>NZ_JAEKJZ010000015.1 GCF_017309185.1 Roseibium aggregatum | reverse complement strand
TCCCCCGTCTCGCCAAACGCCTCACCGGCAACCGGCTGCGTCGCCGGACCGTCCGGCGACGTCCCGAGAGCATCAACGGACGCAATGTCGTCCTCGTCGGACGTCAGGGACAAGCCCTCCTCAGCGACCGTCGGCCCGTCGTCGGCAAACAGGATCGAGGAGCCGATGTCCACCGGGTCGCTCGACACCGCGTCGCCGTCCGCATCCGTGATCGTCAGGACCGCATAGACCTTGCCCGAAAGATCGACCGTGTCGTCGCTGGACGTGCTGTCCGCGTTGTAGACCGACTGATACTGGACGATGCTCAGTTCATTCAGGTCCGCACCCGTAGCCACGTCGAACGCGCTCGCCATGTGGATCGCAAACACCGCCTCGCCGTTGTTCGCGCTCTCCGCATCGTCGATCCGCCCGACAACCAGCCCGTCTTCCAGGAAAAGGGTGATCGCCTCCCCTTCGCTGGTCACAAGGCCGCTGTCCGGATTGTCCGCGTCGATCTGAAGCGTGAAGCTCTGCGCCTCCGGCGCGTAAAAGTCGGCGCCGTTGCCGGAATATCCCGAGTTCCCGTCGACGATGTCCTTCCGGGCGTAAACCGGTGCCGGCAGATCGCTGTCGCTGCCCGGATTGGCGACACCCGCAAACAGCGCCGC
>NZ_JAEKJZ010000014.1 GCF_017309185.1 Roseibium aggregatum | reverse complement strand
ACCCAGACCCTGTCGGGCACCTCCACATTGAACTGCTGGTTGAGGCTATTGTCGACGACCACGGCAGGTCTTCCGCCATAGTTGCCCGGTCTCCGCCTGTATCCGATCTGAGCCTTGATCCCGGCCAGTCTGGCCAGTCGTGCGACACGGTTCAGGCAGCACGTCTCTCCCTGATCAAGCAGATCATCATGAAGCTTGCGATATCCATAGACCTTGCCGCTCTCCTTCCAGGCCGTGTTCAGCACCTCGGTCTGGCGGATGTCTTCCCGGGCCCTTTTGCTCAGCGGGTTCTTCAGCCAGGCATAAAACCCGCTTGGATGGATGCGCAGGCAGCGGCACATCGCCCGTACCGAAAACACAGAGCGATGCTCGGCGATGAAGGCGTACCTCACTTTGCATCCTTGGCGAAGTACGCGGTTGCCTTTTTTAGAATGTCACGCTCCTCGGTGACACGAGCCAGTTCCTGCTTCAGCCGCCGGACCTCCGCAGCCTGATCAATTGCACCCACATCGGCCGGTTTTGAGAACTTCTTCTTCCAGGCATAGAGCGAATGTGTGCTCACGCCCAAGCGCTTCGAAACCTCCGCAACCGGATAGCCACGCTCGGTGATTTGAGCCACCGCGTCCCGCTTGAAATCGTCACTGAAATTGCTCGTGCCCATCATGGCCTCCTTGCCTCAAAATTAGGGAAGAAGGCGTCTACAAATCTAGGGGCTATTCA
>NZ_JAEKJZ010000013.1 GCF_017309185.1 Roseibium aggregatum | reverse complement strand
GAGGGCTTGTCCCTGACGTCCGACGAGGACGACATTGCGTCCGTTGATGCTCTCGGGACGTCGCCGGACGGTCCGGCGACGCAGCCGGTTGCCGGTGAGGCGTTTGGCGAGACGGGGGATCTCGGTTACGCGGCGACGGTGACGGGGTCTTTGTCGAGCATTGTCTCGTTCGGCGCGGACGGAGCGGCTGCGGAGGGTGGCTACGCGTTCACCGGGGATGCGGTGACGGTGATGACCGCGCTTGGGCTGTCTTCCGCCGGGGACGGGTTGTCCTACCAGATCTTCGACAACACGCTGCTGGCCTATGTGAATGTCATTGGCGGCGCGGATTACGATGCCGGCAGCGACTATCCGATTTTCTCCTTCACGCTGGACCCGGTCACGGGCGAGTTCACGTTCCAGCAGATCGGCCAGCTGGATCATGTCGACGGCGAGGGCGAGAACACGGCGCTGGAAGGCGCAGGCGGTGCGCTGGAAGGGATCGACTTCGGCGCGATCCTGGAAGCGACCGACGGCGATGGCGACACGGTTGGGCTTGACGGCAAGCTGACGATAACGATCACGGACGATACGCCGGCTCCGGAAGCGGAGGTGGTCGACCAGATCATCATCGACGAGAGCGGTGGCGCGGCCGGGGACAACACGTCGGATGCGGATGTCGCGGCGCTGTTTGCGGGTGTCGCCAATCCGGGCAGCGACAGCGATCTGCCGGCACCGGTTTACGCCCGGAAGGACATCGTCGACGGGAACTCGGGATATTCCGGCAACGGCGCCGACTT
>NZ_JAEKJZ010000012.1 GCF_017309185.1 Roseibium aggregatum | reverse complement strand
TCTGGCGCCAATTGCGGGCGGAGTTGTGCCTTCAGGTCGTCGATGCCTCTGGCCTGCAGGTCGTCGTTGAAGTCGGCGTTCTGCGGCGACAAGGCAAGCGCTTCGATGCCTGCCATGGCGGCGCGCTCGGTCAGGGTCGCGACGGCTCGGTCGCCCGCGGCGTCGGCATCGCGGGCGATGTAGAGCCGGAGCAGGGTCGATGGCAGTTCGAGCGCGGCCAGATGGGCTGCCGACAATGCGGCAGCCATCGGCATCTCCGGCAGCGCCGTGCGCAAGGACAGCACCGTCTCGATGCCTTCGCCGGCGACCAGCACATCGTGCGCGATGCCGAAGCGGACGGCATGACCCAGAAGATCGCCCATGGCCCGGCGCGGCGTGGCGACGGCCGCCTTGCCCGACCCATCCGCCGCGAGCCATGTGCGGTGCGCGCCGGTGATCCTGCCCTTGAGATCGGTGATCATGGCGATCATCGCCGGGCGTTTCTGAACCGGCGCGCCATCATCCGGACGATAGTAGCAGCGCGGGTGATACCGCAGCGCCCCCGCGTCGTGGACGGTCCCGATGCCGCGACCGGCTAGGTAAGTCTCGACCGGGGTGCTCCGGATCGGCTGCGCCATGGCGAACAGACGCCGGGCCGCCTCCGGCGATCCGACCGGCACGGGCGAACGATCGACATCCGGCGCCGCACAGGGTTCCTCGCGCGGCAGGCTCAGGAACCGTCGCGCCTCGTCGGCCACGTCCCTGAACGCCGTGAGGCCGCAGCTCTCCCGGATCACGTCCAGCAGATCGCCGTGCTCGGAAGTCGCCGCATCGGTCCAATGACCGGCCGCTCCGGGACCGGCCTCCGGTCCCTTCAACCGCACATACATCGACCGACCCGGCGTGTTGCGCGCATCACCCACGGTCCAGTACCGGCCCTGGCGCCGACCGTTCGACAGGTAGTGCCGGCACACCGCCTCCGCATCCCGGGCAAGCCGGCGCGACAGGTCCGCTGCATCGCAAGGCATCACCCGATCCCCCGCCATCTGATATTATGTTGCGCAGGTTCTCGGTTAATCCCCCAGAACAGGGAAGCAGCCCCCAGCCGCAACATAAACCGCAACGCAACATGTTC
>NZ_JAEKJZ010000011.1:0-2500 GCF_017309185.1 Roseibium aggregatum | reverse complement strand
AAGCCATACACCGAAACTGCGGGTGCACGTAAGTGCGCGGTAGCGGAGCGTTCTGTAAGTCTGCGAAGGGAGACCCGCGAGGGCTCCTGGAGATATCAGAAGTGCGAATGCTGACATGAGTAACGATAAAGCGGGTGAGAGACCCGCTCGCCGAAAGTCCAAGGGTTCCTGCGCAACGCTAATCGGCGCAGGGTTAGCCGGCCCCTAAGGCGAGGCCGAAAGGCGTAGTCGATGGGAATGCAGTTAATATTCTGCAGCTTGGTGGTAGTGACGGATGCCGTGTGTTGTCTTCCCTTATTGGATTGGGAAGGCTTCGAAGGTGTTCCAGGAAATAGCTCCACCGTATAAACCGTACCCGAAACCGACACAGGTGGACTGGTAGAGCATACCAAGGCGCTTGAGAGAACTATGCTGAAGGAACTCGGCAAAATGCTCCCGTAAGTTCGCGAGAAGGGAGACCTCTTTCTGGGCAACCGGAAAGGGGTGGCACAGACCAGGGGGTGGCGACTGTTTATCAAAAACACAGGGCTCTGCGAAGCCGCAAGGCGACGTATAGGGTCTGACGCCTGCCCGGTGCTGGAAGGTTAAGAGGAGGTGTGCAAGCACCGAATTGAAGCCCCAGTAAACGGCGGCCGTAACTATAACGGTCCTAAGGTAGCGAAATTCCTTGTCGGGTAAGTTCCGACCTGCACGAATGGCGTAACGACTTCCCCGCTGTCTCCAGCATAGGCTCAGTGAAATTGAATTCCCCGTGAAGATGCGGGGTTCCTGCGGTCAGACGGAAAGACCCCGTGCACCTTTACTACAGCTTCACACTGGTATTCGTCACGACATGTGTAGGATAGGTGGTAGACGTTGAAGCAGGAGCGCCAGCTCTTGTGGAGTCACCCTTGAAATACCACCCTTGTCGTCATGGATATCTAACCGCGGTACAACAATATCCGGGACCGTGTGTGGCGGGTAGTTTGACTGGGGCGGTCGCCTCCCAAATGGTAACGGAGGCGCGCGAAGGTGGGCTCAGAGCGGTCGGAAATCGCTCGTTGAGTGCAATGGCATAAGCCTGCCTGACTGCGAGACTGACAAGTCGAGCAGAGTCGAAAGACGGCCATAGTGATCCGGTGGTCCCTCGTGGAAGGGCCATCGCTCAACGGATAAAAGGTACGCCGGGGATAACAGGCTGATGATGCCCAAGAGTCCATATCGACGGCATTGTTTGGCACCTCGATGTCGACTCATCACATCCTGGGGCTGGAGCAGGTCCCAAGGGTTTGGCTGTTCGCCAATTAAAGTGGTACGTGAGTTGGGTTCAGAACGTCGCGAGACAGTTCGGTCCCTATCTGCCGTGGGTGTAGGAGAATTGAGAGGATCTGTCCCTAGTACGAGAGGACCGGGATGGACGTACCTCTGGTGGACCTGTTGTGGCGCCAGCCGCATTGCAGGGTAGCTATGTACGGAAGGGATAACCGCTGAAAGCATCTAAGCGGGAAACCCACCTCAAAACCAGCTCTCCCTGAAGAGCCGTGGTAGACCACCACGTCGATAGGAAGCGTGTGGAAGTGTGGCAACACATGAAGCTTAGCTTTACTAATAGCTCGTTCGGCTTGATCCTCTCATTAGTCAATGCTCATCTTGAAGCGCGCAGCGCTTCAAGTCCTTCTGTCTTCACGCCGTACGGCCCTGACGGGCCTGGCTCCAGACGGGGCGCGCAAACGTGCGCGGCGGCCACTTGGCCTTGCCTCGCTTGCGCTCGGAACTCTTGTTCCCCAAAAGCTCTGGAAAAGACAACAAGGATCAAAAAACAAATCGATAATCAACAAAATGACCAGTGTTCTCACAAGGCCTCCGGCTCTCGACCTCTCAAGGAAAAAGAGCCCGAACCGAAAGGTTCGCAAGGCCAAGCGGCCGCCGCCCGGTCAGGGCGCGCCGTCCGCAGGCCAGCTGCGAAGCAGCGGGACGGCCGTGAGGACAAAAGTCTACCAGTTTTGCAAACAAAACTGCGCTTCGCCGGCCTGGTGGCCCCAGCGGGGAGCCCCCACCCGATCCCATCCCGAACTCGGCCGTGAAACTCCCCAGCGCCAATGGTACTGCATCTTAAGGTGTGGGAGAGTAGGTCGCCGCCAGGCCTGCCAAACGCAGTTTGTATCTCAACGATGAAAACCTTCCCGGGCAACGCCCGGAATACACCAGCACCTCAATCGCTCAAAAAGCACCCGGTGCTGGCACCGTGGAGCAGCCCACGCGACGCCCGCAGGACCAAAGGTCCGAGGACGCGCAAAGCAAAAATGCCGGGCTGTGCTCTGCCCTCAAAGGCGGGCACGTTACCACGGAACCAAAAAAATAACGCGGGATGGAGCAGCCCGGTAGCTCGTCAGGCTCATAACCTGAAGGTCGCAGGTTCAAATCCTGCTCCCGCAACCAGAAAAACCAAAGGCCGTCCATCAGGGCGGCCTTTGGTTTTTCTGCGCGCGGGGTCGAGGAGTTGATCCTGACGGGGTCCCCG
>NZ_JAEKJZ010000010.1 GCF_017309185.1 Roseibium aggregatum | reverse complement strand
AGATGTCGGTCGGTTCCTGGCAGGATATTGGGCCGAGACGGGATGTGGCTGACGATGTGGTTTCACAAGGCTTTCAGGAAGGCCATCAAATCCTTGTCCTCCTTCCACCGGCGCCTTGGTCCCGTAGAGCCGACCTCACAGAGTGCCACGGCGTTGGCCTTCAAAGTGAGATCGATCTCGGCATAGATGTTCGTCGTGCTGATCGAGACATGGCCCAGCCAAGCGCGGATGGTGTTGACATCGACGCCAGCTAGAACGAGGTGGCAGGCCGTCGTATGGCGGATGACATGCGGCGTGACCTTCCGTCCCGCCAGTGCTGGAACGTCTGCCGCGCACCGCTCGACGAGCCGGTAGATCCCGAAGCGGGTGAAGGCGTTACCTAGCCTGCTGACGAAGACCGGCGCCTCGGGCGTCCGACCCACAATTTGCTCTGCCAGGAGCCGTTCGGTTTCGGACCACAGCGGGCATTGGCGGGTCTTGCCGCCTTTGCCGCGCAAGGTAGCGAGGTCGTGACCGCCCCTGTCGCGATCGAGGGTCAGATCCCGAACCTGGAGCTGCGTGACCTCGGAGACGCGGGCTCCGGTATTGTAGAGGAAGAGCAGTAGAGCGTATTCGCACCGCCCCCTGTGGCTGCTGCGGTCAGGGACCGCGAGCATCGCCTCCATTTCCGTCCGCGTCAGCCATCCGACCGGCGGCGTTATGGACTTTTTCGACGCAATCGCGCGGATATGCCCACACCATTCGACATGAGCAGGATCCCGGCCGCCGACGAAGCGGGCGAAGGCGCGGATTGCTGCCAGCCGTTGATTGCGAGTTTGGACCGAACATCCGCGGTCGTCCTCGATATGGGCAAGGAACTTCAGAACGAGACCAGATGTAAGGTCGCACACCGTCAACCGCTCGACGGGCTTTCGCAGCTTTCCGCTAGCGAAGGGTAGGAGCAGAGTGAACGTATCGCGATAGCTCGCGCGCGTGTTTTGGGCGAGATTGCGTTCGCTGACGATGTACTCGATCAGGAAGCGCCGAAGCCATGGGCCAAGAAGTTCTCGATCAGGCATTGGCGCCTCCGCCGACATAGTGCGCAAATCTCTGCGAAGCCTGCTGCAGGAGCTCGGGCGTCATCGTCAGGTAGGCTTTCGTGCCTTCCAGATCGGAATGGCCCAGATAGGTGGACAGCCATGGCAGCAAGCGCTGGACATCTGCCCCTTCCCGATACCAGGCCGTCAGTCTGTGGACCGCGAAGCTGTGCCGGAGGTCGTGCAGGCGCGGGAGCTCCCGGATACCGGCCTTGCCATGCACATTGGCTACGCGCCGCAATCTGTCGAAGGCGGCCAGAACGGTGCTGCTGGCGAGCCGCGAGCCGTCCCGATTGCTCAGGACGAACGACGTACCATCCTCCGCGATTCGCTTACTCGTCGGACCGGACAGGTGGTCTGCCAGCACCATCGCAAGCCGGGGGCTGACAGGAACCAGTCGGCACTTGTGGAACTTCGTGTCCCTGATGGTCAGGACGGCGTCTGGCAGGTTCACGTCCGCTCGCGTGAGACCGGTCGCCTCGCCGAACCGCAGCCCGGCACCGTAGAGCAAGAGAAGCAAGGTTCGGAACGTGGCCGGGTCAAGCTGCCTCGCGCCTTGCAGGGCGCGCGCGATGTTCCAAGGATCGAAGAGCCGCTGCAGCTGATCGTCACTGTAGATATGTGGTGGCGTTCGCAACGAGCTCCGCGGCTCATTCTCGGGAAGGGGCGACAGACACGCATAACCTCGGCTGATCGCATAACGCCAGAATCCGGCCAGCGCATAGGTCTTGTTCTCTCGGTGCCGGGTTACAGGCCCCTGTCCGGCGAGGAAGGCGAGAATCTGTGCCTTCGTGACGGCATCGCATTCAGCGTCGCCATCCGCATGGTGAAGGAACTGCCGCAGCAGATTCCGGGTCGTCACGAACTTCGCGCCGTGCACCTGCCGCCATTTGACATAGTGTTCGATTGCGTCTCTCAGCTTCATGACAATCCCTCCAGATCGAGGGCCGCGACCTCGCGCAGAGCCGCGAGGTCGACCTTGGCGTAGATCGCGGTGGAGGACGGATCGCGATGACCGAGGTAGTCCCCGATCACCTTCATGGCCATCCCCTGGTCGAGAAGATGCTGGGCGGCGGCATGGCGCAGAGCATGCGGACCTCGTCGGCCCGTGACCACGCCGATCCCGGCCAAACGGTCACGGACGATCTTGCCCAAGGTCTTGCGGCTCACTGGTCGGATTGGTGCGCAGGACGTTAAGAAGAGGCTGCGCCCGAAGCAGGTGGGTCGCACGTCGTGGATGTAATCCAGGATTGCTGATCCCACCTCCTCCGACAGCGGCCAGAGATGGGTTCGGCCCGGCTTGGAGCACCGCACCCGAAGGAGTTCGTTTTCCCAATCGATGTCGTCGAGACGCAGACCCGCAACCTCGCTTGCGCGCAATCCGTAGGACACGAACAGCATCAGGACGGCCCGGTCCCGCCTGTCGACCGGCCGTGTCCCTTGAATGGACCCCAACAAGCGCAAGACATCGTTGCGGTGGATGCCTTTCGGAACGACCTCATCGGCCATGAAGCCGGGTGCGACGATGCCTGCGGACAGACCGGGTCGACACCATCCGCGTGTCTCAGCGAAGCCGACAAACAATCGCAGGCGCTGAGCGAAGTGGTGGATCGTCCTGCGGCTCCAGGCACCATGTTTCTGCTTTTCGCCGATGATGCGGTCGACGTCTGCAATCGCGAGGGCGCCCAGCTTGGCGCCGGTTTCTTCGAGCCTTGTAAGGAACTGGCCCGCTCCTCTTGAATAGCCGTCGATGGTTTCCGCCGACAGACCGCGTACGTTTCGCAGCCAGTCCTCATAGGCTTTCAGTTCGACTTGATGTGGACCAGGCTCGCCGTTGGCATCCTCGATCCAGCCGAGATACCGCAACAGTTCGACGCAATGACTGACGAACCTCTGTCGCGCCTTGTCCGTCGCGGCCCGGGCGCACCGGCGACCCTTTGGCCGCGACCAGATCGCGGCCACTGCCTCCACTTCGGCGAGGCCGATCCGGTCGTGTTCATTCAGGCTCAGATGCCGGACGAGGTGGTGGTGATCGTTGGCGTATTTGCGCAGTGTGGCGCGGCTGGCACCGCTTTTCCTCAGATGGCGAAGGTACTCGGCTCTCTGATCGGCAAACGGCGCGTCACGATGCTTCGCCGCCGCCGGTGGGAAGAAAATGTCTTCGAACATGGCTGTGTCTCCGTTTTGGTGGAGACATCAGCTTCCGCCCGATGCACCGTGATGTAACCGGTGCTAAGGCAATCCTCGTCAGAGTTTCGATGCGAACGATAAGTGTCTGACGTTGATGGAGTCCTTCAATTCACATCCCATTCCGTTCGGTCAGTTGTGCATGGTGGCGTTCACCCTATCCCGCACAACAACTGAGCGCGGCCACGTCCTTGTCGAAGGTCTGCGCGGTAAGTTTCAACCCTTCAACCGTCGTGAGGTAGGGGAAGATCATTGCGCCAAGATCCTCGTAGGTCATGCCGGCTTTCAGCGCCATGGACGCGGTCTGGATGCTGTCGGCACCCTCGGGCGCGAGGATATGCGCGCCCAGTAGCCGTTTCGTAGCCCCGTCGGCGATCAGCTTGATCAGCCCCCTTGTGTCCCGTGCGGCGAGCGCTCTCGGCACGGCATCGAGCGGCAGGACCGAGGTGCGCACGTCATGACCGGCAGCTTTCGCTGCGGCTTCAGTCAGGCCGACGCTGGCCACCTGCGGATCGGAGAAGACGACCGCCGGCATGGCACTGTTATCATAGACAAGGCTGTCGCTGTTCATGGCGTTCTTCGCCGCGAGCTTCGCGCCGTAGGCCGCCATGTAGACGAACTGATCCCGCCCGGTCACATCGCCAGCGGCATAAACACCCGCACGGCTCGTCCGCATTCGGTCGTCGACCTTGATGCCGCCACGAGCGCAGGTCTCAATGCCGGCGCGAGCGAGTGAGAGACTCTCGGTGTTGGGTACGCGACCTGTGGCGAGCAGCAGTTCCTCGGCCTTGACGATTTCCTCGTTGCCATCGGTGACCACGGTCAACGCGATCCCGCCGTCCTTCTGTGCCACGCGTGAATAGGACGTCACGGTTCTGACAGCGATGCCTTCGTCCTCGAAGGCACGGGTCAGCGCTTCGCCGATCTCCGGCTCCGCTTCGGGCAGGAGCCCGCGGCGCGTGACGATGGTGACACGCGCGCCGGCTCGCGCGAAGACCTGCGCCAGTTCGACGCCGATGTAGCCGCCGCCCATGACGATCACGGAGGACGGTAGCGCTTCGAGTTCGAGGATCGACGTACTGTCGTGATGGCGAATGCTCTCGATCCCGTGGATGTCCGGCACATGCGGCCGGGACCCGGTGGTGAGGATGATCTTTCCGGCCGGTAGCGGATTTCCGTCGACCATCAGCTTGCCGTCCTCGGCGAACTGCGCCGCGCCTTCCACGTAGGCAATGCCGTTGTGCTGCGGCAGTACGTCGATGTACTTCGTGGCGCGCAGGTCATCGACCAGAGCTTGCTTCTGTCGCACAACAGCCGCCCAGTCGGTGATCCGCGCCTCGGCATCGATCCCGTCGAACCGCCGGGCGGCTCTGGGCGCATGCATTACCTCCATCGCCCTAATCATCGCTTTCGAAGGGACGCAGCCCACGTTCACGCAGGTTCCGCCGATGACCCCGTGGCCGATTAGTGCCACGCGCGCGCCGTCTTCGGCGGCAGTGATTGCGGCGGAGAATCCCGCTGAACCGGCGCCGACCACGGCGAGGTCGTAGCTTTCGTTCCCGTTCGAGCAGCAGTCAGACATCGGTGTGTTCCTGTTGAGACCGGTTCCTGCGGACCAGCGCGTAGATCGTCAGCAAGACAAAGACGGCGAGAGCCGGAATCAGGACGTAATCGAGAACGCCGGTCAGCGCAGACAATCCGACCACGCCGAGCAGGATCACGAGAACCGGCGTGAAGCAGCAAAGCGCCACGATCACGGTGCCGATCACACCGGTCAGCAGGAGTTTGTCGCGCATGGGTGAGGCCTCAGGAGCTCGACGCGTCATCGAGGAGAACGGCTGTATAGCCATAGGCCGAGGGCTGGGCGACGATCTCCTCGAGCGCAGTTTGCGTGTCGTCGAACGTGATCGTGTAGACACCGGACGCGCCGTCCTCATGCTCATCGAAGGATACGATCTCGACGCTCGCCGCTTTTTGCAGCGCCTCGCCGACGATGTAGGAGCATGACGGGCACCAGAGCCCGCTGACCTCGATCTGGGCCTGGCGTTCTTCGGCGGAGGCGGCGCCTGCAGAGAGAAGCGCTACGCCGAGGGTGATGAGTGTCTTGCGCATGAATGGTCCTTTCTCAGTATCCAAGCAGCGGCGGGGCGATGTAGGGGAAGGCCAGAGAGAGCGCGACGACTGCTGTGGCCGTCCACAGCGCGCCCTTCATGAACCGCTGGTTGACAGGCCGCTCACAGCTGCCGTCGGTGCAGGTTCGGAGTGCGGGTCGATAGACCTTCCAGAACCCGTACGCGAGTGAGGCACCGGCGAAGGCGAAGAAGATCCACTTGTACTGATAGAGCGCGCCGAGTTGGCCGATCCACGCGCCAGTGGCCCCGAGGCTGAACAGCACCAACGGGAGGATGCAACACGACGTCATCGCGAGCGCTCCGAGAATACCGCCTGCCGTCGCGGCTTTCGATCCAAGATCGCTCTCTGGTTCGCGCGCGATGTCAGCCTCAGACGTCATGCTCGGGTCTCCGATTGATCCATTCTAGCGATAAGCGTACCATCTGTAGCGACTACAGATGCAAGGGGTTTCCGGAATGGCGGATATCACGAACGCGCGAGGCTATCCGATCGGCGCCATGTCCCGCGAGACAGGCGTGAACATCGAGACGATCCGCTACTATGAACGCATTGAGCTGATGCCGCAGCCGGACCGGACAGCAGGCGGCAATCGGCAGTACACCCACGATCAGCTCAAGCGCCTGTCCTTCATCAAACGCAGCCGCGAACTTGGCTTCAGCATCGACGAGATCCGGGCGATGCTGACGATGGTGGACCAGGATGGCGTCAGCTGCGGCGAAGTGCACGCCATGACGGTGGAGCACCTCGGATCGGTCAAGGAGAAGATCAGGCACCTGAAGAAGCTCGAACGGGCGTTGACCAGCATGGCGGCAGAATGCGCCAAGGGGGATGTTCCTGACTGCCCGATCATCGAGACGCTATTCGATGAACGATAACCGCGTTGCATCC
>NZ_JAEKJZ010000009.1 GCF_017309185.1 Roseibium aggregatum | reverse complement strand
TAGAGATGTTCTACAACCCGAAGCGCAAACACGCCAGGAACGGGATGCTGTCACCCGTCGAGTTCGAACGGCAGCGGAAAATGAACACCAAAGGCGTCTAGAAAACGCGGGGCTATTCACTAACCAGTCGAGTATTAGTGGAGAGTGCAGGCTAGGTTCCGATCCGAAATTTACAGTAGCCATTATATCTTGATACACAAAGTGCAGGAATCCAGAATCATAGGTGAGAAATGGGCTTGGAAAGCGCACGTGCGACATTGATGGAAGCGGATGACGCCACAGCCCTGGAAGCCATTAGAGCTGACCTCCTAGACGAATACCGTCAAAGCCACAGCTTTCCATGGATAATCGGGTATTCAGGAGGTAAAGACAGTACGCTCGTCACCCACCTCGTATTCGAGATGCTGATGTCACTGCCGCCGAGTCAAAGACTGCGACCAGTACATATTGTCGCGAATGATACTCTCGTTGAAAGCCCCCTTGTAGTAAAGCATCTGACAGAGAGTACGAGAGAAATCGAAGAAGCTGCCCAGGCATTTGGGTTGCCGGTTTTTGCTACAATCACAAGACCTGCACCTGATCAGTCTTTCTGGGTCAATCTGATAGGCCGCGGCTACCCTTCTCCTAATCGATCGTTCCGTTGGTGCACTGATCGAATGAAGATTCAGCCAACAAGCCGATACATCAAGCAACAGGTGGATGAAGCGGGCCAGGTTATTCTTCTCCTTGGAGTGCGTCGTTCGGAAAGTGCAACACGCGCAGCATCGGTCGGTCGCTACGACAATGGTGAGAGGCTAAATAAACACAATGACTTAGTTGGGTGTATGGTCTTCCGGCCTATTGTTGAGCTTGATACCGAAGATGTTTGGGAATTTCTTGCTGAAAACGATCCCCCGTGGGGTGGTAGCCACCTAAAGCTCATTAATTTGTATCGAAATGCGAGCGGTGGCGAATGCCCTGTTGTGACGTCTAAAGACGATGCTCCTTCCTGTGGTACGACTTCTTCACGGTTCGGCTGTTGGACTTGCACTGTGGTTGACAAGGATCGCAGCTTAGAGGGTTTCGTGGAGTCTGGTTTTGCGGAATTCTCGCCACTGCTGGATTTTCGTGACTGGCTGGCTTCAATCCGGAACGACAAGGAGCGGAGGCAGGCACGTCGAAGAGATGGACGTGTGACTATCACGAATGCAGGTACGTTCGTTCCTGGCCCATTTACACTTCAGACCCGGGCCGAAATTTTTCAAAGATTAAGAGATCTAGAAAAAGATACGGGTCAGGCCTTGATAACTGACGAAGAAGTTGAACTAATCCATAAGCTGTGGTCTGAAGAGATTGCAAGCCAGGGAGCTGCGCGAAACAACAGCGTCCGCGAGATCGTCAAGGATAAATAGATGCCGCGCAATGTAGTCGTACTTTTAGACAATTCGGACGGGCGAGCCATGATTAAAGACGCCTGTAAATCAAATGGAATGCTTTTTGCCGAGTTCGAAGAATTGGTTCAGGCAGAAGTTGAGCAAACGGGAAAACAGCGTCGCGCTGGCCTTTGGGATTCCTTTGACGATATCCTGGACCGTATTCAGGTAGACGAACAATAACTCATGCACATTTCTCAGATTACGCTCAGAGACTGGAAAGCCTATACCACGGCGAATTTCGAATTTCCGGCACCTGCCTCGGATAAAAACATCATCCTGATCGGTGCGCCTAATGGTTATGGCAAAACAAGTCTGTTTGAAGCCATTGTGCTAGGCATGTTTGGGCGCGATGGTCTGCCGCTTATCGCTCGTTCACCTTTTTCGGGGGCGGACAAAGAGCGGCTTGCAACTTCTTATAGAAATTTCCTCGAAAAAGCCTTGCATCGAGGCGCAACGGCGGCTGGCCGAACGTCTTGTTCCGTGAAGCTAATTTTCACGGATGAAGATGGAGAGCTTTTAGAAATCCAGCGCATCTGGCACTTTAGCGATTCCGGAACCTATCGCCCGCAGGATGAAGAAATCCACATTTACGAAGGCTCGACCCGCAAGGCGGTTGGACCAGGCGCCTTACAAGGCAATGACCGCTCAGACTGGTTCCGCGAATATATTGCAGAAAAACTGCTGCCCTTTACGCTTGCTCATTTTTTCATGTTCGACGGGGAACAGGTAAGTGTTTTGGCGGAACGGGAGATGTCCGCTCAGGTGCGGGCTGGAATTGAAGGCCTTCTCGGCATTCCCGTTCTCAAACAACTTGCAAAGGACTTGCGATCCTACGCAGAAGTGCGGCGTAAAGAGTCACCTAACGTTTCGGATAGAACCATCGAAAAGCTAGAGCTGGATCGTCACACCCTTACTTTTGAGTATGACAAGAAAGCCGCTCGTCTTGCCGAGATCGAACCCAGTCGTGCAGCGCTCAAGGAAGAACAAGAGCACCTTATCCGTGAGCTGGCCAGTTTTGGAGCAGGCTCGCAAGCACTGCTTCAGGAGCAATTCGAGCAAATCAAAAACTATGAACGCACCATCGAAGATGGCCATTCGCAACTCGAAGCGCTGATGATGAAAGACCTTGCGCTGGCCCTTTCCGGTCTGGGCTTGCGGGGAAGCGTCAAAACTCGGCTCTTAAGCGAGGGCGTACGAGAACGATGGGAAAGCGGAAAGAATCAGGGTGACAGCAACCTGGAGCGGTTTCTTGATTCGGTTGATACGGGCATGCAAGAAATCAATCCGTCCTTAAGTGACGGCCAGCGTGAAGGCGTGCTGGATAGTGCTCGCAATGCCTGGGAAAAACTCTGGTATCCGCCGCCGGACAACTGTGCAGAGGAATATCTTCATCCGTATTTAAACGAAATCGAACGCTCAAAGGTGATAGATCGCTTAGACGAGCTGGATGAGTTGAGCGCGCCTGCAATTGTTGAGTTGCTGAACAGCATTGCTGCAAATGAAGAGTCGTTGAAGCGTTTGCAGGACGAGGTGACGCGAACCGAAGCCGTTGCGCCGCACGTAGATAAGAAACGAGAACGCCTGACGCATGTGATCGGAGAGCTGCAACAATATGACCAGGAAGTAGGCGCTCTGAAGCGTGAGATGTCTTCGCTGGAAAGCCAGATCAATCAGAAGAACGCAGAACTGACGAAGCTTTCCAGCCAGCTCGATCAGGCAGCACCGTCTGCCCGTCGCGCAGCACGAGCGAACAAAGTAGCGCTCATGGTCGATGAGATTGTGGCCAAGGCGGTGCCAAGTCAGATCGAAGCCATTGCAGCCGCAATGACCAAGGCGCATCGCTCTATGGCGCACAAAAAAGACCTCGTCGAGCGCATAGCGATTGATGATAGTTGCGATGTGAAGTTGTTGAACGCTGATGGCATGGACCTTCGCGGCTATGATCTCTCTGCAGGTGAGAAACAAATATTCACTCAAGCATTGATCTCTGCCGTTTCATCGGTCTCGGGCCGCGGCTTCCCTATGGTCGTCGATACGCCTCTTGGTAGGCTAGATATCGAACACCGTAAGGGAGTCCTCAATCATTTAGTGCAGCGAGAACATCAAGTGATCTTGCTTTCGACCAACACGGAAGTGGTTGGAGACTACCTGCGGGAAATCGCTCCGCATGTGCAGAAGAAGTACCTCCTTCATTTTGAACGTGTTGGCGATATCGGCCAGTCAACGGTCCGGCCAGGCTATTTCGAAGACACTGGAGGGCAGGCATGAGCATCTCCCTCGTTGAAGTCGCTGGCGCGAACTTTCGAACCGACTACGAAAGCGACCAGCTCAATACAGAATTCATGGGGCGACTCGGGATGCGCAAGCGCTATCTCCCGGCTCGTCTGGCTATCTCGCGCTCTCTAGCAATGAGTGTTCCAGTCGAACTACCTGTAGAAGAGCTGGAGCCCGGCAAGGTAATCAAAGGCGACACGCTGTTTGGCACCGGAACTGAGCTATCGGTTTGGTTGGCGCTAATCTTAGAGCGTGCCGGTGAGCCGGATATCGACACCAAGCGCCTGGTCTCTTTGGTGGGTGCGCATTGGCGACGTGGCCTAACCAAACTTGATGAAGAATGGGAACAAGCTGGAGCCGACGTGGCTCAACTCGTGCGGCGTCTTGTGGAAGTGGCTGAATTACCCATGGCTGGTGGCCGATTGCCGGTGTCCGGTAGCGCGTCCGGTGCGACATTCTCCAGTGGTGAAATTAAGGTTCCGCTCGGTGAAATTGGTGAAGATGTCAGTACCCAGGAGAAGGTCTTTTGGAGCCTAAATGGAAAGGGTGGTGCACCTCATACTGCGATAATGGGAGGCAGCGGATCGGGAAAAACGGTCATGGCTGCGGCCATGCTGCGCGCCATTAGAGAGCAAGCTCCCGTTCCTCTTCTCGCGTTCGACTTCAAAGGAGATTTGGCAGCGTTTACTGGCACGAACGGCCAAACCGCACTTGCAGAAGCTTTTGAAGCGCAAGTGATAGAGCCACCGCGCATGCCAATCCCTCTGGATGTGCTTGCGCTCTCCCTAAAAGATCAATTTGGTATTGATGAAGCAGCCCTACGCTTTCGTGAGTCATTCTCTCGTCTCAAGGGGTCGAAGCTTGGCGACCGCCAGCGTAATTATGTCCATGAAGCTGCGGCGCGCGCACTGTCTACCGATGAGCCTTGTGAGCTTCGACATATCCGAGACCGTCTTCTGGAGGTCTACGAAGAGCACGAGGCGAAAGAAGACGGCGCAACTTCCAGTATGGAGGAGCTGTGTCGTTTCCCGCTGTTCAAGCCCGAGATGTCGCCTGCAGAATTCTTCCAGCGGAGTTGGATCATTAAGCTACCACCCAATGTACCAGAAGATAGCCGGACCATCGTGGTCAACCTTCTGCTGGACGCTCTAGATCAATACCTGAACGGGCTTGTGGATGCGGACACGAACCCAGACGGTGCGCGCGGGCTGCGCATCCTGTGCATGATTGATGAAGCACACCAGATTCTCGGTACCAAACTGCCGTCACTCTCCCGCCTGATCCGCATGAGCCGTTCCAAAGGTGGCGCGGTCATGTTGGTTTCGCAATCGCCGGATGACTTCTCCGGTGAAGATGATGAATTCCTAGATAACATGGGGCTGGTTGCCGCGTTTGCAACGAACGCGAAGCCAGGCGCGGCGGCGCGCGTGCTCGGCAAGGGGGCCAACTTCACCAATTTGCAAACAGGCCAATGTTTCGTTCGGTTCGACAAGACCACCAAGAAGATTAAGGCGTGGTGAAGAGGTATTTATATGAAGGCAGGTTTCACTCCCTTTAAAAACGATGTCCCTGAGACAAAGCTGGAGTGGATCGAAAGGTCGGCCTTCTGGCTTTTCTCAAACGTCATTTGGAGCTTTATCCCACTACTATTCACGTTGTTTTTTACGCTTGCCATTGGTCTAGTAACCAATATCAGTAACGAATTTCGAGTGGCCGCGACTATTGTTGCAGTAACGCTTTGCGGTACTCAGTTGGTTGATGATATCGCGATACCGGATCGAAGCAGGACTATCTGGAAGTGGATCAAATTCGGAGCCAATATTGTTTTGGTGCTTGGGACTGTCGTGATGATCATTAACGTACTTCATGACAGGCTGCCAAGTGGCATAAAGGTGAGCGTGGGGCTCACTAATCTTGGCGCAATTTCTGTCTTTGTCCTAGCATTGGTGTTGTCGTTTTTTGGCTATGTCCTGAAGACCAAGGCAGGCGCTGAAAGCTATGAGGATTCTGAAGACTCTCGGCGGGAAGACCTTATTGAAGATGCTGATAGTCAGTCCATGGTGGACGGGATCAAGATATGAGCGATCAAACATTACATTTTACAGCCATCCGGTTAGAACAACCAATTGGCGAACTCTTCGTTGGCAGAATCCCATCTGACAAGCTTGCGCATCTGGCGAAGGCCGACATTCGCCGAATTACTAGCCGTGAAGTTGAAAAGATGTCGGGTATTCAGCGGGGCTTGAACTCGACCAGAGTAACGGATATCGCCAAGTATATCGAAACAGTCGATGCATCCTTCCCCAATGCGTTTATTTTAAACCTAAACTCAGAGTTTCTGAATGATGCACCAAAGGAGATTGACAATAATTGCGGGGATAAAACGGATATCTTCTGTTTCGAAATCGCCACCAACGAGCGGGCGTTTAGTATTATTGATGGCCAGCATCGATTATCCGGGTTTCAAAAAGCAGATGTAGAAGTTTTTGACCTCATAGTAGCATTCTTTATTGATTTACCCACGGAAGATCAGGCGTATCTGTTTTCGACAATCAACGTGACACAGCAGAAGGTGAATAAGTCCCTCGTATATGATCTTTTTGATGTCTCCGAAACTCGCAGCCCTCAGCGAACGGCGCACTTGATAACGAAGGCGCTCAACACGGATGCCGACTCGCCTCTTTTCAGGAGGATCAAGCTTCTCGGTATCGCACCAAAGTTTGGCGATGAGGTCTTGTACAAGGCTCCATTGAGCCAAGGTACGGTTGCTAGCCGAATTGTTGATAGTATTTCAACTGACCCGATGGGTGACAGAGATACGATCAGGAGAGGCAAAGAAATCAGTGTGAGTGAGTCCGATATTGAAAAGGGTTTGATTTTTCGAAAGTTTTTTGCCGAAGAAAAAGATTGGGCAATTCTGAGGATCATAAAAAACTATTTCAAAGCCGTTGCCGAATCTTTTCCAGATCTTTGGGAGAAACAAGATAACCCTCTATCGAAGACTATTGGCTACGGCGCTTTGATGCGGCTGCTCGTTGATGCTTATGCTTTAGGGACGGAAAGTAATGACCTTTCACTCGAGTATTTTTCGCAACTAATGGCGAAAGTGAAGGAAAACAGCGACAAAGATAATGACACGCCGCTGACGTTCGAAAGCTTTCCAGCAGCCGGGTCGGGCGAAACCAAATTATACGGTAAGCTCAAGGAATGGGCTGGGCTAGTTTGAAGTATTGATGCGCAAAGCTTGCCTTTGATTGTGCAATCGACCAAACAGGCTAAACTGATTTTCCAGCTCTTGAAACTTGGAAACCCTGGGCAGCTGCGTCTCCTCAAATTCATCGAGTGACACTCTGTTAATTCCGCCTTCAGGCATTTCTAGCTGACCTGAGAAGGAGGGCGAGGCAACGTTTGGAAAAAAAGCCGTATGGCAACGCCTGAAGCCCAGTATTCTCTCCGTTGGGACGTAATCTCACGCTGAATTAATTAGGAACGTCTGGCAAAGCGTTTGAGAGCACCCAGGAAACATAAAGCTATAACTTATCGAAGACGGACCCCATTCGCGGTGAGAATAGACGATCATAAGTCTTCAGGAGATAACTATCCGTCATGCCAGCGACGTAGTCGCAGATTTCGCGTAACGGATCTAAGCTACAATTAAATTTGGAGTAAATGTCACGTGGTAAGAAACTCTTGGGATCTGACTTTAGAACCTCAAAAACTGCGATCACCATCATCTGACCTTTAAACTCAAGGTGTTGAACGCCGGGACTGAAAACGACTTCTTCACGAATAAAATCTTTAATTGCTTCTACAAAGCGAGAAACGTGCTCGGGAAGTTGTGCTCGAAATCTAAGCCGTGGTTCGTCGAAAGATTCGTTGTCGTAAATCTGTACACTTGGAATAACAAAACCAAGTATTCGATTGATTTGATGCTTACGCTTCCCACCGTCACTGAAAAGACGTTCGACTAAACCCTCATAGACATCATTGCCGTAGCTCCCCGAGTATTTCGAATTCAGATAATCTAGAAGCCCTTCACACTTTTCTGGAGTTACCCAATGTAGAAACGCCGTTTTGTTTACGAGTTGGAGCGCTAATGCATCTTCTAAATCGTGGATTCCAAAACTGATGTCATCAGCTAGGTCCATTATGCTGCATGCGAAGGATTTGTGGCGAGCTTTACCGTGTTCGCCTGGCTTCGGATCACAGGTCTGGAAGAGATTGCGGTCATGGTCAGATAGTGGTGCAAGGAGCCAACTGACGACATCTGCCTCACTGTCCATATAACATTTTGGCGGCTTAGCAGAACTTCTGTCGAGCAGCGGGATCCCACTGGCGTTTTTGATCATGCGAGGTGCAAGCTTAGAATTGACAGCTGTGGAGTATGAAACAGGGTACTTAAGTACGCCAAGCAACGACTCGCGCGAGAGGTCCGCTCCTGAGCTTTCGGAAAACTTTTCTAGTTTTGATAGGATCCTCAGTGTTTGCCCGTTCCCCTCGAAACCCCCATTTTCACGCATGCAATAATTAAGCGCGACTTCGCCGCCGTGGCCAAAAGGCGGATGACCAAGGTCATGCGTGCAAGCAATCGCCTGCATCATGCTACGACCTGGCAGCAGATCAATTGCCTGATGCTTTGGGAAGTTGTAACGCAACTGCGCTTCAAGTCCGGCGGCAATTTGGGCGACCTCTAGCGAGTGTGTGAGTCGAGTTCGATAAAAATCGCTGTCTCCCAGATTAAGAATTTGCGTTTTGCCTTGAAGGCGGCGAAACGAGGCAGAATGAATGACGCGTCCGTAATCAACGTCTCCAGGGCTGCGCGCATCCTCAGGGCTTTTTTCCCACCCAGAGCGACGTTCAAGCCAAACCAAAACAGCACCTCTTAAATCATAACCTTGTGTTCTGTCGAAATGGGTCGGCTACTGAAACCGAGTGCGAAGCCCTCATGTTTTAAAACCAACTCAAGCCAGTGAGTTCTATGTCTGGCTTTTCTACCTTCAATTGTAAAGGTGCCTTGCAATGCAAACTCATAGGATTCGCAGTTTAAGGCGTGGGGAGCGCGAGCCAGTAAATTCGGATAAGCTCCATTATAGAGCGGCCTGAATTTTCCACGTTCGCGTAATCCTGCCGACGTTTTGGCAATTGTCGCCGCCGAGTGTATTCTAGGTTCCTTTTTTGCGGCCTCGATACAAACGATTTCGTCGCCTAGCTCTTTCAATTTCCAATTGCCGCGGTAGGCGAAATCCAACTTTAAAACTTGGCGGAAAGTACCTCTGCCGGTTGTGGTTAGGTGACTGCACCCTCTTCCACTTGACTTTTTTGCATTCATGCTGCATATATGCAGCATGAAGTCATGGTTGGAGGCGATTATGAGTGAGTACACCCAGTCATTGAAGATTAGCACGTCGATTGCTCGTCTGCGCGCGGAAGCTAATGTCACCCAAGCAGTGCTGGCGAAAGAGTCCGGACTTGACCAAAGCAGGGTCTCGCGCATCGAAAAGGGCGAGGTTGTTTCAAGCGCGGACGTTGATCGGGTGCTGGAGGCCCTTGACGTACTAGGAACCCCAAGTGCCAAGGCATTCATGGAGTACATCGATAGGGAATGGCAACACGTAGAGCCGCCATCATTTTGGAATCCAGAACGTGCTTGCCTTGAGATTACAGAAGATACGCTCAACGAAATTGAGACCTTCCTTGCAGAAGAGGATCATCCCTGGCCGCTGCGTCGTCAAATCGAACGACAGCGGGAGTCACTTCTGCGCGCGGCGAGCTTTCTGGGTCGATTGCATCACAATATCGCCTTCATCGGGGACATGGGCGTCGGAAAGTCCACGGCAATCAGCTTCATCTTTGACCTTCTCGTGCCCCCATCGCTCGCGGACAAAACGTTCAATCGCCCAGTGTTGGAAACCGGCGCAGGTGGGACAACGATCTGCGAAGTACACATCAAAGCAGGTCCAGAATTCGGCATCTCCTTACTTCCTATGAGCGACGCAGAGATGCGAGAGTTGGTGTCGGACTTCTGCGCTTCGAAGTGGGCACTGCACATGAGCGAACAGCGTGAGGCTGGTGAAACTGTTGGCATAAGCCGGGAAGCGGAGCGCGCTATCCGTAATATGACAGGACTCGGTCGCAAGCGGGAGACGGTTGAAGGTAAGATCGTTTACCAAGATCCCGTGGGAGACGTAGCCAAATCCAGTAGTAGCGAAGACGAGTTTCGGACCCGCATCCTCACATTGATGAATCTCGACGACCGTACTCGGCGCGAGTTCTGGTACGACAGCTCGACCCGTAAACATCCGATGGAGTGGGTTACCGAAACCTTCAAGGCGGTCAACAACGGTCGCCTAAAAGACGCACCGCTGCCCAAGAGTATCGATCTCCTCATCCCCAGCTTCGGGCGAGCATTTGGCGAGCTGGACATTACCGTCATCGACACCAAAGGCGTCGATGACGTGGCCGTGCGCGAGGACTTGGACCACCGTTTGAAAGACCCTCGAACAACAGTTGTGTTTTGCTCACGCTTTAACGATGCGCCGGGGACCAGTACGCGCGTGTTGCTTCAACATATGCGCCAAACCTTCTCAGAGCGCTTCGACACCGGGAAGGTATCGGTCCTGGCGCTGCCCAGGTCTGAAGAAGCGCGTGCTATGAAGGATGATCTGGGCGAACAGGCGCTAACAGATGCGGAGGGCTACGAGTTCAAACGGATGCAAGTTTCTTCCGAGCTTTCTGCCGAGGACCTCGCCGGCGTTCCTATGCTCTTTTATAATGTCGAGGCCGACGAGGCCGCCACGGTTCGTGGTGATCTGTTCGCGCAATTGAGCCGGATGCGTAAGGCGGTCGAAGAACGCCTCTTCGACCTGTGTGCAGCTTCGCAGGACATCATCAAGAACCATGAGGCCCAAGCGTTGAACGCCGCTATCGAGGAGGTAGCCAATAGGCTCAACACCTTTCTTAGAGGCAATCGGGGCTTAGGCGCGCGTGAGCAGTTGGCCCACGTGGATGCAATCAACACCATTAAAGGTGTGCGGTATGCCTCCACACTTTGGGCATCCACGCGACGGGGCGGGGAATATACGGGCCTTAATGTGGTACATCTGATAGGTGTCGGCGCCGCCCGAGATGCCAAACGGCGAAGTGAGAGTTGGTTTAAGAGCCTCGACGCATTTCTCAAGTCACTGAAGGCGGATGAGGGCCTGACCTTGGCCAATCGCACTATCGACCAAATTGCAGCAAGCGCAGCCGCCACAAAGCGTGCTTTCCTCGAAGCAGCTCAGCTCGGTGGTGTTGAGGTCTACCGCAAACCCCTGTCACAAACTCCCGTCTGGTCGGCCTGTGCTTCGGAATGGGGTAGAGGCCCGGGTTTCAAACTCCGCGTGGCCGATCACCTGGAAAATTGGTTCTCGAACGAGACGGAACTGAAAGATCGGCTGGAGCAGATGATTAACGGGCTATGGGAGCAGAAGGTAATTGCTCCGTTGGTAAGGCTTGTCGAGGAGAGCGCGCCTGAAGCCGACCCCACACCAAGTAATATCATTCCGCTAAAGGGCCGCATGTCAGCTTGAAGACCTGAGAAAAGGAGGGAAAGGGCAATATGTGATGCGAGACGTGCAATTGTTCTTCCCTCGACTGGATGGATTATTTGTACCTAATTGGCAGGAATTAGTGGGGCTGGGTCGCCGTGGTTACACCAAGGTTACCATAGCGCTCTTCCGTTCAGTTTCGCTGAAGTTTGCGTGGGTTTCAGTGGTTCAACTTGCCACCAGCATATCGATTAACTGAGAGTTGGCATTCTGACGAATTAGGGCGGACTCCGATTTACTCCGCACCACTGTCTAGACGTCACAATTTCTCGCTTGCCAAGGTTGGGGTCGTGGGTTCGAATCCCATCGCCCGCTCCAATTCAGCCGAATGGCTCGAAACCAGCGTTCCGAAAGGGCGCTGGTTTTTTGTTTCCGGCCCATGCCGGTTAGAAACGGTTTCAACTAAAAATTAAACAAAACCTATGGGGCCGGGTGAACGAAGTGTCAGGGGGCTCCGGATTAGTTTCAGCGGGCATTGTACGGAGGGCGCTTTTGACAGCAGCGGCCGCATGACCCTGCCTTGCATTTGTACCACATCTGCGGCGGGCCATAAGAAGGTCCGCCGCAGGTCGTTTGGCGTTGATGTCCGCTGTCAGATCTTCAGAAACCGGCCGTTTTCCGCATTCGAGCGTTCCGCCGCGTCGAGCGCGCCTTGCAGCCCCGCACCGTGGTCGAAATCCGGGTCCGCCGTCTTGCCGGAGCGGACCGCCGCCACGAAGCGCTGGTAAAGGGTCGGCACGGGATCGGCCGTGAGGTCCCGCCAATTCGCCTCGCTCAGGTCGTCGCCCCGGCAGATGCGCAGGGTTTCGGCCTGTTTCTCGAAAAGCACTTCCAGGCCGCCCTTGGTGCCGTATAGGCGCAGGCGCAGGTCGTTGAGATGGCCCGACGCGAAGCGGGTGGCGCTGATCGTGCCGAGCGCGCCGTTCACAAGTTCCGCCTGGAGGGTGAAACTGTCGTTGGCATCGAGGGTGTAGTCGCCGATCCGGCCGCCCTCTGCCTTCGCGAAGGTTTTCAGCCGGCAGGACAATTCGCGGATCGGGCTGCCGGCGGCGAAGGCCGCGAAATCCAGGATATGGATGCCGACATCGCCCAGAACGCCCTTGGAGCCATGCTCCGTCGACAGCCGCCAGAGCCACTGGCTTTCGGTGCGCCAGTCGCCCCAGGCCGGCTGGGTGAGCCAGCTTTGCAGGTAGGATGCCTCGAAATGGCGGAGCGCACCGATGGCGTCGTCGGCGACCAGTTTTGCCGCCTTGTCGAGAACCGCCACGTTGCGATAGCTGAGATTGACCATGCCGACCAGGCCCTTCGCGCGCGCAAGATCGGCCATTTCGCGGGCGTCTCCGGCGTTGGTCGCCAGCGGCTTTTCGCACAGGACATGCTTGCCCGCGTTCAGGAGCGCCAGGGTGGTCGGGTGGTGGGCGGCGTCGGGCGTGACGTTGGAGGCGGCGTCGAACCCGCCCCAGGCAATGGCGTCCTCAAGGGAGGCGAAGCGGTTGGGGATGGCGAAAGTGTCGCAGAAGGCGGTCAGGACCTCCGGCCGGCTGTCGACACCGGCAACCAGTTCAACGCCGGGGATGCTGCCGTAAGCGGTGGCATGGCTGCGGGCCATGTTGCCGGTTCCGAGGATCAGGATACGGACGGGTTTTTCTGAAGATGTCATGGCGTTTCCCGTTTCGGAACTCCGTGTTGCCGCTCGCCGCGGACGAGTTCCCTCTTCCTGGGAAGAGGTGATTTGATGCAAGGCCCAAGCGCTTGATGATGATCGCCTGCGCTTCAGAAAAGCCCGAAGCTTTTTCCCGGCCGGCAGGCCGGCCGGACAGCCGTGCCTACCGGAACCCCTCTTCCCCTTCCGCGTGAAGCTTCGGGCCGCGTTCCTCGATCTTTTCCGGGGCCCGGTCCACCGGAACGTTCGGCGCCTCGTTGGGGTTGTTGACCCGCGCCATCGGGTTGAAGGCCCATTTGACGCCGTTTTTCAAAACCGTCTGCACATTGGCGTCGTGATAGGTCGGGTAGGTTTCGTGGCCGGGGCGGAAATAGAAGACGTTGCCCGCGCCGCGCTTGTAGGTCAGGCCCGAGCGGAACACCTCGCCACCCTGGAACCAGCTGATGAACACGGTTTCCAGAGGCTCCGGCACGCCGAAGGGCTCGCCGTACATTTCCTCCATGTCCAGCTCGAAACTGTCGGCAAGACCGGCCGTGATCGGGTGATTGCGGCTCGTTACCCAGAGCCGTTCCCGTTCGCCGGCCTCGCGCCAGGTCAGATTGCAGGGACTGCCCATCAGGCGCTTGAACGGTTTGGAAAAATGGGCGGAATGCAGGAACATCATGCCCATGCCGGACCAGACCGCGTCGCAAACCCGCTCCACCACCTCGTCGGCGACCTTGCCATGGGCGGCATGCCCCCACCAGACAAGAACGTCGGTTTCGGAGAGACGGGCTTCCGTCAGGCCGTGGTCAGGTTCCTGCAAGGTGGCCATCGTCGCCTCGATCTCCGGATCGGCGTTCAGCGCGTCGGCGATGCAGCGGTGCATGCCGTCCGGGTAGAGCCTGGCGACGATTTCATTGTGCTGTTCGTGGACATTCTCGCCCCAGACCACGGTTCTGATCGGCATTGCGGGTCCTTCCAATGATGATGTCGTCTCGAAAAAAGCGTCTTCAAAGCGCTTTGAACAGCGCTATCACCCTGCCCTGAAGACTGTCAACGCGGTTGATGGCGCGCCGGGAAAGGCGCGCCGCCAGATGTCCGGTGTCTCCGGAGAGCGGCTCAATAGCCCTCTGTCAACGCGCCGGTCCGCCTCGGGTCGGACGCCCCGGCCAGCATTCCGCCGATCTTCATGATCGACTGGGTCGATCCCATCGCATTTTTCTCCTCGATCTTGTGCCCGCGTGCCTCAAGCAGGCGGACCGTGTCCGGCGACAAGCCTTCCTCGACACGGATTTCGTCCGGCAGCCATTGATTGTGAATGCGCGGCGCGGCGGTCGCCTCCGCGATGTTCATGCCGTGATCGATGACGTTCAAGACGATCTGCAAGGTGGTGGTGATGATGCGGCTGCCGCCCGGCGAGCCGGTCACGAGGAACAGGGACCCGTCGCGGAAGACCATCGTCGGGCTCATGGAGGACAGCGGACGCTTGTTGCCCTCGACTGCATTGGCCTCGCCTCCGATCAGGCCGTAGGCATTGGGCACACCGGGCTTGGCGGAAAAATCGTCGAGTTCGTTGTTGAGCAGAACACCTGTGCCGTCCGCCGTCAGGCCGGCACCATAGGAAAAGTTCAGCGTGTAGGTGTTGGAAACCGCGTTGCCGTCCTTGTCGACGACGGAAAAATGGGTGGTTTCATTGCTTTCGTAGGGAAAGGGGTCGCCCGGCCGGACGTCGTCCGAAGGCGTGGCAGCGTCCATGCGGATCGTTTCGGCGAGTGCCCTGGCATAGGCGGCGGAGGTGAGGCCCTGGACGGGGATGTCGATGAAATCCGGATCGCCGAGAAACTTCGAGCGATCGGCGTAGGCCCGGCGCATGGCCTCCGCCATGACGTGAATGCTGTCGGCGGAATTGAGGCCGAATTCCCGGATGGGAAAGCTTTCGAGCATGTTCAGGATCTGAACGATATGGACGCCGCCGGAAGACGGCGGCGGCATGGAGGCGACTTCGAAGCCCCGGTAGGTTCCGGTGATCGGCGCGCGCCAGACCGGTTCGTAGGACGCCAGGTCGTCCACGGTCATGCCGCCGCCGGCCGCCTGGACCTTGGCCGCGATTTTTTCCGCCGTGACGCCTTTGTAAAACCCGTCCGCGCCCTGTTCCGCGATCAGACGGAGCGTCGCTGCCAGATCCGGTTGTCTGAGGATCTCGCCGGGGAGATAGGGTATCAGCCCATGCTTGTAGAAGATCGCCGCTGTGGCCGGATCGCGGGTCAGGCGGCCGGCGGCCGCGGTGAGCGCTCCCGAGAGCCCAGGGGTTACTGTAATGCCGTTTTCCGCCAGGTCGATGGCCGGGGCGATCAGGTCGGCCCAGGTGAGCGTGCCGCCACCGTGCTTTTCATAGGCTTCGGCGAAACCGGCAACGGTTCCGGGCACGCCGACCGCGAGGCCGGAGAAGCGGGACTTGTCCTTGTCCGGTTCCCCGTCCGGGCCGAGGAACATGTCCCGTTCGGCTGCGGCGGGGGCTTTTTCCCGGTAATCCAGCGCCCTGGTCTCGCCGGTTTCGTTCAAATGGATCAGCATGAAACCGCCGCCGCCGAGGTTTCCGGCACGGGGCAGGGTGACGGCGAGTGCGAAGCCGGTGGCAATCGCGGCGTCGACCGCGTTGCCGCCCTTTTTGAGAATTTCGACCCCGACCCGGGTTGCGACCGCCTCCTGACTTGCGACCATGCCGTTTTGCGCGACGACCGGGCTGAAGCGGTCCTTCAGTGAATAAATGGGCGCATCTTCGGCGGCGAGCGGTGGTGCGACGCCGGCAAACAGGAGCAGTGCGGCCGAGAGGGCGGTTAAAGCGGATTTGAGTCGAAGTTCCATTGTGGCGTCCGGCGGTTGCTGATTTCCCGACTTTGATGAAGGCAGGCCGCCGGCGCAAATCAAAAAAGCCGGGGGTTGCGTCCGCAAGAGTCGGCGGGATTGATTAAACGCAAGGTCCGGACAGGAAAAGGGCGGCAGACTGCGGCTGTCGATGCCAATGCGCATTCGGACAGTCTGTTAAGGAGGTGCCATGACACATGCGTCAATTCAGATCAGACCCGTCCTCCTGCAGTTCGCACGGTTGATCCTTGCTACCGCCGCGCTTGTCCTGCTTTTTCTGATTGCCGGAATGGTTTCCAGCCGTGCCGCGGACACCGGTGCCGGGAAGGTTCTGGCGCTGCAATGGTGCGCTTCCTGCCATCTGGTTGCCGAAGATCAGCCGGCGGCCTCCAGCACGTCCCTGCCGAGCTTTTACGACATCGCCAAGGATCCGGCGTGGACGACGGAAAAGCTCGCCACTTTCCTGGCGGATCCTCATCCGAAGATGCCGAACATGTCCCTGGGAAATATCGAAATCGCGAATCTCTCCGCCTATATCGAATCCCTGAAACCCTGATTTGACAAGGCGCCGCGCCTGCCGGCTTACAGTTTGAACTTCGCCCGCATCGCGGCGTGGAAGGAGCCGGCATACCCGCCGCCGTCCGCGTCCAGCACCTCGTCCGGCAGACTGGCGTTGAATACCTTGAGACCGACAGTCCTGTCCGTCATGGCTACGCTTGCCAGGATGTGGTCCAGCGCCTGCGGCTTGCCCTTGTGAATGACGGTTTTTCTCTTGTCGAGCGGCAGGGCGGCGTCGAGCTGATAAAGTCTGCGCGGGCTCAAGGCCGGCGTGCCGGTGTCGTCCGGGTCCGCCCGCAGGAGTCTCAAGGTGCCGGTTTCTCCCGTGGCGTTGAAGTCGCCCGCCAGGACGATCCGGGCTTCCTCGTCCTCGTCGAACAGAGCCTCCACGGCAAGCCGCAGCTCCAGGGCCTGGGCGATCTGCTTCAGGACCGAGAGCTGATAGCCTTCTGCCCAGGCGGCACCGGTCTTCCAGTTGGTCCCATTCGCTTTTGCGCCGCGAATGCTGGCGGCGATGGGCGCACGCAGATGTACCGCGAAAAGGTGCAATGGTTTTTCCGCGCCGACATCGATCCGGGCTTGCAGGACAGGGCGCTCGAAGGCGATCCGCCGGGGCTCGTCATAAGCGGGATCCGCCGTCTTCGGCTGCCACATCAGAGGATGGGCGTGGTGCTGGAAGAGGCTTTGAGAGGAGAGGATCGGAAACCGGGACAGGATGACGAGATTGTGCCGGTCGCCCGGCCCAGCGTTCGGTGCCCTTTCACTTTCGGCGCGGTGGAAGCTCTCGTAGGGCGTTCCCGCCAGAAGCAGGTCGAGCGCCTGAAACTCTCGCCTGGAAGCGCCCTTCACCTTTTGCGCGTTCACCTCCTGCAGGCATAGAATGTCCGCTTCCAGTTCCAGGATCCTGGGGCGCAAGGCCTCTAGACGCGGCCCGAGCCTGTCTGCCTGCAACCGGTCGCCGCCGAAAGATTCCATGTTGAACGTGGCAAGAATCATCTGCTGAAGTTTCCGCGGTTCCTCAACCGGAACCATAGCGGCACCGCGCTTCAAGTGGTAGAGAGCGCGGGACCAAGGACAACGTTTTCGGGAGTTTCGCATGGCGGATAACCCTTGCCCCTGCGGCGGCGCATCGCTTGGTGCATGCTGCGGTCCCTATATCGACGGCACGCGGGTGCCTGGAACGGCGGAAGCCCTGATGCGCTCCCGCTATACCGCCTATGCCCTCCGGAATATCGCCTATCTGAAGGAAACGCTCTGGCCGAAACACCAGGACGGCTTCGATGCGGTGGAAACGTCTAAATGGGCGGCGGAGAGCCATTGGGCCGGTCTGAGCATTCTGGAAACTGTGAAGGGCGGCGAGGGCGACCGCGAGGGAACGGTGCTTTTCGAAGCGAAATATCTTTCCGGCGGTGTGTTGCGAACGCATCGGGAGCTCAGCCGTTTCCGCAGGAAGGCCGGGCGCTGGTACTAAGTCGAGGCGCTCTGATGCCATGGGCCGCCAGGAAGCGCATTTGAGTCTCAACCGGGAAAGAAGTGTCCGGCCCCTGCAAAAGCGGCGGAAGCAGGGGCCGGACCAGATCACGGATAGAAGGGGAGGCAACCCTCGACATCCGTAATTCGTGATGTTCCCGGGAGAAGCTGGCGGGGCGCCTGTCTCCGGGGAGTCGTCGTCGGGAACAAGGAAGCTTGTTCTCTATTTGTTCTATTAAAAGTGATTCTGCAGGCAAGTCAAGCGGACTGTGGGCTGATTGAAATCTACTTGAGGACCTTCAAACGAAGCAGGGAGCTTCGGCCCGGATACCCAGGCTGCCGGCCAACCCTTTGAACGTCCTTCCGGCTCACGTCGTGCCGCTTTGCGGCGTGCTGCCAGGGATGATGGTCCGGCGGTTTGGCGGCCGTCGGACGGGGCCTTTCGGTCCCGATCCGTTCATTCGGCGGTTTTCGATCAGGCGGCAGTCACGCCAGCCAGGAACTGATCGACTTCGTTCTTCAGCCGGTTTGTCTTGTCGGAAAGCGCTCCCGAAGCCGACAGCACCATGTCCGCGGATGTGGAGGTCTGTTCGACCGCCTGGGAAAGCTGAGACATGGACGCGGAGACGGAGGTGGTCCCCTGCGCGGCCTGCTGGACGTTTTGCGAGATTTCCGAAGTCGCAGCGCCCTGCTGCTCGACCGCCGCGGCGATGGTGGAGGTGTAGTTGTTCACCTCTTCCATGATCGTCGTGATCTCGCCGATGGCCTGCACGGAATCCTGCGTCGCGCTTTGGATCGCGGTAATCTGCAGGCTGATTTCCTCGGTGGCCTTGGAGGTCTGCGTCGCAAGTTCCTTGACTTCCGCCGCAACGACGGCGAAGCCCTTGCCGGCTTCGCCGGCGCGCGCCGCCTCGATGGTGGCGTTGAGCGCGAGCAGGTTGGTCTGCTCGGCGATTGCCTGGATCAAGGTGACGACCTCGCCGATCTTGGCGGCTGACTCGGCCAGTCCCTCGACCTTTCGGTTTGTGTCCTGCGTGCCCGTGGTGGCCCGCTCGACGATTTCGGTCGTCTTGGAGACCTGACGGGAGATCTCGCCGATGGACGCAGCCAATTCTTCCGCGGCGCTGGCAACGGTCTGGACGTTTTCGGTTGCCCTGTCGGAGGACGTCAGGGTTTCGGTGGCGGAATTGGCGCTTTCGCGGGCGACCTGGGTCAGAGAGCGGGCGGTGGTGTCCAGTTCGCCTGCGGTTTCGCCGACCGACCCCAGAACGTCTTCCGCCGAGGCGCGGAAGGATGCGATGAGGCCGTCGACGCGTTCCTGGCGCCGCAGACGGGACTGCTGTTCCTGCAGGCTTTCCTCTTCCAGCCGTGTGCGTTCCAGCGCGTTGTCGCGGAACACCTGAACGGTCCGGCTCATTTCGCCGATTTCGTCGTTCCGTTCCGTGCCGGGTATTTCGATGTCATGCCGCCCGTCGGCAAGGCCCGACATGGCTTTCTGCAGGGCCCGAAGCGGACCGGTGATGCTGCGGACGATGACGAGGGCAGCGCCGGCAACAAGCGCGAGGAGGACGACGTCCATTATCGCCCGCTTGGTGAATTGTCCCCAGAAATAGGCGGAAATATCGTCGACATAGACGCCCGTCAGAACGGAGACTTCCCAGGGCTTGAAGGCCTTGAAATAGGAGATCTTGCCGATCGGTTCCTCGCTGCCCGGTTTTGCCCAGACGTAGTCGACGTATCCCTCGCCGTCCTTCTGGATCGTTTTCGACATTTCGAGCGTGAACAATTTGCCGTTTGCGTCCGCAAGTCCGCGCTGGTCCCTGCCCTGAAGCTCCGGTTTGACCGGGTGCATCAGAAGCTCGAGATTGCCTGTGTAGTTCTGAACGACAAAGTAATTGCCGCCGTCGTAGCGCAATGAACGGATGATGTCGTAGGCGCGGGTCTGGGCCTCTTCGAGCGTCAGTTCGCCTTTCTCGACCATGGAATGATGGTCTTCCAGCACAGCCGTGGCCGTTTCCACCAGAGACTTCAGCTCAGTGAGCTTCTGGTCCCTGAGGTCGTTATACTGGTTCCAGGACTCAAGACCCATCAGGGTGGTAAGTCCAAGGGCAAACAGGATGACAAGACCCGAAAGGCGATGGCCGATCGAGAGCTTATTCAAGGAAAATGACATTGAGCAACTCCGACGAAACGAGATGCCCTATTATGCGGAAACTCAGTTAAGCAAAGTCTAAACTTGAGAACGATTTGGAATATTTAAAACCATTAAGTCATTCGCAATGTGTGTTATTTTTCTTCGTGTGGTTTTTGTGCCGTATCGTAAATCAACTCATGGTTGATGATGTGCCCGGCCGCTCCGCCTGATCCGCAAACCGGCAAAAATACGATCGTCCCGGAACCGCGGAGAGGGCGAGGCATTGTGCCGTTCACGCGAGGTTGTCTGGACCGGCGCCCGCAAAAAGCCACGGAATGTTAAGTCCCATGGGGTCATAAATACGGAACTTTACTCACAAGGGTCTCATTCGTGCGTTTCACTGCCGCCTCCTGGACAAAACGGTTGCAAGATGCTGCCTGGCCGCAGATGGGCGGCCTGTCCCTCGAGCGTGTCATCGCGTTTCTGAAGGGAGACGGCACGGACGGCAGCGCGGCCAGCCGAATGGCCTTGTCGACTTTCGCGGTGCGCATCGCGGGTGCCGCGCTCGCCTATCTCTCGCAGATCGTCCTGGCCCGGCTTCTGGGCGCGCATGACTACGGGGTCTATTCCGTTGCCTGGACGTTCGTCATCGTGCTGGGCGCGATGTCCTGTGGCGGTTTTTCGACATCGGTGAGCCGGTTCGTTCCCGAATACCGGCAATCGGGCGATCTGAGCGGCTTGAGGGGGTTTCTGTTCGCGGGCCGGCTGACGGCCTTCGGCCTTGGCGCGGCGATCGCCCTGACCGGGATCGGCCTTGTCTTTTTGTTCCGGCCGGTCATCGACCCGTTCTATGTCCTGCCGCTGAGCGTCGTTCTTCTGGCTCTGCCTTTCTTTTCGTTCGGTCAGGTTCAGGACGGCATCGCACGCAGTTTCGACTGGATTTCGCTTGCGATGCTGCCGACCTATATCTGGCGGCCGCTGACGATCCTTTTTCTGCTGGTTGCGGCCGTTCTGGCGGGGTTTCAGGCAAATGCGCTGACCGCGGTAACCGCTGCCGTGTCCGCCACCGTTCTCGTTGCCGCCTATCAGCACGGGCATCTCGGACGCCGGCTGGCTCCGGTCATCCCGGCGGGGCCGCGCAGGATCGAGTTGAGGTCCTGGGTGATCGTTTCGATGCCGATGCTCATGGTGGAAGGCTTCCTGCAGCTTCTCACCAGCGCCGATGTCATCATGGTCAGCCTGTTTCGCGATCCGGATGAGGTGGCCGTCTATTTCGCCGCTTCAAAAACGCTGGCGCTGGTGCATTTCGTCTATTTCGCCGTCCGGGCCGCCTCCGCGCACCGGTTCTCCAAATTCGCCCAGAGCAAGGATTCGGACGGTCTCGCGAGCTATGCGCGCATGGCGGCCCACTGGACGTTCTGGCCGTCCGTGGCGGTCGGCGCCGGATTGCTCCTGATCGCGCCTCTGCTCCTGCGCCTCTTCGGCTCCGGTTTCGAAAGCGGTTTTCCGCTGATTGCTCTTCTGATGATCGGCGTCCTGGCGCGTGCTTCCGTCGGACCGGCCGATGCGTTGCTGACCATGACCGGTCACCAGAAGGTCTGTGCGGGCATCTATGCGGTCACCTTCGGACTGAATGTCGTCTTCAATCTGCTTCTGATTCCCTTTCTCGGCCTTGCCGGCGCCGCAATCGCCACAAGCTGCGCGATCATCTTCGAGGCCACGTCGCTCTCGCTGGCCGCCCGGCGCAAGCTGGGTGTCTCCACTTTCGTGCTGTCGTCGTTGCTGACACCGAGGGATCGCCGGATTGGATAGTCTTGAAAGCCCTGAGCTGGAGGTTTGCTGTCTGAAGCCGCTTGACGGCGCGCTTCCGCTCGATGCCTGGCAGGGCCTAAGCGAGGTCTCTCTCGATCCGAACCCCTTTTTCTCGCCTTCCTTCCTGCGCCCCTTGCTGAAGGAAATGAACGGCGAGAGCGTCCGGCTGATTGCCGTCCGGAACAAGACGACCGGAGAGTGGCGGATGGCGGCTCCCGTCGGCCGCCGCCGGCTGGGGCTCGCCTTGCCGGTTCAGACGGCATGGGCGACGGACTACAGCCCGCTCGGCACACCTTTGCTGCACCCGGAGGCCGGGCCGGAAACGCCCGAGCTTTTCCTGAAGGCGGCTGCCGGTCCGGGAAAGGTTCTGGCCGTTCCCTATCTTCCGCTGACTTCCGAAACCGCGCAGAGAATGCTCGAGGCGGGGGGCGGACGGATCGTCGTGACCGCTCAATCCGAACGGGCCTGCCACACTGGCGGACGACAAGGAGAGGAGCAGTTCAAGACGGCTTTCAGCGGCAAGCGCCGAAAGGAGATGAACCGTCTTCTGCGCCGTCTTGGCGAACACGGTGAAACGCGGTTCGAAAGTCTTCAGGGGGCGAGCGCCCGCGAAGGTTTCGAGACGTTTCTGGACCTGGAAGCCGCCGGCTGGAAGGGGCGTAGCGGCACCGCCTTGAAAAGCCGGCCCGAAACCGCTGCGTTCGCCCGGCAGGCCATCGCGAACAGTGCCGAAAGAAACGCCCTGCGGATCGACCGGTTGTGGGCGGGTGACAAGCTTGTCGCCGCTCTGGTTCTCTTCAGCGAGCGCGGGTCGGTTTTTGCCTGGAAAATAGCCTTCGACGAAGACTATGCCCGCTATTCTCCGGGTGCCCAGCTTGTGCTGGAAACCTTCCGGAAGAACCTGGAGATCCCGGGGTTCAGCCTGGCGGATTCGCTTGCCATTCCGGGCCATTCGATGATCGAGCCGCTCTGGCGCGGCCGACTGGAGACAGGGATGCTGCTGGTCGCCTTCGGAGCCGCGGCCAAACTCCGGCAAGACCTTTGCCTTGCGGACATGGCGGCGGAACGGTTCCTGCGTTCGGCAGCGCGATCGCTCAGAGATCGCTTGAAGACCGCATAGTCTATTTCAGTTCCGGGGCTGCCGCGGTTTCCCTGTCGCGCAATTCGCGACGGATGATCTTTCCCGTGGTGGTCATGGGCAGGGATCCCACGAACTCGATTTCGCGCGGATATTCATGGGCCGACAGGCCGTCGCGGACAAACCTCCTGATGTCATCCTCCAACGCCTGGCCTGGCTTTTCACCCGGTTTGAGGACGACATAGGCCTTGACGATTTCCGTGCGCAGGGGGTCGGGCTTGCCGATGGCGGCGGCCAGCGCGACGGCGGGATGCTTGAGAAGGCAGTCCTCGATCTCACCGGGACCGATGCGGTAGCTCGCCGAGGTGATCAGATCGTCGTCGCGGCCGACGAAGTGGACATAGCCGTCACCGTCCATCACGCCCTGGTCGCCGGTGATCATCCAGTCCCCGAGAAATTTTTCCCGGGTGCCCTCCGGCTTGTTCCAGTATTCCAGGAACATGACCGGGTCCGGCCGTGCGATGGCGATCTGGCCGAGGGTGTCCGGGGGCAGCGGATTGCCCTCGCCATCGACGATGGCGACCTCGTGGCCGGGGATGGCCTTGCCGATGGCGCCGGACCGGCTGACGCCAATCGCCGCGGCGGAGCCGAGGACCGCGTTGCATTCGGTCTGGCCGTAGAACTCGTTCACCGGAAAGCCGAATTCCTCGGCGAACCAGTCATAGGTTTCCCGTCCCAGGGCCTCGCCGGCGGAGCCGACGCTGCGCCAGTTCAGCTTGTGCCGGCTTCCAGGCGTTTCGACCGAGCGCAGCATTTTCAAGGCCGTCGGCGGTATGAAGGCGTTGCGGATGCCTTCCCGTTCCAGAAGCTGGAAGGCGAATTCCGGATCGAATTTGCGCGCCGCGTGCGAAACCACCGGCACACCGAGGGAAAGGGCGGGAAAGAGCGCGTTCAAAAGCCCGCCGGCCCAGGCCCAGTCGGCCGGCGTCCAGAGCAGGTCGCCCTCTTGGCCCAGGAAGTTCTGGGAGAGTTCAATCCCCGGCATGTGGCCCAGGAGGACCCTGTGACCGTGCAGAACGCCCTTGGGCTGGCCGGTCGTGCCGGAGGTGTAAATCATCAGCGCCGGATCGTCCGGAGAGGTTTTCAGCGTATCGAACCGGTCCGAAGCTGCGGCCAGGAGACCGTCGAAGGAGGCAACGCCCGTTTCCGGTCCGTCCACGGAAACGACGAGGCCGAGGCCTGGCAGGCTGTCACGGATTTCGCTCAGCTTTGCAAGGCCGGCGGTGTCCGTCACCAGGGCGCTGGCGCCGGAATCCTGCAGCCGGTAGCGCAGGGCTTCCAGCCCGAAGAGGGCTGCGAGCGGAACCGCGACCGCACCGATCTTGTAGGCGGCGATATGGGCAATGGCGGTTTGCGGGATCTGGGGGAGGAGAAGCGCAATCCTGTCTCCCGTTCTGACGCCCATCTCCCGGAACGCGTTGGCAAGACGGTTTGCGGCCCGGTTCACGGCCAGGAAGCTCCAGTCCTGCCGGGAGCCATCGGCCAGGATATGACGGATGGCGAGCCGTTCCGGCTCGCGGCTTGCCCAAATGTCGCTGACGGCTTCCGCGATGTTGTAGGTGTCCGGAATGTCCCAGCGGAAACGGGTTCTCAGCGTGTCGTAGTCGCCAGCAGGCAGGAGCATGTATCGGGGTCCGATGCTAAAATTTTAGGCAGCGGAGTGTAGGGCGGTGTTTGCTGCGGTGCAATAGAGCTTGTTTCAGGCCTCGTGGAGGCTTTGAAACACGGTTACTTCCGCGCCAGGGGATGGGTGCTTTCCACCAGCTCGCGTAAGCGCTCGTCCAGGACATGGGTATAGATCTGGGTGGTGGAGATATCCGCATGTCCCAGAAGCTGCTGCACCACGCGCAGGTCCGCGCCGTTTTGCAGGAGGTGCGAAGCGAAGGCATGGCGGAGCACATGCGGCGAGACCTTCGCGGCGTCAAGACCTGCCAGGATCGCCAGATCTTTCAGCTCCCGCCCGAAATGCTGCCGCGTCAGGTGGCCGCTGTCTCCGTGGGAGGGGAACAGCCACGGGCTTCTTTCAAAAGCGCCCTCGGCCTTGCGCAATCCGACATAATCCTTCATGGCGGCCTGGGCGGCAGGGGAAAGCGGAACGAGACGTTCCTTGCCGCCCTTGCCCCTGATTTCGATCAGGCGGGCGTCTCTCAGCGCGGCGGAAACGGGCAGGGACACGAGTTCGGAAACGCGCAGGCCCGTCGCGTACAAGACCTCGATCAGCGTGTACATGCGCTGGGCGCGCAATCGCGCGGCCGGCGTTTTCTGCGGCTTCTCCGACTCGTTTTGCGCGGTGGTGATCAGCCGGTCGACGTCCTCCATGGTGAGCACCTTCGGCAGGCTGCCCCGCTTTTTCGGAGCCGACAACGTTCGCGTCGGGTCGTCCTCCCGGTTGCCTTCTGCATACAGGAATTTATAGAACTGCCTGACTGCGGAGAGACGTCTTGCCTGGGAGCTTTCGGCAAAACCGCGCCGCGTCAGGTCGCTCATATAGGCGGAAATGTGCTCCGAGGTGGCTGCGGCAAGTTTCGTCTTGCCGAGAAAGCCTGAAAAGTCCTCAAGATCCCGGCGGTAGCCGGCAAGCGTGTTTTCCGCCGCGCCCCGTTCGGCGGAGAGCATTTCCAGAAAATTTTCCAGGTCGAAGCCGGTCGCCATTGCACCCTAACGCCCAAAGCCGTCCTTCTTTACGCGGATTGTGATCTCGTGCTTGCGCGGTTCGACGAGGTTCGCCAGGGCGTAGATCGCGCCATACCCGAGGCCACCCAGCAAAATGAGCACGAGCAGCAGGCGGGTCAGTGTCGGCACGGCGTATCTCCGGTCGGCGAATCGATAGCCGGATTGTTCCAATTGCATGGTTGGGGCGCAAGGTGACTCAAGGCGTTGCCTCAGGCAAAGGGTGTTTTGTTGTTGAAGACAAGCTCGACGCTGAGCATCGGCCAGCAGCCGCGATTGTACTCGATGGCGCGGCCGGTGTTGTCCTCGTTGACGGAGCGGGACCGCAGCACCGGGGCCTGGCGGGAAATGTGCAACAGGTCGGCCTCTTCCTCCGTGGCAAAATCTCCGGTGATGCGGGTTTCTGTGCGCAGATAGGACTCGATGCCGGCGGCCGCGTAAGCGCCCAGAATGGAGCCGGTCTTCTCATAGTCCCGGGCGAACTCCGGCATCACCGAGACCGGAAATTCCTTGACGGCGTAATAGTAGGGCGTCGATTGCGCGTGCTGGATGAAGCGGACTTCCGTCACTTCCTCTCCCGACTTGAGGCCGAGGGCTTCGGCGGCGTCCGCGCTGGCCGGCTTACGAACAAGCGACAGGGCGTCCATTCTGGAATCCGCGCCGTTCAAGGCCATGTTGAATGCCTCGGTCTCCCTGACCTCGTAGCGAACCGAGATCGACCTGACGAACACGCCGACACCTTTGCGGGAAACGAGGCGGCCTTCATGTTGCAGCAGGGAAAGAGCCCGCCTCAGGGTCACCCGCGTCACGCCGAACATGGACGCCAGATCGTCTTCCCCGGGCAAACGGGATCCTTCGGGCAACAGGCCGGATTCAACGGCCTCCCCCAGCCGGTCGTAGATCTGCATCCAGATGGACTGTGTGTGTTTGTCCGCATAGGGCTGGCGCGCCAGGCGAAGCAATCGTTGGTCGACGTTCACAAAGTGTCCTTTCCCATGCGCGGTCTTCCTTCGTCGGTCCGGCCCGGGAAGGCGGTCAGTCGAGCGAAGGGCAATGCCGCTTGGTATTAGGACATTCCCGGCGGCTCTCTCAAGCGCGAAGGCCGTGGGCGATCGCGGGGGGCAATCTTCATCGATCTGCCAGATCACTGACACAAATGTATCAAACGCACTTGCTAAATCAGGCGGGTCATCTGCTGTGTATACAGCAAGCCTTGTTCTCATTCCCCCTCGGAGACGACGGAAATGACCGAATTCAATATTAACCGCCGCAATTTCACCATGGGTGCCGCCGGCCTCGCCGCCGCGTCCATTCTTCCCATCCGGGCTTTCGCCAACGACGTGACGATCACGATCTCCAGCCCCTGGGGCTCGGATCGTCCGTTCCAGAAGGTTGTGGATGCCTACAACGCCAAGGGCACGGGCGTGAAGGTCGTCAACCGTTTCGACGGAAACTATGAGCAGATGGCCACAAAGGCCATGGCCTCCATCGCTTCCGGCCACCCGGTGGAAATGATGATCACCGGCTGGAAATTCGGCTATTTCGCCAAACGCACGCTTGGCGCACGCGATTTCTTCGACATCGACGAGGCCAGTGCCGAGGAGATCATTACCCAGTTCAAGCCGTCCGTCCGCTCGCTGGTGAACATCGACAATGCGCTGATCGGCCTGCCCTGGGCCATGTCCACGCCGGTAACCTGGATCAATATGGACCTGTGGCGCGAGGCGGGTCTGGACGAAAACATCCCGCTCGACATCGATCACGCCTGGCTGCTCGAGCAGGCCAACACGATCGAAAAGGCGCTCGGTGGCAAGGGCCATCCGACCTACCGTTCGGCGCTTGACCTGTCCAACAACGAATGGACCTCGCAGGCCTACGTCCAGAACGCGGGCGGCTTCATCCTGGATGGCGAAACGGTTGTCTGCGACAGCCCGGCAGCCATTCGCGGCATGAAGGCCTTCGCAGAACCGGTCAAGTCCGGCGCCTGGAAGAACCTGGACTACGGCGGGCAGGCAAAGGCAATGTTCGCCGGCAATATCGCGATTTGCGCCACGTCCTCGTCGCGTGCTTCGACGGCGGCGGCTTCCGACATCGAGTTCAAGGACGTCATGTTCCCGAGCCTCGACGGAAAGCGCAACATGAACTCCGGGGGCAACTTCCTGGCAGTCTACGCACGCGAGCAGGAACTGGCCCAGGCCTCGATGGACTTTCTCAAGTTCTGCGCGTCCCCCGAAGGTCAGCTGATCTGGTCGGAAGTCGGTTACCTGAACACGTCGGTCCATGACATTCCGCTTCAGCCGCTTCAGACGGCGGCCGTCGCCCAGCTCGAAGCCGGCCTGACGTCGGAGACCATCTGGCCCGGCAAGCGCGGTCTTGAAGGTCAAAGCGTCTGGCGCGAAAAGGTTGCCCGCGTTCTGGAAGGCGTCGACACGCCCGAGCAGGCCATGGCCCAGGCTCAATCCGAACTGTCCCAGCTGATTTCGGCAGGTTGAGCCAATTCGAATGCAGATTGCCCTGCGTGCGACGCTGAAGGTGCTGGCCCCCTATATTCTGGTGGGGCCAGCTATCCTTTTCGTGCTGGTCTTTCTTTACGCACCCGTTGTCTTTTCCGGCGTCCTTTCCGTCTCCGACTGGAACTTCATCAGTCCGGACATGAAATTCGTCGGTCTGGACAATTACCGTGTCATCCTGCGCGATCCCCAGTTTCAAACGGCGCTCCTGAACACAGTTCTTTACTGCGCGGTTCTCATTCCAGCCCAGATCGCAGTGCCTCTGGCTTTGGCGACGCTCATTCTGCGCATCCGGAAACCGTTTCTCGCCAACGCCTACAAGGCGGCGCTTTTTCTGCCGACGATGCTGGCCTATTCCACCGCCGGGATGGCATGGCTTTGGCTGTTCGACCCGACAAACGGGTTTTTCAATACGCTGCTCGGTTGGTTCGGTCTCGCCCCCAGCCGCTGGTATTCCGACCCGTCCCTGGCGTTGTGGTGCGTCGTCATCGTCAGTTTCTGGAAAAATTTCGGCTTGAACATGCTCCTGTTCGCCGCCGCACTCGCCAGCGTGCCGGGGTCGGTCATGGAAGCGGCGAAGCTCGACGGGGCAGGGTCCTGGCGGGCGTTCTGGACCGTCGAACTGCCGTTGATCTCACCCACGTTCTTTTTTGTCGCCGTAACCACGACAATGAGCGTTCTCGACGATATCGCCGCGACGATCGACGTGCTCACGGAAGGCGGTCCCTTCGGTCAGTCGACTAACGTTCTCTATTACATGTTCGAGCGGGGCCTGAGGTTTTTCCAGTTCGGGCAGGCCAGCGCCTCCGCCGTGCTGATCATTCTTCTCGTCCTGATCGTGACCTGGGCGCAAGTCCGGATGTTCGAGAGGAGGGTCCATTATGAAAGCTGACATGCCGGGCGCGGCCGGGCCGGCGCTGTTCTCGCACCTGATTCTCGCCGCCGTCGCGCTCTTTTCCGTGTTTCCGCTGTTCTGGATGGTGACCACGGCTTTCACGCCGAACGATCTCATCTTGAGCAAGGCGTTCCGGTTCTGGCCGGACGATCCCACGCTGAGCAATTTCACGGACGCTTTCCGCCGCTATCCCGTGGGCGCCTGGCTGTGGAATTCGATTGTCGTGGCCGGTCTTGTGACGCTTGGAAAGATGCTGATCGCGGTCCCCGCCGGATTTGCGTTCGCTCACATGCGGTTCAAGTTCCGAAACGTGCTGTTCTGGACCGTCGTTGCCACGCTCACGTTTCCGACAGCCATCGGCATCGTGCCGCTTTACGTCGGGATCTCCCTCATCGGCTGGTACGACACGCTCACCGCGGTCATCGTGCCGTCGATTGCCTATATCGGCTTTTATGTCTTCTTCATGCGCCAGGCGTTCCGGCAATTGCCGGGCGCGATGTTCGAGGCCGCTCGAATGGATGGCGCGGGCCCTTTCCGCCAGCTTCTGCATTTCGGCGTTCCGAATGTGCTGTCGCCGATCGCTTCGCTTTCCGTGATCAGTTTCATGGGCGCGTGGAACATCTATCTCTGGTCCCTGCTGGTGCTCGATTCCCAGGACAAACAAACGCTCGCGGTCGGGATCAAGTATTTCTCCTCGATCGACGACGTGGAGCCGCTTTGGGGGCCCGCGATGGCGGTGGCGCTGCTGTCCGCCCTGCCGACAATCGTCGTCTTCGTTTCCGCGCAGCGCTACGTGATGGCGGCATTCACGGGTCAGGCGGACAGATGAGCAGAATACTCGTCGTCGGAAACACCGGGCTCGACATCCTTTACCGGGTCCCGCGGTTGCCCGGGCCGCATGAGAAGCTTCCCACGGACGGCCTCGTCGTGTCCGGGGGCGGCTCCCCGGCGAATACCGCTCATTGGCTCGCCCGCCTCGGTCACGAGGTGCATTTCGCGACCGTTGTCGGACAGGACCCCCTGTCCCGTTTTGCTCTCGACTGCCTGGCGGGAGCCGGAGTGGATGTCTCTCTCTCTACGAGCGATCCCGAAGGCGGTCTTTCGGTCGCCTCGATCTTCAGCATCGGAGCGGACAAAAGCATGATCTGCGGCGGGCAGCCGGCGTCGGGACGGTTGTGGCATGACCTGATCGAGCGGATCGATTTTTCCCGGTTCGAACATGTCCATGTCTCCCCCGCCGTATTCCGTCTGCTGTTCGCGCAAGGCCGGCCGAACGAACTCTCCGGACGATCTGTTTCCACGGATATGAACGGAACATACGATCCGGAAATGGTCTCCGGTCTGGATTTGTGCTTCACGAATCACGATGAGCTGGCCCGGGCGACGGACAATGCGCCGGTGGAGGACCTCCTGGCGCGGGACGGAGTTGAACGGTCCTACCATCTGGTGGTGACCCGGGCGGGAACCTCCGTCACGAGCTATCGTCCGGACGCCGTGGTGCGTGTGGCGCCGAGGCCGGCGGACATCCAGGACCGGTCGGGCGGAGGCGATGCCTTCTGCGCGGGCTTTCTTCACGGCTATCTGCGAGAGACCAGCGACGAAACCGCGATCGAAACCGGTCTGGCGATGGCGCGGGCGGCGTTTTCAGGCCCCGGCTGCAGGCCGGAGACGCCGCTCGTTCAAAGAACGCTGAGCCGGCTCTCGGTCTCCGGGGCCTGATTTTCGCGGCAGGTTCCTGTCGGGTGTCGACTTGCCGGACATCCCCCGTGTCTTTTTTTGCGAATATGCTAAAACGCGCCCATGACAGGAGATGAAAACAAACGGCCCCTGCCGGAGAGTTCCGCGGGCCGGAGAGCGAAGCATGTGGATGTTGCCCGCCTGGTGCGAAGCCTCGGGGAGCGCTCGATCGTGCTGGTCGGCATCATGGGCTGCGGCAAGTCGACGATCGGCAAGCGTTTGGCGCAGCGTCTGGGGCTTGATTTCGTCGACGCGGATTCCGAGATAGAGCGGGCCGCCAACATGTCGATCGCGGAGATTTTCGCAGCGCATGGCGAACCCTATTTTCGCAGCGGCGAAGAGCGGGTGATTGCCCGGCTCTTGCGCGAGGGGCCTCTGGTTCTGGCCACGGGCGGAGGCGCCTTCATGAGCACGGCGACCCGTGCGGAAATCGCCGCGCACGGTCTGTCCATCTGGCTCAAGGTGGATTTCCAGACGGCCATGGCGCGCGTGCGCAGGCGTACGACCCGTCCCTTGCTGCAAACGCCGGATCCGGAAGGCACGATGCGCAAACTGATGGCCGACCGGGAACCGGTTTATGCCAAGGCGGAATTGACCGTGGTTTCCAAGGAGGTGCCGCATGATGTGGTGGTGGACGAGATCCTCGCCACGCTTGCGGATCATCTGCTTCAAGAGGCGGGGGACTTCGCCCCGCAGACCCTGAGTTCCTGATTCAAGAAACGACACATGACAGACACGGCCGTAACCGAAACAGCTTCCCAATTGCAGAATGTCCGGGTCGACCTGGGTGCGCGCAGCTATGACATCAAGATCGGGCGCGGACTGACCGGCGGCGCCGGCGCCGAGATCGCTTGCGTTCTGCCGGATGCGCGTCTGGCGATCGTCGCCGACGAAACCGTCGCTGCGCTGCATATGGATCGGATTTCGGCGAGCCTCGATGCGGCCGGTCTGCAACACACGGTTCTGACCGTGCCGCCGGGCGAAAGTACCAAGTGTTTCTCCGAATTCGAACGGCTGTGCAACGAGGTGCTTGGCGCAAGGCTCGAGCGGGGCGACGCGGTGGTTGCACTGGGCGGTGGGGTGACGGGCGATCTGGCCGGCTTCGTCGCGGCCAGCGTCCGCCGGGGCATGGCCTTCGTGCAAGTACCGACAACCCTGCTGGCGCAGGTTGACAGCTCGGTCGGTGGCAAGACCGGCATCAACACGCGCTACGGCAAGAACCTGATCGGCGCTTTCTACCAGCCTGCGCTGGTTCTGGCCGATACCGCCATTCTCGACACGCTCCCGCTTCGCGATTTCCGCGCGGGATACGCCGAGGTCGCGAAATACGGCCTTCTGGGCGACGCGGCGTTCTTCGCCTGGCTCGAGCAGAACTGGAAGGCGGTCTTCGACGGCGGGCCGGAGCGCGACGAAGCGGTCGCCCGTTCCTGCCAGGCCAAGGCGGATGTTGTTGCCGCCGACGAACTGGAATCGGGCAAGCGCGCGCTCCTCAATCTCGGCCATACCTTCGGACACGCGCTGGAATCGGCCGTTTCCTATGAAACCGAGCGTCTCGTTCACGGTGAGGGGGTCGCTATCGGCATGATGCTGGCGCACGAATTCTCCGAGCGTCTGGGGCTGGTTGGCGGAGAGACCGTCGAACGCGTGCACAGGCATCTGAGCGATGTCGGCCTGCCGGTCCGGATCCAGGACATTCCGGGGCAGCTGCCGCCTGCCGATACCTTCATGGACATCATCGCACAGGACAAGAAGGTCAGCCGGGGCGCGCTGACCTTCATTCTGACCCGCGGCATCGGCGAGGCCTTTGTCGAAAAGGGCGTCGATCCCGCGCTGGTCGCCGACTTCCTCAAGGAGAAACTTCAGGCATGACGGACACGGCTCTCTGGCTGGCGATCGCCGCCATCATCCTGCTCTTGTTCCTGTCGGGGTTCTTTTCCGGTTCGGAAACCGCGCTGACCGCGGCCTCGCGGGCGCGGATGCACCATCTGGAGAAAAAGGGCGACTGGCGCGCGCGCGTCGTGAGCCGCCTGATCGCCTCGCGCGAGCGGCTGATCGGCGCGCTGCTGCTTGGCAACAATCTTGTCAACATCCTGGCCTCCGCGCTGGCGACCAGCGTGTTTCTGAACCTGTTCGGCGAGGCCGGTGTCGCCCTGGCGACCCTGGTCATGACCGCGCTGGTGCTGATTTTTGCGGAAGTCCTGCCAAAAACCTGGGCGATCTCCAATCCGGAACAGTTCGCGCTGAGGGTGTCTCCGGTGGTACGCGTCGTCGTCGGCGTCTTCGGGCCGGTGGTGGTCGGTGTGGAATGGATCGTTCGAATCCTTCTGCGTCTGGTCGGCGTCAATGTGGGGGACGATACGTCCGGGCTTTCGGCCCATGAGGAATTGCGTGGCGCGGTCGATCTGCAGCACATCGAAGGCGGTCTTGAGAAAGGCGAGCGGGACAGGCTCGGCGGTCTTCTGGATCTCGCGGAGCTCGAGGTTTCCGACGTCATGGTTCACCGGACCAACATGGTCGCGCTCAATGTCGACGAGGAGCCGGCCAAGCTGGTCGACGCGGCGCTGGCCTCGCCCTACACCCGCCTGCCGTTGTGGCGCGAGAAAAGCGACAATTTCGTCGGCGTGCTTCACGCCAAGGATCTTCTGCGCGCCCTTCACGCAGCCGGTGGCGACGCGGGCAAGATCGATATTCTGGACATCGCGGCGCCGGCCTGGTTTGTGCCGGATACGACCAGCCTGCAGGATCAGCTCAATGCCTTTCTGCGGCACAAGGCCCATTTCGCGCTCGTCGTGGACGAATACGGCGAGGTGATGGGGCTGGTGACGCTGGAGGACATTCTTGAGGAGATTGTCGGCGAGATCGCCGACGAGCACGACCTGGACCTCGAAGGCCTCCGGCCGCAGGCCGACGGCTCCATGATCGTGGACGGGTCCGTGCCGATCCGGGACCTCAACAGGGCCGCCGACTGGAGCCTGCCGGACGACGAGGCGACAACGATCGCCGGGCTGGTCATTCACGAGGCGCGCATGATCCCCGAGGAGCGCCAGATCTTCACCTTTCACGGCTTTCGCTTCACGGTGCTGCGCCGGGAAAAGAACCGGATCACCAGGCTCAGGATCATGCCTCTCGGACCGACACGTCCCGTTGCAGGCGCGGAACCGGCCCGCGCGAGCGCTCCCGCGCCGTCTTGACAGCTTCAGGCCGCGCGCGGATCCGGTTCGCTGTCGGAGCGGATTTCCAGGGCAAGCGCGTGGACGCCGTTGGCCAGTTCCTCCGCAAGCAGATCGTTGATCGCCCGGTGGCGCGCCAGACGGTTCATGCCCTCGAAGGCGCTTGAAGCGATCTGCACGCGAAAGTGGGTTTCCCCGCCCTCGCGCCAGCCGCCGTGGCCGGCATGCCGGTCGGACTCGTCAATGACGTTCAGGACCGAAGGGGCGTAAGCGGCGGTCAGCTTGTCGGCGATGGTTTGTCTCATGCTCATGATTTCCACGTAGCCCCGTGTTTTGAAAGGTCAAGTCTGTTCTCGGTACTTTGTGCCTGATACTATTCCGGGCTTCCCGGTTTCAGAAGGCGATCCGGGCAAATTAACTTTGGACACCGAAACAATGCAACGCGCCTCGGCTTGCCCGCTGGCCCAGGGAATTCGATATTCGGCAGGATGAAACTGGATTCAAAAATATTCGACAGCATCCGGGTCAAACCGGACAAGGAGCGGGTTGAGCAGGACCGGCATCCGGTTTGCGATTACCCCGGATGCAATCGGCCGGGCATGCACCGGGCGCCGAAGGGGCGCGACCGGGAGGGCGAGTATTTCAATTTCTGCGTCGACCATGTGCGGGAATACAACAAGTCTTACAATTACTTCGTGGGGATGGAGGACGATGACGTCCGGTCCTACCAGAAGGACAGCCTCACAGGGCACCGGCCGACCTGGAAGATGGGTGTGAACCGGCAGGCGGCGAACGGTCCGGACGGCTTCGACGCCCGTGCGAACATGCGCTCCAACGCGCAGCGGCGGAACGAGCAGGTGCGGCGTCCGCGGCAAAGAAAGCTTCTAACGCTTGAAAAACGGTCCCTGGATGTGCTCAATCTGCCTTACACGGCGCGTGGCGACGAAATCAAAGCGCGTTATAAGGAGCTTGTAAAATTGAACCATCCGGATGCCAATGGCGGCGACAGGTCTTCCGAAGACCGCCTGCGGGAAATCATTCAGGCCTATAACGTCCTGAAGAAAGCCGGATTTCTATAGAGTTCACACCCTGAGCGGATAGATCCCTGTCCGCAGTTTCCAAACGACCCTTCCCGGCAAAGCACCGGGATAGCGGAGGACTGATGACTGAGACGACGACCGCGGCCATGGCCATGCCGGACATTGAGATTTCCGTTGAAGAGGTGTTTGGCTTCAAGTCCAACCTCAAGGTTCCGGCCTTCTCGGCCCCGTCTGAGCATGTGCCGGAACGTGACGAGGACTATCTTTTCGACCGGGCGACCACCCTGGCGATCCTTGCGGGCTTCGCGCACAACCGGCGCGTGATGGTGACCGGCTATCACGGCACGGGCAAATCGACGCACATCGAGCAGGTGGCGGCGCGTCTCAACTGGCCCTGTATCCGCGTCAACCTGGACAGCCATATTTCGCGTATCGACCTTGTCGGCAAGGATGCCATCGTTCTCAAGGACGGCAAGCAGGTCACCGAATTCAAGGACGGTATCCTGCCCTGGGCCTATCAGCACAATGTCGCGCTGGTCTTCGACGAATATGACGCCGGCCGTCCGGACGTGATGTTCGTGATCCAGCGCATTCTCGAATCCTCCGGCCGCCTGACGCTTCTCGACCAGAGCCGGGTGATCCGTCCCCATGCCGCGTTCCGGCTGTTCGCGACCGCCAACACGGTCGGCCTCGGCGATACCTCCGGGCTTTATCACGGCACGCAGCAGATCAACCAGGCCCAGATGGACCGCTGGTCGATCGTCACCACGCTGAACTACCTGCCGCATGACAACGAGGTCGACATCGTCCTGGCCAAGGCGAAACACTTCCAGACCGACGAAGGCCGCAACACCGTTTCCAAGATGGTGCGGCTCGCGGACATGACCCGGAATGCCTTCGTCAATGGCGACCTGTCCACGGTGATGAGCCCGCGCACGGTCATCACCTGGGCCGAAAACGCCGATATTTTCGGCGATGTCGGCTTCTCGTTCCGCCTGACCTTCCTGAACAAATGCGACGACATGGAGCAGTCCCTCGTGGCTGAATTCTATCAGCGCTGTTTCGGGGAAGAGCTTCCGGAATCCGCCGTCAACGTCGTCATGAGCTGAGGGTCGAACCGTGGCGCGGCCGGGCAGCAATTCACTTCCGGGCAACAAGCCCGCTCCAACCACCGAACCGTTCAAGCAGTCGGTGACCGGAACCATGCGGGCCATATCCGGAGAGCCGGAGCTGGAGGTTGTCTTTTCCGGCGATCGCCCGGGCCTGTCCGGGCAATCGGCGCGCCTGCCGGAACCGCCGCGCAAGCTCTCACCGCGCGATGTGGCGGTCACGCGCGGGCTGTCTGATTCCATGGCTCTGCGCATTGCCTGCCACGACAAGGCGGTTCACGCCCGCAACATGCCCCAGGGCCCGGATGCCCGGGCCATTTTCGAAGCCGTGGAGCAGGCCCGCTGCGAGGCCGTCGGCGCCCGGAGAATGCAGGGCGTCGCTGACAATCTGGCGGTGATGCTCGACGACCGGTTCCGCAAGTCCGGCGCGCCGGATATCTCCAGCCGGGAGGAAGCGCCGCTTCAGGACGCGCTCTCGCTGATGGTGCGCGAGCGGCTGACCGGGTCCGAACCTCCGGAAAGCGCGAAGAAGCTCGTCGACATGTGGCGCGGCTGGATCGAGGACAAGGCCGGCGCCGACCTCGACAGGCTCGAGGCGGAGGTCGAGGACCAGACCCAGTTCGCGGAACGCCTGCGGGATGTCCTGAAATCCCTCGACATGGCCGACGAACTCGGCGACCACGACGAGGACACCGATCCGGAACAGAACGAGGATCAGGGCAACAACGACGAAGCGGAAGCCGGCGACGACAACGAAGAAGATGGTGGCGACCAGGAAGCCGCGCCTCAGGAAATGGAACTGTCCGGCGAGGAGCAGGACAGCGGCGATACGGAAGCCGCCGAGGCGGACATGGAGGATTTCGCCGATCAGGACATGGACGAGGAGTCCGAGGAGCCGGGCGACCGGCAGCGTCAGGATCTGCCTTTTTCCAACCGCCCGGAAACGGATTACCGGGTCTTCACTCTCCAGTTCGACGAGACGGTCACAGCGGAAGAGCTGTGCGATACGGCGGAGCTGGACCGGCTGCGCGGCTTTCTGGACAAGCAGCTCACCCATCTGCAGGGGGCGGTCGCACGGCTTGCCAACCGGTTGCAGCGCAAGCTGATGGCGCAGCAGAACCGCTCCTGGGATTTCGATCTCGAGGAAGGGCTTCTGGACACGGCCCGCCTCACCCGGGCGGTCACCGATCCGATGTCGCCGCTGGCCTTCAAGCAGGAACGCGACACGAATTTCCGCGACACCGTGGTAACGCTGCTGCTCGACAATTCCGGGTCCATGCGCGGCAGGCCGATCACGGTCGCCGCCACCTGTGCCGATATCCTGGCCCGCACGCTGGAGCGCTGCGGGGTGAAGGTGGAGATCCTCGGGTTCACCACCAAGGCCTGGAAAGGCGGTCAGTCGCGGGAGAGCTGGATTGGCGCAGGCAAACCGCCGACGCCGGGCCGCCTGAATGACCTGCGCCACATTATCTACAAGTCCGCCGACGCGCCGTGGCGGCGCGCGCGGCGCAATCTCGGCCTGATGATGCGCGAAGGGCTCCTGAAGGAAAACATCGACGGCGAGGCCCTGCTCTGGGCGCATGAGCGCCTGCTGGCGAGACCCGAGCAGCGGCGCATCCTGATGATGATCTCCGACGGTGCGCCTGTCGACGACACGACTCTGTCGGTCAACCCGGGCAATTATCTGGAACGGCATCTGCGCTACGTGATCGAGGAGATCGAGACCCGTTCGCCGGTGGAGCTGATCGCCATAGGCATCGGTCACGACGTGACCCGCTACTACCGTCGGGCCGTCACCATCGTGGATGCGGAGGAGCTCGCGGGCGCCATGACCGATCAGCTGGCCGATCTGTTCGACGACGAAGTGGTGCAACAGCCGTTCAATACGCGCGGTCGCCGCCGCGCGGCGCACAGGTGACGATAAGATCCTGACCGTGGGACGCTCTTTCCTTTGCAGCCGTCTCGGGCGATATCTTGCGGCCGTGATCGGCGCCATCGCCCTTTTCGTGTACCCGGTGAGCGCCTTAGCCGAAAGCATCCTTGCCGACGGCAAGACGGTCCGGGTCCGGACGAGACCGATCGAGACTTTCCGCATCGGCCATGACGACACGCGGTTCGGAAAGCTGACCTTTCTCGGCGGTCTGGAGCTTCTCGCCTCCGACCGGCAGGTGGGCGGCCTCTCCGGCCTGATCAGTCTTGAGGACGGCAACGGTTTTCTCGCCGTGACAGACAACGGGCATTGGGTCGCGGGCGACGTCGAGCAAACGACGGACGGAAAGCCGCTCGGAATTTCGAACCTCAGATACGCTCCGCTCCTGGGCGCCGACGGAAAAACGCTCAAGGCGCGCTGGGGGCACGATACCGAGGCCCTGACCCTGGCGGCGTCGGGCCTTTACGTGAGCGCGGAAAAAAGAAACACGGTCTACCGCTATCCCTGGCCTCTGAAAACCGGCACCGAGAGGATGAAGGGTGAACTGGCGCTGCCTAAGGACATTCGCGATCTGCCGCTCAACAAGGGCCTGGAATCCCTTGCGGCGGCGCCCGCCGGGGGGGCTCTGGCGGGCAAGCTGCTGGCGATTGCGGAGAGCGCGCCGAGCGATCTGCACGATCTGAGCGGTTTCATTCTTGGCCCCGATGGCACGGGCCGTTTCAGGATCCGCCGTCATGACCGGTTCGATGCGACCGACGCCGCGTTTCTGCCGGACGGAGACCTCCTCGTGATGGAGCGCCGCTTCAATCTGATGGACCTGATCGGCCTCCGCCTGCGCCGTTTCGAGGCGGCGGAAATCAAGGCCGGTGCGGTGCTTGAGGGCGAACTGCTTCTGGAGGCCGATTTCGGCTACCAGATCGACAACATGGAAGCGCTTGCCGTGCACCGGACGGAGGCCGGGGAGACGATCCTCACGCTTGTCTCCGACGACAACCGGTCCCTGATGCAGCGGACGCTTTTTTTGCGGTTTCGGTTGAATGAATAGGTAATTTCATTCATCCATGGATTGTGTTCAGGAAGGTGACCCGTATTTAAAAGTTTTTGAGGCATTACTTGTTCCCTAAACAATTCAATGATTGCATTTTCTTCGGTGCGGTTGCCTGCGTTCTGGCAGCCTGTCAGACGGCTGGAGGTAGCTCCAGCAGGTACGAAGTTCTGAAATCCCAAGGTTATAAAACCGGAAGCTTGACCCAAAGCGCTTCCGGATCGGCCGGGTGGTATTTATCAGGTGATGGAAAGCGGATTTTCTGCCAGGCAAGGGGTGGAGTTACCTATGTCGGCGAAACGGGGATGGTGATTCTTATTCCGACTTCCGGCCGAATGCTGAAAGTCGACCGCGAAGCCTATCATAAGCATCAGGGCGTCACCAAAACGGATGCAGCTCAGTTAAGCGATCTCAAGGCTGGCCGTCTCCGTCCGCGCGATGTCGGGCGCTGCACATTTGTGTCGAACTGAACGTATGGTCTTCTGCTGATCGACAAGGCTGCCGATCCACCGCACGCATCATGTGCTTGCCACCGCAAGCCGGGTTGCACCGGTCTCGTCGGGAGCGTCGGTTTCGGGCGCTTTAACCGCTCGTGTGTAAACATAGGTCGACCAGCCGATATTTTCCTCTCGCCGATAATTCAGCTCGCTCAGAAAATGGTCGACCTTGGGTAGGGCCAGTCCAACCGCTCTGACGACGATTGCCGGCGAGAATTTTTCAATCGTGTCGCGAGCTCCGGCCAGGGCCTCCAGCTCGAAACCATCAGCGTCGACCTTGATAAGATCCAGGGATTCGAGGTCGAGTTCGACGGAATCCAGGGGCAGCAACCGTATCGGGCCAGCCTCATCTTTTCGCAGACGTGTCGATGTGCCGGTTTTCCTGTTCGCCGGCAGGCAGCTGGCACGTCCCGGCTCCCCTGCAACGCCGAGATTGTGCAGCTTGACGCAGTCCTGGAGCTGATTGGCCTCAACGATCTTTTCCAGGAGCCGGAACCTGTTTTCGGAAGGTTCGAAAGCATGGATGCGCAGAGCCTCGCGTTCCACGCCCCAGTAAAGACTGTGGTTTCCGATGTTCGCGCCGATGTCCAGGATGACGGCTTCGTCCGGGACATAGCGGTCCAGCGTGCGCAGTTCGTCGAAGTCGAAATAGTTCTTCGACTTGAAAATTTCCCGCTGAATGGGATCGCGCCAGAAGCCCGGCAGGTAGAACATCGCCCCGCTGCCAACAACGAGCTCGGGTGGGTTCTCCCTGAAATACTGGCCGATAAGCGAAAGCTCCTCCCGCATTTCCAAGAACGGGTCGGAATTCATGATCAGGGCATTTATTAGGTTAGAAAACAACGCCGTTTCCAATCCAATATCTTGAAAGCCATTTGGCTTTCGCATGCGCTTGCCCTGTATCCGGTAATTCTAGACCTGTAAAATTTAAGGATATCTAACGGTTGGCGCTAAAGACTGAACTAAATGTTTTACAGGCTCAGTGCGGCACGCTTGAGTGGAAAGGAAACGCTCTGTTTCATCTGGCGGTGCACTGACGGTTTCCGGAAAACTGCTTGGCAAGACGGCGGGGCCTGTTCCAGGCGGGGAGGGATCTATCCGGTTGTCTTGCCAGACCCGACTTCTGCCGGGTCGATGGGTTCCCAAGTTAACAGTCTGTAAATGCAGGGTAATCTGCCTGAAATTGCAGCAGAAGAAACTACTATTTTTGCTTTAAATTTTTTGGAGCGGCCAACATTGTTGCACGCAAGGGGGTGATTCATGGCCGATTCTCTTGCAAGTCTTCTCAGGGTCGTCTCCGGCATAAGCCAGCGTTCCCTGGATCTTCTCGTCTATTGCGGGACCAGTTTCCGCGACCTGCGCCGGCAGATCGGGGAAATCCGGGCGCGGTCGGGCAATCTCTACCGCCTGTTCGAAGTTGCGGTGACGGAGATCAACGGCGCAACGGCTAAGGTCACGGACTGTTCCGCGCAGGCCGAGACGGATATCGGCGATATCAACCGGCAAACGGCGCAGAGCCTCGAGCAGCTTCGCAAGGAGATCGACGCCGCCTCTGTCAACACCCGCGATGTGTTGAAGGCGATCATCGATATCGCTCAGGAGACCCGCTTGCTCTCCCTCAACGCCCGGATCGAGGCGGCCCGCGCCGGCGAGGCCGGCCGCGGGTTTGCCGTAGTGGCGAACGAGGTCGGGCAGTTGGCCGACCGGAGCGCGGCGGCCGCGGAAGAGGCCAACAAACGTCTCGATCTGTCGGCGGTGTCCGACGCGCTGGTCGAGACATCCGAAACCCTGTCCAATCGCCTGTCGGACCTGGGCGGCGGTATGGGCGACAGTCTTGCCGATATCGCGGCTTCGATGGAAACCGTGCGTGGACAGATCGCCGAACTCGACCGGCATCAGCTGTTGCTTGGCGAAATGTTGCAGGAGAGCGATAGGGCGATCGTCCGGGTCGACAACAAGCTGTCCCGGCTGTCCGACCTCACGAAGGCAACCGCGCAGGCCTGCGACACGCCCGCAGCGGCTTTGACCGAGATGGCCCGACTGGGCCGGAAAAGGCATATCGCATTCGACGAGGAGTTCGATCTTCTCGAAGAGATCCGCAAGCGCAAGGTTCTCCGGGTCGGCATCGAGCCGTCCTTTGTCGGCCTGTCCTTTCGGCAGAAACCGGGTGGCCGGCTGGAGGGGCTCGATGTCGACTACGCGGAGGCTTTCGCGACATGGCTCGGGGTGCGCTGCGAGTTCGTCGAGCATCCATGGAGCGATCTGACCGAACTGCTGCATCTCGGGAGAAAGGACGAGGAAGCGCCGGTCGATGTCGTCTGGAGCGCGATGCCGCCGAGCCCCAGCTTTCATCGGGTGGCCTGGTCGGAGACCTATACCTGGCTCCCCTTCGTCCTCTGCCGCCGTGCCGGCGACAGCCGTATCGGGGGCTTGCGGGATCTCGAGGGATTGTCGGTCGGGGTGATCAACGATCCAGGGGCGTTCGATGTTCTGGAGGCTGCCGGTGTGCGCTGGGAGGACAACAGGGAAAAGCCCGGCGGTCACATCCGTCTGGCAAACCTGATCGCCTTCAACGACCAGAGCCGGCTTCACGACGCCCTGGTGGAAGGGGTCGTGGACGGCTTCTGCGTAGACCGGCCGATCTTCCACTGGGCCGCGACCGCGCCCGAGAGCCGTTGGCACGGCAAGATCGACGTGCTGCCGGGGAACCTGCACGGCCAGCCCTATTACTACGCCGCCGTGGTTTCCGCGGCCTCATCCAGTCTCGGCCTGCTCACCCGGATCAATCGCTTCATAGCCGAATTCGCTCGAAAGCCGGAACGGCGCGCCATTGAACTCAAGTGGCAGGGCGAAGAGGTTCTGGGGTCCATCGGGTATAGAGACGAAGAGGGTGGCCTGATCGGTGAAGCGGAGCTCCGCGCTCGTTTGCGACAGCTGGAAACGGCGGCCTAGAAGCAAGTCGCGTTGCAAAACCTTTCCAGTTAATCGCGACTGGCTCTACGACCGGCCACCATTCACAGGGCTCGTGTTCTTGCACCCAACATGAAAAAGGCGCCATGACGGCGCCTTTGTCTGGTGTGTCGGGCGTTTCTGCCCCGGTTTTACGCGGCCGAGCCGCTCGGCGCGGGCTGAAAGAGGCCGAGGACGATCCGGTAGGGCGCCAGCAGGGCCACAGCGACGAGCATTTTCACCAGGAAGTCCCCGGCGGCCAGGGAGATCCACAGCGGGGTCTGGACGTCGCCGCCAATGCCGAGGAAAGGCACCGGGAACGCGAGAGACCCGTCTTCCATGGCGAACAACACGTCGACGAAAGCGAAGCTCGCGGCAAAGGCGATGCCGAAGAACAGGACCGTGTCGATTGCCGAGCCGACCAGAGAAGATGTGATCGGTGCCTTCCACCAGGTCAGCTGGCGCAGCCGGTTGAATATCGTAACATCCAGAAGCTGGGCCACGAGAAAGGCCGTGCCAGAGGCAATCAGAATGCGCGGCGTTGTGAATGTCCCGTCGAGCGACCAGAAGATCAGGGGAATAACGATCGCCAGCAGAAAGCCGGACAGGACCACCTTGCGCGCCGCTTGAGGTCCGAAGCGGCGATTGGTGAGGTCGGTGACCAGAAAGGCGACCGGATAGGTGAAAGCGCCCCATGTCAGCGTGTCGGCGAGGTTGACGCCGCCGATCACGTGCTCGACAGGGAACTGGACGAGGTAGTTGGAGGCCACAACGACAAGCGCCATCGCGAGGATCGCGATGGCGTAATGGCCCACGGAGAAACTCCGGGTCTCTGACATTTTCTGCCCCTGAGGCTTAAGCGGCAGCGGCTTCGGCCTGCTTGCGCTTGATGCTGATTTTGATCTTGCGGGCGGCGTCGGAGAGCTGGTCGTCGGATGCCTTCATGAGGTAGGCGTCCAGACCGCCGCGATGCTCGACGGAGCGCAGCGCATGCGCGCTGACTTTCAGTTTGAAGGTCTCGCCCAGCGTGTCGCTGATCAGGGACACGTTGCACAGGTTCGGCAGGAACCGACGGCGGGACTTGTTGTTAGCGTGCGAGACGTTGTTACCCGTCATCACGTCTTTACCGGAGAGTTCGCAACGGCGTGCCATTTTATCACCTTTTGTTTTCGCGGCTGGGCCGTTACTGTTGGAACCCAGCAAGATCAAACCGGAACCGGCGCGGACCAGGGGTCCGGCGACAACGTCTCCGGCATTTCTCGGAAAAAGTTGCTCCGCTATACTGGCAGAGCGTGCGAACGTCAAGACACCTCGGACGGATTGGCGCGATTCGATGCTTTTATGGGAACAAGCGTCATCCGTTAACCACTGAGTTACCATAATTTAGAATGATTGATGGCGTTCAGCGGCGGTGATTTGTGCTACTGTTACCATACGGAATTTGAGGCGCGGGGGCGCATTTCTCTGCCGGCCTGGCAGTGCGGAGGTTTTAGAAGTGTTTGGTTTGACGTCTTTCGGGCGGCTGATCGCCCTGCCGATGCTCGCGAGCGCCCTGCTGATTTCACCGGCGGAGGCAAAGAAATCGAGTATCGGCGGCCTTTATTCAATCTCCGTCGCCGGCTTCAAGATCGGTCGGGGAACTCTTTCCCTGGTCATGCAAGGCAATGCCTATTCCGCGAAAGTGAATGTCGAACCGGCCGGGATCGGCACGCTTTTTTCCACCGGTAAGGGCGGCGCGGAGGCATCCGGCTGGCTGGTCGGCTCGAAGGTCGTGCCATCGAAATACCGAATGGCTTCCCACGCGGCCAATCTGGACTTCTTCGTAAACCTGAGCCAGGGGTCGGGGAGTATCCGCTCGATGGAGGTGGCGCCGCAGTTCAAGCCGAACCCAGAGCGCATCAAGGTCACCAAGAGCCATACGCGCAACGCCATCGATCCCTTGAGCGCGGCCGTCATGCCGGTGCGGCGGTCGAAGGACAGCCTGGGTCCGAAGGCCTGCTCCCGCAAGCTGCCGATCTTCGACGGCTGGACCCGTTTCGATATCAAGTTGAGCTATCAGGGGACCAAAGAGGTTTCCGGCCGCGGTTACGACGGTCCCGTGGTTGTCTGCAAGGCCCAATGGGTTCCGGTCGCCGGCCATCGGCCCTCCAAGGCTTCGGTCAAATACATGGCCAAGGCCAACATGGAGGTCTGGGTTGCACCCATGGGCCGCAACAATGTGCTGATCCCCTACCGTATCGCGGTCGATACCAAGAACGGCCGGCTACTCGTGGAAGCCTCCAAACTCAACATCGAGGGCGAAGGCAGCGACCAGGCCGCCCGCCGCTAGATCGGCGGACGTCGATTTGCCTCCGATCGAACACTCTCGGCCGGTCGTTGCTTCGGGATCGTTTCCGTCCGCCGGCAGCGGCCGTCGCGCCGCCGGTGTCCGTTTCAAATCCCCAAAGCCCCGAATAGCTGTACTTGCGCCGGTCAGCTACTCTTGTTACAGCGCTGCACAGTCTTACATCCGGACACGGGTCGTGTCTGGAGGCCCCAGGTTCGGAACGTCCGCGGTTTTGGCGGAACCGGCTTGTTTCAGGTGAGCGAGTACATGCACAGCTATTTGGAATTTGAGAAATCCGTCGCGGATATCGAAGGAAAAATCCAGGAACTCCGGGCGTTGGCCGAGGACGGAGAAGCTGTAAATGTCGACGACGAAATCGAGCGGCTGAAAACAAAATCGTCCCAGACCCTGCAGGAAATCTACGCCAAGCTGACGCCCTGGCAGAAGACGCTGGTCGCGCGCCACCCGGACCGGCCGCACGCCGTCGAATACGTCGCGGGCCTCATCGAGGACTTCACGCCGCTTGCCGGTGATCGGAAATTCGCCGAGGACCATGCGCTGATCGCCGGCATCGGCCGGTTCCGAGGTCAATCGGTCGCCGTTCTGGCCCAGGAAAAGGGCCACGACACGGAAACGCGCCTTAAGCACAATTTCGGCATGGTGCGTCCGGAAGGCTACCGCAAGGCGGTCCGGGTCATGGAAATGGCGGAGCGCTTCGCCCTGCCGCTGATCAGCTTTGTCGATACGTCCGGCGCCTACCCCGGCCGTGGCGCCGAAGAACGCGGCCAGTCGGAAGCGATTGCCCGCTCCACCGATGTCGGGCTCGGCCTTGGTATTCCGTCGGTTGCCGTGGTGATCGGCGAAGGCGGCTCCGGCGGCGCGATCGCGGTCGCGACCGCCAACAAGGTCCTGATGATGGAACATGCGATCTATTCCGTCATTTCGCCCGAGGGCGCGGCGTCCATCCTGTGGCGCGACAGCGCCAAGGCGCAGGATGCGGCAACGGCGCTCAAGATCACCGCCCAGGACCTGAAACAGCTTGGTGTCATCGATCTCATCGTCAACGAGCCTGTCGGCGGTGCGCATCGGGCGCGCGAGATCGTGATCGACAACGCGGGCAAGGCAATCGAGGCCGCTCTGAAGGATCTTGAGGGGCTGGCACCCGACGCGTTGCGCAAGCACCGCAGAGAAAAATTCGTCGCGATCGGCAGAAATCTCTCCTGATCCGGGCCGAAAGGCGGCGCTGATCCGGGATTTCCCCCAGTCTTCAGTAAGATGTGGCGATTGAGGCGGCATCTTCGCCATCGTGTGGCCAGAATTGGCCGTCATGTCAGTCCGGGTCGAAATGGCTTCTGTGCCGGGGCGTGCTGCGGTCTTGCCTTTCACCAGAATGTGCTTCGCGGTGACAAGACGGTTTCGGTAACCTATCGTCAACCATCATTCCCTAGCCTTGCGCGGGGGCGATACGCAGGATGGCGAGCAGTCCGCACAAGGTGCCCCGCTCTTGGAGCGCCCCGTTTCGGGTTTGCATCGGTTTCCGTTCAGTTGGGAAAGTAACATGGTCCTCCGGCGCTTCTTGCCAATGCCAACCGGGCTGAAAGCCGCGAAAATCGGCGCCGCGCTTCTTGCCGCGAGCTTCCTTGCCGCCTGCCAGGCGGATGAATTCGGCTATGGACCGAAACACCTGCGGCCGGTCAGTGCGTCAATCAAACGCAAAATGACCGATCTCAACATGAGCTCGACCTCTCCGATCATGATCCGGATCTTCAAGGAAGAGTCGGAACTGGAGGTCTGGAAGCAAACGCGCAGCGGCAAATACAAGCTCCTGGAAGAGTTCGAAATCTGCAAGTGGTCTGGCAAGCTCGGGCCGAAGTTCAAGGAAGGCGACCGGCAGGCCCCGGAAGGCTTTTACGAGATCACGCCGTCCCTGATGAACCCGAACTCGAGCTACCACCTGGCGTTCAATCTGGGCTATCCGAATTCCTACGACCGGTCCCATGGGCGCACCGGGTCCCACCTTATGGTGCACGGCGCCTGTTCCTCGCGCGGCTGCTATGCCATGACCGACGAACAGGTGCAGGACATCTACGCGATGGCGCGCGACAGCTTCAAGGGCGGTCAGCGCTCGTTTCAGGTCCAGGCCTTTCCGTTCAAGATGACCCCGGAGAATCTGGCCCGCCACCGCGACAGTCCTCACCTCGACTTCTGGAAAATGCTCAAGGTGGGCTACGATCACTTCGAGGTTACCCAGACGCCGCCGCAGGTCTCCGTCTGCGAGAAGAAATATGTCTTCGACGCGACCACGCTCGTTGCCGGGGTACCGTTCCGGGCGAGCGCGAAATGTCCGGATTACAAGGTCAGTCCGCGGATTGCTTCGGCGGTTTCCTCCAAGCAGCGCAAGGATAACGAGAAATTCCAGCAGTTGGCCGCCCGTTTCAATGCTCGCGAGGAACGCCAGCAGCGCTGGGAAGAGCGCTCCAACCGCATCGCCGAGGCTCTCGGCGGCGGCGACGGCCTGGCCGCCAAGGCCGAGACCACCGAAACCGCGTCTTCCGGTGCGGCACCGGCCGGGACTTCGCAGGAGCCCGCGGTCGAAACCGCGTCCACGCAGGGGCAGCCACCGCAAAGGCGTCCGGGCACTGCTGTCGAGACCGCTTATGCTGCCCAGGATCAGTCCGGCGGCAGCACCGTCGGCGGATTTTTCAAGCGCTGGGTTCCGTTCGGCACCAAGGCTTCCGAGGACGAGACGCTCGTCGGCCCGATCGAGACGGATGTCGTTCCCGCGGCCAAACCCTGAAGCCTTTCGGGTCGATTGCCCGGCCGGATTGCATCACGCAAGGATCCGGCGGGGTCAGTGTATTTGTCGCTTCGCCGTCCAGGATCGTTTGAACGGTCTTGGCTCGGAGCCACAGCGGCCTGCGGAAAAGGTGCGGGCCGATAGCTTCCTGTTGACCATGGCGTCGTTTGTGGCGGTTAACCGAGCGGCGGCAGGCCCCTGGACACCCCTTCCTGGATAACCGCCGGATCATAGGCCTTGCGCGCGAAGACCTCGCGCACGAGCGGCTCGAAGCTTTCCAGCGGATCGGCCGGGTAGTCCGGATCGAAAGAGCTTTGATCCCAGCGTTCGCAGAAATCGGCGCAGGCCTGAAAGTGCATGTGGTCCTTGAAGCGGTCGCGGGCGTTTTCGTCCCAACCGTAGTGGCGTCCGTAATAGAGCATCTGGAAAATGCCGTGGTGCTCCACCACCCAGGCGACTTCGTCGCGTACGTAGGGCCTGATAACTTCTGCGGAAAAGCGGTCATGGTTTTGCGGGGCAAGGCCGTCGCCGATATCGTGCAGCAATGCTCCGACGATCCAGTCGATATCCGCGCCTTCCCGCCGGGCGCGGGTGGCGGCCTGAAGGCCGTGGTCCTTGCGCGTGATCTTGTAGCCGGACAGGGTGTCTTCTCCCTGGCGGCGCAGTTCCGCCAGAACACGGTCAGCGGTCAGGGCGATGTACGGTTTCTCGGCTTCCGCCAGAAGATCGTAATCCTCCTTGGTGCCGTCTTTCATCTGGGTAAAGGACACTGTTTTCATGGGGCTCTCCGGTTCACTCTGAATTTTGAGGCACTTTTGGGGGGCGTGTCCAGACCACGAAGCGCCCGCCCAAACAGAAAGAACGCCCTCTCCCATCGGGAGAGGTATGTGGAGCGCCTGGGCGATGCTCATTCAGGAACAGGAGGGTTCCCGGATATGCGCTATCGGCCTTATTTCGGCATCAACGCCCAATAATCGAAGTCGAGAATGACCTCGGGCAGATAGTTGCCTTCGTGGTCCTGGCCGGGAAAATCCTCGCAAGAGCGGTTCTTTGTGGCAACCAGGCGCAGGCGGAGCGCGCCGACATCGGACCGGCCTTCGATTTCCGCCTTGTCGAGAACCTCCGACCATGCATAGACCGTGTCGCCCGCGCCCAGGGGGCCGACATGGCGGCCGCCGTTGATGCCGGCGATATGGAAGGCGTTGGCAAGCCCGTTGAAGGACAGTGCGCGGGCTATGGAGATCACATGGCCGCCATAGACCAGCCGGTGACCGAACCGGCTGTTGGCTTCCGTATGCTGGTTGAAATGCACCTTGGCCGTGTTCTGGTAAAGCCGGGTCGCCAACTGGTGCTCGGCTTCTTCCACCGTCATGCCGTCCACATGGTCGATCTTCTCGCCGATCTCGTAGTCGTCGAAGCGGAAACCCGAACCGGCCAGATCGTTGTCCCAGTTGGAGGTGTCCAGGAGCGGCACGGCCGTGCCGAGGGACTGCGGGTCGAGGGCCGCGGGCAACTCGGGCACCACCGGTTCCGGGGCAGGGTTGGAGACAACCTTCTTCTTGACCATCACCCAGCGCACATAATCCAGAACTTCGGTTCCGTTCGCGGTGTAGCCGGTTGAACGGACGTAAACCACGCCGGTCTTGCCGTTGGAATTCTCCTTCTTGCCGATCACTTCCGAGACGGTGGACAGCGTATCGCCGGGATAGACGGGCGCGAGGAAGCGTCCGCCGGCGTAGCCCAGGTTGGCGACGGCGTTGAGCGAAATATCCGGCACGGTCTTGCCGAAGACAATGTGGAAGGTCAGCAGATCGTCGACAGGCGCCTGGGCATAGCCGAGTTCCCTGGCAAAGTCGTCGGAGGACTGGACCGCGAAACGGGAGCCGTAGAGAGCGGTGTAAAGCGCCTGGTCGCCGGCGGTCACTGTGCGTGGCGTCGCATGGCGGATCACTTGCCCGACCTTGAAGTCCTCGAAAAAATTGCCGCGATTGGTCTTGCTCAACGGTGCCTCCCGGTTCTCGTCTTTCAGGACGCGATTAAGCATCTTGCGGTGCACACAGGCAAGTCAGACGTTTTGCCGAGGAGCGGGAAACCGCGGCCTTTCCGGCGCTACTCCGGCAGCGCGCCGCAGAACCCGCCAGCGGGTGCCTTGCCGGAGCCGAGGGCCAGAAGCGGAGGCGCCTTGTAAGGGTTTGGCGGTGTGGCGGCGGCATCGAGGCCGATTATGACCGCAAGTCCAACCACCGCGAGGGTCGCCGTCAGCGCGCGGGTCATGTCTTTGGCTCCAGCTTGAGGAGGGGGCGTAACTTCACGCCATAGACCGATCCGGCGAAGGCGGACGCGAACCAGACCCAGCCGTGCAGGCTGCCCGTGGAAATGCCGGAGAAGAAGGCCCCGACGTTGCAGCCGAAGGCGAGCCGGGACGAATAGCCGAGCAGGAACCCCGCGACAATCGCGGCGATCCAGGCCAGCCCGGGCAGGCGGGGTAGTTTCTGGGAGAGACCGCCGGTTCGCCAGCTTGCGACCAGAAAGGCGCCGAACACGATCCCGATGTTGGTCAAGGAGGTGTAGTCGGTCAGGAGGCTTTGCTTGAGGCGCGCTACCGAGGCGGGCGCCTGCCAGAAGGCGGAGCCGGTAAAGTCGGCGCCGGCGGCGGAGGCCGCTTTCGCCACCCAGAGCCCGAGCCCGTAGACCACGCCCCAGGGCTGGCCGGCGACGATCAGGTTGAAGAGGGCCAGAGCTGCGAGCAGACCGGCGGCGACGATCAGCCGGCGGGGCAGCCTGCGGTGTTCGGGGGTGGCGAGCTTCCACAGGAGAGCCGCGACGGCGGCCAGGCCAAGCAGGGTGACGGCCACGCCCTGCCAGCCGGAAAAACGGATGACGGGCAAGGCTCCCAGGCCGGTCCACCAGAAAAGATGATAGGCGCCCGCGAAGCTGCCGAGCGCGAAAAACGGAAGAGCGACCAGAGAGACGGCGTTGCCCGAACCCGCGTTGACCAGCGTTCCGGAGCCGCAGCCGAGCACGACCTGCATGGCGGCACCGAAGACGAAGGCGCCGGCGATCATTGCGAAACCGACCGGGGCCTGCGCGCCGGAAAGGTCGCCCTGGCTCGCGGCGATGAGGGGGAGGGCGATCAGCGTGACCAGGCCGATGGATAGAAGCTGCGCCCACATGCCGGAGGGATCGCGGCGCAGGATCATTGCCCGCCAGGGGCCAGCGAAGCCGAAGCGCAGGCCTTCCAGCACGATGCCGAAGCCGAGGCCGATGGCGAGCATCAGACCGAAACGGCCGCCAACCAGAAGGGCTGTCGCGAAGACAGCGCTAAGTGCGGCCAGAACGAGAGCGCTGCGGCGCCAGACCGGCGCCGCAGCGGCAATGTGTGTTTCGGTGAGTGTCGTCAATTTAACGTGGAATGCTCTAATTGATGATCTGATTAATCAGGTTCTGCAGAAGACCCGGCGTGTTGGCCATATCGTGGCCGGATTTCGAATATTCGACCATCGAACCCGCGTAAAGCTTCGCGTTCTTGACGCCGGCCAGTTCCGACAGGGCGAACCAGTGGGTCGCCGCCCAATGTCCGGTGTTGCAGAAGGAAACCGTGTCCTTGCCGTCTTCGATCCCGAGCCGGGCCTTCAGCTTCGCGGAATCAATGGTTGTCGAAATGGCCGGAGAGCCTTTCTCGAAAAACGAGGTGTAGACGTGGTTGGCCGCCGTCGGCAGGGTCCCCGGCCGGCTGGCCGCGTCATGGGCTTTTTCACCGTTGAAAAACGCCGCCGGCCGGGCGTCCACCAGAAGCGCTTCCGCCTCGCCTTCCGTCACTGCGGCGACGTCGGCTGTGGTTGCCAGCCAGGTGGGGTCGAAGGTGAGGTCGAGTTCGCTCGGAAAGGCCGATTCCGCGGTGGCGTTCACCGGTAGACCGGCCGCTTTCCAGGACGCGAGGCCGCCATTCAGGATGGACAGATCGGTGAAACCGGTGGACTTCAGGGTCCAGTACACCCGGGCTGCCGACCCGAAATCGGTGTCGGTCTTGCCTTCCGACAGGATCACGATCGGGGTGTCCGGTTCCAGGCCGAGTTCTTCCAGTTCGGCTTCGAGCTTTTCGATATCGACGAGACCGCCCGGGTTGTCCTCAGGCCCCCGGAACATGCGGTAGGGGGCGAAAAGCGCGCCCTCCGCGTGACCGTCCTGGTAACCCGCGTTGCGGATGTCGAGCAGAACCGGTTCCACGCTGTCGAGCGTGGCGGCAAGCTCGGCAGCCTCGACCAGCGGTCCGTAGCTTTCGGCATCGGCGGCGGTCGCAAGACCCGCGACCATGGTCAGAGCGAGAGCAAGGTGTTTCATGGGTGGACCTTTCCTGAGGCGCAGCTTTTCAATTTGGCGTGAATTTTAAGCCGTTCCAGGTCCGGAGACAGGGATGACATTTCAAATTTGGCCGGGCGGCGGGTAATTTGGCCCATGAGCGAGGATGTTTCTGGCAAAGGATTGCGGAGGGGGAAAGGGATAGCACCTTGTGAGCCGGCCAACCCTTTAGTTCTGGTTCATTGCAGGGCTTGATCCACTTCTGCCTCACCGTTTGTCATCCCGGTCTTGACGCTCCGCGCCAAACCGGGACGACAACTTGGGAGCTTGGGTTCGCGATCTCGATGGCGTGCTGTTCAAAGAAAAACTTGCCGGCCAGCCACCGGTCATGCCATGCCGCGACAGCGGTAAGGGCAACAAAAAGCCCGGGACGCTGCCCGGGCTCTTCCGATCTCATGCGCAATTCCGGCTTACGCCGATTCCTTGTTCGCCGCGCGTTCGGCGCGCTTGCGCTCGTGCGGGTCGAGCATGGCCTTGCGTAGGCGGATGGACACCGGCGTCACTTCCACCAGTTCGTCGTCGGCGATGTAGGAAAGGGCGGCTTCCAGGGTCAGCTTCTTCGGCGTGGTGAGCTTGACAGCGTCGTCCTTGCCGGCGGAGCGGATGTTGGTGAGCTGCTTGCCCTTGAGCACGTTGACTTCCAGGTCGTTGCCACGGGTGTGTTCGCCGATGATCATGCCCGGATAGACCTTGGTGCCCGGGTCGATCATCATCGGGCCGCGGTCTTCCAGGTTGAAGAGCGCATAGGCCACTGCCTCGCCGGTGCCGTTGGAGAGCAGCACGCCGGTGTGGCGGCCCTGGATCGGGCCCTTGTAGGGCTCGTAGCCGGAGAACAGGCGGTTGAAGATCGCCGTGCCGCGCGTATCGGACATGAGCTCGGCCTGGTAACCGATCAGGCCACGGGTCGGGGCATGGAACACCAGGCGACTGCGGCCGCCACCGGAGGGTTTCATCTCCAGAAGATCGGCCTTGCGCTCCTGCAATTTCTGCACGACGACGCCGGAATGTTCCTCATCCACGTCAATGATGACTTCCTCGATCGGCTCCAGACGGTTGCCCGCCTCGTCGAACTGGTAGACGACGCGCGGACGGCCGACGCCGAGTTCGAAGCCTTCGCGGCGCATGTTCTCGATCAGGATGGCCAGCAGGAGCTCGCCGCGGCCGGAGACGATGAAGGCATCCGGCTCGGCGGTTTCCTCGACCTTCAGCGCCACGTTGCCTTCCGCTTCCTTCATCAGCCGTTCGCGGATGACACGGGACTGCACCTTGGAGCCTTCCGTACCCGCCAGCGGGCTGTCGTTGACGCGGAAGGTCATGGACAGGGTCGGCGGATCGATCGGCTGGGCCAGAAGCGGCTCGGTGACCGAGGGCGCACACAAGGTGTCGGCGACGGTTGCCTTGGTCAGGCCGGCGATGGCGACGATATCGCCCGCCTCGCCCGTCTCGATCGGCTGGCGCTCCAGCCCGCGGAAGGCGAGGATCTTGGACACGCGGCCGTTTTCGACAACGCTGCCGTCGCGCGACAGCGCCTTGATCGGCATGTTCGGCAGGGCGGTTCCGGAAACGATCCGGCCGGTCAGGATGCGGCCCAGGAAGGGATCGGATTCGATGGTGGTCGCCAGAATACGGAAATCGCCCGGCTCGGCTTCCGGTGGCGAGACCTTGTCGAGCACCATGTCGAACAGCGGGTCCATGTTTTCCTGCGGCCCGTCCGGCTCCAGAGCCATCCATTCCTGTTTGGCGGAGCCGTAGAGGACCGGGAAGTCGAGCTGGTCTTCATTGGCGTCCAGCGCCGCGAAAAGGTCGAACACCTCGTCCAGAACTTCGTCGGCGCGCTGTTCTGGCTTGTCGATCTTGTTGATGGCGACGATTGGCTTCAGGCCCAGCTTCAGCGCCTTGCCGAGCACGAATTTCGTCTGCGGCATCGGGCCTTCGGCGGCATCCACGAGCAGGATCACGCCGTCGACCATGTGCAGAATGCGCTCCACCTCGCCGCCGAAATCGGCGTGGCCCGGGGTGTCAACGATGTTGATGCGGGTGTCTTTCCACACCAGAGACGTAACCTTGGCGAGGATCGTGATCCCGCGTTCGCGCTCGATGTCGTTGGAGTCCATCATCCGTTCTTCTGTCCGCTGATTGTCGCGGAACGCGCCGGACTGTTTCAAAAGAACGTCAATGAGTGTGGTTTTGCCATGGTCAACGTGTGCGATAATGGCAATATTACGAAGCTTCATGAGTGTGCTCCAAACGACAGCGCGGGCCCCGGGGGACCCGCAAACTGTCTGGATCAAGAGATAAATGTCACGCCGGCATCCCGCCGGATTTGGCGCCTTTATACGTGGCGGAAGGCAATTGTGCAACGCACCGCGGCAAGTTCGCATTGACAGCAAAGGACCTGTCTCCTATTTCGTAAGGAAACCTTATGATTTGAGCCTGAAATGAGTGTTCCTCCCCCAAGCCCTGGCGTGACCATGCTGGTGGTCGATCTTGCGCGGCTCCTGCGGCGGCGGTTCGACGCCGAGCTGACAGAGGTCGATACCGGTCTTACGGTCGGCGAAGCGCGCACGCTGTTCTATGTCTGGCGTAATCCGGGACAACGACAGGCCGTGCTTGCCGATACCATGTATGTCGAACCCATGACCCTGGTCGGCTACCTGGATTCCCTGGAAAAGGCGGGCCTCATCAAGCGCCGTCCGGACCCGAACGACAAACGGGCCAAGCTGGTCGAACTCACCCCGGAGGCGGACCCGCTTCTGGAAAGGATCGGGAACGCGTTGCAGTCAGTGCGCACCAAAGCCCTTGAAGACGTCCCGGTCTCCGACAGGCAGATCCTGGAAAACCTGCTGCAGACCATGAAGGACAGTCTTCTTCTGGAGGCCTCCAAAGGACGGCATAAATGAGCGCAGACGGCGCGATCATGAACGCGAAACGCACGTCGCTTCTTGGGGCCGGGCTTGTCGCCATCGGCCCCATTTCCATGGCGATCTACACGCCGGCGATGCCGACGCTCGTGGAGGCTTTCGGCACGACCGGGTCGGCCGTCAAACTGACGTTGACAGCCTATTTCGCGGGCTTCGCGGTCACCCAGCTGATCTGCGGACCGTTTTCCGATGCCTTCGGTCGCAAGCCGGTGACGTTGTTTTTTCTGGGCATCTATCTGGTCTCGAGCGTTTTGGCGACATTCGCGCCTTCCATCGAGTTCATGGTCATCGCGCGCGCCATGCAGGGGGTCGGCGCCGCCGTCGGCGTTTCCATTTCCCGCGCGATCGTCCGCGACCAGTACACCGGGCAGGCGTCGGCGCGGATCATGAACACCATCGCCATGATGCTCGCGCTCGGGCCGGCGATCGCGCCCACCATCGGCGGCATCGTGCTGGAACTGTTCGGCTGGCGGGAAATCTTCTGGTGCATGGTGGTCTACGGTCTGCTTCTCACGGCCGCGGTCGTCGTCTATCAGCAGGAGACCAATCCGAAACCGGGCACGCACCATCTCAATCCGCGCCGGCTTCTCGGCAATTACGCGAGCCTTCTGAAAGATCCGCGCTTTCTGTCGCCGGGCCTTTTGATCGGCTTCGGGCTCGGAAATCTCTATGCCCTTGCCAGTGTCCTGCCCTTCATCCTGATCTACGAAGTCGGTCTCACTCCGTCCCAGTTCGGCATTTCGATGATCCTGCAGTCCGGGTCTTTCATTGCGGGAACGGTTCTGACGGGACGCCTGCTCAAGGTCGTCGATGCCGCCAAGCTGATGCCTTACGGCATGGCGCTCTGGGTCGTTGCTTCGTCTGTCATGTGTTATTCCGCGTTTGCTCTGGAACCGACTGTTCTGAGCATCATGGGGCCGGTGGCGCTTTTTGCCTTTGCCCTGGCCATGATCTTGCCGGCAACCTTTACCGAATCCATGGCCCCGTTCCCGCATATTGCCGGTGCGGCGTCGTCAATGCTCGGGTTCCTGCAATTCGGTGGCGGCATCGCCGGCAGCCTGATAATCGCGGTTCTCGGCGATCCGATGATCGGCTTCGCAACCGTGCTTCCGGCCATGCCGATCCTCGGGATTATCAGTTACCATGTCTTCAAGGCCCGGATTTCATCCATCGCCGCGGCGGAATAGTGCTTGCGCGGAAAAACGCTTCTCCGACGCTTTCTGCCGCTTGACGCTCGGAGGCTGAGCGGGCATCAGTGCGGGCTTCACTGAGAAGGGACCCGCGATGGCGAAAGCCGCTGAATACCGCCTGCCGACCACCCGTCCGCATGTCATGGGCATCTTGAACGTCACACCGGATTCCTTTTCCGACGGTGGCCGGTTCAACGCGGCGGATGCCGCCCTGGCGCACGCGCGGACGATGATCGCGGACGGGGCGGATATTCTTGACATCGGTGGGGAGAGCACGCGGCCGGGCTCCGAACCGGTCGCGTTGGACGAGGAATGGGCACGCCTCGATCCGGTGCTGGACGACGTTATCGATCTCGGCGTTCCTGTCTCCATCGATACCTACAAGGCGGAAATCGCGCGCCGGGCCTGTGCCGCCGGGGCCGTCATCGTCAACGACGTCTGGGGACTCCAGAAGGATCCGGCGATGGCAGGGGTGGTGGCCGACGCCGGGGTTCACGTGGTGATGATGCACAATCGCCTGGACGTGGATGCGGACCTCGACATCCTGAGCGATATCGACCGGTTTTTCGAAACGTCCATGCGGCTGGCGGACGACGCCGGCATCGCCAAAGACCGGCAGATCCTCGATCCCGGGTTCGGGTTCGGCAAGACGCTTGACCAGAACTTCAGAATCCTGAACCGCTTCGATACCTTGAAGAAACACGGATTGCCCCTGCTCGCCGGCGCGTCGCGCAAGCGCATGGTCGGCGCCATTGTCGACGGCACGGCCGGCGACCGTCTTCACGGGTCGCTGGCGGCGCATCTGATTGCTCTTTTCAAAGGGGCGGTGGTCGTCAGGACACACGATGTAGGTCCACATGCCGACAGCGTGCGTATGCTGGAGGCAACTCTCCTCGAACGGGTCCCCGTCTGATATGAACTCCGCAAAACCGTCTCTCAATGCGCCCACCCGCTGCGCGCTCGGGCTTGGATCCAATCTGGGCGACCCCAAACGAAATCTGGACGAGGCGGTCCGCCGCCTGGAAGAGTCGAACGGCATCACCGTCGTGGCGCGGTCGTCGGACTATCGAACGCCGCCCTGGGGGCCGGTTCCCCAGGACGACTACCTCAATATCTGTCTCGTCGTGGACACGACCCTTTCCGCGCACGACCTGCTGAAGCGGTGCCTGGAGGTCGAACTCGAGCTCGGCCGGGTGCGGGATATCCGCTGGGGACCGCGCATCATCGACATCGATCTCCTGATCCATGGCGTCGCGAAGGTCGAGGAGCCGGACCTGGAGGTGCCGCACCCGCGCATGGCGGAGCGGGCCTTCGTGCTGATCCCGCTTGCCGAGATCTGGCCGGACGCGCCGCTCGGCGACGGCCGCACGGCAGCGCAAGCGCTTGAAACCTGCCCTGACCGGGACGGGGTGGTGAAACTGGACGGCGACCCGGCCCTTTGAGCCGGATTGACCGGCCGCATCAGCGCGCCATCCTTTCAGCATTGCGCCGCCGCCCGGCTTCTTTGGGAAATTTCAACCAAATAAAAGTTTAATCGCTTTGAGGTGCCGTCCACGGGCGGCCTGCGATCGCCTGTGGCCCGACGGGCGGAACCGGCTCAGGGGGCGGGTTCCCCTGGATTTTTCGCCAAGGTAACGGAAGTCAGAGCGGTGAGTGTAATTTATGCAGTTTTTTCAGTCGCTTGATGTATTCTCGGAGGGGCGGATACATGCTCTCTGAAGTTCGCCGTTTTTACCTTGGCGCTCTCAAGTCCGACGAGCTGAACACAAGGTTCGGCGGTCCCCTGTTCGTTTTTCTTCTGTTTTCGACGTCGCTGTTCCTGTTCGGGTCCTGGGTTCACGACGACGGCGGAGCCTTTACCTTCGCCGAAACGTTCCGTCTTGCCGAGCGGGAGGATTTCGCGGCCTTTTACCGCGCGGGCCAAATGGCCGGCCTGGGGCAGGCGGCGGACGCCTATGACTTTTTCAAGTTTTCGGAGCTGTTTTCGGAAGGCAACAAGTATCTGTTTTTCCTGAATCCGCCGCACGCCCTTTTGTTCTTCGAGCCGTTGTCCCTTCTCAGTTACCCGGCGGCGAAGGGTGTCTTCATGGCGCTCGGCCTGATCTGCCTGATGCTCTCGGTATACGTGATCCGGCTTCACCTCGGCTTCTGGCCCTATGTGTTCTTGCTCCTGTCCGCGGGCACGTTCTACTCGTTCCAGCTGCTGCAACTTGCGCCGATCACGACCTTCCTTCTGCTTTTCGCTCTGCTGTTCAGCCGCCGGCATCCGGTGCTGAGCGGTCTTGCGCTGGCCGTGCTGACGATCAAGCCGCAATACGGCCTTCTGGCGCCAATCTTTCTGATCGCGAGACGGGACTGGCATGCGTTCGCGGTGGCGGCTCTCGGCAGTCTGGTCCTGATGGTTCTTTCCCTTGTCATCTACGGCCTGCCGGTGTGGCAGGCGTTTCTCGAATCGATGACCGGCGGTGTGCATTCCGTGCAGTTTCAGGTCTTGCACAACATCATGATCACGGCAGGCAACGCGCTCGGCAAGTTCGGGGCGGGAACGGACGTGAGAATGGCCTTGCAGATGCTGATCCTGTTTGCAATGGCCGGAACGGTCTGGATTTTCGCCAGGAAGTTTCCAAGGGAAAAGGCGGTTGCATTTTCCCTGATGGCCATGTGCCTGGCGGCGCCGTCGTTCTTCTTCTACGACTGGCTCTTCTACGCCATGGCGCTCCTGTTGCTGCTCAAGGTCAAACCGTCATGGCCGCTGCCGCTTCAGGCGGGGGCCGGGCTTCTCTGGATCGCCCCGGTCGTGCATGACATGATCTATCAATACAATGAGCCAGTCGCGTTTTATTTTTCCGGGAGTATCTGGTTCCTGGCCGCCGTCGTCCTGGTCCTGTTCTGGGTCTATCTGCGCGACGAACAGACCGTGGACGATACGCCGGTTATCGGAGAAAAGGCATTTTCCTGAGACAGGCGATCTGTCAGCAGAGCCCCATGAAACTGTCCATGTGAAAGCGGGCCGTATCGGCGTGCTGGCTGTGTTCGGCGCCAACCGGACAGGCGCGCCGTGCCAGGCAGCCGGACCGGCACTCCAGGCCCGCGCCGGAGGCCAGGTGGGTGCGGCACTCCGCGACGCGATAGCCATCCTTGAGAGAAATCGCATCCACGGGGCAGGCCGTGAGACAGGGTTTGTCCGCGCAGTCTTCGCAGGGGCCGGTCCCCGAGCTTCCACCGGAGACACGTGCGGCGGACAAAAACACGGCGCGAAAACCGGCCCAGGGGCCGAAGTCGCGATGGGCCAGAACGCCCAGCGGGCTTTGCGAAAAGCCTCCGCATTTCATGGCCCATTGCTGGAAAGGGTAATAGGGCGGCCCGTCGAAGGGAAACAGGGGCTGAAAGCCGTGCGCGTCGGCAAGACCGGTCAGAACGCGCCTTGTATAGCGGTCGAGGGGGTCCGGACGCCTGTCCGTGTATTCCGGGCTTTGGGTAAGTCTCGGCCAGATCGTCGGGCCGGTGCTGCCGATCAGGAGCAGGCTGTGAACCGGCCGGCCGCTCGGAAGCGGCGGGACGTCGTGTCCCGCGTCAGGTTCGAAGCCGCCGAGACAGAAAAAACCGGCGGCTTCAAGGTCCTGTTTCAGTCCCTTCACCGCCGGTCCGGTCATGTCAGTCGTTCTCAACCAAGCCGGTCGCGCTTGGCGAGCGTGCGCAGGCGCAGGGCGTTGAGCTTGATGAAGCCGGCGGCGTCCTTCTGGTCGTAGGCGCCTTCGTCGTCCTCGAAGGTCACCAGTTCCTCCGAGTAGAGCGAATAGGGCGAAGACCGCCCGGCGACCATGACGTTGCCCTTGTAAAGCTTCAGGGTCACGGTGCCGGTGACATGCTCCTGGCTCTTGTCGATCAGCGCCTGCAGCATCTCGCGCTCCGGCGAGAACCAGAACCCGTTATAGATCAGTTCCGCGTAGCGCGGCATCAGTTCATCCTTCAGGTGGGACGCGCCACGGTCAAGCGTGATGGATTCCATCGTCCGGTGGGCGGTCAGAAGAATGGTGCCACCCGGCGTTTCGTAAACGCCGCGGCTCTTCATGCCGACAAAGCGGTTTTCCACCATGTCGAGCCGGCCGATGCCGTTGTCCCGGCCGTAGTCGTTGAGCTTGGCGAACAGCGTCGCCGGGCTCATCCGCTCGCCGTTGAGCGAAACCGCGTCGCCCTTCTCGAAGCCGATCTCGATTTCGGTCACCGCGTCAGGAGCTTCGGTCGGGTCGACGGTACGCTGATAGACGTATGCGGGTGCTTCCTCGGCCGGGTCTTCCAGGACTTTGCCTTCCGAAGACGAGTGCAGCATGTTGGCGTCGACGGAGAAGGGCGCTTCGCCCTGTTTGTCCTTCGGCACCGGGATCTGGTTCTTTTCGGCGAAATCGAGCAGGTCGGTCCGGGATTTGAATGTCCAGTCCCGCCAGGGGGCGATCACCTTGATGTCCGGATTGAGTGCGTAAGCGGAGAGTTCGAAGCGGACCTGGTCGTTGCCCTTGCCGGTCGCGCCGTGGGCAATGGCGTCGGCGCCGGTTTCCTCGGCGATCTCGATCAGCCGCTTGGAAATCAGCGGGCGTGCGATGGAGGTGCCGAGCAGATAGACGCCTTCATAAACCGCGTTGGCGCGGAACATCGGGAACACGAAGTCGCGGATGAACTCCTCGCGAAGGTCGTCGATGTAGATCTCCTTGATGCCGAGCATTTCCGCTTTGCGGCGCGCCGGTTCCAGTTCCTCGCCCTGGCCGAGATCGGCCGTGAAGGTCACCACTTCGCAGCCCAGTTCGGTCTGCAGCCATTTCAGAATGATGGAGGTGTCGAGGCCGCCGGAATAGGCCAGAACGACTTTTTTGACGTCGCCGTAGGTCATGGAGGAAAGGTCCAGTTCGTTGTTCTCGCGGTCTTGCCGCGTCGTTGGAATTTTGCGGCAATTTAGCCGGTTCTTTACCGGGCGCAAGCCCCTCTGACCCTTCCGGCCGTCAATAAGATCCGACGGAATTCCCGAGGTGCCACCCGACGGAGCCGGTCCGTCCGGCGGGCGGCCCGGAACGGAGGCCGGACTGCGTTGTTGCGACTCGGTGAAGGCTCTGAAAACGAAGCCGGCAAGGGAACAGCTCGAGAAACTTCCGGTTGACTGAGGCCATGCTGCAAGTTTTAACAATAAGTAAACGCCGATCGGGGCGATGGGAGGTGGAAGTGGGGCTGATCGATTTCGAACTGGATGCCTACGATTATGCGACCTTCGCGTTACTGATCGTCCTGGTTCTGGTGTTTTTCTATGCGATGATCACCCTCGGCGGCCTGCCAGGCAAACTTGCCGAACGGCGCAACCACCCTCATGCGGAGTCGGTGAAACTGGGGGGCTGGATCGGTCTGTTCACGGTCTTTCCGTGGATACATGCGCTGATCTGGGCCTATCACGACTCCATGACCGTCGACGTCCGCAAGTTTCCGGGTGGCCCGAAACCGGCCGCGGGGGACGAGCCGACGGAACGGCTGGAGGTTCAGCGCGTTCCGGCAGATCAGGCACCTGCGGAGCCGGCATCGGCGGCGGTGCTCGAAAAGGACACCCCTCCCGCCGAAAACAAGCCCGGTGAAGACAGGGATGGGGTCTCCGCATGACAATCGCGCTGCTTATCCTCGTCTTTTACGCCCTCATCATGTGGCTGGTGTTCTACAAATACCGGTTGTTGAAGTTCAACATCGCCTGGGGCGTCGTCACCTTCTGGGTGGGTTTTCACGTTCTCTTCCTGCTGGTCGTCTTCCTCAGGTTCTACACGCCGTTCTCGATTGACGGGCACGTTATCCGGCAGACCGTTCAGATTGCGCCCCGGCTGCCTCATCCGACCCTTCTGGAAGAGGTCTTCGTTGCCCAGAACGAAAAGGTGAAGAAAGGCGCCAAGCTCTACCAGTTCGACAAGACGCTCTATGCGGCTCAACTGGCCGAAGCCCAGGCCAACCTGCAAACCGCGCGGCAGAACGCGCTGATCCTTCAGCAAGATATCGATCTCGCCCGGGATTCGCTCGATCAGGCCCGGGCGTCGGAAAGCTATGCCGCAACCCAGGTCAAGCGTTACACGGATCTCGTGCCCAAGGGTGGGGCCCGGCAGGAAACGCTCGACAAATGGGTCTCCGACCTGAGCGCCGCCACGGCCGAGGTCGCCGAAGCCGAGGCGAACCTGCGGAAGGCGCAATTCGCGGCCGACGCCAAGATAGATGGCGTCAACGCGCAGGTTGCTGCCTCGCAGGCGCAGGTCGATCAGGCACAGTTCTACCTCGATCAGACGACGATCTACGCGCCGGAGGACGGCACGATCATTTCCCAGCAGGCGCGTCCGGGGCTTGTGGTCGGCGGTTTCCGGATCGCCTCGATCGCGGCTTTCGTCGCCGATGCCGACCCCTATTTTCTGGCGACCTTCTATCAGGAGCACCTGAAGTTCGTGGAGGCAGGCCAACCGGTGGAAGTGGCGCTGGATATCTATCCGGGGCGGGTTTTCGCCGGCAAGGTCAAGGCGATCTGGGAAGGCACCGGACAGGGGCAGATCGTGCCGCACGGCCGGGTGCCGGAGTTCCTGTTCATGAGCCCTCAGGGCCGTTTCGCGGTCGAGATCGACCTCGACGACGATCCGGCGCTGGAAAAGCGCTATCCGGGTGGCGCCCATGGCGCGGTCGCGATTTACACCGGTGGCGGCGGCGACTGGGTCGCGGTGCTCAGGCGGATGAATCTCAGGCTCTATTCCTGGGCCAACTTCATCGTTCCTTTCGATGTCTAAGCGGGGGGAAGGGCAAATGGCCCAGGTGCGGCGGATTGGGCTCGGTTTGGCGCTGGGGAGCGCGCTGCTCCTGACCGGCTGCATGGTCGGCCCTGACTTCGAACGCCCGGAGGCACCCGTTCTGGACAGTTGGAGCGCGGGCGCCAATCTGCCGGTGGACAGCCGCACCGGCTTCACCACGCGTAGCGTGCAGTCCGTTCCCTGGTGGCATGTCTTCAACGACGTCACCCTGAACGGCCTGATTGCGGAAGCCTACCGGCAGAATGTCGGCCTGCAGGCGGCCGGCGTGCGCGTCTACCAGGCGCGCGCGCAGCTCGGCATCGCCAAGGGGGAGCTTTTTCCGCAGGTCCAGGAGATCAAGGGCGGCTCAAAGAGCATCCGCTTCAGCGCCAAGGATCCCTTCATTCGAGACCTGGAACGGGTCGGTCTCATCAACGACCACATCACGAGGGTTTCGGCCGGCTTCGACGCCGCCTGGGAAATCGATGTCTGGGGCAAGATCCGGCGCGATGTGCAGTCGGCAAGCGCCAATCTGAAGGCCAATCTGGCGTCTTACGACGATGCGCTGGTGACGCTGACCGGCGATATCGCGGCGACGTATATCGCCGTGCGCGAGCTTCAGCAGCTCATTTCCGCCACGCGCAGGAATGCCGCGCTTCAGAAAAAGTCGTTGAACCTGACGAAGCTGCGTCTCGAAAACGGGGCCGCGACCAAACTCGATGTGAATGAGGCGACGGCACTCTATAATTCCACGCTGGCCAATCTTCCCGGTTACGAGGCGGAGCTGGCCCAGGCTTATAACGCGCTCAGCGTGCTGCTGAGCGAGCCTCCCGGCGGCATGAAAGCCCGGCTGGGCAAAGAGGCCCGTTTTCCCCGGGTTCCGGCGGAAGTGGCGGTCGGCGTTCCCGCCGAGATGCTGCGCCGGCGTCCGGATATCCGCCGCGCGGAATATGTGGCCGCCGCCCAGTCCGCGCAGATCGGCGTCGCCAAGGCCGATCTCCTGCCGGCTTTCACGATTTCCGGCGCGATCGGCGTCCGGGCCGACGATTTCTCCAATCTCTTCAACAACGGTACCACGGCCGGTTTCATCAATCCGGGATTTTCCTGGAATTTCCTGAATTACGGCCGGATCCAGAACAATGTCCGGGTGCAGGACGCGAAGTTTCAGGAAACGCTGCTCAACTACAAGAGCACGGTCCTTTCCGCCTATGCGGAAGTCGAAAACGCGCTGACGGCCTTCCTGCGGTCCAAGCAGCAGGCGCTCTATCTGCGCCGCTCCGTCACAGCGTCGCGTGCGTCCATCTCCGAAGTCGAGGCGCAATATGAGGACGGCACGGCCTCTTACAACCGGGTGGTCGAGGCGCAGCGGAGCTTGCTGGTCGCCGAGGAGCGGCTGATTGCGGCAGAAGCCAATGTGCTCACCAACCTGATCGCGATCTACAAGGGGCTCGGAGGTGGCTGGGTGCCGGAAAATGTCGACGGGCTGATTTCGGAAGAAACCCGCCGGCAGATGGCGGAACGGACCCGCTGGGGCAGGTTGCTCGAGAAGCCGGACGGGGAGGCCGGGTGATTTTTCCGGTCTTTCCCATTTTCAAGCTTGCCGGGCACTGTGTGGACTCGCCGCTTGCGCCCGTCTCCCCCTTGAGGGGGAGATGTCCGTGAAACGGACAGAGGGGCGCGCGGCGGTGCGACAGAGAGAAAAGCTGAATGAAATCGAGAGGGTGATCCCCCCTCTGTCAGCTAAAGCTGACATCTTCCCCGCAAGGGGGGAGACGGGAGCAAGCGGCAAGGCCACCCGCTCTCACATGCCGTACTTCGCCAGGAACAGATCGACGCTTTCCTCGATGATCTTTTTCACCTCGTCGCGTTCCGGAATGCCACCGGAATAGATGTAGGGGAAAAACCCTCGAGACTTGATCAGTCCGAGGAACTGTTCGGCGGCGACCGCCGGGTCGTCGGCCTTGAGCTTGCCCTCTTCCACGGCGCGCTCGATGAATTCGGAAAAAATGCAAAGCTTGGTCATCCGCTCGTTCATGTCGGCCGCCATTTCGGGGTCGCGGATGTTTTCGCCGATGACCATGCGGGCGAGGTTCATGAAGCAGGGGTTGACCATGAGCTCGCCTTCGGCCCAACCGAGCCTCAGAAGGGCGTCCCTGATCGGCAGGTCCGGATCGTAGGGAAGGTCGAGCGCGGAATTGACCTGATCGGCAAGGTACTGGTTGATTGCCCGAAACAGGGCTTCCTTGCTCTCGAAATGATTGTAGACCGTCCGCTTGGAGACCTGCGCGCGCTCGGAAATCCGGTCCATGCTGGCTCCCGCATATCCCTTTTCCTGAAATTCCGCGACGGCCGCTTCGATGATCTGTTTTCTTTTTTGATCGGATACGGACATTTTCAGTTCACGACGGCCTCGTTTCATTGCCTCTTTACGGTAAGCACGGTCCTTTTCTCCCAAAAATCGCGCCCTATGTAAACTAGGGCGTTTACAGACGCGCATCATGAGAATACACTGCACAGTGTAGTTTACATCCTTTAGCCAGATCAGGCCAGCCAAAGGGGACATCTCCTCATGTCTGTTACACTCAAAATAAACGGGGAAACGCGCACGCTCGAGGCCGATCCCGAGAGCCCGCTTCTGTGGGCCCTGCGCGACGAGCTCAAGATGACGGGAACCAAGTTCGGGTGCGGCATCGCCGCCTGCGGAGCCTGCACGGTTCACTGGGACGGCATGCCGATCCGTTCCTGCCAGACCATGGTCGGCGATGTGGAAGGCGCCGAAATCACCACGATCGAAGGCGTTGATGGCAAGGCGGCGACCGCGGTCCAGGCCGCCTGGGCCGAACTGGACGTGCCGCAATGCGGCTATTGCCAGTCCGGACAGATCATGGCGGCAACGGCGCTGTTGAGCGAAACGCCCAAACCGACCGATGAAGACATCGACGCAGCCATGGACGGCAACGTCTGCCGCTGCGCCACCTATGCCCGTATCCGCAAGGCCATTCACCTTGCCGCCGACAAGATGGAGGCGTAATCCATGTTGCATTTTCTGCAAAAGCCGCTTGAAGCCGCGCAGCCGACACGGCGGAGCTTCCTGAAACTGTCGGCCGGAACCGTCGGCGGGCTGGTGCTTGCCATGAACCTGCCCAGGAGCGCCGGCGCCGCCGCCGGTAGCGGTGACTTCGTGCAGCCGTTCGTTCATATCCGCCCGGACAACACGGTCGTCGTGCTGTCCAAGCATCTCGACAAGGGACAGGGGGTCGCGACGGGTCTTTCGACGCTTGTCGCGGACGAACTCGATGCCGCCCGTGACCAGGTCAGGGTCGAATTCGCACCGTCCGATCCGAAGGTCTACGCCAACACCCTGTTCGGTGTGCAGGGCACAGGCGGGTCGACCGCCATGGCGAACTCCTTCATGCAGTACCGGGCGGCCGGAGCGGCGGCCAAGGCCATGATTGTTGCCGCGGCGGCCAGGGAGTGGGGCGTTCCGGCGGACGAAATCAGTGTTTCGCAGGGCGCCGTCACCCATCCTTCGGGCAAGACCGCGACCCTCGGCGAGCTTGCCGGACTTGCCGCCAACGAGGAGGTTCCCGCCGAGCCGGTTCTGAAAACGCCGGACCAGTGGGTCTATATCGGCAAGTCGTTCCCCCGCCTCGACGTGAAGAACAAGACGGTCGGCGCGCCGAACACCTACACGATGGACTTCCAGCGCGACGATCTTCTGGTGGCGACCGTTGCCCGCGCACCGCGCTTTGGTGGCAAGGTGAAATCCTTCGACGCGGCGGAAGCGAAAAAGGTTCCCGGTGTCGTGGAGGTCCTGCAGATCCCGAACGGCGTAGCCGTGCTTGCCCGCTCCACCTGGCCGGCGATCAAGGGGCGCAGTCTTCTGGAAATCGACTGGGACGACAGCGAAGCCGAAACCCGCTCCAGCGACGCGATGGTCGCCGAGTTGAAGGAAATGACCGCCAGGCCGGGTATCAAGGTGCGCGAGGACGGCGACGTGGACGCCGCCCTGGCGTCCTCGGCAAAGGTCCTTGAGGTCGATTTCGAGTTTCCGTTCCTTGCCCACGGCGCCATGGAGCCGCTCGACATCGCCTTGATGTTCGATGGCGACACCGCGGAATTCTGGTTCGGCTCGCAGCTCCAGACCGTCGACCACAACGTGGCGGCGGCTGTCCTCGGCATTCCTTTCGAGAAGGTGACGATCAACACGCTCTGGGCAGGCGGCTCCTTCGGGCGCCGGGCTCAGGGAGACAGCCATCCGGTGGCGGAGGTCGCGACGCTGGCCAAGGCCATGCAGGCGGCCGGCATGACGCCCGCTCCGGTCAAGATCGTCTGGACGCGTGAGGACGACATGGCCGGCGGCTACTACCGGCCGATGTCGGCGCACAAGATCAGGGCCGGCCTCGACGAGAACGGCAATGTGACCGCGTTCAAGTACAACATCGCCGCCAAATCCATCGTGAAAGGCACGCCGTTCGAGGCTTTCCTGATGAAGGATGGTGTCGACCACAACATGACGGAGGGCGCGCACGACACCAGCTACGCGTTTCCGCTCATGAACATGGATCAGGCCTATCAGGAAACGAAGGTGCCGGTCCTGTGGTGGCGCTCGGTGGGGCACACGCATACCGCCTATGTCATGGAGACCATGATAGACCGCCTGGCGAAGGAAGCCGGCAAGGATCCGGTCGCCTACCGGCTGGAGATGATCGAGAACGATCCGCGCAAGGTGGGTGTCCTGAAACTGGCGGCCGAAAAGGCCGGCTGGGACACGCCGTTGCCGGACGGCCGCTACCGGGGCGTCGCGGTGCATAAGTCCTTCGGGTCCTATGTGGCGGAAGTCGCGGAAATCTCCTTCCGCGACGACGGCACCGTGAAGGTGGAGAAGGTCGTGGCGGCGGTCGACTGCGGTACGCCCATCAACCCGGACAACATCCGGGCCCAGGTGGAAGGTGGCGTCGGCTACGGTCTCGGGGCGATCCTGCGCAACCAGGTGACGCTTGCCGACGGTGTGGTCGAGGAAACCAACTTCGACACCTATGAGCCGATCCGCATGTCGGACATGCCGGTTGTCGAGGTGCACATCGTTCCGTCGAACGAGCCGCCCACGGGCATCGGCGAGCCGGGCACCCCGCCGATCGGTCCTGCGGTTGCCAACGCCATCGCGGCCGCCAAGGGCGACTGGCCGACCAGCCTGCCGCTCTCCAAGACCGGTCTCGTGTGACCGGCTGCCACCACGAAAAACAGGAAAGGCCGCCTTCGGGCGGCCTTAGATTGCTGACAAACCTCGCGAAGTCATTCCGGCCGGCGCGCCGCGAAGCGGTGTCGCGTGAGCCGGAATCCAGACATCAGCGCGAGCGGCAGCGAGCTCCAATTCTTGTATCTATTTGTTAAAATTAGAGTATTGAGCGCCTTCGGCGCGAAATATGTCTGGGTTCCGGATCTGCACGCAGCTCCGCTGCATTTGTCCGGAATGACCGTCTGAGGGGTTGTCAGCAGCCTGAGGCCGCCTTCGGGCGGCCTTTCAGGTTTTCGGAGAGAGCGGCAAACCGGGCCTTGTTCTTCGAGACTAAGCCGGCCTGTTTTCTCAGGAGAAGACCGCGTTCCGAATGTCTCTGCCTGTCAGCTTCGCCGCCAAACCGCTCAGCCCTGCGCCGCCATAGCGTCCCGTTCCTTCTTGCGCATGCGTTCGGAGGCCGATTTCAGCTGGCCGCAGGCGGCGAAGATGTCGCGGCCGCGGGGCGTGCGGATGGGGGAGGCGTAGCCGGCGCGGTTGACGATGTCGGCGAATTCCTCGATCCGCTCCCAGTCGGAGCATTCGTAATCGGTGCCCGGCCAGGGATTGAACGGGATCAGGTTGATCTTGGCCGGAATGCCCTTCAGCAGGCGAACGAGGTCGAGGGCGTCCTGGTTGCTGTCGTTTATGCCCTTCAGCATGACATATTCGAAGGTGATCCGCTTGGCGTTGGACAGGCCCGGATAGTTGCGGCACGCATCGAGCAGCGCTTTCAGGTTCCACTTCTTGTTGATCGGCACCAGAACGTCGCGCAGCTCGTCGTTCACCGCATGCAGCGAGATTGCCAGCATGCAGCCGATCTCGTCGCCGGTGCGGAAGATTTCCGGCACGACGCCGGAGGTCGACAGGGTGATGCGGCGCTTGGAGAGCGACAGGCCGTCGCCGTCGGACGCGATCAGCAGCGCCTTCTTGACGTTGTCGAAATTGTAGAGCGGTTCGCCCATGCCCATCATGACGATGTTGGTGACCAGACGGCCCTCGGACGGGACGATGGCGCCCTGGGGCGTGTCCGCGTTCGGGAAATCGCCCAGCCGGTCGCGGGCGATCAGGATCTGCGACAGGATTTCCTCCGCGGTCAGATTGCGGACCATCTTCTGGGTGCCGGTGTGGCAGAAGGTGCAGGTCAGCGTGCAGCCGACCTGGGAGGAGACGCAGAGCGTGCCGCGGCCTTCCTCGGGAATATAGACGGTCTCGACCTCGACCGGGCGCCCGGCGCCGCGCGCGGGAAAGCGGAACAGCCACTTGCGCGTGCCGTCCACGGATATCTGTTCGGAGACGATTTCCGGGCGGGCGATGGTGAAGGCATCGTCGAGTTTCTGACGCAGATCCTTGGCGATATTGGTCATCTGGGCGAAGTCGGACACACCGCGCACATAGAACCAGTGCCAGAGCTGGGAGGCGCGCATGCGCCACTGCTTCTGAGGAACGCCGATGGTGCCGAGCGCCTCGCCCAGCTCCTCGCGGGAGAGGCCGATCAGGGTCGGTTTGTCCTCGCCCGGCTGCAGGGCGGCCGCCGGAACCGTTACCGTTTGCGCATTGGGATTGTCCCGCGCGATGTCGAGGCTTATGGCCATGTCGTGATCCGTTTAGTCTTCCGGTCCCCCAAATGGGCGTCGAATCGGGCGACACACGGGCCGGGCAACCTGTCTTGCAGGTGAAAACTCAAGCGGCTCTAAAACCACATCCAGTACGGAAAATCAAGGTTTCGAAGTGCAGGACACCCCTGCCTTCGCGTCTCCGCGCGATGGTCATGATGCGAAAAGGCCGGAAGGGCACTGCGGCCCAACCGGCTGAAAGTCCACGCGAATGGAGAAGAACGCCCGTTATTTACAGGCGTTGGCCGCGCTCTGAATGGCGGCTGTGACGCCGGACAGCGAGAACTTGTAGGTGGTCCGGGTGCCGCGGCTGGACTGGCCGTTCACGGTCATTTCCCGGCCCGCCTTCATGGCGGCGACAAGCTGGGCTTCCGTCGCCGCGTTTTCCACCCAGGCGCCGTCATTGTTGGTGAACAGCGTGAAACCCTTGCCGTCGACATCGACGGTCACGGAGGACTTGTCCTTGAACGGGTAACCGACCAGCAGGCTCGGTTCGGAACTGACGCCTTCCGCCGGACGCGAGGTCACGAAAAAGAACACATCCCCGTGGTTCCGGTCGCCAGGCAGCGACTGGGTCGGCTTGGTCAGCGCATAGCAGACCTTGCCGCCGCCACCCGACAGCGCGTAGGCGGCCCAGTCGTTGTGCTGCTTCAGAAGCGTCGGGGTTTGCGCGAAAGCCACTGCACTCGAAACGGCTAGACCTGCAAGGGCCAGAACCAGCGATTTTGCTTTCATCATCTCCACACCGTTTGGCTATGTGTTTCTGTCAAATTCAATTCAATTGCCGACTGACATATAAACCTTGCTTTAATGATAACTTAAAGGGGGTTACGAAAGGGTTGAAACCCGGAGCCGGCAAATTCCATTTTCATGTTTTTATGACTGAGACCGTCAGGATTGGGTCGCGAACCTACCGCTGTTGCGGTTAAACGCGGCGAGAGTGTGGCGATTCAGGCAGCTGGGCCTTTAGAAACGAGAAATTCCGTTCACCCAGATGGCGGGTTCCCGGCAGAAACGGGCGTCCCGGTGAAACTTGTCGCGCGCGGTTCCCGCTTGGCCGTTCATTTGTGTTTGCGGCTACCCGATCGTAACGCTAAACATTTTCCTTGTTGCAGAAACCCTTTCGCTTTGCTGCCAAACTGATAAAAAATGAGACGCACAAGGGAGATCGCTGGCCGTTGCCGCAACCGCAGTACTATTCCGGTCTCATCGTCAAGGTCGCAGCCGAGCGGGACAAGTCCGCTTTCGTGGAGCTTTTCGATTACTTCGCACCGCGCCTGAAAGGCTTCTTGATGAAACAGGGAGCCGACGACGCGGCCGCGGAGGAGATTGCCCAGGACGTCATGGTAACGTTGTGGCGCAAGGCTGAGCTTTTCGATCCGGAAAAATCATCCGCCAGCACATGGCTTTACCGCATTGCCCGCAACCGCCGTATCGACCGGTTGCGGCGGCAAAAGACGGCGGAACTCGATCCGGACGATCCTTCCCTGCAGCCGACGCCGCTGCCCGACGTTGCCGACGAGATGGACGCCCGCCTGCGCGAGAAGCGCGTTCGCGCCGCGCTGGAGAAACTGCCGGACGAGCAGAAGGAGGTCGTGCGGCTGGCCTTCTTTTCCGGCAAGTCGCACAGCGAGATCGCCGACGACACCGGTCTGCCGCTCGGCACCGTGAAGTCGCGTATCAGGCTTGCATTCGGCCGCTTGCGCCAGCTGATAGAATCCGATGAAGCGGTCGACGTGGGTTAGCGCAGGCCTGGCCGCGGCGCTGATCCTGTGCAGCGCCGGACGATCCGCGGCGGCGGATCCCTTGCCGGCCGGGTTCGTCTATCTGCGGGATATCGTTCCGGACATTCGCCAGGACATACGCTATGCCGGACGGAAGAACTTCCTGCGCAAGCGGGTTCCAGGCTACGCAGCCGGCGAATGCGTGTTGACGGAAGCAGCCGCGAAAGCGCTGGGCAAGGTCCAGAACGCCGCGGTCGGCGCGGGATACTCCCTGGTTGTCTTCGACTGTTACCGGCCACGGCGCGCGGTCGAAGCCATGGTTGCCTGGGTCGGCGCGGGGCGGGAGCGGGATCCGGACTTCTACCCGAACGTGCCGCGCTCGGAGCTGATCCGGCAAGGCTATATCGGCGCGAAAAGCAGTCACTCCAGAGGATCGACCGTCGATCTCGCCCTGGAACCCCTGACGGAGGAGCTTCCTTCAGGAGCGGATAACCCGGTTTGCCGTACCAAAGACCCGGGGACGCTCGATTTCGGCACCCCGTTCGACTGTTTCGATCCCGCCAGCCGCACGGCCTCTCCAGCGGTCCCGAAAGCGGCCCGGGACCTGCGCCGCACGCTGCTCGATCTGATGGCCCGGGGCGGGTTCCGGAATTATGCCGGCGAATGGTGGCATTTCACGCTCAGGAACGAGCCTTATCCGGACCGGTCCTTCGATTTCACGATCGAGCGGCGATGATGTTCCGCGCCAGACCTGTTTGACAGGCCGTTCGCTCAACTGTCCTAATCCGCGAAAATCGGCACGAATTCCGAAAGCGCCGTGTCGGTGTATTTCGAGCCAACGAAAACCGAGCCGATTTCGAGCTCCATCCAGGAAACGTCCCGAGGAGAGTTGAAGGTGAAACGGCTGGCGCGCATGTCGTCCCGCAGGCTGATCGGCTGACTGCTGCCGTCCGACAGGTGGAGCGTCGCCGTGCGCACCCGGGCGTTCTTGGTGTAGATGTCCCGGTTCTTGGCGTAGCCGTTGACGATCTCAAAGCCGGAAAGCGCGCGCGATCGGCCGAAGGAGATCATCAGCTTTTGTCCAGCACCGTTGCCGGAAACGCCCTCCACCCAGGCGGTTGAGGCATCCCGGTCGAGCAGGTTGCCCGGGCCGTATCGGTTGCCGTATTGCGGATCGAGAATGGAACTCGCACAGACCTGAAGGCCATCGCTTGCCGAATGGCAAAGCCTGCCCGCGTAACGGGGCTCCGGCAACTGCTCCGGTTCCTGCCGCAGGGCGGCGATCTGGCCTGTTGGGGCCGGCGGCTGCGCGGGAGGCTGCGGATTCGAGGCCTGGGACCCGTCGCCGGATTGACCGCCGAAATAGAATTCGCCGATCAGGGCCTCGTTGAGCCAGGGAAGCTGGCGCTCGCCGGTCGAGGTGTAAACGCTTTCGCGCACCTTGCCCATCAGATGGCGGACTTCCAGATCCGGCGTGTCGATCAATCGGGCCAGGGCTTCGGTAAAGGGGCTGTTTTGTCCCGCGCCGTCCTGGGCGACGTCGCCGGGCGAGGTCGCGAAGGCAATCATCATGCCGGCCGCGTTGGCCTCAAGCCGCGCCAGACCTCTCGACGCGCCCCTGGACAGGGAGCGCGGCAGCGGGTTGTTCCGGCAGGCATCGAGAAAGACGAGCTTCAGACGCGCGCCGGACACGGTCATGATGTCGATCAGATCGTCCGCTCTCAGCGCCTGCGCCGCCAGATCGGTGGCGGCTTCGATGTCCGCGTCCACCGGCAGCAGCCAGTTCTGGCCGTTCACCTGGACGCCGTGGCCGGCATAAAACGTGAGCGCGACATCCGCGTCCTGCGCCTGGCGGCCGAATCGGGTCAGGCCTTCGCGGAAGTCCCTGCGGGTGCCGTCGATAATCTCAACGACATCGAAGCCGAGACCGGAAAGCTTGGCGGAAATCAGTCTGGCGTCGTTGGCCGGATTGCGCAACGCGGGCATGGAGGTATAGGCGCCGTTACCGATCACCAGGGCGACCTTGGCCGCCGCCCGGGCGGTGCCTGGCAGGGCGAGGGTCAGCAGAACCGCCAATACGGCGAATATTTTCGGAATTCCGGTCATCCGAAGCCTCCAGCAATGTCCGGCAAGAAAACCGTCATGCCTTCGTGAAGGCAAGCCCAATCTTCACGTGCCGGGCACCTTGCGTCCCGTGCGCATGACCGGGCCGCCGCTGACGTGTTTCGGGCGTTCGATCTTCGGTCCGCCGGCGGTGATCGATCGTTCGGCATAGCGGCCTAGCGCGCGGTGCCGGTCGTACATGACGATGGCGCCGGCCATGGCGACGTTGATGCAGAACTTGGTCGGGATTTTCACCACGTGGTCGCAGCGCTCCAGCATTTCCGGCGACAGGGAGCCGCGTTCCGGGCCGAGTACATAGGCAGCCTGGAGCGGGTGGCCGAAGCTCGGCAGGTCGATGCTGTCGTCTGTCAGTTCAATGCCGACGAGCTGGCAGCCCTTGGGAAGATCCATGGTGTCGACCGAGTCCCAGGTGAACACGGGAAGGTGGCCGGGGCTTTTCGAGGTGTCGGAGGGCGGCGCCTTGCGGATTTTCTGGTCCGCGTCGACGGTGAAAAAGAAACTCGCGCCGAACGCATGGGCCGAGCGCATCAGGGTTCCAAGGTTCATCCGCTTCGAGAGGCCTTCCGCCCCGACTGCAAAATATCCGCGCATCGTGTTCCAAATGTTGTCCGATGAAGGCGGTGTGATGCCGTTCTCCCGCGTTCCCGTCAAGAGGCGGATGATCTCGAACCGGCTTTCGCATGGTGCCCTCGGGTCCGCAACCTAAAGCCAATGCCGCATGGCATCAGTCGTCGTCCGGCGTCGGCGGGCGGCGCGAAAGCCAGATCACGTAGCCGATGCCGCCTGCGAGAAGCAGTGCCATCGCATACCATGTAAGGGCATATTGCAGGTGGTTGTTTCGGAAATCGATGACGGTCAGTCCGCCTCGGGGGAAGGCACCGGGGGCGCGCGTGTGGTCGGCGTCCACGAAAAAGGGCGCCGTGTCTCCGAGGCCGGCCTGACGGGAGAAGGCCCGGGTGTCCCGGGAGTACCAGCGGTTCTCTTCCGGGGCGTTCTTTTCCAGCAGGGTTCCTCCAGGTTCACTAATGCGCAGCAGGCCCGTGACGATTACGCCTTTCCTGTCCGTGCCATCGTCCCTGTCCGCAGAGGTCCGGTATGCGGCGGGAACGAAGCCCCGGTTGATCCAGAGGATCTCGCCGTTGTTTCGCTCCAGAGGCTGCATCATCCAGAAACCGGAGCCAAGTTCCGTCAGTGCCTTGACGAAAAGGGACTTTCCGCCGAGAAGCCGGCCTTCAGCGCTGACCCGCATGTAGGCATGGCTTGCGGCCGAAACGTCCGGCCATTGGCTCTTTGCAGGTGCCGGGACGGGCTCACCGAAGGCTCTCGTTTCGACGGCGTGGATCAGTTCGGTCTTCCAGTCCAGGCGCCGAAGCTGCCAGTTGCCCAGGAGAACAAGGCAGACGAGCAGCACTACCGAGGCACCAAGCAGGACCCAGTTCAAGAAGACGCGCTTTCGCCAGTCCGTCATGTGTCCAGAGCTTCCGGCTGTTCTTTGCTTGGGACCGCCCGGGGCGCTTCCGTTCAGGGAAGCGCCTTTACCCGCTCGATCTGGTCGTGCGACGGCATCATGTTCTCGTCGAGGTGGAACATTACCCAGATCGATCCCGACAGCACAATGACCACGAGAAGGACGGTAAAGCTCAGGGACATCGCCAGCCAACCTTCTTCGGCACGCGAATTCATGTGCAGGAAAAAGTAGATATGGACAATCATCTGGCCGGCGCCGAGGATGAACACGATCGCGACCGTGAGCAGGCGATCATCCAGGACATCGTTCATGACGAGCCAGAACGGAATGATCGTCAGCACGACCGACAGGCCGAAACCGATCATGTAGGTCCTGAAGCTCCCGTGACCGCCTTCGCCGTGGCCTTCGCCGTGCTCAAGAGAGGTGTTTGAAGACGCGCTCATACGAGAACTCCGGCCAGGTAAACAAAGGAAAAGACGCCGATCCAGATCAGGTCGAGGAAGTGCCAGAACATGGACAGGCACATCATCCTGCGCTTGTTCTCATGGGTCAGGCCGTGCCTGCCGAGTTGCACCAGCAGGACCACCAGCCAGATGCAGCCCGCGGTGACGTGCAGCCCGTGGGTGCCGACGAGCGTGAAGAAAGACGACAGGAAAGCGCTGGCCATGGGCGTGGCGCCGATATGCCAGAGGTGACTGAACTCAAGGATTTCGAGCCCGAGAAACGCTAGCCCGAAGAGCCCGGTCACGACAAGCCAGAGCAGTGTGCCCCTCAGATCGCCCTTGTCCATGCGCAAGACGGAAAAGCCGTAGGTGATGGACGAGAACAGAAGCATGAAGGTCGACAGCAGGATCATGTCGAGTTCGAACAGATCCGCGGGCGAGGGACCGGCCGCGTAGTTGCGGCCGAGTACGGCGTAGGTGGCAAAGAGCGTGCCGAAGATCAGGCAGTCGCTCATCAGGTAGATCCAGAAACCTAGCATGGTTCCGGTTTCGTGGTGATGTTCGCCGTCGTCGTGCGCGGCCTGCCGGACGTAGAAGTCCTGCGGTTCCAGAACGGTTTCGGTACTCATTTCGAGACGGCCTCCGCGGCAAGCAGTTTGGTCCTGTCACCTTCGATGCCGGCGACTTCGTCCGGTTGAACGTAGTAGTCGCGGTCATAGTTGAAAGTGTGATCGATGCCGTAGCCGATTGAGAACACGAAGGTTACGGCTGCCAGCCACCAGATGTGCCAGATGAGAGCGAAGCCCAGGACCGTGATGATGCCGGCAAGGACGATTCCCGTGCTGGTGTATCTGGGCATGTGGATCGGTTCGAAGCCTTCCAGCGGCCGCTGGTATCCCGCCTGCTTCATGTGCCACCAGGCGTCGATCCGGTGGACCTTCGGCGTGAACGCGAAGTTGTAGTAGGGCGGCGGTGAAGAGGTCGACCATTCCAGCGTGCGGCCGTTCCAGGGGTCGCCCGTTGTGTCGCGCAGGGCCTCGCGGTTGCGGATGCTGACCGCGATCTGGATCAGGAAGGCGGCAATGCCGAAGGCTATGAACAGGGCACCGGCCAGGGCGACCACGAAATAGGCCGAATAGATCGTACCCTCGAACTGACTGAGGCGGCGGGTGACCCCCATGAGGCCGAGCACGTAGAGCGGCATGAAGGCCAGATAGAAACCGATCAGCCAGCACCAGAAGGACACCTTGCCCCAGAACGGTTCAAGGCGGAAACCGAATGCCTTCGGAAACCAGTAGGTCATGGCGGCGAAGACGCCGAAGACCACGCCGCCAATGATCACGTTGTGGAAGTGGGCGATCAGAAACAGGCTGTTGTGGAGCACATAGTCGGCCGGCGGCACCGCCAGCATCACGCCCGACATGCCGCCGATCACGAATGTCAGCATGAAGCCGAGGGTCCAGTACATGGGGACCTCGAACCTGATCCTGCCCTTGTAGATGGTGAACAGCCAGTTGAACATCTTCGCGCCGGTCGGGATCGAGATCACCATGGTGGTGATGCCGAAGAAGGAATTCACGTTGGCGCCGGCGCCCATGGTGAAGAAGTGGTGCAGCCAGACGATGTAGGACAAAATCATGATGACCGCGGTCGCATAGACCATGGAGGTGTAGCCGAACAGGCGCTTGCCGCTGAAGGTGGCCACGATCTCCGAAAACACCCCGAAAATCGGCAGAATGAGGATGTAAACCTCCGGATGGCCCCAGATCCAGATGAGGTTCACATACATCATCGGATTTCCGCCGAGGTCGTTGGTGAAGAAGTGCGTGCCGAGGTAACGGTCGAGGCTCAGCAGCACCAGGGTTGCCGTCAGGATCGGAAAGGTCGCGACGATCAGGATGTTGGTGCACAATGTCGTCCAGCAGAAGACCGGCATTTTCATGTAGGCCATGCCCGGGGCGCGCATCTTGACGATGGTCACGATGAGGTTGATCCCCGACAGCGTGGTGCCGATGCCCGCGATCTGCAGCGCCCAGATGTAATAGTCGACGCCGACGCTTGGACTGAACTGAATGCCGGAGAGTGGCGGGTAGGCGAGCCAGCCTGCGGTGGAGAATTCGCCGACGAAGAGCGACATCATCACGAGCACGGCGCCGGAAGTGGTCAGCCAGAAGCTGAAATTGTTCAGGAACGGGAAGGCGACGTCCCGGGCGCCGATCTGCAGCGGCATCACAAAGTTCATCAGCCCGGTGACGAAGGGCATGGCCACGAAAAAGATCATGATCATGCCGTGAGCCGTGAAGATCTGGTCATAGTGGTGCGGTTCCAGGTACCCGGTGCCGCCGCTTGCGGTCCAGGCCTGCTGAACGCGCATGAGCAGGGCATCCGCGAACCCCCGCACGAACATGACCAGCGCCAGCACCATGTACATGATACCGATCTTCTTGTGGTCGATGCTGGTGAACCACTCCTTCCAGAGATATCCCCACAGCCTGAAGTACGTCAGCGCGCCGAGCACCGCGAGGCCGCCGATGACGACGCCTATGAAGGTCACCAGAACGACCGGTTCGTGAAACGGGAAAATGTCCCAGCCCAGTTTCCCCACGAGGGGATCCCAGCGTGAATAGTCAGCTGCCGCCATTATGTCCTCAAACTGAAATTTCGGGAGAAATGCGGGCCCGCGGGGCTGTTCGCGCCTGCGGGAGACACCGCGTTGTCATTCGTCGGTCTTCGACCCCGCGCCGCTGCCGGGAACGGTCGCACCGGAGCCGGCCGGCCGCCGCAGCAGACTGGCAAGATCGGCACCGGCGAGCGACAGTTCCCCGGGAAAGTCCCCGGCTTGCGCGATTTCGCGACTGTCGCGGATCCTGCTCAGCATACCCGTCGGGTTGCTCGAACTGCAGATTCCCGCGAAGACCTCGCGTAGATAGAGGCCCTCCAGGCCTCCTCCTCCCAATGCGTCGACCATCATCATGTCGTTCTGACACAGGTCGTTGGAATCGACGCACAAATTGATAACCGCGTTCCAGAGTTCCGGATCGACGGAGCTGTAGTAACTGACCGGATCAGCGATGCTGGCTTCGTCAAGTTCCAGAAAGGCCGCGCGGTCGAGCGGCCGGTCGCCTTCCCGTACCGTGGCGATCCAGTTCTGGAAGCCGTCCTCGTCGACACTGTGGAACTTGAACCGCATGTGCGAGAAACCCGCGCCGCTGTAGTTTGCCGAGAAGCCGTCGTAGACGCCCTCCTCGTTCATCACCGCGTTCAACTCGGTTTGCATGCCCGCCATCGCGTAGATCTGTCCGGCGAGGGCGGGGACGAAAAACGAGTTCATGACGGTTGACGAGGTGATTTCGAACTTCAACGGCCTGTCGACGGGAGCCGCAAGCTCGTTGACCGACGCCACGCCCTGTTCGGGGTAGATGAACAGCCACTTCCAGTCCATGGCCACGACCTGAACGACCAGCGGCGTGTGATCCTCCTCGATTTCCTTTTCCGCCGAAATGCGCTGGAGCGGCGAATAGGGGTTCAGCCGGTGCGTCGCGACCCAGGTAAGCCCGGCGAGGCACAGGATGATTGCCATGGGAACCGACCAGATAACGATTTCCAGGCTCGTGGAGTGGTGCCAGTCGGGCTGATATTCCGCTTCCTCGTTGGAGGCTCTGTACTTGATGGCGAAAATGACCGTGAGAGCCATGACCGGCACGATGACGATCAGCATAAGGATCGTCGAATAGACGATCAGCTGCGCCTGTTGACTGGCAATGTCCCCGGCGGGGTTCATCACCACCAGATTGCAGCCGCCGAGAAAGGGGGATGCCGCCAAAAGGGGCACGAATTTGGAAAGTCTCATGTGATATCACCGCTGGACGGAGAGGTCTGGCTGAGCCTGGCCAGGACTTGCGCCTGGGTTGGCGCATCCGGCGGGGTAGCCTGATCGCAAGGTGGGACCACCTGCACGACGAGACGTACCGCGACCGCCGCAGCTTGACAAGGGTATATTGCGTCGCAGCATAATTAGAGCTGAAATAAATTCGTATATATACTTATAGGTGTCTTGCGAGTTCCGGTGCGCAGGCCATAGTGCAAGCTGAGGAAATCATGTTAGATTTTCCTTCCGGGGCTTCCATGCGCGGCGCCAGGGCGCAGCGGAACCCGACTGCGCGCGGGACGTTGGCGGGAGAGGAGACCCATCATCCGGCGTTCGCCGCAGGGCGCGGAACCTCGAAGACCGGCCGGAGTTCCGGTCACGCACAACCTTTCGTATGCAAAGTACGAAACGACACAGGGAATCCGAATGACCGATGCCACGAATGTCCAGGGTGGCTTTGCCCCGGGCGCCGCGAAACAACTCGATCTCGACGAGTACATCATCACCGTCGTCATGGCGCGCGTGACGGATCATTTCGGGTTCTTCGTTTACGCCTTCGCCTCCGTCCTCGTGTTCCCCGCGGTCTTTTTTCCGTCCCACGAGCCGGCCACCGCGGTCATGCTGTCCTTTGCCGTTTTCCCGCTGGCCTTTCTGGCGCGCCCCTTCGCCAGTCAGGCCTTCAAGCGCCTCGAACGCAGGATCGGACGGTCGGGCAAGATCACGCTCGCGCTTTTCATCCTCGGCGGATCGACCATGGCGATCGGCCTGCTTCCCAGCTACGAGACTGCCGGGGTGCTCGCGCCACTGCTCCTGATCCTCATGCGGATCGGACAGGGGATCGGCCTTGGCGGATCCTGGGACGGACTGACACTGTTGCTGCAGACCAACGCTCCGGAAAACCGCCGGGGCTGGTATGCCATGATCCCGCAGCTTGGCGCGCCGATCGGCCTGTGTGTCGCCGCGGCTATCTTCTACGTGCTGACCGGCTTCCTGACGGAGGAAGAATTCGTGAGCTGGGGCTGGCGCTGGCCGTTCTTCGCCGTTCTGGCGGTGAACGTCGTGTCGCTGTTCGCGCGGCTGCAGCTCATTCACAGCGCGGCGCACGAGATGTTCAAGGAAGAGGCGCTGCTGAAGTCGAGCCCCTTCTTCGAGATGCTGTCCGTTCACTGGAAGGACGTCTTGCTGGCCACCTTCCTGCCGCTTGCCAGCTACGCCATTCTGCACATGGTCACCGTGTTCCCGCTGGCGGTCGATTATCTGGAGGTGCAGCGGCCGATCTCGGACCTTCTTCTTCTCTTGTTGCTTGGAAGCGTGGTGTCGATCCCGTCCGTGGTCGTTTCCGGGGTGTTGTCCGACAGATTCGGCCGTCGCAGAATGCTTGCGATCGTCTCAGTCGCGATCGCCCTGTTCAGTTTCATCGTGACCAACCTGCTGGACGGCGGGGCGCTTTATGTCCTTGTGGGCTATGTCCTGCTCGGGTTGTCCTATGGACAGGCGAGTGCGATTCTGCCCAACCGGTTCCAGAAACAGTACCGCTACACGGCCAGTGCCCTTTCGGTTAACCTCTCCTGGATTTTCGGGGCGGCATTCGCACCGTTGGTTGCCCTTAGCCTGTCACTTAATTTCGGACTGGCTTTTGCCGGGGGCTACCTGTTGTCGGGCGCCCTGGTTACGCTTGCGGCCCTTGCGGTTCTCAGCTCACGCGAAAAGCGCGCCGCACGAACCGTTGCGGCATCACCGGACAACGGGAATTTTTGAGTGAAAGCCTGTCTTTGCAAAACCTTCGGCCCGCCCTCCAGTCTGACGGTTGAAGAGATCCCCGAACCGGCGCCCGCCGCCGGGGAAATCACCGTGCGGGTGAAGGCCTGCGCCCTGAATTTCTTCGATACGCTGATCATTCAGGGAAAATACCAGTACAAGCCCGACATGCCGTTTTCGCCGAGCGCGGAGTTCGCCGGTGTGGTCGAAACGGCCGGTCCCGATGTCACCGGTTTTCAGCCCGGAGACCGGGTCATGGGCTATATCCGCTGGGGCGCGGCGCGGGAAAAGGTCGTCGTCCGCGAACAGGATCTCGTCAGGCTGCCGGACGGCGTGTCTTTCGATATCGCCGCCGGCCTGACGGTAACCTACGGAACGACGCTGCATGCCTTCCGGGACCGGGCAAAGCTGAAACCCGGTGAGACCGTCGCCGTTCTGGGCGCGTCCGGCGGGGTCGGCCAGGCCGCGGTCGAGATTGCCGCGCTCATGGGGGCAAAGGTGATCGCCTGCGCATCGTCGGAAGACAAGCTCGCCTTCGCCCGCTCGCTTGGCGCGGAGCTGACGGTCGATTATTCCAGTGCGCCGCTGAAAGAAACCTTGAAAGATCTCACCGGGGGCAAGGGCGTGGACGTCGTCTACGATCCTGTCGGCGGAGAGCTTTCCGAACAGGCGCTGCGGGCTACCGCATGGGAAGGCCGCTTTCTGGTGATCGGTTTCGCCGCCGGCGACATTCCGAAAATTCCTCTCAACATCGTCATGCTGAAAGGCTGTGACGTGTGCGGCGTCTTCTGGGGCGAGGCCGCCAGCCGCGATCCGGACGGGCACCGGGCCAATATGGCTCAACTGCTTGAGTGGGTGGAGCAGGGCAAGCTGAAGCCGCATGTGCACGGTACGTATCCGTTGGAAGACATTTCCACCGCGCTGGAGGAACTCGCGGCCCGGCGGGTGCGCGGCAAGGTCATCCTGAGACCTTGAAGCCCTGGGGAGGGCGGTCAGGCTGCCGAGCAGTGAGCAGGCGCGCGCGTGGAGAAGGCCGTCTCCTCTGCCGAACCGGTTCTCAGACCGAGAATTCCGCGATGACCGGTGCGTGGTCGGACGGTTTTTCCCAGCCGCGCGCGTCGCGCAGAACCGACGTCTTCCTGATGTGCGGGGCAAGCGGCTCTGAAACCCAGACATGATCGAGGCGGCGGCCCTTGTCGGCGGCCGACCAGTCCTTCGCCCGGTAGCTCCACCAAGTGTAGAGCTTTTCCTCCATCGGCGTGAACTGGCGCATGGCATCCAGCCAGCCCCCGGTCTCGCGCACCTTTTCGAAAAGCTCCGTTTCCACAGGCGTATGGGAGACGACCTTCAAAAGCTTTTTGTGGGACCAGACGTCATGCTCATAAGGCGCGACGTTGAGGTCGCCGACCAGAACGGCCGGGCGCGCCGTTTCGTCACCCTTCAGCCAGTCCTGCATCTCCGCCATGAAGTCGAGCTTGTGGCCGAATTTCGGGTTGATCTCCCGGTCCGGTTCGTCGCCGCCTGCCGGTACGTAGAAATTGTGCAGTCTGAGGCTGGCGCCGTTGAAGGGCACGTCGACGGCTACATGGCGGCTGTCGCCGACATTGCAGAAATCGCGTTTTTCGATGTTGGAAAGCGGCAGCCGGGACAGGGTCGCAACACCGTGGTAGCCCTTCTGGCCATTGATGGCCATATGTTCGTAACCCGCCTTGCGGAATGCGTTTTCGGGAAAATTCGCGTCCGGGCACTTGGTTTCCTGCAGGCAGATCACATCCGGTGCGGTTTCCTCGATCAACTGTTCCACAATCGGCATGCGCAGACGCACGGAATTGATGTTCCAGGTAACGAGTTTCAGCCGGTCGGTCATAGTTGCCCTGCCAGGATCGTGTTTCGGTGAGCCGAGTCATAAGGATTCGGGTCTTGAGTGCAATCGAATTCGGCTGCGGTCTTCCGTGCGACCCGGCGAAGCCGTCTTTGATCCGCCGCAATCCCGCCCTAGTTCCAGTCGGAGGACCGGTCGTTACGTGTTTTTGCTGAGAAACCGTGAATTTGTCCACGTTCCGTTAGGAAATCCCGCGCATTTTGGGCGCGAGTGGAAAGTTTTTCTTAACCTGTCGAGGATGCTGTGCTGGAGCTGGTGAAATCGTTTTGCTCGGTCGTCGGGTTCGTTTTTCTAGGATCTTGTTCCGCCTATGATTTTCCGGATCCGACACCGGACGACTATGCCGTACACGGTATCGATATTTCGCGCTGGCAGGGCGATATCGACTGGCACGAAGTGAAACGTTCGGGCGTCGAATTCGCCTGGATCAAGGCGACGGAAGGCGGAGATCATGTCGATCCGCGCTTCCTCGACAACTGGATCGCCGCGCGCCAGGCCGGCGTGCCAAGGGGGGCCTATCACTTCTTCTATTTCTGCAGACCTGTGGAAGAGCAGATCGAGTGGGTTAAGGAAATCATTCCCGTCGACCCGAAGGCTCTGCCGATCGTGCTGGACATGGAATGGAACGCCCATTCCAAGACCTGCCAGAAGCGGCCGGGGCGAACCCATATTCACCGGGAAATGAAGCTGTTTCTGGATGAGATGGAAAAACACTACGGCAAGCGGCCGGTCATCTATTCCTCCGTCGATTTCCATCGGGACAGGCTGGTCGGAGCCTTCAAGAACGAGCAGTTCTGGCTGCGTTCCGTCGCAAGCTACCCGAACAATATCTACGAGCAGCGCAACGACTGGGTGTTCTGGCAGTATACCGCGGAAGGCCGGGTTCCCGGGATCAGGGGCGACGTCGACAGAAACGCCTTCTTCGGCACCAAGTCGCAGTTTCGCGACTGGCTCAACGGCAAGCTGAGGCGCTAGGCGAGCGGACAGGCTCTGCCCGGCGCCAGTGGCGGCGCATCGCATCGGGCGCAAGGTTCGCGCTGCGGCGGTGTTATATTTTTGCCATCATCTGTCCCCACACCTGTAACTCAACGGGATAGGGTTGTCGGAGTTGTCTGAATGTTGATCCGCTTGTCACTGGCGTTCATCGCACTTGGTTTCATGGGGTTCGCGTCCGCCGCCCAGGCCGCTGGACCTGCCATCGCCTATACGACGGCCGACCTGAACATGCGCACGGGTCCGGGAACCAACTACCCGGTCATCACCACGCTTCCGCGCAGCGCAGGAGTCACCGTTTTCGGCTGTACGGCCGACTACAGATGGTGTGACGCGGCGTTCGCCAACGTGAAAGGCTGGGTTTCCGGGCGCTATCTGGCCTATGGAGGCAACGGGGCCTATTACGGGCAACCCATTCCTCATGCCGGCACCTATATCGGCGTGCAGCGCTACTACCGGAACTACCCGATCTACGGCGGGCCGCGCATCGCCGTGCCGCCTTATCCCTACCGTCCCTACAACCCGGGTTACCCGCAGCGTTACTTCGAGCCGCGGGTCTACTGAGGCGCCGGCGCCGCCAGAACGAGCGACCAGAACACCTTGTGTTTTGTCGCCGGCGCGTAGGACGTCGCGATTCCGAGCCTTGTGGCGTCTTTCGTAAGAAGTACCTGATTGTGTTTGGGGGATTCCCGCCAGCCGGAGAAGGCCTCGGCGAAGGTCCGGTATCCGGCGCTGACATTTTCGGCCGCGGCGGTTTTCGGTTCGCCGATCGACGCCATACGGGTGGCCAGTTGCTGAGCGGGGGCAAGAGAGGCTTTGACGGTTCCCTCCGCCGCCATTGCGTCGGCCTGCGATTGCGCGATCCCCGTCAGGCGCGGATCCGGCGAAACCGGCGGCAGGCCGTTGTTGGCGCGGTACTGGGAAATCATCTGCGCCGCCGTGGCCGCGTCGACCTGAACCCCGGCACTTGCCTGATCCTGATAAAAGGGAGGGGTCTTGAAGCGTTCGCTCTGGCAGGCGGCGATCGTCAGGGTCGCGAGGGCGGCCATAGCCAGCTTTGCCCTGCGGGTGGCCGGTCTTGTCGTCGGAGCGGAATGTCGTGCCATAGCGGGCATGGGTGCAGGTCTGTCCGGGAAAGAGGGAACGAATCGGTTGGCGGTTCGAAGCCTGCGTTTCAATCGCAGCAGAATTGGGGCCGCAAAGTTAAACGGCGCCGCGACCGTATGTTCTCTGGGGATTTTCCGGACCAAAAGGAACTCTGAATTTCTCCAAAGATCTTTTTGTTCTAAAATCTGGTGTTAACGTTGTTGTTTGCATATAGCTTGGCGCTTGGACTTGAGCGACATCTCGGGAAGAACGGTCAGTATGACAGACAGCGAAGACGGACAGATCATCCGGACAATCATTGCCGATGATTCTTCTACGGTCTGCAAGTTTGTGGAAAGAGCTTTGCTGCAAACCGGCCGGAAGTTTGACATATCGATGGTTCACGACGGACAACGGGCCGTCCAGCTTCTGGGCAAACAGGCCTTCGATCTCGCGTTTCTCGATATCAACATGCCGCAGATGAACGGCGTGGAAGTAATGGCGGCCATTCACGTGATGGGCGGCAAGACCTTTGCGATATCGATGTCGAACGAGTTGAACGCGACCGCCGAGGAAAAGCTCAAATCCTTCGGAGCCTATGATTTTCTGGAAAAGCCTTTCTCAAACAAGCAAGTCCATCAACTCGTCCGGACCTTCGACGCGATTCGTACCCGCCACAAAGCGCTTATTGTCGACGATTCGGCAACCGTGCGCCGCATCGTCGAAAAGGTGCTGATGAAGAGCATCTTCGACTTGGAGATCGATCAGGCCGAAGACGGGCCGTCTGCCCTGGAGAAGGTCAAGGACTGTGAATACCGGATCATTTTCAGCGATTTCAACATGCCCGAAATGAACGGTATCGAACTGGCTCAGAAGCTGGCCGCTTACAAGAAAGGGGCTGAAACCGTTCTGATGTCGACCGAGATGACCGACGCCTTGAACCAGGCGGCGGAACAGGTTGGTGCAACGGCCTTTTTGCGCAAGCCTTTCTATCCGCAGGACGTCGACACGATCCTCCATCATGTTTTCGGGCTGAAGCACTCCCGTTTTTCAAAACAGGTGCGGGTTTTCGCGACGACTTGATCCGGCTCGCCATGCGGTGGCCATCGAAAAACCGGCCCGCGAGTGCGGGCCGATTTGCCGGTAAGATTTTCCGCCGGTCTTGCGAGGGACTGTCAGTCAGCGCTTGCAGGCTTCCTGAACGTCCTCGAAGGTTCTGAGCCCTGTCGTCGGAGCGCAGACCAGAACTGACATGTTGCCCGGTGCATGCTGGTTCTTCCACATCTTGGTGTGGGCCTTCGGGATCTGGTCCCAGGGGAACACTTCCGACATATACGGGTCGATGCGCCGCTCGATCATCAGCTTGTTTGCAGCCGATGCCTGTTTCAGGTGGGCGAAGTGGGAGCCCTGAAGGCGCTTCTGGTGCATCCACATGTAGCGGACGTCAAAGGTGCAGTTGAAGCCAGAGGTGCCCGCGCAGATCACGACCATGCCGCCCTTCTTGCAGACGAAGGTCGAAACCGGGAAGGTGGCTTCGCCCGGGTGCTCGAAGACGATGTCGACATTGTTGCCCTTGCCGGTGAAATCCCAGATCGCCTTGCCGAACTTGCGCACTTCCTTGAACCACTCGCCATATTCCGGCGAGTTGACCTTGGGCAGCTGGCCCCAGCAGTTGAAGTCCTTGCGGTTGAGCACGCCCTTGGCGCCGAGGTCCATGACGAACTGGCGCTTGTCCTCGTCTGAGATCACGCCGATGGCATTGGCGCCGGCCGCGGTGATCAACTGGATCGCATAGGAACCGAGACCGCCGGAGGCGCCCCACACCAGGACGTTCTGGCCGGGCTTCAATTCGTGCGGATGGTGGCCGAACAGCATGCGGTAGGCGGTGGCAAGCGTCAGCGTGTAACAGGCGCTTTCCTCCCAGGTCAGGTGTTTCGGACGCGGCATGAGCTGCTGCGCCTGAACGCGGGTAAACTGGGAGAAAGAGCCGTCCGGCGTCTCGTAACCCCAGATACGCTGGGAGGTGGAGAACATCGGGTCGCCGCCATTGCATTCCTCGTCGTCGCCGTCATCCTGGTTGCAGTGAACCACGACCTCGTCGCCGACTTTCCAGCGCTTGACCTTGTCGCCCACCGCCCAGACGATTCCGGAAGCATCCGAGCCGGCAATGTGATAGGCCGCGCCGTGGCCGTCGAACGGGCTGATCGGCTCGCCGAGCCCGGCCCAGATGCCGTTGTAGTTCACGCCAGCCGCCATCACGAGAACCAGCACTTCGTGGCTGTCGAGTTCCCAGGTCGGAACGACCTCAAGCTGCATGGCTTCTTCAGGCGGACCGTGGCGTTCGCGCCGGATCGCCCAGGCATACATGTTCTTCGGAACATGGCCGAGCGGCGGGATCTCTCCGATTTCATAAAGATCTTTCACCGGGGCACCCTCCCGCGTTTGGTTGTCGTTGGCTTCGGCCGATGCCGTCATTCTACCCTCCCAGGGCTGTTTTTTGTTGCCGCAGATTTTCGCAATTGCACAAAGCTTGACCGGGTCAAACCCGGATTTGCGCAACTATTGTTCAAAAAATGACGTCGATCTATACGACTATTGCTTAACTTGCCTTTTGGCGCCAGCCATATTTTGCATTGCGAGAGAGGGGTTTCGCGGACGCGCAAACTCCGGCACACTTTCTCCTGTCCGCAAGGCATCGCCGGAAGTGTGTCGCAGGAACGAATAACGCAGGCACGAGAACGCCTTAGGGCATTCCGCACCGGTCGGATGCGGGTGGCGTGCCCTTGGAAGACAAGACCGATCAACCGGAGGGCTTTCCGGGAATGAAGCGGAAAACAGGTTGATCAAGGAGGAGAGTTGGCATGAGTGAAACGCGCGCAGAACGGGATCGTCCCTGGATCTTCCGGACCTATGCGGGTCATTCGACGGCCGCCGAGTCGAACAAGCTTTACCGCGGCAACCTCGCCAAGGGTCAGACCGGCCTGTCCGTTGCCTTCGATCTGCCGACACAGACCGGCTATGACCCGGACGATCTTCTGGCGCGCGGCGAAGTCGGCAAGGTCGGCGTTCCGGTCGCGCATCTGGGAGACATGCGCGCGCTGTTCAGCGACATTCCGCTGGAGCGCATGAACACCTCCATGACGATCAACGCGACCGCGCCGTGGTTGCTGTCGCTTTATATCGCGGCGGCGGACGAACAGGGTGCGGACCGCAAGCTTCTGGCCGGGACGACCCAGAACGACCTCATCAAGGAATATCTGTCGCGCGGCACTTACGTCTTTCCGCCAGCACCGTCCCTTAAGCTGACGACCGACGTGATCGCCTGGACCTATTCCAACATGCCCAAGTGGAACCCGATGAATGTCTGCTCCTACCATCTGCAGGAGGCGGGCGCGACGCCGGTTCAGGAACTCTCCTTCGCGCTGGCGACCGCCGTCGCCATTCTGGATTCGATGAAGGCGAGCGGCGCCATTCCGGAAGCGGATTTCCCGAAGGCGGTCGGCCGGATCTCCTTCTTCGTCAACGCGGGCATGCGCTTCATCACGGAGATGTGCAAGATGCGCGCCTTCACCGAACTCTGGGACGAGATCTGCAGGGACCGCTACGGCGTCGAGGACGAACGTTACCGGCGCTTCCGCTACGGGGTTCAGGTCAATTCCCTGGGACTGACCGAACAGCAGCCGGAAAACAACGTTTACCGCATTCTCATCGAGATGCTCGCGGTTGTCCTGTCGAAAAACGCCCGCGCCCGTGCCGTGCAGTTGCCGGCCTGGAACGAGGCGCTCGGCCTGCCGCGGCCCTTCGACCAGCAGTGGTCGCTCAGAATGCAGCAGATCGTGGCCTACGAGACCGACCTGCTGGACTATGCCGACATTTTCGAGGGATCTACGGAGATCACCAACAAGGTGGAAGCATTGAAAGACGCCGCGCGCGAGGAGCTTGCGCGGATCGATGCCATGGGCGGTGCGGTCGCTGCGGTTGATTCCAGCTACATGAAACGGCAGTTGGTGGAAGCGAATTCCGCCCGGCTCGCAGCGATCGAGGCCGGGGACCAGATCGTCGTCGGCGTCAACAAATGGACGGAAAGCGAGCCTTCGCCGCTCTCCTCCGGCGAGGACGGCGCCATTCTGACCGTTCCCGAGCATGTTGAAGAAGAGGCGATTGAAAAGGTCAAGGCCTGGCGGGAGGCCCGTGACGCGGCCGCCGTGGAGGCCGCCCTCGGCGAGCTGAAGCGGGCCGCCCAGGAAGGCCTCAACATTATGGAACCGTCGATCGCCGCCGCCAAAGCCGGTGCCACGACGGGCGAATGGGGCCGCATTCTGCGCGAGGTGTTCGGGGAATACCGTGCGCCGACCGGCGTCGGCCAGTCGGTGCGGGACGATACCGGCAATCTCGATGCGGTCCGCCAGGACGTGGAGGCGGTTTCGAAAAAGCTCGGCCGGCGGCTGAAGTTCCTGGTCGGCAAACCGGGGCTTGACGGGCATTCGAACGGCGCCGAACAGATCGCGGTGCGCGCGCGCGATTGCGGCATGGAGGTGGTCTACGAAGGCATCCGGCTGACGCCCGCCCAGATCGTCAACGCGGCGGTCGAGGAAGACGTGCATGTCATCGGCCTGTCCATCCTGTCCGGCTCTCATCTGGCGCTGGTGCGCGACGTGGTGGACCGGCTGCGGGTGGCCGGCGCGGACGACATTCCGGTCGTGGTCGGCGGCATCATTCCCGAAGAGGACGGCGCGCTGCTACTGGCGATGGGGGTCGCAGCAGTCTATACGCCGAAGGATTTCCAGCTGACCGATATCATGGCTGATGTGGTCAGGATCGTGGGAAGCGCTGCCGAAAAGGCGGCGTGACACCCGTTTGCCGCAACTTGTAGCTGGCCTAGCAATGGGTTACCCTTAGGTAAAGCTTCGTTAACCCTTTGTTGAGAGACTCAGGGAATTCCACCAGAAAGGTGGGAAATACCAAGGGCCATAATCAATGATCCTTGATATTCTTCTCTGAGGGCCAGGAGGCCGAAATGGCTACGACGATTGAAAGGCCGCAAGCGGCCCAAGTCGTGGCGCATGCGACAGAGTACCCGGCAGATCGCGACGGTAACGGAACCGGCGGCGATCGCCACAAGAAAAGTAGCACCGCAGAGCGCCATGAAACCGGTACCGGGCAGACGGAAGAAAGTCCGGCCGTCCTGATAGACGCGCATCATCTCGAAAACCACACGCTGGACGGCGTGGCGGCCTATCGCGCCACCGCGCTGCAGGCTCTTGAGCCCGGCATAGATCACGGCCCGGTACGCCCCCTTCCAGGACCGGCCAACCGGGTTCCTCCCGACGAAATCCGGCACGCCTACGAGGATCATGCGGACGGCGAAACGCCACACGAGGTGAATGTGGCGACCTGAGGCCGAAGAGGCGGCAACAGCCGGGCCATAGTCCGATTGGCTAAGGCCCTTGGCGTGCTAGGTGGAAACCCTTATCTATGTCTTCCGGAAAAGGTCTTCCGCCTGTCTGGAGGCAGGAGACCTTGCGGCACGGTCTGGAGGCAAGGGTCTTGAAATTTCCGGCACATCTCGTTGCGGGCTACGGCCGCTATCTGAACAAGGCGTTCGTGCGGCACAAGGAAACCCACGAGCGTCTCGCGGTCTACGGACAGACGCCGGAGGTGATGGTGATCTCGTGCTGCGACAGCCGGGTCACGCCGGAGGGGATCTTCAATGTCGGCCCCGGCGAACTGTTCGTTGTGCGCAACGTTGCCAACCTGGTGCCGCCTTACGAGGATACGGAAGGCCAGCACGGCACCAGCGCCGCCATCGAGTTCGCGGTGAACGGCCTGAAGGTGAAGCACATCGTGATCCTGGGCCACGGCCAGTGCGGCGGCGTAAAAGCCTTCCGGGAGAACGCCAACGCGCCCATGGCCACGGGACAGTTCATTGGACGCTGGATCAAGCTGCTTGAGCCGGCGGCGATCGCCATGGCCTGCATGCCGATCGACAAGGCGGACGACCCGCAGCTTGCGATGGAATATGCCGGCGTCAGGCAGTCGCTGAAAAACCTGATGACCTTTCCATTTATTGAACGCGCTGTGCAGCAGGGCGTTCTGGAGGTGCACGGGGCCTGGTTCGACATCGGGTCCGGCGAGCTCCGCGTCATGGATCCGGAAAGCCAGCGATTTGAAAGGGCTGAACCGGACACCGCCGAAGCCACCGAATAGGTTCGGAATTGGAAGAGAAAATGCAGATCGATCCGGCTCTTTACCGCCGTATGGCCGTCTACAACACCTGGATGACCGGGAAGGTTTACGAAGCCGCCGGGAAAATGGACGACACGGAGCGCAAGGAAGACCGGGGGGCTTTCTTCCGTTCGGTACATTCGACGCTCAATCATATCTTGTGGGCGGACCGGATCTGGATGGGCCGGTTTACTGGCCGGTCCTACGCGGTCAAGGGCATGGGCGTCGACCTGTTCGATGAGTTTTCAGAGCTGAAAGACGCCCATCTGGCGATGTGCGCGGAAATCGCGGATTTCACGGAACAGGTGTCGGCGGACTGGCTCGCCGGAACGCTCGAATGGACCAGCGGTCAGGACGGCACCGCACGGCGGCGTCCGCGCTGGCTGCTTGTGACTCACATGTTCAACCATCAGACCCATCACCGGGGCCAACTCTCGACGCTGCTTACCCAGGCCGGGCAGGATATCGGCGTAACAGACCTTCCGTTCATGCCGGACCTGGTCTGACGGCACCGAGCGGCCTGACAGCAAGAACTTGTCCGCTCGGTGCGACTCACATACGCTTTGCCGACAGGCGTGGCCCGCGCCTCCTCCCTCCGTTCGGGGAAGCTTTTCCATGCAGGGCATTTAGAGCAAATCGCGTTTTTTCGGGTTCGCTTTTCGCTTTCTGAAATCAAAGATTTCAACGCAAAAGCGAAGCAGGATATTTCCAGTAAAACGCGATACGCTCTAATTGACCGTACCGGCTGTTCGAGCGTTCACATGAGGAGGGATTGTGGTTCCGGCTCGCAACGGAGGGTCCGTCCATGAAACTGTCCACCCCGATTTTCCGGCTGAAGCGCCGTGCCAGGTTGCTCGCTCGCGCCGAGAATATTCCCCTGAATCAGGCACTCGACAGGGTCGCCAGAGAGGAAGGCTTCGGCCGCTGGAGCCTTTTGTCCGCCAGAGTTTCGCAAGACGAGCCGCCCGGATCCCTCCTGCCGCGGCTGCAAAACGGCGATCTGATGCTTTTGGGAGCGAGACCGGGACACGGCAAGACGACGCTTGGTCTGCAATTGCTGCTCGAGGCGGCCCGGCAAGAACGGCGCGGGTTTTTCTTCACGCTGTTTCATACCGAGCGCGAGGTTGCCGGGTTTCTGAGAGCTCTTGCACCCGGGCGGAAAGACCCGTTGCGGGGACTTGAGATCAGAACGTCCGAAGAAATCGGATCCGACTATGTGATCCGCCAGATGGCGGACGCCGAACCCGGCACGCTGGCGGTGATCGACTACCTGCAAATCCTGGATGAGGGCGGCGACAAGCCGGAGCTTGCGGTGCAAATGCGGGCGCTTCGGGATTTCGCGGCAAGACGGGGGACCGTGTTCGTGTTTCTGTCGCAGATCAGCCGGTCGTACGATCCGGCTTTGAAGCGGCTTCCCGACATGGCGGATGTCATCCAGTCGGGCCGCATTGAAGACGGGGTCTTCTCTAAGACCTGTTTCCTGCACGAAGGCGAGATGCTTCTTCGGGAGAGCGCGTGACCGCCACCGCATAACAAAAAAGCGCGAAACCCTGGTTCCGCGCTTTTTCGATTGTTGAGACGAAGGGCCCTTTGCTGCGCGGTGCGATCAGGCCGCCGCGACGCTGCTCAGGAAGTTCTCGACTTCCTGCTTGAGATCCTCTGTCCGTGCGGCAAGCAGGCCGGAGGCGTCCAGCACGGTCCGGGAGGCTTCCGAGGTCTGGTTCACCGTTCCGGACAGGTCCGACATGCGCGAGGAAACGAAGGTCGTGCCTTCGGCGGCCTTCTGGGCGTTCTGGGAGATTTCGCTTGTCGCCGAGCCCTGCTCGTTCACGGCTGCCGCGATCGTTCCGGTGTAGGAATTCACTTCTTCCATGATCGTCGTGATTTCGGCGATCGCGCTGACGGATTCCTTTGTGGCGTCCTGGATCGCGGCGATCTGGCTGGAGATTTCCTCCGTCGCCTTGGAGGTCTGGGTCGCCAGTTCCTTGACCTCCGCGGCCACGACGGCGAAGCCCTTGCCGGCTTCTCCGGCACGGGCTGCCTCGATGGTGGCGTTCAGTGCCAGCAGGTTGGTCTGTTCTGCGATCGCCTGGATGAGCGTCACGACCTCGCCGATCTTGGATGCCGAGGCAGCGAGGCCCTCGACCTTCTCGTTGGTGATCCGCGTTCCTTCGGTTGCGCGGCCGACGACGTCGGTGGTCTGCGCGACCTGGCGGGAGATTTCGCTGATCGAGGCGGTCAGCTCTTCGGCGGCGCTCGCAACGGTCTGAACGCTTGAGGTGGCGTCATCCGCTGAGTTCAGCGTTTCGACCGCGTTTGAGGCGCTTTGGCCGGACAGGTCGGAAAGGTGTCCGGCAGTTCCTTCCAGGCCGTTGACCGTCTCGCCAACCGTGTCGAGAACGTTCGATACGTTGCCGCGGAAGGTTGCGATCAACTCACCGATATGCTCCTGACGGGTGAGCGCTTTCGCATCATTCTGGCGCTGCTGATCCGCCAGTTCGAGACGCTCCACGGCCCGCGATTTGAGCGTGCTGACCGCTTGTGCGAGTACACCGATCTGATCGGTGCGCTCCACGAAGGGAACGTCGGCACTCAACTGGTCCTGAGCGATCTGGCCGGTAATTTCGGCGAGGCTGGTGATCGGGCGTAGCAGACGGCTGATGGCAAAGACCAGGATACCTACCGAGATCAGCACCACCGGCAGAGCCAGCAGAATGTAGCGGTTCATCAGCTCGGAGACACTCGCCAGCACGGCGGCCTTTTCCACGCCGGCATAGAGGATGCCGACGATATCTCCGCCGGGATTGAAGATCGGCTGGTAGACGGTGAAGTAGTCCTTGCCCAGGATGGTTGCCTGGCCGTGGAAGGTCTTGCCCTTGGTCACGACCGGATAGACGGCGCCGTTCTGTCCAAGCGGCGTTCCGACCGCGCGCTTGCCGTCACCCTTGATAATGTTGGTCGACTTGCGCCAGAAATCCTTCGTTTCCGGGTCCCAGGCGAAAACGGTGACCGTTTCGCCCGTCATGCGGCCGATTGCATCGATCATCTCGTGATTGGCGAATTCCGGAATGTCGGCGAGCTCAATCCGGCTCACGTTGCCGTCGCCGTTCCACGACACCTTGGTGCCCTCGAGACGTTCACCGAGCAGGGTCGCGGCAACACGCAGATTGACATCTTGCTTGTTGATCGCTCGCTGTTCGGCCTGCCCGAGGGCGACTTCGTAAAGAATGACGCCGACGACGACCATGGAGACGGCGAAGACGCCACTTGAGATGACCGCAAGTGTTGAAGTGACGCTCATGCGAGCAAGAAGGTTCTTCATTCCAAGCCCCGATTGGTTAGGTTTGAGGCCACTTTACGCAAAGGTAGTAAATTAATACCCAAGAAAAACAATCTTAGATAGATTTCTGAGTTATGCTTCCTTTGGTTGAAAATTTCGGTAAGTAATTGATTTCATCAAAATAATTTTCTCGTGATGAATTGGTGCGACCTGCCTCTCGGTAAAAATCACTGGGCCGCGATAAATCATTTTGTCGTGTTGTCGTCCAAACAGCAAAACGGGCGCTCTCGGGCGCCCGTCAGGAGATTTGCAGGAAAGATTCGGAGCCGCTGAACTCAGGCAGCGGCCTTTTTCGGCGTGATCAGGCCGCGGTTGACCAGAACTTCCGCGATCTGAACCGTGTTGAGCGCGGCGCCCTTGCGCAGGTTGTCCGAGACGACCCAGATGTTGAGCCCGTTTTCGATCGTGGCGTCCTCGCGGATGCGGGAAATGTAGGTGGCGTCCTCGCCGGCACTTTCATAAGGCGTGACGTAGCCGCCGTCTTCCTGCTTGTCGATGACAAGGCAGCCGGGAGCCTCGCGCAGGATGTTGCGGGCTTCCTCGGCGGTGATCTCGTTTTCGAACTCGATGTTGACGCTTTCCGAGTGGCCGATGAAGACGGGAACGCGGACGGCGGTGCAGGTCACCTTGATCGCCGGGTCGAGCATTTTCTTGGTCTCGGCCAGCACCTTCCATTCTTCCTTGGTGTAGCCGTCTTCCATGAAGGCATCGATATGCGGGATCACGTTGAAGGCGATGCGCTTGGTGAATTTTTCAGGTTCGATGGGGTCGTTGACGAACACCGCGCGGGTCTGGTTGAAGAGCTCTTCCATCGCCTCCTTGCCGCCGCCGGAGACGGACTGGTAGGTGGAGACGACCACGCGCTTGATCTTTGCATGATCGTGAAGCGGCTTGAGCGCGACCACAAGCTGCGCGGTGGAGCAGTTCGGATTGGCGATGATGTTCTTCTTGGTGAAGCCGACAATCGCGTCCGCATTGACCTCCGGCACGATCAGCGGCACGTCGGCGTCGTAGCGCCAGGCGGAGGAATTGTCGATCACGACACAGCCCTTGGCGCCGATCTTCGGCGACCATTCCCTGGAAACGTCGCCACCGGCGGACATCAGGCAGATGTCGGTGTCGGAGAAGTCATAGTTCTCCATGGCCTGGACCTTCAGCGTCCTGTCGCCAAAGGAAACTTCCGTGCCCTGGGAGCGGCGGGAGGCAAGGGCCACGACTTCGTCCGCCGGAAAGCCGCGTTCCGCAAGGATGTCCAGCATCTCGCGGCCGACATTGCCGGTGGCGCCTGCAATTGCGATTTTGAAACCCATGTTCGATTTGTCCTTGTCCGTCTCCCCGCTGCGCCGGCCGCCCTGGTCTATGGGCATGGCCGGCTCCCGGCGCCTCCCATCCCCGGGGAGGCGGGATGAGCGGCACCGTCAGGCGGTGGTCTTGGTGGTCTTGGTTGTGCGTTTGAATGCGGTCGCGGCAGCCGTCCGGGTCTCGCCGCGCAGGAACATCGCGCCGGCAAGGGGTTCAGACTTCATATCCAGATTTTCGGCGGTCGGCCGGTTCATCGGGGCTCGCAATCGTCAAAACTTGAGACGGCGGAGTTTTTGCCCGGAATTTTCCCCGAGTCAACAAGGAAAGCGACGGTTTGGCGGCATCGGCCGTCAACTTGTTGGCCGATTGCCATTCAAGTGCCGTTGAAAAGCCGGCCGGGGCCGCGTCCTTCGGTGGGGCATCCGGCGAGCGTCAACATATGCCAGGCGAGCGCCAGGTTCGAACTGATGACCGGTTTGCCCAGTCTTTTCTCGCATGCCTCGATGACGGCAAGGGCGTGAAGATTGGTGCAGGAGGCAAACACGGCCTCAATGGCCGGGTCGCTGCCGATTTCGCAAATGGCCGCCTCGACGGAGCGAAGCGAAATCCGCGCGACCACCGTTTCCTCGGCCTGGCCGAAAGAGCCGACGGTCACCGGCGTAATGCCTTCCGTTCGCAACAGGCCGCACAGCGCGTCGGAGACTTCCTCCACATAGGGCGAGACGAGACCGATCCGGGAGACGTTCAGATGCCGGAGCGCCGCCACGACGGCCATGGCCGGATTGGTCACGGCGGCTTTCGGGTGGGCTTCGCGAACGGCCGCCGCGACCTGGTCCGATCCGATCACCGTCGAGCCGGAGGTGCAGGCGTAGCCGATAACGTCCATGGATCCGTTGCCGGGCAGCAGCCCTGCCGACTGGGTCAGCCGCGCCTTCATCTGCATCAGTTTTTCGTATGTCACCTCCGGCGCGCTTTCGATCCTGGTGTGGAGGAGCGAAACACCGTCCCCGCTGAAAACGGGCCGGAGCTCATCTTCGACCGTCTCGTCCGTTGAGAGCACGATCAGGCCGAATGCCGCCGTCGAACCGGGGCCGGTGTCGCAGTCAAAAGGCAATCTCACGCAGGTGTCCTTTCCGTTCAGGCGGGTATGACGGGGATGTCGGGACCGGCGCGGCTGGTCAGGAACTCCGGCTCGCCGTCGCGCACGACGATGTTTTCCTCATGCACCATCATCTTGCCCGGGCCAAGCGTCAGGCTCGGTTCGAGCGTCAGAACCATGCCTTCCTTCAAGACGGTTTCGTCGAAACCGGTGAGTGATGGCGCTTCGGTAAGCTGCATCCCGAGCCCGTGGCCCAGCCGGCCGACGTCGCCTTCAGCCTGGCCGATCCCGGCGGCCATGGCCCGGTAGAGATCGGCGCAGGTCCGGCCGGGCCGGGCAATCGCCGCAGCGGCGGATACGGCATCGACCAGTGTCGCGTGGCCGCGCTTTACGGGCTCGCTGGCCGTGCCAATCGCGTAGTTGCGATCGAAATCGCAGAAATAGCCGTTTCTGGTCGCGCCGGTGTCGAGCATGAGAACGTCACCGGGCTGCAGGGTTTGATCCGTCGCTGGCGAGATGACGTCGCCGTAGCCATCCCTGCCGGCACCGCCGACCAGATAGGGCACGTCGTCGGCGCCCTGGGTCAGCAGTTCGATCCGGAAGGCGCGGAAGACCTCTTTCAAGGGTTGGCCGGCCCGAAAGAGGGCCGGCGCACGGGTAAAGCCGGCCGATCCGATCCGGCAAATCTCTCGCAGTTGAGCGATTTCGTTTTCCGACTTCACCATGCGCAAGCCCTGCACCAGGGAACTGGCGTCCAGGAACTCAGCTCCGCTCAACCTGTCCCGCAAGGACTGAAAATCCTTGAGCGGCATGCGCAATGCGCTTTCGCGGCCCATGGGCACGCCGATGGCGCTGTAAGGTGCCAGAACTTCGGCGAGCAGGCCGATGCCGTCGTCCACCGGATGCGGCGCGGAGAAGGTCCGGATATCGTCAATCCAGGTCGAGGCCATCAGGCGGGCGCCGATTTGCGGGATGACCGCGACCGGTTTGCCGGACGCCGGGACAACGAGAAACCAGGGGCGCGTCGGGCTCTGCCAGAAGAGCGTTCGGAACCCGGTGAAATACCGGACTTCCGGTTCCGTGGTGAAAAAGAGCGCGTCCATCCCGGCAGCGGCCATCGCGCGCTGTGCCTTTTCGGTGCGCGTGGCAAATTCCTCTTCGGGAAAGTCCGCCTCATCCATCCCCGGCGTTCCCGCGGCCTGTCGCCCGTGCGGCGTTTTCCGGCAGGCCCCTGCCTTTCTGTCGGCTTTCACGCGTTTCCATGGACTGTCCCGATCCGGAGTGGACTGTCAGGTCAGCAGCAGTCGCGGGCAATTGCAAGAGGGGAGATGAAAATGCCTGAACCGCCACCCTCATCATGCGCTGTGAAACAAAAGGCTTGTGAAAAGGATTCATATCCATATATCATGAATTATGGATATGAATGAGGCATTAAGCGCTTTCAGCGCGCTCAGTCAAAAAACCCGGCTGGAGGTTTTCCGACTTCTTTTGAGTGCCGGTCCCGAAGGCATGAACGCCGGCGAGATCGGGGAGGCGCTGGGCGTGCGCCAGAACACCATGTCGGCGAACCTGTCGGTTCTGTTGCAGGCGGGGCTGGTCCGCAACGAACGCGAAGGAAGATCCATCCGCTACTTCGCCGATCTGCACGGAACGCGGGAACTGCTGACCTTCTTGATGGCTGATTGCTGTGGAGGGCATCCCGAACTCTGTGCGCTGGTGTTTGAAGCGGTTACCTGCCGGAAATAACCAGACCCAAGGAGAAACCGATGTCTGAAAAAGAGTACAACGTTCTGTTTTTGTGTACGGGAAATTCCGCTCGCTCGATCATGGCGGAAGCGATTCTGAACCGGGAGGGACAAGGGCGGTTCAAAGCCTTTTCGGCGGGCTCGCATCCCGCGGGCGCCGTCCGGCCGGAGGCATTGCAATTGCTGCACAAACTGAACTTCAACACGGACGATGCCCGGTCCAAGGACTGGGCCGAGTTCGCCGTGCCCGGCGCGCCGGAAATGGATTTCGTGTTCACGGTCTGCGACAACGCGGCGAAGGAGGTCTGCCCTGTCTGGCCGGGACAGCCGATGTCAGCCCATTGGGGTGTGCCGGACCCGGCGGCTGTCGAAGGCAACGAGAGCGAAAAACAGGTTGCTTACAACGATACCTTCCGGATGCTCAACAACCGGATTTCGATCTTCGTGAACCTTCCGATGTCCTCGCTGGATAAGGTTTCCCTGCAGAAAAAGCTCGAGGACATCGGAACGTCCGTTTGACGGTCGCACACGCCGACCGAGGTTCTTGTTCTCCGCCTGCACCTCGTTTCAGGCGGGGGCCTTTTCCGGGGACGCGGGACGGATCGTCAGCAAGGCGAAGACCAGCGCCAGCAGCGAGCAGGATGCGATTGCGCCGGTCAGCGGCAGCGCCGTTCTGTCGAAAAACGGGCTGCATACCAGGATCATTACGCCCCCGGACACCATTTGCAGCGTTCCTCCCAGCGAGGAGGCCATGCCCGCGTGTTCGCCGTGCGCTTCCAGCGCCATGACCATCGTGGGTGCGATGACCAGACCCAGAAAGGCGTTACCGATGAAAAGAAGTGCTATCAGAACCGGCAACTGGTCGATGCCTGCAAAGACCAGCCCGAAGAGAAGATTTGTCGCCGCGGCAAAACCGCAAACCGCCCAGAACGCGACCCTGGCCATGCCGTATCTCTGGCCAAGGCGTGCCGCGAACTGAGAGGCTCCGAAAAAGCCGACGGCGCCGATCGCGAAAACGAGGCTGAAACCGGTCGGCGAAAGTTGGTACTGCGTCATGTAAACCATCGGCGCCGAGGCGATAAAGACAAAGAAGCTGGCAAGGGAGAAGCCGGCGATCAGGGTCAGGCCGACGAATTTCGCGTCGCGGATCAGGTAGATGGTGCTGCGGACAAGCCCGGTCAGGTCGATCCGGCTGCGGCTTTCGCGCGGCAGGGTCTCCGGAAGGAGGAAGACCGTGACCGCCAACGCCGCGACCGCGATCAGGCCGAGCGCGTAAAAAATCATCCGCCAGCTCGCGAAGCTGATGATGACGCTGCCGGTAAGCGGCGCCAGCAGGGGGGAAATGCTGATCACCAGCATGACCAGCGCCATCAGACGGGTCGCCTCGGTGCCGGTGTGCATGTCGCGCACCACGGCACGGGCGATCACCATCGTCGATGCCGCGCCGAGCGCCTGAACGAACCGGCCGGTCGTAAGCATCGCGATGTCCTGGGCGGTCGCGCACAAGACCGATCCTGCAATGAAAACCGCCAGACCCATGAACACGGGAGCCTTGCGACCCAGCCAGTCGGCGAGGGGACCGTAGATGAGCTGAGCCAGGCCAAAGGCCAGAAAATAGACCGTGAATGTGAGATGGGCGCCTGCGTCATCCGTATTCAGGTCCTGCACGATCTCGGGGATCGCCGGCAGATAAAGATCGATCGCAAACGGACCGACAACGGCTAAAAGCCCCAGCACGATGGCGGAGCGGGCAAATCCGATTTGCATGAGTTTGTCCGGTAGAAGCGCGGGAGCGCGCAAAAGAGCTGGATAAAGAGACACCTGACGCAGCAGGTACACTTTGCAGTTTACTCCGGCCCGAAGTGTCTGGCAAGAGGCGGCGGCAGAGGTTCCGGTCAATCGGGCCTGCCGCGAGAATCCAGAGGAAACGCTCGCGCACCCGTCGCCGGCTCGTCAAAAAAGCTTCATCATTCCGTCACTTGTTTTGAGTCCAGGAGAACTAGTTTGCCGCCACCTCAAACCCTAAGCAACAAGGGAGTTAGTGGAATGGCGACACTTCGCGGGCATTTCTTGAAAGGGGCCGGCCTGGCTGTCCTGTTTGGACTGGGCGCGGTCTCGTCCGCTCAGGCGGATTTCTTCGAGCGTATCAATTCCTACCCGGTCTACAAGACCCTGCCGGATGGAGCCGACAAGGCGACCGAGACCGTCGCCGAGATCATCTACGCGTCCAAGGACGGCCGCACTCTGGCCTTCACGGACAGCCCCGGCGAGGCCATCGTGTTCGTCAACGCCGCCAATCCGCTGAACATTCAGCCGGCAGGCCGCGTGGCGCTGGGCGGCGAACCGACGTCCGTTGCCGTTGGCGCCTACGCCGCCTATGCGGGTGTGAATACCAGCGAAGACTTCATCAACGTGTCCGGCAAGATGACCGTGATCTCGCTGAACGGGTATGAAGTCACCGCCGAGTGCGACGCCAAGGGACAGCCGGACAGCGTTGCGATTTCTCCGGATGGCAAGTTCGTCGCCATCGCGATCGAGAACGAGCGTGACGAAGAGCTAAACGACGGGGTTATCCCGCAAATGCCTGCGGGCCATCTGGCGATCTTCGATCTCGACGATAACGGCGCGCCGACCAATTGCGACGCGGTCCGCATCGTCGACATGACCGGCCTGGCCGAAGTCGCCCCGAGCGATCCGGAGCCGGAATTTGTCTCCATCAACTCTAAAAACCAGGCCGTCGTCACCCTGCAGGAAAACAACCACATCGCCATCGTCGATCTGGCGAGCGGCAAGGTCGTCGCGAATTTCTCCGCGGGTACGGCAACGGCAGAGAACGTTCCGGTGAAAAAGGCGCGCATGAGCGACGCATCCGGTTCCAGTGTCGATGTCCGCCGCGAGCCGGACGCGGTTGCCTGGATCGACGACGAGCGTTTCGTGACCGCCAACGAAGGCGACTACGAAGGCGGCTCGCGCGGCTTCACCATCTGGAACGCGAAGGGCGACGTGCTCTTCGACAGCGGCAACCAGATGGAGCATCTGGGAATGGCCCACGGCCACTATCCGGCCAAGCGCGCTCACAAGAAAGGTACCGAGCCGGAAGGCGTGGCGGTCGGGGACTTCGGCGGCGACACGCTGATCTTCGTCAACTCCGAACGCGGCAACTTCGTCGCCGTTTACAAGGACACCGGCGGCACGCCGGAATTCGTCCAGCTCCTGCCGACCCATGTCGGCCCGGAAGGCCTTCTGGCGATCCCGAGCCGGGATCTCTTCGCGGTGGCCAACGAGGTCGACGAAGACGGCGTGCGCGCGCATGTCTCGCTCTATCAGTTCGGCGCCGAGGCCCCGTCCTACCCGTCCATCGTTTCAGCAATCGACGAGGAAAAGCAGGCTCCGATCGGTTGGGGCGCACTCTCCGGCCTGGCCGCCGACCCGGAAGACGAAAACAAGCTCTATGCGGTCAGCGACAGCTTCTATGACGATGCCCGGATCTATACCCTGGACATCTCCTCCAGGCCGGCGAAGATCGTGTCCTATGCCACCGTTCAAGGCGGCAAACAGGCGAAGCTGGATCTGGAAGGCATTTCCGTCGCCAGGGATGGCGGCTTCTGGCTGGCATCCGAAGGCAACCTGGAAAAAGACCTGCAACACCTTCTCCTGAAGGTTGGCAAGGACGGCACCGTCGAGCAAGAGATCACCTTGCCGCAGGCCCTGATCGATCAGTCCGACCGCTACTCCTTCGAGGGTGTCGCCGAGTTCGAAATGGACGGTCAGACGCGGGTCGCCGTTGCCGTTCAGCGCGAATGGAAAGACGATCCCAAGGGCATGACCAAGATCGCCATTTATACCCCCGCGGACAAGTCCTGGGGCTTCGTGCACTACCCGCTCGACGCACCGAAAAGTGCGGCCGGCGGCTGGGTTGGCCTGTCCGAGATCGTCTCTCTCGGCGACGGCGCTTTCGCGATCCTGGAACGTGACAACAAGGGTGGTGAAGACGCCGCGATCAAGCAGATCACGACGGTTTCCCTGAAAGGTGTCACTCCGGCCGCTTATGGTGAGACGCTGCCGGTGCTCGAAAAGCACTTCGCGATGGACATCCTGCCGGCGATGGCGAAAAGCAAGGGCTGGGTTCTGGACAAACCCGAAGGGCTGACGGTTACGCCCGGCGGACGCCTGATCCTGATCACCGACAATGACGGTGTCGACGATGCGCCCGGCGAAACCCAGCTTATCGACCTCGGCCCGGCAAGCCGTCTGAACTGATAAAAAGACAAGGCAAGTCAAGTCTCCCAAGACCTGACCCAGGGCCCGGAAGTCTTTGGCTTCTGGGCCTTTTTTCGAACTGATTTTCGAATTGCGGATGCGGCGCGTCCAGCGGCCTTTGCGCAGACGAAGAGCGGGAACGTCTTCACCGCAGGAAACCTGCGTTCCCGCAAGACGCCGTATTTCCCTCGCCATTAATGTCATCTTCAGGGTTCGAAGTGATTGTGAACCATCGATTTTTGTCAATTTGCGAGTGAATATGCTCAGGTTTCTTTGTTCGGCCGTTCTTCTGTTTCCTCTCCTGGTATCGTCCGTCGGCGCTCAGGTTCCCCCGGAGTGGCGGGAGCGTTACGACGCGATCGTGGACAGGGGCGTGAAGTCCTGCAAGGACAACAAGGTTTTCGAGAACCTCCGACGGGAAGCCCAGGAGGGCGACCCGCTGGCCGCCTATTGGGTCTATAACAGCATGAGCCGGAAGACGTGCGTCAGATACAGCTCAAACCCGTTTAACCGGACTTCCTATCTCGAACAGGCCGCCAAGGCGGAATACCCGGATGCGGTTCGGCTTTACGGCAAGAACATGCTTTACGGATACGGCCTCAAAAAGAATCCGAACAAAGGTATCGGCTACCTGAAAAAAGCCTACGAGCTCGGCAGTCCCTACGGGGCCTCTGAGCTGGCCTATGCCTACGGCAAGGGAAACGTGGTCCGGCGCAATCCGAAGCTGGCGCTTGAATATCTGGAAAAAGCGATCAAGGCGGGCATCGATCGGAAACAGATGACGGTCATTGCCAGCGCGATGCCCTACGATCTGTCGTTGAAGGCCTGGGCGGTCATCGACAACACCAAGCCCGATCCGAACTGGCATGCCGCGGTAGTCGCGGTCAAGCCGGCGGCACAATCTGCCGAAGCGGCGGTAAAGCCCGTGGCGCTTTCGAGTTTTTCCTTCAAGCCTCTGTCGGCGTATGACACGGGGAAAAGCCCCGGCCGCTCCCAAAAAAGACAATCGCGATTTACCAAATGGCTGGAGGGACGCTGAGATGACTTTTGTTCGCAGGCTCTTTTCCATTCCAGTGATCGGTCTCTGGCTCGCGCTCACCATGAGTCCGCTCGCCAGTGCGGAGACGATGGACTTCAAACTCAACGGCACCGACGAGGTGCGAGGGGCCGGACGGTCGGAAAAAGGCGCTTCCCTGCCTTTCAAGTGGAACGCCGATCTGAAGCTGGGTCTTCTTGGCGGTGAACCGGTCGTTTCCCTGCGTTTCAGGTTCGATGCCTCGGGAGGCACCGTCACGCTTCCGGTTCTGGAAGCCGGTATCCGGGACGAAAAATATCAGACAATGAGTTTCGCCGTGCTGCCCCAGGGCCTGCGGGACAAGGTCAGGCTGACCGAGGTGAAACTCCGGATCAGCTTTTTCAGTGAAGTCGGGATCGTCGACCTCGTGGCGGACGTCGGTGCGACCGGGGCGCCGGGGCAATGGTCGTTCAATGTGCCGGGAAGCCCGGACTGGGACCATTTGTTCCTGAAGGAAGGGTCACGGAGCATGTGGCTTTCAGCAGGTGTCGCAAAGGCTGCCTGGGCGAAGGGACTGACAGTCAGTTCGGTCAGGGTCGAGGCAGCGGACCTTAATCTCTACCTGCTCCACAGCGCCTATATGAAAGACTATGGCCGCGAACGTTACCGTGCGATGGGACCGGCCTACAGCCGTCTCCGGGATGCGATCGAGCGCAGCTACGACATCGAAGTCGGCAATGTATCCGGTGCCTGGAGCGGTGCTTACCTGAGCAAGACGGATCTCGGCAGCGCGGCCGACTGGTCCCGGCGCAACGGCGAGCTTGACGCCTTGCTGAAAAAGCTCTCAAGCCTCCCGGACGGGTTTCGGGACGGGAGTAACCACGGTCCCTACCTGCAAGCCGTCAAGGAAGTCGCCATTCTGCAGAAGAGCCTCGACGCCGCTGTCGCGAGCTTCAAGGCTGACGGGCGCGATCCGAACTCGTTTGAAAAGGGGAGAGAACCGAAATTTGATCGCGAGCGTCCGGCTCTTTCGGAAAACGCAATGTATGTGCAGTGCTTTAGAATATGCGAGGGAGACGGGCTCATCTTCGCCGTCACGGAGAACGGTTTGAATAAAGAACCGGTGCTGCGTCTCAAGGGCGACGAAAAACTCAGGCACAAGTCTGTCATTGTCGACAGCCGTGACTTTCCGTGTGCGACAATAGTCTCAGGCGGAACCGTCGACGGTGTGACGATGGCGCGGCACGTCAGTGGTGCTCCCATCGATTTCAGCATGATCGAGTGTAAAAAGGGCTATAGGCTCCGCCTTCTACCCGATAATCCACAATTTTTCCGGTATAAGCCGAAGTATAATGAGTTCGATACACGCGTTACATCGCATTATAGGCACGAAGGTTACGGAAAATTTGAGAATTATGCGAGGAGTGGCGGCTATTATACGGTGTTGTTGTTGAATGAGGCCGGGCATTCAATCGCTGAATTTCTTTTTCGCGAAGGTTTTAGGTTTAAGAAAAAGAAAGACTAGAGTGGGTGTTGCCAATCGATTCTGATTGACCTGTCGTGGAACTGTATGTGTGGAGAATCTGCGATCTAGCCTCGCGGCGGCGCCGGCGATACCGCCCGGCGTGATCAAGGGCCTTGCCAAGCATGTTTTGACGGCAAAGGGGCTGGACCAGTTCAACGCGGACCGGAAGGTGACCGGTCAGGCGGTCCTGTAACGGACATCGAGGTTAGTCTTCGAGCTCACCTTTCGTCTGAAACGCCTCTCCCGGCGGGGTTTTCAGGATGACCTCGCGATGCGGGTAGGGGATGGCGATGTTGTTTTCCTTGAACGTGTCCCATAGCGCGAGGAGGACCTGTCCGCGGATGTTGGTGAGGCCCTGCTGCGGGTCGCTGATCCAGAAGCGCAGGACGAAGTCGAGGGACGAATCTCCGAAGCCGGTCAGCCAGCAGACCGGGTTTTTCGAGAGGTCGACCCGGGCAACCGATCTGGCCGCGGCGATCGCCAGCGCGCTGACCTCATGCGGGTCGCAGTCATAGGAAACGCCGAAATTCACGTCGAGGCGAACCAGGTCGTCGCTGAACGACCAGTTGATCACCCGGTGGGTGATGAAGTCCTCGTTGGGGATCAGGTATTCGCGCCCGTCCCTCGTGACGACGGAGACGAAGCGCGCCCGGAGTTCCCGGATCCATCCAAAGGTGCCTTCCAGCGAGATCGTGTCGCCCGGCTTGATCGACTTGTCGAGCAGGATGATGATCCCGGAAATGAAGTTGGAGATCACCTTTTGCAGACCGAAGCCCAGGCCGAGCCCGACGGCGCCGGTGAAAACGGTGAAGGCGCTGAGGTCGATGCCGACGGAGGACAGCGCGACCGTTGCCGCGATCAGCACCAGTCCGAATTTGACCACCTTGCCGATCAGGACCCGGATCGACGGGGTCAGTTCCTCCGACTTCTGCACCTGCTCGTCGAGAAAACGGCCGGTGACGACCGCGAGCCAGATGGTGGCGATCAGGAGTGCCGCGGCCTTGAGAACGATCAGGGCGGAGAGGCGCAACTCGCCGAGCGGCAGCGCGTAGCTGTCCAGAAACGTGGCCGCTTCGTCGTCGAAGTTGAGGATCACGAGAGCCGCGTAGATCCAGGCGAGCCATGTCAGAATGCGCGCGGCCAGGCGGTTGCGGATGATCCGCGAGAACACGGAAACGAACAGCCACACGAGCGACAGGGAAAAGACGATGTAGATGAAGTGGCTGCGGCTCGGCCAGGTGACGGCGCGCATGACCGTCAGAGTGAGGAACAGGAACAGGTTGAAAAAGATCCAGTCGAGTCGCCGCAAAAGCGCGATGACGACCCGCAACAGGCCCGGATGCCCTTCGATGCGGCGGGCTCTTTCTTCCAGTCTTGGCTCGATGCGCCATTTCAGGAGCCTGGCGGCCGCAAACAGCACGGCGATGATCGCGATCTGGTAGAACATCCACGGTGTCAGCAGATAGTTGAGAACGCCCCGGGCCAGGGATTGTCCTTCCGCGATTGCGTTCTCGATTTCCATGTACCTGTCCGTGTCGGCGGCGGGTCTGCCCGGTTCTTGAGCGGTGCCGCAATTCTGATCGGTTGGGCATGAGCTTAACAGACCTTCGAATTCACAGCCATGTTGCCTCGAAAAGGCGACGCCGACGGAAACGGGCTACGTACGACGGACAGGACTGGCCTTCGCACCCGTTGTGCTGAAAGCTTGTTCATATAGCGCGCTATATGTCCTATAACCCGGTCATGACCTTTTCGAAGGAAACCTCCGCCGGCTATCTGGCGAACCACATGGCACGGCTTTTCGCCATCGGCCTGCAGCGGCGCATCAAGCCGCTCGGGCTGGCGACCGGTCAGTTTCCCGCCTTGCTCGCCCTTTGGGCGGAAGAAGGCCAGACCCAGAAGGAGCTGGTGAGTCAGCTCGGTATCGAGCAGGCGACGCTTGCCAACACGCTGTCGCGCATGGAGCGCGACGGCCTGATCGTGCGGAAATCCTGTCCGGAGGACGGACGCGTGCAGCGGATCTTTCTGACCGACAAGGCGAAGGCGCTGGAGGCGGAGGCCATCGGCTCGGCGCGGGCGCAAAACGCCGTGGCGCTGAAAGACTTTTCAGACACGGAAGTCCGGCAGTTCCTCGACTTCATGCACCGGGCGATCGCCGCGATGCAGGGTGAGGGCTGAGGGCGCGTCAGGCGATGCCGCCATTGGCTCTGAGAACCTGGCCATTGATCCAGGCGCCGTCCGGGCCGGCCAGAAAGGCGACGGCGGCGGCGATATCCTCGGGCTGGCCGAGGCGGCCGAGAGGATTTGCGCCCTTGATGGTTTTCACCAGCTCGTCCGGTTTGCCGGAGAGAAAAAGCTCCGTTTCGACGGGCCCCGGAGCGACAGCGTTGACACGGATTCCGCGCGGTCCGAGTTCCTTGGCCAGAATGCGGGTCATCGCCTCGACCGCTGCCTTGGTCGCCGCATAGATCCCGTAGCTCGGCGGGTAGAGGCCGACCACGCTGGACGACAGACTCACAATGCGCCCGCCGTCCTGCAGGCGCCTGGCCCCTTCGCGCATGCCCTGAAACACTCCGCCGATATTGACGGCGCACTGGCGTTCGAAGTCGGCGTCGCTGGCCTCCGCGAGCGGGGCGTTGGCCATTACTCCGGCGTTGTTCACAAGAATGCCGACCGGACCGAAAGCCTCCTCGGCGGCGTCGAAAAGGGTCTTGAAGGCTCCGGGTTGTGCCACATCCGCCGGCAGGGCGATTGCCCTGCCGCCCGCGTTCCGGATGGTTTCGACGATGCCGGCGGCGGCTTCGCCGTCCTTTCCGTAGTTGACCGCCACGGGGTGACCGTCCCGGGCGAGCCGGGCCGCAATCGCGGCGCCGATCCCCTTGCTGGCTCCGGTGACAATTGCGGTGTTCAGGTCGTGTGTCATGTTCTTCTCCTTTGATCGAAGGCGAAGATAGACATCCCGATTATCCGGATAATCTCTCTATTCATGGAAAGATAATCCGGATATTACGAATAAATGTATGATCGTCTGGAAGCCATGCGTCTGTTTGTCCGGGTGGTTGAGCGGGGAAGTTTCACCGCCGCAGCCGCGGATCTTGGTGTCGCCCGGTCGACGGCGACCGACGTCATCCGGCGGCTGGAGAGGAGCCTGGCCTGCCGGCTGCTGGAGCGCACGACGCGGCACGTTTCGCCGACGCCGGATGGAGCGGCCTACTACAAGCGTTGCCTGTCCATTCTCGCCGATATCGAGGACGCGGAAGGCGCGCTGCGCGGAAACGAGCCTTCCGGCGATCTGCGCGTCGACGCCCACGGCATGCTGACCCGCACTTTCCTGCTGCCGCATCTGCCCGGTTTTCTGGAGCGGTATCCGAAACTCAGACTGCAACTGGGGCAGGGGGAGCGGCTGGTCGATCTGGTGCGCGAGGGTGTCGATTGCGTGCTCAGGGCCGGTGTGCCGGAAGACAGCAGCCTGATCATGAAAAAGCTGGCGGACATTCCGGAAATTACCTGCGCGAGCCCCGATTATCTGAAACGGCATGGGATGCCGCGGAGCCTTGAAGACCTTCAGGGCCATCAGACCGTGGGCTTCCTGTCGTCGCGCACGGGCGGGGTGCTGCCGCTGGATTTTCAGGTGAACGGGGAGGTCCGCGAAGTCCGGCTGCCGAGCCGGGTGGTCGCCAATGACGCGGAGACGGTCCACGATCTGGCGCGGCTCGGTTTCGGCCTCATTCAGGCACCGCGCTACCGGCTGCGGGAGCACCTGGAAAATGGCGGCCTCGTCGAGGTTCTGCCGAACCTGCCGCCGACTTCCCTGCCGCTTGCGGTCTACTACCCTGCGCACCGCCAGCTTTCGCCAGGTGTCAGGGCCTTTGTCGACTGGGCCTCGGAGGTTTTTTCAAAGGCAGAGTTATGATCCGAAGGTCCGGCCGGAGGCGCTGAACGTCGGCTGGATGAGATCCCACTTGTTGCCGAACGGATCCACAAAGACGGCAACCTTGCCATAAGGCTCCACGCGCGGGGGTTCGAGGAAGGTTACCCCGAAGTCTGTCATGGCACGATGGTCCCGGTCGAAATCGTCCGTATTCAAAAACAGGAAGACACGCCCACCGGTCTGGTTGCCGATGGCATCCGCCTGCCGCGGTCCGTCTGCTTTCGCGAGGAGAAGCCGGGTTTCGGAACTTCCCCTGGGCGCCACGAGAACCCAGCGCTTGTCTTCTGTCAGGCGGGTGTCCTCGATCAGGTCGAAACCGAGTTTGCCGACATAGAACGCGAGCGCCTCGTCGTAGTCCGGCACGACAAGGGCGACGGCGCCAAGATGCTGCGCCATGGGTCTACTGGGACTTGCGGTAGACGGAGATGTTCTTGAAGCTGGCCACATCGACCAGATGGACCGTCTGCGTGACCGTCAGCGTGTTGCCGTCCTCCGACAGTTCGCGTTCCGCCTTCATGATGGTCAGCCCGCCCCGGCGGGCCTCGGAGACGAGGTTGCGGTCACCCTGGAAGACCAGGCGCATGGCGTCGACGAGGCCGCTCTTGCCGAGCTTGACCTCCGGCCCGCCGGGCATGGCCTCGAAACTGTCGTTGGTCACCTCACCGTCGGCGGCCACCTGGTTCATGGTGAAGATGGCCATGCCGAAATTGTCCTCGATCCTGAGCGTCGCGCTTTTCGGCGGTTCGCCCTGTTCGAAGTCGCTTTCCTCGGTGTCGAGGATCCAGGTTCCGAGAAAGGGGGCAAGTTTGTCTTCGATCATCTGACCAGCGTGCGTCCGGTTGACAGGGTGTCAAAAATCAAAACCGCCACCGGGATAGCCGATGGCGGTTCTTCATGCAAACGGGTTTGCCGATCAGGCGCTCAGTGCGTCCAGTTCGGCAACGATCGCGTCGCCCATTTCCGAGGTCGACACGGTTGCCTGGCCTTCGGAGGCGATGTCCTTCGTGCGCAGGCCCTTGTCGAGAACGGCGGCGATAGCCTTGTCCAGCAGATCGGCGGCGGCAACTTCCTCGAAGGAATAGCGCAGCGCCATGGAGAAGCTGGCGATCATGGCGATCGGGTTGGCCGCGCCCGTGCCGGCGATGTCCGGCGCGGAGCCGTGGACCGGTTCGTACATGGCCTTGCGCTTGCCGGTGACGCCATCTGGGGCGCCGAGGGACGCGGAGGGCAGCATGCCGAGCGAGCCGGTCAGCATGGCGGCGACGTCGGAGAGCATGTCGCCGAACAGGTTGTCGGTGACGATCACGTCGAACTGCTTCGGCCAGCGCACGAGCTGCATGCCGCCGGCATCCGCCAGCATGTGTTCCAGCTCGACGTCCTGATAACCGTTCTGGTGGGTCTGGGAGACGACTTCGTTCCAGAGCACACCCGACTTCATCACGTTGCGCTTCTCCATGGACGTGACCTTGTTGCGGCGGGTGCGCGCCAGCTCGAAGGCAACACCGGAAATGCGCTCGATTTCGTAGGTGTCATAGACCTGGGTGTCGATCCCGCGCTTCTGGCCGTTGCCGAGATCGATGATCTCCTTCGGCTCGCCGAAATAGACACCGCCGGTCAGCTCGCGCACGATCAGGATGTCGAGGCCTTCGATCACGTCCCGTTTCAGGGAGGAAGCATCGGCAAGGGCCGGGTAGCAGATCGCCGGACGCAGGTTGGCGAAAAGCTCCATGTCCTTGCGCAGGCGCAGCAGGCCGGCTTCGGGACGGACGTCATAGGGCACGTCGTCCCATTTAGGGCCGCCGACCGCGCCGAAGATGACGGCGTCGCAGGCCATGGCCTTGGCCATGTCTTCCTCGGAAATCGCCTTGCCGTGCGCGTCGTAGGCCGAGCCGCCGACGAGGCCTTCATCGGTCTCGAAGGACATGCCGCCTTTGGCGTTGTACCAGGCGATGACCTTTTTCACTTCCAGCATGATTTCCTGGCCAATGCCGTCGCCCGGCAAAAGCAGAAGGTTTTGAGAAGCCATGGACGTTCCATCCCGTGTTTTTTGAAAACAGATGGCGGTGGGTTAGCGCGTCGGCCGCGCTGTTGCAAGGCAAAGCGGGTTGCGAAGAGTTCAAGCGAGGCCGACAGAAAGGTCAACTACCGGACAAGGATCTTGCCGCCTGCCAGAAAAGGTTCAGCGCAAGGATGGTCATCACCCATTTGAAACCGGTCCTGAAGGCCTTTTCGTCCATCTTGCCGAGAAGACGGCTGCCGGCGAGGGTGCCGAGGAAGCCGCTTGCGATCATCAGGGCGATCAGGCCGGCCCAGGGCGCGAAGGCAAAGCCGAGGGCGCCAAATGCGACGATCTTGAAGACATGCATGATCAGCGCGGTGACCGCCTGATTGGCGACGAAGCCGTGGCGCGTCAGACCGAGCGTCGACAGCACGGCCCCGCCGATCGGCCCGGCCGCGCCGAAAAACATGGACAGGAAGGTGGAGGCGAAACCGGCAGCGGTCATGGCGCGTTTGCGGACCCTGCCGAATTTCGGCTTGCTGCCCCAGACGACCCACAGGACGAAGACGCCGATCCCTGCCTTTAGCACGGCGCCGGGCAGTTCCACCGCAATCGCACCGCCGATGGCCGCTCCGAACAGCGCGCCGGCGGCAAACCAGAGCGCGATCAGCCAGTCGACATGTTTGAGCTGAACCAGGGCGCGGCCGGCATTGGAGCCGAGCTGAACGACGCCGTGCACCGGCACCAGTGCGGCCGGGGGCATCAGCGTGGCCATGGCGGCTATCAGGGCAACCCCGCCGCCGAGGCCGACGGCCGCCGTCAATGCGGAGGTGAAAAAGCTGGCGACGACCAGCGTTACGGTCGCCGGCACGCCGAGCGGGTCGGGGAGCAGAAGGCTCACAAGGTCCATCGCTTACGTCCAGCGTGTGTGCGCGTAGTTCAGCGCTTCGCGCACATCGAGCTGGCGGGTGGAATTGCCGCTGCGCACGTAGAAGACCGAGGCCTTGCCTTCTTCGAGATAGACCGCGCGGGGCGCCGGGCGAATGATGATCATCGCCACGTCCCTGGCCTGAACAGCGACAAAGACCGTATGGATATAGGGGCAGAGGTCGCCGCCCAGATATTTCGAAACGATGTCGTTGACCGTGCGCTCGAACGCATCGTGATCCGGACTTTTCAGTGTGGAAAGGTCTTTTTCTATGCCCAGCGGAGTGCCGCCGTCGTCCACGCCGATCAGCAGGTGCCCGCCATCGGCGTTGAAGAAGCCGGCGACGGTTTTGGCGATTACCTTTTCCAGACCCCGGTTGATCCGGTTTTCCTTGACGTCCCAGCGAAGCGAGGATTTGAACTCGACCCTCTCCGTTTCCCCCTGAGCCATCAGGTCGGGAATGAGTGCCGTTTGTTCCTCGCGCAAGGAGCGGTAAGCCTCGGACGTGCGCAGGTAGTTGCGTGTGAAGATGCCGAAGGCGAGACCGATGACGGCACCGATCAGAAAATAGGCGATCGCGACATCGAGATGCCTGGGCAGCAGTATCAGCCAGAGTCGCGCTGAAAGAAATTCAAAGAGGCCCGGTGCGGTTTCGGAGAAGCGGGACAGTTCCCACCAGACGACAATCAGGTTCAGAGGGTGAACCACCAGAACGCCGAAAATCGCCCCGACCAGGATATAGGCCGCCAGGAAGGAAAGCTTGAACGGGGAAAGGAACATCGCTGAAAGCCTGCATGAAAGCGCCGACGGAAACCGGGGTCCGTTATAAGCATTTTTTGCGCGACGTCACGACCCCTGGAATTCGTCATGCCTTGGCTTGACCATGGCATCCATGCCGTTTCCTCTCAACAATCCTTCGCATGAGGCAAGGCAACGGCACGGTTTGCAGGGTCAGGCCCTGCGATGACGTTGTGTGGTCGGCGTTGGGCGCTAACCGCTAGACCTTCACGCGACCGCGGGCAAAGCCGTTTCCACGAGCTTGACCCAATAGGAGCTGCCGTAGGGGATCAGGTCGTCGTTGAAATCGTAGGCCGGGTGGTGCAGGCCTGCACTGTCGCCGTTGCCGGCGAAGATCATCGCGCCCGGGCGTTCCTCAAGCATGAAGGCGAAGTCCTCGCCGCCCATCATCGGTTCGACATGCCGGTCGACCTTGCCCTGGCCGGCAATTCCTTCAGCCACGTCGGCGGCGAATTCGGTCTGGTCGCCGTGGTTCATGGTGACCGGATAGCCCTTGCGGAAATGCAGTTCGGCTTCGGCGTCGAAGGCTTCGGCGACCGAATTGACGATTTTTGAAAGGCGCTGTTCCGCCAGATGGCGCACGGTGGGGTTCAGGGTACGGATCGTGCCGGAGAGCGAGGCTTCCTGGGGAATGACGTTATAGGCGTTTCCGGCTTCAAACATCGTGACCGAGACCACCACGGAGTCCAGCGGATTGGCGTTGCGGCTGGCGATGGTTTGCAGAGCGGTGACCATATGCGCGCCGGTGACGACCGGATCGATGGTCTGGTGCGGTTTGGCGGCGTGTCCGCCCTTGCCCTTGACGACGATGCGGAATTCGTCGGTCGCCGCCATGATCGGCCCCGTGCGGATTGCGAACTCTCCCACCGGCAGGCCCGGATAATTGTGCATGCCGTAAACCTCGTCCATTGGCCAGCGGGTCATCAGACCGTCGTCGATCATGGCCTTGGCGCCGGCGCCGCCTTCCTCGGCAGGCTGGAAGATCACGACGACCGTGCCGTCGAAGTTCCGCGTTTCGGCAAGATATTTCGCAGCGCCCAGCAACATGGCCGTATGGCCGTCGTGACCGCAGGCGTGCATCTTGCCGGGCACCTTGGAGGCATAGGGCTTGCCGGTGATTTCCTCGATCGGCAGCGCGTCCATGTCGGCGCGCAGGCCGATGGCTTTCCCCCGGCCGCCGTGCCGTCCCTTGATCACGCCGACGACACCGGTCTTTCCTATGCCGGTCGCGATTTCGTCGACGCCGAAGCTTTGCAGCAGCTCCGCCACCTTTCCGGCCGTACGGACCGTTTCATAGAGAATTTCCGGATTCTCATGAATATCCCGGCGCCACGCCGTGATTTCGTCGGTCATTTCAGCAAGGCGGTTTACGATCGGCATGCACGGCTCCTAGAAACACCACGATACGAAAAAGCGTCTGACGCCCGAGCGGCAAACTATCGCAATTGGTCGAAAGGGGAAGCGGATCTGGAGGAAAATCCGCGTATCTCGGGACAATAGGTCAAATTAATCCTCACGAGAACTCTGGCAAGACCTATTTTTTCGTCAAACGGAAGATCCGAGTGTGTTTGATTTCGTTGTCTTCAAGGGCCCGGATCACCGGAACCCGATACTCGGCCAGCTCGGTCAACCGGGCTGTCGGCAGATAGGACCGGCCCGGGTCTCCGACGATCACTTCCTTCCCGGCGTCCACCAGCCGGTAGAGAAAGGAAAGCACCCTTTCCGCCATGGCCTTGTCGTAAAAGACATCGCCGCAAAAGACGATGCCGGCGTCCGGTGGAAGCCCGTCCGTGATGTCGGCCGTTTCCAGCGACAGGGAGACACCGTTGAGGTCCGCGTTGAGTCTTGCCGCCGCCAACGCCATGGGATCGACGTCGACCGCGTGGCAGCCGACCGCTCCGGCCTTCATCGCGGCGATGCCGACCAGGCCCGACCCGCAGGCGAAGTCCAGAACGTGTTTGCCGGCGACGAGTTCAGGAGTGTCGAGAATATAGCGGGCAAGCCCCTGGCCTCCGGCCCAGGCAAAGGCCCAGAAGGGCGGGTCGAGACCGAGATCGCCCAGTTCCTCTTCCGTCTTCTGCCAGAGACCGATCGCCTCGTCGGCCAGATGGAGGCGGATCTCCTCGGCGTGCGGAACCGCCTTGATTTTCGTTTCACGGCGGATGAAGGCGATCGGGTCCTTGATAGTAGGCATAACGGGTCCGGTTGAACGAGGTTTATCCCAATCGACAAACCTCATCCTGAGGGGGTGCTCAGATCCTCCTTAGGATGAGTTGCTGGGCAAGTCCGCTGGTGCAACTCGCCCCTAAGCGGGCTTTTTCATCCCGCCCATTTCGCAGACGATCTTCCATTCCTCGGCCGTGACCGGCTGGACGGACAGGCGCATGGAGGTCACCAGCGACATTTTGGCGAGCCGCGGCTCGGCCTTGACGTCGGCAAGCGTCACCGGCTTCGGCATGTCGCAGACGGCCTTGAAATCCACGCATTCCCAGCGCGTGTCGTCGGTCGTGGTGTCGGGATGTATCTCGCTGCAGACTTCCACCACACCGACAACTTCCTTGCCGATATTGGAGTGATAGAAGAACGCCTTGTCGCCGATTTCCATGGCGCGCATGTTGTTGCGTGCCTGGTAGTTGCGGATGCCGTCCCATTGTTCGCCGGCGTCGCCTTTTGCCTTCTGCTGGTCCCAGGACCACTTGTCCGGCTCGGATTTGATCAGCCAGTACTGCACTTACGATGCCTCCGGGTTCTTGACCGCCCAGTTCCAGGGACGGATTTCCACACTCTCGAACAGGCCGGCGCCGGCATAGGGATCCTCCTGCGAAATCGCAAGGGCTTCCTGCCGGTTGGCAGCCTCGATCACGACCAGGGATCCGGTCATGTTGCCGTCGTCGTCGAGGAAGGGGCCGGCGGCCTTCAGTCCGTCGCCGAGTCCCTTGAGAAAGTCCAGATGAGCGGCGCGATTGTCGAGTCGCGTTTGCAGGGCACCGGGCTTGTCGGTGCAGATCAGGGCATAAAGCATGGGTGTTCGTTCCAGGATTGCCAAAACTCGGCAGACCCTAGGGCGGAGAATCCTGAAACTCAATGGTGGATTTCGGGGAACCCGCGAAGTGTTCCAACCGGGTCATTGCGGACAGCGTCATATTGTGAGCCGAAATGACAATTCACTTCGTCCGTTGCGGCTTCAAACGCTTTCCGTTTCCGCCTTGAGCGGCCGTGCCATCAGCGTGTTGAGCGCGTCGTCGATGGTCTGGTCTTCGTCGATCATCCGGGCGACCGTCTCGCAGATCGGCAGCTCGATGCCGTGTTTTTCCGCCAGTTTGACCGCAACCCGCGCCGAATAGGCGCCCTCGGCCAGCTTGCCGCCGGCGGCGATCAGTTCGGAGCCCATGAAACCTTCGCCGAGCCTCAATCCGAAGGAAAAATTGCGCGACTGGCTGGAGGAGCAGGTCAGAAAGAGATCGCCGAGGCCGGACAGACCGGTGAGCGTTTCCGACTGGGCGCCCATTGCCGTTCCAAGCCGGGTCAGTTCGGCGAAGCCGCGCGCGGTCAATGCGGCCTGGGCGCTGGCGCCGAGCTTGCGGCCGACAACCGCGCCGCAGGCAATGGCGAGCACATTCTTCAAGGCGCCGCCGATCTGCGTTCCGAGAATGTCGATGGAGGCATAGGGCCGGAAGCAGGGGGACTGCAGGGCCTCACACAGACTGAGCGCGGTCTTGGCGGTGTTCGCCGCGACGGTCACCGCCGTTGGCAGGCCCTTTGCCACGTCATCGGCGAAACTCGGTCCGGACAGGACACCGGGTTCGACCCCGGGCAGTTCCTCGCCCATAACCTTGGACAGAAGCTTCCCGGAGGTTTGTTCAAGCCCCTTGGCGCAGAGCACCACCGGCCCGCGAACCTTGCCGGTTTTTTGAAGCGCGGCCAGCATGGCGCGCGTGGTCTGGGCCGGCGTAACGAGCAGGATCGCGTCCGCGTCGGCGGCGGCCTCAAGCGAGGTTGTCGGGTTCAGATCCTCATCGAAGGTGATTCCCGGCAGATACCGCGGGTTCTGACGTCTGGACCGGATCTCAGAAACGGTTCCGGGATCGCGCGCCCAAAGGCGGACCTCCCGTCCGGCGCGCGCCGCCGTCAGGGCCAGGGCGGTGCCCCAGGCGCCGCCGCCGATGACGCCGATCGAGTTAATGGCGCCCATTGTTCTGCCTTTCCATGCGCGACCGTAGTGCTTCAAGCTGCGCTCCAAAACCTTCAAAGAACCTCGTCTCGACCGGCGCATCGGAAGAAAACAGATCGACCCAGAACAGGCGGAACCGGATGGGCGGTCCGCCGGCGCTCGGCGAGGTTTCGAAATGTTCCCATTGTGCAGCGGGCTTTTCACGAATGCGACCGTGAAAATGCCGCCGCCGATGCAAGCCGGGGAGACTTCCGGCAGCATCCTTCACGATATGATCCTGGTCGGCGAACGATTCGAGCGCGATATCCAATGAAAGTCCCGTCTCTTCGAAAAATTCCCGCCTCGCGGCCTGAAGGTAGCTCTCCCCGGGGTCCAGGGTGCCTCCGGGCACCTGCAAATCCGGATTCGGATGGTCCGGTTCCAGAAACACCAGAAGGTCGGGTCCGCAGGTGAGATAAACATAGGCCTTGTGGTAGATGCGCATAACTGAAATCCGTTTCCTGAAAGCCCCGAAGCGGTTCCCTGACCTCGGCCACGCCGGAAAAAATGTCTGCGAATGGCGACGGCAATGCCACCTGGATCAGGCTTTCGCCCCTTTCTTGCCCGCCCCCAGAACACCGGCATTGGCTTCGTCGAGCGGCCAGCGCGGGCGCGGCGACAGCGACATGTCGTTGACCGGGCCGGCCTGAAGGCGCTCGATCCCGGCCCAGGCAATCATGGCCGCGTTGTCCGTGCAAAGTTTCAGTGGCGGTGCGACGAATTGCGCACCGGCGTCATCCGCCGCGGTGAGGAGGCTCGCACGGATTTCCTTGTTGGCGGCAACTCCGCCCGCCACGACGATGACCGGAGCGGTGCCGGGATACCGTTGGCGGAACATCTCCAGGGCGGACTTGGTCCGGGTGGCGAGCACGTCGGCCACGGAACGCTGAAAGCCGGCGCAGAGGTCGGCGACGGTCTGCTCGTCGATCGGCTCGAGTTTTTTCGCCTGGGTGCGCAACGCGGTCTTCAGGCCGGCGAAGGACATGTCGAGGCCCGGCCGGTCGAGCAGCGGGCGCGGCAGTCTGAAGCGCTCCACGTCGCCACGCGCGGCCATCTTCTCCACATGCGGTCCGCCCGGATAGGGCAGTCCAAGCAGTTTCGCGGTCTTGTCGAAGGCCTCGCCGACCGCGTCGTCGATGGTCGTGCCGAGCCGCTCATAGTCGCCAACACCTTTGACAAGCAGAAACTGGCTGTGGCCGCCGGAGACGAGCAGAAGCAGGAACGGAAACTCCAGGTCGTCGGTCAGGCGCGCGGTCAGGGCGTGGCCTTCCAGGTGGTTGACGCCGACGATCGGCTTGTTCGCGGCCATCGCAATCGCCTTTGCGGTCATGAAGCCGACGATCACACCGCCGATCAGACCGGGGCCCGCGGTCGCGGCGACCGCGTCGATCTCGTTCCAGCCGCAGCCGGCTTCCCGCATGGCCTGCGCCACGATCCGGTCGAGGATTTCAATGTGCGCACGGGCCGCGATTTCCGGCACGACGCCGCCGAACTCCGTGTGTTCGTCGATCTGTGAGCGGATGACGTTGGAGAGAATTGCCCTGTCGAAGGGGCCTCGAACCACGGAGGCCGCCGTCTCGTCACAGCTCGTTTCAATGCCCAAAACCGTCAGATCGGAGCCATTGTGGTGTGAATTGACAGAGGTCATTGGTGTTTGAGCGGCAGCCTGTGATAGGAGAACCTGAAAACATTCTAACGGAATGCCCGGATGTTTCGAGTGCCGGGCGTAGCATCTGGACGGTAAACCTTGCAATCAAATCCTTTGCGCATCGGAACGAGAGGCAGCCTGCTGGCGCTTGCGCAGGCCCATGAAACGCGCGACCGGCTGATGGCGGCTCACAAGCTCGACGAAGACGCATTCGAGATCGTCGTCATCAAGACGTCCGGCGACAAGATCCAGGACAGGCCTCTTTCGGAAGTGGGCGGCAAGGGGCTCTTCACCAAGGAGATCGAAGAAGCGCTGCTGGACGGACGGATCGATATTGCCGTTCATTCCTCCAAGGACATGCCCACCGTTCTTCCCGACGGACTTGCGCTGACCGCCTTCCTGCCACGCGAGGATGTGCGCGACGCCTTCCTGTCGCCCAAGGCGAAAACGCTGACCGACCTGCCGCAGGGCGCGGTGGTCGGGTCGAGTTCCCTGCGCCGTCAGGCGATGATCAAGCGACTGCGGCCGGACATCGAGGTGGTGATGTATCGCGGCAACCTGCAGACCCGGTTGCGCAAGCTTGCCGAAGGTGAAGTCGACGCAACGCTCCTGGCGGCCGCAGGCTTGAAGCGCCTCGGTCAGGACAAGGAAATCACCTGCCTTCTGGATACGGAGACCTTTCTGCCGGCCGTCGGGCAGGGTGCAATCTGTATCGAAAGCCGGGAGGCCGAAGAGAAGACACTGGCGTTGCTCGCCGCGATCCACGACGAGGAAACGCAGATCCGGCTCGACGCGGAGCGGGCGTTTCTCGCCGTTCTGGATGGCTCCTGCCGGACACCCATCGGCGGTCTTGCGACCATTGACGGTGGCACGCTGCATTTCAAGGGCGTCGTGCTGAAGCCCGATGGGTCGGAAGCCCATGACGTTCAGGAAAGCGGTCCGGTCGCCGACGCGATCCGGATCGGCACCGCCGCCGGCGAAGCGTTGAAAGCCAGGGTCGGGCCGGATTTCTTCGCGGACATCTGACGCATGCGCTTCCTGGTGACACGGCCGCAACCCGACTGCAAACGCACGGCGGACAAGTTGCGGGCATTCGGTCACATTGCCGACGAAGCGCCTCTGTTGCATTTTTTACCCGAAGCGCCGGAGCACTTCGATCTGACGGGGGTTGCGGCCCTTGCCTTTTCGAGCCGTCGCGCGGTTTCCGTAGTGGCGGATCATGTCCAGATGCCCGAGGTTGCCGGACTGCCCGTCTTCACGGTCGGACAGGCGACCGCGTCGGCCTGCCGCCTTGCGGGGTTCGCCGATGTCCGTACAGGAGAAGGCGACGTGGCCGCGCTTGGCGCGCTGATTTCAAGCCGGCGGGAGGATCTTGCGTCCGGAGCCGTCCTTTACCCGGCAGCGCGGGAGCGGGCCGGAGACCTTGAAGGGATCCTGACCAAAGGCGGGATAGCCTGCCGGACGGTGGTTGTTTACAGAATGGCGCCATCAACCGGGCTGGACGGCGACCTCATCGCGAGGCTCAACACGTCCGGGTATCGCGGTATACTGATATATTCGAAACGGACGGCGCAAACGCTGGCCGATCTGTTGAGAAGTCACCGGCTGGAACACATATTTTCCAGCGTGTCGATTTACGCGATCTCGCGTCAGGCCGCCGAGCCCCTGTCCGGGTTCAAGGATGTGCGGATAGCGGCGACGCCGAACGAGAGCGCGGTTCTGGATCTGGTGTTAGCGGAGTGTTAACCCGATCCGGGGGAGTCCATGTTTTGCGGCGCGAAAAAGACGCTGCCGCGCGGTACCGCTTCGCAAAGAGGCGTGTATAGTGAAGGTCTTGAGGCCTTGAGGGCCAGGAGGAGAGCAGATGGCGACGGACAAGAAATCTTCTGGCGGAGCATCGTCCTCAGCGGGAGGCAAGGGTCCCGGAGATTCGGATAAACCGGACACCGGCAAGTCATCCTCGACCGCCGGCTCCTCCAAGCGGCCGGTGACCATCGATCTGAAAGCGGAAAAGGTCGATGCCAAGCCGGGCAGCGCCACGGATGACAAAAGCTCGACCGGGTCAACGTCTTCGGCAAGCGGAACGAAACCGGACACGTCAGGGGCGTCATCAGGCAAGGCGGCCGGCACCGCGGCTTCGGCCTCGACGGGTGCCGGCGCGGCGAAATCCTCAGCTTCCTCCACGACCCCGAAGATTTCCCCGTCTGACACTAAAACCTCTGTAAATAAAACGGCTGATAGCAAATCGGTCGACAGCAAGAGTAACGCTTCGTCAACCCCGGGGATGTCCTCCACCTCCACCTCGTCAGCGGGTTCAGCATCCGCCACGAGCAGCAAGCCGTCGTCGTCAACATCTTCCACAAGCGCGGCGAAACCTGTTGGCTCCACGACTTTCTCCAGCCCCCCGGCGGCGGAAGACCGGGGCGGGGTCAGCGCGTTCGGCGTGCTGATCGCGGCCGTGATCGGCGGCATTCTGGTGCTCGGCGGCGGCTTCGGCCTGTATCAGGCGGGGCTCGTCAAATTGCCGGCGGAAACCGACCCGCAGCTTGCCAGCGCGCTGTCGGCGGCGGAACGGAAGATTGCCGATCTGGAGAGCAAGCTGGGTGCCCTGGGCTCAACGGTCGCCGGGCAGAACAACAGCGGCGATCTGGCTGCGCTTGAAGAGAAAGTCACTTCGCTCGAAGGCAAGCTTGAGGAGGCGCAGTCCGCCGCGTCCGCTGACGCCGCTCCGGACGTCTCGGCCTTGAAAAGCGATATCGAGGATCTGCGCGGCCAGTTGTCCTCCGCGGTTGCCTCCGCCACGACCGGCGGTTCCGGCGACGGCGCACCCGTTAACCTGAAGCCGCTGGAAGACAGGCTAGCCAAGCTGGAAAGCGAAGCAAGCGCTGCGACGTCCGAAACGGATACGCTGTCAGGCTCCGTCAGCGGCCTCGAAAAGCAGTTGAGCGGCCTGACCACGGACCTGAGCGGTCTCAAGACCCGGCTGGACAACACCGAGGCAACCGCCAAGGCGGCCCAGACCGCGGTTTCGACCTCCGACACATCCCTGAAAACCCTGGCTGACAGCCAGGCCCGCGCGACCGAGACGCTGACCAGCCTCTCGGCGGACATCAAGGCCGTCGGGGCCGCCAACGATGCTGCGCTCGAAGACATTCGCGCTGAGCTGAAGTCCCTGTCGGCCCGGCTTGAACAGGTCGAATCGACCATGGGCGATGCAACCGCGCGGGAAGTCGCCGCGCGGGCGCTGTCCGTTTCGGCGCTGAAGTCCGCGGTTGACTCCGGCCGCCCCTACGAGACCGAGCTGGCGGCGGTCAAGGCGGGGTTGCCCGCCGACATCGATCTTGCCGGGCTTGAAAGCCACGCCAAGACCGGCGTGGAGCCGGCCTCCGTGCTGATCGCAAAGTTCCCGCCGGTGGCACGCGGAATGTACCAGACCTTCGCCGAACCGGACCGGTCCGGCGACGTGCTGGACAGCCTTCTGGCCAGCGCAAAATCGATCGTGACGGTGCGCGGTCTCAATGACGGGGACGGTTCCGGACCGGAGGCAGTGCTGCAGCGCATGGAAAGTGCCGTATCGACCGGTGACCTGGAGGGCGCGCTCACGGCCTATGCGGAGCTGCCGGACGCGGCGAAGGCGGCCGGTGTGGACTGGGCCGACAAGGCACGCGCGCGCGTCGAAGTCGATGCGCTGACCGACAAGGCTTCGCAGGAGGTTCTCAATGAGCTTGCCGCGAAAGACAGTTAATCGGCCGCCGGAGTTCCGGCCGTTCGAACAAAACGATACCAAGCCGGATGGTTCCGGCAATCCTCGGGAGCGAGCCTGATGATCCGCGTCTTTCTCTTCTTTTTGGTGGTGTTTGGCCTTGCGGCAGGCTTTGCCTGGATGGCAGACCTCCCGGGTACCGTCTCGATCTCCTGGAACAGCGAAACGCCGGGGCAGTCCCCCATCATCTGGGAGCAGACGCCGGTTACGGCCGCCGTGGTCATCGGTGCGCTTCTGGCGGTCTTTCTCGGGATTGTCTGGGCGGTCCGGGTGGTCCTCAAGTCGCCTCAGATCGCAAGCCGCTTCTTCAGGCGGCGCCGGAAGGACAGGGGCTACGCGGCGCTGTCTCACGGTTTGATCGCGCTCGGCACCGGCAATGCCAAACTGGCGCGCCGTCACGCGCTGGAGGCGGACAAGCTGCTCACCGAGGAACCGGCAGCCAAGCTTCTGCTGGCGCAAACCGCCCAGCTCGCCGGCAAGGACGAAGAGGCGCGCCAGCGCTTCGAGGCGATGCTGGAAGAGCCTGAGACCAGAGCGCTCGGTCTGCACGGCCTGTTCGTGGAAGCCGAACGTCACAGGGAACCGGTTGCCGCCCGCCACTATGCGGAAGAGGCCGTCAAGACATCGCCGGGTCTGGAATGGGCCGGCAAGGCTGTCCTCGGCTATCAGGCCGTCGCGCACCATTGGGAGGAGGCCCTCAAGACGCTTGAGCGCAACTACGCCGCGAAACTTCTCGACAAGAAGGCCTATCGCCGACAACGCGCCGTGATCCTGACGGCGCTGGCGCAAAACCTGGAAAGCGGCGAACCGGACCGGGCCTATTCGCTCGCCAAGGAAGCCCACGGCCTCGCGCTGGACCTCGTGCCCGCCGCTGTTCTTGCCTCGCGTCTGGCGACCCGCCGGGGCGATGTCCGCAAGGCGTCGAAGGTTGTCGAAGCAACCTGGCGCCTGTTCCCTCATCCGGAGCTGGCGGAGACCTACGCCCATGTCCGCACCGGCGATTCCGCCGTCGACCGCCTGAAGCGGGTCAAGTCGCTGTCAGCGCAGCGGGCCAACACGCCGGAAGGCGCGCTTGCCATTGCAAGGGCTGCGCTGGAAGCGCGCGAATACACGGAAGCGCGCGCGCAGCTGAAGAAAGTGCTTCAATCCCAGCCGACCCGTCAGGCTTTCCTGGTCATGGCCGAGCTGGAAGAAGCGGAGCACGGCGACCGTGGCCGGGCGCGCGACTGGCTGGCGCGCGCGCTGAAAGCCCCGCAGGACAAGGCCTGGATCGCCGACGGCATCGTCTCGGCAGAGTGGCAGCCGGTTTCCCCCGTGACCGGAAAGCTGGACGCTTTCCGCTGGGAGACGCCGGAAACCCTGAGCGAGGGCGAAGGCGATGTGCTGGAAGACAGCCTGTTCGAAGCCCGGGCCCTCCCGGTCGTGCCGGCGGTCGAAGAAAACGCACCGGCCAAAAGCGCTGGGCAATCCGGGCCGGTCAAGGCCGAAGAAGCCGAAACGGTCGAGCTGAAGGCGGAAGAACCGAACGCACCTGTTGTCGAAACAGCGCCGGGTGTCCGGAAATCCGCCGGGAAAGCCGAGGCCGCCGTTCCGGTCGACACGTCCAAGAAGGGCTATGAAGGCACGACGGACGACGTCAAGTTCAGTCCGGCCCTCAAGGATCTTCCCGAGGCGCCGACGGCAGAGACGGCCCTCGAGCCGGCGGCTGTAAAGGAGCCGGTCCAGCCCGAAAAAGCGGCGGAACCGGATAAGATCTCCGAACCGGAAAAGACAGGTCAGGCGAAAGCCGGCGAGACGGACACGGCTTCGTCTTCCGAGCCGGGGGACAAAGCCGACGGAGACAGTCCGCCGGTGGCCCCCGCAAAGGCTCCGCTGACAGCGGCCCCGGGAAATGGCTCCGAAGTCGCGGAGGAGGCCAGGCATGCTCAGGAGGCCTCAAAGGACGATCTGAACCGCCCGATCGAGTTTCCGCTTTCCAGAATGCCGGACGATCCCGGGCCGGAGGAGGAAGACGAGGACAAGACGGCCAAGTCGCCGCGGCCGCGTTTCTTCAACTGATCGACCGAGCCGCTCCGCTGCCCGCGAGCGGCTCCCTGCCGGGCGGGCGGAGAAGATGTGATCTTGGCGACTTTGGCCCTTGCATCCGCCGCCAAGCTCCGGTAATTAGCGGCGCATCCGATCCTGATCGGGCTTTCGCGCCGGAGCGCGTTACCTGGTTCACCGCCAGAGATTGCCGCTGTAGCTCAGATGGTAGAGCACGTCATTCGTAATGATGGGGTCGTAGGTTCGAGTCCTATCAGCGGCACCAGCCTCCAAAATTTCCCGATTAGGCTTCCGTGAGTCGTCTGAGCGTCGCGCGGAATCCGGTTTTCTACCTCTGCGGAATGACCTTTTGCGTTGGCATTGCGAAATGCTGCCGACGGAATCTCATATATGTTCTTGGGTCAGGCAGTTTTGTAATTTTAAACAATAGTAATATTGTCACCTCCTTGCGCATAATAACGTGAAAGAAATGTAATTCTGGTGAATTATGTCGCGATTAATGCGAGCATTTATTCCGATGATAAAATAGTAAAACTTTATATCTTTTGAAATTTACGTTTTGTTATTTTGAAATCGGCAAAGATACAACTAACGAGAATGAAATGAATATAGGCAGATGAACAAGTCAAAGCATTTCATTTATGGCGATTTCGATCCAAGTTCCCTGCTCGACAGTTTGGCTTCATCGATGCATCAGGGTTTTTCGGTGATGGACGGAAATCTCGATCTGGTGATGATTAACCGGACCGCAATGGACCTTCTGGCGCTTCCCGTCGAGCTCCTTGAAAAAGACAGGAGCCTCGCCGGTGTTCTGCGGTACAATGCCGAGCGGGGTGACTACGGTCCGGGCAATCCCGAAGACTTGGTGCAGGTGCGCATTGACCTGGCCAAAATGTTCCTGCCGCACGATTTTGTGCGCACCCGTCCCGACGGCACTGTCATACGTGTTCAGGGTACGCCAATGGAAAATGGCGGTTTCATAACGATCTACAGCGACATTACTGTCGAGCATGAGCAGGAAATCGCGCTCAAGGAAGCCAGGGATCAGCTTGAGGCTTCTCTCGGGGAACGGACACGCGAACTTGCTGTTCATCACGACATGCTCGTGAATTCGATCAATGCCATCAAAGACGGGCTGGTGATCGCGGATCCCGATGGTCGCGTGGTTCTGGCAAACAACAAGATGTTCGAGATCTATCCGCAGTTTCCTGCGTTGCTTGTCCGGAAGGCAAGCTTGAGTGAGATTGTGCAGTCTGTTTTTCCTGATGAACCCGACAGGACGCTCGACGAACTCTCCGATTCCGCCATGTGGACCGAACGTGAATACCCTTTCGGCATCTGGTACAAGATTACAAGAACCAGGACCGATTCAGGCGGAATGCTGTGCGTCTATACGGATATCACCAAGTATAAAGAGCAGCATTCCATACTCCAGAGTCACACGGACGAACTCGTTCGGCATCTCAGAAAAGAAAAAGAATTGAACGAGATGCAGCGCGAGTTCGTGTCCATGGCGTCGCACGAATTCAGGACTCCCCTGGCGATCATTGACAGCAATGCACAACGCATTCTGAGAAAGATCGACAGGATAAAGCCGGAAGCTCTTTCAGAGCGGCTCGGCAACATCCGGGACTCGGTTCAACGAATGCAGTATCTGATCGACCGGTTCCTCAATTTTTCGCAATCGCAATCGGTCGGTATGGAGATCGAACGGGAACCCGTCAGCTTGGGCGATCTGGTGAAATCCGTTTGCGATCGCTATATCGCGATAACAAGAACGCATCTATTCGAGATCGACGTCGCGTTTCTGCCAGAGGAAATCGAGATCGATAAAAAACTGATCGAGCAGAGCGTCTCAAACCTCATTTCGAATGCGATCAAGTATTCCCCCGAGAACACAACCATATACGTCACCGGATCCGAGGCGGGCGGGCAGGCGATGATTACCGTCCGTGATCAAGGTGTCGGCATTCCGGCTGAAGAGGTCCCGAAAATTTTCAACCGTTACTTCCGCGCTTCAACATCGAGCGGCATCGCCGGCACCGGAATCGGACTCAACATGACAAAGATGATTCTGGAGAAACACGGAGGAAAGGTGCACGTCGAAAGCGAAGTTGGTCAGGGAACGGCCGTTACGGTTTCCTTGCCTGTTCTCAGTCGTGCGGCACGTCGGAAAAAAGGCCAAGGCAAGCTGAAAGCTGCAACGGTTTGACGCTATAGGTTAAGTAAAATGTCTGAAAAATCTACAATACTTTGCGTCGAAGACGAGGACATGCTTCTTCAGGATTTGAAGGAGGAGCTTGAAGACGAAGGCTATGAAGTGTGGACGGCCAAGAATGGCCAGGCAGCCCTGGAAATTCTGCAAGAAGAAAAGCCGGACCTTATCATCAGTGATATGATGATGCCAAAACTGGACGGACCCGGCCTTCTTAGGCATGTGCGCGAGAAACGTCCTGGCCTCAACGATGTTCCGTTCATTTTCCTGACTGCCAAAGCGACCCGGGACGATCTTATTGAAGGCAAACGGCTCGGTGTGGACGATTATCTCACTAAGCCTGTTGACTACGATCTGCTTCTGGCAACAGTCGAGGCGAGTCTCGGTCAGGTCTTGCGCGTCAAGAAACAGAACCAAGACAAGCTGCGACGCATCTACAACGCCATCCAGAAACAGCGTTCCGCCAGTGAGGAGCTCAGGGTTTCGTTCGTCGTGCAGAACCCGGCTTCCGTGCGACCGATTCTCGCCGCGCTCAATGAGCTGGGCTGCACTGTTTCGGTGATATCGGAAGACCAGTTGGTAAAGAAAAGCTTCTCCGTAGAAGGCTCGGATATCCTTTTTATCGTCTACAGCAAGATCGTCCACTATTACCTAAAGTACGTCACCGAAGGCATAGGCAAAGACTGGAAAGGTATATCGGTTCTTCTGGCTCCGTCGAACCTCTCGCAAGAACAAAGGGAATGTATAAAGGATGCGGGGATCAGCAATACCGTTGAGTATCCTTATCCTCCCATCGAAATATTCAAGCTTCTGATGCAAAAGATGAAAACATAGCGCGGATCGTGCGCGCGCTGTAAGCAGGCAGGTCTCGAAAAACAAGTGGCCTAACCGTCACCGGTGGCCGTGAGCATCAATCGGCCTGCGTTCCTGCAAACTTTTCCAATTGAACACTCTTCGACCTTAGAGCGTTTTGGAAGCGGGCTTTGCTTAAAATTTTCCGAAATTATCGGAGGAAAGGCTTCGCCTTCCGGTTACATTGATTTTGGATAGTTTTCGCCTTCGCTTGATTTCGGTGCCTTCAGTTGATTCAATGGGAGAATCAGTCAGTCTCCCGAGTTTTTAAGTAACGGTTCACCTGTTTGAAGGCGTGGAGAGCGTTTTGGGCAAATCGGCCAAGCTTGAATTTCTGCGCCGCCTCGTCCCCCTGACCCTTTGTGTCCTGGGCATCGTCGGCGGCTATTTTTTCATGTCTCTCTTGAGCAGTCTGCTGTGCCTTGTGGCGGCGGGTGGCATCTACGCGGCGCTGCCAAGGCCCCAGGCGCCCTCCGGCGCGGTCAGGCCGGTGGCCAATCCTCCGGTTGTCGTTTTCGACGCGATCGGCTTCGTGCTTGGCGTCGTCCTGTTTTCGCTGGCCTTTATCGGCATGGGCGCGACAACGGGCCCAAGCGCGTTGCTGGCGTTTTTCGCCCTGGTTCCGGCGTCCGCGTCGATCGTCTGCTTCACCGTCGCGGTTCGGCTGGAAACGTCCTGGGTTCGGTTTTTCAGCAATGGCTTCGAGTTCACCCAGTTCGGCCTTCGGGTCCGGGTGATGTATGAGGAGCTGAAAAAGGTCGAGGTTCTCGTCTGGGAAGCCGCCGGATGGGTGGCCTGGTTCCAGTCGACCATCGGTTCGGCCGGACCGCGCAAGGCGGTTCTTCTGAACGGCGCCCAAAGCACCAAGACGATCGTGTTCAAGCGCAAGGACAGCGCGAGTTTCACGATTTCCTCGGAACTCGTTCCCGACCTGCAGCGCATTCTCGTGGACATGGACCGGGCCGGGATCGAGCTGCCCGACGGTATCAGCGAGGGGCAGCGCAAGAAGATCCGCAAGCGCCGGGAACGTCTTTACGGCGCGGATGCCGAGCCGGAGCAGGAGGTCGAACAGGTGCAGGTCGCCCGCATCGCCGCGCTGATCGAACACGCGCGGCGGCAGTCCAGCGGGTAACCGGACGCGCCTCAAGCCGTTTTATGGCAGGTTTCGGCTCAGAGGTGCGGTTGATTTCGACCACGAAGCTTCAAGCGCTCACCCAGTTCGGCTTGCGTTTTTCGAAAAACGCCGCAATGCCCTCGTTGGCTTCCGGGGTTTCCCAGGTATCCGCGAGACGGCGAATCGTGTCCTCGATGACGTCCGCCGAGATAGTGGGCCCCAGGGCTCTCGCCAATGCCTTGGAAGCGGCAACGGCGGCGGGTGCGGCGGAGAGGTAAGGCCTGATTTCCTTCTCGACCGCCTCGTCAAGCTCCGTCTCGGGGGCGACCTTTGCAACCAGATCGAGGTCCCTGGCCTCGTCGGCGCCGAAGACACGCGCGGACATGAACACCCGGCGGGCCTTGCCTTCCCCCATGCGGGCCAGCACGTAGGGGCTGATGGTGGCCGGGATCAGCCCGAGGCGGACTTCTGTCAGACCGAATTTGGCGCTGTCGAGGGCAATCACCGTATCGCAGACGCTCATCATGCCGATGCCGCCGCCGAAGGCCTGGCCCTGGACCCGGCCGATCAGGGGTTTCGGCAGCTCGTTAAGGCTTTTCAGCATTGAGGCGAGCTTGCGGGCTTCCGCCATGCGGGTTTCCCGGTCGGCATGAAACTGTTCGCGCATCCAGCCGAGATCGCCGCCGGCGCAGAAACTTTCCCCGGCGCCGGTCAGGACCACCACCCGGACGGCGTCGTCGGAGGCGAGTTGCGTCGCGGCGGCCGTCAGTTCGTCGATCATGGCGGCGGACAGGGAATTGTGCTTGTCCGGACGATCCAGGGTGAGGGTCGCGACCCCGCGCGCATCGGTGTCAAGGGCAATGGTCTGAAACGTCATTCCGCAACACTCCTGAGCGTCTTGGCGAAGGCGGCGACTTCGGCCAGGGCGTCGGCCTTGATACCCGTCTCGTACCCCAGCCGGTTCATGAGATCGACGACCGCTTCGGTGGCGACATTGCCCTTGGCGCCGGGGGCGTAGGGACAGCCGCCGAGGCCGCCGATGGCGCTGTCGAAGGTGCGCAGGCCTTTCTCGAGGCTCACTTCGATGTTGTCGAGCGCGCGGCCCTTGGTGTCATGGTAGTGGCCGGCAAGCTTGTCCGCGGGAACGGCGCCGATAACGGCATCGAGCATGGCGGCGATGGTCTCCGGCGTTCCCGCGCCGATCGTGTCACCCAGGGAGATTTCGTAGCAGCCCAGGTCGAAGAGCATTTTCGCGACCTCCGCCACTTTTTCCGGCGGTGTCGGGCCGTCGTAGGGGCAATCCGTGACGCAGGAGACATAGCCGCGCACGGGCATCTCATCGTCTCGGGCCTTTTCCAGAAGCGGCTTGAACCGCTCGATGCTCTCGGCAATCGAGCAGTTGATGTTTTTTTTCGAAAAGCCTTCCGATGCCGAGCCGAAGATGGCGACCTCGTCTGCGGACGCCCGGCGGGCGGCCGTGTAGCCCTTCACGTTCGGCGTCAGCACCGAGTAGACCACCGCCGGATGCCGGTAGATCCCTTCCATCACCTCCTGGGCGTCCGCCATCTGCGGTACCCATTTCGGACTGACGAAGCTGGTGGTCTCGATCTTGCGGAAGCCGCAGGCCGACAGTTTGTCGACCAGCTCGATCTTCCGTTCCGTCGGCACGAACTGCTTCTCGTTCTGCAGGCCGTCGCGGGGCCCCATTTCAAAGATGGTTACGAAGTCGGACATGGGAATTTACTCGTTGAGGTGTTTGGAAAGGCCGGTGCGAGAACGCCTAGCAGAAATTTGTCATCCCGGCCAAGCGCACCCGAGCCGGGATCCGGTACGCCGCAGGTCCGGCGTTCGATCCCGAGCCTGTGCGGCTACTGGATCCCTGACTTCGCAGGGACGACAAAGACCAGGGAATGCGTTTGTTTCAGGCACAGGACTCACTCCTCCCGTTCCGATTTCGCGCGCAGTTCGCGTCGGATCACCTTGCCGGTCGTGGTCAGCGGCAGGGCGTCGACGAAATCGATCTCACGGGGGTACTCGTGGGCCGCGAGTCGGATCTTGACGAAGTCTGCGATTTCTTTGGCCAGTTCCTTCGTTGGCTCAGCCCCCGCCTTCAGCACCACATAGGCCTTGACGATCTCCGTGCGCTGTTCGTCGGGCTTGCCGACCACGCCCGCCATGGCGACCGCGGGATGCTTGATCAGGCAATCCTCGATCTCGCCCGGGCCGATGCGGTAGCCGGAGGAGGTGATGACGTCGTCGTCTCGGCCGACGAAACGTAGCCAGCCGTCCTCGCTGCAGATCCCGGTGTCGCCGGTGAGCAGCCAGTCGCCGGCGAATTTCTTTTCCGTCGCTTCGCTGTTGTTCCAGTAGCCGAGAAACATCACCGGGTCCGGGCGCCGGACGGCGATGTTGCCGAGCGTGTCCGCCGGAAGTTCCATTCCGCTGTCGTCGACGATGCGCACGTCGTGTCCCACCGCCGCGCGGCCCATGATGCCCGGCCGGGCCTCCATGATCCGCGAACAGCTGGAGACGATCATGTTGCACTCGGTCTGGCCGTAGAATTCGTTGATCGTCAGGCCGAAGGTCCTGCGGCCCCAGTCGATCAGCTCCGCGCCCAGCGTTTCGCCGCCGGAAGCGACCGAGCGCAGGTTCAGGGTCCAGCGTTTTTCGGGGTCTTCCACCTGCCGCATCATCTTCAGGGCGGTCGGCGGCAGGAAGCTGTTGCGGATCTTCTGGTCCTGCAGGAGCTGGAACGCCGCTTCGGCGGTGAATTTCTTGAAGCGGCAGGCGACCACGGGAACGCCGAGATAGAGCGCGGGCATGAGCACATCGAGGAGGCCGCCGATCCACGCCCAGTCGGCGGGCGTCCAGATCCGGTCGCCGGGCTGGCCGAGGAAATCATGGCTCATCTCGACCCCGGGCAGATGGCCCAAAAGCACCCGGTGGCCGTGAAGCGCGCCCTTGGGCTGCCCGGTGGTGCCGGAGGTGTAGATAATGATGGCCGGATCGTCGGCGGCCGTGTCGAAGGGCTGAAAGTCGGCCTGGTGACCTGCCATATGCCGGTTGAGATCCTCCGCGCCCGGTCTGTCGCCGTCAACGCAGAAGACGGTGGTCAGCTCGGGCAGCTTGTCGCGGATTTTCTCCAGTTTCGCGGCTCCGCTGGAGTCGGTGACGACGGCTTTGGCGCCGGAATTGTGCAGGCGGTATTCCAGCGCCTCCTCGCCGAAGAGCGTGAACAGCGGAATGGTGATCGCGCCAAGCTTCAGCGCCGCGATATGGGCGAAGGCGGTTTCCGGGCGTTGCGGCAGGAGCACGCCGATCCGGTCCCCGGGCTGAACGCCGCGCGCCGTGAGAAGATTGGCGAGCTGGCCGGAGAGCCGTTTCAGGTCGCCATAAGTGTAGGCGAGGGTGTCACCGTCTTCCTCCGCGTAGATCAGAGCTTCTCGATCGGGTTCACGCGCGGCCCAGTCGTCGCAGATCGCCGTTCCGATATTGAACCGCTCCGGTAGGCTCCACGTGAATTTCCCGGCGAGCTCCTCGTAACTCGAGGCTTCAGGCAGCATCGTCCTGCTCCTCCGCAAGGGCCAGAAGCACGGTGCCGTCGGTGACCTGTTCGCCCTCGGAGACGAGAACCTCGCCGATGACGCCGTCGCGCGGGGCCTTCAGCGTGTGCTCCATCTTCATGGCTTCCAGGATGATCAGGGGCTGGTCCTTGATCACGGTGTCGCCCGCCGAGGCGTTCAGAACCTTGACCAGGCCAGGCATGGGCGCGATGAGCTGGTCGCCGGCGCCGGCCGCGTCGTCATCCGCGCTCAAGGTATCGGTCAGGCCGAAAGTGAAGGCGTTGCCGTTGAGGAAAACCGTCAGTCCGCCATTCGCCTCCACGACGACGCCATGGGCGCGGCGTCCATCGGTCTCGAAAGTGATCCCGGATCCTTCGACCCGCACCAGGGCGTAGTCCCTGACGCCGTCTTCCAGATGAACCGCGAAGTGCTGGTGACCGAGAGCATGGACCTCCACATCCCGCCTTTCGCCGCCGATTTCCAGGAGGGCGAACTGCCGGGAGGCGCTCCACAATCGCCAGCCGGCCAGCGTGTCGTAGGGATCGGCGCCCGTTGCGGGCTTCGTCAGGCCGAGCGCCTTCAGTGCCGCGAGCGCGATCGCGTCGCCGGGCATCGCCGGTTGCGCGATCAGGGTTTCAAGGTCACGGTCGATCAGTCCGGTGTCTACATCCCCTTGCGAAAACCCGTCGTGGCGGCAGAGCGCTGCCAGAAAGCCGACGTTGGTGACGCAGCCGGCGACCTCGGTCGCTTCCAGGCTCGCCAGCAGCTTGCCGAGGGCAGCCTGGCGGGTCGGGCCGTGCACGATGATCTTGGCGATCATCGGGTCGTAATAGGGGGTGATCGCGTCGCCCGCGCGGACCCCGCTGTCGATCCTGGCGCTTGTTTCAGGAAGCGAGAGATGCTCCAGCGTGCCGATGGCCGGCAGGAAGCCTTTCGGCGCATCCTCGGCGTAGAGCCGGGCCTCGAAAGCCCAGCCGTTGAAGGATAACTCCTCCTGGGTCTTCGGCAGCGCGCCGCCGGCAGCGACATGAAGCTGCCACTCGACCAGGTCCTCGCCGGTGATCATTTCGGTCACGGGGTGTTCCACCTGCAGGCGGGTGTTCATTTCCATGAAATAGAAGCGGTCGGCCTTGAGGCCTTCCGAGACATCGGCGATGAACTCGATCGTGCCCGCGCCGGAATAGTCGATGGCTTTCGCCGCCTTCACCGCGGCCTCGCCCATGGCCCTGCGCATGTCTTCCGGCATGCCGGGGGCGGGGGCTTCCTCGATGACCTTCTGGTGCCGGCGCTGCAGCGAGCAGTCGCGTTCGAACAGATGCACGGCGTTGCCGTGGCTGTCGCCGAAGACCTGGATCTCGATGTGGCGCGGCTTGGTCAGATATTTCTCGATCAGTACCCGGCCGTCGCCGAAACTCGCCTCGCCCTCGCGCTGCGCCCCTTTCAGGGCGTCGGCGAAGTCCCCGGGGTCATCGACCCGGCGCATGCCCTTGCCGCCGCCGCCGGCGCGTGCCTTGATCAGAACGGGGTAGCCGATTTCGTCGGCCTGGGATTTCAGAAACTCCGGGTCCTGATTGTCGCCGTGATAGCCCGGTACCACCGGCACGCCGGCCTCGACCATCAGCGCCTTGGCGGCATCCTTCAGGCCCATGGCGCGGATCGATTTGGCGCTGGGGCCTATGAAGGCGATGCCGGCCTGTTCCAGGGCTTCGACGAAAGCCGGGTTTTCGGAGAGAAAGCCGTAGCCCGGATGAACCGCCTGAGCGCCGCTTTTCCGGCAGACCTCGATGATCCTGTCCGTCTTCAGATAGCTCTCGCCAACCGGCGCGGCACCAATCAGATAGGCTTCGTCCGCCATGGCCACGTGTTTGGCCTTCGCGTCCGCCTCGGAAAAGACGGCGACCGTCTCGATGCCGAGTTTGCGGGCCGTTGCGATCACCCGGCAGGCGATTTCGCCGCGGTTTGCGATGAGAATTTTCGTAAACATCAGTTTTCCGCCCTCCCGAGCGCGGTCAGCAGATGGGAATGGCTGCCTTCGTCGAAGGCGACCAGGGTCACCGTCTGAATGTCTGTCAGATCCGCCAGAACGCGGGTCAGGGTTTTGACGGCCACGGACGCGGCCAGATCGGCAGGATAGCCGTAGACCCCGGTAGAGATGGCCGGAAAGGCCATGGTCTTGCAGCCGTGTTCCGCGCCGAGGCGGAGGCTGGTCTCGTAACAGGAGGTGAGAAGCTCCGGCTCGCGACGGTTTCCGCCAAGCCAGACCGGGCCGACCGTGTGAATGACGTGTCTCGCGAGCAGTCGGTACCCGCCGGTGATCTTTGCCTGCCCGGTTTCGCAACCACCGAGCGTGCGGCATTCCGCGAGAAGCTCCGGCCCGGCGGCCCGGTGGATTGCGCCGTCGACCCCGCCGCCGCCGAGGAGCGTGGAATTGGCGGCGTTGACGATGGCGTCGACGTCAAGCGTCGTGATGTCCGCGACAAGTGTCTCGATCCGGGCCATGGCTTACATCCTGAACAGGCCGAAGCGGGTGTCCTCGATCGGGGCGTTGAGCGCGGCCGAGAGCGACAGTCCCAGAATGTCGCGGGTCTTGCGCGGGTCGACGATGCCGTCGTCCCAGAGCCGCGCCGTGGCGTAGAGCGGATGGCCCTGTTCCTCGAACTGATCGACGATCGGCTTTTTGAAAGCCTGTTCTTCTTCCGCCGACCAGGTTCCGCCCTTGCGCTGGATGCCGTCGCGGCGGACGGTGGCGAGCACGCCGGCGGCCTGTTCGCCCCCCATCACGGAGATGCGCGAATTCGGCCAGGTCCAGAGGAAGCGGGGCGAGTAGGCGCGTCCGCACATGCCGTAATTGCCCGCGCCGAAGGAGCCGCCGACCAGCATGGTGATTTTCGGAACGGATGTGGTGGCGACCGCCGTCACCAGCTTGGCGCCGTCCTTGGCGATGCCGCCGCTTTCGTATTTGCGGCCGACCATGAAGCCGGTGATGTTCTGCAGGAACACCAGCGGCACCTTGCGCTGGGAGGAGAGTTCGACGAAATGGGCGCCCTTGACCGCGCTCTCGGAAAAGAGAACGCCGTTGTTGGCGATGATGCCTACCGGCATTCCGTGAATATGGGCGAAGCCGCAGACAAGGGTCGTGCCGTAACGGGCCTTGAATTCGTCGAAGCGCGACCCGTCCACGACACGGGCGATGACTTCGCGGATGTCGTAAGGGGTCTTCAGGTCGGCCGGCACGACGCCGAGGATCTCGTCCGGGTCGTAGAGCGGCTCCTCCGGGCTTTGCAGGGCGACGTCCGGCGTCTTGATGCGGTTCAGGCTGGCGATGGAGCGGCGGGCAAGGGCCAGCGCATGGGCGTCGTCCCGGGCGAGATGATCGGCGACGCCGGAAAGCCGCGTGTGCACGTCGCCGCCGCCGAGGTCTTCCGCGGTGACTTCCTCGCCGGTTGCCGCCTTGACCAGCGGCGGGCCGGCCAGAAAGATCGTGCCCTGGTTCTTGACGATGATGGTCTCGTCCGACATGGCCGGTACGTAAGCACCGCCCGCGGTGCACGATCCCATCACCACGGCGATCTGGGCGATGCCCCTGGCCGACATGTTGGCCTGGTTGAAGAAGATCCGGCCGAAATGGTCCCGGTCCGGAAAGACCTCGTCCTGATTGGGCAGGTTGGCGCCGCCGGAGTCGACCAGATAGATGCAGGGCAGGTTGTTCTGTTCCGCGATCTCCTGGGCGCGCAGGTGTTTCTTCACCGACATCGGATAATAGGTGCCGCCCTTCACCGTCGCATCGTTGGCGAGGATCATAACCTCCTGGCCTTCGACCCGGCCGATCCCGGCGATCATGCCGGCAGAAGGCGCTGCGCCCTCGTAAAGGCCGTGGGCGGCGAGCATGCCGACCTCCAGAAACGGAGAGCCCGGATCGAGCAGGCGCGACACCCGTTCGCGCGGCAGGATCTTGCCCCTGGAGACGTGCCGCTGGCGGGCGGATTCACCGCCTCCGTCCAGGGCGGTCTGCGCCGCGCCCCTTACTGAGTCCATGGCGGCTTCGTGGGCTGCCTTGTTTGTGGCGAACTGAGCGCTCTTCGGCGACAGGCTCGATTTCAGGATGCTCATGTCATCCGGTCTCCCTTTGGGATTGAGTATCGACCGGCGCGACAGCCTTGCGCACCATGGTCAGGTAAAGCGTTTCGATCTCGTCCCCGGTCAGGCGGCCACCTTCGCGGTACCAGGTGGGAAGGCCGGTCAGCATGGCGATGATCGCCCGGGTCGCGACCCGGGGGTTGTCGACGGCATAGCGTCCCGCGGTCGACCCTTCCTCGAGGATGCTTGTCAGGATGGCTTCATAGCGGTTGCGCTGGGCCTCGACGGCCGCGAAATTCTCCGGGTCCAGATTGCGCAGTTCCATATAGGCGATGAAGACTTCGTCTGCGCGTTGCAGGTGATAGCGGATGTGAAACCGCACGAAGCGCTCCAGCGGATCCATAGCGCTCGGGAAACCGGCGTTCTCCCAGGCCGCCAGCAGAGCCGCCATATGGGAGAGCATCAGGTCCTTCAGGATGTCCTGTTTGGTGGGGAAGTGGTTGTAGAGCGCGCCGGGCTGAACGCCGACGGCGGACGCGATCTCGCGCATGGAGACAGCGGCATAGCCTGCCTCCGCAAAGAGTTTGAGCGCTGCCTTGCGGACCCTTTCGGCGGTTTCCCGGCCTTTGGTCCGGCTTTGCGCCGGTGTGGCGTCAAGTGCCATCGTGTCCTCCCGACACAAGAAATAAATGAACGTTCATTCATTTACAAGCGGTTTTGTCACGAAATCCGTCCTGACCTGAATTTGGCCTCTTGAACTGGACGGACTGTCAAAAAAGTTACATGGATAGGCTGTTCACAGTCATCGTCATGGACGTTGCGTCTCACGAATTTTCAAAAGGACCGTTTGATGACCGAAGAAAGCGCGAAGACCTGGGTTGAGGCGGAATGGGCGGACAGCCTCGACGAAGAGCTGGAAATGGAGATCGACGACAATCTGATCGCCAAGGACCTGGCCTTCATATCGGACAAAAAACACAAGTCATCGATCGACCGGAACACTTACTTCCACGAATTGTTGCGCCTGCAGTCCGAGCTGGTGAAGCTGCAGGACTGGGTCCAACACACCGGCGAGAAGATCGTCGTGGTCTTCGAAGGCCGCGATGCCGCCGGCAAGGGCGGCGTCATCAAGCGCATCACCCAGCGTCTCAACCCGCGTGTCTGCCGCGTGGTCGCTCTGCCGGCTCCGACAGAGCGCGAAAAGACCCAGTGGTACTTCCAACGCTATGTGCCGCATCTGCCGGCCGCCGGAGAGATCGTGCTGTTCGACCGGTCCTGGTACAACCGCTCCGGTGTCGAGCGGGTCATGGGGTTCGCGTCAGACGACCAGGTCGAGCAGTTCTTCAACGACGTGCCGGAGTTCGAGCGCATGATCGTGCGCTCCGGTGTCAGGCTGATCAAATACTGGTTCTCCATCACCGACGAGGAGCAGCAGCTCCGCTTCCTGATGCGCATTCACGATCCGCTGAAACAGTGGAAACTGTCGCCGATGGACCTGGAGTCCCGGGTGCGCTGGGAAAACTACACCAAGGCCAAGGAAGATACCTTCGAGCGCACCAATATTCCCGAGGCGCCGTGGTTCATCGTGGAAGGGAACGACAAGAAGCAGGCGCGCCTGAACTGCATCAGCCATCTCCTGTCGATGTTGCCTTACGAGGAAATCCCGCACGATCCGATCGAACTGCCGGAACGCCGCTACAATTCCGACTACGAGCGCAAGGTTCTGCCCGAGCATCTCTACGTGCCGCAGAAATACTGATCGTCCCAGGAATGCCTGATCGGCAAGACATGACCCCGGCCATCCGGCCGGGGTTTTTTGCTTCACCGCAAGGAACGGAATCTGCGGAGCTCAAGGCCGGTCCTGCGAGTTGCCGATGTTGTTGCGGTTCAGCGCCGTGGCGGCGGAGGCTATCTTGACGATCAACGTTCTGAGCCACTTGCTGGCAACGTCGTTCTGAAGACGGCGGTGCCAACTCAGATAGACCGAAAAGCCGGGGATCTGAATCGGCAGAGGTCCGGTGCGCACGCGTTCGGAACCGCCGATGACGAGCCAGTCGGGCACGACGGCGATCATGTCGGTCGCGACGACGATCGGTAGGATGAGCAGAAAGTTGGGAACGTAGGTTCCAATCGACCGGGAGCGGTTTTCGAGCCGGAGAATTTCGTCCACGCGGTCCAGCGGGCCGCTGCCCTCGACGATTGCGACGACATGTTTGCACGCACAGAACTGATCGAGTGTGAGCGTCTCGCCGATGACCGGATGCCCCCTTCGCCAGACAGCGGTAAAGTTTTCGTCCATCAGTTTCCGGGCCGGAAAGTCCTGTGGGGTGTTGTCACCGCTGCTGATCGCGAAGTCGATGTCTCCGCGCTCCATTCTGTCGGCCAGTTGTCCCACGGCGAGGGGAACCGCCTCCAGCGTGACGCCCGGTGCGTGACTGGCCAGATAGGGCGCGAGCGTCGGCATAAGAACCGCATGTGACAGGTCGGTTCCGGCAATCCTGAAGTGCCTCTTGTCCGTTTCCGGGTTGAAGGCGGCCGCCGACGATACGACCGCCCGCAGATCCTCCAGCGCGGTCCTGAGAGGCAGATGCAGGTCCTGTGCCCGGAGTGTTGGCGTCATGCCATGGGCATTTCCGACCAGAAGCTCGTCGCCGAACAATTCGCGCAAACGGGCGAGTTGCGCCGACATCGCGGGTTGGCTGATGCCCAGTCTTTTTGCGGCGCCGGTGACGCTGCGTTCGGTGAGCAGGACGTCGAGGGATGCCAGCAAACCGAGATCTCGTCCGCTTAAATCCATTCAGGTTATTCTAGCTATAGTTTTCATCGATTTGAGTTTTCCTCGAAATCGTTCATCTGTCCAGTGGGAGGTTGCGCATGGAGATCTGAAATGAAACGCATTGCCATCGCCCTGGCCTTTGCCGTCGCACCTTTCGCGGCACAGGCGGACAGTGTCCATCTTCAAAAACCGCTCAGCGGCGCGACGCTCGTCGGTACGCAAGCGGATATGTCGGTCCACTACAGTCTGACCGAGGACAACGCATTTGAAGTCACCGCCGTCTACGTGGGCAAGGACGCTCCCGAGCAGCCGCATAAACTGGTCATGGCTCTTCAAGAGGGCGACGCGGTCAGTTTCTCTTTGCCTGGTTACCGTGGTGAGATTTTCACGTTCGAGCGTGATGGCAACCGCCTCGAAGTGAGCAACGGCGCCGCGACCTGGAAAACCGGCGACAAGTCTTCGAGCTGAGTTGGAAGCGGGGGCGGGTCCGAAATCCACGCCCTCCTGTCTCGTTCAACCACGCGAGACCCGGTGGATCCGCTGTTCAGTTTCCCAGGACGAATACGAAATTCGAGAACTGGTAGAGATTCGACAGGGGATCTCTCGGGTCCCGTTGCGCCCATCCATCGGGAAGCAGCTGATAGACGTCGTAGTCCGGAAGCTTTTCGGCGAAGTCGTTCAGCGTCTTGCTGCGGAACATCTGGTGCCAGTTGAATTCCATCTGAACGAACTTCGGTCTGATCTCGGAAAACACCTGCCGGCCCCCTTCGAACACCTCGGTTTCGAAACCTTCCGTGTCGATCTTTATCAGGTCGATGTCCGTGATCCGGTTGGCGCTGCAGTAGGAATCCAGCGTGACGACCTCAGCAGTCGCCTGTTCCTCGTTGCCGACGTAACTCACCTTCTTTACCTCCTCGGAGAAGGAGGCGAGGACGGAGGCGGACGCGTCGAAGTGGAGCGTGAGTTCGCCATTCACGTTGCCAATGCCCTTGTTCTCGCAGAAAACCCTCTCCCGGTAAGCGAAGGTGTTTTGTACCAGCTCCCTGTGAGACGAAGCCAGCGGCTCGAACGCGATGACTTGAGTCGAGGTGGACTGCAGCAGGTCAAGACTGTACCGGCCGACATTCGCGCCGATATCCAGGCAGAGCTTCGGCGCTGACGGGGCCAGGATTTCCCGGATGAAAAACGTCTCGCCGCTCTCGACATTGTTGTAACCGCGCGCCGACAGGGCGGCGTTCAGCAGGTAGTCGTTCAATTCGGCCAGATCCGGCTTGTGCCGGTTTTCGATATACCAGTCCAGAAATGTATCCGTTATTTCGGATATGGGTGTTTCCTCTTTCATTTTCCCTGTCCCCTTCAGCGAAAACAGCCGGACCGGTCCCGTGCCCGGAAAGATCGTAAACCTCTTTGAACGTGAGGCGAACTTCGATTTTTCCGAGGTTCTGATCAGTATGCGGATGGGCTCGATCGTGACGAAACCCGAGACCGCGCCGGAAGTCTGTCGTGCCACAAGGTGACGGGTTCGAGCGCTTGTCTTTCCCTATCGCTCTTGCGGCAGGTCTGTTTTTCGTGCCATCTGAGGAGCGCACCTCAATGATGGAAGGGTTGGCCGGATGACTGGGAAAGAAGTTCGCTGGGGGATTGTCTCGACCGCGAAGATCGGGCTCGAAAAGGTCATTCCGGGCATTCAGCGCTCGAAGACCGGCGTCGCCGCAGCGATTGCCTCAAGAGGGCAGGACAAGGCCGAAGCGGCCGCGGCCTCGCTCGGCATCGAAAAGGCTTACGGGTCCTATGAGGATCTGCTCGCCGATCCGGAGATCGACGCGATTTACAATCCGCTGCCGAACCACCTGCATGTGCCGGTGACGATCCAGGCGGTTGAGGCCGGCAAGCATGTGCTTTGCGAAAAGCCCATCGCGCTGAGCGCGGGGGAAGCGGAGCAACTGCTCGCGCTGCCGAAGGGCCGGCTTGTCGCGGAGGGCTTCATGGTGCGTGCTCATCCGCAATGGATCCGCGCCCGCGAGATCGTGCGCTCGGGCGCGCTCGGCGAGTTGAAGGCGATCCAGTGCTTCTTCAGCTATTTCAACGACGATCCTGAAAACATCCGCAACATGGCCGGCATCGGCGGTGGCGCGCTCTACGACATCGGCTGTTACACCATGCTGTCGGGCCGCTATTTCTTCGACGCCGAGCCGGAACGTGTGGTGTCCCTGATCGACAAGGATCCTTCTTTCGGCACCGACCGGATGACCAGCGCGATCCTGGATTTCGGTCAGGGCCGGCATTTGAATTTCGTCGTTTCCACCCAGTTGACGCCCTACCAGCGGTTCAACCTCGTCGGCACGAAACAGCGGCTGGAAATCGTCATTCCGGTCAACGCGCCGCAAGGCGAGGCGGTCGAGATCCGCACCGACGACGGTTCGGTGCTGGGCGACGGGGCGATACAGACCGAAACGATTGCGCCCTGCGACCAGTACGCCGAGCTGATCGACGTCTTCGGTCGGGCGGTGACGGGCGAAGCACCTTTGCCCTACGGCGCGGAGGATGCGGTCCAGAACATGAAAATTCTCGACGCGCTGTTCGCCTCGGCGGAAAAGGGCGGCTGGGCGGCGGTCGGCTAACCTCTCAAGGTTCGATTGCCGGTTTTGTTCAAAGAGGGTTGAATCCGTAGCCGGCTGCCCGCTTTTCCAGACGGCAAAGTCCGGTCGCGTTGATGTGGGTCGCGGCGAAAGGGATTTCGTCGGCCGTGAGCCACTCAAAAAGGCGTTTGCGTGTTTCCACCGCCTGCTCCGGGTCCCTGTCGAGCGCATAGGTCACGTCGGGATTGGAAAATTGCAGGGTGTCGGAAACGACCACATCGCCTAGAAGCAGGATTTCCCCGTCGCCGTCGCTCAGGTGGGCGATCTGATGGCCGGGCGTATGGCCTGGCGCGGGCAGGAGCCTGACGCCACCGCCGAGATCGGCCTCGCCCGAGTGCCGCACAATCTGGTCTGTCAACGGTCTCGCAAGCGACTGGATCAGGGCGATCATCGGTTTCCGGTCGTCCGGAGCGGCGGCCAGGAGAGCTTCGTCGGTCCAGAAAGCCCATTCCTTTTCCTGGACGTGGATCCTCGCCTTTGGAAAGAGGCTTCGGTTCTGGGATGCCAGTCCGCCGATATGGTCGGCATGCATATGGGTGACGACGACATCTGTGATGCCGTCGCGGCGTGCGGCAAGTCTGCTGTCCCGCCAGTCGAGCGCGCCGCTTGCCGGGAAACGGTCCTTCAGGCTGGTTCCGGACCCGGCATCGATCAGGATCTTTCGCGTACCCGTCTCGACAAGCCAGGTATTGGCGCCGAAACGGGTGTGCGGTGTGACCTTCTCCTTCTCAGACGCATCGGCATTCGGAAAATACGTGCCGGGGATGAGCAAATGTCCGTCGGAGAGGCAGGTCAGGGTTAGGCCGCCAAGCCTGTAAACGGGAGAGTGCGTCGCTGTTTCAAGCATTCGGAAGCTCCTTGCGTGGTCCGGATGCGTGTAAATTAGCGAGGTCTTTAGGGATGCATGAGTGGCGGATTTGACAAATTATATGCTAAATAAGCCAGGTGATGGAAATGCTTCGCCTTGCCATTCTTGCCTATCCCGGCGCGATGCAATCGGCCGTGCTCGGCCTGCAGGACGTTCTGGGCTTTGCGGCTCAGGCATGCGGTGCCGTGCTCGAAGTGGATGTCCTGACGGATTTTTCGGCCAGGCACGCTGCGTATGACGCGGTCATTCTGCCGCCGTCTTCCGACGAAGTCCGTGTGGATGCCGTGCCGGATCTGCCCGGCTTCCTGAAAGAGCGGCATGCCGCCGGGTCCGTGATCTGCTCGGCCTGCACGGGCCTGACCTTCGTCTGCGCCGCCGGACTGACGGGAGGCCGGGCGGTCACGAGCCACTGGGGGCTGGAGCAGCGGCTGAAGGCGGCCTATCCGGAGGTCGATCTGGATACCGGACAGCTTCTCATTGAATATACGGATCTGATCACGGCGGGCGGGCTGATGGCCTGGGTCGATCTGGCGCTCGCCCTGATCGAGCGCTTCCTGGGCTATTCGGTCGCCGCCGATACGGCGCGTCATTTCATCGTCGAGTTCCGCAGGCGGGACCAGCGCCGGTTCCGTCGTTTCCTGCCGGACTTGCGTCACGGCGATAAAGCCGTTCTGAAGGCGCAGCACTTTCTGGAAAGCGGTTTCGCCGACGCGGTCACGGTGGAGGACATGGCGGTGGCGAGCGGTTTACCGGGCCGGAGTTTCCTGCGCCGGTTCAAGGCCGGGTCCGGGCTGACGCCTAAAGCCTATCTTCAGGAACTGAGAATTGAACGTGCCCGCGACTTGCTGATCGAAACCGAGAAGGGCGTGGCGGAAATCTGCTACGCGGTCGGCTACAACGACCCGCCGTCCTTCGTTCGCCTGTTCACACGGCTCTCGGGCCTCACTCCGGGGGCGTTTCGTGTGCAGTACCGGCACAAGGAACCCGACGTGGCCTCTTAAGACGCACGGGTCACCGGATCGCCCTATCCCTTCTGCGCCGCGTCGATGGCCTCCGCCATGAGTTCCAGGCCCCGATCGATTTCGTCGTCTGTAACGGTGAGCGGCGGTGCGATGCGGAAGACGGCGCCCATCGCGGGCAGCTTGACGATGTTCATGCTGAGGTCGCGTTTCATGGCTTCCGCGCCGATGCGGTCGCCGGTTTCCAGGTCGGGTTCCCGGCCGGCCCGGTCCTTGACGATGTCGATGCCCAGCAGCAGGCCGCGTCCACGGACGTCGCCGACGCATTCGAAACGCTGCTGCAGTGTTTCGAGGCCGCTCTTGAGGCGGGCGCCGGCGGTTCGGGCCCGCTCGATCAGTCCGCTTTTTTCGACAACATCCATGACGGTCACGCCGACGGCGGCGGGCAAAGGGTCGGACACATGGGTGGTCAGGAAGACAAAGCCGAGCTCATGGGCCTTTTCCTCGATTGCGCGGCTGGTCAGGACGGCAGCCAGAGGCAGGCCGGCGCCAAGGGTCTTCGACAGGGTCAGGATATCCGGTGTCACACCGTCGCGCTGGAACGCGAACATGTGGCCCGTGCGGCCGATGCCGGTCTGCGCCTCATCCAGGATCAGGAGCATACCGCGTTCGTCGCATTTCTTGCGCAGCGCGGCGAGGTAGCCCTCCGGCAGTTCGATAATGCCGCCGGAGGAGAGGATCGGTTCGGCAATGAACGCAGCGAGGTTTCCGGTGGACTGGCTGTCGATCAGCGCGAAGGCGTCATCCAGCTCCGTCCGCCAGTCGAGACTGCCGTCGGCGTGGGTGAAACGCGGGCGGTAGGCGTTCGGGGCGGGGATCGCGAAGGAGCCGACATTGGCGGGGCCGTAGCCGCGCCGGGCGTTGCTGTAGGTGGCCGAGGCGGCGGCCCCGGTCATGCCGTGCCAGCTTCTGGAAAATGCAACGATTTCGTGCCGCCCGGTGACCAGCTTGGCGAGACGGATGGCGGCCTCGTTCGATTCCGCGCCTGTCGACAGCAGGAGGACCTTCTCCAGGCCGGGCACAAGCGAGCCGAGACGGCTGCACAGGTCGACAACCGGGCGGGACAGCATGCCGCTGAACAGGTGATCGAGCCGCCCGATCTGCTCGCGGATCGTCCTGACGATTTCCGGATGAGAGTGACCCAGAAGCGCGCTCATCTGGCCGGAGGTGAAATCGAGGATCGGCTGGCCCTGCGTGTCGTAGACATAACTGCCCTCGGCCCGTTCGATCACGCGCCGTTCGAATTTCGGCCCGTAGCGCATGACGTGGTCCGAGACATCGGACCAGAAGGTGTCGTCTTCGGCGCCTGTCGCGGGAGAGAGTGTGTCGGCCATCTTTCAGGTTTCCTGATTTCGCTCGCGCGGACCTCCGGCGGCTTGCTGTTCCTGGAAAGTTAGCAAGGGGATTGTGTTCAGCCAAATTCATAATATAGAAATCCGTTATAAGTTGGGTTGATATCTGCCATGCACGTCCTGGACATTCTTCTCCTGCGCAGTTTCGTCGCCGTGTCGCGGACCGGTTCCGTCAGTGTCGCCGCGCGGCAGGTTGGCAGGACGCAGTCCGCGGTCAGCATGCAGATGCGGCGGCTGGAGGCGATCGCGGGCCAGCCGCTCTTGCGCCGGACGGGCACCGGCGTTGAACTGACGGCCGCAGGAGACCGTCTTCTGATCCACGCCGAGCGCATCCTGAACGCCCATGACGACGCACTGTCCCTGCTGCCGGGATCGGGATTGCGGGGGGCGATCACCTTCGGCTGCCCGGAAGACTATCTGACGGCCTTTTTTCCCGGTCTTCTCCAGGGGTTCGGCGAGCGCCATGCCGATGTCGAGATCGAAGTGGTGTGCGCCCCGACCGTCGAGCTAAAGCCTCTTCTTCAGCGCAGGCGGCTCGATCTGGCGCTCGTGTCGCTGCCGGGCGAGGAGACGGGCGAGCATGTCATCCGGCGGGAAAGCTTCGTCTGGGTCGGGAGCGAGGCCGAACCGGGCATCCTGAACCGCGAGGTGATCCCTCTCGCGCTTTCGGCGCCGGATACGCTGGACCATCTGGCGGCCCGCACGGCCATGGATCAGGCCGGGCGGGCCTACCGGATCGCGTTCGCAAGCAACAGTCTGGCCGGGCTTCTTGCCGTGACGCGTTCCGGCCAGGCCATCAGCGTTGTCACGCGCTCCGCCGTTCCACCGGACCTTTTTGAGCTGGAGGACCCGCTTCCGGCCTTGCCCGAGATCGGGATCAGTCTGGCTTACGCCTCCAACCGCCCCTCCGCGATCGTGCGGGCCTTTGGCGATTTCGTGGAAAACCATCTGAGGAATATATCCGACTGACCACGCCAATGCGTTTATTAATTTGATTTGCAATTCAAATTAATTTGCTTTACGGATCGTCCATGAACGATCTTCCCGTCACGCCCAGATTCCGCTTCGGCATGTGTTTTTCCCAGTTGGCGCGCCGCTGGCGGCAGGTCATCGACCGGCACCTTGCGGCGGCCGGTCTTACCGACGCGACCTGGGTGCCGCTGGTCCATCTGCAGGAAACCGGTGGTGGCCTGACGCAGAAAGATCTGGCGGCGCGCATGGGCATCGATACGTCTAGCCTGGTCCGGCTGCTCGATATCCTGTGCCGGCAGAACCTGGTTGAGCGGCGGGTCGACGAAAAGGACGCGCGGGCGCGGCTGGTCTTTCTGACCCCGTCCGGGGCGGAGCGGGTGAGGGAGATCCGGCGGGAACTCTACCGGGCGGAGGAGGACCTCCTGGCGGACCTGTCTGACGCGGACGTGGAAGACGTCCTGACCAGTTTTGAAAAAATCGATGCGCGGCTCAGGGAGGCGCAGGCGCGGCAATCAAAAGAGGCGACATGACGCGCAAATCGGATACCTGCCCAAATGAGGCCACTGCGGAACTGGCGCTTCGCCGCCGCGATGCGGCGGTTCTTTTTCTTCATCGGCACCGGTTTCTGGAAAGTCTTTCGCTTTCGGCGCAGCCGTTCCTGCGCAACTCTCTGCTGGCCGGGTTTCAGGCCGCGCTAGCGGGAGCAATCGTTCTCCCGATTGTGTATTACCTGACGCCCTGGCCGCATCTGGCAGGGTTCGCTGCTCTTGGCTCGCTGGTCACCCTGTTCGGGCGGTTCGCTCCGGAAGCGGCTCAACGTCGGCGCATCGTGCTCTATAGTGCCGTTGCGCAGGTCCTGGGTGTCTTCGTCATGTCGGCGACCGGATGGCTCGGTCTGCCGTCTGTGCCGCAGCTTCTGCTCCTTGCCCTGGCGAGCGGCGTGTTCTTTTTCATCTCGCTCGCAGGCCGGTTCGGCCCTCCCGGGGCCTTGATCTTCATCTTTGCGGCAGGAGCCGCGATGGGCCCCCTGGACAGCTTCCACACTGTTCTGGAACGGGTGGCGGCAACCGCGGCGGGGGCGGCGCTGGCATGGGCCGTCTGTGCGCTCACGGAGCGGTTCCGCCATACGGGCGATCCCGAATTGCCTCTTCCGGTGGAGCCTCACCAGCCGGTGCGGGCACGTCTTTCGGCGGCGGCAAGGATTGTCCTGGGGGCGGCGCTGGCCGCCTTCGCGGTTCAGACGGCGGGTGCGGGGCATCCGACCTGGGCGGTCATGGGGGCGGTCGTCGTTCTGCAGGGCGCCAATTTGCAGATCAGCATGACCCGGGCCTTGCAGCGTATGGTCGGGTCATTGGTCGGTTCGGCGCTTGTCTGGTTCGTGCTGGCGCAGGAACCGTCCTTCGCGACGGTGATCCTGCTGGTCGCCTTTTTCCAGATTGCCACGGAATTCGTCATCGGGGCGAACTACGGCCTGGGACAGATCTTCGTGACACCGATGGCGCTGTTGATGACCTATCTGGCTGCCAACGGCGCCCATGGCGCGTCAATGGCACCGGAGCGGGTGTTCGACACGATCGTCGGTTCCCTGATCGGCATTGGTCTGGCGGTGGTGTTCTCTTCGCGCGACGACCGGCTTCACCTTGCCCGCCACCACGCGTCTCGTGCGCGGGCCTGACGCGCCGGGCGCGTTTTCAGGCAGTCAGCTTCGCCTTGGTCTTGGGACCGGCGATGCCGTCGGCGGTCAGGAAATTCTGCTTTTGGAACTCGAAGACGCGCGCGCCGGTCTTCTGTCCGAAAATGCCGTCTTCCACCAGTTTGGCTGCTTGTGACTGTCCCTTGTGGTTCAAGACGGATTGCAGCGCCGTCACCTCCTGCCCGCGCGCGCCCGTCCGGAGCATCTGCTTGCTGGCCTTCAGCTGCGCGATATATTTCTTCAGCCACTCGATCAGATAATCCTCGCTCAGCGGGAACAGGATCGGCCGGAATTCGGCTTCGCGGCTCTTGAAGCTCCGGGCCATGTTCAGCCCCTTGATGATTTCGTCGCGATCGTAACCCTGATGGAAAAACTGGAGGTGCTTCTCGCAGTTCAGCCAGCCCTGAATGATCTTGATTCTGTCCGCCTTGCTCAGCGGCGACGGGCCCTTGTAGTAGACGCCGCCATAGGCATAGAGCGCATCCAGCTTGTCGTGCTTGCGGGAATAGTAATTGTGCCTGAGGGCGGCGGAGACCACCTGCACGGACTGATCGTCCGTCAATTTGCCCTGGAGCTTGGTGGCGGTTCCAACCTTGGTTCTCGGCGGAAGGTTGGCCACGTAGTATCCGTTCTGGCGTGCTTGCTGCGTCTCGAACTTGTAAAATTCGGAGGGCTCCACCTGACCGAACCCCCAGGCGGTTCCCTTTTCCTGTTCCTGATTGTTGAACAGGGATTCTTCCCAGCAGATGGCAATCAGCAATTCCCAGCTGAAGACATAGGGAATGCCGTGGTTCTTGCCGATCAGGGCCTTCATTTCATCGTAGGACTTGCCAGGCAGTTTCGGCATGAATGTCTCCGATCCGCTTAGTTGGCTGGATGAGATAATAAAATCAAATGCTCATAATTACCCGCTCCGGTCTGAGCGACGGCGCAATTTCGTTCGATAAAACCATTCGTAGCTCGCGGTAATGTAGCATACCGCTACGTTACTGTGAGCCCGTCTTGTGACCCCGGCTTCAATTCGAAGAGAGGAGGTCGGGCCATACAGCTGCGCTGCGCCTGGAAAAGACCTCGATATGGCCGAGGCTTGCCAGGCCATAGTCCGACGGGCGCAGGTTCCGGTACTCGATGCGCTCCCTGGGAAACACCTCGGCATATCTTCCGACGCTGGCCGGCGGGACCACGACGTCGTCTTCCATCGTGAACATCTTGAGTTCACGACCTTCCTGGCGAAAATCGGGCTCCGGCAGGCTGACGCCGATGTCGGCGTTAAAAAAATCCCTGCTGGTGCACCATTTTCGCCATTGCCAGTAGACGCCGGCCGGCAGGTCCTCCCCAAGAAGGAGGCTTTTGCCGGGCAGATATCCCGCCAACGTCGTGGCGACCGGCCCCACAAGAAACCAGAACGCCAGCACCTTCGGGCGGTAACTCCAGGGATGATCGGTGAAGTGTCCGAACCCCGCTCCGACGGTGATGATCCTTTGGTACCGCGCGTCGAACGGACGAAACGCAAACCCCAGCCCGCCTAGGGAATGACCGATTGTCCAGAGCGGGCCGATTGGCGCGAGCTCGGACAGGGTGCGTTCCGCGGCGGCCTGATCGAGCACCGCCCAGTCGGTAAATGTCGTCGGGCTGTCGCGGAGAGGACGATGAGCGGATTCCCCGAAATCCCGGTAGTCGTAAGTGAGAACGCCGAAGCCGTTGTCGGCGGCCCAGGTCGCGAAGTTGCGGTAGTAGCGCTGGTGGACGCCCGTCGCCCCATGGAGAACCAGATTGGCCCGGACCGTGCCGGAAGGCTCGTAGTAGTAGCCCTGAAGCCGTGCTCCGCGAGCCTGGAATTCCACCGCTCTTACACTTCCGCCGATGTCTTTCAACATAGCCATCCCCTAATAGACCGACTGGTCTAATACACCCTCTAGACCAATCGGTCTAGAGGGTGTAGAGGATTTGAATGTCCGAACCATCGAGCCGAAACCGTCTTCTGAACACCGCCGCCTCCCTGTTCAGGCGGAAGGGGTATGATGGTGTCGGCCTGGCGGAAATCCTCTCGGAAGCCGGGCTGCCCAAAGGGTCGCTCTATCATCACTTTCCGGGTGGCAAGCGTGAGCTGGCCGAGGAAGCGACACTCTGGGTGGGCGGGATTATCGAAAATGTCGTCGCCGAAGCCTTCGTGGAGGCCGGTACTTTCCGGGAAGGGGCCGCCAACACCTGCCGGGCGATCGCCAGACTGGCGACGCAGCAAGAGCGGCTTCTTGCCTGTCCCGTCATGAGCATGCTGCAGGCGGCTTCACAGGATCCCGAGTTGAGACAGGTGGCCTGCACGGTCCTGGACAAATGGAAGCGCCGGCTCGCCGGATATGCGACGCAATTCGGCTGCGCCGACCCCGAGGCAGCGGCGGAGCAGGTTCTCGTCATGGTTCAGGGCGCCTGGATTCTGGCGCTTGCGGACCAAAGTGGCGCGCCGCTCGAACGACTGGCGGAGCGGCTGTTGCGCGATCCGGCCTTTCAATAAAAAACCCCGCCGAAGCGGGGTTTTGAAAGTCTTCTGCAAAGCGCGTGCTTACTTCAGCGGCGCGAGCACCATCACCATCTGACGGCCTTCCAGCTTGGGTGAGGATTCGACCTTGGCGATCTCGGAGGTTTCCTCGCGTACCTTGTTGAGCAGGTTCATGCCCAGGTCCTGGTGTGCCATTTCGCGGCCCCGGAAACGGAGCGTGACCTTCACCTTGTCGCCTTCGTTGAAGAACCGCAGCATGCTCTTCATCTTCACGTCGTAATCGTGCGTGTCGATGTTCGGACGCATCTTGATCTCCTTGATCTCGACGGTCTTCTGCTTTTTCCGGGCTTCTGCGGCTTTCTTCTGGGCCTGGTACTTGTACCGGCCATAATCCAGGATCTTGCAGACAGGCGGATTTGCGTTCGGCTGGATTTCTACGAGATCCAACCCGGCTTCCATCGCGATATCCATCGCTTCTTCTGTCGGGATGACGCCACGGTTGGCGCCTTCGTGATCAATCAACTGGACTTCGCGGACGCGAATTTCCTGGTTTGTGCGCGGGCCTTCCTTCGTGGGTGGCGGGGCGCGGAACGGACGGCGAATGGTCGAGATCTCCTCTATCGTTTCAACGTTTTCTACATGGCGCAGGGACTGGCTCGGTTCATACGCAAAAAGCCTCGGAACTCGGGTGCCAAGGTCAGTATCGCGCGTTTCCAAACGCCATCCCTTAAGTTCCTGCGAAATCGGCAAAAAGTCAACCGAAAACAGCGAATCCGGGGATTTCCGGCCCCGGTTGCGCCAGCCGTTCTCGTGGCTGCGCCCTTGCATTCCCGGGGAGCAGACTTCAAGTAGGGGCAAGGCGTTTTCAGGAAGGACACGGGTTTGGACGGCGGCAAGTTTTTGTTTCAGCTCCTCAAGATCGTATTCGGGTTCATTTGCGGACTGCTGGCCTCCGGCCTGTTTCTTGCGTGGGGCCTCTTCCGGGCAGCCCATCCGGAACAGGACCCGGTTGCCTTCGCCACGATGGTCGGGACGGGGCTGGTCGGCGCCAGCGTCATCGGCGCCGCATCGCTCGTTCCCGCATCGATTCTGATCGGCGTCGCCGAACTTGCCCGTCTGCGCGGCCTGGTGTTTCACGTGGCCGCGGGCGGGGGAATCGCTTTCCTTCTGTGGACACTCGGAGCACCGCAGGAGGCCGGAAATATCCGGCCCGGCAGTGTCGTGGTTCTTGCGGCGGGTTTCTTCGCGGGCGCGGTGTACTGGCTGATCGCGGGAAGAACTTCGGGGTCATGGCGAAACGACGCGCTCCCCGGCCCGGACGGAAATCCGGATTAAGGTCTATGGGGGCTTAGATTTCCCCATCCTTCAGTGCGTCGCGGGCGGCCTGGTAGTGATCCTCGCGCATGTGGCTGCGGATCATAGCGAGAGCGCCCATCAGTACCGTGGCGTCGTCGGCAAAGCCGACGGCAAGGATCAGATCGGGAACCGCGTCGAGCGGCAGCACGAAATAGGCAAGTGCCGCCAGGGCCGTCGCCCGGACCTTGGTCGGGGTTGCCGGGTCCAGCGCGCAATAATAACCAGCTACGACGTCTTCCATGAAGGGGATCTGCCGCGCGGCCTTGCGCGCGGTCGCCAGGAGTTTCTGGCGAACCGACTTTTTCTGGTCCTCCTCGGGACCCAAGATTTCCGGATCGAAACCGAGGTCTTCGAATGTCGTGTTCATCCGGACAGCCTACCGTTAATGACGCTCAAGAGATAGGGTCTTCGGCCCGGTTCTTCAATGATCGATGGCTTCAGAGCGTTGCCGCACTGAACTCGTCCGCCTGGGCGGCCTCGTCGTATCCGAGCCGCTCCAGCGCACGATCGACCTTGCGAAGCAGCTCTCCAGAAGGCTCGGGGCCCGCCATCGGACCTTCGGTCGCGGCGCGTTCCAGTGCCCGGGCATCTTCTCTCAGTCTGATCAGCCCTTCGACACGTTCCTTGCGGCTGCGCGTTTCGTCGTTCAGCAGCGTGGAAATCTGGGATGTGATCCTGTCCTTCATCTGTAGACTCCTTGCTGGTGTCAGTAAAACAAGTGAAAAACCAGCGCGATGAGCGAAAAAAGCATTCCGGTCAAGGCGCAGCCGACCGTGATCGCTTTCCAGTCGATTTCGTGAGCCTTGCTCTCCATTCCGGTGCCCAGGCGTGTGTGTTTGGCATGCTGATAATCGAAGCCGTGATAGACGTTCATCTCGTCCTCGTCTCGTTGACCCTTCGTACCGGTCCGCATTCGTTGCCGGCCGGTTCCTGAGAGGATAACGCTTGGACGGCGCATTCGTTCCAGAAGACGTCGGTCCGCAGCCGGAAACGAAAAAGGAAGGCCTGGTGAAGACCTTCCTCCAAAACGTCGACCGGCTTGTCCGGGCGCGCTCAGCCGCTGGCCAGAACGAGCTTCTCGATCTTGTCGACAGGATGATTCGTCAGGTCCTTGCCGATCTCCGCGATTACCCGTGAGGTGACCTCCTTATGGAGATGCTTTCGGACTTCGCCGAGGACGGAGGGCGCTGCCACGAGAACGATTTCGTCGAATTTTCCCTTGTGGGCGCGCTTGTAGAGCATGTCGGCGAGATCCGAGGCGAAACCCGATTCCGCAAGAGCGTGCCAGTCCGCCTCCGAGACCGCGCTGCGGTGACCGTTCGAGCCGTCGCTCAGTCGACCGGGCCTGTCCGACATCTGTTCCCGGTTGGGAGGGTTGTCCTGGGTTTCCTTCTTGAAGATTTCCAGGTTGGGGAATTTCTCGTCTCCTGCATTGCGCAGGAACAGAGCCTTGGTGCCATCGGCGACGACAACCCAGCCATTGTGTTTCAGACGGATCGGTTCGCTCATTTCGTCCTCCTTCACTGGTGTCACCAAGGAAACGGGTCAGGCGTCGATCCGTTCCCAGGTTTCGCCCAAAGATCATCCTCCCAACCAATTTATGCTTTTCGATGGGGAGTGTAAGTCAGGGGAAATGCGCAGTAAGCCGGGACGGGGGGCCGTCCCGGCTGGACATTCAGGCGTTGCCGCGGGTTTCCAGGAGCCGTCGGGCGATCACCTGGGCCTGGATTTCGGCGGCGCCCTCGAAGATGTTCAGGATACGGGCATCGCACAGAACGCGGGAAATGGCGTATTCCAGAGCGAAACCGTTGCCGCCGTGGATCTGGAGCGCATTGTCGGCGGCCGCCCAGGCTACCCGGGCGCCGAGCAGCTTGGCCATGCCGGCTTCCAGATCGCAGCGCTTGCCGGAATCCTTCTGCCAGGAGGAGAAATAGGTGAGCTGACGCGCGATCATCAGTTCCACGGTCATCATCGCCAGTTTGTCGGACACCCGTGGGAATTCGATCAGGGCCTTGCCAAACTGGATACGCTCTTCCGCATAGCGCAGGCCGAGATCCAGAGCGGACTGGGCAACGCCAAGCGCGCGGGCGGCGGTCTGGATTCGCGCGCCCTCGAACGTCTGCATCAACTGCTTGAAGCCTTCGCCCTCGACCTGACCGAGCAGGTTCTCCGCCTTGACCTCGAAGCCGTCGAAGGCGATTTCATATTCCTTCATGCCCCGGTAGCCGAGCACCTCGATTTCGCCACCGCTCATGCCTTCGGCGGGAAACGGATCGTCATCCGTACCGCGCGGCTTTTCGGCGATGAACATGGACAGGCCCTTGTAGCCCTTCTCGTCCGGATTGGTGCGGGCGAGAAGCGTCATGATGTCGGCGCGCACCGGATGGGTGATCCAGGTCTTGTTGCCCGAGACCTTCCAGACATCGCCGTCCCTGACTGCGCGGGTCTTGAGCGAGGCCAGGTCGGAGCCGGTGTTGGGTTCGGTGAAAACCGCTGTCGGCAGCACTTCGCCGGAGGCGATTTTCGGTAGCCAGTGCTGCTTCTGCTCCTCCGTGCCACCGCACAGGATCAGTTCCGCCGCGATCTCCGAACGGGTGCCGAGCGAGCCGACGCCGATGTAGGCGCGCGACAGCTCCTCGGAGACCACGCACATGGCTTCCTTGCCAAGACCCAGTCCGCCGTAGTCTTCCGGAATGGTCAGGCCGAAAACGCCGAGTTCCGACATCTGGCCGATCACTTCAAGCGGGATGTACTCGTTCTTCAGGTGCCATTCATGGGCATTCGGAACGACGGTGTCTTCCGCGAAGCGCCGCATCTCGTTGCGGATCTGCTCCATGGTGTCGTCGAGGCCGGGGTCGCCGAAGGTCGAGTGGCCCGCCTGGTCACGGATCAGGCGTGTGATCTCGCCGCGGATTTCCGGCGTATTGCCGGCTTCGATCAGCGCGTCGATATCCGCGGTCCGGACAGATTTCGCTTCCTCGGAGGATATGCCGAGGTCGGAAAGACGGACCACCTCACCCTGGTTCATGGGGATGCCGCCGAAAATCTGGGCGAGATACTCGGCAAATCCAAGTTGAACGATCCTGTCTTCCAGGGCGCCGTAACGGCCTTCCCCCTTCAGCCGCTCCGCATAGGCGTTGAGCTGGCGGAGGGATTCGACATAGGTCGCCAGCCAGGCAAGGCCGTGGGCCGCGCGTTGCTCGCGTTCCATGAGCGAAGAGGAAATGCGTCCGTCCGCGGTCACCCGCTCGCGCACGCGCCGGGCGGCGAGGTCCAGCAGGCGGTCGAGCTCCGCGACGGCGGCATCCAGGCGGTCAGTTTGGCTCTCCGGCATTCCTGCCGCCGATACGGCTGCAGAGGTCATGGGCGTTCTCCGTATTCATTTGTTGCGCTCGTGCGCTTTTGTTTGAAGCTATGTTGCGTCGCACACCGGCTTTTGTCGAGTTGGAATTTCTCCATCTTTTGGAGGGGGCGGTTTTGACGCCGAAGCCCGGCCCGGCACTTGACGGACCAGCCGACACCGGGCCAGATCACGGGCATGAGAGCCCGCCAGACCCTGAAATCGATTTATGCCGTTCTGAAGGATGCGATCGGCCATTTCGCCCGCGACGACGGCTTCGCGATGGCGAGCCATGTCGCGCTGTCCGGTCTGCTGGCGGTCTTTCCGCTGCTGATTTTCATCGCCTCGCTTGCGGCCTTTTTCGGTTTCACCGGCGCGGCGGACCGGGCCTCGGAGCTTCTGTTCGATACCTGGCCGGAAAGTGTGGCCGCTCCGGTGGCCAAGGAGATCAAGAATGTCCTGACGGTGCGCCGCGGCGACTTGCTGACCTTCGGCGCGGTTGCTGCCCTGTGGTTTTCGTCAAATGGCGTGGAGGCGCTCAGGACCGCGCTCAACCGGGCCTATCGGCAGCAGGAGCATCGCAATTTCGTTCTGCTGCGGCTGCAATCGATCGGGCTGGTGCTTCTGGGGGCGGGCATCATGCTGGTCTACACGTTTCTCGTGGTTCTGGCGCCGCTGGCACTGGCGACCCTCGAACAGTATGTGCCGAAAATCGAGGCCTTCCTCCTGTCGATCAACGTGGCCCGGTTCACGCTGGCCGGCTCCCTTCTGGTGATCGGCCTGTTCATCACCCATTGGCTGCTGCCGGCGGGCAAGAGAAGGTTTCACGATCTCTGGCCGGGGGTTCTGGCGACGCTGGTCATGTGGATCGTCGCGGGCAGCGTGTTCGGCGCCTATCTGGCCAGCTTCGCCAACTATGTGTCGACCTACGGTGGTCTGGCGGGGATCATGACCACGCTGATCTTTCTCTATATCTGCGCGCTGTTGTTCATCCTGGGCGGCGAGGTCAACGCGTCGATTTCCCGGCAGCGGCAGATCCGGCGGCTGGAGAATGGAATGGGCGGGAAGGCGAGAGGCTCGCAGGCCTGAAGAGCTTCCGGCCTCCCTCTCAGGCCTTGTGCTGGCGGCCCCGGATCGCCAGGACCGCGCCGACGACCAGCGCCATGCCTGCGATCTGACCGACCGACAGCGTTTCTCCGAACAGGAAATAACTCTCCACCGTGGTGGCGACGGGCACGAGGTAGAACAGGCTGGCGACCCTGGAGACTGCCCCTTCCCGGATGAGCAGCATCAGGAGCAGGATCGCGCCGACGGAGAGGACGAGAACCAGCCAGGCCAGGGCAAAAACCAGCTCTCCGGACCACTCGATCCGCCAGCTCTCCAGGAAGCTGAGCGGTGCTGTCACGATCAGGGCGCCGACATATTGCCAGACTGCCGAGGACAACAGATCCAGGCCCTGCGCGAACCGCTTCTGGTAGACGGTTCCGAGGCTGATGGCGAAAACGGCGAGAAGAACCGCCGCGATTGTTGCCGGGGTGATGCCCGTGCCCGAAAGGTCGAAACGGGGAGCGAGGACGAGAGCAAGGCCACTCGCCCCGACCGCCATGCTGAGCCAGTGCTTGCGGGAGACCGTTTCATCCAGCAGCGCAACTGCCGTGACTGCCGTCAGAACGGGCTGAAGCCCGACGATGATGGCCGAGGTTCCGGCCGGCATGCCCTGCTTGATCGCCCAGAAGACGCCTCCGAGATAAATTCCGTGGACCAGCATGCCGACAACGATGCAATGGCCAATCTCGAGACGTCTTGCCGGCCAGGATTTCGCCAGCAGCAAGGCGAGCGGTCCGAGCAGCACCAGTACCGCGGCAAATCTCAAGGTGAGAAACACCATCGGCTCGATATAGGGAGCGCCGAGTTTCGATCCGACGAAACCGGTTGACCACAAAAGAACGAACAACGCCGGGGCGATTTTGGCGAGAGTTTTCAAGGAAGCCTCGGGGATGTGGCCGGAAGGCCGGACTGGCGGTTGCAAACACGGATCGCGAAGCAAGCTCGCGAGCGCCGGGCCCGCAGTCACAAGCTGTGCCGGGACGATGCGCGAGGAGGCCCTTTTATCAGATCGGCAGGTTTCGTCATTCCAAAAAGACATCGGAATTGAAGGTTTTTCGGATCAACCCCGGATCTTGCCTCCATCGCCGGGGCCACTGCAACCAGGGCAACCGGATGGATTTCGCGAACGGGACCGGATCCCGCCGGGTGCCGCCGCTCTTCGTTGAAGGCGGTGCCCAGGCGTCAATTCGCCCTTCTGGCGGCCATGCATTCTTTCTGCTAAGCCTTCCGGGCCTGAGAAAAGCCGAACTTGAAAGAGGCAGGGGAGAATGCAGGAAGAAATCGTCATTGTCGGTGCCGGCCAGGCCGGTGCCCAGGCCGCGCAATCCTTGCGGCAGGGAGGTTTTGAAGGTCCTTTGCGCCTGATCGGCGACGAAGCCCATCCGCCCTATCAGCGCCCTCCGCTGTCTAAGAAGTATCTGGCAGGCGAGATCGGAGCCGAAGCCCTGTGGCTGCGCCCATCCGCCTTTTATGCCACCAACACCATCGACCTGATCCCGCATACCACGGCGGTGGCCGTGGACAGGGACGCAAAGCGGATCGAACTCCAAAACGGCGATACGCTTTCCTACGGCAAACTCATTCTTGCCACCGGCACCAGCGCACGTCGTCTGCTGCTTCCCGGCGCCGACAAGGAAGGCGTTTACACATTGCGGACGATCGCCGATGTCGATCTCATCCGTCAGAGGCTTCTGGAAAGCAACCGGCTCGCGATCATCGGTGCGGGCTATATCGGGCTCGAAGTCGCAGCGGTCGCCAGGACGCTGGGCAAGGAGGTAACCGTTCTGGAAGCCCAGGACCGGCCGATGAAACGTGTCATCAGCCGGACCGTCTCGGATTTCTTTTCCGGGCTGCACCGGGAACATGGCGTGGACCTTCGGTTCGATACGGGTGTCGAGTCCATTGAAGGCAGCGGCTCGGTGACCGGGGTGAAGCTTGCCGGGGGCGACATCCTGCCCACCGATCTGGTGCTGATCGCCGTCGGTGCGGAGCCCAACGACACCCTTGCTTCCGATGCGGGGCTTGAAACCGACAACGGCATTCTTGTCGACGGCGCCTGCCAGACGAGCGATGAGAATATTTACGCCGCCGGCGACTGCACGCGGTTCTACTCCAACCGCTATCAGCGCTCCGTGCGCATGGAAAGCGTCCAGAACGCGATCGACCAGGCCAAGGCGGTCGCGCAGGTGCTCCTCGGCCAGGATGTCGACTACGATCCGCTGCCATGGTTCTGGTCGGATCAATACGACATCAAGCTCCAGATCGCCGGTCTGTCGGAGGGCTATGACGAGACGATCGTGGTCGGGTCTCCGGAAGCGCGCAAATTCTACGTGGCCTATCTCAACGGGGGCAAGCTGATCGCCGTCGACAGCATCAATTCTCCGCGTTCCCACATGATGGCGCGCCGGGTGATCGGCGAGCCCTGGCGAACGGATCTCTTGCCGGAGGCGTGACGGGTTTGCCATTTGCCGAGAGCAAGTTCTTCCGGCGGCGGCTTTCCCGAGACCCTGGCTTTTGAGGTTTCAGGTGTTGCCTGTCCGCGGTCATCCCGGATCGCCGCTTTTCTGCGGCCGGGATGACGAAGGCTGTGTTTGCCAAGGTCTCCGACGCGAGAGACGGACCGGCGGGGAGGCGCGGGTCAGTCACACACCGCATTCTGCAGGATAAGCCGAACGACCTTGTTTGGAATTTCCAGGTGGGGCATGTGGCCGACCCGTTCGAAAATGTGGGTCGCGACGATGCCGGGCAGCTTGTGGGACTGACGGGTCGGCAGAACGCGGTCCTGGGTGCCCCAGATCACCTTGATCGGCATCGGCAGTGCTGCCAGTTCGTTGCGCGGCAGGGTTTTTTGCACCGTACCGTCGATGATCTCCTCGGCGATTGCCTCAAGCGTCGCGACGGCGCCAGGCCGGGCTCGGCCTTCGGCGGCAGTTTTGGCCAGGAATTTAGGCAGCTTGAACTCCCAGCCGAAAAACTGTTCGAGCAACATTTCCATCTCGGGGAGCTCGGTCGCCGCAGCGTAGCGGCGCAGCAGCTTGTGATTGATTTCCGGCCCGAAACCGCCCGGCGCGAGCAGGGTCAGGCTGGCGACCTTGTCGGGGTTTTTCAGAGCGACCAGGGCGGCGATAGCACCGCCCATGGAGTGGCCGACAAGATGCACGCGTTCCAGGCCAAGGGCTTCCAGAGACTGGGCCACCGCCTTGGCCGCGACGCCGGCATTGCCGATCCTGGGCCAGTCGAGGGCATCGCCGTGCCCCGGCAGATCGAAGGCGATGGAGCGCTTCTTCGCCGCCAGTCCTGTCTGGATGTTGATCCAGGTCTGGCGGTCGCCACCGAAACCGTGGAGCAGGATGACAGGCGCGCCGGTGTCCTCACCGGTTGCTTCCTGATCCTTGAAGGGCAGGTGAGTTTTTGCGCTAGGACTGAGATCGCTCATCGTTTTTCGTCTTGTGTTATCGTGTCTGACAGGCGTGGAAAGCCTTCCCCCGGGCGAGAAGTGTTAAAGCAAGGTCAAGGGTTATTCCAGAGCGAAAAGCGGCTGCGGAGCGGAGAAGCCGTCCAGCGCAAAGGCGCCGACCGGCCGCGACCGATGCCCGGCGCGGCGTGCGACGTCCTCGGTCATCAAAACGTCGGTGCCGACGGTTTTCGTCAGGCTCTCGATCCGGGCCGCCGCATGCACGGTCTGGCCGATGACGGAAAAGGTCAGCCTCTGCGGTACGCCGATATTGCCGAACATGACGGAGCCCACAGACAGTGCGACCCCGGCACGCAACGGGTGAGCCGTCGCGGGATTGGCGTTGATCGCCGTCAGTTTCACGCGGGTTTCGTCCGTGGCCGCAAGCGCCTGGACGATGGCGTTTTCCAGGCTTTGCCGGCCGATCGGGAAAACGCCCAGAACGGCATCGCCGATGAAGTCCAGGACCTCGCCGCCCTTGCTCAGGATCGATCCGGCGGTGGCATCGAAATAGGTGTTGAGCCAGGCAAGGTAGGCATCCGGTCCGAGCTTCTCGGCAATCGCGGTCGAATTGCGCATGTCGCTGAAATAGATCACCGCATCGACGGTTTCGCCGTCTCCGTGGCGGATCTGTCCCGCCAGGACCTTGTCGCCGGCGATCTTTCCGAGATAGGTTTCGGCGATGGTCCGGCCGATCTGGCTCTGCAGGGTCGCGCGGGCGGCAAGCGCAAAGCGCCTTTGAATGTAGGTGATGGCGCTCATGGCGTCGTCGCTGAAGCCGTTTTCCGCGCGTGTCGCCCAGCTTATGACAATGCCCGTCGTGCCGACTTCGCCGGGTATGGTGGGGATCTCGAATCGTGTCGGGATCACGATGTAGTCGGAGTAGCCGCGCGAGGAAAGGTCCGCCAGAAGCGGAAATTCCGATGGTGCGTTGGCATTGGCGAGCCGGCGGCGCAACATGGGTTCGCCGCTGATCAGGACCGCGCGCATCGGGCTGTTGAGCCACTCGTCGCTTTCCGCTTCGTGATGGGTGAATTGCGAATGCTGAACCTCGGAGCCCGCTTCCCAGCACACGGTTTCCGCCTCGATGAGGGGATGGAGCGTCGACCATCCCAGAAGCGCACGGTCGATCGGTACGCGGCAGGCGCGCAGGCGCTCGCACATTTCGGCGAACATCGCCGCCAGATTGGGTGAACCGAGAGCCTGGTCTATCAACCAGTCCTCGACGCCGTCGATGTCCGCCATGTCGATCATTGCGTCAAGTTAGTGAGCTTTTGTTCCGGTTTCCAGACAGCGCGGTCAGGCAAAATCCTGTTTGATGCAGGGCAATCGCATTTTGTTCGGGAGCGTTTGCAATCGCCACCAGGTCGCCCCTTCAGGGGGAGAGGGACTTCGGCGATTCCAAATGGAATTGCCATGTTATTCGGCGGGCCGGACGGCGACCTTGCCCGGCGGCACGATAACCCAGTTGACGATTGCCTCGGGAATGTCCGCCGATGACTGATAGGGGACCGTCATCTGTCCGTCCCGGACGGCGTCCGGGTAGAAGGACTGGATCTCCCTGAGCGGCTTTTTCCGGTCGCCGCGCCAGACGATCATCAGGCCCTTGGACTGAACGTCGACAATATCGATCCAGGGGCTCTGATCCAGATCGTGCAGATAGAACATGGAGGGCCGTCCGGGAGCGTAGAGCGTGACATTCGCCGCCGACCACATGTCGCCGGCCACATAGGCGAGATCCGTTCCGGTTTCAGCTTTCCAGACGCGCGCGAGTTCCTCGGCGACGGCCCGGCCCGGATAATGCATCCGGGTCTGTTTCTTTTTCCAGTAAGGTTCGAGGACGGCCTGTCCGAAAAGAACGGTCAGAAAGATCGCCTGGATCGCGATCGCCACGATCAGGGCGCGGCGGGGATGAGGCCAGAGGACAGGCAGCTTCAGGTATCTGACGGCGACGATCCCGGAAAGCACGAACATCGGCGTGCCCCACATGTGCTCGAACTCGTTGCCGGTCGCGGCGGAGGCGAGAACGACGACGGCAAGCGGCAGGAAGGCGAACCACAGCAGGAAGCGGTCGTTCTCCTGGGCGACGGAAGTTTCGGCTTGCGCGTATCGGGCGCGGAAGGACCGCAGACCGCTCCAGCCGAGACCCGCAAGGACCGCGATGAACACTCCGGCATGATTGCCAATCTGGGCAAGCAGGAAGTTGAGAGGATTATAGACGTGATCGAAAAGCGACAGCGCAGGTTTGCTGCGGCCGGCCGCATAGCGGAGCGTCAGGAAGTCCGTCTCGATCAGCCAGGAGAGATGAGGCACGAGCAGGATCGCGCAAACGATCATGGCGAGCCAGGGTCCTGCGGACAGAATGCGTCTGCGTGCGTCGGCGAAGACAAGCGCATAGAGGCCGATGGCTCCGATCGGCAGCAGGACGAAATACTTGGTATAGAGCCCGAAAGCGGACAGGACACCGAGCGCCAGCCAGTCGGGCAGGCGGCCTTTGTCCACTGCCCGGTGAAAAAAGAAGAACATGCCCGCCCAGATCGGGATCTGCAGGATGTTCGGATTGAATTCCGGCAAGGGCAGGGTGAAGTAAAAGGTCACGCCGGTGAGTACGACGGCCCAGAAGGCCTGCCAGCCGGTCAGCCCCAGGCGGCGGGCAAGCGCCCAGATAAAGCCGTAGCCGATTGCCACGGAGAGCGCGCTCAGCCAGTAGGCGCTGAACGTATGGCCTGCGGTCAGCCGGTAACCGGCTTCCAGCAGCCAGGCCTGCATGGGCGGATGCTTGGTGTAGCCGAGTTGCAGCTCCCGGCCCCAGGCGAACCCTTCCACGACATCGAGAGGAGGGCCCGGGAAGAACAGGCTCGGGATCAGTGCGTAGAGCAGGCAGACAAGCCCGGCGTAAATCAATGTCGCGCGCGCGACGCTCATGGTCTGCGAGGTCTTCATGGAACTCAGCTTTCCGCCGGATGATGGGAAAAGGCCCAGAGCCGCGCGGCCATGAAGGTCAGCGCCGGTACGATGGCGATGGAAAACAAGAGCCCCATGAGCTCGGACCAGGGGGTCAGTTTCAGCCAGAGCGACAGGATCGCCGTATTGAGCAGGAAGCCGGAGACGGAGACAATCAGGAAACGGACAATGCTTTTGACGGCGGTGCCTTCCTGGCGCAGGTGAGCGAAGCTCCAGAAGTAATGCCCGCCGAAAGAGACCCAGAAGGCCACCAGATAGCCGCAGAGATTGGCGGCCAGAGGCGGCAAGGCGCCGCTCTCCAAAAGGCCGGCAGCCACCGCGGCGTGGGTCAGGGTTGCCAGCACACCGACCACGGCGAATTTGCCCGCGGAAGCCGTTTCGGTCTTCAGCTTGTGAAACTTCGCCTCAGTCGTCATCGGTCGCCTGGTGCGGTTTGCTGCCGGAGCCGGGTTTCGCGCCTTCGATGGTATCCTGAACGATAAAGACCGGCCGTTGCTTGGCTTCTCCGAAGAGGCGAGAGACATATTCGCCGATCATTCCGATGGAGAGCAGCTGAATACCCGAGAAAAACAGCAGCGCGACCATGAGCGAGGCGTAGCCGGGCCAGTCGACACCGTAAATCATGACACGGATCGTGAGGTAAAAGGCGTAGGCGAAGGCGCCGAATGAGATGATCGCGCCACCATAAAACCAGATCCTGAGCGGCAGGGTGGTAAACCCGGTCAGGCCGTCGAGCGCGAAGTTCCAGAGTTTCCAGTAGTTGAACTTGCCCATGCCCGCCTTCCGCGGCAGCCGTTCGTACGGCACCGCCATGGCCGGAAATCCGACCCAGGCAAACAGGCCCTTCATGAAGCGGTTGCGTTCCGGCAGCCTCAGAAGCGCGTCGATGACGCATCGGTCGATGAGACGGAAGTCGCCGGCGTTGGCAGGCATGTCGATGTTGGCCAGCCGGTTGAACAGCCGGTAGAACATGTCAGCGGTGGAGCGTTTCATCAGGGTGTCGGAGGAGCGGTCCACGCGAAGGCCGTAGACCACGTCGTAGCCCGCGCGCCAGCCGTCCAGCATTTTCACGATGAGGTCCGGCGGGTCCTGGAGATCGACATCCATGATGATGGCGATGTCGCCCCGGACCGCCTCGAGGCCGGCAGACAGGGCCGCTTCCTTGCCGAAGTTGCGCGACAGGCCCAAAAGCCTCCCGGGCAAGCCGTCGCGCAGCCTTGCGCTTATGATGTCTGCGGTCCGGTCCCGGCTGCCATCGTCGATAAAAACATATTCGTAAGCCAGGCCGGTCGCATCGAGGATCGGACGGGTGGCATCGAGAAAGTGTCCGATGACGGCCTCTTCGTTGAAGACCGGGACGATCACGGTAAGCATCGGCAACGGGGGCCGGGACGTCTTTCGCCGGGTCACGTAGATTTCGGAGGAAGTCGTTGGCTGCATGGACAACTGGATTCGATTGATATCCGGCGCAACCTGCCGGAAATCGGTTCGAAAAGCCAGCCCAAGACCATTCAGGTCATGCGAAACCGTTCGAAATTGCCCGGGAAGCGGAGGCGGAGCCTATCCGACAGCGCTTTTCTCAACCTCTTCGGCCGTTTCCCGCTTGCTCCTGCCGATAATCTCTTTCTGCCGTTTGGCTTTCGAGACGGCTTCCTTGGCCGAGGCATTGAGGTTGAAGATTTCCAGGTTTTCTTCTTCGGCGTCCGTCACGGGCTGGATCGCGAAATCGGTGTAGCACGCGCTTGCCGGGTCTTTCTGGATCCGCTTGCGCATCCGGTGGATCTTCCAGCCGTAAAGGCCGAATCCCAGATATTTCACCAGGCTTTCAAGCGCGAAGAGCGGATAATGGACGGCGGCCGGAAGGCGGCGGTAGCCGGGCCTGCGCTGGCGCGGGTCCTTGAAGCGGAAATAGCCGCATTGTTGCGGGTGAATGCCCTCGAAGCGCATGGCGCCATAGATCTGCAGGCACATGCGCCAGACCCGCACGGGCTTGATGCCGTAGGCGACGTTGCGGCGCATCAGCGTTTCGACATGCTCGTCGGTGTAGTACCAGTCCCAGATGTCCCGGTAGGTGTTCTGCCAGACTTCCGGGCTCATGATCGGGTGTTCGCAGGTCGTGTGTTCGAGGTCGTAGCGATTGAGGTCGGGGTCGAGCCAGGTGCCGTTTTCATAAAGCTTCTGGTGATCCTCGGACCCGGGCAGGGGGGTGAGCATCGTGAACTCGAGCATGTCAACGGGCAGCTCCCGCTTGATGATCTCAATGTCCCTGCGGATGCTTTCGGGCGTGTCGTTGGGAAGACCCATAATGAAGCCGGCATAGGTCATGACGCCAGCTTCCTTCCACAACTGGAACATCTTGCGGTATTCGGTGATGCGGTTCTGGCCCTTTTTCATGTGGGCAAGGTTTTCCGGATTGATGCTCTCCAGGCCGATGAACACGTGGCTGCAGCCGGCGCGGGCCGCCTTTTCGATGAAGTTCGGCAGGCGGTGGGCAAGCGTGTCGACCTGGATCAGAAAGTTGATCTTGATGCCGTCTTGCGCCTTCAGCTGAATGATCCGGTCGAAGATCGCTTCCCAGTTCTTGTTGCGGGCGAAGTTGTCGTCGGTGATGAAGAAGGAATGGATACCCTGGGCGTGGTTCGCGCGGATCAGCTTTTCGATATCGTCCGCGTCGCGCCAGCGGGACTTGCGGCCCTGAACGTTGATGATGGTGCAGAAAGAGCATTGGAAGGGGCAGCCGCGCCCGGCGTCGAAGGAAGACAACTTGCCATCATATCGGCGCACGATGGATTCCGGCAGCAGGGGGGGAACCTGATGCTGCAGACCCGGCAGGTCGTTCATGACGTTGTAGACCGGTTTCAGGGTGTCGTTCGCCGCATCGCTTAACAGGCTCTCGAAATGCTCTTCCGCCTCACCGGCGAAGAGAACGACACCCATGTCCAGGGCTTCCTGCAAATCGGCTGGCGTGTCCTTCAGCATCGACAGGCAGCCGGAAACGTGAAACCCGCCCATGATGACGGTGACGTCCTGACTGCGAAGCTGGCGGGCAATGTCGAGGGCGCGGGGAAACTGGTTGGACTGGACCCCGACGAGACAGACGATGCCGCCCTTGTTCCTTGTCTTGCCGGCGATTTCCTCAAGCGGTACGCGCATGGTCATCTCGTCAAAGGCGTTGACCGAAATGTCCGTGTCCGGACCGAGTGTGCTTCTCTGCGCGCAATCCCGGGCGATCGAGTAAAGGCAGGCCATGGAATTCGAGGGGATCCAGGCTTTCCACCACTGCAGGACATACCCGTCGTCGTCGTAGTGAGACGGCTTGATAATCTCGACGTGAAACGTACCCATTCCCATGGCCTCCGCTGCCGCGCTTGCCGCGCGGCCTTCGGGAGATGGCATGACTGCTTGTTGTTCTTGAGCCTTTCCCGAATTCCCAATCCAGGCTTGCCCGCACATGACGCAGGGTAATCCAGGCTTTCACGGCACACAAGAAGCGGCCAGGCGTTTTAGAAGCCCGACGGGCTGACGCCCAGGAAAACCAAAAAGGTCTCGGTTGTGTTAGGTTGAGTAGCCTTCGATGGTTGTGGATGTGTCAGCGCGAGGAGGGGGAAATGTGGTGGGAAGCGAGGGTTGTCAGCGGTTCGATTTACGTTTGGCTCTTTTTTGCCTTTCTGGTTCTGGGCTGCCTCTGGTGGTTCGTCCTGGACAGCAGGGCCTCACAGAAGTGGCCGCTGTTTGGCAGGGATATCTTTGGTGCGGGTTTGTTTTATTTTTTCACATGCATCTTCGTCATTGTCGTGCACGGAGCCAACAATGCCTCCACGCTTTACGATGCGAAGGGTGAATTCGAACCAACCGTGCTGGAGGAAGACTTCACACTTGGCCTTTTCGTGGCCATGAAAGACGTTGGCACGCTTGTCGGCATTGCGCTGGGATTTCTGTCGCTTGCGTGGGGACGTTTCTTCGAGCACACGATGCGGAGTTCAGCGGGAAATGGTGCGGAGGCGGCCACGGTCAAACTGGCCTTGCGGTCCGAAAACGGCGTCGTGAAAGTCAGCGGCCTAACGATTGATATCGAAGACGCTCCGGAAAAAAACCTAAGTTTCTTTGAAATGAAGGGACGGATAGCAGTCAGGTGATGCCGGGTGGCTTTGCCTGCCGCCGTCGGAAGCCGGGCACGATCCAATGCAAAGGATCGTGCCCGGCTGAAGAATGTTGCGCGATGTTTTAAACCAGCGCCCCGTGGCAATGCTTGAATTTCTTGCCGGAGCCACAGGGGCAGGCCTCGTTTCGGCCGACCTTGCCCCAGGTGGAGGGGTCGTTCGGATCGCGCTGCACAGGGGCGCCCAGCTGAGCGTCCGCAGCGGCCATCTCGTCTTCACCGGTGAGCGGGTCGATGTGATGGGCGTGCATTTCCGGTGTCGCCGGCATTTGCGGCGGCTGTTCGGTGACGAGTTCGACACGCTGCAACTGGGCCGTGGTCATCTGGCGCAACTGCGTCAGCATGGATTCGAACAGTGTGAAGGCCTCGGTCTTGTATTCCTGCAGCGGATCGCGCTGGGCGTAGCCGCGGAAACCGATCACGGACCGCAGGTGGTCCAGGTTGGCGAGATGTTCGCGCCACAGGTTGTCCAGGGTCTGAAGCAGGACGGCCTTCTCCACCTGACGCATGATGTCGGGGGAATATTTGGCGACCTTCTGCGCCATCGCCTCGTCGGCGGCCTTGCGCAGGCGTTCCTTCACCTGCTCGTCCGCGATGCCTTCCTCGGCCGCCCAATCCTTCACCGGCAGATCGAGGTTGAGATACTTGCGCACCTCTTCTTCGAGGCCTTCGGTGTCCCATTGCTCGGGATAGGCGCGCTCGGGAATGTGGGCGGAGACCAGGTCTTCGATGACGTCGTGGCGCATGTCCGCCACCGCATCCTGGATCGCGTCGCTGTCCATGAGTTCGATGCGCTGCTCGAAGACCACCTTGCGCTGGTCGTTCATGACGTCGTCGAACTTCAGAAGGTTCTTGCGGATGTCGAAGTTGCGCGCTTCCACCTTCTGCTGGGCCTTTTCCAGGGCCTTGTTGATCCAGGGGTGGATGATCGCCTCGCCTTCCTCGAGACCTAGTTTGCGGAGCATGCTGTCCATGCGCTCGGAGCCGAAGATGCGCATCAGGTCGTCCTGCAGCGACAGGAAGAACTTGGAGTGGCCGGGATCGCCCTGGCGTCCGGAACGGCCGCGAAGCTGATTGTCGATGCGCCGGCTTTCGTGGCGCTCCGTGCCGATCACATAAAGACCGCCGGCTGCCAGCGCCTTTTCCTTCAGTTCGTTGACCTTCGCGCGGATCTGCGCCTCTTTCGCGGTGCGCTCGTCGCCTTCGGGCATGTCGCCCAGTTCCGTGGCGATCTGCATGTCCGCGTTGCCGCCGAGCTGAATGTCGGTGCCGCGGCCGGCCATGTTGGTTGCGATCGTCACCGCTCCGGGAAGGCCCGCCTGCGCGACGATGAAGGCTTCCTGCTCATGGTAACGCGCGTTCAGGACCGCGAAGACTTTCGACTTGCCGTCGTTTTTCGTCTGCGCATCCGCGTAACCGGCAGGGTCGCTCAGGTCGGCCTGCTTGTAGCCGTGTTTCTTCAACAGCTCGGCCAGAAGCTCCGATTTCTCGATGGAAGTCGTGCCGACCAGCACCGGTTGGCCGCGTTCCTTGCAGTCGTCGATGAGCTTGACGATGGCATTGAACTTTTCCTGGAAGGTCCGATAGACCTCGTCGTCGTCGTCGCGTCGCTGGACTTCAACGTTCGTCGGGATCTCGACGACCTCGAGCTTGTAGATGTCGGCGAACTCGTCCGCCTCGGTGGACGCCGTACCCGTCATGCCGGCGAGTTTACCGTACATGCGGAAATAGTTCTGGAACGTGATCGAGGCGAGGGTCTGGTTTTCCGGCTGAATGCGGACCTTCTCCCGGGCTTCCAGCGCCTGGTGCAGGCCTTCGGAAAAGCGCCGGCCCGGCATCATGCGGCCGGTAAACTCGTCGATGATGACCACTTCGTTGTTGCGGACGATGTAGTCCTTGTCGCGCTGAAACAGCTTGTGAGCTTTCAGTGCCTGTTGCAGATGGTGGACAATGGAGACGTTCTCGACGTCGTAAAGGGAATCGCCCTTCAGGAGATCGGCCTCGCTCAACAGGTTCTCAAGCTTTTCGTTGCCCGCCTCGGTGAAGGTCGCCGAGCGCTGCTTCTCGTCCAGCTCGAAGTCTTCTTCCGTCAGATGCGGAATGAAGGCGTCGACCGTGTTGTAGAACTCGGAGCGGTCTTCGAGCGGTCCGGAAATGATCAGCGGCGTACGCGCCTCGTCGATCAGGATCGAGTCGACCTCGTCGACGATGGCGAAGGCATGGCCGCGCTGCACCATCGCCTCGCGCTCGTGCTTCATGTTATCGCGAAGATAGTCGAAGCCGAATTCGTTGTTGGTGCCGTAGGTCACGTCGGCGGCGTAGGCGGCGCGGCGTTCCTCGTCCGAAAGGCCGTGGGTGATGCAGCCGACGCTGAGGCCGAGAAACTTGTAGACCTGGCCCATCCAGTCGCTGTCACGCTGTGCGAGGTAGTCGTTCACGGTCACCACATGGACGCCGTTTCCGGCCAAGGCGTTGAGATAGACCGGGGCGGTTGCCACCAGGGTCTTGCCCTCACCGGTGCGCATCTCGGCGATCTGGCCGGAGTTCAGTACCATGCCGCCGATCAGCTGAACGTCGTAATGACGCTGCCCGAGCGCGCGGCGCGCCGCTTCGCGCACGGTAGCGAAAGCGGGGGCGAGAATGTCCTCCAGGCTTGCGCCGTTCTTCAGCTGCTGCCGAAATTCATCGGTCCTGGCGCGCAACGCCTCGTCCGACAATGCCTGTACTTCCGGCTCAAGGGCATTGATCTCGTCGACCGTCCCTTTAAATACCTTCACCTTCCGGTCGTTCGCCGACCCGAAAATCTTACGTGCTAAAGCGCCAAGGCCAGCCATGTGGCGGTCCTTCCCTGAAGGGCGGCGCCAATTGGCAATTGTGGCGCCTGCCCATGAAATCGTCTCAATTGGTGTCCACGTTGCCCGCGAGCGGAAAACGCCGGCAGGCTCATGCGGCCGAAAAGATGCCATCCCAGCCCGAAAGCAGGGTCGCCCGACAGATAAGAGGGGGCTGAATGCTTGTCAACGCCGCTGGAATAGGCAATGTAGCCACGCCCCCGCGTTCGGGGGATAGAATAATTTCTGTTCCTATACGTAAAGGACCTCTCATGTTCCGAATTTCGATGCGCAGGCCGGCTCAGGCTCTTGCCGTTTCCTTCCTGGCCCTGACGCTCGGATCCGCCAGTCTGTCCGCCGCGGAGCCGGACGATGTGGTCGCCAGGGTCGGCGACGCGGAAGTCACGGAAGCCGATCTTGCTTTTGCCGCGCAGGATCTCGGCCCGCAGCTGCAGCGGTTTCCGCCTGCGCAGTGGCGCGAGCTTCTCCTCGATGCCGTCGTGGACATGGAACTGATGGCCCAGGCCGCACGTAAGGACGGTCTGGACCAGGATCCGGATTTCAAGCGGCAAGTGGAATTTCTGGAGCTGCAGGCCCTGCGCAACGCCTATCTTTCCCAGAAGATCGGCGGGGAAATTTCCGACGAGGAAATCCAGGCCGCCTATGACAAGGAATTCGCGGACTTCGTCGGCGATGAGGAAATCAATGCCCGTCACATCCTGGTGAAGGAAAAGGCGGAAGCCGAAGCCCTGATCGAGGAACTAGACGGCGGCGCCGATTTCGCCGAACTGGCGAAGGAAAAGTCCACGGGACCATCTGGCCCCAACGGCGGCGATCTCGGATATTTCACCCAGGGACAAATGGTCAAGCCGTTCGAAGATGCGGTTTTCGCACTGGAACCGGGCAGCTACACCAAGGAACCGGTTGAAACCCAGTTCGGCTGGCATGTCATCAAGCTGGAAGACAAGCGCCGTCAGGAAAAACCTGCCCTGGAAACCGTCACCGATCAGTTGCGTCAGCAGCTTTTCCGCGAGCGCTACGAGGCCAAAATGGCCGAACTCAAGGACGCGGTCGAGATCGAGATTCTCGATGAGAAACTGGCGAAGGCGGACGACGAGGGCAAGGCGAGCGAAGAGACCGAAAAGGCCGAGTGAGACCCGCCGCTTCTTTCCCATGAGGCCCGGCAGCGCTGCGCTGCCGGGTTTTTTTGTTTTTTGTCTCGCCGGCGCGGCCGTCGCCTGAAAAGGCTTGCGCTTGTCCTGCGCTTGTGAGTAGGGACTGATTATTCGTTTTCTGACCGGAACCGCTTCGATGTCGACGACCGTTTCTCCTCTCGCCCCCAAATCCTATCCGGAAATGCCGGACATCGAGGGGGTTCAATTTGCGACCGCCCAGGCCGGCATCAAATACAAGGGCCGGACGGACGTGCTGCTTGCGAGCGTTTCGGAAGGCACCGCCATTGCCGGTGTCTTCACCCGCTCCAAATGTTCTTCGGCACCGGTCGACTGGTGCAAGAGCCGGCTAAACGGCGGCAAGGCGCGCGCGCTTCTGGTCAATTCCGGAAACGCCAATGCCTTCACCGGAAAAAAGGGAAAGGCGGCTGTGAAGCTGTCCGCGGAAATCGTCTCCGGCGCGCTTGGCTGCCCGGATGCCGAGATCTTTCTGGCATCCACGGGTGTTATCGGCGAACCGTTGCCGGCGGAAAAATTCGCGACCGTCGTCGATGACCTGAAAAGCGGTCTCGGCAGTGCCGGCTGGCTTGACGCGGCCAAGGCGATCATGACCACGGACACATATCCGAAGGTTGCCACCGCCAGCGTCGAGCTGGACGGTGAAACGATCACCGTCAACGGTATTGCGAAAGGCGCCGGCATGATCGCGCCGGATATGGCGACCATGCTGTCGTTCATTTTCACCGACGCGGCGATCGCGCCGGATGTTCTCCAGGCGCTGCTGAGCGGCGAAATCGGCGGCAGTTTCAATGCCATTACCGTGGACAGCGACACGTCGACCTCCGACACGGTTCTCCTGTTCGCGACCGGAGCCGCGGCGCAAAGGGGGATGGAGCCGGTCATGTCAGGCGAGGACCCGCGGGCGGCTGCGATTGCGGTGGCACTGGGCGACGTCATGCTCGACCTTGCGCATCAGGTCGTGCGCGACGGCGAGGGCGCCCGCAAATTCGTCGAAGTGCGGGTCGAAGGGGCCGAAAGCGACGCCTCCGCGAAAAAAATCGCTTTGTCGATCGCCAATTCACCTTTGGTGAAAACGGCTGTCGCCGGCGAGGACGCAAACTGGGGACGTGTGGTCATGGCCGTCGGCAAGGCGGGCGAACCGGCGGACCGCGATCGCCTGGCAATATGGTTCGGAGACGTGCGGGTCGCCGTCGAGGGAGAACGCGATCCGGACTACAGCGAAGCGGTCGCATCCGCCGTCATGAAGCAGGAAGACATCGTCATCCGGGTCGATCTAGGACTGGGCGAGGGCCAGGCCAGCGTATGGACCTGCGATCTCACCAAGGAGTACGTCGCGATTAATGGCGATTACCGCAGCTAGCCTTTCCTGCGTACTTCTGACGCCGGTCAATCGAATCCCTGGTGAACAAAGGGTTTCAAGGCTGCCGCATAACAGGACGCTCCAATATGACTAAAATTGTGCTCGTGGCGGCCTGCGCCCTCGTCGATGCCGACCGACGCATTCTCCTGGCGCAGCGCCCGGAAGGCAAATCGATGGCGGGTTTGTGGGAGTTTCCGGGCGGAAAGGTCGAGGCCGGGGAGCGGCCGGAAGAAACGCTCATCCGCGAACTGCACGAAGAACTGGGGATCGAAGTTAACGAGGCCTGCCTGGCGCCGCTGACCTTCGCCAGCCATTCTTATGAAAATTTTCACCTTCTGATGCCACTTTTCATCTGCCGTCGGTGGGAAGGCAATCCGCACGGCCGTGAAAATCAGGCCCTCAAATGGGTGCGTGCCATGCGGCTGAGAGAATTTCCGATGCCGGCAGCGGACGAGCCCCTGATCCCGCATCTTATCGACGCGGTCTAGGGTCTGGAGGGGCAAACCAGGAGGTTTCGAATTGGACCAGACGCCGAAAGGATTTCAGTCATTCAAGCAGGCGTTTGCCCGCATGTTTCGGGACCGGCGCGGTGCAACGGCTGTCGAATACGGTCTGATTGCCGGTCTGATCGGCATTTCCGTCATGATCACCATCGGCGCTATCGGAACGCAGATGCGAGACGATGTTCTCGGGGTGATCAACACCTCGCTGTCGTCGACCCCGACCGATTAAGGTCCGAAGCCTTCAGTCTTCAAATTTTCGTTCCTCGGCGCCGAGTGCATCGGCCAGGCGTGTTTTCGCACTGCCTGGGCGAAGGGGTTTCTGCTGGCTTTCGTGCGGAGCCCAGCCCAGGAGCGTCGTCAATGCGAAGGTCGCCCGGATCCGGCCGTCCGGATCGGCGTAGTTTTCAGCGTAGAGTTCGGCGGCGCGCAGGAAGATCCGGCGGTTGAGCGGCGCTCGGCTGCGCTCGCTCAGGACGGAGGTTGCGCCCATGGCGCGCAGATCGGCCATGAGCGCGAACATCGTGTCGTAACGCACCGTGACCGTATCGAGGTCGGTGACCGGCAACGCGAAACCGGCGCGCTGCAAGAGCGCTCCGAGGTCACGCGTGTCGGCGAACGGCAAAACCCGGGCCGCCGCGCCACCCGTTATTTCCAGTTCCGCCCGGGTCAGGCTGTCGCGCAACTCGGTCAGTGTTCCGGCCCCGGGCAAAGTCGCCAGGAACAGGCCGTCCGGGGCCAGTGCCCGGCGTATCTGAATCAGAGCTCCCGGAAGATCGTTGACGCAATGCAGGTTCAAGGCCGACACGATGAGATCGACGGAAGCGTCGCGGAATGGCAGCAAGGCATCGTCCAGAACAAGGTCCGGCGGAGGCAGGCTTGGATCCCGACCGAACAGATCCGCTCTCAGAAACCGTTCCGCCTTGCCGCTGTTGGCGATGGCTTTCACAACCGCGCCGGTATGGCCGCCAAGGTCGACCGCAACCGGAAAGGACCGGTTGATCAGGGCGAGACGGTCCCCCAGATCTTCCGCGACCGCCTTCATCAAGAAATCCGCACCGGGTTTCGCGGCCTGCAGGGCACGTAGCCGGCGATGCCGAAACAGCGAACGGTCGAACAATTCGGTTGGTGTGTTCACGTGACTTGGACCCCGGTCGTCATCTGGCGATCACATATGGTATTTGTGGCGCAGGGTCAAAACCCGGGCGCGCAGTGCGGCCGGATGCCCGCCGAGTTGTTGAAGGGATCCCGGCGATGACGGCTGCCGCGCCAAGGTGGATCGAGCTCCCAGTCCGTGCCGGGCGGTTCGCGCTCGATGCGGTGTTGCCGCAGCGGTGCCTGAGCTGCGACCGGAGGGTCGCGCCGGAGGGTGGCCTTTGCGCGCAATGCTGGCAGGAGATCCGGTTTTTTGAAAAACCCTGGTGCTACCGGCTTGGGACGCCGTTTTCCTATGATGTCGGCGAAGAGGCCTGGAGCCCGCAGGCCATCGCTTCCCCTCCGGTGTTCGGCCGCCTGCGGTCGGTTGCTCCCTACGAGGGACCGGCACGGGATCTCGTTCATGCGCTCAAATTCCACGGACGCCGGAATCTCGCCCGGCCGATGGGAAGCTGGATGGCGAGACAGGGCAGTGAGTTTCTCGGTCCCGACAGCCTGATCGTGCCCGTGCCGCTTCATTGGCTCCGGCTGTTGTCCCGGCGGTTCAACCAGTCCGCCGATCTCGCGAGGGCGATCGCCGAGGAGTGCGGCGGCCACTATGAACCGGCGCTGTTGAAACGTCGGAAACGTACGCGGCAACAGGTCGGGCTATCGGCCGAGGCGCGCCGGAAAAACGTCCGCGCGGCGTTCGGACTGGACGAGGCTCGCCCGGGCGATGTCCGGGAGCGGAAGGTGGTCCTGGTCGACGATGTCGTGACCACCGGTTCGACCGTCGCCGCCTGCAGCAGGGTGTTGCTGAATGCCGGCGCGGCGTCCGTCGATGTGCTGGCTTTCGCGTATGCGAGACCGTCGGACGGATAGAGCGCCGGGGTCAGCGACAACTAATTGTGTCGTGGTCGTTAGAACTGCGCTCTTGAGTTTTTTGCGCCTGCACGCATATATCGCCGGACTTCCGGTTGATATGACGAGCCGGATAACCGTTTCACATATTGGACAAAAAAGGATCGGGCCCGATGCCTGAAGTGGTGATCTACACACGCCAGCTTTGCGGATTTTGCACCGCGGCAAAGCGGCTTCTGGACAAGAAGGGTGTCTCCTACACCGAGCACGATGCCTCCTTCGATCCGGCTCTGCGCAAGCGTATGATACAGGAAGCCAACGGCCGGAGCACCTTTCCGCAGATCTTCATCGGCTCAACGCATGTTGGCGGATGCGACGAACTGCATGCTCTGGACCGGGCCGGCAAACTGGACGCGCTGCTCGCGTCCTGATTTATTAGGCTTGAAAGAGCGGGCACGGGGTGTCTGGCAGAAACGAGCGATTGAATGGCATTTTTCAGGGCAGCATGTATCCAGCTTCGCAGCGGGAAAACCGTCTCGGAGAACATCGCCGTCGCGGAAACCCTGATCCGGTCGGCGGCCGGAAAGGGGGCGTCCTATTTGCAGACTCCGGAAATGTCCAACGTGCTTGTCCGCAGCCGGGAAGAGCTTCTGGACCGGATCGCGGATGAGGACGGCGATCCCTTTCTGGCAAGAATGAGGGCGCTGGCGGCCGAACTCGAAGTCTTTATCCATATCGGTTCCATCGCTGTCCTGAGCGATAACGGGAAGGTCGCCAACAGGGCCTTCGTTATCGAGCCGGCCGGGGCGATCCTGGCCCGTTACGACAAGATCCATATGTTCGACGTCGATCTGCCCAATGGCGAAAGCTGGCGCGAGTCGGCGACCTACGAGCCGGGCACGCAAACGGTCATTGCCGACCTCTTTGGCATCAAAGTCGGTATGGCGGTGTGTTACGATATCCGTTTTCCGGCGATCTTCCGCACACAGGCGCGTGCGGGAGCGGAAGTCCTGACGGCTCCGGCGGCCTTCACCAGGCAGACGGGACGGGCGCATTGGCATGTGCTCCAGCGCGCCAGAGCGATCGAGAACGGCGCCTTCGTCATATCGGCCGCGCAGGGCGGCACGCACGAGGACGGGCGGGAAACCTTCGGGCACAGCCTTGTCGTCGATCCCTGGGGGGAAATCCTCGCGGAACTGGATCATGACGAACCGGGTTACGTTCTGGCCGAAATCGACACGGCGATGGCGGTAAAGGCCCGGCAGAGGATCCCGGCGATCGCCAATGAGCGCGATTTCGTCTGCGCCACCGCGGACGGGTTGAAGGAGATGACGGCGTGATCCGATATACGCTCGTTTGCGATTGCGCGCATACCTTCGAAGGCTGGTTCCGGAATTCGCAAGACTTTGAAACGCAATGCAGCCGAGAGCTGGTCGTGTGCCCGGGCTGCGGTTCCACGAATGTGAACAAGGCGCTTATGGCGCCGGCGGTTTCGACCGCGCGAAAAAAGGCGGACCGCGGTTCAGACCCGAAGACGGAGGCCGGTCCGGTCCCGGCCGCACCGGCCGCCTCGGAGGGGACGAACCATGCCGTCGCGCACCGCGGGGTGGCACAAGCGGCCGCGCTGCTGCCCGACGATGTCCGCCAGAAAGAAGTTCTCGAGGCGCTGCGCCTCGTGCGTTCGCATGTCCTTGAAAACTCGGAAAATGTCGGCACCGGTTTTGCCGAGGAAGCGCGCAAGATTCATTATGGCGAGGCGGAGGAACGCAGTATCTGCGGACAGACGTCGCTTCAGGATGCGCAGGACCTGCTGGAAGAAGGCATTCCGGTTCTCGCGCTCCCGGACCTGCCGGAAGATAAAAACTGAAGCGTGCGGGGCCGCCCGCACCGGGCGCGCCCCGGGAGGCAGGTTCCTTTAACGACGGCCAATCCGTATTTGCCGTCATCGTTCTGTACATCACGATGACGGCCCATCGGCCTTCCCAAAGGGGGGCGGTCGTCAGGTCAGGAGGCGGCTTTCGACGGAGACTTGCGGGTCACTGCCTTCTTGACTTCCTTCAGGTTTTCCTCGGCAGCCTTGCTCAGTTCGCCGACGCTTTCCATCGTGGTTTCGTTGAACTCTTCCATAGCGGCGGCATTTTCGGAGAAACTGTCGCGGAAAAGGGCGGCCTGCTTCTCGAAATGCTCCTGATATTCAGTCGCCATTTTTGAATAGAACTCCTGCAGCGTCGCCATCGTTTCCTCCGGCGCGGTGCACTGGCTCAGGGACTTGAAGCATTCAAAGTCCTCGTGAAACCGGTGGCTGACGAAGTTCATGTGATCGTCAAAGGCCTTTTCGGCGTGCGACCAGATGGTCTGACCGATCTTCTGAAAACCGGCGACGGTCTTTGCCTCGATGCGGTCTTCGCGCTCGGCAAAAGCCCAGTTTGAAAAAGACGGAATTTGCCACTCAGGCATCATCGAAGTGAAATCGAATGCACCCGGCTCGCGTTTTGTCGGCATGAATTATCCTCCGCTTGCTAGCGTTTTCTGGTGCGGCGTCTCTGCTCCCACGCTGCAGATGGCTCACCGCTCTTCCACAGATATGCTGGATACCGGTCCCGGTTTTCCGGCTAAGCTTTTGATCTATCCGGCGTGATGACTGCATTCCCCCAATGCGGTCACCGATACCCGATTGCGCCTCACCTGAAGCTTCTGTTTCCTGGAATCTCGCCACCATATCCCGATTTCAAGGCAGTTCCTTGACAGGGATCAAAGTTGCAAGATTTTTTTCTGCATCCGGAAGGAAGTATATCGCATCAGGTGCGGTTCAGGAAACGCCTTAGCACCGAGGTGACTTCATTCGGCGTTTCCAGTGGAGACAGATGTCCGGCCTCCTGGAGAACCTCAAGCTCGCTGCCCGGTATGAGCCGGTGAATTTCTTCCGCGAATTCAGGCGGTGTCAGCCGGTCCCCTTCGCCCACCAAGACGGTCGCCGGACAGGCGATCCGCTGAAGACCGGGGCGCGAGTCGATCCGGTTCATGATGGCGGTCTGCTGGCGGATGAAAGCCTCCGGTCCGGTTTCCATGGCCATCTCTTTCAAGACCGCCTTCAGGTCTTCGTTGTCTTCGTTCCTCTCGTGCACGAACCCCGGAAAAAGAAGGGGCGGCACCTTGTTAAAGCCCTTCTTGCGCGTGAGATCTGCCAGAAACTTTCGTCTTTGAGTCTGTTCCGGCGTGTCCGGCCGGGCGCTGGTATCGATCAGGGCAAGTCTTGCGACCCGCTCCGGCGCCTGTCGGAGAATTTCCATGGCGATGTAGCCTCCCATGGACAGTCCGATCAGCGAAAACCGCCCGGGCGCGCCTTCCAGCACGCTTGCCGCAATCGCCGCGATGCTGTCGTGCTCGCGATGGTTCGCCACCATGATCGGACGGTCGGCGAAGGCCGCGATCTGAGATGCAAACAGAGTTTCGGTGCACAAGAGGCCGGGAACGAAGACGATCGGGTCACTCATTCGATGTCTTTTTCCCGTTCCGCCAGAAGCATGTAGTTCACGTCCATGTCCCGGGACCGGGCCCAGCTGTCGGTCAGCGGATTGTAACTGACGCCGGTTCGGTCGACGATCTTCAGGCCCGCGTTGGCGAGCGGAGCCTCGATTTCCGCGGGCCGCACCAGCTTCTCGTAGTTATGGGTTCCCTTTGGCAGCCAGCGCAGGACGTACTCCGCGCCGACAATGGCCAGAGCATAGGCCTTCATGGTGCGATTGATGGTCGCAACGAACATCAAACCGCCCGGACGGACCATGCCGGCGGTCGTTTCGAGGAACAGCGGCACATCGGCGACGTGTTCCACGACCTCCATGTTGAGCACGACATCGAAGCTTTCCCCGGCCGCCGCGAGCGCTTCGGCGGACTCGGCGCGGTAGTCGATCCGGAGGCCGGAGCCCTGCATGTGAAGGTTGGCGATGCGGATGTTGGTCTCGGACGGATCCGCGCCGACAACCTCGGCCCCCAGCCGGGCCATCGGCTCGCTCAAGAGCCCGCCGCCGCAGCCGATATCGAGAAAGCGCAATCCCTTGAAAGCGTCGGCCGCGTTCGGATCGCGGCCGAACTGGCGGCACACTTCCTGTTTGATGTACGCCAGTCGCACCGGATTGAATTTGTGCAGCGGTTTGAATTTGCCGGTCGGGTCCCACCATTCCTCGGCCATTGCCGAGAAGCGGGCGACCTCGCCGCTATCGATCGTGCCTGTGGTCTGTTCGGCCCTGCCTGTCATGGGACGATCTCCTTGTTGGGCAATATTCATCGCGTTCTCCACTGGGATTTAACGCGCCTGGGTTTCGATCCAAGGTCCAGGCCTATTTGTCAAGGGAGCCAGTTGCAGCAACCGGAGACTGCCTGTATGCATGTGCGCCGATCCATCCGGCGTTTCGAGCGCCTTCAGACACGACAAAAAGATTACGAGTGGTATGGCCCGACTGGTTTTAAAATTTGGCGGGACTTCGGTTGCCGATCTCGATCGCATCCGCAACGTCGCGCGCCATGTCAAACGGGAAGTGGATGCCGGTCATCAGGTTGCGGTCGTGGTCTCGGCCATGGCCGGACAGACCAACAAACTGGTGGAATTCTGCCGCAATGCTTCGCCGCTTCACGATGCCCGCGAATATGACGCCGTCGTTGCGTCCGGCGAGCAGGTCACGTCCGGCCTGCTGGCGATCGTGCTGCAGGACATGGGCGTCAACGCCCGCTCCTGGCAGGGCTGGCAGGTTCCCATCAAGACGGACGAAAATCACGGTGCCGCGCGCATCCGCGAGATCGACGCCGGGTTTCTGACCGAGCGGCTGGATCAGGGGCAGGTCGCGGTTCTGGCCGGTTTTCAGGGCATCGCGCCGGACAATCGGATCGCGACGCTCGGCCGGGGCGGGTCCGATACCAGCGCCGTCGCCGTTGCGGCCGCGATCAAGGCGGACCGCTGCGATATCTATACGGATGTGGACGGCGTCTACACGACCGACCCGCGGATTGTGCCAAAGGCCAGGCGTCTGGACCGCGTGTCGTTCGAGGAGATGCTCGAAATGGCCTCGCTTGGCGCGAAGGTTCTGCAGGTCCGGTCCGTCGAGATGGCGATGGTCCATGGCGTCAGAACGTTCGTGCGCTCCAGTTTCGACGATCCGGACGAAGCGCAGGTCGGCCATAACGGCCTTCCGATTGGTACTCTTATTTGCGACGAGGATGAACTCGTGGAACAGCAGGTTGTCACCGGCATTGCCTATGCCAAGGACGAAGCCCAGATCTCAATCCGTGACGTGGCCGATAAGCCGGGCGTTGCCGAAACCGTGTTCGGACCGCTGGCGGACGCCAATATCAACGTGGACATGATTGTTCAGAACATTTCGCCTGATGGCAAGACTACGGACATCACCTTCACCGTTCCGGAAAGCGACTTCCAGCGCGCCAAGGCGGTGCTAGAAGACAATCGCGAAGAGATCGGTTTCCAGAACCTGGAAGGCGCGACCGATGTGGTCAAAGTCTCGGTCATCGGCATCGGAATGCGCTCCCACGCCGGTATCGCGGCCCAGTGTTTCCGTGGTCTTGCGTCCAAGGGAATCAACATTCGCGCCATCACGACCTCGGAGATCAAAATCTCCGTCCTCATCGATTCCGCTTACGCGGAACTTGCAGTGCGGACTCTCCATTCGCTATACGGGTTAGACGGATAGTCTATCCGGCAAGCGGGTTCCGGTTGAAAAAGACGGACGGAGCTTGTCTGAAAGGCGGGATCGAACGGGGGCGCAATGCGCAGCAACTTAGCCGGACCGCGCCTACTGCTCCGCCGGCTCCGCGAAGTCATGGCGGAGCCGATCACGGCGCAAGAGCGACTCGATAAAATTGTGGTGCTGATCGCCGCGAATGTGGTCGCGGAGGTCTGTTCGGTTTATATCCTGCGCGCCGATGGCGTACTTGAACTTTATGCAACGGAAGGGCTCAAGCGCGAAGCTGTTCACAATGCGTCTCTGAGGGTCGGACAGGGTCTTGTCGGCCTGATCGCCGCCGAGGCCCGCCCGCTCAACCTTCCCAACGCCAGCGCCCATCCGGGCTTCGCCTATCTGCCGGAAACCGGGGAGGAAGCCTATAATTCCTTCCTCGGCGTGCCGATCCTGCGGGCCGGCCGCACCCTCGGGGTGCTCGTGGTGCAGAACCAGTCGCACCGCACCTATCTGGAAGACGAGGTCGAAGCCCTGCAGACCACGGCGATGGTGATCGCCGAAATGGTCGCGGCCGGAGAATTGGAGGCGATCGCCCAAAAGGCCACCGGTCTCGATCTGTCCCGGCCGATTTCCGCGAAGGGCGCCGGTCTCTCCGAAGGGGTCGGGCTTGGACATGTGGTTCTGCACGAGCCGCGGGTCGTCGTCACCAACCTGATCGCCGAGGACAGCGACCGCGAGAAGGCGCGTCTCGAAGCGGCCATCAACCGGCTCAGACTGTCCATCGACGACTTGCTGGCCAGCGGGGAGATCGCGGCGACCGGCGAACACCGGGAGGTGCTCGAGGCCTACAGGATGTTCGCCTATGACCGCGGCTGGATCCGAAAGATCGAGGAAGCGATCAAGAACGGTCTGACCGCCGAGGCCGCCGTCGAGAAGGTGCAGAGCGACACACGGGCGCGGATGTTGCGCCAGACGGACCCGTACCTGCGCGAACGCCTGCACGATCTCGACGATCTGGCGCACCGCCTGATCCGGGAACTGATGGGCCGGGAACACGGGCCGGGGGTCTCCGAATTGCCCCAGGACGCCATCATCGTCGGCCGCAACATGGGGGCGGCGGAGCTTCTGGACTACGGCCGCGACCGGATTCGCGCTCTGGTTCTGGAGGAAGGCGGCCCGACCGGTCATGTCACTATCGTGGCGCGGGCGCTCGGGATTCCGACGGTCGGGCAGGTGGACGAGATTGTCAGTCTCGCCGATGGCGGCGACGCGATTATCGTGGATGGCGATACCGGCGAGGTGCACCTGCGCCCGGCTGCCGATCTGGAGAATGCCTATGCCGAAAAGGTGCGGTTCCGCGCCCGCCGGCAGGCCCAGTACCGGCGCTTGCGCACCAAGCCGTCTGTTACGAAAGACGGCGTGGAATTCACGCTGCAGATGAATGCGGGCCTTCTGGTCGACCTGCCGCACCTGGAAGAGTCCGGCGCCGCTGGCGTCGGCCTGTTCCGCACAGAATTGCAGTTCATGGTGGCCTCGTCTTTCCCGCGTATGCGCGAGCAGCTGTCCCAGTATACCCAGATCCTGGACGCGGCCGGCGAAAGACCCGTGACCTTCCGCTCGCTCGATATCGGCGGCGACAAGGTTCTTCCCTATCTGCGGGCGATCCAGGAAGAAAACCCGGCGATGGGCTGGCGCGCGCTCCGGCTTGGTCTCGACCGGCCCGGACTGCTGCGCACCCAGATCCGCGCGCTTTTGCATGCGGCGGCGGGACGGGATCTGAAACTGATGTTTCCCATGGTGGCGGAAGTCAGGGAATTCCTGCAGGCCAAGGCCCTGGTCGACAAGGAAATCAAGCATCTGCGCCGTCATGGGCACGCGATCCCGGAAAACATCCGGCTGGGTCTCATGATCGAGGTTCCCTCTCTGCTGTTCCAGCTTGAGGAACTGATGGAGCATGTGGACTTCGTGTCGGTCGGTTCGAACGATCTGTTTCAGTTCTTTTGTGCGGTGGACCGGGGGAATACCCGTGTCGCCGACCGTTTCGATCCGTTGAGCGTCGGCTTTCTCAGGGCCTTGAAATCCATCGTCGACGCCGCAAATAAGATGCATGTGCCGGTGACCCTGTGCGGCGAACTGGCCGGGCGTCCTTTGGAGGCCATGGCGCTGGTGGGTCTCGGTTTCAGGGATCTTTCCATGGCGCCTGCGGCTCTGGGACCGGTCAAGGCCATGTTGCGCACACTCGACGCGGGGCGGCTTTCCGCCCGTCTCCTGCCCCGGCTCGAACTCGGGCACGACGACCGCAATATTCGCGACGTTCTCAAGCGGTTCGCCGAAGAGACAGACGTTGCGCTTTAGCCCTCTTGGGCTCAACCACCCCGAAAAAGGGCTACTTGGGAGTATCAGCGCGTATGCTGGCGCGTCACAAACTGGATAATCTGCTGGACCGGTTTTCCGAGATCGAACACATGATGTCGGCCAATCCCGATCCGGACGCTTACGTAAAACTTTCGCGCGAATATGCCGGCCTGGAGCCTTTGGTTGCGAACATCCGCGCGCTGCTGAAGGCCGAGGGTGACCTCGCCGGTGCGCAGGCGCTGATCGACGATCCGGAGATCGACGCGGAAATGCGCGAACTGGCGGAAATGGAGCGCGACGAACTCGCCGGCCGCGTCGAGGTGCTGACCCAAGACGTGCAGATCGGTCTCCTGCCGAAGGACGAGGCGGATTCCAACGATGCCATTCTGGAAGTGCGCGCCGGGACCGGAGGCGACGAGGCGGCGCTGTTTGCCGGAGATCTCTTCCGCATGTACCAGCGCTTTGCCGAACTGCAGCGCTGGAAGGTCGAAATCCTGTCGGCGAGCGAGGGCGAGGTCGGAGGCTACAAGGAAGTGATCGCCACGGTCTCCGGAGACAATGTGTTCGCCAAACTGAAATTCGAGTCCGGGGTTCACAGGGTGCAACGCGTGCCGGCAACGGAATCGGGCGGACGCATTCACACCTCCGCCGCGACCGTCGCGGTTCTGCCTCAGGCGGAAGATGTCGATGTCGATGTTCAGGACAGCGATCTGCGTATCGATACGTTCCGGGCGTCCGGCGCCGGCGGGCAGCATGTCAACACGACCGATTCCGCGGTTCGCATCACCCACATCCCGACCGGGATCGTGGTGGCCGTGCAGGACGAGCGCTCCCAGCACAAGAACAAGGCGCGCGCCATGCAGCTTTTGCGCGCCCGCATCTACGACGAGGAACGGGAACGGGCGGCGAGCGAGCGGACGGAGGCCCGCCGGCTTCAGGTCGGATCCGGCGACCGTTCCGAGCGCATCCGAACCTATAATTACCCGCAGGGCCGGGTCACCGATCATCGCATCGGGCTGACGCTCTACAAGCTGGAGCAGATCGTCGCGGGCGAAGCCCTGGGCGAGGTGATCGACGCGCTGACCATGGACCATCAGGCAAATCTGCTGGCTTCGGAAGACGCTTGAGCATGCGTACCGGAGAGCTCTACAGGCTGATCCGGGACCGCTTTCGTTCCCATGGCCTGCCGACGGCGGATCTGGATGCCAGATTGCTGGTCGGTGCGGCTTTGGACATCTCGTTGTCCGATCTGGTCCTGAGAGACAAGGACGCCGTCGCCGCCGAAGGGGTATCCAGGGCGGAGAGCTACGCCGCGTGCCGTCTGAAGGGAATGCCCGTGGGGCGCATCCTCGGAGAGCGGGAGTTCTTCGGCCGCCGTTTTCTGCTCAACGCGGCGACCCTGGAGCCGCGGCCGGATACCGAAATTCTCGTTGAGGCGGTTCTGGAGCGATCAGCCGCGGACGGGCCCGGTCTTGTCTGCGATATCGGAACCGGCACGGGCGCGATTGCCGTTTCGCTTCTGGCGGAGCGTCCGAACTGCCACGCGGTTGCGGTCGATCTGTCTCCGCAGGCGCTGTGCTGCGCCCGGCAAAACGCCGAACTCAACGGTGTCGAGACGCGGTTTTTTCCCTTGTGCGCGGATTACGCAAGCGCCCTTGCTCCCGGTTTCGACTGGGTCGTCAGCAACCCGCCCTATATTCGGAGCGCGACGCTGGCGGAGCTTTCGCCGGAGGTGATCCGGCACGATCCGGCGCTGGCGCTTGACGGTGGGGAAGGGGGGCTTGAGGCGTATCTCAAGATCGTTCCGGATGCGGTGAGGATCCTGCGTCCGGGAGGGCGAATCGGCCTTGAGATCGGCTTCGATCAAGCTGCCGAAGTGAAAATACTGCTGCACCAGCATGGGTTTGGCGAGATTGAAATCATTAAGGATCTTGCCGGAAAGGACCGTGTTGTCACCGCGCGGGGCCAATAATGGTGCGGATTTAATCCTAAGGTGAAAAAGCACTTGGAAATCGGAACGGAAACGGGTAGGTTCAACTCGCCGAGACCGGAGATGTTAGCAGGTTCAGTGGGGCATATGCATCCGGCAGCATGGGGCCAGTCACGTTTTCCGTGACATGGACACCGTCGCAAATCGGAGTTTCCGGTGTTTCGGACTGTCGAGGAAAAAGACAAGAGCGTTGGCCGACGGCCGTTATCGCGCTGCGTGTGTTTTCAATGACAGCCGCGAACCAGCATTGTTGGTTTCGGCAGGTATTTCGTGTCGGTTTTAGGCAATTCCGATGTTGGGTCAGCACTAGGCTGACCGCCGTTCCGCAAGAGAAAACGGCAGGATGAGACCAGGAAATCAAAGCAATAAACGCATGCGCGGAAGGGGCCGGAAGGGTCCTAACCCGTTAACCCGGACTTACGAATCGAACGGTCCTGATGTGAAAATCCGTGGCACGGCCATGCATATCGCGGAGAAGTATCAGCAGCTTGCACGCGATGCCCAGGCATCCGGCGACCGGGTGATGTTCGAAAACTACAATCAGCACGCCGAACACTATCTTCGTATCGTGGCCGCGGCGCAGCCGCAGCAACAGCCTGCCGTGCAGCCGTCCGCGCGCAGCGATGCGGAAGAGAGCTATGAAAACGGCGCCGTCAACGGGTCCGGTTCCACAAACGGGGCCGAACGCCCGGTACCGGAAGCGGCGTCCTCCGAGGCCGATGTCGTCGATGCCGACAGCCCGCAGCCCTTTATCGAGGACATGCCGGTGATCGACCAGGAAGGCCAGGTGAACGGGTCGGGGAAAAAGGCCGAGAGCGATGACGCGGAGGCGGACGACAAGCCGCGCCGCCGTGCCCGGACAACCCGGTCGAGAACCCCGCGGCGGGCAGCCGCGGATGCCTCATCGGAGGGGGCGGCGGAAGGCAGCGAGGCCTCGCCGGAAAGCGCGGACGATTCCGACGAGGAGCAAAAGCCGAAACCCCGCCGCAGGACCGCACGTCCCCGCCGGACGAAATCCGCCGAGGAAACGGCTGCGGAAGCGGCGCCGGCGAGCGAATAGTCAGCTTCAATCAAGTTGAAAATGGCAAAACGGCGTCCTTTCGGGCGCCGTTTTTCATTGTGTGGCGCTTTTGTTGCGGAGGGGCTTTTGTTGTGAATTTGCAACACTATATTAGACATGCGGCTTCGGGACGCTGTCTTGAAAGCCTGCGCGGATGCCCATCTCAGGGGTCCGAATCCAAAAACGTTCCCCACGCTTCGGGTGGTGCGAACGGGTAGGAGGTAACTTATGAACTTTGAAAAATATACCGAGCGTGCCCGAGGATTTATCCAGTCAGCTCAAACCTTTGCGTTGGGGCGGGGCCACCAGCAGTTCACGCCCGAACATATCCTGAAAGTGCTTCTGGACGATCCGGAAGGGATGGCGAGCGGCCTGATCGAGCGGGCCGGCGGTCAGGTGAAGGCTCTTCAGGGTGACCTTGAAGGCGTTCTCGACAAGATGCCGAAGGTATCCGGGGGTGCCGGCCAGCTTTATATGCATCAAGCGACAGCGCGCCTGTTCGAGCAGGCCGAGAAAATCGCGGACAAGGCGGGCGACAGTTTCGTTACCGTCGAGCGTCTGCTGCTTGCGCTCGCCATGGACGGCGACTGCGAAGCAGGCAAGCTCTTGAAGCGCCACGGCGTAACCCCCAACGCTCTCAATGAGGCGATCAATCAGTTGCGTCAGGGACGGACGGCGGACAGTGCGACCGCTGAAAACCAGTATGACGCCTTGAAGAAATATGCCCGGGATCTGACCCAGGTCGCGCGGGACGGCAAGCTCGATCCCGTTATCGGGCGCGAAGAGGAGATCCGCCGGACGATTCAGGTGTTGTCGCGCCGGACGAAGAACAATCCGGTGCTGATCGGCGAGCCCGGGGTCGGCAAGACCGCGATCGCGGAAGGCCTGGCGCTCAGGATCGTCAATGGCGACGTTCCGGAGTCGCTCAAGGACAAGCAGCTTCTCGCGCTCGACATGGGCGCCCTCATAGCGGGCGCCAAGTACCGCGGTGAATTCGAGGAGCGCCTGAAGGCCATTCTTTCGGAGGTCGAAGCGGCGGCGGGAAAGATCATCCTGTTCATCGACGAGATGCACACGCTTGTGGGTGCTGGCAAGGCGGATGGGGCCATGGATGCCTCCAACCTCTTGAAACCGGCACTGGCCAGAGGCGAGCTTCACTGTGTCGGCGCAACGACCCTCGATGAGTACCGCAAGCACGTGGAAAAGGACGCCGCGCTCGCCCGGCGGTTCCAGCCGGTGTTCGTCAGCGAGCCGACGGTTGAGGACACGGTTTCGATCCTGCGCGGGATCAAGGAAAAATACGAGCTCCATCACGGTGTCCGGATCACGGATTCGGCCATTGTTTCGGCGGCATCGCTGTCCAACCGTTACATCACCGACCGGTTTCTGCCGGACAAGGCGATCGACCTCATGGACGAGGCGGCCAGCCGTTTGCGGATGCAGGTGGACTCCAAGCCGGAAGAGCTGGACGAACTGGACCGGCGCATCATCCAGCTCAAGATCGAGCGGGAAGCGTTGAACGCGGAAAGCGACGAAGCCTCCAGGGACCGTCTGGTCAAGCTCGAAAAGGAGCTGACGGACCTTGAAGAAAAATCGCAGGCTCTGACCAGCCGCTGGCTCGGTGAAAAGGAAAAGCTGAACCTGGAACAGAAGATCAAGGAACAGCTGGAACAGGCGCGGATCGATCTGGAGATCGCACAGCGCCGCGGCGACCTCGCCAAGGCCGGCGAACTCGCCTATGGCGTGGTGCCCGATCTGGAACGGAAGTTGAGCGAAGCGGAAGCCTCCGAAGACAAGGACGCCATGGTGGATGAGGCGGTAACACCGTCCCATATCGCCCAGGTCGTCTCGAAATGGACAGGCATTCCCGTCGACAAGATGCTGGAAGGCGAGCGGGAAAAACTGCTCAGGATGGAAGATGTTCTGGCTGATCGCGTTGTCGGGCAGGCAGAGGCTATTCATGCGGTCGCGACCGCCGTCCGCCGGGCCCGTGCCGGGCTTCAGGATCCGAACAGGCCGATCGGCTCGTTCATGTTCTTGGGACCGACAGGGGTCGGCAAGACGGAACTGACCAAGGCGCTCGCCAGCTTCCTGTTCGACGACGACAGCGCGATGGTGCGCATCGACATGTCGGAGTTCATGGAGAAGCACTCCGTGGCCCGTCTGATCGGCGCACCTCCGGGCTATGTCGGTTACGAGGAAGGTGGAGCGCTGACGGAAGCGGTTCGCCGGCGGCCCTACCAGGTGGTCCTGTTCGACGAGATCGAAAAGGCGCATGGCGACGTCTTCAACGTGCTCCTGCAGGTGCTCGATGACGGCCGGCTGACCGACGGTCAGGGCCGGACGGTCGATTTCCGCAACACGCTGATCATCATGACCTCGAACCTCGGTGCCGAATTCCTGGTCAACCAGCCGGAAGGACAGGATTCGGACGCGGTCAGGGACGAGGTGATGGCGGTGGTGCGCGGTCACTTCCGGCCGGAGTTCCTCAACAGGCTCGACGAGATCGTGCTGTTCCATCGCCTGCAGCGCGAGCAGATGTCCGATATCGTCAAGATCCAGCTGGAACGTCTGCGGTCTTTGCTTGCCGACCGTAAGATCACGCTCACCCTGGACGACAGCGCACTCGGATGGCTGGCGCAAAAGGGCTACGAGCCCGCCTATGGCGCGCGTCCGCTCAAACGGGTGATCCAGAAGGATCTGCAGGATCCCCTGGCCGAAAAACTGCTCGCCGGCGACATTCTGGACGGTCAGACCGTCAATGTTTCGGCGGGGGGCGACCGGCTGGCGTTCCAGGTCGCCGGAACGGAAAGTGCCGCGGCCTGAGGCAGGTCTCTTTCCTTATAATGAAAAAAGCCTGCGGGGATCCTTCCCCGCAGGCTTCTTGATTTCGGGACCGGATCCTCCGGATGACTGTCCGTCAGTTGACGGCGGCGAGACGCGAAGGCTTGCGTGCCCGGTCGAGCAGTGCGTCCACGCGGTAGCGCTCCGCTTCGAAAGAGGCGCGCATCTCCCCTTCGAGCGTGCGCCCCTTGGGCAGCTTGATCCGCATCGGATCGACGTAGCGACCATTGACGAGGACTTCGTAGTGAAGGTGCGGACCGGTCGACAGGCCTGTCGATCCGATATAGCCGATGACCTGGCCCTGAGACACCCGCACGCCTTCCTTCATGCCCTTTGCGAAGCCTGACATGTGATTGTAGGTGGTGGTGTAGCCGTTGGTGTGGCGCAATTCGATGCGGCGGCCGTAACCGGAAGACCAGCCCGCCTTGGCGATCGTGCCGTTGCCCGCCGCCAGGATCGGCGTGCCGCGTGCCGCCGCCCAGTCCACGCCCCGGTGGAACTTGGTGTATTTGTAGATCGGATGACGGCGCATGCCGAACCCGGAGCGGAATTTGCCACCGTTCACGGGTTTGCGGATCAGGAACTTCTTCGCGCTCTGGCCGGAGGCGTCGTAGAAGTCGGTGACCCCGTCGTCGGGGGTCCGGTAGCGATAGAACTCGCGCTTGGTGCTGCCCGTGTTCAGCGCCGCATAAAGGATCTTCGGCGCATTGTCGTCGTCTCCCTCGGTGAAGAAGAGGTCGAGCGAATCGCCGGGTTGGACGCGCGCGTTGAAATCGACGTCGAAGGAGAACATGCGCACCAGGTCGTCGATGATCTCTTCAGGCATGTCCTGCTCGAGGGCGGTCTGGTACAGGCTGTCGTAGATTGCCGGGGTCGGTCCGCCGTAAGAGACGCGGTCGGCTTCCGCGAAAGCGTCGGCAAGGAAGTTGCTCGGCTCCTCCGCGGCAATATAGTCGCCGTTGTCGGAGCGGGCGACGGTCGCCTCGTGACTGGTGTTGGTGTAGAGACTGATGCGTTCGGGACGCATCCGGTCCAGATCGTCGGGCGAGGGAGCGTAAGCGATCCGAAGCCGCTGTCCGTCAGACAGGCCGGTCACGCCGAAAACGGTCTCGAACGCGGAGGCAATCGACTGGGCTTCGGTCTCCGTCGCCTCATAGTCCAGCAGGACATTGACGAGATCCTGGTCTTCCGTGACCGGAACGATGCTTTCGTCCATTCCGGCAAATCGGATTTCCTCGTCCCGCTTGGAGACAAAGGAGACGTTTTCGGGCGTGATGCGAACCGCATAGCGCTCAAGATCCGGCTGCAGGGCGAGATTGAAGTCGAACCGGCCCGGATCGACCAGGTTCTTGGCGGCGGTCTCGACCGTGTCCAGGGACAGGGTTCTTGCGATTTCGCGCACCTTCAATTCAACCGCGGCTTCCGACGGTGTCTGATCCGGATCGATTTCGGAGCTGAATTCCGGAAAGGGCGCGAGACTGATGCTGACTTCGTTTTCCAGCTTCGCCCCGTAAAGCGAATCGGCAATCAGTGAGGTCTGGACATCGTCGGTGCCCGGCGCAAAATCCTCGTCCTGGTTGTCGGCGAACATGTTCATGGGATTGAAGGCCGGAATACGGTCTGCGAGCTCCGGGTCCTTTCGCGTCGCGAGGGTCGCGCTGACGAAGATGTGAGGGCGGACGCCGATATACTCCTTGCCGCCTTCGCGCGTCACGACATTGACGTCGATGACATGCTTGCTGGAATATTCGGCCGTGGTCTTGAGGATCCGGTCGCCCTTGCGACCGCTGCCACCGGAAGATCCGAAGTCATTCAGGTAGGCGTCGGAGGACGGGGCGGCTTCGACGCTGTACTGACCGTCGAGCGCGGCCATCAGAGCGCCGCCCATGAGCACCAGCGATGTGACGCCGGTCAAAACGGTTCCCGTCAGCCAGCGCAGAGAGACCTGTCGCCGCTCCGACAAACCGCTGCGTCCCTCATAGCCGCGAAGCGGCGGTTCATCGCCGAGCTCGACGCGAATGGTTTGAGAGCTATGGAAAGGGCCAAAATGCATTTGTCCTGTCCGGTTCCCCATGTCGCTTGCGGGCCGTCTATTCCTGCTTGCGCATGACACAAGAGGAAACCGAAGGACGGCGTCCGTCTAAAACAGAACCTGCTAAATGCAGTGTTTGATTAAAAAGGTCAATTGTTTCCAACCGGCTGCCCACCGGTCTCGACCAAAGGCCAAAGCCCGATTTTTTGCGTAAATTCGAAATTTGTCCGTTCTATGGTCATGCGCGGTCTCTTTCATGCGGCATTTCCGCGGTGAGGATATGTCATTTTTCGAGGCCCTGTTGTCAGTCTTATCAGTCTGCCGCTTTTTGTCCGCTCAAAACGCAGGGAACGCCTATAACCACCTGATAGCGCGAGCGGATTCCCGCAGCATTTCGTTCTGTGAATCTTTTTTGACAAAGTCTGTTGACTCCGGATCGGGCCCTGCGTATAACGCCCTCCATCGACGGCGTCGCCGCCATCGCGGCGTTGCATTCTGTCGGTCCTACCAGACAAATTCTTCCATGAGATCCGGAAACGGATTGAGGTTTGACGTCTTTGGTTGAAGGCCTCTTAACGGCCGCATTCGTGACTTGCGAATGGTTCTTTGACAATTTGGTATTGAAGGAAGGGAAGCGTAGGCGGCGTTGGCCTTGCGGACTAATGGAGCCTTTTGGGGTTTTGTTGGTTTAAGTAAGGGTTACGCAGGTACGCTGATCTT
>NZ_JAEKJZ010000008.1 GCF_017309185.1 Roseibium aggregatum | reverse complement strand
CTGAAGGTCGCAGGTTCAAATCCTGCTCCCGCAACCAGAAAAACCAAAGGCCGTCCATCAGGGCGGCCTTTGGTTTTTCTGCGCGCGGGGTCGAGGAGTTGATCCTGACGGGGTCCCCGGAAGCACAGCTATGCCCGACGCAACGGGGCAGAAAACATCAAATCCTGCTCCCGCAACCAATAAAAAAAACCCGGCCCCGCGCCGGGTTTTTTGTTGGCCAAAAGCCAAACAGCACAAAAAATACAAAATCATCGCGATACAAACAAAACCCCCGGCAGCGAAAGCTCCTGGGGGTTTTGTCGTTCTGGGCTCGGCACGGAAAGCGGCGATCGAATCCGTGCGCGCTCATGCCGCGTTCCAGTCCATTCGCATAAAGCTCCCGTCAGGATGTATCGGAGGTCGACCCCGAAATATCAAAACAATGTGCATCGGCGGCGGACAGAGGATCGCCCTGGAGGTGGAAATCTGGCGGCGGTTCACTCGCATACAGGGCCGAAAGTTAGCGAACTCTATTCAGAATATGAATTTTCTCAGGCTGCAATATCATAGACAGCTATATTCCAACCCGCCGGCAACTGCCCTAGCCTTTGTCTTCAATCATCTGGAGACTGTTTATGGGCGCTCTCGACGGCATTCGTGTGCTGAGCTTCAATCATTTCTTGTCCGGACCCGCGGCCGCCCAGCATCTGGGGGATCTGGGTGCGGATGTCATCGCTGTCGAGCCGCTGACCGGTGCTTTCCAGCGGAACTGGGCCGTCGCGAACCGGTATGTCGATGACACCTCCGTCAATCACATCACGACCGGCCGCAACAAACGTTCCATCGCGATCGATCTGAAGTCGCCGGAAGGCATTGCCGTCGCCAAACGCCTGATCGCGGGCGCCGATGTCCTGATGGAAAACTTCCGCCCTGGAACGCTCGACAAGCTCGGTCTCTCCGAGCCTGAAATGCGCAGGATCAACCCGGGGATCATTTATGCGGCAACGACGGGATACGGTGCGGACGGACCCTATGCCAAACGCCCGGGACAGGACGTGCTGCTGCAGGCAATGGCAGGCCTAGCCGCTCACTCGGGGAGCATGGAACATGGCCCCGTCGCTGTTGGCTCCGTGCCGATCGATCATCACGCGGCGGCTCTCACGGTTGCCGGGATCATCGCCGCCCTCTTCGAGCGCGAGCGCAAGGGCGTTGCCCGGCGTGTCGAGGTCAACATGCTGCAGGCCGCCATGGATCTGCAGGGCGAGTCCATCACGGCCTGGATGAACGGTGCCGACCACGCCGGTCCGCGCGGATCGGAAGGCATGGCCAACTGGTTCAGTCCGGCGCCCTACGGCATCTATGCGACGTCCGACGGTCATGTAATGATTTCCATGTCGACGCCTCCGGATCTGGCCAAGGCGCTGGACCTGCCGGCGCTTCAGGAGTTTTCCGAAAAGGACGGTTTTGACCGGCGGGGAGAAATCTCCACGAAGGTGTGTGAGGGCATGGCGCGCCTCAGCACCGGAGAGGCCATCCGCAAACTCGGCGAAGCCGGCGTCTGGCATGAGGTTGTTCAGGACTACGACGGACTCAGATCGAATCCCCAGGTCGGGCACCTGAAAGCCTTCACCGAGATGCCGTCCAGATCCGGCGAACCCCTGGTGATGCTGTCGCATCCGGTGCGTTACGACGGCGAGACCCCGCCGGTCCGGAGGCTGCCGCCTGCACTCGGCGGCGAGAGCCGGGAAGTGCTGGCCGAGGCCGGATACGCGGACGAAGAGATCGAGCGGCTGCTCGCGGATAGCGTTGTCGTCCAGTCCGACAAGATGCGCACGTCCTCATAACAACAAGAAGAACAGGAGCATTCGATCGATGGATTTCTCGATCTCCGAAGAAATGAAGATGGTGACCGATGCGGTCGGCCGGTTCGTGCGCGAAAAGGTCCAGCCGCTCGAGACCGTCACGGAAGAAAACGCGCAGATCCCTCCCGAGGCGCTCGCGAAGGTCAAGGCCGAGGCGCAGTCGCTCGGGTTCTATGCGCTCAACATGTCCGAGGAGGTCGGCGGCGGCGGCCTCGGCGTGCTCGACATGTGCCTGGTGGAAGAGCAGCTCGGCCAGACATCGGACGCCCTGATCCGGCGTATCTTCGGTCAGGTGTACCCGATGCTCGAGGCCTTTGAGGGGGGCCTTCGCGACAAGTATCTCTATCCCACGGTCAGGGGGGACAAGATCTGCGCCATGGCGATCACCGAGCCGGGGGCCGGGTCGGACGCGGCCGCGATCAGGACGACTGCCACCCTCGAGGGCGACGCCTGGGTGCTCAACGGCACAAAGCACTTCATCTCCGACGGCGACATCGCCGACTATGTCATCGTCATGGCGGTGACGGATGCGGAAAAGCGGGCCCGGGGCGGCATCACGCTGTTGATCGTCGACAGAGATACGCCCGGGTTCACAGTCGCCCGCAATCAGCCGATGATGGGCCATCGCGGGTATGGCCACGCGGAACTGAACTTCGATGACGTGCGCGTGCCGAAAGCCAATGTGCTGGGTGAGGTCGGCAACGGGTTCAAGGTCATGATGGCGAACGTGGGCGGTATCCGCCTCGGGCACATCGGCGCACGGGCTGTCGGCATGGCCAGCCGGGTCCTGGAAATGATGCGCGAGCATGCGGCGACCCGCCAGCAGTTCGGCCAGCCCATCGGCGATTTCCAGATGGTGCAGCAGATGATCGCCGACAGCGCGATGGAGATCTTCGCGACGCGGATGATGGTGCTCAACACCGCCTGGGAAGTCGACCAGGGCCTGGATCCGCGCGACAAGGTCTCCATGGTCAAGGTGCAGGCATCCGAAATGCTCGGCCGCGTCGCCGACAGGGGCATCCAGGTGTTTGGCGGCTACGGCTTCACGAAGGAGCTGCCGCTGGAGCGTATCTATCGCGATGCCCGCGTGACGCGGATCTACGACGGCACCTCCGAAGTCCACCGCATGCTGATCGCGCGCTCGGTGATCAAGCGCGGACTGACGCTCTGATATCCAGCCCTTGCATAGATCTTTTCGGAAAATCAAGAGACGACGATGACTCAGGACACTCTGACAAAAGGTCAGTCGATCACCTTCCGCAAGACGATGAGCGTCGCGGAACAGGGATTCTTTACCGGCATTTCCGGCAATCTCGGCGGGCTTTACGTGGACCGCCGGCAGGCGCAGTCGCAGGGCCTTGCTGACATGGCCGTGTTCGAGCTCGCCGCCGGCGCGCTGTTCACCACCGCCCTTTCCCGGCTGGCAGGCCCGGGCTGGCGCATTTCGGCGATTTCCTTCCGCTTCAGCCGCGCGCTCGTCCTCGGCGAGACCGTTGCCGCGACCGCGACCCTGGAAACGGTCGGAGACACGCTTGCCTTCGTTCTGTCCGGAACGGTGGGTGACGACACCGTAATCGAGGGCGAGGCGTCGATGGCGTCTGTATCCGCCGATGTATGACATCCGCCAGATCGATGAGCTGAACGTCGGTGACAAGGTGTCCGTCACCAAGACCGTGACGGAGGCCGACGGCGCGATGTATATCGCCGCGACCGGGGACTTCGGCCCCGTTCACGTGGACGAGGACTACGCGTCGGGCACACGGTTCGGCGAACGCCTGGCTCCGGGCATCCTGGTGGCCGGCATATGCACTTCCGTGCTGACGGCGGAACTGGTCGGAACGCTTGGCGTCTCGATCCGCGACAGCTTCTGGTTTACCGGCGCCGTGCGCTACGGCGACACGATCACCTTCGAGATCTGGATTTCTTCCAAGGACGAGGAAAACCGGACCGTCGATTGGCAGGCATCGGCCAGAAACGAGGAAGGCCTCGAGGTTCTCAAGGCCGATGCCACCCTGAAATTTCCGAGAAAGAAAGTAACTACATGACCCTGACCGGCAAGGATCTTCGCGGCATCACCGTGGCCACCGTTCTGCCCTTCGACGAGAGCGGGGCGATCGACTGGGATGGCTACGCCGCGGTTCTCGACCATTGTGCGCGGCCCGAGACGACCGACTGCATCTTCGTGAACGGTCATGCCGGGGAAGCGACCGCCCTGACCGACCAGGAACGGGACGACGTCATCCGGCGCACGCGCGATCACATCGGCAAGGACCGGCCGTTGCTTGCCGGTGTGGTGCCGACCGGCCTGCCGGATGCGCTCCGCCAGGCCGAGGCCGCCCGCGAAGCAGGCGCGGACGTCGCGGTGATCTTTCCGGCCGAAGCGCTCGGCGGCGGCAATGCCGGAACCGTGGCGGCCGTAAAGCTGTTCGAAAGGCTCGGCCGCGAGCTGCAGATGCCGCTCTCCCATTTCCAGTTTCCGATTGCCTCCGGCTTCGGCCTGTCCACGCCCGTTCTTGCCGAAGTCGCGAAAGTGCCGGAGGTGATCGCGGTCAAGGAAGGCTCGGCGACCATGCTCGCCTATGACGAGAACCGACGGGCGTTGAAGGATGCGGCACCGGACGTGGCCTTGCTTCCCTCCAATTTTCACTGGTTCTTCTCCCAGGTGGCCCTTGGCGGCGACGGCATCCTGTCGGGGCTCGCAAGCCTCGTTCCAGGCCTGCTTGCCGATCTCTGGAAGGCGTCGGAAGCCATGGACCTCGCTGCCATGCGCGCCGCCAACGACCGGCTTTATCCGGTGGTTCGCGCCATCTATGGGCCGGCGCCGGTGATCGACATGCACACGAGGATGAAGGACGGGCTGGAGATGATGGGCATCATCAAGAACGCCGCTCCGCGCCTGCCGCTGCTGCCGCAATCCGGCGAGATACGCGATGGCCTGCGCAAGGCGCTCGTTGCAGCGGAGGTCATGTGATGACGGCGGGAGAGAGCGGCGGGCTCTACGCGGCCACCATCTGCCCGATGCTTGAAGACGGGACCTTGGATCACGCGAGCCTAGAGCGTCATTTCACGCAAGTTCTGGCGGACCCCGGCCAGGCCGGACTGCTCTTGAACGGTCATGCCGGGGAAGGCATCCACCTGACACGCTCGGAGCAGAGCGACGTGGTGCGGGTGGCGCGCTCGGTTGCCCCCGGCCGGCGCATTCTCGTGGCCGTCAGTTCGGAAAACACCCGCTTTGCGGCCGAAGACGCCAGGGCGGCCCTGGCAGCCGGTGCGGATGCCGTCATGGTCTTCGCACCTTTCTCCTGGGCTCTTGGAGCCGATCCCCGGTCCGTCGTCGACCATCACAGGGGCATTGCCGAGCTGACCGGCGCGCCGGTCTACCTCTTCCAGGGCTCAGTCGGCGCCGGCCACACGGCCTACAAACCGGACGTGCTGCGCCGCCTTCTGGAAATCGAGGCGGTCGTCGGCATCAAGGAAGGCAGTTGGGAAACCAGGGCCTATGAGACCACCCGCAGGATCGCGCGCGAACTTCGTCCCGATGTGGCCGTGATGGCGTCCGGCGACGAACATCTCTTTTCCTGTTTCATGATCGGCAGCGACGGCTCCGCGGTCAGTCTTTCGGCCGTCGTGCCGGAGCTGATCTCCGCATTGGACAAGAATGTGCGGGAAGGGCGGATCGAAGCTGCGCTCGGGATCCACTCCGCTCTCTTCGATTTCGCCGCTCTTGTTTACAAGGCGCCGGGCCATCTGGCCGCCGCGCGCCTGAAGGCCTGCCTTCATGAACTGGGGCGGATCTCCAGTCCCGCCTGCCGCCGTCCGACCCCCCGGATCGAAACCGCCGAACTGAGCGCCCTGATGAATGCGCTGCGCCCCTGCCTGGACCTGATCCCATGAGCGAAACCCAGACCCACATCGTCTTTGTCGATATCGATCCCGAGCATGAGGCGGCCTTCGACGAATGGTATGAGACCCGGCACATACCGGACATCCTGGCCTGTCCCGGCTGGCTGGATGCGCGCCGCGAGAAATGCATCGAGGGCGGGCCCCGCCACGTGGCGATCTATACGATCACGGGCCCGGAAGCCTATGAAACCCCGGAGTTCAATGCTATTAAGGGCTTCGGGCCCTTCAGCGACAAGATACGCAACTTCCGCCGTATCCGGCTGACGCAAAGTGAAGCGGCTTCTCTGTAACAGGGATACCGGTTGCGAACATGCTGAATCTCAGACAGCTCGAAATTCTGCGGGCCGTGGTTCAGTACCGCACAACTGTGGGGGCGGCAGAGCGTTTGGGCATGTCCCAGCCGTCGATCTCCAACACCATCCGCCATATCGAATCGGTGCTTGGCTTCCCTCTCTTCGAGCGGGTGAGCAATCGGCTGTCGCCGACGGAAGAGGCCTTGATCCTGCTGGAGGAGTCCGAGCCGCTCTTCATGCTGCGCGACGCGGTAAACCAGCGTGCCTCGGACCTGCGGCTCGGCAGGATCGGACGCATCCGCGTGGCCTCGACCGCCGAATTGAGCGAGGCCCTGCTGCCGCGCGTCATCGCGGAATATGCCGAAGAATACCCGCGCATCCAGATTTCGCTCGAGACCCGGCCGCTCGACAGTGTTCTGCAGGTCGTCGAAAACGGATTGGCCGACGTCGCCTTTGTCATGTCCGCCTACGAGCGACAGGCACTCGACTACGAACTGATCGATGAACTGAGCGCGGTGTGCCTTTGCAGCGAGAACGATCCGCTCGCGAACCTCGATGTGATCACGCCGCGCGATCTCCGCGACCGCCCGCTCGTCGGACCCCAGACAGCCAACCGGGTCGGCCTGATGCTTGCCGACAGCTTCCGTGCCAGCGGGTTCGAGTACAGCCCGGCGATCGAAACGCGTTTCATGAACGCGGCTGCGCGGATCGTGAGCGAAGGCTGGGGTGTCACCGTTGTCGACGAACTGTCCGCCTTCAGCGCGATGCGGCAGGGGCTTGTCGTCCGTCCATATGAACCTGCCTTGCGGTTTGAGCTCTCGGCCGCCCTGTTGAAGACCAAGCCGCGCTCGCGGCAGATCCTGCGGTTCATCAGTGCTTTCCGGGAACACGCGGCGAACAGGATCACCGAGGTCAGGACGGTGAGCCAGCGTTCCGGTTCATGATCCGACGTGCCGCGGTGCGTTTTTGCGACCCTGGAGCCGGTGCGTGCAGATCGGTCAAGGGGTGACCCGGGAGACCGTCTCCCGGCGCAGTCCGTCAAGCAGCAGGGCGCCGCCCTCCGCAACGAGATTCGTTTCGTTCGTGGCGACGACAAGCGTGGCCCCCAGGTCGAGGGCGTGCGATCGGACCAGGTCCCTCGGCAGTCCCATGATGCCGTAGGTGCAGCCGTTCGCCAGGGCCGCTGTCGAGATGCGCGCGCAGGCGGAAAGAAAGTCCGGATGGTGAAGCTGGCCGCGCAGGCCGATGCCATCGGCAAGGTCATTGCTGCCGATCATCAGTCCGTCGATGCCGGGCGTTGCGGCGATTTCCTCAACGGCATCGAGGCCGGCCGCACTTTCGATCATCGCTATGACCTGAGTGCTTGTCTCGGACCTGTCGCAAAGCTCCTCGGCGCGCAGCGCGTGATACTCGAACGCGGGCAAAGGGCCTGGAAGCGCGCGCGCGCCGGTTGGCTGGAACCGGCAGGCGCGGACGACACGCCGGGCATCCTCCACGCTGTCCACATGAGGCACGATGACACCGGTTGCGCCGCAATCCAGAACGCGCGCCACGTCAGGCGAACCAGGGCCCGTCACGCGCCCGTACACGGGAAACCGGCTCGCGAGACCTGCGGCGGCCATCTGACCCAGTTCGGATATGCCGAGCGGCCCGTGTTCCATATCGACGACGACGAAGCTGAAGCCGGCCCCGCGCGCCAGAAGCACCGCTTCCGCCCGGCCGAACAGGCAGAAGGCAAGACCGTAATCGGGAGAAACGACGCCGGGTTCCGGACGTTTTGATGCTGCAAAAGTCATCAATTGCCTATATTTTGTACTTACGATGTTTGATTTACTCATCATTTATCGAAGCGAGCGAGTAATTGCCAAAAAAATCAGAGCGATAAATACTTGCTATCAGTTTATTTATAGTTTGCCGTCTTTCTCGCGCCGTCATTGTTGGTAACCTGCCACAAAGTTGAGCGGTGCTAAAAAATGCCCAGAGCGTGATTTGGCAACTGCCTTGAGATGAATTCCGCTCGCCGTCGTGCGAGCGGCAGTGAGCAAGCGGAGAAAAGATGGTCGCGAACCGCACCGGCACGCCCGGGCCACTCGCACTGTTGCGTGTCTGCCTTAATATCCTGCGCCGGCTGGTCGATGTGGTGGCCTTGATTCTGCTCGCGTATATGGCCCTGGCCATTCTCGCGCAGATCGTCGGTCGCTACTTCTTCAACTATTCGATCGCGTGGAGCGAGGAAACGGCGACCTTCGCCCAGGTGTGGCTGACGCTTCTGGGGGCGGGCATCGCCATGCGATACAATCAGCATGTCGGCGTCGACCTGCTGATCCGAAAGGCGCCGCTTGTCATCCAGCGCATCTGCATCGGCGCGGGGCTGCTGCTGAGCCTCTGGTTCCTGGGAGTGGTCGTTGTCGGATCGTTGTCCATGCTGGCGATCGGTTTCATCGTGAAGTCGCCCGCCTTGCAGATCCCCATGGCGATCCCCTACATGGCCCTGCCGGTCGGCTTTGGCTACTTCCTGATCGAGACGGCGATCGTTACTTTCCCGCGGGTGCTGCATCCCGGCCGGGAGGCTGCCTCGGAAGACGAAACCGGAGCCGCGGCATGATCTGGGCAGCATGCGGTTTCCTTCTTCTCCTCGTTTCCGGCGTTCCGATCGTTCTTGCGCTCGGCATCGCGGCGCTCGTCGCCATCGAGGTCACAACGACGGCCCCGGTTTCGATCGTCGCGCAACGCGTCTACGGGGGCATCAACTCGTTCACGCTGATGGCGATTCCCTTTTTCGTCGCCTCCGGTCTCCTGATGGACGCCGGCGGGATCGCGCGCCGTTTCGTCAATCTTGCCAGTGCGCTTGTCGGCTGGATCAGCGGCAGCCTTTATCTGGTCTCGATCGTCACAGGCACCGGGCTGGCTGCAATCTCCGGGTCCGGCTCCGCCGACACGGCCGCGATCAGCGCCGTCATGACACCGGAAATGCGCAAGAGGAACTACAATATCGATCTTGCCGCTTCGGTCATAGCGGCTTCCGGATCTCTGGCATCGATCATTCCGCCATCCATCGTCATGATCGTGATCGCCATCACCTCGAACCAGTCCATCGGGGCGATGTTCCTCGGCGGGATCGTGCCCGGCCTGATCGTGATGGTCAGCCTCATGGCCGGTTGCTGGATCTATGCCAGCCGGGGCGATGACGAGGCCTATCGCGACACGGAACCCTTCACGCTGAAGCGTCTTGGCGACGGTTTCGTGGAAGCCGCGCCGGGCCTGCTGGTGCCGGTGGTGATCATCGGCGGGATTGTCGGCGGGATTTTCACGGCCACCGAGGCGGCCTGCGTTGCGCTTTTCACGACGCTGTTCGTCACGATGGTGATCTACCGGGAACTTCACATCCGTGATCTGCCGGCGATCTTCCTGAGGGCGATCAGCCTCTCGGCCACGGTGCTGATCATCATTTCGACCGCGTCGGTGTTCACCTGGATCATCGCGACCCAGGGCTTTCCCGCCCTGCTGAAGGGCTGGCTGACGGGCGTCACCGACAGTCCGGTCGCGTTCCTGCTGATTGTGAACATCCTGTTGCTGGTCGTCGGCATGTTCATGGAAAGCATCTCGGCGATCCTGATTCTGCTGCCGATCCTGCTGCCGATCGCCCAGAGCTACGGTATCCACCCCGTCCAGTTCGGCGTGATCACCGCGCTTAACCTGTCGATCGGTCTGATCACGCCTCCCTATGGCATCTGTCTCTATGTCGCCTCGTCCGTCGCGGGCCGGCGCATCGAGCAGGTGTCCCGAAAAGTCTGGCTGCCCCTGGCCTGCATGCTGATTGCACTGGTTCTTGTGACCTTCGTGCCGGCGGTCTCGCTCTGGCTTCCCTCGCTTCTCAACTGAGGCGGAATCCAACCTTCCTTCCAACCAAAGAAAGTGAAAAGCAAATGTACAAGAGGGTAATTGCTACCGTTGCGGCGCTTGCCGCATTCACCGCCACGCCTGTCATCGCCGCCGACTATACGTTCAAGGTGGCACACACCAACGCCGCGGACGAGGTGCAGGACAAGGGCCTGCAGAAGATGAAGGACCTGCTGGAGGAAAAGACCGGCGGCGCCGCCACGCTGGAGATCTATCCGGGCGGACAGCTCGGCGACGAGCAGCAGACGGTCGAGAGCGTCATGCTCGGCTCGCTCGACATGGGCATGACCTCCAACGCGATGCTGTCCAACTACGTCGAGGACTACAAGGTCTTCGACCTGCCGTTCCTGTTCCCGTCGATCCCCGCGCTCGGCGAGAAGGTCGACGCCAACTGGGGCATGCTTGAGGACTCCGCCAACGGTTCCGGTTTCCAGCTCATCGCTGTCTTCTCCTCCGGCATCCGTCACCTGATGACCTCCAAGCCGATCAACAGCATCGACGATCTTTCCGGCATGAAGATCCGCACCATGCAGAACCCGGTCCATGTGGAAGCCTTCCGTGCCTATGGCGCCAACCCGACGCCGATGTCCTATTCGGAACTCTATGGCGCGTTGCAGTCCGGCGTCGTCGATGGTGCGGAAGGGGCTTCCACAGGCTACGACGGCATGAAGTTTTACGAAGTCGCACCGGATTTCGCATTGGTCGGCTGGCTCAACATGACCGCGCCGGTAACCATGAAGAAGGATACGTTCGACGCCCTTCCGGAAGAGATCAAGACGGCTCTCATGGAAGCCGGTTCCGAAGCGGCCAAGTGGCAGCGCCAGTATGTCGTCGACATGGAGCAGCCGCTGCTCGACTCCTTCAAGGAGCATGGCGTGACGATCACGACGCCCGATACAAAGCCGTTCATTGAAGCGTCCCAGCCGCTCTATGAAAGCCAGCTCACGACCGACGGCCAGAAGGCTCTCTTCGGCGCCCTGACCGGAAAGTGATGCAGCCGGGGCCCGCTGCGTCTATCTATGATTGCGGCGGGCCCCTCCGTCATACTCAGCACCGCGTTGCACCGCCGGACGCGTGAAGCGCGGTTTGGCGTGGCGGCCAATTCATTCCCAGCTTCGGAAATCAGAACATGCTCGACACCGTCATCCGCAACGCGGAGATCGTAACCGCCGCAGACCGCATCCGGGCGGACATCGGTATCCGGGACGGCCGTATCGTCGTCATTGCGGAGGATGCCGGACCGGCGCAAAACGAGATCGATGCGGAGGGGCTGCTTGCGCTGCCCGGCGGGATCGACGCTCACGTGCACCTGGAGCAGCCGCAGGGTGGCGGGGTCGTCATGGCGGACGGTTTCGAGAGCGGGACGCGTTCGGCGGCCGCCGGCGGCAATACCACCGTCATGCCCTTTGCCCTGCAGCAGCGCGGACAGTCACTGCGGGAAGCCGTGGAAGCCTACCACGCGGCGGCGGAAGGCAAGTGCCACATCGACACGTCCTTCCACCTGATCATCACCGACCCGACGCCCCAGGTTCTCGGCCAGGAGCTGCCCGCACTGGTCAAGGCCGGATACACCTCGTTCAAGGTGTTCATGACCTATGACGACATGGTGCTGAACGATGCTCAGTTGCTGGACGTCTTCGACCTCGCCCGGCGCGAGCGGGCGATGGTCATGGTGCATGCCGAAGGCTACGACGCCATCAAGTATATGGCCAAGCGCCTGGAAGAGGCCGGCAAGACAGCGCCCTACTATCACGCCGAAAGCCGGCCCCAGAGCGTGGAGCGCGAGGCGACGCATCGCGCCATCTCGCATGCGGAACTGACCGATGTTCCGATTACCATTGTCCATGTCTCGGGCCGCGATCCCATGGAGCAGATCCAGTGGGCGAAGAAGCGGGGCATGAATGTCTTTGCCGAGACCTGCCCGCAGTATATCGCGCTCACCGCGGAGGACCTGAAAGGTCTCAACATGGATTTCGAAGGCGCGAAATACGTCTGTTCTCCGCCGCCCCGCGACGCGGACAGCCAGAAGGCCATCTGGGAAGGCCTGCGCGACGGAACCTTCGACATCTTTTCCTCCGACCACTGCCCGTTCCGTTTCGAGGACAGCAAGGGCAAGGATGTGGAAGGCGCGCGCACATCGTTCCGCTGGGTGCCGAACGGTATTCCCGGCGTTGAAGCCCGGTTGCCGATCCTTTTCTCCGAAGGGGTTTCTAAGGGACGCATTTCGCTGGAGCGGTTCGTTGCGCTGACGGCGACCAACCCGGCGAAGCTCTTCGGGCTTTATCCGCGAAAGGGAACGATCGCGGTCGGTGCCGATGCGGACATCACGCTCTGGGATCCGGAGCGGGAGGTAACCATGTCGCAGTCGCTGATGCACCATGACTGCGACTACACGCCCTACGAGGGGCTCGAGATAAAGGGATGGCCGGTCAGGACGATCCTGCGCGGGTCGACCGTGTTCGAAGACGGCGAGGTGACGGGCAAGCCCGGCGAAGGCGTCTATCTGGAACGCGGCACGAGCCGGGCGTTCCAGAACTGATGCCTGGAGCAAATCGCGCTGCAGGAATTTTCCGGCTCGGCGCGACGCGCTCTAACCGGCCGGGGTGAACCGCGAAATCAGATCTTCCATCATTGCCGCGTTCTGCATGCGCAGGATGGCCTCGGCGACGGCGGCATCCTGGCGGCGCAGTGCGTCGACGAGCAGCTGCATCTCTTCCGCCATGACCCGGCGGCGCCCGGTGCCGTAGCCGTAGCCCCGGCGAAAGGCGAAGATCGTGTCCCAGCCGCGCAGGAAGACCCGGAGCGCTTCCCTGTTGCCGCCGAACTCGACCAGCCGCGCGTTGAAGAGCCGGTTGGTCTCGATTGCCTCGATATCCTCTCCGGCGGCCAGGTGCTCCCGGTATCTGGCGGCGAGTGCCTCCAGCTCGCGGATCCTTTCCAGCGTTAGCGAAGCCATGCCGCGCCGGACCGCGAAGATCCTGAGTTCCGTGTTCAGTTCGAAGAGATCGGTGATATAGGCGCGGTCGAGCTGGCGGACAGCCGCACCGCGGTTGGGCTCGATCTCGACGAGCCCCTCCCCCTCGAGTTTCCGGAGAGCCTCGCGCAGCGGCATGGTCGAGAAACCGAGCCGCTTCGCCAGTTCCGCCGTTTTCAGGCGCTCACCGGGCGCAAGGCGGCCCGCGAAGATTTCCTCGCGAATGAGGGAGGTTGCCTGGTCGACGGAGTTCTGCGGCGCATCCAGAGGCTGGGATTCATCTGACATGCGGCGATATTTCATGAAGGTGCCATGCGGATCAAGGAGATATGCTCGGCATCGATCAGCAGGGCGCCATCCGCGTCCAGAAGCCGGACAGCTTCGGTGATCACACCGGCCGGACGGGAGCTGCTTTCGCGCTTGGCGATGAACTCCATCTCCACATGAACCGTGTCGCCGGCCAGGATCGGCTTGACGAAACGCACGTTGTTCCAGCCGAGCGAGGCGATGGAACTGGTCTCATAGTGGCGCAGTTCCGTTTTCAGGCCTTCCATCAGCGCGAGGCCGTAAAGGCCATGCGCTATGATGGTCGGGAAACCGGCAGCCTTCGCAAAGGCTGCGTCGGTGTGAAGCGGATGGTGGTCGCGGGTAAGCCGGCAGAAGTCGGCGATATCCTCCGCGGTGATCGTGTGAGCCGGCGTGGTGTAGCGCGCGCCGATCTCTATGTCCCGGTAATAAAGGTTCATGCGTAGGCCTTCTGCACCTGGCGCGCGATGATCATGCGCTGGATCTGGTTGGTGCCCTCGTAGATCTGGCTGAGACGCACGTCGCGGAACAGCCGTTCGACCCGGAATTCCCGGGAATAGCCGTTTCCACCATGGATCTGCAGGGCATTGGAAATGTGAACCTGGGCCATGTCGGTGGTGAAGAGCTTGGCCTGCGCGGCTTCCAGGGCAATGGGATGGCCGGCATCGTAGAGCCGTGCCGCGTGATGGATCAGCAGCCGGGCCGCCGTGATGTCCTTGGCCATGTCGGCGATCATGAACTGCACGGCCTGGTGCTCGAAGATAGGCTTGCCGAACTGCTTGCGGTCCTGAGCGTAGGCGACCGCGTCCTCCATCGCGGCCTGGGCCATGCCGAGCGCCATGGACGACATCATCAGGCGGGAGAAGTTGAAGTTTTCCATGGCCATCTTGAAGGCGCCGTGCTCGGGTCCGATCAGATTGCCGGCCGGAACGCGCACATCGTCGAAGGTGATCATGCATTCGGCCAGCCCGTGCATGCCGAGCAGGTCTTCAGACTTGCCGCGGATGACGCCGGGGCGTTCGGTCTCGACAAGGATGCAGGAGATTCCCCGGTGACCGGCATCTGGATCGGTCTTGGCGAAGACCATCACCACGTCCGCCACCTGGCCGAAGGTGACCCAGGCCTTGGTTCCCTTGAGGATGTAATCGTCGCCGTCCCGGCGTGCCGTGGTCGTCATCGCGGCGACATCGGAGCCGTGGTCCGGCTCGGTCACGGCGGTTGCCGGAATCAGTTTTCCCTCAAGGATACCGGCAATCAGCTTCTTGTGGTCCGCCGTGCCGTGATGATGAAGGAAGAGGGCTGCCTCAACCGGAATGGCGAAGGCATTGCCGACCGCGCCGGAGCCGCGGGCGACTTCCTCCATCACGATGCAGGCGGTGGCCGCGTCCAGCCCGACGCCTCCGGCCGCTTCCGGGAGCGGAATGCCGAAGAGGCCTTGCTCCGCAAGCGCCTCGTAGACGGCGCGGGGAAAGACGTCGTCACGATCGATGGCGGCGGCAGCCGGGGCGACGATGTCGTCGGACAGTTTGCGGGCGGTCTCCCGGACCATGCGCTGGTCATCGGAATAGAAGTGATCCAATTTGATCTCCAATTGGCAGTTAGATCCAATATTTGATCACAACGTAATCGAGCCCGGAGGGAGTGGTCAAGCCGAGGGGAGGCCGGCGTGAAAGGCATCCGAGGGTTCCCTGTCGCAAAAATAGACGATGATGTGTTTCGGGTCGATGCCGTAGGCCCGTTCAACAGCCTCGGTCATGGTCCTGGCGGCTTCGTTCTTTGACGCTTGCGGCCGGGGGAAGGCGTGAACCTTGATGAACATGCGAAAATTTTCAGCATTTCTGCCAAATTTTGAGGCATGTCCATAGGAATAGTTGGGGGCCGAAAAATAATAGCAGGTCACGATTTCCGGCTTTATTTTGAAGGCGTCGCAGAGGGCTTCCGTCATTCCGGACGTTGCAAGTTCGCGCATTTCCTCGGTTGCGTCTTGGTCGATGACTTCGATGAACGGCATGTTTCGTCTCCTTCGATACAGGCTTTGGCGGCAGTGTCGCCGGGGAAGCGAGTTGACTCAATATCTGATTGAGTAAATGCTCATTTCAGAGATTTTAGATACAATCAAGATGCCGGAAAGGGCGCTGATGACGTTCAAAGGGAGCTACACCGTCTGCGTGACGCCGTTCGATGCCGAAGGGGCTGTCGATCTCGCGGCGCTGCGTGGATATGTCGACTGGCAGATCGAGGAAGGCGTGCACGGGCTGATTCCGCTCGGCAGCACGGGCGAGTTCCTGTCGCTGACCCGGGAAGAGCGCACCGCGGTGGCCGGGACCGTGATCGAGCAGGCCTCCGGCCGGGTGCCCGTTCTGATCGGAACCGCGGCGGAATGGACCGATGAGGCCGTCGATCTCAGCCGCGAGGCCGAGGCGCTGGGCGCGGACGGCGTCATGGTGGTGCCACCCTATTATTCCTCGCCGACGCACGAGGAACTGATTGTCCATTTCACGCGCATCGCCGAAGCCATCTCGGTTCCCGTGATGCTCTACAACAATCCGTTCACGGCCAATGTGGACCTGACCGCGGATCTGGTCGCACGGCTCTCGGAAGTCGACAACATCTCCTACATCAAGGACACCTCCAAGAACGTCCACCGGGTGACGGAACTTCTGGAAGCCTGCGATGGGCGGATGACGGTTTTCGCGGGCTATTACCCTTGGGAAAGCTACCTGGCCGGCGCCGAGGGATACAGCTCGGTCATGGCCAACATCGCTCCGCGGCTGTCGGCCGAAACCTATGAACGCACCGTGGACGGGTCCGGCGAGGGCCGCGCGCTCTACGTCAGGAGCCTGCCGCTCATCAACGAACTTGCCGGGGACCTTTACGTCGCGGCCACCAAGGCGGCGATGGAGATGATCGGCCGGCCCGCCGGAACGCCGCGTCCGCCCCGTCTGCCCCTGCCGGAGGCAAAGCGGGCCGGGCTGATCGCCATCTTGAAGAACACAGGGCTGCTGGCGGAGGCCTGACGCCGGTCGCGTACCGGAAGAAAACACCGCCCAACCGGAGAAAATCTCCCCTCCTCCCAGAGTGAAACACTGACAAGGATCGACAGATGAAGATTACAAACCTTGCCCTTTGCCTCGCCCTCGGCGCGAGCGTCATCTCCATGCCCGCGATTGCGCAGGAAGTCACCCTGAAGGCCAGCCACAACGCCAATGCTGACGAACCCTATGGCGTCGGCATGCGCGAGATGGCCGAGATCCTGAAGGAAAAGACCGGCGGCAAAGCCGTTATCGAGGTCTATGACAACGCCACGCTCGGCGACGAGATGGAAAGCATCCAGGGAACCCAGATGGGCACGGTGGATATTGCCGTAACGGCAAACTCCACGCTGGCGAACTTCGTTCCGGACCTCGCCGTATTCTCCCTGCCGTTCCTCTTCGAGAACGCCGAACAGATGGACCGGGCGCTCAGCAACCCGGAAGTCCTGGCTGAAATCCAGGCCGCCCTCGACGAAAAGGGCTTTCACCTTTTGACGGTCTTTTCCGCAGGCACCCGCCACATCATGACCAAGAAGCCGATCGAGACGATCGACGACATGTCAGGCCTCAAGATCCGCACCATGCAGAACCCGGCCCATGTGGACACGTTCGCGGCTTTCGGCGCCAACCCGACACCGCTTGCCTACACCGAGCTTTACGGCGCTCTTGAAACAGGCGTGGTCGACGGCGCGGAGGCGGCCAACACCAACTTCTTTTCCCAGAAGTTCTATGAAGTTGCGCCGGACTGGGCCGTGGTCGGCTGGCTGGAACTCGTCGCACCGGTCGTGATGGGCAAGGATGCCTATGAAGCGCTTCCGGATGACATCAAGGCTGCGCTCGACGAGGCCGGGCTTGCTGCCGGCAAGGCGGAGCGTGCGGCCTATCTCGCCAGTGACAACGCCCGCTTCGCCGATCTGGAAAAAGTCGGCGTGAAGATGACCCATCCGGACACGGCGCCCTTCCGCGAAGCGGCCGTCGCCGTTCAGGAAAAGTATCTGGAAACCGACAAGCAGAAGAAAATCTTCGAAATGCTGAAGTCGGTCCAGTAAGGCCCCCATGTCTGCATCTGTCCGGCCGTTTTCGCGCGGCCGGACAGCCATCTGACGAAAGCCGCGCATGTTGACGCTCCTGAAACGCCTTTGTCTTGCCCTTCGCCGCGCGGTCAGCGCCGTCGTCATCCTGCTTTTCGCGGTGATGATGGTTGCGGTCCTCGTGCAGGTGGCCGGGCGCTACCTGTTCAACTATTCCATTGCGCAGGCCTCCGAAATCGCGACCTTCAGCCAGATCTGGCTGGTTCTGCTTGGCGCGGGGGTCGCGCTTGCAAAGGGGCAGCATGTCGCCATCGATATCCTGCCGGCGAGACTGCCGCTGCCGTGGGCGCGAGCCGCGCTGGTCGCGATCGCGCTGGTGGTCCTGTCCTTTCTGGCGGTTCTTGCCTGGGGCAGCCAGCCACTGCTGCGCATGGGAGAGTTCCAGACATCTCCGGCCCTGCGGATACCCATGAAATACATCTATCTCTGCCTGCCGGTCGGTGCGGCCTACATGGCTCTTGAGCTGCTGCTTTCGGTGATGCTGCGCTGGAACGATCCGTTCCCGCCACCCGAGCCGGATGCGGAGGAGATAGTCTGATGGTGATCATCGCAGCCGCTTTCGTTCTCCTGCTCGCTCTTGGGGTGCCTGTCGTCTTTGTCCTGGGCTCCTCGGCGGTGCTGTCCCTCGTTCTGACAACCAACGTGCCGGTGGCCATCGTCAGCCAGCGGGTCTTTGCCGGGCTGAATTCCTTCACCCTGATGGCCATTCCGTTCTTCGTCTTTGCCGGGGTGATCATGGATGCGGGCGGCATCTCCCGCCGCATCGTCGATTTCGCCTCCGCGCTGATCGGCTGGGTGGTCGGAAGCCTCTACCAGGTGTCCTGCGTCGCGGCCGCGGGTCTTGCCGCTATTTCCGGGTCCGGTTCGGCCGACACGGCGGCAATCTCCGCGATCATGCAGCCGCAGTTGCGCCGCCGGGGCTATGACATCGATTTCGGTGCGGCGCTGATCGCCTGCGCGGGTTCGATCGCCCAGGTGATCCCGCCGAGCCTGACCATGGTCATCCTGGCGGTGGTTTCGAACGTGTCGATCGGCGCGTTGTTCATTTCCGGCATCCTGCCGGGGCTCCTGTGTATCGTGATGCTGATGGTCATCTCGTACCTGAGGGCCCGCAACGGCGGGGCGGCGTACCGGGAGACCGAAGCCTTCACGCTTGCCCGTCTCGGAAGGACCGCATGGGCCGCGCTTCCCGCGGCCGGCATGCCCGCCGTCATCCTGGGCGGCATTCTCGGTGGGGTCTTCACACCGACGGAGGCTGCCTCGGTCTCCGGGTTCTATGGCCTGCTGATCGGCGCCTTCGTCTACCGCGACCTGAAGCTGTCCGCCCTGCCGGGCTTGGTGTTGCGCACGGCGTCGCTCTCCTCGGCGGTCATGCTGATCATCGGCACGGCGAGCGTCTTTTCCTGGCTGATCGCCAATGCCAACGTGCCTCAGGTGCTTGGCGGCTGGATCGCCAGCGTTTCCACCAGCCAGGTGGTCTTCCTGATCATCGCCAACATCCTGTTCCTCTTCGTCGGCATGTTCCTGGAAACCATCGCGGCCATTCTCATCATTGTTCCGGTCCTGCTGCCGATCTCCGCGCAGATGGGGGTGGATCCGGTGCATTTCTCGCTGCTCGTCATCCTCAACTGTGCCATCGGCACGGTGACGCCGCCCTACGGTGTTTCCCTCTTCGTGGCCTCCAGCGTTGCCGGACGCTCCGTTCTGGACGTGTCGCGCAAGCTTCTGTGGCCGCTGGCCGGGCTGTTCGTCATCCTGATCGCGGTCACCTTCATTCCCGGCATCTCTCTGTTCCTGCCGCGGCTGTTCGGGCTTATCGACTGAAATCTCAAGGAAAAGAAGAAATCATGGCAAATCTCAAGATCACCATCGCCGGTGTCGAATTCGACGCGCGTTTCGAAGAGGAGAAGGCACCCAGGACCGTCGCGGCCTTTCGCGCGCAACTGCCCTACAAGAGCCAGGTGGTGCATGTGCGCTGGAGCGGCGAGGGAGTCTGGATCCCGCTCGGCGAAACCGACTTCGGGGTCGACTACGAGAACCACACGAGTTTTCCCGCGCCGGGCCAGTTCATCCTCTATCCGGGCGGCATTTCGGAGACGGAAATCCTGCTCGCCTACGGTGGCGTGCATTTCGCTTCCAAGATGGGCCAGCTTGCCGGCAATCACTTCATCACGCTGACCTCCAATCTGGACAAGCTTTCCGAAATCGGGCCAAAGGTCCTGTGGGAAGGCGCTCAGGAAATCCTCTTCGAGGAAGTGTGAGCAACAGGTGTGGAGTGAAGGCATGACCGGGTCGCCAATCAGCTACGGCGCGCGCCTGCGCCAGCTCGCGCAGGAGCGCGGTGCGGCGGAAGCCGTGCGCTTCCTGGCAGCCGGAGGCGGCGAAACGTCCCTGAGCTGGGCGGACCTCAACGCGCTGACCGACCGTTTCGCCCAAGCGCTGCTGGAGCGGGGCGTCGGTCAGGACGACGTTGTCGCCTTTGCGGTCGGCAACGTTCCCTCGCATCTGGCGCTGGCGCTTGCAGTCTGGCGCTGCGGCGCCACGACCATGGTGCTCGACCCCGGCATGCGGCCGGAGGCGGTCCGGGCCATGCGGGAGCGGAGCGGCGCGCGGCTGGTGATTGCGCCCGATCCGGCAGCGGGGGACATGACGCTCGAGGCCTTCGAGGCGCTTGCCGCCGGTATGTCCGAGGCCCCGGTGGACGATCTCGTCTCGGCGCCGGGCAAGATCGTCCTGTCGGGCGGCTCCACCGGTCTGCCGAAGATGATGGCGGACGACCGGCCCTTTACGCGTATTCCGGGACAGAGTTGGGGCCGCGTCGCGCCCCGGCTCGGGTTCCGCTGTGACCAGGTGCAACTCGTTTGCGGAGCCATGTCGCACAATGCGCCCTTCACCTGGGCCCAGAACGGCCTCTTCGAGGGCAACACCCTGGTGCTGATGGAACGCTTCGATGCGGTGCGCGCCCTTCAGGCCATCGACCGGTTCAAGGTCGGTTTCGCCATGCTGGTTCCGACGATGATGGTCCGCATGCTGGACCGCCTGAAGGAGAGCGGCGCGACGCTGGAAAGCCTGCACGCGCTTTACCACACCGGGGCGCCCTGCGCCTCCTGGCTCAAGGAAGCCTGGATCGAGGTGCTTGGCCCCGAACGCGTTACCGAAATGTACGGCTCGGGCGAGAACACAGGGCAGACAGTCATCTCCGGTGTGGAATGGCTGTCGCACCGGGGCTCCGTCGGCCGGGGCTTCGAAACGCAAATCCGCATCTATGGCGAGGATGGTCAAACGCGTCCTGCCGGCGAGAGCGGCGAGATCTTCATGCTTCCCGACGACACCGCCGGCCGCAGCAGCTACATTGGCCCGGAGGCCCCGGAGCCGAAACGGGATCGTGACGGCTACCAGTCCATCGGCGACACCGGCCGGCTCGACGAGGAGGGATACCTCTATCTCGGTGGGCGCCGCGACGACGTGATCAACACCGGCGGCGTCAAGGTCCATCCCGAGACCGTGGAAGCGGTGCTGCATCGCCACCCGGATGTTCTCGACGCGGTTGTCTTCGGCATCGCCGATCGCGAGTGGGGACAGAAGATGGTCGCCTGCGTGGTGTCCAAGAAGGGGCGCAGCCTCGACAGCAAGGCTTTGCACGACTTCTGTGCCGGTCACCTGAGCTCCCAGGAAATTCCCAAGGTCTTCCGGTTCCACGACAACCTGCCCCGGGACGGCTTCGGAAAAATCCGGCGCAAGGCTCTGCGCGCCGAATTCGAACCGGCTATTTGAAACCTCCGGGCTGATTATCGGTTCTCGTCGACGCCTCGCTATTCGCGGTTTACGCCACGTCGAGAAGATCCGACGTTTGCAGGAACTCCGCTGCAAACGTTTCGGCGACCGCGAGAATGGCCGCATGGACAGGGCCGGAGGTCAACGTGGGGAGGACAGAGGCGTCGACGATGTGCAGATTGTCGAGCCCATTGACCTTGAGGTTGCCATCCACGATCGCCTCCTCGTCCGCACCCATGCGGCAGGTGCCGATCGGGTGGTGATGGGTGATGGCGGCCCGTGCGATAAACGCGTCGAACTCTTCAGCGGTCCGGACGTCCTTGCCGGGCAGCACTTCCTCAAGCCGCCAGTCGGACATGTTCTCGCTGTGACCGACCGCCCGGGCATATTCCAGCGCGCGGCGGAAATGCGCCCTGTCGACCTCCGTCTGCAGATAGGCGGGATCCAGCACCGGTTTGTCGGCAAGGCCGGCGCCGGTCGGTTTCAGGAAGCCACGGCTCGTCGGGTGGGTGACGCCGAAGAGGAGCGTATAGGCCTCACCGGGCGCCGGTGCCTCGAAGCATTCCGAAACGCTCGGCCCGGTCACGCAACCGAGTACCACGTCGGGCTTGCCGTCCGATTTGGTCATGTCTTCCGCGCTCAGATACATGAGCGATTCTGAAAGCTGCAGTTTCGAGGGCGGAACCGGTTTTTTGGACCGGTAGACGTTGCCCGCTCCGAGCAAGTGGTCCTGAAGGTTCTGACCCAGGGCTTCGCGCCGGAGCTGGAGCGGCACGCCGATGCGCGCGAGATCCTCTTCCGGGCCGATCCCGGAGCGCATCAGAAGCAGGGGATTGGCGATGGTGCCACCGCTCAGGATGTATTCGTCGGCGATGAGCGTCTGGACCTTGCCGTCCCGCAGGACGTCCACGCCGCTCACGCGGCCCTTGTCCATCAGAAGTTTCAGGACCGACGTTCCGGACAGAACCGACAGGTTGGAGCGGCCCATGATCGGAAACAGATAGGCATCCGCGACACTCACCCGCTGTCCATTTCGGATGGTCAGCGAGTTGGGTGTGGTCCCGATCAGATTGGGGCCGTTGTGATCGCTCAGTTTGGGAACGCCCAGGGATTGCCCGGCCTGCATATAGGCTGAGACCACCGGGTTGACATCGGCACCTGGAAGATAGACGGGCAAGGGGCCTTCGGTCCCGTGATAGGCGGTTCGCCCTTCCGAGAAATTCTCGCTTTTGATGAAGCCCGGCAGCAGGCCTTCATAGGACCATCGGGACGAGCCGGTGGCTTCCGCCCAGGGCTTGAAGTCGTCCGGATGGCCCCGGACATGGGCCATGGCATGCAGGCAGCTCGATCCGCCGAGAACCTTGCCGCGCGGCCAGGCGTGACGCCGGTCTGCCGTTCCCGGCTGCGGCACGGTCTCGTAGCACCAGTCAAAATCCCGCCCCTGGATGAACGGCCACATCTGCGGCACTGCGATGTCCGGATCCGTCGGTCTGCCCCCTGCTTCCACGAGGGCGACCGACGTTTGACCGTCTGCGGAAAGCCGGTTCGCCAGAACGCATCCGGCTGACCCTCCGCCGACAATAAGGACATCGTATTTTTCCATGGACCATGAACCTCTGCGGTTGGGAATGGGACCTAAGCGGCGTCGACGGAACCGACGCCAAGGCGGCTGATGATCTTGCGTTGAACCACGGCCAGGTGCTCCCACATGGCTTTTTCCGCACTGTCCGGGTCTCGCCGGGCGATGGCGCTGGCAATCTCTTCGTGCTCCGCGTCACGCGCCGCGACACGTTCCGGCGTGGTCTGGCTGTCGCTGTCGGCGAAGCGGAGACGGCTGTCGTTCTGGACCTGGTGCAGCAGGACGTGCAGTTCGCTGGCCAGGCTGTTGCGCGACCCGGCCGCAATCGCCCGGTGGAAGAGCTGGTCGGCCTCGCTCGGATTCATGCCGGCCGGAGACTTCGCCGCACTCAGGATCCGCTCGATCTCCGCCGGAGACGCGCGCAGTGCCGCCAGCCGCGCCAGGGCGGGTTCCAGAAGCATGCGCATTTCCATGACTTCCAGCGGATTGGTCGACTGGGCGATGCGTCCGCTCTGTACCGTACCGTTCGGAGAATTGGCACGCCGCCCGGTCTTGGCCGGTTCGACCTCCCCCAACTCCCGCAACACCTGCAGGGCCTTGCGCAGCGTATGCCGCTTCACGTCGAGTTTCTCGGCCAGTACACGCTCGGGTGGAAGTTCTCCTTCGCTGCGCTGGATGTCGCGCAGGCTCTCGATCAGGTTTCCGAGCTTCTTCGGGACTGCGTCGGGGGCATTGGAGGTGCCGTTGTCTGAAGATTGAGTACTTTTTTCCATGCTCAAATTAGTCAAGTGTTTCCTCCCGCGGAAATTTTTCTTTTAAAGATTCGATATTGCCTTTGGTGAACGAGGCAAATTCCTCACGCAGTTCTGTTGAATAAGAAGAATAATTCATCTTCTTTTCAATCGGTTGCGAAGTGGTTGTTAAGGCCATCCGAACTCCATTTTGAACTGAGCTAGAAAATACCGAATTTATCCTGAGTAGGGAACCTTTTGAGCATTCGATCCAGAAAATCCAACCAAAAAAAGTCCGGTTCCACTGATTTGGTCAAGAGGCAGCGGCAATCACCTCCATAGCGGCGGTGACACCTGCGCCGACATCGTAGGCCTTGCCGGTCAGCTCCGACACCGCGCCGCCGAGCGCGGTCAGGGCCACAATTGCGTAAAGCGGTTCCGCCGTCGGACCCATGTGGCCGATCCGGACGAGCTTGTCATGGGTTTCTCCCCGGCCGGAGGAAATCATGACGCCGAACGTCTCCCGCATCTTTCCACGGAGCGCGGCATCACTCACACCTTGGGGCAATGTCACGGACGTTGCGGTCGGCGAAGCAATATCCTCCGAGGCCGCCCAAAGGCTGAGACCCATGGCCGTCACTCCGGCCCGGCAGGCCCGGGCGGTCAGCGCATGGCGGGCCCAGACCGTCTGCGCTCCTTCCTCGAGGTACCGGTCGACCGCGGCCTCAAGACCGTTGATCTCCGCGACCGACGGTGTGAAAGGGAACGGGTCGGTCGCCTTATGGGCGGTCTTCCAGTCGGAAAGGCTCAAAATGGAGGCCGACGGCGCGGTCGGATTCGTCTCGATCTTCTTCCAGGCCGCATCGGAGACAGACAGCAGCGACAGGCCGGGAGGGCAGCCGAGGCACTTGTTCGGGCCGGTCACGAAAATATCCGCCTTGATGTCGTTGGGCAGGACGTCCATGCCGCCGAAGGAAGAGACGGCGTCGACGATGAAGATAGCGCCGCTCTTCGCCACGATCTCACCGATCTCCCGGACCGGATTGATGGTGCCCGACGGCGTGTCGTGGTGGCAGACGGCGACAACCTTGATATCCGGCCTCTCGGCAAGCGCTTTTTCCACGCTGGCGGGATCTATGGCTTCGTTGAAGGGCACGCGGATTTCCATAAGCTCCTTGCAGTAGCGCTGAAGCCAGAAGCCGTAGCCTTCGCCATAGACGCCGGAGACGAGATTGAGCACGGTGTCCTCGCCGGAGACGGCGGAAGCCGCCGCCGCTTCCAGCCCGAGCACCGGTTCGCCCTGCAGGATCAGCGGCGGTTCGTCGGTCGCCATGACCTTGCAAAGCTTGCGCGAAACCCGCTCGTAAGTCTCCTGAAACACCGGGTCATAGTCGTAAAGCACCGGACGCGCGAGGCCCTGAAGGACTTCCGGGTAGCAGTTCACCGGACCGGTGGTCAGCGTAAAGGTCGGCTGTCTGAGCTTGGACATGGATCTCGGGTCTTTGTTTCAGGGAAGAGGAGAAAGGAGCGGCATTTTCGTCAGCGCTCCCCCCGGGCGTAGGCCGTGCCGAGCGATACCGGCAGGTTCGCCTTGCTGCCGAGCACGATCAGTACGGCCATCACGGCGGCAAAGGGCAGCATCTGGATGACGTCGGTCGGAATGTCGATGCCGGCGACCTGCAGCGCGGTGGTCAGGGAGAGACAGGCCCCGAACAGCGTTGCGCCACCCAGCACCCAAAGAGGCCGGCCGCGGGCGAGCATGGCGAGAACGATGCCGATGAAGCCGTTGCCATGGGTCATGAAGGGCACGAAGATACCGGCACCGACAATGGCCATGAAGGCGCCGCCGAGACCGGCCAGCGCGCCAGTCGTCAGGACCGCCACGGTCCGCACCTTGAGAACGTCGACGCCCGAGGAATCGAGAGCCGCCGGCTTGTCGCCCGCGGCCTGCAGGGCGAGGCCGAAATGGGTGCGGCGGTAGAGATAGGCGAAGACGGCCACCAGAATCAGCGCAAAATAGACGACCGGTTCGCGGCCGAACAGGGCCGGGCCGATCACCGGGATGTCGTGCAGGACCGGAATGTCCCATTTCAGGGTGGCCGGCAGGCGCGGATAGGTGCGGCTGAACTGGAAGTGATGAAGGATCGCGGTCGCACCCTCGGCACCGAGGGTCAGCGAGATGCCGATGACGATCTGGTTGAGGCCCATGCGTACGCACAGAACCGCCATGAACAGGGCGACGAACATGCCGCCCCCGGCACCGGCGATAAAGCCGAGTCCCATGGATTCGGTCTTCCAGGCGATCAGGAACCCGGTATAGGCGCCGGCCAGCATCATGCCTTCGATACCGATATTGAGAACGCCGGATTTTTCCGACATCTGCTCGCCGAGCCCGACCAGGAGGAGGGGAATGCCCGCCGAGATCGCCCCGGCCAGAAGAGCCGTCAGGAATGCTTCGGTGAAGAGCGCCATCTTAAACCGCCTTTCCCTTGCTTCGGCGCTGGTCGATCATTTCGGCAACCGCCATCAGAATGAGCAACGTCGCCATGGTGACGAGGGTGAAGTAATTGGGAACGCCGAGCCGCCGCGCAGCACTCTCGCTGCCGATGGAAAGCACGGAGAACAGGAACACGAAGGCGATGGTGGCGAAGCCGTTGAAACGAGCCAGGAACACCAGCGGCACGATGGTCAGCGTGTAGGCCGGGTTCCAGTCCGCGCGCACATTGCCGTTTTGTCCGAGCACGGAGACGGCGCCGGCCAGGCCGGCAAGCCCGGCGGAAATGGAAAAGACGATGACGGTCAGGGTCGCGACCGGCAGCCCGGCGTGCACCGCCGCCTTGGCGTTGGCGCCGACGATGCGCAGACGCAGGCCGAACGCTGTGCGGTTCATCGTGAAATGAACGATCAGAACCGCTGCCAGCCCAAGCAGAACGCCGCTGGAAACGGTCGTGTCGAACAGTCTCGGGAGGCGGTCCGGAACGGCCAGGGTGCGGGTTTGCGGGACGGTCGTTTCCGGATCGAGAAAAACGAGCTTGACCAGGACGTTCGCCAGCGACCCGCCCAGGAAGGTCATCATCATCGTGGTGATGATTTCGTTGATCCCCTGATAGGCCCGCAGAAAGGCGGGGACGAGGGACCAGACGGCGCCTGCCGCGGCACCGATGGCAAGGCAGAGAAGCAGCATCAGCCAGGCAGGCAGAGCGTCGACCAGTTCAGGCCCCGCGGCGGCCACAAAGACGGCGCCAAGAATGAACTGGGCATCGCCTCCAAGGTTCCAGATGCCGGCCCGGAAGCAGACAATCAGGCTGGCGGCGATCAGAAGCAGCGGCCCCATCCGGGTCAGCGTCGCCTGCACGCCGGATGGCGACATGACCCCGCGCTGAAAGATGTAGCCGTAGTAATCCAGCGGGCTGACGCCCATCGCCAGCAGAATGAGACTGGCGATGACAAGCGTTGCCAGCACCGGTCCGATCGTGATGATGAGAAAGTGAAGCCGGTCGTCGTGCATGTTCAGCCGGACCTTGCGTTCCTTTCCGCCCGATTCAGGCGCGATTGCTGTCTCGCTGGTCATTCGCCAACACCACTCATCAGTTCTCCGACGCGCTGGCGCGCCGTTTCGTTGTTGTCCACGATTCCGACGATGCGCCCCTGCGACATGACGGCAATGCGGTCGCTCAGCTCCAGCAGCTCATCGAGTTCCGTGGAGATCAGCAGAACCGCCTTTCTGGCGTCCGCGGCTTCGCGGATGCGGTTTCGCGAGGCGGCGATATTCTGAAGGTCGAGCCCGTAGGTCGGTTTTGCGAATATGACCGCCCGGGTCTTTTCGCCGAGTTCGCGGGCAAGCAGGAGTTTCTGGATATTGCCGCCCGACAGCTTTCCGGCCGGCGTGCCGATGCCGGGTGTGCGAATGTCGAACGCCGCGACCTTTTCGGTCGCGTTTCGGGCAATCTCGGCCGGCTGCTCCAGGCCATGCTTCCAGAAGGGCGCGTCCCCAATCTGTTTCAGGAGGAGGTTCAGCGACACCGGGAAAGCGCCCACGATGCCCTCGCCGAGCCTATCGTCGGTCACATAGCTGAGCCCCAGGTTGCGGCGGCCGCCGATGGACTTGTCCTCGATCGACACGCCGTCCAGATAGATGCGTCCGTTTCTGACCGGGCGCTGGCCCGCAAGGGCTTCGGCAAGCTGCACCTGACCGTTGCCGTCGATACCGGCGATGCCAACGACCTCGCCGGGGCGGATCTTGAGTTCGATGCCGGAAACCGGCGTCGCTTCGTCATCCACTTCCAGCGCAAGGATCTCCAGGATCGGCTTTTCGGTTTCGTCGAGTTTGTGCTGGGGCGGCGGCGTGTTTTCCGTTGCTTCGCTGCCGGTTGTCCGGGTGCCGAACATCAGCCGGACGATCTCGTCGTGCGCCTCGGTCTTGTCCATGGCGCGGAGCTGTTCAGGCGGCAGACCGCCGACCTTCTTGCCCAGGCGCAACACCGAAATCCGGTCGCCATAGGCCACGGCTTCATTGAGTTTGTGGGTAATGAAGACGACACCCCGGCCGTCCTGCGCGATCAGCCGCATCAGATTGCCGAGCTTTTCCGCATCCTTCGGCGTCAGCATCGCGGTTGCTTCATCGAGGATGAGAAACCGGCTGCCGCGCATGAGAGCGCGGACGATTTCAGCCTGCTGGCGTTCGCCAAGCGAAAGTGCGCTTGTCAGGGCTTCGGGCCGGATCGTGATGCCGACCGAGTTCGCGGTCTTGCGCATTTCATCGGCAATTCCGCGCCTGTCGGGTTTTTGCCACCAGGGCCGGCCCAAAGAGACGTTTTCGGCCAGGGTTAGGGTGGGGGCCAGCATGGAATGCTGGTAGACCGCGCCGATTCCGAGGTCGAGCGCGCGCTGGGGCGAGGAGAGGTCCTGCGGGACACCGGCGACCTCGATCTCGCCTTCACTTGGCTGCTGAAACCCGGTGAGCATGCTGACGAGGGTCGATTTGCCCGCGCCGTTCTCGCCGAGCAGAACATGAACCTCCCCGGGCCAGAAGTCGATCGAGATCCGGTCGTTGGCGACGATGCCGGGAAACCGCTTGGTCACATTCTTGAGGGATACGAGCGGACCGTCTTGGTCAAGCGCGGTCGCGGCTGCTGAGGTTCCGGCCATTCGTCTTGCCTTGTTGGGGAAAAAGTGCCGGGCGAAGGATCGCCCGGCCAGTCGGCTACAAGTCGGTTTCAGTCCAGCTGGGTTACCAGCGCGTGCACCGAGTCCGCGTCGAACTTGGGCTCGACAACGATCTTGCCGTCGATGATTTCCTGACGCAGATCCATGACCTGGGCCCAGATATCGTCCGGGACGTGCTCGGTCTTGAGAAGGGAAACGGAACCGTCCGCGAGGTTGATGTCGTAGTTCCGGGTGCCGAACTTGTCGGCTTTGATGTCTTCGATCATCGCGGTGTAGACCGGTGTCAGGTTCCACAGCACCGAACTCAGGAGATAGCCCTTGTCGATCGAGGTCTTGTCGCCGATCACGTCGATGAAATAGACCTTGCCGCCATCGGTCGCCTTTGTGGTTTCCACCGCCTGCAGCATGCCGAAGGAGGAGCCGTTGCCCTGGCCGAAAATGATGTCGGCACCGGCCGCGATGAGGGATTCGGTCACGCGTTTGCCGCCTGCGGCGTCCGCATAAGCTGCCGGGCCGATCACCGCGTAGCGGATGACAGTCTCGGGGTTTTCCGCCTTGACGCCTTCGGCGAAGGCAGCGGACTGGGAGTTCCACGAGGGCGGCTCACCGGAAACCACGATTCCGACCGTGTCGAGACGGCTCATCTTGGCGGCAAGACGTCCGGCCAGATAAGCGCCGGCGTGACCGCTCGCCGTATAGTCGGCCACGGCGCCTTCTTTCAGGGCGGAGGGGCTGTCGACGATGGCGACCTTAACAGCGGCTTCACTGCCGATTTCCGGCGCCGCCGTGTTGTAGCCGCTGGCGTGAGCGATCAGGAGGCCATGACCTTCTTCGGCCAATTCCCGCAAAGTGGCGCGAACGTCGCCATAACCGAGGTTCTCAGCAGTCACGACTTCGACGCCGGTGGCTTCGCCGGCAGCCTTGGCGCCGTCAACACCCTGCTGGTTCCAGCCGAAATCGGTGCCCTGCTCGGGGGTGAGAATTGCGATTGATTTGATGTCTTCTGAGTAGCTTGGCGTAGATGTAGCGGCAAGCAAAGATAAAACACCTGCCATTAAAGTATATTTACTTTTCATGCTGTTCCCCTTTGTTGAGATTTCAAGCTTTACATTATTTTTTATTTATTTTAGGTCTGTAAATAACGAAAATTGAAGGGTGATCTATGAAAAAGATCTTGTTTGTTTTTCTGATGGTTCTCTCCGGGTCCGGCATCGCCGTGTCTTCGGAGGATCTCGGTCACGGATCCGATGGCCTGACGGAGGTTCCGCTGGACATCGCCAACGCGGGTGAGGAAGCCATGGCCTGCAAGGTCAGTCTGGCGCATTGGTTCTCCGAAGAAGTCGGTCGCGCGGCTCCGGGCGAACAGGTGTTTGGCGCGCTTTGGTCGGATTCCGACAGCGGCACCGTCTACTACCTCAACGGCTCCGGAGACCGGATGCCGGTGGAACGGTTTTGGTGTGGTCCGGCTGGCCGCACCTGGAAAAACCGTTTCGAAATTTCTCTCGATAGAAAGGCCGGTAAAATGGTTGAGCCAATTCAGCTGAAATGTTCGGAAACAAAGACCGGATTTTCCTGCGTGGCCGGTTGAGCTGCACTGCGATGCACTTTTTCGAGCCTTTGCAGGTTCTGCCCAACCTGAGGCTCTGGCGATCTGTTTTGAGAGCAAGTGAATGAAAATCATGTACTTTCTCTAAAGTGAGCAGAAGCGCCGGGAGCGCTTCTATCGCCAGGGAGCGGCTATTTGCATCAACTATAGTCAGGCACATAATTTGGTCAACAAAAATCAACCAAAAAAAATGGTTGATTTTTTTTGGTTGGAATGCGTAGCCTTGAAACAGATGTTCGCAGGTGCGTTCGAGCGCCGCGGAATCGCGAAGAACAAACGGCGCAACGCCATTCCAGTGGGTTTACGGCAGGCCCGTCCGGGTCGGTTTTTAGGAGCAGCAGTATGGACGCATCAGTGTCGAAAATGTCGGAGGCCGTCACCAAGCGGTTGAAAACAGGCGAGGAATTCAAGGCCTCCCTCGACGACGGCCGCCAGATCTGGGTTGGTGGCAGAAAGCTGGACAAGGTCACCGACGAGCCCGCGCTGAAGGCCGGTGTCGACCTGATCGCCTCCATGTTCGACGATCAGTTCACCGAGGAACATGCCGACGAGACGACCTATCTGGAGCCGGCCACCAACGAGATCGTCAGCCGCGCCTGGCAGGTGCCGACCACGCCGGAAGAGCTCGCCGACCGGCGCAAGATGATCGAATACACCAGCCTCAAGACCGCGGGGACCTTCGGCCGTCCGCCGGATCTTTCCCCGGCCATCGTCGCGGGCCTGATGGCGCACCGCGCGGCCTTCAAGGAAAAGAAATCGATGATCGACGGCTGCTCGCCGGATTTCGTCGAGAATATCGAAGCTTACATGGAGTTCGGACGGACGAACAACCTGACCGCCTCCGAAAGCCTGGCCGGTCCGCAGACCGACCGTTCAAACCCGAAAGCGGCGGAAATGGCCTTTCTCCGGGTCAAGGAAGCGCGCGCGGACGGTATTGTCGTGTCAGGCGCCAAAACCGTGGGCTCCATCGCCGCCCAGGCCAATGACATCTTCTTCACCAACCTCGGCGGCCTGACCACGACGCCGCCCGAGGCCTGCATCTGGGGCGCCGTGCCGATCAACACGCCGGGCATCAAGATGATCTCCCGCGAGATGGTCTCGCAGCCCGGTGCCGACAAATTCGATCATCCGATTTCGTCCATGGGCGAAGAAGCCGATCAGTTCATCATCTTCGACAATGTCTTCGTGCCCAAGGACAAGATCTTCAACCTCGGCGATCCCACCGGCATGTCCTGGTACGGCCCGGTCTGCGTCTTCGCGCACTGGCATGTTCTGACCCGCCTGGCGGTCAAGGCGGAACTCTTTGTCGGCGCTGGCCAGATGGTGCTCGACGTCCTCGGTACCGGCAAGATCCCGGCCGTGCAGCTGATGCTGGGCGAACTCATCGAATACGCCCAGACCCTGCGCGCCTTCGTCATCGCCGCGGAAGCCCAGGCCACCCTGACGGAAGCCGGCGTGCTGACGCCGGACGTGTCGATGCTCACCGCCGGCCGTCTCTACTCGATCGAGAACTATCCCAAGATCATTCATGTCCTTCAGGAAATGTGCGGTCAGGGTCTTGTCATGCGCTTCGGCAAGGACGCTTTCGAGAACCCGGAAATCGGCCACTATCTGGCGGATCTTCTGCCCGGCCATGGCGTTTCGGCCATGCAGAAGGAGCTTCTGATGAACTTCATCTGGGATATGACGACGGGCAGCCTCGCCGGCCGCGTCGCGCTGTTCGAAAACGTCAACGCCAGCCCGGCGCCGCGCCTGCGGGCGCGCCTCTATGATGAGGTCAACCGCGAAGGCTATGTCTCCCAGGTGAAAAAACTGGCCGGCATGGACTGGTAACAGCGGCTCGGAGACGGCGCCCGGTGCGCCGTCTTCTCTTCCATCCTGTTCTTCTCAAAATACGGTTTCCGATTTAGCCATGTCTGACATCGACCGGATCGTCAGCGCGTTTTACAGCGCCTACAACGCCCATGACGCTCATGCCGCCACCGAGCTCTATACGAGCGGGGGCTGGCACGAGGAAATAGCCATGGGCGGCCGCCGGGCGGGCCATGAGGCCCTGCGCGCGGGGCTCGAAGGCCTGTTCCGCATGTTGTCGGACGTTCGCTGGCAGGAACGGCAGCGGATCCGGTCCGCCGAGAGCGTCGTCGTCAGTTACGAGATGACCGGTACCTTCACCCCGAAGCCGAAAGAAAACGATGCCCGTCCGGCGCCGCGCAGCGTCAGGCTGCCCGGTGTCCATGTGTTTGAGTTCTCGGACGGACATTTGCAGGGGACCCGGGACTATTGGGACAAGTCGCTTTTCCTCAGCCAGATCGCGTAAGAGCAGATGAAGATTTCAGACTATATCCAGTATGACGCCCTCGGCCTCGCCGGGCTCGTCAAGAGCGGTCAGGTGAGCGCGCAGGAGTTGTTTGAGGCGGCGGTTCGTCAGATCGAGGCCTTGAATCCCGTTTTGAATTGCGTGGTTCACGCGCATTTCGACCTTGCTCAAGCCGCGCTGGACGCGGGGTTGCCGGACGGTCCGTTCTCCGGGGTCCCCTTCCTGATCAAGAACACCGGGCTCGACGTCGAGGGCATGCTGCTGTCCACCGGATGCGACCTGTTCCGGGACATGGTGTCCGCGCGCGACTGCACCCTTGTCGACCGCTACAAGAAGGCTGGGCTGGTCATTCTCGGCAAGTCCAATACGCCGGAATTCGCCTTGAGTTTCGCGACAGAGCCCCAGGCCTTCGGCCCGACCCTCAATCCCTGGGCCTTGGATCGTGGTCCCGGCGGGTCTTCCGGCGGGGCGGCCGCCGCTGTGGCCGCCGGGATCCTGCCCTTTGCCAATTCCTCCGACGGAGCCGGGTCGACCCGCCTGCCCGCCGCTCATACGGGACTTTTCGGCTTCAAGCCCAGCCGTATGCGCAATCCGCTGGGTCCTGTCGCGGTCGAGGCGATCGCCGGCATGTCGACACCGCACGCGCTGAGCTGGTCCGTGCGCGATAACGCGGCCCTCCTCGATGCGACGGCGGGAGCCGACGTCGGCGATCCCTACGGCTGTCCGGCGCCGGAAACCACCTTTCTCGAAGCAAGCCGCAGAGATCCGCGTCCCCTGAAGGTCGCCATGACCCTGAAGTCACCGGTTGGAACCCCGGTGGATCCCGAGATCCTTGAAAGGACACGCGAGGCCGCGCGATTGCTGGAAGACCTCGGGCACACCGTCGAGGAAGTCGACGACGCGGGTTATGACGCTTACGCCCTGAAGGCCGCCTGGCGGGTGATCGCCGGCGTGAATGTGGCACCGGCCGTGGCCGCGAGAGGCAAGGTGCTGGGGATCGACGATCCGGCCGCCCGGCTGGAACCGGTCAATGCCGAATGGGTTCGCGAGGGTGCGGGAAAGACCGGCACGGACTATCTCGCGGCGGTAAACCAGCTGCACGCGACGGCGCGTGCCCTCGGGCACTTCTTTACCCGTTACGATATTCTCCTGACCCCGACGACGGGCGAATTGCCGCCCAGGATCGGCGAGATGGCCGGTGTCGGAACCTCGCTTGATGCTTTCTACGACCGCTTCTGGTCTCACGGACCTTTCACTTGCGCCTTCAATGCGTCCGGGTGCCCGGCCATGAGCGTTCCCTTTGGCCTGTCTTCTGGGGGATTGCCGATCGGCGTCCATTTCGGCGCCGCTTATGGTCAGGAAGCGCTGCTGTTTTCGCTGGCAGGCCAACTCGAGCGCGCCAGACCCTGGTCTGCCACGCGCCCCGCCCTCAATGAGGCCGGCTCTGCGGCCGAAAGCGGAGTCGCCGAATGACGTCCGAAACCGCCACATCCATTTTGAAACTGAGTGCCCGGGATACGGCGCGCAAGGTGGCGACGGGAGACCTCAGGGCCGTCGACGTCGCTGCGGCTTTTCTGGAGGTCTGCGAAGCGCGCGAGCCGGCCGTCCAGGCCTGGAAGCACCTGTCGGCGGAAGAGGTCCTCGCCGAGGCGACTCGTTTGGACGAAGCCGGAGCCTCCGGCCCGCTTGCCGGCGTCACCGTCGGGGTGAAGGATGTCATCGACACGAAAACCATGCCGACCGGATACGGTTCGGAGATCTACGAGGGATTCTATTCCTATTGGGACGCGCCCTGTGTCGTCCTGTCCCGCTCCGCCGATGCCCTGATCATGGGCAAGACCGTCTCCACCGAATTCGCCATGTCCCATCCGGGCAAGACGCGGAACCCATATAACCCGGAACACACACCGGGAGGGTCTTCCAGCGGCTCCTGCGCGGCGGTTTCCGCCGGGATGGTCCATGTCGCCTTCGGCACCCAGACCGCCGGATCGATCGTCCGTCCAGCCGCCTATTGCGGCGTTACCGGCTACAAGCCGACCTTCGGCACACTGGATGCTTCCGGAGTGAAGGTCCTGTCCCATAATCTCGATACGCTCGGCCTGATCGGCCGGGACGTGCGCGACGTCGCCTGGGTCACGGCGCAAGTCGCCGCACGGCCGGGGCTCGAGGTCCAGGGAGAACCGGCAAAACCCGTCGTGGGCCTTTTCAGGACCTCCCGCTGGGAGCTTGCGGAACCTGCCGCCGTCGCGGCGATGGAAACCGCGGAGCGGCGTCTGAAGGATGCCGGCGTCACGGTCAGGGTCGTTGAGGTGGCGGACGGGTTCGACCGGCTGCACCAGGCCCATCACGGGATCATGGGCTGGGAAACGACCCAGGCGATTGCCTACGAACGGCTGCACCACTGGGACCGGCTCGGCGGCAACACGAAGGACTTTCTGACCCTTCTCGGGACCGCCACGCTGGACGACTATGAAGCGGCGAAGGCGGAGGTGATCCGACAGCGCGAAACGCTCCATGGATTGATGGACGGCCTCGATGTGCTTGTGACACCACCGGCGCCCGGAACCGCGCCGGAAGGTCTGTCGGTCACCGGCGCACCGGTCTTCAACACGCCCTGGACCACGATGCAGGTTCCCTGTCTCAGCCTGCCGGTGGAGCTTCACGGCGGATTGCCCACCGGAATTCAGGTGGTCGGACGCTACGGCGAGGACAGCAGGATGCTCTACGCGGCGGCCTATATCGAGGCGGTGCTCGGCTTTTCGGACAGGCTCTATTGATGGTGTTCCCGCGCGATGGTGTCCTGACGGAGCGAAGCTACCTGCAGCAGATGGCCGGCTGGGGGGGGCTGCTTTCGCTCGCCGCCGTCTTGTGGTTTTTGCTGTCTCTTCTGCAGTTTCCCGCTTCGGCTCTGCTGGGGTCGATGATCGCGGGTATCGTCTTCGGTATCAACGGCTCGGGCATGGCCATGCCACGTCCGCTCTACCGACTTGCCCAGGGCTTCGCCGGGGTCTTCATCGCGCGCAGCATGACGCCGGACGTTCTCATAGATGCGATGGCCTATTGGCCGCTCTTGATCCTGGTGACCGCGCTCACTCTTATCGTTTCCTTCGCGGCCGGCTGGGGGATCAACCGGCTCGGCAAGGTCCCGGCTTTGCCGGCCATTCTCGGCAGTCTGCCGGGCATGTCGGGCGCAATGGTCGTCATCGCCCTGGAACGGGGCATCGACGGCCGTGTCGTGGCGCTCATGCAATATGCCCGCCTGGCATCCGTTATCCTCGCGGTCTCGCTGATCTCCCATTTCGGGGCGGGTGAAGCCTCCATCGAGTTGCTTTCGCCGGAAGCGGGGCCCGAGTCCCCCCTGTTTCCGCTCCTGATTTCGGCCGCGATCGCTTGTCTCGGCATTCCGCTCGGGCGGCTCACGTTCATTCCCGCCGCCTCCATGCTCGTTCCCCTCATCATCGGCTCGGTCCTGGAAGCCAGCGGCAGCTTTCATATCGTCCTGCTCGACGAGGCGATCGGCCTGACCTTCGCGATCATCGGCCTGGAGATCGGGCTCAAGTTCACCAAGGCCACGCTGATCAAGGTGATCGGCTATGTTCCGGTCATCCTGGTGTCCTGCGTCGCCCTGAACCTCGCGGGTCTCTTGCTCGGCGGACTTTTGATGCTGTTCCTGCCGGTCGATCCGCTGACCGCCTTCCTGGCGACGGCGCCCGGCAGCATCGAGACGGTTGCGCTGGTCGCGGTCGCCAGCCATGCGCAGGTGCCCATCGTGCTGACCTTCCAGACTGTCCGCCTGTTCGTTGTCGTCCTGCTGGGGCCTTACATCATGGAGCAACTGGCCAAACTGCCGATCTGGCACAGGGTTTCAGAGGAGGAGCTTTGACGTGACATCTCCCGTGCGCAAACCAGCCGTTTCCGAAACGCCGCCTCCCGCCGGTACCGTTGACGCCTTCAAGAGCGCCATGCGCGTGTTGGCCTCCGGCGTGTCCGTCATCACCGCCGGTGCAGGCGACGGCCGCAGGGGCGTGACCGCCTCCGCGGTCTGCAGCGTCACCATGGAACCGCCCACCCTGCTTGTCTGTGTCAACCGGGCCGGGGAAAGCTATGAGGCGATCCGCGAGGCGGGATCGTTCTGCGTCAATCTTCTGGGAGGCGACGGCGAGGCCGCGGCGCTCTGCTTCGCCGGTCAGACCGAGCACAGAGGCGTCGAGCAGTTCGCGCCGTTTTCCTGGACGTCCCTGAAGACCGGAGCGCCCGCCCTGGAGGGCGCGCTCGCCAATGTCGATTGCGAAATCTCGGACACGATCGACAAGGGGACGCACGCGGTGTTTTTCGGAACCGTCCGCGAGGTGCGCGTCCGTGAAGGCACAGCCGCCCTCGTCCATTTCAATCGAAGCTTCACATCGGTCTAGCCGATGTTCCCCTTCCCATAGCCGGAGACGTGAAAATGGCCATTAGCGATGCAGACCTTGTGATTGCCTGGAAGCAGGTGCTGGAAATGTGCCGGGTCAAGGACGGAGAGCAGATCGCCATCCTCACCAGTGACGATTCCAATCCCCAGATCGTGCGCACCTGCCGCATCGCGATCGCGCAGCTCGGCGGTATCCTGACCATGATCAACCTGCCGCCGATCAATGGCGAGAAGGCCCTCAGCCGGGACAAGTCCGGCTATGTCGGCAAGACCCCGCTCGCCTTCAACACCGCCGCACTGGCGGGCCTGATGGCCGCCGACATGATCATCGACACGATGCAGTTGCTTTTCTCCAAGGAACAGGAAGACATCCTGAAGACCGGCACGCGTATCCTGCTGGCGGTCGAGCCGCCGGAAGTGATGATGCGCATGCTGCCGACCGCGGAGGGCAAGACGCGGGTTCTGAATGCCGAGAAACTCATGTCGGCCGCCAGGGTCATGACGGTCACCTCCGACGCCGGCACCGATTTCACCTGCAGTCTCGGACAGTATCCGGTTCTGACCCAATACGGACTGGCCGATGAAGCGGGCCGCTGGGATCATTGGCCGAGCTGCTTTGTTGCCCGTTGGCCTGATGAGGGATCCTCCAACGGGACCATCGTCATCGACCAGGGCGACATCCTGCTGCCCTTCAAGATGTATGCGCGTGAAAAAGTCACTCTGACGATCAGGGACGGTATCGTGACCGACATCGACGGCGGGTTCACGGCCGAATACATGCTGCGCTTCATGGAAAGCTTCAACGATCCGGCCGCCTTCGCCATGGCCCATGTCGGCTGGGGTCTGGAGCCGCGCGCGCATTGGACGACCCTCGGTCTCTATGACCGGGAGGCCGGTCTCAGCATGGATTCCCGCTCCTTTGCCGGCAACTTCCTCTTCTCCACGGGACCGAACACGGAAGCTGGCGGCGACCGGGATACGCCGTGCCACCTCGATATCCCCTTGCGCGGCTGCTCCCTCTCCCTGGACGGCGAACCCATGACGGTGAAGGGCAAGGTGGTGCGCGCGGACCAGCAGTAGTCCGATCAGGGCCGGTCCGTGTTCGTTGCGAGGAAAGGCGTGTTATCTGACAGGCATTGAGGGGTCACACCCTACTGGCAGGTCTCAGGCCTTCACCTTTTCCATCTTTGGATCGTAAAGCGGAGCGAGCGAGACGCTGCAGGAGAAGCGCTCCGTGCCGACTTCCAGCTCATACGCGCCTTCCTTGATGTAGTCCGCGGTAACGCCTTCGGGGTTGCGGATGTAACCCATGCCGATCGATTTGCCGACGGTGTGACCGAACCCGGCCGAGCTGAGCCAGCCGACGCGTTCGCCGTTGCGGTAGATCGTTTCGCGGCCGAGCAGGATGACATCCGGGTCTGTGACGAATGTGGCCATCTTCTTCTTCACACCGTTCCCGCGCTGTGCCTCGACAGCGGCACGGCCTTTGAAGTCGATGTTCTTCTTCAGCTTGACCGCCCAGCCGAGGCCTGCCTCGTCTGGTGTGTGATCGGGACCGATGTCGGAGGCCCAGGCGCGGTAGCCTTTCTCGAGGCGCAAGGTCTCGATCGCCCGGTAGCCGGCGTTGATCAGGCCATGTTGCTTGCCCGCTGCGTGCAGGGCTTCGTAGACGGCAATCGCATATTCCACCGGGACATGAAGCTCCCAGCCGAGTTCGCCGACATAGGTAACCCGCAAGGCGGTGACCGGGCAGCCTGCGATGCCGATGACCTTCGCCTTGCCGAACGGAAAGGCTTCATTGCTGACGTCGTCCCGGGTCACCGCGCTCAGAATGTCACGCGCCCTCGGCCCCATCAAAGACAGCACCGAATTGGAGGAGGTAATGTCGACCAGCTGGGCGTTCATGCCCGCGGGTATATTGCGCGAAATCCAGTCGAAATCGTGCGTGGCGAAGCCTGTGCCCGTAACGATGTAATATTCGTCGGTCTTCATCCGTACCACCGTCAGGTCGCACTCGATGCCGCCCCGGTCATTGAGCATCTGGGTATAGACGAGGCTGCCGACTGGCTTGTCGACATCGTTGGATGCAATCCAGCTCAGGGCATCGCAGGCATCCGGACCCTTGAGGACGAATTTTGCGAAGGACGTCTGGTCGAAAAGCGCGGCGGCTTCGCGACAGGCCTTGTGTTCGCGTCCCACCGCGGCGTGCCAGTTCGGTCTCTGGAAGGTGTAGATGTCGCCTTGCTGTTCGCCGCCGGCAACGTCCGCGTACCAGTTGGGTCGTTCCCAGCCGAGCTTTTCACCGAAGACCGCACCGTCGGCGAGCAGTTTGTCGTAAAGGGGCGACTTGCGGCAGGGGCGCGCCGAGTGATGTTCCTCCGACGGCCAGGCCATGGTGTAGTGCTTGCCGTAGGCTTCGTAGGTGCGCTTGCGGATCCAGTCCTCGTCGAAATGCGGTCGGCCGAAACGACGGATGTCGGCGGGCCAGAGATCGAACGGCGCTTCTCCGTTCCTGACCCATTCCGCGAGGGCCATGCCCGCGCCGCCGCCCGCGGCGATGCCGAAGGCGTTGAAACCCGCGCCGACAAAGAAATTGCGCTGTTCCGGTGCCTCGCCGAGAATGAACATGCCGTCGGGAGTAAAGCTTTCCGGACCGTTGATCAGTTCCTTGATCCCGGCGGTCTCGAGCGCCGGTACGCGGCCGAGCGACAGTTCCATCAGCTGTTCGAAGTGGTCGAAATTGCTGTCCAGAAGCGTATAGTGGAAGCCCTTTGGAATGCCGTCCTTCGCCCACAGGATCGGGTTCGGTTCGTAGCCGCCCATGACCAGACCGCCGACTTCCTCCTTGTAATAGGTCAGCCGATCGGGGTCGCGCAGCGTCGGCAGGTCGGCGTCCACACCTTCAATGCGCTCCGTCACCATATACTGGTGCTCGACGGGAACGAGCGGAACGTTCACGCCGTATCGCTTGGCAAAGACCCGGGTCCATTGCCCGCAGCAGGCGACGACCTTTTCACACTCGATACGGCCGTGCTCGGTTTCAACACCCTTGATGATGCCGTCCTGGATATCGACGGAGAGCACCTTGGTGTCCTCTAGGATCTTTGCGCCGTTCATCCGGGCTCCGCGTGCGAGGGCCTGCGTGATATCCGAGGGGTTGGCCTGGCCGTCGGTCGGAAGGAAAGCCGCGCCGACGAGGTCGTCGATATTCATCAGCGGCCAGAGATCGAGCGCTTCCTTCGGAGTGAGCAACTGCATGTCCAGGCCGAAGCTGTGTGCGGTCGTTGCCTGACGCTTGACCTCGGTCCAGCGCTCTTCGGAGCAGGCGAGCCGCAGGCCGCCATTCATTTTCCAGCCGGTCGCCAGACCCGTCTCCTGCTCGAGCTTGTTATAGAGGTCGATGGAATACCCAAGCAGCTGGGTCACATTCGCGTTCGAGCGCAACTGGCCGACAAGGCCGGCGGCGTGAAACGTGGTGCCGGACGTCAGCTTCTTGCGTTCGAGAAGGGTGACCTCGACCCCTGCTTTGGCAAGGTGATAGGCCGTGGAGCATCCAACGATACCTCCGCCGATGACAACGACTTTTGACGAAGAGGGGATCTCGCTCATGGGGTCCTCATTTTTAAACGGGCCGTTCTCGACCGGGGCCTTCTGTTCACGCGCATGCTCATCCCAGGCACTGCCTTTCGAAGACAGGAAACGGGGTACGCCCTTGGAATCCTTGACGATCCACAGTTTGATCGCCATTAAATCCACAATTGCCATGCAAATATGCACACAATACCCCAAAAGTCCACATAACGGCTATGTGATTATGTTGTTTCGTGTGAAGTCGATCTGAAATCCACAGCAGCTGTGGCCTTGCGTGGAGTTTTCTCTTAGTTTGGCGGACCGGTTTGTTGGTGGAGAATGACTCGAATGGAACCCTATGCGAACCATACACAGAGGCAGATCCTCAACGAGCTGCGCAAGGCCGGTGGCCTTCAAAAGGTTAGCGTCCTCGCCGAGGTCCTGGATATTTCCGGCGAAACCGTCAGGCGAAACGTCAAGCGGCTGGTTGATATGGGTGCTGTGGAGAAGTCCCACGGCAGCGTTCAGCTCGTTGACGAACATGAGCAGGAAGAGGGCAATCTTCAGGAGCGCCTGAGCCTGAACGAATCCGCCAAGAAGCGGATCGCGGCCTATGTCGCGACGATGATCCCCAACGAAAGCTCGTTGTTTCTGGATATCGGCAGCACCACGGCCTATATCGCAGATGCGCTGCGAAGCCACCGCAAACTGATGATCGTGACCAACTCGGTCTATGTGGCCTACCGGCTTTCCATGCGCAATGACAACCGCGTGTTCATGGCTGGCGGCGAATTGCGCGGCGAGGACGGCGGTGTGTTCGGAGTGGATGCGATGGCCTTCGTCGCCAACTTCAATACAGATTTTGCCATTTTGTCGACGGCAGGGGTCGATGCACAAAACGGTTTCACGCTGTTCGACCTGGAAGAGGCCATCTTCTCTCGACATATCATGGAGAAGTCGGGCACCCGGATCATGGCTTGCGATTCCAGCAAGTTCGAGCGCGAAGGGCCGGTGACGATCGGGGACCCGGCGTTGGTTGATCATCTGGTAACGGACGCGATGCCGACGGAAAACCTGAAAACGGCATTGCAGAACTGGGGCGTGGAATTTCATCTCACCGACCAGCCCAGGACCCCACTATCCTCTTTTTGACTTTTCAGGCGGCGCTTTTAAGCGTGCCTGACGTGACCGGGCGCGAACAGTCACATGGGCGGGGATTGCATCCCCGGCCATGCTGTCATGCCCGGGTGTGAAGATATGGCTTCGCACATTTTTCTTTTCCCCATTCGCCTTTGCGCCGCTCACTCAGGTTTCTTTGCCTTCTGAGTGAGGTGGTCCAACAAGGCTCATTTCCACAAAAGTCGACTTTTTATGTTGAAATATGTGGAATTCATCTGATTATTGGGGTCAAGTCTTCTTGATTGAAGGCCAGCGCATGCAATCAGCGAGGATATGTGAATGAGCCGGTTTGAAACCAAGTACCTGATTATCGGTGGTGGCATCATAGGATGTTCGATTGCCTATCATCTGGCGAAAAACGGCGAAAAGGACGTCACCCTCCTTGAAAAGGCCAACCTGACCGAGGGCGCGACCTGGCATGCGGCCGGGCTTGTCGGTCAACTCCGGTCCTCGCGAAACACGACGAGAATGCTGAAGCGTTCCGTTGCCATGTACGACAGTCTCGAGGAAGAGACAGGCATGGCATGCGACTGGAAGAAGGTCGGCAGCCTGCGTCTCGCCGCGACCCGCGAACGCCTTTTGGAAGCCAGAAGGCTGACCACGATGGCGCGCAGCTTCGACCTTGAAATGCACATGATTTCCGCTGAAGAAGCGAAGAGCCTGTTTCCCTATATCGATGCCAGCGGCCTTCAAGGCGCGGCTTATATTCCCTCCGACGGGCATGTCGACCCGGCCAGCCTGACACAGGCGATCGCCTCAGGCGCCCGTATGCATGGCGCGACGATCAAGCAGGGTGTCAAGGTCGAGGACTTCGAGGTCACGGAGGGCCGGATCACCAAGGTGATGACGTCGGAAGGTGAGTACACCGCCGACGTCGTTGTCATGGCCGCAGGAATGTGGAGCCGTGAGCTTGGCGCGAAACTCGGGATACGGGTGCCGGCCTGTGCGGTGGAGCACCAGTATATCGTTACCGAACCACTTCCGGATGTGGAACTGGTCAAGCGTTTGCCGACCCTGCGCGACCCGGAACGGCTGGTTTACTACAAGCCGGATGCCGGTGGGCGCCTGGTGATCGGCGGGTATGAGGAAGGCACGCTCCCCTTTGGCGACAAGGGCATTCCCGGTGAGTTCGTTCGCCAGTTGCTGCCCGACAACCTTGACCGTTTCGGACCGCTGGCCGAACTTGCCGCCGAAGTTACACCCATCCTCAACGAGGTCGGTATCCGGACGGTCATCAACGGGCCGATTCCGTATTCGGCGGATGGCGATTTTGTTTTGGGCTGGGCCCCGGAAGTCGAGAACCTGATGATGGCAACCGGCTTCCTTTATGGAATTGCCGCCGGGGGCGGCGCAGGCGAGATGATCGCCGAATGGATCACCGAAGGAAAGCCCAGTCTCGATCTGTGGCCGCTCGATATCCGGCGCTTCGGACCGCATCACGGCACCAAGGCCTTCATGTATCCCCGGGCTGTGGAACATTACGCGCACCATTACAAGATGCGCTATCCTGGCCAGGAGCACGGCAGTGCACGCGAGTTGCGGCTGTCGCCGCTCTACGCGATCCTGAAGGAGCGCGGCGCCGTCTACGGTTCAAAGAACGGCTGGGAAAGGCCGCTGTGGTTCGCACCCGAAGGAGTCGAACCTGTCGACCAGCTCGATTTCCTTGAGCCGGGCTGGCACAAGTATGCCGCCGAAGAGCATAAGGCTGTGCGCGAAGGCGTTGCCCTGATCGACCAGTCGAGCTTTGCCAAGTTCGAGATTTTGGGTCCAGGTACACTCGATCTCCTGCAAAAGCTTGCCGCCTGCAACATGGACCGCCCTGTCGGATCGGTTATCTATTCGCAGCTCTGTAACGAGCGGGGCGGGATAGAGGCCGATCTCACGATCACCCGGCTCGGCAAGGAACACTTCTACATCGTCACGGGTTCCGGCTTCGGCACCCATGATGCCGACTGGATCCGCCGACACATGCCTAAGGACGGTTCGATCCAGCTGATCGAAATGACCTCGGCCCGGGCCGTCATCAACATCTGCGGCCCAAGGGCGCGCGACGTCCTGCAAAAGGTCTGCGAACAGGATGTGTCCAACAAGGCCTTTCCGTTCGGCACTTCGCAGGAGGTCGAGATCGGCGCCGCGCCGGTGCGCGCCGCGCGCATCGGCTTCGTCGGTGAACTTGGCTGGGAGCTGCATGTGCCGACCGAGTTCGGAGCACATGTCTACGCTCTATTGCGTTCCGCCGGTGAAGCTTTTGGGATCCGGGATGTCGGCTACCGGGCCATCGACAGCCTGCGGCTGGAAAAAGGCTATCTCTACTGGTCCGGTGATATCTCGCCCGATTACACGCCGATCGAGGCCGGTCTTGGTTTCCGAGTACATTTGAAGTCGGGTGGTGATTTCATCGGACGCGGCGTTCTGGAAATGCAGAAGACGGAAGGCCCGTCGCGCAAGCTCTGTACCTTCGTTACGGAAGCGAAGTTGCCGCTATACGGTGGGGAAACGATCCTTCACGAGGGCGAAACGGTCTCTCTTGCGACATCCGCCGGTTTCGGCCACACGGTGGGTAAGACCATTATCTTCGGATATCTTCCGTCTGCCCTGTGGGGGCAGGAAGTGTTCGAAGTCGAGGTGTTTGGTGACCGTCACGCAATCCAGCGTGTTGACGGGCCGCTCTATGACCCGGAGAACGAAAAACTGAAAGCCTGAAGGAGAACCGATGACGGAATATGCAGACAAGGTTGTTTCGGCACTTCGTAACGCGCCGGGGTTCAGCGATGTCCGGTTGGAGGACTGCACGATTACCCGGCTTGGCGGTATGACCAATCTGGTGCACCGGGTCGAGGCGCCTCAGGGGGACGTCATAGTCCGCATACCGGGAGAGGGGACCGAGGAATATATCGACCGGGCCGTCGAGCTGACCAACGCAAACGCGGCCTACTGTGCTGGCGTTTCGCCGGAGGTTCTTTGGGGGGATGCCAAGACCGGTGTCATGGTTTCGCGCACCGTGGACGGCATCACGACGATGACGCCGGAAATGTTCAAGAGCCTTGCCGGATCTCCTCGCAGGGCGGGAGTTGCGCTGGCGAAGCTGCATAATTCAGGCGAAAGCTTTGACTTCCGCTTCGAACTGTTCGCCATGATCGAAGACTATCTGAAGGTGCTTTCCACCAAGGATGTGGATCTGCCGGAAGGATATCACGACATCGTCAAGGCGGCTGAACCGGTCAAGGCAGCTCTTGAGGCCAATCCGGTTAAGCTTGCTCCGTGCCATTGCGATCCTCTTTGCGAAAATTTTCTCGATGACGGCGAACTAATGTGGATCGTCGACTGGGAATATTCCGGAATGAACGATCCGCTCTGGGATGTTGGGGATGTCGCGGTCGAGGCCGGCATGGATGCGGCCCAGGAAGCAGAGTTGCTGCAGGGATATTTCGGCAGGGAACCGACTGCTGCCGAAAAGGGCCGGGTCGTCATCTACAAGGCGATGTGTGATCTGCTTTGGACCCTTTGGGGTCTGATACAGCATGCCGACGACAATCCGGCGGAAGATTTCTGGGCCTATTCGGTGGAGCGCTTCGAACGCTGCAAGACCCTGATGCAAAACCCTGATTTCGGGACCCATGTTCAGGCGGTCAGCGCTGGCTGATTTCTTTTTCTTCCCTTTTGAATGAAAGTTCCCCTAGAGGTACAGCCTGAGTGCTGTACCTCCTTTTTCTTTGCAGTCTCAGACGTTCAGGATTTCGAGCATCTGGTCCCGGAGGGCCGGGGTCGCAGCGGTGATGACGCGTCCATCGGAGCCAAGGCTGAGGGCGTTTCCGTTCCAATCGCACATGATGCCGCCGGCTGCCTCGACAAGGGCAACGAGCGGCAGGTAATCGTAGGGCTCCAGACCGCAATCGACGACAAGGTCGATCTGCCCGGAGGCGACCAGCGCATGCGGATAACAGTCATAGGCCATGCGCCGGGTATGCCCGACCATGCATAGGCGTGCGAAACGCTCCGGGGAGGCGGCGTTCAGCTTCTCGGCTTCGTTGATGTAGACCATCGCGTCTTGAAGCTTTTCAGTCTTGCGGCAGGCTATGGGCGCGCCATTCAGTGTGGCGCCGATCCCGGCAGCTCCCACATAGGTCTCTTCGAGCGCAGGCATGCGGACAAGGCCGATTTGAGGTTGCTTGTCCTTGTAGCGGCCAAGCAACATGCCAAAGAGAGGGTTTCCGGTAATGAAGGAACGGGTTCCGTCGATCGGGTCGATGATCCAGATCGCGGAAGCATCGAGGTTTTCGGTGCCGTATTCTTCGCCGAAGATGCCGTCGCCGGGAAAGGCTTCGGACAGTTTGTCGCGAATGAAGGCTTCCGTTTTTCTGTCGGCAATTGTCACCGGGCTGTCGTCGGCCTTGGCCTCCAGATCCAGTTTCGCGCGGAAGTACTGCATCGGAAAGCGGCTGGCTTGAGAAGTTATTTCAATGGCTTGCTCAACAATGGAGTTTACGTCCCTGTCCAATTTCGCTTCCCCTTGAAAAGGTGGTTGCCGTTGGTTTGTACAACGGCAGGTGTGCATTGCAGCAAATCTGATATCGATGAAGATATGCGAAACCAGCGCAAACAGCCACATGAATTGCGCATATTTCCACGTGGAGTGTTGGCTTTGTGTTGCATTTTGTGGAATCGTTGGTACGCTTTTCTTTCCGGTCGATATACGGGTCGGACAAAGACCAAACAGTAGGGAACAACTTCAATGGCGCGTAAACTCTTGGCGGCGGCAGCCGCATTGTCCACGTTGACGTTACATACTGCATTCGCGGAACCGGAATCGACCGATCCGATCAAGCTGACCACCCACGACTGGACCGGGCAGCTGATCACGACGACAATCATGGGTGAGGTTCTGAAAAAGGCCGGATACAATGTCGAATATGTCCAGGCCGACTACATCGCGCAGTTTGCCGGCCTGAAAACGGGCGACCTCGATGTCGCCATGGAGATCTGGGAAACCACCGGTCGCGAAGCCATGGATGAAGCGACGGCATCGGGCAAGGTCGTGAACCTGGGTGAAACCGGAATGAACGCCATCGAGGAATGGTGGTATCCTTCCTACATGGAAGAGGTCTGCCCCGGGTTGCCGGACTGGAAAGCTCTCAACGACTGCGCGGAAGAGTTCGCGACGCCCGAGACCGCACCGCTTGGTCGCTACCTTGGCGGCCCGGTGACCTGGGGTGGCTTTGACGATGAGCGCGTGGAAGCGCTCGGCATGGATTTCGAAGTCGTTCATGCCGGGACCGATGCGGCCCTGTTTGCGGAACTTGAATCGGCCTATCAGCGAAAGGCGCCGATTGTGCTCTGGCTCTATGAGCCGCACTGGGCGCCGGCCAAGTATGAAGGCAAGTTCATCGAGTTCCCGCCGTATTCGCCGGAGTGCTACAACGATCCCTCCGTCGGCATCAATTCTGACGCCGCCTATGATTGCGGCAAGCCGACCGGTCCGATCTGGAAAGTCGCCTGGGAAGGTGTCGAAGGCAAGTGGCCGGGCGCAGCCAAGGCGATCAAGGCCTTCACCATCGGCAACCAGGACATGGGCGCCATGGTTGCGAAGGTGGACCTCGACGGCAAGTCGGTCGATGAAACGGTTGCCGAGTGGATGGATGCGAACAAGGATACCTGGAGCAGCTGGATCCAGTAACCGGAAGTCGCGGCGGTGCCGGGAACGGTGCCGCCGCCCTTGCATTTGAAGACCTCTTGACCGGAGTAGGCGATGGAGCGCCCAGTCATTCTGGATTGCCGCGGAGTATGGAAACTCTATGGGCAAAACCCCCGGGAATTTCTTACGCGCCACAATGGCGCGCCGTCGGATCAGGATCTGGCGGACAACAGAATCATTGGTGCGGTCCGCGACGCGAGCGTGAAAATCCGGAAGGGAGAGATCTTCGTCATCATGGGCCTGTCCGGCTCGGGCAAGTCGACCCTGGTGCGCTGTCTGTCGCGGCTGGTCGAACCGACAGCGGGAGAGATCAGATTCGAGGGGAGCGATCTCCTGTCGATGAGCGACGAAGAGCTGATCCATGTCCGGCGCAAGAAGATGGGAATGGTGTTTCAGCACTTCGCGTTGTTACCCCACCTGACCGTGCTTCAGAATGCCGCCTTTCCACTCGATGTCCAGGGCGTCGACCGCAGGACCCGCGAGGAGAAGGCGCGCCAGATGATCGAGATTGTCGGGCTGACCGGGCGTGAGGATTACTATCCGCGCCAGCTCTCGGGCGGCCAGCAGCAACGTGTCGGTATCGCGCGGTCCCTCGTTGCCGATCCGGATCTCTGGTTCCTGGATGAGCCTTTTTCGGCGCTTGATCCACTCATTCGCCGGGAAATGCAGGACGAGTTCCTGCGCTTGCAATCCATGCTGCATAAAACGATTGTGTTCATCACCCATGATTTCGAAGAGGCGATCCGCCTTGCCGACCGGATTGCCGTCATGAAAGACGGGCGAATTGAGCAAACCGCCACCCCGGAAGAACTCGTTCTGCGGCCGGCGACACCCTATGTCGAGGAATTTACCCGCCATATTCCGCGGGCCAAGGTGATGAAGCTGCGTTCCGTCATGTCGCCCGGAGTTCCCGAGGCCAGTTATGCCGGCGAACTTGCGGGCAGCCTGACGGTCGATGCCGCGATCGAACAGATCGATGGAGCCGCCCATCCGTTCAAGGTCGTCGACGAGGAGGGCACGGCCATCGGAACGATCGACGCCCGCGCCGCCATCGACGTCATGATCGGCCGGATAAGCGCATGAGCGAGGGGCTCGTTACGCAGGTAAAGCCGGCGACGGTACCCGGAGGCCTTCTGACTGCGTCCAGGGTCTTCTGGATCGGTCTTTTCGCTGTGACCTGGGTGCTCTCCACATGGTCGTTCGCGCTTTACAAGGCGTTGGACGCACGCTGGATCATCCGGTTCCCGAAAGCCTACGAGCTCCCCCTGGAAGGCTGGATTTCCGATGCGATAAACTGGCTCGTTGACGATTTGAGCTTCGGCTTGTTCACCTTTCGCGACGTGACACGGTTCATTTCAGCCCTGATCGAGGCACCGTACGATTTCGTGCGCGATTTGCTCATAGACGGCTTGATGCTGGGTCAGGGACAGCAGGCGGTCGAAATTCTGGCACCGCTGAGCTGGATCGCGATCATTGCGATCATGGTCGGTCTGGCTCTCTATGCCCGGGACAGGACCCTGGCGCTGCTGGTAGGGGGGTGTTTTTCCTATCTGGCCGTTTTCGGTCAGTGGGAAAGCGCCATGATCACGCTCTCTTCGGTGCTCATCGCGGTCCCGCTCGGTGTCGCCGGCGGGCTTGCGCTCGGCATCGCCGCCTACAGGTCTCACAAGTTCGAAAGTATGCTGCGTCCGGTCCTCGACCTGATGCAGACAGTCCCTGTATTCGCCTATCTCGTACCGATTCTGGTCCTGTTCGGATTCGGCCCCGTGGCCGCCCTTATCGCGACGGTCATTTACGCAATGCCGCCGATGGTGCGCATCTCGACCGTGGCGCTGCAGACCGTGCCCGAGGAGGTCATCGAGGCCGGCCACATGGTCGGCTGCAGGCCGCGCCAGCTGATGTGGAAGGTGCTCATACCGTCAGCCATGCCGATGCTCATGGTCGGTGTGAACCAGGTTATCATGCTGACGCTCAACATGGTGATCATCGCGTCGATGATCGGTGCGGGCGGCCTTGGCTACGACGTCCTGGCCGCGCTGCGCCGCCTCGATATCGGCGGAGGCATCGAGGCGGGACTTGCCATCGTGGTCATGGCCATCGCGCTCGACCGTCTCAGCCAGGCCTTTTCCGTCAGCCAGGTACGCGCCCATCCCGATCCGAAGCTTCTCTTCTACCGGCGTTACCCCCGGTTCTCGACCGTTGCCGCCATCGTTGTCGCAACGACGCTTGCCGGGATGTTCGTTCCAGCGATCCAGGAGTATCCGGAAAAATTCACGATCACGACCGGGACGTTCTGGAACTCGGCGATGGAATGGATCAACGTGAATTTCTTCGACGCCATCGAAGCCGTCAAAACGCTGCTGTTCAACGTGTTGCTGCTGCCCGTGAAGCGTTTCTTTGCAGGCATTCCCTGGGCGTGGGGCATCGTTGCCGTTGCGCTCGCCGCCGGACGGGTTGGCGGGTGGAGACTGGGAACGATGGCGGGGGTCATGACGGCCTTCATCGCCGCCTCGGGGCTCTGGCGAGAAGCGATGACGACGATCTATCTCTGCTCGGTCTCGGTGCTGATCGCCAGCCTGTTGGGCATTCCTCTCGGCATATGGGCCGGCCAGAGCGCGAGGGCCAATTCGGTGATCGGCGTGCTGATCGATACCCTGCAGACGCTGCCGAGCTTTGTTTACCTGATCCCGGTGGTTATGCTGTTCCGGGTCGGCGACTTCTCGGCGATTGTGGCCGTCGTTCTCTATGCTCTTGCTCCCGCCGTTCGCTTCGCCGCTCACGGCATACGCTCCATTGACGGCGAACTGATCGAGGCCGGAAAGGTGTCCGGTTGTACGGAACGCCAGATCCTCTGGCGGATTAAGCTCCCGCTGGCCGCGCCCTCCCTGCTTCTGGGGCTGAACCAGACCATCATGCTGGCCATCTCGATGCTGGTCATCACGGCGCTTGTGGGAACGCGGGACCTCGGCCAGGAAGTCTATATCGCCCTGACCAAGGCCAACACCGGGCAGGGGATCGTTGCAGGCCTGGCCGTCGCATTCATCGCGATCATTTCCGATCGCGTTGTCACGGCGCTCGCCCGCTCGTCGCAGGAAAAGCTGGGATTGAAATGACGCCACTTGACCAAGCCATCGCCAAGGCCCGGATTCTTCCCTGCTGGCAAGAACTGACAGACGTGGCGCCGCTCGAAGGCGGCATTACAAATGTCAATCTCGTCGCGACCGACCGGCGCGGCAAATACGTGGTCCGCTTCGGTGAGGACATTGTTGAGCACGGCGTCATGCGGTTCAACGAGCTGGCCATCAGCCGGGCGGCTGCCGACGCCCGGATCTCGCCGCGTGTCCACCATGCCGAAGACGGCATCCTGGTGCTGGACTACGTGGAGTCCGTGGCTTTGAAGGAAGACGATCTTCACGATCAGCAAACCCTTCTCGATGTCACGGACCTCATCCGCAAGGCCCATGTGGAGGTCACCCTGCAGACGCGCGGACCGGTCCTGACATTCTGGGTGTTTCACGTCCTGCGCGATTACGCGGCTTTCCTGAAGGCCCGCAATTCCGTTCATGTTTCGAAACTGCCGCTGCTGATGGAACAGGCCGGCCTGCTGGAAAAGGCCGTCGGCAAAGTCGATCTGTTGCTCGGCCACAACGATCTCCTGCCGGCCAATATCCTGCGGAGCGGAGACCGTTTCTGGCTGGTCGACTGGGAATACGGCGGCTACAACTCACCGCTCTTCGACCTCGGCGGACTTGCCACGAATTGCGGCCTTCCGCCCGAGGCGGAACATCTGATGCTTCGGCGCTATTTCGGCGCCGACCCGGATGCGGCCCTCATGCGAAGCTATGATGCGATGAAATGCGGTTCGCTGCTTCGCGAAACCATGTGGAGCATGGTATCGGAGATCACTTCGGACATCGATTTCGATTACGCCGCTTACACGAACGCCAATCTCGGAAAATACCGCCAGGCCTTCGATCGGCTCTGAGCGGCGAACTGAAAGGCCGGACTGGCCGCATGGGGATCCAGGCTTCGTACGTTCAGCCGGCAGGCCTTGCAAGGGAGGCCGGTGCGCGACGCACAAGCGCATGGACCGCCTTCACCCGAGCCGCGCGTGCCTGGACGTCCGCGAATTCCGCGTGTCATAGCCAAACCGAATAACACACCACGGATAGTGTTATTACCGAGGTCTGCCTGTTTCGTGCCAAATGGTCTCCTCTTCCGGATGACCTTGGAGCACTTCATGACGGACGACCTGAATGGCCTTTTGGTTGTTTCAATCGAACAAGCCGTTGCGGCGCCCTATCTGTCCGGGCGCCTGGCCGAGGCCGGTGCGCGTGTCATAAAGGTGGAGCGTGCGGAGGGGGACTTCGCCCGCGAGTACGATCATCTCGTTCACGGCGAGAGCGCCTATTTCGTCTGGCTGAACCGGGGCAAGGAATCCATCTGTCTCGACCTGCGCGACGATGAAGACAAGACGCTCCTCGAGGCGATGCTGAAAAAGGCCGATATCTTCATCCAGAATCTGGCGCCGGGAGCGGTCGACCGGCTGGGATTTGCCCCCGACCGGTTGCGCAGGGAAAATCCCCGGCTGATTACCGTAAGCATTTCCGGCTACGGCGAGGATGGGCCCTACAGCAAACTGAAAGCTTACGACCTGCTCGTGCAGGCCGAAAGCGGCCTGTCCGCAATAACCGGCAACGCGGCCAGCTCGGCGCGGGTCGGCGTCTCGGTCTGCGATATCGCCTGCGGGATGACGGCGCACGAGGCGGTTCTTCAGGCGCTGATCGGGCGCGCCCGCACCGGCAAGGGCCGGCACGTTTCGGCGAGCCTCTTCCATTCGCTCGCCGACTGGATGAACGTTCCCTACCTTCAGTTCGCCTATGGCGGAAAGTCGCCGGAACGCAACGGGTTGTCGCATCCGACAATCGCGCCTTACGGGGCTTTTTCAGGCAGCGACGGCAAGCAGGTCCTGTTTTCCATCCAGAACGAACGGGAATGGCTGAAGTTTTGCGAAAAGGTGCTCAAACTGCCGGATCTTGCCGCCGACCCCAGGTTCAACAGCAACTCCAATCGGGTGGCCCATCGCAAGGAGCTTGACGGCACGATCGAACGGGTGTTCGCGCAATTCCCGCGCGATGACTTGTCGGACATGCTGCATGACGCGGGCATTGCCTGCGGCAAGGTCAGCACGATGGAAGACCTGTCGCGCCATCCGCAGAACCGGTATGTCGAAGTCGACACGCCGACCGGCCCGGTGCGCCTGCTCGCGCCGGGAGCCCTCATGGACGGCGAAATGCCGAATTTCGGGCCCGTTCCGGCGCTCGGCGAACACTCCGAGCTCATTCGCGAAGAGTTTTCCTCCTTAAAAAGCGCGGCCGAGTGAGCCGCATCGAGAACAGGAAGTTTACCCTTGTCCCTACCGACCAGTTCGCCCGACCGGCATGACGATCTTCGCAGCGCGCTGCGTTCGCTTTGCGCCGACTACCCGGACGAATACCACCGCCGGCACGCGGCGAACGGTACCTATCCGGAAGAATTCATCGACGCGCTGACCCGCGACGGCTGGCTGGCCGCGATGATCCCGGAGAGCTACGGCGGGTCCGGTCTCGGTCTCGCCGAGGCCTCCATCGTGATGGAGGAGGTGAACCGTTCCGGCGGCAACGCGGGCCATTGCCACGGCCAGATGTACAATATGGGCACCCTGCTGCGCCACGGGTCGGACAGGCAGAAACGGGACTACCTCCCCGGGATCGCCTCCGGAGACCTGCGCCTTCAGTCCATGGCGGTGACCGAACCCACGACCGGAACCGACACGACCAAGATCAAGACGGTCGCGAGAAAACAGGGCGACCGCTACGTGGTCAACGGCCAGAAGGTCTGGATCAGCCGGATCGAGCATTCCGACCTGATGATCCTGCTGGCGCGCACGACGCCGCTCGAAGAGGTGAAGCGCAAGTCGCTGGGCATGTCGATTTTCATCGTCGACCTGAAGGACGCCATCGGCAAGGGCATGGAAATCCGCCCGATCAAGAACATGGTCGGACATGAGACCTATGAGGTCTTCTTCGACAATCTGGAGATCCCGGAGGAAAACCTCATTGGCGAGGAAGGTATGGGTTTCCGCTATATTCTCGACGGGCTCAATGCCGAACGGACCCTGATCGCCGCCGAGTGTATCGGCGACGCCTACTGGTTCCTGGAGAGGGCGCGGAATTACGCCGGCGAACGGGTCGTGTTCGGCCGGCCGATCGGCCAGAACCAGGGCATCCAGTTTCCGTTGGCGCGCGCCTATGTGAACACCGAGGCGGCGAACCTGATGCGCTTCGAAGCCTGTCGGCGGTTCGACGCGGAAGAAGACTGCGGAGCGCAGGCCAACATGGCGAAGCTGCTAGCGGCGGACGCCTCCTGGGAGGCGGGCAACGCCTGTCTCCAGACCCATGGCGGCTTCGGTTTCGCTGAGGAATACGACATCGAACGCAAGTTCAAGGAAACCCGGCTCTACCAGGTCGCGCCGGTCTCGACCAATCTGATCCTGTCCTATGTGGGCGAGCACCTGCTCGGCTTGCCCCGGTCGTTCTGAGGGCGCGTGCTTTGACAGATCTGACATCCGACCGGCTGTTCTTTCCCCTGTTTGCTCCCGCGACGCGGCCGGAGCGGATCGATAAGGCGCGCTTGAGCGGAGCCAGCTGCGTCATCGCCGACCTCGAGGATGCCGTCGCGCCCGAAGACAAGGCGACCGCTCGTCAGGCACTTGCGTCGTTTCGTTGCGACGCCGACGGGGCGCCGGTCTGCGTCCGGATCAACAGTGCCGGCACGCCCTGGTTCGAGGAGGATCTCGCGATGGTGCGCGCAGGTGGCTTTGCCGGAGTGGTGCTGCCGAAGGCGGAGGATTGCGCCGGGGCCGAAGCCCTCCGGCAGGCCCTGCCGTCCGGGACGGCCTCCTTCGCCCTGATCGAAACCGCGCTGGGTCTGGCGCGCGCGCGCGACCTGGCACCACTGTTCGACCGCCTGTTCTTCGGCTCGCTCGATTACGCTGCCGATCTTGGTTGCGCGCATACGGCCGCCGCACTTGCCCATGCCCGTTCAGAACTGGTGCTGGCTGCCCGGATCGCCGGCAAACCCGGACCTGTCGACGGGGTAACGGCGGATACGCGCGATTTCGATCTGATCCGGAGCGAAGCGGCCTATGGCGCGGAACTCGGTTTCAAGGGAAAACTGCTCATCCATCCGGCCCAGCTGTCACCGGCCAAGGCCGGTTACCGTCCGGACGAAGACGAAATATCATGGGCCAGCAAGGTCGTGGCGGCGATCGCCGGCGCCGGCGTTGCGAAGGTCGATGGCAAGATGATAGACGCGCCGGTCGTCGCCAGGGCAAGACTTGTTCTCGCGCGCGCCGCGGAAACCGCTGGGGAGTGACATGTCAGCTTTGTTGGACACCGTTTTGGACATCGCCGGGCTGCCCGCGGAGGAGGTGCCGCCGGAGGCGGGCGAGACAGCGCGGCTATCGCTTTACGACTGGCTGATCTGCGGCCTTGCGGGACGAGAGGAACCGCTTGCGAACAAGCTCCGGCAACTGGCGGCGGAGGAAGGCGGCGCGCCGGTCGCATCCCTCTTCGGTGGCGGCAAGGCGCCGTCGCGGGCGGCGGCTCTCGTCAACGGGGCGACGAGCCATGCGCTTGACTATGACGATACGCATTTCGCCCATGTCGGCCACCTGTCTGTCGGGATCTATCCGGCAGCACTTGCCGCCGGCGAGGAGACCGGCGCTTCCGCCAGGGACGTGACCACGGCGTTCCTCCTTGGATCGGAGACCGCCATACGGGTTGGTGTCGTGCTGGGGGCGGGCCATTACAATCGTGGCTTCCATCAGACCGCCACGGCGGGCGCTTTCGGGGCAACGGTGGCGGCGGGCCGTCTTTTCGGGCTGACGCGGCCGGAAATGCGGGCGGCGCTGGGCCTGTGCGCGACACGGGCCTCGGGACTGAAATCGCAGTTCGGCACGATGGGCAAACCCTATAACGCGGGCATCGCCGCCTCGAACGGCATCGAATGCGCGAAGCTCGCCAAGCTGGGCATGACCTCCTGCGACGACGGACTGATGGGCGATCAGGGCTTCGTGGCAACCCATTGCGAAGCACCGGGTACGGAGCGCGCGCCGGCAGACCGCTTTCTGTTCGGCGACATCAGCTATAAATTCCATGCCTGCTGCCACGGCACCCATGCGATGATCGAGGCCCTGCTTGAAGCGCTTTCCGGCTCCGAGGCACCGATGGAGTCTGTGACCTCTCTGACCCTCTATACAAACCCCCGCTGGCTGAAAGTCTGCGACATCAAGGCGCCGGGGACCGGCCTGGAAGTCAAGTTCAGCTATGCCTGGCTGGCGGGCATGGTGATCGAGGGCCGGAATACCGGCGCCTTTGAAACCTACTCCGACGATCTCGCGGCGGATCCCGGTCTTGCGGCTTTTGCGGCCAAGGTCGAAGTGATCGGAGACGCGGGGCTGACGGACATGCAGGCAGAAGGCGAGATTACATTCGCCGATGGCCGCAAACTGCCATTTTCGCACGACCTTGCCCGACGCCCGTCTCTTGAGGCCTTGACTGCGAAGCTCCGCGCCAAGGCCGAAGCGGTCCTGGGAGGCGGGGCGGTGCGGATTGAACCCGTCATCGAAAAGCTCGCCGGAATGAGCGCGATGGATCTTGGGGCTATCGTGAGGGAGAACGGATGACATCCGCGGCAAGCGAGTGGATCGGACGCAAGCGCGAGGCAAGCGAAACGATCACCGACCGGCAGATCCATGAGTTCCGCGTCACTCTGGATGGATTCCTCGGAGAGGGGGAGGACCTTCCGGGCTTTCATTGGTGTCTCGTTCCGGAGATTTACCCGCCCGAGGATCTCGGGCGCGACGGCCATCCCAAACTCGGTCTGTTCCTTCCAGATCTGGGGCTGCCGCGGCGCATGTGGGCGGGTGGACGCGTTTGCTACCACGGCGGCATCCGGGCGGGAGAGACCGTCACGCGCCAGACGACGGTGAAGGACATTCAGTTCAAGGAAGGCCGCAGCGGGACGCTCGGTTTCGTGACCCTTGACCACGACTATCTGTTCGACCGGGAACTCCGGATCTCGGAACAGCACAACATTGTCTACCGGGAGGATCCCGCCCCGGGAGCCCCTGCCCTGACGCCGCCAAAGGCCGAAGCGTGGACCGTACTGAAGTCCATCGAAGTCCTGCCGACGCCAACACTGCTTTTCCGCTACTCGGCGATGACCTTTAACGGTCACCGGATTCACTACGACAAGGCCTATGCGACGGGGGTCGAAGGCTATGACGGACTGGTGGTTCACGGGCCACTCCAGTCGACCTGGATGCAGATCCTCGCGACACGGATCCTGCAGCGTCTGCCGAAGGAGTTTTCCTATCGTGGAGTATCGCCGCTGATCTGCGGTCGGCCGGCGGTGGTCGAGGCCATGGAAAGCGAGCCGGGGACGCTGGCCCTGCGCGTGCGCGACAAGGACAATGACGTGGTCACCATGGAGGCGCGGGCAGCGTGAGGACTGCCGCGCCGCGCTCTCAGACCAGCCTGCCTTCCCACAAACCGCGCTCGACCATTTCCCGCGCCACCTGCAGTGTGAGCTTTTCCACCGCCGCACAGGCTCGGGTCTGAACGGAGGACGGGTTTCGAACCAGGTAGACCGGCCGTGAGATGACAGGGTCGACGATCGGCGCCTTCAGCAGGCGTCCCGCCTCGACGAAGTCGTGGCAGGCTGCCGGCGCGAAGATGGAATGCCCCGACCCGCGCGCGACCAGTTCCTTGATCTGGGTCATCGCGTCGAGTTCGGTCGTGACGTTCAAGACGATACCGGCCTTGTGCGCGGCGTCTTCGATGATCCTTCTGAGACCGTGCGGTTCGCCGGGCAGGACAAGTTCGGCATTCACCAGGTCTCTCATGGCGACCGGCGTACCCGGTTCCGACTTCAGGGGCCAGGCATCGGGTGCGGAGAAGAAGAACAGGTGCTCGTCCAGGACATGGGTCGCCTGAAAATGCTCGGCGCCGATCAGATCGTAGAGAAAACCGATTTCCACGGTGCCGTCATCGACCCAGGTCTTGATGAACCCGCTCATCGCCTCGCTGGCGCGAAGCCGGACATGGGGCAGTTCCAGGCGCACGGTTTCTGCGAGCGGAACCGACATCACCATGGAAACCGACGGCGGCATGCCGAACCTGACCTTGCCACGGACTTCGCCCGACAGTTCCTTGATGTCGGAAACGCAGTTCTCGACCATTCGGCAGATCTCGTAGGCATGGCTGAGCAGGGTCTCGCCTTCCTTCGTCAGCACGGATCCTCGAGGCGACCGCTCGACAAGCTTGACCTCCAGTTCCCGCTCCATGTTGACCAGATGCTGGGAGAGCGAAGGTTGCGCGATCCGGAGTTTTTGCGCGGCGGCGGAAACGGAGCGCGCCTCGGCTATCGCTATGAAGTATCGAAGCTGGCGAATGTCCAATGCGGCCTCATATCTGCAAGGATGGATCGGGAGGGAGCCCGAACCATCGGTATTTCAGCCTATAAGACCAGACCGCGGGAGCACGATCAATCGTCACAAGCCGCCGCTGCGCGGACGTCGCGGTGCAGACCTGCCGCCCTGGGATCTAGAGCCTTTCACGGTTAGATTGAAGCATTCTGCCGGAGCAGATTTGGTTCAAGGCCAAGGGCTTTGACGAAGGCCGTGCTGGCTGCACGGTCGAGGCAAAGCCCGACGGCATTGGGCCAAATCGGCCCGACCCTTCGGGTTCGCGTCCGGCGGCCGCCTGCTTTGTCGCGCCGCTTGCCCATAGCCCGCTATGGGCTTCACGTCCCTCCGCGCAGCTCGACTCGCCGGACGACAAACAGAATGTTTCAATCTAGCCGTGAAAGGCTCTAGCGCAGAATGAACGGGTTGGCCGGACCGGGGCCGTAGTCCATCCAGACGGACTTGGTTTCGAGATATTCGTACAGCGCTTCCTGCCCGCTTTCGCGGCCGATGCCCGACGCCTTGAAGCCGCCGAAGGGAACCATGTAGGAAACCGCCCGGTAGCAATTGGTCCAGATGTTGCCCGCCCGCAGGGCCTTGGCCGCGCGGAACATCCGGCCCTGATCCTTGGTCCAGACACCCGCCGCAAGGCCGTAATCGGTGTCGTTGGCCATGTGGTAGGCTTCGTCCTCCTCGCGGAACTTGATGACCGATAGCACCGGACCGAAAACCTCCTGCTGGGCAATCTTCATCGAATTTTCCACACCGGTGAACACCGTGGGGTCGATGAAGCGGCCATCGCCGCATTCGGGACGTTCCGACGGACCGCCGCCAAGCACGCATTCGGCGCCTTCGTCGCGGGCCATCGCGATCGAGGCCAGGATCTTCTCGAACTGGGGTTGCGTGGTCACCGGGCCGACCTGGGTGCCCGCATCCATTGGATCGCCGATGCGTGCCGTCCGGGCCAGATCGAGAAAGGCCTCGACAAACGCGTCGTGGATGGACTCGTGCACAAGCACGCGCGATCCGGCGATGCAGGTCTGGCCGGTCGCGGCGAAGATGCCGGAGCAGACACCACGCGCCGCGCTTTCGACATCGACGTCTGGAAAGACGAGCTGAGCCGATTTTCCGCCAAGCTCGAGGGTGAGCCGCTTGAACGTGTTCATGGCCGAGCGCGCGATGTGCCGGCCGCTCGCGTCGCCGCCTGTAAAGGCGACCTTGTGGACGTCCCTGTGCTCCGTAAGCGGCGCGCCAGCCTCCGCGCCAAAGCCGGTGACGGCATTGATCACGCCGGGCGGGAAGCCCGCTTCATGGGCCAGCTTGCAGAACTCCAGCGTGGAGGCGGAGGTGAATTCCGAGGGTTTCAGCACCACGGTGCAGCCCGCCGCCAGGGCCGGCGCCAGTTTCCAGGTGGTCAGGAGCAGGGGCGAGTTCCAGGGCGTGATCGCGGCGACGACGCCGACCGGGACATGGGTGGTGTAGGTGAACATGTCCGGCTTGTCGATCGGGATCACCGCGCCCTCGATCTTGTCGCAAAGCCCGGCGAAATAGCGGTACCATTGCGGCATGTAGCCGGTCTGGGCGCGCATCTCCGCGTAGAGCTTGCCGTTGTCCTGAACCTCCACGCGGGCCAGATGATCTGCCTCGCGCTCGAGAATGTCGGCGAAACGATTGAGGAGGCGGGCCCGCTGGGTCGGGTGCATCGTCGCCCAGTCACCCGCGGTCAGGGCCTTGTTGGCCGCCGCGACGGCGCGGTCGACGTCGTCTGCCCCGCAACGGGGGATCTTCGCCCAGACCCTGGACGTGAACGGGTCGTCGCTTTCGAAATACGCGCCCGTCGCCGGTTCGACCCATGCGCCGTCGATATAGCATTGATAGGTCTGGATGCCCGTGCTGCGCTCCATGGTCTTCCTCGTGATGTCAGTTGAAATCTATGACCTGGCGGATCGCCTTGCCCGCGTGCAGTCGGTCGAAGCCTTCGTTGATGTCTTCCAGCCGGATCTTCTCGGTCATCAGCCGCTCGACCGGCAGTCTGCCTTGCGTATGCAGGGCGAGAAAACGGGGAATGTCGCGGCTCGGGACACCGGAGCCCAGATAAGAGCCCTTCAGGGTGCGCTCTTCGCCGGTCAGCCCGACGGCCGGGATCTCGAGCATCGCCTTGGGGTTCGGCAAACCGGCGGTGACCGTTGCCCCGCCGCGCCGCGTGGCGTCATAGGCAAACCTGAGTGCGCGGACATTGCCGGTGAAATCCATCGCCGTGTCGACCCCGCCGGAAGTCAGCTCGCGCAGTTCCTCCAGCGCGCCTTCCTTCGAGGAATCGATCGTGTGGGTGGCGCCGAGCTCCCTGGCGAGTTCCAGTTTATCGGGAAGAATGTCCACGGCGACGATCTTCTCCGCACCCGCGACACGCGCCGCCATGACGGCGGAGAGGCCGACGCCGCCGAGGCCGACAACGGCGGTGGAGCAACCGGGGCAGACGTCACCCGTGTTGAACACCGCGCCCGCGCCGGTCAGCACCGCGCAGCCCATCAGGGCGGCGATATCGAGCGGGATGGCGCTGTCGATCTTGACGATCGAGTTCTGCGACACGACGGCGTATTCGGCGAAGCAGGACACGCCGGTCATGTGGTAGAGCGTCTCGCCGTCGCGTCTGAGCCGCGATCCGCCACCGATCAGAAGGCCGCTGTTGTTCGCGGCCGCTCCCGGTTCGCACAGGGCGGGACGCCCGGACCGGCAGGGGCCGCAGTGGCCGCAGCTCGGCACGAAGACGGTGATCACATGATCGCCGGGTTCGAACCGCTCCACGTCGGGTCCGACCGCCTGGACGACGCCGGCGCTTTCGTGTCCCATCACCAGGGGAAGCTGTCGGGGCCGGTCGCCGTTGACCACCGACAGATCGGAATGGCAAAGGCCCGCCGCCGCGATTTTGATGAGAACCTCGCCGTCACGCGGTCCTTCGAGGTCGACCTCGCACACCGAGATCGGCCGGGTTTCGGCATAGGGTCCCGGGCGTCCGATCTCTTCCAGAACTGCGGCTTTCATTTTCATAAGTCTCTCCCATCGCGCTTCGACCGCTCACTAGTGAACGGCGGCGTACATTATCTTTTCTTCCGTGGCTTCCTCGATGGAAAATTCCTCGACCATGCGGCCGAGCCGCGAGACCAGGATACGATCGGAGAGCGCCAGGATCTCGGGAAGGTAGGACGAGATCATCACAACCGGAAGCCCGGCATTGGCAAGCTCGTTGATCACCTCGTGGATCTCGGCAATCGCGCCGACGTCGACACCACGGGTCGGTTCGTCGAGAATGATCAGTTTCGGTTTCTGCACCAGCGCCTTGGCCAGAACGACCTTTTGCTGATTGCCGCCCGAAAGCTCGATCACCTTGGAATTGTTGTCGATCGCCTTCACGTTCAGCCGCTCGGTCCAGACCTTGGCCAGTTCCGTCATTTCGCTGTAGTTGATAATGGGGCTCTCGTTGAGATCCGCTCCGATGAGCCCCGAATAGATGTTCTGGGCAATGGACTTGGTTTCGAAGAAGCCCTCGATCTTCCGGTCCTCGGTCACATAGACGATACCGTCGCGGATCGCCGGGCGCGGCACGCGGTAGCGCACCGGGCGGCCGCTGAGGCGAACCTCTCCGCCGTGGAAGAAATCGCGTTTCAGGACACCGGAAATGATCTTGAAGGTTTCGGTCCGTCCGGAGCCGACCAGGCCGAAGACGCCGGTGACCTGACCGGCGAAAACGGAAAACGACGTGTTGCGCACCATCGAGCCCATGGACAGGTTCTGGACCGACAGCACCCGTTTTCCGGCCGGGCGGCCTTTCCGGGAGGTGTCGGCGCCGTCGCCGTAAAGTTCGTTGGTCAGGCTGCGCCCGACCATATGGCCGATGATCTTGTCGCGGTCGAAGGCCCCGACTTCGTCCGTGATCACGTGCTCGCCGTCGCGCAGGATCGTGATCCGGTCCGAGACGGTCAGTGCCTCTTCCAGCGCGTGGCTGATGAAGACAATGGAAACGCCTTCGTCCTTCAGGCGCTTGACCAGATTGAAGAAGTGGTACTTTTCCTCCGGCGTCAATGTCGCCGTCGGCTCGTCGAAGATGATCACCTTGGCGTTGTGGCGTACGGCGCGGGCGATCTCGACCATCTGCTTCTGAGCGGCACCCAGTTGCGAGACCAGGGCCGTCGGATCGACCTCGAAGCTGAGAGACTGCAGAAACTGCTGCGCCGAGATCCATAGCCCGCGCAGGCGGGTCAGGAACTGTTCGTTTCCGAGTTCAAGGTTCTGGGCGACCGTCAGCGAGGGGATCAGGCTGGTTTCCTGAAACACCATCGCGATGCCGTTTTCCAGGGCCTCCTGCGGACTGGTGAACTCCACCTTCTTGCCAAGATAGCGCACCTCGCCGCCGGTCGGTTCATAGACGCCGGCGATCATTTTCGTCAGGGTTGATTTTCCGGCGCCGTTTTCGCCCAGAAGCGAGTGGATTTCGCCCGGATGCAGTTCGAAGGAAACACCCTTGACCGCCGGGTTGCCATGGAATTCCTTGGTGACGTTTCGAAGTTCGACCACTGGTGTCTTCATGCCGCTGCTCCATCGTCCGCCAGGTTCAAACGCAGGATTTCATCGGAGCCGCGTCCCGCCAGCCACAACGCGCCGTCGGCTTCCAGAACGGACGTGATCCCGTGCCGGCGCCCTCCCGCCCGGCTGTGGAAACTGCGCAAGGGAATGAATTCGTCGTCCAGTTCAATCACCAGTCCGTAGGAGAGGGTGGGCGCCCAGGGTTTCAGGATCCCCATCTGTTTCAGTGCGCCGCCCTGCATGGGTTCGTTGAACGACTTGCCGCTGAAATAGTTGGGGGCGACCCAAAAGTCCTCGGGAACCTCGCGGAGCATGGCCTTGCGGTACGCCGGTTCCCTGAGCACGAATTCGATGAGCGGGCTGCGCGGAGCGAAGACGCTCAGCCAGTAGCCGCCACCGGCACGGGCCTGAATACGGCCCGGATAGCCCGGAAGTTCATCGAGAACGGTGCGTGTCATTGCCCCGTCGGCAGCCATTTCGGCAACGTGAGAGGACCAGGCTTCGCTGAAGACGACCGCTCCGTTCTCCAGAACGGCAATGCCCGAAGGGTAGCCCAGACGGTGTTTGACAATGTGGATATCCCCCGTGGCCGGTTCGGCCCGCCCGATCTGGCCGCTTCGGTTCATCTCCATCAGATCGCGGCGCCATTCGGCGGGTGAGTTCCGCTCCGAACCGACGCAGAACCAGATGTCGCCTTTCGGACCGAAGTCCAGCGCGGTGACGTTGCGCACGGGCTTGGTCCAAATCGGCGTTACCGGCTTCAGCCCTCCGTCGAGGACAAGCAGTTCACCGGCGAGGGTCGCCGCGGCGAGGCGATCGCCCCGGGAGGCCAGGGCGGTGATCCCGGACCCGAGATCCGCTTTCACGCCGTCTTCCGAGACCAGTTTTGTTCCTTCCGACCAGAGCGGGGCACCGCGCCAGGACACGATGCTGTCCGGTGCTTGTGCCGGAATGCCTGCAGGCAGGTCTTCCAGCCGGCTGTTGGGCTTCAGGGCACCGTCCAGCGCCGGCACGGTGACGGATGCCGAGCCGCGGCCGAGGAACCTGTCGAGTGCCCGGGCGATAAAGGTCTGTCTCATGCCTGCCCCCGCGCGCTGCCGCCCCAGTAGCTCGACCAGCCGCTCCAGCCGTCGTTCATGCCTTCAAGGCGTATCCGGCCGATCCGGTTATTGGTGATCCCGCCCAGATAGAGCCAGCCCTTGTGTTCGCGCATCGATGTGATCATCGGGTGATTGGTGGCGTAGCGGTCCCACATGGATTCCAGGAATTCGCCCTTGTCGTTGAAGCGCGCGACGCAACCGATATTCAGGTTCGGGTAAAGCCATTGGTCGGCCGCGATCCGCCGGGCCATGCGCCGCCGGAAATCGGGCATGCGAAGGGCCAGGTCGAGCGCGGGAGAGCGCATTCCCATGATCGCGACCCAGTAGGTGCCGTCCGAGGCGCGGTTGATGTTGTCGGGATAGCCTGGCAACCGGTCGGCGAGGACCTCGAGCTTGCCCTTCCTGGGACCTTCCAGCCAGTACCGGTTGATGCGGCAGCCCCAGCTTTCGGCGAACAGGATCGATTTGCCGTCATGGGCGGTGCAGACCCCGTTGGGGAAGACCAGATTCTTGAGGAGCGTGCGCGTCTTCTTGGTTGCCGGATCGTAGCAGATGATCCGTCCGTTGCCCCGGCTCTCCAGCGCGTCCACGGGCCAGTCGTGCATCTCGTAGCGGATGGTGGCCTCGGAGAAGTAGATCTTGCCGTCGGGTGCGATATCGAGGTCGTCGGCAAGGCGCAGGCGGCTGTCGTCCACGACGGAGAAGACCGAGCGGTTGGTTTCGTCGGTGACCTTGCTGACGCTGCGGTCTGCCTTGGACACCATGTAAAGCCCCATGCCGCCGACACAGACCAGAAGATTGCCGTTCCTGTCGAAGCTCATGCCGAGCGGCGCGCCGCCGATATGCGCGTAGACCTCGTGGGTTTTATAGTCCGGCGCGAAGTACCGGATGATGTCGCCGTGGCGATTGCCGCTGTAGAGATTGTCGTCCTCGTCGAGGATGACGTCCTCGGGGCTTTCCACCTCTCCAAGCGCGATCACCTCGACGTCGCTCAGTCTGTCGTTGATCTCGAACGGGCCCTTGTCGGTCGGCCGGGGGTCCGGCATTTCCATCAGGGTGGGAGAGACGTAAACCTTGCTCAGGAGTTTGTGGCGGTTCTTCATCCAGCGCACGTCGACGAAGACGGCAAACAGAAGGGCAAGCCCCAGGACCATCGGGCCGGAACCGCTGTTGAGCCCGAGCCGGAGCACGCCGTTGGACAGGACGAGAACCGTCACGGCACCCATCAGGGCCTTGGGGACCGAGCCGCGGCCGCCGCCCAGCGAGTTGCCGCCGAGGATTGCCGCCGTCAGCGCGGAAATTTCCAGGCCGATGCCGGTGTCGGTGCCGGCGCCGCTGAGCCGGGCGGCATAAAGGACACCGGCCATGCCGACCAGAGCCCCGGAGATGACATAGGCCGAACAGACGATCCGCTTGACGGGCAGGCCCATGTTGAAGGCGGAGCGGCGCGAGCCGCCGATCGCGAGCAGGCGCCAGCCGGGGCCGGACCGGCTGAAGGCGATATGGGCGACCACGGCAACGGCCGCCAAAACGACGAAGCTGAACGGGAAGATCCAGACCCCGCCGAGCCCCATCATGTCCCAGAGCGGCGAGGAGTAAAAGGACATCGACATGTCCTGGGCGTATTCGAGAAGCAGCAGGTCGACGACCGCGCGCACGATGATCAGGGTCACCAGCGTGGTCAGGAACGCCCGGAGCCGCAAGTAGCCGACAAGGAGGCCGTTGATCAGGCCGACACCGGAGGTGATCAGGATCGTCAGACCCGCCGACACGCCGACGGGCAAGTGCGCCAGGTTGAGGAAATAAAGCATCAGGAAATTGGCGAGCGCGAAATTGGATCCGACCGACAGGTCGATGCCGCCCACCAGGATCACCGTGGTCATGGCCAGTACCACCAGGGCGAGTTCGCCGTATTGGCGGGACAGGATCGAGATATTGCTTCCAGTAAAGAAATTGGGGAGCAGCAACCCGATCACGCCGACAACCACGATCATGAAGGCGAAGGGGATCGCGTTGTCGATCCAGCTCTTGGAAAGCATTTCACCGACGATGTGATCGGGGAAGAATCGATACCGGGCTTTTTTGATGCTACTTGCCAGCGACACGGGAACCTCTCTCCCCAAAGAAAGCGCAATTGTGTTGTGTTGGAAATTCTTGCCGGCGCTGCCGGGCCGCGTTCAGGAACACGCGGCCCGCGCCTTGGAAGGGGTCGTTCTTAACGCAGACGGCTTGCGTAGATCTCGGGATCCCAGCAGGACGCCTTGTCCACGTTTTCCTTTGTCATGACATAGGTCGGCGAGAACACCTGGGTCTTCAACTTGCCGCCGCCGCCGTTCTGCAGGGCGATCATGATCGAGGTCCAGGCGTCGCGGCCCATGCCGGGTGCGTCGTAGTTGACAACGATGTCGAACGTGTCGTCCCGGATAAGTTCGCAGGTGCTGGAGGCGCCGCCGCCCGATGTGATCACGGTGACGCTGTCGGCAAGGCCGGCCTGCTTGACCGCGGCTCCGGTACCGATAGCCTGGCCGTCCCACATATCGAGGATGGCGCAAAGATCCGGGTGCTGCTGCAGAACGGTTTCGGTGATCGCCCGCGCCTTGGAGGCATCCCAGTCGGCGGCCTGGCTCGACACGATTTCGATGTCTTCGCGACCGTTCAGGACTTCCATGATGCCCTGGACCTGAAAGTAGCTGACGCCGCCGGTCAGCACGCCCTGCACGATGGAAATCTTGTGGGAGGTGTCGGTTCCCTCGCCGCACTGCTCGATCGCCATGTTCGCGATCTGGCGGCCCATGGCGATATAGTCCGGTCCGACAAAGGCATCGGTCTGAACCGCGCCCTGCATGTTCATCTGGATCACCGCGATATTGGCGCGGTTGGCCTGCATCATCAGGCGGGCGAGCGACTGCGTATCCGGGTTCTGGGTCACGATCACATCAGGGCGCTCGGCGATAAGCGAAGTCATGCCCTGGGCCATGGCGTCTGTCGACCAGTTGGGATCCTGAATGGTGAATTTCATGCCGTAGCGTTGCGATTCTTCCTTGACCACGCCGCCCCAGGCCTGTGCGAGGTCGAACCCGGCCGAAATCGGCAGATAGGCGATCCACTTGTCCTTCAAGGCGTCGAGCGCCGGACCGCGGAACGGATCGTTGGGTTCCTGCGCCAGCGCGCCGCTTGCCAGACCGATACCGGCGGCGGTCAGACAGGCAACTTTCCTAAGCTTCGTCCAATTCATGATATTCTCCTCCAGGTGATTTATTTCATTGAAAGAATGACGGCGCGGGGTCGATCAGATGTCGCCTTGTTGACCGGTCTGCTCGTCACGCGGGTTGATGACGCTGTCGGCCACGATCGCAAGCAGCAGAATGAGGCTCTTGATCACGTTCTGGATGGTGTACTGGATGTCCATGATGGTCATGCCGTTGACCAGAACACCGATCAGAAGGGTGCCGACAATCACGTTGCGGACGCTGCCCCGGCCTCCGGACAGGCTGACCCCGCCAAGCACGACGATCAGGATGACGTCGTAGATCATGTTGGAATTGACGATCCGGGTGTTCATTGACTGCACCGCCGTCGCGGTGATCAGGCCGGCCAGATAGGCGGCCGTTCCGCTGAGCATGTATTGCAGCACCATGGTCGGGCGCACGGCGATGCCGGTGATCCGCGATGCCTGGGCGTTGTCGCCGATGTTGTAGGTGTTCCAGCCGTGCTTCGAGAACCGCAGGAACAGGTAGACCACCACCGCCAGAATGACCGCGAGAAGTATCGGTATCGGAACGCCGAGAAGACGCCCCTGGCCGATCTGGGCCGCCCAGCCGAAATCGGCGGGCAGATAGACCACGTCCGTTCCGGTGATGAGATGGGCGCGGCCGAAGCCGTAGATGAAGGTTCCCATGGCAAGGGTCGCGAAGATTGCCGGAATTTCGGCAAAGGCAACGAGGATGCCGGTGATCAGGCTCATGCCGAGGGCAAAGCCGAGGCCGATCGCAAGAGCGGCCCACAAGGGCATGCCGGTTCCGACAAGCTGAATCGTCCAGGCCACGGAAATCGCCATATTGGCGACCATGGAAAGGTCGATGCCCCTGCCAAGCACCACGATCAGCATTCCCAGGCCCAGAATTCCGAGCACCGCGACGCTTCGCAACAGGGCAAGCAGATTGCTTGTGCCTATGAAACCGTCCAGGGACACCGCGAAAACCGCGAACATCACGAGTGTGATCGTGAAAACGATCTTCTCCTGGGAGACGTATTTCAGTCGTCCGCCGAACTTCATTTTCGATTGTCCTCCCAATTGGTCGGCCACTCGAAAACAGTGCCTGTCCAATTGCCCAAAGTGTGCTGCGCAATTGTCATTTGCTGCTAATCCATAAATCTTAGCGCAGTCATAGTTTCAGGCTATGTCAACAAATCCCCCGTGCTTTCAGGGGCTTGAAAGGGTAAGTTTTGCTTATGGGACATATCGAGCATCTTCAAAGCGTCTTCGATCTCAAGAAAAAGGCCGTCGCCGACATCGGGGCCGGGACCGGCGCCTTTTCCCTGCAGCTGCTTGAGTGCGGCGCTCGGGTGTCCGCCGTCGAGATAGATCCGGAAAAGGTCGCCCGGCTCATGTCCAAACTGCCGCCGGAGATCCGCGTCCTACAGGGTCGCGCCGAGGCGCTGCCGCTCGCCGATAGGTCGCAGGACCTGCTTTGTTTCTTCTTTTCGTTTCATCACGTTCCGATGCAGGTTCAGGATCTGGCGCTTGAGGAAAACCTCCGAGTGCTGAAGCCGGAGGGACGGCTTCACGTCGTGGAACCTTTTCCCTACGGCTCGATGTTCGATGTTGTGCGCATGGTCGAGGATGAAACCGAAGTGCGTACAAATTCACATGCGATCATGGAAAGGCTCGATCAGGCCGGCGGCGCTTTCGAGGCTGTCGGCAAGACCGAATACACGCTCTCGCGTCCCTATCCGGATTTCGAGACGTTCCTGAAGCAGGTCGTTCTCGTCGACCCGGCCCGCAGTCGTGTCTTCGAGGAAAACCGGAGCGCAATCGAAAAGCGTTTCGAAGAGGCGCTGGATCGCACGCCGGAGGGGTGCTTCCTGCACCAGCCCTGTGCCGCCTATCATTTCAGGAAACGGTAAAACGATTCGGTGAGGCCGGGCTTCCGGCGATCGCGCGCCTTGGATAGTGCCGTGTCCCGCTCGGCCTGAAAACGCAACTCCCGGGTCCGTTCCCTAAAGAACGCGGTGACCGGTTGTTTGGGAAATCCGCGCCTGGGTGCGGAAATAGTCGCGGAAAGCGGCCATGGCCGGGGTGAAGTCGACATCCTTGCGCCAGACGAGACCCACGTCCATCGGAGGGATCCGTTCGTCGAGGTTCACGGTTTCCAGGCGCCGGCCTTCCAGCGACCACGGACGGTAGACCATGTCGGACAGGATCGTGATGCCGTGACCGTTGGCAACGAGGCTGCGAACGGCCTCGACGGAGGAGGTCCTGAGGCGGACCTGGGGCTGGAAAGGTGTCTTGGACCAGTAGCGCATGGTGGTATGTGCGGCTTCGTCGACCGTCAGCATCACATAGGGGTCCTGTGCCACATCGTCGAACGTCACTTTTGCCCGCTCCGTGAGTCGGTGGTGAGACGGCGTCCAGAGGCGCCGGGCCGAGCTGATGATTGTCTCGGACGCGATTTCCGGGTTGGTGATGTTGGATGTCAGCGCGACGCCGATGTCGAAGCGCCCGGCAATCAGCCCCTCCTCGATGGTCTCGCGCGTCATCTCGTGGATCTTGAGCTCCAGCCCGGGCAGCGAGCGTGAAAGCCGGTCCATGTGCGCCGGCAGGAAGTAACCGATCACGGTGTAGGAGGCTGCCACGGAGAGCGTGCCGGCGATCCTCGGAGACTCGGGAATGAGAAGCGCTTCCTCGACCTTCGACAGGATATCGTAGCTTGAACTCAGGAACCGCCTTCCGATGTCGGTCAGCTCGACACCGTTGGCCGATCTTACGAAGAGCTCTGCCCCGAGTGTCTTTTCCAGTTCCTTGATCGCGGTGGTCACCGCCGATTGGGATATCGACAACTCGACGGCCGCGCGGCTCACCTGTCCGAGTTCGGCCGTCGCGATGAAGTATTTCAGGTGGCGAAGATTGAAGGACATAACCTGCCGGTGTTTTTGTAAATTTGCATCTACAATATCAAAAAAACAGATAATGCAAATTATTCATTCTTGCCTACTTATGCGACATTCTAAAAAATATCATTAAATCAGCTATTTATAAGCGCGAACGAAAAGAGGTATTGAAAAAACAGATTTTCAAACGCGAGAAAAATGAACTTTTTTATCCTTGTAAAATATGCGGCAATTCCGGTGTGACGCGTTGCCGGCCACCGGGTCGACCGCGCGCGGAACCGAACCGGAAACGGGATGTTTCCGAGGTCAGGACGCCTTCGGGCCACGTGGAGATGGATAAGAATGCCGCTCAAATCGGTCGATCTCAACTGCGACATGGGAGAGGGCTTCGGTCATTGGTCCTACGGCGACGCGCCTGACGACAAGCTGATGCCGATCATCAGCTCGGCCAATGTGGCGACCGGGTTTCACGCAGGCGATCCGAACCTCATGGACGCGGTGGTGCGCATGGCCGGTGAATTCGGCATCGGCCTGGGTGCCCATCCCGGCTACAACGACCGTCAGGGCTTCGGCCGGCGTACGATTGCCGCCAAACCTGACGAACTCGTCAACGATATTCTCTACCAGACCGGCGCGCTGCGCGAATTCGCCCGCCGCCACGGTATTCCGCTCCAGCATGTGAAGCCGCATGGCGCGCTTTACATGACCGCCGCGTCCGACCCGGAACTCTCCCGAATTCTCGTCGAGGCGCTTCAGAAGACGGGACCGGAGCTGTTTCTCTACTGCATGGATATTTCCGAGACCTACAGGATTGCCCGCGAGGCGGGGCAGCCGGTGGTCCGCGAGTTTTATGCGGACCGCGACTACGACAGGTCCGGCTCGATCGTGTTCGCCCGCAAGATGCGCCGTCTCGACCCCGACCAGGTTGCCGAGAAATGCGTCCGCGCCTGCCTGGACGGCAAGGTCAGAACGGTGGAGGGCGACGACATCGAGATCGAATTCGAATCCATCTGCTTCCATTCCGACACCCCCGGCGCGCTGGCCATCGGCACGGCCGTACGGGACATGCTGCTCGCGAACGGCGTCAAGATCGCCGCGCCAAGCCACTGAAATTCAAGACCGGACAGAGGTAACGACAATGGCAAAACAGATCCGCTCCCCCTTGCCGGGAATTTTTTATCGCCGTCCGGCGCCGGACCAGCCGCCCTTCGTCGAAGACGGCGGTTCGGTCGAGGCCGGCGCGGTCGTCGGGCTGGTGGAGGTGATGAAGTCCTTCCATGAGGTCATCGCCGAGGAAGCGGGTACGAATGTGCGTTTCGTGGCCGAAAACGAGGACCCGATCACCGTTGGTGTCGTTCTGGCGGAAATGGACTGAGAGATGGATCTGTCGGGCCGCACACTCTTCATAGCCAACCGGGGTGAGATCGCGGTGCGGATCAATCGCGCGGCGAAGTCGCTCGGTATGACCGTCGTTCAGGGGCATTCGGAAGCCGATGCAGATATGCTGGCCGTGCGTATGGCTGACAGATCCGTCGAAATCGGCCCCCCGCATGCGACGAAGTCCTATCTGGATATCGGGCGTGTGGTCGAGGCAGCGAAGTCGGCGGGTGCGGATGCCGTCCATCCGGGATACGGATTCCTGAGCGAGAACGCCGGTTTCGCCGAGGCCGTCGAGGCGGCGGGGATGATTTTCGTCGGACCTTCGGCGGAAACGATTGCTCGGATGGGCGACAAGGCGAAGGCACGCGAGACCGCGGAAGCCGCGGGCGTTCCGACAGCGCCGGGGAGCGACGGCCGCATCGAAACGGCTGAGGCGGCCCTCGTCGCCGCGCGCGCAATCGGCTTTCCACTGATGATCAAGGCGGCCGCCGGTGGTGGCGGACGGGGCATTCGCGTTGCCGAAAACGAGGACGATCTCAAGCGTCTTGTGCCGCAGGCGAAAGCGGAGGCCGAGGCCGCCTTCGGCGATGGCGGTCTTTACCTGGAGCGCATGATCACGCAGGCGCGCCATGTCGAGGTCCAGATCCTCGGCGACGGCAAGTCGGCGGTGCATCTTTTCGAGCGGGAATGCTCGCTTCAGCGGCGCCGTCAGAAGGTCTGGGAAGAGGCTCCGGCCCGGTGCCTGACACAGGCGACGCGGGACAGAATGTGCGAAGTCTCCGTCCGGCTCGCCGAAGCCGTCGAATATCGCGGTGCGGGCACACTGGAGTTTCTCTACGAGCCGGACCGGGACGCGTTCTATTTCATGGAAATGAACACCCGTATCCAGGTGGAGCATCCGGTGACCGAAATGATCACCGGCGTCGATCTGGTCGCCGAGATGATCCGCATCGCTTTCGGCCAACCGCTGCGGTTCGCACAGGCGGACATCGGTTTTTCCGGCCATGCCGTGGAGGTCCGGGTCAACGCGGAAGATCCGGCGAGCAATTTCATGCCCTTTCCGGGTGTCGCGCAGAAGCTCGTCGTGCCCGACGGCGTCCGCTTCGACACCATGCTCTACGAGGGCTACGCCATTCCGCCCTTCTACGATTCCCTTGTCGGCAAGCTGATCGTTCACGGTGCCAGCCGGGAGGAGGCGCTTCAGAAGCTGCGCGAGGCCCTCTCCGGTCTGGAAATCGAGGGCCTCAAGACAACCCTGCCTCTCCACCGGGCGCTGGCCGGTGATCCGGATGTGAAGGCCGACAACACGACAACCAAGTTTCTCGAGGCATGGCTGGAAACGCATGCCATCAAGGCCGCCTGAGCGCGGCGCACCCAACCGCTGCCCTCGGCGCAAGGAGTGACACGCGATGAAGACACGCTATTCATTCGGCGGAGACGAGCATATTTTCGTCGAAGTCGATGAGGAAATGTCCCTGGACGCCTTTTTCAAGAGTCTGTCGATCACCAATGCGGTGCGCGACAGCGCCATCGAAGGCGTCACGGAAATCTGTCCGGCGAACGCGTCGTTCCAGATCAAATACGATCCGGATGTGATCGCGCCGGACGCGCTTCTGGAAAAGCTGAAGTCCCTCGAGAGTGCCGCGGAAAACGCGGAAAAGCGGATCGGCACGCGGATCGTCGAGATCCCGGTTTACTACAATGATCCCTGGACCCATGAGACGCTGATGCGCTTCCGCGACCGGCATCAGGACCCGGACGGGACCGATCTGGACTACGCGGCGCGTATCAACGGGTTCGAGACGGCCGAGGACTTCATCGTCGCGCACCATTCGAACCCCTGGTTCGTGTCGATGGTGGGTTTCGTTTCCGGCTTGCCGTTTCTCTATCAGCTCGTCGAGCGGGAACGCCAGCTGCAGGTGCCGAAGTACCTGCGGCCCAGAACCGATACGCCGAAATTGACGGTCGGCTACGGCGGCTGCTTTTCCTGCATCTATTCGGTGCGCGGCGCCGGCGGCTACCAGATGTTCGGGATCACGCCGATGCCGATCTACGACCCGACGCAGGAAGTCAATTATCTCAAGGACTTCATGGTCTTCTTCAAGCCCGGCGATATCGTCAAGTGGAACCCGATCGACCGGGAGGAATACGACCGGATCTGCGCGGAGGTGGAAGCCGGAACCTTCACGCCGCGCATGGCGGAGGTCGAGTTCGATCTGGAATCCTTCAACGCGGACATCGATGGCACCAACCGCAAGCTGATGGAGGCTCTCTATGGCGCTTAAGGTTCTCAAGCCGGGACTGCTGACCACCGTTCAGGATCTCGGCCGGCCGGGATATTTCCATCTCGGCATTCCGATGGGGGGCGCGATGGACCGGATGGCGTTGCGCGCGGCAAACCTCCTGGTCGGCAATGACGAAGGCGCTGCGGCGCTTGAGGCCGTGTTTGTCGGGCCGGAACTGGAGTTTACCGCCGACGGCACCATTGCTGTGACCGGCGGCGAAATCCCGGTGAAAATCGATGGCGAAGAGCAGCCCTGCTGGACAGCGCTCGCGGTCAAGGCCGGACAGAAGCTCTCCTTCGGTTTCCTGACCTCCGGCGCGCGGATCTATATCGCCATCTCGGGTGGCATCGACACACCTCCGCATCTTGGCTCGCGGTCAACCTACGCAATCGGAGCGCTCGGCGGTGTCGAGGGCAGGGCGGTGGCCGCTGGTGACGAACTGCCCGTCGGGACTTCGGAAAAGGCAGTTGCACCCGGAACCTCGGTGCCGGAGGAGATGCGCCGGAAGCCCGGGACCCCGACCGAACTGCGGGTCCTGCCGGGCCTTTATTGGCACCGCATCACGGACGCCGCGCAGAATGGCTTTTTCGAGGACGAATGGAAGGTCGCGCCGGAGGCAGACCGGATGGGCTACCGCTTCAAGGGGGGGCGTCCCCTGGAATTTATCGACCGGGAACAGCCCTTCGGGGCCGGGTCCGATCCGTCCAACATCGTGGACAGCTGCTATCCTTACGGTTCTATTCAGGTGCCCGGTGGAACCGAGCCGATCGTCCTGCACCGGGACGCGGTTTCCGGCGGCGGCTATTTCATGATCGGCACCGTCATTTCCGCGGATATGGACTTGATCGGTCAACTGCAACCTCATATGCCGGTAAGGTTCGTTCCCGTCGACATGGACGGGGCGCTGGCAGCCCGTGCCGAGCGCCGGACGGCGATGGACAGAATACGTAAGGAGCTTGCCGGTGAATGAATGAGTCTGGTCCAGTTCTGAGCAATGAGCCGATTTCGGCGCCGGCGGTCAAACGCCGCCGTCCTGCGCTTCGGGTGCTTGGAACCTCGGTCACGCAGCTCTCTGCGATCAAGGCCGCGGCGGAGGAAGACCTTGGACTGGATCTTGAACTCATCACCCTGGACGGTACCGAGGCGCAGCGCCGCGGTGCCCTGCATCCGGAAAGCTTCGACGTTTACGATCAGTGGTTCCACGATATCGACCTGATCTGGCCGACCGGTTCGATCCAGTATATCGACATCAACCGGATCCACCGGTGGGACGAAATCAACGCTTTGCCCAAGACAGGCAGGCTGAAACCGGAGTTTCCCCGTGCGCGCGGCGGAGACCCGGCTAAACGCCTGTTTGTCCAACTGGACGGGTCGCTCGGAGACATGGCGTCCGACCGGGTTTCCATGGTTCCGACCGTACATAATGCGGACAGTTTCGCGGTGGTCGGGGCCGATGCGGGCGAGGTCGACAGCTGGGCCGCGCTGCTGGACCCTGCCTGGGCGGGCCGCGTCGTTTTGCAGGCCGATGCGGCGATCGGCAGCCTCGACATGCTTCTCGCCCTGGAGGCCAGCGGTGAGCTGCATGCGGGCGATCTCGGCGACCTGACGCTCGAGGAGATCGATTCCCTGATCGAAAAGCTGCGCGGCTACCGTGACAGAGGACATTTCCGGCGGTTCTGGAGCGACGAGGACGAGGCCGTCGACGCGATGATGCAGGACGGGCCGATTATCGGGTCCCTGTGGTGGTCGGGTGTCACCCGGCTGCGGTCTATGGGCAAGGAGGTGACCATGGTCACCCCGCGCGAAGGCTATCGCGGATGGTTCGGCGGTCTGGCTCTGTCTGTTCACGTCGACAAGTGGTTGAAGGACGCGGCCTACGATTACCTGAACTGGTGGCTTGAGGGGCGTCCCGGCGCGATCATGGCGCGCAGCGGTGCCTATATGGCAAACCCAGATGCCGTCCGTCCCTACCTGGACGAGGCGGAATGGGACTTCTGGTACGAAGGCAAGCCGGCCGGCGACGATATTCGCGGCCAGGACGGGTCGATCCTCTATGCCCGAGGCTCGGTTCGCGAGGGCGGTTCGTATCAGCAGCGCATGTCACGGGTCACGGTCTGGGACACCGTCATGAACGAGCACAATTATCTGGTCCGCCGCTGGGAGCATTCGCTCGAAGGCCAGGGGTGAGATACTCGCCGGTCAGTGCTTGAGCGGCTTCAGATAGGCCGGCAGGTCCGGTTCGGGAAAGACGGACATGGCCATCAGGCGCTGGCGGGTCCGTTCCGCGGATAGCTTGAGATGTTGCTCCAGGGCATCGGCGGCCGCCTCATACGAACCGCGCTTGATGAATTCCAGAACGATCGAATGTTCCTGAAGCCCGACCACGAACGGCCGTGAGCCGATCACGTGACCGAACACGCTGTTGACCACCAGCGCGATCTGGCTTTGCCGGATCATGCGCAGAAGATGCTCGTTCGGGGAATTCTCCAGGAGGCGAATGTGGATGTCCGTTTCCAGTTCCTCGATCGTCGCGCTGCTGAGGCGCATGCCGGACTGCAGGGCGTCATGGGTGCGCTTCCACATCGCCTCGACGATCCGGGGCTTCGTCACCGGTGCGCTGTCAAGCAGGGCGAGCGGTTCGAGTTTGCTGCGCACGGCGAAGTAATTGGCGATGTCGCGCGCGGTCAGCGGGCCGACGATCCAGTGTGAGCGCAAGTCCTTCCGGACCAGACCCCGGTCCTGAAACCGGGAAAGAAGTTCACGGACCACCGTCCGGCTGACGTCGTAGTGATCGGCGACCGCCTGTTCGTTGATGAGGAACAGGCCGAAGGGCAGGGCAAGGGAGATATTCTTTTCAAAGTCCCGGGCGATCCTCTCGGCGGTCCCCGGGCGCGGCCTGATCGGCTGGTCCGCGGACAGGCCGAGCGATTCATGCGTCAGCCCGATCCGGATCGGTTCGGCGGCGGAACTGGACCCGACAAGAAAGCCGCGCCCCTCGAAACGGGACAGCAATCCCTGCTGCTGAAGTTCGTTCAGGGCGGTGCGGACGGGCGTGCGGCTTGTTCCAAAGAGCCGGGCGACCGGGTCTTCAGTCAGGACGGTTCCATCAGCCAGAAGACCCCGCTCGATCGCTTCTTGCAGGGTGTTTTTGATTTTCAGGTATCGCGGCTCAGGGCGGCCGTTGCCGTGGTCTGCAGCGCTTTCAGTCCCGGTCTTGTCCATTTTCCTGCCCTGTTCCAAAGCGTTCGGTCTCTCTCGTAGAATAAATGTATTTTGTACTCAGAAGTGCAAAAAAATGCTGCATAATGAGGCTTTGATGCTCAAATTTGCGTCTTTTATCGGTTTTTTGTCTTCGATATCCGTTTTAACTTTGACTTTTGGGTTCAAAGTACATTTCATATGGCTGTTCCCTCGTATGACCAAGATATCGAGACCCAAACATCCATGATGGAACTGATCCGCCTCACCAAAGCGTACAAGGGCGTTCCCGCGGTTCGGGACGTTTCCCTGGTTGTCCAGGAAGACGAGTACCTCACGCTGCTGGGACCTTCCGGCTCCGGAAAAACGACTCTGCTACGCCTTCTCAGTGGATTGGAGAAGCCGGATGCCGGGCAGATACATCTGAACGGCGAAGATGTCACCTATCGTCCTCCCTATTTGCGCGGTCTTGGTATCGTTCAGCAGAATTACGCCCTGTTCCCGCACCTGAGTGTCGAGGATAACGTCGCGTTCGGATTGCGTTACCGGCTGATCGATCCTGTCACAGATGACTCCGAAGTAAAGCGCCGGGTCGCGGAGACCCTCGAGCTCGTCGGACTGACCGGGTTCGGCGGCCGGATGGTCGGTCAGATCTCCGGCGGCCAGAAGCAGCGGGTGTCACTCGCCAGAACGCTTGTGACCCGCCCGAAGATCTGCCTCCTGGACGAACCGCTCGGTGCGCTCGACGCCAATCTGCGCGAGCGCATGACGGTTGAGCTGCGCAAGATCCGCGCGACGCTCGGTGTGACCTTCCTGCATGTGACCGGCAACGAGACAGAGGCCCTCGCTATGGGCGACCGGATGGTCGTCCTCGACAAGGGCGGTATCGTTCAGGCCGACCGGCCCGATGCTATCTTTTCCGCGCCGTCCGATGTCCGGGTGGCGCGCTTCGTCAACACCTATAACGTCCTGACGGGATCCGGTCAGGACAGCGTCTTCCGGACGGCGGATCAACTCGTGTCCCTGCCGGAAGAGGCGCATGGCCGCGAGGTCGGGTTCTATGCGATCCGTCAGGACAGCGTCGAAATCGATGCCGCCGGAACGGTTCCGGAACCCGGGCGCACGAGCCTGCAGGCGACCTATATCACCAGCGAGTTCCTCGGCAGCCGTTTCATCTACATCTTCCGCCTTCCCGATGGCGGTGTTTTCGAAGTCGAGCGGCATCTGAGCCACTCCGACCCCGTCACCTACAAAGGCGGCGAAACCTGCTCGCTGTCCTGGAATCTCGCCGACGCACTGGTCTTCGACCCGTCCGGCGCCGCCCTTGAAACCAACGCCTTCAAAGGAGCCGCATGATGGACGGGGCCGCCGTCGAAACGCCTATCGCTTCCTCCGTTCCCTCCAGGGACGGTCCCGGCTTTTTCCAGCGTCACGGGCATTTGCTGCTGCTTGCGCCGGGCGTGATCTGGATGATCCTGTTCCTGGTCATCCCGCTCGCCATGATGGTCTATGTGAGTTTCTGGACGCAGACCACCTTCGCGATCAAGCCGGATCTGACACTGAAATCCTGGACGACGTTCTTCGCTTCCGAAACTTATTTCGGAGCGCTCTTGAGAACCCTGCGCATCTGGCTGACCGTCCTGTTCCTGACGTTTCTCTTCGGATATCCGACGGCGCTCTACATCGGCCAGTTCGTCCGGAACAAGACCGTTCAGACAATCCTTCTGGTGGCCTGTGTCATTCCTTTCTGGACATCGTTTCTGATCCGCGTTCTGGCCTGGAGGCCGATGCTCGGCAAGGAAGGCGCGATCAATATCCTCCTGCAGGGTCTCGGCATCATCGATCAGCCGATCGAAGTCCTGTTGTTCACCGAGCTCTCGGTGATCATCGGCATGGTGCAGATCTACGTGGTGTTCATGGTCGGGCCGATCGCCTTCATGCTGGCGCGGATCGACGACAGCCTGTTCGAGGCCGCAAGGGACCTCGGCGCCTCTCCAATGACGATCTTCCGGAAGATTACCTTTCCCCTGAGTCTGCCGGGGGTCGTCGTTGGAGCCATCTTCGTCTCCGTCATGGTGCTCGGCGAATTCGCAACCGCCTCTGCTCTGTCCGGCCGGAAGGTCAACCTGCTCGGCAACATCATCGTCACTCAGGTCGGATCGCTGAAATGGGCCTTCGCCGCGGTGATCGGCGTGGTGCTGACCGTCGTCATGGCCAGCGTGATCACCGTGCTCCTGCGGGTGGTCAACCTGCGCCGCGAGCTGTGAGGGAGATCCTGAACCATGAATCAGAACACTGCCATCCGGACCTTGCTCGCGTTCTACACGGCCCTTTTCCTGGCCTTTCTCTACGGTCCCTTCGTCGTCATGGCGATTATCAGTTTCCAGCAGGGGCCGGAAGGCGGGCCGCAATTCCCGATCATCGAGTGGTCCACATTCTGGTACCAGCACGTGCTCGGTTTCGCGCCGCCGTCCCGCGTCGCGCCGTTGCCCATCGGCGAGGCTCTCACCCGTTCGCTGACGCTGGCCTTCGCGACCATGGTCGTCTCCACTGTTCTCGGTACCCTGACCGCCCAGGCATTCCGCACCCAGTTCAAGGGATCGGGGTTCGTCTTCTATCTCGTCGTGCTCGGCATGATGGTGCCCGGTGTTCTTCTGGGTCTGGGCATGGCGCTGGTGTCCAGCCAGTTCGGCATCGACCGGAACTGGTGGAGCACGGCCTTCGTGCTGCATGTGGTCTACACCTATCCCTTTGCCTTCCTCGTCATGCTCGCGATCTTCAACCGCTTCGACAAGTCGATCGAGGAGGCCGCCTGGGCGCTGGGCGTCCCGCCGGGGCGGACGTTCCGAAAGATCACGTTTCCCATGATCTTCCCGGGCGTGCTCTCCGCCATGCTGTTTGCCTTCACGCTCAGCTATGACGAGTTCCCGCGGACCCTCTTCACGGGTGGACGCGAGGTGACCATGCCGATTGCGATCTACGGCACCTTTGCGGTCGAGATCCATCCAAACCTCTTCGCCTTCGGCGTCCTCACCACGCTGTTCTCCTTTGCGCTGCTCACCGTCTACGGCGTGCTGATGAGCGCGTCCGTCCGCCGGGCCCGCGTCCGGGCGACCGGCATGCAGGAGGATGTGGCATGAGCCGTCTTCAGAAACACCGCGCGGTCGTCACGGGCGCCGGAGCGGGCATCGGCCGGGCCATCGCCCTTCGGCTCGCGGAGGAAGGCGCGAAAGTCGTTGTGAACGATCTTCTGGCCGAAAGCGCCGAGGCGACGGCCGACCTGATCAAGGAGGCCGGAGGAATCTCGGTTTCCGTTTCCGGTGACGTCAGCGATCCGCAGGACGTGGATCGGGCGTTCGGTCTTTGCGAGGAGACCTGGGGGCCCTGCACGCTGGCGGTTAATAACGCCGGCATCGTCCACCAGGCCCGGTTGGCGGAGCTCGACCTGGCCGACTGGGACCGGATGATCGCCGTTCATCTGCGCGGCTGCTTCATCGGCTGCCGCCGTGCCATCGGTCCGATGCTCGCGGCCGGAGAGGGCGTGATCGTCAATGTCGCTTCGCAGCTCGGACAGATCGGCGGCATCGAACTGACCCATTACAGCGCGGCCAAGGCCGGCATCATCGGCCTGACCAAATCGCTGGCTCGCGAGGTCAGTGCCCAGGGCGTGCGCGTGAACGCTGTCGCGCCGGGCCCGATCAACACGGAACTGGTGCGGGCCCTGTCCCGGGACTGGCAGGAAGCGAAAGCCGCTGAGTTGCCGCTCGGCCGCTTCGGCGAGCCGGAAGATGTCGCCGCGACGGTCGCGTTTCTCGCGTCCGATGACGCGAAAATCTATGTCGGCCAGACACTTGGGCCGAATTCCGGCGACGTGATGCTTTAAAGGAGAAGAACGGCAATGAAGACGGTACTGATCACGGGGGCCGGAATTGGAATTGGACGGGCGACCGCCAAGGCATTCGGTGCGGCCGGCTACCGGGTGATCGTGACGGATGTTCTGCCCGACGAGGGGGCTTCCGTTGTCGGCGAGATTGCCGCGGCCGGAGGAACGGCGGAGTTCCATCCGCTCGATGTCACATCGACCGAGGCTGCCAATACGCTCGTCGCCAGGGTGGAAGCCGACTACGGTGCGATCGATACCATCGTCTGCAACGCCGGCATCGCCCACAAGGTGCCTCTCGACGAACTGAGCGACGAGAAGTGGGATCACACCTTCGACGTTGACCTGAAAGGCATGTTCCGGGTGATCCGGGCTGCCGCGCCGAAAATGCGCGCGGCCGGCAAAGGGTCCATCGTCTGCCTGTCCTCGATCATGGGGGTCGCCTATGGCTGGGACGAGCACGTTCAGTATTCCTCCGCGAAATCCGGTGTCGTTGGGCTGGTGCGCGGGCTCGCGGTTGAACTGGCGCCCTCGGGCATCAAGGTGAACGGCGTCGCGCCCGGCTATATCCGCACCGCTCAAGCGCTCTCGGAACAACATTCTCTCGGCCCGGAAGGTCTGGCCAAGGCCGCCGATTTCATCCCCATGGGCCGCGTCGGCGAAGCCGAAGACATCGCCGACGTCATTCTTTTCCTCGCTTCGGACGCAGCCCGGTATCTGACCGGTCAGGTTGTGACCGTGGATGGAGGATTGCTGGTCGGACGCTACTGACGGCGCCGGCCTCGAGGTGGTCTCGAAATACCAAAACAGAGGGTAAGACAGATGGGACAACTTAGCATAAATCGCCGCCGTTTTCTTGCAACAACCGGCATGGCTGCCGGATCCGCGGCCTTCCTGCGTCCGGGCATGTTGCGCGCGCAGGACCTCGCCAGCCAGGAACTCCGCACGGTCGGTCTTTCGGTGACCGTGCAGGAACGCATTCTCAATGACTTCAAGGAAAAGTCCGGTGTTGGAGCGGTCTCCGGCAAGGCGGACATTTTCCCCAACACGCAAACGGAACTCCTGTCCGGTTCCGACGCCTACGATTGTTGGGAAACCATCGGCGAGCGTCTTCCGGCAATGACGATCACCGACACGATCAAACCGATCGATACGGCCGATCTGAAGAACTGGGACAGCATCCGCCCGATCTTCACCGAGACGGATCCCAAGCTGCCGCCGGCCGCGCAGATTTCCGGTCAGATCTGGGCCGACGAGGCCAAGACCAAACTCTGGATGGTGCCGACCGTCTTCAATTTCGACTCCATCGGCTATCGCCCGGATCTTGTCAGCGCCGAGGAAGCCAACACCTGGACGTCGCTCTTCGACGAAAAGTTCAAGGGCAAGACCGGCCTGAACGTCGATCCGCTGATCGCCTTCGGCCAGGCGATCCTCGCCATGAACTCGCTGGGTCTGCTTTCGGTCGAGAACCCGGGCAATCCGAATGCCGAGGAAATCGATGAGGCGGCGAAATTCCTGATCTCCAAGAAGAAGGACGGGCAGTTCCGCGCGCTCTGGGGCGACTTCGGCGAACTCGTCAACCTGCTGGCATCCGGTGAAATGATCCTTGCCGATGCCTGGCAGCCGGCCGTGATGGCGGTGAAGGCCCAGGGGATCGAGTGCTCCTATGCGGTGCCGAAGGAAGGCTATCGCGGCTGGGCGATCGGGATTTCCGAGATCGCCAATTCGCCGAACGCGGACGCCGTCAAGGCTTACGCCGACTATTGGCTCTCCGGTCCTCCGGCCATCACCGTGTCCGAGCAGGGCTACTATTCGCCGACGACCAAGATCAAGGACGTCATGGACCCCGACAAATACGCCTTCTGGTACGAAGGCAAACCGTGGGTCGGTCCGGAGGAACGCGGCATCAAGGAAGGCGATCTGCGCGATGGCGGCTCGCTGGAAGAGCGCGCGTCCCACGTCGCCTACTGGCACCAGTGGCCGGACGAATACGACCACCTGATCATGCGCTGGGACGAATTCCTGAGCGCCTGATCTGAAACGTGCCTTGTCCGGGAGGGATGCGTCTCTCCCGGGTTCTCTCCGCTTATCGGTGTTTTCTTTAGGATTGGTTCGTCATGGCCGATTACGACCTCGAGCTTGTCAAGCTGCGCAAGGTTTATCCCGGCGGCACTGTTGCCGTCGAAAATTTCGACCTGAGGGTGGAGCGCGGTGAGTTCATCTCCTTCGTCGGGCCGTCCGGCTGCGGCAAGACCACGACGTTGCGCATGATCGCCGGTCTTGAAAGCATCAGTTCCGGAGACCTTCTGATCCGCGGCCACAATTTTACCGATGTGCCGACGGAAAAGCGGCCGACCTCCACGATCTTCCAGAATTACGCGATCTTCCCGCACATGACGGTGCGCCAGAACATCGAGTTCGGTCTGCATGTCCGCAAGGCGTCCGCGCCGGACATCAAGAAACGGGTCGATTCCATCATCGACAAGCTGCAACTCGGCGATATCGCGGGAGCCAAGGAAGGATCGCTTTCGGGAGGCCAGAAACAACGCGTGGCGCTGGCGCGCGGCCTGGTCACGGAACCGGATATCCTGCTGCTCGACGAACCGTTGGGCGCGCTCGACGCCAATCTGCGCAAGTCGATCCAGGAGGAGCTCAAGATCCTCCAGCGCGACTTGAACATCACCTTCGTCTTCGTCACCCACGCGCAATCCGAAGCGCTCAGCATGGGCGATCGGGTTGTCGTGATGAATTCCGGCAAGGTGGAACAGATCTCGGCGCCGTTCGAGCTTTACACACGGCCGAAGTCGCCCTTCGTTGCCCGGTTCATCGGTCGCAACAAGATCATCGAAGGCCAGCTTGCGCAAACCGGCAATGGCCGCGCGGTCGTTCAAACCCGATTCGGGGCTCTTTCCGGCGTGCCATCCTTCGATCCCGCGACCTCGGCCGCCGACGCGAAAGCCCTGCTTGTGGCGCCCTCGGAATATGTCGACATCCTGCCCGCGGGCGCAGCTGCCGATACTGCCCTGACCGACATGGTTTCCGGACAGGTGAGCGCCATCGATGCGGTCGGCCATTTTGCTTATGTCACCGTTCATCTCGACGACGACCTGAGTATCCGTATCGAGACCCACCGCGAAAAGATCGCCGAACGCGGCATCGAAACCGGTGGACAGGTCGATCTGCGTTGGCAGCCCGAACGGGCGACCGTTGTCCTGGAAGCCGCGTGACCGATGATGGTGGATATCGACGATCTGGCGCAAAAGCCGGCGGCTGAGATTGCCCGGGTGCTGGCGGACAGACGTGCCGATCCGGTCGGTTTGACCGAACACTATCTGGAGAAGATTGGCCGGCAGACATCCCCGATCTTTTTGACCGTTACGGCGGACCGGGCGCGACGGGAGGCAGAGGCCGCCGCCCGCAGGTTGAAGGCCGGCCGCCCGGCCTCCGCTCTCGACGGCGTTCCGATGGCCTGGAAGGATCTCGTCGACTTCAGGGGCGAAACCACAACCGCCGCTTCGAATATCTATCGGAACGCGCTGGCAGCCGAGAGTGATGCGCCGATCCTGGCCAATGCCGCCAGAGCCGGCATGATCGCTCTCGGCAAGGTCAACCTGTCTGAATTCGCCTATTCGGGACTTGGCCTGAACCCGCATTTCGGCACACCTTTGAACCCGAACGATACCGTGACGCCACGTGCACCGGGTGGGTCCTCCTCGGGCTCCGGCGTCGCCGTTGCGGCCGGTCTGGCTCCCTGCGCAATCGGCACGGACACGGGCGGCTCGGTTCGCATCCCCGCGGCCTTCAATGGCGTGGTCGGCTACAAGTCCTCGGAAGGGAGGATACCGGCCAGGGGTGTCTTCGCGCTTTCCAGAACGCTCGACACGGTCGGTCCGTTGGCCCGCACGGTGGAGGATTGCATTCTCCTGGACATGGTGTTGCGCGGTGCAGTGACGTCCGGTGTGACAAGGCGTCCGGTGGAGACCCTGCGGATCTTCGTTCCTGAAACAGTCGTTCTCGACGATCTCGATCCCGCGGTTTCGGAGAACTTCGAAAAGAGCCTGGCGTTGCTGGAACAGGCGGGGGCGGTCGTCACCAGAGGGCCCTTGCCTCAGTTCGCCGAGGCGGCGCGGCTTGCGGCTGAATTAGGATCGATCACGGCGGCGGAAGCCTATGTGGAGCATCGAGACCTCGTTGACGGACCCGGAGCCGCGAACATCGACCGGCGCGTTCTGGCGCGCATTCAGGGCGGCAAGGCCATGTCGGCCGCTGACCTGATTGTCTTGCACAGGGCACGCCTTGAAGGCATGGCGGCAATTTCGGGTCTTTTGGACGGGGCGTTGCTGGCCATGCCCACGGCGCCGCATGTCGCACCGGCGATCGCGCCCTTGGAGGCGGATGATGCCCTGTTTCACAGGATCAATCTGAAAACCCTGCGCAACACAGTGATCGGCAACTTCTTCAATCTGCCGGGTGTCGCGCTTCCCAACGGAACGGATGGCGGCGGTCTGCCGACCAGCTTTCTTTTGTGCACGGTCGGCAACGACGACGAACGGCTGCTGGGTGCGGCTCTCGACGTCGAGCGCGTGCTCCGAACCGCCGGCTGACGGCGAAAACTGGAACGACAACGGAAAAGGAAAACAGAATGATACGAGTAGGCGTGGACGTCGGAGGGACATTCACCGACATCGTTCTGGAACACTCGGAGGCCGGTGACGGCGAGCAGAAGGTCTTCGTCACCAAGGTGCCGAGCACGCTGCACGACCAGTCCGAGGGCGTCGTCAAGGGCGTTCTCCAGGTCTGCAAGCTGGCTGGTGTGGAACCGGGCGAGATCGACATGCTGTTCCACGGCACGACGGTTGCGACCAACATGGTGATCGAGCGCAACGGCGCCGAGGTCGGCATGCTGACGACCAAGGGCTTCCGGGACATCCTCCATATGGGCCGTCACAAGCGGCCTCATAATTTCAGCCTCCAGTTCGATGTGCCCTGGCAATCCAAGCCGCTGGTCAAGCGCCGCAACCGGATCGCCATCAGCGAACGCATCATGCCACCGGACGGCACGGTGGAGGTCGGGCTCGATGAGGACGAGGTCCGGGAGGCCGCCGAACTCTTCAAGAAGCGGGGCCTCAACGCGGTCATCATCTCGTTCCTGTTCTCCTTCCTGAATGATTCCCACGAGCAGCGGGCCAAGGAAATCGTCAAGGAAGTGATGCCCGGCGCCTATATCTGTGCCTCGTCGGAAGTGGTCAACGTGATCCGCGAATACGAGCGCTTCAGCTCGACGGCGATGAACGCCTATATCGGTCCGAAGACGGCGCGCTATCTCAGCAATCTGGAAAACCGGCTGAAGGAAAACGGCGTCGACGCGATCGTCCGTATCATGCAGTCCAACGGCGGCATCTCGACCATCGAGAATTCCTCCGAACGGCCGATCGGCCTGTTGCTGTCCGGCCCTGCCGGCGGCGTGATCGGCGGCCGCTGGACCGGCGGCCACTGCGACACGGGCAATGTGATCACCATCGACATCGGCGGAACCTCGGCCGACATCTCGGTGATCCAGAACGGGGAACTGCGCATCAAGAACCCGCGCGACACCGAAGTCGCGAGCCTGCCCGTGCTGGTGCCGATGATCGATATCGACGCCATTGGAGCGGGCGGAGGCTCGATTGCCTATGTCGATGCCGGAGGTGCATTCCGGGTCGGACCGCGTTCGGCCGGCGCAACACCAGGCCCGGCCTGTTACGGCAACGGAGGAACGGAGCCGACGGTGACCGACGCACAGGTGGCGCTCGGCCGTCTTGATCCCGCGCATTTCCTTGGCGGCGACATTTCCATCGATCCGGATCTTGCGGTCAAGGCGATTGAGGAAAAGATCGCCAAACCGCTCGGGTTCACCGTCACCGAGGCCGCGCTCGGCATCCTGAAGGTGATCAACAACAATATGGCGCTGGCAATCAACGCCAATTCGGTTGCCAAGGGCATCGATCCGCGCAGCTTTACCCTGATGGGTTTCGGTGGCGCCGGTCCGCTTCACTCGGTGGCGCTCGGCGAGATTATCGGCGCCAAGGACGTGATCGCTCCGCTCCAGCCCGGCATTACCGCGGCAATGGGCCTGCTGGTGACCGATCTGCAATACGAATACACGCGATCGGTTCTGGCCTTCCTCGATACCGCCGACGAAGCGAGCTTCGCGAATGTCAACAAGATCGCCGGTGAACTGATGGCGGAGGCCGACGCCCAGCTTGAATCCGACGGCATTCCGAAGGAGGCACGCCGGTTCAAGAAGGTCATGGAATGCCGTTATGTCGGACAGGGCTTCGAGCTGCGTGCGGAAATGCCGGACGAGCCGCTGTCCGCCGACAACGTGAAGGTCGTGATCGACAATTTCTTCGACATCCACAAACAGCAATACGGTCACGCTTTCCGCGACCAGGTGACGGAGGCCGTGACCATCCGCGTGGTTGCCAATGCAGCCGTTGAGCAACTGCGCTTGCCCGACCTGCCGAAAGGCGGTCGGGCAAATCCGGAGGACGCTCAGCTCTATACGCGCAAGACCGTCTTCGACGACGGGGTCGAGGTCGAAACACCGCGTTACGACCGGATGAAGCTTCTGGCCGACGACACGGTCGCCGGACCGGCGCTGATCACTCAGCACAATTCCACGACCCTTGTGCCTCCGGGACACACCGCGACCGTCCTCGGCCACGGCGACCTGCGCATCGCGCGCATCTGATTGACAGGAGATCGAACAATGACAACCGAACTTGACCCGATCACCCTGCAGGTCGTCGGCGGCGCACTGCACTCCATCGCCGAGCAGATGGGCAATGTGCTTTACCGCATGAGCTACTCGTCGATCATCCGCGAAAGCCAGGATCTTGGCGCAGGCCTGTTCGACACGGAGTACAACACGCTGTGTGAATCCGACAGCACCCCGATGCACATCGGTTCGCTTCCCGGATACCTGCGCGGCATCGAGCAGACCGTGCCGCTGAGTGACTGGAAGCCGGGCGACTGCGTCATTCATAACCATCCCTACAAGGGCGCCAGCCACTCGCCCGATATCGCCATCGTCATGCCGGTCTTCTTTGAGGGAGAACTGGTCGGTTTTTCGGCGAACACCGCGCACCATGTCGATATCGGCGCGGCAACGCCGGGTCTGATCATCGACGTGCCGGACGTCTGGGCGGAAGGCATGCTGCTGGACGGCGTGAAGCTCTACGAGGAAGGTGTCCGCAACGAGAACCTCTGGAAATACATCCGCGACAACACCCGCGTGCCGGGCCTCGTCATGGGCGACCTGGAAGCCCAGATCGCCTCGGCCGAACTCGGCGTCAGGCGGTTTGAGGAACTGCTCCAGACCTATGGAAAGGCGACGGTTCTGCAGGCGACCCGCCAGCTGATGGACTACACGGAGCGGATGATGCGCCGGGAGATTGCCAAGATCCCGGACGGTGAATATTTCGCCGAGGGCTTTCTGGACGACGACGGCCGCGACCGCACCAAGACCCTGCCCATCAAGGTCTGTGTCCGTGTGACCGGTGATAGCGTCGAGATCGATCTGACGGGGTCGTCGCCCCAGGTGCCGACCGCCTTCAACGTGCCCTTCGATGGCTCGACCATGGTGGCCGCCTTCTTCGTCTTCCGGGCGATGCTGCTGGATACCTACACCTCGACGGAATTCGTGCCGCAGAACGAAGGTTCTTTCCGCCCGATCAAGGTCACCGCGCCGAAAGGCTGCATCTTCAACCCGGTCATGCCGGCGGCCGCCGAAGCGCGCTTCTGCCAGATCCAGCGCATGGCCGATCTGGTGATCAAGGCCTTGTCTCCGGTCCTTCCGGAAAAATGCACCGCGGGTAACGCGGCGACGCTTTCCTTCGCCGCCTTTTCGGGCGTCCGTCCGAATGGCGACTACTGGGTGTTCCTGGAAGTCAACGAGGCGGCCATGGGCGGCCGTCCGGAATCCGACGGTCCGGACACCATCGAGGAACTGATGCGCAACACGCGCAACAACCCGCTTGAAGATCTCGGCATGCATCTGCCCCTGATCTGCGACCGCTACGAGGTGCGCGACGACGTGCCTCCGGGGGCGGGCAAGTTCCGGGGCGGTTCGGGGGTCGTCAAGTCCCAGCGCTACCTCACGCCGGGCTACATGACCCACGAATCCGACCGTCATCTGGATGTGCCATGGGGTGTGTTCGGCGGAAAGGAAGGGGCATGCGGCAAGATGGAGATCTACAACTTCGAACGTCCGGACGAGATCCGTCAGGAATACTCGAAATTCTCCGGGCTCCGGACCGAAGAAGGCGATGTCGTCAGCTACTTCTCTCCCTCCGGCGGCGGCTACGGCGATCCGTTGGAGCGCGATCCGCAAAAGGTGCTGGACGATGTGCTCGACGGCTTCATCGACGTCGACCACGCCAAGGAAGCTTATGGCGTGGTCCTCAAGGAAGTCGACAACGGTTACGGCTGGGATCTCGACCTGCCAGCCACCGAAGCCCTGCGCGCCCAAAGCGCCGCTTGAATGAAAAAGGCAAGCGGGCCGATCGCCCGCTTGCCGGTTTATCGACTGCCCGATATCGGCGCTGTTTTTCCCCGGATGAGCGGTATTTCAGGTGTCACCCCGGCCAAGCGCAGCGCTGAGCCGGGGCCAACTCGCCGACCCGCTTGTTCCATCGCTGGCATTTCCTCTTCGTTTCCTCTGAGACTGTATCGGCACTCTGGAAACGAGTGAGCCCCGGGTCTCACTCCGTTCGCCCGGGATGACACGGCGGGGCCCAAGGAATATCGGTTCAACCCCAATGCGCCACGGTGCGCTTCTCGAAGGAGTCCCGGAACTGTTCCGTCGTCTTCGGCAGGACCTCTCCCGTTTCCCAATCCAGGATCACGGCATGGCGGCGGACCACGTCCAGCACGTCGATCTCACCCTTCCTGTAAAGCTCCGAAACCTCTTCCGGCGCCATGCGGGCCCAGGCGACGCGCTTGGATCTCAGATCGGCGCGCAGCGCTTCCGTCGCGGCCCGGTCGATCTCATAGTCGCAGAGATCCGCGTCGACTTCCCTGATGACGACTCCATAGTCCTTCGCCGCGCGTTCGAGCGAAACGTAGTCGTCGATAACATCCTCGCGCACGGCCTCCGGGTCACGTTCGAGCGGGTCGCCGAAGCCGCCGCCGCCCGCCGTCGGCCGGGCGAACTCGTCGCCGGTAAAGACCGGGTAGTCGGAAAAGACGGATCCCAGCCATTTGGCGGTTTCCTCGCCCTCACGGCGGATCGACAGCCCGTGCGGCATCGAAGGCAGGCCACCCTCGACACCCCAGACCACGGCCCGCTCCCGGTCGCAGATATAGGACATGACCGCGTTTTCGCTGTCGAGCAGGACGGAGGTCTTCTGCACGCCCGTGCCCCCGCGCCACTTTCCGGGACCCGCGCTGTCGCGCAGGATCTGGAATTCGGTCGTTCGGGTCGGGTTGACCCGTTCGTTGCCCTCGTTCGGTTGCGACATCAGCCCCGTGCCGAAGCAGGCGGTGGTAACGTCGGAGCCGTCCTTGCCGTTTCGTCCGCCCCAGCCCCCTGGCAGCCACTCGTAGAACATGAAAATCGGCTTGTCGGGCGTGCGCAGGTCCCGTCCGCCGGCCAGCAGATATTCGAGGTTGAAGGCGCAGGCGATAGCGCGTTCGGGCATGATCTTGGACCACATCTCGAAGATGGCATTCATGATCTTTTCGAATGGCATCAGGAACCCGGTCACGGCCACCGGCCACTCGGCACTGACGACGCTGTTTTCCGGTGCCGTGATGCCGATCATCCGGTAAAACCCGCTGTTGAGCGGCAGGTCCGGGAAGAAGGTTTTCATGCCGGCGACGACGGCCGAGAAGGTCGCGCCCGGCGCCGAATTGTAGATCGATGAAATGGTCGGGTGACTTCCGGTGAAGTCGTAGTGGATGCTGTCGCCGTCGATGGTCATCTTCACCCGGATCGGGATCATGCCTTCACCGCTGCCCGGGTCCCGGTCGATGTAGTCGACCGTTTCCCAGGTGCCGTCGGGCAGGGCGGCGATGCGCTGGCGCGCGGCCCGCTCGACGTAGTCCTGCACCTCGTTCATGCCCTGCAGAACCTGGCCGCGGCCGTATTTCTTCACGAGGCGGAGGATTTCGCGCTCCGCGACCAGGGTAGCCTGGGCCTGGGAGTGGATGTCGCCGATGATCGAGCTCGGATCGCGGGTGTTGGCGGCGATCATTCCGGCGACGTCATGGCAGAACTCGCCGGCGCGGAACAGGCGGACGGGCGTGATCCGCACCGCCTCGCGGAACATGTCCCGGGCCGACACGTCGAAGGAGCCGGGCACGGAGCCGCCGAGGTCCGACCAGTGGCCGTTTGACTGGGAGAAGGCGATCAGCGTGTCGTCGTCGAAGATCGGCCGGATCAGGCGCACATCGCTGAAATGGGTGCCGCCTGCGTAAGGATCGTTGATCGCATAGACGTCGCCTGGTTTCATCTCTCCGTCGAAGGTCCGGATCACGTCCTTGCAGGTGAAGTGCAGCGTACCGACGTGGACCGCGATGTCCTGGTTGCCCTGGGCGACCGAGTTGCCGTCGGCATCGTGCAGGCCGTTTGAGAAATCGCGGTTGTAGATCACGAAGGAATAACAGGTGCGCAGCATCTGTTCCGCCATCTGGTCGACGGCGGTAATGAAGGAATTTTTCAGGACCTCGAATGTGACCGGGTCAAGCGGGGTGGTTTCGTTGGAGGTCATGGGTCAGCCCTTCGTATCGATGAGGATGTTCATGTAGGCGTCCACCTCTGCGGTCATGGCGGGCGGGACGACGGTCGTGGAATCGAATTGCTCGATGATGGCCGGACCGGCGATCTTCGCGCCGGCCTTCAGCGTTTCCCGTTCAAAGACGGAGGCCTGAAACTCGCTGCCTTCGAACCAGACCGGACGGTGTGCAACGGGTTCCGGCGTGTAGGGCGTGACCGCGTGCTTTTGCAGTTCGGCCTTCGGCACGAGGCCGATCGCCTTGACCGCCACGCGAAAGATGGAAACGGCGGCTTCCTTGCGGGCGTAGTTGTACTCGCGCTCGTGTTCGGCGTGAAAGGCGTCGGCGAGATCCTGGACATCTTGGATGTCCGCCGACACCGGAACCTCCAGCGAGCGCCATTGACCGTGATACATCATCTCGGCCGTGCGGGTCAGGATCATGTCCTTCTCCTCGACACCCTCGTGTTCGAGCTGCGTACGGGCTTCCGCCTCGATCTTGCGATAGGCGGCCTCGAGTTCCGCCATCTCGGTCTGGTCCGCGCGCTTCATGAAGCTGTCGGAGAAATCGTGCTGGATGTCGACGAGCAGGCAGCCGAGCGCCGAAGTCACACCGGGGTTCGGCGGCACGATGACGGTTGGAATGGAAAGTTCCCGGGCGACGGCGGCGCCGTGCAGCGCACCGGCACCGCCGAAGGCGCAGAGGGCGAAGTCGCGCGGGTCGTAACCGCGCGAGATCGACAGGAGCCGTACCGCGTTGGCCATGTTGGCATTGGCGACACGCACGATGGCCTCGGCGGCCTCGTGCAAGGTCATGCCGAAGGGTTCGGCGACGGTCGTTCGCACCGCTTCCGCCGCGAGCGCCGGGTCCAATGTGACTTTTCCGCCGGCCAGCGACGTTCCGAGGCGTCCCAGAACCACGTTGGCGTCGGTGTTCGTCGCCGTCTCGTTGCCGTTCTTGTAGCAGGCGGGTCCCGGATAGGCGCCCGCCGATTGCGGGCCGTTGCGCAAGGATCCGCCCTCGTCCTTCCAGGCGAGCGATCCGCCGCCGGCCCCGATGGTCAGCACCTCGATGGACGGGAAACGGATCGGGTAACCGTATTCGATGTACCAGTCCTTGGTGATCCTCGGCTCGCCCTGATAGGACACGGACACGTCGGTCGAGGTGCCGCCCATGTCGAAGCCGATGGTGTTCGGATAGCCGCACAGATTGCCGATGAAGCGGCTGGCGATGGCGCCGGCGGCAATGCCCGATCCGGCGAGGCGGGCGGCGTAGTCGCGTACGGCGCGCGGTGTCATGACACCGCCGCCGGTGTGCAGCAGAAGCAACTCGCGTGCGTAACCGCCATCGGCGAGCTTGTCGCTCAGCCGCGAGACGTAATCGACCACCACCGGAGAAACGACCGCGTTGGCCATGGCGGTCGAAAAACGCTCGTGCTCGAAGATCTCCGGCATGATCTCCGCGGAGATCGAGACCGGAACATCCGGAATGACTTCCAGAAGAATGTCCCGCATCCGTTTTTCGTTCTCCGGGTTCACGTAGGAGTTCATGAAACAGACGGCGATCGACTTGACGCCCCGTTTTTTCAGCACGTTCGCCACGCGTCGCGCATCGTCTTCGTTCAGGGGAGTGAGAACCTGGCCCTCGGCGTCGACGCGCTCGCGCACGGTCAGGCGGTCCCGGCGCGGGATGTAGGGCTTGGCGACGTCCTTGTAGGTATCCCAGAGATCCTCCTTGTTGGCGCGGCGGATTTCGACCACGTCGCGGAAGCCTTCGGTACAGACCATGGCGGTGCGCGGCAGGTTGCGGGTGATCAGCGCGTTGGTGGCGACCGTCGTGCCATGAGAGAACATGGAGACGTCGGTGAGATCGATCTCCGCCTGCCCGACGCCGTTCATCACGGCGCGCATCGGGTCGTCCGGAGTCGAGGCGGTCTTTTCGATCCTGATCGCACCGGTGGTTTCGTCCATGATGCAGATGTCGGTGAAGGTTCCGCCCACATCGACGGCGACTCTCGTCTTGGTCATTTGAGTTCCTTGTTGGGTTGAGCAGGCACAGCCTGAGCGTCCGGCGGAAACGGCCCGCCGGCGGATGGACTGTCGAAAAAGGTGAAAAGGATCGGAAAGCGGTCCGGATTATCCGGCGCGGTCGTGCATTATTCGCGCTTCTGGAAGCGCCCCACTTCCTTGCGCGTGGAGTTGGGCGTGCGGCCGTAGCGGGCCTTGTAGTATTTGGAGAACTGCGACTGGTCGGCGAACCCCCAGCGGTAGGCGATTTCCGCCACCGTTCTGTCCGAGACGGTCGCGCGCAATTCCTCGTCGCAGCGGTTCAGCCGCCGTTCCCGGATATAGACATTGATCGATTGGTCGGCTTCGGAAAAGAGCTGCTGCAGATAGCGCAGGGAAATGCCGCAGGCATCGGCGATCATTTGCGGCGAGAGCTCCGAATTCTTCAGGTTGTCGCGGATGAATTGCTCGGCCCGGGCAAGATGCGCGGCGCGGATGGAGGACGTGTTGCTGCCCAAAACCCGTTGATCGTTGCGGATCGTCAGGCAGAGAAGCTCCAGAAGATGCGACCCGGCGGCCTCGCGCGCGGCGTCATCAATGGCCTCCACATGCTCGACGACGTTGCGGAGGCTGCTGAGAAAATAGGCGGCGACACCCTGGGTCGCGTCGAAGGTCAGGCCACCCAGGCGCTCCGATGCGCCGACGCGTGCCCGGACGCTGGCGGAGGGCACCTTCAGCACCCATTGCCGGTTCCGGCGGCCGTGCCAGTATTCGTAAGGCGCATCGCTGCGCTCCACCAGGAAGCCGCCGGGCTTGCAGGTGGTCCGCCGCTGATTCTGAAGGAATTGTATTTCGGCGTCCTCGGGGATCGCGATCAGCAGGGAACTGTCGTTTTCATTGAGGAAATGCCGGTTGTGGCGGCGGTAGATCAGTCCGTCGCAATCGACGTGAGACAGGCCGACGACCCCCAGCGACCAGCGGCGCAGCTGGCCCGCGAAACGGGTCCGGTCGCGGCACTCGATGTCGAGGGGGAAATAGGCCTCGGACACTTCCTTCTGCCACCGGTCGCCACCGTTGCGAGTGCCGTCTGTCTCTTCGATTGCTGCCATGTCTTTCGCTCGCGCATCTTGCGTGTGCTCGCCGCACACCCAGATCTCAAGCAAAAAGGATACCATGGCCTTCAGCGGGCTCTTGGTAATTTGCGCATAAATTTTTGTCGTATGCCCCGTATCCGGCACATGAACGCTTCGGGAGACCGCAGGGCCCCTTCAGGCATCCGCGATCCGAAAAAGGCTTCATCCCGCCTGACATCGGTCCGCGGATCCAAACGCGGCGGTACCGGGAAACCGGCAGCGGCCTGCACGGAGGACGGAACGCTTTCTGTCGGCCGGGCTTATTGATCTCGCTGCGCGATCCAGTCGTGATCCGGGTGGTTCTGGAAACGCCATTTGCGCAAGGGGCCGGCCATGACGTTCAGGTAGTACATTTCATAGCCATAGGGCGCGCCGCAGGGGTGGTGGCCCTTGGGTACGAGAACCACATCGTGGCTGCTGACGGAGATGGTTTCGTCCAGCGCGCCATCCTCGGTGAAGACCCGCTGATGACCATAGCCCTGATCCGGATTGAGGCGGTGATAGTAGGTCTCTTCCAGATAGGTCATGTCCGGAAAATTGTCCTCGTCGTGCCGGTGCGGCGGATAGGAGGACCAGTTGCCGGCCGGGGTGAAGACCTCCGTCACCAGCAGGCTGTCGGCGACGTCGCTTTCCTCCATGGCGATCGGATAGATATAGCGCGTGTTCGCGCCCTTGCCGCGCGTGACTTTGTCCGGGGTCGGCAGAACCCTGGCCTTGTGACCGCCCTTGCCGGGCGCCGTACAGACACCGATGGTGCAGTCGGTCGTCGCCGTCGCGGACCAGTCGCTTCCGTTCGGAACGTAGACGCAGTGTGGCGGAAGCTGCTCGAACACGTTCATGCGTTCGCCCTGCTCGCCGAAATCCTCGCCCGCCGCGGCTATCCGCGCCTTGCCCTCGACCATCACCAGGATGACTTCAAGGTCGCCGGTCGGCTCCGAAACCGTTTCACCGGCCTTCAGCCGGTAAAGTCCGAAGCCGACATAGGACCAGCCGGACGATTTCGGTCCCCTGGCGCTTTCGATGGTGATGTCATGGACTTTGCCGCTGCTTGCCGCGGGCTCGCGCAGGAGATCGCTCATGTCAGGTTTACCTCCGCCGCAAGGGCTTTCAGGGTCTTCAGACCCAGGCTCTGGTAGTGATAGGGACCGCGGACCTCAGGGTCCTGTTCGGCCTCGATGACAATCCAGCCCTGGTATCCGGCCTCCTTCAGGATGCGAAGCAGGGGCTCGAAGTCAATGCCGCCCTCCTCGTCGCCCGGGACGGTAAAGACGCCGGCCCGCACGCCGTCCATGAAAGACTTGCCGTTGTCGCGGATGTCCTGCATCACCGCCGGGCGGACGTTCTTGGCATGAAAATGCCGTACCCGGTCGACGTATTTCTTCAGGATCGGCGCCGGATCCTGGCCCCGGCTGCCGAAATAGCAATGCCCTGCGTCGAACAGCAGCTTGGTGAACGGGCCGGTCGCCGCCATGAACGCGTCGATCTCCTCCGGGGTCTCGACAACCGTGCCCATGTGATGGTGATAGACGAGGTCGATCCCCTGCTTCGCGCAAAACGCGGCCAACTCCTCGATCTTCGCCCCGAACGCCTTCATCTCGTCGGCGGTCAGAACCGGACTTTTGGAGATATCGGTGGCCGCCCCCTGAATGGAGTTGGAGGTTTCGCAGGCGATACACACCTTGCAGCCGTTGTGCGTCAGCTTGTCGAGATGCGGCTGGATCGCCTTTTTCTCGTCCTCGACCGACTGGGTCAGAAGGTTCAGCGAATACCAGCCGGAAATGAACGTCAGCCCGTATCCGCCCAAAAGGGCTTTCAGGGCCCGCGGATCGTCGGGCCAGCGGTGGCCGTTTTCAATGCCGTCGAAGCCGATATCGGACGCTTCCTTCAGGATCCGGTCCGTCGGGATGTGCGCGCCAAGGGTCTGATCGTCGTCATTGGCCCAGGCGATTGGGTTGGTGCCGAAAAGGATCATTGAAGGGGTCCTGAGTAAAAGGAGGACACCGGCCAAGGTTTCTGAAGCCGAAATCCCCAAGGTCTGTCAATTCACAAGGTTCTGGTGCGTCCTGTTTTCCTCGTAGGACGCGCGGGCGCGTTTCAGCTCTACCGTGGTGCCGACTTCCGGAACCGCCACGTCCCACCAATGTCCACCTCCGGCCTCGCCCGGACCGTGCATCGGATCGGTGTCGATGACGATCACCGTCGGGATGGGCCTGTCGCGCGCTTCGAGGATCCGCGCTTCGAGGTCGGCGATATCCTTGGCCTTCACTGCCTGTGCGCCCATGGAGGCGGCATGAGCGACGAAGTCGATGTCCGGCTGCGCTTCGACGTTGCAGTCGGCATAGAGATTGTTGAAGGGCGCACCGCCCGAACCCGCCTGAAGCCGGTTGATGCAGCCGTACCCGCGATTGTCGGTGAGAACCACCGTGAAGGGAACGCGGCGCATGACGGCGGTGGCGAGTTCCGAATTCGCCATCATGTAGGAGCCGTCGCCGACGAAGCAGACGACGTCCCGGTCGGGGTTCGCGAGCTTGACGCCCATGGCGCCCGCGATCTCGTAGCCCATGCAGGAATAGCCGTATTCCATGTGATAGCCGGCCTGGGGCGCCCGCCACAACAGCTTCAGCGCTCCCGGCATTGTGCCTGCGGCGCACATGGCGATCGTCTTGTCCGTCGCGGTCCTCTGCACGGCGCCGATGACCTCCGCGTCGAGCGGCAGGTAGCCCTCCGGCACGCCGGTCCGGGCACTGCAATGGGCATCCACCTTTGCCAGCCAGTCGAGCCGTGACTGCGGGTCGAAAGCAGACGACTTGTGTGTGCCGAGAGCCTCGGAAAGTTTTTCCAGCGCAACCTTCGCGTCGCCGACGACGCCAACGGAGCCGTGTTTCAGGGCGTCGAAACCCTGGACGTTGATGGAGACGAGCTTCCGGTCGGTTTCCTTGAAAAGCGCCCAGGAGCCGGTGGTGAAGTCCTGGAAACGCGTGCCGACACCGATCACAAGATCGGAGTGTTCCGCGAGCTCATTGGCGCACGCGGCGCCGTCGACACCCGCTGCGCCGAAGTTCATCGGATGGGACTGGGCGAGCGCCGACTTGCCTGCCTGGGTTTCGATTACGGGAATGCCATGCCGCGTGGCGAAGTCGGCCAGGGTGTCCTCGGCCTGCGAATAGACGACGCCACCGCCGCAGACTAGGACCGGCTTCTTCGCGGACCGGATCAGTGCGGCCACCTCTTCGATGTCGCGGCGGTCCGGTTCGGGCCGGCGGATGCGCCAGACAGTCGGCTCGAAAAAGCTCTCCGGATAATCATAGGCCTCGGCCTGCGTATCCTGACAGAAGGCGAGCGTCACGGGACCGCAGTCCGCCGGATCGGTCATGACGCGGAACGCGCGCGGCAAGGCGGTCAGAAGGTGTTCGGGACGGCTGATCCGGTCGAAATAGCGTGACACCGGGCGGAAGCAGTCATTGGCGGAGACCGTCCCGTCGGTGAAATCCTCGACCTGTTGCAGAACCGGATCGGGGGCGCGGTTCGCGAAGACATCTCCCGGGATCAGCAGGACGGGCAGTCGGTTGACGTGGGCCAGAGCCGCGGCCGTCACCATGTTGGTCGCCCCGGGGCCGATGGAGGTGGTCACGGCCATGGCGCGGGTGCGCTTTTTGGCTTTTGTGTAGGCAATGGCCGTGTGCGCCATCGTCTGTTCGTTCTGGCCGCGCCAGGTCGGCAGCGCGTTGCCGGCTTTTTCCAGCGCTTCGCCAAGACCGGCAACGTTGCCGTGGCCGAAGATTGCCCAGACCCCGTCGATGAAGCGCTCCCCGTCCTCGGTCATCTGGGCGGCGAGGTAGCGGACCATGGCCTGCGCGGCGGTAAGACGGACGGTGCTCATGCGGGAACTCCCTGAGGTTCGTTGACACGGGCGGTCGCGCGCGCTTCGTCCCAGATCCCGCACAAGCGTTCGAAGCGCCGGGACATGTCCGCGACGGCCTCGGCATCGGTCATGTTGCCGGACAGCCACTCGCGGGCTGCCGCGCCGAAGATCGTCCGACCGACGGCGAAGCCCTTGACCAGGCTGAACTGGGCGGCTTCTCGGAAACTCGCGGCGAGCCGGTCCTCGGGGGCGTCAAGGCCGAGCACGACGATGCCGCGCGTATTGGGATCGTTGTCGGTGATGGCTTCGCAGGCTCTCGCCCAGGCTTCCTTCGATATCATCGGTTCCAGCTTCCACCAGTCCGGATAAATACCGATTTCATACATGCGCCGGATGACTTTTGCAGTGGTGTCGTCGTCGATGTCGGCGACCTTGGAAGGAATGACTTCCAGCAGCATTTCGAGCCGGTGGCGGCGGCAGGCGGCAAAGAGCCGTGTCAACACGTCTTCCTGTTCCGCCTTCATGGCATCGGTATCGTCCGGATGATAGAAGCAGAGCACCTTGACCACGTGCTCGACGGGCCATTCGGACAGGCCGCCGAAATCCGGGCCGAGCTCGGGCTCCAGCGACAGCGGCCGGGAGGCGGGCCACTCGACCGGATGGCCGATCCACAGACCGGATCCGGCGGCCTGATAAAGCGCCTCGCGGCCGAGCCGGCTGTCGCAGAGGATGCCGTAGCCGGGCTGTCCGTCCGCGACTTTCACGGCCGCGTCGAGGCAGAGTTTCTTGAAGCTTTGGATTCGCTTGTGGTCCGTGCCGGCCGCATCGGCCATCTGCTCAAGCTGGATGCGGTGATCGAAGGCGAAGACCCGCATGGTCGACCAGTCGCCCCCGTGCATTCGCTGGCGATTGGTGGACCAGTGGACCTGCTCCAGCTCCGGATCGTTGCGGAGGTCGTTGCGGACAACGCCGCGCTTGAGAAAGAACCGCAGTTCCTGCCAGCTCGGATAGGCGGGCGTACAGCCGTGCCGCGATACGGCGAAGGCTCCGCAGGCATTGGCATAGGTCAGGCTCGTGACCCAATCCTCTCCCTCGATCCACCCCTTCAGCAGGCCGGACATGAAGCCGTCGCCCGCGCCGAGAACATTGAACACCTCGATCGGGAAACCCGGTCCGGAAATGCCATCGTCGAGGTGCGCCGGTATCTCGCCCTCGAAAGCCGAGGCGCCCATGGGACCGCGCTTGCACACAAGGGTCGCGGAAGAGACCTTCCGGACGGCCCGCAAGGCCTCGAGCGTGTCGGTCGAGCCGCCGGCGATGTGAAACTCCTCCTCCGTGCCGACGATCAGTTCGAACAGGTGCAGGGTGGATTGGAGCTTCTCTGTCACCTCGCCGGAGGCGATGAAGCGGTTCTCGCCGTCGCCATGCCCGGAAAGGCCCCAGAGATTGGGACGGTAGTCGATGTCGAGCGCCGTCTTCGCGCCGGTTTCACGGGCAAGATTGAGAGCCTTCAGGACGGCGGCTTCGGTACTTGGATGGCTCAAGTGCGTTCCGGTCGCCACAACCGCTTTCGCCGAGGCGATGAAATCAGGATCGATATCGTCTTCGCAAAGTGCCATGTCGGCGCAGTTCTCGCGATAGAAGATCAGCGGGAACTGTTCCTGGTCGCGGATGCCGAGCAGCACAAGCGCCGTCAGTCTTTCCGTGTCGGTGACGACCCCTTGCGTGTCGACCCCATGCCGCTCAAGCTCCTCGCGGATGAACCGGCCCATATGCTCGTCGCCAACCCGGGTGATCAGTCCGGACCTCAGGCCGAGCCGGGCGGTTCCGCACGCCATGTTGGTGGGCGAGCCGCCGATATACTTGTTGAAGGACGCCATGTCCTCCAGGCGGCCGCCGATCTGCGCGCCGTAGAGATCGACGGAGGACCGGCCGATGGTGATGACGTCGAGCTTTTTCACGTGCACATCCCGTTCTTCTTGCCGGTTTTGTCAGACGGTTCCGCCGAGCGAACCTTCCAGCTCGGCCAGTTCCTGGCCACCCGCCATGAGGTCCTGAAGCTCTTCGGCCGTGATGTTGCCGCGTTCGGCGGTTCCGTGCGTCTTGCCTCGGTTGAGTACCGTGAAGCGGTCGCCCACGGCCATGGCGTGACGGACGTTATGCGTGATGAACACCACACCGATACCTTTCTTGCGAACCTTGTCGATGGTTGCCAGAACGTTCGAGGTCTGACGGACGCCGAGAGCCGATGTCGGCTCGTCCAGGATCAGGATCCTTGCGCCGAAATAGACGGCGCGCGAAATCGCGACGGTCTGCCTTTCGCCGCCGGACAGGGTTCCGACCGCCTGATCGGGCGAACGGAGGTGGATCCCCATCTTGGCCATTTCCGTCATGGTGACTTCGTTGGCCTTTGCGAAGTCGAAGAACTTGAAGGGCCCGAAGGCCTTCCGGGGCTCCCGGCCCATCCAGAAGTTCCTGGTGACCGACATCAGGGGGATCATGGCGAGGTCTTGATAGACGGTCGCGATTCCGGCTTCCATTGCGTCACGGGGGCTCTCGAACCTGACCTCCTTGCCCTCGATCAGGATCCGGCCGCCGGTGGGCTTGTGGACGCCGGACATGGTCTTGATGAAGGTCGACTTCCCGGCGCCGTTGTCGCCCAGCAGGCAATGGCATTCCCCCGCCTTGACCGTAACCGAGACGCCGTTGAGCGCGATCACCGGGCCGAAGTGTTTTTCGATGTTGTCGAGTTCGATCAGAGTGTCCGACATGTCAGCGTTCTCCCGTGATCATGCGGCGGATATAGGTGTTCAGGATCACGGCCAGCAGCAGGATCACACCGAGGAAGACCCGGAAGAGCGAGCTTTCGACCCCGGCGAAGAAAAGGCCCTGCTGGACGACGCCGAAAATGAGCGCTCCGAGCGCGGCCCCGATCACCGAGCCGTAACCGCCCGTCAGCAGCGCGCCGCCGATCACCACGGAAATGATGGCTTCGAATTCCTTCAGCAGGCCTCTGTCGGCGGCGGCGGAGCCGAATTCCATGACCTGACAGGTGGCAAAGACGGTTGCGCAGACGGCCGAGAGCATGAACATCAGGATCTTGACCCGGTTCACGGGCACGCCGACATAGCGGGCCGCCTGGGTATCGCCGCCCGCGGCGAAGATCCAGTTGCCGAAGCGCGTCCGCGTGAGCAGAACGTGCCCGAAGACGACAAGGATCACGGCCCAGACCATCAGCATCGGGATACCTTCGACCACCGGCTGACCGGCACGGGGGCCCGCGACGAATTTGCCGACGACTCCGAGGTCGGCGAGCCAGACGAAGAGACCCGAAAAAATCTTGCCGCCGAACAACCAGGCAATCGGGTCTCCCTCTGCGGCTTCCTTGACGCCGCCGATGATTGTCTTGCGGGTGGTTGCGATTGAAATGAAGATCGTCAGACCGCGCAGAATGTAAAGGAAGGCCAGGGTAACGATAAAGGAAGGCAGGCCGGTCTTGATCACCAGATAGCCGTTGAGGGCGCCGATCGCCATCGCGAGAAGGAAGGCGACCAGAATGCCCAGCCACACGGGATAGCCCCATTGGACGGTCATCAGGGCGATGACGATCCCGGAAAACCCGATCATCGAACCGACGGACAGATCGAACTCGCCGGCGATCATCAGGAGGCAGGCGCCGACGGCGATGATTGCGAATTGCGCCGAAACCGTCCCCCAGTTGATCATGCCTTCGGGAGCGAACATGCCGCTGTCGCCGGCAATGCTGAGGAAGAAGACGAAGACAAGGATCGTGCCGCAGATCGCGCCCAGTTCCGGCCGGATGAGCGCCTTGCGCAGGGGGGACATCTCCCTGACGCGTTCGTCCTTTTCCAGCGAGGCTATTTGCTGGGTCGTATCAGCCATAGGGTCCTCCTGCGGTCCGCGTTACCGGCCGCATCGACGCGGCCTTGCCGCGGTTCGTGCATGAGCTTGAATTTCGTAGACCGCTCCGGGCGGCCTTCGGTCCTGAAACGGGAAGAGACGGATCGCCGTCTCTTCCTTGAGGCATTGTCTGCCGGGGTGCTTAGCGGTACTCGCCCGCGAATTCCTCAACCAGCGAAATATTGGCCTTGGTGACAAATCCGGGACCGGAGTTGATGGAGTTGCCCGGAACCACGCCGTAGCGGGAAAGGTTGGTGAGGATGACGACAGGCAGGTAGCCCTGCAGATAGGGCTGCTGGTCGATTGCGAAGGCAATCACGTCGCTCTTGATGCCGGCGGCGATTTCGCTCGACAGATCGAAGGTGCCGAAGTGGATCGTGCCGGATTTGCCCATTTCTTCCAGCGCGGCCAGCGTCGGATGAGCGGAGGTCGGGCCGAGGGTCAGGACGCCGTTGGTGTCCGGATTGCTCTGCAGATAGGCCATGACCTTGGACTTGATTTCCGCCGGGTCCTGGCCGCTGTCGATCATCTGCCCGCCAAGCTCGACACCGAGGGCGTCGGCGTATCCCTGGCAACGCTCAACCGAAGCCGGGTTGGTGATGTAGTGGTTCACGCAGAGAAACTTGGTGACGCCGGCGGCCTTGGCCTTTTCACCCGCTCCCATGCCGGCGGCATGCTCGGGCTGGCCGACATGCATGAGCGCGCCGATCTTCTTGGACTGCTCTTCGGTTCCGGAGTTGATGGTGATGACCGGAATGCCTTTGGCCACCGCGTTCGACAGGGGACCCGACAGAACGTCGTAATCCGCGATCGTCGCGATAATGCCGTTCGGATTGGAAGCGGCCGCCTGCTCGATGATACGGGCCATGTCCGCAAGGTCGCCGGTCGGCGGATTACGGTATTCGACTTCCACATCCATCTGGCCGCCGGCGACGGCAATCGCGTTCTTGATCGTGTTCCACCAGCTGTCGCTGTCCGGCGCATGGCTGACCAGAACAAAACGTTCGCCGTCGGCGGACGCAGGAGCGGCCAGGCCGGTAAATGCAATGGCTGCGGTGGCCATCGCCACTAGGGTCTTTTTCATTCGTTCCTCCCACAAGATGGACGCGGGTCCGAAATCCCTCCCGCGTTTTGAAAGTCTCCGGTGGCGGGGATGTCCCCAGGCCACTTTTGGAATTTAAATTCCATTTATCTTTTTATGCAACAGATTTTTTCCAATCCGGTCAAATCCGGTTCCGCTGGGCCCCGACAGAAACCGCCAGGGAGATCGCAAGAGACAGGCTGGCGGACAGGGCGCGGAAGGCGCCGACGTCAAGTTCCGTGACCAGAAGCTGGATGGCTTTCAGCTGAGCCAGCGGGCTGGTGACCACGTCGGTGATGGCGACGATGTCGGCTCCGATGGTGCGCGCCCTGGCCGTCATCTCGATCGTTATCGGTGTGTAGGGGGCAAACGTCACCGCAATGACCGCATCGTTGGGGCGGATCAGGTGTTCCATGTTGATGTTGGCGATGCCGGAATGAAGGACCGCCGGAACGTCCATTTTTTCAAAGGCATAGGCAAGGTAAGACGTGACCGGAAAGGCACGGCGGAAGCCGATCATGTGAATGGTCTCGGCGCGGGCGAGCACGTCGACCGCCTGCTGAAGCGCGATCGGGTCGACAGTGGTCAGAAGGTTTTCCAGGGAGGCCCGGCCAACCTCGACGAACTCGGCCAGAAGGGCGGAGGGAGATTCGGTCCCATGCTCGCGCAATTTGGCTAGGCGGGTGGCGTAATCGGGCCACTTCTGCGAGTAATCGGAGCGGAAGAGCCGTTGCATCTGCGAAAAACCGGAGAACCCCATTTCCTGGCAAAAGCGCATTACGGCCGAAGGCTGAACGTTGGCCCCTTCCGCGAGTTCCGCAACCGTCGAGACAGCGACCCGGTCCGGGTTGGCCGCGATGAAATCGGCGAATTGTTTCAGTCTCTTCGGGAGTTTCTCCGCCGTTTCGCCAAGCCTTCGGAAGAAAGCGTCAATGGTCTGGGGCGGAGTGCCGCCGTCCGGTGCGGCTTTGAGGACGTCGAGAGGGGTGTCATCCATTGTGGTCTTCTTTTCAGCTTGACACGTTCCGATGAAAGTGATTTTGGAATTTTTATTCTAATTTGGCAAGCCGCCGGATGAGCCGCGTGTGTGCCTTATGGATTTCGGGAGGAAACAATGGCGGTAAGTGTCGCACTGCTTGGGGCAGGACGTATCGGCAAGGTGCATGCGAAAGCAATCGCGGCCACGGAGGGCGCACGGCTCGTCGCCGTGGCGGATGCCTTTGCCGAAGCCGCGGAAGGCCTGGCGGCGGCTTATGGAGCTCGCGTCGGTAAGATTGACGAGATTGCCGGGGCGCAGGACATCGACGCCGTCGTGATCTGCACCCCGACCGACACCCATGCGGACCTGATCGAGCGCTTCGCCCGCGTCGGCAAGGCGATCTTCTGCGAAAAGCCCATCGATCTTTCCCTGGACAGGGTCCGCTCCTGCCTGAAAACGGTCGAAGAGGCCGGCGTGCCTTTCATGCTCGGGTTCAACCGCCGCTTCGATCCGCATTTCCAGGCCTTGCGGGCGGCGATCGACGAGGGCCGGATCGGCGACGTCGAAATGGTTCAGATCACGTCTCGCGATCCCGGGGCGCCGCCGCCGTCCTACATCACGTCGTCCGGCGGCATCTTCCGTGACATGACCATTCACGATTTCGACATGGCCCGCTTTCTTCTGGGCGAAGAGATCGCGACCGTCTACGCGACGGCGTCCGTTCTGGTGGATCCGGAAATCGGCAAGCTCGGCGACTACGACAGCGCAACCGTCGTGCTGACGACAGCCTCGGGCAAACACTGTGCGATCTCCAATTCCCGCCGCGCCACCTACGGCTATGACCAGCGGATCGAGGTGCACGGTTCCAAGGGGGTCGTCTCCGTGGAAAACCAGCGTCCGGTTTCCATCGAGGTCGCGACCGCCGAAGGCTACCTGCGGCCGCCTTTGCACGACTTCTTCATGACCCGGTACATCGACGCCTATGCGGCGGAGATCGCGGCCTTTGTCCAGGCGATGGAACAGAACAAGCAGCCGTCTCCCGGCGGACAGGACGGGCTGAAGGCCCTGGCTCTCGCCGAGGCGGCGTTGAAATCGATCCATGAACGCCGGGCCGTCGGTCTGGATGAAATCTGAAATGACTGACGCAGCCAGTACGGGAGAAGCAGCCGTGAAAAGCCTCGGGATTGGATTGATCGGTACCGGCTTCATGGGCAAGTGTCACGCGCTCGCCTATGGCTCGGTGAAACCGGTCTTCGGTGACGTCCCGGACACCCGTCTGGAGGTCTTGTGCGACGTGCCGGCCGAGAAGGCGTCTTCCTTCGCGGAGCAGTTCGGTTTCGCGCGCGCAACGGACGACTGGAAGGATCTTGTCGCCGATCCGAAGGTCGACATCGTCTGCATCACAACGCCGAACAAGGTGCACAAGGAGATGGCGATTGCCGCGCTGGAGGCCGGCAAGCATGTCCATCTCGAAAAACCGATGGCGCTGACCCTGGAAGACGCCAGGGCCATGCTGTCCGTGGCTGAAAGAACCGGCGCCAGGACGATCGTCGGCTACAACTATCTGCACAATCCGGCGATTTCCCACGCCCGCAAGCTGATTTCGGACGGGGCGATCGGCCGAATCGTGCATTTTCGCGGCATGGTCGACGAGGACTATCAGGCGGATCCCGATCTCGCCTGGACCTGGCGGGCGACCCGGGCGGACGCGGGTCTCGGCGCGCTCGGCGATCTCGGCTGTCATCTGGTCTCGCTCGCCGTCGCGCTGGTGGGCCCGGTAGAGAGCCTGATGGCGGAGACCAGGACCGTTCACCAGACCCGGCCCGTTGGCGATGGCTCGGAAGAACGCCGCCCGGTGGAAAACGAGGACATAGCCTCGGCGCTGCTTGCCTTTGAGAATGGCGTTCACGGCGTCATCTCGACCTCGCGCAGCGCATGGGGCCGCAAGAGCTATATCGCTCTCGAGGTGCATGGCACGGAGGGCATGATCACCTTCGACCAGGAGCGCATGAACGAGCTTCGGCTCTACCAGAACAGGGGACCGTTGGCCGAACAGGGCTACAAGACGATCCTGACCGGCCCTGCGCATCCGCCTTACGGCAACTTCGTCCCGGCCCCGGGACACCAACTCGGTTTCAACGATCTTAAGGTCATCGAGGTCCACGAGTTTCTGCGCGCGATCGCGGAGAACCGGTCACCCGTTCCGTCCTTTCGCGAAGCTCTGCATTTCGAAACCGTCATTCACGCCATTGCGTCGTCCGGTGAACAAGGTACCCGGGTCGGAATCCGGTAACGCCAAGCCGAACGAAGAGGACCCCGTTCAGTTGGCAAAGCCCGTACCGACCGCCATCGCCGCGCGGGCGCCGATTTCTGCCAGGGTCGCGGGGTCCGGACTGAGGATCTCCTCGCCGCCGTATTCGTTGAAGTTCTCGTCGAAGAGACGGTCGCGCTGAGGAAAGAAGGATTTGAGAACAATGTCGTTCGACGGTTTGCACCGCGCGAGAAACTGCTTCGCCGCGTCCCGGGACGCCAGCTTGCGCGCCGCCGGGTAGTTCCGTTCCAGGAAGCGAACGAGATCGTTGCGCAACTTCCTCAGTTCGCCCGCCCGGTCGGGAAACGCGTCCATCTTTTCATTGAAACTCGCCAGGAAATGGATCGCTTCGAGAGACAGGGATTCGTTGTGCGTCTTCGCCAACTGCGTCTTCGGAGGCGTTACACGGGCGGCGTTCAGGAAGGAGTTTATGATGCCTCCCTTCGCCCGGACTTCTTCCTCGAAGATCCTGACGGTGATGTTGTCCTTGCCGAACACTTCGCTCCATTGGGTCACGATCTTCCCATAGTCGTAGTAGTGGGGCAGTTGCCCGGCGACGTCGGGAATGACGCGGTCCACCGTCTTCTTGCCGAACTTGAACGGCGTCGAATAGTAACTGACCGCGAGGCGGTCCTGCCGCCTGATATAGAGGACGATCTCGATGTTGTCGGTGATGGTCGACAGGAGGCGCTTGAGCCGGTGCACCTGCTCAGTCGTCGTGATCCGGCTGTGCAGATGCTCGTTGGAAAGAAGGATCGTGTCGGGTTTCGAGGCCGCGATCTGCCAGTCGAGGGTTTCGAGAACGTATTTGTCCATTGCGTCGTAGCCAAAACGCTTCATCAGCGCGTAGGCCGCGGTCGTGATCTCATCCGCGTCCGGCCGGCCGATCGCCAAGGCCGGAAAACACAGGTGGTTCTCGCCGCCAAGTTTCTCGGGATAGAGGACCCCCTTTTCCGCGAACAGCTTTCGGTTCTCGTAAAGGTGCCATTGAATTGAAGTGGTGGCGGTTTTTTCCGTACCGATATGAAGAACTATTCTCACCATCTTCCCTTTCACAGGTTATGGCGGACTGACGTCTGCCAGTCAGCCGGCGTTTCCTCATTGCGCCTCGAGACCGACGGCCAGGGCGCCGGCAGGCGACAATCTCCCGCATCGCCAGATGCTGTATCGCTCGTGGGAGTCCCAGTCGTAGTAGTAAACGGCCTCCAGTCTGCCGGCTTCGCTCAAGTCACCAAAGTTTTCGCGGACCTGGCGGATCAGGGGTTCGCGCTTGCTGTCGTTGACGGGGCATGTCCGGCTGACGTTGGCGATGCCCCATTCGGTGATCCAGCAGGGCGTCCCGGCCTCGTCCGGCCGGCAGAATTCCAGCACGCGGTCGATGCGCCTGGCCAGGGCCGGTCCCGTCCGCCTGTTCGGATAGATGTGGATGCCATAGGCGTCGACGATGTCGTCGATGCCGCGTTGTTGCAGCAGTTCGATCGTTTCGGCCGCATTCAGGTGCTCGAAGCCCAACCTGTCCGCGGTTCCCGGTCCCATGTCGGAGAGCCCGGCGGAGATCAGTTTCGCCTCGCGGCTCAAAGCCGTCCTGCCCAGTTCCTCGCGGGTGATGCGCAGCGCTTCGATGTACTTGTCCAGACCGCGTTCGAAGGCGGCCGGGTTCGTCAGTTCCGAGATGCCGCGCGCCGTTCGCACGCGCCGTGCCGGATGGATCAGCAGGTCGCCGTTGTAGGGAGCGATATTGATCTCGTTTCCAGGTTCCACGGCGTGTAGCCGGATGCCCGCTGCGTCGATCTCCTGGAGGGACTGGCGCAGTTGCGAGCGGTACAGGTCCAGGTCGAGGTCGGAGAGGCGGTGGACGTCCCAGGTGCGGCCGTGAGCCGTGCGCGGTTGCCGGTCCGGCGGATAATAGCTTTTGTTCGCGAGCTGGACCTCGAGGAGAATACTCAGTCCCAGCCGGTTGGCGATCTTCAGGGCCCGAATGGCCCTGTCCACCGGGCGCGCGAGCGAAAGGCGGACATCCGTGACACCGCTTTTGGCGATTTGATTGAGGATATCCTGCTGTTCCGCCCTGGTGCGCCAGGCGAGATTGACCCGGTTGACGCCACTGAGAAAGCCGTCGTCCGCCGAGGCCGGCGGGAAGCCGAGCGCGGCAAGGGCAACGGCGATGATCAGCAGCGCAGCCTTCATTCTTTTCCGACTCCTATTTCCCGAAGGGTCTCGCGGAAGGTGCGCTCGCGGTCGGAATAGCGGTCGACCATCTCGGAGGCATTCAGGCTTGCCAGGTGATCGGCGACAAACTCTCGCCTGTTGTCCGCCCGGTCCAGATCTTCCCGGTCTATGGCCGGCAGACCCGTGTAGCCGAGCATCTCGCGCATGCGGTCGTCGATGGCTACCATGAGGCTGGGCACGCCCGACTGCATCGCGATGATCGAACCGTGGAACCTCCGGCCGAAATTGAAGTCCATCGACGACGCCCATCCGCGCCACTGGTTGGTGTCGAAGAATGTGCGCACGGCGAAAGGCCGGTCTCGTCTCTCCAGGCCCGGATAAGTCAACTTGCCGATCATTCGGCCCGAGGCGGAATCGTAACTGCGTCCTGTCTCGTCGGGTTCGACCTTCATGTCGAAATGAAGGAATTCGTCCTGCACGACATATTGCGGAACACTGCCCTCCGGCTCGAGCGCGTCGGCATCCGCGATCGATTCCAGATCGGCGCCGAGATAGCCGGAATAGATCGTACGGGCCTTGCCGACGGGAACCTGCGGCAGCTTTTTGAAGGAGGCGCGCATGTTGTGCGGCAGGAAGTAGGTCGACGGACAGCCGGTCGGCTTGACGAAGGAAAAGCCCTGGTCCTTGAGATAGCCGGCGGTTTCATGCCCGCGCGTCAGAAAATAGTGTTCCCTGTCCTTGAGGACATCCAGAAGTTTCCGGGTCCCTTCAGGCAGATCGTGCTCCTCAAGGTCCTTCCGGTTCTGCATGCCGATCCCCAGCATCACGACGGGCATCTTGAGTTCGCTGAGCACCTTTGCCTCTGCGTCCGCCGAAAGGCCCTTGCGCAGAAGGTTGGCGCACGTGAAGACGCAGATGTCGAATTGCTTGTTGAAGGCTTCGAGCGTCTCGCCATTGCTGAGGCAGTTGAAGAGATGCCAGAACGGGATGGCCTTGGCGGTGGAGGGAAGCGCACCCATGGCGCCTTCGCCGATGAGATAATTGCCCGTATTGCTGATGCCATTCAGCTCCTGCAGGAACTGTTCCGTCGTCTCCGGCTGTTTTTGCTGCTCGGAATAATATATTGCCAGGCTCTGAGCGCCCTTGACCAGGCGCGTATAGTGCCCCGGAACACCCGTGACAAGAATTCTAGGTGGCATGCAATGGTAACCTTTCTGCTTGTTTCACCCTGAAAAGATTCACTCCGCGGCTGCAACGTCGCGGTATGTGATTTCATGACGGCCGGGCGCCGCCGGGCGTGCCGCCGCCGAATTGGCTGCCGTTTCGTCGCACCAGCCTATGAACTCGGCGAACGAACTCGACCAGGACCGCTGGGCCGCCGATCTCAGACAGCCTTCCACAAGCGGTGCCAGCCTCGAGCGGTCGGTGGCGACCGCCTCCACGACGTTGACCAGCTCGCTGACGACCTCGGCATCGGTCGGGACATCAATCAGAATGCCGTCTTCCCAGTTCGTGATCAGTTCGCCGACCGCGCCGACCGCCGTCGCGATCGGAACGCAGCCGAGCTGCTGGGCCTCGGTTATCATCAGGGGCGCGCCTTCCCAACGCGACGGCATCACGAGAATGTCGGCCCATCCCAGGGCCTTGATAAGGTCGTTGCTGGCGAACACGGGAGGCTGCACGGTGACGTCCTGTTCGCGAAGCCGGTCGGCCCAGGACACGTTGGAATCCGCGAGAATTTCTCCCCCGATCGCAAGCGCCTCGAAGGGCGTGCCGCGGGCCCGCAGCCGGCCGAGGGCCGCGGTCAGGCGGTCGATGCCTTTCTGCCGGTCGAGCCGCCCCATGTAGAGCAGTCTCAGCGGGCGGTCCCTGCCGTCTTCTCGGCGTTTGGACACGACCTCGGAAAGCACTTTCGGCGGCACGGTGAAACTGGCGCCGTTGGGGACGGCGAAGGTCTTTTCGAACGGCACGCCGAAACTGTGCAGGTAGGTCTTGAGCTGTTCCGAACAGGTCAGGAACGCATCGTAGCAATGCTCATGCGCGATGGCGGCGTAGGGCTGGCCGGCCGGCCGTTGGAACACCGTGCTGTCGATGACATGGAGATAACAGGCGGTGCGCGAGCCTTCCGAACGCAGCCGGGAGATCAGCGGATGGACCGCCATCACGTGATTGTTGATGATGAGATCGAAGCCCGACAGCAGCCCTTTCAGGGGTTGCCAGTCCATCGGATGATCCTCGGCGATGAAGTCCTGACCGACAAACAGGCCGGAGCCGCCCCAGGCGGGAATGCCCTCGTTCCAGAAGTGGATATAGTCGAAACTCGTGTTGAATTCGTCGATCACGTCCATGCGCGCGTTGCCAAGCACAAAGAGGTGGGTTTCGTAACCCGACGCCTTCAGTTCCCGGGCCGCGGCATAGATGACTTTCTCCGCACCGCCGAAGGAGGCATTCGGCACCAGAAGGGCGACGGTTCTCTTGCCCTGCTCGTTGTGGCCGAGCGGCAGAACCGGTGACCCTCCCAGCTCTCTGCGCATGGCCCTGAAAAGCTCCGAATAGGGCATGAGCCGCATTGGGCGCCAGGTCCAGCGCCTGTCGGCCATCCGGCGCAAGGAGCTTTTTGCAACCGCGTTGAAGCAGCTCAGGATGATCTGCTGAGGCGGGATGAGGGCGCGGCGCGGGACCTTTTTCGGGTAGGGGAAACGCACGTTCAACACGGCGACCGTGGGCCAGATCTGATCGTTTCCGATGGTTGAGAACCAGTCCAGGGCATCGTTGTTGATGACGTCACGCATCAGCGAGGTGGACAGAAAGATCAGGTCCGCCGGCGGCACGTTCTGCGCGCCGGCCTCGTAAATCGTCGACTTGAGCTCCCGTTGCTTTCCGTCGTTGCTCAGATGCACGAAGACAACATTGGCCTTCTCGCTCAGGACCTCAAGATGGGTAAGGATGCCGGGCAGCATATGAGAACTGCGCAGGAGTTCCAGCGTCGCCCCGCTGCCGGCCATGACGAAGGGCGGAAAGTGGACATTGTCCGGTTCGCCGACGCTGGCCCAGAACTCCGCGACGAGTTCGTCGAGACGTATCGACTTGCCAGGTTTGATCGGGTCGGAGAAACACGACAGCGAGGAATCCTCCGTCCGCATGAACAGGTAGCGGGGGCATTCTTCGTGTTCGAAATCCACCAGTGTCGGCCGCTGGTAGAGCGACTTGTGGCGTTTTTTCAAAAAGCTTTCGGAGGCGGCGCGGTCCCGGTTGGCTTCCTTGAACCGGCTTTCCGCCCGCAAGCGGTATTCGAAAGTGGTGTCGTGGCACGGCTTGCCGACGAAGCCGTGTTCGATGCACGACAGCCAGAATTCCCAGTCCTCGAAGCCGTTTTGCCGGTCGTCGTTGAAGCGCACACCGGCCTGAAACACCTCGATGGCGATCATCGAGCCGGTGTCGCAGATATTGTCGGTGATGCAGTGAACCAGCCGGGAGTAGCGATTGCCGTAGTGGGAGCGCCAGCTGACCGAGAACGTGTCGATATTCGTGTAGACCCACCCGCAGTCGCTGGACACCAGTGTCCGGTAGAGGGTTTCGATCGTGGTCGGCAGGACCCGGTTGTCCGCATCCAGGAAATACACGGCCCGCGCTTCGGGAAGCTCCTCCAGCACGAAGTCGATGGCCCGGTTGCGCGCGCCGCCCGGTCCCGCGTTTTCCCCGAAAATGACGTGGATCGAAGGGTAGGCGGCGGAGAAGAGGAGAAGCTGCTCGAAGGTTTCCTGCCGGATGTCACCGTCGACCGAAACCACGATCGCGATACGGCAACCGGACGGTTTCGACGACAGGACGGATTGAATGGCTTCCATGGCGAGGGCCGCATGGCCGTAGAGCGGCATCGCAACCGCGATAAGGTCGGTCTGCGCTTCGCTACTGGACATGAACGTCCCCAGTTCCCGCCGCCGCCGGAGATTGCCTGACGATCCGGAAGCCCGAGACCTTCAGCCAGGAGAAATCCACCGAGTCGCCGACCGCGCGGCTGAGGATCATCAGGTCCATGGGGCCGCCCAGCGGTTCGTCGAGCTGCATGTTGATGCTGATCGGGCTCTCCGGACCGACTTCGCGCCAGCCGGAGAACATGGCGGTGGGGAAGGCCGGTTCGCTGCGTTCGATTTCCTCGACCTTCGACCGAGGGTCCGTGTTGGCGGGAGCGAGCAAAAAACTGACGGCCGCCGGCGCACCCTCCGGATGATCGATGATCGCATTCGCCGAAAGCGACGTTGTCCCTGCTTCCACGGCGCCGCTGATCGCGCCCGCGGTGATACCGCTCGGCAGCGGATGGCAAACCAGGGCGTGCTCGTGCTCGAGAAAGCTGATGGTTTCGAAGTCGGGAACGATGGAACTCACCGAAACGTCGATGACCTGCTTCAGCAGATCCACCGGCAGGTGATAGTTCTGTACGCGGGGGGTGCCCTGCGTCGATGTCGGCGCGATCATGTTGGGCGCGAGAGTCGGAGCAACGCCTGGAACGCCGGTGTAGACCCGAAAGGCCAGTGGACGTAAGTCGAGATCGGGATGTTCCACGTTCGATCGGGTCGTGTATCGCTCGCTGGCGATCGGGTAGCCAAGGGACAGACCGATGGTCTCGGTGCCCGATGTGGAGACACGAAGCCGCAATGTTCTCGCCGCACCTCCGCAGGCGCGCGGCAGGGAGAAGTAGTTCCAGCCGGTCACGAGGTTCTTGTAGTCGACGGTCCATTCCGCGACGGTCTCCTCGCTTTCGACGTAACTGAGCGTCACGGAGAGTGCGCCGCCGTCCTTCGGAACCGAGCTCAGGTGGAGCGCGATGCCGGCCACGCCGAGGCTCGACACCGGGAGCAGCTGGTCGATGAAACCGCTGGCGAGCAATTGGCCGATGCCTTCGTCTTTCGGATCGACATAGGGGTCGTGAACGAAGGTTTCGGCCAGGGGCTCCCAGTTGCGGGCCTGAAAGGCATCCTCCAGCGCCCGATAGTTTTCCAGAAGCGCTTCGCGTTCGCGCCGCAAAAGGGCGAGTTCGGCGGTGAAGGACGCCGAAAACGACGCCACCCGCCCGACACCGCCGTCAAGCAGGGCGCGCATGAGTTCGAACGCCTTTTCGCTCTTGCCGGCTTCGAGCCTGAGGACTTCAACCTCGGGGACGGTTCTAAGCTGTCTGATCGACGAGAGGATGGTCTTGAGGGAGGCCTCGCTTTCCTTCGAGAAAGCAACGGCAAGGAGGGGGAAGGTATTCCTGAGAACAGGGATGCCGGTTGATCCGGGTTCAAGGTATCGAACCAGATGCTCGATCGAACTCCCTGCAAGTGCTTCCCTGTCCTGTTCGGACGCTAATACCAGCTTTCGGCCAGCTGGCAACTGCCATGGTGCTAAAGACATCTCGTCTTGCATTGCCTCTTTAAAGCTTTGGAAGATTCTGCCGTGGATCGCCCCGCGTTTACACCGGCCGCATCAGGTAGGGTTCTACTGGGAGCGGTTGATGTGATCTGCCTCATCGAAACAAAAACGCCTTTAAATTACAGCAATTATTAAAATTTGCTGCACTTATTCCTGAGCTGTACGGATATCATGAAAACATCATCATGTAACCACCAATCGGAAAAATAAAAACCAGCAAATATACAAGTAAATTCGAACTATTATTGATTTACTTGTTTCTTTGCGGCCTAAAAATCTTCTCGATCCGGTGCGTTTCGCGCCTGCCTTTTGACCTGGCGGACGGAGGCGCGGCGTGCCCCGGGACACGCTTCGGGATTTGGGTCCGGGGCAATTGCACTACGTTTTTTCCGGAAATGAGGCTAAGTTGTCATGTGTTGAATTCAGTTGGGGAAGGGCTGGCGCATGAGGGCGGCCGCGGTTGACGATGTTGTGGAGACTGTTCTGTCGCCGGATGTGCCGAGAGCGCCGGTCTTTATCGTCACGATCTATGGTGATGTCGTCGAACCGCGCGGCGGTACGCTGTGGATGGGCGATCTTGTGTCCTGCTGTGCGGTCCAGGGCATCAGCGAAAGCCTCGTGCGCACAGCCGTCTCCCGGCTGGTCGCGGGCGGAAAGCTGCTTGGCGAACGGATCGGACGCAAGAGCTATTATCGTCTGACGGATGAGGCGCAATCGGAATTCCGGGCGGCGGCCCGCATCCTTTATGCCCCGCCACCGCCGGCGAGCGGTTGGCTCATGGCCCTCCGGACGCCCGATCCGCTACCGGAAGGATGGGTCTCGACGGGGCAGGGAGGCGCGATGGCTCCAAACCGGGACGACATTCCCAAGGTGGGCGGTCCGGTGCTGGCCGCCGAACCCGTCTCTGACCCCGGTGGACTACGGACCTATGCGGCGGAACGCTGGGACCTGGCTGCGGTTGCCGCCAGATACCGGGCCTTCCTCACCCGCTTCGAAGCGCTTGGAAGCCTGCTGTCCAGAGACGCGGGCGGGTGCGGGATGAGCGGGGAGCAGGCGCTCGCGCTGCGCCTGCAACTGGTCCATCATTACAGGCTGGCCGCGCTGAAGGACCCACGCCTGCCCCGTGCCGCCTGGCCGGAAGACTGGCCTGCCGAAGACGCAAGGCGTCTTTTCGTGACCTGCTATCTGGCCCTGACAGGCGCGGCGGACGACTTTGTCGGACGCATGTTTCACGATGAGAAGGGCCTGTTGCCGCCCGAAACCGAAGCGACCGTGCTTCGATTGAATCGTCTGCGGCGCGAAGCGACCGTGTAACGATCTGAAATAAATAGGGAATTTTTGCCAGCCGCGAAAGCATCACGTTTTTATGTAAAAAATGGTTTTATGCGTGATGTATTGATGCTATAAGACTGACCGAGCGGTCGGTAAATGATGGTCGGCCGGGAGGATAAATCGGGAGGACTTCATGACGGACGCCTTTATCTGTGACGCGGTGCGAACGCCAATCGGACGCTATGGCGGAGCCCTGTCGCAGGTGCGTGCGGACGATCTCGCGGCGAGACCCATCGAGGCGCTGATCGAACGGAATCCGAACGCGGATTGGGAAGCCGTCTGCGACGTCATCCTCGGATGCGCCAATCAGGCCGGCGAAGACAATCGCAACGTGGCGCGAATGGCGGTCCTGCTGTCGGGTCTTCCGGTTTCCGTGCCCGGCACCACGGTCAATCGCCTCTGCGGGTCCGGAATGGATGCCATCGGCCTGGCGGCGCGCTCGATCAAGGCAGGCGACGCCGACCTGATGATCGCCGGCGGCGTCGAAAGCATGAGCCGCGCGCCTTTTGTTGTTGCCAAGGCAACGTCGGCGTTCTCCCGCAATGCGGAAATGTACGACACCACCATCGGCTGGCGTTTCAAGAACAAGAGGCTGGACAAGGCTTTCGGCACCCATTCGATGCCGGAAACGGCGGATAATGTCGCCGAAGACTACAAGATTTCCAGGGAAGACCAGGATCGGTTCGCTGCTGAAAGCCAGCGCCGTTGGGATGCCGCGCAAAAGGCGGGCATCTTCAAGGACGAGATCGTTGCGGTCACCATTCCGCAGCGCAAGGGCGATCCCCTTGTGGTTGACACGGACGAGCACCCCCGTCCGGGCACGGGCGTGGAAGCGCTCGCAAAACTTCGCGGCGTGAATGCGCCGGATCTGACGGTTACCGCGGGCAATGCCTCCGGTGTCAACGACGGGGCCGCGGCCGCGATTGTCGCTTCGGAAGCCGCCGCGCAGGCGAACGGCCTGACGCCGAAGGCGCGCATCGTCGCCATGGCGGCGGCCGGCGTGCCGCCGCGGGTGATGGGCATCGGTCCTGTTCCGGCGACGCGGAAGGTTCTTCAGCGGGCGGGTCTCGAGTTGGGCCAGATGGACGTGATCGAGCTGAACGAAGCCTTTGCGTCCCAGTCTCTGGCGGTTTTGCGCGAACTCGGTCTGCCCGAGGATGCGCCGCACGTGAATGCCAATGGCGGCGCGATCGCGATCGGTCACCCGCTCGGCATGTCGGGAGCGCGGCTGGTTCTGCACGCCGCCTATCAGTTGCAACGCACCGGCGGACGCTACGGCCTTTGCACCATGTGCGTCGGCGTCGGGCAGGGCATCGCCCTTATCCTTGAGCGGGTGTAGCCTGAAAGTGGCGGGCTGTGGGGGCAGAGCCCGCTGGGTCGAATGACATAGGCGGACGCCTGAAGGTCAAGTGCCGGACCGAAGACCAGACCGGGCCGGCGGAATTGGAGGAAGTTTCATGTATGCGCAGCTCGTGAAATCGGATGCTATCAAGTCCCGCGAAGACATGTCGCCCGAGGAAAGGGCCTTTCAGGACCGTGTCGATGCCGGCGAAAAGATCGAACCCAAGGACTGGATGCCGGAAGGCTACCGCAAGACCCTGGTGCGCCAGATCGGCCAGCACGCCCATTCGGAAATCGTCGGTCAGCTGCCGGAAGGCAACTGGATCACCCGCGCGCCGACGCTGGAGCGCAAGGCCATCCTGCTTGCCAAGGTGCAGGACGAGGCCGGTCACGGGCTCTATCTCTACTCAGCGGCCGAGACGCTGGGCGTCTCCCGTGACGAGCTTCTTGAAAAGCTCCATTCGGGCAAGATGAAATACAGCTCCATCTTCAATTATCCGACCCTGAACTGGGCGGACATGGGCGCGGTCGGCTGGCTCGTGGACGGGGCGGCGATCATGAACCAGGTGCCGCTGCAGCGCACTTCCTACGGCCCCTACAGCCGCGCCATGATCCGCATCTGCAAGGAAGAGAGCTTTCACCAGCGCCAGGGCTATTCGATCATGATGAAAATGGCCTTCGGCACGCCGGAACAAAAGGAAATGGCTCAGGACGCGATGAACCGCTTCTGGTATCCGGCGCTGATGATGTTCGGACCGTCCGACAAGGATTCCGTCCATTCCGCCCAGTCCATGGCCTGGAAGATCAAGATCAACACCAATGACGAACTGCGCCAGAAATTCGTCAACGAGACGGTGCCCCAGGCGGAATATCTGGGCCTCACGATTCCGGACGAGAACCTTGCCTGGAACGAGGAAAAGCAGGGGTACGATTTCTCCGAGCCGGACTGGTCGGAGTTCTTCGAAGTGATCAAGGGCAACGGCCCGTGCAACCGCGAACGGCTCGGCGACCGGGTCAAGGCCTGGGAAGACGGCGCGTGGTTCCGCGACGGGTTGAACGCCTATGCAGAAAGGGCTGCCGAACGCCGCCGGGCGGCTTCCGTGGCCGCCGAATAATCCGAAGATATCAAGGTTTCGAGGGAGGACCTGTCATGTCCAAGAAAGAATGGCCGCTTTGGGAGGTTTTTATCCGTGGGCAACACGGACTGAACCACCGTCACGTCGGCAGCCTGCATGCACCCGACGCGGAAATGGCTATCAACCATGCCCGCGACGTCTACACCCGCCGCAAGGAGGGTGTCTCGATCTGGGTGGTGCCGTCCAAGGAGATCACCGCGTCGAGCCCGTCTGAAAAGGGCCCGCTGTTCGATCCGGCGGAAAGCAAGACCTATCGTCATCCGACCTTTTTCGACATTCCCGAAGAAGTGGGGAAAATGTGATGGCTGCGCTCGAAACGGCTGCAACATCCGTTCCCGAGGATTCCTTCGTTTCGGATGCCTCGCTTCGGCCCGCGTTTTTCGAATGGCTCTGCCGGATGGGAGACAACGCGCTGATCCTCGGTCACCGCACCTCCGAATGGTGCGGTCACGGTCCGGTTCTGGAAGAGGACATCGCGCTCGCCAACACGGCCCTGGACCTGATCGGCCACACCCAGATGTGGCTGGGTCTTGCCGGCGAGGTCGAGGGTGAAGGCCGGGACGCCGACAAGCTCGCCTATCTGCGCGACGCCATGAAATTCCGCAATCTTCTGCTGGTGGAGCTGCCGAAAGGCGACATGGCGGTGACGATGATGCGCGAATTCCTGTTCGACGCCTTTCACTATCACCTGCTCACGTGGCTCGCTGACAACTCAAAGAGCCCGCGCGTTGCCGAAATCGCCGCCAAGGCGCTGAAGGAAGTCAGCTATCACCTGGACCGCGCCTCCGATCTGGTGGTTCGCCTGGGCGACGGGACCGAGGAAAGCCACCGCCGCATGCAGGACGCGCTCGATCTCCTTTGGGCCTATTCCGGCGAGATGTTTGTGGGTGACGAGGTCGATGCGGCCATGACGCAGGCCGGTATCGCACCGGATCTCGAAAGCCTGCGCGGAGAGTGGGAAACCACCGTGCGCGACGTGCTGAAGGAAGCCACGCTGGCCATGCCCGCGGAAGCCGGCTTCGTCCACAAGGGCGGCAAGCAGGGCCGGCATACCGAGCATCTCGGTTTCATCCTCGCGGAAATGCAGTTCCTGCAGCGCGCCTATCCCGGCGCGAGCTGGTAGGGCGAAAGCAATGTCCACCACGCTTCATCCGGCACCGGACGAGGTCTGGGACTGGTTGTCCGAGGTTCCGGATCCGGAAATTCCGGTCGTCTCGGTCACCGAGCTCGGCATCGTTCGCGACGTCAGCTACGACGGCGATACGCTCGTCGTGGCCGTGACGCCGACCTATTCGGGCTGCCCGGCCACGGCGGTCATCGACATGATGATCGAGGACAAGCTGCGCGAGAAGGGCCTGGACAACCTGCGCCTTGAACGCCGCCTGTCGCCGCCTTGGTCGACGGACTGGGTGACCGAAGAGGCGCGCGAGAAGCTGAAACAGTTCGGCATCGCGCCGCCGGTCGACGGCACCGCGTCCACCGGCATGAGCGCCAAGGCGGCGCGCCTGTCCGGGGAAAGCGGCCTCACGGTTGCCTGCCCGCGCTGCGGCTCGAAAAACACGGAACGGGTCAGCCAGTTCGGCTCGACGCCCTGCAAGGCCGCCTGGCGCTGCAAGGACTGCCTCGAACCATTCGATTATTTCAAGTGCATCTGACCTCTGGGAGGAGGGTTTCGCCCATGGCACGATTTCATTCTCTGGAAGTAACCGACATCCGCCGGGACACCCGCGATGCGGTGGTGGTCACCCTGAAGCCGGAGGACGACGCCGATGCGCCGGCCTTCGATTTTACCCAGGGCCAGTATCTGACCTTTCGCCGCGATTTCGACGGGGAGGAACTGCGCCGGTCCTACTCGATCTGCGCCGGCAAGGACGAGGGCTGCCTCAAGGTCGGCATCAAGCGGGTCGAAGGCGGCGCGTTCTCGACCTGGGCGAACGAAGACCTGAAGGTCGGCGACCGGCTGGAGGCGATGACGCCGATGGGCCGCTTCTTCACCGAACTTGAGCCGACAAGCGCTAAAACCTATCTGGGCTTTGCCGGCGGCTCCGGGATCACCCCTGTCCTGTCCATCATCAAGACCGTTCTTGCCCGCGAACCGCAGAGCACCTTCACGCTGATCTACGCCAACCGGCAGACCAGTTCGATCATGTTCCGCGAAGAGCTTGAGGACCTGAAGAACGCCTATCTCGGCCGGTTCTCGCTGATCCATATCCTGGAAACGGAATCGCAGGACATCGAGCTTTTCACCGGGCGCATCGACGCGGAGAAGATGGACATGCTGTTCCGTCTCTGGGTTGACGCGGAGGAGGTCGACACGGCTTTCATCTGCGGTCCGGAACCGATGATGCTGACCATCGCCGACAGTCTGCGCCGGCATGGCCTCAACGACGACCAGATCCGCTTCGAGCTCTTCGCTTCGTCCCAACCCGGCCGGGCCAAGGCCCGCGCCACGTCCAGCGCTGTTTCGGCGGCCGCCGGAACCTGCGAGATCTCGGTCACACTCGACGGCACCACGCGCAACTTCCAGATGGAAAAGGACGGAACCTCGGTTCTGGACGCCGCGATCGCCAACGCCATGGACGCGCCTTATTCCTGCAAGGCGGGGGTGTGTTCCACGTGCCGCGCGAAGGTGATCGAGGGCGAGGTGGAAATGGAAGTGAACCACGCGCTGGAGGACTACGAAGTCCGGGCCGGCTACGTGCTTTCCTGCCAGTGCCTTCCTGTCTCAGACAAGGTGGTGATCAGCTATGACGAATGAAGCGGTTATCCAGGACGACGAGATCATGCCGCTCGCCGATTATCTGGAGCAGGGCGGCAAGCTCACATCTCCGGACAACGTACCGGCCCGCTACCGGGGCGAGTTGCTCCGCCTGATGTCGTCCTTCGTCGACAGCGAGCTGGCCGGTTCCGCCGGTTTCGCCGATGCCATCAACTGGGCGCCGGGCCTGAAGGAGCGCGCGGCCGCGAGCCGGATCACGCTGGAAAAGGTCGGTCATGCCGAACGGGTCCTTGACCTGATGAGCGATTTCGGCACCGACAAGGCGCTTTACAACAAGGCGCACAGCTGGGCCGCGCGCCTGCCGCGCGAAAGCCATGTCGACCCGAAACGCCAGGGCGGCGACATGCGTCTTTCGGTGTTTCACTACCCGCTGGAAAACTGGACCGACGCGGTGGTCATGAACGCGCTGATGGGGTTGGCGACAGTGCACCAGCTCGAAGAGCAGTGCCGGATATCCTACCAGCCGCTTGGCGAGGCCTTCCGCGAGATCCTGCCGCGCGAAAAGCAGCACATGGAAATGGCTCTGGAAGGCCTCGAAGGACTTGTTGGCGACGCCGGCGCCAAAGAGCAGGCCCGGGCCTCCGTGGACTACTGGATGCCGCGCGTGGCGGAAACTTTCGGCCCGGCCAGATCGGCCCGTTTCGAGCGGCTTAAGGCTATGGGTCTGCGTCATGCCGACAACGAAACCTTGCGGACGGCCTGGAAGGCCGACGCCGAAGCGCGGCTTTCCGAACTCGGACTCGCGTAAAACGCAAAAATAAAAAGGACAGGTCGATCATGGCAATGGGGACGACGGCGCGCCGTCTGGAAAGCTATCTCGAGGGCGCGTGGCGCCGGGGCGAGGGCGATGGCAGGCCGGTGCTGAATGCCGCGACCGGCGACATTCATGCCCTGATCGGCACCGAGGGGCTCGACTTCAAGGCGGCGCTGGAATGGGGACGCGCGAAAGGCGGTCCCGCCCTTCGTGCCATGACGATCCACGAACGCGCCCTGATGCTGAAGGAAGTCGGCCTGAAGCTCATGGACCTCAAGGAGGAATTCTACCTTGAGAACTTCGCGACCGGGGCGAGCCGCAAGGACGGCTGGGCCGACATCGACGGCGGGATCGGCACTCTTCTGACCTTCGCCTCCAAGGCACGCCGCGAGCTCCCCAACACGCGCGTGCTGACGGAAGGGCCGGTCGAAGCCCTGTCGCGGGACGGCTCCTTCGTCGCCCAGCATATCCTGACCCCGCTTCAGGGTGTGGCGGTGCACATCAACGCCTTCAATTTCCCGGTCTGGGGCATGCTGGAAAAGATCGCGCCGTCTCTGATCGGCGGCATGCCCTGCCTGGTCAAGCCCGCTTCCCAGACCGCCTACCTGACCGAGCTGGTCGTCCGCCGCATCCTGGAAACGGGCCTTCTGCCCGACGGCGCGCTGCAAATCGTCACCGGCTCTGCCGGTGACCTGCTCGAACATGTCATCGAACAGGACGTCGTGACCTTCACCGGTTCCGCGTCCACCGGCCAGATGCTGAAATCGAGCCCGGCGATCCTGAGAAATTCCGTGCGCTTCACCATGGAAGCCGACAGTCTCAACGCTTCGATCCTCGGCGCCGATGCGGCGCCCGGTACAGAGGAATTCGATCTCTTCGTCAAGGAAGCCCACCGTGAGATGACCGTCAAGGCCGGTCAGAAGTGCACCGCGATCCGCCGCATCATCGTGCCGAAGGCTCATCAGGACGCGGTCATCGAGGCCCTTTCCGCCAGACTTGCGCAGACACCGGTCGGCCTACCGGACGACGAAGCCGCGCGCATGGGCGCGCTGGTCTCGCTGAAGGACCGCGACGACGTTCGGGCAAAGGTTTCGGAGTTGGCCAAGGAGGCGGAGATCGTATCGGGATCTCTCGACGAGGTGCCGCTGGTGTCCGGCGACGCGGACAAGGGCGCCTTCATGGCGCCGGTGCTGCTGCATTGTTCAAACCCGATGCGGGCCGAGGCGGTCCATGCGGTGGAGGCCTTCGGCCCCGTTGCGACAGTGATGGCCTACGAGGACACCGGAGAGGCCGTGGCGCTTGCCCGCATGGGCCGGGGCTCCCTGGTGTCGTCCCTGTTCACCAACGACGGCGGCGTTGCCCAAGATGTCGTGACCGGTCTTGCTCCCTTCCACGGCCGTGTGCTGATCGGCAACCGCAAGTCCGCCAAAACGTCGACCGGCCACGGTTCGCCGCTGGCGCCCCTCGTTCACGGCGGTCCCGGGCGGGCCGGCGGCGGTGAGGAAATGGGCGGTATGCGCGGTGTGAAGCATTTCATGCAGCGCACCGCCGTGCAGGGAACGCCGGATCTGCTGTCCGCCGTCACTGGCCAATGGGTCGAGGGCGCGTCGGTCCGCGCCGACATTCACCCCTTCCGCAAGTCGCTCGCGGACTTGAGGATCGGCGATCAGATCGTCACCAGGACGCGCGAAGTGACCCTGGAAGATGTCGAGCATTTCGCCGAGTTCACGGGCGACACGTTCTATGCTCACATGGACAGCGACGCGGCCAGGGCGAACCCGTTCTTTGACGACCGGGTCGCCCATGGCTATCTGATCGCGTCCTTTGCCGCCGGTCTCTTCGTCGACCCGGAACCGGGCCCGGTTCTGGCGAACTACGGCGTCGACAACCTGCGCTTCCTGACGCCGGTCTATTTCGGCGACACGCTCAAGGTTCGGCTCACCTGCAAGGAGATCAACCCGCGTGAGAATGCCGGCCACGGTGAAGTCCGCTGGGACTGCCAGGTGACCAACCAGAAGGACGAGGTTGTCGCGCAATACGACGTGCTGACCATGGTGGCGAAGACCTGGCCGTTAGCAGGCTGACGATCGGGAAGGTCTTTGTTCCTTTATTTCTATCCGGTGTCGTCCCGTCAGTGCGCAGGCGCCTGATCGGGACGACCGCCTTTCCTCATCGATATATGCAGGTCTTGCCCCGGTCCGCTTATTGCTGTGAGGCGAAGACGCATCTCCGTCGCGTCCTGTCCGAGTGGAACAGGTTGAAAAACCGTTCATCGGTGGCGCGAAGGCGCGCTGTCAATCGAGCTCCTGCGAAATTTTGGAAGCTACCGATTTTCAACAGCGTGGCCTGCACGATAGTGACAGAATCTTCCGCAGCGGTAGGTGTTTCTGGAATCAACTAATGATTGAGTCATAACAATACGCATTAGGTAAAACTATCCTTAAATGTGTTTTGTGCACTATGTTTAAGCAGTATTTGACGAATTTTTCGGCGTTTTCCGGAGAAAATATTTGCCAGAAACTCGACGGGTTCGAATTTTACAGTACACTGGGTTTTGTTGCGCTGCACACCTCCCATGCGGCGTCGCACAAAAGGACCTGACCAAATGCTGTACACTGCCTATGTGGCCGTGTGCCTTGCATCGACACCGGTCCAGGACTGCAACAGGAACACCGCGCACGACTGGATGGTCGCGCCGGGCAAGGTTCAAAGCCTCTCCTATTGCATGGTCCGCGGACAGCAATACGCCGCCACATCCGGAATCGTGAAGGAAGGCGACATTGTGAAAGTCTACTGCAAGGCTCCCGACCAGTTCAGAACGGCCGGCTGACCGGCTCCTCCCATCTGAACGCACCCTTGAAATCCGGACGCTCCGAAAGGACCGTCCGGATTTTTCTTTGCCGTTGGCATTGGCGAGGAAGACGGCAGTTCAGGCCGACCACACTGGTTCTCGGTCTTGCTCCCTGTTCGGAGCAAAGACCTTTGTCCCTTTTGAGGATATGTATGCGTTGGGATCGACTTGCAGGAGTTTTGCTCTAAAATTGTCTTCTTGCGCGCGAACGTGAACCCGTGCGGCGCAAGTTTGAAAAAGGACAAGACCGCATGCTCTACACCGCCTATGTGGCCGTCTGTCTTGCAACCATGCCGGTTCAGGACTGCAATCGGGATACCGCAGTCGACTGGATGGTCGCGCCGGGACACTACGATCTTGCGCACTGCATGGTCCATGGCCAGAGGTTCGCTTCAACCTCCGGCATCGTGAGGGACGGCGATACGGTCAAGGTCTACTGCAAGGCTCCGGACCAGTTCAGATCCGCCGGGTGAGGCGGCGCTGCGTTTCTTCAACGCGTCAACGTTTGCGTAAATCACGGTATTCTCCACGTTTCGGCAGCGTTTTCGGCCCGCGCGAAAATATCACGGCAGAGGGAGAGAGAACCATTGGAACTCTCCCCATCTCACGCGCTTTGGCAATCATCCGATCGCTCGGGTCCGCCCGGAAACGCGCACCGGCGCGCCTTTGATGTCGTCGAGGGCCACCTTGATCAGGGAAGGGCTGCCCATGTCTTCGCCCTGGCGAATGGTGAATTGCCCGCCATGCGGCCAGCCGGTGTCGCGCAGGTATCCGGCGAAGGCCGCGGCTGCGGCCCCGGTCGCGGGATCTTCGAGCACGCCACCGGAAGCAAAGGCATTGCGAACGTCAAACGTCTGATTGCCTTCGATGAAGACCAGCATCACCGTGACAAGTCCATGTTTGCGCATGACGGCCCGGCCCCGGTCGAGATCGTAGGTCATGGCGGCGAGCCTTGAACGGTCCTTCAGGGGCAACACGATGTGGTCCGCGCCGCCGTGGATGCGTGCCGGCGCAAGCCGTTCGTCGAGATCCGCCTCCCTGAGATCGAACAGGGCCAGCACATCCTGGCGTTCGTCCGCCGATATGGCCTGGCTGCGGGTCGGAGGCGACTGCAGTGTCGCGACGATGCCGTCCGGCGCCTCTTCAGTGTCGACGGAGATCGACGCATTGTTGAGTTCGAGCGCGAATGTACCCGGTCCGCTTTGCCGTCCCAGGGCGGCTCCGAGAGCGATGGTCGCATGCCCGCAGAAGGGAACCTCGGACTCAGGTGAGAAATAGCGTACGCGCCAGGCCTTGCCGGTGTCGTCCTGTGCGACCGCGAAGGCGGTTTCGGAAAAGCCGACCTCGGCGGCGACGCGCGCCATGTCGTCTTCGTGTGCGGCCTCGTTGAGCAAGACCACCCCCGCCGGGTTGCCTCCCGTCGATCCCTGGCTGAAAGCTGCGATGCGTTGAATGTTCATGATAATCTCCTGTGCTTGTTTGACAGGATTTTAGGGACTGGCTACGTTTTCGTCCCGGCGATGGCGAATGCCGTTCTGCAAATATTCATTCACTTCGAAACTGTCGGACGGAATTTTCCTTCATGTCGAAAACGCTGGATCAGACCGACTGCCGGATCATCGAGATCCTCGAATCCGATGGCCGCCTGAGCCTCGCGGACATCGGGAAGATGGTCGATTTGTCCGGGCCGGCGGTCGGCGAGCGGCTTCGCACCTTGCGCGACCATGGATATATCTCGGGCTTCGGCGCCAGGGTGGATTTGCGCGCGCTCGGATACACCATCCAGGCGCTCGTCAGGATCAAGCCCCGCAGCGGACAGCTTCATGTCGTTGAAAGGATGATCGAGGAACAGCCCCGTTTCATGTCCTGCGACCGGGTAACGGGTGACGACTGTTATGTCGCGCGCCTGGCGCTCGCGGATGTCGCGGAACTGGACGACATACTGATCCCTTTTCACGAACGCGCCGAAACCCATACCTCGATCGTGAAGTCCTCGATCTTCGAAGGCCGGTTGCCGCCACTGCGTCCGGTGAAATGAAAGCCCCGTTACGAGAAGTCTGATGCGGGCGGTGCCGGTGGGGACAACGGGTTTCCCCCCCCCCCTCACTTCACCGCCTTCACGCCTTCCAGGATCAGCGTCGTCGCGACATTGGCGTAGTCGTCCCGTGAGATCAGGCCGCCTTCCTTGAACCACATGTAGACCCAGTTCATCATGCCGAAGAGCGACATGGTGACGGGCATCAGCAGTGGGCGGTCGGGATTGGCGAGTTGGGGGTGGATATCCTTCAGCGCCTTGGAGAAGTGCCGCACGATGCGGCGCTCGATGGCGACGATGTCGGCTTTCTGCGCGTCCGACAGCGCCGGGCCGGCGTTGAGCTGGACCTTGTGCTGGTCGTCGGCGCCGCGATAGTTGTCGAGCACCGTCAGCACCAGCGTCTTCAGGCGTTGGTGCGGCGGCAGGGACGGGTCGTCGGCCTTGTCCAGGGCTTCGTCCAGAATTGTCAGATGGGACTCGATGATCGCGAAGATCAGCGCGTCCTTGGACGGGTAATAGTGATAGAGCAGCGATTTCGAGACGCCCGCCTCCTGGGCGATCTGCGACATGGAGGCTTTTTCCATGCCCTGGGTCGCGAAGACGTTGGCCGCCGTGAGAAGCAGGCCGTGCCGCTTTTCCTCAAAATCGCTTGCGCGGGTTCTCGCCATGCGCTTTGAACTCCGTTTCTTGTCCGCTGCCCCGATCCGGCGCTTTTTAAACTTTACGTGAGGGAATGGCCAGAGGGCGAGTATCAGACGATTCTCGCCGCCCTCTCCGCGCCCGCCTCTGGAGAAAGCGGACGTGGGGAGCGGGCGGCCAAACCTCGGTCAAAAGCTCTCGGCTCAGTCCTTCGGCCGGTTGTCGACAACCCGCTTGGCCTTGCCGGCGGAGCGGTCGACGCCTTCCGGTTCGTGCACGTCGATCTTTGTGGAAATGCCGATGGTCGATTTGATGTGATGGGCAAGTTCCTTGGCCAGCGCTGCGCGGGCGTCGGAACTTGAGTGGGTCGGCATGGCCTCGGCATGGACGATCATGGCGTCCATCCGGCCGGAGCGCACCAGCTCGATCTGGAAATGAGCGGCGAGGCCCTCGCATTTCAGGATCAGTTCCTCGACCTGCGTCGGGAACACGTTGACGCCGCGCAGGATGATCATGTCGTCGCTGCGGCCGGTGATCTTCTCGATCCGGCGCATGGAGCGTGCCGTGCCCGGCAGGAGCCGTGTCAGGTCGCGGGTCCGGTAGCGGACCATCGGCAGGCCTTCCTTGGTAAGCGTGGTGAAGACCAGCTCACCCATTTCGCCATCCGGCAGGACTTCTTCCGTGACCGGGTCGATGATTTCCGGATAGAAGTGATCCTCCCAGAGGTGGAGACCGTCCTTGGTTTCAACGCATTCCTGGGCAACGCCGGGGCCCATGATTTCCGACAGGCCGTAAATGTCGACCGCGTGCATGTCGAAAGCCTGCTCGATTTCCAGACGCATGGCGTTGGTCCAGGGCTCCGCGCCGAAAATGCCGACCTTCAGCGACGACTGCCTCGGGTCGAGCCCACGGCGGCGGAATTCGTCCAGGATGGAAAGCATGTAGGACGGAGTCACCATGATGATGTCGGGCTTGAAATCCTCGATCAGCGTCACCTGGCGCTCGGTCATGCCGCCGGAAATCGGCACCACCGTGCAGCCGAGACGTTCGGCGCCGTAGTGGGCGCCGAGACCGCCGGTGAACAGGCCGTACCCGTAGGCATTGTGAAGGATGTGGCCCTTGCGGCCGCCGGCAGCGCGGATCGAGCGGGCGATCAGGTCCGACCATGTGGAAATGTCGTTGGCCGTGTAGCCGACCACGGTCGGCTTTCCGGTCGTTCCCGACGAGCCGTGGATGCGCACCAGCTCCTCGCGCGGGGTCGCGAACATGCCGAAGGGATAGGTGTCGCGCAGGTCCTGTTTCACCGTGAAGGGGAATTTGGCGATATCGGCGAGCGACTTGAAGTCGCCTGGGTGCGCGCCGTGCTCGTCGAAGCGTTTCCTGAAGAACGGCGAATTCTCGTAGGCATGGCTCAATGACCAGGCGAGGCGTTTTTGCTGGAGCGCGGAAATCTCGTCGCGGCTCGCGATCTCGACAGGGTCGAGGGTTGACCGGTCAGGGGTCAGGTCGATCATCTCTTGTCCTCCCTTGGCGTAACTTACGCCGGTGTGGTGTCGTCAGGCAAAAAAGTGCGGTTGATGGTTCGGGAATGGCCGCGAAACTCCGCAAGCACCGTCCCGTCCTCCCGTGTCACACGGATGTCGTAGATGCCGGAGCGTCCCTTGCGGGACACTTCGCGGGCGTCGGCCGTCAGCATGTCGCCCAGGCTGCCGGGCGCGATATAGGTGATCGAACAATGCTGCGCGACGGTCATCTGATTGTAGCTGTTGCAGGCGAAGGCAAAGGCGCTGTCGGCGAGCGCGAACAAGAAGCCGCCATGCATGTTGCCGTGGCCGTTGGTCATGTGTTCGGCGACCCGCATGGTAAGCACCGCCTTGCCGGGCTCGACCTTCAGGAGTTCGATGCCGAGGCCCTTGGAGGCCCGGTCGTCGTCCCACATCAGCTTGGCGCAGGCCTCAGCGAGTTCCTGCGGGCTCATCTCCGAAACGTTTTTCATGTCATTCTCCCTTGAAGACGGCAGCGCGTTTTTCAAGGAAAGCCGTGACGCCTTCCGCGTAGTCCTCCGTGTGACCGGCAATACGCTGGCAGTCCCGCTCCATATCGAGATGGCTGTCCAGATCCTGGGACGCGGCGGCCTGGATCAGCCGCTTCGTCAAGCCAAGTCCCACCGTCGGACCGGACGCCAGCTTTTCAGCGGTTTTTGTTGCCTCGCTCATGAGCGCGTCGTCGCCCACCGCCTTCCAGATCAGGCCCCAATCGGCGGCCTGGTCCGCCAACAGCGGTTCCGCCAGAAGCGTCAGCGCCTTGGCGCGGGGTTCGCCGACGATCCGGGCAAGCGACCAGCTTCCGCCGGCATCCGGAATCAGACCGATCTTGGAGAAGGCCTGGATGAACTTGGCGGATTTCGCCGCGAACACGATGTCGCAGGCAAAGGCGATATTGGCGCCGGCACCTGCCGCAACACCATTGACGGCGCAGACGATCGGTTTCTCCAGGTCGCGCATCAGGCGAAGCGTCGGATTGTAGAAGGTTTCCAGCGTGTGGCCCAGGTCCGGTTTTTCGCCGCCCTTGCGCGGGTCGCGGTCGCCCAGATCCTGTCCCGCGCAGAAGCCGCGGCCGGCACCCGTCAGCAGGATTGCACGGACAGACGTATCCTTGTGGGCCCGCTCGAGTTCGGCCCGCAGAGCCAGGTGCATGTCCTCGTTGAACGAGTTCAATTTGTCCGGACGGTTCAGCGTCAGCCGCAAAACGCCATTTTCGAGAACAGAGATAACTGTTTGATTATCCGTCATTAAATCCTCCCGGACACATTTTTCCTCGGGTGTCCCTGAAACAAGTTGTTGCATAAACCGTCCGGTCGGTCAATTATAAGAACCGCGCCGGCGACGTTTCGAGCGCATCTGGGAGGAGACTATATGCCTGAGCTGTTCGATCGTCATCGATCATTGCTGGACGACGCGTTGAGCGCGATCAGGACCCGTGAGTTCTGGACGCCGTTCCCCGAGTTGCCGTCCGGCAAGATCTACGGCGAAACCGCCCGCGACGACGGTGCGGCGGCCTTTGAAGCGCTGCTCGGCAAACCCTTCGCCATTCCGGGGCATCCTGAAGAGCGTCGCCTTGGCGCGGAGCGCTCTCCCTGGAGCCTCGATCTCGGACTGAGCTATCCGGCCGCCTCTCCCGGAGCCTTGATCGAAGCCTCCGAACAGGCGTTCGAGGCCTGGTCAGAAACCTCTGTGGAAACCCGCGTCGGCGTTCTTCTGGAGGCCCTTGTCCGGCTCAACAGACAAAGTTTCTTCATCGCCAACGCGACAGTCCACACCACTGGCCAGGCCTTTCCGATGGCCTTTCAGGCCGGCGGGCCGCATGCCCAGGACCGGGCGCTGGAAGCCGTCGCGGCAGCCTATGCAGAGATGACCTCCGTGGCCGGCGGCGCGACCTGGGAAAAGCCGCAGGGCAAGCAGCCGCCCATCGTTCTGGAAAAGCGCTGGGACCTCGTTCCGCGCGGCGTAGCGCTTACGATCGGATGCAACACCTTTCCTGCCTGGAACGGCTATCCGGGTCTTTTCGCCAGCCTTGCGACCGGCAACACCGTGATCGTGAAGCCCCATCCCATGGCCATCCTGCCCCTGGCGATCACCGTCAAGGTGCTGCGCGAGGTTTTGAGCGAACAGAACCTGCCCGAGGACGCGGTGCTGCTGGCTGTCGACGAACCGGAGGCGCCGGTGACGAAGGAGCTGGTGGAGGCTCCGGAAATCCGGATCGTCGATTATACCGGTTCGTCCGCCTTCGGCGGCTGGATCCGGGAGAATGCCGGCGATGCGCTCGTCTTCACCGAGGAAACCGGCGTCAATTCCGTGGTCATCACGGGCACGGACGCCTTCAAGGCCATGTGCGCCAATCTGGCCTTTTCCGTCTCGCTCTATTCGGGACAGATGTGCACGTCGCCCCAGAACATCTATGTCCCCAAGGGTGGCATTGAGACCGACCAGGGGCACAAGTCCTTCGACGAAGTGATTGCGGGAATCGCGGCGGCCGTCGACGATCTGACGGCGGATCCCAAGCAGGCGTCCGGCATCTGCGGGGCCATTGTCAATCCAGCGACGCTCGCGCGCCTCGATGCGGCCCGGTCCGCCGGGCGCGTGGTGCGCGAGAGTGCCGGGACCGGGGCCGGGCGGTCGGCGACGCCCCTGATCGTCGCGGTCGCGGAAGGCGCGGAGATCCACGAGGACGAATGTTTCGGTCCGGTGATCTTCGCGATTGCCACGGAGACCGCGAAGGATGCGATTGCCGAAGCCTCGGACCTCGCGCACCGCAAAGGCGCCATTACCGCGGCTCTCTATGCGACCGATCAGGCCCTGATCGGCCGGGCGGCGAAAGCCTTCGCGCGCGCAGGGGTCAATCTGTCGGTCAATCTCACCGGCAACATATACGTCAACCAGTCGGCGGCGTTTTCCGATTTTCACGTGACCGGAGCCAATCCGGCGGGAAACGCCAGCCTGACCGACACGGCATTTGTCGCGCCGCGGTTCCGGCGCGTCATGATCCGGTGGCCGAAATCCGCTTGAGGAAGGGCGGCCGGCCGTTTTTTGAACAGCAAGGGAGGAACCCCCATGAAAGTAACGACGACTGCACTGGCCACGCTGATGGCCCTCGGAATTGCGACCGCGGCACATGCGGAAATCAAGTTGGGCGCAAGCCTGTCGGCCTCCGGCGGCGCAGCGTTCCTGGGCGATCCGGAAGCCAAGACGCTCGAAATGCTGGTTGAGGAACTCAACGCCAAGGGCGGCATCAACGGCGAAAAGGTCGAGCTGGTGCTCTATGACGACGGCGGCGACCCGAACAAGGCTCGGACCTTCGCGACCCGCCTGGTCGAGGATGACGAGGTTTCCGCCATCATCGGCGGATCGACCACCGGAACCACCATGTCGATCCTCGCGGTGGCCGAGAGCGAGGGCATTCCGTTCATTTCGCTGGCCGGCGCGATCCAGATCATCGACCCTGTGCGCCAGTTCGTGTTCAAGACGCCGCACACCGACCGCATGGCCTGTGAAAAGATCTTCACCGACATGCAGAAGAACGGCATCACCAAGATCGGCATGATTTCCGGCACCGACGGCTTTGGCGCTTCCATGGAGGCCCAGTGCAAGGACGTGGCCGGCGGCTATGAAATCGAGATCGTGGCGCAGGAAACCTATGCGCCGCAGGACGCGGACATGACGCCGCAGCTCACCAAGATCAAGTCCACGGACGGCGTCCAGGCGATCCTGAACCCGGGCTTCGGCCAGGGCCCGGCCATCGTCACCCGTAACTACGCCCAGCTCGGCATCGACCTGCCGCTCTACCAGAGCCATGGGGTGGCCTCCGACGGATTCATCGAGCTGGCCGGGCCGGATGCAGCCGAAGGTGTCAGGCTGCCGGGCACGGCCCTTCTGATCGCCGACATCATCGAGGACGGCGATCCGCAGAAGGACGTCGTAAGCGCCTACAAGGCCGCTTACGAGGAAAAATACGGCGAAGACGTTTCCACCTTCGGCGGCTATGCGCACGATGCCTTCAAGCTGATGACCGGCGCCATCGAACGGGCCGGCAGCGACGATCCGGAAGAAATCCGCGACGCGCTCGAGGCCACGGATGGTCTTGTCGGCACCACCGGCACCTACACCTTCAGCGCAGACGATCACCTGGGCCTCGACCTCAGCGCCTTCCGGATGCTCGAAATCCGCGACGGCGAGTGGGTCTCGGTCGACTGATCGCGCAACTTCCGGCCGGGAGGGATCTCTCCCGGCCGCTTTCTCCGACAAGCATGCACGGGAGACGTCCATGGACGCCTTTATGCAGTTCATTTTTTCCGGCCTGACGGTCGGCGCGGTCTATGCCCTTGTCGCGCTGGGCTTCACGATCATCTACAACGCGTCCGACGTGGTGAACTTCGCCCAGGGTGAATTCGTGATGCTCGGCGGCATGATCACGGTCTTTGCCTTCGACGCCGGTCTGCCGCTGCCGCTTGCGGCCGCGATCGCCATCGTGATCACCGCGGGTATCGGCGTCGCGCTCAACAAGTTCGCGATCGAGCCGGCCCGCGGCGCGCCGGTGGTCACACTGATCATCATAACGATCGGGGCATCGATCCTGATCCGCGGCGCCTCCCAGGTCGTGTTCGACAAGCAGCTTCACCGTCTGCCGGCCTTTTCCGGCGACGACCCGATCCATGTTCTGGGCGCGACCCTGTTGCCGCAAAGCCTCTGGGTGATCGGCGGGGCCATCGGAATTTTCATCGCGCTGTGGCTGTTCTTCACCCGCACGCTTCTCGGCAAGGCCGTCCTTGCGACCGCCAACAACAGGCTCGCCGCGCAGCTTGTCGGCATCAACACCGGCTTCGTCATGACGCTGTCGTTTGCCCTGTCGGCAGCCATCGGTGCGCTTGCGGGCGTTCTGGTGACACCGATCACCCTGGTGAGTTACGACGTCGGCGTCGGCCTCGCTCTGAAGGGCTTCGCCGCCGCGATGCTCGGCGGCATGGGCAATCCGAAAGGCGCGCTCGCAGGCGGTCTTCTCCTCGGCCTGTTCGAGGCTCTGACGGCGGGTTACATCTCGTCCCAATACAAGGAAGCTGTCGCCTTCATCGTCATCCTTGCCGTGCTCTTCGTCATGCCCCAGGGCCTGTTCGGCGCGAAAAAGACGGAGAGGGTCTGACCATGTCCGCCAACAGCAAATGGGTCCAGCTTGCCGTTCTGGCCGGCATCATGCTGGTCCTGCCCGTATTCTTCCCCTCCGGTTACTACTATCGGGTCGGCGCGCTGGTTTATGTCAACGCGCTCTCCGTGATCGGGCTCGTCATCCTGATCGGATACGCGGGGCAAATCAGTCTCGGCCATGCGGGCTTCGCCGGGATCGGCGCCTATGCCTGTGCGCTCGCGCCGGTTCATCTCGGTATTCACCCCGCGCTTGCCGTGCTGCTTGGAGCGGTCATTTCCGGCGTGCTCGCAATCCTCATCGGTCGGCCGATCCTGCGGCTGAAAGGCTATTATCTGGCGGTCGCCACGCTCGGCTTCGGCATCCTGGTCTCCATGGTTCTGTCGAACGAACGCGGTCTGACCGGCGGTCCGGACGGCATGGCCGTGCCCGACCTCGGCCTGCGCCAGGTTCTGCGCGGCATGGGGCTGAAGCTGTCCGGCGGCGAATTCTGGTATATCGCCAACGCGCTCGTGCTTCTGGTCGCGATCTGGATCGCGCTGAATCTCTTTCACAGCGCGACGGGCCGCGCCATGCGGGCGCTCCACGGTTCGGAAACCGCCGCGCGCACAGTCGGGATCGACGTTGCCCGCTACAAGCTGCAGGCCTTCGTGATCTCCGCCGTCTATGCCTCCGTCGCCGGCTCGCTGCTGGCGCTCCAGAACGGCTTTATAACCCCCGATGTCGCCGGCTTCATGCATTCGGTGGAGATGGTGACCATGGCGGTGCTGGGTGGTGTCGGATCCGTGCTCGGGGCAACCCTGGGTGCGGCGATCCTGACCCTTCTGCCTCAGGTTCTGACGGTTCTGGCCGACTATGAGCAGCTCGTCCTCGGCCTGATCATGATCCTGGTCATGATCTTCCTGCCGCTGGGTCTGTTGCCGTCCATTGCCGCGCGGATCAGATGGAGGGGCGTGTGATGGCCATTCTCGAAATCAACGGCCTGGGCATCAGCTTCGGCGGCTTGCGCGCCGTCAACGATGTCAGCTTTTCCGTCAAGCCGGGCGAGATCGTTTCGGTAATCGGCCCGAACGGCGCCGGCAAGACCACGCTCTTCAACATGATTTCCGGTGTTTACCTGCCGAGCGACGGCGAGGTGAAACTCAACGGCGAGAACGTGACCGCGAAAGCCCCGCATCTTCTGGCCGAAAAAGGCCTTACACGGACGTTCCAGAACCTGCAGATCTTCCAGGAAATGACGGTTCTGGAAAATGTTCTCGCGGGCTTCCATCTGAGCGTGCGCCCGTCGATCCTGAGTGATCTTCTGTCGCTGCCGGGCGCGAAGCGCCGCTCCGCGGAAGCGCGCGAAAAGGCGATGGCCTTCCTGGAAAAGGTCCGCCTGGCCAACGCGGCGGAAGAGGAAGCGGGAAATCTTTCCTATGGCGCGCTGAAGCGCCTGGAGATCGCCCGCGCGCTCGCTGTCGGACCGAAGGTGCTCCTGCTCGACGAGCCGGCCGCCGGCTGCAACGCGGTGGAGACGGAAGAAATCGACGAGCTGATCGCCGAACTCGCCCAGTCCGGAATCGCCATCTTGCTGGTCGAGCACGACATGAAGATGGTGATGCGGATATCCAACCATATCGTGGTGCTGGATCACGGCGAGAAGATCGCCGAAGGCACGCCGGAGGCCGTTTCCAAAAACCCGGACGTGATCGCCGCCTATCTCGGCGCCGAGGAGGAGCCTGCTCATGCTGACGGTTGAGGGACTGCGCTCGGCCTACGGCCATATCGAGGTGCTGCACGGGATCGATCTTGAGGTTTCGTCGCGCGAAATCGTCACCGTCGTGGGCGCCAACGGCGCGGGCAAGACAACGCTTTTGAAGTGCCTGTCCGGCACCCAGCCGGTCACCGGCGGCGATATCCGCTTTCGCGGCGACGCCCTGACCGCCGTGCCCGCCTACAAGCGCCTGCGCCGGGGTTTGGCCCAGTCGCCTGAGGGACGGCAGATCTTCACCAATCTTTCGGTTGAGGAAAATCTCCGGCTCGGCGCCTTTCTCTTCACGGACGACAGGGTCGACCGGGACATGGAAGATGCCTTCCAGATGTTTCCGATCCTGCGCGAGAAGCGTAATCTGGCGGCCGGAGGCCTGTCGGGCGGGCAGCAGCAGATGCTGGCGATCGCCCGGGCGCTGATGGGGCGTCCGCATTGCCTGCTGCTCGACGAGCCGTCCATGGGTCTTGCCCCGCTTCTGGTCGCGCAGATCTTCGAGGTGGTCAAATCGCTCCGCGACAAGGAAGTCACCGTGCTTCTTGTGGAGCAGAACGCCTATGGCGCGCTGAAGATTGCCGATCGCGGCTATGTCATGGAAACCGGGCGGATCACGCTGTCCGGTCCATCCGGCGAGTTGATCGAGGACCCGCGCGTCCGCGAAGCCTATCTGGGTCTTTAGGTTCAGGTCCTGGGAGGACCAGTCTCAAGGAGTAGTCATGTCCGTTCTGTCCGTCAGCCATGAAGGCGAAATCGCCGTTGTGACGCTCGACAATCCGCCGGTAAACGCCATTTCGGAAGAGGTCCGCAAGGGCCTCTTCGAGCTGGCCGGACAGCTTGATGCCGATGACGGTGTGAAGGCGGTGGTGCTGATCTGCGCAGGCCGGACATTTATCGCCGGTGCCGATGTGCGTGAATTCGGCAAGCCGCCGGTTGAACCGCATCTGCCCGATGTGGTGACGCGGCTGGAACAGGCGGAAAAACCCTGGGTCGCGGCGATCCACGGGGCTGCGCTCGGCGGCGGCTTCGAGATCGCCATGGGTTGCCGGTTCCGTGTCGCCGAGGAAAAGGCGAAGGTCGGGCTCCCGGAAGTGACTCTTGGGGTTATCCCCGGCGCGTCCGGTACGGTCCGGACACCGCGTCTTGCAGGGTTGGAAACGGCGGTGGAACTGGCAACCACCGGCAAGCCGATGACGGCGGCTCGTGCCCTGGAAAAGGGTCTGATCGACAAGGTGGTCGCAGGAGATCTCAGACAGGAGGCGACAGCGTTTGCGCGGCAGGTCCTGAATGTACCGCTGCCGACACCTGTTTCCGAGCGGCCGGTCGAGGTCAGGGACGAGGCCTTTTGGCAAAGTGCTGCCAAGGCGGCGGGCAGGGCCGGCCATCGAGCGCCGCTCGCGGCTCTGGAGAGCATTCGTTTCGCCGTCAGTCATTCCTTTGAAGAGGCGATGGCGCACGAGCGGCAGACCTTCCTGGAGCTGCGCGGCTCCGACGAGGCGGCGGCCTTGCGCGCCGTCTTTTTCGCCGAACGCGCGGCCCCGCGGCCGGAGTTTCTGAAAGGCATCGAGCCACGGCCGGTCAGGACGGTCGGCGTTGTCGGCGGCGGCACCATGGGCTCCGGCATTGCCTCCGCCTGCCTGTCTTCCGGCCTGGAGGTCGTCCTGATCGAGCGCGATGACGACGCGCTGTCCCGTGGCGCCGCGAATGTCGAAAGAACCTTCGACGGCGCGGTCAAGCGCGGCAAGATGAGCGCGGACGGCAAGGCGGCCCTCATGACGAAGCTTGGCGCCTCGACGGATTATGCTTCGCTTGGCGATTGCGATCTGGTGATCGAGGCCGTCTTCGAGGAAATCTCGGTCAAGCGCGAGGTGTTCGAGAAGCTGAACCGCCATTGCCGCGCCGATGCTATTTTGGCGACGAACACATCCTATCTCGATCCGCGCGGCATCGCGTCGTCGCTGGACGATCCAAGCCGGTTCCTGGGCCTGCATTTCTTCAGCCCGGCCAACATCATGAAGCTTCTGGAAATCGTTCCGGTTCCCGAGACCGCACCGGACGTTCTGGCCGCCGCCTTCGCGCTCGGCCGGCAGCTCGGCAAGATCCCGGTCCGCTCCGGCATCTGCGAAGGCTTCATTGGCAACCGCATCCTGAAGCGCTATCGCGCCGAAGCGGAGACCCTCGTTCGCGAAGGCGTTGCCATTGCCGATGTGGACGCCGCGATGCGGGGCTTCGGCTTCAAGATGGGCCCCTTCGAAGCCCAGGACCTGGGCGGTCTCGACATTGCCTTCCTGCAGCGCGAAGGCGCCCGCAAGGACGGGCAGGACGTTCCCGAAACGCTCGGCGACATTCTGGTGCGCGCGGGACGCACGGGTCAGAAATCCGGTGGCGGCTGGTACGATTACGCCGAAGGCGACCGCAAGCCGCTCGCCTCGGCAACGGTCTCGGAGCTGCTCGCATCGAAGATAAGCGGATCGGCGACGCTGACGGGCGAAGAGATCGCCGCCCGCCTGGTCGGCACGATGGCGGCGGAGGGAGAGGCCATCCTTGAAGAGGGCATTGCGGCCAGCGGTTCCGACATCGACCTGGTCGAGATTCATGGATACGGCTTTCCGCGCTGGAAGGGCGGGCCGATGTTCTGGAGCGAGCGGGTCTCCGGTACACGCCAGGACTGAACACAAATCGCCATGGCAATTCAGGATTTAATGCGGCGGGTTTTTCTCGACTCCGAGATCGGGACGCTGTTGAATTGGCACTGGACAAAGTCCGAAAAGTAGTTATTCAATATAACTATTATAGACCATCACATAGCCGGAGGGAGGAAACCCGGTGATGTGGTGGAGTTGATCTGACAGGGAGGAAACGATGATCAACTTTGACAAGCGCCTTGTGAAATGGGCGTGTGCCGCCGCGTGTTCGGCGATGACACTCACTGCCATTCCATCCGCTTCGTTCGCGCAGGAGGTGACGCTTCGTCTTCACCAGTTCCTGCCTGCCCAGGCGAATGTGCCGAAAAACGTCCTGGACCCCTGGGCGGACAAGGTCGAAGCCGACTCCGGCGGCCGGATCAAGATCGAACGCTATCCCGCCATGCAGCTCGGCGGTAAGCCGCCGGAGCTTATCGATCAGCTGGTCGATGGCGTCGCCGATATCGTCTGGACCGTCTCCGGCTACACCCCGGGCCGTTTCCCGCGCGCGGAGGTATTCGAGCTTCCCTTCACCATGGCCGATGCCGAAGCTTCGTCCCGTGCCTACTGGAAACTCGCTGAAGAAACCATGATGGACACGGACTTCGCCGACTTCAAGCCGCTGGGGCTCTGGGTGCACGGACCGGGTGTGATCCACTCCTCCAAGCCCATCGAGAGCCAGTCGGACCTGAACGGGGTCAAGCTGCGCGCGCCGACCCGCGTGACCAACGTCCTGTTCTCAAACCTCGGCGCCACCCCGATCGGCATGCCGGTTCCGGCGATCCCCGAAGCGCTCAGCAAGGGGGTGGTCGACGCGACAGTCATTCCCTGGGAAGTCGTCGGCGCGCTCAAGGTGAACGAACTCGTCAAGAACCACACCGAGTTTCCGGACAAGGCGCTCTACACGACCACGTTCATCTTTGCCATGAACAAGGACAAATACGATTCCCTGCCGGACGATCTCAAGGCCGTGATCGATGCGAACTCGGGCCTCGAATTCTCCGCGTTCGCCGGTAAGCAGATGCAGGCCGACGATGCCGGACCGCGCGCGGCGGCCGTTGAGATGGGCAACAACATCATCGAGCTCTCCAGCGAGCAGGCCGCGGAGTGGCAGGCAGCCGCCCAGGGCACCGTCGATGCCTGGACCGCCGAGATGGATGAAAAGGGCCTCGACGGCACCGGACTGCGCAAGCGGGTCGACGAACTCCTGGCCGAATAATCGTCGGAGCGAACATCCCGGCAGGACATCCTGCCGGGACAGTTTTCCGGCAAGGGAACAATGAACATGCTGTTTCAACTGATGGAGCGCGTGGCGCGCTTCATGGCAATTCTTGGCGGCCTGGTGCTGACGGTTCTCATCGCGCTGACCTGCATCAGCGTGCTCGGGCGCGGTCTGAACACACTCGGGCATTCGCCCTTCCTGAACGCTCTGTCGGAAGGGATCGCGAAGGCGCTGATCGCGACGGGTGTCGGACCGGTTTCCGGGGATTTCGAACTGGTCGAGGCCGGTATCAGTTTCTCGATTTTCGCCTTCCTTCCCATCTGCCAGCTCCGGAAGGGGCACGCGACCGTCGATATTTTCACCAACGCTCTGCCGCAAGCCGTGAACCGGTTTCTGACGGCCTTCTGGGAAGTGCTGTTGAGCGGTCTTATCGTCCTGATCACCTGGCGGCTCTATGTCGGCATGAGCGACAAGATGCGCTACGGCGAGACAACCTTCCTGCTCCAGTTCCCGGTCTGGTGGGCCTATGCCTTGAGCCTCGCCGCTGCGGTGATTGCGTCCGTTGTCGCCCTTTACTGTGCCTATGTGAGCATCGTTGAGGCGGTTACCGGCAAGCGTATCCGGTTCGTACCCGAGGGAGGCGTGCATTGACCTCCCTTGAACTGGGCTACCTGTCCTTTCCCGTTCTGCTCCTCTTGATTTTCCTAAGAGCGCCCATCGGCCTGGCGATGATGATCTGCGGTCTGGGCGGTCTCTACTTCGCGACGGGAACGCCGGCGATCTTTCTCTCCAAGCTGAAGAACGAGACCTATTCCACCTTCTCCAGCTATTCCCTGACCATTATTCCGATGTTCCTGCTGATGGGCCAGTTCGCGACCCATTCCGGCATGTCCTCGTCCCTGTTCAAGGCCGCGGAAAGCTGGCTCGGGCACCGCAAGGGCGGTGTGGCCATGGCTGCCGTCGGTGCCTGCGCGGGCTTCGGCGCGATCTGCGGATCGTCTCTGGCCACGGCCGCGACCATGAGCCGGGTCGCCCTGCCGGAGCTCCGCCGCTACGGGTATTCCGGCGGCTTCTCCACGGCAACGCTCGCCGCCGGCGGAACCCTTGGCATTCTGATCCCGCCGTCGGTCATCCTGGTGATCTACGCGATCCTGACGGAACAGAACATCGCCAAGCTGTTCCTGGCGGCTTTCGTCCCGGGCATCCTCGCGGCAATCGGTTATATCATCACCATTTCGATCTACGTGCGCCTCAATCCGGATTCCGCCGGAACCCGCGAAGCGGTTCCCTATGGCGAAAGGCTTCGGGCACTGATGGATGTCTGGCCGGTGCTTCTGGTCTTCGGGCTCGTCGTCGGCGGCATCTACCTCGGCTGGTTCACGCCCACCGAGGGCGCCGCAGTGGGTGCGGCCGGAACCGGCCTGCTCGCCCTTTTCTCGGGCAACCTGACCTGGGCAATCTTCAAGGACAGCATTGTCCAGACGGCCATGAGCACCGCGATGATCTTCTTCATCGTCCTGGGCGCGAGTTTCTACAACAGCTTCCTGGCGCTCAGCCAGGTGCCGCAGGAGCTTTCCGGCTGGGTTGTCGGCCAGGGCTTCAGCCCCTGGACGGTGCTGATGCTGATCCTGCTGTTCTATCTGGTCTTCGGCTGCCTCATGGACAGCCTGTCCATGATCCTGCTGACGATCCCGATCTTCTTCCCCGTCATCAGCGTGCTCGATTTCGGCATGACCCCGGAGCATCTGGCGATCTGGTTCGGCATTCTCGTGCTGATCGTGGTCGAGGTCGGCCTGATCACGCCGCCGGTGGGGATGAACCTTTTCATCATCAACGCGATGGACCGCCAGACCCCGATGACAGAGACCTACAAGGCGGTTCTCTGGTTCGTCATCTCGGATATTCTGAGGGTCGTTCTGCTGGTTCTGTTTCCGTCGATCACCCTGTTCCTGCTGGCCGGTTAACCCGGCCGGCGGACGAGGGAAGCCTTCGCGCGTAAAAATAGATATGAGACATAATAATGATGAAACAAACTGAACTGGGGCTGCATGATGCTGGTATCTGAAACCGCCGTTCTCGTGACCGGGGGCGGTAGCGGACTGGGGGCTGCCACGGCGCGTCATTTCGCAAGCCGGGGCGCCAGGGTCGCCATTCTCGATTATGCCATCGACAAGGCTGAAAGCGTCGCGGCCGATATCGGCGGATGCGCCGTTCAGGCGGATGTGTCTGACCCGGATGCCGTTGACAGCGCAATCGAGGAAGCCGCCGGAAAGCTCGGATCCGTACCGCGTGTTGTCGTCAATTGCGCCGGCGTCGGCCTGGCCGCCCGCATCGTCGGACGGGAAGGCAAGACCTCCTTCGATGTTTTTGAAAAGACCTTGAAGGTGAACCTTTTCGGCACCTATCACGTCATGAGCCATGCCGCGAAACGCATGATGAACCTTGATCCCTTGGAAACCGGTGAGCGTGGCGTGATCGTCAACACCGCGTCGGTCGCCTATGAGGACGGCCAGCTTGGGCAGGCCGCCTATGCGGCGTCGAAAGGCGGTATCGCTTCCATGTGCCTGCCGGCCGCCCGGGAATTCGCGGCCTACGGCATTCGCGTCGCCGCCATCGCGCCCGGGCTCTTCAAGACGCCGATGATGGAAGGATTGCCGGAGGAGGTCAGCGCGAAGATCGCCGCCAACATTCCCTTCCCGCCGCGGCTCGGAGAGCCTGAGGAATATGCGCTTCTCGCCGAGCATATCGTAACCAACCCGTTCCTCAACGGAACGACCATCCGCCTGGATGGGGCCGTGCGTCTGCCGCCCCGCTGAGGAAAATCCGATGACTGACCCGATACTGAAAATCGACCTGGACGGCGCCGTTGCCACCCTGACCATGAACCGGCCGGACAAGCGCAACGCCATGTGCGACGAATTGCTGGCGGCGCTGGACGGCTTCTTTTCCAATCCGCCGGCGGACGTGAAGGTCGCCGTTCTGACGGGGACCGCCGGCCATTTCTGTTCCGGGCTGGACCTGAGCGAACATGTTGCCCGCGACGCCGAAGGCACCATGCGCCATTCGCGCGGCTGGCATCAGGTGATGGATCGTATTCAGTTCGGCGGACTGCCGGTGGTCTCTGCGCTTTTCGGGGCGGTGATCGGCGGTGGCCTGGAGCTGGCGGCGTCGACGCATGTTCGGGTGGCCGATCCCTCCGCCTTCTTTCAATTGCCGGAAGGCCGGCGGGGCATCTTCGTCGGCGGCGGCGCAAGCGTGCGCGTGGGGCGGATCCTTGGCGCCGACCGGATGACGGAAATGATGCTCACCGGCCGGAAATACAACTCCGATGAGGGGCTCGCGCTCGGCCTGACTCACTACGTCGTCGGCGAGAACGAAGCCCTGGCGAAGGCCCGGGAGCTGGCGGCCAGAATCGCCGCCAACGCGCCCCTGTCGAACTACATCATGATCCAGGCCCTGGCGCGCATCGAGGACATGTCGAAGGCGGATGGGCTCTTCACCGAAAGCCTGTGCGCCGCGATCACGCAAACCAGCCCGGATGCGCTCGAGGGGCTTGCCGCCTTCCTCGAAAAACGCAAGCCGAATTTCAGGTGACGCCATGAAGAAAACCGCCCCGGAGCCGGAAACCGTCGGCGGGACCGTCCGCGTGAGCGACAAGACGCTGCGGTCCCTGCACGGCTATCAGATGAAACGGACGTTCAACGTCATTCAGTCCGATCTGATCCAGACGCTGAAACCGTTCGATCTCAGGATGCTGACCTATACCGCGCTCGTGCTGATCGTCGACAATCCGGGCCTGCGCCAGTCGCAGCTCGCGGAGGCGATGGATGTCGAGCGTCCCAACCTTGTTGTCATCCTGGACGAGCTGGAACGCCGCGATCTGATCGTCCGGGATCGCCTGAAGACCGACCGCCGGGCCTATGCGCTGAAGGCGACGCTCTCCGGGCGACGCCTCTGCGAGAAGGCCGTCGCCGCCGTGTCGAAACACGAGGAACATCTGCTGCGGGGCATTGGTCCGGAAGACCGGGCAGTCGCGATTGAGGTTATGCGGCGGATCGAGGCCAACCGCCGGTAAAATTGAATTTGCAGTCTTTGGGAGGAGTCCTGCATGAAGCGTACTTCGGCTTTCCAGCCGCATTCCGTCGAGCGGGAGGACCGCGCCGACGGCACGATCCTGCTCAGATCGAAACACGAGCTGACCAAGCCGGTGGCCCGCACGGGCGACTGGCTTCTGAAGTGGGCGGACAAGGCCCCTGACCGGGTGTTCCTCGCGGAACGCAGCGGTGCGGGTTGGCGGGAGGAGACCTATGCCAGCGTGCTTCAGAAGGTCCGGGCCGTCGGCTCATCGCTGCTTGCCCGCGGACTGGGGCCGGAAACGCCGATCCTCGTGATCTCCGGAAATGGCGTCGATCACGGCATCCTTGCGCTCGCGGCGCAATATGTCGGCGTGCCGATCGTGCCGGTCGCCGAACAATACGCCCTGATCCACGGTGCACACGGACGTTTGCGGGAGGCGATCCGTCTGATTGGCCCGAGAATGGTCTACGCGGTTGACGCGGAGCAATATGGCGAGGCGCTTGATCTCGATGTCCTGCAAGGAGTCGAAATCGTTTGCAGCCGTCCTGGAAGCCGCAGTGTGACCGCCTTCGCTGATCTTTTGAAGGGAGACAACGCCACGGACCCCGACGCCGCCTTCGACACGGTGACGGCGGACACGGTTGGCAAGATCCTCATGACCAGCGGCTCCACCTCCAGCCCGAAAGGGGTTTTGACGACCCACCGCATGATGTGCGTCAACCAGGAGCAACTGGCGGATGCCTTGCCTTTCCTGCGCGCGCGTCCGCCGGTCATCGTCGACTGGCTGCCCTGGAACCATGTCTTCGGCGGCTCGCACAATTTCAACATGATGCTGGCCAATGGCGGCAGTCTCTATATTGACGACGGCAAGCCGGTAAAGGGCCTGTTCGACCGTACGGTCGAGAACCTGAAGCTGAAGACCGGCACGCTCGCCTTCAACGTGCCGCTCGGCTTTGGCATGCTCTTGAGCGCGCTGGAAGCGGACAGGGACCTGCGCCGCCGCTTTTTCGAGGATCTCGATCTGATTTTCTACGCCGGAGCGTCCCTGCCTCAGGAGGTCTGGGCGGGTTTCGAGCGCATGACCTACGAGATCAAGGGCGAGATCCCGCTGATGACCTCCTCCTGGGGGCTGACCGAGACGGCGCCTTCCGCGATGATGCAGCAGGAGCCGGCCCCCCGGTCCGGTATCGTCGGCGTGCCGGTGAACGGGGTGACCGTGAAACTGATCCCGGACGAGGACATGCGCTGCGAGATCCGGGTCAAGGGACCGAACATCATGCCCGGCTATTTCAACGATCCCGAGAAGACCAAAGCCGCCTTCGACGAGGAAGGCTACTTCATCACCGGCGATGCGATGGTGTTTCTCGACGAGAAAGACCCCGACAAGGGCATGCGCTTCGACGGCCGGATCTCCGAGGACTTCAAGCTCCAGTCCGGGACCTGGGTCCGGGCGGCCCAGCTCAAGCTGGACATGCTCTCCCGTCTTGCCCCTCTGGCGTCCGATCTGATCGTGACCGGCGCCGACCGCGGCCAGATCGGGGTCATGATTTTCCCGAACGTGGCCGAACTCACCCGTGAGGGCTTCGCGCTCCAGGAAGACGGCGGTGCCTATTCCTGCGAGTTGCTGCAGGGGGAAATTCATCGCAGGCTCAGCGAGCGGGCTCGCGAAATCAGCGGCAGTTCGGCCCTGGTGTCCCGCGCCATCGTCCTGTCGGACCCGCCATCCATGCCGGAAGGCGAAATGACGGCCAAGGGCAACCTGAATGCCCGCAAGGTCCTGACGCGCCGGGCAGCCCTGCTGGAACGCCTTTACATCGACAACGACCCCGCAGTGGTCACAATCTGAGGACGGAGACAATGGTCGACATCACCAAGGTCCGCGCGATCGACATCCACACCCATGCCGAGGAACCCTGCGGCTGCCACACGGACGACGGCTATGACGATTTGCAGGCGACCATGGCGAAATATTTCCGCGCGCCGTGGAGCCACCCGCCGACCGTGCCGCAAACCGCGGCCCATTACCGCGAGCAGAACATCGCCGCCGTCATCTTTCCCGTCGATGCGGAACGGGAGACCGGTTACCGGCGCTACAAGAACGAGGAAGTCGCGGGACTTGCCGCCGAGAATGCCGATGTGCTGATCCCGTTTGCGTCCATCGACCCGCACAAGGGCAAGATGGGGGTGCGCGAGGCGCGCCGTCTGATCCGGGATTTCGGCATCAAGGGGTTCAAGTTTCATCCGACGATGCAGGGCTTCTATCCCAACGACCGGATGGCCTACGACCTTTACGAAGCGATCGCCGAGGAAGGCCTGATCGCGTTGTTTCACACCGGTCAGACGGGCGTGGGTAGCGGCATGCCCGGCGGCAACGGCATGCGCCTCAAGTATTCCAACCCGATGTATATGGACGACGTTGCCGTCGATTTTCCGGAGATGAAGATCATCCTGGCGCATCCCTCCTTCCCCTGGCAGGAAGAGGCGCTCGCCGTCGCCCAGCACAAGCCCAATGTCTATATCGATCTCTCCGGCTGGTCGCCGAAATACTTCCCCGAGATCCTGGTCAAATACTGCAATTCGATCCTGAAGAAGAAGGTTCTGTTCGGCTCCGACTGGCCGATGATCACCCCGGAACGCTGGCTCGCCGATTTCGAGAAGATCGCGATCAAGGATGAATTGCGCCCCGACATCATCAAGGGCAATGCCGCCCGGCTCCTGGGGCTGTCATGACCGCCCCGGCGCTCGACCACGTCTGCGACCTGACCGTCGAACTCGGACCCGTGAGGGAAATGGGCCCTGGCCGCAACGGCCTGCGGCGGATCATTCCGATTGTGGGCGGTACGGCCACCGGGAGCATTTCCGGCAAGGTTCTGAACCTGGGCGCGGACTGGCAGACCATTCTCGCCGACGGCTCCGCCGATATCGACACCCGCTACGCGGTCGAGACGGATGACGGCGCGGTCATCGAAATCGTCAACAAGGGTGTGCGGCACGGCCCGCCGGAGGTTCTCGAAGCGCTGGCGCGCGGCGAGGATGTCGATCCCGCCCTTTATTATTTCCGCACCACCGCCCGGCTCGAGACCGGTGCGCCGGCCTATGCCTGGGTCAACCGGACGCTTTTCGTCGGCACCGGCCGGCGTCTTGCCTCCGCCGTGCGGATCTCTCTTTTCTCCATTCGCTGAAGCACCCGATGAAACCCTTTTCCGCTCCCCTCGACGATATCCTGTTCTCGCTCACCCATGTTGCCGGTGCCGCCGGGTTGCCGCACTGGGATGCGGACCTCGCGTCGGAAATCGGCGCGCATTTCGCCGCCTTTGCGGAGGAACAGTTCGCGCCGCTCAATGAGCCCGGCGATCGCCAGGGCTGCCGCCTGGAAGCGGGGCGGGTGCGAATGCCTGACGGCTTCAAGGCGGCCTATGAGGCCTATTGCGAGCAGGGTTGGCCGGGCCTTTCGGCACCGGAAGCCTTCGGGGGGCAGGGCTTGGATGCGACCGTTCTCGCCATCACCTCAGAAATCTTCTCCGGCGCGAACCACAGCTTGCAGATGGTGACCGGACTGGTGCCCGGCGCGATCAGTACCTTGATGAATTTCGGAATGGAAGATCAGCAGACCCGCTTCCTGCCGGCCCTGGCGTCCGGCGAGGCGCTGGCGACCATGTGTCTGACGGAGCCGGAAGCCGGCTCCGACCTGGCGCGCATCCGTTGCCGTGGCGAGGAACAGGGTGGAAGCTGGCGGATTTCCGGCGAAAAGATCTTCATCTCCGGCGGAGATCAAGACCTCAGCCCCCTCATTCATCACCTTGTACTCGCCCGCACCTCCGACGACGGCCTGAAGGGTCTGTCCCTTTTCATCTGCCCGAAGCTGCTGGAAAACGGGGAGCAGAACCGGATATCCGTGACCCGGATCGAGGAGAAAATGGGGCTCCACGCGTCGCCGACCTGCCAGATGCGGTTCGAGAATGCGGAAGGCGAGCTGATCGGCCGGCCCGGCGAAGGGCTGAAGGCTATGTTCACGCTGATGAACCACGCCCGGGTCGATGTTGCCCTGCAAGGCGTGGCCCATGCGGCGCGCGCTTACGATGTCGCGCGCGCCTATGCGGCGGAACGCATCCAGGGGCGCGGACCGGACGGCAAACCGGCGACGCTGGACCGGCACGCCGATATCCGCCGCATGCTGGAGGAAATCGACGGTCTCGCCCTGAGTGGCCGGGCGCTGGCGCATCTGACACTGGTGACCATCGAGGCAGGCAGGGACCCGGATCTGGCGGAGTTCCTGAAACCGATCGCGAAGGTCTTTTGCACCGAAGCCGGCATGCGTGCCACGGAACTCGGAATGCAGGTTCTCGGCGGCTACGGCTACCTGAAGGAATACGCGCTGGAACAGGCCTATCGCGACGCGCGTATCACCGCCATCTACGAAGGTGCCAACGGCATCCACGAGAAGGCGCTCGCCACACGCCTCTTGGCAAAACAGCCGGGTCAGGCCTTCGCGGAATTTCTGCAAGGCGAATGCGCGCGCCTCGAAACGGTCAGTCCGATTGTCGGGTCCCTTTACGCATCCTGGTGCGACGCAAGGGACAAGGTTTTGTCCGCGCAAGACCCTTCGGAACTCGCCCATGCCTTCATGCGCCGGACGGCGGACAGCCTGATCCAGGTGCTTTGGGCCCGCATGTTGGAAAAAGCCCACTTGCACCCGGACCCGGTCCGTCTCAGGCGGTGTTTCGACAGGGCTGTGGCGGGCTATGCCTGCTAGGGTTCCTCGGAAAGAGCCAACAGGTATCGAACCACTGACGGTCGCAGGTGAACGGTGCTCAGCTAACGAAGAGGGTCCGTCTTCAGGCCTGCTTTTGCTTGGAACCGTGCGTTTGCTCTAGCTGGACTTGTTTCCGTACTTGAATTTGAATTTTTCACCACCGATGTTGGCAACGCCGTTCCCGCTTCGATAATTCTGTTCGATCGTGAACCAGAAAGTTCCCTTGTTGCCATCCGTGCAAACAAAATTTCCTTTGCCGTATCCAGCAGCCAGGTCATTGACGGAGTCAAATCGGCCTTTACATTTTCGACCTTTATTGCTCGCGATATTGAATTTGCCCGACTGAAATCCAAGTGCGCTGCCCTTGAAAGTTTCCGTTCCTCTGGCGTTGCTACCAGTGATTTCAAATTCGCTACCGCAACCGGAAAGGGCGAGGGAGACAGACAATACCAAAAGCGGCAATCTCATTGTTGTTCATCCTGTTTCTTGATCTAAACGGCATCTCTGAAATTGATTTTGTGCCCAAGGACACAAGAGCCAACGTCCACCGGCAGTGCGTCTATAGACAATTCAGGATTGCATATTTTCACGACCATATCCAAGGCGTTTGTTTGTTTTTCTCCTGGTGCTGTCGTATTCGAATTTGAAGAATTTTCCTTCCGAAACACTTTTGCTTGCAGGCCTGGTGAATTGAGTGACGAGAACGCTCAAAAAGGCTTCCGGTATCGACTGCGGCGGCTGGCTTCGCTAACAATCAGGTTCCGACTTCTTTCGATAGGTCCTTTGCCTGTCATCCTGCATCTCGATCCACGAAACTTGCCCTCAACACCCGGAGATTTGCCGTTGCCGCTCGACCGTCTCGATTTCAATACCGACCGGATTCTCGCGGGCCTGAAGCCCTGGGTCGAATGCGAGAGCCCGACCTACGATGCCGCCGCCGTCGACCGGATGATGGACCTGGCGACCTACGATCTGGTCGCGGCAGGCGCCTCCGTCGAACGCATTCCTGGCCGCATGGGCTTCGGCGGTTCGGTAAGGGCGACTTTTCCGCACAAAAAGACGGGTGCACCGGGCATCCTGATTTCCGGCCATCTCGACACCGTGCACCCGAAGGGAACGCTGGAGGTCCTGCCCTGGCGGATCGAAGACGGCAAGTGCTACGGGCCGGGCGTCATGGACATGAAGAGCGGCAACTATCTGGCCATCGAGGCCCTGCGCAAGCTGGCGCTGGCCGGGATCGAAACGCCGTTGCCGGTGACAATCCTGTTCACGCCGGACGAGGAGGTCGGTACGCCGTTGACCCGCGACCTGATCGAGATGGAAGCGCGCAAGAACAAATATGTTCTGGTCCCGGAACCGGCGAGCGCCGACGGCGGAGCGGTCACCGGTCGCTATGCGATCGCCCGCTTCAACCTGAAGACAAGGGGCAGGCCGAGCCACGCCAGCTGGGCGCTCGAAGACGGCCGTTCGGCGATTGCCGCCATGGCGAAGAAGATCCTGGAAATAGAAGCCATGACCACGCCGGACTGCACCTTCAGCGTCGGCGTCGTCCATGGCGGCCAGTGGGTCAATTGCGTTTCGTCCACTTGCGAGGCGGAAGTGCTCAGCATGGCCAAGCGCCAGGAAGACCTGGACGAAGGCGTCGAAAAGATGCTCGCCCTGAACGGCGAGGAAAACGGCGTCGTCTTCGAGGTCACCCGCGGCGTCACGCGCCCCGTCTGGGAGCCGGGCGAAGGCACCCTGCAGATGTATGAGATCGCCCGGGAGATTTCTCAGGAAATCGGCTTCGAGCTCAATCACGGCAGCGCCGGCGGCGGTTCGGACGGCAACTTCACCGGCGCCATGGGCATTCCGACCCTCGATTCCATCGGCGCCCGCGGGCGCGGCCTTCACACGCTCGATGAGCACATCTTCATCGACAGCCTTGTCGAGCGCGCGCAGCTTATGGCCGGGCTTTTGACGCGGTTGAAGTGAGGGGTTGTTTGCCTCTCCTAAAGTCACCCCGGCCAAGCGAAGCGCGAGCCGGGATCGGAGAGCCATAGGTGTTTGTTTAATGTCTGAGTTTTCAGTTTGAGATTTGTGGTTCTCCGATCCCGGATCTTCGCTATGCTCCGTCCGGGAGGACGATAAGAGCGCTCGCCGCATGTCGCAAAGCGCTTAAAATTGGATTGGCATACCTTCCATGTCCTCACACGAAGTCCGGAACGATCTCATCGCGCTGATCGCGCGGTACCTGCAAGCGAGTTCGTCGCAGATCGTTCAATCCGTGGCGGCCCTGATGCCGGGGCAGGACTATCGGTCCCTTCCGGAGCCCTTAAGGAACGCGCCGGTCTGCGCGCATCTGACGGCGGCGGAGACTTTGTTCCCGTCGCAAGGCAACGCCGTCGCGATTGCCTCGAAGTTCCGGGAGTTGCTTCCCGTGTTGCACTGGACAGCGGATTATCCGCAGCATCCGGTCCTGAAGGACGCGTTTGGCCATGCGGTGATCGCGGCGTCTGACGCCATCGTCATGGGCTGCAATATGCTCGCTGCCAGGACGGACTATCCGGCGCATTGGCATCCGGCGGAGGAAATCTACATTCCGCTCAGCGGGAGTGGCGCCCGCTATTGGCAGGAGAGTATCGGGACGCACAAGACGGGATCTCCAGGTGACATCATCCTCCACGGAGCCCGCGAGCTGCACGCCATGAGTACGCTGGACCATCCCGTTCTCAACGTCTGGATCCAGTACGGAGCGGAACCGGGCGGCCCGGCGTTTTTTGGTTGACTGGAATCCGTAGCGCGCAGCAAGCAAACCCTGCGTTCCCACTCCCTGTGTCACCCCGGGCGAGCAGCGCGAGACACGGGGCATACTCGTTTCCAGATCGCTCGCGTGAATTATCGAGAGCTGCGACAAGGAGATATGCAAGTCGGCCCCGGACCTACGCTTCGCTGCGTCCGGGGTGACTCAAGGAGATGGATCGAGGCCAGTTCAAGGTCGGTTCAAGGGACAATGATCCAAAGACGTCAGGACGTCTTCGACAATTCGTCACGGCTCGCCGTCAGAAAGACTTCCGCGTTGTTTGTCAGCGACGGGCCGAGGTAGCCGCCTTCCTGGATCAGGGCCGTGGGCAGGCCCATGCGGACGATCTCGCGGGCCATGATCTCGAAGCCGGTCCCGGTCATGCCGACCTCGGAGAGCGGATCGTCGACTGCCATGTCGAACCCGAGGGAGATGACCAGGGCCTCGGCGCCGAAGTCCTGAATGGCTTTGACGCCTTCACGGAAGCGCTCGAGGATGGCCGCTTCCGAGGCGCCGGGCTCGAGCGTCAGGTTCAGGGTCGCGCCTTCCCCGTCGCCTTCACCCGTCTCGTCGGCATAGCCGAGATAATAGGTCGGGTAGTTGTCCGGATCGACGTGAAGCGAGCACAGGAAGACGTCGCCGCGTTCGTAGAAGATATCGAGCGTGCCGTTTCCGGTGTGCGTGTCGATATCGTAGATCGCGACCTTCTTGTGCGACTGGCGCAGCACCTGTGCGGCGACGGCGGCGTTGTTGAAGATGCAGAAACCGTTGGCGCCGTTCGACATGGCGTGGTGACCGGGAGGGCGGCACAGGCCGTAGATCATCCTCTCGCCCGCGTTGACCCGGCTTGCTGCCTCGATCGCCGTTTGCGCGGACCAGTAGATCGCTTCCCAGGTGCCCTCCGTGAGAGGCACGGACGTGTCGGTGGCGTACCAGCCCAGTTGTCCGTAGATGGAGGAGGACCGCCGTCCGGCCCGGCGGCCGGGGTGATAGGTCGGAATCGCCTCGGCGTCTTCCGCCTCGGCGCGCCAGCGTTGATAGGCGTCCTGCCAGAAGTCGACATAGTCCGGGTCGTGAACCGCCTTGATCGGTTCAACGCCGTGATCGCCCGGCGTCTCGATGGGAAACCCGTTCTTGATCAGCATGTCGCGGATCAGAATGGCGCGCTCGGGCTGTTCGGGATGGGGTATATAGGCCCCGCGCCGGAAATAGCGGGCCGGATTGTGCTTGAGCTGACGCTCGTCGAATATGGCTTTCATCGGCTGGCTTTCTCTCCGGGCTTCAATAGCCTCTGGAATGGTCGACGGTGTTTTTGGGGGCCTTGCCCAAGGCGACGTCACAGGCGGCCTGAACGACTTGTTTCGCCATCAGGTGGCGGGAGGAATCGCTGGCCTGGTGCGGCGTGATCAGGATGCGGTCGTCGGTCCACCAGGGGTGGTCGGGGGGAAGCGGCTCGGTATGGAAGACGTCCAGCGAGGCGCCGCCAAGCTGGCCGCTGTCGAGGGCCGCGACGAGATCCGCGTCGACAAGATGTTCGCCCCGGCCGATCTGGATCAGCCGAGCACCCCGTGGCATCAGGTCGAACAGGTCCTTGTTCAGGATGCCTTCGGTCGCCGGTGTCAGCGGCAGAACGTTGATCAATGCCTGGGCGCGTGCCGCGACACGTTCGACGGACCCCATGCCGGTTTCGAAGCTCACGCCGGCAGGCGAAGGGGTGGTCGGGGTGCTGCGCGCCGCCGCGACAACCGGGAACCCCATGGCGGCGACAGCTCGTGCGACCGCCCTGCCCATCAGCCCGTAGCCGAGCAGACCCACCGTGTAGTCGCAGGGGGACGGGGCCGCGTCGAAGTCCTGATGCTCCCAGATGCTTTTGGCCTGACGGTCCAGATAAAAGCCCATATTACGGTGATGCCAGACCACCTGCCAGGCGGCGAAGCCGGCCATGAGATCGGCCTGGCTGTCGTCCTGGACACGGGTGACATAGGCCGCGTCCGGCAGGCTCGGACAGGCCAGGATACTGTCGACCCCGGCCGCGATCGAGCACGCCAGCTTCAGATTGGGATAGGCGGTGAAGGCATCGTCCGCCGGATACCAGGCCAGGGCGAAACGGATGCTCTCGGGATCGTCGATCTCGCCGGGGCTGCGCAGCCGGATGCGATCCGCGTAGGGAGCGAAGACCGCACCGTAATGCGCATTCAAGTCGAAGCGTTCGCCGAGATAAACCCCCTCGACGACAGGTGTTTTCATGTCAGAGGTTTGCATCGCCGATCCGCTCCAATCCGCACCAGTCCGCAATGAACAGGGCAATCGCCCCGGTCACGCGCTTGATCGACGACAGGCTGACCCGCTCGTCGAAACCGTGAATGTTTTCCGTAATCGGTCCGTAGACCAGACACGGCATGTCCGCGTAGATGACGAAGACCCGGGCGTCGAGATAGCCGGGGGTGACGAAGCTCTGAAGATCGCTGCCCGTGGCATAGCGGTGAGCCTCGGCCAGGGCCTTCTCGGCATCGCCGTTTTCTTCCAGCACGTAGCCCCGCGCGAAAAAGCCGTTCCAGGTTATTTCCGGAGGCCGGTTGCCCAGGAAACTGTCCTCGCCGAGATCCCTTGCCAGATGTTCCTCGATCTCGCGTGCGCGGTCCTTGGGATCGTCGCCCGGATAGATCGCGATCCGGCAATGAAGTTTGCACCAGGCGGCCACCGTGGAGGCCCAGTCGCCACCCTCGATCTTGCCGACATTGAAGTTGATCGGATGGTCGAGGTCTTCGAAGTAGGGATAGTTGGCCTTCTGCGCGTTCCACGTCTCGGTCATGCGCTTCAGGCTTTCGATCACCCGGTAGCTGGCTTCGATGGCGTTGGCGCCGGTTCCGGCCTCGCGGACGTGAACCGGATGACCGGCGACCAGCACCTCGAACCAGAGAACGCCGACATTGGCGCGCACGAGCATCTCGTCCTCGGGTTCGGGAATGATCGCGGCGTCCGCCGTATAGCCTTCCACCAGACAGGCAAGCGCGCCGTTGCCGGTGCACTCCTCCTCGACCACGCTCTGAAAATGCACCTTGGCCGCCGGCTGATAACCGAGCCGCTTCAGCGCGTCGAGGGCGAAGAGGTTGGCGGCGATACCGGCCTTCATGTCGCCGCCGCCGCGCCCGTACAGCCAGTCGCCTTCGCACTTGGGCTCGTAAGGGGGGGACACCTCCCACAGGTCGTGGGGTCCTTCCGGCACCACGTCCATGTGGCCGTTCAGGATGAGAGACTTGCCGGCGACTTCCCGGGGCGTATGCGTCGCGACCACGTTCAGGGCGTCGGCATAGCTGACCGTTACCGGCGAGAAGCCGGGGTGATTGTGGATCTTGCTGACGTCGATGGCGAAGGTTTCGACGGCATAACCGCGTTTCGCAAGCTCGGCCTGCATGAATTCCTGGGCCGGTTTTTCCTGTCCGCGCAGGGAGGGAAAGCGGATCAGGTCGGAGGTAAAGGCGATCTGATCGTCAAAGCCCGCTTCAACGGAATCCAGTATCGCCTGGCGGAGGGTATCGTCCACTGATTGACTGTCCTGCATGAAAATTCAGCCTGCTGCCGCCAGTTCCTTTTCCCGTCCGGGAATGGCTTCGATCAGGGAGCGCGTGTAGTCGCTTTTCGGATTGTTGAAAATGTCGCTCGCCGTGCCGAGTTCGACCAGATTGCCTTTCTGCATCACGGCGATCCGGTCGCAGATCTGGGCGGCGACCCTGAGGTCGTGGGTGATGAACACGAGCGACAGGTTCAGGCGCGTCTTCAGGTCGTCCAGAAGATCCAGCACCTGAGCCTGGATCGAAACGTCGAGCGCGGAAACGGCCTCGTCGGCGATGATGATTTCAGGCTCGAGCGCAAGCGCGCGGGCAATGCCGATACGTTGCCTTTGTCCGCCGGAAAACTCGTGCGGATACCGGTCGATGGCCGATGGGTCCAGGCCGACCAGGTCCAGGAGTTCGGCGGCTTTCGCGTAGGCCTGCTTGGCGGGAACGCCATGGGCGATCGGACCTTCGGCGATGATCCGGCCGATCTTGCTGCGCGGATTGAGCGAGGCGAACGGGTCCTGGAAGATCATCTGGATCGACTTGCGTACCGTGCGCAGTTTCTCGCCGGTCAGCGTGGCCATGTCCTCGCCGTCCAGCAGCACCGAACCCTGGTCGGGGTCCTGCAGGCGGACGAGGCAGCGCCCGACGCTGGATTTGCCCGATCCGCTTTCACCGACGACCCCAAGCGTCTCTCCGACGCCGAGCTTGAAGCTGATATCGTTGACCGCGTGAACGACCCGCTCCGGCCCGCCGAACAATCCACCGCCGGAGCGGTAGGTTTTCGTGAGGCCGATCACCTCGAGAGCGGTCTTTTTCGTGTCTGCTTCTTCCGCGTCGTCTGCATGAAGTTTCGGGATCGCCGCGATCAGCTTGCGCGTGTAGTCGTGCTGCGGATGATCCAGCACTTCGTCGGCATTGCCATGCTCGACGATCTTGCCCAGCTGCATCACCGCGACCCGGTCGGCGATTTCCGCCACCACGCCGAAATCGTGGGTTATGAACATCACCGCCATGCCGTGGCGTTCCTGAAGGTCGGCGATCAGCTTCAGAATCTGCGCCTGGGTCGTCACGTCGAGCGCGGTGGTCGGCTCGTCGGCGATCAGGATCTCGGGCTCGAGGGCAAGCGCCATTGCGATCATCACCCGCTGACGCTGTCCGCCGGAGAGCTGGAACGGGTAGGCCCGTGCCGCCTTTTCCGGATCGGGAATGCCGACCTCGGTCAGGAGCTCGATCGCCCTTGTCCGGCGTTCTGCCGGCGAAAGCAGATCATGCGCCTCGAAAACCTCGGCGATCTGGTCGTCCACCCGCATCAGCGGATTGAGCGCCGACATGGGCTCCTGAAAGATCATGGCGATCTTCTTGCCGCGCAGGTCGCGCAGCGCGTCTTCGGAGAGCTTCAAGAGATCGGTGTCGTGAAACAGGATCTCGCCCGCCGTCGGACGGACAAGATCGGGCAGCAGGCCCATCATGGCGTTCGCCGACATGGACTTGCCGGAGCCGCTTTCGCCGACGATGCAGAGGATCTCGCCGGCTTTCAGATCATAGGACACGTCGTCGACGGCGAAGGGCCGGTCGGCGCCTTCGGGAAGCGCGATCTGCAGCCCCTTGATCTGGAGAACGGAGGAGGTGTCGGTCATGGCCTATTTCCCCTTTCTCGACAGGCGCGGGTTCAGAGCGTCGTTCAGCCCTTCGCCGATGAGATTGAGGGCGAGCACCGTCATCAGGATCGCGAAGCCCGGAAAGAAGGAGAGCCACCAGGCCTGGCGGATCACGGTGCGCGCGGCGCCGATCATGTACCCCCAGGACATCAGGTTCGGATCGCCAAGCCCCAGGAAGGAGAGGGAGGATTCCAGAAGGATGGCGGTCGCGACCATCAGGGACGCCAGCACGATGATCGGCGACAATGTGTTCGGCAGGATCTGGCGCAGAATGATGGTGCTGTTCTTCTGGCCCGAAAGGATCGCGGCTTCCACGTATTCGCGCGAACGCAGCGACAGCACCTCGCCGCGCACGAGACGCGCGACCGGCGGCCAGCTGACGATGGCGATGGCGCCGATGATCGACTGCACGCTCGGCTCGAAAATGGCGACGAGCACGATGGCGAGCGCGAAGTTCGGCACCGTCTGGAAGAACTCGGTGAACCGCATCAGTCCATCGTCGACCCACCCGCCGAAATAGCCGGCAAGGGCACCGATCGGAATGCCGATCAGGAGCGACACCACGGTGGAGACCAGTCCGATCAGAAGGGAGACCTGGGCGCCGTAGGCAAGGCCCGACAGCACGTTGCGTCCAAGCGCGTCGGTGCCGAGCGGCAGGGCGTCCATGGTCAATGGCGGCAGGAACGGCCGCTGAACCATTTTCCAGGGCGATTGCGGAAACAGGACGGGAGCGAGTGCGGCGACGGCGACCACGATCACAAGGATCGCGAGGCCCGCCACGGCGCCCCGGTTGCGTTTGAATCTGGACCAGAAATCCCGCATCACGATGCCCTTATTCTCGGGTCGACAACCCGGTAGAGGATGTCGGTGACCAGGTTGAAGAGAAGCACCATGGCGGCGGAAACGAAGAAGACGCCGAGGAGAACATTGTAGTCGCGCTGGGCGAGAGCGTCGAACATCAGCCGGCCGATACCCGGCCAGGCGAAGACCGTTTCAGTCAGCACCGCGCCGCCGACGAGCTGTCCGGCCTGAAGGCCTGCAAGGGTGACAACCGGCAGCATGGCATTGCGGAAGATGTGGCGCCTCTGGATGAGGCCCGGTTTCAAACCCTTGGCGCGGGCCGTCTTGACGAAGTCGAGGGTCGAGACTTCCAGCATCGAGGCGCGGGTCATGCGCATGTAGACCGCCATGAAGAACAGGCCGAGGGTCGAGGCGGGCAGGATCAGATGCTGGGCGATGTCGAGCACGCGGGCGAACCCGGTGTAATTGCCGCCGACGGTCTCGTAACCGAACCCGGGCAGCCAGTTGAGCTGGACGGAAAACAGAAGCACCGCCATCAGAGCGGCCCAGTAGAGCGGTGTGGCGTAAAAGAGCAGGGCGACCGTGGAAATGAGCGTGTCCGACCACTTGCCGACCCGGGCGGACGCCAGCACGCCGGCGAGTGTGCCGAGGACAAGCGAGATGACGAAGGCCGCGGTCGTCAGGAGCAGGGTTGCCGGAAGCCGGTCCCAGATCAGCTCGGCCACGGGCATCTGCTGACGGTAGGAAAAGCCGAGATCGAGCTGAACCACACCGGCCAGATAGATGCCGAGCTGGGTCAGCAGCGGCTTGTCGAGCCCGAACTGCTCCTTGAGCTGTTGCAGGAAAATCTCGTCCGCGGCGCCGGCCTCACCGGCCATGACGGCGGCGGGGTCGCCGGGCGCTGCGTGAATGAGAAAGAAGTTCAGCGTCACGATGGCGATCAGGATGACCGCCGCCTTGACCAGGCGAAGGGCGATGAAGCGCAGCATCTGTCCTCTGGAACCGTTTTATTATTATGGGGTGCCCGCGCGGGGTCTGGAGCCCCGCGCGGAAGAGGCTGTCGGCTTATTTTTCGATATAGGCGTCGCGGAAGCCGTCGTTGATACCGATGGCGGTGGTCACGAGGTCCTTGACGTTACAGCGGTAGATGGTCGGGAAGCCGAGTTCCAGAAGCCAGGCCACCGGAACGTCCTCGGTCAGGATCTGCTGGGCTTCGGTATAGATCTTCTGCCGTGCGTCCTTGCCGACCGCGGTCGCGCCCGCCGCGAAGAGTTCGTCGATCTTCGGGTTCTTGTAGCCTTCCACGTTGTTCCAGGGCGAGCCCTTGGCAATGTTGGAGGAGATGTAGGTCCGGCCGACGCCCAGTGCCGGATCGCCGTACTGGTAGAGGTACGTGAAGGCCATGTCGTAGTCCCACTCGCTGATCTTCTGGTTCCAGCCTGCGACGTCGGTTGCCACCATATCGACTTTGATGCCGACCTCTTCCAGGTTCTGCTTGATGGCTTCCGCCCAACGCTGCCAGGTTTCGCCGTAAGGCAGCGGCAGCAGACGAACCGGGGTCCCGTCGTAACCCATCTCGGCCAGCAGTTCCTTGGCCTTTTCCGGATTATAGTCGTATTTGGTCACATCGTCGGTGTAAAAACGCGTGGACGAGGAAACCGGGCTGGTAGCAACCTTGCCGAGACCGTTCCACAGCGCATCCTTGGCGAACTCGCGGTCCATGGCGTACATCACGGCCTGACGGAAGCGCTTGTCGGCGGTCGGGCCTTCGTTGTTGTTCAGCCAAAGCCAGGACAGCGGACCGATGAATTCCCAGCCCTTGTCGGTCACGCAGGTGTTTTCAAGTTCGGTCAGACGGCCGACGTCGAAGTTCTCGACCGACCCGCCGGGCAGGATGTCGACAACACCGGTCTCGAAAGCAACGGCGCGCGAGGCGGCGTCCGGGATGATGTGCCAGTAGATCTCGTCGAGATAGGGCAGACCGTCGACGTAGTAGTCTTCGTTCTTCTTCAGAAGGATATGGGAACCCTTGACCCATTCGACGAACTTGAACGGACCGGTGCCGATCGGCGTGTTGTTGGCCGGGTTGGTCTTGTAGTCGGTGCCTTCGTAGATGTGCTTGGGCACGATCGGCATGGTGCCGCCTTCGAAGATGCCGATGAACGGCCCGAAGGGTTCCTTCAGCTTGAAGACAACGGTGTTGGCGTCCGGCGCGGTGATCGACTCCACGTATTTCAGGGAGTTGCGAAGACGGGCATGGCTTTCGCGCAGGAAAATGTCGGCGGAAAAGACCACATCGTCAGCGGAGAAGGGCTCGCCGTCATGCCATTTGACATTGTCGTAGAGATGGAATGTGTAGGTCAGGCCGTCTTCCGCGATGTCCCAGGATTTCGCCAGCTGCGGCTGCGGTTCCAGGTTCTCGTCGTAGCGCAGAAGGCTTTCGTAGATGTTGCCTGCGACCATCTGGGTCGGTCCGTTCTGGACGAGACCCAGCATGAGGCTGGGCGGCTCGGGCTGGATGACGACATTCGCGCGTCCTCCGGAAACCGGCTCGGCGGACGCCGTCCCGGCGGCCACGGCGAGAATCGCGGCCATACTGGCAAGTCTTTTCAGCATTCTTGAGTTCCCCTCGGTTTCCGGCGCTCGGACCTGGTTCGATTTGGTCTCTTTTCGCGCCGTTTGCTGATGGTTCGGGTCTGGAAGTGCCGAACCTTGTGATCAGTTCACAAGGTCTGGATAGTGCTTGATGGCGAGACGCTGGAAGGCATCCCACTGTGGATCCGGTTTGTTGCCGGAATGGTGTTTGTCCCAGCTCTCGTATTGCTGGGCGGTCTTTTCGGCGAGTTCCGCGTCGATCTTTCGCGGGGTGCCGCCGGAGGACATGATGGCAAGCTGCGCCTTGCAGGCCCGCTCAAGGTTGAACATCAGGGCAAAGGCCTCGCCGACCGTGCGGCCGCAGGTCAGAAGGCCGTGATTGCGCAGGATCATGACATTGCGGTCCCCGAGATCGGCGACGAGCCGTTCCCGTTCGCCGAGATCGAGCGCGATACCCTCGTAGTCGTGGAAGGCGGTCCGGTTATGGAACTGAAGGGACCACTGGTTGAGCGGCAGGATGCCTTCCTCCATGGAGGAGATCGCGACGCCCGCCGAGGTGTGGGTGTGCAGCACGCAATGCACGTCCGGCCGGGCGGCGTGAACGGCGCTGTGAATGGTGAAGCCCGCCTTGTTGATGCCCGCGCCGTAGGCGTCGCGCAGGATGTTGCCGTCGATGTCGACGGTCGCCAGGGTCCCGGCCGAAACCTCGTCGAACCTGAGCCCGTAGGGATTGATCAGGAACGCGTTCTCGCCCTCGTCTTCCGGCGCCTTGGCGGAGATGTGGGTGAAGATACTGTCGTCCATGTTGAAATGGGCGATCAGCCGGTAAGCGGCGGCGAGTTCGATTCGTTCCTTGGCCTGGCCGTCCGTGCTGGGAATCGCTGAAATTTGTGTCATGACCTAAGATCTGCCCTGCTGCCGCGGATGCGGCATCTTGAAGGTTGTCCGGAGGCGGGTGCCCTGTTCCGTTCCGTATTTTTACGTGCTACGCAAACATAGCCGCGACAAACTGTCAATTGTCGACAAAAAACAATTTTTAGGCAAGGATAGCCGTCTTTCCCTTGAGCGCTGACCGCGATTGCACGGGAAATATGCAACCTTTCCGGCGCCTTTCTGCGCCGGCGAGACGCGTTTTGAGGGTGATCGGTCCCTTGAGGCGAAGCTGGAACGAACACGCTGTCCGGTTTTTGGGCAGCACCGGAACTGGGCAAATTAGGGCATGTTTTCAGCACTCGAAACAACGGACCTCGTGCAGCAGATCGCCCGGGAAATCGGCAACGCGATTGCCGAGGGACGATTGAAGCCCGGCGAGCGGCTGACGGAACTGAAGCTGTCGCGCGAATTCGGTACAAGCCGGGCCCCGGTTCGCGAGGCGGCACGGCTGCTGGAGAGCCAGGGCCTGGTCGTTTCGAGTCCCCGCCGCGGCTTCTTCGTGCGCACGCTGACCGCCGACGACCTCGACGACATTTACGAATTGCGCCTGGGGCTTGAAATCCATGCCGCCGACCTGGCCATGCAGCGGATTGGCGACACCGAGCTGGACGTTCTGACAGAGCAGGTGAACAAGCTGTTCAAGCTCGCCGACGCGGGGTCCATAGAAGAGCAGATCTTCGAGGATTTCACCTTTCACCGAATGCTGTGCGCCTTCGCCGGGAACGCGCGTCTGCTCAAGGTCTATGACGATCTCGCCGTGGAAATGCGCACCGGCATCACGCTGATCGGCAAGCTCTACGACGACCCGCACCGGATCGCCGAAACCCACCGGCCGATTCTGGAGGCGCTGGAAAAGCGCGACCGGGCGGAACTGAACGAGGCGCTGCGCCATCACATCGGCGTGGCGCAGGAGCATGTCGTCACGTTGTTCAAGGACACCGGGGTATAGAATTCGTTGATCGCACCATTGTGTTTCGCCGTGGTGCTATGGGATACAGACCGGCTAAAGCGTTTCCCTTCCCCTGGGTGTGAGGACAAGGTGCGTGGCAGTGATATCCGTTTTCGATATCGGCGGTTCCAAGATCGCGTCTTCAACGGTTTTTATGGCAGCATCCGGCCGTTTGCCCTCTGACGGCGTGTCCTCGATCCCGACACCCGTCGAGGACTATGCCGCATTGCTGCGGACGATCGTGGGGAACGTGCCCAGTGAGGCGGAGGCGGCCGGAGTTTCGATTGCCGGACTGGTCAATCCGAAAGCCGGCGTGGTCCGGGCGGCCAACATTCCCTGTCTCGCGGGGCGTCCATTCCGGGAGGATCTGGAGCGCGAGACGGGTAAGCCGGTGTTTCTGATCAACGATGCCAACGCCTTCGGTCTTGCGGAAGCAAGCCTTGGAGCGGGCGCGGATCACTCATCCGTTTTCGCGGTTATCCTGGGAACGGGTGTCGGTGGCGCCGTCGTCGTGGACGGGCATCTCCTGCAAGGGGCAGGCATGCTGGCCGGCGAATGGGGCCATGGACCGGCGTCCGCGATGCGGACGGGAAGACCTTTGCCGCGCTGGAGATGCGGTTGCGGCCAGACCGGGTGCATCGATGTCTATGGGGGCGCGCGCGGCCTGGAGCGGCTGCACCTGGAATTCACCGGTCGGCGGAGCTGCAGTTTCGAGATCTTGAGGGACTGGGAAGCCGGAGATGCTGGAGCGCTGGAGACGCTGGATATCTATCTGGACATCGTCGGCGGCGCGCTGGCCGGCATCGTCAACCTGATCGATCCCTCCATCCTCGTCGCAGGCGGGGGGCTCGCCGGAAACGACAAGCTCCTGCGTGCACTGGAACAGGAAATGCGCGCGCGCATTCTGACGCCGGACCAAGCCCCGTCTCTGGTCGCGGCCAGCCTCCCCGGAAACAGCGCGCTTCTGGGGGCGGCCCTTTTCGCCTCCGGCGAGCTGTCGAAAAGGTAAGCGGCGAGGGGGGCCGGGTCTGAGCTCTCCCATCCGTCAGCGTTGATACCGGCAAGGGTTTCGCGGATGCCGGGTCACGGGGTTTCAAAGAGAGCCTTCTCCGCGTTCAGATAGACGGACATCAGTTCGAGATCCTCAGACAGCAGTACCATGTCCGCCCGCGCGCCGGGCCGCAGCGTGCCGATGTCCGTGTCCCTGCCGATCAGGGCGGCCGGAACGGAGGTCGCCATGGCAAGCGCCTTTTCAAGGGGAAGGCCGCACAATTCGACCACGTTCCGGATCGCCGTGGTCAGGTCCAGATGCGCGCCTGCCAGCGTGCCGTCGGCAAGGGTCAGGCGGTTGGTCTCCCGCCGGATTTCGCGGCCATTAAGCGTGAAGCTGTCGATGTCCGACCCGGCGGTCGCCATGGCGTCGCTGACCAGAAAGATCTGTCCGGGTCCCTGTTTGGCGTGGAGCGCCACGGACATGGAGGCCGGATGGACATGGATCCCGTCGGCGATCAGTCCGGCGGACAGCGCGCCGAGTTGAAGGGCGGCGCCGACGACGCCCGGTTCGCGGTTGCCGAGTTGGCTCTGGGCGTTGAAGAGGTGGGTGACACATCTGGCGCCCGCCTCGGCAGCCGCCGCTAAGTCCGAATAGCAGCAATCCGTATGCCCGATCGAGACAAGAACACCGGCGTCGGAAAGAGCGCGGATCTGCTCAAGTGTCACGGCTTCCGGCGCAACCGTCACCTTCAGAACAGGAAGGCGCTTCGCCGCCTGAACGAGCGCGTCGAGGTCGCCTGCCGTCATCGGGCGGATCAGGGTTGCATCATGCGCCCCCTTGCGCGACAGGGCCAGATGAGGGCCTTCCAGATGAAGCCCGGCGATGCCCGGAACCTTGCTTGCCGCCAGCGCCACCGTCTCGACCGCCCGGGCCGTGACCTCGGGCGTATCGGTAATGAGCGTCGGCAGGATGGACGTCGCGCCGGAGCGCGCATGGGCCTGGGCCATTCGGGTCAGCGTCTCGACGGTCGGAGCGGAATTGAACATGACGCCACCGCCGCCATTCACCTGCAGATCCACGTAACCGGGGGCAAGAATGCCGCCGTCCAGCACGATTTTTTCGGTGGTGCCGGGAACTTCATTGAGCGCCTGGATTCCAAGAACCCTGCCGTTCCCGGTCACAAGCGCAGCGTCTTCATGAAACTGCGAACCGTCGAAGATCTCGGCGCCGACGAATGCTTTCCTGCTGCTGGTCATCGTGTTTCCGTGGCCCTGTTCGACTGGCCGGTCGGCTTTGCCGGTGACCGGAACCTTATACGACGGGCCGGTCGCGGCAAGGTCTAATACCAAGGATACGGGTCCACATCATTCAGCTTTCAGGGGGGGGGAGCCCACCCGCCCTGATGCCGGAGAAGAGCCTATCCAGGCGTGACGCGCTCGATGGCGATGTTAAGGAGAACCTGCCGCTTTTCGATCTGGGCGACCTCGATGGCCCGTTCGAGCGCCGCCGGCAGTGCTTCGCCGTCGGATACCGTCTCGGTATAGGCCCGGCTTGCCTCCGCCGTCTTGGTGAAATCCGGGCTCGGCCGGAGCGAGGTCAGTGGGACGTCGTTCGCCTGGCTGGCGAGACCGCCCCGGTAGGTTCCGACGACCGAGTGCCGCACGGCGCCCCATTCCTCGTTGTTCAGAACCAGTGTGATCACGGGCAGTTCGAGGGCCTCGGCGACCTGATGGCACGCGGTCGGATTGGCGAACATGTAGCTGCCGTCGCCCATGGTCGCGAAGATCAGGCGGTCGGGATCCGCGAGCTGGGCTCCGAGCGCGGCCGGAAGGCCCCAGCCAAGACCGCCCGAATGAGGTTCCTGGAAGTAGCTGTTGTGACTGTCCAGATCGAGCGGCTCGAGCGGGCAGCCAAGCTCCTGAAAGACGGTTGCCTTGTGTCCCTTGATCGCCTTGCCGAGGCAGTGGCTGACCCACTCCTTCGACATGGGGCTGCCCTTGCCCCGCTCCGCGATGTCCACGACGGTCTTGCGTCTGGCGGCGGAGTACTCCGAAATGCGCTGGCGGCGTTTTTCGAGCGAGGCGGCGTTGCGCGGCAGGCTGCTCATTTCCTCAATCAGCGCCACCAGTGAGGTCGCGGTGTCGCCGGCAAGCGCAAGGTCTGCCTGGAAGTTGCGGATCGGGGTGCGGCTGAACAGCGGGTCGGGGCCCAGGTGGATGACCTTCACATCGTCGCGAAGGGTGACCTTGTCCGGCCACCAGGGCGCGAGCGAATTGATCACCAGAACCACATCGGCCTGGGCCAGAAAATCCTCCGGTGCCGCGCCGATCTGCATCGGGTGGCTCAGAGGAACCGAGAGCTTGTTCGCCCAGTAGTGCGACAAGGGAATGGCCCACTCGCTCAGCAAGTCGCCGAGCGCGGCAAAGGCCTCTTCCGATCCGGCGCCGCGCTGGCTGATGACCAGCGGGTTTTCGGCCTCCGCCAGCAGCTTCGCGGCCTGTGCCAGCTCCTCCCGCGCGGGCGCGGTAACGGCCGGCGCCATGCGAGACGGCGCATCGAGCCCTTCCGGGGGTGTTTCCTCGCACAGGACTTCTCGCGGAAGGCTCAGGTAGACCGGGCCCTTCGGTGTGGAATTCGCGATGGCCCAGCCCCGGTCGAACAGTTCCGCGACCTGCTCGGGAAACCGCAGTTCGTAGTCCCATTTGGTGACCTCGCGCACCAGGGCGGTCTGGTCGAACATTTCCTGGCCCCAGCCGATGGGAACGGTGCGGGCACCGAACCGTGTGCTCTCCATCACCGGCGTGCGCCCGGACATCAGAAACATCGGGATCTGATCGCACCAGGCATTGATTGCCCCCGTGGCGCCGTTGGACAGGCCCACGTTGGTGTGCAGCATGACCGCCTGGATCTTTCCGGAGATGTGGTAGTGGCCGTGCGCCATGCCGAGCGCCACATGTTCGTGCGGCACCGTCACATGCGTGGGCAGTTCGATGCCGCTTTGCGAGGCCGCGATCAGACCTTCGATGATCGGCGGAAAATCGGTTCCGGAATTGACGAAGACATAGTCGATGCCGAGCGCTTTCAGCTTTCCGAACAGGGCGCCTCCGGCCGTGAGTTTCGGGTTTTCGGATAGTTCGGGCATGTCGGGTCTCCACTGAAGCGCTGTCGCCGGTTTTGCGCATGGTGAATGAGAGGCAGGATGAGATCGGATTAAAATCTCAAAATATAAGATTTATATTTCATATTTTGAGTTAGTTCGTTATGATCGTCAAGATTGTCCGGATCGATTCCGGGCGGTGCGAGACAACTCAACCGAAACACGAGGTTTGACCGGGTGAGCACGCCGTTAAACGGATCCCTGATCAAGGCGTTTGAAATACTGGCATTGTTCGACGAGGACCGGCCGGAAGCCTCTGCGGCGACCGTGGCCAGGCAGCTTGACCTCAATGCCTCCACGGCCCACCGGTTCCTGTTGACGCTGGAGCATGTCGGTGCCCTGACCTCCGTGCGCCGGGGTGTGTTCGGCCTGGGCCCCAGGCTGGAGCAGCTGGGACGTCTGGCCGAGCGCATGAATCCGTTGCCCGCCTTCGTCAAACCGCTTCTGGACGATTTGAGTCGCGAAATGGCTGAATCGGTCATGGTCTGCCGGTTGAGCCGTCTCGGCCCGGTTTGCGTCGCTGTCGCGGAAAGCGGCCGGCCTGTCTCGGTCGTCGTGAAAACGGGTACCGCCTTGCCGTTTCGGCACACGGCGCAAGGCAAGCTCTGGCTGGCCTTCATGCCGGAAGAGGAGCGTAGCGCGCTGCTCCAGCAGACAGCCATCTTGAACGGACAGGCGCCGGAGTCTTCCGACATGGAAAAGCTGGCGCGGGAGTTGAACGAAATCCGGGAAAGAGGCTACGCGCTGAACCTTGGCGACAATGAACCCGACATTGCCGCCGTCGCGGTTCCGGTAAGGAGCGGCACCGGGGAGATGATCATGTCCTTGTCCGTCTTCGGCATGTTAAGCCGCTTTGACAAGACTTTCACCGACCGGGCCAGGCGCAGGCTTCTGGAGGTGTCGGATGAAATCGGCGGAAACTTTGTTTCGAAATATGGAAAGTATAACGCTCGATAACTCAATTTACATCACCATTTCAATTAATAAAGATGGTGGTTGGAGGATTGGAAAGTGACTGTAAATCCGCTGGGCCGTCTGTTCCGGCATTTTCACTTTTCAAGACCGGCCGGACCGTGCTCCGTTTGTCGGATGGCGTCCGGCGGATCGTCGCAACGGGGAAATCGGACCGGCTGGAAACACACGAAGCCGGCCTGTAAACGGATTTCCCGAGGAGGAGGAAATATGATCAATCTGAAAAAAGCGCTCTTGAGCGCGGCGCTGTTCGCCTTGGGCGCGACATCGGCCGGAGCAGCCGAGTACGAGTTCAAGCTGCATCACTTCCTGGGTGAGAAGTCTCCGGCGAACACGAAGATGCTTGAGCCCTGGGCCAGGCAGGTCGAGGAAAATTCCGGCGGCAAGGTCGCGATCGAAATCTATCCCGCCATGACACTCGGCGGCCGTCCGCCGGAGCTGATCAACCAGGTCCGGGACGGTGTCGTCGATCTGATCTGGACTGTGAACGGCTACACGCCGGGTCTCTTCCCGCGCACGGAAGTGTTCGAACTTCCCGGCGTTCACACCAACGATGCCGCGGCCACCAACCAGGCGCTCATGGAGCTTTATGAGACGGACCTGAAGGGCGACTACAAGGGCGTCGAGGTCATGTTCCTGCACGTTCACGCCGGCCAGGGCATTCACATGACCGAAACTCCGGTGCGCAGCCCGGCGGACCTGGCGGGCAAGAAAATCCGCATCCCGACCCGGACCGGTGCCTGGGTCATCGAAGCGCTCGGCGCGGCGCCGGTCGCCATGCCGGTTCCGGAATTGCCGACCGCCCTGCAGAAGGGTGTGATTGACGGGGCGTTCATTCCCTGGGAAATCATCCCCCCGCTGAAGATTCAGGAGCAGACGAAATACCAGATCGAAGGCGCCGACAAGACGCGCTTCGGCAACACGACGTTTCAGGTTTCCATGAACAAGGATCGTTGGGAAAGTCTGCCGGAAGACGTCCAGAAGGCCTTCCGGGACGCGTCCGGAGGAGACTGGCCGGTCCAGGTCGGTAAGATCTGGGAAGGAGCCGACGATTTCGGCATCAACCTCGCTGTCGAAGCCGGCAACGAGCACATTGTTCTGACCCCGGAAGAAACCGCTGCCTTTGACGAGGCGCTCGCGCCGATCGTCGACCGGTGGGTGGAAGAAGTCTCCGCGAAGGGCATCGACGGCGCCGCACTGGTTGAAAAAGCCAAGGCCGCGGTCAAAAGCCACACGTCCAACTGATGTCGGCATCCTACGCTCAAAGCGGCTCCGGATTTTTCGGAGCCGCCGCCCGGCTGATTACCGTCTGGGCGCTGCTCGGCGGCATTGTTCTGCTTCTGGTGGTGGCGGTGAACATGATTTCCATCATCGGATCGTCGATCTTCGGCTCGCCCTTTCCGGGCGATTTCGAGCTCACCGAAATGGGCGTCGCCGTTGCGGTCTTTTCGTTCCTGCCCTATTGCCAGCTTGTCGGTGCGAATGTCTCCGCCGATATCTTCACTTCGGCGGCATCCAGGCGGACCGTCGCCTTCTTCACCATGCTGGGGTCCCTTGTTGCGCTCGGGTTCGCGGTCCTGCTCCTCTGGCGCATGTATTTCGGTATGCTGGACCAGAAGGAATACGACTACACCACGACGATCCTCCAGATCCCCCACTGGCTGGCTTTCGTGCCCATTCTGGTTTCTCTCGCGTTGCTGGCTCTCGCCGCCTTCGTCACCCTGACGCGTGACCTGACAGTGCTGTCGAAAGGACAATAAAAAAATGACGGACGCACTTGTGCTCGGGCTGGGCGGCCTCGCGGTTCTCGTTTTCCTGATCGCGATCCGGATGCCGATCGCCTACGCAATGATCCTGGTCGGCGGGACCGGTATCGTCATGGTCAACGGTTGGCGGCCGGTTCTCAGTCAGCTCAAGACCCTGGCTTATGGTCAGTTCTCCATCTACGACCTGTCGGTCGTGCCCATGTTCGTGCTGATGGGGGCGATTGCCTCCAAGACCGGGCTCAGCCAGGCCCTGTTCCGCGGCGCCAATGCCTGGCTCGGCTGGCTGCGCGGCGGCACGGCCATGGCCGCGATTGCGGGCTGTGCCGGCTTCGGCGCCGTTTGCGGCTCCTCTCTTGCGACCGCCTCGACCATGGGCAAGGTCGCCCTGCCGGAACTCAAGCGTTACAATTACTCCGGTGCGCTCGCGACCGGAACGCTTGCGGCCGGCGGTGTGCTTGGCATTCTCATTCCGCCTTCCGTGGTCCTGATCATCTACGCGGTCATCGTCGAGGCGAATATCGTCACGATGTTCATGGCGGCCTTTCTTCCCGGTTTTCTCGCCGTCATCCTGTTCCTTTTGACGATCGCGATCTACGTCGCGATCAAACCGGAATCCGGTCCGAAAGGCGGCGTTGCCGGCCGCCGGGAATTCGTGGAGGCAACCGCCGGCATGATCCCCGTCCTGGTCATTTTCGGCCTGGTGATCGGCGGCATCTATTTTGGCTTGTTCAACCCGACGCCGGCCGCCGCGGTTGGCGTATTCCTTGTGTTCGCCTTCGGTATTCTGCAGCGCAACCTGTCCTGGAAGGACTTCATCGCCGCGCTCAAGGAAACCGCGGGCACTTCCGGCATGATCTATCTGATTATCCTGGGCGCGGAACTTCTGAAGATCTTCATGTCGCGCGTCGGACTGCCGCAGGAAACCGCGGCCTGGATCGCTGGCTCCGGACTGGAGCCGATGACGGTGATGGTGCTGCTCCTGATCGCGCTGATCCTGCTCGGCTGTCTCATGGACAGTCTTTCCATGATCCTGCTGGTGATCCCCTTCTTCTGGCCGGTTCTGGTCGAGATCAACGGCGGCCTGTATCAGGGTGCCGACGGGGCGGGCTACGGCATGAGCACGGAGGACCTGAAAATCTGGTTTGGCGTTCTGGCGCTTATCGTTGTGGAACTGGGCTTGATCACACCGCCGGTCGGCATGAACGTCTTCGTGATTTCGTCGCTGGCCCGCGACACGCCGATGATCGAGACCTTCAAGGGGGTGGCCCCGTTTTTCTGCGCCGAAATCCTGCGCGTGGTCCTGCTGGTCAGCTTTCCGGCGATCACGCTCTGGCTGCCGCACGTACTGCGGTAGCGCGATCGGTACAATCCGACCAGCCGTTGAGTTATTGAACCGTCCCGGCCCTGCGCCGGGACTTTTTATTTACGGGAGAAAGGGGTGCCGGATCTCCGCTGTGGCTTCCTCAGGAGCAGGGTGATCAGGGCGCCTTTCGATGCCTCAGGGGCGTACGGTGGAGAGGGCCTGGTCCTTCACGCGCTTTGAAAAGATCCGGGCGGACATCTCCTTCGCGGGCGTGATCACCTCGCTCGGGTCGAGGGCCACCTGCCAGTCGATCCGCACGGGACAGTGTTTCGTTAGAGCCTCGACAAAGGGGAGAGGGTCGGAGCTGGCGGCGGCGACGAGGTCCTTGGCCTGCGCGCGGGGCACGCCGGCTTTCGCCAGCACGAAGCTCGCGGTCTCCGCCATGATTTCCGGATTGGCGGCGAAGGTCGCCGCGATGGCGTCCGGCTTGGGGGAAAGGGTTTCGGCGAGGCTCTGCGCGTGGCGCAGGGCGGTGCCCGTTGCGAGCAGCATTTGCGGCAGGAAGTGCCATTCGAGCGGCCACTTGGCGCCGTCGCGCTCCTCGTTGGGATTGGCGGTGGCGGTCAGGCCGGCATGGGCCGCAATGGCGATCTGGTTGAGCCCCAGGATGGTCTCGGCCTGGATCGGATTGGCCTTTTGCGGCATGGTCGAAGACCCGCCGCCCGTGCCGCTCGACACCTCGGCGATGTCGCTGCGGCCGAGCAGCACCAGATCGCCCGCCATCTTGGCGAGACCGGAACTCACCTGTTGCAGCCAGCAGGCGAGGGCGAGGAGCGGGGATCTGTTGAGATGCCAGGACGGGCTCGGCTGAAGACCGAGTTCCAGGGCAAGCTTGTCCGATACCAGCATCCCGTCCGGTGCGATGGCGCCATTCACACCCGAGGCACCGCCGAACTGCACCTTCAGGACCGTTTCGCGCAAGCCTGCAAGGGCCTGTTCAGCGTCAATAAGGGGGTGGGCCCACTGGGCGATCCGGTAGCCGAGGGTGATCGGCGTTGCGATCTGGCTGCGCGTGCGCCCGGCAAGGAGCTGATCGGAAAATCGGTTGCTTGCCGTCTCGAGCGTATCGATCAACCGGGCAAGTCTCGCCTCATAGAGCCCGAAACAGGCCCTGAGTTGCAGGACCAGCGCCGTATCCATCACGTCCTGGGTGGTGGCGCCCCAGTGGAGCCACTGGCCTGCCTCGCCGCCGACCAGTTTGCGCAGCTGGGCAACGAGGGCCGGAACCGGCACGCCGGCGGAAAGCGTTCCGGCAGTCAGTCCGGCGGGATCTGGAGCGGCAGTCTCAAGCTTGCTGTCGATTTCCTCGGCCGCGGCGTGGGGAATGACCCCAAGCCGCCCCTGCACCCGGGCGAGCGCGCGCTCGAACGCGATCATATGGGCGATATCGCTGGCATCGCCGAAAAGCTCCGAGAGCTCCTCGTCCGAGAAGAGACCGGAATAGATCGGGCTGGAAAACAGGGATACGGGCATGGGTCACACGGAGGCTTGAGGAAAGGAAGCCGGGATCAGGCCGCTTTCAGCGGGATCTCGAGAATCTCGCGCGCCTGCTGCCAGGTTGCGACCGGCCGCTCGTATTTGTCGCAAAGCTCGACGGCCCTTTTGACGAGAGTGGCATTGGACGGCGCAAGATGATCCTTGTCGAGCCGGATATTGTCCTCAAGTCCTGTGCGGGTGTGCCCGCCGGAGGCAATGCACCACTCGTTGACCGTAATCTGATGGCGCCCGATCCCGGCGGCGCACCATTCGGCCTCCGGAGCCAGGCGCTGAACCGTCTTGATGTAATAATCGAACACGTCCCGGTCGACGGGCGTGGCGTTTTTCACACCCATGACGAACTGCACATAAAGCTTGCCGGGAATGCGGCCGTCCCTGTTCATCGCCGCAGCCTGGTGGATGTGGCTGAGGTCGAAGGCTTCGATCTCCGGCTTGATGTGGTGTTCGCGCATTTCGCTCGCGAGCCAGTCCACCAGATCCGGCGGGTTTTCGTAGACGCGTGTCGGGAAATTGTTGGAGCCGACGGAAAGCGAGGCCATGTCAGGCTCAAGCGGCAGCATGCCGCCGCGTGTCTTGCCGGCGCCGGAGCGGCCGCCGGTCGAGAACTGAACGATCATTCCCGGGCAGTGCTTTTCCAGCCCTTCTTTGAGGCGAGCGAATTTTTCCGGGTCGGAGGACGGCGTCTCGTCGTCGTTGCGCACATGGGCATGCACGATGCTCGCGCCCGCCTCGAACGCCTCCTGGGTGCTTTCCACCTGCTCGGCAACCGTGATCGGCACTGCCGGATTGTTTTCCTTTTTGGGGAGCGATCCTGTGATCGCGACGCAGATGATGCAGGGTTTGGTCATTTCGCTCTCTTGTCACCCGTTCGATCGGTCCGCCGGCAGCCTCAGACAGGCCGGCCGCTTCCTCGCAACGCCGGATATTCCCATCCTGAGGAGACCCGGAAGGTTCGGCTCGAAGGTGGGCGGCAGGCCCGGACACCCGGTGCCGATCCTTCGAGGCAGTCTTGCCGGCTTCCTCGGGATGAGGTTTTTGCATGTCTCCCGCAGTCTAGGCTGCGGAAAACTCTTGTCTAGATATCGAAGAAGACCGTTTCGTCTTCCCCTTGCAGCTTGACGTCGAACCGGTAGACCGTCTTGCCGTCCCGTTCGGTCTTCTTCGCGATCAGGGTCGCCCTGCGCTTTTCCCACTCGATCGTGTTGATCACCGGGTCGGCCGCGTTGGCCGCCGCTTCGTCCTCGAAATAGATCCGGGTCTGAAGGCCGATATTGATGCCGCGCGCGACGATCCACAGACTGATATGCGGCGCGGAGACCTTGCCGTTCAGATCGGTGACCGGGCCCGGCTTGATCGTGTCGAAGCCCCATTCGCCGGTTTCGAAGTTTGTGATCACCCGGCCCCAGCCGCGGAAACCTTCCTCAACCTCGCCCGGATGTTCCGGATGAGCGTAGATGCCGTCCGCGTTGGCTTGCCAGGCCTCGAGCAGCACATCCTTGATCGGCGAGCCGGTCGCGTCGATGACGAGGCCTTCGATGCGGATGCGTTCGCCCTTGGCGTTCGGTCCCGCAATGTCCCAGCCCAGCTCCTGGCGGTAGATGTCGAAACCGGCGGCGCCCGGTGCCAGACCGATATGGACGTAGGGACCGGCGGTCTGGGAGGCGGTCTGTTTCAGATAGTTCAGCTCCTGCGGCATGATCAGTTGCCCTCCAGGCGGTTTTCGAACAGGGTCGAGCGGCGTCCGCGCAGCACGATGTCGAACTTGTAGGCGATGGTGTCGAGGGGGATGGTGCCGTTGTAGTCGAGCTTTGCGGTCAGCTGCTCGATGGCGTCCGGATCCGGGATCGTTTGCACGATCGGGCATCTCGGGATCAGCGGATCGCCCTCGAAATAGCACTGGGTGATCAGCCGCTGTGCGAAGGCCGAGCCGAAGATCGACATGTGAATATGGGCCGGGCGCCAGTCGTTCACCCAGTTGCGCCACGGATAGGCGCCGGGCTTCACAGTTCGGAAGTAATAGTAGCCGTTCTCGTCGGTCAGCGTGCGGCCGCAGCCGCCGAAATTCGGATCGATCGGCGCGAGATAGGTGTCCTTCTTGTGGCGGTAGCGGCCGCCCGCGTTGGCCTGCCAGATTTCCACCAGCGTGTTGGGGATCGGCTTCGCGTTTTCGTCCAGCACGCGCCCGTGCAGGATGATCCGCTCGCCGATGGGGCTCTCGCCCGGCTTGGCGTAGTTGCCAAGAAGGTCGTTGTCGAGCGGATCGATGTCGTTATGCCCGAACCGGGGCCCGGTCATCTCGTTGATCGATGTTTCCAGGCTGATCAGCGAATACTGCGGCGACCGGGAGACGCTGGTCTTGTAGTCCGGCGTCTTGGCTGGCGGGTGCAGTCGTCTGTCCCACTGGTAATATGGACCTGGTTTCATGATCTCTCCTCCTGCTCAGACCGGGTCACGGGTCTATTGGCTGTTCCGTTCCATCTCGGCGTAGGTTTCCCTGGCGATCTTGAGCGCCTGGTTGGCGCGCGGAACGCCCGCGTAAATGGCGACATGCTGAAAGGCTTCGAGCACGTCCTGCTTGCTGGCGCCGGTGCGGGCTGTCGCCCGGATATGCATGGCGATTTCCTCGAAGTTGCCGAGCGCGGCAAGCAGCGCGAGCGTGAGCATGGACCGCTCACGCCGGCTGATGCCGTCGGACGCCCAGACGTTGCCCCAGGCGCCTTCGGTGATCAGCGTCTGAAACGGTTCGTCGAACTCCGTCTTCGCGGCCTCCGCCCGGTCCACATGCTCCTCGCCCAGAACGGACCGACGAACCTCCATGCCGTTGGTAAATCGATCAGACATGGAGGTCCTCCTTCAAGAAAGTCATGAGATGGTCGAAAAAGGCATCGGGCCTTTCGACGCAGGGCAGGTGCCCCGCTCCGGCGATCTCCACATAGCGGCTGCCGGGAACAAGGTCGGTCGTGGCCCGCACCAGGGCGGGCGGGCTGGCGAGATCGTCCGAGCCGCCGATGCCGAGAACGGGAAGGCGCAAGGCCGATGTCGCGGCCGTCAGGTCGGTTCCCGCGATTGCCTCGCAGCAGCCTATATAACCTTCGGTCGGCGTCCGGGTCAGCATGTGCCGCCAGGCAAGGCATTCGTCGCCGTTTCGGAAGCCTTCGGAAAACCAGCGCTCCAGAATGGGGTCGGCAAGGCTTTCAATTCCGCCGTCGCGGATACGCCCTATCCGCTCCTGCCACATGGCGGCCTCGCCCATCTTGGCCGCGGTATTGGACAGAACCAGGCCCTTCACCCTCTCCGGCTGACGGCTGGCGAGGCTCTGCCCGATCATGCCGCCGATGGAAAGGCCGACGAAAACACAGGAACTCACGCCGAGCCTGTCCAGCAGCTCTTCCGTATCCCGAACCAGGTCGTCCATGGTGTACGGCGCCTGCGGGCAGGACGACAGGCCATGGCCGCGTTTGTCGAAACGGATCAGCCGGTAGCCTTCGCCGCCCAGCCTGTCGATGAGCTTGTCCCAGAGCCTCAACTCGGTGCCGAGCGAATTGGCGAACACGATCGGCAGGCCCTTGGCATCGCCGTCCTCACGCCAGTGCAGGTCCGCGGATGTCAGGCGCGCGATCCTCATCAGTAGGGCAGCCCGACATAATTCTGCGCGAACCAGGTCTGCGCGGTCTCATTGTGATGCAGCGACTCGATCTCCGCCCGCTGCATCTTCAAGTCGAACGCGGACTGGTCCGGGAACCGGTGCAGCATGTTGGTGGTCGACCAGCTGAAGCGCTCCGCCTTCCAGATCCGGGCCAGGGCCTTTTCGGAATAGCTGTCGAGGCCCTCGCTGTCCTTGTCCTTGTAATACCGCACGAGGCCTTCCTTGAGGTAGTGCACGTCGGAGGCGGCGGTGTTGAGGCCCTTGGCTCCGGTCGGCGGCACGATGTGGGCGGCGTCGCCGCACAGGAACAGCCGGCCCCAGCGCATCGGCTCGCTGACGAAGGAGCGGAGCGGCGCGATCGATTTCTCGATGGACGGTCCGGTCACCAGCTTGTCGGCGACAGCTTCCGGAAGGCGCCGTTTCAGCTCGTCCCAGAAGGCCTCGTCGCTCCAGTCTTCCACCTTGTCGGACAGCTCGCACTGGACGTAGTAGCGCGACAGCTTCTCGTTGCGCATCGAGCAGAGCGCGAAGCCGCGGCTGGAGTTGGCGTAGATCAGTTCGTCATGCACCGGCGGTGTCTCGGAGAGTATGCCGAGCCAGCCGAAGGGGAACACCTTCTCGTAGTCCGTACGCACATTGTCCGGGATCGTCTTGCGGCTGATACCGTGAAAGCCGTCGCAACCGGCGATGAAGTCGCAGTCAATCCTCTGCTCGGCGCCGTCGAGGGTGAAGGTCACATAGGGCGCGTCCCGGTCGGCGTCGTGGATCTGGACGTCTTCGGCCTCGAAGATCGTTTTGGCGCCGACGGCATCCCGGGCATCGTAAAGGTCCCGGGTCACTTCCGTCTGGCCGTAGACCACCACGTTCTTGCCGATCAGTTTGTGAAAATCGACCGCGAACAACTCGTTCTCGTAGGAAATGCAGGTGCCGTTATGGATGAAGCATTCCTTGTCCATACGCTCCGCCACGCCGGCCTCGCGCATCATGTCGACCAGCCCCGTTTCCAGGATACCGGCGCGGATGCGGGCGAGCACATAGTCGCGCGTCTTCCGTTCCAGAATGACGGTTTCGATGCCTTTGAGATGCAAGAGCTGTCCGAGCAGCAGCCCGGACGGGCCGCCCCCCACGATGACCACTTGGGTGCGCATGTTTTCCTCCACGTATTATCGGTATATTGAATGTTCAAAATTGAGAAGTAAAATGAGATATTGAGCGGTTTTGTTTCTGGAAAAGGAAAGTAAGGTCCCGTGATCGACCGGCGTATCAAATTCCGTCACATCCAGTGTTTCGTCGAGATCGCCCAGGAGCGCAGTCTCAAGCTGGCGGCCGACAAGCTGGCGCTGACCCAGCCGGCGATTTCAAAGACCCTGAAGGAGCTTGAGGACATCGTCGGCGCGACGCTGATGACCCGCAACCGGGCCGGCATCGCGCTGACGAGGCCAGGCAAGGTCTTCCTGCATTTCGCGCAGATTTCCCTTGCCAGCCTGCAGCAGGGCCTGGAAGGGGTCGAGCGCGAGGGCGACCTTGCGCGCCCCACCTTGAAGGTCGGCGCGCTGCCGAGTGTCGCCACGAGTTTCATCCCGCCGGTAATGATCGAGTTTTCCGATCTGGCGCCGGATGTGATTGTCCAGATCGTGGACGGACCGCATGCCTATCTGATCGAGCGGCTGAAGATGGGCGAACTCGACCTGGTCATCGGCCGCCTCGGCCGCCCGTCGACCATGGAGGGGGTTTCCTTCACCCAGCTCTATTCGGAGACGGTCGATCTCGTGGTCCGCGCCGGCCATCCGCTGTTGGAAGCCCCGGACATCAAGCGCATCGTCGAGTGGCCGGTCATCTATCCGCCGGAAGGCGCCGCCATTCGCCCGCTGGTCGAACGCTACCTGATCGCCTGCGGCGTCGGTGAGATCCCGAACCGGATCGAGACCGTCTCCGGCGCCTTCGGCCGCGTCCATACGCGCCGCACCGATGCGGTCTGGATCATCTCCTCCGGCGTGGTCCAGAACGAAACCGCCGACGGCCACCTCGTCCGCCTGCCGTTCGACACCGGCATGACCAAGGGCCCCGTCGGCATGATGACCCGCCCCGACGGGCAACCGAACGCGTCCGAACAGGTCTTCCGGATCGCGATGCAGACGGTGATCGGGAAACTGGGGTTGTCGTCGTGAGGGCGATTAAATGGATGCCTGACGCCCTAACTGACCACGCCGGCGGAAATCGCGTAGCGGATCAGTTCCGTTGTGCTCCTGGTGCCGAGTTTCTTCTTGATCGCGGAGGAGGCGTTGGCCGCGGTCTTGTAGCTGACCCGGAGCGCATCGGCGATCGACTGAAGGTCTTTTCCCTGTCCCAGCAGGCGCAGAACCTGATGCTCCCGGTCCGTCAGCATCGACAGCGGGTCGGCGTGGCCACCGATCCGGGTGGTGGCGACGGCGACGGCCATGTCATGGGCAAGATAGATCTTCCCCGCTTCCAGCGTCCGAACCGCCTCGAGGAAATCTTCCGGTCCCGAGTTCTTGGGCAGGTAACCGGACGCTCCTGCGGCCAGCGCCTTGGTGACGAAGGCAGCCTGTTCGTTCATCGAGAAGATCAGGATCCGTGCATCCGGCGCCAGGCGCAACAGGGGATCGATCAGGTTCAGCCCTCCCAGACCCGGCATGCCGAGATCGAGAACGATCAGGCCGGGGGCGTGCGACTTGGCCTGGGCCAGGGCTTCCTGGTCCGTCAGGGCACGCACGACCGGATCGTAGTCCAGTTCGCGAAGAAGCTGGCTGCATCCCAGATGGGTCACCGGGTGGTCGTCAACGACGAGAGCCGATTTCATGATGCCTCCTGCAGGTCTTCCCGGGTGTCGGAAGATAACAGCAGCGGAACCCTGGACAGCAGTCTCGTTCCGCCGCTCTCCGTTTTTTCAATGATCAGCTTGCCGCCCACGGCATTGATCCGGTCACGCATCGCGGTGAGGCCCCGTCCTTCGCTTGTGTTGTCGCTCATGCCCGAGCCGTCATCTTCCACCTGCAGCACCAGAATGGTGCCGGTGCCGGATGTTTTCTGACCCAGAGACACAAGGATTTGGGTGGGGCTGCCGTGGCGAAGGGCATTGGTCACGCCTTCCTGGAAGAAACGGTAGACGGTCAGGTCGACGATCTCCTGTGTCTCCGGCAGGGCATCCGGCAGGTCCACCCGCCAGCCGACAGCGGGATGGGTTTTTCGGAACGCCTGGAACAGATCGGCCAGGGCATCGACAAGCGGCAGTTGGCCGATCGTCATGGGTCTGAGCGTTGTCAGAAGCCGGCTGTTCGAGGCCTGAATCTGGGCGACGATCGACTGGATCGCCGCCGCATCCTGGCCCAGGTCGGGATCGTCGTTTCTTGCAGCTGTCCGTGCGATCGCGGAGGCCTTCACCTTCAGGCCGAACAGACAGGGGCCGAACTCGTCGTGCAGCTCCATGGCGATTGTGCGCCGTTCCGCGTCTCCAAGCTCCACGATGCGGCGGTTCAATCGCGCCCGGTCCGCCTCCGCTGTCTCCAGGGCTTCGGAGAGGTCGTCAAATCCCTGAAAGATCGGCACAAGATCCGCACAGGCGCTGTGTCCCAGTCTGACGGACTGATGTCCGCCACCGAGTTTGGCAAGGGCCAGGCGCATCATGTCCAGGGGGCGTAACGTGCGCCTGATCAGCGCCACCATGGTCAGCGCGGAAACCAGCGCGGTGCCGGCAACAATCCAGAAGATGCCCGAAACGTCGTGCCAGACTTCGGCAATCTCGTCGCCGGGCGCTGTCGTCAGGGAAACATAGCCGTGAAGCGTGCCGTTCGCCTCGACCGGAATTCGCGTTTCCCTCAGCCCGGGCGTCACCAGCCGCGCGAACCAGGCGGGCGCGGCATCGGGGGCTTCCGCCTTGTCCATATCCCTGAGCGGCAGAACGCCCCTGCGTGCGTCAACGAGTGCGATCTCGACATGCCGGGGTTTCACCAGGGTCTCGGCAAGACTGGGCAGGACGTTTGACGGGGAAGATTGCTGCAGCGCGTAACCCAGGGACGAAAGGACAAGCGCTCTCGCGCTTTTCGCGCCCGATCTGATTTCGAGCTCAACGGCGTCTCTTGCATTTGTTACGAGGAGCGCCGTTGTCAGGGTCAGCGCGACCATGTGAACCAGGCATAAGCTCAGGACGACCTGATTTTGCAGATGCATTCGTGCGAACACGACCGTTTTCCCCCCTACGTCATCGCGCGATGGTAGCGCCAGAAACGGCGTCCGTCGATCAGAGAAGGGAATTTGGGAACATTCGGCAACCGGATTGCCGAATGTTCCCGTGAGCTTTTGGGAGGCACGGCGCGCTGAGCGGGTGCTAGCTTCATGGCGGTGAAATGTTGGGAAGGAGTGGGGGACATCGAACATTCGGCCATACGCCCGAGACGTCTGGTAAGCAGGCCGCAATGCCTGGGACTGAGGCTTGTATCTTCCATCCTTATGATGTTTGTGGCGACACTCCCTGCCGCGGCATCAGAGATTCAGGCCGCCGTCCTTCGGATCGATTATCCCGCGCTCCTTCCCCTTTCCCGGCTCGATCTTCCAGAGGAGGACCGGGCGTTCGCCGGTGCCGAGCTGGCGACGGAGGACAACAATACCACCGGTCGTTTCCTCGGACACACATTCGAAACCAGGACGGTGGCCGCCACCCCGGAAAACGCGCTTGCCGAGTTCCAGGCCCTGGTTGATGCCGGATACCGGCTGATTGTCGTCCTGGCCGGGGCCGACGACCTGAACGCCCTGGCCGACGCGGCGCCTGACGATGCGCTCCTGCTCAATGCGCGGTCCGGAGATACTTCGCTGCGGTCCGAAAACTGCCGGGCGAACGTGGTTCACGTCGCGCCAAGCGATGCCATGCGTGCGGACGCGGTCAGCCAGTTTCTGGTCTGGAAGCGGTGGACGGATTGGTTTCTGATCGGTGGTTCGAACGAGAAGGACCTTCGTCTGGCCGAGGCCTACCGCAAGGCGGCGGAAAAGTTCGGCGCGCAAATCGTTGAAGAACGCACGTTTCAGGATACCGGCGGATCGCGGGTCTCCGATTCCGGGCATGTGCTGGTTCAGCGCCAGATCCCGACCTTCACCCAGAAGTCATCCGGGCACGATGTGGTCGTCGCCGCCGACGCAAGTGACGTTTTCGCCGAATACCTTCCCTATCATACCTGGGATGCCGCGCCTGTCGCCGGGGCGGCGGGCCTGCGTCCGGTCACCTGGGCTCCGACCCACGAAAGCTGGGGCGCGACCCAGATGCAGCGCCGGTTTGAGAAACTCGCCGGGAGGCACATGGGGGAGGAAGACTACCAGACCTGGCTCGCGCTCAGGATCCTTGGTGAAGCCGTGACGCGGACCGGGCAGGGCGATGCCGCGGCCTTGCGGGATTATATTCTCTCCGAGGAATTCGAACTGGCTGCCTTCAAGGGCGTGCCGGTGACCGTGCGCCCCTGGAACGGTCAGGTCCGTCAGCCGATCCTGCTGTCCAATGGCCGCATGACCGTGAGCGTCTCTCCGCAGGAGGGTTTCCTGCACCAGGCTTCGGTTCTCGACACGCTGGGGCTCGACGCTCCGGAATCCCAATGCAAGGAATTTCAATAAGGAGTACCCGATGACCGGACGCCTGCTCGCGACCGTCTGCCTTTCCGTGCTGCTCGCCTCGCCGGCCTGGGCCAACAAGGTTTTCGTCAGCAACGAAAGAGGAAACACCGTCACTGTCATCGACAGCGGCTCCTGGGAGGTTCTGAACGAGTTTCCGGCGGGGAACCGGCCGCGGGGAATAACGATCAGTCCGGACGGAAAACTGCTCTACGTCTGCGCGTCCGACGACGATACCGTGCGTGTCTTCGATACCGAAACCTACGAGCAGCTTTACACGTTGCCGTCAGGGCCGGATCCGGAACTCTTCATTCTCAATCCCTCGGGCAATCCCCTTTATATCGCCAACGAGGACGACAACCTCGTGACCGTGACCGACACGGAAAACCACTCGGTCATTGCCGAGGTGCCGGTCGGTGTCGAACCCGAGGGCATGGGCATCAGTCCCGACGGGAAGTGGGTCGTGAATACGTCGGAGACGACGAACATGGCGCATTTCATCTCCACCGAGGACTACCTGATCAAGCACAACGTGCTGGTCGACCAGCGCCCCCGCTACGCGCAGTTTTCAGCGGACGGAAAAAAGCTCTTCGTAACCGCGGAAATCGGCGGTACGGTCAGTGTCATCGAGTTCGATGAGGAGGGGACGCCGGGTATCACGCACAAGATCAGGTTCGAAGTCCCGGGAGTGTTGCCCGAATGGCTGCAGCCCGTCGGGGCCAAGATCACCGCGGACGGGAAATGGCTGTTTGTGGCGCTTGGACCGGCAAACCGGGTTGCGGTGGTGAACGCAGAAACCAATGAAGTCGAGAAATACATCATCGTTGGCCAGCGTGTCTGGCAACTCGCCTTCACGCCGGACGAGAAATACCTGCTCACGACGAACGGAAACTCCAACGACATCACCGTGATCGATGTCGAAGCGCAGGAGGCCATCAAATCCATTCAGGTGGGACAACAGCCTTGGGGCGTCGTCGTGCAGCCGAATTAATAGAATTAATAAATGATGGGGAGAGAAATCTTGATGAAATCGATATGTGCCGCCGTTCTTCTGACGGGTCTTGCGGCGCCAATGACGGCCTCGGCAGCACCCCTTTGCGACAATCTTGGTTTTGCGGGGCTGCTGGCCGCCTGTAACCGGGGGGAGCCGATCGAACTGACACTGGCGTCGGGCAAGCCGCTGTCGGAAAAAGGGACCTACACCCTTCAGTCGGGCGCCTATTACAAGCTCATGATCACCGCGGACGGATCGGCTGAACTTGCGATTTCCGGCCCCGATTTCTTTCGCGCCATCTGGATGAACGAGATCGTTATCAACCAGATCGAAGTTCGGCCCATGGCGGTGGACAGTCTCGAGTTCGATGCCGCGGGCACGGCTGAACTGTCGTTCGTCGCCATCAAGCCCGGCAGCCATGTGCTGAGAATTCCGGGGTCAACAGGTGACTCCCAAAAGGTCACATTCAACATTCAATAACGGGAGGTTTTTTCAATGAAGACAGGGATAGTCGCTATCGCCGCAACGCTGGCCTTTTCGGTCGCCGCCTATGCGGCGGGCAGCGGAGACGAAGAAGTCAGCGCGGAGACCGAAGCCGCGATCATGGCGAAACTCACCGCCATGGAGTGTCAGATGGCGCCGGATGACATCGAGGTCACTGAGGACGGTTACGAACTCGATGACGTGATCTGCAAGGGCGGCAAGCAGTTCGACATCGAACTCGACAAGCAACTGAACGAAACCGGTCGCCGGGCCGAATAAAGCGAGTCAGGCCGATCTCCCCGGGGCATGGGTTTTCCGGGGAGATCGGCGCAGTTTTCCATCCGGCCCTCTTCGCGGTCGCTGCCCAGCCACGGGCTCCATCCTTACCCCCGCCCCCGGTGCCCCCTCGGCGCCACGCCAAACTCCTGACGGTAGGCCCGCGTCATCGCGCTGGCGTTCCGGTAGCCGCAGCGTTCCGCGATTTCGGCGATGCTGAGCCGCGTCAGTTCCACCAGCCGGCGTGCCTCGCGCAGGCGGATGGCCTTGTAGACGGCGAGTGGGGTCATGCGCATGTCCTTCCGGAAGCATTCCTCCAGAACCTTCTGATCCACCTTCAGCCGGCGGGCCACGTCCGGAATGGGGAGCGGTGTCTCGATGGAGCGGCGCATCAGGGCGGTGGCGTTGCGCACCAGTGCGTCGGAGGTCAGCCGCTGGATCGGGTCGTGCAGGTCGAGCCGGTCGCCGTGCATGAACAGGGCGGCAACCTCCAGGGCGAACATCGGGCTGTGCCGGCGCTTGATCAGTTCAAGCGTGAGCTCGATGGCCGTGGATGCACCACCGCAGCTTGCCAGATCGGGTTCGATGACAAAGCGGTCCTCGACGGCGTCCACATGGGGAAAGGTTTCCGAAAAGGCGCGGAACTCGTCCCAGTGAATGGTCGCCCTGCGGCCGTCGAGCAGCCCGGCGGCGGCCAGGAGCCACGATCCGGCGTCCATGCCGACGAGGGTCTTGAAGCGCGTGCGGGCGGCCCTGAGCGACCGGCTCATCCGGGGTGTCGCATAGTCCGCGTAATGGTAGCTCGGAATAAGGAACAGGAAGTCGCCGCCGGGCTGCGCCGCGCTCAGCGATCCGGTCTCGATCGGCAAGCCGCTGGACGAACATACCGTTCCGCCGTCCAGGCTGAAGATCTCCCAGGCATAGAGCGGCTGCCTGGCGATTGCGTTGGCGGCGCGGAAGGGCTCTATGGTGTTGGCGAGGCAGTGGTTGGAAAAGGCCTCGAACAGCAGCACGGAGATTTTCTGGGTCGCTCGCGAATTTTCCGAAAACTGCATGATTTTGATCCAAAACGGCATGGTTATCCGAAGGCCCTTGTCACATGCTCCCGGCGACCAGGCAAGAGGAAGCGCACGATGCATTTTGGCTTGAGCGAAGAACAGGAAATGATCGTTTCGACGGTCCGGGCCTTCGTTGAAAACGAGATCTATCCCCACGAGCAGATGGTGGAGAAGACCGGCCAGGTGCCGCCGGAACTCGGCGAGGAGATCAAGCAAAAATGCATCGATCTCGGCTTCTATGCCTGCAACTTCCCCGAGGAGGTCGGCGGCGCCGGGCTCAGCCATCTGGACTTCACCCTGGTGGAGCGCGAACTCGGGCGCGGTTCCATGGCGCTCAATCACTTCTTCGGCCGGCCGCAGAACATCCTGATGGCCTGCAACGACGAGCAGCGTGAGCGCTATCTTCTGCCGGCCGTCAGGGGCGAGAAGATGGATGCGCTGGCCATGACCGAGCCGGATGCCGGTTCCGACGTGCGCGGCATGAAGTGCCAGGCCGTCCGCGACGGCGGGGACTGGGTGATTTCCGGATCGAAGCATTTCATCTCCGGAGCGGAACACGCGGATTTCTTCATCGTTTTCGTCGCGACCGGCGTCGATGAGACGCCGAAGGGCCCGAAGAAGCGGATCACCTGTTTTCTGGTGGACCGGGGCACCCCGGGTTTTGAGGTGCGCGACGGCTACAACTCCGTCAGCCATCGGGGCTACAAGAACTGCATTCTTTATTTCGACCAGTGCCGTCTTTCCGACGCGCAGGTGCTCGGCGAGGTCGACGGCGGCTTCGAGGTCATGAACGAATGGCTCTACGCCACCCGGCTGACGGTTGCCGCGATGAGCGTCGGCCGGGCGCGTCGCTGTTTCGACCACGCGCTGTCCTATGCCGCCGAGCGGAAGCAGTTCGGCCAGCCCATCGCCCGGTTCCAGGGGGTGAGTTTCCAGGTCGCCGACATGATTACGGAAATCGACGCGGCCGACTGGCTGACGCTTGCCGGGGCCTGGCGCCTGGACCAGGGCCTGCCCGCCAACCGGGAAATCGCCAGCGCCAAGGTCTACGCCACCGAGATGCTCGCCCGCGTCACCGACACCACACTCCAGATCCACGGCGGCATGGGGCTGATGGACGATTTTCCCATCGAGCGCTTCTGGCGGGACGCCCGTGTGGAGCGGATCTGGGACGGCACCAGCGAAATCCAGCGCCATATCATCAGCCGCGACCTCTTCCGCCCGCTGGGAGCCTGAGCCATGCGCCCGCTCGACCGGCTGCTCAGGCCCAAATCCATCGCCGTGATCGGCGGCGGCGCCTGGTGCGAGAACGTGCTCCGGGAATGCCGTAAGTTTGGCTTCGAGGGCGACCTCTGGGCGGTCCATCCGAAACGACAGGACTTCGGCGGCGTTCCGGCCTATCGCTCGGTCCGGGAGCTGCCATACGTCCCCGATGCCGCCTTTATCGGCGTCAACAGGCACGCCACGGTGGAGATCGTGCGTGAACTGGCTGAAGCCGGCGCGGGCGGGGCGATCTGCTTCGCGTCCGGCTTTCGTGAGGCGATCGCCGAGCTGGCCGACGGTGGCGACCTGCAGGCCGAACTGGTGGAAGCCGCCGGCGACATGCCGTTTCTCGGACCCAACTGCTACGGCCTCCTCAACGCCACCAACGGCGCCGCGATCTGGCCGGACCGGCACGGACTTCTCGGCGTGCCGCGCGGCGTGGCGATCCTGTCGCAATCCTCCAACATCGCGCTCAATCTGACCATGCAGACGCGCGGCCTGCCGATTGCCTGTCTCGTGACAGTCGGCAACCAGGCCCAGACCGGCCTGTCGAAGATCGGTGAAGCGCTGCTGGAGGACGAGCGGATCACGGCCATCGGCCTTCATATCGAGGGGATCGACGACCTCAAGGCCTTCGAGCGCTTCGCCCGTGAAGCCCGAAGGAAGGGCAAGCCGGTCGTCGCGCTGAAGGTCGGCAAGTCCGAGCAGGCCCAGGCCGCCGCCATTTCCCACACCGCCTCGCTGGCCGGCAGCACCGCCGGATCGGACGCTTTGATGACACGGCTGGGCGTCGCCCAGGTGCACAGCCTGCCGGCCCTGCTCGAAACGCTGAAGATCCTGCATGTGACGGGAGGACTGCCGGACGGAAAGCTCGTCTCGGTCTCCTGCTCCGGTGGCGAGGCCAGCCTGATCGCCGATATGGCCCATCACCGCAAGCTGAGTTTTCCGCCCTTGAGCAGCACCCAGAAGGAAAGACTGGCGGACGTGCTCGGTCCCAAGGTCGCGCTCGCCAATCCGCTCGACTACCACACCTATATCTGGGGCGACGCCGAGGCCACGGCCCGTATGGTTGCGGCCATGATGGCGGGTGAGGCCTCGCTCGGCATCGTCATCCTCGATTTTCCGCGCCCCGACCGCTGCACGTTCGAGGACTGGTTCAAGGTGATCGATGCGGCGGAGGCAGCCCAAAGGACGAGCGGCAAGCCGGTCGCGGTCGTCAGCACGCTTGGCGAAACGATGCCGGAATCCATCGCCGTCGATCTCATGGCGCGCGGCCTCATCCCCCTTGCCGGTCTGGACGAGGCGCTCGCGGCCATCGAGGCCGTTGCGGCGATTGCCGGGCCGTTACCGGAAGAAGAGATCTTTTTCGCCGAGGCTCCTGCGGAGCCTACGCTTCTGAGCGAACATGCGGCGAAGGCGGTGTTGAGCGAATTCGGGCTGAGCATACCGAAAAGCAGCCTGGCCGAAGGCGCCGACGCGGCTGCCGCAACGGCGGACGAAATCGGTTATCCCGTGGTTTTGAAGGGAACGGGGTCGGCGCATAAATCCGACATCGGTGCGGTTGCCTTGAACCTCCGTTCGGCGGACGAGGTCAGGGCGGCGGCGGCCCGGATGCCGGAGACCCGCTTCCTCGTGGAAGAGATGGTGACGGGCGCGCTCGCCGAGATATTGATCGGCGTGGTTCGAGATCCGGCCCACGGATATGTCCTGACCCTTGCGGCGGGCGGCGTCCTGACGGAACTTCTGACCGACTGTGCGTCGCTGCTCGTTCCCGTCTCCCGGGAGCAGGTGAAGGCCGCGCTCGGCGAATTGCGGCTGGCGCCGGTGCTCGGTGGCTACCGGGGAAGACCGGCCGCCGACATGGAAAAGATAGTCGATGCCGTCATGGCGGTGCAGGCCTGTGTCCTGCGCGGCAACGTGGCGGAAATAGAAGTCAATCCTCTGCTCTGCGGCCCGGATTTCGCCGTGGCCGCGGACGCATTGATCAGATGGGGAGAAGAACATGACGGATAACCCGGTCAAAACCCGGCGCGAGGGACCGATTCTGGAGGTCACGCTCGATCGGCCGAAGGCCAACGCCATCGATCTGGTGACCAGCCGGATCATGGGTGAGGTCTTTACCGAGTTCCGGGACGATCCGGAGGTGCGCGTGGCCATCGTCACGGGTGCCGGTGAAAAATTCTTCTGCCCCGGCTGGGACCTGAAAGCCGCGTCCGAGGGCGACGCGGTCGATGGCGATTACGGCAAGGGTGGCTTCGGCGGCCTGCAGGAGCTTCGCGGCCTCAACAAGCCGGTGATCGCCGCCGTCAACGGCATTTGCTGCGGCGGCGGTCTGGAGTTGGCGCTCTCCGCCGACATCATCCTGGCGGCGGACCACGCCACTTTCGCGCTGCCCGAGATCCGCTCCGGCACCGTCGCGGATGCCGCCACCGTCAAGCTGCCCAAGCGTATCCCCTATCACATCGCCATGGAAATGCTTCTGACCGGACGCTGGATCGACGTGGAGGAAGCCGCCCGCTGGGGCCTCGTCAATCACGTCTATCCCGGATCGGACCTGATGGCCGAGGCCTGGAAGCTGGCGGAGCTGCTCGCCTCCGGCCCGCCGCTGGTCTATGCCGCGATCAAGGAAGTGGTGCGCGAGGCGGAGGACATGAAGTTCCAGGACGCCATGAATCGCATCACCAAGAGCCAGTTCGCCACCGTCGAGCGCCTCTACCGCTCCGAAGACCAGCTCGAGGGCGCCAAGGCCTTCGCCGAAAAACGCGATCCGGTCTGGAAAGGCCGCTAGGAGAATAATATGCCATTGAATATGAACCGCGACGTCTTCATCACCTGCGCCATCACCGGCTCCGGCGGCACGCAGGACCGCTCGCCGCATGTGCCACGCAGCCCCAGGGAAATCGCCGACAGCGCGATTGACGCCGCCAAGGCGGGTGCGGCGATTGTCCATTGCCATGTCCGGGATCCCGAGACAGGCGTTGCGTCGCGCAAGGTCGAATACTACCGGGAAGTGACCGACCGTATCCGCTCCGCCGATGTCGACGTGGTGCTGAACCTCACCGCCGGCATGGGCGGCGACATCACCTTCGGCTCCACCGAGGCGCCTCTGCCGGTCAATGAAAACGGCACCGACATGGTGGGGGCCACGGAACGCATGGCGCATATCCGCGAGTGCCTGCCGGAGATCTGTACGCTCGACTGCGGCACGATGAATTTCGCCGAGGCCGACTATGTCATGACCAATACGCCGGGCATGCTGCGCGCCATGGGTTCCATGATGACCGAACTCGGCGTCATGCCGGAGATCGAGGCCTTCGACACCGGCCATCTGTGGTTCGCCAAGGAACTCGTCAAGGAAGGCACGCTTGCCTCGCCCGCGCTCGTGCAGCTTTGCATGGGCGTGCCGTGGGGCGCACCCAACGACCTGAACACCTTTATGGCGATGGTCAACAACATCCCCAACGACTGGACATGGTCCGCCTTCAGCCTCGGCCGCGACCAGATGCCTTACGCCGCCGCCGCGGTTCTGGCCGGCGGCAACGTCCGCGTCGGCCTGGAGGACAATCTCTTCCTGGAAAAGGGCGTGCTCGCCACCAACGCGCAACTGGTTGAAAAGGCCGTCGGCATCGTCGAGGGCCTGGGCGCCAGGATCGCGGGCCCTGAAGCCGTGCGCGAGAAACTGGGTCTGACCAAGCGCGCGCCGGCCGCGCAAGGAGCGTGAGCGTGAGCCGCAGGGTTCTGATCACCGCGGGTGCCGCGGGCATTGGCCGCGCCATCGCCGAGCGCTTTCTCGCCGATGGCGACAGGGTCGCGGTTTGCGACGCCGATCCGGAAGCGGTCGCGGCGTTCTCCGCCGCTCATCCGCAGGCCATCGCCGCCGTGGCCGATGTCACGTTGGAAGCGGACATGGACCGGTTTCTGGCCGGGGTGGAACAGGCCTGGGAAGGCGTGGACGTGGTCTGCTCCAATGCCGGGACAAGCGGCCCGGCAGGCGCGATCGAAACGCTGGACTATGCCGAGTGGCAGCGCTGTCTGGAAACCAACGTCCATGGGTCTTTTCTGACCTGCCGCTGGGCGGCCCGGGTGATGAAGGCTCAGGGCAGCGGTCTTATCGTGTTGACCTCCTCTACGGCGGGCCTTTACGGCTATCCGTTCCGCTCACCCTACGCTTCCGCCAAATGGGCCATCGTCGGCCTGACCAAGACGCTGGCCATGGAACTCGGCTCTCACGGCATCCGCGTCAACGCGGTCTGTCCCGGCGCGGTGGAAGGCCCGCGTATGGACCGGGTCGTCGCCATCGAGGCGGCGGCGCGCGGCGAGAGCGAGGAGGTCATCCGCGCCTCCTACGTTCAGGGCGTTTCGCTCAAGACCTGGGTAACCGCCGAGGAGGTCGCCGGCACCATTCACTTCCTGGCCTCGCAGGCCGGCGCCCGGATATCCGGACAGATTCTGGCCATCGACGGCCACACGGAGACACTCGCACCATGACCGGAAAAGCAAGCATTATCGGTGGCGGCGTGATCGGCGGCGGCTGGGCCGCGCGGTTCCTCCTGAACGGCTGGGACGTCGCGGTCTTCGACCCGGACCCGGAAGCCGAACGCAAGATCGGCGAGGTGATCGCCAACGCCCGCCGCAGCCTGCCGTCTCTTTACGACCGGCACCTGCCGTCGGAAGGCAGCCTCACCTTTCACGACACCCTGGAAGCCACCGTCGAAGGCGCGGACTGGATCCAGGAAAGCGTTCCCGAACGGCTCGACCTGAAGCACAAGGTCTACGCCGACCTGAACCGGCTTGCCCCGGAAAAAGCGGTTATCGGTTCCTCGACTTCGGGCTTCAAGCCGTCGGAGCTGAATGCGCAAGGCGGGCGCGCCGTCGTCGCCCATCCGTTCAACCCGGTCTATCTGCTGCCGCTGGTGGAACTGGTCGGCGAAGCTTCGGAGACCGCCCGCGCGGCGGAGGTCCTGCGCACCATCGGCATGTTCCCGCTCACCGTGCGCAAGGAAATCGACGCCCATATCGCCGACCGCTTTCTGGAGGCCGTCTGGCGCGAGGCGCTCTGGCTGGTCAAGGACGGCGTCGCCACGACGGAGGAAATCGACGAGGCCATCCGCATGGGCTTCGGCCTGCGCTGGGCGCAGATGGGTCTCTTCGAGACCTATCGCATCGCCGGCGGCGAGGCCGGCATGAAGCATTTCATGGCCCAGTTCGGCCCCTGTCTCACCTGGCCCTGGACCAAGCTGATGGACGTGCCGGAGTTCACCGACGAGCTGGTCGACCTGATCGCGGGCCAGTCCGACGATCAGTCCGGCCACCGTTCGATCCGCGAACTCGAACGCCTGCGGGACGACAATCTCGTCGGCATGATGCGCGCCCTGAAAAAAAGCGGCAGCGGTGCGGGCGGCGTGATTACCGCCCACGAGGCCTCCCTGCCGATGCCCGAGGCGGTGGAGCTTCCGGTGACCGTCGACCGCCAGATCCCCCAGACCTGGACCGACTACAACGGCCACATGAACGAGACCCACTATCTCGAGGCCGCTTCGGCCGCGACCGACCGCTTCATGGAGCTGATCGGCGCCGACGCGGACTATATCGCTTCCGGCAAGAGCTACTTTACCGCCGAAACCCATATCCGCAACCTCGATGAGCTGAAGGCCGGCGAGCGCCTGATCGTCCGCACCCAGCTTCTGAGCGGCGCGGGCAAGAAGATGCATCTCTTTCATTTCATCGAGGACGGCGACGGCAAGCTCGCCGCCACCATGGAAACCCTTCAGATCCACGTCGACCTCAACTCCCGCAGCACCTGCGAGCCGGAGCCGGACGTCGCCGCGAAGCTGGCGGATTTCACGAAGGCGCATGAGGCCTTGCCGATGCCGGAAGGAGCGGGGCGGTTCGTCGGGCAGAAGCGGGGCTGAGGCTGCGGACACCACCGCTGTCACTTGAAAATCGGGAAACGCCGCAAGAAGAGCCCTGCTGGGGGCTGTCGCGCGGCGTCCCGGAACGTCTCAGACCTGGGCGTAACCGCCGTCGACGAAAATCTCGCCGCCGGTCATGTAGCTGCTGTCGTCGGAGGCGAGAAAGGCCGCCACGGCGGCGGTTTCGGATGGATCGCCCATCCGGCCCAAAGGTGTTTCATTCCTGAACCCGGTGACAATGTCGTCCTCCATGCCGGTCTGTGCGAAGAGATCCATGACCTTCTGCGTTTCTGTCGCCCCTGGGGAGAGGACGTTCACGCGGATGTCAGTGCCCTTGAGGTCCAGTGCCCAGCTTCGGGCGAGGTTACGGACGGCCGCTTTTGAAGCGCTGTAGACGCTCATTGCGGGCGTCCCGGTCACACCGACGGTCGATCCTGTCAGAATGATCGATCCGCCGGTCTTGAAAAGCGGGAGCGCTTTCTGCACCGTGAACAGCGTGCCCTTGACGTTGATGTCGAACGTCCACGACAGGTGTTCGGGCGTGATCTGTCCAAGCGGTGCGAAGTCGCCGACACCGGCATTGGCGAACAGGATGTCGAGGCCGCCTTTTTCGGCTTTTACGGTTTCGAAGAGATGGTCGAGGTCATCCATATCGGTGGTGTCGCCACGGATGGCGCGCGCGTTTGCGCCAAGCTCCGCCAGGGCCGCGTCGAGGGTGTCCTGCCGCCGGCCGAAGATATAAACGAACGCGCCTTCGGCGATGAACCGCTTTGCCGTCGCCAGGCCGATGCCGCTTGCGCCACCGGTGATAACCGCTGTCTTGCTTTCCAGTTTACCCATGGGTCAAACTCCTTTTCCTGAGGGTGATCTCAAGCTAAGAAGTGGTTTCTCTTTCACAAGTATGCACCTTTTGGTAAGTACCCGTAAATGACCGAAGAAACCTCCGAACCGGCTCCCTTCATCTGTGGCCTCGACGCAACGCTGCGTATCGTCAGCGGCAAGTGGAAACCGCTGATCCTGTTTTTTCTGGGTAAGGGACCGAAACGCTACGGCGAACTCAAACGCGACGTGCGGGGCGTCAGCGACAAGATGCTGATCCAGCACCTGAAGGAACTCGAGGCGCACGGGGTGATCGTGCGGACCGACTACCACGAGATACCGCCACGCGTGGATTATATGCTTTCCCCCTTCGGTCAAAGCCTGGTTGAAGCGATGGTCCCCATGTGTCGCTGGGGCGAAAACAACACGGAGGCGATCGCGTCGGCGCTCAAGGCTCAGATGAAAGGCGATGCCCGTTAGGGTTCGGTCTGGCCGTTCGCGCGGAACCCGTCTGTTGCCAGGCTCTCGGTTTGTAAGACGACCACCCTTCGCGGTGCATCGACCGCCAACGTGCGTTTGACGGAGTTGACTGGTGCAGACGTGCCTTTCCCCAAGGACATGCACAAAAAGTATACCTGCCAAAAAGATTTGCAAAAAGTGGATTCGCTCACTAACGTGCCATGCTTGTGCAACTGAGAATGAGCGCGGCGGATAGGCTGCGCCGATGAGGCGACTGGAGGTTTATATGTTTTACGGCAAGATCGTTGCGGCGGCACTCGTGGCTTTCGGAGCGACGGCTGCGGCTGCGAGCGACAAGACGGATGTTTCCTTTGCGCTGGACTGGAAATTTGAAGGTCCCGCCGCTCCGTATTTTGCTGCGATCGACAACGGCCACTTTGACGCAAAGGGCCTGAACGTCGAAATCACCGCCGGATCCGGCTCCCTGGACGCCATTCCGAAAGTGGCGACCGGCGCGTTTCCCGTCGGCTTCGCCGACATCAACAGCCTGATCAAGTTCCTGGATCAGAACCCGGGCGCGCCCGTGATCGCGGCCATGATGGTCTACGACAAGCCGCCCTTCGCGGTCATCGGCCGCAAGTCTCTCGGTGTCGAAGGTCCGGGCGACCTCGCCGGCAAGGTTCTGGGCGCACCGCCGCCGGACGGCGCGTGGGCGCAGTTTCCGATTTTCGCCGCCGAAAACGACATCAACATGGACGACATCAAGGTCGAGCCGGTCGGGTTCCCGACCCGTGAGCCGATGCTGGCCGAGGGCAATGTCGCTTCCGTTACCGGCTACTCCTTCAGCTCTTATCTGAACCTTGTTCGCCTGGGCGTCCCGGAAGAGGATATTTCCACCATCCTGATGGCAGACCACGGGCTCGACCTTTACGGCAACGCCGTGATCGTCAACACGGACTACGCCGCCAAGAACCCGGAAGTCGTCAAGGGCTTCCTGGAAGCCGTCGCCATGGGCTGGAAAGACGCGATTGCCGATCCGGCGGCCGTCATTCCGTCCCTCGTCAAGCGCAACCCGGCAGCCGACGCGGCGCTTGAGCAGCGCCGTCTGGAACTGTCGATCGACGCCAATGTCGTCACGGATTACACGATGGCGAACGGCATGGGCGGCATCGATGCGGACCGCATGGCCAGCGCCATCGAGCAGATCGGCCTGGTCTATGACTTCCAGAACGATCCGGACGCCAGCCTCTATTTCACGGACGCCTATCTGCCTGAGGGCGGATTTCCCCTGAAATAATAAGGCCGTGGGGGCGAGCTGCCCCCACCACCATCAAGGGTGTCATGACAGCACTGATTGAAATAAAAGGCGTGCGCCATGCCTACGCGACGGCGGCTGGCCCATTGCCAGTTCTGGACGGTCTCGAGGTTTCCGTCGAAGAAGGCGGCTTCTGCGCCGTCGTCGGCCCCTCCGGCTGCGGCAAGTCGACCTTGACCCGGCTCATCGCCGGCCTGATGCGTCCCGACGAAGGCGAGGTCTGGCTCCACGGCAAACAGGTGCGCGGGCCGAGGTCGACCGTCGGAATGGCGTTTCAGAACCCGGTGCTGCTCGAATGGCGGACAATCCTGAAGAACGTCATGCTGCCCCTGGAAATCGTCCCCAACGGTCTGAAGGGCAAGGCCGCTGTCGACCGCGCGCGCCATCTTCTGTCCCTTGTCGGCCTGGAGGGGTTCGAGGACAAGCGGCCGTCGGAGTTGTCGGGCGGCATGCGCCAGCGCGCGTCCCTGTGCCGGGCGCTGGTGCACCAGCCCGAGGTTCTGATCCTGGACGAGCCCTTCGGGGCGCTGGACGCCTTCACGCGCGAGGACCTTTGGCAGACCATGCATGACCTGAAGGCGAAAGAGCCCTTCACGGGGGTGTTGATCACCCACGATCTCCGCGAATCCATCTTTCTGGGCGACCAGGTCATTGTGCTGTCCGGACGTCCCGCGCGCACGCAATATGTCATGAACATCGACCGTTCGGCGCCCGCAAACCTGGAAGACCTTTACACCGCGGAAGCGGCCGAACGGCTGTCGATCCTGCGGCACCAGATCGAGATCGCCCAGGGCCGCGTTCCGGAGGAGGCTGCGTCATGATGCGACGACTGCGCAACGTGGCCGTTCCGTTTATCGCAATGCTGGTGTTTCTGGCCCTCTGGGAGGCACTGGTCTGGCTCAACGGCTGGCCCAACTACAAGATGGCGTCTCCCAGCGACCTTTGGCCCGCCTATACGCGCTACTGGCAATTGTTCCTCGTGATGGGCTGGCAGACGTTGTGGCGCACGGTCGTCGGCCTGTTGCTGGCCGTGATCGTCGGCATGGCCTTCGGCATGATCATGGGCTTCTCGCGCACCATGCGCGAAGCGCTCTATCCCCTTCTGGTCGGCTTCAACGCCATTCCAAAGGCGACGGTCGTTCCCATCGTGGCGCTCATGTTCGTCGGCATGCATGACTTCAACACGATCCTGATCGCCTTCATGATTTCCTTCTTCCCGATCGCCGTTTCCGTGTCGATCGGTCTGTCCACACTGGAGCCTGAATACCGCGATATCCTCAGGTCCCTGGGCGCCTCGCAAACCACGATCTTCTGGAAGATCGCCCTGCCGAAAACATTGCCCGAGTTCTTCGGGGCATTGAAGGTTTCCGTCACGCTGGCCTTCATCGGAACCAACCTGATGGAGATCGTCAGCCCGCATGGCCGCGGCCTGGGGGCGCTGTTCGACAGCGGCAAGATCAACTCCGACTACCCGCTCATGTTCGCGGTCCTGATTGCCCTGGCGGTGCTCGGCATCGTCCTTTACTACGTTGTCGTCGGTCTCGAGAAGATCTTCGCCGGCTGGGCGGTCCGCTCCCCGCACTAGGGTCCGTTCCCCACAGACCCTAGGTGTTTGATCCAGGATAGGTCCAGCCAGGCACGAGCCGCTTTGTTCCTTTGGTCTTCGGGACCTTGGAATTCAAGGCTGGTTTAATTCCAACGGATCGTTTCGTCGTTACACGCCTGACGAAGTCTTCTGCCGCACGGTCCGCAATTTCGAGATCAGGGAAAACAACGCCGGCAAGACCAGAATTGCGAGCGAGACCATAATCAGCACACAGGAAATCGGACGATCGAAAAAGACAGAGATATCCCGATGAATGAGCAGCGTGCGACGCAGATTTTCCTCCAGAAGCGGGCCAAGCACCGCGCCGAACGCCAACGGCAACACCGGGATGTTCAACCTGATGAAGCTGAAGCCAACCGCACCGAAGAAAATCGCCACCCACACGTCAATAGCCGCGTTGCGCACGGAAAAGGCGCCCAGAAGGCACAGGATCAGTACGCCCGCGGTCAATAGTCTCTGAGGGATTGCCAAAATCTTGCGATAGACCGGAATGCCGATGGCGCCGGCAACGAGGGCCGTCAGTAGGATCGCGACAAACAGAGCGCCATAGATGGTGATAATCAGGTCTGGCTGGTTTTCAAAAAGGCCCGGTCCTGGCCGCAAGCCATGCAGCAACAGGACGCCGATCAAGACCGCCGTTATGCTGTCGCCCGGGATCCCCAGTGTCATCATCGGGATCAGGGCGCCGCCGACACAGGCATTGTTCGCAGCTTCCGGGGCCACAATACCGCGCGGAATACCGGTGCCGAATGTCTCGGGTTTTTTCGACAGGCGCTTTTCGCAAGCATAGGCAAGCGCCACTGCGATCGCCGAGCCCGCTGCGGGAATAGCTCCCACAAACGTGCCAATGACGGAACCCCGCAGCGCCGTCGGAAACTCTTGCCTGAGCGCCGTCCATTTGGGCCAGGTTCGCGCCGGGCTTTCGGGAACCTGGCTCGCGTCGTCGTCAGACCGGGTCAGCAACGACAGGACCTCGGCGATACCAAAGAGCCCGATCGCAAGTGGAATGATATCGATTCCACCCTGCAAATCCGCAGTTCCGAAGGTGAACCGAGGCACATCGGTAATCTTGTCTCGTCCGACCAGGCCGACGATAAGTCCGATTGCTCCGGCGGCGAGCCCGCGAAGTGTGTCGCCCGACGATGCATAAGCCACCAGCGCCAAGCCGAAGAACACGACCGCTGCATATTCGGCCGAACCGAATTTGAGCGCGTAATTGGCTATCACCGGCGCCAGCAGCACGAGGATTACCCATCCGATGATGCCGCCGAAAATTGAAGCAATCAGCGCATAGGCCATGGCCTCGGCGGCTTTGCCTTTGCGCGCCATGCTGTGCCCGTCCAGCAAGGTGATCATCGCGCCGGGTGTTCCGGGAATATTCAGCAGAATGGCGGAGACGGATCCGGCATAGACGCTGGAGAAAAACACCGCGAGCATGAGGGTCATCGCCGCCGGGGTTTCCATCCCGTAGGTGAAGGGGAGCATAACGGCCAATGCCATGGTCGAGCTTACGCCCGGCAAAGCCCCGAAGACGAGCCCGAGGACAACCCCGGTCAGTGCCAGGAACAGACTGTACGGGTTGAACAGATCTGCGAGGATTGTCGTGAAGAGATCGTGGATCATAGCGGTACCGAGAGCCCGAAGCGAAACACGCCGAAAAGCCCCAGCCCGACAAGGGCGCCTGTCGCAGCGGTGACTGGCCACCTGGAGGTTTCTGTTCGGCCCGCGAGAAGAGCCAGGGCCGCGCCGATGACGATCAGCGCAGTGGCGGCTCCGAACAACGCGCGCAGCGGCAGGAATGTAACGAGAATGGCAATGGCCGCTGCGGCGGGCCAGAGCGAGAAGAGCGAAGCAGCCATTTCAGGCGGGCGCCGGCGCCACATCCCGAGTCCGCCCCGTAGTGTAAGCGCCACCCCGGAGAGCCCCAGGGCAATCAACAATATGACCGGCAAAAAGGCGGGGCCGGGGTCGCGTCCGAAATCTTCATGCAGGCGCCCGGCCTGGGCGGTATGATAAATTGCCAAGCCGAACGACAGGATGAGGCACAGCCCGCCCGCAATAAGATCGTTAAGGCTCTCACGCGGGTCGGGTTGCTGATCTTTATTTGGGGTTGGTGACAAGCCCCGCCTCCTGAAGCACAGGGTAGACCTGCTCATCGAATGCCGAGATCCGGGCGCTGGCCGCTTCGGCGCCAAGCGGTTCGATCATGTAACCTGCCGCATTGGCCGCCGCGACGAATTCCTCCGAGGAAAGCACCTCTACCAACGCGTCGGACAGTATTTTCGCGACGTCTTCCGGCAGACCCGCCGGGGCAACGACAGCCCGGAAATCTCCCGCGAAAACCTCATAGCCCTGATCGGCAAATGTCGGGATCTCGGGTGCCAGAAAATGCCGCGAGCCGGCCATGACGCCCAGAATTCGCACATCTCCAGCCGCGGCATGTTCCAGGACCTGGGGTACAGGTACGGTGGCGCTTTCGACCTCTCCGCCCAACAGTGCCGTGACCGTCGGGGCATAGCCTCCATAAGGCACTTTGTTCAGCTCAAGCCCCAGGGCAGACTCCATGATCGCCGCGGAAATATAGGAGGCGCCGCCCGGGGGATCGTTTCCGTTGGGCACATCGCCCGGGGCTTCCTTTACCGCAGCGATATACTCATCCAGCGTTTTATAGGGTGTGTCGGCGCCCACTGTCAGCGCGCCAGGATCCGGACCAAAGAAAGACAGCACCTCGAGTTGGTCCATCATCACAGGTTCATCGGTGGTGTATTGCTGGATTACGCTCGACGATCCCAGCATCCCTATCGTGTAGCCATCGGCATCGGCTCCGGCCAGTTCCCGCATGCCGGTCAGGCCGCCGGCACCGTCATAATTCTCGACGACGATCGGCACCCCCAGAACGCCGCTAAGACGCTCGGCAACCAGCCGGCTGGTGGTGTCTTGCCCACCGCCCGCAGGCCAATTGACCACCCAGGTAATCGGGCCTTCAGGAAAAGACTGCGCCATCCCATGGGTCGGGAGGGCGTTCAGCATCGCGGCAAAGGCCAGTGTTTTTATCAATTTCAAGGGAGGTCTCCTTTCGAGGTGGAAATGTGAGGGTGTGTGTCCAATCTCGCTGCATAATTAATTGACCAGTATCTGTAGCTCTAGTATACAAGAGATACAAAATCAATTATCGCAAGATATGCAAAATTATGCAGAACGCGGAAAATCTGCCGAGAAAATGAGCAAACAAGCATCAGAAGTTGCCCAGGGCCTGGCAAAACAGAAGGGCCGAACTCTCAGTGCGATCGTCGAATTGCAGATCGAGCAGGACATTATTGACGGGCTCTACCGCCCCGGAGACCGGTTGGACGAAGAGGAGCTGGCCGAGCGGCTTTCAACCTCTCGCACGCCCATCCGTGAGGCCTTGCGCAAGCTGGCTGCAATCGATCTGGTCACGATCCAGCCCCGTTCGGGAGCGCGGGTCAGCCGTCCCAACATGGCGCAGATCATCGAATTGTTCGAGGTCATCTCCGCCCTTGAGGGGTTTGCGGCCAAGCTCGCGGCCACCCGTGCAACGGATGAGCAATTGGCAGCCATCATAGCCGCGCATGACACATGCGAAGAACTGGCAGTCTCCGGCGATGCGAAGGCATATTTCGATGCCAACGGCGTGTTTCACAGAGCCATTTGGACGGCCGCCAACAACCTCATGCTGATTGATCAGATAACAGCGGTCGACAAACGCCTGGCGCCCTACCGGCGGCAGATCACGTTTCACCCGGGCCGCAAGCAAGACAGTCAGTCCGAACATGCGCAGATCGCCAGGGCTCTGGCCGAGCGGCAGCCCGAAATCGCGGAAAAGGCAATGCAGGAACATGTGATGATCCTGTCCGACGACGCGTTGCAACTGGCCCGCGACTTGCGGCTTTAAGAGACAAAGGAACCCGCCGTATGGATTTGGAGCTCCGCGGAAAAACCGCGCTCATCACCGGTGCCTCCATGGGTATCGGCGCACATATTGCAGAAACACTCGCCGCGGAAGGGGTGAACCTGCATCTGGTCGCGCGCAGCGGCGACAAGCTGGAGGCGCTCAAGGCCCGGATCGGCGAGACCTGTGATGTCGGCATCACGTTGCATCCACTCGATCTGACCGGCGAGGGCGCAGCAGAGAAGCTGGCCAGTGCCATCCGGAAAACGGATATCCTGGTCAACAACGCGGGCGCGATTCCCAGCGGCGACTTGTGGGATGTGGACGAGGCTGCCTGGCGAAAAGGATTTGATCTGAAGGTCTTCGGCTATATCAACATGTGCCGGGTCTTCTACACCAGGATGAAAGAGGCCGGCGGCGGGGTGATCATCAACATTATCGGCAACGGCGGCGAGGTGCTGGACCGCGACTATATCGCCGGGGCCTCCGGGAATATCAGTCTGATGGGATTCACCCGGGCTCTTGGCGGATATGCCCTGGACGACAATATGCGCGTCGTGGGCATCAATCCCGGTCCGGTGAACACGGATCGCATCTATAACATGCTGCGCAAATGGTCCGAAAAAGACCTCGGTGATCCGGAGCGATACATGGAACTGGCCGCGAATTATCCACTCGGTCGCCCGGCTCACTGCCGAGAAATTTCGGATCTTGTGGCCTTTTTGGCCTCCGATCGTTCGGGCTATACGACGGGTACGGTCTTTACGGTCGACGGCGGCATTTCGGCAAGGACCTCCATCGTATGAGACGGCTAGGACTTCTGATCCCATCTTCGAACGTGGTGCTCGAGCCTCTGGCCGTCAAACGATCCGATTTGCAGGTCCATGTCACACGGCTGGGGGTGTTGGACGTCAAGCTCGACGCTGATTCCCTCGCGCAATTTGCCATGGACAAGCAGGTCGCTGCCGCGAAACTGCTTTGCGATGCCAAGGTCGAGGCAATTGTTTGGGGCGGAACGTCGGCCAGTTGGCTCGGCATTGAGCACGATGAGACTTTCGTGCGCCGCGTGGAAGCGGAAACCGGTGTGCCGACGACCACCACCGTGCTCGAGATCAACCGGCAGCTCGCCGCGCTGGGCGCGAAACGAATCGGAGTTGTCACTCCCTACACGGAGGACGTGGCAATGCAGATCAATCGGAACTACGCCGCAATGGGATATGAGATTGGCGGCTGGAGGCACGACGGCGGAGATCTCAGCAATGACTTCGCAAAAATTCCCGAAGATACAATCCAGAAAATGATCGAGGATGTCGCCCAGAATGATGTCGAGGCTGTCGTGATCATGTGCACGAATGTGGCTGCGGCAGACTTGGCCGATCGACTGCAGCCGCGCCTGGGCATCTCCATTATTGACAGCGCAGCGGCAACCCTGGATCTGTCGTGGCAACAAATCTCCAGGTGAATTCAACAATCTAAATCTGCTGATTCGGCCGCTTAAAAGGGCGGCGTCTGGTGAACAAAAGCCGCGCTTCAATGAGGCGGCACGGGTGCAAGATACGACCTGACAAACCGCCTCAGGAGAGGCGCCTCCGGCCCACGTCACCACCCGTTACCGTGACAACCCGGCTTGACACATCGGCGGACCGGCGGTCCGCAGCAGCTTGCTGAACCCATCTGTTTTTCAAGAGGGATCGAACCTGACCGGTTTGTTGCAGACCGCTGCTGCCGCTGCGCCGAAATCAAGGTTTGGCGCTCCAGGTTTGAAAACATTCGTAGAACTGATTCACCCCTATCATCAATCTCAAGTTGAAAGTGCTGCGGTCCGGAATCAGCCCTCAGAATCGAGGCGCTACCGGCGCGTTCCTGAGACGCGTTATTCGAAATTCTACCTAGAATTACTATTTATAGATATTTAATGGTTTTAGATAATATTGATTAATTACTGTAAATGAGAGTATTAATACTGTAAATTATGCGGAGTGCTGTATCGGCCGCATGATGAACGGGCTGTGAAGGTAAGAGTAGATGTGGGTCGGTCACAAGTTCCCGGGAATTGCAGTCCTGCTTGTTATCTTGAGCGGCTGCCAGTCGGGCAATTTGGGAGATCTTTCGACTTACGGCGACGACGCCTTCACAAACGACGACCTTTCCGGTGTCGCCTATTACAGGGACGACGAACTTCTGAAACAGGCGCAAGTCCAGTTCAGGGCGAAGAACTACGGCAAGGCCTACTCGATCTACAAGAAGGCTGTTGAACTGTACCCCAAGGATCCGGTGGCCTGGATCGGGTATGCCGCCTCCGCCGACATGGTCGGCCGTTTCGACAATGCGGACAAAGGCTACAAGGTTCTGGCCGGAATGATCCCCGGCCGCCCCGAATACCTGAACAATGTCGGCTATTCCTACCTTCTGCGTGGCAATCTGGTGGCGGCGCGCCGCTATTTCCTGAAGGCATACGACATCGACCCGAACAATGAGACCACGGCAAACAACCTGGAGCTGTTGGGCAACAGTGTATCGTTTGCGAAGCGGGGCTGAATGAAACACAGCAGGATTTCCCCCGACGATACGGCGGTCAGGTATCTTGGGGTGCCGGGCTGGAGCCGGTTACCGCTTTCGGTCGAGCCGCCGGAAGCCGGCGGGCATTATCTTCCGAGGCATGTTCGCCTCCTGATCGCGCTGAACATCGTTTCCGGTGCGCTTGCCCTGTTGCTGCTCGCGGGGCTGGTTCTTTCGTGGTCCTCCAATGCGGAGTTGAACACGGTCAGACAGGAATTGAAGGATCTGCAGCGGTTCGAGAAGCGGATTCTGGCGCGCCTGGACACCATGAACAACGGCGTTCAGCACAGGCTGGCCAAAATCGATCGCCGCATGGGGGTCATTCAGTCCGACGTTGGTCTTGTCACAAGGGGCCGCAGGGATCCGGCCGTGACGGTCGAGAGCATCGCCACCATGGTCCGGGACAGCGGAGGGTACTTCGGAACCGCCACGGCCGAGCTTCTGCTGGCGCCCGAGCTGTCCGAGCAGAGCACCCAGCGGTTTGTCCCGGATCGATCGACGCCCGGTCTGTCTTTCTCCGATGGCGGTGCGCCCGAGGGAGACGCATCCCTCTTCAAGCGGGTCGTCACCGAGGACGGGAAAGTCAGGTATGAAATGAGGAGATAGGGTGACGTGGCAGCGTGAAATACCGTTTGCGGGCTGCTCCACCCTCCGCCGTGGATGCCTTTTTCTCCCCCTGGATCTCCGACCTGCGGCGGCGCCCCGACCTGATGCTTGAAACAAACGAAACTGTGAAGGGACGTGGTTCAACGTGACGCGACAATTGACCAGCCTCGGCAATCCCCGATACCTGCGGGCCAGGACGACCCTGATGGGCGCCGTCATGGTCATCGCTCTTGCGGTCGGCCTCTGCAGCATATCGCCGGCGCGCGCCCAGGTCGACGAAATCACGCTCGTCAACAGCGGCAGCGTCTCGAAGGTCACCATGCCCCCGGGCACGACCAGGACCGTCAGGACCGACCGCACCTTTTCGGACCTTGTGGTCGGCGATCCGGAAATCGCCGACATTGTCCCGCTTTCCAGTCAGGTCCTCTATATTCAGGGCAAGTCGACCGGGTTGACCAACATTTCGATCTACAACGAGCAGAAAGCGCTGCTCGGTGTGATCGAGGTCCGTGTTCAGCTGAATTTCGATGAGGTTGCCCGGGCCGTGCGTGCGGTAGCGCCAACCGCACAGGTCCGGGTTTCCAATGTCGGCAACCGCATCCGGCTGTTCGGCAATGTCAACAGCGCAACCGACTTGACCAAGGTCCTGGAGGTTGCGCAGCAGTTTTCGGAAGCCCCGGTGATCAACGCGCTCAGCGTGCGCGGGCCGCAGCAGGTCGCGCTGGAAATCAGGGTTCTGGAAGCCAGCCGCTCGATCGGACGCGACCTTGGGGTCAACTGGGTCGGACGGTCCAGCGATGGCAACGTCAGCACCTCCGGTGCCCGGGTTCAAACCGGCGTCGACGAAACCACGGGCGGGTTGATCGCCATTCTGGGGTCCGGTGCCAGCGTGGCCCAGCAGGGGGCTCTGCCCTTCGGAACGCTGGTTGCCAAGGTCCTCGAGACCGCGGGTCTGCGTATCGACACCATCATCGACGCGCTGGAAGGCAAGGGGCTGGTACGCCGGCTCGCGCAGCCCAACCTGACCACGATCAGCGGTGAAGCCGCCCGGTTCCATGTCGGGGGCGAAGTGCCCATTCAGACGGCGACCTCGAGTGCCGGCGGTGTCGCGACATCCACCGACTATCGTCCGTTCGGCGTCCGGTTGGAATTCGTTCCGACAGTCCTCGACGAAAGCCGCATCAACCTGCGTGTCATGACCGAGGTCAGCGACATTGACGGATCGATCAACGTCAATGGCAATCCGGGGTTCCGGTCCCGGCGGGCCGAAGCGGTGATTGAACTTCGCGATGGCCAGAGTTTCTCCATGGCAGGGCTTCTGGACAATATCGACCAGCGGGATATCAATCAGATTCCCTGGCTGGGACAAGTTCCCGTGCTCGGCGTTCTCTTCAGGTCGACAAGCTTCCAGAAACGGGAGACGGATCTTGTCATCGTCGCAACGCCGCGTCTCGTACGCCCCGCCAATCCAAGCGAAAACCTGGCGTCTCCGCTGGACAGGACCCGGCCGGCCAACGACGCGGAAATGTTCGCGCTTGGCCTTCTGGAGGTCAACAAGGACATGCTGCGCACCTACCGCGAGGGAAAAGGCCTGATCGGCCCCTACGGTCACATTGTCGACCTGGAACTGGAGGCTGGCTATGTCTACAAGAAGAACTAAATGGATCTTCCTTGTCCTCCCGGCAGTCCTGCTTGCAGGCTGTGCGGACTACATGAGCCATCGCGACACGGTTTCTTTCGGCGCCGGGGACGCGATGCAGACCAATATCGCCATTCACACCGTCAATCCGTTTCCGCCTCAGGCCTATGAAACGGATCTGGATCGGGACGGAGCTTCGGTGGCCAATGCCCAGGAACGGTACCTGATACCAGGCGATCCGGAAGTCCCCGGAAGCGAAAACCGGGCCGCGGAACTGCCGTAAAATCGATGGTTCCCAGCCGCTCCGCGGGCGCAAAACGGCTTCGGTATCAGGGTGCTAGTACCTGGGCAGCTTCGCCGCCACGATATATTGATTTTAATTTTTACTTTTTCGTAAGTCTTGTCTTGATGTGTTGATCCTAGTGTTAACCGGAAGGAAAGTTTCCTCTGGACGCACTGGAATTGAAAATGAAGATCGTTCGCATACTGGTCCTCTTGTTTGCAGCAGGTGCAGGCTTCATGGCGTTCCGTCTCGTGATGAACAACAAACCCGAGGCACCTCAAGTCGTCGTGGTCCAGGCGGAGCCCGAGGTGGTCCTGAAAGGTGTCCTGGTCGCTGTGAAGGACATCCCCCTGGGCAAGAAGCTGAAGTCGGCCGACTTCACCTGGCGTGAATGGCCGGAGGATACGATTTCGGAAGGATTGATCACCAGAAGCGGCGATTCAGCGGCCGGCAAAAGCTATGTGGGGATGATCGCCAGAGGCCACATTTTTTCAGGCGAGCCCATCCGGGCTGAGCGGCTGATCAGCACGGACAAGGGGTACATGGCGGCGATCCTGCCGAAGGGAAAACGCGCGCTTGCCGTCCGGGTGGAACAGGAAACGTCGGCGGGCGGTTTCATCCTTCCCGGAGACAAGGTGGATGTGATCCTGACCAGAAAACTCGGCGACGAGAAAATGATGAGCGACACGATCTTGCACAACATTCGCGTTCTGGCCATCGACAGCACGACGGCGGCCGAGCGGGAAACCAAGAACCTTTCGCCCAAACGAACCGCGACGCTGGAACTGAACCCCGATGAGTCGGAAGTCATTGTTCAGGCGCAGCAGGTTGGAAGCATCGCCCTGGCTCTGCGCAGTGCGGAAGATTCGTCTGATGACCTGGCAACGGAACCGGCAAAGAAAAAGGATGCGAAGTTCGTGCGCGTGGAATCCGGCCGCTGGACCGTCGTGGCTGATTCTTCCCTGTTCTGATCGGCACAGCAGGTTGTCCTCATAACCCCGGCATCTTCCGGATCGGCTCCCTGTCCGTCTCCCCGCCGGCGAAATCGTCGAAGGCCTTGGCGAGCCGCTCCGCGGCCCGGCAGGAAAGCTTCTCAATTTCCGCTTTGGGCCGGGAGGGGACTGGTCGCTCAGGAGCGAGAATTAACCGATAGCGGATGCTCCCTTGGAGTGCGTGGCCGGCTGCTCGCGGCCCTCTGCTGACATTTACCCGCTGACAGGGTGCTGTGGCGCAACGCTTTGAACAGGCCATTCATTACGCTGTCGCGGACCGTAGCGTCATTTCTCAGACAGGAAGATCAAGCTGATATTCGAGATTGCAGTTGAACCAGACATGCAGCTTGAGCCTTCCAAAGTCGTGCCGCATCTCTATACTCCCGCAAGTCTCTGACCCTACCGGGATATTTGAAAGCGTGATCTGCTCCCGAAATCGCACCGACCAATAATGCCGAATACTGTCTCCGGAAAGTCATCAATCGCAGATGCGCCAGTCCCACTGGCAAGCCGCGTGCAGTCGGCAATCGTCGAGGATGCCATGCATCAGGCGCGTCTTCAGCCCTGGGTCGAGATGGAGTGTTATCAGCTGAGCAACGGTCGACGGCTGGCGACTTTTGACAGCCTGGATCTGGGAAGCCAGCAGATTGTTCGAGAGCGTCAGGAAACCGACATCCAGAAACTGGGCCGGACTCCCCCTGATTTCTGCACCATTTCAACGTGCACGACGGATCTGGATTTCCGCTTTTCCGAGCACTGTGGCGAGCAGGCAGACATGATTTTTTTCATGCCGGCCAACATCGAATACGACATCTACGTCTCGGCCGGTGGAAACTGCGCCTACGCAGGTTTCAGCCAGGAGGAATTTCTGGGCGGCGCACGAATCCTCAACCCCTCCTTCTGGGAGACCCCTCCGAAGAGCGTCATGCCCTTGACCTCCAGAGGGCAAGCCAGTTTCCTCCAGGCCGTCGATTTGTGGCTCGAGACTGCCCGTGAGGCATCGTTACAGGGTCACGCGCCGGCCCAGGAGACCTTGCGTTCGCACATCTTGAACGCGGTTCTGGATATTATAGCCACTGCCGGCGACGCTCCGCCGCCTTCGGTCAACGAGCGCATGCGGGCCCTCCAGATCGGGCGCAAGGCCAGGAGCTTCGTCTACGACCGCCTGGGTGCCGACGAACTGCCCACGATTGTCGAGATCTGCGCCGACCTCGGTGTTTCCGAACGATCGCTCCGCTACGCCCTCCGTGAATACGTCGGCTTGTCTCCGGTTGCCTATTTGCGCGCATGCAGATTGAACAAGGTAAGACATTTGCTGGCGGCATCTGATCCCATGGAAACCACCATCACCCAGGTTGCGATGCACTACGGTTTCCTGCACCTCGGACGGTTCGCGGTCGACTACAAACGCATGTTCGGCGTAGCACCGTCAGAAACCCTCAACACCTGATTTCGTAGGTCAGATTACTTTCCACCGCGCAAATTTGCCGAAATCGGATAGCTCTGCGCATCTCTGATTTTTATTTTTCAACCAATGACTTGAGGCGGCAGAAGATAATTTTTCTGCCGTCATTCCTGACTCTTGGCCGATTACCGGCCTCTTTGAGGTTCTTGGTCCCGCAATGCATTTGTTGTCCGCCCCGAGTTTGCAGAACGTCCCCCATGCCCGCAGACCTTCCCTCCAGCGCAGCAATGCCCTGTTTCTGGCAACAGCATTGACAGGCGGCCTCGTGATGTCTCCCGCGCTGACGGATCCGGCGCGGGCACAGTCGCTTGATTGGGACGGCGCAGGAGCAACTGCAAACGGCACTGTCGAAGGCGGGTCCGGCACCTGGGATGCCGCGACCCAGAACTGGACGAGTGACGGCGGGACCACGAACACCGCATGGACGTCCAATGCGAAGGCCGTTTTCGGCGGAACTGCCGGGACGGTGACCGTGAATGGCACCCAAGATGTGCAGAACATGACTTTCGATGTCGATGGTTACACCATCAGCGGCGGCGCGCTGAACTATTCCAACACCGATCCGGATCCTGTGACTGCCCCCATCACGGATACGGATCGCGGGATCATGGTCCGCTCGGGCACCGCAACAATTACCAGCGATATCACTTCGACAAACGGATTAAGCAAATCAGGCGATGGCACGCTGGTGTTGTCGGGTTCGAATTCAATCGGTGGTTCACTGGACGTATTGGGCGGTAATCTGGTGGCCACGGGGCCGAACGCTCTCAACGGTGTCAGCAATCTGTTTCTCCAGGACACCCTGATACTTGCCGATGACAACAGCATCCTTACAACCGTCACGGCGGATCTTGGTGGGGCGACGCTAAATCTGAATGAGTTTATCATACAAGGCTACGGTGAACCGACGGTGAGCAACGGGACGCTCTCGATATCCACGCTGGGTCAGATCGGGAATGCCGTGATTGATACGGTTCTGACGGGGAGCGGCCGTATCGATGCGATGTATGGGGGCACGGCGACCCTGAACCAGGTCAATACCTATACAGGCACGACGACAATCGGGGCGAGCAACCGGATCAATATCTCTGGAACCGGCGCCATCCGGAACAGCACCGTCATCACCAATGCGGGCACACTGGATGTCAACGGTGCCGGCGGTGACGGGTTGACCGATACTGCTGTTATCGAGAACACGGGCACCTTCAGCCTGACCGGCAGTGACGAGACCATCGGCGCAATCTTTGGCGCGGGTAATATCAACCTGAACGACAATACGCTGACCTCCGGAGACGGCACCGACCGCGAAATCTCGGGCGTCATCTCCGGAAGCGGAAATTTCAACTATCGCGGAACCGGAGCGCTGACACTGTCGGGCGCCAACACGATGACAGGGATCATCTCCAACACGAGCACTGGCACGATCAATCTCACCGGCAGCACGGCGGGCGGCATGTCGATGGCCGCCAATGGCAGTATCGACAACACCGGCTCGATCGGCGGCAATGTCACCATGTCCGACGGGACGTTCGACAATGGCGATCTTCCGGGCACAGACACAGGAAGTGTTGGCGGCACCGTGCGGCTTACTGGCGTCAATGCCACCTTCAACAACAACGCCAACAGCGGCATTGCCGGAACGGCGACGGTGGACAATGGCGTGCTCAATGGCAATGGCGGCACATTTGGCGATGTGCTTGTCAGCGACGGAACGTTCAACATCAATGCCTCGACGACGGCCGGCACCGTGACAAACAACGGCGGAGAGATTCTCGTCGAGGCGGGCGGCGTGACGCTGAACACCAACTTCGTGCATCAGGACGGCACCACAAGGGTCGCCGCCGGCGGCACCCTGACGGATACGGACGGCGTGATCGCCATCAACGGTGGCGAGGTGCAGAACAATGGTGGCGGCACCATCAGCAGCGCGGTCTCGGTCAGCGGTGGCACTTTGACCGCCAGTGGCGGGACGTTTGGCGGGAATGTCACGGTCGGCGGTACGGGTACGTTCAATGTCGACGGCAACACCGCCGTCGGAACGACGACGTTTACCGCCGGCAATATTGACATCGCGATGGGGAGCACGCTGCAAACAGATCTCGTTCAGAGCGGCGGCACGACGACGATCCAGTTTGGCGGGGAGTTGACCGATAGCGGCGGCACGACACTTGCCGGCGGCGAGATTGAGAATCACGGGACCATTTCGAATTCAGTGACCATCACTGACGGTACGCTTACGAACTCGGGCGGCATTATCAACGGACTGACGACCGTTCAGGGCGGGACGCTGAACACCTCGGGTGGGATTTTCGTCGGTGGAGTGACCGCGCAGGGCGGGACACTGAATGCCTCGGGTGGTGTTTTTGTCAGCGGTGTGAGTGCGCAGGGGGGGACGGTGAATGTGACCGTGTCGCAGACCCTTGATCTCACCAACAATGGTTCAGTGATCAATATCGACACGGGTGTGAACCTGACCGATGACCTTGTCAACAACAGCGGCACGCTGAACAATTCCGGAACTCTCACCGGCAATCTGACCAGCAGCGCGACCGCCAATTCGACCGGGACCATAACCGGCGACGTCATCAACTCCGGCACGATGCAACTGGCCGGCACCCTGACGGGCACGCTGGTCAACAACGGGACGGGTACCGTCACCACCACCGGCAATCTGACCGGCATCACCAGCCTGACCCACAACGGTTCCGGACTTGTGACCATCGACGCCGGACATACGCTGTCCGCCTCGTCCATCACCCTCGGCGCGGGCGCGACCGGGGGGCTTACGGTCAATGGCAGCACGGGGGCCGCCATCACCCTCAACGGCGGGACGCTTCGGGGCTCCGGTACGGTCGGCTCCCTTACCGCGAATTCGGGCAGCACGATCGCGCCTGGAAATTCGATCGGAACGCTGAACGTGTCCGGCAACACCGGCTTCGGGTCGGGCTCGACCTATGCCGTCGAAGTCGACAAGGACGGCAACTCCGACCAGGTGGCGGCAACGGGCACCGTGACCATCAACAGTGGCGCGACGGTCGATGTCACGGCTGAAAACGGCACGGACGATGGTTCCACTTACGCCGTCTCTACCACCTACACCATCGTGACCGGGGCGACCGGCGTGAGCGGTACCTTCGGCTCGGTCACCGAGAACTTCGCATTTCTGGATGCGGCGCTCGGCTACACCGCCAACACCGTGACCCTGACCCTCTCCCGCAACGCCTCAAGCTTTTCATCGGCAGCCAGAACGGCGAACCAGCGATCCACTGCGATTGCCGTCAGCAGCCTCGGGGCAGGCCAGGGTGTTTTCGATGCCATCGTCGTCATGAGCGAGAGCGGTGCCCGTACAGCCCTCGACATGCTTTCGGGTGAGATCCATGCCTCATCCGCCAGTCTTCTTGTCCAGGAAGGGGTCTTCGCGCGGGATGCGGTGAACCATCGCATTCGCGATGCCTTCGACGGCATCGCATCGGGCGGCCAAGCGCTTCTTGCCTTTCACGGCGACAGCTCTGCTCCGGGTGTCATCCCTTCTGCGCAGGACGGGCCGGCCGTCTGGGGCGAAGCCTACGGCAGCTTCGGAGCCGTGGATGGCGACGGCAATGCCTCCGGTCTCGACCACGTCAATGGCGGCCTTTTCGCCGGTGTGGATGTGGCGGGGCCTTACGGGTGGCGTACCGGCTTGTTCGCCGGATACGGCACCAGCCAGTTCGACGTCGATGCACGCAGTTCTTCCGGCGACGCCACCAATCTGACCCTCGGCGTCTACGGCGGACACCAGGCCGGTGCCTTCGCCACCCGGCTCGGCGCCAGTTTCAGCCTCCACGACGTCACCACCACGCGGCGGGTCAACGCCGGGAGCCTGGTCAACACCCTTAGGGCCGGCTATCTGTCCAACACCGCCCAGGCCTTCGGCGAAGTGGCCTACCGTTTCTCAACCCCCCTTGCCGAACTGGAACCCTTTGTCGGCGCGGCTGTGATCCATCACGCCACTTCGGGCTTTTCCGAGACCGGCGGAGCGGCCGCCCTGACCGCCTCCGCCAATTCGCAGGTTACGGGGACCACATCGCTGGGTCTGAGGGCGGAGCACAAAGCCGTCCTCAAGGACGGCAAGGCGGTCTTCGTCACCGGCGCGCTCGGATGGGAGCATGCGATCGGCGACACCACCCAGCCCGCAAGCCTGCAGTTTGCCGCCGGTGGCGACCCCTTCCTGATTTCCGGAACAGCGTACGACCGCGATGTTGCCCGTCTGGAGGCAGGTCTTGCTTTCGCCTTTTCCGACCGCACCCGTCTGGATCTCGGATATGATGGCCGCATTTCCCCCGGCAACCGGATTCACAGCTTCAACGCCAGGCTCTCCGCCCGCTTCTGACCGCAACGCAGCCTTGCCGACGGAAATCAGCGGGGAAAATCAGGGATCAAAAGAGAAATGGCGGGCCCGGTTCGAGACGAACGGCACGGTGCCATGTGTGACTGCCGGCAGCGCCGACATAACGTTTATGGGCCGGCAGTTGCTTTACCAACTGAAAACGGTGGTGAAAGACACAGGGCAACACGGCAAGGCGCTGAACGCCCATCGCATCCCGGTGTAAAAGTGAGCGCAAGTGGTCTGTGGCGAGTGTGGAGGTGTGCCCAGGGAACTCGTTCGACGGGGCGCAGCTAACGGTTGGGAATGCTGCTAAGCTGAGATTGACGGCTATGTTGAAAACTCGCGTTGCGCAATGGACGCTTAAAATCTGGAAGGTCCAAATCTGTGATTGAGCAAATACTTGAAACGCTGAAGTTTCTTGTTGCCAACCCAGCCATTGCAGCATTTTTTGTAGTTATCGTATTGATTGTGTATCTGCTTCGGAAACGGAGCTTTCAAAGTGTTCTAACCAGACAGTCCGAGTTGTACAGGTCAGGCTGGGTTACTCCGGCTGGGAAGGTCACGCGCGTCCATGAAACGGGAGGTGGCGAGGATACCATTCTGGTAATGCGCCCACCCCGCCGTCAGTCGATGGCTGCCGTTTGGAGCTTGCTGTTTTTTGGGGCATGCGCAGCGTTCATGTGGTTCGTGCAGCTCTCAAACCAAAGCGAACAGACGGCAAAAAACTGGTTCGGTTTCGCGATCGCAAGCGCTTTCTCAGTAATGGCTATTTTTTTGTTTGCCACATCCTTTAGCCGTATTCATGTCTCAGCGGTTGACATTGTTCAATACCGACTACTGCGTCGTTCCAGAAAGTTCCTGCTCAAGGAAATCAGTGCAGTTGAGCTGGCTGGCAAAAGCCCTTCGAGTGGAGTGAAACTTGTCTTCTTTGATGGAAGGCACGTCAGGCTACCGGCCAACTACGAGGGCTATGCGGAGGTTTTGGACAACATCCAACGTGCCCACCCCAGCTTGCCAAAACTGCTGGCGATGGGCCGTATTAGAGACATGGCAATCGAGAAACGAAAGAAGCATCGCAACACCCGATAGCCTACAATTTTTTGAACGCTCCTTTGCCAAATACCTGATTTTGCGATTTCTGTCTCGAATTCACCTAAAGCGGTCGTTTGTGTCCAAAGCAATCTAGTCAGCAAAGTCTGCACATTTAAAACGAGACACGGACGCAACAAATGTCCGCATTGAAGCTTAGCCTCCAACGCGGCGAACGACCGCAATGGCAGCGCAAAGAAGCCACCAGAAGATGTCTCCGGGAATGACGCTGCAGGCGCAATTCACCTTATGTCGTTCTGCTCACAACCCCGGCATCTTGCGGACCTGCCCCAAATCCGTCTCCCCGACGGCGAAATCGTCGAAGGCCTTGTCGGTCACCTCGATGATGTGGCTGTCGATGAAGGGGGCGCCTTCTGCGCCGCCCTGTTCCGGCGACTTCAGGCAGCATTCCCACTCGAGAACGGCCCAGCTATCGTTCCCGTCATGGCGCTCATGTTCAGGGGCCTGATCGCCCTGGCCCGGCTCGGCATCATGCTTTACGACGTCGTCGCTGGCGTTAAGAGGGTCTTCGCCGGCCGGGCGGTCCGCTCACCGCACCAGCAAAGCGCGGGTGGGGGTGCCCATAAAGTCATTGAAGCGGACACTCAAACAGAGCAAGCCTACCGTAGCTTTCGGCCTATAGCGGACATTCACCTGCCGAAACGATACCGCGGCGCAACCCGCTGAACCGGCCATTCGTCGCACCGTTAAAGACCATTGCCGTAAGATAGCGGCTGTGCGGACTTTGCTGCGGTTCGCTCAAAATGAGCGAATGACCTCTTTCGGGGGCTCAGTCAAATTCGATTGTTTCGCCTGTCGCAAAACGCACGGGTTGTGGCCACCTCATCCGTGATCAAGTGCTCTGCGATGGAAATGAGGACCATATTGAAAAAAGTAAAGCAACTACCCATAACCCTCCCAAAAGCAAAAATGTAACGGGAAGAATAGTACTGTACGTCAGCTTTATTGAAAGGAAATTCGCATTCTCACAGTCGTCACTAGCAATAATAATTTTCATGCTTTTATCGCCAGTTAGGTCTGCCAACCTAGCTTGTTGGGCCTTCATTGGCTGTTCGTCACAATCGACAAGTTGTTGGTTCCGGTTGTCTAGTAGAAGGAACAAGATTGACATAATAACACCAAACAATGCCGCCGCGATTGACAAACCAAACGCCCCGTCGTGAAAAGTCGCACCGAATGCAGCTCCAGCAATTCCGGTCGCAGTAAAAAAATATCGAAAACCGTGCAGACGTTGTTGCGCATGATAGGTGTACAAACTAGTCGCGTGGGAAAGTGCTTGTTCGTTAAATATCACTTTTGCTTTTGAATCAGTCATCTTTGACCTCAACTCGTCATAGAAATTCAATATCTCGTCATCGCTCGACCAAATCGTAGACACGCCCTGTGTTTTGACTTGGCAAAGACTTACTCTGTCAGGCTCCGATACATTATTCCTAACCCTCTCCAATTCATATCTGAGATCGTCGACGAAGTAGACATGACTATCGGGGTACAGATCTAGCAGGTGCTCGATTTGAAGATGTTTGGAAATTCTGCCAACGCAGAAAACCTGGTTGGGTTTCAAGTCATGCTGATGCAAGAAGTGAAACAAGCGACGAACAGCAGAAGGTGAAGAACGCGAAGTTAGAACATACCATTCTCCTTCGGCTTCTTGTATTCGCTTCGCAATCCCCAACGCCCACCCGGGCTCAACTTCTTCGCCAGCAATGTCAAGAATTGTTTGTTGGGCGACGTGTCGCAGATAACGCGCTTCACGCTCATGGGACGCTTCATCCGCACCTACACCACTGTAGTGCAAGCCAATAGAATGCGCCAAGTCTTTAAGCTCGTGCTCCTCGGCAGCGCGATCAAAAGGCATCTCATAAACGAAATTATCGGCGGAACTCGCAAGAGTGCCATCGAAATCAAAGACCGCTACGGTTCTTGGCTCTAGCGCCCCTCCATCTTGGAATAAAGCGTTTTCAAGTTGATCAGTAGAGAGCACGCAGGCAACCAAAGTTTTATTTTAGATTACAATGACCGAACAGTTCTTTCATTTCAGCAACGGAGTTATTTGCTGGCCAAAAAACATTTACCAGAACCTGTACGTCAAGAGCAGCGGCATTGCAGCTCAGAGTAAGCCAACTTCAACCACGGAAAAAACTGTACCACAGCACCTTAACGAACTTGCTTTGGTTTTGTCACGTTTTTTGACACTTCTTGATTAGTAGACGTTTGTGCGAAACGCAGTATCGCGCACTTTTGGGCTCGAAGCGGCCTTGCCGCAGGGCAGCGTGCCAGTCCTGGTCTTGTCAGGTGCCAAGTCGACACAAACGGCCTGGAGCTGACCTTTCGCAGCGGTCCGGGTGTTGCGATGCAACTACACCAAAGCGGACGTCAACCTTCTTCTGAATGCTGGCCTTTCTCAATCCAGCCAGCAATTGCGTCGTGAAGCAACCATGGTGATGGCGCGCTACACGTGATCTTTGAAGCATCAGTTGCGGTAAAATGGCACCATTCTTCGTCATCGGATACCCATTCACCGATGATCTCTCCGTCGGTCCTCAACACCTCTCCTTTGAAAGCTCTGTTGTGGTAGCCGAGCATAATAAGATCGTGACGCACCATTCCTCCGTCGTCGACAAGGTCACAGATCATTTTAAACTGGGCGCATACGCTGTCTTCGTCGTTCCCCGAGATTACTCCGACCTCGAAGGTGCGGAATTTCAACTTTCCAGTGAAATACCCATCGGTATTGCCCAGCTGAATCTCACAAGACATCTCGCCATGATTTAAGATCTCTAAATACATGCTTCAGGCTCTCGATTGCGACAACGTTTCGTTGATCCGCTTGAACAAGGCTTCGAAGGCATCCAAAGTCTCTTCAGAGAGCGTGGCAACCCGCCTCGCTCGCTCGCGTAGGAGGACTTCGGCAGGGGCGTTATGATCATACCTGTCCACACCCTCCTTGCGCGCGATCTGGCGCACGATTGGATCGGTACCGGTGAGATCCGCTGCCTTGAGCTTCTTGCCGAATGCGGCGTTGTAGAGCGCCACATAGTCATCCTTGCCGAAAAGGTCCTCAATATCGGCCATTTTGCGGTCGGCAATCTCACCAATAGTGATGATCCGCTTCTCACCGAGGAAGCCAGCCTTGGCGAGGGCAGTCAGCTTCTGGTGCCCCTCCTTCCGAGCGTCCACGACGACCGTCACGTCAAGGTGGTTGCCCAAAAGCGCTACGAAAGCCGGAATGATGTCAGCACCGCCCAGAGGCATGATCGACCAGCGCTTGTCTAGCCCCTCGCGCCCATCCTCCAATAGCCGTTCTGAGATTGTCTGCATGAAGAGGAAGTCGGATGGCCCCTCAACCACTAAGTTGTCCTTGGCGATGAAGAGGTGCTGAGCAATGTCGTAGCCTAGCGCGGCCTGGAGCGGGAAAAGCGTGTCGCTGTCAGTGGTCAGCACGTCCGAGGTCGTAACGGAGCCTTGTTCGCGGCCCCGGTCTTCAACAAGGCGCGCCCGTTCAAGGTGGTCGGGTTGAATCATGAAAGGCGAATGGGTCGTGTAGATCACCTGACAACGCTTCGACAGACGCTCCTCAATGAAGTGTAGAAAGTCCTTCTGGGCTTTGGCATGGAGCCCGAGGGCGGGTTCATCCAGAAGGATAATCACCGACGTGTCGTCAAATTCATACCGGGAAAAGGCTATCAAAAACGAGAAAAACCACCTGAAGCCAGAGGATCGCTCATCAAACCGGAGCGAAAGTTCGTGCTGGTCATCCCTCATGCGGATGTGCAACTCGTCAATCACGGTTGTCGTGCCGTTGTCGACCGGCTTTTGCTTCAGAGTTAGATCCATCTCCACCCGCAGGTTGCGATTAGTGGACCAATAATCGAGGACCTGCCCACGCAGCTCGTTTGCAACGTTCTCCAATTCGCGCTTCCGAGTCTCGTAGTCGGTATCTAGTAAGTGGTCTTCTTCAAACTCAGCAAGCTTCAGTAGGGCAAGCGCCGTCTGGTCCTGCTCATTCAGGTCATCCTCATCTGCCGCAAGCAGATTGCGAATTTGAACAGTGCTGGGGAGGCTGCTGTATTCAGAAAAATAGAAAAAGCTTGGTATGCGGGCGAAAAGTGCGTGCCAAACGGCTTGCCGTAAACTCTGGCCGTTAGGGAGCAAATCCCTGATTGCCCTGGTAATATCGCTGAGCGTAGGCTTCACTTCGTCCGGATCATCACCTTCTGGGGTGAGTTTGCCGACTTCTTTGCGCAATGCGTCGAAGGTCTTGCACGCCTTTAGAGGGAAAAGAGGATTAGGCAGGTCAATTTGCGCAAGTAGGTCTGAATAGCCCCGCGTTTTCTAGACGCCTTTGGTGTTCATTTTCCGCTGCCGTTCGAACTCGACGGGTGACAGCATCCCGTTCCTGGCGTGTTTGCGCTTCGGGTTGTAGAACATCTC
>NZ_JAEKJZ010000007.1 GCF_017309185.1 Roseibium aggregatum | reverse complement strand
ATCGCAAGGCATCACCCGATCCCCCGCCATCTGATATTATGTTGCGCAGGTTCTCGGTTAATCCCCCAGAACAGGGAAGCAGCCCCCAGCCGCAACATAAACCGCAACGCAACATGTTCGGTCTTATGTGCAGTTCCACATAAGACCGATGCCGCGACGGGCGAACATGGTGATCTCCTCGATGTCATCCGTGAAAGCTGCGGGTTGACCGACTTTCGCGATGTCGCCGAGGAGGCTCGCCGCTTTTTGAACCTGCCGCGTGGGGAGTCGGAAAAGCAGTCCCGGCCACCGTCACCGGTCCCGTCCGGTTCTGCCGCGGCCGCACGGCGGCTCTTTGCCATGTCTCAGCCGATCGCCGGAACACCCGTGGAAACGTATCTCCGTAATCGCGGCATTACGGCTTTGCACGAAACCGCCAACCTGCGGTTCCATCCGGCCTGCTACTACCGGCCGGAGGGCTGCGGTGCGACCAGACGGCTCCCGGCGATGGTCGCCGCCGTCACCGATCTCGCCGGGCGCCAGACCGGCGCGCATCGCACCTGGCTCGCCGCAAACGGTTTTGACAAGGCGGATGTCGAGACGCCGAGGCGGGCCATGGGAGACCTGCTTGGCCATGGGGTGCGGTTTGGAGTGGCACAGGATGTTCTCGCCGCCGGCGAAGGGATCGAGACGGTGCTGTCGGTCCGCTCGGCTCTGCCCGGACTGCCGGTGCTGGCGGCGCTTTCGGCGGCCCATCTCACCGCGATCCTGTTCCCGAAGGGTCTCCGGCGGCTCTATGTCCTGCGTGACCGCGATCCGGCGGGCGCGGGCGCGCGGGAAACATTGCTGGCCAGAGCCGCAGAGGCCGGGATCGAGGCCTTGGTCCTGTCGCCGAGGCTGGGCGATTTCAATGACGATCTCAGACGAGATGGCATTCGGATACTCCGGGAGCGGCTGCGTCTTCAGCTTCATCCCGACGACGTGGCGCGCTTCCTGGCGGGGTGAGGGCGCAACAGGCCAAGACTGTGGCGGGCCGGTTGCCGTCCTCCTGTCATATCCGGTCCTCCCGGTCTTCCTCTTGTCGTGAAAGTCGCCGCCCACGGCCTTCTTGAGAGGGCAGGCGGCCCACAAACGGGACGGCCGGGCAATGGCCGCGCTCCGGCTATTTTCCGCTGCGCACCAGAGGCGCGCGTTGCATCGCGAGACAAAATAGCCGGTCTTGGCCATCAGGACCCTCGCTTGTGTTCGGGCTGCCCGGCCGTCCCGCCCGTGGGCTGGTCGCTGCCACGAAGGCCGCGATGGGCGCGGCTCACCCGACGAGGAGCCCCGAAATGACCTTTTCAAACGATACGGCAGCCGACGAACCTGTCCACAGCTCTTCCCAAACCGGTCACGTCCTCACCGAACTTCAGCTTTACGGCTGGCGTCCGTTCGAGGACGAACCAGATCCGAGGCCGCTCCCTGAGGACAGCATGGTCGCCAGCGCCGTCGCCGACATCTTCGACTCCCTGATCGCGACGCTCAGTGATACGCGCCTCGAACCCGAACTCGACGAATTGCTCTGGGGCACGGTCAATCTCTTCCACCGCGCCACGACGCGCACCGAGCGGGAACTCGATGATAACGAGCAGGCGCAGCGCCGGCTGCAGCGCGAACAGGACGGCTCGGAGGTGAAGTCCGTCGAGCTGGAGCGCCTGACAGCCGAGGGGCAGAGCCTGGTCGAGCGGCGGAACGCACTAGAGCTCTTCCGCGATCTTGCCGTCGAAGGCTTCGAGCGTCATCAGGGGAAACCCTGGCAACCCCGCAATGGCTCGCGCATCAGTCATCGTAATCTCACCTCGGCGATGATCGACAGCCGGGATTTCCTGGCCGCGAAACGCCGGGCCGAGGCCGAGATGCTGCTGCCGCAGGGGCCGAAGGTCGCGATCACCGGCGGGGTGGACTTCAACGACCACCGCCTGATCTGGACAAGGCTCGACCAGGTCCATACCAAGCATCCGGACATGGTGCTGCTGCATGGCGGATCGCCGAAAGGCGCTGAGCTCATTGCCTCCCGTTGGGCGGACCATCGCAAGGTGCCGCAGGTGGCCTTCCGCCCCGACTGGGCCAAACATGCTAAGGCAGCACCCTTCAAGCGCAACGACGCAATGCTGGACGCGCTTCCGATCGGAGTCCTGGTCTTCCCCGGCACGGGCATCCAGGAAAACCTCGCCGACAAGGCAAGGAAGCTCGGCATCCCGGTCCTGAAATACGAGGGCGGTGCGTGAGCGCCCCCTTTTCGTTTCCGACACCCTTGACCCCGGACGTCGTCCTGGAGTCAAATGCGAAGACTTGCAGAACCGGCGAAGCAGCATAGTCGCAGGCGGAGCGTATCCATCGGCAGCCTGACGTGATCCCTCAAAAATCACTGACGCCGGAGGCTGTCATGACGCTTATTCTGCTCGCCATCTCTCTTTCCGTCGCACTCTGCGTGCTCGCTTTCAACTTCGCGATCTACGCGCTGCCGGTCATGGTCGGGATCGCGGCGTTCCAGCATGTTCACTCTACTGGCGCGGGATTTAGCCTGTCGGCGCTCGCCGCACTTGGTAGCGCTGCACTCTCCGTCGGTCTGGTGATCGCGGTCCTGGGCTTTGCCAGGCACCCGTTTCTGCGCCTCGCGGCGCTGGCGATGTTCGCCGCGCCGGCGGCGGTCGCGGGCTATGCGCTGGCCCATGGACTCATGAAATACGCCCTCGACTCCGCGATCGTGCTCAACCTCCTCTGCGGCATTTGCGGGTTGATCGTGGCTGTCGCTGCGATGATCAATCTCAGCGCGCTAGGCGAGGATGTGCTGTCGCGGTAACTAGACGTGAGCAGGAAGCCTGCTGAGGTGACGGGCTTTGCACGATCCAGGTGCCGAGCTTTGTCGTCAGGACCTTTGGGCTTTCCGTTCCCAGTGGAGCAATAACCGGCCTTTGCCCCTCCAACTCGTTCTGGCCGGCCCGGGTCGGCTTTGGAATTCGATGGGGCGACAATCGCTTCAGTGTCCGAGGGTGTCGCGTGCCGGAATGTATTGGCGAGTGCTGCCGCCCTGTCGGACACAAACTTCACGCATTTCCGCCACCTACGAGCGGTCCCTCGCTGCTTTCCGGCAGGATGGGTGCCAGGGGACCAAGACCGGAGACGTTCGTGCAATCACCTCTTACCGTGGAAGTCACGTCGCATGTGCCGACTGACGAAGTGGCCCGTCACCGACATTGGGAGTGAGTAGCCCGGGCTGCAGATGATTTCTGCCACCTGGCATGATGTTTCCGCATCGGGTCTCCGAAGACGCTTTCCCGAAAAACCTGTCCCTCCTCTTTGCTGATCCCCTAAGCCCGTTCTGTCTCGGCCGGCAACCCCAGCGGCGGAACCCGTGTTGGCGCGTGCCGCGCCTGCCCGCACCACGTCCCGCCTTCGGGGTCGAGCGGATGCGCAAGACATCCGTGCAGGCCCCTCCCGACGGTCTTGGCCGGGCATCACCGGAGGGACGGTCCCTCCGGTTGAAGCAACGGAGACTGAACATGCAGAACATCGTCATCCTCGCCGGCAATATCGGTCAGACCCCGGAAACCCGCACCACCCAGGGCGGCACCTCCATCACCCACTTCACCCTTGCCACCTCGCGCCCGCGCTACTCCGAGGGCAAGGTGATCCGCGACGCAAACGGTCACCGCGTCCAGGACACCGAATGGCACCGCATCACCTGCTTCAACGGCCTAGGCAAGACGGTGCAGGAATATTGCGAGAAGGGCATGAAGGTCATGGTCCGGGGCCGCATCCACTACACCAAATGGACCGATCAGGCGGGCGTCGACCGCTACGGTTGCGAGATCATCGCCGAGACGGTCGATTTCCTGAGCCGGGCCAAGCAGACCGAGAACGAGGACGGCAAGCTCATCGACGACGATGACGTGCTGTTCTGAGGCGGGAGGCCAAAGGCCCGGCGGCGTAAGCCGCCGGGCAGCTCTCGAATTTATTCACACCAAAAAATATGTCCCTTCCGAACCCAAAAGTGTGACCGACAACCTTTGCGCCGCCAGACGGATGGATGCAAAGTTGGCCGGTTATTCTCGTCGGTCTTTAGGTCCCAACGAGGTCTCGCTTCTTCCAATAACATGAGCTCGATAACCTCCCCGCATCCGCAAGGACAGCGCATGCCGACACTCCAGTCGTCCCCATCATCCTGTGTCAGAATGAGGTCGCGACGAGGTAACCTTTGTGGAAGCTCATCTCCTTCAACAATTCGAATTCTGCGGGTGGGACCATGCTTGTCCCAGGTCCGACGAAGCCATTTGAAGAACCTCATGCTGCGTCTTTCCTCGAACGATGGAAACACGGCAGACCTAGAAGCGGTTCCGCAGAACCACGGCCGAACAACTCGTCATCACCGTGTTCGAAATCATCTTCGGCAAAGTGATCTTCCTCGCAGGCCGCAAGGCTAAACAAGGTGCGTGCATAGAGCCTATTCGGCTCCTGGCGGAACGGATATGCGCGGGCGATGAACTCGTTCATTACAGCGGAAGACGCCCTCATATTCAATGTGATTACCGAGGGTGCTTCTTCGACAACGCCCTTCAAATAGCCCGCTTCCAATTCATCTCGGTACGCATCCGGATCAACACGGCGAAGGTATTCAGCACGTAGTCCTGCAGGTGTGTAGACACCACGATCAAACAACGTTGAACCACCCGGCTGGATATAATCGATACGACCGCAAACATCGGCGATTGCAGTCGCGCCATCATCAACGAATGTGGGAATGACGACCCCAACGTCGAACAGAGGGATCAAAAAAGCCGAAGCAATCATGTCCGCGAACTGGCGCCCCTCCTGGCTGTCTACGCAACAAACAATGACATCACACTGGGCAACGGCCTCGATAGCAGTGCGGTCCGCGATTGTGAGCGCCACGGGGAAAGCCACTCCTATCCCCCTGAAAGTTGCTATGGCATCGGCGAACATCTCAACCTTCAAACGTGCTTTCGACACGTCATCCATTGTGGAATTGAGTATTCGGTTAAGGTTCTTCCCCTCCACCCTGTCGGGGTCGACCAGCGTCAAACTGCCAAAGCCTACTCGGGCTCCCTGCTCGGCAGCAATCGAACCGGTTCCGGAAACACCGATGTAAGCCACAGAGAGACGATTGAGCTCACAGGCCATATTGCTGGAGAATGGGAGCGGACGCTTCGCCAGGACTCCATCTGAAATCTGGTCGTTCCACCAGAACTGGATATCGTCGCCAGCAACCGTCACAAGGTCGACAGGCTCGCAGCTCATATCTGACGAGTAAAGTCGAGCTCTGATAGCTCCGTCAGGCGTCATGACGGCAGACCCATGTTGGTCGCCAAATGCTTCGAACAGGCAAGGGATAACCTGAGCATCGCTGGCGTTGTCAATTGCAGAAAAGTCAAGCCACCCGCCGGGATGTGAGTGCAGAAGGATGATACTGAGACCATCTTGTTCCGCGGCGTCGATTGCATCCTCGATGTATTTTCCCGGCCAAACGATGGCGCTGGAACTGCGATGTCGGCAGGCTTCGTGCGGAACGAGAATCACCTGCCGCACAATCAGGCGGCGGCGTGGTAGCGGCGAACCAGAACATAGAAGTATAGCCGCAGCTTCCTTACCGTCGTCCGACAAAAGATGTTTCATGAGGCGAGCGTGAGTGGAGCCTGCAAGGGAAAGAGTTACGTTAGGCTTCATTGATCAACCTCTTTGTTCAGCGCAGCCTCTACCAACGCGAGATGCGTCATGACGTTGTCCCGGCAAGGATGCCAACGCGAACCGGGGCCGCGATGCCGAGACCACTGTTGGAACGGAAGGCCATCAATCGAGCGGCGTGTCTCTGTTGCCGGTATGTTGCCACCCGTCGCCTTGTCCAGCGGCGGGTAAACGAAGAACATGTCGATCTCGGCCTTCGGATAGGTCGGCGGAACCAACAGAGAGAGAGTAACTGTCGTAAGCGAGTATCCTTCTGGAACAGGATAATCGTAAATAATCAACCAGTGCTGGCCGGTGATTTCTTTGGTCTCCCATAGCAGCCCTAGTTCGCCCAAAAAGCTTTCGTCCGCTTCCAAAAGAGCGAAGTCACGGCGGAGCGAAGGCCTCGCATCGCCGTTGCCTACATCCTTCGGCGTCAGACGGACTTTCTCGATACCTGGCGCACTCAGGTCAATAGTATCATTCACATCAAGCTGCCGCTTCGGCTGTCCTTGGACTTTCAGAATGATGATCCATGCATTCGGGTCGAAACCGGCACGGGTCAATGCTTCGACGACGGGAATGGTCGGCGTCTCGGATTTGATCCGCTTCCCCTGCACGTTCAAAAGCCAAGCCTTGGGTTCACGGCTCTTGAACACCTCGATCCCGTGCTTGCCGATCTTGATTACGTCCCCGTCCTTCAGCCGCCTGTCAGGCTCTTCGCTCCGCTCGATGAAGAGCTGCTTTTCATCCGGGATCTTTCCCAGCTTCCGGACGGTTGCACTCGAAATATTGTCGTCCGGCCAGTCAACTTCATTGCCGTCAATCGCGATGCGGTTGGAGCTGTCGGCCTGCGTCACGATGAACTTTGTGCCCTTCTCGAGGTCCGCCTCTTCTTGGACGCGAAGGCTTTCAAAGTCCCCATCGTTCATCCACTGCAGCACGAAAGCACGTTCATCGACGCTGAAGCCTGCGGCCTTAGAGATCTTCCCGCCAGTCGGCGTATCAGTGTCGAGTTCGATTTCGCGGAAGATGAGGTCTGTGTCCGCGATTTCGATTCGAACGTTGCCTCTATCGTGTGAGCAATCCTTGTTAGGTGCGGTCATTTGCCGTCTCCAAGATGCTCCGACAATGAACGCAAAGGCGGGCGGAGCGAACCTCTTGGCCTCGATGCGATAGTGTGTTAGTTCCATTTCGTGGAACGATTAACCGTATGCCATGAGTCGGCATCGAAATCAACCAAGGTTCCCAATATGGGAACTATTATGACTGGAGCGGCAACTCGTCATGAAACTAATGGGGATTTCGAGGCTGAGAGAACTATCGCTTCGCGCCCGCGACGAACTTGATGGTGCAGTAGGGGCTCTGATCGCGGAGCTTGAATCCGGAAGTTGGTGCTCCATTGATGAGGTCGCCAGCCGGTACCCTTTGGCAACAATAAGCGGCAACAAGATCCAAATCCCGCTCGGTGATGCCTACCGAGTAGATCTCCTCACAGATTGCGAGTTACAAATGATACTCATTGAATACGCAGGCTCTGCAAACGCCGGCAAAGTTGGGAGCAAGGCGGCATGAGAATTCGCCCCATACGCACCGAAAAGGATTATCAAGCCGCATTGAAACTCGCTGCATCTCTTTTCGGCAGCGATGATCAAAATGATCGCGACGAACTGGAGGTATTGCAGGCTGTTATTGAAAGTTGGGAACGATCACAGCACGCCATAGAGGCAGCGACACCCGCTGAGGCAATTCGTTTTCGTATGGCCCAAGCAGGAATAGCGCCTCGCGATCTGATGCCATATTTAGGAAGCAAGTCTCGAGTATCCGAAATACTCAGTGGTGTACGTCAGCCTACTGTCGATCAGATCCGTGCTTTGCATTTCCACTTGGGAATTCCCGTGGCATCGCTTGTTGGCAATTTTAAACACGAGCCCTCAGCACGGCCATCTACTACCTCAAAGGCGGCTGTTGAAAAACTCCGGAGTCTTGGCTTCATCAGAGCAAAAGAGTCACTTACTGAATTTCTTAATCGAGTTGCTCCTTCGGCGCCTGCGGTCGCCATGTTGCGCAAAACCCGGACAGAACGCACCAATGCAAAGACTGATATGGCCGCGCTCGAGGCGTGGTGCGCCGCTGTACTGCTGAAAGCAGAAGAGGCTTCCGTTAAGAAGAAAGCAAAAATAAATGACCCAGCCCAGGCAGCACGCGAACTAGCCCAGTTAAGCACATTGCCGGACTGGCACGATCAGCTCATACAAACATTGGAGCGCATGGGTATTATACTTGTAGTCTTAGAACACTTACCTGGTACGTTCCTTGATGGGGCTGCTATGTGTCGGGCGGATGGAGTGCCGGTAATAGCCTTAACCCTTCGTCACGACCGTTTAGACAACTTTTGGTTCACATTGCTACACGAATTCGCACACGTTTCATGCCATCTAAAGGAAGAACGTCAGGTGATCCTCGATGACTTGGACGTGGCAAGTTCTGACGAAATCGAAGCAGAGGCGGATTCATTTGCCCAAGAGGCACTAATTCCACCAGCAGTATGGGCGAAACTCAATAAGAGCAGCCGAGCCGAGGCAATACTAAATGCTGCTCAGAACGCCGGCGTCCACCATGCTATTGTCGCCGGCCGTTGGCGCTATCAGTTTTCTGACTACAGGAAGTTCTCGAAATTGGTGGGCCGCGGCGAAGTGAAGAGCGCTTTTCAGGTTGATTAGCGATGCGGCCATCGAAGGCTTCATCCAATTGGCGGTCACTACCTGCTGCCCTTAGTGTATCCGTGCGTTGAGAAATCGCAGTTTAGACAGCTCCCTAAAGGTCACGCTCGGACTTTGAATCTTCGGTACCAGCGGAAGGTCGTTTCAGCAATTGCGCGGCTTCCACGCCGAGCACTTGTGCCAATCTGTCAACGACATCAATGCTGGCGTTATACACGTTGCGTTCCAGGGCACTGATATAGGTCCGATCAATCCCTGCCCGATGCGCAAGTTCCTCTTGTGACAGGCCTTTAGCCTGCCGCAAAGCTCTCAGGTTTCGTGCGAACACCTCTCGAATTTCCATAAAACCGAGAGCAACGCCTTGAAGAGTATTTCGCCACGGAGTATTCTCTACAAACGAACTTCAACGGGCTTGATCCTCGGGTTGGATTCGTACGCCTGCGCAGAAATCTCTGTGTAATCGGCGGTTATCGGGGGACGAATTCGTTGTTTTTCGCCCGTTCCGATGCGCTACATGCATCACACGATGCATGTAGCGCACCTTACAACCGTTCTCAATTATTGTTACAAAGACATGGGCACCACCGCATACAAAGCGGCACGAGGTTAAGGGGGACGCGCGATGACTGAGCCGGGATTTCTCGATCAGGCACCGGACACAGATAAACTCACCGATTACGATCGGAAGCACTTCAAGCTTTATATGCGTCTCCTGGACGCCAAGGCTGATGGGGCGGACTGGACAGAAGCCGTCCAGGTTCTGTTCGGCCTTGATCCGGACAGGGAACCCGAGCGGGCAAGGTGCATCCACGACAGCCACCTGGCACGCGCGCAATGGATGACGGAACACGGCTACCGGCTGCTGCTGGCAGAAGGCGAGGGGAATTGACCTCCTTTGGCGATGCATTCCGCGCATCATGTTCTCCCGACCCAAGGGGTTCCCATCCTCACTACAACTTATGATGGTTCCGGCCTCCAATTGCATTTTTCCTGCATTTCAGGAGGTTGCCGATGGTGCCGGATGTCTCGCAGTGGCGATCAGCCGCTGCGTACGAGTATTTTGAAGATTCGAGTGTCCCCGACCTTTGTTGGGAAGGGCTCAGACGAAATTCCAATTATCAACGCGAGTTTGCCGAACTGAAAGCCGAAGGGAGGTCTCCTGACGAGATGGACACATTGCTCCGCGCGCGCTGGGGGATCTCGTTTCGCAACAAGTCCGGATTTGACGGCTCTGGATGAACCCATTCACTGGGAACCGGCTGCTGATAGGTCGAAGGTCATCCTGAAATCAGCGGACATCGGATTCAGATCGGACGAACCCGGCCTTCTCACTATTCAAACCCTCCGCAACGGGATCACCCGCCAGGCCCCTGATGGGATGCATGTCATCCTCGGAAAAGGGCGGAAATCCCTCCATCTTCTGCTTCAGGACTCTCGCTTTACCGAATATCCGCTGTCTATCTTGTCTCCATTAGACGATGGGGCTCGCGCCCAGCACAGGGCAATGGGGCGATTGCTTGATTTCCTCGAAGGCAGAGAGATCGGCGCGGACAGTCGTCTCACCCCGCAGAAACGCCATCGGTTCAAATCCATGCTGCGGTCGGTCGATGGCCGCTCAAATGGAACGTCCTACAGGGAGATCGCCGAAAGCCTCTTCGGGGCCAGGCGGGTGGCGTCAGAGCCCTGGAAAACCTCTCCCCTTCGCGACACGACCATAAGGCTTGTCCGGGACGGCCTCACCATGGTTGCCGGCGGCTATCTGGATCTTCTCCGCCGATAGAAAGCCCATAAGCTTTTGAGGGGTGCGATTTTCGTATCCTCATCTTCGCACTCCCCCTCCGCCCTGCCACTCCGCCATCGTGACCTCCATCGGCCGCTGCTGACCAGCGGTGCTCACCAATTCCTGGAGGTTCGACCATGCCCGATCCGCTCGCCGGAATGCCGCCGCGCTTTCTGCGCACCCCCGAAGCTGCCCGTTTTCTAGGCCTCTCCGGCCGCACGCTCGAAAAGCATCGAACCTATGGAACGGGGCCGGCCTATCGCAAGCTCGGTGGCCGTGTCGTCTATTCGCTCGAAGATCTTCAAACCTGGGCCAACCGTGGCGCTGTTACCTCCACGTCTGATCCGAGCGGGCAGGTGCTTCCGGCCAAGCGCCATAATGCGCAGCAGGCAAGCGGTTCCGGCCGCGCCGTGCGATGAGGAGTGCCGTGGTGAACCACAAAGCGCCTTCGCCTCACAGTCAGCTCGACTTCTTCCAGGCACTCCCCGGGGACCTTGCCCCGCGCGATGCGCAGGATCTGATGGCCTATCCTTTCTTTTCGCTCGCCAAATCCAGGCGCTTGAAGCCGATCGATTTCAAGGCGGGGCCAATCGTCATCCGCGTCGAAGCCGTCGCCGAGCATGGCATGGCGACAATCTGGGATGCGGATATCCTGATCTGGGTTGCCTCGCAGATCGTCGAAGCACGTGACGCCGGTCTTCGGACCTCGCGCCTGATGGCGGCCACTCCTTACGAGATCCTGACCTTCATCGGCCGGGGCGTCAGTCGACGGGACTACGACCGGCTCAAATCCGCTCTCGACCGGCTGCAGTCGACCACTGTCGCGACCTCAATCCGTCAGCCAACCGAACGGCGCATGCATCGCTTTTCCTGGATCAACGAGTGGAAGGAAAGGGCTGATCATCGTGGACGCCCCCTCGGCCTCGAACTGATCCTTCCCGACTGGTTCTACGCCACGGTTCTCGAAGATGCGCTCGTGCTGACCATCGACCGTGCGTATTTCAGCCTGACCGGCGGTCTCGAGCGCTGGCTTTACCGGCTCGTGCGCAAACACGGTGGCCGCCAGGAACATGGCTGGAGCTTCTCGCTCACGCATCTGCACGCCAAGTCCGGCAGCCTCTCACCGCTCAAGCACTTCACCTACGACCTGCGTGACATTGTCCGCCGGCAGCCTCTGCCGGGCTATCGCCTGGAACTGGACAGATCACTCGATGCGCCACCACGCCTGTCTTTCGCTCCGACCGGTGAGGCGTCTGTCCCCCGCGCGCGCCATCAACGCCACGCCAACACTTGCTCTGGGGGAAAGCTGTGAATTCACTCGTGCTATCAGGGACCCAAACTATCGTGCCATCGGGGACCCGATCCTCGTGCTATCGGGGACCGAAATCACCGAATTTCGAGGCAAAGCCAACAGCTTATGCGCTCCGTAACTTACCTAACCAGAATTCCTTCGGAATTCTTCTAACGCCGGCGCGGTTTTCAAGATCTGCGGATAAGTCCCCGAAGTGTCGCGGAGCAGCGTCATGATCGTCGCGCTGCTCAACCAGAAGGGCGGTGTCGGCAAGACGACGCTGGCTCTCAATCTCGCCGGAGAATGGGCGCGGCGCGGCAAGCGCGTCACGCTCATCGACGTGGACCCGCAAGGATCGGCTTTGGACTGGTCGGAAGCTCGCAGCCGGGAAGGTCTGCCGAGACTGTTTGGGGTTGTCGGGCTTGCCCGCGACACGCTTCACCGGGAAGCTCCGGAGCTCGCCCAGAACGCTGATCATGTCGTCATCGACGGACCGCCCCGTGTCGCCGGTCTGATGCGCTCGGCGCTGCTGTCTGCCGATCTGGTTCTGATTCCGGTACAGCCATCGCCGCTCGACGGTTGGGCGTCGGCGGAGATGCTGGCGCTCGTCAACGAGGCGCGGATCTACCGGCCGCAGCTGATAGCGCGCTTCGTTCTCAATCGCTGCGGCGCCCGGACCGTCATCGCCCGCGATACGGCTGAAGCTCTCTCCGACAACGACCCGCCAGTCCTCACCCAAACCATCGGTCAGCGTGTTGCCTTTGCGAGCGCTGTGCAGTCCGGCCGGCTCGTCAGCGAACTGGATAAGGACACACCTGGGGCCAAGGAAATCGCAGCGCTGGTGTCGGAGATAGACAGGCTCGGGATCGAGAGGCCTGGGTCATGAGCAATCAGTCCAACCGCCAAGGATTTGCATCGCGGCCGGCTGATCCCGAACGTTGGATCAAGTCGGCTGAGAGCAAATCAAATGCCACAGCCGCGAACGGCTTTACCGCCCGCCTCACCATCGACGTGACACCCGATCAGCGCGCCCGGATCAAGATCGTTGCCTTCCAGCGCGGGGTCACGGTTGCCGACATGCTGCGCGATCTCTTCGCGCGCGAATTCCCGATCACCGACGGAGAGAAGCGATGAGTGAGAAACCGCGCCGCAGATGGATGGGCAATCCCTTGCCTGATGACGTCACCTCGGAGATGACATTGGTCGAACTCACTTGGGAAAAAGGCAAGATCGAGCACTGGATCCGCTTCGGCCACCAGTCTTATGAGCACATTCTCAACGGCAGCGACCGCATCGTCGGTTTCGCGCCCGGCTCGATCTTCTGTTTTGTCCGATGGGCGGCGAACGGCTACGGCACGGTGGTTTCGCGCATCGATATCTTGAGTGCGGTTGGACGCGGTGCACCCTACCAGACCCTGCCCTTCGTGCGGCCCGGTGGGGAATTGCTTCTGAAGATCCACGGCTGGCCGAAGGTCGAGCGGGTACTGCAGGCGATCGATGCGATCGAGGCGCTTGCCATCGATCCGGCCTATGCATCGCCGGACTACTGGCGGCACCTCCACAACCGGCTGACCGTTGGCGAAGAAGCCCATCCCTATACGCGGCCCGAGCATCATGCCTGGCTCAAACGGCGGCGAGTACAGTGATGCGCAGACACAACTTCATCTTCGGGCCGGCTGTTCTGTCCTCGGCGCTCATCCTGGCGCCGGTCTTCTTCGATTGGCAACCCCGCTTCATCTGGAATGCCTCGGCCAGTGTGCCGGTCGGGCTCTATTTTGCGCGGCCCTTGGGTACGCTGAACGTCGGTGACCTTGTCGCAGTCGCGCCGCCGCAGGATCTCGCCGACTTCCTCGCGAAGCGCAGCTACCTTCCGCGCGGTGTGCCGTTGATCAAGCACGTGCTTGCGCTGCCCGGAACCGGTGTCTGCCGCAAGGGTGCGACGATCTTCGTCGGGGGCAAGCCGTATGGACAGGCGCGGGAACGCGACCGGCTGGGCCGTTCTCTGCCGCGCTGGCAGGGCTGCCGCGGGCTTGGCGAGGGCGAAATCTTTCTCATGAACCCGAACGCGCCAGACAGTTTTGATGGCCGGTATTTCGGGCCGCTCCCGGTCACTGTGATTTCCGCAAAACTCAAGCCGGTCTGGACTGACGAGCCCGCTCGCTTCGAGCAATCACCGAACCGTCGCCCTCCTTCCCAGTCGAGCGGTGAGGAGTGATGCCGTGCGCCATGCAATCCCTCTTGTCCTTACCGGCCTGTTCCTCGAGTGCGCCTCAACTTATGCGGAATCGGCAAGAGCCGAGACGTCCATGCTGCAAGCGGCAAGTGATCCATGTGCCGCTTTCATCACTGAGGCCTCACAGCGTTTTGGCATTCCGGCGCATTGGATCCGAGCGGTCCTGGACACGGAAAGCGACGGCAATCCGAATGCCGTCTCCGCCGCCGGCGCCATGGGACTGATGCAGCTGATGCCCGGAACCTGGGAGGAGATGCGCGGTCGATACGGCCTTAGCGCCGATCCGTATGAACCGCGCGACAACATCCTCGCGGGCACGGCGTATCTCCGCGAGATGTTCGACCGATACGGCAATATCACCGGCATGCTGGCCGCTTATAATGCCGGACCAGTTCGTTACGATGCCTATCTGGAAACGTGTCGAGCGTTGCCATCCGAAACGCGGACCTATGTCGCGCTGCTCGCCCCGGTACTCGGCGGTTACCCGCTCCCGGACGCCGGCGGTGCATCCGCTTGTTTCCCAGGTTGGTGGGGTGCATCGCTTCTTCCCGATCATCAATCCACCGACGCATCTGCAAACCGGCAGCAATTCGACGGCAGGTCCAGTGCAGCACCGAATGCAGCTGGAACGGACCACAAGGACAACCGTTCCGGGGCGGCTGAAACTCTGTTTGTCTCCAGATCTTCCGGGAAGGGTTTTCGATGAGCGCGGTCGACGGAGCCCGCACTCTGGAGTGCATCTGCGCAGGAGTGAGCAAATTAGGGCCGGCGGCGTGTGACGCGGCCGGGGGATGGCGAGATAAAAGGGCGCAAGGTGCGCTTGGGTCGGTCGGTTGTTTTTGCTGGTCTTTTTGTTGTGTTTCGCAATGTGTGGCCAAAGTCCGCAATGTGCGCACACTCCCTATCGTTCTGAACTTGCGTGGATTTTTGCACCTTGCGGAGATGTTCCATGTCCGATGAGCACGATTTCCGCATCCGGCCCGGACGCGTCCGGTCATCGCGCGCGCAGCGGGCCCGCCCGTTCATTGCCCAGGCATTGGCGGCCGCCCAGAAGGCCGGCGGGCATGTGTCGCGCACGGGCCGGATCAGCACCGGCAAACACTCGCACTTCGGACGCGGCCGGAGGGCCAGTGTTCAGGCCAACCGGCTGCTCGCGGGCAAATCCCGTGTCGTGGTTATCAAGACCCGGGTCGTTCGGCATTCGGCACGATCCGCACCTATGTCAGCACATCTCAAATACCTCGGCCGGGAAGGCGTGACCCGTGACGGGGAAAAGGCGCGGATGTTTGGTCCTGGAAACGATTCTGTTGATCCGAAAGAGTTCGCCGAGCGTTGCCAGAACGACCGGCATCATTTCCGTTTCATCGTCTCGCCGGAAGACGCCACGGACCTGGCGGATCTCAGATCCTTCAGTCGGGATCTGATGCGTCAGATGGAAAAGGACCTCGGCACAGACCTCGACTGGGTTGGCGTAGATCACTGGAATACCGACAATCCTCATGTCCATATCATCCTGCGCGGGAAGGCCGATGACGGCCAGGACCTGGTTATCTCCCGGGATTACATCAAGGAAGGCATGCGCGCCCGTGCTCAGGATCTGGCGACATTGGAGCTCGGACCGTGCACCGATCTCGATATCCGATACCATCTGGAACGCCAGGTCGAAGCAGAGCGTTGGACCCAGTTGGACCGCCAGCTTGTTCGTGACGCCCGCAGGACCGGCATCATTGACACGGCGCCCGACCCGGACCGGCAGCCGGATGAATATCACGCCCTGAAGGTTGGACGCTTGCGCAGGTTGGAGGCGCTTGGCCTGGCCGATCAAGTCGGTCCCGGGCAATGGGTGATTGGCGAGGGTGCGGAAGCGACGTTGCGCGAACTGGGAGAGCGCGGCGACATCATCAAGCGGATGCATCGTGCTTTGGCTGGTCGGGGTATCGAGCGTGGGTCGTCAGGCTATGTGCTCGCTGGGGAGAGCTTGGACACGCCCATCATCGGCCGCCTGGTCGAGCGCGGTCTCGACGATGAGCTGAAAGGGTCCGCTTATGCCGTCGTCGACGGCGTCGACGGGCGGACGCACCACATCAGGATTTCCGACATTGACGCAGCTGGTGACAGCGCGCCGGGGTCTATCGTTGAACTCCGAAAGTTTGATGATGCGCGCGGGCAGCGCCGCGTGGCGCTCGCCGTCCGCTCCGATCTCGACATCGAGCGGCAGGTCACCGCCTCGGGGGCCACCTGGCTCGACCGGCAGAACATCGCCCGTGATCCCGTTGCTCTCTTCGAGGGTGGTTTTGGGGCTGAAGTCAGAGACGCTCTTGAGCGCCGGGCAGAGCATCTGATTGAAGAGGGCTTCGCCGAGCGGAAGGGCCGGCGCATGTTTTTCGCCCGAAACCTCATCGAGACACTGCGCCGCAAGGAGCTGGAAGCGCTTGGCGATCGGCTGACAGCCAAGACCGGGCAGCCATTCAACCGTGCTGGTTCCGGCGAATATGTCGCCGGCACCTACCGCCAACGCTTTGACCTCGCCTCGGGACGTTTCGCCATGATCGACGACGGTCTCGGTTTCCAACTCGTTCCGTGGACCCCATCACTCGAAAAGCAACGTGGGCAGCTTGTGTCCGGCGTCGCCCGCTCTGGTGGCGGTGTGGACTGGAGCTTCGGGCGCAAACGAGGTCTCGGGCTTTAAAATTTGATCGATAGGGACCGCCACAATGTCTGCGACAAAAATCCTCTGGGGCCAGCTTTTGGCGGTCTCTCTCATTGCGACGCTTACCACCTGGGGCGCAACGCAATACGTTGCCTGGAGTTTGGGCTTTCAGGCGCAGCTCGGAACTCCCTGGTTCGAAGTGGCCGGTCGGCCGATCTACTATCCGCCTGCCTTCTTCTGGTGGTGGTACTTCTATGATGCGTATGCGCCGAACGTCTTTCTGCACGGCGCCGTCATTGCCGCTTCCGGCGGATTTCTGTCCATTGTTGTTGCCATCGGCATGTCAGTCTGGCGGGCGCGCGAAGCAAAACGCGTTGAGACCTATGGCTCCGCCCGTTGGGCCGAACGGGAAGAGGTGAGAGCGGCGAACCTTCTGAACTCTGATGGCGTAGTCCTCGGCTGCTACGAGGAAGACTATCTCCGCCATGACGGTCCGGAACATGTGCTCTGCTTCGCCCCCACCCGCTCCGGCAAGGGTGTCGGTCTGGTCGTCCCGTCACTGCTGACCTGGCCGGGCTCGGCCATCGTTCACGATATCAAGGGAGAAAACTGGCAGCTCACGGCGGGCTTTCGCGCCAGGCATGGCCGGGTTCTGCTGTTTGATCCCACCAATCCGAAATCGGCCGCCTACAATCCGCTGCTCGAAGTGCGGCGAGGCGAATGGGAAGTGCGCGATGTACAGAACATTGCGGACATCTTGGTGGATCCGGAAGGGTCGCTCGAAAAGCGGAACCACTGGGAGAAGACGTCCCATGCGCTACTCGTCGGTGCCATCCTGCATGTCCTCTATGCCGAGGAAAACAAGACACTGGCCGGTGTCGCGGCTTTCCTTTCCGATCCGAAACGTCCGATCGAGTCGACCTTGGCGGCGATGATGAAAACTGACCATCTGGGAGAAAGCGGTCCGCATCCAGTTATTGCCAGTGCGGCACGTGAACTGTTGAACAAATCCGAGAACGAACGCTCCGGAGTGCTCTCGACGGCCATGTCGTTTCTGGGGCTTTACCGGGATCCCGTTGTGGCCGAGGTGACGCGACATTGTGATTGGCGGATTGCCGACATGGTGGGAGGCCCAAGCCCCACGAGCCTTTACCTCGTGGTGCCGCCGTCGGACATCAACCGAACCAAGCCGCTGATCCGCCTGATCCTCAATCAGATCGGCCGACGCCTGACAGAAGATCTTCAGGCAAATGCCGGCCGGCACCGGCTCCTTCTGATGCTCGATGAGTTTCCGGCTCTGGGGCGATTGGATTTCTTCGAGTCTGCCCTTGCCTTCATGGCCGGCTATGGCCTCAAGAGCTTCTTGATTGCGCAATCTCTGAACCAGATCGAGAAGGCTTACGGGCCTAACAATTCGATCCTCGACAATTGCCATGTGCGTGTCAGCTTCGCCACGAATGACGAGCGGACCGCCAAGCGGGTTTCCGATGCTTTAGGCACTGCGACGGAGATGAAGGCGATGAAGAACTATGCGGGTCACAGGTTGAGCCCCTGGCTCGGCCATCTGATGGTTTCCCGGTCCGAGACCGCACGCCAATTGCTGACCCCAGGCGAGATCATGCAGCTTCCACCCACCGATGAGATCGTCATGGTCGCGGGTACGCCGCCGATCCTGGCGAAAAAGGCACGTTACTATGAGGACAAACGGCTCAGCGAACGCATCCTGCCGCCGCCTGAACCGGCTCCGCCCCTCCAACGACAGACTGATGATTGGAGCGAACTGCCGGTTTCTGACTGTTCCGAGGTCATCCATAGAACGCAAGAACAGGTCGCAGACGACGAGGATCCAACGGGATCAGAGCGCCGGCACCAACCGGAACTCAGCAGATTTGAGCCCGCCGAACTGAGGGAGCCGGTCAAAAACGAATTCGAGATCGATCTGATAGACGAAACCGAGGATGACACCGCCCGGACCAGCCGGATGACCCGGGTCATGCAAGGCGTGGCGAGGCAAGTTTCGCTCGATCCCGGTGATGGCATGGAGCTTTGACGGCTATGGCGGCTCGCAAGAAAAAGGCGCAGATCTCTGCCTATCTCGACCAGGACGTCATGAAGATGCTCTCCGATTATGCTGCGCGCCGGGACCTCTCGCAGTCGCTCGTTGTCGAGGCTGCCATTGCCTCCTTTCTGTCCCCGGACGCAGATGAGCGACGCGAGGCAGCTATCACCAAACGCCTGGACCAGATCGACCGGCGGATGACGCGGCTGGAGCGCGATCTCGGGATATCCGTCGAGACTCTTGCCATATTCGTTCGGTTCTGGCTTGCGACTACACCGGCACTTCCAGAACCGGCAGCGCAGGCTGCGCGCGGTAAGGCCGGTGAACGATACGATGCTTTCGTCACTGCGTTGGGGAGACGATTGGCGAAAGGGCCAAAGTTGAGGCAGGAAATTTCGGAGGATGTTTCAGGGAAACCAGATTAGGGCAATCAAATGAACATGGCCGTTTCTGTGTCCGAAATAGTTTTGGCGTCTTGATTTCGTAACGTCTGTCCGACGCAATCATGGATCAACTGACTGCGAGGGACGATGCCAGAGCTGGCAAGCAGCAATGCGCGCCCATGTCAGTCATTTAGCTCCTCTGGAGCGGTGCCCGTAAGCTGCCGTCTAATACGGTCCGCAGAAACGAGGAAATGGAAGCGGGAAGCGAAAGTTCACTGAAGAAGCCAAGGCACGACAGACTTGCCACGGGGTTCTTCTTCCTCCGGCCCGTAAGCGGACCATTGATAGAGAATGCATCCCTTATGTGTTGCTAGTCGTAACTTGAATTGGGAGCCGGCACCTCGAGCAGTTTCAGGCCAACGTTATTTTCAGTTTTGCAAAAAAAGGAGACATACTGGTCGATCGAGCTGATTTCCCCATCCCTTCGAGGGAAGCCGAACTCCTGCAGGAAATCCATCAAGTTGTACAATGATTTTTTTGAAAGTTCCGTTTTGTCTTTCTGTTCTACTAGCGAGATTAAGTTGGGATGTTTGAGAACTTCGGCAAGCGCATGAGCTGAAAAAGCAGGTGTTTGCGAAGCTGCCGCACGCGCTATTGCAATCGTCCGCACGCTCCAGGCAATCCTTCTGTTTATTGAAATGGCTCTCAGTTCGTTCCAAAGAGATACGATCGCCCAGCCGACATCGGAGGCCTTCAAGATTTCATCTTCGTAACTCGGCGCAAATTGAAATATCTCTTGCAGCTCAACAAGAACATCGTGCGGATCGAAGATCGCCAATGCTTCTGAGATGATGTGCCAGACAAATAGGTCGCCTTGCTCGGCTTTAGCCGTCAACCAATCTGCGCTGTAGAGATAGAGGGTAGCCGGACCCATCCCCGTCACCGTCGGCTCCGACACACTGCTTATGGCTAGCAGATCAATGTCCGAGTCACTCGAATGATCACCGCGAGCCCTACTGCCAAAGAGAAACAGTGCTGAAATACTCATGTCTCTGCGGCATCGGCATAGCGTTTCAGTGCGTCTTTGGAGAGCTTTCTGGCAACTTCTCTAGCTTGGACCACTTCGTCCGCATTTCTCAGAACGATCTGTTGCTTGACAGGAGGTAATACTCCGTCAGCAACATCGAGATTGTGTTCACTCATCAAATAAAAACTAACTGATAGGCGGCAGTTAACTTTTAAGCACTTGTCCGTCATCTCGTACTCATACTCAACTGCGGCTTGCTTTTCCTCTGGCAGGTTAGGATTCGGAACGATCTCCAGATCAATGGAGTGATGCCATTGGAAGTCTAGCGAGCGATCTATAGTTGCAGGTTGACCCAACGTCGCTTCATGGATTCGATTCAGGTTGTAATCGCGAAAATCGTTGTGTTCGCTCGACCAAGCTCTGACATACCAGCGGCCGGAATTGTAACTTAGAGCATGGGGTTCCACCAATCGCGTTGATGCAGTTGACCCGGTCATTGACCGATAACCCATGTCAAGTTGGCGCTCATTGCGGATGGCGTCCAAGACGTTCATGAGAACATTGGTATCCACTCTCTTTTTTGTGAGCGTGGTGACCTCTATTGCCTGCCTTTCCTCAAACCAAGTCTCATCGTACTCCATCCAACCGCTCTCAATGGCGACAAGTTGCAGAAGGTATCTCTGGGTCGATGCTCCGAGAAGCGCCGGGACGAACTCACCTGATCGGAAGTACGATTTCTGGCCGGCATCATAGCTTAGGTTCCTTGGAGCGATTTGCTCGTACGTTGAGATGTCTGCAGAGGCCTGCTGTGGAGAAATTCCAAAAGTGTCGACTAGGTCTTTGCGATTAAGGCGAGCAGTCCAAAATAGCCGGAACTCTATGAACTCTAAGCGCTTTTGAACATTCCACTTCGTCTTCTTTTTTGAAGCCTGATCGCCAAATTCGACCATAAAGTACCCCTTTCTACAGAAGATTCGTCTAGTTTATTGACTGATATGAGATTCATGCCTACATTAATATGCGAAATCGAGCGACTCGGGTCAACAAGCAGGATTCATCATTAACCAACGCAGAGACGAACGCGCATGAGGAAGAGTGTCGAAGATGATCTGAAGGCGATCGGCGCGGGTCTCGACGTTGATGTTCTGCCGACAGTGTTTAATCGGGGGGTCATTCGGCCCGATACCTCCCTGGTTATCTTGAAACCTTCGGGCCAGGAGAAAGCCGATGCACGGCAACAATCGACACGATCCGCAACCCGACCATGGGAACGGCCCGCCAGAGGGCAAGGGACGTCCGGACAATCCGGGGCGCCCGGTTCCGGAGCACCGTTCGTCCAGCCAGGACTACGGTCTCTCTATGCGGAATGCGTAGGGGAATGCCGGGACGCTTACCCGGGTCTTCTCGCGTATCCTCAAGAACGGCAGATGTGGCTTTACGTTGAAAGTGATCTTATCGGAGGCCTTAGTCGACGAGCCGCATTTGTCGTTCAACTCCCCTACAACATCAGCAGGCCGGTTCGAGCCTGGGGCTTCTGGACCACCGCAGTCAGCAAAGCCTGGATCGGACCTAGGCACACGAACTTTCCCGACGGATCGATTTGCGCGTTCGAGCCAAGGGACGAGACATGGTGTCCCGGCGACTCGGTGACCCTTCTTCTGGACCTCTATAGCCTTTGGGCTGTGCGGCATCTCTATTTTGAGAAATACGGGAAATGGCCCGGACGACAATCGGTGCCTCTTCCGGCTGAGCGTCTGCTTGAGCTTGGCGATGACGAATATTGCGGGTGCGATATTCCGCTCGGAACCTACGCCGAGTGCTGCAAGTCATCAGATCAGGCGAACACTTCCGGTTCCGATCTATTGCATTTCATGATGAAAATGCGAGCACCTCCAGAGGAGGTCACTCGGTTTGTATGGAACCCAACTGCCCCTCCACGTCGGAGAGGCAAGACAACGTGCCAAACATGAGAAGGAGAAATTGGATGGCAGGCAAAGGCAACGGCGGGAGCTACCGCAGTGCGAAGTCAGGGCGCTACGTGACCAAGTCCTATGGGAAATCAAATCCGAGGACCACTGTGAAGGAGGCGCCCGGAAAGAGCGGTTCTACTGGGGGCAGCTACCGGAGTGCAATCTCCGGACGCTTCGTGACAGCGAAGTATGGCAAGGCCAACCCAGGGACGACCGTTCGGGAGAAGTGATTAGGCGGCGCCGCGGCGCCTTGGCAACCGACGAACTGCGGCTCAGGACCGGAGGTGGTAGTTGCCTAGCGCAATGTCGTCTTCGGCCAACCAGCATTCTAAACCTGCCAGTTCGCAGACGGCCCCGAATTTGTCATTCAATAGTATGGTAGGTGGCCATCTGAGCGATGCCCAAGTGCCATTTTCCTGTCTTTGCACGCCACGCTACGACGCCATCGAATAGGTATTGAACCCCACCAAAATCAGGTCTTTTTAATCATCCCCGTCCGGGAGCATTTCTGCCATCCCCGGCATCAACGGGGAATTAATGGCAACATCACATCAAGACCTGGAAGGTCACGCACGCAGCGCGCGAATGCTCCGCTCAGCGCTCGGACCCGCGATCGCTTGTCTTCTGGAAGACCCTGCCGTCATTGAGGTGATGCTTAACCCGGACGGGCATATCTGGGTTGACCGCCTTTCCGAAGGCCTGTCCGGAACCGGAGAGTGGGTGTCACCGGCCGACGGCGAACGCATCGTGCGCCTGGTCGCGCACCATGTCGGCTCGGAAGTTAATGATGGTGCGCCGCGTGTTTCAGCCGAACTCCCCGAAACGGGGGAACGGTTCGAAGGGCTTCTTCCCCCGGTAGTCGCCGCTCCGGCCTTCGCCATCCGCAAGCCCGCTGTCGCTGTTTTTACCCTCGAGGATTATGTTGCGGCCGGGACCATGACGCCGGCACAGGCGGAGGCGCTCCGTTCGGGCGTCGCGACACGCGCAAACATTCTCGTTGCTGGCGGCACGTCAACCGGCAAGACCACGCTGACTAACGCTCTGCTGGCCGAAGTCGCCAAGAGTTCCGATCGTGTGATCCTCATCGAGGACACCCGCGAGCTTCAGTGTGCCGCACCAAACCTCGTCGCCATACGGACAAAAGACGGCGTCGCCTCGCTGTCCGATCTCGTGCGCTCTTCCTTGCGTCTGCGCCCGGATCGCATTCCGATCGGGGAGGTCCGCGGACCGGAAGCTCTTGATCTCCTGAAGGCCTGGGGAACGGGTCATCCCGGCGGCATTGGCACCATCCACGCCGGATCTGCCATCGGAGCATTGCGCCGGCTCGAACAGCTCATCCAGGAAGCGGTGGTCACCGTTCCCCGCGCCCTGATCGCGGAGACGATCGACCTGATCGCAGTCCTAGCAGGCCGCGGCTCTCAGCGGCGGCTCGTGGAGCTTTCCCGTGTCGAGAGCCTCGGTTCCGACGGTGACTACCGCATTTCCCCAGCCGTTCCCGCAACTCCCTCTCATTCAGGAGATCCTTCATGATCCGGACCACCCTTCGTGTATGCCGTCCCATCGCGACCGCTGTAGCCGTCGTTCATGTCAGCTTGCTCACCGCATCTGCCGTTCACGCTGCCGGGTCTTCCATGCCGTGGGAGGCGCCGCTGCAGTCGATCCTGGAATCCATCGAGGGCCCAGTCGCCAAGATCGTCGCGGTGATCATCATCATCGTGACGGGACTGTCTCTGGCCTTCGGCGATACGTCCGGCGGCTTCCGGCGCCTCATCCAGATTGTTTTCGGTCTCTCGATCGCCTTCGCCGCCAGTTCCTTCTTCCTGTCGTTTTTTTCCTTCGGCGGCGGGGCGCTGATCTGATGGCGGAGACCTTCGATCAACGTGATGTGGTGCCGGGGTTCACCGTGGCGGTGCATCGGTCGTTGAGCGAGCCGATCCTGCTCGGTGGCGCGCCCCGAGCCATTGCGATCCTGAACGGTACGCTCGCCGGCGCCGTGGGGCTCGGCCTGCGCCTTTGGTTGGTCGGCCTCGCCATCTGGCTGATTGGGCATCTGGCCGCCGTCTGGGCCGCCAAGCGCGATCCTCTCTTTGCTGAAGTTGGACGCCGGCATCTGCGTTTTCCCGCGCATCTGAGCGTGTGAGCGGAGGCCCTGTCGATGATGAACCTCTCCGAATACCGAACGCGCAACAGCCGCTTTGCCGATTATCTGCCGTGGGCTGCCCTGGTCGAGAAGGGCGTGGTGCTCAACAAGGACGGCAGTTTCCAGCGCACGGTCCGTTTCCGTGGACCGGATCTCGACAGCGTTGTTCCGGCCGAACTCGTCGCTGTCACCGGCCGTCTCAACAACGCCTTCCGCCGTCTCGGCTCCGGCTGGGCGATCTTCGTCGAGGCGCAGCGTCATGCCGCCAATCACTACCCCGACAGCAGTTTTCCGGATGCGGCCTCAGCACTGGTCGATGCAGAACGCAAGGCGAGTTTTGAAGAAGCCGGCGCGCATTTCGAGTCGAGCTATTTTCTGACCTTCACCTATCTGCCGCCCGCCGAAGAGGCCGCCCGCGCGGAACGCTGGCTGTTCGAAGGCCGGGAGACCAACGGGCTGAACCCGCAGGAGGTGCTGACCGGGTTCATCGATCGTACCGATCGGATCCTTCAGCTGATCGATGCTTTCATGCCCGAATGCGAATGGCTCGACGATGCCGGGACGCTGACCTATCTGCATTCAACGGTCTCGACCAACCGGCACCATGTTCGCGTGCCGGAGACCACGGTCTATCTGGATGCGCTGCTCGCGGATCAGCCGCTCGCCGGCGGACTGGAGCCAAGGCTCGGAGACAAGCATCTGCGGGTCCTCACCATTACCGGGTTTCCGTCCGCGACGACTCCAGGCCTGCTCGACGAGCTCAACCGGCTGGCCTTTCCCTATCGCTGGTCGACCCGCGCGATTCCGTTGGACAAGACGGATGCGACAAAACTCCTTACCAGGATCCGCCGCCAGTGGTTCGCCAAGCGCAAATCCATCGCCGCGATCCTGAAGGAGGTAATGACCAACGAGCAGTCAGCACTCGTCGACACCGATGCCGCGAACAAGGCGGCCGATGCCGATCTGGCGCTTCAGGAACTCGGCGCTGATCATGCCGGCATTGCCTATGTCACGGCGACCGTCACGGTATGGGATAGTGACAGCAAGATTGCGGATGAGAAGCTGCGGCTGGTTGAGAAGGTCATCCAGGGACGCGATTTCACATGTCTGCCGGAGACCCTCAATGCGGTCGATGCCTGGCTTGGCAGCCTGCCGGGTCATGTCTACGCCAATGTCCGCCAGCCACCGGTCTCCACCCTCAATCTCGCCCACATGATCCCCTCGAGCGCGGTGTGGGCGGGGCCGGAGCGGGACGAGCATCTTTCGTCTCCTCCCTTGCTCTACGGCAAGACGGAAGGCTCGACCCCGTTCCGGTTTTCCCTTCATGTCGGCGATGTCGGCCACACACTGGTCGTCGGCCCGACTGGCGCAGGCAAGTCCGTCCTTTTGGCGCTGATGGCGCTGCAGTTCCGAAGGTACCGGAACTCCCGGGTGTTCGCCTTCGATTTCGGGGGATCGATCCGCGCAGCCTGTCTCGCCATGGGCGGTGACTGGCATGATCTCGGCGGCGGCCTCACCGAAGGCAGCAGCGTGTCGCTGCAGCCTCTTGCCCGGATCGATGCCGCCGTCGAGCGCTCCTGGTCCGCCGACTGGATCGCCGCTATCCTCATGCGCGAAGGCGTACCCGTCAACCCGGACGTTAAGGATCATATCTGGACGGCGCTGACATCGCTTTCTTCCGCACCGGTAGAAGAGCGGACGCTCACCGGCCTTTCCGTCCTTCTCCAGTCAAACGACCTCAAACAGGCTCTGCGTCCCTATTGCATCGGCGGTGCCCATGGCCGGCTGCTCGATGCGGAAAGCGAACGTCTGGGGTCAAGCAGCGTTCAGGCCTTCGAGACCGAGGGGCTGATCGGCACGGGAGCCGCGCCTGCCGTGCTCGCCTATCTGTTCCACCGGATCGAGGACCGGCTCGACGGGTCGCCGACCCTGATCATCATCGATGAAGGCTGGCTGGCGCTCGACGACGAGGGGTTTGCGGGCCAGCTCCGGGAATGGCTGAAGACGCTTCGCAAGAAGAACGCCTCCGTCATCTTCGCCACGCAGTCTCTGTCCGACATCGATGGCTCGGCCATTGCACCCGCCATCATCGAGAGCTGCCCGACACGGCTCCTGCTGCCGAACGAGCGCGCAATCGAACCGCAGATTGCCGGCATCTATCACCGCTTCGGTCTCAACGACCGACAGATCGAGATCCTCGCGCGGGCAACGCCCAAACGTGACTATTACTGCCAGTCCCGGCGCGGCAACCGGCTCTTTGAACTGGGCCTTTTCGAAGTCGCGCTGGCCCTTTGCGCGACCTCCTCGAAGACCGATCAGACCGCGATCAGTGGAATCCTCGCGGACCACGGCCACGAAGGTTTCCTCGATGCCTGGCTGCGCCACCGCGGTCTTCCCTGGGCCGCCGATCTCATCCCCGACCTCATCAATCTGGAGACCTCCTCATGACGGTTCGCCGATCCCGAGCAATTGTTGCTGCCGCCGCGCTCCTCACCATTCCCACATTGGGCTCCGTAGCCCTTGCTCCGCCGGCGCATGCCTGGCGGGTGGTGTTCGATCCGTCGAACTACGCCCAGAATGTTCTGACGGCGGCGCGGACGCTGGAACAGATCAACAACCAGATCGTTCAGCTTCAGAACGAAGCTCAGATGCTGATCAACCAGGCCCGCAATCTGGCGAGTCTGCCTTACTCCTCGCTACAGCAGCTCCAGCAGTCCGTGCAGAGGACACAGCAGCTTCTCCAGGAGGCTCAGAACATCGCCTTCGACGTCCAGCAGATCGATCAGCTGTTCCAGCAGCAATACGGTAACATCGACCTCAGCGCGACCGAGCAGCAGCTGATCGCCGGCGCGCGCAGCCGCTGGCAGAACACGATCGGCGGGTTGCAGGACGCCTTGCGTGTGCAGGCCGGCGTCGTCGGTAATATCGAGACCAACCGCGCGCAGATGTCCGCGCTGATCGGTCAGAGCCAGGGGGCGACCGGTGCGCTTCAGACCGCCCAGGCGGGCAACCAGCTTCTGGCGCTTCAGGCCCAGCAGCTTTCCGATCTCACTGCTGTCGTCGCTGCCAATGGCCGGGCGATCGCCTTGAGCGAAGCGGAACGAACGGCCGCGGCCGAACAAGGCCGCATCCAGCGCCAGCGCTTTCTGACGCCGGGCTCCGGTTACCAGCCCGGCAACGCACGCATGTTCAACAACTGATTTTTTTTGGAGGACATCCCCATGGACGGCAAGATGCTGGCCCGGCTGGCTGCCATCGTTTTTGTGGCGATTGCCATCACCGCGAGCCTGATCGAGATGTCCCGCAAGAACGAGGCGGTGCCCGTACTGACTGCACCGGTCGCTCCCTCAGCCTCCGATCCGCTGCGCACCGATCTGCGCCGCTGTCAGCAGATGGGCAGGGCTGCACTCGATGACGAAGACTGTCTCGCTACCTGGCAGCAAACCCGGGACCGGTTTCTCGGCAGGGATACTCGAACCAGCGAGGCTCGATGATCCATGGGCGGCACGGGTGTCATCGATAATTTTCTTGGGGTCTTCACCAGCTACATCGACAGCGGCTTCGGCCAGCTCGGTGGTGAAGTCGCCTTCATCGCGACAACGCTCATCGTCATCGATGTGACGCTGGCTGCGCTCTTCTGGTCCTGGGGTGCCGACGACGACATCATCGCCCGTCTCGTGAAGAAGACGCTGTTCGTCGGCGTCTTTGCCTATCTCATCGGCAACTGGAACACTCTCGCCCGGATCGTCTTCGAGAGTTTTGCAGGTCTCGGCCTGATGGCCTCCGGCACTGGCTTTTCCGCGGCCGATCTGCTGCGCCCGGGCAAGGTGGCGCAGGTGGGTCTCGATGCCGGGCGGCCGCTGCTGGAATCGATTTCCGACCTGATGGGCTGGGTGGCCTTCTTCGAGAACTTCATTCAGATCGCCTGCCTGCTCTTCGCCTGGGCGCTGGTGATCCTGGCCTTCTTCATTCTCTCCATTCAGCTCTTCGTCACACTGATCGAGTTCAAGCTGACGACGCTGGCAGGTTTTGTGCTCATTCCCTTTGGTCTGTTCGGAAAGACAGCGTTTCTCGCCGAACGCGTGCTCGGCAATGTCATCTCTTCCGGCATCAAGGTGCTGGTGCTCGCCGTCATCATCGGCATCGGCTCGACGCTGTTCGCGCAGTTCACTGCCGGCTTCGGCGGTGTCACGCCGACGATTGACGAGGCAATGGCCGTGGTCCTCGCAGCCCTGTCCCTGCTCGGCCTCGGGATCTTCGGCCCGGGTATCGCGAACGGTCTCGTCTCCGGTGGACCGCAACTGGGTGCCGGGTCAGCCGTCGGTACCGGTCTCGCGGTCGGCGGTGCTGCCGTCGCCGGTGTCGGGGCCGCCGGTCTGGCTGCTCGCGGAAGCGCTCTTGCTTTGTCGGGAACCGCGGCTGCCGCTCGCGGCGGTGCTGCGATGGCGGGTGGAGCCTCGACCGCCTACAGCCTTGGGTCGGCCGGACAGTCGGGTGCTGCCGGTGTCGCGTCCGGCGTTGGCGCTGTGGCAAATGCCGGGGCGCGAGCTGCCGCTTCACCACTCAAACGGCTGCAGTCAAAAGCAGCGGAAAGCTTCCAGGCGAGCCATCAGTCCGGAGCCCGGACAGCCTTCGAGGCAACAGGCGGTGCGATTGGCAACACAGGTGCTTCGGACACATCGTCTGCATTTCCGGGTCCCGCATCGCCTGCCGCCGATGCCCCACCTGCCTGGGCAAGGCGCATGAAGCGCTCCCAGCAACTTTCCCACGGTGTGTCCGCTGCTGCTCATGCCGTCCGTTCCGGCGACAGCCACGGTGGCGGCGCCTCCATCAATCTTCAGACAGGCGACCGCTCATGAGCCTCTTCAAACGATCTACCGTTCACTACGGCAAATCCCCGGAACCTGTAACGCCTTATCAGAAAGCTGCCCAGGTCTGGGACGAGCGCATCGGCTCGGCCCGTGTCCAGGCAAAAAACTGGCGTCTGATGGCCTTCGGCTCTCTCATCCTCTCCGGTGGTTTTGCCGCGGCACTCATCTGGCAGTCGGTCAACGGTTCCGTCGTGCCCTGGGTGGTGCAGGTGGACAAGCTCGGGGAGGCGCAGGTGGTTGCTGCCGCCACCGTCAACTATGAACCGTCGGATCCCCAGATCGCCTTTCATCTGGCACGGTTCATCGAGAAGGTCCGCAGCATTCCGGCCGATGCCATCATCGTCCGGCAGAACTGGCTCAGGGCCTATGAGTTTACGACCGACCGCGGGGCCCTCGCGCTCAACGATTTTGCGCGATCCAACGATCCCTTCGCCCGGGTTGGGAAGCAGCAAGTTGCGGTCGAGGTTTCCAGCGTCATCCGGGCCTCGCCGGGCAGTTTTCGCATCGCCTGGGTCGAGCGACATTACGAGAACGGGCAACTGTCGGCGACTGAGCGCTGGACGGCGATCCTGACCATCGTCATCCAACCGCCGCGAGATGCCGAGAGGCTTCGGGCCAATCCACTTGGCATCTATGTCAACGCCATCAACTGGTCGCGGGAGATGGGGCAATGAAGACGGCCTTCCGTAAATCCGCTTTTCCGGCATTCCGGATCTTCGCAAGTGCGGCTGTGCTTCTCTGCGCAACGGCTCTGGCGGGCTGCGCCACCTACAAGCCTACGCAGATCAGCTACGATGCCAACGTGCCGCCCCTGCCGGCGGTGCTCAGAACGGTGGGCGACGAGCGGCCAAAACCCCTGCATACACCGCCGGTCTGGACCCCAACAAAAGGAGGCAAGGCGGCAAAAACGTCAGCCGGCAGGATCGAGAATGCCAATGCCGCCGCGCGCGTCGAGCCGCGGCGTGAGGGCTACTACAACGCCATTCAGATCTATCCCTGGTCGGAAGGGGCGCTCTATCAGGTCTATACCGCTCCCGGCAAAATCACCGACATTGCGCTGGAACCGGGCGAAGCCCTGACCGGAGCGGGCCCGATCGCGGCTGGCGATACGGCCCGCTGGATCATCGGCGACACCACCAGCGGCTCCGGTGAAGAGCCCCAGGTCCACATCCTCGTCAAACCGACCCGCCCGGACATTGAGACCAATCTGGTGGTCACTACCGACCGCAGAGTCTACAGGATCGAACTGCGCGCGGCCGAGGGTTCCTATATGCCCGCGGTCGCCTGGAACTATCCAAGGTTACCCGGTTCTCAACGTTCTGCCGTGACGGCAACGCCACGCATTCCGTCGCTCGCGGCGCGGAACTATCGATACGGGCTGACCGGCGATACCCCGCCCTGGCGCCCGGTCGCCGTCTATGACGATGGCAGGCGGGTCTATGTCGAATTCCCGGGTGGCATCGCCCAGGGGGAGATGCCGCCGGTCTTCGTGCTCGGACCCGAGGGAAAACCGGAGATCGTCAACAGCCGCGTCTACAGGAACATCCTGATCGTCGACCGGATATTTGGTGCCGCGGAACTTCGCCTTGGCAGCGGCAAGCATCAACAGACAGTCAGGATTGTCCGGACGGATGGAAAGCACAACGACCTGACAAAAGGACAAGCTGCTGGTGATCATTCAGAGCGACCAACGATCGGCGATGGAGGTGAGGGGGCATGAGCGGTCCGGACCAGAATACGGAAAACGGCGATCCGCACGCCAACGCTGATGTCAGGGCGGCAATGCGCCTGCGAGCCGATCCGCCTCGCGTGACGCGTCTCTCGCGCAAGGTGCTCGCAGGGGTCGGGTTCGTCGCCTTGCTCGGCATCGGAGGAGCCTTGATCTATGCCTTCCAGACACCGAATCGGAGCGGGGAAGGCGAGGAGCTGTTTTCGACGGAGAACCGCAACACCGCCGATGGGTTGAGCGCTTTGCCAAGCGACTATACCGGCCCGGTTCTCGGACCGCCCTTGCCGGGAGATCTTGGCCGGCCGATCCTCAAGGCGCAGGAGCGCGGCCAGCCGGTTGTGCCTCCAGCGATCCAAACGCCCACGCTCGACGAGCAGGAACAGCGTCGTCTTGCCGAGGAAGAGGCCGCCCGCACCAGCCGCGTCTTTTTCCAGACGGGACAGGCTGTGTCGGGCGGTATTGGACCGGGTGCAGTGCCGTCGAGTGGCGGCAGTGTTCCAGGTGGGGTTGCGGCACAAGACAACAATACCGCATTCCTGAATGCATCCGTGGATCGCCGGACCACGGCATCCGATCGTGTCCTGGCGCCGGCATCGCCTTATGTGCTGCAGGCCGGATCCGTCATTCCCGCCGCGCTCATCACCGGGATTCGCTCCGACCTGCCCGGTCAAATCACCGCCCAGGTCACTCAGCATGTCTATGACAGCCCCACCGGGAGACTGCTTCTCGTTCCGCAGGGCACCCGCATCGTCGGCGAATATTCCAACGATGTCGGCTTCGGACAGCGTCGCGTTCTGCTCGTCTGGAACCGGCTGATCTTCCCGAGCGGCCGGTCCATCGTGCTCGAACGCCAGCCTGGAGCGGACTCGCTTGGGTCTGCCGGGCTGGAAGACGGCGTCGATTACCACTGGTGGGATCTCGCCAGGGCCGTCGGGCTGTCGACGCTGCTCAGCGTTGGAGCGGAGCTCGCCGCAAGTGACGACGACCGCCTTGTTCAGGCGATCCGTGAAGGCGCCCAGGACACGATCGACGATGCCGGGCAGCAGATCGTCCAGCGCCAGTTGCAGGTCACGCCCACTCTGACGATCCGGCCGGGGTTCCCGGTGCGGGTGATCGTCACCCGTGATCTCGTGCTCGAACCCTATGGAGATTGATCGTGGTGAAACTGAAGCTGGGGCCGTTACCGGACGACAAGCCGGTCAAGGTAAGTATCGAGCTGCCAGCGAAGCTGCATCGGGATCTGGTGGACTATGCCGAGATCCTTGGGCGGCAGAGCGGGCAGACTGTTGAGGTTCCTGCCAGGCTGATTGTTCCGATGCTGGAACGGTTCATTGCAACGGATCGTGGGTTTGCGAAAGCGCGGCGTAGTGTCAGCGAGAACCGCCGGGGACAGGATATCGTTCTTCCAGGAGAGCAATGAAGTTGGCCAGTGCCGGATTGTCATTATCGCCACGCCAATGCGCGGAAAAACTGATACGGCTCGGGCCCGTCCCGTCACGGACCTCAAGATAAGCAACGTCGGGAATGCTTGACCCCAGGCTTGCTTCGAGAACGAGGCTTACGCCGAAACCGGCGGAGACCAGACCTTTGATATTCTCCTGACTGACATTGTGGGCAACCAATTTCGGTTGCCCGCCGAGCGGCACAAGCTTGGAAACGAGAACATCTCGCAATTCAGGTCCAGGGTCATGATCGCTCAAGAGGAAAGTTTCGTCTTTCAGGTCGGTCCAATGGATAACCTTGTTTTCAGCTAGCGGATGCGAGCTAGGTAAGGCAACCATGATACGTTCTGTCCAAAGAGACCTTGCGCCAACTTCTCCAGGGGAAGGATCGCCGGTGACTATGGCTATGTCCAGGAAGCCGCTGGCAAGATCAGGAAGTAGGTCAGAGGGTGAAATCTCTACCATGTGAAAATCGATCTGAGGAAACTTGCGTGCGTAATCCGTGAGGCTTGCACGCAAGTTGCCCGACGAGAGTGAAGTATAGAACCCAACCGTCAATTGACCGGTGACACCACGGCTGACCACCTGGGCTGCGGCAGTCAGGAGATCAACTGCATCGACGAGATAGTGGCATGTTCGTATGATCCCGGCACCGGGTTTCGTCAGATGCACTCCCCCACTGGTTCGCTCGAATAAGCTTACGCCAAGCCGGGTCTCCATTTGAGTGATAGTACGACTGAGCGTTGATTGTTTTACTCCGAGCGCAAGAGCAGCCTTTCGAAGGCTTCCAAACTTTGCGGCTGCAGCGACATACCGTAAATGCCTGATCTCTATAGAGGAGGCTGGGGCACTTGGGCGTTGTTCTGAAAAAGCAACTGACTTCAACTTCTTTTCCAGCTTCTCATGTCTCCTTTGCTTTCGGACATTAGACATTGTTTGATTGTTATTTGTCTTGTAAGATTTTTGGTTTCCAAACAGCTAACAATCTATCCAAGTAAGTGATGGTCCGAGATTCATTACTTTTGTCTTCGAACAGGTAGTGCTTTTCCCATTGCAATAATGGATGTGTCCACATAGGTGAAAAAGTGGCGATTTGTTTTCGATTGTTTCCAATAGCGCCTTGCTGCCCTGGTGGCGACCGTCCGGTTGAAGGTCCACCAATCCGAAGGGTGGGGCATGAGAAATCAGAATGGCACGGTGAGGGACATCTTTCAGAAGTTCCCGGGCTTGTGTTTCGCTGTAGGCCTCATTCCAACCTGCATCTTTTTGGAATGGAATTTCACGACCAATTCCGAAAAACGTTTGGTCCCCGATACTGACACAATTCTCATCCAAGTAGGTAAAATGCGGTACTGCTTCGCAGACGGCCCGCAGTTCTTCCGAGGGGTCGTGATTGCCTGACACCACCAGCAGGGGAGCATCGGACGCAACAAGAATATTCAAGGTATCGCTGAGCCCGACACCGCGTGTTGCAAAGTCACCTGCACCTACAATAACGTCGGCATTCCTGCTTGCCGCGACGATCCTGGCAGCGGTGTCTTTGTTCCTGTGCAAGTCGCTGAAGGCAAGAATTCTCAACATGTTTCTCCAATGTCTAGGACATAGCTGCGGGAGCGGCCGTTAGATTCCGATTGCACGGTAGGCTGCAGCCACTTCTTCGATTGCGAGGTAGTAGGCAGCAGTTCGAAGGTCTTCAATTTCGTTGTTTGGATTGTTCCAGAGTCTCGACATCGCGCCGTAGGCCGAGCACATGATGTCGTCCAGGCCGGAGCGCACGAGGTCGATCTCCCTGCGGCCGGTAAGGAACCCGTTTTTGTGTTCTTTTGGAAATTCACACCCTGTCATTTGCTCCAGGGACTGTGCCAGAAGTTGGTAGCCAGTCTCATCCCTGCGTCGTTCCATCAGTCCGAAAGGAATATGGGTAAGATTTTTCACCCATTCGAAGTAGCTGACCACTACGCCTCCGGCGTTGGCGAAGAGATCGGGAATAATTGTGATTTTTCTTTCACGAAGAATCCGGTCGGCCTCAAATGTCGTCGGGCCATTTGCGGCTTCAACGATCAACCGGGCGCGGATTCTCGAAGCATTCCCTTCATGGATGACGCCTTCGACGGCCGCGGGGACGAGTATGTCGCAATCAAGTTCCAGGTCGTCCGGTGCGGGAGGAGTTACCCGGCCGCCATTGAACCCGGCTACCGATTTGTGAGTAGCCAGATGCGCATGTAGCGCTTCGATTTCGATACCTTCCTTGTTGCTGACTGTGCCTGAGCGCTCAACAACCCGGACAATCCGGCACCCATCCTCCTGGCTCAGAAATTGCGCCGCGTGATAGCCAACATTTCCCAGACCCTGGATGATCACGGTGCGGCCGTTTAGCTCCCCTTTTCTGAATCCAGACCGCGTCCAATCGCTCTCATGCCGGAAGAATTCCCGGATTGCGTATTGAACCCCACGACCTGTCGCCTCAGTACGCCCTTCAATACCACTGCCGCCGAGAGGTTTTCCTGTCACGCAACCCATTGCATTGATGTCCAGCGGAACGTGTCGGCGATACTCATCCGCCATCCACATCATATGACGCTCATTCGTTCCCATATCAGGTGCGGGAACGTTCACGGCTGAACCGAGAAAATTGTGCCTGATCAACTCTTGCGTGAACCGGCGTGTTATCTTTTCCAATTCAACGTCGCTCCAGTCGCCGGGATCGATGGCAAGAGCTCCCTTCGATCCACCGAATGGCAGACGCATGAGCGCGCACTTATAGGTCATAAGTGCCGCAAGTGCCTCGACCTCCTCCTGGTTTGCGTTCGGGGCAAACCGTATGCCGCCTTTCCCCGGGGCATGATGGGTGGAGTGAACGGAACGCCAACCAGTGAACGTGTACATCCGATCGCGCAACCGGACTCCGAAGCGGGTCACGTAGCTTGCGTTGCATACGCGTATCTTGGCGGCGAGCCCGTCTTCCATCTCCAGATGGGAGACCGCGCTGTTGAACATGGCGTCGACGCTCTGGAGAAAATTTTCGCTGGACATTGCTTTCCCGGGAACACAGAGACACTCGATGACCGGCATCCCTGATGCACAAGGAACAATCACCGAAACAAAGGATAGAAACCGGCATGGCCGGTTTCTATGGTTGGCTAGCGGAGGAAGCGCTTTTCGTTCTTCTTCACACGGTCCATGTTCTGCAGACGGAAAATTTCGGAAACGGGAACGATGGTCTCGTTGGCGTTCTGAATGCCGCCGTCACGGATGATTTGTGCCAAGACGTTTTGCATGCCGGTCACCGCGGCTCGCACGGCATGATTGCCGTAGATGAGAATACCGATTTTTTTCAAGGATTTCGCTCGCGCCTCGGTCATCTGGGGATAGGCAGTCGGGACGATCACAATCGGGATCGCACCTCGCCAATTCGAGACGAAGCTCTCTATTTCGTCGGGTGTCTTCTGCTTGGAGTGAATCAGGATCAGGTCCGCACCGGCAGCTTCATAGGCCTGAGCGCGTTCAAGAGCCTCGACTTCGCCGCGGCCGGCAATGAGTGCTTCGGTGCGAGCGATGATCAGGAAATCCGGATCCTTGCGCGCATGGATCGCCGCCTCGATCTTGCCCTGAAACTCGGCGATGGAAACCAGGTCCTGCCGGCCTCCCTCCACAAGGGACGTGACTTTCGGAAACATCTTGTCTTCAATGACGACAGCTGAAGCGCCCGCAGCTTCATACTGTTCGACCGTGAAGATCACATTGATCGCATTGCCGTAACCGGTGTCCACGTCGGCAATGATCGGCAGGCTTGTGCGGTGGGCCATGTTCCGCATGTTGTTCAGATGTTCCGCCATCGACACCAGCGAGACATCCGCCAGTCCCATGGCTGCGGAGTATTCAAAGCCGCTTGCCCAGATGCCGTCGAAACCGGCTTCTTCCACCAGGATTGCCGAGAGCGGATCGTGGGCCGCCATAACCTTGGCCATTCCTCCGTTTGCGAAGATTTCGCGTAGATTCTTATTTGTTTTTCTCATGATCATACCCTTTGGCTTCAGGCAGCCCCTTGAGTGCGTGACAATCTGGAAACCGCATTGCTGATCGCGGCACAGGCGTTGGCCAACTCCTCTTCCGAGGAGGCATAGGAGATGCGAATGAAGCCATCCGCGAGAAATCCGGAACCAGGTACAACGGCGACACCGGCTTCCTCCATCAGATAGAGGGCAAAATCCATGTCTGTCGCGAGCACTTTTCCGGAAGGAGCCCTGGTTCCTAGAAGACCCTGACACTCAGCGAACACATAAAATGCCCCATCGGGTGCCTTGCAACTGAGGCCGGGAATTTGATTGAGAAGTCCGACGACCTGATCCCGGCGCTTTTTGAACGCATCCCGGAATTCGCGGATGAAGCTCTGATCGCCATTCAATGCTGCGACTGCGGCGTGCTGAGCGATAGAGCAGGTATGTGATGTTGATTGCCCTTGAACTGTGTTCATGGCCTTGATGAGTTCAGCGGGCCCTCCCGCGTATCCGACGCGCCAGCCTGTCATGGCATAGGATTTCGAGACGCCATTTACGGTCAGCGTGCGGGAAGCCAGGTCCGGTGCAATTTCCGCCATCGTACAGAATTCGGTGTCTCCATAGACGAGATGCTCATAGATATCGTCTGACAGAACCCAGACATCCGGGTAATCGCGAAGGACAGCCGCCAGATCCTCCAGGTCCTCGCGTGAATAGACCGCCCCCGTCGGATTGGAAGGGGAATTCAGCATCAACCATTTGGTTTTGTCCGTAATTGCAGAGCGCAAATCGTCCGGGGTCATGATGAAGCCGTTTTCGACACGAGTTTCTACGGGCGCCGGGACCCCGCCCGCCAGCTTCACAATTTCCGGATAGGAGACCCAGCAAGGTGTTGGGAATACCACTTCGTCGCCCTCATCGAGACTTGCCAGAAGGGCGTTGAAGAGCAGTTGTTTCGCACCGCAGCCGACCGTTACCTGGTCAAGCGTGAAATTAAGGCTGTTCTCGCGCTGAAATTTTGCGATCACGGCTTTGCGCAAGGACTGGATACCGGCGACTGCCGTGTACTTCGTATGCCCGGCCCTAATCGCCTCGATCGCCGCCTGACAGATGCGATCGGGCGTTTGAAAGTCGGGTTCTCCCTGACTCAGGGTAATGACCTGTTTGCCTTCCGCTCGAAGGGAAGCGGCACGTTCTGTCATCGCCTTGGTCTGGGAAGGCTTAACAGATGACAGTTTCTCAGACAGGATTCCCATCTTTTGGTCCTTTGACTTTTGAAAAATGGGGCCGCCACAGCGGCCCCTAGTTGGGGGAGGAGGTGTTAGCCCCTTGCTTTTGCCCAAAGCTCCAGAAGCATGTCTCGATTGGCCCCGGCCTCTCCCTGGTCCACTTCGATGATTTTCAGATCTTTCATCAAAGGCAGGCCGCTGAATTGCAGCGCACCGTCCATATCGATGCGCGAAGGTCGGCGCAGGGTAAGGCCGACAAGTGCTGCCTGCATTTTTTGCGACAGGAGCAGGTCATAGACCCGTTTCGCATCTTCCGGGTTGGGGCCATTTGCAATCAGGGCAAGGCCTTCGGGTGACAAAAAGGTGCCGTCCTCCGGGTACAGCACGTCAATTTCCTGCTGCCCGCCGACTACGTACCTCTGGGCGGCGTATTCCATCGTCATGCCGACGGGATATTCACCCTGCGCGACTGCTTTGTAGACACCACTGGTGCTGCCTTGGGTCTCAACGACGTCGGCCAGCCTTTGAACGCCCTCTTCGCCGTAGAGCGTGTAGATGCCGTAGAGTTGGGCGTAGGCGGAGCTCGAATTTGCCGGATCGGCCATCGTGACCTTGCCCTTCCAGCTTTCGTCCATAATGTCCTGCCATGAGGTGGGCGCGTCTCCTTCAAGGACATCCTTGTTGACCATCAGAACCATTACGTGGGTGTTGGTTCCAGTCCAGGGTGCGTCTTTCGCCTGCAGAGCGGGATAGAGGTTGTCCACCTCGGGGGAGTCGTATTTCGCAAAGAGATTCGAGAACCCGGTCAGCGTAGAAAATCCGCTGCTCCAGAAAAGATCCGCAACGGTCGCATCCTTTTCCGCATCGATGCGCCTGAGGAGTGAGCCCGATCCGCCGGCAATGACGTTCACTTTGATGTCTGGCGCCTTCTCGCGGATGATATCGAGAGCCAGAGCTACCGAGTCCTCGCTGTTGGAGGTGTAGAGATTTACTTCGCCGGCCGACGCGACGCCTGAAAAGGCGATCATCGCTGCGGCTGCTATATTCAGAAGTGTTACTTTCATCGTATTCCCCTTTGGTTTTCAGGATGAAAAGAGCTTCACATTCATGACCTTGATGCCGAAGAAGACGGGAACGAGGATGATGATCATGTTGATCACACCGAACGCTGAAGCCCGGGCCATCAGGTCGCTGCTTATGAGTCGGAAAATCTGAATAGGCAGAGTTTCCTGTCCGGCCTGATAGATGACGACGCTGGCACTGAGTTCTGCGACCGTGGTTACCCAGGTCAGGATGGCTGCCGCGGCAATGCCGGGTGCCATCAAAGGCAGAACGATGTTGAAGAAGGTCCGGACCGGGGGGACGCCGAGACTGACCGATGCTTCTTCCAGCGAATTGGATATGTTGTGCAGGTTGGCGGAAGCGTTGCGCACGCCGAAAGGCAAGCGCCGCAACATCATCGCCAAAACCATCAGAGCGGCGGTCCCCGTCAGAACCAGTGGGCCTGTGTTATAGCCCTGAGCCAGCGCAATCCCAAGAACCGTTCCGGAAATGGTCAAGGGCAGCAACAGCAGATAGTCCAGGGTCGCGCTCAGCGGGTTGCGCTTCTTCACGAGGAGGTAGGACACCAGTGTTGCAAAGATCACTCCGAGCACTGTTGCAAGTGTGGCAAACCGCAAGGAATTGCCAATGACAGCCAGGTTGAATTCCCAGATCCGGGAATAGTTGTCGAGGGTGAACTGTCCCCAATACATCACGGGGCCGCGGGACTGAGTGAATGAACCCACGAGCACGACGAGCGCCGGCAGCAACGAAAGCACAATGATGAACCCGGCGCTTCCCGAGGCCAGGAGGGATTTCCAACCGGTCAGCTTTGCCCTCGGTGGGGTCCGGCCGGCAACCATGTGATAGTTTCGCTTGCTGATGTACCATTTCTGCAAGAATAGAACGGAGGCCACCAGCAGAATGGAGACCGTCGCCAGCGTCGACTGCATTGTGGGGTTGCCGCCAAGTTCGCTGATGAAACTGCGATAGGTCATTACGGACAGCAACGGAACGCGCTGTCCAAGGTTGATGGCGATCGCGAAATTGCCCACCACAAGTGTGAAGACGATGAGACCCGCCGAAAGTACGGCTGGCGTGATGGTGGGGAACACCACCTTGAAATAGGTCGCCAGCGGAGCTGTTCCGAGGCTCAGACCGGCTTCTTCCAAGCTGTGATCGAAGCCCCTGAGTGCGGCCAGCGCGGCAAGGAAGATGTGGACGTAGAAGGTCAGCGTCATGACGTAGACCAGCCCGAACCAACCGTAGAACCTCGGAAACGGGATGCCCAATGCCTTGAGGGCATTTGTAACCAGACCGTTGTTGCCGAACACCATGATCCAGGATTGCGCCGAGATTAGCTCGGGGATGATGAGAACGGAGAGCGGCAGCAAAAAAACGATGCCGCCGAAGGGGATTTCGTATCTGGCGACGATGAAGGCAAGAAAGACCCCGACGACCGTGCAGGTGAAGGTGACCGTCACACCGAGAATGATCGAATTGAGCAGGGCTTCCAGATATTTGCCCTTCGACAGGAAAATGGTGAAGCCTTCGAACGAAAACGTGCCGCTTTCGCCGATGAAGCTGCGCATCAGAATTCCCGAAATCGGATAGGCGATGAACAGAAGCAGAAAGGCCAGTGCGATCAGGCTGAGAAAGCCCCAAGGGAAGAACCTGTTCATCGCGAAGCCTCGGGAACAAAGAGGCATTTGTCGTTGAACGAGATGACGACCTGGTCGCCCCGCTCGAGGGAAGAGGCTTCCGATTCCCCGAACGCGTTGACATGAACATCGTCGCCGTTGTCCAGAACAACGTGAAAATTTGTACGATATCCCTGGAACTGAAGCGTTTGAATCCTTCCGGTTATCTGCCCCGGGCCAGGGGTGCCAATAGCTTTCTGAATGCCGAGATTTTCAGGCCGGGCAACCATCAGGTACTTCCCGTCAGCCGCCGCAGCCATCTGCCGGCCGCGAACGGTCGCTCCGTTGACTTCGCAAACGCTTGTGCCGTCAGACTCGGTGCAGATGTATTTGGCGGCAAGCAGATTGGCAGACCCTACGAAGCGAGAAACATATGCAGAGATGGGGTTTCTGTAGACTTCGTCCGGTGCACCGCACTGATCGATACGACCATCTTTCATGACAGCGATCTCGTCGGACATGGCCAAGGCTTCTTCCTGGTCATGAGTTACGAAAATCGTTGTTGTTCGGGTCTCTAGCTGCAGCGACCGGATGACATCGCGCATCTGGACGCGGAGAGAAGCGTCCAGGTTTGAAAGTGGCTCGTCCATAAGAAGCACACGCGGCTCGACCACAAGGGCACGTGCAAGCGCAACACGCTGACGCTGACCTCCGCTCATTTCCGACGGTAATCTGCCACCAAGTCCGGTGAGTCCGACGCGGTCCAGGTATTCACCGACCTTGCGTTGGATTTCTTCCTTGGGCTTTTTTCTGGCTCTCAAGCCATACGCAACGTTTTCAAAAACCGTTTTGTCCGGAAACAGTGCGTAGTCCTGGAAAACCATTCCAATCTCGCGCCGATGCGGAGCGACATGTGTCACATCTTCGGGACCGAAGCTGACAGAGCCCGCTGTCGGAGTCACGAATCCTGCCACAACGCGAAGCAAAGTTGTCTTGCCACAGCCGCTTGGGCCAAGCAATGTGAAGAAGGTTCCGTCGCAAATTTTTCGACTAATGTTTTTTAGAACCTCGAAATCGCTATAGGATTTCTTGATGTTGCTTAAGTTGACTTCAGTCAAACCTAGCCCCCCAAACGTATTAGCTTTGGCACAGTAAATGTTGTGCCCGCTTCATTAGGGGATGCGGCAAACGAGAAAGATAGCGTTTCAATCTAACGAAAATGTTAGAAATACTTAATTAGACGGCTTGATATTGCTGAAATTCTCCAGGAATTTGGGCGGTGATTAAGTTTTTATGACGAATCTGTAACACTCTGGGAATGGGGGGAAGTCGCAGAATGCTACTGCGGGAGAGCGCCGTTTCCTTTTGCAGGTCCACTCAAGAGTAGAGTTCCCACTCGATGTCCGCATCGTTTGGCCTGCTATCCGGCGACCGTCGTGTCAGCCAGTCGATCAATTTTTCAATATTGCGGATGCTTCTGTTTTGTCCGTCATAAAGTGCATAGAAACCGGAACCGACAACGGTGATATCCGGACACAGGTTGACCAGCCTGTTGTCGCGGAGTTCCTCCTCTACAAATATTCTCGGTGTCAGGCATATCCCGGCGCCGTTTCTGGCGGCTGCGATGCTCATCAAGATATGATCGAACACTTGGCCTTTTAACGTCCGGCTCGCCTCGATTCCTGCTTTCTTAAACCAGTTTGGCCAAGCCGAAATTCGACTTCTAATATGTAACAAATTGTAATTTAGAAGATCCGCGGGTTCTTCTATGTGGTTTCCACTCAGCAGGCCGGGTGAAATAACCGCAATTGTTTCATCGTCGAGAATGCGTACGCATTCCATTCCCGACTGTTTCATCGAGTAGCGCCGGATTATCAAGTCATTGTTCTCTGCCTCCATGCGCAATTCATCGGTCGTCGACGTTTCGATTCTGACCTCGATTCTAGGGAAGGCCCGTTGAAAATCGGCAGTTCGAGGTATTAGCCACTGTGTAGTGAAAGTCGGCGTTGCATTGACCCGAACGCGGTTCAAAACGCCTGAACTTGAAAGATTTTCTGAAGCAACGGCAATGAGATCGAGACTTTGCTTGATATCCTGCAAATAATTTCGGGCCTTGGGCATGAGTTCAAGTCCGTTTCCCTTTTTGCGAAATAGCTTCTGGTTAAAGTAGTGCTCGAGCAACTTGATTTGTTGGCTAATTGCGCTGTGGCTGACGTTCAATTCGTCAGCAGCCTTGGTTACGCTTTCATGGCGCGCAGCGGCTTCAAATGCGTGGAGGGCCTTAAGCGGCGGCAAACGTCTCATCGCGTGATTGTCCGGCTTCCTAATATGCCAGTGGTAGCGGAGTTTCAGGACCGCCGCAATTATCGACCCAAGCAATCTTGCACTCAGATTGCTTCAACATGCAGCACGTGGCACGTCTACTGAAACTGCTTCAAATTGGATTTACGAGTCCAGAGAACCCGATTCCAGGTGCTTCCGTGGTGCTTCCGGGAGCTAGTTGCCGTGCTAGTCGGCCTCAGTGGAATCTTGTTAAGCTGCTGAATTTATGCTAAAAAACTGGCGCACCCGACAGGATTCGAACCTGTGACCTCTGCCTTCGGAGCGCAACACATCGACCCCGCGAGATCTAGTAGGGGATGTGCATAGTCCAAGGTCGACGTTGAATTACTCGTACTTTGCCATCCTGCAAGGCCAGATCTTTTCAAGACAATTTGCTTTGTATCTTCAGGCGTACTTGTCCCATACGGATTTCGAATTCCCGGACATTCGCAATCATCAGCTGCATCCGATTTACACGCCATTTCACGCTGGCCCACGAACTATGCCAGAAAGGCCTTTCTTAAATCGCTGCTGCACCTCACGGTCGTTCCTATGACCGATTGCAGCAAGAAAATTGCCGAAGCTTCGTTAGTTCGTGCCTCCAGAAGGTATAGGTCGCAGGGGTTTTCCGAAGGCGCGCAGGTAAGCACTACGCAGTCTCCTACCGATGAGCTTGAAGGTCATGAATGTCTAGCTGCTTCAGGAAAGGAGTTGCACGCACAGGTTGATGATGCGATTCTCAAAATCGCGCGAGTTCTCGCACGGCAAGCCGCCAGAGAAGACCATGCGCGCCAAGTAACTGGGAGCGCAAGTCATGTCGAAACGCGCGGCAATTTACGCGAGATTTTCCACCGACCTGCAAAATGAACGATCGATTGAGGATCAGTTCACTTTATGCAGGAAACATGCGGTAGAGCACAATTTAACAGTCATCGCGACCTTCGAAGATAGAGCCCGGTCGGGTGCTTCAGTTTTTGGACGAGAAGGTCTCGTCAAACTCATGGATGCCGCGCGGGATGGCGAGTTTGATGTCGTTGTTATTGAAGCACTTGATAGGCTCTCTCGTGATATGGAGGACCTAGCGGGCATTCATAAACGCCTATCCTTTCTCAATATCGAAATTCGCGCGGTGCATGATGGCGTCGCCAACACGGTTCTTGTCGGTCTCCGGGGGCTGGTCGGTCAGCTCTATCGTGAAGACAACGCGCACAAAATTCGCCGAGGTCAGGCAGGGCGTGTCGGACAAGGCCTCAACGCAGGTGGATTAACTTACGGCTACGCATCGGTTCCGGGTGAGCCGGGAAAGAGGCAGATCGTCGAAGACGAGGCAGAAATCATCCGTCGCATATTCCAGGAATATGTCTCGGGGCGCACGCCGCGCGATATCGCGCGTAACCTCAATAGCGACGACGTTCCGCCTCCTCGCAGAGCAAAATGGAACGCTTCGACGATCAACGGCAACCTGCAGCGTGGCACGGGCATCCTGCAGAACGAACTCTACGGTGGTCGGCTTGTCTGGAATAAGGTGCGGATGGTGAAGGACCCCGACACTGGCCGTCGTGTGTCTCGCCCCAATCCGAAAGAAGAGTGGCAGTCGTCCAACGTGCCAGAACTCGCAATTGTCAGCCGCGAACTGTTCGAGCAGGCGCAGGCGCGCAAACGCGAGCGCAGCCTTGACCATCCACACCACTATCGCCGGCCGCGCCATATGCTTTCGGGGCTGCTTCGGTGCGGCGCATGCGGATCGGGCATGTCGACAAACGGCAAGGACAAGTCGGGCCGTATCCGTATCAGGTGTTCGGCCGCGACGGAAAGCGGGTCATGTCCCGATCCGAAGACCTTCTATCTCGAAACCGTGGAAGCCGCGGTTCTGGCCGGACTGCGATCCGAGATGAAGAGCCCCAAGGTGCTTGCTGAATACGTGAAGACCTATCACGAGGAGCGCAAGCGTCTGTCGGCGGAGGCCGACTCCATTCGAACGCGGCTTGAGCGGCGTTCCGGTCAGCTCAAGCGTGAGATTGACCGATTGGTCGATCATCTCGCTAAAGGCATCGGCGATCCACATGTGATCGGCCCCCGCTCGACGGAACTCTACCACGAGCGCCAGGCGGTGCTGACTGAGTTGGAGAAAGCTCCGCCCGCCTTCGAGGCGGTAACGCTGCATCCTGCTATCCTGAAGCGCTACGAAGACCAACTCGAAAACTTGCAAGATACACTCGCGGAAGGCATCCGTTCGGGCGACCGGGAATGCGCTGAAGCAATAAGGGAACTCGTCGAAACGGTGACTGTCTATCGCGATCCCTCAGAACCAGGTGCCGTCGAGATCGAGATTGCTGGACGCCTTAACTCGATCCTTGGCGAGCACGCCTACCCCAATGGCGTCAAACGGGTGTGGGGATTGGTGGTAGCGGAGGAGGGACTCGAACCCCCGACACGCGGATTATGATTCCGCTGCTCTAACCGGCTGAGCTACTCCGCCATCCAGGGCGACAGGCCTTGCAATGAGGCCCGCGCGACGTGGGGTGCTTATAGTGAGGCTGCGGGCAGGCGTCAAGCGGGGAATCCGCGCCTGTCCGCAAAGTTTTTTCCCGCGCCCGGGCAGGACGTTCAGGCCGCGGAAACCGGGCGTTCGCCTTGTGGAAAATCGACTGCCCAGTCGCCGGTGCGTTCCGTCTTGTGGATCCAGCCGCCGCCCAGAACCCTGGCGGTCTCGTCGTCGCTGTCGAAGAAGACGCAGGCCTGCCCCGGAGCGACGCCGGTTTCGCCGTTCATCAGATCGACAAAGGCCTTGCCGTTGAGGATCTTCAGTGTGGCGGGTGCCGGCGGACGGGTCGAGCGGACCTTGGCGAAGACCTCGATCTCGTCGCCCTCATCGAGCGGCTGGTCGCCGATCCAGTTCATTTCGCGCAAGAGGATCGTCTTCGTGGCAAGCGCCTCGCGCGGGCCGACGACGACTCGGCGCGCATCGGCATCCAGACGGACCACGTAGAGCGGTTCTCCGGTTGCGACCCCGAGGCCCCGGCGCTGGCCGATGGTGTAGTGGATAATGCCGTCATGGCGTCCGAGCACCCGCCCGTCCATATGAACGATGTCGCCGGATTCGGCAGCGTTGGGGCGAAGCTTGCGGATCACCTCGGCGTAGTCGCCGTTCGGCACGAAGCAGATGTCCTGGCTGTCCGGCTTGTTGGCGACGGAAAGGCCGAATTCGGCGGCGAGTTCGCGCACCTTCGCCTTGGGCATGCCGCCCAGGGGGAAGCGGACGAAGTCGAGCTGCTCCTGGGTGGTGGCGAACAGGAAATAGCTCTGGTCGCGGTCGAGGTCGGCCGGGCGGTAGAGCGCGCGCTTGTTGCCCTTTTGCGCGGAGCGCACATAGTGGCCCGTGGCCAGCGCGTCGGCGCCGAGGTCCTTCGCGGTCTTCAGAAGATCGGTGAACTTTACGGTCTGGTTGCAGGAGACGCAGGGGATCGGGGTTTCGCCGGCGATGTAGCTGTCGGCGAAACGGTCCATGACCTGTTCCTTGAAGCGGCTTTCATAGTCCAGCACGTAGTGCGGAATGCCGATCACCTCCGCCGCGCGCCGCGCGTCGTGAATGTCGACCCCGGCGCAGCAGGACTTGGCCTTGGCGACCGCCGCGCCATGGTCGTAGAGCTGCAGGGTGACGCCGATGACGTCATAGCCTTCCGCCTTCATCAGCGCGGCGACGACGGAGCTGTCGACGCCGCCGGACATGGCGACGACGACGCGCGTGTCCTCCGGGTGGCCGGGCAGATCCAGACTGTTGTTCATTTCGTTGACTTCCAGAGGCGTTTGGCGGATCGGGGCGGCAGGGCCGGACCCCGAGGGGTGGCGCTCTCGCGCTGGGCTGGCGGCGCGCCGATCCGCGGACCGTTTCAAAATTCGCGGCACTATACAGACAAGCGGTTCCAAAGCCAATTTTTAGGGGCAGGCTTGCCCGGCATGGCAGGCATGCATTGCCTGTCCGGCAAAGCTTGCCGCCTTCCAGTGGGGTCTGTTTTGGAGTGTTGTTTAAAAATCTTATTTAATTCAATGTCTTGCTTCGAGTGTGGCAGTTGGCCCGGGGTTTGCTTCCTGTGCGGTGACGAAATGTGCCCGTAGTGACGGGCGGTAAATTGGGGACCGATGTGCTGCCAATTGGATTGATGACCGAGGTATCCGCCGGGGCGCTCGCTGCCGGTGCCGGGGCGTCCGCGGGTTTCGGGGCCGCACCCGGCGGACAGGGAGCGAAGAGCGGAGCTTTCGCAAAGGAACTCGGCGGTGCCTTGAACGAGCCCGGTGGTCCGGCGGCGGATGCGGCGCCTGAGGCGTACGCCGGTGAAGTGGCCGGTGATGCGGGTGGCGATCTGGCGGGCGCCGCCGGCGTGGAGGTGCCTTATCTTCCGGCCGAACCTCAGGCCGGTACGCCGGGCGCGGCGCCTGCCGTCTCTCCAGCGGAAATCGGTGCCGGTGCCGAGACGGCCAAAGGTGCCGGTGGTGGCGCGGGGCTGATGCCGGAAGCCGGCGGTCCGGCCGGTGGAGCACCGGGTCTGGCAGCCGCCGGAGCCGGAGCCGGGCAGACGCCCGCGGACGGGACGTTGCCCGGATTGCCAAAGGGTGCGGCGGCTACGCCGGGCAGCGGCAAGCAGGGCGTTCCGGCAGGAGAGGCCGGTCCCGTGGCGCAAGAAACGGTTTCGACCGCCGGAGCCGATCCGCTCGCGCAGGTCTTGAATGGTGGTGGGCCGGCCGAGGACGGCGCGGCCGATGCCGTCGCTCAGGCCTCGATAGCTCAATCCGGGACGGCGAATGCGGCGCTTCAAGGCGTGGACGCAAGCGCGGCGCAGGCCGATGTTGGCGACGTGCCGCAAACGAACCGGCGGCGCTGGCGCAACGAGCTGCCGCAGGAATTCAGGGCGCAGGCTGTGTTGCCCGCCGCTTCTTCCCAGACGGCGGCAGCCCAGGCAACGGCTGTTGACGCCGGGGCCGGCGTAGCCGTGACGGCCGGGGCCGCGGTTTCGGCCGAGAGCTCTCTTTCGGAAGGGAGCCTTTTGGATGCCGACGCCGTTGAACACGGCGTCGAGGCGGTGAAGTCCGGCCCGAGGCCGGCGAACGAAACGCCCGGGCTTGCGCTGACCCAGGCGCAAGAGACCGTCGATGGAACCGGTGCGGCGGATCAAGATGGGATCGCGCGGACGTCCTCCACCGTGTCTCCGACCCCGTCCTCGTCCGTGTCTTCATCCGGCGCACAAGTGCCGGGTCCGGCGGCCGCGCAGGCGGCGTCTCCCGTGCAGCAATCGCTTGCGGCGGCCGAACTGTCGGCTGACGTCGCCGGAGAGCCGGCAGCGGAAGACGGGCTTGTGTCCGACGTTTCGCAATCGGTTTCGGAAACCGGCGAGGAGATCTCTACGGTCAAGGCCGGAAGCGACGACAAGCGGCCGGGCATTCTCTCCGTCGAGAAAGCCATGCGTCAGGCCGAGAAGACTTTGAACGGGCCGGCTGCCGGAACGGACCGGGCAGCCTCTTCCGGGCAGATGAGCCCGGTGGAGGCGTCGGTCGCGGCTGCCTTCCTGGCGTCTCAACTGGCGCAGGACGACGGCGACTCGGCATCCGTTACCGCCGACCTGAGCCTGAGCGCCGATGCCATGGGCACGGTCCGGGGTGGCGGTGCCCAGGGCGCCATGCGGACGGAAAGCCTGCAGACACCGACCCAGGCGCAGTCCGGTCAGGTTGCCACCCAGGTGGCGGCAGAGATCGCGCGTAATCTGAAGGACGGCAACACCCGCTTCCAGATGCGCTTCGATCCGCCTGAACTGGGGCGGGTCGAGGTCAACATGAAGGTCGCATCCGACGGTAGCGTGCAGGCGCATCTGATCGTCGACCGGCCCGAGACCCTCGACATGTTTCTGCGCGACCAGCGCGGGCTGGAGCGGGCGCTTGAAGCTGCGGGTCTGAACGCGAATTCGGAAAATCTGCAGTTCTCCCTGAAGCAGGACGGCAGTGGCGGCTTTGCCTCCGGCGAGGAGCAGGGCGGTCAGGCCTCCGGCAGTGAGGGCGGTGCCGCCACCGCAGAGGAGACTGCCGAACCGTTGGCGGAAGAGATTGTCCGGCTGACCCTTGCGCAACAGCGCGGCGGCCTGGATCTGAGAATTTAAGGCAGGACCTGCCTTCAATGAGGACTTGAATCATGACGACAGTGACGTCCAGCACCTCGACGGCGCAAAGCAGCAGTTCCGTCAGCCAATCCGGCCTGATGGCGAACTACGAGCTGTTCCTGAGCATCCTGACGACCCAGATCCAGAACCAGGATCCGCTCGATCCGCTGGACTCGGCCGAATACACGACCCAGCTCGTTCAGTATTCGAATGTCGAGCAGTCGATCCAGCAGAACCGGAACCTGGAAAGCATCATCGCCTCGCTGGAAACCACCCAGAGCATGGGCTACGTCAGCTACATCGGCAACGAAATCACGGCGGATGGTTCCACCACCACCCTGTCCGGCGGGCAGGCTTCCTGGAATTACGCGCTGGATGAGGATGCCTCGGGGACCTACGAAATCCGCAATTCCAGCGGCACGGTGGTCTACAGCGGCGAGGCCGACCTGAGCGCGGGCAATCACACCTTCACCTGGGATGGCAAGACCGAAAACGGCCAGAACGCGGACAGCGGCCTTTATACAATTTCCTTCGACATGCAGGATTCAGGCAGTAACACGGAATTTGTGGATACGTCGGTCAAGGGGATCGTCGATGCCGTGGACTGGTCGAGCGGCGAGGCGATCCTGATCGTGGACGGCAGGGAGTTCCCGGTCTCCGCCGTGCAATCGGTCGCCCGTCCGAGCTGATCGGGGCCGGTCCAAAGGGCCGGTTGGAACGGCGGTTCTCAGATGCAGGCCAGGCTCGCGTCGTTGCGCGGGCCTTTTGCCGTCATTTGCCGGTTCATAAATTCCCTTCGGAGCCCTTCTTTGAATTTTCAGAGTTTTTCGCCGGATTCGAAATGCGTTGCAAATTGCATCGGGTGGTAACCATGGTTAACAAATCGATATTGTTCAGTTAAAGTTTTGAATTGAATTCTTCGCGAAATGCTAAATATCATTCACTAAATTTAGATTTTATAGTTAACGAAACAACAATTTTGCTTTAGCCGTTTGTTAAGTCTCGTCTTGTAGTCTCAAATCAACCTTGGTCATGGTTAGTGTGAGAGTACAATGACCGAACAAATTCGTTCGCGTGTTAAATATGTCATCGGACCCGACGGTAGCCCGCTTACCATTGCGGATCTGCCCCCCACCTCGACGAAGCGGTGGGTGATCCGCCGCAAGGCGGAAGTGGTTGCGGCCGTCCGCGGCGGGCTCCTGTCTTTGGAAGAAGCCTGTCAGAGATACACTCTGACGGTGGAGGAATTCCTCTCCTGGCAAAGTTCCATTGAAAAGCACGGGCTTGCAGGCCTGCGCGCAACCCGGATCCAGCAGTATCGCGGCTGATCCCCGTCGTTAGATAAAGGCGCGCATCGGGCGCGCTTGCAAAGGGTCGGCTGTGCCGGCCTTTTTTGTTTTGACGCTTCGGACTTCGGGCGCCGGTCTCCGGACTTTTGGATGGAAGGGGCGGGGCCGAGCGGAACGCGGTGGAGCCGGACGGCGAGGCGGGGTCGACTGGTTCGCCGGAAAGAACCGGCCAGGCAGTGGGCCGGTCCCCGCGGTAGCGGCCCAACTCTCACCATGAAGCCGTCACAGACTTATCCAAAAATTAATGAAGTGGGCAGTTTTTCCCCACTTCCGTTGCGTTTTGCAATTCGAAAAACGGCGAAAATCCGGCGTTTGCCCGCTCCGGTAAATATTTCGTTAACCACTTGTTAACCCTCTGGGCGGCAAATTTTGCCCATCAAAGGTGTGGCGTGGTGCGTCGACTCCAATAATAACGGCAAGACATGCTTCAGATGCGGGCTGGCATTCGTGAACGGGCTGATTGAATTCATAAAAACACTGGGGGCGGCGCGTATAGCCGCGATGGGTGCGGTCGCGGCGATCCTGGTCGGCGTGTTCGCGTTCATCATCTTGCGTGTGACGGCGCCCCAGATGACGACGCTCTACAATGAGCTGACGCTCGAAGATTCCGCGGCCATCGTCTCCCAGCTGGAGAGCCAGGGCGTGCAGTTCGAGCTGGCCCGCCAGGGGGGCAGCATTCTCGTCCCCAGGGACCAGGTGGCGCGGCTCCGGATGCAGCTCGCCTCCGAAGGACTGCCCACCGGCGGCTCGATCGGCTACGAGATCTTCGACCGGACCGATACGCTCGGAGCAACCAGCTTCGTCCAGAACATCAATCATCTCAGGGCCATGGAAGGCGAGCTGGCGCGCACGATCGGTTCGCTCGACCGGATCCGCGCCGCGCGAGTGCATCTGGTCATTCCTGAGCGGGAGCTCTTCCAGCGCGACCGCCGTCCGCCGTCCGCATCCATCGTGCTGAATGTGCGCGGCTCGCTCGGTCCGGGCGAGATCCGGGCCGTGCAGCACCTGGTGGCGACCGCTGTGGACGGGCTCGATCCGGAACGGGTGTCGATCGTCGACGAGAGCGGCCGTCTCCTGGCCTCGGGCAACGGGGCGGACGAGGACGGCATACTGTCGGCCACCCTGCAGGAGCGCACGGTGTCCGTGGAAAGCCGCCTGCGCAATCAGATCGAGGAAATCCTGAATTCCGTGGTGGGGCCCGGCCGGGCACGGGTCCGCGTGAACGCGGAGATCGACTACAACCGCCTGACGGAGACGACGGAAACCTTCGATCCGGAAGGGCAGGTCGTTCGTTCGACGCAGACCAAGGAAGAGGCGAGCTCCGCGATTTCGCGAAACGGCCAGGTGACCGTAGCGAACCAGCTTCCCAACGCCGATGCGCAAAACGGCGACGAGGGCAACCGCGATACCACGGCCCTGACCGAGGAGATCGTGAACTACGAAATCTCCCGTTCGACGCGAACGGAAGTCGTCGAGGCCGGCCAGATCAAGCGCCTGTCGGTTGCTGTTCTGGTCGACGGTCTGTACCAGCCGGATGACAACGGCGATGTCGCCTATGCGCCGCGCAGCCAGGAAACGCTGGACCGGATCGCCGTTCTCGTCCGGTCTGCCATCGGGTTCGACCAGCAGCGCGGCGATGTCGTGGAAGTGGTCAACCTCCAGTTCGCGATGCCGCCGCAGGACGACCTCCTGAGCGAAGGCGACGGGCTGTTCGAGTTCACCAAGGACGACATTATCCGCTTCGCCGAACTGGGCGTTCTGTTCCTGATCTCGGTTCTCCTGCTTCTGTTCGTCGTCCGGCCTCTGCTGCGGCGGATCGTTACGCCGGAGGAAAAGCAGCCTCAGGAACTGATGATCGGTCCGGACGGCACGCTGGTGGCAGAAACGGAAGTGCCCCAGGAGGACGAGAACGAGGATGAGTTCGTGATCGAATGGCTCGAGCAGGCCCGCCAGGAAGGCGCGCTGCAGGCAAGTTCGATCGCAAAGGTGGGCGATCTGATCAAGGATCATCCTTCCGAAGCCGTGACCATCGTCCGCGGCTGGCTGGATGAGCAGGCGGCGTGATGACGGGCGATCAATTCCAAACTCAGCTTCAGGTCAGCGCGGACGAGGAGGAGCGCGAACTCAAGGGCGCGGAACGGGCGGCCGTGCTTCTCCTGGCGCTAGGGGAGTCCCACGGCTCGCCGATCTGGAACAAGCTCGACGAGATAGAGGTCCGGCAGGTTTCGGCGGCCATGGCCAATCTCGGTCCGGTCACGCCGAGCATGCTGGAGGATCTGTTCAAGGATTTCGTCCGCAGGGTCAGCTCGAAGGGAGCGCTGACGGGCAACGTCGAGGCGACCGAACGTCTTCTGTCGAATTTTCTACCGGGTGAAAAAGTCTCCGTGATCATGGAGGAGATCCGGGGGCCGGCGGGCCGCAACATGTGGGAAAAGCTCTCCAACGTGCAGGAGAACGTTCTCGCCAACTATCTCAAGAACGAATACCCGCAGACGGTCGCCGTCGTCCTGTCGAAGATCAATTCCGACCACGCTGCCCGGGTCCTCGGCATCCTGCCCGAGGAGCTCGCGCTTGAGGTCGTCAGCCGCATGTTGCGCATGGACGCCGTCCAGAAGGAGGTTCTGGAAAAGGTCGAGCAAACCCTGCGTGTCGAGTTCATGTCGAACCTGACGAATACCTCGCGCCGCGACAGCCACGAGATGATGGCCGATATTTTCAACAACTTCGACCGCCAGACCGAGGCGCGGTTCCTGGCCGCGCTTGAGGAAGACAACCGGGAGGCGGCCGACCGCATCAAGACCCTGATGTTCACCTTCGACGATCTGCTCAAGCTGGACGCCGCAAGCGCGCAGACCCTGTTGCGCCATGTGGAGAAGGATCAGCTGGCGATCGCGCTCAAGGGCTCGACGGACGCGGCCCGCGAATTCTTCTTCGGCAACATGTCCTCGCGGGCGGCCAAGCTTCTGCAGGACGACATGGAGGCGCTCGGCCCTGTGCGCCTGCGCGATGTCGATGAGGCGCAGACGGGCATGGTGAACAAGGCGAAGGATCTGGCGGCCAAGGGCGAGATCATGATTTCCAAGTCCAAGGGCGACGACGAGATCATCTATTGATGCAGCAGGGCTTATCGAGTTTCAGAAGAATGGGCAGCATGACGAACCCGCCGAAATTTCTGTTCAATGTCGACTTCTCCGAACCGGAGGAGCCGGAAGTGGTCGCGCCGCCCGAGCCGGAAATCCCGACGATTCCGGTCGCCGAACACGAGCAGCTGCTCAAGAAGGCCAGGGCTCAGGCTTTCGAGGAGGGGCGGACAAAGGCCCTTCAGGACCTGCAGACCAAACAGGAGACGCTGCTGACCGCGGCGGCCGGCCGTCTGGTGGATGCCGTGGGCGACGTCCTGAAGACGCTGGACGAGCATCAGGCGGCTCAGGAAAAAGATGCCGTCAGCCTCGCATTTCTTGTGGCTAGACGCCTTTGCGCCCATCTGATCGCGCGTCAGCCGCTGGCGGAGACCGTGGCTTTGGTGTCAGAATGTCTCGGGCCGTTGCGCCGTTCCCCGCATCTCGTGATCCGTATCGCGGAAAAGGACGTGGAGGCTCTCAAGGCTCAGGTGGATCCGATTGTCCATGAGAAGGGCTTCGAGGGCCGGCTGGTCATTCTCGGCGAACCGGAGATCGGGCGGGGCGACTGCCATATCGAATGGGCCGATGGCGGCATCAAACGGGACCGAAAAGCCCTGGAGAACGACATCGACGCGAGCATCCGCACCTATTTGCGCGCGCGCGGCGCGGAGACGCGGGGAAAAACGCCCGGAACGTCGGCACAAAAGGACACTGACGTATGAGCGACCAGCAAGATACCAACATTCCGCTCGACGAACTGGAAGCCCCGCAGCGCGGCCCATTGGGCGAAGAGGCGCTCGGGCCGCAATCGGCGGCGGATCTGGAGGCGGTGTTCGACGTGCCCGTCCGGATCTCGGCGGTCCTCGGGCATTCTAAGATGCATGTTTCCGACCTGCTCAAGCTGGCCTCCGGTACCGTTCTGGAGCTTGACCGGAAAGTGGGCGAGGCAATCGATATTTACGTAAACGACCGGCTCGTGGCGCGCGGTGAGGTTGTCCTGGTGGAGGACAAACTCGGTGTGACCATGACGGAAATCATCAAGACGGACCGGTAGGAAGGATAACGGATGCGTCTGTTAATTGTCGGAACGCTCGGCGGTCAGCTGACAACGGCATCGAAAATGGCCATGCAGGGCGGTGCTCAGGTCACGCACGCAGACGATATCGAGGGCGCGCTCAAGGTCCTGAGATCCGGGCGCGGCGCGGATCTCATGATGGTCGAGGTCCATCTCGACATTGCCGGCCTGATCCAGAAGCTTCAGAACGAGCGGGTCCATGTTCCGGTGGTCGCCTGCGGCGTCGACACGGACGCGAAGGCGGCGGTCACCGCCATCCGCGCGGGGGCCAAGGAATATATCCCGCTGCCGCCGGATCCGGAAATGATCGCGGCGGTGATTGCCGCGGTCGCGCAGGAGCGCGGCGATCTTATCTACCGCGACGAGGCCATGGCGGCCGTGGTCAAGCTTGCCGAACAGGTGGCGCCCTCGGAGGCCTCCGTGCTGATCACCGGTGAGTCCGGTACCGGCAAGGAAGTCATTGCCCGGCATGTGCACAAATGCTCGAACCGGGCCTCGCAGCCGTTCATTTCGATCAACTGTGCCGCCATTCCGGAGCACCTGCTTGAATCGGAGTTGTTCGGACACGAGAAAGGCGCCTTCACCGGGGCGGTGGCGCGCCGGATCGGCAAGTTCGAGGAAGCCGACGGCGGAACGCTGCTGCTGGACGAGATTTCCGAAATGGATGTGCGCCTGCAGGCCAAGCTTCTGCGTGCGCTCCAGGAACGGGTGATCGACCGCGTCGGCGGCACCCGCCCCGTTCCGGTGAATATCCGGATCCTGGCGACTTCGAACCGGGATCTGGCCGAAAGCGTGCGTCAGGGCCAGTTCCGCGAAGATCTGCTGTTCCGGCTGAATGTGGTGAACCTGAAACTGCCCGCACTCCGGGAGCGGCCGGCGGATGTCATGGAACTCGCCCAGTTCTTCATCAAGCATTACTCGGAGGCCAACGGAGTGCCGGTCAGGCCCGTTTCCGTTGAGGCCCGTCAAGCGCTGTTGACCAATCCGTGGCCGGGCAACGTGCGCGAGCTGGAAAACACCATGCACCGCGCCGTACTGCTCGCCGGCAGCGAGGAGATCGGGGTGGAGGCCATCCGCATGCCGGACGGCTCGCCGCTGACGGTGGCGCGGGGGCCGGCGGAACAGGCCGTGCAGACCGCGGAAGCCGTGACCCGGTCCTTCGTCGGGCGGACCGTGGCCGATGTGGAGCGCGACCTGATCCTCGACACGCTCGATCATTGTCTGGGCAACCGGACGCATGCGGCGAAAATTCTGGGTATTTCCATCAGGACGCTGCGCAACAAACTGAACCAGTACACCGATGAAGGGGTCAGCGTACCGGGGCCGGGCGAAGCCCGGATCTGACGCATGAAATCGCAGGCGGTATCAACTGACGGCCCGGTAGGGGCTGGAAACCGGGTTTAAGAATGTCGGACACGGCGGCAGGCGGACAACAGGGGGGCGGGACCCCCGCGGGCCCGGCGGCGGATCAGCCGGCGGCAGCGGCGCCGCAGGCGGCCGGCGTTTCCGGTTTTCCGACCCTTCAGGAACTGATCGATACCCTGCGCAAGGGTGACGTTGGCCTTGCCACCGGTATTCTGGTCATCCTGACGCTTCTGATCCTGCCGATGCCGCCGATGATGCTCGACACGTTTCTCGCGGTGTCGATCATCTTTTCGGTCATGATCCTGATGACCGGCCTGTTCATTCAGCGGCCGCTGGAGTTCTCCTCCTTTCCGACCGTTCTCCTGATCGCGACCATGTTGCGGCTCGGTCTCAACATTTCGTCGACCCGGCTGATCCTCGCCAACGGTCACGAGGGTACCGCGGCGGCCGGAAACGTCATTCAGTCCTTCGGCAATCTCGTCATGGGCGGGAACTTCGTCATCGGGATCATCGTCTTCGCGATCCTGGTGATCGTGAACTTCGTCGTCATCACCAAGGGTTCGGGCCGTATCGCGGAAGTCGCGGCGCGCTTCACCCTCGATGCGATGCCGGGCAAGCAGATGGCGATCGACGCGGACCTGTCGGCCGGTCTCATCGACGAGGCGGAGGCGAAGGTCCGGCGCAAGGCGCTCGAGGACGAAAGCGCGTTCTTCGGGGCGATGGACGGTGCTTCCAAATTCGTGCGCGGCGATGCCATCGCCGGGCTTCTGATCACATTCATCAATATCCTGGGCGGGATCTTCATCGGCGTCGGCCAGATGGAGCTGTCCTTTTCGGAAGCGGCCAACAACTACACGCTTCTGACCATCGGCGACGGCCTGGTGTCGCAGATCCCGGCGCTGATCGTTTCGACCGCGGCGGGCCTTCTCGTCTCCAAAGCCGGTGTGCACGGCGCGGCCGACAAGGCCCTGTCGGCGCAGTTCACCGGTTACCCGAAGGCGCTCGGCATGTCGGCGGCGGTCATGGTGATCCTGGCGATGCTGCCGGGCATGCCGATGGTGCCGTTCCTCGGCCTGGCCGGTGGGGCTGCCTATCTGGCTTATCAGGTCGGCGCGAAGAAGAAAAAGGAAGCGGCCAAGGTGGCCGAGGCAAAAGCCATCGAGGCCGCGCCGAAACCGCCGCCCGAACCGCCGATCACCGACGCGCTGAAGATGGACGAGCTGCGGATCGAACTCGGCTACGCGCTGCTGCCGCTTATCAACGGCAAGGCGCAGTCCGATGCCGACGTGCTGACACAGCAGATCAAGGCTTTGCGCCGGCAGGTGGCCGGCGACATGGGCGTGATCATGCCGCCCGTCCGGATCCTGGACAATATTCAGCTGGCAGCCAACGACTATGTCATCAAGGTCAAGGAAGTGGAGGCCGGGCGCGGCAATCTCTATCCGAACCACTACATGGTGATGGATCCGGCGGGCGGGCAGGTCAAGCTGCCGGGAACCCACACGACCGAGCCGACGTTCGGCCTGCCGGCAACCTGGGTCGAGGCGCAGTACCGAGAAGACGCCTCGTTGCGCGGTTACACGGTGGTCGATCCGGCGACGGTGCTCTCCACCCATCTGACGGAAACGATCAAATCCAACATCAGCGAGCTTCTGACCTATGGCGATGTGCAGAAGCTCTTGAAGGAGCTGAAGGGCGACCAGGCCAAGCTGGTGGAGGATCTCATTCCCTCCCAGATCACGGTCTCGGGCATTCAACGCGTCCTGCAGACCCTCCTGAACGAACGCATTTCGGTGCGCGATCTGGGCACGATCCTGGAAGGCGTCTCCGAGGCGACCGGCATGACGCGCAACACCGACACCATCGCCGAGCACGTGCGCACCCGGCTCGGCCGGCAGATCTGCGCGGCCAATCTGGCACCGGGCGGCTATCTGCCGCTGATCGCGCTGTCACCGCAATGGGAGCAGGCGTTTCTGGAAGCCATTGTCGGCGAGGGCGACGACCGTCAGCTCGCCATGCAGCCGAGCAAGCTGCAGGAGTTTGTCGGCCGCGTGCGCGACGCCTTCGAGGATGCCGCTCAGCAGGGCGAGGTTCCCGTTCTCCTGACGTCGCCGCAGACCCGGCCGTTCGTACGGTCCATCGTCGAGCGGTTCCGGGCGCATACAACCGTCATGAGCCAGGCCGAGGTTCATCCCCGCATCAAGCTGAAAACCATCGGCTCGATCTGAGCGCTGCTCCAGGAGTAGCGCCGGCGCATCCGGAGTCTTCAGACGTATTTGCTGATACGCGACATCACCGCCGTCGGGCTGGCGTAGCTTGTGCTGGAGCCGGTGTTTTGCATGACAAAGGAGGTCGTGGCCAGTGAAGCGTCGGTGCTGATCGTCGTGAAGGACGCGGCGACGTTGCGCAGCTGCTGCATTTTTTCCGCCGAGGCGGCGCGGCGCTGGCTCCAGGATTTGTTGTAGTCGGACCACGTCGACTTCCGCTGCGAGCGGAACCTGGAGTGATAATCGCGTTGAACGTAGTTTCCGACTTTAGGCATGTTCGCATCTTTCCTGGATACGACTGGCAGCTTCTCACGGCATGGTTAACGGGTGATTAACCGAACGCAAATCGCGAATTTCGGCCTTGGGGCGGCAGGGCTGGATTGGTATCAGGTTCGGCACGGACAAGTGAAAGGGCGACCAATGCACGAAACGCTGATCGATTTGAACGGCTATACGGATATTCCCGAAGGCAAGGTGGCCTTTGTCGTGACCTTTCTGGAAATGCTCAAGGCCCCCGACCAGCCGCTGTCGCGGCCGCGGCCGGACCTCGTCCTGGAACGCTGGCACGAACCGGATCTCGAGGAGTATCGCGCTCTTTTCAGGCAGGTCGGCGGCGACTGGATCTGGTTCGGGCGCCTGACACTGGACGATGCCGGACTCGCGGCCCTGCTCGCGGAACCGACCCGGGAGAGTTTCCGCCCGATCGTTGACGGTAAACCGGTGGGTATCCTGGAACTCGACTTTGCCAATCCGGCGGAGCCGGAACTTGCCTACTTCGGCCTGATCCCGGAGGCGATCGGCGGCGGCGCGGGGCGTTGGCTTATGGCTCAGGCCGTCGAAAGGGTCTGGTCGCGGCCGGATACGGAGAGGTTCTGGGTACACACCTGTACGGGCGACAGCCCGCAGGCCATCGGATTCTACATGTCCTGCGGTTTCAAACCCTACAAGCGGGCCATCGAAGTCGACGACGATCCACGTCTCTCAGGTCTCTATCCGAAGGACAAGGCGCCGCATGTGCCGGTGATCGAGGGCCCTTCGGAATAGTGCCGCGGCCCCATCGTGAAACCTAGGCACTTGCCTTGACCCGCTCCGGAAACGCTCCGGCAATCGCCTGACGGTTCGCCGCCAGAACACCGCGTTCGGTGATGAGGCCGGTCACCAGCCGGGCAGGAGTTACGTCGAAGGCGGGGTTGCCGACGTCAGAGCCCTCGGCGACGATGTCGATGGTTTCGATGGCGCCGTTCTGGCTGCGTCCGGTCATGCGGCTGACTTCCTCGCCGCCGCGTTCCTCGATGGGAATTTCGCGCACGCCGTCGGAGAGGGAAAAATCGATGGTCGGCGATGGCAGCGCCACATAGAAGGGCACGCCGTTGTCCTTGGCGGCAAGTGCCTTCAGATAGGTGCCGATCTTGTTGCAGACGTCGCCGGTCGCTGTCGTCCGGTCGGTGCCGACGATCACCATGTCCACTTCGCCGTGCTGCATCAGATGGCCGCCGGCGTTGTCGACGATGACGGTGTGCGGCACACCGTGATGGCCGAGTTCCCAGGCCGTCAGGAAAGCGCCCTGGTTACGCGGGCGGGTCTCGTCGACCCAGACATGAACGGCAATGCCGCTGTCATGGGACATGTAGACGGGCGCGGTCGCCGTGCCCCAGTCGACAGTCGCGAGCCATCCGGCGTTGCAATGGGTCAGGATGTTGACCGGCTCGCCCTCGCGCTTGGTCTTGGCGATCTCCACGATCAGTTCCATACCGTGCATGCCGATCGCCATGTTGATGGCGATGTCCTCGTCGCAGATCTCGTTTGCGAGCGCGAAGGCGGCTTGCGCGCGGGAGTCCGGGGCAATCTGAATGAGTGACTTGCGCGCCTTGTCGAGGGCCCAGTGCAGGTTGACGGCGGTGGGCCGCGTCTGGAGAAGAGCGGAGCAAGCCTCGTGCAGGGCTGCGTCGGACGGATCGGCGCGCATGGCAAGCGCTACGCCGTAGGCGGCGGTTGCCCCGATCAGCGGCGCGCCGCGGACCTGCATCACGCGGATGGCGTGGGCGGCGTCTTCCATTGTCTCGAGCCGGGCGATCTCGAAGGCGTAGGGGAATTTCGTCTGGTCGATGATCTCGACCGCGCTGCCGTCTTCCGAAAGCCAGATCGTGCGATATTTCTTGCCGTCCACATTCATGGCGATGCCTCCCGGATGACCGCGTTCTTCCTGCATACCTCATGACAGGCGCCCGGGCCAGCCGGCCGTGCAGGCTCGGGGGTATTCCCTGAATGCACGCTTCAGGCGCCAATCCGGTGCAGAAGAGCGCGAAGAAACCTGCAAGCCATGAGAATGAATGGTGAAAAGGCTTTGATACCGTTCTCCAAAGCCGGATTGGCACCCTCAAGATCCATCGCGGAACTGAAATTCATGAAACCGTACCCTGGTGGCCAAAATTCCCTTAATATGCGTTAACCATGTTCAGAGCATTGCCGGTGGATAGCTGGTGGTAAAGCGCTCGTCGCGGTTTCGTCCCGGTAGGAGTTGGTTAAGACTCTGTTGACCAAGGGCAGTAGATACGGAGTCAGACGCCTCATGTCCGAAATGCAGGATAACGTTGTTCCGCACACACGCATGCGCTCCTTGCGCGACGCGATCCGCAAGGTTCAGCTCGGCGAGGTGGAGCGCTCGGATGTGGTCGTGGAACTTCAGGACACCGAGCGCGCCCGCCTGGACATGCTCGCCGACGAGTTGAAGGACGTCTTCAAGGAAATTCCCGAAGACGACGATCAGTTCTCTTTGCAGATCCTGCCCGGGTCCACGCCGCGCCTGTGGATCGATGCAACCAGCCACGTGGCGGTCGGTGGCGACCGGCGGACCTACCGGTTTTTAAAGGATACCCGGCTTGGCCGGGTGGTCATCCTGGAAACCGCGAATATCGACGACATGGCGGATTGCCTGACGGAATATATCGCCGAGCGCGTCCTGGAGCGGGAAAAGGCGCTGGAAGGCGATTGGCTTAACAACCGGCTTCGCCAGGTGGCGCTCGACAGCAAGGCTGTCCGCGCCGAGGACGGCAGGGCGCCCTGGCTGACAGTTGCGGGGTCGTTCGTCATCGGCCTTGCGGCCGGTGCGGCTGGCCTTGTGGCCTTCGCCTGGTTCGCCAATCCCCTTTGACCTGTCGCCTGCGCGCGAGCGGGCGCCCGGCCGTTCGCAATGCTTGACGATGTAAGCGCGGGCGCGGTCGCCAGGGGCGGCGTCAGTCTATGAAACCCTGAATCCGGACCCTGACGAACGCCGAGGCGGTCTTACGGGATTGCGACCTGCCGCTCCGACATCATGGAAACGGGGGTGTCAGGCGCCGCGAAACCGTGTTCTTGCATGCTGCAGGACCAGCCGGAACCAGTCTTTTCGATCGTGAACAGGTTGTAGCGGGCTGCGGGTTTCTTACCGCCCGGCGCACTTGTCGCCGAGGGGACGCCGACCACCGGGACGGGACCGTTCGGACCTTCGATGCTCTCGAAACTGTCGATATGCGTATGGCCGTGCAGGATCAGTTCCGCGCCGGCGCGTTTGATGGCTGCACGGACGCGCGAGGCATCCGAGAGGCGCTTGTGCCAGCGGGTGGCGTCTTTGAAGGGCGGATGATGCAGCATGACGACGCGGAAAAGGGGCTGCCGGCCAAGGTCTTCCAGGATGGCGCGAAGCCGTTTGCTCTGTTTGCTTCCGACCCGTCCCGTTGCAAACCAGGGGGCACTGGCCCGGCCAGTGGTCACGCCGATCAGGGCGATGTCGCCGCGTTTGCGTATGTAGGGGAAGGTCGCTTCCATCCGCGTGTCTTCCTCGGGGGCGGCCGGCGCATCGTCGGCGCACATATAGGGCCACCAGGCGGCGCGGGCCTTGCGGACCGCGCCTGGAACATACGCGTCGTGGTTGCCGGGAACGACAGAGACATTTCGTGGCTCGCCGATCTCTTCCAGCCAGGATCTCGCACCGCTGATTTCGAGCGGGAGCGCGATGTTGACCAGGTCGCCGGTGATTGCGATATGATCCGGCGCCTTGGCCTTCATGTCCTCAATCAGCCTATCCAGGTAGCTGGCGCCCATGATCTTGGAGCGGTGCCGCTGCCAATTCAGATAGCCCAGGAAACGTTTTGAAAACAGCTGGAGCAGCTTGGGGTCCGGAAGGGGGCCAAGGTGGGGATCTGAAAGATGCGCGAGTTTGAAGCTGGACATGAGGCGCATCTTCAAAACGAAAGGCGCCGCGTCAAGGGGAAATGACGGAGCGCCTTCAAACAGGTGGCTTTGCCACGCCGGAACCGGAACGGACGTCCGTTACTTTACCGGCCTGCCTGCCTTGACCGGCTTGAGCGCCGGTGCGGTTTTCGGAGCCTTCGGGGCATCGCCTTCCGCGGAGAGCGTGGTCTCGCGCAGGGTGGCGCCGATAACATTCACGAATCCAAACATGGGTTTCCTCCACGAACCCTTTTCCTCAACCTTAGTTGGAGGAGAAGGTGATCAAGGTCGCGGCGACGCGCGGGTTGGACAGATCGATGGCGGGTTTCCACTGGTAGTGCGAGTGGCGGCGACGGCGCTTGCCGAACAGAGCGTTGAACATCGGGTTTCCTATCTTGGAATACAGAGGGCGGCATTGCCCTCAAAAACATCATATTGCCCGATATATAGGCATCGATTGCCTGAAAGAGGAGCGCTATTCTGCGAGGGCTGCTTTGCGTTGCGTGCATGGGTTAATGAAGTATTTATTCAACTATTGAGGGCGTGGACCGCAGCTTATGTTGAAGATTTTGTCTTTGCTTCCAAAGCGTTGGACCAAGCGTCTGGTGCAGTCCTATTGCCTGGTCCGCAATCCGTACAGCCTGGGAGTCCGGGTAATCGTGGAAGACGAGCTGAACCGGGTTCTGCTGGTCCGCCACAGTTACCTCGAGGGATGGTATCTTCCGGGCGGGGGCGTCGACGGTGGCGAGAGTCTCGACGAAGCCGCGTGCCGGGAGGTTCGGGAGGAGGCGGGGATCGTTGCCGTCGAGACGCCCGCGTTTCTCAACATCTACCTCAATCAGGAAGCGACCGGCCGGGACCACGTCGGCCTGTTCCACCTGCAGGCCTGGTCGCGGGGGGAAAACTTCCTGGCCCCAAACGCCGAAATCCTCGAAGCGGATTTCTTCGATCTGGAAGCGCTTCCCCAGGGCCTGAGCGCGGCGACCGCGCGGCGGCTCGCGGAACACAAGGCGGGGGCTTTCCCGACCGGAGGCCGTTGGTAAGGGAGAGCCTCAAACTGTCTTTCCGCATCCGTCGGCCTCATCACGATGAGGCCGACGGATGTCAGCTGAAGCTGTTATCGCTCAGGCGGCGGTCTTGAGCCTGTTCCGGTCGTGGGGCCGTTCGAAATTCAGGTCCGGACCTACGGGAACGACGCGGGTGGGATTAATCGACTCGTGGGAGCCGTAGTAGTGTTCCTTGATCGTCGCCATGTCCACCGTCTCCGCGATTCCGGGCATCTGGTAAAGCTCACGGAGATAGTTCGAGAGATTCGGGTAGTCCTCGATCCTGCGCACGTTGCACTTGAAATGGCCGACGTAGACAGCGTCGAACCGGACGAGGGTGGTGAACAGGCGCCAGTCGGCTTCCGTCAGCCGGTCGCCGGCGAGGTAGCGCCGGAACGACAGGCGGTCTTCCAGGAAGTCGAGAGTATCGAACAGGGCATGCACCGCCTCTTCGTACGCCTGCTGGGTGGTCGCGAAGCCGGACTTGTAAACGCCGTTGTTGACGGTGTGGTAGACCCGCTCGTTGATCGCGTCGATTTCGGAGCGGAGCTCCTGGGGGTAGAAATCCGCCGTTGAAGCGGTCAGCCCGTCAAAAGCGGTGTTGAACATCCGAATGATTTCGGAAGACTCGTTGCTGACGATGGTCTCGTTTTTCCGGTCCCACAGGATCGGTACCGTCGCCCGGCCGGTATAGTCCGGCTTGGCCTTGGCATATATGTGCCAGGCGTATTTCGCGCCGGTAAGCGGCTCGACCTCCGGAAACTCCCAGCCGTTTTCCAGCATGAGCGGCTTGACTGCGGTCACGGACACAATCTCCTCGAGCTTTTTCAGCTTGCGGAAGACAAGCGTCCGGTGCGCCCACGGGCAGGCATAGGAAACGAACAGGTGATATCGGTCCGCTTCCGCCTTGAAGCCGCCGGTGCCGTTCGGGCCTGGCGACCCGTCCGCGGTAATCCAGTTCCGGAAGGCGGCGTCTTCGCGGACGAATTTACCGCCGGTTGACTTCGTGTCGTACCATTTGTCCTTCCAGGTGCCGTCGACCAGCAGTCCCATGACAGTCTCCTTGATTTGTTTCCCGATTAAGTCGTTTCCAGGCGGCGGAAATCAATCGGCTGAATGCTGTGTTTCCGGCCATTGAACAATCGGCCCGAGCGATAGAGAAAGGCGCCGCGGCCACCCGGTTTCAAAAAAGCGCTGGACCTGACACTGGCGGCGTGCTAACCGCTTTCGCTCATTCAGGAAATGCCGGGGAGCGCACAAAGTTCCCTCAAGCCACGGACGAGACTGGGATACATGACCGCAGGTCTGACACTCCGACGACGAACCAGCCGACGAGATTTTTCTCGTTCGCACCGTCGCGGCTGACCTGTTCCCGGATAGACCGGTTCATTTCCGTCTGGGTAGCAGTCAGGCGCGTTCTTCTCCAAAAGACCGCTTGACAGGAACTCTCCCATGAAACTCTCCACCTGGGCCATACGGGCCGAAGAGGCTTCCGATACTGCCACCATCGACGATCTCCAGGCAGAGGCGTTCGGACCGGGCCGTTTCGCCCGTACCGCGTTCCGGATTCGCGAAAACGTGCCGCATCGGCCGGATCTTTCCTTTGTCGGCGTTGCCGGGCCTCATATTGCCGGCTCCATCCGGCTGTCGCCGATCACGATCGGGACAACGCGGGCGCTTCTGCTCGGGCCCTTGACCGTTTCTCCCGACTTCAAGAACCGGGGACTCGGCAAGGCGCTGATGCGCACGGCGATGGATTCCGCGGCGGCTGCCGGCGAAGAGGCGGTGTTGCTGGTCGGCGACGCGCCCTATTACAGCCCCTTCGGCTTCCAACAGGTTCCCCCCGGGCTGATCACCTTGCCTGGTCCGGTCGATCCGGCGCGCCTGCTCATCGCGCCCCTGAACGGTGGCGATATGCCGAGCGGGCACGTTCAGGGCGGGTGGGGCTAGAGCCCTTCCCGGTCATATTGAATCATTTGACTGAGACAAAATTGGTCTCTGGCGAGGCGGATTGCGCGCAGCGGTGTTGTCCACCTCAAGCGCTATCCAACAAAGCCAGAGACCAATTTTGCCTGGCCCTAAGAGATTGACTTTTCACTCGCTTTTGCCCGAGCCGGGTGGCTTTTGACGGCCCATCGGCAGCGTTGCGCCGCTCGCACGATGCACCGCATCGCACTTCGCGACGCGCCTTGCCGAGCGAGCCGTCAAAAGCCATCAAATGGTTCAACATGACCGGGAAGGGCTCTAGAGATTCAATCTCATCTTGAGGAGACGCAAAGCGGCGCCTCCTCAGGCTGGGGGGCCGTAGAGGGGAAGGTTCGGTGTCTTCTCTTGAAAACGCCTACCGTCCTTCGCGATACCAGGTCATCGACAGGGCGCCGAGCAGAAGAGCGAGACCGAGCAGGCCGACCATCAGCGGATAGCGGTCGACGCCGTTCAGGACGCTGGCCTCGGTCGCCTTCAGGCCGATCCAGCCGTTGCCCGCGTAGCTGGCCGACTGGCGCATGGAGACGACACGGGGCACGTCAAGGTCGCCGCCAATATCTCTCAAGCGCCGTGAAGCGCCGCCTGTGGCCTCCGTCAGAGGAGAGAGAACCTCCGTCGTGGACAGGACATCGGTATATTCGCGCGGATTTTGCGGGCCGACATGGATGAGGGTGCTCATGTCGCCATCGGAGACCGAGTAAAGACCGGTTTCATTGGCCAGAGACCCGCCGCGCCACAATCCGGGCTCCTGTTCGGTGAGTGTGACTGCTGACTGGTCGCCGGTAGGGGAGACCACGGTCACCTCTCCGACCGTTTCCCCAAGGGTCTGGCGTTCGATCGCCAGTTCAGTGCCGCGCAGCGTTACCTTCAGCGCTTCTTCTTCCAGGTCCGGTTCCTGCATCAGCCAATGGGCGAGCCGGCGCAGGAGCGGGACGTGGGGGCCGCCGCCCTCATAGCCGCGCGCCCAAAGCCAGACATGGTCGGACAGGAGCATGGCGACCCGGCCTTCGCCTTCCCGGTTCAGAACCAGGAGTGGCGTGTCGCTCGGGCCGCTCATCAGGGTCTGGCCCTTGTCGAGTTCGGTATCGACCGCCCGGAACCAGCGGCTCCAGGCGGGCGGATCCTGATCGGCGCCCGGCAGTCCCCTGGTCACCGGATGGCGCAGGCCGATCTCGGCCAGTTCGGCGTGATATGGCTGCTCCAGGATCGTGCCCGTGGGCCGGGCAGGCAGGATCGGGGCAAGGGGCGTGCGATACAGGCTGCCGCCCTCGGCATAGTCCGGCCCGCCGGCCAGGAGAACCGCTCCACCGTCGCGCACGTAGCGGGCAATATTATCGAAATAGAGCATCGGCAGGACGCCGCGCCGGACATAGCGGTCGAAGATGATCAGGTCGAATTCGTCGATCTTGACGGAGAACAGTTCGCGCGTCGGAAAGGCGATCAGGGACAGCTCGTTGATCGGCGTGCCGTCCTGCTTTTCCGGCGGGCGCAGAATGGTGAAATGCACCAGATCGACAGAGGCGTCGGATTTGAGCAGGTTGCGCCAGGTCCGTTCCCCGGCATGGGGGGAGCCGGAGACGAGAAGCACCCTGAGGTTTTCGCGGATGCCGTCGATCGTGACCACGGCACGGTTGTTCAGGGCCGTCAGCTCGCCGTCGAGCGGTTCCGCCTCGAATTCGAAAATATTGTCCCCGCCATGGGCGATGGCGACCGGTATGTCGATCTTTTCGCCGGTGTGGGCGACACGTTCGCTGACGATATCGCCATCCCGTTTGACGGTGACGCGCACCCGGTCGCCGGGACCGGTGCCCTGTCCCTGGTCGACGACCGTGAGGCTGACGGTCTGTTCAGAGCCGACGAGACCGAAGCGGGGGGCCTTGTCGAGCACGATGCGCCGGTCGCGCTCTTCGGCGGTGCCGGTGATCAGGCTGTGAACCGGCGCATCGAAGCCGAGGGCGCCGGCGTTTTCGGGAATATCGTGAACCTGGCCGTCGGTGACGATAACCGCGCCACCGACCCGTTCCGGCGGCACGTCCGCAAGGCCGTTGGCCAGGGTCTGGAACACCTCGGTACCGTCGCCGGCATTGGAGTTGCGGGCGTCCAGAACCCTGAGCTCGAATGCGCCGAGCGCCTCGATCCGGTTTTGCAGGACCTTCGCTGCTTCCTCCGCCGTCGTTTCCCTGTCCGCAAGCCGCTGGCTCTGGCTCTTGTCGACAACCAGAGCAACGACGCTTGAAAGCGGCTCCCGGTCTTCCCGCTCGATGGCCGGGTTGACAAGGGCCAGCAGCAGCAGACCCATGGTGAGCGACCGTAAGGTCCAGCCGCGCAGGCCGAGAAAGCCGGAAATCCCCGTCAGAACCAGAGCGAGAACGAGGCCTATGCTCAGCGCCCAGACGGGCAGCAAGGGGTCGAAGGAAAGGGACCAGACCATCGGCGCTCCTGAAACCTATTGTCCGAGCCGCTCGAGGAGAGCGGGGATGTGAACCTGATCGGCCTTGTAGTTTCCGGTCAGGCTGTACATGACGATGTTGACGCCGGAGCGGAAGGCGAAGTCCCGCTGTCTCGGGTGATTTGGCACGGTCGGATACATGAAGTCGCCTTGCGGGGTGATGGCCCAGGCCGCGGCGAAGTCGTTGCCTGTGATCAGGAGCGGCGAAACACCGTCACCGGCCCGGACCGGCCGGTCGCCGCGGGCAGCCACTTCCTCCAGGCTCTCGACCCAGAGCGGACTGGTGGCATAGCGGCCGGGGAAGGAATTGAGCAGGTAGAAGGCCTTGGTCAGAACATGATCGGGCGGAACCGGTTCCAGGGGCGGAACATCCAGGTCCTCGAGTATCTCGCGCAGTTTCAGCGTCGCAGGTGTCGACGAGAAGCCGCTGGCCGATGCGTTGATGTGATCGCGCGTGTCGAACAGGATCGTGCCGCCGTTGCGCATGAAGGTGTCGATGCGGGCAATCGTCTGATCGTCCGGCTTGTCCATGGCGGGATCGATCGGCCAGTAGAGAAGCGAATAGAAGGCAAGCTCGTCCCGGGCGATGTCGATGGCGACCGGCTTGCCCGGCTCAAGCGCTGTGCGTTCGGCCAGAAATTGTGTCAGCCCGGCAAGCCCTGCCGCGCTGGCGTCGTCGATTTCCGGATTGCCGGTAAGCACATAGGCCAGCCGTGTCTGCAGGGTGGACTCCAGTGCCCGCAGGTCGTCCGAGTTCGATTGCGCTTCCACCCGGCCGCTTCCGGCCGCCGTGAACAGAGCCGCGGCGAGCACAAGGGCGATGGCCGTTCCGGCGGTCCGGCCGCGCAGGCCGATACGGCTCAAGCCCCCCGCGAGGAGGAAGACCGCGACCGCGTCGGCGACCATCAGGAGGAAGGCGAGGGTGAAGAAAAAGGATCTCATGTCGATGGGATCCGATTCCGGATAGGCGCCTTCAACGGCCCGTTCGCCAAGAGTCTCCAGGGCGAGGGGAAGGAGTTCGTCGCCGCTTCCCATCAGGTTCAGGGCGCGGAAGCCATCCTCGGTGCCATAGAGGCCCGGAGGGGTCCTGCGGCTCGCCGATGCATCGCGGAACAACGCGGCGCTGACGGGCGTCACTTCCACCGGGGGTGGCCCAAAGCGTCCGTAGCCGTCAAGCAGGCGCAGAGGCGGCAGTACGCCCTTCGAAGCCGTGCTGTCGTCAGATGTCTCCGATGCGGCGGCAACGTTCGAAACCGCAAGGATCCGGCGCAGCATGTTCAGGAAAACGCCGGAAAGCGGGAGATTGGACCAGGCGCTGTCCGCGGTGACATGGAACAGAACGACGGACCCGGCCCCGACGGGACCCGCGGTCACAAGTGGCGTGCCGTCCTCAAGCATCGCCCAGGTCCGGTCGGGAAGATCGGACGTGGGTTCGGCGAGGACCTGGCGGGTCACGGTGACTTCCTGCGGTACCTTCAGGCCGGAAAAGGGCGAATCCTCTGGAAAATCCGCCAGATGCTGCGGCTGTTTCCACGACAGCGACCCGCCGAGCGAGCGGTCGCCGGAGCGCAGCCGGACCGGAATCAGGTCGTCGCTTCCCCCGGCGGTGCGCGGTCCGGCGAAGCGGACAAGGGTGCCGCCGTTCTGGACCCATTCGCGCAAGGCCGCGGTTGTCGTGTCCGGCATTCGGCCGACATCGGCCAGCACCAGAACCGAGATGCCCTGGTCGATGAGCTCCGGGACCGCATCCGCAATATCCGTATCCCTTGGATGGCGGATATCGGAGAACGGGGCGAGCGCGCGTTCCAGGTAATAGAGTGGCGACAGCAAAGGCTGATCGAGATCGCCGGACTGGCCGGAAACCAGGCCGACCGTTCGGCGCCGCCAGCTGTCGTCGACAAGTTGAACCGCTCCGGCGGCGGCCTCTCCAGCCACTTCCACCCGGGCAACGTCGTTGCGCAATTCGCTCGGCAATTCGAACCGGGCTTCCGTTTCGGTCTCGTCCCTGCCGAAAACGGCTTGAACTTCCCCAAGCACCAGTCCCTTCAGGTCGAGCGCCTGGACGGTCGCGGTGTTCAAATCGCGCTCCGGATGGCGGACCACGGTGACCGAGAGCGCCTCGGCATCGTTGGACAGGTCCTTCAGGCCCATCGGCGTTTCCAGTCCGGTGAGGACCGTGATGGGCGTATTCCCGGTGATCGCGGCAAGATCGGTCAGAAATGCGCCTTTGGTCCGGGTGCTGTCCGTCAGCCAGACGACGGCGCCCGGCGCAGACTTTTCGGCGGCCTTGCGCAGGCCGATATTCAGTTCGCTGCGCTCCGGCGGATAGGGGCGCGGTTCGAGCGCGCGCAGTTTTTCAAGGGCGCTTGCGGCGGCTTCCGGAACAAAGCCCTGCGATGGGCCGTCGGCGGTGGCGGCCAGCAAAACGGGGCGGCCGTCGTTTTCAGCGTCGGCGAGGAGCTGTTCCGCGGTGCCAACCTGCTGGGGCCAGCTCTTCGCGGAGGTCCAGCCGTTGTCGACCAGAAGCCAGAGAATGCCGTCGCCGGTGTCGATCGGGTCCGCCGTCCGCCAGACCGGCCCGGCCAGGGCAACGATGACCATGGCGGCCAGAAAAAGGCGCAAAAGCGTCAGCCACCAGGGGCTGCGCTGCGGCGTTTCCTCATGGCGGTCGATGTCGAGCAGCAGCCGGGTCGGCGGAAACTGGATTTCGCGCGGCCGGGGCGGCGTCAGCCGAAGAAGCCACCAGATAACCGGCAACAGGGCAAGAGCCCCCAGGGCAAAAGGCGCGGTAAAGGTCAGGGGCAGGCCAGCGAACACGGCTCAAACGCCTCCTTTCTGCATCACGTCCAGCGCACCGGACAACGCGCTGTGCAGCACCAACAGCGGCTCCGACGCGGGCCGGTCGGTATGGTGTAGAACATAGGTCCAACCGGCCTTGCGCGCCATATCCCTGATTTCCGCCCGGTGGGCCTCAAGCTTGTTTTTGTAGTCCTCGCGCCAGGTTTCCGCCCGGCCCGCCGTCAGGCGGAACCCTTTTTCGGGGTCGGTGAACTCGACCCGGCCGTCGAAGGGAAATGTCTCTTCGATCGGGTCAAGGACCTGGACGACGTGGCCGCGCGCACCGGTGCCCGCGACCCGCCCAATCCAGGCGGCAATGTCTTCAAGGGGATCGAGGAAGTCCGAAATCAGGACGATATCGGCAAAGCGCTTCACCGACATGGTGTCCGGCAGGGCAATCGGTTTGGACAAATGGGTCAGGGCATCGGCGAGCCGTTCGGCGGCGCGACGGTCGGAGAAGGGGCGTGTCAGGCCGGGGAGCCCGATACGTTCGCCGGTTTCCGCAAGCATGTCGGCGAGTGCCAGCATCAGCACGATCGAGCGGTCCCGCTTGCTGACGCCGGCCAGGCGCGATTGGAAGACCATGGACGAGGAGAGATCGGCCCAGAGCCAGACCGTGTGGGCGGCTTCCCATTCCCGCTCGCGGACATAAAGATGGTCATCGCGGGCGGAGCGGCGCCAGTCGATGCGTTTGGCCGGTTCGCCCATGTGGAATGGCCGGAACTGCCAGAAACTCTCGCCCGGACCCGCCCGGCGCCGTCCGTGCCAGCCGGCGATGATCGAACTGGCGACATGGCTCGCTTCCACCAGCAGGTCCGGCAGCGCGTCCGCAACCGACCGGGCCTCGCCGATAACATTGGGCCAGGTCTTTTGATCAAAGCCGGCTTTCGTGTCGTGCATGTCCATGCGCTCAGGCTCCCGAAGGCGTCAGGGTCAGGCGATCGTTTCCTTCACCCGGCTGATCACGTCACGGACCGTGTGACCGTCCGCACGGGCTGCGAAAGTCAAGGCCATGCGGTGTTGCAGAATGGGTTCGGCAAGCGCCAGCACGTCGTCGATCGACGGTGCCAGCCTGCCGTCCACAAAAGCGCGGGCCCGGACGGTCAGCATCAGCGCCTGACTGGCGCGCGGGCCAGGCCCCCAGGCGATCAGGTTCCGGACGTCGGAGGCGTCAACGCCGTCTTCGGGACGGGCCGAGCGCACGAGCTTCAGGATGGCTTCGACAACGGATTCGCCCACCGGCATTCTGCGGACGAGCTGCTGGTATTCCATCAACTCCTCGGCACTCATGGCGGTCTGGGCCTCAGCCTGATCCGCGCCGGTCGTTTCAAGCAGGATGCGCCGCTCGGCTTCCAGGTCCGGATAGTGAACGTCGATCTGCATCAGGAAACGGTCGAGCTGGGCCTCGGGCAGCGGATAGGTGCCCTCCTGCTCCAGCGGGTTCTGGGTCGCAAGCACGTGGAAGGGGCGGGGCAGGTCGTGCGGATGGCCGGCGACGGTCACATGATATTCCTGCATGGCCTGCAGAAGCGCGGACTGCGTGCGCGGGCTGGCGCGGTTGATCTCATCGGCCATCAGCAACTGCGAAAAGACCGGACCGGGGATAAACCGGAAGGAGCGGTTGCCGTCGGCCCCTTGTTCCATAACTTCGGCACCGAGAATGTCGGAAGGCATGAGGTCGGGAGTGAACTGGATCCGTCGCGCGTCGAGGCCGAGAACGGTTCCGAGCGTTTCGACGAGCTTGGTCTTGGCAAGCCCGGGAACCCCGACCAGCAGGCCGTGTCCGCCCGCCAGTATGGTCACGAGCGTCTGTTCAACGACGGTCTCCTGGCCGAAAATAATACGTGCGATATCGGCTCTGGCCTCCTTGATCCGGTCAACGGCGCGCTCGGCGCTTTCCGCAATCGCGGCAAGATCTTCCTCGGAGGGGCTGGAGGGAGAAATAACGCTCATGTATCACCTTTCCCGTAGCTGGAGTTCGGCCTTCCGGTCCTGGATGGCACTATAGCGCATTGAACTCTGGTTGCTGCGACTCAGGCAGTCTGACACCATATAAATTCGTAGATAAGGCGCAAATGTGCGCCATACAGTGGAAAGGTCCAAGATTCTTGCCCTGCGCTGGGGAAAAGCTTCAGCCCGCCGGTAACCGTGCCGGCCGGGGGGCGGTGACATGGCGTGCGGAATTGTCAATTGTCGCGGTGTCCTCCGATACGATAAGCAGGGAGCGGTAACGCGGCGATGACGAAGGAAACTCAAGACATGGCCAGCACGATGCCGGAGGGGCTCCGGGCGCTGATCGGACGGGCGGATTCCAGGGACAGGCCACCGCCTCCGGTGGAGAAATGGGATCCGCCGTTTTGCGGCGATCTCGATATAAGGATCGCCCGAGACGGTACCTGGTTCTACCTCGGTTCGCCGATCGGCCGGGAGGCGCTCGTCAAGTTGTTCGCCTCGGTCCTGCGCAAGGATGCGGACGGCCGTCACTATCTCGTGACCCCGGTGGAAAAAATCGGCATCACGGTCGAAGACGCCCCGCTCCTGGCTGTCGAAATGGCGGTCGAGGGAAAGCTCGAAACCCAGGTGCTGACGGTGCGGACAAATCTCGGTGATCTTGTGGCAATCGGACCGGAGCACCCGCTCAGGTTCGAAAAAGAACCGGACAGCGGCGGTTTGAAACCCTATGTTCACGTGCGGGGCCGTCTGGAAGCGCTTTTCACCCGGGCGCTCATGTATCAGTTGGCCGACTTGATGGAGGAACGGGAAGCACCAACTGGTGTGGACATGGGAGTTTGGAGCAAGGGTCGGTTTTTCGAGGTGGATCCGGATCTCCTCGCGGGCGCGGAGCCATAAGGAATTGAACGCAAGGGACGGGATGAGATTCTCCAAAGACCGCTTCTTTCATGACTGACGCTTTTACAGCCACCGACTGGCCGGAATGGATATCGGCGCGCCTCGACACGGCTGCCCGCCACGACGCGGACCGGGAGACCGGAGATCATGTGCTCAATCCGGATCTGCCGCCCTACGCCCGCTGGGATGGCCCGCCTCGGGACGCGGCTGTCCTGATCGGCCTCACGGCCGAACCCGATGATCCGAAGGTGGTGCTGACGCAAAGGACCGCGCATCTTAATTCGCATGCGGGACAGATCGCCTTTCCGGGCGGAAAGGTCGATCCGACGGATGCGGATCCGATCGCAGCCGCCCTGCGGGAAGCGGACGAGGAAATCGGGCTGCCACCCGCCCGGGTGGAACCGCTGGGCAATCTTGCGCCTTACCTGACAGGTTCCGGTTACCGGGTCGTTCCGGTGGTGGGCCTCATCCATGCCGCGCCGGCGTTCAAGCCCAACCCGGAAGAAGTCGAGGAGGTCTTCGAAGTGCCCCTGCGGTTCCTTATGGACCCGGCCAATCACCGGAAGCTGAGCCGGGACTGGCAGGGCAAGCGCCGCTATTTCTATGCCATGCCCTTCGGCAAGCGCTACATCTGGGGCGTTACCGCCGGGATTATCCGCTCCCTTTATGAAACGGTCTACCGCTGATGCTGCGTGTCTTTCTTGCCCAACTTTTCCTGTTCCTCCTGCCGTTTCTGGGATACGGGCTCTTTCTCTGGCTGAGTGCGCACCGCAAACAGGCGGACATGTGGACGAAGGGACCTCTCGCCTGGCTGACGCTTGCGGGTCTTTCGCTGGTGATCGCCGGGATGGTGATCATGGCCACGGTCGGCCGCAGCGACGTGGAAAAGAGCTACAGGCCGTCGGAAATACGCGATGGCGTGTTCGTTCCCGGCCGGTTCGAATAGTTCGGGTAAAATGGCGATAGAAACGGCACAACAAAGGCTTCGGAACGCCGAATGGCTGCACGCTCCCGGCATACAGGCGGTGTTTTCAGCCGTGGAGCAGGGGGGGGACACGGCTCGCGTCGTGGGCGGGGCGGTGCGCAACACACTGCTGGGACATCCGGTGCCGGACATCGACATCGCCACGACCGCGCTGCCTCAAGAAGTCATGAAGCGTACGGCGGAAGCCGGGCTCAAGCCGATCGGAACCGGGATCGATCATGGTACGGTGACTGTTGTCAGCGGCGGATTTCCCTATGAAGTCACCACGCTCAGGGAAGACGTCGAAACCTTCGGGCGTCAGGCCAGGGTCGTTTTCGGCCGGGACTGGAAAAGGGACGCGGAGCGTCGCGACTTCACCTTGAATGCACTCTATGTGGATCGGAACGGCGAGCTTCACGATCCGCTGGGAGGATTGGACGACTGCCTTGAGCGGCGCGTCCGCTTCATCGGCGACCCTGACACCCGCCTGCGGGAGGATTACCTGAGGATTCTCCGCTTCTTCAGGATCTTTGCGGCCTATGGCCGGGGTGACATGGACCCGGATGGTCTCGGCGCATGCAGGCGTCAGCGGGACGGGCTCCGGCATCTGTCGGCGGAGAGGATCGGCCACGAAATGCGCCGGCTGTTGCAGGCGCCCCTGGCAGCGGCGGCCCTGCGCGTGATGAACGACAGCGGCTTGTGGGAGATCGCCGCCGGCGGTCTTGCCCGCATCGAGGACTACGAGGCATTGCGCAAGCTGGACGATCTGGCGCCGGAAACCCGGGATCCGGAGCTCGGGCTCGTTGTCCTGGCCGGCTTCGTGCACGAGGATCTCGACAGGGTCTGCGACCGCTTCCGCCTGTCGAACGCGGAACGCAAGCGCATGATGACCGCCTGGTCCGCGGCAAAAAGACTGAAACAGGCTGAAGACCTTCCCGCCGCTTCAGCGTTTTTGTACGAATTCGGACGGCAGGGCGCGCTCGACGGGCTGCTTGCGGTCTGGTCCATGCGCAGCGCCCAGGACTCCGCCGAGGCGGATGCCCTGGCCCGGCTGCTGCCTGTTTTGCGCAGCGGGCCGGTTCCGGTCTTCCCGGTGAAGGGAGCCGATCTGATCGCTCTCGGCCATCCTCCAGGCCCCGCGCTTGGCGGCCAGTTAAGCCTGCTGGAAGACACCTGGCGCCACAGCGGGTTTACGTTGAAAAAAGAAGAGTTGCTGGCACGGGTTGCTTGTGAATTTTAGCAGTTTTTAAAGAAAACCCCGGCACTCTGAATTGCGTTTTCCGTAAGGTTACGTTTTCAAGAATCCGCACCCGTAAGGCGTGCGAAGTTGGGTGAGGCATGGAATGGAAATTGTTCTGATCTCGGACGGACCTCTTCCGATCGAATCTCCGGTCAGAAAACTGCCGTTTTTTTTCCCGGCCCGGCTGGTCGACATGTCCAAGGTCTCTTCCAACACCGTCGGCGATGCGCGCATCGCGATCATTGAACTGCTCGAAAGCACCGATGCGGGGCTGAGCGCCTTGAGAACGTCGTGGGAAAGCATCGCGCAAATTCCCGTTATCTGTCTGGTGGCGAAATCCGACCGCAGGGAAAACATTCAGGCTGCCGCTCTCGGCAGAACCACGGTGCTGGATCGAGGCACGCCGCTGGCCCTGATGCTCAAGACCATCCAGGAGCTTGTGGGGGGGCAGGAGGAGACCAATCTGCCGAAGAACCTGCCCACGGAGACCGGACAGGCCTTCGTCAAGGGCATTGCCTTCCTGGAAGGCATGTGGCTTTCGGCGGTCCAGGGCAAGGGTATCCAGACAGCCCAGATGGAAAAAAGCGCGTCGGATGTTTTCACCGCGCTGTCGCTCAACGGTCTTTCTCCCTGGTTGCAGGCGGTCAACGCGCATCACAGTGCCACATACAGCCACTCCCTGGCGGTCGCCGGACTTGCCGGAGCGTTCGCCAAGCACCTTGGCTGGAGCGACGCGGTTTGCCGGCAGGTCATCGCCGGCGGGCTGATCCACGATATCGGCAAGGCGCGCATTCCGCTGACCATTCTCGACAAGGCCGAGCGGCTGACCGCGGAAGAACGCGCAATGATCGACCGGCATCCCGAGTTCGGCCGCGAGATCCTCAAGCCGCAGCTCGACGTTCCCGTCGACATCAAGAAAATGGCGATTCAGCATCACGAATATCTCGACGGGTCCGGATATCCCGACGGCCTGAAGGGCGGCAGGATTTCCGACAAGGTCCGCGTGATCACGATCTGCGACATCTATGTCGCCCTCACGGAGGACCGGGCCTATAAGCCCGGCCTTTCGGCGCGCGATGCAATCAAGACGATGAAGGACCTCGGCGCGAAGCTCGACCAGTCGCTGCTGGACGAATTCGCGGCGATGCTGCTGAACCGGCAGTTCGGTCAGGTCAGCCGCAAGTCTTCCGCGGCCTGACGCCGCCCCGGGCTCTCAGGGCCATTTCACAACCGGCGGCATGGAGGACAGGATCGAGGCGACGTTGCCTCCGGTCTTCAGCCCGAAGATCGTTCCCCGGTCGTAGAGCAGATTGTATTCCACGTAGCGGCCCCGTCGGATCAGCTGTTCCTCCCGTTCCGCCTCGCTCCAGCTCTTTTCGAAATTTCTTCGCACGAGCAGCGGATAGACGTTCAGGAAAGCCAGTCCGACGTCCCTGGTGAAGGCGAAATCCGCATCCCAGTCGCCGCTGTTGAGGTAATCGTAAAAGATGCCGCCGATGCCGCGCGGCTCATTGCGGTGCTTGAGGAAAAAGTACTCGTCGCACCAGGCCTTGTAAGCCGCGTAGTCGGCGACCTCATGGGCCTCGCAGGCCTGCCGCATGGCGCTGTGGAAGGCTTCGCTATCAGGGTCTTCCTGGGTCCGCCTGGCGTCGAGAACGGGGGTCAGATCGGCGCCGCCGCCGAACCACTGCCGGGTGGTCACAACCATTCGGGTGTTCATGTGAACGGCCGGGACATGCGGGTTGTGCATATGGGCGATCAGACTGATGCCGGAGGCCCAGAAGCTCGGGTCTTCGCTGGCACCGGGGATCTGATCGCGGAACTCGGGCGAGAACTCGCCGTGAACGGTCGAGACATGCACACCGACCTTCTCGAAGACGCGACCGTGCATCATGGACATGACACCGCCGCCGCCCTTGGCACCGGTGCTGTCGGTTCGCTCCCAGGGCGTTTGCTCGAACCTGCCCGCAGGCCGGTCGGCGAGGGGGCCGGACAGGGCAGCGATTTCGGTTTCCAGATCCTCGAACGCGGCGCAGATCCGGTCGCGCAGGTCGCGGAACCAGGCAGTGGCCGCCGCTTTCTTGTCTTCGATACCCTCGGGTACCGGGCCGCCTCTTTGTTGGGGAGAAGAAGGTGCTGTCATGGGCTCGGTCTCGAATCGTTGCTCAGGGGCTTTCCGGGAGATCGCGGATCAGCATTGGCTTTTAGGAAATGTCCCCGTCTGTCGCAAGGCTTCCCCCAGCACCATGCCGGTGGACACGGCGACGTTCAGCGACCGCATGCCTTCGGCCATGGGGATGGTCAGGCGGGCATTCGCAAGGTCGTGAACGCTTTCGGGGACGCCCGAACTCTCGCGCCCCATGAGGAGGATGTCGTTTGCCTGGAAGGAAAATTCCGTGTAGGGCGCCGCGGACTTCGTGGTCATGAGCAGGAGCCGCAGTCCTTGCGCTGCGCGCCAGGTCTCGAAATCCGCAAAGGACATGTGGCGCATCAGCGCAGCCCGTTCCAGGTAATCCATGCCCGCCCGCTTCAAGGCGCTGTCGGACACCGGAAAACCGGCCGGTTCGATCAGATGCACCCTGACCCCCATGCAGGCGGCAAGACGCAGGATCGTTCCCGTGTTTTGCGGGATGTCCGGCTGGTAAAGGGCAATGTCCGGCATGGTTTCCTCGCTCTTTGCCTGGGCGGCGCTGCATAGCAGCGTCAGGCGCCGATGTCATGTTGCATCGCCAGAACGGAGGAAAAGGAAATTGTTTGGCTCTCCACCTGCTCCAGATATGTAGGGTAAGTCCGAATTGCCATTCTCCTTTCTGGAGCCTCCCGGTGTCCCCTCTCTTCCGCCTGTTCGAAACCTGGATCGACCCCTTCCGCGAACCGCCTGAAAAGGACATGCCGCGCGGTGGCGCCGCGGCTCTGCTTTATTTCGTAAGGCAGGTGCGCTGGCCCTTTGCGGCGATGCTGGTGCTCGGCGGAGCTTCGGCGGTTCTCGAAATAACGATTTTCAATTTTCTGGGCGCCATCGTCGACCTGCTCGATGAGGACGGACGGGCCACTTTCTTCTCGGACCACGCAGTCACGCTTCTGGGCATGGCTTTCGTCGTTCTGGCGGTGCGCTTTATCGTCACCAGTCTGATGGCTCTTCTGGAAGAGCAGGCGGTGGTCCCCGGTTTCTTCAATCTGGTCCGCTGGCAATGCCACGAACGGGTCATGAAACAAAGCCTGAGCTACTTCCAGGACGATCTGGCGGGGCGTCTGACGCAGAAGGTCATGCAATCCGGCATGTCTGCCGGGGATTTCATGGTCAGCCTGCTTCAGGTGGCCTGGTTCATCGTGGTCTATTCCATAACGACCCTGGTCCTGATCGCCGATCTGGATTTCCGGCTCGGAGCCATTGTCGCAATCTGGCTTGTCTGTTTCGGGCTGACCGCCTGGATCTTCGTTCCCCGCATCCGTGAGGCCTCCAAGGAGGTCGCCAACAGTTACTCGGGCGTGACCGGCCGGCTGGTGGACACCTATACCAATATTCAATCGGTGAAACTGTTCGGTTCGGCGCGGGAGGAAAGTCGCGGCGCGCGGAACGCGGTAGAGGCCTTCATCGGCAAGTTACGGATCTTCACGCGGCTGCTGACGTCCATCCGCATGATAATGAGCCTCCTCAACGGCGTCATGATCGTCGTGATATCCGCTGTTGCCCTTAGGGCGTGGCAGGATGGCGGCATCAGCGCTGGGCATGTGGCCTTTGCCCTGAGCCTGGTTCTCAGGCTCAACGTTCTGCTCAACCGTCTTTTCAATCAGCTCAACGGCTTGTTCCGCAATTTCGGTTCGCTGCAGGACAGTATGGAGACGGTCGTGAAGCCCGTTCTGCTGAGCGACCGGCCGCAGGCGCGCGATCTTGCCGTACGCCGGGGGGCGGTGACGTTCGAGAACGTCCGCTTTCACTACGGCAAGGCCGGCGGGGTAATCGATCATCTGAACCTTTCGATTGCACCGGGCGAACGGGTCGGCCTTGTTGGCCGGTCGGGGGCTGGCAAGACCACGCTTGTCAGCCTGCTGTTGCGGTTCTTCGACGTCGAGGCCGGGCGTGTCCTCGTGGACGGACAGGATGTGCGCGAGGTCACGCAGGAGTCCCTGCGCCGTGCCGTGGGCATGGTAACCCAGGACACGTCGCTGCTGCACCGTTCCATCCGCGAGAATATTCTCTATGGCCGCATGGCGGCCAGTGAGGACGAACTTCTGGAGGCGGCGCGCAAGGCGCATGCGCTGTCCTTTATCGAGACACTCGAGGACAAGCGAGGCCGCAAGGGCTTCGATGCCTTTGCCGGAGAGCGCGGAGTGAAATTGTCGGGCGGTCAGCGCCAGCGTATCGCGATTGCGCGGGTTCTGTTGAAAAACGCACCGATCCTTGTGCTCGATGAAGCGACCTCGGCGCTGGATTCGGAAGTGGAGGCCGCCATTCAGGACAACCTGCAGCAATTGATGACCGGCAAGACCGTGATCGCGATCGCGCACCGGCTGTCGACCATTGCCGCAATGGACCGGTTGATCGTCATGGACAAGGGCAGCATCGTTCAACAGGGGACACATGACGCTCTGCTGGCCGAGGACGATGGGCTTTACGCGCAGCTCTGGAAACGGCAGTCGGGCGGTTTTCTGGAACCGGCGGTCTTGTGATCCGTGCGAGCGGGCCGTCCGTAAAGAAGTCGTTTGGCTGCCGAGGATCAAATGGCTAAGCTTGTAACCGCCTATTTCACGACGGCGCTGGTGTTCCTGGCTGTCGACTATGTCTGGCTGACACGGGTCGCGACCCGGTTTTATTTCGACCGCATCGGTCATTTGCTGATGGACAAGCCCAACCTGGCGGCGGCCGGGCTCTTCTACATCCTTTACGTCGTCGGCATCGTGGTGTTCGCGGTGGCCCCGGCCCTGAAGTCGGAAAGCGTCTGGATCGCGGTCGTCTATGGCGCGCTTTTCGGGTTCTTTACCTATGCGACCTACGACGTCACAAATTACGCGACCCTCAAAGGCTGGCCGGCAGAGGTCGTGGCCGTGGATGTGGCCTGGGGAACGGTGCTGTCGGGTTTTTCGGCTGCAGCAGGCTATCTGCTGACGCGCCAGCTGATCGCCTTTTCGCAGTAGTGAGAAAATACCGACGCGAACGAGCGCCGCGGGCGCTGCCGCCTGCGCAGACCGTATTTAAGTATTTTCCCTAAGATCGTCCGTTACCGTTTTTTTTACGCAAACGGCGTTATTTTCCGGAACTTAGCGGCTGTTTGCGGGGGTCGCCCCGGAACGGCGCCCATCGGAATGATTATCGGGGTTAATTGTGACGCTTTCGATCAAGGGCAGGTTTGTCGTCATGGTAATGACGGCTGCAGCCATCATGATGCTCGGAACGGCTTTCGCGTTCTGGACCTTCCGGCAAGCTTTCATGGAACAACTTGGCAGGGTGGAAGGCGCCCGGCAGTTTCTATCCGGCGATGTGGCGCACAAGATCGACAGCCTCATTCTGGATCAGATGGTGACCATTGCCCTGGTGGTGTCTCCCGTCGGGTTGGCTTTCCTGGCGGTTGCTCTTTATCTCGCGATCGGGCTTGCCAAGCCCCTGGGCCGATTGCAGAGAGGCCTTGAACAGCTGTCCGCAGGCGATCTCGACGTGGAAATCGAAGGGGCGGAGCGGACCGACGAAATCGGTGCCATTGCCCGCGCCGTAACGGAGTTCCGGGCCAATTTGGCTGAAAAGGCGAAGGAGCAGGCCAGTCTGGATCTTGTGCATCAGCAGGAACTCAGCGACGAGCGCAAGGCTTTGCTGCACGATGTAGCGGACGATTTCGAAAAATCGGTCATCGGGGTCGTTTCCAGCCTGACCCGGGCCACCGGCAGCGTCGAGGACAATTCCAGCCAGCTCAATCTGGCCATGTCGTCGTCCTATCAGGCGGTACAGGAGGTCCGGCAGGCGGCCACGGAAGCTTCCGCGTCGGTGGAGGTCGTGACTAACTCGTCCGAACGGCTTTCGAGCTCCCTGGCCCGCGTTCGCGAAGATGTCGACGAGGCGACCAGCATTGCGGGTATCGCGGTCGAAGAAGCCCGCAAGACCGATGAAATCGTCGGACGTCTGGGTGAAACCGGCCGGGCCATCGGCGAGATCGTCGAGCTCATCAGCCAGATTGCGAGCCAGACGAACCTTCTGGCCCTGAATGCGACCATCGAAGCGGCCCGTGCGGGAGAAGCCGGCCGCGGTTTCGCGGTTGTCGCCAACGAGGTCAAGGTGCTGGCCGAGCAGACCACCAAGGCGACGGAAGACATTTCCGCCCAGGTGGCCTCGGTTCGCGAGGTCGCGGAGCTTTCTGAAACGGCGATCCGTTCCATCGTCGAGACCATCGGCAGGGTCAGCGAGATATCCGGTAAAATCCGGGAAGCCGTCGAGGTGGAGACCATGGCGACCCAGGAAATCGGCAGCAACGCCCTGACGGCGCGCTCCAGCTCCGAGCAGGTCTCCAGCAATATCCACACGTTGAACGAAGCGATGGATTCGAGCCGTTCGGCAACCGTGGAAATGCAGAACGCTTCGGCTGAGCTTGGACAATTGTCCAGTTCGCTGCAGTCGCAGGTGCGGCAGTTTTTGCAAAGTATCCGGGCTGCGTAAGCTTTATTCCGGCCTTCCGCAGTCGATCCTGCAAGAGTGCTGGTAATAATACCAATATTCTTAAATCTAATTTTCGTGCTTAGAAATATTTGACGTTTTTGCAAGCGGGATCGTTTGGGTTAAAAGCCCTGACAGAAATCGGAAAATGGCTGGATTCCTGGCCGGTGGGCCAATGTATGTCTTGATATTCTTCTTGGGAGCCGTGATTGCCCTCGTCTCTCAAGGTTTTCTGGCGCGCGGCCGCATGCCGCGACCGGTCCCGAACGAACCCGGTTTCGAGTTCGGAAACGACGCAGCGATTTTACGGCTCGTTGTCGAACACGCCCATGAGGGTCTTGTGATGCAAGACGTGTATGGGTTGATTCAATGGTCGAACCCCGCTTACTCGCGCATTACGGGCTACTCCGCGGAAGAAATCCGTGGCAGGCGTCCCCAGGAGTTCATTCTGCCGCCTGAAAACAAGATGCCGGCCGATGAGGTGCAGGCGTTCAGATACGATCTCGAGAAGGTTGCGTCCGGGTCCGAGGAACTCATCTTGAATCGCCGAAAGAACGGCGAACTGTTCTGGAACCAGCTCACCTTCGCGGTTGTCGAAGGAAATTCGCTTGACGACGCCAAGATAATCCTCATCTGCAGGGATGTGACCAGCCAGGTCGAGCATATGAAGGACCTGGAAGAGGCTCGAAACAGGCTGAAGCACCAGGCGGAGCACGACGACCTGACGGGTGTCGCCAACAGGGGCAGGTTTGAGTCCTATCTTCAGGAGCGTATCGCAGCTTCGGAGAACGACGGCGGGCCATTCGGGATCATCCATTTCGACCTCGACCATTTCAAGGAAATCAACGATACGCACGGCCACGGCGCGGGAGATGCCGTGTTGCGGAACACGGCTCAGGTTCTGAAGGCAACCCTGGGAGACAAAGGGCTTGTCGCCCGGATCGGCGGCGACGAGTTTCTGGCCGTTTTGCCGGAACCGCGCGGGGAGGTGGAACTCGAAGCTGCCGCGCGGAGGGTCCTTGCGGGTCTTGAAAAGCCGGTCATGGTGGACCGCCAGGCGATCCGGGTTTCCGCAAGCATCGGATTGCTGCTGGTGGACGGACGGAAGGCGAGCGCATCCGAAGCCATCAACCGAGCGGATATCGCTCTATACGAAGCCAAGAAGGCCGGGCGCGGCCAGATCGCATGGTATACGGACCTTGTTGGCGCCGCGCACCGGCATCGGCGCATGGTCATGGCGCGCCTGGACCAGGATCTCGAGCAGGGCAACCTCTCTCTCATGATGGAGCCTGAATACTGCTTCAAACGGCAAGCGGTCACAGGCTTTGAAGTCTCCGCCAACTGGCTCCATCCCTCGGAGGGACTGGTCGATCCGATCGAGATGCTGTCCTCCCAGGAAGACACGATGCGGATCGCAGCCATAGAGCGTTTTGCGATGGAGCGCGGATTTGCGGAAGTCGGGCGTCTTCGCAACGAAGTGGGTGTCCCGTTCACGCTGTCCGTCAATCTTTCGGAGGCCAGTCTGAAAGAACAGGGCGCACCGGACCGGCTCAAGGCCCTGTGCAATGAGGCAGGGTTCGCCGCGCAGGACGTCATCGTCGAACTTGAGGAGAAAATCGTCAGGTTCAATGAGACGAGCGGCCTGAAGGCGGCCCTTGAACATCTTTCCGCTTGCGGCTTCCAGGTCGCTCTGGACAAGTTCGGCAGCGGTCATGGCGGCGGTAGCCAGCTGATATACATGAATGCGGATGTCCTGAAAATGAGTCATCAGCTGACCGAGGGACTGGAGACCGAAGAGATCAAGAAACAGGTCGTGCAATCCGTCATTCATCTCGCCCGCTCGCTTGGCGTCGAGGTTTCTGCAGCCGGTGTCGACCGGCCGGGCCAGGTGGAGATCCTGAAGGACTTCGGTTGCGACCGCGTTCAGGGAAGAGCGCTTGGCGGGCAGATGTCGCCGCGCGAGGCGGAAATTCACGTTCGAGGTTTCGGCATGCAGCCGGAACTTCAATAAGTCCGGTCCAATGGCTCAAGCTCGTCGTGCGATGCCCGGTTACACGCAAAGGCTGTGTCCGATTGGCAACAGTTGACGAACACCTGCTTCAATTGGGCACAGTGGTACTTTTCAAGAGAGGGAAAACCGGTTACCAAATCGTCAGCCGGGCGATAACGCGGGCTTCCATCGATTCTTCCGGCGGCTCTGCCGCCACGCAACCAGGAGGGCTTACATGATTGATCTTTGCATGATCCACCCGCATGCCTTCCATACCGGTTGCGTCTGGGCCGCTGTCCGCCTCCATTAGGAGGCCTATCCGGCCACTCTTCAATTCCAGCTTTATGATGACCGGCTCAAGCCGTCCGTAGTCCGGCTGCATGTGCGTTCGCGCATGTCCGCCGTCATCAACCGTTCCATTCTTTTCGGAGATAATCCGATGTCGGTCCACTATTTGCCGGGCGCCGAGGCCTTGAGGCGGCGTTCGGATTTCGAGATGCCGCCGCCGGGGCGCGGACGGCTCCCGCGTATCCGCAATACCTTCCTCACCGCGTGTCTGTTCGTGGGAGGCACCTTCGCTCTCACCGGTCTCATTTACGCGCCGGTGCTGATTACAAAATTGCGCCGGGTCGATGCTCTGGAAATCGCAGGCCGGCACGTTTCCGCGGCCATGTTCGCGGATGACCTGCTGTCGCTCTTCTGGGGCGCATTCATTCTGGCGCTGGCCGTCACCAGCTTTGTCGCCGGAGCGGTCCTGTCCGTTTCCGGTTCATTCATCCGCCCGCATCGCCGGCCGCTTCCCTGGGAAGACCCCAGGCGGCACCCTGCCGTGTTACGTTTGATCGGGCCTGAGAGGTAAACATGTTCGACCGGTTTGAAAACCTGACTGATCCGTTTGAAAAAGCCGAACTCGACGTTCCGCCGAAAGGCTTCTGGGCCTTTTGCTGGTATTACACCAAGCCGGTCTGGCCGATCGTGGCCTGTGTCTCCTTTTTCGGGATGCTGGTCGCCTTGCTGGAAGTGTACATCTTCACCTTCCTGGGCGACCTCGTCACCTGGCTTGAGAAATCGGATCCGTCCACCTTCCTGAACGACAACTGGCCGATGCTGGTGTTCATACTGGTCGTTCTTCTGGTGGTGCGGCCCGTGCTGGAACTTGTCTGGCAGCTTTTCTTTCACCAGGGGCTGATGGGCAACTACCCCATGTCCATCCGCTGGCGGGTGCACCGGTATCTGCTCCGCCAGAGCGTCTCGTTCTATCAGAACGATTTCGCCGGCCGTATCGCCACGAAGATGATGCAGACCGCGCTTGGCGTCCGTGAGGTCGTCTCGCGCCTGGCCGACATCATGGTTTATGTGACCGCGTATTTCGGAGCGGCGCTGTTCGTGGTCGCAGGAGCCAATCTGTGGCTCTCTCTTCCCTTTCTGATCTGGTTCGTGGCCTATCTGGCGACGATCCGCATCTTCGTCCCGAAGCTTCGGGACGTGTCCAAGCAGCAGGCGGACGCCCGGTCCCTGATGACCGGCCATGTCGTCGATGCCTACACCAATATCGCGACGGTCAAGCTGTTTTCTCATGCGGAGCGGGAAGAGACTCACGTCAAGGGGTCTATGACCCAGTTCCTGAACACCGTTCATCATCAGATGCGGCTGGTGACCGTGCTCAATATGGTGCTCGTCTTCATCAACATGCTTCTGCTGTCGTCGATCGGCGGTCTGTCGATCTTTCTGTGGCAGGCCGGCGCGGTCACGATCGGCGATGTCGCGATCGCTGTCGCCATCGTGCTGCGTCTGCAGGGCATGTCGCACTGGATCCTGTGGGAACTGGCCGGACTTTTTGAAAACGTCGGCACCGTTCAGGACGGCATAGCCACGATTTCCCGGGAGCGGGAGGTCACGGACACGCCCGATGCGAAACCGTTGACCGTCAGCCGCGGCGAGATCCGTTTCGAGGGCATCCGCTTTCACTACGGCAAGAAGGCGGGTGTCATCGACGATCTGACCTTGAGTGTCGCGCCGGGGGAAAAGATCGGCCTGATCGGAAGATCCGGGGCGGGGAAATCCACGCTCGTCAATCTGCTGCTTCGCTTCTACGACCTCGAAGGCGGGCGGATACTGATCGACGGCCAGGAGATTTCCGGCGTCCGGCAGGACGACATACGGGCGAATGTCGGCGTGGTGACTCAGGATACTTCGCTTCTGCATCGCTCCATCTTCGAAAACGTCGCCTACGGCAAACCCGGGGCAACGCGGGAGGATGTGGAGCTGGCGCTGGACAAGGCCCATGCCCTTCAGTTCGTGCAGGGGCTGTCCGACATGGAAGGACGCAAGGGCCTCGACGCGCATGTCGGAGAGCGGGGTGTCAAGCTGTCCGGCGGCCAGCGCCAGAGGATCGCGATCGCGCGCGTGCTTTTGAAGGACGCACCGATCCTTGCGCTGGACGAGGCGACCTCCGCCCTCGATTCCGAAGTGGAAGCCGCCATTCAGGAAAGCCTGTTCGAACTCATGGAAGGCAAGACGGTGATCGCGATCGCGCACCGTCTGTCGACTATCGCGGCGATGGACCGGTTGATCGTCATGGACAAGGGGCGAATCATCGAGGAAGGCACTCACCAGGAACTGCTCGACAAGGCCGGCCTTTACGCACAGCTCTGGCAGCATCAGTCGGGAGGCTTTTTGTCGTCGGTTCAGGCGGCTTGATCCTCCGCGCGCCGGCAAGACCGGAAATTGCGAATTTCCGGTCTTGCGTTCCGTCCCGGAATAAAGGCCGAACAATGGCGTAACTGCGGCTTTGTCTGCGACATTTGCGTTCTGCGGCGTTTGTTGAACTAGACAAGTGTTTAGAAGGGTGCAAAAAGACAAGCGGCTAGACCGGTACGCTTAGGGCGGCTCCGGTCTCCGATGAGCCCGGCATGATTGCAGCGTCCTTCTCGGGAGAAAGGTGCGCGGATCAGATGCGGGCTATCGGTACAGGTTGAACACATAAAGAGGACGCGACCTTGGCACACACAACGGATGCGGAAGAACCGAACCGCCGTGACTTTCTCTATATCGCGACCGGGGCAATGGGCGTTGTGGGCGCCGGCGCACTGGTATGGCCGTTCATCGACCAGATGAACCCGGATGCTTCGGCATTGGCCCTGGCCTCCATCGAAGTCGATGTTTCCGCCGTCGAGGAAGGCCAGTCTATCACCGTCAAATGGCGCGGAAAGCCAGTCTTCATCCGGAACCGCACAGAGGCGGAGGTGGAGGAATCCAAGTCCGTTCCGCTCAGCGATTTGCCTGATAAGTTCGCGCGAAATTCAAACCTGCCGGCCGATGCCGAGGCGACAGATGTCAACCGGGGTGTCGAAGGCAAGGAAAACTGGCTCGTCCAGGTCGGTATCTGTACCCATCTGGGCTGCGTGCCGATCGGCGACCAGGGTGACTTCGGTGGCTGGTTCTGCCCTTGTCACGGTTCTCACTATGACACCGCCGGCCGCATCCGTAAGGGCCCGGCTCCCGAGAATTTGCTGATTCCGCCGCTCGAGTTCGTCACCGACTCGATGATCAAGATCGGTTAACAGCACAGATTTTTAGGAGACAGCCATGGCTGGACATTCGAATTATGTACCGCAGAGCGCTGCGGCCAAGTGGCTTGAAAGCCGCCTGCCGGTTATCTCGCTCATGCGCGGTTCCTTCGTGGACTTCCCGACGCCGAAGAACCTGAACTACTGGTGGACCTTCGGCGGTATTCTTTTCTTCGTGCTGATCGCGCAGATCATTACCGGCATCGTGCTGGTGATGCACTACACGCCGAGCACGACCGCCGCTTTCGACAGTGTCGAACACATCATGCGCGACGTGAACTTCGGCTGGATGCTGCGCTACCTGCATGCGAACGGCGCTTCGATGTTCTTCATCGCGGTCTACATCCACATCTTCCGTGGTCTCTACTACGGCTCCTACAAGGCGCCGCGCGAGATCTCCTGGATCCTCGGCGTGATCATCTTCCTGATCATGATGGGCACCGGTTTCATGGGCTACGTGCTGCCCTGGGGCCAGATGTCCTTCTGGGGCGCGACCGTGATCACCAACCTGTTCTCGGCCATTCCGCTGGTCGGCGAGGAAATCCGCACCTGGCTGTGGGGCGGCTTCGCGGTCGACAATCCGACCCTGAACCGGTTCTTCTCGTTGCACTATCTGCTGCCGTTCATGATCTTCGGCGTGGTGATCCTTCACGTCTGGGCGTTCCACACAACGGGCAACAACAACCCGTCCGGCGTTCAACCGAAGACCCAGCAGGATACGGTTCCCTTCCACCCGTACTACACGATCAAGGATCTGTTCGCGATCGTGGTGTTCATGATCCTGTTCGCCTGGTTCGTCTTCTATGTGCCGAACTACATGGGCCACCCGGACAACTACATCGAGGCGAACCCGCTGGTCACGCCGGCACACATCGTGCCCGAATGGTACTTCCTGCCGTTCTACGCGATCCTGCGTGCGGTGCCGGACAAGCTCGGCGGCGTCGTGGCGATGTTCGGCGCGATCGCGGTGCTGTTCGTGGTGCCGTGGCTGGATACCTCCAAGGTCCGTTCCGGAACGTACCGTCCGCTGTTCAAGCAGTTCTTCTGGATCTTCGCCGCGGTCTGCCTTGCGCTCGGATATCTTGGTGCCATGCCGGCTGAAGGCTGGTACGTGACGTTCTCGCGGATCTTCACCGTCTATTACTTCGCCCACTTCCTGATCATCCTGCCGATGCTCGGGTTCCTGGAAAAACCGCGGCCGTTGCCGGCCTCCATTTCCGAAGCGGTTCTGAAGAGCGGGTCCGGCACGCCGGCCGGCGCTGCAGCCGCCCCGGAAACGAAGTAACGCGAACCGGATCGGGAGTTAATTGAGACAATGAGCACCATGATCAAAATGGTTCGTTCCTTCGCCGCTGTGGCCGCTGTAGCGGTTTCGGCCCCGGCGTTTGCCGCCGGCAACGCCCCGCATATCGAGCGCCATCAGTGGTCCTTCGCAGGTCCTTTCGGCACCTTCGACCGGGGTCAGCTGCAGCGCGGCTTCAAGGTCTACCGTGAAGTCTGCGCATCGTGTCACGGCTTGCGTCAGGTGGCCTTCCGCTCCCTGGCCCAGGACGGCGGCCCGAGCTTCTCGGAAGAGGAAGCCAAGCAGATTGCCTCCGAGTACACCGTCATCGACGGCCCGAACGAAGACGGCGACATGTATGAGCGTCCGGCGATCCTGGCCGACAAGTTCCCGTCGCCGTTCCCGAACGAGCAGGCGGCGCGGGCCTCCAACGGCGGCGCCTATCCGCCGGACTTCTCTCTTCTGGCGAAAGCCCGTGCGGCGCATCGCGGGTTCCCGTGGTTCGTCTTCGACGCTTTCACCCAGTATCAGGAGCAGGGCGCCGACTATATCTACGAGCTGCTGATCAGCTACCCGGACGAAGCTCCGGAGTGTCTCGGCGAGGATTTTTCAGGCAATTTCAACCCGAAGTTCCTGGGTGGTTCGATCACGGCGGAAGCCTGCGCGCATGAGCATCTGACCGGCGGTGAAATCGGCATGGCAGCGCCCTTGTTCGACGAACTTGTCGAATACACCGACGGCACGCCGATGACTGTCGATCATTATGCCAAAGACGTTGCCGCTTTCATGATGTGGGCCGCCGAGCCGCATCTGGAAGAGCGCAAGAAGATCGGTTTCCGTGTCATGGTCTTCCTGATCTTCTTCGCCGGCATGCTCTACTTCACCAAGAAGAAGCTCTGGCGCAACGTCGATCATTGATCGGACCTGAGCCAAGCGCCTGGTTAAGCCGCCGGTTTCCGGCGGCTTTTCTTTTGAGCCGAATACCGGCATTGGCCGCGCCTCCGGCGGTGCTGGGGCCAATGCAGAATGTGCCATGGCTACCCTTGACGTCATCGGCGATCGGTTGGAATAAACCTTGCGGACTGCCCGGCTCTATTTTTCATTGAGGGCAGCGGTTAACCGGAAGACTTGGAGCGGACATGGCAGACGCGGTTTTAGGGATCATCGGCGGCTCCGGCATTTACGATTTGCCAGGGCTGGAAAATGCGGAATGGATCACGGTCGACAGCCCCTGGGGCGCTCCCTCCGACCAGGTCCGGGTTGGGACGGTTGACGGTCTAAAGGTCGTCTTCCTGCCGCGTCATGGCCGGGGCCACGTCTATTCGCCGAGCTCCATCAACTACCGCGCAAATATAGATGTCATGAAACGCTGCGGCGTGACCGACCTGCTGTCGGTTTCCGCTTGCGGATCGCTGAAGACGGAGCACGCTCCGGGGACCTTCGTGCTGGTGGACCAGTTCATTGACCGGACGATCGCCCGCGAGAAAAGCTTTTTCGGGACCGGATGCGTTGCCCATGTTTCCATGGCAACGCCGGTCAGCCCGAAGCTGGTCGACGCTGTGGCGGCGGCCGCGGAAGCCGAGGGGCTCGCCTACAACAAGGGCGGAACTTACCTGGCGATGGAAGGCCCGCAGTTCTCATCGCTTGCCGAAAGCCAGCTCTACCGGTCCTGGGGATGCGACGTGATCGGCATGACCAACATGCCGGAAGCCAAGCTCGCCCGGGAAGCGGAGATCAGCTACGCCACGGTCGCCATGGTGACCGACTATGACAGCTGGCATCCGGATCACGGCGAGGTCGATATCCAGGCGATCCTCAAGGTCTTGCGCGACAACGCGGAAAACGCCCAGCGTCTCGTGGCGCGGGTGGCCCGCGATCTGCCGCGGGCGCATCAATCCTGTCCGGCCGGGTCCGATACGGCACTGGAATTCGCCATGATGACAGCGCCGGACAAACGGGATCCGGAGCTTGTGGCCAAGCTCGATGCGGTCGCCGGACGTATCCTCAACAGGCAGGCCTGATTTTTCAGGCCCGTTAACCCCTTGCGCCGCCTCGAGATGCTTCGAAATCGCTTCGACCGTTCCGGCAAACTTGATATAACCGGCGGCCGGGGATGGTTTCCGGAAAAAGTTCCGCTGTTTCGGGTTATTAGCGCAGCGCACCGGTCCAGACAGAGAAAGAGGGCTCCATGGTCGAGCAGACAATCAAGGATGAATTGATCGGCGCCATCCGTACGATCGAGGACTATCCCGTCGAGGGAATCCAGTTCCGGGACATCACGACGCTGCTCGGCAACGCCAGGGCCTTCCGGCGCGCGGTGGACGCACTGGTCCAGCCCTGGGCGGGATCGAAGGTCGATCACATCGCCGGCATCGAAGCCCGCGGTTTCATCCTGGGCGGGGCGGTGGCGCATCAGCTCTCCGCCGGCTTCGTGCCGATCCGCAAGAAGGGCAAGCTGCCGTCGGAAACCGTGCGGATCGCCTATTCTCTCGAATACGGCGTCGACGAGATGGAGATGCACAAGGACGCCATTCAGCCGGGTGATCGTGTCATCGTGGTCGACGACCTGATCGCGACCGGAGGAACCGCGGAAGCGGCCTGCAAGCTGTTGCGGTCCATCGGCGCCAATATCGAGGCGGCCTGCTTCATTGTGGACCTGCCGGATCTGGGCGGTCGCAAAAAGCTGGAGGCTTTGAACGTCCCTGTCCGCACCCTGGTGGAATTTGCAGGACATTGATCAATGGCCCCGGGAGGATTCGAGCCTGGTGACGGGCCGCCGGCCTTTTCTCAGGATTTTCAGCGGGAGTTCGAAACGCTCTTGAAATGGCGCAGGGACGTGCGCCGGTTCAGGACCGACCCCTTGCCCGAAGGCATGCTTGACCGCCTGCTGCATCTGGCCGATCTGGCGCCCTCCGTCGGAAACAGCCAGCCCTGGCGGATCGTGCTTGTGGACAGTCCGGAAAGACGCGAGCAGGTGGTCGCCAGTTTCGAAGCGGAGAACGAAACCGCCGCCATGCGTTACGGCGGTGACAAGGCGCTGAAATACCGCCAGCTCAAGCTGGCCGGTTTGAAGGAGGCACCTGTTCATCTGGCGATTTTCAGTGACGACGATCCCGGCCAGGGGCACGGGCTGGGCCGGATGACCATGCCGGAGACGCTGGCCTATTCCACCGTGAGTATGATTCACACCTTCTGGCTGGCGGCGCGGGCGGAAGGTGTCGGTGTCGGCTGGGTCTCGATCCTCGATCCGGAAACGGTCTGCCGGGTGCTTCAGGTTGACGCCGGTTGGCGCTTCGTGGCTTATCTATGCGTCGGTTTTCCGGAGGAAGACCATCTGGACCCTGAACTGGAACGGGTGGGCTGGCAAGCACGCAGTCCTCTCGAGCAGCGGTTGTTCCGCAGGTAGGTACTAAATGGCCGTGATCATTCGTCCAACGGAAGACAAAGACCATGCCGCCGTCCACCGGCTGCTGACCGAGCGCTGGACAGGGCCCGAGATCATGCTGGACGACGAGATGGTCGACGCCTCCCGCCTGCCGGGCTATGTCGCCTATGACGGCGAGGAACTGGTCGGGCTCGTGACGCTGATCAAGCGGGATGGAGAATGGGAGATTCTCACGCTCGATTCGCTCAACCGCTGGGGCGGCGTCGGCAGCCAGCTTCTGGACGCGGTCGTGGTCGAAGCGCGTTCCATCGGTATGGGTCGTCTGACCGTTCGCACCTCCAACGACAATCTGGATGCCTTTCGCTTCTACCAGCGTCGCGGTTTCCGGCTGGAGCGGATCGGTCAGGGCGTCATCGACCGGGAGCGTGAGCTCAAGCCCGCCATTCCTTTGCGCGGCGATTACGGCATCGAAATTCACGACGAAGTTCTGTTTGCCAGAACGCTTTAACAGCAACTGCTGGTTTGTTTGCTTCTACTTTGATATTGGCTGACGGATGATCGTGCCAATGGCGTTGACAAGCATTCGAGCCGCGGTGAGCGCCGACAGTCCGTCGATGTCGGCCGGCGGATAGAGTTCAACGAGATCAAACCCTGCAATAGTTGATCGCCGGCCGAGGCCCGCGATCAGGTCGATGACCTGCGTGTAGGTCAATCCGCCGGGCGTGCGGGCTGCCACGCCAGGCATTACGCTGGGATCGAGACCGTCGCAATCAAGCGTGACAACGGTTCGCGAACCCTCGGGGATGTGTCTGAGTGCCGCTTCGACACCTTCGGCATGAATCTCGCGGGCAGTCACGAAACGGCTGCCATAGCGCTGAGCGGCTTTTATCTCGTCCAAGCCTGCGCTGCCGACGGCTCGAAGACCAGCCTGCACGATGCCTGCGATGTGAGGCATCTCGCTCACGCGGCGCATCGGGCTAGAATAGCCGTAGAGTTCCCCCTCCACTTCATGGCGCCAGTCGATATGGGCGTCGATCTGCAGAACCCAGACAGGCCCGCGATCCGCGAAGCCGGAAATAAACGGGATCGGAACGGAGTCGTCGCCTCCGAGCAGAACCGGAACCGCTCCTTGGGTCAGGATCTCTCGGGTTTTCGCCTCGATGCGCGCCCTGTTACCGGCATTGTCCCGCATGTCGGTCGAGATATTGCCGTGATCGACGCAGCAAACCGGAACTCCCGAAAAGAGCGGTCCCCCGAGATCGAAGTCCCAATTCTGCAGAAGAGGAGCATCTTCTTGGCTTGCGGCCCGGATAGCATTGGCGGCAAGCGCATATGCGCTACTGTCCTTGGCCGGATAGGTGCTGCCGTGTCCGGCGCCGAAAATTACCACGCGAGGCCTGAGGCCGTCGGACAAACGCTCGGGAAGACCCAGAAAGCGTGCTGTTTCGGTCATGGTTCGGATTCCTGCGTTCCGGTTGGATCGGCGTGGGGTAGGCGCTTCCAGTAATGGTACGTCGACCGTGACTACAAGTGAAGCTGCTCCAAGGCGTTTCGCATGGCCCGAACCGGGAGCGAGTGTCTGGTTTAGAGAGCTTGAGTTTTCACGTTGGTTTGCATTGCGTTGCACAATAGTTATAATCGGAGACGCTTGAATTCAGTTTTTCGGAGCTGAAATCGTTCTTCTTTTCTTCAATAGAAAAATTGGGAGGTTTGTATGACGTCTCCGGTCAGGGAGCTTGAGACTGCCGAGGAAATATCTGATATTGCTTTTGCCTTTATGGGGTCAAAGGCGCTTTTTTCTGCATTGCATGTCGATTTGTTTTCTATTCTTTCCGAAAAAACCTTGACGCCGGAACAGGTCGCCGAAGCGAGTGCGCTCGATCTCGACCGGGCGACCACCCTGCTGACGGCGCTGACGAGCCTTGGCCTCGTGCGCAGGGACGGCGAGGGTTTCACGAATTCGCCGGCTGCGGAGGCTTTCCTGGTCAAGGGGCGCAAATACGACTTCGGTGATTATCTGCGTTTCCAGATCGACAAGCAGATGTACCCGTTCCTGACCCAGCTCAACGACGCGTTGACGGACAGTCTGGCCAAGGATCAGATCGCCTCTTACGAAGACTGGTTTTCCGATCCGGAGCAGGCGAAACTCTATTCCCGCTCCCAGCATGCCGGGTCGCTCGGCCCGGGCCGAGGGCTGGCCAAGATGGTGGATCTGTCGGCCGCAAGGACCCTGCTGGATGTCGGCGGGGGCACCGGCGCTTTTTCAATTTCGCTCTGCAAGGCCTATCCGGAGCTCAGGTCGAGCGTCCTGGACTTTCCGAATGTGGCCAAGGTCGGCGAGGAATTCATCGCCGAGGAAGGGCTTTCGGAACGCATCGGTTACCGGCCCGGGAATGCGCTCAAGGACGAATGGCCCGAAAGTGCCGACGCGGTGCTGATGTCCTATCTGTTCTCCGGTGTGCCGGGCTCTGAAATTCCCGGCCTGATCCGCAAGGCGTTCACCGTTCTGACGCCCGGCGGGAACTTCATGGTTCATGATTTCATGGTCGACGAGACGCGGGAAGGTCCGAAACTGGCGGCGCTGTGGCAACTGCAGCACACGGCCTTCAATCCGGAAGCCCGGTCGATCACCAGTTCCTATGTCGCCGACCTGATGGCCGCGGCCGGCTTTGAGAAGATCGAGACCAGACCGATGATCCCCGGCATGACCACCCTCGTTCATGCGCGCAAGCCGGCGTAACGAAACGATCCAGACTCTCTTCGATCTGCTGTCGAACAGGCCTGTGGCTGTGGCGTCCCTATGTCACAGTGCGGGGGCTTAGGGAATGAACTAGGGAAATTGCGTAAGTAGTTTTCCTGGTTCATGGAGTCGTTATGTCCGCACTGTCCTCTTCCAGAGAAGTTCTTCTGGTCCGCATTCTGTTGGCGATCCCCGTCCTGAATCTGTTTCTCAAGGACGCACTTTACGGCGACAACGATGCGAAATACTGGTTCATGGGAAACGTCGCCATGATATGGGCGGCTTCGATCTACCTGTTCGGCTACCCTGCGATCATCCTGCCGGCCTTGTCCATGGTTCCGATGGCCTTTCTCTGGATCCTGGACGTCTGTCGTTAGGATGCTTTCCGGTCAGGCCGGCAGCCGCTCGATCAACTGGCTTGCCCTGAAGGAAAACACCAGCGTTCCGTCCTGATTGTGCCCGAGCATGTCGGAGCGGACGAGCCCCCAGTCCGGGCGTCCCCGGTGGTTCGTCTTTTCGGCCACCACCTGGGTGTAAGCGATCGTGTCCCCGACAAAGACCGGCCTTATCCATTTGAGGTCCTCGAAGCCAGGGGAGGGGCCGATCCTCGCCGGTGTCCTGCCCTCTTCCAGAGCCTGTCGGTGGAGCGCCTGCTGGGTGGCGACGAAGAGCTTCATGAAGACGGAGGCGGTATGCCAGCCGGAGGCGCACAGGCGTCCGAAATGGGTTTGCGCGGCTGCTTCCTCGCTCAGGTGAAACGGCTGGGGATCAAATTTTTCGGCGAAACGGACGATTTCTTCCCGCGTGAAGCTGTGGCTGCCAAGCTCGAATCTGTCGCCAATCTGGATATCCTCGAAAAAGGCGGTCATGGGGCCGGGCTCCGTTTTGCGATCAGGATCGGGTTTTCCCAGCGCAGAACCGTTTTACCGTTCTGATTGTCAGCCGTGACCTTGATGAAAACCATGCCGAGATCCGGCCTGCTTCTCAGGGCCCGCGTGTCCAGTACGTCGAGCGTGGCGTTCAAGGTGTCGCCCGGATAAACCGGACGTCGCCATGAAAGCTTGTCGATCCCGGGGGACCCGCGGCTCGCGCATTTGTTCAAAAGGCCGGTCGCGACCAGCCTCATGACGAGGCTGGCGGAATGCAGTCCGGCCGCGGCCAAACCGCCCAGAAGCGAGGCCTTGCCGGCATCTTCGTCCAGGTGAAACGGCTGCGGATCGAACTCGGCCGCGTAGTCGACAATGTCTTCCTTCGTGACCGTCAGCGAGCCGAGGTCGTAGCTCTGTCCGGAGGCGAAATCTTCAAAATGGAGCATGGTGGAAAGCGGCTCGGTCCTGTTTCTCACGTTGTAACGTATTTCCGCCAGTCATGCTCTTCCCTGAAGCCCAGAATCTCGCGGATCTTGCGGTTGGAAAAGAGTGCCTCATGGCTGCCGAGCTCACGGCTCAAGGGGACATTCGGGAAGAAACGTTTCAGGATTTCGGTGTTGGGAATGTCGACGGAATTGGTGTCGTTGCCCGCATTGAAAACCTGATAGCCGAGACCGTCCTTTTCCAGGCACAGGTCGACGATCTGGCCAAGGTCGCGCGCATCGATATAGCAGAAGATGTTCCGGCGCCTCTGTGCCGGATTCCTGAAGAAATCCGGGAAGCGGTCGTATTCATGCGGCTCGATGACATTGCCGATCCGGAGCGCGTAGATGTCGAAGCCGGAGCGGCGCTGGAAGGCGCGGGCCGTCTGCTCGTTGACGACTTTCGACAGGCCGTAACTGTCCATCGGGTCGACGTCGTAGTCTTCCTCCACCGGCAGCACCTTCGGGTCGGCAATACCGTCGGCGAAGCAGACGCCGTAGGTGGTCTCCGAAGACGCGATGACGATCTTGCGGATCCCCAGTTTCACCGCCGCCTCGATCACATTGTATGTGCCGACCGCATTCACCTCGAAGGTCCTGTTGTCGGGGTGAATGAGGATGCGGGGAACGGCCGCGAAGTGGACCACCGCGTCGAACCTCGGCACGCCGGTGCCAGGTTCCAGCTCGTCGAAATTGGCGTAGCTGGTCATGACGTTGAACATCTCGCCCGAACGGGTGATGTCGGCAGTCAGGTTGTCGACGCCCGGATGCTCCAGCGGCTTGAGATCGACGTTGACCACCCGGTGGCCGCGCTCCAGCAGATAGGGAACAACATGCCGCCCGGCCTTGCCGGTGCCGCCGGTGAACAGGATGCGTTTGGGGGTGCTCATGCTCTTTCCTTGGTGGGGTCAGGGTCCGTACCCTAAACTGTTTCTTTCCGGTCAGTCCGCAGCTTTTTCGGTGTCCCTGCAAGTTCTTCGAGCAGCCAGTTGCCAAACGCCATGACGTTTGGATCCTCCGACATGGTTTCCGGATAGACGAAATGGTAGGTCAAGCCCTCCAGTTCCGGAGCGAAGGGTTGTATGAGGAGACCCTGTTCGATCTCTTCGCGCACCAATACGGTGCTTGCGAGCGCAATGCCCTGAGCGGCGACCGCCGCCTGAATAACGTGACTGTCATCGGTAAGGATGGTTTGAACCTCAGGGACCTTCCCGGAAAGCCCGGCATGGCCGAACCATTTTTTCCAACTGGGTGTGAATTCGTCGTTTCTGCGCCATTCCGAATGGAGCAGCGTGTGATTGAAAAGATCCTCCGGGTTGCGGATCTCCAGAAGCGGGCTGCAGACCGGCGCGAAACGTTCTGTGAAAAGCGGTTCGGCAACAAGGCCCTTAAATGGGGCCTTGCCGTAGCGGATGGCGCAGTCGGCCGCACCGGTGCCAAGCTCCGTGACGGCATCGCTTGGATAAAGCCGTAACGTGATCTGGGGATGGGTTGCGTTGAATCTTGCTATCCGTGGAACGAGCCATTTGGCCGTGAAGCCCGTGGTTGAGGTTAGCGTGAAGGCTTTCCGGCTCCCCTCCCGGGTGACGCTGCCAAGCGCCCGAGTCATGGAGGAAAATGCATCCCGGAAAACCGGATAAAGCTGAGAGCCTGTCTCCGTCAGCGCGACCTTGCGAGGCAACCTCTCGAACAGACGCATGCCGATCGTGTCTTCAAGCAGCCTGATCTGGTGGCTGACCGCGGTCGGCGTTACGCCAAGTTCTTCCGCCGCGCGCTTGAAACTCAGATGGCGCGCGGCGGCTTCGAAGGCACGCAGGGACGCAAGGGGTGGAAGCTTGTTCATAGATGAATTTGATTCAGCCGATGCGTGAGGAATTCGATTTTGTGAGTGTCAGAAATAATACCTAACTTGATGTCAGGCAACGGCGCCGGTTGTCCATGAGTGAGTTTCAATCAGGTTGATGCGCGCATGCGCTAGACGGAGAGAGAACATGACAACCCTACTACATATCGATTCCAGCGCGCGCTCCGGCGGGTCCGACGAACATCGCTTCGGCTCGCACAGCCGGCGGCTGTCCCGCCGTTTCGTTTCAGGCTGGAAAGCCAGGCGGCCGGGTGACGCGGTCGTTTATCGCGATGTGGGTGCGAAACCGCCTGAAGCCGTCAGCGGAAGCTGGATTCACGCCGCATTCACCCCGCCGGAAAACCGGGAACACTGGATGCGCGAGGTGCTCGCCGAGAGCGACGAGCTTGTCGACGAGCTTTTGCAGGCCGATGTCATTGTTGCGGGCGTGCCGATGTACAATTTCGGAGTGCCGGCCCAATTCAAGGCCTATATCGACAATATCGTGCGGGTCGGCCGAACGTTCGGTTTTGATCGGTCAAGGCCCGGCGAACCCTATTGGCCGATGGTTCCAGCCGACAAGACCCTGGTCATTCTTTCTTCTCGCGGTGACTACGGCTACGAAGCGGGCGGGCGCCTGGCGAACAGGAACCATGTCGAGCCAGGCATCAAGACGGCGTTCTCCTATTTAGGTATCACCGACGTCCATTCGGTCGCGGTCGAATTTGACGAATTCGCCGATGAGCGTCTTCAAGCCTCGATCGCGTCGGCCGAAGGTGTCGTGGACAAGCTTGTGGCAGACCTCAGCGGGCGGGCGGGCAAAGAGCGGGCGGCTTGACCGCATTCGCCGAAAAGACGCCTGGCCTGGAATCGGCCGGGCGTGTTCGTCGAAGCCGCTCACGTCAACCGGGTAAGGTTTTAAAGCGGCCAGAAGACCAGAATTGCGGGAACGGAGACCGCCAGAACCAGAATTTCCAATGGTAGCCCGATGCGCCAGTAGTCGCCGAAACTGTAGCCGCCCGGCCCCATGATGATGGTGTTGTTCTTGTGGCCGATCGGGGTCAGGAAGGCGCAGGAGCCTGCAACGGCGACCGACATCAGGAAGGGGTCGGCGTTGACGCCGAGCGATCCGGCGATCTGCACGGAGATCGGCGCGGCGATCAGGCAGGTCGCCACGTTGTTGAGGAAGTCGGAGAGCGTCATGGTGACGGCCATGAGAACCAGCAGGGTGACCCAGGCGGGGGCACCGGCTGTGAGGGTAACGATGCCGTCGGCGATCAGTTGCGCGTTGCCGGCATCCTCGAATGCCTGGCCGAGCGGGATCAGCGAACCGAGCAGCACGATGACCTTCCATTCCACGGAGGTGTAGACCTCGGAGCCGCCGATCAGTCCGGTCGCGGCGTAAAGGACGACACAGGCGGCGAGGGCGACCGGCAGATAGGCCAGACCGGCGACAGCGGCGGCAATCGCCAGGACGAAGCCGGCGATGGCAAGCCAGGCCTTGTTGCGCTGGATCACGCTCGTCTTGCGGCCGAGAAGCGGCAGCACGCCGAGCCATGTGCAGGCCTGGTCGAGCCGTTCCTCTGCCCCGAGCAGCAGAAGCACATCTCCCGGACGGACGTGCTCGTGGCGGACCCGCTTCTGGATCCGGCGTCCCTGGCGGGAAATCCCGAGCAGGGTCACGTCATGTCCGTGTAACAGCCGCATGCCGACCGCGGAGTGTCCGGTGATCCTTGCATGATCGGGCACGATGGCCTCGATGAGGGAAAGAGCACCTCCGCCGAGACCGCCCTTGTGGCGTTCGGAGCCCGCGAAATCGAGCTTGGCGGCACCCATGAAGCTTTCTATAGCCTTCGGGTCGCCTTCCACCACCAGAAAATCACCGGTCCTGATCTGTTCGCGGCGGGCAAAGCCCCTGACCCGCCGTCCGTTCCGGACCAGACCGATGATGACGACGTCCTTTTCATCCGCGATCGGATGCAGGTCGCCGACCGTCAGAGGCTTGTCCTCGTCGACCTTTCCCACGCGCAGTTCAGCGGAGTAGAGGCTTTCGGCGAATTCCTCCCGTTCCGGCGCCTCGCGGATGTGCTTGGGCAGCAGGCGCCAGCCGAACAGTGTCACGAAGGCGATGCCGCTGACGGCGACCACAAGGCCGACGGGCGTGAAGTCGAACATGCCGAAGGAGGCGCCGAGCGCGCTGGCGCGGTATTCGGCAATCACGATGTTCGGCGGGGTGCCGATCAGGGTGATCATGCCGCCGAGGATCGTCGCGAAGGAGAGCGGCATCAGGGTCAGGCCCGCCGATCGGCCGGCCTTCTTGGCCGCTTCCAGGTCCAGCGGCATCAAAAGGGCGAGGGCGGCGACGTTGTTGATGATACCGGAAAGCCCGGCTCCGAAAACAGCCATCAGGCCGATGTGCGCGGAAAGACCGCGAGAGGTCGACAGCAGATGTCCGGCGATCAGTTCCACGGCGCCGGAATTCATCAGGCCCCTGGAAACGATCAACACCAGCGCGATGATGATGACGGCTGAATGACCGAAGCCGGAAAAGATCTCTCCCGAGGGAACAAGCCCGAGCAGCGCACCGGCGATCAGCGCGGCAAAGGCAATGAGATCGAAGCGGATACGGCCCCAGACAAGCAGGGTGAAGACGAGGCCGAACAGGACGAAGAGAGCAATCTGGTCAAATGTCACGAAAGGTCCGGTCCCTCTGGAAGTATGTTCACGCCGACCATGACCAAATCTTCATCCCAAGGGAAGGCGCAGGACGGGTTCGTACACCATTTCCCTTCGCGGCAGGACAGAGATGGCGCCAGGGTGAAAAGGATCTGCGACAGGGACATTTCATCCCGCCGGCAGGATAACGCGGGAAACGGGGCTCGGGTTCCGAAAGAAAGCCGGATGGTCCGGGGAGGATGTGCAGAGTTCGGCAAGGCCGTCGAAAGGTGGGTGAACCACAAGGGGCCGAACCCGCTGACGATAATGGGCCCGGGCCGGAGCTGGCCGGGCTGGCCCGGCCGGAAATCGCCCATTGAAAAACCCGCCGGCCTGCCGGCGGGCTTATCTCGTTGTGCCGTGGGTTCAGACGACCGTGACTTCAAGAGAAGGCAGTCCGTCGACCGTCACCACCATCCTGTCGCCCTTTTCGACCGCACCGACGCCCGCGGGCGTTCCGGTCAGGATGACGTCGCCTGCGGCCAGTTCGAAGTATTCCGAGAGATAGGAAATCATCTCCGGAATTTTCCAGATCATCTGGTTGAGATCGCCGTCCTGCCTCAGGCCGCCGTTGAGGGTCAGCTTGATCGTGCCGCTGTTCATCGAGCCGGTATCCTGAGCGGGGACAAGGGGGGTGATCGGCGCCGACTTTTCAAAGGCCTTGCCGATTTCCCAGGGGCGGCCCATCTTTTTCGCCACGCCCTGCAGGTCGCGCCGGGTCATGTCGAGGGCGACACCGTAGCCATAGACATGCTCGAGGGCCTGTCCGACCGGAATATTCGTGCCGCCGGATTTCAGCGCCACCGCCAGCTCGGCTTCGAAATGCACATCTTCCGATTTCGCCGGATAGGGGAATTCCTTCGTGACGACCAGGTTGTCCGGATTTTTCTGAAAGAAGAACGGTGGTTCCTTGTCCGGATCGTGTCCCATTTCAACGGCATGGGCCGCATAGTTCCGGCCGATGCAATAGACCCGGCGGACGGGAAACAATCCACCCGAGCCCTGCACGGGCAAGGTTACCGGTTTTGGCGGCTCAATCACAAACTCAGACATTCGACACCTCCGCTTGTTCTGATTACGGATGACCCTAATCAATTTCAGATCAATCACAACCAATTTTTTTGTTTTCGATTTTTTCTTGCATATCCGAATTGATTCGACCTTAATAGCTGTATTGATCCTGTATTGGTTGATCAATTTGCGTAATTGATCACCTGAAGCCGAAAGGGAGACAGCCTTCGTGTTAACCCGTCCGGACCCTTCGGACCGCAATGGTGCGGTTCAACTCTTGAAGGACTTCATCGCGGAGCACGCGTTTGCACCGGGTGACCGGCTGCCGGCCGAGCGCGAGTTGATCGGCCGGCTCGGCGTGACGCGAAGCAACCTGCGCAAGGCTCTCGATGCCCTGGAGCGGGAAGGGGCGATCTGGCGCCATGTCGGCAAGGGCACGTTTGTCGCGGAGCAAGGCGACGGGCGGGAGGATGGATTGGATCTCAGTCTCCTTGCCGAGATCGGCCACCAGATCACGCCGGTCAAGATGATGCGGGCGCGCCAGTGTATCGAGGCGGTGATCGCGCGGGAGGCCGCGATCAATGCGTCGCGCCAGGCCGTCAAGAAGATCACCGAAATCAAGGACCGGGCGAAGGCGGCGGAAACCTGGCAGGACTACGAGGCCCAGGACGATCTGTTTCATCATGCGATCGCCGAGGCGACCGACAACATTCTGCTTCTCACCCTGTTCGAGCAGCTGAACAAGGTCCGCCGGGCCGTAGCCGTGAACACCGTCATTCGCGAGACGGTGCGCCCGCCGGAGAGCCACACGAGTTTTGCCGAACACGACCGGATCTGCGCGGCGATCGCCGCACGCGATCCGAAGGCTGCGCACGATGCCATGTGGCAGCACATCAGTTCGGTGTCCGCGCGCCTGTTTGGGGAGGTGTGAAGACGACAAGCTTTTTTCGTGCCGCCGGACAGAGCCGAAACGTGCCGGGGCGACACGGAACAAACGGGCCTGGAGGGGTCCACATTCGGGAGGAAAACCATGAAGTCCTTTTTGCGCAAACTGGGCGCGGCCGCCGCGTCCGTTCCGCTTGCCATTGCCCTGCTGGCCAATCCGGTGGAGGCAGCGGGCAAGATCAAGATTGCCCTGGCGGAAACGCCGTCCGACGAACTCGCCGCCTTCTTTGTCGCGCTCGACCGGGCCAAGGCCAACGGTCTCGACTATGAATGGACGGCGTTCTCGGATGAGGAACTCGCCATCCAGGCCGTCCTGAGCGGCCAGATGGACATCGGCTTCGGGACACCCTACGCCGCGATGCAGCGCTCCAAGGCGCCGATCCGCATCGTGTTCCAGCTCTCCAAGCTGAAGTTTTTCCCGGTCACGTCCAAGAAATACGGCAAGCTGGAAGACCTCAACGGCGAGCCGATCATGCTGCATTCGCGGGGCGGGGGGACGGACTCCATCGCCAACGTGATCGAGGAGAAGATGAACATCAAGTTCGGCGACCGGTCCTATGTGCCGGGCTCCTCGAACCGGGTCGCGGCCCTGATGGCGGGGCAGACCGATGCGACCATCATCGACCTGTCGAACAAGAACAAGGTCATGAAGATCGCCGGGGACAAGTTCAACGTCCTGCCCATGTTCGAGGTCGAGGCCAGCGACGAGGCGCTCTTCGCCAATCTGGACTGGATCAAGAACAACGAGGAAGACGTCAACATCTTCGTCAGTGCCCTGTTGAGCGTCTGGCAGGACATGACCGAGGACCCGTCGATCATCTCAAGGGAAACCGATCCGAACGGGCCCATCGGGCAACTGCCGCCGGAGATCCTCGGGAACCTGGACGAGTTCTATGCCGCCGCAGTCCAGGGCGGTCTCTACGATCCGGACGGCGGCGGTCTCAAGGCGGCCCAGGCGGACTTCGACTGGTATGCGCGCGCGGGCCAGCTCGAGGGCGATCCGTCCACGCTGAAGGTCGAGGACTTCTGGTACCTCGCGCCGCTTGAGCAAGCGTCCAGGTAAGCCGAGCGTGAGGCCGCCGGCCAAACGGGCGGCCTCCTTCCTCACCTGAAATCCCGATGCAAGAGATTGGGGAACGAGACCTATGGTACGCCGTTCTTTCTGGCTCAAGATCGTGTCCGCGCTGGTCCTGTTCGGGGCCTGGCAAGTTGCAGGCATGATCCCGGTCAGCTACGCCTTTCCGACCTTTTTGGAATCCATGTCGGCGCTCGCCCGCATGGCCGCCGACGGGACGCTGTTCACCGCCTATCTCGAAACCCTCAGGCCTCTGGTGGTCGGAGTTGCCATCTCGGCCTTCCTGGGGATCGGCCTCGGTCTGTGGATCGGGCTCAGCAGCAGGTTCGACTGGCTGTTTTCGCCGATCTTCATCGTCATGCAGGCCGCGCCGCTGGCCGCGCTGATTCCGCTTCTCGTCATGGCCTACGGCATCGGCCTGACATCGAAGGTCTTCGTCGTCTGCATCATGGCCATGCCCGTCATCGTGCTCAACACGGCCGGCGCGGTGCGCAACACACCCGCCTCGTTGAAGGAAATGGGCCGGTCGTTTCTCGCCTCCGACCCGGAGATCATCGTGAAGATCATTGTTCCGGCGGCGTCGCCCGTGATTTTCAGCGGGTTGCGGCTCGGTGTTTCCGCCGGGTTCATCGGAGCGGTGCTGGCCGAACTGAAAATCACGCCGACCGGGGTCGGCGACATCATCACCTACAGCCGTTCGATCGCGGACTACCCCGCCATGTACGCGGCGATCTTCTCCATCATTCTTCTGGCCGTCCTGTTCCTGAACTTGCTGGAGCGGCTCGAAGTCTATCTCTTTGAAGGAAATGTCCGTGGTTATGCCTCAGATTAAAGAAGTCGTGGATGTCCCCGGAGCGCAGGAAGCCGACAACGCCGTGGTCGCCAGGGGGATCTCCAAGACCTATGGCTCCGTCGAAGCCCTCAAGAACCTGACGCTGGAATTCCCGCGCGGCCAGTTGACCTCGCTGCTCGGGCCGTCCGGCTGCGGCAAGACCACCTTGCTGAAGATCATCGCGGGTCTCCTGCAGCCGACGGCCGGGGAAGTCGAGGTCAACGGCAAACCGGTCACGGGTCCGGGGTCGGACCGGGCCTTCGTGTTCCAGGATTTCGCGCTGCTGCCCTGGGCCAATGTGCTGCGCAATGCCGCCTTCGGTCTGGAGTTGCGGGGTGTCGCGAAATCCGAGCGGGAGGCGATTGCCGAAAAATACATCGCCGAAGTCGGCCTCAAGGGCTTCGAGAAAGCCTACCCGCACGAGTTGTCCGGCGGCATGCGCCAGCGGGTCGGTCTGGCCAGGGCTCTCGCCGTGGACGCGGACGTGCTCCTGATGGACGAGCCGTTCTCGGCGGTCGACGAACAGACCCGGCGCAAGTTCCAGGAGGATCTGCTTAACCTGGTCAAGCACGAGAACAAGACCTTCATCTTCGTGACCCACTCCATCGAGGAGGCGGTCTACGTCTCGGACCAGATCGCGATCCTGCTGCCGAGGCCGAGCCGGGTCTCCGAAATCATCCGCCCGGCGGACCTCAGGCACAAGAACGTCGACAATATTCGCCGGGACCCGGAGTATCTCGACATCGTCGACAGTATCTGGGCCTCGCTGCGCAGCTACGTGGAATAGGAGGCAGGAATGATCGTCTTCGGTTACCGGCTGCCCGCCATGTCCTCGCTGATCCTCTGGGCGCTCGTCTGGGAGATCGTCGGCCGCCTGGGTCTGACCTTTTTCGTGCCGCCGCTGTCGGAAGTGGTGGTCACCCTGTTTTCGGTGATCGGCACGGCGCCGTTCCTCAAGGCGCTCTCCGAGACGGCCCAGGCCTTCGCCGCGGGCGTTCTGGCCGCCGTCCTGATCGGCATTCCGGTCGGCATCCTGATGGGCAAGAGCCGGCTGGTGGACGAGTTGCTGCTGCCCTGGGTCAACATGTTCCTGAGCGCACCGCTGACGGCACTGGTTCCGGTGCTGATGGTGCTGTTCGGCTTCGGCATGAAGTCGATCATCATCACGACGACGCTCTTTGCCATCTGGATCATCATCCTGAACGCCAGGGCAGGGGTTTTGCAGATCAACCGGTCGCTGGTCGAGATGGCGCGCTGCTACGGGGCGAACCCGTTCCAGGCCTTCTACAAGATCTATTTCTGGGCGGCGTTGCCGGAAATCCTGGGCGGGGTGCGCATCGGCGTGATCCGGGCCGTCAAGGGCGTGATCATCGGCCAGCTGCTGATCTCGATCGTCGGCTTCGGGGCGCTGTTCGAACTCTACGCCAACAATTTCCTGATGGCCCATTTCTGGGCGGTGCTGATCGTGCTGTTCGCGATGGCGTTTACGGTCTCGGAGCTGCTGGCCTATCTGGAGCGGCGGGTGTCCTACTACGCGGCAAGCCGGTAGGGTGGTTCAGGGATTTTCTCCACCGAGCTGCGTACCAGGAGCCGTGTCACCCCGGCCAAGCGTAAGCGCACAGCCGGGGCCTACTCGCTTCTCGGCACGCGGGTGAGTCATGGGAACTTGGGGCTCCTCCACTCCACTTTCATTTCTCTGGAAATGAGTAGGCCCCGGTTCTCGCTATGCTCGCCCGGGGTGACTTTGGAGAAAGATGATATCCGTCGAACTGGCGGATCGGCTGTTACGTGTTGAACTTGAACAACAGAACATCGCCGTCCTTGACGATGTATTCCTTGCCTTCGTCGCGCGCCTTGCCGGCCTCCTTGGCCGCCGTTTCGCCGCCAAGCGAGACATAGTCGTCATATGCGATCGTCTGGGCGCGGATGAAGCCGCGTTCGAAGTCTGTGTGGATCACACCGGCGGCTCCGGGTGCCTTGGTGCCCTCGGTGATCGTCCAGGCGCGGGTTTCCTTCGGGCCGGCGGTGAAATAGGTGATCAGGCCGAGCAATTCGTAGCCGGTGCGGATCATCCGGTCGAGACCGGGTTCTTCCAGGCCGATGGTCTCCAGGAATTCTTCCTGCTCATCCTTGTCGAGCTGTGAGATTTCCGCCTCGATGGCTGCGGAGATCACCACGGAGGCGGCCCCTTCCGCCTTGGCCATTTCGGCGACCTTTTCCGAAAGCGCGTTGCCGGTCGCCGCCGAAGCCTCGTCGACATTGCAGACATAAAGCACCGGCTTGGAGGTCAGCAGATTGAGGCCCTTCAGCAATTTGGCTTCCTCGGCATCCGCCACGTCCAGCATCCGGGCCGGTTTGCCATCCATGAGCAGGGCGAGGGCGGCTTCCATGATCGGCAGGACAGCCTTGGCTTCCTTGTCGCCGCCGGTCGCCTTCTTCTTCAGAGGCGCGATGCGGCGTTCCAGGCTTTCCATGTCGGCGACCATGAGCTCGGTTTCCACCGTCTCGGCGTCCGCCAACGGATCGATCGTGCCGTCCACATGGGTGATGTCGTCGTCCTCAAAGCAGCGCAGCACATGGGCGATCGCGTCCACTTCGCGGATATTGGCCAGGAACTGGTTGCCGAGGCCTTCCCCCTTGGAGGCGCCGCGCACCAGTCCGGCGATGTCGACGAAGGTGATGCGGGTCGGAATGACTTCCTTGGAGCCGGCAACCCCGCGAATGGCGTAAAGGCGCGGATCTGGAACGGCGACTTCACCGGTGTTCGGCTCGATGGTGCAGAACGGATAGTTGGCGGCCTGGGCCGCGGCGGTTTTGGTGAGCGCGTTGAAAAGCGTGGACTTGCCGACATTCGGCAGTCCGACAATGCCGCACTGGAATCCCATGGGAGATCGCTTTCGGTTTAGCTTTGAAACTGTTGCCGCGCTACATGCCCGAGCGCAGGAGACAGGTCAAGAGTTTGTCACCGCAAGGCGTCTGTACAACGCGGGCTATTGCGTGCCGGCCGGATCGACAATTCCGCCGCTGCAGCCCATGCCGGTGGTGTCGGCGGCCAGCAACAATTCACCCAGACCGGTCTCGGGCGTGATCCTGCCCTTGAGGTTCAGCCAAATTTCGTTGACGAGCTTCCGGTTGCCGTCCTGGAGGCACTTGATCTGGACGCGATCGCCAGACCCTTCTCCAAAGGCTTTGTCAAACGCCGCACGGATCTGCGCACCGGCGATTTCCTCACCGATGTTGTTGAAGAACAGCTCGCCCACGCCGGAAGCGTTCACCAGCCCGGTCAGGTAGAGCGTATCGTCGTAGAATTCGTCGGCGCCGCCCGCGCCCCTGTAGCAGGTGCCGTGCTTGATCCATTCGTGGTGGTGCAGGAAGCTCGCGAAACCAGGCATGAGCGCGGCAAGCTCGTCTGCCGTTTCGGTATCGATTTCAGGCGCGGGCAGGCGATGCCAATTGTCCGGACTGTCCAGGTTTTTGACGCTCTTCGGGACGCCGCAGTAGTAGTTGCCGTTGGGTTGCGGCCAAAGCCCGTGGATCGACATCTGCATCGTGGTGTGCGGCAGGAGCCCGTTGTTCAGGTCACGGCATTCCTTTTTTCCGGAGCGTATCTCGCAAAAGGCAGGTTGCCAGCTCAACGTCAGCAGGTTGTCTGTCGATTCTGGGCCGTCCTGAGGGATGATGACATCTTCAACGACATCGGGCTGAGTGGTTCGGGTGCCGGCTTCGACGACATGCAGACCGCAGCCGGTACTCACCCATCGGGATGCGGTTACCGGGGCGTCCTCGATCACGACCTGAAAATAGTCGCCGCCGGGCTTGTTGATGCCGAGCATCCTGTAAGCTGTGTCCGGGGCCGTCGTGATGTTGCCGGGGTTCGTCTGCTTGTTCTTGCTCTGGAAAGCCTCGCAGGTTTCCGTCGCGATGAAATAACCTTCAAGTCGCTCAAATGCGGAAGCCGGAACGGAGTTGAAAAGACCCAGCGCCAGACAAATAAGCAGGAAACGCATGACCACCTCCCGGACTGTCATCGTGTGCATCGGCTTGGCAGAATGTGCGCCCGGCGTGACAAAAATATGAAGCGAGGCTCTTCGGATATTCTTGTTCTGGTTGATTTTTCGCGCCTCTCCGGTCAGTCCTTGTCACCACCGAGCAGTTTTTTCAGCATATCGGCCATCGGGCCGGATTTGGGGACATTGACAGGCTTTGGCTGGCGGGCCTGACGGATATGGCTTTGGCCCTTGGGTGTTGCAGGCTTCGCGCCGCCGCCGCTCCCGGAGGGTTTGTCCTTGCGTTGCGCCTTTTCCGGCTCAAGCGTCAGTGTCAGCTTGTTGGCGAACTGGCTGTCCTTGCCTTCTGCCAGCAGGTCCGCGTGATTGGCGATCTCGTTCAACAGCGGCTCGAGCCAATCCCGGTCGGCCCTGGCGAAGTCTCCGAGCACATAATTGGAGACGAGCTTCTTGTCGCCCGGATGACCGATGCCGAGCCGGAGACGCCGGTAGTCCGCGCCGATATGGGCCGTGATCGATCTGAGGCCGTTATGGCCGCCGTGGCCGCCGCCGATCTTCATGCGAAACTTGGCCGGCGGCAGATCGAGTTCGTCGTAAAGGACGACGATATCCTCCGGTTCGATCTTGAAAAAGCGCATGGCTTCCCCGACCGAACGGCCCGACTCGTTCATGTAGGTCGATGGCTTGAGCAGAAGGACCTTTTCGGAGCCGAGCCGGCCTTCCGACACTTGTCCCTGAAAACGTGCCCGCCACGGCTGGAAACCGGAATGGCGCCTGTGGATCTCATCGATCGCCATGAAGCCGATGTTGTGCCGGTTGCCTTCGTATTTGCTTCCCGGATTGCCCAGGCCGACGATGAGTTTCATGGCGTGTCTTTCGAGGAACAGGACCAGAAATGAAAAAGCAGCCGAGGACGGCTGCTTGAAAGCAGGGGGCGGAGGCCGCCTCCTGCGGGTGTATAGCAGAAGAAAAGCTTATTCGCTTGCTTCTTCGCCTTCTTCAGTCGCCTCTTCTTCGGGCTCCTTCATGCCGGCCGGCGCAGCGATGGTCGCGACGGTGAAGTCGCGGTCCGTGATGGTCGGCTGGCAGCCTTCCGGAAGCTTGACTGCTGAGATGTGCAGCGTGTCGCCCGGCTGAGCGGTGGCAAGGTCGATTTCGAGCGCTTCGGGGATGTTGTCCGCCGGAACGTTCATTTCGACTGTGTGACGAACGATGTTCAAGACACCGCCCTTCTTCAGGCCCGGGCAGGCTTCTTCGTTGAGGAAGTGAACCGGAATTTCAACGGTCAGGGTTGCGCCCTTGGCAACGCGCAGGAAATCGACGTGCAGAACGTCGTCACGCACCGGGTGCAGCTGGAAATCCTTGGCGATGACCTGATGCTTCTCGCCATCGACGTCGATTACGCCGATATGGGTCAGGAAGCCGCCCTTGTGCAGGGTCAGGGTGGTTTCTTTCACCGGAATGGTGATCGGCAGGGCCGGTTTCTTGTCACCGTAGATAACGGCGGGGAGAAGGCCTTCGCGACGCAGCGCCCGTGCGGCCCCCTTGCCCACCCGGTCCCGTGCCGACGCCTTCAGCTCATAGCTGGCAGCCATGGCAAAACTCCTTCGAGTGTATGGATAGCGGACCGGCGAACCACCGTGTCTTCAGGACTTGAGTTGTCCGGGATCGGTCCAGATGCGCCTCCTCCAGGGGTGCAGGCGCGAGCGCGGATATACAGAAAGGGCCGCCGGAAAGCAAGTCTGCCGTCATGGTTTTGTGACGCGCACCGCGGATTTCTCCCCTTTTTCGGTCGATCTGCCCCCTGAGGTTCTCGTGCGCATGTTGCCGGATCAGGAACAGGCGCCGCTGTTTGCCGCGGCGGAGGTGGAAAAATAGTCCCGTTTCAGATCCGCCTTGTTCCCGGCAGTCCAGCCTTCTCTATCGGCGGAGACATAGGCGGCGAAGCGAAGCCGGGACCTGCCTTCCAGCGCCGAGGCGACGATGTCGTCGGGAACGATTGCCGTTCGCCCGTAAACCTCGCGCAAGGGAATGTCCTGATTTGCGAGAACATGATTGGCGAGTTCCGCGCAGAACAGGCGCTCGTCGTCGCCGGCGTCGAAACGGAAGTCGAAGCCGGTGCCGATTTCCGAGAAAAAGTGGCGGAGGAGCGCACGCTTCCGTTTCGGCGAGGCGACGGTAGGGCGCAGGACAATGGCTTGATCGACATTGAAAACCTCGTCCGCGGACGCCAGTCTGACCCCCTCCGAAACGGCTTCGATGAAGATGTCTCCCGCTTTGATGGCATCCGCATGAGCCTGGACGGTTTCGTCCTTCCAGAGGCCCAGCGTGCGAAGCTCTTTCTCTGTTCCCAGGTAGACGGCGACGTGGATGAAGGTGCCGGGCAACAAACGGTGGGTCGCCTTGCCGCGGGAACTGACGAGAACGAGATCGAGCGGCTGTAATTTCGAGCGCAGATATACCTTGGCGTCCTGTTGCCGGTGCAGATAGCCGTCGCGCCACCGGATGAGCGACGCGATACGCCCAAAAACCGGGGCGCCGACTTCCGCGCCGGCCACCAGGACCCTGGGATAAGGCTCGGCGTCGGTCCGGCAGGCCGGTGGATCCCGCGGTTCCGCAGTGGGACAAGGCGCGTTGTCGGTGCGATGGCTACAAGCGCTCAAGACAAGTGCGGCAAGCGAAACGCTCCACCAGCGCTTCACCTGCCTGTACCAAGCCTCTTCAAGAAGAAGTTTCAAAGTTGGACCGTGGAGATAAGGCAAGTGGTGGATCTTGAACTGTATTATTGGAAAAGCGACAGTGTTTGCTTATAGCTCTTGTCCGCCGGAAACAATTGGTAAAAAAGTTCCGGTACCAGGAGACTGGAATTCCATCGGAGTCCAATCGAGGCATGAGGCGCATAAAACTTGACTTCTGAGCCCTTGACGGTCGGAAACTGGCCTCCAACGCTTGCAGCCGATCCCGAGGCGGCGATCGAGTGGTGGTTCGTGCAGGGGCAGATCGATGGGGCTGGCGGCCCCGACCTCTATTTCATGTGCGCCTTTTTTCAGGTCCGTTCCGAAACCACCGGCTGCGACCCGGCACAAATGCTGCTTTTTCACACGTTGCGGGGAGACGGCTCCACCGTGAAGCTGGTCAGCCGCGCCTCGACGGACCTATCGGATGTCTACCGTTCGATTGCCGCCAGAGTGATCGATTCCAGGTATCCGAGGTTTCTCCGCGATTTCCTGTTGCGCAAGCATATGGCTGCATCGGCCGGCTTCGCCAGGATCAGCGGCATTGAATTCGCGGAAACACGCGCGAAGGTTTCCGTGGAGAAATGTGCCATCGAATGGGACGGGTTCCGGTTTTTTGAAGATGGAGACGGATTTCGGCTGGTTCTGCCCGGCGCACAGAGTGACGCGGTGGCGGCTGGAGCGCTCGACGTTACGCTGATACCGGAGAGGCCCTGGCTTTGTGAGGATGGCGCGCAATTCAGTTCGGATTTCATGCCGGCTTTTTCCTACTATTCCTGTCCCCGGCTTCGGGTCGACGGGAAGTCCGGTACCGGGGCGGTCCGGGGACGCGCCTGGATCGACCGGCAGCGGGGGCCGACGCTGGACAACTGGTTTCTGTCGAAGCGCGCCGGCGCCATATATCCGCTTGGCTGGGACTGGCTGGGTTTGTCGCTCGACAACGGCCTGGACTTCCTGGTTTCGCGGCTGGGCTTTGCCGGGAGACATGAAACGGCGGATGCCTGCATCATTCGTCTGGATGGCGACGGCGCGGCCAAGGTTGAGGGACGGTTCGAGCGGCTGCCTCATGCACCTTGGGTGAGCCGGAGAAGCGGCGCCGCCTATCCGCTCAGGCATCGCCTCGTCCTGCCGCAATACGGGACGGATATCGTCATCGAGCCGGTCACGCTCGACCAGGAGATTCCGGTCTTCGGCGCATCGCCGGTCTGGGAAGGTGCCGTAAAGGCGCAGGGAACGGTCGAAGGGCATGAGGTGCAGGGGTTCGGCCGCCTTGAGCTGTTCGGATATGCCTACGATAGCGACGACCTGATCCGCTCCGTCACCAGAGGGGTGCAGGTCTATCTGCACCAGGACTGAGGGAATTTGGGGAATTACTTGCCCCGAAGCACGGAAGCGGGGGACAGGGACGTCGTCTGGAGCGCCGGCAGAAGGGCACCGGCAAGACCCATGAAAATGGAAATGAGCAGTCCTTCGGCGAGTAGGCGGGGGCTGATCGCGGGGTCGACAATCCCGGAAACGGCGTCCCAGCCGGCAACCGCATGCGCCACACCGGCGCCCGCCGCGCACCCGAGCAGGCCGCCCGCACCGGACAGAACCGCGGCTTCCAGAAGGATAAGCAGGACGATCTGTTGGCGCGACCAGCCGACGGCATTCATGATCGCGATCTCGCCGCGGCGTTCGCGGACCGCCGTGCTCATCGTGTTGAATATGGCGAAGACCGCGCTCAAAAGGGCCACCACAGCGATCGAACGCGACAGGACGTCGGCAATGCGCGCGAAGGTGTGACCGGTTGCAAGCGCCTGAATATCTTCAACTGCATATTCGGAAAAACCCGTCTTCAAACGCTCGATCGCGGCCGTTTTTCCCGCCTGTGAAAGCGCCGGATCGAGACGGACGTTGATGGCTGTCGCCTGACCCTCCCGGAAGGTCAGCCGCTGGGCCGTGGCAAGCGGCAGCATCACGAGGTTCCGTGTCAGCAGCGACTCTGAGTCGGCGATGCCGAGGATTTCGAAGTCGGTATGGAAGAGCCGGAGAGCATCGCCGACCTCAAGGCCGTAGCGGTTGGCAAAGGCTTCGCCGACAACGGCGGCTTCTCCGGCCCGTTCGTCCGGCAGGGCCCCTTGCGACAGCGTCAGGGCCCGCCAGGGATAGGCGCCGGGATGCCAGGCGACGACGACGGCGGAGCCGCCATTGTCGAGAGAGGTCATGCGGGTCAGTTCCGCAGCCGCGTCCGAGACGCCGTCAAAGGCTTCAATCCGTTCGGCCAGATCTTCATCGACGATGGAGGAGATCAGGTCGACCGCGCCCTTTTCCGTGATCACCACATCCGTCTGGCGCTGGTTCAGTGCGGAGAGAAGGGACTGCTCGACCCCGCGGGCGAGGCCGATCAGGGCGACAAACGAGGCAACGGCCAGCAGAACGCTGAAGAGCGTCGCGAGCGTGCGAACCGCGTGAGAGCGAAGATTGGCATAGGCGATGGAGGAAAAGGTCACGAGGCTTCCGTTTCCGAAGAGAGGTCGCTGTAGGTTCCCTTTCCGTCGCAAAGAACGAAGTGCCGGCCGCAGGCCCTTGCGACTCTTGGATCGTGCGTGACGATGACGATCGTCATCTTTTCGCGGGTGCTCAGTGTCGTGAGGAGATCCATCACGATTTGGGAATTGCCGGAATCGAGTTCGCCCGTCGGTTCGTCGGCAAGCAGAATTTCCGGCCGGTTGGCCAGACTGCGCGCGATGGCGACGCGCTGACGCTCGCCGCCGGACAGACCGGCAGGAGTGCGGTCCGCCAGGTCTGAAGCGTTTACCCGTTTCAGCAATTCGTCGACCCGTTCGCGCCGCCTTTTCTGATTGTGTTCCAGGCCGATCATGGGCAGTTCGACATTCTGGGCACAAGTCAGTGTCGGCAGCAGCCAGTCGTCCTGAAAGATCAGGCCGATGTGGCGCTGGCGCATCCGCGTCCACTCCGCGTGCGTTCTCGGGGTCTCGCCCGAAACGCTCACGCTGCCGGATTCCAGGTCGATCAACCCGGCCAGCGCATAAAGAAGCGTCGACTTGCCACTGCCGCTCGGGCCGGTGACCGCTGTCATCTCACCGGGGGCCGCGCCGAAGTCCAGATGGTCGAGCGCCCGGGTGCTGCCGCGATTGAAGGTCTTGACCAGATCCCGTGCGCTTATGCTTCCCTTCGGCGGGAAGCTCCGTATGCTTGAGGCGCCTGTCATGAAATCCGCCCTGCAAGTTCGCCCGAGCGAAGATCGGTCAGGAGACGCTCGAAGCCGTGTTCCTCCAGCACACGGGAAAAGGCCGCCCTTTGCCGGGCCGAAGCGCGGATGCCGTCGACCTCGATATCGCAGACCAAAGCCGGATGTTCGCGGCACATGTGCCAGAAGGTGTCTTTCTCGCGGCCGGCGACCCGGGAGCGGCTGACCACAATGACAGCGCCACCCGGGGCCGTTCTGGATCCGAGGACCGTCGAGACGGCGGATCCCAATCGGCGAACGCCGAGCACGAATCCCTGTGCCAGATGTTCCTTGAAGGCCTCTGTATATTGTCTTTGCCTTTTCGTCCCGAGCTGGTTGAACCTGTCGTAGCCAAGGGCGTCCCGAGCCATGGTTCCAAGGGCAAAATGGCTCGTCACGATGGCCTTGAAGCGGGTGGCCATGGCTTTGGCGGCGAGGTTTGTTTGGGCGGAAAGGCCGTCGGACGCGATGAGCATGCGCGCCACGGCTTGCTCAGACCCGTTCGCCTGCTTGGCCCCCGCGAGTCCATTGCCGACGCCTTGAACGAGAATGAGGACGACCAAAAGACCCGTCATCCGGCGGAATTGAACAAGGGCAGCGGTCCGCAAACGGTTCACGTTGTTTCTCTGCCCCCGGTCAAAATCCAAGTCCAGACAGGTTTTCAAACTGCTCTGGTTGCAGCCGTCAATCTACGTGGGGGACTGCCGGAAAACCAGCCCGGTGAATACGCGGTGTCTGCGGTCTTTCGTTGAGACCCGGTTTTCAGTGAGACGTTGCCGCAAACGAAAACGCCCGGCGGTGGCCGGGCGTTGACATGAAATCGTGTTTGTCCTGCTCAGTTGAACAGGCTGGAGACCGATTTTTCCAGGGCCGTGCGGTTGATCGCCTCGCCGATCAGGGGGGCGATGGAGATGGCCCGGATATTGGCGGCAGCGGTGATCGCGGCGGTCGGTTCGATGGAGTTGGTGATGACCAGCTCCTTCAGTTTCGAAGAGGTAACGCGGGCGACCGCGCCACCGGAGAGCACGCCGTGCGTGATATAGGCGGTGACGGACTTGGCGCCATCGGCCAAAAGAGCCTCGGCCGCGTTGCACAGCGTGCCGCCGCTGTCGACGATGTCGTCGACGAGAATGCAATCGTAGCCGCTGACCTCGCCGATGATGTTCATGACTTCAGACTCTCCAGGCTTGTCGCGGCGCTTGTCAACGATGGAGAGCGGCGCATCGATGCGCTTGGCGAGTGCGCGTGCGCGAACCACGCCGCCGACGTCGGGGGAGACCACCATGACATTGTCAGTGGCGTAGCGCTCCTTGATGTCGCGGGTCATGACCGGCGCGGCAAAGAGGTTGTCCGTCGGGATGTCGAAAAAGCCCTGGATCTGACCGGCATGGAGGTCGAGGGTCAGGACGCGGTCCGCGCCGGCTTCGGTGATCAGGTTGGCGACCAGCTTGGCGGAAATCGGCGTCCGGCCGGAGGCGCGCCGGTCCTGGCGGGCATAGCCGAAATACGGCAGCACGGCGGTGATGCGCCGGGCTGAGGAGCGGCGCGCAGCATCGATGATGATGAGCAGCTCCATCAGGTGGTCGTTGGCCGGATAACTGGTCGGCTGGACGACGAAGACGTCCTCGCCGCGCACATTTTCCTGAATTTCAACGAAGATTTCCTGGTCGGCAAACCGCCGGACCTGGCATTTCGCCAAGGGAACATCCAGGTAATTGGAAATTTCCTCAGCCAGGGCTCGGTTGGAATTGCCCGCAACGATCTTCATGAGCCGCAAATCCTTCTGGTGCGACACCGGGTTTGCACGCAGGGCCGGCTGCTGCAAACACACGGAAAGGGCCTAGGCCTTGCGACCTAATCTCGACTGGCAGATGCCGGGAACTCAACTGGGGACTCCCGGCAGGCGGCGGCGTTGTAGCAATCAACACACGGAACGACAACAGCTCTGAAGCCCTGTCACACGCTTTTTTTAAATTTTTACAAGGTGGCGAGTTGGTTATCCAGCTAAGAAGGGATTACCGGTTGAGCCAGGCCTTGATTTCGACGATCGAGCGGTTGGCAATCCGGGAGAGAGTTCCCGAATTGACCGCCCGCCAGGGATCGCCCGAGGAGCCGCTGGTCGCTTCGGTGCCTGATATCCGCTTCAGGCGGCGTCCCGATCCGTCGACAATGTCGAAAACGTAGAAAACCGTTCCGGTCGAAGGCTGGCCCGTCGCGGCCAGGTAGCCGTTGACCCGGTAGGTCGCGCTGGCCCCGACGCGGCGAACGAGAGTGATGCCGTTTCTGCCGGCCTCACGGCCGATGAACTCGGACAGTTCGTCGGCAATGTTGCCCGGAGCACCGGTGAAAGGCTCGAAAGCGAAGGTGATTCCCTGTTCGTCGTCCGCCTGTCCGCTGATGGACGGTGAGGGCGCCGCCGTGGCAACGGGACTTGGCGGCTGGGGGGCGGACTGACAGGCGGCGACAGCGCTCATGAGCAGCAGACTTGCCAGGAAGCGCAGGAAGACGGTGTTATGCTTGCGGAACGTGTCGGGCATGTAGGAGGCCTGGCTGTCGATGTGTCTGTGTGTCGTGTCGCAGCGGCCGGCTCGGTTTCCGGAGAAAACGGCGCCGCACCGCAAAGTCGCCATTGTTTATCCTGACTTGACCGGAAGGTCGAGAGGCAGGGTGGATAAGCTTTCCGGAGCGTTTTCCGTGGTCAGGTAGGTCTGTCCGAGGGTCATCGCCGTTCCGCTGATGGAATCCATCAGGATCATGTGCATGAAGATCACCATGTCGGGTTTCACCTCGGCCGGATTGGCCTTGTAGGCCATGGGAGTGTCCATCCAGCTCGGCGTGAAACGCGCGCCCAGCGAATAACCGCAGGCGTTCAGGCGGTGCGGCATCATTCCGCGCGCATCCACCGCGGCGGCGTGGGCGTCGAACACATCGCCGAAGGTGTTTCCCGAAACGAGCCGGGTTTCCACCGCCGCCAGAGCTTCCCGCGCAGCGTCATACATCTCCCGGTGCCTGTCCGTCGGCTCACCGACAACGACCGTGCGCATCAGGGCGGCGTGATAACGGCGGTAACTGCCGGCCCATTCGAGCGTGATCTGGTCCTGGGATCCGAGAATGCGGCGACCGGACTTGTAGCGGCAAAGCAGGGCGTCCGCTCCGGAGCCGATAATGAACTCGTTGCCGGGATAGTCCCCGCCACCTTCGAAGATCGCGCCTTGCATGGCCGCCAGAATGCAGCCTTCGTCCGCTCCGGGCTGGATTTCGTCCATCGCCGCATGGTAAGCCTTGTCGCCAAGTTCCGCCGCCTTGCGGACATAGACGATTTCTTCCGGGCTCTTGACGGCTCGCAACGCCGGGATGAACGGTGAGGCGTCCGAGATGTCGGCGAAGCTCGACAGTTCCGCGTTGATCTGAAGGGCAACCTTTCCGGTCATGCCGTGGGTGTCGTATTCGATGCCGATCCGGCTGCCCAGAAGGTCCATGTCGAAAAGCATGTCCTTGAGCTGGCTCACCGGGCTCGCGGCGCCCGTGTCGATCCAGATCCGGATGTCCTGGATGTTGGACGTGTGTTTGGCCTGCCGCTGATCGGCAGAGCGGGTCAGGAGCACCTTTGCACCGTCCCTGGTGACCACCAGGCACTGGAAAAAGCAGAAGCCGAACGTATCGTAGCCGGTCAGCCAGTACATGCTTTCCTGGGCGAACAGGAGCATGGCATCGAGCTTTTCCGCTTCCATGGCGGCTTTCAGCTTTTCAAAGCGGTTGGCGAATTCGGCATCGGAAAAGTGAAGGGCCATATGGTGTTCCTAGAGTAGGGCGATTGCGCTGATCTGACGGCCGTAGTCCGGCTCTTTGCGATGGGTGGTGCGGCGGTAGGAAAAGAACCGGTCTTCATCCTTGTACGTGCAATGGCCGGTGCCGCCGACATGTCTCAGCCCAAGATCCCGCAACCTGTCCGTAATGAAGGCCGGGAGGTCGAACATGAAATGTCCGGGCTGCCCGGATGGTTCGAAATAGCGGGTGTTTTCCGGATTGTCCGCGACAAAGCGATCGTGAAACTCCGGTCCGACTTCATAGGCGTCTTGCGAGATGGTCGGGCCGAGGACCGCTCTGATCCCGGATTTCGCCGCGCCGAGCGACTCCATGGCCGCGACGGTGTTCTGAAGGACGCCGCCAAAGGCGCCCTTCCAGCCGGAATGGGCGGCTCCGATCACCCGGGCTTGAGGATCGGCGAAGAGCACAGGGCCGCAATCGGCTGTCGCGACGCCGATCGCCAGACCTTGCGTTTTCGTGACAAGCGCATCCGCCTTGCGGTCGGCGCCATCTTCGAAGGGGCCCGTCACGACGATCACATCTGGCGAATGGATCTGGTAGGGAGACACCAGGTTGGCCGCGTCCACTCCGAGCGCCGAGGCGACCCTGTTGCGGTTCTCCAGAACATGGCCACGTTCGTCGCTGGATCCTAGGCCGATATTGAGGCTGCCGTAAATTCCGTTCGAGACGCCGCCTTCGCGGGTGAAGTAGCCATGGCGTATGCCGTCAAGCTTGAGCAAGTCCGACTCGATTTTCATTCTGGTCCTGCCTGGCCCCCGAAGACGGTTCAGGGCGCGATTCGAATATTGCGCAACGATCCTTGTGCGTTTCAGCGGATGCTGTCAAACGGCGGCAGGCTCATTTCCGGACCTGTGACGGCCAGAACCTTGAATAACCCGCCCATCTGATCGGGCGCGGCCAACCGTTCGACGGCGTCACGGATCGCTTCCTGCTCCTCGTGGGATTTTCCCGCCCCGAGCGCCCCGGCGCGTTCCAGAAGCCCCGAGCGCAGCAGGAATTCGCCCTGGGTGAGGGGAGGGTGCGCAGTGGCGCCTTCCGCGGAGGCTGCCGATGCGAGCGCTTCGAAATTGACGTGCGCCGTCAGGTCCGCTTCCCCCGGATGGGCCAGAACGTCGTCATGGGCGTGCCGGTAGAGCGCCTGGAGCGTGTCGCCGGGAGCCGTCTTCAGATAGCCGTAGTCGATGAAGAGCGCCATGCCGCCGTATTTCGCCAGCCGGGCGCCGATTTCTCCGGCAATCGCATTCGCGGCGGGTTGTGTCTCCAGGATTGTGCCAACAGGGCTCGAGACGCAGTCCGGCGGGATGGCGGCATCGGCCAGCCGGGCGGTGCCCGCGCCGAACGCCAGGTCGCCCGTTTCGTTCAGCCCGACCTGCCGCTCGCGCCAACCGTCTTCGGTCCTGACGAACTGGTGAATCGGCAGGGCATCGAAGAATTCATTGGCAACGAGGAGCAACGGGCCGTCCGGAACATCGCGGAAGGTATCTTGATGCGCGGCGACGAGCGGGGCCTCCTTCAGCGTTTGCCTCTGGAATTCGCGCAGCCTCGGGCTGGTCTCCACCAGATTGAGCGACGCCGTCTCCAGGAAGGCGGGCCTGAGGGCGGCGACGCGCAGGAGGTCCGCCATCAGGGTTCCCCGCCCCGGTCCGAGTTCGACAAGTTCTACCCGTTCCGGGCGGCCCATCGCCTCAAAGGCGGTCAGGCAGGCGGCGCCGATCAGTTCGCCGAACATCTGACTGACTTCGGGAGCCGTGATGAAATCGCCCTTCGCGCCGAAAGGCTCACGCGTCGTGTAATAACCGGCCTCCGGGTCGCCGAGGCAGGCCGCCATGTACTGGGCGACCGATAGCGGTCCTTCCGCCGAAATCCGGGCCTTGAGCTTTTCCTTCAGTCCGGTCAACGGGAGGAGGGTCCGGGTTTGCGGCTTGCCCAGATCATCGTGGCGAGACCGGCCAGGATCATGGGCAGGGAGAGGAGGATGCCCATTGTCAGGAAACCGCTCAAATAACCGATATGGGCGTCCGGCACCCGGTAGAGCTCGGCAATCGAGCGCGCGACGCCGTAACCGAAGGCAAAGGCGCCCGCAAGGAACCCCGGTTTTTGAAGGAGCGCGAAGCGGTGGCTCAAAACGCGCAACACCAGAAACAGCACGATGCCTTCCAGCGCGGCTTCATAGAGCTGGCTCGGATGCCGGGGCTCGGGACCGCCGGTCGGGAAGACAACGGCCCAGGGGACATCGGTGGGGCGGCCCCAGAGCTCTCCGTTTATGAAATTGGCGATGCGGCCGAAAAACAGGCCGATGGGCGCGGCGCATCCGGCGAGGTCGAACAATGTCCAGAGCGACAGGCCACGCTTCCAGGCGAACAGGATCATGGCGATGACCGTGCCGGCGAAACCGCCGTGAAAGGACATGCCTCCGGTCCAGACCGCGAAGGCCTCGAGTGGATTGGCGAAATAATAGGCCGGATTGTAGAACAGCACATAGCCAAGGCGTCCGCCGAGGATGATGCCGATCGTGCCCCAGAGGACGAAATCGTCGAGTTCCAGAGGCTCCGGCCGACGGACACCGGCCCACAGCCGGTCGTTCACGACGAGCGCGCGCATGTAGCGCCAGGCCAGAACGATGCCGACGATATAGGCGAGCGCGTACCAGCGCAGGACGATCGGTCCGTAGATATGGATGCCCGGTTCAATGGCGGGAAAAGGCAGGGCGAGTAACGGTGGCACGGCGGACCCTTTTCAAACGGCCTGGGAACGGTTGACAAAACCCGGGCAACGCATGCGCCATCTTGTTCCGTGCGTCAAGCTGCGGCCCTGCCTTGCCTTCAGGGGCTGCGGCGGATTTGGTTCTTGAAGTCGAGACCAAACCCTCATACCTGTTGAGATATCTTCTGTTCCCGATCAAGGAGGGTCGGATGACCCAAGGCCCGAACCGTTTTCTCGACGATTTCGCCAAACTCATGACCGATGCCGCCGGCGTTGCGCAAGGCGCGCGCCGGGAAGTGGAAACCGCCTTCAAGGCTCAGGCGGAACGCTTCTTGTCCGATATGGACGTTGTGTCCCGGGAGGAGCACGAGGTTGTGAAGGAAATGGCGATACGGGCGCTCGACAAGGTCGAGGAGCTCGAATCGCGGCTGGCAAAGCTTGAAAAAGGCGAGGCCGGCAGCGACGGGGAGGCCTGAAGCGCCTGAATGACGCTGGTGCAGCCGTTTTTTGTTGAAAGTTGATGACGGAAATACGACGGCTGCACTTGGCGGATTTGCAATGTTTTTGAGCAATATGTCTAAATTTATTGCCGACTCGTCCACAAGTTTCAGCTTTTCCAGCCGAAATAGTCTGTATCCCTTAATTCCTTCCTGCACCTATACTCAATGATAACAGGGATTCGTCGGAGCAAGACGGAACCGGTTCGTCAAGGGCCACTCAGGGACGCGTTTTGCTCCTCCGGCATGGGACATTTCCCGGCGGCCCGCCCGGTTATCCTGATCGGGTAAAAGGCCCCGGCTCGAAAGGGGAGAAGGCACATGAGCCTCATCGAGATCGAATTCGAGCGACCTGGCAATCCCGTCGATACCATAGAGACTGTCGCCGCCTTGAACGACTGGGTCTTCGAGCGGTCGGACGAGGACGAGATAACCATCTCGATCGAGGGAAGCTGGTGCGACTACCATGTGTCCTTTTCCTGGATGGAAGCAGTCGAGGCCCTGCATCTGGCCTGCGCCTTCGATCTGAAGGTCACCGAGCCCCGCAAAACCGAAATCGTCCGTCTCCTGGCCCTGGTCAACGAGCAGCTCTGGATGGGGCATTTCGATCTCTGGCACAAAGAGAATGTCGTGATGTTCCGGCAGTCTCTGTTGCTGGCGGGCGGCGCGGAAGCTTCCTCGGCGCAAATCGAGGCGATGCTGACGAATGCACTTGAAAACTGCGAACGTTTCTATCAAGCCTTCCAGTTCGTCGTCTGGGCCGGTCACTCGGCCTCCGAGGCGATGAACACAGCCTTGTTCGAAACCGCAGGAGAAGCATGAGTTTTTCCAAAGAACGGCCCTTCCTTCTTGTCGGAGCCGGCAAGATGGGCGGGGCGATGTTGTCGGGCTGGATGGCCGAAGGGGTTGACCCTTCAGCCGTCACGGTCTGCGATCCGCGTCTGTCCGAAGAGATGGACGCCCTGTTGAAACAGCACGGCATCCGCCATGTCGCCTCCGTTCCGGAGGACTTGTCGGCGGCAATCGTGCTGGTCGCCGTCAAGCCGCAGCTGATGGATCAGGTGCTGCCCGGCCTGAAACCGGCCGTGGCTGCCGATACGCTGGTCCTGTCGGTCGCGGCGGGCACGCCTGTCGCGAAGTTCCAGTCGGTTTTCGGCGATGTACCGGTCTGCCGATGCATGCCGAACACGCCCGCCATGGTGAAGCGCGGCATCACCGCCGTCTATCCGACAGGCGTTGTGAGCGAAGCGCAGAAAGAGGACGTGGCCCGGCTGCTTTCCGCGGTTGGCAAGGTCGTGTGGCTCGACAGCGAGGACCAGATCGATCTGGTCACCGGCGTCAGCGGATCGGGACCGGCCTACGTGTTTTATCTCGCCGAGGCATTGAGCCAGGCAGGGAAGGCGGCCGGTCTGCCGGATGAGCTTGCCGAAGAGCTCGCGGTCGCCACCGTGTGCGGGGCCGGTGAACTGATGCATCAGTCGGGGGACCATCCTTCGATCCTGCGCCAAAACGTGACCAGCCCGAATGGCACCACGGCCGCGGCGCTGGAGGTGCTGATGGGCTCGGAAGGGATACAACCGGTCATGACGGCAGCCGTCGCCGCCGCGGTCAAGCGGGCGAAGGAACTGGCGGATTAATCGGTCAAGCCGGGACTGCGGCGGCAGGTCACCCTTTTCGCCGCGGGCCCGGTTTCCTATGTTCTGGACAGAATGAATCGTGGAGACCGGCAGATGGTGAGCGCCAAGACCAAGCAAAAGATCCTGCAGACGTTTCTGGACCTTCTTTGCGCGCATCCCTATGAGGATGTGTCGCTGCCGATGATCGCGGAAGCCGCGAAGGTCAAATTGTCCGACATGCGCGCGGCCTACGGCTCGCGGCGGGATCTGGTTGCCGCCTTTGCCGAGACGGTCGACACGGAAGTACTCGATGCGCGCGACGAGGACATGGCGGACCAGCCTCCGCGCGACCGTCTGTTCGATGTGCTGATGACCCGCATCGACGCCCTGGGCAAAAACCGGGATGCGGTGCGAGCCCTCTATGCGGCGGCGCGGCGCGATCCGGCGCTGGCCCTGGAGTTCAACCAGATCGAGGTCAAGTCGCAACGCTGGATGCTGATCGCCGCGGGCATCGAGGCTTCCGGCTTCAAGGCGGGCATGATTTCGCAAGGGCTGGCTGTCGCCTTCGCCCGTGTCGTGGATGTCTGGCTTGGCGAAGAGGACGAGGGCATGCCGCGCACCATGGCCGCTCTCGACAAGGAACTCGACCGGGGATCGTCCTTCATGCAGCGCCTGAATGGTCTGGAACGGGCCGCGAAGGGATTTCGTTCGTTTCTTAACAGAGCGTCCGAAAGGCGCCGGGGCCGAAGGGCTCGGGACAGGGATGACGTGGACGAGGCCAATGTGACGGGCGATGCGCCCGCCAGAGCATAGCTGTTTTTCGACACGGATTTTTCCCCGTGCTACCCCGGGTCTCGCTCCGCTTGCCCGGCGTGAAACCTGATACAGTTTCTGCGTAACGAAGCCTCATTGACCAGCCCTTGCGCCAGACCGCCAGACCGTTCATGGTCGCTCGCGGAATGAAAGGACGTTTTCGTGAGCGATCAGATCAGTTTTGACGATTTTCTGAAAGTGGATGTACGCGTCGGCCGCGTTGTCGAGGCCGAGGATTTTCCCGAGGCGCGCAAGCCCGCCTACAAGATGCGGATCGATTTCGGTCCGGACATCGGCATCAAAAAGACTTCCGCGCAGATTACCAAACACTATACGCCCGAAACGCTGGTCGGCCGGCTGGTGATGGCGGTGGTAAATTTTCCGCCCCGCCAGATCGGTCCGGTCATGTCGGAAGTGCTGACGCTCGGCGTGCCGGACGAGGATGGGGAAGTGGTTCTCTTGACCCCGGACAAGGACGTGCCGATCGGCGGCAGACTTTTCTGAGAAGATCAGGCCGGCACCCGAAGCTTGGCCCTCAAGCCGCCGAGCGGACTGTCTTCCAGATAGAGTTCGCCACCGTGGGAGCGGGCGATGTCGCGGGCGATGGCGAGGCCGAGGCCGCTTCCGGTCTCGTCCATGTTGCGGGCCAGATCGAGGCGGTGAAATGCCCTGAAGGCCATTTCGCGCTGGTCTTCCGCGATGCCCGGACCGTCGTCGTCGACGGTCACGATCAGCCAGTCCTTGTCGATTCTGCCGTCGACCTCCACCCGGTTGCCGTATTTGCAGCCATTGACGATCAGGTTCGAGAGGCAGCGCTTGATGGACAGGCGCTTGACCTGCGCTTCCGAGGGACCTTCGAAACGGGTCGTGACCGCCTGACCGGAAATCTCCGCTTCTTCCTCCAGTTCCTCCAGAAGGAGCGCCACATCCGTTGTCTGGATGTCCTCGTCGCCGTCGCCCCTGGAAAAGGCCAGATAGTCCTCAAGCATGTGGCTCATCTCGTCCACATCCTTGCGCATGGCGTCGCTTTCCGGAGTTTCTCCCAGAAAGGCCAGCTGCAGCCGGAGCCGGGTCAGGATGGTCCTCAGGTCGTGGCTGACGCCTGCGAGCATGGTGGTACGCTGTTCGATCTGCCGTTCGATGCGCCGGCGCATGTCGATGAAAGCAAGGCTGGCCCGGCGGACTTCCCGGGCGCCGCTGGGGCGGAAGTCGTCTGCCGGACGCCCCTTGCCGAAGGCTTCGGCCGCGTTGGCGAGGCGCACGATCGGCCGGATCTGGTTGCGCAGGAACAACAGTGCGATGAAAACCAGGACCAGGGATGTCGAAAACATCCAGACCAGGAAAATATGCGAGTTGGACGCGTAGGTCTGGCTGCGCCGCGTGAATACCCTCAGGATGGAATCCTCAAGCTGAATGCGGATTTCGACGAAGCGCGAGCGGCCGACCGTGTCGATCCAGAAGGGTTTGCCGATCCGCTGGCTGATCGCCAGGCTGAGTTCCTTGTCGATGACGTCGAAGAACGGCTTCGGGGCGGGGGGCGGCAGGGGCTCAAGCGGCATGACCGTCAGGGACATGCCGAGCGCCCTGGAGGCCATGCCCTCGATCTTGCCGTAGTCCGGGTCCTGCGGGTAGTTCTCCAGGACATAGACGACGGAGGCGATTTCCCGCACCACGGCTTCCGACATCCGCCGGGTCACGAGCTGGTAGTGGCGCTCCATGAACACGAAGACGAGAACGGATTGCAGGATCACGACCGGACCGACGATGATCAGGAACGTGCGGGTGAACAGGCCTTTCGGCATGATCCTGTACATCAGCCGGGAGGCCGACCGGTAGCCGCGCAAGACCGGCTGCAGGGGAACCGCCAGAGGTTTGAGCGGCCGCGAAACAAGCTTCAGCCGGTCCGCCAGCGCAATACGAAAGTGCCGGGCAAACGCTGTTGCGAACCGCGTCATGCGCTCAAGGCTCAGTCGCATGCGAGACGGTAACCGATGCCCCGGACCGTCTGCAGATAGACCGGGTTGCCGGGATCGGTCTCGATCTTCCGTCTGAGACGGTTGATCTGGACGTCCACGGTGCGTTCGCCGAGGCCGCTTTCGTCGCCGACGATTTTGTGGCGCGGAACGGTCGCTCCGGGTTGCTCGGCGAAAATCGACATGATCTGTTTTTCCCGGTCGGTCAGGCGCACCGGGGCATCGCCGTTTTTCAGTTCTCCACGCACGGCGTTGAAGGAAAACGGCCCGAACCGGATTTCCTCTGTCGCGACGACGGGCTGCTGGTTGCCGCGGCGGAGAATGGCGGCCATCCGCAAGAGCAGTTCCCGGGGTTCGAAAGGTTTGGGAAGATAGTCGTCGACCCCGGCTTCCAGGCCGGCAATGCGGTCGGTCGCTTCCGATCTGGCGGTCAGCATCAGGATCGGCACTTCGGAGGTTTCTCTCAACGACCCGGCCAGTTCAAGACCGGTCTCGCCGGGCATCATCACGTCCAGCACGATCAGATCGAATTCCAGTCCCGACAGGCAGGTGCGCGCTTCGGCGGAATTGGCGGCGGTCGAGACGCGATAGCCGTTTTCCTTGAGCAGTCTGGAGAGCAGATCCCGGATCCGCTTGTCGTCGTCGACCAGAAGAATGTGGCTGGCGTTGTCGTCTGGCACCTGAAGGCTCATCGTCGATGCATCGTCTTTCTTGAAGGGCGTCCGCTCAGTCCTTCAGGCTGAAAGGACTTCGGACCAGTTTCAGGATATCCGACCGGGAGTCCGGATCGATCATCTGCAGGAGAAACCTGCGGACGATCTCGTCGCTGCCATCTGGCAGGCCAATTAGGGCGCGTTCAAGGCGTGTCTGCTGCAAGCGCGTCAGATCCTCGGCAAGGGCATGTCCGCGTTCGGTGGTGTAGAGGAGTCGCTGGCGGCGGTCGTGATGTCCCTCGCGCTGTTCGATGATCCCGGCATCCACGAGCTGCTTGAGAACCCGTCCGAGACTTTGCTTGGTGATCCGCAATATTCCGAGGAGGTCCGTCACCATGATGCCGGGGTTGCGGTCGACGAAATGAAGCACCCTGTGGTGGGCCCGGCCGAACTCGAACCGGGCAAGAGCATCGTCCGGGTCTCCGGTGAAGTCCCGGTAGGCGAAGAACAGAAGTTCTATGAGATCGTAGAAAAGCGGACTTTCGTCACCGGCCTCCGGCGGTTTCCCCTCTGCCGGTTCGTGCCTGGCTGTGTTCGTGGAAATTGCGGATTTGAAATTTATGTCAGTCATATTGACTTAATTCTGGTCGATTGTTACTTGTTGGCAGCCATGAACGAAATGATCGATCATTAAGGTGCTTTTTAAGGCATCAGATGATAAACGAATCCGATCAGCGTCGCCGTGGCCCTCAGGATACCGATAGTTGGCGTGCTGTGCAAAAAGATACAGCAGAGCAGAGGCGCAGTTAAATCGCGCCGGTGGCCACTGTAAACGAAAACAAAAACGCTCAAGGAGCGAGCGGGAGAAAAACGATGGCTGGAACGCCTTTCGATCAGCTCAGCGGGGATATCTGGTACGACGGCGCGTTCGTTCCCTGGGCGGACGCGAAACTGCATGTGCTGAGCCACGGGCTGCACTACGGCAGCAGTGTCTTTGAAGGCGAACGGGCTTATGGCGGGCGGATCTTCAAGTCGGAAGCGCATACCGACCGTCTCCTGGACTCTGCCCGCATGCTGGGTTTCGAAATTCCCTGGACTGCGGAGCAGATCAACGCAGCCAAGGAAGAAACGCTCGCCAGGATGAACCTGACCGACGCCTATATCCGCCCCGTCGCCTGGCGCGGCAGTGAGATGATGGGCATCTCCGCCCAGAAGAACACCATCCACCTGGCGATCGCGGCCTGGGAATGGCCAAGCTATTTCAAGCCGGAGGAACGGCTCAAAGGCATTCGCCTCGATATGGCCGACTATCGGCGCCCGGACCCCAGGACGGCGCCCTACAAGGCGAAGGCCGCGGGGCTTTACATGATCTGCACCATCTCCAAGCATGCTGCGGAAGCCAAGGGCTATGCCGACGCGATGATGCTGGACTGGCGCGGACAGATCGCGGAAGCGACCGGTGCGAACGTCTTTTTCGTCAAGGACGGCAAGATTCACACGCCGACGCCTGACTGTTTCCTGAACGGCATTACCCGCCAGACCGTGATCGGTCTCGCAAGGGACCGGGGCATCGAGGTGATCGAGCGGGCGATCATGCCGGAAGAACTCTCCAGCTTCGAACAGTGCTTCGTGACGGGAACGGCTGCGGAAGTCACCCCGGTTTCGGAAATCGCCGGCAATACGTTCGAGGTCGGCGAGATCATCAAGACCCTGATGGAAGACTATGACGCGGCGGTGCAGCCGGATGTGCCGGTCCTCAAGGCAGCCGCCGGCTGAGCTCCAAAGCACCTGATTGGATGTCGACCGGAAAGGCGGGCCGAGGCCCGCCTTTTTCGTTGTCCGGTCTTTGCTACGTCGCTGGTGATGTCAGGCGGCGGTCGCCAGTTTTCTACCGAGTTCCTTCGCACTCCGCACTGCGGCCTTTCCGTAGAGCGGCCAGCTCTGGGTCAGGCCTTCGAGGATCAGCGTGAGGTCTGTTTCCTTGCCAGTGAGGCCGGCGGCGCGCGCGGTGCGTTCGGCCACTTCGGCCTTATGGTCCTTCAAGAGCTGCAAAAGCTTTTCGTCGCGCGGTGCGGCGGCCACCGCCGCGTGAAACAGGCAACCGTGGGCGGCTTCCGATTCCATCCATCGGGCGATCGCGTCGATCACCGCCGGCAGGGCAAGTGACGGGTCGCTCGGGAGATCTTCAAAAACAAGTCTCAGATAGCGGCGATGGCGGTGTTCCAGGGCGGCCCGTACCATGTCTTCCCTTGAGGGAGCGTATTTGTAGAGCGTACGCATGCTGACCCCGGCGGCGTCGCGCAGGTCGCCCACACTCGGTTCCGCGAAGCCATGTTCGGCAAAGGCTTTCTCCAGTCCCGTGGCGATTTTTTCCGTGATGTCCGTCATGCTTGACATGGTAGAATGGCTATTCTACCAATGCAAGTAGAATGAACACTCTACTTCATGAGGGCGAAATGATATATCGTGGGACCATGAAAGGTATGGTGCTGACGGGACATGGCGGACTGGACCGGCTCGTCTGGCGGGAAGACCTGCCGGTTCCGCTGCCATCCGAAAACGAGGTCCTGATCCGGGTCGGAGCGTCGGCGGTGAACAACACCGACGTCAACACTCGAACGGGCTGGTACTCGAAATCCGTGCGTGGGGACACCGCCGAAGGCGCAGCCGCCGGCTACACCGCGGATATAGATGCGGACGGCAGCTGGACGGGTGCGCCGCTCGGCTTTCCTCTCGTTCAAGGTGCGGATTGCTGCGGTGAGATCGTTGCCGTCGGGGAGGGTGTTTCAACGGGCAGGGTCGGCGAGAGGGTGTTGGTGCGGGCTTTGCAATCGGTCGCCGAAGGCGACGCCGATTCGCGCGTTTCGACATTCGGGTCGGAACGCAACGGCGCGTTCGCCGAGTACACCTCGGTTCTTTCGCATGATGCCGTCGCCGTGGACTCAGATCTGAGCGATGTCGAACTCGCGACCTTTCCCTGTGCTTTCTCCACGGCGGAAGGCATGATCCAGCGCGGCGCGGTCGGCGCGGACCGGGTGCTTGTCACCGGGGCCTCGGGAGGCGTCGGCTCGGCGGCCGTCCAGCTCGCAAAACGGCGCGGTGCGCATGTAACGGCCGTAACGAGCCCGGGGAAGGCGTCCGCCCTGCGGGCTCTGGGCGCGGACGAAACGCTCGATCGGGATGCCGAGCTGCCCGCACGATCCTTCGATGTGGTTCTCGATCTCGTGGGGGGCGCCCGCTGGAACGATTGGATCGATGCCCTGCGCAATGGCGGGCGCTATGTCACGTCAGGGGCGATAGCCGGTCCCATCGTCGAACTCGATTTGCGCACGCTCTATCTGCGTGACCTGTCGCTGTTTGGAAGCACGTTCCAGCCCGATACCGTCTTCACGGATCTTGTCGGTTACATCGAAGCCGGGGAAATCCGGCCGGTGGTCGCCGAAGTCTATCCGTTGCGGGATCTGAGGCAGGCGCAGGAAAGCTTCTTGGCCAAGTCCTTCATCGGCAAGATCGGCATTCAGGTGGCTTGATCAACGCTCGTCTTCGTGCCGGTCCAGCGCGTGGAACATGCGACCCCGCTCCGCGTAGAGAATGCTCCCCATCGCGCACAGGCCATAGATGGTATAGGCAAGGCCCAGGGGCTGGACGGTGCCGTCGAAGAGCTGGCCCATGACGTAGCCCAGAAGGGCACCGCCGAGCGTGGAGATAAAGCCGATCACCGAGGACGCGGTTCCCGCAATCGCGCCGAGCGGCTCCAGCGCCATGGCGTTGAAGTTCGCGCCGAGGAAACCGAAAGACGTCATGATCAGGGTTGCGATCACGAAGAAGAGCAGGAAGGGAACCTCTCCGATCGAAGCAAGCAGGTAGAGCGAGGCGCCGCCGGCGGTAAAAACCAGAGCGGCGGCATGCGACAGGCGGCGCATGCCGATTGCCTCGACGAGTTGCGAGTTCATGAAAGACGCCGCCGCCATGGTGATAGCGGTTATGCCGAAGACGATCGGAAACATCTGTCCCAGGCCGTAGATGTCGACAAAGATCTGTTGTGACATGGCCAGAAAGGAAAACAGGCCTCCGAAAATGAAGGCGGTTCCGACCGAATACCCAATGCATGCGCGGGTCTTCAGAGCGGTGAGATAATCCTCGAGGATGCTCGAAAGCACCATTGGCCGCCGTTTTTCGACGACCAGGGTTTCCGGCAGCCGCGATGACGTCCAGAAAAGCATGGCGACACCGGAAACAAGCAACATGGCGAAAATCCAGTGCCAGCCGGCGACGAGCAGGATTGCCTGGCCGATTGTCGGCGCGACGACCGGAACAGCCATGAAAACCATCATGACCAGGGACATGATCTTGCCGAGATGACGACCGGTGTAGCAATCCCGCACGACGGAAAGTGCTGCCACCCGAGCCCCGGCACATCCAACTCCTTGGAGGACACGGGCCAGAAGCAACTGATCGAGGTCGGAGGCGAAGATGGCGCCGACGCTGGCCAGGCTGTAGAGGGCAAGCCCGCCCACCATGACCTTCTGCCGGCCGTAGGCATTGGTGATCGGCCCGAAGAAAAGCTGAGCGCCGCCGAAGCCGATCAGATAGGACAACAGGATGAGTTGCCGGTGATTGTCTTCGACGATATTGAGCGCGTCGCCGATGGCCGGAAGGGCCGGCAACATGACGTCAATCGCCATGGCGTTCAGGGCCATGATCATTGCGATGATGGTCACGAATTCGGCAATCGGTACCCCGGGGTTCTGCAAGACCTCCTCGTTGCCCGAAGAGCGGGATGCGTGTCCGTCTGAGCCGGCCGCGGAAGCGCTGGAAAGGTCGTCGGTATGTTTCACGTTGTCAGAACCATCAAAAAGGCGCCATGCCTGAAGGGAGCCAGACCCTTGGACCTGGAGGGCGGGATATTGCTAATTTCAATAATACGTCTTGAGGTTGCGCAAGTCTTAAGAGCGATTTTCTTTTTCGGTCCAGCGCGCGGCATCTTCCGTGTCGCCGGTCTTGGCGTCAACCCAGCGTCCCCCGCTGCCTGACACGAAGTGTTCCTTCTTCCAGAAGGGAGCCCGGGTCTTCAGGTAGTCCATCAGAAAATCGGCGGCCTCGAATGCGGCGCGACGATGGGCGGACGCGGCGATCACCAGCACGATATTTTCGCCCGGTACAATCTTTCCGTGGCGGTGGATAACGGTCAGGCCGGTCAGGGGCCAGCGTTCCAGGGCCTGTTGCGAGATGCGGACAAGTTCGGCCTCCGCCATGCCGGGATAATGCTCCAGTTCCAATGCGCTCAAGGTGCCGGCCTCGTCGCGGCAAAGCCCGGTGAAACTGACGAGTGCGCCGACATCCTTGCGGCCTTCGGTGAGCCGCAAGGTTTCTTCGCGGACATCGAAATCCTCCGGCTGAACCCTGACGAGCGGTCGTACGGTCACGTTTCAGCCGCCTGTCATCGGGGGGAAGAAGGCCGCTTCCCGCGCATCGCCGAGAGCCGCGTCCTGCTCCACATGCATCTGGTCCAGGGCAACGCGGATGGCTTCGTCTTCCTCGAAGGCCGCCGCATGGTTTTCGTCGAGCGACTTGAGATGGGCGATCAGGTCGGCGACGGTCTTGACGTTGCCCGGAACATCAATTGTTTCCTCCTCGACACCGACGCGTTCCCGCACCCAGGCGAAATATCGAATATTCATGAGACCTCTCGAAAATGATCCTTCGCCTCGACGCCAGGGGCGCGGCCTTGAGTTTATTCGGTGATGAGATGGCCGATGCCGGCCCGGAAGTAGTCGTATCCCGTATATAGGGTAAGGATGGCCGCAAGCCAAAGAGCGGTCAGCCCGGTCAGCGTCGTATAGGGAAAGATCGTGTCGCCCGCGGGGCCGGCCAGAAGAAAGGCGATGGCGACCAGTTGAACCGTCGTCTTCCACTTTGCCAGTTTGGTCACCGGAACGCTGACCTGCAGCTCGGCCAGGAACTCGCGAAGGCCGGACACGAGAATTTCGCGGCACAGAATGATGATTGCAGCGACAAGCGACCAGTTTCCGATCGTTCCGTCGGCGGCCAGCATCAGGAGGCTGACGGAAACGAGCAGTTTATCGGCGATCGGGTCCAGCATGCGCCCGAGGGCGGATTGTTGTTGCCAGGCCCGGGCGAGATAACCGTCGAAGAAATCCGTAATGGCCGCCACAATGAAAAGACCCAGGGCGATCCAGCGCGCCGTGACGCCCTCGAAATAAAAACAGGCGGCAACCGCAGGTACAGCCAGAATGCGTCCGTAGGTCAGCAGGTTAGGCAGGCTCAAGACTATTTTACGTTTCATGTCGGCTTTCAGAATTCGGCGGGCGCCGCAAGCGGTGTTTTCGGGAGGTCTCTCTTCTCGTGCGCCAGTCCTCAAAGCGCGTGTCTCGCAGACCAGTGTACGGACCCATAAATTCTAGCTTTCAGGCATCAATCCGGCACAGGAGAGCTCGGGAAAAGCCCTCCATAGCCGGTTTTTCCGCGATTTTTCGTCTTGGATACAGCCATTTTCCGGTCGACCTGAAAACGAGATTTTATGGGTCCATACTCTGGGGGGGCGTCCGGGACGGGACCCCGGTCAATCGAATATCGTATCGCCCTGCTGGTCAATCATCATTTTGGCCTTTCGGATCATCTCGTTCGCTGCGCCTTCTTCGTCGGGTAACGTGTCCGCCCTGATGAAGCGGTGTACCTTGGCCGTGTCGCCGATTGTCTTTTCGATCCGTCCCGACACCTGCCATTGACTGCCCGCGGGCTGCGGTTCGGCGAAGATTTCGTATCCGTCATAGGAAACCGCCGTGACCTTGGACGTGCTTTTTTTCGGTCCTTCGCCTGAAGACCCGAACATGGATTTGAACAAATTGCCAAGCATCGTGGGTGTTCTCCTCAACTGTCTGACTTCTTTTAAGGGTGGTGGGAAGGGGCTTCAAGATGCACGTGCACGGGGCGGGCCGGCAAGGACAAAGATCCGGCGAACCCAGGATTTGAGTTTCGTGGTTGCGGGCCTGTCCGGTGTGGCTCGAGCCCTACGGTTTCTGGCGATCTTCTTAGGGCGTTCCTGCGGCAGGGCCTGCTGCCCTGCAAGCCGGGTTTCAGTCGCGAGGTGTCTTCTTGCATGCTGGTTAAAAAGATAATGTGAATAATTACAATTAATATATATATGAAATTGCGAATATATAGTATAAGGTGCTCATAAACAAAGGGATTGTAGCAACCGCTCCGAACAGGAATCTGGCAGGTGCGGTTTGAGTTCGATGAGGCAGACCCTGTCGCCGCCAACAGAATGAGCCACTATGCGTTTGACCGAACGCACGGATGCCGCGTTTCGAATTCTCATGTATCTCGCGGTGCATGCCGAAGACCGGTGTTCCATCGACCTGATTGTCGAGAATTGCCACGCGCACCGGTCGCAGGTTGTCGCTGCCGTTCAAACCCTGCGAAAAGCCGGCTATATCGAAACCAGCGCGGGGCGCACGGGCGGGATCTGGCTCAACATGCCGCCTGAAGACATTTCGGTCTCCGATGTCGTCAGGCTGATGGAGACCGACTTTCAACTGGCCGTGTGTTTTTCCGCCTCGAGTGACTGCCGGTGCGCGCTCACGCAGGTCTGTGGACTAAAGCCTGGCCTGAAAGCCGCCCTGGATGCCTTTTTTGGGGTTCTGGGAACCCTGACCCTCAAGGATCTTGTGGCCAATTCCGGTGGTTTCAAGAACGCAATTGAAGGGAATTGACCCCGCCGGGACACCGGAATGCGCGACCAGGCGAGCTTCTACTCGTCGCGGCCGGCAGGTTCGATCCGAGGGGCGGTGGGGTCGATTTCCACGATCAGGGGAACATGGTCGGAGCCGATGTCGGGGCCGAGGGACACTCCGGCGACGGCGAGATCCGGTGAAACGACGAACTGGTCGACCGGCGCCCCGAGAATTGTCAACAGCCGGTAGTCGAAAAAGAACCGTGTGTTATGGGGCCACCCGTCCGGGTAGGCCGTTTGCACGTTGTTGGCGGTCAGGGTGCGTTGAAACCGTTCCGACCAGGGAGAACTGTTCCAGTCGCCGATCGCGATCACGTTGCCGCCGTGGTCCGATTTGGCCTGCGCGATCGTCTTGTCCAGTTCGTCGAGGTAAGCGCGTTTGCTCGTCCAGCGGTCCTGACTTCTGGGGCTGTCCGGATGAACCGCGATCAGGTGAAGGGGGGCCTTGCCCGTGTCGAGGGTCAGGCTCAGGACTTCCCGGTCCACGTCGTGGTAAACACTGATGCCAGGCTGCGGGATGCCCTTAACGATGCGCGATTCTTCGCTCAGGATCGGGTAACGGGAATAGACGACGAGGCCGCCAAGTTCTCCGACCTTGAGATACTGGGGAAAGCCTGCGACGCCCGCATTGCCGTAGGGAAGTTCGTAACGCTCCCAGCGTTGCTTCTGAAACCACCAGGCGGCCTCCTGCAAGACCACGATATCCGGGTTTTCCTTTTGCAGAAACGCCTTGAGAACCGGGTCAGCCAGGAACAGGCGTTCGATGTTGATGGACACGATCTTGATCGGGCGCCCGCCGTTGTCCGATTGCGAAAGTGCAACGGTGTTGGCCAGTGTGCGGCTTCCGGTGAGACCCGCCAGGACGACAAGGAACAGGAAACCCAGCGTGCAAAGAGCCTTGTAAAGCCGATGCCACCGGTGCTGTACGATCAGTCCGAGCACTCCGGCGAGAGAGCCGATGAGGCCTGTGGCCAGGAACTGCTTCAGAAAGAAGCTCATGTTGTCCGCGATCCAATAATCGGAGGCGACAAAGGCCGAAAGGCCCAACGCGCCGGCCGTAACGGCGCCGAGACAGCTAAGCCAGCAGACCAGGGAAAAGCAGGACACGAGGAGCGGCCTGTTGGAGCGGGAAGTGGAAAAAGGCATCGGGGGATCGATTCAGAAGCGGTGGGTGCAAAACACCCCGGGATCATAGCATGCCGAAGCCTCGTGCGATAAGTCCCGCCATGCCGGAACTTGTCGCGCCGCGATAGTCGGCATGACGGTCAATGTATATCCGATGTCAGCTTACCGTCTCGTTTTCAAGCATTCCAAGGCTCCTCAACAGCGGTTGGATGTGCTCTTCGTATCTTTTCCAGCGTCCCCTGGAGGATTTGTAAATCGGCTGACGCACCTGGCTCTGGCTTGCCGTGAAGACCTGGCTGTCGCTGTTGTAGAATTCCAGGCAGGCCGGGTCCCAGTTCAGGCCGATATGGTCGATCAGCTTTCTGGTTTCGGTTTCCTGGTCTTCGACAAGGTTTTCGTAGCTCAGATCGTAAATCTCCACGGGCAGCGTCGAACGCCAGAGATCCATCATTTCCCGGTAGAGAAGGTAATATTCCCCGAGTGTTTCCTGGTCGATGCTGTAGGAGTGGGAGCGATTGAAGGAACTTGTGTAGATCGAACAGCAATTGTCCGCGGGATCGCGGTTCAGGTGGATGAATTTCGCGTTGGGAAACAGCAATGCCGGCATCCAGAGCATCTCGAAATTATGCGGCATCTTGTCGACGATCCGAATGGCTTTCTTGTTGCTGGATTCGATCGTCTTCAAATACCCTTTGCCGACACGCTTGAAGTCTTTTTCCTGCATGGACGACAATTTTGTCAGCAGGTTCTTCGAGAAATATCTGCTGCCGAAATAGTCTTTCTGAAGCCTCGTAAAGTAGGTGCATTCACCGACACCGTGGGCCAGCTTGTGGTTCGCGATGATCTGCTCGGTCAGGGTGGTCCCGGAACGGGGCATGCCGAACACGAAGACAGGCTTCTCGGATGTCAGGGCCGCCGTCTTCCGGCTTTCGAAAAATTCCTTCGTGAAGATCTGTCTGTAGACGTCTATCTGGCGCCTGCGTCGGTCATTGTCATACTTGTCGTAGAGCAGATCGCGATGCTTTTCGTAGTAGTAGAAGGCCTTTCCGATATTCTTTTCCTTCTCGAAAACGCTGGCGACCCGGAACGACAATATTCCGATATCCTGCCTGCCGACCTTTTCCGGTTCCGTTTCAACGATTTCGGCCGCTTTCGTGACGACAGGCGACTCCGAGCCTGGTGAATCCATCGTCAGCTTCCGGGTGATGACGTCGGCGGAGTCGGGATCGAGCCGATAGGCCTCTTCGATCAGGTCCCGGGCTTTTTCGAAGTTGCCCAGCTGAGCTTCGAGAGACGACAGTTCGAGGAGCGCATCCGTCGACCCGGCGTCAAGCCGGAGGGCGTTTTCGATGTGTGTTTTCGCCATGACGACGCGCAACAGCTTGCTGTAGCACCGCGCAACGACGACTTGCGCATAGGCGGATTTCCTGTCGAGCGCAGCCCCTTTGCGGGCTGCCTCCAGCGCTTCTTCCGCCTCGTCGGATTCAAGAAGCACCTCGGCGAGCTTGGTAAAGACGACGCCCTTGGTCTTGGCGATTTTCGCGGCCGCCTGCAAATGATGCAGGGCTTCATCGACACGGTCGTCGTGATGCAGGATCGATCCCAGCCCGAAATGGACGCGGGCGTCATCCGGGGCAATCTCGTTCAATCGGAGAAAGGCCTCTTTTGCGGCCGCGTATTTTTCCTCGGCCAGCAGTTGAAGGGCGTCGTCGAAAGAAGGGATCATTCTGATATCTGTCCGGTTTCCGGCGGGCGATCCTGCTCTGCTTGCTTTCGCCTCGTCATCGATTTGCGGGCTGTATAGCACACCCTGATTGCGGTTGGTAACCGGCGTGCCTATTCATGAAAGTGATCGTAGACGAGCCTGGCTATGGCTTCCGAAATGCCCGGAACGGCCGACAGGTCGTCAATGCCGGCCTTCGATACGGCTTTCGCCGTTCCGAAATGGCGCAAAAGGGCTTTCTTGCGGGTCGGGCCGATGCCGGCGATTTCGTCCAGTGGGTTCCTGACGATGTCCTTTTTCCGCCGGGCGCGATGGCTGCCGATGGCGAAGCGGTGGGCCTCGTCGCGCAGACGCTGAACGAAATACAAGACAGGATCGCGTTCCGGCAACATGAAAGACTGTCTGCCGGGTATGAAAAACTTCTCGCGGCCCGCGTCCCGGTCAGGCCCCTTGGCGATCCCGACCAAGGGGACGTCGGTGACGCCCAGGTCCTGAAGGGTTTCCCGGGCGGCCGTGAGCTGGCCCTGACCGCCGTCGATCAGGACGAGATCCGGCCAGGCAGGCATGTCCATCTGGGCCTGGGCGTCTTCCTGCTCGTCCTCGGACGTCCCGACGGCGGCATCGTCTTCGGGCACCGGTTTGTCCTCGCGGGCATGTTCCTTGAGAAGCCTGGAGAACCGCCGGGTCAGAACCTCTCGCATCATGCCGTAGTCGTCTCCGGGCACGAGATCCTCTGACTTGATGTTGAATTTGCGGTATTGCCCCTTGGTAAAGCCCTGAATACCGGCGACGATCATGCCGCCGACCGCGTTGGTCCCCATGATGTGGGAGTTGTCGTAGACCTCGATGCGGCGCGGTGGCGACGGCAGGTCGAAAGCCTCCGCGACACCTTTCAGCAGCCGGGCCTGGCTGGAGGTTTCCGCAAGGCGCCGGCCGAGCGCCTCGCGGGCGTTGGTGGTGGCGTGGTCGACCAGGTCTTTCTTCTCTCCCCTTTGAGGCGTTGCGACCACAACCTTGCGCCCGGTGCGTTCGCTCAAGGCTTCCGACAACAGCTCCTGTTCGGCAAGCTCATGGGAAAGCAGGATCTGTTTCGGCGCGGGCTTGTCGTCGTAAAACTGGGCAAGAAAACTCTCCAGAACCTCGGCTTCCTCCAGGGTTCTGTCAGCCTTTGGAAAATAGGCGCGGTTACCCCAGTTCTGACCGGTGCGGAAGAAAAACACCTGAACACAGGTCTGGCCGCCTTCCTGGTGGATGGCGAAGACGTCGGCCTCCTCGACCGATTGCGGATTGATGCCCTGGTGTGCCTGAACGTGGGAAAGCGCCGAAAGCCGGTCGCGGTAGATGGCGGCACGTTCGAATTCGAGATCGGCGGAGGCAGCTTCCATCTGTTCGGCAAGCTGCTTCTTGATCAGCTGGCTCCGGCCGGACAGAAACGCCTTGGCTTCCGAAACGAGACCCTTGTAGTCCTCCGGGCCGATCTCGCCGGTGCAGGGGCCGGCGCAGCGCTTGATCTGGTACTGGAGACAGGGGCGGGTGCGGTTTTCATAGTAGCTGTCGGAGCAGGTGCGGATCAAAAAGGCCTTTTGCAGGGCGTTGATCGTCCTGTCGACCGCGCCGGCGGAAGCGAACGGACCGAAATAGTCGCCCTTGCGCTTGCGGGCGCCGCGATGCTTCACGATCGCAGGAGAAACGTGGTCGCCGGTCACCAGAATATACGGAAACGATTTGTCGTCGCGCAGGAGAACGTTGAAGCGCGGGCGGAGCCTCTTGATCAGGTTGGCTTCCAGGAGCAGCGCTTCGGGCTCGGTCTTCGTGACCACGAATTCCATCGCCGCCGTCGCCAGGATCATGCGCATGATGCGATTCGACTGCCCCTGCAGCCTGGTGTAGCTGGTGACGCGCTTTTTCAGGCTGCGGGCCTTGCCGACATAAAGCACCTCGCCCTTGTGGTCGAGCATCCGGTAGACCCCAGGACCGTTTGGCAACCGCTTGACCTCGTCGGCGATTACCTCAACGCCCTTTCTGACGGGGAGGCTGTCGTCGGCCGGCGCTTCGGCCGTGGAATGAGAATCGGAGGTGTCCTGCATGACAGAGATTTAAGCGCCTGAGCGCTTCCGGGAAAGCTAGATTTTATGGGGCCGCACCTTAGACCGATTGCCCCAGCAAATAGACGGTCGCGATATAGAGGACATAGGCGGCGGTCATCGTCAGTCCGGTGATCTTGTTCAGGCACACCCTGAAGCCGGCCAGCACAGTCAGGAGCAAGGCGCAGGCAAGCATCACCCAGATGTCCAGGGACAGAACTTCCGGCGGAACGTCAATCGGCACGACCACTGCCGTAATGCCGATGATGGCAAGAAGATTGAAGATGTTCGAGCCGATAACGTTGCCGATGGCGACCGCGCCGTGCTGGCGGATGGCCGCCATGACCGTCGTGGCAAGTTCCGGCAGGGAGGTTCCAAGGGCAATGACCGTAAGGCCGATGACCGCCTCGCTGACCCCCCAGGCAGAGGCAATCGAACTTGCTCCGTTGATCGTGAAATGCGCGCCTAACGGCAGGCCGGCCAGGCCCATGATGACGTAGACAACCGCGATCCAGACCGAGTCCGGAACATCTTCCACGTCTTCCAGGGCATCGTCGTCCTCCAGGGCGCCATCAGCGACGGCCGCTCCGGCCGCGTTTGCCTCGATCGTCTTCATCTGCTTGCGGTGACGCTGCGCGGCGATTGTCGACGCTGCGAGAAATCCGCCGAGAAGGGTCAGAAGAACGACACCGGCCCAAAGACCGATCTGAGGAAGGTAACAGAGCCCTACGAATACCAGTGTCACGGCGACCATGAAAAAGGCGTTCCGCGTGGCGCCGGCCTCGCCGCAAGGGGTTGCCGCAATCAGCGCCGGAAGGCCAAGGACGAGAAGAACGTTGGCGATGTTCGAGCCTATGACGTTGCCGATCGCGATACCGCCGGAGCCGTTCAGCGCGGCTTTCAGCGAAATCACCAGTTCGGGAGCGGAGGTGCCGAAAGCGACGATGGTCAGACCGATGACGAGATTCGGAATACCCAGCCTTTGAGCGATACCGACAGACCCTCTGACCAAAACATCGCCGGCGATAATCAAAACGACGAGCCCGCCAGCGAGGCTGATATAGTCAAAAAGCATTTACGAGTTCCGGTTCGGGTCTGTATCAAGCCAGCGCGTTCGGGGGAGGGGCGCTCAGGACATGTGCGCGCGTTATACGCAATAGATTGGTATCGCGAAAGCCGGGAACAAGGTTCTTTGGACGGAGGCTGCATCTCTTACCGGTTTTATTTCGGGAGAGGACGGTGACGATGGTCTGCAAAGGTCTCGAGCGGGGAAGCCGGCTTGATCGGTCGCCATCCTCCCGGTGCCTGACCTTCTCGAGCGACGTCCCACGTTCTTGCAGGGGGAGGTTGGCAGAGCGAATTGCCATTGTTGCCGGACATGGCTTATATCGACCGCAAGACGGGCGTTTCGAAGCGGCCGCGCCTGAAAATGTGCTTTTCGCAGCGGTGCTTATTACGCATTTTTAACGAGAGTAAACAGGTCGGCGCCCGGGCGAATGCGATATGCGTTGCATTTTGCAACACTTTAAGCAGCGCTTTACGGTGTCAGAATATTGCCCTGATTTGTCATCAAAATTCCCAATTCTCTGTCCCGATCCGCCACAAACGGCGCCCATATCTGCCTTCTGGGGAGAGTGAGGACGCGGCGAAACCCGTCCTTCTCTAAATCAACCGTTATTCTTAACGGTTCAGTTTGGGTTATGTGGATCTGGAGTACCTAAAATGAAACGTCTCGCACTTGCAGGCTTGGCTTTGACGGCCGCGTCGACCGGTGTTGCGCCGGTTTGGGCCGCGGATCTTCCGCAGACCCCGGCTCCCGCCTATGACGCGGCTCCGACTCAGATTCAGACGTTCGATTGGACCGGGTATTATCTCGGTGGCAATCTCGGCTGGGCCTTCGGAAGCTTCGACAACCGCACCGGCGGCGCCAACCTCGACACCGATTCAAACGGCGTCGAAGGCGGTCTGTTTACCGGCTACAACTTCCAGGTCACGCCGAATGTCGTGATCGGCGCGGAAGGGGATTTCACCCTGACCGATCTGGAAAAGACCAAAACCAACGGCGGTGTCACGCTCACCTCCAAATCTGACTGGAATTCCAACCTTCGTGCCAGACTTGGCTACAGTTTCGACCGGTACCTGATTTACGGCGCCGGCGGTCTGGCGCTTGCCGACCTGGAAGTTGAAGGCAATGGCGACAGCGACAGCAAGACCGCTCTTGGCTGGACACTGGGTGTCGGCGGCGAAGCCGCGGTCACGAACAATGTCACGGCAAGGTTCGAATATGTCTATCAGGATTTCGGCGAGGAAGATTTCAACCTGAATGGAACCGGCGTGAGCTCGGACTTCAGCGACAGTCAGGTTCGCTTCGGCGTCGGTTACAAGTTCTAACCGTCGATCGGCCTAAAAGAAAACCGCGAACCGGCCCGTTTGGGCCGGTTTTCGTTTGTGGGCGCCAGTTCCGGGCCAGCTGCCGGGTGGTGTTATCGCAACGGCTCGTTCACGTTTTCCGCGAGGGGCGCGGGAGGCAGTTTACCGTCGGCGAAGACCGGGACAGCCGCTTCGAAGGCATCGAGCCAGGCAACCAGCCTGGGATGATCCTGGCGCCACTGGCCGGCGAAGCGCAGGTCGAGATAGCCGAGGGTGCAGGCCAGCGTGATAGCCGCCGCATCGAGGGTCTCGTAAGAAGAGGGGGGCGCGGGTGTTTGCGCTTCGAAATAGGCAAGGCCCCGCTCCATCTTGGCGGCCTGATAGGAGTCCCAGGCAGGGTCACGGTATTTGGGGTCCTTAAAGCGCTTTTCATAGACCCTCAGGATTCCGGCGTCCATGATGCCGTCGGCAAGCGCCTGGTCCCGCAAGACCTTGAACCGTGCCTCTCCCTTGGGAAAAAGCCGACCGCCCCCGGCCAGAAAATCCAGATACTCCAGGATCACGGCGCTGTCATAAAGTACGCTGCCGTCTTCCAGGAGGAGGGCGGGGATCTTGCCGAGCGGGTTTTCGCCGCGCAGGCTGTCGGACGGGTCCGCGGTGTTGGCGTTTTCAACCTCGACCCGGTCCTTCAGCCCAAGGGCGGCGAGGGCGATCTTGACCTTGCGGCCGAAGGGCGAGGCGGGAGACGAGCGTAGTTTCATCATGATCTTGAACTCCAGGACTTTGCCAACCGGCGAGCAGGCCGTCGTTAGCGGGGAGGCGGAACCGAAATGCCACTTGCGCGGCAGCCGGACCGGTCGACTTCCGCGCAGGATCTGAACTCCAGGTCCTTGGTCAGGCAGATCCGGACTTCTTCCAGTTCGCCCCTTGAGCAGATTACGGCGATGCCCTTTTCCGTGAGACCCGGATTGGCGAGGCGGAAGGCTTTTTCGACCGTTGCGGCGGAGGTCTTGCCGCGTTTGTCCAAAGTTTCGAAAACACCTGGAATCCTGATTGTCTGATAGGCTTTCCGGGTAAGCTCGAAGTAGGCTTCGGGTTCGAGGCCGGAACAGGTTCCATGAGTGCGCCATTCGTGGAAGACAAGGTTATGGCTGGGCATGATGTCTTCCATGTCCACGGCGATTGACCGGTCGATCCGTTGCCGGACACCAGGGCAGGATTCAGGAAAGCCGCGCTCATACTGGGGCCAGAGACCGTGGACGACGAAGCGGAAGGGCCGGCGGGCGTCGCATTGATACGGGTTGGCGTCCTCGCCCTGCTGCCTGCAATAGGTGGGGGACCAGGAAAGGGCCAGCACGTAAAAATCAAACTGTCCGGGGTTCGCCGCTCGGGCCTGCGTGGAAAACAGGCAGATCATAAAGCAGGCGGAAAGCTGCCAGAGGCGGTGTCTGGCTCGACTCGGAAACGCCATCGCAGGAGGGTCCTTGGCCGGCCCGGATCAGCGCGGCCGGGTTGTGCTGCAATGGGCGCCGTAAACATGCCACTTGTCGAGCGGCGCGAGACAGGCTTCCACGTTCCAGCTTACGCCGACGAAACCGGCGTGTTCTTCAACCAGGTAGTGGACGGACTGAAGGCTGCCGTCGGACAGGCTTGCCTTGCCGCGGCAGTAACGCCGGGCGAGGGGACTGACCCTGTTGACGTCGAAGTCGACTTCCTGGATCTGGTCGATCCCCACGATGGTCCGTCCGGCGTAATAGCCCGCGTAGGCCCTTGCCACGGATCCGGCTACCGCGCTTTGAACCGCGGCAGCGGTGCATTCGGGTAACCGTTTTTCGCCGCTGAAAGAGAAATAGGCGCGGTTTTCCTCCGCTGCCGCCGGCACGGACACAGTGGCGCAAACGGCCATGGCGGACAGGATCATACGGACGGAACGGGCGGTATGCACGGCAAGAACTCCGGTCTGGAAACTGTGGGGAGACGATGGGGGAGCCGGCTCACGAGGTCAAGCTTTGAACCCGTGAAAAGTGATAAATGGACCGATTATTCCTCTATCCGCTGCGAGACGTCCCAGCCCGCGCCGGCACCTTGATGAAGAATGCCACAGAGCCAGGGAAGCACCGTGCGCATTTCTTCCGCAAGCGTGTAGGGCGGATTGATCACGGTCAAGCCGGAACCCAGCATTCGCGTATCCGGTCCGCTTTTTCCCACGTTGAGTTCCAGCGTCAGCACATCGCGCAGACCGGCCTCCTCGAAAGCTTCATGCATGCGCCGGATCGATCTGGCATCCTTCATTGGGTACCAGAGCGCATAGGTGCCGGAGGACCATTTTTTCCAGCCTTTGACGACCGCGCGGGTCATGCGTTCGAACTCGTCAGGAACCTCGAAGGCCGGATCGATCAGAACCATGCCGCGTTTTTCCTTCGGCGGCAGAAAACTGCCCATGGCCAGCCAGCCGTCCAGATGTATCGCCTTGACCTGATGATCGCCTTCAAAGGCTTTCGACAAGGTTTCGAAATCCGCCGAATGCAGTTCGGTCAGTGTCAGCCGGTCGTTCGGCCGCATCAGATGGCGGGCCAGGGCGGGCGATCCCGGATAGCGTTTCAGTGCCCCGTCCGGATTGAGATCGTGGATCACGTCGAGCCAGGGAGAAAGCAGTGCGGCGACCTGGTCCGGGATTTCCGCATCGAGAACCTTGCCGATGCCCTGCCGCCATTCGCCGGTCTTGAGGGTCTCTTCGGATGTCAGATCGTAAAGGCCGATGCCCGCATGGGTATCGAGAATGCGGAACGCCTTGTCCTTGCGCTGAAAATAGACGATCAGGCGGGCAAGCACGACGTGTTTGAGAACGTCGCCGATATTGCCGGCGTGATAGGCGTGCCGGTAGTTCATGCCGCCGGCCGGTCCGGGGTTTCGGGGGCCGGTTCCGGTTCACGCTTGAGATAGACAACCGCCTTGTCGCCGTGGTCGGCCTTGCCGATCTCCCGGAAACCGAGCCTGTTGTGAAAGCGCAGGGAGCCGGGGTTGGGCGGGCGCTCGTTGACTTCGCAGACAAAACTGCGCCCTGTGCCGGCAAGACGGCGGAACAAGGCTTCGTAGAGCGCTTCCCCGGCCTTTCGGCCCCGCAGGGCCTCGTCGACGAAGATGCGGTCGGTATAGGCGAAATTCTCAAGCCGGGCGCTCAGCCAGGCATAGTTCCGGCTGTCATAGTCGGCACCGTCTCCCAGGCACAGCAGCAGGCCGGACGGGGTTCCGTCCAGATCCGCGACAAGGCAGACAAGAGCGGTGTTGACCAGATCGAGCAGCTCTTCCGCCGTCAGTTCGTTCACGGCGGGAACGGCGGCGTTGTTCAGCGACAGGAGCGCGCTCAGGTCGCCCGGCTGAAACGGCCGGATCGTCAGGGCGGTGAGTTGGGCAGTCATCGGGCTTCTGATTTCTCTTGAGACAGGTGAGCCATCCGGGGACGGTTGGAGGCATACACGAGGGCGTCACCGATAGTCGGATGATCTTATAGGCGGAGTGGCTGCCGCTGAAAGATCGGTATCGCGGCGAAATGACCAACGTTGGTCCATCAAAAAGACAGGGCGCGGCATCGCCGCGCCCGCCATCGCTTTCACCGGGGTTTACCGGAAAGCTCTAATCTTCGACCGGAGTGTTGTCTTCCGCCGCCGGTTCGCCGTCTTCTTCGATAACCTGAAGGTTCACGGCTTTCGGCCCCTTGCCACGACGGTCCGGCTCGGTTTCGAAGGAAATCCGCATGCCGCTGTCGATGGTGGTCAGGCCCGAGCGTTCGACGGCGGAAATATGCACGAACACATCCGCATCGCCTTCATCGGGCGTAATGAAGCCGAAACCCTTGTCGCTCTTGAAGAATTTTACCGTGCCGGACTGACGCGGACCGCGTTCCACGGGCGGCATGTCGCGGCGCGGTCGCTCAGACCGAAAACCGTCGCCGCCTTCACGGCCACCGCCATAGCCGCCCCGGCCACCGCCGCCGTAACCGCCTTCGCGATTGCCACCGCCGTAACCGCCTTCGCGGTTGCCGTAGCCGCCGCCGTAACCGCCTTCGCGGTTGCCGTAACCGCCGCGATCGCCGCCGCCGTAACCGCCTTCACGGTTGCCGTAGCCGCCTCGACCGCCACCGCTGTCCCGATCACCGTAACCGCCGCGGCCGCCGCCACCGTAGCCGCCACGGCCACCGCCGTCCCTGTCGTCGCGGCCGTAGCCGCCACTGAAATCATTGCCGCGTCCACCGCCGCGATAGCCGCCATCCCGGCCACCGCCAAAATCACCACCGAAATCGCTTCCGCCAAAATCACTGCCGAAGTCTTGCGGACCGCCAAACTCGCGCTTGCCGCCGCGCCGACCACGCGACCGCCGGTCCGAATCGCCATCGTGCATTACCAAATCACCTTAAGCTTCGTGCCCCTTCGGCACATACCAACCACCATCACCCGTCTTAACAGTCGAGCCGCCACGCCTAGGCGCACCCGGTGCGCCTATTCAACATTCTGAGATCGGGTTGAAACAGTATTGCTGCATCCCCATCCAGCCGCTGCGGCAGCATCATAACGGCGGGACGGGCGAAATCGCAAGAAAATCCTTGATCCGCGCGCTAATTCGAGGCGTTTTTTAGAGGCCAGGTGTTTGACCAATTGGACAAGTCCGGGGCCGATCCGTCGCAGGTCTTGCGGGAGGCTTCTTCCATGAGAACGAAGCCGGTGCCGTTCCAGCTCCACCGGTTCCACAGGCCGCATTCACCGATTCCGGAGCCCTTGAAATAGCTTATCAGTTGCTGGTCTGCCGGAATCCACCTGGCGTTGTAGATGAGGTCCATGGCGATGGGACCCTTGTCCGACATGCGGGCGACATGGACCTGACGGGCCGCGCCGTCCTGTCCCGACAATATGGCGACATAGGGACTGTTGTAGGCCGTGGGGGCGCCGCAGGGCACGACGTAAAGCGATGCGTTGTCCTCGAGCGGGGCGCGGACGGCGTTGAGGCTGGCGAAAATCGTCGGATCGATTTCCGAACACAACCGGTTGGCCGACCAGATCGCGGCGACCTGTTTGGGCAACTTGTCCGGGCTGACGAGCGGAATGGCGTGGGGGGCATCCTTGGCGGGCGCATCGCCCGGCGCGACGATGGCGGCGACCGTTCCGGTCCGGTCCTGGCGGTTGTCCAGCCATGACAGGCTTTCCTTGAGACCTGCCAGGGGCACCTGGACGGGAACGGCTTTCGCGCCGTTGACGGCGGGCAGGCGGACGGTGAGCTGACGGCCCTGCCGCATCGCGTCCAGAAGAGCGGCGGTCGCGGGACCGGTTGGATACCAGAAGCCTTCCCCTCCGAGCGGACGGAAACCTCCCGGCGAGGTGACAGTGGACTGCATTTCGCGAAGTTGCTCGAGCGGGAGGGCTTCAATGACCTCACCGTCAACCAGGAATCTCAGGTTTCCGTCCTGAGGCAGCTCCGTGTTTGTCGTCAGACGGACGAGGGGCTGGGCTTCGGCCTGCCAGTCGCGCACGATGCGCAGATCCACCCAGACGGACTGAGCCCGGGTGAAGGAAGAGGCGAAGCAGACGCCGGTGTTGCCGCAGTCGACGGTCCAACCCTCGAAACTCGACGGCGCGCGGCCCGGTTGCGCCATCCCGGCTGTCGCCGTCAACGAGGCTACAACGGTCAAAATCAGGAGTGTGAGCAGTCTCATTAGGTCCGGTTACCCGATTGTTCTTGCCTTCTTCTCAGAGGGCTTATCTTCTTGTACGAAATGCACGCGGCAAGGTGAAGCCGCCAAAACGCAGAAACTCGAAACCGGCCGATTTTGTCCCGTATTTGTTATGCAATGATGCGGGAGATTAACGCAATCCGTATCAAGGAGGTGGATATGCCGCAGGAGACGACAAATCCGGGTGATGACGAAGCGGGCCAGAACGGCGGCGACACGCCCCCCATTCAGGTCATGGTCATCGGCGTCACGCCGTTCCAGCAGAACTGTTCCCTCATCTGGGACCCGCAGACGATGCGGGGCGCCGTGGTCGATCCGGGGGGGGATGTCGACCGGATCCAGGCGGCGATCCAGAAGCAGGGCGTCAAGGTTGAGAAAATCGTTCTCACACACGGGCATATCGACCACGTGGGCGGGGCCGCCGATCTCGCAGCGGCGCTCGATGTCGACGTGGAGGGGCCGCATGAGGCGGACAGGCCTCTCATCGAGCGGGTCGCCGATCAGGCCGTCCAGTTCGGTATCGAGGGGGCAAAGCCGGTCACGCCCGACCGCTGGATAGCCGAGGGCGAAACGCTGGAAATCGCCGGCAGAACCTTCGATGTGCTCCATTGTCCCGGCCATTCGCCCGGTCATCTCGTCTATATCGACAAGGAGCTGCGCTTCGCTCTTTCCGGGGATGTGCTCTTCGCCGGCTCAATCGGCCGGACGGATCTGCCCGGCGGCGACCACGCAACCTTGATCAAGTCGATCAAGGAGAAACTGCTGCCGCTCGGAGACGACATTTCGTTCCTGCCCGGACACGGCCAGGCCTCGACATTCGGTCACGAGCGCGAGACGAATCCTTTCCTGACTTAGGAAAGGACCTCGTCAGAGGAGGGCGCGAAGATCGTCGATCTTGTCGTTGACCAGCCAGCCGTAATAGTTCTCCCGCGGCCAGGTGCGGCCGCTCCGGCGGAACTGTGACGCCCGGCTCCAGGGGTTGCCCACATTGTAGAGCGTCGCGGTGAGGCCGGGGTTCTTGGAGATGTCGACCTTGCCGGCGGACTTATAGGCGTCGATGGAATCCCGGATGATCGCAGCCATGTAATGGAGCGAGATATTGGGGTCCATTGTCGCCTTGTACACCTGGTCCGGCTGCGAAGCCTGAAGTTTCCTGAAGTTGCTCTTGCGGGAGACCATGTCCGTCATCTTCAGGACGGTCAGCGGGCTCAACTGCCCGAGGCCGAAGCTTTGACCGGCGAACAGGGGCTGGAAAAAGGCCTCGTTGAAGTTCTTTTTCGGGTATCGCACCCCGTCCACCCTGCGGCCGCGGAACTTGCTGTTCCAGACGTTTTCGTAGCAGGACCAGCGCCGGTCGCTGTTGTTCTGGATACTGTCCTTCTGACAGGAGTTGAACTGCGGCCTCTGGACGAATGCATCGACATGCTCGCCGTTCAGTTCGAAGTCGAAGCGCAGTCCGGCGTAGCTGAGCGCCTTGACATAATAGGACTGGGCGCTGTCCAGGGTGTTGTAATTGTAGGTGTGTTCGCCGACGATCGCCCCGATCAGATGGATCGGATCGATACCGTAGCGACCGGCCACGCGCTTGATCGATGATATCAGGCGCCGGTCTCGTTTCAGCACGCCCAGAACCTTCTGGAACTTGGCATCGTAAGAGGATTTCGACGCCGCCGTCCGGCGCGCGGAGGCGAAGGGGATTTTTGGCTGGGACCGGTAGCGGTTTCCTTCCGGCACGACCCGGACCGACTGGGCGGCGGCCGGCTGGCTGAAAACGATGGGAGCCGGCAGGGAAGCGAGCATCGCTCCGGCGAGCAGGACTGCAGCCGCAAGTTTGGACTTGGACCTGGATTGACCGGATTTCGTGCACATCATGACCGCCCGCGCCTGGCAAGGTTATTCGTTAAACGCCGGGCGCAAGCCCTAGCGTCAGCAGGCCAGGAACAGCTCGAACAGCCCGCCGGATGGGAATGTATATAACGCATCTTTAAAAAGCCCCCAGAGAAAAACATTGCCCCCAAGACAATTCAACCGGTTCTTCCCTTTTAGAGGAGGCCGTCAACAAAGAAGTGATGCCCGTCACAGGGTTTTGTTTCCCGGAACACTTAATCCTAGCGGGTAATATTTTATTTTTTGGTGAAGCTGGCTACGGGACCCATTCTGAGACGCACGGCGCCCGGAACGCCGAGGAAATCGTAAAAGGCCTTGTGCTCGCGCAAGCCGCAGAGTTCGCGCTGGATGGTGACATGCCAGAGGGCCTCGCCCGCCTCCAGGAGCAGGCGGTGTCCCGCATCTCCGCCGGTATCGTCTGTGCGGTCGTGTTCGGCCAGCCGGGCGAGGGCGGTTTCCAGTTTCTTCGTCAGCCGGCTCAGCGTCGCCGCCTTTTCGTTGAAGACTTCCTGTTCAAGCGCCTGGGACAGAGGGTCCTTGTCCCTGTTTTGCAAGGATTGCGGCGGGCGTAGGGTCAAGATCGCGGCCTCTTTGTCTGGACTCCGGAGCGTACAAGACGTCACACACGAGGTTCGGGAGTGGCAAGATCTTTTTCAAGGCAGAGGAAGGTGCAGAGCGCGACGGTCTTCAGGAGGCAGGGCAGGCCGGCATAGATCAGGCTGAGGGACAGGGCGACGCCGGCGGTCATCGGGGCCGCGGGCTGATAGCCGAAAAGCGCAAGCAGGGGCAGGGCAAGTCCGGTTGCAACCGCGAGCGCCGACTTCGACAAAAGGGTCATGACGGAAAAGAGCCGCGCCGTTTCTCCCTGCCGTCCGTCGTCTTCTATGTGATCGGCGAGAATGGCGGGGGGCAGCGCAAGGTCGGCGCCGAGGGCGAGGCCCGAGAAAGCGCAGACCAGGCCGTAGAGCAGGAAATCGCCTTCCTGTAGAAAGGCGGCCCAGAAGAAGGTTGCGATGGCGAGACCCATCGACAGTTGCCAGGCGCGCAGCTTGCCCAGGGCGCGGGCAAACAGGGTCCAGAGCGGCATGGACAGCACGCCGGCCAGAAAATAGGTCAGCAGGAAGGCGCCCGCGTAGGCCTCGCCGCCGAGGCGGTCGCGAATGAAGAACAGCACAAGAACGGCCGGGATGGCGCTGGCGAAGCCGTTCAGGAACAGAAGGCCGAAGAACACCCTCCGCCAGCGGCTCCTGAAAAGAAGTTTCCAGCGCAGGGTGGAGCGGTCCGGCGGGTACCGGTCAAGCGGCGCTGTCTTGAGCCAGCCCGTCAGGACCCAGTAGGCGGCTGCCAGAAGCGGCAGATAGGCGAGCGTCAGCCAGTGAAACGCGGCCGCGGTATCGCCGAACCGGATCAGGAGTTGCGGCAGAATAGCCGCGGTCAGGAGACCGAGCAGGCCGAAGGCTTCCCGGCTCGCGGTGATCCTGGTCCGCTCCCTTGCCTGGACCCGCCAGAGCCCGCCGAGCGCCTGAAAGTTGATGGAAACGATCGAGAAACCGGTCGTGCAGATCAGAACGGAGGCGGCGAACCAGAGCAGCGGATAGGCATTGAGCGGGTGAAACAGCATCCAGAAACCCACGCCGAGCAGGATTGTTCCGGCCCCGAGGATCCAGGTCCGCTGTTCGTGGAAGCGATCGCTCAGGTCGCCGATCAGCGGATCCTGCAGGGCGTCGATCAGGCGCAAGGCGAGAAGGATCGATCCGAGCGCCGCAAGCGGTTGCTGAAGAACGACGGCATAAAAGTCAGGCGCATTCAGGTAGATGGGCAGGCCGGCAAAAGCCAGCGGGAAGGCCATGAGGCTGTAGGCGGCAAGGGCGCGTGGGCCGGCGGATCCGTCCATCCGACGCCCGATGCTAGGATGACCTGCGTCGACCGTCACGAACCGGCACCGACCAGTCTGGCGCGAAGCCCAGGATTGCGGGTGCTGCTGCCGAGCCAGATGTCATAGAAGCGGCTGGCAAAGGCGGGGTCGGCGATCGTTCCCAGCTTGCGGTTGCCGAGATAGAAAACCGCGCCGCCGCCGGAGGTACGCACGCCGGTGATGGTCTGTCCGGCGGTTATGTCGGGAAAGATGGCTTCCATCTGCCGTTGCCAGGCGCCGATCTGCCGTTCGGAAACGCCGCCCTGCCTGCGGATTTCCTTGACGGAGCTTTCCACGATGGTCCTGCTCTTGAAGTCCCGCAGGTAGGTCAGCTTCAGGGCGAAGGGGCCGGAGGAGCGGTAGTCGCCGCCGGGCGCGTAGAGTTCGGCATCGAACAGCTTCAGGCCAAGAAAGGTCATGCGCCCCTTGCCGACCAGTTCCGCTGCGGGAACCGAGCGGGCGGCCGCCCCGATATCGGCGCGTGCGCCGTCGGTGAAGGACAGGACAGCCAGAAGCGTCAGGCAGACCGTAAGGGCTGTCCCTTTCGGGAGCGTGGCGAACGAACGGGAAAACATCGGAACCTCCTCTTCTTGCAAGCTGCGTCAGGGCGTGCTTTTGGGTCTACGCGGGAAGAGGGCGCGCGGATCTGCAAATCTTGCGGTTCAATTTTTCGTCAGGGCGGGTTCGTTCGGGTCTTTTCGGGACCGTCATGTTTTCTTCGACATTGCGATGCAGTATAGTGGCGCGAGAGCGGACGGGTCCGGCGGTTTTTCCGGGCGGCACCGTGCCTGCCGAGAAATTGCCGGGTCGAAACTCCCGGCGCCAGCCAGACATGACACGGCGTTTGCCCGCGGCAACGTCAAACGCGAACACAGCAAGGGTCCCGGACGGGAGCCCCTGGGGCCGGTGCGATGAGCGACAGCGATCTGAAACCGAGAGTGAAGCAGAAGACCAGGGTCCAGAGACCGAAGCTCTACAAGGTCCTCTTGCTGAATGACGACTACACGCCCCGTGACTTCGTCGTCCTCATCCTGAAGGCGGAATTCCGGCTCGATGCCGCGCAGGCGGAAGCCGTGATGATCACCGCGCATCAAAAAGGCGTCTGCGTTGTCTCCGTCTACCCCAAGGACGTCGCCGAGACCAAGGCGACCCGCGCCATCGACGCCGCTGGCCAGCTCGGCTATCCGCTGCAGTTCACCGTGGAGCCGGAATAGGGATTCCCGGGACGGGCTCTTCGGGGCTTTCGCAAACACTGAGCTTTGCCGCTTGCTCTTATCTCCTCTGTCACCCCGGATGGAGCGTAAGCGGAAATCCGGGGCCTACTCATTTCCAGAGTGAAACAGCTCAGAACACAGCCTTTATTCCAACCTCAACAAATAAGACCCTATTTGATGAGGTTGGTTTTCCTCGAAAGGAAAGGCGAGTGGGTCCCGGTTCTGCGCTCACGCTTGACCGGGATGACACCGAATGAAATCTGCAAGTTTTCCGAGGCTTGGCTCTCACCCGATTGCCAAAATAGGCAAGCCATGGCTCGCGCCTGTGGGCTCTGAGCCGACAACTGGCGAAAGAGTGGGGAAAGCCCCGATCAGTCGCGCAGCTTGACGATCTTGTCGTCGCCGCCGCCCGGCGTGTCGTCATCGGGGCCGTTGTCGTCCGCTCCGGTGACGTCGTCCTCGATCTCCATCGGGGTGAGGTCGGCATCCCGGGGTTCGGTGATGCCGAGTTCTTCCGCCGGATCGTAGCTGCCGGTGATGCCGAGTTCCTCGGCCGGGCCCTTGCCTTCCATGGCCATCTGGTAATTGGCGATGACCGACTTGAGCTGGACGATCTGCTCGTTGGCCGTGTCGACCTGGATCTTGTAGCGCTGCAGGCGCTTGTTCTCTTCCACCAGGTCTTCCAGGTTGTCGGCGTATTTCTGGTTCTGATTGCGCTGGTGATTGAGGTCGGTGAGGGCCGAATTGTAGCGCAGGTTGACCTCGCGCAGCTTGGCGGAGGTCGCCATCAGCTCGTTGCGGTCTTTCTCGTGGTTCTTCTGGGCGCTGTCGAGCAGGTGCTCGATTTCCTGCATGCGCTTCAGGAGATCGCGGTTGCGCTCCTTCAGGGTGGAGTTCTCGCGGGCCATTTCCTGCAGCGACTGGGCGCCGATCCGCCGCTGGGACGACAGGTTCTCGATTTCCGCGTTGAGCGCATAGACCTCGTTGTCGTGCTTGCGCTGCTCTTCCTCAAGCCGGGACTTGGCATAGGAAAGCTCCTGGTTGGCCACGTCCAGATGGGACTTCAGGTCGATGTTGTCGTTTCGGAACTCGACCAGCTCGCGCTTGGCGGCTTCCAGCTCGCTGGAGCTCTGGTTGTTCTTGCGGACCTCGTCTTCCAGAAGCTTGGCGCTTTCCGAAAGGTTCTGCTGCAGTTCCTTTTCCCGGTGCCGCAGCGCCTCCACGTCGGCTTCCAGGCCTTCGGCGTGCTTTTCGAGGTTCTCGTATTTGACCTTCAGATCGTTGAGCTCGCCGGACAGGTTGGAAACCTGGTTATTGGCCTCCACCAGCTTGGCGCTCTGCAGCCGGTATTCCTCGTTGACCTTCTTGTTGTTGTCGCGGATCGACACGATGTCGTTGCGGGCGGTCTCCAGCGCGGTGCGGGTCTCGGTGGCGCGCTTGCGCAGGGAGTGCACTTCGGCCTGGGCATCCTCCAGCTGGGTGGTGAGCGTCCGGACCTTGTGTTCGGCATCCAGAAGGTCGGTGGAGATCTTGGCGTTTTCCGACTTCAGACGGACTTCGGTCTCGACCGAGGTCCGGGACGTTTCCAGGAACTCCGACAGCATGCGGATGGAGGTCTGGCTTTCGGAGGCGAAGGCAGACATCTGCTCGAAGGTCTGATTGAGGCCACCCATGCGGGCCTTCAGGCCGTCCAGCTGGTTCATCTTCTCCTGCATTCTCAGGGCGAAGGGCGACAGCTGTTCCACATTGCCGGAGGTTTCCGCGCGCATATCCGTGGCCGTCGCGTCCTCTGTGCCGGTCTCGATCCGCTGCTCCGGGTTGCCGTCTTCACCCGGGCGCGAGGTTTTCGAGAAAATGCCCATTCCTGTCTCCTGACTGGTCCACCCGTCGCCTGGATGGAATTCACGCAAAACTTTACTCTTTATTAACCCATAAGGCTTGGCCGTTTCAACGACTCAGGGGAGCTGGCGAACAGAATACAACGGCAACCGTTACCCCAAAAAGACAGATATCCCCGGTATTTTAACGAGTCTTCGGGAATGGTTAATCGGCAGTGGATTGTAAACGCGGCGTCATGCCCGCATCGGGCCGCCGCGATTCCCGTTTCGTGTCCGCCGGGCAACGGTCCTCCGGCAAATTTTCATCCCGCCCGGGACCTCTGCGAAGCCGCTTGGCTTGTTGGGGGGAACTGCCGGATAGTCGCTTTCACGCGGCGGCGGGTGTCTCGAAGGGCACCTGATGTTTCGTTCACGGGGCGTCCGCTCAGGTTCAACCCTTTACAGGCAACTTCGGGCCCTTCTCTCGGCGTGTCGTCCAGGCTGGAGCGCAGCGCAAGTCCGGGATCCAGGACTCCCGGTCGCATGGGTGACCCCGTGACTTTCGTGGCTACCGGGTTTCTGCCTTCGCAGGAAGAACACTAAACCAACGATCGGATGCCGGTCCGGCTGCGGGAAATCAGTCCCCCATCTCGTCGATCGTCCAGCTCAGCGGCCAGCCTTCCGGCGGTCCGGTGACCCCGTCGCATTCGGATTTCTCCAGGTATTCGTCCAGAGTGTAGCGGCCGGAGTCGGCCTCGAACACATGCCGCTCGAAGGCGCCGCAGTCGTAATTCGGCGAATAATAGGTGGTGCCGGTGATCTGGTTGGTGTCCGGGTCGAACTGCAGATTGTTGACCAGCGCGTGGTTGGGCCGGTTGAAGCCCGGTGGCGTTTCGAAATCGTAGCTTTCATCAAGCGACGGATCGAAGGGGATGTGGGTCGCGATGTAATAGGGCACATTGGCGTCGGCGGCCGTGCAGGGCACGACCCAGACCTCCGCGTCGCCTTCGGTGAAATACTGCGCGCCATAGGCGGGCACCGTCTCGTCGAGGGCGCAGTCCAGTGTCCGGTAGCCGAGCATCTGCACGTGGTCCGGGATCTCGCCGGTGCTGTAGACCAGTCCGCGCGCGCCCCGGTCGAGACCGCTGTTGTTGGTCTCCTGCGACGGCATGACCGGCGGCGGCAGGTCGTCCGCCGGCGCGGCGGGCGCAGGGGTGTCGGAGGCCGGTTCCGCCTCGGCGAGCAGCACCTGTACTTCCGCCGGTTCGCCACCCCAGGCGACAATGGCGTCGAGGCGGCCGATGCGGTCCTGTTCCTCGTCCATCTTCAAAAGCGCGTGGGTGAGCCCGGCGAGCGAGACCTCGTAGGTCAGCGTGCCAGTGGCGCCGCCGTATTCGATCTGGATCAATGCCTCCTGCCCAAGCCGCAGCTGTTCCATCAGTGCCCGGTCGGCGTCGCCCGGGAAGGTCATCTCGTTGCCGGTGTAGATCTTGCCGGCCTTGCCGAAATAGCCGTAGTTCTCTTCCTCGCCGGTAATCTCGATGCGCGCCCGCAGGCCGGTTTCAAGCTGTGTTTTCGGGCGGAAGGTGACATAGACCTGACTGGCGGGCTTGCCGTTGCGCTCGACCTTCAGCCGGAACGCCTCGCCGTTGGAGCCTTCGCCGTCCGTCTCCGCGATGCAGTAGCCCTTGGCGTTGCAGCGCAGCGTCCAGTCGCCGAAGGCGGTCTCGGCCAGTTCGGCGGAGGCGCCGCCGGTAAAGGCCAGCGACGCGGCCAGGCAGATAAGAATTCGATCGGTCACGCAAGCCTCCCTGACCCGTTCCGGACCCGCCGGACCGGCGGCTCCGGCGATTCCGCCAGCATGACCGGGCGGACCGGGAAGTCAATTGCGACTTCTCGCGGGGACGGCGCGCTGAAAGCCGGAACGGACCCGACCCGCCGGTCGCGCATTGACAGGAGGTCCAGGGGCGGGTCATGTGGCTCCGCCGGAGCGGCGGCCCCGATCCGCCTGGAGGCCACCACCGGACCCGCCTTGTTCCCAATCCTCCCTTTCAGGAGTTTCCCGCCATGCGCCTGACGCCGCCGTCCTTTCTCGTCTTCCTGATTTCGCTCGCCATCTTCGTCTACGCCGTCCTGCCGCTCGCCGGCGTCGCCCTTCCGGTCCTCGGCATTCCGACGCTCTACATGCTGATCGCGGCCTACGTAGTCCTCGCCGCCGGGGTGCTGTTCAAGGGGATCTAGAGCGCGATTTGCTCTGACGGGGGAAACGGAGCTCGCTGGCGCTCGCGCTGATGCGCTGGGTTCCGGATCGGCGTGCAGCGGGCCGCACTTGTCCGGAAGGACGGTGGAGAGTCACACCCCCCTCCACCGTCATTCCGGCCGGTCTGCAGCGAAGCTGCATGGCCAGAGCCGGAACCCAGCGATCTTTCGCGCCGAAGGCGCGGCTTTATTTCTATCATCGGACCCAAAATGAGTTGCGGTGTCGCGCGTTACACGCAACTCTCTCTCCATGACCGCCTACGTCTATATCCTCGCTTCGGATCGAAACGGCACGCTTTACCTTGGCGTGACCACCGACCTGCCGCGCCGGCTGTTTGAGCACCAAAACGGTCTGACCGAGGGCTTTTCCAGCCGCTACGGCGTCACGCGCCTGGTCTTCGCGGAACAGCACGCGCGCATCGATGACGCCATCGTTCGGGAGAAGCAGCTCAAGAAATGGAAGCGGGCCTGGAAACTTGACCTGATCGAGGAGAGCAACCCGGACTGGCGGGACCTTTCAGAGTTGGGGCTGTTTTGACCGGAAGGGGCTGGAGCATCTGCCTCTCCACCGTCATTCCGGACCAGTGAGGCGAAGCCGAACGCCGATCCGGAACCCAGAAATCTTTCGCGCCAAAGGCGCGGCTTTGCTTAAACAAGGCTCCTGACGACGAAAAGGAACTCGCTTGCGCTCGCGCTGATGCGCTGGGTTCCGGATCTGCGTGCGGCAGGCCGCACTTGTCCGGAAGGACGGTGGAGAGGCCGGGCGTCTACTGCCCCGGTCGTCCACTCTTCTTCGGCCGTCCCCTGCGCCGTTTCTCTTCCGCCGGATCCTCATAAGACCCTGCTCCAATCCGCTCCCGCCGGACCGGCTTGACCGGATCGTCGCCGCGACCGAGCGGGACTTCCGTGCGGCCGACCGTCATTTCGTCCAGCGTGTTCTTGCGCACCCTGGCGCTCGGGGCGGGCAGGGCGGTTTTGTCTTTTGCGGCCCGGGCCCGGTCGGCGGCGGTCTGTTTCTTCTTGCCGCTGGCGCCTTCCTTGGTGCCGCCGGCGCCGAACTTGCGGTCGCCGCGGTAGCCGCCAGACTTGGCGTCGACATCGGTCTGGCGGGCCATGGCGTCGTCGGCGACGGCCAGTTCTGTGGCCTGGAGCCGCTTGATCTCGTCGCGCAGGCGGGCGGCGGTCTCGAAGTCGAGGTCGGCGGCGGCGTCGCGCATCTGTTTTTCCAGATCCTCGATATGGGCGGCGAGGTTGTGGCCGACCAGCGAGCCTTCCTCGGCGAAGCCCGCGTCCACGGTGACGTGGTCCTGTTCGTAGACGCTGTCGAGGATGTCGGCGATGTTGCGCTTGACGCTTTCCGGGGTGATGCCGTGCTCCGCGTTATAGGCGAGCTGCTTTTCCCGGCGGCGCTCTGTCTCGGCGATGGCGCGTTCCATGGAGCCGGTCATGTGGTCGGCGTAGAGCACCACCTTGCCGTCGACGTTACGCGCGGCGCGGCCGATGGTCTGGATCAGCGAGGTTTCGGAGCGCAGGAAGCCTTCCTTGTCGGCGTCCAGAATGGCGACCAGGGCGCATTCGGGAATGTCGAGGCCCTCGCGCAGGAGGTTGATGCCGACGAGCACATCGAAGGCGCCGAGGCGCAGGTCGCGGATGATCTCGATGCGCTCCAGCGTGTCGATGTCGGAATGCATGTAGCGCACGCGCACGCCGTTCTCGTGCAGATATTCGGTGAGGTCCTCGGCCATGCGCTTGGTCAGCGTGGTCACCAGCGTGCGGTAACCTTTCTGGGCGACCTCGCGGACCTCGCCCAGGAGATCGTCCACCTGGCTGGTCGCCGGGCGGATGTCGATCACCGGGTCGACCAGGCCGGTCGGGCGGATGACCTGCTCGGCGAAGACGCCGCCTGATTCCTCCATCTCCCAGGAACCCGGCGTGGCGGAGACGGCGACCGACTGCGGCCGCATGGCGTTCCATTCCTCGAAACGCAGCGGGCGGTTGTCCATGCAGGACGGCAGGCGGAAGCCGTATTCGGCCAGCGTCGCCTTGCGGCGGAAGTCGCCCCGGTACATGCCGCCGATCTGCGGAATGGTGACGTGGCTCTCGTCGGCGAAGACGATGGCGTTGTCCGGCAGATATTCGAACAGGGTGGGGGGCGGCTCGCCGGGCTTGCGGCCGGTGAGGTAGCGCGAATAGTTCTCGATGCCGGCGCAGGAGCCGGTGGCCTCCAGCATCTCCAGGTCGAACATGGTGCGCTGTTCCAGCCGCTGCGCTTCCAGCAGGCGGCCGTGGGCGTTCAGTTCCTCAAGCCGGTGCTTCAGCTCGTCCTTGATGGACTTGACCGCCTGGTTCAGCGTCGGCTTGGGCGTGACATAGTGCGAGTTGGCGTAGATCTTCACGCTTTTCAGTTCGCCCGACTTCTGTCCGGTCAAGGGGTCGAACTCGGTGATCGTCTCGATCTCGTCACCGAAGAGCGACACGCGCCAGGCGCGGTCCTCGTAGTGGGCCGGGAAGATCTCGATGGTGTCGCCGCGCACCCTAAAGGTGCCGCGCTGGAAAGCGGCGTCGTTGCGCTTGTACTGCAGGGCCACAAGGTCGGCGATGAGCTGGCGTTGGTCGAGGCGCTCGCCGACCTCGATGGCGAAGGTCATCGCCGTATAGGTCTCGACCGAGCCGATACCGTAGATGCAGGAGACGGAGGCGACGATGATGACGTCGTCGCGTTCCAGAAGCGCGCGGGTGGCGGAGTGGCGCATCCGGTCGATCTGCTCGTTGATCGAGCTTTCCTTCTCGATATAGGTGTCCGTGCGCGGAACATAGGCTTCCGGCTGGTAGTAGTCGTAGTAGGAGACGAAATACTCGACCGCGTTGTCCGGGAAGAACGACTTGAACTCGCCGTAGAGCTGGGCCGCGAGCGTCTTGTTGGGGGCGAGGATCAGGGCCGGGCGCTGGGTGCGGGCGATCACCTGGGCCATGGTGTAGGTCTTGCCCGAGCCGGTGACGCCGAGGAGCACCTGGGTCTGCTCGCCGCTGTCGATGCCCTCCACCAGTTCGGCGATGGCGGTCGGCTGATCGCCGCGCGGCTCATACTCAGATTTCAGGACGATTTCGACGCCGCCTTCGGACTTCTGCGGCCGGTCGGGGCGGTGCGGTACCCACATCTCGCCGTTCTTGTGCAGCGGATTGCCGCTCTCGATCAGCTTCGACAGGGCGTCCACAGTGGCGGTCGCGCCCTGGTTGCCGGTCAGCTCGCCGAACTTGCTGTCCTTCTTCTTTTTCTTGTTGTCCTTCTGGTGCTGCTTGAGCTGTTTTTCCAGCGACTCGGCCGGGCCGTTTGCGCTCCCGGTTGAGCGCTCGCCTTGCTCGCTAACCCCCGCGGGGGCGGCCTGACCGGCCGACGCGCCGTCGCGCTTGCCTTCGCTTCGCTTCGGAGCTTTTTTACCCTTGCTGGCTGCTTTCTGCCTTGCGAACAGCTCTTCGGCTTCTTCAAGTGAAATATCGAGGCCGGCGATGGGATTCAGCCCACCAGCCGCGCGTTCGCGTGGAGTGTCGGCCTTGCCCATGGAGGTGCCACGCGCGGACCGCACTGGTTTTTCTTTTTTTGCGCTCAAGGCCGTACGCGCTTTCACGCTGGCCTCCGCGTGGGCGGCCTGACCGGCCGGCGGCCGCTTGGCCTTGCCTCCGCTTTGCTCCGGAGATCCTTTTCCCTTGCCAGTGGCTGTCGGCGTCGGCTTCTCCGCCTCTTCCGCGATTTCGGCGGCCCAGTCGCTGATCGAGCCTGACAGAGGCGCGCCGGTCAGCGGCTTCTGCGGGGCTTCGCCGAAGCCGTCGTCCTGAGGTGTGTCGTCGGGAGAGGATTTGGGGGAACGCTTGCTCATGCCCGCAATATGGTCCGGTTGCGCGCACGAGGAAAGGGGGGGAGCACGGACAGATGCGGCTTTTCGCAACTTCTTGCCAGTCTCCTGACATAAGGGTGTCAGGAAGCGCCGAAAAAAGAGGCCCGCGCGTTAAAAATGGGTGGGAGCGCGGGCCAGGATGCGGTTAGGTCACGGGGCGATGGGGTCTCCTCCGATCAGTTCATCAGTTCCAGCGAGGTGGCGAGGCGGCCGCCTGTCTCCGAAACTCCGTGATACCAAGGGTCGTAATCAACGACCCTTGGTATAAGTGACCAGAACTTCCATTCCGATCGTCAATTCATCCTGATCGATGGTGTTCGCCAGGGGATAGTCCGATCCGTCGTCGAGGGCAAAGCTGCCGCCTTGCCAGTCGATGGACAGGATCGTGCCGGCGACTTCATCCGCCTGCGCCGATTGGAGGCCCAGGGCGGGTAGCGCAAGCAGCATGAGCGCCGTTGCCGTGGCAGCAAACCATCTGATCAGGGGTGTCTCCGAAAAATGTGCCGGGTCCGGTTCTTGGAGCTTTGGGGGGCAAGCCGGTCCCGGCACGGTTTCAGCCGTTAGAGCTAATCACGTTTACCGGACTCGCTTCTCGCTGCCTGAAATCAGGGATTTCAAGGCAAAAAGCGATGCACGATTTGTCCAGTCAAACGCGGCAGGCCCTAGGGTTGAACTTCGATAGCGAGGATCGCATCGACGCCGTCTTCCGCCGAACCCTCGAAGCTGATGACAACGGTTTCACCGGCCGCCAGGTCTTCCGGAACGAAGATGTCGTCCGGAACATTCTGGAATTCGGTCTTGTCTCCAAGCACGAGCGTGCGGGTTTCCATATTCCAGGAGCCGACGGTAGCGGTGATGCTGTCGGCTGCGGCCGGAAGAAGACCGGCCACGAGGAAGGCAGCGCCCAATACAAAGCCGCGAAGGGCCATGGCAAATTATCCTTTCAAGGATTTGAGATGTTCGATGTGCAGAGGTGTCGCGGCCGTGACGGGGAAATTCGGTCTGTCACGACGGCTTGGGTTCTCTATCCATCTCATGCCGGGACCGTCTTTTTGACCGGTCCTGAAAAGCACTGCCTGGTGAGTGGCTTACGCGGGACGCGCTTAACCCTGCTGAGCCGGATTCAGCGCCTGGATTGCGGCGGAATTTGGGCTTAAATCGCGGCGCAAAAAATATATTTTCAGACGCGTCGGGAGCCAGGCTCCGGGACGTGTCAGCGGCACGCGCAGACGGACATCCGGCCCGGTACGGTGGTATGCCATTGTCCCGTCCAGCTGCGGCCCTGGCCGCCGCAGACGGCGGGGCATTTGCCCTGGGCGTCCGCGTCGTTCCAGATCGGGCCGGCCTCGAACTCGTGGCCGCGGCGGCGGTGTTTTTCGCAGCTGCAGACCGACATCTGTCCCTGGACCGTGGTATGCCACTGGCCGTTCCAGCGCGCGCCCAGACCGCCGCAGACACCCGGGCATTTGTTCTGTGCGTCCATGTTGTTCCAGATCGGGCCCGCCTCGACATTGTAAGGCTGGGCGCGCAGCGGTTCCAGGGCGCCGCCCAGCAGAACAAGGGTCAAAAGAAACACTCCAATCAGGCGCATGGGACACTCCTCAGCGGCTCGAGATTTGAAAGAACTTTGCGCAGGCAAGCCCGGGCGCGGGGCGTTCAGGCGCGCTTGAGCGTGGCCGGCGAGACGTCTTCGTCTCTGCGTTCCGACGGACGCGTTTCCCGCTCGTACAGGTCTTCGATGCACACGGCCCTGTTGCGCCCGTTTTCCTTGGCGCTGTAAAGCGCCCGGTCGGCGAGGCTGAGCAGGTGGGAGGGCGCGTCAGCATGTTTCGGCGCACTGGCCCAGCCGATGCTGGCACCGATCCGGGCCATGCCGCCGGACACGGGGATCGGCTGAGTGACTGCGTCAATGACGCTGTCGCACAGCCAGCGGATCCGCTCGTCGCCGATATCGCCGGTCAGAAGCACCATGAATTCGTCGCCGCCCATGCGGGCGATCAGGGCATCGTCCGGCAGCGCCGCGTGCAGGCGACGGGCGACCTGCCGGATCACCATGTCGCCGGCCTCGTGGCCGTAGGTGTCGTTGACCTCCTTGAAGCGGTCGAGATCGATCGCCATGACGGTGCAGGGGCAGGTATGGCAATCCGTGATCGCCCTGTCGAAAATCTCGCGGAAATGGACCCGGTTCGCCAGCCCCGTCATCAGGTCGTGGGTGGCCATGTGGCGGTTGCGCGCCTCGCTGTCTTCCAGGGCCTTCGATCTTTGCGCCAGCTTGCGGGCGAAATAGGCGCCGATGGCAAGGAAGCTGAGGATCAGGGCAACGGCGATCGGGCCGATGGCCGTCCGAATCCTGGCGCCCGGCGCTCCGCTGGTCCATTCGAAAGAACCGACGGGGCTGTGGCCGCGCGTCGCGACCGGGACGGAGGCCGCCTGGGACACCGCGCCGCCGGTGTATTGAAAGCCCTTGAGCAGGAGGGTGTCCGCCATCTCCTCCAGAAAGGCCTTTTCGATCAGCGACACCGATACCAGGACGCCCGGAGGACCGTCCGGCAGGGAAACGCCTCCGGTTGCCGGCACGATCGCCATGGCGCTCACCAGCGCAGGCTTCCCGCCGATGTCGCGGATATCCGTCGCGTAGATCGGCGCAAGCCTGCCTTTTTCGACGTAGCGGATCCTGTAACCGTCCTTGGTGGGGCGGCGGGCGGTCTGATAGCCGATGCGCGCCCGGGCGACCAGGTCGCGCGTCGCCTCGACGATCTCCCGTCCGGCGCTCGCGGCAAGAAGTTCGTCCTCCGCCGCGACCAGCACCGGGGTGTTCTTGCCGTCCAGGATCAGGGTCCAGTCGTCGTGGAAATCGGACCACATCTGACGGGCGATCTCGCGGGCGAATTCGGGGTCGAGCGTGTCGTTGGTCCGGAGTTCCGAGACCGTCTGGTCGTTGACGGCGACGAAGGTCTGGTGCCGGGCCGCCAGCTCCTGGCTGTGCTTCAGGGCCTCGGTGACCAGGGAGCGCTCGTATCGGAGCGCAAGGCTGTCCGCGCTTTGGGTGGTGCTGAGGAACAGATAGGCCATGGCGAAAACGCCACCCGCCAGAAGCAGCGAAATCGACCCATAGACAAACCGGCGCAGACGGACGCTACCATCGGGGCCGCCTGTTGTACAGCGCACATAATCGGACGCTCGATGCCTTTTCCTCGTCACTCTTCCCCCCCCGTTGTCGACCGCTTCCCGGCCGGTTTCGTTCCCCGTGTCGTTCCCTGAAACAGGTGTCGCACGTCGACAGTGAAAATGCGGTTTGCGCAAAAGTGCGGAGGCGGGGATTTGCGAGTCTGGGTTAATGCGGGGTTAGGAGGAGAGGGAGGATTTTAGAGAACCCGGATGCACCGTCTTCGAGTCCGGTTCTGCTTGTTCCCGGCCAACCCGGGAAAGGTCGCTGGCGAAAAACGTTCAGCGCCTAAAAGAAATCTTAAGTGCTTTTACATATTCAGAAAAATCAGGATGCAGCGTGCCGGCTGAGGCATGCCGAAGTGTGGGAGACTATCCGAACATGACTGCCGTCGTAGCGTTTCGTACGAACGTATTCGCCCTTTTCCTGAGTATACTGTCGCTTCCCGCACTCGCGGCGAGCCAGCCCGATCCGATCGATTATTCGATGTGGTTCCTGTCCGATGTCCGCGACACGCCGGAATGCGACCTCTCTTACGTCGACGGGCGCTACGATTTCGGCGACGCGGTGACAAATCCCGCGATTTCCTGTCCAGATTCCTTTGCCTGGAAGGTGTTCACACAGGTCGTCCAGCAGAAATTTTGGGAAGACTGGACTTCGGACCGCCAGGCCTGGCCGTCGGATCCCTGGCCGCGGTGCGAGCCGGGTCAAACCGGCGAAAACTGCTGTTCCGAACTTGCGATTTCCAACGAGGTCTGGCCGCAGCACTGCCCGGTCTTTCCAGGCGCGACGGAAGGCTTGCCCAGGCATGTGCTTGGGACGCCTTCAAAGGCTCACCGGGTGCCGATGGCGGCAGCGGCCGGCGGCGCGGCGGACAAGCTGGGCAAGTGGAGCGACGTGCCGGGAAACATGAAGGCGCCGGTGATCGGTGCTGTCCAGAATGAGCTGGTCTTCCGCAACAAGGCTATGATGGATTACATTTTCGACCGGCAGATGTACCACGTTGAAGGCTTGAAGGCGATCTATGGGGCGCATCTGGAGAAGCTGGGAGCCTATGCTCCGTATCGCGCGAAACCGCTCAATCCCGTCCAGCCGACGAGCCCCACCGAAGCCTCGGCATTCGTCGAGTTCCCGATCCAGTCGATCATGGTGAAGGTCAACATGATGTCCTTCGAGAACGCCCGCAAGCTCGGCATGGATCCGGAAGATCCCGACAATCCGTACATTGTCGTGAACCTTGTGCCCAAGGTGGACGACGACACGGCGACCACGCCGGAGGTTGAGCTTGAACCGCAGATCCTGCTGGCGTTCCACGTTTCGACCAAGGACCTGCCGAACTGGTTCTGGGCGACCTTCGAACATGTTGCCAACCAGGGCCGGTGCGACTGGCTCGGCTGCAATGACAGTTTCGGCTATATTTCAACCACGACCCTGGAAATCGGTGGCGATGGGCCGCAGAGCCCTTCCGGCAACTACCAGCCGCCGCACAAGCTGATGAATGCCGACGGCACTTCGGTTTCAGCCTTCGATCTTGCCAGGACCTACGTTGGCGTGGACAGGATTTCTCCCGAACTGGACGCGCTCTTCAAGGCTACGGGCATTGCAACGGCGGACAGCGTCAACACGTCCGGCCGTCCGACGCCCGGGGACAAGGCCTGGCGTTCCTACAGGCTGAAGGGGTCGCAGACCAATTTCGTCGATCCGACCGGACGTCCGACGCTGCTCGGCAATTCCGTCACGGAGGCGGGGTTCGTTAACAGCGCGTCCTGCATTTCCTGCCATGCGCGTGCTGGAATCGACGACAAGGGGCTCGTTCCGCTGGACATTTTCGTCGATACGCTGAGCAACGCTGGCATCCCGAAAAGCTTCAACGGCACGCCGGTCGACGCGTGGTTCTACGTGAACGGCTATTACGGGGTGAACGGTCAGCGGGAAGCTCCCGCCGTGCGGGCGGTGCCTGCCGATTTCGTCTACGGCATCCGCAACGCCTGTCCGATGTCCGAAATGGAGGTCGGGCAGAAATGGTGCAAGAACGTCAAATCCAAATAATTCAACTTTAATGAGGCGGTGCCTTTCGCGCCGCCTCGTTTCTGTCCGGCTGGAGAGAAAGCATGATTGAATACGCAAGGTGGCTGAACCGGATTTTTTCGCATCTGCAAGACCCGTTGTTCCTGATCGGACGGGTGCTCTTGTGCTTCATCTTCTTCAATTCCGGTTTCGACCGTCTCACGGGAGGCTGGGACGCCTCGGTCCATTTCATGCAATCGCACGGGGTCCCGCCGGTCTTCCTGCCGTTTGCCACCGCGCTTGAGTTCTTCGGCGGCCTTTTCCTGGCACTCGGCTTCCTGAGCCGGCTCTGTGCCCTCGGCCTGGGCATCTTCTCCGTGTCCGCGGCGTTCTTGTTTTTCGGCGATTTTTCCAACGACGACCAATGGATCTCCTTCCTCGACAACATCGCCATCGCCGGCGGCATGCTGTTGATCATCGGCGCCGGACCCGGACGTCTGTCGCTGGACTATCTGTTCAGACTGGACAGGAAACCAACGGCCTGACACGGCGTCCTTCGATCCGCTCCCGGCGCTGCGCCAGTCAACTCGCGTCACTGCGGTGATGCCGGTGTGAAGGGTGAGCGCGGATGCCGTTGGTCAGGTTCGATAACAGGCGCCGGTCAAGCACAGAGCCGACCGGCGTCAGCCCTCATTCCCCTCTCGGATACCGCTGGCCTTCCTCGACTTCGTTGAGGTCCATGTGGTTGCGCATGTAGCGTTCGGAGGCTTTTTGCAGGGGCTGGTAGTCCCAGGGGAAATAGGCACCGTTGCGCAGGGCTTCGTAGACGATCCAGCGGCGCGCCTGCGACTGGCGGACTTCCGCGTCATAGGCCGCCATATCCCAGAGTTTGCCTGCCATCTCCGCATAATTAACCGCCGTGCTCGCATGGGCGGGGTCCGAGGCGAGGTTATCGAGTTCGTGGGGGTCGTCGGCGAGATTGTAGAGCTGCGGCGGATCGAGTTCGCAGTGGATGTATTTCCAGTCGCCCTCGCGGATGCCGACGAGCGGCGCGTAGGAGGCTTCCGCGGCATATTCCATCAGGACCGGCGAGGTGCGCTGCCTGCCGTTGGCAAGCGGCACGAGGCTCTCGCCGTCGGTCCAGTCCATGATCCCGCTCATGTCGATGCCGCCGAGATCGCAGACTGTCGGCAGCACGTCCAGCGTGCTGACGGGTGTCCTGACGTGGCCCGGGGCGAGGTCCCTGTCGGCGATCATCAACGGCACGCGCGCGGAGCCTTCGAAAAAGGTCATCTTGAACCACAGGCCGCGTTCGCCGAGCATGTCGCCGTGGTCGGACACGAACAGGATGGTCGTGTTCTCGGCAAGGTGCATGGCCTCCAGCGCATGCAGGATCTCGCCGATCTTGTCGTCCAGATAGCTGATGTTGGCGAAATAGGCGCGGCGCGAGCGGCGGATGTTGTCTTCGGTGATGGTGAAATTGCGCCAGTCGTTGGCGTCGAAGATACGCCTGGAATGCGGATCGTGATCCGCGTAGTCCATCGCCGGGACCTCGGGTTGAAGATGCGCGCAGTCCTCGTAGAGGTCCCAGTACTTCCGTCGCGCCACGTAAGGGTCGTGCGGGTGCGTGAAGCTCACCGTCAGGCAGAAGGGACGGTCGTATTTGCCACGTCCGTAGTCATGGATCTGGCGAACGGCCTGGAAGGCGACGTCGTCGTCATATTCCATCTGGTTGGAAATCTCGGCAGTGCCGGCGCCGGTCACCGAGCCCATGTTGTGGTACCACCAGTCGATCCGCTCTCCCGGTTTTCTGTAGTCCGGCGTCCAGCCGAAATCGGCGGGATAGATATCCGTCGTCAGGCGTTCCTCGAAACCGTGCATCTGATCCGGGCCGACGAAGTGCATCTTGCCGGAGAGACAGGTCGTGTAACCGGCGCGGCGCAGGTGGTGCGCGTAGGTGGGGATATCGGACGCGAATTCGGCGGCGTTGTCATAGACGCCTGTGCGGCGCGGTAACTGCCCGGACATGAAACTGGCCCGCCCGGGTGCGCAAAGCGGCGAGGCGGTATAGGCGTTTTCGAAGCGGACGGAGCGTTCGGCCAGCGCCTTGAGGTTCGGGGCATGCAGAAACTCCGCGGGGCCGTCGGGAAACAGTGTGCCGCTGAGCTGATCAACCATCAGGATAAGGATGTTCTTGCGGTCGGTCATGCTGCATCTCCACTGCTGGAATGGACCCGTTTCAAGGTTTCTAGCTGTTTTTTGATTGAGCAATCAATCAAAAACGTCCTAGTATGATTTGCCAGCGTCTTTTCTTCGGAAGGGGGCGCTTGGGAAATGGTGTTCCTTACTTGTAATTCATTTTAAATATGAGTCTTTTTCGTTGTAATACCTTCTCAGCAACAAGTTCGAAAAAGGGGACTGGAATATGAGCGACATGAACAAGCCTATCCTTCAATCGGGGATTTCCAGGCGCCGGATTCTTCAGGGATCGGCAGCTTTCGGCGCCGCCGCGCTGGCCGGACCGCTTGGGGCCGGGTCGGCCGCCGCCCAGCCCAAGAAGGGCGGCGTCTTCCGCGTCGGGATGGCGGGTGGCAACACCAGCGACAACTACGATCCGGGCACCTGGGACAATGCCTATTCCCAGACCTTTGCGACCGCGCGGCACGGCTATCTCGTGGAAATCGCGGCGGACGGATCCCTTGTTGGCGAAGTCGCCGAGAGCTGGGAAGCGTCTCCGGATGCCAAGGAGTGGACCTTCAAGCTGCGCAAGGGTGTCGAATACCATGAAGGCGGCACGGTCACGGCCGATGACGTTGTGGCCTCGATCAACTTTCACCGCGGCGAGAAGAGCACCTCGGCGGCCAAGCCCATCGTCAGCCAGATCAAGGACATCAAGGCCGACGGCGACATAGTGGTGTTCACGCTGGAAGCGGGCAACGCCGACTTTCCCTATGTCGTCAGCGATTACCACCTGGCGATCATGCCGGCGAAGGACGGCACCATCGACACCAAGAGCGCCAACGGCTGCGGGCCCTACAAGGTGGTCAACTACGATGCCGGCGTGATCGCCGAGCTGACGCGCAATCCCAATTACTGGAAGACCGATCGCGCGCATTTCGACGAGGTCAAGCTGCTGACCATTCTCGACGCGGCCGCGCGTCAATCGGCCCTGATGACCGGCAACGTCGACGCCATCGACCAGGTCGACCTGAAAACGGTCGGCTTGTTCCAGCGCGCTCCGAACGTGAAGATCCTTTCGGTGACCGGGACACAGCACTATACCTTCGCCATGGACACGCGCGCCGCGCCGTTCAATGACAACAATGTCCGGATGGCGCTGAAATACGCCATCGACCGTCAGGAACTCGTCGACAAGATCCTGTTCGGCTACGGTGCGGTCGGCAACGACAATCCGATCAGCCCGTCCTATCGCTATTTCGACAAGGATCTCGAGCAGACCACCTACGATCCGGACAAGGCCAAGTTCCATCTGAAACAGGCCGGCCTGGACTCCCTGGAAGTGAGTCTTTCGGCGGCGGATGCCGCATTCGGCGGCGCGGTCGATGCCGCGGTGCTGTTCTCGAACAGTGCTGAAAAAGCGGGTATCAAGATCACGCCGGTCCGGGAGCCCAACGACGGCTACTGGTCGGATGTCTGGATGAAAAAGCCGTTTTCCGCCGTCTACTGGGGCGGACGTCCGACAGAAGACCTGGCGTTCACCGTGGCTTATGCGGCTGGCGCGCCCTGGAACGACACGTTCTGGGACAACGAGCGTTTCAACACGCTTCTGGTGGAAGCCCGCTCCGAGCTCGACGAGGCCAAGCGGGCCGAGATGTACTCCGAAATGCAGAACCTGCTCAGAACCGATGGCGGCGTGATCGTTCCGATGTTCGCCAGCTACGTCATGGCGCACACCGACAAGGTTCAGCATCCGGAAGACGTGGCCGCCAACTGGACCCTCGACGGCTTCCGCGCTATCGAACGCTGGTGGTTCGCCTGACCCTGTTCGATCGGCCATGGCGCCGATAGGTTACACCAAAAAGGGAGCCGGCTTTCGAGCCGGCTCTTTTGCTGCTGACAAACCCTCAGACGATCATTGCGGACACGTGCAGCGGAGCTGCGCGCAGATCCGGAAACCGGAAATCTTTTGCGCCAAAGGCGCTCAAAACTCAAATTACATCAGCTGGATATGAAAGAAGGCGCTCGCTGCCGCTCGTACTTGTCAGCTGGATTCCGGCTCACGCGACACCGCTTCGCGGCGCGCTGGCCGGAATGACTACGTGAGGTTTGTCAGCAATCCGGGAGCCGGCTCTTTTGCTTTTTTCGGCATTTTTCTCTTGACCTGGAGTGCGCTCCAACCGGTAGCTGAAGGAAATCGTTCCGTTCGGAGAACAGACATGAAGATCGGTGACCTTGCCGAAAAGTCGGGGCTTTCCGCCGACACCCTGCGCTACTACGAGAAAATCGGGCTGATCCCGCGTCCCTTGAGGGACTCCGGTGGACGGAGGGTCTACGACAGGACGATCCTGCGCTGGATCGACTTTCTGGACCGGCTCAAATCGACCGGCATGGGGATCAGGGACCGCTTGCGCTACGCGGAGCTGCGCTCGCAAGGGGCGGCGTCCCTGAGCGAGAGGCGGGTCATGCTGGAAGGGCATCGGGACAAGGTCGCTGGCGACATTTCCCGCCTCACCGAAATGCTGGATGTTCTGGACGATAAAATCGATCTCTACAAAAGGATGGAGGCGGGCGAGACCGTCGATCCTGCCTTTGAGAACTGCGCCCGGACCGAACACGGTGCGCCGTCAAGCAAGGACAGACCTGCAAATGTCGAAAGCCCTTCAGAACGGACGTGAGCTGACACAAAGCCTCAACCCTGATCTCGAGGCGATCCTGAGCGAAAGGTATGACGACCTGGTGCCGAATTTCGCCGAGAGCCTGATCGAATGGGCCTATGGCCGTCACTATGCACGGCCGGGTCTCGACCTGAAAACCCGCCAGCTGTGCACGATCGCAGCGCTGACGGTTCTCGGCGGGCAGACCGCGCCGCAGCTTAAAGTCAATATCGAGCACACGCTCGCGGCCGGTGCGAGCCGGGAGGAAATCGTCGAGGCCATCTGGCAGATGGCGGTCTACGGCGGCCTGCCGGCGGCGATCAACGGGTTGAACGCGGCCCGTGAGGTGTTCGAAACCGCGGATGCCGCCTGACGAGGGCGAGGGAAGCGGCTTCAGCTCAAAAACCAAAAGGCCCGGGCGGATTTCCCTCCGCCCGGGTTTTTTCGGATTGGCGCCGGTCAGGCTGCGGCGACGTCCTGCAGGAAGCGGTCGATCCGGGTGGTGACGTCGGAGAGCCGGCGGGTTGCTTCCCCCGCGATATCCTCGACTTCGCGGGCCGACTGGCTGGTTTCACCGGAGCCTCTGGAGAGATCTCCGATGGTCTCCGTGACGCTTGCCGTCTGACTGGCGGCCTGGGACACGCCGACCGAGATTTCCTCCGTCGCGGCTGTCTGCTGTTCGACGGAAGACGCCATGGCGGCCGCTGTCTCGTTGACGTCCTCCATCATTTCCATGATGGCATTGATGGCCTGAACCGAAGCCTGTGTGGCGGTCTGGATTTCCGAAACCTGGCTCGAAATCTCGTCGGTCGCCCTTGCGGTCTGGCCTGCAAGCGACTTGACCTCCGAGGCAACGACGGCGAACCCCTTGCCGGCTTCGCCCGCCCGGGCGGCCTCGATCGTGGCGTTTAGGGCCAGCAGGTTGGTCTGTTCCGCGATCTCCTGAATCAGGAGGACAACCGCGCCGATCCGTTCGGCCGCCGAGGACAGGCTCCGGACCTGATCGTTCGAGGTCCGCGTCGCTCCGGCGGCCTTTTGAACGCGGGACAGGGTGTTTTCCACCTGCCGGCCGACTTCCTGGACGGAGGCGGACAGTTCTTCCGTGGCGGCGGCAACCGTTTGCACATTTTGGCTGGCGTGGCCGGATGCGGTGCTCACTTCTTCGCTCTTGCCCGTGGTGGTGCGGGCGATCTCTGAAAGGTGCTCCGACGTCCGGTCGAGCCTCTCCATATTGCCGGTCACGCTCGCCAGAGCGGTTTCGATGTCGTCCCGAAACTGCGCGATCAGCCTGTCGACCGTCTGTTGACGGCGCTGACTTTCTTCCTGGCCGGCCCGGGTTTCCTCTTCCAGGCGCAGCCGTTCGCCCTCCCGGTCACGGAAGGTTGCCACAGCTTTCGCCATGTGACCGATTTCGTCGCTCCGCCGGGATGCGGGAAGATCAAGATCGGTCTTGCCTTCCTTGAGGCTGAGCATGGCTGCGGTGAGATCTCTCAAAGGGCGAATGATCGCGCCGGACAGGACAAACACGAAGCCGACGCCGAGCAGAAGCGCGAAGATCAGGGTCGCGGTAATCTGGGTCTGCGCGGATTCCGCCGTCGCGACCGCGGTTTCGCCGGAGGAGGCGCTGATCGCTTCCGCCTGTTCCGTCAGGCTTGCGGCGGCAAGAGCAAAGCTTTCCTCGCTGGTGCGGAGCGATGCGGTGGTGGACATCACCTGCGCGAAGGTCGCTTCCAGTTTCGGCAAGGCCTCGCGACCGGCCTCGACCAGGGTCTTCAAGGGGCCGTTCAACAGATCAGTCAGGGCCTTGTCGGAACTGTTCTTTGCTGTGGCGTCGCGGACTTCGCTCAAGTCTTCCAGCTGGGTTCGGGTCTCTTGAAGGTAAGCTTCGAAGACCTCACCGATTTCCGGGGTCGGCTTGTTCAAATAGTCGGAATAGGCGCTGCGCAGACCCAGAACGTCACGCGCGACACCCTGGGAGTAATTCGACAGGAGTTCGATATCGGCCGTTGCATGGTCGAACTCACGCAGGTTCTGTTTCAGGGCTTCCATCGGGGCTTCCGCGGCCTGGAGGATCGCTCCGGTCAGGCCGGTCAGTTCGGCGATGGCGGGTTGGAAGTCCTGCCGCCAGTTGTCTTGGGGTGTTCCGGACTTGGCTTGCGCCTTGATGAGCTTTTCCAGTCCCTTGACGGACCTGGTCAGTTTCTTGACGTCAGCCTTGATCCCGGCATCCTTTACGGTGCGCCGGACGGCCTTGGCATCCTTGACCAGAGCGCCGAGACGTTTGGTCAGGGCCTTTGCCGCCTGTCTGTCCGGACTGTCGGCAAATGCCGCCGCTTCCTGCTCCAGAACGATCATCGCGATACGCATGTTGCCAAGGCGCGGAGCGACCTTGGAAAGCTCGATCATCTTGCCTTCGTTGGTGATGGCGATGGCTGACCGGTAGGCGGTCAGAGCCTTGTAGTCCTGAAAGGCCTGGTTGGTTGTTTCGACGAGGCTCATCGTCAGCCCGTCGAGGCTCGACGTTGCGGCGTCGCGGTCCTGCCGGTGTTGCGCCAGTGTGGCGAAACTGGTTTCCAGGTCGCCGATGTTGGCGGTCAGTGTTCGGGCCGCCTGTGGACTTTCAGCCGCCAGCCGCTGGCTTTCCTGCGAGATCGCCGCGATTTCCGCGCGAACAGCCGCGGACGCGGTGTCGGTGCCATCCCGACTGAAGATCTGGCCATGGGTCAGGAGTTCCGGAATACGGCCGAGCAACTCGTTCGCCGTTTTGGCAACCTTGACGGATTCCTGTACCTGCGATGCGGCGATGAGACCTCCGGCGCCGACGCCAATGGAGCAAAGCAGCATCGCCCCGAAACCTATTCTCAATTGGGTCTTGACCGGCCAATCGAAGAACAGGCGCGGCCTGCCGCTTCCAGACTCCGGCGACGATCGATCGCCAACCTTGTTCTGCGTGTTCTTTCTGCCTGGAAGTCTTTGAAACTTCATCGTGACCTGGCTCCGGGATTGTCTGTTCAAGACCACGGTGCCAGCAGAAGATTAAAAACCACCAAAGGGACAGGATGACGGGCTGACTAAATTTTGACGTCCGGGGTTAAATCTTGTGCATTTAAGAAGGGGGAAAATATCCAAAAACCAATAAGTTGGCCTGACTTCCCGGCCTTGAGGTCCGTCTCGTTCGGCGGCATGGTCGAAACGACCCGCGAAGTCCCAAAGGGGACGGGCAAGCTTCCGGTTCCAGCGCATTCTCGAACTTAGAATTCGTTGCTGAGCGTGCGATGGTCTTCAGATGAATTGCACATCGAGGCACCGGGTTCCTTGGCCTGGCCACCGCGGAAGGCTCGAGAAGACCGTCTGCCGGCCGGTAAAGCTCAATCGGAGGAGCGGGGCCGGTCGGAATGTCCCAGGTTCTTCTCCGGCCACAGGAGGTCGCGCAGCCGCTGCTTCAGGACCTTGGCCTCGGGAAAGCTGCCGTCCTGCTTGCGGTCCCAGATCGTCTGCCCGTCGCAGGTGATCGTGAAGATGCCACCGGTTCCGGGGACAAGGGTCACGGCACCGGCTTCCTCGGAGAAAGTCGACAGGATTTCCTGTGCCATCCAGGCGGACCGGAGCAACCAGTTGCATTGGCGGCAATAGGTTATGATGATATGGGGCGAGGGGACGGTCGTCATGGCGTCCTGTCTTCTCCTGAGAAACCGAAAATATCCGCTGTGTCAGAGTCTTCCGTAAACAATTCAGACGGTCTTTTCGCAGACATTCCCGGCCTGTTCCAGCAAGAACCGGCGCTTTTCGAGATTTGCGGTACACCGGAGCGCTCCGAGCTCCAAAGAGGTTTGAGCAACCGGGTTTTCCGCCTTGAGGCGGAAAAGGGCGTTTTTTTCCTGCGGCTGCCGGAGGCATGCGCTGCCGGAGGCATCGACAGGAACACCGAAGCGCGCAATCTCGCTCAGGCCGCGACGCTCGGCCTTGGCGTGCCGCCGCTCTTTTGCCGGCCGGAGACCGGCATCCTTCTGACAGCCGCCATTCAGGACCTGGTCCAGCACGGCGGGCCGGACTTTCCCCGGGCGCTGGGCGAAGCGCTGGGAAAGCTTCATGGTTCGCGCTGTGCTTTCGCAGGACGGCTCGATCCCGATGAGGTCTATGCGGCCCAGAGCGCGGCGCTTCAGGGTAATGCGGCTTTTCGGCAGGACGTGATTGATCTCGACCGGGCCTTCAGGGCGCTTGAGGAAAGCGGACAGTCCCGTGCCCAAACGCGGCTCGTACCCAGCCACGGCGATCTGTCGCCCGGCAATTGCCTTCTGACACGGGACCGTCTCTGGCTGATCGACTGGGAGTTTTCCGCCATGACCGAGCCTGCCTGGGATATCGCCTACGCCATTCAGGAGAACGGCTTTTGCGAAACGCGGGAAGCGGCGTTTCTGGAAGGCTATCGGGCAGCAGGGGCGGCCGGGCTCTGTCCCGACCCGGGCCGTCTCAATATCATGAAGGCGAAATGCGACGCCGTATCGGCGCTTTGGGCCCTGGAGCAGGTGGCGAAGGGGCGGGAGGAGCAATCCTTCCTGGCCTTTGCGCGCGAACGCAAGATTCGGGCTCTTGCCCGGCTGTAGGGCCTTATTTCTGAGAGCTATCCAGCGAGCTGAAGGCTTCCGGATCCGCCAGGCACTGGGCGTATCTGCGGTTCATCCGGTCTTGCAGGCCGGGTTCCTCCGGAGCCACCAGAAGCGCGGTCCAGATGCCGTCGGTCTTGAGGAACTCCAGGGTGCAGCCGCAGGCGGCCTCGCAGATATCGGGTGCGCCGAAACTGTCCTGACAGGCAAGGGTGCAGTTTTTCACGAACGCCAGGGCGTCCCTGTCGGCCGCCGGGTTCACCTGGAAAACCGCCCAGACCAATCCGTAAAGCACGGGCTGATGGATGAGATAGATCGGCAGGGAATAGCGACCGAGCAGCCTCGCGAACCGGCCGGCAGCGTTTTCGAAACGAAGCGCGGTCAACCTCTGCCAGATCCCGAATGTCCTGAAGGCTGCAGACACGGCGAGGCCCGCAAGTGTCACGCCGGCCCAGGGAGCGAGAGGAACGTAATCGACGCTGCCGAAATCGGGCGTGCCCAGTCCGGTCCAGAGCCAGAGCTGGCCGTTGAAGGCGAAGGACTGGGCCCACAGCGGCAGCGTCAGGACGAACAGGGCGGCGATGCCGGAAACGGCCCATGACAGCCGGACGAAGGGCAGGGCGATGAGGCTGGAAACGGCGATACAATGCAGAATGCCGAACCGGACGTAATTTTCCTCGAAGGCGAAATACGTCGCCAGCGACACGCCGGCCGCGGCGAGAACGATCTTGGCCAGACGCTGGACAAACGAACGCCAGCGGATGCCCCGGTGATGCGCCAGGTCGAGGCCGATTCCCGAGACGAACAGAAAGCTTGCCGCGATCGTCTCGGCGAAGTCCCGCCATCCTGCCCCTTGCGACACCGGCCAGTCGACGAAGCCGAACCAGGAGAGATCCCAGGAAAAGTGGTAGACGGCCATTGCCACAACGGCGAGACCGCGGACAAGATCGAGCACGGCCAGACGCTTGGGGGTCATTGATGGACTTTCTGAAACGCTCTTGGGTACGAGCCCATACTAACCAGCTTTCAGGCGTCAATCCGGCAAAGGTATGTCATGCGCCTCTTTGCGGCGAGACAGGCATTTTCCGGATCGGCCTGAGCGCTTGCCTTCTTGGGCCGGTGCCCAAGTTTCAAGGCTTCGTCCCGGCAGGACGCGCGGTTCAAGACGACCAGAACTCTGGGATTAAGGCTAATTGCTGAAGGTCACGACAATCATCGTGATGAGACCGGTCAAGGCCAGCATGCCGCCGACATAGGGCCATGGAGACGGTCGGTGGGCCGTAAACACATCCTGTTTCGACGGTTCCGGAAACATGCCCTCGACTCCCTTTGCTGCCCTGCCGCGTTCCGGGGAACGCCCTGGAGTTGTCTGCCTCAACCGGGAAGTCCGTTCCACGCCGCGAAGCGCAACCGGTCAGACTTCCACTGCCAGTCGGGTCAGACTGCTGCAAAACAGGAGATAGGAAAAGTTGGTAAACAAAAACTTAACCGGTTTTCCAATGAAAAACATCGAGATGTGGAGGAGCCGGCAAAGTTGTCAGCTTACGGTTGACCCGGTCACAAGAACCTGACGTCCGTTGCGGTTTGGGTGTGACCGGAACAAGCTTCAGGGTCCGAAGGTGACAAGCAAGTCGTTGTTTCCATGGTGGTTTTCGGAACTGAAATTCGTTGCTGAGACCGTGAAGATTATCAGCTGAATCTCAATTCCACCTCACCAGCGAACCTGTCGGAAACTCGGGCGACAAGGTCCCAAATCAAAGGTCGAGCGCGTCCAGACCGGCTTCCATGTGGTCGGGGAGAAGCGGCATGCCGAGCAGGTAGGTCGCCGTGGACCCTACAGCGCGTTCACGGGCTTCCTCGACGGCCTGCTCGAAATCCTCCGCCTCGAAATCGCCTCTGCCGATCCAGGTGATGGCGACCAGTTCCGCGGCCTCGTCCACATTGAGGTCCTCGATCAGCTCGCGCAATTCCTCGCTGGAAAGATCGTCGTCTTCCTCTTCCGCCAGTCCATCGTGGCTATGGGCCTCCTCAAGCGTCTCCGCGTCAAATTCCACGTCGCCTTCGTGACCGTCTTCAAATGTGTCTTCCAGGGAAGACGCAACCGCGCGGGCCTTTTGCGCGAACAGGCGGATTGTGTCCGCGGACAAAGTGAGGTCGATATCCATAGCTGCCTCCGACATTTTTTTCTTTATCGGTTGAGTTTCGATCGTTGGCAATGGCCATGTTTCCAAATCCTGTCTTTTGTCCATTTGGGCTATCCCCAGGGTTATCCCCATGTATCTGACGGCATCAACGCGGTTGCGGTTAAAAAACCGGTTTGGACGGCATACTGGCGCCATCGCTCTTGCACCTGTGCAGGCATGTTGATTTACTTGCACGACAAATCACATTCCCGTTTAAGTTCCGGAGCGACAGCCGCATGGTGCATGTGGGCTGAGGTCGAACCACCCGACCGGCGGCGCGGAAACCGAACGTAAACATGCAGCGGGAAAGAAGTTTACCGGGGGCGGACCGGGCACTTGAGGCTCGGCTCTCACGTTTGGATCGTGAGGCCGGGCCTCGGTCTTGTTCCGCTTCGGCGCTTCCTATGCTTGGCATTCTCCGGACACGGTCGACTGACTCATGTCATGAGCGGAAATCCGCCAGATAGCCGGTCGCGAGCGAAAACAGTTCGGACTGGGAGTGGATGCCCAGTTTCGCATAGGCATGGTGGCGGTGGACCTTCACCGTCCCTTCGGCAATTCCGAGAAAGGTCGAGATCGTCCGGGTCGAGTGGCCTTGCAAAATGAGCTGGACGATATCGGCTTCCCTGGGACTGAGAATGTCGGCCGCAAAACCGCTCAACCGGTCGGCGGCCGAGATCTGACCCGCCTTCCGTGATGTCGCGGCCTGCCCCCAGTTCCCCTCAATGGCTGCTTCGATCAAGGGGCAGAGACGGTCTACGCTGTCCCGGTCCGTTGCCTCGAAGCGGGCGCGGGTGCGCGTGCGGGCCAGGGAAACGGAGATCCAGCTCTCTTCGCCCGGTTTGAGCAATATGGCCATTTCGTCATGAATGCGGACCTTCCGGTAAAAGGTGCGATAGTATTCGGAACGCAGAAAGCCTTTCGGTGCGATGTCCAGAAGACGGTAAGTTCCCGGCTCCATGCCATTCCGGCAAGCCAGATAAAACGGGTCGAGGAGATAGGGGCCGCTGGCATAGAGTTCGATGCTCAAGGTCGCCTGCAGTTCGTCGAGGTCGTGATAAAGAGACTTTGGAGCCGAATATCCGTCGTAGGCGGTGACCAGCATCGAATCGAAGCGGCAGGCGCGGTCAAGGGTTTGCCGGAGCGCGACCGGAAAACGGTCTGTCCGCACACTGCGCACCAGGTCCGCGACCGCCTCGATCCAGTCCGCCGACGGGGTCAATGGGTTCTCCGTCACCGCTTCTTCCTGCTTCGAATTTCCTAATAACAAAGATATATACCTTTGCTGGAATTTACGGAAGCCGGGACGGGCGCCAACCTTGTCGTGACTTATCGCGACGAGGTGGAACGTGGAGACAGATTCAAACATCAATCCGAAATCGGGCGATCTGGCCTTCACCCGGGACAGCCTGCGCGGGGTGGTTCCCGAGGCGAGCTATGCCGGTGCGTTGAGCTTCATGCGCCGGCGTTACACCAAGGATCTGACCGGGGTGGATGTCGCCGTCATGGGGGTCCCATTCGATCTTGCAGTGTCGAGCCGGTCCGGTGCCCGCCTGGGGCCGAGAGCGGTCCGCAGCGGTTCCTCGCATATCGCATGGTCGGCGCCGTGGCCCTGGGCAAGCGATCCGTTCGAGACCCTGGCTATCGTCGATTACGGCGACTGCGAACTGGATACGGGATATCCGGACAAGGTTCCGGGACAGATCGCCGATGCCGCAGGCCATGTGCTCGCCAGCGGCTCCGCGCTCCTGTCGATTGGCGGGGACCACTTCATCACATATCCCCTCTTAAAGGCCCACGCGGAAAAGCACGGGCCCCTGAGCCTGATACAGTTCGACGCGCACACGGATACCTGGGCCGACGAAGAAGGCCGGATCGATCACGGAACCATGCTGTGGCACGCAGTACGCGACGGGCTGGTCGATCCCGCCCGCTCGGTTCAGATCGGCATCAGAACCCATAACCCGGAACCGCTTGGCTTCAATATCATCGACGCCATCGAGGTTCACCGAACGGGATGTGATGCCGTTATCGCGAAAGCCCGGGAATTTGTCGGCGACGCCAAAACCTATGTGACATTCGATATAGACGCGCTGGAGCCGGCTTCCGCTCCGGGAACGGGAACGCCGGTCATCGGCGGACTAAGCCCCTTTCAGGCGCAGGAGATCCTGCGAGGTCTGGCCGGGATCAACGTCGTCGGCATGGACGTCGTCGAAGTGGCGCCTGCCTACGATATTTCAGAGATCACCGCGATCGCCGCCGCAACCATCGCCAACGATCTCTTGTGCCTTTACGCCGCATCGCGCGCGACACAGCGTTGACCAGAAAGAAGGGATTTTGATTATGCGAACCGCGAAGGCTTCATTTCTCACCGGGCTGGCCGCCATAGTTCTGGGGACGCCCGTGTCCGCCGGGGATCTGTCGATCTACAACTGGGCGGATTACCTCGGCGAGACCACGATTTCGGGATACGAGAGCGAGACCGGCACGGACGTCATTCTGGACTATTACGATTCCAACGAGGTCCTTGAAACCAAGCTTCTGACCGCCGGTTCCGGCTATGACGTCGTCTTTCCGGCCGCCTCCAACGCGGAACGCGAGTTCGCCGCGGGGGCGCTGCACCCGATCGATCCGTCGCGCCTGAATAACTACGGTAATCTCAACCCGGATATCCTGGCGTCGCTGGACCGCATTCCGGGCGGGCGTTCGCTCGGCGTGCCCTATACCTGGGGAACCATCGGACTTGCCTATAACAGCGGGCTTGTCTCCGAACGGCTCGGGGATGCGCCCCTCGACAGCTGGGATGTCCTTTTCAACCCCGAGATTGCCGACAAACTGTCCGATTGCGGGATTGCCGTTCTGGATTCGCCGATCGAAATGATCTCGGTCGCGCTGAATTATCTCGGACACGATCCCTATTCCAGCGACAAGGCGCATCTGGCGGAAGCGGGCAAGCTTCTTGAGGCGCTTGCCGAAAACGTTCGCTACTTCAACAATCAGAAAGCCAATATCGATCTGGTCAGCGGCGATATCTGCGTGGCGGTTCTTTACAGCGGCGACGCGGGTATTGCCCAGGCCCGGGCCATGGAGGTCGAGAACGGTCCGGAGATTGTCTACGCGATCCCGAAAGAAGGCACGCTGTTGTGGATCGACCTGATGGCCATTCCCGCCGACAGCGCGCGTATCGACGAGGCCTACCGGTTCATCGACTACATGCTCCGGCCCGAGGTTATCGCCGAGGTCACGAACTTCGTCTTCTTCGCCAATGCCAATACCGCGGCGAACGATCACGTGGACCCTGCCATTCTGTCCGATCCCGGCATCTATCCTGACGCCGACACGTTTTCCCGCCTGTTTGCGGACAAGAACCTGGATGCAAAGGGGCTACGGTCCAGGACAAGGCTCTGGACGAAGGTCAAGACGGGGACCTAGCCAGCTCTTGAACCAGGTGCAATTGTGTCTCCCTGAACGGGGCGCCTAGAAGCGCCCCGTTCAGATTGCTGAAAATCCTCAGATGGTCATTCCGGACAAGTGCAGAGAAGCTGCGCGCAGATCCGGAAACCAGAAATCTTCTGCGCCGAAGGCGCTCAATACTCAAATTACATCAGACAGATATGAGAGAAGGTGCTCGCTGCCGCTCGCGCTTGTCAGCTGGATTCCGGCTCACGCGACTCCGCTTCGCGGCGCGCTGGCCGGAATGACATCGTGAGGTTGGTCATCGGTCTGACGGGGCGCCTAGAAGCGCCCCGTTTTTTTCGCAAAAGCGGGTCAAAGCGCGCGTTTGGAGAAGTACCAGTCGACGTAGTCGTAGCCTTCGCCAGCGCGGGATTTCGCCAGTTCGGCGGTCGCGGGCGGGGGGACGATCACCTGGTCGCCGGGTTTCCAGGCTTCCGGGGTTGCGACCTTGTTGGCATCCGAGGTCTGCAGGGCTTCGACCAGCCGGACGAACTCGGCGACGGAGCGGCCGTTGGTCATCGGATAGTAGACCATGGCCCGCAGAACGCCGTCCGGATCGATCACAAACGTTGCCCGCACAGCGGAGGTGTCCGACGCGCCTGGCTGGATCATGCCATAGGCCTTGGCCACGTCCATGGAAAGATCGGCGATGATCGGGAAGGGGATCTCGACGCCGAATTTTTCCTGAATGTTGCGCATCCAGGCGATGTGGGCGTAGTGGCTGTCGATCGACAGGCCGAGCAGTTCGCAGTTGAGACGGTCGAACTCGGGCTTGGCCTGCGCGAAGGCGATGAACTCGGTGGTGCAGACCGGGGTGAAGTCCGCAGGGTGCGAAAACAGCACCAGCCACTTGCCCTTGAAATCGGACAGTTTCATCTGGCCGTGGGTGGTCGGCGCGTCAAAGTCCGGTGCCGGCTTGTTCAGTTCGGGCAGGGTTCGCAGGGGCGCTTGGTCGGTCATGTCTGTGTCTCCTTAATTTCGATAAATTGAAAATAAGAACTTTCAGTGATCGGGAGAAACGAATAAAACCGAAGACTGTGATCTGTTTTGGCGATCAAGGAGGAAGTCATGTACCGGCCCAATCTCCGTCAACTCGAGTTTCTGGTCGCCCTGAATGCCGAGGAGCATTTCGGACGGGCGGCGGAGCGTTGCCATGTGACCCAGTCCACGCTGAGTGCCGGGATCAAGGAGCTGGAGGAAGGTCTCGGCATCGCGGTCGCCGAACGGACCCGGCGAAACGTCAAGCTGACGCCGCTTGGCCGGGATCTCGCCGGACGCGCGCGGCAGATCCTTGCGGATGTCAGAGCGTTTTCGGACCACGCCTCGGCGCAAAGCGGCGTGCTGTCCGGAGACTTCAGAATTGGCGCCATTCCGACCCTTGGGCCTTTTCTGCTGCCGCAGGTCCTGCCCTGCATCCGGCGGCAGTATCCGCAACTGCGTCTTTACATGCGCGAAGCGGTAACCGACGATCTGCTTGAAGACCTCCAGGCGGGAAAGCTCGATGCGGTCCTGATCGCCTTGCCTTACGAAGTCGGCGACCTGGCTGTCTTTCCGATGTTTGAGGACAATTATCATCTTGCCGTTCCGACCGGCCACGCCTTGTCACATTGCATGGTTGCGGGGGAGGACGATGTCGCCGGCCTCGGGATGATGCTGCTCGAAAAGGGGCATTGCCTGCAGCGGCACGCGCTGTCCTCCTACCAGCCCAAGGGCCCGCTGCAGGACAAGACGTTCGAGGCGACCAGCCTGCCGACCCTGGTGGCCATGGTGGCGGAGGGACTCGGGACGACACTGCTGCCGGATATTGCGGTTCAGGCCGGCGTTACGCGAGGCCACGAGGTCGATCTGGTTCCGCTGAAAGGCGCCTTGCCCAGGACCGTCGCGCTGACATGCCGCAAGCACTCGCCCCGGCGCGAGGAAATCCGACAGCTCGCCGAGTTGATTGCAAAGGCCCATTCAGGTGCCGTTTCGTCCGAGTGAAACGGAACGCCCGAACTCATTCGCGAAGTGTCCGGCTCTTCAGATGACCGGTTCGGGTTCTTCGTCCCGCATCAGCAGCAAGGCTTTGAGGGGATCGTTCGCGCCAACAAGATCTTCCAGCGTCAATCCCTCGAGAGCGCCGTAAAAGGCGCCAAGCGCCACTGAGAGCGCGGATTTCAAGCGGCAGGCGAGGGCCAGCGGGCAGGTGTTGTGCGCAGCCTGAAAGCACTCGGCAAAGGCGGTCGTGTCCTCGAAGGCCCGGATCACTTCACCAACGTTGATCTCTGAAGGCGTTCTGGCCAGCATGATGCCGCCCCCGCGACCGCGGGTGGTTTTCAGATACCCCTTCTGGGAAAGAAGGTGAACCACCTGCGCGATATGCGTTTCCTTGGCATGGCAGGCCCGGGCGATATCCCCTTTGGTGACGACCTTGTCCGGGTTGACGCCACAAAACATGAGGGTGCGCATGGCTAGGTTGGTGCGTGTGGTCAGGCGCATATTTCTGGTATCCATTTAAAGATGTATCTTTGATACACATTTTTATGAGCCGGTGCAATCAATGCGTCTTTTTTTGTCTGTTCGAGCAGTTTGACCTTGCCGGTCAGATCTGAAAATGACTTCGCTCACCAGGAGAAGTCTGGTTTGATATTGGAAAAGTTGTTTAATATCAGTATTTTGTCTTCTTATGCGACAACTTGCCCTATTAAATTTCGAAGATGCGAATGTTTTTACGTATGGAAATTGACAGGCTTCGATGTTAGCTCTCCCTCAAAGATGTATTTCAAATATATCTTCAATTTGGAGCAATCAGATGGACCTCGACGTCGTTGAGCTGTCACGCCTGCAATTCGCGATGACGGCCATGTATCATTTCCTGTTTGTGCCGCTGACACTTGGTTTGTCGATCCTCGTGGCCATCATGGAAACCGTTTATGTCATGACCTCCCGGCCGATATGGCGCCAGATGACCAAATTCTGGGGAACGCTGTTCGGGATCAATTTCGTGCTCGGTGTGGCCACCGGAATCACCATGGAGTTCCAGTTCGGCATGAACTGGAGCTACTACAGTCACTATGTCGGCGATATTTTCGGCGCGCCTCTGGCGGTGGAAGGGCTTATGGCCTTCTTCCTCGAAGCGACCTTCGTCGGCCTGTTTTTCTTCGGCTGGGACAAACTCTCCCGGCGCGGGCACCTGACCGTCACCTGGCTGGTGGCACTGGGGTCCAATTTCTCCGCGCTCTGGATTCTGATCGCCAACGGCTGGATGCAGAACCCGGTCGGGTCGGTGTTCAATCCGATGTCGATGCGCATGGAGATGACCAGCTTCTACGACGTCGTCTTCAACGAGGTCGCCCAGGCGAAGTTCGTTCACACGGTCTCCGCCGGATATGTGACGGCAGCCGTCTTCGTGCTCGGCGTCTCCGCGTGGTACCTCCTCAAGAACCGGCACGTCGAGCTTGCCCGCCGTTCCATTGCGGTCGCCGCGAGTTTCGGCCTGGCCTCCGCGCTGTCCGTGGTCGTTCTGGGGGATGAGAGCGGCTACTCCGTGACCCACTCCCAGAAAATGAAACTCGCCGCGATCGAGGCCATGTGGGAAACCGAGCCGGCGCCCGCTGCCTTCACCGCCTTCGGATTTCCCGACCAGGAGGCCCGGGAAACCCATTACGCCATCCATATCCCTTACGCGATGGGACTGATCGGCACCCGCTCGCTGACCCACGAGATACCCGGCATCAAGGAATTGGTCGAGGATGCGGAGACCCGCATCCGCTCCGGGCTTATCGCCTATGAGGCGCTGATGCAGATCCGCTCCGAACGCGAAGCCGCGCCAGAGGCCGTCAAGGCCCGGTTCGAGGACCATGGCGCCGATCTCGGGTTCGCGCTTCTTCTCAAGCGCTACGTCGACGATCCGCTTCAGGCGACGGACGAAGAGATCTCACTGGCCGCAAACGACACGGTTCCGACGGTCTGGCCGCTGTTCTGGGCCTTCCGGATCATGGTCGCGCTCGGTTTCGGCTTTATCGCGGTGATGGCCTATTTCTTCTACGTCGCAAGCTTCAGGAACATGACCTTTCCGCGTCCGGCCCTGATGCTGGCGGTGATCATGATTCCGGCGCCCTGGATCGCCGCGGAGCTCGGCTGGTTTGTCGCCGAATTCGGCCGTCAGCCCTGGACGGTCGACGGTGTCTTGCCGACGGCGCTTTCGGTCTCGCATCTGAGCATCACCCAGGTTGCCCTGACGCTCGCCGGTTTTGTGGCGCTCTACAGCACCCTGTTCCTGATCGAGATGGGCCTGATGATCAAATACATCCGCAAGGGGCCGTATCTCGACATGCCCATTTCCGGCAACCGGCCGGATGCCCCGACTTCTGAACCTACGCCCGGACGGACATCCGGTCTGCAGCCGGCGGAGTAACGAAAATGATCCTGCACGAACTCATCGATTTCGAAACCCTGCGTGTTATCTGGTGGCTTCTGCTCGGCGTCCTGCTGATCGGGTTTGCGCTCACGGACGGATTTGACATGGGCGTCGGCGCGCTCCTGCCGTTCGTGGCCAAGACCGATCTGGAACGCCGGGTCGCCATCAACACGATCGGACCGGTCTGGGAAGGCAACCAGGTCTGGTTCATTCTGGGCGGTGGCGCCATCTTCGCCGCCTGGCCGCCACTCTACGCGGTCAGTTTCTCCGGCTTCTATCTGGCCATGTTCCTGATCCTGGCTGCTCTGATCCTGCGTCCGGTGGGTTTCAAGTACCGGTCCAAGCGGGACAGCGCGCGCTGGCGGCAAGGCTGGGACTGGGCACTGTTCGTCGGCGGCGCCGTGCCGGCTCTTGTCTTCGGCGTCGCGGTCGGAAACGTGCTCCAGGGCGTGCCCTTCCGGCTGACGGAAGATCTGATGCCGCTCTATGAAGGCTCTTTCTTCGGGTTGCTCAATCCCTTCGCGCTGCTGACCGGCCTGACATCCCTGGCGATGCTTGTCATGCATGGCGGCGCCTGGCTGTCGTTGAAGGCGGACGGAGCTGTCGCGGCGCGGGCGCGCATCTACGGCAGCTACGGCGCGGCGGGATCGATCGCGGGTTTTGTGCTTGCCGGCCTCTGGCTGGCGATCGGGTTGGACGGCTATGCGTTAGCGGGCCCCAACGTGACGGATGGTCCGTCCAACCCGCTTCTTTCCGAGGTGATGCACGGCGGCAGCTGGCTTGCCGCCTATGCGGACCGGCCCTGGATCGCCATTGCTCCGGTGCTCGGCCTCGCCGGAGCGGCCCTGACCTATCTCGGCTTGAAGGCCGGGCGGGAGGTGAGCACGCTTCTGGCCTCGAAACTGGCGATTTTCGGCATGATCTCGACGGTCGGGCTGACCATGTTCCCCTTCATTCTGCCGTCGACCATCGATCCGCGCTCGTCGCTCACCGTCTGGGACAGCTCATCGTCCCACCTGACCCTGTTCGTCATGCTGGTCGCGACCGTGATCTTCATGCCCCTGATCCTCGCCTACACGGCCTGGGTCTACAAGGTGCTGTGGGGAAAGGTCACCGAGGACAGCGTCAAAAACAACGAAGAAACAGTCTACTAAAAGAGGAGGAAACCCCATGTGGTATTTTACCTGGATACTCGGACTGTTCGCGGCCGCGATCTTCGCCGTCGTGAACGCCATGTGGCTGGAAATCCAGCAGGACAATGCCTTGCTCGCGGACCGCACCGGTCCCGCCGGACCGTCTCACGGAAAGGGGGCCGCCGATGGGTGATTTCAACCTCGACAGGCGGCGTTTCCTGACGCTGGGCGCCTTGGGCGGCGGTGCCGCGGCTGCCGGTCTCGCGTCAGCTTCAAATGCCGGAGCCGCCCCGGTCAAGACTGCGGCGAAGATCCTGATCCTCGGCGCGGGGGCCGCCGGAACCGCGCTGGCGAACCGGCTATCGGCGCGTCTCGACGGCGCCCGGATCACCTTGCTCGATCCGCGCCAGGATCATTACTACCAGCCCGGTTTCACGCTGATCGCGGCTGGGTTGAAGCCGGCAGGCTACTCGGTGACCCGGACAGCCGACTGGCTGCCCCGGACGGTTGACTGGATTTCGGAAGGTGCCGCCGAAATCGATCCCGATGCGAAGCAGGTGACCACCACATCCGGCAAGACGCTCGGCTACGACTACCTGATCGTGGCGACAGGCATCGAGCTGGACTACGACGCGATCGAGGGCATGTCGCTGGATCTGATCGGGGCCGACGGGATCGGCTCCGTCTATGCCGGTCCGGACTATGCGGCCAAGACCTGGGCGGCGATGGACGCGTTCACGGACAAGGGCGGAACCGGCCTGTTCACGCGTCCGGCCACGGAAATGAAATGCGCCGGAGCGCCGCTGAAGTATACGTTTCTGACCGACGATTACGCGCGCCGGAAAGGCACGCGCGGCAAGGTCGAAATCAAGTATGCGGCGCATTCGGCAGCCTTGTTCTCGGTTCCGATCGTCAACGAAAAGGCCAGAATGCTCTTCGAGGACCGCGGTTTCGATGTGACCTACCACCACGTCATGACCGCGATCGATCCGGGCCGCAAGACGGCTTCCTTTCGAACGCCCGACGGGACAACCGAGATCGGCTTCGACTTCATCAACGTCATCCCGCCGATGCGTGCCCATGACGTCGTCAAGAACAGTCCGCTGTCCTGGAAGACCGGGAAATGGGTCGGGGAAGGCTGGGTCGAGGTCGACAAGCATATGCTCCGGCATCCCCGTTTTCCCGAGGTCTTCGCCGTTGGCGACGTGGCCGGCGTGCCCAAGGGAAAGACGGCGGCCAGCGTCAAATGGCAGGTCCCGGTCATCGAGGATCACCTGGTGGCTCAGATCGCCGGGGGGGAGGGGACCATGGCCTACAACGGCTACACCTCCTGTCCGCTGATCACCCGGATCGGCCGGGCGATGCTGGTGGAGTTCGACTACAACAACAATCTGACTCCGTCCTTTCCGGGCATCGTCGCCCCTCTGGAGGAGCTCTGGATTTCCTGGCTTTTGAAAGAAGTCGCGTTGAAGGCGACCTACAACGCCATGCTGCGTGGCCGGGCCTGACAAGGGAGGAAATGCGCCATGAAAGATCTGACACCCGGCATGATCGTTGCCGTTCTGGAGGAAGTCTTCGGGCCGGCGGTGTTCTGGGCGATGGTGGCCACCGCCGCGATCGTCACGCTTGCCTATCTCTATGTGCTGGTCCGGGACCGTTCGATGTCCATGCGCAAGTTCCTGATGGCCCAGTTGTCCATGCCTTTCGGGGCCGTGGCGGCCGTCTGGTTCGTGCAGGTCATGACCCATTCCAGTCACAGGGATCTGGGCGGTCCCATCGATGTGATCGTCTATCTCGGGGTCGCCGTCATCGGAGCGATCGGAGCAGCCATTCTGGTCTACACGCTTCAGTCGCTTCTTCGGGGCGCGCCGAAACAGGAGCAGGAGAGGTAGCAAAATGGCCGGCAGTCAGACAATCGGTTCCGAAGTGGCGGTCTCTCGGCTCGAGCATTATCCCGTGACCTTTTTCGCGATCGGCATGGGCATGCTCGGTCTGACGCTGGCCTTGCGGGCGGCGGAGCATGGCTGGCACCTGCCGGTAACGACCTCCGGCGCGGTACTCGCATTGTCCTGCGTTTTGCTGGCGGCCGTTGCCTTCGGGTATCTGCTCAAGGCGATCAAGGTTCCGGGCGCCGTCGCCGCGGAGTGGCGGCATCCGGTCAAGATCGCCTTTTTTCCGACCGTCTCGATCTCATCGATCTTGCTCTCGATCGCTTTTCTGCCGCTTGTCCCGGGACTCGCGCATTTTTTCTGGATTGCCGGAACCCTGGTCCAGGGGGGGCTGGCGCTGGCGGTCATCGGCAGCTGGATAGGCCACAGGCCGTTCCAGACGCCACATCTGTCGCCGGCCTGGTTCATTCCGGCCGTCGGCAATGTGCTTGTGCCGATTGCCGGGGTTCCTCTCGGCTACACGGATCTGTCCTGGCTGTTCTTCTCGGCGGGGCTGATGTTCTGGATCGTTCTGCTGACACTGGTCATGAACAGGCTCGTCTTTCACGACCCGTTGCCGGGCCGGCTTGTGCCGACGCTAAGCATCCTGATCGCACCTCCGGCTGTCTGTTTTGTGTCCTGGACCCACCTGAGCACCGAGCCGGGTGCCTTTGGTCAGATCCTTCTGGATCTGGGCTATGTGTTCTTTCTGATCGTGCTCACCCAGGTTCCCCGTTTCCGCACGATCCCCTTTGCCCTGTCCTGGTGGGCGCTCTCGTTTCCGGTGGCCGCGCTGTCGATCGCCAGCTTCGTCCACGCACAGGCCGCCGGATCGGACGCCCATCGCCTCATCGGCACCGGACTGCTGGCCGTGCTTGCCGCCGTCATCGCCTTTCTGCTGTTCCGCACCGGACTTGCAATCGTCCGGGGGGAAATCTGCCAACCCGAATGAAACTAGGAAGAGGAGACATATCCATGAAAGTAGCACATCTTGCCGCAGCCCTTCTGACGGGCGCCATGCTCGCCGCCACACCGGTCAAGGCCGATGAAGCGGGCAAGCTGGTGACGGTTCTGACCGCGCCGGAACCGCAAACGCAGCTCATGGCCATGGTGCTGACCATGCAGTCCATCCAGCAAAAGGCCAAGGCGCAGATCCTTCTGTGCGGCCCGGCCGGGGATCTGGCGCTGAAAGACGCACCGGCAAGCGCCACCGCACCCCAGAAGCCCAAGGATATGAGCCCGCAGGGGTTGATGAAGAAGATCATCGGCACAGGAGCGAAGGTCGAGGTCTGTGCGATCTATCTGCCCAACAAAGGCGCCTCCGCCGATGTGTTGATCGACGGTGTCGGTGTGGCGAAACCGCAGGATATGGCGGCCAGCCTTCTTGCCGAGGATACGCGCATCCTGTCCTTCTGATACCTGCTCCCGCGAGGACAGCTCATGACGGGCGCCGGATAAGACCTATCCGGCGCCCGTCAGCCGGTAGGGGACAATGCCGCGCTGGCCGGGATCGATGACCGGGTCCTTGTCGATGGCGGGGAAGGCGCGCTGGTCGCAGTCGTCGCGCGGGCAAATGCGGCAATTGACGCCGATGGGTTCCGGTTTTGTCGTCCCGCCGACCGCCAGTCCATCGGCGTAAACGATCGCATCCGCATATTGGATCTCGCAACCGATGCCGAGGGCATAGCGGCGCTCGCCCGTCAGATAATCCGTCTGGTGCTTGGTGACGCTGGTGGCGATGCTGAGATACTGAACGCCGTCGGGCATCTGCGCGACCTGGGCGGTGAACTTGTTGGAGTTCTGCTCAAAAGCCTGGTGTACGTTCCAGCGCGGGCAGGAGCCGCCGAAACGGGCAAACTGAAACCGGGTGGCGCTGTGCCGCTTCACCACATTGCCGGCGCGGTCGATCTTGACGAAGTAGAACGGCAGGCCTTTGGCGCCGGGCCGCTGCAGGGTCGAAAGCCTGTGGCAAACGGTTTCGATACTGGCATCCATCTGGTTGGACAGCATCTGAATGTCGTGCCGGCACCGGGTCGCTGCTCGCAGGAAATCGCCATAGGGGAGGAGCAGGGCGCCGGAGAAGTAGTTTCGCAGGGCCAGCCGGGCGATGCTTTCCGCCGAACCGGAATTGAACTTTCCGCGGTCGACTTCCTCGGAAATGAGATCCTTCACGCACAGTTCGGCGATCGCGGAACCCAGAAGCACGTTCCTGGTCGACTGCGGGATGGCCCGGTAGATGAAGATCTTGCGGGTGTAGTCTTCCTGGCGGATCAGCGTGCCCTGGTAGTCCGGGTTCAGTTCCACGGAGATGTCGAACCGTTTCCGGAGCCAGGCCGTCAGCCTGTCGAATTTGGACGGGGCGTTCTGCAGGCTGATTTCATAGGAAAGCTTTTCCGCCGCCCGGTCGAGTGAATCGATGTAATTGTCCATGTAGTGGAAATAGTCGCGGACCTCGTCATAGGCGGACTTCCGGATGCCGGACGCCGTGTCGTAGGCTCCGCCCGTGTGCACGAGTTCGTCTTCCAGCACATTCCGGTCGTGGTAGCTCCTGAGTGCGCCGTACAGATCCATGATCGCCTTGGTGACGCCGGGCGCGCGGGTGACAAGTTCCTGAATTTCCTGCCGGCTGACCGTGGACGTGTGAAACTGGGTGTCGGCGAAGACTTCCTGCAAATCCTGGACGACCCGGTCGAGGTCGTTCTTTTCGAAGGCTGCGAGATCGACCCCGAAGATCCGGTTGATCGTCAGGAGAACGGAGGCCGTCACCGGCCGGTTGTTGTTTTCGATCTGGTTTACGTAGGCGGTTGAAAGACCGATCTTTTTTGCAAAATCGGTTTGGGAAAGACCGAAGTCCGTCCTGATCTGGCGCAACGTGTGCCCGGAGTAAAGTTTTCGGCTCAAGACGGGCCCTCATGACTGGCGTCGTCGACGCGGTTCATCCGATCGGCCCCGGCCGATGCCCCGGGTCCAATCAATCAAATTGCAAAGATTTTGCAATATGCTTTATTCTCTTTAACATTTTACAGCATAACCCCTTTGGGCAATAGTCCTTTTCGTCAGGGAGGAACCCGAGGTCAGGGAGGATCCCAGGGGCGGGCTCAGAACGGAGGTTCTTTTTTTGAGTCCGCAACCTGGGGCCAAACAGACCGGGAACGGGCCGAAAGCCGCAGGAGCGAGATCGCATGCGGCGAGAGGCCTGAAAGTTCCAGTGTCCGGTGCCGGCTCGGGGCAGTCACAACCGTGTCTCCAAGCCGGACGATTGCGCGACTTTTCAAGCCGCCGCGGCAAAAGCCTTCCGCACCCTGAAGGAACATCCGAGCGGGCGGGGACCGGTTCAGACGTCACCCTTCCGTTGAATGTTGCAACGACTTGTAGCGAATGCGGGCAAATCGCGATCGGGGAGAGGCCTCAGGCACCATTCCCGGCAACTGCCCCGGGAGAGAAGGACAAGAACGATGACTGCACATTTTGCCCCACAGACCTGCGCCACCCAGGGCCGGAGCCATGCCGCCGTTGCAGGGAACATCCATTGGCCGGTCAACCTGAGTGAGCGGATGACGCCGCGCCAACTGGAAATCATGCTGATGCTGGCCGAAGGCAAGGTCAACAAGCAGATCGCCTATGAGCTCGATGTCTCCACGGCAACGGTCAAGGTCCATATCCGCAACGCGATCACGCGGCTCGGCGCGAAAAACCGGATGAACGCCGTCGCCATTGTGGCGGCCAACAGCGTCGTTTTCCAGAATTCGGTCGCCTGCGCCGCCTGAAGCATGGGCCTCCGGGGCCGTTCGATGGTGAGATACGCCAGGTACGCGGGCCTTTCCTGAGGCCGGTGGAGCTTTCCTCCTAAGCGGCGCCGGCTTTGGCGCCAAGGGTGGCGGTCGCGACGGATTCAATTGCGGCGGCTTGACTTGCTTCAAGCTCTTGTGGACGAACGATCAGAACATAGAGCATCGTGAAATAGAGGCTCTTTGCGCAGACCGTGGCGGATTTCACCAGTGCGTCCAAGCTAAAGCTGATGGACAGAAGCAGGAGCGAAGGCAGCGTATTGACTTCAAGGCTGCCGAATTGCGCCAGGAACGCCTGTGGCAGGTGATCCGCGTAAACGTAACCGGCGGCGCCGCCTCCGAACAGCCCGAGCAAAATACCGCCCGCAAAGAGCGCTGATACGAGACTGCCCGCGAGATCGATGCCGATGACACCGGCGAGGGTTTCCGGCACATGGGCTCGCAATTCCTTGAGACGCTGGACAAGCGTTCTGACCGAGGCGTTGTCAACGACGATTCCCGATATTCCGAAGTTGGACACCAGGTCCCATACTTCGGTGACGGCGAACACCAGGATTGCGAGAAAGAAGCCCAGAATTCCATTCTGCTTGCTTTCCGAAACGTGCCGCACAATGGCGCTGACAAATCCGATGAAAAGCAGCGCGAAAAGGTTGCGCATCAATGCGTGGGCGACGGCCGGGCCGCTCGACCTTCCCGAGGTGAGGGTGTCGTACCCTATTTTTGACACTGCGGCCTGAAGCAGCGTTTGGACGATCGTCTCCATAGGCAGGTAGATCATGGCGATCAGCATCAGCGGGAACGCGCGATCCCAGTCCCTGGTGACAAAGGCGAGGAAAAGCAGGTAGAGCAAGAGCAATGCGCGGCCGAGTTTGACGGCGAAAAGCACCAGAAACGGCACGATCGTCAGTTTTTCCTGTCCGAGGACCGCAAGCGAGGTCTGAAGCAGCCGGCCAATGCGGCTACAGCTCGGTCCGAGCGCGGACAGCAGTCTTGAAATGATTTCCATGAAGGTCTCCAGCGTCCGGCTCGGGTTTGCCCACCCGCACAGGCGGGCGGGAGGTGGAGCAGGGTTCGAAATGGCGGGCTATTCGACGGTCACGGTAAGCTTGCGCACGACCCGGTCGCCTTCGGCAAAATAATACCGCAACTCGTAGGTGCCGGGGTCTTCCGGAACGGGTACGGAAAGAGGATTGCCTTCGCCGGTCTCCGCCATCGTGACGATATGCGGCAGCGGCTCACCCGGACGGGAGAAGGCGATATAATCCTTCGGGTTCGTGGTGCCGTTCCAAAGCACGCTTATTGTTTCACCTACCTTTGCGGTTGGCGGCGCCTTCAGGCTCAGGTTCACGTCCTCGACCGTGACCGCCCTGGCCGACAGGATCGTGCGGGGATCCGTGTTGGCGATATAGCGAACCTCGTAGGAGCCGGGTTCTGACGGAAGCCGCAAATGTCCGTCGGGAGCCTCGGCGGTTTCAAAAAAGAACGTGTATTCAGGCAATGGCGCACCGGAGCGCGCTATGCCGATGTGATCGCCGGGATTGTTCGGGCCGCTCCATTCGACCTGAACGGATCCCCCCGCCTTGACGACATCCGGCAGGATCAGGCGCGCCGTTGCCTCGACGATGTCCAGCGGGGCACGGGCCAGCACTTGCCCGCTCGCGTAGTCGACATAGACCAGTTCGTGCCGGCCGAGTTCCGGTGCGACTTTCAGCGGGACGGGATTGCCCTCACGCAGGTCGGCGCTGGCGAGCAAGTCACCGCTGCCGGCACCTTGAGGGACCAGAGCGACAAAGTCGCCCTCTTTTCCGGGCCCCTGCCAGGAAACGGATATGATCTCTCCGGCGTCGGCTTTCCGCGGCGCGGACAGGTCAGCTTTCTTTGGCTCTGGCTCCGGGCCCGGCGTTGCCACGGCATTCAAAGCCTCGCCAAGGCTCGCCGCATTGTTGGCGCTGTGGTAGGTGCCGCCGGTTTCGGCTGCGAGACACTGAAGCTGCCGGCGGGTCTTGTCGTCGGCGATGTCGAAGCCAACAACGTGCACCGTGAAATCGACGCCGCTTTTTTCCAGCTCTTTGCCGACGACGCAGGGGTCGAGGTCACATGTTTCCTCGCCATCGGAAATCAGAATGACGCTGGCCTTCTCCTCGGTGTGGCGCAGCGCCTTGGCTGCCTGCAGAACGGCGGCGGAAAGAGGCGTTTTGCCCTTGGGACTTATGGCGTTGACGCTGGTGACGATTGCATCGCGCTGTCCGCTCGCAGGTTCGATCAGGTTTTCGATATCGTTGCAGTCTCCCTTGCGCCGGTGACCGTAAACCGTCAGGCCGAGTTCCATTTCCTCCGGCAGGCTTCGGATGAGATCGCCGACGACGTCCTGGGCGATGGAGATCTTTGCCTTGCCGTCGATCTGTCCCCACATGGAGCCGGAGGCATCGAGAACAAGCGTGGTTTTCGGGGTGGGGCTTTCGGCGGCTGCCCGCACCGGAAGGCACAAAGGCAGGAGAGCGAGAACCAGCAAGGTTTTTGAAAACTTCATCTTAGCATTTCCTGAAAACTAAAACGGATTAATTCGAAATTTCGGCGACCGGCACAGGTTGCGGCCGCTAGTTGCCGACGCGGACCCAGTGGCTCACGGTCTCGATGATGCAGGTGTCACCGCCCAGCGCCGTTGCGGCCTCAGCGGGGATGACGACCTTCAGGATGGAGCTGTGCCTGATCTTGTCCTCGGCGAGGACCTTGAGCTCCCAGATCAGTTCCGACCCCATGCCGCCGTTTTGTGGCAACTGGGAAAAGACTTCTTGCAACGCCTGCGTCCGCCAGGTGTTGTCGCCAACGGCCTGCCAGTCGACCTTCATTTCTTGTGACATGTCGAGCTGGCCCGGATGGAACGGTGCGGAGACCTTGAGAGGGCGGGGGGCCTCGAAAGCCGACAGGGAAACCGGAATTTTCCGGCCCATGGCCATACGCATCATCTCCGGGCAGGCCCTTGTCTCCGGAGTTCCCATCTGCAAACGCCAGAGGCCGTTGCGGGGCTGAAGACCGGTCGAGGTCTCCAGGAAGAGAGGAATTTCCTGATTCTGCTCTTCGTTCAGGCCGATCGGCAGGTCTCCGGGGGCACAATGATCCGGACCGGAGTATCGGAAGGCGGAGGGGGCACCGTTCAGAAGAAAAACGGCGTCTTCGACCCGGTCCCGTGCGATCCAATAGCCCGCTCCGTCGCTGCTGTCGACGACGAGCACGTGATCGGCGCCAGGGGCGGCTCCAAAATTCTGTTCGGCCGCTGAAAGGTCCTTCTTGTCGGGGACGGAATAGCGGGGCTGTTGCCCTTCGCGGATCGTAACTATGGCGGGATTGCATTCCGCAAAAGCCGTCCCGGTCAATGAGATCAGCAGCAATGCGCCGGTTAGAACAGTTTTTTGCATGAAGTCTCAGAGCCCCTGGAAGAATCTCTCCTTGTGGGCATCCGTTTAGACGGGTTGTTTTGGGTGGACATGCCCAAACTTGGTTATAAGCTAACCGCAAAAGCCGTAACCTGTTGCAAGAAAGCTGTTTTGAAGAATTCCGTTCCGGATCTTATCGGATCCCTTTATTCAGCCGCGTTGGACGAACGCCGTTTCAATACATTGATTGCTCATGCGGAAAGCGCTCTTGCAAACGGTGTCACCGAAACGGCTGGATTTGATGAGCTTCGACAGGAATGCGAAAAGCATATCGCTCAAGCGGAAGAATTGCTTGCGACGCTCCCTGGCGGTGAAGAGGAGGAACGGTTACGGCCCGTCTTTTTCACCGACCAAACAGCCAAGATCTTGAACCCCAACCGGATCGCGGAAGATCTCTTCGGGATTGAGGACGGGGACGGCCTGGGCCTTCTTTTGCCTGACAGTGGGGTTCTTCAAAAACTTTGCCGGTTCGCCGGGGGACGCACCGACCACGCGCCGGTCCTTCGCCTGAACAACCAACGCACCGGCAGACCGGTTGTGATGATCGTGGAGGCTTCAGGAAAAGCCGGACTGGCGCGTGTCGCGGCCATGGACGCTCTTTGGCACGAAAACGCTGCCAGAGCCACGCAAGTTCTTTACGGTCTCACGGCTTCTGAAACCGAAGTCCTCGGTTTGCTGACGGACGGTCACTCACCTGCGGAGACCGCCCGTTTGCGTGGACGCTCCGTCGAGACAGTGCGCCAGCAGATACGGGCCATCATTCAGAAACTGGAAGCCGATGGCATGCAAGAAGCCGTACAGCTCGCCCGTGCCGTCGCGGTTTCGTCGCGCGTCGACGGCGAACAGCACAGGGAATGGGACCGTCTTACCCTGACGCTGCCGGATGGCAGGAGCCTTGAGTATTGCGAACAGGGCAGCCCGGCAGGTGATCTGGTGTTCTTTCTTCACGGTTGTCTGGGCGGGGTCCGCTTGCCGCAGGAAGCTGACAGGGTAATGCGGCGGACAGGGATAAGAATGGTTGCACCGGCGCGTCCCTGGCATGGGCAAACTTCCGGCAATCCGCTGGCTCTCGATCAACCGGACGTCTATGCGGAAGACCTTAAACGGCTGGCAAGTCATCTGAACGCGCGGCAATTTTCCATCGTGGCATACGATGTCGGCGTAATCTTTGCCCTCACAGCGGCCAGTCATTTGAACGACCATCTCAAATCGGTGCTTTGTGTGGCTGCGCAGCCTCCAATGAGAAGCCTGTCCGATTTTGCTACGGCACCTCAGCAGCAGAGAATTTTCGCTATACTGGCAAGGATTTCACCTCCACTCCTGCGATACCTGGCCGTTCTTGGCGACCGGAAACTGAAAAAGGAAGGCGCGGAGCGGTTTGCGAGAACTGTTTTCGGAGGAGCCCGCGCGGATCTTTCGGCTTGCGAGGATCCGGAGGTTCTCGAGCTGATGTGGACCGGGCACCATTTTCATGTCGAAAACGGATCGGACGGTTTCATCAACGACTGCCGGATGATCGCATCCAATTGGTTGGCCCGCGTCGGTCAAATCGAAGCCCCCGTTCATTTTCTCCACGGAACGGAAGACGCCTCAATCCATGCTGAAAGGATTAAGGCCCTTGCCGCGACGGTTGGCGGGGAGATTTCCTGGGTGGAGGAGGCGGGACACACACTTCCGTTCAGCCATTGGCAGCACGTGATTTCACAGCTCAGACGGACTGAAAGCGGCTTGTGATTGCCCGCCGGTTGTGGCTGGTCAGGGTTTAGAAAGTCCTGCCGGTCGTCCGGGTGCCGGAAGACTGAGGCGCTGCGGGAATGTCGACCGGGACCCGGAGCTCTTCGGAGAGTTCCTTTCCTCCCGGATTTGCCATGGCGGCGGCAGCGACGAGGCCGCTGGCAAGCAGAAGTCCGAGGAAAATGGCCTGCAGAAGCGGTCGGGCTTCCCGCAGTTCATTCTTTCGGGGCGGGGACTTTCCGGAGGCGGGCGAGGCCTGAGTTTTGGCCCTGACCGGGGTCTCTTGAGATGAGGCTTTGACCGGATCGTTTGCTTCGTCTTTTGTCATTGTTGCGTGTCGGCAGCTTTTGTCGGTTTGTTTTACGCGAGTTCCCGGGCGGTCTGATTTCGCCGGGTGTCAGGTTCTTCCGGTGCCGCCGGAGTGATCGGAGGCGGCGGTCAGATCGTTGAAAAGGCGTCGTCCCAGAAGCCCGGTGGACACCGCCATGACAACAAAGGCCGTTAACGGCAACAAAAGCGAGGGATTCATAACGGCTGCCATCGACAGAAGAGCCGCCGTGGCCAGCGCATACAGGGTTGTCGTCCGGATGCGGTCGGTTGCGGATATGTTTTGCGGTTCTTTCGAACTGGAAATGCGCATGAGGCCTCCATCGTCTTCAATGGAAGTCACTTTCTCCCGGAATTGCGCCGCCATACTGACTGCAATCTGGCTTCTGCCGACTGTTTTTGTGACTTTTTTCAGGCAGGCTCAGCATGTCTTAACATGCCGTAACGGCATAGGAAAATTGTTCACTTCGTAAAAGTTGCAATATTGAGGCCAGCCCCTCAAGGAATACGCTGCGTTAATCTTGTGTTTTGCGCGAAAATTTCATCATTTTACAATGCTCCTTTAATGTTTGTTTTCTTTTCAAAAGCATACTTCGTTCCCGGTAGATCGTCTCAAACATGTCGGGCATGGAATGGCAGTTCTCGCAGCGCAGTCACCAGAAAATCAGGATTCCCAGGAACCGGACACGCCGGAAGCGGAAACCGAGGTCAAGGAAGGCGAACCGCCCGCGCTTTCCCTTGCCGGATTGCAGTTTTTCATCGCCGACATCAGCAAGAAATCCATTCTTTGGCACGAAGTCGGGTCGCAGACCCTGAGCAGTGAAGTCAAGGACCTGCAGGAAGCACCGTCCAATCAGGCCTTGCGCCACCTGTCTCCGGAAGACCGCAAGACGATTCTGCGCCTTGTCCAGGGAGCGATCCGGGACGGGCAGGCGGGACCGTTCGACGTCGGCGGCGGACCGGATCACCGCATTCCGGGGATTCCGATCGTAGCGTATCGCTATGAACTGCCTGACGGAAAAATCCTCGCGATCTGTTTCCCCTCCATAGGCGAAGGCGACGGCAATCCCGGACGGATCGCCCTCGGTCTCGCGCCCATCCTTCAGCATTTCGTCGCGTCGTCCACGCGGGTGGTCCTGCTGGTCGACAATTTCGGATATGTCCGCTTTGTCAGCGACGGTTTCGTCAAGAGTTTCCAGATCGAGGATGCCCGTCTGATTCTCGGCCGGAATATCGCTCATATTCAGAACCGGGTCGGGCGGACCATCGTTTCGCTCGCTATCGCCGCACTGACGCGTCGGGCCAGTGCGACCGGACACGGAAAATTCCTTCTGGCGAGCAACGACAGTCTCGAACTGAGCTACGAAGCCATGTATTTCCGGATCGGCGCGGTCGTCGGTGGCGTGCTGTTCTCTGCCGGGCAGGCCGGTGGGGATGTCGATTTCGCGAAGGTCTTTGAAGTCTGCAGCGCGCCGATCCTGGTGGTCAACGCCAAGTCGCGCATGATCGTGGCCGCCAACAAGTCCGCCATGAAAGCCTACCACCTGACGCCGGACATCGTTTCGAGCAGGCCGATCACCGAAACGCTGCTTCACCCCAACAATTTCAGCCAGATGCTGGAAGCCGCGCAACAGGGATCGGAACTTCCGATATCGGTACCGGTCAGCGTCTTGAACGGACAAACCAAAAAGAAGCGGTTCAAGTGTACCATTGTGGACAAGGAAAAGGACGAGGCTAAGCTGATCCTTGAGACACGGAGCTGATCCGCTCCGCTCTTCTTGGGCGCGTTCGTTAGCCGGAAGCGTCCGCATTCGCTTTGTCCGGCTCCGTCGTCCTTAAATCTTCTTTGCCGTCGAGATAGATTTCCGATTGGGTCTTGTCTTCCAGGGCCCGCGGTTCTAGGGTCCGCGCGCTGTTATTCCCGTTTCCCCTGGAGGACATTATGGGCTTTCTTGCTGACGCATTGGCGCGTGTACAACCTTCTGCGACCATCGCCGTCACCAACAAGGCGCGCGAGCTGAAAGCCGCAGGCCGCGATGTGATCGGACTGGGTGCTGGCGAGCCGGATTTCGATACCCCGGACAACATCAAGGCGGCGGCGATCAAGGCGATCAACGAGGGCAAGACCAAATATACCGCCGTTGACGGAATTCCGGAGCTCAAGGCCGCGATCGTCGAGAAGTTCAAGCGGGAAAACGGCCTGACCTACGAGGCCAACCAGATCACCGTCGGCACCGGCGGCAAGCAGGTTCTTTACAATGCCCTGATCGCGACGCTCAATCCGGGCGACGAGGTCATCATTCCGACGCCTTACTGGGTGAGCTACCCGGACATGGTGCTTCTGGCCGGCGGAGAACCGGTCATTGTCGAGGCGGACAAGTCCACCTTCAAGATCACCCCTGAAGCGCTTGACGCGGCGATTACCTCACGCACCAAGTGGCTGATCTTCAACTCTCCGTCCAATCCGTCCGGCGCGGCGTACACAGAGGCGGAGCTGAAGGCGCTGACGGATGTCTTGATGAAGCATCCGCATGTCTGGATCATGACCGACGACATGTATGAGCATCTGGTCTATGACGACTTCAAGTTCACCACGCCCGCCCAGATCGAGCCGGCGCTCTATGAGCGCACGCTGACGGTCAACGGGGTCTCCAAAGCCTATGCCATGACCGGCTGGCGGATCGGCTACGCGGGAGGACCGACCGACCTTATCAAGGCGATGGCCAAGGTGCAGTCCCAATCGACCTCCAACCCGTGCTCCATCGCCCAGTGGGCGGCCGTCGAGGCGCTCAACGGGCCGCAGGATTTCATTCCGGCAAACAACGAGGTCTTCAAGGGGCGCCGGGATCTGGTCGTCTCCATGCTGAACCAGGCCAAGGGCATCAGCTGCCCGGTGCCGGAGGGGGCGTTTTATGTGTTCCCCTCCTGTGCCGGCACCATCGGCATGACGGCTCCGTCCGGCAAGGTCATCGAGACGGATGCGGATTTCGTCACCGAACTCCTGGAAACGGAAGGTGTCGCCGTCGTGCATGGATCGGCTTTCGGCCTCGGTCCGAACTTCCGGATTTCCTATGCGACCTCGACGGAGGCCCTGGAAGAAGCCTGCACCCGTATCCAGCGGTTCTGCGGCAACCTGAAATAACGTCCCTTAAGGGAGACGCATCACACCGGCGGGCGGCTTCAGCCGCCCGTTTTTGTTGGCATCACCTGTTTTGCGGGCAGGCGGCATCCGTGCTCGGACAGGGAGGAAGCCTCAGGTTGGGCTGGTTGTTGAGGCGGTTGATCTGCTGCGTGCGCTGGAGCCGGTTGTTTTGCTGGATCTGCTGGCGGGTCGAGAATTGAGATTTCTGATTCTGGAGGTTCTGATTGAGCTGCTGCTGGGCGGACGGCAGGATGGAGCCCGATTGAGGCAAGCCGCGCAGCTGGTTGTTTTGCGCCGCCGCCGGGCTGGTGAGGAGCGCTGTCAAGCCGAGTGCCAAAAGCCACTTTCGAAGGGTCATTTCCGTTCCTTTCAGCCGCGTCATCCTATCAAACATAGGGATGGCGAGAGGGCTTTGCCAGTTTTCCGGTGAAAGGCTCCTATTGGCCAACGTGTGGCTGTGGCCCTTTTCGTAGGGCCGTTGAGGCCGCGGTGAAGCCATATCCCGGAGACCGGGCGAATTGCTGCGCTGCGACGTAAGATTTTCTTGCGTTGGGTCCCGGAACGGCGCGACCATTCGAGACCGCCTCGACCGATGCGCCGCCGGACCGGGGCCCGGACTGGAACTTGATGCCGCGAGGCGACGGGTTCAGTGGCCATCGGATCCATTCGGGCGAGACGCGGAAGGCCCGCGTCCTTTGCCGCCGGCCTTGCCGCGTCGTTTCGGGGATCCCCTCGAGCACACGGGAGAAATAACATGGCCAAAAATTCTAATGGAAAAGGATCCGCTGCCGGCAATGCGCCGCGCTGCATCGCGTTTGTCGGCCCGTTCGGCAGCGGCAAGACCAGCCTGTTGGAAGCCTTGCTGGCGCGAACGGAAGCGGTCGCCCGGCAAGGCAGCGTTTCGGAAGGCAATACGATTGGAGACGCCTCGCCGGAAGCGCGCGCCCACGGCATGAGCGTCGAGCTCAATATCGCCAGCGCGGAGTTCCTCGGCGATCGCTTCGTGTTTGTAGATTGTCCGGGCTCCGTGGAATTTCTGAGCGAAATGGACGGTGCGTTGTCCGGTGTTGATCTGGCCGTCGTCGTGGCGGAGGACGACGAGCGCAAGGTGCCGGCCCTGCAGCTAATCCTGAAATCCCTCGAGGCCCGGGCCATCCCGCGGGTTCTCTTTCTCAACAAGATCGACAAGAGCACCCGCCGGGTGCGCGACGTCCTGAACATCCTGCAGCCGGCATCCTCCGTGCCGCTGGTCTTGCGGCAGATCCCGATCTGGGAAGGCGGACAGGCCACCGGTTTCATCGACCTGGCGCTGGAACAGGCGCACGTCTATCACGAAAAGGAACCGAGCACCCGGATCGACATGTCCGACGAGGACAGGGCGCGCGAACACGAAGCCCGGTTTTCCATGCTGGAGCTTCTGGCCGATCACGACGACGATCTGATGGAAGCGCTTCTGGAGGATATTGCTCCCGACCGCGATCTCGTATTCGCCGATCTTGTCAATGAAATGCGGGACGGCGTTATCTGTCCGGTCTTCTTCGGGTCCGCGGAACATGGCAACGGCGTCGGCCGGTTGCTGAAGGCGCTTCGTCACGAGGTCCCGAACGTGGATCTACTCGGACAGCGGTTGCTGGGTTCCGGTCGGCGCGATGCCCTGCAGGTGTTCAAGACCCTGCATACGCAGCACGGCGGAAAGCTCAGCATCGCCCGCATTCTGGACGGTCAGGTTTCCGACGGGGACTGCCTGTTCGTCAACGGCGGGCCGGAAGTCAAAGTGTCCGGTCTTTTTTCGATTTTCGGTCAGCAGGCGAACAAGATCGCGACGGCCGGCAAGGGCGATCTCGTGGCGCTCGGCCGCCTGGACGAGGTGCAGACGGGCGACCTTCTCTGCCAGAGCCAGGATGCCGTGACCGGCCCCGCTGAAATGACCAGGCGCAGTCCCGCCCTGGCGACAGCGATTTCAGCGAACCAGCGCAAGGACGAGGTGCGTCTGTCGACGGCGCTGGCAAAGCTTGCCGAGGAAGACCGCTCGCTGACCGTCACGCAAAATCAGACCACCCAGGAAACCCTTCTTGCCGGGCAGGGCGAGATGCATTTGAGGGTGGCCCTGGAACGGCTTTCGGGAAAATACGGTTTGGAGGTCACCTCCCATACGCCCCATGTGCCTTACGCGGAGACAATCAGGACGGGAACCAAGGTCAGGGGGCGGCACAAGAAACAATCGGGCGGCCATGGCCAGTTCGGCGACGTTGTCCTGGAAATCGCACCATTGCCGCGCGGTGAGGACGTGCAGTTTTCCGATACGATCACGGGTGGTGTCGTGCCGAAACAGTATATCCCCTCGGTGAAGGAAGGCGTTCTGGAGGCTTTGGGTACCGGACCGCTGGGCTTTCCAGTCGTGGATGTCTCCGTTTGCCTGACGGACGGGTCCTATCACTCGGTCGACAGCTCGGACCAGGCATTCAAGATGGCCGGAGCCCTGGCGATCCGCGAAGGTCTCCAGGACTGCAAACCGGTGCTTCTCGAGCCGATCCAGAAGGTGGTCATCGCCTGCCCGAGCGACGCGACGGCGAAGATCAATGCCATTGTTTCGGCTCGGCGCGGCCAGTTGCTCGGTTTCGATGCCCGGCCGGACTGGTTCGGCTGGGACGAGGTGCAGGCCTTGATGCCCGAAGCGGAAATCGGCGACCTGATCGTCGAACTCCGGTCGGCGACCGCCGGCGTCGCAAGCTTCACCGCCACGTTCGATCACATGGCCGAACTTTCCGGCAAGGCCGCGGATCAGGCGCTGCAGCGCTCCGGCAGGCAGGCGGCCTGACGCGGAAAGGTTGGCAACAGGGCGCCCCGGCCAAGAGCCGGGGCTAAACACCTGGCTGTGCTCTCTCTGGAACGTGCATCTCTCGACAGTGTTCCCAGCCCGGGGGCTCCACTTGCGCTTCGTCCGGAGAGGCCGCGGAGAGACGGTTCACTGTTTTCTCAAGCCCGGTCACCAGGGCGTTATTTGCCATTGAAAGGCGTTTCCGGTTCTTTCAAGGCAAACGGGAGTATGGACATGTTCATTTTGAAGAAACGCGGCTGGGAATTGCCGGAGCGGCTTGCAACGCCTGAGACCCATTACCTGAACCGCCGCCAGATCCTTGCGGGACTGGCCGGAAGCGGGGTCCTTCTCGGGACGGGACTTGGTATACGGCCCTCTTTCGCCGAAGAAGACCCGAGCGCGGGACTCTACCCGGTCGAGCGCAATGCGTCATTTACCCTCGACCGGGACCTTACGGCTGAAGAGGTGACGACGAAATACAACAATTTCTACGAGTTCGGGTCCCACAAGCAGATTTATCCTGCGGCGCAGAAACTGAAAATCCGGCCCTGGACCGTAACGCTGGACGGCATGATCGACAATCCGCAGGTCGTCGACATCGATGCTCTGCTCGGCAAAATGCCGCTCGAGGAACGGCTCTACAGGTTCCGTTGCGTGGAGGCCTGGTCCATGGCCGTGCCATGGTCCGGCTTCGCCCTGTCCGAACTGGTCAAGCTGGCGAGCCCTCAGGCCGGCGCGAACTATCTGCGCTTCGAAACCTTTCTGGACCCGGCCGTTGCCGGCGGGCAAAAGCAGGCCTGGTATCCCTGGCCCTATGTGGAAGGGCTTACGCTGGAAGAAGCGACCAACGAACTGGCCTTCATGGCGACCGGCATATACGGCAAGCCGCTCGCCAAGCAGTATGGCGCGCCGATACGCCTGGTCGTGCCCTGGAAATACGGCTTCAAGTCGATCAAGTCCGTCGTGCGGATAACATTTACCGACAAGCGTCCCGTCAGTTTCTGGGAAGAAATCCAGGCGAGCGAATATGGTTTCTGGGCAAACGTAAATCCCTCGGTGCCTCACCGGCGCTGGCCGCAGTCCTCCGAGAGGCTGCTCGGCACGGACGAGCGACGCAACACGCTTCTTTTCAATGGCTATGAGGAGCAGGTCGCAGGGATCTACAAGAACATCACCGGCGAACGGCTATTCATGTAGCGCAATTTTGCAGCGCAGCAGACATTCGGGCAAAAAAAGAGCCGGGTCTTGAGGGACCCGGCAGTTTATTTGATTCACTGTAAACAGTGTAATCACCTTCCAGAGGGGAACAGCTGGTCCGGACAACACTGGGAGGAGGTTGTGATGTCCGCGTGACCAACAGTGCTGCTTATATGCAGTGCACAAGCTGCATAAACAAGAGGCAGTAGCGCAGATCAGGTATGCAATTTCCGCATGCCTTCCCTGCAAAATCAATTTCCGCCAGAAAAACTCTTTTAAATCAGATATTTATCTTGTTGCTGCGGTCTCGTGTGAGACAGGGGGGCTTAAAAAATGCGTTAATACGGACTGAATTTACTGGGAATAAGCTTTGCTGCCTAAAATGATTCCAACGTTTTTTGTGCTCAAATTGTATGCTTTTAATCGGTTTTCTGGAAATGGCTGCGGCAAAAGCGACCAGCTATGCGTTTTTTCGGGTTGTGCACTTTGGGTCAATACACCCAGTTTTCCGCGTTTGTGAGCAGGAATTCGCGAAAGGCCGTCACCCGCGCGGTGTTTTTCAGCTCGGACGGATAGACAAAATAGGTGTCGAATGACGGCACCTTGTCCTCTTCCTCGGTGATCACCGGGACGAGATTGGAGGCTTTGTCGATGATGTAGTCCGGCAGGATCGCAATGCCCACACTCGACTGGACGGCCCGCTTGATGGCGACGAGGTTGTTGACCTTCAGCGCGGAACGGCGCGGCTCTCCGGGAGGCCGGCCGGCGGTTTCCAGCCAGTTCATCGTGCGCAGATAGGAAGGTGCCTGCTCGCCGAAGGACACAATCCGGTGGTTGTCGATGTCCGCGATCGAAGCCGGTGCGCCGAAGCGCTGAAGATATTCCGGCGCCGCATAGACATGGAAATGCACGGTGAAGAGCTTGCGCTGGATGAGGTCCGGCTGGGTCGGCTGGCGCAGGCGGATGGCGACGTCGGCTTCCCGCATGTTGAGATCCAGCTCGTCGTCGTCGAAAATCAGGTGGAGGTCGACCTCCGGGTAAAGGTCGATGAAGGTCTTGATGCGGGAGGTGAGCCACGTCGACCCGAGCCCGACGGTGGTCGTCACGCGCAGGATTCCCGACGGTTTTTCCTTGCTGTCGGTAAGACTGGTCTGCACGGCCTCCAGCTTCATCAGCACGTCGTTTGCGGTGCGGTAGAGCAGCTCCCCCTGTTCGGTCAGGAGAAGCCCGCGCGCGTGGCGGTGGAAGAGGGCGACGCCCAGATCCTGTTCCAGCGCGCTGACCTGACGGCTGACGGCGGACTGGCTCATATGCAGCGTGTCGCCCGCATGCGTGAAACTGCCTGCCTGCGCGGCGGCATGAAAGATGCGCAATTTATCCCAATCCATGCGTGCCCCTTCGCAGGATGTTCGTTGACCTTATTCAGCCGCCTGCTGCTTTGAACCGGTCTCATGTTCCGCCAGAAACCGTTCGGCTTCAAGAGCGGCCATGCAGCCCATGCCCGCAGCGGTGACCGCCTGGCGGTAGACATCGTCCGTTACGTCACCTGCGGCGAAGACACCCGGAATGGAGGTTTTGGTCGAGTCCGGCGCGGTTTTCAGGTAACCGTTCGGCTTCAGGTCAAGCTGGTCCTTGAACAGATCCACGGACGGGGCATGCCCGATGGCGATGAAGACACCATCTGTGGATATTTCCTGGAGATCGCCGGTCCTGGTGTTTTTCAGGCGTACCCCTGTCACGGCCTTCGGCATGCCGCCACCCAGGATCTCGTCGACCTGATGATCCCAGATAACCTCGATCTTGGGATTCTGGAACAGCCGATCCTGCAGGATCTTTTCCGACCGCAGGCTGTCGCGGCGGTGCACAAGGGTGACCTTGGAGGCGAGGTTGGCCAGATAAAGCGCTTCCTCGACAGCGGTGTTGCCACCGCCGACCACGACGACCTGCCTGTTGCGGTAAAAGAAACCGTCGCAGGTCGCGCAGGCGGATACGCCGGCGCCCATGTAATCCTGTTCGGAAGGAAGGCCGAGCCAGCGAGCCTGGGCGCCGGTGGCGACGACAAGCGCGTCGGCGGTAAACACCGTGCCGCTGTCGGCTTCCAGGCGGAAGGGGCGGCTGGAAAGATCGGCCTTGACGATGGTGTCATGGACAATTCTGGTGCCGACGTTCTCGGCCTGCTTCTGCATCTGTTCCATCAGCCAGGGGCCCATGACCGGATCCGCGAAGCCCGGATAGTTTTCGACGTCCGTGGTGATCGTGAGCTGGCCTCCCGGCTGGATGCCGGCTACCAGCGTCGGTTCGATCATTGCCCGGGCCGCATAAATGGCCGCAGTGTAACCGGCAGGGCCGGAGCCGATGATCAAGAGTTTGCTGTGTTCCGTCGTCATGGAGCGCACCTTTGTCCTGTTCGCGGCTCCGGCCTGGCCGCTCGTTTCTTGTTTTTCGATTAGCCCACCGGGGCCTTTGTGTCTCGTTGCCGAAACGCCGCATAGTCGTCAAGGATGCGCCTTGCGATCACGGGCGTCGCGTCTATCGGCTCGTAGGTAGTCGTTTTCAGCGGGCCTGGAAAGGGGTGAACCACTCCCAGGCGCTGCAAATTATCCAAAAACCGGGTGATCTTCGCGTGACCGCCGCTTGGATGGAACACGTGAACGGGTTTTCCGGTGACGGCCGCTTCGCCGATCATGTTTGTCGAGTCGGCTGTCGCGACAACAGCGTCCGCGTTGGCCAGATAGGCGCCGAGCGGGTTGGGCGCTTCCCCGGTCCAATACAGATGTCCGCCGGTCTTCGCCAGACCCGCCAAGCCGTAGGCGAGGCCCGCAGGGGTCCGGCGGGACCCCGTGATCATAAGGCTGGCGCCTTCGGTTCGGGCAAGCTCGCGCAAGGCGTTCAGAAGCCGGTTCTGGTCTGCCTCGGTAAAGGTGTGATGGCGGCTGTCGCCTCCGATCAGCACCGCCACGCGAGGCGCCGTCAGTTTCAGGATCTCGGCCCCGGTATCGGAACGCAGGTCGTCCAGACGTGCCCGGGACAGCTTGTGCGGGGAGGTCGGCGTGACAAGAACGTTCGGACCGCGAAGCTTGTCGTGTTCTGGAACCCAGATCAGGTCCGCGGATTTCGGTCCGGTGCGCGGGTCCTTCAGGAAGACGGTGAAGGTCTTGCCACTCGAGCGGCGCTTGATCCGGCGGAGATAGGCGGCGGCGCGACGGCCGGACGCAATGGCGATATCGGGCCAGGGCGGAGCGATGGGACTGTCCGGCCGGGACTCCCATTCGCGCGGGTCCGTGGGGCCGAAAGGAAGCCACCAGGAAAAGGGCGGCTTTGGAGCGATCCGGCGCGTTTCAAAAGCACAGCCGAGCGCAGCCGCGACACCGGTGCATTGAACCAGATCCCCGGCTTTTCCGTCCGTTAGAACCCAGACCGAGTGAGGGGTCAATCTAGGTTGGTTTTGCATGGAAGAAGCGCATCCTGTGTCTTAATCTTTCGAAATCGTGCGCTATTTTGTTATAGTCTTGCACAAACGCGCAAAAAACCTTAATCCGGCAGCAGGGCAGGTTAACGCGGGCCTCCATAGTGCCGCAAGACGCCAATCCGTCCGAGTGGCCACTACCCACAGGCGAACCAACGTCAAAGGAGACAGGTTTGAAAGCGCGGCTTGACGCCATTGACTGGCAGATCCTGAAAGAACTTCAAGACGACGGCCGGATGACCAATGTGGAACTGGCCCGAAGGGTCGGCATATCGGCGCCGCCCTGCCTGAGACGGGTGCGGGCGCTGGAAGAGGCCGGCCTGATCTTCGGATACCGCACTTTGCTCGATGAAAAGCAATTGGGCTACGACGTTACCGCTTTTGCCATGGTCGGTCTGCACAGCCAGACGGAGGCCGACCTGATCGCGTTTGAGGAAACCGTTCAGAAATGGCCGCTGGTCCGGGAAAGCTACATGCTCTCGGGCGAGGTCGACTTCCTGTTGAAATGCGTCTCTCCAGACCTGCAGACGTTTCAGAATTTCATCATCCGGGAGCTCACAGCGGCTCCCAATGTCGACAGCGTGCGCACGGCCCTGACCATTCGGCGCACCAAGAACGAGCCGATCGTACCAATCGATTCGTAAGGCTAGCCCTTCGTGGTTATCCCGACGCCGCCTGTCTGCGGCGCAGCCCTTCCAGCTTTCCACGCAGTCGCCGTATGATGGAAATGTCCCTGAGCGCGGTCGCGACCAGCGTGAAGGCGACGGCCAGAAGCGCGCAGGTGGTCAGGATGGCGATGGGCAGGAACTGGTCGTAGTGAAAGGTATCCAGGAACCGGTCGACCGGATCGTTGCCGGAATAGAGACGTCTGCGGGCATATTCCCGGAACGCGCCGATTTCGAAGGAATTCGTTTTGAGCGAGGCCAGCGTGAAAATAAACAGCGTAACACCGGCAGCCATGGCCACCAGAAACGCGAACGCGCGCAATGCGAAGCCGTAAGGATTCTCGTGCCGGTGCGAGACGATATGCTTGAAGATCCGGCGCCCTTTCGCATCCAGCCTTAGGAAGGCGAGCCAGCGATAGGCCCAAAGCGGTGCCGATAACACCAGCAGCCACATCCCGATGCCATGAAAGACCATTTTCTGCCCTCCGCGTTGCCGGCTGCCAGTTTAGCGGCTGACCGGCAAGCGTCAAAGGGAAACCGATTATTTTTGAATTGCTTGAGGCGATTCCGGAGTCAGACGAACCTGACTTCGACGATCTCGTAGGAACGGGCACCGCCGGGGGCGGCGACTTCCACGCTGTCGCCGACCGTCTTGCCGATTAGAGCACGCGCGATCGGAGAGGAAATCGAGACCTTGTTGTGCTTCACGTCCGACTCGACGTCGCCGACAATCGTGTAGTTCTTTTTTTCCTCAGTATCCTCGTCGATCAAGGACACGGTGGCTCCGAACTTTATGACTTCGCCGGACAATTTCGAGACGTCGATGACCTCCGCGCGCGACAATTTGTCCTCAAGTTCCGAAATACGGCCTTCGTTCAGGCTCTGTGCTTCCTTGGCGGCATGGTATTCGGCGTTTTCCGAGAGGTCACCGTGCGCGCGCGCTTCCGCAATGGCGTCAACGATGCGCGGGCGCTCGACCGTGGTACGCTCCTTCAGCTCATCCTGAAGCATTTTGTACCCGGCAGAGGTCATCGGAACTTTTTCCATGGGTCTCAGACCTTCAGCTTATTGGGTCCCCCTTGTCTTGAGGACCGCGCTTCACAAAAACAAACCAAGCCGGGAAAGGCGCGCTTTCCCGGCAGGTCATCGGAGTATAATAGCCTTAGCCGAAGTAGGATTGCAAAGGTCTTACTTCAAGGCTCCCCGCTTTATGGGCGACGATACCTTTGGCGGCGGCAACCGAACCTGCAAGGGTGGTGTAATAGGGAACCTTGTTGAGGAGAGCGGCCCGGCGCATCGACCGGCTGTCGGCGATCGCCTGCGCGCCTTCGGTGGTGTTGAAGACGAGCTGGACCTCGCCGTTCTTGACCGCGTCGACGATATGCGGGCGTCCCTCGAGGACCTTATTGATCTTCTTGACCGCAATGCCGCTGTTCTCAAGATATTCCTGGGTGCCGCCGGTCGCGATGATCGAGAACCCGGCCGCCTCGAGCTGGCGGACGGCCTCGACCACACCGGCCTTGTCCTGATCGCGCATGGAGACGAACACCGTTCCCCGGTCGGGAACGCCGGTGCCGCAACCGATCTGCGACTTGGCGAAAGCCTTGCCGAATGCCGTGTCCAGGCCCATGACCTCGCCGGTGGAGCGCATCTCCGGCCCGAGGATCGTGTCCACGCCCGGGAACCGGGCGAAGGGGAACACGGCTTCCTTGACCGCGATATGGTTCAGCGTTTTCTCGCTGAGGCCGAATGAGGCAAGGCTTTCGCCGGCCATGACGCGGCTGGCGATCTTGGCGACCGGGTCGCCGATGGTCTTGGCGACGAAGGGCACGGTGCGCGACGCGCGCGGGTTGACTTCGAGAACGTAGATCTCACCGTCCTTGATCGCGTATTGCACGTTCATCAGGCCGCCGACCTCCAGGGCCAGAGCGAGAGCTTCCGTCTGCCGCTTGAGTTCGGAGATCATGTCTTCGGTCAGGGAGAAGGGCGGCAGGGAGCAGGCGCTGTCGCCGGAATGGATGCCGGCTTCCTCGATATGCTCCATGATGCCGCAGACGAAGACGTCCCTGCCGTCGCACAGCGCATCGACATCCACTTCGATCGCGCCTTCAAGATAGCGGTCGAACAGGAGAGGGTTGGTGCCGAGCACCGTGTTGATCTGGCCGGTCTTGTCGTTGGGATACTTCGCCCGGACTTCCGCGGGAACAAGCTCCGGCAGGGTGCCGAGGAGGTAGGAGTTGAGGGCTTCCTCGTCGCGGATGATCTGCATGGCGCGGCCGCCAAGCACGTAGGACGGCCTTACCACCAGCGGCAGACCGAGCTGTCCGGCGATCAGGCGACCCTGTTCGACCGAATAGGCGATGCCGTTTTCCGGCTGCTTCAGGTCGAGCTTGATCAAAAGCTTCTGGAACCGGTCCCGGTCTTCGGCCAGATCGATCATGTCCGGCGACGTGCCGAGGATCGGGACGTCCGCTTTCACCAGCGCCTGCGCGAGTTTCAAGGGGGTCTGGCCGCCGAACTGGACGATCACGCCGTGAAGCGTGCCGTTTTCCTGTTCCTTGCGGATGATTTCAAGAACGTCTTCGTCCGTGAGCGGCTCGAAATAGAGCCGGTCGGACGTGTCGTAGTCCGTGGACACGGTTTCCGGGTTGCAGTTGACCATCACGGTCTCGTAGCCGACCTCGTCGAGGGCGAAGGCGGCATGGCAGCAACAATAGTCGAATTCGATACCCTGTCCGATCCGGTTCGGTCCGCCGCCCAGGATGACGACTTTCTTTTTGTCCGACGGATTGGCCTCACAGGCCGGTTTGCCCATGAAGGGGGCTTCGTAGGTTGAATACATATAGGCGGTGGGCGAGGCGAATTCGGCCGCGCAGGTGTCGATGCGCTTGTAGACCGGATGCACATCCAGCTTTTTGCGCAGATCGACGACATCCTTGGCGTCCAGGCCGGCCAGGCTCGCGAGCCGGGCATCGGAAAAGCCCATGGCCTTGAGCTTGCGCAGGTTTCCCGCATCCTGCGGCAAGCCGATGTTGCGGACCTTGGCTTCCATGGCCAGAATGTCCGCGATCTGGTTCAGGAACCAGCGATCGATGCCGCTGGCCTGGTGAACTTCGTCGACGGTCATTCCAAGGCGCATGGCCTGCGCCACATTCAGGAGGCGGGTCGGCGTCGGCGTGGAGACCGCGGCGCGCAACGCGTTCTTGTCGTCGCCCTGGTCCAGACCCGGGATATCTGTCTCATCGAGGCCGTTCAGGCCGGTCTCCAGACCGCGCAGGGCCTTTTGCAGGCTTTCGTTGAAGGTCCGGCCGATCGCCATGACCTCGCCGACGGATTTCATCGCGGTGGTCAGGGTCGGCTCGGAGCCCGGGAACTTCTCGAAGGCGAAGCGCGGGATCTTGGTGACGACATAGTCGATCGTGGGTTCGAAGGACGCCGGGGTGGCGCCACCGGTGATGTCGTTCTCCAGTTCGTCCAGCGTGTAGCCGACAGCGAGTTTCGCCGCGATCTTGGCAATCGGGAAACCGGTCGCCTTGGAGGCCAGGGCGGAGGAGCGCGAGACACGCGGGTTCATTTCAATCACGACAAGACGGCCGGTTTCCGGGCTCACCGCGAACTGAACGTTGGAACCGCCCGTTTCGACGCCGATCTCGCGCAGGACGGCGATCGAGGCGTCGCGCATGATCTGGTATTCCTTGTCGGTCAGCGTGAGCGCCGGGGCAACGGTGATGCTGTCGCCGGTGTGAACGCCCATCGGATCGACGTTTTCGATGGAACAGATGATGATGCAGTTGTCCGCCTTGTCGCGGACGACCTCCATTTCATATTCCTTCCAGCCGAGAAGGCTTTCGTCGATCAGGACCTGGCCGACCGGGGAGGCATCGATGCCTGACCGGGCGATGGTCTCGAATTCTTCCCGGTTGTAAGCCACACCGCCGCCGGTTCCGCCCAGGGTGAAGGCGGGGCGGATGATGGCGGGCAGACCGATTTCATCGAGGGCGCGCATGGCTTCGAGATAACCCGCATTGCGGTCGTAGCCGGCGATCTTGCCGTTCTCGTCGAGAATGGCGGGGGAGGAGGCGATTGCGGCACGCGGGTTTTCCAGGCCGATTGCGTCCATGGCGGCGCGGAACTTCTCCCGGTCTTCCGCTTTCTCGATCACGTCGGCGCGGGCGCCGATCATCTCGACACCGAACTTTTCCAGAACGCCCATCTGCTCAAGGTCCAGGGCGCAGTTGAGTGCGGTTTGTCCGCCCATAGTCGGTAGCAACGCGTCCGGGCGTTCCTTTTCGATGATCTTCGCGACGAGCTCCGGGGTGATGGGCTCTATGTAGGTCGCATCGGCGAGATCCGGGTCGGTCATGATCGTCGCCGGATTGGAATTCACCAGGATGATGCGGTAGCCCTCTTCGCGCAGTGCCTTGCAGGCCTGTGTCCCGGAATAGTCGAACTCGCAGGCCTGTCCGATAACAATCGGGCCGGCGCCTATGATGAGGATGGAAGAGATATCTGTGCGTTTTGGCATCTCGGCTCGCAGCTCGCAGCGGCCTCCCCGGGATAGCGGCTCGCGCTGACCGGTCCGGCTCGGACTGAGGTGAATGACAATGTTGGCTGAGCGCGTCTTATAGGGAAAAGCGGAGCGCTAGGAAACCCCGGCAGAAGGGACGAAGAGATGTTTTCCCGCCGGGCACACAGCTTCAGTCGATTTCGGAAGCGGTTTCGGGGGGCAGAGGGACGGTGGTCTGGCCGTCGAAATCGCCGATACCCTTGCTCAGAGCATAGCACGCAAGTCGGATGGATTTCGGAATTTCCACCGGACGGCCGTCGCGATTGCCCTTCTCGTAATACTGGATCATCCGCTTTTTCAGACCGAGGCGGTCTGCGGCGTCCTTTTGTTTCAGTCCGAGCGTTCGCCGCCAAAGCCGGAATTGTTGCGGCGTCATTCCGGTTTTCGTGTCTTTTGATTTTGATTCGGGCATTTCGTTTCGTTCCGGGATCGCTTGGTTCCGATTGATGCGGGGCAGGGGGCGGTCGTCCGCAAAAGCCTTAAGGGGCCTATTCCTGCTGTCGACCGCGCATAATGGCGCGACGCCGGCCGGATTCGGTAAAACCGATACGGTCCGCCACAAGCCGCGCGTTCCGGGAGTGGTCCCTTTCCACGTATTCTGCCTGAAGGGCCGTCGTCATTTCCCCTGCCATATCAATCTTGTGAACGGGCAACTGACCGTATCGGCAGTTCATCCGTTCACGCCTGACAAAAATAACCTGGATGTCGGCTTGTCAATGAGGAAGTGCACATTGTGCGACTTTTTGTGCGCCTTTTTCCCTCCGGGGCTGTCGTTTTCCGATCTGCGGATGACGAAGAGGCGTGCCGCGCAGGTGGAGCGCTCCAAGGTACGTTGTCCCCGCGGGCGCCCGTCAAAGGTGCAAATTCAGGCCGGTCCGCCGAAGCGCTACGCTCGTATGGAAAATGGTTTATCTTCAAACTAATTTGTTTTTTCTGCCTCGTCGCCGTGGATCGTAATAATTTTTATGATTATTTTGCTGGTATTGAAGTATTTTACGAGTCGCGGGTTCTGCGATTTCAGCAAAATTTGTTGCTGAAGCGGAATCCGTGATAGCGATATTTATAGATGTAAGATTATCGATAATTAATATTTGTAACTATTTTGCTCTGTCATATTATGTTTAATTATCCGAAGTTGTGTTCTTTTTCGGGGGTATGTGGGCTTTAGTTTTCCAGTAGCATGAATCTTCTGCGGAAAATTGTTTTTTAGTCCATTTTTTTCGTGGATTTTAACATTCAAGACAGTGTATTACTTTAGACGCTTAGTCTCATAAGAGCTTGGGAGTGTGGCTTTCGGAGTCGGGTGCAGAATGCCGATGGCTTTGAAAGTCCGGATTGTGATGCCGGTGGGACCTGATTGCCTGGAGGTGGGACCAGAAAGTCGGGGGCGTTACAAAACTTTGCCGAGCTTGGAACAAGAAAAGACAAGATCGGGCTTAAACTATGAACAATGTTGCTGCCAATATGGTCGTTGTTCCGGACATTGCAGGGCCGGGGCAAGACATGGTTATTGACGATCGCGCTCTTGCGATCTCGGAAATGTCGGAACGGTTTGACGTAACGCTGCGGACGTTGCGCTTCTACGAAGAAAAAGGGCTGCTCAATCCCGTGCGGAAGGGAGCTCGCCGGTTTTATGGCGCAAGGGACGTCTCTCGCATGAGGGTCATCTTGCAGGCAAAGAAAATCGGCCTGACGCTTGCGGAAATCCGACGGGTGATAAAGTTGGTGGAAAGCAACACCAACAGAAACGATCAGTTCAAGGAACTCCGCGTCATCTGCAAGGAACAGCAGGAACTTCTCCTTGAGCAGAAGGCGATGCTGGACGAGCAGATCGCTGAAGTCGACGAAGTGCTGACGGTATTCGATCAGTTGATTTCCTGATCGTGCCGCTGAGCGGATCATGAATCACGGCGGTTCAATCGGGGACGATTGAACCGCTGGGGTGGATCGTTGCATTGCAACAGGGCGCCTGCGCCGTATTGGACGCGCGTGCCTTGGGTTTGCGCTTCATCTTGCGAGGATTTGCCGATGAGGAGCCGCAGCGATCTCCGCCGGGCATGCGGGACTTCCGTAGAGCTGTCGGAAGCACCTGGAAACTGCGGGCTAAAAGTCCGCAGCGTCCGGGGCTGGAGTCTTGCCAGCCGCAATGACTGGAACCCTCCTGACCTTGTTTCGGATTTCCGCGACGCGACGGCTTTGCTTCTGCTTCCGGCTGAACGTGTCTCGATGCGTGATCGGTCATGGCCGATCCGGTGGACTTGAACCATGGTAGCCCATCGGATTTTGCAGCAGCTTGCAACCCGGGACAAAGCACAAGCGGAGCGTCGGCCGCCTGGCCTTTCCGGCCGCTTCAGGCGCTGCCGGTGCTAAGACGGTTTTCGCGAATTGAACGCTCTGGAAACGGGCAAAAACCCCGGTCGCGTTTCGCTGGCCGGGGGCTCATGGTCCTGCGGTGACGGGCGATCCGCCGTCAGGCTTCGGCGGCCGACCGTTGCATCAGGTCGGTGAAACGCTTGAACAGGTAATGGCTGTCGCGCGGGCCGGGAGAGGCTTCCGGGTGGTACTGAACCGAGAAGACCGGCTTGTCCGTCATCGCCAGACCGCAGTTCGATCCGTCGAACAGCGACACATGGGTCTGGTCGACATTGTCTGGAAGACTGTCCGCGTCCACGGCGAAGCCATGATTCATGGATGTGATCTCGACCTTGCCGGTGGTGTGGTCGAAGACCGGATGGTTCGCGCCGTGGTGTCCCTGGTGCATTTTGACCGTCTTGCCGCCCAGCGCGAGTGCGAGCATCTGGTGTCCGAGACAGATCCCGAAGGTCGGTATGCCCTTGCCGACAACCTCACGGATGACGTCGACGGCATAGCTTCCGGTGGCTTCCGGGTCGCCGGGGCCGTTTGACAGGAACACCCCGTCCGGAGCGTGTGCGAGGATGTCTTCCGCCGATGAGGTCGCGGGCAGCACCGTCACTTCGCAGCCGGCGTCGGCGAGCAGGCGCAGGATGTTGCGCTTGATGCCGAAGTCGATCGCAACGACCTTGAACCGGCCGCCTTCCGCGTCGCCGTAACCCTTGTCCCACTTCCATGTGGTTTGCGTCCAGGCGTGCGACTGGGTGGTGGATGCGTCCTTGGCGAGGTCCATTCCGACGAGGCCCGGCCAGTTGGCGGCCGCCGTTTTCAGGCTTTCCAGGTCGAATCGACCGTCGGGTGAATGTGCGATCACGCCATTCGGTACGCCTTTTTCCCGGATCAGCGCCGTCAGGGCCCGGGTATCGACTCCGCAGATGCCGATGATATTGCGGCTTTTCAGCCAGGCGTCGAGGTCCTTCGCGGCCCGGTAGTTGGCGGGGTCCGTGATTCCGGCCGCCAGCACCACACCTCTGATTCCACTGTCGGCGGCCATGTTGACGGTCTCGATATCCTCGTCATTGGTCCCGACATTACCGATATGTGGAAATGTGAAGGTGATGATTTGGCCGCTGTAAGACGGATCGGTCAGGATTTCCTGATATCCGGTCATCGCGGTATTAAAGCAAATCTCACCAACGGCTTGGCCTGTGGCGCCGAGGCCTTGTCCCTCGATCACACTGCCGTCGGAGAGCACAAGCAGGGCGGTCGCCGGGGTCTCGGACCATGCGTCTGCAGTCGTCATGTCTTGTTTCCAGAGTTTGTTGGTGACATCATGCGCTGCAGGAAGGGCGTCTGAGGCAGGGCAAGTTGCCTGCGCTAGGCCGTCTGCATTAAGCGCGGGACTCTATGGGAAGCGGCCGGGATCGTCAACATTGATCCTGTGAAAAAATATCATTAAAATTCAAAGGCTTGTCTGGGAAATGCGTGCGGAGGTCATTCAGCCGCGGGACTCGGAACGGCAGGGGCGGGACAAACCATGAGCGAAGCCATGCGCGACAGGATTAACACTGCGTTGAAGTTGGCGCGGGACGAGGGCGACAAACGCCGATGCGCGACACTCCGCCTTGTGCAGACGGCTGTAAAGGACCGCGAAGCGGCTGCCCGGGACAACGGCAAGGACGGCGTCGACGAGAACGACGTGATCGATATCCTCCAGAAAATGGTCCGGCAACGGGAGACATCCGCCAGCGAGTTCGAAAGCAGCGGGCAGTTGGATCTGGCTGAGCAGGAGCGTGAGGAGCAGGATATCATCCGGGAATTTCTCCCCGCGCAGCTCGGCGCCGAGGAAACCAAGGAAATCTGCGAGAAGACGGTCCGGGAGATCGACGCGCACGGGCTGCGCGATATCGGCCGCTGCATGAGCGAGTTGAAATCCCGCTATCCGGGGCAGATGGATTTCGTCAAGGCGTCCTGTTTCGTGAAGGATATTCTGCGCGCCAACGGTAACGGCAACGGCGAGGCGAGAGAGGGGGACGCGGGCTGAAACCGCGGCGATTGTCCTCCTGACCTTTCAACGGGTCTTCCGGAGGCGCTCGGATTTTGGGACCGGCCTGGCCTGACCCACTGGCGCGCTTCGGTGCAAACCACTATTTTACCAGATCTTCACGCCGGCTCCCCCGGGAGTGGGCGCGTTTTGTTTTCCTGCAACAGACGGAACAGTCCGCCGCCATGCGTTTCGACAACCGGCTCCTCGATGAAATCCGCACGCGGCTGACCCTGTCGGACCTCGTCGGACGGCGGGTCACCTGGGATCGCCGCAAGACACAGCCGGGCAAGGGAGATTACTGGGCCTGCTGCCCGTTTCATCAGGAAAAGAGTCCGAGCTTCCATGTCGACGACCGTCGCAATCGCTACAAATGCTTCGGCTGCGGGGCGTCCGGCGATCATTTCACGTTCCTGTGCGAAACGGAGGGCCTCAGCTTTCCGGAGGCGGTGGAGCGGCTGGCGGAGCAGGCAGGGGTCGCTCTGCCGGCACCCGACCCGCAAGCGGCAAGGCGCGAGAAAAAGCGCGCCGGGCTGGCCGATATCTGCGAAATGGCGGCGCAGTTCTTTCAGGGCGAATTCGCCGGACCGCGCGGCGGCGAAGCGCGGGCCTATGCGCAAAAACGGGGCTTGTCGGCAGAAACGCTTCGGGAGTTCCGGTTCGGCTTTGCCCCCGACAGCCGGGATGGCCTGAAAAGTTACCTCGCCGCGAGGGAGGTGCCGGAAGCGGCTATGATCGAGGCCGGACTGGTCATCAGGCCGGACGACGGCCGGCCCGGCTATGACCGGTTCCGCGGCAGGCTGATGATCCCGATCCAGGACGAACGCGGGCGCGTGGTGGCCTTCGGCGGTCGGACGCTGCTGCCGGACGGGCAGCCGAAATACCTGAATTCTCCGGAAACGCCGCTGTTTCACAAGGGTGCCATGCTGTTCAACGCGCACCGGGCGCGCGAATCCGCCTTCAAGGCGAGCGAAGCGGTCGTGGTGGAAGGCTATCTCGACGCGATCGCGCTCTTTCAGGCGGGGCTACCGAATGTGGTCGCTTCGCTCGGAACCGCGTTCACGGAAGATCAGATTCTGCGCTTGTGGAAGTTCGCGCCGGAGCCCGTGATCTGCTTCGATGGCGATGCGGCCGGCGTTTCCGCCGCGCACCGGGCGATCGACCGGATCTTTCCGGTCCTCAGGAGCGGCTATTCCTTCCAGTTCTGTTTTCTGCCCGACGGCATGGATCCGGACGACCTGATCAAGCAGCGCGGCCTGGAGGGGTTCGCGGAACAGACCGGAGCGGCGCAGGCGCTGTTCGACGTCGTCTGGGACCGGGAGATTTCCGTCGCCCGGCTCGACACGCCGGAACGCAAGGCAGCCCTGGAAAAACGCTTCGACGACCTGATCGGCACGATCCGCGACGAGCGGGTTCGCCGCCGCTATCAGCTCGATTTGAAGTTCAAGCTGTCGAACCTGTTTTTCGAACAGGCGCGGCAGAACCGGCGGCAGGGAAAAAAGGATCAAGCGGAATCCCAGTCCTTCGGCAAGCCCCGGGAAGGCGTATCCGAAAGCGACGACTTCGGAAACGAACGCCTGGTGCTGGGCCTGTGCATGCGGTTTCCGCACTTGCTGGACCGCTACTACGAACGCCTTGCCCGTCTTCCGTTCGAGAATGAACTCCACAGCCGTTTCAGGGATGTCATCTGCAGGATCATCGATCAAATCGAGGCGACGCCGGTCGCCGATCTGACGAGCGATTACGACGAGCCACTCAGGGATCTCATGTATGAGATGATGCTTGAGACGATCGGTTTTCAGCAGCAGAAGCACGGAGCGGTTTTTTCGCTCCTGAATCACCGGTTCCCGCTGTTGAAATCGAATCCGCCGGAAGACTTTGTCGAGGCGGCGTTTCTGCATTTCCTCGATGTCTTGGAACTGAATGCCCTGGAGGACGAGCTGTCGGGCGAGCTTTCCACCTCGGACGACCAACTGGACGAGCATTCGTGGCAGCGGATTCAGGCGCTTTCCCAGGATTTGAGCCGCCGGCGCGAGGAATGCGCCAGGGAAGAAGCCGAGCTCGCCGAGCGGGCGAAAAAGATCCGCTCGGCACCGCCCGCGGCCGCCGTCGTCCATTGAGAGAGGCCAAGTGTGATTTTCGCCACATAGGAGTCGTTAAAAAGCGCATTTTCCCATTGACGGTGGTCGAATCAGACTTGCGAATCCCGTCCGCCGAGCTAAATAGGAGTTTTGCAGCCTTCATGAGCCGCGCTGTCAAAGCCTGCCTGCGGCAAATAGTCTAGAGATCCGCTGCAACCCGTTTGAACACCGATGCTGCATCCGTTTCGGCGAATGCCGCGTGAAAAGGCCGATTGCTTTGCCGATACTGAAAAATCTCAATGTCGAAAAGCGTACGGTTAATTGGGACTTAAGGGACACGGCTTACAAACCTAATCTAACTGATTCTTTCGGACGCCGCCGCACCTCGCTGCCGGCGCGTTGAGGCGGATTGGGTCGAAGCCAAGTGATGGGCGCTGCGTGGCCAGAACGGCCACGAACTGGAGCACGATATGGTAGCCAAAGCGACACAAGCAGACGACAACCAGGAAACCAGCGCCGAAGGTCCGGACGGCCCGCTGCTGGACTTGTCGGATGCTGCGGTCAAGAAAATGATCAAAGCCGCCAAGAAGCGCGGTTATGTCACCTATGACGAGCTGAACGAAGTTCTGCCCTCGGAGCAAGTGTCTTCGGAAAAGATCGAAGACACCATGTCCATGCTCTCCGATATGGGCATCAATGTGATCGATTCCGATGATGCCGAGGACGGCCCGGAGGAGGTCGACGGCGGCGAACTGGTGACTGCAAGCCCGACTGCCGTTGCCAAGACGGGCAACACCAAGGAGCCCGCCGACCGTACGGACGATCCCGTGCGCATGTACCTGCGTGAAATGGGCTCGGTGGAGCTTCTGTCGCGTGAAGGCGAAATCGCGATCGCCAAGCGCATCGAAGCCGGCCGCGAGGCGATGATCGCGGGTCTGTGCGAAAGCCCGCTGACCTTCCAGGCGATCATCATCTGGCGCGACGAGCTCAACGAAGCTCAGGTGCTTCTGCGCGATATCATCGATCTGGAAGCGACCTATGCGGGGCCGGATGCCAAGGCGGGGCCGGCCGTTGCCAACGACGACGTCGCTCCGGGAGAAGGCGCCGCTGCGACCGAAAACGCCGCGCCGTCGGGCGTCTCCGAAGAGACCGAGAACAGTGAAGAGGGCGAAGGTGAGAACGATGAGGACGAGGACGAGTTCGAGTCCAACGTCTCCCTGTCCGCCATGGAAGCCGAGCTGAAGCCGGGTGTCCTGGAGACCTTCGACAACATCGCCGACAACTACAAGAAGCTGCGCCGTCTGCAGGATCAGCTCGTCGAGAACAAGCTGGCCAACAAGACCCTGTCGCCGAGCCAGGAGCGCCGCTACAAGAAGCTCAAGGAAGACATCATTGTCGATGTGAAGAGCCTGTCGCTCAATCAGAACCGTATCGACGCCCTGGTTGCCCAGCTCTACGACATCAACAAGCGCCTGATGGGCTACGAAGGCCGTCTCCTGCGTCTGGCCGACAGCTACAATGTCGACCGTCACGACTTCCTGAAACAGTATCAGGGCGCGGAACTCGACCCGAACTGGCTGCGCAAGGTTGCGAACCTGTCGACCCGCGGCTGGAAAAACTTCATCGCCAAGGAAAAAGAGACCGTCCGCGAACTGCGTCAGGACATCCAGACGCTGGCAACGGAGACAGGCCTCGAAATCACCGAGTTCCGCCGCATCGTGGCGATGGTGCAGAAGGGCGAGCGCGAAGCCCGCATCGCAAAGAAGGAAATGGTCGAGGCAAACCTGCGTCTCGTGATTTCCATCGCCAAGAAATACACCAACCGAGGTCTGCAGTTCCTGGATCTCATCCAGGAAGGTAATATCGGCCTGATGAAGGCGGTGGACAAGTTCGAGTACCGGCGCGGTTACAAGTTCTCCACCTATGCGACATGGTGGATCCGGCAGGCGATCACCCGCTCGATCGCCGACCAGGCACGGACCATCCGTATTCCGGTCCACATGATCGAGACGATCAACAAGATCGTGCGGACCTCGCGTCAGATGCTGCATGAAATCGGCCGCGAGCCGACACCGGAGGAACTCGCCGAGAAGCTGCAGATGCCGCTGGAAAAGGTCCGCAAGGTCCTGAAGATCGCCAAGGAGCCGATTTCTCTCGAGACGCCGATCGGTGACGAGGAAGATTCGCACCTCGGCGATTTCATCGAGGACAAGAACGCGGTTCTGCCGATCGATGCGGCCATCCAGTCGAACCTGCGCGAAACCACGACGCGGGTCCTGGCCTCGTTGACGCCGCGCGAAGAGCGCGTTCTCCGGATGCGCTTCGGTATCGGTATGAACACCGACCACACGCTGGAGGAAGTCGGCCAGCAGTTCTCGGTGACCCGCGAGCGTATCCGCCAGATCGAGGCGAAGGCGCTCAGGAAGCTGAAGCATCCGAGCCGCTCGCGCAAACTGCGGTCCTTCCTGGACAGCTAAGCGTCCGGCCGGCAGACTTCACCGCAAATCGAAAACCCGGCAAAAGGCCGGGTTTTTTCATGAAAAGTCCGAGATCGTAATTTGATCGCCCATTTCCACTGCGGAGCATCATTTTGGCCATAATCGCGGATATGGACAGGCCGATGGATGAAGCGAGCCTGGAAGATCGGCGATTTCTGGTGCTGGGCCTGGCGGTCTCGCTGGCGCTGCATGTTCTTGCCGGCGTCATGCTGATGGAGAAGGTCAGCGGGTACGAAACGCAGCGGCTGCAAGACGCGGTCGAGGTGGAACTTGTGCCGCCGCCGGAGGAAGAGCCCCCTGCCGCGGAGGAGGAGCAGGAGCCCGAGCCCGAGGAGCCGCCTGCCGAGGAGGCACCGGTTCCACCTCCGCCACCTCCGGCCCCTGAGGAGCAGGCCGAAGTGGCCGAACAGCCATCCGAGGTTGCGGTGCTGCAGCCCGTAGAAGAATTCGGCGAGGAAGACACCGCCCCGCAGGAGGCAGAGCAAGGCGAACCGACTGAGGACACAGCCGAGGAGCCGCCTGAGACGGAAGCCGCCGAGGAGGAGGCCCCTGAGGAGGACGCCCCGGAGGAGCTTGAGGACGCTGTCGCCGAGACGGAAGAGACGGAAGGTACTGAGGATACCGAAGAGGCGGAATCCTCGGAAGAACCCCAAGAGGCCGAAACGACGGACAGCGAAGAGCAGGCGACCGAGGAGCAGGCGACCGAGGAGCAAGTGACGGAAGACCAGCCGGCGGAGAACGAAGAGGAAAACCTCGCCGGGGAGGCAGCGCCGCCACCGTCCGAGGATGGTGAATTGCCGGCCGAAAGCTTCGGCACCGTCGGCCGGATCGTGACAGATGCGACGCCCGCGCCCAAGCCGGCGACGCCGCGTACATCCGCCGCGTCTCAAGCGGCTGCGACCACCGGCAGCGCGCCGCGGCGTACAGATCTGTTGCCGGCGCGGGAACTTTTTTCCAGCAGAAGTCTGGAGGACCCGCGCTTCCGGACTGCCGTTTTGAACATGACACCGGGCGAGCGGCTTGTTGAGCTTTGTACGACTGAACTCAATGCCCAAATCACGGCGGTCAGCGCAGTTCCGCCTGATGCGCTGCCTCGCGTGCGGCGACGCCCCTCGGGGAACGTGCTCGAAACACACGATCTGCCGTTCCGGAGCCTCGGACAATGGTTCAAGGTATCCTATCGCTGCGTTACGGATGCCGATGTGATGCGGGTCGAACAGTTTTCCTTCAGGATCGGGCAACTTGACCGCTGAACGAACCGGCGGAGTGAACGAACCACCGGAGACCGGGTTTCCGTTCGTATTGGTGGACGTTACCGGGTCTTCATATCGATGACGACGACGGATGCCTTGTCACCGTTGCCGGGAAAGCCGAAGCTTATCTTGGTCTTGCCGTCGGTGACCGAGAGATAGGACGGGCTGTTTTCGGGCGCGCGCGGGGAGGCGGGATCGAAGGTCAAGTGGCCTTTGTAGGCGGTCTCCACCTCGTCCCGGCCAATCTGTCGGGTTTCGGCGAGCTGGCAGATCACCAGGCCGCTTGTCGCCCTGGCGGACTTTGGAAAGCGCAATTCACAAGAGGAAAACAGCGAGGCGGGGGTCATCCGTCCGCGATAGGTCTGGTGGTAGGCGGTCGCCTTTTCCGTCGGCGCGAATTCACCGCCCAGCACCATGCCGAGACGGGTGGGGTCGAGCGTCTTTTCCAAAGCGACCGTCTCGACGGTCTTGCGAAGATCTTGAAATGAAGTCGTGGCCATGGCTGCTCCGCATATCGAAAGAAGTATCGGGAATGCAAGGATCCTGGGACAGGTTTTATTCCGTCGTGTTGTCATAGTGCTCACCGTACTGTCTTTCGTAGAAGTCCCGGTAAGATTCATGAGTGGTGCTGGTGGTCTCGCCGTCGAGGTAAGTGTCGCCGATTTCCTCCCTTGCGGTATCTCTGTCTCCGGTTCGCTCATAGTCTTCATAGGCGCTTTCGTAGCCGGCGTGATTGTCGGGATTGCCCGAGATGCCGATATCGGGCCCGCCGTTTTCCAGGATTTCATCCCGTGTCTCGATATTTGACAGCGTCGCTTCGCCTTCGCTCTTCGATTGCTCCCTGCTGTTTGCTTCAACATATTCGTCGCGGGACAACCCTGTCGTGGGAACATAAGGCGCCTCGCCGTAAGCAGCGTGGCCTGCTTCGTGGGAAAGACTGCGAACCTGATCCTCGGCGCTTCTTCCGTCTCCGGTGTCGATGAACATTGTTTTTTCCGTGTGGTTTGTCGCCGATCCGCCTCCGTCTCGTGTTTCGATGGACCAACCGTCCGCGAAAAGCTCGTCGAGCTTGGAGCTGAGGCTCGGAGACATGTTCACCATTTCGTCTACTTCGGCGCTGAGGCCCGTCGTGACAAAGGGAGGCGCCGCAGCGGCACCTGCTCCGGCCGCAGTGCCACCCGCGGCACCACCCGCGGCGGCACCGGCTCCCGCCGCGCCTCCAGCACCGCCTGCGCCGCCGCCGGCCCCCGCGGCGGCTCCGCCACCACCTCCGCCACCGGCCATGCCGATCAGAACGGTCGGAAAGCCCGTGACGATCGCGCCCCCCTTCGCCGTCAGGTCGGTCAAGCGGGCGGCGGGCAGTTTTTCAACAAGGACGTTCCAGGCGCCGGTGATGATCGGATCGCCTCCCATCGGCGGTGGCGGGCCGACGCAGACGCACATGTCCGTGACACGCGCCTGGGGCATCTTTCCGGTGAGAACGGTATAGGCCCCTTTCCAGACGATCGGGGCAGGCACCCCCATGCACATGGGGCAGGTATGCATATCGGTCAGCCGGGCAGCGGGAAATGACATGAGAACACCGCACTTGTTGAAAACGGCAGAATTGTCCGTCTGGCGGTAATTCAAGTCAATGTCGTCACGTCACACTTTGGACGGTTGTGCTTTCGCAACGACGTGCATGCAGTCGTTGCGGCGGCTCCCAGGTCCGTGCCCTAGCGCAGCGGCTGCAGCGACTCCACGACGATTTCGAAGGCCCTGCGATTGATCGCCCAGGCTTCGAAGTTCGTTTCGCGGGCAGGTGAGAGAAGCAGTGCCGAGACGGAGACGTCCGCAGAGCCCGCGCGCAGCAAGGTCGCTTCGAGGCCGAGATGGCCGCGTTTGGCGTCGATCCGGGCCAGCTTGCTTGGAAGCGGCGTTCCCTTGACAATGCCGAAGGCGCCGCTGTCCGGAACCAGGGAAATTCCGTTTGCCGCGAGGTTTTCAAGGGTCACTTCTTCCAGGGCTGCTTCGTCTCCGGCGACGGGAGAGGTGACGATGAAGATCGTGCCGAGTGACGTGCCATCCGCGCTGTTGTCGAGCTGAAGCGCCGCCCCGCCATCCGGAGCGTTGTCCGAGACCCGTTTCTGCCAGCTTCCCGCCACCGCGACCTGAAGCGGGCTCGCTCCGCCAAGTTGCTCAAAAGCGAAGGCTTCGGCGAAACGCTCATTGGTCGGATTTTTAAGGCTGAAGCCGGTCAAGGCTCCAAAGAAGACCGTCTGCATGTGCCGGGCCGTTTCGGTCGGCGTGGCGGGTGAACGCATTTCCAGAAGGAACAGCCGGTTTCCGTCCTTGATTGTCGCAAACCTGTGGAGTGTGACGCCATCCTTGCTTGAACCGGTCGCCAGCACATCCGCCAGAACGCCGTAGGATGACTTGCGCGCCTGGATATCGAGGGCGCGAAGGCTTTGGCTGCGGAGCCAGCCGTCCATCCAGTCGATGGGATTGATCTCTCGGCCCAACAGGACACCCCAGACGATGAATTCGACCTTTTCGTCGGCGCCATGGGCGGTCATCAGGACAGTGACGGGTGCCTGTTCCACCGGAACCTTGTCTACAACGGGGAAGGCCGTCCAGTTGTCCGGCAGCCGGACGGTGAAGTCGAACAGGGACTGGATGCTGTTCTTGTACTGGAACTGACCGTAGCCCCGCTGAAAGCTGGACTGGGGCAAGTTGCCGGCGATTTTTCGATCGTATTGCATTCGAGCCGTATCCGTTGCGCTAGAAGCCTGCGCTGTCGCGGTTTCGGTCCTTGTAGCGCTTGCCGAAACTGAAATCGATAGAACCGCCAAGACCAGCGCCTGCGTCAATCCCGCCAGAGAGGCCCGCATGCGCCCTTTCGGTATCCGTGTCGTAAAATCCATATCCCCGGCCTTCTCCCCCCAATGAGTAGCCTGAAACGCCGACCTTTCCGCGCATGCCGACGGAGTAGTCCGTGAAGGGGATCGGAATATTGACCTCATTGACCACGTCGCCGGCAAGGCCGTCGGCCGCCGCCTTGGCGCCCACTGCGACACCCGCGCGCCGTCCGTCATAGCCGACAAGCGCTTCGGCCGATGCTTCCGCCTGTCCCGCGGCGCCCTGGACGCCGAGTTCATACCACGGGTTGTTTTCATCGTCGCCGATGAAAAAACCGCCGCCGGCCGTCGCGCCCGTGCCCTTGACGCCGATGCTGTGCCCGCCACCGTAAACGCCGCCGAGTTCGTCCTTGGCCTGTACCCTGAGAATGTCGCCCTTAGTGTAGCCGCCGATATAGGGAAAGGCGTCGAAGAAGTGTCCGGACACGTCCCACTTGGCGAGGCCGGCATCGAACTTGGCCATGACACGTCCGAGCAGGCCTTCCCGTTCGACTTCAAGGGAGCCCTCGGCAAACAGGAACTTGTTCAGCTTGTCCGCGGATTCGGCATAGGCCTTGTCGAAGCCGTCCTTGAAGAGCGTGCGCTGGGCGGCAAAGACCGTGGAGAGGAAATCGGCCACCAAGTTCGCCAGCAGATCGAACAGGCTGACGGGTGCACCGCCTCCGCCGCCGGCACCACCTCCGCCTCCACCAGCTCCGCCCCCGGCCGTGCCGATCAGAACGGTCGGAAAACCCGTGACGATCGCACCGCCTTTCGCCGTCAGGTCGGTCATGCGGGCGGCGGGCAGTTTTTCGACAAGAACATTCCAGGCGCCGGTGATGATCGGATCGCCCGCGATCGGCGGCGGCGGGCCGACGCAAACGCACATGTCCGTGATCCGTGCCTGGGGCATCTTCCCGGTCAGTACGGTATAGGCCCCTTTCCAGACGATCGGGGCAGGTACGCCCATGCACATGGGGCAGGTATGCATGTCGGTCAGTCGGGCGGCGGGAAACTTCATAAAAACATCGCATTTGTTGAAAACGGGGCGAGTTTCGGCCAGGCAATATCCGAAGTCAACGCTCTTGGGCGGCCTTCAACTCTTTGCTGCTGCAAGGAGAATCGGCAACCGGCATGCGGATGTCCCTGGAGGGTCAGGTTTCCGCGCGGATCAGCCAGCAGCGCAGGACGAGGGTCGCGGCGGCGGGAACCAGCGTCAGCGCCGCGCCGATGAAAAACACGCTTGCGCCCGACACAGCGATGGCCTCGCGGGTGACGAGGCTGGCGTTTTCGGCCGGGATCAGTCCGGTGAAGACGGCGATCAGACCGGTGATGCCGCCGCCGATGGCAACGCCTGCGGATGCGATGGCGGGCAGGATGCTGGAGACGAGAGTCTGTTCCTCGCCGTCGGCGCTGTACATGAGCGAGCGCAACAGGATCTGATTGCAGAGCCCGTGTCCCGCGCCGGTGATGACGGCCGCGAAGACGAACAGGGGCAGGGAGCTGGCCTGAACGGCAAGCGCCGTCGTCGTCAGACCGGAGACGATGACAAACGGGCCGAGGGCCAGGTAGAGGTGCTCGCGGGCTTTCGACGGCGCGCGCGACGCCAGCAGGGCGAAGACAGACCAGGACACGGAGAGGGCGGCGGTGACCAGGCTTGCCTGCGTGACGCTCAGGCCCCAGTAGACCTGTCCGAACGTGGTGACGAAAACGGCGCGCACGGCGGTTGAAACGGACAGGAACAGGACGATCCAGGTGCCGAGGCCGATCAGCGTGTGCGGACGGAAGCCCTGGCTTGGAAAGAGACGTCTTCTGCTGGCGGCATCGATCTTCAACAGCACGCCTGCGGTCACGACCCCGCCCAGAACCGTTGCCGCCAGCGGCAGCGGCGCGTGAATTTCACCGATCACCGTCAGCAGAAAAACGCTGAGCGCCAGAAGCGCCAGGCGCAGGATCAGCCGGGGGCTCAGGCGGGTGGAGGGTCCCTGCGCCTGACCTACGGCTGGAACCGGCCTGGATTGGGGGCGGCCGGGCAGGGCGCTGTTGATCAGGAGAAACAGCAGCACGGTCAGGGGAATGTTGATCAGGAAGGCGGCCCGCCAGGACCACAGCTCGGTCAGCGCGCCTGCGGAGACCGGGCCGATGCCGGCCGCCAGCGCCCAGACACCGGCAAGCAGCGCGAAGACCCGGGGCGCGACATTGCTTGGAAAAAGGTCCGGGATCAGGGCGTAGCAGAGCGCGATGATCATGCCTTCGCCGAAGCCCTGCAATGTCCGCCCGGCGATCAGACCCTCCAGGGACGGGCTCAGGCCCGCGAGCGCCGAACCGGAGGCGAGCAGCCCGGTGGCCAGCAGAAAGGGCGTCCGGGGCCCGAAGCGCGCCTTGACGGCGCCGGTCAGGCAGCCCGCCAGGATGGCCATCATCTCAAACGAGCTGAACACCCAGAATGCCCGGTCCTGCCCGCCGAGATCACGGATGATGTCGGGCAGCACGGCGGTCGCGACGAACTCGTTGATCGCATGCGAGCCGACGCCCAGCAGAAGCGCCAGCGTGCCGGCGGCGCGCTCCGCGGAAAAGAGCGCAGCACTGGCCGGCTTCGGGGCTTCGGCCTGGTTGGACGAGGGTACGGACATGGGAGGCTCGAATGAGTGAGTGTCCAATATCTATAGCCGGGATTGGAGGATAAAGAAAGGGAAATGTTTTTTTATTCGTGGCGGTGGCTTCGTTGGGTCCCGGCTGGCGACAGGGAGTACTGGGTCCCGGTCTTGCCGCGTGCGCGTCAATCCGGGACGACAATGGAGAGCTTGTGGTGCCAGGCTTCGGCCAAGGTCTTTCGAACAAGAACCGGTGCGGCTTGCGCTGAGCTGCCAAACTCCAACGAACCCTCGATTGTCATTCCGGACTGGCGGGCAGCTTGCGCTGCACTGGTCCGGAATGACGGTCTGAGGAGTGGTTAACCGTCCGAAACTGAAACGGCGCGGATCGCCCCGCGCCGTCCGTCTTTTGCCTCAGGCCGCGCTGTCGTCGCGCAGCTTGACGAGGTCGTTCATCAGGCCGCCGGTTCCGTTGTGGACCGTGAGCCGGTCCACCCTGGCGGCGATTGCTTCGAGCGCTTCGAGCTCCTTCAGCCGGAGCATGACCGGGTTTTCGGCCATGACCCTGGCGGTGTTCAGAAGGGAACGCGTCGCGTTCGTTTCTTCCCGCCGTCGGATCACGTTGGCTTCGGCTTCCTTTTCCGCCGTCACCACCTTGTTGAGGATCTCGCGCATTTCGCCCGGAAGGATCACGTCCTTCAGAACGATATCGGAGACCTCGACACCGATCCCGGCCATGTCGGCCCTGATCTTACCGGCGGCTTCCGCGTTGACCTCGCCCTTCCTTTCCAGGATCTGGTCGAGCTTCAGCGCGCCGAGCTGCTTGCGGAACACAAGCTGCAGCGCCCGGTAGAGCGTGTCGGTGAAGTCCTTGACCTCGGTCGCGGCCTTCACCGGATCGGTCACGCGGTAGTCCGCGGACAGGTTGATCCGGATCGTGACACGGTCGAGGGTCAGGACTTCCTGCCCGGTGACGTCGAGCGCCTGGCGCTTCAGGTCGATGAGCTTCTGCGTCACCGTCCGGCCCGCCTTCCAGAAGGCATGCACGCCGGGCTCAAGAACCTTCGCAAGCACACCGTCCATGAAGAGCAGGGCCACGCTGCCGTCCGTAACCGGGACGACCGTGAACTGCTGCGTCTGCCTGGCATCGCCCAGCCGTTGCATCAGCTTCCGCGGCAGTTCCGGTTCGGCCGCCGTATCGACCAGGGTCCAGTCCCAGGGCCCGGCATCTGTCCACAGGACCAGCCGCTCGTCGGGGCCGAGCACCGTGTGGATCCGGTTGTCCCGTTCCACAACAGCCACTTCGCCGGGGCCGGTCCGCACAACCGTCAGGTGCTTTTCCGCGACTTCGGGAAGCTTGTCGAAAAGCGCCTTCTCGTAGGCAGACCGGAACTGCGGCGCGCCCAGGGCATGACGCTCGATCACCAGGGTGCCGCGGCCGTTTTTCAGGCTGTGCTCCCCGGGTTCGAGAATACCCTTAAGCTCCCCCTTGCACAGGTGGAGCGCCCGTTCGGTTTCAGAAATCACCACGCGGGTTTGCCCGCGGATCTTGTCGAGAAAAGTCGTCATTTCGATATTCCTTCCATAGCGCTAAGGCACCTGGTTGTCCTTTCGTCAGGTTGATCTTGGTTAGAGGTTCAAAATATCCGGCGGTTCGAACTCGAACGTCCGGGGCGAAAAACAAAAATCAATGCGGAGACCCGGGGAGAGCACGAGGTCTCCCGACGGGCTTCCAGCCAGAGGGCCTTGCGGCGGACCCGCGGGGCACGCCCGTTCGAAAACAGGCGGTTCCGGCAGGTTCGCGGCGCCACCTTGACCGGCAGCCGGGCGGAAATCCCTGGCATCGACCGGCCGTCCGTCCCGCCCGAAGGAGATGACGGCGCAGCCCGTCTCCGCAAGCTCTTCCCGGGTCCCGCGAATGGTACAGCCGTGGTAAGCTGGTGGCGCATCAGGCCAGTCCGGTTTTCAAGACCGGTTTGGAGCGGGGATCGAACCCGCGACCCTCGGATTAAATGTCCGATGCTCTACCCATTGAGCTATCCATGGAGCGCAAGACAGGAGTCGAACCTGTTGCTAACGGGTTACAGGCCCGCTGTTCAACCGTTGAACTTCAAGCGCGAATATCCGATCTTCCGAGGCAGCATCCGAACATGAAGCGGCAGAGCCGGACCATGCGGGCGGCAAACAAACAGCCGAACCGTTGATGTCTGCGCCGGTGCGGTGATCGGAGGCAGACTGATAACGCCAAACAGAGCGGGCTTTCAACTGGCAATCACATCACAATGGATATTTGTTGCTTTTGAGTAACTTTATGTTGCAAAATTACAACTTAACTTTTTGCGTCGATGCAAGGTGAAGGCGTTTTCCCGTTTTCAACCGGTTTTGGTGAAAGTCGGTAAACCGCAGTGTTATCTGGCCCTTGCGCCCGCAAAGCGGTGGAGGCAAACTCCCATCGATTTGTTTTCCCAGAGCATCGATCAACGGATGCCCGGTCGGTCCGATTGAGCCCCCGTCGATCCAGCGAGGTCACATGCCCAACAAGCAGTCCCGGTTTCTGATCGATACCTATTTCGCCGCCTTCAACGCGGGCGATACCAAGAAGATGGAAAGCCTCGTCACGGAGGATCTCGTCCACGATGTCAATCAGGGCGAGCGGCGTGTCGGAAAGGACAAGTTCTGGTCCTTCAACGTTCACATGAGCCGCTGTTACAAGGAGAGGCTTTCCGACATCGTTCTCTTGGTGACCGAGGATGGCACGCGCGCGGCGGCGGAGTTCGTGGTTCACGGAACCTATATCGATACCGATGAGGGCCTGCCGGAGGCTCAAGGCCAGACCTACACGCTGCCGGCCGGAAGTTTCTTCGAGATCCGGGACGGCAAGATCGCCAGGATCACCACCTATTACAACCTTCAGAACTGGATCGACCAGGTGAAGGGAGAGGCGTGAGCCGAGACGCGTTTCGTCTTCACGTTTCAGTCAGGTCCTCTGGTTGACAGGCTATCTGGACATTACAAAAGGCGGCGGAACGGGTTTTCGGGAGTTGCCTCATGTCAGAAAATGTTGCGTCGGGGAATGTCTTGATTGTCGGTGCCGGTCCGGGTCTGAGCGCCTCGCTTGCGCGGGTTTTCTCTGAGGCGGGCCACGCGGTTTCGCTGGCCGCGCGGCACCCGGACAAACTGTCCGAGCTTTGCCGCCAGACCGGCGCGCGTGCATATCGGTGTGACGCGGCGGACAAGGACAGTGTCAGCGCGTTGTTCGAAACGCTCGACCAGGGCAAGGCCACGCCGGAGATCGTGATCTACAACGCCAGCGGCCGGACACGGGGACCGATCGCGGAGCTCGATCCGGATCAGGTTCGGGCCGCGCTGGACGTGACCGCCTGGGGTGCCTTCCTCGTCGCGCATGAGGCGGCCAGGCGCATGGTGCCCAAGGAAGCGGGCACCTTGCTGTTCACCGGGGCTTCCGCCGGGATCAAGGGCTTTCCGCAATCGGCGCCCTTCGCCATGGGCAAGTTTGCCCTGCGGGGCCTCTGCCAGTCGCTGGCGCGCGAGCTCCATCCAAAGAGCATTCACGTGGTGCATTTCGTCATCGACGGCGCCATCTACCGCCCGGAGCGGGGCGCGCCCTTCGACGATCCGGAAAAGACGCTCCATCCGGACGAGATCGCCCGCACCTATCTGGAGCTCTCCCGCCAGCACCGGAGCGTCTGGACCAGCGAGATCGAGCTGCGGCCGCATGTAGAGCGGTTTTAGGCGCTCTATCGATTGCCGTAGTCCGGCATGCGCCGGTCGATCCAGGCGTTCAGACCTTCGTGGACGTCCGCCGTCGCAGCCATGCGGGCGAATTGCTCCTGCTCGATCTGAAGGCCCTCGGCAATGCTTGTGTTCAGGCCGCGCGTGACGGCTGTGAGGATGCGGGCGGCGGCGAGCGGGGAATGGCGCAGGATGCGTTCGGCGAGCTCGAAGGCGGAGTCCAGAACCTTGTCCTGTGCCACCACCTTGTTGATCAGGCCCAGTTCGAACGCGCGCTGGGCTGTGAAGGGATCGCCGGTCAGAAGCAGCTCGAGGGCGCGCTTGCGCCCGGCAAGCCGGGGCAGACGCTGGGTGCCGCCGAAGGTTGGTGGAATGCCGATATTGATTTCCGGTTTGGCGAAAAGCGCCGTATCGGCGGCAACCGCCAGATGAACCGCCTCGGTAATCTCGCAGCCGCCACCATAGGCCAGCCCGTTGACCGCGGCGACGATTGGCTTGGGGTAGCTCTCGAGCCGGGCGGTCATGGCCTGGCCGCGGCGGCAGAAGTCGCGCACGGCAATGTCCACACCGTCAGCGATGCTTCGGGAAAATTCATGGATGTCACCGCCGGCGGAAAAGGCGCGCGGGCCGGCTCCGGTGACGATCAGTGCACGGACACCGTCATCGCGTTCAAGGTCATCGAGATGCGTCATCAGCAGGTCGTTGGTCGCGTAATTGAGTGCGTTGAGCCTTTCCGGCCGGTTGAGCGTCAAAAGGGCAATGGAGCCGTGGCGCTCCAGAAGCACTGTGTCGGTCATGTCTGTCTCCCGTTCTTGGTTTCGACGGTGACAGGGTAGGTGGAGGGTCCATTGAAGTATATTCACTGGTGAGTATACTTTGCGAATGACGAGAACCGTGCGAAGCGCAAGAGAGCGTATCCTGACCGCAGCGAACAAGCTGTTTTACGCGGAGGGAATCCGGGCGGTCAGCCTGGACGCCATCGCCGAGAAGGCGGGCATCACCAAGAAGACCGTCTATTACCATTTCAAGAGCAAGGACGATCTGATCGAGGCTTATCTGGTCTCCCGCGACCAGCCCAACCTCGCCCAGTTCCAGAAATGGTTAGAGGCGGCAGCGGGAGAGTTGCCGGACAAGGTCGCGGCGATTTTCCAGAACATCGCCAAAGCCGCACGCCACCCGAAATGGAAGGGCTGCGGTTTCCTGCGCACAGCCGCCGAGCTCGCCAACATGCCTGGCCACCCTGCCATGAAGGTCGGCAGGGTCCACAAGAAGAAGTTCGAGGCCTGGATGGCGACGGAATTCGAGGCGGCGGGGCTGGACAGGCCGCAGGATCTGGCGCGCCACATGGTGTTGCTGCTTGACGGGGTCTTCTCAACCCTCCTGGTGCACCGGGACGCGGCCTATGCCGAAGCGGCGGGAGAAGCAGCCAAGGCGCTGGTGGCGGGGAGACTGAGGGAAGGGTGAGGGGAGTTCCTGACAGCCTCCCTCTTGTTCTCCCGGCCTTGACGCTGTCGCGTCAGACCGGGAGGACAAATTGGAGCCGGGATGAGCCTGCGGGGTTCTCCACCATCCTCATCCTGAGAACGCGTCGGGAAGGCTGGCGTCCAGAGTTCACTGTCGCCAAAGCTACCGTGCGGGCACGCCCTTGGCGCGGAAGTGGCGTTTCTGGGCGGCGATGCGGAATTGCGCATTGGCGGCGCCGTAGCCCTTGTAGCCACCCCGGCGTTCGACGATTTCGAAGAAGAAGCCTTCGCCGTAGGTCGGGCTGTAGAGCTGGAAATATTCGCCCTGGTCATCGCGGTCGTAGAGGATGCCGGAGGATTTCAGGGCGTTGAGGAATTCCTCCTCCAGCCCGAAGCGGGCGTCGAGGTCGTCATAGTAATTCGGGGAAATGACAAGCGGGGTGAAGCCGTTTGCCTTCAGCGCCTCAACGGTTCTGAAAATGTCGTCCGTGGCGAAAGCCAGATGCTGCACGCCCGAGCCGAAGCCTTCGGAAATGAAATGACCGGCCAACGTCTTGCGGTTTTCCGCGCCGTTCAGGGTGATCCGCAGGCTGCCGTCGGCGTTCTCGATCACCTGGCTGCGCACAAGGCCGGCAGGGTCGATCACGTCGACCATCGCCGTCTTGTCGGTGTCGAAGATGGAGCGGTAGAACAAGAGCCAGGTCAGCATCTCGTCGTAGTTCATGGTCTCGGCGATATGGTCGATCCGGGTCAGGCCGGCGGCTGTGGTTGCCGCTTCGCCCCCGGCCGGCTTGAACTCGATGTCCCAGACCCTGGAAAGCTCGCTGCCGCTGTCGATGAAGTGGAGCACGCTGCCGCCCAGCGCGCGGATGGCCGGAATCCTGAGTTCGCCCGGGCCGACCGGCTGTTCGAAGATCTTCGCGCCAAGAGACTCCGCCCGCCGGACGGTCGCCCCGGCGTCGGCGACCTTCAGGCCGATGTCGCAGACATTGGTGCCGTGGGCGAGATAGGAGGAATGGGCGAAGCCCTTCGGGTCGGTGTTGATGACGATGTTGATGTCACCCTGACGCCAGAGTTCGACCGCCTTGGAGACATGTTGCCCGGCCTTTTGAAACCCGAGCGCGGTCAGCATGGCGGAAAGCTCGCCGGCCTCTTTCCGGTCCGCGGCGAATTCGACGAACTCGATGCCTTCCACGGCGACCCGCTCGGGCATCTCCGGGACCGGGATCTTTATATCCGGTTCCACGCGCCGGACCTGGTCCATGAGGTAGAGCAGGGAGCGGTAACCATCCACGGCGATGGATTTGGGCGATCCGCCCCGGAACTGGTCGTTGAAGATTTCCAGCGACAGCACACCGTCATAGCCGGTGGCGGCAATGGCGCGCATGAAGCCGGTGACATCAAGATCGCCTTCGCCGGGCATGTTGCGGAAATGGCGGCTCCAGTAGAGGAGGTCCATGTCGAAATTGGGTGCATCCGCAAGCTGGACGAAGAAGATCTTGTCGCCGGGAATGGCGCGGATCGTGTCCGGCTCGATCTTGCGCGACAGCGTATGGAAAGTGTCCAGGATCAGGCCGACGTTGGCGTGGTCCGCGCGGCGGACGATTTCCCAGGCGTCGCGGTGGTCGCTGATGAAGCGGCCCCAGGCGAGCGCCTCGTAGCCGATCCGGATACCGCGGTCCTTCGCCATCTCGCCGAGTTCGTGCAGGTCCTCCGCCGCCCGGTCGATGCCGCCGAGCGCGATCGGCGAGACGTTGGAGCAGATCAGCACCAGATCGGCGCCCATCTCCCGCATCAGGTCAAACTTGCGGTCCGCGCGGGCGAAGGTGCGTGTGCGCTGGGGCTCCGGCATGCCCTCGAAATCCCGGAACGGCTGGAACAGGGAAATTTCCAGACCGTGGTCGCGCACCATCTGTCCGACTTCCTTCGGACTGCGGTCGAAGGCCAGGAAGTCGTTCTCGAAGATCTCGACCCCATCGAACCCGGCCTCCGCGATAGCCGAGAGTTTTTCGGCAAGATCCCCGGCGATGGAAACGGTGGCGATGGCGGTTTTCATCTCGTTCGGTTTCCTTCTAGTAGCCCAGGGCCCGCGGCAGCCAGGTCACGGTTTCCGGCACGAAGGTGAGGATCAGCAGGACCAGCACCTCGACCGCGAAGAAGGGCAGGATGGCCCAGGTGAGCCGGGCCATGCCGACCCGCGCGATCCCCTCCGCGACGAACAGACAGAGCCCGAGCGGCGGCGTGATCAGGCCGATCATCAGGTTGAAGATCACCAGAATGCCGAAATGCACCGGATCGACGCCGAGGCTGACGGCGATCGGATGCATGATCGGCACCAGCACCAGCATGGCGGCGATGCCTTCCAGGAAGAGGCCGACAAACAGGAACAGCAGGATGGTGGCGATCAGGAAGGCGGTCTTGCTGTCGACATTGATCAGGACCCAGTCGGTTAGCATGTTGGGAACGCGGTTATAGGTCAAAAGCCAGTTGGCCGCAGACACCGCCGCGATGATGATCAGGATGACCGAGCTGTCGCGCATGGCCTCGGCGAAGAGCTTCGGCAGTTTCGAAAGCGTGATGTTGCGGTAGACGAAGACACCGAGAAACAGAGCGTAGGCGACCGCGAAGCTGGCGGCTTCCGTCGGGGTGACGACGCCGAGCAGAATGGAGCCGACGACGAAAACGGGCATCATCAGCGGCAGGATGCCGCCGAGCAGCGCCTTGCTGGCCGGTTCCGGCGTCAGGTCGCCGGTCTGGTCGCCGTGGTCGACCTTGACGGTCAGCATCACATAGACGGAGAGGAACACCGCCAGCAGCAGGCCCGGGACGATGCCGGCCAGGAAGAGCGCGGGAACAGAGACGCCGGAGACGATCAGCGCATAGATGATCACCGGAATGGAGGGCGGAATGATCGGGCCGATGACCGAGGAGGCCGCCGTCAGCGCTGCCGCGAAGGAGCGCGTGTAGCCGTGTTTTTCCATCTCGGGAATGAACACCCGGCCGATGGCGGAGGTGTCGGCGACGGCGGAGCCGGAGAGCCCGGCGAAGATCACTGACGCCCAGATGTTGACCAGCGCAAGCCCGGCGCGCAGGCGGCCGACGATCACATTGGCAAAGGCGATGATGCGGCCGGTGATGCCGCTTTCGTTCATGACCTCGCCGGCCAGCACGAAGAGCGGAATGGCCAGCAGCGGAAAGGAGTTCATGCCCTTGAACATCTCGGTGGCGACGATGCGCAGGGTATAGGGCGCTTCGCCCAGTCCCATGAAGACGAGCAGGGCCGCGATGATCGCGATGGCGATCGGGACGCCGGTGACGAGGCCGATGAGAAGGACTGCGTAAATCATGCGCCCACCGCCTTTGAGGACGACATCCTCTCGATGAACTTCAGGGTCGCGGCGACGGCCAGCAGGGCGCCGCCGACGGCGATGGCGAATTGCCAGGTGCCGATTCTGGAGATCCAGACGAGGCCTTCGATGCCTGTGGTTTCCACCAGCCAGCGGCCGGCGGACTTCAGGCCTGAGGCATCGATATGGCCGCGCCGGGTCGCGAAGGCATATCCGGAAAAGGCGAGGGCGATACCCGAGGCGGTGCTGACGAGATCGACGGCGGCGAAGAGCTTTTTCTGGACCATCGGGCTGAGAAAATCGGTGACGACCGTGAAACGGATGTGCCTGTCCTGCATGTAGGCGAATGCCATGCCGAACATGACACCGTAGATCGTCAGGTAGATGGGGAGTTCCTCCCCCCAGGCGACGGACTGGCCGACGGTATAACGGCGCAGGGAATTCACGAAGATGATGGCGAAGACGAGCGCCATCGAAAGACCGGCGCCGAAGGCGAAGAAGCGCCGGGCGAATTCATTGACCGATTTCATGTTTCTGGTCCTGGTTGACTTCCGGGCGTTTGAATGACCGGAAGTCAGCTTGGTCATAGTCGATATGGCGTCACCCCGGACGGAGTAAAAGCGAAGGTCCGGGGGCGGGAAGCCGAATGCGTCCGCTCAGGCGATCGTAACACCGCGCCATCGTTTTGGGGCTCTCCGGTCCCGGCTCGCGCTGCGCTTGGCCGGGATGACGATGGAGAGCTGTCGGTTTTTGTTCACGTGGGGGCCGGGCGCCGGAGCGCCCGGGACCGTTTCGGTTACTGGCTCGCGTTGGCGACGGCTTCCTGGAGGCGGTCGATCCAGACCCCGTCCTCGCCGAGTTCGCCGCGCAGGTATTCGACGACAGCCGGCTGGGCCTTTTCAGCGAAGGCCGCGATTTCGTCGGCTGTCGGAGAATACACCTGCATGCCTTCCTCCTGCACCTTGTTGACGCCTTCCGCCGTGCTCCACTGCTGGATGGACCGACCCATGTTGCCGGCGATCCGCGCGGCACGGGCGACCACGGCCTGCTCGGCCGGGGAGAGCGACTGGTAGAACTCGTCGGAGACCAGGATGAAATCGGCGGCATAGACGTGGCCGTCGAGGGTCATGTATTTCTGCAGCTTGTGCAGGCCATTGTTGTAAATCACGCCGACCGGGTTTTCCTGGCCGTCGACCACGCCGGTGGTCAGTGCGTTCGGCAGTTCGGTCCAGGCGATCGGGGTCGGTTCGCCGCCCAGGCCCTTGACCATTTCCACATAGAGCGGGATCGGCTGAACGCGGAACTTGAGGCCTTCCATGTCCTCCGGCTTGCGGATTTCGCGGGTGCCGTTGGTGAAGTTGCGAAAGCCGGTTTCGCCGTAGGCGAGCGTGCGCAGGCCGGTCTGGGCGAGGCAGTGCTCGGCGAGCGCATCGCCGAACTCACCGTCAAGCACGTCCCAGGCGACGGTGGCGGAGGAGAAGGTGTAGGGAATGTCCAGAACGGAAGCCGCCGGGCAGACCTTGGACATGGCGCCGGAGACCAGCACCACCTGGGTGACGCCGTCCTGCGCCTGGCCGACCAGTTCGTCCTCGTTGCCGAGCGCGCCCGCCGGGAACAGCTCGACCGTCAGACCGGTTTCGCCCTCGACGATGTTCTTGAAAATATGGGCGGCGGCGCCTTTCTTGGAGCCTGTCCACTCGTCCGGGTCGACGTGAGCGACGCGGATGGTCTGGGCTTGCGCCGTGGCGGCGAGCCCCAGAGTCACGATGGCAGTGGCTGCCAGGGTAGAGAAATTGAAACGCATACTGTCCTCCCGATTGCGTTTGAAACCTGACGGTCTTCAAGAGACCGGGCCAGGCTTCCTCACTTTCAAATCGATCGGGTTCGGGCTTCCGGTTGAAACGGGTGGAAGCCGGCCGATCTAGGCATCCGCGGTTTCCCGCGGGGTCTGGTCGAAGGCGTCGAACGCCGCCTTCATGCGAAGCGGGTCGGCGGGCCGACCGGTGAAGAGCTCGAAAGCCCGAACGGCCTGGAAGACCGCCATGCCCGAACCGGGCAAAACGCGGCATCCAAGCTTTCTCGCGCCCGCCAGAAGTTCCGTCTCCAGCGGGAAATAGACAATGTCGGCAACCCAGATCCCGGGGCGCAGTAGGCCCAATGGGAAGGGCGAGCCGGGGGTCTTCGCCATGCCGACGGGGCTTGCATTGACGATCCCGGTGAGGCCCTGGGTAACCGTTTCATCGAGTGCGGCGGTGGTGCCGACCGTCAGGCCGGGTCTGTTGTCCCGGACCTGACGGGCGAGCTGGTCCGCCCGGGCGGCATCCAGATCGAAGATCGTCAGATGCGCGACCCCGCAATCCGCGAGCGCGTGAGCGACCGCGACACCGGCGCCCCCCGCGCCGATCAGAAGCACCTTGTCCAGGGCCGCGCCGTCCATGTTCCGGCGGAAACTTTCTGCGAAGCCCCAGAGGTCGGTGTTATGGCCGATGCGCCTGCCGTCCCGAAACACGATGGTGTTCACCGAGCCGACGGCGGCCGCGTTGGGCGACAGCTCGTCGAGCAGCGGAATCACCTCCATCTTGAACGGGTAGGTGACGTTGAGACCGTTGAAACCGGTCGTCTCGGCCGCGTGCACAATAGCTTTCAGGTTCTGGTCTTCTTCAGGGAGGGTGTCCACGTCAACGATGCGGTAGACCCCGCGCAGTCCTTGCGCAAAGGCCTCGGCCATATGCATTTCGGGCGTTCTGGAGCGGGCGATGCCCCGGCCGATCAGCCCGGCCAGCAATATGTCGTTGCGAACGGTCACGCAGGCTCCTCCCAGAGACCTTTTGGTAGTCGAACCGGCCCTTGATTTGGGCATTCCTCCAGGCTCTGCGGCCCGGTGGAGGTCAAATTGTACTAAACGGTTAATTCTGTCAAGCGAAATGTACCAGACGGTTAATTATGGCTGGCGGCGTCATTGCATTTGCGCTAGAAAAGGGCATGTCGATGAGTGGAACACAGGCGCCGGACAAGGGATCCCCTCGCGCCGGCTGGAAGCAGGATCCGGAAGGGGTCAGGGCCAATATCCTGGCCATCGCGCTGGAGGAATTCTCCACCAACGGGCTGTCCGGCGCGCGCATGGACGAGATCGCCGCCAAGACGAAAACCTCCAAGCGCATGATCTATTATTATTTCGGCGACAAGGAGAGCCTCTATCTGAAGGCCCTTGAGGCGGCCTACAGGAAGGTGCGCCAGGGCGAGGAGGAGCTAGCGCTCGACCATCTGCCGCCGAAGGATGCCCTGGAGCGGCTGGTGGAATTCACCTTCGACCACCACCGCAACAACCCGGCCTTCATCCGCCTGGTCATGATCGAGAACATCCACCACGGCCGCTACCTGGAACAGTCGGACGAGATCAAGAGCCTGAACCGGGCCGCGATCTCAAAGATCGAGACGCTCTATTCCAGGGGCGTCGCCGACGGCGTTTTCCGCATGGGCATAGAACCCCTCAGGATCCACTGGCTGATCTCCGCCATGAGTTTCTTCAACGTCTCCAACGCCATGACCTTCTCCATGCTGTTCGGCCCGGAGCTGCAGACAGCGGACGGGCAGGGCGCCCTGCGTGGAGATGTGCGGGAGGCGGTGCTCAGGTTCGTGGCGGTATGATGGGAGGAAGCGGTTGGTGGGCTTACGGGGAAGTTTCTGCGGTTGAACCTGTCGTTGGGAGTTAGGTGGGCTATTGGGGCGAACCATCTCACGTTGAACGAACAACGTCAGATTTTAGGTGTCGGCTGTCAGAAAGGTCACAAGCGACTGCTTTGCGATCCCATTTCGGACGTTCGCGACTAGGTTTTTGAGTCCCTCAAGCAGCCCTTTTCAGTGCGTGATGCAAAGTCTTGATAAGGCGGGAAGTTGCCCTTCAGTTCACTAGCATCGACGGCAAAATGCGAGGAAAGCTGGCTGTTGAGGCCGTTAGAACCGAAGGTACAGTGGCGTTGGAGGGTGCTCCAGACAGGACACGGTTTCACGGTAAATGGCAACCGCCCAACTCTTTGTAATTAACGTCCACCACCTGCTTTTAAGCGATTTGCTGCTGCTCGAATTCTCGCACGTTGCGCGGCCTCGTCTGAAGCGTCGATATCTCGCACGGCATTTAGGAATTGTTTCATTGCAGACTGGGGAACATTATCCGTTATACAGAGTCCAAATAACGTAGGAGTAAGTCCCAAAGGTTTCCGTCCCCCTTTACCTCGTCGTGCTTGATCCAAGAGAAGATGGTTAATCAAGAACTGTGGATGAATCACTATATCCGAAGGAAGGTTTCGACGATTAAGGGCATGGATTACCTTCGCCTCCTCAGTCATCCACCAGGTGTTATAGCCATAAAGATCAGAGGTTACGCGCTCACCAAGTTCAATGCGCTCTGCATTTACGAATAACGCCATTTGGGCATCGTTCAGTGCAAGCTTGGCATGGCCTGACGTAGCGCCACGGTCCCGGGAGATGTAAATTTCGTCAGCGATTTCACCGGCGAGATCGCAATCAATCTTCGATGTTGCACCATCCAATTCCACGAATTCGAGACCGAATTTTTCTACGAGAAACGAGCCAAATTCATCTATGTCACGATTAGGATCCGAAAACCAAGCAGCGCTGCCAAACTGGTTTAAAAAATCACTCCAATCGCGAGGTTGGCGGGTGTGCCCCAATTGCTCCTTCGATTGGCTGCACCGCAACGACATGGAGTCAGACGAACGACCGCAAAGGGCCTTAACTTAAAATGGGGTAGCTCTGAAAGAATGCCCACTTCAATGTCTTTCAAGGCGAAACCCGCCAGTCAATTCACGGCCCCATTTTCGTCGTTCGCCACAACGTGGAACTCGTTAACAAACCGAGCGTTCTCTCCAGCCTTCCCCGGTTCTCGAAGAAACGGTCCAGCGTTTCGTCGCGCCGGAGCCGGAAGCCCGGTTACGAGTGTGGCTGACGCTGATAGGGGATATCCAGGCGTGAACAGGGATAGCGGCGTCGACGCTGGCGCACCACCTGATATTCCGCGACGACCTTTCCAACGGCCCACTCAATCGGGCACATCCGCGCCTTTCCCCCTAAAGCCGGGCCGCCTGGACATGCATCCAGTCGAAGTCCCGGGCCCGGCCGAGGCTTAGCCAGCCTTCGGCCTCCCAGAACTCCCAGAATTTGACGGCGTCCGGTTTTGCCAGGCGCGCGTGCATGCGGTTCCACTTCAGCCGGTTGCGCTCGGGGTCGAAGTCGATCGCGATCGCCCAGGAATGCATGGAGTACTTGGAGCCGCCCTTCATCAGCCGGCAATTGTAACAGCCGCCGAACAGGTTGATCCCTAGGTCCTCGATACCGTCGTCGCCATATTCCTTGAAGACACGGTCGAACACCCGGGCCGCGCTGTCGTGGACTTTTTCGTGAACCATGAAGCCGTCGATTGTCTCGTTCAGATCCCAGGCGATCTTCATCTCGAAAGGAAGGTGGAGGCGTTTCAGGGGCGGCTTGCAGACCGCGCCGAAAAAGCTCGGGACATCCTTTTGCCGAGGCCACGTGGTCTTGGTCGGTTCGGCCGGGTTGAAGGGTCCCGGCAAAGCTAGGGTGTCGCGCCAGTTGTCCTCTTCCGGCAGGCCGGCCTTCCGGCGATTGAAGGCGTCGAAGGCGATTTCCGTGCGCGGCCCGAAAAGGCCGTCGATCCGGCCCACGTCGATCCCGGAGCCGTGGCAGATCAACTGGCCGATGGCGATCTTGCGTTGGGCAAGATCCCAGGCGCGCCAGTTTCCGGAGATGATCGCATCGTTGACAACCAGGGCGTCGTTCACGGCTTTGCTGGTAGCCTGATCGAACAATCCGTTGATCTCACCCTTGTAAAAGCCCCACATTCTCAGGGCGATTTGCAGGTCTTCGTCGTCGATTGCCGAAGGGACAAGGCTGGATTGCGGGTTGGGCTCCGTCAGGCCGGATGTGCCGGTCGCGTCGTATCCGCCGGCGAAGGACCAGCTGCCCGGGAGGTCGGCCATGGCGGTCGCCATGACATCGTTCAGCCGATTGCGCCAGCCGGCGAGAAAAAACTGCGCTTTCGGATGTTCCAGATAGCGTGTCTTGCGCGCTTCGGCGAGCGCGACCGCGAGACGGACAAGCTCCTCCCGCGAGGCCCCGGCGACCTTCTTGGCCTCGGCGACGCTGAGCCGGCCGTTGCCGGTCAAGCCGGCCGCGTCCTCCAGAAAACGGGCCATCGTGCCCGGTCCATGGTTGACCGCCCCGTCCATCATGATCAGGTCGATGGGCCTTGGAAGGTGGCTGCCCTTGATGACGTCGAAATAGCGGTCTTTGAAAATCTCCTCCGCTTCCGGTTTTGTCAGGTCGCGGACTTCCTGCTTGGTCACGGACGCAACGCCCCGCCATTTCGCAAGGACCTTATGGGTGATCCCGAAATTCGTCGGGCCGCCCTTGTCTTCGGGGTGGTCTGCGTAGCCGCCTTCCCATTTGAAGACAGTTTCCATGATCTCGGTAAAGCGTGGCATCGTTTCTCCCCCCAATCGTTTCCGGCCGCAACCCGACGTAGCGATAAATGAGAATTTTTCTATATAGATTGATTAATTCTGCGATAAAACTGATAGATAATTAAACATAGGACTCGATGGCGATCAATTCTATTTTCGATTTATTTGTTAGATTGCTGAAGATAATATCTCAGAGTCGAATAAGTCGTTTGAAATCTCCACGAAAGCGCCTTGTTGTGTTTTCTCTTTCCGTAAGAGCAACCAAAAGTTCGCAGGCGGAAATATATAACCTGTCCGGGTCGGTGCCCTAGCAGGCTGTTGAAATAGGCCCCAATTTGTCATCAACTCTGTTTAGGCGCTGCGCTCTTCCTCCTTGCCGCCCCGGACTTGATCCGGGGCCTGCTCGCCGATCGGGTCGTTTCAAAACCTGCTGGTTTTCGCGAGCTTTCCGCTAAAAACTCTCTCTGGAAATGAGTGGGTCCCGGGTCGCGCTCCGCTTGCCCGCGGTGACAACGGAGGAGAAACGACTTTTTACAGCCTGCTAGGGGACCTGCTCTTGCCTTCCGCCCCCTTGACACACTCCAAAACAACCATATAACTAGAATTATAGTTATATCGAGGTGAGGCGGTCATGGTGCTTGAGGAAGCGGCTCAGGGGTTTGCGGCGTTGGGGTCGGAAGCGCGGTTGCAGGTGTTGTTGACGCTGGTCCGGGCCGGGCAGGCCGGGCTGACAGTGGGGGATATCCAGGCGCGGACGGGGATGGCGGCGTCGACGCTGGCGCATCACCTGAAGTTTCTCGCCTCTGCCGGACTGGTGCTCCAGGAAAAGGAAGGCCGCTCGGTGATCAGCCGGGCCGCCTACGACCACCTGGAAAAGCTCGCCGGCTATATCCTGAGCGAATGCTGCGCGGATGAGGTGGGGTGCCGGATACCGGCGAACGTGGGAGTTCTGGCGGATGACTGATGTTGTGAACACGTCTCTTGAAAGCGAGACCTCCGGCGGCTCCAGTTGCTGCGCGCCGAAGACGGCCTGTTGCACGGTGCCGGAAAGCAAATGGTCCTGGAAAAACAATCCGGGACGCAAGGTCCTGTTCTCGACCTGGACCCTCGTGATCGGCGTGCCGCTTCTGGTGCTCGTTCTGGACCGGCCGGAATTCGTCGACTTCGTCGCCTTCGCCGTGAAGGCCTTCCTTGGGACGCTGCCCTATATCGCGTTCGCGGTCTTCCTGATCGCCTGGCTGAAGGCGTCAGGGGCGGAATCCTATGTCGGCAAGGCCTTCGAGGGGCGGGAGACCCAGGCGATCATGCTGGCGGCGCTGTTCGGCGGGCTGGCGCCGTTCTGTTCCTGCGAGGTCATTCCCTTCATCGCCGGGCTGCTCGCCGTCGGCGCGCCGCTGTCCGCGATCATGGCCTTCTGGCTGTCCTCGCCGTTGATCGATCCGCCGACGCTCCTGATCACCGCGGGCGCGCTCGGCTGGCCCTTCGCCATCGGCAAGGCGGTCTTCGCGGTCGCGCTTGGGCTTTTCGGTGGCGCGGCGGTGGCGTTTCTGATGCGCACCGGCGTGTTCGCCGATCCGGTCCGGGCACGGTCTTCCATCGGTGGCTGCGGCTGCGGCACCTCTCCGGCGACCGGGCGTCCGGTCTGGCGGTTCTGGAGCGACGAGGAGCGTACGGGCAAATTCGTCTCCGAGCTCAAGGGCAACGCCTTCTTCCTGGTGAAGTGGCTGGCGTTGGCCTATGTGCTGGAGGCGGTGCTGGTCACCTATGTGCCCGCCGATCTGATCGCGCGGGTCGTCGGCGGCAACGGGCTCGGCTCCATCGTGATTTCCGCGCTGGTCGGCATGCCCGCCTATCTGAACAGCTACGTGGCGCCGCCGCTGCTGGCCGGTCTCATGGAGCAGGGTATGGGGTCCGGCGCGGCCATGGCCTTCATGATCGCCGGCGCGGTCAGTTCCATTCCGGCGATGGCGGCGGTCTGGTCGCTGGTGAAGCCCCGGGTCTTCGCCGCCTATCTCGGGCTGGGGCTGATGGGCGCGATCCTGTCGGGCCTGATTTTCCAGCTTCTTGTCTGAAGGTCACTCGTCATGAGAACCAATGTTACCGTCACCGTCGCGCCTCATGGAGAAGGGGCAACGCGGTTGCTCGCTCCGGTGGGCCTGCCGACGCCACATCAGATACCGGTCGGGTTCGAAGTTTCCGGCGGCGGCGTCGCGCTGACCGGGGAGAGCACCACGGGGCAGATGGCGGCGCTGATTTCAGCAGAGGCCGGGGCGCCGGTCGAGGTCCGCTACAGCTATCTGGACGGCGGGCCCGGCTATCCGGAGGCGGTGTTCACGCAGCACTGCAATCGCTTCACCCGCGCCGCCCGCGACCTCGTCTACGACGCCATCAACATCGCCGACGCGACGGCGGACGGGCACGCGGCGATCGCGGCGCTGGTCAACGCGGCGGCGGAGAAATTCCGCTATGCCCACCCCGAGGTGCGTTTCAACGACGGCTGCGAGGAGGTACCCTATCTCGCCTGCGGCCAGACGGAAGGCTCCTGCGTCGACATCAACACCTACCTGATCGCGAGCCTTCGGGCCGCCGGCCTGGAGGCGGGCTATGTTACCGGCTATTTCTTCCCGCAGGAAAAGAACGGCTGTTGCGACGACATGCATTGCTGGGTGGTGACACGGCACAAGGGCGTGGTGCTGGAATGGGACATCGCGCACCATCTTAAAATGGGCACGCGCGAGATCTGCTGTGGCCTCAATCCGAAACCGGGGGACCGGGTCGCCGTGGCCCACTCCATGGGACTGACGTTTCCAGAACTTGGCGTGACGTGCGAAAAGCTGATCGGCGAACCGGTCTGGGTGTGCGGCGGCAAGCTGGAAAAGGCGGAGGTGACGATCACACGGGAGATCGTGGAGAGGGCGGAAGCGGCGGCCTGAAGTTTCGTTTCGGGGATCGTGGGGTTGAAGCTCGTCGTCGCCGGTGAAGCGCTTGTTCAAATTCCCCTCAACCGGGCTCTTGCCGCCCTCAGTGTCTTCCCGGCCAGGCCGGGAGCGCAATTGAGCGGGGAACAGCGGACCGCGAATTCCAAGCTGCCTCTTCCAACGGCAAGCATCCGAAAACGCTGTCTTCGTGAAGTGGCCAAGGCGGTAGCGGGGTCATTTCCGTTTGCGGCTGAACACCATTTTCTGACCGGCGAGCTTTTCCTGCGTTCCGGTCCAGGCATAGGCCAGCAGGGCCGGTTCCTGCTTGGACACGGTGATCCGGTGCAGGTGTTCCGGCGGATTGAAGATCATGGACCCCGGCGCATAGACGCCCTGGTGGTTTTCCGAGACCGCGCCGGAGAGGCAGACATAGCTTTCCGTAATGCCGTTATGGGCATGGGCGGGATAGGTGCAGCCCGGCGCGAACAGCACGAGACCCAGAATGATGTCGGTCGTCAGCACGGGGCCGTTCGGACCGCAGATTTCCGCATAGGCGTAGTTTCTCTCCAGGCCCCGGGGCACCTTTTCATAGCCGTATTGCCAGATCAGGTGGTCCTGGACGCTTTCCACCGCGCGGATCAGGGTCGCGGTGCGTTCCAGCCGGCCCCGGTCGAGCGAACGTTTCAGATGGGCGGTGACCGGCTTGTGCGCGGGGGCATTGAAGCGGATCTCCGCATCGGCCTTGCTGACCCGGCTGATGGCTTCGCGCACGGTGCGCTGGTGGGCGCGTATCTTGTCGCTGCCGCCGGACGACATCAGGCGGTAGGCCTCGTAAAATTCGCGCAGGAGATAGCCCCAGTCCGGGTGATCGGACAGTCTTTGATGCGCGGAGGTCTGCATATCCATTTCCAGCACGGCAACACTCTCAAGACAGTTTTGGCGCGGGAGTGTAGGTCTTCCAGTCGGGTCCGCTTTCGTCTATCCGACAACCGCAAAGACGAAACCGGCATGACAAGGCAAATGGTCGCGCAGTTCGCCTCTTGCGCCCGCGAAGAGAGCGGCTAATCTGCCGCGATCACACCACAGGACATTTCACATGACAGTCGTAGTCGTCGGAGCCGGAATTTCCGGTCTTTCCACCGCATGGTCGCTGGCAAAGCGTGGCGTTCCGGTCATGCTTCTGGAGCAGGGGCCGGTGCCCAATCCCCTGTCGGCTTCCGGCGATCAGCACCGGATCATCCGCCGGGCCTATGGCGGACAGGGCGGCTATCAGCGCCGCATCGGCGACGCCTATGCCGCGTGGGACGAGATGTGGTCGGATCTCGGCGAAAAACACCTCGCCGAAACCGGCTTCCTGCTGTTGTCCCAGGACGACGGCGACGGTGCGGATAGCTACCGGCAGGGGCTGGTCGAGGGCGGATATCCGTTCGAAAAGATGACGCCGGCTGAAACGGCGGCCCGCTACCCGTTCGTCGATCCGGCGACGATCCGCTACGGTGCCTACAGCGACGAAGGCGGTGTGCTGCTTTGCCAGCGGATCGCGGCCGGAGTGAGGGACTGGCTCACTGCCAGGGGCGCGGAGGTGCGCGCGAACGCGCAGGTGACCGGCGTCGATGCCGCTGCCGGTTCGGTGACGCTGGCGGACGAGTCCGTGGTGAGCGGCGAACACGTCATCGTCACCGCCGGAGCCTGGACACTCGGCCTGTTTCCGCACCTGCGGGAGAGCCTGACGACCTACCGGACCGCGGTCGTCTATCTCACGCCGCCGGAAGACTTGAGGGCGGCTTGGGAGCAAGGGCCTGCGATCCTCGATCCGGGCGGAATCATCGACGGCTACGTGCTGCCGCCGGTTGCCGGCACGGGCCTGAAATTTGGCGCGGGCATTCACAAGTACAAGGCGCAACCCGACCAGGACCGGACGCCCGCAGAGGGCGAGGGCGAAACCCTGCGCAATTACTTTTCGCCACCCTTCGCGCGGATCGAGGAGTACCGTGTCGACGATGTGGTCACCTGCGCCTACACGTTCACCTCGGACGAGCATTTCTTCGTACAGAGCGAGGACAGGGTCACCGTCGTTTCGGCCTGCTCCGGACACGGCTACAAGTTCGGCGCCGTCGTCGGGCAGAAGATCGCCGAAGGCTACGTTTCCAGGGATATGGAAAAGGCGCGGGTCTGGCTGGAAGCGCGGGATTAGGAACAGACAGGGATGCCGGTCGAACGGGCAGCTTGTTGTGCGAAGTGACGCGCTTTCCGGGTGCTTCCCGCTGCACAACGACATGGATTGCCGGGTCAAGCCCGGCAATGCCAACCTCTTTCAGAGAGTAACCCGGACCATACGTCCTCAGGCCTTGGAGGACACCATCCGCGAGAGGCTGCGGTCCTTCAGGACGAACTGGTGATATAGCGCGCCAACCACGTGCAATGTGATCAGGATGATGAAAGCGGGTTTTGAGAACTCGTGGATCTCGCCGGCCGCGCGGATGCCGCCGAACCAGGCGGCCAGGCCGGTGATCGGAACGACGATCATCAACAGGTAAAGCAGTCCGTGAACGGCCTTCGCGGCGAGATGCTGCAGTTTCGATCCGGGAACCGGCGCGGGAACGCCACGCAGGATCACGATGAGCAGTCGAATGACGGTGAGCACCAGAATGGCGATGCCGACCCAGATATGGGCGTTGCCCATGAAGGCGGTCGCCGTGTCCGGCGTGCCGCCGTTGCGCAACGCGCGGCCGAGGTCGCCGATGCTGTCGCCGAACACGAGCTGGAAAAGGATCAGGGCTGCGATCGACCAGTGAAGAACAATATGGACGGGGCTGTAGGAAGCTGGCTGTGTCCGGGACATGGCGGGCTGGAACTCCTGACAAGTGGAAATAGCCTGATCTGTCTGCCACAGGCGGCGCCGTCGTCCTATCGATAGTCTGTATCAGTTGGTATCGGAATGTATCCGCGGGTTTCTGGAGGGCGGGAGGAATTCCACGGACTGAACGGCTTTGAAAGATCCGCTGGCGCGGCAGCCCCCGTGCGGTGGGGATGCATTCGTCCGATACCGGCCGCAAGCTCGGGAATGCGTTGCGGTTCCGAAAACCACGCTGGAAACATAAGCTTGCCAGCTGCCCTTTTGACGCTGAAGGTCGTCACACACAAGCCGTCAATCGAGACGCGCTTCAGATTCAGGCGACGAGCTGATATGGCAAATCGTTCCGCAATCAGAGGGAGTGAGCGCGCATGGTCGAAATCAGACGCCTGACTGGCGAAGAGTTGAAGGCGACATTGGACGCGGTCGCGCGCCTGCGGATCACCGTCTTCCGGGACTGGCCCTATCTCTATGACGGAACGCCGGACTATGAGGCCAGATATCTCGAGCGGTACGGTGAGACGGACGGCGCCGTGATCGTCGGTGCGTTCGATGGGGCCAAGCTGGTCGGGGCGGCGACCGGAGAGCCGCTCGGCGATGAGGTCGAGGCGTTCCGCACGCCGTTTGAAGATCGGGGCTTCGATCCCGCGAACATCTTCTACATGGCCGAGTCCGTGCTCGATCCGGCCTACCGGGGCAGAGGGATCGGACACCGGTTTTTCGATGAGCGCGAGGCTCATGCCAGGGACCTCGGCTTCCGCCAGGCTGCCTTTTGCGCTGTTGTCCGGCCGGACGATCATCCCCTGAAGCCGGTGTCCTATCAGCCTCTGGACACCTTCTGGCGCAAGCGGGGCTACGAGAAGCTGGAAGGCGTGATCGTCCGCTTTCCCTGGAAGGACATTGACGAGCCTGTCGAAACCGAGAAGCCGATGCAGGTCTGGTTCCGGTCACTTGCAGGCGATTGAGCCCGCTTGTGTTTTCCGGATATCACACCTAGTCTTCGTGGCAGGGAGAGGCATCTCAAATCCCGGCCGAGGCCGGCGGAGAGGGCTTTCATGTTCCGACCGTTTCACCGGCGCCGCTGCCGCCTGGCGCCGGCTTTCATCTGTTTTCTAGTCTTGCTTCCTCTCGGGTGTTCCGCCATGGCCGAAGACGAGCTTTCCCTGGAAGGTCCGCAGGGGCTCCTCAAGGGGGCATACGTCGAAGCCGCGGACAATCGCGCCGTCGTGCTGATTATTCCGGGTTCGGGGCCGACCGACCGAGACGGAAACGGCGGCAACGGGCTTCATGCCAACAGTTACCGGCTCCTGGCGGAAGGCCTGGCGGAAAAGGGTGTTTCGAGCCTGCGGATCGACAAGCGTGGCATGTTCGCAAGCGCAGCCGCGATCAGCGACGGCAACAAGGTGACCGTCGAAGACTATGCGGAGGATGTGCGCCGGTGGGCGGAAAAGCTCTCCAGCAGGAGCGGCCATGAGTGCATCTGGCTGCTCGGGCACAGCGAAGGCGGGCTTGTCGCGCTCAAGAGCGTTGAAACCGGTGGGGCTCCGGTCTGTGGCCTTGTGCTCACGGCGACGCCCGGCCGGCCGATCGGAGCGCTGATGCGCGAGCAATTCAAGGCGAACCCGGGAACGGCGCCGTTGCTGCCGGATCTCAACAGGATCCTGGCGACCCTGGAGAAGGGTGAGACCGTGGCGCAAGAGGACATTCCCCCCGGATTGCGCTGGCTGTTCAGTCCTGGACTGCAAGCCTATATGATCAACCTGTTTTCCCACGACCCCGCGCGATTGATGGCCTCTTACGCGGGACCGTCCCTGATCCTGCAGGGAACCGGCGACATTCAGGTCAAGGTGAGCGACGCGCGCCTCCTGAAAGAGGCGGCCGCGAACGCTACCCTGACCGTTGTGGAGGGAATGTCGCACATGCTGAAGACCGTGCCGGGGGAGGGGCCGGACTCCGCAATGGAGACTTACACGAACCCGCGCCTGCCTTTGTCGGAAGCGGTCGTCCCCGCCATCGCCGACTTCGTGCTGAGGCCGCGCAACCGCTAGCCTGGACCTGACGTTCGCTTCCATGCGCGGCCCGTCCGGAACGACCTTCGGAGCCGAAAAGGCCCCAGGTGCTGGGTCCGGCCGTTACTTCAAGGCCCACTGGATCGTGACATTTGCGCCGATGGTTTGCTCGCCGGTCTCAACCGGAACAGGGTTGGAGCTCAGCAGCGCCTTGGCTTCCGTGCGCATCATGACCGGTCGCGGCATCTGCGTTCCGGTTTCGGCAATCGACACGATCCCGCCGAGGTCGACACCAGCGGCTTTGGCGAAGACCTCCGCCTTGTGCCGGGCATCCTCGACCGCTTTCTTGCGGGCCTCGTCCAGTTTCTCGTCCGGATCGCTGACCTCGAAGCGGATGCCGTCGACTGAATTGGCGCCGTTGTTCACGACAAGGGTCAGAAGATCGCCGAGCTTGCCGATCTCACGGACATTGACTTCAATGCCGTTGCGCACTTCGTATCCGACGATGGCAGGTTGTCCGCCGGAGCTGGAAGAGGCGGTTTTGTAACGGGGGAAGATGCCGAACCCGCTGGTGCGTATGTCGCGCGGTTCGATCTCCTGCTTCTTGACGGCGGCAATGATCCTGGAGAGCGCGGCGCTGTTCTCCGACAGGGCGGCATCCGCGGTCTTTGCCGTGGACACGACCCTGGCCGTGATCACGGCCATGTCGGGGGAAACGGACACCGATCCTTGGCCTTCCATCGTGATGCTGGCGGCAGGCGTAGCCTGGGCCTGGACCGGTAAGGCGGCGGAGAGACCCGCGACCAGGCCGGCGGCCAGAAGCGTTGCGCGCATCAGGGACGCGTGTTGACGGAAGATCGGGGAAAAGCGGGGACGCATCGGAATATCCTTTTCAAAAACATGCGTTGTTTGCGGTGAACGTTCGCCGCTTTTTGCGGCGGCGTTAAGGCCTGCCGGTTCAGCCGCCGTTCATCTCAAAGGCCGTCTCTTCGCCGGCGGTCATCCGGGCAGCCTGTCGCCGCCGGCCACATCCTTGTCGAGAAGGCCGACATCGCCCGTTTGCGACAGCAGCACGGCGATCGGCCGGGAGCCTTCGAAGCGCGCACAGACGATGACGATCATCACGGTCAGCGGCACGCACAGCACCATGCCGACGACGCCCCAGACAGCGCCCCAGAAGGCAAGCGACAGCATGATCACGAGACCGGAGAGATTGAGGTTGGAGCCCATCAGCCTCGGTTCGATCAGGTTGCCGATCGAGAACTGGATCAGGCCGAGACCGGTCGCGATGGCGAAGAAGGGTCCGAGCGTGTCGTAATAGACGATCGCCAGAAGGCTCGGGAAAATCACGCCGATCAGGGAGCCGATGGTCGGAATGAAATTCAGAAGAAAGGCAATGAACCCGAACAACGCCGCATAGGGCAGGCCGATGGCCAGAAGGACGAGGCTGGTGAGAACGCCGGTCGCCACGGAGACGGCCGTCTTGATGGAAAAATAGTGCATGGTGGAGCGGTTGATCTCCGCCCGGATGGCAAAGGCCGCCCGGGCCCGCTCCGGATCGGGAAACAGACGTTCGAATTTCCGGTCGAAGGTCGATTGCTCCAGAATCAGGAACAGCACATAGATGAACACCAGGCTGGCGGAGCCGGCGATGGTCGTGACCAGGCTCGCTCCGGCGGTGACCATGCGCGGGACCAGCGATTCCGGCAGGAAGTCCCTGATCTCGATGGGGTCGTTCAGATGGAGCATGGCGGAGGCTTCGGCGATCACTTCCTCGAGCCGGTTCTGATAGTCGGGCGCGTCCCTGGCGAGCTGGGTCAGGTTGGAGGCGACGATATCGAGAACGAAGGTGCTGACGGCGAAGATCGTCAAAAGCGAGAGCGTGAAGCAGACAAAGCGCGGCAAGCGCCACGCACCCAGGGGGATCCGCCGAAAGGCATGGGCGAGCGCGTTGATCATGTACCAGACGATCAGCGCGATCACGAAGGGCAGCAGCAGAGAGCGGCCGACGACCAGCAGCCAGCCGATCAGGCAGACGAGCAGCAGGCTGAGGGTGACGGTCAAAAGCGGCGATCGCATGGGCGCTCCGGCGGGAGAAACGGGGATGCTCAAGTCTGAAATCCATTTAGAGCGCAAGCGGCAGTCGAACGGAACCTTTTTCGCGGATACCGCGGAACTCTATAGCAATCGGCGCATCGCGTCACAATCCAAGGCCTTTTTCCGCCCGGTCACGCAAAGCACTTGCCCCTGAAAATGGCCGTGGTATAGGGAGGTCGTGCCACGCAACCGCCATTTCCGGCGCCCTGCGGCACAAGGGCCTGTAGCTCAACTGGTTAGAGCCGTCCGCTCATAACGGATTGGTTGGGGGTTCGAGTCCCTCCGGGCCCACCATTCCCTTTAGAATCAATGCCTTAAGATCCGGTTTTCCCAGGTGGGACATTCTGGGGGGACATTTCGGTGTTCAATCCGGTCTATCTGGCTCAGTCTCGAAACGGCGTTTACTACTTTCGTTGGCCGCTGCCCGAATAGTTTCACGCATATGGAGAACCGCTCAGGTTCAAACTGCATATCAATATAAGAAGAGTATGATAGGTGTCGCGATTTGGCCGATTTCTTAGACCAAAAAGCGAACGCGGGAACGAACACTGGCTAACTGCTAAAAGCGTTGAGAGAAATTAGGAGCAATTTAGCGGCTCATTTTGGCGTTTTTCGAGAAGTGTGAGGTGCCGGGGCGTTAACCGAGATAAGTTTTTTAACTTCGTGAAATTCAACCTATGCGTTAATGTTGTCATATTATATTCAGGAGATTGGCAATACATGATTTTCACACAAAATGATGTTGTTGCGCAGAATTGTATTGTTTGCAGAAAAACACCTCTCAACGTTTTCAATGCCTTACGTTTAGTTGATGGTGCTGTCAGCAATAGGACAGCGCGTGCGTGCAAACACGGTTCAGTGTCACTGCGCTGCTGCCCTACCCCTGTGAGCGTTTGACATGCCCTGGCTGATAACGGGCGCATCCGGTCAGCTCGGAGGTGCGCTTCTTAAGTTGCTTGCCACAAAAGAGCCAAGGCAAGACACGGTGACCTGTATTGCCCGAAGTTGGCAAAAAATTCATAGCTACGATATCCGGGCGTTAGATTTGGCGGTTCCAGGGAACCTGCGTTTGTTGCTTGAAAGTGTTCGTCCGTCAAAGATTATACATCTGGCTTCGGTGGCGCGCCCTGACTTGGCCGAGGCAAACCCTGAAATCGGTCAGGCGATAGACGTAGAGGCGACACGTATTATTGCTGAATACTGTCAAGCGGAACATGCATGGATGTTCTTTGCGTCTAGCGATTTTGTTCACCCAGGACGTCCCGAGGGTCTCTATGGAGATCACGAAGATGCCCGACCGATATGCGTTTACGGTCGCCAAAAGGCTGCGGGTGAAGAGATCGTACTTTCGAAGCAGGCTGGAGCAGTTGGTCGCCTCGCCATGATGTATGGACAAGTGCTCCACGGCAGGCCTGGTGGTTGGACGGCGGTCGCGGAAAAACTAAAAAGCGGTGAAGACGTTTATGGTTTGACCGATGAACTCCGGTCGCCCATTTCATTTCAGCAGGCAGCGCGCGCGATCTTGTGTTTGGCTGAGGACCGTTTCATTGGGCAGATAAATATCGGCGGTCGCTCCACCGTTTCCCCCTTTGAACTAATGTGCGTCATTGCCCGATCTGCTTCTTCGAAATCCAGGGTTGTGGAGATTTCGCAGAAAGAATACGCACAGAAAATGAGAAGACCAAAGAATGTGTCTCTGGACTCCTCCAGACTAAGAGCTCATTTCGGTAACGTCATCTATCAAGGTGGCTGTCTGTCTGACCCAGTCGTCAATCAAAGTCAGGTGAGGCCAGACACGGTCGGGCGTACGTCGTGAAAGAGAATTGTCTTGGCATAATTATACCGGCTTGGAATGCTGCAAAGACGATCCATCGTTCGCTTAACGGTATTTTGGAGCAAATGCTGAATGGCGACTTTGATCGCATCATCGTCTTGGTCGTGGTCAACGACGGCTCCGCAGAGAGCCTGAAGGCCGCTGAGTTGTTTCGCGAGCGTTTCGAGGCCTCGGGTTTTGAATTTCGAGTTCTGACCTCTCCGAAAGGCAGACGAAATGCTATCATGCGAGCGGAAGCTCAATTGCCGCCGTGTCATCGCCTCTATCTGGATCAGGACGCCAGTTTGTCGGCAAACGCGCTAAAAGAACTCGGCAAGTGCTTTACCGAGGCCGCAGGCCCAAATTTTGCAACGTTCCAGATTTCGTTCACGCGCTCAAGGTCGGTGCTCGTGCGGGCATTCATGAGGGCTTGGTTATTTTCTCCTTATGTGCGCTCCTCCCCGGTTACAGCGGGCGTGTACGCCGTTTCGTATGAAGGAAGAAAACTCTGGACCGAACTTCCTGATATTCAAGCGGATGATAAATTCGTGCGTCTGCTGTTCAAGCCGCATCAGAGAAGGTTGATTGATTCCGCTCAATACGAGGTCCTCTCCGAACCGGGAGTTCTGGCGCTAATCAAAGCAAGATGCAGATACCGTAGATATAACGCGGAATTGGCCGAACGCTTTGCGAACCGGCAAGCCTACGATTTTCCTCGATGGAGCGGTATTGTCGAAACGTTAAAAGCGCCTCGCATGTGGATTGATGTCGTAGTTGCTTTATCGTTGCTTCTGATTTCTGGCGTCTATGGAGGTCTTTTTGAGCACCGACGCCGAAACTCATAGCAGGTCGAAGTCTATCCTCGAAATTGTCATACCGGCCCGTAACGAGCAGCGTTCCCTGGCGTTGACCCTGTGCGCGCTAGTCTGCGAAGCCGTAGATTTTCGTTTGAACGTTATCGTGGTGGGCAATGCGGAAGGGCTTGATACGATGCGTCGTATCGTTGAGGACTTTCAACCAGTCTTCGCTGACCGACATCATGCACTCGTTTTCGTGACAGAACATGAGCCTGGCAAACATGCTGCGCTTAACAGGGGAGACGCGGCCCGGATCGGTACGGGACCGGTTGTTTACTTAGACGCAGACTGCATTTTGCTGCCAGGTACGCTTGGTGCTATCGGACATGCGCTTGACAAAGATATGCCTTGTTTCGTGTCTCCGCCACTGATTACCGTGCAGCCAACCGGCGTCTTGGCGAGGTCATATTTTAGGATATGGTCGCAGCTACCTAATGTCGGTCAACGGCCGATAGGAGCTGGCTGCTACGCAACAAATGCTTCAGGCAGGTGCCGTTGGAATGCGTTTCCGGAAGAAGCTCCAGACGATGCCTACGTGTGCAACTTGTTCTCGAGCGAGGAGAGCCACTTCGCAGGTACTGGAAAGTTTTTTGTCGGGGTTGAAGGTGTCAGTCTTCTGAGATCTGTTTCCCGATGGCGGCAGTCAGAGATGCTCTCACAACAAGATCCTGGAAATACAAAACGCAAGAGTAGCTGCCTCAGGTTGCTTGGGCAAAATTTTAGCAGTGCTCCAGGATTCTTGCTTGTTAAGACGATGTCCCGGGTCGTGCGTTGCCAACGGTGGCCATCCTGGATTCCCCCTCGGCAGCAAGCGGGGGCATCGATACAAGGGCGGCCAAGAGTGCGCATCGTGATTGTTGCCAAAAACAGCGAAAATCATCTGCTCTGTTGCCTTCAAAGCTTGAAGTCCAAATGGGCGGATCTGGAAATAATCGTGATTGACAACGCGTCTTCTGATGGAGGCGTAGCGACTGTTGATCAGTTTAGCGCGTGCGTGACCTTAGTGCAGAATACGGTGAGACAAAGCTTTGCGTTTTCTGCCAACCAGGGAGCGCGGTTGAAAGGGGAATACGATTATCTTTTGCTGATAAATCCGGAAGCTGTTGCGCAGGAAAACCTGATTGACACACTCTTGGCGCTGGCGTTTGCCAAACCCGACGCAGGTATCTATGGATGCGAGGTGAAAGATGCAGACGGTCACATCGACCCGTCAAGTTACTTGGGCTATCCGAGCCTTTGGTCTGCAATTTGCTTTGCGACTTGTCTGGGTGCCCAGAATGGTCCGGCGTGGCTTGATCCCGATATGCCTGGTAGTTGGAAACGGGACGACACAAGGGCCGTACCAGTGCTTCCGGCAGGTCTCCTGCTTATAACAGCGGATCTGTGGCAGCAACTGGACGGGCTGGACGAAGATTTTTTTCATTGTGGAGAAGACGTCGATTTCTGCCTTAGGGCACGAGAGGTGGGAGCCTATCCAACCTTTACGCCAATTACGTCCTACGTTTATGCGCGCGGATGCTTTCACCAAAGTACGTCAAATATGCAAGTGGCCATCTTGCGAGACACGATGAAACTCTACCGGAAACACCTTCCACCGTTTTCTTTCAAACTGGCGAGGTTGCTGCTGTCGTTTGGCGTCTGGGCACGCGCGAAGGGGAAAGGGTTTGCTCTCTTTCGTGGCGAAAGCTGGCCGGAAGTTCTGGTGCGCAAAAAAGAATGGCTTTAGTCGACAATTCGGCAGGAGGTTGCGCAATGCGTTTGATAAGACTGATCCAAATGGTTTGAAAATCTCAAATAGAACCTTTTTAGCGAATGCGAGGCCTCTTAAAGCAAGCCGGTTAGGGGGGCATAAGACTTGGCATGTCCGACTGTCGGGATGCCGTCAATTCTTGCGGAATAATGTTCCGATATTTCAGGGCGTCGGGCGTTGTTTTTTGCCGAAGATTGAATCGACTGCCGCCATTGATCCGGGGCCGAAGGCGCCGTCTATGGGGCCGTCGTAGAGGCCCTGATCCTTGAGGCGCCGCTGCAGGGCCCGGGCCGGTTCCTTGCCCCATGTGCCGTCACGCAGGTTTGACCGGGTGCTTTCGGCGCCCTGCCGGAGCGCCAATTCGAGCCATCGGGCGGCTTCGAGGGGGTCGCTTCGCACGCCATAGCCGTTGGCGTAGGCGTTGCCGACATTCTGCATTGCCAACGCATTGCCCAGATCGGCCGCCTTGCGGTACCAAGCCAGTGCCTCGCGCAGGTCCTGTGCAACTCCTTCTCCGTAATCATATGCCAGGCCGACATTGTTCGCGGCGTCGGAATGGCCGAGATCGGCTGCCTTGCGGTACCAGACGAGCGCCTCGCGGTGGTCCTGTTTCACGCCTCTTCCATTGAAATAGGCATTGCCGATTTCATACATTGCCACCGGATGGCCGAGGCTGGCGGCCTTTCGATACCAGACGAGCGCCTGGCCATGGTCCTGATCGACACCCCATCCCCTCGTGTAGTGAACGCCTATGTTCGCCATCGCTGTCGACTGGCCGAGATCGGCGGCCTTTCGATACCAACTGAGCGCTTCGCGGTAATCCTGCCGGACACCGGTTCCCTTGGCATGGACGACGCCGATGTTGACAAGTGCGGCCGAATTCCCGAGCGTGGCCGCCTTGCGGAGCCAGGCAAGGGACTGTTCGTAGTCACCCGACTTGTAGAGGCTGCGTCCGTACTGGAACAGAAGACGGGGCTCGTCGGGATAGGTTTCCACGGCCGACCGGCATGCGGGAACGGCGTTTTTTGCGTCCAGGCCTGCGAAGGATACCCCTTTGACATCCCCTGGTTTCATCTCGTCATCGGGAAATGCCGCGAGCCGGTCGCACTCCGTCACCGGTGCGGCCGAAGTCGTCGTTTCCGTTGGCCGGGAAAGCGCGCGCAACCGGTCTTTCGCCAAGCCAGCGGATGCACAAGAGGCGAACAGGCGGACATGGCTTTCATAAAGAGGTCTGGAGCCAAGGTCCTTGATCGCCTTCCACTGGATGTCGGCTTCGCCGCAGCGGTTCGAGGAAGCCGGTTGCTCGGCACCGTGCAGTGAGGCGACCGCTTGTGGCGGTGTAACCGGTTCCGGCGCTTTCAGATAGATGCTCTGCCCCGGCAGGCGTCCGTATTCGAAGGGCACCTGTCGCCTGTTGGTCTTCTCCTGGACGTAGTCGGCGACCTTTCGGAACAGGAGATTGATTTCGAGCCCGGGCTGTTCCAGATAGGTGAGCAGGCCTTCGGTATAGGGGCTGTGATCTCCTGCCCCGTCGAGGGCGGTCGTGCCTGCGGCGGCTGCGTAGCTCACAAGGATCCCCGGCTGGACCTCGATTTCGGCCAGTCCGCGTCCGATTGAGCGCGTCGCCAGCGTGCGGCGCATGTCACGAACGAAGGGGTTGTCACGGCAGGCGTCGAGCAGAACCAGCCTGAGGCCCCTGGCGCCTTCGAGGGCTGCCAGAACCGTGTCGAGCGACACCGCCTCGAAACGAACCCGATTGTCCGAGACAAGCCGGGCGTCCGTCGGTACCAGGTAATTCCGTCCGTCCATTTCCATGCCGTGTCCGGCATAATAGACGATCGCGATCTCGGCTTTGCTGACCCGGTCGGAGAAGTCCGCCAACCGGCTTTCGAATTCGTGTTTGGAAAGGTTCAGGGACAGGGTGACATCGAAGCCGAGACGGCGCAGCGCGGCTCCAACCGCTTCCGCGTCGGAGACCGGATTGGCCAGGGTTCCGACATTCCGATAGGCGGCATTGCCCACCACAAGCGCGACCCGACCGCCCGCGAGAGAAGCCGGGCCGGATATGAGCAGGAAAAACGCCAAGAGGGAAAGCAATGTCCCTGAAGAAACCGAGAGAGTTCTGAGCAATGGCAGCATCAGTCAACCGAACTCCGTAAAAACCGTTGTTTTGTTCGAGCGGTCTGCGTTCAGCAAGGCCTTCAACGCTAAAGGGAAGGCGGCAGTGTTAAAATCAAACAGTAATATTCAGCAATCTAACCACAGGGTCGGCCGAAAAGCCATGAATTAACGCAAAGGTATTTCTGTCGCCGGAGTGGCATTTTCCAGAAACGGCAAACTCAAGGCGCGGGTCTGTTGCGCCTGATCTGCTGCGGGATTTGTCAGTGTGGCGGCAAGGCGGTTTGTCTTGTGCTTAAACCCCTCCATTCGCTGACGCGTGGTTATGCATTCGCAAGCGTCACCTCGGACCGGATCGAACGAGTTGATGCATACAAGATCTTGGACTTGCCGGTCATCAGTGCATGAAAAGCCTTGCGGTCGAGAGGGGTCTTTTTTTGAAAATTTGAGATCCGCAGTGATAACCATATGAAAAAAAATCAGTTTTTGAATTGGGCGCGTCGATGGGCGGCCGGGCTCAAACCTTGAAACGGGGTTCAGCCGTTCCCTTGTCTGCGTGCTCGTGTATGCTTTCTGCCATCTTTTCCAAGGCCGCGAACGAAAGGTTAGAGGCAGGGACATGGCGGAAGCGACGGGCAGCAATCATACAATTCGGGCGCTGACGGAGATCAGGAAACGCATCCTGAGCGGCGAGCTTGCCGGCGGCGAGCGGTTGTTTGAGGTTCCGCTGGCCGAAATGCTGAACATTTCCCGTACGCCGGTGCGCGAAGCGATGTCCCGCCTGGCGGAAGAGGGGCTCCTGGAGCGGGCCAAGAGCACCGGTTTCGCGGTGCGGGCCTTCGGCGTCGAGGATGTAATCGACGCAATCGAATTGCGCGGGGTGCTGGAAGGCACCGCCGCGCGGCTAGCGGCCGAAAGAGGTGCCGATCCCGAGCTTTTGGCGCAAATGACGGAGGTCGTGGAGAGGCTGGATGCCTGCTTCCGGGACGACAGCGTCGATTTTGAAATCTACTCCAGGGGAAACGAGGACTTTCACCGCATTCTGACGCGGCTTTCCGGCAGTAAGATCATCGAATGGGAACTCGACCGCGTCGTGCATCTTCCCTTTGCCTCGCCCTCGGCCTTTCTGCCCGACAAGGTCAACCTGCAAAGCCGGCAGTCCTCGCTTGTCTTCGCACAGGCGCAGCACAGGGAAATTCTCGCGGCGATCAAGGCGCGTGAGGGAAGCCGGGCAGAGGCTTTGGCGCGCGAGCACGCCAGGACCGCGCGCCGGGATCTTGAGGAAGCGATGAAGAAAAAGGGCGAGGCCGGCCAGTTGCCGGGCCTCGCCCTGGTGGTGACCTGAACGGAAAGGCCGCGCGCCTTCGCCTTGAGACCGGGAGGAGCGAGCGGTTGGCGATGGCTTGCAGGCCCTTCGGGAAGGGGGTGTCCTGCCCTCGATGTATGCATCAAGGCGGGTGACGGCAAATTTTTGAGTGGCAAAGGGGTTAAAATGCGATAGGTATGTATACATGTTGACTTGACTTTTGGGAGGAAGAGATATGTCGGCAACCAGTTTAGCGGCGGTTTTGAGCCAAAGTGGCAATGTTGTCCAACTGCTGCGCAATTCCAAAATCGGAATGTATGTATACCCTGTGGTGACGCCGGAATTCAGCAACTGGCGTCTGGAGCAGCAGGCCTGGCGCGAGTCGGCGGTGCTTTTCGATCAGTGTCATCACATGGACGAACTGATCGTCGAGGGGCCGCAGGCGGAGGAATTCCTCGCCTATCACGGTATCAATTCGTTCTCGAATTTCAGCCTCAACCGCGCGAAGCATTTCGTTCCGGTCACGCCGAACGGCCATGTGATCGGCGACCACATCATTTTCCGCGAGCGCGAGGACAAGTTCATTCTTGTCGGGCGGGCACCGACATCCAACTGGCTGCAGTTCTGTGCGGCCTACGGCAAATGGAATGTCCGCATCAAGCACGATCCGCGCTCGACGTCGCGTCCCGAAGGGGAGCGGGTGCTGCGGACGCATTACCGCTACCAGATCCAGGGGCCGGATGCGCCTAAGATCTTCGAGAAGATGAACGGTGGTCCAATCCCCGATATCAAGTTCTTCCACGTGGACTGGATCAATATCGGCTCCAAGAAGGTGCAGGCCCTGCGTCACGGCATGTCCGGTGCGCCCGGGCTTGAAGTCTGGGGTCCTTATGAAGACAAGGCCTATGTCCTGTCGGTCATTCTGGAGTCGGCAAAGGAAGCGGGGGTCAATCTCGTGCGCTGCGGCAGCCGCGCCTATTCGACCAACACGCTGGAATCGGGCTGGATTCCCTCGCCGCTGCCCGGCATTTACACCGGCGACGGCATGCTTGCCGAATACCGCCAGTGGCTCGGTGCCGACAGCTACGAGGCGACCGGTGCGATCGGCGGGTCTTTCGTCTCCGACAATATCGAGGACTACTACGTCAATCCGTTCGAACTCGGCTACGACTTCTACATCGGCTGGAAGAAGGACGATTTCGTCGGCAAGGCCGCGCTCGAGAAGATGAAAGGCCAGACCAACCGCAAGAAGGTGACCTTCGAGTGGAACCGCGAGGACGTGCTCAAGGTCATCGCATCGGCCTTCGAGCAGGGGACTCCCTACAAGTGGATCGATTTCCCGCAGCCGAACTACGCCTCGACCAGCGCCGACATGGTGATGAACGGCGACAAGATGGTCGGCATGTCGATGTTCAACGGTTACTCCTACAACGAGCGCTGCATGCTGTCGCTCGGCATCGTCAATGCCGACGTCCAGGTCGGCGACGTTCTGACGCTCAAGTGGGGCGAGCCAGAGCCGACGGCAAAGACATCGACCGAAGCGCACAGGCAGGCGGAAATCCGGGTCCGGGTCTCGCCGACGCCGTATTCGAGCGAAGCCCGCGAGAACTACGCGGACAGCTGGCGGACCAAGACCGCGGTCTGACCGGTGAGGGCGTCCGGTGGAGGAGCCGGATGCCCGCTGCTCCGGTCAGGAGCCAAAACAAGCGAGTTAGCCGGGGGAGCTGCCACTAAAATCGAAATCGCCATTTACGCCGCCGCAGCGTAAGGTTTGAGGAGGTTGGGCAACAATCGCAAAGCGTGGGCCGAGCCTTTAACCATTGGGAGGAAATTGCATGTTCAATCTGACAGTGGGTCGTTCAGTCGCCGGAGCCGCGTTCGCCGGCGTCCTCGCCGCTCTTGCCGTCACGCCTTCGGCCCAGGCCGAAACGTTGAAACTGGCGCATTGGGTGCCGCCCGCGCATACGCTGACCGCGTCCACCATCGAGCCCTTAAAGAACGGTGTGGAAGCTTCGTCGGGGGGCGGTCTGACGATCGACGTCTATCCGGGTGGAGAACTCGGACGGGGCCCGCTTGAGCAATATGTCCGTGCCGTGCAGGGCGTGGCCGACATCACCTGGGGTCTGCAGGGCTACACCTCGTCGCAATTCCCGAAAACGATGGTGTCCGAACTGCCGGGCGTTCTTCCGGACGGCAAGGCCGGCTACGAAATCCTCTGGGACGCCTATGACGCCGGTCAGATCTCGGGAGAATTTCCGGGCACCGTGCCGCTGGCGCTGTGGCTGTCGGAACCCAACATCTTCATCATGAAGGATCGCGATATCCGCAAGCCGGAGGATCTCAAGGGCTTGAAGATCCGGGTCTCCGGGGCCGCCGCGGCTGCCGTCATCGAAGCGCTCGGCGCTACGCCGGTCCAGATGCCGGCGCCCGAGATCTACAACGCCCTGCAGACCGGTCTGATCGACGGCGTGGTGACCGGCGCCAGCGCCGTGACCGACTTCAAGCTCGACGAGGTGGCGAACAGCTACACCATCGGCGCCCCGCTCGGCCGCATCTCCTTCTATCTCGTGATGAACAAGGCGAAATACGACGGGCTTTCCGACGACTTCAAGAAGGCAATCGACGACAATTCCGGGCGCAAGCTTTCCGCCAGCGCGGAGGCCGGCTGGAACGCAAAGGCGAATTCGACCATCGAAGCCCTGAAGGCGTCCGGCGACAATACGGTCATCGAGCTTTCTGACGCCGAAATCGATGCGTTCGGTGCGCTGACCATTCCGGTTACCGAGAAGATCGTAACGGGTGCCGGGGCCGAGGACGTCCTCGCGACCATGTCCGGTCAGTAAGGCGCCCGTGTTGCCGGTACTCAAAAAACTCGCGGACAGGTTGATCGGCCTGTCCGCGATCTTCGGTTCGATCGGTCTTATCATTGAGGTCGTCGTTATTCTGGTGGATGTCACCGGGCGCTATTTCGGCGCGCCGCTGACCGGAGCCCAGGATATTTCCCAGATGACCATGGTGATCGTCGTGTTCGGCGGGATGGCTCTTTGCGACAAGCTCGGCGGGCACATCTCGGTCGATGTCTTCGAGCATGTCTTTCCGCCGCGGTTGCTCTGGTTCGGAGATGTGATTGGGCCCTTGCTCGGTGCCGTGATTTTCTGCGGAATTGCCTGGACGGTCTGGGAATCGGCGGCGCTGTCGAGGATGCTGAACCTGGCGACCAATATCATCTATCTGCCGAAGGCGTGGTTCCAGTACGTGATGGTGGTGCTGTCGCTGATCACGGCGTTCGGAATGGTGTTGCGGGCGCTTGAAATCGCCTGGAGCGGTGTTCCGCTGTCGCACAAACCGGACGAGGCGATATGAGCGCGACAGCTGTGGGCCTTTTGGGCATGGGCGTGCTGGTTGTCTTGCTGGCGTTGCGCGTGCCGGTCGCTTTCGCCATGTTCGCGGTCGGCTTTGCCGGAAACGCCGTGCTGAACGGTGTTCCCGCCGCGATGAGCCTGATGGCCTCCGAAAGCTTCACGCTGGCCTCCTCGGCGGAACTCGTCGTCGTGCCGCTCTTTATCCTGATGGGGAACGTGGCCACCGAGACCGGAATGAGCCGCAGGCTCTACGACGCGGCCTATGCGACCATCGGACGCGTTCGAGGCGGGCTGGCGTCGGCCACTGTCATCGGCTGCGGCGGCTTCGCCGCGTTGTCCGGTTCGTCGGTTGCCTCCGCGCTGACCATGGGCAAGGTCTCGCTCGGCGAGATGGAGCGATTCAAATACGACCCGCGTCTTGCTACGGGCGTTGTCGCGGCTGGAGGAACACTCGGGATCCTGATCCCGCCGTCGACCGGTTTCGTCATTTATGCGATCCTGTCACAGGAATCGATCGGACGGCTGTTTCTGGCCGGGGTTCTGCCCGGCCTGCTGCTGCTCGCGATGTTCGTTCTGACGGTTTCGCTCTTGTGCTGGGTCTTCCCGCAAATGGGGCCAACGGGGCCGAAAACGACGCTTCAGGACAAGATGCGCGGCCTTGCCGGCGCGGCGCCTATCCTGGCAGTCATCGCCTTGACCATCGGCGGGATCTACGGCGGCCTGTTTTCGCCGGTGGAAGCGGCCGCGGTCGGGGCGGGGCTGGTGATCGCCTACGGTTTCGCCAGCCGCAAACTGACCTTGTCGGGATTGTGGACCGCGACGCGCGACTCCGTCGTGACCACGGCGACCGTCATGCTGATCCTGATCGCCGCGCATATGATCAATCCGTTTCTGGCGCTGAGCCACATTCCGCAGACGATCGGCGAATTCATTACCGGACTGCAGTTGCCGATGCTTGGCACGCTGTTCCTGATCCTGGCCTGCTATCTGGTCCTGGGCTGTTTTCTGGAAGGCTTCGCCATGCTGGTTTTGAGCATGCCGATCTTCTTCCCGATCATCACGCAGATGGGAGTCGATCCGATCTGGTTCGGCGTGCTGGTGGTGCTGACATTGGAAATGGGACTGATTTCACCGCCTGTGGGCATCAATGTGTTTATCGTCAAATCGGTCGCAAGGGACGTGCCGCTCGGGCGGATATTCATGGGCGTGATGCCGTTCTGGTTCGCCATGCTGCTCACGCTGGTCCTGCTTGTGCTGTTTCCGCAGATCTCTCTGATCCTGCCGGACACGATGATCAATTAGCCGTGCCTGCCTTTTCGCCCGCGTGACTTCCCAAGAGAGGAGGCAAGGATGAACTGCATCCTGACCCTGAAATGCCAAAACAGACCGGGCATCGTGGCCGCGGTGGCAACGGAACTTTCCAACTGTGGCGGCGACATTACCGAAGCGCAGCAGTTCGACGACCGGCGGACCGGCATGTTCTTCATGCGCTGCGCGTTTTCCATGGAAAAACCCGTCGAGACGTTTACCGATGCCTTTTCCAGGCACGTCGGCAAGTTCGGTTTCGAATGGACCCTGCGGCCGGCGGACCGGCCACGGAAGGTTCTGATCCTGGTCTCCAAATTCGATCATTGCCTCGGTGACCTGCTCTACCGGATGCGGATCGGCGAGATCAACATGGACTGCGTCGGCATTGTCTCAAATCATCCGAGCTCCGCCCTGAACCTGACCCTGCACGAAGGGTTGCCGTATCATCATTTACCGATCACCAGCCAGACCAAAGCTGCGCAGGAAGCGCAGATCAAGGCGATCGTCGAAGAGACCGGCGCGGAGCTTATCGTGCTGGCGCGCTACATGCAGATCCTCTCAAACGACTTTTCCGCTTATCTGTCCGGCCGCTGCATCAATATCCACCATTCGTTCCTGCCGGGGTTCAAGGGGGCGAAGCCCTATCACCAGGCGCATGCCCGCGGCGTGAAGATGATCGGTGCGACGGCGCACTACGTGACCGAGGATCTCGATGAGGGGCCGATCATCGCCCAGGACGTGGAGCATGTGACCCATCGCGACACGCCGGAAGACATGATCCGCAAGGGCCGCGACATCGAACGCTCGGTTCTGGCTCGCGCGGTCAACCTCCACCTTCAGGATCGTGTCATGCTGAACGGAACGACCACGGTGGTGTTCGAATAGGTGGCCGTTTCTCGAGTTCTCCGACAAACTCTCGGATCGTCATTCCGGACAGAGTGCCGCGAAGCGGCATCGCGTGAGCCGGAATCCAGACGTCTGCGCGAGCGGCAGCGAGCACTCTATATCATATCTATTTGATTTTATTTTGTATTGAGCGCCTTCGGCGCAGAATATGTCTGGATTCCGGATCTGCGCTCGGCTGGCGCCTCACTTGTCCGGAATGACGGTTCGAGGGAGCGTTGATCGTCTGAGGCGGCAGGGTCGCTGCCACCTCTTGTTCTCTGTCCGGGCGGTGGATGGTTTAGTCGATAAATGTATGCATTTTTTAGAAGCAAAGAGGATCTTTGCCTGCAACAAACTCGCACTTTATCAGTGGATTTTGTAATTGTCTTTCGATTTAGATCTGAATTGTGTATACATTTTAGGGTCGATCTGGGAGGTGTCGCGATGTTGGAACGAGAGGGGGACTGTCAAGGTGCGGAGATGAGCCGGGATAGTGCCGTCGGCGACCTGGTGAGGGGCTATTCGATCGAGGTTCTCCCGCGCACCGCGGCGAAGATCGACGACTTCAAGGCGCTTTTGCCGGAAGGAACCTGCGTCTATATCGCGAATGTCGAAGGCACGGATTTCGAGGATATGCTCCTGACGGCACGAAGGCTGCGCGACGACGGGTTCCGTGTCATGCCGCACCTGCCGGCGCGTCTGATTCGTAATGCCGAAGACTTCAGGACCATGCTGTCGCGCTACCGGGAGGAGGCGGATGTGAACGAGGCGCTCCTGATCGGCGGCGGTACGTCCAAACCTATCGGCGACTACGACAACACCATGCAATTGCTTGAAAGCGGTCTGTTCGATAGGTTCGGTTTCAGCCGCCTGCATGTTGCCGGGCATCCGGAGGGCAATCCCGATATCGACAGGGACGGAACCTCGAGGCGTGTCGATGAGGCGCTACAGTGGAAGCAGTCCTTTTCCGAGCGCACGGATGCGGACATGGCAATTGTCACTCAGTTTTTCTTCGATGCGGAGCCGGTAACCCGGTGGGTAGCGCGCCTGCAGGAGATGGGCATCGGGCTTCCCATACATCTCGGTATCGCGGGGCCGGCGAAGTTGCAGACGCTGATCAAATTCGCCATGACCTGCGGTGTCGGGCCGTCCGTCAAGGTGTTGAAACGTAGGGCGATGGATCTTAGCCGTTTGCTGCTGCCTTACGAGCCGACCGACGTTCTTGAGGCGCTGAGCCGGGAAGTCGCGTCCCGGCCGGATTCCCCTGTCGAGAAAGTCCATTTCTTTCCGCTCGGCGGGATCAGGACCTGTGCCGAATGGGCCGGCAGGCAGCAGCACAAGGGCGCATGAGCGATGCTGTCTGGCGCCCCGTTCGGCTTCCCGCGTCCATGGCCAATGATAGCCCGAGGTTTCTGGTTTCAGAAGAGCAAGGATTTCATTTCGGGAGGCCCCGCCGGGGAAAGCGATTGGACGCCTGAACCGCTCAGAGCGCCGGATACACCTGCTTTCTCATTGATTTAAGTCATTCGTGCCCCTGGTGAACTTCTGCTAAGGCTGCAATACCATCTGAGATTGCCGCGAGGTCTCTCCAGGAGCAAGAGGTCGAAATGACGGATAACAGCGCGTCTCCGCAAGCAGGTAACGGTTCCGCGAACAATGGCGGAGGATATGGCGATCATTCGGGGCACGGGCAAAACGGGCAACCGCCGCACGGCTGGTATTATTTCGGTCCGCAACCGCCTTGGGCGGGAGGCGGGCAGGGGCCGTTTGGCGCCGCCGGCGGTTCGGCCGGCGATGCGGGTGTTCAACCGGACGCCGAGGCGGGCAACCAGGATCTGATGGATGCTTTCAACAGGCTGTCGCGTGGCGATCTCAGCGCCGAAACGCTGGGCAAGTTGTTCGATCTGAAGGACAGGGACTTCTGGAAAGGGGCTCTCCTGGGCTCCGCCGCCGTTCTGGCCGTCTCCAACATGCCGGCCATCAAGGCCTTGATCGCATCATTTACAGCTTCAGCCTTTTCGCAAAACACTCCAGCCTCGGAGACATCCAAAGCCGGGCCTGTCGAGGAAGCCAGTGAGGAGAGACAGGATGACGACAGCTAGTGGACAGGGTGGCCAGATTCAGACCCCTCATCTTACCACAACCGAAGTGGTGCGTGCCGGGCTGAGTGGCGCGGCGATCACCGGAACATGGACCGGTATCAACGAGGCGATCCGTTTCCGCAACAAGGAAACCACCGGCGACGAAGCCTTGCGCGCGACCGCTAACAGTGCCGCCATCGGCGCTGCGGCGGGCGCCGTCGCGCAGATTGCCTCACATTTCGCAAGGAGCGTGCCGTTGTTCGGCCTTGCCGTGGTCGCGGCGGGTGTGGGGGCCTACTATATCGCCAATTCCTCCAAGAACGCTGCTCAGGCCGACACGCCGACGGCGTCGGACGAAGGCCAATAGAGCGCTTCTCGCGGAGAGCGGTCCCAGGAGAAGGCTACTTGCGCCAGAGGCAAGAAGGACAGCAAGGAGACAACAATGAAAAATCCCGCAGACGGAAGCAAAGCCGGAAACACATTGACGAAAGGCAGCTTTCTGACGGGGGCTCTCGTCGGTGGCGCCGTCACCTATGTCTTGACGAACGAAGCGGTGCAACGGGCTGCCATAAACGGCGTGGCTCATGTGTGGCTCACCCTGAAGGGCGGGCTCGAGGAGACAAAAGAGCGGTTTCGCGACGCCGAGTCGGAAATCAAATCCTCCAAGGTGAAGTAAGCGCCTGTCATGGACCGTGCGCTTCGTCCGGTGACGGAACTGCCTCTTGGCGATGAGGCCTTGAAACGCCTGGAGGCGAGGGTCGATATCGTTCACGAAGGCCCTGAACGATTGCGGGTCAAGATGCCGGTCCTGGGACTTCCGGCCCTCGACACGGATCATCTGTGCCGGCTGCTTCGGGCCATCCTTGGCGTCAGTTCGGTGCGTATCAATCCGGATGCGATTTCCGTGATCGTGACCCATGACGGAACGCAGGCAGCGCGGACGCGTGTTCTGGACAGGCTTGCGAACCTGCGCCGCGAGACCCTGAAGTTCCGCAGGATCGAGAGCGACGACGGTCCCAACATCCTTCACCTTGCCGGGCGGGCCGCTCTTCTGGCCGCCCGCCCGTTTCTTCCCCCACTTCTTGGCAACGTCCTTTGTGCCGCAACCATCGCGCCGAGAGTCCTGAAGGGCGCGCAGTCCGTCGCGACGGCGGGCGTCACGGTGGAGCTGCTTGACGCACTTGCCGTGGGTATAGGGGCCCTGCGCGGCCAATTCGGAATGGCCCTGACCACCGACACCATGATGTCCACGGGAGAATATCTCGAAGAGACAACCATGCGGCATTCCGGAGCGCTCCTGCATGAGTTGCTCATGCCGAACCCTGAAACGGCCTGGATCGACAGCGAGGGTGGCGCGGTTGAAGTGCCGTTCGAGCAAGTCAGGAAAGGCGATCTGGTGATCGTGCAAACCGGGGGGCTCGTTCCGGTGGACGGTGTGGTGCACAGCGGCTCGGCCGAGATCAACCAGGCCTCGATCACCGGTGAGAGCGTTCCGGTCGGCAAACATCCCGGGGACAGCGTCATTGCGGGAAGCGTCGTTCAAAGCGGCCAGGTGAAGATCGAGGCGCAACAGGTCGGCGACGAAACGACGACCGCACTTGTCGCTTCCCTCATACAACAAGCACTCGACGAAAGATCCGAGACCGAACGGCTCGCCGAAAAGCATGCCGACCGGCAAGTGTACATGACCCTGGGGCTGGGCCTGGCCACCCTGCTGCTGACCCGGGACCTTCGCCGTCTCAGTTCGGTTTTTCTGGTTGATTATGCCTGTCCGATCAAGCTCAGCGCACCTGTCGCGGTGCGCGCGACCATGTCGGAGGCGGTCTCGCGGGGCGTTTTGATCAAAGGCGGTCCCAGTATCGAGAAACTCGCCGAGGCGGACACGTTCGTGTTCGACAAAACCGGCACTTTGACCCATGGAACGCTGTCCGTGACCGATGTGGTGTCCCTGGAGCCGAAGGCGTGGCCGGAGGAGCGGTTGCTCGCGCTTGCAGCTTCCGTCGAAGAGCACTCCCACCACCCGGTGGCAAATGCGATCGTGAGAGAGTCGAAAGTGCGTGGCACGGCCCACGTCTCCCATGGGGACGTGACCTTCGAGGTGGGATTGGGATTGCGTGCCGACGTGGCAGGAGACTCCTTCCTGATCGGCAGCCGTCATTTCCTGCAAACGGTCGAGGCGATCGATTTCGACCCGCACACGGAGACGGCGGAGCGGCTCGTGCAAGAGGGCAAGATGCTCCTGTACATGGCCTATGGAGGCAAGCCGATCGGGCTTGTCGGATTGCGCGACGAGTTGCGCGAGGATGCCTGCAAGACCATGGAACGGCTGCACCGCGCCGGGATCAAGCGTCTGGTCATGCTGACCGGAGACCGGAAAACCCGCGCAGAGACGTTCGGAAGAACGCTGGGTTTCGACGAGGTCCACGCGGAGCTTCGTCCCGAGGACAAGTCGCGTATTCTCACGGAGCTTCAGGCCAAGGGAGCGAAAGTCGCGTTTGTCGGCGACGGCATCAACGATGCACCCGCGCTTGCGGCTGCCAATGTCGGATTCAGCATGCCGCAGGGCGCCGATCTTGCGCAGGCTTCCGCCGACATCATCCTTCTCGATGACCGGATCGGGGCGGTTGCCGATGCCCGCGAGGCGGCGGACCAGGCTATGCGGATCATCTCCACAAACACGACTGCCGCCCTGGGTATCAATACGGGACTGTTTATCGCGGCGTCGACCGGTCACCTGTCACCCGTTGCCGCGGCTCTGCTGCATAACGGGTCGACGATCGCTCTACTGGTTCATGCTCTTTTACGCGCCGGTTTGCCGCAGCCGCGCAGCGCGCAAAACAGGCTTCTTCCCTGAAGGGACGAATTTGCGCTACATCGCTTCCATTAAACTTGACTATTTTCTTCAAAATAGCCAAACTTTGAGATCTGAATGGAATGTCGAGGTCGCAAAGTGGTCTCTTGCGTACATCATGTGCCGGGGCGGGCCCGCTTCAAGCTGGAGGCTCTGCGCCGGGATCCGGAAATGGCTGACAGGCTCCTGGCAGAGGTCGGAGCGCTGCAAGGCGTTGATGAAGTAGAGATCAACCGCCATGCGGCGTCCGTGATCGTCTATTACTCAACGGCGACCGGACAGCTGACCAGCATCATGGACCTCATTTGCAGCCATTGCCCGAAGTCATCGCTGAATCACCGGGCCGAGACCGCGGCGGGCCCCACCGCAGCGGCCGCCACCCCCCGCACCGGGGACACCCCGCGCGGCGTGCAGCCGAAGGTTGCCCGCGCCGTCGGCGAAGCCGTCAGCAGGGCGCTTGTGAACACGCTGATCAATCGCGCCCTGGACCGTGGGCTGACCACGATGAAAATCGGCTTGCGATAGATCTCTCAGTCGACGAATGCGGACTTGCTCCGTCCTATCCATTTTCAGCAATACGCCCCCCGCGAGAGCGGCTGCCTGGTCCGCTTGCCGGACGCTTATTGATATCGGTCAATTTAGATTGAAAAGTGGAGTGCTACCTTCACAATTTGAAACCGTACGGTTCTATATCAAAGGCGGCAGGAACGCATTCCTGTCTTTCGTAGAGAGCGGCGCTTACCGGACGAAGTCTTGATTTCCTGGCGAGGGAGGTTGGCTTTTGAGGTCAAAGGCGTTTATTGGCGCGGAAGGTCGGCGCGGATGAAGCCCTGCCGGAAAAACGCATGTGGCGGTGCTGCCGCTTGTTGTCGGCACCGCCGCGCGCCGGACAACCAAAAAGGAGACCGACGATGAAGGTGTTCTCTTGCGCAGGAACAGCGATCGGACTGGCTGCTGCCGTTCTTGTAAGCGGCACCGGGTATGCGGAAGATGGCCAGAGCTTCGATACAAAGGCGGCGCTGGGCGAGGCGCTTTTCTTCGATGTGAACCTGTCGAAGAATCGGACCCAGGCCTGCGCAACGTGCCACAATCCGGATTTCGGGTTTGTCGACCCGCGCCCGACCGATGCCGGGCTGGCGGTGTCGCTCGGAGATGACGGCGTTTCGCTCGGAGACCGGAATGCCCCGACGGCTTCTTACGCGAAATTTTCTCCGGAGTTTCACCGGATGGAGGACGGCAACTATCGCGGTGGCCAGTTTCTCGATGGCCGGGAGCCGGACATCAAAGGCCAGGCCGGTGGACCGCCGCTCAATCCGGTTGAAATGGGGATGCCCGACAAGGCATCCGTCGTCGACAGGCTGAAGGAAAATGCGGCTTACGTGAAGGCTATTGACGCGTTGTTCGGGGAGGGCACCCTTGACGATAACGAAACCGGCTACGAAGCGATGAAGGCCAGCCTCGCAGCTTTCGAGGAAACGGACCTGTTCGCGCCCTTCGATTCCAAATATGACCGCTATCTGCGCGGCGAAGCGAAGTTCAGCGATCAGGAGGAACTGGGCCGTCTTCTGTTCTTCTCGCAGCAGTTCACCAACTGCAACCAGTGCCACCAGCTCAAGACGTCCCAGGTTTCCAGAGAAGAAACCTTCTCGAACTACGAGTATCACAATATCGGTATTCCGGTGAACGCGGCGGCACGGGCGGTCAACGGTCAAGAAGAAGGGTTTGTCGATCCGGGGCTGGTGAACAATCCGCTGGTTTCCGATCCGGAGCACTTGGGCAAGTTCAAGGTTCCGACCCTGCGCAATGTCGCCGTGACGGGTCCTTACATGCACAACGGCGTCTTCAAGGATCTGCGGACGACCGTCGTCTTCTACAACAAGTACAACAGCAAGGCCTCCGGCGCCCAGACCAACCCGGAAACCGGGGAGCCCTGGGGGGGGCCTGAAGTCGACGGCAATCTGTCGCTGAAGGAGCTGGAGCACGGGCCGGCGCTCGACACCAAGCGGATCGACGCGCTTGTCGCCTTCCTGAAGACGCTGACGGACAAACGCTACGAGCACTTGCTGGAGGAATGACGCCGGCAGCGGCGGACCTGGCGGTTTCTGCTAAACCACGACCTCCATCAGCTCCTGTTCGCCGACACCGAAGACACGTTTGTAGCGTTCGACCTCGCTTTCCGGTCCGATCGCCTTGTTCGGATTGTCGCTGAGCTTCACCGTCGGCTTTCCGTTCGCGGAGATCGCCTTGCAGACCAGGGAAAAGGGGGCGAGGGCGTCGTTGGCGGTGAGGCCGCGGAAGTCGTTGGTCAGAAGCGTTCCCCAACCGAAGGAAATGCGGACGCGGCCGGAGAATTGTTCATGCAGTTCGATGATCTTGTCCGTGTCCAGCCCGTCGGAGAAAATGACGAGTTTTTTCGCCGGATCTTCGCCCTTGGATTTCCACCAGCCGATCGCGGTTTCGGCTCCTTCGGCCGGGTCGCCTGAATCGATGCGAATTCCCGTCCAGCCGGCAAGCCAGTCGGGGGCGTGTTTGAGAAACCCCTCCGTGCCGTAGGTGTCCGGCAGGATAATGCGCAGATTGCCTTCATGCTCCTCATGCCAGTCGCGCAAGACGTCATAGGGAGCTTCGGCAAGCCGGTCGTCCGTTTCGGCCAGGGCGGAGTAGATCATTGGGAGCTCATGGGCATTGGTGCCGACGGCCTCCAGATCCCGCTGCATGGCGATGTGGCAGTTCGAGGTGCCCGAGAACTTGTCGCCCAGACCTTCGATCATGGCCTGAACGCACCAGTCCTGCCACAAATAGGAATGGCGGCGGCGGGTCCCGAAATCGGCGATCTTCAGTTCTTGCAGCGGTTGCAGGCGCTCAATCTTTTCCCAGAGCTTGGTCATGGCTCGGGCATAGAGGATCTGAAGCTCGAATTTTTTCATGGAGTTGAGCACCGCGCGGGACCGCAATTCCATGAGGATCGCCAGGGCCGGGATTTCCCAAAGCATGACCTCCGGCCAGGAGCCTTCGAAGGTGAGTTCATACTGGCCGTCGCGCTTTTCGAGCTCGTAGGCCGGCAGACGCAGGTTCTCGAACCACTCCATGAAATCCGAGCGGAACATCTGGCGCTTGCCGTAAAACATGTTGCCGCGCATCCAGGTGCTTTCACCGCGCCTGAGCGACAAGGAGCGCACATGATCGAGCTGCTCGCGCAGTTCGCCCTCGTCGACCATTTCGGCGAGCCGGATATCGGTGGAGCGATTGATCAGAGAGAAGGTCACGGAGGTGTCCGGCTTGTTGCGGAACACCGACTGGCACATCAGCAGCTTGTAGAAATCCGTGTCGATGAGAGAACGGACGATCGGGTCGATCTTCCATTTGTGATTATAGACGCGGGTAGAAATATCGACCATGTGCCCGGTTTTCCTCCTGTAGTTGGGCGCATAAGGCAGGAGTGGACACGGGATTGCAAGTCCTGGATACGCCAAGAAAGCATCGTCCGGGTCCGATCGTCGCAAGATATGCCCGCCGCTCTTTGAGTTCATGATTTATTGTCAAAACTCTCAAGGCGGCTTTTTCGTGATTGACCTTGAAACCGACTGTCATTTGTCCGTATCCAAGGACGTCTGAATGCCGTTTCCGAAAGTGCATCCCTGGCTCTTTTACGGAAGCGCAAGTTGGTTTAAGCGCTTACGACATAGGTCTTTCATACCTAAGTCTATTAATTCTAAGTAGCCTTGTGTACCCATAAGTTGCTGATAGTGTTCCCAAGTCAGTTCTGGGGAAACCGGCGATACCCTCAAATTGTTTTCCTAGGCGTTTCACGGTCCAGCGAATGGCCTTCGGGTCATGGCCGGGGCGGGAAGGTCCTTGGAGTGAGACCCGCGCGACGGAAGGCCGGGCGGGATTCAGGGCGGATACCGGTCGGGATCCCGGTTTTTCCAACGGACTGATATCGTGGCCCGTTCAGCCGTTGCGGCAAGGCTGATCTTAAGCGGAGGAGACATATGTCCGAAAACTCATCCAACAACGCCTATTGGTCAGCCAATATGCGCATTATCGTCGTCAGCCTCATTATCTGGGCGCTGGTATCCTTTGGATTCGGCATCCTGCTGCGTCCGCTGTTGAGCGGGATCAGCGTCGGGGGAACGGATCTCGGTTTCTGGTTCGCCCAGCAAGGATCGATCCTGGTCTTCCTGGCCATCATCTTTTTTTACGCCTGGCGCATGAACAGGCTGGACCGTGAACACGGCGTGGACGAAGAATAAGGACGTCGGCAGAGATGGATCAGTTTACAATCAACTTGCTGTTCGTGGGTGGCTCTTTCGCGCTCTACATCGGCATCGCAATCTGGGCCCGCGCTGGCTCGACCTCCGAATTCTATGCCGCGGGGCGGGGCGTTCACCCGGTCACCAACGGCATGGCGACCGCCGCCGACTGGATGTCAGCGGCTTCCTTCATTTCCATGGCCGGCCTGATCGCCTTCACCGGTTATGACAACAGCTCGTTCCTGATGGGCTGGACCGGCGGTTATGTGCTTCTGGCGTTGCTGCTTGCTCCCTACCTGCGCAAGTTCGGCAAGTTCACGGTGTCCGAATTCATCGGTGACCGGTTCTACAGCCAGACGGCGCGGATCGTGGCGGTTGTCTGCCTGATCGTGGCCTCCACGACCTACGTGATCGGTCAGATGACCGGTGTCGGCGTGGCCTTCGGACGCTTCCTGGAAGTGGACAATACGACGGGTCTTCTGATCGGCGCCTGTGTGGTGTTCGCCTATGCCGTGTTCGGCGGCATGAAAGGGGTGACCTACACCCAGGTGGCGCAGTACGTCGTGCTGATCACCGCCTATACCATTCCCGCAGTCTTCATTTCGCTGCAACTGACCGGCAACCCGATCCCGGGTCTCGGCCTCTTCGGCGATGATGTCGCCAGTGGCATGCCGCTTCTGACCAAGCTTGACCAGGTCGTGACCGAGCTGGGCTTCAGTTCCTATACGGCCCACCACGCCGACACGCTGAATATGGTGCTCTTCACCCTGTCGCTGATGATCGGTACCGCCGGTCTGCCGCATGTGATCATGCGCTTCTTCACCGTGCCGAAGGTTTCGGACGCACGCTGGTCGGCTGGCTGGGCCCTGGTCTTCATCGCCCTGCTTTACATCACGGCTCCAGCGGTCGGTGCGATGGCACGTCTCAACATCACCGACATGATGTGGCCGAACGGCGGTATCGAAGGCGGTGCGGTGACGGTCGAGCAGATCGCGGACGATCCGCGCTACGACTGGATGGACACCTGGCAGAAGACCGGTCTTCTCGGATGGGAAGACAAGAACGGCGACGGCAAGATCCAGTACTACAACGACAAGAACGCAAACATGCAGGCGGTCGCCGAGGAGAAAGGCTGGAAAGGCAACGAACTGACCAACTTCAACCGCGATATCCTGGTTCTCGCCAATCCGGAGATCGCCAATCTGCCAAGCTGGGTGATCGGCCTCGTGGCGGCCGGCGGTCTGGCGGCGGCGCTTTCTACTGCGGCCGGGCTGTTGCTCGCCATTTCGTCGGCGGTCAGTCATGACCTGATCAAGGGGGCGATCAACCCGCAGATTTCGGAGCGAGCAGAACTTCTGTCCGCCCGGATTGCCATGGCGGTTGCAATCGCCATTGCCACCTATCTGGGTCTGAACCCACCGGGCTTCGCGGCGCAGACGGTGGCTCTGGCCTTCGGACTGGCGGCGGCCTCGATCTTCCCGGCGCTGATGATGGGGATCTTCTCGACCCGCATCAACAACACCGGAGCCGTTGCAGGCATGCTGGCGGGCCTGATCGTGACGCTTGTCTATATCTTCCTGCACAAGGGTTGGTTCTTCATTCCCGGAACCAACAGCTTCACGGACGCCGATCCGCTGCTCGGACCGATCAAGTCGACCTCGTTCGGCGCGATCGGGGCGGCGGTCAACTTCGCGGTGGCCTATGTTGTCGCCGGAATGACCAAGGAAACCCCGCAGGCGATCAAGGATCTTGTCGAAAGCGTTCGTATCCCCCGGGGTGCGGGGGCCGCGCAGGACCACTAGGTTCCGGTATCCGCCTTCCCGTGACTTTACGGGGAGGCGGTGCCTGACACGTGTTCGATCCTTGTGAGAGTGTTTCGTCTCACGAGCATGTCCTGCCCGGCTCGTCCGGGCAGGATTTTCCTTATTTATCGAGGCCGTTCACATGCCATTGACGCCCGAGCAGATCCTTCGGTTTCTCAGCACCGTTCACCCTTACGATTCCCTGCCGCAGGACCGGCAGGTCCAACTGGCTAACGAGTTCGAGCCTCGAAAAGCCGACAGTGGCGAGCGCATCTATGAATTCGGCGAAGAACTGCCCGGGATTTTCCTCATCTACGACGGCGCGGTGGAAATCACCGATCAAAACGGGGAAGTTGTCAGTCAACTGGGGCCTCGGAACTCCTTTGGCGAACGCGGATTGTTGCGGGACGGAACCGCTGCCACCAACGCGCGGTCTCAGGACGACAGCATCCTGCTTGTGCTGCCCCATGGCCTGGTCCGGGAGCTTATCGCCGAGTACAGAACCGTTGCGCGGTTTTTCGACCGTGCCGGAAAAACGACGCAACCACGCGCGAACGACCTCGCCACCAGCCTGGCCGAGACGCTTATGGCCGCAACGCCGATCACCTGCCAGCCGGACGCGAGTGTCCAGGAAGCCGCCCGCCAGATGCGCGACAAGCGAGTCTCTTCGCTCTGCGTAACGGACGCAGACGGCGCCTTGCTGGGCATTGTCACGACGCGCGACCTTTCCGGCAAGGTGATCGCCGAGGGGCTCGCCGTAAGCACCCCGGTCAGGGAGGTGATGTCCACCGGTCTGCTCACCCTGCCGCCTTCCTCTATCGGCTCCGACATTCTACATCTCATGATGGAGCGCCGTATCGGTCACGTGCCGATTGTCGAGGCCGGACGCCTGGTCGGGATGGTCACCCAGACCGATCTGACCCGCTTCCAGGCGGTCAGTTCAGCCAATCTCGTCAGCGAAATCGCCCATGCAAGCTCCGCGGAGGAGATGGCGAAAGTGACCGCCGGCATTCCCAAGCTGCTGGTTCAGCTTGTCGCAGGAGGCAGCCGCCATGACATCGTCACCCGTCTGATCACGGATATTGCCGATGCCACGACCCGGCGCCTGCTGGCGCTTGCAGAAGAAAAGCTCGGTCTGCCTCCGGTCCCCTATCTCTGGCTTGCCTGCGGATCCCAGGGGCGGCAGGAACAGACGGGTGTGAGCGATCAGGACAATTGCCTGTTTCTGGACGACAGTGTCAGCGACGTCGACCGGGACGGGTATTTCGCCGATCTGGCCGCCTATGTGTCAGACGGGCTCAACACCTGCGGCTATGTGTATTGCCCCGGCGACATGATGGCGACGAACGCGCGCTGGCGTCAGCCGGTCAGGGTCTGGAAAGAGTATTTCAAGGGATGGATCGACAAGCCCGACCCAGAAGCGCAGATGCTGAGCTCGGTCATGTTCGACCTCCGCCCCATCGGAGGCCAGACCGCGCTGTTCGACAATTTGCAGGACACCACGCTGAAGGCGGCGAGCGAGAATTCCATCTTCGTCGCCCACATGATCAGCAATTCGCTGAAGCATTCGCCTCCTCTCAGTCTGCTGCGCGGTCTTGCGACGATACGCTCGGGCGAGCACAAGAACACGCTGGACATGAAACACAACGGCGTGGTGCCTGTCGTCGATCTGGCGCGAATCCATGCCCTGAGATCGCAAATCGGCGCCGTCAACACACGCGCGCGGCTGGTCGCCGCCCGCGAGAACGGGCAGCTCAGCCAGTCCGGGGCGAGCGATCTTCTGGATGCCTACGACCTGATCGCCGAAAGCCGCCTCGAGCACCAGGCCGGGTTGATCAAGCAGGACCTGCCGCCCGACAATTTCCTGCAGCCGTCAACTCTGTCGGACTTCGAGCGCAGTCATCTCAGGGACGCCTTTGTGGTGGTCAAGACGATGCAGTCGGCGATCGGACACGGGCGGGGTATGCTGAGCTAGAAACGTATCGCCGATTGCGGCCAGGCCTGGAGGAGGCCGCGCCGCAGGCGAAAGGGGAGGGAACACATGTTTGTTGAGCTGATCGCGACCTTCATAGCCGGCATTGCCGCAGCGGGTCTTGTCATGCTCGTCAACCGAACATTGGGCGGGCGTCTGCCGCGCTGGTTCGCACCCGTGGCGGCGGGTGCGACGATGATCGCAGCGACGATTTACAACGAGTACGGCTGGTATGATCGCACAAGGGAGGCCTTGCCCGAAGGAGTTGTTGTGGCGCAAACGGCCGAAAGCAAGGCGCTCTACCGGCCCTGGACCTATCTCGTGCCGTTCGTCGAGCGGTTCGTTGCCGTCGACACCGCAACGCTCAGGGAGCATTCCGGGCAGCCGGGGTTGAAGCTGGCCGAAGTGTATTTCTTCGGGCGCTGGTCCGCCGTCAACAAGTTGCCGGTGCTCGCGGACTGTGCAGGGCTCAGGCGGGCCGCGCTCGCGGATGCGATCACCTTTGAAGACGACGGATCGGTAGACGGTGTGGCCTGGGTGAACGTATCCGCGGACGACCCGGTCCTCTCCACGATTTGCGGAGAAGCCTGATGTTTACGTCTCTCAGCCTGCGCCTGCGTATCTTCCTGTTTTTCCTTGGCGTCGCGGCAGCCTGTGCCGGGATTGTTTGCAGCGCGCTTTATCTGGGCTACCTCAGGGGCGGGGAAGAGGATGCAACCTCAGGCCTCGTTTTCTCCGGTGTCCTTTCCGTATTCGGTATTCTTGCGGTCACCACCGGGGTCTGGTTTCTATTCGACGAGAATGTCGCCAAACCGATCGAGCGTCTTGCGGCGGCGATGCGGGTGCGTGCCCACGCGGATGCGCAAACATCTCTGGACCTGCATCAGGCTCGGTATCTCGGCGACCTCGCGCCCGCCGTCGATGCCGTGACCGGCAAGCTGTCACAGATATCGGCCGATGTGGAAGAGCATCTGGCGGAGGAAACGGCCCGCCTGATGGCGGAAAAGGCGCATCTGGCGATTCTCCTGACGGAAATACCCGTCGCAATCGTCCTGGTCAGCCCGGCGCATCTGATCATGCTTTATGACGGTCAGGCGGCCGATCTTCTGGGGCAGGTGCATGTGCCCCGCCTAAGCGCCTCGATCTTCGATTATTTCAACGAAGAGGATCTTCGGGCGGCAAGCGCCAAGCTCACGGGCAAACGCAGCGAGGTTCTGGCCAAAGTGCGCTGCAGCCGGGGAAACCTGACTTTCGAACTGCGCCTGAAAAAACTCAGCCAGGCTTCCGGTTACATGATCCTCGTCGACCAGACCCACGCGCGCATCGACCCGCGGGCCGATCGGCCGCTGATCTACGATTTCGATTTCCGAGAACATGAAAGCGAACAGGCCATTGAAAACCGGCCGCTGCAGGACCTGACCTTTGTCGTGTTCGACACGGAGACCACCGGACTGACGCCTCACAAGGATGAAATCGTGCAGATCGGCGCGGTCCGCGTGATCAAGGGCCGGATTGTCGCCGGCGAGGAAATGGATCAGCTTGTCAATCCCGGCCGCAGCATTCCGATTGCCTCGACCAAAGTGCACGGTATCACCGACGACATGGTCGCGGACGCGCCGGATGCGGAGCAGGCTGTCGGCCGGTTCCATGATTTCTCCCGCGACGCGGTGCTTGTCGCCCACAATGCGCCGTTCGACATGGCCTTCATGCAGCGCTATGGAAAAGCGCTCGGCTTCAAGTGGGATCATCCCCTGCTCGACACGGTGCTGCTGTCGGCGGTTCTGTTCGGTGAGAATGAGACGCACACACTTGACGCAGTGTGCGAACGTCTGGGAGTTCACGTTCCCGAAGAGGCGCGCCACACGGCGCTTGGCGATGCCAAGGTCACCGCCGAGGCGCTTTGCAAGATGCTGCCTATCCTGGCTTCCAGAGGATATGGAACATTCGGTGAGGTCATCGAGCAGACCCGGAAGCATGGACGGCTCCTGAAGGACCTGAACTGATCTCGGAAAATTCCGCAGGTTGAAAGCGGTTCCCTGAAGACGGCTGTTTTCAGTTTTCTTCAGGCCGCGACTGTCGCGGATACTCCCGCAAGACGTCCGTCTATGCGCTCGCTGCGATAGTCGGACCAGTCATGGGGTGTGTTCGGATCGCCGTCGGCGTCTTCTTCCGGGCAAAGCGCGGTGAGTACATCACCGGTTACGTCCGAGCACCAGCCTTCGGACGGGTTGTATTCCAGAACAGCGCGTACATTCTCAAGCTGGCCGCTGCGGATGTCGTCGACGATCCTCTGGAAGGTCATGTCCTCCAGATCTGTTTCCGGGATGTAGAGGCATCCCTTCAACTCGCAAACCACCGAGAAGAACGAGAAATCAAGGTTCAGTGTCATTCATACCTCCAGCACATGGAGGCTGAGTCTATACGCGTTATGCGTACATTTCAACTTTTGTTATCGATTCGCTTAGGCGGTTGTGCGCGAAATGAGACTGCGATGCGGCGATCAGAGCGGTTTGAACACCATGACGACCTTGGCCTTGATCTTGACTTCCGTATGGTCGAAGTCCCCTTCACGGTAGACGATCGTGTCCTGGAATCTGGGGTCGTCGGATTCCGGCATCAATTCCGACTGTCCGTTCAGCCGGATGAGGCGTTTCGCCGTCCGTTCGATTGTCATGCCGTTATCGCGCGAGCGTTCGACCAGCACCAGATCGTTTTCTTTCAGCTCGATGCCGGCGGCAAGATAATCAACGCATAAAAGCAGATCTCCATTGGCCGCGACCCTGTTGAGGGATTCGCCACGTACCCTGACGACGAACTGTGCCTGGGGCGGAAAGCGGACATCGTAGGATATTGTTGATTCTTCGGCATTTTCCGTTTCGAACAATGCAGCCTCCATCCACAGTCCGGCTGCGACTTCGCCGACAATCGGAACGCCACTTGAGGGCAGTTCCGGAAGTTTGCGCCGGATCTCCGCGACCGTTCCGTCCGCCAGGTCCAGAACTTCCTCGCGTTTTATCGGCGGAGTTCCCTTGCCGGGAAGGACCGCAAGGAGCTTGCTGATGAAATTCGCCGGGAGCGCCCTGTCGCCATAGGCGGGGGAAAAATAACGCTGGATGGAGGAGGCCTGGGAATAGCCCATCTCGCGCGCGATTGCTCTTAAGGAAAGACCGGATCTGTCCTTCAGGGCGTGAAGCTTGTCGTGGAGGGTCTGCTCGCGATGTACCATGGTGGCCGCCGGGTGTTGTCTTTAGAGTACGCGACGTCACTATATGCGTACGCGTTGCCGTTGACAAGTGTACGTAATGCGCGTACGTATTTGTCGTGTTCAGATGAGCGTACGGGAGACTAGACGACGATGGCGAGGAGCCTGAAGAGCGAGATCGAGGAAGCGCGGGAACGGGTCGCGCAATGCCGGATCAGGGCGGAGCGGCCGCAGTCGCGGCTAGAAGACGAGTTTGCCCTTGAGAAGGCGCGCAACCGGCTGCTGACGCTGGAACTGAGGCTACTGAAGCAGGGGCTGGGGCACATGGGGGCGAGGCAGCAGCCCAGAGCCGAAGCATTCAACGGAAAAAGAACAAAGCCAGAACACTTGCCGCGAACCGCCCGGCAGCGGGCTGAAGAAGCATTTGCCGGACTTCAGGCCGGGGCAGGCTCGACCTGGCACGTTGCCAACAAAAAAGGAGGTGCTTGATGGTTTCGGGTGCGGAAGTGGACCGAGTTGCCGCCGAGTTTGGCATTCACTTCGTGAATTCCGCCAAACGCGCGGACGGCCGTCACCAGTCCAAGGCTCGAAGCACGTGTCGGGGGCTCTTGAAGAAACACGGTGCCGGACATTTGCGTCTGGTTCTGGGAATGATCAACACGGCCCATAACCGGGGCAACTGGTCGGCGCCAGTCATCACCGCGGTGTCCTGGCTGGTTCTGAACAAACCGGACTGGGTCGAGCGGGGCGATTTTCTCGACCTCTTCGACCGGCTGGATCTGGCGACGCTGATGGCAAGGGCCAAGGAATTGAACCCGTCGGCACCGACCATCACCCTGTCCGTGCTCTTGTCCTATGAACTCGACGGTCTTCTGAAGGCGCAAACGCAGGGGAAAGCCGCATGAAGACTATTGTCAAAAAGACTTATGTACCTAGTATGGGTTGCATCAATCACCGGCTGTATTTCCGTTTATCGTCAGAACGCTCTGCTTTTGCTGCGCCGAACGGTTTTACGACGGGATGGGGCGAATATTTCAGTCAGCTATTGAATTCAGGGGCAGAGAGATGCAGGCCTACCAGACAAAAGCACAGGTGTTCGCTTTCGAGCGCGGTGTGGAAGCCTTCCGGGAAGGCAAGTCGCTTGATGACAATCCCTATCCACCCAAGGCCGATTACCACGGCCTTTGGGACGAGGGATATCGAAAGGAGCGTCAGGCGCAGCAGGGATAGACCGGCTTGGCACGTTTCCGGTAATCTCACGCCGGCCTCTCTTTCGGAGGGCTGAGATGGGACCGGATACGCCTGAAGAGATGATGGGCCGGTTCGTCGAAGCCTTCGAAGTCATCGCGGCAACCGCCAAGGGCGACGGTCCGAAGACCGTTCTGGCGGCCTGGCCGGATTACCGCCGCAAGATCGCCCGCAGACGGCGGGTCTATTCTCCAGCGGCAATCGGCCGGGCGGAGGAAGCGCTCACCTGGTTTTCTCTGATCGAGGACACGGATTCGCGTCGGGCGCTGCAATTCGAGATCATGTGCAAGGCAGGTGGCGGAAAATTCAGCAAGGTCTGCGAGAGCTTTGGCTGGAAGCGTTCGACGGTCACCAGCCGTAACAAGGTTCTCTTGAAGAAACTGGCCTGCAGGCTGAAAGAAGCGGATTAAAAATCCGCGAAACGCTCCACCGCGCTCACCAACGACAAGCATCACCTGTACCTGTGGCAGGTGGTGTCTGTTCAGAAACGGTTCCTGCCTTCATCGAATGACCGACGCTGAGCGAGAAAGACCGTTGCGTTGAACGACAGACGCTCAACGCCCAGCCGAGAAAGCTTCTTGAGCCTCAACACCATTTTCGGTTTCCCTGTCTGACCCGTGGTTTGAGACCGGGCTGACCGCTGGACGGCGTCGTCAGTTCACGGATAAAACAGACGCTCTCAAGTTACAGTGGGTACATGTGCTAACCGGCGCGGCGGTCTGCGCTGCAACGACAGCTGCGCCTGACGATCGCTGCATGGCGAAACTGAGCGTCATGTCCGAAACGTTTCTTCGGCTCAAAGCACACTTCCCGACATGAAAGAGGAATCCATGCCTGATGAGGACGACGCGGCCGATGTCCTGAAATGGCCGACGGCGAACGCGCGGCAAAAGGCATGCGCGGCGTTTTGCGCGCATATCGCGGCCGGGTACTCGATCGAGAGTTTTCCCGATGCCGACCGCAAGACCATTCGCTATTACGCCGAGCAGTTCCCTGAGGATTTCCCACCCGAGAAGCTGGAGACAGCGGCGCGGCGCGGGCTCATGGAATGGGAGCGGATCGGCAAGGAGGGGGCGCGGGGCGATCTTGCGAAGTTCAACGCCAGCGCCTGGGCCTTCAACATGAAGAACCGGGCCGGCTGGCGCGACCGGTCGGAGGCCGAGGCCCATGGAATCCGGGGAGGCATCTGGGGCGGGGCGGAGGAGGGTGCAAAAGTTGAAACATTCAAGCCGCGCAGCTCTCAGGAAATTGCCCTGGGGGTCATGGCGCTGCTGACGCGCGAGGATAATAATTCGAATGACAACGGCTCTGGAGACACTGATTGAGCGCATCGACGGACTTGCGGCACCCGAGCGGGTGGATTTGCAAAGGAGGCTCGACGCGGCCGGCGTCCTGGATCAGTTCGAGGTCTGGCGGCCTCAGCCCGGGCCGCAGACGGAGGGCTATTTTTCCAAGGCCGACCTGACCCTTTATGGCGGGGCGGCGGGTGGCGGCAAGACGGACCTGATCGCCGGGCTGGCGCTGTTTGCCCATCACAAGGCGGCCATATTCCGCCAGTCCCTGAAGTCGCTCAAAGGGCTGATCGAGCGCATGAACGCGCTGATGCAGAAGGCTAGTCTGGGCAAGATCACCGGCGCTCCGCCGCGCTGGGTGGGCCCGGACGAACGGCTGATCGAGTTCGGACACCTGGGACTGCCTGGGGCGGAAGAGGACTGGCAGGGGCGCGATCACGATCTCAAGGCATTTGACGAGGGCGCGCAGATGGACCCGCGCAAGATCCTATTCGTGCTCGGCTGGCTGCGCTCGGCGCGGCAGGACCAACGCTGCCGGGGGCTGATCGCCACAAACCCGCCGCTGGGCGGGCAGGGGGATTTCCTGATCGAGTGGTTCGCGCCCTGGCTCGATCCGCTGCATCCCCTTTATGGCACCGTCAAGCCGGGAGACCTGCTCTGGGCCGTCTTCATCGACGATGGCGATGCGGTGCGCACGGTCTGGGTGGACGGGCCGGAGCCTGTCGAGGTGGAGGGCGATGTCAGGACGCCGAAAAGCCGGACCTTCATTCCGGCGAAGCGCCAGGACAACGCATATCTGGGCGAAGCCTACGATGCCCAGCTCGACCAGATGCCGGAGCCGCTGCGCACAGCCTTGAAGACCGGCGACTTTCAGGCGGCACGCCGGGATCACGACTGGCAGGTCATCCCCTCCGACTGGGTGGAGCGTGCCTTTCAGCGCTTTGACGACGGCGTCGACAGGGACCTGCCCATGGATGTGCTGGCGGTTGATGTCGCCCAGGGTGGCAAGGATCGGACGGTGCTGCAGCCCCTTCACGGAAGGCGGTTCGAGCAGAACATCGTGCGCAAGGGGGCGGATACAAGAGATGGGGCAGACGTCGGCGCGCTGATCGTTCAGGAGCGGCGGGACAATGCGCTGATCGTGGTCGACTGCACCGGCGGCTGGGGTGGCGACACGGTCGGGTTTCTCTCCCGGGAAAACGGGTTGCCGGTCGAAAAATGCGTCTTTTCCGCCCAATCGGGGGAGACGGCGAAGGACAGCCGGATCCCCTTCTACAATCTGCGCGCCCAGCTTTACTGGCGCCTGCGCGAGGCGCTTCATCCGAAGAGCGGGCAGGGCCTTGCGATCAAGCGCTCGGCGACGGTCAAGGCGCAGTTGACGGCGCACCGCTGGAAGATCAAGGGCGGCAGGATCCTGATTGAAAGCAAGGAAGACATCAAGGACCGCCTAGGCTCGTCACCGGACGAGGCGGACGCAATCGTCGAGGCATTGGGATGGAAGGACAAGGCTGCCGCCAGGCAGATTTCGAGAAGCCGGGCCGGAACGCGCGCGGCGGAGCTGGACGATCCGCTCGCCGGCTTCTGATCAAGGATCTATGCGTGCGCGACGCGAGCTATATCGCGGCCAATATGCGCGATCAGGATTACCGGGAAATCGCCTGTCTCTGGAAGGACTGGGATACGCGGCTTCTCGGGATCTGCGCGCTGGAAACAGCGGTGCCGGGCATGGTGTGGTCGGTCTGGTACGAGGGCGAGCCGGCGGCGGCCTATGGTTTCAGCCGGGCGGCGGCCTTCGACCCGGATCACTGGCAGGCCTGGGCTTATGGTACGGATCGGTTCAGGCGGTGCGTGCCGCTGATCACGCGGCATCTGAAGAGCCTCAGGCCCCTGATCGAACGGGAGTGTCGGCGCTTGCAGGTGATTACCCATGCAGAGCATGACATCTCCCATAACTGGATCGAGGCGTTCGGCGGGCGGAAGGAAGGGGTGTTGCGCTCCTACGGCCGGTGCGGAGAGGATTTTTACGTTTATGCCTGGGTGCGGAACGAACCGTCTTGCTGACTGTTTGTCAGGGGTGTGTCATCGCCCGCGTATGGCGCATGAGATACATCTGACAGGAGAGGGCAGGAGACTGTCCTGGAGACCGGTTGGATTGCCCAAGGTTGAGACCTAAATCACAGTCGTGCCCACAGTGTAGGTTATAGATCTCCGGGGGCAATTTCGTTTCAGTTCCCCTTTTCGGAGTTTTTGGATGAGTTTTGTTCTCGGTCAAATGACGCAGCCTTTTGGCGGCAATATCTCGCAGCTTCGGGCGATTATCCTGGCCGACTACCGGGCCACGGAGGCCAATCTCGGCTTTCATGCGGGCCGGCTTTCGAATGGCTTCAAGCTTCTGCTTCTAAAATCGCCACCCCGGCCGGACGATTTCGAATTTCAGGGCACGACGCTCCGGTCCGGAGGGCGCTTCGGTCTGCCGGCGGCAACTTACGCCGAAGATGCAAAGCGCGAGGCCGTGCACGACAGTATTATGAGCGAACGCGGGGCGGCGGGATACCGGGCGTTACAGGAGCACGTGCTGGGGGTATCGTCGTTCACCGGACCGGACAGGTTCGTGAAAGTCATGCCCGATACCCGGCATGACGGCGCGATGAGTCCCGCGGATCAATATCCGATGGGCGGCGGTTTCCTGCAGTGGGACCTGAAGAAGCCCGGTCTGCCGTTTCTCTACGCGGCGAATTTTCGTCCGGACGGTACGGTGATCACGGAGAAGGAAACGTTCCAGCTCAACAGCGGAAAATTCCTGGCCGACTATCCGCAGCGCCAGAAGTTGCAGAAGTTTCTGCAGACGGTGTGATCCATGTGGGTCAGGGGGTGAGCGCGGCCGGCACCGTTCACTGACCCGAGTGCGATCATGAAATCGATGCCGGTTCATGGCGCGCTGTGCGGAATTATTTCCCTGGTTTTATCGGCAGTCTGAGATTGCTCCTGTGGTGAGAGGCTGGCGCTCGATCCGGGTGAGGGCGGAGGCTATCGTTGATTAGCGCGATATGTTGACGACCCAAACGGATGGTCGTGGCTCCGCCTTGGCCAACTTGACCAATACGTCAGATGTGATTGGGCCGGAGGCCATCCACTCCTTGAAAATAGAGCTTTTCCAATCTCTCAATCCATGGTAGTGGGATTTGGAACATATAGAGAACAAGCTTGGTGCCTGAGCCTCCAGCTCGTTTGTCTCGATTGGAAAAGGCGCAAGAGCTTGCGCGGTGAGCGAGTTCATGCGGGAGAAGTCAATTAAGTGACTGTGCAATTCCAATTGTCTGGGTGCGATACCCGAACAGGAGCCCGTCAGGTCCTGTCATCGAAGCTTCAGGCCATACGGGCCGGCGAAATGTGAATGGGGAAGATAAAAAGGCTTTATATCCATGGAAGTACTTGTTGCTCTTACAATTATTATTTTGCTTTTGGCGAGATCATATATCAATGTCTACCTTTACCGGCAGGATAAAAAATCTTTATTAAACAATGTGTCTCAGTTTGTTATTTTGTTTTCTACATTATTTTTTCTTGTTTCTATCATTGGTCTAGTCGTGTTGAGAGAGTCTTTTCAAGTTTATCACGCATTTTTATATAATAAAATTTACTATATCCCAATATCTATATTTGGGTTGGACTTGTTATTTAATCTAATTCAGCTGGCTCGTGTTTCGGTTTATAAGTTTACGGCAAAAATTCGCTTTCTGCGGGCTGTTTCACTGTTGACTGTTGGCGTGATATGGTCCGTGGGGGTGATTGCAGCTTTCTCTCCGAAGTGAGTGCCCGATACTCCAAGACCAACCTCAACCGATAGGCTCCAAACGCGCAATCAGATGGATTCCTGTCAAATACGGCTGGTATTTGTACCCTTTCCGATCATCCAGACTCATTTGACCGTAACGGATTGACCTCTGGCGAGGCGGTTTGTGCGCTTTGCGCGGCCCTCCTCAAGCGCAACCCAACGACGTCTGGCATCAATTCCGTCCAGCCCTTAAGCAATCTTCCTTGAATGATGCCTTTCTGAAGGCGGTTGGCTCAAAACGGCTCACCGCCAGCGAAGCGACGCTTGCGCGAGACAGTGCTCGCCAAAAACTCGATCCACTAAGTAACGAAAGCGCATGAGCTGACCTTCGCCGCGCGAACCGAAATCGATGCCTGAACCAACTTCTGGAAAGGGAGTGAAGAATGGAAAAGATTGAACTGAGAATTAACGATGCCCCTTTGGGGTATGGACACCTCTATATTGTTTACACCAACCGGCAGGGAGAGGAATTCATCGTCCGGGGAGGACCGGGCTTCCGGCTGGTGTTGGACGATATCGACGTTGAAATCGGTCGATATACGCCCGCTTCCCTCGATTTGGAGCCGCCTGATGAACGTTCGCCGGAGAACAATGTCGTGCTGGAAACAGGGGCGGATCTGGAGGACAAATATCTCCGGATGGCTTTTTTCGCGCAGTTGGTCGAGCAAGCCGAGGTCGGCTACGATACCCTCGCGGCGGCAAACAGCGACAGTTCCGACTTGATCGTGAACAGCAACACGCTGGCAGCGGCGGCCCTGGCTTCCGTCGGTATTAAGGTCACCAAAGAGAACCTACCGGCGTCGGAAAAACATCGTCCGGCCGCGGGCTTTGATAACATTGAAGCCTTCCGGGCGCCATTTGTTGACTTTCTGTCAAAGACTTACAACGTCGACGCGTCTCAAGAACATATATTCAGGCCGGTCTACGAGAAATTGCAGTCCGATTATGTGGATCGGTACCGGGGCAGGGTCTCGGAAATTTCTAATTTCACCCATGGTCACGGCGAACCGGACTATCCGAGGCCGTTTCTTCATGGCATCGACTGGCGCGCGACGGAAAAGCACCTACGCGAACGCTACAAAGACGACCCGGCGCTTCACGATATCCTGGGTAAACTGGTCATGGCGAGAGAGATCCCCGATGCCTGGGAGGTGGAGTTTCTCCAGAAATACGGCGACGACGTTGTCTTTGGAAACAGTCCCGACGGACTAAGCGTGACGAGGGGGAGTTTCAAGAGATCCCTTCCTTCCGGGCCGGAACGTCAACCACCGAGAGGTCCGCAGAAGTCGGGCCTGAGCGAAGTTCCGGACCAGCGGGTTTTGGCCGAAACCGAAATTGCAGATGTTTCGATTTCCTCAGAGCCGGCAGATGTCGTTGCAGCTTCAAACGGAATGGATCTTGGAACAAATCACGAACATGCTGCCCGAAAAAGCTCATACGACACCTTCAAGAAGCTGGGCCGGTCGCCGGAGGAAGAGGCACTTGGGATTGAGGAATACAACGCGCTCCTTAAGAAGAGCTATCTGGATCTGGGCGGGGACGAGGAGGCGGCGCAGATGCTGGCGCCGGAACTCTTCAAGATGAACTGGGGCCTGTCGGCATTCGCGCCGGATCCGGAAGGCACGGTGATCAAGGACCCGGTCGAGAAAGTCTACCCGGATCTTGAGAAGGATGGGCACGGGTATGTACGACGGGAGGTCGAGACGTTTTTGAAAAGCCGGGGCCTCCAGACCAAGAAATGGTATTTGACGCCGAGCGCCAGAACCAGCTCGGATGCCAGGAAGGGCTTGCTCGACAACGACGGATACGGCCCGCGCATGACTCTGATTCTGGAAGACGAGACAGGCGCGCGGAGCGAGGTGACAGCCAGTTTCCAGGCGGATACGGCCAGCGCCCGTCGGCGGCAGCTTGCTGCGCGTTGGCAGGCGGACCGGGAGGATGCGCTGCGTTTCGGCATCGAAGTGCCGGACGAACCGGTGGAGGCGGCGCGGGTTAGGTTGGCAATGCCTGTACCCGCGCCTGAGCCGCGCCGGCAATCGGTTCCGGCCGGGAGTGGAGGCGCAATCGAATGAATGCGCCGGAAAGCGCCAAACAGAGATGGCGAGTGAAGCGATTGAGCAGGCATTGTTTTTTGGAAAATCCTGTCTGAACAAGGATTTGAGATCTTTCCGCCCGATGGACGCTTCGTCAAAACGGGGCTAAAACAGGTCCTATCACGGTACCTTGGAGAAATGCGGCCGACACAACGCCGCCGGATGTTCTGACGTCCCCTGGTTTTCTTCAAACAAGATGTAAATAGCCATTTCCGGGGTCCTGTCCTTTCGGGAAACGTCCGGCTTTGACCGTGGCCATCTTCAAAACCTGATTTTCAATATCCAGAGAGGTCAAACTCATGTGCTTTTTCGGAGGCGGCTCGAAGCAGTCTGAGCCTGAACCAACACCGCCGCCACCGCGCGAACCCGATCCGCAGCGGCAGGCGAGCAACCTGCAGCAGAACGAGCGCCGCCGCCGGGCGGCGGCCTATAGCACACGGGCAACGACACATACCAGTCCATTGGGCGTTTCCGACCATGGAAGCGCGTCCAGGCCCGGTGTGACGCTTCTGGGGCGGGCCTGACGCCATGGGTATTGTTGACGATCTGAAGACGGAGCTGCAGACAGCGAAGTCCGACCGCCAGTGGTATGAGACCGACTGGCAGGACTATGTGACCTACACGGCGCCTGACATGGAGCGGGCTTTCAACCGGCCGGGCGGGATCACCGCCATGGACGGTATGAGCGCATTCCGGCACTCGGCGGCGCGGGAGCGCTCGCGCAAGCTTTACGATCCGACGGCGGTCTGGCTGCTCGACCGGCTTGCCTCCGGCGTCGGGTCCCTGACCATGCCGGAAGGTTTCAACTGGCACGGTATCGGTTTCGGCGATCCGTTCGCACCGCCGCCAAGTCAGGCGGACGAAGAGTTTTTCGAGCTGGTGCGCGATCATCTTTTCCGGCTGCGCTCGTCCGCACGTTCCGGCTTCGCGCTTGCCAACCGGTCACGGCTCCTGTCGACGGTCAAGCTCGGCACAGGCGTGCTGTTCCCCCTGGAGAACGAAGACAATCTGGCCGATATCCGCACGCCGGTCCATTACCGCTATGTTCCGCTCTATGAGGTCTATCTGATCGTGGACGGGCAGGGGGGCGACTGCGGTTTCTTCCGGGTACGCACCCTCAAGGCCTGGCAGGCGGTGAAGGAATTTGGCGACAAGGTTTCGCAACAGGTTCGGGAAGACGCCCAGGATCCGAAACGCAAGACCAACGAGCATGTGTTCGTGCATGCCTGCTTCGCGCGCGACGGTGGCTATGCGGATGCGGCGGACATCCGGAAATCGCGCTACGAGAGCATCCATTTCGAGGAGGAAAGCAAGCATATCTGCAAGCGTGGCGGGTTCTTCGAATACCCGCTGGTGATCAGCCGCTGGGATCGGGACGGCTTGTCGCCCTATGGCTCGCCGCCGCAGGCGAAACTCATGAGCGACATCAAGAGCCTGCAAAGCCTGGCGCGTGACGGGTTGATCGCCAGCTCCCAGGCGGTGCGCCCGCCGATTGCCACCCATTCCCAGGAGCGGCAGCTCGATCTCAATCCGGGGCGCACCAATCCGGGGCTGATCGACGAGCAGGGGAGACCCTTGTTCCGCCCGATGATCGATACGGTCAATCCGGGCGCGGCGGATGCCCAGATCGAAAACATCCGTGAAAAGCTGCGGGTTGGGCTTTATGGCGACCTGTGGCAGACGCTTCTGGAAGGCAATGGCCGGACGGCAACGGAGGCCAACATCCGGCGCAAGGAAATGGCCGACATGATCGGACCTTTTTCCACCAACATCATGGCCGGTAACGAGAACCTGTTCGAGCGGGAAATCGGTATTCTGGGCCGCCGGGGAGCTTTTCAGCCCGGTTCGCCTCTGGCGCCGCCGGAAAGCCTCGCGGACAAGGATGTGACGCTGATCCCGACCGCGCCAATCGACCAGATGCGGGAGGCGGGCCATTTCGAGGCGATCATGGGCTTCCAGGAGTATCTGGGCATTGCCGCCGGTGCGGATCCGACGCTTCTGGATCTGCACGACCGGGAAGAGGAATACGACCTGACGCGGCGGTCGCTCGGCCTGCCGGCGAAACTCAAGCGGCGGCCGGAAGAGGTAGAGGAATTGCGCCGGCAACGCGCCGACGAGGCGGAGCGGAAAACGCAGTTCGCGGCGGCGGAAAGCATCGCGCGTATGGCCAAGGACGGCGCGCCGCTGGTGAAAACCCTGAGTGAGGAGGGCGGTCTTGACGGTCTGGTCCAGCCTTAGGCGCATCACGTCGCGGCGGCGCGAGAGAGCGGCGGCGATCGAACGGGCCTACCGGTCCGTTTTTTTGTGTCCGGAGGGGGAAGTGGTTCTGGCGGATCTGGCGGCCGAATGCGGCCTCTACCAGGCGCCGCCCATCGGGCTCGGACCGCGTGAAAGCGGCTATCTGGACGGGCGGAAGGCGCTTTTTGCCCGCATTCTCGCAATGATCCGCATCTCACCGGAAGAACATGCCGCGCTCCAGGAAGCCGCGCGCCTGGAAACCCTGCCTGACATCGAGCCGGAAGAGGATTTTTAGACCATGGAAGACATCATCGAAGCAGGCCCGGACAGCCAGAAACTCGGAGAACCGGACGCCGGAATGCAGGAAACCGGCTTTTTGGAAAGCCTCAGCGACGATAACCGCGCCCTTGCGGCCGAACATGGCTGGCGGGACGCGGGCAGTGTCGTAGAGGGATATCGTGCCCTTCAAGCCGATCTCGACGGGTCCCTGAAAGTGCCGGACGAGGCAGCGGGGGCGGAAGAAAAGTCGGCGTTTTATCGAGACGTTTCAAAGAGCTGGACGCCGAAGGAGGGGTACCGGTTCAAGATGCCGGAGGCCTTGCCGGAGAGTTTTCCCTACGACCAGGCTTTTGCACGGGAGGCTGGCGAATGGTTCCAGGAGGCCGGGCTTCACCCGGAGGCGGCGCAAAAGCTCCATGACAAGTGGGTCGGCAAGATGGCCGAGCAATTCGCGGCCCAGGAAGACACCTCCGCCACTGTTGCCCGACAGCAGGTTGAAAAGGCGGAAGCCGCGCATCAGGCGCTGGTCAGGGAATACGGGCCGCCGGAGAGCGACGGCTATCAGAACGTTGTGGCAAAGGCCGACCGGGCGATGAGCGGACTTAAGGCGTCCGGGGTCGATCTTTCGGATTGGTTTGCGGACAAGGGGGCGCTGTCGCAGGCCGACGCCAACGGGCTGCGACAGGTGGCCGACCCGACGGCGGTGAAACTACTCGCCTTCATTCACGACAGTGCCTTCGCCGAGGACGGGCTTTCCGGTCTTGCGGACGCCGGCGGCGGGGCGAACCCGTTCGATCGGGACGCGCCCGATCTCAAGGTTCAGTCGGAGCTACTGGAACGCAATCCGGCGCGGGCGCGGCAATTGATCCTGGCGGCGGGGCGGAAGCCGGGTCTGTTTGGGGTTTAAAGGGGAGGAGTGTTCTCCGGAAGGGGGGAGTTGTCATCATGAGATGAATTGAAGATTTTCCAGATCTCACTTTATAGTTGATTTTAGAACATAAAGGGAACAATCTGAAGGCGACGGAAACGGGAAATCGGAGTTCATTGGTGAAATCAGCAAAACCAATCGGCGTTATCTTCGCGAGCCTCCTCGCGGCCTGCACCTCACATCAAGACCACGTCGCAACGGGAGCGCAGAATACCAAGGCGCGGGACTCTTGCGATCCGGGAACGGTGATCGAACGACTTGAGAATGAGATGAAGACCGGTCTTGGCGGTTCCGGCCGTGAAAAGATGTCTCTGTTGTACGATGCGTATTTTCAAATAATGAAAAAATGCAACAAGGTTCAGGACGTGGATTTTGTTGTCAAACAGGAATGGGGGGATAAAAGAACCGCCAAATTCTTAGGTTTTCCTTCCCTCAACCCTTATTATTACACCCAGAAAAAGTCTTGGGCTGGCGGGCTCTGCCTTAGCCGGGAAGGCAGGGAGAGTGGGTTGCTCGGGGCGCCGAAATGGTACTGCGAAAAGGGTGGTTGGACTGACGAAATCTAAATAGGGTTGTGGTATGAACCTTGGGAAAAAGCATACGATACGCATTGGTGAGTTTAAACTATTTGGCGTTGCTTCTCATATTGTTATCACCGGTCACGATGAGGTGGGCAAGCAGATCTGGGAAATCAACGGACTTGCGACCGGTAAAGACGGAATTACGAAATCAATCGGATTGAATAGCCCCTAGATTTGTAGACGCCTTCTTCCCTAATTTTGAGGCAAGGAGGCCATGATGGGCACGAGCAATTTCAGTGACGATTTCAAGCGGGACGCGGTGGCTCAAATCACCGAG
>NZ_JAEKJZ010000006.1 GCF_017309185.1 Roseibium aggregatum | reverse complement strand
CTCGGTGATTTGAGCCACCGCGTCCCGCTTGAAATCGTCACTGAAATTGCTCGTGCCCATCATGGCCTCCTTGCCTCAAAATTAGGGAAGAAGGCGTCTACAAATCTAGGGGCTATTCATAGCGTCAAAATCGATTTCGCACGACGAACGATATGAAACTCCGATTCGCATAAGACCGCGTGGGAAAGGCTTAATTGAAATTTTCAAAGATGGCTCTGATTTTGAGTGAACGAAGCGACACTAAAGAAACCGTGTTCGTTGTGGGCGTCCGGCGTATCCTGTACGTCGCGTGTCCTACCGGCCCCCTGTACCCCAACCGTCCGCAGCGGCACAGCTACGCGGGCGCGCGCATGTAGCAGACACCTGACACCTCCCCCTCCCCAGTCGCCAGAACCTGGGCGTGGCCGGGTGCGTCACTGCCAACACAGCGTCACGTCGTGACGGTGGTGACGTGCGTGATGGCGGCTAGGCCGTTGATGCTAGTCCTGGTAGGGAGGGGGAGGGATATGTTCAGACAAAGGCATTGCTGTCGTGACAACTATCACAGGTGATATCTGGTCCAAGATCGAATTTGACCTCAGCGAATTTCGTGACCTGTTTCAAATGCGCCTCGAAACTCTGGAGGAGGCGAAAGGTCGAAAGATCGGCTTAAAAAGCGGAAATAAAGTGTGGCGTGACAGCGCGCCTCTCTGGGAAGACGAAGAACATGGCAAAGCTATACGCGCTTGGTTGCTGATCCCGCATGTCGATGCGGTTGACCGCAAAGACATCGAAGAGCGTCTTAAGGCTGGGCAGCGGCTAATAGCTTCAGTTGAGCAGGGCATTACAGAAAGAGAAATGTCCCCAGAACTTCTGCACGATTGGGGTCAGTTGAACCGATTGGCTGGAGCCCTCCAGCTTGTCTATCAGATGAAGCCTGATGCACGTCAACTTAGAGCCGGAAGTAAAAATCTTGAAGCTCATAAGCGTTGGTTTGCCTACCATTTCCTGAGAATCCAACAGCGAAAAAAACGTGACGATGTGCTCGACAAAATGGAAGAGCTCATAAACTCAATTGTCGGGGAACTACCGGATGGACAAGAGAAACAATGGTTTTCTGAATTTTTGAGCCCAGAGATGTCAGACACTCTGGAGAATGCTCGTCGATTGACCAAAGCTTTTCGAATGGACCTATCCATCTCCAAAATGAAGGAATTGAACGAACCTCCTTTAGAGGACGTACCTGAATTTTCGCTTCAATACCCCGCCCCCTAGGGGTGGGGGGGAAGCAAAATACGAAAACTGCGAAAACACCGGCAGTCGATGGCCATCGACGTAACTGAACTCAATTCAGGAGCGTCGAAAATGACGACACTAATTTCGGAAGACACTGAAAAGAAGCCGGAGGAATTCGGCGTCGAGTCTCTCCTTACTATTCAGCAGGCGGCGAAGGCACTTGGCGTTCATACATGGGCGCTGCGGCGCGCGGTAAACACCGGTTCGATCCCAGCCTATGCGCCGTTTAATGGCCGTAAGCTCGTTCGCCTTTCAGAGGTCATTGCGGCGATCAACGCCTCCAAGATTGGGGGTAAAAATGTCTGACGATATTTTTGAAAACGAAGCGCGAAAGTATTGGGATCGAAGTCTCCCGATTGTTCCGGTTAATGGTAAGGCTCCTGCTCTCAGCGGGTGGACGGGGCTCTTGGGAGGCATTCCTGGCGAGGAAAAGCAAAAGGAGTGGCTAACTTCCTATGCAAACAAAAATATCGGTTTGCTTTTGGGTGCTCCGCTGGGTGAAGAGAAAGTTCTCGTTGCCCTGGATGTTGATGATGATCGACTGTTGAACCTTGTCCTTCAGCTTCTTGGACTGAACCGCTCCGAGCGGAGGGCAGTGCTTGCTGGTAAGCGAGGGAAGAAAGGGGCGACGATTTTCGTACGAGCCCCGAAGTTGCTCAAATCCACGGTAATCAAAGGTGCGGGAGAACTCGGCAACATCGATTTTCTCGCCGGCGGTAAAATGACTGTTATGCCGCCGTCGATTCATCCAGAAACCGGCAAACCGTACGAGAATTACGGAAAGTCGCTTCTGGAAGTCGATTTCGCAGACCTTCCCGAAATTACCGATCAGCATATCAAATTGCTGAAAGCTGCCATTAGTTCTGAAAACGCAATTGTTCTGATCTCCGGAAAGGCAACGCATGACGCGGGTGTGGCATTGGTCGCGGTACTTGTCCGTGCCGGGGCCACGGATGAGGAAATCGAAGATATTCTCGCCGGGCTTTTACCCGGCGATTATGCAGGCGACTCGCTCCAGGAGCTACCGGAATGGATTCGGTCTGCCCGTGAAAAAGGTTTCGCCGAAACCGAGGGGGAAGATGACACTCAATCCGCAAAAATGGTCAAGTTGGCGTTGGCGGAAGGGATGTATTTGTTCCGAGATGAGGCCACAAAAGACGTCGCCATGGCAACGTTGCCTCATACAGGTTCATCTATTGCTTACCGAGTGACCTCAGGCAGCGTCAAACTATGGCTTCGAAACCTTGCTTACAGATCGTGGGGTAAGCCCATCGCATCTCAGCCGTTGAACGAGGCCATCGCGACGTTGGAAGCAATCGGGTTGTTCGATGGTCCGCCGTTCCCCGTTTTCGCTCGTGTTGCCGGTAACGGTCACGCGATTTCCATGGATTTGGGACACGACGACGGCAGCACAGTTTTGATCGAACCGGACGGATGGACTATCGAAGCCACGGTTGCCCATAAGTTCATACGAGGCGCCGGTTTCGGGGAACTGCCGCTGCCGGTATCCGGCTCCATCGAGGAACTTTATTGGTTCCGAAGCTTTTTGGGTTTGGACCAGCAGAACTATCGACTGCTTTTGGCATTCCTTATTAATGCGCTCAGGCCAACTGGGCCGTATTTCATCCTGTTGGTGGAAGGCGAACAGGGATCCGGGAAGAGCTTCTTTTGCGAGGTTATCAAACGGATCATTGACCCGAATACGGCAATGCGAATGCGACTGCCTGATAAGCCCCAGGATCTGATGATCCAGGCCCAGGAATATCGTCTGCTCAGTTTTGACAACGCATCGGGTATGAGCGCGGAGATGTCTGACGCTCTTTGCGCACTTTCGACCGGTGGCGGCATTGCGGTCCGTAAGCTTTATACAGACGGTGACCTCTATGTGATGAACTATACGCGACCGTTTATGATCAATGGAATTGGAGGTTACGCCAGTCGGCCGGACCTGATGGAAAGGGCTATCCCAATCAAGCTGTCGCCGATGTCTGAAGGTGGGCGGAAGACTGAGGATGAACTTCGTGCCGAATTCAATCAGCGGCTACCGGGCGTTCTCGGGGCACTTTATGATGCCGTTGCACATGCTCTGCGAGAGTTCGACGGCATTGAACCTCCTCGTCATCTCCGAATGGCGGATTCTGCCCGTTGGATCAGCGCCGCCGAAGGCGGTTTGGGCGAGGAAGCGGGAGCTATTATTGATGCGATTGCTGCTGCGCAAGATGAATTCTTCATCGAACAAGTCAATGACAACGCCCTTGTCGTAGCGTTGCGGAGGATCGCTGGACCTCTGGGCTATGAGGACTATTTCGGCGGCCTCTTCGTTAAAATCATGGAGCAGGACGATGCAAAGCATCACAGAAGCCTCCCAAAATCGCCCTCTCAATTGTCGAACCAACTCATCAGAATGCGTCCTGCAATGGAGAAGGCCGGGATTGTAGTGGAGTTTCTGCCCAAAGACCGGAAAGGGCGCAAGGTTCGAATTCGGCTCGTTGATCCAGGAAACGCAAAGCCGCCCTTTTTGGTGTGACGCCCGTGATGGCGTTTGGTGTCGTGGCACTCTTGGGACACAGCAGGGGGAGGGGTACTCCCCCTACTACACACAGCCCGGTGCACACGCCGCCTGCTGCTGCCACTGGCGTCACGCCGTCACCCTTCCACAAACCGCGATTTCAACCTCGTTGAGCGTGGGATCTAAACAGTCTAAGGCCGCGGCCTCTCGCGGCCTCTCCAATCAATCCACGGCAGAGGTTACCGGCGCGGTTACCGCTGTGGCCGCTTCGAGCGCCTTCTGAGGCGTTCGGCGATTACTTGTGCGGGTTACGCCGCCGTGTTTTCCTCGTCGCTTTTTTCATTTGGAAAGAGCAAGATCATGAAAAACTTCAATGTCTCAATCACTTCGACTACCCGCCGTCGCAAACTGAAAGACGGAACCATTGCCGCCTATCCGCAGTGGTACTGCGAGTATCAGGATCCGCAAGTACACAAACGCCGCCGTCGCGCCTTCAATCGGAAGAAGGACGCAGAGGCATTTAGGAACACCCTATTGCTGAAAGTGGCGGAGGGGAACTACTTCGACGAGCGCAAGGCTCCGACCGTCGCAGAAGCCATCGACCATTGGCTTGGGACAAAAGATGGTAGCATCAAGTCCTCAACTCTGAAGGGCTACAAGGTCGTGGCGAACGGCGCGATCCGGGGGCCGCTGCTTATCGGCACCAAACAGGAACGCGCGGACTACACCGAGAATGGCGTTGCCCCTAAAGGCGCTCGTTTCATCAAGCTCCTCGGCCACGTGAAGCTGACAGACCTTAACACGGCCATGATCCGCGCGTGGCACAAGACTGTCACCGAGCAGTGCGGGCCTTATACGGCGAACAGGGCCAAATCCCACCTCAAGTCAATCTTGGCGCTGGCCGAGGAAGACTTCGGCATCCGTGCTCCCTCCATGCCGACGGGCCTTCCTCGCGCGCGGCAAAAACAGAAGAAGGTCATCCTGACCCCTGATCACATCGCCAAGCTGGTCGCTGCCGCTAAAAAGGACCAGGAAAACGGCATCTACTACGCCTTCGCCTTCTTGGCTGGAACGCGGCCCTCCGAGCAGCTTGGCCTTCTGTGGAGCGAGGTGGACTTCGAGCGCGGTGTCATTCGCATTCGCCGCATCCAAGAGCGTGACGGCTCGCTAACGGAAATGACTAAGACGGAAGCCGGGACACGGGACGTTCCCATGAGCGCCACCTTGCGCGAACTGCTCCTCGATTGGCGCGTTCGCTGCCCGAGGAAGGGCAAGGAGCTTCACCGCGTCTTTCCTGGCCCTGGAAGGCTACAGGAGTGGCCGAAGCCGCGTCTTGGAGGCGGTGGCCCACTGCTCTACCAAAACTTTCGCAAGCGTTATTGGGCACCCGCGTTCAAAAAGCTTGGCCTGCCATATGTGACGCCGCACTCCGCACGCCACTCCTTCATCTCGACTCTACAAGCGCAGGGAATTGAAGTGGGACTGGTCGCGCAGATCGCCGGTCATGCCAACCCGACCGTGACGCTTGGCCACTACACCCAAGCCGTCCGCGACGGCAGCGCAGCCATTGAAGCGCTGGACAGGGCCTACAGCAGCTAGGGGGCAGTACCCCTGCGTGCGCCGCGCCCTGCCCACCGTACGCGCGCTGGCGGGGGCCACTTCCTACGGCCCCCACTACCGCCCAGCCATAGGGACTGCCTGTACGTGCTGCCGCCGCAGGAACGCCACGTGACGCGCTTGCAATATCAGACCATTTCTTAACTATCTGATATTACGCAGATAATTGTGTGCGAATTGTCGCCATGTTTTCCTGTCCTGTTGAGCACAGGAGATCGCCATGCAGGTTTTGGTTAGAGACAAAGGCACCGGCAACGAGGAATGGCTTCCATTGGAAAAGGCAGCAGAACTGATGCGCCTCGCTGCCGACGAGCTTGAATGGGCGTTTGAGGAATTCGGTCAGTGCGAGTGCGAAGACCATATAGCTGTGGATCAGAAATGGTAGGCTGATAACGCCACTTCGCTCATTCGATGAAGCGCGGGCGTCGGCAACACCGGCGGTCGCGCAATTCTATGTGCCTGCTTTCCGAGGGAATTGCTTCAACACTCCCCCTTTGCTTGGGTCCCTTCCGAGTTGCTGCTGGCGGACCCGCTCAGGCCTGGACCGACCCGCCGCATCATATGCTTATGTACGTCACAGCCGCGTTCACTCTATGCGGTAGCTGACCGAACTGGCTCCGATACCAACAACTCGCAGCGTCTTACTGGACACTTTCACGCTTTGACCTGTGCCGAGGCTGAATTGAATTGGTCGTGAACGTGTTGCGTATTGCGACGAACCTCGAGCAGGGATGTATCGGTAGCTAGTAAACGTCGCAGTCGCGGAAACGGGAACTGTTCCAACTGAGCCGCTGATGTTTGTACGTGTGGTTTTCGGTAAGACTGCCGGTGTTTCACTCATGGTCGTCGCGTTGCTTGTCACAAGCACATCTGTGCGCTCGAATACCGCCCATCCGTCGCTACTCCCGACGTAGCGAACGGTCGTCTCACCTGCGTTTATGGTGCGACCGAACACATCAGCCTTACCAAAGGCATTGGGTAGAGAGCGGCGTGACTGAAATTTCATAACAACGTCACCAGGACCGGCAGTCCTGACGCTTTGCGTAGTCGGTGTAGATAGCGTTGTTTTGGTCTCGACGGAATTGCAACCCGTGAGCACGAGCACCGAAAAGGATATCGCGCAAATTAGATATTTCTTGGTCATTTCAGTTCCCAAGCAATTGAAGAAAAACAAAAATCGAAACACGCGGAAAAATTGTCGTCAATTATTGGCCTATGCGGCGACCACGTTGGCACGTGGGATGCGCTCGCCGCGAACGAACTCTGGTCCTCGATGCATACTTGCCATCTAGGTCAGAATCACAACACTGGTGACAATCAGTAGAAAAGTTGTATTCTCATTCGATACACAACCTTCATCGAATTTATGTAGAGCTACAATTGTTTAAGAATATTGATTTTCAGCTGAAAGACTATAATCCCACACCACCAAGCCTTGTCTGCTGCACAGAAGAAGGCAATAAAAACGCTTCTGTTAAAGTTGATTTGGCGCGCCTATTCCACCACTACTATTTAGACACAAGAGGATATGCCCCACCAGATCCTGATCTTGCTCGATTCGAACATCTCAGCCTCTTTACAACAGACAAAGAGTTTCGAGTTCGTGGCGATGGATTTGGAACTGGATTGGCTTTTCGCCGAAGTACTTCCAACCAACTGGGTCAAGCGTTCTGTCGGTGGTTTCTGTACGAACACTTAAACATAACGTATTTTGCCCACATGGACGCGGTCCTAAACAGGCCAGCACATCCCAATTCTATTGGTCATGAAGTTTTCCGTGTGTCTCCAGGAGATGCGCCAGACTATCTCTGCGCTCAAGATAGATCGTCTGTATTCCTTGCTGAGGCGAAGGGACGATCTAAGTCGATAAGCTTCAAAAACGCTGAATTTAATAAATGGCGGAAACAGTTTGATCGCGTCGGGATTAGAGACGCAAGCGGAACATTAATTTCAGCAAAAGGACATATTGTTGCAACGCGATTTGCCACTGAGGCTGATGGAAAAAAGGTCAAATCAAAACTTTACGCAGAGGACCCTGATTCTCCTGGAGAAACTTCACTTAGGGAAGCACCACAGCTGGCTAATTCTGTAATCGCGCTTCATTACGCAGAGCTGGCTGCGAAGATTAGGCAGCCAATACTATCGAATTCACTTGCATTGAATCTGCAAGTACCGCCTGAAATTCAATTTCCCGCATTTGTTTGGGAATTTCTTAGCCCACCACTTAGCGGAAAGCGTTTTGTAGGAGGATTTTATCCCGGTCGCGAAGGTATTGCCCCGCTTGAAATAAATCTAAACAACGAACGCACAGTTTTCTTGAATCAGAATCCACTGCGCCTTGATTTAACCCCTGCAACGTTCTTCGGTGTGGAAGAGGCAATATTTAGTGGATTGTGCTCAATTGCCCGCGGCGGCGATGAACTCGCAAAAGACCTACCGCCTTTCCCAGAGATAGCGTTCTTCGACAGCGCTGTTAGTGTACTGCGAGACGGCTCGATTGTTGCTCCTGTAAACTATCTCAGTCCAATTGGCCTGAGGATCTACTGACAAAGGCTTAACTAAACGTCAGCTAGCTAAAATTTTAGTATATCCCACTGCAAAGCAACGTCACACATTCTCATTTCGATAAAATGGTAACCGCGCGGTAACCGCCGCCTTTTGAGCATTTGAATAATGAATGAAAAGTGGCACTAGAAAAAACAAAAGCCGCGACTCTCCGCGGCTTTTGTTTACTTAGAATTTGGAGCGGGCGAAGGGATTCGAACCCTCGACCCCAACCTTGGCAAGGTTGTGCTCTACCCCTGAGCTACACCCGCAGAATGTCCGCCATCCGGTCCTGACCGGCCCGGCGTCGGTGGCGCAGTATATGAACTATGCGGAGACGGATTGCAACACCGAAATTTCAGAAATTTTTTTAGCTGTCTTTCTGTGGGTTTTGCGAACTTCCCCGACCGGAAAAGCGCCGATTTCAAAGGGTTTTGCGACGATTTCGCCCTTGTGGGCCGGGCCGGAAATGCTCTAAACAGCCTCAAGTTATTTAATTTCAGGACCGGACATGCCCGCAAGCCGCGACGACCTCATGAGCTTTTTCGCCGAACTCGGCATCGATGTTTCGACGGTGGACCACCAGCCGGTCTTCACCGTCGCGGAATCGGGCGAGCTGCACGATCAAATTCCCGGCGGGCATACCAAGAACCTGTTCGTCAAGGACAAGAAGGGGCGCCTGTTCCTGATCGTCGCCCTGCACGACGCGGAGATCGACCTTAAAAAGGTGCATCAGATCATCGGCGCCCAGGGCCGGGTGTCCTTCGGCAACGCGGACCTTCTGATGGAGGTGCTCGGCGTGGAGCCCGGCTCCGTGACGCCCTTCTCGCTGATCAACGACCGCGAGGCGCTTCGTGTCACCCCGGTCTTCGATGCTGCCATGATGCAGCATGAGATCCTGAACTATCATCCGCTGAAAAACGATGCCTCCACGGCGATCAGGGCCGGGGACCTGCTGAAATTCGCCCGGGCCTGCGGTCATGACCCACAGGTTCTGGCGGTCAGCGAGGAAGCGAAAGCGGCGGGCCTTTAATTCTTCCGGGATCGGGCGTTTGTATTGGCGTTTGTATTTCGGGCGCCACGGTTCCATGTTAGAGCCAATTCAAGGAACAGACTGGCCGGACGGAAACGCGGACCGGCCGCAAAGCATGAGGCGGGCACATGAGCAACGGCAACTACAGCATGGGCGGCCAGATCGGAGGCGGCTTCGGCGGTTCGATGGGCGGCGGATATGGAAGCCAGGGCGGCGGTTTCGGCGGTGACGGCGGCAACGGCGCCGGCCCCTCCGGCGGCGGCCTGGTGTTCGATGTCACCACGCAGAGCTTCATGAGCGACGTCATCGAAGCCTCCCGTCAGCAAACGGTCCTCGTCGATTTCTGGGCCCCCTGGTGCGGTCCGTGCAAACAGCTGACGCCAATCATCGAAGCCGCGGTCAATGCGGCCGGCGGCACGGTCAAGCTGGCGAAAATGAATATCGACGACCATCCCGAAATCGCCGGCCAGATGGGCATCCAGTCGATTCCCGCCGTGATCGCCTTCAAGGACGGCCAGCCGGTCGACGGCTTCATGGGCGCGCAGCCGGAAAGCGAGATCAAGGCCTTCATCGAGAAGGTCGCCGGCCCCGCGCCGGCAAGTCAGGCGGACACGTTCCTGGAGCAGGCCGCGGCGATGCTTGAAGCCGGAGACTTCGGTCAGGCCGCCCAGCTCTTCGGCGCGGTCATGCAGATGGAACCGGACAATGTGAAGGCGATTGCCGGGCTGGCGCAATGTTATCTGGGCGCCGACGAACTGGAGCGCGCCAGGCAGGCACTCGATCTTGTGCCGGAAGACAAGCGCTCCGACGAAGCCTACCAGGCGGCCAAAGCCGCGGTCGAACTGAAGGAACAGGCGGCAGCGCTTGGAGACCTCGCCGAGTTCGAGGACCGGATCGCCAAGGACCCGCTCGATCTTCAGGCGCGCTTCGATCTCGCGCTCGGACTTAACGACAAGGGCGACAAGACCGGCGCCGTCGACCAGCTGATCGAAATCGTCCGCCGCGACCGGGACTGGAACGAGGATGGCGCGCGCAAGCAGTTGCTGCAGTTTTTCGAGGCCTGGGGTTTCAAGGACGCGGCCAGCGCCTACGGCCGGCGCAAGCTGTCCGCCGTTCTGTTTTCTTGACGGCCGGCGGAACTGACACACATTACAGAGAACGAATTACGGATCTCGTCGAAGACAATCAAGGCAGACACATGCAGGCGGGCAATGCAATTTACGAAACGATTGCGGATCTGCCGCCTGTGCTGCCGGTATTTCCGCTGTCAGGCGCCCTGCTGCTGCCCAGGACCCAGCTGCCGCTCAACATTTTCGAACCGCGCTATATCGACATGATCGACGCCGCCCTTTCCGGCAACCGGCTGATCGGTATGGTCCAGCCCTCCACGGACCGCGTTGCCGGCGACCCGGACAGGCCGGCGCTGTGTCCTGTCGGCTGCGTCGGCCGGCTGACCAGCTTTCAGGAAACCGGCGACGGCCGGTATCTGGTCTCGCTTCAGGGCGTGACCCGGTTCGCTCTTGGCCAGGAAGTGAAGTCCTACAGCAGGTTCCGCGAGGTCGAGTGCGACTATGCCGCCTTCGCGCATGATCTCAGATGCGGCGAGGGCGAGGAGGACGTCGACCGCAACGGCCTTCTGAAGACGCTCCGCGACTATCTGAGCGCCAACAATCTGGACGCGGACTGGGAGAGCGTTTCGGAGGCGGAAACGGAAGTTCTCGTTAACGCGCTGTGTATCATGTGCCCCTACGGCCCCCAGGAGAAACAGGCTCTCCTGGAAGCCCGCGACCTGAAGACCCGGGCCGAAACGCTGATCGCGATCACCGAGATGGATCTTGCCAAGACGCAGAACGACGGCGGGTCGACCCTGCAGTAAGCCCCGCCCGTATTGAGACTGAAGAGTGAAAGCCCGCCCATGACCGAAACAACCGACCGCCCTGTCGACCGGAAACTCCTGGAACTGCTCGTCTGTCCGGTGACCAAGGCCGCTCTGGAATACGACGCCCAGAAGCAGGAACTGGTCTCCCGCGCCGCCAAGCTCGCCTATCCGATCCGCAATGGAATCCCGATCATGCTGCCGGACGAGGCAAGGGCCCTGGAGGATTAAGCCCCGACGACCTTGTGGAGCCACTTCGGCGGGCGTACCTCAAAGCGGCATCGCATGGCGCCGGAACGGCTCTTCGGTGGGAGCCTGCAATCGGGGCCCGGGCCTATCGCCCGGGCTTTTTCTTCTTCCCGTCAGAACCTTCAGTATCCGCGGACCATCGGCAACAGATTGATGATGATGATCTGGCGGACAAAGATAATCAGCAGCAGCAAGATCACGGGTGAGATATCGACGCCGCCGAGATCCGGCATGAAACGGCGAATCGGTCTGAGTGCCGGTTCGGTCAGGTTGTAGAGAACACGGCCGATGGAATTGATGACCTGATTGTTGGAATTGACGATATTGAAGGCATAGAGCCAGGAAAAGATCGCGCTGGCGATAATCACGTAGGTGTAAAGCTCCAGCGCGAGCAGGATGACATTGAAGAGTGCGGTCATGGTCTGGTCCGTTGCCGTTCGAAATTCGGTTTCGCCCTCATTTAGTGCATTTCTCAGCCGGATTGAACCACTCTGTGACGAAAACCGGCCAGGTTGAACAAATGACCATGAGAAGGCTTCGCCCGCCCTGCGATGCCGAAATGCAACAGTCCGGAAAAACCCGCTAAAGTTAGGCTTTGAGTAACCCGCACTCGTGCTATCTTCCAGCCAAGGTTCTCTCCCCATGGAAGTGGATGAATGTTCAAACTGTTGTCGCGCGCCGCACTTGCCCTCTCAGCGATCGTCACGTCCGGAGCCGTTCAGGCCGAAAGCGGGCAGATTTCCGCCGAGGACGCAAACCGCCAGTTCGTCGTAGATCTCGGCGTTGGCGCCATTGTCCAGCCGCGCTACGAGGCCGCGGACAGCTACTTGATCTACCCCTTCCCGATCGTCTCCGTCGGCCGGTTCTATCTGCCCGGTCTCGGACAGGTGGTCGACGGGCGGCGGCGCAACGGCATCTTCTTCTTCCCGTCCTTCAACTTCATCGGCGAGCGCAAGGCCAGCGACAGTTCCGACCTGACGGGCACCGACACGGTCGACTGGGCGCTTGAACTCGGTCTCGGCGGCGGTTTCCGGACCCAGCATTTCCGTGCGTTCGCGGAAGTCCGCCAGGGCTTCAACGGTCATACGGGCCAGGTCGGCCAACTCGGCGTCGACGGAATTTTCTATCCGGGTGAGAAATGGGAAGTCAGCCTCGGCCCGCGCGCGGCTTTCGCTTCCTCCGACTATATGGACACCTATTTCGGGGTCTCCGCCAGGGAAGCGGCGGCGAGCGGTGGACGGCTGAGCGCCTACAGCCCGAGCGCCGGTTTCAAGAGCCTGGGCCTGGCGGCAATCGCGAGCTACGACTTCAACGACGACATCCGTTTCCACGTCAAAGGCGGCTATGACCGTCTCATCGGCGACGCCGCCAACAGCCCGATCGCCGAAGGCGGAAGCAAGGATCAGTTCAGTTTCGGCGTCGGCGTCAGCTACCGCTTCGCCTTCGACATCTTCGACTGATCACCGGACATCACTCGTCGGTGCAGTCCGGCAGTTCGATTCCCTTCGGCAGCTTCGTCGTCTCGTCGCCGCAGGCGTCCAGGATCCGATTGGGGTCCAGGTTATAGGCGCCGGTCAGATCCGCCCCGGCCAGGCGTGTCCGGCGCAACAGCGCTCCGTCGAAATTCACATTCGTCAGGTTCGCCTTCGACAGATCCGCGCTCACCATGCGAACGCCGGAAAGGTCCGCGCCGGAGAAGTCCGCGTTGACCGCATCGACGCGGTCCAGTTTCCCGTCCCGGATTCGCGCCCTTTGCAGATTGGCGCCGGTCAGGTCGACACGCTCCAGATTGACCTCGTCCATCTTGGCCCGTTTGAAGGACGCATTCTTCGCGACCGAGCGGATGAAGGTTACATTTCTCAGATCCGCGTTCTCGAAATCGGTTCCCGAAATCAGGCTGTAATGCATGTCCGCATCCCTGAGGTCGGCCTCTTTCAAGATCGCTCCGGTAAGATCCGCCTTTTCCAGATCGACGGAGCGCATGCTGGCGTCGGTGAAGTCCGAACCCGAGAAGTCGGCGCGCTCCGCTTCCGCGCGCCGGAGGTCGGCGCGGCGGAAATTGGCATTCGTCAGGACGACTTCCTTCAAGTCCGCTTCGCGCAGATTGACCCGGGAGAAATCTCCGCCGTCCATGTTGAGATACCGGAGTTCGGCCAGCTCAAGATCGCAGCGCACGCACCCGCCGTCTCGCTTGATCTCGGCCATCCGTTCGGTGTCGCTGCCCGCGGCAGCGCCGTCAACGGTGGCCCAGACCGCCATAAGGCCGATCAGACCGGTCAGAACCCGGGGCTTCCTTTCGCACATAGCCAATCCCTTGTATCACTTGAATTTTAGATAGGCGTCCAAGCCGGCAGGTAAAGGACTTGTATCAACCATCGTTCCGCCGCCGCCACCTGACAGTTCCGCAAGAATGAGTGTTGATACAACAAAGCCGTTTCAGGAATACGCCACTGCCCGGTCAACGCAAGAGCATTCGCAGAGAAAAAAAGCTGTTGCCGGGCGAGATTCGCCATGACCCGTGCGATGGGACAAGGTTCGCTCTTGGGACAGGAGTTCCAGAAGACGGCCGGATTTGGAAGGAAAGGTGAGAGGGAAGAAGCGAGCGGGGTCGCAGATGCCCGCTTCTTCCATCCATAAGGCGCTGACGACGCACTACCTGACAATCAGCGTGCCAATCCAATCGCAAAAGTCTTGCCAATTTGCTGAACCATCGCCGAACGCCAGATATAGAGTCATCTGAAGACTTCAACACAAAATACTGATTCCATTCAGACTTTCTTCACTGACCGTGCATTGCAATCTGCAATGCCGGATGCAAACGTGGTGAAGAGAAGGTTAACGCAACGGAAGATTGCGTCACTGGATTTCCCGATGCAGATCGATCGTCGACTGTTCGCCGATGGCGTCGTAGTTTGCGTCGAGCCATTCTTTCGCGGTTTCCCGGCCGAGATCGCGAAGTTCGGTCAGAAACGCCCACTCCGCGTTCAACTTGGAGGAAGCCTGCAGCGGAACCAGTTCCGTCGCCGAAACCCTGTGCATGTGCAGTTTGGTATAGTCCTCGCTCGACAACTTGCCTTCCTCGATCAGCCGCGTCACGAAATCGATTGCCCTCAATTCGCGCATCAGCGTCGAATTGAAGGTGATTTCGTTCAGCCGGTTGACGATCTCACGCGCGGATTTCGGGACCTGACGCCGTTCGACCGGGTTGATCTGGATCAGGACGATGTCAGGGGTCCCGGTGTTGTAGATCAGGGGATAGAGGGGCGGATTTCCCATGTAGCCGCCATCCCAATAGGGCTCGCCATCGATCTCGACCGCCTGAAAGAGATGCGGCAGGCAGGCGGACGCCATCACGGCGTCGAGCGTCACTTCCCGTTCCCGGAACACACGGATCTTGCCGGTGAAGACATTCGTCGCGGAAATGAAGAGTTGCATCTGCGAGCAACAGTGGACCTTGTCGAAATCGACGATTTCGGCAACCACTTCGCGCAAGGGATTGATGTTCAGGGGATTGAACTCGTAGGGCGACGCGAAGCGCGAAACGAGGTCGAAAAACAGGTAGGTCGGCGAATGGTCCAGGCTCCATTCGCCCATCAGCACATCGATGGCGGACCGCTGTATGGGGCTGAACCGCGCCCGGTTGCTGACCTCGTGCCAGAAGGCTTCCAGGCTTTCCCGCGCGCCGTCCTCGCCACCGGCTTCCATGCCGCTGGCCAGAACGACCGCATTCATGGCGCCCGCGGACGTGCCGCTGACCCCGTCGATGGTCAGCCGGCTGTCTTCCAGAAAGCCGTCCAGGACCCCCCAGGTGAAGGCGCCATGCGCGCCTCCGCCCTGAAGGGCCAGATTGATTTTCTTTGAATTGGCCACTCAAGGCCCTCTTCTCGTTAAGCCCGGTTCGGATGCCTTCTGCACTTAGTGCGCCGTCCAACCGCCGTCGATCGGCAGGATGGAGCCGGTGATCGACGCGGCATCGTCGGAACACAGGAACACGGCGTAGCCGGCGACCTGTTCGATGGTAACGAACTGTTTGGTCGGCTGGGCCGCCAGCATGACGTCGTTCTTGACCTGCTCCTCGGTCATGTTGCGCGCCTTCATGGTGTCCGGGATCTGGGCTTCGACCAGCGGGGTCCAGACATAACCCGGGCAGATGGCGTTGACGGTGATGCCCTGCTGGGCCACTTCCAGCGCCACCGTCTTGGTCAGCCCGGCAATGCCGTGCTTGGCGGCGACATAGGCGGATTTGTAAGGCGAGGCGACCAGCGCATGGGCGGAGGCGGTGTTGATGATCCGGCCCCAGCCGTTTTTCTTCATCCCCGGAACGGCCGCGCGGATGGCATGAAACGCCGAGGACAGATTGATCGCGATGATGGCATCCCACTTTTCGATCGGGAACTCGTCAACCGGCGAGACATACTGGATACCGGCGTTGTTCACCAGAATGTCGACCGAGCCGAACTCCTTGTCCGCGTCCGCGATCATCGCCGCGATCTCGTCGCCCTTCAGCATGTTGGCGGGAGAATAGGTGCAGCGCACACCGAAATCGACCTCGATCGCGGCACGGGTCTTTTCGATCTCGTCCGCGTCGCCAAGACCATTGATAACGACATTTGCGCCCTTGGCGGCGAAAGCCCGGGCACAGCCCAGTCCTATCCCGGAGGTGGAGCCGGTGACGACAGCGGTTTTGTTGGCAAGCATAGGTAAACTCCCAGGACTTTGGACGAATTTCGGCTGAAAGACCTGTTCTGCCTTTCCCGCGAAACCCATCCGTATTTCGAATGCGCCAGAGGCCCGTTTCCGAGCCTGACGGGATGCAAACGGACGCCGGCAGGTCCGGGTTCCGCTTGCAGAAAATTCCGGCACAACATTTGACCAGTTATAGACGCGCTGCAACAAGGGAATGACAAAAAGTGACGCCGCCGGATCAGCGCCGGTCCATGCGCTGCGCCCCGGAAATCGCCTTTTGCGCCCGCGTCCTTGCGGTCAACCGCTGCTCTTCCGCTTTGGACAGATCCTCCGACCTGAGCCTGATCCGTTCCGCGAAACGCTCCCGGATCAAACCGTAGAAGGTGGCGTGCAGGCTTGCGAAGACCCAGACCAGGATCAGCATGGTGCCCATGGGAAGGACGGCGGAGCCGATCTGCTGCAACAGTGTGCCGTCCGGCACCACCCTGTCGCAAAGGTTCAAAAACAGGCCCCACACAACGACCAGAAAACCTGCCAAAAGGCTCATCACCAGGGCCGAAAAGGCCATCGCCCAGCCGAGGCCCGACGTCGCGTGCCAGCTTTCCCTGAATGTCAGGGGGTCGTCGACCGCGGCGGCCGGCAGGACCACGGAAAAGCGCTGAACGACCATCAGCGCGACGAAGGGCGCCAGAAACATCAACAGGAGACCGAAGCCGGCGGTCACCGCCGCCAGAAGCGAGGCCACAATCACCAACGGCACCAGCGACAGCATTCCGATCAGGCTCAGGACGATCTGGTTGATGATAACCCGTGCCGTCCGTCCGCCGAAAACAAGTGGAAAGTCGTGCGCGTCGATCAGGATCCGCCGGACATAGGCGATGGCGATGGAAAAGCCGACCAGAAGATTGGCAACCGCCGCCAATCCCCTGAACGCGCCCTCGTCCGGCTTGTCCACCGGCTCCGTCATGTAGGAAACGGTCTTGAAGCCGTCCTCCGGCATCAGCGCCGAGCCAATGACGAAATTCAGCGCCAGAAGCAGCAGCATATAGGCCCAGCCGCTCCTGAACAGTGTCCCGACATTATGCTGCGCCAGCGATACGGACCGTTCCAGAACGGTGATGAACATGCATTGCCCCCGCGATTGGTGTCCTTGGATACCGACTTAAAGTAAGAATTTCGCGGAATAACGCTAGGTCACGAACCTTTAAATCACGTTGAAAAGGGGACCCGAGCTTAGGGTACGTACCCTAATTCCCTGTCCCGTTGGTCTTCCTTTCCATCGCAATCCGGTATCCGCCGGTGAGGACGGAAATGCCGAGCACGGTCACGATGATCTGCAGAAGCACGTTCAGGATCAGGATTTTGATCTGAATGAAGAGAAGCGGAATGCTTCCGGACGCCGCCTGCAAAAGATACTGAATTCCCAGGTTCGCCAGCGCGAAAGGCAGTGCCAGGATGACGGATGCGAAGAACATGTACCAACCGAGCCCTGCGCTGACGGAATACGCTTCGCCAAGTCCGATCGGTCGCTCGACGGCGGTCGCGGGCAGGATAAGCGACAAACGGAAGAAAGCCGGGATGGCGAAGAAAAGCAGCAGAAGCCCGAAGACGATCGTGAATGCGGGCACCAGGATCAGGTTGTGAACTAGCAGCACCACCAGCCATAAACCGAGGACAAACAGGCCGAGCAGGAGCATCTTGAGAACGAAACTGAGCTCGATCCGCGAAAACTTCAGATGGATGAGACCGGGCTTGTCTCCAAGCAGGCCGAAACGATGCCAGGCAACGGAAATACTCGCCGAAGACACCAGCGTGAAAACCATGATCGCGAGAGAAAAGAAGACGGCCTGAACCGAAGGGTCGGCCTGTTGACCGGCAGACCCGACGACGAGCCGGGCACTTGTCATCAGGACAAACTGGAGCACGATCCAGCTGCCGCAGGTCTTGAAAACAACCTCGAGGTTTCCGAAAACGAGCGAGACGGACTCCGACAGCAATCTTTTCAACATGCGAAACCCCGGAAAATTGGTCGCGGTTTGAGAACCGCCTCCCATAGGCTCTAATGGGTAAAACTGGCGAGAGCAATGGCCGCGGTCCCTGCCGGCTTGGCGCACGCTGTGTCCGGGCGCCAACAGCCTCGATGAGGCGGTCATGGATGCTATCGTCGACGGACCCCACGCGTGCGAATTCGCCGGCATCGGCATTTCTCCGTCAGGCAGCGGCGACCGGCTTCGGCAGCGGTCTTTATCCTTTGGGAAAAAAGTCGCGACACGTCGCAGCGAAGGCATTGCCGAGGAATTCAAGAAGATGGTACTCGACAGCATCGAAAACCGGTATGGTGCCGGTTCAAAGACTACCTCCTCCTCCGCCGCCTGAGGCGTTTTCAAAGGTCGACCGAGATGATGCAGCCGGGAGCGCCCGAGCCACGGAAAAAGCCCGTTCTTGTGGTCACATCCCAGGTGGTGCGCGGCGGGATCAGCGGCCGAGGCCTGACCTTCACCCTGGAGCGCCTGGGACACGCGGTCTGGTTTTTGCCGACCGTTCTCCTGCCCTGGCATCCCGGCCACGGCAAGGCGACACGGATCGTTCCGCCGGCCGGAGAATTCGCGGCGATCGCGGCGGACCTGGCAGCCTCTCCCCGGCTCGATGAAATCGGCGCGGTTGTCAGCGGCTACCTTGGCGATCCGGACCAGGCTGCGGCGATCGCCAGACTGGTCAAGGCGGTCAAGGCGGCCAATCCGGATGCGCCCTATCTGTGCGATCCCATCATGGGGGACGATCTGGGCGACAATGGCGGCACGCTCTATGTTCCCAAGGCGACGGCGCAGGCCATCCGCGACGAACTCGTGCCGCTGGCCGACATTGTCACGCCGAACGCCTTCGAACTCGGCTGGCTGACAGACCGCGAAGTCACGAGCGAAATGCAGGCGCTGGCGGCGGCGCGCACCCTCGGCAACGAACGGGTTCTCGTGACATCGTCCCCGGCCTTGCGCCGCAACGCCATTGCCAATCTTCTGGCCGGTCCGCGCGGCGCCGTCGCCGCCGAGCACGCCGCTATTCCCAATCCGCCGCATGGAACGGGCGACCTGATCGCCGGACTGTTCCTGACCAATCTGCTTTCCGGTCTGAATGACGAGGATGCGCTCAAGCGTGCGTCCGCCTCCGTCTTCGAGCTGGTTGCCAGAAGCGTTAAGAAGGGCGCGGACGAGCTGCTCTTCGCCGAGGAACAGCAGTCGGTCGTCAAGGCCATGGCGCTGGTAACCTCGCGCCGGGTGCTCGAGACCAAGGCCCGTGCCTGACACCTGGGTTGCGGGCGTCGACGGCTGCAAAGGCGGCTGGGTTGCCGTCCTGCGCAATCTGAATGACCCGGACAGCCCAGAACTTCATCTTTTTTCCACTTTCGCCGGACTGCTGACCTTCAAGCCCGAGTTAACCGTCATCGCCGTCGACATGCCCATCGGCCTGCCCGACCGGATCGGACCGAACGGTCGCGGCCCGGAAAAGGCCGCCCGCGGGCACCTCGGCATGCGCCAGTCCTCCGTCTTCACCGTGCCCTCGCGCACCGCCGTTTACGAGGACGACTACCGGCAGGCCTGCGAGACTTCGCTGGAAACCTCGGAACCGCCGAAGAAAGTCTCCAAACAGTGCTTTTACCTGTTCCCGAAGATCCGGGAGATCGACGCGCTGATGACCCCGGACGTGGAGGAACGGGTCTACGAGGTTCACCCGGAACTCGCCTTCTGGCGGCTGAACGGCGAGGCTGAAATGAGCCTGCCGAAAAAAGTCAAAAGCCGCGCCAACGGGCCTGGCCTCGACCAGCGCCGGGATCTGCTGGTGTCAAAGGGCCTGTCCGGTAATTTTCTCGATCACCCCCCACCGAAAGGCTGCGGCCGGGACGATCTGCTGGATGCGGCGGCGAACAGCCTGATCGCGGAGCGGATTTTCAAGGAAGAAGCCGAGCCGTTCCCGAAGGACTTTCAGCGCGATGGCAAGGGGCTCAGGATGGCGATCTGGGCGTGAGACCCGCAATCCGCTTCACTCGGATCCGGCACCCGTTCTCTCCGGCAGCGTCAGCTGCAGCCTGATCGGCACCCCGATGCCCTCCAGCTGATAGCCCGGAAGAATCACCAGCTCCGCCCGGCGTCCGGAACTCCCTTCGGACAAGGTGAAGGTTGCGTCTTGAAGCGGGGACGACGCCCTGCGCGCGGGCTCCACCGCCCATGGCTGCGAACAGACCATCGAGTCGAGCCAGGCCTGGACATGGGCCTCGAAGGCCTCGTCTCGCGGCGCGCGCCAATCCGCCGCCATGCGCATCACAGGATGCGCGTAGCGCGTCGCGCAGAGCAGATAAGGCAGGCGGCTGAGCACCCGGCCTTCTGTTTTCGCTTCCGGGTCCAGATCATCGTCAGCACATGGCATGTTCAGGGACTGTGCCGAGAAAAAGACCGGCTTCGCGCTGGCCTTTCGATAAAGAAGAGGCATCGTCCCGGCCTCCGCCAGTTGCGCTTCGCGGCGCTCGCCGATCACGATTTCCACCGGCGGCATCACCCCGGCAGTCTCCCCGGCGGACGGCATCGGAACCTCCGGCAGGCCAATCACCTCGCCGCCGCTGTCGAACCCGCGGATCCGGACGCCCCAACCGTAGGTCTTCACCGCCCGGCCGATGTTCGCGGCCATGGCAAAGGCCGCATTGATCCAGAGAAAATCGGAAGCCGACCCGACCGAAGCCTCTTCCTCGAAAGCAAAACCCGCGGTCGGACTGACCTTGTCGCTGTAGGGACGCCGCCCAAGCATCCTGGGCAGGCACAGGCCGATGTACCGGCTGATCTCATTCCGGCGCAATTCGGCCCAGGCCGGTTGACCGAGCACGGGCGGCTCGGGCTCACCCTTTGCCTTTCGCGCTTCGGCAAACCCGTCCGAGGAGCAGGTCCCCGGCGACAGGCCGGTGAGCAACGGCGTCTGGGCCTTCGCGCAGATCCGGGCGAATTCACTCAGGATGTTGGCATCTTCTTCGCAATCCCCGACCGAGTGATCCAGCACCAGAAGGCCGTAAGGCACCCCGTCTGGGGATCGATAGACGCCTTCGAACAGCGCCTCGGAAAGAGGCGATCGCGTCGAAGTCTCCTCTGGCGCGTGCAACAGCGCCGACCGCAGATCGCCCCGGCTAATGTTCATCACCCGAAGCTTCAGGCCCGCATCCCACTCGACGTTGGAAAGCAGATAGTCCAGACCACGCCAGGCGCTCTCCAGGGACTGAAAGGACGGGTGATGCAGGATTTCGTTCACCTGCGCGGAAAGGCGTGCGTCAAGCTCTCCGATCAAGGCGCCAAGCATCTCATCGGCGGTGCCCTTCATGAGCTCGGGGCGGGTGGTGGCAAAGACTGAGATCTGATCGCTGGCGGTCTCCAGTATCCGGTCGAGGCCTTCTTGAGAGACGAACTCCATCGTCTCACGCAGATCACCGCCCGTCGGACTCCGCCCGGACGTCCCAGTAGTCTTCCCGCCTTCGCTTACACCGGAAGGCGGCCCTTCGTCTTTAACCGGCTCCTCAAGACCGAGAAGTCGGCGGACCATCGTGAGCACGACATTCACCTTAAAAAACCTGGTTCGAGTACAGGGCCTCATGGCCTGACCCCGTCGGAGTCTGAAGACAGTAGGTCATGGGCCGGAACACGCAAGACGGCGGCGTCACAGTTTGTCGATGCGGCCGCCCTTTCCTTTTTTCCCCAAACTGCTAAAACGCCGCCGTTCCCCGCAAGGGGAACCACCGGTCGCAGCCCACCCGGTGAAGGGCGCCGCAACAGGCGCCGAGAGCGAAAACAAGGGACCACGCCGATGCATACACACGTCATCCGTTCCGGCGGACTGGAGTGCATGTCCCTTGCGCACGGACACGCACGAGACCATGAGCTGACCGATGGCCTGCCGGCCGGGCAGCTCGCTCATAGTCAATGACGCTTGCTATCAGCTCAGGAACAATCCCATGACCGACAAAAACATCTACGAAAACCTGACCCAGCTCGGCGCAGCGACAGAGCTTCCGCAGGATCCGGACCAGGCCGTTCTGGAAAAGGTGCCGAACCCTCAAGCCGGAACGAAATACATGGTTCGCTTCGTCGCTCCGGAATTCACCTCGCTCTGCCCGATCACCGGCCAGCCGGATTTCGCCCATCTGGTGATCGACTATGTGCCGAAGGATTTTCTGGTTGAATCGAAGTCCCTGAAACTCTTCCTGGGCGCTTTTCGCAACCACGGCGCCTTTCACGAGGACTGCACGGTCTCCATCGGCAAGCGCCTCGTCGGCCTGCTCGATCCGGAGTGGCTCAGGATCGGCGGCTACTGGTATCCACGCGGCGGCATCCCGATCGACGTCTTCTACCAGACCGGCCCCGCGCCCGAAGGCGTCTGGATCCCCGACCAGGGCGTCCCGCCCTATCGCGGGCGAGGGTGAGGCGGTAAATTTCGCTCAGCCAAGCTCCCTCTCCCACAGGGAGAGATGACCTGTAGCTTGTGGCCAGCGCTTCGGCCATAACCCGATCCCCTTGAACACGGAAGAACACGGGGCCAAGCACCTCAACTTACCGACACTTTGGAGCCGAATATCCCCGCCTCACTCCGGCGTGGGCAGGGTCAGCTCCGGGGCCTTTTCGATGACCTGTGTCGTCAGCATCTCGAAATTCGGCGCCTTGGTGTCGTAGACCGCCTTGACGATGAAACCGTCGCTCTTGCGGACCCAGTAGGTGTAGCGGTTTTCGGTGACCATGCCCTGGCTCACGGTGATGTCCGCCGCCACGACGTCGACCGGCTCTCCGGAAACCTCTTCCTCGCTGCAGGCGGTGTTGCGGATGGTGGCCGCATTGTCCATCTTGGCCTGCCTTGCGCCGTCGGCGTTCTGGGCCGTGTCCATCTCGCGCACCTTCGCCCAGGTCTTGCCCTCGTCCGAGGACTGGTAAAGCACGTTGCCGTAGCCCAGCACCCAGGGACCGGCCGGCGAGGTCGGAACGGTCAGATAGTGGTCCTGATTGAGATAGAGGAAGTCGTTTGTCGTCGCCGGCGCGCCCTTGAATTCGGTCGTCACCGCGGTTTTCGTCGGAACGCCCTGGTCAAGCTGCAGGTAAAGTTCCGTGAACTTGTCCTGACATGGATCCGCGAGACTGGCCTGCCCGGAGACAGCAAGCAAGATGGCTCCGGCTGCGATTGCTTTCATGACTTCCCCCATCAATCAAAAATAACGAAACCGTCAGGGCAGCAAACACCGTTTTCAGGCGCCTGACAATCACACGAATGACAGCCAGGGCACCGTCCGCTTCCTCAGCCCGACGGCACGCGTGAAATCGAGGCGTCGCTTTGCTTCCCCGGGAATGTCGTCAATGAGCATAGACGCCGGACGCACCGGGAGATGTGACAGGGATCACCTGAGGCAGGATTGCCGCCTGCACTCACAACTTCAGTTTCAGGTCGATCACCGCGCGTTTGCCGATGGGGTTCGGGCCCCACTTGGCCTTGTCCAGCGCCTCACCGGTCACCCCGGGGGCCTCGAGCCTGACCACGCAAGACGGACCGCCAGGATCGACGGCGTAACCGCCGCTTGGTGGAAAGCGGCCCTTGTTGCGGAAAAACAGCGACGACAGCCAGTTCATATCACCATTTCCGGGGATGGTACCGATAACTTTTTCCTTGCCTTCTTCACCGTAAAGCACATCGACCGGCCCCTCGGCCTTGTCCCGGTCAAGGGTGACGGAAATCCAGGCGATGCTGTCGTCCTTCAGTCCGACAACTTCCTCCGGCAGATCGATCGGACGGAAGCCGAAGGTGCGCAGCAGCCGATTCACCCCTGCGCTGCCGCCGGCGATGATCATGGCCGTCAGAAGGTAACCGGGAAGAAAGTTCGGCTGAATTTCCGTCGGCTGGGTGTAGATATTGAAGAGGTCTGTCACAACATCCAGGCTAAACAGGTGCACGAGAAGAAAGGAGAAAGCAAACGCGATCAAAGCATTGGTCGACGAAGTGTCGAAGATCCTCAGGTAAGGCCGCCATCTGAACAGGAGCTGCAGTCCGCTCTCGACCAGCACCGCGAGAATGAAAAGGATGAACACCGCCTTGAAGGATTCCGAGTAGATCTCCTCGCTTTGCCAGGGGCCGTAATCCTCCTGCACCCGCACCGTCACGTCCGTCGTGTCGGTGTCACCCTGGAGTTTATAGGTCACGGTGTCGGTGAACTGTCCCGCCTGCGCCGGCGGGAAATAGAGCAAGACGTTGGCATCGTCCGCATTCACGTCCTCGACGAACTTGACCCGACCGTATTTGACCGTTGCCGTGCCTTCGAGCCCCTTTTCCGTCTTCAGGAGTTCAACCACCCCATCAGGTTTCACCTGCACCGTTTTCGTCTGCGCCAGGACAGTGGACAGCCCGAGGCAGAGCAAAGCAAGCGACAGACCGGCAACACGTCCGATACGATGGCCCACGCGACCGGTTTCAATGATTTTCCAAACCATCTTTCCCCCCATCAATTGCCCGCAGGCGGTTCACTCCCCGGCGATCTCCTGAAGATAATGCTCGGAAAAATCCGTCTCGATCTCGATCCACAGCGGCGCGTGGTCCGACATCTGCCAGGTCCGCCATTTGCGGTAGCGGGCCTCCGCATCCTTCGCCGCATATTCCGGATTTTTCTCCGTGTCCTTCTTCGGCACGTGGCTGCTGTAGAGCTTCCGGTCGGCCGCATCGTCCCGGAAGACATCCTCGAACATGTCGATCATGCCGCCAGCGACGACCTTGAAACGCTTGTCTCTGACCCGCGTCGCGATCTGGTCGTAGTAGTGCTCGCCCTCCTTGCGCACCTCGTCGCCGTCGATTTCCTTCGGAACGACGAAATCGTTGCTCTTGAGAGCCTGCATGGTCTTGTGCTCGGGGCTGACCACATTGAAATCGCCGAGCAGAATGTAATTCTCGACGTTGCCGAGCCCGTCCCTGGTCTGCCGGTTCTCCTTGTCCTGCCGGTCGGCGAAGAACTTCACCAGGCGCTTGATCTCGTCGACCCGGCGCTTCAGCTTGGCTCCGGACTCGGATCCGAAATAGATATGCACGGTGCAGAGCGAGAATTTGAACCAGCCGGACTGGAAGGCCACCAGGAAGGGCGTGCGGGCGAACTGGTTCTTGACCGACTTGGACTCGATGACGCCGTCCTCGGTCTTCTTGGTCTTCTCGGTCACCACGAGCTGGCCGTCCGGCAGCACGACCTCACCGGCGATCTTGCGGAACCAGACCTTCTCGGTGTTGTAGACGAAGGCCATGCGCTCCGCGTTGCCGCCGAAGCCTTCCGTCGTATCGGTGACGATATAGTCCCATTCGCGGCCGAGGATATCCATGAGCTTGCGCAAGGGCGTCAGATCCCGGTTGACCTCCTGGATGGCGACGAGATCGAAATGGGAGATCATCTCGGCGAGATAATAGAAGGTCTCGGGAAGCCTGGGCCCCCATTTGAACTTGTTTGAATCGAAGTCGCGGATATTCCAGGTCGCCAGCAACAGCGTGCTGTCGCTCTTGCGCTGCCTGAGAGGGGCGAGCCGCTTACGGATCGAAAGCAACCGCCCGGCGCACCGCTTTGCTTCCGCCTTCTTCTTGAACCTGCGAAGACCGGTGTAGTTCAAAGACATGACAGCCAAATCCCCCAACGACAAATTCAATGAATACGAAAAACAGCGGATCTGAAGACTATGGGATTATTTTTACAGAATTAAATCATTAGGGGAAGGTGAATTGTTACCCACCCTCAGGTTGAGGTCAGGGTTGAAAGTCAGCCCAAGCAAACCCGCGCGATTCTTCGTCGCGAGAAATACCCATCTGGCCGGTCAGTGAAACCGGGCCTCTCGATTGTCATTCCGGACACGTGAGGTGCCAGCCGAGCGCAGATCCGGAACCCAGAAATCTTCCGCGCCAAAGGCGCTCATTATTCAAGTCATGACAGAAAAGGGAGACTTGGTGCTCGCTATCGCGCGCGCTGATGTCCGGTTTCCGGCTCACGCGATGCCGCTTCGCGGCTCGCTGTCCGGAATAACCGTCCGAGGGGGGTGTCGGAAAGCAAAACGGGCCCCGAAGGGCCCGCTCGAATGTTGTCATGCTGTCTGGCAAGAACCCTCAGCTCGTCACCAGGTTCCGCAGCACATAGTGCAGGATGCCTCCGGCCTTGATGTACTCCAGCTCGTCCAGCGTATCGACCCGGCACAGACACTCGATGGTTTTCGTGGTGCCGTCTTCATAGGTGACTTCCACGTCCATCATCTGGCGCGGCTGGATATCGGCGATGCCCTTGATGGTCACGCGCTCGGTGCCCTTGATGCCGTGGGACTGCCAGCTTTCGCCTTCCTTGAAGGTGAGCGGAATGACGCCCATGCCGACCAGGTTGGAGCGGTGAATGCGCTCGAACGACTGGGCGATGACCGCGCGTACACCGAGGAGGTTGGTGCCCTTGGCCGCCCAGTCACGGGACGAGCCGGTGCCGTATTCCTTGCCGGCGAAGATCACCAGCGGAACGCCCGCCTCCTTGTAGTCCATGCAGGCGTCGTAGATCCACTCCTGCTTGCCGTCCTTCATGGTGACGCCGCCCTCGACGCCCGGAACCATCTGGTTCTTGATGCGGATATTGGCGAAGGTGCCGCGCATCATGACCTCGTGGTTGCCGCGACGGGAGCCGTAGGAGTTGAAGTCCTTCTGGGCGACCTGGTGCTCGGAGAGATATTTGCCCGCCGGGCTGTCCAGCTTGATGTTGCCGGCCGGGGAAATATGGTCGGTGGTGATGGAGTCCAGGAACAAGCCCATAACCGCCGCGCCCTCGATGTCCTGAAGCGGCTTGGGCTCCATGGTCATGCCTTCGAAGTAGGGCGGGTTCTGGACGTAGGTCGAGCCGGACGGCCAGGTGTAGGTCAGGCCGCCTTCGACCTTGATCGCCTGCCAATGCGCGTCGCCCTTGAAGACGTCGCCGTAGCGCTCGCGGAACATGTCCTCGTTGATGGAGGACCGGATCAGGCCGGTGATCTGTTCCGTGGTCGGCCAGATGTCCTTTAGGTAAACCGGGTTGCCGTCCTTGTCTTCGCCCAGCGGGTCCTCGGAGATGTTGATGTTGAGGTTGCCGGCAATGGCGTAGGCGACCACCAGCGGCGGCGAGGCCAGGTAATTGGCGCGCACATCCGGATTGACCCGGCCTTCGAAGTTGCGGTTGCCGGAGAGCACCGAGCAGGCGATCAGGTCGTTGTCGTTGATCGCCTTGGAGATCGCCGGATCGAGCGGACCGGAGTTGCCGATACAGGTGGTGCAACCATAGCCCGCCAGCGTGAAGCCGAGGGCGTCGAGATCCGACTGCACGCCGGCCTTCTCCAGATAGTCGGTCACCACCTGGGAACCGGGCGCCAGCGAGGTCTTCACCCACGGCTTGACGGTCAGGCCTTTTTCCAGCGCGTTGCGCGCCACAAGGCCGGCGCCGATCAGCACGGACGGGTTGGAGGTGTTGGTGCAGGACGTGATCGCGGCGATCACTACGTCGCCGTTGCCGAGATCGTGGTCCTTGCCCTCCACGGCGACGCGCCTGGAAAGCTCATCTGCCTTCTTGAACTCTTCGGCCATGGTCCTGGCGAAGCCCGCAGCGGCGTCGGAAAGGTTGATGCGGTCCTGCGGGCGTTTCGGGCCGGAGATGGACGGAACGACGGTGGAAATGTCGAGTTCCAGCGTGTCTGTGAACTCCGGTTCCTCGGAGCCGGAGCGGAACATGCCCTGGGCCTTGGCGTAGTCCTCGACCAGGGCCACACGGTCCTTGTCACGGCCGGTTGCATGCAGATATTTCAGCGTGTCGCTGTCGACAGGGAAGAAGCCGCAGGTCGCGCCGTATTCCGGCGCCATGTTGGCAATGGTGGCGGCGTCTTCCAGGCTGAGATTGTCGAGGCCGGGGCCGTAGAATTCCACGAATTTGCCGACCACGCCCTTCTGGCGCAGCATTTCCACGACGCGCAGCACAAGGTCGGTCGCGGTGATGCCTTCGTTGAGCTTGCCGGTCAGCTTGAAGCCGATGACTTCCGGAATCAGCATGGAGATCGGCTGGCCGAGCATGGCCGCTTCCGCCTCGATGCCGCCGACGCCCCAACCCAGGACCGCAAGGCCGTTGACCATGGTGGTGTGGCTGTCGGTGCCGACCAGCGTGTCCGGGTAGGCGACGGTTTCGCCGTCTTCCTCCCTGGTCCAGACGGTCTGGGCCAGATATTCCAGGTTCACCTGGTGACAGATGCCGGTTCCCGGCGGCACGGCGCGGAAGTTGTCGAAGGCGGACTGGCCCCAGCGCAGGAACTCGTAGCGTTCCTGGTTGCGCTCGTATTCCAGTTCGACGTTCTTCTTGAACGCGTCCTTCGTGCCGAAATAGTCGATCATCACCGAGTGGTCGATGACCAGGTCCACCGGCACCAGCGGATTGACCTTCTCCGGATCGCCGCCGAGCTTCACGGCCGCGTCGCGCATGGCGGCCAGATCGACCACCGCGGGAACGCCGGTAAAGTCCTGCATCAGGACGCGCGCCGGACGGTAGGAGATCTCGTGGGACGATTTTCGGGTCTTCAGCCATTCCGCGCAGGCGACGATGTCCTCTCTGGTGACCGTGCGGCCGTCTTCGAAGCGCAGCAGGTTTTCCAGAACCACCTTCAGTGAGAAAGGCAGCCTGGAAACGCCGGTCAGGCCGTTCTTCTCGGCTTCGGGAATGGAGAAATAGGTGTAGGTCTTGTCGCCGACCTGAAGGGTCTTTTTGGCTTTAAAGCTGTCGAGGGACTGAGTCACGGCGCGCGATCTCCTTCATTGTCCTCAGGCCCGGTCCGCGTCTGAAGCCGGGGTCCTGACATATTCTCTCAAGGCTCCGGGGCGGAGCCGAAACGGCCCCTCGTCCGGCGCACTTCCGCCCGGGCAGAACAGAGAGCCTCTCCCTCCTTCGCCGCCGCGAAATAATGCGTCGCCCCTATAGCAATCTTTGGCTTCCTTCGCCAGACAGGTCCCGCAAACCAAGGGGGACAGGCCGGCCCCTTCCATTTAGGAACTTTCGGCCCATTGATGAAGGTGCGGTCTGTCTCTTAAAATCCCGGTGAGCGAACGCGCGGCAACGGAAAAGGTTTCCTTCCATTCGGATTCGAAAAATATTGCATACCATTGTATACTAGATTATGACCGCGCTCAGCCAGCTTTTTCCGGCTCGCCAGACCGACAGCGACCCGGTAAACAAGCGCCAACCGAAATCAGGACGCCGGGACCATCATGAGCTTGTACCAAGACTACCTTAAAGAGATCGAGACACGCAAAGGCCAGGGCCTGCATCCCAAGCCCATCGAAGACGCCGCCCTCGTTGAGGAAATCGTCGCCCAGATCAAGGACACCGGCAACGAACACCGGGCCGAGTCTCTCAAGTTCTTCATCTACAACACCCTGCCCGGCACCACGAGCGCGGCCGGAGCCAAGGCGAAGTTCCTGAAAGAGATCATTCTCGGCAGCTCCAAGGTCGAAGAGATCACGCCGGCGTTCGCCTTCGAACTTCTCTCCCACATGAAGGGTGGCCCCTCGGTCGAGGTTCTGCTCGATCTGGCGCTTGGCGATGACGTGTCGATCGCGAAGGACGCGGCCGAAGTTCTCAAGACCCAGGTCTTCCTTTACGACGCCGACACCGACCGGCTTAAGACGGCCTACGAGGCGGGTAACGAAATCGCCAGAGACATTCTGGAAAGCTACGCCCAGGCCGAGTTCTTCACCAAGCTTCCCGACATCGACGAGGAAATCAAGGTCGTCACCTATGTCGCCGCCGAAGGCGACATTTCCACCGACCTGCTGTCTCCGGGCAACCAGGCCCATTCCCGTTCGGACCGCGAACTGCACGGCAAGTGCATGATTTCCGAAGCCGCGCAGAAGGAAATCGAGGCGCTGAAGCTGCAGCACCCGGACAAGCGCGTCATGCTGATCGCCGAAAAGGGCACCATGGGTGTGGGCTCCTCGCGCATGTCCGGCGTCAACAACGTCGCCCTTTGGACCGGCAAGCCGGCCAGCCCCTATGTTCCCTTCGTGAACATCGCTCCGGTGGTCGCCGGCACCAACGGCATTTCGCCGATCTTCCTGACGACCGTGGGCGTGACCGGCGGCATCGGCATCGACCTGAAGAACTGGGTCAAGAAGCTCGACGAAAACGGCAACCCGATCCTGAACAACGACGACAGCCCGGTTCTGGAACAGAAATACTCCGTTGAAACCGGCACCGTTCTGACGATCAACACCAGGACCAAAAAGCTCCTGAGAGAAGATGGCGGCGAGGAACTGGTTGACGTTTCCTCGTCCCTGACCCCGCAAAAGGTCGAATTCATGAAGGCCGGCGGCTCTTACGCCATTGTCTTCGGCAAGAAACTGCAGAGCTTCGCCGCCGAAACGCTCGGCATCGACCTGCCGCCCGTTTTTGCACCCTCCAAGGAGATTTCCCACGAGGGCCAGGGCCTGACGGCCGTCGAGAAGATCTTCAACAAGAACGCTCTCGGCGTCACCGAAGGCAAGGTCCTGCATGCGGGTTCGGATGTCCGCGTGAAGGTGAACATCGTCGGGTCGCAGGACACGACCGGGCTGATGACGTCGCAGGAGCTGGAAGCCATGGCGGCGACAGTGATCGCGCCGACCGTCGACGGCGCCTACCAGTCCGGCTGCCACACGGCGTCCGTCTGGGACCTGAAGGCCCAGGCCAATATCCCCAAGCTCATGAGCTTCATGAACAGGTTCGGCCTGATCACGGCGCGCGATCCGAAGAACGTCTATCATCCGATGACGGACGTGATCCACAAGGTCCTGAACGACATCACCATCGACGACTGGGCGATCATCATCGGCGGCGACAGCCACACCCGCATGTCCAAGGGCGTGGCGTTCGGCGCCGATTCCGGAACCGTTGCGCTGGCCCTGGCTACCGGTGAAGCCACCATGCCGATCCCCGAGTCGGTGAAGGTGACCTTCAAGGGCACCATGAAGGACCACATGGACTTCCGCGACGTCGTCCATGCGACCCAGGCGCAGATGCTGAAGCAGTTCGGCGACAACGTCTTCCAGGGCCGCATCATCGAGGTTCATATCGGCACCCTGCTCGCCGACCAGGCATTCACCTTCACCGACTGGACGGCGGAAATGAAGGCCAAGGCCTCCATCTGCATCTCCAACGACGACACGCTGATCGAATCCCTGGAAATCGCCAAGAGCCGCATCCAGATCATGATCGACAAGGGCATGGACAACGGCGCCAGGGTTCTTCAGGGACTGATCGACAAGGCCGACAAGCGGATCGCGGAAATCCGGTCAGGCGAGAAGCCGGCCTTGAAACCGGACGACAATGCAAAGTATTTCGCGGAAGTCGTCGTGGATCTCGACCAGATCGACGAGCCCATGATCGCCGACCCGGACGTCAACAACGAGGATGTCTCCAAGAGATACACCCACGACACCATCCGCCCGGTCTCCTACTACAGGGGTGAGAAAAAGGTGGACCTCGGCTTCGTCGGTTCGTGCATGGTCCACAAGGGCGACATGAAGATCGTCGCCCAGATGCTCAAGAACCTTGAGAAGAAGAACGACAAGGTCGAGTTCAAGGCGCCTCTGGTGGTGGCCGCGCCGACCTACAACATCATCGACGAACTGAAAGAGGAAGGCGACTGGGGTATTCTTGAAAAATACTCGGGCTTCGAATTCGACGACAGTGCGCCGAAGAACACCGCCCGTACGGAATACGAAAACATCCTCTACCTGGAGCGTCCCGGCTGTAACCTGTGCATGGGCAACCAGGAAAAAGCCGCGAAGGGCGACACGGTCCTGGCCACGTCCACGCGCCTTTTCAAGGGCCGCGTTGTGGAGGATTCCGCAGACAAGAAGGGCGAGTCCCTGCTCGCTTCGACACCGGTCGTGGTGCTGTCCGCGATCCTCGGGCGGACCCCGACGATCGAGGAGTACAAGGCATCCGTGGAAGGGATCGAACTGACCAAATTCGCCCCGCCGCTTCAAAAACCGATCGATACGAAGTCCGTTCACTTCTAGGATCTTCGGCAGCGGCGGTCTTCCGCCGCTGCCAGTGTTTCAGGGAAAACCGCAACAAGCAGCCGCCCCGCGTTCGCCGAAACGCTCGCGCCAGTCGTCAGGATCAGTTGAATTGGGGGGACTAGGGATGCAGGCGCGGCGTCCCGCGGACCGAGCCGCACCTTGATGCCAAGCCGCTTGTTCAGCGGCTTGGAGCGCTGACAAACCCTTTGATCGTCATCAACTCCGTTCAAGGAGTTCGCGGGGTCTGTCAGCAATCAGGGTCCGCTTATTCAGCGGCTTCCTTTTTGGCGCGCTCGATCGATTCCACGATCATCTTCTTGGCGGCCTCGGCGCCTTCGACGCCCGTAACCTTCACCCACTTGCCGGGCTCTAGGTCCTTGTAGTGCTCGAAGAAGTGCTTGACCTGCTGGATCGTGATCTCCGGAAGGTCGGTCACGTCGTGGACACTGTCATAGCGCTTGGTCAGCTTGTGGGTCGGCACGGCGATGATTTTCTCGTCCTGGCCGGACTCGTCTTCCATCAGGAGCACGCCGATCGCACGGCAGTTCATGATCGCGCCGGGCACGATCGGACGCTGGTTGACGACCACCACGTCGATCGGGTCGCCGTCGCCGCAGAGCGTGTGCGGAACGAAGCCGTAGTTCCCAGGATACCGCATCGGCGTGTAGAGGAAGCGGTCGACGTACATTGCGCCGGCTTCCTTGTCCATCTCGTATTTGATCGGTTCGCCGCCGACGGACACTTCAACGATGACGTTTATGTCTTCCGGAGGATTATTCCCGATCGGCACAGCATCGATACGCATTGCATGACTCCTGTTGCTTTCGCAGCGTCTATCGCAATCCCTTCGGAGAAGTTCAAGCCTTTAATTTTGCATTGCACCTAATTGCTTAACGTGCCTTCATGCCGACGATGATTTGCGCGGGAGGCGAAACGATGACGCGGTTCAACTTTTTCGCGACGGAGGTGTCGGGCCTGCTCTTTTCGCTTGTCCTGATTTTCGTCGCGTCCGGTGCGAATGCCGCGGATATAACCAGCGCCTACACCAAGATCGACTTTGATGCCTGTGTGGAGGTCTCCCCTGCGGACCTCGAGGAAGGCACGTCCGGCGGATCCGTTGAGTGCCGTGGATATCAGGGACAGACGGTTTTTGTCGCCGAGGGAGACTTGCGCATGTTCGTCTCCTTCGGCCCCCATGCGGACGACGAACCGGCCTCCCGCCAGACCCTGCCCAATTTCAACACCGTCAACGACACGCTGGAATGGCGCCTGCGCGGCGGAGTGCCGTTCGCGACCATATTGCGCTGGTTTCCGAGCTATCCCGACGGGGTCGGAACCGGAAGCGTGCTCATCGTTACCCAGCTCAGGCCCGGCGGAGGCACCTGCCAGATCGCCCGCATCGACGCGCAGGCCAACAAGAACGCCAACATATTGGCACGGCAGGCGGCGGACTCGATGGCTGGAAACTTCGACTGCAGCCAGCAGCCGGCTGTTCTCGGAACGCCGGGAATTCTGAACTGAGGCACCGTTTCGCCAGACCGGGCAGACGACGGCTTCAGGACTTGACCTGGGGCCAGGCATAAATGGACAGCTCCAGCCTTTTGCCGCCGACCCGGTGCCACGATTTCGCGGCCAGCCTGCCTCCAAGGGCCTTGTAGAAGGCACGCGCCGGGTGATTTTCGGACAGAACCTGGACGGCAAGCCCCTTCAGGCTCCTGGAGTCCAGGGTTTCCCTGACGTTCTTGAAAAGCGTGCGGCCGAAGCCCAGGCCCTGGTATTCCGGTTTCAGGTAGAGTTCGTAGATCTCCCCTTCCATTCCCGTTTCGCGCAGGCGGCACGGGCCGTAGGTGGAGTATCCGGCGGGAACGTCGGCGATACTGAGGATCTTGATGTCGACGCCGCGCGCGAGCGCGCCGCGCCACCAGCCCGCACTGCGCCTCGAAACCATTTTCTGCAACTCCACGCCATGCAAAACGCCGCGGTAAGCGCCGAGCCAGGCCTCGCTGTGAATGCCGGCAAGCGCGTCGCAATCCGCGGTTCGGGCCGCGCGCAGATCGATCAGGTCCGTTTTCATCCTGAAAAAAAGGATACAGCACCTACCCGGCTGGAAAAGAGGCAAATGGTCTCTGGCGGGCTAAAAAGTCACTTTGCGTAGCACACCGCTCCAAGGAGTTGCGCAGGATCGCTGTGAAGATCCTGCCCACAATGTTGGAGAGCTTGTCAGATTTCCCGATTTTGAGACCGCCGTGGGTGCGACGGCCTCCAGAAACCGGCAGACGGATCAGGCGCCGCTGCGCAGGCGGGCGAGAATTTCCTCGGCAATATCCTGCCGGACCTTGCCGAGAGCCTTCAGCTCGGCGGCGACCTTGTCGATCTCGTCACCGGTGGCGCCGACCATCAGGGCCACATTCTGCGCATGAAGGGCCATGTGGCCTTTCTGGATGCCCGTGGTGGCCAGGGCGCGCATGGCGCCGAAATTCTGGGCAAGACCAACGGAGACGATGATGCGGGCCAGTTCGTCCGCCGTCTTGACGCCGAGGATCTTGAGGTTGGCCTGGGCCGTCGGATGGATCTTCGTCGCGCCGCCGATGAGGCCGACGGCCATGGGCATTTCAAGAATGCCGACGAGATTTCCGTCCGCGTCCTTTTCCCAGCGGGACATGGAGCGGTACCAGCCGTCCTTCGCGGCGAAAGCGTGCGCGCCGGCCTCGATGGCCCGCGTGTCGTTCCCGGTCGCAAGCACCACGGCGCTGATGCCGTTCATGATGCCCTTGTTGTGGGTGGCTGCCCGGTAAGGGTCGGAATCGGCGAAATAATAGGCCGACAGCATGTCGTCCCGAACCTGCTCGCCGCCGATTTCCTCGACGGGCCAGACGGCGCGGACACGCGCCACGCGCCGGTCGGCGAGATTGGTCAGGATCCGCAACAGGCTGCGGGCCCCGGTCCATTCCTCCAGCTTCGGCGCCAGCGCCTCGGCCATGCTGTTCACCGCGTTCGCGCCCATCGCGTCGCGGGTATCGACAACGATATGCACGATGGTCATGGGACCTTCGGCGCTGTCGATCACACGAATGTCGAGTTCCCGGAACCCCCCGCCGAATTTGAGAAGCAGCGGATCGGTCTCGTCGCAGATGGCCTTGATCTCGTCGTAGCGTTCCAGAACCTTCAGACGGACGTTTTCCGGATCGCTGGCGTCAAGAAGCTGGATCTGCGCCGCCATCACCGGACCGCTGGTCGAGGTCTTGAAACCGCCGGTCGCGCGGCAGCGCTTGGCGGAATTGCAGACCGCGGCGATGACGGAGGATTCCTCGGTTGCCATCGGAACGAGCACATCCCTGCCGTCGACGGTCATGTTGGTGGCTATACCGACTGGAATGGCCATGCTGGTGATCGCGTTTTCCACGAGCCGGTCGGCCAGGTCGATCTGGCCGGAAGCCGCGTCGGCAAGCCCGGCGACCGCTTCGTTGTCCAGGCCGGCCTGGCGGGCGACGGCCTGAAGGCGGGCCGCCGGATCCATCTTGTGGAAGCCTTCAATTCGGGACGAAGTGACGTCGCTCATCGGATGTCCTGTCTGCTATTTGATCATGGATTGAGGAAGCCAGAGCACCAGCTCCGGGAAGAGGGCGCAGATGAGAATGCCGAGCGCCTGGAGGAGGATGAAAGGCACGATCGCGCGATAGACCGTTCCCATGCCGATCCCTGCCGGCAAGACGCCTTTCATGTAGAACAGCGTGTAGCCGAAAGGCGGCGAGATATACGCCATCTGGGCGGACACCAGGAAGAGAATGCCGAACCAGAGCCGGTCGAACTCCAGAAAGTCGATGACCGGCAGGAACACCGGAACGCAGAGCAGGATGATGCCCATCTCATCGAGAAACATGCCCAGAAAGAACAGAATTCCGAGCATTACGGCCAGCACGATCCAGCGGTTCGCTTCCATGTTCTGAATGAAGGACAGAAGGAAGTCGGCCCCGCCCGTTCCGGTGAAAATCGCGACGAAGGCCCGCGCCCCGATGGTGATCCAGAGGATCATGGTCGTGACCTTGACCACGTCCATGGCCACACCGGAGACGAGCTCCCAGCCCAGCCGTTTTTCCAGAAGGGCGGAAACAAAGGCCAGGAAAACGCCGACGGCCGCGGCCTCGGTCGGTGTGGCGATCCCCATGTAGATCGTGCCGAGCACGCCGAGGATGATCAGAAGCGGCAGCACGAGGGACTTCAGCGCGCCAAGCCTTTCGCCCCAGGAGATATCGGCTTCGCCCGTTGGCCGGGGAGCGATCTCCGGGTTGACGATCGAGCGGATCACGATGTAGCCGACATAGAGCGAGGCCAGCAGAAGGCCCGGAATGACACCCGCAATGAACATCTGGCCGATCGAGGCCTGAGCGGTGACGGCATAGACGATGGTGATCACGGATGGCGGAATGAGGATACCGAGCGTGCCACCGGCACAGATGGTGCCGATCGCCAGTTCCGGGCTGTATTTGCGCTTCAGCATGGATGGCAAGGCCAGCATGCCCATGGCGGCCACCGCAGCGCCGACGATGCCGGTCATGGCCGCGATAATCGTACAGATGACGATCGTCCCGATCGCCAGTCCGCCGGGCAGACGCCGCGACCAGAGTTCCATCGCCCGGTAGAGGCTCTCGATGACGCCGGAGCGTTGCAGGGTGCTCGCCATCATCACATAAAGCGGGATCGCCAGCAGCGATTCCGACGTCATAGTGGAATAGAGATTGAGGACCGTCACCGTCAGGGCGGCGGGACCCCAGAGCGTCAGCGTGAAGACCAGGGCGAGAGCGCCGAGCGTGAAGGCGAGCGGCAGGCCCGTCAGCAGAAGGCCGACCAGGCTTGCGAACATGATCAGAAGAACGAATTCGGAGCTCATGCGTCAACTCCGATCCTGTCTTCGCCATCGGAAAGCGCACGGATTGCTTCGACCAGAGCCTGCGCGCACAGCAGCGCGAAAGCCAGCGGGACGATGAACTTCAACCACCAGACCGGTGGGTTCCAGGCGGAGAAACTCGTTTCGCCCATGCCGTAGGAATTCATGGCCAGTGGCCAGCTGACATAGGCGAAGACCGCGCCGAACACGGCGATGATCAGATAGCAGAAGATTTCCGAGGCGGCTTTCAGCCGACCGTGGAGTTTTTCACTGAATATGTCTACGGCGACATGTCCCTTCAGATGCAGCAGATAAGGACCCGCCAGCATGAAATGGGGTCCGAAAAGAAGCGTGCTCGCTTCCATCGCCCAGACCGTCGGCTTGTCGAAGGCATATCGCGAGACGACCTCGAAGAGGAGTATTGGCACCACGGCGAAGATGATCGCCGCTGCCAGAAGGAAAAACGCCCGGTTAAGACCCGTGACGAAGCTGCAGACTGGTTTCATGGAACTGAGAACGCGCGTACTTGAGGCAAAGGGACGGTGGGCCGCGCAAAGGCACGGCCCACCGTCAGTCGGGGAGGAAGTTTTATACCAGTCCCAGAGCCGTCATAAAGTCGATCTGGCTCGAAAGCACGCGGTTGGCCAGATCGTCGCCTTTGGTGGCTTTTTTCCAGGACTCCATCGCCTTGGCGCGGTTCTCGGCGATATCGCCTTCATCGAGACGGATGACTTCGACACCGTCGTTTTCGTATTTTTTCAGTACTTCCACGTTCTGGACCAGAATGTGCTGGCGCAGCGATCCGGAAACTTCGCGGGCCGCGACGGCAAGCGCTGCCTTGTAGGCCTCGGGCAGCCCCTGATAGGCAGCCTGGTTGGCCACATAGCTCGTGGCCGTAGTCGGCTGGTGCACACCGGGCAGAATGATGAACTTGGCCACTTCCGCGAGACCGGCTTCGTAGTTTGCCGTCAGATCGCCCCGATCGGCGAAATCGATCAGACCTTTTTCAAGCGCCGTGTAGACTTCCGCGGTCGCCAGCGGTGTCACCGCCACGCCGAGATCTCCCATGACGGCCGAAGCGAGCCCGACGAAGCGGCCTTTCTTGCCGGCCATGTCGGCGATGCTTTCCATGCGCACCGTGGAATGGATCGGCTCTTCGCCATAGACGGTCGGCGCGATGTAGAACAGGCCGGCCTTGGCGTAGGCTTCCCGGGCCAGGTCCAGGCCGCCGAGCTCGTAGAACCAGGCTTCATACTGATCGGAGTCCGGGAAACCGAACGGAATCGTCGAGGTGAAGGCGAAGGCCGGGATCTTGCCGGCTTCATAGCCGTCGAAGGTCTTCATGAGCTGGAAAGCGCCGGCGCGAACCGCATCGAATGCCTGGTTCGCCGGGACCAGCTGTCCGGCGGAAAAAAGCTTGATGTTGAACTTGCCGTCCGTGAGTTCGGCAATGCGCTCGACGAATTTCTTCTCGTATTCGAAAGGTGTCGTGCCCGCGTCCCAAAGCGCCTGCATGCGCCATTCCACGGCATCCTGTGCCTGAACCGTGGCCGGTGCGGCAAGCGCGGCTCCACCGAATGCGGCGCCAGCAAGCAGGCCGCGTCTGTTGACTGAATTCATGGTTTTCCTCCCTGGGAAAGAGTCGTTTCCTCGACTAATGGCGGAAACTGTCATAGAAATTAAAGGGACAATCAAGGGACAATTTTCGGGAATGAAGGCGACACTGTCCCAGCATCAGCAGAGGCACAATTACCGTGACAAATGGCAACCGTCGACTGTCTCGTGTCGACCAGATCGTTGAAAAGGTCGCCCTGATGCTGGAGTCGGGCGGCTACAAGACCTTCGAGCGTCTGCCGTCCATTCGCCAGGCCGCACGCGAGAACGGCGTTTCGAAAAACACCATGGCGGAAGCCTACGACAGGCTGGTGGCGCGCGGACTGCTCGAAGCGCGCGCCGGCTCCGGATACTATATGTCGCAGGTAAAACCCCCGGCGCCTCCCTCCCCCGCGCCTCACGTCACGGAGGCGGTCGACGGAGTCTCCCTTCTGCGCGAGCAACTTGAACAACACTATGAAGTTCGCCCCGGCGATGGCCGCCCCCCGCCCTTCTGGATGGAAGGGTCCGAGCTCAAACGGCATTTCGCCAACGCAAAGGCCCCCTATCCGGATGCGATCGAATTCGGCTACGGGAGCTGCTGGGGATACGGCCCCTTGCGGGAACGGCTGCGGGTCCAGCTTCTGGAGCGTTCCATTCCCGTAAGCCCGGACGGCCTGCTCCTGACCCACGGTGTCAACCACGGGCTGGATCTGATCATCCGCCACCTCACGGAGCCCGGCGACACCGTTTTCGTCGACGAACCCGGTTACTACCCTCTGTTTTCCAAGCTGACCTTCGCCAAGGTCAGAATCGTCGGAATACGCCGGGACCGGGACGGACCCGACCTTGAAGACCTGACCGCGAAACTCGCGGTTCACAGACCGAAGATGTTCTTCACCCAGTCGCACGGTCACAATCCGACCGGCGGATCGCTGTCTCCCTCCCGATCGTTCGGCCTGATGCAACTGGCGGAACGCTGGGGGTTTCTTCTGGTCGAAAACGATGCCCTGGCGGATATCCTGCCCGTGACCTTGCCGCGGCTGGCGGCGCTCGACCAGCTCAACCGGGTTCTGTATCTGGGCTCCTTCTCCAAGACGCTTTCAGCCAGTCTGCGTTGCGGCTACGTCGCGGGAAATCCCGAGATCATAAGGCGTCTCGCGGACATCAAGATGGTCACCCTGGTCAATTCTTCCGACCATGTTGAGCGCTTCGTTTTCAACCTCATTCAAACGGGTCATTACCTGCGTCACCTGCGCAGGCTTCGAGCCCGGGTCGAGGACGCGTACAAGGCGGCCTTCGCGCAGATGGAGGGCCTCGGACTCACCGTGACCGAAAGCTCCATTCCGGGGTTTTATCTCTGGGTGCAGTTTCCGGAGGGCGTCAGCGAACAGGAATTGTGCGCGGAGGCCAGCACACAGAGCATTTTCATTTCTCCGGGGGCCGTTTTTCATCCCAGCCGGAAGAACTTCCAGCGGGCTGCGATGCGAGTGAACGTTGCCTATGGCACCGATCCGAGATTCATCGACTTTTTGAGGGAAAGCGTTGGACGCGTGACATGAAAAGGGCCGGCGTGGAGCCGGCCCTTCAGTTGCCCTGATGTTTGACGCATTAAATCAGGCAGACCGGCAAAAACCCCGGGGGGCTGGGGGGCTAATGCATTCCGAGGCTTCTACTGGTCTTACCCATCAGGGTATGATCCTAATATGGGAGCTCAAAATGGCTGGCCAAGGGCTGGAATGCGGCAATTTCATGGAAAATATGCATAAATTTTCTGGATTTTCTTACGCAACGTCACTTTTATACCTTCCGGGAAGGAAAAACCTGATAAAAATGCAGAGGACGGTTTTTTAAGTCTCCAGTCCTCACCGCGGGATCCGGCTGCCGGCCGGCCGGTTACCCGGCGCGGACACCGGGTCTCATGCGATAAAACAAGCCCGCGCTCGCCCAATTTTGGCCTTTCTGGGATTGGGGCTTGCAACCGGAGCCAAAGCCAACGCATCATGACAGTCAGGTGACAGGGTGATTGGCGTTCGCAACCCGGTCCATGCCGGAACGCGAGCGAATGGAGGCGGAATGAGCGAAGCCGATGACAGCGCGTCTCAGCGGGGCACGGGACCAGGTCCCGCGCCTCTAACTCCCCCGGGTCCCCCGCCCAAACCTGTCGTTTCCTTCAACCGGCGCGAGCTCGACACCATCCTGAGGCTTTATGGTCGCATGGTCGCGGATGGAGAGTGGCGCGACTATGCCATCGATCTCCTGAAGGACAGGGCGGTGTTTTCCGTCTTCAGACGGTCTTCCGAGATGCCGCTCTACCGGATCGAGAAAGACCCGAAGCTGGCCCGCCGGCAGGGCGCCTACTCGGTGGTTGCGACAGGCGGCATGATCCTGAAACGCGGCCACGATCTGGCGCAAGTGCTCAGGGTTCTGGAAAAGAAAAAGCACCTCAGGGTCGTCGAGGCGTAACACCAACCGCAATTCAAGCTCCCGACCGACTGGGTCTGGAGCCTGCCTCTTGCGGCAGTCAAAAAAAAGCCCGGCGACTTGGCCGGGCTTTCTCGTTCTGCTCTGGAAGCTGCGGGCTTATTCGCGGTTGCCGAAAAGCTGCAACAGCATGAGGAACAGGTTGATGAAGTCCAGGTAAAGACGCAGGGCGCCCATGACGGACTTCTTGGTGGCGACTTCGCTGCTGTCGCCTTCGTAGTACATTTCCTTGATCTGCTGGGTGTCGTAGGCGGTCAGGCCGGCGAACACCAGGACGCCGATCACGGAGATGGCGAACTGCAGAGCGGAAGACGCCATGAAGATGTTTACCAGCGAAGCGATCACGATGCCGATCAGGCCCATGAACAGGAACGAGCCCCAGCCGGACAGGTCCTTCTTGGTCGTGTAGCCGAACAGGCTCAGCGCGCCGAAGGATGCTGCGGTGATGAAGAAGACCCGGGCAATCGACGCTCCGGTGTAGACCAGGAAGATCGAGGACAGGGAGATGCCCATGACGCCGGCGTAAACCAGGAACAAGGTCCGGGCGGACGACGCGCTCATCGACTGGATGCGGAACGACAGCCAGAACACCATGCCAAGCGGTGCCAGCATGACGACCCACTTCAGCGGGCTGCCGTAGATGGCGACGCCAAGGTTCGTGAGCATGTGTCCGTTGCCGAGCTGGGCAGCGGCGGCGTTCGGATCGCTGGTGGTTGCCAGCATGACGGTGGCCAGCGCGAAGAAGCCGGTCAGCGCGAGACCGATGGACATATAGTTGTATACGCCCAGCATGTAGGCGCGAAGGCCCTGATCGATGCCGGCCTCGGCACGTGCGCCGGCGACCGAGTAGGCGCCTTGAGATTGACGGTCAAAGGTCGACATGGTCGTGTTTATCCCCTTTCAGATTGAATTCGCATGTGACGTCACATGCAACACAACTCCCTCAACATATGGGAAATTGCGGACATAAGCTCAAGACGGGATTCCTGAAAAAATCGTAATTCTTTCGCTTCAGCCCGCAAATTAGGCCCATATGTTTAAAAGATCGCTTTTTTATTTCATCGCTTTCAGGCGAGAAGCGATCTGGCTGTCACAGGTACCGCCCGGATTACGGACGATTTCCTCTGAGGCAAAATCGAGGATTTCCTTTTCCTTGTCACGCATTTGCTCGACACTGACGCCCGGCTTGAACCACTGCAGCACGGCATAGTCTCCGCCCGCATCCGTCAGGAAGGCGATGGGTTTACCGTCTTCGGTGATGCCCATGCGGCCGACACGAACTTCTTCGATCGCGATGTCGCGCGCCTCGCCATCGATCGTGAGACGGTTTTTCCGGACGTTCAGCTTTTTGAGCTTCGAACCGGAGGTGCCGACCCAGTTGCCGAAAAAGCGCTTGCCCTTTTTCTCGACCGACAGGCAGGAATTCTCGAAATTGGGAATGGACAGCCGGACCGCGGACACCTCGACCGGATCCTGACCCTTTGGCGCCAGCGTATATTTCATCGCGTTGTCGCCGGTGCGGTAAACCCGGATGCCGACCGGCGTATAGCCGCTGTCGCCCATGGACCGGGTGAAGAAGTCGAACTGATTGGCATCGTTGGTGCCGGCGCGGCGGTAAAGCCAGCGCTTCGGCAGGCCGTCCTCGAAGACCAGCCAGTCGCTGACCACGAGTCCCTTCGGTCCGTCGGGCGTGTTCAATTGCCAGACCCCGGTGTGAAACGGGCTTTCGGCAAAGGCGGACGTCGTAAACGCCGCCACAGATGACGCAGCGACCACCGCCGCCGCGAGTAGATTACATAAAACAAATTTTCCGGCGCGTTCAATCATGAGGAACCCCCTGTCTCTCGGCTGTCCTCAACCGGATAGTCAAGATGGGAGAGGGATGCAAGTTGCGCAGGCGGATTTATCGTCGGGACGATCGATCATTTACGGACACCCGTAAACAGACTGTCAAAAGTCCGAAGGGGTTTGCGGAGATCCGGCGCCGGGACCGCCTGCCGGGAGCTGGCGCAAGCCTCATTCCGCTCCACAGGGTCAAAGGTTCCGCAAGACCGGTGCCGGCTTCTCGCCCAGAACACGCCAGGTGCCGATCAGACCGAAACCGACCGTCAGAACGAGCGCGACGAGCGCCGCTCCGACGGCCGTCAGGGGCATCAGGACAAAGGAACCGCCCATGACCTGGGTGATGACGTACCAGGCGGCAACGCCTCCGGCGACCAGAGCGAAGACCGCTGTAGCGAGCCCCAAAATGGCGTATTCCAGCCCGTAGGCGGCGATCAGCCTGGGCCGGGTCGCCCCGAGCGTCTTGAGAATGACCGCGTCGTAGATCCGGCTGCGATGACCCGCCGCCAGAGCGCCGGCCAGCACAAGGACGCTGGCGATCAGGGTGATGGAACTCGCCCCGCGGATCGCCCACGCCAGTTGGGCGACAAGCGCGTTCACCTGAGAGATGGCATCCTTGACGCGGACCGCGGTCACGGTCGGAAAGGCGTTGGACGTGGTTTTCAGAAGTCCGAGCTCGGTTTCCGCGGGCACGTCTTCTTCCCAGCCCAGGGTCATCAGATAGGCGTGTGGGGCGCCGGCGAAGGTGTTGGGCGAGAATACCATCACGAAATTGATCGCAAGCGATTGCCACTCGACCTCGCGCAGATTGGCGATCTCGGCGGTGATTCCGCGCCCGAGAACGTTCACGCTGATCTTGTCCCCGATCTTGAGGCCCAGGTCTTCCGCGACTTCCGCATCGAAGGAGACGAGCGGTGGGCCCGCATAGTCCTCCGGCCACCAGGAGCCCTCGACAAGCTTGGAGTTTCTCGGAACCTTGCCTTCGTAGGTGATGCCCCGATCGCCGCGCAAGACCCAGCCGGATCCTTCCTTCACGGGCTCGAACTTCTCCGTGGGAATACCGTTCAGACTGACAATCCGGCCGCGCAGCATCGGCACGCTTTGTATTGTGGCCTCCGGTGCCTCCTGCCGGAGCAGGGCATCGAAGGCATCCCGCTCGTGGCTTTGAATGTCGATGAAGAAGAAGCTCGGCGCCTTCTCCGCGATGGTCGCCGTCAGCTCCCGGCGCAGGTTGCCGTCGATGAGCGCCAGCGCGACCAGCAGGGACAGGCCGAGCCCGAGGGACAGCACCACGGAGGGGGTCAGGGCGCCCGGACGGTGAATATTGGCGATGGCCAACCGCAATTCGGTGGTCCGCACGGCCGGCAGACGCCTGGCGGCGAACATGATCGCCCGGGCCACCGCGACCAGAAGCACGAAGGCGCCCGCGGAGGCAGCGATATAAATGCCGGCGATGAACTTGTCATGTGCCAGGACGATCGCGATTCCGGCCAGAAGCAGGACTGTCGCAGCGGTGGCCACCAGGTAGCGCTTGCGCGGCAGTTTGCGTCCCCCCGTCACGATGTCCCGGAAGAGGGCGGTTGGCGGCACGTCGTGGGCGCGGCCGAGCGGCCAAAGCGCGAAGGCGAGCGCCGTCAGGAACCCGTAGACGAGGCCGAGCGACAGTTCGGCGGGATAAATGCCGGCAGCGAGATCCACCGGAAGCACGCCGGAAAGCGCGGCACCTGCGGCGAAGGGAATCAGGGCGCCGATGACAAGGCCGATGGCGATGCCGATCGCGGCCAGCACCAGCATCTGAACCAGATAGATCTGAAACACGAAGCCTCCGGTTGCCCCGAGGCACTTGAAACTGGCGATGACCTCCCGTTTGGTTTCGAGATAGGCGCGGATCGCATTGGCGACCCCGACGCCGCCGACGACCAGGGCCGTCAGACCGACCAGTGTCAGGAACTGGGCGAACTGATCGATGCTGCGCTGAAGACCGGGCGAAGCGTTGGCGCGCGAACGCACCCGCCAGCCGGCGTCAGGCCGGGCGCTTCTGGCCTCCTCGACAACCGAGCCCAACGCCTCCAGGTTCGGGGGCGGAGAGAGTTTGACCCGGTAACGCCACCTGACGAGGCTGCCGGGCTGGATCAGGCCGGTGTCCGCGACGGCCGCATCGGCGATCATCAGACGCGGGCCGAATTCCATGCCGCCGGCAAGCTTGTCGGGCTCGTTTTCGATCGTGTCGGTAATGCGCACGCGCGTTCGCCCAAGCGATACGGTGTCTCCAAGAGAAATGTCCAGGCGGGCCAGCAGCGAGGCGTCGGCGACCGCGCCCCAAATCCCGTCTTGCAAGGCGAGCGCTTCGGGAAGGGGTTGTCCGGAGGCAAGCTTGAAGATGCCGTAAAGCGGATAGGCCGCATCGACCGCTTTCAGCTCCACCAGCGACTGATCGCCGCTCTGGGCATCCGTGCCTTCTCGCCGGGCCATGGCCCGCAGGGTCGCGACCTGCGACACGTCGCCGAGCCCGGTCAGATATTCAAGTTGGCCGGCATCGGCCTGCCTGTGGATCAGCGCGAATTCCAGGTCTCCCCCCAGGATCGCCTGTCCTTCCCGGGAGATACCTTCCGTCAGAGACCGGGACACCGAGGTGACGCCGGCAATGGCGGCGACGCCCAGTGCGATACAGGCGATGAAGATGTAAAATCCGCTGAGGCCACCTCTGAGCTCCCGGACGGCGAAACGGACGGCCAGGGCCAGGGTCCGGTTGCCAGCGGAGGACTTTTCAGGAACGAAGCCGCTCATGCGGAGGCCTCTTCGCGCGGCACACGTTCCTCGATTCCGCCGGAACGGACACGGATGGTGCGGTCGCATTGCGCGGCGAGGCCCGGATCATGGGTGACAAGAACGAGGGTCGTGCCGCGATCCCGCTGGGCGGCGAACATCAGCTCCACGATTTGTCCGCCGGTCGTCTCGTCGAGATTGCCGGTCGGCTCGTCCGCGATCAGGATCGCGGGTTCGGCGACAAGCGCGCGTGCGACCGCGACCCGCTGCTGTTCGCCGCCGGACATCTGCGCCGGGTAGTGATTGAGCCGGTGGCCAAGGCCGACAGCTTCGAGTTCGGCGGCCGCCTTGGCAAAGGCGTCGGCATGACCGTCGAGTTCCAGCGGCACCGCCACATTTTCAAGCGCCGTCATGTTGGGCACGAGATGAAAAGACTGGAAGATGATGCCGACATTGCGGCCCCGGAAACGGGCAAGCTGGTCTTCGCTGAGCGGTCCAAGCTCGGACCCGGCGACCTTCACGGAGCCCTCGTCCGCGCGTTCAAGACCGGCCATGACCATCAGAAGCGTCGATTTGCCGGAACCGGACGGCCCGACAAGACCGACGCTGGCGCCTGTTTCGATCTCCAGGTCGATCCCCTTGAGAATATGCACCCGGCCGGCGCCATCGCCGAGGCTCAGGTGAACGTTTGACAGGGAAATCGCGGTGGAGTTCGGCATGGTTTGACCTTTATGAGGACCTTCGGCCTAATGGTGCGGAGGCGTTGCCCCCTCGACAAACGGACGTCCCGCGACCATATGGGCCTGTTGCGACGCGTCTTCCAGTACCGAAAGAGTTTAAGTGTGAACAGATTAGTTGCATTTCTCGGTTTTCTCCTCCTTCTGATCGCCCCGGCCGCCGGACAGACCGCGGATTTGAAACTGGTCGTTCTGGGCGACAGCCTGAGCGCGGGGTACCGGCTTGGCCCCGACGAGGGTTTCCCGGAACAGCTGCAAAAAGCCCTTGGCGAAAAAGGCCACTCGGTCGAGGTCGTCAACGCAGGTGTCTCCGGCGACACCACCACCGGCGGCCTTGCCAGGCTGGACTGGTCCGTCGGAGAGGACACGGACGCGGTCATCGTGGAGCTTGGCGCGAACGATGCGCTGCGTGGCATTTCGCCGGAGATCTCGCGACAGAACATCGAGGAAATTGTCCGGCGGCTGCGCGAACGCGGGATCGAGGTCCTGCTCGCCGGGATGCTGGCGCCGCGCAACCTCGGTCCCGAATACGCCGAAATTTTCGACCCGATCTATTCCGAGGTTGCCAAGACCCATGGGGCTCTGCTTTATCCCTTCTTTCTGGAAGGGGTCGCGCTCGACCCCGACCTGAATTTGTCCGACGGCATGCATCCCAACGCGCAAGGCGTGGCCGTTATCGTTGAGAGAATTCTGCCGAAGGTCGAAGAGCTTCTGGCAAACGCCCAATCTTCTTAAGGGGGAAAGCCGGGCCGCACGGCCCTTCGGCCTTCAGGGCACCCCTTTTTCGGAACCAAAAGGAATTCAAGATGGAACAGCGCCGTCTTGGCCGCACGGATGTGCAGGTGAGTGCTTTGTGCCTTGGCACAATGACCTTCGGAGAGCAGAACACGGAAGCCGAAGGCCATGCCCAGATGGATCTCGCCGTCGAACGCGGCATCAATTTCTTCGATGCCGCGGAACTTTACCCGATCCCGCCGAACCGGGACACGCAAGGGCGGACCGAGCGGATCATCGGAACCTGGTTCAAGAAACGCGGCAACCGCGACCGGATTGTCATGGCCACCAAGGTCGTCGGGCGCACCGACATGGACTGGTTCCGGGAAAACGGCGAAACGGGCAAGCTGACGCGTCAGCAGATCGAATTCGCGGTAGACCGCAGCCTGAAGAACCTTCAGACCGACTACATCGACCTTTACCAGATCCACTGGCCGGACCGGAACGTCTCCGGGTTCGGTTCCAACCCGACGCGCTGGGCCGATGCGGAGCCGGTGGAGGACGAAAACAGTATCGTCTCCACCCTTGAAGTCATGGCGGATCTGGTGAAGGCCGGAAAGATCCGGCATGTCGGCGTATCCAACGAAAGCGCCTGGGGCACGATGACCTTCCTCAAGGAGGCCGAGCGGCTCGGCCTGCCGCGGATCGCCTCCATTCAGAATGCCTATTCGCTCGTCAACCGCACCTTCGACACCGGCCTTGCCGAGGTGGCTCGGCGGGAGGACGTCGGCCTCCTGGCCTATTCGGCCCTGGCACAGGGTTACCTGACAGGCAAATACCGCAACGGCGCTCTGCCGCACGGCGCCCGGAAAACCCTGTTTAACCGGATGCAGCGCTATGAACACCCGCGCGCCCTTCAAGCATTCGACGCGTATGTGGATCTGGCGCAGGGCGCCGGCCTGGACCCGTCCCAGATGGCGATCGCCTTCGCCAAGTCTCGCAGCTTCATGACGTCGGTGATCATCGGGGCGACGAAACTGGACCAGCTCGAAACCGATATCGCCGCCGCCGATCTCAAGCTGAGCGCCGATGTCCTGGAAAGGATCGACGCCCTGCATCAGGAGTTCGGCAACCCGGCACCGTAGGGCAGCCCTCCGGCGCTGCCCCGAACAAGAGAATCAATTTTCGGCATCAACGCCGCGCCGTTACTTCAAGGGTGCGGCGTTTCGCTTGGCTGCGAATGAATTTTAAAGCTCCGTCAAAAACTTAACATTTTGTCTTGCGATTTTCATGAAGTTGATTCCTCATGGGTTTTATCAGCGACAGCGGAGGGAACACCCATGCCGCGCCTCTTTACAGGCCTTGAGATACCGTCCCAGACGGGCCTCATGTTATCGATGCTCCGGGGAGGCCTTCGGGGCGCCCGCTGGATCGATCCGGAAAACTACCATCTGACCTTGCGCTTCATCGGCGACATCGACGACCGTACCGCCGACGAGGTGGTGGACGCGCTCGACCGGATTCGCCGCGAGCCGATCGAGATCCGCCTGACCGGCCTGGGATCCTTCGGCAACGGCAAGCCGCACGCGGTCTGGGCCCGGGTTGAGCCGAGTGCCCAGCTCGCCGAGCTGCAGGCGGAACAGGAGCGCATCCTGCAGCGCCTGCGCCTGCCCGCCGAACGAAGGAAATACATTCCCCACGTGACGATCGCACGCTGCAAGACTTCCACCAACGAGGATGTCGCAAGGTGGTTGAGCGAACGCGGCAACTTTCAGGCTCCGCCCTTCATCGCCGGACGCTTCGTGCTGTTTTCCTCGAAATCCAGCGTTGGCGGCGGCCCTTACCTGGTGGAAGAGGCCTATCCGCTGGCGGCGTGAGCTGTTTGCGGTAAGCGGTGTGGAAGAGATCCGGTGTCTGTCAGGATCGCAGGAAACCAGTTGAGCATCGGTCATCCCGTGGCTTGACCTGCTGCTGTCCGGTCAAGAGACTATTTCTGACGTTCCCTGAGCGTTGCCGCTTGCACCCATCTCCCCCCTTGAGGGGGAGATGTCAGCTTTAGCTGACAGAGGGGGGGATCAGCCTCACGAAATCATTCAGCTTTTCATGTTGCCGCACCACCAAGCCCCCCTCTGTCCGTTTCACGGACATCTCCCCCTCAAGGGGGGAGACGGGCGCAAGTGCCAACGTATGGGATGCTGAGAGATAGTCGATTGACCGCTCATCCCCTCAACAAGGACCGATAAACTTCCAGCGTCCTGTCGCACATGGTTTCGACCGAGAAGTTGGCGCGGACGTGGGCGAGCGCGCGGTCGGTTATGGCCTTTTTCAAGGAAGCTTCCAGAGAGAGCGCCGACAGGATGGCGTTGGCGAGCGCGTCCGGGTCGCCGGCGGGAACCCGCCACCCGGTGCGTTCGTTTTCCTCGACCTCCGGCGGGGCGAGGACGGTTTCCGGAACAGCGCCGAGATCGGAAACGATGACCGGCACCGAGGCCGCCTGGGCCTCCACGGCGGCGCGGCCGAAGGCCTCAGGCTCGGTGGAGGCCACGACGGCAAGATCGGCGAGCGCCATGGCCGCCGGCACGTCGGCGCAGTGGCCGACGAGCCGGACCTGGTCGTTGAGGCCGCGGTCGGCGATGCGTTTCTTCAAATCCGCCAGATAGCCGTCGCGGCCCTGGGCGTCGCCCGCCAGAATGGCGATCGGCTCCAGGTGGCCGCTTTCCTTCAGATCGGCCATGGCATCGATCACCACCGCCTGGCCTTTCCAGGCCGTCAGGCGGGCCATGTTCAGGATGATCGGACGGCCCGCGGGAATGCCCCAGGCGTCCTTGAGCGCCTGCCTGCGCAGGGAACTGAGGTTTTCCGGCGCGAGGCCGACCAGGTCGGAGCCGCGCTGGACAACCGTGATCCGATCTTGCGCGAACGGATGCCGGTCCCTGATCAGGCGGGCGATGAAATGGGAATTGGCGATCACCGCGTCCCCCCGCGCCATGACCGAATTGTAGAAGGCTTTCAGCCCGTTCGACTGGTTGTAGGTGCCGTGATAGGTGGTAACGAAGGGCGTTTTGGTGCGCCGGGCAGCTCGGAGTGACGACCAGGCCGGCGCGCGGCTTCGCGCGTGAATGAGACTGATCCCCCGCTCCTCGATGAGCTGGGTGAGCCGGGCGGCGTTTTGCCAGAGCGTCCAGGGCATCTTGGACTTGATCGGCAGCACGATGTGCTCGGCGCCGACTGCCTCGAGCTCCGTCACCATCGGACCGCCCTGACTGACGACGAGAGCGGTTCCCCCCGCCGCGACAATGGCGCGGGCCATGTCGACCGTTGTCCGTTCCGCCCCGCCGGATTTGAGATCCGGAATGACTTGCAAAATGGTGGTCGCGGGCGGCAGTTGAACCAAGTGGGGTCTCCGGAGGATCTTTTCAATCTGGGGCGGCTGTGCCAAGGGAATGCTTCGACAGGAGCCGGAACAAGGGCTTAAGAAGGCTTAATATGAGTGAGACCGAACCGCAATTCATCACGGTCGGAAAATCCGACAGGGAGCGCCGGATCGCGGTGCGGACAACGTCGGGGCGGGAGCCGGGCCTGCTCTGGCTTTCCGGCTTCAAATCCGACATGAGCGGCACCAAGGCCGAAGAACTGGCGCGGTTCGGCACGGAGCGAGGCCAGGCTGTCGTCCGTTTCGACTATTCCGGTCACGGCATTTCTGGCGGTGACTTCGAAGCGGCCTGTGTGTCCGACTGGCTGGAGGAGGCGCAGGCTGTCTTCGACCGGTTCTGCCCGGGCGAAACCGTCGTGGTCGGCTCGTCCATGGGGGGCTGGATCGCGCTGTTGCTCGCGCTGTCGCGCAAGACGACAGACCGGATCGCAGGGCTCGTCCTGATCGCTCCTGCGGTCGATTTCACCGAGGAGCTGATGTGGAAGCAGCGCTTTTCCGACGAGATCCGCAACGAGATCCTGACGGAGGGCCGCTGGGCACAGCCTTCGGCCTATGGCGACGCTCCTTACGTCATCACCCGAAATCTCATTGAGGACGGCCGTGGGCATCTCCTCCTTGACCGGCCGCTTCATCTCGGCGTGCCGGTGACGATCCTTCAGGGCGCGAAGGATCCGGACGTTCCGGCCAGCCATGCACAACGGCTGGCGGAAGCCCTGCCCCGCGACGACGTCACCTTCACGCTTGTGCCCGACGGAGACCACCGCCTCTCCCGGCCGGAGGACATTGCCCTGCTGCTGCGGGCGGTGGAGGCAATGTTGCCGGAGTGACAAGACACCGAAGCGCTGCGTTCAATCCCGGAAAGAGCCGGCCCGGAATCTGACAGCCGGTTTCCCGGACGCCCCTCACACCGGCATCGTCTCCCTTCCGTCTTTTTGAACCCTGTACCAGGCCCAAAGCAGTCTTGCCGCGACGGCGCGGTGCGGGGACCAGGCAGCGGCGAGGCCGTCGAGCGTCCTGGGGTCCGGCCGTTCGTTCAGGCCGAGCGCGCCCTGCGCCGCGATCCTGAGCGCCAGGTCGCCGCTCGGGAAGATGTCCGGGTGGCCGGCGCAGAACAGCAGGAAGATATCCGCCGTCCAGCGGCCGACCCCCTTGATTTCGCACAGGACCGCATGCGCCTCGGCTGGCGGGACTTCGGCGAGGCGGGCCAGATCGAGGTCGTCCCGGCAGGCGGAGGAGATGGCGCGAAGGGTCCGTATCTTGGGCCGCGACAGCCCGGCTCCCGCCAGATCCTCATCCGCAAACTCCGCGAGTTTCTCGGCCGTCAGCGGAGTGACGAGGGCCAGAAGCCTCGAAAAAATCGCGGAGGCACTTGCCACCGAAACCTGCTGGCCGGTGACAATCTGGGCAAGCCCCTCGAAATCCGCTTTCCGGCGGCGCAGCGGAACGGGACCGGCCGCCGAGGCAATTGGCGCCAGGCGCGGGTCGATCGCAATCAGAGCCGCAAGGCCGGCGCGAATGTCTTCGTCGGTTTCGATCGGTTTCATGGCAACAGGGTCAAATGCGGTGTTGCACGGACAGTCTCCGGTGATAGGTAAGGTTTTGTTCGCCCGTCAACCCGGTTACAGCTTTTCTCATGACCGAGCCCGTCTTCCGTTTCGCTCCCTCGCCCAACGGCCACCTGCATCTCGGCCATGCCCTGTCCGCGCTTTTGAACGTCCGGGCGTCGGTCGCGCTCAGCGGGCGGTTTCTGCTCCGGGTCGAGGACATCGACCGGGCCCGCTGCACGGCGGAGCTGGAACGGGAGATGTTTGAGGATCTCGACTGGCTCGGCGTACCGCTGGAGGAGCCGATCCTGCGCCAGTCGCAGGCCTTTCCCCGATACCGGGCGGCGCTGGAAAGGCTGCAGGACATGGGGCTCGTCTACCCGGGCTATCTGACCCGTGCGGAGATCAAGCGTTTCGTGGCCACCTATGAGGCGGAGGGAAAGGCCTGGCCGCGGGATCCGGACGGCGCACCGGTCTATCCCGGGGACGGTGCGGTCCTGGGCGAGGAAGAACGCAAGGCCCGCGCGGACAGCGAGGCGCCCTTTGCCCTGCGGCTCGACATGACAAAGGCGCTTGAGCGCATCGGGCAGCCACTTTTCTGGGAAGAGACAGGGGCCGAGGGTCCGGCGCTGTTCGCTCCGCCGGAGGAAATTCCGGTGGCCGCGGAAGCCTGGGGCGATGTGGTGCTGGCGCGCAAGGACGTACCGACCAGCTATCATCTTTCCGTTGTCGTCGACGACGCACATCAGGGGATCACCGATGTTCTGCGCGGCAAGGACCTTTATCACGCCACCAGCGTGCACCGGGTGCTTCAAACACTTTTGGACCTGCCCGCGCCGCGTTACCGCCATCACCGGCTGATTCTGGATGAAGATGGCCGGAAGCTGTCCAAGTCAAGCGACGACACGAGCCTCAAGAGCCTGCGCGAGGCCGGCATGACCCACAGGGAACTGCGTACCCGCATTGGGTTGTGAGGCATCAGGCAGACCGCCTTTGTCGTCCCGGTTTTGGGCTGGGATGACACCGGAAAAGGCTCTAACCCAGCGCATACCAGGTATCAAGGAACCAGATCCACAGGCTGGTCGTCAGGACGGCGCTCAAGGTGGTCATGGTGATCGCGTTGGCGGACATGGCGTGGCCCGTGCCGTAGCGGTTGGCGAAAATATAGGCGTTGACGCCGGTCGGACATCCCGCCGTGAGCGTCGCGACGGTGGTCCAGAGCGGCGACAGCTGAAAGACGAAAGCACTGACGGCGAAGACCACGGCCGGCATCAGCACCACCTTGATCACGCTCAGGATAAGTCCCGGCAAAACGTTGCCGCGCATGCCGTATTGGACAAGGCTCATGCCGAGCGACAGAAGGGCGAGCGGCAGGGCGGTTGCACCGATGCGGTTCAGGACATCCTGGCCGATCGCCGGCACGTCGAGGCCGGTCAGCCGCCACAGAAAGGCGAGAACGATCGCGACGATGATCGGATTTTTCAACAGGCTCCGGCCCGCGTTGGCCAGCAGCCGGCCGAGCGGCGGCGACGGCTGGCCGCTGTCGCTGGCCGCCGCCCGCTCCATCACCACGGCCATGGCGACAGTCATCACCGCCAGATGGATGGAGACGATCAGAAGCAGCGGAACGAGCCCGTCGTCGCCATAAACGGAGGCGACCAGCGGCAGGCCGACCAGCACCGTGTTGGCGAAGGCGGCCGAAATCCCGCCGATGGCGCCCGCGCGTGCGTCGCGCCCGAATGCCTTGCGCACGATCGCCGTTCCAAGCCCCCAGGCGGCGGCGACACCCAGAAAATAGCTCGCCCAAAGCGCCAGCGGCAGCCCCCCGGACAGGTCCGCGTTGATCAGGGTGCGGAACACCAGCACGGGGATCGCAACGACAAAGACGAATTGTCCGAGCGCATCGCTGACTGCCTGGCTGAAGACCTGAAACTTCGCCAGGGTGTAGCCGATGCCTATGAGAACAAAGACGGGGGCAACGATCGAGAGCGCTTGAGCAAGCATGAGGAGAGGCGCAACTTCTAAGGGATTGGATGGACAGCGGTTTGCCATCGGGGTAATCACAGTGTTGTCAAACTGGCTTTTCGCGCTGCGAAACGCAAGCCCTGTTGACGGTGCATCGCGGAGAAGGGCGGATCCTGGCTTGATGACAGATCGCGGGAATGACGGCGACAGGGACAGGGAAAGCGACTCCGTCAGGCTTGCCCTTCTCGCCCACGACCTCAGAACCCCCCTTTCGGCCATGCGCCTGACGGCGGAACTCATCGCACAGGGACATCTCGACGAAAACCAGTCCGATCAGCTTGCGATCCTGATCCGCTCCATCGACGCATTGAACGAGATGACCGGAGAACTCGTCAGCGCGGCGAAGCCCGGTCTGGAGACACGCCCCCCGCCGGGCCGGATCTCCGACATCGTGTCGGAAACCGCGGACCTCTTCCGGATCGCCGCCGAAGCCAAGGGACTTTCCTACGGGCTCACGGCCGGCGCGGATACCGGCGCCTTCGAAACCCGCCACGGAACGGCGCTGCGGCGCGTGGTCACGACGCTCCTGGACAATGCCGTGAAATATACCGGCTCGGGCGGCATCGAGGTCCGCGTGGAAGCGATCTCGGAAGACGGATTTGAAGCGTCCGAAACGGCTGGCGGCCCCTGGATTGGCATCAGCGTTTCGGATACCGGACCCGGGATCGACCCGGAGGAACGGGCGGAACTGTTCAGGCCCTTCGTGCGCGGCCGCCACGGGCGGGAGACCGGACCCGGCACCGGCCTCGGCCTCTGGGGCACCGCACAGCTGGTCCGGGAGATGGGCGGCCGACTGCTGCTGTCCCGGCCGGAGGGTGGCGGCAGCCGGTTCGAGGTCCGGATTCCCGCGGGGCGTGAGGGTGAGGCGTCGCGAAGCGGGCCGGACGCACCGGCTGGCCCGGCTCGGGTCGTCGCGCCGGGCCAGATTCAGGCGCATGTCCTGATCGTCGACGACAACGAGACCAATTGCAGGCTTTTGTCTGCCCTTCTTGAATCCTTCGGGGTCTCGTCGGAGACCGCCAGATCCGGTCAGGAGGCCATTGCGCTGGTTGCCGAAAAGCGCTTCGATGCCGTACTCCTGGATCTGCACATGCCTGAAATGAGCGGGATAGAGACCGCCGCCGCCCTGAGAAACCTCGGCAACGGCGCGGACCTGGCGCTTGTCGCCGTAACGGCGGCGCTGGACTCCGTAGAACCGGACCGCCTGCGCCGGTCGGGATTCCAGGATGTCCTGGCCAAACCGCTCTCCCCGGCAGCGCTTTACGAAGTCATCGAAGCGATTTGCGGCAGCGGGTGAGCGCTTCGCGTGGGCCGTTTTTGAAACATCAGCATGCGCGCACTGCCGTCTCCAGAGCCTGCTCCAGTCTGTCGTCGCCCCAGTAAAGTTCGCCGCCCGGAATGACGAAGCTCGGCGCGCCGAAAACCCCGTGCTGTTCGGCTTCCGCAACCGCCGCCCGCAGGCCGATCTTGGTCTCCGTGCTGTTCGCGTCCCGCAGCGCTCTTTTGGCCGGAGCGCCGGCTTCCAGCAGCAGATCGGCCATCAGGCCCTCATCGGAAATATCCAGGCCTTGCCCGAATTCCGCGATGAACACGGCCCGCGAGAAAGCCCCGATCCAGGACTGGGAGCGTCCGGCATGGGCGATGCGCGCGGCCAGAAGGCTTGGCTGCGGAAAAGGATCCGGCAAGGAAAACGGAAGGCCGTAACGCTCGCACTGCCGCTCCATATCGTGCCACATGTAGCGACCCTTCGCGGGTTGCAGATTGAAGGGCGACGTATTCCAGCCCAGTTTCTTGAATATGGGACCGAGCAGGAACGGCCGCCAGGCAACGGTTACGCCGAGCGTGCTGGCCAGGGTTTCGATGCGCATCGCCGAAAGATAGCTGTAGGTGGAGGCGAATTCATACCAGAATTCAACAACGGGCGGTTGGCCGCGACGCAAGTTCACGACATTCGTTCCCGCGCGCGTGGCAAGAGCAGGATCTTCAGGCACATATTACTCTTCGACAACGGAACACCGGCCCGCCTTTGCAGGAAACGATTGGATCAATTTTGCGAATGCGTTAAAGAGCAGCCATGGAGCAGACGATTTCGCGCAAGCATAGTGCAAAGGTTGTAATTCGCAAAGCCAGCGGTTGGTGCATCCAGCATCCGATGGCCGCCGTCTGCCTGTACATCTGCCTCGTATCGCTCTTTTTCCTTATTTTTCCGGGTACTGATTTTCTTGCGAGCGGACTGTTTTATTTCGAGAGCAGTGGCTTCGCGGCACAAAACAAGCAGTTTCTCAGGGATGTCAGGCACCTGGGGCCTTTTCTCGTCCGCGTGACGGCGATCGTCTGCGTCGGCGTTCTTCTTCTGAAGCTGCTTGCTCCGGGACGCCCGCCCCTTCTCCCCCTGCGTCAGCCGGTGTTTTTGCTGACGACGCTTATCTTGGGTCCGGGCCTTTTGGTGAACACCATCCTCAAGGACAATTGGGGGCGGCCCCGGCCGCGTTACGTCGAACAGTTCGGCGGCGACCTGCCTTATCAGCCCGTCTGGAAGATCACCGACTACTGCGACAAGAACTGCTCCTTCGTCTCCGGAGAAGCGTCGGCCGGGATGTGGCTGGTGTCGCTGGCGTTTCTGGTGCCGGCAACCTGGCGGAAAGCGGCGCTTTCCTTTCTGCTGCCGCTCTGCGTGGTGCTTTCGGTCAACCGGGTTGCCTTCGGCGGGCATTTTCTTTCCGACACCCTGCTGTCCTGGGGGCTCACTCTGCTGCTCGTCCTTGCGGTGTACCGGCTGCTTTATCTGAACGACCCGCCGCTGGTTACCGACCGCAAGCTGGACGAGTGGTTCACGATCAAGGGACGGCGCCTGCAAAGGGCAATGCGCCGGCTGGGCGTGCGTGCCAAACGGTCCCTGCGCGACGCAATCCGGAAGTTGTCGGACAGATAAAACGAAGTCTATTGCGGGTTGACGGGTTCCCGCACGTGGCCGGTGCGCGGCCGGGTGCGCTTCAGGATGCGGGCGAAACGCAGGGGCGAGCGGTCTTCAACCCATGTGATGACGCGATTGAGCCTCGGGGTGTTTCGGCGGCGGCTGCGCAGAGAGCGGGCCGCGGTGCGGCTGGTGCCGACGATGACAATCAGACCGAGCGCCATGAGGGGAACGCCGGTGGGAATGGGCATCCAGACCGTTATCAGTCCGAAAACGATGAACACCGCTGCCAGAGACCACCAGAGAAGTTTCATTTTCGCGCCAGATTTCTTCTAGTTGAACCTGACCAATACATCGGGATCTGAGTCGGATTTATGAAGGCGCCGGTGCGATCATCGGTTTTGGTTAATCAAGTCAGACGGCGCAGGAGGGTTTCGCATCCGAACCGGAGCAGCCGGTAAACCTCCTCAAAGCCGTCCGTGCCGCCATAGTAAGGATCCGGAACGTCCCTGGGCGGATCGTCCAACAGCAGGCGGATGTCCGCGCTCCCGACCTCGTCTCGTGCCCACAGCGTATTCAGGTTGCTGCCGTCCATGGCCAGGATGATACCGAAACGTTCGAAATCCCCGGCGCGGACCTGCCGTGCCTTCTGCCTGGAAATATCGATTCCGTAAGTTGCGGCGATCTCGATCGAACGCGGATCCGGCGGATTGCCGGTATGCCAGGCGCCCGTACCGGCCGAATCGATCAAAAAACGTTCCACCAGCCCGGCATCTTCGACAAGGTCGCGAAAAACACCCTCGGCCAATGGCGAGCGGCAGATGTTGCCAAGGCAAACGAACAGGACGCTGTGGGTCAAGTCAGGTCTCCGGGAATACCGCCGTCAGCATGACCTTATACCAAGCGGAACGAATAGGAACCCACAGGATCGCTTGGCGGCAGAATACGGCAGACCAAAAGCTCGCACCGCCTTTGCACCGTCATCTGAATCTCCTATTCAGAAAGGCGATCAAGGGAGGATCCAATGGTAGAAAGACTGAAACTGGAAGACAGGGCCGCCGGGTTGAAGGCTCTGCCGGACTGGCATTTGCGCGAGGACCGCGAAGCAATCTCGAAAACCTTCAGGTTCCGTGACTTCCGCGAAGCCTTCGCGTTCATGACGCAAGTCGCCCTGACCGCGGAAAAAATGAACCACCATCCGGAATGGTCCAATGTCTACCGCACCGTCGATGTTACCTTGTCGACCCACGACGTCGGCGGCTTGAGCGAACTGGACCTGACGCTGGCGGCCGAGATCGACAGGATCGCCGGGCGGTCTTGAGCGCCCGCGCGGTCGGAACCGGAGATTCTTGAACGAAGGGGAAAGAGATCGCGGCATTGAGGCCGGTGCGTTGGCAGATCGGCGTCTACCTTTTTAGCGATTTGCCCCTGTCAGCCCCAACGCCTCATCCGCCGCCCTTGGCGAGCACGAAGCGATGGCCGGTTTCGGTGCGCTCGGCCTCGACGAGCCTGTGCCCGTTTTCCGAGCAGAAATGAGGAATGTCGATTTCAGCCATGGGGTCTGTGGTCAGCACCGTCAGGCGATCGCCGTCCAGGAGACCGCCGATGGCCTTTCTCGTCTTCAGCACGGGAAGCGGACATTTCAGCCCCTTCAGATCGAGCGTCGTTTCATTCACCTGAGCTATTCCGGACCCGCCGGCCCGAACCCTGATTGAAGTTGGTGTAAGACGGTTTACTCTGGATTTGATGCAAACGGAACCTGGACGATTCTCATGACCGATACGCTTGTGACAGCACTGGATGTTCTGGATTTCTGGTGGCAGGCCGGAGCTCCCAAATGGTTTGCCAGGGACGACGGCTTCGACCAGGCGTGTCGGGACAAGTTTGGTGAGTCCATCGAAGCGGCAAAGGACGGCCGGCTGGATCATTGGGCGAACACCGCCGACGGCGCCCTTGCGCTGATCCTGCTGCTCGACCAGATGTCGCGCAACGTCCACAGAGACACGGCCGAAGCCTTTGCCGCCGACGGAAAGGCGCTTGCCATCGCCAGACACGCCCTCGACCGGCAATTTGACCGGGCCTTTCCAAAGGACGCGCGGGCCTTTTTCTATCTTCCTTTTGAGCACTCTGAGGATATGGCCGATCAGGACAGGTCGGTCGACCTGTTCCGTGCTCTCGGAGTGACGGACTATTATCATTACGCCCTGGTTCACATGGACGTCATCCGGCGGTTCGGCCGCTTTCCCCACCGCAACGAGCTGCTCGGCCGCGAAACGACACCGGAAGAGCAGGCCTATCTCGCCGACAACGGGTTTTCCGCCTGAAACCGGACGGCCCGGGCCGCAGCGCCTGGGTCGAGCCTCCAGATCTCCTCACGGACAAGTGTCGCCAAGGGTGCGGGCTCGCCTGTCCGGCGAGGTGCCGCATTTTTATGCGACATCTTCCCCGGCGGACGAGATGCTCTCTTTTTGATCAAAACACACCTTTTTGCTTAAAAATTAGGCTGAATATCTGCCTGGAAAACCGCCAACCGGACCACGACCTTTGTGGTGTTAACAGCATCGTAACACTTTTAATTGGCGGAAAACCGCGAATTACTTCTCCGAAAAGCGAAGTTGGCACGGTCTTTGATTAGGAAGGGCCGACACCGTCCTGAAACCACTCCTCGTGGACAAACAACAGACCTGACAAGACCCTTCCAGAGGGGACGTTAACGGGCAAATTACAGGGCGGTCGGCCGAGCTTCTTCAAAGGGAAGGGGCGCTAAAAAGGGGAATGGAACGAGCAATGAAAATAGTGATGGCCATCATCAAGCCGTTCAAGCTCGACGAAGTGCGTGATGCTCTTACCGGCATCGGCATCCAGGGGCTGACGGTGACAGAAGTCAAAGGCTATGGCCGCCAGAAAGGTCACACCGAGATTTACCGCGGCACCGAGTATGCTGTCAGTTTCCTGCCGAAGCTGAAGATCGAGGTCGCCGTCGACGGTGCATCCGTCGAGAAGGTGGTCGAAGTGATCTCCGGCGCCGCCAAGACCGGTCAGATCGGTGACGGCAAAATCTTCGTTTACTCGATCGATCAGGTTGTCCGGATTCGTACCGGCGAAACCGACGCCGAAGCTCTGTGATTTAGGTAAGGAAACGTATCATGAAAAAACTTGTCGCCAAGGGCGCGGCGTCGCTGGCTGTCCTGAGCCTAATGGCTCTGCCGGTGCTTGCTCAAGACACCGCAGCCGCTCCGGAAGCTCCGGCCGCCGTCTCTCCAGAAGTTGCTTACATTTTCAACACGCTGCTGTTCCTCATCGGTGGCTTCCTGGTCATGTTCATGGCTGCCGGCTTCGCCATGCTGGAGGCCGGCCTCGTCCGTTCCAAGAACGTGTCGATGCAGTGCCTGAAGAACATCGTTCTCTACTCCGTCGCCGGTCTGATGTTCTGGATCACCGGCTACAACCTGATGTACACTGGCGTTGACGGCGGCTTTATCGGCTCCTTCGGCCCGTACTCCTTCGATCCGGTCGGCGGCGACGCCCTCGACGTCGGTTACTCCACCGCTTCCGACTGGTTCTTCCAGATGGTGTTTGTCGCGGCAACCGCGTCCATCGTGTCCGGTACCGTTGCAGAACGTATCAAGCTGTGGCCGTTCCTGATCTTCACCGCGATCCTGACCGGTATCCTGTACCCGATTTCCGGGTCCTGGCAGTGGGGCGCCGGCTGGCTTTCCGAAATGGGCTTCTCCGACTTCGCGGGTTCCACCATCGTGCACTCCGTCGGTGGCTGGGCGGCTCTCGCCGGTGCGATCATCCTCGGCGCGCGTAAGGGCAAGTACCTGCCGGACGGCACCGTTCACCCGTTCCCGGGTTCTTCCATGCCGCTGGCAACCCTCGGCACGTTCATCCTGTGGCTCGGCTGGTTCGGCTTCAACGGCGCTTCCCAGCTTGCGATGGGCTCCATCGGTGACGTGACCGACGTCTCCCGCATCTTCGCCAACACCAACATGGCTGCGGCTTCCGGTGTTGTCGTCGCCGTGATCCTCACCCAGATCCTCTACAAGAAGGTCGACGTGACCATGGCCCTGAACGGCGCGCTTGCCGGTCTGGTCTCCATTACCGCCGAACCTCTTGCTCCGAGCATGTGGGCAACGGTCTTCATCGGCGGTGTCGGCGGTGCGATTGTCGTCTTCGCGGTTCCGCTGCTCGACAAGCTGAAAATCGACGATGTCGTCGGCGCGATCCCGGTTCACCTGATTGCCGGTATCTGGGGCACCTTCATCGTGCCGCTGTCCAACGGCGACGCCTCCTACGGTACCCAGATCATCGGTATCGTTGCTTACGGTGCCTTCACCTTCATCGCCAGCGCCATCGTCTGGTACGTCCTCAAGGTCACCATGGGTATCCGGGTTTCCGAGGAAGAAGAAGCGATCGGCCTCGACAAGGTGGAAGTCGGCGTCGAAGCCTATCCGGAATTCGGTGTCGGCTCCCAGCGCATGTAACAAGCGGGAGCACCCTGCCCGAGGCAGGGTGCTCCGGATTTCAAGACCTTCGGGTCTTTTCAATCAGAATCTCCCAGGCGGTCTTTTGGCTCAGACCGCAAACTTGGAAAGCCCGGGGGCAACCCCGGGCTCTTTTCTTTTCGGCTGGCGGATCCAGGCTCAAACAGCGCTTATTCGGTTGAAAGGGCGGTGCCCAGCAGGGTTGCCAGATTGCCGTGGCTGTCGACAATCCGGTGCGCTCCGACCGCCTCCAACTGCGCCGCATGGCCGTTATGCGTGTGGCCGCCGCCGACAAACCCCCAGACGGTCATGCCCGCGGCAAGTCCGGCCTTGACCCCGTTCGCGCTGTCTTCGATGACCAGCGTGGCGGACGGATCGACACCCAGTTCTCGCGCGGCGAAGAGAAAGAGGTCGGGAGCCGGCTTGCCGTTTTCTACCTGCTCGCCGGAATAGATGTGCGGTTCGAAATAGGGATAGAGACCGGTGTGCTGGAGCTTGTGGATCAACCGGTGCAGTCGGGATGAGGACGCGACGGCGCGCGGGCCTCGATGCGCCTCGAGAAGCTGCTTGATCCCCGCAATCTCCGAAAGTTCCGTTTCGAGGCGACGCATCGTTGCGACATCCAGGTCCGTGGCGAAGCTGCCGGGAAGCCCGCCTTTGCCGAGCGCCCGGTAGTCCCGGTCGATCGCGGCCCAGAAATCGCCACTGCCGAGGCCCTGGAAACGGTCCAGATATTCGTCGAGCCCGTATTCAAGACCGACGCGGGCCAGATGTTCCCGTTCGACCTCGACATAGATCTTTTCCGAATCGACCAGAACACCGTCGCAATCGAACAGGACCGCCTCGAATTTCATAAATGTTCCACCTTCCAGTGAGAGCCGTCGGCCAGGCCTTCCATGCCAGGGACATAATCGACGCGTTTCGGTATAACCATCTGCCTTGGAAAGAAAATGACAAAAATGAAGGCGGCCTCTCGTGCGGTGGAGTGAAGGTGTCCCGATATTTGCGGCAATCCCGACAGGGAATATCAGATCCAGCTCACCTGCCTTGGCAGCCCGACAGCATTGAAGCAGGGAAGACAGACGTGCACCTTAACCGCCCCGCCACCGCGCTGTTTTTCTGCTTTGTGATCTTGGGAACGGCGGCTCGGGCACAGACACTCGAGTGTCGGGAATTTCCGGACGGAGAGCCACAGGAATTGAGCGTTTCAGACGGTTTGCTGCCTCCTGCCTTCGCTTCGGCGTTGAACCTGGATACGCATGGATTGGGGTCTGCGATTTGCGGCAACCACCTTTATTTCGTTGCGCCGACCGGCAAGTTCATTCGTGCGTTCATCTATGACAACGGTCCGGACTATTTCTCGGCGGGCGAAGGTCTGGCCCGGTTTGTATCGCGGGACGGCCTGATCGGTTATGTGGACGAGACCCTTGAGATCGTCATTCCAGCCAGATACGAGGATGCCTTTCCTTTCAGGAACGGCAAGGCGAAGGTTCTGACGGTCAGGGGTGGCGCAAGGCTTTGGAGCTGGATCGACGAAACCGGGGCGCAGGTGCCGCCGGGCGGCCAATAGGCCCTGACACAATTCAACGCTTGCTAAAGCACCACGATGCCCGCGTGTTTTGCCTTGTGTTCCGGTTCCACATGAATGGTGATGCGCGCTCCCGGAACGTCTTCGGAAATCGCTTCCTCGATCCGGTCGCAGATGTCATGGGCGGCTTCGACCGACATTTCACCCGGCACCACGAGGTGGAAATCTATGAAGGTCGACTTCCCTGCGATCCGGGTTCGCAGGTCGTGCGCCTCGAGCGCCCCTTCGCCGTGTTCGGAAATCAGCAGGCGGATCTTGTCGAGCACATCCGAGGACGCGGCTTCGTCCATGAGACCGCCGACGGATTCCTTCACCAGCTGCCAGCCGGAACCGAGCACTGTCAGTCCCACCAGAACCGCCAGGGCCGGGTCGAGCAGCTTCCAGCCGGTTACCAGAACCAGAACAAAACCGGCAAGCACGCCCGCCGAGCTGACGACATCGGTCATCAGATGCCTGCCGTCGGCAACCAGGGCCGGAGATCGCGCGGTCTTGCCGTGACGGATCAGAAAGCGGGCCCAGACCCCGTTAATCAGGGTGGCGCCCACATTCATGGCGATACCCTCCAGCGAATACTCGGGTCTCTCATCGCCGGTAAAGCCGAGCCAGGCGGCGCGGAAAATAGACAGGGCGGCCAGGACGATCATGACGCCAACCAGGACTGCGGCGAAATACTCGGCCTTGTCGTGCCCGTATGGGTGATTGCTGTCGGCAGGCTTGGACGCGAACCAGACTGCGGCGAGCGCCGCGACCGAGGACGCAATGTTGACCGTCGTTTCCAGCGCGTCGGAATAAAGGGCAATCGATCCGGTAAGTAAATAGGAACCGGTTTTCAGGCCGAGCACCAGCACGCCGATGACGATGCTGCCAAACGCTATTCGCAGTCTGTTTTTCAGCTCCATGCCGCCCCCTGGATCAGCCGCTTCCGTATCGGCAAACCGCGCGCCAAGGGGTACCAGTTTTCACGCGCGTTACAAGGCGCAAGATTACAAGAAGGTCGGCCCGCGTCTTCTCGGGGGTGAAGGTTTCCCGTCTTCAGAAGGCCCAAGCACCGCGAAAGAGCGGCGAAGGGCCGCTCGGCCGGTCAGCCCCAATGCAAAGATATTCAAGGGAAAACGCGGGAAGCGCGCTGTGGAAACGGCAAGACAGGTGGAGCCCAGGTTAACGAGGCGTGGAAAAGTCCGGCCGCCTCCATTAACCTGGGATATGCGAAACCCGCCGCTCTAGGACCCGCCGTGCCAGTCGGTGACAGCCGCACCGATGATGACGCCCGGGCCGTCGCGGTCCTCGACCTGGATAAGGATGGCGCATCTGGCGTCGCCGTTCACCACCAGCTTCGACTTCGGCATGCGGAAGGTTTCCTTGCCGCCGGACCACATGCCGATCGGCTGAAGATGCCGAACGACATTGGTGTATTTGATCTTGCGACCGGCGTTTTCGCCGCGGCCGATATCGACGGTCGCCTCGTCCTGTATCCTGAGAAAGTAGACCGTCGCCATGCGGGCGCCTTTGGGAAGCGCGCCGTCAACCGTCGCCTTGACCACCATGTCTGAAATCTCAAGGTCGACATCCGCGGTGAAGGGAGCGGTCCGCGCCAGGGCGGCCCGGACGTCCCGTTCCCGGCTGCCCACGACATGCTCCTCTCCGTTGATCACCATTTGCGGGGTATAGACCGAGCGGTCGCCCCGGCGCGCGGCATAGGCTCTTTGCCGCTGCGAGTAGTCCGGGCTGGCAAGCGTGTCCTTCCAGCCGAGGTAATCCCAATAGTCGACCGGAAGCGAAACTGTCAGGATCTGATCGTCTTCGCTTACGAGCCGCTCCGCGAGCCGGTCGGCCGGCGGACAGGAGGAACAGCCCTGGCTGGTGAAGAGTTCCACGACCTTCTTCGGCTGCGCTCCGGCGGATGCCACGGGAAGCGATGCCGCCGCTATTCCCGCGACGACAATCAGACCGGTCCGGAAACCGCGCGTAGCGGTCCGCAGTGCATAACCCATCATGTGGAGATGTCCTTTTCGTTTGCATCCAAAATATGCAAACGCGCCGTCAATCGCGAGTCACGACCCGGTGACCTGGCCGCTTTCCAAAAGGTTTCGCGTGAATGTGAAGGGAAATCACGAACGGAAGCGTTAATTCCCCTCGATGATTTTCCGGAGTTGAGGCAGGAATTCGTCCCGGTAGGCGACAGGATTCAGCGGACCGATGAACTTGTACCGGATCGTACCCGTTTCATCGATGACGAACGTTTCCGGCACCCCGTAAACGCCCCAGTCGATGGCCGCGCGGCCACTGCTGTCGGCGCCGATGCGGCTGTAGGGATTGCCGAGACTGCCGAGAAAGCGGCGGGCGTTCTCCGGCTTGTCCTTGTAGTTGATGCCGAGCAGCTGAATGCCGTCAACCTTTGCGAGGTCCTCGAGCAGCGGATGTTCCTGCCGGCAGGGCACGCACCAGGACGCGAACACGTTCACGACGGAGACCTTGCCCTTCAGATCCGCGCTGGAAAACCCGGGAACCGGCGCACCGTCCTTGCTCAGGTCTTCAACCGCTTGCAAAGTGAAATCCGGTGCCGGCTTGTTGATCAGGGCGGAAGGAATTTCCTTCGGGTCGTTGCCGAGCGTCAGCTGGAACAGAAACAGGCCGGCGAGTGCGGCAAACACGACAAGCGGCAGGAGCACCAGAACGGGAAAGCCTCGCTTTTGAGGCTTGTCGTCCGAGGTCTTCATGTTTTCCATCGCGGAGTCCGGGGCTGTCATGATTTGCGCGTGCTCCCGAATCCGGACGCTGCGCGGGAAATACCCTGATCCGCCAGCTCCTTGAGGTCTCGTTCCTGGTTTGCCTTGTCGAGCCGAACCCAGGCGATCAGCCCGCCGATTGTCAGCGCGCACAAAGCGTAGGACGCGACGATGAAGCCTGCGTGGGTGCCGAGATCCATGGGGTTACTCCGCTGGTTGAGCCGTCGCCGCGGCGGCTCCGGGATGAGAGGCGCTGGCCGCCCTCAGGCGCAAGGCGCGGACCCGGCGGCGCAGGATTTCATTGCGCATCGCCATCAGATGCAACACGAAGAACAGAAGCGTAAACGCAATGGCCATGACCAGAAGCGGCCAGAGAATGTCCGGGTGAATGGTCGGACCGTCCATGCGCACGACACTGGCGGGCTGATGCAGCGTGTTCCACCAGTCGACGGAAAACTTGATGATCGGCAGGTTGAGCGCGCCGACGAGTGTCAGGACAGCGGCCGCCTTGCCTGCCTTGATCGGGTCTTCCATGGTGCGCCACAGCGTCATCAGACCGAGATACATGATCAGGAGCACGAGAACCGAAGTCAGGCGGGCGTCCCAGACCCAGTAGGTGCCCCACATGGGCTTGCCCCACAGCGAGCCGGTGACCAGAGCCATGAAAGTGAAGGCAGCGCCGATGGGAGCCGCACTCTTTGCGGAGACGTCGGCGAGCGGATGCTTCCAGACGAGCGTCCCGATCGAGGAGATCGACATGACTGTGTAACACATCATGCAGAGCCAGGCGGCGGGTACGTGGATATACATGATCCGCACCGTGTCGCCCTGCTGATAGTCCTCGGGGGCCGTGAAGAAACTCATGTAGAGCCCGGCCGCGAAGGCCAGCACACACAGACCGGTCAGCCAGGGCAGAACCACATGCACCAGCCTCAAGAACCGCGTCGGATTTGCATAATCCCAAAATGCCATGACTGTCTTTTTACTTCAGTCCCGTTTTTCCATCAATGTGCAGATGTTCCACAAGTCGGCATTGCGTTTAATCAAGTCAATACGACATGTGACGCAGACGCGCCGATTTCGGATGGGATCAATCCGCGGAAAAGCGCAGCGCCATCGCGGAAGCGACCGGACCGACGACCGCGGCGATCAGGGTGAGCGCGCACAGGATCAGGAAGGGCGTCAGAAAGGGCACGGGATCGTGAATGGCCGCGTCGGCCGCGCTGACGCCGAAAATCAGCACCGGAATGGCGAGCGGAACGACAAGGACGGCGAGCAGCAGACCGCCGCGGCGCAGCGACACGGTCAGCGATGCCCCAATGGCGCCGATCAGCGTCAGCGCCGGCGTTCCGGCCAGAAGCGTCAGGGTGACCGCCCCCATGGCAAGCGGCTCGAGATTGAGGAAAATCGCCAGGAGCGGAGCGGCGATCACCAGCGGCAGCCCGGTTGCCACCCAATGCGCGAGGCATTTGATCAGGACCACCAGCTCCAGCGGCCGCCCGGCCATGAGCATCAGGTCCAGCGTGCCGTCTTCCCGGTCGGCCTGAAACACCCGGTCGAGGCCGAGGAGCGTGGCCAGCAGGGCACCGATCCAGAGAATTGCCGGACCGATGCGCGCCAGGAGATTGAGATCCGGGCCGACGCCGAAGGGAATGACGGTGACGACGGCCAGGAAGAACAGGACGCCGACCAGGGCGCTGCCGCCGATGCGCACGGACAGCTTGAGGTCGCGCTGGAAGAGGTCGAGAGCCCAGCCGGTCATGACAGCATCTCCTGCGGTGCGATCTCCGACGGATCCGGGGTTCTCATGTGCAGGATGCTGGTCGTGTCGAGTGCCAGATCCGTATGGGTGGCGGTGACGATCAGTCCGCCGGAGGCGAGATGGCCGTTCATGAGATCCAGAAGCTGTTTTTCCGAAGCCTTGTCGAGGGCGGAGGTCGGTTCGTCCATCAGCCAGATCGGGCGTGGCGTCACCAGGAGGCGGGACAGTGACAGCCGGCGCTTCTGCCCCGCCGAGAGATATGCCGCGGGCAGATGCGCGGTATGGGCGATGCCGAGGAGCTCCAGAGCCTCGAGAGGCGCGACGGTCTTCCCGGCAAAGACATCCGCGGGCGTCGCTGCGGAAAAACTCCGCCAGAAGGTCAGGTTCTCAAGAACCGACAGGGCCGGTTTCACCGCGTCCTGATGGCCGAAATAGTGGGTCTGTTCGAAGGGAAGCCTGTCGGCCTGCCCGCCCTCGAGCCTGATGTCGCCTCCCGCGAGGGAGACCAGCCCCGCGAGCGTTCTCAGAAGCGAGGATTTGCCGATGCCGTTCGCCCCCGTGACGACGAGCGCGGTCCCTTGATCAAGCGTGAACGACAGATCCTGAAATACCCGGCGGCCGCCGCGGTCGATTGTCAGGTTTTCGGCAATGAGTTTCAGGACGGGGCTCCAGGCGAGAATGAACGAGGTCTTGTTAATCGGCCCGGCAGCTTCGATGCAAGGACAATTCTCCACCTTAATCTCGATCAAACGCGGCGCGTTTTTGGTAAAGCGGCCCCGAAAGGCCCTTCCAGATTTCTGACAAACCTCACGAAATCATTCCGGCCAGCATGCCGCGAAGCGGTGTCGCGTGAGCCGGAAGCCAGCTGACAAGCGCGAGCGGCAGCGAGCACCCTATCGCATATATAACTGGTGAAATTTGAGTATTGAGCGCCTTTGGCGCAGAAGATTTCCGGTTCTCGGATCTGCGCGCGGCTCCGCTGCACTTGTCCGGGGTGACCGTCTGATGGTTTGTCAGCAGCTTCAAGCGGCCCCGAAGGGCCGCTCACTTGGTTTGGTGGTTCTCGGAAGAAGACTGTCAGTCGAAGACAGCCGCGATCTGATCGACGCTGACGCCTTCCTTGATTTCGCGTAGGCGGGCGTAGATGAGAGCGATCAGGATACTGCCAAGACCTGCGCTCACCGTCGACAGCAGCGCGGACAGCAGGATGTCGATCGCGACGATACCAAGGATTGATGAGACCAGGCCGACAACAAGTTGGGCGACCAGATTGATGACAGCCGAGATGATGATGATCAGGACAAAGGCGCCGACGATCGGCCAGCGGTATTCCTTTGTCAGCGACGCGCTGCGCCCCAGTCCGCCGAAGCCTGCTTTCTCGATGACGACTGCCGGTGCCATGACTGAAAACACGGCGAGGATCCAAAGGCCGGGAACGATGAACAACATGAAGCCGAGCATGAACAGGATACCGGAAACCAGGCTCAGGATCGCGATCGGAACGACCGCCGCGAAGGCGGGTCCCAGATATTTGCCGATCTGCACAGTCCGCCCCAGCTTCGCGTCGTAGGCGAGTTGCACAAGAAGAGCGGTCGTTACCGCGTAGACGACAATCTGGACGAGGATGGTCAGGATAAAGGCGACCGCCGTTCCGGGACCGGCGAAATTGGGTTCGGCTGAGCCCGCCACCACACCGAACCCGATAAGGAGGCCGGAAATCACAAGACCTATCAGGGCCGGCCCGAATGCGACGGCGACGACCTGAATGAACTTGCCGAACAGGATTGAAAAACTCTCGCTGATCAGCGAGCCGATGCCAAGTGAGGGTTTGGGGCCAACTGCGGGCGCGTCTGTCATTAGTTTGCTCCGTTGATGAGAAAAGTGTCAGTCAAATATTTTGCTCTCGGGCATAAAACCGGCCGCATTAGACAGCGAGACACGCGGCCGGCTCAAGCCTTTTTCAGTCGAAGACGGCGGCGATCTGATCGACGCTGACGCCTTCCTTTATCTCGCGCAGCCGAGCGTAGATCATGGAAGTCACGATGCTGATCAGGCCTGTACCCATGGTCGAGAGAGCTGTGAAAACCATCACGGCGATGATCAAGCCGGAGACGCCGCCGATACCGGCTGCAAGGCTTGCGAGAAGGATCGCCACGGCACTCAGGGCGATGGCGATGAGGAAGGCCAGGATGAAAGCGCCGACAATCGGCCACCGGTATTCCTTTGTGAGTGCCGCACTGCGACCGAGACCGGTGAAGCCCGCGCGCTCGATCACGACGACAGGGGCGACCACCGCAAAGACAGCATAGACCCAGATGCCCGGCACAATGAGGATCACGAAACCGATGGTGGCCAGAATACCGGCCACGAGACTGAGCACCACAAGCGGGACGATGGCGCTCAAGGCCGGGCCGAAATAGCGTCCGATCCGGATGGGGCGGGAGAGTTTCGCGTCATAGGCAAGCTGGATCACAAGCGCTGTGGTCACGGAATAGACCACGAGATCGATCAGGGCGGACACAACGTTCGCCAAAACGCTTATGCCGCCCGCGACGTTTTGTTCCTCGATGCCGAGAGCCGCCTCAAAGCCGATGAGAAGTCCGGAGATCAGGAGCCCTATCAGGCTCGGGATAAACGCGACGATGAAGACCAGGACAAAATTCTTGAACAGAATGGAAAAGCTTTCGCTGACGATCGTCCCGACACCGAGAGAGGGGTTGGGTTCGACTGCGGGCATGTCTGACATGGGTTCGCTCCACAAATGGTGATCTTGGAAATAAGACGGTTTTGAAACCTCTTGGCCGCTGCAACTGCATTGGCGATGCTTCCAGCGCTTGCGTCAGGCCTCCTCGCTGCTTTTTGCATAGTGCTTGTCCTCGCGCCTGTCGCCGAACAATTGGCGCTGTTCGAGGTGCTCGCGTTGAGCCTTGTAAAACGTTTTAAGAAACGAAAGGCGGTCTTCGCGCGGAACCGGGTCAGCATAACCGATCTTGTTGCGGATCTTTTCGACGATCGCCTCGATGGTGGCCTCTCTCTGCTGGGCGGCTCCGGCGGACGGCGGCGTGCTTTGGCCGCGCAGGAGCGTTTCCAGGGTCTGCAGCTCGAACGCCCCATAGTGATCGAGCTGATGAGACAGGAAGATGAATTTCCTGCGGTCGACATTCACGCGCTGTTTCTCACCGGCAAGGTCACTCAAGAGCACCGGAACCGGCAGATGGATCACATGGGTTCCGGCCATCAGGTCCCCGAGCCGGCGGCGGTAGCGGTTCATCAGGGGGATGGCCAGGCACAGCATGACCCAGAAGAGGGAAGTCAGGGAGGCCACGGGCGACGCGGCATCCAGGGTCAGGAGCAGCGTGCCCGGAAGGAAGATCTCGGCTTCCTTCATCAGATTGCGCAGGACGAGCGCATGCGCCGTCAACGGACCGCCGTCATGGGAGACGACCTTGATCTTCATCATGCGTTTTCCCAGGGTCTGGCCGTTCCAGGCCAGTTCCGCGGCAATGTAGTAGGGAACGCGGATCAGAAAAAACAGCAGCGACGCGATGGCGACCATCGACTGGGGGTCGGTCAGGTTGAGAACGCTGAGCAGGATGACCAAGCAGGCCGCGCCGATACCGGTAAGCAGGATATCGGTGATCTGGGCGGCAAGGCGGACGCCGACCCCGGCGATGGGCAGCATCAGGGTCACGCCTTCCGGCGGCACCAGTTCGTCGGGCGAGGGGCGGTCCTTCGCGCGCTTGTTTTTCCGGCGCCAGATCATGAGCGCCCCCGTCCGCCGAAGACGAACCAGGCCAGCCAGAGCGCTCCAACGCTCCAGCCGATGACCAGGCGTGCCGTGAGGTCCTGGACCAGCTGCCGGCCGAAACCCTCCAGAAGGGCGGCGGCGACAAGCATGAGCGCGGCCACCAGCGCAAGCTTGACCGCGTCGTGGCCCGCATGCCGCAGGGCTTCCGTCCTCGACTTGTCACCGGGAAACATGACTGCCGCGCCCAGTTGCAGGCCGCCGCCGCACGCCACGCAGATGGCGGAAATTTCGGTGACGCCGTGAATGGACAGCCAGCCGGCCAGGTCGAGACCAAGCCCGCGGTCGGCATGCAGGGCGATGAAGGCGCCGATCGAAAGACCGTTGTAGAAGGTCAGCAGGATAGCCGGCGCGCAGGCGAAGACGCCAAGCCCGAACACGAAGATCGCGATCCGCGTGTTGTGCGAAAACAGGTATGTCGCAAAGGCGCCGAGCCCGCTTTTGACGGGCGTTTCATCGTAGATCACGGACCGGAGCGCCTCCGTGGTTGCGTGCGGTCCCCGCCCGCCGGCCAGGTCCGTCGGCATGAAAACGTAGTACCAGTCGGCATTCTCGAAATAGAGCAGATAGCCAGACAGGGTCCCGAGGCCAAGGCACAGGAAGCCGAGCAGGATAAACAGCCAGGACCGGCGCATCGCCCGCGGCGCGCCTTGTGTCAGGAACCGTTGAAGCAAGCCGCCCAGGCGCTGCTGCGGCGCGTAAACGCAGAGATAGGCGCGGGCGGTAAGCGCCTCGAGATACCCCAGAAGGGCCTTGTCCAGGGAGATCTCGCGGGCGATCGCCAGCGAGGTCGTCGCCTGCCGGTAGAGCGAGGCGAGATCGCGCGTCTCGGCGAAGGCCATGTGCTGGAGGCCTTTTCTCTCCGCTTCCTGCACGAGTGTCTCAAGACGCCGCCAGTCGGCTTCCCGTTCCTGCCGGAAGCGCGCGGAGCGGATGAGGTCCTGATCGTCCATCAGATCAGCTCCCGTGCCTTGATTTCGAGATAGGCCGATATCAGCCGCGCGGTGATGGCGTTGGGCTTGGCGTCCACGATCGTGACGCCCTTGCGGGCAAGCCGTTCCAGAACCAGCCGGCGTTCGTTGATCGACTGGTTGGCGGCCACAAGCATCGCGGCGCTGTCCAGATCCTGTGGCGGGTTTTCAACCAGGGTTTCCATATCCGGATCGCGGATGGCGACGAAGATGAGCAGATGCCGTTTCGCCAGAATGCCGATGTTTTCGATCAGGAGTTCGGCCGAGGTCGTGTCGATGAAATCGGTGAAGACGATGATCAGGCTGCGCTTCGGCGTGCGGGCGTTCAGTTCCGTCAAGGCCAGCGTGTGGTTGGTTTCCCGGTTCACGTAGGTGAGTTCCGCCGTCCAGTTGCGCAGCCGTGCGAAGGCGCTGCGGCCGGAGGCCGGCGCGGAAAAGGTGCGCGGCCTGACGTCGTAAGAATAGTAACCGACCATGTCTCCACCGATGGCCGCCGCCCAGGCGGTGGCCAGCGCCGCCGTGACCGCGTGGTCGATTTTCGGCAGGCCGCCGATCTCCTCGCGCATCAGATAGCCGTTGTCGAGCGCGATGATCACATGATGATTGCGTTCCGCCCTGAGTTCCTTGGCCACCAGCGAGCGGCGTCGGGCGGAGCGTTTCCAGTCCACCGTCTTGATGTCCATGCCCTGCACGAAGTCACGCAGCTGATGAAACTCCGAGCCTTCGCCGATGGCCCGGTTTTCCTTCATGCCGTAAAGGGTCGACAGCACCGTCGTGGTAATCTCGCCGGACTGGATCATCCGGATGTTCGGAACGACCCGGACCTCCGCTCCGATCTCCAGACGCGGCACGAACTCCAGCAGTTTCAGGCGCGATTGCCAGCGCAGCCAGAGCCGGTCGAAGCGCCAGACACCCCGGCGGGCGGCCCGGCACAAAACCGTCGCGGTGGCCGTGCCGGAGGCGCCGGTCTCAAAGGTGATTTCCTCGCCGTCCTTGAGCCCTTCCGGCCAGTCGAGCTTTGCCTGCAGCCCGTCCGGAGCCCGTTCGATTTCCAGGCGCAAGGTGGCCGTTTCGCCGACGAAGACCTCGGGCGGCGTTTCGAAGGCCACCGCCTGCGGGCGTTTGAAGGACAGGGCCAGATCCAGGAGCGCGAGCACGGCGAGGATCACCCAGGGAAGCGCCGCGAGCTCGCGCCAGGCGTCTCCGGCCACCATCGCGAGCACCGACAGGAACAACGCGGCGGTTCCGAACACGAGCAATCTTTTTGACGGCCGGATCAGCGGGGAGCCTCGATCTGGTTGAGGATGTTTTCAAGGACCTGCGCCGGGCTGCGTCCCTCGATTTCCGCCGCCGGGCCGAGCACGATCCGGTGGCGCAGGGCGGGAATGAACAGCCGCTTGACGTCGTCGGGAATGGCGTAGTCGCGGCCGTTGAGCGCCGCCGTCGCCCGGGCCGCGCTCGCGAGGGCATCCGCCGCACGGGTCGAGGCGCCGTAGGCGATCTCCGAGCTTTCCCGCGTGGCGCGGACGAGCCGAAGGATATAGGCCAGGATGTCGTCTTTCAGGATGATGCCGTCGATCAGCGCGCGGGTCTCGGCGAGCGCCGCGGAATCCAGGACCTTGGCGAGACTGGCGGTCTCCATGCCGGCTTCCAGCGGTTTGGCGGCATGCTGTTGCAGGATCGACATTTCAATGTCCTCCGGCGGAAAATCAATGACCAGCTTGAACAGGAACCGGTCGAGCTGGGCCTCCGGCAGGGGATAGGTACCCTGCTGCTCGATCGGGTTCTGGGTCGCGACCACGATGAACTCGCTGCCGAGCGAATGGTCGGTGCCGTCGATGCTGACCACGCGTTCGTTCATTGCCTGGAGAAGCGCGGCCTGGGTCTTCGGCGGCGCACGGTTGATCTCGTCGGCAAGCAGGACCTGGGAAAAGACCGGCCCCTTGGTCAGGACGAAAGCGTTGGTGCGGAAGTCGAAGATCGAGGTGCCCAGCACGTCGCCCGGCATCAGGTCGGGCGTGAACTGAATGCGGCCGAAATCGAGCGCCAGCGCCGCGGCGAAGCTGCGGGCCAGCAACGTCTTGGCCGTTCCGGGAGGACCTTCGAGCAGCACGTGGCCGCGCGCGAACAGGGCAACCAGAAGAAGATCGACGATTTCGTCCTGTCCGAGAACGGTCTGGCCGATCTCCTTCCGCAGGGCGTCTGTGCGTTCGCGCAGGACCTCAAGTGTCATGGGTAATCAGCTCCAAAACCTGTTCCAGTTCATCGATTTTGTGGATGGCCGCCGAAGCGGGCAAGTGAGCGGGGAGCCCGTCGATGCTCTCCAGCGCCGCACGCAGACGGTTCGCGTAGGCCGGGTGGCGCCGCTCGGTGTATTTCAGAAAGGCGTTGCCGCTGGAATAGTGCCGGGCATTGGCGGCTCCGAACAGGGTGGTTGCCGCCGCCGCGACCCGCGCAACGGCATATTCACCGACCAGGGCGCCGTCCTGGCCGGACAGACGCATCAGACGCGCCCTTGCCTGGACTGCCAGCATCTTTCCGGCGCCCGGTCCGGTTGTTTCAGGCCGCACCGGTCCGTAGCGCAGCGCCGCGCGCCACAGGAAGAGTGTCAGGAGCAGACCGGCTCCGATCCAGAGGGTGAGAAAGGGCTGCTCGAAGAAGCGCAACAAATCCGACCAGGTCCGTTCGCGCTCGGGCATGGTGATCGGGTCGCGGAGCCAGACGGACCGGCTGTAGTCGATCACGACATTGCTCTCTTCCGCCCTGGCGCGCACCAGGTCCAGGACAATCCGTGCATTGTCGCCGAGGCGGAGCCCGTGATTGTTCAACAGGTCCGGATCGGACAGGATCAGCACCCTGTCAATGTCCTCACTGTCCTCGTCGGCATCCTCCTTCTTCGCGTCCTCCTCCTTCGGCAAAGCGCAATCGGCGAGGATCATGGCGTCCCGGTTTCCGAGGACCGGTTCGCAGGCATCGCTTTGAAACATCTGCGCGGCGTAGACCTTGGCGCGAAGGGTCTTGTCTTCGGAGGATTCGAAACGGAAGTCGGTGAAGGGTGTTTCGGCGTAGGAAATCTTCGAGCGACTGTCGCCGGTCAGGTCGGCAAGCAGAGTGTTCAGCCGGTTCCGCTCGACCAGAAGAACGGGATGCGCCATGCCGGTCAGACGCATGCCGCTGCGCCACTTGGGCAAGACGACAAGGGAGGGTACGCGCCGGGCCTTCCTCAGGAGAAGGGTCCGCGTCAGGTCGTATTCGTCCTGTTGGAGCAGCAGTTCTTCCTTGGTGGCCGGATAGTCCCGACCCTTGTCGAGAACGGTGTCGTAGACGGGCTGGATCAGGAGCCCGATGGACGTCTGGTCCATCAGCCAGCCACCGGTGAAGTTCTGCGCGCTGACCCCGTTGGAAGCGAGCCAGACCTGAAGGCCGTCAAGGCCACCCGGGGACTGGCGAAGCGACTGCTGGCGTTGGGACAGGATGTACCAGCCGGCGGCGAGAACGATGGCGCAGACCACGGTGATCGCCACGGTTTCGAGACGTATCGCGCCCGGGCGCCCGACGGAGACCGAACCGCTCACGCCACACCCGGCTTCATTGCGTCGTGACCCAGGAGTTCACGGCATCTCGCGGCATGATCCTGGAACTCGTCTTCCGTGACGCCGCGGTCGCCGAACTGAACCCGTTCGGCCCTGAAAACCAGGGTTCGCAGCAGGTCGAGCCGGTTCTGTTTCTCGGGGATGTGACGGAGCGCATCACGCGCCGTCCAGCTGCGCTGCATCAGGATCCCGTTGGCGGTGACCGTCGCAGCCAGCGCCTTCTGGGTCAGAAGCACCAGGGCCCGGCGCCGGTCCTTCATGCGCAGGATCTCGTCGAAAGAACTGAGTTTCGAAGCCCAGGCGGGAGCTTCGATGTCCGGCCTGTGGCGTCCGCTGCCCGGATTCTGCGCGTCGCTTCGCAGCGACACCGCTATGGTCCCGCCGAAACGCAGGACGACATAGGCAAGCGCGGCGAGAATGGTTGCGGCGATGAGCCCCGCGATCCAGCGCGGCGTGTCCGGGGAGCCATCTTCCGATTCGTCGTCCTCGCCGGGCCGCTTCTGCGGCTGCTGTTCGGTCTTCAGGTCCGGCGCCGGCGCCGTCGGATCGAAATAGGCGACGTCCGAATCGATCCCGCGCAACCGGGTCGAACGGAGATAGGCCGTACCGGATTCGCCGATTTCCAGGGGTTCACGGACGGCCTCCTGTGCGGAAGCCTGCGCCGGAATGCCAAGGATGAGGAAAACAGGAAAAAGCACAAATAAACGGAACATATCGACTGTATTACCGATAACCCCATCCCCCCGCAACAGACAGCTCCTGTCACGAAAGGCTCGATACCGACGGTCATATCCCATGACCCTTGGCGTAGCGTAATCCCGTTGCGGGAATGTCTCAAGGCCGGGAATGGAAGCAAGCGCCCTGACCTTGAAGTTGAACCCGCCGGCTTTCCCTGCGGCAACCACCCAGAGGAAGGGGCGAAACGACGGCGCGACTAGCGGTCCGCTTCCGCCTCGATCCGCTCCATGTCCTGGTCCGACAGACCGAAATGATGACCAATCTCGTGAATCAGGACATGCGCGACCACGTCGCCCAGCGTCTCGTCCATCGCCGCCCAATAGTCCAGGATCGGCCGGCGGAACAACCAGATGCGGTTCGGCATCTGGCCGCTGAAGTTCGCGTCGCCACCCTGGGCGAGACCCTGCCCCTCGAACAGACCCAGCAGGTCGTGCGGATCCTCCACCGACAGGTCTTCGAGCACGTCTTCCGGCGCATAATCGGCGAGGCTCACTTGAACATGGCCGCAGCGCAACAGCACGTCGTCCGGCAGCCCGGCCAGCACTTCGCTCGCCATGACTTCGAAATCCGCCAGATCGGGCGCCTTGCGTTCGGACCAGCCGCTCCGGCTGATCGGTCGGACGGATGCCATGCCGCTTCCCTTGACCCCTGAATTCATACGTTAATGCGTGAGGCGTAAGGCCTACAGGTAAGTGATAACGAGGTAAATCACCAGCCCTATCGCGAAAACAACCCCGGCGCCCCGGCCGATCCGCGTACCCCAGACCTCGATCCGGTCGTCCTCGTCCCTGTCGGCGGCGCTGAGATGATCCTTGGCCCGGTCCGCCATGCGAACGAACGTCGAGCCCGCGATGGTCTCGCTTTCCGAGTGAACCCTTTTAAGAGTTCCGAGCGCCTCTTCGCGCTGCTTGTCAGTGGGGGGCTTCGATCCGCTCATGCACCGACGATACTGTCTTTCGAGCGATCTTTCGAGCCCGCTTCAGGGCGCCGCTTCACCAATACCCCGGCCGCACCAAGCGCCAGGAGTGCCAGACCGGCCGAAGCAACCGCGTTCCAGCCGGCGAAGGAAAGACCGAACATGCGCCAGCTCGCTTCCGTGCAACTGACCACACGCGTCGTCTTCAGAGCGCCCAGCATGTCGCTTGCCGAGGTCGGCGCGCTACCGCCGCCGCCGCAATCCTTCGGCCCGTCCCAGAAGCCCCATTCCGCGCCGGCCTGATAAACGCCAAGGCCGGACCCATAGGCGAATATGGCCGTCACCGCGACGAGAACCGCGATGGCCAGACCCGTCCGGCCCCGCAGCATCAGCAGAAGCGCCAGGGCGGTCAGCGGAAGACCGGCGTAATAGGGATTGCGCTGTTGGAGACAAAGCTCGCAGGGAACGTAGCCGCCGATAAGCTGATATCCCCAGGCCGTCGCGATAACCGCAAGGCCTCCGAGCAGAACCAGCGAAGTCATGGATTGCGCCAGACGGTCCAAAGACATCACATTTCCTTGAGTTCAAACGACAAGATCAAAACACACGCAGGAGAACGAATCCGCCGACCAGCAGCACCACAAATATGGTGAACATGAGGCCGAGACGCCGTTCGATGAAATCTTTGATCGGCGGGCCGAACAGGTAAAGCAGAGCGGCGACAATGAAGAACCGTATTCCGCGTGAAACGATGCTGGCAAAGATGAACACCGGCAGGCTCAGGCCGGCGACACCGGATGCAATGGTGATGACCTTGTAGGGAAACGGCGTCAGCCCGGCGATAAAGACGAACCACCAGCCGTACTGGTTGAAGACGGTGCTGAATTCCTCGAGCCAGTGCATCTTGCCGTAGAAGGTCAGCACGGGAACCGCCACCTGGTCGAACAGGAACATGCCGATCAGATAGCCGGCAATGCCGCCCGCGACCGAAGTGATGGTGCACAGGAACGCGTACCACCAGGCCTTTTCACGCCGGGCAATCACCATCGGGATCAGTAAAATATCGGGCGGGATCGGAAAGACCGAGCTTTCGATAAAGGAGACGGACCCCAGCGCGACAGGCGCGCGCGGTCCGGCGGCAAGGGACAGGGTCCAGTCGTAAAGGCGTCTTATCATGGCGCTTCCCTTACCCGCTGCAGCGCAAAAAGTCACCTGCGGAAATCAGGGACGAACCGCCGGCCGGTTCCACCCGAGATCAATGCTCCCCGCACCTCGTCGGCATGGACGCGCCCTGCGGGGTTTTCGACACCGGCATGGCGGGAGAGCATCCGCCGAAAGTTTTTCGGAGAACGAACTGATGTCGGACAGCAGGAGACTATGGAGGGCAGAATTACGGGCCGAAGCGGTCCAGGATACGGCTCCGAAAAGCCGCGGATGCCAACAGGACTGGTGCCCCCCGCCGGAATCGAACCGGCACTCCCGAAGGAACGGGATTTTGAATCCCGCGCGTCTACCAGTTCCGCCAGAGGGGCCACCGGCACCGGAAGGCGTGCCTATCATGGGCCTGGGGCGGATGCAAGCGGTTAGAGTATCGGGCCGCGCCTCTGTCCTCAAACCGCGTCAATTTTACGATCCGCTGCAATCCTTCGCTAACCAAAAGCGCAGACAGACAGGCTTCGGCGTCCAAAAAGAACATCGGAGAACCGCCGTTTTAACGGGACCTCAATCGCACCTTCACAGATTGATCCGAATTCTAATGAACAGTCAGGTCGATCAATGAGCTCCTCCGACAGCAACGATGCCGCCGCGCAAAAAAACGTCCAGTATCTTCTGGGGTTCGAGGACGTCCGGCAACCGGCGCCCGCGGCAGGCGCCGCACTGCCTGCATCCGCGCTTTTCGGGCTGTCGCGCCTCGACAAGACCGAGCTCGAACCGTCCCCGATCGATCCGGCCTGGATCGTCGAAGGTGCGCCGGAAGCAAAGTGCAAGAACCTCTCCCGGATCGGCGACAGCTGGACAGCGGTCGATCACTGGTCCTGCACGGCCGGCAGGTTCCGCTGGCACTATGGCTTCGACGAAACAATCCTCATTCTGGAAGGCGAAGCGTTGATCGCCGACGACAACGGCAACAGCTACCACGCGACCCCCGGAACGACCCTTTTCTTCCCCTATGGCTCCGCGGCAAACTGGCACGTGCCAGCCTATGTCCGAAAGATCGCCTTCAACCAGAGGCATGTTCCGACGTATCTCCATAAAGGATTGAGAGCGATAACGAAATTGCATCACAAGCTGTTTGGCTGAGAGCGTCTCTCGGCCGTTTGAAACACTCTGTCCGGTTTCTTAGCCCGGAAACAAAAGCGCAAATTGTGCGCTTTTTCTAGACAAGCTCTTTTGACTTGGCTAGAAACGCCACATGAGCAAATCAGGACGAGAAATCGAGCTCAAGCTCGAGCTGGACCCCAAGGCGCAGGACGCGATCAGACGCAGTGGTGCCGTTGAAGGGTTTGCGGCCGGCAGGGCCGTTACCAAACCGTTGCAGTCCATCTATTTCGACACGCCGGACCAGGCCCTGCGCAAGGCGAAAATCTCTCTCCGGGTCAGAAAGTCCGGCAAGAGCTGGTTACAGACCGTCAAGATCGGTACGGGCGTTCTGGGCGGTTTGTCCTCAGCCGTGGAGGCCGAGCACCCGGTTGCGGGCCGCGCCCTCGATTTTTCCGTGATCGATGACGAGGCGGTCCGGACCAAGCTTGACGAAACCATCGCCGGCGCTCCGCTCTCGGAATGTTTCGAGACCGTGGTCAAGCGCACCTCGCGCCAACTCACCCGCGAAGCAGACGGCGCTCATGTCGAGCTCGCCTTCGACACGGGCAACATCCTCGCAGGCGAAGGCAGCCTGCCCCTGGCGGAGCTGGAGCTGGAGCTGAAATCCGGGCCGAACTCCGCCGTTTTCGACGCCGCCAAGGCGGTTCTGGAAGACGTGCCCTTCCGCTTTTCGCCCTACAGCAAGGCGGAGCGCGGCTTCCGCTTTTCCGAAGGTCTGATGCCAGAGGAGATCGAGCCTTTTTTTGCCGGCGACGTCACCTTTTCACCCGGCACCAGCGTCGAACTTGCCTTCCGCGATGTCCTGCGCTCCTGCCTGGTGCAGATCGCGGAGAACCGCATCGCGGTGCTGGCATCCGAAGCGCCGGAGGGGCCGCATCAGCTGCGGGTCGGACTGCGCCGCCTGCGCAGCGCCTTCCGCCTGTTCAGGCCGATCCTCAATCCTGTCACCCTGTTGCCGCTCGATGCCATGGCCCGAACCGTCGCCAACGAGGCCGGCGCCATGCGCGATCTGGACGTGCTGGTCGAGGAAATCGTCGCCCCGCTCGTTGAAAAGGCCCCTGAGAGCGTGTCCTTCGACGCGCTTCTGGAAAACCTGAATGCCTCCCGGGGAAAGGACACCCGCACCACGCTGACGGATCATCTGAAATCGGCGGAGGTCAACGGGTTCCTCGTCGACCTCGCCGCCTATACGGAGTGCCGGGGCTGGCTGGACCCGGGCAATTTCGATCAGACAGCGCTGCTCGCCAAGCCGATCGAGGCCCATTCCAGCGAAGCGCTGACGAAGCAATGGAAGAAGGTTCTCAAATACGGCAAACGGCTTGAGGAACTGACCATTCCGGAACGCCACGAAATGCGCAAGGCCATGAAGAAGATGCGCTACGGCATCGAGTTCTTCGGCAGCCTCTACCCGCAGGACACCGTCAAGCCGTTCTTGAAGCGCATGAAGAAGCTGCAGGACATTTTCGGCTATCTCAACGACGTCGCCATGGCCGAACAGCTGCCGTCAAAATGCAGGATCGAGGGCGAAAAGGCTCTCCCCACGGCCCAGGCCATCGGTTTCGTCATCGGCTGGCACGAGGCCCAGGCCCAGACCATGTGGCATCACGCCAAGGGCTATTGGGAAGCCACCCGCGAAACGCCGAAGTTCTGGACCTGAACCGGACACCACGCGCGAAGGCGCGACACTGAAGAACCCAGGGGCCGGAATGAAGACGTCCGCGATGGTGAGCCTGGACGACAGGAAACGGCGATCGAAGCAGAACCGGTCCGAGCGCCGGTCCGAGCGAAGGAAAGGCCCGAGGTTCTGCCTCAGCCTGGTCGCGGCGTTCTGCCTTTCGGCCAACACACTGGAGGCCGCACCCGCCGACCCGCGCCAGACTTTCGACAGCGATTGCGGAGCCTGTCACGGGCAGGGCGCGATACAACTCCTGCGAAATTCAGTCGAGAAAACAGACGCCGGGCTCGTTATGCGAGACACCGGTGTTGCGCTGGAGATTTTCCTCAAAAGCCATTTCAGACACAGAAACGACAACCTGATTGCCGTCATCCTGGAGTTTGTCGCGCAGAACCGGCCCGACGGGCCGTGATGAAACGGCGGCTGAGATTTCTCAGGCGTCCCCGCTGACCACCAGCTGCATCCGGTCGGCCGCCGCACGGGCTCGAGAGTATTGCAGCGGCTTGCCGTCCGTGCCGAGATTGACGCTCTCCATCACCAGGATGGGTTGACCGAGCGCCAGTCCGAGCTGGCGGGCGTCGTTGGCTTCCACCGGTTCCGCCGTAATCCGCGTTTCCTTGCGGAGGTAATCGTGGATGCCCGCCTTCTCAAGCGCCCTGGTGATCGAGCCGCTCTCCGCATAGTCGGTGACGAAATCGGGCACTCGCGCATTCTCGAACCAGCTTGTCGCGACGATAAAGGGAATGCCGTCCGCGACCCGCAGGGTCTCCACCCTGATCAATATGGTTCCAAGCGGCACTTCGAGCTGATGGGCAAGCATCGCATCGGCTTCTTCCAGCGACGACCCGATCAACCGGCCGCTCGGTGCGCGATTCTGTCCGGAGACGATTTCCGAAAAGCGGGTCCGGGTCCCGATCGGATAGCTCAACGGCCGTGAGGCGACGAATGTGCCGCGTCCCTGGTCGGCCCTCAGAATACCGTCGGCCGTCAGCGCCGCGATCGCCCGGCGCACGGTGTGCCGGTTGACCCCGAAGCGGGCCGCAAGCTCGGATTCCGGCGGCAGGCGACTGTCCTTCTCGAACGTGCCGCTGACGATCTCGGCCTTGATCGTTTCCATGATCTGGCGCCAGACCGCGATGCCGGCGCTCCGGTCGAGTGTGGTGTTGGTCGTCATTGGACCGTCATCAATTTTCGCTACCAAAGAGTCAACTGGATTATTTGTATAGACAAATAGACAAATCCTGTTTAGGACAGGCGGTGACTTTTGAAGTCGCCTCCTATGACGGCCAGACCGAAGGCGTGTTTCATGACCGACACAGCTTCCAGCACTACCCCTCAAGATTCCGCAACCGCCCGGCAGAACGTCATGGCGGTCCTCGCGGCGGCCAGCCCCGAAGCGGTCGCCGAACGTTTCGAACGCCTTGACGCACCGCCATTCGGCATCGTTAGGCAGCCGGAAACCGGGCTGGTGATGGTGCGCGGCCGCATGGGCGGAACCGGCAGCCCGTTCAACCTCGGCGAAGTCACCGTGACCCGCTGCGTCATTCGTCTGGAGACCGGCGAGACCGGCAGCGCCTACAGCCTCGGCCGCAACAAGAAAAAGGCGCTGCAGTCGGCCGTCATCGATGCGCTCTGGCAGTGCGGCGAGATCCGGGAACGGATCGAGGCCGAGGTGATCGCCCCCCTTGCCGCCGAACAGGCCGCGGCGAAGGAGACTGTCCGCGAGGAGACGGAAGCAACCAAGGTCAATTTCTTCACCATGGTACGGGGAGACAACTGATGCCGGCCGCCGCCGAGACGATGCCTCAAAATGCAACGCAAAACAGCGCGTTGGCTCCCGGGTTTCAGGACCCGGTTCACGACGCCCAGGACTGTTTTCGCGCGATCATGAATGCCATGGCCCGGCCCGGGACCCTCCATGGCGTAAGGACCTCGGAACTTACGCCGCCCGCACCGCTGACCCCGGCGGGCGCCGCCGCAGCCCTTACCCTTTTCGACTACGACACGCCGGTTTGGCTCGACCGCACTCTGATGGCCTCGGACGAGGTCAAGGGGTTTCTGCGGTTTCACACCGGCGCGCCGATCGTGAGCGAACCGGTCGAAGCGGCTTTCGCCCTGGTCGCCGATCCGCTTCAGCTGATTTCCCTGGCAAGCTTCAACCAGGGTTCGGCGGAATATCCGGACACATCCACCACAGTCATCCTGCTGAAACAGGATTTCGGCGACGGCGACAAAGTCACCCTTGAAGGACCGGGCATCGAAAAAAGCGCGCAATTCGCGCCGAAACCCGTTCCACCGACGTTCTGGGATCAGGTCATCGCCAACAACAGGCAATTCCCGCGCGGCGTCGATCTGATCTTCGCCGGCAGCGCGGAAATCGCCGCCCTGCCCCGTTCCACCCACGTCACCTTGCCGGAGAGCTGAACCATGTATGTTGCCGTCAAGGGAGGTGAAACAGCCATCCGCAACGCCCACAAGCTTCTGGCCAAGCGCCGGCGGGGCGACACCTCCGTTCCCGCTCTGACGCTCGAGCAGATCGCGGAGCAGCTTTCTCACTCCGTCGCCCGGGTGATGGGCGAAGGCTCGCTCTACGACGAAACCCTCGCCGCCCTTGCGATCAAGCAGGCGCGCGGCGATCTGATCGAGGCCGCCTTCCTGATGCGTGCCTACCGCACGACCCTGCCGCGCTTCGGCTACAGCGAGCCGGTCGATACCGCCGCTATGCTGGTCGAACGCCGGATTTCGGCAACCTACAAGGATCTGCCGGGCGGTCAGGTCCTGGGCCCGACCTTCGATTACAGCCACCGTCTGCTCGATTTCGCGCTCGCGGCTGAAGACGGCGACGCGGTGCCCGCCGCTGAAACCGCTCCCGTCGAAGACGTCGGCATGCCGCGCGTGACCGATCTTCTGGGCGACGAAGGCCTGATCGAACCGAGCTCCACAGACAGCGGGGACGCACCCGTCGGCGATCTCACGCGCGAACCGCTGTCCTTTCCGGCGGACCGGGACCTGCGGCTCCAGAACCTTGCTAGAGGCGACGAGGGCTTTCTCCTGGCGCTGGCCTATTCCACCCAGCGTGGCTATGGCCGCACGCACCCGTTCGCCGGCGAAATCCGCTACGGCGAGGTCGAAGTCGAATTCTTCGCCGAGGAACTCGGCTTCGCCGTCACGCTTGGGACGATCAAGGTGACCGAGTGCCAGATGGTCAACCAGTTCGCCGGATCGGCCAAGGCCCCGCCGGCCTTCACCAGGGGTTATGGGCTTGTCTTCGGCCAGGTGGAACGCAAAGCCATGTCCATGGCCATGGTCGACCGCTCCCTGCGCTGGCAGGAACTGGGCGAGGAGCCGGTCGCACCGGCTCAGGATATCGAGTTTGTCCTGTCCCATTCCGACAATATTCAGGCGACCGGCTTCGTCGAGCACCTGAAACTGCCTCACTATGTCGACTTCCAGGCAGAGCTCGATCTCGTTCGCCGGATGCGCGACGAGTGGTTCGAGAAACGCCGCCAGGAAAACGGCTCCGGCAACACTCAGGAGGCCGCGGAATGACCGGGACGGCTCAGCTTCAGACTTATGACTTCGCGGGGGGCGAATACAATTTCGCCTACCTCGACGAACAGACCAAACGCATGATCCGCCGGGCGATCCTCAAGGGCATCGCCATTCCGGGCTATCAGGTGCCCTTCGCCTCCCGCGAAATGCCGATGCCCTACGGCTGGGGGACCGGTGGCGTCCAGGTGACGGCCTCCATCCTTGGAAAGGACGATTGCCTGAAGATGATCGACCAGGGCTCGGACGACACCACCAATGCCGTCTCCCTGCGCGGCTTCTTCGAAAAGACCGCCGGGGTCAGGACCACCTATGAAACCTCCGAGGCGACGATCGTGCAGACCCGTCACCGCATTCCGGAAAAACCCCTGCGGGAGGACCAGATTATCGTCTTCCAGGTGCCGATCCCCGAGCCGCTGCGCTTTCTGGAGCCGCGCGAAACGGAAACCCGGAAAATGCACGCGCTGGAAGATTACGGCCTGATGCATGTCAAGCTCTACGAGGACATCGCCAAGAACGGCCATATCGCGACGACCTACGCCTATCCGGTGAAGGTCAACGGCCGTTATGTGATGGATCCTTCGCCGACACCCAAATTCGACAACCCGAAGATCGACCGGATGGCGGCCCTGCAGCTTTACGGCGCGGGCCGGGAAAAGCGCATCTACGCCATTCCGCCCTACACGGACGTGAAAAGCCTCGACTTCGAGGACTACCCCTTCGAGGTCCAGAAATTCGACATGCCCTGCGGGCTCTGCGGCGCGGAGAACGTCTATCTGGACGAGGTCATTCTCGACGACAAGGGCGGGCGCATGTTCGTCTGTTCGGACAGCGACTATTGCGAGGAACGCCGCGCAGAGGGCCACACCGGCCCGATGGCGGCCGACCCGGCGGCCGTCCATATCGGCGGCGGCAAACAGGAGGAGACGGACCGATGAAAGCGTTCCAGTCCGAGGATCCGCTCCTGCAGGTCCGCAATGTCACCCGCTATTACGGCGACCGGATCGGTTGCGCGAATGTCTCCTTCGATCTCTGGCCGGGCGAGGTGCTGGCCATCGTAGGGGAAAGCGGCTCGGGCAAGACCACCCTGCTCAACTGTCTGTCCACCCGGCTCGCGCCGACAGCGGGCGCCATCGAATACCGCATGCGCGACGGCGCCATGCGCAATCTCTATCAGCTCAGCGAGGCCGAGCGGCGACTTCTGATGCGCACCGACTGGGGGTTCGTCCACCAGAACGCCGCCGACGGCCTGCGCATGAACGTCTCTGCGGGTGCCAATGTCGGCGAGCGCCTGATGGCGGTTGGCGAACGCCATTACGGTAACATCCGCGCCACCGCCGACGACTGGCTGGGACGGGTAGAGATCGAAAGCGACCGCATTGACGACGATCCCCGCTCCTTTTCCGGCGGCATGCGCCAGCGCCTGCAGATCGCCCGCAATCTGGTCACCCAGCCGAGACTTGTCTTCATGGACGAGCCCACCGGCGGGTTGGACGTTTCGGTCCAGGCCCGGCTGCTGGATCTGCTGCGCCGGCTGGTCGCCGATCTCGGACTGTCCGTGGTGATCGTGACCCACGATCTCGCCGTCGCGCGTCTGCTGTCGCACCGGATCATGGTGATGCGCCATGGCAACGTCATCGAAACCGGGCTGACCGACCAGGTGCTCGACGATCCCCGCGAGCCCTACAGTCAGTTGCTCGTCTCCTCGATCCTTCAGGTATGAGGTCCAAAATGCCAGTTCGCCTCTATCTCAACAATGTCGGCAAGTCCTTCACCATGCACCTGCAGGGCGGCACGGTCATTCCCGTGGTCGACCGGGTCGAATTCTCCGTCGATACCGGCGAATGCGTGGTGCTCGGCGGACCATCGGGCGCGGGCAAGAGCTCGATCCTGAAAATGATCTACGGCAATTATCGCTGCGACAAGGGCCAGATCCTGGTGACCGTCGGCGACCGCATCGTCAACGTCGCCGACGCCGAGCCCCGGCAGATCCTGCGCCTGCGCGAGGACACCATCGGTTATGTCAGCCAGTTCCTGCGCACCATCCCGCGTGTCTCGGCCGAGCATGTCGTTGCCGAGCCGTTGATCGCGCAAGGCGCCGATGAGGCCGAAGGACTGGACAGGGCGCGTGCGCTGCTTGCCAGGCTGAACGTGCCCGAACGGCTCTGGACCCTGCCACCCGCGACCTTTTCCGGTGGCGAACAGCAGCGCGTCAACATTGCCCGTGGCTTCATCGCCCATTACCCGATCCTGCTACTGGACGAACCGACAGCTTCGCTCGACGCCGCCAACCGGGCGGTCGTGGTCCGTCTGGTGGAGGAGAAGAAGGCGCAGGGCGTCGCGATGGTGGGTATTCTCCACGATCAGGATGTGCGCGAGGAAATCGCCGACCGGATCGTCGACGTCACAAACTTCTCCGCGGAGGCCGCCGCCTGAAGACAAAAGACTGGAAACACTTGCCCGCAGCCGCAAACTGTCACAGAACGGACATGGCTCGCCCTTAGGCCAAGCTTGGCCGCTCCCGATCTTCAAATCCGTGAATTCAACCATGCGCTACGCCATCTATTTTGCCGCCGATGCCGGCGATCCCCTGATGCGGCTCGGCAATGCCTGGCTGGGCCGGGATCCTGTCACCGGCGCGGACCTGCCGCAGCCGCCGGTTCAGGGGATGACGGCCGCGCGCTTTGAGGAACTGACCGTCAGCCCGCGCCGCTACGGGTTCCACGGGACGCTGAAAGCGCCCTTTTTCCTGTGCGAAGGTCAAACGGAAGCGGGACTGCTGGAAGCCTGCGGAGTGTTCGCCGAAGAGATCGCGCCTTTCGGAACCGCAGGCCTTGCCGTCAACCGTCTCGGCCGCTTTCTGGCGCTGACGCCGAATGCGGACGACCCGGACCTGCGGGCCTTCGCGGACCTCTGCGTCCGGCGCTTCGGGCCGTTCCGCGCACCGCTGTCGGAAGCTGACCTGAAGCGCCGGCGCCAAAGCGCTCTGACGGCCCGGCAGGATGCATACCTGAGCGAATGGGGCTATCCTTATGTTTTCGACGAGTTCCGTTTCCACATGACCTTGTCGGAAAAACTGGACGACGACGCGGAAGCGGCACTCATGGAAGCCGCCGCTGAAGACTATTTCCAGGACATCACGAAAAAGCCCCGCACCTGTTCCACGTTCGCGCTTTATCTCGAGCCGGAACGCGGCGCGCCCTTTCAGGTTCACACGGTATTTAAACTGAGCGGTTCCAAGGCGCTCAAGGAGACTGCATGAGCACGCATCCGAAGGTTTTCAAAAACGCCCGGCTCGTTCTGGCGGACGAGGTGATCGACGGCTCCCTTTCGGTCGGCGACGATGGCCGGATCGCCTCGATCGGCACGCCTTCCGACGTCGAGGGCCATGACTGCGACGGCGACTTCCTTCTTCCCGGCCTGGTCGAACTCCACACGGATCACCTGGAAACCCACTATTCGCCGCGCCCCAAGGTGCGCTGGAACCCGGTTTCGGCCGTTCAGGCCCACGACGCGCAGATTGCCTGCGCCGGCATCACCACCGTCTTCGACGCGCTCCGTGTCGGCATGGACGAGGACGCGGATCTGCTCGTGCCGGACATGCTTGCGCTGGCACAGGCCATCGAGACCGGGCAGAAGGAGCAACGCCTGCGTGCGGATCACTTCATTCACCTGCGCTGCGAGGTTTCCGCCCCCGATGTGATGCAGGCTTTCGGGGAATTCGAGGACGACGACAGCATCCGTCTGATCTCGCTGATGGACCACACCCCGGGCCAGCGCCAGTTCGTCTCCCTCGACGCCTACAAGATTTACTACCAGGGCAAGAAGGGCTTTTCCGACGCAGAAATGGCGGAGTTCATCCGCAGGCGGCAGGAACGGGCAAGCAGCCTGGCGCCTGAAAACCGCAAAAAGCTCTCCGCCTTCGCCCAGGAACACGGCATCGCCGTCGCCAGCCACGACGACGCAACGGCCGCCCATGTGCAGGAAGCAATCGATCTGAAGACGAGGATCGCCGAATTCCCGACCACGGTCGAGGCGGCCAGGGCCTCGCATGAAGCCGGCATGGCTGTCCTCATGGGCGCGCCCAACGTGGTGCGTGGCGGCTCCCACTCCGGCAATGTCTCGGCAAGGGAACTGGCCGAGGCCGGCTATCTGGATGTGCTGTCCTCCGACTATGTGCCGGTGTCGCTGATCCAGGCGGCATTTCAGCTCGCCGAGGAGATCGAGACCATCGCCTTGCCGGAAGCCGTCGCGATGGTCACATCCGCCCCCGCGAAGGCCATCGGCCTGACCGACCGGGGCATTTTGGCCCCGGACCTCAGGGCCGACCTCATTCAGGTCAGGCTGATCGGCAACGTCCCGGTCGTGCGCGGTGTCTGGCGTGAGGGCAAGCGGGTTGCCTGAACAGACCCCGGAGACAGCGGACAAACTCGGGCCGGGCCGGATGGTGCTGGTCGTTGGCCCGAGCGGCGCTGGCAAGGACACGTTGATGTCCGCCCTGAAAGATCGTCTCCGGGACCGGAAGAACATCCATTTCGCCCGCCGGGCGATCACCCGTGAGGCGGACCCGGAAGCGGAAGACCACGACACGCTGGAAAGAGGCGAATTCGACAGGCTGGTTTCGTCCGGCCGGGTCGCCCTCTCCTGGGAAGCCCATGGGCTGGGCTATGTCATTCCCGAGACTTATGACGACATTGTCCGCGCCGGCGAGACGGTCATCGCCAACGGTTCCCGAAGGATGCTGAAACGGGCGACAGAGAAATACAAGAACTCGATCGTCCTCCTGATCACCGCTCCTGCCGAAGTTCTCGCAGAACGCCTCGCCGCCCGTGGACGGGAAAGCCGCGAAGACATTTTAAAGCGTCTGGAAAGGGCGACCCTGGAACCGGAAGACGTCCCCGGTCTGGTCCGGATCGAGAACACGGGAACCGTGGAAGAGGGCGTGGACCGGATGATGAACGCTCTGGGTCTGAACTGACACCGGCAAGCCCGCCCCGGACCGGACGACAGTCGCCCGGTGGCCGAACGACCCGTCAGTTCTTCTTCTTGTCCTTGCCGAAAACGTTTCCGAGCAGTCCCGACGGCAGACCGAAACCTTCCTCAACGGCCTTGAGCACTTCCTCGTCGTCGACATCCCCCTCGATGACCTTCTGGATGTCGATCTGGGACCGTCCGCCGGTGGCCTTTCGAATGGCGGAGTTCGCGGTCTCGACCAGATCTTCCGGTACGTCCTTGTTGCCCTGCAGGATGGCAATCAACTCACCGCCGGTTTGCTGAAGCTGCTTGTAGGCCGTTTCCGGATCGTCGAGGATGCCCTTGATGTCCGGATAGATGCGGGGGTCGGACCAGGACCCCTTGATCACGACCGGAACGCCCAGGCCCGCGAGTTTCTTGTCCTCGCCCTTGCGGCGCGGCTGCGGCGGCTGGCCTTCCAGGGTCGGCACGATTTTCGGCTCCACCCGCCAGGAAAGCGTCTTTTTCGGCATGTCGGTCGTGCCCTTGCCGGACATGCGCAAGAGCGGACCGACAAGCGTGAGATCGTTCGTCGTCGCGATGCCTTTTGCGATATCAAAGGACGCGGCAAGTGTGCTGAAGTCGGTCTTTTCTTCCGTCGTCTCCTGCCATCCGAGCAGGGTTTCCACCGACAGGCCGCGCACCATTTTCGGAATGTTGATGCCCCGGATCGCCCCGTCCATGAATTCAAAGCTCGCGGTGCCGTTCAGGCCTTCCACGAGCGCCTGCTCACTGCCACCGGACGAACCGATATCGAAACCGATCGCGGCCTCGCCCTCGATCCAGCTGAACGCCGCCGCGTCCATCAGCAGCGGATAGGCGTCCAGCCCGGACAGGGAGAACTTCGCGGCCACTTCCGGCGTTGCCTTCGCGGCGTTGAGCGTAACAGCCCCGGAGCCGGCTCCACCGTAAAGCGCCAGTTTTTCCAGATTGGCCGTCAGAACGCCGTCCTGAATGGTGGTCGAGAGCGCGCTTTCGCCGATCTTGATCTTGTCCCAGCGGATTTCCCGGGTCGTGAGCTTGAAGTCAGCGTCGACGGCCTGAAGCCCGGCGAAGTCAATCGGCGCCGTGCTCCACACGGATTTGGTGCCGTTTTGGACCCGGCTCTGATCGACCTTGCCGCCGCCGCTTCCATCGCTCGCCGCGGTAGACTTCTTGGCGTTGGCCGCAGCCGCGCCGGTCGGTCCGTCGAGATAGGGGTCGAGCACCAGTTCCCTGAGCGCCAGCCTTGCCGTCACCTTGGGCTTGCCGCCCAGATCGATCCGGCCATTGGCCTCGCCCGAGGTCTCGTCGAGGGTGAACCGGGTTTCCTCGAAGGTGACTGTATCGCCCTGCATACCGAATATGCCGGAAGCCTTGAAGGTTTTCAGGCCGCCGCCGGCACCGAGCGGCTGTCCCATCCAGGCCATCAGGCCGCGGAGGTCTCCGGTTTCCACTCGCACCGCCCCGTCGACAGTGCCGGTCATCGCCGCCCGCCCGTCGAAACCGGCGCTTACCCGGTTGCCCTTGACCGTCACGGAAACCGGCGTGTCGCTTCCCTCGAGAAAGCGCCGCGGATCCGCCTCGCCGGTCAGACTGAAGGCCTCGCCGCGCCACACGAGAGCGCCGCTCAAAGCGATCGGATCGTCCAGGCCTTTCAGGTCCACATCCAGGGCGAGGTTCGTCAGCCGGTCCGCCTCCGGATCGCCCCCGACGGCGGAGGCCAGTCCAAGCCCGCCGATTTCCCCTTCCGAAATGGAAACGGTGCCGTTGATATCGAGCCCTGCGAGAAGTTCCGAAGCGGTCATGCCGACGGTTCCGAACGCGAGGTCGGCGCTCAAGGCACCGCTTGCCGGCAGATCCTTGCCGGCGAGCAGAAGAAGGTCGGGGATCGAACCGTTCTTCAAGACCAGACGGCCGGACACCTCCGGAACGAGGCCGGTCAGATCCGCATCGGCCGCTCCGCCGAGAGACAGCTCTCCGAGAAGGATATGCAAATCGGCAAGCGAAAAGGCCGCCTCCGTTCCAGCCACCTTGGCATCCATGGAAAAGGCGCCCGGATCGGCTTCAAGATCGAGGCCTGCAAGAGCCGCAAACGCTTTCAGCGACGGACCGGCCGCCTCTATGGCAAGGTTCGCGCGCACGGGCTTCAGCCCGCTTTCGCCGGAAACGGTAAGCTTGTTGTCACCGGAAGAGACCGACAGGCGGACAGGCGCCTGTTCGCCGGCAGCCAGACCGAGCGGGTTTTCGAGCGTTCCCGATACTTCGACCGGAATATCCTGGAACGTGAACCGCGATGACAGGTCCACTTCGCGTTTCAGATCGGGCGCGGTGAGGTCCAGGTCCAGGTCGGTGATCCTGACCGGCTCCGGTCTTGCAGGATCCTTGTAGGTCATCGTGCCGCCGGTAATGCGCAGCCTGTCGACACCGATGCTTTTCAGATAGCCTTGCGAAGCCGCCGTGGCGGAGCCGCTTTCCGGTTGTGTCTGGCTGGCCGCGTTCGGCGTGCCTTCATCGGTCCGCGATGCCTGCACCTCTTCCGGGGAAGGCTCCGCCTGAATGTCCAGGTTGCGCCGTGGCTGCCAGCTCGTCGAACCGTCCTGCATCACCTCCAGAAAAATATCCGGCTCCTCGAGCGTCAGGCCCGTCACCTGGATGTTGCCGGAGATCAGGCCGCCCCAGGCCAGTCCGAACTCCATGCGCCTGGCCTTGGCGAATTCGATCCCGTCGGCCCCGGCCTCGCCGGCAAGGCCGATATCCTCGGCAACCAGGATGAAGCCGGGAAACAGCGAAAGCGACACCGGGCCGTCGAGGCGCACGCGCCAGCCCAGCCGGTTGTCGACCTGTTCGACAACCTGGCGTTTGATCTCCTCCTTGGGCAGGAACAGCGGCACCACCAAAACGATGGTTACAAGCAAAACCGCCACACAGCCCAGTCCGATCAAAAGCCGTCGCATAGTCCGGGTCTCCCTTTTGCGAATCGGCCCAAATTTAGACCATACCAAGCATGAAAATGCCTGTAGAATTTGACAAAATAGGGAAACACAACGGTTTTGCGCCCGGTTGATCGGCCTGAACGCCGGATCAGCTCAGTGCAAACATGTGATTGTCCCAGGCAAATCCGGGAGGCCGGGCCAGAATTTCTGGCGGTTGTGCCGGGTCCGTGATCAGGGAAAGCGCACCGTTGCCGTCGGAAATCAGGAAATCTCCCTGATCGATCGGCGCCACCCCGCAGCCGTCCACGATCGGCTCCGCGCCCAGAAACGCGCCTGAGGACGCCTTCCAGAACAGGGTCTGCCCACCGCGCGGGGCCGAGGTCGCGATAACGTCCCCGGACCGGTTGGCGGTGACCGAGCCGATATAGTTTTTCAATCCCGCAGCCACCCCATCCGGAATGTCTGTGACCTTCATGGCCTCGTCCCGCGACATCATGGCCACGAGCGGTGGCGTTTCCGATAGCGGCCCCTCGTACTGGCCGCCAACCCACGCGCGTCCGTCCGCGTCCATGGCCATGTGACGCAGCGACAGTTGATGCAGGGATTTGTCAAGCGCATGACCGGCAAGCAGGTCGCCGTTTTCGATGTCGAGATAGACGACCGACGGCGCCATCGTGTCGAGGTTCAGCTTTTCGCGCGGCCTGTCCGGATGGGTCTCGATGCCCCCGTTGGCGACGATCAGGCTCTTGCGATCCGGGGTCAGCATCACGTCATGCGGACCGATGCCGTGGGTGCCGATTTCCCCGATCCTTCGCACGCTTTCGCCGGACATGTCGTAGATGCCAACCACGCCGCGAACCGCGTCATAGTCGTTTTCGACCGCATAGAGCAGCCGGCCGTCGGCCGAAAAACAGCCATGGCCGTAAAAATGCCGGCCGGGTTCGGAGGTCAGCACCTCCGGCCGCCGGTCTTCATAGGGCCGGACCACCACCGCGAAGGTTCCCGGCCGCCTGGCGAAGGCAACGAATTGCTGCTTGTCCGGCGAGACGGCGATGCCGTGACCGCGGCCCGGCAGGGAGATTTCACCAAGAACCTGCCCCAGATCGTCCAGAATACCGATGCCGTAATCGCCGTTGGTCTTCTTGTAAGCGCTGACGAAGAGGGGAACGCCGTCCGCCGCTTCCCGGCTCAACAGGCTTTCCGCCAGGGTCGACCCGCAAAAAGCGGGTGTTGCCGCGAGCCCGCCCAGGGCGGCCAGAAAGCTCCGGCGTGACAGGGTTTTGACGTCAGTCTCCATCCAGCGCATTGAAGCCTCCGGCCAGTCCGAGGGCGCCGGCAAGTTCGAGGGCCAGCGTGTCCCTGATCGATTTCAGTGTGATTGCCAGGACGGTCACCCGGCCGTAGCTCTCGCCATCGCCGAATGTTGCGCGCAGCGGCGGCTGCAGGTTGTCCAGATAGCCCTGCGCGTTGTCGAACTCGAAGGACACCGCGCCAAAGATCCACTCGAACTCCTCCGCAACGAGACCTTCCAGTTTCAGGCTGGCGACGCCGTCCCGGATGCCGGAGAGTTCCTCGGAGATGAAGGCAATGCCGTTGCCGGAGCGCGAAAAGGGAAACCGGTTCGGTTTGGCGCCCTTCTGCGACGACCCGAGCGCCGGCAGGAGGTCCTGGTCCCGGACAATGATGATCCCCGTCACCAGGGCGTTGAAGACGGTTTCAATGGCCTCCTTGGAGGTCCGGAACCGCTCGTTGTCCGGACCTGCGGTCAGAAGCAGCCGGCTGTAGCCGTCCGGATCGGCCCAGTCCCTGGCGACCGCCTCCCCGACGGCGGCCACGTTTTGCGCGATCGCCAGAGCGTATTCGCAGGTAAAGTCCCGGGTGTCGCCCGGTTCGCCGAGCCGGACATCCCCGGTCTTGCCGAAAGCGATCAGTTGAAGAGCCGTCAGGCCCTGTAGGGCGACGCTTTTGTCCTTGAGCGTGTCCACTGACAAAACGCTTGCGTCCTCGTTGCCGTAGACCCGCCGTATCTGACGCTGGGCCGCGTTGCGGGGATCCGGCATGAAAGCGAGCCGGGTAAGACGGTCTCCCTCGAGCAGCGGACCGAACCGTAAAAAATGGATCCTGGCGAACCCCAGAACCGTGTCGGTATAAGTTTCCCTGAACCGTTCCGCCGAAGCATCGTCCGTCTTTTCGCAAACGGCGCTGACCGCGCCCGGCAATGCCGCTGCGGTCGAAGCGAATTCCGCGGTCGACGGCCGGATATAGCCTGAAATGAAATTCTCCAGCTGTGGCGTGAAATCCGTGGCCATGGCCGGGGCGGCAGTACATAGGGCGATCATCGCCAGCATCAGACGGCGTATCATAAGGACTCCAAAAACCGTATCAGCGCCTGGCGGTCCCCAGGGGACAGGGACACGACATGGTCCCGGGCCGGCTTCGCTTCTCCATCGTGCCACAACACGGCTTCCAGCAGATTTCGTGCGCGACCGTCATGCAGGAAACGTGTGTGATTGTTCACCGCCTCCGTGAGCCCGATGCCCCAGAGCGGAGGTGTGCGCCATTCGCGTCCGCTCGCGTCGCCGACCGGGCGATGGTCCGCCAATCCCTCACCCATATCATGAAGCAGAAGATCGGTGTAAGGCCAGATCAGCTGGAACCTGTGCGCCGGATTCTCCGCGTTTCGGCGAGTGACGTATTTCGGCCGATGGCAGGCCGGGCAACCGGCTTCGTGGAAAACCTGCTTGCCCTTCAAGACCTGCGGGTCTCCCACGTCCCGGCGCGCGGGAACCGCGAGGTTCGCCGAATAAAACGTCACCAGATCCATGACCGGATCGGGAGCCTCCGAGACGCCGAGGTTGGGCTGTTCTCCATGGGGTGCGGTACGGCAGGCCTCCTGCGCCTGCGTGCAATCGCCGTAGTTGTCGGGCTTTTCCGGTGTGCTGATGCCGATATCGCCGGAAAAGGCGTCCGCCGCCTGCGCCCTAACGGTCGGGTTGGAGGCCTTCCAGCCGAACCGTCCGACGGTCAGGTCTCCGGTTTTCGGGTCCCGCACCCGGCTGATCTTTCCCGAGATGCCGTCGCCATCGAGATCATCCGGATCGGCCTGCATTTCCAGATCGCCCGGGTGGATCGCCTCCAGAAGCCCGAGGCCGATCATCGGCGGCGCGACCCGCGGCGAGATCAACGTGTCGGGATGCATGTTGCCGTAGCCAAGATCTCTTATCCGGTAAACCGGCTTTTGAAGAACAGCCGTTTCGCCCCCATTCATCGGGACCTCGATTTCCTGGTGTTCGATATCGAAGCGGCCTTCGCCTTTCAGGCCCGTGACGGCGAAATTCTGGAACTGGCCGCCATAGACCGGTTCCGGAACGAAAAGGGTTTTCTTGTCCGCGATGTCCTGGCGCTGTTTGTCGGTCTGCGGCGGTACGGAAAGCCGCAGGAACAGGGACACGGCCCGGTCGCCCGGCAGGGGCGGCCGGCCACGGCCGTCCTTCAGATGGCACCCCTGACAGGAGCGGGCATTGTAGAGAGGTCCGAGGCCGTCGGATGCCCGCGTCGAGGCGGGTGACGAGGTCCAGAGCTTCTTGAACAGACCGTTACCGAGCTTGAAGAGCTGCTCTTCCTCGAAGGTGATGTTCGCATTCGATTTGGAAAAGGAGTCCCGGCCGGGACGTCTGGTGTTTGTCCCCGCTCCGCCCTGCATTGTTTCGAAACGTTCCGGTTTCTCGAAATCGGGGGGTGCCCCCAAAACCCCGGAGACCTTCGCAAGGTCCTCAACCGACAGATCGTCCCGGTATTCCAGGCGTTCGTCCGCGGGCACGGGGCCTGTCAGTAGCCAGAAGGCCAAAACCACGCCTGACAAGGTGGCCGGTCCGGAGGCCAGTTTCATTCCGCGCATCCTGCATGTCATCCGCGAGCCCCAAATTCGCGGAACAAAAAGCCGGGCGGCGCCTCCGCGCCGCCCGGACCTGATAGATTATTCGAAGACCGCGCTCGGATTGTCGAGGCTGTCGGAGCCTTCGAACGCGATGTCGTCGAGTTCCAGGGTCTTGACCACACGCTCGATCGTGGTGGTCTGGTCGACCAGGGCGTCGACAGCGGCCTGCACCACTGCGTTGCCTTCCTCGTTGCCTTCGCCGATCATCTGATCGTAGGCCTCACCGCCTTCGGCGCGGGCCTTGAGCGCTTCGAAAGCCGCCAGCGTGGCGTCGAGCTTGGTTTTCATTTCCTCGGCGAGCGCAGCGTCCTTTGCTTCGACGAGCGAAGCCAGGGAAGCGCCGGTGACGTCGTTGCCGAGCGGGCTCTTGTATTCACCGAAATAGACGTTCCGGATACCGATCACGTCGTTGTAATGCGACATGTGGGTGTTGTCGGAAAAGCAGTCATGCTCTTCTTCCGGGTCGTGCAACATCAGGCCGAGCTTCATGCGCTCGCCGGCCAGCTCGCCGTAGGAGAGCGAACCCATGCCTGTCAGGATGGTGGCGAGGCCGCCCTCTTCACCCTTGTCCGCCAGTTCCTTGCGCGCCGCGCCGTCCGGCGACCAGGCGGCAACCATTTCTTCCAGGTCGGAGATCAGGAGGTCGGTCGCTGCCTGCAGATACTGAACGCGGCGCTCGCAATTTCCGCCGGTGCAGTTGGCCGGGTCGAAATCCGTTGCAGGACGGGCGCCGGCGCCTGCGTCCGTGCCGTTCAGATCCTGGCCCCAGAGCAGGAATTCAATGGCGTGATAACCGGTGGCAACATTGGCTTCCACCTCGCCGGCTTCCTGCAGCTTGTCTTCCAGCAGGCTTGCGGTGATCTCAGTGGCGTCAACGGTTTCACCCGCGATTTCAAGGCTCGGGTTCGCGATCACATTGGCCGTGTACAGGTCGTTTTCTTCCGACTCTTCACCGTAGGAAGTGTCGACATAGTCGATCAGGCCTTCGTCCAGCGGCCAGGCATTCACTTTGCCTTCCCAGTCGTCGACAATGGCGTTGCCGAAGCGGTAGGCTTCCGTCTGCTGATAAGGGTTGCGCGATTCCAGCCAGGCAGCGCGGGCGGCTTCCAGATTGGCTTCGGTCGGTTCCGCGATCAGCTTGTCGATCGCGGCTTTGAGGGTTTTCGCGGTCTCGAGGGAATCCGAATATTTCGCCTGGGCGATATCGCCGTAGGTCGACAGGACATCGGCCGGCGCCGCCGCCAGGGCGGGGCTGACAAACAATGCGGTGGCAGCCAGAAGGCCGTACTTGAAGCTTTTCATCGTTCCATCCCGATTTTTAAAACATGCCGTTCAGATGCTGCCGCGGCACCGGCATTCGCCAAAAAGGGCTTGGCGCGCGCAGCACCGTACAAGCTCTGGAGAAATCATTTTAAGAATGTGAAAGTCAAGTTATATATTTAAAAAAATCAATACTTTAGAACCATTCCAAAAATCATGACTTGGAGTCGTCAAGTTTAGACATGGAAAAAAACAATCCGAAGGAAACCGTGTTTTCGTAAAGTGAGCGGCAACCCTTTGATGCGAGGAAGAGATTGGGTTAGCTATTTATGTGGCCTGACGGAAGGCCGGGTAACAGGACCGATCACGATGCTGAGTGCGCTTAAGAACTTTGTCCGGGAAATGACGCTCGGAGACAGCGGCAAGAAAACCTTCGCCGAGGACGACACGCGTCTGGCGGCGGCGGCGCTTTTGTTTCATCTGGTCGATGTCGACGGGGTGATCGAGGACAGCGAAAGCGAAAAGCTCCGGCAGATCCTGCAAAAGCACTACTCCCTTTCGGACACCGAGACGACGAAACTCATTGCCGCCGCCAAACAGCGGGATGAGGAGGCCGTCGATCTTTACGGCTTCACCTCCGTGCTCAAACGCACCACGGACGAAACGGAACGGCTGGCCATTGTCGAGATGATGTGGGAGATCGTCTACGCGGATGGCCACGTTCACGAATTCGAGGACAACACCATCTGGCGGGTGGCCGAACTGCTCGGGGTTTCCACGCGTGACCGGATGACCCTCCGCCACAAGGTCGCTCAAACCGCGCCCGAAGAAGGGGAAACGGAGTGAACCCCGGGATATCCACCGTCCGGCCGCTTTTGGCAAAAGCTGCGGCGCAGGGGCTCGATTTTTTCCGCACTGCACCCTAATATGAATGTCATGAGATTTCAGCTCGATGGTGGCGGCAACCGCCCGAAAGTTCTGATCGTACTCCACCAGGAAAACTCGTCTCCCGGACGTGTCGGCCAGGAACTTGTCAGGCGCGGCTTCGCGCTCGACATCCGCAAGCCCCGTTTCGGCGACAGCCTGCCGGACACGATGGCGGATCACGCCGGCGCCGTGATCTTCGGCGGACCGATGAGCGCGAACGATCCGGACGCCTTCGTCCATAAGGAAATCAACTGGATCAGGACTCCCCTGCGGGAAGAAAAACCCTTTCTCGGCATTTGCCTGGGCGCCCAGATGCTGGTGAAGCATCTGGGAGGAACGGTCGGCGGTCACTGCGACGATCTCGTTGAAATCGGCTATTATCCGCTGAAACCGACAGAGACGGGCAAGACCCTGATGGACTGGCCGAAAAAGGTCTACCAGTGGCACCGGGAAGGCTTTGACCTGCCCAGGGGCGCGGACCTGCTGGCAAGCGGCCCCACCTATCCGAACCAGGCCATCCGCGTCGGTCCCTGTGCCTACGGCATACAGTTTCATCCGGAATTGACCCATCAGATGATGGTCCGCTGGACGACCAAAGGCGCCCCGCGCATGGTGCTCCCCGGCGCCCAGTCCCGCCGCGATCATTTTGCCGGACGCCTGATCCACGACCCCTCGGTCAAAAAATGGCTCGACCGGTTCCTCGACCTCTGGATCGGCACGGCGGATGCACCGGCACAGCGCAGCGTATTGAAGGCTGCCGAGTGAACGGGCAAAAAAGGCTCTAACCGGAGTGTTCCGCATGACCGTATTCGTGGCTTTTCTCCGTGCCGTGAACGTCGGCGGGACTGGAAAGATAGCCATGGCCGATTTGCGCGCCCTGGCTGAAAAGCAGGGCTTCCGGGACGTTTCGACCTATATCCAGAGCGGTAATCTCGTATTTCGCACGGACATGGACAGAAGCCAGGCTCACGAGGCGCTGAACAGCGCTCTGGCGGACTATTTCGGCACCACGCCGGGAGCCTTTCTGCGGACTTGCGATGACTTGAGAACGCTTTGCGCGCGCAACCCGTTTCCGGACGCGGATCCGAAACAGGTGGCCTTCGTATTCCTGCCGGAAGATGCGCCACCCGGCGCGCTCGAAACCATGGTCGCCCCGGACGGAGAACAGGCCGTGGCCCTGGGATCGGAAATAGTGGTTCACTATCCGAAGGGAATGGGCCGGTCAAAACTCAAGCTTCCGGCCCTCAAGCCCGGAACGGCGCGCAATTTGAACACCCTCCGGGCTCTTCTTGAGATCGCCGGGAACCTGGCCGGACAATAGCCCGGTGAAACATCGGCCAATCTTCCGACCGTTTCCATCCGGGCTTCGATCAGCCCTCGAACACCACCAGCAGGTCCTTGGCGTCGATCTGTGATCCGGGGCTCACAAGAACTTCCTTGACCTTGCCGTCCCGCTCCGCATGCAGCGCGGTTTCCATCTTCATGGCTTCGATGGAGACCAGCACGTCGCCCGCCTTGACCTCCTGTCCCGCGGCAACCGCGACGGTCGAGATGACGCCAGGCATCGGCGCGCCGACATGGGCCGCGTTGCCGTCCTCCGCCTTGCGCATGGCCGCCGCACCGCTCGCCCCGTGGGCCCGGTCCGGAACCTTGACGTTGCGCGGCTGGCCGTTGAGCTCGAAGAAGACCTTCTTTTCGCCCTTCTCGTCGGTTTCGCCGATCGCCTGACACCGGATCACCAGCGTCTTGCCCGGCTCCAGATCGACGGCGATCTCGTCGCCCGCCTCCAGTCCGTAGAAATAGACAGGCGTCGGCAGAACCGAGGTTGGCCCGTATTGCTGCTGCGCCTTGTCGAAATCGGTGAAGACCTTCGGATACATCAGGTAGGCGGCGAGCTCGGCGTCATCGATCTCATGACCCGTCTTTTCGGCAATCGCCTTGCGTTCCGCCTCAAGGTCCGCCTCGTCCAGCAGGGACCCCGGACGGACGGTGATCGGTTTTTCACCCTTAAGCACCTTGGCCTGCAGCGCTTCCGGCCACCCCCCCGGCGACTGGCCGAGGTCGCCGTGAAGCATCTTCACCACGCTGTCCGGAAAGGCCACGTCCTTGGCCGGGTCCTCGACGTCGTCCACCGTCAGTCCCTGGCTGACCATCATCAGCGCCATGTCGCCGACCACCTTGGACGACGGTGTCACCTTGACGATATCGCCGAACATCCGGTTCGCGTCCGCATAGGCCTGCGCAACCTCGTGCCAGCGCGTTTCCAGTCCGAGCGATCTTGCCTGTTCCTTCAGGTTGGTGAACTGGCCGCCCGGCATTTCATGCAGGTAGACCTCCGAGGCGCCGAACCTGAGATCGCTCTCGAACGCCCTGTACTGGGTGCGCACCGCTTCCCAGTAGAAGGAAATCTTGCGGATGGTCGCGGCATCGAGACCCGTGTCCCGCTCGCTGCCGCGCAGGGCCTCGACGATGGAGCCGAGGCACGGTTGGGACGTGAGGCCGGAAAGCGCGTCCATCGCCGCGTCGACCGCGTCGGCCCCCGCCTCCACGGCGGCGAGCACGGTGGCCGCCGAGATGCCCGAAGTGTCGTGGGTGTGGAAATGGATCGGCAGATCGACTTCTTCCTTCAGGGTCTTGATCAGGACCCTGGCCGCTTCCGGCTTCAGCAGGCCGGCCATGTCCTTGAGGCCGAGAATATGGGCGCCTGCCGCCTCGAGCTCCTTCGCCAGCGCGACGTAATACTTGAGGTCGTATTTGGGGCGCGCGCTGTCGAGCATGTCGCCGGTGTAGCAGATCACGCCCTCGCAGAGCTTGTTCGCCTCCTGCACCGCGTCCATGGAGACACGCATGTTCTCCACCCAGTTCAGGCAATCGAAGACCCGGAACAGATCGACACCGTTTTCCGCCGCCTGCTTGACGAAGAACCTCACCACATTGTCGGGATAGTTTGTGTAACCGACGCCGTTGGAGCCGCGCAGAAGCATCTGCAGAAGAATGTTCGGCGCCTTCTCCCGGACGAGATGAAGCCGTTCCCACGGGCTCTCGGTCAGAAAACGCATGGCGACATCGAAGGTCGCCCCGCCCCAGCACTCCAGCGAAAACAGCGTCGGCAGGCCGCTCGCATAGGCTTCGGCCACATTGACGATGTCATGGGTACGCATGCGCGTGGCCAGAAGCGACTGATGGGCGTCGCGCATGGTCGTATCCGTCACCAGCGCGCGCGTTTCGGCCTTCATCCACTCGGCGAACCCCTTGGGCCCCAGCTTGTCGAGCAGTTGTTTCGTGCCCTCCGGCCTGCCGTCGCCGAAATCCGGAACCACCGGTGCGGCCATGTCTTTCGGCGGCCGCATCCGCCCCTTGGTCTCGGGGTGACCGTTGACCGAAACATCGGCGATATAGGTCAAAAGCTTGGTGGCCCTGTCCTGACGCCTGGTCTGCGCGAACAGCGCCGGCGTTTCGTCGATGAAGCGGGTCGTGTAGCTGTTGGCCTGAAAATCCGGGTGCGTGATGATGTTTTCCAGAAACACCAGATTGGTGGCCACGCCGCGGATGCGGAACTCGCGCAGGGCCCGGTCCATTCGCCGGCGCGCATCTTCCGCCGTCGGCGCCCAGGCCGTCACCTTTTCCAGGAGAGGATCGTAGTAGCGCGTGATGACCGCCCCGGAATAGGCTGTGCCGCCGTCCAGGCGGATGCCGAAGCCGGTCGCGCCCCGATAGGCGGTGATCCGGCCATAGTCCGGAATGAAATTCTGCTCCGGGTCTTCCGTCGTGATCCGGCACTGCAGGGCGTGGCCGTTGAGGCGGATGTCCTCCTGGGCGGGCACGCCGCTTTCCGGCGTACCGATGCGTGCGCCTTCCGAAATCCGGATCTGGGCCTGCACGATGTCGATGCCGGTGACTTCCTCGGTAACGGTGTGCTCCACCTGAACCCGCGGGTTCACCTCGATGAAATAGACCGCGCCCGTGTCGGCATCCATCAGGAACTCGACCGTGCCGGCGCCCCGGTAGTTCACGGCACGGCCGATCTTCAATCCGTATTCGCAAAGCTCGGCACGTTTGGTCTCGTCCAGATAGGGCGCCGGCGCGCGCTCGACCACCTTCTGATGGCGGCGCTGGATCGAACAGTCACGCTCGAAAAGATGCACCAGCCCGCCCTGGCCGTCCCCAAGAATCTGCACTTCCACATGGCGCGCGCGCTGGACCAGCTTCTCCAGGTAGATCTCGTCCTTGCCGAAGGCCGCCTTGGCTTCGCGTTTGGCCGCCAGCACTTCCTTTTCCAGCGTCGCCTCGTCCGGGATCACGCGCATGCCGCGTCCGCCGCCGCCCCAGGAGGCCTTCAGCATGACCGGATAGCCGATCCCCGCGGCCAGCCGTTTGATTTCACGCATGTCCTCGGGCAGCGGCTCGGTCGCCGGCATGACCGGCACGCCCGCCTCGACCGCCAGGTTGCGCGCCGCGACCTTGTTGCCGAGACGCCGCATGGTTTCCGATTTCGGACCGATAAAGGTGATGCCGGCCTCCTCGCAGGCATCCACGAATTCCGGACTTTCCGAAAGAAGACCGTAGCCCGGGTGAATGGCGTCGGCTTTGGCGTGTTTGGCCACACGGATGATCTCGTCGATGGAGAGATAGGCTTCGATGGGCCCGAGGCCGGTGCCGACCTGATAGGCTTCATCCGCCTTGAACCGGTGCAGCGCCAGCTTGTCCTGCTCGGCATAGATCGCGACGGTTTTCAGACCAAGTTCGTTGGCCGCCCTGAACACCCGGATCGCAATTTCCGACCGGTTCGCAACGAGAATTTTCGTAATCGCCAAACGCCTTCTCCCCTAAATGGCTAACGGCAAAAACCGCATCAGGAAGATTACTACTTTGGCCGAAGGCGCTTGAAAAGGGCCGCGTCCGGCGCCGTCTTCCTTACCGGCAGAACACTTGTGCGGCCGCGGTGGTAACTGCTGGAAAACGAACGTTAATTCGGTTTAAGCCCCCGCAGTCTCTGGGTTTTCGAAAAATTCGCAACGCAGCAAGAAAAGGATGACGAACAGGCTCCACCGACAGCTCGCAAAGCTCTCCCGGTCAATTCGGATCTGCGCCAGGCCGTCGCCTCAGGCGTCTGAAATGACCCCTCGAGGGTCTGTCAGCGGCCTTGCGCAACTTCCCTACGGCGACCTTGGGAGGAGCATCTCCGCCGGACCGCCCCGAATTGGGACACGATGGTCCCCCAAGCCTGAAAATTTCCTTTGATGTCCTGAATTGTCCGGCTCTTGAGTAGGTTCACGACGCAACCGCACCTACAAGATATTGTGAGAACAAACTGAAAACCTTTTTGAATCAGCGATTCGTCCGGGATTCGTTCACGCTGTGTCCAATCGTGAACACCGCTCGGACCAGGCCCGCAAAACCGATTATCTAAAAATTAAATCTTGACAGGGAATCCGAGAAAATCGCGCGCGGTGGCGCGACACGACACAACCCCTTGACGAGAATCAGGATTTCGTGGCGAAGCACCCGCCTCCAACCATATCTCGTATGGACCAAATCGTGAATCGCCGAGAGTCAGCGATTCGGTTCCGGTTTGTTCCAGAGTCGTTCTCCACAGATACTTTTCGCGTGCCCGGCAAACGCGGACCGGCGAAAAGAAATGGGACATCCCGTTACCGCATGTGCTAGACACGCCCCACCACATATGGACTGAGAGCCCGTTCCGTCTGGCGCAAGCCGAAAGAAACCGACCGCACCCGATCCCATGCCCCGTCTCCAAAACTTGCCGCTGCCGCCGTCAGCCCGCTCCCGGACTGTGACGGCGGTTCTCGGGCCCACCAACACCGGCAAAACCCACCTGGCCATCGAGCGCATGGTCGCGCAGCCATCCGGATTGATCGGCCTGCCGCTGCGCCTGCTTGCCCGTGAGGTCTATGGCCGCATCGCGGAACGAACCGGGACCGAAAGCGTCGCCCTGATCACCGGCGAAGAAAAGATCATTCCCGACAGTCCGCGATTCTGGGTCTCCACCGTGGAGGCCATGCCGCTCGATCTCGACACCGAATTCGTCGCCATCGACGAGGTCCAGCTCGCCGGCGATCTGGATCGGGGCCATGTCTTCACCGACCGGATCCTGAACCTGCGCGGCAGGTCGGAAACGCTTCTTCTGGGCGCGGCGACCGTGCGCCCGCTTCTGGAAAAGCTTCTGCCCGGCCTGAATGTCATCACCAGGCCGCGCATGTCGATGCTGGAATATGCCGGAGCCAAAAAGGTCTCCCGCCTGCCGCCCCGCTCCGCGGTCGTCGCCTTTTCCTCCAGCGAGGTCTACACCATCGCGGAACTGATCCGGCGCCAGCGCGGCGGCGCCGCCGTCGTGCTCGGCTCCCTTAGCCCGCGTACCCGCAACGCGCAGGTCGAGCTGTTCCAGAACGGCGATGTCGATCATCTGGTTGCCACCGATGCCATCGGGATGGGCCTCAACCTTGACGTCCACCACATCGCCTTTGCCGGCAACCGCAAATATGACGGCTACCAGTACCGCCAGCTGACGGCTTCGGAGATGGGACAGATCGCCGGACGCGCCGGACGGCACACGAAGGACGGCACCTTCGGCGTGACCGGACGGGTCGATCCGCTGGACGACAGCCTCGTCGAACAGATAGAGACGCACCATTTCGACAGCCTGAAGGTGCTGCAATGGCGCAACAGTGCGCTGGATTTTTCATCCGCCCAGGGCCTGCGGGCGAGCCTCGATACCGCCCCGCGAGAAGAAGGTCTGGCCAGGGCGCCGACCGGCGAGGACATCACCGCCCTTGAACATTTATTGCGCGATTCCGTAATATCCGGCATGGCAAAGGGCGAAAAAGCGGTCGAATTGCTATGGGACGTGTGTCAGATCCCCGATTACCGCAAGATCGCACCGGCGAACCATGCGGAGCTTTTGGACACGATTTACACGCATCTGATGCAGGACAACGCGATCGCCGACGACTGGTTCTCGCGTCAATTGGCCTTCGCAGACCGCACAGATGGTGATATCGACACTCTCGCGAACCGGATCGCGCATATCCGGACCTGGACTTATGTCGCGAACCGCCCCGACTGGCTGGCCGATCCGGCCCACTGGCAAGGGGAGACACGCGACATAGAAGACAAACTATCTGACGCCCTTCACGAACGACTGACGCAGCGGTTCGTGGATCGGCGGACAAGTGTATTGATGCGACGTTTGAGAGAGAACGCGATGCTGGAAGCGGAAATTACATCGAGCGGCGATGTGCTCGTTGAAGGTCAGCACATCGGGAATCTGCTTGGCTTCCGGTTTGCACCCGATGCGGCAGCCGAGGGGCCGGACGGCAAGACCGTGCGCGCGGCCGCTCAAAAGGCCCTGACCACCGAAATCGAAGCCCGCGCCGAGAAACTCGGCAAATCGGAAAACGGCGACTTCGTCCTGACTTCCGAAGGCGTTCTGCGCTGGCGCGGCGAACCGGTTGCCAAACTGGTCTCCGGCGAGGACGTGCTGTCGCCGACCGTGTTGCTGCTGGCCGACGAACATCTCACCGGGCCGGCGCGGGACAGCGTGCAGAGCAGGCTGGATCTCTGGGTCAAGGCGCAGATCGAAACGCTTCTGAAACCGCTTGCGGACCTGAAGGCGGGCGAGGGGCTGGAAGGCCTTGCCCGGGGAATCGCCTTCCGGATCGTCGAAGGCCTCGGCATTCTGGAGCGCCAGGAGGCTGCCGACGAAATCCGCCAGCTCGACCAGGACATGCGCGCCTCGCTGCGCAAGCACGGTGTCCGTTTCGGAGCCTACACCGTCTTCATACCGGCCCTGTTGAAACCGGCCCCGAGCCAGCTTCTGGCCCAGCTCTGGGCCTTGAAGCACGGAACGCTGGATATGCCGGGCATGGCGGAACTGCCCCAGCTTTCCGCCTCGGGCCGGACCTCGATCCCGGTGGACGAGGCCATCGACAAGGCGCTTTACAAGGTTGTCGGCTTCCGTGTCTGCGGTCCGAGAGCCGTGCGCGTCGATATTCTGGAGCGTCTGGCCGACCTGATCCGGCCGCTGATTGCCTGGAAACCGCTCGACGCGGAGGTCGCCCCCCCGGAAGGCGCCATCGAACAGGGAGGCGGGTTCACCGTTACCGTCGCCATGACCTCGCTGCTCGGCTGCGCGGGCGAGGATTTCTCAGCCGTTTTGAAATCCCTCGGATACAGGCTCGAAACGAAAGAAGTCCAGCGCCCCGTCGCGGCAAAGCCCGTGGAAGCCCAGGACGGCGAAACACCGTCCGAAGCGGCCAGTGAGGCGGCGGGCACCGAACCGGAAACTGCTGGCGAAACCGATACCGGACCGGAACCGCAGGCAACGCCCGAGCCGCAAGCGGAGTCTGAGTCCCCAGCGACGTCCGACACGTCGGAAGCGGTGGAGACGGCTGCAGCCGACGCGGTCGCGACCGAGGCCGCGGAAACAGACACTGCCGGCGGCGCCCTTGCCGCGGTTGCGGAACCGGCCCCCGTCGAGGTCACCGCAAGCCCGGAGCCCACCGCTGAAACACCCGCGGAGGCATCCGAGGCCGACACTGAAACCACAGGCGAAAAGCCTGCTGAAGCCTCCGGTGCGGAACCGGCCGCAGAAGCCGGCACTGAAATGGAAACGGTCACCATCGAGATCTGGCGCCCAGGCCGGCATGACCGCCGTCCGCGCAACCGTCCGGACCAGCGCCGGGGAGACAACCGCAAGGGAGGGCAGGCTCAGGGCCAGAACCCGAAAGGCGGCCAGGGCGAAAAACGGCACGGCAAGGGCGGCAAGGGCGGCCAAAACCGGGGCCGGGGCGGTCCTCAGGGCGGTCACAAGGGGTTTGAAGGCGGCGGCCGCCGCGACAAGCCCGCCAGGGACAAGCCGATCGACCCGAATTCGCCCTTTGCCGCGCTTCTGGCTCTGAAGGCGGATATGAGCAACAAGGACAAGAAATAATCCCGGAACCCGATCTTCAAGCTGCCGTTGGCAGCCTGCGTATCGACAAGTGGCTCTGGTACGCCAGGGTCACCAAATCGCGCTCGCTGGCCCAGAAGCTGGCGACATCGGGCCATGTCCGCATAAACAAGGACAAGATTTCCTCCGCCAGCAAGACCGTGAAGACCGGTGACGTGTTGACCATCGCCCTTGAACGCCGGGTTCTGGTCTTGAAGATCGCCGCGCTGGGGACCCGGCGCGGCCCCTACGAGGAAGCCCGCAAACTCTACGAGGACCTGTCCCCGCCGCCACCGCCGAAATCGGCGCCGCCACCGCCCTCCGCCGGGCAGCGCGAACCGGGCGCCGGGCGACCGACCAAGCGGGACAGACGCAAACTTGACGCCTTTCGCAGCGAGACATGACGCGAAAGCCAACGCGGTTTCCATCAGCGCTCGAAAAACGGAATAACTTTCTCTTTTCCCCACGGAATGCGTCATCCTGAGCGCTTGCGCGCGCCGGGCAAAAACGATACCCAACAGCACACGACAGAATTTCGTCATGCGCCCCTGGTGGATACGGCATGGCACCGACAGCCGGACCTTGCGCCCGTGCCATTCCATTGAACGAATGACCACCGGCGATGGCGGCAGCAAACGAGGACACCGATGACCTACGTCGTCACAGACAACTGCATCAAATGCAAATACACCGACTGTGTTGAAGTCTGCCCCGTCGATTGTTTTTACGAAGGTGAGAACTTTCTGGTGATCAACCCAGACGAATGCATCGACTGCGGCGTATGCGAACCGGAATGCCCGGCGGAAGCCATTTTACCGGACACGGAACCGGGCCTCGAAAAATGGATCGAGCTCAACGCCGAATACTCGGAGAAATGGCCCAACATTACCGAGAAGAAAGATCCCCTGCCCGACGCGGAAGAATTCGACGGAAAAGAAAACAAGTTCGAGAAATACTTTTCGCCGAATCCACCTGCCTGATTCGTTCGCCAAGGTGGCGCGACAGTCTGCCGCGAAAATAGTTCAAAATACGAAACGCCTGATTTAATCAATGAATTCAGCTGCCTGCCCGACTCAGTCGGGTGGGCCTGCAGCATTTTCGCCACAGTGAAAAGCACACCGCTTTAATTTTCCACAAAAGTGTGTTATCTATATAAGATAGTCGCCAACCACGAGAACAACCCCCAAAACGGAGTCTGACAGAACGCAACCCGGGTCGAAAGTAACCGGGCAGCGTGAGGCCCCGGCAGCGCACATGACTGAACAAGGTTCTAGAGTGGAAATCGACGACTGACCAGCCCTGACACGCCGTATATCAACAGGCGTTCCACTACGGATCGCTCAGCGGGAGGCGTGTCACATAAGAACAGGGGACCGCAACGCGGTCCGTCCCCGGTCCAAAGGATCGGACAACTGCGCAGGAGAGAATACGAGAATGGCAACGAACACCAAAAAGACCGCGCAGCGTCAAGGTTTCAAAACGGGAGAGTACATCGTTTATCCGGCACATGGTGTCGGCCAGATTACCGCCATTGAAGAACAAAACGTTGCAGGTCACTCTTTGGAGTTGCTCGTCATCGTTTTTGAACAGGACAAAATGACCCTTCGCGTGCCCGTTGCAAAGATTGCTTCGGTCGGCATGCGCAAACTGGGTGACCCGGCAGCGGTCAAAAAGGCACTGGAAACCGTTCGCGGCCGTCCGCGCGTCAAGCGCACCATGTGGAGCCGCCGCGCTCAGGAGTACGAAGCGAAGATCAATTCCGGCGACCTGATCTCGATCTCCGAGGTTGTGCGCGACCTCTACCGGTCGGAAAGCCAGCCGGAGCAGTCCTATTCCGAGCGTCAGCTTTACGAAGCCGCTCTGGACCGCATGGCCCGCGAGATCGCCGCGGTGAACAAGTGTTCCGAAACCGAGGCAACCAAGCAGATCGAGCAGAACCTGGCCAAGTCCCCGAGCCGGCTGAAAGCTGCCGAAGCCGCTGAAGCCGCCGCGGACGAAGATGAAGACAAGGAAGAAGCCGCCTGAAGCGCTTCTCTGCAACTTTGGCATACCGCATCGAAAAGCCCGGAGAAATCCGGGCTTTTTTTCTTTTTTGTCCTGGGCGCCGGACACGATCATCACGCAGAAGTGCACAAAATTCTGCCCCCACGGAAGGCAGAAGTGATCTAACCTGAAGATCGATACGTAGTTTCCCCGATTAGCATCGGAGCGTCGATCATGTCCCAGAACGAAAAACGTCATCTTGTCCAGGCCGCGATGAAAGCCCCTTACCTGACCCGGGAAGAGGAACTGGATCTCGCCCTTCGATGGCGGCACGAGCGGGATGAAAAGGCACTTGAGAAGCTCTCGCTGTCTCACATGCGCCTTGTGATTGCCGTGGCCTCCCGCTTCCGCAATTTCGGCCTGTCGCTCGGCGACCTTATTCAGGAAGGTCATGTCGGCCTCCTGGAAGCCGCCGCCCGTTTCGAGCCCGAGCGGGAAGTGCGCTTTTCCACCTATGCCACCTGGTGGATCCGGGCCTCGATTCAGGACTATATCCTGCGCAACTGGTCGATTGTCCGGGGCGGCACTTCCTCTTCGCAGAAAGCGTTGTTCTTCAACCTGCGCCGGTTGAGGGCCAAACTGTCCAGCAATCAGACCCCCCTGTCGGACAGCGAGCTGCATCAGAAGATCGCCGATGCAATCGGTGTCAAACCGGCCGACGTGGCTCTTATGAACGCCCGGCTTTCGGGGCCGGACACCTCCTTGAACGCTCCGGTCACCGACAGCGACGGCTCCAGCGCCGACAAGCAGGATTTTCTGGTCTCCGAAGCCCCGTTGCCGGACGAGATCGTCACGGTCAACATCGACCTGGAGCGGCGGCGCAGATGGCTGTCCTCGGCGCTGAAGGTCTTGAGCGATCGTGAGCTGAAAATCGTCCGGGAACGGCGCCTGACCGAAGAAGGCGCGACCCTGGAATCGCTTGGTGCGAAGCTCGGCATTTCGAAGGAGCGTGTCCGACAGATCGAGAGCCGCGCCATGGAAAAGCTGAAGACGGCACTCCTGGCCGCCCAGCCGGACAAGGCGGTTTACCAAGTTTAGGGTACGGACCCCGTAAAATTCAGCTCTCAGGCAGCGGAAAGCGGGTCCGATAAAACGCGATTTGCTGCAGTCGCCCGCTGCAGGCAGCGGGCGACTGCCAGTTATTTTAGCTGTGAAATGAACCGCGACGCGGCTTTCACGATCTGCTCGTGTATGCCCGCGCGGTCCGTTCCGGCCGGGTCGTCGCAGACCGGATCGTCCTGCTCCTCTTCGAGGATCGCCGCGCCCTTCCCCGTGCATTCACCCAGAAAAGTGAAATGATGCGCCGGGGACAGGGAGACATGGTCGACGTTGTTCAGCATCGAAACCAGGCCGCTCCCTTCCGGTCCAACGTCTGTTGCCGGCCAGAGATACTCCTTCCCGAGACTGATCAGTTGAACCGGGACATCCACCCGATCGATGCTTTGTGGCCGGACCGCGTAGGTGAACCCCGGATCGATGGCAACGACAGCGCTGATCCGCTCGTCCTTGCCGCTGACCCTCAGGCCGCCGGCCATCGTGGTGAGATCGACATCTCCTTTCACGAAAAACGCGCAGTCGACAGCCTGTTCCAGTCCAAAAAGATCGCAATAAGTCTTGTAGGTCTCCGGATCGAACGTGACGCCCGCCATGTTCAGAACCGTGGCGCCGCCCAGCGAGAACCCAAGCGCAACGATCCTGTCAGGATCGATGAACCTGGCGAAATAGGGATCCGCCAGCAGGTGATCCAGCGCTGCGCTCAGATCACCGGCCCGTTCCGAAGGCTGCAGCGACCGGCGCGGCGACGAATCGCCGGACGTCGATCCGGGATGGTTCACCCCGACAACCATGATCCCTTGCGCGGCAAACGCCGAGCCCAGCCAGGAAACGGCATCCACGTTGCCGCCGGAGCCATGGGAGAACACGACGAGAGGATACCGGCCAACCTTCACACCAGCCCCGACCAGAGCCTTCGTGCCCTTGAAGACCGGCCCCTTCCCGATAAACCCGGCATAAGTCCGCGTTCCGGCCGGATACCAGACAAAGCCTTGCAGCAAGGCAGGGCGATGGGCGGCCGAAACAGCGAAACGGTCATACCCGGCCAGATCCTCGTTACCGGCGGCCGCGGCGGATGACGCCAAGAGCAAAAAAGCGAATAGAAGGTGTTTCATGTTCGAACATCCTGTTTGATTGGGATATTCCACACCTGAAGGAAGCCGCCGCAGACCGCATCCTAAAACCGGATTCAGGTCGCCTCGAACGGGTTTTCGGCCTATTTCGGGTCTCCATCGCGCTTTGTGATTGAGTTGAAAATGCTTGTATTCCCCGTTCCTCTTTTTGTTGCATTCGTTCTGGGATTCCTGTTCGCCCAGGCAATGATTGCGAAAAACCGGCCGGTGCTTTTTTCCGCGTTGCTGCTGGTCTGTGCCCTGCAAAACCTGATCGTCGCTCTCGGGCAGTATTACGGCCTGCCCCTCGCACTCAAACTGCAACCTTTCTTGGCGGCCGGCATTCCCCCCCTCGCGTGGCTCGCCTTCGTTTCCGCGTCGTTTCGCCCCGTAACGCCGGCAAAGGACTGGGTACACATGCTCGGACCCGCTTTTGTGGCCTTCTGTGTCCTGTTCGCCCCCGTCACCCTGGACCCTGTGATCGGTCTGGTTTTTCTCGGGTACGGCTGTGCTTTGCTGGTCAGTCTGCATGCGCACCGGGACGCCTTGCCGCTGGCAAGACTCGATGCCGGTACAATTCCGCAACGGATCTGGACAGCCATCGCGCTGGCGCTTCTGGTTTCGGCCATGACAGACATGTTGATCGCCTATGCGTTCAACTCGGGAAGTCCCGACTGGGCGCACAAGATCATCAGCGCCGGATCGGCGGCGGCCCTGTTCGTCATCGGCGTGCTGAGCCTGTCGCCCAATGTGTGCGCACGCGATCTCGAAAGAGCGTCGCAGACCTCCACCGCCACCGAAGCCGGGCAACAGCCCCCCAGTACCGCGGATCTCGATCTCCTCGGGCGTCTGGACGACCTGCTGACGACCAAGCGGCTCTTTCTGGACCCGGATCTGACGTTGAACAGATTTGCCCAAAAGCTCGGCGTCCCGGCAAAGCAACTCTCCACGGCCATCAACAGGACCACGGGCGAAAACATCTCGCGCTACATCAACGCGCACCGCATCCGGCACGCATGCGCACTGCTGGAGGAGGGCGCGAACGTCACCACCGCAATGCTCGAAAGCGGTTTCAACACCAAGTCGAACTTCAATCGGGAGTTTTCCCGCCTGACCGGCAGGACGCCAAGTGCCTGGTCGGCCGACGCGGAAATCGCCAGTGCCTCCCGGCCAGCCAGGCTTTCCCCGCCTCCGGGCCCTAATCCACCACCAGCTTGACCGAAGTACCGGCCGGAATGGCCTCGTCTTTCGGGAGGTCGTTAAGCACGGTAAAGAACTCCAGCCTCCGGGACGGCTCCACGCCGCTCATGCCGATGGCGAGTTTGCGCGGCGTGTCGCCGGGCTTGCTCTTGACGACCTTGATCCGGAGCGAGCGCAGCCGGGCGCGCTCTGTCGGCGTCAGCTGCTTGAAGCTGTCGGCGGTCTCCCGGAAGTCATGGACGAAGCCTTCGTTCGGCGACCGGCTCGCGAAAATGAACCGGTAGCCCGTGCGGCCGATGCGGATCACCGCGATGCGGAAGGACCAGCCCTGGGTGATCGCCGCGCCTGTCACCGCCGGCAACCCGTTGATCGTGGTGTCGCGCACACTTGCCGGCAGCAGCCCGTTGATCCAGCCGGAATTCATGTAGTCGACAAGGTTGGAATAGCCGCTGATATCCGCGCCATCGAAGCGGATGGCGGTGCCGTCGCCGTTGCTGGCCAGCACCGCTTCGGGCGAGTTTTCCAGAATGTAACCCTTCGGCACGGTGAAGCCGATACCGAGCGCCTTGTGCAGGAACGAGCGGCCGCGCACGAAGCCTTCGAGCGGATCGTCGCCGTAGAGCATGCCGTTGATCTGGCCGAGGTAGCGGTCCCGGTCCCGCTCGCCGATGCCCGGAGCCCCGATCTGACGGGCAGCGCGGACCACGAGCTGCAGCCGTTCGGGGGTCGAGGGGTGCGATGACAGGAAGTCCGGAGCCGACGGGGTTTCCTTTTCCGCCGACTGATAGCGCGCGTAGGCCGCCATGGACTTCAGGAACCGGGATGCCGCGTAGGGATCGAAACCCGCCTTGGCCAGCGTCTTGACGCCAATCGCGTCGGCTTCCAGTTCCTGAACCTGGCTGAACCGGGCAAAGGACAGCTGAGACGACACGATGGCTTTGCGCGCCTCCTCCGAATCCTGCACCACGTCGGTCACGATCCTGTTGGCCAGTTCCTTGGCCTCCGCCCGCTGCTGGCGCTTTATGGCGTGATTGGCGGTCACATGAGCCATCTCATGCGCCAGAACAGCGGCCACTTCGGACGTGTCGTTGGCAAGCGCCAGCAATCCGCGGGTCACATAAAGATATCCCCCGGGAAGCGCGAAGGCATTGATGGCCGGAGAGTTCAAAATGGTGATCTTGTAGCTTTGCGAGGGGTCATCGGACGCCGCGACCAGACGGCCGACCACGCTGGCCACCGCCCGCTCCGCTCCGGGATCGTTGTAGACGCCGCCATAGGTGGCGACCACGCGCGGATGCTCGCGCGCGCCGATGTCGTTGGCAAGATTGGGCCTGAGCGTTCCGGGAACCACCGTTCCGATGGTCGCTCCGTCTCCAAGCAGCTGGCAGGATGCGGTCAGCAAGGCCAGCCCGGCAACGGCGAGCGCGCGCAGCCAGCCGCGCTTCACGGCAAAGCGCGCTGTTTCCCCGAATGTCCTAGCCGTTCTGACCGCCACGTCCTGTCCTTTGTTCCATGATCCCGCCCGGCTTCCCGCAAGCCGCGCAAGCGGGCGCCGGCCCGCCCAAACTGCCGGAACGCTCTTTCCCCGCGCTTACCGCGGCACGGAGGGTTCCAATACGCTCAGCTGCTCCGGATGACGAAGCAGGATGTGCGGACCGTCCCACTCCTGCAGCACGCCACGCAACTCCACCTGCTTTCCCGCCAGGTCCCCGATCCGCCACCCGGTTCGGCTAAGGGCCTCGTCGAACCTTTCCTCATCCGAGGTCTTGAGTGTCGCCGTGAAATCGGTTTTCCAGTATTTTCCAAAATTGAGATAGCGGGTGCTGCCGCTTTTTCCAAGGGAAACAACGCGGCCGCGCGCAATAACATAGTTTCCGGTCATCCGCGCCAGCCGGTCCGGCGCCGCCGTTGAAAACACCTGGCGCACGTCCCGGTTTTTCCAGACGCCCCGACGGCCGAAACGTGCCGCCTGTTCGGCCTCCCGCAACAATTCGGCACAGTCGCCGGAGGCATACTCGGGCGCGTAAATCGCCAGCCCTTCTTCGAGCAGAACGGTCTGAAGAAGCCGGGTTTTTCCGCCTTCGAGACGGACGATCCAGCTCGGGACCCGTCCCCAGCGGTCATCCGGGCCAAGCGGAACGGCCTCGAACCGGGCCGGACCTTCGCCGGGCCTCACGCGCCCGGTCCAATCCGAACCCGGCCAGTGAAGCTCGACCGGATGAAAACGCGTGCCCGCCGCCTCCCGGTAAACCCCGTCGTCGTCCGGACCCTCGACCTCAATTCTTGGCGAGGCCTCCGGCACGCAGGCCTCAAAGGCCGTTTCCGGAGACATCCCCTCGGCGTTTTCCGCGAGACAATCGCCGCAGCCGACCAGAAGACAAAGCACGGTGCACGGCAGGACCTGCCTGGCGGGTCCGCGCCATCGCGGACGTCCGGAGAAGGCGTCGACCGGGTGCCACCCCTGCAAATGTCTCCAGCGTCCTGTGGACACAGACCGCCCTCTCAGCCTATCCGGGTTCGCTTCGCCGGCGGCCCATGCGGACCGCGCCACCGTCTCCTGAAAAGACCGCAGCCACCCGATCCGGGCCGGAAGCATTCACATTCGATCCTTCAGCTAAGCGGCGAATAAGGCAAGTCCAAGACAATGCGTCAAAATCGCAATCCGAAGCGGACCGGCACTGAAATCCCGGGGAGAGGGCGTTTAGCCGGAAGCCTCTACAGCCGCCCCCAAGCAAGCGCTCCCTTTGGAGGCCGCTCCTTCGTCGTCCCGGACGCAGCGAAGCGGAGATCCGGGATCGGAGAGCCCACCCACCCCCTGAGTTGTTTCATAAGAAAGGACTAAATGCTTGTGGCGCTCCGATCCCTGCTCCGTGCTACTGCGGCCTGGGATGACGGCCGAGAGGCATTGCCTGCGGCCTTGCCGTTCAGATTCTGCAAAGGTCTTCATTAGGGAAGGCGTTTGGCTGTGCCACACGCAATTGCGCCCCCCCGAATTCCGGGGCTCGCCATCCCGTCCAAATCATGCTATCCGACCGGATCAAGGCCCCGTAGCTCAGCAGGATAGAGCATCAGATTCCTAATCTGAGGGTCACAGGTTCGAATCCTGTCGGGGTCACCAATCTTTTCAATGACTTAATCGAGACAAGCGGTTTGCCTGCTTCACGCGACAGAACGCAAGGCCAGCGCGTTGCCATCTCTGATCTCAGACAGCAAAAAGCGATTTCGATAAAACGCGATTTTTTTCGGATAAACCATGGCCCGGCGATACCCCGCCGGGCCATTTCAGTTCGGAAGATCCGGGCGCCGGCCGGCTGCCCCCCGCAGCCGGGCCAGGCCCGTCTCGGGCCGGCCCCATCAGGCGGCCAGAGCTCCGCTTTTCTTGGCGACATGGGTTGCGATCGCGTCCATCAGGGGCGGTGACAGGGCGTCGTAGGGCTCCAGACCGAGGCCCTTGAGCCGTGCGCGGATTTCCGGCATCTGCTCCGGCTTGACGCCGCTTTCGATGACGGAGGAGACGAAAGCCGCGAATTCCGGGGGCGACCAGCCGTCGTCGTCGCTCAGTTCCGTGTGGACGAAATCGAGGCCGTAGAAGGGATGTTCCTGGTTTTCGATTCGCCCGAACATGTGAACGCCGCAGTCCTTGCACGCATGGCGCTGGATCGCCGCGCTGGGATCGACCACATAGAGCTTTTCCGCGCCCGAGGTGACTTTGACCTTATTGCGGTCGACCACGGCGATCTGCGAGAAGGTCGCGCCCGCCGGCTTCCAGCATTTGGTGCAGCCGCAGGCATGGTTATGGGCCGTTTGCGCGCCAACCTCTACGGTGACCGGGTTCGTCGCACAGTGGCATTTCAGCGTGCCACCGGCAAAGCCGGGCTTGGCGGCCGGGAAACCGTTATCGATGGCAGGATGCAGACTGATCATTGAAGTTCCTCCGCTTTTGAAACGAGGCTCCAGGTCAACGTTTGATTGATCGTATCCGTGATGGTCGAGCATCTTCGTGCGGTCTGTTGAACGCACGATGCTCCAGCCTCGCCTTACCAGCCAAGTATTGGGACAATTTCCATTTGAGCCAATACAGAGAAAGGTCTCGGTTTCCGGCTCTTCAGGCCGGTTTTTGCTGGAATCTATGTAATGTTATTACAAAGCTTAAAAGCTTTTCGAGTAGTATCAGCGCGCTTTACGGCGCATCATCGTGCGTTCCGGATCGTAGCCCCAAAGCGCGCCGAGCATGCACACGGCGAAGGCGACGACGACCCAAAGGAGCGCCATCCAGTTCATCTGGCCGTAAAGCGCGAAGCGGATCAGTTCCACGGCGTGGGTGAAGGGATTGACCGCGCAGATATCGCGCAGGAGCGCGGAGCTTTCCTGCATCTTCCACAAGGGATAGAGCGCCGACGACAGGAAGAACATCGGGAAGATGACGAAATTCATCACGCCGGCGAAATTCTCTAGCTGGCGGATGGTCGAGGAAATCAGCAGCCCGAGCGCCCCCAGCATCAGCCCCGTCACGATCAGCGCCGGCAGGACGGCAAAATAACCCAGGAGCGGCAGCTCGATCCCGAGCGCGGCGGCGATCGCCAGAAAGACGGCGACCTGCAGGATCGACACCGCGACGCCCGCCAGGAGTTTCGAAAAAAGCAGCCACCAGCGCGGAAAGGGCGATGTCAGCAACAGCCTCATGGAACCCATTTCCTGATCGTAGACCAGCGACAGCGAGGACTGCATGCCGTTGAAGAGCTGGATCATGCCGCACAGGCCTGGAACGATATAGACCTCGTAAGTGATGTAGGTCTGATACGGCGGAATGATCGACAGGCCGAGCGCCGCGCGAAATCCCGCCGCGAAGACGACAAGCCAGACAAGCGGGCGCACCAGAGCGGCCAGGAACCGGCCACGCTGCGAGGCGAAGCGCAAGGCCTCGCGCAAGACGATTGCCCAAAGCGCGGTCATCCAGGCCTTCATGCCGGTACCTCTTCGTGCGCGCCGGTCATCTCGATGAAGCGGTCGCTCAACGTACTGCCGCTCGCGATCTCCGCCGCCCCGCCTTCCACCAGCACCTTGCCTCTGTGCAGCACCACGACCCGGTCCTGCGGACCGATCTCGTCGACCAGATGGGTGGCCCAGAGCACTGCCGGCCCGGTTTCGGCGAGCTCGTGCACATGGGCGGTGATGGCGCGCCGCGCGGCGGCATCGAGACCGACCGTGGGTTCGTCCAGCAGCAGGACCTCGGGCTTGTGAATGAGCGCCCGGGCGATCTCCATGCGCCGCCGGTGGCCGCCATTGAGCGCCCGGACCTTTTCCCCGGCCCGCTCCAGCATCGCCAACCGGTCCAGGGCCGCGTCGATCGCCACCGCCGCGTCGCGTCCGGACAGGCCGTGCAATCCGGCGAAGTAACTCATGTTGCGCCTCACCGTCATGTCGAGATCGAGCGTCGGCTGCTGAAAGACGACGCCGATACGCGCCAGGGCCGCGCGCGGCGCGCGGGCAAGATCGTATCCTGCCACGGATATGCGCCCTTGCGGCGCCACGATCAGCCGCGTCAACAGGGCGTAGAGCGTCGACTTGCCCGCGCCGTTCGGGCCAAGCAGCGCGCAGAACCGGCCCGGCTCCACCGAAAAACGTACGCCGTCCAGCGCCTTGCGCCCGGTCGCGGCATAGCTGTAGCTGACATCGGAAAGCTCCAGTCCGGTCACAACGCTCCCTTCCCTTTGTCCGTCACGGTCCGGTCCTCCGAGATTGTCGCAGGCTGACCGTCGAGCCGGATTATCCGGCCGGCCAGACGGCGCGCCTCGTCTTCCGAATGGGTGACCAGGATCGTTGCCGGCCGCGTCTCGCCAATCAGGTTTTCCGTCAGAGCAACCATCTCCTCGCCTGTCACCGCGTCGAGCGACACGAAGGGTTCGTCCATCACCAGCAGGTCCGGCCGCCCGGCGAAGGCGCGCGCCAGCGCCAGGCGTCGCTGCTGGCCGAGCGACAACTGCCCCGGATACTGCTTCGCCTTTTCCGCGATGCCGACCCGCTCCAGCGCCGCCAGCGCCGCACTTTCACCGATTCCGGGATGGACCAGCGTAACGTTGTCCAGCGCGCAACGCCAGGGAAGCAGCACCGGCTCCTGAAACACCATCGCCATATTGTCCGGACGTTCGATCGTTCCCTCATAATCCCGGTCGATGCCGGCAATCAGGCGGAGCAGCGTCGACTTGCCGATGCCGGAGGGGCCGAGAATGGCCAGGGTCTCGCCCTGCTCAAGCGTGAATCCTATACCGCTCAAGACGGCCTCGGCGCCGAACCGCTTGCTCTTCACATCGACCCGGATCATGCGCTCCTCCAGCGCCGCACGCTCCGCTCGACCGGCTGCAGGAACAGCCATTCGACCGCGAGCATTACCGCGATGAAGGACAGCGAATAGACCAGCACCATGGCAACGTCGAACTGCTGGAAATACAGGTGGATCTGAAATCCGACCCCGTTCGAGCGGCCCAGGAACTCGACCACCAGCACGATCTTCCAGATCACCGCGATTCCGGAGCGGGCGGCCGCGACAATGAAGGGCGCCAGTTGAGGCAGCACCACATGGCGCAGCCGGGCAAGGGTCCGCATGCGAAACACCTGTGCCATGGCCGAGAGCTGCGGATCGAGCGCCCGCGCGCCTTCGCGCACCACCGTTGCGACATTCGGGATCTTGTTCAAAACCACCGCGGTGATGGCGGCAACGTCGTTCAGTCCGATCCACAGATAGCACAGGACGATCAGCACCAGGGCCGGAAGGTTGAGAAACACGACGAGCCATGGATCGAGCCAGCGGTCGATTGCCGGAAACCGGCCCATGACATAGCCGATCGCGATCCCGATACTCATGGCCAGGAAAAAAGCCCAGACGACGCGCCAGAGGGTCATGGCGAGATGATAGGGCAATTCGCCCGACGCGAAGGACGCGGCGAAGGGACCTGCCAAAGCCCAGGGCTGCGGCAGCACCGATGGATCGTCCATCAGCACCGCCGCGCAAATCCAGAACAGAAAAAGTGACGCCAATGACAGGATACGAACGGCCATCGGCTTTTGAAGGATGTCAGTCAAAGTGGATGAACAGTCCCTCCGGGAGGCGCGTTGCCTTGCCGACAAGCTTCTCCCCGCCGAGCTCCGCCATCAGCTGCAGAAAGCGGTCCGCCGCGGCCTCATCGACCGGATCGCCATTCGGGATCCCTTCACGAAACCCTTCGCGCAGGGCGATGAATTCCGCGTCGCTGCCCGCCCGCATCTTGGCGCGCAGGCCCTCCCAGACCTCGTCGTCCCGCATCAGCAGATCCTTGGCGGCGCGCGAGGCGTTCTGCAGGCCCCGCGCGACGTCCGGATGCTCCGCCACGTAGCTGCCTTTCAGAACATAGCCGAGCAGCGGCGTGTCCGGGTCGAGGCCGAGGTCGGCGGCGGCATCCGATACGGAGACCAGCTCGCGCATGCCGTTCGCTTTCATCTTGGCGAGGAAATGCCAGAAGTTGATGGCGCCGGCCGTCTCGCCCTGCAGGGCGGTCTTGAAGATCAGCGGCGGCGCGCCGAACACCTGCTCGGTTTCCGCCTTCAGGTCCATGCCGTATGTCTTTTGGGCATAGGCGCGCAGGATCAGCCAGCTCTTGTCCACCGGACCGCCCGCGATGCCGATCTTCTTGCCGGCGAGATCGGGAAGTTTCTCGATGCCGCTGTCGGCCTTGACGACCAGTCCGCCGACCGCGCGCGAATAGGGAATGAACACATAGTCCTTGCCGGCGGCCCGCTGCCGCGCCACCCAGATCCAGTCGGCGACGGCCACATCCGCCTCACCGCCTTCCAGCGCCACCCGCGTCGCGCCGTTGTCGGCATAATCCTGGACCACCAGTTCAAACCCGTTGTCGGTGTCGAACCCGTTTTGCTTGATCGTAGAAATTTCCCAGTTCACGGTGCCGATCGCCAGCATGGCCCCGCGCAGTTTCGGCAGGTCTTCGGCCCCAGCAGGCATGAAGCTGAACGTGACAAGGCCGGCGGCAAGGACGCCAATCATCCGTCTCAACATCTTTTCTCCTCCCTCTTCTCTTTGGAGGACCGGGCCGGTGCGATCAACGGGCACGCTACGCGTTCGCCGGTCCGGGTCCTCTGCCGATACGGTGTCGGCGACCGCTTCTCAAGTCTCGAGGCCACCGGCTCAGTCCGGTGCGACGACGACCCCCCAGGGTTGCTCGCCCACCTGAACCGAACGGATCACCTTCTCGTCCTTCACATCTATGATGCTGACATCGTTGGAGTTGCCGTTGGTCGTGATGAGGAATTCCTCTCCCGGCGTGAAGGCCATCTGCCAGACGCGTTGCCCGACGAGGAGATACTCGAGCACCTCGTCCGTGGCTCCGTCGATCACCGCGACGCGGTTCGCCGGTCCGAGCGCCACGAAGACGCGCGACCCGTCCGCCGTGGCCTTCACCCCGACCGGCTGAAGCCATTCCGGCTGCACGCCCGGAACCTCGAACGAAATCTTGTCGATAATGGCCGGGGCCTCGCTCGACGTATCGATCACGGTCACCGTGCCGCCGATTTCCGCGCTGACATAAAGCTTGTTTCCGTCCGTCGAGAACTCCGCGTAACGCGGACGCTGGTCGACCAGTATGTTGTCGGTGATGTCGTAACTGGCGCTGTCGATGAAATGCGCCATGTTGGTCGTTTCGGAGGTGTTGATGAAGTATTTTCCGGTCGGGTGGATCGCCATGCCTTCCGGCTCGACGCCCACCGGCACCTCGGCCAGCACCTGCCGGGTCTTTGTATCGACCACGGTGACGAGGTTGTCGTCCTCGTTGGCGATATAGAGCGGATTTCCGGAAGGGTGCAGGACAAAGAGTTCCGGATCGGGGCCGGACGGCAGCGTGTGCAGTTCCTCGTAGGTCTCGGGATCAAAGACGCGCACCGTGTCGTCGTCGGAGGCGCAGACGTAGAGTTCCTTTCCGTCCGGGCTGATGGTAATCCCGCGCGGCCTGTTGCCCGCCGGGAATTCGCCGATCACCTCCCAGCTGTCGCTGTCGAGCACCGTGACGGTGTTGCCGCGCTCGTTGGTGACGAAGACCTTGTTGGCGAAAGACGGGGTCGCGCTTGCCAGAAGGGCCGGCAGGATCAGCCAGGCTGTTTTCATGAAATGTCTCCCTAGAAGGCACCGCACGTCGTTTCTGGACGGTCGGTCCCCAACGTGTCGAGTTGTGAATTCTGATGCAGGAACCCGTCCTGTGGCGACACCGAAACCGTGACGTGGCGATTGCCGAGCAGAATCGGCTGACGCAATTGGCCGTTCCAGGGCCGGAAGGTCACCTTCTGCCCCTTGAACGCCGCGAGTTCAAACTGGTCCGACAAGGCATAGGCCCGCAGCGAAGCCGGGTCGCCCTTGCCGGTGCGGGTCACCGCTTCGCCGATAATCCTCAGGGCAAGCCAGACCTGATAATCCTCTTCGCGCATGGACCGTCCCGTCAAACGCTCGAAACGGCGTTGAAACTGCGTCGCCCCCCAGGCCTCGTGGGCCGCATGCCAGGTGACCGGAAGAAGCCCCCCCGACCCGACAACCGGGCGCGCGTCCCACGCGTGATAGGGGAGGTGCGCGGCGAACACGTCGGATTCATCGGCCGCGACGATCACATCGTGCTCCTCCGCCCGCTGGGTGAAAACCGGCATCTGGCGCTGAACCTGGACGTGCCCGGTATCTGTCCGCCGGGCACCGCCCGTGTCGACGAACTCCCGTTCCTCGACAATCTTCGCCCCGAATTTTCTGGCGGACGCGCGGTAGCTCTCCGCCAGAAGGCGATCTTCGGGATGGGAGCCGTGGATCAGAAACAGGCGCGGCCACTTCTTCCAGACGAGATATTGCATCAGCGCATCGGTCCGCATCGCCCGGCTCGGAGCCACATGCAACAAATTGGCGCGGCAAGCCTCGTTTCTGAGCACAGCGTCGGGCGCACGCGCATTCAGGAGGAGAACTTCCGGTCCGGCCCGCCCGGCAAGATCCAGCAGCGTTTCGGCATCGGCCATGACAACGACGAGATTGACGCCCTGCGCCTTCAGGTCCTCCAGAGCGGCCGCCGCTTCCTCGGGCGGCACGGCGCGGGTCTCAAGCGTGAAATCGACGCCCAGAAACCGCCCCGTGGTCTGATTGTCTTCCAGCCCCAGTTGCGCTCCGGCAAAGCCGAGATCTTCTGGCGGCAGGTCCAGCCTGGAGACAGGCAACGGCCTGGTTCTGTCGACCCGGATCACCCCGCTTTTGACCTCCAGAGACATCGCTCCGGAGACCGCGAACGGCAGCATGCATAAGGCAGCGAACAGCGTCCGCAAAATTCTCATCGCCAGGTGACCTCCCAATCTTCCCAGCATCTTATGGAGCCCGGATTATCCTGACCGGTTTGCTCCAGAAGCAGAATGCCAGCACTGTGTGTGCAGCAAAACCGAGACCTAAGGATTATTGCCGGACCCTGCCCGGCGCTTATTCTGACCTTCATGTTGCGCGTTCTGACAACGATAATCGCCGTCTTCTGGTCCGCGATCGCGTACGGAACCCCTTACCCTGTCCTGGAAAAAAACTCCGAGCTCGCGGTCCTCGGCTTCTCCTTCGTCGATATGTCGACGGAGGGCGCCTATAATGGCGCGCGCGACGACCAGACGGCTCGTGTCCAGCTCCTGAATACGGCGCTGAGAGACCGGCTTTCCCAGGAAGGCTTCACGGTTCTTTCCAACGAGCCCATCGCTGAAGCGCTTGACGCCATCAAGAACCCTGCCCGCTGCAACAATTGCGAACTCAAGCTGGCGCGGGAGCTTGGCGCCCGTTACGTCGTCGTCGGCGAAATCAGGAAAATCTCCAATCTGATCCTGTCAATCAGCCTCGTGATGCGCGAGGCGGAAACCGGCGTGATGGTACGCGCGCTCGCCGTCGACATTCGCAGCAACACCGACAAGAGCTGGTTGCGCGGCCTGAACTACATCCTGAAAAATCATTTTTTCAAACAATGAGGGAGGAACTCAATGCGCCCGCTGCGCTTTATACTGCTCGCCATACTGTGCCTGATTCCGGCAACAGTCTCCGCTCACGGACCGACCCGGCAGAAAATCACGCTTTCGACCGAGGTCGCGGCCCCGCCCGACGAAGTCTGGGCGGCAATCGGAAACTTCCAGGACATGAGCTGGCATCCGGCGGTGTTTTCAACCACCGGGGAAGGCGGCAATGAGATCGATGCCACACGGGTTCTGACCCTCGGCGAAGAAGGTGGCCCGACGATTTCGGAAGTTCTTTACAAGTACAGCGACGAAAAGCGGAGCTATTCCTACCGGATCACCGCGGTGGAAGTCTCGGTCCTGCCGGTCACCAATTACTCCTCGCACCTGACGGTCAAGCCGACCGATAGTGGCGGATCGCTGATCGAGTGGCGCGGCGCGTTCTATCGTGGCTATCCCAACAACGACCCGCCCGAAAACCTGAACGACGAAGCCGCGATTGCCGCGGTCACGGGCGTCTACAAGGCCGGCCTCGACGCTCTCGGTTCCCGTTTTGAGAAAACACAGTAAATTCGGTACCGGGTGTTTCCTCACCTTGCTCCTGGCGGCGGCTCCGGCTGCCGCCGGTTCCTTCGCCTACGTCACCAATCAGTCCAGTTCCGATGTCAGCGTTCTCGATATCGACAGCAGACGCGAAGTCCGCCGGCTTCCGGTTGACGGCAACCCCGCAGGCATCGCGGTCAGCCCCGCATTCGACGCCTTCTATACCGTAAGCCCCGAAACCAAGACCGTTCGCCGGTTTTCGCTTGCAAGCTGTGCGCTCCTCGCGGAAGCCCGGTTGCCTGGCGGGCCTCTTGGCGTGGCAACCGCGCCTCGGGCCGGTCTCGTCTTCGTCTCCGACTGGTACAACGCCCGCGTCTTCGTTCTCGATGCGCAGGATCTTTCACGCATCGGAGAACTTGAAACCGGCAGCGCGCCGGCCGGACTGGTGGTCGCGGCGGACGGAAGCTGGCTCGCCTCCGCCGACCGGGATTCAAATCAGGTGTCGATCTTCGAGCTGCCTGCCGGAACGCTTCGCGCCCGCGTCACGGTCGGAGAGCGCCCCTTCGGTATCGCCGAGGATCCGCAGGGACGCATCCATGCGGCCAATGTCGGCTCGAACGACATCTCGATCATCGATCCGCTAACCGCGACCGTCACTGCCACGGTGCCGGTTGGCGAACGCCCCTACGGCATAGCCTTCGCCGGCGGACAGGCTTTCGCCACCGACCAGTATGCGGACACCGTAAGCGTCTACCGGCTGTCCGATTTCAACCGCACAGAAACCCTAGAGGTCGGCGAAGCGCCCGAGGGGATCGACGTGACACCCGACGGCAGCATGATCGTCCTGGCAAACTGGTTTTCCAACACGGTCAGCCTGATCGATCCCGCGTCGCTCGACGTTGTCGGCGAGATCGGGACCGGCGACGGTCCACGCGCGGTCGGAAGGTTCATACATGAGTTTCCAAAGGGAGATGTGCCATGTCAGGAAGCGCCAAGCAGCCAATGAAATCCTTGATCCGTCCGGCCGCCGCCGCCCTCGTCCTCGCAGCGCTTTATTCCGTTCCTGCGGCTTCGGCCGAAGCCAGTTGGCCGGGCCTGCGCTCGGAACTGTTCGGCGACCGCTTCCTCGCTGTTTCCGATGACGTGATCAGCATCGACGCCCCTTACCGGACCGGCAACGATGCCCGTACCGATCTGGTCGTTCGCCTGGCCGCGCCGGAAGGGCACGCATTCAAGGGTTTGCACCTGATCCTGGACGAAAATCCGATGCCGGTCTCCGCCGAGCTGAGTTTCGCCCAGCCGCTTGCCACATTTGAATTTGCCGCGACCATGCGCTTCAACGGCGCAACGCCTGTTCACGTGGTCGGTGAGCTGGAAAACGGCCAGTTGTTCGTTGCGGAGACCTTCGTCAAGACCTCCGGTCAGGGGGCCTGTGCAGCGCCTCCGGGTACCGATCCGGAGAAAGCGCTCGCCACCCTCGGTCAGATGGAACTGGTCCTCAGACCTCGTGAGGATGCCGCCAGTTTGGTCCGGAACCTGCGCGCAGGCCGGCCGAATGATCTCGCGCTCGACGTCAAGATGAGCCACCCGAGCCACTCCGGGATGCAAAGGGACCAGATTTCACTGCTTTACATCCCTATGCGCTACGTCGAGACCCTGGACATCGACCTGAACGGCGCCCCTTTTGTCACCATGACGGGCAGTATTTCGCTGAGTGAAAACCCTCAAGTCACCGTAACGGTCCCGACAGGCACGAAACGCGTAAGGGCTCAATTGACCGACACTGACGGGACGACGTCGGAGGTAGAGCGGGTGCTGGCCGATTACTGAGAAGCCATAGCGCACATCAATGCGGCTCAGGCTTGATCTCTTCGACCGGAAAGTCGTCGAACGTCCAGCCATCGGTCCCCTCCGGGAACCAGTAGACGGTCTCGTATCCGTACTCCAGGGCTCGTTTTGCGGCGTTCCAGGACATCCAGCATTCGTCGAGACAAAAGAACAGGACGGAATGCGTCATGTCACCGCCGGTGGCCTTCTCAAGACCCGACCTGAAATAATCCGCGGTCGGCTCGGCAATCCGCGCATACCCGACATTGGGCAGCCACAGGCTCCCCGGGATGGAAAGGCGGGGCTTGTCGCGCCAGATCGTGCCCGCAGGCAGGTTCTTCGGCTTTGGCGCGCGGGGCAGAACGTCAATGAAAGCCGTCTCTCCGGCCTCCCAGAGTGCGTGGGCCTCCTCGGTCGAAACCACCGTGCCACCCTCGAGCGTCTCCGGGACAGGCCCACGGTAGGGTTCGTCCCGGTAGCCGTCCGGTTCGGGCACGCCTTGCGCGTGAAGCGGGGCCGCCCATCCGGCCAACACCATGCCGGCAAGCAAGGCTGCACGGAGCACACCAGCGTTCCATGCCCCCCTTGGCCAGACGACGAACGCCATCGTTACTTCTCCCCGTAAACCGCTGTCCCCATCTGATTGAGCAGCGGCACACCGGCCTCTATCAGGATTGCATCGATCTTGCCCTGATTGCGGCGGATCAACGAGTTCAGCTTGCGCCGCCAGTCGTTTTCGCCGTGGCGGACGCCCATTGTGACGCGATAATACATCCGGGGCAGTCCTTCCTCCGTCAAAAGAGGTATGACCTTGAACCCGGGATAGTCCTGCTTGACCAGCGGACCGGCGATCGGGCCCCACAGAACCGCCGCGTCGATCTCGCCCGCCTTCAGATCGTCCAGCATGGTTCCCGACGGGTTATCGTAGCGGCGGTCAACCATCAGGCTGTAGGGTTTTGCCTTCCCGATCAAGCCGTATTTAACCATGTGAGTGGCTGGCGGACTGCCGGCGACAATCCCGAGACGCGCCCCTTCCAATGCCGGGTCGCCAAGCTGAGTGACCCCGGCTAGCGGCCCCTCGGCGGGAACGACCAGAACGAAGGCGGACGTGTAGTAATGGTTGGTATTTTGAACCAGTTCACCCCCCTGGCCGTAGCCGATGACGACATCGCATTCATTCGCGCCAAGGGTTCTGCGAATGAAGCCGGTTGCCATCGGGAACCAGGTATACTGCAGCGGCAGGCCGAGTTCGCCGGCGATCAGGCCGGCGATCTTGTTTTCAAATCCCTCTTCCGCTTCGTTCGACAAAGGCATGTTGGCCGGATCGGCGCAGACACGGAAAGCCTTCTTCGAGGTCAGGTCGGACGTCTGCGCGCTTGCCGGTTGACCAAGGGCAAGCGCGGCAAGCAGGACAAGCGTCAGTCTACCCCACACGCGGCTAGCTGCCGAGGCAGAGGTTCTCAGCCTCGCGAATGGCATCGGACTTCGGCTCCTTTTTCGCAGGGCGTCCTCTCGGCACAGCATCCGTGCCGCGCGCCTTCAGGTATGTATAGATGTCGTCGAGGTAGCACATGACGTTGGGATTGGTGCCGAAGGCGGGCATCACCGAGTTCTCGGCGGCATTCACCCTCGTGCGACCGTTGGTGACCACATCGACAAAGTCGTAATAGTCCATGTCAATGGCGGATTTCTTCAGGGCAGGGGCGTAGGACGACCCTTCTCCCTCGGGCCCGTGGCAGACATGACATTCCGCATGATACCGGCGGAACCCGGAATAGGTCATCCAGTCGACCGATCCATCTTCGCCGATATTGTAGGTGGGAATGTCATCTTCCGTATAGTAGCGGCCCTCTTCGCTGTAGGCCACGGCGATATTGTCCGGCGCTTCTTCGTCGGTACTGCTTTGCGCATGAGCGGCGTTCAGTCCGAACAGCAGGGATGCGGCCAAGGCGGCCAGGGCGATCTTGTTAGACATGGAACTCATTTTCGCAATGTTAACTCAGCTTTGTGATCGGGAGCGGACTGGCGCGCTTAGCCGCGCCAGTCCAGTGTGACACCGGGAAACCCCGGCCGTTTCCGATCAGTTCGGCAATGCGAACACCGTCATCGTACCGCCCAGAGCGGTGTAGTCGGACAGAGCCGCGTACCCGCCAACGGCACCGAGGCCTTCGTTCGGATTGGTCAGACCGGCCGCCAGACCGATACCGGCCCAACCGCCAACGCCTGAGAGAATTGCGACATACTGTTTGCCGCCATGGGTGTAGGTCATCACGTTGCCGATGATGCCGGAGGGCGTCTTGAACTTGTAGAGTTCTTCACCCGTGTTGGCGTCGACAGCCTTCAGATAACCTTCGAGCGTGCCGTAGAACACCACGTCGCCGGCCGTTGCCAGAGCGCCCGACCAGACCGAGAACTGCTCGGGGATGGACCACTTGATCTTGCCGTTGATGTTGTCCCAGGCAATGAAGTTACCCATGCCGCCATGGCTGTCCGGAGCCGGATACATCGACAGGGTCGCGCCGACGTAAGGCTGACCTGCGGTGTAGGACACGCGGAACGGCTCATAGTCCATGCAGACGTGGTTGGTCGGAACGTAGAACGTCTCCGTTTTCGGCGAATAAGCCGCCGGCTGCTGGTCCTTGGAACCGAGAGCCGCAGGGCAGATGCCGGTGGAGTTCACGTCTTCGCCGTTCTGCTCGGTCGAGTATTTCGCCACGACCGCCGGACGCCCGTAAGTGTCGGAATTCGGGTCCATGTCGACACCCGTCGTCCAGTTGACCGCCGGATCATACTTCTCGGCAACCAGAAGCTCGCCGGTGTCGCGGTCAAGCGTGTACCCCAGACCGTTCCGGTCGAAGTGGGTCAGAAGCTTGCGCTGCTCGCCGTTGAATTCCTGATCGGTCAGGATCATTTCGTTGATGCCGTCATAGTCCCATTCGTCGTGGGGCGTCATCTGATAGACCCATTTCGCCATGCCGGTATCCGGATTGCGGGCGAAGATGGTCATCGACCAACGGTTGTCGCCGGGCCGCTGCGCCGGGTTCCAGGTCGACGGGTTACCGGTACCGTAGTAGATCAGGTCCAGTTCCGGATCGTAGGAATACCAGCCCCAGGTGGTCCCGCCGCCAATCTTCCACTGATCGCCTTCCCAGGTGTTGGTCCCGCTGTCCTTGCCGACGGGCTTGCCGAGATGGGTGGTCTTTTCCGGATCGATAAGGGTGTCGCTGTCCGGGCCCATGGAGTATCCGCGCCAGGCAAGCGAGCCGTCGGACATGTTGTAAGCGGTCACCGAACCGCGCACGCCGAACTCGCCGCCGGAAATCCCGACAATCACCTTGTCCTTGACCGGCATGACGGTCGCGGTGTTGGTTTCGCCCTTTGAGGGGTCGCCATTCACAACCGACCAGACTTCTTCGCCGGTCTTGGCGTCCAGCGCCACGAGCTTGGTATCGGCCTGGTGCAGGAAGATCTTGCCGTCGCCGTAAGCAACGCCACGGTAGACGGTATCGCAGCACATGACCGGGACAACATCGGCCGCCTGCTTCGGCTCATATTTCCAGAGCACCTTGCCGTCATTGTTCAGATCGAGCGCATAAACGATGTTCGGGAACGGCGTGTGCACATACATCACGTCGCCGATCACCAGCGGGGATCCTTCGTGTCCGCGCAGAACGCCGGTCGAGAAGGTCCAGGCGACTTGCAGATCGCCGACATTGTCCTTGTTGATCTGATCGAGTTTGGAATAACGCTGGTTCGCGTAGTCGCCGGTCTGGCTGACCCACTGGTTCGGGTCGTCCATCAGCTTCTGCAAGTCCTCGTTCGCACTCGCGGAGGTTATGCCACCAGCGGCAAGTACCGTCGATAAGACGAAGGCCCTTTTTGCTGCAAGAAGTCGTTTCATCAGTTCCTCCCATAGGGTTTCCGATCCGGGCACTGCCCCTCTGCGCTTCGGGATACCATCCTCCTCATCCCGCGATCGGTTGCGCGCAAATCTCTATTCCCGCGGCCGTTCTCGCCTGAATTTCAGGCCGGTCGTTCAGTTCGCCTCCTCGCCGCTCTGAAACGTTGCCAGATACGCTATGACGTTCGCCCGGTCCTTCTCCTTGCGCAGACCGGCGAAAGCCATCTTCGTGCCGGGCATGAATTTTTTCGGCTTCGTCAGGAATTCGGCGATATTCTCTTCCGTCCAGACCAGCCCGTTTCCGGCTGCGGTGGTCATGGCACTTGAATAGGAAAAGCTTTCGAAGGTGCCCGCGGGGCGTCCAACGATCCCGTTCAGGATGGGACCGACCTTGGATTTGGCGCTCTCGCCGACGTCATGACAAGCCTTGCACTTGCGGAACACCTTCGCACCGGCCGCGGAATCCCCGGCATGAGCCGGTACGACGCCGGCAGCCAGGGCGCTACAGACAAAAAGTAAAACTGCGCTGATACCGGACTTCATCGGCATCCAATCCCCCCTATTTTACAGAACGTTCAGCCGTTCCGCATGCCAGTTCACGTGATCCTCCCCGAAACTGGCGATAAAGTAGTAGCTATGATCGTAGCCGGGCTGCATTCTTACAACCCCCGGCTGCCGGGTTTCAGCGATCAGTCCCGCCATGGATTCCGGGCGCAACAGATCCAGGAACTGATCGTCGGACCCCTGATCGATCAGGATTTCGCCCTTCCAGCCGTGCTCGGCCAGCAACAGGCAGGCGTCGTAATTCGCCCAAAGCGCCTCGTCGTCCCCGAGATAGGCGGACAGCTGCTTGCGCCCCCAATCAGAGCGGGTCGGGTTGACGATGGGCGCGAACGCCGACACCGAGCGAAACTTGTCCGGGTTGCGCAACGCGATCGTCAGCGCGCCGTGCCCACCCATGGAATGACCCGTAATGCCGAATACGCCATTCAGCGGCAGTTCCTTCAGCAACAGCGCCGGCAGCTCGTCGACGATGTAATCATACATCCTGAAATGGCTGCGCCAGGGATCCCGGGTCGCGTTGACATAGAAGCCCGCCCCCTGACCGAGGTCGTAGGCATCGTCGTCGAAGACCCCTTCGCCACGCGGCGAAGTGTCGGGAAAGGCCAGCGCCAGTCCGTGTTTGGCCGCATAGTTCTGCAGGCCGGCCTTGGTCATGGCGTTTTCATGGGTACAGGTCAGACCGGCCAGAAAGACAAGCAGCGGCACCTTGCGGTCCCGGGCCTGCGGCGGCAGGAACACCCCGAAGGTCATCTTGCACCGGCATGCATCGGAGGCGTGGCTGTAAACAGCCTGGACTCCGCCGAAACACTGACTTTGGGATACCAGTTCCATCGCGCCGCTCAATACTCGACGACCGCGCGGATCGACTTGCCCTCATGCATGAGGTCGAAGCCCTTGTTGATCTCGTCGAGCGTCAGCTTGTGGGTGATCATCGGATCGATCTCGATCTTGCCGTCCATGTACCAGTCGACAATCTTCGGAACGTCGGTCCGCCCCCGCGCGCCGCCGAAGGCGGTGCCGCGCCAGCTGCGGCCCGTGACAAGCTGGAACGGACGGGTCGAGATTTCCGCACCCGCCGGGGCGACACCGATGATGATGCTTTCGCCCCAGCCCTTGTGAGCGGCTTCCAGCGCCGTGCGCATGACGCCGACATTCCCGGTCGCGTCGAATGTGTAGTCCGCGCCCCCCTTGGTGAGATTCACCAGATAGGCAACCAGATCGCCGTCCACTTCCGAGGGATTGACGAAATCGGTCATGCCGAAGCGGGTCGCCATTTCCACCTTGGAGGGGTTGAGGTCGACGCCAACGATCTGGTCGGCTCCAGCCAGACGCAGGCCCTGGATAACGTTGAGGCCGATGCCGCCGAGACCGAAGACGATCGCCCGCGACCCGATCTCCACCTTCGCGGTGTTGATCACGGCGCCGATACCGGTCGTCACACCGCAGCCGATGTAGCAGACGACGTCGAATGGCGCGTCCGGATTGATTTTCGCGAGCGCGATTTCAGGCAGCACCGTGTAGTTGGAAAACGTCGAGCAGCCCATGTAGTGGAAGATTGGTTCGCCATCCAGCGTCGTGAAACGCGAGGTGCCGTCGGGCATCAGGCCCTGCCCCTGGGTGGAGCGGATCGCCTGGCAAAGATTGGTCTTGGGATTGAGGCAGTATTCGCATTCGCGGCATTCGGGGGTGTAGAGCGGAATGACATGGTCGCCGGGCTTGAGCGATGTGACGCCGGGCCCCACCTCGACAACCACGCCCGCGCCTTCGTGACCCAGAATGGCGGGGAAAATTCCTTCGGGATCCGCACCGGAGCGGGTGAATTCGTCAGTATGGCACAAGCCGGTCGCCTTGATTTCCACCAAGACTTCAAATGCTTTGGGACCTTCGAGATTAACTTCCGTGACAACAAGTGGTTTTCCGGCCTCAACGGCCAGAGCCGCGCGTGTGCGCATAGTCAATGTCCTCCCCACTCCGGTATTCGAACTGCGTTTTTCTCCGCTTGCAGGCCGATTATATGAGGCCCCCGACATCCGACAATTGCGACCTTAGTGTGTAAATCCGAACTTTAGCCGGGCACGATCAAGGGCTTATACTGTGGTTCAATACCGCTGCCGTAGAGCATCGACATGAAGGGGAGGAACCATGACAAGAGCTGCGACTTCGCTGTTTTTCCTTTTGCTTGCCGCAGGGCAGGTAGCAGCGGCGGGCTTTACCGATCCCGACTGGCCGTGCATCCAGCGCAAGGTTGAAAATCTCTCCTTCGGGCTGATGTGGCCCCACCCCGTCGAGGAAGAGGCGCTGCCGCCGGATGCCAGAGACCTGGCGGCGCTCCTCTCCTTGCGCCGCGTCAGTCTCGACGAGGCCCAGGAATATGTCCGCGCCTATGTCGAAGACCATCCGGAAACCGGGGCCCGGGAACTGGGTGGCATTTTCCGCAAGGTCTTCGACAATCTGGCCGGCGACCGCCGACGGGTAATGAATGGTATCGCCAATTACGCCCAGAGCCAGACCGCGCTTTCGGAGAAGATAGATACCGCTCGTTCCGAAATGGAAGCGCTGCTGGCTGCGTCGTCTCCTGACTTCGACCGGGTCGACGCGCTCGAGAAACAGGTCGACTGGGACGAGCGCATCTTCAAGGACCGCCGGAAGTCGCTCACCTATGTCTGCGAAACCCCGGTCCTTCTGGAAAAACGCATTTACGCGATCGCCCAGATGCTGATGACCTTCGTGCAGGAGTAGATAAGCGAACCCGACCGGATCACTCCCATTCGAGCTCGGTATAGGCCGCCGTGGCATTGCGCGGATTGAAAAGCTCGAACAACTCCCATTCCTCGGCTTCCGAACGGCCTATCTCCGCGGTGGCTTCTCCCAGAGTGAGTCCGTCCGCGATTGCTTCGCGGGTGTCCCGGGCGAGTGCTTCCAGATAACGCGTCTGGGAAACGGCCCCGTCCGGCCAGGGGAGCACCGGGCCGCCATGGCCAGGCACCACGCGTGCCGCCGGCTCGTCCTTCAGAATGGTCATGAGATCTATCCAGCCCTGCAACGAGCCGTCGAGCGCCGGTGTGTGTTCGTCGAAAAGGAGGTCGCCCAGAATGAGTGTGTTCGAGGCAACGTCCAGGACAGTCAGATCGGTTGCCGTGTGAGCGGTCGGCCTCGGCATGAGCAGGAGGTCGCGTCCGCCAAGGTCGATGGTCTCGGGCCCGGCGGCCGTCCGGTCCGGCCCGACAACCCGGCTGCCGATGAACCCCGGAACACCGATCAGCCGGGTGAAGTTGATCTCGTAATCCCGGGCCCTGTCCGCCAGCGCCCGCGGAAGCGCCGGATGACCGATGACTTCCGCGCCCGCCTCGCGCAGCACTTCCGCCCCGAACACGTGGTCGGGGTGCTGATGGGTGAGAACGAGATGGGAAATCGGCAGGCTGCTGCGTTCGCGAATGGCGAGGTAAACTTCCTCTCCGATCTGCCTTGACCCGCCGGCATCGATCACGGCAATGCTCCGGTCGCCGACGATGAAGGCGATGTTCGAGACATCGCCGCCATTCATCGGGTCCGGCTCCGCGACAACGCCACGATGGAGAAAGACGCCGGGGACGATTTCGGAAAACGTCAGGGAAGAAGCTGGCAGCGGTGCACATGAAACGTCTCCGGCCCCCTCGGCGGACAGCCATTCGGGTGGATCTGCCTGAATCGCCGCCTCGCAGGCCATCCTTGTTTCGGCGGCAAACCCGGGCAGCAGCATGTCGCGGCACGCGGTTTCTCCAGTCTGCGCTCCGGAGAGCAGGCACAGGGTCAAGAACGCTTCAAACACCGTAAGTTCCTCAATCTCCAAAGCCGAGACTAGGGCGCGCCCGGCCGCTCAGCCACACATCCGAAAGGCTCGGTTCTGAGCGCACGCGTTTCGTGGTAAGGTTTTCGGAAAATAACGCTACGGCAGCTGTGAGGGAGGAGACCCATGAAACAGCTTCTGAGACATCTTTCGATTGTTGTGCCCGTCCTTGCTAGCGCGCATGCCGGCGCCACCGAGCCCGACACCCGCAATCCGCTGACGGAGAGCGAAACCTGGACGGACATGCGCGGCGACATCGCCGGCGACATCTCCCTCCTCGACGGATCGCCGATTTTCGATGTCGAGGCCCCATATCGCGCCAACGACGCCGCCACGGTGCCCATCACGGTCAAGCAGACCGGCTCGGACGCCGGACCGGTCAAGACGCTCAAGCTGGTGATTGACGAGAACCCGTCACCGCTCGCCGCGGAGATCCGCTTCGGCGCCGCGATGCATCCCCTGCAATTCGAAACCCGGGTGCGCGTCAACCAATATTCCAATGTTCGCGTCCTCGCCGAAACGGATAACGCGACCTACATGGCGGGACGGTTCGTGAAGGCTTCCGGAGGCTGTTCCGCACCAGCGACCAAGGACCCGGAAGTTGCCCTGAAGGGCATGGGAGAGATGCGTGCAAGACTGTTTGCCAACACTCCGCTCCAGTCCAACCGGCGCTACGAGGCGCAGATCATGATCCGCCACCCGAACTATTCCGGGCTGCAGCGCGACCAGCTCACGCATTTGTTCATCGGCGCTCATTTCATCAACGAGCTTGAAGTCTATCAGGGCGACGACCTGCTCTTCTCGCTCGAAGGCGGCATCTCGATTTCGGAAAACCCGGTGTTCCGGTTTACATACACGGACAACGGATCGCCCGAGTTCCGCGTGCACGCGGTCGACACGGAAGGCAATGTCTTCGACCGGGTTCTGCCCAAAGCCCCGCCGGCTTGAGGTCAAACCATCCGGTGGTAACCGCTAAAAGCAGAGCATTTCCGCTTCCGCCTGCGCGCGGCGCAGTTGGGCGACGATCTCGGTTGCCATGTGCATGGTCTTGAAGGCGGACATCTTCTCTCCGCTGCCCTGCTGCATGGCCAACACGGTCTCCGCCTTTTCATATTGCTCGTACGGCAGGATCGACGCGATCATGTCGATCGAGCAGGCGCAGTGGCGCAGCATCATCCGGCCCTGACCGTTCGCGGCCATGCAACCGAACACGTAATCCGCCCGCGCCTCGGTCGGATAGTCGTTCAGGCGGTTCGCCATGTCCCGGAGCGCCGCGTCTTCGCTTCTGGCCGGAACGGCCGCGGCGAGACCGACAAGACTGATACCCGCCGCAAACAGAAATTGCCGCATCATTGGGTTTCTCCTTCAGGTGCGTGAAGCGTGATGGAGCTCTGATAGCCCTCCTCCGCTTCGCTTCCGCTCGCCGCCGGCGCCGTGGCGGTCAGCGAGACGTACCAGCCCGGCGCCTCCTCCGAAACGGTCACTGCGAGCGCAAGATCGGCGAACCCGCCCATGTTTTCCCGGGCCTTGTCGGTGGCGAACGGGCGGATCGTGGCCCGCTGCGCCGTGATCTCGCCGCCATCGTAAGGCACGGTCACCGTTTCCCTCTCGGCGCTCCGCAGCAAGGCGTCCTTGATCCGGTTGCGAATGTAGAACGGGCTGCCGCCCGCCTGACCGGCCATGTCGCGCAGCGTCGTCTCCAGGAAATACATGATGACGGGGTTGCCGACCGAGACCGGAAACGTACCGATCGACTGGTCGACGCCGTCGCGCAGGCGGTTCATCTCCACGTCCGCGCCGGAAACGGTGAGCGAAAGACTTTCCTCCCGCACCTTCACGGGCTGAGAAGACGGCGCCGGTGCGGACCATCCGGATATGCGCGTGGAATAGGTCACCGTCTCGCCGTCGTGCAGTCCGGCAAGAGCCCCCTCACGGAAAAACGTCTCATAGGTTTCTTCCGCGAAGGACGGCGCCGACAGCAGACAAAGACCGAGAACGAGCGAGAACAAACGCATGAGGCACTCCCTTTTTATACAACAGCCTAGTTGAGTCTGAACGGCTGTCACTTGCGACCTTGGTCTCAAAAACCGGAGCTCACACCGCCTCCCGGCGCGTCTTCCAGTCGATCAGCGCACGCAACCGCGGCAGGTTGACCGGTTTCTTCAGGACGGAGAACGATTCCTCGTGGCCGAGCCGGAGCAGGGCCTTGGAGCTCTTCGCGGTGATCACGATGCCCGGGATCTTCGAACCGCTCGCCGCGCGCAACGCCCTGATTGCACGGTCGCCGGTGTCGTCTCCGTCGAGCTGGTAGTCCGCGAGAATGATGTCCGGCGGAGTTCCGATCTCGGCCATGAGTTCAAGCGCGCAGGCGGTGGACCCGCAGGCAAGCACACTCGCGCCCCAGCCGTCCAGCCTCTGGGTTGTCGCGTGAAGCACGTCCTCGTCATTCTCGACCACCATAACGATGAGATCGAGCGGTCCGTGCTGCGGGGTCTTCTCCGTCGCCGCCTGTTTGCGCCTCAGGCGCGAGCCTTCCGGTGAGTTCGCAAGGGGCAACTCGATCGCGAACATCGACCCGCGCCCGGGTTCAGAGGAAAGCCGGATTTCGTGGCCGAGGTGCCGGCAGGCCCGTTCGATGATGGACAGGCCGAGCCCCATGCCGCTGCCCGAGTTGGTATCGTTCACGCGCGTGAACTCGTCGAAAATTCTTGCCTGGTCCTCTTCCGAAATGCCGATACCGGTGTCCCAGACTTCCACCGAAAGCTTGTTGCCTTTCAGCCGGCAGCCTACGAGCACACGGCCGCTCTCGGTATACTGGATCGCGTTGACCGCGAGATTGCCGATGCAGCGCATGAGATAGCGCCGGTCCGACATGACCCAGCAGCTCGATGGAATGACTTTCAGCTCGAGATTCTTCTTGGCCGCCAGGGGAGCAAGGTCTTCCTCAAGGGCGCGCAGCGGCTCATCCAGGCTGAAGCAGGTGACGTTGAATTCCACACCCGCGCTGTCGAGCCGCGAAATGTCGAGAAGTGCATGCAGAAGCGATTCGATCGATTCGAACGACCGGCCCAGCCGTTCGACCGTTTCACGTGCCTGCCCCGGGTCCACGATTTCGCCGAGCGTCGAGATATAGAGCTTGGCCGCGTTGATCGGCTGCAGAAGGTCGTGACTGGCCGCCGCCAGAAACCGGGTCTTGGAGACATGCGCTGCCTCGGCGGCCTCCTTGGCCTGACGCAAAGCGTCCTCGGTCTTGAACTGCTCGGCCGACCGGATCTGCAGCATCCGGTTCGCTTCGGTCAGCTCCGCGGTGCGCTCCTGCACACGCTGCTCCAGCATTTCGGCCACTTTCGTTTCCGCGGTGACATCCATGACCGTGACAAGGAAGCAGTTGTCGGGCAGGGAGTGGGTCCGCAGATCAAGCCTGACGCCATCGCGGCGGCGCACCCTTTCCTGCACCGTTTTGCCGCGCAAAACCGCCTTGAACCAGCCGGGATAGGGTGACCGCTGGCCCCTGCGCTCCAAGATCTCGTTGCGCTCGACATACTCGACGATTCTCTGCAAGCCGATACCTTCCTTGAGGAGCGGCAGCGGAATGCCGAGAAGCTCGCCGAAGCGCTCGTTACGCACCAGCAACTCGCCTTCGGAGGAAAAGGTGCAGATCCCGAGTGACAGGTGATCGAAGGCCGCCTGCAGAAATTGCGCCTGGTCCTCGATCAGGCGTTTCTTTTCGCGCCGGTTCTCGCGCACGATTTCAGTGACCTCGGTCAGGAGAACCGCGATGTTGTCGGAACTCGTCTGGCGATAGGAAAGCTGGTACCAGCGGTCGCCCCTCAAGGCGATGACGAAAGACGAAAACCGCCGGCCGCCGGACCGGTCCGGCGGGCTCTGCCACATGCCCTCGCCCGGCCCCTGCCGGATCACGAACCTGCTGGCGCTGACGGCTTCGAGAAAATCGTCGAAGGCAAGCCCGGGCTGGATCAGCGGCTCGACATCCGGTAGCAACTGCTTGAACAACGCGTTGAAAACCTGAAGCTTTTCATCTGAAAAAAGCGCGAAGCCGCCTTCCATCGCCACCATCACGTCGGCGAGGTTCTTTTGTACCTGCTCCTGTGTCTTGTAGGCGATTTCCAGTTCGCCGGACGCGCGCCCGAGCGTGTTCAGGGCCTCTTCAAGGTCCCGGGTCTTCTCCCAGACCTCCGCCTGCAGGGCGATTGCCGACTGGAACAGGGAATAGGCCGTACCGTCGACCTTGTGGCTGCGCTCGACCCGGTCGATCAGCGCCTCGATGATTTTGGACTGCTTGGCGACCTGAATGTCGAGCGGATCGTTGGGATCGATCATGGCAGCATCTCGCCCCGCGGCGGGAAAAACGCCACGCCGACAAATGTCTGGTTCACATGCACGCCCAGATGCTGTTCGCCGTAGGTGTTGAACCCGACAACCCGGTGCTTGCGCAGCTGCCGGGAGGCCTCCGCGCAAAGACCCTTGTGCTCGATTTCGAGTTTTCGCAAATAGCAGTCGAAACCGAGAATGAAGTCGGGCGCGTCGCCATGATCGTCATGGACAGTCAGGGAGTTGTCGAGCGTCTTGAGGATTTCCTTGCCGCTTCCAAGTGTCAGCAACAGCCCGTCGTCGATCGCCGACAGAAAAGTCAGCCCGCTTTCGCCGTGTATCTGCTGAATACCGCGCACGTGATAGAGGTTCCGGTTGCGGACCAGAACCGGGTTTTCCGCGAAAACGATCGGGGACAGCTCGTCCGTCGGCACGCCGACAAGACGCGCGTATTCACTGGCGGCGGGCGACCCGTTGATCTCCAGAACCAGGCGCTCCTCCGGAACCGCCCGGGTGACGACCATCCGTTTTTCCGTGGGCTGGAAGTGATCGAACCCCAAGCCCTTGTAGGAAAGATTGGTTTCGAGGAGCAGCAGCAATGCCGCGTTCGTATGGAATTTGCCGTCATGCAGAACGAATGTCCGCCGGAATTCCAGCCCGTCGCCGGCGGACCCGCCGAACACCGGGATGTCCTTCAACCCTGCCTCCAGCGCGGCGGCCAGAAGATCCTCCTGTTTCGACAGGCCATCGCAAAACATCAGCGCCAGGCGCTTTCGCCCGGGGGTAATGCGGAAATTCTCCACCATCTTCCCGGTCTGGGAGACGACCTCCGCAATGGACAAGGGGGTCAGCGGCGAAAACAGTTTGGAGGCGACACGAAAATGCTCGCGCGGGAAAGCGAGCGCGACCAGAGCCGCGTCCTCATACCCCTGCGATGTGATCTGTCCGGCCGTGGTGCACCCATAGACCACGGTTTCGGCCAGCTTATCCGGCAGCGCGGCAGCCAGGTCGTCCGGTTTCAGACGGCTGGGTACCAGCAAGAGGATGAAGCTCGTGCGCAGCCCGTCGAGTTGGCGAGCGATATCCGTCAGCGCTTGCGCCGCATTGGCGGAATGCGACACGGCAATGCGCACTGTCTCCGCCGGCCTCCGGTCGAGACTGTTTTCCAGGGTCAGCATGTCACCTCCCGCCGGACAGCATCGGCATCAAGGGCGGTAACGGCCCGTTGCAGCACTTCCGCACCACGTGAACCTACTGCAGGCTATGCCGGATGGAGACTTCGCGCACCATCAGCGCGGCCTGTGTCCGGCTGCGGACACCCAGACGGCGCAGCAAGGCGGTGATATGCGCCTTCACTGTCGCTTCCGCCAATTGCATCTCGTAGGCGATCATCTTGTTTTGCTTGCCTTCGCAAATCAGCCCGAGAATTCGGGTCTGCTGATGGGAAAGACCGGCAATCTTGTTCGAGATGGCTTCAACCGACCCGTTTTCCAGGGGCTTGTGGTGAGATGCCCTGTTGTATCCGGGCGGAAGGTAGATCCTGCCCTCCGCGACATCCCGCATCGCGTTTTTGAAGCCCTGGCGATCGATGTCCTTCGGTATGAAACCCGCCGCTCCGGCCTCGATAACCGAATGAATGATGCTGTCGGAACTGATCGCCGACGTCACGATGACCGGTACATCCGGCATTTTCTTCTTTATTTTCAAGAATCCGCTCAACCCCGACACGTCGGGCAGATTCAGGTCAAGCATTACCAGATCCGGGCTGTAGGACGACCGCAGCTTCTGCAACGCATCTCTCAACGAAATTGCCGTGCGTATTTTCTTCGTATTGAAGATGCCTTCCATCGTCATCGCCAAAGCATCGCAATACAGCGGATGGTCATCGACAATGAGTGCGGATTTAATGGTAACTTGATGACCGGACGTTTCAGTCCGCGACATGCTTTCTCCTCCTCCTCGCGTTCCCCCTGATTTTTTATTTTTATTTGGGAGACAAGCGGACCTTGCGAAAACCGCGTCTGTTCAACGCGGCTCCTTCTCCTCACCAGGTCCATGTTCCTCCAAGTTCCGAATAGTTACATGGTTTTTTTTGTCCTGCAATCGAAGCGGTTGCATTAACTTTACCTACATTGATGCCGCTGCGTTAAATTGGATGTAAGAAGGCAATTTCCCTAGGCGCACGGCCAGGAACCGTCTTCAAAATCGATTATGTTATACTATTACTTATCCGAAATGCTGACGTACACCTTTGGCACCGGACAGAAAGCAGCGAATATTACCTGAACGGGCACGAAATGAACTGCAAGGAAGGCCATTGGACGCGACGTCGGGAAACCGGACACGCCTACTTTCTGAACGCGCGCCTAACGAAATACGGAGAAATACCTACTTAACGGTATTATATTGCGACGCATTCTTTCGCCAATTATTCAAGAATACAAAATAATTTATCGCATTATCATTCAAAGACTTTCTTGATTATCGCACCGCAAAAAGCGCGATAATCAATATTCGCAAACCCTATACTAAGGTGTGTACTCACGCCTCGCCTCTCCAATGCTAGCATCGCTTCGCGTGTCTACATGAGGAGGAAGTGACATGAAAACTTGGAAAAAGCCTGCAATGACCGCCGTGGAAGCCGGTTTCGAAGTGACCCGCTACATGCCGGCTGAAATCGGTACCTGCGGCCGCAAGAAATAATCCGTCTTCGGAAACGAGGAGACGCGCGGTGAAAATCAGGATCCTCGGATCCGCGGCCGGTGGAGGCTTTCCCCAGTGGAATTGCAATGCACCGCTCAGCCGCGCCGTGCGGGAAAATCGGCCCGGCTTTCTCGTCCGCACGCAATCCAGCATTGCGGCCAGCGCGGACGGCGAAAGCTGGGCCATCTTTAATGCGTCGCCGGACATCCGGACTCAGATCGCCGCTTCGCCGGACCTTCAGCCCCGGGGCGACGGCCCCTTGCGACATACGCCTATCAAGACCGTCGTGCTGACCAACGCGGATGTCGACCACATCGCCGGCCTCTTGTCCCTGCGCGAACGCGAACCCTTCGTGCTCTATGCCACGGCGCGCGTTCTCAGGACCCTGGCGGACAACAGCATCTTTCAGGTGCTTGCGGCGGATGTGGTGGAACGGCGCGAGCTACCACTTTCCGGCATCACCGGGCTGGAAGGCCCCGATGGACCGATCGGGCTCACGGTCGAAACCTTCGCGGTCCCCGGCAAGGTTGCCCTCTTTCTGGAATCGGAAGACGGCGAGAATTTCGGCACCGCCGACGGCGACACGATCGGCGTTGCCTTGCATGAGGACTCTCTGAATAGCTCCGGCGGAAAACTGTTCTACATTCCCGGCTGCGCGGCGGTCGACGAGACGTTGCGCCGGCGCATCGACGGCTCGGACTGCCTGATGTTCGACGGAACCGTGTTTCACGACACGGAAATGGCCGATACCGGCGTCGGCACCAAGACAGGCGCCCGCATGGGGCATATGGCGATCGGTGGACCCAACGGATCGCTGGAGGCGCTGAAACCGGTCGAACTCGGCCGCCGGATATTCGTTCACATCAACAATACAAACCCGATCCTCGACCCTCAGTCCGACGCGGCCAACACCGTTCGGGAAGCGGGTTGGGAGATCGGATATGACGGGATGGAGATAACGCTGTGACGGGAACCGCAACGGCAAGGATGCAACCGCAGCCCCCCTGTATCGGCGTGCAGAGCGGCGTCGCGCCGACAAGGGCCGACGAAATACGCCGTACCGGCAAGCTGCTGTCGCCGGCCGAGCTGGAGGAGGCCCTGCGGACGGCCGGCTTCGACCGTTATCACATCCACCATCCGTTTCATAAACGGATGAACGCGGGAGAGCTGACCAAGGCGCAAATGCAGGCCTGGGCGCTCAACCGGTATTGCTATCAGGCGATCATTCCGAAGAAGGACGCCATCATCCTGTCCCGCTCCGAAGACGCGGTGTTCCGTCGTGAATGGCGCAAGCGCATCATCGACCACGACGGCGAGGACGGTGAGGACAACGAGGGCGGCGTCAAGCGCTGGCTGAAACTGGCCGAAGGACTGGGTCTGGACGTCGCGATGGTCAAGGAGCGGCGCTACGCCCTGCCGGCCACCCGTTACGCGGTCGGTGCCTATATCGACCTTGTTTCGTCAGGGTCCCTGCTCACCGCCGTTGCCTCGTCGCTGACGGAGCTGTTTTCCCCGGTCGCGATCGGCGAGCGGGTACCCGCGATGCTGGCCCGCTACGACTATATCACCGAGGACACGCTCGCCTACTTCAAGCCACGTCTGCATCAGGCCCCGCGCGACGCGGAGCACGCCCTTTCGCTGGTGACGGAGTGGGCCGACACCCCGGACAAGCAGGCCGACGCGGTCGATGCGCTTCTTTCGAAATGCGACCTCTTGTGGGCCATGCTCGACGCGCTCTATCACGCTTACGTGGAACCCGGGTTCATCCCGCCTGGCGCCTTCGTTCCACCGACGGCGGATTAGGGCGGTGCCTCCGTGCAGCCGCCATATCGTCGACACGACGAGCCGCCCGGCGCTGGCCGCCCATGTGCGCCTGACCTTCAACGAGCTGCGCGGCAAATGGGCCGTGCTGGCGCCGGAAAAAGTGCTCTGGCCGGACGAGGTCAGCGCCGACATTCTTAAGCGCTGCACGGGTGACGAACCGATTTCGAAAATCGTTGCCGATCTTGCGCAGGATTACGACGCCCCCGCGGACCAAATCGCGCCGGATGTGCTCGCCTTTGTTCAGGAGTGGAGCGACCGGCTGCTGATCCGCTGTTCCCGGGCAGACGCGGAGGCGGCAAGGTGACCGATCCCGTAGGACCGCCGCTCGGCATTCTGGCGGAGCTGACACACCGCTGCCCTCTGCAATGCGGCTATTGCTCCAATCCCGTCGAACTCCTGAAGGCGAACCGGGAACTCGATACGGAAACCTGGATCGACACCTTCGAGCAGGCAGCCCGGCTCGGTATTCTTCAGGTTCATCTGTCCGGCGGCGAACCGACACTGCGCCGGGATCTTGAAGAGATCATCGCCTGCCTGTCGCAAAACGGCGTCTACACCAATCTGATCACCGCTGCCGTGACCCTGACCCGCGACCGGCTGGAAGCCTTTGTCGACGCGGGGCTGGAGCATGCGCAGATCAGTTTCCAGGGCGCGAAAGCCGAAACGACCGAGCTTGTCGGACACTATCGCGGCGGCCACGAGAAAAAGCTCCAGGCGGCGCGATGGGTGCGCGAACTGGGCCTGCCCCTGACCGTCAATGCGCCGATCCACAAGCTCAACATCGCAGAGGTGCCGGAGTTCGTCGCGCTCGCGCTTGAAATCGGCGCCGAGCGGCTGGAGATCGCCAACGTCCAATACTACGGCTGGGCCTATCTCAACCGCTCGGCCCTGTTGCCGGACTACGACGCGGTCATGCGGCAGGTGGACTATGTCGAGAAGACCAGGGACGAGCTGACAGGCATTCTCAACATCGACTTCGTCACGCCGGACTATTACGCGGACTACCCGAAACCCTGCATGGGCGGCTGGGGCAAGGATGCCTTCGCGATCACGCCGGACGGACATGTCCTGCCTTGCCACGCGGCCCAATCGATCACCTCGCTGAAATTCGACAGGGTGACGGACAAGCCGCTCAAGGACATCTGGGAAGGGTCCGACGCCTTCAACCGGTTCCGCGGATACGACTGGATGCCCGAACCGTGCCGGTCCTGCGAGCGCAAGGAAATCGACTTCGGCGGCTGCCGCTGCCAGGCCTTCGCCCTGACCGGAGACGCTGCCGCCACCGATCCGACCTGCAAGCTCTCTCCCTACCACGACCGCCTGCGCGAACTGCCGGCGGCGCAAGAGATCCGGAAACGGGTTCTGTCGGCCGGCAAGATCCTTGCCGAGAACGCCTGAACCTGCTGTTTTTGCAAACCCGGTCGCCGCTGGCCTTCCCTTGATCGGCAATTGAGCTATTGTATTCCCGGACCGACAAGAAAAGGTCCCTCGCCGATTCCCTTCCTGCTGGGGTCATTCGTCTTTTCAATATGCCAACGAGCCGGTAGACAGGCAGAACAACCGTCGCCGCGCACTGAGCGGCGTTTCACCGCGGTCGTTCAGTCAGCTGCCGGACGGGCAACAAGGGTGCGGGCACGTGGAGCGCAAGACGTCTTCGGTGAATGCGATTGTCGGACTGCTGCTTTGCCTGATCACCCTGATCGCGGCGACCCGGGAATGGGGTTTCGACACCTATCCGCTTCACCTGTGCGCGCATGCGGTCTTTCTGGCGGCCATCGCCGTTACGGTCCCGCGCGTGCGCTGGGGACGGAAGGTTTTCGTGATCGTCGCCCTTGGCTTAAGCGGCGCTGTGGTCCTGACGCGGCAGGACTGGCCGGACGTCCTTGACCGCGCGCTGGTGACGGCGGAATTCGTGGCCGCTTTCTTCTGCGCCCTGTCGACCCTGGGAAACGCCGCGGCCAGTTCCCCCGCGATCGTCGACTGCGGCCGTTATCTCGCCGGACAGCCACCGGGACGGCGCTATGCCGCCCTGACGGTCGGGGGACAGCTTTTCAGCCTGCTCCTCAATTACGGCGCCATTGCACTTCTCGGCAACCTTGCGGTTGCCAGCGCGAAGGAAGAAAAAGATCCGGAAATCCGCGAGCACCGCACGCGGCGCATGCTGCTTGCCATCGAGAGAGCCTTCGTTTCGACCCTGCCGTGGTCGCCGCTCTCCTTCGCATTCACCTTCTCCAGCGTGCTGATTGCCGGCGTTTCCTGGACGGACGCGGTCCTGCCGTGCTTCGTCACCGGCCTCTTGCTGGCGGGCAGCGGCTGGCTGCTGGATACGATCTTCAAGCCGAAGCTTTCACGCCCCCGGACCGGCCGGCCTCAACAACCGGCGGGCTCCGTGCGGACCCTCGGCCCGCTCCTGTTGCTGCTCGTGATCATGGGCAGCCTCGTCTTTGCGATTCATCTCGGTTCGGGCATCCGGGTACCGGGGATCGTGATCGTGGTCGTTCCCCTGATTTCCATCGCCTGGATCGGCCTTCAGAACAAGGATACCGCTCCTGCAAAGGCCATGGCGCGGCGAAGCCTGGACTTTGCCCGAACGGAGCTGCCGGTGCTGCAATCTCAAGTCGTCCTTCTGACGATGGCGGGCTTCATAGGCATCGTCGGGGGCGCGCTGGTCGATCCGCTGGTCGCCACGGCGGGCATAGATCTGCATCTGCTGCCGCCCGCGTTGCTGCTGGTGTTCGTTATCTGGATCATTCCCGCCATGGGGCAACTCGGAATGAACCCGCTCCTGGCGATCTCCCTGCTCGCGCCGCTTCTGCCTCCGGCACGCGACATCGGCCTCGAACCAACCGACCTGCTGCTGGCGACGACCGGCGGCTGGGCGCTCAGCGGCATCTCCTCGCCGTTCACCGCGATGTCCGTCGTCACCGGGTCTTTCGCGGGCGTCAGCGCCCGTCATGTCGCGCTGAGATGGAACGGCCTTTACCTACCGATCGCCGGCGCGCTGGTCACCTTCTGGGTTCTGGCCTACGCACTGCTATAAAGAAGTTGCGTAGCTCGTCTCAGGGCGTCACCGGGGTATGCAGGGTGGTGACCGGGACGCCGGAATGCGCACCGACCTCGGCCAGTTCATGGCTTGCGTTTGTGGCTTTGGTCGCCGCCGCTCCGGCAAGAAAGGCGACAACGAAGGCAAGGCTCCAGAACTTCATGGCGTTTCTCCCTAAACGCATCAGCCATGGCAGGATCCTCGCCGCCATGGCACCAACGCCGAATCGAATTCGACTTTCGTCTATATTAGACTTTAGGAGTATTCAGCGCAATGCCGCAGCGTCACTTTTGCGGCGCGGCGGTCCGTTCACGCTTTTCTGTTGCCGGAGGAAGGCTCGATTAGTCAGGCCTGGGCTCGCGCCGCTGCGCGGCCAGTTCCCTTGTGTAGGCCCACAATTCCTCCAGATGCGCGGCCGCAAGAGAGCCGTCCTGTCTCTCCAGGGCATCCGCGAGCGCCCGGTGGAAGCGGACAATCCGTTCCCGGTCGCGCAGGCGGTAGACCAGCATGTTCATCAAGGGCTGCATGGCCTCGAACGCTGCCGAAAGCTGAAAGGCAAGCAGAGGGTTGCCGCTCGCCTCGGCGATGGCGGAGTGAAAGCGCACATCCGAGCCACAGAAGTCCTCGTCATTCGTTGCCGGATCGTTCTGGCAACCGATTTCCCGGCGCATTTCTGACAATTGGCTGTCCGTCGCGTTTTTCGCCGCCAGCGGCAAGGCCGCGGCTTCGAGCGCGAACCGGGCCTCGATCGCATCCTCGAAAGGAATGCCGTTCATGCCGATCAGGAGCCGCGTCGTCGTCACCAGGTCGGCTTTGGCCTCTTCCCAGGTGAGCCGGTTGACGAAGGCACCGCCCGACGAGCCTCGCTCGCTGCGGATCAGATTCTGAGCCGCCAGCCTCTTGAGCGCTTCGCGCACCGTCGAACGGGAGACGCCGAACCTTTCCGCAAGTTCCGCCTCGCTCGGAAGCTTCTCTTCCCCGCTGAGGCGCCCTCCCAGGATGGCGTCGCGGATAGCGTTGGCGATCTGCACGGACAGGCCTTCTTTGCGGATGGTCTCGAATTCGATCGCCAAGGCGGTCTCCCTGAAATGCATGACTGAGCCTAAATCGTAATCCCACCTAAAAGGACGGTCAATTCAAATAAACAAATGTCTGACAATTAAATGTTTGACATTTTCACCGCCCGACCGCAGCTTAAGAGACAGGGACCGGCCAGACGGATCCACGGATTTTCGGAGGATTTCTCATGACATTCAAAGCGCTCATCGTCGACAAGGATGAAGACGGCAAGACCCACGCCTCCGTGCAGGAGATCGAAGAAACCCGCCTGCCGGACGGCAATGTCACCGTCGCCGTGGAGTATTCGACTCTTAACTACAAGGACGGTCTGTGCATCGGCCCCGGCGGCGGCCTCGTCAAAACCTATCCCCATGTGCCGGGCATCGACTTCGCGGGAACGGTCGAAGAATCCTCCGACGACTGGTACAAACCCGGCGACAAGGTCGTGCTCACCGGCTGGCGGGTCGGCGAGGTCTGGTGGGGCGGATACGCTCAGAAGGCCTGCGTCAAGGGCGAATGGCTGGTGCCGCTTCCCGACGGCCTGACAACGCGGAACGCCATGGCCATCGGCACGGCGGGGTTCACCGCCATGCTTGCAGTCATGGCCCTGGAAGAACACGGTTTGACCCCCGAGAACGGGCCGGTTCTGGTCACGGGCGCGGCCGGCGGGGTCGGCTCCGTCGCCACCGCGATCCTGTCCAACCTCGACTATGAGGTCGCCGCGGTGACCGGCCGCGAAAGCACCTGGGAGTATCTCAAATCCCTTGGCGCGAGTCGCATCGTTCCCCGCGACGATGTCGCCGAGACGGTCAAGCGCCCCCTCGAAGCCGAAACCTGGGCAGGCTGCGTCGATGCCGTCGGCGGTGCCATGCTGGCAAGAGTTCTCGGCCAGATGAAATACGGCGCCTCCGTTGCGGCGGTCGGCCTGGCCGGAGGCGCCGCGCTTCCGGCAACCGTCATTCCGTTCCTGCTGCGCGGCGTCAATCTCTTAGGCATCGACAGCGTCATGAAACCCTATGACGCCCGCCTGCGCGCCTGGGAGCGGCTGGCCAGGGACCTGCCGATGGAAAAGCTTGAAAAGATCATCCAGCCGGCCACCCTGGAAGACCTTCCCAAACTGGGCGCCGATATCCTGAAGGGTCAGGTAAAGGGCCGCGTCGTGGTCGACGTGAACGCCTGAGCGGCGATCGGGCGGAGTGGCTGACGTTAAGCCGCTTCCCGCCTACAGCGCCGTCCGGTTTTTCAGGCCGGTCATCTCTGCTTTCAGAAAATCGATCAAGACCCGCACCTTGCGCGGGAGGTAGCTTTTGCTCGGATAGAGGATCCAGGCGGCGGTTTCGAAATCCGCCGCCGCGCACTCGTAGTCCGGAAAGAGGTTTACCAGCCGGCCATTCGCAAGATCCCCCCCGATCAGCCAGTCAGGCAGAAGGGCCGCTCCCATCCCGAGACGAGCGGCCTCCCGCAGCGACGCGGCGCTGGAGATGACCGTCTTTCCGGAAACCTCCACCGCGAACGGCTCTTCGCCCGGTTTCCGGAAGCGCCAAACGCTCCGGAAATTCGGCAGGGCGAAACGCAGGCAATTCATGTCCACGAGATCCCGGGGATCGATCACGGGACCGGCGCACTCCAGATACTCCGGCGCCGCGACCACCCGGTAGCGCGTCTCGGCCAGTTTCGTCGAAATCAGATCGCCCTTCGGCGCGGCGGCGAGCCGGATCGCCACGTCGAGCCCTTCCGCCAGGAGGTCGAGATTGCTGTCGGAGGGAAACAGCTCAACGGAGAGATCGGGATACATCTCCTGAAACCGCGGCAGGAGCGGCACGAAGAACTCTTGCGAAAAAGCCACGGACGCCGTCACCCGCAAGGTGCCACGCGGTGAGACATCCTTCGAGGAGGCCGCCTCGCGCGCTGCCTCCAGATCCTCGATCAGGGGAGCGACCCGGTTCAGATAGCGCTCGCCTTCCTCCGTCAGCGAGAGTTTCCGGGTGCTACGCTGAAACAGCCGCAGGCCGAGCTCCCGTTCGACACTTGCCAGAACACGGGACACGCTGGAGGCATCCACCTCAAGCGCGCGGGCGGCTCCGGCGATGCTGCCGAGATCGCGCACGAGCAGAACGGTTTTGAGAGATTGAATTTCCATTCCTGCAAGATATGCACGATTACGCTGCGGGATAAGCCGTTTTTCTGAAAGACACGCAGAAATATCTCTAAGCCGTCACTCAACGGAGGTTCCCACATGACCTTGCTTCTGCGTATCAATTCCAGTTCCCGGAGCGACGGCTCGCATTCCACCGCGATAGCGGATCATTTCGAGACCTGTTTCAGGGAAAAACATGGCGATTGCCGGGTCGTCACCCGCCAGGTTGCCGACGGCTCAATCCCGCTCATCAGCCAGAAAACGATTGAAGGGTTCTATTTTCCGGAAACGGACCTGCCCGCGGACCTCAGGCAGGCGACCGCTCTGTCCGACACGCTCATCGCCGAGTTACAGGAAGCGGACACGCTCCTGATCGCCACGCCAATCTACAATTTCGGCGTTCCCGCGGCACTAAAGGCCTGGATCGACCAGATCGTGCGGGTCGGACATACCTTTTCTTATGACGGCGAGGCGTTCAGCGGCCTCGTCAGGACACGGCGGGCGGTTGTCGTCGGCACCTATGGCGCCGAGGGCTATCTGGAAGGCCAGCCCTTCGCGGCGGCGAATTTCGTGCAGCCTTACCTGAATTTCCTGCTGTCCTTCCTCGGCATTCAGGACATCCGCTTCATTTCGGCCCAGGGCACCGTCGCCGACCCCGAAACCGCCGCGGCGCGCGTGGAAGCGGCCAAGGAAGAATGCCGGCTGGCGGCGTAACCTAAGCGACCCGGTGTCCGCGCGGGTTTCTGGCAAACAGCGCGGATTCCGGTTGCATTCCCGGGCAGGCTCCCATATAAGCGCCCGGTCCAGAGTCGTCCGGCTCGTCGTGGGCCGTATTTCTGCATTCTGATGCAGGACCTCCCGCGAAAAGTTAGGGCATGCCGTGTCGGCTCTGAATGCACCAACAAAAGAGCAGTCGTCCTTTGACGATTGCACCAAGGAAAGGATGCAAAATGCCCAAGCTGAAGACGAAGTCCGGCGCCAAGAAGCGCTTTAAAGTGACTGCGACCGGCAAGGTGAAAACCGCGCAGGCCGGCAAGCGCCATGGCATGATCAAGCGCACGAACAAGTTCATCCGCAACGCTCGTGGCACCACCACGCTGAGCGATCAGGATGCAAAGATCGTGAAGCAGTTCCTGCCGTACGCATAACGCCAGCCCCCAAGGAGATCACCCAAGATGTCACGCGTCAAAAGGGGCGTTACCGCCCACGCACGTCACAAGAAAGTTTTGAAGGCCGCCAAGGGTTACTACGGCCGCCGCAAGAATACCATCCGCGTTGCCAAGCAGGCGGTCGAGAAAGCCGGCCAGTACGCTTACCGCGACCGCAAGGCCAAGAAGCGTAACTTCCGTTCGCTCTGGATCCAGCGCATCAACGCGGCCACCCGCCAGCACGGCCTGACCTACGGCCGTTTCATCGACGGTCTGAACAAGGCCGGCGTCGAAGTCGACCGCAAGGTTCTGTCCGACCTCGCCATCAACCAGCCGGATGCCTTCAAGGCGCTGGTCGACAAGGCACAGGGCGCGCTCGCCGCTTAAGGCAGGGCCCCAATTCGAATTTCCGGAACGCGGCTCTTCGGGGCCGCGTTTTTTTGTTTTTCGAGGTTCGAAACGTTCCGGTCGCGCAATGCGAATCGCCGCCTTTGGAGCCAAAGACAAAACCGCGTTACCACGACCTGTTCATCGGTTCTGACGATGCCGTGAAATGACAAAACGCGAGTTGTTCGTGATCGCCTGCATTTCTACCCCTCGTGGTGTTGAACAACATGTCGAGGAGACGGCAGATGACCGAACTAAGAATTTCAGTCAAGAACGAGGCAGGGGACGGCGGCACGTATCTGACACCGTTCTTCGCAGGTTTTCACGATGGCGCTTTCGACCTGTTCGAAAAGGGCCAGGCAGCGTCAGCCGGCCTGGAAGCTTTGGCCGAAGACGGCAATTTCGCACCGCTCGGCGCGGAATTGGCGGCTGCCTCCGCAGGCGCCCAGACGGCGGTCGCCGGCGGCGCACCGATCCGGCCCGGCCAGGTCGTTTCCACAACCGTTCACGTCAACGGGAGCCTGAATGCCTATGCGGTGCTCGGGGCCATGGTGCTGCCGTCGAACGATGCCTTCGTGGGAACCGCCGACCCGCTCAAGCTGTTCAGCGGCACCGGCCGCTTTCTCGGCGAACAGACCATCAAGTTCGCCGGCTCCAACGTCTACGACGCCGGAACGGAAGTGAACTCCGAACAGGCTTCCGACGTTCCCCTGATCGGACAGTCCAGCCCGAATACCGGTGCCACCGAAGGCGGTGTCGTCGATCTGCATGTGGGATTCAACGGATCTCTTGGCAATCCGGGAGGCAACCAGGGCATTCTGGGCGCGACCAACGCTTTCGGTGAAATCGTCGACCCGGTGGCGGCCGACTTCACCCGCCCGGATGCGGAGATCGCCACCGTGCACATCAACACCGTCGAACGCACGGAGGGGTCGGATCGCCGCGACTTTATCTCCGGCTCGCGCTCCGACGACATCGTCAATGCCGGCGACGGCAACGACCTTATCTTCGGCCGAAGCGGCTGGGATGTCCTGAACGGCGAGGATGGCAACGACAGGATCTTCGGCGGACGCGGCGACGATGAAATCAACGGCGGTAACGGCCGGGACTACCTCGTCGGCGGTTCGGGAGACGACCGCATCGACGGCGGAGCCGGACGCGACAAGCTTCTTGGCGGCAAGGGCGACGATCTGCTCAATGGCGGTGAGGGCCGGGACTGGATTTCCGGTGGCAGCGGCGACGACACGATCGGCGGCGGCACAGGCCGGGACTATCTCTTCGGCGGGCGCGGCAACGACACCTTCGTTTTCGTCGCCGGTGACGGCCACGATCACATCGGCGATTTCGACCGCAAGGGCGATGACCGGCTCTTCATCGATGTGGAAGGCGTCGACGACTTCGCCGATCTCCTGCAACTGGCCGAGGAGCATGGCCACGGCGTCAGCCTCGACTTCGGCGCGGACGGCAGCCTTTATCTCGCGCGCACCAGCATCGACTCGCTTGAGGAAAGCGACTTCCTGTTCGCCTGACGATCACTAGGTTCGGTGCGGTTCCCCGGAACCGCACCGGCCGCCCAGGCGGCTTACACCAAACACGCTCTGACAGGTGCCTGTTGATCGCGATTGGTATAAAAAGCCGTCATGAATCAGGCCATCATCTTCGACTGCGAATACCTGACCGTGGAAGGCGCCATGCGGCGGCAATGGTGCGGGCCTCTGGACCCGGACCCCTCCGTTGTCCAGATCGGGGCGGTGAAGCTGTCGCTCGACCCCGGTTTTGAGATCTCCGGAACGTTTCAGGTTCTCATCCGGGCAAAAGACAGGTTTGGCGCGAACGCAGGGCTCGACCCCTATTTCACGGAGCTGACCGGCATCGGCCAGCAGGCGGTCGACAGGGAAGGCATCGGCCTTGCCGAAGCGCTCGAGCGGTTCGACCGGTTTTCCGAAGGCGCCAACTTCTGGTCCTGGGGCAAGGACGAACTGTCTCTCCTGGCGATCGGTTGCTACGTCGAGGGAATCGCGCCGCCGATCCAGACTCACCGCTTCGGCAATGCGTCCGGCCTGCTCCTGAACGCGGGCATGCCCTATGCGGATCTTCAGAAAACGACCAGCGGCCAACTGGCGGACTATTTTCAGATCGAGGGGTCGCCGCGGCGCCATCACGACGCCCTGGACGATGCCATGTCCATCGCCTTGACCTTGCGGTATCTGCTGTCAGCCGGCAGGCTGCATCCGCGGGATTTCAAATTGCCTTTGTTGATTGCTAAGCCTTAGGACTTGCAGGACCGGTGAGCGCGGCGTTGTTCGGAACAGCGGCGGACTTCAGCCCTGTGAAATATGCAGCACCATGTCGTCCGGTTTGCAGTTCTTCGTGCCCAGATGTTCACCCCTGGAGATGAGAAGGTGAACCGGAAAAGCCCTTCCGAGCTCCTCGATGCAGAGGTTTGGTGTCAGGGAAGTTCGTTGTCCGCAACAATTGCACACCGCGACGAGTTTGTATTTCCTGTCTTCCAGATCTTCCAGTGTCAAAAAATTTTCGGCGCCGAAGGCTTCAGAGACCGCGAAATTCGCACTCATCAAGCTCTCCTCCAGTTGATTCCATACGGCCAGGATGCAGGTTGATCTGGAATCATAGAGAACAAAACACGGGCCACAATCTGTTTGAATACCTAAGTAAAACCTGCTTTCGATTGAATTATTGCCAATATTATCCGTATTTTTCCGGTGTGACTTCTCAAAATACGCACAACAAACAACCAGAACATCCGATTTCGTACGTATGACCACATAGATTACCCAAGGTAAGAAGTAAAAACTTCCGAAACCACAGGTAAGCCTGAGTGATTGACTGACGCTGAAACGGTTCCTGCACTTTGGGTGTTCCGGAACCCTGTTCCCTCTCCGGCCGTAAGATGGACGGGAAAATCGGCGCGCCTTCTCCGCTGCCCCACAAGCTGGAAAATCGACCCGCGCGAGACCCGTGATTTGTGCCGATGCACGCCGATTTGTTAACTTTTTACCGGCGAAATGCCCGAATTCTGCGGACAAAAGGTTAACGCCTCCCTATATTGGCATGGTCATTGCGACGTTTCAGGCAAGCCCGCCAAGAGCGTGCCATTGTGAAACAACGAGGCGTTAAAACGTGCGAGTGAACCCGGTAACTTCCGCAGATCGTGCCAATGTGAGGCGCAAACGTCCCTCATCGGGAGAGACGGACGCCGCCCCGCGGAAAGAGTTCGCGTCGTATCTGCCCGTTCCTGTTCAGCCGGATCTGGAGCGCGAGCACGACGCCTTTACCACCCGTTACCGTCCCAATTCCGTTTTTCTCGCCCATCTGATCGCGACCCGAGACGGTGAGCCTCAGACAAGGTTGCGCAGGCAAACGGAACCGGTCACGGGCGTAAATACCTATCGTGCGACTGCGGCACTTCCCCGGCAACGATCCGCCGGACACCTGGTGAACACCGAACGATAGGTCTTTTTCGATTTCGAACTCCAGATGTACCACTGGAAACCTTGACGCCCGGAGCCCTGCTCCGGGTTTCTTTTTGTCGGACCGGGCTACCAACCGAGGCGTTCCAACAACATGTGACCTGCGGCACAGCCCCGGCCTGGCGCCAGGACTAGGTTTCCAGCATACCCGAATGCCCGAACAGATTGGCCATGGACTGGCCCGCCACGGAGACAACCATGCAGATCAAGCCCATTACAGAAACCCCGGCCTCGAACAACGGCCGCAAGCAAGCCGAAGGCCGTGTTTTTGGTTGGCGCAAATCCAGGGTCTCCGGATCGTTCGGGGAGTTTGGAGACGGATTGCTCCCTGTTGCCGTTGCCGCCCTGAACCGCCGCGGGTCCCATGGCTCACAGGCGGAGCACGCCGCGCAGCTCATGGCGAGCCGCACCGGCCTGGCGGCAAGCTGTCTGGAGCGTCAGATTCAGATGCAACGCTATGGCGAACAGGACGAGGACATCCGGTCCTGCACCGTTTCCCTGTCCGCCTGACCTGTGCTCCCTGCCGCTCTTAATATCCTGCCGCGTGACCGTCCTTGCGCGGATCCGAGCCGGCGGTCAGCAGGTGCCGCGCCTTGTCGATCATGATCGCCTGGCTGCCGCCGATCGGGCCGGAAGCGCGCGCGACCTTGTGGCCCAGAGCTTCAAGCCCTTCAACCGTGGACGCCGGGATCAGTTTTTCCGCCTCGAGCGCGTGACTGGACAGATCGAAGAACATCCGCGGGAAATCGATGGCCGCCTGCACGTCCATACCGTAGTCGATGATATTTGTGAGAAGATGGGCATGACCGCACGCCTGATAGTGCCCTCCCATCACGCCGAAGGAAAGCCACGGCGCACCGCCCTTGAGCACCATTGCCGGGATGATCGTGTGCATCGGGCGTTTGCCGCCGTCGATGGAGTTGGCGAAACCCGGTTTGGCCTTGAACGACTTGCCCCGGCAATGCAGGAGCACGCCGCTCTCCGGTGCGACGATACCGCTGCCGAAATCGCTGAACAGGGAGTTGATGAACGACACCGCCAGGCCATCCTTGTCGACCACGGAGAGATACACCGTGTCTGTCTGGGGCGCCAGCATCGCCTGGGGCACGGTCTCCATGCGCTTGTCCAGGGAAACCAATCCGGCCAGCTTGTCCAGATAGTCGCCGCCGATGAGCCGTGTATGACAGACATCCATGTGACCCGGATCGGTGACGAATTTCTCCCTGACCGCGTAAGCAATCCGCGCCGCCTCCATTTCGAGATGGAACCTTTCCGGCCCGAGCGGATCGAGGACCCCGAGATCGAATTTTTCCAGAATGCCGAGCATGACGAGCGCGACGATCCCCTGGCCGTTGGGCGGAAGCTCGGCAACCGTGAAGCCTCTGTAGTCTCGCAGGACCGGTGACACGGCCGTCGTATGACAGGCGGCCAGATCGTCCAGGGTCATCAGGCCGCCCTGGCTTTTCAGCGCGCGGACGATGTCTTCGGCAATTTCTCCGGAATAAAAGGCATCGGCGCCTCCTTCGGCGACGGCCTCCAGCGTTTCGGCCAACCTCGGATATTTCAGAATGGCGCCGGTCTTCGGCGCTTCGCCCTTGATCAGGTAGGAAGCCGCCGAGGCGGGCGAGGCGGAGAGTTTAGCGACGGAATTGGCCCAGTCCCGCGCCACGCGCGGCGCCACCGGAAAGCCCTCCCTGGCATAATGAACGGCCCGCTTGAATAGAGTCTTGAAGCTTTTGGTGCCGTGGGCCTTGAGCAGCGTTTCCCAAGCGCGAACCGCGCCGGGCACCGTGACCGCGTGGGGCGACGTTTCGTCAATCTCCGTGACACCGAGTTCGGCCAGCTTTTGCGGTGTCGCGGCTCGCGGTGCTGCGCCGGACCCGTTGAAACCCGTCAACCGGCCGTCCGGTTCCGCCACGATGGCGAAACAATCCCCGCCGAGACCGGTCATATGGGGCTCCACGACACATTGCACGGCGACAGCGGCGATCGCCGCGTCCACCGCGTTGCCACCGGCCTGAAGCACCTCGATCGCGGCGCTCGTCGCCAGGGGATGGGAGGTTGCCGCTGCCGCTTCCCGCGCAAACACCGGCGAACGTCCCGGCATCTGAAAATCACGCTTCACCGAATTACTCCCACCCCGATCACATCCATTTTTTCCGTTCCGCCCTAATAGCTTGTCGAGAAACGGCGCTATTCGGCTTTCCCGAATTTTGCTAGCAACGTCAAGCTGCGGCAGCACATTAAGGACAAGTCGGCGAATGCGCAAACCCCCGCCCACAGCCGCCGTTCGTCGTTCGGCAGGCGGTTTGCCTTCACCCGCCGGCGAAAACCGCTTTCAGGATCATTGCGGGATCCGAACTGCCGCCCCGCCGATATGAAACATCAGACTGGAGACAATCAATGGCAATTGGTCTTACACTTTCAACCGCAGAGACAATCATTGATGCCGCACTTGAAAAGGCGTCGGCCCTCAACTTGAAACCTCTGACCGTTGCCGTGCTCGATGCCGGCGGTCACACGGTCGCTCTCAAGCGCCAGGACGGGTCGTCGATCATGCGTCCGCAAATCGCCTCGGGCAAAGCCATCGGCGCGCTGGCCGTCGGAACCGGCACGAGATGGCTCAACGCGAACGCCGAAACGCGTCCGCATTTCGTCAACGCGCTCAACGGCGCCTCGGGCGGAGCGATCATTCCGGTGCCGGGCGGTGTCCTGATCAAGGGACAGGACGGTGAAACGCTTGGAGCGGTCGGCATCACCGGAGACACCTCGGACAACGACGAGGCCTGCGCGGTTGCCGGCATCGAAGCGGCGAAGCTTGTCGCCGATTGCGGCTGAGGCCCGGCGCTGCCCGTCAGGAATGACGGCACTACGCCTTAGGAATTGATGTGAGACGGGTCCGTACCCGTCCCGCTTCACACCTTTTGGATCGAGAGCTGCTCAACTGAAAACAAGCGGCACCCGGGCCGTGCTCCGCCGGCCCGGAACCCGGCCTGAGAGTAGCTTACCGCTTCAACAGCCCTGCTAGGATTTGTCGCTCAGTTGATTGATCTTTTTCTGCATGTCCTCGAGCTGGCGCTTCATGTCGTCCAGATCGGCGGTTTCGCTCTTTTCTGCCTTCGCTGCGCCCGCTGAAGGCGCCGCACCGGCCGTCTCGCCGGTCGGGAACGGCATGAACATCTTCATTGCCCGCTCGAACATTTCCGTGTTGCGCTTCACCTGATCCTCGATCGCGTCGAACGCGGTCGCGCCGAAGGCCTCGCTCATCTGGGAGCGCAATTTTTCCTGTTCCTTGGTCAGGGACGTCATCGAATATTCCAGGAAACTCGGAACGAGCCCCTGCATGCTGTCGCCGTAAAACCGGATCAGTTGCCGCAGGAAGGTTACCGGCAGCAGGTTCTGTCCCTTGCCCTCCTGTTCGAAAATGATCTGGGTCAGGACCGAGCGAGTGATGTCCTCACCGGTCTTGGCGTCGAACACGACGAAATCTTCCTCTCCCTTCACCATCACCGCCAGGTCCTCCAACGTGACATAGGTGCTGGTGCCCGTGTTGTAGAGACGCCGGTTGGCGTACTTCTTGATAATAGTCGGCTCGCTGGTCTTGGCCATCCGTCACTTCCGCCTCTCAGCCCGAAGGCTCGTTTTCCATTTGACGACAAGGCCTTCGCAGGCCTGTCATCTCCTCCGACTAAGAGACTAAGCCAATCGTATCGGATCGTGCCACCCTTTTTAATGTCTCTGACGAAAGGATGATGCCAGGAAGGCGAAAACTGCCTGCACATACGGGGTGATACGGTTGACACTTTTGCAGCCGCAGTTTCTAGTCCTTGCATTGTCAAGGTTCTCGAGGCGCCACCTGGCCAGCCACAAGGTTCCCCAGAGGCACCAATACCCTAACGCCATACCGTCCCAGTTCTGGAGAGTATCATGAGCGCTACCACAGATATTGTCATCGTCAGCGCGACCCGCACGCCCGTCGGGTCGTTCAACGGTTCTTTCGCCAACACGCCCGCCCACGATCTTGGCGCCATCGTGATGAAGGCCGCCATGGAAAAGGCCGGCGTCGAAGGCGGCGACATCGACGAGGTCGTGTTCGGGCAGGTGCTCACCGCCGCCCAGGGTCAGAACCCGGCACGCCAGGCGGCCATCCTGGCCGGCATTCCCGACAGCTCCACCGCCTGGACCCTCAACCAGGTCTGCGGCTCGGGCCTGCGCACGGTGGCCATCGCCGCCCAGCAGATCCAGACGGGCGACGCCAGCATCATGATGGCCGGCGGCCAGGAGAACATGTCGCTCTCTCCCCATGCCGCCCATATGCGCGCCGGCTACAAGATGGGCGATTACAAAATGATCGACACCATGATCAAGGACGGTCTGTGGGACGCATTCAACGGCTATCACATGGGCCAGACCGCCGAAAACGTCGCCGAGAAGTGGCAGATCAACCGCGACCAGCAGGACGAATTCGCCGTCGCCTCCCAGAACAAGGCCGAGGCAGCCCAGAAAGCCGGCAAGTTCAAGGACGAGATCACACCCGTCACGGTGAAGGAGCGCAAATCCGAACGCGTGGTCGAGGATGACGAATATATCCGCCATGGCGCGACGCTCGAAAGCCTGGCCAAGCTGCGTCCGGCCTTCGCCAAGGAAGGCTCCGTGACCGCCGGCAACGCCTCCGGCATCAACGACGGCGCCGCTGCCATCATCGTGATGAGTGCCGCGGAAGCCGAGAAGCGCGGCCTGACGCCGCTCGCCCGTATCGCCTCCTGGGCGACCGCAGGCGTCGACCCGACGATCATGGGCTCCGGCCCGATCCCGGCCTCCCGCAAGGCGCTGGAAAAAGCCGGCTGGTCGGCGGCCGATCTCGACCTCGTCGAAGCCAATGAAGCCTTCGCCGCGCAGGCTTGCGCTGTCAACAAGGACATGGGCTGGAACACGGACATCGTCAACGTCAACGGCGGCGCCATCGCCATCGGTCACCCGATCGGAGCATCCGGCGCGCGCATCCTGACCACCCTGCTGCACGAAATGGGCCGGCGCGACGCCAAGAAGGGCCTCGCGACCCTGTGCATCGGCGGCGGCATGGGCGTTGCCATGTGCCTGGAGCGTTAATCCGGATCAATTGACAAGGATCATGGCCCGCTTTCGCCGGCCATGATCTCAAACACCGAAAGTCTTTGAACACGACAAACTCAAAGAGCCCGCAGGGCCGGGTAGCGGAATTAAGGAGGATGGGAATGAGCAAGGTCGCATTGGTTACGGGCGGAACCCGTGGAATCGGCGAGGCAATCTCTCGCGGTCTGAAAGACGCGGGCTACACGGTCGCCGCCACCTTTGCCGGCAACGTCGAGAAAGCCGAAGCCTTCAAGGCCGAAACGGGCATCCACGTCTACAAATGGGACGTTTCCCATCCCGATGAATGCGAGGCCGGCATCGCCCAGGTGGAAAGCGAACTGGGTCCGGTGGACGTGCTGGTCAACAACGCCGGCATCACCCGCGACGGCATGTTCCACAAGATGGACTTCGACCAGTGGCGCGCGGTTCTGTCCACCAACCTCGACAGCATGTTCACCATGACCAAGCCGGTCATCAACGGCATGCGTGGCCGCGGTGCGGGCCGGATCATCAACATCTCCTCCATCAACGGCCAGAAGGGCCAGATGGGCCAGACCAACTATTCCGCCGCCAAGGCCGGCGTGATCGGCTTCACCAAGGCGCTCGCCCAGGAAAACGCCTTCAAGGGCATCACCGTGAACGCGATCTGCCCGGGCTATATCGCGACCGACATGGTCGCCGCCATGCCGGAAAAGGTTCTGGAATCCATCGTTTCCGGCATCCCGGTCGGCCGTCTCGGCCATCCCGAGGAAATCGCCCAGAGCGTGGTCTACCTGGCTTCCGACGCCGCAGCCTTCGTCACCGGCTCGGTCCTGACCATCAACGGCGGCCAGTATATCGCCAACGGCTGACCGGGCCGCTTCAGACTGCGGTTCAAAAAGACGGGGCTGGCTGGTTCTTCGGTCCCGGCTGGCGCTTCGCCGGGCCGGCAAGACGATCAAAAGACAGTGCTGTTTCCGGCACCCAAAGGCGTCCTCCGGGGCGCCTTTTTACTGCGCTGCTTCCGGCTTGACGGTTTCTCCGCGCTTGAAATACTTCCAGAGCCGGCTGGCGGGATTGTCAGGGGTCTCGTCCTCAAGACCGCGGATCCCGGTCACCTGGAGATCGAAGGCTGCGAGCATGTCGACGTAGCCGTCCAGAAGCACGATCTCCTGCCGTGTGGTCTTCAACGTCAGGCGACCGGTCAGCAACACCGGCTCGTAGACGTACGAAGCCTGGTTGCCGGCTTCAATCGTGTAGCGGATCATCTGATTTGGATTGGGCGCCGGCATGTGGGAACACATGCCTTGTTCCGGGACAAGGTAACCGCTTGCCGTTCCGTCCTCCCCGGGCTCGTCAACCGGGATCGCATATCCCGTGATCGCGACTTCCTGACCGTCCAGCGCCGGATTTCCGGTCAAGGCGGCCTTGGCCCGCTTTTTCGCGACCGAATGCCTTTGAGACAGGAGCCACTCGGTCTGAACGCCGCTTGCCGCGAGCTTCGCCTCTTCCTGCGCCAGCCGGCTTTCGATCCGCGGTCGGGCCTCGGCCGCGATATCCTCCTCGCTCAAGCGCTGCCGCAACCGCAATACCGTGCCGAGCGACCGCAGCTCAAGCCCGCTCAAAGCCTTGTACGGATCGTCGAAATTCGCCGTTTCGGGATCGATCAGATCCTCCCACGTCACCGGCGTCTGTGCGAAGGCGGCGGCCTGCATGAAAACAAGCGCCAAAAGGAAGACAATCGCTCTTGTCACTGCCGATACGGTTCCTTTTTCCAGGCCGCGAGCCAGTCCCAAGACCTTCGTTACCTGTCTATCTCGGGTCCACCCCTTGACCAAGCTTATACGTTGCTCCTATCTGCGACAAATAACAGACACCGGAGCCAAGCCGACATGGAATTCGAACACGCCCCGAACGACCCGACCCGCAAGGAGCTGTCACCGCTCCTGAAACTTGCGCTGGAACTGGGGCCGCTTGCCGTGTTCTTCCTGTTCAACGCCCGCGGCGAGCAGATCGCCGAAGCCTTTCCGGCGCTTCAGGCCGTCGGCAAACCGATCTTTCTGGCAACCGCGGCCTTCATGGTCGCGATCAGCGTCTCGCTCGTCGTATCGCTCTGGCTGACCAGGCGACTGCCGATCATGCCGCTCGTTTCCGGCGCGGTCGTCCTGGTATTCGGCGCACTGACGCTCTGGCTGCACGACGAGCTGTTCATCAAGCTGAAACCCACCATCGTGAACTGCCTGTTCGGCTCGGTCCTGCTCGGCGGACTTCTCTTCGGCAAGTCGCTGCTCGGCTACGTCTTCGACAGCGCGTTCCGCCTGACCGACGAGGGCTGGCGCAAGCTCACCTTCCGCTGGGGCTTGTTCTTCTTCGTGCTCGCCGCCATCAACGAGATCGTCTGGCGCAGCTTCTCGACCGATTTCTGGGTCAGCTTCAAGGTCTTCGGCATCATGCCGATTACGCTTTTGTTCACCCTCACTCAACTGCCGCTCATCCAGAAACACGCGATCGTGGAAGAAGACGGGGACAGCTGAGGTTTTCCAGACGTCAGACCTCCCAGTTTGTCGTCCCTGCGGAGGCAGAGGCCACCCGGTAGTCACCTGAATTCCTGATCTTTACCGCGCGGTGTACCGGGTTCCGGTCTCGCCGCCGACACGTCAAACCGGGATGACAGGTCAAGCGGGATCAAACCCTCAATGCATCTCCCCGTGTCCGAAGGAGACATCCCGGCGGGCGCCGGTGATGGAGATGGAAAAGCCTGCGATCACATCGATCAGCGAAATCGCCATCAGGATGAAGAACAGGGACGTCGCCGCCTGTTGCAAGACCAGAAACTCCACGAGATAGGCCACGAACACCAGAACCGAGAACATGTGGTCGAGCAGCGCCGTCGTGCCGATCCGGGTGGCCTTGAGGATTTCGATGAACAGAAAGAAGAGCCCGGCGGTGATCAGGAGATCGCTTGCCAGAAGCTGGAAAGTCGCGCCGGAAACCATGGCGATGGTGATGACCGGCTGAGACCAGAAGCCGGGATTCGCGGCTCCGGCGGTAAAGGCGAAGGCGTTATAGATCAGCAGCGAAAACAGCGTGAACGGAACGGCGGAAAAAAGACGCATCGGGCGGGCTCCCAGAAAATAAATACCGTGAAGGACGGACGGGCGGGAGCTGACACGAACAAACGCGCGATTTCAAGACGCAAAGAAAAAGGCCGGCCTGTCGAAACAAGGCCAGCCTCAATCCTGGTTTGCCATGCGGCGATCCCTTCCGAAAACGAGCTTACGCGTCGTCCTTCGGAGACAGGATCTGACGGCCCCGGTACATGCCGGTCTTCAGGTCAACGTGATGCGGACGGCGCAGCTCGCCCGAATCCTTGTCCTCAACGTAAGTCGGCTGTTTCAGGGCGTCCGCGGAACGGCGAAAACCGCGCTTCATGCGCGAGGTTTTTCTCTTGGGAACGGCCATGTTATTTTTCTCCGTGGTCCATAACAGCGCGGCCCGGACCGGGTAAGCCCGGGGCGTGGCGTCACGCAACGTGTTGGAATGCGCGGCGTTATACAGGCAACACAAGCGTTTTGCCACCCCTGACAGCAAATTTTCTTTGCCAGAGCCGGACGGGGCGAACCGGGTAGCGAAGACTCCCCATCAACCGGGCAGTACACAGCCGAAAATCGCACCGGCGCCCTTGACGCGGGCGAGGTTCTTGGCGGCCAGACTCCGGTGGCCCGCCCCAGGTTTCGCCGGGTTCCGACCCAGCGGATTGGGCAAGGCGGTCGCAAGGCGGGCGGCTTCGACGCGAGTCAGATCGTTCGCGGGCTTGCCGAACCAGGCCTGCGCGGCCGCTTCCGCGCCGAAGACGCCTTCACCCCATTCCGCGATGTTCAGGTAGATTTCCAGAATGCGCTTCTTTGTCAGGATGGCATCCAGCATCAGGGCAAGCGGCAATTCCAGCACCTTGCGGACATAGGACCGGCCATGCCACAGGAAGAGGTTCTTCGCGGTCTGCATGGTGATCGTGCTCGCCCCGCGCGGCGTCTCACCCTCGCTCAGGGCCTCGACCTGGTTCTGCAACGCACCCCATTCCACCCCATGGTTGCTGCAATACCGGCTGTCCTCGGACGCAATCACGGATTTGATCAGGTTCGGAGAAATCTCGTCGAGCGGCACCCATTGCCGGTCGACCCACAGAAACTGGGCATAGCGGGCGAGCATCAGCGTGCTGACGGGCGGAACGACGGAGTAAATGATTGTCAGGACCGGCGGCAGAAGGACAATAGCGAGCCCGAGACGGAGAACCCATCGGCGGACGAAGCGCAAAAAGCCTCCTGCGGCACTCGATGACTTGTTTTTCTTCGCCATTCAGGCTCCGCGCCATTGGAACAGGGAGACACCCGGTAAAGCCGCCAGGCAGCCTCCGGTTCCACCGGACCTTGCAGTCCGCCAAAAATCCCCCTTAGCCAATACCGGGACGGACGGCATCCGTCCAGTGCCGGAAGTTCTTCGGGCTGACGCTGGGACAGGGCGCGTAATCGCTTGACGAGCGGGAAAATTCGGGACAGGGAAACCTCCGGCTCAAACCTCGGCAGGATCGTGAATGGCACCGGACCTCAAACCTCACCTGGCAGAAAACGCTCGCAGGATCGAGACAGCGTTGGCGGATATCCTGACCGCCGCGACCGCCTCCGGTGAGATCGCGCGGCCTGCGCGCCTGCTGGACGCCATGCGCTACGGGTCCTTGAACGGCGGCAAGCGCCTGCGTCCCGTCCTGCTGCTGGAAGCCGCCGCGCTGTTCGGACGCGCCGACAGCGGCGTCCTGCACGCGGCCTGCGCCCTGGAACTCATTCACTGCTATTCGCTGATCCATGACGACCTGCCCGCCATGGACGACGACGACCTGCGCCGCGGCCGGCCGACCGTGCACAAGGCCTTCGACGAAGCCACCGCCATCCTGGCCGGCGACGCGCTCTTGACCCTTGCCTTCGACGTGATCGCGGAGGACAAGGTCCATACCGATCCCGCCGTGAGGCTGCGCCTGTCGCGGGAATTGTCGCGCGCCGCGGGCGTTGGCGGCATGGCCGGCGGCCAGATGCTGGATCTGGAATCGGAACACCGACCCCGGTCCGAGGCGGAAATCCGCCTGCTGCAGTCGATGAAGACAGGCGCTCTTTTGCGCTACGCCTGCCGTGCCGGCGCCCTTCTGGCGGATGCGCCCGAAAGCGACGTCGACCGCCTGACCCGCTTCGGCGAGGTCATCGGCCTTGCCTTCCAGCTCGCCGACGATCTGCTCGATGTCGAGGCGTGCCCGGAGGTCATGGGAAAGGCGACCGGTAAGGATGCCGAAGCCGGCAAGGCGACGCTCGTCGGCCTTTGGGGCGTCGACAGGACAAGGTCCGAACTGGATCGGCTGCTGAACGAAGCCCGGGACCTGCTGGCCTCCTACGGCGACCGCTCGGCGACACTGACGGCGCTGGCGGAGTTCATCGTCAATCGGTCGAACTGAAGGTTTTGACGCGGGCTAAAGGAAATGCTTCCGAGCGAACAAAGCCTAATATCTGGCTTCATACCGATACGCGGCCTCATTCTTCAAGACGCTGACAGACGCTACATGCGGCACTTCAAGAAGTGTCTGAACTTTCAGATACTGCCCCTGCGCGTTCTTGAAGTAAAAGATGCAGGGCGTCTCGCCGACCGGCGAGCACATAGCAACCTCGACATAGCCTTGTTCGTAGATCGCGCGTGAAAAGAAAGCGAGGTCGTCAGGCACCGGATTCTGAACCGGCTGCCAGCCGGCCTGTAAGACAACAGGCCGAGCTTGAGAGTACGGCATCTCCGATATCTTTGCCGTCAAGGCATCGGTGTTCGCCGTTTCGGAACCCGCGTACGAAAGCGACGGAACCGCCGCTGAAAACACAAAAAGCGAAGCGGCCAATGCAGTGAAATTGCAGTCTTTGGTTCTTGCAATCATGGATCACCTTCGATCTAAAATTATGAAAATTTATGACATGAAAAAGCTTTGTGAAATACCTCGCACTTTGTCGAGAGTGTAATGCCATAGAATTGGCCACGCCGAAGACGGAATTCAAGACGCTTCTTCGGCGTCAAATTCAAAAAATATCAGAAGTATTCTTTTCAGGGCTGAACGTCGCCCCACCTTGCAGGTTCACTTAAGAGAGCGAACCTCGACCCGTGACACTCATCACTGGACCACTCACCCGTTCGCAGGTTCGTCCTTGGCGTGGCGGCCGAAGTCCGGGGCGTCCGTTTCCTGGCCCGCTTCGATGATCGAGCGGCGGATACCGCGCGTGCGGGTGAACAGATCGAACAGCATGTCGCCGTCCCCCCATCGGATCGCCCGCTGAAGCGCGGACAGATCCTCCGAGAAGCGCGCCAGCATTTCCAGGATCGCCTCCTTGTTGGAGAGGCAGACATCGCGCCACATGGTCGGGTCGGAAGCCGCCAGACGGGTGAAATCGCGGAAACCGGAGGCGGAATACTTGATCACCTCCGACTTGGTGACCGTCTCCAGGTCGTCGGCCGTGCCGACGATGTTATAGGCGATCAGATGCGGCAGATGGGACACGATCGCCAGGACGAGGTCGTGATGCTTCGGTTCCATCAGGTCGACATCGGAGCCGCACCCCCGCCAGAAGGCGGAAAGTTTCTCAAGCGCTTCCGGGTCAACGGTGTCCGGCGGCGTCAGAATGCACCAGCGGTTTTCGAAAAGCGTCGAAAACCCCGCATCCGGCCCGGACTGCTCCGTTCCGGCGATCGGGTGCCCCGGAATGAAGTGCACACCCTCCGGCACATGCGGGCTGACCTGATCGACGACGGAGCCCTTGGTCGAGCCGACATCGGTCAGAACGGCGCCCTTTTTCAGCGCCGGAGCGATCCATTTCGCCACCGCCTCGTTGGCTCCGACCGGAACGCACAGGATAACAAGGTCCGCCCCGTCGACGGCAACCGCCGCGTCGAGCGAATAGTGGTCTCCCAGACCCAGTTCCTCGGCGCGCCGCAGGGTTTCCGCAGAGCGGGTGGAAATCGCGATTTCCCTGGCCAGTCCGCGCTGACGCGCCGCCTGGGCGATGGAGGAGCCGATCAGGCCGATCCCGATCAGGGCCATGCGCTCGAAAATGGGAGCTCCGGTCATGTCGTCTGGTCTGCTTTCAGGCTTTGCTCAGGAAGTCTTTCAGATGCGCGACAACGGCGCGGTTGGCCTCTTCCGTTCCGATGGACATGCGCAAGGCGTTCGGCAGGCCGTAATTGCCGACCAGGCGCAGCACGCAACCTTGTTCGAGAAGATAGGCGTCGGCCTCCACAGCCGTTTTACCGGCTTCGTCGGGGAAGTGGACAAGCACGAAATTCCCGACGCTCGGCGTCACCTTCAGGCCGAGCGACTCCATTTCGGCCGCCACCCAGGGCAGCCATTTATCGTTGTGCTCGACGGCGCCGGCAATGAATTCCCGGTCCTTGACGGCGGCGATCCCCGCCGCGATCGCCACGCCGGAAATATTGAACGGACCGCGAATGCGGTTCAGCGCATCGATTACATGGCTGGGACCGTACCCCCATCCGAGACGCAGGTTGGCCAGACCGTAAATCTTGGAAAAGGTTCGCGTCATGAAGACGTTTTCTGTCGTCGCGGCCAGTTCCATTCCGCTTTCGTAATCGTTGCGCCGGACGTATTCGGCATAGGCCGCGTCGAGCACCAGGAGCACGTTGTCCGGCAGTCCCTCGTGCAGACGCTTGATCTCGTCGAAAGGCAGATAGGTGCCGGTCGGATTGTTCGGATTGGCGATGAAGACCATTTTGGTCTTCGCGGTCACGCGCTCCAGGATCGCGTCGACATCCGTCGTCAGGCCCTTTTCCGGAGCGATCACCGGAGTGGCGCCGGCGGCGCGAATGGCGATGTCATAGACCAGAAAGCCGTGCTCTGAATAAATCGCCTCGTCGCCGGGGCCGAGATAACCATAGGCCAGCAGGCTCAGAACCTCGTCGGATCCCGCTCCGCAAATGATGCGATCCGGATTGAGACCGTAGACCTCACCGATGGCGGCGCGCAGTTCCGTGGCCGCGCCATCGGGATAAAGCTCCAGCTTTTCCGCGACCGCGTCAACGGCCGCCCGCGCACCCGGGCTCGTTCCCAGCGGCGTTTCGTTGGACGAGAGCTTGTGAAGCGTTTTGCCGTGCGTGCCCTTGGATTTTCCCGGAATGTAAGGGGCGATGTCCAGCACACCGGCTTTGGGTTGCGGACGGTTCGGTTTCGGCGCGTTGTCTTGCTTCACGTTGATCATCTCGTTCATTCCTGGAGGCCTCCGCCCCCCGGTTGGATTGTATCTTCGGGCCCGAAAGCATCTTCCGGGTCGCCATTGCCGTCGATGGGCGCGGCGTAGCCGCCGACCCGGCGCAAAACGTCGGGTTCGGCTCCGGCCGCCGCGCAGGCCTTCACGACGTCCTCTTCCGTCAGATCGCCGGAAATCGCCAGCAAGGCGTCGACACCGCTGCCGGAGCGGAAAAAGCTCAGGACCTCGATGCCCTGATCCATCAGCCGGCCGGGCAGAAGATCGGACCAGCGGGCGTCATAAACCGCAACGTCTGCGTTGTCGACAAGACTGTCGGCCTTCGCCAGAACAAGCGCCGGCAGATCCGCAGGGCGCTCGTCCAGAACCAGGAACGGCAGACGGGCGCGGACCAGCGCTCCGGCCTCGCTCAACCCCCGCCACCAGGGCAGCTCCGCCCTGTCGGTCAGCGCCACCAGCCCGAGATCTCCTTCGGACCCCGCGACAGCCCCGACAACGTCCGCCGCATCGCTTCCCGGTACCAGTTCAACCGAGAATCCGAAGTAGAACCGCGCCAGATCGAGCATGTCGATCAGTTCGGCGGCGCCGTCCAGATGAACAGCCAGGTCCATCTCCAGGCCGGTACAGGCACAGATCAGATCCCGCCAGAGATGCTCGACCGTCGCAAGCGGCAAGCCTCCGCGATGCCGTTCGACGATCTGACGCACGGTTTCCGCGTCCCGCTCGGGGTGAAACAGCGAGCGGCCTTCCCCCGCTGTCGCTAGGGCCGCGGAAATCTCCGCCTCGGCCTCGGCGCGTTCCATCAGGGCGGCATGGATACGGGCGTCTATCCCGTCGACGCGGGCGCGCAATTCTTCCAGAGACGTCCCGTTTTCCGGCAAATCGGACATTTCGAAATCAGGCCTTGGTTTCGCGTTCTGAGCCGCTTAGTCATAGGGATGTGATCATCCAAACGCAAAAGAAATCATTGACTCCGCGCGTCCGACGCGGCTAGGTCGCCAGTCTGATTGATGTGCGGCACGAAAGTTCGCCCCCCTTCCGGACCTCGATGACGCCGCACCCCGCGCTCGGCCCGGAACGACCCGGTCGGAACGGAAAAGAGCAAACCGAAAGACATGTCCGCTGATACACAGGATCCGGCTGTTTCAGACCCAGCGCAGCCGGTGACATCGAAGGCAAACGAAGCCGTCTCGCCCTCCAGCAAGATCGCGCATTTCCCGGCCGACAAGCCGCTGGAACTGGATTCGGGCGTCGAGCTCGGTCCCTGGCAGATCGCCTATGAGACCTACGGCACGCTGAACGCGGACAAATCCAACGCCATTGTCGTCTGCCATGCGCTGACCGGCGACCAATACGCCGCCTCGACCAACCCGGTGACGGGAAAGCCCGGCTGGTGGAGCCTGATGGTCGGGCCCGGCAAGCCCATAGACACCAATCATTATTTCATCATCTGCGCCAACGTTCTGGGCGGCTGCCTGGGAACCACCGGCCCGGCGAGCATCAACCCGGAGACCGGCGAGCCCTACGGCCTTTCCCTGCCTGTGGTCACCATTCGCGACATGGTGCGCTCCCAGGCCCGCCTGATCGACCATCTGGGCATCGATACGCTGTTTGCCGTTATCGGCGGCTCCATGGGCGGCATGCAGGTGCTTCAGTGGGCGGCAAGCTACCCTGAGCGGGTGTTCGCCGCCGTTCCGATCGCGGCCGCCGCGCGCCATACGTCGCAGAACATTGCCTTTCACGAAGTCGGCCGCCAGGCGATCATGGCGGATCCGGACTGGCGCGCCGGAAACTACATTCAGGAAAACGTCCGACCGACCAAGGGCCTCGCCGTTGCGCGCATGGCGGCCCATGTCACCTACATGTCGGACGAGTCGCTTCACCAGAAATTCGGCAGAAACCTGCAGGACCGGGACAAGGTCACCTTCGGTTTCGACGCGGACTTCCAGATCGAAAGCTACCTGCGCCACCAGGGCATGACCTTTGTCGACCGCTTCGACGCCAATTCCTATCTCTATGTCACCCGCGCCATGGACTATTTCGATCTGGCCAAGGAATTCGGCTCCGTGCGCGACGCCTTCAAGGACACCAAGACCCGGTTTTGCGTCATGTCGTTTACCTCCGACTGGCTGTTTCCGACCTCCGAAAGCCGCCGGATCGTCAAGGCGCTCAATGCGGCCGCGGCGAACGTGTCCTTCGTGGAGATCGAAAGCGACCGGGGCCATGACGCCTTCCTCCTGAATGTGCCAGAGATGTTCGACACGATCCGCGGCTTCATGACCGGCGCGGCCAGGGCACGCGGCATTCCGGCGCCGGGAGAGGAAGCCGGCGCATGATGAACCTCGCCCCGACCCAGACCCGCCCCGGAGAAACCCGCGGCGACCACAAGGTCGTCGCCTCGCTGGTGCCGCATGGCGCCCGCGTCCTCGATATCGGTTCCGAAGACGGGGCCCTGCTGGACCTGCTTGTGCGCGAACGGCAGGTGGACGGTCGCGGCATCGAGCTCTCCCAGGAAGGCGTGAACCGCAGCGTCGCTCGCGGCCTTTCCGTCATCCAGGGGAATGCGGACACCGATCTGGCCGACTACCCGGACCAGGCCTTCGACGTCGTCATCATGAGCCAGACCCTGCAGGCGACCTATGCGCCCAGGGAAGTCATGAGCGAACTTCTGCGTATCGGCGAACAGGTGATTGTCTCCATTCCGAATTTCGCCCATTGGCGCAACCGGATGCAGCTGCTTTTCCGGGGCCGGATGCCGGTCACGAAATACCTGCCTTACGAGTGGTACGACACGCCCAACATCCATTTCTGTTCCCTGCGCGATTTCGTCGAGCTGTGCCGCGAACTGGACGCCAAGGTCGAAAAGGCCGTGGCGCTCAGCGCACGCGGCAACAAGATCCCGGTCAATGCACCCTGGTGGGTCTGGAACATCGTCGCCGAACAGGCCGTGTTTCTGCTGAAGCGGTAACCTCTTCGGCAAGGCTTTGAAAAAGTCAGGTTCCCTCAGATGTCATCCCGGCCAGGCGAAGCGAGCGCCGGGACGCACTCGCCTATCCTTTTTTGGCGAGGCTTTTTTGTTGATCTGACGCGCTCTGCAAATAAGGGGGCCCCGGCTCTCGCTCCGCTTGGCCGGGGTGACCGTAGAGGGGAAAGTGGCGTTTCGGGGTGACACATTGGCGCTCAGTTCAAGAGCACGCTAGGTTTTCGGCGTTCTGACGAAAATCAACTTTGAACGGTTCAGGCCAAAGGCCCCGCCCCGCCCGGATTTCGCTTGGGAGAATCACGTCCAGTCTGCATCCTGTAGTTTAACCGAACCGGAACCGGGTGGGCTGTCGTGAAACTCAAGAATCAAGTTTGGATCAGCAACGCGCTAACAAGCGGCGAACTCAGCAACAAGCTGGGCATTCGGGCCAAGTACTTCGGACATGACTGGGAAGAACCGACCCACTTCGTTCCACGAAAACCGGAAAAAGTTTCAAAAGACATGCAGAGGCAATCTCGCGGCGAAACGCTCAAGCGAGAAGACTTTCCCGAGGCCTGTTACGTATTCGATCCGAAACGCTTCGGCGAGATCAAGGACTTCTTCTTTCTCGGCGGGTTCGCGGCGGTCAAGGGGCGGCTGGCGGAGGTTCTGCAGGAGGCGGACCTCGGGGCAGGCGGATTGATTCAGGTTCCTGTCTTCGAGGCGGACAAACAGACAGAATTGCCCGGCCCCTTCTACGCGCTCAACTTAACGGTGCGAAAGGACACTTTCCGAGCCGACGAGAGCGTCAATCTCAATGCTTTACGAACAATCGAACGGGCAGGTATGGAGCTTTGGCAGCAATACGCCAATGAAAACGACCAGATCGCGGTCTCGGCTCTGGCGTTGGAGGAAGGCCCCGACCTCTGGATCGATCCGAAGCTCAAGTCCACGCTTTTTCTGAGCGGGGCTTTGATGACAGCCATCCGGCAGGCGCGGATCAAGGAAGGCTATCTGAGGTTGCTCCGCTGCAGGATCGTCGATTGAGGGCGCGAACACCCTGAGTATATGGAAAGAAAGGTCCAATGGCAGACGCCGCTGGACTTGAGCAGCCGGGGAGCCTCGAAACGCCTACCGGTCGGCACGCACCGCCCGTACCGGCTTGAGACCCGTGGCGACGCCTTCGGGAATGAACACCGGTCGCAGGATCCTGAGACGGCTGCGCTTGCCATCAGCGGGCAGGCTCTGGAACACCACCTTCTCCGCCTCCAAGATCAGCACCCCGCCGAACGCCGGCCAGAGGCGGCGGCCGACGCCCTCCCAGGTGCGGGCGGCACGCAGGATCGTCCGGGCCTTGGAGGGCGGCATGAACAGCGCCTCCGTGTCGTCAAGAACGTTGAACTGGCAGGTTTTCAGAAGGTCCTTGAGCTGGCCGCTGGAATAGGGCCGTCCGTAGCCGAAGGGCGACAGCTCCGACTGCGACCAGAGACCGCGCCGGTTCGCCACCACCACGATCAGACGCCCGCCCGGCGCCAGCACGCGCCAGGCCTCCTTGAGAACCGCCGCCGGATCGGAGCAATGGTCGATGGCGTGGACCATCAGGATCCGGTCAAAGGAAAGGTCCGGGAAGGGCAGCGCGTCGTCGTCGACAAGGGTGCAGGCATTGTCCCGTTCCCGGGGCCAGGCGACGGCGCCCTGGGGAGCCGGCATCGCGGCAATCGCCCGCTCCGCGTTGTCCAGGTAGGGACGCATGAAGGGGGCCGCGTAGCCGATGCCCAGCAGCCGTTGCCCCTTCAGGTCAGGCCACCGCCTGCGGATCGGCGCACCGATCAGCCCGCGCAACAGCCGCCCGAGGGGCAAGTCGTAAAAGGCACGCAAATGAACGACGTCGAGATACATCAAAAGGACCCGGCGGATACGGTTGGCGGCGATTGAACAGGGAACGTTCCAAAAGCGCAAGCTTGTCGCCCATGCTTCAGAAGGCCCGCGATGCGCCCTTGCCCCGTTCGCCCGTCTTTGCCACTGTGCGTTTCAGATTGTCAATTCCTTCAAGGAGGCCTCCCATGGCGTTGAGCGACACCACCGAGATCCATCAGTTCACCTGTCTCGACGACAATTTCGGCGTTCTGATCCACGACAAGGAGACCGGAACGACGGTCGGGATCGATGTGCCGCATGCGGGCGCCTACCAGCAGGCTCTTGAGGAAACCGGCTGGACCCTCAGCCATATTCTCATCACCCATCATCACTGGGATCATGTGCAGGGCCTTGGCGAAATCAAGACGGCAACCGGTGCAACCGTGATCGGACCGGAACGGTCGCGCCAGAAGATTTCGGAACTCGACCGGACGGTCGAGGACGGCGACGCGGTTCTGTGCGGTCCTTACGAAGTTCAGGCCATCGGAACGCCCGGCCACACGCTGGACCAGATTTCCTGGTTCTTCCCGTCGATCAAGGTGGCTCACACCGGTGATACCCTTTTCTCGCTCGGCTGCGGCAGGGTTTTCGAGGGTGACATGGAGATGATGTGGTCGTCCCTTGCCAAACTGCTGCGCAAGCTGCCGGACGACACAACGATTTATTGCGGTCACGAATACACCGAGGGGAATGCGAAATTCGCGCTGACCATCGAGCCGCGCAATGAGGATCTCCAGGCCAGGGCGAAGGAAGTCGCCGACCTGAGGGCGCTCGGCAAACCCACCTTGCCGACGACAATGGCGCGCGAAAAGGCGACCAACCCTTTCCTCAGGGCCGGAGAGGCGTCGATGGCCGCCGCCCTCAACATGGACGGCAAGTCCCCGGAGGAGATTTTCGCCGAAATCCGCAAACGCAAGGACAACGCCTGAGGCTCCGGCCTCTTTTCGTCGAAACCCGGAAACTCCCATGACACTGTCTTGCGAACTGACCGCCGAGTCGGTTGTCGGCCTTTTGAACATGCAGCCCCATCCGGAGGGCGGTTACTATGTCGAAACCTTTCGAGACGACATTACGGATACCGATGGCCGAGCCGCGTCGACGCTGATCTATTTCCTGCTGCCGGAGGGCATCCTCTCCCGCTGGCACAAGGTCGACGCCGTGGAGACCTGGCACTGGTACGCGGGCGCTCCGCTGGAACTGTCGATTAGCGCGAACGGAAGGGACAAAACCGTGCTGACCCTTGGAAACGATCTTGCCGCCGGAGAGCGCCCGCAGGGAATCGTCCCGCGCGACGGCTGGCAGCAGGCGCGTTCGCTCGGCGCCTGGACACTTGTCGGCTGCACCGTGGCGCCGGGGTTCCTGTTCGAGGGATTTGAGATGGCCGCTCCGGGATGGGAGCCGGGAGTGTGATCAAGACCGGCTGGACCTCCGGGAGGAGAATGACCCAGATCGCCGCTTATCTGGCGAGCGTTTTCTCATCCGGCCTGGTTCTGCAAATCATGCTCAGCTTCGCCAGCGACGGGACCGGCGAGACGATGTCGGAAACCTTCTATTTTCCGATCGTGCTGGCGGTGGTCGCGATCTACACGTCCATACCATCCCTGGTCTTCGCCGCCATTTGCGAAAGGAAGGCGATCCGTCATCCGGCTGCCTATCTCGCGTTTTCGACACTACTGGCCTTTGTGGCCTTTCCGCTTCAGTTCCAAAGTCTCGAACCGGACATTCTGCTGATGGCCCTCTATGTGACACCTGCGGGGTTCGTCGCCGGGCTTGTCTACTGGCACATCGCGGGCCGCTATTCCGGCGAGGAAAGCGAACGGCTTCGCAAACAGATCGAAGTCTTCGACTAAAAGCATCGGGACCGTCCGCTTTCGCCCGGATCCATGAAAGTCAGGAAAGCGTTCAGGCCGCCGCCCGGGCCCTTTCGCGCGCTTTTTCAAGATCGCCGGCCGGGTCCGCGGTCAGGATACTCGGCTGATGCCTGTTCGAGACAACCTTGTCGATTCCGACCAGACCGAACCACCAGTCCATGTAGGTGGAATGGAAGTCCTTGCCGTATTTCGCATCCGCTCCCGGCGCAAAGACACCGGACGTGTAAAAGACATGCGCTGTCTTGTTTTCCAGAAGACCGAAATATCCGCGCTCCGGATCGAAGCCGAAGAGAAGTCCCGGCTGGGTGATGACGTCGATATAGTGCTTGAGCTTGTAGGGAATGCCGCCGTTCCACATCGGGATGTTGAAGACGTACTCGTCCGCGTCGACAAAGCGCTGCGTTACCGCGACGATCTGATCCCAGGCGCTTTTCCCGGCCGCATCCATTTCACCGACACCGAAGAAGCTCAGCTTCGCGGCGTTCTTGTCGCCATCGAACTCCGGCAGGGTTTCCGCCCAGAGGTCGAGCACGTCGATGTCGAGATCCGGCTCTCCGGCTTTGCGCCGGTCGAGATAGTCGCCGGCCAGTTGGGCCGATTGGGACCTGCCGCTACGCGGCGAGGCGTTGATATGCAACACTCTTGTCATTTCCTGCGTCTCCGAAAATCGTTTCAGGATTTTGTCCGTTCGAAGCCAATGCCTCGATAACCGTTGAATATTGTTTTTGACGGTTACAAGCAATATAAGTAACCATCAAATTAAACCATTACCGGTTTCACAGTCTCGTGAGGCTGCAGTCTGGCGGATATCCATGCGCGAAATATCTCAACCCCCGATCCTGATCGCCGACCACCCGGCGCTCGATTTACTGAACTCGGTGGCGGCCCCGCGTGACGAGGAAATCGAATGGATCGGAACGGGAAACGACCTTCTGACCTGGATAGGCGCCTCCGGCCTTCTGGAACCGGATCAGGCGGAAGGATGCCGACGGAAATTCGAGCAAGAAGATCTGGACGACGTTGCCCGGCGGGTCATTGCCTTGCGTGAGTGGTTCCGCCGTCTTTTGAAAGAACAGTCCGATCCGGAGGGCTGGCGGATTTCCGGGGAGGATCTTCAGTACCTCAACGCTATTCTCGCCGCCGGGACCTATCTCTTCCAGCTCAACGCAAGCCACGGAGAGAAACCGGGCCTTGTGTCCGGCATTTCGCTGCAAGGAACAATCGACGTCCGAAGCCCGGACGATCTGCTTTTTCCCATCGCCTTGCAGATCGCCGACTTTCTGGCGGCTGTCAGCCCTCACGACACGCGCCGCTGCGCCAACGAGGCCTGCACCTTGTGGTTCGTCGACGTGACGAAGAACAAGAGACGGCGGTGGTGCGACATGAGCGTCTGCGGCAACCGGGCGAAGGCGGCGGGTTTCAGGGCCAGAAAGGCCGAAACCGGGAAGAGCGGGACCGGCAAGGTCTGATTTAATGCGTGCGGTCGCGGGAACCGGATCACCCGCCGTGCGTTCACTTCCCGAAAGGAGAACGACATGCACAGTATCATTTACCTGATCGGACTGATTGTTGTTGTCGGCGCAATCCTGTCCTTTATCGGAATCGCCTGACCCCTTTTTCAAGTCCCCGCAAATAGCGATAGCCGGATGCCGTCTGAACGGGATGCCCCTCTCTTCCCCAACGGTTCAGAAGGCATCCGGTTTTCTTTTTCTCTCGGGCGCGAAGGTCTTCGTTCAACGGCAGCCTCCACCTAGCGCAACAGCATCCACACGCCCAACGCCAGAAGAATGACACCGCCCACGGCCCGGCTGACCGCCGCGTACCGTGTGTCGATCACCTTTTGCACGGCGAATGCCGCCAGCGCGAAGACGATGAGATCGTCCAGCATGAAGAACAGCACATAGAGCCCGATATACCCGTAGTAGAGCGCCGGAGACATGTCCGTGAGCGTGAGCAGATGGGTATAGATCGCCGGCAAGGCGGCGGAACATACGAACTCGATTGAATTCACAGCGAAGGCCAGCCCGACAATCATCAGAAGGCTCAACAGCCCGACCGGCGCGGCGACCAGCTCGCGCGCCCATTGCATGGTTTTCTGGCGCCGTTCCGGACTGCCGATCTCGCAGGTTATCACGCCCTGCTTGACGGCAAGCTCGAACAGATGATCAAGCCCGAACCCGATGGCCAGCAAGGCGATCAGTTGAGTGAGCGGACGGATGAAGCCGACAAACAGAAACGCCGTCAGCCACGCCGTCATGAACAGATAGTAGAGCACGCCGGACGCCAGCACGAAGGTTCCGACGAGCCACCAGATCTTGCGCTTGTCCTCAAGGGCGGCAATCAGCGAAATGAGATAGACCAGGACCCACATCGCGCAGGGGTTGAAGCCGTCCGAGAGCCCCATCACCGCCGTGAGCGCCAGCAGCGAATAACCTGACGGATCGATGTCTCCGATAAGAGGCAGGCTTATAAGCGACGTTCCGCTCTCGGCCTCCGCCATCGGGTCGCGCCCGGCGTAAAGGGCAAGGATTTCGAGACCCGTCGTCTCGGCACTGCCAAAGCCGACGAGGTAATGGGCCCCAAAGACAAAGAAGGGTACGCCGAGTTGTCCCGACGGAATGCGGTGGTGTTCCGCCACGGCGAGGAACCGGGCTTCGTTTTCCGGCTCGCCAACGTCATGCAGGACGTAGTCGACCCCCGATGTCGTCTTCAGGAAAGCGCGGGCGTTGCGGCAGTGCGGGCACTCCTCGTGAAAGAAGACATGCAGCCGTCCATCGCGCATCATATCCAGAAGTTCGCCCGTCGATGCCGTATCCTTCGGGATCTGAAGGAACGCGAACAGGGCGCCGAGCACCACCAGAAGCGCAATTCGGAACCTGAAAGGGGTTATGTTCGGAAGACGGACCATTCCCGAAAGCCAGATAAAACAGATCCGAAACCCTAACTTTTCCCGCAAGGCGCGGAATTGATGTGCCGCAACTTGAGGTACGGACCGCAAAAAACAGTTTCAGTTCGCGAAAAACAAGGGAACTGTTTGCGCACCCGCGCGTTTAAGACCTGATGGCTGAAGTTCCCCGGCCGTCATCCGCTTCGCCGGTTCTCACCCCGTTCCGTCGGCTTCCGTTCCACGCTCGCCGAAGAAGCCAGATACCTTTTCGGACCCGCCGCCTGTAGCGGGGAGCCGGGTGCGGTCTGCTCCGACCTTGCGGTTACCCACAACCGTGCGGACCGCACCCGGTATTCTGTTTTACGTCCGAACCAGTCCACGGGCGCCTCCGGCCCGACCGCGTGGACCGCTTCTTGCGGTCAGCGCTTGCCGGGCTTCTTCTCCGGCTCCACAACGACCCACTCATAGCCAGTGATCATCGCCTTCAGGTAGGACAGCACCGTCTCCCCTGTGGTCGCCATATAGACATGGATCACCACGAACACGGCCATTGCGTAAGCCGCGACAAGATGTGCCCAGGCGACCCAGTCAAGCGGCAGACCGTTGGAGCCGATGGTCAGATAAAGGATGCCTGTTATCCAGATGGCCGGATTGATGATCAGCTTCAGGAAGAGATAGCTGAGCCTCTGCAGCGGATTGTGCTTGCGGCGGACGGTCGGCTTGGCGGGATGCTTCTCCCCGAGAAATATCCCGTAGGCGTAGTACCGGATCACCGCGACGAGATTGCGGAAAGTCGGCACGTATTGGACCCATTCACCGGTCGTGAAGTGCCAGAAGATGGCAAAGATCCAGAGCAGGACGATTAGGCCCGCCGCGACCAGATGCACTCCGAAGGCGGCTTTCCAGTCGAAGCCGCCGATCAGACCGTGCAGCCTGGCGCCGGTCACAAGCAGCACGATCACGAGCAGCGCCTGCGTCCAGTGCCAGAAACGTTCGAAACGGGCGAAGATCTTGACATATTGCTTCTCGGCCATCGTCCCCTCCTATGTCCGCTTGCGGCGCCGGCTCATGACGATCCGGACCGAGCTGTGGCCCAGAATGCCGACGAGCGACAGAACCAGGATCGACAGACCGATCCGGTCCGTCGTCTTGAACAGATCCCGTCCGGGCAGATAGAATCCGGACAGGCCCGAGAGCCGCCCGTCCCTGGCGTGGCAGTCACCGCAGGAAAGCGCGGACTTTGCCGGGGCGACCATATGAGTTGTCGGCCACCACATTTCCGTTTCGACAAAGTCGTAATTTCCGGAATAGGGAACGTCCGTCTTCGCCATCGCCGCGCTGATGGACTTGTCCCAGTCGAAATTCGTCCAGAAGGCGGTATCCGTTTCCGGACCGAAAACGTTGGTCAGAACGAGGTTGTTGTTGTCCCTGTCGTAGGCCTGCTTTCCGCGCATCCGCTTGAACGGATAAATACGCGAGCCGGGATCTTCAGCGCTGCCATAGATTTTGTTGACCGGGACGACACCCGAAGGATCGATTTTCTCGCCCAGAAGCGAATAATCCACCACACCGTTCCAGAAGGCATAGTCGGGAACAACGTTTTCCTCCCAGACGAAATGCCCCTTCTTCGACAGATAGGAATGATGGCCGTGCTCGTCTTCCTCCGCATAGGGCTTGCCGTCTTTCAGCTTGCCGGCCGTCGACCAGTCCCACCACGTCTTGGTGGCCACGCCGCCCCGGGCGAACTCGGGGATATGGCAGGTCTGACAGGCGACACGGTCGGTGTGGTCGTTCAGTTTCAGACCCTCGATCGAGGCCGTGCTGTGCGGGGTCGAGGTGTGGCACGACTGGCAGGAGGCGACGTCCCTGCGCCGGAAACCGGGCTTGCCGCGATTGTCGTCCCTCACCGTTCCGAGATAACGCGACCCCGGCCACTGGTGGCCATGGGCGGTGTGGCAGTCCGTGCAGGTCAGGTCCGCGCCGTCCGGGGACATATGCACATCCACTTCGACCGGGGGCGAGACCAGCGAACTGTCCAGATCGCCATGCTTCACACCGTCGCCGCCACCGCCATAAAAATGGCAGGCGCCGCAGTTCGCCCGGCCCGGCTCGCCGACGGCCTGCGATACCTTGGCCAGGTCCGGCGGCAGATAGGTCGTCATCCCACCGGACTTCTGTTTGAGCGAGTCGGGATAGACGTGTCCGCCCTTGCGCGTCAGCGGCTCGTAGAGCGGATGCCCCGCCTTGACGTCGAACTTGACGTAGTCGCCGGTCGTGTCGTGACACACGAGGCAATCGACCCGGGTTTCGTCGCTGAAATCGAAGCTCTCGTCTTCCCAGCCGTAGCCGGCGTGACAGGAAGTGCAGCGAGGCTCGTTGCTGGCGACATTGCCGCAAAAGGCATTGATCACATTGCGTTTGCCTAGGGTCTCACCGGTCACCGGATGGGTGTAATCCCATTTCCAGTGAATGCTGGACATGACCTGCTTCGCCGCTTCCGTATGGCAGGCAAGACAGGCTCTGGTCACCTCCGGGCCACTTGTAAAAGGACCTTTCAGGCTTTCGAATTTGGTATGGTCTGCCGTCGGCGGGGATTTTTCCTGCGCATGGACGGCCGCTCCGCCGATAACGACGAAGGCTGCCAGAATACAGGGTAATGTCCTCCCACCGATGCCGACGGTCTTTAGCCATCGAAATCGCATCGCTTAATCCTCTCTCCCCACCCGAACGATGCGGTCTGGTGATGAGAGGCTTCAATGACGATTGTCAAAATTGACTTATATCAAATGCCGACTGGCCGCCAGGGTACGGAGCCTAGGCAAGACCCGCGATCGCATCGGCGAAATCCTTCGCCGAAAACGGCTCCAGGTCCTCGACGCCCTCGCCGACACCGATGAAATGCACCGGCAGGCCGTGCTTCGCGGCGATCGCCACCAGAATGCCGCCGCGGGCGGTGCCGTCGAGCTTGGTCATGACCAGGCCGGTCACCCCGGCGACCTTGCCGAAAATCTCCACCTGATTGAGCGCGTTCTGGCCCGTGGTCGCATCCAGCGTCAGAAGAACCGTGTGCGGCGCGTCGGGATCGTGTTTCTTGATCACCCGGATGACCTTTTCCAGCTCGTCCATGAGCTCGGCCCGGTTCTGCAAGCGGCCTGCCGTGTCGATCAGAAGCACGTCGACCGCCTTGTCCTTCGCTTCCTTCATCGCATCGAAGGCAAGTCCCGCAGCGTCCGCACCGGTATCCCGAGACACAACCTCGGCACCGGTGCGCTCACCCCAGATCTTCAACTGCTCCACCGCCGCCGCCCGGAAGGTATCGCCGGCGGCCAGCATCACCGTCTTGCCTTCCGTGCGCAGTTTCTGGGAAAGCTTGCCGATGGTGGTTGTCTTGCCTGTGCCGTTGACGCCGACCATCAGCACCACATGCGGGTGTTTGCCGGTGTTCAGGTCGAGCGGCTCCGTGACAGGGGCCAGGACCTTCTCGACTTCCTCCGACAGGATCGCACGGACTTCCTCCGGAGAGATCTCCTTGTTGTAACGCCCGTCGGACAGGCGGTCGGTGATCGCCATGGCCGTGTCGACCCCCAGATCCGCCTGGATCAGGATGTCTTCCAGCTCCTCAAGCATTGACGCGTCGAGCTTGCGCTTGGTGAAGATGGAGCCGATTCCCTCGGTCAACGAGGCGGACGACCGGGAGAGCCCCTTCTTGAGGCGCTGGAACCAGGAGGGTTTCGGCTCGGACGCTTCTTCGGTAGCCGCGCTGTCTGTCTCGGCGGCCTCCGGTGCTTCCGCGCCGAGATCGGTCGGCAGGATTTCCTCCGGACCAAGCGGGGCCTGGGGGCGGGCGAAATCGTCGGCCAGATCCGGCCCCGTTTCGGCCTCAAGCGGAAGGGCAGGTTCGTTCAGGGCACCGGCCGGCTCGACATCCATCGAAACGTCGACTGCCTTCTCGTCGGTAATGGACGGATCGCCGGTCTCGGCCAAAGGCGTTTCGACAGCACCGGTCTCGGTATCGCTCTGCTCTTCCGGCACTTCCTTGCCGCCGAAGAGACGCCCCAGAAACCCGCGCTTTTTCTCGCTCATGAAACCGCCTCAAGACCTCGGATTGTGACCGCCCCGGTTCAGGCGGCCTTTGACAGGGCTTCGCCCAGAAGATGCCGTCCGGTATGACCGATTATTCGAGTTTCGACAATCTCTCCGGCGGTCCCGCCCTGCAATTCCACCTGGGTGAACTGCTCGGTTCGGCCAAGGCCTTCCTTTTCGATCAGAACCGGCCGGATCTTGCCGACCTCGCCGCCGAGATGCCGGGTAAGCGCCTCCTCGCCCTTGGCCCTGAGGCGCGCGCCGCGCTCCTTGACCACCTGGCGCGGCAATTGCGGCATGCGCGCCGCAGGCGTTCCGGAACGCGGGGAGAAGGGAAAGACATGAAGGTGGGTCAGCCCGCATTCGTCGACGATCTTCAGCGAATTCTCGAACATTTCCTCGGTTTCCGTCGGAAACCCGGCAATGATATCCGCGCCGAACACCACATCGGGCCTGAGGCGCCGGACCTCCTCACAGAAGCGGATCGTGTCGGCGCGCAGATGGCGGCGCTTCATCCGCTTCAGAATCATGTCGTCGCCCGCCTGCAGGGACAGATGAAAATGCGGCATCAGGCGCGGATCTTCGGCAATCACCCGCATGAGATCGCCGTCCGCCTCGATGGAATCGATGGAGGACAGCCGCAGGCGCTTCAGGTCCGGCACCAGCTTCAGGATCTTTTCGACCAGCGTACCAAGCTTCGGCGCGCCCGGCAGATCCGCTCCATAGGAGGTGATGTCAACCCCGGTCAACACGATCTCGTTATAGCCGTTATCCGAAAGCCGCCGGATCTGGTCGATCACGACGCCCATGGGCACGGACCGGGAATTGCCCCGCCCAAAGGGAATGATGCAGAAGGTGCAGCGGTGGTCGCAGCCGTTCTGGACCTGCACGAAGGCCCGCGCGCGACCGGTCAATCCGTCGATCAGGTGCCCGGCGGTCTCCTCGACACTCATGATGTCGTTGACACGCACCCTCTCGGTTCCGGAAATGCCGAAGGCGGCAACGTCGGCGTAGGATTTGCGTTCCAGTTTTTCCGTGTTGCCGAGCACCAGATTGACTTCTTCCATGGCCGAGAAGGTCTCGGCTTCCGTCTGGGCGGCGCAGCCGGTCACGATCACCCTTGCGTCCGGATTGTCCCGCTTGGCCTTGCGCACCGCCTGGCGCGCCTGCCGCACGGCCTCGCCGGTGACGGCACAGGTGTTTATCAAGATGGCATCCTTGAGACCGGCAGCTTCCGCTTCACGCTTCATTACTTCCGATTCGTAGGAATTGAGGCGGCAGCCGAAGGTCACGACGTCAATGCTCATGAGGCGGCTCCCGCCTCGAGGGCCGTGTCGCCCGCCCCTGTCTTGCGCCAGGCAAGCGTCTCCAGATCGACCTCGCCCTCGAACTCCACTTCCGTCAGGCCCGTCATCAGCACGTGCCCGTCGCTCTCGCGCCACTCGATGCCGAGCGGCCCGCCGGGAAGATGGATCGTCGATGCGCGGCCCGCCTTGTTGTCGCGGGCGGCCGCCACGGCGACGGCGCAGGCGGCGGTGCCGCAGGCCAGCGTCAATCCAACGCCACGCTCCCAGACCTTCACCCGGATCTGGTTCTCGTCGAACACATGCGCCAGCGAAATATTCGCGCCTTCCGGAAAGATCGGGTGCTGCTCGAGAAGCGGTCCGACCCGTTCCAGATCGTAGGCCTCGACATCCTTGACCCAGAAGATCGCATGCGGATTGCCCATGCTGACGACAGCCGGCGTGTGCAGGATCGGATCGTCGATCGGCCCGATCTGCAATTCGATGGCGCGCGTATCGGCGAATTCCTCCGCCAGCGGGATCTGGTCCCACCGAAGACCGGGAATGCCCATGTCCACCGTGACGGACTGCGCGCCGGCGGCGTCAAAGGCATGCAGCAAGCCCGCACCGGTCTCGATCGAAACGAGATCCTTGCCGGCCTCTTCCATCAGGAGCCGGCCGATGCAGCGCGTGGCGTTGCCGCAGGCAGAGACTTCGCTTCCGTCGCGGTTGTGAATGCGCATGAAGGCATCGACGCCCAGATTCGAGCGTTCGACCGTGATCATCTGGTCGAAGCCGATGCCGCTTTCCCGGTCGCCCAGCATGGCGATCGCGTCCTTCGACAGACGCAACGGTTTCTCCCGTGCGTCCCAGACCACGAAATCGTTGCCAAGGCCGTTCATTTTCAAAAAGGGTCTGGTTTCAGACGCCATGCCGGATGCGCTTCTTTTAGGTGTTTGAAAGAAAAAGGACCGTTTCACCCCGGTCCGTCGCCCCTATATGGCGGAAAAAGCCTCAAATTACCAGTGGCCGGTGGTGTCGGAGGGAAGGTGCTGCCTTGGGCCTGGCGCAAAACCTTTCCTGTGTCCCCCCTGCGAAGGCAGGGGTCCAGCAAACAATTACATTGAACCAAGTGAATTCGGGAACGACTGGGTCCCGGCCTTCCGCTACGCTTCAACCGGGATGACAGCGTTAAACAGACTTGTCAAAGCCTGGCCGCGTTGAACGTATCACAGGCCTGAAGGTCTCCGGACTGAAATCCGGTTCGGAACCATCTGGCCCTCTGCTCTGACGTGCCGTGGTTGAAGCTGTCCGGCACGACGTAGCCCTGGGTCTGGCGCTGCAGCGTGTCGTCGCCGATCCGGCTGGCGGCATTGAGCGCTTCCTCGATGTCGCCGTCTTCCACGAAACCGCGCTGGCGGGCTGCGTAATGGGCCCAGATGCCGGCATAGCAGTCGGCCTGCAGTTCGACGCGGACCGACAGCGCGTTGCCTTCCGCCTTGCTCATGGTCCGGCGCGCCTTGTGAAACTCCGGCAGCACGCCAAGCACGTTCTGGATATGGTGGCCGACCTCATGGGCCAGCACATAGGCCTGGGCGAAATCGCCGGGCGCGTTCAGCTGGTTGGCGAGCTCACGATAAAAGGACAGGTCGATATAGAGCTTGTTGTCGGCGCTGCAGTAGAACGGACCGGTGGCCGCACTGGCATAGCCGCAGGCGGAAGAGACCGATCCGGAAAAGAGAACGAGCGTCGGTTCCGGGTAATCGGCGCCATGCGTTTTGAAAATTCCGCTCCAGGTATTTTCCGTGTCGGCCAGAATAACGGAGACGAACTGGGCGGTTTCTTCGTTCGCGGCACTTTGCGGCGCCTGGGTTTGATAGGAAGGGTCGCTGTAGCCGCCGCCGTCGAGTTGACCCAGCAGCGTCAGCGGATTGATTCCCAGCATCCAGGCGATGCCCGCCACCACGATCAGTCCCGTGAGACTCAACCCGCCGCCGGTCCGGACCCTTCGGCCTGTGGGGATCCGCATGCGGGTTCCGCCGCTGCGGCGTCTGTCCTCGATGTTGCTGCTGCCTCGACGGCCTTTCCAGCGCATGGTTCCGGGTTCCCGTTCTGACTCACCCGGTCTTTCCATAACAGAGCCCGGTGACAACACCTATGCCGATCGTCGCTTGACCGTCCATTTTGTGATGCCTGTTACACGGCCCCAGTGCTTTTTGAGGCAGGATAAGAGTGGCGGCACCGATCGGCCGAAGAGGCCTGGCAACGCCATTTGACGGCTTCGTTTCAGCCATCCGCAAGGGAGGTAATCAATGCCAACCGATGTCACAGCGCAGCAGGCGCAACAGCTCATAGACTATGCGGTTGCCCGCCTTGGCCGCATCGAGGGGAACGGCCAATGCTGGACCCTGGTCAACAACGGCTTTCAGCATCTCCGCTTCTACAAGCCCTCGGCGACTTATGCCTGGGGCCGTTCCGTCGAACTCAGCGCCGCCCGGCCCGGCGACGTCTTCCAGTTCACAAATTTCAAGGTTCGCGTTGAAAATCCCGACGGATCCTGGCGGGAAGAAGAGCGGGGAGATCCGCACCACACCGCCATTCTGGAAAGTATCGACAGCAACGGATATGCGACGTTTCTGGAATCCAACGTCTACAACAACAAGAACGTTCAGCGGCGCCGCTATCACGTCAAGACCGCGGATCTGAACGGCACAAACGGACGAACGACGGTCCGCGTGAGCGGATCCTACATCGTTTACCGGCCGCAGATGCCCTGAGACGGGAACTCCGGCACTGCCGTAGCCCGGCATGCTACCGGATCCGCATGCGTTGCCCCGGCCGGATCTTTCGCAGGATAAGCCGCATATGCTCCGGCGCGACGGCAACGCATCCCTCTGTGGGGCTGTAGGCCTCCCGAGCAATGTGGAAGAAGATCGCGCTGCCCCGGCCCTTGACGGCGGGAAAGAGATTGCAGTCCAGGACGACGACCACGTCGTAAAGCCGGTCTTCCCGCCACATCTTCTCATGACCCGCGGAAAAGGGCAGGTCGACGGGACGGTTGTAGAGACGGTGTTTCGGATCGTCGCACCATCCCGATCGCGGCGTCAGCGGCTCGACCGGCAAGGCCGTTGCCGGCGGCAAGCTCCGGTCCGGCCGAAAGTAAACGTGAAGCAGTTCAAACACGCCTCTCGGCGTGCCGCCGTCGCCTTCCTTTTTGCGTGTGACCACTCCCGATCTCCCAAGGGCACACGGAACCGTGATCTGGCCGAAGCGCAGCAATCCCTTAGTCCTGTCGCGCGTCAGCGGCCGAACCTCCAGCAAATCCGTGGTGTTCGGAATTCGTCTCATTGGCTTTCCTAACGCTTCCCCATGGCTTTGAAGTCCTTAAGTAAACCCGACTTAAACCCCGCGTGAAGAAGATTTGACGATGTTGAACTTGTATGACGAGCGTTTCCCACGCACATAGAGGCGGAAACACGCTTGTGTGATTTACACAACTCGGCGTGAACGGATTTAAGGCAACTGGCGAGGACCGCGAAGATGACTGCCCGGACGATCTTGATAGTCGACGACGACACGGAATTGCGCGAAGCCCTGGTCGAGCAGCTCTCCCTCTACGACGAATTCGAGACCATCCAGGCCGATTCGGCCGCTTCGGGTCTCTCTCTCGCCAAAGACGAACACATCGATCTCTTGCTGATGGATGTCGGCTTGCCGGACATCGACGGCCGGGAGGCGGTCAAGCTCCTGCGCAAGAACGGCTTCAAGGCGCCCATCATCATGCTGACCGGACACGACGGCGACAGCGACACGATCCTCGGGCTCGAAGCCGGCGCCAACGACTATGTCAACAAGCCGTTCAAGTTCGCCGTGCTGCTCGCCCGCATCCGCGCCCATCTGCGCCAGCACGAGCAAAGCGAGGACGCCACCTTCGCCATTGGCCGTTATTCCTTCCGGCCCGCCGCCAAGGTGATGCAGGACGACGCCGGATCGAAGGTGCGGCTGACGGAAAAAGAGACGTCCATCCTGAAGTTTCTCTACCGCGCCGGTGAAAAACCGGTCACGCGGGATGTGCTTCTGCACGAGGTCTGGGGCTACAATTCGGGTGTCACCACCCACACGCTCGAGACCCACATCTACCGCCTGCGGCAGAAAATCGAGCGCGATCCGTCCAATGCCGAGCTTCTGGTTACGGAAGCCGGTGGATATAAGCTTGTGCCTTAATGGATGTTTGGCGTAAATCTTGGGCATGAGCCTTGCCCAAGACATTACGATTCTCAAGCAAATACCGATGCTTTCGGACTTCTCCGAAGACCAGCTTCGCCTGCTGGCCTTTAGCGCGGAAAGCATGGATTATCGTGAAGGCCAGCGGCTCTTCGAGCAGGGCGAGCGCGCAGACGGCGGGCTTGTGATCACCAGCGGCACGGTCAGTCTTCAAACCAAGGACGAGGACGGCTACCGGGAAGTCGAACGTGTCGGCGAGGGAACGCTCCTCGGCGAAACCGCGCTCCTTGCGGAGAACCGGCGGCCCTGCCGGGCGGAAGCCGTCAATCCGGTGCGCATCATTCGCATCCGCCGTGCGCTTTTCAAACGCATGATCCAGGAATACCCGGACCTCGCCCAGCGCCTGTTCGACCTGCGCGCCAGCCAGTTCCGGCAGACGATCTCGGTCCTTCGCCCGATCGGCGAGAAAATGGCGGAGCTGGAGCAGCTCAACGCGGAAAGACGCGTGAAGGACGACAGCAAGAAGGGTTGAGGCCATCGGCGGCTAAAAACTCAGATATCCGTCATTCCGGACCAAGAGAGCTTCTCACGCCTTTTTCAGTTGCAGCCGTCGCCCGGCAACCTTTCCGGCCGTTTGAACGCACGCCGCGGCGCAAACGGCCAGCCCGGCAATCCCGACCCAGACCGTGGGACGAAGCGCGATCGCCACATTGAAATTCGCCCAGAAAACCCGGTCGGCGGGAATGCCGGTCGCCAGAGCGTACCAGGCGTATTCGACCGCCGCAGTGGCCGCCGCGGCCAGGGCGGCACTTGCCGCCAGCACCAGCGGATTGGACAGGGAAAAACCCGCCTTCGCCATTCCCCGGTAGATCATCAGGAGCAGGAACAGGCCCGCCATCAGGGTTGCCTGGGTCACATCGGATTTCGATTGCAGAAAGAAGTGATAAAGCGCCAGAACGGCAATCGGATAGACAAGCATATGCAGCCTGCCCCAATTGCGGCCGAGGCGGCGGATGGTGCTGTCGAAGGACGTCGCGCCCAGCGCCACAAGCCCTGTCAGCGCCACCAGTCCGATGACGAGATAGAACCGCGTGAACATCTCGATGCCGACCTTGGCAAGGTTCCAGTTCTCCTGCGCGGCATAAAGCCCGAGATGGAGAAGCGCGTAACCAAGAACCGAGACACCGAGCATGCGCCGGACGCCGAGGATCCGGTTCCAACCGAAAATCCGGCGCGCCGGCGTTACCGCCAGCGTAAGCAGCAGAAACCGTACCGCCCAGGTTCCGCTCTGGTGCAGCGCCTGCTCATAGGGCTCGGGAAAAACCGGGCCCAGCAGGAGGTCGTAGAAAATTCTAGCGCCCGGAAAAAGCACCAACACAAAGACGCAGAGCCGCAACCACGAAAGGTGTCCGCGCCGGTCGGTCCAGGGGGCGTGCCGCGATAGGAAACTGATGGTCATCTTGGGGAGGTAGCCTACCTCACCCGGGTTTTCACTGCACGGCTCTTCAAGCCTGTGTGAAAACGGGGTAGGTTTTGACGGGCCGACCGAGCGCCTCGAGGCACCTTTGCGCCGAATGGCGTAAACATCTCGGTTGTCATCCCGGCTTGACGCGAAGCGGCAAGGCCGGGACCCAGTACCCCGTGTCGCAAGCGACCGGAAAATACAATTAAAACGAAAGATTACTGGATCCCTGCCTTCGCAGGGATGACAAAGGCGGCACTATCGGACCCGCGAAAACCGTTTATACCCAGGGGCGGCTCTCGCTCATCTTGCCCTCGAAGGTGTCGATCTGCTCGTTCTTGGCCATGGTCAGGCCGATGTCGTCGAGGCCTTCGATCAGGCATTGCTTGCGGAACGGATCGATCTCGAAGACGATCTCGCCGTCTTCCAGGCCCTCGATCTTCTGGTTTTCGAGGTCGACGGTCAGGGTGAAGTTGGAACCGCGTTCGGCGGCGCTGAGCAGGGTTTCCAGTTCCTCCTCGGACACCTTGATCGGCAGGATGCCGTTCTTGAAGCAGTTGTTGTAGAAAATGTCGGCGAAGGACGTCGAAATAACGCAGCGAATGCCGAAATCCTGCAAGGCCCAGGGGGCGTGTTCGCGCGACGAACCGCAGCCGAAGTTATCGCCGGCGATCAGGATCTTCGCGTTCCGGTAGGCCGGTTTGTTCAACACGAAATCCGCGTTTTCCGACCCGTCGTCATTGGTGCGCATTTCGTGAAACAGGGCAGAACCGAGCCCGGTCCGCTTGATGGTCTTCAGGAACTGCTTCGGAATGATCATGTCCGTATCGATGTTCACGATCGGCATGGGCGCCGCGACACCGGTCAGTGTGGTGAATTTATCCATTTTTCTCTCCCGAAAGATTTGCTCCGGCCGGTCACCTCAAGCCGTAAGGCTTGTGGTCTGATCGACACCGAGCATCAGATTGAGGTTTTGGACTGCGGCGCCGGATGCACCCTTGCCCAGATTGTCGTAGATCGCGAGGATCGCGGCTTGCGCGCGCGCATCGTTGGCGAAAACGTGAAGACGCAGACGGTTGGTCTCGTTCAGCACCTGCGGATCGAGACTGTCGGACCGCTTGAGACCTTCAAGCGGCGCGACCTCCACGAATCCCCCGGAAACGGAGGCATAGTGGTCCGCGAGCGCGGCATGTATCTCGCTTCCGGCCGGCACCCTGGCGAGACCGGACAGGTTGAGAGGCACCACCGTCAGCATGCCCTTGTAGAAATTTCCGACCGAAGGCGTGAACAGCGGCGCCTTGTCGATCAGAGCGTATTCCGTCATTTCCGGCAAGTGCTTGTGATTGAAGCCAAGCGCGTAGGGCGCGAACATATTGGCGCCGTTGCCATGGCTTTCGTAGTCGGCGATCATGCTCTTGCCGCCGCCGGAGTAACCGGAAATTCCGTGAAAATTCAGCGCGAAGTCCGCCGGCAGAAGATCCGCGGCGACAAGCGGACGCACGGCCGCGATCAGGCCTTGCGGCCAGCAGCCCGGATTGGTGACGCGCATGGAGGCCGCGATGATGTCGCCCTGGTCCGTGTTCATTTCGGCGAAACCGTAGTCCCAGCCTTCCGCGACCCGGTGGGCGCTGGAGGCGTCGATCACCCGCGTCGTGTCGTTTTCGATCAGCGCCACGCTTTCCTTCGCCGCCGCGTCGGGTAGGCACAGGATGGCGATGTCGGCGGCGTTCAGATACTCGGCCCGCGCTCCCGGGTCTTTCCGGCTTTCCTCCGGAATGGAGATCAGCTCCAGGTCGGCACGCATGGCAAGGCGCTCGCGGATCTGCAGACCCGTCGTCCCGGCTTCACCATCGATGAACACGCGCGCCACCATTGCCCGCTCCTCTCCTCAACAAAATCGACAGCGTCATACACCCAAACGTTCGGCTTGTCACCGCCGCGACAAGCCGAGTGATTTCAACGCGCCCTTGAGTGATACTCATCATTCGGGCGCATGTCGGTCGCCGCCGCGACCCGGTTGGACATGTTGAAGAAGGCCGCAACCGAGGCGATGTCCCAGATATCGCGGTCCGAAAAGCCGGCATCGCGCAAGGCCTGCCGGTCGCTTTCCAGGATCTCCGCGGGCCGTTCGGTCAGTTTGACGGAAAAGTCCAGCATCGCGCGACGGCGTTCGTCGAGATCGGCGACCCTGTAGTTCATCACCATCAGTTCGCCGAGCGCCGGATCTCCGGAAAGCTCCCTGACGGCAGCGCCATGTGCCGTCAGACAGTAAAAACAGTGATTGACGGACGAAACCGCTACGGCAATCATCTCTCTTTCAAGCTTCGAGAGCCCGCTCTCGCCAAGCATGAGATCGTTATACATGTCCGTGAAGGCACGCAGCTTCACCTCATCGAAGGCATAGGCTTTGAGCACATTCGGCACCAGACCCAGCTTTTCCTCGCACAGATCGAAATAGGCCTGTGTCTTGTCGCCGAGATTTTCGCCGCTTTCCAGATCCAGGGCTGTGACTTTGCTTGACAATTTATTCCTCCCGTCATGAAAATTTTTATGTTTCCGCAATAAACAACACTATCACGCGACTGAGCCACAACAGAAGATCGCTTAAGGGGATGAAAATGCCGGACAAACACGACGTCGAGAAACGCAAACTCATCGACGCGGTCCACGCAGACCTGGTACAGAAAGATCCCGCGGTCGCTGACTTCGCCCGCGCTTTCTACGAGTGGAGCGCCTCCGAGGATATCGTCACCTACACGACCGAAGAGTTGATCGGCTTCGCCCGGGATGCCTGGCAGGATTTTCAGAACCATGAGCTTGGAACGCACCGGGTCTCCATAGCCGAGCCCACGTTCAAGGCGGACGGCCACAAGGCTGGAGGCCTGACCGTCATTGAGATCGTCAATGACAACATGCCGTTCCTCGTCGAGTCGGTGATGGACGAACTGCAGGAGAGCAAGCTCGACGTGCATCTTGTCCTGCACCCGATCTTCATCGTCGAGCGGGACGAACAGGGCAATCTCCTTTCCGCGGCGGCCCGCAAGAAACAGGCGAAGCGCTCGGACAGGCAGGAAAGCCTGATCCACATTCACATCACCCGCATCGATACCGAGGACGCCCGCGAGGATCTCAAGGCGCGTCTCGACACGATTTTGAACTCCGTTCGTCAGGTGGTGAACGATTTCAAGCCGATGCAGGAGCGCCTGGGCGAAGCGATCGACATCTACAAGACCACGCAGATCGCCGGCAGCAGCGACGAACTCTGGGAAGCCATCCACTTCCTGGAATGGATGGAAAAGGACAATTTCATCTTCCTCGGCATGCGCGAATACAAGTTCGACGGCGGGGTTGAGGAGGGCGAGTTGCGGCCCCATGAGGGCACCGGCCTCGGCCTGCTCACCGACCCGGACGTCCGGGTGCTCAGGCGCGGCACCGAATTTGTCCAGATCACGCCGGAAATCCGGGAGTTCCTGAAGAAACCGGAACCGCTGATCATTGCCAAGGCCAACGTCAAGAGCATCGTGCACCGCCGGGTCCACATGGATTATGTCGGCGCCAAGCTTTACGATGACGACGGCAACATGGTGGGCGAATTGCGGATTGTCGGCCTGTTCGCCTCCACCGCCTATACCGAGCCGACAAGCACGATCCCGTTCCTGCGCCGCAAGGTCTCCAGCGTTCTGGCTCGCGCAGGTTACGGCTCCGAAAGCCATTCCGGCCGCGCCCTGAAAAACGTGCTCGAGGCCTTCCCCCGGGACGAGCTGTTCCAGATTGACCATGAACGGCTCTATGACTACGCCATCGCGATCCTTCAACTGGACGAGCGCCCGCGCATCCGTGTTCTGTCCCGTTTGGACAAGTTCGACCGATACGTCTCCATTCTCGTCTTCATTCCGCGGGACCGGTACACGACCGAGGTGCGGCTCAATGTGGGCACCTATCTGGCCTCCATTTATGAAGGCCGGGTCTCCGCATGGTACGTCACCTATCTGGAAGGTCCGCTGGCGCGCGTCCATTACATCATCGGGCGGGACAAGGGCGAAACGCCGAAAACGGAGCAGGAGGAACTGGAAGCGGCCGTGGCGGACATGGTCCGGACCTGGGCCGACAGTGTCCGCGACGCCCTGCAGAACAAATTTCCGCCCGCCGAAGCCCGCCTGCTGGCCGACCGCTACGCCCTGTCGTTCCACGGGGGTTACAAGGAAGTCTACAACGCCCAGTCCGCGCTGTTCGACATCGTCAAGCTGGAGACCCTCAACAATCTCCAGGACACGACCATCACCTTCCATCGCCCCCAGGACTCCAGAAAGGATCGCCTGTCTCTGAAGGTCTATCACAGCGGTTCGCCGATCCCTCTTTCGGCACGCGTGCCCTTGCTGGAAAACATGGGCTTCCGGGTCATCAACGAGCGGACCTACCGGGTCACGCCCGCCGACCGCCCGCTTGCCTATCTTCATGAAATGACCCTGGAAGCCCGTGCCGGCGAGGATCTGGAGTTCACCGACGAATTGCAGACCCGTCTGGAGAGCATGTTCATGGCGGTCTGGGCTGAACAGGCGGAGGACGACGGCTACAACCGCCTTGTCCTGACGGCAGACCTTGCCTGGCGCGATGTCGCGGTCATCCGGGCGCTCTCGAAATACCTGCGCCAGGCCGGAATCCGCTTTTCCGAAGACTACATGTGGTCGACCCTGAACAACTATCCCGCCATCACCGCGAAGCTGGTCGAACTGTTTCACCTGCGCTTCAACCCGGATGTCACGGACAAGGACCGGGATCTCGGCACCGAACGGCTGGAGAGCGAACTCATTGCCGATCTGGAGGACGTCTCCAGTCTCGACGACGACCGCATCCTGCGCCGGTTTCAAAACGTCATCGAATCGATCCTTCGCACCAACTTCTACCAGCTCGACAAAAACGGCCAACCGGTCCGGACCTTCGCCTTCAAGATCGACAGCCGCCAGATCGACGATCTGCCGCAGCCCCGTCCGTTCAGGGAAATCTCGGTCTACAGCCCGAGGGTCGAAGGCGTTCATCTGCGTTTCGGCCTGGTGGCGCGCGGCGGCCTGCGCTGGTCCGACCGGCCCCAGGACTTCCGCACCGAGGTGCTCGGCCTCGTCAAGGCGCAACAGGTCAAGAACGCGGTGATCGTGCCGGTCGGCGCGAAGGGCGGCTTCGTTCCCAAGAAACTTCCGCCGATGAGCGACCGCGAGGCCTGGTTCAAGGAAGGCACGGAAAGCTACAAGGTCTTCATCAACGCACTGCTTGACGTGACCGACAACCTCGATGAGGACACGGTTGTGCCGCCGGACCGGGTCAAGCGGTACGACGGCGACGATCCCTATCTCGTCGTCGCCGCCGACAAGGGGACGGCCACCTTCTCCGACACCGCCAACGGCATTTCCGAAGGCCGCCGTTTCTGGCTTGGCGACGCCTTCGCCTCGGGCGGGTCGGCCGGCTACGATCACAAGAAGATGGGCATCACCGCCCGCGGCGCCTGGGAAGCGGTCAAGCGCCACTTCCGTGAAATGAACCGGGACATCCAGAGCGAACCGTTTACAGCCGCCGGCGTCGGCGACATGTCCGGCGACGTGTTCGGCAACGGCATGCTCCTGTCCAAGACCACGCGGCTTGTGGCCGCCTTCGACCACCGCGATATCTTCATCGATCCGGACCCGGATCCCGCCGTTACATGGGACGAGCGCAAGCGGCTGTTCGACATGGGGCGGTCTTCCTGGAAGGACTACAACGCCGAACTGATCTCCAAGGGCGGCGGGATCTACTCCCGGCAGCTCAAATCGATTCCGCTCTCTCCGGAGATCCAGGCGCTCCTGGGACTCGAGCGATCGAATGCCACGCCTCAGGAGGTCATGACCGCGATCTTGAAGATGAACGTCGACCTGCTCTGGTTCGGCGGGATCGGCACCTATATCCGCGCCTCCAACGAGACCGACGCGGACGCCGGCGACCGCGCAAACGATCCGATCAGGATCACCGCGGCAAATGTCGGCGCCAAGGTGGTTGGCGAAGGCGCGAACCTCGGCCTCACTCAGCTGGCCCGGATCGAGTTCAACAAGAACGGCGGCCGCTGCAACTCCGATGCGATCGACAATTCCGCCGGCGTGAATTCCTCCGACATGGAGGTCAACATCAAGATCGCGCTTGGCGCGGCCGTAAAGGCCGGAAAACTGACGATCGAACAGCGCAACGAACTGCTTGCGGCGATGACGGACGAGGTTGCCGATCTGGTCCTGAGAAACAACTACCTCCAGACGCTGGCGATCTCCATGACCCAGCTGCAGGGCCTCGAGGATTTCGGTTTCCAGGTGCGCATGATGCGTCAGCTCGAACAGGCGGACCTTCTCGACCGGACAGTCGAACAGCTCCCCGACGAGGCCACGCTCGACGAGATGCGCAAGGCCGGACAGCATCTGACCCGCGCCGAACTCGGTGTTCTGCTGGCCTATGCCAAGATCCCGCTCTTCGACGATATTCTGGAAAGCTCCGTTCCGGACGACGACTATCTGGCGCGCGAGTTGTTCCGGTATTTCCCGGATCAGATGGCGGAAACCTACCACGACGAGATCAAGGGGCATCGGCTGCGCCGCGAGATCATCGCCACCATGCTGGCCAATTCCATGGTCAACCGGGGCGGACCGACCTTCGTCATCCGCCTGAAGGATCAGACCGGAGCGACGACCACGGAGATCGCTCAAGGCTTCGTCGCCGTCAGAAACAGCTTCGATCTGACCGAACTCAACACCGAAATCGACGAGCTGGACACCAAGATCGACGGCACCTTGCAGCTTGAGCTCTACTCGGAAGTGCAGTCGTTGCTCGTGGAACGGGTCATCTGGTTCAAACGCAATGTCTCCTTCGACAATGGGCTTTCGGCGGTTGTTGAACGGTTCCGCACCGGCGTCGCAAGCCTGCGGGGCCGGCTGGAAACCCTTCTTCCGGAAGAACCTGCCGCGGAACTGAACAAAAGGGCAGAAGCCTATGTCGCCCAGGGCGTCCCGGAAGCGCTTGCGAAACGGCTTGCCGGGCTCATCGCCGAGCAGGCCATTCCGGACATCGTCATTGTTTCGGAGGTCACGGGCGCGGACCTGGAGACGGCGGCAAAGGCTTATTACGAGGTCGCCCATTATTTCCAGATCGGCCGGATGCACGAACTCGCCAACGATCTGGTGGTGAACGAGTATTACGACGGACTTGCGCTCGACAGGGCCCGCGCGACGCTGTTCTCCGCCCATCGCGCCCTCGCGATCGACGCCATCGGGGCCGGCAGTTTCACGACCTGGCTCGGCGAACATCAGACCGAAGTCGACAACAGGTGGCGTACGGTCACCGAGATTTTCGACGGCGGCATAACCGTCTCCAAGTTTTCCGTCGCCGCCGGTCTGCTCGGGGAAATTTGCGTCACCAACTGACCCCGCATCCATGGTAGAACCGCAAAAGGGCCGGCGGTCGCGCTGTCGGCCCTTTTCCGTTTTCCGCGTTGGGATTGACAGCGAGGCTCATTGACGATGACTCATCCGACCGACCGGCGGGCCGTGCTCTCCTGGGCTCTCTTCGATTGGGCGGCACAACCCTTTTTCACGCTGATCACCACCTTTGTCTTTGCACCTTACTTCGCCTCCAGGCTGGCCCCGACGCCGGAAATCGGACAGGCTTACTGGGGATACGCGACAGCCGCCGCGGGACTTGGCATCGCGCTGCTCGCGCCTGTGCTCGGATCGGTGACCGATGCGACCGGCCGGCGGAAGCGGTGGATTTTCGTGTTCTCCATCCCTTTCGCAATCTGTTGCTGGGTGCTTTGGTACGCGGCCCCCGGCAACCCGGACGGTGTCGCCATCGCCCTGATTGCCTTCGCGGTGGGAACGCTCTCAATTGAAATCGCGACCGTTTTCAACAACGCCATGATGCCCGATCTGGTACCGCCCGAACGGGTCGGGCGCCTGTCCAGTTTCGGTTGGGCCATGGGCTACGCCAGCGGCCTGGTCACGCTGGTGATCGCCCTGGGCTTTTTCGCCGCCGATCCGGAGACGGGCAAGACGCTGCTTGGCTTTAAACCCGCGCTGGGACTCGACGCCGCCACACTGGAAGGGGACCGGGCCGTCGGACCGTTCTCCGTCCTTTGGTATGTCGTTTTCGTACTGCCGCTGTTTCTGTTTGTTCCCGACAGTCCGGGCAAGGCCAAACTCGCTCCCGCGATCCGCAAGGGCCTGAAGGATCTGGGTGAAAGCCTGTCTCAGGCGCGGGCGAACCGGAATATCTTCCGGTTCCTGCTCGCCAACATGATTTTCAAGGACGGACTGGTGGCCCTGTTCGCCTTCGGCGGAATTTATTCCGCGGGGCAGCTCGGCTGGAGTTCGATCGAAATCGGAACTTTCGGCATCATCCTCACGATCACCGGCACGCTCGGCCTGATCGTCGGCGGCCCCATGGACGACCGTTTCGGCGCCAAGCCGGTGATTGTCTTCGCGCTCGTGATTCTGATGATTTGCGGACTGGGGATGATTTCCATCGACAGGACCACGGTGTTTTTCGTGATCGAAACGAAACCCGCGCCGGCCGGCGCCCTGTTCGCCTCTCTGCCGGAACAGGTCTTCATTGCCCTTGGCGCCGTCATAGGGGCCGTGTCAGGACCTCTGCAGGCTTCCTGCCGCAGTCTTCTGATCCGCCTGGCGCCCCGAGACCGCACGGCGCAGTATTTCGGATTACTGGCGCTTTCGGGCAAGGTCACCAGCTTCATGGCCCCCCTTGCCGTCGGTGTCGTGACCGCGCTTTTCAACAGCCAGCCGGCCGGAATGTCGGTCATACTGGTGTTCTTCGCCGCCGGGCTTTTTCTGCTCCTGGCCGTCGACGAAAAACGCGCCGGTTGGACACCGGCGCGTTGATTTTTCAGTTCTTGCACGATGATCCGATCAGTGCCGGAAATGCCGCATTCCGGTCATCACCATGGCCAGACCCGCCTCGTCCGCGGCCGCGATGACTTCATCGTCACGCATGGAGCCACCCGGCTGAATGACCGCCGTCGCACCGGCTTCCGCGGCAGAGAGGAGACCGTCGGCGAAGGGGAAGAAGGCATCGGACGCCACAACGCAGCCCTTCGTGAGCGGCTCGCTCAATCCGGCCGCTTCCGTGGCATCAAGCGCCTTGCGGGCGGCGATCCGGGCCGAATCCACCCGGCTCATCTGACCGGCGCCGACACCGACGGTCGCCCCGTCCCGGGCATAAACGATGGCGTTCGATTTCACATGCTTGGCGACCCGGAAGGCGAATTTCAGATCGGCCAGTTCCTGTTCGCTCGGCGCGCGTTTGGTCACCACTTTCAGATCCAGGTCGTCGACGACGCCGTTGTCCCGCGACTGAACCAGCAGCCCGCCGGCGACGGACTTGACGAACAGGCCCTTGGCGCGCGCATCGGCGAGCCCGCCGGTAACGAGCAGGCGCAGGTTCTTCTTCGCGGCGATGATTTCGCGTGCCTCTTCGTCCGCGTCCGGCGCGATGATAACCTCGGTGAAAATCTTGACGATCTCTTCCGCCGCCGCCGCATCCAGCACCTTGTTCAGGGCGACGATGCCGCCGAAGGCCGAAACCGGATCGCAGCGCAGGGCCTTCTCGTAGGCATCCTTCAGGGTTGCGCCTTCCGCGACGCCACAGGGATTGGCGTGTTTGATGATGGCGACCGCGCTCGTGCGCCCGGGATCGAATTCGCTGACCAGCTCGAACGCCGCGTCCGTGTCGTTGATATTGTTGTAGGAAAGCGTCTTGCCCTGCAGCTGGCGCGCGGTCGCGACGCCCGGACGTTTCTCGCCGGTCTTGTAGAAACCGGCGGTCTGATGCGGGTTCTCGCCGTAGCGCATGACTTCCGCGAGTGCGCCGCCGACGGCCCGGTGGGCCGGGGTGGCCTCGTCGAGTTGATCCGCCATCCAGTTGGAAACGGCCGCGTCATAGGCGGCGGTGCGCGCGAACGCCTTCAGTGCAAGCTTCTTGCGCAGGGCAAGCGGCGACCGGCCGCCATTGGCGTCGAGTTCGGAAATCACCGTGTCATAGTCCGCGGGGTCGGTGACGACCGTGACATAGGCATGGTTCTTGGCCGCCGCGCGGGTCATGGCCGGCCCGCCGATATCGATATTCTCGATCCCCGTCGCGTAATCGGCACCCGAAGCGACCACGTCCTCGAACGGGTAGAGATTGCCGCAGAAGAGATCGATGCCGGTTATCCCGTGCGAACTCATGGCCGCCTGATGGTCCGCGTCGTCCCGGATGGCCAGCAGGCCGCCATGCACCATCGGGTGAAGCGTCTTCACCCGGCCGTCCATGATCTCCGGAAACCCGGTGACCTCGGAAATATCCAGAACAGGCAACCCGGCGTCCTTCAAGGCCTTGTAGGACCCGCCGGTGGAGACCAGCTCCACGCCACGCTCCGAAAGCGCCTTTGCGAACGCGACAAGTCCGTTCTTGTCGAAGACCGAAAGAAGCGCGCGTTTGACGGGAACGAATTCGGGAACGGGTACGGCTTTGGACACAATGGCCATGACTTTGCCTCGCGATTTGGGGCTGAAGTGAAACTTTGCCGTCGCCCTATCACGTCTTCAGCCAAATCGGAAGGCGTCAGCATTCCGTAGGCTCCCCAGGAAAGCGGAGCGAGGCCGGGTAGGCGACGCCGCACCCGTTCCCGGATAATCGGCCCTGTCAGAGATCCTTCAGGCGCGCCGCCAGCCAGGCCAGATTGGTGTCCGGAATGCCCATTTCTTCCAGATGGTCCGCCGTGTTGATGATGTACTCGGGGTTGGCGCCCGACTTTCCGATGGCGCCGGTCACAATATCGAGCTGTTTTTCAAGCGGGAGCGCGCCCGCGTATTGCGGATGGCTGTGATCGACCATGTAGACGAGGGCCTCGACCTTGTCGCCGCCGTCGAGTTCGATGTGATGCCAATGTTCCTTGTAGACCATGGTGGCCTGCTCGCGCGCGCGCAGGTAGTCGAGCGTTTGCGGCCAGATCTCCTCGGCGACCTGGTAGGCGATCCCCCGGCAAGCGCCGCCATTGTCCAGCCCGAAGACGAGACCCGGGCGTTCCTGCGTGCCGCGATGGACCCAGGAGTAGACACAGAGCGACCGGTGCGCGCCCCGTAAAAAGGCCTGTTCCGCCCGCAGATGGTCAAATCCGGGGTTCCACATCAACGAGCCGTAGCCAAACACCCAAAAATTGCTCATATCGTCCTTTAGGAATTTCGCCAAGTCCAGGCAGCGGAGATATCAATCTCCGCGAACCGATTCAATGCCGCCGATCCATGGCGGATTTCAAATAACGAGTACCGAAGCCGTGTCAGAAACCGAAGCCAAACCGCAAAAACGCTCCAACCGACGTTATATTCTCCTTTTGAGCGCCGTTGTGATCGTCGTCGCGGGCTGGTCGGGAGCCTGGTTCTACGGCCGCTCGGTTCTGGCCGATCAGCTTGACCTGCAAATGGGGCGCATGGCGCGAAACGGCCTGACGCTCGCCTGTAGCGGCCTTGAAATCGGCGGATATCCGTTCCGTTACGAAGTCGCCTGCGAAGAAATGCGCTCCGAGGACCGAAGGGGAACGCAAGGGTCACTCGGTGCGCTGAACGCGGTCGCGCTGGTTTACAATCCCTGGCATGTGATTTTCGAAGCCCGGTCTCCGGCGGCCGTCAGCGTGCCGCTCAGCGGCTTGAGCGGCGACCTGACCTGGGACACGGCCCGGGCAAGCATGAAATTTTCCCAGGCCTCTCTCGGGGCGATGGACGCGGTCGTCCGGAACCCGGAAGCCACCTTTGAGAACCCGCTCCTGGGCGGTCTGATATCCGCGGACAAGGCGGAGTTTCATCTCCGTCAGATGCCGGACCGGCCCGGTGCGCTGGAAGGCTACCTGTCCCTCGACGCCCTCGCGCTGCAGTCGGTTCCGGAGCTTCGCGACACGCTCGACATCAAGAGCCAGGCCCGGATCGCCGGTGGCGCCGCTCTTGTCGCCGGTGCGGACCTCGCCACCGTGGTTAAGGCAAATGACGGAACCCTTCCGGTCGAACTGGTTCTGTTCCAGGTCATGCTGGACCAGAGCCGCGTCGCGGCGCGCGGTGACCTCGTCGTCAACGGCGATGGCACACTCTCGGGCAAGCTGGATCTGGCCATCGGCAACGCAACCGCGCTGCTCAAGACACTGAAACCCCTGCTGCCGCCGCAGGATTCCACCGTCAGCGTCCTGGAAGGAATCGTGAAGAGCCTGGAACCCGCCGCCAGAGAGGTCGACGGCCTTCCCACGATCGACCTGACCGTGGCAATCGACAACGGCGTTGTCCGGATCGGATTCCTGCCGGTCCTGCGGATACCACCGCTGTTTCAGGCGGGGACATGAGGATTTTTCTGAGGTCACAGACCGTCTTCATTGCCTGACGCTCAGGATCTCTGATGTGTCGTCCCGGTTTGTCGCGCGAGCGTCAAGACCGGGACCCAGTAAGCCCTGCGTCAATCAGGTCCGCGAGTGACCTGTGTTGACTGGGTCCCTGGCTTCGCAGGGACGGCAAGTCGGGCGAAAGTCTCCTGCGGCCCGGCAGCCGCCTCAGTCTCCGGCGATGCGATCGATCGGGATGACGTAGCTCTTGCGGTGATCCGGCTCCGCGATCTTCTCATAAAGGGCGACCGCGGGCGCGTTCTTGCCCGGAACGATCCAGCGCAGATGCAGCCAGCCGCGGCTTTGACCCTCGACCACCAGCGTTTCGATCATCTTGCGGCCGATCCCCTGATTCCGGTGATCCGGATGGACGTAAATGTCGTCAAGCTGACCGATTCTGAGACCGGTGATCAGCTCCGGCAGGTCGAAAAAGACGGCAAAGCCGATCAGTTTCGTGTCCTGGAAAGCCCCGAGAACCTGTGCGGTGATGTCGCCCAGAATACGCTCGGCGTAATATTCGTCGGGCCGCCGCGGCGCGCCGCGTTTGAGCGCCTGAGCGTTTTCCGCGATGAGCGGAGCAAGCTGATGGGCATCGTCCGGCCCAAGGGTCCTGATTTCCGTTGTCGTCATGAAGTCCCCGGAAGTGACACGAGTTAAGCGAGGCACACCATTCCCGAAACCGTCCCGAGGATCAAGGACCTGAATCAAATTCACTTCGGGTCTTTTACCGGTTCGCGTTTCATGCCATGAGCGGACGCTTGACCGGATATGGGAACGAACAATGGCGACAACGTCGAAACTCAAGGCAACAGGCATAGGACTGAGCGCCGTTTTGATGTGGGCAACGCTCGGACTTTTCGGCGCGGGTTCCGGAGACGTTCCGCCCTTCCTGCTCAATGCGCTGTGTTTCGGGACCTCCGGTTTTCTCGCGTTGATCTGGCTTGCCGTCTCCGGAAAGCTCGCCCTGCTGCGCCAACCGCTCAAGGTCTGGGCGTTCGGCACCTTCGGCCTGTTCGGCTTTCACTTTTTCTATTTCACCGCCATCCGCAATGCACCGCCGGTCGAAGCCAATCTGATCAACTACACCTGGCCGCTTCTGATCGTCCTGTTTTCCGCTTTCCTGCCTGGCGAACACTTGCGGCTTCATCACATCGCGGGAACGGTTCTGGGTCTCGCCGGTGCGGCACTGCTGATTTCAGGCGGTGAAGGGGTGGACTTCTCCGGCGCCAACGCGCTGGGATATGCCGCAGCCGTGACCTCCTCCCTGTTCTGGTCGAGTTATTCGGTTCTGTCGCGCCGGCTCGGCGCCGTGCCGACGGAGGCGGTCGCCGGGTTCTGCCTGATGACGGCGCTTCTGTCCGCGCTGTGCCATGTTTTTCTGGAAGAAACCGTGTGGCCGGCCGGAACCGTGGAATGGGCCTCCCTCCTGGCACTCGCGCTCTTTCCCGTGGGTCTCGCCTTCTTCACCTGGGACATCGGGGTGAAACGCGGCGACATTCAGGTTCTGGGCGCGGCCGCCTATTCCGCGCCGCTTCTGTCCACGCTGCTGCTGATCGCCTTCGGTTTCGGCGCGCTGACGCTTGCCGTCGGCATTGCCTGCCTGGCGATCACGCTAGGCGCGGTAATCGCGGCCAAGGACATGCTGTTTAAAGGCAAATCCGCCGAAAACCCGCAGAAAACGGTCTGAGGCCGTCTTCCCCCTTCGGCGCATTTCCCTTGCCGGTCCGATCCACTAGGGTACCGCCAAATCCATTCAGGCATCACAGGATCAGCACATGACCTTACCGATCAGACCCCGCCGCTCCGCGCTCTACATGCCGGGTTCCAACGCCCGCGCCCTGGAAAAGGCCAGGACGCTGGATGTCGATTGTCTGCTGCTCGACCTGGAGGATGCGGTCGCGCCCGAAGTCAAGGATCTTGCCCGCAACCAGATCGTCGACGCCGTGACGGCGGGCGGCTACGGCAACCGCGAAGTGGTGATCCGGATCAACGGCCTGGAAACGCCGTGGGGCGAGGATGATCTGAGAGCGGCCATCAAGGCCGCACCGGATGCCATCCTGGTGCCCAAGGTGAATTCACCGGCGGACTTGCAGCGGATCGCCCACATGTTGTCGGTCTACGGAGCGCCGAAAAACCTGTCGCTCTGGGCGATGATGGAAACGCCTCAGGCGATGCTGAACGCGGGCGCCATCGGCGCCTGCGGCAAGGACGCCAACGTGCGTCTCACCTGCTTTGTCATGGGCACCAACGATCTTGCCAAGGAAACGCGCGCGCGCCTGTCCCCGGGTCGCGTCGCCATGACGCCCTGGCTGATGACCTGTGTCGCGGCGGCGCGCGCGGGCGGCATCGATATTCTGGACGGGGTCTATAACGCGTTCCAGGACGAAGAGGGCTTTGCCGCCGAATGCGCGCAGGGCGTCGAGATGGGCATGGACGGCAAAACGCTGATCCATCCGAAACAGATCGAACCCTGCCATGCGGCCTTCAGTCCCTCGGAGGAGGAAATCGCCTGGGCCCGCAAGATCAACGAGACTTTCGACCAGCCGGAAAATGCCGGCAAGGGCGCGATCCAGGTGGATGGCAAGATGGTCGAGCGGCTCCACGCGGAGATGGGAAAACGGGTCATCGCCATTGCCGACGCCATCGCGGCGCGCGCATCCTAGGAACAAGACATCATGAAACTTTACCGCTTCATAACGGGCGTCGACGACAGCCAGTTCTGTCACCGCGTGACCCAGGCGCTCAACAAGGGTTGGGAGCTCGCCGGCTCGCCCTCCATGACCTACGACGCCACGCGTGGCGCGACCATGTGCGGTCAGGCGGTCACCAAGGAAGTCGAGGGCGAGGAGTATTCGCCCGACATGAAGCTCGGCGACTACTGACGCGAAAGACCGGCGCTGAAACGCTTCCGGTCAGTCGCCCTTGTTGCCGAACAGGCCTATCAACCCATCGCTCAGGGCGCCGCGCCAGTAGATGTATCCGTGCGAGGCGGCGTATTCGCGCAGGGTAACGTCATAGCCCTTCGCTTCCAGAACGGTGCGCAAATGGCGATTGGTGGTCAGAATGCCGCCATAGCCTTCCCGCGAGACCTCGAACAGCCCGGCCGTCAGGAACAGCCGGACGGGCTGACGGTCCATAGAAGAAACCTGACGGGCGGTGAACTCCTGGTCGCGTTCAGGCGTTCCCCTGGGGTGCCACCAGAACGAGCCGGACAGGGAGAGCGCGTTGCCGAAGGTCTCGGGATAAGCCAGGGCAAGGCGCACCGCCGCCAGTCCGCCGAAGCTCGACCCGGCGATGACGGTGCGCGCGGCCGGGGCCGCCGTTCCCAGCTTTTCCTGAGCCAATGGAACGATCTCTTCGGCGACAACGCGCGCAAAGTCCGCGCTGCCCGGCAATTCGGCGGAACGGGCGCGCATATCCGGGTTGGAGATGAAGACCGCGGCCACCTGCGGTAAAACGCCCGCCGCCTGCATCCGGTCGAGAATGCCCGGCCCGTCGACGTCGGTCCGGTAAGCCGTTCCGTCCAGCATTACCAGAAGGATGGCTTCATCGTCTTGCGGATCGAAATCCACCGGACGGTAAAGTGAAACCGTTCGGCTGTTGCCCAGCGCCTCGCTCTTGAAGGGAAAGCTTTCCACCGTTCCCCCGGGGCCGTTTTCCAGGCTTTCGACCGCGTAAGGCTGAGCGGGCGCCTCGGGCAGTTCCAAAAGAGATTTTTGCCGCCACGGATCGACGGCCTCCTCCGGCCAGGGATGTCTGTTGAGCGGGTCGGCCTGGGCGGTCGCAAGAATGGCGACCCTGTTTTCATAAGCCGTGCCCGGAACCTCGGGGATATCCGCCGCCAGACGATAGGCCAGACGCGTTGACGCCGGCAGCTCGTAGGAGCGGTACCAGACATCGCTGTCGGCGAGCCGGTACATGAAGTCGTGATCGGCAGACGGGGACCCGAAGATACGCACGTTGTGTTTCGCGCCCCGGTAAAGAAACGTCACCAGAGCCTTCCCGTCGCGTCCTTCCTCCAGCATGGGCGTTCCGCTTTTTTCGATTTCGCTCCAGAAACTGTCGATGGCCTGCGGCGTCTCCAGCTTCGCCGCGAGCGCCTTGAGACGCGGACTGATCAGCGGGTCGCTTGTCGCCTTCCCGTCACGCCAGGCTCCGGGCGGCACGATCTTTTCGATGTGAAGCGCCTGAGACGGCGTGCCGGTGTCCGAAGCCGTGATCCTGATACGGTCGCCCCGACCCTCGACGATGAGATTGAAGGCACGCCGTTCGTCATCGGCTTCGAACAGGCGTCGCAAAAACGTGCCCTCGGAAGAAATCAGATCGATGGTCGGATCTTCCGGTCCTTTGCCAAGCCTGGCGAAAAGATAGGTTCCGGGCGCGAGATCCAGCACCAGATCGGCCGGATCGCCGCTCTTCTTGATCTCTGCCTGCCAGTCGAACTCCGTCATGCCCCGCACAAGCGTTTGGGCGGCGCCACTCGCGGATTCGGCCTGCGCCGGTATTGACGTAAACATCAGCGTAGAGACCAGGACGGCACGAAGAACGTCCCGGGCTCCAACATCGAAGAATTTCCTGCCATCGGTCATGCGATCTGGCCCTGTGGTGGTTCAAAAGGTCGAAAACAGACGTCGCGCTGGTACCGGTCGAGGCCTTGCGCAACGGGCAGAAGCCGCCTTCCAGGAAGAAAGGCGGCTTCGTCCGGATATCGCGCCGGTCTACCAGGTGTATTTCAACTTGGCGGTGACCGTCCGGCCCTGTCCGTTCCAGCAGGCAGCGGAACTGGCGCAGGCCGAGACATAGCGGCGGTCGAGAATATTGGTCCCGTTGACCTGCAGGCTGACCCCGTCGAAGCGGTTGGAAACGGCACCGAAGTCGTAGCTGGCCATCGCGTCCAGCAAGGTGGCGGATTTGACGGTGAGGGTATTGGTGGTATCCAGGCTTTCGCCGATATAGCGTACACCCAGTCCGAGCCCGAGGCCGTCCAGCCTGCCATCCAGAAATTCGTACTTGCCCCAGAGCGACGCCGTAACATCCGGCACCATGTCGGGGACGAGCCCGACGTTCGCCGGGTCTTCATCCTTGGTGATCTCGGCGTCCACATAACCCAGGGCGCCGATCAGGGCGAGGTTTTCCGTCAGCTGGGCCCGGGCCTCCACCTCGAAGCCGCGGCTGCGGATTTCGCCGGTCTGGAGGATTGTCGTGCCGCCGTCCGGAGAGGACTGAACGTTCTGCTGATGGATCTGATAGAGCGAGGCGATGACCTGAATGTTTCCATCGGCGGTCGCGTATTTCACCCCGGCTTCCACCTGCTGCGCGGTGGTCGGTTCCAGTGGCTCGTTGTTGTGGTCGAGTTCCAGGCTCGGTTCAAACGAGGTCGAGTAACTCACATACGGCGAAATACCGTTGTTGAAATTGTAGATCGCACCGGCCCGCCCGGAGAAGGCGCTGTCGAAGTAGGAGAAATCCGTTCCCGTCTCGTTGTCGATCTCCGCCTGCGCCCAATCGTAGCGGCCGCCGAGGCTGATGTTCAGGTTGCCGAATTCGATCTGGTCCTGTGCGTAAAGGCCGATCTGGGAGGCATCGGTGACATAGTTGGAGCGGACCGTCCAGTTGGGCGTGTAGGCGGGATAGGTCGGGTTGGTCCAGTCCGGAATGTTCGGCGCGTTGGCATCGATCGACCAGATGTAATTCTCCGACGTGAATTTGTAGTCCAGTCCGGTCAGCAGGGTATGGCCGAGCGATCCGGTTTGAAAATCGGATTGAAGCTGGTTGTCGATCACGAACTGATGGATGTCCGTGTCGCGGCGGCTGGCCGTTCCGGTCGCCGGATTGCCGCCGTCAAAGAGAGTGTTGCCGGTGATGCGGCGGTGAAGGACCGATGAAAAGGACGTGTCGATGATGTTGTAGGCGGCGTTCTGGCGGACCTGAAACACCTCGTTGAACCGGTGCTCGAATTCGTAGCCCAACTGAAACTGGGTCACGATGCTTTGTTCGACGTCCGGGTGCGAAAAGTCGAAATCTTCCGGAATCCAGCCCGCTTGCGCCGAATAAAGCGTTCCTTCCGCCGGACGGAAGTTCCTGTATCCCGCGTCCGGCTGGTGATTATAGATCGAAAGCAGGGTCAGGGAGGTGTCCTCTGTCGGCTGCCAGCGCAGGCTCGGCGCGATTGAAACGGACTGCTCGATGTAGTCGGCGATTTCCGTATCGGAGCGTTCCGCCTTGCCGACGAACCGGTAGCTCCAGACCTTGTTCTCATCGAACGTGCCCTGAAAGTCGACACCGAGGCCGATCGCGTTGTCGATGCCGCCACCAAGCTCGACTTCGCGTTTCGTTTCGCCTGTCGGCTTCTTGGTGACGAGATTGACCAGGCCTCCCGGAGTGGCCTGTCCGTAAAGCACGGAGGACGGTCCGCGCAGGATTTCAACCCGCTCCAGCAGATAGGGATCGATACTGCCAAGCCGGTTGGTGCCGTAATCGAGGCCGTTCACATAGATCGGGACGAATTCGAAACCGCGGATGAACACCTCGTCGGTGACGGTGCTGTCGCCCCGGTACTCGGAATAGATACCGGCGGAATAGCGGAACGTTTCGGCGAGCGTTTCGGCTCCTTGATCCGCGATCTGATCCGCCGGCACGACGGTGACCGACTGGGGGATCTTCGAAAGCGGCGTGTCTGTCTTCGTTCCTGTCTGGCTCGCCTTCGCGATATATCCCTCGACCGGACCTGTCGCGCTTTCATCGTCTTCCGCGCTGACGACCACCGTTTCCAGATTGACAATCGTATCTTGAGCGTAAGCGGCGCTCATGGCGAGTGAACTTGCGGACCCCGCGAAGCAGGCAGCCGTCATCGCCGTCGTTACCCGAAACATGGTCGGACCTTCCCGTTATTCATGAGCGCCCAGTGAAAACGGCCGCGAGCGGCCGGTCACAACGCTTAAATCTTGACTTTTTCACTCATGAAATTAAAGGTCTTGTGGAGTAGTGTCTACGGATGCTTTGCAGCCGGCGCGCCAAAGGTTTTCTTGCTCGCGCCAAATAATTCAGTTGACGATGGGTCATCGCGAGACGGGTAGATCGTTGGGCGAACAGTTTTTCAAAATAGTACCTCCGCCCAGACTTATTCGTGTCCTCAGCCGCTGCTGGGAAAGCACGAGCATTGCTTCCGTCAAGTCCGGACGCGCGGCGCAAAAATTTCAGACCTTTGTTTTTTTGGAAGGCGAGCAGAGCTTCTGGCTGGGTGACGAATTCTTTCATGTGGATGCCGGATGCGGCGAAAATGCCCGGCCGAAAGTCCTGACGTACGTCCTCAACAGGGAGACCGAGATCCGCCTGTTGCGCGGCACCGACAAGCCCTTGCGCAAGATCTCAATCACGACACCGCTCACCTGGATGGAGGAATTTCAGGTCGATCCGTCCGTACGCCACGAAGAACTGGCCCGCTTTCTCTCCGGCCACCTCAATCACATGCTGTGGGAGCCGGGCCCGGACGTTCTGGCGCTTTGCCGCCAGATCGAAAACCCGCCGAAGGGATTGGAAGGAGAGATGCGCGAGCTCTACCTGTCCCTGCGCGGACTGGACATTCTCATCGCCGTTTGCCAGCGCATCTCCAGCGGCAACCCATCTTGTCTGGGGCCGGCGCTGTCGTCCAATGCCCGCATGGACCGGATTCAGGACTATCTGCTGGCGCATCTCGACGAAAGGCTCACCATCGCGCAAATCGCGCGGGAGACGGGCACCAGTGTCCGTTCCCTGCAGCGCAAGTTCCGTGACCACTTCGGCGTGTCGGTTTCCGAGTATCTGCGGCAGGCGCGGCTGATCAAGGCCCGGGACGCCTTGCTGCGCGACGGCATCACCGTCTCCCAGGCCGCCGCCGTTGCCGGCTACAACGGCATCGGCAGCTTCTCGGCGGCCTTCAAGAAGCATTTCGGCGAGTGTCCGAGCCTGTTGCGGACGAAGGTCTGAGAACAGTCTGGCTGTCGATGACGGCCTAACCGCCAAACATCGCGTCGAAGACCTTTTCGTAAATCCCTTCCACCAGCGCCGCTTCCTCCGGTCCCTGCCGGTGAAGACGGGTGAAGCCGGGCGCGGCGTTGACCTCGAGGATGAAGCCGACGGCATCCGGGCGGTCTTCCGGAAGGATCATGTCCACGGCGGCGTAGCGCAGGGAAAGGCACCGGGCCGCGTCGCGGGCGATGGCGAGGATTTCCGGGGCGGTTACGTCCGTAACGATCTCCGCCATGCCGCCGGAAGACAGGTTTGAAACAGGCAGGAGCCGGATAACCCGGTCCTTCTCCGGTATGCTTTGCCGCATCTGGCCCTGCTGGGACAGTTCGAAATCGATCCGGCCGTCGGCGGCGTCGATTGTCTCATGGGCTTCGATCAGGTTGGCCAGACTGCTCCGTCCGTCGCCGGTCACTTCCGGTGCTCTGCGCTCGAGGACGCACAGAACCTCGCCGTCGAGAACGATGACGCGCAGGTCCCTGCCCAGGATTTCCTGCTGAATCAGGATCTGGAAATTGCGCTCCGCCAGAACATGCAGGACGTTCTGGAGCGTGGACTTTGTGAGGGCTCGCATCACGCCCTTGCCCTCGCGCCCGCAATTCGGCTTCACATAGAGGGGGAAACCGGCCTCTTCGGCAAAAGCGAAAACCTCCTCCGGCGGGTATTGGCCGTTCCGGAGGGGTGAGCCTTCAGCGACGTGGAAGGCCGGTACCGGCAGACCGCTCTGTCTCAGGAAGCCAAGCGAATAGGCCTTGTCGTTGGCGATCTCCGCCGCGCCCTGGCTGTTCAGGTCGAACCGCGTGCCTTTGAAAAACCGGCGCGTGCCGTCAGGCGTTTCCACCAGGCCTGCATGTCCGTGGGAATCGGCCGCACTCAGGCACAGCCCGGTCCGGCGGCAATAGGCGTCAAGCAGCCGATAAACCAGCGAACGGGGCCGGGCGGTGTCGCTTTCGGTCATGGGTCTTAGCGGGGCCTTTGACGGAGAGTGTTCGGAAATGCAGATTTGGACAGGATAAACCGGAAGACATGAGAAGCTGGTATGAAATGTGAAACTGAAACAGTTTTACGAAGTGGAAGATGTTTATTGTTGCCGGGCTTCTCCCACCGCTGCCCGGTGCAGCGGGGACTACTTAAGCAAAGAAAATTTTCACTTATCCGTTTGTCGTCCCGGTTTGACGCGAAGCGTCAAGACCGGGATCCAGTAAAGATCTGTCTTTAATGATTTTTACTATTGTTAGCCGCACGGAGTACTGGATCCCGGTCTTGGCTTACGCCAAACCGGGACGACAAGTCGAAGCGGATCGTTTCATAGCCGAAAAAGGAAAATGGAAAACCTTTCGCAAAGCCCCGTTCACTCGAAACCCTTGCGATTGGCTGAAGTAACGGGGCAATCCTGCAAAAACGCTTACCGTATCAATTCTTGTCCTGCTGCGCGGCGGCCAGGTAATCGATCTTGAAGAGCTCCGGATTGGTCGGACCGTTGGAGACGACATTGTAGACGGCGACGGATGTATCGTAGCCCTGCTGGTCGGTCACGGTCCATTGCTTGAGCGCGTAGTCCTCGGAATCGAAGATCAGCGTCAGCGTGCCGGAGTTGAACTTGGTCTTGTCGAGAATGGTGATCGTGACGAGATCGTCCTCGACCAGCACGTTGGTTACGTTTGTATCCTTGCGCAGGTCGATCTCGTCGGAGAGCAGGAACCGGAGCGGCGTCTGGCCGAGCGGCCACAGATCCTGGGTGTTCAGCTTGCGGTCGCGCACGGACACCATCTTGCCGTCGGCGACGATATCGAGGACGGACGGCTTGTTGTAATAGAAGCGCACCTTGCCCGGCCGGGCCATATAGAACTTGCCGTCGGACTGGCTACCGTCCGGACCGAACTGGATGAAGTCGCCATGCATGGTCTTGACGGAGTTGAAGTAGGAATTCAGGTCCTTCAGCGTCTTCTGCTCCTGGTCCGACAGAGCTTGGGCGGGAAGCAGGGTGGAAACAACCAGAGCCGCGGCCGCGGCCGATTGCGCCAGGGTCCCGATCAGACGGTGAGCAAAGCGTTTCATCATGAGGCAATGTCCTAAATGGTTTTCGCCGGAACTCGCAGCCACGACCTAGGGTCAGTGTGTGGCAAAGCTTTGGCGTTTGGCAACTAAAAGTCCTCTTCGACGCCGTTTTGCACGAGAATCTCGCGCTTTCCGGCGTGGTTCGCCGCGCTGATCAATCCTTCCTGCTCCATGCGCTCGATCAGCGATGCGGCCCGGTTGTAGCCGATCGACAAACGGCGCTGGACATAGGAGGTGGACGCCTTCTTGTCGCGCAGCACGATGGCGACCGCCTTGTCATATAGATCGTTGCCGTCGTCGCCGCCTGCAAGACCCCCGCCGCCGTCGTAGGGGCTGTCGCCCTCGTCTTCCTCTTCCGTGACGGCTTCCAGATATTGCGGCGTGCCCTGAACCTTCAGGTGCTTGACAATGTCCTCGACCTCGTCGTCGGAGACGAACGGCCCGTGCACGCGCTGGATACGGCCGCCACCGGCCATGTAGAGCATGTCGCCCATGCCGAGAAGCTGCTCGGCGCCCATCTCGCCCAGGATGGTGCGGCTGTCGATCTTCGACGTCACCTGGAAGGAGATACGGGTCGGGAAGTTGGCCTTGATCGTACCGGTGATGACGTCCACCGACGGGCGCTGCGTCGCCATGATCAGGTGGATGCCGGCCGCACGCGCCATCTGGGCGAGACGCTGGATCGCGCCCTCGATGTCCTTGCCCGCGACCATCATCAGGTCGGCCATCTCGTCGACGATGACGACGATATAGGGCATTGCCTCGAGCGGCAGATCCTCGTCCTCGTAGATCGGCTGGCCGGTGTCCCGGTCGAATCCGGTCTGCACCGTGCGGGTGAAGGTCTCGCCCTTTTCCAGCGCCTGCTTGATGCGGGTGTTGTAACCGTCGATGTTCCTGACGCCCATCTTGGACATCTTCTTGTACCGGTCCTCCATCTCGCGAACCGTCCATTTCAAGGCGACCACGGCCTTTTTCGGATCGGTCACCACGGGCGTCAGAAGATGGGGAATGCCGTCATAGATGGACAGTTCCAGCATTTTCGGGTCGATCATGATCAGCTTGCACTGCTCCGGCGTCAGCCGGTAGAGGATCGACAGGATCATGGTGTTGATGGACACCGACTTGCCGGACCCCGTGGTCCCGGCAACGAGCAGGTGCGGCATGCGCGCCAGATCGGCAACGACGCTTTCGCCGTTGATGGTCTTGCCGAGCGCCAGCGCCAGCTTGGCCTTGGATTTCTCGAAATCCTGGGCCGCCAGAAGCTCCCGGAGATAGACGGTTTCACGCCGGGCGTTCGGCAGTTCGATGCCGATTGCGTTCTTGCCGGGAATGACGGCGACACGGGCGGAAATGGCGCTCATGGAGCGGGCGATGTCGTCGGCCAGACCGATCACGCGCGAGGACTTGATGCCCGGCGCGGGTTCCAGCTCGTAGAGCGTGACGACGGGACCGGGGCGGACTTCGATGATCTCGCCGCGCACGCCGAAATCCTCCAGGACGCCTTCCAGGATACGGGCATTCTGTTCCAAGGCGTCGGCGGAAAGCCCGGGCACCTTGCCGCCCGTCTTGGGTTCGGCCAGAAGGCGCAGCGGCGGCAGTTCGTATTCCTCGGGTGCGCCGAGGAAGGAGGGCTGGGCTTCGTCGATTGCCCGTTTGCTCTGTTTTGGCCGGGGCGCGGGCGGAATCACCCGCCCGGCCTGCGGTGCTTGCGCCGGTGCCATGGACCCTGCCGGGCCCGTTGGCGCGGCGGGTGGCGCGGCGATGCCGATCGGCACCGCGGGGCGGCCTTCGACCGGTCCCTTGTCGATCAGCAGTTCGTCGGGAGCGAAACTTTCCCCCTCGTCCGCGTAACCCTCTTCCAGATAGGGATCCTCGTCCGGATCGTCGTCGCGGCCGCGCTCGTAGAATTCGTCCAGCCCGTCGTCGTCTTCCGGCATCAGGCGGCCGGCAAGGGCGCGCCGGAAGGCCTTCAGGCGGTTGCCCTGCCGACTGTCTTCAGGCTCGTAGCCCGCTTCCGGATCGTCTTCTTCCCAGTATTCCTCCTCGCGAGGTTGCGAGCGTTTCAAACCTGCGACACGCCGGACCTGGGCAAGCGCCAGCAGGCCCCAGTGTTCCAACTGGCCGACAAAGGCGCTCATGACCAGACCGAGGCGGGAGTCGTCTTCATCCAGGCCGAGATCCTCCTCGATCGACCGGCCATGGCCTTTCGGCTGCGCCGCCGGTTCGATCCGCTCCATCTCGCGGTCTCTGACGCGGATCCAGCCGGCGGCCTTCAAAAGGCACAGGACGGCCGGCACACCGAGACCGAGACCGCCGACGATCGTGGCCGCTCCGCTGGTCATGTTTGCGGTGATCGCCGCCGGCACCCGGTGAACCATGTCGCCGAAAAACCCGCCGAGCCCGGTCGGCAGCGGCCAGCTTTCCGGCACCGGCAGGGCTGCAAGCGCACCGGCCGCAAGACTTGAGCCCGCCAACCAGTAGAGAAGCCGCTTTTTGCCGATGCCAAGCGCGTGGCCGGCCAGAAGCCGCCAGCCCCACAGGACTAGAGGAATCAGAATGACGGCGGTCGCAAGGCCTATTGTCTGCATCAGCACGTCGGCGACAATGGCGCCGGGTGCGCCGAGCGCGTTGCGGACCTGACCTTCGGTCGCATGATTGAGACTTGGGTCCGAGACCGACCATGTGGCGAGCGCTGCGGCGAGCATCGCGGCCACCGCGATGACACCGAGCCCTGCGGCGCCTGTCAGATTGCGCCTCAAAAAGCGTTTGACCGGGCTTTCCGTGTCCAGAAGATCGACGGAGGAGCGGCGGCCGTTGCCGCGGATTGCAGTGGCCCGTCTCATGCGTTTTCTCCCAACCAGTTCGCCAGCCGTCCCAGGGCGGTTTCGCATTGGTCAAACGGGGCGACCAGTCCGATCCGGATGAAATGCCGGCCCGGATTGCTGCCGTCGGACTGATCCGAGGCAAGGAAGCTTCCTGGCAGAACCTTCACGCCGATATCGCCCCAAAGTTTCCGGGTGACCGTCACGCCGTCGCCCCACTTCTCGACGTTCAGCCAGAGAAAGAAACCGGCCTCGGGCGTCACCGGACCGAGGATCGGACCAAGGTGGCGTTCGGCGGCTTCGAATTTTGCGTTGTAGAGGCGCCGGTTCTCGATCACATGGGCCTCGTCGCCATAGGCCCGGACGGCAACGGCCTGGGCCGGCAGAGGAACCTGCGGGGCGGCGAGCCCGCGGAACCTGACCCATTTCCTGAGGAACTCCGGATCGCCGGCGGCAAAGCCGCAGCGCAGACCCGCCAGGTTGGAGCGCTTCGACAGCGAGTTCAAAACAATGATATTGGAAAACCCCGTTCCCATGGCGTGCGCCGCTTCCAGAATGCCGGGTGGCGGGGCGTCGCGGTAGATTTCCGAATAGCACTCGTCGGCGAAAATGAAGAACCGGTGCTTGCGGGCCAGCCCGATTAGGCGTTGCCAGTAGGCAATATCGGCGACATAGCCTTCCGGGTTGGTCGGCGAGGCAACGTAAAAGGCGACGGTGCGCTCCAAAAGGTCTGGATCGAGACCGTCCAGATCGGGCAGAAAATGATTTCCCTCGACCGCGTCCAGGAGAACGGCTTCGGCGTCGGCCACATGGGCCGCGGCCGCATAGGTCTGGTAGAAGGGGTTCGGCAGGATCACGACCGGGTGGTCGAGGCCCTTGTCCAGCTGGTCGCGCGCGGCAATCGCTCCGAAGGACAGGCCTTCGCGCGATCCGTTCAGCGGCAGGACGCCGTTTTCCCGGTCGATGGCGCCGCCGAGATTGTAGCGACGGTCCAGCCAGTCGGCGATAGCCTCGCGGAAAGCAGGCGTGCCGGCAATCGGCGGATAGCGGCGGAAATCGGCCATGTTCTCCGCAAGAACATCCGCCGTGAAGTCGGGAAAGGCATGCTGCGGCTCGCCGATGGTCATGACGATCGGCTCGAGACCGGGGGTCTCGCCGTCAAGAAGGTCGGCAAGGCGTTGAAAGGGATTGGAGCCCGGCAGTGAAGCGCCGCGCCGATAGGCTTGTTTACTGGCAGTCATCGATGATCCGGCAGTGGTTACGCAAAACTTGCCACCGACCCTATCGCCCACATGGTAAAGCTCTTATTAACCAACGGCACTTGGATACGGTTTTCACAAGGGGAAAGATTGCGTCCACTCTCTCATCCGGCGGAGACGCGAATTCACTCGCTCCTCAGAATGCGGCTTTTTGTCTTGCTCCCGTCTCCCCCCTTGAGGGAGAGAAGGGAGCCAGCGGGATCACAACCATCTCCCCCTTACCCAAATCGTGCTAAGACCGGTCGCAACAAATCGGAACCACACGAAAAACCGGAGACTGGGTGTGCGCAAGGAACCTTTGACCGTTGTCTGTTTCGGGGATTCGCTGACCTGGGGATTCGATCCGGTCGACCGGTCCCGCTACGGTCACGACGTCCGCTGGACGAGGCTCCTGCAAAAGGAACTCGGAGAAGCGTTTTATGTGATCGAAGAGGGTCTGAACGGCCGCACGACCGTCTTCGAGGACCCGGTCAAGGGCGACAAGAACGGGCTTCAGCATCTCGCCACCGTGCGCAAGACCCATATGCCGATCGATATCCTGATCGTCATGCTGGGCACCAACGACCTGCAGACCCGGTTTTCCATGAACGCGGAAACGATCGCGACGGCCATGGGCCGGCTGCTCGATTTCGCCCGCCGTCCGACCGACGACGTGGAAGGCCGCGCGCCGAAGGTGCTTTTGATGGCACCGCCGCCATTAGGCGCGCTTGAAGGCACACCGTTCGCGGAGCTGTTTCCGAAAACCGCCGTGGAAGAATCGAAAAAACTGGCGGACTGCTACCGGCTGAAAGCAGCGGAATACGGCGCGGCGTTTTTCGACACGGGCACGGTGATTTCGGCAAGCCCGGTGGACGCGATCCATTTCGACCCGGAATTGCAGGCGGGCCTGGCGAAGGCGATTGCGGCGGAGGTGACGAAGTTAGCGGAGCTTTGAGTCCGCAACCCTAGAAATCCACCGTCAGGCCCTTGATTTCCCAGTCGTCGTAGCGGGTCGGTTCCAGACCGCCGCGGCCGTTGACCTCCTGCGGCATGGAGTTCTGCTTTTCGTCGATCTGCGTGCGACGGGCCTCGGCTTCCTTCAGCGCGCGTTGGGCAGCCGGCGGCAGATCCTCGAACTTCTTTTTCGGGGTGTCATCGTTGGAGGCTTTCAACGAAGGAACTTCGCTCTGGCTGAAGAGGTCGCGCGGGGTGTCCGTCATGAGAATGCTGCAAGTCCGTTCTACGGTTTCGGGAGTGTCCTCTTACAATATAGGTCAAACTTGCCAAGAATGGCAGCAATACCCATCTTCAGGCTGACCTGAGCCCTGGAACAAGGGCTCTGAAACGGAACCGGAACGGATCGAAGCTGCGATGAATTACGTTCGCACAGCAATGCTTCTGGCGGCGATGACCGCCCTCTTCATGGGTATCGGCTTCATGATCGGCGGCCAGTCGGGCATGGTCATTGCCCTGGGAATTGCCGCTGCCATGAACCTGTTCAGCTACTGGAACGCGGACAAGATGGTCCTGCGCATGCATCATGCGCGCGAGGTCGACGCCCGAAGCGCGCCGGACTATTACCGCATGGTGGAGCGGCTGGCGCAGAACGCCAGCCTGCCGATGCCGAAGGTCTACATCATCGACAATCCGCAGCCGAACGCCTTTGCCACCGGCCGCAACCCGGAAAACGCCGCCGTCGCGGCGACCACCGGCCTGTTGAACATGCTGACGCCGGAGGAAGTGGCCGGTGTCATGGCCCATGAGCTGGCCCATGTGAAGAATCACGACACGCTGATCATGACGATCACGGCGACAATCGCCGGAGCGATTTCCATGCTCGCCAACTTCGCCTTCTTCTTCGGCAACAACCGCAACAACCCGCTCGGCATCGTCGGAGTGATCCTGATGATGGTGGTCGCGCCGATGGCGGCGATGGTGGTGCAGATGGCGATCTCGCGGACCCGGGAGTATGCCGCCGACCGCATGGGGGCTGAGATCTGCGGCGAACCCATGTGGCTCGCCTCCGCGCTCGCCAAGATTTCCGGCGGCGTCGAGCGCATTCACAACCCCGATGCGGAAGCCAATCCGGCAACGGCACATATGTTCATCATGAACCCGCTCTCCGGCGAGCGCATGGACAACCTGTTCTCTACCCACCCGGCAACGGAAAACCGCATCGCCGAACTGCGCAGATTGTCCGACAGCGGACTGGGCACGGGTGGCCGCGCCTCCTTTTCCCAAGCGGCTCCGTCTCATTCCGGACCATGGAGCGGCAGCCGCCCGGCACAGGACAGCACGCCGCGCCATCCGCGTGGACCGTGGGGGTAGCGGTTTTTGGGGTGATGTACCGGCACTGCTTTTCACCCCCTCGTCCTGAGGTGTGGGGGGAGGTGACAACCCTGCACGCGAGAAACCGCTTCCTTATGGATCGTTTGCACACTAACATGCACTTAATGCGCCGCGACCGGACCTCCGGTTTGCGGCGTTTGACTTAAGAGCAAATCGCATTTTCCAGTATCGCTTCTCGCTGTCTGAAATCAGAAATTTAGACGCAAAAGCGATACAGGTGTTTCCGGACGAATGCGGCACGCTCCAAATCCGGTTTCTCGGACTCGTATCGGACTACTTCCTTGACCAAACGGCCTGCCAAAGCGAACAAACCACAAGCGACGGACCGCACGGAAAAACCCGGTTTCGCCGCGCGCAAGACGGCCGCCGACATTCTTGGCAACGTCGTTCACAAGAAGCGCCCCCTCGACGGCGAACTGGACACCACATCCGGCCATTCCGGTTTCCGCGCGCTTGCCGGCAACGACCGTTCGCTCGTGCGGGCGATCGTGGGCACGGCCCTGCGTCACCGGGGCGAAATCGCGGAAATCCTGGAGCGGTTGCTGGACCGGCGGATACCGGAAAAGACCGGTCGGGTGCTCGATATCCTGCATGTCGCCATCGCCCAGATGCTGTTCATGGAGATCCCGGACCGGGCGGCGGTGTCGCTTGCCGTGGACCATGCCGGTCTCGACCGCCGGGCGCGGCCATACAAGGGTCTGGTCAACGGCGTGCTCCGCCGCCTCGGGCGCGAACGAGACGAAATCACGGCGGATCTGGACGCGGAGGCGCTGAACACGCCGGACTGGCTGCTGGAGAGCTGGCGCGGCGCCTATGGCGAGGAAACCGCCAGGGCCATTGCCAGGGCGCACCAGGGCGAAGCAGCCCTGGACCTGTCCATCCGCGACGATCCGGACCTCTGGGCGGAAAAGCTCGGCGGGCAACCTGTCGGCACAGGCAGCATCCGGCTGACGGAAAAAGGGCCTGTCGAAGCCCTGGAGGGATTTGCCGAAGGCGCCTGGTGGGTTCAGGATGCCGCCGCCGCCTTGCCTGCATGTCTGTTGGGCAATGTCAAAGGCTTGAGGGTCGCAGATCTGTGTGCCGCGCCCGGCGGCAAGACAGCGCAACTGGCCGCCGCCGGCGCGGATGTGACCGCCATCGATATTTCCAAAAGCCGTCTCAAGCGTCTGGAGGAAAACATGACCCGCCTGGGTCTGGAAGTGACCGCGGTTGCCGCCGATCTCAGGGATTATCAACCGGAGGCGCCATTCGACGCGGTTCTGCTCGACGCCCCCTGCAGCGCCACGGGAACCATCCGGCGGCATCCGGACGTGCCTTGGATCAAGAAACCCTACGACATCGAAAAACTCGCGGAAATCCAGCGTGAACTGCTCGACCGGGTTCTCGCCTGGGTCAGGCCCGGAGGCCTGATCGTCTATTGCACCTGTTCTCTGGAGCCGGAGGAAGGCGAAAGGCAGGTGGAAGCGTTCTTGGAGCGCCAGAGCGGCAAGGTTGAACTCGTTCCGGTTGACGCAGAGGAAGTTGGCGGACTGTCCCAATGCGTGACGGCATCCGGCCTGTTACGCTGCCTTCCGTGCCATGAAGCGGGGAAAAGCCCGGACGCAACGGGGCTGGACGGTTTTTTCGCCGCCAGATTCAGGCGGTTTTAACGTCGCATAAACGGTTCATTTGCAATGATTCTTTAAATGAAATGCTAACCTTAACAGCACGTTTTCAATTTTGATGACCGGAGAACTCCTATCGCAGCGCAAAAGCCATCGATGCCGGGGATGGTTTGGTGAGTATCGCAAGTCTAAATGAGAGAGGCCGGATCTGGCGTCTTGTGGCATTGCATATTTGGCAACGTTCCCTGAAATGGATGCATGGCGGACCGCTGTTCCGCATGCAGCCGTTTTCGGCTGTGCCGTCGCGACTGCTCATCGCGCCACAGGACTTGCGGACAGCGGATGCGACCAATGCCGCCGATATCTATGGCGGACGTTTTCTGTTTTCCGGCCATCTCGTCGAAACCCAAGGCCGTTCGCCCTTCGAACTGAAGGCGGTGCACGAGGACTGGCAGCGCGAGCTGCACAGTTTCGGCTGGCTCAGGGACCTGCGGACCGCCGACAGCCAGATCGCCCGCCAGAACGCCCGGGCCCTGGTGGAGGACTGGATCAAGTTCAGCGGCCGGTGGCACGATATCGGCTGGGAAGCCGCCGTCGTCACCCGTCGCATCCTGTCCTGGCTTTCCCACTCGCCCTTCCTGCTTCAGGACGGCGACCACGATTATTACCGGCGCTTCGTGAAATCCCTGGCACGGCAGGTCCGCTATCTGCGCCAGACGATCAACGAGACGGAAGACGGCGTGGAACGGCTGCAGGCGGCGCTCGCCATCGCCTCGGCCTGCATCTCCATGGCCGGCCAGGGCCGTTTCGCGCGTCAAAGCATCCGCCGTCTTGAACATGAACTGTCGCGCCAGATCCTGCCGGACGGCGGGCACATTTCCAGAAACCCCCGTGCGCTGATCGAAATCCTGACGGATCTTCTTCCCGTTCGGCAGGCCTTCGTGGCCCAGGGACTGGAAATGCCGCCGGCCATGCTGCAGTCGGTGGACAGGATGATGCCGCTTCTGCGCTTCTTCCGCCACGGCGACGGCATGCTGGCCCATTTCAACGGCATGGGCTCGACCCCGAGCGATCTGGTGGCGACGATCCTCGCCTACGACGACGCCCGAGGCGCACCGCCGACAAATGCGCCGCATTCGGGTTATCAGCGACTGAGCGGCGGCGACTCGGTGGTCCTGATCGATACCGGGCGCCCCCCGGCGCTTGGCGTTTCCGGCGACGCGCATGCCGGCTGCCTGTCGTTTGAGTTTTCGTCCGGAACGAACCGGATGATCGTCAATTGCGGGGTGTCGCCCCGGTCGAACCCGCTCTGGCGCAAGGTCAGCCGGTCAACGGCCGCCCATTCGACGATAACGGTCGAGGACACATCCTCCTGCCGGTTTCTTTCCGAAAAGCCTTTCGGCCATTTGCTCGGCGCGCCGATCCTTTACGGACCGGAAAACGTCCCCGTCGACCGCGAGGACGACGCGGCGGGCAGCCGGATCACCGCCTCCCATGACGGCTACGCGGAGGAATTCCAGGTCATTCACGAACGCGACATGCGATTGTCGGGGGATGGCACGGTGCTGGACGGTATCGACACGCTCGCCGCGGTCGCGCGCGTCGACCCCGAGCATCGGTACGCAATCCGGTTTCACCTCTATCCCGGGCTGCGCACATCCCTGATCCGCGCGGGCTCCGCCGTTCTGGTGGTGTGCCGGGACGGCGAAGCCTGGGAGTTCGAGGCGCCCGGTTGCGAATTGTCGCTTGAAGAAAGTATCTATCTCTCGGATGTCTACGGTCACCGGAAATCGGAGCAGATCGTGATTTCCGGATCGCTTCAGGAAAACCCGTCTGTCGGCTGGCAGTTCCGCAAGACCGCCAAGGCCAAACTGAGCCGGCGCGGCACCAGCGATTTCGACGATCCGGGCGAATTGCCGCTCGAAGAATAGTCCGGCGCCTTATTCCAACCTCATCAACTAGGGTCTTGTTTGTTGAGGTTGGTATTACCGGCTCAGCTCTCGGGCTGCGAAACGGACGGCAGGGACAGCAACACCGGCGACGGGTGCTTTGCCCGGCGCGCCTCCTCGATCAGCCGGTTGCTTGTCGCTTCGATGTCATCGACCATACGCCGGTGAAACGCATCAGGCTTCAGGCCCGGTTCGATCGGCGGCAGGATCTCGACGATGATCGTACCGGGATAGACCTTCCAGGACGCCCGCGGCCAATAGAGCCCGGCGTTGTGGGCAATCGGTACGACCGGACAATTCAGGTCCTTGTAGAGATGAGCGACGCCGAACTTGTACTGCGGGTCGGCTCCCGCAGGCCGCCGCGTCCCTTCCGGAAAGATCAGGATCTGGCGCTCTTCGGCGATCGCTTCGCGCGCCGCTTCCATCATCGCCGCCAGGGCTTCCGTGCGTTTGCCGCGGTTGATCGGGATCTGTTTGAATTTGGCGGTATACCAGCCGAAAATCGGAATCCAGCGCAGTTCCCGCTTCAGGATAAAGGTCGGACTTCTGAACAGCGGGATCAGGGCCACGGTTTCCCAGGCGGACTGGTGTTTCATCGCGGCTATGAAGCCGCCCTTCGGCAGGTTTTCCCTGCCGCGGATCTCCACCTTGATCCCGGCGGTGAAACGCATCACGAGCTGCAGTGCGTTCGACCACGTCGGCACCACCCACCAGCCCCATTTGCGCGGCAGCAGCATGACCGGCGAGAACAGGATCATCAGGAAAAACGTGACCAGATAAAACAGGATCTGAAAGAGAGAGGAACGCAGAAAAACCATGGCACCGTCAGACTGAAGAGACGAGGTGGCCGCCCTGCGAGGACCCGGCGCCGTCAGCGCACGCCCATCACGGTTATCCGCAGCCGGGCAACGATATACTTCACATATTCTCGAATGAGAAGGCGCATCGTTGCCGGCTCCTTGTACCAGGCGTCCAGCTTCAGATCCTTGGAAAAAACCGGATAGGAAATCAGCATCACGTCCGGCAGAGCGCCCGACAGCTCCGCCTCCGCCCTTGGCAGGTGATAGGCGCTGGTGACGAGGAGGAGCGAGCTAAACCCGTTCTTGCGGACCCAGCTTGCGGTTTCCGCCGCATTTCCCGCCGTGTTGAGCGCCACGCGATCCAGATCGACACTGCCTTTTTCCAGCGGCTTGTGCGAGGAGGTGACCACGGCAAGCTGCTCCCGCGTGGTTCCCGGGTGCACGCCGGAGATCAGGAGCCGGTTCGCCCGGCCTTCCTCCAGAAGCCTGATGGCTTCGTTGACCCGGGCGTGACCGCCGGTCAGGACAACGATTGCGTCCGCGTTCGCCGTTTCCGGCACCTTGGCCGATGCAATCTTGTGGGCGAAGAACACGAACTGGCCGACGGCGCCCGCCATCAGCGCGACGACAACCGCGACAAAAGCGATTCGCAATCCGGAACGCCTTTTCCGCAAGCGGCCTGTTTCAGTGCCGGACAGCTCTTCCGCCCTTCCCTCTTCACGCGGCGGAGACCCATGCCGTTCCCTGGCAGCCGGAACACGATCCTCCAATGCGGAGCCGATAACTGTGTTGGCCTGTGTCATAGCCGCACCATGATAGATGATTCTGCCAATTTCACGGCATTGGCGAACAAAATCAATCCACTTTCGCAAGGTGGGCCTTGACAGCCAGACCGGACGTTAGGGCAGTCAGGATGGCGACGAGGAAGATAACTCCGAAGACGCCGAAATAACCGGGCAGGCTGACGGACACCGGTCCGAACAGCGCCGAAAGCTGATCGGTGCCCGCCTGGCCGGAGCTTTGCCGTGTCAGCATATCCAGGACAATGAAGCAAAGAATCGCCGCAAGACCGCCCGAAACCCCGCCCTTCAGGCCGAGCATCAGAAAGTGCCGCTGAAATTCCCGGGCGATGAAACTGTCCTCGGCCCCGACAAAATGCAGAACGGACACGACATCCTTGTTGCCGGCCATCGCCGCCTGGGTGGCGAAAACGACGCTGAGAACCATTGAACCGAGCACGAGGACCATGATCGCGACTCCCCCGATGACGACCGCGCCGGCCATCGCCGACAGGCGGGAGGTCCAGATCGAATGGTCGTCGACGCTCGCGCCGCTGACCTGCTGCGATACCAGGCTCTTCAACTGGTCGAGGTTCAAAAGCTCCGGATCGTCCACCGTGATCTGGATCAGCCTTGGAACCGGTAGGCCTTCGAGTTCCAGCCCTTCCCCGAGCCACGGTTCCAGAAGCGACTTGGTCTCCGCGTCCGAAAGCGCGCGAACGGACCCGATGCCGGGAAATTCCTGCGCCAGAGCCACAGCCTTGTCGATTTCGCGAAGCATATCGACGCCCTCGTTCGGCCGGATCTGAATGGTGATTTCCCGGACAAGGTCGTTCTGCCAGGCATCGGCGGCATCCCAGACCACCGAGACCGCGCCAACGGTCAGGCAGGCCAGAAAGCTCATGATCGCGACAACGAGCGTCAAGGCACGTCCCGCCACCGACTGCGGCGGGACGATCGCGGCGGCGGGACGGAGCTTGGCCGCGTCGCCCAGGTCCGGCTGATTCGGTTGAGCCGCGGGTTTTTTCTTCGGTCCGCCGGACCGCTTCGGCCGTATCATGCGCCGGGGCGGCTTCACGTCCGAACCGGATGCGGGCTTCTTCCCGCCGCCCTGATTCTTTTCGTCCTGGGTCTCAGCCATGCGTCCGCCTAGTCAAAAATCGAAAGGCGGCCGTCCGCCAGAACCATGCGACGCGCATCCACCTGTTCCAGCAACGCGATATCGTGGGTCGCAATCACAACGGAAGTGCCGAGTTTGTTCAATTCGATAAACAGACGCAACAGGCGACGCGCAAGCGGCGGATCGACGTTACCGGTCGGCTCGTCCGCGAGCAGAACTTCCGGCCGGGTGATGAGTGCCCGTGCAATCGCCGCGCGCTGTTTTTCGCCGCCCGAAAGCACGGGCGGCAGAACATGCATCCGGTCGCCGAGACCGACCCATTTCAAAAGATCGATCACATCGGAGCGGTACTCCGCCTCCTCCTTGCCGATCACCCTGAGCGGCAGCGCGACGTTTTCGTAGGTCGTCAGGTGGTCCAGCAGCCGGAAATCCTGAAAGACCACACCGATCTTGCGCCGCAGTTTCGGCAATTCCTGCTTGTCGATCACGCTCAGATCGCGGTTAAACACCTTGATCAGGCCGCGGGTCGGACGCAGGGACATGAACAGGAGCCGGATCAGGCTGGTTTTTCCCGCGCCTGACGGACCGGTCAGAAACTGAAAGGACTGCGGCTCGATCTGAAAGCTGAGGTCTCTCAGGATTTCGGGACCCATGCCGTATCTCAATCCGACATTCTCGAAGCGGATCACTCAAACACTCTCCTGTTGATAGACCAAACGCTATAGCCAGGCCGTTAACGGTGCATTAATCATATAAATGTCCATTGGAGGTCGCAAAACCCGTCACGGTGTTCACTGGCGTTTGTCCAGAATTTCGTGCCGGATATGGAGCCGCCGGTCACGCTCTCAGTCTTCTGGAGCCCTAACCCAGAGCATGCCATGACGAAAGGTCTTCTGACATGAAGATCAAATGTCCGCACTGCAGCACGTCCTACGAGATCAAGGCGGAGGCCCTTGGGCCGGAGGGCCGCAGCGTCAAATGCGCCAAATGCGGCAACCGCTGGTTCGTGTCTTCCGAGGACGAGGAAGATCTGGAACCGATTTCCAAGGCAGGAACGGACAAGACCTCGAACGACACCGCGGCGGACGCTGCCGGCGCCGACAGGGACGAGGCGGACTGGGCGGCCGATGCCCGCGAGGAAACCCTGGACACCGGGCCCGACGAAGACCTTGACGGTGAAGAGGAACCGGAGGCGTTCAGCCCCACTTTCACGGCTCCTGAAACCGCGGCGGATGAAGACAGATTCGCCGCAGACATGGAATCCGAGCAGGACGAAGACGACTCGGGTGTCGAATCCGACATCGAGTCCCATGCGAAACGTCCCAAAATCGTCGTTAACCCGGACAAGTTCCGGAAAGACCAGATTGGCGCGGTCATGCGCTGGCTTGCGCGGCGCAACTACAAGCGCGTCGGCGGACTGGCGCTGTTCGGCGCCGCCCTGGCCGTTTGCACCGTTCTGGTGCTGATGCGCAACGACATCGTCAAACAATCGCCCGACCTCGCCAGCCTGTTCCGCCTGGTCGGCCTTGATGTCAATCTGCGCGGCCTGGAATTCCGTAATCTGCGCACCTTCACGGAAGACGAGTCCGGGAAAACGGTTCTGGTTGTCGAAGGCTCGATCCGGAACCTCCTGGAAGAGCCGAACACCGTTCCGGCCGTCCGGCTGTCGATTCGCAACGCCGGTTCGCAAGAAATTTACGCTTGGACTGTAGAGCCCAGAACGCAATCGTTGAATGGCCTGGACGAAACCCGGTTCAGAACCATTTTGGCCGATCCGCCCAACGAATCCTCCGATATCCAGGTCCGGTTCGTCGATCGCGGCCGCCGGCAAGTTGTACTTGAGTAACCATGACCACCGATATTCACACACTTTTCGATGAAGATGCCATTGCCCTGCGGGTTGCCGCGCTTGCGGACGAGATTGCCGAGAGCAAACCTCGCAACCTTCTGGTTGTCGCCGTTCTGAAAGGAAGTTTCATCTTTGCGGCGGACCTTTTGCGCGCCATGCACCGCGCCGGCCTGGAGCCCGAAGTGGAGTTTTTTCACCTGTCCTCCTACGGAGCCGGAACGGAAGGTTCGGAAAATATCCGGATTTTGCGCGATGTTGAAAGTGACGTTAACGGCCGCGACATACTCTTGGTGGACGATATACTCGAATCGGGCCGAACGCTTGCGTTCGCGCGGGAAAGCTTGTTGAGCCGCGACGCCCGTTCGGTAAAGATCGCGGCCCTCCTCGACAAACCGGAGCGCCGTAAAGCTGCCATATCTGCCGATTATGTCGGGTTTACCTGTCCTGATAAGTTCGTCGTCGGATATGGTATGGATATGGGCCATGCTTGGCGGCAGTTGCCTTACATTGGATATGTTGCCCCCGACGCGGCGGCAGATGGCAAGACGGGAGAGTGAGCATGGCTCGCATTCTTCTTACTGAAGACGACGAAGCGGTACGCAGCTTCGTGAAACGCGCTCTGGAACTGGACGGACATTCCGTGGAAGTGGCGGAAGACGGCGGCGAAGCGGTTGAAGTCCTGACCCGGAACGAAGGCGGCTACGACCTGCTCCTGTCCGATATCAAGATGCCTGTCATGGACGGGATCGCGCTCGCCCTCCATACCGCACGCGATTATCCCGAGCTGCCCATCCTGTTGATGACCGGCTTCGCGGACCAGCGCGAGCGGGCCAGCGGCCTGGATGCCCTGGTTCACGACGTCGTCGCCAAACCCTTCTCGCTTGCCGACATACGCAAGGCCGTGCGGGGCGCTATCGCCGGCGAACTGCCCGGCGAAACGCGCCGATACGCCTGATTCGGCTTGTATGTCCGACGGACCGGGAGCCCCGCCAGAGGCGGGGCTTTGTTTTTCGAGAATGAGTATCTCTTCACATGTCCGTCCCTAAGAGAGTGATTTTTTACTCGCTTTTGTCCGATCCGGGTGACCTTTGACGGCCCATCGGCAGCGTTGCGCCACTTGCACGATGCACCGCATCGCATTTTGCGACGCGCCCTGCCGAGCGAGCCGTCAAAAGCCATCAAATGGTTCAAGATGACCGGGAAGGACTCTAGTAGCGCTTGAGCAGGCGCTCGAGATACTCGAGTTCGAGCCGCGGACGCGAGGGATCGGAGAACCGGCGGCGGAGTTCCTCAAGAATACGCCGGGCCCGCTGAACGTCGATCTCATCTGGAATCTGCACCCGGTTGTTGGGATCGGGCCCTTCGGTCCTGCGTGGCCGGCCGAGAGGATCCTCATCCATCGGCGACGGTCCGCCGGGCGAGCCCATGCCTTCGCCCTGCTGGCCCATCATCTGTTCGGTCAAGCCCTGCGCACCGCGTCTGAGGGCGTCAAGGGCGTTGCCCTGCTGACCGAGCGCCTGCTGCCCCTGACCCTGACCGAGGGAGTCCTGGGCCTGACCCATGGATTCGCCGGCTTCGCCCAGAGCCTCGTTCTGGCCCATACCGTTCTGGCCAAGCTGGTCCATCAGCTGCTGGAGCTGCTGCGCGAGATCGCCCTGGCCTTCCTGAAGCTGCTTGAGCATCTGCTCAAGCTGTTCCTGGGTCAGCTGCTGTTGCTGGCCCTGTTGCTGCTGGCCGCCGGGCTGCTGCTGATCCTGATTGAACTTGTGGGTCTGATCCATGAGCTGCTGCTGCTTCTGGATCATTTCTCCGAGCTGATTCAGCATTTCCATCATTTCGCTGGTCATGCCTTCGGGCATCATCTGGGGGCGCCCGGCCTGGAGGTTCTCCAGCATCTGCTGCATTTGAGCAAGCAATTCGCGCGCCGCATCCCGCGAACCGGTGCGCGCCAGTTCCTCGATCTTGTCCAGCATTTCGCTCAGGTCCTGCTGGTCGATCGTCTGCTGGTTGCTGTCGAACGGCTGCATGACCTGCGGATTCTGGCGCATCTGCTCGGCCAGAGCCTGCATGTATTCGTTGAGCGCCTCACGCAGTTCCTGGGTCAGCTTGGCGATTTCCTCGTCGCTTGCGCCTTCCTCCAGCGCCTTGCGCAACGCCTCCTGGGCATCGCGCAACTTGCGCTCCGCCGCCGAAAGATCGCCGTCCTCGATCGACAGTGCCAGATCCCACAAGAGCGGCAGCAGGTCCTTCAGCTCTTCATCGGACCGGGCGGCGATCAGATGCCCGTAGGCGAACCGCATGCCGAGGTAGTTGCGCGGCTTGATGCCGAACAGCTCGGGCGCAAGCATCAGTGCGTCCATGGCGGTGATGACCTGCGCATGGTTCTGCGCGTCCAGTGCAAGATTGCGCCGCTGCTCCACGACCGCCCTTGCAAGGGGTTTGGCGAACCTGCGCTGCGGCAGCGTGATCCGGTAAGCGGGCGAACGCCCTTCCTGGCCGGCCTGATCCCTGGCCATCAGCGTCAAATCGACTTCCGAGCCCGCCCAGGGATGCGAGGTGAGATCCCGGATCGTTTCCGCCGTCTTGGCGGTTCCGGCGCGCGGCGGCAGAGAAAGCGGGAACTGCGGCGCTTCGACCAGCGGCCGGGGAACCCGATCCCCGTGATCCGGGTTGGGAAGAGGCGCAATGGCGGCTTCCGCGGACACCACGCCGTAATCATCGTTTACCAGATAGGAAAACTTCAGCGCTCCGCTGAGCTGGGGTTCCGGGTCGTCGACCAGCCGGATTTCCGGCGCATCGTCCGGGCGGACCGCGAAGACGAAACTCATCAGGGGATCGTCGCCGTTGGCAACTTCAACGACGCCGGTTGTCTGAAGCTCAAGTCTGCGCTCCACCGGTAACAGCTTGGTTAGATCCGGATCCGCGGGATCGCCTGTTTCCACCGGTTCGATCAACGCGGGTTCGGCATCGTCGACCCCGGCAAAGGTCATGGTCAGGCCGGGCGCACCCTGGCTCCTGACCACGAGTATGGCCCCTTCGGGCACGGAAATCGGTGCGGACGGGTCGCGCAGCTGCGCACTTTCGCCGGTCAGGTAAATCGGCGGCTCGCTCGTATAGAGCGGCGGCGTGACCCAGGCATCGAGCCGGCTCGGCGGCTCCACGGTCGTGAATGGATTTTGAAAGGCCGAGACGAGGCGGCCGCCATAATCGCCATGCGCGGCGTAAAAACCGATGACCACCAGACTTGCCGCAAGGACGCGGAGCGCCCAGGGGTCGCGCCGAAACGCCTGCGGACTTGGCGGCTGCGCCCGGACCGCGGCAACGGCTTCGGCGGTCCGGCGCTGATGCAGGGCCCAGATGGCCTGGCTTTCCGGGTCCCCGGCCCCGACCGAAAGCTCATCCTCCAGCGCAGTCAGCGGACGGTGTTGGAAACCGGACGATTTTTCGACACGGGCAAGCGCGTCCCCCCGCGTCGGCCACCTCAGCCTGAAGAGATCCTTCGCCGCCCAGGCGGCCACCCCCAGAAAGACAATGATGCCCAGCGGGCCTGCCCAGGCCGGCAAGGCCAGAAAGAGACCGAGCCATGACAGGCCGACGTAAAATCCGATGACGACAAGAAGCGGCAAAAAAGCGCGCCAGAAACGTTCGACATAAAGAGCCCAACGACTTTGCCGGACAATCCTGTCCAGGCGGGCCTTGACGAAGAAACGCCAGCCATAAGGCTCCGGATCCATCTTCGGTTCGGGGTCTCGATTGCTGTCAGTCGGGGTCAAAAGCGCCTCCGGTTACAGATCGCCCGGCCACGCTGCGCTTGCCGGAGCAGCGCGCGGCGATCGACGGCCATCATATAAGGTGAGGCAAAGGACGCCGTCCGGCAACCTGTCGGAACAACTAATTTTTCGCGAGAGCTCTCACGAACTCTTGAGCCAATCGGGAATTCGGTCAAGGCCGAGCAGATCGTCGAAATTCGGCCGTGGCCGGATTATCGAAAATTGATCTGCGTTTACGAGGACTTCGGGCACAAGCAGGCGGGAGTTGTAGGTGCAGGACTGAACGGCTCCATATGCCCCCGCCGAAAAAACGGCCAACATATCCCCAGCATTTACCCGAGCCATGTCCCGATTCTGCGCCAGGAAGTCGCCCGTTTCGCAAACGGGGCCGACGATATCGGCCTTGATTCGCGCTTCAGCACCGGTTTCCTGCCGAACGGGACGGACCTCGTGAAAGGCTTCGTAGAGCGTCGGACGGATAAGATCGTTCATGGCCGCGTCGACAATGACAAAGGTCTTGTCCGCGCCTTCCTTGACGTAGATGACCTCGGTCACGAGAATTCCCGCATTGCCCGCGATCATCCGCCCCGGTTCGAACAGGACCTTGCAGTCGAGCGCGCGCACATGTTTCTTGACCACCGCCGCGTAGGCTTCCGGATCGGGCGGCGGATTGTTGTCCGTGACATAGGGAATGCCGAGACCGCCCCCGAGATCCACATGATCAATCTTGTGGCCTTCGCCCCGAAGATCGGCGATCAGCTCGCTCAACAGCGCGAAAGCGTTGTCGAAGGGGTTCAGGTCCGTGATCTGGGACCCGATATGCATGTCGATGCCGGTCACCTCGATGCCGGGAAGGCTTGCCGCCTCCGCATAGACCTCGCGCGCGCGCTGCCACGGGATGCCGAACTTGTTTTCCGCCTTGCCCGTTGCGATCTTGGCATGGGTCTTGGCGTCCACGTCCGGGTTGATGCGCATGGAGACCCGCGCGGTCTTGCCCATCTGGCTGGCGACCCTGGAAAGCTGAATGAGCTCCGGTTCGGATTCCACGTTGAAGCAGAGAATGCCTTCCTCAAGCGCGTAGGCCTGCTCGGCTTCCGTTTTGCCGACGCCGGAAAAGACGATCTTGTCCGCCGGAACGCCGACGGCCCGGGCCCGGCGCAATTCGCCCTCCGAGACCACATCCATGCCGGCGCCGAGATCCGCCAGCGTCTTCAGGACCGCCAGGTTGGAATTGGCCTTCATGGCGTAGCAGACCAGAGCGGAAATATCGCCGAAAGCCGATGAAAACACGTCGTAGTGTCGCGTCAGCGTCGCCGTCGAATAGCAGTAAAAAGGCGTGCCGACGGCCTTTGCAATGTCTTCGATCGCAACGTCCTCGGCGTAAAGGGCACCGTTTTTATAGTCGAAATGATGCAATTGGAGCCCTCATGCGGCTATCGCGCAGACCGTATGCCACGCTGAAAATTTTACTTGATGAGAAAGTCCAGGAAGAAGGACTTTTCGCTTTGCGGGTCGGCGGGCTCAACAGGTGCGGCGGCATCCGCCGGGTCCACGGCGGCCGTTGCCGTCGTCGGCTTGGACGGATTTTCCAGACTGCCCTTTCGCCCGCAACCGCCAAGGGTCAATGCCGCGCAAAGGCCGACGATCGCCAGAGATCCGAAGCGGAGTGTCATTGCAAAAAACGCCTTCCAGATTGACTATTGTCCGGGCACCGGGACCCTTGAAATCCACGCGGCAGTGACAACCCGGCATCGCCTCTGCCCGGCGCGGATCCAGGCAATCCCGTTTTTCTGCCCCTGACCTTCTCCTCGCACGGCTGACGGATTTCGGCAAGACCGCTTTCGCTCAGCCGTCGCGAGGGCTTGCGTCAGGCCTTCGAAAGTTCCTTCAGCCAGCGCCGCGCCTGCTTGCGCACGTTGACCGGCGACGTGCCGCCAAAGCTCGTCCGGCTGCGCACGGACTTGTCGACCGAAAGCACCGAAAAGATCTCCCCGGTGATTTTCGGCTCGACCGCCTGCATCTCTTCAAGAGGAACCTTGTGCAATTCGACGTTTTTCTCAACCGCGAGCGCAACGATCCGACCGGTGACGTGATGGGCGTCCCGGAAAGGCAGACCCAGCACCCGGACCAGCCAGTCCGCCAGATCCGTCGCCGTGGAATAGCCCGAACCAGCCGCCTTTTTCATGGCCTTGGTCACAGGTTCGAGATCGCGCATCATTCCGGTCATCGCGGCAAGCGCCAGGGAAATGCTGGCCAGCCCGTCGAAGGCCTGTTCCTTGTCTTCCTGCATGTCCTTGGAATAGGCCAGAGGCAGACCCTTCATCATCACCAGAAGCGCCTGAAGCGAGCCGTAGATCCGGCCGGACTTGGCGCGCACAAGCTCCGCCGCATCCGGATTTTTCTTTTGCGGCATGATCGACGAGCCGGTGGAGAATTTGTCCGACAGTTTCACGAAACCGAATTGCGCCGAGCACCAGATCACGATTTCCTCGGCCAGGCGGGAAAGATGCATCGCGGTCATCGACGCCGCCGCCAAAGCTTCGATCACGAAATCCCGGTCCGACACCCCGTCGAGGGAATTCGCGGTCGGCCGGTCGAAGCCGAGTGCCGAGGCGGTCATATGCCGGTCGATCGGAAACGAGGTGCCTGCAAGAGCCGCCGATCCCAGCGGGCATTCGTTCATCCTCTTGCGCGCGTCGCGCACCCGGCCCCGGTCACGGGAAAACATCTCGACATAGGCCAGGAGATGGTGCCCGAAAGTCACCGGCTGGGCGGACTGCAGGTGGGTGAAGCCCGGCATGACGTCCGCGGCGTGGGCTTCCGCCTTTTCGGCCAGCACCTGCATCAGCTCCGTCAATTGGGCGTCGAGCGTGTCCAGCGTATCGCGCACCCACAGGCGGAAATCCGTCGCCACCTGGTCGTTGCGCGAGCGAGCCGTGTGCAGCCGTCCGGCCGCCGGACCGATCAGTTCGGCGAGACGGGCCTCCACATTCATGTGAATGTCCTCGAGCGCACGGGAAAACTCGAACTTACCGCTTTCGATCTCTGACAGAATTGTGTCTAGACCTTGAACGATGGTCTCGGCATCGTCGCGCGTCACGATCTCTTTTTCCGCGAGCATGCGCACATGGGCTTTCGAGCCGTCGATGTCTTGCTTATATAGCTTCCGGTCGTAGTCGATGGAGGCGTTGATTTCCTCCATGATGGCGTCCGGTCCCTCGGCGAACCGGCCTCCCCACATGCGATTGCTCATGATCTGTCCCTTAAAAGACGCCTCAGGTGTGACGAATGACTAAGCCAGAAGAACCCGCACGAAGCTCCAGACGCGGTCAATTCGCCGCGGGGCTGGCAGGCGCAGCGGCCGCTTTAGCGGCTCTATACGTGATCGCCGGTCCAAATGGCAATATCACCGGAGCGCAAAGCTGTTCCGGAGCCCTTGCCGCCGCGAAGGCCGCCAAACCGTTCGCCACAGGCGATGTAGCCGCATTCTTGCCGGCAAGCCAGCCGCTCGACCTGACGAATCTGACATTCCAGGGGCCCGATGGCGCATCCTTGACGCTCGCCGATTTCAGGGACAAGACCGTTCTCCTCAATCTCTGGGCAACATGGTGCGCGCCCTGCCGCAAGGAAATGCCGGCGCTCGACGAATTGCAGGCGGACCTGGGAGGGGAGACCTTCGAAGTGGTCGCGGTCAACATGGACAAGGGCGGGCCGGACAAACCCAAGGCGTTCCTGAAGGACATTGGCGTCGGCCACCTCGCCTTCTACCAGGACAGCGGCAATGCCGTTTTGAAGGATCTGCGCAAGGTCGCCCGTGCGACGGGACTGCCCACCACGATCCTCATCAGTCCCGAAGGCTGCGAGGTCGGAACGATGTACGGCCCCGCCGAATGGGCATCCGGCGAGGCCAAGAACCTGATTCAGGCGGCGATGTAACGATCAGGCGCGGTCACACCGTGATGTCGACGGCTTCTCCGAGGCCTGGAATCTTGCGGCTTTCGCGGCGGGCTTCTTCATTTTCCGAAGCTTCCTCGAGACGCGTCGCGACCTGGCGTTCCTGTTCGTTCTGATCGCGAACCGCGTTTGTCGCCAGTTGCTGGCGCACTTCCGCGGTGCTGTAGGCCGCTGATGAATTGCTTTCCGTTATGCTCGACATGATCGATACTCCTTTGCCGGGCAGCGTTGATCGCGCTTAAACGCTGATGTCCACGTAGCGGCCGAGGCCGTCATCGACGTTGCGGTTCTCCGCGCGTTTTTCGAGTTTCTCAGCCTGCTCGCTGAGCAATTCGGCGCGGTTCGAACTGAAATTTGCCTGTCGCTGAACTGTCTCGGCGGCGGCTTCAGACTGACGGGCCCTCGCCGCTTCCGCCTGTTGAGCAACCTTTTCCGTCCGAGGCTGTCCAAGCGTAGGCGGGAAGGCCTGAGCGGGTCCATGTCCTATCGCTTCAGGCATAATGCTTCCAATCCCGATTGATCTTGGCTTTTATTGTGCCTCAGGAGTAGAGCGCATTCGTAAATGGAAACGGGAAGTCTGGTTTATGCTTTGGCGGATACTTATGAGAAAGGAAAAATTTATTTAAAACTTTAGGTAATTTTCGACAAGTCATTGAATTCGAAACAGCCACGAATACATTCCAAAGCGCCTAAAATCGGTGTTCAAGAAAAGCCAGGATCGGAGACAACACGCGATTCAACGCCGAAATCGCGTGATTTCCGTGCGGTTGTTAAGGATTGGGTGCCTGATTCGTCAGGCTGTCACATCCACCTGGCCACCAAGGCCAGGGGCTGGGGCGGCCTGCGCCGACTGGAGATTTTCCGCGCCTTCCTGGAGAAGGGCAACCAGGCTGGCGTCCTGCTGGACAGCCATCTTCATCATTTCGGACTGAAGCGCCTGCTGGGTCTGCGCCTGACTGGTCAAGGCGTATGTGCTGGCAATACCGACGCTGTCCATTTGAAGCTCCCCGATTCAGGCGACAGTTTAAACGGTTGCCCTTACTCAACGGTTAACCAACACTTACCTGGACAGTTCGGACCCTAAGTTTGCCTGAGGGACTTCCGCTGAACCTTGCCGGAAGGCGTCCGCGGGAGCTGGTCCATGATCCTGAACGCCTTGGGCCGCTTGTACTCGGCGAGGTGGTCCGCAGCGTAACTGGCCAGGCTGTCTTCGTCGAATTGCTTCGCGTCTCGAGGCACCACGAATGCAGTGACAAGGCTGACGCCCGCGCGTGCGGGAACGGCCGTCACAGCCACTTCCAGCACCTGAGGATGCGATGCGAGCACCCGCTCCACTTCTTCAGGCGCAACCCTGTATCCAAAGGCGTTCATGAGGTCGTCGGCCCGACCTTCGTACCAGTAGTAGCCGTCTTCGTCCTTGCGCGCCCGGTCTCCGGTCAAAAACCAGTCGCCCCGAAATGCCGCCGCTGTTTCTTCCGGTCGGTTCCAGTAGCCCAGCATCAGGCCTGGTTCATCCCGGTGCACCGCCAGCAGACCGGCTTCTCCCGCCAAGGCAAAGTCTTCGGCATCCGTCGTTTCGCGCAGGACCGCAACCTTGCGCCCCGCTTGCGGTTTTCCCGGAGAGCCGGGCCTGACGGCAAGATCCGGACCGCTGGAAATGTAGGTGGAGATCTCGCTCATGCCGAGGGCTTCATAGAGCTCGCGCCCTGTCCGGTTCTTCCAGTCGCTGTAAAGTCCCGCCGGCAACGCCTCCCCCGCCGTCAGGCCATGGCGAAGCGCGTGAAACGAGGCGGGAGAGACCTCGCCGTACTTGAGGATGCGCCGGTAGAGACTCGGAACGGCGGCAAACAGGCTTGCCCGGCTTTTCTCGATAATGCCCGGCCAGATCTCCGGATCGCGCGGCCCGTCATAAACGATGCTTGTGGCGCCGTTCGCCCAGGGGTCCATCAGGCCCACGCCCAAGGTATAGGTCCAGTTGAAGGCACCCGCGTGAAGCAGTCGGTCGGCGGCCGAGATTCCGTACCAGCCCTCATACATCGGACGGCGCGCGCTCGCGGCTCTCTGGGCATGCAGAACCCCCTTTGGGGTCCCGCTGGTTCCTGAGGTGTAGATCAGGAAGGCCGGATCGCCGTCACGGCTTTCGGCGAAGGACCCCGGGGGTGACGACTTGAGATCCTGGATGCCGTCGGGCCCGAGAAACGGAATGCCGTCTCCTTCGGGAAGAACCGTCTCGCCATCGTGGAGCACAAGACCCGCGCCGCTGTCCGCCAGGATCGCCGAAGCTTCGGAAGAGGTCAGGAGGGCGGACGTCGGAACCGGCACGAAACCGCCTGCGATCGCGCCGAAAAAAAGAAGCGGAAAATCGCTGGAGTGACCGACTCTGAGAAGAATCCGGTCCCCGGTTTTCATCCCGGTCGCGCGCAGGCCGGCGGCGACGGCGAGAACGGTCGCCGTCAGCCGGTCGTAGCTCCAGACTTCCAGAACCTCGGCGCCGGGGCCCACAACCTCCAGCGCCGTCTTTGCCCCGGACGGGCTGGCGTTGGACAGGCAATAACGGGCAAGGTTCATCAGACAGGAACGGCCAAAACCCTTAGCGGGTCGGAACGGGCGTCTCTCCGCGATAGTCGTAGAAGCCGCGCTGAGTCTTCCGGCCGAGCCAGCCGGCCTCGACATATTTCACCAGCAGCGGACAGGGACGGTACTTGGTGTCGGCCAGCCCTTCATAGAGCACCTGCATGATCGACAGACAGGTATCCAGACCGATGAAATCGGCAAGCTGCAGCGGTCCCATGGGGTGGTTCGCACCCAGTCGCATCGCCTTGTCGATGGATTCGACCGACCCGACCCCTTCATAAAGCGTATAGATTGCCTCATTGATCATCGGCAGCAGAATCCGGTTGACCATGAAGGCGGGAAAGTCCTCGGCGACCGCGATCTGTTTGCCGAGCCTGTCGCAAAACACCTTGGAGGCTTCGAAAGTTTCATCCTCGGTGGCGATGCCGCGAACCAGTTCGACCAGTTCCATGATGGGAACCGGGTTCATGAAGTGAATGCCGATAAACCGCTCCGGCCGGTCGGTCGTGGCAGCCAGACGCGTGATGGAAATCGACGAGGTGTTGGTCGCCAGGATGGCTTCCGGTTTCAGGATCGGGCAGAGCTGAGAGAAGATCTTCCGTTTGACCTGCTCATTTTCGACCGCGGATTCGATCACCAGATCCATATCTCTCAAAAGATCGAGATCTTCCGCGGCCTTGATGCGGTCCAGAGCTGCGGTTCTGGCTTCTTCCGTAATCAGCGACTTGGACACCTGCCGGGCCATGTTTCCGTTGATCGAGGCAAGACCCGACTCAATCCGCTCCATGGAAATGTCGCTCAAACGCACTTCGTAGCCGGCAAGGGAGCAGACATGCGCGATACCGCTGCCCATTTGACCTGACCCAATCACGCCGACTTTCTTGATTTCGACAGCCATACTGAAAACCCGATCTGCTAAGTAGTGACCCGTTGGGCCATATTGCGGCTATTTTTGGCAAGTCTTGCGCCGAACGGCAAGAACCCCGAAGCGAAAACTATCATTCGCTCCGGGGTCCGTGATGAATTTGCCGCAGGTATTATTCGACCGCGGCCTTCAATTCGGGCAGGACTTCGAACAGATCCGCAACCAGACCGTAGTCGGCAACCTGGAAGATCGGGGCTTCCTCGTCCTTGTTGATCGCGACGATCACCTTCGAGTCCTTCATGCCGGCGAGATGCTGAATCGCACCCGAGATGCCGCAGGCAATGTAAAGATCCGGAGCGACGACCTTGCCGGTCTGCCCGACCTGCCAGTCGTTCGGCGCGTAGCCGGCATCGACAGCCGCGCGGGAGGCCCCGACGGCCGCGCCGAGCGCATCCGCAACCGGCATGATGACTTCCTGGAACTTTTCTTCCGACCCGAGAGCGCGGCCACCGGAAATGATGATCTTCGCGGAGGTCAGCTCCGGACGATCGGACTTGGAAAGTTCCTCGCCGACGAATTCGGAAAGACCCGAACCGTCCACACCGGAAACGGTCTCGACCGCCGCCGATCCGCCCTGTTCCGCTGCCGCGAAGGTCGAGGTCCGGACTGTGATCACCTTTTTCGGATCGCCGGACTTGACCGTCTGGATCGCGTTGCCCGCATAGATCGGCCGCTCGAAGGTCTCCGCATCGACAACGGCGGTGATGTCGGAAATCTGCATGACATCGAGAAGGGCCGCGACGCGCGGCAGGGTGTTTTTGCCGTTGGCGGTCGCCGGCGCGACAATCGCGTCATAGTCACCGGCAAGGCCCACGATCAGGTCGGCCATCGGCTCGGCGAGCTGGTGCTCCAGTGCATCGCCTTCGGCGATCAGGACCTTCGCCACACCGGAAAGTTTCGCAGCTTCCTCGGCAACGCCCTGTACGCCCTTTCCGGCGACGAGAACATGCACGTCGCCGCCCAGGGCGACGGCCGCCGTCAAGGCCTTCGCGGTAGCGTCGTTCAAGGCACCGCCGGCGTGTTCGGCCACAAGAAGTGTTGTCATTTTGTATCCTCCTGCAGGTCCTTAAAGGACGCCGGCTTCATTTTTGAGTTTGTCGACCAGAGCGCCGATGGAATCCACCTTGATGCCCGCTTCGCGCGCGGCCGGTTCGGCGGTGGAAACAACGGTCAGACGCGGCGCGGTGTCGACACCCAGATCGGCCGGGGATTTCTCGTCAATCGGCTTTTTCTTCGCTTTCATGATGTTCGGCAGGGAAGCATAGCGCGGCTCGTTGAGACGCAGGTCCGTGGTCACGATCGCCGGAAGTTTCAGCTTCACGGTCTGGAGACCGCCATCGACCTCACGGGTAACATCCACCGTGCCTTCGCCAAGATCGACCTTGGACGCGAATGTACCCTGGCTCCAGCCGAGCAGGGCGGCCAGCATCTGGCCGGTCTGATTGCAGTCGTCGTCAATGGCCTGCTTGCCGAGGATCACGAGCCCCGGCTCTTCTTCCGCGACGATGGCCTTCAAGATCTTGGCGACCGCCAGCGGCTCCGTGGCATCGTCCGTCTTGACCAGAATGCCGCGGTCGGCGCCCATGGCCAGACCGGTGCGCAGCGTCTCCGTAGCCTGCTGCGGTCCAACGGACACGACAACGACCTCGGTCGCCTTTCCCGCTTCCTTGAGCCGCAGGGCTTCTTCGACCGAGATCTCGTCGAACGGGTTCATGGACATCTTGACGTTGGCAAGATCAACACCTGAACCGTCCGGCTTCACGCGAACTTTCACATTATAATCGATGACCCGTTTCACGGGCACGAGGATTTTCATTTGGTCTCAACCTCTTGCTGGGCCGGCTTTCACCGCACCGCATTATAAGGCCACCCCACCAACATGACCCAACGTCATAAATGGCGGAAATTGGCCAATCGTGGCGCATGGCGCTGGACGGTACTGACCTGCATGGCGACTGTCAATTGCAGTGAAGGGACTAAGATGGAATTCTGCCGGGCCTGAAAAAAACCGTGTCGCAAAGGCGACAACAGCCACCGCGGTCCGAAAACAATCCGAAAGGCCTGAAACGGGAAACGTCCAGGCCCGGCGAACGAGGTGACCGCGAAATTACGGGTTTGTCAGATACCTGGCGTCTCGCTGCTGAAATCACCGGTGACCGGTTCGGCGAAGACGGTGGTCCAGGTGCCATTCTGATCCCGGCACGCGGTTCCCCGGATCGTCATATCGAGCCCGCTGAACGTCGATTCGCGCACATACTGGCGGCACCAGTGACCGCTTTTGCTTTTGTAGGTCTGAACCGGTGTGAAGGTTTCGGTCCAGTCCCCCTCGTGGCTGATATAGATCGGATCGCCACTCACTTTGGTTTCGAGCGCTTCCTGCACTGTCTGGGCAATCAGGAACCGGTCGGTTTCAAGGCGCGCGGCAAGAGACGCCACGGCGGAATCCATGCGGGACTCCATCCAGAAGGAGGTAAACATGAAGGTCCCGGCAACCAGAAACAGGGCCGCCGCCGCCTGGGCGAAATATCCGGTCCAGACCGGATGCTGGCTTCGAACCGGCGGGGCGTTTCGCCTGGTGAATTCGCGGCCGATGACGGCCTCGAAGCGATCCAGGCTTTCCTGCGGAACGGGAGCCGGTATCGCCTGCTGGACAAGACGGTTGTCGTGCGCCAACTGTTGCAGCATCCGGTTCGCGTCCTGCTCGCCCCGGAGGGTTTCAAGCAGCTCGGCCCGCTCCTTGGGCGAACCCTCGCCATCGAGTATCCGGCCGATCTCGGAGGCCAGTAAAATCTGCTCCCGCTTTTCGTCGAATGTCATAACACACCCCCTGGCATGCTGCGCAGCTTGATCTCAGGCGCAGTTTCGTTCGGCTCCAGAAATTCCCGCAGTTTCAGACGTGCACGCGCGAGCCGGCTGGTCACCGTTCCGATGGGAACGCCGAGTTCCTCGGACACATCCTTGTAGCTGCGGCCCTCGACCGCGATCTTCAACAGGACTTCCCGGTTGTCTTCGTCCAGCTTTCCGATGAACGCCTGAACTTTCTGCAACTCGAGGCTGCTCGCGGCGGCTTTGTCTCCGTCGTAGCTTTCCTCGAAATCCAGCATTGCAAGATCGAACAGTCTGGCCCTGTTCGTGGTATCGCGGACATTGTTAAAATGAAGGTTTTGCATAATTCTAAACATCCAGCTGTCGAGGCGGGTCGCGGGATCGAATTGATCCAGCGACCGGATCGCGCGTTCGCAAGTTGTCTGCACCAGATCGTCTGCCTGATCCGGATTCCGGCACAGCCTCAGCGCGAAACTCCTCAGCTTGGGGAGCAAACGGATCATATCCGTTTTAAGTCTATCTTCAGGCAAGGAGTTCTCCGCAAAACCGCTCTGAATATATTAACACGCAGAATGAGTTTTTAATCCGGACTTTTTTTAGTCTAATTTTAGGAAGAAAACGGCGATCTTAAGTGTTGTGGCTTTGAAAAGGGAAAACTGTATTGTTTTCCAAAGGCTGGAAAACCCATTTTTAGAAACCTGACAACTCCGATGAACCACAACCGCCAGATCACATTGCAAGGCCGCCTCTCTGCGATGTTCCGCGTGCTGCCGGTCGTCGTCGCTTCGTCCATGGCGTTTTCGCTCGTCTTTTTCAGTCCGGTCCTGGACCTGAAAGACAGCATCAGCGCTTCCGCGCAATCGCGTGGCGATGGCGGGCGAGGCGGTGGAGGCGGAGGCTCGAGCTCGGGCGGCGGATCGAATTCGTCCGGCGGCGGAAGCGGAAGCTCGGGCGGATCGGGCGGCTCGTCCTCGCAAGGGTCTTCCGGTTCAAATTCTTCTGGAGGAAGCGCAGTTCCCGGTACGTCTGCCTCACAAAAGCCAGCTTCTGGTAATTTGCTTAAAGGAATATTCAAAAGACAAGAACCGACCTTCAACGGCAATAGCGAGCCTTCCGGTGGGATGCTGTCGAAAAGGGAGGAACGGGAGGCCATTGATAACGGCTGGCAATAGATCCAAGAGGCGGGATCGGAATTGAATTTTGTGCGATGTGGGGCACCAAAGCGGCTCGCTTTGCTTTTTCTCCTTACGACTCTTCTTTCGGCATGTACCGAAGTGACCTCGCAGGTCGACCTCGGTGACGGGCTGACGGAGGGCGGTTCCAGCTTGGGATCGTCAGACCGTTCGATCGCGAAGAAAAATCTTCAGCACGCTTTGGAGAAATCGCTGTCGGGCAACGCCATGCGCTGGCAGAATCCCGCCAGCGGAGCAAGCGGCTCGGTCACACCGTTGAGAACATGGAAAACGGCACAAGGGACCTACTGCCGTGCCTATCTTGAGCGGATCACATTTTCCTCCGGAAAATCCCTGAGTCGGGAGGGCATCGCCTGCCGGACTTCCAGTGCCGTCTGGCTGTCAGCCTAAGTCTTCAAGTAAGTCAGGCATTTCCCAGGTTCCGGTCGAAAAGCGGAACGCCCCTGCGCCGGAAGAACACCACCAGAACGGCCCCTGCCGCCAATCCGCCGATATGAGCCATCCAGGCGACCTGGCTGTCGCCTCCGATGACCGCGTTGACGATCTGATACACGATCCAGGCGCCCAGAACCCAACGCGCCGACAAGCGTAGCGGCAAGCGTCCGAACGCCAGAACCCAGACCTTGACCCGGGGATGCAGCATCAGATAGGCGGCAACGACACCGGACACGGCCCCGGAAGCCCCGATCAGCGGAGCGTCGGAGCTCACATCCATGATTGCGTAGACAAAACCGCCGGCCGCCGCGCACAAGAGATAAAAAAGCAGATAGCGCAGGTGGCCCATGGCATCCTCGACGTTGTCGCCGAAGACCCACAAAAACAGCATGTTGCCGAAAAGATGCATGAAATTTCCATGCAGGAACGCATAGGTAACGAGTGACATCCAGTCAGGCAACATTTGCAGCTGGGGGGCCAGATCACGGATATCGAAAAAGACAACGGGAATGAGGCCGAAGGAATAAGACGACGCGGCAACGGCCCGCTCTTCGCCAGCGCCCTGAAACAGGACGAAAATCAGAACGTTCGCGGTGATGATTGCCAGATTGACATAAGGGCGCGGAAGGTGATTCAGCCGATTGTGATCGTAAACCGGAAAAAACATCGAGCGCGCGCCCTCCCCGAAGCAGCTTTCGTTACCGGTTCTGACCAGGCACCCACAAGACGTCCCGCGAGCCCTTGTCGTTCAGGTAGCGCGAGGCGACAAAGAAAAAATCGGACAGACGGTTCATGTAGCGTCCCGCGGCTTCATTGACCTGTTCACGCGCCGCCAGCTCGACGATCAGACGCTCGGCGCGGCGCGACACCGTTCTGGCAAGATGAAGATAGGCGGAAGCCGGGCTGCCACCGGGCAGCACGAAGGACCTCAACGGGGACAGCTCGCCATTCAGCCTGTCGATGGCTTCTTCGAGAGAAGCGACCTGGGTCTGTGTCACGCGCAAGGGTTCATAACCCAGATCCTGCCCGGTTTCCGGGGTCGCCAGATCGGCGCCGAGATCGAAGAGATCGTTCTGAATACGGCTTAAAATCAGGTCGACGTCCGGCGCCGAGTCGCCGGTATGCAGCCTGACGAGACCGACAACGGCATTTGTCTCGTCGACCGTCCCGTAAGCCTCGATCCTGAGATCGTTCTTCGGCCGGCGTTCGCCTGAACCCAGAGCGGTCGTCCCGTCGTCACCCGTTTTTGTATAGATCTTGTTCAAAACAACCATGGCATCCGCTCCCGGACCTTAATCAATAAGACTTCACTATCCGCCGTTTCCGAAGAAATAGAGCCCGCCCATAACCAGCACAATGACCAGGAACTGCAGACCGACGCGCCAGCGCATCAGCATCTGCGACCTGTTGGCCGGGCCGTTGCGGAACAGGTTCCAGATACCCAGCAGCAGCACGACCACGATCGCGGCCATGCCGACGGGAATGAGAATGTCGAAGAGATTTGCCAAATTTCCTGCCTTCCGAGCCGTCCGGCCTGACACCGGCGCTTCCTTCTTGTGTCGTCACGTGCGGCTGCCGGCTATGCTTCCCGGTCCGCCGCCCAGATACAGAACCTGTCCAGGAGACCTGTCGGCAGCACCCGCCGGGCCACGGCCATCAGTGTGGTTGGAAAGGTAACATAATAGCGCTCTTTCGGGTGTTTTGCCTCAACCGCATGAACAAGCCGCTTCACGACGGCCTCCGGTGGCAGCTTGAAGGGTCCCGGTTCACCGGATTCCATCCGGATGCGGCGTTTTTCATAGGTCTCGCGATGAACGGATGCCTTCAGGCCCACCTCACCGATCCAGCGGTCGAAATTCGCCAACGCATTCTCGGTAAACCGCGTTCCGATCGGCCCCGGCTCGATCAGGCTGACATGGACCCCGCTCCCCTTCAGCTCCTGACGCAAAGTGTCGGAATAGGCCTCAAGCGCGAATTTGGACGCGGTGTAGGCCCCCCGGTATTTCATTGCCACGAACCCGAGCACGGAGGAACATTGCACGATACGTCCGGCTCCCTTTGCCCTCATGGCAGGGACCAGCCGCCGGGTCAGATCGTGCCAGCCGAAAAAATTAGCCTCGAACATCGCCCGAAGGGCTTCCGTCGGAATATCCTCAAGCGCACCCGGAACGGCGTAAGCACCATTGTTGAATACGGCATCGAGCTTGCCTTCCGTAAGCTCGAGAGCAGCTTCCGCCGTTTCCTCGATGCTCGACGGATCCTCATAGTCGAGGCGAAAGGTTTCAAACCCCAGGGCGCGCAACCTGTCGATATCTTCCCGTTTGCGGGCCGTGACGAACACCCGCCAGTTTCGGCCGCGCAAGATATGGGCCGCCGAAGCACCGATTCCGGACGAACATCCCGTAATCAGAATGGACCTGTAATCGGAGACACTCGCAGGTTGATCGATCATTCAAAAGTCCGGCGGAACATGGAAGATGCAAGCTTGAAGAGGTCGAGAGTCCCGGCTTTCAACCGGCACTCTTCCTATCAGATCGGTTCCCCTGAAAGCAATTTCGGAATGGGTCCCGCGAAACCCGATGCTTCCTTGATAAACTTGGTCTTCAGTCCAGGCATCCGGTCCACCAGGCCGAGACCGAAATCCCGGGCCGCACGCAGGATATCGTTGTCGTTGGAAAAAAGGCGGTTCAGCACATCCGTCACGACACCCATCTGGAAGGTATCGAACCGGCGCCAGCGCTGGTAGCGCTCCAGAACGTCGAAGCCTCCCGGATCCTGGCCGAGACGCCTTGCATCAATCAACACTTCCGCGAGCGCGGCGACATCCTTGAACCCCATGTTGAGGCCCTGTCCCGCGATCGGGTGAATTCCATGCGCGGCGTCTCCGGCAAGCGCGAAGCGGGGTTTGACGAATTCCCGTGCCAGTTTCAGGCCGAGCGGATAGGCCCGACGCGGGCCCAAGACTTCGAGCGTGCCCAGGTGATGGCCGAAACGGCGTTCCAGCTCCAGTTCGAAGGTGAAATCGTCCGCGCGCACAAGCTTGTCCGCGTCCGAGGTCTTCTCAGTCCAGACCAGCGAAGAACAGTTTCCCGGAAGCGGCAGGATCGCGAAAGGCCCGGAGGGAAGGAAATGTTCTTCCGCGCGGCCGTTGTGCGGACGCTCGTGCCTCACGGTGGTGACGATGCCGGACTGGCCGTAGTCCCAGTCCACCGTCCGGATCCCCGCGAGATCCCTGAGCCTGGAACGCACACCGTCGGCGGCGACGAGAAGACGGCTTTTCAGAACCTCACCATCCCCCAGGACAAGGTCGACATGATCGGCCTGGGTCCGGAACGTATCGGCGACGGCCGGAGCCGCAAAGACCACGCCAAGCCCTGCCGCCGCCTCATGGAGGGCCGGCATCATGACACCGTTGGGCACCATGTGCGCAAACGGTTCGCCTTCCGTCGCTTCCCCACCGAAAGTCAGGAAAACGGGACGAACCGCGTCGCGCAGCTTGCTGTCCGTGACGATCATTTCATTGATCGGCTGCGCTTTCGCCTCGATGTCCTGCCAGACGCCAAGCTGCGTCAGCATTCTCGAAGCCGCCGCTGCAATCGCGGACGCACGCGGATCCTTGTGAAGCTGGTCCATCGGCTTCGGGTCGACAACGGCACATTTCAAACCGGCATCACCCTGTTTCAAAGCCACAGCCAGGGACAGCCCCACGTAGCCGCCACCGGCAATCACGACATCGAACATTTCTTCCGCGCCGCCTGTCCTAGCCATTTCCAATTCTCCCCGCCTCCAGCTTCCCTAAAGGCATCTTGACTTCAACGTAAAGGCCCGTTCAAGAGTGCATCCAGAGCAGTCTCATCAGGCGCACTATTTAGGGCATTTCCCGAAAACAGCGAGTTTCCGGAAAATCTCCTGATTATCGATTTCACGCCGCCAACCCGTCTCCGCATTTGCCGGAACCGCTCAAACGAGGAATCGCGCCGATGAATACGGCAATTGAGAACCTTCTTCAAATTCTCGACCTTGAACCGCTCGAACACAATCTGTTTCGTGGTCGCAGCCCCCAGGTCGGCTGGCAGCGCGTTTTCGGCGGGCAGGTCATCGGCCAGGCGCTGGTTGCCGCCTCGCGCACCGTCGTCGAAGATCGCCACGTTCACTCTCTTCACGGCTATTTCATGCGCCCCGGCGATCCGGAAGTTCCGATCGTCTACGAAGTCGACCGAATCCGTGACGGTGGCAGCTTCACCACGCGCCGGGTTGTCGCCATTCAGCACGGCAAGGCGATTTTCTCCATGTCCGCGTCCTTCCAGGTAGTCGAGGAAGGCCTGGAACACCAGATTGAAATGCCGGACGTGCCTAAACCGGACGAACTGCCGAGCGAACGGGAATTGAAGGATAAATTCCTGTCCATGGCCCCGGAAAATGTCCGCAACTACTGGGAACGGGAACGGCCAATCGAGATTCGGCCGGTCGAATTGACGCACTATTTCAGCGACAAGGTGCTGCCGCCCAGGCAGTATATTTGGGTGCGCGCGTCCGGCGAGTTGCCCGACGATGAGCGAATTCACCAATGCGTCCTGGCCTACGCATCCGACATGGCTCTTCTGGACACTTCGCTCTTTCCTCACGGCACATCCGTATTCAGCCCGAAGATCCAGGCCGCCAGCCTTGATCATGCCATGTGGTTCCACCGCCCGTTCCGCGCCGATGACTGGCTGCTTTATGCCACCGACAGCGTCTCCACATCCGGGTCGCGCGGCATGAACCGGGGATCGCTCTTCACCCTGGACGGCAAGCTCGTGGCCTCCACCGCCCAGGAAGGCCTGATCCGCCTGCGCAGGAAAGACTGAATTCCGTCGGCAGTCACCGAATCGGGCTGGTAAAGCCCGACACCGCCAGCGGATTGTCGGTCATTGCCTTCGAATCGGGCGTATCAGGCAGCAGCGCACCGGAAAAGGCTTCGAACATCTTGCGCACGAAACCCTCCGGAAGGTCCCGGGTGATGAACACCATCCGCGTGCGCCGGTCCTCATCCGGCCAGGCCTCCAGCGTCGCCGGCGGATGAAACACATGCTGGACCCCGTGGATGACGACGGGGCGCTCCGGATCCTCAGCCAGTTTCACCACACCCTTGACCCGGAGCAACTTCGGCCCGTGCGCGGATCGAAGCAGGTCGAGGAACATTTCCAAAGCGGAAGCCGAAACGGCCCGGTCCGTGGAGAGCGTGAAGGCGCGAATCGCATCGCTGTGCCGGTTCACGTCGTGGTCATGATCATGGTCGTGCCCGTGCCCATGCCCATGTCCATGATCGTGGTGATGGTGATGACCGGATCCTTCGTAGGCTTCCGCGTTCAGCCAGGCAGCGACGTCCGGGATCTTGCTGTCCGGGTCGTAGAGGCCCGCGTTGAAGAGCCTGCCGGGCGTCGCCTCGCCGGACTGCGCGTCAAGCCTGAGCGCGCCGGGATTGAGCTTTATCAGCCAGTCCTTGAGGCTTTCGAAGTCCGCTTTTTCGGTCTCCGTCGCGATCAAGTCGGTTTTCGTGAACACCAGCCTGTCTGCGACCGCCGCCTGTTTGCGGGCTTCCTCATGATTTTCGAGCGTGGACAAGCCGTTCACCGCGTCCACAAGCGTAATCACGCTTTCAAGCCGGTAACGCATCATCAGATAGGGGTGCAGCATGACCGTGTGCAGGATTGGCGCCGGGTCGGCCAGACCGGTCGTTTCGATCACCACCCGCCGCAACCGCTCTGTTCGTCCGTTGTCCAGATGGCGCAGCAGATTTTCAAGCGTGGTAACGAGATCACCCCGGATCGTGCAACACAGGCACCCGGACGAAAGCTCGACGATGCCCTCCCCCGCCTGATCGACAAACAGATGGTCGAGGCCGATTTCGCCGAATTCATTGATGATGACGGCCGTATCCGCCATCTCCGGGTCTTTCAGCATCCGGTTGAGAAGAGTTGTTTTTCCCGCTCCCAGAAATCCGGTCAGGACCGTCAGCGGAATCGACGGCCTGGGTCCTGTCCGGCCGCGGCCGTCAACGGCGGTATCTTGGGAAGCCATGGAAATACTCCGGATCGTTCTGGACTGCTCACATAGAAACGTCCGTTATATAATAACGGTTTACGGTGAAAGCCAGCCGTGCGGTCAGCAGAAGATCTGTTGCCACCCTTTGCGGGAGCGGTCAAACGCCTCGGAGGAGATGGAATTCAGCCCGCGTTGAGGACAGTTTGCCCGTCGGACTCCGCGTCTTTGTTCGACCCCTTGTTCTCGACCGAAAGATCCATGGGGGTCAGGTCCTGGGCGAGCTCTGCGGCATCTTCCTCGGATACCGGCTCATCTTCCTCGTCCACGACGGTCCGGACCGCTTCGGCGGCCTTGCGAAGCGTGGCGATGACCTCTTCGACCGAAACCCCTTCCTCCAGCTGATTGGCGGAAAGTTCCGCGAGGCTTGCTAGAGCCCGGATGGTCGCTGTGGATCTCGGTTCGATCATGGCAGGATCTCTCGATCTGTTGGATGCCGGCGCGGTCTTCGCCGAACAGGGCACGATATGTCTCGCCGCGATTTCCGCAGGCAGAACCGCGTCGACGAAAAAACTTACCTGAGTTTTAAGGATTACCGTAAACAAACGGTTAATCGATGCGTCTGAACGCAGCGGCCGGCCAAGGTCCGGACTGCATGTTTCCGTCGCTTTCGGGAATGGATTTCCGGTTTGCCTCTACGGCCTGGATCGCGGGCGTTACTTGCGCGGACTGGGCGAGGGGACCGGGATCGTGAAATCGAGGCCCTTGCGGAAAATCGCGCCTGGAGACGCATTGGACGTGTCCACCGCCGAACCTGGTCGCGTACCGGGTTCTTCCTGCGCGATGGCACCCGCGGCGGTTGCTTCCGCCGTCTCCTGCAGTTTCTGGCGAATCTCGTTTTTCGCCCTGCGCAGTGGATTGGCCGCGGGTATCGGAATGTCCTCAGCCGGAATGGCGGCCGAGCCCGCAATAGCCTTTGCGGCCGCCGGTGCGCCTGAAGGCTTGCCGAGGCTCACCTGAAGCGGCTTGTAGGCGATTCGGCGAGGCCCGAGCGTCCGGTTCAGGATCTTCGCCCAATCCGGCTTTCCGTTGGACAGCATGAAGCCGCTCTCATCGACCTTGACATCTTTCGAGTTGCCTCCGCCGGCTCCGGCGAAAAACAGAAATCCCCCGCGCTTTTCGTTTTCCATGTCGTAGCGGGCCATATAGGCCTTGGCCCCCGGGCTCTTGTTGCGCCGGCAGTATCCGTCGGCCGGAGGCCCCCCGGAAGCGCTCCCGAGACTGGCAACCTTCCGGCCGCCGCTTCTTTTGCGAAAACCCTCATCGAACATCTGACGCGCGAAGGCGGTACGCTCCAGTCCGGAGCCGGCCCCGAGAACGACACCGATGAGCGTCCGTCCGCGCCGTGTCACGGAGGCTGCGACATTGTAGCCGGAATTACAGATATACCCGGTCTTCATGCCGTTGGCGCCGGGCACCCGGAGCAGAAATTCGCGGTTCGCGGACCTCAGGGTTTTCTTGCCGAACCGGATCCCCGGATGATTGTAGTAGTCACGCGATTCCGGAAAGTCCCGCCGCAAGGCCATCGCAAGGACCGCCATGTCCCTTGCGGTCGTGACCTGACGGTTGTCCGGCAGGCCGTGCGGATTCACGAAACGTGTGGAAGACATGCCGAGACGCTTTGCCTCTGCGTTCATCATCGCGATGAAATTGGCTTCCGTGCCGCCGATCGCTTCGCCCAGCGCGACCGCAACATCGTTGGCGGACTTGATCAGAATGATCTTGAGCGCCGTATCGACCGTGAAACGCGTTCCGATCTTGAACCCCATCTTGCTGGGTGGCTCGGAAGCGGAATTCTTCGACTGTACGACGGCCGAATTCAGTGTCGCCCGGCCTTCCCGGATGGCCTTGAAGGTCACATAGGCGGTCATCAGCTTTGTGAGCGAGGCCGGATACCACGTCTTTGTCGCGTTTTTTTCCTCAAGAACCGCGCCGGACCCTGCGTCTACCAGGATAAAAGCGCCGATATCCGCCCGCGCCTTGCCGCCGGGCAAGGACAGGACAAGAGCAACCACGGTCAGGCAGATCGAGGTCAGACGGACAATCGGGCTTGCGGACACGGGGAACCCTCGCTTGTCTTCCCGCTGAACAGAAAATCGCGCTCTACTCACGCCGGTGCGACGCACCGCTGCGCCTCTAAAAAACCGGATCGTGTGCTCAAGAGCAAGCCCCCCGCTTGAAGTCTGTACTGCTGTCCTTTTGAGCAGCTGCGGCAAATTTAGGCTTGTTCATCAGGTATTTCTCGATAAATCGTTGAAAAGCAGCCGGTTTTCTTCAAACGTCACGGGCATCCACTGTTTTGGATCGGCCGGCCCAGTCCTCGTCAGAATTACGGAGGGCATCTGTCTTATTGCATCGCGGAGCATCGCTGGAACAAGTTGAAAAGTCGCACCGCCAGCCCATAGAATAAAACGGGTGGCAGGTCACGGAGCCGGGGGAAGGAATTACCATGTATGATGCTGGGATAGCATCAAAAACGATCCCGGACACATGTGCCATGCAGCGGGTGAAGGCCTCCGCGCGCGTGCGCTTTCGCGCCGACGACAGTGTTACCCGGCTCGACGGTCTTTTTCAAAGCGGCTCCGCGAAAATCCGTCTCCCCAAGGTTTACGATACCGCCAGGACGGCCGTTTTGATCAACACCGCCGGTGGCCTGACCGGCGGCGATACGATTGCCTACGAGGTCGGCGTCGGCGCGGACGCGCACGCAATTGTGACCAGCCAGGCGGCTGAACGCGCCTATCGCAGTCCCGGCGGCTCCGCAAAAATGACGAGCCGGCTGACGGTGGAGGCGGGCGCACAGCTGGAATGGCTGCCTCAGGAAACGATTCTGTTCAACGAATCGTCTCTGACCCGGTCGCTTACGGCGGATCTTTTTTCCGATGCCCGCCTTCTGGCGCTTGAAACGGTCGTGCTCGGCCGCAAGGCCATGGGCGAGGAAATCAACTCGGTCTTTTTCAGGGACAGCTGGCGCATCCGGCGGGACGGCAAACTGATTTTCGCCGACGACGTCCGCTTCGACGGCGACCCGGCACGATACCTCTCCGGACCGGCGACAGCCGGGCAGGGCCATGTCGTCGCAACCTTCGCCGATTGCGCCCTGGACGCGGAAGACCGGTTGCAAAAGGCCCGCGCCTGTCTCTCGGCGCTTCCGCGAAAATCGATCCGCACGGCGGTAAGCGCCTGGAACGGCTTGCTGGTCGCCCGCTTTGTGTCCAATGATGGCCGCGATCTGCGCAACGCCCTGACAACCTTTCTCACCGGATACCGGTCCGCCGACCTTCCCCGTGTCTGGACCTGCTGAACTGGAGGATTACTCAAGTGAACCTGACGCCGCGCGAAAAAGACAAATTGCTTATTTCCATGGCCGCGATGGTCGCCCGACGCCGCCTTGAGCGGGGCGTGAAGCTGAACCACCCCGAAGCGATCGCCCTGATCACCGACTTTGTCGTGGAAGGCGCGCGCGATGGACGCGCGGTGGCCGACCTGATGGAGGCGGGCGCCCAGGTGATCACCCGCGACCAGGTCATGGAAGGGGTCGCCGACATGATCCACGACGTTCAGGTCGAGGCGACCTTTCCGGACGGTACCAAACTCGTCACCGTTCACGAACCGATCCGCTGACCGGTCCCGATTTCAAGGAGCTTTAAGATGATCCCCGGAGAAATTTTTCCAGCCGACGGCGAGATTGAATTGAACACCGGCCTGGCAACGGTGACGCTCGACGTCTCCAACACCGGCGACCGGCCGATTCAGGTCGGCAGCCACTATCACTTTTTCGAAACCAACGAGGGCCTTTCCTTCGACCGCGACAAGGCACGCGGCATGCGCCTCGACATTCCGGCCGGAACCGCCGTGCGCTTCGAGCCGGGCCAGACCCGGTCCGTCACGCTCGTGCCATACCGCGGCGACCGGACCGTTTATGGCTTCAACCAGAAAGTCATGGGCGCGCTCTGACCCGCCACAAGGAGTGATCGAATGCCCAAGCGGATCATCGCCGCCCTTGTCTTTGGCACCCTGGCAATGCAAGCGCCAGCCTCTGTGGCCCAGAACGCGCCCGATTGTTCCGATCCCCAGTCGCAAAGCGCGATGACGATTTGCGCGGAACGAAGCTGGCGGGCCGCCGATGCGGAGCTGAACGAGGCTTACAAGATCGCCATGGCGAAACTGCGCAAGCACGACAGCCAGCTGCCGGACAATCTCAAGGGCGGTGCGGATGCCCTGCGCGACGCCCAGCGCTCGTGGATTCCCTACCGCGACAAGGCTTGCGAAGCCTACGGGTTTCAGGCCCGGGGCGGCACCATGGAGCCGATGCTCGTCTATGGCTGTCTTGCCCGGCTGACCCGTGAGCGGGTTGCGGATCTCAGGGATCTGGCGGGAGGCGACGGCAACTGATGCTCCGGGCGCTCCACCTTGTGGCCGTCTTGATCGGCCTGCTCATCGGGCCCGGCCTTGCCGGAGCGCAGGAAAACATCGACTGCGGTTATCCGCTCAACAACAACGAACGCACCTATTGCGCGGAAAAGGCGCTGGAAGAGGCCGATGCCAAGATGGAAGCCGCCTTCGGCAGGCTCGTTGCCCGGGTTGCCGCCATGGACAGCGAGCTGCCCGACCATCTGAAGGGCGCCAGCGCCGCGCTGGAAGACGCGCAGGCCGCCTGGAAGGCCTACCGCGAAAAAGACTGCAAGGCTTACGGTTTTCCCTTCATGGGCGGAACCCGGGGCCACGACCTTTTCAGAAGCTGCATGATCGTTCTCACCATGCAGCGCACCGACGACCTGACCGCCACCCTTGAGGATTACGGCAATTGACCGCCTTTCTGATCGCTGATTGGAGTAACCATGGCTTATAAAATGTCCCGCGCCGCGTATGCGGATATGTTCGGCCCCACCACCGGCGACCGGTTGCGCCTGGCCGATACCGATCTCATCATCGAGGTGGAAAAGGATTTCACCACCTATGGCGAGGAGGTGAAATTCGGCGGCGGCAAGGTGATCCGCGACGGCATGGGCCAGTCGCAGGCGCCACGCTCGGCAGGCGCGGTGGACACGGTCATCACCAATGCGCTGATCGTCGATCACTGGGGCATCGTCAAGGCCGATGTCGGCCTGAAGGACGGCCGGATCGCCGCGATCGGCAAGGCAGGCAACCCGGACGTCCAGCCCGATGTCGACATCGTCGTCGGACCGGGCACGGAGGCGATCGCGGGTGAGGGCAAGATCCTCACCGCCGGCGCTCTCGACGTTCACATCCACTTCATCTGTCCGCAGCAGATCGACGACGCCCTGATGTCCGGCGTGACCACCATGCTCGGCGGCGGCACCGGTCCGGCGACCGGCACCAACGCGACCACCTGCACACCCGGACCCTGGCACATCACCCGCATGCTGCAGTCGGCCGACAGTTTCCCGATGAACCTGGCCTTCGCCGGCAAGGGCAACGCCTCGCTTCCGGCCGCTCTCGAGGAGCAGATCCTGGCGGGCGCTTCGGCCCTGAAACTGCACGAGGACTGGGGCACGACGCCCGCCGCCATCGACACCTGCCTCGCAGTCGCCGACGAATACGACGTGCAGGTGATGATCCACACCGACACGCTGAACGAATCCGGCTTTGTCGAAAACACCACGGCCGCCTTCAAGAACCGCACCATCCACGCCTTCCACACCGAAGGCGCCGGCGGCGGACACGCGCCGGACATCATCAAGGTCTGCGGTGAAATGAACGTCCTGCCGTCCTCGACCAACCCGACCCGGCCCTACACGGTCAATACGCTGGAAGAGCATCTCGACATGCTCATGGTCTGCCATCATCTCGACAGCTCCATCCCCGAGGACGTCGCCTTCGCCGAAAGCCGCATCCGCAAGGAAACCATCGCCGCGGAGGACATTCTCCACGACATGGGGGCGTTTTCGATCATCGCCTCCGACAGTCAGGCCATGGGCCGCGTCGGCGAAGTCATCATCCGCACGCTCCAGACCGCTCACAAGATGAAGGTCCAGCGCGGCCGCCTTTCAGAGGAAGCGGGCGAGAACGACAATTTCCGCGTCAAGCGCTACATGTCCAAGATCACCATCAATCCGGCCATCGCCCACGGGCTCGATACCCATATCGGTTCCGTCGAAGTCGGCAAGCTCGCCGATCTGGTGCTGTGGAATCCCAAGTTCTTCGGCGTCAAGCCGGACATGGTGCTGAAACTCGGCACCATTGCCGCCGCGCCCATGGGCGACCCGAACGCCTCCATCCCGACACCGCAGCCGGTTCATTACCGGCCGATGTTCGGCGCCTTCGGCAAAGCCATGACCCAAAGCCGGGTGACCTTCGTCTCCCAGGCCGCCTATGACAACGGCGTCAAGGACAAGGCCGGTCTGGACAGCCTCGTCCTGCCGGTGAAGAACACCCGTGGCGGGATCACCAAGAAGTCCATGGTGCTGAACGACGCCATGCCCGCGATCGAGGTTCATCCGGAAACCTACGAAGTGCGTGCCAACGGCGAACTGCTGACCTGCGAGCCGGCGGAAGTCCTGCCCATGGCGCAGCGCTATTTTCTGTTTTGAGGAGAACACAAGCGACCGGACAACTCCCGTCTCTGATCATTGCCGGACTTGATCCGGCAATCCATGCCAAGGCCTCGCGCACCCCGGTGTGACGCGTTTTCCGTGAAACGGAATGGATCCCGTGGCCAAGCCATGGGATGGCAGGGAGGGAAAGGAACCGTCGTTTACAGCCGGCCGGAATGGCCCAAACGTGTGAAACCCGCCATGATGCTAAGATCCGCAGACCGCATGGAAATCTTCGAGAGCTATCCCGTCCTGGCGGCGCATCTGCGCAATTGGCAGGACCAGACCTACGACCCGGCCAATCTGGAGTACCGGGAAGGCGATTCTGTCATCTTCGATCTGGAAACCGACGAGGCCGTGTCGATTTCGGCGGAGCAGGCAGCCGAACTCAACGCGGAAAACGAAGCCGAACTGGCGGAGTTGAAGGACGATTTTTCGAATATCCGGCTTCCTGCCCTGGAAAAACCGGAACTCCTGGTTGCAACCACGGACGCGATGTCGATGGACGACTTCTCCAACGGCATCGGACCGGCCTTCCTGGCATTTGCCAGGGAGATGGGCTGGACCGAGTTTGCCTTTGTCTCCGATTGTCGGAGACCGATCCTGTCGCAGGACAATGACTATCCGCCGGTGGAAGCAGCGGAAAAGACACTGCTGCGGGCAGGGCTGAGCAAATCGGGCGACGACGGCTACCTGGCCGACGCGGAGGCGTTCGCCGCACTTCTGGGGCCGCTTTTCTATATTGCCCGCTGCAATGCCTGCGCGCCCTATATCCTCTTTTCGGCCAAGGGCGCCTCGGCGGTGGGCACGCTTTGCAAATACGCCAACATCCACCTGGACTGCTACGACGAGGACGAAACCAACCGGATCGATGCCGGGCTCGAAGCAGCAGGTATGGAACTCTTGCCGGATGGCCACTGCCATGAAAAATTCTCCGACGACGGCGCGATCTCAGGCCGGCGGATCGAGCTTTGAAACAAATCCAAAACCTGGCTTCAAGACCGGTTGAAGGGAGCGAAATGTACAAGATCATCGGCCATCCGCAGAGCCGCGTTCTCAGGGTCATGTGGCTCCTGGAGGAGCTGGGCGCGCCCTACGAACTCGAGCCGGCTCCACCGCAATCGGACCCGGTCCGGGCGGTCAATCCGAGCGGCAAGATCCCCGTGTTGCTGACGGACGGGGCGGTTCTGACGGATTCCGTCGCGATCTGCACCTATCTCGCAGACAAACACGGCAAATTCACCTTTCCTGCAGGCACCCTGGAGCGGGCGCGGCAGGATGCCTGCACCCAGTTCGGGGTCGACGTGCTGGAAGGCGCGCTCTGGACCTCGGCCAAGAACAGCTTCGTCCACCCGGAAAACGTCCGCGTGCCCGCCATCAAGGACGTCTGCAGGGCGGAGTTCGCCCGCGGACTGGAAACACTGGCCACGCTGCTTGGCGACGGACCCTATCTGATTGGTGAGACCTTCACCATCGCCGACATCGTTGTCGGCCATTGCTCCGGCTGGGCCGCGGTCGCGAAATTCGACCTGCCCAAGGACGGCCCGGTCCACGACTATTTCAAACGCCTGCGCGAGCGGCCCGCCTTCCAGGCCACGATGGCGCGCATAAAGGAAGCCCTATGATCCGCGTCGAAAAGATCCATGCCGCGGGAAGCTGGCGGAGTGAGGCGAGCGACCGGATCACCCTCGATCGGGAGGACCGGCACCGCCGCCGCGCTGTGCTGACCGGCGAGAACGGGCTGACTTTCCTGCTGGACGAACCCACCGCCGTCTTTTTGCATCACGGCGACGGGCTGGAACTGGAAGACGGCCGGATCGTCGAGGTTCTCGCCGAATCGGAAGACCTTGTAGAAATCGAGGCGGATGACACCGCGCATCTGGTCAAGATTGCCTGGCATCTCGGCAACCGCCACCTGCCGACCCAACTGCTGGGTGCGACCTTGAGAATCCGGCGCGACCACGTCATCGAGGACATGGTGACCAAACTCGGCGGCCGGCTGACCCCGGTTTCAGCGCCGTTCGATCCGGAAGGCGGCGCCTACGGACACGGCCGCACCCATGGTCACGATCACGGGCATGATCATGGTCATGGCCACAGCCATGGGCATCATCACGATCATGGGCACATCCATGACTGATCCCGTTTCCCTGTCCGCGCTTTACCGGCTGCTTACATTTCTGTCCCCGGCCTTTCCGACCGGCGCCTTCACCTATAGCCACGGGCTGGAACAGGTCATCGACGAGGGTGGCGTCAGAAATGCCCCGGAGCTTGCCCGTTGGTTGGAGGATATTCTGCGGTACGGAGCTGGACGGAGTGACGCCATTCTCCTGAAGGAAACTTTCCAGGCAGCCAGGCGCGGCGACGCGGAAACCGTCCGTGAGCTTCAGGAACTCGGGCTGGCGCTGCAACCGTCGAAGGAACGCCATCTGGAAACGAGTGCTCAGGGAACCGCCTTTTTCGGTGCCGTGGCCAAGAGCTGGCTGCCGGAGGACGGCGGTCAGGCAGCTTCCCTGCTTCGATCCTTTGCCGCATCCGGCCGGGACAACTGGCCCTATCCGGTCGCCGTCGGTCTGGTTTGCGCCGCCCATGACCTTCCAGAAGACGCGGCGGTCACATCGTTTCTCCACGCTTTTGCGGCCAATATCGTCTCCGCCGCCGTTCGCGCGGTTCCGCTCGGCCAAAGCGACGGCCAGAAGGTTCTGGCTGCTCTTGAGGCGGTCGTCTTCGACGTCGCGGCCGAAGCCATGCGCTCCGGGCTGGACGACCTCGGCTCGTCCGCCTTTCTCGCCGATATCGCCTCCATGGCGCATGAAACCCAATATTCGAGGCTGTTTCGCTCATGAGTTCAAAAAACGGTCCCCTGCGTGTCGGAATCGGCGGTCCGGTCGGCTCCGGCAAGACCACCCTGACGGACCGGCTGTGCAAGGCCATGCGCGATACCTATTCGGTCGCCGTGATCACCAATGACATCTACACCAGCGAGGACGCCGAGGCGCTGATGCGCAGTCAGGCGCTGACCAGCGACCGCATCCGGGGCGTCGAGACCGGAGGCTGTCCCCATACCGCGATCCGCGAGGACGCCTCGATCAATCTCGCCGCCGTCGATGACCTGACCCGCTCCATTCCGGATCTCGACCTGATCCTGATTGAATCGGGCGGCGACAATCTGGCAGCGACCTTTTCTCCGGAACTCGCCGATCTGACGCTTTACGTCATTGACGTCGCGGCCGGCGAGGAGATCCCGCGCAAGGGCGGGCCCGGCATCACCCGCTCCGATCTCCTGATCGTCAACAAGACCGACCTTGCCCCCTATGTCGGCGCCGATCTTGGCGTCATGGACCGGGACGCCAGGAAGATGCGCAAGGAACGGCCTTTCGTTTTTGCCAATACAAAGGCGGGGCAAGGCGTCGATAAGGTGGTAGAATTCATTGTCGAAAAAGGCGGCTTGAACGCCTGAAACCATGTGGCGGACGGATGGACACGGGCAGACAGGGGGCTTGCGCGCATAACAACGCGCTCTGGTGCAACGCGGTTCTGACAGCCGCCGGGGCGACAGCCCGTTTCCACGCCGGTTTCTGGCAGGCAGAGGGAAGGTCCCTGCCGCTCTATCCCGATATCGTCACCCTTTCGCCGCAACCCGGCGCGGAGTTTTTCGCAGCACTGTCCGCCTTACCGGCCAATGCCGCGGTCAAGGACAGTTTCGACAGTCTGGATCTGCAAGCATCGGGTTTCGAGAAGCTTTTGACGGGTACATGGCTGTTCCGTCCCGCGCAAACGGCCAACAAACCGGCACTCAGCACAAACTGGCAGAAGATCACCCATTCGGAGGGCCTCAAGAAATGGCTGACCGGCTGGAACGAAAATGTGAACCTGCACCGCGTCTTTCCTCCGTCGCTTCTGAACCTCAAGACGGTCGACTTCGCCGCGATAACCGGAAATGGCGCGATCAAGGCCGGGGCCGTCTTCAATTCCGGCCCCAAGCTGGACGGCAAGGACCTTCTCGGCCTGACCAACGTCTTCTGCCGCAAGAGCTGGCGCTACAGTGCCCTGCATGATTTGCTGGAGCCGTTCCCGCACAGGCCCGTCTGCACGTATGAGGCGGACGACAAGCTCCTGCCGGTCTACCGGCAACTCGGCTTCGAGAGCTGCGGCAGGCTTGGCGTTTGGGTGAAACCTCGACCGACTAGCCAAAGTGACTAGAGTTCGGACGCAAAGGGAGGTCCCGGCGTAAATCCCTACGTATTAGAACGAATTAGACCAAGGACTCGCCAACTAAAGGACTATCGTTTCGTTCTGGACGCCCGATAGGGCCATACGCATAATGCCCCCCGGCAAGAAAAGAGATCCTCGGCCGGAGAAAGTGTCCCGGCGCGGTCCCGATTGAGCTTTGTGGGAGGTTTCACATGTCCGATTCTGTATTTCCCGTTCCCGCGGATGTCGCCGCGCGGGCGCATGTCGACAATGCCAAATACCAGGAGATGTACCAGCGCTCCGTTGACGATCCGAATGGGTTCTGGGGAGAACACGGCAAGCGGCTCGACTGGATCAAGCCCTATACCAAGGTCAAGAACACCTCCTACGACTACCACAATGTCTCGATCAAGTGGTTCGAGGACGGAACGCTGAATGTCTCCGCCAATTGCGTGGACCGGCACCTGGAAAAACGCGGCGACCAGCCGGCGATCATCTGGGAAGGCGACGACCCCTCCGAGTCCAAGGTCATCACCTATAACGATCTGCACCGGGAGGTGAACAAGTTCGCCAACGTTCTGCACGCGCAGGGCGTCAAGAAGGGCGACCGGGTCACCATCTACCTGCCGATGATTCCCGAAGCGGCCTATGCCATGCTCGCCTGCGCGCGGATCGGTGCCATCCATTCCATCGTCTTCGGCGGCTTTTCGCCCGACAGCCTCGCCCAGCGTATCGAGGGCTGCAAGTCGGAATGCGTGATCACCGCCGACGAAGGCCTGCGCGGCGGCCGCAAGGTTCCGCTGAAGGCGAATGTCGACAGGGCGGCGGAAAAGGCTCCGGTCAAGACCGTGATCGTCGTCAAGCGCACCGGTGGCGACATCAGCATGCAGGACGGCCGCGACGTCTGGTATCACGACGAGGCGGACCGGGTTTCCGACCACTGCGAGCCGGTGGAAATGAACGCGGAAGATCCGCTTTTCATTCTCTACACCTCCGGGTCCACCGGACAGCCGAAGGGCGTGCTGCACACCACCGGCGGCTATCTTGTTTACGCCTCCATGACGCACCAGTATGTCTTCGACTATCACGACGGCGACGTTTACTGGTGCACGGCGGATGTGGGCTGGGTGACCGGTCACAGCTATATCGTTTACGGCCCGCTCGCCAACGGCGCCACGACGCTGATGTTCGAAGGCGTGCCGACCTATCCGGGACCCGGCCGCTTCTGGGAAGTCTGCGACAAGCATGACGTGACGATTTTCTACACGGCACCGACCGCCATCCGCGCCCTGATGGGCGCCGGCGACGAGCATGTCACCAAGACCTCGCGCAAGTCGCTGCGCCTGCTCGGGTCCGTCGGCGAGCCGATCAATCCGGAAGCCTGGACCTGGTACCACAATGTGGTCGGCGAAGGCCGCTGCCCGATCGTCGACACCTGGTGGCAGACGGAAACCGGCGGGATCCTGATCACGCCGCTCCCGGGCGCGACCGACCTGAAGCCGGGTTCGGCCACACGCCCGTTCTTCGGGGTTCAGCCCGCAGTGGTCGACGCGGACGGCAAGTTCCTCGACGGCGCGACGGAAGGCAACCTGGTCATCCAGGACAGCTGGCCGGGGCAGATGCGCACCGTCTACGGCGACCATGAGCGCTTCGTGCAGACCTATTTCTCCACCTACAAAGGCCTTTACTTCACCGGTGACGGCTGCCGCCGCGACGAGGACGGCTATTACTGGATCACCGGCCGCGTCGACGATGTCATCAACGTGTCCGGCCACCGCATGGGCACGGCAGAAGTGGAAAGCGCTCTGGTCGCCCATCCGAAAGTGTCCGAGGCCGCGGTTGTCGGCTATCCGCACGACATCAAGGGGCAGGGCATCTATGCCTATGTCACGCTGATGGAAGGCGAGGAGCCGACAGACGAGCTCAAGAAAGAGCTGGTCAAGCACGTCCGAGCGGAAATCGGCCCGATCGCCTCGCCGGATCTGATCCAGTTCTCGCCCGGCCTGCCAAAAACCCGGTCCGGCAAGATCATGCGCCGTATCCTGCGCAAGATCGCCGAGGACAGCTTCGACAATCTTGGCGACACGTCCACTCTCGCGGACCCGACCGTGGTCGACGATCTGATCGACAACCGCCAGAACCGCGGTTGAACGAAACCTTTTCAAGCAAAAACAGAGCCCGCCGTCCGGCGGGCTTTTCTGTCTGGCCCGTGGAAATCCGGCGAAGACGCTACTGCGACACGTAAATCTGCTGGATCTTCTTGGCGATATTGCTGAACGCGGAAATAAGCTGGCTGGCGCTGGTTGCCTGGTAGTAGTTTCCGGTGCTCGCGCAGGACTGCATGACCTTGGCACCGTCGGAACTATTGTTCGATCCGAAAAACACCGCGAAAACTTCAATATCGTTGGCTTTCATCTTTGAGCAGAGTTCGATACCTCTTTTGGAGGACTCGCCATTCAAGCCGGAACTGGATTTTTCACGCCAGTAATCGTTGGTACCGTTCAAACAACTGCCTTTGAACTGACCCTTGTCCTTCAGTTTCTTGCATTGCTTCTTTGTGAGTGTATCCAGATCGTAATAGGTGTTGAAATCGCCGTCTGTCATGATCAGAGCGAATTTCAATACATCCTCGTCATCGTAAGAAGCCGGAGTGGCACTGGAAGGCCACAGATCGGACCAGTTGGGTGAAAGCGTGTACCAACCCCAGCCGATACCGGTCTGCCCTGCCGTGTAGCCTTCGGTCTTGAGATCGTCGATAGCCTCAAGAAGAGCTTTTCGGTCATCGGTCAGCGGCAGAATCTCCGAATCCGAGCAATGCTGACTTCTATAGGTTCCCGACCCGTCGCCGACAGGTTCCGTCGAATAACTCGCGTCGGTGTATTTTTCGTCGCCGGCGCGTTCTGTCGCGCAACGGCTGCTCAGGTCATCGGTGGCCGTTTCGGCATAGTCGCCGAGATTGACACCGACGCTATAGGGAATGATGGACATTTTGACCTTGCCGTCCGCCGTTCCTTCGGGGATCAGAATGTTCACGACCGAGTCCGCCGCCTCCTTAAGATCCCCGATCTCATCGCTCATGGAGCCCGTTACATCCAGAACGAGGGCAAGTTCCACGTCGAATCTGGAATAGGTGACCTGAGATCCGGTGCTGAACGCAAATGTCTCTGGCCCGGCAAAGCTTGAAAGCGCACCGCCGATGTCGACGAAATAGTTGTCCAGCGTCGCCGAGGACGTCACGCTGATGATGCCCTCGTCGCTGTCAACGGAGAAGGTGAGGTTGTCGATGGCCTTGTCGAGAAATTCCGCGTCACTCAGGTTGGCCCTGAAGGAATCCGCCAGCGCCTCCTTGATTTCGTTGTCCGACATGACGGTCGTGGACAATCGGGAAGCAACGGAGAGCGCCGCGGCGTCGATGGCGTAGGAGAGTTTCTCGCGCGCGTTCACCGTCCGCGAAACATCCACGGCAGCACCGCCGACAACAATCAGGAAAACCACCATGAGCGCGAACAACGGCAGCACCGATGCTTCGCGCGCGTCCGGAAACTTCCGGATCCCTAACCAAAATTCCTTGACTGATCTGCCGCTCATAGCCGCCTCTAGCTGTTAGGAGACTGCTACTCCAGAAAAGTACCTAAACCTTTAATCAGCCCTCACGATGCACAAGAGGAATTGAATAAAATTCGATCCAAAGGTCGCGAGATCAATTCAAGTCATTGATTTCAATAAGTTAACCTTAGATCAAATCTTGATAAAATTGTCCGTGTATCCGGTCATCTACTTCGAAACGTAGATCTGCTGGATCTTCCGCGCGATATTGGCGAAGGCCTTGATAAGAGCACTCGACGAGGACGCCTGATAATAGTTGCCGTCGCTGGCGCAGGACTGCATGTTCTTGGCACCCGCAGAATAGTCGTTAGTGCCGAAATAGACGCCGAACACCTCGATGCCCGCGTTCTTCATCGCGTCGCACAGATCACGTGACCGGGTCGAAGAGGTATTGCTGTAGGACTCGCCCTCACCCACTTCCTGCCACTCGTTGACCGGGACTTCCTGCCAGGAGCAGGTCTTCTTTTTCTTCTTTCCGGTACACACCTTTTGCCATTCCGTTTCGACAAAATCGTAATACCGGTTGTTGTCGCCATCCGTCATGATAATCGCGAACTTCAGCGTTTCCTCGTCGGAGTAATACGCCGGCGCGCTGTCGCTCGGCCAGACGTCCACATAGTTCGGAGACAGGCTGTACCAACCCCAGGCAATGCCGGTCTGGCCGGCGGTTCCGCCCTGATCGGTCAGCGCCGAAATTGCAGGGAGCAGGGTTTCCCGGTCGTTTGTCAGCGGCACCATCTTCGCACTTGAAGAACATCCGTTGGTGCCGCCACCGAAAAAGGTTTCGAACGGGGGTATCTCGGCCTCATCGTAATAGTCATAGGAATCGTCCGTCAGCATGACCTCGAAATCTTCGTAGTCCTGCCGTTCGGTTACACAATTCCCGCTGACACGTTCGCTGTAGTAGGCACCGCCTTTGACCTTCGAGGCGTAGTCGCCGAGGTTCACTCCCTGGCTGTAGGGAATAAGCGAGATCCTGACCTTGGCGTCACCCGTGTCACCTGTATCCGGCAACAGAATGTTCACCACCTCGGTCGACGCCTCCCGAAGTGTCTGCATGTCGTTGCTGGTCATCGACCCGGTCACGTCGACGACAAGGGCGAGTTCGACATCGAATTTGGAATAGGAGACCTGACCGCTGTTCCCGAATTCCATGAAGTCCGGGCCGAAGCTCTCTTCGAGAAACCCGCCGAGATCGATGAAATAGTTGTCCAGAGTGGCGGAGGAGGTAACCGAAATGGTGCCGTTGTCGGCATCGACGGTGAACTCGAGGTTATCCAGCGCCTTTTCAAGAAACTCCTCGCCTTCCAGGTTCGCCGCGAAGGTTTCGCTGAGCGCCTCGGTTATTTCGCTGTCCGTCATCACCGTTGTCGACAATTGCGCAGCTACGGAAAGCGCCGCCGCATCGATGGCATAAGACAGTTTCTCGCGCGCACTCACGGATCTTGAAACATCCACCGCGGCGCCGAAAATCACGATCATGATCAGGACCATGATCGCGAACAGCGGAACGATCGAACCATTTTTATCTTGAGCAAGCTGTTGAAGGCGGCTGATCGCTTCAACGCGTTTTCGATTACACATTTTCGCCTCGTAGAGTTACGAGAGCGATACTACTAAATAGTACAAAAATTCTTAAGAAGACTTGGGTGACAGTGTGAACAAAAAGTAAAATTTATTACTTAGTTCTTACGTAGCGTAATTTTACAAGATAATATCTAAATTTTGCGGTACGCCATCAGGGTTCGAGTTCTGTATCCCAATACAGGAAGTCAAGCCAGCTTTCGTGCAGATAATTGGGTGGAAATGCCCGGCCGTTATTGTGCAGATCCTGAATCGTTGGCTGAAACGGCATGTGCATCGGCCACATGTTCAGCTGTTCGCAGGACTTGTTGGATTTACGCAAATTGCAGGGAGAGCACGCGGTAATGACGTTTTCCCAGGTTGTCAGACCGCCTTTTGATCTCGGCACGAGGTGGTCGAACGTCAGCTCCTCTTTGGAGCCGCAATATTGGCATTGAAATTTGTCGCGAAGAAAGACGTTAAAGCGGGTAAAGGCAGGATATCGGCTGGGTTTGACAAAGGTCTTGAGCGAAACAACGCTGGGCAATCGAAACTCGAAGCTCGGACTTCGGACCGCCGCATCGTATTCCGCGACGATATTCACCCGATCCAGAAACACTGCCTTTATGGTGTCCTGCCAGGACCACAAGGACAATGGATAGTAACTCAAAGGCCGGTAATCCGCATTGAGCACCAACGCCGGATGGGCTCCCGGCGAAACCGCTATCGTCACCTTCCGCTCCTTACGTTCAGAGCCTTCCGCATTCAGCCGATGCGAACAAGATACCCTAACAGTCCAAGTCCGATCAAATGCCGTTTTGCGGGACGCCACGCCCGAAACCGGCCGATCGTGTCGGATTGCCCCGTTGTCCGGTCAAACGGACAGCGAAACATGTCCTTTTGTGACAGGAGTATTGTAGTGCCGAGGTGACAGTCTTGTGAAGCCTGAACGGATCATTTAGCCGGGCGGCTGTTGAAAGGTGTTTTCCGGCAAAGAGCTTTTTCTAAAACTATGAATCGGTTGCACAAACGCTTCGTCCCCTGCGTCAACGTGCCGGGTCTGACGCCAAAACGGAAAAGGGCGCCGTAAGGCGCCCTCAAATCATTGGTATTCCGGTCGAATCAGTTTGCGGACCAATCCCGGATATCGACGAAATGACCGGCGATCGCCGCCGCTGCCGCCATCGCAGGCGACACCAGGTGCGTACGTCCCTTGTGGCCCTGACGGCCCTCGAAATTGCGGTTTGACGTCGACGCACAGCGCTCGCCCGGCTTCAACTTGTCCGCATTCATGGCCAGGCACATGGAGCAACCCGGCTCGCGCCACTCAAAACCGGCTTCCTTGAAGATCCGGTCGAGCCCTTCTTTTTCCGCCTGTTCCTTCACGAGGCCTGAACCCGGTACCACCATCGCGCTGACGCGGGAAGACACCTTGCGGTTGCCGATAACCGCGGCAGCCGCCCGCAGGTCCTCGATCCGGCCGTTGGTGCACGAACCGATGAAGGCCCGGTCGATCTCGATATCCGTGATCTTCGTCCCCGGCTCGAGCCCCATGTATTCGAGAGCGCGCTTCTTGGATTCCCGCCGGTTCTCGTCCTCGATCTCCTGCGGGTCCGGCACGACTCCTTCAACCGAGATGACATCCTCCGGAGACGATCCCCAGGACACGATCGGCGGCAGATTGGCGGCGTCAAGCTCGATCACCTTGTCGAAATGAGCGCCTTCATCGGAATGCAGGGTCTTCCAGTACGCCAGCGCCATGTCCCAGGCTTTGCCCTTCGGCGCTTTCTCGCGGCCCTCGATATAGTTGAACGTGGTTTCGTCCGGTGCAATCAGGCCAGCGCGCGCGCCACCCTCGATGGACATGTTGCAGACCGTCATCCGGCCTTCCATGGAGAGCTGCCGAATGGCTTCCCCGGCGTATTCGATCACGTAACCGGTTCCACCGGCCGTGCCGATCTTGCCGATGATCGCCAGAATAATGTCCTTGGCGGTCACGCCGTCCGGGATCTTACCATCGACCTTGACCAGCATATTCTTGGCTTTTTTCTGGATCAGGGTCTGGGTCGCCAGCACGTGTTCGACTTCCGACGTCCCGATACCATGGGCCAGGGAGCCGAAAGCGCCGTGTGTCGACGTGTGGCTGTCGCCGCAGACAATCGTCATGCCGGGAAGGGTGAAACCCTGTTCCGGTCCGACGATGTGAACGACACCCTGGCGCATGTCCAGTTCCGAATAATATTCGATGCCGAACTGCGCAGCATTCTTGGCCAGGGTCTCAACCTGCAGCGCGGACTCAGGGTCGTCGATGCCACCGCTGCGATCGGTTGTCGGAACATTGTGATCGACGACGGCCAGCGTTTTTTGAGGATGACGGACCTTGCGGCCGGCCATGCGAAGACCTTCGAAAGCCTGGGGAGAGGTGACCTCATGCACGAGATGGCGGTCGATATAAAGCAGGCCGGTTCCGTCCGGTTGCAGGTCGACCAGGTGATCGTCCCAGATTTTATCGTAAAGCGTCCGCGCCTTGGCCATTGATCTCTCCTCATTTCGTCCCGCTTCGTCTCGCGCGAATGATTTGCGCCGACGGTCGGGGTTTCTTGTCCTGCCCGGAATCGCGACAGGCAGGAATACTTTGACAAGTCCGGCCGACCGAGCCTGCAGCCAGGCAATTGCTCGGGACCTGGCGGACTGTTGTGCAGCATATTTAAGGTCTGCCTGTCCCGGAACCAAGCAGGGACAGCAGCCGGATACTCAATGACGCAGCCGTGCCGGAAGGTCAAGCATTGCCAATTGAGCTGAATTCAACTGACCTTGACCGATGCTTCGGCATACAAAAAGGCGGCCGGAAGGCCGCCTTCGAAATTGTCAATAAACCGCAGCTTACTCGGCGGCGTTTTCCGCAGCGTTCTGCTCGGCCTTTTTCGCTTCTGCCTTTGCAGCTTTTGCAGCGGCGGCAGCAGCGCGAGCCTCTTCATTGAGACGCTTGGAGCGGGCATTGGTGTTCTCGACGATACGGGCGGACTTACCGCGACGGTCGCGCAGGTAGTAGAGTTTCGCGCGGCGGACCTTGCCGCGGCGGACCACTTCCACGCCTTCCAGCATCGGCGAGTAGATCGGGAAGACACGCTCGACGCCTTCACCGTAGGAAATCTTGCGGACCGTGAAGCTTTCGTTGATACCGCCGCCGGAACGCGCAATGCAGACACCTTCATAAGCCTGCGTACGGGTCCTGTTGCCTTCGGTAACCTTCACGTTCACACGAACGGTATCGCCAGGAGAAAACTCGGGAAGCTTGCGCTGAGCCTCGATCTTTTCCATTTCTTCGGCGTTCAGTTGCTCGATGATATTCATGGCATATTTCCCTTTTCAATTACAAAGCGGTCAGAGCGTCTTCGCCAAGGCTGAAGACGGTTTCACCGACTCTGGGCCATGTTGCATATCCGCCGGGACAGAAGGACTCGCATTACTTCGAGCGCCTCTTGAAAATCGTCATTCGTGAGAAAATCCGACTTCCACCCAGCTCCGGCGCGCGTATACAGCAAATTCTGGGAACTGTCATCTGCTTTTTAAACTCGCGCCTGACCTCCTGATCAAGTAATACCGGCTTCAGCGAACCGGGTCTTCTCGATTGGCTCGCCCCGGGGTCCCACGGAACGCGCTGCGCAGGGCCGGCGCGCCGGAACAGGCCACAAGACGGGATTGAGTCAGTTGCGAACACCGAACCCACCAAAGAAGATTGCATATTAGTTTTTTGCAACCTTTAGCATTTATTCTGCTGCACCTTTTGAAAAGGTCGACGCTTTTTTACCGTTTGTTTGTACCTTGTAAAAAATACAGGTGTCCAACCGCGTGAGGAACAATTTCCATTACACCGCAAACAAGGCCTATTTCCACTGTAAAACAAAAACTTCAACTCAATACAAGAAACGAACATCATACTAAAAGTCACTTGTTTGAAGTGAACACCGTCAATATGAATATGACTCACTGAATAATTTAGAAATCACAATCGCATCGGGGTAAGCGTCTTGTGATCGACGATTTCGAGAACTGGCTGCACAAACTTTATACAACAGCATTGTTGGACGACGGATTGACCGGCGTGCTGTCGGATCTTGCCCAAGCCTATCCGGATCTACCTCTGTCCTACCAGGCACAATGCGTTTATGAGAACCGGTTTTACGATTGCGCTCTTTACAATGTCGGCACCGATGCCGAATTGAAGCTGGCCCAGGCACAGTCCTTTAATCCCTTTCCCCCGGTTGCTCTGAAGTGCGATCTGTCGGATATCGCCAGGACAGCGGACTTTATTTCCCCGGAGGCGGTGGAAAAAAGCGACTTTTACGATGAGTTTCTGAAACACCATGGGCAAGTCAACCGGGCGCTTGGCATCGTCCTGCATCGGAACGGGGAAGATTCCGCCTTTGTAGCGGCCAATCTTCCAAAAACGATGGCCATGCGGGAGGAGGAACATGTCCTTGAGCTGTTCACCTTCCTCAGACCGCATCTGCAAAACGCCTTCAGCCTGCTTCTGGAAATCAAAAAACGCGAAGCACAGCTCATCCGCTCCGATGTCTGGCTCGACCAGATTCCCACCTCCGCCTGCATTGTCGATCCAAACGGTAGAATCAAGCATCTCAACCGCCTCGCGGAACAGATGCTGAAACACTCCGAGATCCTTTTTACCGACCGGACCGTCCGGCTGTCGGCCCGCAGGAACGAGACACAGCAGATCCTGCAGAATGCCCTATTTCTGGCATCCGCGAATGGCAAGGCCACCGGGCCTGTGTCGCTGACCCCGGACGGAGAGGGCGGTCCGCTGCTCTTTGTCATGCCGCTCAGGCACAAGGATCAGGTTCATCCGGGCCTCGCACCCTTCCTCTCTGCGGACCAGCCCCTTCTGGTCACGATCCTGGATCCCGATGAATGCCTGAAGAAATCGGAGCAGGCGCTTGCAGCCGCTCTCGGCCTGACCCAGCGCGAAAGCCTACTGGTTCAGGAACTCATTCAAGGCGCCTCCCTGCGGGAAGCCGCCGATAAACTTGAAATTTCCTATTTCACCGCCCGCAATCACCTGGCCAGCGCGACCTCCAAGACCGGGTCCCGGTCTCAATCGGAAATCATCCGCAAAGGGACGCAGATTCTTTCAAGACTGACCCGCCCACGGGACGAAGACGAGAAATAGGGTTTGCGCCCGCTCAGGTCTAATCCACGTCGTCCTCGTCCGCCATATAGGCTTCCCAGAGATCCGGGCGACGCTCGCGGGTTAGGCGTTCGGCCTCGGCCATTCGCCACTCGTGGATTTTCCGGTGATTGCCGGATGTCAGGACCTCGGGAATGTCCCGACCTTCGAAAACCGCCGGGCGGGTGAAATGCGGATGTTCCAGAAGGCCCGTCTCGAAACTTTCCGTTTCCGCGCTTTCCATATTGCCCATGACACCCGGGATTAGCCGGACAACCGCATCGAGCAGGGCTATCGCGCCGATTTCGCCACCGGACAGGATGTAATCTCCGATCGAGACCTCTTCCAGGCCCCGAGCATCTATGACCCTTTGGTCCACGCCTTCGAAGCGGCCACAGACGATAACCGCACCGGGTCCCTCGGCAAGGTCGTGCGCCCGGGCTTGGTCGAACGGACGGCCCCGCGGGCTCATCAGGAGCCTGGGACGGGGATCTTCAGGCGCGACGTTCGCGTCAATCGCCCTGGCGAGAATATCCGCTCGCAGCACCATGCCGGCGCCGCCGCCCGCCGGCGTATCGTCCACCGAACGATGCTTGTCGCTGGCGAAATCTCGAATTTGAGAGGTTTCGATCTGCCACAGGCCCTTCTCGAGCGCACGGCCTGAAAGGCTGTGTCCCAGCGGGCCGGGAAACATGTCCGGATAAAGCGTTAAAATGGTGGCCTTGAACGCCATGCCGCCCCTGTCGGTTTCTCAGCAATTTCAACGGACAAGCTGAAATCGGATCTTATCGGGCCATTAACCAAGTCCCGCAAAAAACCGTTCCGCTCAACAATTCTCGTCGCGAAGAAAGTTCTGATTAATGCCCGTCGTGCAGACTGGCAACAAAATAACCAATCAGGATTCCCGTCGTGCTTAAGCTCCCCGTCCTCCGCTTGACGTTGCCCGCCTTTGTGCAAAAGCAGGTGGACCGGCACTATCTCGACATTTCCGTCAGCCGTGTTCTGCCGTTGTCGGCTCTGTTGACGTTCGGAGTTCTGGTCGGTCTGGTGTTCAACACCGGCGTGGGGCACCCTTACGACAAGGTCATCCATATCGGGTTTTATGCGTTGCTGACGTTGTCGATTCACGCGCTCTTCTGCTGCCGCCTGCGCATTTCCGCCGTCGTTGCCTTCGGCATGGGGATCGCGGGCGAGCTCGTGCAGGGCTTCCTGCCGCACCATGAGATGTCGCTCTCCGACACGGTCGCCAATGGCATCGGGGTTGCCTTGACGGTCGCGCTGATCGCCCTGATCCGCTCCGAGGCAAGAGAAGCGGAACTTTCGGAACCGGAGGATCTCGATCTCATGCAGATGGGATTGCAGCCGGTTCCAGCGCGTTACTATTCGGGGGCGTCGCTGGAGGAGTCCGGCGTGTCCTCGGACAAATAATCGTCCGGCAAATCGACGTGCACAACCCCCGCCTCGAGACTTATTTCGGGCACGAATTCCCTTGTGAAGGGCACGTAAAAAGTCTTTCCACGTGAGGGCCGGATTTCAAGAAGGTCGCCCGCCCCGAAGTCCTGAACAGCAACGATCGAACCAAGCTTGTCGCCGGTCCGGTCCAGAACCTTCAGTCCGGTAAGATCCGAATAATAGAACTCATCCTCTTCGGGATCCGGGAGCTGGTCCCGATCGATAAAGAGTTCAATTCCGTTCAGCTCTTCGGCCTGGTTCCGGTCGCCGATCCCCTTGAACTTGGTGATCACGACCGTTTTTTGCACACGCGCCTTCTCAACCTCGAAGAGCCGCTTTCCGTCCTTCGTGGTCAAAACGCCGTAGTCGGTAAAGGAGAGCGGATCGTCGCCGAACGGCTTGACCCGCACCTCTCCGCGAATGCCGTGCGCCGCGCCGATCTTGGCCAGCAAGACCTTTTGGTTCTCGGAGGAACTCATACCAGGAATTTCCCGTCAAACACTCCGGCGCAGCGGATATTGGCCGGCTTATTCAGCGGCGGCTTCCTCGGCCGGAGCTTCCTCAGCCGGAGCGGCTGCGGCTTCGGCAGCGGCGGCGGCTGCTTCTTCCTCTGCCTGACGCTTGGCTTCCAGGCGTTCCTTCGCCTTCGCGCCCAGCTCGGCTTTCTTCGGGTTGTTGCGCGGCTCGCGCTTCAGAAGACCGGCGGCGTCGAGGAAACGGTGGACACGGTCGGTCGGCTTCGCGCCGTTGCCAAGCCAGTATTGAATGCGTTCGACATCCAGCTTGACGCGGTCCTCGGAGTCCTTCGGCAGCATCGGATCGTAGGAACCGACCTTTTCGATGAAGCGGCCATCGCGCGGGGAGCGGATGTCGGCGATGACGATGCGGTAATACGGGCGCTTCTTGGAACCGCCGCGTGCCAGTCTGATTTTCGTAGCCATTTCTTTCTCCAGTTTTTTAGTTGCCGGCTTCAGCGGCAATGGCTTCATGGTGCCGGATCACTTCGCGAACGATGAAGTTCAGGAATTTCTCGGCAAAGTCAGGATCGAGATTGGCATCGGCGGCAAGCTGCCGCAGCCTTTCGATCTGAATTTTCTCCCGCCCCGGATCGGCCGGCGGCAGGTCGTTGGTGGCTTTCAGAACACCCACTTTCTGGGTGCACTTGAAGCGTTCGGCGAGCATGTGAACGAGCGCTGCGTCGATATTGTCGATCGAAGCTCTGAGCGCCTTCAGTTCCTTCAGCGCATCGCTTTCGGCCAGACGGATTTCCGCGTCGCTCATCGTTTCTTGCCCTTGCCCATTCCCATGCCGGGCAGACCGGGAAGCTTGGGCCCGCCGAGACCGGGAAGTCCCGGCATTCCGGGAGGCAGGCCCGCGCCTCCGGCAAGACCGCCCGGAAGACCTTTCGGCAGCTCCATGCCGCCCGGAAGCTGGCCGGACTTGGCCATTTCCTCAAGCTGCTTCGGATCGACATCCGGCATGCCGCCGCCCATACCGCCCATCAGCTTGCCGAGCATGCCTTTGCCCTTGCCCATCTTCTTCATCATGTCCGCCATCTGGCGGTGCATTTTCAAAAGCTTGTTGACCTCGGCGACTTCAACACCGGACCCGGCGGCAATCCGCTTCTTGCGGCTGGCCTTCAGAAGATCCGGTTTCTTGCGCTCGCCCGGGGTCATCGACTGGATGATGGCGATCTGGCGCTTGAACATCTTGTCGTCGATGTTCGCCGCATCCATCTGCTTCTTCATCTTGCCGACGCCCGGCAGCATGCTCATCATGCCGGACATGCCGCCGAGTTTTTCCATTTGCTTGAGCTGCTCGGCGAGATCTTCCAGGTCGAAGTGACCCTTCTGCATCTTCTTCGCCATCTTGGCGGCTTTTTCCGCATCGATGGCTTCGGCCGCTTTTTCGACGAGCGAGACGATGTCGCCCATTCCAAGGATACGGTCGGCAATCCGCTTGGGATGAAAGTCTTCCAGCGCGTCCGACTTCTCACCCGTCCCGATGAGCTTGACCGGCCGTCCGGTCACCGCCTGCATGGACAGGGCCGCGCCGCCGCGGCCGTCACCATCCATACGGGTCAGTGCGATACCGGTAATGCCGACACGCTCGTCGAAACTTTGGGCCAGGTTCACGGCGTCCTGACCGGTCAGACTGTCGGCAACAAGCAGGATTTCATGCGGATTGGTGGCCGCCTTGACGTCCGCCATTTCCACCATCAGCGGCTCGTCGATGTGAATCCGGCCGGCGGTATCTAGAAGCACGACGTCATAGCCGCCGAGTTTCGCCGCCGACATGGCCCGGTTGGCGATTTCCACCGGCCCCTGACCCGCGACGATCGGCAGGGTATCGATGCCGTTCTGCTCGCCCAGCACCTTGAGCTGTTCCTGCGCCGCCGGGCGGCGGGTGTCGAGCGAGGCCATCAGCACCTTGCGCTTGTCGCGCTGGGTCATCCGGCGGGCGATTTTGGCCGTGGTCGTGGTCTTACCTGAGCCCTGCAGACCGACCATCATGATGGCGACGGGCGCCGGCGCATTCAGATCGATCGGCTGGGCTTCTTCCCCGAGCATCTCGACAAGCTGATCGTGAACGATCTTCACGACCATCTGGCCAGGCGTGATCGATTTCACCACTTCCGCGCCGACGGCCCGGTTGCGGACCTTGTCGGTGAAGGACCGTACGATCGGCAGGGCGACGTCAGCCTCGATCAGCGCGCGGCGGATTTCGCGCAGCGCCTCGTTAACGTCGTTTTCGGACAGCGCGCCGCGGCCGGTGAGCTTGTCGAAAATGCCGCTTAGTCGATCGGACAGGCTTTCAAACATCAAGTGGTCCTTAGGGTCTCAATTTTCGGGATATCTCCCGCACCATATGGGCAACCGCCGCCTTGTTCCAAGGGGCCCGCACCGGGACAAATCGAACCACGCAAAGCAGTTTTGCACCCGAGGGCGCATCGCGCTGTCGGGTGTTAACCTCCGGGCTCTCTTTACACCTGTGCGGGTCCCGGTCGGCGGCTTGAAATGTCGATCACTCAAATGGAGTTGGCGGGTCTATGCCTGAAAGAGGCCGGAGAGTCAAGGAAGGCGCGGGAGGTTACCGTTTCCGGCTTGGACCCCTGTCAGCAAAATCCAACGGAAGACGAAGGATTCTGAGGTCGTCGCCGGAACGATTGAATTCGTTAGCAGCTCCATTGGACAAACCCGGCGCGAGACCGAGGAAACAAACGGCGGATATCCGGAAAACTCAATCCCGCCTGGAGGTTTCGTAGCGCGAGGAGGTCTCGTAATACTGGTCGAAACCGATCCGGTCGCGCAGCTCCTTGAAATCCATCAGGCCCGGCGTTCTATCCTCGTCGGCCTTCAGGCGCCCGAGCGTTTCCATCATCGCTTTCATGGCGCTTGCCATCAGGGTCAGCGGATAGGCGGCAATAGCGTAGCCGATGTCGTGGAGCTCTTCGTGCGACAGGTCGGGCGTTTCGCCGCCCTCGACGATATTCGCCATTTTCGGGCCGGGAAGCTCCCGGCAGACCGTTCTCATCTCTTCGACGGTCTTGGGCGCTTCCACAAAGAGAATATCCGCGCCCAGTTCCTTGAACCTGGCCGCCCGCTCGATAGCTTCACCGAGCCCGTGTTCGTGTCGGGCGTCCGTCCGCGCCATGATCAGGATATCCGCGCCCTCGTTCCTGGCATCGACCGCCGCCCGAATCCGGTCGAAAGCTTCCTCCCGGGCAACAACCGCCTTGCCGGGCGTGTGACCGCAGCGCTTCGGCGAAAGCTGATCCTCGATCATGACACAGGCCGCACCGGCTTTCGCGAACCCCGCCACGGTCCGGCGCACATTCATCGCGTTGCCGTAGCCGGTATCGCCGTCGGCGATCAGGGGGATCCGGATTGCATCCACGCTGTTACGCGCCTGGTCGAGAACCTCTGCATAGGACATCAGCCCCAGGTCCGGCTGGCCGATCCGGGCGGCCGATGTGGCGAAGCCGGACAGGAAGGTCAGATCGAAACCTGCCTGTTCGATCAGCTTGGCCGACAGGGCATCGAAACAGCACGGCATCACGTGAAGCTTGTCCTGCGCGAGCAGGGCACGAAGGTTTTCGGCCGAGGAAGGCATTTCAGATCCTTAAAACTTGAAGGGGATATAAAGAGCCAGATCCGTCCAGACATAGAGAATTGCAACCGAGACCAGCATCAGAAGCAGGAACGGCATCACGCCCCGCGACACATCCGCAAGCCGCGCTTTCGCCACCGACTGGATCACGTAGAGATTGAGACCGACCGGCGGCGTGATCAGCGCGCACTCCACCATCACCACCATGTAGACGCCGAACCAGATCGGATCGAAGCCCAGCGCCAAGGCAGCCGGCAACAGCACGGGCGTCATGATGAGAACCATGGAAAGGGCCTCGAAGACCAGCCCCATGATCAGGAGCACGACCGACACCACGAGGATGAACATCAGCGGCGTATCGATGTTCTGGCCGATGAAAACGGAGATATCCTGCGGAATGCGGTAGAGCGTGATCGCCTTGCCGAAGACCTTCGCCCCCGCGACGATCAGAAGAATGGCAACCGTTGTCGCCATCGACTCGAACGCGGCTTCCTTGAGACCCTGCCAGCTCAGCGATCGCAACAGGACCCCGGTGATCAGCAGGGCAAAGGCAAAACCGATCGCGGCTGCCTCGGTCGGCGTCGCGATGCCGGTATAGATGACCAGGATCACGATCGCCGCGAGAAGAATGGACGGCAAAGCCCTTAACGTGGCATTCCAGCGTTCCTCGGAGCTGATTTCCTGCACATCCTGCACATCCTGAACAGCCTTGAACCGGCGCGCGTAAATCATGGAAAAGATGATGAAGAAGGCCACGAGCAGCAGGCCTGGTCCGATGCCCGCCAGAAACAGCGCGATGACCGACTGTTCGGTAACGAAACCGTAGACGATCATCGGTATCGACGGCGGTATCAGAATACCGAGCGTGCCGCCGGCGGCCAGCAGACCGTAGACGAACCGCCGCTCGTAGCCCCGTTCGATCATCTCCGGAATGGCGACCGTGCCGATGGTCGCCGCCGTTGCGACGGAAGAGCCTGAAATCGCTGCAAAAATCCCGCAGGACAAAATGGTGGCAACCGCCAGACCGCCGGGAAAATGGCCGACCCAGGCGTGAACGGCGGCGAAGAGATCCCGGCCGACACCGCCTTTGAGGAGAATATTCGACATCAGCAGGAAAAGAGGCACCGACAGCAGGATGAACCCGTCGAGTGTCGAAAGGATCGCCTGAGGCGCCATCAGCGGTGAAAACCCGCCCAGCAGGAGAAGCGCCAGCCCGAGACCGCCGAGGGCAAAGGCAACCGGCACCCGGATCAGAAGCAGGGAGAACAGCGCGGCGAGAATATAAATCGTGGTCATGCGGTTGGCTCTTCTTTGCGATCCGCGTCGGAAGCCTTGGGCAGCTCAACAAGGGCCTGAACGAACAAAAGGCCAAATCCCACGGGAATTGCCAGTTCGGAAACCCAGGTCGGCAGATCGAGCATCGACCCGGTGGTCCGGCCGCGTTCGAAGGAATCCCAAAAGATGCCCCAGCCTTTCCAGGCGACGGCGGCACCGAAAGCGGCAACCGCGATCATTGCCAGACTGTGGCAAATCCGCTTTCCCACCGGGCCGAGGCGCTCGGTGACAACGTCGACGCCGATATGCCGGCGTGCTCCCAGAAGCCAGGGCATCGCCGTCATCGATCCCCAGATCAGGCAGAGCTGGGACAGTTCCGCCGCCCAGATGGTCGGCGCGACGAAGAGATAACGCGCCGTCACTTCATAGGTGAGCATCCCGCCGGCAAGAAGGAACAGGACCGCCGCCACCCAGGCAAACGCGAGCATAAGACAGGAATAGAGTTTCATTGCCCCACCGGAATGATGCGGAAAATTCAGAAGATCCCGTCAAAGAAGAAACACCGGCCGACAGGCGTCAAGGCCGTTTACCGCTTCAACGGCCGAAAAAGAGCGGCAGGACCGTTGTCCGCCGCTCGTCTTCGAAATTGCTCTGAAATTCGTTCAGAGATTGTTGGCCGCGTCGAGGACCGTTTTACCCAGATCGCCCGCCTTTTCGACATAGGCGTCATACACGGGTTGACTGACGGCTTTCCAGGCAGCCATTTCCTCCGCCGTCGGCGTATAGATCGTCATCCCGTTTTCCTTCGCTTCCTCGAAAGCGCCGGCCTCGATCTCCGACATACGGTCGCGAACTTCCTTGTCCGCCTTCAGCGCCGCCGCTTCGATGACCGCCTTGTGACCGTCCGGCAGGCCATTCCAGAAATCGGTGTTGATGAGGACGAGGAATTCGATGTCGGCGTTGTTGGTCACAGTGACAGTATCCATCACTTCCCACAATTTGCGCGATTTGACGCCGGACATGCCGGTCATGCCGACATCGACGGTTCCGCGCTGATAGGCAAGATACTGTTCGGAACCCGAGATCAGGGTCGGCGCACCGCCTGCCGCCGTTACGAAATCACCGAGGGTCTTGCCGAAGACACGAACCTTCTTGCCCTTCAGATCCTCCGGCGTTTTGATCGGAGCACCCTTGGACAGCATGATGGCTCCGCCGTAGGCCTGCCACCACAGAACTGTCGAACCGGTTTCCTTGATCGCTTCGTCCAGGGGGCCACGGACCGTGGAGCCCGGAGCTGTGGCGGCCCGGACCTTTTCCTCGGTGTCGAACAGGAACGGCTGGTAGAAAATGTCGACGGCCGGAATGTCGCCGACAAAGCGCGTCAGCGATGCCACACCCATTTCGATCGAGCCGGAACCGACCGCCGCCGGCACTTCCTTGTCCTTGTAGAGTTGCGCGGAATCATAGATCTCGACGGCAATCTCACCCTTCGAGTTTTTCTCCACCTCTTCCTTGAAGAGAAGAAGATTCTGGCCGAGGTGGCTTGTCAGCGGCAGCTGCAGCGAAATCCGCAGGGTCGTGTCCGCCGCGTTGGCGATACCGGTCGACAACCCAAGAGCGAGTGCGGCTCCAAGAGCCCAATTCATTGGTTTCATGTTATGTTTTCCTCCCGATAATGGCCCAGTCTGGACAGACTGCTTTTTTTGTCAATATCAGTTCACGGCAAAATACTGTATCGCAAGTGAAGAAGTTCATCGGCTCCAAACGGTATCCGGCACCATCCCGGTGACCGCCTGGCCGATCGCGACATAGGGCCCGCCTTGGCGACGCCTTGCATTTTGCGGCACACACGCAGATAACGAATTACGTCAACCTACCTCGACTGCCACTCTGACAGCCGACCGTCCGGATGCTCAGAAAATGAATTTCAGAGCCATTGCGTTGCCCATCGGACGCTTGCTCATTCTCATTTCACTGCTGATGATCCTGCCAGCGGTCGCGGACGCGTTTGCCGAAAATCCGGACTGGCAGGTCTTTCTCGTTTCGGCGGTGGTTCTTGGAACCACCGGCATTTTGATGAACATGGCCTTCCAGGGCGTAAGCCCTCCGGGCAATTTCCGGGAAGCCATCCTCTTCGTCAACGCGGCCTGGTTCGCCTTTTCCTTCGCTGGCGCCGTGCCGCTCTATTTCAGCGGTCTCGGGATAGACTTCACGGATGCGTTTTTCGAAACCGCCTCGGGTCTCACCACCACCGGGTCCACCGTTCTGACCGGCCTGGACACGCTGCCACCCGGGATATTGCTGTGGCGGGCATTGCTTCAATGGATCGGCGGAATCGGCGTGATCGCGCTCGGCATCTGGCTCCTTCCGGGCCTGAGGGTGGGCGGAAGCCAGCTTTTTGCCCTGGAGTCCTCGGAAAAGACCAACAAGCCCTACGGTCACATCGGCCCTTTCGTCTTCAGGCTGCTCGTTCTGTACGGCGGCCTCAGCCTCTCCTGCATGATGCTCTACCAGCTCTGCGGCATGACGTTCTTCGAAGCCGTCGTTCACGCGATGACGACGGTCTCCACGGGGGGATTCTCGACATCGGACCAATCCTTCGGCCAGTTCCCCGGCGTTTCGGTCTATTGGGTGGCAACCTTCTTCATGCTGACGTCGAGCGTTCCGTTTCTCTATCTGATCCGCGGCATCGAACGGAAATCCTTCAAGCTGGACGTGCAGATAGCATTTCTCTTCATCATCGTCGGCGCTGCTTCACTCGGTGTCTTCTATTTCGAACGCTACATCGTTCACGACACACCGTTCCACATGTTCACGCTTGCCGTGTTCAATGTGGTCTCCGTCATCACCACCACCGGCTACGCGGCCAACGACTATCTTCAGTTCGGCCCGGCGGTCATCGCGATCTTCTTCATGCTGACCTTTTTCGGCGGGTGCAGCGGCTCGACCTCCGGCGGCTTCAAGATGTTCCGGATCGCCATTCTGATCGGCTACATCCAGTGCCTTTTCCGTCGGATGGTACGGCCTCACCGGATCGTCGAACCCAGGTACCAGGGCCACGCGGTCTCCAATTCCGTTCTCGAGGGCGTACTGGTGTTCGCCGTCCTCTACGCGGGAACCTTCGCGGGTTTTTCCGTCGTCTACATGATGCTGGGCCTCGACCTGGAGACCGCCTTGAGCGCTTCGATCACCGCTCTTGCCAACGTCGGCCCCGGTGTGGGCGACACAATCGGCCCGTCCGGAACCTTTCAGTCCCTGCCGGACGTCGCGAAATGGTTTCTTGCCATTGAAATGATCCTGGGACGGCTTGAGATCCTCGCGGGCATTCTCCTGCTCACCCCGGATTTCTGGCTGGAATAGTCATCGTTCCGCGGAAAACCATCGCCGGCGTGACCTGTCCGGCGATGGTCTTAATCAGACGGTCAGGCCGTTGACCGGCCTGTGGGGGATAGACCGCCTGAAACCGCGATTACGGCTGCAGGATGGTGAATTCCTCCGGATCCAGCAAACTGTCCCGATTCACGTCCGCCGCCTGGAAGATGTCTTCCGTCATGGTCGGGTTGGCTGCCGAAATCTCTTCGAACGTGACATAGCCGTCCTGATCGGCGTCAACTGCCTCGAATGACATGCCCTGGGCGAGCGCCGCGGTGGACACGGCAAGACTACCCATCAGAACGGCGGCTGTAAGACGTTTGGACATGATATGACCTCCAGGTGTTTGGTATTGGTCAGGCATTTGCCCTTGCCGCGGCAGATCGCGCGGCGGAGCAACACCCCGCGTTCCGTCTGTTCGCCGAACCCCTGCGACCCGGTGAACCGGAACGGAAGAAACTCTGAGGGGCGATCGGGACGTTGGAACGGCGTCTTGGAGGTTGTGTCGAGGTAATCTTGTGACGCACCGGCCAATACGGTCAAACGCCGGTCAAGGTCATGACACTTTTGACCCGTTTCGGGCCATTATGCGGCTCGCACCCGTCAGGGGTAGTCGCGCGTGCCGAAAATGGCCGATCCCACACGAACGCAAGTCGCCCCGAATCCGATAGCCACCCGGTAGTCGGAAGACATGCCCATGGATATCTCGCTCAAACCGTTGCGGCCGGCAATTTTTTCAAGCAGCGCGAAATGCTCGCCCGGCGCTTCGTCGACCGGTGGAATGCACATCAGGCCGACAACGTCGAGGCCGACCTCGTCCCTGCAGTCGCGAACAAAACCATCGACATCCTTGGGGGCGATTCCCGCCTTTTGCGGCTCTTCGCCCGTGTTGACCTGAATGAAACAGGGCAGGTCTCTTCCCTGCTTCACCATTTCCGCCTTGAGCGCCTTCGCGATCTTGGGACGATCCACCGTATGAATGACATCGAAGGTCGCCACCGCCTCCTTGGCTTTGTTGGATTGCAAGGGGCCGATCAGGTGAAGCTCGATACCCTCGAACTCCTGTCTCAAGGCCGGCCATTTGCCCATCGCTTCCTGCACCCGGTTCTCGCCGAAAACCCGCTGGCCGGCTTCCAGAACCGGCCGGATCGCGTCGATATCGAATGTCTTGGAAACGGCAATCAGCCTGACGGATCCTTCCGCTCTGCCAAACTCGGTTTCCGCGGATCGAATCTCGGTCTTGACGTCTGACAGGCGGTCGGCGGCAGTTACCATGGAGAACTCCGGGAGAGAGGGATATCCGGCTTTACTTACATCCAGCGGCACGGCAGTCACAAGTGGCTTTCAGCCACGGCGCCGAACCGGAGGACTGCCCGCATACCGAGCAAGAAGACTCGTTTGATCGTTAAAATTTACAGGTTTGTTCATTTCTCTCGCCCATAAGTCGACGTCAGGCCGTTTATGTCGGGAGTTCCAAATTGGTCTCAGGTGGTGTCCGTTCTATCGCAATGCTGATCGCGCTGGCTTTGCAGGTCGCAGCGGCGAAGGCGGAAACATTCACCTTCGCGGTCGGTGAATGGCCCCCTTTCGTTGCAAGGGACTCGGCCGGTTTCGGGTCTCATGCGGAAGCGGTAACCCAGGCCTTTCGGAAAGCCGGGCACAATGTCCGCTTTGAATTCCTGCCCTGGCTGCGGTCGCTTGAAACCACGCGCCACGGCTCAATTCCCGCCAGCTTCTCCTGGGCATTCGTCGAAGACCGGCAGAAGGATTTCCTTTACCCCGAAACCCCTTTGGGAGAAGCCAGGGACGTCTATTTCTACCGCAAGGACCGGTTTCCCGAAGGTCTGGAACCGTTATCCTTCAAGGAACTCCGAACCCGTGGCCTGACCGTGGTCGGCATTTCCGGCTACTGGTATGAGGCCGCACTCCGGAAAGAGGGTGTAGTCTTTCAAGGTGTCGCCACCGAAGAACAGGCCTGGACGATGCTTCGGCACGAGCGAGCCGACATCTTCATCGAGAACGACGTTGTCGGGCAGGCGCACAGCCGCGAGGTTCTGCGGGAAGAGGCGGGCCTCATCCAGGGATCGCGGCCTATCCGCATCGTGCCGCTCTACATTCTTTTCAGCAAAGCCCATCCGGACGGCCGGCGCATGCTGGAAATCTGGGATGAATTCGGCAGCCGCAAACAGGTTTCCGCAAGAAGTTACGACTTCCGCAAGCTTTACGAACCCGCCTTAGCGGAATAAACACGCTTTCGGGCATTCAATCCTGCCTCTCAGGTTGACCCCGGACCGGATTTCTGGTGACAGTCCGGCGGTCAAACACTTAATAAATCCGCCTCCTCCCGGCGGCTAGAAAACGGCACACTTGATGGCAACGGAACGGTATAACGCGCGCGAAGTGGAAGCGCGCTGGCAGAAGATTTGGAACGACAAGGACGTATTCGTTACCCACAACGACGATCCCCGGGACAAATACTACGTCCTGGAAATGTTCCCCTACCCGTCCGGCCGCATTCACATGGGCCATGTCCGCAACTACGCCATGGGCGACGTGGTGGCCCGTTTCAAGCGCGCCAAGGGGTTCAATGTGCTCCATCCCATGGGATGGGACGCCTTCGGCATGCCGGCGGAAAACGCCGCAATGCAGAACAAGGTCCACCCAAAGGACTGGACCTACGACAACATTGCCGCCATGCGCGGTCAGCTCAAGATCATGGGCCTGTCCCTCGACTGGAGCCGCGAATTCGCCACCTGCGACGTGGCCTACTACACCCAACAGCAGCGCCTGTTCCTGAAATTCCTGGAGTCCGGTCTGGTCTACCGCAAGAACGCCAAGGTCAACTGGGACCCGGTCGACATGACCGTTCTGGCGAACGAACAGGTGATTGACGGCCGTGGCTGGCGCTCCGGCGCGCTTGTCGAACAGCGCGAACTGACCCAGTGGTTTTTCAGGATTTCCGATTATTCCGAAGACCTGCTGGAAGCCATCGAGTCCCTGGACCGCTGGCCGGAAAAAGTGCGACTGATGCAGAAGAACTGGATCGGCCGCTCGGAAGGCTTGCGCGTGCGCTTCGAATTCATCGATGCCGCACCCACCGGCGACACCGCCCTGGAGATCTTCACCACCCGTCCGGACACGTTGTTCGGCGCGTCTTTCATGGGTCTGTCTCCGGATCATCCGATTTCAACCGAGCTTGCGAAAACCAATCCGGAGCTCAAGGCCTTTATCGACGAATGCCGCCGCGTCGGCACTTCCGAAGAAGCCATCGAGAAAGCCGAAAAACGTGGCATCGATACCGGTCTGCGGGTCAAGCACCCGCTGGACGACAGCGTCGAATTGCCGGTTTACGTCGCCAACTTCATTCTGATGGATTACGGCACCGGGGCAATTTTCGCCTGTCCGGCGCACGATCAGCGTGACCTGGATTTCGCCCGTAAGTACGATCTGAGCGTCAAGCCGGTGGTCTTGCCGAAAAACGCGGATCCGGCGGCCTTTGAAATCGGCAACGAGGCCTTCACCGACGACGGCACGATTTTCAACTCCGGCTTCCTGGACGGCTTGAGCATTCCGGACGCCAAGGAAGCGGTCGCAAGGAAACTGGAGGCCATCTCCATAGGCGGCGCCCCCCAGGCGGAACGTCAGGTGAACTACCGCCTGCGCGACTGGGGCATTTCCCGTCAGCGGTACTGGGGCTGCCCGATCCCGGTCATCCATTGCGAAGACTGCGGCGTGGTTCCCGAAAAAGACGAGAACCTGCCCGTTCAGCTTCCCGACGACATCAATTTCGACAAACCGGGCAATCCCCTGGACCGTCATCCGTCCTGGCGCGAGACGACCTGCCCGAACTGCGGCAAACCGGCGAAGCGCGAGACAGACACCATGGACACTTTCGTGGATTCGTCCTGGTATTTCGCCCGCTTTACCGCGCCGGATTGCGACCAGCCCACCGATCCGAAAGCCGCCAACGGCTGGCTTCCGGTCGACCAGTACATCGGCGGCATCGAGCACGCGATCCTGCACCTGCTTTACTCCCGCTTCTTCACCCGCGCCATGCAGAAGGTCGGCGCGCTGGATCTGAAGGAGCCGTTCAAGGGCCTGTTTACACAAGGCATGGTCAACCACGAGACCTACCGTCTGGGCGATGGCGCCAATGGCCGCTGGGTTTCGCCGGCCGAGATCAGGATCGAGGATATCGACGGATCCCGGCGGGCCACGCTTCTGGATACCGGCGACGAGGTGACCATCGGCTCCGTCGAGAAGATGTCGAAGTCGAAGAAGAACACTGTCGACCCGACCGACATCATCGACACCTACGGCGCGGACACCGCCCGCTGGTTCATGCTGTCCGACAGTCCGCCCGAGCGCGATGTGATCTGGACCGAGGACGGCGTCCAGGGCGCCTGGCGTTTCGTACAGCGGGTCTGGCGCCTCATCGGTGAAATCGCGGAGAACAGCGAACCTCGCGGAGGATCGGCGCCAGCCCTTTCCGGCAACGCGTTGGCCCTGCGCCAGGCAAGCCACCGGACGCTGGCGGCCGTGACCGCCGATCTGGAAGGTCTCGGCTTCAATCGGGCCGTTGCCCGGATCTACGAGTTTGTCAATGCGATCGGCAAGGCCTTGTCCGAAGGGCTGAACGACGCGGCCATGGAATATGCGGTTCGGGAAGCCGCCGACTATCTCGTCCAGATGATGGCGCCGATGATGCCGCACCTGGCCGAGGAATGCTGGTCCGCGCTTGGCCACGATAATCTCATCTCCGAAGCCAACTGGCCGACAGTGGATGAGACCCTTCTGGTCGACGACACCGTGACCTATCCGATCCAGATCAACGGCAAGCGGCGCGGCGAGCTGGAAATTGCAAAAGAGGCTTCCAAAGAGGAGGTCGAAGCAGCTACGTTAAGCTTGGACTTCGTTCAAAAAGCTCTGGACGGAAACGCCCCGAAAAAGCTCATCGTCGTGCCGCAAAGGATCGTGAATGTCGTTGTTTAACAACACCTTCTTGAACAGGAGCGCAGTACGGACCGCTCTCCTTTGCGTCAGCGTCGCCGGACTTGCCATCCTGGGCGGATGCCAGGTCCGGCCGCTTTACGGCACCAGCACGGGAGAGTTCGGATCGGTCCCTTCACCCGTGGCCGCGGAACTTGCCGCGATCGATCTCGATTCGATTTCGTCGCGCTATGCAAATGACGATGCCGCGCGGGTTCTTTTCAACGAACTCACTTTCAAATTCGAAAGAGGCGCCGCAACTCCGCCGAAGAAATACCGGCTGCAGGTGCTGATGGATGTCAGCAGCGCCGAGGTCGGCGTCGAAGAGTTCGCCGACGTTCCCTCCGCCTACACCATGACGATGAACTCGACGTTCGTGTTGAGCGACCTCACGACCAACGAAACCCTTCTGACCGGCAAGACCTTCAAATCGGCGTCCTATGACTTTTCCAGTCAGCGCTTCGCCAATCGACGGGCCCTGCGAGACGCCAACGAACGGGTAGCGAAAGCAGTGGCGGACGACATCGCTCTTCGGATCGCCGGATACTTCTCCAGCAAGTCTTAAGCCCGTCCGAGGATCCCGCCATGGCCGTCCTGAAGGCAGCGGAAATTGACCGGTTTGTCGCCAATCCGCCGAAGGACGGTGGGGTCGTTCTCGTGTTCGGGCCCGATTCGGGTCTCGTTTCCGAGCGGGCGAGCCGCCTGGTTGCCAAGGCCTCGGAAGGCGATGACGATCCTTTCAACCTGATCAAGATCGACGCCTCCGAACTCAGTTCGGATCCAAGCCGACTGGTTGACGAGGTTCTAACGGTCCCCCTGTTCGGGGGAAGGAGAATCGTCTGGGTCAAGGATGCCAGCGGCAAGAACCTCAACCCCTCTGTCGAACCGGTCCTGAAGCTCGACGACTGGCAGACGCTGGTAGTTCTGGAGGGCGGAGACATCAAAAAGGGCGCCGGACTGCGCAAACTGATCGAATCCCACAAGCGCGCCGTTGCTCTGCCCTGTTACGCGGACAGCGACCGGGGCATCGATCACCTCATCGACGAGGAAACGCGGGAGGCCGGCCTGACGATTACCCGCGAGGCCCGGGCCGCGCTTCACAGCCTTCTGGGCGGTGACCGTATGGCCAGCCGGGGCGAACTGAAAAAACTGTGCCTGTACGCTCTCGGCAAGGGCCGGATCGAAAGCGAGGACATCGAAGCGATCATCGGCGATGCCTCCGCCTTTGAAACCTCCGAACTGATCGACGCCGCCGCTTCCGGCGACCTCGCCACACTGGACCACGGACTGGAGCGCCTGTCCGAAGCCGGATCGAAGGCGTCGGTCATCGCCAATCAGGCCCTGAAGCATTTTCAGCATCTTCACCGCATGCGCGTCGATGTCGATCAGGGAAAACCCGCCCAGGCCGTCATCGACGGCCAGCGGCCGCCGATCTTCTTCAGCCGCAAACCGAAATTTTCCCAGCAGCTCCGGATCTGGTCCCTACAGGACCTTGAGAAAGCCATGGGGATCCTGAGCGAGGCAACCCGGATCTCCCGTTTGAACGATCCGCTCGGCGTACCGGTGCTTTCGGAAGCCTTGCTGAAGCTCGGACGCGCGGCCAGGGCGAGAAGTCAAAGACGGTAAGTCTTTGTAATAAAAAAGAATTTACGCCAAACTGAAAATCAGAAATACAGCTGAGAGCCTCATCCTTCGAGACAGACCTTCAGTCCTCCCCAGGATGAGGATTTTGCTCAATCAAAAGCTCTCTGTTAGCGCGTTTCGACACCGAGCTTCTTGCAAATCTCGTCAAGTTGCTCCAGCGATGTGTACTTGATTTTGAGGTCCCCGGTTTCCTTGCCCGGCTTGTGGCCGACGGTGACCTTGAGACCCAGCGTATCGGTGAGCCGCTTTTCCAGGGCCTTGGTGTCGGCGTCCTTTTCCGCCTTCGGGCTGGAGGCCTTTTCACCCTTGAGCTTGGCAAGAGCGTCCGGATCCTGAGAGATCTTCTCCGCGTCGCGCACGGTCAGACCCTTCTCGACGATCAGCTCGGCCAGCGCCGCCGGATCCTCGACGGTGATCAACGCCCTTGCATGGCCTGCGGTTAGCAGCCCTTCCGCCAGATAGTCCTTCACCGAATTCGGAAGCTTCAGGAGCCGCATGGTGTTGGCGACATGACTGCGGCTCTTGCCGATGACTTTCGCCAGTTCGCCCTGGCTGTAGCTGAATTCCGCCGTGAGCTGTTCGTAACCCATCGCCTCTTCGATCGGGTTCAGATCCGCGCGCTGAACGTTCTCGATAATGGCGAGCTCGAGCGCTTCCTGATCGGTCACGTCGCGAATGATGATCGGCGCTTCATGAAGACCGGCCCGCTGCGCGGCCCGCCAACGGCGCTCACCGGCGATGATCTCGAACCGGTTTTCCTTGCCGGCCGCCGGGCGGACCAGTATCGGCTGAACGATCCCCTTTGCCTTGAGCGACTCGGCCAGATCGCCGAGGTCCTTTTCGGTGAAGGTCTTGCGCGGGTTGCGCGGGTTCGGCTCCAGGTGCTCGATCGGTACCTTGCGGCTGTCGCGGACAATCTTCTCCGGCGGGGCCGCCGCTTCAGGCGCGGAGTCTCCGATCAAGGCCGCAAGACCCCGGCCCAAACGCTTGTTCTTGACGTCCTTTTCCGCCATACCGCACCTTTTTCTTCTTATATTTCAAAATCTTGAAGCTAAATAGCGATCAGCAGGCCGCTGCCGCAGCCTCTCCTTCGCCGGTTCAGCGCCCAATGGCCTCAGGCAGCAACCCGACGCAACTCCCGTTCCCGCTGAATGATCTCCGAGGCCAGCCGTAGGTAAGCCTGGCTGCCGGCACACTTCAGATCGTAGAGCAAGGCCGGCTTGCCGTAGGACGGTGCTTCGGAGATGCGGACATTCCGCGGAATGATGGTGTCGTAGACCGCGTCACCCATGGTTTCTCGCACATCCGCCACGACCTGGGCCGACAGATTGTTGCGGCTGTCGAACATGGTCAGAACGATACCGTGAATGCTGAGCTCGGAATTAAGAGCTCCCTTGACCTGTTCAACCGTGCTCAGCAACTGGCTAAGCCCCTCGAGAGCGAAGAATTCACACTGAAGCGGCACCAGGATCGAATGCGAGGCCGACAAGGCATTAATGGTCAGTAGATTGAGTGACGGGGGGCAATCGATGAGGACATAGGTAAAGCCGGTTTCCTCGAACAGGCGCGACCGGCTGAGACTCTCGATCGCGGTGCGCAGACGAAAGGCGCGATCATTGGTCGCCGCGATTTCAAGCTCGAGGCCAAGCAGATCCATTGTCGACGGGGCGATCCAGAGACGTGGGACCGCGGTTTCCCGAACAGCTTCCGCGAGCGTGCAATCGCCGCTCAAGACTTCATAGGTGGACAATCCCCGATCCCGATGTTCGATACCGAGCCCGGTCGACGCATTGCCCTGAGGATCGAGATCGATCACCAGAACCTTTTCCCCGATGGCGGCCAGAGCCGTTCCGAGATTGATTGCCGTGGTGGTTTTCCCTACCCCACCCTTTTGGTTTGCAAGCGCGAGAACGCGCGGCGTTTCGGGAAGCATGCTCATCGCCACAACACCTTCCTGGGCTATTCCGGCCGGGCAGAAATATTTGAAAAGAGAAGCATCCGGCTCACAGGATCAACAAGACTGACCTTTTCTACCATGTCGAAGGTCCAAGAGTCAGAGGCTTCATTAACTTCTCTCTGAAAATCCTGACCTTTGTGGAAAACAGCCCGCGCACCTTGAGTGGTAAACGGTTCTGAAAGCCGGAAAAGCTGATCCAGGGAAGCCAGGGCCCGGGCCGAAACAGCATCAACCGGACCGTGGTTCCACCCTTTCGCAACCGATTCGATCCGGCCCGCGTGAACCGTTCCTTTCGAACCTGTTTCTCGGAGCGCGGTACGAAGAAAGGCGACCTTGCGCTGGTTGCTCTCGATCATGTGGACATGAGCGTCCGGCACATCCGCCAAAAGGATCGCGGTCACCACACCGGGAAATCCTCCGCCACTGCCGATATCGACCCAGGTTCTGGCATCCGGACAACTCCACTGGGTCTGCAGGCTGTCAGCCACATGCCGGATCCAGATATCGGGGATGGTCGACGGTGCGATCAGGTTCTGGGCCGGTTGCCACTTGAGAACCAGGTCCACATAGATCTGTAAACGGTCCAAAGTTTCACGTGAAACATCCCCAAACTTATGCACAACCTGTCCAGAGGCATTCAACACGACGGGGCGGTTCATCAGGCCGCCCCTCTCTGGCTCTGACGCTTGAGATACGACAGGATCAAGGTGAGCGCCGCAGGGGTCATGCCGTCGATCCGAGACGCCTGGCCAAGCGTTGCGGGACGGACATCAATCAGTTTCTGGCGGACTTCATTGGAGAGACCAACAATCGCTTCGTAGTCGAAACCATCGGGGATTTCCAAGGCTTCATCGCGCTTCAGCGCCTCGATATCCGCGGTCTGCCGCTCAAGATAAACCGCATAGAGCGCGTCTGTGGCAACCTGCTCGGCAATGGTTTTGTCCACCGTTTCAAGCTCAGGCCAGATCGCCGTCAAACCATCAAAGGTGACATTGGGATAAGCCAGAAGATCGAAGGCGGAGCGCCGGACCCCGTCTTGATTCACAGGCAGACCTTTTTTCTGGGCCTCTGAAGGGGTCACCGTGAGATTCCTCAAGAGATCCCGCGCCTCGGCGATCTTCACCATCTTCGCCTCGAACGCCTCTTGCCGGCGCCTCGACACACAGCCGACCTCTATACCGAGCGGCGTCAGACGCTGATCCGCATTGTCGGCTCGAAGGGACAATCTATACTCCGCGCGCGAGGTGAACATGCGATAGGGTTCAGTGATCCCACGCGTCACCAGATCGTCGATCATCACGCCGATATACCCTTGCGATCTGTCGACGACGAAACTCGGCTTGCCGGCCACACGCAAGGCCGCGTTGAGCCCGGCGACCAGCCCCTGCGCACCCGCCTCCTCATAGCCGGTCGTCCCATTGATCTGCCCGGCGAGATAAAGTCCCGGGCAGCGCCTGGCTTCCAGGGTCTGGCGCAATTCGCGCGGATCCACGTGATCATACTCGATGGCATAGCCCGGCTGCAGCACCTGGACGTCTTCAAGGCCCGGAATGGTCTGCAGGAAGGCGATCTGGGCGTCCTCCGGAAGAGAGGTCGAAATACCATTCGGATAGACCGTATGATCGTCGAGGCCCTCCGGCTCCAGGAAGATCTGGTGCCCGTCCCGGTCGCCGAAGCGGACGATCTTGTCCTCGATCGACGGACAGTAGCGCGGACCACGTCCCTTGATCTCGCCGGAATACATCGCCGAGCGGGACAGATTCTCACGGATGATCTTATGGGTCTCCGGCGTCGTCCGGGTGATGTGACACGGGATCTGCGGCGTAGCTATCTTTTCGGTCAGAGTGGAAAACGGGATAGGATCATCGTCGCCCGGCTGCACTTCCAGACGGTCCCAATGAATGGTCCGCCCATCGAGCCGCGCCGGCGTCCCCGTCTTGAGCCGGCCGAGTTCGAAACCGATTTCTTCCAGCGACTCCGACAGTCCCAATGCCGGTGCCTCCCCCGACCGTCCGGCCGGAATTTTCTTGTCACCAATATGGATCAGCCCGCGCAGGAACGTACCGCTGGTCAGAACGACCGCCTTGCAGAAAACCGTCCTCCCGTCCGCAAGCTCAAGACCTGAGACGGAACGAGCGTCACCCTCTCCCTCAAAGCGGATTTTATGCGCCTCGCCTTCGACAACACTCAAGCCCTCGATCGCAGCGATCTCCCGCTGCATCGCTTCCCGGTAAAGCTTGCGGTCGGCCTGGGTTCTCGGCCCGCGCACGGCAGGCCCCTTGCGGCGATTGAGCATGCGGAATTGGATACCGCCCTGGTCGGCGACACGGCCCATCAGACCATCGAGCGCATCGATCTCCCGAACGAGGTGCCCCTTGCCAAGGCCGCCGATCGCCGGATTACAGGACATCACGCCGATGGTCTCGAAACGGTGAGTCACGAGTGCCGTGTTGGCCCCGGCCCGTGCGGAGGCAGCCGCCGCCTCACAACCGGCATGCCCGCCGCCAATCACCACCACGTCGAAATCCAGATTCTGATCGCTCATAGTCTCTACCGTCCGCAAAGGCTCTCTGCATCCGCATGGGCCCTGGCACTGTTCCAATCAATTTTCGGGATCGCGCTCCGGCGTCTGCCGCCAGATTAACACAGGCCGGATTAACCGGCACCGATTTGGGAGGACTTATAAGCTCTAGCCTCCCTTAGGTCAAAGTGGAATTCGGCCGATAGCCGACAAGGAGAACCTCACGGATTCACGTGGAACACATACCGGATCCGATTCAAAGTCCTGACCCATCCCAAGGTCGGATTCACGTGAAACCGGTCACTTGCCGATACAGAAGTCCCGGAAGATCACGTCAAGCAGATCCTCGACATCGATCCGACCAGTGATCCGGCCGAGCGCATCTGCCGCCCGCCGGAGATCTTCCGCCCGTAACTCCGTCGGAAGATGTTCCGCTTCAACCGCGATCTTGAGCCCCTCAAGACACTCACCCAGATAATGACGGTGCCGCGCGCGGGTCGCCAGAGGTGCCTCACTAACGGAAATCGTTTCCTCTGCAAAACGGCTAAGACCCGAAATCAGTGGCGTAACACCATCGGATCGAGCGGTAGAGCAAGGGATTTCCTGCATCGTTCCGGAAGAGTCTTGTTCCGGAAGAGTCTCAAGATCGCTCTTGGTTCTGAGAACCCAGACCGGCACATTGGTCTTCAACTCGTCGGGTAAACCCGCATCGGGATCGTTCATCTCGACCCCACCGGGCTCCACCGCCCACAAGATCAGATCGGCGGCGCGGCCTCTCTCTTCGGCCCTTCGGATACCTTCTCGCTCCACCACACCCTCGGCGCGGCGCAGGCCAGCCGTATCGACCAGGGTCACCGGATAGCCACCCAGATCGAGATGCACCTCGATAACGTCCCGCGTGGTGCCGGCCTCTTCGGTGACGATTGCCACATCGCGCCCAGCAACCGCGTTCAACAGGCTCGACTTGCCTGCGTTCGGCGCTCCCATCAGGACCACCTGAAGTCCTGAGCGCAACCGCTCGCCGCTTCTGGACCGGTTCAAGTGATCGGTAATTTCCACCATCAACTGTGCGGCTTCCGACCAGACCTCATCGGCGACGCTGCCGGGAACATCCTCCTCGTCGGCAAAATCGAAATCCGCTTCGATCATCGCCCGCATGTGGATGAGACGCTTCCGCCAGTCTTCATAAAGATCACCGAGCGCGCCACCCATCTGGCGCAGCGCCTGTTTGCGCTGACTTTCGGTTTCCGCGGCAATGAGATCCGCAAGACCCTCGACCTCCGTCAGATCCATGCGGCCCTTCTCGAACGCCCTTCTTGTAAACTCTCCGGGTTCCGCAGGCCGGCAGGTATCGAATGACCCGAGCACCGACAAAAGCCCGGCGACAACCGCCCGTCCACCGTGACACTGAAATTCAGCGACATCTTCGCCGGTGAAGCTGGCAGGTCCCGGGAAATAAAGAACCAGCGCTTCATCCAGAATGTCGTTTGATTGCGGATGTCTGAGCCTTGAGACAATTGCCCTGCGCGGGTCCGGCAAGCGACCACACAGCGTCATCACGATCTCGGCCGTCATAGATCCGGACACCCTGACCACGGCGACACCGGACGGAACAGCTCCGCTGGAGAGTGCATAGATCGTGTCAGTCATCGAAGTCCTTCCGGAAGCCCGGCTTGTTTCAAGGCCGTCGTTATCGGTTCGAGGTGAGAGCGCTTCATATCAATCACCGGCCAAATCTCAAAGAGCACGACGATAGGAATAACGGACGATTTCATTTGGGTTTGTTGTTCCGCAGCCGAATCAAGATATCGCCTCCTCTTTCGAAATTGATCGAAAGCTCGCACCCTGTTTCACGTGAATCAGTCTGCGTGTGGGAAGGTCGACATCTCATCTGCGGAAATAGAATGTCGGACCTCGTGATCAATACTGCTCGATTTGACTGTCTGATTTGCCGGGCGATCGATCCGAACCCGAATCGACTTTGATGATTCACGTGAAACAGGTCCGCTGAAAGTCAAAACTCCTTTGGTCCCGTTCACAGGCACCCCTTCGGTAAGATGCAATTCACGTCGGGCATTGCGTTGTCCAGGTCGACCGCTTCAGACGATAAAGCACATGCGGCGCCACGGGATGATCGGCAGGCAGGCTCGGATGAAGAAAATCTCCGTCGTCATCCCGTGTCATCCCGATACGTGTCATGACTTTCCGAGAGGGCTCGTTCGCGGGAATCGTGAAAGCGACAATCTCCTCCAGGCCAACTGTTTCAAATCCGAATCGAAGCCATGCCTTTGCCGCCTCGCTCGCATAGCCCTTTCCCCAGGCCGACTGGTTCAGGCGCCATCCGATCTCGACGCAGGGATCGAACGGCAACGGTGCGTCGTAGCTTGGCCGGCTAAGACCGACGAAACCGAGAAACTCGCCCGTGTCCTTTGTCTCGACAGGCGCCAGTGAAAACCCGTCTCGCTTCTGTTTCTCGATACAGCGGGAAACCAGCAGGTCCGACTTTTCTCTGGAGAGGGGTTCCGGAAAGTAGCGCATAACGATCGGATCCGAACAGAGATCATGAAAGGGGTCCCGATCCCTGTCCTCCCACGCGCGCAAGATCAACCGGTTGGTTTCAAGAAAGATTTGTCCCGTCATCGGCTCGGCTCCGATTCGAAATTGGCGGATTCACGTGAAACAGTCTTAACAAAAAGTAAAGGCGCGGGCCTTTCGGAACCGCGCCTTCTGGAAATCGGACTTAAACCGATCAGGTGTTCATGCTGTCGAAGAAATCGTCGTTGGACTTTGTCTGCTTCAACTTGTCGAGCAGGAACTCGATCGCGTCGACGGTTCCCATCGGGTTGAGAATACGGCGCAGGACGAAGGTCTTCTTGAGACGTTCCCCCGGCACCAGCAATTCTTCTTTTCGAGTGCCGGACCGCTGGATATCGATGGCCGGATAAACACGCTTGTCGGAGATCTTCCGGTCGAGGATGATTTCGGAGTTACCCGTACCCTTGAATTCCTCGAAGATAACTTCATCCATGCGGCTTCCGGTATCGATCAGGGCGGTAGCGATAATCGTCAGCGATCCGCCCTCCTCGATATTCCGGGCAGCGCCGAAAAAGCGCTTGGGCCGCTGCAGGGCATTCGCGTCGACACCACCGGTCAGAACCTTGCCCGATGACGGCACCACGGTGTTGTAGGCGCGGCCGAGGCGCGTGATCGAATCGAGCAGAATGACAACATCGCGGCCGTGTTCGGTCAGGCGTTTGGCCTTCTCGATCACCATCTCCGCGACCTGGACGTGACGCGCCGCCGGTTCGTCGAAGGTCGATGAGACGACTTCGCCGTTCACCGTCCGCTGCATGTCGGTCACTTCTTCCGGACGCTCATCGATCAAGAGAACGATCAGATAGCATTCCGGATGATTGGTGGTGATCGATTTCGCGATGTTTTGAAGGAAGACAGTCTTACCGGTACGCGGCGGCGCCGTGATCAGGGCGCGCTGGCCTTTGCCGAGCGGCGCCGCGATATCGATGATCCGGGCGGACAGATCCTTGATGGTCGGATCCTCGATCTCCATCCGGAAGCGTTCATCCGGATAAAGCGGCGTCAGGTTATCGAAGTGAACCTTGTGCCGGGCCTTGTCCGGATCCTCGAAGTTGATTGTGTTGACTTTCAGAAGCGCAAAGTAGCGTTCGCCGTCCTTGGGGCTCCGGATCTGACCTTCGACCGTATCTCCTGTCCTCAGGGAGAAACGGCGAATCTGAGACGGAGAAACGTAGATGTCGTCAGGCCCGGGAAGGTAGTTCGCATCGGGAGACCGCAGAAAGCCGAAGCCGTCCTGCAGAACCTCCACGACGCCTTCGCCGATGATTTCGACATCCTGTGCCGCAAGGTTTTTCAGGATGGCGAACATAAGCTCCTGCTTACGCATGGTGCTGGCGTTTTCGACTTCCAGCTCTTCAGCGACTTGCAAGAGCTCTGTCGGTGTTTTTGCTTTTAGATCTTTGAGTTTCATTTCCCGCATCGAGTTGGGGTCTATCTTCTAAGTTGTTATGGATATTAGGTTTGGAAGGTCGGTTCTGCCCGAAGAAAGAAACAGGCAGAAGATATCTGAGCGACGAGTAGATGTGTCCAGATTGTACGGCGGTCGCGAAAGACTGAAACAATGAAACGCCGTTCGGAAGTGACGCGAAGATACGTCCTTTTGAAATGAATCGCAAGCCCGGAATTCCGCCGCTCAGCGGAGTACAACTAATTGCCGAGGACACAAAAAAGCGGCCGCAAATCACGGCCGCCTTTTTTAGAGTTTCCGTGTGAGGGTCTAAAACGGCTTTCCGATGACAAGAATTACAATCCCGATCATGAGCACCGTCGGAACTTCATTGAGAATCCGGTAAAAGCGCGCGGACTTTGTGTTTTCATCCCTGGCGAAGGTTTTCACGCAGCGGCTCAAATAGCCGTGAACTCCGGACATGATCAGAACCAGCAGAAACTTGGCGTGGAACCAGCCGTCGGTCCAGGCCTCCAGCATGTAAACCAGCCAGAGCCCGAATACCCAGGAAGACACCATGGCCGGGTTGATGATCGCCTTGAGAAGCCGGCGCTCCATCACCTTGAAGGTTTCCGACTGAACGGAGCCTGTTTCGGCGTCCACGTGATAGACGAACAGCCGCGGCAGGTAAAACATGCCCGCCATCCAGGCGATGATCGACATCACATGCAGGGATTTGACCCAAAGATAGAGATCCATCGTTTATCCCTTTTTCACGAGCTCGACCATGCGGGCAACGTTTTCAGGATCCGCGTCCGGCGTGACCCCGTGACCCAGATTGAAAACAAGAGGTCCCTTGTCGAAGGTCCGCAGAATGTGCTCGACACCTTCCTCCAAAGCCGCGCCGCCGGCAACCAGGCGCATCGGATCGAGATTGCCCTGGATCGGCACGCGCTTCTGGATTTCGAGCGCCAGAGAATCCGGTGCGGTCCAGTCGAAACCGATCGCATCGACACCGGTGCCCTCGATATAGGACATGGCGCGTGCGGATGAGGCTTTCGGAAACCCGATGATCTTTGCATCCGGACGTTCCGCTTTCACGCCCGTAACGATCCTTTTGGTCGGCTCCACGCACCAGCGCTTGAAACCGGCCTCATCGAGAACGCCCGCCCAGGTATCGAAGATCTGAACCGCATCCGCGCCGGCGTCGAGCTGACGGATGAGGTACCGGACGGAGGCGGTCACGAGCTCATCGATAAACCGCTGCATCAGGTCGGGGTCGCGGTAGGCACCCACCCGTGCCGCCACCTGGTCCTGTGTCGTGTGACCCGCAACGGAGTAACAGGCAACCGTCCAGGGAGCCCCGCAGAAGCCCAGCAGGGTCGTTTCCGCTGGCAGTTCCGCTCTCAGGCGGGAAACCGTTTCTATGACCGGTTTGAGATGATCCTCGGCCTGTTCCTGTTCGAGACGATCGATCAGATCCCGGGAAAGAGGTTCGAGAACCGGTCCACGTCCTTCTTCAAAACGAACCGGGTAACCGATTGCGTCTGGCACGACGAAGATGTCCGAAAACAGAATGCTTGCATCAAAACCATACCGGCGGATCGGCTGGAGTGTGACCTCTGTTGCAAGATCAGGAGAATAGCAGAACTCGAGAAAGTTTTTGGCCTTGGCTCTGACCTGCCGATATTCGGGGAGGTAGCGTCCGGCCTGGCGCATCATCCAGATGGGAGGTGGCCAGATCTTTTCTCCGGAGAGAACCCTCATCACGGCTCTGTCTTGCGATTTCATGAGATAGCGCCTTTCCCTCATTCCAAACCAAATAAGATTCTTTATTTGAATCTGTTTCTTTTATTTGAGCGTGGATTACCGGGATCATTTTCTGTCCACAATCCATCTCATCCAATTTCCTTCATGGAAAAATCGGCATGCTTGTTGAGCCGAATCTCTCCCCAGGAGTCGATAACAGAAATAGTTCCAGAATTACAATTGCTTGAGACCGTGTTTACCTTCCGTTAAGAATTTGGGCATTCGTGGATAGCCTGTCGATATGTCACAGCGCTTTTGTGAATCCACACCAATGCACAATCGTTTCTGTTCCGGTATCCACGCGTTAACGCATTGTTAATAAATTCGGCGGAGCGGGCATAAAGTCTGCGCCTCATGTCCCGGAACGGCTAAGGTACCCAAAACATCAACAGGCCTGGGGACGATAGCGTGAATAAGTCGAGACACTACTTTCATCTGCACCTGGTGTCCGACTCTACGGGTGAAACGCTGATGACCGTCGCCAGGGCGGCGACCGTCCAGTATGAGAACGTCCAGGAAATCGAGCATGTTTACCCGCTCGTGCGGTCCCAAAAGCAGCTTGACCGGGTCATCAGCGAAATCGAGAAGGCGCCCGGGATTGTTCTCTACACCCTGGTTGATGACGAGATTGCGAAAAGGCTGGAACAGAAATGCCGCGAACTCGGCGTTCCCTTCGTGAACATCCTCGATCCGGTCTTCGCGGTCTTCCAGTCTTATCTGAATGTGACCCAGACGCACCGGATCGGTGGCCAGCATGAACTCGACGCCGAGTATTTCAAGCGGATGGAAGCGCTCAACTACACCATGATTCATGATGACGGCCAGATCTGGGACGATCTGGAATCCGCCGATATCGTGCTGATCGGAATCTCGAGGACATCCAAGACACCGACCTGTATTTATCTCGCCAACCGGGGCATCAAGGCGGCAAATGTCCCGCTGGTCCCGAACATTGCCCTGCCCGACTCGGTGAAGAAGCTGAAGACCCCGATGGTCGTCGGGCTGATTGCTTCGGTGGAACGTATTCAGCAGATACGGCGCAACCGGGTCCTGTCCCTCAATTCCGGCGCATATAACGATACCTACGTGGACCGCAAGGAAATCTCCCAGGAAATCAACATGACCAGAAGGCTTTGCACGGAACAGGGCTGGCCGTTGATCGATGTGACCCGCCGGTCGGTCGAGGAAACCGCCGCGGAAATTCTGACCCTTTTCAAGGATCATAAAAACCGCCAGAAAGAAGGCCATCAGGACTAGCAGTCCATAAATCGATCGGGAGAAAATCGTGACACTTGTGTTGGCAAGCGGGAGCCGGATCCGCGCGCAGCTTCTGAACAACGCCGGGCTGGCGGTCGATATCGATCCCGCGGATATCGATGAGCGCGCGGTCGAGGCGCCGCTTCTGGAAGCCGGATTTCCACCGGAGGACCTTGCCGGGGTTCTCGCCGAGGCCAAGTCCCACGATGTCAGCGCACGGCGTTCCGATGATCTGGTGATCGGAGCCGACCAGATCCTGGCGTTCGAAGGTGAACGCCGGACCAAGCCGGACGATATGGAAGCCGCCCGCCGGCAATTGCTGGCCTTCTCGGGAAAAACCCATGAACTTCATTCCGCCGTGGCGATTTCCAGGAATGGCGAGACCTTGTGGCGGCATGTTTCCACCGCGCGTTTGACCATGCGCGACCTGACGCCGCAATTCATCGGTCATTATCTCGCCGCCGCGGGTGATGCCGTTCTCTCCAGTGTCGGCGCTTATCAGCTCGAAAGCCTCGGCGTTCAGTTGTTCGACAAGATTGAAGGCGACTATTTCACCATCCTCGGTCTGCCCATGCTGCCGCTCCTGGCGGAGCTCAGAGCCCTTGAAATTATCGAAACATGACTGATTCCAAAAAGAAATCCGCGATTACCGGATACCCGGTAGCGCATTCCCGCTCCCCCCTCGTTCACGGTTACTGGCTGAAAAAACACAGGCTGGAGGGTGAGTACGGTCGCGTGGAGGTTTCGCCGGAAGACGCCGACGCCTTTTACCGGACCTTTTCCGGTTCAGGCCTGACCGGCGCCAACGTCACCGTCCCGCACAAGGAAGTTGCCGCCGGGGCCTGCGACTGGCTGGACGACGCGGCCCGGGCAATGGGAGCGGTTAATACGCTTTGGCTCGATGAAGACGGCAAGCTGTGCGGCGGCAACACGGATGGCCTGGGGTTTCTGGGTAATCTGGATCAGTTGGCGCCCGGCTGGGACGTTTCACGTGAATCGGCTGTCGTTCTTGGGGCCGGCGGTGCGGCCCGAGCGGTGGTCTGGGCACTTTTGTCCCGGAAATTCACAACGGTGCATATTGTGAACCGGACTTTTGAAAATGCCAGGAAAATAGCTGATGAATTTGGACCCAAAACGATTCCCCATTCATGGGACAAGCTGGGGACATTGCTCGGAAAAACGGACCTCCTGATCAACACGACATCCCTGGGCATGAGCGGAAAACCGCCTCTGGAAATCGATCTGACGCTCCTGCCGAAGTCGGCTCTGGTGACCGACATCGTCTATGTGCCGCTGGAAACCGGCCTGTTGAAACAGGCAGCGGCACGAGGAAACCGGACCGTGGACGGACTGGGCATGCTTTTGCATCAGGCCGTTCCGGGCTTCGAACGCTGGTTCGGTGTCCGTCCGGAAGTCGATGACGCGTTGCGGGCTCTTGTTCTCAAGGACCTGGAGGAGACCGAGTGATCAGGATCGGTCTGACCGGGTCCATCGGCATGGGCAAGTCGACGACGGCGAAGATGTTTGCCGCCGAGGGCGTGCCGGTGCACGACGCGGATGCGGCCGTACATGCGCTCTACGCCGGCCGCGCGGCGCTCCCGATCGAAGCCGCCTTTCCCGGCACCGTTGTTGACGGCAAGGTCGACAGGTCCCTGCTTTCGCCCAAGGTGCTCGGCAATCCGGAGGCCATGAAGAGGCTCGAGGCGATTGTTCATCCCCTGGTGCGGGAGGAAGAAGCCGCCTTTCTGAAAAAGGCCGGGACTGCGGGCCGGCGGATCGTCATGATGGATATCCCGCTGTTGTTCGAGACGGCGGGAAACCTGAGGGTCGATGTTTCGGTGGTGGTGACCGCGGACGCGGACATCCAGCGAAAACGGGTTCTCGCCCGTCCGGACATGAGCGAAGAGCGGTTTCAGGCAATCCTGCAAAAGCAGATGCCGGACGAGGAAAAACGGCGGCGGGCGCATTTCCTGATCGATACCGGGCTTGGCATGGCATCCGCCAGACGGTCGGTGAAGGCGATCCTGAAGGCTCTGGCGGCCCGCGGCTAATCGCTCAGCCTCGCGAGCACGCGCGAAACGGAGACGTCCTCTGTTTCCCTAAATCCGCAGAACTCCGGGGAAAACCTGCCTCTCCCCTTGCCTCTGACACCTCGGACCGTTCAGTCTTGCCTCAAACACAAGGATAGAGAATGCGCGAAATATCCTTCGATACGGAAACCACGGGTCTGAATCCCCGGGGTGGGGACAGGCTGGTGGAAATCGGTGGAGTGGAGCTGATCAATCACGTTCCGACCGGCAAGTCCTATCATGTTTATATCAATCCGCAGCGTGACATGCCGGAGGAAGCCTTCCGGGTGCACGGTCTGTCGGCGGAGTTCCTGTCCGACAAACCGCTCTTCGCTCATGTCGCGGATGAATTTCTGGACTTTGTCGGCGACGCCACACTTGTGATCCACAACGCCGCCTTCGATATGGGCTTCATCAATTTCGAGCTGGAGCAGGTCGGCCGGAGAACGATCCCGAACAGCCAGGTGATCGATACGCTGGAAATCGCACGGCGCAAGCATCCGACAGGACCGAATTCCCTCGACGCCCTGTGCTCGCGCTATGGCATAGACAACTCCAAGCGTGTCAAGCACGGTGCCTTGCTCGATGCCGAGATCCTGGCGGAAGTCTATCTGGAACTGATCGGTGGCCGCCAGACGGCGCTCGGTCTGATCATGGAGGAAGAGACCTCAGCCTCCATCGGTATGGCAGCCGAGCCGGGAGAGCTGGGCACATTCAATGCGAAACGCCGCCCGGTCGCCCTCTCGCCCCTATTGGCCGAAAGCGAATTCGAAGCGCACAAGGCGTTTGTTGAAGGCATGGGCGAGACTTCGGTCTGGCGCAAATACGGCGGTTGAGCAAGCTTGCGGCTATGGCAGAAGCCAGCGGACCGTGTTGAAATGTTGTTCGGAATAGCTGCTGCCGAAGCTCCACGCCATGGTCTGCCCGACCGTCCAGAGCCTGGCCCGCTCCCGGTCCACACCCAGTTCTTCCGACAACCTGTCCAGCCGGTAGAGTGCTGCCTCCCTGGAGGCGCCGAATTCGAAACTGCGCACGATCGGGCTCAGGGAGAAGGCGGGATCGCCGGCAAGCGGCTTCGGATCGATGACAAGCCAAGGTTCGCGTTCAGCGGACAGGACATTGTGCCCGTGAAGATCCTGATGCAGCAGCACCTGACCGTGATCTTCTGACGACAGCGCCCTCAGCGCGGATTGAGCGGCTTCCACAAGACGTTTTTCACACGGTTGTCCCGCCTGCCGCCAGGTCTCTCCCATCGTTGTCGCCCAGCGGACAGCCTCTTCTGAAAGAGAATTGAACGGGGCGTCGGCCGGGATCAGGAGACGGCGCAGAAGACCGCCCAGGATGTTGATCGCATCCGCGTCTGAAGCATCAGCCAGGAAGGTTCCCGGATGGCAGCGCTCCAGCAGAAGCGCGCCGAGATCGGGTGCATGGGCCAACAGACGACTGGCGCCGTTTCCGTTCCAGTGCGCAAGTGCATCGGCTTCATGACGCGATTCCCGGTCGGTGAACTGAAGCTTCAGAACGGCAGGGAGGCCGTTCCGGGTGACAGGCAGGACATAGGAAACGTTTCCGCCGGAAAAGGCCGGACCGTCCGGAACGGCCTTGAAACGGTCGCAGGCATCGGTAACGAGATGAGGCAGCCTGGAAAGCCAGGCTTTTCCGTCCGGCCGCTGCGCGAGCCAGGACAGGCTCGCGGGAACTTCGCAGGAAGGACGTCCGGGCATGTCTCCCGGAGCCCGTTACAGCATGGACGGCAGGACGCGGTCCGGCGGACGGTGACCGTCCATGAAGGTCTTGATGTTGATGATCACCTTCTCGCCCATCTCCACGCGCCCTTCGATGGTTGCCGAACCCATATGCGGCAGAAGCACCACGTTTTCCAGGTTGACCAGCTTCGGGTTGACGGCCGGTTCGTGTTCGAAGACGTCGAGACCGGCTCCGGCCAGTTCCCCGGCTTCCAGCATGCGGATGAGCGCGTTTTCGTCGATGACTTCGCCACGAGCGGTGTTGACCACGTAGGCGTCTTTCTTCATGAGCTTCAGGCGGCGGGCCGACAGGAGATGGAATGTGCCCGGCGTGTGCGGACAGTGGATCGAAACCACGTCCATGCGGGCCAGCATCTGGTCCAGGCTCTCCCAATAGGTCGCTTCCAGCTCTTCCTCGATGGTCTCGGGAAGACGGCGGCGGTTGTGATAATGGATCGACATCCCGAATGCTTTGGCGCGGCGGGCAACGGCCTGGCCGATGCGGCCCATCCCGATGACCCCGAGACGCTTGCCCCAGATCCGGTGGCCGAGCATCCATGTGGGCGACCAGCCGGCCCAGTCTCCCGTTTCGATCGCCTTGATGCCCGTGGCGAGGCGGCGGGGCACGGCCAGGATCAGCGCCATGGTCATGTCCGCGGTATCCTCGGTCAGGACACCCGGGGTGTTGGTGACGTTTATGCCGCGATTGTTGGCCGTCACCACGTCGATATTGTCGACGCCGTTGCCGAAATTGGCGATCAGCTTGAGATTTTCACCGGCCTGGGAAAGAACCGAGGAATCGATTCGGTCGGTCACGGTCGGGACGAGCACATCGGCGGTTTTGACCGCTTCCACGAGCTCGGCTTGGCTCAATGGCCTGTCACTTTCGTTCAAGCGCGTCTCGAACAGTTCGCGCATTCGAGTCTCGACAACATCCGGAAGCTTCCGGGTCACTACAACGACAGGCTTTTTTTTCGCCATCCCAACTGCCTTTCGCGCTTCCTTGAGGATTTGTTAACCTCATCGGCTCCACCTTCTCCCGGCGCGCTGCGCGAGCGGAAGAGACCTTTCCCTTTCCTTACCAGATGGTCCGTCAGAAACAAGGGATCGGTGTCAATCGCGACGCTATGCCAGCCGTTAAAATTAGCCATGCTGGTCTTCGCGCTGGATTTTCGCTACAGAATTGCCACAAGCTGACGATCAATAACAATTGGACTACCGGACAATATGGCTCGCTGGATTTCCGCCGCCCGCTTTTCGCTTCGTATTCTGCCCCGGGCGCTGGTATGCGGGACGATACTCCTGTGCGGGGTGAGCGGTCCTCTGCCCGCGGCCTTTGCCCAGGGCACCGGAACCCGGGCTACGGACCTCGCCCTGCCCCGTTTCGTCAGCCTGAAATCGGACCGCGTGAATGTCCGCGTCGGGCCGTCGCGCGATCACGACATCGCCTGGACCTTCGTCAAATCCGGCCTGCCGGTTGAAATCATCCAGGAATTCGAAAACTGGCGCCGCATCCGCGATTGGGAAGGCAAGCAGGGCTGGGTGTTCCATTCGCTTCTGTCGGGCCGCCGAACCGCCCTCGTCACGCCCTGGGAAAAGAGCGACCGGACCCCGTTGCGTGCCCGCTCCCGTTCGGATGCGGACATCGTTGCCGAACTGGAACCCTTCGTTCTGACCACCGTCACCGAGTGTGCCGGAGGCTGGTGCCGGGTCAACGGTGAGGGCTACGACGGCTGGCTGGACCAGACCCGGCTGTTTGGAGTTTACCCGGACGAGCTGATCGAGGACTGACCTTCGCGACCGGTTCGGTTCAAACCGGGTAACAATTGATTCGGTTGCCCGGACTTATTTGAGTGACACGTCATCTGTAGTAAAATCTGGAAAATATACCAAGTTTGTTGGTAAAATCATCGATAAGAGCAGAGCGTTATATAACAAATCCATGCACAAAAATACCAATGCGTGTGTATTAACGTGACCTCAACCTAACGAAGGTACTTTCTGTATTCCGGAAATGGTCTACAGGATCGTCGTTCATGTCATTCTTATCGCAAGACGGGTCACGGCAGCTTGTCAAGGCTCTCAGCCGCTCAAGCGCAATGATCGAGTTTACCCCCAACGGCCAAGTTCTCGACGCCAACGACAATTTTCTGAAAACGCTTGGCTACACCTTGGAAGAAGTTCGGGGACAACACCATCGCATGTTCGTCGACGAGGCGTTCGCGAACAGCACTGAATACGGGACGTTCTGGAAAGACCTCGCGGCGGGCGAGTTCAAATCTGCCGAATTCAGGCGTTTGGCAAAGGATGGAACGGAAGTCTGGATACAGGCCTCCTACAATCCGGTCTTCAATCGCGCGGGCAAGGTCATCAGGATCGTCAAGATCGCGTCGGACATCACGGCATCGAAGCTGAAGGCCGCAGAAGACCAGGGCCAGATCGATGCGATCAACAGAACCCAGGCGGTCATCAAGTTCGAGCTCGACGGAACAATTCTGGACGCCAACCAGAACTTTCTGAATACGGTCGGCTATGGGCTGGACGAGATCGTCGGGCGCCACCATCGAATGTTCGTCGAACCGGGTTATGCCGAGAGTGCAGACTATGCCGCCTTCTGGAAGCATCTGGCCGAAGGCAAGGCACAGCAGGGAGAATTCCTGAGATTCGGCAAGAATGGACGGGAGGTGTGGATTCTGGCCGTTTACAACCCCATCCTCGATGCCGTTGGCCGGCCGATCAGCATCGTCAAGTTTGCCTCAGATATCACGGAACAAAAAAGGCGCACAGCCGTCTACGAGGGTCAGATCCAGGCAATCGGCCGAAGCCAGGCGGTCATCTCCTTTTCCGTCGACGGCATCGTTCAGGAAGCCAACGAGATCTTTCTCAAGGTCGCCGGATACCGTCTCGACGAAATCGTCGGCAAGCATCACCGCATGTTTGTGGACGAAAAATATGCCGAGTCCGAGGAATACGCCGAATTCTGGAAAAACCTGGGCGAGGGAAAACACGCTGCGGCAATCTATCAGCGCAAAAACAAGGCCGGCGAGCCGGTCTGGCTCCAGGCAACCTACAACCCGATCTTCGATGCGTCGGGCAAGCTCTTGAAGATCACGAAATTCGCGACCGACGTCACCAAGAACATGAAGGCGCGCCAGCTTGCGATTCAGGCCGCTGAACAGACCCTGGCAACCGTCGAGCAGTCCGTCACGTCGGCACAGGTGGTCAACGGTTCGGCGCAGGACATCTCCGAAGGCATGTTGAGCGCGAACACAGCGGTTGAAGCCATGCAGGACCGCTCGGAGTCTGCCGAAAGATCCACGGAAAAACTGCGGTCGGCCGCGGCGGCCATGGACGATGTGGTGCAGCTCATCTCCAAGGTTGCAGACCAGATCAATCTGCTGTCGCTGAACGCGACAATCGAAGCCGCGCGAGCCGGAGAGGCAGGACGCGGATTTGCCGTTGTCGCCAATGAGGTCAAGGCGCTGGCCAATCAGACCTCCCAGGCGACCACGCGGATCTTTTCGGAAATCGCCGAAATGCAGTCCGTATCCGGAACGGTGGACGATGCGCTCAAGTCCATCCGCAGTTCAATTGGCGAGGTTCACGAGCTCATCAGCAAGACGACGAGTTCCGTCGAGTCTCAGTGCGCTGCGACGACTGATATCAATGAAAGGCTGCAGTTGGCGTCGAGCAATGTCACGCAGGTCTGCGACAATCTCGACAACTGGGTCGTGGGCATGGAAAACCGGAGGAAGGCGGATCGCCGGCGGCTATTCAAGGAAGGGATGATCAGCCTCGGCAACGGTAGAACAGTGAGCTGCTTCCTGCGCGACGTGTCGAAAACCGGCGCCCGTGTATTTGTGGAAGACATCGAGAGTTTTCCCGATGAATTCAAGCTGGATCTGTCCGACGGTGACGGTTTCCGGCCTTGCCGCGTCATCCGGCGCTATGGAGATGATCTTGGCGTCGAGTTCATCGCCAAGGACGTCGCTCTCGGCATCGCCTCCTGAGGCACCATACACAAGAGGGCGGTTTGCGGACCGCCCTCTTGACCTGACAGGTTCTTCCTCGGCCACCGCAAAGGCGCCAATGTGCCTGGTGGTTAGTCCGACTTGGTTTCCTGGACTTTCAGCTCTTCGAGGCGCGGCATAGACATGATGTTGTAGCCGCTGTCGACGAAGTGAATTTCACCGGTTACGCCGCCTGAAAGGTCGGACAGCAGGTAAAGACCGGTGCCGCCGATTTCGTCAAGGGACACGGTCCTGCAGAGAGGCGAGTTCCGCTTCTGGAAATTGAACATCAGCCGGGCATCGGAAACGCCGGAACCGGCGAGCGTGCGCACCGGGCCGGCCGAAATCGCGTTTACGCGGATGTTCCGTTCGCCATAGTCGACGGCGAGATAACGGACGGAAGACTCAAGCGCGGCCTTGGCGACGCCCATGACGTTGTAGTTCGGCATGACCTTTGTCGAGCCGCCGTAAGTCAATGTCACCATCGAGCCGCCGTCCGTCATGAGATCGGCAGCGCGCTTGGCGATTTCCGTGAATGAGAAGCAGGAAATCAGCATGGTGCGGGAGAAGTTCTCCCGTGTCGTATCGGCGTATTTGCCGCGCAGTTCCGACTTGTCGGAAAACGCGATCGCATGGACCAGAAAGTCGATGTTGCCCCATTCTTCCTTCAGGGTGCTGAAAACCGCGTCGACGGAATCGATATCCTCGACGTCACAGGGCAACAGGAGGTTGGAGCCGACGGAATCGGCAAGCGGCTTGGTGCGCTTGCCGAAGGCTTCGCCCTGATAGGTGAACGCCAGTTCGGCACCATGGTCGGCAAGGGTCTTGGCAATGCCCCAGGCGATGGAGTGGTCGTTGGCCACGCCCATGATCAGGCCGCGTTTGCCTTTCATCAGATCAGACATCGTCACTCCCTCAGCCGTGGTAGCGCGAGAGCGCGAGGGAGGCATTGGTGCCGCCGAAGCCGAAGCTGTTGGAAAGCACGGTATCGAGGCCGGCATTGTCGACGCGTTCCGTCACGATCTCTTCCGGCTTCAAGGCAGGATCGAGTTCGTTGACGTTGGCGGATGCCGTGATGAAATCGTTCTGCAGCATAAGCAGGCAGTAGATCGCTTCCTGCACGCCGGTTGCGCCCAGGCTGTGACCGGTCAGGGACTTGGTGGAGGACACCGGCGGCTGGTTCTCGCCGAAGACACGCCGCACCGCCTCGATCTCGCCGATATCGCCCACCGGTGTCGAGGTGCCGTGCGAGTTGATGTAATCGACCTTGCGCTCGCCGAGGGTCTCGATGGCCAGGCGCATGCAGCGCTCGCCGCCCTCGCCGGACGGCGCCACCATGTCGTAGCCGTCGGAGTTGGCGGCATAGCCGGTGACTTCGGCGTAGATTTTGGCGCCGCGGGCCTTGGCGTGCTCCAGTTCTTCCAGAACGACGACACCGCCGCCGCCGGCGATGACAAACCCGTCGCGGGTCGCGTCATAGGCGCGCGAGGCGGTTTCCGGGGTGTCGTTGTACTTGGAGGACATGGCGCCCATGGCGTCGAAAAGGCACGAAAGGGTCCAGTCGAGCTCCTCGCCGCCGCCGGCGAACATGACATCCTGCTTGCCGAACTGGATCTGCTCGGTTGCCGCGCCGATGCAATGGGCGGAGGTCGAGCAGGCGGACGTGATGGAATAGTTGATGCCCTTGATCTTGAAGGGCGTGGCCAGGCAGGCGGAGTTGGTCGAACTCATGCCGCGGGTCACCATGAACGGGCCCATGCGCTTCGGCGAGCCCTTTTCCAGCACGATCTGGTGCGCCTGGAACAGGTTCTTCGTTGAAGGTCCGCCGGAGCCCATGATCAGGCCGGTGCGGACATTCGAGACGTCGTTTTCCTCAAGGCCGCTGTCGGAGATCGCCTGCTGCATGGCGATGTAGTTGTAGGCCGCGCCATCACCCATGAAACGGAGCTGGCGCTTGTCGATCAAGGACGGAATATCGACGTCGGGCATGCCGTGAACCTGGCTGCGGAAGCCATGTTCCGCATAGTCCGGAGCAAAGCTGATACCGGATTTGCCTTCTTTCAGGCTCGCCAGGACTTCTTCTGCGTTCGAGCCGATGGACGACACGATTCCGATACCGGTGACGACGACGCGTCTCATTGCGGTCTCCTACTTTTCTTGTCGGCACAGCAGAGCTGGAAAGAATCCACAAAGCCTGCGTACCCGGAAATAACGTCAAGCCGGCGTATCCGGTGTAAAACAGGCGCCGGTTGGAAAAAAGATGCCGAGGGCGTCAGGTCTTCGCCAGGCCCACACGCAGATCCGTTGCCTTGTAGATCTGCTCGCCGTCCGCTTTCAGCCAGCCGTCGGCAATGCCGAGGACAAGCCGGCCCTTCATGATCCGCTTGAAGTCGACACCGTACTCGACCAGCTTCACGTCCGGCGTCACCATGCCCTTGAACTTGATTTCGCCTGTCGACAGCGCCATGCCCTTGCCTTCAAGGCCGAGCCAGCCCAGGAAGAAGCCGGTGAGCTGCCAGAGGGCGTCAAGTCCGAGACAGCCGGGCATGACCGGATTGCCCTGAAAATGGCACGGGAAAAACCAGAGATCCGGTTTGATGTCGAATTCCGCTCGGGCGTATCCCTTGTCGAACTCGCCGCCGGTTTCGGAAATCTCCGTAATCCGGTCGAACATCAACATCGGAGGAAGAGGCAATTGCGCGTTGCCCGGTCCAAACAGCTCGCCGCGGCCGCAGGCGAGGAGAGCTTCGTAGTCGTAGCTGGAGCGGCGCTCGGTCATACAAGGTCCGTATTTGTTTCCTGCCCAGGACATCCTGTCTCGGAACATGGTTGTTTTCGGTTCGTTTGCGGCGCCTTCGTATCACAGGGGAACCCCGACCGAAAGATGTCACATGCCGGAAAGTGCCAGCTTTTTCGGGACCTTTGTCAAGTTTTGGACGCAAACAAAGCCGAAAAACGGACTCAAGACACGGTTGCCCGCGCCGATAAAAACTTGCATTTTGGCCACAAGAAATGGCAGATATAACGCAGCGGCCTGAAATTTGGCCCTTCGCGCTGACCGCGCAAGCGCTGGAATGCGGTTTTGGGAAGACAACAAAAGTTGGATCAGAGCGGAATGAACAAACACATGGCGACGCAATCAGCTTCAAAAGATGTGACCGACATCTTGCGGACAGCCGGTTTGAGACCGACCCGCCAGCGCGTATCGCTCGCTGAACTGCTCTATTCCAAGGGCGACCGCCATATTTCCGCGGAATTGCTTCACGAGGAAGCCGTGGCGGCCGATGTCCCGGTGTCGCTGGCCACCGTTTACAACACCCTCCACCAGTTCACCGAAGCGGGTCTCTTGCGCGAAGTCGCGATCGACGGCAACAAGACCTACTTCGACACCAACGTGTCGGATCACCACCATTTCTTCATCGAGGGCGAAAACCGGGTGATCGACATTCCCGGTGAAGTCGTCGGGATCGACAAGATTCCGTCCGCTCCGGAAGGCATGGAAGTTGTGCGCGTCGATGTGGTGGTGCGGATCCGCGAAAAAAGCTAGGCGGCTTGCCAATCCACGCCAGGCGTTCGTTCCCTAGAAACGCCGGCTCCCCGATTGCCAGAGATAATAATCCGAGGTCGCGCCGATCTCGGCGAGATGGCGCTGACCGTCCTTCTCAAAGCCGATCTTCCTCAAGAGCCTGGCGGACGGTTCGTTTTCCGGATGAGTGATCGCGCAAAGCCGCTTGAGCTTGAGCTTGTCGCGGACGAACTCCAGGACAGCCCGGGCCGCTTCCTGGCCGTATCCCTGTCCGCGATAGGCTTCGAGAAACGCAAAGCCGAGATCCGGATAATCCAGTTCGTTACGGACGACGAGGCCGCAAACGCCGATCGGTTCGATCGGGTCCTTCAGCTCAACAAGCCACAGGCCGACCTTGTTCAGCGTAAACCGCCTGAGCGTCTTTGACTTGATGTAATGAAGAGCGTCGCTTTCCGTTTCGATCCCGTGATCGGCGATGTAACGTACATAATCGGGTTCATTCATCAGTTTCAGATAAAATGCGCTGTCGGAAAACGACGGCAGCCGGAAGCGCAGGCGGTCGCTCACCGGAAAGGGTCCGAAAGGGAAACTCAAGACGCCGCGTCCTGTTCAATTCTTGCCCTTGCGCGCAACGCGATGTCCGGAACGGCGTCGAGCTTTTCCTTTTCCGGGCTCTTGCACAGGTCGTAGATCACGCAGCGCCAGCAGTCCGGCTTGCGCGCCTTGCAGACGTAGCGGCCATGCAGGATCAGCCAGTGATGGGCGTGCAGAGCGAACTCCTGAGGCACTGCCTTTTCCATCGCCTTTTCGACGTCGAGCGGCGTTTTGCCCGGGGCGATGCCGATCCTGTTGCCGAGACGGAAAAGATGGGTGTCGACCGCGATCGTCGGGTGCTTGAAAAAAATGTTCAGCACGACATTCGCGGTTTTCCGGCCAACCCCGGGGAGGCTCTCCAGGGCCTCCCGGTCTTCCGGCACCTCGCTGCCATGGTCGCGAACGAGCTGTTCGGACAGCAGGATGACGTTTTTGGCCTTGTTTTTATACAGACCGATCGTGCGGATTTCGTCCCGGACCCGGTCTTCACCGAGCGCTAGCATCTTTTCCGGCGTGTCGGCGATCTGGAAGAGATGTTTCGTGGCCCGGTTCACGCCGACATCGGTCGCCTGGGCCGAAAGCACTACGGCGACAAGCAACGTGAAGGCGTTCACGTAGTCGAGTTCGCCCTCGGGTTCCGGATTGTCGGCATGGAAGCGCTGAAAGATCTCGTAAGCTTCCGCCTTGCTGTAGCGGGAGCGTTTCAGAACCTTGCCCGGATTGTCGACCGAAGAGGCCGTCTTCCGGGCTTGCGCCGTTTTTTTGGGCCGGCCGGATCTTTTGCCGGATACTGAACTCTTTGCTTGCGTCATGTTCTCTCTATAATCAACCTTCATGAGCGAGAACAATCCGAAACACGACACGACCGAACATTCGGAGGGGTTGAACAAGCCGTTTTTCTCGGCCGTGCTGACGCCCTATCGGTCCCTGGGACCGAATGGCTTTCTAATTCTGATGTGCATTTTCGGCGCGGTCTGTTTTGTCTCAGGCATGCTTTTTTTGAGGATCGGCGCCTGGCCGGTCTTCGGCTTCTTCGGCCTGGACGTCGCGCTTCTCTGGTTCGCCTTCCGGATGAACTACCGGTCCGCGCGAACGTTCGAGGAGGTTGTCGTTTCCAGAAGCGAAATCGCGGTCCGCAAGGTCGGGCCCGGCAAACGGTACCAGGAGTTCCGGTTCAACCCGATTTGGGTGCGATTGACGGTAGACCGGCTGGAAGACGAGGGGGTCGTCAGGATCTCGCTCTCAAGCCGTGGCGAGACCGTGGATTTGGGCAATTTCCTTAATCCGGATGACCGCACCAGCTTCGCCGGAGCGATGGCCAATGCGCTGGCCACCGCCAAGACCGGTGGGGTTTAGAGCCCTTCACGGCAGCACCGGTCAGGACGCCGGAAGAGCGGATGCTCCGATCCGGAAAGGGAGCGAAGTTGTTACGCCTGCACCGTTTCCACGGCAGCGGCGGAAGGGAAGCGTCCGCTGATTTCTGATGGGATCTGGTAATAGTCCTTCATCAGCGCATAGTCTCCCAGGCAATACTGGGTGAGGTTCTTACGGGCCTGACGCTCCAGCTCCATGAACTTCACCTTCTGTCCGCCGGTCTGTTCGCGTCCCAGAACGAGATCCTGCTGCACCGTATCGGAGAGAAACCGGGTCAGCTTGTCGAGTTCTTCTATCCGGTAAATCTTCTGAAAATAGGTCAGATCCGGGCCGAGAAACGTTGTCGCCGGATCGGTATGGTGTTTGATCGAGCTGGACAGGATCCGGTATTTTTCAAGATTGTTGAAAAACTCGTCCGGAGAGGGGTTCGGTCCGACACCGAGCTTCTTGGCCAGATCCAAATCGATGCGTTGTTCCGAGAGTTCGCGATGATACCGCACCCGGTTGCTGTAGGCGGACAGAAGCCTGGCAACAGGGTCCCTGATCAGGGCAATGCGGATCATGTTCTCGTAGTCTTTGTGCTTCACGTCCCAGAAGGACGGCGAGCCGTATGCCGCATTGTGAATGTGCATCAGCTTGCCGTCTTCCTTGTAGATTTCGAAAATGCGCCCTTCATTAATCTGAAAAAACAACATCTTAAGCGAGGTGCAAGCCACTTTCGGCATGGGGAAATAAACAATGTTATGGTTCTTCAGTTCCACAGCCATTTTCGTTTCCATCTCAGTTTCGGAATAATTGGTGGAACGATGCTATGCGAATTGCAAAATGAGGGCAACAAAACTTGTAGGATAACAATAGAACTACTTTAGCAATAAATTAAAGATACTTTCTTGCCTTAAAAATACAGTAATTTTGTATCTTGGACGCTCAACTCTCCAGTTTGAGCGCCTTCAATCTGTAGAGTGCCTCCAAAGCTTCGCGAGGCGTCATGTCGTCGGGATCGATGTCCTTGAGGGCGTCCGCCAGAAGATCCGGTTCGTTCTGCACGGCAGCGCTGGGCGCTTGCGGCGTCAGGCTGGCGAAAAGCGGCAATTCGTCGATCAGGTTTTCGGCGGGAGACCTGCGGTCCTGTTCCTCAAGCTGGCCGAGCACCTGCCTGGATCGTTCCACGACCTTCGCCGGAAGACCCGCGAGTTTCGCCACCTGGATGCCGTAGGAGCGGTCGGCGGCACCGGGGACGATTTCGTGCAGGAAAATGACGTCGCCTTTCCATTCCTTCACGGAGACGGTCGCGTTGGAGAGCCTGTCAAGCTTGGCGGACAGCGCGGTGAGCTCATGATAGTGGGTGGCGAACAGGGCCCGGGACCGGTTGACTTCATGCAGGTGTTCAATGGTCGCCCAGGCGATCGAAAGCCCGTCGAATGTCGCTGTGCCCCGTCCGATTTCGTCGAGGATGACCAGTGACCGGTCGCCCGCCTGATTGAGTATGGCCGCGGTTTCCACCATCTCCACCATGAAAGTGGACCGGCCGCGCGCAAGGTCATCGGCCGCGCCGACGCGGGAAAACAACCGGTCGACAACGCCGATCCGGGCGCTTGCTGCCGGCACGAAGGCCCCCATTTGCGCCAGGACGGCAATCAGGGCGTTCTGGCGCAGGAAGGTCGACTTACCGGCCATGTTGGGACCGGTGATCAGCCAGATCCGGCCGATATCCTCATCACCGTCAGGGCCGAGGCTGGCGTCGTTGGCGACGAAACTCTCGCCGCCGGATTTGCGAAGCGCCTGTTCGACCACGGGATGGCGGCCGCCTGTGATTTCGAAGGCCCGGCTGTCGTCGACCAATGGACGAACGTAGTTTTCCTCCTGGGCCAGTTTGGCAAGTGCCGCCGACACGTCCAGGATGCTCAAGCCTTGCGCGGCCGCCTTGATCGCCTCGCCCGCGTCGATGACCGCCTGGGCCAGCCGCTCGAAGATCTCCAGTTCAATGGCAAGCGCCCGTTCGCCGGCGCTGGCGATCTTCGATTCCAGATCCGCCAGTTCGGTGGTGGTGAACCGCATGGCGCCCGCCATGGTCTGGCGGTGGATGAACCGCCCGGGATCCGAGGTCAGCTTTTCCGTCTGGGCGGTCGGTGCCTCGATGAACCAGCCAAGCACGTTGTTGTGCTTGATCTTCAAGGACCGGAGACCGAGTTCTTCCGAATACTCCGCCTGGAGGCGGGCGATCACCTTGCGGCTTTCGTCGCGCAGGGACCGCAACTCGTCGAGATCGGCGTTGTAGCCGCCGGCGACAAAGCTCCCGTCGCGTTTCAGAAGCGGAGGATCCTCCTTGATCGCGGCGGTGAGGTCCGCGCCGAGCTCATGCGGGGCCTGGTCCAGGCTTGCCCGCGCGGCCGCGACTTCCGCCGGAACGGTGCCGTTGCCCGTCTGGTCGGCGGCGGCACGCGCGGCGGCAAGACCTTGCGCGACCGCGAGTATGTCACGGGGCCCGCCCCGGTTGAGCGCGATGCGCGACAGCGCCCTGGCCATGTCCGGGGCGCCCTTCAGGGTCTGGCGCAGCCCTTCCCGCATGATTTCATTTTCAAGAAAGAAGGCGACGGCGTCGTGGCGGTGCTGGATGGCCTCGACGCTGACGAGCGGCCCGGCGAGACGGCTGGCGAGCAGACGCGATCCGCCGCCGGTAACGGTCCGGTCGATGGTGGCAAGGAGCGAGCCCTGCCGTTCGCCGGATAGGGTGCGGGACAGTTCCAGATTGGCGCGGGTCGCGGGGTCGATCAGCATGCGCCCGGCGCCGGCCTCGCGCACCGGCGGGTCAAGCGGCGGGCGTTCGCCAAGCTGGGTCTTTTCCACATAGGAGAGAACGCCGGCGGCGGCCGACAGCTCCGCCCGGCTGAACGTGCCGAAGCCGTCGAGCGTCTTCACGCCGAAATAATGCGCCAGGCGGTCGGTGGCCGTGGAACTGTCGAAAAAGGCGCGCGGCACCGGAGACAGCGCCCCGCCCGCCTGTTCGGCGAGATGCCGCACCTCCGTTTCCTGCAGCAGGTTGTCCGCCAGGATCAACTCGCGGGGCGCGACTTGCGCCAGATCGGCGGCAAGGCGCTGATGATCCGTTTCGGAGACCTGAAACGACCCGGTCGACATGTCGATCCAGGCCAGGCCGTAAACCGCGCTGCCGTCGAGCGACCCGCCCTTCAGCCTGGTCAGCGCCATCAGGAAATTGTTCGATCCGGCGTCGAGCAGCCGTTCCTCGGTCAGCGTTCCGGGTGTCACGAGCCGCACCACGTCCCGGCGCACCACGGATTTGGAACCGCGTTTCTTGGCCTCCGCCGGGTCTTCCGTCTGTTCGCAGACCGAGACGCGGAAACCCTTGGCAATCAGTTTCTGCAGATAATCGTCGGCGGCGTGGACGGGCACGCCACACATCGGGATATCGTCGCCTTGATGCTTGCCCCGTTTGGTGAGTGTAATGCCCAGCGCCTGCGAGGCGACTTCGGCGTCCTCGAAGAAAAGCTCATAGAAATCGCCCATCCGGTAAAACAGCAGACTGTCCGGATTGGCCGTCTTGATTTCCAGATACTGGGCCATCATCGGCGTGACCTTTGTGTCAGCCGGGGCCGGTTTTTCGACGCTTACACCACTCATGCCCGATTGGTAGCAAACCTTTCGGCGCATTCCACACATGGTATGAGGCATCTTGGCTTGAGCCTTCATTTTCCAGGGGATAAGGTCGGGCTCCCGCCGAGCAAAACGCGTGAAAACACGCGATTCAAGAGGAAACGCGCCAGTCATGTCCACGAGCAAGACGCCCTCCAAGACATCCGTCAGTTTCACCGATCAGGAAGCGCTGCAATTTCACCAGCAGGGCCGCCCCGGGAAACTGGAAATATCGCCGACCAAGCCGATGGCGACCCAACGCGATCTTTCGCTCGCCTATTCTCCCGGCGTGGCCGTGCCGGTGCTGGCGATCGCCGAGGATCCGAGCAGGGCATACGACTACACCACCAAGGGCAATCTTGTGGCGGTGATCACCAACGGGTCCGCCATTCTCGGCCTGGGCAATCTCGGTGCGCTGGCGTCGAAACCTGTCATGGAAGGCAAGTCGGTTCTCTTCAAGCGGTTCGCCGATGTCGACTCCATCGATCTGGAAGTGGACACCGGCGATGTCGACCAGTTCATCGACTCGGTGCGCTATCTCGGCCCGTCCTTCGGCGGCATCAATCTGGAGGACATCAAGGCGCCCGATTGTTTCATCATCGAGCAGCGCCTGCGCGAACTGATGGACATCCCGGTCTTTCACGACGACCAGCACGGCACGGCAATCATCGCCGCCGCGGGCCTGTTCAACGCGTTGCACCTGACCGGCCGGGACATGAAGGAAACCAAGGTCGTGTGCAACGGCGCGGGCGCCGCGGGGATCGCCTGTATCGAACTGATCAAGGCCATGGGCATTCCCCACGCGAATGTTACCCTGTGCGACACCAAGGGCGTCATCTACAAGGGCCGCACGGAGGGCATGAACCAGTGGAAGTCCGCTCATGCGGTCGAAACCGACAACCGGTCCCTCTATGACGCCCTGAAAGGCGCGGATGTCTTCTTCGGCGTGTCCGTCAAGGGCGCGCTGACACCCGACATGCTCCGGGTGATGGCGCCGAACCCGATCATCTTCGCCATGGCCAACCCGGACCCGGAAATCACACCGGAAGAGGCGGCTGAGGTGCGCGACGACGCCATCGTGGCGACCGGACGCTCCGATTATCCCAACCAGGTAAACAACGTTCTGGGCTTCCCCTATATTTTCCGGGGCGCGCTCGACGTTCAGGCAACCACCATCAACGACGAGATGAAGGTGGCCTGTGCCCGGGCTCTGGCCCAACTTGCCAGGGAAGAGGTTCCGGACGAAGTCGCCGCCGCCTATCGCGGCAACCGGCCGAAATTCGGGCCGGAGTACATCATTCCGGTGCCCTTCGATCCGCGCCTGATCCACACGATTCCCCCGGCGGTCGCTCAGGCGGCGATGGATTCAGGCGTTGCCAAGCGCCCGATCGTCGATATGGAGGCCTACCGGCACCAGCTGTCCGCCCGCCGCGATCCGGTCGCCGGCACCCTGCAGCGCATCTTCTCCAAGGTGCGCCAGCAGCCCAAGCGCGTTGTCTTCGCGGAGGGCGAGGAGGAGCCGGTCATTCGCGCCGCCGCGAGTTTCGTGTCGCAAGGTCTCGGCGAGGCCATCCTGATCGGCCGCGAGGACGAGATCAAATCCATGGCGGATCAGGCGGGCGTCGACATCAACCGCTCCGGATTGTCCATCCAGAACGCGCGCCTGTCCGACCGGAACGCGGATTACGCCCAGTATCTCTATTCACGCCTGCAGCGCCGGGGCTATCTGCTGCGCGACTGCCAGCGCATGGTCAACAACGACAGGAACTACTGGGGCGCGATCATGGTGGCCAGAGGCGACGCCGATGCCATGGTCACGGGCCTGACGCGGAACTATTCCGTCGCGCTCGATACGGTCAAGGCGACCATCGATCAGAAGCCCGGCCACCGGGTGATCGGCGTGTCGCTGGCCCTTGCCCGCGGTCGCACGGTTCTGATCGCCGACACCGCGGTGATCGACATGCCGACATCCGAGGAACTGGCGGATATCGCGGAGGAAGCCGCCCATGTTGCCCGCAAGCTCGGTTATGAGCCCCGGGTCGCCATGCTCGCCTATTCCAACTTCGGTCACCCGCGCGGCGAACGCTCCGAGAAGGTCATCGAGGCGGTGAAGATCCTCGACCGTCGCCGGGTCGATTTCGAATACGATGGCGACATGGCGGCCGACGTGGCGCTCAACATGGACCGCATGGCCGCTTATCCGTTCTGCCGTCTGTCCGGTCCGGCGAATGTCTTGGTCATGCCCGCCTTCCACTCCGCGTCGATCTCCACGAAGATGCTCCAGGAGCTGGGCGGGGCCACCGTCATCGGTCCGCTTCTCGTCGGCTTCGACAAACCGATCCAGATCGTGCCGCTGGGCGCGAAAGACAGCGACATCGTCAACATGGCGGCCATCGCGGCGTTCAATGTGACGTGAGGTAATTTGTTGCGAGATGGCAAGGAATTGGGCTCTTCGATCCCGGATCACCCTTTGGTCGTCCGGGATGACGACGAGAACGCTCGTTCGGCTGCCTCTCAACGTCATCCCGGACGCAGCGGAGCGAAGATCCGGGATCGGAGAGCCAAGGCGAATCTGTTTTCGATCTAGGACAATGACTTGACTGCCTGGGTCTATATCCTTGCCTCTCGACCCTATGAAACACTCTACACGGGTGTCACGACTGACTTGCCAAGACGAATATACGAGCACCGGGAAGGATTGATCGAAGGTTTTTCAAACCGCTACGGCGTAAAAACTTTGGTCTGGTACGAGATACACGAGGAAGTCATTTCCGCCATAACAAGAGAAAAGCAAATTAAGCGCTGGCGCCGTCAATGGAAATTTGACCTTATTGAGAAGTTGAACCCCGATTGGGAAGATCTCTATTTAACGCTCAATCTATAATCAGTTTTCCATGCGATATACATTGTATCGTAGTGTTTGCTCGTTGCTAGGAATGTCTTAGAAATATTTGGCTTATGGGTTCTCCGATCCCGGATCTCCGCTGCGCTGCGTCCGGGATGACGTTGAGAGGTAGTCGTACCATCTCTTCGTGGTCATCCCGGCCAAGCGCAGCGCGAGCCGGAATCGGGGAACCCTAAACCTTTCTTTTCGTCCCGCTCAGACAATACTTTTCGAGCAAAGCCGGGTTGAAAGAAATCAAGCAAAATCGCCCGACTGCAGCCGTGCGATGCCCGCGTCGGTCATGGCCGACCAGGCGGCGTCCAGGGAGCCGTTGAGGTCGATGCCCCGGCAGGCGTCCTCGATGACGGAGACCTTCATGCCGCCGGCCCGCGCGTCGAGGGCGGACCAGGCCACGCAGAAGTCGGTCGCCAGTCCGCAGACGTAGATATCGTCGAGACCGCGTTCCTTGAGATAGCCGGTCAGTCCGGTCTTGGTCTCCTTGTCGGCGGCGAGGAAGGTCGAGTAGCTGTCGACCTCGCTGTGATAGCCCTTGCGGATGATGAGCTGAGCGTGCGGGATATCGAGGCCGGGCGCGAGGTTGGCGTCATCCGTGCCCTGAACGCAATGATCCGGCCACAGAACCTGGGTGCCGTAGTCCAGCTCAATCGTTTCGAACGGGTTCTTGCCCTCGTGGCTCGAGGCGAACGACGTGTGGCCGGGGGTGTGCCAGTCCTGGGTCAGGACGACGTTCTCGAATTTCTTGCTCAACGCATTGATGACCGGCACGACCTCGTCGCCATGTTCCACCGGGAGAGTGCCTTTCGGCAGAAAGCAGTTCTGGACATCGATCACGAGCAGGACGGAGGAAGCCCCCGGGTTTATGGCGCCGCTGGCCAGAGCCTTCGTAACAGATCCGCCCAGAAGGGCGGCGCCCGTGCCGGCCGTCATCCGCAGAAAGGACCGGCGGGTGTGAGATGCGGATTTCATGGTCGTTTTCCCCTCAAGCTCGTTAGCGTACACGCGATCCTGCGCGAATTCGGGAAACCTTGAAAGAAGATAATTTGAACAGGAATGCCCGTATTAACGGCAGAAACCTTGCCGAAGGGCAGGCACATTGTCCCTAAATGCATTCTTCCTTTTGACAAACTCTAGCCTTCCGGCGATACCTCGCTGTCATGTCGGAGATAAAAGTCAAAATCTGTGGGCTCAGCACCGAGGATACCATGGAAACCGCGCTGGATGCGGGAGCCGATATGGTCGGGCTGATGTTCTTTCCCAAGAGCCCGCGTCACGTGTCGCTGACCGAGGCCTGCAAACTGGCCGACATGGCGCGCGGCAGGGCGGAAATCGTCGCGGTAACCGTGAACATGGACCTCGATGGTCTGTCGCGGATCCGGGAACTCGTCGCGCCGGACTGGATCCAGTTTCATGGTGAGGAAGCGCCGGAAGCCCTGGCGGCGGCGAAGGTCATGCAGGGCACGAAGGTGATGAAAGCAATGCCGGTCTCCGACCGCTCCGATCTGGAAAACGCCCTTTTTTACGCCGTCGTGGCGGACTGCATCCTGTTTGACGCCAAACCGCCGGCAGGCTCCGATCTGCCGGGCGGCAATGGCGTGTCCTACGACTGGAGCCTTTTGAAAGACCTTGACCTGAAGAAGCCCTTCATGCTTTCCGGAGGGTTGACCCCGGAAAACGTCCAGGAGGCCATCCGTCAGAGCGGGGCGAAGGCGGTTGACGTTTCCTCCGGCGTCGAGCGGGACAAGGGCGTCAAGGACAACGATCTTATTCGCGCATTTCTGGCGGCGGCCAAAAGCGCATGACGACCCGGTCGCCGGGTGAAGGAGTAGACGCGTGAACGATATGGCCAACAGCATCCGGACCGGTCCGGACGAGCGCGGACATTTCGGTATTTTCGGCGGCCGGTATGTCGCCGAAACCCTGATGCCGCTGATCCTCGATCTGGAGCAGCACTACAAGGACGCCAAGAACGATCCGGCCTTCCAGGGCGAGATCGAGGCGCTCAACACCCATTACACTGGACGTCCCTCGCCGCTTTATTTCGCCGAGCGCCTGACGGAGGAACTCGGCGGCGCGAAGATCTATTTCAAGCGCGACGAGTTGAACCACACGGGCTCTCACAAGATCAACAACTGCCTCGGCCAGATCCTGCTTGCGAAGCGCATGGGCAAGACCCGCATCATCGCCGAGACGGGGGCGGGCCAGCATGGCGTCGCAACGGCAACGGTCTGCGCGCGCTTCGGTCTGCCCTGTGTCGTCTATATGGGCGCGACCGATGTGGAGCGGCAGAAGCCCAATGTTTTCCGCATGAAGCTGCTCGGTGCGGAAATCGTTCCGGTGACCGCAGGCGCCGGTACGCTGAAGGACGCCATGAACGAGGCTCTGCGCGACTGGGTGACCAATGTCGAGGACACCTATTACCTGATCGGCACGGCCGCCGGACCGCATCCCTATCCGGAAATGGTCCGCGACTTCCAGTCGGTGATCGGCAAGGAGCTTCGCGAGCAAATGATGGAGGCGGAGGGCCGCCTTCCGGATGCACTTGTCGCCGCAGTCGGCGGCGGATCGAACGCCATCGGCCTGTTCCACCCGTTCCTCGACGACAAGGATGTGAAGATCTACGGCGTTGAAGCCGGGGGCCGGGGGCTCACGGGTGAAGAGCATTGCGCGTCCCTGACGGCGGGCAAGCCGGGTGTTCTGCACGGCAACCGGACCTATCTGCTTCAGGACGACGACGGTCAGATTCTCGAAGGCCATTCGATCTCGGCGGGTCTCGACTACCCGGGCATCGGGCCGGAACATTCCTGGCTCAAGGAAATCGGCCGTGTTCAATATGTGCCGGTGATGGACGACGAGGCGCTCGAGGCGTTTCAGCGTCTGACACGGGTGGAAGGCATCATTCCCGCCCTGGAACCGGCGCATGCATTGGCCCATGTCATCAAGCTGGCACCGCAGATGGACAAGGACCAGATCCTTGTCATGAACCTGTGCGGCCGGGGCGACAAGGACGTCTTCGCGGTCGGCCAGATGCTCGGCTTCGACATCTGATTTTCCGGTATTGGATCGAACGAAAGCCGCATGCCTCAAAGCATGCGGCTTGGATTGCTGACCAACCGTCAGACCGTCATTCCGGACAGCGTGCCGCGAAGCGGCATCGCGTGAGCCGGAATCCAGCTGCAAGTGCGAGCCAAAGCGAGCTCAGTTTAGCGAAACCAACTGTTTTCACTTGGAATTTGCGCGCCTCCGGCGCAAAAAATGGCTGGTTTCCGGATCTGCCTTCGGCTGACGCCTCACTTGTCCGGAATGACGATCAAAGGGTTTGTCATCAGCCGCATGCCTCATGGTATGCGGCTTTTTTCGTTTGAGAACGGTGCAACGTCGAAAAAGAGCAGGTTGCACCGCAATTGCATTGCTGCAATGCAATATAGACTGTTGTGATTGGCCCGTTTCTGATTATTTCTGGAGCAGAACAAAAGATGTGCACTGTCTCCCATCAGACCAATCGACAGGAACGAAAATGACGTTTGGAAAAATTACCGGGTTCGTTCGCGACGTCCGTGCGGCGCATCGGACCGCTCACGAGATCGAACGGCTGAGCCGGCTATCAAACGCGGATCTGGCTGGTCTCGGCCTGGACCGCAGCGAGATTACCGCCCACGCCTTCAGAAAACATTTCAATCGGATCTGACCGGGCTGTCCTGAAAAACAGTCTCAAGTAGTCTCTGCTGCCCCCGGGCATCCAGACCATTCGCCTGGCGCAGCAGGTCCGGGTCGGTTGGCACGACGGACTTCCGGTCCGGCAGCGCATGTACCGGGCGGCTGATACTGAATTCCTTGAACCGCCGCCAGAGCTTTTCGCTGAGGGGTGGCGGTGCTGGCTCAAAAAGGGAATGGGCCATTTTCGGCTCCTTGTTGTTTCCGGATCGCGTCATTGCTTGAAGTAATTTAGGCGCACCAAGTGCATTTTTCTAGCGGTTAGAATTGCGCGACAGGCGGTGCAGCTATGCAGCTGTTGCAGTCCTGCTCTGCAGCAATGAGCCCGCACCCTTATACGCTGCACTCTTGCAGACAGCGCCCGTTGCGGTCGCGCGGTCTTTCCGCGTCTCCTCCAGTCAGCTTTCCTGGACGTCTGTTTCACGGGCCGTTTTCCCATGCGCCCCGGAGCCCAGGCCGCTGTCGTCCGGATACCGAGGTGGCGGTGGGACACTTGCGTGTTCCAGCAGAACGGAATCCTCAGGAAATCGAGATATTTACCGATTGACCGCCGGGTCGAGGACGATCGGTCCGCCGGATTTTCAAGGCGGATGAAAGCCTCCGGCCCGGTCGGGCGAACGTTTCGTGTGCCATTGATAGATTGACATTTAACCCGCTGCCCCCGTACATCGCTCAGACATAGACAGCCTGCAGGCAGTGCGCGGGCGCGAAAAAGGGTTTCAGGGAATGTCGCAAACGCGTATCGACCGCCGTTTTAAAGCTTGTGCGGAAGCCGGACGCCCGGCTCTGGTCACCTTTATCACAGCAGGCGATCCGGATCTTGAGACCTCCCAGGTCGTTTTGAATTCTCTCCCCGCGGCGGGCGCCGATGTCATCGAGCTCGGCATGCCGTTTTCCGATCCGATGGCTGAGGGCATTCCGATCCAGCTCGCCAACCAGCGCGCGCTTGCCGCCGGCCAGACCATGGATAAGACCCTGGACATGGTCCGGGCTTTCCGCGAGCAGGATCAGGACACGCCGGTCATCCTGATGGGGTACTACAATCCGATTTACGTACGCGACCCGAAAAAATTCGTTCACGTGGCCAAGGAAGCCGGTGTCGACGGTTTCATCATCGTGGACATTCCGGCGGAAGCGGACGACGAGCTTTGCATTCCCGCGCTGGAAGCCGGATTGAACTTCATTCGCCTGGCGACGCCGACCACCGATGACAAGCGGCTCCCGGCCGTGCTCGCGAACACCTCCGGATTTGTCTATTACGTTTCCGTCACCGGTATCACCGGTGCAGACATCAAGGACACCGGCCGGGTTGCGACCGCGGTCAACCGCATAAAGGGTCACACGGAGTTGCCGGTCGCCGTCGGGTTCGGGGTCAAGACTGCTGACCAGGCCGCCAACATCGGCAAGGACGCCGACGGTGTCGTGGTCGGTTCGGTTCTGGTCAATGCCATCCGGGAGTCGCTCGACGGTGAAGGCAAGGCAACCGCCACTACGGTTCGTGCCGTAACGGACGTGGTTTCGGATCTTGCATCCGGTTGCGCCCGGGCCCGCTCGGCCTGAACGGTTGAATTCTCTCTGCGGAGACCCATCTCCGCCCGGTCAACCCGCTTTCCTGGCGGATTGGAAAATGCAGCCGGATTGACCGGTCTTAAAACATCGTGATGCCGTCGTCCGTGGCCGGAGCCAACGGAGAGCGGCTCAAGTCGGTAACTCGAGTAGACGGACGCGTTTGTCGTGAACTGGATCAATTCGTTAGTACGCCCCAAGATCCGCGATTTCTGGAAACGGCGCGACGTTCCGGAAAACCTCTGGATCAAGTGCCCGGAAACCGGCGAGATGGTGTTCCACCGGGATCTTGAGGCAAATCTCTGGGTCATTCCCAATTCCGGTCATCACATGCGCATGCCGGCACGCAAGCGTATGGAAGCCTTCTTCGACGACGGCGATTTTTCCAGCGTGGAGACACCGGACGTTCACGCCGACCCCCACAAGTTCCGTGACTCCAAGCGATACTCGGAGCGTTTGAAGGAAGCCCGCGCCAAGTCCGGCGAGAATGAAGCGGTGCTTGTCGGTCAGGGCAAGGTCAACGGCATGGCCATGACGGTGGCCGTCCAGAATTTCGACTTCATCGCGGGCTCCCTCGGCATGGCCGCCGGCGAGGCGATCCTTGCCGGGATGCTGAAGGCGGTCGATGACAAGACGCCGTTCATCATGTTCGCGGCTTCCGGCGGCGCCCGCATGCAGGAAGGGATCCTGTCCCTGATGCAGATGCCGCGCACCACGGTCGGTGTGCAGATGCTGCGCGAAGCGGGTCTTCCCTACATTGTGGTCCTCACCAACCCGACCACGGGCGGTGTGTCCGCCTCATACGCAATGTTGGGCGACATTCACATTGCCGAACCGGGAGCCATGATCGGCTTCGCAGGCCGGCGTGTGATCGAGCAGACGGTGCGCGAGAAACTTCCCGAGGACTTCCAGACGGCTGAGTATCTTCTCGACCACGGCATGATCGACATGGTCGTGCCGCGCCAGGAGATGAAGGAAACGGTGAGCCGGATCTGCGGCATTCTGATGAAACGGGAAGTGGACCTGCCGAAATTGGAAGCGCCGAAGCTGCCCGAACCGGAGACCGAGGCAGCGCAGGAACCGGAGGCCGTGGGAGATACGGCAACCGAGGAGCCGGCGAACGAAGCCGACAAGGATGAGGCTCCGTCGAAATAGGCGCTGAAACCTACCAGAAACTATCGCGTTTGCGGCAAATCCCGGCAAATGACGGCCATCCGCTTGTCAGGCGGACAGCCATATCCTAAGGCGTAACGGAACCTCCATCGGAAACAAAGGGACTCTTCGGAGAGCGCTTTGGATCAAGTCACGAAAATTCTGGACCGTCTGCTGGCCCTGCATCCCAAGGAAATCGACCTTTCCCTCGGTCGCATGCATCGGCTGCTCGAGGCCCTCGGCAATCCGGAAAAGCATTTGCCGCCGGTGATCCACATAGCCGGGACCAATGGCAAGGGCTCGGTGACGGCCACCATGCGCGCGGTTCTGGAAGCGTCCGGAAAACGCTGCCACGTTTACACCTCTCCCCATCTGGTGTCCTTCAACGAACGCATTCGGCTTGGATCGGATGGCAGATTTGTCTCCGACCCTCTGCTCTTTGACGCATTGCAGCGTTGCGAGGAAGCCAATGCGGGACAGGAAATCACCTTTTTCGAGATCACGACAGCGGCCGCGTTCCTGCTGTATGCGGAACAGCCTGCGGATATTCTACTTCTGGAAGTCGGACTCGGAGGGCGGCTGGACGCGACAAACGTCATCCGTGAACCGCTTGCGACTGTGATTACGACCGTTTCCATGGATCACGAAAAATTTCTCGGTGACGATCTCGCCGCGATCGCCGCTGAAAAGGCCGGCATCGTCAAGCCGGGAGTGCCGGTGGTCTGTGCGGCGCTTGAGGACGAGGCGGCACCTGTCGTCGCTCGCGCCGCCGCCCGCAACCGGGCGCCGCTGAAGGTCTTCGGTCAGGATTTTGTCGCTCAGGCGGATCAGGGACGTCTGACCTTTCAGGACGACGAGGGTCTGATCGACCTGCCCATGCCGGTCCTGATTGGAAGCCATCAGTTCGCGAATGCCGGTCTTGCGCTTGCCGCCCTGAAGGCGGCCGGTCTGCTGCCGGACGAGGCCACCATCGCCAGCGGTCTGAAAAAAGTGAATTGGCCGGGCCGGCTGCAGCCGTTGACCCACGGTCCTCTGTACGACCTTTGCCCGCAGGGGGCGGAGGTCTGGATCGACGGTGGCCACAATCCGGGTGCGGGCCTCGCCATCGCCCGGTTCCTGGGCGAACAGGAAGAGCGATCGCCGCGGCCGCTTTATCTCGTGTCCGGCATGCTGACCACCAAGGACCCGGTCGGATTTTTCCGCCCGTTCCACGGATTGGTCCGCCATGTGGCGACGGTTCCGATCGCATCCGCGACGACGGCGCGGACACCGGAAGACCTTGCCGACCTCGCCCGTTGCGCCGGCCTGGAGGCAACACCCTTTCAATCGCTGGACGCGGCCTTGGCGGATGTGGCAGCTTGTTCCGGAAAAGATGGCGAACCGCCGAGGATCCTGATCTGCGGCTCGCTTTATCTGGCCGGCGAAGCCTTGGCGCGCAACGGAATGCCACCGGAGTGAGGTGGAGCTGGACCTAAGAAAGGGAGCCGGTCAATGCTTGGTTTTACAAACGCCTCACGTCTCCTGTCCGGACTGATTACAGGTGTCCTGCTTGCGTCCACGCCCGTCCTGGCGCTCACCGAGCAATATGAGACGCCGCCCGAACAGGACCCTGCCGTGGTCCTTGACGGAAAGCAGCTCGGTCCCGGTTATGCCGTCCTGTCGCCGGTGCGCAGCGACGGTTTCCTGCGCATCTATCAGGTGCAGACTGATCTGGGGGTCGAGCAGGTCGAAGGCGACGGTCTTTTGAAACTGCGGCTTTCGGAGATCAAGGTCCTGATTGCCCTGGAGGGGCTGAAAAACGACGCCAGCTTCGTCGACGGCCTGAAACAGGCGGCCATGAAACCTGTGCAATTCGTCGAAAGCACCGTGACCGATCCGGTCGGCACCGCCAAGAGCACAGTTTCAGGCGTTGGCCGCATGTTCGGCCGCTTGACGAAAGGCGTGGAAGAAGCGGTCAGTGGCAAGGGAGGCTCGCCCGCCGAGCTCGCCAAGGCAATCACCGGACAGGCGCGGGCGCGCCGCGAGTTGGCCGTCGATCTCGGGGTCGATCCCTATACCTTCTACCGGCCGCTTTCGGAAAAACTCGACGAGACCGCGAGCGTCACCTCCGCCGGAAACTGGACCGTCAGCGCGATCACCAGCCTGCTTCCGGGCGGTCTCGTGATGAATGTCGCTCGTCAGGCGGATAATTTCCGTACGCTCATCGTGGACAGCACACCGTCGGAACTGGCGGAGCGTACGGCGACCGCGTTCCGCAGCGCCGGAATCTCGCAAGAGACGACCTCAAAGATAGCGGAAAACCCGTTTTACACCGCATCCGAAAAAGCCGCGATGGCCTATCAGCTTCAGGCAATGCCGAGTGTAAAGGACCTGGAGTTGATTGCCGAGAAGGCGGCGGCGGCGGAAAGCCGCGACATCGCCTATTTCCAGCTCCGCCGGGTGGTCCTGCTTGAAACCTATAATCGGACCGTTTCCGGCATCACCCAGATCAAGCTCGTTTCCGGCATCCCGGTCGCCATTCGCCAGGATGGCGTTGCCGCAATCGTGCTGCCGCTCGACCTGGTGGCCTGGACCCAGACCGTGGCGCAGACGCTCTCAAACTTGCACGAAGGCCTCGCCGCCCTGCCCTTCCCGCCAACCAGCGTGGATTTCCTGATGACCGGCGATCTGACCCCGATGGCGGCCGAACGAATTACCTCCTTCGGCTGGGCCATCACCGGAAACTTCCCGATGCCGGAAGGGCCCGTGCATTGAGAGAATTGGGCTTCTACCCCACAGGTCAGAACCTTTGAATTCGAACCGAACCGGGTGCCACAAGCATTAAGTTACCTCTCCCACTGGGAGAGGTCGGCGCTTGCGCCGGGTGAGGGAACAAATCTATCGTTCTATTTCAAGCGTTTGCTCCCTCACCCCAGCCCTCTCCCACTGGGGGAGGGAGCTTCGCAGTGCCAAAGTCAATAGTCCTGCCATTGTAGGAAGGAATGGGGATCGGCGAGGCTCGACTTTCGTTCCCTCTACAAACTCTCGAGAACCGGTTGCGACAGCCCGCATTCCCAGCCCAGGATGGCGCGTTTGCGGGTGAGACCCCAGTGGTAACCGCCGAGCTTGCCGCCCTTGGCGAGCACTCTGTGGCAGGGCACCACGAAGGACAGCGGGTTATGCCCGACGGCGGTACCGACGGCACGCGAGGCCTTGGGGCTTCCGATCGAGGCCGCGACATTCGAATAGGTGGTTGCCTGGCCCATCGGGATCTTCAAGAGCGTCTGCCAGACCCGGATTTCGAAATCCGTACCGATCATGACGATGTTCAGCGGCTGGTCCTGCCGCCATTTGGCGGGGTCGAACACCCGGCGGGCGTAAGCGGCGGTCGCCTCCCGGTCCGGCTGAAAACGGGCCGCCGGCCAGCGGCCGCACATGTCCGCAAGGGCGTCTTCCTCCTGGCCGGGGTCGGCGAAGCCGAGCCCCGCCAGTCCCTTGTCGGTCGTCATGATCAGGACCTGCCCGAAAGGCGAGGGGTGAAAGCCGTAGGCCAACGTCAGGCCCGCGCCCCGGTTGCGGTAGTCGCCGGGTGTCATGGCTTCATGGGTGACAAACAGATCGTGGAGCCGCGAGGATCCGGACAGGCCGACCTCAAAGGACGTGTCGAGCACGCTCTCCGACGCCCGGAGCATGGCCTTGGCATAGTCCAGCGTGATCGCCTGCAGGAATTGCTTGGGCGTCAGTCCCGCCCAACGCGAGAAAACACGCTGCAACTGGATCGGTTGCAGGCCGGCTTCTTTCGCCAGTTGCTCAAGGCTCGGCTGGTCCCGCCAGTCCGTTGTAATGCGTTCCAGTGTTCGTTTCACCACCGTGTAATTTCCGGCGGCTTCCTCGCCGATCGAAATGGGCTCCGGATTGGCGGACAGTTTGGAAAGATCGAGGGCTCTGGTCATGTCGGGCGCTTTTCATCGTTCGTCGGCTCTGAATTTACCCGTCGAAGCGGCTGGAAGCGACCCGGTTTGCGAGCAGTCTCACCACCTTTACGGCAGATGGTAAAACGTCATCCCCGGACATCCTGGAAATCACCGGCGGACACTGCCGGGCCCTTGCGTGTGCTCAAGAGCAGGTTGGTCTCCGTGCCGGACACGCCTTCGATGAGCCGGATCCGGTTCAGGGCGTCGTCGAAAGCCGCCAGATCCCGGGTCGCGACATCGAGCACCAGATCCCATTTGCCGTTGGTGGAATGAATGGCCCGGACCTCGGTCATCGCGCTCAAGGCCCGTATGACCGGCTCCGTATTGTGACCGGCGACCACAACGAGCGTGACCGCCCGGATCGGCAGGTCGCGCCAGTCGTCCCGGAGCACAGCCGTGAAACCGAGAATTTCCCCCGTCGCGACAAGCTTTTCCATGCGTGCTCGCACAGTTGCGCGAGACACCTTCAGGTCGGTTGCCAAATCGGACACCGAGCGTCGACCGTCGTGGCGCAGGAGGGAAAGCAGGTTGAGATCGAGATCGTCCATGTTACCAAAATGAGAAATGAGACTTCTCAAAATGATAAAACAGACTGATCATTTGTACAAGCTGCTGGATTTACTCCGCCGCGACATTTCCGCACATTTTTCAGGTCTCGATTCGTGCGGAGGTATTCGTGAACGCTTGCGGCAAACAGATCGTTCTCGTCGGTGCGCCGGTCGACGAATGCGCCGGTCAAAAAGGCTGCGGCATGGGCCCGGACGCGTTCCGGACCGCGGGACTGGCGGAAACCCTCGCGGCGCTGGGCTATCGGGTCACCGACATCGGCAATCTCCGGCCCCACTCCGTCGGAGGGGTCGAGCCGCCCAACCCGGTCCTGAAGAACTACGGCGCTTATGTCGGCTGGACCCGTGCGCTACATGCCAGGGCCAGCGATCTCGCAGGGTCGCCGGTCTTTCCGATCTATCTCGGCGGCGATCACGCCATGGCGGCGGGAACGGTGTCGGGTCAGGCGAAAGCGGCGGCGGCCCTCGGCCGCCCGCTCTATGTGCTCTGGCTGGACGCCCATTCCGATTTTCACACGCTGGAGAGCACGGCAAGCGGCAACCTCCATGGCACGCCGCTGGCGTTCCTGTGCGGATTGCCGGGCTTCGACGATCTGCTCGGGACGCCCCTGGAACACGCGGTTGAACCCGGGAACGTCGAAATTCTGGGTGTGCGCTCGATCGATGGCGCGGAGCGCGCCTTGCTCGCCGAACACGGGGTCGGCGTCAGCGACATGCGCCGGATCGACGAAGTAGGCATTCCAGCCCTGCTGCAACCTTTCCTCGACCGGGTCCGTGCGACCAACGGTCTTTTGCATGTCAGTCTCGATGTCGATTTTCTCGATCCGGAAATTGCGCCCGGCGTCGGTACCACCGTTCCCGGTGGCTCAAGCTTCCGCGAAGCGCATCTGGTCATGGAAATGCTCCATGACAGCGGCCTCGTGACCTCGCTCGATCTCGTCGAGCTCAATCCCTTCCTGGACGAACGCGGCAAGACCGCCCGCCTGATGGTCGATCTGACCGGAAGCCTTTTCGGCCGCCGGGTCTTCGACCGTCCCACAACAAGCTTCTAGAGGACTGAACCCATGACCGAGACCGTATTCAACCTGAAACCTTCGGAACTGGCCTATGTTCCCTTCGTCAGCGTCGACAACATGATGCGCAATGTCCGCGCCGTCGGGGTCGAAACCGTCATGCGTGGCATCGCGGATTACATCGAAGAGGATTTCCGCCGCTGGGAGAGCTTCGACAAGAAGCCGCGAATTCCGGCTCACGCGCCCGAGGGCGTGATCGAACTGATGCCGACCAGCGACGGCAAGACCTTCGGCTTCAAATATGTCAACGGCCACCCTGGAAACACCAGCGACGGCCTGCAGACGGTCACCGGCTTCGGGGTGCTCTCCGATCTGACGACCGGCTATCCGCTGTTGTTCAGCGAAATGACGATCCTCACCGCGCTCAGAACGGCGGCGAATTCTGCCTTGGCGGCGAAATATCTGGCGCCGAAGGGATCGAAAACCATGGCCATCATCGGCAACGGCGCCCAGTCCGATTTCCAGTGCCTTGCCTTCAAGGAGCTGCTCGGCATCACCGAGATCCGGGCCTATGACCTTTCGACCGAGGCGAGCGTGCGGCTGGCCCGCAATCTGGCGCACTCCGGCCTCAACGTGACCATCTGCAAGACGGCGGAAGACGCCATCGAAGGCGCGGAGATCGTCACCACGGTCACCGCGGACAAGAAACTGGCGACGATCCTGACCGACAACATGATCGGTTCGGGCGTGCATATCAATGCGGTCGGCGGCGACTGCCCCGGCAAGACCGAGCTGCACAGGGACATCCTGCTCAGGTCCGATATCTTCGTCGAGTTTCCGGATCAGACCCATATCGAGGGCGAATTCCAGCAGCTCGACCGGGATCATCCGGTCACCGAGCTTTGGCAGGTCTACGCCGGCACGGTGCCGGGCCGTACGTCGCAGGACCAGATCACGCTCTTCGACAGCGTCGGTTTCGCCATCGAGGATTTCGCCGCGCTTCGCTACGTGCACGATCTCCTGCCGAAGACCGGCCATTTCGAAAAGCTCGACCTTTTGGCCGATCCGGACGACCCGCGCGATCTCTACGGCATGGTCCTGCGCTCGGCGCATGCGGCATGAGCTTTAAGATATTCAAGCGATTGTTGCGTGTGGAAGCGCCGTATTTGTGTTAACGTGTCGAAAAACTATCGAGAAATCGTAACCCTATGATTAGGAAAGATATTGGTATCGATTCCGTTTTTGTATTCGGCAGAAGCAATAGCCTCCAGAACCTGCATCCATTGGTTAAGATCGGCTTTCACCATAATTTGGCCCGAGGACGGAAAAACATCCATCTCGGGTCCGTCGATGAAGGCTGCGCGGATTTTGTTTGCGACAGTTTCGAGCTGGTGTTCACAGTTTTTCGTGAATGCGACTTTGTCGCCAGTAAAACTTTCTAGCAATTGACTTGTGTCAATTGAAACTAAAGCCTCGAAGTTTCCATCTGGCTGTTCATCGATAAGATGCCCACGGAATTCAGATCGTTTCATCGTTCTTTTCCAGACTTAGAATCTTACCTGAATCTCTAATATCGCATTGATGTAGAGATTAATCAATAATTGCTAACGATTTTTAAACAGGACATTTGAGCATTTTTTTGCTCCCAGCGAAATTTGCACAAACCTCAGCATTATCCATTATGAACGCGGAGACACTCATCGGGTTCCGTCTGCATTTCGGATTATTAAAAATAATACGCCCAGCAGCTGCGGCAGCTAGCGGCGACGAGAAAGAAGTACCATCTACAAAATCGTAAAAACCGTCACTTGAAGCGGCATAGACATCGACACCAGGTGCCCACAAGTCTGGTTGTTCGGGGTGCCCCATTTTAGACAGGCCACAATTACTAAAGTCTGCGGCAACATTGCCTTTGCCATATGCTCCAACGCTTAGAACTTCACTGTAACAAGCAGGAGAACAGCAAGGCCCATTTTTATGATGGTCATTGCCTATAGCAGAAACAAATAGTATACCTTCAAATTTTAGCGCTTTTTTAATCGCAGATCTAAAAACTTCATCATATCCTTGGATTCCAAGAGATAGATTTATTATGTCAATACCTTTTCCGTCGCCAAATGGGTTGTCAGCAAGCCAAGAAATTGCTTGTAGAATATCAAGGGCAGTAGCATATTCGTCTTCAAATACGTCACAAACCGCAACATCTGCTTCAGGGCAAAGGCCCACATTTCTACCTGCGATTAGTGAAGCAACCAATGTTCCATGGTTCAGTGGATCAGCGTGCGGCCCTTCATTTCTGTCAATCCGGTGACCACGCACCCTAACGTTGATTATTTTGCGACCAAAAAACTCTGGATGCTCTATGTTAGCGCCAGTGTCGATAACCCCAAACCTTATACCTTTCCCAACATTCTCTCTTTTCGTGTTTCCTAACACAGCCGGGATATGCCAGGCAGCACCAGCGAGAGGTTTTTGGTGCTTAAGGTCTTGCCGTCTAACATGAGTTAAACGTTTAATTCTCGTGTTTGGGATGACTAAAACATCACGATCACTTAAAAAGCTGATTTGCTCATCGTCTAGATTCCTAACAGCCATTGCCTCTACCTTGGGAAAAGGTAGGACTAAATTATCTGCTTTTTTTGACCAAAAACTCTTTCCAGATTTAGCTATAGATATACCCTGACGCCCAGGAAGTTCTTTAAAAAGAGATTTTATACTTTTCTTTTTTTGTAAGGCTTGTTCTACAGCCATACGACCTTTTATGTTTTCTTCATTTTTAAAAGTGTTAAACTTTTCTGATGACGTAGAATCAAAAAAAACTAGGTATCTAAAATCAAAATCTTCCATATTTAGCCCCCTTGCAACCAAGAATACATACTTTACCGCGCTTGAAATGCAGTCAAGGGGAAAATTACAACCTAAAGAATATTCATTAGTTAGATATCGCCTCAATCTCTGCAACAACCGCCTCGGCCGCCGCTCCGGGGTCGTCCGCCTGGCTGATCGGGCGGCCGACCACGAGATAGTCGCTGCCCGCCTTTATGGCGTCGGCCGGGGTCATCACACGGCGCTGGTCGCCGACCGCGCTGCCTGCCGGGCGGATGCCGGGCGTGACGATCACCAGATCGCCGCCGAGGATGGCGTGCATTTTTTCCGCTTCCGTTGCCGCGCAGACGATACCGCCCATGCCGGCTTCCCGGGCGTCCCTCGCCCGTGCTTCCACCAGATCGGCGATCGGGCCCCGGTACCCGGCCGCCGTGAGGTCGTCCTCATCCATGGAGGTCAGCACAGTCACGCCGAGAAGACAGAGATTGGGATTGCCTTCCGCCGCCAGACCCTTCACCGCCGCCCGCATGGTTTTCGGATAGGCGTGCAGGGTCATGAAGGTCATGCCCATCTTGGCGACGTTGCGCACCGCTTTTTCAATGGTGTTGTCGATGTCGTGAAGCTTGACGTCCAGGAAGATCTTGTGACCGGCCGCCGCAAGTTCGCGCGCGAATTCCAGCCCGCCGGCGAATTGCAGCTCCATGCCGATCTTGTAGACACCGACCTTGCCTTCGGTCTGCCGGACCAGCTTTTCAGCTTCTCCGACCGTGGGAACATCGAGAGGCAGCATCAGGCGGTCGCGGGCGGATTTCGGAGCGAACGGACTTGTCGGCATGGGGTTACCTCGGGGCGTTGGACTGGTGCGGCGTGCTTACCACCTGTCGCGCCTCTTGTTTAGGTTGAATTGTGCGGTCAACCTATCGGCCACCCGATTTTTCAAACTCCGCGAAGGCTTCTCGGTAGTCCGGGTGCCAGCGGGAGAGCGGCGGACGGTTTTCGATGATGTCGCCCATGGCCCATTCCGCCCGCAGCCGGTCGCGCGCGCTGTCCACGTCGTTATCGGGGCAAAGGATGTAGAAATCGCCCGCCGACATGCGCTCAAGGAAATGGTCGACAGTTTGTTCGCTGGTCCAGGCGGAGGCGGGTTTTTCGCTGAAATGTTGCGCGGTGATGCCGGTATACGTGAAGCCGGGCACGAAAAGATGCACCGAAATCGGCGCCCCGGCCTGCCGCAATTCATGGGCAAGCTGTTCGCTGAGAACCTTCACCGCCGCCTTGGTGGCGTTGTAGCCCGGATTTCCAGGAGGCGTGGTGATGCCCTGCTTGGAGCCCGTGTTGATGATGACCGACGGCCGGCCGGCATCGATCATCTTCTGCGTGAAGGCCTGAACGCCGCGCAGGACGCCGAAGAAATTGACCTCCATCAGCGCCATCCAGTTGTCCATCCGCGTCCAGGAGGTGGTCGGCAGATCGATCCCGGCATTGTTCATCAGGACCGCGACAGGTCCCGTCTCGAAGGCTGTGGCCGCCAGTGCCTCGACCTGCGCCGTGTCGGAAACGTCGGTCGGAACGGCGAGAACGGTTGCCTCCGCTTTCGCGGCGGCGCGGATCGTCTCCGTTGCCTGCTCAAGCCGCGGCCCCGGCAGATCGGCCAGGAGAACACCCAGTCCGGCCTGCGCGAAACGGGTTGCCGCCGCCAGCCCGACGCCGCTGGCGGCTCCGGTCACGACGGCAAGACCGCCTTCAGAAACTGCTCTGTCGTACATGGGTCATTTCTCCAGAGGACACGGACCTTGACCGGCTGCCCATCGGCAAACGCGATCGTTACCTTTCTAAAATAGGCTCTTTGTCGGGCGTTTCACAACGAAGTCGCTATTTTCTTAGACGGTTCAGGCTGCTACAACACCGCCGCCCGCTCTAAAAGGAGACCGCCTCATGCGCACGGCGAGCGTATCGCGCGATACCAAGGAAACCCGCATTTCAGTCGAGATCAACCTGGATGGAACGGGCGCCTATGACGTCCGGACCGGCGTCGGTTTTTTCGATCACATGCTGGAACAGCTGTCGCGCCACTCGCTGATCGACATGAAGGTCCGCGCGGACGGCGACACTCATATCGATTTCCACCACACGGTCGAGGACACGGGGATCGCTCTGGGCCAGGCGATCGCGCAGGCGCTTGGCGACAAGGCCGGGATTACACGCTACGGAGACACGCATCTCGCCATGGACGAGGCGCTCACCCGCTGCGCGCTCGACGTGTCCGGCCGCCCGTTCCTGGTCTGGGACGTGACCTTCGACCGGGACAAGGTCGGCGACTTCGACACGGAGCTGTTCGAGGAGTTCTTCCGCGCCTTCGCCATGAATGCCGGAATTACCCTTCATGTCGCCAATCTTTACGGTTCCAATTGCCACCACATCGCCGAAACCTGCTTCAAGGCGGTGGCACGGACGCTGCGCAAGGCGATGGAAATCGATCCGCGTCAGGCGGATCGCGTTCCGACCACCAAGGGCCAGCTCGGCGGCTGACGGACCATTTGCGATGACCAGCTACGTAGTGATGGCGCCGCCCGAATTCAGCGATCTGGCGGGCGATGCGCAAGAAAGCGACCGGCTCCAGTTCGTTCCGGACCGGTTTTCCTTTCTGGCCTTCGTGTTTTCGATCGTCTGGCTGCTGTTTCACCGCATGTGGCTGGTACTGCTTGGCTATCTCGGCGTCACTCTGGTTTTCGAATTGGTGGCGCTTGCGTCCAATTCCGCTGTTGGAGGTGTCGTGACCTTTCTGGTGTCGCTGCTGTTCGGTTTCGAGGCCCAGGCGCTGCGCCGCTGGTCGCTGGAGAAAAAAGGCTGGCGGGTGATCGGCATCGCCAACGGTTCCGATCTCGCCGAGGCCGAGATGCGTTTCCTGCATAAGGAGGCAGCCGCCTTGTCGGGTCCGGTTGCCAGGGAAACGCCGCCGGCGCCGGCGGAAAAACCACGCTTCGCGCCGACGCCAATCATTCCCAGGATCGGCGACGAACAGGTCGTCGGGCTGACACTCGGGCCGGAGACCCGTCAATGACCATTGCAATTATCGACTATGGCTCTGGAAACCTGCGGTCCGCGGAAAAGGCTTTCGAGCACGCCGCCCGGGCGCATGCCCATGTGCCGGACGTGATCGTGACGGCCGATCCGGACCGGGTCCTGAAAGCCGACCGTGTCGTCCTTCCGGGTGTCGGTGCCTTTGCCGACTGCAAGCGCGGCCTCTGGGCCGTCGAGGGCATGTCGGAAGCACTGGAAGAAGCGGTCCACGTCAAGGGCAAGCCGTTTTTCGGCATCTGCGTCGGCATGCAACTGATGGCGCAGCGCGGCCTGGAATTCGAGACGATCGACGGTCTCGGCTGGGTTCCGGGCGACGTGACGGAGATGAAACCGTCGGATCCTGACCTGAAAATTCCGCACATGGGCTGGAACACGATCGATGTCCGTCCGGAAGGTCATCCGGTGCTCAAGGACATCGACACGGGTCCGGACGGGCTGCATGCCTATTTCGTCCATTCCTACCACTTCGCCTGCGCAAACGGGTCCGACCGCCTGGCGACATTCGATTACGCGGGCACCTTCACCGCCATGGTGGCGAAGGACAACATGATCGGCACGCAATTCCACCCGGAAAAAAGCCAGCGTCTCGGCCTGGAGCTGATCGCGAATTTTCTGGACTGGACACCTTAAAACAAGACTTTCGGGAGAAAATAATGAGCAAGGGCTACTGGATCGCCAGGGTGGATGTGAACGACCCGGAGGGCTATCCGGAATATGTGGCGACCGCGAAGCCGGCCTTTGAGCGCTTCGGCGCGAATTTTCTGGCACGCGGCGGCAAGGCGAACACGATCGAAGGTCCGGGCCGGGCCCGCAACGTGATTATCGAGTTTCCGAGCTTTCAACACGCGGTCGATTGCTATAACTCGCCGGAATATCAGGCGGCGGTGAAGGTCCGCCAGAAGGTTGCCGATGGCGAGATCGTCATCGTTGAAGGAATTTAAGACGACATGATCCTCTTTCCCGCCATCGATCTGAAGGATGGCCAATGCGTACGCCTGAAACTCGGCGACATGAACCAGGCGACCGTGTTCAACGACGATCCGGGTGCCCAGGCCAGGTCCTTCGAGGACCAGGGCTTCGAGTGGCTGCATGTGGTCGATCTGAACGGCGCCTTCGCCGGTGAAAGCGTCAACGGGGCGGCGGTCGATGCCATTCTGGCGGGAACCAAAAACCCGGTCCAGCTTGGCGGCGGCATCCGGACGCTGGAGCACATCGAAGCCTGGCTGGACAAGGGGATCGCGCGGGTTATTCTCGGCACGATCGCCGTGCGCGATCCGGAACTGGTGAAGGAGGCCTGCGGTAAATTCCCCGGCAAGATCGCCGTCGGCATCGATGCCAAGGGCGGCTATGTTGCGGTCGAGGGCTGGGCGGAAACCTCGGAACTGACCGCCGTCGACCTCGCCCGGCGCTTCGAGGATGTCGGCGTTGCGGCGATTGTCTTTACCGATATCGACCGCGACGGCGTCCTGAAGGGCCTCAACATCCCCTCGACGCTGGAGCTGGCCCGTTCCGTCTCCATTCCCGTGATCGCCTCCGGCGGTCTTGCGTCGATTGATGATATTCACCGGCTGCTGGAACCCGACTGTGCCATTCTGGAAGGCGCGATTTCCGGACGGGCGCTCTACGACGGCCGGCTGGATCCGAAGGAAGCGATGGAGCTGATCCTTTCAGCGCGGAGCAAAGCCCAATGACCCTGAAAGCCCGTGTCATCCCCTGCCTCGACGTGAAGGACGGCCGTGTCGTCAAGGGCGTCAACTTCGTCGATCTTCGCGATGCCGGCGATCCGGTGGAAGCGGCCAAGGCCTATGACGCGGCCGGCGCGGACGAGCTCTGTTTCCTGGACATCACCGCGAGCCACGAAGGCCGGGACACGATCTACGACGTCGTCCGGCGCACGGCGGAGGCCTGTTTCATGCCGGTGACCGTCGGCGGTGGCGTGCGCACGGTGGAGGATATCAGAAAGCTCTTGATCGCCGGGGCCGACAAGGTGTCGATCAACACGGCGGCGGTGAACAACCCGGATTTCGTCCGCGAAGCGGCGGAAAAGTTCGGCGCGCAATGCATCGTGGTCTCCATCGACGCCAAGCAGGTCAACGAGCCTGGGGATCCGGAAAAATTCGAGATCTTCACCCATGGCGGCCGCAACGCGACCGGGATCGATGCCATCGCCTTTGCCAAGAAGGTGGTGGACCTCGGCGCGGGCGAACTTCTGGTGACCTCCATGGACCGGGACGGAACGAAAGCCGGCTACAATATCGCCCTGACCCGGGCGATCGCCGACGCGGTGCCCGTGCCGGTGATCGCGTCCGGCGGCGTCGGCACCCTGGATCATCTGGTGGAAGGCATCCTAGACGGTCATGCGACGGCGGTTCTGGCGGCGTCCATTTTCCATTTCGGGGAACATACCGTCCACGATGCGAAGCAGTACATGAGCGACGCGGGCGTGCCCATGCGCCTCGATGCCTGAAATTCCGGTCAGACGAGTCATAATCTGTTTCCCTTGGTATAAGGACATAGCCGAATGACCAAGTTCACATTGGACGATCTTGACGCCATTATTGCTGCGCGTGCGAAGAGCAGCGACGAAGCATCCTACACGCGCAAGCTCGTCGGCAAGGGGGTTGCCAAATGCGCCCAGAAACTGGGAGAAGAAGCGGTCGAAGCGGCGATAGCGGCCGTTAGGCAGGACCGGAAGGAATTGACGGCGGAAGCCGCCGATTTACTGTATCATTTACTTGTTGTGCTGAATGTATCGGATGTCCGGCTCGCCGATGTGATGAGTGAACTCGCCAGCCGTACGGGACAAACCGGACTTGAAGAAAAGGCTTCCCGGCCGCAGGACTAAAGGGTCTGCCGGTAAGCCGGATCAGCGCGGGATCTGCGACGAAGATGGATCAGAAAGTCTCCACGGATCCGGATATGGATCTTTCCCCCTATCGCGTGTTCACGGAAAACCAGTGGTCGCGCTTGCGCGCCGACACGCCGATGACCCTGTCGGAGCAAGAGGTTGCGCAGCTCCAGGGCCTGAATGCGCCGGTTTCCATCGAGCAGGTCGAAACCATCTATCTGCCGCTGTCGCGTCTTCTCGCCTTTTACGCCGAAGCGATGGTCGGTATTCACCAGGCGACGCAAAACTTCCTGGGTCATCTTGACGGAAAGACCCCGTTCATCATCGGCGTCGCGGGATCGGTGTCGGTCGGGAAATCGACGACGTCGCGCGTCCTGCGCGAATTGCTCACCCGCTGGCCGGCAAGCCCGAAGGTGGATCTGATTACCACGGACGGTTTTCTCTACCCGAATGCCGTTCTGGAAGCCGAAGGGCTGATGTCCAAGAAGGGGTTCCCGGAAAGCTTCGACCGGCCCCGGTTGCTCAAGTTCCTGTCCGACATAAAGGCCGGAAAGCGGCATGTGCGGGCACCGGTCTACTCGCACTTCTATTATGACGTCATGCCCGGCCATACCGTGACCGTCGACAGGCCGGATATCCTGATCGTGGAAGGCCTGAACGTCCTTCAGACGCGTGAGCTTCCCAAGGACGGGCGGGCGGTTCCCTTCGTCTCGGATTTCTTCGATTTCTCCGTTTATATCGACGCGGACGAGGATCTCCTGCGCAAATGGTATGTCGACCGGTTCATGCGGCTGCGCGAAACCGCCTTCCGCGACCCGGTTTCCTATTTCCACAAATACTCGCGCATTACGGACCTGGAAGCGGTGGAAACCGCCAACCGGATCTGGGCGGACATCAACCTGGTGAACCTGCGCGAGAACATCGTCCCGACGCGACCGCGCGCGGACCTGATCCTGACGAAGAACGAAAGCCACCGCATCGCGAAGGTCGCCCTGCGCAAGATCTGACCTGGGCTCTTGAAGAAGGTCCTGAAACGAAAACGCCCGCGGAGGATTTCTCCGCGGGCGTCTGGTTTTGAGGGTGTCTGCCGGTCTTAGGCGGCGCGCTGGGAGGTGAGTTCGCGCACCGTGTTGAGGAAGTCGGTGACCTTGCCGCGCAGGTCGGTGGCGTTGTCTTCGAGCTCACCGGCTGCCAGGTCCACGGTATGGGCGGCTTCCTTGGTGTTTTCCGCAGCACTCGACACGCCCTGAATGGTGTTGCTGACTTCCACCGAGCTTTGCGACGCCTGCTGGGCGTTGACGGCGATCTCCTGGGTCGCCGCTCCCTGCTCGTCAACGGCGGACGCGATCGAGGAAGCGATCTCGTTCATGTTGTTGATGATCGTGGTGACGGAGCCGATGGCGCTGGCCGCCTGTTCGGTCTCGCCCTGGATGGCGGAGATCTGGCTGGAAATCTCTTCCGTCGCCTTGGAGGTCTGGTTGGCCAGTTCCTTGACTTCCGCCGCGACGACCGCGAAGCCCTTGCCGGCTTCTCCGGCCCTTGCCGCCTCGATGGTGGCGTTAAGCGCCAGCAGGTTGGTCTGTTCGGCGATTGCCTGGATCAGCGTGACCACCTCGCCGATGCGCCCGGCGGCCTCCGACAGGCCGTGCATGCGCTCGTTGGTGGCTCCGGCTTCCTCGGCCGCCTTGGCGGCGATTTCGCTGGAGGACTGCACCTGGCGGCGGATTTCGTTGACGGATGCGGAGAGTTCCTCGGCGGCGGCGGCCACGGTCTCGACATTGCCGGAGGCCCGGGTCGAGGAGCTTGCGACGATGCCGGATTTCTCGGTGGTCTGCTCCGCGCCGGTCATCATTTCCGAGGACGACGCCTTCAGGCGGCCGACGGAGTTCTCGATGATCTGCATGAGGCCCGTGATCTGGGTGTCGAACTCCTGGCTGCGGTCGCGGATCTGCTCGCCCACCCGGGCCGCGGCTTCGCGGGCGGCCAGCTGCTCGTGCTCGAGCGACTTGCGGGCGGTTTCGTTGGCGACGAAGACCTGCATCGCGGCCGCCATCTGGCCGATCTCATCGCCCCGGTCCGCGCCGTCAACAACGACATCCGTGTTGCCTTCAGCAAGCGTGTTCATGCTGTTTGTCAGGGCGCGCAAGGGCCGGACGAGACTGCGGATCGCCAGGAACGCGATGACCCCGGCGATAACACCACCGACCAGTGTGATCGCGATGATGACCAGGGCGTGCTGCCAGAATGCGGTTTCGAGATCGTCGACATAAACGCCGGTGCCGATCATCCATTCCCAAGGCTGGAAAGCTTCCGCGTGACTCCATTTATCGATCGGCACATCGCTTCCTGCGCGCGGCCAGAGGTAACGGAAGCTGCCGCCGCCGGATTTGGCAACATCGACGAGACCGTCAATGATACGGACGCCGTTGGAGTCCGTGAGATCCGAAAGGTCCTTGCCGATGAGGGAAGCCTTCGCATGGGCAATCGTTACGGAGTCATAATCGAACACGAAAACATAGTTTTCACCGTTTTCGAACCGCATGGCGGAAATGGCCTCGGCCGCGCTTTTTTGCGCTTCGGCCCGGGAGAGGACACCCGATGTTTCCAGTTCGTGGTAACGGGCGGCGACTTTAACGGCGGAATTGGTGATGTCTTCGATTTTCACAAGCCTTTCGTCCAGCATCGCATCTTTCAGCGCGCTCAACGATATGGCCGCAAGTGCCAGAGTGAATACCATGATCACGACGACAGGCGCGCCGACTTTCCACGCGAGTGGCCAGCGGGTAAAGGACATGACGGAAAGCCCCTATTCAAATTGAAGTTGGCCAGATAAAACACTAGAAATGTTGATTAAGTGCTAAACATAAGAAAAGATAAGTAAAAACGATCTCAGATATCGTAAAAAATAACAGGGACAAAAGTATAATATATAGAAATAAAAAAGACATCTATAAATTGATTAACACGTTAAATTAATTGCCGGCTCGTTGAACCGGGAAGCAGCCTTGAAAATGCGGTTATGATCTTTGCCTGTAGAAAACTCTGCGTAAATTCAGATGTTTGGCATTCAGAGCTTTGAAAGGCTGCGCGAGAACATCGTCCCGACGCGACCGCGCGCGGACCTGATCCTGACGAAGAACGAAAGCCACCGCATCGCGAAGGTCGCCCTGCGCAAGATCTGACCTGGGCTCTTTAAGAAGGTCCTGAAACGAAAACGCCCGCGGAGGATTTCTCCGCGGGCGTCTGGTTTTGAGGGTGTCGGCCGGTCTTAGGCGGCGCGCTGGGAGGTGAGTTCGCGCACCGTGTTGAGGAAGTCGGTGACCTTGCCGCGCAGGTCGGTGGCGTTGTCTTCGAGTTCTCCGGCTGCCAGGTCCACGGTATGGGCGGCTTCCTTGGTGTTTTCCGCCGCGCTCGACACGCCCTGAATGGTGTTGCTGACTTCCACCGAGCTTTGCGACGCCTGCTGGGCGTTGACGGCGATCTCCTGGGTCGCCGCTCCCTGCTCGTCAACGGCGGACGCGATCGAGGAAGCGATCTCGTTCATGTTGTTGATGATCGTGGTGACGGAGCCGATGGCGCTGGCCGCCTGTTCGGTCTCGCCCTGGATGGCGGAGATCTGGCTGGAAATCTCTTCCGTCGCCTTGGAGGTCTGGTTGGCCAGTTCCTTGACTTCCGCCGCGACGACCGCGAAGCCCTTGCCGGCTTCTCCGGCCCTTGCCGCCTCGATGGTGGCGTTAAGCGCCAGCAGGTTGGTCTGTTCGGCGATTGCCTGGATCAGCGTGACCACCTCGCCGATGCGCCCGGCGGCCTCCGACAGGCCGTGCATGCGCTCGTTGGTGGCTCCGGCTTCCTCGGCCGCCTTGGCGGCGATTTCGCTGGAGGACTGCACCTGGCGGCGGATTTCGTTGACGGATGCGGAGAGTTCCTCGGCGGCGGCGGCCACGGTCTCGACATTGCCGGAGGCCCGGGTCGAGGAGCTTGCGACGATGCCGGATTTCTCGGTGGTCTGCTCCGCGCCGGTCATCATTTCCGAGGACGACGCCTTCAGGCGGCCGACGGAGTTCTCGATGATCTGCATGAGGCCCGTGATCTGGGTGTCGAACTCCTGGCTGCGGTCGCGGATCTGCTCGCCCACCCGGGCCGCGGCTTCGCGGGCGGCCAGCTGCTCGTGCTCGAGCGACTTGCGGGCGGTTTCGTTGGCGACGAAGACCTGCATCGCGGCCGCCATCTGGCCGATCTCATCGCCCCGGTCCGCGCCGTCAACAACGACATCCGTGTTGCCCTCGGCAAGCCTGTTCATGTTTGCGGTCAGTGCACGCAACGGACGAACGGTTTGCCGTATGGCCGGGACCGCGATACCGATGGCAACGATCGCGCCGATAATCGCAAGCGCGATCAGCGTGGTCGCGGCGCTCCAGTAGGAGGCTTCCAGGTCGTCGACGTAAACGCCCGTTCCGATCATCCAGCCCCAGGGAGCGAAGCCGGCGCCCCAGCCATATTTTTCAATCGGCACGTCGCTGCCTGCGCGCGGCCAGAAATAAAGCAGCTCGCCACCGCCGGCCTTGGCGCTGTCGATCAGTTCCACGACGATCTTGACACCGGTCTTGTCGGTGAAGCCGCTCATGTCGGTTCCGACAATCTTCGGATTCGGATGCACCAGGGCCATGCCGTTATAGTCGTAGGCGAAAACGTAGTTTTCACCTTCGTAACGCATCGCCCCGATTGCCGCGCGCGCGGCCGCCTGTGCCTCGTCCCGGCTCATCTCTCCGGATGTTTCAAGGCCATGATAATACGCGGCAATGGAAACCGCGCTGTTCGAGATTTCCTCGATCTTCTGGAGCCGCTCGGCGAACATTGCCCCATAAAGGCTGTTCAGGCTCACAACGCAGATTGCTGCTGTGAACAATAGGATTGTTGCGACCGGTAGTGAAATTTTCCAAGTGATGGGCCAGCGTGCGAAAGACATGTGAGTCGTATTCCTCTCGAAAAAACTACGAAAGGATTGCCCTAAACAATTGACCAAACACTTAAAAAGCCGAGGCTCTTGCGGAAATTTTTGCGCCGCAACAAGAATCGCAAAGCCAACTTACGTAATATTGGCGGGATCAAACCGTCAATTTATGTAGAAATACAGATTCGGTAATTGGTTCCACTATCTGCGAGCACAAAAGACATCCCGCAACCCGGGTCGCGACCAGGTCGCGTTCTGAACCTGGCCTCTCAGCACGTGGCCCTGCTCTTCGTAGTGAAAGCTGTTGGCGCTGCCTCTGCGTTGCAGCGTGACGGCACCATATCCCATCTCCGAAACCGTGGCGGTCTGCCCGTCGGGGGAAAACACGACGTTCAGGTCGATACCCGCGGTGCAGAGGTAATCCGCAACATTTGTCCGGGCGGTCTGTTGCTGCTGCGGAAAAAGCGGTTGATTGCCCGCGCCGACATTTCCGGGAGGAACCGGTCCATTGGGAAATCCGCCGTTGTTGAACTGGCCGTTCTGGAGACCATCCTGACCCAACGGTGCATTGAAGCCGCCGGCGGGTGCACCGGTTCCGAAATTGGCGGGACCCTTGAACACCACTTCCCGGAACGGTGTTCGCGTCACATAGATCCCTCGGCACTCGCCACCGGCGCCCCTGACGCTCCAGGCATGGGAAACATAGGTCTGCTGCTCGAGGATCTGACCGGGCTCAAGCCGGGCATAAGGCCGTTCTCCCCCCCGGTAGTCGATCCAGTTGACCTCGATCGGCTGCCGGCTCGTGTTGCGGAAGACGATGGTCCCGGGACGATTTGCTTCCAGAGAACGGATACGGCCAAGTTCGCTGCAGGACCGGTCTGAACCAGGTTCCTCGCCATACGCCTCGTCCGAAACGATTTGCTGCGGCAGGGCACAGGTTGCAACGAACAGGCGAACCGGATTGGCGCTGCCTTTGAGAGAGACCTGATAGGCCGGCATGCCTTCGACGGTGACTGAAAGCTCGGATTGGCGGATCAGGGCTTCCCAGAGCGGATCGGTCATTTCAAGGCTGACTTCTGGAAGCGACACGCCGGCTCCGCCCTGGCTGGAAGACCCGAAGGCGCCGTAGCTGTTTGAAAAATCGCCGGCTGTGATCTGAACCGTCTGGGGCATGCCTTCCACAAGGCCGGCGGGGGCCTGCTGAAAGGTCACCCGGGCCAGACCGGATTGCGTATTGCAATCGGCCCGGAAGTCCCGGTCGTCCGTTTGCGGAACCGCGTGTTGCAGAAAGGAGGCCGATCCGGGCTGGCTTCCCGGTTCGGCGAGCCACTGACGGTTTTCGTTTGCTGAAATCAGCCGCGGTTCCGGGTTTCCGTCACCGCTGGACAGGCGGTCGCGCACCATGGTTTCGAAATTGCCGGGCAGAGCGGCGGTATCCGTCCCCGCTGAACCGGGTGTGGAGATCGGGGTCTCGACTTCCTCCAGCGGCCTCAGACCGCCGGAACCTGAAGGAGAACTGTCTCCGGCGGTTGCCGGGGTGTCCGAATTTGCGGGTGCCGCGGCGGTTTGCGCACCGGCCGGCGGCGTGGATGTAGAGGAGGACGGCGGTGAGCTTGTGGCGGGCGCGCTGGTGACGGGGCCGGCTGCGACACCCGAGCCGGTGCCGACGATCCGTGCCGCCGCGCCCGGTTTGCCATCGTTGGAGACATCCACGACAAGGGTTCCGCCGCCACACAGGTTGGCGTCCCGGTGAAGGACGCGGCTGTTTTCCAGGGTGACTTCCAGCTTTACGTCGCACGGTGGCGGCGCACTGCCGCTTCCCAACGTGTCGATCACGACCCCGTTTTCATCGCGGCTGATGATCGGCCGGTATTTCTTGTTTACCGTAATCGACCGGATTCCGGGTTCTTTCGGCTCCACGTTGATTCTGACCGTCTCCGGGACGGATTGGCCAAGCGCGGTTTCCCCGGACATCAGCAAGAGAGCGCTGCAGACCGTGAGCCAGCCGGTTTTCATTTTCGGCGCGCAACGCGCGTAAGCAGCAGCAAGCCGCATGAGCGATCTCCATTGGAGCGCAAAGGAACCGTTTACGGATTACTTAGGCAAAGTGGCGTCGAAAGGGCAACCCTGCACCCCTTACGAAACGGTGAAATCGGACTGGCGAACCGGAAGTTCGCGGCGGGAACGGGCAACCCCCGGCCTGTCAAGGTCAGCGCGGTGCCCGCTTGGCAAGAATCCTCTGCAGGGTCCGCCGGTGCATGTTCAGCCGCCGGGCTGTCTCCGAGACGTTGCGATCGCACAGTTCGTAGACGCGCTGAATATGTTCCCACCGCACCCTGTCCGCGGACATGGGGTTTTCCGGCGGTTCAGCCTTGTCTTCGGGCTTGCGTTCCAGGGCGGCGACGATTTCGTCCGGATCCGCAGGTTTGGCCAGATAGTCGATGGCGCCGAGTTTGACCGCGGTCACCGCGGTGGCGATGTTTCCGTAGCCGGTGAGGACAATCGCGCGGGCGTCCGGACGTTTCTGGCGGATCTGTTCGATGACGTCCAGCCCGTTGCCGTCCTCAAGGCGCATGTCGACGATCGCAAAGGCCGGGGCATTTTGGCTGATTTTGGACGCCGCGTCCCGAACGCTGTCGGCCGTTTCCGGAACAAATCCGCGTTTTTCCATTGCCCGCGCCAGCCGTTGCTGGAAGGGCTTGTCGTCGTCGACGATGAGGAGGGTGTTGTCCCCCGAAGCATGCGATGAAGTCATCTGATCCGTCATGTCGTGTTACCGGTTTTATTCTTACGTGCTTTTTCGCAGGCCGGATGAGAGCACTGGACACAACCTGCCTTTCCCGTCACTTATCTCCGTTATGGGGTGAAAAAGGTGTTTCGTCTACTCCACTTTCACGTTCGAATACATCTCTTGGCCAGCTCACACGAATATTGGCGCCCTTGAGTGGCGGCGTCTGGTTATCCAGTTGCAGCTTGGCGCCCGTGCGTTCCAGAAGGGTCTTGGCAATGAAAATGCCGAGCCCGAGCCCTCCGCCGCTTCCTTTTTGAAGCGATTTGCCTCCGCGTACCGACACATAGGGGTCACCGATCTTGCCCAGAACGTCGACGGTGAAGCCCGGTCCGTCGTCCCTGATCGAGATCGAAAGTGTCTTCTCGTCCCAGCTTGCCGAGATATCGACGTCGGAATTCGCGAAATCCACCGCGTTCTCAAGCAAGTTTGTGAGTGCGTAGCGGATTGCCGCATTGCGGGTGCCGACCGGCTCGGGACCTTTTCCCCGGCAGGAGGCATGCAGCGCGACACCGGTTCCCCGATGCGGATCGATGATGTCCTCCAGCAGTTGGGAAACGGGCATGCGCTGGTACGTCAGGTCTTCCTCGCTCGACAGGCTGGTGAGTTTCTGGAGGATCTGGCGGCAGCGTTCGGCCTGCGAGCGGATCAGCGCCACGTCTTCTCCCCGGTGGTCGCCGGGTTCGAACTCGTCGCTCAGTTCCTTTGCCACCAGATAAATGGTTGCCAGAGGCGTGCCGAGCTCGTGGGCGGCAGCCGTTGCGAGGCCGTCCAGCGCATTCAGATGCTGCTCACGGGCGAGCACCAGTTCCGTCGCGGCGAGCGCATCGGCCAGCAGACGGGCTTCCTCCGCGACCCGGAATGCATAGATCGCCATGAAGCCGAGGGTCGAAACCAGCGCGATCCAGATCCCGACGGAATAGACGACGGGCAGGTTGAAGTCCTCGTCCGATGACCAGGGGAGCGGCAGGTGGAAGACGGCCAGCGATGTGGCGCATAAGGTCGCCAGAATTCCGAGCACGAACGTGTAGCGGGCCGACAGGCCGGTGGCGGACACCATGACGGGTGCCATAAGGAGGAAGGCGAAGGGATTGCCGAGACCGCCGGTGAGAAACAAAAGCCCGCTCATCTGCAGGATGTCGTAAGCCAGTTGCAGCGCCGCGGCGCGCTCCGACAGGCGCATGGCCGACGGCCAGCGGACCTTCAGGAAAATGTTCAGCCAGGCGGACAGGGCGACCATGGCAAAGGCCGGGCCGGCCGGAAGCGGGTAGCCAAGTCCCACATAAACGACCAGAAGGGCGGCGGACTGGCCGCCGACCGCGAGCCACCTGAGACGGACAAGCGTATCGAGTTTCAGCCGTTGGTGTGGCAGGGTTATGTTGGAGGTCGGTTGATCGGCCATTCTCTTCCCGGATGCTAGAAGTCACGCGGATCGCCTGATCCGGCCACCCGGCAGATAGGCAAGCCACCGGTTCCGGTACGCGCTATGCTTCGTTTAAACGCTGACCTCGCGCCGTCAAGCCATTCGTCCGGTTTCAAATTCGCGCCGAATTGGTCGCAGGTCTTGTGCCGGCCATGTGTAGATGGTAGCCAGCCGCAGACAAGGTTGTCCGGATTACGCGGGCCGGCGGCCAGCCGGAGGGACTCAAGGGTTTACCCCAAGCACTCTTCATTTCAGATCAGCACCGCGAAACGGAATGAAAAGATGACCGATACCAACGAGGGCGGCGCTCAGCCGCAGGCGGAAAACGCCCCCGCACCAGGCATGCATATTCTTGGCCAGTACATTAAGGATCTGTCTTTCGAAAATCCGAATTCGCCCCGGTCGCTTGGTCAGGGCGACCAGCCGAAGCTGGATATCAACGTCAACGTTGGCGCCCAGCAGATGGGAGACGACCAGTTTGAGGTCGTGCTGACGCTGACCGCGAAGGCGGAACGTCCCGACATGGTGATGTTCAACGTCGAACTCGTCTATGCCGGCCTGTTCAAGATCACCGGTGTGCCGAAAGAGCACATGCATCCTTTCGTCATGATCGAGTGCCCGCGCATGATTTTCCCGTTCGCACGCCAGATCCTCTCGGACGCCACCCGCAACGGCGGCTTCCCGCCGCTGCTGCTCGACCCGATCGACTTCGCCCAGCTCTACCGCCAGAACATGGCGCAACAGGCCGCCGCCCAGCAGGCCGGAGCCGAACAGAAGCCGAACTGAGTTCCGCCAGGTTTTAGAGTTTGAAAACCCGTGCCGGTGAAAACCGGTGCGGGTTTTTCGTTGACGGCTCGGGTGTGTCAGTCAACCTCGAATTCCGGATCGACCGGCACCTGCAAAGCCGTCACGAGGCCGTTGGTCATGGAGGCCAGCGCGATGATCTGCATCAGTTCGCCGTGTTCCTCTTCGCTCATGCCCTTCGCGCGCGCGGCGGCCGTATGCGAATGGACGCAGTAGCTGCAACTGTTGGCGGCGGAGACCGCAATATAGATCATTTCCCTGGTCTTGGGGTCGAGCGCTCCAGGTACCGCCATGACCGACTTCAGATGCTCCCAGGTTCTCTTGAGACCCTTGGGATCGTTGGCCAGGGCGCGCCAGACATTGTTGATGAAATCCGATCCCCTGGTCGCGCGAATGTCGTCGAAGACGGCCTTGACCTCGGGAATGGCGTCAGCCTCTTCGTCCGTCAACAGCTTCACGGTTGCCATGTTTTATTCTCCGAATTTCAATAAGTTTCCTGTTGGGTCCGGCCCGTCGAAAACCGGCACAGTCAGGCCTCCTCCAGAAGCTCCGTCCAGCTTTTCGGATTGTCGCCGGTCAGCGGGTTTTTCGGCGAGTGCCGATAGCGGATGGTTTCCATGCGGAAGGTCCGCGCGTCGAACATCATCAGGCGCCCGGTCAATCCTTCGCCGGTACCGGTCAGTTCCTTGATCGCCTCCATGGCCTGCATCGCGCCGACGATGCCGGTGAGAGCGCCGAGAACACCGGCCTCCTCGCAGGTCGGCAACAGTCCGTCGCGCGGTTTTTTCGGGAACAGGCAGCGATAGCTCGGGTTCGGTTCGCCCTCCGGTCCTGTCTCGAACGGCTTGAGCGTCGTGATAGACCCGTCGAACTGGCCGACCGCGGCGGTCACCAGTGGTTTTTTGGCAAAGAAACAGGCATCGGACACCAGATAGCGGGTATCGAAATTGTCCGAGCCGTCGACGACGAGATCGTAACCGGAGACGAGCGCCATGGCGTTGTGTCCCGCGAGACGGGTCGGATGCGGTTCGACCTTCACATTCGGGTTGAGACGGGCAATGGCTTCGGCGGCGCTGGCGACTTTCGGTTCCCCGAGCTGGTCCGTGTCGTGGATCACCTGCCGCTGGAGATTGGAAAGGGAAACCGTGTCGTCGTCGACGATGCCGAGCGTACCGATCCCGGCGGCGGCCAGATATTGCAGCACTGGGGCGCCGAGACCGCCGGCGCCGATCACCAGCACACGGGCTTTCTTGAGCTTCTGCTGACCGGCGCCGCCGATCTCTCGCATGACGATATGGCGCGCGTAACGTTCGAGTTCTGCGGGAGATAACATCGGAGACCTGTTTTGTGGACTGTCCGGTAGATGAGGTGACAACGGGGGCGAGGTCAACCTCCGGTGCGAACGGTTTCCCCGCTCACCCCAGGATCTTGCTCACCAGCCGGGCCGTGTAATCCACCATCGGAATCACGCGCGCATAGTTCAGCCGGGTGGGGCCGATCACCCCGAGAACGCCGACGATGCTCTGGTTGCTGTCCCGGTAGGGCGACACCACCAGAGAGGAGCCCGAAAGCGAAAAGAGATTGTTCTCCGACCCGATGAAGATGCGCACGCCGTCACCCTTTTCGGCAAGACCCAGGAGCTGGATCAGATCCCGCTTGCTTTCAAGATCGTCAAACAGCAGGCGGATTCGTTCCAGGTCCTCGACCGCGTCCAGATCGGTCAGGAGGTTGGAGCGGCCCCGCACGATCAAGGTGCCCGGGTCGGACATGGTCTCGCCACCCCAGACGGCCAGGCCGGTGTCGATGACTTTCTGGCTCAGTTGATCGAGCTCGGCCTGATCCGCGTCCCGTATCTTTTCGAGTTCCGTGCGGATTTCGGAAATCGTGCGGCCCTGGATGCGTGCGTTCAGGTAGTTCGTGGCCTGGACAAGGGCTGACGAAGGCAGGTCCGCGGGCAGTTCGACCACACGGTTTTCGACCGAGCCGTCTTCGCTGACCAGGATCACGAGGGCCTTTTGCGGTTCGATCCGGACGAACTCGATATGTTTCAGCCGCATGTCCGTCTTGTGGGTCAGGACGACACCGGCGCCCATGGAAAGACCCGACAGCATCTGGCTGGCTTCGGTAAGCACCTGTTCGCTGGAATGGGCTTTCCGGGAAGCCCGGACCTGAACCTCTATCTGGCGCCGGTCGTCCTGGGTCAGGTCGCCGACTTCCAGAAGCGCGTCGACGAAAAAACGCAAGCCGACCTCGGTCGGCAGCCGACCGGCGCTCGTGTGGGGCGAATGGAGAAGGCCGAGATGTTCCAGGTCCGACATCACGTTGCGAACGGATGCGGGTGACAGGGACATGGCGAGGTTCCGGGATACGTTGCGCGATCCCACCGGCTCTCCGGTTTGAAGATAGGTTTCCACAATTGAGCGGAATATTTCGCGGGATCTCTTGTCTAGATCGCTGAGACTCAAGGTATGTTCTCCGGCGGTTTACCGCATATCGAACAACGAAGGTTGTCTGTACCTTTAAGATATAGGCGCAAATTGGGGTCTAAGTGAAGCTGGGCCTTTACGCCGGAGGAACTTGGGGTCTACAAGGCCTTCGGAATTCATCGGGAAACAGCGCCGGCACAGGCGAAAGTGAAAGGAATTTTCATGCGTCCGTCAAAACGCGCAGCAGACGAGCTGCGTGCGGTCACTCTGGAACGCGGTGTGTCCAAACATGCGGAAGGGTCCTGCCTCGTCAAGTTCGGCGATACCCATGTCCTGTGCACGGCCAGCCTCGAGGAGCGGGTGCCGCCTTGGCTGCGCGGTCAGAACCGCGGCTGGGTGACGGCGGAATACGGCATGTTGCCCCGGGCGACGGGCGATCGCATGCGGCGCGAGGCGAGCGCCGGCAAGCAATCCGGCCGGACCCAGGAGATTCAGCGCCTGATCGGGCGTTCCCTGCGTGCCATCGTCGATCTGGAAGCGCTGGGCGAAGTTCAGATCTCCGTGGACTGCGACGTCATTCAGGCGGACGGCGGCACTAGGACGGCATCGATTACCGGTGCCTGGATCGCGCTGCGTGACTGCATCGAGTGGATGAAAGCCCGCGACATGGTGACCAGGGATGTGCTGACCGACCACATCGCGGCGATTTCCTGCGGCATCTACGAGGGAACGCCGGTTCTCGATCTCGATTACGCGGAAGACAGCACCGCGGAAACGGATGCGAATTTCGTCATGACCGGGTCCGGCGGCATCGTCGAGATCCAGGGAACGGCGGAAGGCGCGCCGTTCTCGGAAGAGGAATTCGCGCAGTTGCTGGGTCTGGCGAAAGGCGGGATCACCCGGCTCGTCGACCTGCAGAAAATGGCGATACTTTAAGGAATGGCGACAGTGGGTCACCGTAAACTAACCCCCGGCAAACTGGTTGTGGCGAGCCACAACAAGGGCAAGGTGCGGGAAATCGTGGATTTGCTCAGACCATTCGGTTTCGAAGTGGTCTCCGCGTCGGATCTCGGGTTGCCGGAGCCGGAGGAAACGGGCCTGACCTTTGAAGAAAACGCTGCGCTCAAGGCCGTTGCCGCCGCGAACGCCTCCGGGCTTCCGTCGCTGGCCGATGACAGCGGATTTTGCGTTGCCGCGCTGAACGGCGACCCTGGAATATACTCCGCGCGCTGGGCGGGTCCCGACAAGGACTTTGCCATGGCCATGCGCACGATCGAGGAAAAACTCCGGTCCATCAAGGCCGAAACACCGGAGCAGCGCCGCGGTTCGTTCGTTGCGGTTCTGTGCCTTGCCTGGCCGGACGGCCATCAGGAACTGTTCCGCGGAGAAGTTGAGGGCGAAGTCGTCTGGCCGCCGCGCGGGACGCAGGGTTTCGGCTACGATCCTATTTTCCAGCCGGATGGTCATGACAGGACGTTCGGCGAAATGCCTTCGGAGGACAAACACGGCTGGAGCATCGACACGCCGGCCTTGTCGCACAGGGCACGTGCGTTTCAACTCTTCGCAAAAACCTGCCTCGAAGGATAAGCCGGCGATGCCTGGGGCGACAAACGGCGGTTTCGGGATCTATGTCCATTGGCCATTTTGCGCCGCCAAATGCCCTTATTGCGACTTCAATTCCCATGTTCGGCACGAGCCCGCGGATCAGGTGCGGTTCGCGGCGGCGCTTGAGCGGGAACTGTCCCACTTTGCCGATCTGACAAAGGGAAAAACGGTTCAGTCGGTCTTTCTGGGTGGCGGAACGCCATCGCTCATGGAGCCGGCCACGGTCGAACGTGTCCTGAACGCCGTCTCGAACCTGTGGTCGCTCGACCCGGATGTGGAAATTTCCATGGAGGCGAACCCGACCTCCGTGGAAGCGGAGCGGTTCAAGGGATACCGCAGCGCCGGGGTCAACCGGGTTTCCCTCGGAGTGCAGTCGCTCATCGACGCCGATCTGAAGATGCTTGGCCGATTGCACGATGCGCAGACCGCGCGCGCCGCGATCGAAATCGCCCGGGAAACCTTCCCGCGCCTGTCCTTCGACCTTATCTACGCCCGCCCCGGACAGACGACCGGGGACTGGGCGGCGGAACTGAAGCAGGCCATCGCGCTCGCCGCGGATCATCTGTCGCTGTACCAGCTCACGATCGAGGAAGGGACACCGTTTTTCGCGCTTCATCAGGCCGGAAAGCTGAAAGTGCCGGATCCCGATCTTGGCGCCGCCTTTTACGAACTCACCCAGGACGTGACGGCGGAGGCCGGCTTGCCGGCCTACGAGGTTTCAAACCACGCGAGACCGGGCGCCGAGTGCCGCCACAATCTGGTCTACTGGCGCTACGGCGACTATGTCGGAACCGGGCCCGGCGCCCATGGCCGGCTGACGGTCGGGCCGACCCGGCTGGCGACAGCCACCGAACGTCATCCGGAAACCTGGCTGGAAAACGTCGAACGCTCCGGTCACGGCCTCGTGGAGAACATGGGCCTGTCGGAAGAAGAACAGGGTGACGAATTCCTGCTCATGGGTTTGCGGCTTACCGAGGGCATCGATTTGTCCCGTTATGAAAAACTGGCCCACAGATCCATCGATCCGCGCCGCTTGCGCGACCTTCTGGAGCACGGAATGGTGGAAGAACTGGGGGAAAACCGCGTCCGGGCGACACGGGAAGGTTTTTTTGTTCTCGATGCGGTGGTCGCCGATCTCGCCGCTTAGCGCAGCAAGAAGCCTCGGGAAAATTTTTCTACCGGTTTGATTCACATACCCATTCCACAATGGTGCGTCGCAAAATAATTCGACGCCAAAACAAGTTAACCTGCAGAAATTAAGCGTTAGGCGGGCACCGTTCTATCAATAAGCAGTATTGCTTACGGCATCCGTCGTGGTTATTCTGTTGCGATGCAATAGACGGTGCCATAACACGCGAGCCGATGCAGGACGATCTTTTGCCGGGGGACAGGCAACGGTTGCGCAAACAAAGGAGAAGCGCCTTTGCCCTTTTATCATCTTTATGAATTGAACCATGCGGCGATGGCGCCGGTAAGAGCGCTTGCCGACATGACGCGGCTTTATTTCCAGAACCCGCTCAATCCGATGACCCATACCAGTTTCGGCCGACAGGTCGCGGCAGGCTGTGAGGTTCTGGAGCGAACGACGCGGCGCTACGGCAAGCCGGAATTCGGCTTGAAGGAAACCTCCGTGGGCGGCGTACGGGTGCCGGTGCGCGAAAGCACCGTCTGGAGCCGCCCCTTCTGCGACCTGATCCGTTTCGAGCGCGGTGTGACGACCCAGCGCAACGACCCGAAGATCCTGATCGTCGCGCCGATGTCGGGCCACTACGCGACGCTGTTGCGCGGTACGGTCGAGGCGTTGCTGCCGAACGCCGATGTCTACATCACCGACTGGATCGACGCCCGCATGGTGCCGGTTCAGGACGGCAAGTTCGATCTGGACGACTACATCGACTACGTGATTTCGATGCTGCATTTCCTTGGACCGGATGCGCATGTGCTCGGCGTCTGTCAGCCGTCCGTGCCTGTTCTGGCCGCTGTCGCGGTCATGGAGGAGCGGGATGACCCTTACGTCCCCTCCACGATGACCTTGATGGGCGGCCCGATCGACACGCGGGTCGCGCCGACGGCGGTCAACGACCTGGCGGTCTCGAAGGGGATCGACTGGTTCAGGACGAACGCCGTCATGAAAGTGCCCTTCCCGCACCCGGGCTTCATGCGCGACGTCTATCCGGGCTTTCTGCAACTGTCCGGCTTCATGAGCATGAACCTGGATCGCCATGTCACGGCGCACCGGGACTTTTTCCAGCATCTCGTCGAAGGCGACGGCGACAGCGCGGAAAAACACCGTGATTTCTACGACGAATATCTCGCAGTCATGGATCTGACGGCGGAATTTTATCTGCAGACGGTCGAGACCGTGTTCATCGAACACGCTCTGCCGAACGGTACAATGACGCACAACGGCCTGCCGGTGGATTGCACGAAGATCACGAGAACCGCGCTTTTGACCGTCGAAGGCGAAAAGGACGACATTACGGGCCGGGGTCAGACCCGCGCGGCTCACGACCTTTGCACCAGCCTGTCCGACGACATGAAGGCGCATTACGAGCAACCGAATGTCGGTCACTACGGGGTGTTCAACGGATCGCGCTGGCGCGCGGAAATTGCCCCTCGGGTCATGGATTTCATTCGCACGCACCGTGCGGACCGGCGCAAAGCCGCCCCAGCCACCAAGGCCGCTGCACCGGCTAAGGCCGCGAAGGAGCAGCCCGCGCAGAAACCTGCCGCACCGGTAAAGACAGCCGCAAAGGCCAAGGCCAAGCCTGAAAAGGCCGGATCCCTGGAAGAGATCCTGTTGCGGAAGCCGGACGGTGTCGCCGACGACCTCAAGGCGATCAGCGGTGTCGGGCCGAAGCTGGAATCCACTCTGAACGGCGCCGGGATCTTCCACTATTGGCAAATCGCATCGCTGACGGACGAGCAGATCGAAGCGCTCGACGGCAAGCTCGACTTCCGGGGCCGCATTGCGCGCGACAAGTGGATCGAACAGGCCCGTCAGCTGTCCGAGACGGTTAGCTGACACCGGAGATTTGGATGCGGCGAAAATGTGATCGGTCGTCCGGGTAACGGCACCGACTGAAAATCGCCAAAAAAGACAAAGCATTAGAACCGGCCGCGGGAAACCCGGCCGGGTCTTTTTCGGTTTTGCGTTTTGTGTTGAACATCACAAATCCTTGAAGCACGCGGCCAAAGTCCCCACCTGATCTGTGTGGATGTCTTTAATGGATAGGACGATGACAACGACGAGAAGTTGCATGATCAAGCCGGCCTGGACGCCGGCGACAATCGGTCTGATGGTGTTGGGATTCGTGGTTTTCTGGCCATTGGGTCTCGCCATGCTGGCCTACATTTTGTGGGGTGACCGTTTCGAGGGCATGGCCCGCGATGCGAGAAACCAGTGGCGGAACAGCCCGATGAAGGGAGCATTCGATCAGATGTCAAACACGGCAGGATATGCCCGCACGGGCAATGTTGCATTCGACGATTACCGCGAACGCGAGTTGAAGCGGCTGGAGGAGGAACGCGCGAAACTCGACGCGATGCGTGCCGACTTCGACGATTTCCTGAGAGAACTGCGCCGGGCGCGCGACCAGGAAGAGTTCGACCGTTTCATGGCCAACCGTGGCCGCCCCTCGGGTGGTGACGCCACCGCAATATAACAGTCCCGACTTCCCGAGCCGTCCCCGGACGGCCTGACCGAGAGCGGCGCCGTCAAAAAGCGCCGCTTTCGTCCGTTTGGAGGCTTGGAAGACTTGAAAATGTTTTAGTCTAGGCCGAAACCGATGATTCGTTTGGACCCCTGCCGCCCATGCTGATCCGCCCGGACAAAAAACGACTGCCTGAGCATATAGAAATCGAAACGGACACGAGCGCGGTGCGGATCCGCCTCAGGTCCAACCCGCGCGCGCAGCGTTACCTGTTGCGCCTGCCCGCAGACCGTTCCGGCCCCGTTCTGACCGTTCCGAAGGGCGGCAACGCGGCGCGCGCCGAGCGCTTCGCCCGCCAGCATATCGATTGGCTGATCGAGCGCCTCAAGGACCGCCCCGATCATGTGGCCTTCCGTCCGGGCGATATCGTGCCTGTGCGCGGCCAGGACCATGAGATCGTTCCAACGGGACGACTGCGCGGCCTGATTACAGCCGGGCAGACGGAAGACGGATTTCCCGCTCTCTTCGTGCCGGGGGACGACGATCATATCCCGAGAAGGGTAACGAGCTGGCTGAAGGAGCAGGCGCGCACGGATCTGACGCAACGGGCCGAGAACCATGCCAGGACCATTAACAAGAAGATCGCGGCCATCAGCATTCGTGACACCAAAAGCCGCTGGGGCTCCTGCGCGGCCAACGGCCGGCTTTCCTTTTCCTGGCGCCTCATTCTGGCGCCATCCGAAATTCTCGACTACGTCGCGGCCCATGAGGTCGCCCATTTGCAGGAATTGAACCACTCGGACCGGTTCTGGCGCCTGTGCGCGCAACTGGCGCCCCAGACACCGACGGCGCGCGTCTGGCTGAAGGAAAACGGTCTCCATCTGCACGGTTTCGGGTAAAGCGCGGCCGGTCCGGGCTCGACGGGATGGCTTTGTTTTCAAAGCGCTTTCAAGATATCCGATTGCAAAATTCTCGAATTGGCCGTCCTATTCCCCTTGGGAAGTTGGGAGCCAATTCATGCATGAAATTTCGCTCAGGTCTGTCAAACGCAGTTGTCTCGGTCTCCTGACCGGCTTTGGAATATTGATGACCGGCGCGGCGATGGCCGACAGTTGCTGGAACCACAACGGGTCCATCATGCGCCTTCAGGCGCAGGGCAACCAGCGTTGGCTGTCCTATGAGGTGCCACGTCAGGCCCTGCGTAACTCCGGTGTGCAACGGGGAACGCTGTTGTTCAACGGCGTGAAGAACGGCAACTGGTACTCCGGCACGGCGCGGGTCTTTTCCAGATACTGCCCGGGCAATCCGCTTGAATATCATGTCGAAGGCCCGGTCCGGGGCGACCAGCTCCAGGTCACGGTGACCGGAACCCGCGAAATCTTCAAACAATGCCGCCCGACCGGGCAGTACACCACCGATACGCTGGTGTTCACCTACAGCCACAAGTGTTGAGAGCTTCGCTATTCCCCGCGCCCGTCTTCCTGTGAGAAGGGTCGGGGTCGGAAACTCCTGTTGTTTAGAACAGGCACCTACCCGCCGCCGAACAGGTTTCGCAGAATGTTGAGTGGGCCCTTGCGTTCACCGGCCGGCCTGGCGCCGCCGACCCCGCCGCCGATGGATCCGGGCGGGACAGGGCCGCCGGTCGAGCCGGGGCTGCCTGACGGTGCGGCCGCGGGGGTTCCGGAAGCGGGTTTGGGTGGCGCGGTGGCACTGGGCGGCCGATGCGGAACGCCCGGCAGATCGGCGACCGACAGGTCCTTGTGGGCCGCATTCATCACGTCTTTCCACACCGTGGCGGGCAGACTGCCGCCGGTTGCCTTCTTGGTCGGTGAATTGTCGTCGTTGCCGAACCAGACGGCCGTGGTCAGGTTCGCGGTGTAGCCTATGAACCAGGCGTCGCGGAAATCCTGGCTGGTGCCGGTCTTGCCGCCGGCGGGCCGGCCGCCGTCGAGGCGGGCCTTGCGGCCCGTGCCGGTCGAAAGCGTTTCGGCCATCATGACGTTTATCTCTCCGACCTGCTTGCGTTGCACCACGCGCCCGCGGCCGTCGCCCGCGCGCGAGTAAAGCGTTTTGCCGTCGACGGTCTTGATCCGGCGGATGATGTGCGGCAGGACGCCGTAGCCGCCGTTGGAAAACGGCACGTAGGCGCTCGCGATTTCCAGCGGCGTGACTTCAGAGGTGCCAAGGGCAAGCGACAGGTTCTTGTGCAGGTCGGATTTGATCCCAAGTCTCGTCGCGGTGTTGGCGACCGTCCCGGCGCCAACCTCATGGGCAAGCCGCACCGCGACCGTGTTGAGCGACAGGCTGAGCGCGCGGGTCAGCGTGACCGGCCCATAATGTTCTTTGGTGTAGTTCTTCGGCGACCACCCGCCGATGGTGATCGGCTGGTCCTGACGCACGGTTTGCGGCGTCATGCCTGCTTCGAGCGCGGCGAGATAGACGAACGGCTTGAAGGAGGAGCCGGGCTGGCGCTTGGCATAGACCGCCCGGTTGAACTGGCTTTTCGAGTAGTCGGCGCCACCGACCATCGCCTTCACGGCGCCGGCCGTGTCCAGCGTGACGATGGCTCCCTGGCTGACGCCCAGTTTCTGGCGGTTCTCCGCCAGCGCGGTCCGCAACGCCTTTTCGGCCGCGTTCTGCAACGTGGGATCGATCGTGGTGTCGACGATGATATCGCTTTCGATCGAGCCGACATAATGCGGCAGGACATCCATGACCCAGTCGGCCGCGTAGTTTTTGCTTGCCGTCGTGTAGCGGCGGACGACCTTGGCAGGGGCCGCGAGCGCATTCTTGGCTTCGTTTGCGGTGATGTAGTTCTCGTCATGCATCGCCGCGAGCACGAGCTGGGCGCGTTCCTCGGCAAGGTCCGGATTGCGTGCGGGAGAATAGCGGGTCGGCGCCTTGAGGAGACCGGCGATCGTGGCGGCCTCGGCAACGGTCAGCAATCTGGCGGATTTGCCGAAATAGCGGCGCGCGGCGGCATCCACCCCGTAGGCGCCGGCGCCGAGATAGACCCGGTTGAGGTACATCTCCAGAATTTCGTCTTTCGAATATTCCGATTCCAGCCAGAAGGCGAGCACCAGTTCCTGGATCTTGCGTTTCAGGGTCCGGTCCGGCTCCAGAAACAGGTTCTTGGCGAGCTGCTGGGTAAGCGTCGAGCCGCCCTGGGTCAGGCGGCCCGCCGTCACGTTGGTAAAGAGTGCTCGGGCCAGCCCGATGGGATCGACGCCGAAATGGGACCGGAAACGGCGGTCCTCGATCGCGATGACAGCATTCGGCAGATAGGGAGGAAGCTGTTCGAGCCGCACGGCTTCGCCGCCGGTATCGCCCCGGTTGGCGATCAGCTGGCCGTTGGCGGCAACGATCTTCACATTTGGTGGCCGGGCCGGAACCTGCCATTCGGAGGTTGGCGGCAGATAGGCGGCGTAATACCCGACGATGCCGGCCACGACGAGCACACACCAGATGCCGAGCACCGCGCTCCAGTAGAGGCCGCGCTTCAGCCAGCGTCCAAGCCTCAGCGATGTTCTGGTTCTCTTTTTCGTGCTGCGCCGCTTGGCGCCCGAGCGGCCACCGGAGCCTTTGCGGGACCCGTTTTTGCTGGATTTCGGACGCTTGGAAGCAGAGGTTTTTTTCGCCGTAGAGGATTTCTTCTGACCGGACTGTCCGGTTTTGCGGGACTTCGGTTTGGACGTGGACTTGCCCGACGGCGCGGCCGGCCGGTCCTGCGGCTCGAGACGCAGGTCGAGAAGGCTGCTGCCGTTATCCCCAAATGTAGGCTCAATCCGCTGCCGGCGTTTCGCCTGAGGCGCCATTGATCATCCGTCCCGTTTCGATCCGGCAACTGCCGGTATCCCCGGTGATGATCCTAGATTGAGGCAATTTAAGGGGGCGTTAAGATATCGGCCCTGACCCGGAAACAAATCCGGAACACCGGTGGAAGGTCTCCGCCGGTTTCCAGAACGTGTCGCGTGGTGCTCTAACTGGCGTAACGGCCCGCGTCGGCGCCGTAGTAGTTCACATACCGCGTGTTGAGCTCGGACACCGGCATGATGATGAGCACGTCCGTGGTTCCGAACTGATGGTCGACCACCGCGCCGTCTCCGATAAAGGCGCCGAGACGGAGATAGCCTTTGACGAGTGGCGGGAGGGAGCGCAACGCTTCCTTCGAGTTGACGGCGTCCTTGGGCAGCCGGTTCATCTCGACGTAACGGTCTTCGACCGCGCGGACGCGCCACTCTTCCGGTGCGCGGGCATTGTGATGCAGGAAGGAAAGCTGACCGGCGACGGCATCCGGATTGGTGCCTTCAATCGAGGCGCAGCCCAGCATCACGTCGACCTTGTAACGCAGAACATACGACCAGATGCCGTGCCACAGCAGTTCGACGATTTTTTTGGTCCGGTAGGGCTTGAGCACACAGGAGCGGCCGAGCTCCATGAAGCGCTTGCCCGGATTGGCGTCGATCAGCTTCTGGATGTCGTATTCGCCCGCCGTGTAGAAACCGCCGTGCAGGTCCGCCACGTCCTGGCGCAGGATCCGGTAGGTCCCGACAATCTCGGGCTTCAGGCGACCGAGCTTGTTGCGCTTCAGGGATGCGTGGTCGACCACGAGAAGATGGTCGCAATAGGCGTCGAAGGGATCCGCGTCCCGGCGCGTCGCGAGCGTATGCGCATCGGCGATCGCCGACATTTCCTCGTAAAAGACCTGGTAGCGCAGGCGTTGGGCCTTCTTCACTTCCTTGAAATTCCGCGCCAGGCGAACTTCAAGGGTTCCGATTCGGCCAAGTGTTTCCGGGGTCTTGACCGGCGTGCGAATGGCGCGATCCGGTCGAGCCAGGGGTGCGAAGGGCATTCCCGGACGCATCGCGGGAGTAAACTTCCGTACCAGTTTTCGCGGAGAAAACAGCCCTTGCCGCATTATGGACATTCCACCCTCTTGTCGTCCCTTTCGCGCGTCAAAAGTGCCAAGACCTTGAGCGCTAGAGTGTTTCCGGTGCCATTTTGTTTTGCCGGAGTACTATACCCGGCCATGGGTTGGCATTCTTCGAGTATGCCGTAGAGCACAGTAATCCGACAACTGGATGACACCCAGCCTTTTTCCACCGGCGTCTGCCGCACGGTGCTCCGGCCCGGGGCACCGTCCTGTAATATAGGTAATGTCGGCGGGGGATAAAGAGTGCTGGCGCCAGGCGTCAGCCACGGCCGAGTTTCACGAGGGAGCTCGACAAGGCCTCCACGGAAAGCGGCTTTGTCAGATAGCCGGAGGCTCCCATTTCCTTGGCCTGGTCGCGCGCATCCTTCATGACGTCCGCGGTCACGATCAGAACCGGCACGGGCGGACGGCCTGTCGCGGTCTCGTTTTCCCGAATTCTGGCGATTGCGCCGAACCCGTCCAGTCCCGGCATGTGCAGATCCATCAAAACGGCGTCGAACGATCCGCTGGCGGCCTGTTCGACAGCGCTCTCGCCGTCCGCGACCATGACCGGCACATGGCCGAGCTTGCGCAACATTGCTTCGGCGAGCAGCCGGTTGATGTCGTTGTCCTCGGCTACGAGCAGGCGCAAGGGCCGGGACGGCGCGTTTTCGCGCTGTGCGGAAAAACTGTTGCTGACCGGCTCGGCGCTCGCTTCCCAGGCATGGTCGGTCCCGCCGCCGTCGAGAAGGCCGCAGGAGATCTGAAGAAGTGTGTCGATTCGGATCGGCCGGATGAGATAGGCCGCATAGCCGGCCTGGCGCAGATGTTCCAGGCGGTCCCGTTCGGGTGGCGAGATCATGATGACGGCGGGTGCCGCGCAACCGGTCAGCCGGACGGAGGCGAGCCAGCCGCCGCTGTCGCCGAGACCGGCGTTGTCGACGACCAAAAGATCCGCGGACAGAAGGGCCGCCTCCAGATCCGGGCTGCCCGGGGCCTCGATGCGGACCTTCGCGTCATGACGTTGGAGACGCCGGCTGAGAAGCGGACATTCGATTCGGCTGTTGCTGACGAAGACGATTCTCTTGTCCCACAAGGCTTCGGCGCGGGGGGCGGGGCCGCTTTCCAGCGTCTCCGGAACAGGCAGCGAAACGCGAAACGCCGCACCGCCTTCCGCCACCGGAGAAGCGGTAATCGTACCGCCCATCAGGCCCGCCAGCCGCTGGGCGATGGCAAGCCCGAGCCCCGTGCCGCCGAACTTGCGGGCCGGTCCGTGATCGACCTGCTCGAACTCCTGAAACAGCCGCTCGGCCTCCGCCTGGTCGAAGCCGATACCGGTATCCCGCACCTCGATATCCAGGAAACTGCCACCCTCGGGGTTGGGCCGGCCGCAGAGCTCGACGGATATGCCGCCCGCGTCGGTGAATTTCACACCGTTGCCGATCAGGTTGAACAGGATCTGGCGCACCCGTGTGGCATCGATGGTGACTTCCCTCGGCAAGGCAGGATCCACCAGGGAGCCGATCTCAAGCGCCTTTGCATGGGCTCTGGGGGCAAGCAGCTCCACGACGTTTTCCGCCAGCGCACCGACCCGGACCGGCGCCGCCTGAATGTCCAGCTTGCCGGCTTCGACCTTCGAAAAGTCGAGAACCTCGTCGATCAGGAGCAGAAGGGTCTCACCCGAGGTCTCCAGCGCCTCGATGTAAGCGTTCTGTTCCTTGGTGAGGCGCGTGTCGCGCAACAGCGCGGCCATGCCCAGGACCCCGTTCAGCGGTGTGCGGATTTCGTGGCTGACGGTCGCCAGGAACCTAGATTTCGCCTCGTTGGAGCTCTCCGCGGAATGGCGCGCGGCGAGCAGTTCCTCTTCGATCATGCGCCGCTCGGTGACGTCCCTCAGGACGGTCTGGACCAATTGACGGTCGGAACCGGTATCGCGGACTGGAATATCGATCCGGGAAAACCAGCGCGCTCCCTGGGCTGTCTCGACATAGATGTCCTGAAAACTCGCCGTTTCAGCATTGGTCTCGAGGCTGGGCATGCCGGATTCCGGGTCCGGCGTGAAGGTCGCGAGCGGCAGGTCCATGGGCGTGCCCGGTTGCAACGTGTGGCCGGGACCGAAGACGTCTTCGGCTGCCGAATTGACGTAAGTGACGGTTCCGTCCAGATCGCGGCGGATGACGACATCGCCCAGAGTGGCCAGGATGCTGGCGTGCCGCTCGTCGGATTCGCCCAGCTCCCAGGCCCGGTCTTCCAGTTCCTCGCAGCGGGCCATCAGCCGGCGGATCTTGCCGTCCTTGATCTTGTTGGCCTGAACCGTGCGGTACATGTCGTCGGCGAACAGGCGCCAGACCGCCAACCCTCCGGCGAAGAACGCCAGTCCGACACCGGCGAACCGGTTGACGCCGTCGGTCGTCGCGACCAGCAGAAAGGCCGCGGCCAGTCCGATAACCAATCCGGCAACCGCCAGATGCAGCAGAAATTTCGCGGGGGGGGAAACCGGCCTGTCCGTCGCCCGCCGCCCGGAGCCGGCATCGGAACCCGTTTCGATGTCACTGGCATCTTCTGGGGTGACATCTGTTCCGCGGTCTTCCGGACGCTGCCTGCGGTCGGCTACCGGCTGGCGGCTTTCGGCCCGTTGCGCGTTCTTTTCGGCTTCCGCTTCGGACTTGACCGCGCGTTCGCTGTTTTGATGGACCAAGACAACCACTCTCCGCAAAACCACTGTTGCGCAGAGAGTGGCGCTTAAACTTTGAGAAACCGTTTCCTTCCTTTGTTAACCGGAAGGAATCCCGGGAGGAGGCCTCAACGCACGTCCAGAAACCCGATGATCTTGCGCACATCCTTCAAGACGGGCCCGGCGATGGCGGAGGCCTTTTCCGCGCCTTCCTTGAGGATTGCATCGATCTGGGTCTTGTCTTCCATGAGACGGCGCATCTCGTCGGTCATCGGCGACAGTTTCGCGACCGCCAGCTCCGAGAGAGCCGGTTTGAAGGTCGAGAACTGCTGGCCGCCGAAGTCCTTCAGGACGGCTTCCTTGGTGCTGCCGGTCAGGGACGCGTAGATCCCGACCAGATTATCCGCTTCCGGCCGGTTCTCGAGCCCGTCGACTTCGCTCGGCAAGGCGTCCGGGTCGGTCTTGGCCTTTTTCACCTTTTTTGAAATCGTGTCTGCGTCGTCGGTCAGATTGATGCGCGAGAGGTCCGACGGGTCGGACTTCGACATCTTCTTGGTGCCGTCGCGAAGAGACATGATCCGGGTCGCCGGACCGGCGATCATCGGTTCGGTGATCGGAAAATAAAGCTCTTCCGGCAGTTCCGGCGAGGGCGTCGGGTTCGGCACGCCGATCCCGAGCTCCTTGATCCGGGCGCCGAAGTCGTTGTTGAATTTCGCCGCGATGTCGCGGGTCAGTTCAAGATGCTGCTTCTGGTCGTCCCCGACCGGCACGTGAGTCGCGCGGTAGGCCAGGATGTCGGCGGCCATCAGGTTCGGATAGGCGAACAGCCCGACGGAGGCGTTTTCCTTGTTCTTGCCGGCCTTTTCCTTGAACTGGGTCATTCGGTTGAGCCAGCCCATGCGGGCGACGCAGTTGAAGATCCAGGCGAGTTCGGTGTGCTCGCGAACCTGGGATTGATTGAAGATAATGGACTTTTTCGGGTCGATCCCGGCGGCCATATAGGCGGCGGTCACTTCCCGGGTCGCGTTGGTCAGCTCCTGGGGGTCGGGAAATCCGGCCGTGATGGCGTGGCTGTCGACAACGCAGAAGATGGTCGGCATCTGGTCCTGCAGCGGCACCCAGCGGGACACCGCGCCGAGATAGTTTCCAAGATGGAGATTGCCGGTCGGCTGGACGCCGGAAAAGACACGGGGCTGGAAGTCCGTCATTTGAAATCCCTTGTTGGCGCACCGGTTGGAAAGGCGCTTTTGAATGTTTGGGCGCGCCGGGTTTAGGCTCCCGGAAGGCTTCGCGCAAGCGGGAAACGGAAAGTTTTCGGCTTTTGGTCTCAGGTGTTGCGCCGTGTCAACGCTTTCGCCAGTTTGATCAGGTCCGCTCCACCGCTCAACTGGACCGCCGCGGCGAAAACGACGGCACCCGAAGCGATCAGGAGAAGCAGGCTCGCCGCCCGCACCGCAAGCCATGCATCGCCGAGGTACGGGGCAAGCCAGATGGCGGCAAAGTGCAGGCCGGCCCCCATCAGCAGGCTTGCGAGAAAAACGAGCGCGAGCCGGCGCAGGACCCCGGAGCCGGGCAGGAAATGGCCCCGCCGCCAAAGGACCGCGATCAGAAGTCCGGTATTCACCCATCCCGCGATGCTCGTGGCGAGTGCGATGCCGACATGCTTGAAAAATGGAAACAGCGCGATCGACAGCGCGACATTCACCACCATGCCGATCGCGGCAAAGATCATCGGTGTCTTTGTGTCTTCGCGCGAAAAATACCCGGGCGAGAATACCTTGTTGAGAACGAAGGCGGGCAGGCCGAAGGAAAACGCCATCAGCGCCGCCGCGGTGCCTTCCACGGCGGCCGCGTCGAAACGTACCCGCTGGAACAGGATCGAGACGATCTCGTGGGGAATGACGGCGAGCGCAACGGCGGCCGGCAGCGTCAGGACAAGCGAGAATTCCAGCGCCCGGTTGAGGCTGTGCTGATAGGCGGTCATTTCTCCGGCGCGCAGCTGCCGGGTCAGGCTCGGCAGCAAAACGACGCCGATGGCGATGCCGATGACACCGAGAGGAAGCTGGTAGAGCCGGTCGGCGAAGTAAAGCAGGGCGTTGGCGCCTTCCTGCATCGAGGCGATAACCTGGCCGACGGCGATATTGATCTGGGTGACACCGCCGGCGACGACACCGGGAATGCCGAGCGCGAGCAGCCGTGCGGCCGATTTCGTGTAGCGGGGCCGGAAGACGGGAATTCGGAACCCGAGCCGCTTGAGGTCGATGACGACGACGAGCAGCTGCACGATGCCGCCGAGCGTCACGCCGCAGGTCAGGATGATCCCGAGAGTGGTGTCGTCATGGATGCCGGCGGCCAGCACGCCGCCCAGAACCAGGCTCATGACGACGTTCAGCATGACCGGCGCGAAGGCGGCTGCTGCGAACCGGTGATAGGTGTTCAGGATGCCGGCGATAAAGGCCAGAAGCGACATGAAGATCAGATAGGGAAAGGCGATCCGCGACATCAGGACGGTCAGATCGTATTTCTCCTGATCGCCGACAAAACCGGGTGCCAGCGCCCAGACGACGAACGGCATGAAGATCTGGGCCAGGGCCGTCAGGACAAGAAGACAGAAGAGCAGCGCCGATCCGATTTCGCCGGCGAACCGGCGCGCCTCGTCTTCGCCCCCCTCTTCCACCGTGCGCCCGAAGAGCGGAATGAAGGCGGAGTTGAAGGCGCCTTCGGCGAACAGTCTGCGGAACAGGTTGGGCAGCCGGAAGGCGACCACGAAGGCGTCGCCCACCGGACCCGCGCCGACCGCGGCCGCCAGAAGCACGTCCCTGGCAAATCCGAGAAAACGGCTCAGCAGCGTCGCACCGCCGACAGTTGCGAAATTGCGCACGAGGCTCATGAGAGAGGGAACCTAACCGGTTTGCCGATGGATCTTGCGGGCGACCGGCGCCGCTGCGTCAAGGTCGACCTGGCCTTCGACCGCATTGACAAGGCGCTCGCGGATAATGTCCTGGCGGCCGATATTGGCGATTTTCTGACCCGTCAGGTCGGTCACGTAGAAGACGTCCACCACCTTCTCGCCGAAGGTCGAGATATGGGCCGATCCGATGTTCAGGTTGAGCGTGGCGATACAGCGGGTCAGGTCGAAGAGCAGGCCGGGGCGGTCCAGCCCGGAAATCTCCAGAACCGTGTAGTCGTCGGACAGCGAATTGTTGACCAGCACCTCGGCGACGACCTTGAAGGCTTTCATCCGGCCTTTCATCGCACTTTTTTTCGACACCGGTTCCGGCAGTTGCGCTTCGCCGCGCAAGGTGGTCCTGATGTGCCTGGTGATCCGTTCGCCGCGCCGGCGCTCGTCCTCGTCGTCCGGCAGTTCGCGGCCGATGAAGATCGTATCGATCGCGAAACCGTCTGTCGTCGTGTCGATCTGGGCGTCGACAATGTTGGCGCCGGTGGAATAGCAGGCGCCGGCAATGGTCGACAGCAGTCTCGGATGGTCCGGCGCCATGATGTTGAGTTCGGTCACGCCCTCGAACGCGCGCGGGATGACCTGAAACGCCAGCTGGTTGCCGGCCTTGTCGGCGCCGTGCAAGAGTTCCGCGTGGGAGACCAGTCGGTCAGGCTCCGTTCTGAGCCAGTAAGCCGCGTAGTGGCGCTCCAGATAGCTGGCTCTGTCCTTTTGCGGCCAATGGCCAAGTTTGGCGGCAAGGCCTTCCTTGACCTGCTCGATCGTCAGGTCCCGGGGCTGCTTGGTGTGACCGCCGGAAAGATACGGTTCGCTTGCGTAGTAAAGGGTTCTGAGAAGCTGGCCTTTCCAGCCGTTGAACACACCCGGTCCGACCGCCCGGATATCGGCGACCGTCAGGATGAGCAGCAGTTTCAGCCGCTCCAGAGACTGCACGGTATCGGCGAAATCGGTGATCGTCTTGCGGTCGGAAAGGTCACGCGACTGGGCGATCGTGCTCATGTCCAGGTGGTGTTCGATCAGCCAGGCGACGGTCTCCGTCTCCGCCTCGCTCAGACCGAAGCGCGGGCAGAGTTTGCGGGCGACTTTCGCTCCGGCGATGGAATGGTCTTCGGGCCGGCCCTTGGCGATGTCGTGAAGGAACATGGCGACGTAAAGCACGCGCCGGTTCTGCAGGGTCATGATCAGATCGGTGGCAAGCGGATGATCGTCCCCCGAATTGCCGTGTTCGATTTCCGCCAGGACACCGATGGAGCGGATCAGATGCTCATCGACCGTGTAGTGATGATACATGTTGAACTGCATCATCGCGACGATCTTGCCGAATTCGGGGACGAAGCGGCCGAGCACGCCGGCTTCGTTCATCTTGCGCAGGGTTTTTTCAGGTTCCTGCCGGGAGGTCAGAATGGAGAGGAACAGGCGGTTCGCTTCCGGATCCTTGCGCAGATTGCCGTCAACGAGCTTCAGCGAATGCCGGATCAGGCGGGTCAACTGCGGATGCATGTTGTAGCCGTTCTTGTCCGCGATCTGGAAAACCCTGATCAGGTTCGTCGGATCGCCTTCGAACACCGTATCCGATGCGGCGTTGAGCCTGTTGTTCTCGACGACGAAGCCCGGGGCGCCCTTGACCGGGACGGCGGCGGTCGACACCCGCCCGGCGCGCAGACGCCGCATCATTCCGGATATGCCCTTGCCGAGCGGCTCCTTGACATGTTCTTCCTCAAGGGCGGCGCAGATGATCCGCGTCAGGTCGCCGACGTCCTTGGCCACGAGGAAGTAGTGCTTCATGAACCGTTCGACATCCCGCTGCCCCGGGTGCTGAGTGTAGCCGAGGCGGATGGCGATGTCCCGTTGCACGTCGAAGGACAGGCGTTCCTCCGGTCGGCCGGTCAGGAAATGCAGATGGCAGCGCACCGCCCAGAGAAAATCCTCGGATTTCTTGAACCGGGCGTATTCGGAACGCGTCAGCACACCCAGTTTGATCAGCTCGGATTGCCGGGCGACCCGGTAATGGTATTTGGCGATCCAGAAAAGCGTGTTGAGGTCTCTCAGACCACCCTTGCCTTCCTTGATGTTGGGTTCGACAAGATAGCGCGAGGTGCCCTGCCGGCGGTGGCGCTCATCCCGCTCCTGGAGCTTGGCGGCGATGAACTCCGAACTGGTGCCGCTGACGACCTCGGCGTCGAACCTTTGCTGCAGCTCCTCAAACAGGGGCTCGTCGCCCCAAAGGAAACGGGCTTCCAGAACGGCGGTCCGGATGGTCATGTCCGCTTTCGCCAGCCGGATGCATTCGTTGATGTTGCGCGTCGCGTGGCCGACCTTGAAGCCGAGATCCCAGAGCATGTAGAGGATGTATTCCACCACCTGCTCGCCCCAGGGGGTCTGCTTGTAGGGGAGCAGGAAAAGAAGATCGATGTCGGATCCGGGTGCCAGCGTGCCGCGGCCGTAGCCGCCGACCGCGGCGATGGCCATGCGTTCGGCCGCCGACGGGTTCTTGATCCGGTAGACATGAACCAGCGCAAAGTCGTAGATCACCCGGATCAGCTCGTCCTGGACGTAAGACAGACGTCCGGCGCAAAGCAGGCCGCCGCCGTCAGCGTTCAGTTTTTCCTCTATGGTCGCGCGCGTGCTTTTGACGACGGATTTCAGTTCGTTGAGAACGGCCGTTCTGATCTTCGGGTCGGCGCCGTCGCCGTCATGTCCTTGGGTCAATGCGGTCAACCGGGCTCTGAGGTCGTCAGAGTCGATCAGGCCGGCAAGGTCTTCCTGGGAAAGTTTCATTCTGATCTGATTGTCCGTTCAAAGCGCGAGCTGGAACCGGTTATATAGAGAACGCAGGATAAGGACACGTAAATCTCGAAGGGGTCTGGATAACCCGTGGCGTCAGATGTCGTCCTTGACCGCCGCGACCCGCAGCTGATGCAACAGGGCGGCGAGGCTCTCGTCCGACAGCCCGCCGATGGTCAGCGCAAGCCGGTTGGCGAGTTCCGTTGCCTTGGGGTTCATGCCCGCCGTATCGATGGTCACGCGCGGGTCGGAGAGCTCCGCAAGCCGCTGAATTTCCTCCGCCTCGTCCCAGATCACATTGAAATAGGTGATGATCCGCTGAACCAGGAACCAGGTCGGCTTGCCGCGTTTGCCGTGTTCGAGCGCCGAGAGATAAGCGCTTGAAACGGAAAGGGCCGAGGCCATCTCCTTAAGGGACACGCCTCGTTTCGTCCTGAGTTCCCGGATTTTCGCGCCAAGCGGTGTCACGGCCTCACCTTCTTTTTCGTATGCGGACGTAAAGAGCCCCGGCCCCGCCATGGCTCGGATGGGCTTCCTCGTAACCGACGACGACGGACCTCATTTCCGGCATCGACAGCCACTGTGGAACTATTCTGCGCAAAACGCCGCGTTCGTCCATATAGGCGCGGTCCGGGCCGCCGCCTTTGCCCGTTATCACCAGGACCACCTTGTGGCTGCGCGCCTGTGCCTGATAGAGAAAACCGCGCAACCGGTCATGGGCCTGATGCTGGGTCATGCCGTGCAGGTCGATACGGGCGTCGATGGCCTTCACGCCGCGCACGATTTTTTTCCGGTGGCCACGATCGAGCTGATGCAGGGGCGGCAGCGCCGGCTTTTCCTGGGCGGTTTTCGGCGTCCGCAAGGCTGTCGCCGTTTTGGGCGCGGCTGTCGCGGTTTCGGCGGGAGTCGCTTCGAGGGCTTTTGAAAGGTCTTCTTCGTGCTTCCTGGCACGGTCCGGATCGAGCGGTGTCAGCGTGCGGACCACCTTGCCCCAAAGTTGCCGGTCCTCCGGCGACAGACTGCCTTTTTTGCCCCGTTTCGTCACGTTTCAGTCCACCCCGCCCCCCGGTTCGGGCGATCCGGGCTCCGGGACCAGCACGATGAACTCCGCCGCGTGCCGAATGGCACCGGCAGTTTCTCCGGAGGCCGCTCCGGATCCGACGAAAATGTCGCCCCGCGCCCGGCCCCTGATGGCGGATCCCGTGTCGTCTGTCACCATCAGGCGTGCGAAAGGGCGGTCTGCGGTTTCAAAATCGTCAAACGAGGCGGAAACGAACACCAGCGATCCGTAGGGGATCTCCTTCGGATCCACTGCGAGGCTCCGGCCGGGGGTCAGCGGCAGACCGGCGGCTCCGATGGGGCCCTGGTCCGGGTCGATGTCCTGGATTTCGCGAAAGAAGATATAGGACCTGTTTTCGCGGAAGAGCGGGTCCCGTTCTTCCGGATGTTCGGCAAGCCAGGCGCGCAGGCCGGACATGGTGAAATCCTCGGGCGTGCCCTCGCCCCGGTCGACCAGCAGTTTCCCGATACCTGTATAGGGATGGCCGGACTTGCCCGCGTAGCCGACACGCATGACCGTTCCGTCGGTCAGCTTCAGCCGCGCCGAGCCCTGGACATGAATGAAATAGGCGTCGACGGGATCGGCGAGCCAGACGAGTTCCAGACCCTCGTCCACCAGCGCCCCGTCCATGATCGCGCCCCGGTCCGGCAGTTCGCTCAAGACCCCGCCCGCTCTCCGCCCATGGCTGAGATTGACCGGCCAGCCTGCGGGCCGCCGGTCGCTTGAGACCGGTTCAAGCCCGTCCGGTTTCTTCAAAAGAGGCACCTTGAAGATATCGGTCCGGGTCCGTGAGGCATCCACTTCCGGCTCGTAATAGCCGGTAACGAAACCCTTCTGCGCGATCCTGTAAGGCTTGAAACGAGACTCGAGAAAGGTTCGCGCCGAGGCTCCGCTCGCCACTGCCTCCCACGCCGCCGGGCAAAGCCGCTTCAGGTCTTCGGAGGCGTAGCGAGATTCGGGGGCGCCTTCCGGGACCGGGCAAAACCTCAAGAAGCTCTTCAGTGCATCCAGGTGATTGTCGTTTTGCCAGTCTTCGATCGCCGCAAAGGAGGTCTTTTCGTAGTGTCCGGGAAGGTCCGGTCCCTGTGCCATGGCTGGTGTTGCTCCGGCAAACAAGAGCGGCGCGGCCAGGACCGCGCCTTTTGCGGCAAAGTCGAATGCGAAGATGGTACGAGGGCCCGGGTCCGGCCGCCTGAACCGCCTCCGTCGCGACACGGTCAGTCCGCGGATTCGGTCGCGACAAGCTTCCAGTTCGGATCGCGGGAAATGGTGTCCCGGGCAAAGGTCCAGATATCCACGACCTCACTCACCTTGGCCGGATCGCCGTCGACGACCTCGCCGGCCTTGTCCCGCGTGGCGGAGATCAATTGGCTGTGGATTTTCACGGTCACCTGAGCGGTCGAGCCCTTGAGCGCGGCTTCGACGATTTCCGACTTGTCGATGCCGACAAAGGTCGATTCGATTTTTTCGCCGCGTTTGTCACGGTCGTCGATGGCGGCAACGAAGCCTTCGTAAACCTCGCGGGACAGGAGATTTTTCAACGCCCGCTTGTCGCCGTCGGCGAAGGCCATGACGATCATCTCGTAAGCCGCGCGTGCGCCCTGCAGGAACTCTTCCGGTTCAAAGCTGCGGTCGACCGTGAGGATCTGTTTCAAGGCGCTGTTGAGGGCGGAGCCTTCGGGAGCCACCTTGTCGATGACAATCTCTCCACCCGGAGCGGCCTGCTCCATCGGTTCCGGCTGCTGGTCGGCCTGGCCCGGCAGGGGGATCACATTGTCCTGCCCGTTCTGCTGATCCTGAGGCGTTTCCGGTTTCGAATAGGGATCGAAGGGCGGACGCTCGCTGCCGGTTCGTTTGCCCAGCACGGATCGCAATCGGAACAGAATGAATACCGCAAGTCCCAGGAGGAGGAGGTTCAACGGGTCAAAAATCTCGTTCATTTTACGTTCCGGTTTACCCTTCAAAGGCATAACGACGGCGCCGCAATACTGCACCCGATGCGCTGCCCTGCTTTTTCAGCCTGATAGGCTACTACTTAGGGGGTCCTTGAACCAGCATCCAGACCCAAGAGCAAGACTGAATCTTGCCACGCTGGCCTTTCCTTGGTTGCCTGCTCGCATTTTTGCGGAGGAATGTCTACCTTAAGCATAGAAAACGTATCAGACGACGGAGGTCCCGTGGGACTTTATATCATTGCCGCAATCGTTTTGCTGCCCCTGATTGAAATTGCGGTGTTCATCTGGGTGGGGGGAACAATCGGTGTTCTGCCGACGATCCTGCTCACGGTCGTCACCGCGCTGGCCGGAACCTTGATGTTGCGCCAACAGGGCTTGTCGTTGCTCACGCGCATGCAGAAGGAACTGGATGCGGGCCGCGCGCCCGGCAACGAGGTGATGCAGGGCGCGATGATCGTCGTGGCCAGCATTTTCCTGCTGATCCCGGGTTTCGTCACCGACGCGATCGGCCTTCTTCTGTTCATTCCACCGGTTCGCGAGGCCCTCGCCCGGTTCATCATCTCGAGATCGGATGTGGTCATCGTCCAGGGCGGACCCGGCATGGACAGGCCGGAGGATAATTTCGTCGATCTCGATCGGGACGACTGGTCGGAGACAAGCCACGGTTCGGATCGCGGGTCTTCCGGCAAGGGCCAGGGCAAAATCAGTCCATGGAACGAGGGATCGAAGGGGGCGGATCTTTAAATTCGGATTTCCGCCATCATTCCGGTTCTACGCGAAGCCTCAGGACCGGGACGACAAACGCATTGAGGCGCGCAAAGCCTTGGTAATCGCCGCCTCATGTTCTTAAGGCCGGCCGAGACGTTACGTCCTTTTCCCGGCTCACCAAATCGTGACGAACGCTGTATGCGTAATTTTTACCTGTTCCCGCTAAAACGGGCTTCCGCCTCCGAAAAAGGGTTGAGGCAGGCAGGAAGGGGCCGTGCGCCATGGCTGTCCAACGCGTTGACTGGGTCGATACCGCGAAAGGCATCTGCATCGTCTTCGTCGTGATGATGCATTCCGTCCTCGGCGTTGAAGCCGCGGCGGGCGAAACCGGCTGGATGCATGCCGTGATCGCCTTCGCGGCGCCGTTTCGCATGCCGGATTTCTTCCTGATCTCCGGTCTTTTTCTGTCCAATGTGATCAATCGGGACTGGCGGCTGTATCTGGACCGGAAGGTGGTGCATTTCGCCTACTTCTATGTGCTCTGGCTGACCATCCAGTTCGCGGTCAAGGCACCGGTCTTTGCCGCCGAAATAGGCGCAAGGGGCGCGCTTGAGTTTTATCTGTTCAGCTTCGTCGAGCCTTTCGGCACGCTCTGGTTCATTTACATGCTGCCGGTGTTCTTCGTCGTCACCAAGCTTGCCCACGACAGGGGTGTTCCCTGGCAGCTTGTGCTTGGCCTCGGCGCGGTACTCCAGATTGCCCCGATCCATAGCGGCTGGCTGCTGGTCGACGAGTTCGCGGGCCGTTTCGTCTTCTTCTACGCGGGCTACGCGCTGGCCCCTCGGATCTTCCGGCTGGCGGGCTGGGCGCGCGAGCGGATCGGCGTCAGCCTTGCCTATCTCACCGTCTGGGGTCTGGTAAACGGCGGCCTGGTCTATCTGGGCTGGGCGGGACTTCCCGTCGTCGCGCTTCTTCTGGGCGTCGCCGGGGCCGGAGCGATCATCCTCACCAGCGCGCTGATCGTGAACTGGGGGCGGCTCGGTTTCCTGCGCCATTTCGGAGAGAATTCCATCGTCATCTATCTGGCCTTCTTCTTCCCGATGGCGGTAACCCGCGTGATCCTCTTGAAACTCGGCATTCTGGATATCGGCACCACTTCGCTGATCGTGACGATTGTGGCCTCGGTCAGCCCGATGATCCTGTTCTGGCTGATCGGCAGGACCAATATCGGCTGGTTCCTGTTCCGGCGGCCTCATTGGGCCTATCTGGGCGGCACATATGGCGGCAAGCGGCAGGCTCAGGCGGCGGAGTGAAGCGCGCCCATCGGAAATTTTTTCTTTAGGACTTTTCTCCCGAAGGCGGTGCGGGCATGATCCGCGCCATGTCGACGAAAGATTCCGCCTCCGCCCTCACCGCCGACGACCACCTGATCCTGGTCGACGGCTCCACCTTCATCTTCCGCGCCTTTCACGCGTTGCCACCCTTGACGCGCAAGCCGGACGGTCTGCCGGTCGGCGCCGTTTCAGGTTTCTGCAACATGCTGTGGAAGCTGCTGCAGGAAGGGCTGACGCCGGAAGAAGGCGACGAACCGACGCATTTCGCGGTGATCTTCGATCATTCCGCGCAGACCTTCCGAAACGAGATCTATCCGGAGTACAAGGCCCATCGGCCCGAGCCGCCGGAGGATCTGGTGCCGCAGTTCGGCTTGATCCGGGAGGCGACCAGGGCCTTTTCCGTCCATTGCATCGAACAGGAAGGCTTCGAGGCCGACGACCTGATCGCGACCTATGCCGCCCAGGCGGCGGCTGAGGGCGCGCGGGTGACGATCGTTTCCGGCGACAAGGACCTGATGCAGCTGATCGGACCGAAGGTCGGCATGATCGACACCATGAAGAACAAGATCTTCGGCGAACCGGAGGTGTTCGAGAAATTCGGTGTCGGACCGGACAAGGTCATCGAGGTCCAGTCGCTGGCCGGCGACAGCGTCGACAACGTGCCCGGGGTTCCGGGCATCGGCTTGAAGACGGCAGCCCTTCTGATCAACGAATTCGGCGATCTGGAAACGCTTCTGGCCCAGGCCGAAACGATCAAGCAGAAGAAGCGCCGGGAAAACCTGATCGAATTCGCCGACCAGGCGCGCGTTTCCAAGGAGCTGGTGACCCTCAAGCAGGACGTGCCGGTGGAAGTTCCGGTGGCGGATCTCTCCGTCACCGAGGTCGACGGGCCCAAGGCGGTCGGTTTCCTGAAGGCCATGGGCTTCACCACGCTGACCAAGCGCGTCGCCGAGACCACCGGGGCGGAGCTCGCCAATATCGAGGCTACCGATTTTCAGGTGCCGGGCTGGGATGTTCCCGATCACAAGGGCCGTATGGCGGAACGGGTGGAAAGTTCCGCCGGCTCGGACACCGCAAAGGGCGCAGGCGATATCGGGCCCGGCAAGGACGGCCTGATGGTGCCGCAGACGGTCGCGGACGCGCGTGCGGAGAGCATCAGGGCGATCCCGGTCGATTCCAGTGCTTATGAAACGGTCACCAGCATCGAGCGGCTGAAGGAGTGGTGCGACGCGGCCTATGAAAAGGGCTACGTCGCCTTCGACACCGAAACCACCTCGCTCGACGCCATGCAGGCGGATCTCGTCGGCCTGTCGCTTTCCACCGAACCGGGCAAGGCCTGCTACGTACCGCTCGCCCATGTGGACGGCGAGGGCGACCTCCTGGGCGGCGGCGGTCTTGTCGAAGGTCAGATTCCGCTGAAGGAGGCTCTGGAAACGATCAAGCCGATGCTGGAGGACCGCGCAGTTCTGAAGATCGCGCAGAACCTCAAGTACGACTGGCTGGTGATGACCCGCCACGGCATCGACCTCGCGCCTTACGACGACACCATGCTGCTCTCCTACACGGTCGACGCCGGCAAGGGCGGCAACGGCATGGATGAGCTGTCGGAGCGCTGGCTCGACCACAAGCCGATCCCCTTCAAGGAGGTCTGCGGCTCCGGCAAGTCGATGATCACCTTCGACAAGGTGGCGATCGACAAGGCGACGGCCTATGCGGCCGAGGACGCCGACGTTACCCTTCGTCTCTGGCTGATCCTGAAGCCGCGGCTGGCGGCGGACCGTATGGCGACTGCCTACGAGACCCTGGAACGGCCGATGGTGCCGGTGCTGGCGCGCATGGAAAAACGCGGCATTTCCGTCGACCGGCAGATGCTCTCACGGCTTTCCGGCGATTTCGCCCAGGGCATGGCGGCACAGGAATCCGAGATCTACGAGCTTGCCGGGGAAAATTTCAACATCGGCTCGCCCAAGCAGCTCGGCGATATCCTGTTCGGCAAGATGGGCCTGCCCGGTGGCAAGAAAACCAAGACCGGAGCCTGGTCCACCTCCGCCCAGGTCCTGGAGGATCTGGCGGCGGAAGGCCACGAACTCCCGTCGAAGATTGTCGCCTGGCGTCAGCTTTCCAAGCTGAAGTCCACCTATTCCGACGCTCTGCCCGGCTATATCAATCCGGAAACGAACCGGGTGCATACATCCTACGCGCTTGCCGCCACGACCACTGGGCGCCTGTCGTCTTCGGAGCCGAACCTGCAGAACATCCCCGTCCGCACCGAGGCGGGCCGCAAGATCCGCAAGGCCTTCGTCTCCGAAAAGGGCCACAAGCTGATCTCCGCCGACTACAGCCAGATCGAGCTCCGGGTGCTTGCCCATATGGCCGATATCCCGCAACTCAAGAAAGCCTTCGACGACGGTCTCGACATTCACGCCATGACGGCCAGCGAGATGTTCGGCACGCCGATCGAGGGCATGGACCCGATGGTCCGCCGCCGCGCCAAGGCGATCAATTTCGGCATCATCTACGGCATCTCCGCCTTCGGCCTTGCCAACCAGCTCGGCATTTCCAGGGGAGAGGCCAGCGACTACATCAAGACCTATTTCGAGCGCTTTCCGGGCATCAAGGATTACATGGAGGCGACCAAGAAGCAGGTCCATGCGGACGGCTATGTCACCACGATCTTCGGCCGCAAGGCGCATTATCCGGACGTGAACACCAAGAACCCGAACATGCGCGCCTTTTACGAGCGCGCGGCGATCAACGCCCCGATCCAGGGGTCCGCCGCCGACATCCTGCGCCGCGCCATGGTGCGCATGGAGGACAGGCTCGCGCACTCAAAGCTCGACGCGCAGATGCTGCTTCAGGTGCATGACGAACTGATCTTCGAAGTGCCCGACGCCCAGGTGGACGACACGATCCCGGTGATCCGGGAGGTCATGGAAAACGCCTGCGATCCGGCCCTCAAGCTTTCCGTCCCCCTTCAGGTCGACGCCCGCGCGGCGGACAACTGGGACGAGGCGCATTGAATTCAAGAGACTGCGAGCGTGGACCGCTTAGACTTGGCTGTTCCGAACGCTTCTACGAGATTACTGAGGATCGTCAATCAGCTTGCGGATTTCTTGAGCGAGCGGATTGTTACATCCTGAGAAGCTGGCGACCATGGCGGTCATGAACGGTTCGGGGTTCAGGCGATCTTCGTTGAGCTCCCAGCCGGACAATCTGAGGAGCATTGTCAGAAAGGTGAGCTGGCAGCGGCCATTTCCTTCCCGGAACGGATGGATCGCATTGATCTCCGAGATATAGTATGCGGCGCGTTCTGAAAATTCTTCTAGATCAGAAATGGCGGTCAGGTGGTTTTCCTGAGCCAGTTCCGCGAATAATCTCTCCATTTCTGGCCCGATATATTCCGGATAACAGAACCAATTGTTTCCCTTTCCGGTACGGATTCGACGTATTTCTCCAGCCCACTCGTAGACGTCCTGGAAAAAGTGATGGTGGATCTTTCTGTAGTGAATGAAGTCCAGATCACCACTGGGAAGATCTTCCTCGGCACGAGTCAAAAACATGAGAGTTTCGAATTGATCCAGATCGTCTTGATCTCGGAGACCGGCCTTGTTCTTCAGGACTTGTGTACCCGGATAGCACAAGGGGTCGTCTTGCGCCGTATACCGGCTCATTTCTTGTCAGGATGAACAAATGAACCAGTGATGGAGGAACGAAGGGCCTCCCCCTTTAGACCTTTTGAGCGGCCGATTTGAAGAGCCTTTGCGGCTCGTTGGTTGAGCGTAATTCCTTCAACTGCGGAAAATTTCGAGGCCTTTCCCGCGCCGATAGGCTTCGTCAGACTCTCAGACGGTTTCGCAGATCGGTTGTTTTGCCCGTGTTTTCTCATAGGATGAATCTATCAGGTCACGATTGAACTTCAAATTACAATCCAAGGGCAGGCAAGTATTTCGAGCGCCATAACAGCAATTCGCAGCTTTAAACGCCGGAAGAGCCGAATTCGGGGGAAGAGCCAATGACCGCTTGAATGGATAAAGGCCATGACCCCTTTAAGATCATGGCCTCAATGTTTTCGATACTTATGCCGTTTCGTTAGAAAGGTTTACGCCGCCGCCACCGCGGCCAAGAACTTCTCGATTTCCGAGCGCATGTCTTCGGTGATGTGAACGGCTTCGCCGGTTTTCGCCTTGACCGTTTCCGAGGAGCTGTTTGTCTCGGCGACCGCGTTGTCCAGCTCGCCGATATTGCCGACCATGGTTTTGGTCTGCTGGGCGGCGCCCTGGATGTTGCGGCTGATTTCCGAGGTCACGGCGGTCTGCTCCGAGACCGCGCCGGCGATCGCGGTGGTGTATTCGTTGACGTCGTTCATCGTCGCGGAAATGCCCTGCATCGCGTTGACGGCGGCCTCGGTCGAGGCCTGGATGCCGGAAATCTGGTTGGAGATTTCCTCGGTCGCCTTGGAGGTCTGGTTGGCCAGTTCCTTGACTTCCGCCGCGACGACCGCGAAGCCCTTGCCGGCTTCTCCGGCACGCGCCGCCTCGATGGTGGCGTTGAGCGCAAGCAGGTTGGTCTGCTCGGCAATCGCCTGGATTAGCGTGACCACCTCGCCGATCTTGCCGGCGGCGGTCGCCAGGCCGGCGATCTTGTCGTTGGTGTCCTGAACGTCGGCAGTCGCCTGGTCGATGACGCCGGTGGTTCGTTCGACCTGCTGGGCGATTTCCTTGGTCGAGGATTCCAGCTCCTCGGTGGCGGCCGCGACGGATTCCACATTGGATGCGGCCTCTTCGGAGGCGTGCGTGGCGCCCTGCGCCTGGCTGGCGCTTGACGAGGCGACGCTTTCCAGAAGCTCGGCGGTGTGCTGCAATTCGCCATTCACCCTTGAGACGGCGGTGAGCATATCGGCGGAGGATGTCCGGAAACCGGCAATCAGCGCATCGACCGTTTTCTGACGCTGTCTTTGAACTTCATCCTCGTGCGACTTTTCGACTTCAAGCTCGACCTGCGCCCGGCGGTTGGCGCAACACACATCGACCGCCCGGGCGATGTCGCCAACTTCGTCGCTGCGCTCCATGCCTTGAATGTTCTGGTCCGCGTTGCCCTCGGCGAGTTCCGAAATCTGGCTTGTGACCACTTCCAGCGGTTTGAACATGCTGCGATTGGCGTAGAAGACACCGGCAGCCGCAACCGCCATCAGGGCAAGCGCTGCTCCGGCGCCGAGAAGGCGGCCGAAGGTCCGGATGGCCATGAAGGGCGCCCGGTCGATCGCGATGATGCCTGTTGCGGCTTTCGCGCCGGAAAAGTCGATCAGGGCGATCTCATCGAGGCGATACTGCCCGCTGACATCCGTTGTGCCTCCCGCTGCAAGTTCCGTCAGCGCCGTTTCAGGCGTGATCCCATCCGGCAACTGCGAGCCGATTACCTTGGAGCCGTCCGGCGTCTCGATCACGACAGCGATCGGAACACCTGTTTCCGCGGTGAACTGCTCCACGAATTTCTCGTGAAAACTCAGGCCGAATTCGATCGAGCCGATGTGAGTACCCTCATGGACGATCGGGGCAATGCCACGGATGCCGAGACCGGCAACGCCCTTTTCCAGCCCGGAGATCGGTTCGTGCCGCGTGTTGGTGGCCACCACCGTGTGCCGGAAACCTGAAAGGTCGTCGCCGAACTTCTGCGGCTTGTGAACCCGGAGGAAGCTCTCCGCGGGCGGCAGGTGGAATTGGAACTGACGGATATCGTAGGTCTCTTTGAGGCCGGCGAAGGCCGGAACGAACTCAGCCGCCAGCCCGTCCCGGTCGCGGGCCGCGAGCTTCTGCTGGACGCCTTCCTGACCGGCGACCACAGTCGCCATCAGCAGGGCCTGCCGGCTGTCGGCTTGAATCCGCGATTGCAGAGCCCTTTCGGCCGCCTCCACTTCCCGCGCCATCGCCATGTCGGTCAGTTTCGATGTCAGAAACTCGCCGATGAGAACTGCCGATCCGGCGCCAAGTAAAGCCAGAATAACGAGCAGTATTGTCAGTTTAGATCTGATGGTGGTCATGTTCCCTCCAACCCTTTGACACAGGGTGCGGAGGAACCTTGAAAGAATTGTTAATAATACCTAGTTTGCTCAGCAGATATCCCGGCTTTGCTCGAAAAAACCCTTGTTGCAAAAAATTGAACATACAGAAATGCACAACTCAGCGCGGTAATTCACGTTTCGCTTGCGGCATTTTTCAAACATCCCGTTTGGGGATATGCGGTAAAACACTTAAAGCCACAGCCAAAACTTCCAGGGAATGTTTATGGCTGTGAATGCGATTCGAAATATACGCGCGAAAATTCATGACAGAACGTAGGATTAGTGTAAATGTGCAGCACGCAATCAAGGATTGAATTTCAATCGTGATTGGTTCGAACAACGGCCGAGACGGAGGTGACGTTGTCCTGCGATCCAGGGACTGCCGGTAATCCTCAGCGGTCCCTTTTATCTGGCGTCATTGCTCGCATGGCCGGCTCTCCTGCGCCTGAAGAGAGGCTGCACAAGGCGCCGGTAAGCCAGGGTGAAGCCGGTGTAACCGAGGAAAAGGGCCGCCAGCGAAGCAAGGCCCGCAAGCGTTTGACCCACCACGCCGTAGACCTCACCGGTGTGGAGGAAGCGGAGAAAGACACGTGCGCGCCGTCCGGCACTCTGGTCTTCCGGTTCGACGACGCCGAGTTGCTCGCCGCTGACGCGTGACAGGGTGAAGGTCCTTTGGCGGGACAATTGCGCTCCGTTGCCCGTATCGACCGTCACGACAAGCCGCTTGGCGTTGTCCTGGGGAAGCTTGAAGGTCATGGCCGTCCAATCGGGGACTTCCGCCCTCAACCCGTTGAAGATGGACTGAAAGCTGACGGTCTGGCCTCCGCCGGCACCTTGTCCTTGTGGCACCGCATCCGCGGACTGTCCGGGCCGGGCGGGATCCGCCTCGCCATAGATCGCAACCACAAGATCACTGGCCCAGGGATAGGAAATCACAACCCCGGAGATGACAACCGCAAGAAGGGGAACAAGCGCCCAGATGCCGAAGACATGATGCCAGTTGTAGTCGCGAGCCTTGGACGTCGGCAGGTTCCTCCGGAACAAAAGGTTCTGCCGGATGAAGCTCCATTTCCACTTCTTCGGCCACCATAGGTAAAAGCCGGAAGCGAGCAGGAACAGAAAGGCCAGGTTCGAGGCTCCGGTGATCGCCTTGCCGATGTCTCGGCCTTCTCCGGAAAGCGCGAACCAGCGGTGCAACAGCATGACCGTGCGGAAAAAGCTTTTCGTGTCCTCACCGGCCCCTTTCATCTGTTCCCCTGTGTAGGGGTTCATCAAGAACGACTCGCGGCGGCTTTTGGAAACCTTGACGGCCGCACCTTCGGTGCTGGAAACGACGACCGAGTGACCCGCGAGCGCGCCGTTTTCCTCAGCCTTGGCGACAAGGCCATCGATATCGAGGGGCGAGGTATTTGCGGGGGCCTGAACGGCGCTGTTCACTGCCCGGGTCTCGATCTGGCGTTCGTAGGTGAGAAGCACGCCGGTCGCGGACATGAAGACCACGACAATGCCGAAGACAATGCCGACGGCAAGATGAGTCCAGAAAATTGCGCGCTTGAAAGTCATTTGCAAAGCCTCTCCGACCACAGCTGGAACCGCCGGGCCGGCAAAGGCCTGCGGGTTCTCCATCAGCTCGCGTCAAACCGATGTGCTACTGGTAAAAAAGAGGCGTACTCTGCGTCAAAGGGGTTACTACGTAATTTGTTTCGGAAAATGTATCCATTTGTCATCGCGCGGACTGTCCGCACGCTTTTGCGACCGGCTGTTACTATTCATTTCCGCAAGGGATGACGGCCCGGCCCGGACTTGCGAAAAGATGTTGAGATGGAGTTACAGGGCGCCGACAGGTGACTGAAATGCCGGCCGCGAGCCGAACCTGGTGCCAAGAACTCGCCCGCGAAGGAGCCGTTTTATACGTTGAATTTAGCGGTCACGGTTTCCGGCGCGCCACCACCGCTCCCTGACGGTCTGGGGTCAGGATCGGATGCCGGTTGGAAATCTCACACCACCCTGAGGTCCGGCTGCGTCTTGCCCGCGAGGGCGGAGCGCGGCGTAATGGCGTTTTTCAGGAGGTCCTGGAGATGTTCTTCCAGATAGTCGACGATCGGCGAAGGGGTTGTTGTCTGGGTATAGATCGCCAGTTGAGTGGCGGGAAGGGGAGGAAAGCCGTCCTGTTCCTTTAAGAGGGTCAGGCCTTCCATCAACGCACCGGAAGGCAGGATGCCGATGCCCGCGCCCGACATGACAGCCACCTGGGCGGCGGCAACGCTGGTTGTGGTGATCCGCTCGTACCACTGGCGGCCGGCGCGCGCCAGCGTGGCGAAGGCCATCTCGCGGAAGGGGCAGGGCTGGTTGAACAGGATCAGCGGCAGCGGATCGGTCAGCGGACAACTGTCGCTCACCGCCCAGTGTAGCGATTCCTCCACCACGCCGTCCGGTTCCGGCTTGGAAGCGGAGACCAAGGCGATGGCCAGGTTGATTTCGTTGTTCGTCAGCATGTCGTGCAGCGTAGCGCTGTCGGCCACCGTCATTTCCAGTTTGACGTTCGGATGGATGCGCACGAAGTTGCAGAAGATCGACTGCAGCTGGCCCGTCGCGTACCATTCGGGAAGGCCGACATGGACCGTGCCGGTAAGTTCGGGAGCGGACAGGCGCAGCCGTGCCTCTTCGTGAGAGCGCAGGATTTCCGTGGCGTGCTGGTAGAGAATGCGGCCCGCGGGTGTGAGGTTCATGGTGCGCGCCGTACGCTCGATCAGCGGCTTGCCGACCCGTTCCTCCAGCCGCCGGAGCTGCGTGCTGACGCAAGGTTGCGTCCGGTTCAGCTTTGTTCCGGCATGGGTCACGTTGCCGGCTTCCGCCACGGCGACGAAGGCTTCCAGCAGTTCGATATTAAAACGGCCGACTGTCATTCCTGAGCTCCATTCCGTTTTAACGCGCCCCGATACCGCCGGGTTTTTCGGCGGGACGAACCTCCGTTGCGTCTTGCAACGATGCCTTCTCGGTTTCAGGGGTTGTCCCCCTTTAGAAGGCGTTCAAATCCGCACCTGGCGAGCCTACCGTTTACGGAAACAGGCAGACGGTCAAGCCCGGCTCAAGCATAACGTTCTATTATGTAACCCTGCAATTATAAATTTTGCGGATGAAATTTAATCGCGTATTCCGAGAATTACCGACATCAAAAGGGTATCCGAAATGACACTCGCGTTTACCATCGGCCAGGCTGACCAACAGAATGCGCATGAACCTTTCCAGTCGCTGCAAAGCAGGGTGCACAGGTCGATCGCCTCGCATACCGAATTCAGCCTGGACCGGATCGTAACGCAGGACAATCGGGTCAAATACACCAATCAGGGGCGAACCGAGACCTCGACCGATCATCTGGACGAAGTGTTCCACCTCATGCGCCAGTTGAACGAACTGGGTATCGGCTCGGACACATTGGGCCGCATGCAGGAAAACGGCCGGTCCTTCCGGGATGCGCTTAGGCATTGTTGCGAACGGGTCGCGGCCGATTTTTCCGGGGAGCCGCTCGTTTATGTCGAACTCGGTCCCGAACCCATCAAGACCGGTTACATCGTCAAAACCCTTCTCGCCCTCGGCGTGACGTTCGACCGCTATATCGCTGTGGATATCAACCCCAAGTCGGCCGCACCGATGCGCGCGGCGCTTGAAAACATTCTCCCCGATACGCCGCTGGATTTCGTCACGGCTCCTTTCGAGGAATTCAGCCTCGAGCGGTATCTGGGAGACGGCACGCCGCGCGCCCTGGTGACGATGCTCGGCTTTCAGGAGGGCAACGACGACCCCTACACGGTCAACGGCTGGCTGAAGACCATTGCCCGTCCCGGCGACCTGCTTCTGTCGGAAAGCCAGCTCTACAAGGCGGGCCAGATTGACAAGATCCCGTATTTTTACGCAAATCCGGCCATGCAGCGGTTTTCGCGCATCGCGTTCGAACAATCCATCGACCGTGCGATGCCGACGCTCAACAGGTTCTTCCTGCTGCCGGTTCCCTTCCGGGACGGTGAAACGGCGCAGGTGGCCATTCTCGGAGAAGAATTTTCAAATGCAATCAGTGGAAGAAGCTTGCACGTATCCAACTTCTGCCTGAAACTTACGCTAGATCAGTACCGGCATTACAGGCAGCATGGTGGACATTTCGAAATAACCGGCGAGACCTTCACTGATGACGAAACACTTCACTTCCAGCTCTCCCGCCGGGTATGACGTACAACTGACAAGACCTCGCAACCTGACGGCCGCAGGCCTTGCCATCGTCGCGGTGACATACGGTCTCGCGCGCTATTGCTTCGGCCTGTTTCTGCCGGAAATCCGCCGGGAGTTCGCGCTCGGTCCGGAGACGATCGGCCTGATCGCCGGCCTGTCCTACGCCGGCTATCTCATGGCCACCTTCGCCGGGTCCTGGTTGTCGACCGTGTTCGAGCCCCGCCTGCCGATCCTGCTCGGCGGCGTTGCCGCCGCCACCGGCATGGCGGTTATCGGGTTGGCGCCCGATCCTTGGATCCTGGCGCTGGGTGTGTTTGTCGCGGGTGCGAGCCCGGGGCTCTCCTATCCGCCCTTTTCCGATGTCATCGTGCGGCATACGGAGGCGAGCCGCCAGAACACGATCTATGCCTGGATAAATTCGGGAACCGGTTTCGGGGTGGCCTTCGCGGGGCCGCTGGCGCTTTACGCCGGAGCGGACTGGCGCTTTGCCTGGCTGACCTTTGCGGCGCTTGCCACCGCGGTCACGGTCTGGAACATGCTTGCCTTGCCGCGGCGCGGCCCGTTGCGAACGGCCCCGTCCGGCACGCGCCCGGTCCGGTTTCTCCTCGAACCCCGCGCAAGGCCGCTTTTCGCCGCCGCGCTGGTCTTCGGCATGATCACGGCGGTCTATTGGACCTACGCCGTGGAACTGTTGTGGACCCTGACAGGCAACGCCCAGGACAGCATCCTCTTCTGGATCGTCCTGGGGATGGCTGGAGTGACCGGCTGTTTCGCCGGCGGGCTGGTGGGACGCTGGGGGCTGGACCGGACCTATTGCGCCCTGGCCGTCATTGTCGGCTTTGCCGTGGCGACGCTGCCGCTCCTGATCGGCACGAGGATCGGCATATATGTGTCGGCGGCTTGTTTCGGGGCAGGTTTCATCGTCATGACGGCCTTGTTCGGTATGTGGAGCATGCAGATTTTCCGGCAGGCGCCGTCCATCGGCTTCGGCTTCACCTTTTTCCTGATCTCGCTGGGTCAGGGGGTCGGGCCGGTCCTCGGCGGCTTCGCCATCCCCGTTCTGGGGCAGCCGGCTTTGTTCGTTGCGGCCGGTCTCTTGTGTTGCGGTCTAGCGGTGCTGCCGCCGCGCGATTAAGGCATTGGACGATTGGCGCCGGCACATAACGCGGGGTTATGGTGAGCCCGCGCGGCATAACCGCAATGTTCTGGCCATCTCCGTGAATTGCGCCCAAGATCAAAGCACGCATAGATTGGTAATGATAAAAGTGTTTGGATCAATGCTCCTGACGACAGCCCCTGAAGACGATTTGCAGCTCGATATGGAATTGTGCCGCGCATTGTTTGAAAAGAACCCGGACCGCCTGATCGAACTTGTCTCGGAATGGCTGGAAAGCAATCAGCTTGCACCCAGCGAGGAGTTCACCGTTCCGACCTATCTGAACGAGATCCTGTCCCGCGCGGACGACGCTTCCAGGACGGCCCGCCCCTGGGGCAAGCTGGTATCCTGAAACGCCGGGGGCTACTCCGGCCGGCCCAATGGCGTGTTCATAGTTTGTTCTTGCATCCATCCGTGAGATATGCTTCCTAGTCCCTACATCTTAAGGTAGAGGACGTGGCATGGTCAGCCGGGTTACGACGGTCGCATTCCAGGGCATCGAGGCGGTCCCCGTGGACGTTCAGGTCCACGTCGGGCCGGGTATGGTGGTCTTCAACGTCGTCGGCCTGCCTGACAAGGCCGTTGCCGAAAGCCGGGAACGGGTCCGGGCGGCGCTGTCCGCCTCAGGTCTGGCGCTTCCGGCCAAACGGGTCACGGTCAATCTGGCACCCGCGGACCTGCCCAAGGAAGGCTCACATTACGACCTGCCGATCGCGCTCGGCATCATGGCGGCCATTGGCGCCATACCGGCCGAATTTCTGGAAGGCTATGCGGTGCTCGGCGAGCTCGGCCTCGACGGCACGCTTGCGCCGGTGGCGGGCGTGTTGCCGGCGGCCATGGGAGCGAACGCGCTCGGCAAGGGCCTGATCTGTCCGCAGGCCAGTGGCGCGGAAGCCGCCTGGGCCGACAAGGACATGGATATCCTGGCGCCCCGCTCCCTCATTCAACTCGCCAATCATTTCAAAGGCACCCAGGTCCTGACCCGTCCGGCGGCCAGGCTCCACGGCCCAACCGGCCCGCTGCCCGATCTCGCCGAGGTCAAGGGCCAGGAAAGCGCCAGACGGGCACTCGAAATTGCCGCCGCCGGCGGGCACAATCTCCTGATGACCGGTCCCCCGGGATCGGGAAAATCCATGTTGGCCAGCCGCCTGCCGTCGATCCTGCCGCCGCTGACCCCGCGCGAACTGCTTGAGGTCTCCATGATCGCCTCGCTCGCCGGCGAACTGGCCGAGGGCAAGCTGACCGACCGGCGGCCGTTCCGCGCGCCGCACCACTCGGCCTCCATGGCCGCTCTCGTGGGCGGCGGCCTGCGGGCCAGGCCGGGCGAGGTGTCGCTCGCCCATAACGGCGTGTTATTCCTGGACGAGCTGCCGGAATTCGCGCCCCAGGTGCTCGACAGCCTGCGTCAGCCGCTGGAAACCGGTGAGGCGGTGATCGCCCGCGCCAATCACCGGGTCACCTATCCCGCCCGCATCCAGCTGGTCGCCGCCATGAACCCGTGCCGCTGCGGCCACTATGGCGAACCCGGCCACCAGTGCCGACGGGGCGACCGTTGCGTGACCGACTATCAGGCGCGGATTTCCGGACCGTTCCTCGACCGGATCGATCTCAGGATCGACGTTCCCGCCGTCACCGCCGCCGATCTGATCTCGCCCGGCGCGTCGGAAACCTCCGAGGCGGTCGCGGGCCGCGTGCTGACAGCACGCAAGATCCAGGAAGACCGCTTTTTCGACCTCGGGGTCGCCTGCCGCACCAACGCCCATGCACCGGCCTCGATTGTCGAGTCCATGGCAAGACCCGACGACAGCGGCCTTGCCTTTCTGCGTCAGGCGGCGGAGTCGCTCCAGCTCAGCGCGCGCGGCTATCACCGGGTCCTGAAACTGGCGCGCACGCTCGCCGATCTCGATGGTCTCGACCGGGTCAGCCGTATTCACCTTGCCGAGGCGCTGAGTTATCGCGGTCAGGACATGTCGCGACGGGCAGCGTGAGCGGTTTTGGGGACGGACAGATAAATCCTCTCAGCCATCGCGGCAGGCATACTCTTCTTTGCTTTTGTCTGTTTCTAGGATAGATTGGATGCCGTAGAGTTATGCAATTATAAATTAAATTTTTTGCTCGGTGACGTCAGATTGGGGGGACGGATGACCGACGAGCTCAAGCGCAGATATTCCTTCGCCAACAGCCTGCTGTTCGAAACGCCGGGTGGATTGCGGTACACTCAGGACAGTCCGATCCTGCCCAATGTCTGGCTCGCCTTTGCCATGGAGCCACGCAGGCAGCATGAGCTGATCCTGACTTGCGCCGAAGAGGGCGGCACGGGGCAGGCGGCGCACAAGATCCGCCAGATGTTGAAGAACTACCGCGAAAAGCTGGAGAAGGACGCGGCCGGCGCAGGCGGGAAAGCGGGGAAGGGTGCGAGACATCCGCCGAGGGTCTCCTACATACCGGGCCAGATCGCCGTCCGTCTCTATTTCGACGAGATGATGCGGATCGTGCTCCCGTTGACACAGTGGTGGCACGAGACCTACGACCGGCTGCGTGTGCTCGAGCACACTTTGCGCGACGGAAAAAACGAGGCGCGGGTCGCGGAGTGGACACCCTTTCCCCAGCCGGACAAGACCAGGCAGCGCGAAGACGATCTTTACGACGCCCTCAGGGTGTTGCGCCGCAAGCTTCTTGTCGATGGCAAGGCCGAAGACGTCCTGAACGGCGACCGGAAACGGCTGGAATATGTCTATCGGATCCCGCCGGATCTGTGCTGGCTCGTGCGGATCACGGGCCTGATAGCCAACTGCATCGAAACGGACTGCAATCTTCTCGATGACGAGGATGAGTTGAGCGGTCCCTTCGAAAAGGAGTTCAACTATCTTCAGAGGGAACGGGCCAATCCGGACCTGATCGAGAGCTCCAGCGACCTGAAATCCCGCCAGGCCGATGCCAACCTGAGCCTGAAAGAGGCAATGAAGGCCAGGCGCGGCGTCGTTGAGGCCTTTACCCGGCTTTACGGGAACTGGGCCAAGAAGGACTATCCGACCGAGCGTTACATTTGGCGGGTGACCAAGAACCGGCCTGTCCGCCTCGCGGTCAACAAGTCGGCCCTTACCGTGAAAGCGGACGCGGCGACCCGGTTGTTCGACATCTCTTGCGGACGGATCACCTGGGCGGTTGTCGACAGCGGCATCGATCCCGGCCACGGGGCCTTCCGGCTGCATTCCACCGAGCATGAAAAGGAGATCCGCAAGAAGCTGGAGCTGGAACGTGAGGCAGGCGCAGAAGCGTCCGGGGACCCGGACCGCGAACCCGGCGAACTCCGGCTTGAGGATCTGACGAAGAGTCGGATCGTCAAGACGCTCGATTTCACGCGGCTCCGGGAATTGCTCGACTACGACATCAACGCCGAAAAGTCCGACAAGAAGGAAAGCAGCAAACAGAAGATCGTTCTTCAGGAAATCGCCCGGCGCATGGAGGGCGACGACGACAAGGCCAAACTGAGGAAGGCAGCCGGGCTTCTGGAGGAACTGAAACGGCGGATCCGCGTCGGCAAGGACATCAACTGGCAGGATCTCGAAGACGCCATCGTCGACCACAATCCGGGCGTTCCCGAAAACGATCACGGGACGCATGTCGCCGGGATTCTCGGAGCCGACTGGATCGAGGACCTGGAACATGAGCGCAAGGATTCGCTTGCCACGCGAACCCGGAAAATGCGTGGCGTGTGCCCGGACATCAATCTCATCGACGTGCGGGTCTTCCGCGACGACGGCCTGACAGACGAATTCGAGCTCCTGGCTGCCATTCAGTATCTGCGCTGGATGAACTCCCGGGCCGGGACGATGCAGGTTCATGGCGCCAATCTCAGCCTGTCGCTCATCCACGAGGTCCGCCGCTTTGCCTGCGGCCGGACACCGATATGCGACGAGTGCGACGAGGCGGCCGCTGCGGGCATGGTGATTGTCGCCGCTGCCGGCAACCGCGGTTTCGAAATGAGCGAGTTCGACGAGGTCCGCGCCTCCGACGGCTACCGTTCCGTGTCGATCACCGACCCGGGCAACGCCAACGGTGTCATCACCGTCGGCGCGACCCATCGCAAGAGGCCCCACGAATACGGCGTGAGCTACTTCTCGAGCCGCGGGCCGACGGGAGACGGCCGGCTGAAACCCGATCTGGTCGCGCCGGGCGAGAAGATCCATGGGCCGACGCCCTATAACCGGGCGGAATACAAGGACGGCACCAGCATGGCGGCGCCTCACGTGAGCGGTGCGGCCGCCATGCTGATGGCCCGTCATACGGAACTCGTGGCCCAGCCGGAAAAAATCAAGCGGATCCTCTGCGAGACGGCGACTGATCTCGGCCGGGAACGCTATTTCCAGGGGCACGGTCTCGTCGACGTCCTGCGGGCACTGCAATTTGTGTAGGAGATCAACATGACCGATCTGACACTACGGGCGGTGAAGGCCAAGCATGGCGACAGTCTGCTGCTCTTCGCTGGCGGAGCGACCGTTCTGATCGACGGCGGACCGTCCGGCGTCTACCGCCGTTTCCTGCGTGACCAGCTACGCGCGCTTCCGGCAAACGGCGGCGAACCGCCCGTCATCGATCTGATGATGGTCAGCCATATCGACGCCGATCACATCGATGGCATCCTCGACCTGACCGACGAGCTTATCGAGGCGCGGAACGAGGAGCGCGACCCGATCGTCGATATCCGCCGGGCGTGGCACAACAGTTTTGCCGACACGATCGCCGATCTGACCGGGTCTTCGCCGGCCTCGCGGCGTGGCGAGGCGGCCTCGCTTGCAAGCGCGCTGGAGGAAATCCGGTTTGACGGGTTCGATCCGCACGATTCGAAACTCGTTCTGGCCAGCGTCGGTCAGGGGCGTCAGCTCCGCCTCGACCTCAAGGCCCTGAACATCGACGTGAACCAGCGGTTCGACGGCCGGATGGCCCTGCAGGGCAATGCCTCGACGCCCTGGACCTGCGGTGACCTCAGCCTCGACCTCATAGGTCCGGCGCAAGAGCAGATCGACGACCTGCGGAAGAAATGGGCCAGGGAACTGAAGAAGATCCTTGAAAAGGAGGCCGACGCCGAACCGGCGGCACGCAGCATGGACACTTCCGTGTCAAATCTCGCATCGCTTGTCGTGATCGCAAAGGCGAACGGGAAGACGGCGCTGCTGACAGGTGACGCGCGCGGAGTGATGATCCTGAAATGGCTGGAGGAGACCGGACGTCTCGCGCCCGGCGGTTCCGTCCATTTCGACATCGTCAAGCTGCCGCATCACGGCAGCGACCGCAACGTGACCCCTGAATTCTTCGAGCGGGTCAAGGCGGACCATTATCTCATGTGCGGCGACGGCAAGCACGGCAACCCGGAACCGCACACCTTCAGGATGCTGTTCGAGGCTCGCCCGGAGCTCAATTACACGGTGCACATGACTTACGGCCCCGAGGAGCTCAAGTCGCACAGGGAATTCAGGAAGGAAAACCTGGGGCCGGTGCTGGACGAGGTTCTCCAGGGAGGCGGGCGCCGGGACATCCTGAGGTTTCCGGGCCCGGGTGAGACGTTCATCGATATTTCCATTTAGGGTTTGAAGGGAAGCGTTGTGGCCAACAGACTGATCCTTTGTCTCGACGGAACCTGGAACAGCACGTCCAACACGCGCGAGCGCGACGACAAGACCAAGGTCCTCAAGCCGACAAATCCGCTGAAACTCGCCCGCGCGATCCTGCCTGTGGCGCCGGACGGCGTGTCGCGGCAGATCACCTATTACGATTCCGGCGTCGGCGCGCAGGGGCTCTATCCCGGGATCAGCAACCGGCTGCTCAATTTCGCGGACAGCAAGCTGGGCGGCGCGTGGGGGGCGGGCTTCGAAGCCAATATCGAACAGGCGATGACCTTCCTGTCCAACAACTATCTGGAAGGCGAGGAAATCTACGTTTTCGGCTTCAGCCGCGGCGCGGCGCAGGCGCGCGGCCTGACCCAGTTCATTTCCTGGCTCGGCGGCGTACCGGCCAAGAACGATGCCTATTACATTCCCGAATTCTTCGGCCTCTACCTGAAGACCGAAGGCCGGGGAGATCCGCGCGAAGTCAGAAGCTCGAAGGGCGACATTCCGGCGGACCGGATCCGTCCGGTGGAAATTGCGCTGCTTGGGGTCTGGGATACGGTAATGTCGCTCGGGTCCCGGTTTCGCTCCACCCATGGCACTTCGGTTGACGAGAAGTCCTTTCACGTACGCCCAAAACCGGCGTCCTGCGTGCGTACCGCCGTTCAGGCGCTGGCCATCGACGAGGAACGCTACGATTTCCGTCCTGAAGTTTGGCTGGGCTGCGACAGCCATCAGACGCTCGAACAGCGCTGGTTCGCCGGCGCGCACGGGAATGTCGGCGGCAGCTATGGCAACGACGGCATGGCGAATGTCGCGCTCCACTGGATTGTCGACCGCGCGAAAGCTCTGGGACTGGCGGTCGACCAGGATTTCCTGCGGTTCTTCCGGCCTTTCGTTCAGGACGAGATCGGCAAGACCCGGACGCTGACGTATGTCCTCGCCGAGGCGGCGCGGTTCAAGCTCGGCAAGGGGGTGCGCCCGCTGGAAGGCTATCCGGAAGCCGCCAACCTCTCGATCGATCCGACGGTCGCCAAGCGCATGTGCAGCGATCCGGCCGAGTTCAGGGAGATGGACGAGCCCTATCGTCCCGCCCAGGTGATGGAGCTCGCGAAAAAGCACCCGGGCGGCATGGAAGGGTTTCTTCGCTCCCTCGGACAGGATCCTTCGAAGTGTCCGTCTCTGCTCAAGGACTGACCTGTCCGAGCAAACTTCGCCGCAATTGAAGGCCTGCCGTTTTCCGGTCTCCGGTCTCCTCGACGTCTTGCTTTTTTCATTTCGAGGCTCCACGTCTTGGGAGCTGACGGATTACATTTTCAATATGACTTTTCAGGAGCTGGCATGTTTGACAGAAGCGGAACGCCGCTTGGTGCGCGGGTTCGGATTGTTGCCTGGTTTCTCGCCGGACTGGTTTTCGGAGGTTTCGCGCCGGAAGCCTCGGCCCAGGACCCGTTCGACAGCGAAATGACCTTCGAAAATGTCTGCGCCGGCAATTCCGCGGCGTCTTGCTACATTCGCGCAGTCGGGACGATATCGAAGGACACACCGCAAGCGTTTCAAAAATACCTGGACGAAGACCATTCCGACGGCAACAAGGTGCTCCTGCACAGTCCGGGCGGCAGCCTGCTGGCCGGCCTGAAACTGGGAGAGCTGATCCGCGCAAGAGGTCTGGAAACCCGGGTGGGCGTCTGGAAGCTCGACGGAAACTTCGGTGAGGTCAGTACGGGTGGCGTCTGCGCCAGCGCCTGTGCCTACGTCTTTCTGGGAGGCACGGTGCGCCAGGTGCCGGAAGGCAACAGGCTCGGATTTCACCAATTCTATCTGAGCGCGCCCAGGGCCGGGGAGGTTTCGGCGGCGAAACTGGAAACCGCCCTCATGCAGGCACAGGAGTTGTCCAGCGTCATCGTCAGGTATCTTCTGGAGATGGATATCGATGCCCGTATTTTTGTGCTCGGCAGCGAGGCACGGTCGGACGACATGTTCTACCCGGATCGGGAGCAGCTTCTCGCCTTTTCCCTGGTCACGCCGCGCGGTTTCGGCGAATTCTTCCTGGAGCCCTACAAGGACGGTCTCGTGGCCGCCGCCAAGCGCAAGGGCGAAACACGGCTCTACGATGTGGCGAAACAGCTGACCGCCTACTGCCGGGACAGCATGCCCTACCTGCTGATTACGGCCGATAACGTCGTTCCCGACAGCTATGTGCCCGATACGATGCTCTTTTTCGCAACGGAAAGCGGGACCATCAAGGCTTCTGTAGGGGACAAGCGCATCCGCCGGGCCGGCAATCAGGCCTACGAGATCCTGCTCTCCCGGGAGGCGGTGGAGCTTCTGGGCAAGTCCCTCAAGTTCCGGTTCAGCCTGTTTCTCGCAATGGCCGACGGCGGCGAGATACGCGGTGAACTGGAGCTGTCGGACATGGATCGCCGTATTCTTGAGGCCAGCTATCGCTTCTGCATTTCGTGATATTTTCTTCCCCGCCCTGCAGGACCGGCAAGGCTTTCTTCAGCTTCCCGTGTTCCCTTCCGCAACGCGATAAAACGATGGAGACGACATATGCTGGTGACCACCACGAATACAATTCAAGGCAAGGATCTGGACTACAAGGGGCTCGTCACCGGAGAGGCGATCCTGGGCGCGAACCTGTTCAAGGACATTTTCGCCGGCATTCGCGATATCGTCGGCGGCCGCTCCGGGGCCTACGAGGAGGAATTGGAAAAGGCGCGCACGATCGCGGTCGACGAAATGTGCCAGCGTGCGCAGGCGATGGGGGCCAACGCGGTGATCGGCGTCGATCTCGACTATGAAACCGTCGGCCAGAACGGCTCCATGCTGATGGTCAGCGCCACGGGAACGGCGGTGATCATCCGCTAGACAGGGCCCGGATTCTCAAATTTAAAACAAGACCTTCTTTTGTTTCGACCCAATCGGTGATCTAGTGCCGCCAGCTTGAATCAGGAGGCACTGGATGGCATCGCACGGGTATGAGGGCGGGCGGCTGAACCTGCCCTTTGTCGGGATCTGCACTTTCGGGAAATATCCCTATCAGCCGGACTGGGACGCGATTGACGCGGATGTCGCGGTCATGGGCGCACCCTTCGATTTCGGAACCCAGTGGCGCTCGGGCGCCCGCATGGGCCCCCGCGCCATCCGGGACGCCTCGACCCTGTTTTCCTTCGGCCATGCCGGCGCCTACGATTTCGAGGACGACATCACCTATCTGCCGGCGGGGACCACGCGTATCGTCGATATCGGGGATGCGGATATCGTGCATACCGATACGCTCGAAAGCCACAGGCGCATCGAGCACGGCGTGCGCAAAATTCTGGCGGCCGGCGCCATTCCCGTCGTGCTCGGCGGCGATCACTCCATCAACATTCCCTGCATCAACGCCTTCGACGGCGAGGAGCCGATCCACGTGGTGCAGATCGACGCGCATCTGGACTTCGTCGACGAACGTCACGGCGTACGCTACGGCCATGGCAACCCCATGCGCCGGGCGGCGGAGAAATCCTATGTCACGGGCCTCACGCAGATCGGCATCCGCAATGTGTCTTCAACCGCGCGGGACGGTTACGAGGATGCAAGGCGCATGGGCTCCGACATCCAGTCCGTGCGGCACGTCCGCAAGCTCGGCATCGATGGCATGCTGGCACGGATCCCCGAGGGCAAGCGGTATTACCTCACCATCGATATCGACGCCTTCGACCCTTCCATCGCGCCGGGCACGGGAACCCCGAGCCACGGCGGTTTTCTCTATTATGAGGTTCTGGAACTGATCGACGGGCTCGCGCAACGCGGTCACATCGTTGGAATCGACCTTGTCGAGGTCGCGCCCGACTACGATCCGACGGGCTCGACCTCCACCCTCGCGGCCCAGATCCTGATGAACACGATTGGCCGGGTGCTGCATTACCGGTAGGCTTCTAGAACGCCCGTACCCTGTTTTGTCGTCCCGGTCGTTCTTTTTTGAAGCTTCCAGCGTTTGCGTTTACTGGATCCCTGCCTTCGCAGGGACGACAACTGAAGTTCAGTTATCGTTCAAACGACATCGACCAGCCCGCCCTGTCCTGGGTGAGGCAGGTTGATCACAACCCGTCGAAAAGACCCGTCGTCAGATAGCGTTCGGCGAAGGACGGAATGATGATGACGATGTTCTTGCCGGCCATCTCGTCGCGCCGGGCGACGCGGATGGCGGCGGTGAGTGCGGCGCCCGAAGAGATGCCGACGGGAATGCCTTCCAGTCTTGCGACCTCCCGGGCCATGGCAAAGGCCTCTTCGTTTGCAATGGCCAGGACCTCGTCATAGACCGACGTATCCAGGACGGCGGGCACGAACCCCGCGCCGATACCCTGGATCTTGTGCGGACCAGGATTGCCGCCGGACAGGATGGGGCTGTCCTCCGGCTCGACAGCCACCACATGCAAACCGGGTTTGCGGGCCTTCAGCACTTGAGACACCCCGGTGATGGTGCCACCGGTGCCGATACCGGAAACGAACACATCCACCTTGCCGTCCGTATCGTTCCAGATCTCCTCTGCGGTCGTGTTGCGGTGGATCTCCGGATTGGCCGGATTTTCAAACTGCTGCGGCATGACCGCGCCGTCGATCTCGGCGACAAGTTCCTCGGCGCGGGCAATGGCGCCCTTCATGCCTTTCGGGCCCTCGGTCAGCTCGAGTTCCGCACCCAGGATCTTGAACATCTTGCGGCGTTCGACGGACATGGTTTCCGGCATCACCAGGATGAGCCGGTAGCCCTTCGCCGCCGCCACGAAGGCGAGCGCGATACCGGTGTTTCCCGAGGTCGGTTCCACGAGTGTCGTCTTGCCGGGCGCGATCTTCTCTTCCGCTTCCATCGTCTCGATCATGGCGACGCCGATCCGGTCCTTGACGCTGGACAGCGGATTGAAAAACTCGAGCTTGGCAAGCAGGTTCGCCTTTGCATCGTGGGCCTTGGCAAGGCGATCCAGCCGTACGATCGGCGTATCGCCGATGGTTTCGGTAACGGAATTGTAGATCTTCCCGCGTCCGCTCGTTCTCATGGTCATGACTCTCTCCCAAGGAACCGGCATTTCCGCCGCCGGCCTGTAAATTTTTCGGATTGCAGAATAATACGGGTCTCTCGCCGTGGTAAGGTCTTCTATATGCCTATCCGGCAGTACCGGGAAAAACGGTTCTCCCAAAAACGGTCCCGGTGGTTCGAAACTGCCGCTCCGGGTCAGCTCCGGCCGGTCGAGCCGAAACCGCCTGCGCCGCGCGTGGTGTCCGAAAGGGCTTCGACTTCCTGGATATCCGCCTGAACAACGGGAGCGATCACCATTTGCGCGATCCGCTCTCCCCGGTTCACGGTGAAATCGGCGTCCCCCAGATTGATCAGGATGACCTTTACCTCGCCCCGGTAGTCCGCGTCGATCGTGCCGGGTGTATTCAGGACCGTGACGCCGTGTTTCGCCGCAAGTCCGGAACGCGGACGCACCTGTGCCTCGAACCCGGACGGCAGGGCCATGGCCAGTCCGGTCGGCACCAGCGCGCGGTCTCCCGGTTTGAGGGTGACCGGGGCGTCGACCGCCGCCAGCAGATCGAGACCCGCCGCCTGCTCGGACTGGTAGGCCGGCAGGGGCAGATCGCTGCCATGGTCGAGGCGTTTGAATTCAAGGGTGACTTGCATGATGGGCTACCGGCGGTTGGGGTCGGAAACTTCGCTGAAGGACGATATTCGCCGGATGGTGTCAAGGCCAAGCCTTGCCATGGATGCAACGTGGAATACTCATAAAATCGAAAGAGCGACTTGAAGCCGTTACGTTCTCCTGAAAGACTTCCGTCCTTCGCGCTGATACATAATTGGGAGATCGCGACATGAGACATTTGATTTTTGCATTCACGACAGGCGTGCTGCTTGCCGCGGCGCCGGCCGCCGGCGCGCAGACGGTCGGTTTTGCCGACGCCATCAAGATCCTGGCGGCTAGCTGCGGCAAGGACATCGAAAGTTACTGTAAATCCGCAACGCTGGCCAACAACGGCATTACCCAGTGTCTTGCGCAGAACGAGGCAAAAGTCTCGCAAAAATGCAATGCCGACCGGGTGGTCGTCATTTCGCTGATCCAGGAGCGCCTTGCGGCGCAGGCCGAAGCGCCGAAATTGTGCAATCGCGACGCACAGCAGTATTGCAAGGGCGTGCAGCCGGGCGCGGGTCATATTTTGCGCTGTCTGCTGAAGGCCGCGCCGTCGGTCAGCAAGAAATGCAACACGGCCATCGATCTGGCTGGTTACCGCTAATGCCTTTCGGGAGAGACCCCATGAAAAATTTTGCTCTTGCCGGCGTTGCGGCAGTCTTTCTTGGCCTGTCCGTGTCGGGCGGTATCGCGCAGACAAAACTGAGCCGTAACGAGATCATCAATTCCCTGCAGGGTGCGCAGCAGAAGGTGGATCTGACCGCCGACGAACTGCAGAAAGCGGCGATTGAAAACATCGAGAAATACCCCGGCGCCAACGCGCCGCAAAGCCTGCCCCTTGCCGACAAGCTGGCGTCGCTCCGGCAGTTCAACGTCGAAATCACCTTCGATTTCGATTCCGCGCGTATCCGGCCGGAATCCTACGAGACAGTCGGACTGATCGCGGACGCGCTGCACACACCCTATCTGCAGGGACAGACGTTCTTCATCGTCGGCCACACGGACGCGAAAGGTGCCCGCGACTATAATCTGGAGCTGTCCCGCAAGCGGGCGCAGGCGGTTCGCGAGGCGCTGGTGACCACATTCCGGGTGCCGGGCGAGTACCTCTTCGCGGTCGGTCTCGGCGAGGAGCAGTTGCGCGATCCCGCCAATCCGGATGCGGCCGTGAACCGCCGGGTTCAGCTGATCAATCTGGGTTACAAGTAAAATCGGTGACGTCTGCCGCCCCCGGACAGTTGTCAGGCTCCGGGGGCGGAACACGACTTGGTGATTGTTTGACGAGACCGAACAGCCCTTCTTAAAGAATTGGGCTAATGATCCGGCGCCGTGCGATTATCTTCAAGGTCACACATTCAAGATCAATGGAGTGACCCCCATGCCGGAAGTTCGGTCCAGCATTTCCCCTGTCTTTTTGGCCCATGGCGCACCGACCCTTGCGCTCGAGGATACCGCCGCCAGCCGCTTCCTGAAAAGCTTCGCCGCCGGTCAGCCAAAGCCGGAGGCCATCCTGGTCCTGTCCGCGCACTGGGAAACGGACGGGCTCAAGCTCTCCGCACCCGGTCCGCTGCGCACCTATCATGATTTTTACGGTTTTCCGAAACCGCTCTATGAGATCTCCTATCCGGCCAGGGCGGAAGAAAAAAGGGTCGACGAGACCGCGCGGCTTCTTGAGGAAAACGGCTACGATGTCGAGCTGGACAGCGAATGGGGCCTCGATCACGGCGCCTGGGTGCCCTTGTCCCTGGCCTTCCCGAGTGCCGACATTCCGGTCACCGCGCTGTCCCTGCCGAACGGCAGCACGCCGTCGTCCCTGTATGCGCTCGGAAAAGCCTTGTCACCGCTCAAGGAAAAAGGCGTGCTCATCGTTGGCTCCGGCAGCACGACGCACAATCTGCGCGCGATCAGGCCACAGGGGACGGCACCGGAAGACTGGGCTGTCCGGTTCGACAATTGGGTCGACCGGGGCCTGCAGACCGGTACGTCCGACTACTTCAGGGATCTGAACGACGCTCCGGATTTCCGGCTCAACCATCCGACGGAGGAACACCTTCTGCCGCTGTTCTTCGCCTTCGGTGCCGGCGGTCCGGACGCGCACCCCGAGCTTCTCCACCGCAGCTATGAATACGGCTCTCTCAGCATGAGCTATTTCCGCTTCGCGGCGTGAGGACGGCTTGGCCTGTCTATGAGGACCTGGCCAACGCTTCCGCCGCCCGCGCGATGATCCTGCGCGCCACATCCGTCTTGCCCATTTCAGGCCAGTCCTCGACGCCGTCCCGGGTCACCAGCCGGACGGTGTTGGCGTCGCCGCCCATGATACCGGTCTCCGGGCTGACATCGTTGGCGACGATCCAATCGGCGTTTTTTCGCTCCAGCTTGGATCGGGCGTTGTCTATGAGGTTCTGCGTCTCGGCGGCGAAGCCGATCAGCAGGCCGGGACGCAGGCTGTCGTGATGGCCGACGGTGGCCAGAATATCCGGGTTCTCGGCCAGCTCCAGCGCCGGTGGTTTGCCGCTGCCGTCCTTCTTGATTTTCTGAGCGCCCTGCGCGGCCACGCGCCAGTCGGCGACGGCGGCGGCCATGATGGCGATATCCGCCGGAAGGTTGGCCTCGACGGCTATCAGCATATCGGCGGCGGAGTCCACGCGGACCACATCGATATTGGCAGGGTCCGGCAATTCCACCGGCCCGGACACCAGGGTCACCCGGGCCCCGGCCTCGTAGGCGGCGCGCGCCAGGGCATAGCCCTGCTTGCCGGAGGAGCGGTTGGCGATGTAGCGGACCGGATCGATGGGCTCGTGGGTCGGGCCCGCGGTGATGAGTACATGTCTGCCGGCAAGCGGCAATACGCTGGCCTTGATGGCCTCGTCGCGCAGGACCGATTCCGCGGCCGCGACGATGTCCAGGGTCTCGCTCATCCGGCCGATGCCCGCCTCGCCTCTTTCGGCCATCTCGCCGGACGCGGGCCCGCAAAAATGCACGCCGCGGTCCTTCAGCACCTCGAGATTGCGCTGCGTGGCCGGGTTCAGCCACATCTTCGGGTTCATGGCGGGGGCGGCCAGAACCGGCTTGTCGGTCGCCAGCAGAACGGCGGTGGCCAGATCGTCGGCGATGCCATGGGACATTTTCGCCATCAGGTTCGCGGTGGCGGGCGCAATCAGGATCAGGTCGTGGTCCCGGGCCAGACGGATGTGGCCGACATCGTGTTCCGCCTCCCGGTCGAAGAGATCGGTGAAGACCTTCTCCGCCGACAGCGCGCCGACGGCAAGCGGCGTGACGAATTCCCGCGCACCGGCGGTCATCACCGGAATGACCCGGGCGCCGCGTTCCTTCAGCCGCCGGATCAGATCGAGCGACTTGTAGGCGGCGATCCCGCCGGAGACGATCAGCACGATCTCTTTGCCGCTCAACATGTCACGCAAAACTCCAAAAGCAGGCAGGCTGTCCTAGAACCCGGTTCGGAAATCCCGGGGGGCAGGTGAGATCACCTGGGCGCCCTTGCCGGTCACCTGATAGACCGCGATGCCCCGCTGGTTGAGGCCATTGGATTGGAAACGGAACAGGCCGTCAATGCCGATGAAGCCGTCCCGGTTGGTCAGGACGGACTGTTTGAAGCGCTCCGGCCCGGCGGACCGGATCAGGCCGGCGGCAAGCGTTACGCCGTCATAGACGAGACTGGCGTTGCGCGGAGGCGTGGAGCCGTAGGTGGTCCGGTAGCGCTGTGCGAAGGCCTGAAAGCCCTTGTCTTCCGGTCCCGGGAACCACGATCCGGCAAGAACCTGGTTGTTCTTGACCTGGGGCGAGTCCCATTGGCCGGAGCCGAGCAGTTTGACATTGCCGAGATTGGCGCTCTGGCTGACCAGCGTTTGCACCACGACCGCCGGAACGTTGCCGCCTTCGGGAACGAACAGCGCGTCGACACTCGTCAGAACCGATTTGAGCGCGGCCGTTTTGGCGACCAGGTCGGACGTATCTGAGCCGTTTGCCTTGTAGCGCTGGATCGACGCGATCCGGCCCGAGCCGCGGCCGACTTCCTGGCGGAACGCCGTTTCCACGACGGAACCGTAGGGGCCTTCGGGGATCAGGGCGGCGTAGGAGCTCTTCTGCTGGCTGTTGGCATAGCCGATGACACGCTTGACGTTGGTTTCCGGGAGGAAGCTCAAGAGATAGACGCCACGGGTGGCGACCGAGGTATCGGTCGAAAAGGCGATGACGGGAACGCCCGTGGCCCGTGCCGCCGTTGCCGCGCCCTTGACCGCCGGTGCGAAGACCGGACCGAGGATCAGTTCCGCGCCTTCGGAAATCGCGGCCTGTGCCGCCGCGCGGCCGCCTTCCGCCGTGCCGCCCGTGTCCTTCACCAGAAGCTGAACATCCGCGTTCGGAAAATTCTGCAGGGCGAGCGCGGCCGAATTCTTGAAGACCGTGCCGATGCCGCTGTTGCCGGTGAGCGGCAGCAGGAGACCGACACGCACGCCACCGGTGCCGATAACCTCGCCGCTGACCTGCGGCAGGGCTTCAGGCTGGACCTGATCTCCGGGAAGCGAGCCGAGCGTCGAGCCCATGCAACCGGCAAGAAACAGCGTGCCGGCGCCGGCAAGCACCGATCTCAATAAACTCCGTCTGCGCTTTTGAACGAATTTGCCCTGCTGTTCCATTGCCGTATTTCTATCTAGAGTCTTTGAGAAAGACTTACGTATTCGCCGGGGACATGTAAAGTTCAAGCGGCCTTTCAAAGGCGCTCTGGTCCGATCAATAGTGGATTTGCCTTGCAAGGGGCGTGATCTGCGGGTAGCGCAGGGCAAAGTGTATTGCCAGGCAAGCGGATTCGCCGGGTTTTGGACCGGTTTGGAAGGGATGTCCATGAGCACCGACTCACCGCCTGAACAGGCGGACAAAAACCGTTTCAGCATTTCCGAACATGCCTTTTCCGCCCCCAATCTGGAGCCTGCCCTTTACATCGTCTCGACGCCGATCGGCAATCTCGGCGACATCACGGTCCGTGCGCTCGAAACCCTGGCGGCGTGCGCCGTCATCGCTTGCGAGGACACCAGGGTCACCGCGACGCTGACCCAGAAATTCGGGCTCAAGGCGCCGCTGATGGCCTATCACGAGCACAACGCGGACAAGCAGAGACCGAAGATCCTGGCGGAACTGGCCGAGGGCCGTGCCGTGGCGCTCGTCTCCGACGCGGGCACGCCGCTGGTTTCAGATCCCGGCTACCGGCTTGTCCGCGATGTCGTGGCCGAAGGCTTCAAGGTCATCCCGATCCCCGGCGCCTCCGCGCCGCTCGCCGGACTGGTCGCCTCCGGCCTGCCGAGCGACACCATTCTATTCGCCGGCTTTCTGCCGCAAAAGGCGGGACCCAAAACCCGGCGCCTGGAGGAGCTGGCGAAGGTTCCGGCGACGCTGATCTTCTTCGAGTCGCCCCACCGCACCGGCGCGACGCTGCGGCTGATGGCTGGTGCGCTGGGCGCGGACCGGGAGGCGGTGGTCGCGCGGGAACTGACCAAGCGGTTCGAGACCTTCGAGCGCGGGTCTCTCGAAACTCTGGCGGACGCGTTCGAGGACCGGGCCGTGAAGGGCGAAATCGTCATTCTGGTGGGGCCTCCCGAAGACGCTCCGGAAGCGGAGGCCGCCGATCTCGACAGGCTTCTTGAGGAAGCGCTGGCCGACATGCCCGTGAGCGCTGCGGCCAAAAAAGTCTCCAAAGCCACCGGACTTGACCGCAACGAGGTCTACAGGCGCGCGCTCGAACTGAAGGGCGCGGCAGACTGATGGGGCGCTCCCGCCGCGGCCCGGTCACGACGAGGGAACGCCGCCGGGCGCATGCGCTTGGTCTCTCCGCCGAAACCTGGGCGGCCTGGTATCTGAGGCTGACAGGCTGGCGCATTCTAAAGCATCGGTACAAGACAAAGGCGGGCGAGATCGACCTGATCGCGAAGCGGCGCAAGACGGTGGCCTTTGTCGAGGTCAAGGCCCGCAGGACGCGGGCAGCCGCGCTGGAGGCGGTGACGCCGGCAAGCCGCAAACGCATTTCGCGCGCCGCCCGGATCTTCGTCGCCGAACACCCGAAGGCCGGTTTCTACACCTTGCGTTTCGACGTCGTCGTCATCCGCCCCTGGGCACTGCCTGAGCGGATCGTCAATGCGTTTGAGGCGTGGGAGTAGGCTTTGGGTGCGTTACGACCGATCTGAGTGTCGTTGGAACGTCCTTCTGCATGTCCGGTTCGGATATCTCTTGGTTCCTTGAGCGTTGCAGCTTGCACCCGTCTCCCCCCTTGCGGGGGAGATGTTAGCTTTAGCTGACAGAGGGGGGACGAGGCTCTCGAATTCATTCAGCGTCTCGTGTTGCAGCACCGCTGTACCCCCCTCTGTCCGTTTCACGGACATCTCCCCCGCAAGGGGGGAGACGGCGCAAACAGCAAGTCCTCTTTGTGTCCGACACCACCGACCCTGTTCCCGGTGAGTTACGCCGAGGAGCACTGAATGGGCTTCACCCGACCGAGACCAAAGTCGGGGCTTGGTGAGCTGCCTCTGGACAAAGCGGTACCCAAACCGCATATCTGGACCAACCGATCTGAAATCCCAAAACGCGTATCGCGTCCCGCCGGGAGTTGCCTCATGGCCCTGAAAGTCGCGGTCCAGATGGACCATATCTCCACCATCAACATCGCCGGCGACAGTGCTTTCGCGCTCATGCTGGAGGCGCAGGCCAGGGGGCATGAACTCTATCACTACACGCCCGAGCGTCTTGCCATGCGCGGCGATGATGTCTACTGCGCGCTGGAGCCGGTGGAGGTGCACGACGAACAGGGCAATCACTTCAGTTTCGGCGAGAAGAAGCGCTTCGACATGCGCGACTTCGACGTGGTGCTGATGCGCCAGGACCCGCCCTTCGACCTCTCCTATATCGCCGCGACCCACATCCTGCAGAAGATCCACCCTGAGACGCTGGTGGTGAACGATCCGGTGGAGGTCCGCAACGCGCCGGAAAAACTCTTCGTCACGGAGTTCGCGGATCTGATGCCGCCGACGCTGGTGACCAAGGACCGGGCGGAAATCGATCTTTTCCGCGAGGAATACGGCGATATCGTCATGAAGCCGCTCTTCGGCCACGGCGGCGCGGCGGTGTTCCGCATAACCCGCGACGACCTGAACTACGGCTCGCTCTACGACTTCTTCAACGTGACCTTCCGCGAGCCCTGGGTAATCCAGCAGTTCCTGCCCAACGTGAAACACGGCGACAAGCGCATTCTGCTGGTGGACGGCGAGTTCGCGGGCGCGGTCAACCGCGTGCCGGCGGCCGGCGACCTGCGCTCCAACATGGTGCGCGGCGGGGCGCCGACCGAAAGCGACCTGACGGACAAGGAACGCGAGATCTGCGCCCGTCTCGGGCCGTCCCTGAAGGAAAAGGGACTGATCCTGGTGGGGATCGACGTCATCGACGGCTGGCTCACGGAAATCAACGTTACCGCGCCGACCGGTATCCGCGCGATCCGGAAGCTCGGCGGCCCGGATGTCGCGGCGAAGGTCTGGGATGTGCTGGAAGCGAAGGCCTGTTCGCGAGGCTGATCGCCAATCAGCCCCCGGGCTCTCCCTAGTCGAGAACAGAGACGTCCAGACCGTGTTTTTGCCAGAGGAGAACGAGGTCTTCCTTGGTCTCTCTTACCCGAATGCGGTTAGAATTGGGACCGGGCCCGAAAAGAAGGACCGAATTCGTCTCCTCGTGATCCACGATCGCGGACCGGGCGTCCCGGTCCGTCACCCTTTCGGCGTTAACGAAGAGGGGTGTCCCTGTCGGGGCGGTCAGGCGGACCAATGTGGTTTCTCCGCCGATCAGGTTTATGAGATCGTTGACGGAAACTGCCGGATAAAGACGATAGCCGGATCCGAGCACCATGGCCTGAACCTCGGGGGATTCGTCCCGTTCGAAATCGAGCGGCTCGCGAACCACCAGGACGCTGGCCGGTTTAATCTTCTCTTTGCCGCCCCCGGGCATTTTGAGCGTTATGGTCAAGGGCAATACTCCCTGAGCAGCAGATCAGCAAAATACAACCATATGTATAGGGGGGCGTATCGAGGCCTGTCCAGCATTTGGCCAAAAAAAACCTCCGCGTCAGACGCGGAGGAAACAAGTTTGTGCTTAGACAATGCAACAGAGGGCCTACTCGGCAGCCTCTACTGACAAAACCCCTCTGGGTCAGGCTTCTTCCAGAAAGAATCGAAAAACTGCTCGATTATTTTCGATAAAGTTTCCTTGTGAAATAAATTAATGATAAAAATCAACGAGTTAATTAAAAAATTTTACCGTAAACTTTTTTCGCCCGAAACGGATCGGCATGAAACCACTGCTTTCCTCTCGCCAAAAATAGCACCTCCGTAGAAGTGACACTGGCAGGAATCCTGCCTTCGCGTGACGGTATTCTCCTTGAGGCGGTTCCGCCGGACTGTTTCACCGGCGGAACCTGGTGCATTGCCGCCGGGGTTATTCGGCGGCTTCCGTTTTGAGCGCGCCGCGCCGGATCTGGTCTTCCTCGATCGACTCGAACAGCGCGCGGAAATTGCCTTCGCCGAACCCCTCGTCGCCTTTTCGCTGAATGAACTCGAAGAAGATCGGGCCTATGACGGTCTTGGAGAAGATCTGCAGAAGAATCTTTGTCATGCCGCCGTCGATGACGCCTTCTCCGTCGATCAAGATGCCGTGGCGCTTCATCCGCTCCAGCGGCTCGTCGTGGCCTTTGACGCGCTCGTGGGACATCTCGTAATAGGTGTCCGGCGGGCCGGGCATGAACTTCAGCTCGTTCGCGGCCAGCTTGTCGGTGCTGTCGTAGATATTGTCTGTGCCGACCGCGATGTGCTGAATGCCTTCACCCCGGTATTTTTTCAGATATTCCTCGATCTGGCTTGTATCGTCCTTGGATTCGTTCAAGGGGATGCGAATCTTGCCGCAGGGGCTGGTGATCGCCCGGCTGACCAGGCCGGTGATGCGGCCGTCGATATCGAAGAAATGGATCTGCCGGAAGTTGAACAGATCGCGGTAGAAATCCCACCACTTGTCCATGTTGCCGCGATAGACATTGTGGGTGAGGTGATCGAGATAATAGAAGCCGACGCCTTCTGGCTTCGGGTCCGGCGCGTCGAGCCAGTCGAAGTCCGCTGAATAGGCGGAGCCTTTTTCGCCGTAAGTGTCGATGAAATAAAGCAGAGACCCACCGATGCCGACAATGGCCGGAACGTCCAGGACTTTTCCGCCCCCCTCGTAAGGTTGCGCACCTTTGGCGACCGCGTGATTGAACGCCTCCTGCGCGTCGACCACCCGCCACGCCATTGCGGGAGCGCAAGGGCCGTGTTCTTCGACGAAGCGCATGCCGTGGCTGCCGGGTTCAGCATTCAGAACGTAAGTGATGTCGCCCTGGCGGTAGAGCGTGATGGCCTTGGTCTTGTGGCGGGCGACCGGTGCGTAGCCCATCTTGCGGAACAAGGCGTCCAGCTTTTCCGGCTCCGGATGCGCGAACTCGACGAACTCGAAACCGTCCGTGCCTGCCGGGTTGTCTTCGGTAATCCGCGCGGGCGGGGCGTCATGCGGGAATGGTCCCATGGCTGGTCCTCCTTTGGAAAATGGGTCTGTTCAAAATGCCGGGAAACGCGCGCAGGGTGTGTGCAAAGCACGGGTTATTGCGTAAGATCGTGCATGAAAAACGCATCAGAAAGGAAATTGACACATGTCTGTTGCGCTGGACGGCTTTGACGTGAAGCTGCTTGCGATCTTGCAGGAAAACGCCGCCCTGACCAATGCGGAGCTCGGCGGGAAGATCGGACTGTCCGCCAGCCAGGTCTCCCGCCGGCGGCAGAAACTGGAGGAGGCCGGAGTGATCCGCCGTTATCGGGCGGCGCTCGATCCGGAAGCGCTGGGCCTTGCGGTGACGGCTTTCGTCGGCGTGACGCTCGGCGCGCACAGCAAGGAAAACGCCCGCCGGTTCCGTGACATGGTCACGGCCATGCCGGAAGTGCAGGAAGCGCACACGCTGACCGGGGATCTCGACTACATGCTGAAGATCGTCGTGCCGGACCTGAAAACCCTGAGCCGGGTCATCAATGACGACCTGCTGCCCCAGGAGGCCGTCCATCACGTGCGTTCGTCGATTGCGATGGATACGCTGAAGGACGACAATCTGCTGCCGCTGGCCCGTTAGGACGCAAAGGACGCTTCAGGCGCCGCCTTCTCAAAGCCCCAGCCAGTGGGCCAGTTCGGACCAGAAGTCCTTGCGCAGGCCCGGAAGTCCGGGCGCCGGAGTGCCGAAGGGGTCGGTCAGACAGGCATCGGAGAAGCCCTGTTGCGCGGAAAGAAGGCAGTTTTCCGGCTCGCAGACGATCGTGTCCGACAAGTAAAGCCGTTTACCGGCATGGATCTTGAGAACCAGTTTCGGATGCCGCGCATTGGGGCCGGTCGTGAAGACATAGGTCGGATATTCGAGGCCCCTGGGCTGGCCGCGATCCTGGACGGCATGAATATAGACGGATGTCCGTGGATCGCCGCTCTTCGGATCTGGTGTTGCTGCCGGCGAGCAGCCCTTCACGTTGAAGGCGTAGAACTTCGCGGTGGTGGTCTCTCCGGACGAAGCGAGCGCGTCGGCGTAGGCTTTGCGGAGATCCTCGTCGCTCAGATAGGCGTAGGTGTCGGAAGAATCGTTCAGGGAGAGGGCGTGCCCCGGCGTGCAGAAAACCATCCAGAGCGACGCAAGTCCCGTCCGGACACGGCGCTGAAATTTAGTCCTGCGCGTCAAAACTGCCTCGTTTTGGTTGATTTTATCAAAAAACCGCATCCCGGTAATGTCACCGAGTGTAACGGAAACTTGCGCGGCTTTTCGAAACATACCATCTGATAGACCGACCGATACCGCCCGATCCGGGCCATTTTAGGGAGCAGACCATGTTTGACGCGAAATCCTTGCTGGATCAGTTTGTCGGAAGCCAGCCGGGCGGCCGGCAATCCGGATCGGGCGATCTCTTGTCCCAGGGCAAGGATTTCCTGTCCTCGCAAGGCGGCGGCCTGGCGCTCGGCAGCCTCGCGGGCCTGATGCTCGGGACGAAGTCCGGACGGAAAATCGGCAAGAAGGCCGTAACCTACGGCGGACTCGCCCTGGTCGCCGGGCTGGCCTACAAGGCCTATCAGGGCCACAAGGCCAACCAGCAGAACGCGCCGCGCCCGCACTACCCGCAGGACGATCCGATCCCGCTCGAAGGGCCGCGCGGCACCGCTTTCGACCCGGCCGAGCAGCCGGGCGGTGAAAACGGAGCGGCGACGATCCTTTTGACAGCGATGATCCAGGCGGCCAAGGCCGACGGCCATATCGACGCGCAGGAGCAGGATCGGATCTTTGCCAAGATCGACGAAGCCGGTCTCGACAGTGAGGCCAAGGCCTTCCTGATGGACGAACTGCGCGCGCCGCTCGATCTGGACAAGGTGGTCTCCAGCGCCACCTGCCCGGAGAGTGCTGCTGAGATCTATGCCGCCTCCCGGCTTGCCATCGAACCGGACCGCCCCGCGGAAAGAGCCTACCTGCAAATGCTCGCGGCGCGCCTGGAACTGGAAGAGGGCCTGGTCGAGGAAATCGAACTCGCCGTGCGCGAGGCCCAGCTGGCGGAGTAGGCCAACGGACTGCCGTAAGCGGTGGAACTGGTTCAGTTAGGCGAGTCCACTCCCTCTCTGGACGAAGTGAAGCGCAGATCCGGGGTCTTTTCTTTCACGTGGAGAGTTGGTCCCGGTTCAAGGCCAATAGGTAAACCATCTAGATTTCGGACCTATGTCAGGCGTGAATTCAAGATGGTTTGTGGTCCAAATTTGAGGGTTTGCAATTTTCTTCGGTGTCATCCCGGCCGAGCGAAGCGAGAGCCGGGACCCACTCGCCTATCCTTTTTGGGCGAGGCTTTTTGTTGACCTGATGCGCTCTGCAAATGAGTGGGCCCCGGCTCTGCGCTTCGCTTGGCCGGGGTGACCTTGGAGGGGAATGAGGTGCCTGCAGCCTCGTGCGTCATGGGCATAAGTAAGCGTTTATAGGCTCAAGGGCAGGACCTCTGATCAATCAAAAATCAGCGGCACTAAAACCCCGCCCCCGGTCCCACATACCGCGACGCCGGCCGGATCAGTTTGCCGGTCTGCTGCTGTTCCAGAACGTGAGCGCACCAGCCCGGCGTTCGGCCGACCGCAAAGAGAGGCGTGAACAGGCTGCGGTCGATGCCGATCGCGTCGAGCAGTACGGCCGTGAAAAACTCCACATTCGTGTCGAGCGGCCGGTCCGGTTTGGCTTTTTTCAATGCGGCCAGCGCCGCCTGTTCGATATTTTCCGCCAGCCGGACTTTCGGACTGCTGTCGCCGAGGTGCCTCAGGCCGGCTTTCAGCACGTCGGCGCGTGGATCCCGCGTCCGATAGATGCGATGTCCGAAGCCCATCAGGCGTTCCTTGCGCGCAAGAGCGCCGGAAATCCAGTCCTCCGTGTTTTCCGGGGAACCGATGGCATCGATCATGTCGAGCACCGGACCGGGCGCGCCGCCATGCAGTGGTCCGCTCAACGCGCCCATCGCGCCCAGAACCGCCTGTTTCAACCCGGCCTGAGTCGATCCGATCACGCGGGCGGTGAAGGTCGACGCGTTCAGGCCATGGTCCAGAATGGTCACCAGATACCGGTCGAGCGCGTCCGAATGGTCTTTCGGCGGTCTCTCTCCGCGCAGCATCCGCAGCAGGTCCGAAGCGGTTCCGAGGGTGCTGTCCGGGGCAATCGGGCCAAGCTTGAGCGCGATCCGGCGGGACGCGGCCAGAAACACCGGCAGGGCGCCGCAGATGGCAATGGCCTCCGATCGGGTGCCCATGATGGGCAAGGCGGCAAGGCCGAGTTGCATGCGCTCGTAGACCGACAGCGTTTCGGGCGCGCTTTCCAGAAGCGGAACGATCGAGAATGCCGCAAGGCGCGCCTCGCCGAGGGCCTGCCGCAAAACGGGGCCGGGCATGGTGCCGACGACGTCCTGCCATAGGTGACCGATCGCCGACTCAAAGGACATCTTCCCGGCCAGGTCCTCAATCCGCTTGCCGTTCAGGATCAGGACACCGTTCTGGCCGTCGACATTGCTGAGGCGTGTTGTGGCGGCGACGACACCTTCCAGCCCCGCGGTCGGGTCCGGGGTCATCCGGGTCATGTTCGGCGCTTCGGTCATTTCGATCTCCTTTTTCATGTTTGCGCCTAGGAGAAAGAAAAATTTGCATTGATCAATGTTGATAAATAAAATCAAGTCATGTCGAAGCCGATTTTTCTCTCCGCCCGGGAAGCGGCCGCCGAGCTAGGCGTCCAGCCGGCCACGCTTTACGCTTATGTGAGCCGGGGGCTGATTTCCTCCGTCGCCGGTCCTGGAAAAAAACGCCGCTACGATGCCGCCGATGTCCGGCGTCTGAAAGGCCGCCGCGACGCCGAGGAGCCCGGTGGCGCCCGGCCCCTGACCGGCGACCCGGTCCTGGAAACCGAACTGACCCTGATTTCGGAGGACGGACCTTTCTACCGGGGACGAAGCGCGCAGGTCCTTGCCGAAACCTCGACCCTTGAAACCGTGGCGACCCTTCTGTGGCAATCGGCGGAGGATCCCTTCGAGGCGGAGGCGCCCGAAGCCCCGCCCGCCTTGCCGGAAGGGCTGGGGGCGCTGGACCGGCTGATGATGGCGCTCGCCGCTTGGCCGCTGCAGGACAAGGCCGCCTATACCCAGGCGCCGAAGCTGCTCAACGTCAAGGGCGCGGCGCTTCTGCGTTACGGGGTGGCGGCACTTCTCGACACGAAGCCCGTCACGACGCCGGTTCATAGCCAGGTCGCGGCCGCCTTCGGCGCTCCCGCAAACGCCAAGACCCTGATACGGGCAGCGCTTGTGCTGTGCGCCGATCACGAACTCAACACCAGCGCCTTCGCGGTGCGCTGTGCCGCCTCGACGCGCGCCCCGATCCACGCAGCTCTTCTCTCCGGCCTCGGCGCCTTTACCGGCCCGCGCCATGGCGCGGCGTCGGACCGGGCCACCGCCTGGCTCAACGGGATCGGACCTGACGCCGATATCGAGATAGTCCTGTCGGAGCGGCTCAGTCGGGGCGAGACCCTGCCCGGTTTCGGTCACACGATCTACCGGGAAAGAGACCCGCGCGCCGACCATCTGCTTGCCATGCTCGTGAAAAGCGAACCGAACGATCCCCTGGTTCGGGCGCTCCCCCGGATCGTCGAGGTCGCGCGGGATCTCTACGGCGTTTCGCCCAACATCGACTTTGCCCTGGCCGCGCTGCAAAGAGCCTACGGACTGCCGAAGGACGCCGGAAAGATCCTCTTCTGCGCCGGGCGGATCGCCGGCTGGATTGCCCATGCGCTGGAACAATACGCGGCGCCGGAGCAGATCCGTCCGCGCGCAGCCTATGTCGGCGAACGCCCGGAATAGGTCCTGTTCGGGACCCGACAGCCTGAAAGCAGCCTTGAAACGCCGGCAGGAAGGGATTACCTGAAGCTTGCGCCGGTAGTGGCGCAATTATGGAGATTGGATGTCAGAGCTTGTGTGATCCGGCTCTCTGAAGACCGGAGAGCCGTAAATGCATGAACCGGTGCCCCGCGCGGGCGCCCGATGACGTGTGTTTATTTCACGGGCAATCCAATGACACGTGACTACTCCCGATTTTTTCCTCCAACGCCGAAGGCGGACAATCCTGTCTCGCAGGCGTCAACTCTTCAATCGCTCGGCTGGCAGCCGTTTTTCGCGCAACAGATCGCTTCGGACGAACTGACCGCAACCCCTCCTGTCCGGATCGTCGAGGTGCACCGCAATGCGCTGCACGTAATCGGCGACGGCCTGGACGAAACGATCCCGCCGCGCGCGGATGCCACGGTGGGGGACTGGCTGCTGCTTGACCGCGGCCACCTGGCTTTGAGCCGCATCCTGGAGCGTAAAAGTCTCCTGAAACGGCGCGCGCCCGGCACGGGCCGGCAGGTCCAGCTGATCGCCGCGAACATCGAAACGGTCTTTATCGTTTCCTCCTGCAATCAGGACTTCAAGGTCGCCCGCCTCGAACGCTATATCGCCGTTGCCTTCGAGGCCGAAATCGCTCCGGTCATCCTGCTGACCAAATCGGACCTGGTGTCGGATCCGCGAGACTATGTCGACAGGGCCGCCGCGATTTCGGCCTCCGTTCCCGTCGTGACCCTTGATGCGCGCGGCGACGAACCCCGGACAAGGCTCGCCGACTGGTGCCGGCCGGGACAAACCGTTGCGTTCCTCGGTTCGTCCGGGGTCGGCAAGTCGACCTTGACCAACGCCCTGGCCGGTTCGCAATCCATTGCGACCCAGGCAATCCGGGAAGACGATGCCAAAGGCCGCCACACGACCACACGGCGGCAATTGCATGGGGTTCCCGGCGGCTGCCTCGTTCTGGACACCCCGGGCATGCGCGAGCTGCAACTGACCGATGCGGCCGCCGGGCTTGCGGATCTCTTCGCGGATCTGAACGCACTTGCGGACCGATGCCGTTTCAGCGACTGCCGGCATCGCGACGAACCGGGCTGCGCCGTCCAGGAAGCGGTCCGGTCCGGAGACCTCGACGAAGCGCGACTGCAAAGGTGGCGGAAACTGTTGGCCGAGGAGGCTTTCAACAGCGCCAGCCTTGCGGAGCGCAGATCGAAGGACAAGGCGTTCGGCAAGATGGTCCGGAGCATCGTGAAGCACAAGAACCGGACGAAGTGGGGAGCGGACTAAAAGGCCTCCACCTGGCGCAGGATGCTTTGGCGCGCTGGGTCACCGTTCCGCGACTTGCATGTCGCGGAACGGTGACGTTTAAGTAGTATTTCCGAGGGTTGCAGGTTTGCAGCCGTGGAAAACGGAGGGGTGCCGGGTGACGGAAATCTTTGGGCATGTCGTCAACGTCATGCTGCCGGTTTTGCTGTGCGTCCTCGTCGGCTACGGCTTGGCAACGGTCAATGCTCCTTTTGACCGCAAGCTATTCGGCTCCCTGGTCTCCAATGTGGGTTATCCAACCCTGGTCCTGTCTCACCTTGCGAAGCAACATGTGCAGCTCGAGACATTTTTGACCGTTTTGCTTGCCGCGGCCGCCATGATCGCGGTCTTTGGAGGTCTGGGTTTTGCCGTCCTGAAACTCCTGCGCATTCCGGTCAAGGCCTACCTGTCACCGATGATGCTCTCCAACGTCGGCAATATCGGCCTGCCGGTTGCCACTCTCGCCTTCGGGCCGGAGGGAGCGGCAGTCGCCATCGGCTTTGTCGTGGTCGTTCTGGTGGCGATTTTCACGATCGGGATCGCCCTGCCGATGGGCAAGCCGAACTTCAGGGCCCTGGCGCGCCAACCCGTGATTTACGCGGTAATCGTTGCCCTGGGGCTCATGGCCGGCGGTGTGAAACTTCCCGGTCCTCTGGAACAGAGTCTTGAGATCCTGGCAGGGCTGGCGATTCCGGTCATGCTTCTCACGCTCGGGCACAGCCTCGCGACGCTCAAATTCACCGGCCTGACTCGGGCGGTGGCCCTGTCCATCGTCCATGTCGGTCTGTCCGCCATCGCTGCCATTTTCCTGACCCGCGTGCTTGCACTCGACACGAAGATCGAGGCGGTCATCGTGCTGCTCTGCTTCATGCCGCCATCGGTTGCCACCTATCTGGCGGTTTCACAGCACCAGCCGGAGGAAGCGCCGGGCGTTGCCGGTTTCATCTTCGTCTCCACGCTCCTGACGTTGGTCACGCTGCCACTCGTATTGACCTACTGGGCAGTACCCTAGAGCCTTTCACGGCTAGATTGAAGCATTCTGTTTGTCGTCCGGCGAGTCGAGCTGCGCGGAGGGACGTGAAGCCCATAGCGGGCTATGGGCAAGCGGCGCGACAAAGCAGGCGGCCGCCGGACGCGAACCCGAAGGGCCGGGCCGATTTGGCCCAATGCCGTCGGGCTTTGCCTCGACCGTGCAGCCAGCACGGCCTTCGTCAAAGCCCTTGGCCTTGAACCAAATCTGCTCCGGCAGAATGCTTCAATCTAACCGTGAAAGGCTCTAAAGCGTCTTCCGCATGTGCACGATGCGTTTGTCGCCGCGCTGTTCCCGGTGGGTCTCCTCGAAGCCCTGGCGTCCGTACCAGTCCCGGTTCGAGGTCATCAGGATGTTGGTGTAAAGGCGGATCTCCGGCAGCCCGGCGTCCCTGGTTCGCCGGATTGACCAGCCGAGCAGCTTTCGGCCGAAACCCCTGCCCTGGCTTTGAGGATCGACCGCGATGCTTTCGATCAGCAGATGGTCGTCGAGGTGGACAAGAACAAGACTTGCTGCGATCCGGCCCTCCGTCCGTATCACCCAGACGTCGTGGTCCCGGATCAGGGCACCGTAATCGGCGGTCATGGGAAGCGGAACGGCATTCAGGACCGGAATGTAATGCGCATAGGCCCGGCGCGCGAGATCCGTCAGCTTCCCCGCGTCGTCCGGACCGGCCGGCTCGAGTTTCTCGGCATCAGACGCGCTGTCCACGTCTTCTAGAACTTCGACTTCATGAAAGTGTCGAAATCCACCACCGGCTCCGGGCTGTCGATCACATCGAAACAACCGAATGTGCCGCTGTCCTTGATATGTTCGGCGGCCGCCGTGAAAGCATAATAGGCCTGTCGGGCCAGACCGGACCCGATCGACAGCCGCGTTACCCCCATCTCGCTGAGCTCCTTGCGGGTAATGTGAAAGTTCTTGCGTCCCGCAAGGATGTTCAAGGGCGCATCGACGGCGGCAAGGACAGCCGCAATCTCTTCCCTGGTCTTGAGGTCCGGCGCATAAACGCAGTCGGCGCCGGCCTTGGCGAAGGCGTTGAGGCGTTTGATTGTTTCCTCCAGTTCCGCCTTCGACTGGGTCGGGCCTTCGCTGCGCGCCGTCAGGATGAAATCGGGCGCCAGCCTGTTTTTGACGTCGACCGCTGCCTTGATACGCTCAACGGCGAGGTCGAGTTCATAGTAGGGGCGCGCCGGGTTCGTCGTGTAGTCTTCGATGGAACATCCGGCCAGACCGGTTTCGATTGCGCCCTTGACGGTCTCGGCGACCTCTTCCGGGCTGTCGCCGAAACCGTTTTCAAGGTCGCCGTTCACCGGAACGCTGGTGACAGAGATGATATCCGCGGCGTGAGCCAGGGCTGCATCCCGGCTGATCAGCCCTTCCGCGTCCTTCACGCCTTGCGTCCAGGCATAACCGGCGCTGGAGGTGGCAATCGCATCGAAGCGGAGCCCGTCCAGAATGCGTGCGGTGCCGATGTCGAAGGGATTGGGCATGAGAAAGGCCTTGCCCTTCTCGTGAAGTGCCTTGAAGGCGGCGCGGCGGCTTGCGGCGGTGGGCATGAGCAGTCCCTCCCATGGGCGGACAAGGCGCGTGTTGCATCCTTGCGGTGATCGAACGAGGCCAGTCTCCTGTCCGGGACTAGGCCCGGAGAAGCCGGATCAGGTTTCAGTTTAGCGAAAAAACCGCGACCGGCATCGGGAAAAGTCCGGACGTTGGCCGATGCGATGGAAGACCCCGACCGAGGCTGCGGCTTCGGGGTAAACGGCCGAAGCGGGCCGATGGCCCGGTCTCGTCGCGTGGTATGTTAATGCGTTGATGTTTTTAGGAAAATCTAAAAAAATCCAGCGGGAGGGAAAGGCCAATGCCGCTTTCGGGGCCGAACAGGCTGGGCGGCCGCCCTGCCGGAGGCATGCGCGCCTGCGGCTTTATGGCACGCCCGGAGGCATGAGTCGGGTCAGGCCGGCCTTGTCACCCGCGCCGCATAGCAGCCTCGGCGGGCGTAATGGAGGTGAATATAATCGACGTCCGGATTTCCGAAAAACCGTGAGACAAGGCCGGCGACCTGCATTCCGTCGACGACATCCGCGTCGACCATCTCATGGCGCGCATTGAAGGCGCGGACCGACAGCAGGCGGGAGGAAAGCGCCGCCGGGACTTCGCCCGGCTCCGGATGACTTTCCTGCGCCCGCTCCCGGACAAAGATCGCATGGCGGGAGCGATAGGGTGTTTCGCACGGCAGATGTTCGAAATTCAGAAGAAAGACACGTTCGCCTTCGGGCGCATCGGCGAGCGAGACCCGGCAGGGATATTTGCCGTCGGAAACATGCACCTGAATATTGCGCGCCGCGAGCTCTGTGTCCGAAAGGCCGTTCAAGTAGGAAAATTCGCCGGCCGGCAGCGGATGGATCTGAAACATGCTTCGGTCTCCTCGATGGTTCGGGGAAGACCTTAGGAGCACGCAAGCGTGGAGACGACCCGATTTGCGAGCCGGTTAGCCGGCAGAGACCTTCCGGCTGTCCGGACCGCTCACCTGCTGCCGGTGCCAGCTCACCAGCAGGATCATGCCCATGATGACGAGATATGGCAGGTAGAACCGCGTTTCGTAATGCGGGAACACGACGTATTTCGCGCAGATGGAGGCAAAGACGGCGTAAAGCAGAACTTTCGCGCGCGCGTTCATCCCCGCCGGCCGGATGCATCTGGCGAAGAACAGAACTTCGGCGAACAGGACGGCAAGCCATGTCTGGCTCATCAGGGAGCGGACGGTCGAGCGCATCAGGATCTTGAGATAGCTGGCGACCGAGAACGGCGGATCGAAACCTTCCAGGGTCGGTACGTATTCCACATGCGTGAACCACAGATGGATCCACCAGCCGGGATGATGAGCGCCGCGAGTCAGCCAGACATAGAGCGCCAGACAGGCGGCGAAACAGGCGCTTAGCGTCCAGCGTCCAGGTCCGTAGATGGCAGCGAAGACGAAGAAGACACCGATGAACGCGAGATGGTCGGGACGCACGAGAAAGGCTGCGATCAGGCTGAGGGCCGCGGGGATGTCCCATCGCTCCAGATAGAACCAGGCCGTCAGAACCAGGAAGACCGTCGCGTAAAGATCCGGCGACAGGAGCTGCGCCGCGTCGCCGAAGGCCGACACGGTCAGCAGCGCGACAACCACGGGTCCGTACATCAGCGTGCCTGTCCGTCCGAGCCAGACAAGCAGAACGCCGCCGACGGCGACCGCGGAGGCAAGCGAGATCAGCCGCAGGGCCTTGACCGGGTCCATGAAGGCGGTCAGCACCCGGGCGGTTTCGAAGTAAAGCAGCTTGAGCCGGTAGAAGCCCAGCATGGTCATGAAGGCGTCCGGGTCGTCCGCCTGGCGGATACGGTAAGGGCGGTCCCGGGTGAGCGTCAGATACTCGCCGTCGGAGACATTGTCCTTCACGATCGAATAGGCCTGCTGGTGCAGGTCTTTCGCGCTTTCTGCTTCCGGTTCAAGGATTGCCGCCGTATAGGCGAACATGTCCCAGTTCGACTGCGGAAAGAAGTGGACCACGGCCGCCGTCATGGCAATGAAAACACACAGGACCGCGGCGCCGATCCAGCCGCGCAACGGCCGATAGGCCCGGCATGCGGTCCGGTACAGGACAAGGAACGTGCCTTCGAGACTGCGCTGAGCGAGATTGGACACCTGATGGACCCCCGAATTGGTCTCCCTGTGTCGCATGTACCCGTAAGAATTACGTAAACGGCTCAGGCGTCAGGCGTCTTTAGCCGCGCGCCGAGACATGCCGAGCGAAGCCGGCGCGGTCTCGCGAAAGCCGTATTGCTCGTAGAGCCGGTTGGCCGGAATGTCGGCGATCAGGCTGACATAGGTCGAGGCCGGTAGGTTCTCCTCGATGAATTCGGTCAGCGCCGCCATGATGCGTTTGCCGAGGCCCTGGCCCTGATAATCGGGGAGAACGGCGATATCCGTCACCTGGACGAACAGTCCGCCGTCGCCGATCAGCCGCCCCATTCCGATAACGCTGCCGTTGTCCGTCAGCAGGACCGAGTAAAGGCTGTTCTTCAGTCCGATCTCGGCGGCCTCCCGCTCGTACCCGCTAAGACCGCTTGCGACACGCAGATGCAGATAGGTGTCGGTATCCGGAACTTGGGAAATCAGTTCGATGGCCATGGAGGGTCCTGATCAAGTCGGTGGGCGTTTCCGCCGTGTGTGAAGTAGCCGATACCTCCACCTCGTACCATTCCTCGAGGGCAAGGCAATAGCGTCCTGCCGAAACGGTGGCCACGAGCTCCAGTTTACCTCTCCCGTTTGGAGAGGGAACTTGGCCGCGCCAAATGCGATCGCCCTGCTGCAGGACAGTGGAGAAGGGTTAGAGGTATCTGCAGAAACCGCTTTCAGGATAATCGAGCCTCGCCAATAGCGGACAGAACACCTACCCCTCCCGGCTGACTTGACCCGGGACGTTTCCCGTGCGTCCATCCGGAAAAATCAGTTTCGGGAGGTAGCATGCGCGATCTGGGTGCATGGGATTATGTCATTGTCGGTGCGGGAACGGCCGGCTGCGTTCTGGCAAACCGCCTGTCGGAAGACCCGGATGTCCGGGTGCTGCTCCTGGAGGCGGGCAAGAGAGACAATTATCTCTGGGTCCACATTCCGGTGGGCTATCTCTATTGCATCGGCAACCCCAGGGTCGACTGGGGCTTCAAGACCGCCCCGGATGACGGACTGAACGGACGGTCGCTGGTGTACCCGCGCGGCAAGGTTCTGGGCGGCTGTTCCTCCATCAACGGCATGATCTACATGCGCGGCCAGGCGCGTGACTATAACCACTGGCGCCAACTAGGCCTGACCGGCTGGGGCTGGGACGATGTGCTGCCCTACTTCAAAAAGTCCGAGGATCACTACGCCTGGGACAATGAGCTGCACGCGCAAGGCGGCAATTTGCGGGTTGAAAAGCAGCGCATCAACTGGGAGCTTCTCAACGCTTTCCGGGACGCGTGCGAGCAGCTCGGCATCCCGAAAACCGAGGATTTCAACGGCGGCGACAACCTCGGCTCCGCCTATTTCCAGGTCACCCAGAAATCCGGCTTTCGCTGGAACGGCGTCAAGGCGTTCCTGAAGCCGGCCCAGGGCAGGCCCAACCTGCAGGTCCTGACGGAGGCCCATGTCAGCCGGATCGTATTCGAGGACGGCCGGGCGGGAAGCCTTGAACTCGATGTCGCCGGCGAGGCTTCGAAGGTGACGATCGATGGCGAACTGCTTCTGTCCTCCGGTGCGATCGGGTCGCCGCAGCTCCTGGAGCTTTCCGGCATCGGCAACCCGGAAATCCTGAAGAAGGCGGGCATCGAACCCTTCCGCGAAATGCGCAATGTCGGCGAGAACCTTCAGGATCACCTGCAGTTGCGCCCGGTCTTCAAGGTCAAGAACGCGGCAACGATGAACATGATGGCGAGCACCTGGACCGGCAAGGCGAAAATCGGTCTGGAGTATCTTTTGAAACGCTCCGGTCCGATGGCCATGGCGCCGAGCCAGCTCGGGGTCTTCGCCAAGACGGACCCGTCGTTCGAGACCGCCAACGTTCAGTATCACGTTCAGCCGCTGTCCCTGCCGAAGTTCGGCGAGCCGCTGCATCCCTTCCCGGCCATGACGGCAAGCGTCTGCAACCTGCGCCCCGAAAGCCGGGGCCATGTCCACATCACCAGTCCGAACAAGAGCGATCAGCCGGAAATCCTGCCGAAATATCTTTCCGCCGAGGCCGATAAGCGCGTGGCGGCGGACGCCATCCGCCTGACACGCCGGATCATGGCGGCCCCCGCCATGAAGCCCTATCAGCCGGAGGAGTTCCTGCCGGGGCCGGACTATACCAGCGAGGAAGAGCTGGTGACGGCGGCGGGCAATATCGGCACCACCATCTTCCATCCGGTCAGCACCTGCCGCATGGGCGTCGACGAGGCCTCCGTGGTCGACGGCCGCCTGCGTCTGCGCGGCTTCGACAATATCCGGGTCGTGGACGCCTCGGTGATGCCGACGATTTCCTCCGGTAACACCAACGCGCCGACTGTCATGATCGCCGAAAAAGGAGCGGACATGATCAAGGAGGACAGGAAGGCGCTGGCGTAGCAAGCGGGGAAGTCTTGAGGTTCTGAGATGTTGGTAAAAATCCTTTATTCTCAAAGTTCGAACATGAGTCGATCCGCTTAGACTTGTCATCCCGGTTTGGCGCGAAGCGTCAAGACCGGGACCCAGTACTCCCTGCGGTCAGGAAGAGTAAACACCGTAGAAGGCAACCGTTTACTGGATCCCGGTCTTGGCTTGCGCCAAACCGGGATGACACTCGGGTAGGGGAAATCTCCTTGGCTCAAGCCATGCATGACCCCGAAAGGTATTCTTTCTTTACCTCGTTTCTGCGCGCATTAAACGACGCAAACGTGTTGCAACGGCACTGCGGACCCCTTAGCAAGAAAGCAATGTTTTCAAACGGGTTTGTCTTCGTGCAGCGTCTCCTGGTTTCCCTGGTCCTCTTCGCCGCGATGCTGCTGCCGGTGCCCGCCGCCGAGCCGCTGACTGTATTCGCCGCCGCCAGCATGCGGGACGCGATGGAACGGATCGGAACGTCCTTTGAAAAGGAGACCGGAACGCCGGTGGTCTTTTCCTTCGCCGGAACCGGGACCATCGCCCGCCAGGTGGAGGCAGGCGCTCCGGCGGATGTGTTCGTGTCGGCCGATACCGCCTGGATGGAGTATGTGACCGAGCGGGACGCGGTTCGGCCCGAAACCATCCGTGTGATTGCCGGAAATGGTCTCGTCCTGGTCGGACCGAAGGGCAGCCCGGAGCTGGAGCTTTCCAGGGTGGCGATTGCCGCCCGCCTTTCTGGCCAGCGCCTGGCCATGGCGGATCCGGAAACCGTGCCCGCCGGGCGCTACGGCAAGGCGGCCCTGGAACATCTGCAGCTGTGGCGCTCCGTTGAGGGCAATCTGGCGCTGATGGAAAATGTCCGCGTGGCGCTGGCGACCGTGGCGCGTGGCGATACACCGCTTGGCTTGGTCTATGCCACCGATGCGGCCATCGAGCCTGAGGTAACGGTGGTGGCGCGGTTTCCGAAGGAAAGTTACCCCGAAATTGCCTATCCGGCGGCCGTCACGACGGTTTCCGGCAACCCGCAGGCAGAAGCGTTTGTCGCCTTTTTGAACGGTCTCGAAGCAAAGGAAATCTTGCGTTCTTTCGGTTTTGTGACCGATAACGGAGAGTAACTCAGTCCTTTCAAACCGAGCGCCCGTGGATTTTCTTTCTCTTCAGCCGGCAGAACTGCAAGCCCTGACTTTGACCCTGAGGGTCGCCGGGGCGGCATTGCTGGTCGCCTTGCCGCTGGCGGTGGTCGTTGCCTATCTGCTGGCACGGTTCCGGTTTCCGGGGCATGGGGTCCTGAATGCGCTGGTGCATATGCCGTTGGTCATGCCGCCGGTGGTGACCGGCTATCTGCTGCTTCTGGCCTTCGGCCGGAAGGGCCCCATTGGGGCTTTCTTGAACGATGTCTTCGGCATCAGCTTCGCGTTCAACTGGACGGGCGCGGCCCTTGCCGCCGGGGTGATGGCGTTTCCGCTCCTGGTCCGTCCCATCCGCCTCTCCTTCGAGGCGGTGGACACGAAGCTCGAGGAAGCCGCAAAGTCTCTGGGCGCGCACCGGGTCGTCGCCTTCCTGACCGTGTCGCTGCCATTGGCCCTGCCAGGCATTCTCGGCGGCGCGATTCTGGGCTTCGCCAAGGCGATGGGCGAATTCGGCGCGACCATCACCTTTGTTTCGAACATTCCGGGCGAAACCCGCACCCTGGCCCTTGCGCTTTATACCGCCACCCAAAGTCCGAGCGGCGACATCGCGGCCTTCCGCCTGACCCTGATCGCCGTGGTGGTGGCCTTTGCCGCTCTGATCGCCTCGGAGCTGTTTGCCCGCCATCTGCGCCGGCGGCTCGGAGATGGCGATGCTTGAGGTCGACATCGTTGGGCGCATCGGACCGCTCGATCTCGAGGCCCGGTTTGAAAGCGGCGGCGGCGTGACGGCCCTCTTCGGCCAGTCGGGTGCGGGCAAGACGACGCTTACCAACATGATCGCCGGTCTGATCAAGCCGCTTGACGGTCATATCGCCGTCAACGGCATCACGTTGTTCGACGGGCGCGAGGGGGTCGACCTTCCGGTTCAGGCAAGGCGCATTGGCCATGTCTTTCAGGACGCACGCCTGTTTCCGCATCTGAGCGTCAGCGCCAACCTCACCTATGCGCGCTGGGCCGGCCGGAGAAAACCCGACCGCGATTTCGACGAGGTCGTCGAACTGCTCGGCCTGGGCGGGCTGCTCGGCCGCAAGCCGGCCAACCTGTCGGGCGGCGAAAAACAGCGGGTGGCCATCGGCCGGGCGCTTCTGTCGGATCCAAGGCTTCTGATCATGGACGAACCGCTCGCCAATCTCGACCAGGCCCGGCGCAACGATATCCTGCCCTACCTGGACCGGCTGTGCGTGGAGGCCGGCATTCCGATCCTTTATGTCAGTCACTCGATCGAGGAAGTCGCGCGCCTCTCCAACACGCTTGTCATCCTCTCGAACGGAAAGACGCCGGCGTTCGGGCCGGTCGCGGACATGCTGGCGCGCACGGATCTCGGCCGGGCGACCGGCCGTCACGAGGCGGGCGCGCTTGTCGAGGGCAAGGTCACGTATCTCGATGAGGAGTGGGGCCTGACCCATGTGGACATCGGTGGCCCGATCTTGCAGATCCCGGACATGGCGGCGGAGATCGGCGACGCGGTCAGGCTGCGCATCCGGGCCCGCGATGTCGCGCTGGCGACCGCGCCGCCCGTGGGCCTCTCCATCCGCAACGCCTTTGCCGCAACGGTCACCAGCATATCCGAGGAAACCGGGCCCTATGCCGAGATCCTGTGCCGGGTCGCGGATCAGACGATCCGCGCCCGCATCACCCGCGCGTCGGTCGCCGATCTTGGGCTGGCGCCCGGCAAACCGGTCACGGTCCTGATCAAGAGCGTCGCCATCGACCGGCGGCAGCGCGCCCCGGCCCCGCCGGTCACGGATCTGAATACCTAGGGTTTGAAGGTCCAAACTTCACGGATGCACACGCATGTTTATACTGGCGACATGAGAAACAGGGAAAAGCGCAAGACTTGGAGGGCCTTCAAGATCGGCATCGCTGCCGCGATGGCGCTGGCCACGGTTGCGATTCTGGCTCTGACCGGTCTTGCCAGCCTGCGGATCACCCTCGCCGAGCAGCAGACGCGCGCGGAGGCCAATCTGGCTGTGCAGACGGCGGTTCTGGAACGGCTTCTCGACAAGTTCCGCCTGCTCCCGCCGCTGCTGGCCAGGGGCTCGGATTCCATTGATCTCTTGAACGGGGAAGGAGGCGCGCCCGTGCACCCGGGGATCGCCGCGATCGCCGCCGGCATGTCCGGTGCGGAAGAGATCTGGCTGATGGATATGTCCGGCCGTGTCGTCGTCTCCAGCCAGGAAACGGTTCCCTCCGGCGGCATAGGCGGCGCGGAGAAGATACCGCAAGCCTTCGACCAGGCCCGTCATGGGCAACTCGGGCGGGAACTGATCCTGGGAACTCCGGAAACCGCCGCCAACTATGTCTTCGCCTCGCCCTTGCGCAGAGACGGCGTGGCCAGGGGCGTGCTTGCGGTGCGTGTCAGTCTGGAGGATGTCGAACAGGCCTGGGCGTTGAGCAAGGAGCCGATCGTTGCGCTCGACCGGGCGGGGCGCATAGTCGTGACCAACGTCTCGCACTGGAGAGGAAGATATCTTTCCGAGGTCGGCAACGGGCCGCGCTTTGGCGAACTCTCTCCGATCGGGCGGCTGAAGCTCCTGCTGACAGCCGACGGCGTCGCGGACAATCGCATGCAACTGACGCAAAACCTCCCCGTTCTCGGATGGGAGGTCAGAACGCTCATCGACACCGCGGATGCCCGCCAGAGGTCCGGCTTTGCCATGCTGGTCGCGCTTCTGGTCTGTGTGATCGCCGCCGGGGGGATCTGGTTCCTGATCCTGCGCCGGGAAGAGTTCGACCGGCAGGAGCGGCGCAATCGGGCGGAAGCCTTGCGCCTGGAACGCAGGGTGCGCAGCCGTACGGCGGAACTGCGCAAGGCGAATGTTCTGCTGGAGCAGGAGGTCCGGGAGCGCGAACAGGCCGAGGCGAACCTGCGCCTCACCCAGGCCGAACTGGTGCAGGCCGCCAAGCTGGCGACCCTGGGGCGCATGTCGGCGGCCCTGAGCCACGAATACAACCAGCCGCTGGCCGCCATCAGGAGCGATGCGGAGATCGCGGGCATGCTGATCGAACGGGGCCGGGCGGTCGAGGCGCAGGCCAATCTGACGAGGATCGGCGGGATGGTGGCCCGCATGGCGGAAATCGCCAAGACGCTGAAAGGCTTCACCCGCAAGTCCGGCACGGATATCAAGCCTGTCTCCCTGCGTCAGGTGATCGACGAGGCGCTGCTGTTGCTTCAGCCGCAGATCAAGCAAAGCGGGATCGGCCTGAATCTCGATCTGCCGGAGGAAGACATCATCGTGAAGGGCGGACATATCCGGCTTGAGCAGGTGGTGATCAACCTCCTGTCCAACGCGCTTGACGCGGTTGCCGCACAACCTGCACCGGACGTGCGGCTGAGCCTTTGCCGCGAGAACCGTGAAGCCGTGCTGCGTGTAAGCGACAACGGTCCGGGGATCGCGGAAGACGCCATGCCGCAGATCTTCGATCCGTTTTTCACCACCAAGAAAGTCGGTGCGGGGTTGGGGCTCGGCCTCTCGATTGCCTATAAGATCGTCCATGACTTTTCAGGAACGCTGAAAGCCGCCAATCGGGAGGACGGCGGCGCGGAATTCACCATGCGGCTGCCGGTGGCGGAGAACCGTCTGCAGGCTGCGGAATAGGAACGAGATTTATGGATCAGGCGACTGTTCTTCTGGTCGACGACGAGGCGGATTTGCGCCAATCGCTGAGCCAGGGGCTGGAACTGTCCGGTCAGGACGTTTTTGCCACCGGCCAACCCGAGGAGGCGCTGGAGCGGATCAACCGGGCCTTCTACGGTGTCCTGATTACCGACATTAAAATGCCCGGTACCGACGGGTTCGGGGTCATGAGGCGGGCTTTCGAAATCGATCCCGCCCTTCCTGTTGTCCTGATCACAGGCCATGGCGACGTGCCGCTTGCCGTGGAGGCCATGCGGTCCGGCGCATACGACTTCATCGAGAAACCCTTCTCCGTGTCCGGTCTCGCCTCCGTGGTGGAGCGCGCGCTCGACAAACGCCGTCTCGTTCTGGAAAACCGCAAGCTCCGCGAGGAACTGGCGGACCGTACCGGGCTTGAAAGCCGTCTGGTCGGGCGCACTCCGGTCATGGACCTCCTGCGCCGCAACGTCATGGCGCTGGCGGCGACCGATGCGGACGTCCTGATCCTGGGAGAAACCGGCTCCGGCAAGGAGGTCGTCGCCCGGGCGCTCCACGACGAAGGCCCGCGCAAGGAAAAGCCCTTCGTCGCGCTCAATTGCGGCGCGCTGCCCGCCGAAATCATCGAATCCGAACTCTTTGGCCACGAGAAGGGCGCTTTCACGGGGGCAAGCGGCCAGCGGATCGGCAAACTGGAACATGCCCATGGCGGCACTGTCTTTCTCGACGAGATCGAATCCATGCCGCTCGAACTGCAGGTCAAGCTGCTGCGGGTCATCGAAACGAGAACCATCGAGCGGCTCGGTTCCAACAAGCCGATCGAACTGGATGTGCGCTTCATCGCGGCGACCAAGGAAGACCTGGAAGCCGCGGGCAAGGAGGGACGTTTCCGGCTGGATCTCTTTTACAGGCTCAACGTGGTCAATGTGTCGATTCCCCCGCTCAGGGAACGGCTGGAGGATATCCCTCCGCTGTTCCGTCATCTGGCGGTCGAGGCAAGAGCGCGCTACCGACGGGAGATACCCGATATCAGCGAAGTCTATCTGGCGGGCCTGATGGCGCGAGACTGGCCCGGCAATGTGCGCGAATTGCGCAATGTCGCCGACCGGTTCGTCCTGGGGCTGGAGCAACCGGCGGATCCGCAGATCTCGGCGGACGCGACGCTTTTCGAACAGATGGCGGCTTACGAGAAGGTGCTCATTTCCGCCGAACTCAACCGCAATGGCGGCGCTATCAAGCCGACCTACGAAAACCTCGGCCTGTCCCGCAAGGCGCTTTACGAAAAGATGCGCAAATACGGTCTGGGCAGGGAAGAGGCGGTTTCAGGGTAGAGATTCTTTTGAATAAGGACCTGGGCTGCATTTTACTGCATTTTGTTTGTCGTCCCGGTCTTGACGCTTCAGCGTCAGGACCGGGTACGCCATATCGCATGTGTCGGAAAACATAATTTTTTCAAAGATTATCGAATCCCGGCCTGCGCAGGGATGACAAAGAGGCGTTGGGTCTTTCGGCGGCGCCGGAGAAATTTTTTGCTCTCGCGTCACAACCGGACCAGGCCGGTCGTCAATCAGGTGTCACTCCCTTTAACCTTACATGGAAGACACCGATGACAGCTTCTACCTCTATCAATTATCAGTCCTTCATTCCCTCCGTGCTGCAGCGTTTCATCGCGGCAAGCGGGGAAATCGGACAGACGGACCTGGCGCCGAAACTGCGTCATCTGGTCGATCTCAGGGCGTCACAGATCAACCAGTGCGCATTCTGCGTGAAGATGCACACCAAGGAAGCCCTGGAGGCGGGCGAAACCCAGGAACGGCTGCAGCGTCTCACGGTCTGGCGCCACGTCGACGATTTCACACCGGCGGAAAAGGCGGCCTTTGCCTGGACCGAAGCCTTGACCGTGCTCGACGAGAAAGCCGACTATGACGCCTTGAGGAAAGACCTGCGGGCGCATTTCAGCGAGAGTGAAATCAGTGCTTTGACATCGGCGGTCGCGATGATCAATCTCTGGAACCGTATGCAGGTCTCCAACCACTGAAGGCTTCCCGCGATGTCCGAAACAGCGCAGAGCGAAGTGTTTGAAGCTATCCGGCCGAGGCTGCTCGGCCTCGCCTACCGCATGCTCGGGTCCATGGCGGACGCGGAGGATGCGGTTCAGGACACCTTTCTCAAGTGGCAGGGGGCCGAGCAAGCCTCGATCGTCAGTCCGGAGGCCTATCTTACGACGCTCTGCACCAACCGCTGTCTGGACTATCTGAAGGCCGCGCACAGAAAACGGGTCGACTATGTCGGTCCGTGGATCCCCGAACCGCTGCAGATCGGAACGCAAGACGATCCCGAACGCGATCTGGAGCGGGCACAGTCACTGACGACGGCGTTTCTCTTGCTCCTGGAACGCCTGTCGCCGAAGGAGCGGGCGGCTTATCTCCTGCGGGAAGTCTTCGGGAAGTCTTATCCGGATGTCGCGGCAACCCTGGGACTGAGCGAGACGGCCTGCCGTCAGCTCGTTTCCAGGGCGGGCCGACACGTCAAGGATCCGGCCGCGCGGTTCGTGCCGCCGCCCGAGCACCAGGAGCGCATGTTGTCCGCCTTTCTGGCGGCCCTCGAATCCGGCTCCCCTGACAGGCTCAGCGTTCTCTTGGCCGACGGCGTGCAGTTCCAGACCGATGGCGGCGGCAAGGCAACGGCGCTTCGCCGGGTTCTGAGAGGTCCCGAAGCGGTCGGAAAATATGTCGCGCGCATATTGAGCCGGCTGTGGACCGGTGCGCGGCTTGAGCATCTGGATATCAACGGCCTGCGCGGGATCGCTGTTTACGACGGGCCGCGGCTCGTGACCGCGATGACACTCGGCTATTCCGAAGACGGCAGGATCGACAGGATCTACAACATCCGGAACCCGGACAAGCTGCGCCGGCTCTCGCGGCCCTTGCGTCATGATCCGGCGAACGGAGCCCTCTGGAACGAGGTGTGTGATCCCGGGATTTGATGGCGCAGCCTTTTCCCGAAAGCAAGGATGCGCCATCGGGCGGCTTTCAAACGGGAACGCCACAACGGCAGAGGTGCCCCGGACAAATGGGGCGAACTTGTCGCTTGGCGCCCTGAAATGTGTCGATTTCGACCCATCGTGTTTCCGTGGTGTGTTGGAATCGACACATGATCATGGGCGCACTCCGGACTATGGAGCGTCTTCAGTCTTTGTTAACCTCTCAAAACCGGCGTTTTGAAGAAGGTGGCGGAAATTGGCACGAAGTTTGCCAATATCGTGCCGACCAGCCCTTGCGCTGTCCGGCCGACCGGCCGCCAATCTAGAATGTCTGGGAGGACATCCAATGAAAAAGTTGTTCATCGCCGCTGCCGCCGCAGCTTCCGTTTCCATGTCGTCCGCCGCGATTGCCGCCGACGCGTGCGGGGACGGCGAGGTCGTCATCAAGTTCAGCCACGTCGTTGCTGCTCAAGGCCACCCGAAAGGCGAAATGGCGTCCGCTCTCGCGGAGCGCATCAACACCGAAATGGACGGCAAGGCCTGCATGCAGGTTTTCCCGTCCTCGCAGCTGTTCGACGACAACAAGGTGATGGAAGCTCTGCTTCTCGGCGATGTTCAGCTCGCCGCGCCGTCGCTGTCCAAGTTCGAATCCTACACCCTGAAGTACCGTGTGTTCGACCTGCCGTTCCTGTTTTCAAACATGGACGCGGTGACCAAGTTCACCAAGGGTGAAAAGGGTCAGGAATTGCTCGGTGCGATGTCCGACTACGGCTTTGTCGGCCTCGGCTACGTCTTCAACGGCCTGAAGCAGTTCTCCGCCAACAAGCCGCTTCTGGTTCCTTCCGACGCCAAGGGCCTGAAGTTCCGCGTTCAGACTTCCGACGTGGCGGTCGCCATGATCGAAGCCATGGGCGCCAACGCTCAGAAACTGGCCTTCAAGGAAGTCTACGGCGCGCTGCAGACAGGTGTTGTCGACGGTCAGGAAAACACCTGGTCCAACATCTACACCCAGAAGTTCTTTGAAGTGCAGGACGGTACCACCGAAACCAACCACCAGCTTCTGACCTACCTCGCGGTAACTTCCCAGGAATGGCTGGACAGCCTGGATGCGGATGTGCGCGACCAGTTCCTCAAGATCTTCACGGAAGTCTCTGACGAGTACAACGACCGTTCGACCGCGATCAACGAGGAAAACAAGAAGAAGATCATGGAAAACGGCGGTGAAGTGCGCCAGCTGACCGCCGAGCAGCGCGACGAGTGGGTCAACACCATGAAGCCGGTCTGGGACAAGTTCCGCGAGGACATCGGCCAGGACGTCATCGACGCTGCGGTCGCTTCCAACCAGGCAAGTTGAACCTGAAACCGCAAGAGGCCGCAGGGCGGCCTCTTTTCGCCGACACTTCCGCAGGCTCCTGGCCTGCGGAAGCCGCGGTTTCCGGCGCTCTTCCGAGCGCCGCAGAACCCGATTGCACGATTCAACCAACAAGCCGCGGTCAAGCGGCTAGCCCGGAGCCGAAGAGCTCCAGACTGGGGAGGCTTCCATGTCCCGTGTCGGACGCTTCGTCGATTCCTTGGAAGAAAACATCATCGCCTTCATTCTGGCCCTGATGACCATCGTCACTTTCTCGCAGGTGGTGGCGCGCTATGGCTTCAACTCCGGCTGGGGTGCCGCGCTGGAATTCACCCGTGTCCTGTTTGCCTGGCTGATTCTGTTCGGAATGAGCTATGGCATCAAGATCGGTGCCCATCTCGGTGTCGATGCGGTCATCAACCTGTTTCCGCGACCGATTTTCCGTCTGTGCGCCCTGCTCGGCGCCGCGCTCACCGTGCTCTATGCGCTGCTTCTGTTCGACGCGACCTGGTTCGGCGGGCTGCTGGCGCTGGAAAACAAGGGATCGACCGGTGGGGCCTATGCCTATGTCGCCAAGTTCTACAAGCTGCCCATCGGCATGGAAGACCTGAAATGGCCGGGCTTCATCCAGGACTGGTTCGGAGTAAGGGAACGCGTTCCGCGCTGGATTCCCTATATCATCCTTCCTGTCGGTCTCCTGCTGCTGGCCTTCCGCGCCGCCCAGGCCTTCGTGCTGATCCTTCTCGGCAAGAAAGAAGCCATTATCGCCGCCCACGAGGCGGAGGAACTGGTGGCTGAAAACAAAGACGTGCTGAAGGACTAAGGCCCGATGGAAACCGCATTTCTCTTCCTGTTCGTTTTCGGCTTTCTGTTCCTCGGAGTTCCGATCGCCGTTTCCCTGGGCCTGTCGGCCGTTCTTTACATCGCGCTCTTCAGCCACGATTCCATGAGTTCCGTGGCCGTTCAGCTGTTCAATGCCTCGCAGAACTTCACGCTGCTTGCCATTCCGTTCTTCATCCTGGCGTCTTCCTTCATGTCGACCGGAGGCGTCGCCAAGCGCATCATCCGGTTCTCCATCGCCACCGTCGGATCGATCCGCGGCGGACTGGCGATCGCCGGGGTGTTCGCCTGCATGCTGTTCGCGGCGCTGTCCGGTTCATCTCCGGCAACCGTGGTCGCCATCGGCACCATCGCCATCGCGGGCATGCGCCAGGCGGGCTACACCAAGGACTTTGCCGCCGGCGTGATCGCCAATGCGGGCACGCTTGGAATCCTCATCCCGCCGTCCATCGTGATGGTGGTCTACGCGGCGGCGACGAACGTCTCCGTCGGCCGCATGTTCCTCGCCGGCGTCATTCCGGGCATCATCGCCGGCCTGATGCTCATGATCGCCATCTACGTCATGGCGCGGGTTAAAAATCTTCCCGCTCAGCCCTGGCCGGGATTCCGGGAAATCTGGGGTGCGCTTTCGGAAGCCGCGGTCGGCCTTTTCCTCATGGTGATCATCCTGGGCGGCATCTACGGCGGTATCTTCACGCCGACCGAAGCCGCGGCCGTTGCCGCTGTCTATGCCTGCCTGATCGCTCTCTTCGTCTACCGTGACATGGGGCCGCTGGCCGGTATCGGCTGGGTGGACGACAGGGACGGCCCTCTGGCGCTGACCGGGTTCAAGACGATCACCTACGCCCTGGTTGCGATGTTCGTCTGGTCCGGTCTTGCCTATGCCTTTACCGATCGAGCGGGCTTTTTCGGCGTTGACAGCGCGATCGTCCTGATCGCCGCCCTTATTGGTTATCCGATGCTGCGCGGCGGGCTGAGCCCGGCGGAGCTCCCGGCCGCCTACGCGGTCGGCGGCAAGGTCTGGGGCCGCAATCTCGGGCTGATCGGCTGGAAGTTCTTCCCTGCCATGTTCCACAAGGACACCAAGAAGGTTCTGACGGATTCGGCGAAGACAACGATCATGCTGATGTTCATCATCGTCAACGCATTGCTCTTTGCCCACACCTTGACGGCCGAACAGATCCCGCAGGTCATCACCGACTGGATGGTTGAGGCCGGTTTCAACTGGTTTACCTTCCTGCTCGCGGTCAACATCCTGCTCCTGATCGGCGGCCAGTTCATGGAACCCTCGGGTCTGCTTCTGATCGTGGCTCCGGTGGTGTTTCCGATCGGACTGGAACTCGGGGTCGACCCGATCCATCTCGGCATCCTGATGGTCGTCAACATGGAGATCGGCATGATCACGCCGCCCATCGGACTGAACCTGTTCGTGACCTCTGGGATAACGGGCATGAGCCTCCTTCAGGTTGTCAAGGCGGCGCTTCCGTTCGTCCTGATCCTGCTCCTGTTCCTGGTGCTGGTCACTTACGTTCCCGCGATCTCGACCTTTTTACCCTATGCTCTGATGGGGCCGGAGATCATCACGCAGTAAGCGCGTGGACCTTTGAAACGACAAAACGGCGGTCCCTCGAGGCCGCCGTTTTTAATCCCGGATACAAGGCGAAAAAAAACCGGTCTCCGAAGAGACCGGCGGAAAGGTTCTGCCAATAGCGCCGGCTCAGACGACACTGCCAAGCTTCATGGCGACGCTCATGTCGCCTTCCACCTGCATCTTGCCGCCCATGAAGGCGCCGGTCGGATCGAGGTCGCCGGACAGAAGGTCGCCCAGATCGCTGGCGGACATCTTGATCGTGCAGTCGGCCTCGGCATCCTCATTGGTGACATCCGAGCCCTGTACGAAGATCACGCCGTCCTCTCCCAGATCGAATTTCACGCTTTCATCGATGCCGCCGCCGGCCACCTTTTCGCGTACGCTTGCCGTAAGCTGGTCCAATGACATTTTTTTCTCCCATTTAGATCAGGCGTCTGCCGTTGTCTTCTTGAAGCATGCCGTTTACGTAATCGTCAAGAAGGAATTTGCGCCTCAGTGATTGTCGCGCGGCAACCCTTTTGTGTGGGCGACATCCTGGTACTTGACCGCCGGTTCCAGCACCATGCCCTCGTCGAACTGGCCGACCATCGTGCGCTGGATCTCCTGCCAGGGGGTCTGACTTTCGGCGACCTTGAACCCGCCGGCAGCCTCCAGAACCGCCCGGCGGTGCGCGAGCTCGTCTTCGGAAATCAGGATATCGGCGGTGCCCGTGTTCAGGTCGATGCGGACGCGGTCACCGGTTTTCAGAAGTGCCAGGCCGCCCATGGCTGCGGCTTCCGGTGAGGCGTTCAGGATCGAAGGCGATCCGGAGGTGCCGGACTGGCGACCGTCGCCGATGCAGGGAAGAGCGGTGATGCCGCGTTTGATCAGCTCTGCCGGCGGCTGCATGTTGACCACTTCCGCGCCGCCGGGATAGCCGATCGGCCCGGTGCCGCGGATGAACAGGATGCAACTCTCGTCGATCTGGAGGCCGGGTTCGTCGATCCGGTGGTGGTAGTCTTCCGGTCCTTCGAACACGATGGCGCGCCCTTCGAAGGCCTCCGGGTCGTCCGGGTTGGAGAGATAGCGGTCGCGGAATTCCTTCGAGATCACGCTGGTCTTCATGATGGCGCTGTCGAAGAGATTTCCTTTCAGGTTCAGGAACCCGGCCTTTTCCATCATCGGGCTTTCGAAGGGTTTGATGACATCCGGCAGGTCGGTTTCAACGCCCGCGCAGTTGTTTCCGATGCTTTGGCCGTTGGCGGTGACCGCGTCCGGATGGGGCAGTTTTCCATGGCGCATCAGTTCGGCGACCACCGCCGGCACGCCGCCGGCATGAAAATAGTCCTCGCCGAGATAGTCCCCGGCGGGCTGCAGATTGACCAGAAGTGGTACGTCGTGACCGATGGCCTGCCAGTCGTCGTTGCTCAGGTCGACACCGAGGTGTCGGGCAATGCCGTTCAGGTGGATCGGCGCGTTGGTCGACCCGCCGATGGCGGAATTGACGACGATGGTGTTCTCGAAAGCCTCGCGCGTCATGATGTCGGAGGGTTTGAGGTCCTCGCGCACCATGTCGACGATCCGCTTGCCGGTTTCATAGGAAATCGCGCCGCGTTCCCGGTAGGGGGCGGGAATGGCGGCGGCCCCCGGAAGCTGCATGCCGAGCGCCTCGGCGAGTGAATTCATGGTCGTGGCGGTACCCATGGTGTTGCAATAGCCGACGGACGGTGCGGAAGACGCGACCAGGTCCATGAAGCCCTTGTAGTCGATCTCGCCTGCCGCCAGCATCTGGCGGGCCTTCCAGACGATGGTGCCGGAGCCGGTGCGCTCGCCCTTGTACCAGCCGTTCAGCATCGGCCCGACGGAGAGCGCAATGGCGGGAATATTCACGGTCGCCGCCGCCATCAGGCAGGCGGGCGTGGTCTTGTCGCAGCCGATCGTCAGCACGACGCCGTCGATCGGATAGCCGTAAAGCAGTTCGACGAGACCGAGATAGGCGAGGTTCCGGTCGAGCGTCGCGGTCGGCCGCTTGCCGGTTTCCTGGATCGGATGGACGGGAAACTCGAAGGCGATGCCGCCTGCGTCGCGGATTCCTTCGCGCACGCGCTTGGCAAGCTCCAGATGGTGCCGGTTACAGGGGGAAAGATCCGAGCCGGTCTGGGCGATGCCGATGATCGGCTTGCCCGACTGCAGTTCCTCGCGGGTGATGCCGAAATTGAGATAGCGTTCGATATAGAGCGCGGTCATACCCGGGTTGTCCGGATTGTCGAACCAGGCGGTGGACCGCAGTTTTGGTTTTTTGGTATCGCTCATCGCGCCTCATCCCTCATTTCAGGCCCTTGCTTGGACCGTAGTGAGTTCCGATAAACACCAGCTCCCTGGCGGTGTAAAGGCGGCCGTCTTCAGGCTTTGGCCGCCCCGCGCCGGGTCACGCGGCCCCGCGTGTCCGTTTGAGGGTGTCCGCGACGGAAAAACGGGCAAACGTCCAAAGGATCGCCAGGCAGAGGGCAAAGAGGATAGGCGCGGCGGCGAGCGGCAGAAGGGCGCAAGCCCCCAGAAGCCCTGCGAAGGCCCAGAGCCCGGTCAGGATCCGGCGGGCATGAACGGCGAGCAGATTGCGGCGCGTGGCGAGTGCTTTCAAGGCCGGAAAAGCGCCGATGTCGTCCGTGTCGCTGACGGCGATCGGAGCGGTCTTCATCAGCTCTTCCGGTCCATCGGCCGGCCCGCTGTCCCGCAGCTCCAGCGAAGTTCGGTCCGGAGACAGGGTAAGGACGAGAGAAGATTGATCCCCGAAGGCCCTGCGGCACCCTTCCAGGGCGGTTTCTCCAGGCTTTGGATCGTCGAAGACTTCCAGCCCGAGCATGTTGGCGAGCGCCTCACGGGTCTTGGGATTCTCGCCCGTGTAAAGCCAGGGCACCAGCCCTTCGCATCTTAGCGCCATTCCGGCGACACCGGCGTCCTGCCTGAGCGTTCCTTCGAGGCCGAGCACGCCGACGACCCGGCCGCCGACAGCGACGCGCAGCACGGTCTTGCCGTCGGCCTCAAGGGAGCGGGCTATGGCGTCCGCCGTAAAGCTGTCGATCTTTAGCTGGCGGAGCAGATCCGTTGTGCCGATGACCACCGTCTGGCCGCCGAGCAAGGCGACGACGCCAAGGCCGGGGGTGGGTTCGAAACGGTCCGGCATCTTAAGGTCGACATGCCACTGGGTGGCCAATTGCCTGAGTGCGACGGCGACCGGGTGCCCGGATTGCGCCTCCGCCGAGGCGGCCACGGCGAGCAGGGTTCTGGGCTCGTTGTTGAAGGCCATCACGTTGGTGACCATCAGGTCGGGACCGGACATTACCGCGGCCCGGTCGATCACGATGTCCCGGGCCCGGGCGATCTTGGAAAATGCGCCATGGCTGAGGTCGCGGGCACCGGACGCCAGCGCCGCCTTGTGGAACACGCTGTCGGCGAAGGCGTTGATGCCGTCGATCAGGGACGGCCACGACAGCAGGAGGGCGGCCGTGAGGGCGCCCGCCTGTTGGCGCGGATCGACGAATTGCCAAACGAGGGCGGTCACGGTGGCGAAGGCGAGCGACAGGCAGGCTTCCCTGAACCCGTTGTAGTCGCCGCGCGGGGGCAGAAGGCCGACGCCGAGTGCCCTGAGGGACATCAGGATCGCGGCGCCCAGAGCCGGCAAATCGGCCGACGCCGAATCGGTGTCTGAAAGCCTGAAAAGGGTCGTTGCCACGAGAAGAACGCAGGCTGCCCCGGCGGTGAACAAGGTTAACGGGCGTCCCGGAGAGGCATTGAGTGACGAAGACAGGCCCAAAAGAGCAAAAATCGCGGAAAACATGCTGAAAATGAGGGCGTTGTATTTTCCGAACACGAAAACCGGCAGACCCGGCCCGGTGGTGTTGTTGGCCATGGCGACGGCCGCCAGAAGTAAAAACAAGGCCGCCAACCCCACACAGGCGAACCAAAGAGTTGAAACAATTGTATTTTTCTGCATGGCCGCAGGCTTTCTTCAATCGAAATGTCTGAATGTTTCCGAGCTGCAATGAATTCATGACGGCAGGGCTTGCGGCCGGAAGACGATTTAAAAATGCGGGAGCGGAAGCAGGCAGGCAATGCCGTAGAGTCAATCGAATCGGCGGGTTGCCGTTTCGGCGAGCAGATCCTCGAGAAAAATGCCGATGATTTGTGCAACGCACCGCTTGTGTCGGCGGCGACTTTGAGTAAAGTTACGCTACGAGGTTTTTTAGAGCCTGCCGTATTTAAAGGCTCACGGGCAGATGGTCTTATGACCATTATATATTTGGGGCGTATTTTTTAAGAGGAGGGCTGCGAAGCCCTCCTTTTTTATTTTCAATAGTCTGAGCCGATTGCGACTGCCGCGAAGCAAATCGACATCCGCGAAGCTGTTCCACAAGGTAATTGAGGTCAGCCGGTCAGGGTTGCTTCGATCCGCCGGGCGGGTCGCGAGCCGGAGCGGCAAATTTTGCCTGGTCCGGAATCGATTGTGGTTATCGGATGGCGAAAAGCCGGGAGTTGGGACGTCGGCAAGAGTCAAGAGGACGACTCGGACGAATCTGAAAAAAGACTCATCTTCAATGACTTGGCGAAAGCGGACCGGACCTGGGGCGTGCCGGATCTGGTTGCGGTCGGTATCAAGCGGTTTCCAGGTTCGCGCGGGACAGGAGATCCATTGACGGCATCAGGCGCAGGAGTTCGCGCGTATAGTCGTGCTGGGGCGCCTCGAAGAGAGTGTCGCATTCAGCCACTTCGCAGAGCTCGCCGTGGCGCATGACACCGACGCGGTTGCACATTTGCCGGATGACGGCGAGGTCGTGACTGATGAACAGCATGGTCAGTCCGAGCTCCTCCTGCAGGTCTTTCAGGAGATTGAGGATCTGGGCCTGAATCGAAACGTCGAGCGCGGAAGTCGGCTCGTCGCAGATGAGGAACCTCGGCCGGGTCGCGAGAGCTCTTGCGATGGAGATGCGCTGCCGCTGTCCGCCGGAGAACTCGTGCGGAAACTTCCTGCCCGCCGCCGCGCCGAGACCGACGTGATCCAGCAGGTCGTCGACGATCTGACGGACCTGCCTGTTGTCCGAGGCCAGCCGGTGAAACCTGATCGGTTCCGCAACAATGTCGCTGACCCGCATCCGCGCGTTGAGCGAGGAATAGGGATCCTGAAAGATCATCTGCATCTGGCGGCGCATCGACAGCACGTCGGCGCGGTTCCGCAGCGAGGTCAGTTCGGTGGATCCGAACAGGATCGAGCCGCCGCTCGGCTGATAAAGGCCGGTGATCAGGCGCGCTATCGTCGATTTTCCGGACCCGCTTTCACCGACCAGGCCGAAGGTCTCGCCTTCCTCAATGTTGAAACTGACGTTTTTGACGGCCTGAAAGTATTTCCGACGGGAAGGAAAGATCGAGCCGCGGGTCTCGAAGCGCATGCTCAGATCGTCGATCCGGACAAGCGGTCCGACGACGTTTTCGTAGTTCTGGGTCTTGCCGAGCCAATGGGTGGCGATGTCGAGTTGGTTCTGGGGGGTACCGGCTTCTTCGATATAGTTGACGGCCGGAAACCGCTCGACCTTGATGTCCGGGCGGGGAACGGCTGAAATCAGGCTCTTCGTATAGGGATGGCCCGGCGCGCCTAGAACCTGCCCGGTCTCGCCATATTCCACCAGCCTGCCGCGATACATGACCGCGACGTGATCGGTGATTTCTGCGATCACGCCCATGTCGTGGGTGATCACCAGCATGGCCACGCCGCGCTCCTCGCAGAGCCTCTTCATCAACTCCAGGATCTGTGCCTGAATGGACACATCAAGCGCGGTGGTCGGTTCGTCGGCGATGACCAGCTCCGGTTCGGCGCAAAGGGCGAGCGCGATGACCACGCGCTGGCGCATGCCTCCGGAGAACTGATGCGGATACTGTTTGATCCGCTCGCGCGGATCGGGAATGCCCACCGAAGCGATCAGGTCCACGGCGCGCTCGCGGGCCTCTTTCCGGGAGAGCGGCAGATGGGTCCTGATGGTTTCCACCAGCTGGGACTCGACGGTTTGCAGCGGATCGAGGGACGTCAGCGGATCCTGGAAGATCATGCCGATCCGGCGCCCGCGCAACCGCCGTTTCTCCCGGTCCTTGAGATTGTCGATGCGCTTGCCGTGCAGAAAGACCTCGCCGTGCGAAATCTGCCCGGGTTCCTGAAGCAGGCCGATGACCGCATTTCCGACGGTCGACTTTCCAGCGCCGGATTCGCCGACAACACCAAGGATCTTGCCGGCCTCCACGTTCAAGGTGACATCGTCGACCGCAACGAAAACGGACCTGCGGCTTGGAAATTCGACCGTCAGGTCCTTGATTTCAAGAACGCTCATACCGGCCTCACCGCAGCTTCGGGTTCAGGGCGTCCCGCAACCAGTCGCCCAGAAGATTGACGTTCAAGACGAGCAGCGCCAGCGCCAGCCCCGGAAAGATGGCGATCCACCACTCGCCGGAATAGAGAAAATCGTTGCCGACCGCGATCAGCGTGCCGAGCGACGGCTGCGTGGGCGGCATGCCGACGCCCAGAAAGGAAAGGGTTGCTTCCGTGACGATCGCCAGAGCCAGGTTGATGGTGGCGATCACAAGCACCGGGCCCATGACATTCGGCAGGATATGCCGGGCCATGATGATGACGGAGGGAATGCCGATCACGCGTGCGGCCTGCACATATTCCTTGTTCTTTTCCACCATGGTCGAGCCGCGCACCGTGCGCGCGTATTGGACCCAGAAAGACAGGGCGAGCGACGCGATCAGGATGTAAAAGGCGTAGACCTTCCGATCGAGCCCGCCAAAGATGCCATTGGCGATGCCGTCGATCAGAAGCGCGATCAAAATGGCCGGAAACGTCAGTTGCACATCGGCGATGCGCATGATGAGCGCATCGGTCCGTCCGCCCACATATCCGGCGATGAGCCCGAGCGTGATGCCGATCGCGGCGGCGGCGAAGACCGAACAGAAGCCGACAATCAGGGAAATCCGCATGCCGTAGAAAATACCGGACAGGAGGTCGCGGCCCTGGTCGTCCGTTCCAAGCAGGAAGCGCGGATCCGCGTATTCCATCCAGACCGGCGGCACGCGGGCGTCGAGAATGGAAATGGAGGCCAGGTCAAACGGATTGTGAGGGGCGACCCAGGGCGCGAGCAAGGCGAGCGCGAACAGGACCAGGGTCACGAAGGCGGCCACCACGGTGATCTTCGAACGCAGGAAGGAGTGGAAGATGTCGCTGTCCGCCAGCCGGGCCAGGCGGCCGGGTGCAGGCTGCGCGTCCGTCCTGTCCTGAACGGCGGATTTGGCTTCTTCGTTGGAGACGTAAGGCATCGGGTCTTGTCTCCCTTATGGCCGTCCGACGCGCAGACGCGGGTCGATGAAGAAATAGAGGATGTCGACGATGAAATTGATCGCAACGAACAGGAAGGCGGTCAGAATCAGATAGGCGGACATGATCGGGATATCGACGTTCTGGACAGCCTGAAGGAACATCAGGCCCATGCCGGGCCATTGGAACACGGTTTCGGTAATGGTCGCGAACGCGATGATCGAGCCGAGTTGCAGGCCGGTGATCGTGACGACCGGCACCAGCGTGTTTTTCAGGGCATGACGGAAATGCACCAGTCTGTTCGGCAGCCCGCGGGCCCGGGCGAACTTGATGTAGTCCGTACGGATGACCTCCAGCATTTCCGCACGGATCAGGCGCATGATCAGGGTCATCTGGTAGAGGCCGAGAGTGATGGAAGGCAGGATCAGCGCCTTCAGGCCGGAGACGGTCAGGAACCCGGTCGTCCACCAGGAGCCGATCTGAACCGTCTCGCCCCGGCCGAAACTCGGCAGCCACTGAAGGGTCACGGAAAACAGGAAGATCAACAGAATGCCGATGAAGAAGGTCGGCAGGGAAATGCCGACCAGCGACACAGACAGGAACAGCTTCGACAGGGGCGAATGCCTGTTGAGACCCGCATAGATCCCCATGGGAACGCCGATCAGGAGCGCGAACAGAGCGGAGACGAAGCTGAGCTCCAGGGTCGCGGGAATGCGCTTCGCGAACAGCTCCGAAACCGGCTGCCGGAACTGATAGGAGGTGCCGAAATCGAACCGGGCGGCCTTGGCGGCGAACCGGAGAAACTGGATGGGGACCGGATCGTTCAGCCCCAAGCGCTCGCGAAGAGCCTCACGCTCCTCGATCGAGGTTTCGATGCCGACCATCTGATTGATCGGATCGCCGACAAAGCGGAACATGGTGAAGGCCAAAAGCGCCACCACGAGCATCACAATCAGGGCCTGAAGCAACCGCCGCGCTGCAAAACCAATCATTTCGGCTCTTCGATTCCGGCTTGCATGTCTTTGAACAGACGCTCCCGGCAAGGCCGGGAGCGGTGGTTATCCGCGTCCGGCTCAGTTCTTGGTAACGAACCGGAACTTGAACTGGTTATCGGGACGCTGGACCAGTTTGACCTCGTCCGAAACACCCCACGCAAGGCTTTGTTGATGCAGGGGAATGTAATAGGCGTTGTCGTGGCTGATCTTGTAGGTTTCCCCGATCATGCTGTCACGTTTGTCCTTGTCGATTTCAACCAGAATCTGCTGTGTCAGGCTGTCCAGTTCTTCGTCGCAGAAGCCGCCGATGTTGAACGGCGACCCCTTGCCCGCCTCGTCCCGGCAATTCATCAGGTTGGACAGGACGTTCCAGCTGTCCAGCGAACTCGGGGTCCAGCCGAGCATGTAGAAGGACGTGTCGTACCCGCCGGACGCCAGGATCTTGGCGAAATACTTCGCCTTCGGCTGGGCGTTCAGGTCGACCTTGACGCCGACTTTGGCCAGCATGGCGGCAACCGCCTGGCAGATGGCCTCGTCATTCACGTACCGGTCGTTCGGGCAATCCATGCCAACGGAAAAACCATCCGGATAGCCTGCTTCGGCAAGCAGGGCTTTCGCCGCCTCCGGGTCGTAGGAGTAGCGCGTGAAGGCGTCCGCGCCGGAGAACAGTGCCGGGGCGATCATGATCGCGCTCGGCGTGGAGAGGCCGCGCATGACCTTGGACTTGATCGCTTCGATATCGATGGCCTGATAGAGCGCCTTGCGGACCTTCGCGTCCTTGAACGGATTCTTGCCTTTCACGTCCGAATAAAGAAGTTCATCCCGCATCTGGTCCATGCCGAGAAAGACGGTACGCAGCTCCGGTCCCGTGAGGGCGGTGGTGCCCGGGTTGCTCTCGATGCGCCTGATGTCCTGAACCGGTATCGGGTAAACCATATCCAGTTCGCCGGACAAGAGTGCGGCGACACGGGTGGCGTCCGAGGAGATCGGAGTGAATTCGACGGTGTCCAGATTATGTTTCGGGGTATCCCACCAGCCGTCGAACTTTTCGTAAACCGTTTTCACGCCGGGCTCATGACTGACGATCTTGAACGGCCCGGTGCCGTTGGCATGCAGGCCGGCGTAGTTCGGCGTGGTGTCGGACGCGGAGGTAACCTTGATCGCATCGTGCTCGGTCGTCCACTCCTTGTCCATGATGTAGAAGGTATCCCACTCGGAGTGCAGGATCGGATTCGGGCTGGAAAGAACGAAATCGACCGTGTGATCGTCCACGATCTCGACCGTGACGTCCGGACCGATCCTAGTGGTCAGATCGGACCCCTCGGAACGGACCCGATCGACGGAAAAGGCGACATCCTCGGCCGTGAAATCGCCACCATCATGGAACTTGACGCCCTTGCGCAGGTGGAAACGCCAGCGCTTGGGGTCGATGATTTCCCATCGTTCCGCAAGAGCGGGTTCGATTTCGAGATTTTCGTTTCTTCGCGTCAGACCTTCATAAGTGTTTCCCAAAGAGGAGAGCGTAAAGGTTTCATTGAGGCCGTAGGGATCCAGGGCGTTTAAAGTTCCCTGGAAAGAATATTTAAGTGTTTCAGCCTGAGCGGCCGTCCCCATTCCCGCGGCCAGTAGCATTGCGGCAAAAATTTTTGGCGTCTTCATTTTTCCCTCTTTGTGGCTGTCGGATTGTTATCCGATTAGCTGCCTGCATTGTCTTGTCTGCGCGTACAACTTGCTAAAACGAACTATGACACCGTATACGCTTGCGTTCAAACCCGGTGCGTGTTCAAGAAGGCGTCTCCTTCCGGCATGTTTCGGCCAATCCGTCGAGGAAGGCCGCGCATTTGTCCAGTTGTTTCAATTCGATATACTCGTCGGCCTGATGCGCCTGGTCTATGGAGCCGGGCCCGCAGATGACCGTCGAAAGGCCATGGTTTTGAAAAATTCCGGCCTCCGAGGCGAAAACGACGACCGTGCGGCTGTTGTCGCCGGTCAACTGCCGGACGGTCCGTTCCGCGAGCCCGTCGTCTTCCTCCCGAAGGCCGGGCACATTCGCCAGTTCCTCGACCTCGATGCCGCAACTTTCTGAGATCGTGCGCATGCCGGGAAGAACCTCGGTTTCGATAAACGACCTGTAGGCGCCGATCCATGTCTCGGCGTTGTCGCCGGGCAAAAGGCGGATATCCGTGAGGAACTCGCAGTGGCCCGCGGTGATGTTGTGAGCCTGTCCGCCCTGGATCGTGCCGCAGTGGAGCGTCGTGTAAGGGGGGACGAAAGGACAGTCCGGATCGGCGTTTTTCCTGTTGTCCGCGGTCCTGGCATCGAGCCAGCCAATCAGGCGGGCGGCCGCTGAAATCGCGGATACGCCCCGGTGCAGCTGGCTGGAGTGAACGGGGTGGCCCTCGATACGGGTTTTCAGGACCGCGATTCCCTTGTGGCCGGTCACGACCTTCATGTCGCTTGGCTCGCCGACAACGACCATCCCCGGTCTGGGCCCTTTTGCCAGCATGTCCTCAATCAGGGGCGGCGCGCCGAAGCAGCCGATCTCCTCGTCGTAGGAAAGCGCGATGTGGATCGGGAGCTTGAGATCGGCGGCGAGAAAATGCGGCACCTTTGCGAGAACCGTCGCCGCGAAACCCTTCATGTCGGCCGCTCCCCTCCCGTGGAGGCGGCCGTCCCGGACCCATGCCGAAAAAGGGTCCCGGGACCAGGTTTGCCCTTCGACCGGAACCACGTCCGTATGGGCGGAAAGAACGATGCCTCCATCGACCGCGGGACCGATCATCGCATGCAGAGCGGCCTTGTTGCCGGTGCTGTCCGGGACGCGCACGGATGCAACGCCCAATCCGGCCAGATAGTCTTCAACGAACGAGATGAGTTCGAGATTGCTTTGGCTTGAAACCGTATTGAAGGAGATCAGTTTCTCCAGCATGGCCTGCGGCGAATTCGAAAGGCTCACGCCAACTCCCAGTTTCGCGTTGTTTCGCCGAAGAGGCATCAGCCGGCCGGCACGACAATTGTATCTAACCGTTTTAAGGGGAAGACTTGCAAGGGAATTTCCTTGCCCCGGAGTGTTATTTCAGCAGTCTCAGCGTTCGGAATGCTGGCTTCCGCTGCGTCGACGACGTCTTTCGAAACCACTGCGAAACTCTGATGCTCCTTGTTGGCGGCCTCGAGTCGGCTGGCCGTATTGACCACATCGCCGAGAGCGGTCAGGCCGCCGTTCGTGGCGGCGGTTCCTGCGGAACCGATTCGGCCGAGGATGGCCGGACCGAGATGCAGGCCTATCCCGAGGCGAATCGGATCGTGGAACTGCGGCCCTTTCTCGGAGTCGAGCATATGCATGACGGCTTCGAGCCGTTTGCACGCCCTCAGTGCTTGCCGGGCGCCGGTCTTTGCATCCGATTCCATACCGAACAAGGCCATGATGCCGTCGCCGATGAACTTGTCGACATAACCGCCTTCGGCATGGATGGCCGCGGCCGCCTGATCGAGATAGCTGTTGAGGAGATGCACGACGTCGTAGGCAAGCTGGGATTCCGTGATTTTCGTGAAATTGCGCAGATCCACGAACATCACCGCAATGTCCTGTTCGACCCCCCAGTAGTAGGCGTCCTGCAAATGCGCGCTCGTTTCCGGCCCCGCCTTCACCGAGACCAATGGCTGGATTTTCATGCTCACTTGTGGCCTTGCCTGGCAGGCCAGCCTGACACCCCGCACGGCGCCGATGCGGGAAAGCACCGCCGCTTCGGCGGAGTTCGGCGCCTCGAGCGTCTCTTCCCCCTCCAGGACCTTGACCCGGCATGTCGAGCATCGCGCGCGGCCGCCGCAGACCGAGGCTATCGGCACGTCGTTCATCCGGCTGATTTCAAGAAGTGTCGCACCTGGTTGCGCCTTGACGGAAAGACCGCCCGGATAGGTGATGGTGAGCCGACGGGCGCGCAGGTTGGCGAGGTAGCGGAACAGAATGGCCAGCAGGCTGGCGGCGATCAGGCCGAAGACCACCGCCTGCAGCTGATCGACAAGATCATGTATCCAGTCCCATTGGTCCCGAGTGACCTTGACCTTGACGTTTTCCGTCAGAGCCAACCGGCGCGCGCCTTCGACAAAGCCCCACAGAGCCAGGGACGGCAGCGCGACCGCGAAAGCGAGGGCGGCAACCTTCAGGCGCATGTAAAAGGGATAAAGCCTGAGCCAGAAATGCAGGCCGATCATGGCATGCGTCCAGACCACCAGCAGCAGCACGGACTGCATGAAGGCCTCGTCGGGCCAAAGGATCGTCAGCATCTGGTGATAGCTGGGATTGAAACCGAATTCCTTCGCGAGCCCGACGGTCGTGCCGATATGGGGTATCAGAGACCAGGGAATATACAGCCCGAGAACGAGCTGGATAAACTCCCACGCCGGCATTTTCAGCGTGGTCCTCCGGGCTGTGCGCCACAAGGCCAGGGTCATATGGGTGAGGATCGCGCCAAGAAGCAGCGCTTCGCCCAGTGGATTGCGCCAGACCCAGTAATGCCAGAGCGAGGCTTCGTCCATGGCGTTGACCGAGATGATGCCGAGCGCGTGGTTCAAAAAATGGCTGAGGCAATAGACGAAGAGAATCAGCCCGCTCCAAAGCCGCAGACGTTGCCGCAGGTTGCCGGTTCCCGGAGCGAATTGCCTTCCTGGCGCAGAGCGTGCCGGAGTGGAAGACAAGGAGTGGGATCCTGGCATGGGCTTGGCTTTCCCTCGGTTCATTGACAAGACGAAATCCTGGGTTCCGGCGTTTGGCAGACCCGGATGCCCGCATCCCGGCACGCGGACCGTGTTCGAAACTATCCGTAATCTCTATTTCTAACAGGTCTTTTAACGCCTGAAACCCGGCGAACATTCCATATCCCTCGGGTCCCGACGGTGGAAACGCGACAGCCGGCATCGGCCACGCCTTGCAATCCGGGCCGTCAAACGCGACTGTCCCGGCACATTGGAAACAAAACCTGCTGGTCACCGATTTGAATTTGAAGTTCGTCCCGGGCATGCCGCGAATTGAGACGATCTTCCAAGTCGGGCGACGAGCACAGCGGACAGGAAAAAGCGGATGAAAGTTTACGGCATCAAGAACTGCGACACCGTGAAAAAGGCACGGAAGTTTCTGGAAGAGGCGGACGTTCCTTACACGTTTCACGACTACAAGAAGGACGGTGTCGACAAGGACAAGCTGGCCATCTTCGTCAAGGAATTCGGCTGGGACACCGTGCTGAACAAGCGCGGCACCACCTGGCGGCGCCTCGACGAGGACACCCAGGCCTCCGTCGTCGATGCCGCCAGCGCGCTGGAGGTGATGATCGAACACCCCTCCACGATCAAGCGGCCAATCGTCGAAGGCGCGGTGAAGAACTTCATCGGTTTCGATCCCGTCTCCTGGGAAATGGCGCTGGAGCTGGGCGAGTTGAAGTAAGCGGTCCGCATCTTCAGAAACCGTCCGGAGGCGGTGTCACCAGCTCCGGCGCGGGCCCGTGTCGATATGGTAGTGGCCGGAGGCGTAGTGCTTGTAGCCGCCGACCTCGGGCTGGGCCTTCAGGAAGGCGATAACGGAGGAAGGGTTGCCGCGAACGGAGAAATCGACGGCCTGGCAGTTCAGATGATAGGAGTTCTTCGCGCCGCCCTTCCACCAGTTTTCCAGCCACCAGCGTTTGGTAGAACTGACGGTCACCTTGCCGTATCGGGCGGCAACGCGGTTGAGCACCTTTTTCAGCTTGCGCGGCACGCACCATTCGGTGTCGTCATAGTCGATGGAGCTGTGCGATGCGGTCATCCACCCCATGCCGGTGACGCCCGCCACGGTGCCGCACCCGGCAAGCGACAGGATGAAACCGGTAAGGAAAACCCAGGCAACGAAACGTTGACGCATCACTTGAGGTCCTGAAATCTGTTCGCGGTGTCGTCCCCCATGACCCGGAAACTACGGGCAATTTTATTAAAATTGTCATGAAAAACGTGGTTAACGCTCCGCGGGAATGAATAGCGCCCGGGATGAGCCGCTGTCGGAAATGCATACGGGCGTGCCGCAAATGCATGTACAAATCTCCGGCGAAACTGTTGGAAGATACCGCCCAAGGGAAGGGCACGCGCCAAGCCGGTGGAACCGGCCAGGGACTGCGGCCTCTTGGAGCATCGCTGGCAGAACGCGCCGTCAAGGCTGTTCAGTCCGCAAAGGAAACGATAGACGGACGATCAGCCGGTGCCGAGCGGACATCCGTCTGTCCCGTGAACTGGAGAAGTGAAGACCATGCCGGAAGCCCAATATGTTCTGACGCTGTCATGTGCGGACAGACCTGGAATTGTCGCCGCAGTGACAACGGAACTGGCTGATTTCGGCGCCAATATCGCCGAGAGCGATCAGTTCTGGGACCGGGTCACCAACCAGTTCTTCCTGCGCATCGCCATTCTGGCGCCGGAAGGCGTCACCTTGGAAAGCGTCCAGAAGGCACTCGATCCGGTGATTGCCCGCTTCGACATGAAGGCGAAGCTCGTCGACACCTCGAAACGGCCGAAGGTGATCGTGATGGTCTCGAAGTTCGACCATGCGATGCTGCATCTTCTTTACCAGATCCGGGTGGGCTGGATGGATGCGGAAGTGGTCGCCATCGTCTCCAACCATCTGGACAGCCAACGGACGGCGGAACATGAAAGCATCCCCTATTATCACTGGCCGGTGACCAAGGAAAACAAGGCGGAACAGGAGGAAAAGCTCCTCAAGCTGGTCAAGGAAACCGGGGCTGACCTCGTGGTGCTTGCCCGCTACATGCAGGTCCTGTCCGACAACCTGTCCAAGCGTCTTTTCGGCAAGGTCATCAACATTCACCACTCCTTCCTGCCGAGCTTCAAGGGCGCGAAACCCTATCACCAGGCCCATGCGCGCGGTGTGAAGATGATCGGCGCGACCGGCCATTACGTGACCCCGGATCTCGACGAGGGCCCGATCATCGAACAGGATGCGGAGCGGGTGACACACGCGCTTTCGGCCGACGATTTCGTCGCCCGCGGCCGGGACATCGAATCCCGCGTCCTGGCCCGGGCGGTGAAGTATCACCTGGAGAACCGGGTCATGATCGTCGGCAACAAGACGATCGTGTTCACCCCCTGACGGGGCATTCCCAGTCAGGTCGACCTCGGACCGGCTGTCAGGCGGCGGTCTCCGGGGCCGGTGCGGGAACGGGCATGCCGTCGCGCTTCAACTCCGCGAACACCCAGTCGCGGAACAGCCGGACCTTCCGGTTGTTGCGCTTCGTGGGCGGATAACTCAAGTACCAGCTTTCCTCTTCGATTCTGGCTGTCAGATCAAACGGCTGCTGCAACTGGCCGGTTTCCAGGGCGGTCTTGCAGAAGTAGGGCGTCAGAATGGCGACGCCCTGCCCGGCGATGGCGCGATTGGCTTCAAGCGCCTGCGAGCCCATGCGCGAATTGGGCCGGCCGCTGAGGTCCACATCGCCGAACCCGGCGGCCCGGAACCAAATCCCCCACCAGGGATCCTGGGGATCGACCATCGGCAGGCGCAGGATGTCTTCCGGCGACGTGACGCCACCGATGCTTGCGGCGAGCGCCGGGCTGAGCATGGGGGAGAAGTCCGCCTTGACGATTTCGTTCGAGATCCAGTCCTTGGGCGGTCGCTTGCAGGCCGAGACGACGATATCCGCGCTGTCGAACTCCGGGGAGGCTCCCGGCCCGTAGGGCAGGATACGCACGGCGATGTCCGGGTTCTGCATCTGGAAATGCACCAGCCGGTTCGCCAGCCAGTTGACTGCGAAGGTCGTGTTGCTCGAAACCACCAGTTGACCGGCGTTTTTCTCGCCCACTTCCTCGAAAGCCGTGCGCAAGGTCGCGAAGGCCTCGATCACCCTGCCCGAGAGCTGTCTGCCATTTTCCGTCAGTTCGATCCGGCGCGTCTTGCGAATGAACACCGCGTAGCCAAGCCGGTCTTCCAGGAGCCTGATCTGATAGCTGATGGCCGCCTGTGTCATGCCGAGTTCCTCACCCGCCTTGGTGAAACTCAAATGACGGCTGGCTGCCTCAAACGCACGAATCGCGGACAAGGGCGGCAGGCTGACTGGCATGCATAAAATTCCCTTATGTGTCATGCGCGAGGTTTCGTTGGTCACGCAAATGGAACGGACGGATATTGGCGCCATCGTAACAGGAGTTGAAGGCGATGTCCCGATCCGAACTGTGTGCAAGCCAAACCCGCTCCGGCCTTGCGCAAGCCGTTTTTGCAATAAGGCAGCTTATGCTGAAAACGCTCCGCAGGCCAACGGGGCATAAGCGCAAACGTCTAGCTCCGGGCGACCTGTCCCCGCACCTGATGAGAGATGTCGGCCTGACCGACGCCGCTTGGTCTTCGGGGTCTCTGGAAGAGAAATGGCGGCTCGAAATGAAACTGCAGGCCAAATGAGCATGCGGTATACCGAGGGTGTTCGACCGTCGCGCAGGCGTCTCGCGCATTGCGCTAAAGGGCCAGCGCCCACAGAGTTGCCCCCAGCATGGCAACCGCCATCGAAACGGTGATGGCGCGCATGGCCGGGCCTTCTCCGATGACCGCGAGAATGGAGACCCCGGCGAGCGCCCAAAGGGAATGAAACACCAGTCCGCCGATGGTGAAGCCTGAGACCAGGATCAGGGCGTTTTCGTGCAGGGTGAGCGTGTTGCCGGCCAGAAAGGTGGAAAACGCCACCAGGTTCATCGCCCAGGTCTTCGGGCTGAGCGGATGGATCAGAAGCCCCTCCCAGAAACTCGGCAGGGCGACCTCACCTTTCGGCCGGACGCTCAGGCAAATAATCCGCCAGGCGAGATAGGCCATATAGGCCATGCTCAGCGCCTTGAAGACGGAAACGACGGGTCCGCCGGCGGCCATGACATGACCGAGACCGTAGGCGACGCCCAGTTTCAGGGGGATCGAGCCGATCTGGGAGGCGACGATCACGGGAAACGCCGTGCGATAGCCCGCGGTCGCGCCGATGGCCAGAAAGGTCAGATTGCCGGGACCCGGGGTGCCGGTCATGACGATCACAAACACCGCGAAGGCGAGGAAGGTGGCGGTATCCATCGAGTGTCTCCAGGGCAAAATCGATACAATCGATACAAAAAAGAGGAGGCAATCTGTGTCTTGAGATATTGTCTCCGTCAATGATAACATTGTTCTCATGACAATGTGGGTCCCGAACATCGAAGCGGCCGAAGGGCCGATCTATCTGGCGATCGCCGACGCGCTGGAAGCCGATATCGGCGGAGGCAGGCTCTCTCAGGGGGACCGGCTGCCGCCGCAACGCGAGCTGGCCTATCGGCTCGGCGTCACGCTCGGCACGGTCACGCGCGCCTATGGCGAGGCGGAACGGCGCCGCCTGGTCAAGGGTGAAACCGGGCGCGGCACCTATGTCGCCTCCAAAACCCAGAAGGTCTCGCCCCTGGCGCCGGCCGAGGACGAACCGGAAACCTGCGATCTGGCGCGGAATTTCGCCTATCCGCATCTCAATCCGAGCCTTGCCGAAGGGCTCGTGCGCATGGCGGGAACACCCGGGATCGACCGGTTGAACGGGTTCGTGCCGTCGGAAGGGCTGAAAGCGCACAGGGAAACCGGGGTGCTGGTCTTCAAGGACTATGGACTGGACGCAGACCCCGCCCGCATCGCGGTCACCTGCGGAGCCCAGCATGGCATTCAGGTGACCTGCCAGGCGTTGTTCCGTCCCGGCGACGCGATTGCGGTCGACGGCTTCACCTACCCGTCGATCTTCAGTTCGCTGGCCGGCATCGGTCTGAAGGCGGCCCCGGTTCCGTCCCTGCGCGGTTCCGACGGCGGTTTCGCGGCGATGGATCCGGAAGCGCTGGCAAGAGCAGCCCGAAGCCATGGCCTCAAGGGCGTCTTCTTGATGCCGAACATGCACAATCCGACCACGCACACCATGTCGGAGGAGGAACGGCAGGACCTGGTCCGGGTGGCGCGGGACCACGACCTGAAAATCGTCGAGGACGATCCCTACACGCCGTTTCTGACCGAGACCCTGCCTGCCTTCGGCGCACTCGCGCCCGAGCGCACCGCCTCGATCGCCAGCATTTCCAAGGTCTGTTCGCCGGGAAGCCGGATCGGTTTCGTCCATGTGCCCGGCCCGTTCGGCGACACGATCCGCAACAAGATCGGCGAAAGCACCTGGATGGCCTCGCCGATCACTGCCGAACTGATCGCCGGCTGGGTGCGCGAGGGGCATTTGTTCAAGGCGCTGCGGATGAAACGCAAGGCCAACCGGGAGCGCTTCAAGATGGCTGAAAGCCTGTTGTCTCCCTATCGGCTCCAAAGCGGGCCGAACAAGGTGTTCGGCTGGTTGGGCCTACCCGAGGGGGCCGATCCGGACGCGGTTCAGGCGGCGCTTGCCCAGCAGAAGGTCTCCGTTCTGTCCTCACGCTACTTCCAGGCACGGGACCGCGCGCCGGCACCCTATCTCAGGATTACGTTCGGATCGGAGGACTCCGACGAACGGTTCCGCGAGGCTTTGGCCAGGGTGAAATCGACCATCGACCAATTCGCCAAGTTGCCGGGCCTGGTCCGCCCGGTAGGATGACCAGCCTTTGACACTGACCTGTTTCCGGCCGATAAGCGGCGCGAAAAAACTGGCGGCGGTATCCTGTCCGGAATGTCCTGTCGCCGCGGCGAGGTAATATGGCTTTCTGGCCGAAAAAAAAGACTGTACGCGCCTCAAGCGTCTGCGATCCGCAGGCGAGCCCCTATGCCGTCTTCGAGGGCGTGGGCCTCACCGTCGGCCGGAAGCGCATTCTTGAAGATCTGACCTTGTCGCTCGCCGAAGACCGCGTCGGGGTGATCGGCCTGAACGGCTCCGGCAAAAGCAGTTTTGTGCGTCTACTGAACGGCTTGCGCAGCCCGGATACGGGCAGCCTCTCCCTGTTCGGCGCGCCGTCGCGGGAGGCGGAACCCGAATTGCCGCGCCATGTCGGCTTCGTCTTCCAGAACCCGGATCACCAGGCGATTTTTCCGACCGTGGAGGAGGAAATCGCCTTCGGCCTGACCCAGCTCGGCGCGGACAAGGCCGAAAGCCGGAGCCGCGCCCGGGCATTTCTGGCGGAACACGGTTTCGAGGCTCTGGCCGGTGCGCCGATCGCGGAGCTTTCGGAAGGGCAGAAGCAGTTTGTCTGCATTCTGGCCGTGCTGGTGATGGAGCCACGCCTCCTGGTGCTGGATGAGCCCATGACCAGCCTCGACGCATTTTCCATGCGGCGGCTGCGGCGCAAGCTCCTCGCCTTGCCGCAAAAGATCGTCATGATCTCTCATGACCTTGATCATTTCAGGGGATTTGACCGGGTTCTGTGGCTTGAGGAAGGCCGTCTGCGCATGGACGGCAGACCGGAAGAAGTGCTTGCAGCCTATCAAGGCGACGTCGACGTCCGGCTTGCGGAAGACATGGAGGCCGCCGCGATATGATCCCGGTCTATCTGCCGCTCGACAGCTGGGCGCACCGGGTTCCGGCGGGCTTCAAACTGGTGATCCTGGCTCTGAGCAGCGTACTGCTGTTTCAGGTGGTGTCTGTCTGGGTCGCTGCCGGAGCTTTTCTGACGGTCTTGCTGGCCTATGCGTCCTTGGGGCGCGCCGGACTGGAACAGCTCAGGCTTCTGAAGGCCTTGAAGCTCTTTGCCGCCGTCCTCCTGATCGTCAACTGGTATAACGGGGCGGTCATGGACGGTGTCTTCGCGGTCCTGCGCCTTCTGACGATGGTGCTTGCCGCGAACTTTGTCTCGGTGACGACACGCATGGACGACATGCTCGCCGCCATCGGCCCGGTTTTCGTGCCGTTCCGCTGGATAGGCCTGTCCGAGCGCAAACCCGCGCTGGGCGTGACGCTGGTTCTGCGGTTCGTCCCCTGTCTGCTGCAGGTCTTCGGTGCGTTGCGGGAAGCCTATCGGGCGCGGACCGGAAAGAGCTCCTCCTGGCGGCTGATCGGCCCGCTCGGAATCCAGTCCCTGCGCATGTCCGACCATGTCGCGGAGGCCCTTGCCGCCCGTGGCGGCGCGGAAGGGTTGGCCCGCTTTACTGCCTTGGCGGGCGCAACCGGTCGCTCCGAACGGGTATCAAAAAGAAGGAATGATGGAATATGACTGACAGGTCTCTCGTTCAAATTGCCTTTTACGCCGCCCTGATCGCGGTGCTCGGACTGGTTCCGAAATTCGACCTGGGCCCGGTTCCGGTCACGGCGCAATCGCTCGGCGTGATGCTGGCCGGTGTCATGCTCGGCCCTGTGCGCGGCGCTCTGGCCGTCCTGCTCTTTCTTCTGGTTCTTGCGTTGGGGGCGCCTGTCCTGTCCGGCGGGCGGGGCGGTTTCGCGTGGTTCTATTCCGCGTCGGGCGGGTTCCTGATCGGCTTCCCCGTAGCAGCCTTTGCGGCAGGATTTGTTATGCGGATAACCGGCCGGCTGAACATTCTCGTTTCGTCCGCCCTTGCGGCTGCGATTGGCGGCGTTCTGGTGCTTTATGCCTTCGGAATTCCCGGAATGGCGCTTCTGGGCAACATGACCTTTGGCCAGGCTTTCTCCTTCGCCCTGATTTTCGTTCCGGGCGATCTGATCAAGGTCGCCCTGACGGCGGTGATCGCCCAGACCATCGCCCGGGGCCTGCCGAGCGCTCTGGTTTCCAGAAGCTGAGCCTGCCACCGGAACGAGACGGCCATGACCTTCATCGGGGACGGACTTGAGACTTTCGCGGACAGGTTCCCGGACAGAGCCGCCTTGAAATGCGGCGCGGTTTCGGTGTCCTGGCCGGAGCTTCTCGGGAAAGTCTCCGCCGCCGAAGAGATCCTTCGCAGCAGCACCGGAAAGGGTGCTCGGATCGCGCTTCGCCTGAAGGATCCCGTTCCGCTGCTCGTCTGGTTTCTTGCCTGCGCCCGGACGGCCCGCGTCGCGATGGTGCTGGATCCGGACTGGCCGGATCCCCAGGCCGAAGCGGTCCTGGCGGAAACGGCGCCGGATCTTGAAATAACCGCCGCATCCCCGGTGCGCCTGGTTCCGGAGGAGAGGAAGGCGCGGCCGCCGCGTTGCCGGCCGGACCGGGAGCGGCCGGGAGCAGACGACCTCTTTTACGCCGGGTTCACATCCGGGACGACGGGGACACCGAAAGGCTATGTGCGCAGTCACGGATCCTGGTTGCACAGTTTTTCACTGAGCGACAAGGAGTTCGCGGCACCGGACGCCGACTGTGTCGTCTTGCCAGGCAGGCTCACCCATTCGCTGCATCTCTACGGTGCTGTCTACGGATTGTGCCGGGGGCTGACGGTGGCCATCGCACCGCGCTTCGATCCGCGTCGCGTGCTTTCGGACCTGGACAGCGCGGAGACAGGCTCGATCCTCTTCGCGACGCCGACCCAGCTCCATTTTCTCGCCGAGGCGGCAAGGCGTGGCGGGGGCGGACAGAAAGTGCGGCAGGTGCTGGCCAGCGGGGCCAAATGGCAGGCTGGCGACCGCAAACGCCTGTCAATGGTTTTTCCGCAAGCCCGGCTGTTCGAGTTTTACGGCGCTTCGGAAACGAGCTTCATCGCGGTGTCCGGACCCGAAGACCCGGTCCCGCCTGGGTCTGTCGGACGGGCGGCATCCGGTGTCGAACTCGTCATCGGTGCTCCGGGCGCTCCGAATGCGCCGGGAGTGCCCGGACCGATCTGGGTGAAAAGCGGCCTTCTCTTCGCCGGATACCTGTGCGGGGAAGCTCCTGACACGAGATGGAACGGGGCCTGGCTGACGTTCGGCGACCGGGGCTATCTGGACCCGGACGGCTTCCTGTTTCTAACAGGCCGGGAAAGCAGAATGATCGTGACCTCGGGGCTCAATATCTATCCGGAAGAAGTCGAGGCGGTCCTGTTGGATGTTCCGGAAGTGGCCGTGGCGGTCGCCGGCGGACTGCCGGATGCGGTGCGTGGCCAGAGGCTTGAAGCGGTGGTCCAGCTTGCCGGTCCCCTGCCGGATGCGGAAGCAGCGCTGCTGCGCCATTGCCGCGAGAAACTTCCGGCGGGCAAGGTTCCCCGTAAGATCCACGTGAAAGAGCACCTGCCTTTGTCGCCCGGCGGCAAGCCGGATATCAGGACCATAATGGAGGCCTTGCGCGGTGACGCAGGCGAGTCGCTTTCGTGACGGCTTCGCGTCAGGCGGTTGTCGTCGCCGCGCGGCGTACGCCGGTTGCGCCGCGCGGCGGGGGGCTCGCGTCCTTGCAGGCCGATGAACTGGCGGCACCGGTCTTGGCCCGGTTGCTTCAGGATGCGGCAGTGGACCCCGCTCGGGTGGACCATGTCGTTCTGGGCAACGCGCTCTATGGCGGCGGCAACCCGGCACGGCGCGCCGCCTTGCGGGCCGGCATGCCGGAAACCGTGCCCGCGCTTACGCTCGACACCCAATGCTGTTCCGGTCTGGACGCCGTTTTGCTGGCCGCACACATGATCAGGGCCGGCGCGGCGGAGTGTGTTCTTGCGGGCGGGACCGAGAGCTTCAGCCGGTCTCCGATCCGAATGCACCGGCCTGAGGATGGCGTGTCGGAGCCTGTAGCCTATCTGAGGCCCTCCTTTGCACCGCCTCCGTACAACGATCCGGATCTGGCCGAGGCCGCCGCAAGACTTGCGGAGGACAACAAGATATCGCGCGAAAGCCAGGCAGCCTTTGCCGTGACTTCTCACGCAAAGGCGATGGCGGCGGCCGGCGACCTGGCCGCGAACCTGATTGTGACAGCTTCGCCGTGTCCGCGCCGGGATAGTTTTACCCGTCCTCTCATGCTGAAGACCGCACTGAGAGCGCCTTTGTTGGCGGGAGGTCCGGAAACAGGCCTGAGCGCGGCGACCATCGCCTGCGAAGCCGACGGCGCGGCGGCGGTTCTCATGATGTCCGCCGCCTGTGCCGAAGCTCACGGTGTCTCCGGTCTGACGCTTCTGGATGGACTAAGTTCGGGCGGAGAGACGGGAAATCCCGCGCTAGCCCCGATTGAGGGTGCACGGTCCATTCTGAAACGCCATGGCCTGGACGCCGGCGATCTCGCTTGCGTTGAACTCATGGAGGCCTATGCGGTTCAAGCCATGGCGTCGGCTGCCGCGCTTGAGGTGCCGCCTGAAAGTCTCAATCCTCTGGGAGGGGCGCTTGCCCGCGGCCACCCGATCGGGGCTTCGGGCACGGTTTTGGTGGTGCAGCTTTTTGAGCAGATGGTCCGTCGCCGGGAACCGGGCAGGACTGCCCAATCGCTTGGCATGGCGCTCATTGCGGCAGCTGGTGGCCTGGGGTGCAGTTTGCTTTTTGCCGACTGACATCTGCAGAGATGGATAACTTCTAAGTCATTGAATTTGCGTAAGTAAGCATGACTTACCTAACTTTTTTCCGGTTTTTTGCATTTTTTTGAATTTGCCCGTTGACGGTATGAATTAGTGTGCGTATAACGCGGCTCATCGACGGCGGCGATGTCGCTGGCGGCAGGGTTTTGCGACCTTAATTCCTGACAATTGGTCTGAGATGGCCGGATCTTTGTG
>NZ_JAEKJZ010000005.1 GCF_017309185.1 Roseibium aggregatum | reverse complement strand
ATCAAGGCTCAGATCGGATACAGGCGGAGACCGGGCAACTATGGCGGAAGACCTGCCGTGGTCGTCGACAATAGCCTCAACCAGCAGTTCAATGTGGAGGTGCCCGACAGGGTCTGGGTAACAGACATCACCTACATCAGGACTTTGGAAGGCTTTGCCTATCTTGCCGTCGTAATCGACCTCTTTTCCCGCCGCGTCGTGGGGTGGCCGATGCAAAGCCGCCAGACCACGGATGTCGTGTTGCAGGCCCTGCTCATGGCCGTATGGCGGCGGAAACCGAAACACAAGGTTCTAATCCACTCGGACCAGGGTTCACAGTTCACAAGCATGGACTGGGCTTCGTTCCTCAAAGCTCACAACCTCGAACATTCAATGAGCCGGCGCGGGAACTGTCACGACAACGCTGTCGCCGAAAGCTTCTTCAACCTGCTCAAGCGGGAAAGGGTACGGCGGCGAACCTACAAAACGCGCGTCGAGGCCAAGCAGGATGTGTTCGACTACATCGAGATGTTCTACAACCCAAAGCGCAAACACGTCAGAAACGGAATGCTGTCACCCGTCGAATTCGAACGGCAGCAGAAAATGAACTCTGAAGGCGTCTACAAATCTAGGGGCTATTCACCGGGACTTTCCCGCCCCGGATCCGGAAGATCCGGATAACGGTCCTGACGACGGTAACGGCGTGAGTTCAAACGGTATCCATCACTGCCCGTCCAAAAAACCGCCTTCGGCATTTTGAGATTGCCGCCGGTCGCCAGAAATCGGTTTCAAGCAGGCCAAATACCGGAGATCATGATGAACATTGATTTGACTATCCTCACCGACGCAGTCGCTCGTGATCGAACTTCTTCAATTGAATGGGTCAGAAATTGAAGACCCGTCCGCTCAAACTTTCCCGCATGAAAATTTTCCTCAGCCCGTTCCACCCGCTTTCCCCGCCTTTGGAAGCGACTTGATAGCGTCCCGAGCAAGGTTGATCACGCTGTCGGTCGGCAATTTCGCCTTCCCAAATTCGATACCGTTGACGCTGAATAGTTCTGCAAGTTCGGCCAAAGTGTGTGCGTGGTCATCAGACCAAAGCATCATCAGTGCATCCGCCCTGCCATCGTAGAATGCGGAAAGCCGCAGATTGTAGCGGTAAAGAGCTGAAAACACGCTGACCAGGAACAACATCAGCGCCACCAGTCCAACCCGCGTGATCGTCTCCGTTAGATCGAAACGCTGCCCGAACAGCATGGGTTGCTCGGGTACCAATCCCGTGTTTTCCGATGTGACCAGCCGATTATTCAATGTCGTCTGGATGCCCCGTTCCAACGCCAGATCTTTTTCAATATCGTCGAGCTGGGTTAGAAAGGGTCCTTTGTCAACGCTGGCAATCTCAGGATAGGCATCAATCAGATTTCGGATATCCGTGACCTCGGTCACAGAGAGAATGTCTTGGCCGACAGGCAGCCGCACCCAACCGATGTACCCAGTTGCACCAACCACCAGTGCTCTCCCGCTTTCGCCTGGAAAGACCACCGAGTAGAGAGTTTCGGACGTGCCGCTGGCCTGCACCGACCAGCTCTCATCGCCATCCTGAGACAACAGGATCGTGCCATTGTTTCCCACGGCCAGACCCCGCTGGCCATCAGCCGAAAAGGCCACCGAGAGGAGATTCTCGGACGTGCCGCTAACCTGCGCCGACCAGCTCTCACCGCCATCAAGCGACAACAGGATCGTGCCACTTTCCCCAACAGCCAGGCCCCGCTGGCCATCAGCCGAAAAAGCCACCGAGATGAGATCCTCGGTCGTGCCGCTGGCCTGCGCCGACCAGCTCTCACCGCCATCAAGCGACAACAGGATCGTGCCACTTTCCCCAACGGCCAGGATCCGCTGGCCATCAGCCGAAAAAGCCACCGAGAGGAGAAATCCAGTCGTGCCGCTGGCCTGCGCCGACCAGCTCTCACCGCCATCCTGCGACAACAAGATCGTGCCTCTTTCCCCAACAGCAAGGCCTCGCTGGCCATCAGCCGAAAAGGCCACCGAGCGGAGAAGTCCGGTCGTGCCGCTGGCCTGCGCCGACCAGCTCTCACCGCCATCAAGCGACAACAGGATCGTGCCACGATCCCCCACGGCCAGACCCCGCTGGCCATCAGCCGAAAAGGCCACCGAGTAGAGATCCTCGGACGTGCCGCTGGCCTGCGCCGACCAGCTCTCACCGCCATCCTGAGACAACAGGATCGTGCCACTCCACCCCACGGCCAGGATCCGCTGGCCATCAGCCGAAAAGGCCACCGAGTAGAGAGTTCCGGGCGCGCCGCTGGCCTGCACCGACCAGCTTTCACCGCCATCCTGAGACAACAGGATCGTGCCACGATCCCCCACGGCCAGACCCCGCTGGCCATCAGCCGAAAAGGCCACCGAGTAGAGAGTTCCGGACGTGCCGCTGGCCTGCGCCGACCAGCTCTCACCGCCATCCTGAGACAACAGGATCGTGCCACGATCCCCCACGGCCAGGATCCGCTGGCCATCAGCCGAAAAGGCGACCGAGTAGAGAGTTTCGGACGTGCCGCTGGCCTGCACCGACCAGCTCTCACCGCCATCCTGAGACAACAGGATCGTGCCACTCCACCCCACGGCCAGGATCCGCTGGCCATCAGCCGAAAAGGCCACCGATAAGAGATCCTCGGACGTGCCGCTGGCCTGCGCCGACCAGCTCTCATCGCCATCCTGAGACAACAGGATCGTGCCATTGTTTCCCACGGCCAGACCCCACTGGCCATCAGCCGAAAAGGCAACCGATATGAGATTTTCGGACGTGCCGCTGGCCTGCGCCGACCAGCTCTCACCACTATCCTGAGACAACAGGATCGTGCCACTCCACCCCACGGCCAGGATCCGCTGGTCATCAGCCGAAAAGGCCACCGAGCGGAGGTTTTCGAACGTGCCGCTGGCCTGCACCGACCAGCTCTCACCGCCATCCTGCGACAACAGGATCGTGCCTCTGTCCCCCACGGCCAGACCCCGCTGGCCATCAGCCGAAAAGGCAACCGAGAAGAGAGCCTCGGACGTGCCGCTGGCCTGCGCCGACCAGCTCTCACCGCCATCCTGCGACAACAGGATCGTGCCAATCCGCCCCACGGCCAGGCCCCGCTGGCCATCAGCCGAAAAGGCCACCGAGTAGAAACTCGGCACATCGATCCGAGGCTCCGGCAGGTCATTTGCGGCCCTCACCTTGGCCTCAAAAGTGTCGCGCACGGCAATCGCATCGCTGCGGAGATCGTCGATCTTGATCTGCTGCGCCCGGGTTTGGCTCCGCAGATTTTCATTCAGTTGATTGGCCACATTGATGTCAAACTGGATATCTTCCTGACGCTGTGTCCTTGTGTACTCTGGCAGCCAAAAATAAATCGCACAGGCGCCCACAACAGTCAGGATTACCGCACCGATAAAAGCATAGCCGCCCCGGCGTAGCCATTTCGCACGCTTGCGCAGATCTCTGGCCAGCTGATACGCAAGCACTTCCAGATCATCCGGTCGGACAACATTGGGTTTGTCGGCTTGCTTATCCTTTCTGGGATTTATGCAAAGGTAGGCAATGCCAACCAAATAGAGAAAAGAAAGAAAGCCTAGGACAATAGCTTCCTTACCCGAAGGGAAAGCACCCTCTGCAAAACTTAGAATTTCACTGCCCAGGAAAAACCAAGTCGCAAGGACCGCTGCGCCCAACACAATAAATTTTGGGAGATCAAAGTAACTGAACCACCTATTAATCCGCGGCTTCGGCAGATCGTTACTTGAATCTTCAATTAGGCTGCCACGGGCGGCTTCGTCGGCCTGTTGCGCATCAGCCGCTTCGCCATCAACCGCATTCTCGCGCGTTTCTGCGGATGTCATTTAACCAACCAGCAATTTTATTTCCTAAAGTAACCAACTGTTCAAATTCTACTCTAGGCGGCAGTGTCCTTTTCTTCAACACCGCCCATTACCCATCCCCTCATCCATTGACCGCCAGTCCGAGCGAAAACATCACATTGGTTAAGCGCCCGCTCAGCGACCAGCTGCTTCGGCTTTCTGTTGTCGCCTTCACCTCTAATCGTTGAAGACGAACCAAACGCTCAGGTAGATCACACAGCCTTCTGTTCCGAATACCCTGACGACGGACAAGGTATGTTGACGCTTGGTATCGGCCGCGGTATCGCTTCGGGTATCGTAACCCGTTGGCCGCCTTGAAGAATTGGCGGAGTCCTGCGCTCTCTGGGTATAGCGGAGTGGAATCCCCCTCTCTCCGCCATTTTTCATAAATACGTTGCGCTTCCGGAGCCTTCTTATGAAGTCAGGCCAACGCGAACGAATTTTCAAGCCCGGTATCCATGCCCTTAGCCATCCATGTGCGGACGGTCCCTGGGCCGAGTTGTTTCAAGGCACACAGTGTTCGAAGGCAGCGATGCGCACTCAGTTGCCATTAGGTGAGTAGTGGCTTTGGGAGACGATTGTTTCCGCCTGTGAAAAGCCTACACGTTTTTGATGCGCGTCGGCACGGCCCCGGGAGGACGCATGAAACGGTGTCTCTACTGCGGCGGGCTGCTTGTTCGCACCAGCAAAACGCCACCTAGCACGATCAGTGCTCCTCCGACGAGTGTGGTGGTTTCCGACCTCTCACCAAAGGCCACGAAGCCCAAGAGCGCGGCGAATACGATCCATGTGTAGTCGACCGGCCCGACGACTGACAGCGGCGCCGATCTGTACCCACGGATCGTGGCGTATTGCGCTCCGATTGAGACCGGTCCCAACAGAATGCAGGTAAATACCGCTTCTACATTGAGGGATTGCCAGTTGGCGTAGGCGGGTGCGGCCATAAGGAAGAGACCAAAGAAGCAAACGTAGAGCATCACACTCAGGGCCTTTTCGCTTTGCCCGAGAATGCGGATCAGAAGCCCTTCGACAGCAAGAAGACATGCGCTTGCAGCGGCGGCGAATGCCGGGGCGGCCGGAAGCGCTTCGCGGAAAGCCCCTTTTCCGACGATGACGATCACGGTGCCTGCCAGAGACAAAGCGATAGCCCATCGGAGCCTGTGGTTCAGCCGTTCCTTCAGGAAGACGACGCCCAAAAGGACAGCGATGACACCATAGAGCATGCCGAATGCGGTCGCATCCGCGATTGGCATATGTGCAGATGCCCAGGTGATCGCCACCGCGGCGGATGACCCGCAGAGCGCCCGAAGAAAGTGGGCGGCCGGTTGGCAACTGCGATGTGCGAGCAGTCCGCCTCGCCAGTGCGCCAGAAGAAGGACGGTCGCCAGAGCGCCGACGTAACGCAGAAAGGTGATCTGAAATGCACCGACTGACCCGTCCGCAAACTTTGCGGCGGCAAAGATCAACGTCCAAAGCCAAGTACTGAGCAGAACCCAAAGGACCGCAGGAAGATAATTAGTATGCTGCAAAATTTCTCACTCTAAGAGGATTTCACTTCCAATTCTGACCATAATTTCATTAGTATCAAACGAGAGTTTTTATCCTTGAGTGAAAATTCCTCATGCTAAAGCCTAACCGGATTTCGCTGAACTCGATCCGTGTCTTCCTCGAGGTTGCCGACGGCGGCAGTGTCAAGCTGGCGGCGGCGATGCTCGGCGTCACGCCGGGCGCCGTCAGTCACCAGATCCGTAGCCTGGAAACGGCGATGGGCGTGCAACTGCTGAATCGCAGCAACAACAGCGTTTGCCTCACGGATATCGGCGCTGAGTTCGCGTCGCGCCTGCGACCAGGGCTGCAGGGCATCGAACACGCGATTCAGGCAGCGGTGTCAGGTGTCGATGATGTTTCAGTCTTGGTGCCGATTACGCTCGCGACGCGATGGCTCATCCCACGGCTCGAACACTTCCATAACAAACATCCCGATCTCCACATTCGCATCGAGACGACCGCGCAATCTGGAACCCCAGGCGATACCGGGACGGACATTGCGATTGCTTACCATCCCGCCGGAACCGGTCCGTCCGACGCTGAAATATTGTTTGAGGATCGTTGCCGTCCCTACCTCTCTCCCGACCTCCTTTCTAAAATCGCCGATCCCACGGATCTGGCGCAGATACCCGCATTGCAAAGCGCTCGAGGAAACTGGGACTGGAGGCTCTGGTTGGAATCGAACGGCAAGGCCTCGACACGGCTCAACTACGCTGGCCAGTTCGATCTGGACGACGCGGCCCTTCGTGGCGCCATATCAGGGCTGGGCATGGTTCTGGCACCATACTTTATCATCGAGGACGACCTGACATCGGGCAGGCTACTCGCACTGCCCGCGACAAAAGACATTGTGCTGGGTGCCTACACGCTGCACTGTCCCAGGCCGGTGTCGCGCCAGAGCGATAGCTTTCTCAGCTGGCTTCGGGAAAACCGGGCGAAAACGTCCGCTAAACTGTCTTCCTGACCAGTGAGCGGGAATGGGTGTTCTCAAAAAAAGGCACGTCAAAATGATCCGGTCAAAATTTGTTTTGACGATCCAGGGTTTGTGAAAATACAGCGCAATACGATGATCGTTGCGGCGAGAGTCCATGAGGCTTCATGGCTGGCATCGGTTTTGTCGTTTCGTGTGTTGATGCCTCTGAACTCTCTGATTTTGCTGAAGTAGTTCTCGATCATGGAAGGGACAGTCCAGGTCCGGCAGACCCTGATACTGTTTCGATGTCGGCCTGTAGACTTCAGCAGGGGTCTTCATGGCCAGCGCTTCATGGGTGAGTCCTCAGTGAACATCATCCGTCACCTAGTGTCAGCTCACCGAACAAAGCCGCAAGGCGTCATAGACGGCGGCGTGGACGTTTCTGGAGGCGAGAGCATCCCCGATCCTGTGCAGTTCGAACCCTTCGGCGGCGCGCGGTTGTGGCTTCAGGTCCCGCAGGGCGTGAATGTCCGTCACGCCTTTGTTTCCTGCCCGGCCTCTGAGCTCTTCAAACAGGTCGTCCATCGGAAGAGTGCCCATTTCCACGACAACCTGGTCGACCAGGCGCCGTTCGCTTTCGTGGGTGAGTTCGTTGAGCAGTGTTGCCTCGAGCCGGTTGCCCTGGCGCGTGACGGACGTCAGGCGCATATGTCCCTGAGAACGCAGGTCCACCTTGGCGAACTCCTTGTGCCAGCGAGTGGATTCCGGATAGACCAGATCCTGCGCGACAGTCGTGTCGATTGTCGCAAGCTGCACTCTTGCTCCTTCCGCCAGGGCCGCGCCGGCAGCGAGCAAAGCCGGATGCCGGCCGGTGTTGTCCCAAACGAGAACGTCGCCGGCGGGTTTCACCTGCCGTCCGACGATATCCCAGGTGCTCAGAACAAGATCGTCGCCGTGACCGAAGCCGGTCTGCGGAATTCCACCGGTTGCCAGGATCACGAGATCCGGGTCGAGCGCCATGATATCGTGTGCGTCCATGTACCTGTTGCAGGCAACCCGAACGCCCAGGATCTCGAGTTCGGCCAGGCGCCACTCGATGGTGCTGATCAGGTCCCGGCGCCAGCTGCTGGCGGCGAGCAGCATCTGTCCGCCCGGTTGGGGCGCCGCCTCGAAGATCTGAACCTGGTGTCCCCGTTCGCAGAGCACGCGCGCCGCCTCCAGACCGGCCGGCCCTGCGCCGACGACAACCGCGCGGCGCGGCTTTTCGGCTTTCCTGATTTCATGTCCCATCGTCAACTCCCGCCCTGTCGCCGCATTGTGAAGGCATTTCGGACGGTGGGGAGACTGGCAGTGGCCCGCCCCGACGCAGGGACGGATGCGGTGTTCTTCTCCGCGCATGAGTTTCGCAACCATATGCGGATCTGCGATCTGCGGCCGCGTGAGGCCGGCGAGGTCGACATGACCCTCGGAAACCGCATACCGGGCCGAGGCCATGTCCGAGAGTTTCGCCGCATGGAAGACCGGCAGACCGACCTCGCGCTTGAACCGCCCGACCGCTGCGACCCAAGGTGCCGCAGGCGTACCCATGCCTGGAAAGACTTCCTCCGAAAGCGAACGCGATGTGTCCATCGAGCCGTAGAGCGCGTTGAAGAAGTCCACGGCACCTGCGCGCTCCAGCATTCGAGCGGCTGCCACGCAGTCTTCCGGCGTCAGCTCCCCGTCTATCCCTTCATCGACCACATACCGCATTCCAACAACGAAATCGTCGCTGACATTACGGCGGATTTCCTCGTGAACCATCAGCGCGAAGCGCAAGCGGTTTGCCAGTGAACCGCCGAACCGGTCGGTTCGCTTGTTCGTCTTCGGCGACAGGAATTGGCCGATCATATGGCCGGACGCAAGCGTCTCGATGCCGTCAAGGCCGCCCTCCTCGCAGCGCCGGGCTGCCTGACCGTAGGCCTTCACGACCCGCTCAATATCGTATTCGTCCATCTCGCGCGGGATGCCGCGATGGAGCGTCTCGCGGATTGGCGAGGGACCGATCGGGGGAAGCCAGTCCTGGGCGTAGGGGTCTCCACGACGGCCAAGGTGGGTGATCTGGCACATGAGCGCGGCGCCCTGTGCATGCATGCGCTCCGAAAATCTTTGGAAATGGGGAATAATGGCATCGGTCCCGACATTGAGTTGCTGGAAGATGCTGGGACTGTCGATGTCGACATTGGACGAACCGCCGAACATGGACAGGCCGACGCCCCCCTTCGCCTTTTCCTCGTGGTAGGCCTGATAGGCCTCCTGGGGAAATCCGTCCTTGTGCAGCCCGCAGGCGTGGGAGGTGCTCATGATCCGATTGCGCAATTTCAGCTTCTTGATGGACAGGGGCTGGAGCAAGGGGTCCTTCGTGCGTGTCGAATTCGCGTGTGTCATGGCAATACTCGTCCCTTGGGACCCGCGATGACCGACGGGTCCGGTATAAAAAGTCAGCGGTGAAATGGCGCGTCAGAGCACCTTGGACAGGAATTCCTGCGTGCGCGGATCCTTCGGCGTTTCAAAAATCTGCGCCGGCGGCCCGCTTTCGACGATGCGCCCGGCATCGGTGAAATAAACCCTGTCGGATATTTCGCGCGCAAAACCCATTTCGTGCGTGACAAGCACGCACGTCATGCCTTCGCCGGCCAGTTGCTTGATGGCGACGAGGACTTCCTTCACCGTTTCCGGGTCCAGTGCGGCTGTCACCTCGTCGAACAGCATCACGTCGGGCCGCATGCAAAGGCTGCGGGCGATCGCAACGCGCTGCTGCTGACCGCCGGACAGTTCCGCGGGATAGGCCTCTTCCTTGCCGTTCAGCTGTACCTTCGCAAGAAGCGACCTTGCCCGCTCCCTGACCTCGTCCTTGTTCTCGCGCAGGACAAGGACCGGCGCCATCATCACGTTCTGCAGGACGGTCTTGTGGGGAAACAGGTTGTACTGCTGAAAAACGATGCCGACCTTGCGGCGCAGGGCCAGCTTGTCCAGATCGGGATCATGGACTTCCTGTCCCTCGACCTTCACCGAGCCTCTGGTCACGGGCGTCAGTCCGTTGATCGTGCGGATGAGGGTCGACTTGCCCGACCCCGACGGGCCGATGATGCAGATGACCTCCCCCTTCATCACCTCCAGATCGATACCCTTGAGCACTTCGTTTTCGCCGAAGCTTTTGTGAACGTCGTGAAGCGCCACGATCGGCTGGTCCGGGGTCCAGTTGTCGGCGGTTATCATGTGAGCGTGTCTCCTGTCACGATCCCGCGGCGAAGCGGCGCTCGAGCCGGCGGGTGTAGATGGAAAGCGGGTAGATGAAGATGAAGAACAGCGTCATCAGGAAAAGGTAGAACGGGATGAGGAACTCGGGGCGAGCCCCCGCGGCTTCCATCGCCGCCTGTGTGTTTCCGAGGGCTTCGTTGACCCCGAGAATGGCCGCCATCGGCGTCATCAGCGTCAGAAGGGCATACCAGTTCATCCAGGGTGGAATCATCCGGCGCACGCATTGCGGCAGGATAATGTAGATCAGCGTCTGACGGCGGCTGAAAGCCAGGCTTTCGGCGCTTTCCCACTGACCGGACGGAATGGACATCACCGCGCCACGCAGGATTTCGGATATGTTCGCCATGACCGGCAGCGCGAAGCCGACGGTTGCCTTGACCCAGTCGGGGATCAGTATCTTGTCGCCGCCCGGAAGCGTGATCTGGAACGGCACGAGGAACATGATCGCGAAAAGGATCACCAGCCAGGGCGAGTTCCGGAACAGGTGGGTGACGAGTTTGGCCGGCATCCGGATGACGGCGTTCGGGCTGATCTGCATGAACCCCAGGAGCACGCCCGTTACCGTCGCGAACGCCATCGCCAGCACGCTCATGACGAAGTTGAGCCAGAAGCCCTTCAGGATGAAGGGGATCCAGATTACCAGCGTGCCGAGCGCGGACACGGGATCCTCCGTCGTCTGTTGCGCCAGAGCCGCAACGGTCGAGGCAACACAGATAGCCGCGGTCAGAAGCGGTGCGCGCCATGTCAGCCGGTTGAGTGTGAAATCTGTCATTGGCCGTACCCCGGTAACGCGAGCCTGCGCTCCAGGCTGCTCATCAGGCGCGCGATAATGGCGACCAGAACGATGTAATAGACGAACAGAAGCACCATCATTTCCGGAACGTTGACGCTGTCCGACCAGATGCCGCTTAGGGAATAGGTGATTTCGGGAACCGCGATCACGTATGCGAGCGAGGAGGTCTTCGCAAGGCTGATGATGTTGTTGGTGAGGGCCGGAAGGCAGAAGCGGAATGCGAGCGGCAACGTCACGTAGACGAAAATCTGGAAGTTCGTGAAGCCGAGCGCTTCCGCGGCTTCGACCGTGGTCCCGGGGACCGCCTCGACGCCGGACCGAAAGATCTCGACGTTATAGCTTCCCCCGAAGATGCCGATAGCGATGACCGCCCAGCCAAAAGAGCCGATCATCGGTTCATACCAGCCGCCCATGTCGACTTGAGGCGTTATTGCACCGAGGCCGAAATAGAAAAACAGCAGCTGAACGATCGGCGGCGTGTTCCGGAAGATTTCGATGTAGGCAGCGACGAGCCAGCGAACGGCGCGGATCCTGGAGGTCTGCGCTCCCGCACCGATCACGCCAATCACCAGGGAAAGCGCGATGATCGCAATGATCAACTCGACGGAGACCCACATGCCCCTCAGCAGACGGTTCCAGTCGTAAGGATCGTAGAAAGGAGAAAAATTCAGTCCGGTCGTCTCGTAGAGCCGCTCGAAGAACGGCGCAATGATATCCAGCACGGCGAAAGGGTCCTGTAGTTACGCTTTTGGGGAGCGGCAATCGGGGTTTGTCTGCCGCCCCCCTGACCAGACTAGATCAAGATTGCGCGGGAGGAATGTTCTTGTCGCAATCGCCCGAACGATCAGTTTTCCAGATAGGCGTTGTCGTACTGCAGCTTTTCGTGCATTTGGGCGATCCAGGGAGATGGCTTCACACCCCATTTCTTCTCCAGCTCGATCAGCGTGCCTTCCTTGTGCCAGTTATACGCCATTCCGCTCATGAAGGTGCCCCAGATCCCGTCCTGTTCTTCCAGTGGAACCGCGGCACCCCAAGGGTTTGAGAAAACGGTGTCGACAGGCATCTCGAAGCCGTCCCACTCGCCGCTCGCCAGGTCCGCGGAGATCGACGTGTCGTCATAGACCCACGCAACGCACTTGCCGGACCGCAAGGCTTCCTTGGCCTCCGTATTGCCGCCGAACGCAATGACCCGGGCGCCGAACTCCACTTCGGCGATCTTGTTGTAGAAGACACCCTGCTTGCCGCAGACGGGCTTGCCCTTGATGTCGTCCCAGGACGAAATCACACCTTCCTTCGCCATCAGGGTCGGGCCGGAAGTCCAGTAGGAAGGCTCGACAATTCCCACGACCTTGCGGCGGTCCGGACGGTCCGACATCGCACCGATCAGGAGATCGATCTTGCCTTGCTGAAGGAACTCCATACGGTTCGCGGAGGAGATCACGACCGGCTCGAGTTCCACGCCCATGCGGTCGGCGACCGTTTTGGCGAGGTCGACCTCAATGCCCTGCAATTTTCCGTCGGGCGAGCGGAACGCCCAGGGCTTGAACGCACCCTGAACGCCGACGCGCAGGACACCCCTGTCGAGCACCTCCTTGAAGCGGTCGTTCTGCGCTTCCTGAGCGGAAGATCCCGTTGCGATCGCCGCGGCCAGCGCGGTGGCGCTGGCGAAGACTTTTAGAAATCTCATTTCGTTCTCCAATCTGAAAGGTTGTTTTGGTTTTCTCCCGGTTGATCCGGGTTGTCCTCGATTGCCGAGGGGACCTGAAAGCTGGTGTCCTGGCGCACCAGAAAGGCGTCGATTTCCTGCTCGGTCCGCGTGTCGTCCCAACCGAAATGAGAGGCCACCTTGCGGGCGGCCCGCTCGGCCTCCGCCCGTTCCAGCCGGCCGCTCCAGACGGCCCCGGTTCTTTGGGCCAGAACCCCGTAAAGGTCCGGAGCATGTTCGTGGGTGACCGCGAGCACCGCGGGATCCCGGCCGGAGTTGGCGGAGCTGGCGCGGATGTCCCGGGACACCGGCGGCGGGGCTCCGAGACGCTTTCCGACCTCGGTCAGCATGAGGCGTCCCGCCCCCCTCGAACTCATGACCGGACCTCCGGTCATCGCAAGCACGTTGCCGAAGCCCTGAGGCGCGAGATCGTGCACGGTGCGCTCGCGCGCGCCCATGGGCCGCTCGGGGTCGTGGGTCAATGGCCGGACGCCTGCCCAGGTCTGTTCGATATCGCTGCGTTTAAGCCCAAGTCCGGGAAGAAGGTGATTGGCTTCCGCCAACAGGAATTCGACGTCGTCGGCGTCGGCCCGCACCCTCCGTGCGTCGCCTTCGAACAGCGTCTCGGTCGGACCGAAATAGAACCGGTTTTCTCCCATGGGAAGACCGTAGAAGGGATGGCCGCCGCGGTGCAAAGTGGCAATGCCGCGGTCGGCGAAACCCTCCGGCAGCCGCACGATGATGTGCGCGCCCTTGGTGCCCTGGATCAGCCGCTTTTTGAAGTGTCCGAGACCATCCGCCCAGCTGCCGGCCATGTTTAGGACCACCCGGGCGCGGACCTCCCTTGTTCCCCGCGGGCCGTCCAGCGCGATCCGCCATAGGCCCTCGTTGTCCCGTTCACGGATTTCCGCGCGCGTCTTCAGGACCAGCTCAGCGCCGTGCGCTTCCGCGTCCATCGCGTTGTCGACGCACAGGCGCTCGGGGGACTCAAACAGATATTCCCGGAAGGTAACCATCCCCTTGAGCTTGCCGGGATCGCGCAGGTGGCGGCCGATGGGGTGCTGCCGGGTCTCATCCGCATTCAGCCGTGCGCGGTCCAGGGGAGGATTCCCGGGACCCACGAACTCCAGCAATTTGAGCCCGGCACTCAGTTGCCAGAGGGGAAACGGACCGCTCTCCCAGACCGGAAAGCCGAGTTCGATCGCGCGTGTTGCGACGGTGTCGTCATCGGCGAGCTCCGCCCGCGCCCTCATCGCATCCCCCGCCATTCCGAGCGCCTTGAAGAAGCGGCCAGGATGGCGAAGCGCGTCCAGAATCGGGTTTTCCGTCTCCAGGTAACGCAGCCCGCAATGCAGCATTCGGGACGAGCGCCCGCTTGCGCCGGAAGCGAGGTCGTCCGCCTCGACAAGTAGGGTTCTGTATCCGGCACGCGCAAGCTCACGCAGCGAAGCTGTGCCGTTGACGCCACCGCCGACGACGACGACGTCAAAGATCTGCTCCGCAATGTCACGTTCCGATAAGGGGTGCATAAGCGAAGTAGAGCTCAACGCCAATTACAAGCAAAATGCAAAATACGTCTTTCAGTATGCGTTTTCTGCATAAAGGGACAGTGTCAGGGAACTTGCACGAGCACTTCGTCGCGAAGCGCCTCGGCATGACCGATCACCTCGCTTGCGAGGGTACTCGGAACGCGTGTGTCCGGTTGAAGCAGGGCGAAGCGGCAGGCTATGCGCGGCGCGAAGGGCCGGAAGACGATCTTCGGATCCTTATGCGCCCAGGCCGTGAACGGATCGACGACAGCAAGACCGAGGCCGCGTTTGACCATGTTGCACATGGGGGCGGACATTGTGCTTTCCACCAGTTGCCTGGCCACGATTCCGGCACCTTGCATGATATCGTCGAAACTGCGCCGGGCGGAGACGAAGGTCGTCCAGCCGACCATCCGCTCGCCGCGCAGGTCCGCCGGCCGGATCTCCTCCTTTTCGGACAAGGGATGCCCCGTGGGCAGGGCGACGACATAGGACGTGTCTGCGAAGATCCGCGTATTGAAACCGGTCAGTTGAAACGGGGTTTCGGCAAAACCGAAATCGACCTGCTGGGTGGAGACCCATTTCTCCACGCTGACCGACATCCGGACGTTCAGGATGACCCGGGCCTGTGGTCTTTCCTTGGCAAACCGCGCGATGACCTCCGGCATGAAGTCGAGACCGAGCGCCGGCAGCGATGCGACGCCGACGCTGGCCTCCCGCCCCTCCTCCAGCCGCCGGCTGAAATCGTCGAGGGACGAAAGCGAGACGAAAAGCCGTTCCACCTCCTCCAGCAGCAGATGCGCGGCATGGGTCGGAAAGACCCGGCCCTTGCGCCGCTCGAACAGTTTGACGCCGACGCTGTCTTCCAGCTTGTCGATCATTCGGCTGACGGCGGGCTGGCTGCGGCCGAGGATTTCCGCCGCGCCCGAGATCGTGCCGGTGCGCATCACCACCTGGAAGGCCTCGTAGATCGCGGGATTGAGCCTCATGAAGCGGATCCGGTTTCAAGCAGAGCGGCAATTCCGAGCAATGGATGGGCGGCATCGATGGCAGCGAGATCCTGCCGAAGTTCAGCGACAAGCCAGTCGGCTACGCCGGCGACCAGATCCTCGCGAACGGCCCTGGGACGCATCAGCAGCCGGCATTCGCGTCCGGGGACTGAAATCCTGTCCGCGGCAGGCACGAGACGGCCTTCGCGCATCCAGTGCGCGACCACATTCAGCCAGCCGGCGGCGATTCCCTGACCCATCAGCGCCGCCTGGACCACCACCGAATAATCGGAAAAGGCGAGCTGCGTCTCCGGAACGGGCCCGGTCCTCCCCTCCAGACCGGCCATCCGGTCGCTGTCGTCTCCTTCCAGCCAAATCAGCGTTTCCCCTTTCGCGTGCGGTGTTTGGAGATATCCGTCGGAACAAACCGGTACATAAGCTTCATGCATGACGAACCTGCCGGTTCCTTCGCCCTTGGGGAAATAGCGCATCGCGAGATCGACTGTTTCGGCCGGCCCGGACACCGGACCCGGAATAAGCTGAAAGCGGAGATCGACCTCAGGAAATGCCGCTTGAAACCGGGCAATGCGCGGCATGAGCCAATGCGTCGTGAAGGCCGTCGAAACCGACAGCGTTATTTGCACCTTGCCGGTCTTGCGTTCCTCAATTGCGTCGAGGGCCTGCTCGATCTCCAGAAAAGCCGATGAAACCGCGGCTTTCAGGAGTTTTCCATCCGCCGTCAACCGGGCACCGGGCTTTTCACGAACGAACAATTGCGTCTCCAGATACCCTTCCAGCGCCGCCAGCGTTCGACTGACGGCGGGCTGCGTGACATTGAGTTCATCTGCGGCCCGAGTGAAATTTTCGAGCCTTGCAGCTGCCTCGAAGACAAAGAGCGCGCCGGTGGACGGCAGCTTGCGACGGAGACCATTCATTACCTCAGATTATGATTTGGCAAAGAATTTGGCAATTGCGTTCGCTTGCGGACTTGCGACAGGTTTGCTGAGATCACCTTCCCGGCATCGGGGCAGCAGACGAGGCATAGATGGATTTCTCCCGTTTCAAGGTTCTGACATTCGACATCGTCGGCACCTGCATCGATTTTGAAAAGGGCGTGCTCGATGCCGTCCGGCGGATTGGCGGGGAGGCGGCTGCCGGTCTGTCCGACGACGAGATCTTCCGGCCCTACATGGCGGGACGCGCGCAGCACTACGGCCGCTCCAGCGAGGTTTTCGGCGATGTTTATCTTCATTTGGCCGGCGAGCTCGGACTGGTGAAATCGGAAGCCGCGGCGCGGGACTTCCAGCTTTCCGTCCTCGAATGGCCCGCGTTCCAGGATTCCGCCGAAGCGCTTGCCAGGCTGCGCGCCCGTTTCCGTCTGGTCGCCATGACGAATGCCGACCGCACCGCCTACACGGCCTATGCCGAGCGTCTCGGTTTGCCGTTTCACGATGCGGTCACCTGCGACGAAGCCCGATGCGCCAAGCCCGACCCGAAGTTTTTCGAGTTCAATCGTGGTCGCCAGTCCGCTTTTGGATACGGTCAGGATGAAATCCTGCACGTGGCGCAAAGCCAGTACCATGATATCGGCATCGCCAGGGAACTTGGCTATTCCGTTTGCTGGATCGAGCGCCGCCACGACCAGCCCGGCTACGGCGGAACACCGGATCCCATGAGCTTCACCGAACCGGATCTGCGCCTGCCAAGTCTGGCGGCTCTGGCCGACAGGGTCTTCGGAGACACGTGATGCAACTGCCGTCTTTGCCAGCATCGCTATGGCGGGATACAGCCTCATCTCCAGAGCTGCATCCTCCGGCGCTGACCGGGGATGAAACTTGCGATATTGCGGTTGTCGGAGGCGGCTACACCGGACTTCATGCCGCGCTGGCGTTCGCCGATCTCGGACTGAACGTCGTATTGCTTGAGGCCGGCTCGCCCGGACAGGGCGCCAGCGGACGCAACGGCGGTGTCGTGTCCGCCAAATTCCGCCGAAGTTTCGGCGACCTGGCAAAGTCGCATGGGCTCGATGTTGCCCGGCGCATGCATGCGATTGCGAACGGCAGCGTCGATCATCTTCTCGCGACTCTGGAGCGGTTCGATCTGAAAGATGCCGGTTTCCGGCAAGTGGGCGCGTTGAAATGCGCGCACTCGTCAAGAGCTTACCACCATGCCAGTGAGGAAGCCGCCTGGCTTCGCGACATCCTCGGAGAAACGAACCTGAAGACACTCGGCCGCGACGCCGTTGCGGAGGAGACTGGAACGAAGGGGTTCGTCGGCGGCGTTCTGCAAGAAAACGCGGGCACCATCCAGCCATTGTCCTACCTCATGGGGCTGTGGAGAGCCCTGTCGGTTCTCGGGGTTCCGGTCTTTGCCGAGACACCCGTGACCGACATCCGCGATACCGGAACGGGTGTCCGGATACGGACGCAAGCGGGAGAGGTGCACGCCCGAAAGGCCTTGCTGGCAACGAATGCCTTCCAGGTCTCCGGCAAAGCGGGGCAGCGGATCGCGCGGGGCCTGGTTCCTTTTCGCAGTGCCATCATCGCAACGGAAAAACTGCCGCCGGACCTGTACCGGAAGCTGTTGAAACATGAGCGCAGCTACACCGAAACCCGCCGCATGATGCGGTGGTTTCGCAAGTCTGACGGTCGAATCCTGTTTGGCGGTCGAGGCGCTCTCGGACATGTTGAGGCACCCGCCGCATTCGACAGGCTCGAAAAAGCGATGAGAGCGATTTTTCCGAGCCTGGACGGAATGAAAGTCGAGTACCGCTGGTCAGGGCAGGTCGCCTTGTCGTTCGACGGACTGCCGATTGCCGGGCTGGTGACCGACCGGATTGGTTATGCAGGCGGCTTCAACGGCGCGGGCGTCGCAATGTCCGGTTTTGTCGGCGACCAGATTGCGCGGCGGATGACAGACCAGCCGCACGACCTGTCCCTGATTGCCCGGGCGAGCGTACCCAGTATGCCGCTTTATCAGCTTCGCGCACTGATGGTTCGCGGCGCGGCCTGCGGACTCGAGTTGATGGACTCCGCAGGCCTGTGAGGTCCACAGGCATTCAAGGCCCACCCTTCGGTGACGACAAACCTGAGTCCAGGCTCAGCCCTGAAAGAGTGCCGGTACCCTGCCCCCACGCTTTGTGTGCCGCTGCCACAGAGGCGCCCTCGCGCCTGTGACCCGGACGGGCCTGAACCGCCACAAGGTGTCCTAGCCCGCGTGAGGCGTTGCGCGGCTTCCGGGGTTCGCACCTCCGCCGCGCTCCGTCCGGGGAGGCAGCGGAAGGTCATGCAAGTCCAGTGGACGCGAAGCCGGTATCCACGGCAGCCCTCTCCGGCTTACCGGCGCAGGTTTTCCACCACCAGGGCGATCCCCTGGCCGCCGCCGATGCACATGGTGGCGAGACCGTAGCGGCCGCCGGTGCGTTCCAGTTCGTAAAGCAGCTTGACGAGAATGATCGCGCCGGACGCGCCCACCGGGTGCCCCATCGCAATCGCACCGCCATTCGGATTGACCTTTTCGGGATCCATGTCGAGGCCCTGCGACACCGCGCAAGCCTGGGCCGCGAAGGCCTCGTTGCTCTCGATCGCGTCGAGTTCAGCAACGCTCAGGCCCGCGCGTTGCAACGCCTGCTGCGTCGCCGGGATCGGACCAAGACCCATGACCTCCGGCGCCACGCCGCCGAGCCCGGTCGCCACGATCCGGGCCATCGGCGAGAGCCCCTTGGCGGAAACGACGTCTTCTTGCGCCAGCACAAGGGCCGCCGCGCCGTCGTTGATGCCGCTGGCATTGCCCGCCGTCACCGAGCCGTCCTTCTTGAACGCAGGGCGCAGCTTGCCCAGATCCTCAAGGGTCACGCTCTCGCGCACCATCTCGTCCTTCGCGAAGCTCACGACCTCGCGGCGCTGCTTGACCTCGATGGGCAGGATCTGGCTGTCGAAGCGCCCTTCCGCCTGTGCCCGCGCCGCCCGGCGGTGGGACTCAAGCGCAAAGGCATCCTGGGTGACCCGGTCGATCCCCTTCGACCCGGCGATGTTCTCCGCCGTGATCCCCATGTGACCGTTGCCGAAGGGGTCGGTCAGCGCGCCGATCATCATGTCGGTCGCCGAGACGTCGCCCATCTTCGCGCCGAAACGCGCCGACGAAACCAGATGACCCGCCCGGCTCATGCTTTCCGCGCCACCGGCGAGCGTCACCTTTGCGTTGCCGAGCACGATCTGCTCATAGGCGTTGACCACCGCCTGCAGGCCGGATCCACACAACCGGTTGAGCGTCAGGGCCGGACTCGTCTCGGGGACCCCGGCGCCAATCGCGGCGACCCGCGACAGATACATGTCCCTCGGCTCGGTATGGAGCACGTTGCCCATGACCGTCTGGCCGATCTCGCCCGGCTCGACGCCAGCACGGCTGATCGCCTCCGCCGCGACACGGGTGCCCAACTCGCAGGGGGCGATGCCCGACAGGCTTCCGCCGAAGGTTCCAATCGCGGTGCGCGCACCGCTGACGATCATCACCGATTTATTCATTTCGATCCTCCAGATCCAAAACTAGGCTCCTCAGGTGGTCCCGAGAGCGATTTCAAGTCCGCGCACGGCGAAGCGGCGCGCGAGCGGGGCCAGGGCGGCGGCATCCTGGCCGGCCGCGTTGCCCGAACGGGCGCGATCGGTGATGCCGACGAAGATCACCGCGAAGCGGAACAACGCAAAGGCCTTGTGGAAGGGCAGCAATGCACCGGCTTGGGGGTTGGCTGCCTGATAACGCGCCACGAACTCCTCCTCTGATGGCAGCCCGAGCCCGTCAATGTCGAGCCCCTTTATGCCGCCATATTCATCGGGGGACGTGTGCCAGGGCATGACACAGAAACCAAGATCGGCCAGCGGATGGCCAAGCGTGGAGAGTTCCCAGTCCAGGATCGCCACCACGCGCGGCTCGCTCGGGTGGAACAAAACATTGCCGAGCCGGAAGTCGCCATGGGCGAGGCTCACCGCGCCGTTGTCCTCCGGCAGGTTCGCCGGCAGCCACTCCACCAGAGCGTCGAGTTCAGGAATGTCCCCGGTCGGCGACGACTGCCACTGGCCGCTCCAGCGCTTGATCTGCCGTTCGAAGTAATTGCCCGGCCGCCCGAAATCGCCAAGACCAACCTCTTCCGGCCGGACTCGATGCATCTTTGCCATCGCATCCGCGAGCCCCATCCAGAGAGGCTTGCGTTCTTGCTCGGGCACCTCCGCCAGGGCGCAGTCGGAGAAGACCCGGCCTTCAACCCGCTCCATGAGATAGAAAGGCGTGCCCAAGACGTCCGGGTCCTCATGGATGAGAACCGGGCGTGGAACCGGAACGCCGGTTGGATGAAGCGCCTTCATCACCCGGTATTCCCGGTCGATCGCATGAGCGCCTTTCAGGATCTCGCCGTTCGGCTGCTTGCGCAGCACCAGGCGTTCGCCACCCCAGGTCACGAAATAGGTCGGGTTCGACTGTCCCCCCGAGATCCGCTCCAGCTCAAACGTCCCGTTTTTGCCGAAACGCTCCGACAGAAACGTTTCCAGGCGCTCGGGCAGAAAATCAATCCCGGTCATCATCGGTCTCCGATGCGATTTCGGCGGCACGCTGGCGCAGGACGAACTTCTGCACCTTGCCCGTCGCGGTTTTCGGAATCGGTTCAAACACAAATTGGCGCGGACGCTTGAAGCCCGCAAGATGTGTCCTGCAGAACCGGTCAAGCTCTTCTGCGGTGAGGTCGACATCCGCGTCGACAAAGGCGAACGGGGTCTCCCCCCATTTCGGATGCGGTGCGGCAACCACCGCGGCAAGGCGGACCCCTGTGTGCCGGTGCAGCACATCCTCTATTTCCAGCGTCGAGACATTCTCGCCACCGGTGATGATGATGTCCTTGGCGCGGTCGCGGATCTGTATCCGGCCATCCGGCAACATCACCGCCAGGTCCCCTGTATGGAACCATCCGTCCTTGAACGCCTCGGCCGTGTTCTCCTCGTCCTTGAGATAGCCTGCCATAACAGTTACCCCGGACAGAACAACCTCTCCCTGGCTCTCGCCGTCGGCCGGGACGTCCCTGCCGTCGGACGCGACCACCCGCAACTCGGGCGCGGTGAAATGCGGACGTCCCTGAGATGCCAGCCAGAGTGCCTTTTCCGAGGCGGGCGCGTCGGCCATCGCTTCCGGCAGCCGGTTGACCGTGCAGGGCCCGAAACATTCCGTCAGTCCGTAAAGATGCGTCAGGTCGAAGGCGATGTGATCCAGCCGTTCGATCAGGGAGGTGGTCGGCGCAGCTCCACCGGTGCCGACCATGACGCGACGCGATGCGCCGTTGCGGCTCAAGTGCGCCGGGTGATCCAGGAGCATGTAGAGCACCACCGGAGCACAGCACAGATCCGTGACGCCAAAACGCTCGATTGCGGCGAAGATCTCCTCCGGATCGATCCCGTCCAGGCACACTTGCGTGCCTCCGGCCGCGGTAACCGCCCAGCCATGGCACCAGCCGTTGCAATGAAACAGCGGCAGCGTCCAGAGATAGACCGTGCCGGGATTGAAGCGCAGCGTCGCCGCGTTTCCGACCGCGTTCATGTAGGCGCCGCGATGATGCAGGACCACGCCCTTTGGGCTGCCCGTCGTACCCGAGGTGTAATTGAGCGCGATCGGCTGCCATTCGTCGGTGACGACCTGACGCCAGTCCCGCCTGTGGCCGGGGACAGGACCCGTCATCACCTCGAAGGGAACAAGCCCTGAAACCGACTGTGAGCCAAAAACGAGGCAAGGCCTGCTTCCGGCGGCTTCGACCGCCAGAGAAGCGCTTCGCGCATCCGCCAGGACCAGGCAGGCTCCGCAATGATCGAGAATGTAACGGACAGCCGCCGGATCGAGCCGGGTGTTGATGGTATTGAGAACGGCCCCCACGAGTGGAACCGCGAAATGGGCCACCAGCATCTCCGGTCCGTTCGCCGACAGAACCGAAACGACATCGCCCCGCTTCACCCCGCGCCCGGCCAGTCCTTCCGCCATGCGTTGTACCGCTGCGTCCAGGTCCACGTAATCGTAGGTCTTGTCTCCCGCGATCAGTGCAGTGGCGGCGGGATGTTCGGCGACCGTTCGCTCGAACAATGCCAACGGTGAGAGCGGCGCGTGGTTCGCTCCGCGTGGAGCAAGAAAGGGTGCTTCGAACATCCGGTCATCCTTCCTGAACGTTCCAGCGCCAGAAGTCCCGGCCCTCGGCATTCAGCTCCCGGTTCAGAACCATCTGATGGACCTCGTCTGCGCCGTCCACCAGCCGCGCCTGGCGGGCATAGCGGTAGATCCACTCCAGGACCGTATCCTTGGAATAGCCTCGCGCACCGTTGATCTGGATGCCGACATCGGCCGCCTTGTGCAGAAGATTGGCGACATGGATCTTCGCCATCGACACTTCCTTGCGGGCGAAACTGCCCTGGTCCAGCGCCCAGGCCGCCTTCATCACCAGAAGCCGGCCGGTCTCGATGCCCATGGCAAGGTCGCCCAGCTTGATCTGAACGCTTTCCCGGTCGGACAGGCGGACGCCGAAGCCATGCCGGTTGACGGCATATTCCCGGGCGATCTCCGTGCAGCGCTTGGCAAGTCCAAGCCAGCGCATGCAATGGGTCAACCGCGCCGGGCCCAGCCGCATCTGGGTGATCTTCAAACCCAGCCCCTCCCCCAGAATGATCCGGTCGGCGGGAAGCTCCATGCCCTCGTAGACGACTTCGCAATGGCCGCCATGTTCTTCCGGCCCCATGATCGGAATACGCCGGTCGATCCGCCAGCCGGGCTCGTCCCGATGGTGCAGGAACGCGGTCAGACCACGCCTGAGATCGTCGGAGGTGCGGGCGACCAGAATGAAATGGCTGGCATCCCCGGCCCCGGTGATGAACCATTTGCGGCCCCGGATGACATATTTGTCGCCCGCCTTCGTCGCGGTGGTGAGCATCATGCCCGGGTCCGAGCCGCCGCCCGGATGCGGTTCCGTCATCACGAAGGACGAACGCACCTTGCCGTCCACGATGGGCTTCAGCCATTGGTCCTTCTGTTCAGGGGTCGCAGCCTTTTCAAGCACCATCATGTTGCCGTCGTCGGGGGCGGCGGAGTTGAACACGACCGGCCCGAAGATCGACCGGTTCATTTCCTCGTAGCAGACCGCCATGCCGACCTTGGACAAGCCGCCGCCGCCGGTTTCCCTCGCCAGTTGCAGACACCACAGGCCTTCCGCCCGGGCCTGCGCCCGCAGGTCCTCCAGGGTTTCGTAGGCAATGTTCTCGTGCTCATCGTAGCAGGACGGGTTTTCCTCAAGCGGCAAAAGCCGGGTTTCGACGAAATCGGCGATACGAGCGCGCAGTGCCTCAAGCTCGGGGGAGATCGTAAAATCCATTTGAAAAACCCTTTAAAGAGAAGAAACGAGATGGCCGCCGTCGACGGCGATGACCGATCCGGTCATGTAGCGGCTTGCATCGGAGGCGAGCAGCAGCAGCGGACCGTCGAGGTCCTCCATCTGGCCCAGCCGCCGCTGGGGGATGCGCCGGATCATGGCCTGCCCCGCTTCGGTGGCGAAAAAGTCCCGGTTCAAAGGTGTCTCGACATAGCCCGGGCAGAGCGCGTTGACACGGATGCCGTGGCGCGCCCACTCCAGCGCCGCCGCCTTGGTGAACTGAACCAGCCCGGCCTTGGCCGCCGCATAGGCCGCGACATGACCGGCCACCCGCAGGCCGAGGATCGAGGCCACATTGACGATGGACACGCCCCGAGCGGCAGCGATGCCCGCACGCGCGGCGCATTGGGCGACCCGGAAGCAACCGGTCAGGTTGGTGTCGAGCGTTGCCTGCCAGTCGTCCTCCGCATAATCGAGCGCTGCGCCCGCGACCGAAATACCTGCGTTGTTGACGACGATGTCGAAGGGCTCATCCGCGAAAGCCGCCTCGACGCTGTCCCGATCCGTCACATCAAGCCGGCACGGCCGCCCGCCGGAGACCCCGGCACAGACCTCCTCGAGCCTGGCCTCATTGCGCGCTCCCGCGACCACCGACGCGCCGCTGTCCGCCAGAACGCGGACAAAATGCGCACCGAGCCCGCTCGAGGCGCCGGTCACAAGTGCCCGCTGCCCTTTTAAAGTCATGTCTTTTCCTCCCGAAACTACGTATCCCTTTTGCACGAAAGCGCCTCAAGCCGATAGGGGGCAAGGCCATCGCTTGAGGTAACCGTCATCGGTTGGCCGATTTCCACCGCTTCGGCACACACCGCCATCACCCTGACCTCCGGGGTCGCGTCAAGCGTCACCATCGCGAGGTAGAACGGAACCGTCCCCACGGGACTTTCGATCGGCGAACGATCCACTTTCGTCACAGCCGTGACGACGCAGTCTCCTGCGACCGGCTTGGAGCACAAAGCGGTTCCGCCACAGGACCGGCAGGCGTAACCGCCGGTCAGCTGTGCCCGCCCGCAGGTGTCGCAGATTTCGACAGCGATCGGGTTCATGCCCCGCCCTCCAGCACGAGCGAGACATGGGATGAAAACACTCCGCCATCCGCGTGAAGAAAGGAAAGCGGTGTCCGGGACGATGCCGATGCCTCGTCCTCGCGCATCCTTCGGACCATTTCGACAAGATGCGCCAGACCTCCCGAAACCCCGCTATGGCCGTAGGACAGAAGCCCGCCATGAGTGTTCAGCGGCAAGGTCCCGCCGTCGCGGTCGAAACGGCCCGCGCGCGCGTCTGCCGCGGTGCCGCCCGGCTCGGAGAGACCGCAAGCCTCCAGAAGCATCATCAAAGTGATCGTGAAACTGTCGTAAATCGCCGCCCGGCCCATCTGATCGATGGAGTGGCCCGACATGCGCAACGCGGCGGCGGCGGCTATCCGGGCACCTTCCGCAATGTCTTGAGGCGCGGAGCTCATATGCTGGTGGCGATGGCTTTCTCCCGTGCCTGCGATCCGAAGCGCGGTTCGGCTTCCGGAAGGCGCGCCGGAGACCACGACCGAAGCTCCGCCGTCCGACACGGAGCAGCAATCGAGCAGTTTCAGGGGCGTGGCGATGGGCCGGCTTGCCATGACATCATCAACGGTGATCGGGTCCCGGAATTGGGCCCCTTCGGTCGCAACCGCATGACGCCGCATCAAGACCGCGAGTTCGGCGAGATCCTCTTCGCTCACCCCGGTCCGGTGCATGTACTCGGAAGCCGCGAGGGCGTAATAGGCAGGTACCGAGGCCCCGTTGGGCACTTCGTGCAGCGGGTCACCCACTTCCGAAAGGGTTCGGGTGACCGAGGCCCCGCTTTGTCCGCTGCGCCGGTTCTCTCCCGCCACCACCAGAACGTTCCTTGCAGCCCCCGCCGCGACAAGATGGCGGGCGAGTGCGACCATCGCGAGGCCCGTCGCCCCGCCGACCGAAATGCCGTAGGCGCAACTCGGGCGCAGCCCGAAGGCCTCCGCGAAGCGTGTCGCGGGCATCAGGTGAGGAGCGGTGGTGGCATAGCCGACCAGAAGCCCGTCGATATCGCCGCGCGCGAGGCCACTCTCCTGTAACGCCTCTTCGGCGGCGCGCGCCTGAAGGTCGAGAGACGAAAAGCCCGGCAACTTGCCGAAAGCCGTCATCGCGGCGCCCGAGATATAGGCACTTGCCGTCAAGACCGGGCCTCCGGGATAAAGGTTCCGGACAAGGTTGTCCTGCCGTCCTCGCACTCGACCGCAACAGACAGGGGCATGTCCGGCATTTCCGCCGCTTGCAGCACGGCACGCACCCGGGTACCGACATAGACCGGAGCCTGAAAGCGCACCCTGAGTTCGCCCCGCGCGACGGCCTCCGCGCCCAGGGAGCGCTCGAGCAACCGCATCACCTGGGCCAGCGTAACCGTGCCGTGAGCGATGGTACGGCCAAGCGGCGTTTCCCGGGCAAACTCGTTGTCCAGATGCAAGGGGTTATGATCGTCGGTCAGATCCGCGTATGCGCGGGTTCTGTCCTCGTCGATCAGCTCCCATTCGGACATGTTCCGTCCTGGGTTCACATCGCCCATACGAACCTCATTTCCGCCTCGACAAGTGGCTTCCCGCCGTCGGCAAGCTCGATCCCGAACACAACCCAGTTGCGGCCCTTCTTGATTTCCTTGTCCAGACACGTCGCCCGGGCGACGAAGGTCTGACCCGGCCGAACCTGCCGGAAGATCTTCATGGTCTGCTCCGCGTGGATATTGCCCGGCGGACGCGGGTAAATGAGAAAGGTGTAGGCGCGCATCAGCGTCGCGATGGTCAGCTCAGGGCCATTCTCCCCCGGTTGAAGGTCCGGGAAAGCGGCGGCGACGTTGAGCAGGGCATCGTCCGGCACCTGCATCTCCGCGCAGCCGATCTCAGCCCCCGGCCGGAAATTGTCGAAGGTCCAGACCATCAGGCACCGGCCTTCCGTTCGATATAGGCATCGAGCGCGCGGGCACCCCCGCCGAGGGCCGCGACGCTGACGGGATTAAGTTCCACAGCGGCGATTTGGTTCCGGTGGGCGAGGACAAAGTCCGAAAGCGCGAGGATGGTCTCGACCAGCGCCGGGACATCGGCCTTGGCCACGCCGCGCGCGCCGTCCAGCAGAGGCCAGGACCGCAGGGATCTCAACATGGCCTCGGCGTCCTCCCGACTGACCGGAGCAACAGACAGGGCGACATCCCGATAAACCTCGGCGTGAATGCCACCGGCCCCGACCATGACGACCGGGCCGAAAACATCGTCGATACGTGCCCCGACAATGCACTCCGCAACGCCGGAAACCATCGGGCTGACGAGAACGCCATCGATGCGCGCCGACGGCACACGCTTACTGACCTCCGCCATCATTTTCGCCGCAGCCCCCCTGACCTCATCCGCCCCCGACAGGTTGAGCTTCACGCCACCGACCTCTGTCTTGTGCGCGATATCCGGCGACAGGATCTTCAGGACAACGCGCCCCCCCAGGGTTTCGGCGGCGGCACCCGCTTCGTCCGCGGTTGCCGCACAAACCACACCGGGCACCGAAACCCCGTAGGCTGCGACGGCTTTCAGAGCGTCATATTCCGTGAGTGACTCCGCTATGAGGTCCCCGCTTTTCGGGCCGAGATCGCTCCAGTCCCGCGCGGCCGGAACGCCTGTCTGATGACCCAGTTGCCGGAGCGCCTCGATGGCCCCGGTGGGATCGTCGAACACCATCATGTCCTGCTCTTCGAACAGCTCGCGCGTCGCGGTGTCGGTGTTGGCCACAAGAGCAAAGGTTCGATCGGAAAAACCGTCCGCGCCTGCGATCACCGCGCGTCGAACGCTTTCGGCCAGCATCGGCGATTCCATCCAGTTCATGAAAAAGCCGACGATCGCGTCGCAACCGCCATCCTGGAACATCGCCCGCATGTGATCGGTGATCAGCTCGGGCTGGTTCATGGACTGGGCGGTCACATCGACAGGATTGACCGGAGAGCCGAACGGGCAGATCTCACGCAAGCGCGCCTGCGTATCCGCAGGCAAGGACGGGACTGAAAACCCCGCGTCAAAGGCCGCGTCCGCCATCAGCACGCCCGCACCGCCGGAAACGGTCAGCAGACCCAAACGGTCTCCGGCGAGATCCTCGCCGTGGCTGAGCGCATAAAGAGCGTCGAGCATTTCGTCGGTTCGCTTGACCCGCAAGGCACCGGCCCGGGCAATGGCACTGTCGAACACGGCATCGTCCCCGGCAAGCGAAGCCGTGTGCGACTGCGCCGCTCGGCTGCCCACCGGGGTCCGTCCCACCTTGATGACAACCACGCGCTTGCCCGAGGCCCGCGCCGACGAAATAGCCGTCATCAGAGCACGGCCGTCCTTGACCCCCTCCAGATAGACGCCAATGACCCGCAACTCGGGATCCCTGCTCAGGGCTTCGATCACATCGGTGGCCGATACACCCGCCTCGTTGCCTGTCGTCACCCAGTAGCGAAGGCCGATGCCGCGCTTGATCGCCTTGATCCCGAGATGCGCGCCGAACGCGCCCGACTGCGAGACCAGGGCGACCGGCCCCTCCGGAACAGGTCCTCGCTCGAAAAGACTGCTGAAGGTTGCCACCGTCCGCGATGGCGCCGCATAGAAACCCAACGTGTTCGGGCCCATTACATGGATACCCAGTTCGGCGGCACGGTCCGTGATGCGCGCCTGAAGCGCTTCGCCTTCCGGGCCGATTTCGGCAAAGCCCGAGCTGAAGATGACGACGCCCGCCGCATTCTTTCTTGCCGCCGCTTCAATAGCCTCCGGAACATGCTCGGCCGGAATGGCGAGGATCGCGAGGTCGATGTCTCCGGGAAGCGCATCGAGAGACGGATAGGCAGGGAGGTCCTGCACCGTTTCCCGGGAAGGATTGACGGGGAAGATCCGCCCTGCGAAGCCATTGGCTTTCAGATAGTGCACGGGGCGTCCGCCGATACGCGTGGGGTCTGCCGACGCCCCTACGATCGCTATCGCGTGCGGCTTGAACACTTTCTCCAGTCCCGGTCTAACCCCGTATGCCCGCACTTCGCTCACCCCCAACCTTCATTCCGATTTGGCCGTCACCGGCGTTTTCACACGCTTGAAACGACTCCGCCAACATTAGCGTATTTTTTCTGCATAGAAATTCTTTTTTCTGTCAAGAAATTTTTCTTGACCAATTTCTCGAAATCCCTACCCTCTCGACAGCATTTGACGATACCGCCGTCTCACCCACGAAGACGGTGAGGCAGCGGGGAAGTGAGACCGGGGAAGATGGATAAGCTTTGCAGAATGTTCTTTCTGACGGACACGGTGCTGGGCTACGGCGCGCTGGCGGAACTCGCCTCCGAACTGAAAAACCACGGCTCGAAGCGTCCCCTGGTCGTGACGGATCGAGGTATCCTCCAAGCCGGTCTGATTGACAGAGTCGTGGCTGCACTGGGCGTGGAGCCGGCGGCAACCTTTCACGACACCCCCGCCAATCCCACCAAGGACGCCTGCGTCGAAGCCGCCCGCCTCTTTACGGAAAGCGGAGCCGACGGGGTCGTCGCGGTCGGGGGCGGATCACCGATCGATCTGGCGAAAGCGGTTCTCGTCCTGGCAACCCATGAAGGCGCCGTGGAGACCTACGACGCCTCCCTCGGTGGAACCGCCAGGATCGACGGCACACGCCTCCCTCCTCTTTTCGCCATCCCCACCACGGCGGGAACCGGGAGCGAGGTCGGGCAAAGCGCGGTCATCTCTGTGCCGGGTGCCCGGAAGTACATCCTGCGGCATCCCGACATGAAACCGCGCGTGGCGATCTCCGATCCGGAACTGACCCTGACGCTTCCGGCGGCAATGACCGCCGGGTCCGGAATGGATGCGATGTCCCATTGCATCGAAGGTTTCCTGAGCCCGCGCCTCAATCCCCCGGCAGCGGCGGTGGCGCTGGACGGGTTGAAACGGATCTGGACCCATCTCGAGCGCGCGGTCGAAGACGGCCAGGACCGGGAGGCCCGGTGGCATCTCCTGCTCGGCAGCGCCGAAGGCGGCATGGCGATGACCAACGGTCTCGGCTCGGTTCACGCCATGTCCCACGCGGCGGGCGGACTTCATGAACTCAAGCTGCATCATGGCACCTTGAACGCGATTTTCCTGCCCGACGTTCTGAGGTTCAACGCGGAGGCTCCGGATGTCGACCTGGCTCCCCTTGCCGAAGCCACCAACTGCACGAGCGTAAGCGCGTTCATCGACGCAATCGAGGCGAGAAACGAAAGACTGGGCCTTCCGGCTAGCATCGCGGCGATGGGGGTAAGCAGGGAGCTTGTCCCGGATCTCGCCCGGACCGCCAAGGCCGATTTCACGGATCGCACCAATTCCCGGCCCGCCGGGGAAGACGATTACACCCGCCTTTTTGAACATCAGTTTGGCGCGGTCGCATGAGCACGGATCGGCACAGGCTCTACGGACGCAACGCCTCTCCCTACACCCGGCGTGTCGCGATCGCCATGCGGGTTCTTGGCGTTCCCTTCGAACAGATCGCGCTTTCGCCCTTCTCCGACCTTGAGGCAATTCGGGAAATCAATCCTCTCGGGCGCGTTCCGGTGTTATGCCTGCCTGACGGCGAGACACTGATTGAAAGCGGTGCGATCCTCGACCATTTACTCCTCACCCATGACACGGATCACAGCCTGCTGCCCGCGAGCGGCGCCGGGCGGCGGCACGATCTGCAGCTCGGCGCGCTTTGCCAGACGGCTTTGGACAAGGGCGTCGTCGCCGGACATGAATTGCTGCTGAGACCCGAACCCAAACGCCACGCCCCCTACTTTCTGGATCGCGTCAATCAGGCCCGCACAGCGATGCGGGAACTGGAGAAGAGCCTAGCCCCTCTAAACAGCGCCGATAAGGAGATCCCGAGCCTTGGCGAAATCACGACAGCCGTGGCCTTCGATTTCCTGAACGGCTTTCTGCCGCAGGTTCTGGAAAATGAATCCCTGCCGGAAATCACCGCTCTGAGTGTTAGGTTGGAGCAGACTGCCCCCTTCCGCGATCAACTTCCGGAAGTGAGGATGCAGCTCCGTTACGAACCTGAGATGAGAGCAGAATGACAGCTGAAAACGGCGCTTCACCCGAGACGACCAAGGACAAGGCGGGCTTTCAGCCCGTTCCCGCCGTTGTCAACGCCATGCGGATCTTGCAGGCGCTGTCAAAGGCCGAAGCTCCCATAAAGCTCACGGAAATCTCGCAAAGCGCAGGCGTTCCGATCGCCACCGCCCTGAAGATCCTGCGCACGCTGGAATCGGGTGGAATGGTGGAGAACCATGCAGCCAGCAAGACCTATCAGCTTGGCGTCGGCCTTCTTCAGCTTGCGCAAAAGGTTCCCAATCCGGATCCGGAAGCCGCGCTTCGCATGCGCATGAAGGAAATCGCCACGAAATACGATTGCCTGACCGCGCTGTGGCACATCACGCGCTCCCGCGTGATCCTGCGCGAGCGCGCTCTGGCCGACCGCCCGCTCCGGCTCGATCTTCAGGTGACACAGCGCATGCCGGTCTATCTGGGGGCAATCGGGCGCATCGTGGCGGCGCGGCGCAACATAGCGCGGGACACCCTTGAGGACCAATTTCCCGATCTGCGATGGGAAGTGCCTCTGACCTTCGAACGCTATTGGACCGAAGTCCAGGAGGCGAAGGAGCTCGGATACGCCATCGACGCGGGCAACCTCTACAAGGGTGTCCATGTCGTTGCCAGCGTGGCCTGCGACGCCTCCGGCGAACCGAGCATCGGGCTATCCGCCATCGCGCTGTCCGGCTCCCTGGAGCCCTCTCGTCTGGCTGAACTCGGCGCCACACTCCACGATGCATGCCTGAAAAGCGGAGGCGTCGCCGCCCGCCAGCCTGAGACTTAAGCCTTTCATTCAAACAGGAGACGATAGTGCATTTCGACCCCAAAGCACTCGACCGGCCGAACGGCATGTATCTCGATGGCACGCTCGTGGAAGCGGCCGGAGAGGAATTCGTCATCTCATGCCCCTCCGACACGGACTTAAAGCTGCCGGTCCGGATGGCCACGCCGGAAGACATGGACCGCGCGGTTGAAAGTTGCCGCAAGGCCGTTCGAGACAGCGGATGGGCAACGATGGGGCCGCGGCCGCGCGCCGAGATCCTGAACCGCTGGGCCGATCTTGTCGACCGTCACGCGGCCGACATCGCCGCGCTTGAGGCTCTGGTATCCTCGCGCCCCTATACGGAAGTGATGTCCCGGGATGTGAAGGTCGTCAGCCTCGCCCTGCGCATGTTCTCCGCCTATGCGGACACTCACGAAAGTTCGGTCACCGCGACGCCTGCCCGACAGCTTTCCTTCACCCGCGACGAGCCCTACGGCGTGATCGGTGCGATCTCCCCATGGAACTTTCCCGTCATCCTGGCTGCCTGGAAATTCGCGCCGGCGCTGGCGGCAGGCAACGGCGTGGTTCTGAAACCTTCCGAGTTCACGCCCTTCGGGATCCTGAGGATCGCGCAACTCGCCCGCGAGGCCGGACTCCCGGATGGTATTTTCAATGTCGTCCTGGGCGACGGCAGCGTCGGCCAGACCCTCGTGCGCCATCCGGGCGTCGACTACGTCACCTTCACCGGATCCAGCCGAACCGGAGCCGCCATTATGGCCGACGCGGCCACCCACGGCCTCAAGCCCGTGAGCCTCGAACTGGGCGGCAAGGGACCGCAAGTCGTTTTCGACGATGCGAAGGATCTCGACCATATCGCCGACCTTGTGGCGCGGGGCGTGACCTACAACAGCGGCCAAGCCTGCTTTTCCGGATCCCGGCTGATTGTCCAGTCCGGGGTGAAACAGGCACTGATCGAGCGGATCGCGGCGCGCATGGCACGTGTCCGGCCTGGCCCCACCTGGGCCGACGGCATCACCTTGCCGCCCGTGATCAACCAGTCCCAGCTGAATCGGATGGCCGGGATCGTTTCGCAATCGGTCAACGAGGGCGGTGTCCTTCTGTGTGGCGGTCACGCGATGGAGGAGCGCGGACAGTTTTTCGAGCCGACGATCCTGGACGGAATAGGCCCGGACAACATCGCCTTCAGGGAAGAGATTTTCGGCCCCGTGCTTTCCGTCGACACCTTCGAGACCTTCGACCAGGCAATCGGGAAGGCCAACCATCCAGACTACGGACTGACGGCCTCGGTCTGGACGCGCGACATCGACGTTGCCATGGCCGCAAGCCGCCGGATCGAGAGCGGGACCGTGTGGATCAATCACTGGGGCCGCGCCATGGACATGACCAGCCCGTTCGGGGGGCTGAAGCGCTCCGGAATCGGCAAGGATATGGGCCGACAGGGCTACGGCAAGTATCTGAAGACCAAAGCCATCTGGATGGAGATCGAAGAACCTGCCTGACAGTGCTGCTGTTGAACCTCAGCCGTCCGAGACGACCTTGGCGATCTCCGCCAGCCGGGTGCCAATTTCGTGAAGACGGTTTTTCTCCGGGGCGTTGGCCAGCATGATGGCCGAGATCCCGAAGGTCGGCCAGTTCTGCGCATCGGTGATGACAGAGGCGACGACCGAAATCCCGGCATAAAGGGTTTCGTCGTCGATCGCGTAGCCGCGCACGCGCGCCTGGTCCACCTCGTCCAGGTATTGCGCGAAGCTGATCGGGCTGTTCCAGCGCATGCTGGAGAACCAGCGGCGGAGCTCCTCGGTTCCCACATCGGACTTCGCCGCAATCACCCGGCCGATGGCTCCCAGATACTTCGGCATTCTCTGGGTAACCTGCATGTCGAGCCGAACCGGCGTGTCGGCGAGAGCGCGGTCAATCAGCACGACCCGGTCATCGACGACCTGCCAGAGCGCCATCAGGCACTGCTCCTGCGTCGCGATCTGGACCAGTTCGCGACGCAGGAGCTCGCTTTCCTGCAGGCTGACCAGGGATCGCACCAGTCCGAGGAGCCCAAGCGCTGGCGTATAGGTCTTGGTCGCCTCATCGAAGCTGACCATTCCTTCGTCGTTCAGGGTCCGGAGAATGTTGAAGGTCGTAGAAGTGTTCAGCCCGGCCTTTCGCGCCAGAGCGGTGGCTCCCATCGGCTCTCCGGTCTGTCCGAGCTCTCGCAAAATCTTCAGGGTCTGCAGCACCGCCCGAACCGGTTTTTGGGGCGCTTTTTGAACGGTTGTTGAAGATTGATCCGCCATTCTTCATTGCCTTACAGTTTTTCTTTGCCTTTGCAAGCGCGTGTTGCAAGGTGTCGCCGACCCTGCGGCAGGAACCATGTATCGGCGGAACCGCGCAAGCGTGAGGTCCGGTCGACGAGATCCTGCAGAAGTTCAGCGCCCGGCAGGGAAACGCCGGGCGCAGCAAGTTATTGAGCGGTCAGCTCTTCAATGCGTGCCAGGATCGCGTCGGGGTTCCCGTCCGCAGCCCTTGCCTCTTCCTTCCAGGCCTCAAAGACCGGCGTGATGGCACTCTTGTATTCAGCCAGGAACGCTTCCGAGGGAACCGTTACAGTATAAGTGCCTTTTTCGTCGTATTTCGCGCGAATACGCTTGTCGGCTTCGTCGTAGGACGCGCCGAGTTGCTCCGAAAAAGCCAATCCGGAATTATCGTCGATCACCTTCTTCAGGTCGTCCGGAAGCTTGTCGTAACTGTCCGGATTCATGATCACGATGTGAGTAATCGAACCGAGCGGCGTTTCGTTGATATCGGTGATCAGATCAGCGATGCCGAAGGGCTCGAGGGCTTCATAGGCGAATACGGTGCCGTTCAGGACGCCCAGGCGGATAGCCTCGGCCATTTCACTGGCCGGCATTCCCACGCCAGAGGCTCCAATGGCTTCCAGCACCGAGCCGATCATCCGGCCGGATGCCCTCAGCTTCAGGCCTTTCAGGTCGGACATGGTTTCGATCCTGTGGTCCTTGGTCATCATGATGTAAGGCACATTCATGAACAGGGCCAGAGGTTTGACACCGTAGTACTCGCCCCCGAGCAACCCCTCTTCAAAGAGCTTCCAGTAAGTTGACGAAGCCTGTTCGGCGGTTTTGAAAATACCGGGCAATTCGACGGACGACGTCAGCCGGAACCGGCCGGGCGCATAGCCCGGAACGAACCAGGCGCCGTCGATAACGCCGCTTTCGACAAGTTCGAGATAGGTGTCCGGCGTTCCGAACACACCGACAGGCTGAATATCGACGACGATCCGGCCACCGCTTTCCTTCTCGATCTTTTCCGCCCAGGGCAACAAATCGTTTTGCAGAATCCATTGACCTGACGGAACCGGCATCGCGAAACGCAGCGTGGTTTGCTCCGCCGCTGCGCAGGACATCGCCATTACCCCTCCCAGAGCAAGGGCCGCGCAAGCGGTCACGACTCGATTGATGAACATTAAGCTATCCTCCATGCTTGAACTACAGAATGACATTCGCTATTCAGAACACTGTTGTCAACGAAATGCGGAATGAAACGAAAATACATCCTGATTTTTGCGTATTTTTCGCGCGCTGCGGCGGATAGGACGTATTTTTCCAGCCTCTTCTATTCTGCATTCAGAATGATTTGACGAATTCTCGGTTCTGGAGGAGGAACTCGACGATGCTAATACTGGCCCGACGGACCATCGACGGACTGGCTCTGATGGCGGCGGTTATTCTCGTTGCCGTTGCCGCGTATACAAGCGCCGACGCACTTGCCCGGAAGATCGCCGGCACAGGTCTGCCCGGTTCGGTCGATGTGGTCGGTTACGGCCTTGGCCTCGTCATCGCGCTCGGGCTGCCTTATTGCACTCTGAACCTCGGGCATGTTTCCGTTTCTGTTTTCGTCCGAAAGGTGCCCGGAAAGTTCGGCTGGCTGCTGCGCAAATTCGCCCCCCTGGCATCCACGCTGTTTTTTATTGTCCTGACATGGCAAATCGGCCGGATCGCTCTCAAGCGCCTGGAAAGCGGTGACCAGATGTGGATGCTTCCGGTCGAGACATGGCCGATCTGGATCGCCGTCACGGGCCTCCTCTGCGTGACGGCCATCACGCAAACCACAGTTCTCGCCTTGCCGGTTTCAGATCAGGAGGAACAACAGCTCGCCAGAAACGAGGGGGAAGCCGTATGACCCACAACGCTTGGATTGGCGCGGCCGGCTTCGGCCTGATGATGGTTCTCATCGGACTGAACGTTCCGATCGGCATAGCAATGGGGATCGCGGGATTTGCCGGTCTCGTCGTGCTCGCCGGAATGGACAGCGCTTTGAACACGGTCGGCATCGTCGGATCCGGTCAGTTCGTCAGCTACAATCTTTCCGTCGTGCCGCTTTTCGTTCTCATGGGTGTGGCGGCGTCCCATTCGGGAATGAGTCAGGGTCTTTACAGGCTTGCGAACTCGGCTGTCGGCCATCGCACCGGTGGCCTGGCCATGGCCACCATCGGGTCCTCGGCGATGTTCAGCGCCGTGTGCGGCTCATCGCTGGCGACGGCCGCGACCATGGCAAGGGTGGCCATGCCGGAGATGCGCAAATACGGCTATGATGACAGGTTGGGGACGGGCGCGATCGCCGCCGGCGGGTCACTCGGGATCCTGATCCCGCCGAGCGTGATCCTGATCGTCTATTCACTGATCACCGAAACACCCTTGTTCGACCTGTTCGCGGCAGCCTTGATCCCCGGATTGATCGCGGTGGCGGGATATATCTCGGTCATTGCCCTGATCGTCTGGTTCAAACCCGAACAGGGACCTGCCACGCCATGGCAAGGCTGGCGCGCTCTTGCCCTGGCGACACGGCATGCCTTGCCCGTGATCGCCCTCTTTCTGGTGGTGCTGGGCGGCATCTACGGTGGTATATTCACCCCCACGGAAGCTGCGGCAATCGGAGCACTCGGCGCTCTGGTCTATCTCATCTCCCAGGTGGGGTTCGACCGCGACATTCTCCGCCACGTGATGCTCGACACCATTTCGACGACCGCGATGATCTTCATCATCATCATCGGGGCGGGCATCTTGTCGTTCTTCATGTCTTTCTCCGGTCTTCCGAGGGTCTTCGCCGGTGCGGTCGCGTCTCTGGACGTTTCGCCCTACTGGATCCTGGTCGCGATCATTGTCTGCTATCTGATCCTCGGCTGTTTCATGGAAAGCCTCGGGATCATCACGCTTACCGTGCCGGTCCTGTTTCCGCTCATCAAGGCGCTGGCTTTCGATCTCGGCATGACGCCGGCCGAGGCGGCCGTCTGGTTCGGTATTTTCGTGGTCGTCGCGGTGGAAATCGGCATGCTGACCCCACCTCTGGGGCTCAATGTCTTTGTCATTCAGGGCACTGTCCGCGACGTCGAACTGGCGACCGTGTTCCGGGGCGTTGTCCCCTTCTGGATTTTCGACGTGATCCGCCTCACGCTCATCGCCTTCATTCCGGCACTCTCCCTGTTTCTGCCCAGACTCTTATAAAATTTCGCAACAAATACAGTAACTTACGCTTCAAACGGACGGTACGCCAGCGCATCTCCAGGAATGCGGATCCGCATACCAGCAAGGATATTGGAGCAGACTTCACAGCCGAATTGGCCGCGAAAAAGGACCCCGGCTCCTAGCTTTCCGCCGACGGGCTCCAAAAGGAGGAAATCGAAGGCGCGGACGGCCGCGTCCGACAGAGTGTCGATTAAGGGAGGAGCCCGGGCGCATCATTCATCACGGCATGAAGAGGAGGAAAACCATGCCTGATTTGCACTGCCGGCCAATGCGCGCCGGTTTACTGACCGCTGGTTTTTACGCACTGACCCTGTTTGGATCCACCGCTTTTGCCGAGGATTGTGCTCCCGTCAATGGCGCTGAATTCATTTGCGGCGTCGACAACGTGGAGGATTTTGTCCGCTTACCCGACGGGCGTATCCTTGGCAGCGATCTGGCTCAATACGGGCAACAGGGCCATTTCTGGCTGTTCGGAACCGATCGCAGCGTCCTAAAGGTCCAGCCCGAGGACATCGCCATCGCTCCGGATCCAGACTTCGCCGGTTGTCCCGGCGCGCCCGACTGGTCGGTGTTCGGGCCGCACGGCCTGGACCTTGTGGCTTCGGGCGACACAGCGACGCTTCTGGCCGTAAATCACGGCGGCCGCGAGGCGATCGAGATGTTCAAAATCGACCTCGCCGGGAAGGACCCGAAATTTTCCTGGACCGGCTGCCTGATAGCACCGCCAGGCGCGTGGCCCGACGATGTGGCGATCCTGCCTGACGGCGGTGTTATCGCCACGAGCCTTTGGGACACGAGGGACGACACCCGCGTGGAAAAGCTGAACACCGGCAAACCGGTTGGCGGGCTGTTCGAATGGCATCCCGACAAGGGCTGGTCTCCCGTTAAGGGGGCCGAGGCGATGTCCGGCCCCAACGGCGTCGTTGTGACCCCGGACGGTTCGACGGCCTATGTCGCGGCCTGGTCGGGGAAACAATTGTTCACCGTGGACCGGACCACGGGCGAAATCACAGCCCAGAATGTCGATTTCGCCCCGGACAATCTGGTCTGGAGTGCCGATGGCAGCTCCATCCTGATCGGCGGGGTGATCACAACCGTGCCCGACGTGCTGGCCTGTTTTGTATCTCAGGATGTGAACTGCCCGGCGCTCGGCGTCCGGGTGGACAGGCTGAACCCTGAGACGGGAGAGTTTAAAACCCTTGTCAAAGGCAATGACTACGGCCAATTCGGCGCCGCGACCGGCGCGATCGAAGTCGATGACGAACTTTGGGTGAACAGCTTCCGCAGTGACCGCATCGCGATTTTCGAACTCCCCTGACGAAGCGCATGGTTTGACCCGTCGCCACTGGTTGGCGGCGGGTGTAGCCGACCCCGAGCGTCTGTTTCCGATAACAACCCGGCGTGAGGAGTAGGTTAAGGTCGAGCAGGTTCAGCAGCCGGGGACATTCCCAGGCCCGGGCCTGGTTGCCGGTCACCACCGGCTTTCCGATTTCCTGTCCGAGCCGTTCCACGACCTGCACGATTCTCAACCCGGCGGAGGAGTTGAAGAGCGCGTCGCTGTCTTTGTGGATTACCCGCTTTCCTTCTTGAAACAGTGGTTCGGCGCTCAATCGGTTGATATCGGGATCACCATCGAGATCGAGGGGAACGCGCCTGTCGATGGCGAAGCCGGATGCCTCGAAATGGTCCGCGACCATGGCGGCGAACGGAACCGGTAGGGAACGAGCAGGGAAATTCGGTGCGGCGTCCAGGCTGAGTGCTCGAAAAAATCATTTCTGGTTCTTTTCATTGCAACTTTTTACAATTCGGCGCGTCATTCTTTCAACGACGCCAGCCTGAACGTCCTCGCTGATCCCTCCCGGCCTGCAACTTCCAAGGAAAAATGCCCGAAATAGCGGACCACTACTGCGCCCCGATTCTTGAGACCGGCACCTTCGAAAGCGAGGAACCCGTTCTCTTCGAGGCTGCCATCAAGCCCTGGAACCTGACGGTCGACCTGAGGCATTCCACGAAATTCTCCTGTCGGGTCCAGTATTTGAGGTTGGCGGGTATTACGCTTTACCGGGACACATACGGGCACGGCATGCGTTTGCAGGGAATGACCCCTCGGGGAACGCTGACGCTATCTCTCCCTGTCAGGGGCCTGACGGACGAGTCCGCATTCTGGAATGAGCCGCTCGACGATCAGTCGATCTATTCGACGTTCCATCGCGAAATCGACAGCGTCACCTCGGAGAAACACGACCAATTCATCATACTGCTGGACGCGGGAGGCTGCGGGGAACCAGAATTCGCCGAACTCCTGAACCTGTTCGACGGCGCTCCGGCGCGTCTCTCCGTGATGACCGAAAGGCGGGAACGGCTCCTGCGCTTCTGCAGACGCCTGATGCGCCTCGCGCAAGACCCGGCGGTTGCAGGCGACGGCAAGGCCATTTGTCTGCTGCGTGACGAGTTTATCGACGTTCTGAAACGGACGCTGGACGTCTCGCCAGGACGGGCGCTGCTTGGCGGAAAGGAGGCCGGCACACTTTCGGCCATGTTCGAAATTCTTGCGGGGGAGAACTACCGCGTGCCCTCGGTCAAAGAGCTTTGCCGCACCATGGAAGTGAGCGAGCGGACCCTGGAACGAGCCGTGCGCGCAAGGTTCGACTGCACGGTTCAGGCACTCCTGCGCAGGTTCCGGCTGCACGAGGCACGGCGGCATCTTCTAGCCATCGACAGGCAGCGGGGCAGTGTCACCGAAATCGCGTTCAATCTCGGCTTTTTCGATCCAGGCCGCTTTGCCGGCGAATACAGGCGCACCTTCGGAGAACTTCCGTCGCAGACCCTTAAACAAACCGCGCAAGGCCAGCCCCCGGAAACTCTTCTTGACGTCTTGATCCGCGAAAAGCGTTGACCTCTCAACGAGATACGCTGCGACCGTCAAACTCTTTTACCTTTTTTGCGACTATTTCGGGAAATTTCCACCCGTGTCGGAAATTACGTGGCCCATATTTTTTTCAGGTGCAAAAAGAAACATGAATGGCGCTGCAGGGTGAGCGGCGCGTTTGTGATCTTTTCGCAGCAGAGCCAAGGGGCATGTGCGTTGCTGCGGCAAGCCTGGAATGTAAGCGTTGACCGCGACTAAGAGTGCCCTCGGGCGTTTCGAATCTTCTTCCAACTTCTGTTCGTACCGGAAGCTCCTGGCATCGACAACGATCTGTACAGGACTGCTCGTCCCCGGCAGCCTCGCGCTGGCGGGAGACCTTCCTACGGGCGGGAGCGTTGCGGCCGGCGATGTCTCCATCGGCCAGTCGGGCGGGGCGATGACCGTCACGCAGGGGTCGAACAAGGCCATCGTCAACTGGACGGGCTTTTCCATCGGCGCCGGCAACAGCGTGACCTTCATTCAGCCCGGTTCGACCTCCGCGATCCTGAACCGGGTGACGGGGGACACGCCGTCGTCCATCGCCGGCAGCCTCAGTGCCAACGGCCGTGTCTATCTGATCAATCCGAACGGTATCGCGATTACCTCGTCCGGTACGGTGAAGGTCGGCGGCGGTTTCGTTGCCTCGTCTCTCGACATCGATGACGAAGATTTTCTGGACGGCAATCTGAGTTTCCGCGGCAATGGCGCTTCGGCGCCGGTGCGCAACGACGGTGTCATTTCCATCGGCCGGGGCGGCTATGCGGCGCTGATCGGCGGCACGGTCACCAACAGCGGTCTCGTCGCCGTGCCGCTCGGCAAGGCTGGTCTGGCGTCGGGCGAACAGGTGACGCTGGATCTTTCCGGCGACGGCTTCCTGCAGGTGGCGGTGCCGACGGCTGCCGGGGCAGAGGGCGCCGGCGCGCTGATCGAGAATTCCGGCAGGATCAGCGCCGAAGGCGGTACGGTGGTCATGAGCGCGGCGACGGCGCGCGAGGCCGCCCGCAGGGCGGTGAACCTCAGCGGCGTGGTCGAGGCGCGCAGCGTGTCGGGCCGCAACGGGCGCATCGTGATCGGTGGCGGCTCAGGCGGCCGCGTCTCCGTTTCCGGCCGGGTGAGCACGGCGTCGGTCTCCGGCCTGGACCTCGCCTCCGCCGATGCGGTTCCGACACTCAAGCCGACGGGCGGATCGATCGAGATCACCGGCCGGGAGATCGTGCTGACCGGGGCGGAGCTCGACGCATCGGGCGCGGGCGGCGGCGGCAACATTGTGGTCGGCGGCGGCTTTCAGGGCACGGGCGATCTCCTTCATGCGGACACGACGACAGTGGACGCTGCAACGGTGATCCGGGCGGATGCAACAGAGGAAGGCGACGGCGGCGACATCGTCTTGTGGTCGGACAGCCTGACGCGGTTCTCCGGGCTGATCTCGGCGCGGGGCATGGGCAACGGAGAAGGCGGGGACGCGGAAGTTTCCGGCAAGGCGGCTCTCGCCTATGAGGGCTTTGCCGATCTCGGCTCCGACAAAGGCAGCTTCGGCACGCTGCTGCTCGATCCCTATAACATCACGATCTCCGCAACCGGCACCAACAACTCCAGCGGCACAGTGCCGACGGGCGAGGACAGCGTGATCACGGTGGCAACACTGGAGGCGGCGCTCGCCGGGGCGAATGTGGAGATTGCAACGGGCGGCTCGGGCAGTCCCGGCGGACAGGCCGGCGACATCACGGTGGCCGATGCGGTGAACTGGTCTTCGGATGCGGTGCTGACCCTGACGGCAGCGAACGACATTTTCCTCAACGCCGATCTGACGGCGACCGGCCAGAACGCCGGCCTCGTCCTGACGCCGGGCGGCGACTATTCCATCGGCAACAACACAACCGTGACCCTCTCGGGCACCAACGCGAGCCTCGACATCGCAGGCGTCAGCTACACGCTGATCCACAGCCAGGCGGACCTGGAGGCGATCAACTCCCTCGGTCTTTCCGGCAACTACGCGCTCGCCCAGGATCTCGACCTCACCGGAACGACCTACACCGACGCGGTCATCGGCACGAGGGTCAACTCATCCAATGTCAATCCGTTCACCGGTACCTTCGCGGGGCTTGGTCATGTGATCCGGAACCTGACCATTGATGTCGGCACAGGCTCAACCAACGGGCGGGTCGGCCTGTTCGGCCATACGGACGGTGCCACCTTGCGTGATGTCGGCCTGGAGGGCGGCAGCGTCACGGGGCATCACTACGTCGGCATGCTGGCCGGGCAGGTGGAAAACGGTACCCAGGTTCTCAACAGCTACGCGACCGGCGATGTGACGAGTTTCACCAATGAGGCAGGCGGGCTTGTCGGCTATAGTTCCAACAGCACCATCAGCAATGTCTATGCAACCGGCAGCGTGAGTGGCCATAGTTCGGTCGGCGGCCTGATAGGAAAGAGTGTCGACAGCACAATCGGTAGTGCCCATGCGGCCGGTACTGTTGCCGGTGAGCTTATTGTTGGCGGGCTGATCGGTAATTCGTACGAAGACACGATAAGTGACGTTCATGCTACGGGTGACGTGACCGGTACCGTCAGAAGGGTGGGCGGGTTAATCGGCTGGATGCAGGACGGAACGATCAGCAAAGCCTATGCGACCGGCAACGTGCGCGGCGACTATTATGTCGGCGGGCTCGTTGGCAGTAGTTCCGAGAGTATGTTGATTAATGTCCGTGCGACTGGCGATGTGAGCGCGGAATCGGCTGTCGGCGGGCTCGTCGGACAGCTGGTCGCAAGCAGTATCGAGACCTCCAAAGCGACCGGCAGGGTTAGCGGCACAACGGAGGTGGGCGGCCTGCTTGGAGAGAATAGAGACTTTAATGGCCGCATCAGTCAGATCACCAAGTCCTCCTTCGACAGTGTCTCGACCGGCCAGTTCAGTGCTATCGGTGACAACCAAAGCAGTGGCGTTGCGGATATCGTCGACCTTTCCGCGCCAACGCCCTTCGACCCTGGAGGGGTGCAAGTCCCGCCCGGCCAGCCCAACCCCGGTCAACTGGCGGACGGGGCCGACGCCGATGCGGGGCCCGGACAGGCACCGGGCACTGCCCTTCCGGCAGGAGATGGCAAGGGTCCCGGCGGCGAGGACACCGGCCTCGTCCTGAGCGATCCCCTTCTCACAACGCCCGTCTGTACGCTCGGCACGACAAGCGTCCCCTGCGGTAGCGCACAGGACAACGGAAACAGATCATGAAGCCTCTCGACCAAGACCGTTCCGCGCGCCAGGGAGCCGCGCGGACTGCTCCGCGTTTCGCCGGTCTTGCACGCGCAATGACGCATATTCCTGTCCTGCTGCCGCTGGCTGCCGGGCTGCTCGCCGCGGCCGGGGGCCCGGCTTCGGCCCAGACGGCCAGCCAGATCACCCGCGAAAGCTACGCCCCGCCTGTTCGCGGAACGGCAGGCGGCGGGCTCATTCTGCCGCAAGCCGGCGGACCGGACATTCCGGCCGGAGCCGCCGAACTGCATGTGACCCCTTCGGGCCTGGAGGTGAGCGGGGGTTTCGCGGAGCTTGAGGGAGAAACCAGGGACATCGAGGCAGAGATCGCCGGCCGGCAGGTGACCGCTGCTGGTCTCTTCAAGGCCGCAGACCGTCTGGAAGCAGCCTACGCGCGGGCCGGTTACCTGCTGGTTCGGGTCAGCCTGCCGCCGCAGACCATCGAGAACGGCGCGCCCCTGAGACTGGTGGTGACGGACGGCTATCTTTCCGGCGTCGATGCCGCAGCGCTGCCATCCCGGGTCCAGCGGCAAGTCAAGGCTTTCGTCGCGCCGCTTGTCGGCAAACGCCACCTGACGCGCGGCGAACTGGAGCGGCAGCTCCTGCTGGCGGGCGACACACCAGGCCTGATGCTGCGCTCGACACTCGCGGCGGGCGACGCGCCGGGTGCCACGGTTCTGGTGCTCTCGGGTCGTCAGGACCCGGTGACCGCCAATGTCAGCATCGACAATTCGATGAGCGAGGAACTCGGCACCGTCTCGATGGGCCTTGGTGTCAATTTCAACAGCGTGCTCGGTTTCGGCGAGACCGGATACCTGCATCTCGGAGGCTATCCCGGCTTCAACGGCGATCTTCTGTCGGACGATCCGCGCAACCGGCAGGCGGTGGCCGGGGTCACCGTGCCGCTCGGGACGTCCGGTGCATGGATCAACCTGGAAGGGGTGGACAGCCGGACACATCCGACTTCGGACCTCGATTTCGTCCTGAAGGACGTCTACCAGCGCCTCAGCGCGAAGTTCGGCTATGCCTGGATCCGCTCGCGTTCATTCAACAGCTCCAGCATTGCCGGGTTCGACATCGCCAACGAGGATCAGACGCTGGTCTTCGGCGCGGCGGACTACGATTTTGCCAGCGACAGGCTGCGTGTTCTGCGCGTCAGCCAGACCGCCGACGGGGTTACGCCCTGGGGCGCATCGGTTTCGGGGCGGCTGGCGGCTTCTTTCGGCCTGGACGGACTGGGCGCAAGGACGCCGACGGCCGCGCTGCCGGGGACCCGCTTCGGCGCGGAGCCTTCGTTCCAGAAGCTGGAAGCGAACTTCGGTTATGCGCAGGGACTTGCGGGCAACCGCCTGCAGCTGTCCGTTTCCGCCAAGGCCCAGACCTCCTTCGGCGAGACACTGTTTGCCTCCGAGCAGTTCGGCCTTGGCGGTGCGGACTGGCTGTCGGCCTATGAGAGCGGCGGTTTCGAAGGGGATGCGGGCGCCGCTGTTCGCGGCGAGTTGAGCCTGCCCAAGGTGCTGCGTCTGCCGGGTCTGACATCCGACTTCGGCGCCGTCGCCGCGCCCTATGCGTTCGCCGCAGCGGGTGTGTCCAGCCTGGAAAACCCGACGGCGCTGGAAGAGGCAATCACCAGGGCAGTCTCCTTCGGTGGAGGGGTTCGGGTGGCCCTTTCACGCAAGGCAAGCCCGCTCGGCGCAAACCTGAAGCTGGAATATGCCCGGGGAGCCGCCTCCGGAGAAACGCCAGAGGACCGCTTCAACCTCGGCTTCGTCGCCCGGTTCTGATGGATTGAAATCAACCGATCTTCGGCATGGTCTTGCAAAAGGCGGGCGGAAGTTGGTCACTCTCGATGCCTTGTCGATAGCGTGGTGCAGATAGCGCCCCTGGCCTGGATCCTGGTGTCGCACAAACCGCAACGACGGTGCCGAGACCGGCGTTTCAGCGTCTCGGCACGACGTTCAGCATCATCGATTTGCGCTTCAGCAAGGAGAGCAGCCACCTCTCCACTGACCTGCGACAGGCACGTTTGTGCTTGCCCTCTCCTCTTTACGGTTTCCGACGTATCAGTCCAAGGCCAACAAAGGCCGTCACCAAGAGTGGCAACGCGGCCGGGAGGGGAACGACCCCGATTGAAGCGACTTTCGAAATACTGATTGACGCCGTGTAGCTCTCTCCATCTTCCAGGGCTTCGAAGGGGTTTTCTCCCAACTGGTCGTCGAAAAAGACAGACATCAGCACCTGGGACCCGAACTCACCGGCCACAGAACCGGTCAGGGACCCGAAAAGAAGCTCTATTTTATCGCTCGCGAACCCGACGTCGATCAGAACTCCGGAAAGCAGAACTTCGGGGAACGCAAAGGGATCGTTTGGAACATCGAAGATATCCAGAAAACCAAACGGCGACGCGGCCGGGTCCGATAACGAGAAGCTGCCCAGGAAGTCGATGGTGGCCGGACTGGCGAGACTGGTTCCGCTCGTGAAATCTATTGCGGCCGAGAAAGTCGACAAATCCCCCTCACCGGGCGAAAATTCAAAAAAGTCGATGACTGCAAAGCTCGCTTCAATCGTCGGATCTTCGGTCGTCAGACCCAAGGGTGCAGCTTGAGCTGACTGCCCCCCGAGACTCAAGCCGATCAGTATCAAAGCACCGATAATCAGATTTTTCATGTCTAAGCACCTCTAAGCCTAAGCCAATTAAATGATGTTCATTCCATCGTCGTTCACGATCGTGAGGTTGTCCGCCGTGACGCCGTCTCCCCTCACGTAGATCGCGTCGTAGTCGCCGTCCAAAAGAATGACGGCTCCTCCGCTGGAACTCTGAATCGAACTGATGGAAGCAGCGCCGGCCTCGAGTACGATCTCGTCGATGCCGACCTCGTAGTCCAGAATGACGTCGCGTTCGCGCGTCCCATTGAGCGTCTCGTCACCGAATATGAACTGATCGGCTCCGGCGCCGCCGCGCATCCGGTCATAGCTGCCGGCGGAACTTCGAATGGCATCGGCCTCATCCGTTCCGATGAGGTAGTCGCTGGCGCTCGTTCCCGTGATCTCGTTGAACGACGGGCCCTCATCCATGTCGGTGACGCTGACGAGGACCTGACGGCTGTCGGTCAGTTCGCCGTCGCTCACGCTAACCTCAATCTCGTAAACGTTGTCGCCGTCGGAATCGCCCGGCGCCTCATAGTCCGGAGCGGCCTTGAAACTCAACGAGCCATCGGCCGCAATTTCGAAAAGGTCGGCATCGGCTCCCCCGGCAATCGCGTAAACCAGGTTCTCACTGTCCACGTCGGTGGCGCTTACGCTTCCGGCAGCAGTGCTGTTCTCGACCACGTCGAACGGGCCGAACGTGGTGAAAACGGGAGTATCGTTGACCGGGTCCACGGTGATTGCCACCGTCGCACGGTCGACACCGCCATTGCCGTCCGTAACCTCGTAGATGAAACTGTCGGCGCCGTTGAAATCGGCATCAGGCGTGTAGCTGAAGGACCCGTCCGGATTCAGTGTCAGCGTCCCATTGGCGACATCCGTCACAAGGCTGACGGTCAGCTCATCCCCGTCCACATCCGCGTCATTGTCGAGCACGCCTTCGGCGGCGACGCTGAGCGTGCCGTCCTCGTCCACGCTGTAGAAATCATCGGCGGCATCCGGAGCGTCGTTGACCGGGTTCAAGATGACGGTGACCGTTGCCTGGTCGAAACCGCCATTGCCGTCCGAAACCGTGTACTCGAAAGTGTCTTCAAAGGCTCCGCCGTCCCCCATTGCCTGGAGGATTTCGGACACTGACGGGTCGTAGGAAATCGTCCCGTCGGCTTCCAGGGTGACTTGCGCTCCAAGACTGCTGGTCGCAGACACCGCGACAACGGACAATACGTCCCCATCGGCGTCAAAGTCGTTGGCGAGAAGGCTCTCGGTACTGAATGACAGAACCGTATCGGGATCGAACGTGTTACGCGGGCTCCCGTCGGCATTGAAAACCCGGGCGCGGATACCGCTTTCTCCGGATTCCCCCCGCCAGTCGAAAGTGGCCCATGTGATAACGAAACCGCCGTCTTCGAGGCTGGCGATGGAGGAAACCTCATGCCAGGAATAGGACTCCGCATTGACCAGCAGCTCTTCGCCGGCCGGGTTCCCTTCGGCATCGTAGACCATTGCCCGTATGCCCGACAAAGACCCGTCCACCTCGTCATAGCTTGTCCAGGTCACGACAAAACCACCATCGGCGAGAGCCGTGATTTTGGAATTCTCCTGGGAATAGACGGTGTTCTCATTGACCAGGAACTCATCCGTCAGCGCGGTGCCTTCCGGTGAAAACATTCGGGCGACGACACCGTAGTAGCTGATGTCCCCCACAGGCTCGGACATCGCCCAGGTGACCACGAAATTCCCGTTGGCGAGAACCGTGATTGCAGGGCTCTGCGAGTAGTGATCGGACGTGGAGTTGACGAGGATCTCCGACCCGGTTGCCGTTCCATCCGCATTGAAGACCTGCGCCTTGATTGCCGTGTCTTCGGCGAAGGCCGTACCTTCGGCACTTTGCCAGACGGCGACAAACCCGCCGTCCGGCAAAGCCGCGACATCCGAAAACATCTGGATGTCGTCTGTTTCGGCATTGACCGGAAACTCGGACCCGACAGCCGTTCCGGCCGCGTCATAGATCTGACCCTTGATGTCCCACTCGGCCGAACCTTCGCTGTCATAATAGGACTCCCAGGTGACCACAAACCCGCCATTGGCAAGTGCGGTGACTTTGCCGTTCTGTTGCTGGTTGTCGGTATCTGTGTTCACGAGAAATTCGGGACCGACCGGCGTGCCGTCCGCTTCGAAAATTCGGGCTTTTACTCCCGTGTCAGACGGATCGTCGCTCCCATCCGTGGTCTGCCAGACAACGACGAACCGGCCATCCACGAGCGTCGTGACACTGGCGGCCAATTGATCGCCGGACGTATTTGACGCGACGGAGAACGCCTCTCCAAGGGGCGTGCCGTCGGCCGCGTGGATCCTCGCCTGCAAGTCGCCGCCGGCTGCGCTGTCATCGAAGTCGTAGCTGTTCCAGACGACCACAAAACCGCCGTTCGGCAATCCGGCGACTTCCGGCTCGGAGCTCTCGCCATAGATCTCGGTAACCTGAAGCGAGGCGGCAATCCCGGCCAGATCGATCACATCCGCAACGGCTTCGGGTGGCGTTTGCGTTCCCGCTCCGTTTATGGTCACCGTCACCGTTTCGGTTGCCGAAGCCCCCGCGCTGTCCGTCACCGTATAGGTGAAGCTATCGGTCGCGGTTTCCCCGTCCAACAGACTTTCAAATGCCCCGTTCGGATCGTAGGTGAAGGTTCCATCGCCATTTTGAGTGACCAGACCCGCGGTCCCCGTGGTATCGATGGAGACCGTGAGCGTGTCGGTGGCATCGGCATCCGAGTATGTCGGTACAATCAGGACGCCTGGTCCATCCTCTTCGACCGTGACCGACACGGCTTCGGCTTCCGGAACATCGTTTTGGCCGACCACTGTAATGGTAGCGGTCTCGGTGGTTTTCATGCCGTAACTGTCCGTTACGGTGTAGTTAAAACTGTCCGTCGCCGTCTCACCTGCCGCGAGGTGTTCAAACCGCCCGTTCGGATCGTAGCTGAACGTCCCGTCGCCATTCTTCGTCACAGACCCGATCGTGCCGGTCGTATCGATCGTAAAGCTATGGGTGTCGGAGGTATCCACATCGCTGTAGGCGGCACTCAGAACGATCGAAACGCCCCCTTCGTCGACGGACCCGGAGATGGCCTCGGCCACCGGCGCGTCGTTCTTCCCGACAACCGTCACGGTGATCGATGCGGTCGAGCTCGCGCCGCTTTTGTCCGTAACCGTGTAGGCAAATTTCTCCTGGGCGGTCTCTCCCTGACCCAGGCTTTCGAACTGTCCTTTCAGGTCGTAGGTGAAGGTGCCGTCGCCGTTGTTCGACAGGGCCCCTGCCACATCCTTGTCCATAAGCGAAAAACTATGGCTGTCGGAAGCATCCGCGTCGGTGAAGTTCGCCGTAACCACAACCGCGGCATCGTCCTCGCCCAGAACGACCGTTCCCGACTGCGCTTCGGGCGCATCGTTGCGTCCCGACACGGTGAGCTTGACGGTCGCTGTGTCCGTCCCCCCGTTTCCGTCGGCGATGGTATAGGTGAAGGTGTCCGATACCGTTTCGCCGACGGCCAGCGCCTGCAGGGCCTGCGCCTTGGTTGGATCGTAGAAGATCGTGCCGTCGCTGTTCAGTGTCACGGTCGCACCGAGGGTGCTGGTCGGCGAGACACGCGTCAGGGTCAGCGCATCCCCATCGGCGTCGGTGTCGTTCGCGGTCAGCAGGGTCTGATCAATCTTGGCAACTTCATCTTCCGAAATGCCGGCTGTCGCTGAGCCGAGGACAACGTCGGCTGCCACCGGCGCGCTGTTGTCATGCCGGCCTTCGATGGTGATCGTGACCGTCTCCGTCGTGGATTCGCCCCATGGGTCCGTCACCGTATAGGTAAAGGTATCCGTTGCCGTTTCACCTTCCTGAAGGTGTTCGAACTGCCCGTTCGGATCGTAGAGGAACGTTCCGTCCCCCTTGTCGGAAACGGTTCCAAGCGTCGCCGAGGTATCGATCGAGACCGTGAGTTCATCGGATGCATCCGGATCGGAATAGGTCGGCGCGATGGTGATCTGCGGTCCGTCCTCCGACACGGTCTCGCTTACCGCCTGGGCTTCCGGAGCATCGTTGAGACCCGAAACCAGAATCGTAACCGTCGCGCTGTCCTGTCCGCCGAGACCGTCGGTGACATAATAGGTGAAGCTGTCGCTGAGCGTTTCTCCCTTGCCCAGAGCTTCGAACGCGGCCGCATCACTCGGGTCGTAGCTGATCGTGCCGTCGGGATTGAGCGTCAAGGCCGCACCGTTAACGCTGGTGGCGGAGACCGCGTAGATACGGGCCGCCGCTCCCTCAGGCAGCGTGTCATTGGCAAGAAGCGAGGCTGCATCGATGGTTGTCACCGCATCCGGGCGCGCATGATCCAAGCGGCCGTAGACGACATAGGCCTCGCCCGCTTCCGGATCTCCCATCAGGATGTCATCGAGGCCGTCACCGTTTACATCGCCAATGAATGTCGCGAAGCTGTTGGGGTTGTAACTGGTGGTCGATCCGATTTGGTAATTGTTCCTGTCGTAGCCGGAAATCACGACCCCGTTCGTGCCGTCGATTTCCGAATAGGAAACGGTGGACCCGTCGATGGTCCCATAGCGGACGTATACCGTGCCGGCGGCGGTCGCAATCTCATCGTCGATGCCGTCGCCGTTGAAATCGCCTGTCTTGGGATAGCTCGTCCGCCAGAGATACATGTTGGTGAGGGCGCCAGTGCCTCCGCCGGCCTGATAGAGTTCGGAAAGCGTCAACCCGTCTTCTGCGACCAGCTCCTCTTCCCCATAGAACATGAAGCTGGATGTGCCAACTCCGATGACGAATTGAAGATGCTGACTGTAATAGTCTTCGCCGATATAGCGCAGCTCGTTGCCGATTTCGCTGCCGCTGCTGCTGCCATAATAGGTCAGGCTTTCCGCGCCATCGATCGCGGTATAGGTCGCGTCGACAAAGCCGTTCTCCGTTCCGTAGACGATCTTGATGGAGCCAGTATCGGAATATACGCCGTTGTTATCCTTTGGCGCTCCGATCACCACATCCCCGATTCCGTCTCCGTTGATGTCGCCGGCATAGGCAACCGCGTACCCGAATTGGTCGCCGTAGGCAGCGCCTGACAGAATAATGCCGTTCGTACCGTCCAGATCTTCCACGCTCAGGTTTTCCGGAAGCCCATCCGCACTTCCGAAGATCACGTAGGCTTCGCCGGTCTGCCAAACGGCCGAAGGGGTCTGTCCTTCCGCAAGTCCTTCGATATATGAACTGTTTATCGCAAGCGGAGCTCCGATGAGGAAGTCATCGATGCCGTCGCCGTTGACGTCACCGGCCCAGGAAACGGAGTAGCCGGCCAGGTCGGTAAGAGACCGTCCGCTGAAGGTGAAGCCGGTGTTGGCGTCCAAGGTGTCGACGTCGATACTCGCGGGGTGATCGATCACAACCCGGTCGTTAGCTGCGATCAGACGCGTTGTCAGCGCGGGCGTGGTTGCGGTTACCGCTTGTGCCGATACGATCCGTTCCGGATCGGCTGCATCTGCAGAGGTGCCGGAAGGCTGCGGGCTGCTGTCGTTGCTTGAATAGAGATCGGTTTCTGAAGTCGTGTCAAACGGCATGGTATCGAAATTCATCACTCAGTCCTAAAAAAAGGCACGCAGACCGCTTCTCCGGCAGGTCGTGCCAGCAATCGAAAAATTTACGACTTGTTTAGGAAAAGGCTTGGCGGGTCTGCATACCTCGATTGAGGTATAGAGATGGCAAGTTAATTGCTTAAGGGTTTTGAGGCCCGGAAACGCGGTCTGGTCCCATGGTAGGACAGACACGTTTTTTCATTGCACCGCTCCCGTTTGAGCGACGAAGGAATGCACTAGATGATTGGCGAAATGGAATGAATGTTTCCAATATTTTCTGATTTAAATTCATGGATTTATTTTGGTTATCATATTCGTAAATTAATATCCCAGCATGTCAGAACAGAACTGAACAATGAAAGTCGACGGCGATACATTGGAATACGATCACGACAGCGATGAAATAATCGACAGAATATACAATGTTCTGTCCGATCCGGACTCCTGGCAGGATCTCGTGGTGTCGTTCGCCGAAAAGTACGAGACCCTTTTGACGCAGAGCGGATCGGAAGACTTTCAGGAAATCAGCAAAACGGTCCAAAGCCGCATGGGCCGCCTGCGCCCGCATTTCGAGCGTTTCAACTCCATATTTCACAGTTCCAGCCTTGATTTCATGTTCGCGGACGACCACCGGCGGGAAGAGGAAGAACACATACCGCATCTGAGGGTCGACGCGTCCGGAAGGATCACAGAGGCCAACCAGGCCGCCCAGTCCGGATTCAACATCAAGGTCGGGGAAGCCATCGAAGCAATGCCGGCGGACGCCGACTCCCTGCGGGCGCTTCGATCACGACTTACCCAGTTTTCCCAGGGTGCTGCCGCAGAAAAGCAGATCGCCATTCTTCCGATGTACGGATTGCGCGGTTTTCCTGTGATTTTCTCCGTTACCCTGGCGCCACGGAGCGGTCCCGGCGAACCCCGCTCCTTCCTGTTTCGCGGTCTGGAAATCGGTTGGCGCGACGACGTCGGCCAAACCGTTGCCCGGGTCTTTCAGCTGACCAGGGCCGAGTTGGAGGTCTTCAGGGAAATCGTTCAGGGCCGCCCCATCGCGGAAATCGCCAGCGACCGGGGCCGGTCGCCCCAGACCGTTCGCACCCAGGTCCGCACCCTGTTCGACAAGACGGGTCTCAGATCCCAGATCGATATCGTTCGCATGTATATCGCCGTATCGAAATTCTCTCAGGACCAGGACATTCCCGGCCGGCTCTACACGTCGAATTGCCGGACTGAAATCATCGAGGTCGAGCCAGGACGCAACATCCAGGTCGACATCGTCGGACCGGACGACGGACGTCCGGTTCTGCTGTTTCACGGTTTCATCACCGGCGGCCGTTTTCCCCTTGAGGTCGAGCAGAAACTCTATGCTTTCGGTCTGAAACTCATTACGCCGTTCCGTCCGGGCTATTGCCGGTCAACGCCTGCCGACTGGACATTCGAAGACTACCCCGACAAGATCGTTCAGGACGCGGGAGCGGTGCTGAAACACTATGGCATCGAACGGGCGGTCGCGCTTGGCCGCTTCAGCGGAGCGCTCTATGCCTCCGCCGCGGTGAACGCGCACAAGGGTATCCTCAAGGGCCTGATCGTGGTGTCCGGCACGCCGCCGACAAGGACCCGCCGGCAGCTTGACGCCATCAAGCCGGAGGCGCGGATCTTCGCCTATTCCGCCAAGTATTTTCCGCAAGCGCTGCCTCCCCTGCTCTGGACGTTTCTCCAGGCCGTGCGCAAGGAAAACGCTCGCGACTTTTTCGACAAGTGGTACTCGAAACCGGCGTCCGACAATAGGGCCGCCGCGCGGAGCGAGGTCCAGAAACTGCTTTCATCCGGCTGGAAGAACACGCTGCGACATGGCACCAAAGCCTATATGATGGATGTCCGTCACACGGCCTCGGACTGGTCCGGTTTCTACACCGGCCTGAACAAGCCGATCCTGATGATCCACGGCACCCAGGATCCGGTGTCAACATTGGACCAGATTGAGGAACTTGTTGCCGATTTCCCGAAAATTCGCCTGGAAACCTATGAAGACGCCGGGCAGCTTCTTTTCTTCACACACCCCGACAGGCTTCTGAAGCGCATCGCCGAGTTCTTCGACGAGGTCAGTCCGTCACTTGCGCGTTCACAAAAGCCTTGATGTTTTCCTTTGTCTGAAAGAGCGACTGTATCCTGTGTTCCGGTGCATGGCACTCAGAAACGGATGACGCTTTTCTCGATGCGCCGCTGTCCGGAAGAACGTTTCCCGAAGTCTCGGCCCCCTTGCCCGCGGTGACGTTTTTGCATCGCCTGCGAGACTTTGTTAACCGTCCCGACCACTCACCGCCCAGTCTTTCCCATTTGGGGACTGCGACGGTCCCGCCGCCTCTCTATCCGTTGAGCGATAGCTCAGAAGCTACAGACGAAGTGCTTTACCGCCTCGAGCGTTCCTTCGGGCGGCCCGGCGCGGACATCTTGGTACGGAGAGGAAAAATGCGCTTAGCGAATGTTTCGGTTTCATCAAAGGTCGCGGCACTGGCTGCGGGAATATCAACGGTCACCGCAATCGTAACCCTCGTCGGTTTCTTTTCGCTGGCAAGCTTGCGGGAGGCAGCCCAGGAGATCAATGCCTCTGCGGAGGACATCCGCCTCGGTGAGGAAATGATTCAGGACCTCCTTCAGATCAACCGCGCAGAGTATCTGTTGCTGTCAGATCCGGACAAAAGGAGCACGGTGACCGCCGAGATAACGAACGCCAAATCGGCCTTCGAGAAGCGTCTCATGCACGCGCTGGAGTCAACGACCAACAAGAACGACCTCGACTCTTTGAATGCGATCAAAGACAGCTTTTCGAAACTCGCGCGGCATATCCGGGAGGAGCTTGAGCTTCTGAAAACGGCAAATGTCGCGGAGTTGACCGAGGAGGACCTGCGGCAGAAGGCGGGTATCAACGAAAGCCGAAAGCAAATCGATGAGCTGACCCTTGCTCTGAACGAGTACGTGGCCGCTTCCGAACAGCACGGCAAAGACTACGCTGAGGCAGCCGACAATATCGCGGTTAATGCCGAGATACTTCTGGTCGCGATCGCCCTGATCGGTACGCTTGGCGGTCTGGCATTGGCCATCTGGGTATCCCGCAGGTCCATTTCGTCGAGACTGACGAAGATCGTCGAAGGTCTCACAGAGTTTTCGAATGAAAACTTCGAACTGGAGATCCCCTTTGTCGAAGATAGAGACGATATAGGCGAAATCGCGCGAGCGATGGCGACGCTCAAGGAAAATGCCGCAACCCGGGCCAAAGAACTGGCCGAAAGGGAACAGCTGGCCGAGGAACGCGCAGCGCGGGCCGAAATGGTCACGAAACTCGCCGCGAAGTTCCAGGCGGACATCGACCAGGCCGTGTCGGTACTGTCCTCCTCGGCGCACGAACTGGAAACATCGTCGCAATCAATGGCGTCTGCCGCTGAAGAAACAGCCAACGAAAGCAATTCCGTTGCGTCCGCTTCCACGCAGGCCTCCTCCAACGTGGAGATGGTCGCCGGCGCGACGGAAGAGATGAGTTCCTCAATCACGGAAGTCGCCTCCCAGGTTGCGAAAACCGCCGCACTGGCAACCTCCGCAAGCAGCGAGGCCACGAATGCGACCGAAAGGGTTCGCTCCCTTTCGACAGGCGCAAGCCATATCGGTGAAGTCATCGACTTGATCAAGAACATCGCCGAGCAGACGAACCTTCTCGCCCTGAATGCCACGATCGAGGCCGCACGCGCAGGCGAAGCCGGCAAGGGGTTCGCCGTCGTCGCCGCCGAGGTGAAGGACCTGGCGAGCCAGACCTCGAAGGCCGCCGAGGAAATCACGGCTCAGATCGGTCAGATGCAGGAGGACGTGCAGACCACCGTTCCGGTCGTGGAAAAAATCGCCGAGGTCATCGGCTCGCTGACACAGATCTCGCAGGACGTCGCGGCAGCTTCCGACGAGCAGGCCGCTACGACATCGGACATTGCCCGTAACGTCCAGGAAGCAGCCTCCGGCGTGAACGAAGTATCCCGTGCGCTCAACAGCCTGAAAGAGGCTGCGTCCGAAAATAGCGCGGCGATCACGCAGGTATTGTCCTCTGCGAAGTCTGTTGCGGACCGGACCTCCTATGTGGAGTCCACCGTCAGAACCTTTCTGGCCGAACTTGAACGCAACAGCGAAGCTGCCTGATTTAAAGGCCGACCGGCGGTGCGGAGCGTTCTCAAAAAGAACACTCCGCACGAAGTTGACCAAACTGAAAGGACCGGAAGCCATGACAGACCGGGCGCCAAGCGAAGTCATTCCTTTTCCAAGCGAAAAGACCGCGCTCAATCGCGAAGACGAGCGTCTCAAGGCCAACCTACATGCACTGATTGCGCAATTTCGTGCAATGAAGGCTGAAACGATCCTGCCTGAATCAGCCGAGATTGCCGACGGACTGGAGATTCTTACCCGCTATATGGAACAGACAAGCCCAACCTCGATCGAGGGCTACTATACCCGACATCAAATCGGGAAAGCATTGGAACTCATAAAAAAAGGTATTCTGGACGCAGCTGGGTGAGGGATATTCCCGACCGAACGCTGCCAGACAATCGGGGCGTTTCCCCTGACGGCCAGGACGTCAGGCCGTCGTTTCGCTCAGGCTTGTTTGACGCAAGAACCAGAGCAAGCCGCCAGACGGAAAGGGACCGCTGTTTACATCAGGCAAAGCCCTATCAAGCCCCGCCGGAAATCCCTGCCCGCCGGGCGGCCATGACCGCAATGAAACACTCTTCAAACCCGTGTTCGGCTCCTGCCGAAACCCATAATTGAAGTCTGCTACCGGTGATCGTTCGCAACGAACCGCACAGTCTTAACGTTAAAATTAAGATCCGGTTTACTATCCCAACGGAACGGTGTTTCCTCCTCCCGTTGCCAACAGAAATTTTCAGACCCCGCAAGCTGCCCGGGACTCAGCTTGCGGGGTAATTTCGTTTTGACGGCCGCAGGCCGTAACCGGTACCAGTCAGTCATGTGCGAAATGGACAACCGGCGAACTCTCGGCGATGAAGGACGACATCCTGCGAGACGATCTCCCGGTCAAACGCCTGCGCGCGAAGGCGTGACGCCTTCAACGCAGGCTTGAATCACACCCTGCGGCTGGTAGTCTGAGTTCCTGAAGCATCGAATTGCTTGAAGGCTTACTCAGCAGCGCTCCAGCGTCACGGCCAGGCACAGCCGGTTGTCCGGTTTCCGGGATCCAATCTGGTTTCCGGCAAATGCGGCATCCATCCCGTCATTGGTCGTGGAGAGATGTAGCGTGCGATTGAGATCCAATACAAAACGCCGACCCATTCCGCTGTCGTCGATGATTGACATCATTTTCCTGCTGCTTGTGTTTTACATGGTGGCGGGCACTTTGGCGCGCGACGATGCGAGTGCCATCGAGCCCCCGCAGGATATCACCGACGATGAAAACCTTCGCTCAACCGGCGCGCTGATCATCGGCTCAGACGGCAAAACCTACATCCGCAAAACCGAAGTGAGCGTGGAGGACTGGCTGAACGCCCACAAGAACGGAGACCTTTCCGGCGACGCGTTAAAGGTCGCCGCCGATGGACAACTTCAGGCGGACAAGCTTGAGGACGTGCTCAGGACCCTGTCAGATGCAGGTGAAACCAATATCCTTCTTATCACCCGGAAAAAGCCCCGCTGAAAAAAGCGGAAGCCTCCCGGACCAATTCCAGTGACAGGGCCGGAGCGGTCAGATCCGCTTCGTCCAGACGGTCCGAGGTGGTGTAAAGGGACGGTGCGGCGATGACGCGCAGGCCGGCAGCCTTGGCGGACAGAACGCCGATCCGGCTGTCCTCGAAGGCAATGGCCTCGCCCGCGGCAACTTCGAGCCGTTCGAGGGCGAGCAAGTAAACGTCCGGCGCCGGTTTCTTTGCCGGCACCTCGTCGCCCGCGGCGATGGTATCGAACAGGTCCTGCGCCGGTCTGCCGAAGGCGGCAAGGCACAACGCGTCGACATTCGGCCGGTTGGTCGTTGTCGCGATCGCGCGCTTCAGGCCGTTTTTCCTCGCAAAGTCCATCAGGTCCGCGATGCCCGGCCGCAGCCGGACGCCCGCTTCGCTCATCAACCGGCCATAATGCCCGGTCTTTTCCTTGTGCAGCTCCGTGATGGTGGCATCGGACACCCGTGCTCCCACCCTGTCCCGCCAGACCCGGAGGCGTTCCTTGCCGCCAGCGGTCTTGAGCAGATCCCGGTACGTGTCGACACTCCAGTGCCAGTCAAGCCCAAAGTCCTGAAAGGTCCGGTTGAAGGCCTGGCGATGAAGTTCTTCGGTTTCCGCAAGCGTTCCGTCGACATCGAAAATCAAGGCCTTCAGTCCTTCCACCCCGGACCTCACGCGGGAACCGGCAGCAGGACGCGGGCAACGGCCGGCAGTTCGCGGAAGGTCGAGAAGCTGGCATCGTGCGGGATTTCGGAGACGGCCGTCTTCCGGTACCCCGCCTCGAACAGAGCGAAGGGAATGCCGGCGCGGCGGGAGGTTTCGGCATCGACCTCGCTGTCGCCGACATAGACAATCGGTCCGCCGCCGAGACTGTCTTTCAGGAGCAGCAGACCGTCCGGCTCGGGTTTGCGCGTCTTGAGCGTGTCGCCACCGATCAGGCCATCGAAGAAAGCTGCCAGACCGAGATCCTCGAGGATCTTCTCCGCCGGCCGGTGGGGCTTGTTGGTGCACACGCCGAGCACGAAGCCGGACTGCTTCAGCTCGGCCAGAACCTCCACAACACCCGGATAGGGGCCCGTCAGATCCGTCGAATGCGCCAGATAATCCTCGAGAAAGGCTGCAACCAGACGCGGGTGGTCCAGCGGATCGAGCCCCGCCGTGGCGACGATCCGCTCCACCAGAACCGGGATACCGTTGCCGATGAAGGAGCGGATCGTGGTGAGCGAAAGCGGCGGATGGCCTTCGCGCTCAAGCAGCCTCGAGGCCGCCGCATGGAGGTCCGGCGCGCTGTCGATCAGCGTGCCGTCGAGGTCGAAGATAAGTATGGGTTTCATGCCGCCTTCCACTTGATCGAACAGCCCATGGACGGGATCTGGTCCTCGGGCCCTCGGCCTGTTTCCGCCACCTGGCGCATTGCCTCGTAAAGATCCCGGCGCAGGTCGCCGGGTCCGGTTTCCTTGCGCGAGGCATCCAGACGGCCGCGGTACTGCAGTTCCAGATCCGCGTTGAAGCCGAAGAAATCCGGCGTGCAGACGGCGCCATAGGCACGGGCGGCCGACTGGTCCTCGTCATAAAGATAGGGAAACGGAAATCTCTCCCGCTCGGCCAGTTCGGTCATCTTCTCGAAGCCGTCCTGCGGATAGGCCCCGGCATCGTTCGCGCTGATCGCGGCAACGCCGATGCCGATGTCCAACAGATCGCGCGCGTCGCGCAGAAGCCGTTCGCGCACCGCGATCACATAGGGACAATGATTGCAGATGAACATGATGAGCGTGCCTTTCGGACCGGCGAGGTCCGAAAGGCTGTAGGATTCGCCGTCCGTGGCCGGAAGCGTGAAGGCAGGCGCTTTCCAGCCGAAGTCGCAGACAGGGGGCGTGGCGGCCATCTCGGTGTCTCCTTCAAGAGGGCTCAGGCGACGGCGCGGCGGCGCGCTTCCGCGAGAGCTTCTTCCAGGGCGCCGATCAGGCGGTCGACATTCTCGGCGCGGGCGGTATGCCCCATCAGGCCGATGCGCCAGACCTTGCCCGCGAGCGTGCCGAGACCGGCTCCGATCTCGATGCCCTGATCCATGAGCAGCTTGCTGCGGACGAAGGCCTCGTTGATGTCGGCAGGCACCACGACCGTGTTGAGCTGCGGCAGACGGTGCTCTTCCTCGACCAGAAAGTCCAGTCCGAGATTGCGCAAGCCTTCCGCCAGCCGAAGGTGCATGCGGCGATGACGCTCCCAGCTTGCCTCCAGGCCTTCCGCCTTCAGGTCGGCAAGGCCTCTGGCCAGTCCGTAGATCGCGTTCACCGGCGCGGTATGGTGATAGGACCGTCCGCCTTCGCCGGACCAGTAGCCGAGAACCAGGTTCAAATCCATGAACCAGGACTGCACCTTGGTCTTGCGCGAGCGGATGCCCTGAACCGCCTTTTCGGAAAAGGTGATCGGGGCAAGGCCAGGGGGAACCGAAAGGCATTTCTGGGTGCCGGAATAGACCACATCCGCCTGCCAGTCATCGACGGCGACCGGGACGCCACCGAGACCGGTGACGGTATCCACCACGCTCAGGATGCCGGCATCGTGGGCGAGCTTGCAGAGGCTTGCCGCGTCGGAGCGAACACCGGTGGAGGTTTCCGCGTGGACGAAGGACAGGAGCCTCGCCTGCGGATATTGCCGAATGGCCCGTTCGACGGTTTCCAGACAGATCGGGGTGCCCCAGTCGAAGGCGAGAAGCACCACGTTCGCCCCGGCGCGCGCGGCGATATCGGCCATGCGACCGCCGAAGACTCCGTTTTGGACGATAAGCGCCGTATCGCCCGGCTCAATCAGGTTCACAAGGGCCGCTTCCATGGCGAGCGAGGCGGGTGCGGAGATCGGAAATGTCATGGCGTTGCTGGTCTGAAACGCGTAGCGCAGGAGGTCCTTCACCTCCTCCATCAGGGACTGGAAAACCGGATCGAGGTGGCCGATGGTCGGCTGCGACAGCGCGTCGAGAACGTCCGGTGTGACGTTCGAGGGCCCGGGTCCCATGAGAAGGCGGTTCGGGATCTGCATGTGTTTCCTCCGACAGTTTTGTTGCGGCGCTCAGGCAGCCTGTTTCAACGCGGCTTCCGCCGCTCCCCGGATGTTCGCGATATTGGCGCCGTACTCCTGAGGGCTGTTCACGGACCCGCCCCTGAACACGGCGGAGCCGGCCACCAGAACATCGGCGCCCGCTTGCGCCACCAGCGGAGCGGTCGACGGGTCGACGCCGCCGTCCACCTCGATATGGATCGGCCTGTCGCCGATCAGAGCTCTCAGCCGCCCGATCTGGTCGACCTGGGAGCGAATGAATTTCTGCCCGCCGAAGCCCGGATTGACCGTCATCACGCAGATCAGGTCGCACAGGTCGAGCAAGGGAGCGACCGCGTCGACCGGCGTGCCTGGATTGAGCGCGAGCCCGGCCTTTTTCCCCGTCGCCCGGATCGCCTGCAGCGTCCGGTGGATATGCCGGCCGGCCTCAAGGTGGGCAGTGATGATATCGGCGCCGGCGTCGGCGAAGGCCTCGATGTAGGGATCGACCGGTGCGATCATCAGGTGAACGTCCATCACCGTCCTGATATGGGGACGGATAGCCTTGCAGAGTTGCGGGCCGAAGGTGAGATTGGGCACGAAATGGCCGTCCATCACGTCCACATGCACCCAGTCGCAACCCTGGTCCTCGATGGCCTCGATTTCCCGGCCGAAATTGGCGAAGTCGGCGGAGAGGATCGAGGGGGCGATCTTGATGGATCTGTCAAAGGTCATGGAGTTTCCTCTTCTCGGTACCGGTATCATTCGGCGGGCTTCATTCGGCCGCTTGCGGCCGCGCGGCCCGGTCGACATCGAGCCCGCCTTTAAAGACCCGGCTTGCCCGGATGTCCGGTTCGCAAATGGTCGAGAGCGCGGCCGCATCGAGCGGGCCTTTCGCTTCGCTGAACAGACGGTTGGCCTGGCGCAGACGGGCGCGGTCGAGCGCGTTGCGGATCGAGCGCGCATTGGCGAAATGGGGTTGCCGACGCCGCAAGGTGATGTATTCGGCAAGTGCCTTCGCAGCAGCCTCGTCGAGGCCGTAATTCTGGTGATCCAGCATGGACTTCGCGATCTTCAGGAGTTCCTCGTCCGTGTAGTCGGGGAAGTCGATGTGGTGCGCGATGCGGGAGCGGAAGCCGGGATTGGCGGAAAAGAACTTGTCCATCTTGTCCGCGTAGCCGGCCATGATGACCACGAGATCGTCGCGGTTGTTTTCCATCACCTGCAACAGGATCTCGATGGCTTCCTGGCCGTAGTCGCGCTCGTTGTCGGGCTTGTAGAGGTAATAGGCCTCGTCGATGAAGAGCACCCCGCCCATCGCCTTCTTCAGGACTTCCTTGGTCTTGGGCGCCGTGTGGCCGATGTACTGGCCGACGAGATCGTCGCGCGTGACGGTCACCAGGTGACCCTTGCGCACATAGCCAAGGCGGTGAAGCAGACCGGACATCATCCTGGCGACCGTTGTCTTGCCCGTGCCGGGATTGCCGGTGAAGCTCATGTGAAGCGTCGGCGTATCCTGCGCGAGGCCCATGTCGCGGCGGGCCTTGTCGACCAGCAGCAGGGCCGCCGTCTCGCGGATGCGCTGCTTGACCGGAGCAAGCCCGATGAGCGCCTCGTCGAGCTCCCGCATCACCTCGCCGACGCCCGAAGCCTCGTATTCGGCGGCAAGGTCGACGGTCGCCGGATGGCCGGTTTCGCTCTCTTGTGTCATCGGTCCTGTCTCCTGAAAATGAGGCCATGCGTCCCCCGGGAAGACTTGGGGGCGCATGGCCTTTGCCGGGTCGCTCAGTAGCGCACGTCCCAGGCGTATTTCTGCGCGCGGTCGACAAAGTCGGTCCGCTGCATGTGGATCTTCGGCTCTTCGGCGGGCCGGTTGACGATGAAACTCATCTTCACCGATTCAATGCCGCGCTCGTCGTCGAAGGCGTTGATCCGGATGTAGGCGTCCGGATGCGCCTTGCGGCACTCGTCGAGTTCCATCATCACGCCCTTGGCATCCCTCAGGTCGAACATGGGGTTGCCCCACATTTCCCAATAGGTGTTCCTCGGGTGGGGGTCGTAGGTGAACTCGACGCCGATCGCCCACTCCTTGTCGAGGCAATATTCGATCTGCGCGGTGATCTGCACGTCGTCCAGATCCGGCAGGAACGAAAAGCATCCTTGTGTGATCCGCATGGTCTCGTCTCCTTAGATTGCGACGGTTTCGGTCGGCACGAAGTCCGATGTGTCGGTCGAGGTGTAGTTGAAGGTGATGTTGCCCCAGGTATCGAGCGCGGCTTCGAGCGGCTTGCACCACTTGGCGGCCTCGCGCAGGATTTCCGGACCTTCGTTCTTGATGTCCCGGCCTTCGTTGCGCGCAAGGACCATGGCCTCCAGCGCGACACGGTTGGCGGTCGCGCCGGCCTGGATGCCCATCGGGTGGCCGATGGTGCCGCCGCCGAACTGCAGGACGACATCGTCTCCGAAGAGATCGATGAGCTGGTGCATCTGCCCCGCATGAATGCCGCCGGAGGCCACCGGCATGACCTTCTTCAGGTCGGCCCAGTCCTGCTCGAAGAAAATCCCGCGCGGCAGGTCGACCTGATTGTAGGTCTCGCGGCAGACATTGTAATAGCCCTGCACGGTCAGCGGATCGCCTTCCAGCTTGCCGACGGCGGTGCCGCAGTGAAGATGGTCGACGCCGGCCAGGCGCAGCCATTTCGCAATCACGCGGAACGAGATGCCGTGGTTCTTCTGGCGCGTGTAGGTGCCGTGGCCGGCCCGGTGCATGTGCAGGATCATATTGTTGTCCCGGCACCATTTGCTGATCGACTGGATTGCCGTCCAGCCGATGATCAGGTCGACCATGACGATCACCGATCCGAGTTCCTTGGCGAATTCGGCGCGGGCATACATCTCTTCCATGGTGCCGGCGGTGATGTTGAGGTAGTGCCCCTTGACCTCGCCGGTCTCAGCACTCGCCTTGTTGACCGCTTCCATGCAGTAGAGGAACCGGTCGCGCCAATGCATGAAGGGCTGGGAGTTGATGTTCTCGTCGTCCTTCATGAAGTCGAGACCGCCCTTCAGGCCCTCGTAAACCACGCGGCCGTAGTTCTTGCCGGAGAGACCGAGCTTGGGCTTGGTGGTCGCGCCCAGGAGCGGCTTGCCGAACTTGTCGAGACGCTCGCGTTCCACAATCAGACCGGTTGGCGGACCGGCGTACGTCTTCACGTAGGCCACGGGAAAGCGCATGTCTTCCAGCCGGGCGGCCTTCAGCGGCTTGAACGAGAACACGTTGCCGATGATCGACGCGGTCAGATTGGCGATGGAGCCTTCCTCGAACAGGATCAGGTCATAGGCGACATAGGCGAAATACTGGCCTTCCTGGTTCGGCACCGGTTCGACCCGGTAGGCCTTGGCGCGGTAGCTGTCGCAGGCCGTCAGCCTGTCCGTCCAGACGACCGTCCAGGTCGCCGTGGAACTTTCACCGGCAACGGCGGCGGCGGCCTCGATCGGATCGACCCCTTCCTGCGGCGTGATGCGGAAAAGCGCCAGGACATCAGTGTCCTTCGGCTCGTAGTCGCCGTCCCAATAGCCCATCTGGGCGTATTTCAGGACACCGGCCTTGTAGCGTTCCTTGCCTTTGATTTCCTTGGGCGTGCTCACCTTGTTCATGGGTCTGTCTCCTTGTTTTTCGGATCAGGCGGCGCGGGAAGTCGCGACGTCCGGGTCGAGAGCGCCGGATGCGTAGCGCTTGGCCATGTCGTCGAGAGAAACCGGCTTGATCTTGCCGGCCTGGCCGGCGGTGCCGAAACGCTCGAAGCGATCCCGGCAGAGGTCTTCCAGTTCCTTCATGGCCGGGATCATGAATTTGCGCGGATCGAATTCGGCCGGCTTGTCCTTCGCCAGCTTGCGGAACTGTCCGGTCATCGCCATGCGGCAGTCCGTATCGATGTTGACCTTGCGCACACCCATCTTGATGCCCCGCTCGATCTCCTCGACCGGCACCCCGTAGGTCTGGGGCATGTCGCCGCCGTTCCCGTTGATGAGATCCTGCAGATACTGGGGAACGGAACTCGACCCGTGCATGACCAGATGGGTCGACGGCAGGTTCCGGTGGATCGCCTCGATGGTCGCCATCGACAGGATGTCGCCATCGGGTTTGCGGCTGAACTTGTAGGCCCCGTGGCTGGTGCCGCAGGCAATCGCCAGCGCGTCGCATTTGGTGGCGAGCACGAAATCGACGGCCTGGTCCGGGGCGGTCAGAAGCTGGTCGTGGCTGAGCTTGCCCTCGGCACCCGAGCCGTCTTCCTCCCCTGCCTCGCCGGTTTCAAGCGAGCCGAGCACACCCAGTTCGCCTTCGACCGAAGCGCCGACCGCATGGGCGGCCTCCGTCACACGGCGGGTGATGTCGACATTATAGTCGTAGCTTGCCGGGGTCTTCATGTCCTCTTCGAGCGAGCCGTCCATCATCACCGAGGTGAAGCCGTGACGGATCGCGGACAGGCAGGTGGCTTCGTTGTTGCCGTGGTCCTGATGCATCACGATGGGAATGTCGGGATGCATTTCGGCAAGGGCGGACACCATGTTGCGCAGCATGATGTCACCTGCGTAGGAACGCGCGCCCCGGCTGGCCTGCAGAATGACGGGAGCGTCGCAGCCGGCAGCCGCCTTCAGGATCGCAAGTCCCTGTTCCATATTGTTGATATTGAAGGCTGGCACGCCGTAGCCGCTCTCGGCGGCGTGATCCAGCAACTGACGGAGTGTGATGAGCGCCATGATGTTTCTCCTCAACGTGTGTGACTGGCGGTTGTCTCTGGCGGCTGGTTAGAGAAGCTCTTTCGCCGCATTGGCGACGGCGACCGGTGTGATGCCGAAATGACGGTAAAGATCCGGAGCCGGCGCCGAAGCGCCGAAGCTTGTCATGCCGACAAACGCCCCGTCCGACCCGATCAGGGCGTCCCAGCCCTGGCGGACGGCGGCTTCCACGCCGACGCGCGGGGCCGATCCGAGCACCGCGGCCCGATAGGCGGCGTTCTGCTTTTCGAAGAGTTCGAAGGAGGGCGCCGAAACGACGGCGGCCTTGATGCCGTTCAATGCCAGAAGGTCGGCAGCGTTCAGAGCAATCTCGACTTCCGAACCGGACGCGATCAGTGTGACGTGGCGGTCACCCTCCGTCTCCCGCAGGACATAGGCGCCACGACCGGTCCTGTTTTCGTCCGTATGGTCGGGGCGGACCGACGGCAATCCCTGCCGGGAGAGGCAAAGCACAGTCGGACAGTCCTTCGAGGTCGCCGCTATTTCCCAGGCCTCGGCGGTCTCGATCGCATCCGCCGGGCGAATGACGGTGAGGTTCGGCATGGCTCTCAGGGATGCCAGCGTTTCGACCGGCTGGTGCGTCGGGCCATCCTCGCCGAGACCGATGGAATCGTGGGTCATGACATAGGCAACCGGCACCCCCATGAGGGCGGAGAGCCTTATGGCGGGGCGGCAGTAATCCGCGAAGACCAGGAAGGTGCCACCATAGGCGAAGAAGCCGCCATGGAGCGCGATGCCGTTCATGGCCGCGGCCATGCCGTGTTCGCGGATGCCGTAGTGAATGTAATCGCCACCGTAATCGCCACGCTGGACGGGACGCATGCCGCTCGTCCTCGTGTTGTTCGATCCGGTCAGATCGGCGGAACCGCCGATGGTGTTCGGCAAGGTTGCGTTGAGGACCTCCAGAGCCTTTTCGGAGGCCGCGCGGGTCGCGAGCTTCGCGGCTTCCGCGCTCAGGTTTTTCTTGTGAGCGTTGATTGCGCGGGAAAGCGCACCGGCATCAGGACCCGACAGGGAAGCCTCGAAGGCGGCTTTATCCGGGTGGGCCGCCAGACGATCCTGCCAGGCCACACGGGCATGCCGGCCACGTTCCGCGACTTCCTCCCAGGCAGCCTTGACCGGCCCCGGGATCTCGAAGGGCTCATAGGGCCAGTCCATGGCCTTGCGCGCCTCGGCTATCTCCTCGTCGCCGAGGGGACTGCCGTGAACCTTGTGGCTGCCCGCCTTGTTGGGAGCGCCCTTCCCGATCACCGTGCGGCACGCGATCAGCGAGGGCATGCCGTTCTCGGCGCGTGCCTTGCCGATCACCTTGGCGATGGCCTCCGGGTCGTGGCCGTCCACCTCCAGAACCTGCCAGCCGGCGGCCTCGAACCGCTTCATCTGATCCATCGATGTGGAGAGATCCGTGGGCCCGTCGATGGTGATCTTGTTGTCGTCCCAGAAAACGATCAGGCGGCCCAGACCGAGATGACCGGCCAGATCGATCGCCTCGTGGCTGATGCCCTCCATGAGGCAACCGTCACCGGCGAGCACATAGGTGAAATGGTCGACAAGCTTGTCGCCGAAGCGCGCGTTGTGCATCCGCTCCGCCAGCGCCATGCCGACGGCGGTGGCGATGCCCTGGCCCAGCGGCCCGGTGGTCGTTTCGATCCCCTTGGCATGCCCGTATTCCGGATGGCCGGCCGTGCGCGCACCGAGCTGGCGGAAGTTCTTGAGCTGCCCGGCGTCCATGTCGTCATAGCCGAGCAGGTGATTGAGCGCGTAGATCAGCATCGAGGCATGACCGGCGCTCAGAACGAAGCGGTCGCGGTCCGGCCAGGTATGCGCGGCCGGGTCGATGGTGATGAAGCGGTTGAAGAGCACGGTCGCGACATCGGCGAGCCCCATCGGCGCGCCCGGGTGACCGGAGTTGGCGGCCTGAACCGCATCCATGGCCAGGGCCCTGACGGCGTTCGCCATTTGGGTTTCGGTCGACTGCGTGACGGAATGAACGTTCATGGCTGTGTCCTTCAGGCGCGCTTGGATTCGCCGACGAGGCGGAGGATCATCGGCGTGAAAATGAGCTGCATCGCCAGATCCATCTTGCCGCCCGGAATGACGAGGGAATTGGCCCTGGTCATCCAGCTGTCGTGGATCATGGCCTGGAGATAGGCGAAGTCGATGCCGCGCGGGTTCTTGAACCGGATGACCACAAGGCTCTCGTCAGGGGTCGGGATCCAGCGGGCGATGAAGGGGTTGGAGGTGTCGACCACCGGCACGCGCTGGAAGTTGATGTCCGTCTCGGTGAATTGCGGGCAGATGCAATGCACATAGGCATGCATGCGCCTGAGAATCGTGTCGGTGACCGCCTCCGTCGTATAACCGCGGCGCGCCTTGTCCCGATGGATCTTCTGGATCCATTCCAGGTTGATGACCGGTACGACGCCGATCTTCAGGTCGGCAAGGGCGGACAGGTTTACCGTCTCGTTGACGACTGCGCCGTGCAGGCCTTCGTAGAAGAGAAGGTCCGAACCGCTCTCGAACGGAGCCCATGAAGTGAAGGTTCCAAGCCCCGCGCCATAGCGCTCCGCTTCCTCCTCGTCGTGGACATAATGGCGGGTCTCGCCGGTGCCCGTCTCGCCGTAGATGCGGAAGACCTGCTCCAGCTTTTGCAGTTCGTTTGCGTCGTAGCTGAAATGGCTGAAGGTCTCATCTCCGGCCGCCTTGCGCGCCTCGAGTTCCTGTTTCATCGCGGCGCGGTCATAGCGGTGGAACGCGTCGCCTTCGATCGAAACGGTCTTGATCCCTTCCCTGCGGAAGATCTGGTCGAACGTGCTCTTGACCGTCGTCGTGCCCGCTCCCGAAGAGCCGGTCACCGAGATGATCGGATGTTTCTTGGACATTGCGTTTCCTCAAATTTCCTGTTTTCCGCACTTGCGGAGAACGACCTCAGGCCCGGAACAGGCCGCGCGAGCCGAACAGCGCGGAGACTTCCTGGTCGGGCAGGTCGTGATAGACCGCGACCCGGTCGACCTTGTCGGCCGAGCCGAAGACGAATGGCGTACGCTGATGCAGTTCCCGGGCGGTCTGGTCGAGAAGCCGCTCCGTGCCCGTGGTCGCCTTGCCGCCGGCCTGTTCCACGAGGAAGGCAATCGGGGCGCACTCGTAGACCATCCTCAGGCGGCCGTTCTCGTAGCCGGGCCGGCTGTCGCCGGGATAAAGAAAGATGCCGCCGCGGGTCAGGATCCGGTGGGTCTCGGCGACCAGCGACGCCACCCAGCGCATGTTGAAATTCTTGGCGCGCGGCCCCTCGATACCGGCGAGGCAGTCGTCGATGTAGGCGCGGACCGGCTTCGACCAGTGGCGGTAGTTCGATGCGTTGATCGCGAACTCGCTGGCGGTCTCGGGGATCGCGAGATGGGCGTTGGCCAGCCTGAAGACACGCTCCACCGGGTCGAGCACGAAGTAGAGCACGCCGGAGCCGAAGGTCAGAATGAGTGCGGTCTGCGGTCCGTAGATGAAATAGGCGGCCGCGAGCTGTTCCTTGGCAGGCCGGAGGAAGGAGGCCTCGGCGGTCGCCTTCGCGTCAAACACCGAAACGATGGTGCCGATCGAGACGTTGACATCGATATTCGAAGACCCGTCCAGAGGATCGATCGCAAGCGCGAAGCCTCCGGCGGGATCGATTTCCAGGATCTCGTCCTGTTCCTCGGAGGCATACCAGCGGACACCGGCGCCCTTGAGCGCGAGGCGGAAGGCATCGTCCGCCTGGACGTCCAGCGCCTTTTGGGTGTCGCCGTCCGTGTTCTGACCGACCTCGGCCCCCAGGCCGCCCGCCAGCGGCCCCATGGCAATCGTCCTGGAAAGCTCACCGGCGACCCGGCACAGGGCATCCAGCACCGCAAAAAAGTCTTCCGGAATTTTGTCAGGCTGAATCGCCAGTTGTGTCGCGGTCATCAAGGCCTCCCGTCCTTGTGGGCTGACCTTGATATTCAGGTTTTAGCCTGTAAACTGAATTTAAAACTTTGTAACCGTCATTAAAAAAAATTGAATGAGCCTGATAAATACCATCACATTCAAACAGTTGCGCGCGCTCAGCGCTGTCGTAAAAACTGGCAGCATCAGCAGTTCCGCGGATCTGCTGGGGCTGACGCCGCCCGCCGTGCATACGCAGCTCAAGGTACTGGAGGAGAATTTCGGCTGTCCGCTGGTTAACCGCGCCCGCAACGGCAATTTCGAGGCAACCGTCGCCGGCGCGGCCCTTCTGGACGCCTTCGAGACATCCCGGTCGGCCCTGGGCAAGGCGGTCGACCTTATCGAAGCCATGAAAAAAGGTATGGCAGGGCGCGTCGTCCTCGGCGTGGTCAGCACCGGCAAGTATTTCGCGCCATCGATCGTCGCCCGGCTCCGGCGCAACTATCCGGACATCAACGTTGTGCTCCAGGTCGGCAACCGGGACCGGATCATCTCGGACCTGGACACAGGCCGGATCGATCTGGCGATCATGGGGCGTCCGCCCCGTCAGCCGGAGGTGACCGCCTACAGCATCGGCGACCATCCGCATGTCCTGATCGCGGAGCCCGGTCACCCTCTCGCCCGGGGACAGCAGGCCGAAGTCCAGGACATTCTTTCGCAGCATTTCATCATGCGCGAGCCCGGTTCGGGGACCCGTATTCTCGCCATGCGCTTTCTGGACCGGATCGGGGATGGACAGCCGTTCACCTACACGGAAATGGAATCGAACGAGTCGATCAAGCAGGCGGTCATCGCCGGGCTCGGAATCGCGCTCATTTCCGCGCATACGGTGATTGAAGAGTTGAAATCGAAGCGGCTGTCTCTCCTCAGGGCCGACAGCCTGCCGATCATCCGCCACTGGTTCGTCCTGCACCGCTCCGACATCACGCCCAACCCTGCGCTCAGCCGGGTTCTGGACTATATCCGCGCCAACGGCGAGGCACTTCTGGCGGAAGACGAGATTGCGGGTCTGCTGTCCGGCTGATGGCTGGACCTGGAAAATACGACCATGACCCGCATGCCCGCGGCGCTTGCGTGCCTACCGGAGCCCCCTTTGAAAAGAAACAACCTGCTCTCATGCGATGCCACATGAAAGCAGGCTGATCCGGACAAGGGGAGGCAGCTGGCCTTTGCGCGCACCACGGCGGCCGACTGCCGAAGCCAGGGGAACCCGTCCCTTCCTTTCAAGCGGAAGGAAGACGCACCTAGGCTGCGCGGACCTCGGAAAGAAACTGCTCGACCTGAGCCTTGAGCTGTTCCGATCTGGTGCTGAGTTCACCGGCAACCGACGTCACTTGCGTCGCCGCGGTACCGGTCTCGCTTGCCGCCCGGGTGACCTGCAGAATATTGCCGCTGACTTCCTGGGTGCCGACGGCAGCCTGCTCGACATTGCGCGCGATTTCGCCGGTCGCGGAGGTCTGCTCTTCCACCGCCGACGCAATGCCGGCGGCAATTTCATTGATCTCCTCGATCGTCTTGGTGATCTCCTGGATCGCCCCGACAGCTTCGTCGGTTTCCGTCTGGATATTCTCGATCTGCAGACCGATCTCCTCGGTGGCTTTCGCGGTCTGGCTCGCAAGCTCCTTCACTTCCGAGGCAACGACCGCAAAACCTTTTCCGGCCTCTCCCGCCCGTGCGGCCTCGATGGTGGCATTCAGCGCAAGAAGGTTGGTCTGTTCGGCGATCGCGGAAATCAGGCTGACGACGTCGCCGATTTTCTGAGCCGCCATCGCGAGGCCCTGAACCTGCTTGTCGGTCCGTTCGGCCTGACCGACGGCGTTGCCGGCAATCTTCGACGACTGATCGACCTGGCGCGCGATCTCCTGAATGGAGCTGGTCAGTTCTTCCGTGGCCGACGCAACCGTTTGAACGTTCGCGGAAGCCTGTTCGGCGGCGCTGGCCACCGTCGTCGCGCGTTCGTTCGTGTCGTTGGCGATTTCGGACATGGAGCTTGCCGTGCTTTCCATTTCCGTTGCCGCTCCGGCAACGGTCCCCAGAAGCTCGGAAACGCTGGCGTCGAAGGTTTGCGTGATCTCTTCGATCCGCCGCGCACGCTCCTCGCGGAGCTTCGCGGCCTGCGCCTCATTGGCGGACAGTTCTTCCGCCTTTATCATGTTTTCCTTGAAAACATGGACCGCCTCGGCCATGTCGCCGATTTCGTCCTTGTGGTCCTGTCCCGGGATTTCAATCGTCTTGTCGCCATTGGCAAGGTCTTTCATCGCAGTGGTAATGGCCTTGATCGGGCGGGAAATGCCCATGCCGATGAACCACGCGGCCAGGAGCCCGATCACAAGACTGACGAAGGACACGACCAGGCCGGCTTTCACGGCGAAATCCATGGACGCACTGGTTTTGGGCCCCAGGATGTCCTGTTCCTGCTTGATGGCGAGTTTGAGGTTTTCCATTTCGGACGCGACCTTCGGCCCGATGGCGTCGAGCGTTCCGGAGATGATGGCGTTGCGTGCATTGATCGTGCCGTTCACCTCCCTGAAGGCGTCCACGTAGGTTTTCTGGAGAGTTGCGACTTCCTGCGCAAGCTGCCGGCGGTTCCGGTTCTGCAACCCGTCGAGCATGGCCTGATGGTTCTCGCTCATTTCGGCCGCTTCCTTGAGCACACGATCATAGGCCGCCGCTTCATTCGTCACGAGGAACTTGGTGGCGTAAAGACGCATCAGAAGCAGATTGCGCTGTACGGTCCCTGCCCGAAACGCGGCATCGGCGTCGTTATCCTCGTAAGCGCTTCTCATGATTTCCGTGAGCTTACGCTCAATCTCAGGGCCGGTGGTGTCCAGGGTGTTCAGGACCAGCTCGTTCCGCTTGGACTGAAGTTCCGTCACTTGGTCAAAGGCTTCGATATAGCGCTTCAAGCTCCCGGCAGCTTCCTCGGCGACTGCCTGTTTTTCCGCGCTGCTGGTCATTCCCAGGAGTTCTTCGTTCAGCTCCAGCGTTCTCGAAGCCCGTTCCTTGACAGATGCCACGGCCTCCCCGGACGCATTGATAATGAAGTCCTTGACCGCAAGCCTTGCCTCCAGAAGATTGGCCTGAACGCGTCCTGCCTGGTTGGTTTGCAGGGCGATGGAACGATATCTTTTAAAGTTGTCATTACCGCTATTTAAGTTGAAAACGCCGGTTGCCCCAATCACGAGAAGCAAGATTAGTATAACCCCAAAACCTCCAAAGACTTTGGTGACAATTTTGATATTTTTCAACATGACGACATGCTCCTCAGCTCCGCTCTCCTCACGAGGCGCATGAAATGTCTAACAACTTTTGTTATTCAAATTCAACGTAAGTTGAATTTGAAAACTACAAACATATCCCGCGCTTTCTCAATCCTCCACCTGATTTTGTTAATTAAAAATTATTCTAAATTATATGTATATTTTTATTTTACTTAATCTATATTCTTGTATATTGAATTTTTATGCATAATTCTGAAGTTGCTTCTCGTTCTTTCACCTTCTGAAAAAGATATATTCAATTTTAAGTAATTTTTTACTTCAATCTTCTCCTTAAGTTTTCCAAATCTGCGACAATGATAAATTTTCTCGGTTTTTTTATTTCTTGTTTTTACTTAATTTCTTCTGCTTTGCTTTTTACTCTCTCTCCTTAATATTCACCATTGTGCATCTACCCCTACGCACAACCGAGTGCCTCCCCTCGATTGACATCCGGTTCCTCGTTCAGAAAAGAAGCGGTGACCGGCCCGGCTTTGCGCGGGCAAAGAGCCTCTCTGCGAACGGCCGCCGTTCGAGCGGCCGGGCCCGGGCGGTGATTGACGCACCGGTCCGTATGCCCATCAAGACCTCCGGGACCCATCTGACGGCCTTTGAACCCTCAGATGGATCACGGTCGTCGTCACCTGCTGCAAAGCACTGCTTCGACGCTTTTCTTCGTTGCGGCCACGATCCCGTCCGCCTCATCCTTGGTAAGGCAAAGCGGCGGAGCAAAGCCGAGAATGTCGCCCTGGGGCATGGCCCGCGCGATGACGCCGTTCCCGAGAAGCTCCGTCGCCACCGACGGACCGACCTTTCGGGACGGATCGAAGAAGGTTCGGGTGTCCCGGTCCTCGACGAATTCCATGGCGATCAGCAGCCCTTCGCCTCGGATCTCGCCAACATTCGGATGGTCGCCGAGCGCTTCGGTTAGTGCTTTCTTGAGATAGGCCCCCATCGTCCCGGCGTTTTCCACCAGACCGAGGCTGTCAACGAGTTCAAGGTTCGCAACCCCGGCGGCCGCGCCGATCGGGTGCGCGGAATAGGTCCAGCCGTGACCGATCGGGCCGTTCTCGTCCGTTCCCTTCATCAACACATCCCAGACCCTGTTGCCGACTATGGAGCCGGAAAGCGGCGCGTAGGCGGAGGTCAATCCCTTGGCGATGGTGATGATGTCGGCTTCCATGCCATAGTGATCGGAGCCGAACATCGAACCCAGACGGCCAAAGCCGGTGACGACTTCATCGGCGATGAGCAGAATGTCGTGTTTTTTCAGGATCGGCTGGATCGCCTCCCAATAGCCTGCCGGCGGCGGCACGAGCCCGCCCGTTCCCATGGCCGGCTCGCCGATGAAGGCGGCAATCGTGTCGGCGCCCTCACGCTCGATCAGCGCCTCGAGTTCCGAAGCGCAATGGGCAACAAAATCCGCCTCGCTCATCGACAGGTCTTCCCGGCGGAAATAATAGGGAGAAACGGTGTGCAGCACCTGGGCGAAAGGCAGGTCGAACTTCTTGTGAAAGAGCTCGAGACCCGTCAGCGAGCCGGTCATCAGGCCGGATCCGTGATAGCCGCGCCAGCGGGAGATGATCTTCTTCTTTTCCGGGCGGCCGAGGATGTTGTTGTAGTACCAGACCAGCTTGACATTGGTCTCGTTGGCATCCGACCCGCCGAGGCCGAAATAGACCTTCGACATGTTTTTCGGAGCGCGATCGAGGATCATCTTCGAAAGCGTGATCGAGGCTTCGGTACCGTGACCGACATAGGCGTGATAATAGGCGAGCTTCTTCGCCTGTTCGGCAATCGCCTCGGCGATCTCCTGGCGCCCGTAGCCGACGTTGACGCAGTAGAGGCCGGCAAAGGCATCGAGCAGCTTGTTGCCGTCCCGATCCTCGATATAGACGCCGGACGCGGTCTCGACGATGCGGTTCGGCGTATCGCCGCGCGCATGCTGGGCAAGATGGGTTGAGGGGTGAAAGAAGTTTTCCCGATCCCACTGATCGAGCTGGTCGTTACGCAGCATATCCTGTCCTCTCGAAGTCTGGGTATCCGTGGCAGCCGTGACGGTGCGGCCAGCCCTTTCGCGTTTGCCGTTGGCTGCGACCATGAGGAAGTCGGGGCAGCTTGTCAATTGTCATGAAAAATGCAAAAATTAAATCATGACAATTTGGAACACATTCGGCCAGAATCTCCGGCGACCCGCCTATCGCTCCCTTGCGGACCAGATCGCAAAGGCCATAGACTCGGGCAAGCTGAAGACCGGCGACCGTTTGCCGACGCACCGCGATCTGGCGCACAGGCTCGACCTCAGCGTTCAGACCGTCAGCCGCGCTTACGACGAACTGATCCGGCGCGGCCTGATCAAGGGACATGTCGGCCGCGGTACCTTCGTGAACGCCAAGCCTGTGGACACCCAGGCACCTTACCTGCAGAGCCTGCAGGAAGAACGGCTTCTGGATTTCTCCAATCTGAAACCGGTCTCCTCCCGGATGCATCTGGACCGGATGAGCGCCGCACTTCGCGACCTGTCCGAAACGCTGCCCCCTTCCTCGATCTTTTCCACCCGGCCGGCGAACGCCCTGCGCCCCTATCGCGCGGCGGCGGCCGATTGGCTTTCGCGCTGCGGTCTTCGCTGTCCGCCCGACCGGGTCCTGATCACCAACGGCAGCAGCCCGGCCATGACCACCGCCCTTCTGACCGCCGCGGGCCCGGGAGGAACCGTCGTATCCGGCGAAATGTGCCATCACCCGCTCATCCGGCTTTCCAGATATCTCGACCTGAGACTGCACGGCATAGCCCAGGACGCGGAAGGGATCATTCCCGAAATGCTGGACCGCCATTGCCGCACCAACCGGATCGATGCGCTTTTCGTTCTGCCCAACGGCCTCAATCCAATGGCTCTGATGATGAGTCTCGAACGGCGCGAGGCGCTTGCGGAAATTGCCCGTAAACATGATTTCCTGATCGTCGAGAACGATGCCTGGGGGCCGCTGCAGCCGGAGCGCCTGCCTCCCATAGCGTCACTCGCTCCGGAACGGACCCTCTACTTCACCAGCTTTACCAAATGCCTTCTCTCGGGTCTTCGGATCGGATACCTGGCCGTGCCTGAAACTCTGGAACCGGCTGCGGAGAACCGGCATCTGGCGACTGACTGGATCGCCACACCGCTTATCGCGGCCATCGCTACCAAATGGATCGAGGATGGCACGGCGGACGAGCTTCTGGCCTGGCAAAGAGCGGCGCTGGCGCGGCGGAATCGTCTTGCCGCGGACATCCTGCAAGACATCCCCTTCAACGCCAGTCCGAATGGCCTGCACATCTGGCTGCCCCTGCCCGACCAGTGGCCGGAAACCGCCTTTGTCGAACAGGCCCGGCAGAAAGGCGTCGTGCTCGCTCCGGGCTCCGCCTTCGCGCTCCCGGACGCGACTCCGAGGCCAGGCATCAGGATCTGCCTCGGCAATCTTGGGGAGGAGCAATGCGCCGACGGCCTCGACCTGATTGGCCGCATCTACCACAGCCGGCCCGAGCCGGCGCTGCACATTTTCTGACCCTGCCCACGATAAAAACAATTGTCATGATTTAATATTCCGATTGACGAAAAATTGTCCGGATTTCAATCTGACCGAAATGGTCCGTCAGGAGGCTCTCGTTGAGCGCTGAAGCAACATCAGGTCCGGATTTCGAACTCGCCGATTTCACCAGTGCGCGGGCCACCATCGGGGGCACGATCCGGCGCACGCCGACAGTCGTGTCCGAGAGCCTGAGCAAGCTCTGCGGCGTTCCGGTCTATCTGAAGCTCGAGCACCTTCAGGAAACCGGCAGTTTCAAGCTGCGCGGTGCCGCCAACGCGGTGCTGTCGCTTTCCGAAGCCGCCAAGGCCAAGGGTGTTGTTGGTGTGTCGACCGGCAATCATGGCCGGGGACTGGCTCATGCCGCCAGGCAGGCCGGTGTCAGATGCATCATCTGCATGTCGCGTCTCGTGCCACAGAACAAGGTCGAGGCTATCGAGGCGCTCGGCGCGGAGGTTCGGATCGTCGGGTCGTCCCAGGACGAAGCCCAGATCGAGGTCGACCGTCTGGTCGCGGAGGACGGCATGACCCTCGTGCCGCCCTTCGACCACCCGGACATCATCGCCGGACAAGGCACGCTCGGGCTGGAAATCCTGGAAGACGTCCCGGACGTCCACACCGTCCTGGTGCAGCTTTCCGGTGGCGGGCTCATCTCAGGTGTCGCATCGGCGATCAAGGCGCGACGGCCGGAGGTTCAGATCATCGGCATGTCCATGGAACGGGGCGCCGCCATGGCCGCCTCCCTGGACACCGGGCTCCCGATCCAGGTGCCGGAATTGCCGACGCTTGCGGATTCGCTCGGCGGCGGCATCGGCCTGGCAAACCGCTACACCTTCAAGACAGTGCGCGACCTGGTCGACAAGGTCGTCCTGTTGAGCGAGGCGGAAATCGCAGCCGGTATCCGCCACGGCTACTGGCAGGAGCGCCAGATCGTGGAAGGAGCTGGCGCCGTCTGCATGGCGGCGCTCGCCACCGGCAAGGTGAAGCCAGAGGGGCCGACGGTCGCGCTTCTTTCCGGCTGCAATATCGACATGAGACTGCATCACCGCGTCATTTCCGGCGAGGACGTGGATGTGGCTTCCGACCAGCAAGCGGAGGGCTGACGTGCCAGCCATCAAGATCCTGTCCGAGACCCAGCTCCGGCAGTTCGTGCGGCTCAATATGGACACCGTCGACTGTGTCGAAAACGCTTTCAAGGCGCTTGCCGACGGTGGCGTCGTCATGCCGCCGATCCTGTCCATGGCAATCGAGGACGTCAATGGCGAGGTCGATGTCAAGACCGCCTATGTGCCCGGCGTGGAAAGTTTCGCGATCAAGGTGTCGCCCGGTTTCTTCGACAATCCGAAACTCGGCCTTCCAAGCACCTCGGGTCTCATGGTGCTGTTTTCGGCCAGGACCGGGATGGTCGAAGCCCTGTTTCTGGACAACGGTTACCTGACCGATATCCGGACCGCCGCCGCCGGTGCGGTCGCCGCGAAGCATCTTGCCGCCGGGACGGCTTCTAAAGCCTGTATCGTTGGCGCGGGAACCCAGGCGAAATTGCAATTGCAGGCGCTTTGCCTCGTCCGCCCGATTACCGAGGCAACCGTCTGGGCGCGGGACTTCGACAAGGCCAGGACCATGGCGGAGGAAATGGGGCAGCTTCTCGGTATCGCAGTGTCACCAGCCGCAGACCTCGCCGAGGCGGTCGGCCGGGCGGATGTCATCGTCACAACAACGCCGAGCGCCGAACCGCTCATCAAGGCGGACTGGCTGCGGCCCGGCCAGCATATCACCGCGATGGGCTCCGATCAGGAGCACAAGAACGAACTCGACCCCGCCTGTCTCGCGCGCGCCGATCTCTATGTGCCCGACCGCAAGTCCCAGACCGAATTGCTCGGCGAGCTGCATCATGCGCTTGCCGGCGGGGTCGTGTCGAGCGGCACAAAATTCGCCGAACTCGGCGACATCGCCGCCTGTAAATCTCCCGGACGCAAGACGGCGGAAGACATCACCATCGCGGACCTGACCGGCACCGGTGTCCAGGACACGGCGATTGCCACCTACGCCCGCCGCCTGGCGGACGCAGCCGGCGCAGGCACACAGATCAACACCTAGCTCTTACTCGGACCCCTCCCATGATCGAACCCACACTGCGCTTTAGCAAACAGGAATATCACGACAGGATCGCCTCGACCCGGGCAGCAATGCAGCGCGCCGGCGTCGATGTGATCGTTGTCTCCGACCCGTCGAACATGGCCTGGCTCACCGGCTATGACGGCTGGTCCTTCTACGTGTACCAGGCCGTTCTGCTTGGCCTAGAGGGCGAGCCGATTTGGTACGGACGCGGACAGGATGCACAGGGAGCCTACCGGACCTGCTTCATGCATCCGGACAACATCATCGGCTATCCGGACCACTATGTTCAGTCGACCGAGCGCCACCCGATGGATTACCTGTCGGCCCGGATCGAGGAGCGCGGCTGGTCATCGAAGCGGATCGGCGTGGAGATGGACAATTACTGGTTTTCAGCCGCCGCCTACGCCTCCCTGCAAAACCATCTTCCTAACGCCAGGTTTCAGGACACGACCGGGCTGGTGAACTGGCAGCGGGCGGTGAAGTCGCCGCAGGAACTGGATTACATGCGCAAGGCGGGCAAATTCGTCGAGCGCATCCATTCCCGCATCCTGGAAAAGGCGGAACCGGGTCTGCGCAAATGCGATCTTGTCTCGGAGATCTACGACGCGGGCCTGCGCTACGACGCGGAACTCGGCATCGGCGGCGATTACCCGGCCATCGTGCCGCTGACGCCTTCCGGCAGCGACGCGGCCGCGCCGCACCTGACCTGGGACTTCGCCCCGATGAAGCGCGGCGAAGGCACCTTCTTCGAAGTGGCCGGGGTTCACAACCGCTACCACTGCCCGCTCTCCAGAACGCTTTTCCTCGGCAAGCCGACGCAAGCCTTCCTGGACGCGGAGAAGGCGGTGCTTGAAGGCATGGAGGCCGGTCTCGAAGCGGCGAAAGCGGGAAATCTCTGCGAAGACGTCGCCAATGCGTTTTTCGCGATCCTGAAAAAATACGGCATCGTCAAGGACAACCGGACCGGCTACTCCATCGGCCTTTCCTATCCGCCGGACTGGGGCGAGCGCACCATGTCTCTGCGTCCCGGCGACAAGACGGTGCTGGAAGAGAACATGACCTTTCACTTCATGACCGGGCTCTGGATGGAAGACTGGGGCTTCGAAATCACCGAGAGCATCGTCATCGGCGTCAACGGACCGGAGTGTCTCGCCAACGTCCCGCGCAAGCTTTTCGTGAAGGACTGAGCAATGGCCCAAAATCCGATTGCCGCCACCATTCCCCTGAATGAGGACGGTATTCATCACGGCTTTCTGAAGCTGCCCTACAGCCGGGACGACAGCGCCTGGGGCTCGGTGATGATCCCGACCACCGTCATCCGCAACGGTGACGGCCCAACCGCCCTTCTGACCGGGGCCAATCACGGCGACGAATACGAAGGGCCGGTCGCTCTTCAGGAGCTTGCCCTCACGCTCTCTCCCGACGACATTCAGGGCCGTGTCATTATCGTGCCCGCCTTCAACTATCCCGCCTTCCGGGCCGGTTCCCGGACCTCGCCGATCGACAAGGGCAACCTGAACCGCTCCTTTCCGGGCCGTCCCGACGGGACCGTGACGGAGAAGATCGCCGATTATTTCAACACCGTCCTGATCCCGGAGGCGGATATCGTTCTCGATTTCCATTCCGGCGGAAAGACGCTCGACTTCCTGCCTTTCGCCGCCGCCCACGTACTGGAGGACAAGGCCCATCAGGAGGCCTGCGTCGCCGCGATGCGGGCCTTCAACGCGCCTTATTCGGCGATGCTTCTGGAGATCGACAGTGTCGGCATGTACGATTCCGCCGTCGAGGCGCAAGGCAAGACCTTCGTGACGACGGAACTCGGCGGGGGCGGAACGGCGACCGCGAAATCCATCGCGATCGCCAAAAAGGGCGTCCGGAACGTCCTGCGTCACGCGGGAATTCTGAGCGGGGAACCGGAACTCGGCCCGAGCCTCATGCTCGACATTCCGAAAAGCGACTGTTTTCACTTCGCCGAGGCCGAAGGTCTGCACGAACCGGTCAGGGACCTGGGCGAGATGGTCGAAAAGGGCGATCTGATCGCCCGGATCTGGTCCACCGAGCGCACCGGAGTTCCGCCGCGCGATTGCCCCGCGCAAAGAGCCGGCATCGTCGCCGCCCGGCATTTCCCCGGCCTCGTGAAAACCGGAGACTGTGTGGCCGTGATCGGAACGGTGGAGACAGGCTGATGTGTCAGGCACTCATTTCGATCAGCGCCTGAAGGAACAGGTTCGCCCCCTGTTCGATGTCTTCCCAGTCGCTGTGTTCCTCCGGGGCATGACTGATCCCGTTGCGGCTCGGTACGAAGATCAGTCCCGCCGGGCAAAACGCCTGCATGGTCTGGGCATCGTGACCGGCGCCGGAGGGCATTCGCACCGCCTTCAGCCCATGGGCCTGTGCCAGCACTTCCAGCCTCGCCGCGATATCCGGATCGAGCATCACCGGCGCCAGCCAGCTCTTTTCCGTGATCTTGATGCCCAGACCATGCCGGGCCGCGACCCCGGTGGCCCGGGCTTCCAGGTCGGCGCGCAGCAGGCGCATGATCTCCTCCGACGTATCCCGCAGGATGATCGAGAAGACAGCCTGACCCGGGACCGTGTGCGGATGATTGGGGGTAAGCGTCACGTGCCCGATGGTGATCCGGCTCTGACCCGTGCCTTTGTCCCGGATGATGTCCGGAATGGCGACCGCCAGCTCCGCCAGCCCGGCGAAGGCATCGGAGCGCAGGTCCATCGGCGTCGTGCCCGAATGATTGGCGATACCCTGGAATTCGACCTCCAGGTAGCAGACGCCGGAGACCCGGTCGGCAATACCGATGGGCGTCCCGCTTCTTTCCAGAACGGGTCCCTGTTCGATATGAAGCTCCAGAAACGCCTTGACCGAGCCGGGCGGGCGAGCGGCTTGCGGAATTTCCAGGGGATCCAGACCCCGCCGGCGCATCGCGTCGCTCAGAAGTGTCCCCTCCGCGTCGCTGGCCTGCGCGACCCAGTCCGGCGTCACCTGTCCGGTGATGGTCTGGGAGCCGAGCATACCGCCGAAACGGCCTTCCTCTTCCGAAGTGACGACGACCTCGACGGCGGTTTGCGGCACGATCCCCGCCTCCTTCATGCAGCGGACGCATTCAAGCGCCACGCATGCCCCGAGCGAGCCATCGAACGCCCCGCCATTGACCACGGTGTCCGTATGCGAGCCCACCATGATGCAAGGCCCTTCCGCCGGACCGTAGCGAGCGAACAGGTTCATAACGCAGTCCGTCGAAACGCTCAGCCCGTCCGCCTCCATCTGGGCTGCGAACCATTCCCGGCAGTCGATGTCCGCTTTCGAAAAACCCGGCCGGTTGTAGCCTCCGGTGTCGTCGTCGAAACCGAAGCTGTTCACCCCGTCCAAAAGCGTTTTCAGCCGTTGAAGATCGATTTTGACAGCGGGCCGCCGCATCGGAATTTCCCCCTATTTATCCGCGCTTAAGCGCTTTTCCGGCTCTGGAGTCAGGACCCTCAGGCACAATTAGTATGAAATAATTCTTGAAGCCGTGCAATTAATCATGATTAATTAATAGCCAGAAACAACAAGGGGAATGGTCATGAGAAAGTTTCTAGCCGCGGCGCTCGCCTCGGCCTTTCTGGCCTTTGCGCCGCAGTCGTACGCGCAAACGCCTCCCAATGTTCTGGTGGTCGGTCAGATCGCGGAACCCAAGTCGCTCGACCCGCACGCGGTTACGGCGGTCAACGATTTCCGCATTCTGGTGAACATGTATGACGGGCTTGTCCGCTACAAGGACGGTACTCTGGAAGTCGAGCCGTCGCTCGCCGAAAGCTGGACCATCTCCGACGATGGCAAGACCTATACCTTCAAGCTCAAGGAAGGCGTCACCTTCCACGACGGTTCGCCGTTCAACGCGGAAGCGGTGAAGTTCAACTTCGACCGCATGCTCGACGAGAAACACCCCTATCACGACACCGGCCCCTTCCCGCTGTCCTTCTTCTTCTCCACGGTCGAGGACGTGACCGCCGATGACGACCTGACGGTCACCTTCAAGCTGAGCGCCCCCTATGCGCCGTTCCTCTCCAACCTCGCCTATCCGACCGGATTGATCGTTTCTCCGGCCGCAGTGGAAAAATTCGGCAAGGATTTCGGCAGGAACCCCTCGGGAACCGGCGCCTACAAGTTCGCGGAATGGGATGCCAACGCCAAAACCGTTGTCGTCAAGAACGACGCCTATTGGGACGGTGCGCCTGAACTTGAAGCAATCATCTACCGCCCGATCACCGACGCCAACACGAGGATCGCCGAAATGCTCTCCGGCGGCCTGGACGTCATGGTCGAAGTCCCGCCGGACAGCCTTCAGCAGTTCAAGTCAGACTCTACCTTCAAGGTCCTGGAACAGGCCGGCCCCCACGTCTGGTTCCTGATCCTGAACGCCAAGGAAGCGCCGTTCGACAACAAGCTCGCCCGTCAGGCCGCCAACTACGCGATCAACAAGCAGGCGCTGGTCGAGAATATCCTCCAGGGCACGGCCGAAGTCGCAGCCGGACCGACCCCTCCGGCCTTCGCGTGGGCCTATAACGAAGGCCTGGAGCCCTACCCGTACGATCCGGAAAAGGCCAAGGAACTTCTGAAGGAAGCCGGCTACAACGGCGAGGAAGTGACCTTCTATGTGACCGAGGGCGGCTCCGGCATGCTCGACCCCATCGCCATGGGCACGGCCATTCAGGCGGATCTCCAGGCGGTCGGCATGAACGTCAAGATCGAAACCTACGAGTGGAACACCTTCCTCGGCAAGGTGAACCCGGGCCTTGAAGGCAAGGCCGGCATGGCGGAAATGGCCTGGATGACCAACGATCCGGACACACTGCCCTTCCTGGCGCTGCGCACCGAGGCGATGCCCGACAAGGGCGGCTTCAACTCCGGCTATTACTCCAACGCCAAGGTGGACGAACTTCTGGAGAAGGCCCGCGAGGTCACCGACCAGGACGAGCGCGCCAAGCTCTACAAGGAAATGCAGGAAATCGTGCAGGAAGACGCTCCCTGGGTCTTCGTCGCCAACTGGAAGCAGAACGCCGTCATCAAGGCGGCCGTGGAAGACTTCAAGCTGCAACCGTCCTTCTTCCTGATGCTGCAGAAGGTCAAGAAGCCTCAGTAAATCTCTTTCAATCCCGGCGGGTCATTCGGCCTGCCGGGATTTTCGTATCCACGCCCTCGTTTTTTCGTTGAAAAGGCAGGGCGTCCGCAATTGGCAGTGACTACTCCCTCTCCCATCGGGAGAGGGACCTGGAGCAAGAGGCAAAGCCGCAGTCTCATGTTCCGGGCTCTGCGAAAAGGGAGAGACAATGGCCGCCTATATCGCCAAGCGCCTGCTGGCCGCCATACCGGTGCTGTTCGGGCTGACGATCATCGTCTTCCTGATCATGGCCATGATCCCCGGCGATCCGGCAACCGCCATCCTCGGCTCCTACGCCACACCGGAAAATGTCGCCAAGCTCAACAAGGACCTAGGCCTCGACAAGTCACTTTTGGAGCAATATTTCATCTGGCTCGGCAACCTGTTTCAAGGTGATCTCGGCCGCTCCTACACGCTCAACCGGCCGGTTCTCGACGAGGTACTCGAACGGTTTTCAGCGACGCTCATTCTGGCCGGTACCTCGCTCGTGTTGTGCTCCATCCTCGGCCTTCTCGCGGGCATCGTTTCCGCCGTCCGCCAATACGGCTGGGCCGACAAGATCATCACCCTGCTCGTTCTGATCGGCATTTCGACCCCGTCCTTCTGGCTCGGCCTGCTCCTGATCCTGATCTTTGCGGTCAATCTGAAGCTGTTTCCGGCCTCCGGCATGTATGCGATCTACGGCGGCGGCGATCTGCCGGATCTGCTCTACCACCTGACCCTGCCCGCCCTGACGCTCTCGGTGGTCGCGACGGGCGTCATCGCCCGGCTCACCCGGACCGCCATGCTGGAGGTCCTGCGCCAGGACTATATCCGCACCGCCCGCGCCAAGGGTCTTTCGGAACGCAAGGTCATCTACAAGCACGCGTTCAAGTCCGCGCTGGTCAGCGTCGTGCCGGTGATCGGTATCCAGGCCGGTTTCGTGATCGGCGGCGCGGTCTATATCGAGACCGTTTTCCAGTGGCCCGGCGTCGGCTCCATGCTGGTGAAGGCGATTTCCACCCGCGACCTTCTTCTGGTCCAGGGCGGCGTCCTCGTGGTCGCCGCCGCCTATGTTCTCTTCAATCTGCTCGCCGACGTCGTGCAGACCCTGCTGGACCCGAGGTTGCGCTGATGACGGACACCGCACTGACCGCCCAGGCAAAGCCGAAGCAAAAATCCTCACGTCCCGGCACGCTGGCGCTGCTCCTCAACAACACGCTGGCGACAACCGGGCTGGTCCTCCTGGTGGCGATCTGCCTGATCGCGCTGGCAGCCCCCATTCTTCCGCTGCCCGATCCGGACGTCACCGCGCCGGCCAACCGGCTGTTGCCTGTCTTCAGCGAAGGACACCTTCTTGGAACGGACCACCTGGGGCGGGATCTCCTGTCCCGGCTGATCTGGGGGACACAGGTCTCGCTCGCCGTCGGTTTGTCCGCAACGATCATCGCGGCATTCTTCGGATCCCTGCTCGGCCTCGTCGCAGGCTACGCCGGTGGACGCACCGATACGCTGATCATGCGCGGCATCGACATGGTCATGGCCTTCCCTTACATCCTGCTCGCGCTTGCCATCGTGGCCGTTCTCGGGCCCGGCCTTCTCAACGCACTCTACGCCATCGCGCTGGTGAACATTCCGTTCTTCGCCCGCAACATTCGCGGCATCACGCTGGGGCTCTCCCGGCGGGAATTCGTCGACGCGGCGCGCCTGTCCGGAAAGTCGCCCGCGCAGATCCTGTTTATCGAAATCCTGCCGAACGTCCTGCCCGTCATCGTCATCACCATGTCGACCACGGTGGGCTGGATGATCCTGGAAACCGCCGGCCTCTCCTTCCTGGGGCTCGGCGCCCAGCCACCACAGGCCGATCTAGGCTCCATGCTCGGCGAAGGCCGCAAGATCCTGTTCACCGCACCCCATGTGTCGATCGTTCCGGGCCTGATGATCTTCGTGCTGGTCATGAGCATCAACCTCTTCGGCGACGGTGTCCGCGATATTCTCGATCCGCGCCTGCGCGCCGGATCCCTCACCCGGCCGGTCGCGCGCACCGCCGTGGAACGCGGCAACTCCGAAGTGCCGCCGCCCTCCGGTCAGGCAGCCCTTCTGGACGTGCGCGAGATGCGCACGGAATTCCAGATCGGCACGTCCGTCTACAAGGCCGTCGGCGGGGTCAGCCTCGGTCTGAAGGACGGCGAATGCCTGGGGCTTGTCGGCGAATCCGGATCGGGCAAATCCGTGACCGCCATGTCGATCATGGGCCTGGTGCCGACGCCGCCGGGGCGCATCGCCGGAGGCGCGGCCTATCTTGAGGGCGAAGACCTGTTCGCCGCGAGCGACAAGCGCATCCGCAAACTGCGCGGCGGATCGGTCGCCTATGTGTTCCAGGACCCGCTGTCGACCCTGCACCCGCTCTTTACCGTCGGCGACCAGCTCAAGGAGGCGATCACCACCCACCAGCCGCTCTCCGGCAAGGAGGCAACCGCACGGGCCATCGAACTGCTCTCGCTGGTGCGCATTCCGAACGCGAAGGAACGCCTGTCCGCTTATCCGCACGAACTCTCCGGCGGCATGCGCCAGCGGGTCTGTATCGCCATGGCGCTCGCCAACGACGCAAGGGTCCTGATCGCCGACGAACCGACGACGGCGCTCGACGTCACGGTGCAGTCCCAGATCCTGACCCTGATGAACGGTCTTCGCCGGGAGCGGAACGCGGCGATCCTGTTCATCACGCACGATTTCGGCGTCGTCTCCGCGCTCTGCGACCGGGTGGCGGTCATGTATGCGGGACGGATCGTGGAAACCGGAACGACGGAGGACGTCCTCAACAATCCGCAACACCCCTATACGGCGAAGCTGATCGAGTGCGTGCCGGTGCTGGGTCAGCCGGACCGTCGGCTCGACGCCATCGCCGGTCGGCCGCCGGTGGTCAACAACCTGCCGGACGGCTGCGCCTTCGCCGACCGCTGCCCGCGCGTGAAGCCGGATTGCCGGACGGGCGAAATCGAACTCGTCACATCCGATGGCGAGCGGGGCGTGCGCTGCCTCCATCCCCTGAGCGAAGGAGCCGCGGCATGAACGGACCGGAAGTCTGGATGGCGGACAACCCCGCGCTGCTGACAATCTCCGAGGTCGAACGGGTCTTCGGCGGGGCGCGCAAGCTCTTCGGCGGACGCGAGCCGGCGGTTCACGCGGTACAGGGGCTCAGTCTCGACGTCAGGAAAGGCGAGACCCTCGGCGTTGTCGGGGAATCGGGCTGCGGCAAGTCCACCCTCGCCCGCCTGGTGGTCGGGCTCGACCTGCCGACCGGCGGGACCATCACCTTCAACGGCGAGGATCTTTCGGCGCTCGCCAAGCGGGACCGGAAGGCGCTCGCGCGCAAGATCCAGTACGTCTTTCAGGACCCGGTCGCTTCGCTCAATCCGCGCAAGACCATCCGCACGATCCTGGAAGCCCCGCTGAAACACCTGACGGAACTGAACGCTGACGATCGCGAAGCGCGGCTGGCGGAGCTTCTCCAGGCGGTCAACCTGGCACCGGAATTCCTGGAGCGGTATCCGCACGAGTTTTCCGGCGGCCAGGCACAGCGGATCGGGATTGCCCGCGCGCTCGCGGCCGGGCCCGAGCTGATCGTTCTGGACGAACCGGTGTCCGCCCTCGATGTGTCGGTGCAGGCCCAGGTTCTGAACCTGCTCGACAAGCTCAAGGCGGACTTCGGCCTGACTTACATCTTCATCAGTCACGATCTTTCCGTGGTGGAAAGCGTCAGCGACCGGGTGGCGGTCATGTATTTCGGCCGCATGGCCGAACTCGGTCCGGCACGGGACATCTTCAGAACGCCGCTCCACCCCTATACCGACCTGCTGATGCGTTCCGCACCCGCTCCGGGACGCCGCGATCTCCTGGCCGAGGACGCCTCGGCCGAGTTGCCCGATCCTTACAATCCGCCGATCGGCTGCGCTTTCGCTGCCCGCTGCGCCAGGCAGAGCGATTTGTGCCTGAAGCAAAAGCCGTCGCCGGATGAGGCCCAAGGCGGATCCCCAAGCCACATCGCGGCTTGCCATCGTCCCCTGGTCAGGGCAGAGACATTGGGATGAACATTATGGAAGGCCCCGTCTGCGCGAGAACCGGAAAACGGCTGCGGCGACCCGATATGGTCGCCCAGCAGATCCGGGAGCAGATCGTCGCGGTGGGATTGAGACCGGGAGAGAAGATCCCCGCCGACTGGCTCCTGCCTGAAACCGTAGGCGTTTCCCGCGGAACCTTGCGCGAAGCGCTCAAGGTTCTGGAGTTCCAGGGGCTGATCAGCACGAAAAGCGGTCCGGGCGGCGGCGTGTTCGTGGCCTCGGTGGAACCGGGCGAAGCCATACGTCTTCTGGACAATCTCTTCCTGTTCGATCCGCCGTCGATCGCGGACATCTACACGTTGCGCAAACAGCTCGAACCGGAGCTGGCCGCCGCCGTCGCGGGCAATCTGACGGATGGCGCGTTTCAGGCATTGCAGGGCTGCATCCGGCTTTACGAGGACGAGCCGAAAACGGCCGAAGAAGAATATGCCCAGCGGCTGGCCGAACTCGATTTTCACGAGGAACTCACCCGCCACTGCGCCAACCCGATCCTGGCCTTTACCTGCTCGTTTCTGCTCAGCCTCCTGCGCGACATGACGGTGTGCCGGTCGATCTACAAGGAACCGAACCCGTCCCTAAGGGAGACCGGGCTGCACTATCAGGTTCGCTTGCTCAGAGCGATCAAGGCGGGTGACGCGGAGCTGTCGCGCATGATCATGCGCGGTCATATGATCGAAGCGGAAAAATACATGCTTGAACGGGCGGCCATGCGGACGCGTTCCGAACAATAGAGCCCTCTTCCCATGCGTTTTCTCGAAGGCGCTGCCGTATCCGTTCCATTTGCCCCCAGCGGGTGGTGCAATATTCGACCTCGGACAAGCTGACGTTTCTCAGAAGTGCGGAAATAGATGAAAATATATGCGCTTTGCTTTTTCCGGAGACAGGCGACCCGAAAAATCGATGCAAAATAATGCGGCCTTGCACAATATCGAGGCGACAGTTTAACATCGCCAGAATTTACAGGTTAATTTCTCAACAAGACGGTCGAAGCAAGGCAGTTCGTGTTTTGCTGGGCAGATGTCGTAAATGAGCATCACAGATACAAAAAAGCCTGAAATGCTTCGCTGGGGACACTTCCACGAATGCGCCATGAGGCCGAACAGGGGAGACAGGATGACGAAACCAAGAACCACCGGACGACTCACCCAGCCTGAAAAAGATGCGTACGAACGGGATGACAAGAGGCGTTTTGTCTGAGAGTTTGTTCCGTCCAATCTGACAATCATCACCACAACGGGCGTCCGACGAAGAAGGCCAAGTCATAAGGCTGAAACGGAAACGTCCGCATTCCATGTCCGGCAGTCCTTCTCAGTGCCGGATTTCCTTATTCCGGAGGGGTATATGGGGGACATCCTGAAGCTGGTCGCGAAGAGACTCGGCTTGGGCCTGATCACACTTTTCGTGGTTTCAATCCTGATCTTTTTTGCAGTCGAACTGCTCCCGGGCGACATCGCCCAAGCCGTTCTCGGCCAGGCGGCCACTCAGGAAACGGTCGCGGCCCTGCGTGAAAAGCTCGGTCTCGATCAGCCCGCGATCTTCCGCTACCTGCAGTGGCTGGGTGGTGCCTTGACCGGAGATTTCGGCGTGTCCCTGGTGTCCGGAGAGCGTGTCAGCGCCGCCATCGGCGGGCGTTTCGTCAGCACACTGTTTCTGGCGACCTACGCGGCCGTGATCGCGGTGCCGATCTCCATCGTGCTGGGCGTCATCGTGGCCTTGCTGCGCAACACCCTGTTCGACCGGGTCGCCAATGTGGTCACCCTGACCTCGATCTCCTCACCGGAGTTCTTTCTCGGCTACATCCTGATCCTTTATCTGGCGGTCAAGACGAACTACTTTCCGGCGATCGCGAGCCTGAGTTCCGACATGACCTTCGCCGAGCTTCTTCACCGGACCTTCCTGCCGGCCCTGACGCTGGTTCTGGTGGTCACCGCCCACATGATGCGCATGACACGCGCCGCGATCATCAACCTCCTGGCGTCCCCCTATATCGAAATGGCCCGGCTGAAAGGTGTTCCGCCCTGGAAGGTGATCGTCAAACATGCCCTGCCCAACGCCTGGGCCCCGATCATCAACGTGGTCGCGCTCAACCTTGCCTATCTGATCACCGGTGTCGTTCTGGTCGAAGTCGTCTTCGTCTATCCGGGTATCGGCCAGCTTCTGGTGGACGCGGTGGCGAAACGCGATTTCCCCATCGTCCAGGCCTGCTGCCTCATCTTCGCTGCAACTTTCATCCTGCTCAATCTGGCAGCCGATGTCGGAGCGATTTTGACCAATCCGCGTCTGCGGCATCCGAAATAAGGGCGGCGACATGAGCACATTTGTCATCGGATACTACGCGCTGCTGATTGGAGCCTCCTGTCTGGCAGCCTATTTCAAGAAACGGGAAGTCTTCCTGCTGATCTTCTCGCTGACGCTGGTTTCCTTCGTCATGGGAATTATCGGCGGTGTCTCGGCGCTCCGGTTCATCACCACAGCGGCGGGGCTGCTTGCCCTGGCCGCCGGTACGTCCTACGCCTTCCGGGAATTCCTGATCATCATCACGCCTGAAGGCGTCGCCAGGGAACTCAGAACGGCGCCGCTGACCGCCGCCTTCGGCATGTTCGTGATCTTCACCTACGCCATTGCCGGAATCTTCGCACCGATGATCGCGCCTTTCGGCGAGGCGGAGGTGGTGTCTTCCGCGTTCGCGCCGCCTGACGAAAACATGCTGCTCGGCGCCGATCAGCTCGGCCGGGACATGTTCAGCCGCATCATATTCGGCGCCCGCAACTCGGTCGGCCTCGCCCTGCTCGCGACGGGACTGGCGTTTTTCATGGGCGCCCTGGCAGGCCTTCTGGCGGCGACCAAGGGCGGCTGGTTCGACCAGCTTATGGGCCGTTTCGCCGACGTCATCATGTCCGTGCCGTCTCTCATCTTCGCTCTTTTGATGCTGAGTATCTTCGGCACCAACCTGGCCGTGATCGTCATCGTGATCGCGGTCATCTACTCGCCGCGCGTCTTCCGGCTCACACGAGCGGTCGCGGGCAACGTTGTGGTGATGGACTATATCGAGGCGGCGAGGCTCCGGGGCGAAGGAACCTGGTACCTGATCCGCAGGGAAATCCTGCCCAACAGCACCGCGCCGCTGATCGCCGAATTCGGCCTTGAGTTCTGCTTCGTGTTTCTGCTGATCGCGGGCCTCTCCTTCCTCGGCCTCGGCATTCAGCCACCGACGGCCGACTGGGGCTCGATGGTGCGCGAGAACGCGACCTTGATTTCGTTCGGCGAAATGACCCCGCTGATCCCGGCGGCGGCAATCGCGCTGCTCACGGTCGCCGTGAATTTTGTGGTCGACTGGATGCTGTTCCGCTCGTCCGGCCTGAAGGAGGTTTGATCATGGTTCCGAGAAAGGACGTTCTGCTTCGGATCACGGATCTGCGCATCGAAGGCTATTCCGACGAGCAATGGAACGAGATCGTTCACGGGGTCAGCCTCACCCTGCACAAGGGCGAAGTCCTTGGCCTCATCGGAGAGTCCGGGGCCGGCAAATCCACCATCGGCCTCGCCGCCATGGGTTTTGCCCGCGACGGCTGCCGCATCTCCGGCGGCTCGATCGAGTTCGACGGCATGGAGCTGACGACGACCCCGCAAAGCGACCTTCGGGCGCTTCGCGGCTCGCGCATCGCCTATGTGGCCCAGTCCGCGGCCTCCTCGTTCAACCCGGCGCACCGGATCATCGACCAGCACACGGAAGCCCCGATCCAGTACCGGATCCAGAAACGGGTGGAGGCACAGGAAGACGCCATGCAGCTCTACGAGCGGCTGCGTCTCCCAAATCCTGGCGAAATCGGCTTCCGCTACCCGCACCAGGTGTCCGGCGGACAGCTTCAGCGCGCCATGACCGCAATGGCGATGGCCTGCCGCCCGGACCTGATCATCTTCGACGAACCGACCACGGCCCTCGACGTAACCACCCAGATCGAGGTCCTGGCCGCGATCCGCGACATCGTCGATCAGTTCAACACCGCCGCGATCTACATCACCCACGATCTGGCGGTGGTCGCGCAGATGGCGGATACCATCAAGGTGCTTCTCAAAGGCGAAGAGGTCGAGGAAGCCCCGACCGAAGAAATGCTCGACACGCCCAAGGAGGACTACACAAAGAGCCTTTGGGCCGTGCGCAGCTTCAAGCGGCCGCAAAAACAGCGGCCGAGCGATCCGGATACCCTGCCGATCGTCTCCGTTCAGGGAATTGACGCCTCCTACGGCAAGACCAGGGTGCTTGAGGATGTCTCCTTCGACATCTATCCGGGCATGACGGTTGCCGTCGTCGGGGAATCGGGCTCCGGCAAGTCGACCACCGCGCGCTGCATCACGGGCCTGTTGCCGCCGGACAAGGGCCAGATCCTGTTCAACGGAGAGCCGTTGCCGCCGCGCTATCAGGACCGGACAAAGGAACAGCTCCGTCAGGTGCAGATGATCTACCAGATGGCGGACACCGCGCTGAACCCGAAAATCCGCATCTGCGACATCATCGGCCGGCCGGCGCAGTTTTATGGCGGCTTGCAGGGCACCGCTCTGAAGAGCCGAGTGGACGAACTGCTCGACCTGATCGAACTGGAGCCGTCCCAATTCTACAACCGGCTTCCGACAGAGCTTTCGGGCGGACAGAAACAGCGTGTCGGCATTGCCAGGGCGCTTGCCGCCAATCCCGCCTTCATCATTTGCGACGAGGTCACGAGCGCGCTCGACCAGCTCGTCGCCGAGGGCATATTGAAGCTGCTCGACCGGCTGCAGCAGGAGTTCAACCTGGCTTACATGTTCATCACCCACGATCTGGCGACGGTTCGCTCCATCGCGGACGAAGTCGTGGTGATGCAGAAGGGAAAGGTGGTCGAACAGGGTCCCAAGGACGTCATGTTCAAGCCGCCCCATCACCCCTATACGGACCTGCTCCTGTCCTCCGTGCCGGAGATGGACCCGAACTGGCTGACAACCCTTCTCGAAGAGCGGGGAACGGACCAGATCGGCGAGGCCGCCGACGTCTGAACGGGCTCACAGGCAAACGCAAACACCCCCGGATTTCCATGCCGGGGGTGTTTGCAATTTTAAAAAGTCGGGAGACCTCGGTCAGCCGACCATCAAGTAGCCGGACAGCACCATCGCCGCGACAATGACGGCGTAAACGCCAACCAGTGTCGGCCAGGAACCACCGTTTGCTTTGTATTCTCTGATCCATTCATCACGGGTCATTCCGACCTCCTAAACGCCCAGAAACCTCTGGGATGATGTGTTGCACTTGATCCGACCCCTACAGGACAGAAGTTAAGAATTCAATTCCGCGATTCAACAAATTCTGCGCTATTTTCGCACACCGGATATGCAGTTGATGCAGGCATAGGCACAATCCCGGAGGGAGCTGTTCTCAAGCTTCTTCGCCCAATGCCGAGTGACCGCGCTACGGGTCCGGTTGATTGGCCTTTTCGGAGACCTTTGCGCGGTAGCCCTGCTCCAGTTCGATCAGGCGCTGTTTGCGCCAGAGACCGCCGCCGTAGCCGGTCAGCGATCCGTCCGTGCCGACAACCCTGTGGCAGGGGATCACAAGCCCGATCTGGTTGGCTCCGTTCGCTCTCGCCACGGCGCGCACCGCCTCCGGGCGGCCCAGCGCCCTGGCCACGTCGGAGTAGCTGCGGGTCTCGCCGGCCGGGATATCGAGGAGCGCGCGCCAGACGTCGCGCGTGAAGGGCGTACCGTGAAGCGCAAGCTGCGTCTGGAACGACGCGCTTTCGCCTTTGAAAAACCGGTCCAGCTCCTCCTGGATCCGGTCTGTGACTTCCGTGCGGCCGAAACCGATTTCGCCCTTGGCGAACCCCTGCAGCTTCTTGAATTCCGCCGGCAGGGCCTTGCGGTCTAGAAACTCCAGAAGATGAAGCCGGGTTTTATCGGTCACCGCGATCATTGGTCCGAGCGGCGTCGGCACCCAATCGGCCGACAGCAGGGGATTTTTCGAAAAATTTCCCGGTGCCGTTCCCAGTATCCGGGCGAAGGCCTCGCGGAAGGCGCTTGGAGACTCGAAGCCTGCCGTGATTTGCGCGTCGATCACCTTGCCGCCGCCCGAAAGGGACGAAAACCCTTCCTGCAGACGCCGCTGCCGGGCCATTTCCAGAAAGGTCATGCCGAAGTGCCGCTTGAAGGCGCGGCGCACAGTCGACGGGTCGAAGCCCATGCGTACCAGATCCGGCTCGCCCCAGCGGTATCCGGGCCGTTTTTCCAGCGCCTCGATCAAGGGCCTTACCACCGGATCGGCACTTGCCTCCGGCGTCGTCGGCCGGCAGCGCTTGCACGGCCGGAAGCCCGCCTCGATGCATTCGGCCACGGTCTCGTGAAACGTGCAGTTTTCCGGTTTCGGCTTGCGCGCCGGACAGGTCAGTCGACAGAAGATGCCGGTGGACGCCACACAGACGAACATGCGCCCGTCGTAAGCCGCATCGCGCGCCAGCAGGGCTTCATAGAGGGTGTCGAAACTCGGTCGGATCATCAGCATGGCCTGAGGGTAGGCCGGAAGGATAAATCGTGCAGCCGGAAATCGGGCGTTTATTTTGTCTTTTTTGAGTTCCGTTTCCCGGCGTCATTCCGTGACTTGATGCGCTGCTGTCCGGTTAGCGAAATCCTCACAACAGCCCCGAGCATTGCCCCTTGCTCCCGTCTCCCCCCTTGAGGGGGAGATGTCAGCTTTAGCTGACAGAGGGGGGAACCAGCCTCTCAACTCCAATCAGCTTTTCATATTGCCGCACAGCCGCTCCCCTCTGTCCGTTTCACGGACATCTCCCCCTCAAGGGGGAGACAGGCGCAAGCGGTGACACCGCGATGACCTGAAAAACAGGAACCGCCAGAAACAAATCCTACCGGTATACCTGCTCCTCGCCCGGGAAGCTCCGGTCCTTGACCTCGTCGGCGTAGGCCTTCACCGCCGCCTCGATCTGGCCGCCGAGATTGCCGTAGACCTTGACGAATTTCGGCGGGGTCGGGTTGAGACCGAGGAGGTCTTCGAGCACCAGGATCTGGCCGTCGCACTCCGCGGACGCACCGATGCCGATGGTCGGGATCGGGATCTGCCTGGAGATTTTCGCCGCCAGCGGTTCCACCATGCCTTCCACGACAACGGCGAAAGCGCCCGCCTCGGAGATCGCCCGGGCGTCTTCCTCGTGCACGGCCCAGGTGTCCTCGTCGCGGCCTTGCGTCCTGAAGCCGCCCATGACGTTGACCGACTGGGGCGTGAGGCCGATATGGGCCATCACCGGAATGCCGCGCTCGGTCAGGAAGCGGATGGTTTCCGCCATGCGCGCGCCGCCTTCCAGCTTGACCGCGCCGCACTGGGTTTCCTTCATCACCCGGGCGGCATTGCGGAAGGCAACGGAGGGGCTTTCCTCATAGGTGCCGAAGGGCATGTCGACCACGACGAGCGCCCGTTTGGTACCGCGCACCACGGCCTTGCCGTGCATGATCATCAGTTCCAGAGACACGCCGACGGTGGATTCCATGCCGTGCATCACCATGCCGAGGCTGTCGCCGACCAGGATGAAGTCGGCGAATTTGTCGACGATCGCCGCCGTGTGGGCGTGATAGGAGGTCAGCGAGACGATCGGATCGCCGCCCTTGCGCTTGGTGATTTGCGGAGCGGTGATACGGCGGATGGGTTTTTGAGTGCTCATGCGGCGTCCTTTCAAGGAAGCTTGTGAGGGAGTGTTATCAGCTTTCCGGTACGATGACCCGCTGATCGATCAGGAGAACGGTTCCGAAGCGCACGGCCAGGAGAATGACGGCGGCACGGTCCAGCTCGCCGGACAGGTCTTCCAGCGTTTCGGCATCGCGGATGTCGACGCTGTTGACCTCCGCAGCCGGCGCCTTGCCGAGTTCCTCGCGGATGACCGCATCGAGGTCCTTGATCGACGGTGCCGATTTCGCCAGCGCCTCGGCGCTCGCCAGCGACCTGCTCAAGGCGACAGCCTGCGCGCGATGCTCCGGCGTCAGACGAACATTGCGGGACGACATGGCCAATCCGTCGGCCTCGCGCACCGTCGGGTGGCCGACAATTTCCAGCGGCATGTCGAGGTCACGGACCATCCGGCGGATGACTGTGATCTGCTGGTAGTCCTTCTCGCCGAAGACCGCGAAATCCGGCGTGGTGATGTTGAAGAGCTTGGTGACGACCGTCGTGACGCCGCGGAAATGACCGGGTCTGAGCGCGCCCTGCAGAACGTCGGAAAGACCGGGAACCTCGACATAGGTGTCACCGCCCGCGCCGTACATTTCCTCAACACTCGGGATGAAAACCGCGTCGACGCCTTCGGCTTCCAGAAGCGCCAGATCGCGCGCCTCGTCGCGCGGATAGGTCGCCAGGTCCTCGTTGGGTCCGAACTGGGTCGGGTTCACGAAGATGGTGGTCACGACCCGGTCGCCCTTTTGACGCGCCAGCCGGACAAGCCCGAGATGGCCCTCATGCAGGAAGCCCATAGTGGGCACGACACCCACTCTCTCGCCGTTCAGCCTCCACAGCCGAACGGTATCCCTGATGTCCGCCTTTGTCCGGCAGATCTTCATCTTTTCCTCCCCGGCCTTTTTCTACTTGGCTCAGGCCACCTTCTTTTCGCAGGCGCAACATAAGGGCTAGAAAGGGGAAGGTCCAGATGAAGGTTGGGGGCGCTTTGAAGTGACACGCCAATGGAATCAATGACCGTCATTCCGGACAAGTGCAGCACGGCTGCACGCTGATCCGGAATCCAGATATCAGGACGAGCGAAGCGAGTGCGGTCTCTTTTTTGTTTGCGGTCGCGCTTTCAGCGCGAATGATTTCTGGATTCCGGATCGGCGCTCGGCGGCGCCTCACTTGTCCGGAATGACGTTTAAACTCAAAATGCCCCGTCATAAGCCCTGCGCGGTATCCGGCAGGCAAGCAGGGTGAAGCCGTCGCGGTTGAGCGCATCGCCGGCTTCCCGCTTCAGGTCTTCAGCGTTCTCGATCCAGACCCCATGACCGCCATAGGCTTTCGCCACCGCCGGAAAGTCGGTCTCGCCGAAATCCACGCCAACATTGGGACGCTGGCTGTTCCTCTGCTTGAGTTCGATCAGCGAGAGGCTGGTGTCGACCAGCACGCAGACGATCACCGGGATATTCAGATCCCGCAGGGTGGAGAGTTCGCCGAGGCACATTTCAAGGCCCGCGTCGCCGACAAAGGCGATGACCGGCGATTGCCCCTCGACGATCCGGTGGCCCATGGCGAGCGGCAGGGCGCAGCCCATGGTGCAGAGCGCGGAGGATTGCAGCATCTGCCGGGGTTTCGCACACCGCCAGATCTGGCTGACCAGAATACGATGCGCACCGCTGTCGGCTGTGGCGACGGTGTCTGCAGGCAGCGCCGAGCGCAGCGAGTGAAAGACGGTGCCCGGCCCCCAGCCGGAGGGTTCCGGGGCAAAGGCTTCCGTCAAAGTCCGCCGGACCGTCTCCGGCGCGCTGTTAAGCCAGCTCGGGGCCTCCGGGTCGCGCACCTCGCTCAAGCGGTCCAGAACCGGCTCCACCGCGCTCCGGAGTGTCGCGGCGGCGGCATGCATGCCGTGGGTGCGCAGCACCGGCGTCACATCGATCACCGGAGCGTCCTCGGCCCAGGGATTGCGCCAGTTGACACGCATTTCGATCGGATCGTAGCCGAGAAGCAGAATACAATCGCTTTCGTTGATCAGCGGCAGAAGATGACCATCGGCCTTGGGGGAAAGGCCCGCGCCGCCAAGCGAAAGCGGGTCGTTTTCATCCAGAAGCCCCTTGCCCTTGTAGCTGGTCACGAGCGGGATCCGGTAGGTCCGGCAGAACCTCGTGATCGCCGCGGAGGCGTTTTCATTGACCGCGTCGACTCCCGCGATCGCAATCGGACGTTCCGCTTTCCTGAAGAGATCGAGCGCCGCCTCGAGGTCGCTACCGGCCTTCGGGCCGGATGAGACCGGAGCGGACCGGAATCGCTTCGTCCAGCCTTCGGCGGTCTCTGCTTCGGCGACCCTGATCGGCACGTCGATATGAACGGGCCCGGGCTGCCCGTCGAGCGCGATGGCCAGCGCCTTTTCCATCATGACGTCCAGAGCACCCAGCCTTGCCGAAAAGCTCGCCTTGACGATCGGGCGCAGCAGCTGCTGGTGATCGAAGACCTGATGGGTGTAGCTCTCGGCTTCCGCCTGATCGACACAGCCGGTCAGGAAGACGAGAGGGACCCGGTCCTGCCAGGCGTTGGCGATCACGTTGACAGCGTTCGCCGCTCCCGGCCCAAGTGTCGCCAGCAGGACGCCGGGCGCGCCATCGGCATGCCAGCCGCCCTCGGCCATGAAGCCGCCGGCGTTCTCATGTTTGACCAGCGTGAATTTGAGACCCGCCTCGTCCAGCGCCTGCAACAGCGCAAGCACTTCGCCGCCCGGCATGCCGAAGGCGTGGCGGCAGCCGGCCGCGTGCAGTTTTCCGGCAATGATATCCGCACCGGTGGTCATGGTTTCATGTTTCCTTTGTTCCGCCGGCCGCGCCGAGATCCAGAACGCCCTTATCCGCCAGTTCGGACAGAGCGGCCTCGCTCAGGCCGAGATGGCGGCTCAAAACGTCCGCCGTGTCGGCGCCGAGCAGCGGTGGCGCCTTGGCGTAGGCGACCGGTGTCTTTTCCAGGTTGATCGGCGAGCCGATGAGATCGACCGTCCCGCTTGAAGGATGCGGCAGGGTGATCCGCATGCCGCGTTCGACGATTTGCGGGTCGGCGAAGACCTGGCCCAGATCGTTGACCGGCCCGCATGGGACACCGGCTCCCTCCAGCACTGCGATCCATTCCGCCGCCGTCTTGTCGATGGTCAGTTTGCGGATCAGCGGGACCAGTTCCTTGCGGTTTCTGACGCGGTCGGCGTTCTTCGCGTAACGCGGATCCCTTGCGAGTTCGGGCGCTCCGGCGACATCGCAGAATTTCCGGAACTGGCTGTCGTTGCCGACCGCAAGTATGAAGGAGCGGTCGGCCGCCGGGAAGGTCTCGTAAGGCACGATGGTCGGGTGGCCGTTGCCGAGCCGCCCGGGAACGTCGCCGGAGACCAGGTAGCCCACCCCCTGGTTGATCAGCCAGGAAACCTGGGCGTCGAGAAGCGAGATATCGATCCGCTGGCCGTCGCCGGTTTCGTTCCGGTGATTGAGCGCCGCCAGGATCGACACGGTGGCATACATGCCGCACATGACGTCGGCGATGCCGACGCCGCATTTCGTTTCCGTGCCGCCCTCCTCGTCCGGAAACCCGGTGAGGGACATGATGCCGCCCATGCCCTGGATCAGAAAGTCGTAGCCCGCCCGATGGGCATAAGGGCCCGTCTGACCGAAGCCGGAAATCGAACAGTAGATCAGCCGCGGATTGTCCGCTTTCAACGTCTCGTAGTCGAGGCCCCGGCGCTTCAGGTCGCCGACCTTGAAATTCTCGACGAGAATATCCGCCCTGGCGGCAAGACCCGAAATGAGGTCCTGGCCTTCCGGGCTCGCCAGGTCGACGGCGACGGACGCCTTGTTGCGATTGGAGGAGAGATAATAGGCGCTTTCGGCGGTCTCTCTCCCCTCACGATCCTTCAGGAAGGGCGGTCCCCAGCCGCGGGTGTCGTCGCCCCGACCCGGGCGCTCGATCTTGATCACCTCGGCGCCGAGATCCCCCAGGATCTGGGTGCAAGTCGGTCCCGCCAGAATGCGCGATAAATCGAGGACAACGAGACCGGTGAGAGCACCGGAGGAAACAGATGGATCGGACACAATTCACCGTGCGGCAAGAGATAATCCGGGACAAGGCCACAAGCCCCCTGTCCCGTCAACTCCCCCCGCAGGCCGGGAGAAACACCTCTGCTCACTTTCCCGTCAGACGTCCGCGATCAGGACCGGATCCAGCCCTTCATCTCACCCAGCTTGGTCCAGGCCCGCCTGATCCAATCGGCCTTGACGCTATGGCCTCCGCCGTGAAGGCACAGTTCGAGAAAACCGGTCTTGGGCACCCAGCGTTCACAGGCCAGATCTCCTTCCGTCGTTTTTTCCGGCTCCTGCTGCGCCAATCCGTTCTGCCGGCGCCAAACGTCGAAACTCTCGAAGACATCGCCCTGTTTCCACCTGCCGCCGCCGAGCCAGCGGCCCGCCAGCGGCACAACGGTGTCAGTGGTGCCATGAACGTGGAAGAGGAAGGGATTGTCCGTCTTGCAGTTTTGGGGAAGCGGCTCCCAGAAGGCGCCCGCGATCGGCGCGTAGCCGGAAAAGCGGTCGGATTTCTCGCAGGCCAGATACCAGGTCATGAAGCCACCGGCAGAAAAGCCGGACAGAAGCGTCCGGTCCCGGTCCACACCGAAGCGGTCGGAGAGATCCTCCAGAACACCGTCGAAGAATGTTGCCTCGTCGCGCAGAGTTCGGGGCGCGGTCGGGAACGACCAGGTGCCGTTGATCCCCTGAACGGCCACGAAGGCCACGCCGAGATCGTCGGCCATGCGCTGGAAACTCTTGTTGCGGATCGCGTTCACCGCCTTGCCGCGATGACCGTGGAGATAGAAGATCGCGCCAAGCGGCTGCCCCTCCCGGCGCGTTTCCGGAAGATGGATATAGTACTCGCCGTCCTTCACTTCGCAGGGAATGTCTTCGCCGCAGGAGGCCGTTGCGGCCGCCACACCCGGAGGGGAAACGAGAACGGATGCAACCGCCAGGAAAAGAGAACTCTTGAACGACAATGCCGGCTCCTCTTGGGTAATGGATCTTCAGCGACCCGCCACAAGAGAATGGTTCACCCCCGGAATTTGTCCAGCTTTCGGCGTTCACGAGTTGGAGAGAGGCAGACCGGTTCCGCGCCCGGTCATTCCCAGGTCCCTTCGGTCGGGATGTTGAGCACCCGGCCGCAGTGCTTGCAGTGGACCGCATCCGGGTCGTGACGGCTGAGACCGCAATCGGGGCAAGGATAGTGAGCCTTGGCCGGGCGGAAAATCGTCTGGACCAGACGCAAGAACAGAGCGACGCCGAAAATCATGATCAGAACGGTCATCAGCCGGCCGACACTGTCGCTCATGGTGATGTCGCCATAGCCGGTCGTGGTCAGGGTGGTGACCGTGAAATAGAGCGCGTCGAGATAGTTGTTGATGTTTTCGTTGAGGTCGTGTTCGACCACGAAGACGACCGCCGTGACGACGAAGATGAACACCATCAGGTTGATTCCCGACTGGAGAATCTCCTCGTTGCGCCGGAACCAGCTGGACGCCTCGCGCAATTCCTTCAACAGGTGATAGGAACGCATCAGCCTGAGCATGCGGACGACCCGCAGGAATGCGAAGTTCTCCAGAAAGGCCGGCGCCACCAGCGAGAAGATGACCACCAGATCCGCGAATGAGGTGAAGGAGAACAGGTACCTGCCCGGTCTGGCGGCCGCAATCAAGCGGGCAACGAAGTCGAGCGTCAGAACAGCGGCGATGACGTAGTCCAGCTCGTGATGCGTCCGGTTCGGGTCTATCATCGAAGACACGATAAAATAACCGATCGTGACCAGATCGAAGAACAGCAAGGCATAGCGGAAAATGCGCGCCTTGACGGTATGCCCGTAGTAGAGCTGACGCAAAAAGGTCTGCGCCGCCATCTTATCCGCCGCCATCGGCAATGCCCCTTCCCGTCCGCGTTCCGCGCTTGAGATCAACGGACAGGAGGCACAGAGAAAAGTCAATGGACCGTCAAGGCACCGACTCCGAGTGGCTTTGGATTCATGCGACTCCTGCACGGCCGTCCTGTACGATAACAGTTTGATAATCCGCCGCGCCAAACTAAGTTCAGGCACCTTCAAGCCTTCAAACAAGAGGACAGCCCATGTTCGATCTGACTGGACAAGTCGCACTGGTAACCGGCGCAAGCCGGGGGATCGGCGAAGCCGCGGCCCGGAGCCTTGCGAAATACGGCGCCCGGGTGGTTCTGGCCGCCCGTTCGGCCGGCGACATCGAGCGCATCGCTGGAGAGATTACCGCAAGCGGTAGCAAGGCCTCGTCGGTCACCTGCGATGTGGCCGACTATGAAGAGGTGGCGAGCGCCATCCGCCACACGGTCGAAACTTTCGGCGCCATCGATATCCTGGTGAACAATGCCGGGGTCATCGAACCGATCAGCCGGATCGAGGTGTCCGATCCGGACGGCTGGGACAAGGTGATCGATATCAACGTGAAGGGCGTCTATCACGGCATCCGGGCCGCCGTGCCGCATATGCTTGAAAAAGGCGCCGGCACAATTGTCAACATCAGTTCGGGTGCGGCCACCGGCGCGCTGGAAGGCTGGAGCCATTATTGCGCGTCCAAGGCGGCGGCGCTGTCGCTGACCCGCTGCGCCGACAAGGAATTCCGCGAAAAGGGCATCCGCGTTGTCGGCCTCAGCCCCGGAACCGTCGCGACCCAGATGCAGGTGGATATCAAGGCTTCCGGCATCAACCCGGTCAGTCAGCTCGACCCGTCGGTTCACATTCCGCCGGAGTGGGTCGGGGAAACGATTTGCTGGCTGTGCACCGAGGCGGGCGACGATTATCGCGGCACCGACTGCTCGCTGCGCGACGAGGGCGTACGCAAGGCGGTTGGCGTGATTTGAGAGAAAAACCGGGAAGTTGTCTCCCAAAAACAAAAGAGGGCCGCTGAGCGGCCCTCCCATGAGATCGATGTGACACAAGGTCCGGATCAGATCCCGACGAAACCGCTCGATAACAGAGGCTGCTCCAATATCGTTCCATTTCGCCCAGACTCCCGGGTCACGATCCGATACTCACTAGACATGGGCACCTCCTTTCAACAGTTGAAGACACGAAGAGTGTGGTGCCGGTCCGGGCGTTAGACAAGCCTAAAAAGAAGTCATGCCCAGTTTTCAAGCGCTTAATTTAACAGCCTGTTACTGCGAGGCCACAGCCTTGTCCGCGATTGTCTGAAACACGCCGTCCAGTTCCACCGCGAGGTCCGCCAGGGCGTCGCCGCCTTCATCCAGGTAAGGCGAGAAGACAAAACTCGGGGTTTTCCAGGACAGCGTCGCGGTGCCGTCGCTGTTTTCGGTGACGTAGAAACGGATCGGCGCTTCGATACCGGCGGTCACGGAGGCGTCCAGCATCCGCACGGCGTAGTCGTTACGGTAAACGCCAATGACCCGATTGCCCGGGATGATCACGCCCCGGCCCTTCGCACCGGCGGAGGCGCTGGCCTGGGTCACAAGAAACATCTTCTCGTCCTTGATGGCCGCGGTCAGATCCTCGACAAGAGTGTCATAGCTTTTGGCCGTAGAGACAACCTGCCAGCCCTCCCTGGGAGCGACACTATCGGCCAGAACCGGACCGGCGGTTAGAAATCCAAACAGGATAAGGCTCAAAAAAACGCGCATGAGATGAACTCCCTCGTCAAACCTCTGACGGTTGAGAACCTAACGCCCGAGCGATCACGGGCGATTCACAATGCGGTGTGGAGGTGGCCCAAGACGTAAATGTTCAATCGATTGTTCATTGATTGGCGGATTACCCGAACCTTAGATAAGCCCTCATCCTGAGGAGCAGTGTGGGAAAACTCACCTCTACCCCATCCCGAGCCGCAGCCGCAGGCGTGTGCCCAGGAGGCTGCCAAGAAATCCGAACAGAAGCCACAGCCAGCCGTGCAGCGATCCGGAGACGAGACCGCCCAGATAGGCGCCGATGTTGCATCCATAGGCAAGGCGTGCGCCGTAACCCATCAGCAAGCCACCCGCGAGAGCCGTCAGAACATCACGCCGGGTCAGGCGCCAGACAGGCGCGAAACGGCCGGCAAGCGCGGCCGCGATCATCGCGCCGAAAATGATGCCGAAATCCATGACGGATGTCGTGTCGCGGAAGACCGAGTTTTCCAGCGCCGCGCGCTGCCACGTCCAGTACGGCCAGGTGTCGACGGGAATTCCCAGGGCGTAGAAGATCTTGCCGCCCCAAAGCGCGAAGCCGGAGGTTATCCCCCAGGGCCTGCCGACGACCACGAAAGTGGCGATGCCGACCAGGGCCAGCATGACCGCCCCCAGCATCGGCGACCACGGTCCCTTGATCAGGGACACCGTCGGGCGCGCCGGCGCGATTTCGCCATGGGCCCGGCGTTCGATCCGGACTGTCGCCAATGCCGCCAGCCCCAGGACCGCGGCCGTCAGCACAAATGCACCCTGCGGACCGAAACTGCGGATCAGGGAAACAGCGGGCAAGCTCGGCAAACGGCTCCAGAGATGCAGATGCGCGGTCGCCGCAACGGACCCGAGGATGAAGGCTGCCAGGGTTATCATCATTCTGGTCGACCCGCCTCCGGCGGTAAAAAGCGTCCCCGAGCCGCAGCCTCCGCCGAGCTGCATGCCGACGCCGAACATGAACGCGCCCATCGCCGCGGCGACGCCGAAGGGAAAAACGAAGCCTCCGGCCGGCCATCCAAGCTCCCGCCCCCAGGCGATCAGGGGAAAGGAAACCGCGCTCGTCAGCAGGATAAGAACGAACTGGGCGCGCAGACCGCCGCCCCGTTTCTCCGTCACGATCCGCCGCCAGGCCGCGGTAAAGCCGAAACTGGCATTATAGAGCGACACGCCCGCAAATCCGCCGATCAGGACCGCCACAGCCTGGCGCGGACCGGCGGCGCCATAGGCACCGAATGCGACGACCGCCAGAACGGCCGCCGCGATGACGGCAACACCTACCTGGGGTCTCTGTTGAATAGTCGAGGCCATGTGTCCGTTCGTTTCCCTGGTGTGATTTGTGCGGTTCCGCAGCTTCCCGCCGGTTTTCGCCTTATTTTCGAACCGATAGCGACCTTTGGCGCACTACACAAAACCAACACCTTTTTGTGTTTTGCAGTTCATGACAGGCCTGCGGACATTAGCAAGGGAAAACAACGAAGAACTCCCTGTCCAGTAAGGCCTTTCCCGGGTCCGGGCTGCTGTAGCAAAAGGTTACGCGATGCGTCTCAGCGATCAATTCGGTTACGACCTCACACTTTCCGACAAGGAAGCGGCAGCGTCCTGGAACGCAGCGATCCTGGCCTTTCTTGCCCATGGCAAGACGACGCCACAGCATCTCGAAACCTGTTTGGGCCGCGCCCCCGATTTCGCGCTCGGACATGCCACGCGCGGGCTGTTCTGCCTGCTGCTCGGCCGCCGGGAGCTTTATGCAACCGCCCGTGAATGCCTTGACGCCGCGAAATCCTCGGCTGCGCAGACGCCGCTGACCGCCCGGGAAACAGCGGTGATCGACGCGCTGGCGGCCTGGCTTCAGGGCTTTCCCACTCGGTCCGCCGATATTCTAGACGCCGCCCTGATCAAGGCGCCTGAGGATACCTTGCTGATGAAACTTGTCCATGCCATCCGCTTCGTTCTCGGGGACGCGGCCGGCATGCGCCAGTCGGTTGAACGGGTGTTTTCGGCCTATGACGAAACCCATCCCGCCTATGGCTACGTCCTCGGGTGCCGGGCGTTTTCGCTGGAGGAGACCGGCGAGTACCGGCTGGCCGAGGCCTCGGGCCGCAAGGGACTGCAATTTGCCGCCGACGACGCCTGGGGCCTTCACGCGGTTGCCCATGTGCACGACATGACCGGGCGGTCGGAGGAGGGAGCCGGGTGGCTGGAAAATCATCCGAACGGCTGGGCCCACTGCAACAATTTCGGCTATCACGTGTGGTGGCATCTGGCACTGATGTACCTGGACCAGGGCAATGCCGACAAGGCGCTGGCGCTTTACGACAGCGATATCCGCAAGGACAAGACAGACGATTACCGGGACATCTCGAACGCGGCCTCCCTGCTGGTCCGCCTGGAGCTGGAGGGTATCGATATCGGCGCCCGCTGGGAGGAACTGGCGCTTCTGTCCGACAAGCGCGCCGAGGATGGCTGTAACGTCTTCGCCGACCTGCATTATCTGCTGGCGCTGTTGAACGGCGGGCGGCGCATGGGAACGGAACGGCTGCTGAACGGACTGAAAGAGCGCGCCAGGAGCGAAACCGACATGGGGCCGATCTGCGCCGAAGCCGGGCTGCCGACGGGGCTCGGTCTGGAACAGTACCGCAAAGGCAATTACGCTTCCGCCTTCACCCTGCTGACCTCGGCGCGGGACAACCTCCATCTGGTCGGCGGATCGCACGCGCAGCGGGACGTTTTTGAACGGATCACCATTGACGCCGCCATCCGGGCGGGCTTTTCAAACGAAGCGGAAAAGCTTATCGACAGCCGGACCGAAAAACGCGGTGCGCTCGACCGCTTCGCCGAACAGCGGCTTGACGTGTGCGACAAGATGCGCCGCGCCCAGCAGGTCATGGAAGACGAAAACCTGCGGGCGGCCGATTCCGTCTGAGAACGGAACCGGACAACCTCTTACTGGACCTATCGTGAACGCACATTCTCAAACGAAACGCCCCCGTGACCCGCGGCTGGATTTTTTCCGCGGGATCGGCATGTTCATTATCTACATTGCCCACTTGCCGTCCAACTGGTGGACACTCTGGATCCCGGCCCGGTTCGGCTTTTCGGATGCGACGGAGATTTTCGTGTTCTGTTCGGGGATGGCGTCCGCACTCGCCTTCGGCAAGATCTTCGATCTTCACGGCTGGGGCATGGGCGCCGCGCGCATCCTGCAACGCATGTGGCAGGTCTACTGGGCCCATATCGGCCAGTTCCTGGTGATTGCCGTCGGGCTCGTGATGATCCAGAACAGCGGCTACCTGAGCGCATGCTGCGACCTGACCCAGGACTATGTCACCTCCCTCAATCTCTGGCATCTCTATACCAAGACAGAACAGGCTCTTCCCGGTCTCCTGACGCTCACATGGGTTCCGAACTATTTCGATATCCTGCCGATGTACATCGTGATCCTGGCCCTGCTCCCGTTGATCATGCTTGCCTCTCGGGTCTCCGTGGCCGCGGCCTTCGCCCTGTCAATCAGCCTCTGGTTCGTGGCACAGTTCGACCTGCTCAGCCTTCCCGCCGAGCCCTGGTCGAACCGGGAATGGTTCTTCAACCCGTTCGCCTGGCAGATGCTGTTCTTCACAGGCTTTGCCTTCATGCGCGGCTGGATTCCGGCGCCGCCCGTCGACAGGCGCCTTGTGATCGCCTGCGCCATTGTGCTGGTCGCCACCGTCCCCTTCGCCTATTTCCGCGTCTTCAGCGAGTCCTACTGGGACGTTGCCTGGGCCCGCGATATCCGTGAGGCAATCAAGCCTCTCTGGATCAAGACCGAGTTCGGTCTGTTCCGGTTCATTCACTTCCTCGCGCTTGCCTATATCGCCTGGGTCGCCGCCGGCGAACACGGCCACCGCCTTCTCGGACACGGCGCGCTCTGGGGCCGGTTCGTCCAGATTGTACAGAAGGTCGGCCAGCAGTCACTCGCCGTGTTCATGGCCAGCCTGGTGATCGCGCAAGCGGCCGGACTGCTGCGCGACATGGTGTGGGGGCGCGGCGAGTGGATTCCGCAGATCCTGTCCAATCTCGGCGGTTTCCTGGCGCTGATCGCCGTGGCCTATGTCGTTTCCTGGTACAAGAGCCAGCCGTGGCGCAAGCCGCCGGCAGTCTCCCCCGGGAACGCCCCTCCGACGCCTGCGTCCTCCGGTCAGGAGGGTCCGAAAGCCGGCGCACCGGCCAAGGCGAAGGTCAGGGAACCGGAGTTGGTTTGAGGAATTGCAGGAGCAACATGCCTTCCACCGGAACCGGAAATTGGCGAAGACAGTCTCCTTTGTCGTCCCGGTTTGACGCGCCAGCGTTTACCGGGTCGCTGCCTGCGCAGGGACGACAATTTGAGGATTGTCACTCGAGGCCTGATCGGCCGGCATGGCGACGAAACGAAGTCCCCTACGTCCCCAAATAAAAACACCGGCCAAGCGGCCGGTGTTTCGCTTCATCCAGTACTGCCGCGCTTAATGCACGGAGGCCATTTCCAGATCGGCCTCGAAGGCGTTGGCGACGGCGGCCTCGCGGCTGTCGGCAAGCAGGATCGGCGTGCCGTCGGCGTTGAGCAGCGCGTAGAGCGTCATGTTGTCGTGCAGCGGAGGAACCTCGGGGAACATTTCCTTCAGGTCCTGCGCCTTGATCGGTTTGACATAGGCCACATTGCCCGTACCGAGTTCGGTCAGTTCGTCGACGGACATGAACTCTGACAGGTCGGCGATATCGGTCCAGGCCGGATTTTTCGGGTCGTGCATCAGTCTATTCTCCATTTTTCTGGCGGATGAGGGTCTATTCACCGCTGGAGATTTCTATTTTTCTGATGACGCGTTCCGGTTCGGGACGCGCCAGATCGATGGACAGAAGCCCATCCTTGAGGTCGGCTCCGAGGATTTCAATCCCCTCGGCCAGAACGAACGCCCTTTGAAACTGCCGGGCCGCGATGCCGCGATGCAGGTACTGGCGGGATTTGTCGTCAACCTGTCTGCCGCGGATCACCAGCTGACTTTCCTCCACGGAGACATCCAGCTGGTCCCGGGTGAAGCCGGCGACTGCGAGCGTGATGCGGATTATATCGCCCTGACTATCCGTTTTCGGCAGTCTCTCAATGTTATAGGGCGGATAGCCGTCATTGGCAGCCTTGGAAACGCGATCGAGCACACGCTCGATATCGTCGAACCCGAGCATAAACGGGCTGGAAAACGCTGACATGCGTGACATCCTCAAAGTCCTTGTCGAAGCGACCTTGCGACCGGACCCTTTTGAAAGGCATCCGGACCGGAACATTTCGGTTCCATTCGAGATTAAATATGGAGACTTGTTAAAATTGATTCAAGGTCGGCGGTAATTCTGTCGGTTTCGGCGGTGAAACTCTCTAAGAATTCACAGCGGAGCGGGGAAAAAGTCGGGCGCTAGACAGGGATTTTGTTTCAACAGTCTTGCCAGCGCGGTGCAGGCTTCACGCACCTGGGACCGATGGCGTTCGTCGTGATGCACGACCAGCCAGCGCTCCGTTGTCAGGCTTTCTATCGGGTCCGTAATGCGGACAAGATCTTCATAAGCGTCTCCGACGAACACCGGCAGCAGCATGCGCACCTGCCCCTGCCGCACGAGAGACAGCGCCAAAGCCGCCTTGTTCACGGTGATCACCGCCTCCGTCCCGTGTGTTTCCTTGAGCCAGATACCGGTCGGCGAATGGGCGTCGTCTTCAACGAGCCCGATCCAGCCGAGGTCGTGTCCGGCGGGAACGGTTCTCGCCTGATAGGCGGCGAATTGCACGCTCCCGACCTTCCGACCGGCCAGCCACTCCTGCTTCGGACGGCTGTTGCGGATGCCGATATCGATCTGACGCCTCGCGATGTCCCTGTTGCGCAGGTCCGCCAGAAATTCCGGGACCCAGTCACGGTCCGGTCTCCAGAAGGCGGACAGATTGTCGATCAGGAGCCGCATCGTCCATTCACCGGCCGAGATCCGTATCCGACGGCGCACGCTGCCGCCTTCCCGCCAGGTCAGGATCGACTGCGCCGAGCGGTCCATGTCTTCGGCCTGCAGCAGCAGTTCCTGTCCGGCGGCTGTCAGCCGGTAGCCGCGCGCCTCGCGTTCCACCAGCCGGACATTCAGGCTCTCTTCCAGGGCGCTGACCCGCCGTCCGAGGGTGGCCGCGCTGATACCCGTCGCCGTTGCGGCTCCCGCCAGCCCGCCGGCCTTGGCAACCGCCAGAAACAGGCGCAGATCCTCCCAATCGAGGTTTCGTTTCATTTTTGAAATTCCAGTTACGCTTTAAAAACAAGAAAATACTTCGATCCAATGAGAGTATTTCCAAGCACCTCTCACTTTCAATCAAATACGGAAAGAAATTGCGGAATGCTTTTCCCTTTCTGCCCCGCCTTTCACCGGCGGGACACCGAACCGGGCAGGATCCCCTGGAACGATCCCCGCCGCTCGCTTTATCCCGCGCATGCGCAATTCTGGCCCACCGAAATTCCGGAACATGTCCTGTTCGAAAGAAAGGTACGGACATTTGCGCGCCGCCGCAGGAGGCTTCTTTTGAAAAAGATCCTCTCCGGGGGCATTTTCCGGAAAAAACTGCTGAAACGGCGAACCTCGGGGATCGGAGCGGTAGCGGCCGCGACGGAGAGACCCGCCGGCATCTGCCATGACTGTGCCGTACATGACGACCGCACCCTTTTGTGATCGGGTTTGCCTAACCCGCGCTTGCGAATTGGGCCTTGAAACGCCACTGTTGCGCGCCCCGACACAAGCACAAGACCGACCAAGTGACCCGTGACGAATTCGATAGCTTCTGCGCGCAGTTGCCGGCGACCACCCATGTGGTGCAATGGGGCAATGCGTCTGTCTGGAAAGTCGGCGGAAAGATCTTCGCGATCTGTTCGGCCTGGGCCAGCGAAGGCGAACAGCGGGTCGGCTTCAAGTGCTCCGACCTGTCCTACGCGCTTCTGACTCAGCAGGACGGCATCGTGCCGGCACCCTATCTCGCCCGGGCCAAATGGGTTCAGCTTGAAAGGCCGGACGTGCTTTCCGACGGCGATGTGAAGGCCTATATCGAAACGGCGCACAAGATCATCGCCGGAAAACTGACCAAGAAACTGCAAAAAGAGCTTGGCCTTGCCGACTGAGCGCTCCCTGAAATGGCGGTCGCTCGGTCTCCTGATGCTCGCGGAGATCGCCGCCATGAGCCTGTGGTTCATGTCCGCCGCCATCCTGCCGGATCTCGTGCGCGAATTTAACATCCCGCCGTTTCATCAGGCCGCCCTTTCCAGCGCCGTGCAGATCGGCTTTGTGACCGGCGCGGTGGTGTCCGCGCTTCTCGGGCTGGCCGACCGGATCGACCCGCGCCGCTTCTTTGCCTTCTGCGCGATCCTGGCGGCAGCCTTCAACGCCAGCCTTCTGGTGGTCGAACCGGGCGGCGTCCTGTCGATCCTCGCCCGTTTCGCCACCGGGGCGCTGCTTGCCGGCGTCTATCCGGTCGGCATGAAGATCGCCGTCGGCTGGGGGCAGAAGGATCGCGGCTTTCTCGTCGGCACGCTGGTCGGGGCACTGACCTTCGGCTCCGCCGCCCCTCATCTTCTGGCGCTCGCCGGCGGAACGGACTGGCGCTGGAGCCTCACGGTCGCCTCGCTCGCCTCCGCCGCCGGTGGCATGCTGTGCCTTCTGACCGCGCTCGGCCCCTTCCACGCCAAGGCGCCGCGCATGAAGATGAAGGCGATCCTCACCGCCTGGACCGACCGCAAGATCCGCTATGCCTATGCCGGTTATCTCGGCCACATGTGGGAGCTTTACGCCATGTGGGCGTGGATCGGCGTCGCGCTGGCCGCATCCTTTTCCGCGCGGATGCCGCCGGAGGACGCCCTGCCGCTGTCGCGGCTGATCGCCTTTCTGGCGATCGCCGCGGGCGGGGCCGCCTGTATCGTGGCGGGGCTCCTCGCCGACCGGATCGGCAAGGCCAATATCGCGATCCTGGCCATGGTCGTCAGCGGCACCGCCGCGCTCGCCTCTGCGCTAACCTTCGGCGGACCGGTCTGGCTGACGGTGCTGTGCGTACTGATCTGGGGCGCAGCGATCCTGCCGGACTCCGCACAGTTCTCGGCGCTTGTCGCCGATTTCGCACCGCCGGACCAGGCGGGCAGTCTGATGACCTTCCAGACCGCGCTCGGCTTCGCGCTGACGTTCTTCACTGTACAACTGACCCCGCTCGGGGTCGAACTCATCGGCTGGCCGGGCGTCTTCGGTGTCATGGCCATAGGCCCGACCCTCGGGATATTGGGGATGTTGCGGCTGAAGCGGATCTCGGACCGAGGCGCCAGTTAAGAGTTTCCCGGCCAAGCGTCCGCCCAACCAACTTCGGAGAAGAGCACCGCTCGCCTTTCAGTTCTCCGGCATCACCAATTCAAACTCCGAATACCCGAAATCCTTGCCGTTTATGCGCAGGCTGACCGCCTGCGTGCCGCCGTAGTAGGTCCGCGTGGTTATCGGGCGGATTGCATGATTTCGCGTGAGGGATACCGTTTCTCCCGGCACAAGGCTCAGCTTGGTCCACTTGAACACCTTGGGCGCCAGCGTTCCGTTGGCTTTTTTGAAATGGACAAGATAGTCGAGCACAAGCTCCTGCACCGCCTTGCCCGTTGACGTCAGCGCGACCCGAAAGTCGAACTGTTCGCCATAGCGCACCTTTTCCGTCCCGATCACCGGACCCTCCAGCCGGATCTCGGGCGGGTTCAGGCCGAATGCCTCAAGCGTCGCCGGATGGCCCTGCTTGATCAGGGACCGGCAGGCGTGACGCACCAGTTTCTGCCGGTTCCTGTCCGCCCCCTTCAGCCAGCTTGCCGCGAGCCCGGCCACCAGGTCCGGATGATCCTTGGCGATGTCGTTGAGATGGTTGGCGACGGAGCGGCGGACATATTCCTCCGGATCGTCCCTGAGCGCTTCCAGCAGTGGCAGGACCGGGGACGGATCCTCGACAAGACGTTTCAACCGCATGCCCCAGGGTAGGCGCGGGCGGGTGCCTTCCGAGACAAGACGGCGAACGTGCGTGTTTTCGTCCGCGACCCAGGACGACATGATACCCAGCGCGCGCTCCTGATCCTTCGCGAGAAAAGGCCTGACGTCGAATTCCGCCGTCATGCGCTTGGTCATTTCCTTCAAAAGGGCGAGGGAGCTGTCAAAATCCGCCAGGCCGCATCTCGAAACGACCATGGTCAGAGGCAGGATGCCCCAGCCGCACATGCCTCTGTCGTCGCTCGCCCGGTCGAAGGCGATTTCGGTTTCGGGATGAAGAACGGCTTCCAGAACCGCGAAGCGCTCACCGAGATCCCCCGGGAGATACCGGTCCGTCACCTCGGCGACGAGAGCGGCGCGCCGCTTGAGTTCCAGGCTCTCGAGTTCCGACAGGATGTCCGCTTCAAAGGAAACCCGGTCGAACCGGTCCAGATGCCTGGAAAGATGGCTCGCAAGGCACTTTACCAGGTCCGGCGACAGGTTGTTTTTGAAAGGTTCCATCCCGATGCCTCCGCTTCATTCGGCATATTTCCGGGGGACTGTGTCAGATGCGGCGGAAGGAACCCAGTCCGCCGGATGCGCTCTCCTGACAGGGTTTGTCAGGAACAAAAAACCACTCCGGTTTCCCGGAGTGGCCAATACCAAGCGACCTCGGCTCTTGAAAAGGTCAGCCGATCAGCTTGCCCGTGTCCGCATCGAAGAAGCGCACATCTTCGGCAAGCGCCTTGAGGTGGAGCGTTTCGCCGGGCGTGTAGCGGGCGTGGCTCGGAACACGGAGGACGATTTCCGGTCCGCCGTCAGCGAAGCTTGCGTAGACGAAGCTTTCGGCTCCCACGAGTTCCAGGACATTGACGGTCACTTCCAAAGAAAGACCATCGCCGTCGGTCGGGCCGTCGCTGACTTCCAGATGCTCCGGGCGGATGCCGAGCGTGTAACGGTCCTTGCCTTTGCTGTTGGGCCCCGAAAGACCGGAACCGCTTTCCAGGGCAAGGCCCACCTCGCCGGCCGTCACCTTCAGGAGGTTCATGGCCGGAGAGCCGATGAAGCTCGCCACGAAGGTGGAGGCCGGGTTCTGATAGACCTCGATCGGCGCGCCGATCTGCTCGATATTGCCGCCGTTCAGCACAACCAGCCGGTCCGCCAAGGTCATCGCCTCGAGCTGGTCGTGGGTGACATAGACGCTGGTGGTGCCGAGTTCACGCTGCAGGCGCTTGATTTCGACCCGCATCTGGACGCGCAGCTTGGCATCGAGGTTGGAGAGCGGCTCGTCGAACAGGAAGGCAGCCGGTTCGCGCACGATGGCGCGGCCCATGGCGACGCGCTGGCGCTGGCCGCCGGAGAGCGCGCGCGGCTTGCGGTCGAGATAATCGCCGATTTCGAGAATGCGGGCGGCCTCTTTCACCCGCCGCTCGATCTCCGCCTTCGGCGTGCCCCGGTTTTTCAGACCGTAGGCGAGGTTGTTATAGACCGTCATATGCGGATAAAGCGCGTAGTTCTGGAACACCATGGCGATGTCCCGGTCTGCCGGATCGACCTTGTTGACGACCTTCTCACCAATCCTGGCCTCTCCGGAGGTGATGTCCTCAAGACCCGCGATCATGCGCAAAAGCGTAGACTTGCCGCAGCCGGACGGGCCGACAAGAACGATGAACTCGCCGTCGGCGATGTCGATGGACACGCCTTTGACCGCTTCCACATCCCCCGCATAGACCTTGCGGATCGTCTCCAAAGAAATCGTTGCCATTCAAAGCCTCATACCAAGAGAAATAGATTACGACCCATCTGATGGGCCAAAGTCGGTCTCCGGCGAGACGCGCCGTGCAGGCCGGCCTGGTTGGCCGGACAAACGGCGCAACGACGTCCGGCGGCCGTCTTTGGCCCACCGAAGGCTGGTTTTTCAGGCCTTTCGAACCGCGTCGCCCGTCTTGGACGATACCCCGTATCGCCCCGCGACACGCTCCTAGCCGAAAGGCCTGAGAAACCGGTCAGATGTGTCATAATCTGTTCCCCTTGGTATCACTTATCGCTTTCGGTCAGGCCCTTGATGAACCAGCTCTGGAACACCACGACCACGATCACCGGCGGCAGCATTGCCAGCACGGCGAGGGCGAAAGCCTCGTTGTAATCGGGGATCTGGGAGCCGACCCAGACCAGCAAGATCTGCTTTATGCCGCGCACGAGGGTGAAATAGACCTCGTCGCTGGTCATCATCATCGGCCAGAGATACTGGTTCCAACCGTAGACGAACATGATGATGAAGATGGCGGCGATCATCGTCTTGGAGATCGGCACCAGGATGTCGATGAAGAATTTCCAGGGACCGGCGCCGTCGATCCGGGCCGCTTCCAGAAGCTCGTCCGGCACCGACTTGAAGAACTGACGGAAGTAGAAGGTTCCCGTCGCCGACGCCAGCAGCGGCACGATCATGCCGGAATAGGTGTTGAGCATACCGAGCTTCTGCACCACTTCGTAGGAAGGCACGATACGCACCTCGAGCGGCAGGAGCAGGGTGGTGAAGATCACCCAGAAGAAGAAGGTGCCCATCCGGAAACGGAAATAGACGATGGCATAGGCCGCCATCATGGAAAGCACGATCTTGCCGACGGCGAAGCCGATGCCGAGGATCATGGAATTCATCAGCATCCTGAGGCCGGTCGCCTGCCCGGTGAAGCCGCCGGACTCAAAAAGGACCTTTCGATAGGTGTCCGTGAAATGCCCGCCCCAGGTGGCCATCAGGCCATGGCGGTGCACCTCGACCGCGTCGTGGGTCGAGGTCAGGAAGATGACGGCGACCGGACCGATCATCATGAACGAGCCGAGGATCAGGATCAGGTGGTCGGAGAGCCTGGTGCGATACATGGCGTTCTCCTCAATTGTAGTGTACGCGCCGCTCGATGAAGCGGAACTGGAAGATGGTCAGGACGAAGACGACGAACATCAGGATCACCGACTGCGCCGACGAGCCGCCCAGATCGCCACCTCGGAAGCCGTCCATGTAGACCTTGTAGACGAGGGTGATCGGGTTGTTGGCGGCCTTGTCCTTCACCACGACATCGATGATGCCGAAGGTGTCGAAGAGCGCGTAGGTCATGTTGATGATCAGCAGGAAAAACGCGGTCGGCGCCAGCAGCGGCAAGGTGATCGTCCAGAAGCGGCGGAAGCCGGAGCGGCAGTCGATGGCGCCTGCCTCGCGCAGGGACTTCGGGATCGCCTGCAGGCCGGACAGGAAGAAAATGAAATTGTACGGGATCTGTTTCCAGACCGAGATGACCACCATGGCGAAGGCGGTGTCGAAATAGTTCAGGCCGATGCGGAAGTCCCAGCCGACGAGCCGGGCAACCTCCAGGAACGGGCCGATATGCATGTCGAAGAACATCACGCCCATGAGGCCGGCGACAGGCGGCGCGATCGCATAGACCCACATCAGCAGTGTTTTGTAGGTCGATGAGCCCTTCAGGACGGCGTCGGCCTTCACGGCGAACAGCAGCGCAAGGGATAGCGACAGAAACGTCACCAACAGCGTGAACACGACGGTGAAACGGGCGATCTCGCCGTAGGAACTCGATTCCAGAACGTCCGTGTAATTGTCCAGTCCGACGAAGGTGGAGCCGAAGCCGAACGGGTCCTCAAGGTAGAAGGAGGACTGGATCGCCTGAACGGAGGGCCAGTAGAAGAAGACGACGATGATCGCGAGCTGAGGCAGCAGATAGAGATATGGCAGACTGGCGCTGGAGAACTGAACGCGTTTCATGGGTCTTACATCTCTTGGCTGAATGTCTTGCCGTCGGCGAATTTCAACGGTGAGCGGAAAGGAATGGACCGGGGAGCGGAACTCCCCGGTCCGGGATTGGAGAGACGGTTGATCAGCCGGCCGTCTTGGCGAAGCGCTCGAGAAGCTTGTTGCCTTCGTCCTCAATGGTCTTCATGGCGTCGTCGACGGAGGTCTCGCCGGCGATGATCTTGTTGTACTCGCGTTCCATGACTTCACGGATCTGCGGGTAGAAGCCCATGCGATAGCCCTTGGACCATTCGCCGCCCGGCAGCATGAGCTGCTTGATGCCGACTTCAGCCTGCGGAACTTCCTGGTAGTAACCGGATTCCTCGGCCAGCTTGTAGGCAGCCTTGGTGATCGGCACGTAACCGGTGGACTTGTGCCAGAAGAACTGGACTTCCGCCGAGGTCAGGAATTCGAAGAAGGATGCGGTGCAGTCGTTTTCTTCCTTCGGCTTGCCGTTGAAGGCAAACAGGGCGGCGCCACCGATGAAGGTGTTGGTGCCGGCACCCTCGACGCTGTCCCAGTAAGGCAGGAAGGTTGCGGAGAACGGCATCTGAGCGGATTTCTGCAGACCGCCGAAGGAACCGGAAGAGCCGATCCAGAAGGCAACCTTGTTTTCCTCGAACGGCTTCTGGTTGTCGGACCAGCCGGCGCCGAAGTAGCCGAAGTAGCCGTCGTCGTACCAGGACTTCAGCTTGGAATACATCATCTTGTGCTCAGGGGAATTCACCAGGATCTCGGTGCCCTTGACGCTGTCGTAACCGTTGTTGTTGGTCGCGAACTGCAGGTTATGACGGGAGAAGAAGTTCTCGGTGAACTCCCAGGTCAGCTGCGACTGGACGAGCGGGATGTAACCGGCTTCCTTGAGTTTCGGAGCGATTGCCTCGAACTCTTCCCAGGTCTTAGGAGCGTCGACGCCGGCCTTCTTGATGGCTTCGTCGTTGATGTACATGATCGGCGCGGAGGAGTTGAACGGCATGCCGATGAACTTGCCGTCGCTGTCGGCGTAGAAGTAGCGCACGCCTTCGATGAAGTCTTCGCGGTTGAAGTCGTGGCCTGCGTTCTTGATCAGGTCTTCAGCCGGAATGACGGCGCCCTTGGCGTTGATGATGGTTGCGGCGCCGGCATCGAAAACCTGCAGGATGTTCGGCTGTTCGCTGGCGCGGAAAGCGGCGATGCCGGAGTTCAGGGCTTCCTCGTAGGTGCCCTTGCTGAGCGGCGTCAGGTGGCAGGCATCCTGGGACGCATTGAACTTTTCAGCGATCTGGTTGATCACTTCCTGGTTCCGGCCACCCATGCCGTGCCACCAGGAGATTTCGGTTGCCGCAAAAGTAGCGGTGGACGCGCCCAGGAGGGCAGCCGCGGCGACAGCGCCGGCGACAATCTTACGATAAGCCATTTTCATGTGCTCCCATCTTGCAGGGCACGGCCTGTGCCCCGGTCAGCGATTGGTTTCACGATGCCGGCATGCCCCAAGCATCGGACGTGATAACGCCTGCGCTTGGTATTGTTTTCACATGAACGTTATGTGACGCTCATATGAACATTATGAGACGCCCTCGCCCTTGCAGAAAACATGACGGTATGCGGCCAGGCCGGTTCCGCCGGCCGCAGGTGCCGCGCCCCTGAAACATCAATGAATTTCCTGCCATTACGGCAAATCCGCGCGAACCAGCCGCGTCCCGGCAAAATTGTGCCATGGCTGGCGGAGTTGAAATTTAGCCGGCTCATTTGAAAACCGGATCCACACATACGAACAATCGACCCCACCTCCATAAGCTGCCGAATTCATGCTTGAATTTGCTTCTCCGGCTCATCTGAATGCGCGTGACCCCGATGAAAAAGGTTTGACTTTCGCCTGTCCGAAACCAGGTTCTGGTCAGGCAGGGAGGCTTCGGATAGGGTACGGATCCCAGGCTTTTCCGCTTCCTCCGGCGCTAGCTTCGCCGTCCCGTGAACGTAATCCGCACCACCCGAAAACCGATGTCGCTGCCCTTTTCCTCCGTCTATCCGCTGAAACAGTCCCGCGCCCACGAGGTCTGCGGCGACGGCGCGCTGGCCTTTGCCGCCATCGCCGCCGGAGAAGTCAAAGGCCCGGTCGTCTGGATCTCGGACAACCGGCAGCCGACCGTCAACCCGGAAGGGCTCGTCCCCTATTGCGATCCGGGACGTCTGCTGGTCACGCGGACCGGCGACCAGCTTGGCGTTCTGGCCAGCGCGGAGACCGCGCTGCGCTCCGGTGCCGCGGGCCTTGTGGTGGCTGAAATCGGCGGTCCCATCGGACTGACCGAGGGACGGCGGCTGCAGCTTGCCGCCGAAGCCGGACGCACCACCGCCCTGCTCGTCATTCCGGAAGGTGCCGGCAGCAATGCCGCGGAAACCCGCTGGCGCTGCGGCGGCGTCCCGGGCCCGGGCTCGCCTCGTCAAAACCAACACGACTCGACTCATTGGCGGTGGTCGCTTATAAAGAACAAAATAGGAACATTGTCAGAATGGGTCGTCCGTTGGGATGCAGCGTCGCATCGTGTCATTGTGGTTTCCGAGGCTCGCGGCTGAGCGGTCCTTACGCGCCCGCCCGGTGGACGCGCCCTTCGCGCTGAGCGTCTTCGACCGCAACTCCGAACGCATCCACGACCTCAGTCCAAGCGCGGAAAACGCCGGCCTGCAGCGGGGCATGACGCTGGTGCACGCCAGAAGCTTCTGCCCGGATCTCCTGACCCGCCCGGCCGATCCGGTCGCCGACCAGCGGTTTTTGGGACTCATCGCCCGCTGGGCGACACGCTATTGCCCCTGGGTCGGCCTCGACGGGCGCGACGGGCTCTTTCTGGACATCACCGGCTCCGACCATCTGATGGGCGGCGAGGCGCCGCTTCTCGACGACATCAGGACCCGGCTTGCCCGCGCGGGCCTCACCGCCCGCCTCGGCCTGGCCGATACGCCCGGCGCCGCCTGGGCGCTCGCCCGCTTCGCCGAAGGCATCGCCCCGCCAGGCGAGCTGCTTTCCCGGATCGGCCCGCTGCCGCTGACCGCGCTGCGCCTGCCCGATCCGGCCTGCACCGCCCTGGAACGGCTCGGCATCGCCACCGTCTCGCAGCTTCACAACCTGCCCCGGGCCACGGTCGCCCGGCGGTTCGACCGGGATGTCCTGTTCCGCCTCGACCAGGCGCTTGGAGACAGCCCGGAGCAGATCTCGCCGCTGAAGGAAGAACAAAGCTTCGCCGTGCGCATCACCCTGCCCGATCCGATCGGCCTGATCGACGACGTGATGGCCGCAAGCCGGCGGCTGGCCGAGCATCTGTGCGACCGGCTGGAGGCGGCCCAGAAGGGCGCGCGCCTGCTCCGGCTCACCTTCCGCCGGGTAGACCGGGAAGACCACGCGGTCGAACTGAAACTCGCCCGGCCGATGCGCGACGCGGAGCGGATCCTCGCCCTCTTCGAACGCGGGGTGGAAAAGGTCGACGCGGGCTACGGCATCGACATGATCCGCCTGGAGGCGCTGGAGCTCGAGGCGCTCGGCCTGCGCCAGCTTGACCGGGCGGAGGGCCGGGAGAAGGACAGTCTCGCCGATCTCATCACCCAACTCGGCAACCGGGTCGGCCTTGAAAACATCCTGCGCTTCGAGCCCGTCGAAAGCCATATTCCGGAGCGCAGCTTCAAGCTGGTGCCCGCCGCCTACAGCACCCCCGCCACGGCCTGGCCGTACGCCCGTCCGCGCCCGTTGCGGCTCTTCCCGCCCGAGCCGATCCTCGCCCGGGGCTCCGAACCGCCGTCGCGCTTCCGCTGGCGCGGCCGCGCGCTCACCACATTCGAAACCGAGGGCCCGGAACGGATCGCACCCGCCTGGTGGGAGGACAACGAAAGCTGGGCGCACGGCCTGCGCGACTACTGGCGCGTCGCGACCGTCCAGGGCCAGCGTCTCTGGCTCTTCCACACGCCGCAACACCCCGCCTGGTTCGTGCAGGGGGAGTTCGGCTGATGGGGGCTTCCGGGCGTTTCGGCCATCATGGCCCCAAACCTTGCGGCAAACTCCCCCCCTCTCCCCCTCAAGGGGGGAGAGGGGTGCAAGCGGGACGGTCTCAGGACGAAAGCCCCTCCCGCTCTCATCGTGAAGAGGCCTTGGCCTACCCTGAACGACAAGGTCACGGCCAATGCCTGTCAGCCGGCGTTCTTCAAAGCCCCCCCAAGGAAGCGTGGAACGCTGTCTGGAAAGATGAGGGAGACGCAAGAGACAAGGGACAGGGCGTGACATGACCGCGCCGGTCTCCCCTGACGCCTTCTTTCCCGAGCCGCCGGGCTACGCGGAACTGTGCGTGACCTCGAATTTCTCCTTCCTGCGCGGCGCCTCGCACCCGGAGGAGCTGGTGACGCGGGCGGCCTCCCTCGGGCTGGAGGCCATCGCGATCACCGACCGCAATTCGCTTGCCGGGGTGGTTCGGGCGTTTTCGGCGCTGAAGGAACTGAAACGCTCGCTGGAAGACGGCATCAAAATCCGCTCCCATTCCCAGGTCGACGGCTCCTCGCGCCAGGAAACCAACGACAGCGCGCCGCTGACGCTCGCCCCCGTCCTGAAGCTTCCACGCCTGATCGTCGGAACGCGGCTGGTGCTCGAGGACAGCCCCGTGCATTTCGTCGCCCTGCCCACCGACCGCCCCGCCTACGAACGGCTCAGCCGGTTGCTTACCCTCGGCAAGCGGCGGGCGGACAAGGGCAACTGCCAGCTTTATCTCGACGATCTCCTCAAGGCCGTCACCGGTCTCATCCTGATCGCGCTTCCCCAGGGCGGCACCCTCTGCGAAAGCGCCCGCGAGCAGATCCGCCGCCTGCGCCAGGAGGCGCCGGGCCATGTCTTTCTGGGCGCCGCCCCGCGCTATGACGGCACCGACCAGGCCTGGTTCAGCGCCTGCGCCAAAGCCGCCCATGCGCTGGCCACGCCGATGGTCGCCGTCGGCGACGTGCTGATGCACCAGGCCGGGCGGCGGCGGCTCGCCGATGTGCTGACCTGCCTGCGCGAAGGTTGCACCATCGACGCGATCGGCACGCGGGCGCTGCCCAACGGTGAGCGGCGACTGAAGGGAGCCGAAGACATGGCCCGGCTCTACCGTCATCATCCGGCGGCCCTGCGCCGCACGCTGGAAATCGCCACCCGCTGCGGCTTCGACCTCGCCGAACTCTCTTACGAATATCCGGACGAGATCACCGACGGCGAGGAACCCCAGGCAAAGCTCGAGCGCCTGACCCGCGAGGGCCTGGCCCGCCGCTATCCCGCGGGCGTTCCCGACAGCGCCCGGGAACTGGCGGACAAGGAACTGAGGCTGATCGCCAAGCTCAGGTTCGCCGCCTATTTCCTGACCGTCCACGACATCGTCGGCTTTGCCCGCAGCCGTGAAATCCTCTGCCAGGGGCGCGGCTCGGCGGCCAATTCCATCATCTGCTACGCGCTCGCCATCACCGATGTCGGTCCGGAGACCATCACCATGGTCTCCGAGCGCTTCATTTCCGAACACCGGGGCGAGCCGCCGGATATCGATGTCGATTTCGAGCACGAGCGGCGCGAGGAGGTGATCCAGTATGTCTATGAGAAATACGGCCGCCACCGGGCCGGGCTCTGCGCCACGGTGATCCATTTCCGCTCCCGCGCCGCGATCCGCGAGGTCGGCAAGGTGATGGGCCTCACCGCCGACGTCACCGCGGCACTTGCCGGCCAGATCTGGGGCAGCTCGAGCAAGGGCCCGGAAGACGCGCGGGTGAAGGAAGTCGGCCTCGACCTGGAGAACCGCCGGGTCCGCCAGACCGTCGAGCTGATCCAGGAGATCATCGGCTTTCCGAGGCACCTGAGCCAGCACGTCGGCGGCTTCGTCATCACCCGCAACCGGCTCGACGAACTCTGCCCGATCGAGAACGCGGCCATGGAAAACCGCACGGTGATCGAATGGGACAAGGACGATATCGACGCCCTCGGCATCCTGAAGGTCGATCTCCTCAGCCTCGGCATGCTGACCTGCATCCGCAAATGCTTCGACCTGATCGAGACCCACCATGGGCACCAATTAACCCTCGGTTCCGTGCCCCAGCACGATACGCCAACCTATGACATGCTCTGCAAGGCCGACGCCATCGGCGTCTTCCAGGTGGAAAGCCGGGCGCAGATGAACTTCCTGCCGCGCATGCGCCCGCGCCAGTTCTACGACCTGGTCATCGAGGTGGCGATCGTGCGCCCCGGCCCGATCCAGGGCGGCATGGTGCACCCTTACATCAACCGCCGCCAGGGCCGGGAAAAGGTCACCTTTCCCTCAAGAGAACTGGAGGAGGTGCTCGGCAAGACCCTGGGCGTGCCGCTCTTTCAGGAACAGGCCATGCAGATCGCCGTGGTCGCCGCCGGCTTCACCCCCTCGGAGGCCGACAAGCTGCGCCGCTCCATGGCGACCTTCCGGCGCATGGGCACGATCCACCAGCTCCGGGACCAGTTCATTTCCGGCATGATCGAACGCGGCTACGAGCGCGCCTTCGCCGAAAACTGCTTCGGCCAGATCGAGGGCTTCGGCGAATACGGCTTTCCGGAAAGCCACGCGGCGGCCTTCGCCATGCTCGCCTATGTCTCCGCTTACCTGAAACGCCACTTCCCGGCCGAATTCGCCTGCGCGCTTCTGAACGCCCAGCCGATGGGGTTCTACGCCCCGGCCCAGATCGTGCGCGACGCGCGCGAGCACCAGGTGGAGGTCCGGCCGGTCTGCGTCAACGCCAGTTCCTGGGACAACATTTTGGAACGGCGCGGCGACGGCGCGCTGGCGCTCCGGCTCGGCTTCCGCCAGATCAAGGGTCTCAAGGAGGACGACGCCGCCTGGATCGTCGCCGCGCGCGGCAACGGCTATCCGGATCCGGAGACCCTGTGGCTTCGCACCGGCGTGCCGCCCGCGACCCTGGAACGGCTGGCGGAGGCCGACGCCTTCGCCGGCATGGGCCTCAGCCGCCGCGCCGCGCTCTGGCAGGTGAAGACCATCCGCTCAGCCAAACCCCTGCCGCTCTTCAACGACCCGATCGACGGCGAGGCGATCTTCGAGCCGCAAGTCACCCTGCCGCCGATGCATCTCGGCCAGGAGGTGGTGGAGGATTACCTCTCGACCCGCCTGACCTTGCGCGCCCATCCGATGGAACTGCTCCGCCCGCATATCGCGGGCCTCACCCCGCACGAACGCCTCGCCACGCTTTCCCCCCGCGAGGCGCGGCGCGTTTCCGTCTCAGGCCTCGTCATCACCCGCCAGCGCCCCGGCACGGCCTCGGGCGTCATCTTCCTGACGCTGGAAGACGAGACCGGCGTTTCCAACGTGGTCGTCTGGCCCAAGATGTACGAGAAATTCCGCCCCGCCGTCCTCGGCGGACGCCTGCTGAAGGTCACCGGCCGGCTGGAACGCGAAGGCCCGGTCGTCCACCTGATCGCCGACCGGATCGAGGACTGCTCGGTCAAACTCGCGCTCCTCGGCCACCCCAACGACAGCGTGCTGGGCGAGACCACGGCCAAGACCGACGACGTGCCTGTTCACCTGAAATCCTCCGCCCCAAGACCAAGGGCGATGCACCCGCGGGACCAGGCGAAGAAGCTGTTTCCGAGCCGGGATTTTCATTGAGGGGGCGGGGGATTGACCGAATTCAGGCTGGAAGGGGACTGGCAGCTTACCGACTTCAATCGGGTGAAGCCGACATTCGCCAATAGTGTTCAAGTTGGCGCTTCCGGCCCATAGCGGTCATTCGATGTATTAGTCGAATGCTGCGCCGCGGCCCTTCGAAGCTGCCATTCATTGCTGTCACGTCAGCCATTGCCAAGATAGGTTTTTGGCGTTGCGACCGCATTGAGCATGCAACCTGCTACATATCTATAGACCTTTTGAAAAGTGCTTTGACCAAAGAGATGTTCGGCGCATTTCGCTCGCTCCAAGACGCTATCCGTGAAAGGTGAAGCGATGAGTTCAACATAGGGCAAACCTTCAGCTTCAAACAATCGAGCGTAAGCAGGACCTCTAAACGCAAAACTTAAATCTTCAGCTCGGTGATCGTCTATTTCTGCAAGATAGCTATTAGAAAGCGACTGCCAATTCACCAAGAGTACGGCTCCACCCAAATTTCCGAGCGCATCTACCCTTATTGGATCGGAATACAATCCCGTGGAAGCATCCTTAAACATATCGCGATCTAAGCTAAATGATATGTAGACAACTACTCTATTGTTGGCTTCAAAAAACTTAAAGGCACTTATTTTCTCAGTAGCATCCAAATCAATCGACGGCAAACCTCTGTTGGCTGTAGTCAGCTCAAACACAAATACTAAGGCCGTGACAACGCCGACAACTTCAACGAAGCGACCTAGCGCGTTTGAAAGGTACTTGATCATATCCAAATGTAAGCGAATTAGCGGTCTCTTTGGCAACGGCCCGGCCCCGCCGTTCGCTTGACTATCATCTTGCTGCGCTGCGTCCCGTCGAAGCCGATGTTCGCTGCGTGTGCAAAGCATCAGGCACCTCTGACCTGCTACGCGGGACAAATCAACCATTGTCAGATTTCACGAACACGTCTCAAACGGACCTTCCACGCTTGAGTCAGGTGCTGCAATCAAACTCCACAAAGCTGTCGTTAACTGTTTGTACACAGACTCTAACAAGTCAATCCTCAGAAAGTTAGTCGAGCTGGCTCTGAAGGTATTGGTTGATATTCTGTTGGGATTGCGCCTTTTTAAAGTAATTGTTCAGATTGATGAGGCTCTCATTGTTCTGGTCTACGACCTCGGAGAGAATGGTGTGTGCTCTAGCATAAGCAGTCTCAAGCAAGTCGTTTTCCTCTCGAGCGGCAGCCATTGCTGCGGCCTCATTTCGAGGATCCAAGCCATGCTCATTTACTAAAACCCACCACAATATGCGACAAATGTGGAAGACACCATAATTCAAGATGTTTCGTGATGGATCTTCTGGAGGGAGCTCCCGGTAGGCTCTTCTCCCTCGCGTTTCCGCAAACCTGTAGATTTCGTGGGAAGCCGCAAGCTGCCAAGGCTGTGCTTTGCCGTAGATGTCATTGTAAAACTCCGGGGAATACACTTTGTACTTTTGAGCGCGGCTAATAGTGGGCTGGTTCTTGAATATCGCTAAATAAGCTTGGCCTGCCTTTTCCAAACCAATCACCTCGGATTTAGGTACACCTGCGCTCTTAGCTTCTCCTCGTTTTCTTTCGTAAAAAAGGCCAAAATCTTCGCTGATCTTCCTTTGGATAAGTTGCTGTATCTCGTCATTTGCATGCAGATCACGAGAACCAATCGAGTTTTGATTGTTCGTTGCTATGACTACGTTGTTTACAAAATCAAAGTCGTTCGACTCGTAGATTTTGACTTGAACCTTTACGTCGTCTTTTAGCATTTCATCTTCAAAAGCGGAGCGTAAAGATGATGTTGTTTGACAGCCATTGATAATCTGTACTTTCTCGACACGAACTGAGGGCGTATCTGGGTCTCTAACCACCGATAATCTATCGCAGACCATTGTTACACCGTTGTTCATGTACCAAAAACTGTGTGATTCTTCGTCGTTAGTCGCGGTCTCATAGATCGATTTGTTTACCTGCCCACCAAGGCCCAGATTACCTCTGACATTCGCGTCGAAGATTGCATCTCGTGGCTCAGTTTGTGCTAGCTCGGCAAGGTCACTTCCCTTAACTGTGCAAAGCACGCTTCTGACGCCGCCAGTGTCAAATTCGACAATCGAAGGTCGGTTTGCATCATACACAATCGGAATGTTTGCATCGATTTGGCGTACACTGTTTCGCCTCAAATTATTTATTCGATCGAGTTCATTGACCCCGATGAAGTAAAAATCAAAGCTGGCGAAAACTCCACTGTCCGAAAATTCTCGTAGAATATTGCCTTTGTTGGCCATCGCTTCTTCTGCAATGTCCGCCTCGTCCCCAAGTGTTACGAAGTAACAAGATACACTAACGCTGTTGTTGCCATATTGCCTGATCAGCTCTCTTGCGTTCTCTATCTTTTCCACCAATTTTAAATTTGGATTGGCTTGATATTCGGCCTTTCTGGCCAGAAAAATAAATTCTATGCCAGTCTTCATAAGCGATACAGTATTTGCGGAAAAACCTTGTGTGTTTTTGACTTGAATTAGACGAATGTGAACTGACTGGCTGCTATCATCTACTTCAATCTTAAAGATATCGATTTGCCGTTCACCGGGCCCATCGACCAGTTCATCATCAGGAACTTCATCGAGATCAGCCTCGAACAAGATGGAGTAAAACCAGTGCACGAACGCGTCATCTTCGGTAAGGTTCAACTCGATCGCTGCGTTTTGTATGGAGTCGGAGATAAACCCGCGTTTGATGGCTGTACTCACTTGATGAAATTCCTCTGGTCTAATCAAACTGCACGCATGCGAGCGAGTTCGCGCGATGCAACTTTAAGAATAATTCCTAACATAGCAAGTTAAATGCTTGAACCCGATTGTCAGCTTTGTATCGAAATGAGCCGGTCAGTTGCATCGCAGCGAATGGCAGCTCCCCGCCCATTGCGGGAATTCGCCGCACGTAGAATGAACGTAGACTATTGGGATACGGCCTCAGTGCCTGGAACATCCGAAATGTTGACGCCCCAAAGCCCCGCACCGTGCACCGGCACGGCTCTCAACGCTTTTCCTCGCGCACCTTTGCCGAAACAACGCCGCAATGCTTGGTTTTATGGGTCGACACCCTAGCTAAGCTACATGCGAGCTTGTGAGGAAGTGCCATGGACGAACGCCAGACGAAACTGACCGCCGCGGAAGCAAAAGGCCTTCGCACCGCAAAGGAGCTTGAAGCCCATCTTGCATGGCTTGAAACCTTCACGCCTGCGGCGCTCGGCGTTCTGGCAATCGCTTCGGGTATCTACACCTATCTCGGCGTGTCCTCCCTGCTGGAGGATACGGGTCCGATGAGTTTCTTCGCGGCCGTGGCCTATTCGGTCGCCGTGTCGGTCGGCATCTTCGTCTTCTGGAGCTACATGCTCCGGCTTATGCCCGCGATGCGCAGTGCGGCCGGTTTCATAGGGCTTTCGGTCTCGATGCTTGTGGGATCGGCTGCAATCATCGCCATGTCGAGCTGGCTCAACGCAGCCGCGCTTGCGGGATCGGCTGCTGTCGAACAGCATCTGGACACGACGGTCCGCGACTACCAGGCGGCCCTGGAGCAGGCACATGAGATCGCTCTCTCGGGCCAGGCTCTCGGACGCGAGGTCCAACGTGCCAAGGAAGCCTTCGAGGCGCTTGCCCAACAGGAACGCTCCGGCGAACTCTCGGGCACGGCAGGTGAAGGCGCGGTCTTCCGGGTTCTGACGCAAAAGACGGAAGAACTCCAGAACCTTGAAGCGCAGATATCGGAACAACAGCCGCTGATCGACGCTGCCTTTGCCCAGGGCAACGAAATCCTCGGGCGCATGCGGGCCCTGACCGTTGCCCCCGGCCCGGTTGAACAAAGGTCGGTCGCGTTTTCGGAGGAAAGCGTGCGCCTTGCAGGCGTCATTGCAAACCTCAACCAGTACTCCGTTGCACCGCTCGTCGCGCGCGCTGCCGAGGACCTGCCTGCATCCGTCGTTCTTCCCGAACTCGATGGCCGGAACAGCAGTGTGCGGGACGCGCAATCGAGCACCATCGCATCCGTGCTTAACGCACTCGACCAGCGCAGCCAGACCCTGAAGCGGGCAGCCGATGAAGTGCTGGCGCTGGAGCCGCCTCTGGAGACGGCCTATAATCCGATCTCGAGCGCCGACGCGGTGATCAGATACGCAGGGAATTTTGTGCCCTCCTGGGCCGGCGCAATTGCGATCGACCTCCTGCCCGCCGTTCTGGTCTTTGTCCTCGCGATCACCCAGGCCTCGATCCGCAGCGGCCGGGATGGCCTGAGCATCGAGGAAACCCTGACGCTCGCAGACCTGAAGGCAGCGATCAACGCAATGAAGGATGTCGAGGCTTCGATGGGTGCGGCGGACAAGGAAGTCCTGCGCCGTGTCGCAAATGCGGAAACGTCAGAACCTGCAGAGACCTCGGGGCCTGCAAACCTCAATGCCGCGGAGTAGCAGGAGGTGTTTTCCGAGCGCTTTGATACCTCGCGAATAACGATCCAGCGCAGCCTGAAGTGGGTCCTGGTCGCCCAGGCGATCCTGGCGACCCTGCTGGTCCTCTCTGGTTTGAAGGCACAATGGACACCGGGGTTCGGCGGCAACGATGCACTGCCTGCCGGCCCCACAACTCCCGGCGATCAGGTAAGACGTTACGATCCGACCCGCACCATTCCCGACTTCACACGGACACCGGCCTCGCCGGCTGTCGAAATTCCGGGCGACATGCCTCAAAGGCTCCAGTTCGAGGTGATCGACAGGAGCGAACCCGGGGGCGAGCCGGGGAAAGCGATCTTCATGAATGGCCAGATCTCGTCCGGTGACGCTGAACGCTTCACGAGCTTCCTTGCCAGCCTGGAAGACGCCCCCAAACTGGTCACGCTCCACAGCCCCGGGGGAAATGTGAGCGAAGCCCTGGCGATCGGCCGGAGCCTGCGTGCAGCCGAACTGGACACCGCAATGCTGCCCGGTCTGGTGTGCCTTTCGTCGTGCCCCTACATTTTTGCGTCCGGCGTGAAGCGTACAGCCTCCAGGGCGTCCGCCGTCGGCATGCATCAGCATTATTATGAAACCCCTGGCTACATGCCCGTTTTCCTGGCAGTGGAAGGGATTCAGAACGGTCAGGGGGAAACCATGGAATACCTCATAGAGATGGGTATCGATCCGGGCCTGATGGTCCATTCCCTCAATACGCCCCCGAAGGAAATCTACATCCTGGCTGAAGATGAACTTCTCGATACCAGGCTCGCGACGGAAACCGTGGACTGAGCGAAGCGGTTGCCGATCCGCGGCGCCTCAAGCAAGCAAGGTCGGCAATCCGGTCAGGCGAACGCTCCCTTGTTGCCCCGCGACCATGTTTTTCCGGTATTGCGCGGATCGCCCCTTTCCAAAGTTCCTGGCAGCCGTCACGGTGGGCCGATGAGTGCACTGTTTGAAGAACTGGACTACGCCCCCACGCCCATCGGCGCGATTTCCCTGCGCCGGAGGCATATCCTGGCGCTGAAGACCGACGTCTTTGAGATCCTGCTCGGGGAAGAGCACCTGATGTCGAGCCTCTTTACCGCTTCGGAAATCGCGCTGGCCGACAAGGGGCTGGCCGCGCTGAGCGGTGAGGCCCTTGATGTTCTGGTGGGAGGGCTGGGCCTCGGCTACACCGCCCAGGCTGTTCTCGCCCACGAGAGTGTGGCGGATCTGACGGTGATCGACCTTCTGGAACCGGTGATCCGCTGGCACCGGGAAGGCCTGGTGCCGATGAAGACGGAACTCGCCGACGACCCGCGCTGCCGGCTCGTGCAGGGCGATTTCTTTACCATGGCGGCCTCAAAGGAAGGCTTCGATGCCGACCGGCCGGGCCGGTGCTACGACGCCATCCTGATCGACATCGACCACACGCCGGACCGGCTGCTGCACGGCGGATCGAAGGGGTTCTACACGCCGGACGGCCTCAGCGCCCTTAGCAGCTTTCTGAAACCGGGCGGCGTCGTGGGCCTTTGGTCCGACGAGGCTCCGGACGAGGAAATCACGGCGCTGCTCGGCACCGCATTCGACGAAGCCTGGGCCGAACCGGTCGTCTTTGAAAACCCCCTGCAGGACGGGCGCCCGTTCACCCAGGCCGTCTATCTGGGGCGAAAGGCACGGGACTGAGGCGCCCGATCAGGTCTCTGCCGAAGAGCAGCCCTGTTACCAGAACAGGGAGAAGCCCTTGCGAGACCTGCTGATGCGGCAAATTCCGGCATAAAAAACCATGGCCCCTGCGAGGGCCATGGCAGGGTTCCGAGATTCCGGAACTCTCAGAGCGCGGGAATGCGCAGGACTTGGCCCGGGTAGATCTTGTCCGGATCGGACAGCATCGACTTGTTGGCCTCGAAGATCACCGGGTACTTGGAGCCGTTGCCAAAGGCCTTTTCGGCGCCCTTCCAGAGCGTGTCGCCCTTTTCCACCGTGTGGAAGGTGGCTTCCGGCTCGCTGGCGCTGACGGTTATTTCCTCCTCGACCTTGCCGATCCCCAGAATGTTGCCGGCGGCCAGAATGAGTTTCTCGCGGGCTTCGGTCGTCGGCGCGGCGCAGGCAAATTTACGCCACGGGAGCATATTGCAGAAAGGGCGGGCAAGAGGAAGGGGACAATCGTTCACGCTGGAGCTCGGTAGCTCCCCAACTTCTGCCTATCCAAAACTCGCCTGAAAACTCGTTGCCGTCAGCGCCACATGCGCCTCCAACGGAGGCCTGAGTTCAAAAGCCCTGGGTCCTCGGACGAATTCGAAAAGGCGGAAAAGGTACCAATCGTCGCGTCTCGTGTCGGCCACCTCAAGTTCGTTTCTTGAGATGTGAAAGGGCGTACGTTCCCAGCCATTGGTTGTCTTGACCTCGATAAGACGGTCTCGGCCTTCAGGTGTGAAACTGGCAATGTCGTACCCAGCCCCATCGCCTTCCTCACGTGAAATCCAATGCACGCGTCTTGCGAGGTCGCTGCGCCCCTGCCGATGAAGCAAGCCTTGTTCATGCCGGAATACGAACTCTTCACCCGCAAGTCCCAGTGCCCTGTTCCGTTCATCGCGACCGGCAACATCAAAGCGCCGGGCGACAGCTGTCAACTTCTCTGTTTCTTCCGGAGGCGGGGCATTTCGAAGCGTTGGGGCGACCTCCAGGAAAAGGGACGGTGCCTCGCCCACTCCGGTAGAGATTGCCTCATTGAGGGCTGGTTCCCACAAGGGGTTCAATGCCAGCCAGCGGGCAACCGCTTCCGCGAGAGACATCTGAAAATTGAACTTGGGCTGATACCCTTTGACGATAGGCAGAGCAAAACCCTTGGCGGCAGCCGAAACGTTGCAGAGCTTGAATTCGATAGAGCCCCGACTGCGACCGGTCTGGTCCTGCAACAGCCTGTTCCGTTCAGCCTTGATGTAGGATCTTCCTGATAACTCGTCGCCAAGCATGGAAAACCACGCCGCCACGACGGCGTCGTTTTCCGTGTCTGACCAATCGCTTGAACTCATATGAAGCACGCTATTCTAGCGCACAGGTTGTGTCATCCGGAAAAACTCAAAGGGATGTGGGACCTATACTCCCCGGTCGTGCCCGGACATGATTGCCGCTCGCCCTAATTGTCGTCCCGGTTTGATGCGAAGCGGCGAGACCGGGATCCAGTAACCCCGGAGCTGGTATGAAGGCCGAAGCAGGATTTAAACGTTGGCGTTTCCTGGATTCCCGCTTGCGCAGGAATGACAATCGACAAGCTGTCTGGCCTGGCACGAAGGGGAAGGAAGATGACGAAAGTCTAAAATGCCGCCGGTTGCCTCGTCACACCCTCGACACTGTCTGCCCCTACCCTCGTCGCCCATGAGCGACGACATTCTTCTTCTTACCCGGGCCCTCGCCTTTGCGGCGAAGGCGCATTGCGATCAGCGGCGCAAGGGGCCGGCGCAGGAGCCATATGTCAATCATCTGATCGAGGTGATGGAGGTGCTCGCCGAGGCGACCGGGGCGGAGGATGCCGGGCTGCTGGCGGCGGCGCTTCTTCACGACACGCTGGAGGATTGCGGCCTTTCCGAAGCGCAGCTGCGCGCAGAGTTCGGGGTGCGAATCGCGCGGATGGTCGCCGAGAACTCCGACGACATGTCGCTGCCGAAGGCCGAGCGCCGGGCGCGGCGGATCGCGGTCATGGCCAAAAAACCCGCCGACAGCCGGATGGTCAAGCTCGCCGACGTGATCTCCAACATGCGCGCGGTGGCAAGCTCGCCGCCGGCCGGATGGACGAAGGAGAGAAAGCTCGCCTATCTGTCGGACTGCCGGGCGCTGGGGGCGGCCGCGCGCGGCACCCATGACCGGTTGGAAGAGATCTTCGACGAGACGGCCGATACGGTCGAGGCCGTGCTGACCGGGGCCGCGCCGGCGGAGCCGAGCGGGCTTGCCGAACGGCATCTTAACAACGCCATCGGCGAGCAGGTCCATCTGGTCTACCTGGCCAACACCGAGAACGAGCCCTTCCCGCCCGGTCACGCGGAACGATTCGCCACCGCCATCGGCGAGAGCTTTCCCTCCGTCGTGATCCAGGAGGGGATCGGCTATTACGACGGAACGATGCACCCCGTGCTGATCGCCCGCTTCCGCGCCGGCGACGCGGACAGGGTCGTCGCGCTCGCCCAGCGCCTCTGTCTCACCTTCCACCAGCGCTTCATCGGCATAGAAGTCGGCGGGCGCTATATCCGGGTCTACGCGGACGATACGGGGTGAGACTCCTCCACCGTCATTCCGGACAAGTGCGGCGCAGCTGCACGCCGATCCGGAAACCAGAAATCAGCGCGAGCCCAGGCGAGCACCAAATCCACGCGTACCATCGTTGAAAAAGTGAGCGCCAGGGGCGCAAAATACCTCTGGGTTCCGGATCGGCGCGCAGCTTTGCTGCACTTGTCCGGAATGACGGTGGAGGGGCACAACTCGTCCCGCCTACCGTTCCCCTCAAACCGCGGCGACCATCGCCCCGAAGGCGGGCTGCTTCAAGAGGCTGGCGGCTTCCTCGCGGGAGGCCCATTTGCGGGTGCGGTGGCGTTCCTCCCAGAGGGTCTCATCCAGCACCCGGGTGACTTCCATGGCGAAGACGGTGACGGCGCAGGTGGCACCCCATTTTTCATAATTGAAGCTGCCGAGCGGTTCCCTGACGACCCGGCCTTCAACGCCCGCCTCCTCCCAGGCCTCGACCTTCGCCGAGGCGGCGGCGGAAAGGCCCGGTTCGACAATGCCCTTTGGAACGGTCCAGTGACGGCCGCCGGATGACCCGACGACCAGAACCTGCGTGCCCGCCGCCGTGCGCCGAAAGGGGATGACGGCGGACTGGCGGTAGTAATAGGCGGGCCGCTCGCGGCTTTCCGGGCCGTCCGGGGCGGGATAGGGAAAAAGATCGGGCAGGTCCCGCGCATCGGTGCACGTCGTGAGACGCGGACGCCCCCCGTTCAGCGCCAAGCGGAACAGGACCCCGGGCCTGATGTCCGGCGGAGGATCCAGCGCCAGATGACCGGAGAGAACGCGCACCGCGGCGGGCAGCGCGACCAGAAGCGCCCGTTTGCTGCCCGACAGCTCCGGCAGGGCGCCGACGGCAAGCCCGCTGTCGGAGGCGATCTTGCGCGCGGTCCAGCCGGCGGCCTTGAGCGCCTTTTCCGCGCTGACAACAGATCGGTGGCTGCCGTCGGTCAGGATGATGTCGGGGCGCAGCTTCCCGCGTCCCAGATGGGCGCCGATCTTCTGGGCCTGGCGTTTGCCCGCGGTACGCAAAGGCCGGTCGGATTTCATGCCGTGCCACGCCTTTTCGCCCGCCCCCGCGCAGAGGATCAGCAGCTCCATTCGTCCCTCCCATGCGCGGTCTGGCAGAGGCCTCTCCGCACCCCGTTTCAATGGCCTGAATGATAGCGCAGCTTCCCGGGGCTGTCACAATTGAGACCCCGGCGCCGCCTGTCGAGGGAACCAATGGCGCCGCCATCCGTTTTATTCCGGAACCCAAAAGGAAAGGAGCGACAGATGACCCAACCGTTGAAGCAGCTCAACCCCAACGATCGCAAAGCAGCCGAGGAAGAGGCCCGAAGGATCCGCAAGACCGCGGACAAGACCAGCACGGGCGGTCAGCTCGGCGGCACGTTTTTCGGCCAGGAGCCTGACGACGGCATGGCAAAGCCGAAGACGGTCGCAAGCGGAAACAAGTGACGGCAAGGGTGGGACAAGGCGGCCATGGCAGGGTAACCTGACATGCATTCCATCCGCTTCGGGTGAACCTTTCACCCGCCTGTCCCGTAAACGGGTCAAACCGGAGGACCGACGATGACCCGCCTTATCCAGTCCCTTGCACTTCTCATGAGCGCACTGGCCGCCGCCTTTCCCGCGACAGCGGAAACCGCCATACCCAAACACATGGGGGCCAGCGCGCACGGCTTCGCCTTCGCCACGCCCGAGGGCGAGCCGCTTTCCCTCAAGGCGTTTTCCGGCAAGCTCGTGCTCGTCGTCAACACGGCGACCGAATGCGGCTTCAGCGGCCAGATCGGCGGGCTGCAGACGCTTTACGAGACTTACCGGGACCGGGGGCTGGTGGTTCTCGGCGTGCCGTCCAACGATTTCGGCGGCCAGGAGCCGCGGACGGACGGCGACATCGCGAGCTTCTGCGAGGCGACCTACGGCGCCAGGTTTCCGATGACGGCCAAGACCCATGTGAAGGGCAAATCGGCGCATCCGTTTTACCGGTGGGCGACATCCGAGCTCGGACGCGCCGCCCGGCCCCACTGGAACTTCCACAAGTATCTGCTCGGCCCGGACGGGGCGCTGATCGCCTGGTTTCCGACCCCGACACCACCGCTTTCACCCGCGGTGACGACGGAAATCGAACGCGCTCTGGCAAACCTGCCAGAGACTTAAGGTCGGGAGCGGTTGTCGCCGATCAGCGAGAACGGTGCCCAGAAGAAGGGGTGGCCGTAGGCCGGTTCCTTCATCAGCTTGAGCATCGCCTGGCGCAGGGCGAAGGCCTTGTCTTCGGCCGAGCCGTTCGCTTCGCGACGCACGGTTTCCAGCATCAGGGTCAGCGCGGATGCGTCGTCCACCGACCAATGGGACACGAGCAGCGATTTCGCACCGGCGAAGAAAAACGCTCGGGTCAGACCGGAATAGCCGCTGGAGACCTCGTCATTCGCCGCCGCCGTGTTACAGGCCGACAGGAGCAGCCAGTCGGCATTCAGTTTCAGGGTCGCGGCTTCCGTCGCCGTTAAAAATCCGTCTTCCCCTCCGTTGGAGGGCGAGAAGGCGAGCGCCGGCTCCTTGATCGCTCCGTCCGTCAACTTCGCGACCTCTCCCGCCAATAGCCCGTGCGTCGCGAAACTCAGGACACGGTAGTTCTGAAGCTGCGCCGTCTTGACGAATTCCTCGCTGGCCCGTTCGCCCGTGACGGTGCCCTCGCCGCTTGCGCCCAGGATCTCCGACAGGCTGCGCACTTCCTTGAGCGTCCCGGGAAGCGGCGCCAGACCGCCACGCTGGCCCGCCGGGCCGTCGCCGGACTTGAAGTCGCCAGGGGCGATGCCGAGATAGGGATCTCGGCCGTCCGGCCCGCCGGGGCGCGCCGTTCTCAACACGCGCAGGCTGGAGGTGGTCGGCAGCAGTGAGACGGCCATGTCCCTGACCAGCCAGGCCGGATCGCCCCCATCCGGCGCTTTCCTGACGAGAAGGGAAAAGGGCAGTTCCTCCAACGGCCCGTCGGGGACGACGATCAGGTTGCTCACCCCGCCGAGCTCGTCCGCGAATGGCTCCAGCAGTGCCCGGTAGAGCTCGTGCGCGGAACACAGGTTGAAGACCCGGGTTTCAAGTCCGCGTACTTCCGACCTTAAAAGACATCTTTCCGGCTGTCCCTTCAACGCCTGTGCCGTCTGGGCCGGCACGCTCAGGTCCACGGACGATCTGAGGTCCGATACGAGACCGGCCAGGCGCTCCGGACGCGGCACCGCCCTGAAATCGATACTGTCGGAGCGGATGAACCAGACATAAACCGCCTCTTTGGCCCATGCGAAAGCCACTATGGCCTCATCTTGGTCCAGAAGTGCCTGCGCCTCCTCCACGTCGAGCGGCCGGGCGCTCGAAAGTTCGAACAGGTCCGGCGCCTCGGCCGCGATCTTTTGGTCCAGATCCTGGATCTGCCGCTCCAGGGCCGTGATCTGGCGCTGCAATTCCTGCCTGCGGTCTTCCTTATCCCCGGTCTCGGAGAAGGTTTGGGCAAATTGGCGGCGCAGGCCGGCAATTTTGTCCCTTACATCCTGTTTTCGCCTCAGTAGGTCCGCTGTGGCCGGATTGTCCGCGCCCAGCCGTGCGCCGAGATCGGCCAGCGCCTTGTCGAGCGTGTCATAGGTAAACCAGCCCTGCGCCTTTAAGGTCTGCCGGCCGGCTTCCGGCATCGACAGGCCGGATTCGGCGGCGGACTGAAGATATTTGTCGAGAGCCAGAGGAAGCTCGAAGGACCCGCCGGGTTCGAAGCCGGTTCTTTCCACCCAGGCCGGAAGCGCCGCCAGTCCCGCCTGCCAGACCCTGATCGCCTTGTCGTGGGTTTTCCGGTTGTGGTAGAGATCCGCCAGGTCGTTCAGGGAGAGCAGGGTGCTCGGATGGTCCTCACCGAGCGCGCGTTCCTTGGCTTCGAGCGCTCTGAGGTAAAGCCGTTCCGCCTCCGGGTAACGCTTTTGCTTCTCGTATAGCCGGGCGAGGTTGTTGACCGACAGCAGCGTGCGTGGGTGTTCCGGTCCCAGAGCCTTTTCCCTGCTTTCGAGCGCTCGCTCATACAATGGCTCAGCTTCGTCGTATCGCTTCAACCGATAATAAAGAAACCCGAGATTGTTGACACAAATCAGCGTGTCCGGATTGTCGGGCCCGAAAAGCTGCTCACGGGCGGTCATACAGCGTGAGAAGTACGGTTCAGCTTCTTCGTAGCGGCGCAGGCTTTCATAAATGAACCCCATGTTGTTCACCGAAGTCAGGGTCGCCGGATGGCCCTCCCCAAGTACCTCGGTTCTCAGATCCAGAGTTTTTCGAAAGAGCCGCTCCGCTTCGTCCAGCCGGCCCTGGTCCTCATACAAAAGGGCAAGATCGTTCATGGAGGTCAGCGTGCGCGGATGCTTTTCCCCGAGCGCTCGCGTTCTGCCCTCGAGCGCGCGCATCATCAGACGCTCGGCATCGCCGTACCGTCCCTGCCACTGATAATTTGACGCAAGATCGGCCACTGCGGAAAGCGTTTCGGGATGTTCAGGCCCGAGGACGCGCTCATGTGCCGCGAGAACACGCTTGTAGTAACCTTCAGCCTTGTCATGGAGCCCTCTCCGTTCATAGAGAAAGCCGAGGTTGTGTTCCACAAGCAAGAGGTCGGGATCGTCCGCTTCATACTTCCGCTTTACGATCTCATACAGACTCAGAAAGAGCTTTTCCGCCTCATCGTAACGATCCTGGACCAGGTAGTTATAAGCCAGGTTATTGAGAGAAATCAGCGTCGATCGATGCTCCGGACCAAGAGCCGTTTGCTTCGATAGATAGGCACGCCGATCATAGGCCTCTGCCTCCTTGCGCCGTCCCATTTTCTTGTAAAGATTGCCGAAGTTGCCGACGGACACAAGCGTGTCGGGATGATCGGGCCCGAGCGTGCGTTCGCGTGCTTCCAGGATCCGCTTGTAAAGAGTTTCCGCCTCCTTGTAGCGCCCCTGATCCACGAGGTTCAGCCCGAGTCGATTGAGCGCACTGAGCGTTTTGGGCGCCTCCGGTCCCAGTGTTTTTTCCCTGGCTGCGGAATACCTGCGGTAAAAGGGTTCGGCCTCGCGGTAGCGGCCCCGGTCATCGAGGAAGACCGCCATCTCGTAAAGCATGTTCTGCGTCGCGGTTGCGGTTTCGCCCAGAACCTTGACCCTGCCTTCCAGGGCCCGCCGCAAAAGACTTTCCGCTTCCTCGAATTGTCCCAGCTTCTTGAGCGTCAGGCCGAGGTTGCCGGTCGAGGTGAGCGTGCCGGGGCTGTTTGGTCCAAGCACACGTTCGCGGATGGCAAGAACCCGTTTGAGGAGATCCTCCGCCTCCGCATAACGCTTTTGCGCAGTCAAGTTCAAGCCGAGCAGATTGAGCGCTTCAAGCGTCTTCGCATGTTCCTCGCCGAACATCGTTTCGCGAACGCCCGCGAGCCTTTCGTAAACCTCCCCGGCGTCGCTCGTCCGATCCGCGTCGTCGAGCATCGAGGCAAGTCCTTCAAGTGCCTTGTCCGCAAACCGGTTGTTCAATCCGGTGCTCGCCTCGAAACCGGCCAGCGCGGACCGGAACAGCTTTTCCGCCTCTGCCGTCTCGCCGGTTTCCCGGGCCTTTTCCGCCCTTTCCCCCTGCTTCTTGGCCCGAAGGGCGCCGGGGAGCAGGGTCAGTGCCTCCTCTGCCGAAATGTCCTGCGCTTCCTTGATATCCACCGCGAACATGAGGGCTGTCGCCGCTTTCGCATCGAACCGCCCGCTCAGGCCGGCGTCCTCCATGAAACGGCGTATGGCGGTCTGCGTTCCAAGGCCGGCGAGCCCGTCGATCTTCCCGGTGTAATAGCCGAGTGCCTTCAGCCACTGTTGTCCCAGTTTCACGTTGTCCTGGCGCCGGGATTTTTTGTCCTTTGCGGCGACGAGCAACGGCTCGCTGGCAAGGCTTGGGAGGGACATCCCCGATTTGCCGGGCAACGGGACGGACAATGCGACTGCGGATGTTCCCAAAAGGCAGGACAGAAGAAACGTGGTCGTCACCAATCCAATCAAACGCATGTCGTCAAATCCGGTAAATGAACTGTGCTTAACCGAGCGCCTTCTAATGGCGGTAAAGTATCATCCTGTCGGCGAACCGGTAAAATCAAAGATCCTGCGGCAGATCGCGGTCGGCCCGTCGCGGGTACGTTAACCGGTCGTCTGTCCCGGCCTTGTGACCGGCAACACGATTTGCCCGCACGCCCCGGCTTCTGTCCGACACCAGACCGGCTGACGCTTTTGTGCCCCCCTCGACTTCGAGATTCCGCAGCGGCATTAATTGTTGGTTTACCATAATTGTGTTGATTTTCCGGAGCGTTAGCGTTTCTAGTTTCACCAATTAGCCGATCCCGTCAGGATCTCGGACGTTCTGTGCCGGCAAGGGGCTGCTGCCGGGCAAGCGTTTCGAAACCGATGGTTTCATTTCGGAATGACCACGCGTTTCCCAAGGACGCCAGGCGTTCGCCAAACTGATTTAACGCGTTTCCTCCGGCAAACAGATGCGCTGCCGCTGGGGAGCGCTTGAAAGGACATGAATATGGCGTTGAAACTGAGCCGCCGTTTCTTTGTTGCCGGACTTCCCCTGGCGCTGGCGGCCTGCCAAAGCCAGCAGAGCGGGGTCATTCAGGCCGGACTGACACCGCTCGCCGACGGCACGCCGGACTATGCCACCGCCTACGCCCCGACCAGGGATGGCGGCTTCTCTCTGCCCGGGATCAAGTATCAGAACTTCGATCCGCAATATCTGCGCCAGACGGTGTTTTATCCGTCCAGATATCCCGCGGGAACCATCGTCGTCGACCCAAAGAAGAAGTTTCTCTATCTGATTCAGCCCGGCGGGCGGGCGATCCGCTACGGCATCGGCGTCGGCCGGGCAGGCTTTGCCTGGAACGGCGAAGCGGTGATCCGTTACAAACGGGAATGGCCGAAATGGTTTCCGCCGGAGGAAATGATCGCCCGCGACCCGAAGCTCGCCAAATACAAGGACGGGCAGGAAGGCGGTCCCCGGAACCCGATCGGCGCGCGTGGCCTATATCTCTGGCAAGGCAACAAGGACACGCTCTACCGTATCCACAGCACCAACCAGCCCAGCAGCATCGGCACCAACGCCTCCTCCGGCTGTATCCGCATGTGGCACCAGGACATTATCGATCTCTACGACCGTGTCAGCGTCGGCACCAAGGTCGTGGTGCTGGGGTAATCGCTCCGGACACGGTCCCGCGGTTCTGGCACGCTCTTCTTCTCGCTCGCTTCATCCCGAGACCGACCGTCAGGTCCGTCTCGGGACGAAGGCGTTGAGGATCATCTCTCGGGGCCCCCTCATCTCAATGGGTGTGGACCTACTCGCTCAGGACGGTTTCGAACCCCTCGAAACGCGGCGGACCGGCATAAAGGTCGCGATTGCTGCCCGCATTCTTGTGCGCTTCCCTGAAATGGTCGGATTTCGTCCAGTTCACGAAGTCCTCCTGGCTGTTCCAGGTGGTGTGCGTGGCATACAGCGTCGTGCCGGCCTCCTCGTCGAACGGGCCCTTGAGCAGGTGGAATTTCTGAAAGCCCGGTACCTTGGCCAGTTTGGAGTCCCGCTCTTTCCAAACGGTCTCAAAGGCCTCTTCCTGACCTTTGACGATGGCAAACCGGTTCATGGCGATAAACATTGTCCTGCTCCTGACGTATGTGTGTGAGTGCCGTTTCACGGCGTTTGGAGCATAACCTGACTTAAAAAATCAAGTTCAACAAGCCGCAACATGCCGCAGGTTGAAGTAGAGCGCATCGACGACGCGTTGCGATAGCAAGCGCCAGGAAACGGCTCCAGAACAGTCAGTTTCAGGGATCAACCCGGCACAAGAGAGCAGGGACGGTCTGCGTCCCCAGGCGCATGACGCAAAGGCTTGTGCGCGGCTCTCCACAGCCGGCGTTGCGTCCCCTGGTTTGATTTGCGACCCGTAATTTGCAAGTCCGCCCTAGCTTTCTTTCAAAATTTCAGAACTATAGGATTAACTCAAACCGCGCAGGAGGCTTTCATGGCCATTTCCGACTGGAACAACTTCGTCACCCAAACCGACGGCCGCATGGCCGAGGTCCGAAAAGGCATCCCGAACGCCGCGAAAGGTTTCGGCGCCCTGGCGGGCGCCGCGATGAAGGACGGGGCGATCGACGCCAAGACCAAGGAACTGATCGCTCTGGCCATCGGCATCACCGCGCGCTGTGACGGCTGTCTTGCCTATCACGCCCGCGCGGCCGCAAGGCTTGGCGCCAACCGCCAGGAAATCCTCGAGGTCATCGGTGTGGCGGTCTACATGGGCGGCGGGCCGTCGATGATCTACGGCTCCGAGGCGCTGGCTGCCTTCGACGGGTTGAGCGCGGAGAGCTGAACGACTGCACCCCTCCCCCGTCAACGCAGAGCAATTTCCGGCCACGGCCTCCTACCTCGAAGCAGATGTGGAGCGGGAGGCACGGCGAGACTCCCGGATGAAGAAGGATACCGGAAAGATCGGCGCTCTCATGCCGGCCTCCATGGTGATTGGCGAGCATGGAGCGGAGGAAGACAATACCATTGTCTGCAAACTAAAAGGGCTTCGGGAGGTTCTCCCGAAGCCCTTTTTAAGTCTGTTCTCAGGTCGGTTCCGGACACTCCGAAGCCTTCGAGTCCCAAAGCTATGCGGACTTCCTGCGCCTCACCAACGCGAGGCCACCCATCGCGGTCACCAGCAGCAAGCCACCGGCCGGCAGCGGCACAGCCGTGGTGGTGTTGAGGTTCGCGAACTCGAATGCGTTCTGGCTTGACGAAAGAACCAGACTATCGAAACTCACGCCCGCGATTTCGAGCAACGCCGCGCCGGAGCCAAGCGTGACACCAAGAGTGGAGGCAAGGATCGAGGTCTCGGCGCCGCCGACTATGAAAGTCAGGACGAGATCATTGTAGGTGTCTGGCGAACCCCAAATCATCGATAGCCCGGTCTGGAGTTCGGCAAATTCGAAGACAGCGCTTCCTCCAGCTTGAACGGAGCTGTATACGCCGTTGTCCTCGTGCTTCGACCCTTCCCAGGGTGTTCTTGCAGTGAGCGATCCACCGGTGAACTGGTTCCCGGTGAGAGTCTGGAAGAAATTCACCCCGCCGGTCGCAGAGATATTGGCGACCGGATCGATTCCATCAAGATCGGCCATGCTCAACTGAGTAGCCGTTACACTCATTGCGTTCGCCGCTGCAGACGCGGCAAGCATCACGGCGGCCGCCATTCCCGCTACCTTCAAAAACTTCATGTTTTCAATCCTTTGCTTCTAATTTCCGTCATATTTAACAAAACTTTAGTACTTTTATCACGCTTCCGTTGGGTCGCAACAAATCTTTCAGACCTTGTGCACTTTCAACGTGTTATTGGAGGAAAAATGAAAAACATGATCGTTGTAAAGAAATCCTTCGCATTGATTTTAAAGGCAAATCCGGGCCGGTAACCATAGCTACAGAATTTTTCAAGACACTCAGCTACGTTAGCCACTTCCCGTTAACGCAATCCGTCCGATACAATTGAAACTTCTCCAAGGAATTTTTTGACGCAACTACAGTTAAATTTGCGGAGGTTGTCAGAATAGCTGAATTGACAGTTGGAAGCCTTTTCGCAAACGCGGGCACCAATCCAAGTTGACACATTGTGGGCGCGTTCCGTCACTCTCGTCGTACCACCACCTGATGCACTTCAATCACTTTGGCGCCGCTTTTTCCTTGCCGGCGATAAACTGAGAGTGTGCTTCGACAGCTGTTGTCTAATCGCTTTCGCCGTACTTTGAAAACGACTGGCGCTCGTGACAATTCAATAATATTGCCATGTTTCTTTTGGTGGTCGTTACGCTGCCGGTCTTGGAGGATGCGCAGCTTCGCCGGTATGACGCGGTGGAGTGGAAGCGCTGGCGTCCGCAAACAGTAAAGGCTCCGGGAGGTTATCCCGGAGCCTTTTCTTGTTTCTCTTCAAGCTGGTCCCGATCAAACCGGGGCCAGCGAAGTCTTTTGATTACGAACTCTTCTTACGACGCACGAGCGCCAAGCCACCCAATCCGGTCAGAAGCAGCAAAGCACCAGCCGGAAGCGGCACAGGCTGCAGTGCAAACTCGAAAGCTTGCTTCGGATCGCTCAGGAACGTTGCAGAGGTAAGAGCATCGGCTCCCAAACCGGTGATGCGGATGAGTGCGTTACAAGCAAAGTTGTCAGCCGAACCACACGGGCTGCCAATGATGGCTGCAATCGCCGAACCGGTGAGTTCAAACGTGCCGCCGCCGGACAGAGCAAACGTCAAGGTGTTGTAGGCGTCGATCGAGCCCCACAGGAAGGTGAACGATTCGATCGCTCCGTTAAAATCCAGCGTTGCCGGGTTCGGGGAATTTTCATTCGGACCGACGGCAAAGTAGGAATTCGTATTAACCAGACCTGTTCCATGCCACGGAGACTTGTAGCTGCCGCCGACAGTTCCAGGAGGCGGCGTAACAACGTTTACACCTGTTGTCCAAGTGTAGGACGACGGTGTGAATGCGCCGTAAGTCGGAGCGTAGATATCGGCGGTATTGCCAGGCGATGCATCGGTCGACGAATCAAGAATCGTAACCGCCGGCAGAGCCGACGCCGTTCCGACGGACGCCAATACGGCCACTGCTGCTAGACAAAGACTTTTCCCAAATTTCATAATTAACTTCTCCTCATCAACAATCATGAGACTGACTATTTTCATATTAACGCTAAATTAACGCATCCGCAAGTTCCGCGAGGTCATAAAGTTAATTTTCTGGCTCAAACTGTGAAATTTGACAATGCCGGAACTTTCTCAAAGTACAATATCTCAGCACCCGCATATCAATCAATAAAAAACGAAATATATACGTAATGCGATATATTAAAGATGATTATCTATGTATAAAAAAATATAAACTGCCTATTTTATAGTTTTAATTTTGTCTAAGCGGTTTTCAAATTTGACAATCTAATTTCAGACCATACAAATATTTTGAATATTCTCGTGGGAGCAAAATCCCGCCATTGGTCGGTGGAATAAATCTGAGCATTGACGAACCGGTCAACGAGCTTTCGTAATGACTTCGAAAAAATAAGAACCAAACAGGCTAGAGTTCAACTCAAAAAACCAGGCTCTCAATTAAGCCCACCGCAAGCCTCGACCCAAGGGCTCAGGCTTGTCGTCCAATAATTTGTTCAGCGATTAGCGTTCAATCGATAGGCCGCCTTGGCTTGCGAGTGTGTGAGCTGCAGGACTGAGTTTACAAACGGCCGCTTTCCGTTCGTTGAGCGATTTTGTCTTCGGCACCCGTCAAGCATCAACGGTGCAGCACGACCCCATTGAACATCCGTCCACTCATCTGCGCAGCGCATCTCATAGATGACCGATCTCAAAATCGATCATGAACCTGATTTGCGGCCGAAAGGGACACCCTATCCAACAAATCCTGACCGGAACTCAGCTCCCCGGAGTACGGCTCCCTCAAATTTCAGTGGTTTTCGACATCCTCGGCTTGCAGAGAGACACCGGCTTCCTCAGCACCTCGGGCAGAGATGAAGCGCGCCTTTGCATGCGCGACCCGTTCCGGCGTGTCCGAGCAGATGCCCAGGACCGGCAGCCTGACAAGAGCGGCGAGGATGTCGTCGCGCTCCTCGTGCCAGGTCACGACCGGCAGGCCACGGCTGGCCGCCGCCTCGAAAAACGCCCCGGTCAACAGGCGGTCGGGACGCTCTCCCGCCTTCTCCCAGCAGGGATGAACGATCTCCGCGCCGCAACTGTCCGTCAGCGCGAAAGGGTCCTGCCCGAGACCGACGAGAAGCGATACCGGATAGGGGGCGCCGGCTGACCGGAGCTGCGCGCAATAGTCCGGCGTGTTCGCCCCGATGATCGCCCGATCAATCCCTGCATCCAGAAGGATATCGAACGCGCGCGTGGCGGCCTCTTCCTCCTTGGCATCGAGATAGATCCCCCTGCCGCATTTCGCCGCCAGACGCGCCACATCCGCGAAAGCCGGTGCGGGCCGCCCGCGCGCCCCGGTGAGCACGGCAAGTTCCTCCGCCGTGACATCGCCGACCGGGCGCGCATCGCCGCACAGGTTGAACAGATCCGCATCGTGAAAGGCGACCGGCACGCCGTCGGATGTCAGCCTGACATCGACCTCCCAGATGTCCGCGCCGAGCTCATCTGCCTTCCTGAAGGCCGCGATCGTGTTGTCCGGCGCGTAGGCGCTTGCGCCGCGATGGGCGATGATCAGCGGCGGGCAACTGTGAGTCGCCGGCCAGTTTCTGTCTGGTTTAAAGGGATACATTGCGCGGCGCCGGATCGGTGAACGGGCCAAGACCCTTATCCCAGCCTCACGACTTCGATATGACAACCGTGTTTATCGACCGGCGGTCCTGCGTCGCCCTCTTATGCAATGCTATAGTTTCCCATCGGGCCGGATTGGATTTGTCTCAATCGTCTGCAGGACAAGTTCGGCGACGTCGCAGGAAAAATCGGGATTGGATCGCAGCAGCGCCGCGGCCCGGCGGCCCTCCTCCAGACGGCGCACCTGCGCGCGCAGCCCCGGCACGGTCGTGGGACCGCTCGGAGACAGTCCAAACCGCGACCGGCTCCGGCTGATCCGGCCGGCCTCTTCCGCTGCCGCGATGCGTTTCTCGCATCGGCAGGCGGCCTTCGCAGAGACATTGCCGCAAGTGTCTTTCACAAATGCGGTCACCGCCGCGCGGCTGCGCCGCAGCCTCTGGCGGTAGGCAGCCGGCGCTATTTCCAGTACCGATGCCGCCTCCCGGTCACTCAGCTCGAAGACGTCACCGAGCAGATAGGCGATCCTCAGGTCGCGGCTGAGGCAGGTAAGCATGGCCAGCGTGCAGCCGACCTTGACCTCCTCGATCGCAAGCCGGGTCTCCGCATCGTAGGGCTCCGAGGCGCCCGGCTCGGACAGCCCCTGCTCGAGATCGGCGGCAAATCCTGTAAAACTCATCCGCATAGACTCGACACGGCCGGACTTGCGGGCGCCGACCAGATGCCGGCAGGCAATCCGCATCGCCCAGCCACCCGCCGCTTCGATATCCCGCAAGGAACCGAGATTGGCGATGATCTTGATAAGGATTTCCTGGGTCGCATCCTCGGCGTCCGCAGGATGCGCCAGCATGCGGATCGCCAGATTGTAGACCGGCCGCTCGGCGGCGCGTACGAGTGCGTCAAGGGCGGCGCGGTCCCCCTGCCGCGCCGCCTCCACGTGCACCGGATCGAGCCGGATCATGCTTCGAGCCGCCGTTTCAGCTCGGCGAGTTCGCCGGCAAGAATGGTCATCTGCTCCTTGAGCGCTCCTTCGAGCGCTTCCAGCGGTACCGGCGGCGCCATCAGTACAAACGAATAGATGGACTTGTCCTCACCGTCAGGCGTGATCCGTGAGAATGCGGTGCCAACCGACCCGTCGGGAAAGGTCATTTTCCAGTCGACAGTCCCCTGCTCGCCGTACGCGCTTGTTTCCAGCCGGATCGGAACAGCGCCGTTCGGCGTGACAAGTTCGGCTGTCCCAGCATCGGCGCTCTTGAACGCATTCGTCCAGACCGGCAGGTTGGCCGGATTCGAAACGAAGTCGAACACGGTCCGCGCGGGCTTGCCGATAGAGACCGATTGAACGTCATGGGTTTTCATCTTGCGTGTCCTTGCATCACGCGCCCGGCCAATCCAGGCGCATATTAACAAGGAGGCGGCGGCGCAGGAAAGTGTGACTCGATTTCTTCGCGAACCGGAATGGCGCGCAAGGACTTTTCGCCCAGGTCCCTAACAACGCTCTTTAAGCCAATTGCGGATGCGGCGTCTCGCGTTCCCATACGGGGAGGAGGTGTTGAACTGGATCATCCTGCCCTTGGTCCATTTGCCATACCAAGGCTGGCTGTAAAGCTCGTCATCGGAGAGCGCGGAAACGGTGGCGATCAGCCGATCCCTTGCTGCGGTCAGGCGCGCGAGCAACTCAGGCCAGTCGAGCGATGCGTAGTCACCACAAAACTTTTGAGCCAGCAGGCCGAGCTGGTTCCATTTGAAACCGGTTTCGGGAAAATCCACCGCCTCGCCCCGGTCGTCTTTCTCAAGCCATTTCAGAACGAGTTCGTTCCAGCCGAGGAGATAAGCGACCAGATCGGCAGGGCTCATCGCCGTTCCGGTGGCATGTCCCTTGAGCGAGGCTTCTCGCGCACGCTCTTCAGGTACCAGGCGGAGATCCGTCATCAGTTTTTCGAATGAAAATGAAATCGCGTCGAGAAGGTCGGCTTGGGATGCTGGTACGGCCATACCGGTGCCTTTCCGTTTCGCCACCGAGCGTCAATGCCCCGGCCTGACTTGCAAGTGGAATTCACCTCGGGGAACATAGCGTTCCCGCCAGGACATCTGCACGATCCAGAAAAACCCGGGAAAATTCGGTGCGGAAACGATGTTCGGTAAAAAGCGCTCAGCGCCGCGGACGGAAAAAGCGGAATGGTGGAGCCAAGGGGAATCGAACCCCTGACCTCTACAATGCCATTGTAGCGCTCTCCCAACTGAGCTATGGCCCCTAATTCCGTATGTGGCCGGGATGGGTCTCCGGCGCTGATGGAGGCGGAACATAGTCACACCGCCATCCAAGATCAAGCAGAAAATCGAAGAAAATTTCTGCGTCGTACAGGCAAGCGGACAGATCGAAAAATATCTGCCCGCTCAGATATTTACTGCTCGCTATCGTCTTCGATCTCGACGCGGATGCCCGGAACGGATTCCTCATCCTCGTCCTCGTCGTCCAGGAACACGTCGTCTTCGGACTCGTCGTCGTCGAGTTCGACTTCCTCGTCGTCCAGATCCGGGACGTCGTCGCCGCCTTCCGCTTCGGCGTCGGCCTCTTCCAGGGTCACGATTTCCGGCGCGGCGGCGTCCTCTTCCTCTTCGTCGTCTTCAGGCGTCTCTTCCACCTTGGCCGCCTTGGCGGTCCGAGAGGTCATGACCGCTTCGAAGATCGCGCCGCATTTCGGGCAAGTGATCGGGCTGCGGTTCAGATCGTAATATTTGGCGCCGCAGCTCGGGCACAGCCGCTTTGTGCCAAGTTCAGGTTTTGCCACCGTGCTCACCCTTCAATAGTTATCTGGCTGACTTTAGAATTTGTGGGCCGCCCCATAACGTCAAGCGGTGGCCCTGTCAAAGGCAAATCAGCGAAAAGTCCCGTCTCGTTCATTGTTCTGCATGTTGCGCGCGAAATTTCAAGCGCCGGAACAGATGACGAAGCCACATCCACATGATAGGACGTGACACCTTTTTTCAACCGTTCCAAGGTTCGGACATTCAAAATGTCAAACAATTCTGCGCCTTCTCCCCTGACCTCGGCGGCGGACGGCCCGCTTTCCGGCACGATCCGCGTGCCGGGCGACAAGTCCATTTCCCACAGATCCTTGATGTTCGGAACGCTCGCCATCGGGCGGACAACCGTCAAGGGACTGCTTGAATCGGAGGACGTGCTGGCGACCGGGGATGCCATGAGGGCGGTCGGCGCCACCATCGTCAGGCAGAAGGACGGATCCTACACCATCGACGGCATCGGCCTCGGCAGCCTTCTAGAGCCCGAGCATGTGATCGACTTCGGAAACGCCGGTACCGGCGTGCGCCTGACCATGGGCATTTTCGGCAGTCATAACATCGCGGCGACCTTCGTCGGCGACGCCTCGCTCTCCAAACGGCCGATGGGCCGGGTTCTCAACCCGTTGCGCGACATGGGCACCAACGTGATTGCCCGCGACGGAGACCGCCTGCCGGCCTCGATCAAGGGACCCGAACAGGCGCTGCCGCTCACGTACCGCGTACCGATGCCTTCCGCCCAGGTGAAGTCCGCGGTGTTGCTCGCTGGCCTGAACGCACCGGGCGAGACAACGGTGATCGAGCCGATCGCCACAAGGGACCACACGGAAAAAATGCTCAAAGGCTTCGGCGCGGAGATTTCCGTCAGCCTCAACGAGGCCGGCGAACGTGTCATCAGGCTGCAGGGACAGCCCGAGTTGAAACCGCAGGATATAGACGTCCCCGGCGATCCGTCCTCCGCCGCCTTTCCGCTTGTCGCCGCGCTGATCGTGCCCGGCTCCGACGTCACAATTGAAAACGTGCTCCTGAACGAACACCGTACCGGGCTGATAACAACGCTGATCGAGATGGGCGGGAACATCGAGATCGTCAACCGTCGCGAAACCGGCGGCGAGGAAGTCGGCGACCTGCGCGTCAAGGCGAGCCGTCTGAAGGGCATCACCGTGCCGGCCGAACGCGCGCCGTCGATGATCGACGAATATCCGGTGCTGGCCGTCGCGGCCGCCTTCGCGGAGGGCGACACCTTCATGCCCGGCCTGGACGAGTTGCGGGTGAAAGAGTCCGACCGGCTGGCGGCCGTGGCCAGAGGCCTTGAGGCCAACGGCATCGCCTGCGTGGAAACCGAAGACAGCCTGACGGTGACCGGCGGCGGCAACTCGATCGGCGGTGGCACGGTGGTCACCCATCTGGATCATCGCATCGCCATGTCCTTCCTGGTGCTCGGCATGGCTGCGCACAAGCCGGTGACTGTCGACGACGGCGCTGTAATCGCGACGAGTTTCCCGACCTTTACGGCCCTGTTCGAAGACCTTGGCGCGAAGATTTCCGCAAATACCAGCGAGGCGGCATGATCGTCGCCATCGATGGACCGGCCGCTTCCGGCAAGGGAACGCTCGCACGCCGCCTGGCCGACCATTTCGGCCTGCGCCATCTGGATACCGGCCTGACCTATCGGGCCGTCGCCGCGGCCCTGCTTGCCCAGGGGCTGCCTCTGGGCGACGAGGCGGTCGCCATCGAGATCGCCCGGAACCTCGACCTGGCGCAGATGGACAAATCCGTGCTTTCCGCGCACGAGATCGGCGAGGCGGCCTCACGGATCGCGGTGCTGGGTGGTTTGCGCGAGGAACTGGTCCGCCTGCAACGGAGCTTCGGAGACCTGCCGCCGGGCGCGGTTCTGGACGGGCGCGATATCGGCACCGTGGTCTGCCCGGACGCGACGGTCAAACTGTTCGTCACCGCCTCGCCGGAGGCGCGCGCGAGACGCCGCACCGACGAGATGCTTTCCAAGGGACAGGAGGCGAATTACGCCTCCGTTCTGGAAGACTTGAAGCGCCGGGACGAGCGCGACAGCAAAAGAACCGTGGCGCCGATGAAACAAGCCGACGATGCGGTCTTGCTTGATACGACAGAAATGGATATAGAGACCGCGTTCCAGGCGGCTGTGGATATCATTTCCCGCGCCAAAGATACGTAACGGTTCTGGGGCTCACCCTTGGTGTGCCCCTGTTTGCGTATTTTGAACGGATCGGGCCTTTTGGCCGCGTGTTCTTTTTAAAGAGTGCGAAAAATTCGGCAGGACGTTGTTATCGCGTCCTGTGACGAGACCGGATTTTCCGTCTCCCGCCCCGCCGGCCCGCTTTTCGAAGCGGCAGGATCAGCGCAAAGCGCGATCCCGGGAGAAGGTCAGTCCGGAGTGCAACACCAACCCGCCGGCGGCGCGCCTGAAGGCGCCAGGAGAATTAATGTCTGATTTCAATCCCTCCACCGAGGATTTCGCGGCTCTTCTCGAAGAGTCCTTCGTCCAGAACGACCTTTACGAAGGTGCCGTTGTCAAAGGCACCGTCGTCGCCATCGAAAAAGACCTGGCCGTCATCGACGTCGGCCTGAAAGTTGAAGGCCGTGTGCCGCTGAAGGAATTCGGCGCCAAGGGCCGCGACGGCGAAATGGGTGTCGGCGACGAAGTTGAAGTTTACCTGGAGCGCGTCGAAAACGCTCTCGGCGAAGCCGTTCTGTCGCGCGAAAAAGCCCGCCGCGAAGAAAGCTGGGTCCGCCTTGAGGTCGCTTTTGAAGCGAATGAAAAGGTCAACGGCCAGATCTTCAACCAGGTCAAGGGCGGCTTCACCGTCGATCTGGACGGCGCCGTGGCCTTCCTGCCGCGGTCCCAGGTCGATATTCGTCCGGTCCGCGACGTGACCCCGCTGATGCACACCCCGCAGCCGTTCCAGATCCTGAAGATGGACAAGCGCCGCGGCAACATCGTCGTGTCCCGCCGCGTGGTCCTGGAAGAGACCCGCGCCGAACAGCGCTCCGAGCTCGTCCAGAGCCTGGAAGAAGGTCACACCGTGGAAGGCGTCGTCAAGAACATCACCGACTACGGTGCGTTCGTCGACCTCGGCGGCATCGACGGTCTGCTGCACGTCACCGACATCGCGTGGCGCCGCATCAACCATCCGTCGGAAGTTCTCACCATCGGCCAGACCGTCAAGGTGCAGATCATCCGCGTCAACCAGGAAACGCATCGCATCAGCCTGGGCATGAAGCAGCTCGAAACCGATCCGTGGGACGGCATCGAGGCGAAATACCCGCTGGAAGCGAAGTTCACCGGCCGCGTGACCAACATCACCGACTACGGTGCGTTCGTGGAACTGGAGCCGGGCATCGAAGGCCTGATCCACGTTTCCGAAATGTCCTGGACCAAGAAGAACGTCCATCCGGGCAAGATCGTTTCCACCTCTCAGGAAGTGGAAGTGATGATCCTGGAAGTAGATCCGGTCAAGCGCCGCATCTCGCTCGGCCTCAAGCAGACCCTGCAGAACCCGTGGGATGCGTTCGCCGAACAGTTCCCGATCGGCACGGAAGTCGAAGGCGAAGTCAAGAACAAGACCGAATTCGGCCTGTTCATCGGCCTCGACGGCGATGTGGACGGCATGGTCCACCTCTCCGACCTCGACTGGAACCGTCCGGGCGAGCAGGTCATCGAGGAGTACAAGAAGGGCGACATGGTCAAGGCCGTCGTTCTCGATGTGGATGTCGACAAGGAGCGTATCTCGCTCGGCATCAAGCAGCTCACCGGTGACCCGATGGAATCGGGTGCCGCTGGCGAGATCCGCAAGAACTCTGTCGTGACCTGTGAAGTCATCGAGATCAAGGACGGCGGCCTGGAAGTCAAGATCGCAGACAGCGACCTGACCGCCTTCGTCCGCCGTGCGGACCTCTCCCGCGATCGCGACGAACAGCGTCCGGAGAAATTCTCCGTCGGCGACAAGTTCGATGCCCGCATCACCCAGTTCGACAAGAAGACCCGCAAGGTTTCCGCGTCCATCAAGGCCCTGGAAATCGCCGAAGAGAAGGAAGCTGTCGCTCAGTACGGCTCCTCCGACAGCGGCGCCTCCCTTGGCGACATCCTGGGTGCGGCCCTGAAGCAGGCCGGCGACGAATAAGACTTCGGTCCTTCAAGCAAACGAAACGCGAAAGCCCGGCGGAAACGCCGGGCTTTCTTTTGTTGGTTTCTCTTTTCCGAACGCGTTCGATGGAACTTCCGCGTTCAGTCTCTTTTCCGCAGAAGCGGTGCAAAGAAGGTAGAGAGCGCCTCATGGCCGCCAAGCGGCAGGACGTCGGCGACATATTGGTCCGGCCGGACCACAACCATGCAGCCCCGGTTGCGATCAATGCCCCGGGCCTCGAAAATGTCGCAACCGCCCTTCAGGTCAGGGCAGAACATTTTTTCGTAGTCCCGTAATGCGTACCGGCCTTTGGCTGGAAGCAGGAATGGGTGCATCGCTTCCAGGACAAGCTCACGGTGAGGCTGTTGGAATACGGCCCGCACATCAATGACCGCGTCGATATCCTCACCGGCCGCGGTATGGCGGACGACCGGCGACTTCGCGGAGTTCTGAAGAAAATCACACAGGGCGTGAATGCCGGAGTCCGGGGCTGCCGGATCGCCGCGGCCCGCAAAGGCGAAGATCCGCCAACGGCCATCCGCCTTGAAGGTGTGTCCGAGATGAACGGGTTTGCCATCGGCCATCCGGATCACGGGCGCCGAATGAAACCGCATCCCGATTGGGTATCCCCTGGCGAGATCCTGATGCTTTCCTTCGCCGGTCAGGACGGACGGCCGGTATCTGGCGGCGGTGCCTGCGGTATAGCGGCCGTGCTGCACGAAGTATTTCTGGACTTCCGCCGGTTCCACGCCGTCCGGATTTTCGTCAGACTTCAGCGGCGCGCTGAGCATCGCGGCCCATTCGCGGTCGAAATCGATCAAAGTCTGCGCGATGTTCTGCCGCTCTTCGGAATAGGTTTTCAGGATTTCCGGCTCGCTTTTGCCCTGAAGCACATGGGCGAGCTTCCAGCCCAGATTGAATGTGTCCTGCATGGAGACATTCATGCCCTGGCCGGCTTTGGGGCTGTGCGTGTGGCAGGCGTCTCCGGCAATGAAGACATGGGGAAGACGCCCGTCCGCGTCGCCGTCCGTTCTGTCGTCGAAGCCGTTGCAGATCCGCTGCCCGATTTCGTAGACCGACCACCAGGCGACCTCCTTCACGTCCAGCGCATAAGGGTGGAGAATACGCTGCGCGGCAGCGACCAACTGCTCGATCGTAATGTTGCGGTTTCCGACCCGCTCGTTTTCATTGAGCTTGTCGAGTTCGACGTAGATGCGAACAAGATAGCCACCCTCGCGCGGGATGATCAGAATGCTGCCTTCTTCCGCCGACTGAACAAGCGACTTGAAGCGGATGTCCGGAAAGTCGGTAACGGCGAGAACATCCATGACCCCCCAGGCCTGGTTGGCCGAGTCGCCCTTGAGGTCCCGGCCGAGGGACTTGCGGACGGTGCTGCGCGCGCCGTCGCAGCCGACCACATATTTAGCCCTGACCGTCTCGACCTCACCCTCGTGACCCGGGTCGTCGCGCTCGAGCCACACGGTGACGGGATGGGACAGGTTGCCGCAGCCGGTATCGACCTTCAGGTCCATGACCCTCCTGGAGTAGTTCGGCTCCAGACGGTTCCGCGCGTTCTTCATGATTTCGAGATAGAAATCGTGCACACGGGCCTGGTTCAGGATCACATGCGGGAACTCCGACAAACCGTCTTCCACATCCTGAACCCAGCCGCTGCGCGCAATATTCCCGGCCGTCTTCGGGTCCGGTTTCCAGAATGTCGTTTCGTTCACCCAGTAAGCCTCTCGCGCCACCCGCCCGGCAAAACCGAAGGCCTGGAACATTTCCATGGTCCGGCAGGCGATGCCGTCCGCCTGTCCCAGTTTCAAAGGGCCGGGTTTCCGGTCGACGATGCGGGTGCGGATTTCAGGAAAAGCCGCCAACTGGGCGGCAAGGGTCAGACCGGCCGGACCGCACCCGACGATCAGGACATCTACCTCTTCAGGCAGATTACCGGTATTGGCCAGGGCGCCGCCGCGTTCGCTCGGGCTGTGCATGTCAGGGTCGCCCACCCTGAAACCGTCTAGATGAAATTGCATGGACCGTCTCCTCCGCTGGTCGTCTTTCACGTGCCGACCGTCTTCCGCGCTTCGGCGCGATCCACCGCCCCGGCTAGAAGGTCGGTGGTTCTCCTCCGGCAACCGCCTTTCGATTTCGAACTTCATCCGCACGATGCTAAAAGGTCATCGTCGAACAGGATATTTAATCAGCATACTGATAATCAGCATGCTGTCAATTTGGCATTGTGGCCGGAGAACGCGATGAAAGACATCAAGGAGATGCCGGGACACCTGGTGCGGAGACTGCAGCAAATTGCCGTTGCGGTTTTCCACTCGGAGATCGAGCCGACCGGGTTCGACATCACACCCGTGCAATATGCCGCTCTGTCGACCGTTAAAACCAATGCCGGCATTGATCAGGTTACCCTGGCCGGCCTGATCGCCTACGACAGAACGACGATTGCCGGGGTGGTGGACCGGCTTGTCCAAAAAGGATTGCTCTCGCGCGAGGTCAGCGAGAAGGATCGCCGCGCCAGACTGCTGCGCATCACGGAAGCCGGGGACGTGGCGCTCGCAAAGCTGACGCCCGCCGTCCTGAACGCCCAGAAGGTGATGCTCAGCGGACTGGAGGAGGAAGAAGCTGCGGAACTCCTGCGCCTGTTGCACAAGGCGACCGCGGCGCTCAACGATCACAGCCGTGCGCCGCTCAAGACCCGGAGCTAGCGCGACCGACGCGTTCCGGCCAATACCATCCGCTTCAGCTTTCGGACCAGAAACCGTCCTGCAGCGCCGCCGCTTCGTCTTCCAGAAGCGGTCCAACCACATCCACCGGCCTCTGGCCGGCGGAAAACACGATGCGGCAGGGGAGATCAAGCGTCGGGTTTTCCGCGTGATCGCCGGTTTGATCCTTCAACGCTTTTTCCGTCTGGCCGAACACCACCCGGCCGATCCCGCTCCAGTAGATGGCGCCGGAACACATGGCACAGGGTTCCGCGGACGTGTAAAGAGTGCAGCCGGCCAGAAAGTCCGGCCGCCAGCGCTTGCTGGCCCGCGTCGCCAGAAGCCTTTCCGCGTGGGCGGTCATGTCCTGCCCCTCCGCCGTATAGCCGTTTCCCTGCTCCATCAGGATCTCGCCGTTCGGTCCGGCAAGCAGACTTCCAAAGGGATGGTCGCCGGCCTCCTTCGACTGTCGCGCGATGTCGAAGGCCCTGCGCAAAAGCGCGATATCACGGTCTTTCCGAGTGGCCTGTGTCACGGTCTTATTCCTCTCCTGCAATTTTTGGAAACTTAGAGGGAGGTCGCTGGAAAGGCTCCGTCAGTTTGAACGGAAACCGTTCAAAGCCTTGGTCAAATAAAGAGCAGATGCGGAAATGTTGCGCGTGCGCGAGCTGTTCCATCCGTTTCCTGCCTGCCTTTTCTTGACAAACGCCTGTCCGTGACTTCCCCTAGCTGGCGAGTAGAAGCGGTAGAGCCAAACGGCTCGGACAATTGCTCATCTTATACGATCTTTCAGGCATCGTCGGCCCGGACTTGGGTCCAACCGTGCGGATCAGGAGATGACGCTGATGACCGTCCTGGATTTCGCTCCCGCAGCTCACAGGACTTCCAGAGGAAAACAGCCGGAAAAGAAATACGGCGATGCGCCAATGCCCTGTTTGACGGCAAGCCTTCTGGCGTTGCCGCGACCTTGGCAGAGAGTGGAGTTGACCGCGTTTGTCCGGGCCCGCACCGCCCGGACTGGAGAGCCGGTTTCGCGTCTGGGTACCGCAAAACCGGCCGGAATTTGGAGTAGAAGCTGGCAGTGCCCTGGCGGCACGGGTCATTGCTCCCGGACCCCGTTCCCGGGTGTCGTCTTTTATGGCGCCTGGTGTCATTCAAGGAGAAGGGACTTATGAACACTTCCACATCTTACGGCCTTGCCGAACTGGAAAAGGAAAAAGGCATCGGCGGCGTTGGCGAAACGGTCGACCGCGACATCCCGCAGATCGACATGTCGGACTTCTTTTCCCGCAAGGCTGACATCACCGAAGAGCTTTGGACCGCAGCAACCGAAATCGGCTTCTTTCAGCTCACCAATCACGGCATTCCTCAGGACCTGATCGACGAGGCCTTCCGCCTCTCCGCGGCTTTCTTCGACCTGCCTTTCGAAACGAAGGAAAAATATCCGCTGAAACCCGGCACGAACGCGGGCTGGGAATTCAAGGCGCAGGTGCGCCCGTCCACCGGTACGGCGGACCAGAAGGAAAGCTATCAAATCACCCTGCCGCGCATGAAGGAACTCTGGCCGACCGGCGAGGAGATTTCCGGTTTCAAGGCGACCACGCTGGCCTTCGAGCGGCACAATTGGGCTCTGGCCATGAAGGTGCTATCCTGCTTCGCGGACAAGCTGAGCTTTCCGCCGGACTTCTTCACCGACGGCCACGATCCGTTGAGACCGGAATACCAGTCCACCCTGCGGCTGATCCACTATCTCGGCATGGAGGACGCCAAGCCCGAGGATTTCAAGTTCTGGCGGGCCGGCGCCCACACTGATTTCGACTGCCTGACGCTGCTTCACCAGAAGGCGGGTCAGGGCGGTCTTCAGCTTTGCCCCGGCAAGGACAGCGAAGGCCGGGCGATCGCCTGGACCGACGTACCGCCGCTGGAAGGCGTGATTACCTGCAATATCGGCGACATGCTGATGCGCTGGTCGGACGACAAGCTTCTGTCCAACCTGCACCGGGTGCGCATGCCCAAGCCGGGCGAATATCTCGGGCCACGATACTCCATCGCCTATTTCGCCCAGGCCAACATGGACACGGTGCTGGCCGGCCCTGAAGGCAAGTACGAGCCGATGACGGCCCATGACTACATCCAGATGCGCCTGGGCGCGAATTTCGGCAAAAAGTAGCCCACCCTGCTTTCCGCCGGAACGTGAACCGCGGCTTCCAGGCCGCGGTTCACGCGTGCCCCTCAGCCCGGCCCAGCCGCGCTCCCCTTTACATTTGGCTTATCTGCTTTAGTCTGCCGCGTTACGACGAGCACCCGCGAGATTTTTTGCGGCCTCAAAACTCACTCCCAGACAGAATTGCGATACGCCCATGACCGAAGCCAAAAGCGGCGACACGGTTCGCCTTCATTATAAGGGCACGCTGGACGACGGCTCTGTTTTCGACAGTTCGGAAGGCGGGGAGCCCCTGGAGTTCACGGTCGGCTCCGGTCAGATCATTCCCGGTCTCGACCAGGCTATCCCCGGCATGAAGGTCGGCGATGAGAAGACGGTGCGGATTGAGCCGCAAGACGCCTATGGGCCGCACAACCCGGACGCTCAGCAGTCGATCCCCCGCTCGAACGTGCCGGAAGACCTGCCGCTCGAAGTCGGCCTTCAGTTGCAGGCACAGACCGAAAACGGTGAAACCATGCGCGTGACGGTCGTCGGGTTCAGCGACGACGAGATCGTTCTGGACGCCAACCACCCGCTGGCGGGCAAGGTTCTGACCTTCGAGATTCAGATCACCGGGATCAACTGAACCGCCCGAGATTCGAGGCCTTCTGCAGTCTCTGGCGCTTGAACAGCCCGGCCGGTCTCCGAAAAGGGCCGGGCTTTTCAAGATTTTCCCGGGCATGCGCGAAACTGCCGCAATCCTGTGCCACAGCTGCAATAAGCAATTGCATTTGTTCAGACAGTCACCCTATGTAGGTTCCTGGTTTAAAATCCAACATATCCGGAGACACGCTCATCATGGCTGTTGACGTCGACACGCTCGTGGACAGGCGGCGCCTGCGCCGAAAAGTGACCTTCTGGCGGATCGCGACCTTCGTCGTTATCGCAGTGGCGCTTGTCAGCGCGCTTCTCTACGTGTCCGGCGTCTCCGAACTCTCCAAGCGGTCGCCCCATATCGCACGCATCCCCATCGAAGGGGTCATCCTGGACAACCGCGAAACGCTCAAAATGATCCAGAAGATCGCCAAGGCGGACGCGGTCAAGGGCGTCGTCATCTCGATCAACTCACCGGGTGGCAGCACGACCGGCGGCGAAGCGATCTATCACGCCCTGCGCGAATTGTCGGACAAGAAGCCGCTCGTCGCGGAAATCCGCACCATCGGCACTTCGGCCGGCTATATGGTGGCGCTCGCCTCCGATCACGTGGTCGCGAGATACAACACGATCACCGGGTCGATCGGCGTCCTGTTCCAGTTCGGCAACATTCACAAGCTCCTGGAGACCGTCGGCGTCGAAATGGAGGCCGTGAAAAGCGCGCCCTTGAAAGCCGAACCGGACTTCTACTCGGCGACCACGCCGGAAGCCCGGGCCATGCTCGGCACTTTGGTCAACGACTCCTACGACTGGTTCGTCAGCCTGGTCGCAGAGCGGCGTGCGCTCGATCCCGCCAAGGCCAAGGAGCTTTCAGACGGCCGTATCCTCACCGGCCACAGAGCGCTTTCCGAGAAGCTGATTGACGAGATCGGCGGGGAGGACAAGGCCATCGCCTGGCTCGAAAAAGAAAAGGGCGTGGCCGAGGATCTTCCCGTGGTCACCTGGAAAACGAATGAAAACGTCGATGAACTTCCCTTCTCCTCGCGCGTCTCCCGGGAGTTCGGCAAGGGGATCGGATCGGTGCTTCTAGATCCTATTAATGATGCTAAGGGGCTGATTCCTCGAGGTCTTATGCTTGACGGGCTCGTATCCGTTTGGCAGGCTTCGGATGCGGCAGACAAAAATCGTTAAACGAGGGGGCATTTCATGATCAAATCCGAGCTTGTCCAGCACATTGCTGAGCAAAACCCGCATCTTTATCAGCGGGACGTTGAGAACATTGTCAACGCCATTCTGGACGAAATCACGGAAGCCCTCATGCGCGGCGATCGTGTCGAGTTGCGCGGTTTCGGCGCCTTTTCGGTCAAGAACCGCCCGGCCCGCGTCGGCCGCAATCCCCGCACCGGCCAGAAAGTGGAAGTGGACGAGAAATTCGTGCCCTTCTTCAAAACCGGTAAGGAAATGCGTATACGTTTGAACGACGGTGTGGACCACGGCGACGACTGACCGTCCGCCTCGCATTTCCGCACCAACCGAGTTTCGACTGACTGTTCCGGGAGATCCACGTGACCCGCTTCATCAAGAATATCATATTGTTCGCGATCGCGGTGGTGCTCGTTTCCTTGTCGGTCGCCAACCGGCACACGGTGTCTCTGGCACTCAATCCGTTCGATCCTCAGGACCCGCGCCTGACCATTTCCGCAATACCGCTGTTCTGGATATTTTTCGCCAGTCTGGGCGCCGGCATAATCGTCGGCGGTCTCGCAACCTGGATGGTGCAGGGGCGCTGGCGCAAGGAAGCGCGCAGCAAACGCCGCGAAGCCGACAAATGGCACAAGGAAGCCGACCAGCTTCGTGAGATCCAATCGGCGAGCCTGCCGGCCGCCGGAGCAGCAAAGGGACTGCCGCACCCCGACAAACGATCGGCCGCGTAGTCATGTAGGGCATGAGGATCATTTCGAGCGATGAGGTTGATGCCTGTCTCGAAGACAGGGCCGTTCTCGAAACGCTGCGAAAGGCCTTCCGCTCCAGTTTGATCGCGCCTGCGGTTCCCGATTGCAGAATTGAGAGACTCAACGGGCTCTCCGGAAACTTCTCGTTCCAACCGGCGTGGTCCGATTTTGCCGGGCAACGGGACGTCGGCCGGGGCTATGTCGGTTGCAGTCTGGTGCTCGACCTGCCGGAAGCGCCCGGCCGCTCCTCAAGCCTGTACATCCTTTTCTCCGGCTCCGGCGGTCAACCGATCGCCATGATCGACGGCATGCGGCTGACCATCTGGCGCCGGGCGGGACTGCATGCGCTTGCAGCCGCCTATCTGTCGCGCGAAGATACGTCACGACTTCTTGTCATCGGCGAAACTCCGCAATTGCCAAGGCTTTTGTCGGCTTATCTGACGGTTCGCAGGATCAACTCGATCCTGCTTGCCGGTGCCGGCCGGGACACCTTGAAAAAACTGTCCGGGCTCCCCGCCCTGTCCGGGGTTCACATCGGCGTCACCGAAAATATCCAGGAAGCCCAGGACGGAGCCGACATGATCTGCATCGCCGGTCCGGAGAGCAATCCGGGCCAGGTCCACGCGCTCGACCGTCTCGACCCGCCCGCGGGCTGTCACATCGACGTTCTCGACCGCAACGCAAATCTTCCAGGGGAGCTTCTGCAGGAAGCCCGGCTGTTTTCCTCCGATCTTTCGGACCCGCCCGACCCCGATCTGGAATGGGCCGCGGACCTGAAGGATCTCACCCAGGGAAACAAGGCCGGGCGGAGATATTACGGGCAACGAACTCTCTATCTTCCGGGTCGCCGGTCCGGCCTTGCCGACCACGCGCTGGCCGCACACGTTTTTTTGAGAACGTGACTTCTGGAATCCGCCGCGGAAAATCCCATATTAACGCTTAGCTGGGGTGAGGCTTCGGAAGCGTAAGGCTTAAAAAGACTGCCGGTCAGCTTGCAAGCTGATCCTGCGACCACTTTCCCAGTAATTTAATGGAAAAGGAGTGAGACATGCTCACGACGCTTGCCTATTCGGCAAGCCTGCCGGCGATCGCGCTCGGACTGATTTATTACGTGTCCGCGACGTCCGGGCTTGTGTATTAAGCCAAGGCTCAGGAAATTCGGAGAGACTCTTCCGAACACAAAAAGCCGGTTCTTATCGAACCGGCTTTTTGTGTATAGAGCAAATCGAGTTTCAGAGTCGTTCGTACGAAGTTAACGGGCCGAGAGAACTCAGTTTTTCCTGGTGTAGCCGGGCAAAGTCCAGCCTTGTTGAATGGCTCCGCCCCGCAACACCAGCGCGAGCGTCGCGGAAACCACAGCAGCGGCAAGGTCAGGCACGCCCAACCGCACCAGCACGACGTAACAGCCGGCCCCTGCAAAGGCCGCGCTGACATAGATTTCCGCTTTGACGATCGAGGACGGTTCCCGGGCAAGGGTATCGCGCAAGACACCGCCGAATGTCGCTGTTGAGACACCCATCAGGATTGCCACGAGCACCGTATCACCCACGGCGAGCGCCTTGGCCGCTCCCATAACGCAATAGGCCGATATTCCGATGGCGTCCGCCCATCGCAAAGGTTTGGAAAGTTGTTCGATCCTGTCGGCGAAAAACCATACGACGATGCTGACGACCAGGCAGACCAAAAGGTAAGTCTCGTTTTCGACCCAGAAAACCGGAACGCCCAGCAGCAGATCCCGGAGAGTACCGCCGCCAATGCCTGTAAGCGTTGCGAAAAACAGAAAGGCGACAAAGTCGAGCTGTTTGCGGGAGGCGACGATCCCACCGGTCACGGCGAAAATCGCCACTCCGAGATAATCCAATACCTGCAGAAACATTCGCCTGCCCTTGCACTCCGGTGCGTTGTCGCGCCGCTTGTTCCTTGTTCATATTTGGTCTGGCCGCGCCGACAAGCAAATTTACAGATGCCGCACCAAAAAGCCGGCCCGAATGAAATCAGGCCGGCTTCTTGAGACTTACCAACTCGTCTGGCGATGTCAGGCGTTCTTGTCGACCGTCTGCCCCGCCTCGGCGGCACTTTCGGTTTGCGGCTGCGGAGCTTCCTTCGGACCGCCCTTGGAGACGCCGACCATGGCCGGGCGCAAGACCCGCTCGCCGATGACATAACCGGCCTGCATGACCTGAACGACCGTGTTGTTCGGCACTTCGGTGTTCGGAACCTCGAACATGGCCTGATGGAAATTCGGATCGAATTTCTGGCCTTCCGGGGTCAGTTTCCTGACGCCGTTCTTTTCAAGCTGATTGAGCAGATCGCGCTCGATCATCTCGACGCCCTCGATCAGCGATGCGATGCCGGCATCCGCGTTCCTGCGGTCGTCTTCCGGCAGGGCCTCCAGGGCCCGGCGCAGGTTGTCGGAGACGGTGAGCATGTCCCGCGCGAAACCGGACACCGCATACTGGCGGGCGTCCTTGATTTCCTTTTCCGTACGGCGGCGCAGATTTTCCATCTCCGCCATGGTCCGCAGGGCACGGTCCCTCAACTCTTCGTTTTCAGCTTTCAGAACCTCGATCGGATCCAACGCGGTCTCCGCGCCGGCATCCTGCTGTGCCGATGCCTCGGCTCCGGAGGTCGCATCCACCGGCTGTTCTTCCGGGGTATTGTTTTCGTCGCTCATGAATGTTCCGTTTGGCTCAGATGGCTCAGACTGTTCGCCGATGCTTATAAGTCGTGTTACGGGCTTTTTCAAAGAGCATCGGCGGACAAGCGCGCGCTTATCCGCCGGATACACTCCCATGACCCGCCAAGCTTAAGGCAATTCGCATGCCCTGGGCATGCGAACCGGCGGCGAACGCCGTCAGAGGGCGCTCTTGATCCAGTCGGCCAGTTTGCCTTTCGGAGCCGCGCCGACCTGGGTGGCCATGGGCTCGCCGCCCTTGAACAGGATCAGCATCGGAATGGACCGGACGCCGTATTTCATGGCCATGTCCTGGTTCTCGTCGATGTTGAGCTTGGTGATTTTCACCTGGCCGTCCATCTCCTCGGAAATTTCCTCAAGAGCCGGAGCGATCATCTTACAGGGACCGCACCACTCGGCCCAGAAATCGACCACGACCGGGCTGTCGGAGTTCAGGACTTCTTCGCTGAAGGAAGCGTCGGTAACTTGTGTGGTTGCCATAACAGGATCTCGCGTTTGTCGTCTTCGCGCCTGCCCTATGCAAGCGCGGCAGTTGGCCAGAACGTAGGAAGCGAAGCGCCGACAGTCAAGTTGCCGTGCCGTCGGGACGCAGCCGGGCGAAAGTCTCCTCCAGGAGCTCTGCCGGGATTTCCATGACGGATGGCGCCGACGTCCACAGGAGACAGGCTTCAATCCGTCTCTCCGGGTAGATCCGTTTGAGCATTTCCCTGTAGACGCAAAGCTGTGCGAGATACTCCAGCGGCACCTCCTCCGGTTTCGAAGGCGGGTTGAAGTTGGTCTTGTAGTCCACGATCGCGACCCGGTCTTCGGTCACGATTAAACGGTCGATCTGCCCGGAGATTTCGACTTCCGTTCCATCGGCTGCGCGAATCGTTCCGACCAGCGGCACCTCGGCGCGGGCCGCTGCGGAAAAAATCGGCTCAAAGGCCTCCGCCTGCAGGATCGCACCGACTTCCGCAAGCAACGGCTCCCGGTAGCGCTCGAATTCCGGCTTCAACGTGCTCTTCAGATAGTTGGCAGCGGCATCCTTGCGGTCTTCTTCCGGAAGGTCCGGGAGAAGCTCCAGAAGCCGGTGGACGAGACGACCGCGCTCCAGCGGCCAGGATGCCGGCTGCCGGCCCGCCTCGAGCCGGACGAGAGCCGGGACTGGTTCGACTCCGCTCTTTTCCTCCATCGCCTCGAAGGCGCGCGACGGCTGCAGGCGCCGTTTTTTCGGCAGCGGACGGACCGGCTCGGACAGCCACTCCGGAAGCCGCTCGACGTCTCCGCCGTGATCGTCCGCATCCGGTTCCCCGTGCCCGGTTTTCGTTTCCGGCTCGCCGGTTCCCTGTTGCCAGCGCCATGCGATCACATTTCCGTTTGCTTCGGCGATCTCCCGGGCATCCGGTTTCAGCGCCCGTTCGACCATTGAATACCAGCAGTCCTCATGGGCGCCGCGCTTCGGTTCCCAGCCGCAGACGATCAACCGGTCTTCGGCACGCGTCAGCGCGACGTAAAGAAGCCGCCGGTATTCTTCCGCCTGGGCCGCGCGCAGGCTGTCGACCGCCTCGTCGTGCCAGGAGGTCCGGTCGTCCCTGGTGGGCAGCCAGACGAGCGCCGGCGGCAAAAGGTCGTTGTCCAGGCGCTTTTTCGGCAGAAAGGCCGGATCGTGGATCGCGCTGACCGGTGGCGCGCCCGGATCGACAAGCACAACGATCCTCGCTTCCAGGCCTTTCGAGCCGTGCACGGTCATGATGCGCACCATGCCCTTGGTACCCGTCAGCTCGCGCTTGATTTCCGTTGGCGCCGCCGCCATCCAGGCAAGAAAGCCTTCAAGACCGGGCGTTCCCGCCTGCTCATAGGCGATCGTCAGAGCCAGGAACTCGTCCAGAACGTCGTCGACCTCGACACCGAGCCGCGCCCGGAAGGCCCTGCGGCCGCCATCGGCGCCGAGAAGCCTGGCGTAGAATTCATAAGGCGGCACGAAATCTGCCCGCGCGCGCCAGTCTTCCAGTTTCGCGCGGACCACCCGCCAGGTCTCCGAGGTGTCCGATCTCTTGACCAGCATCTGCCAGAGCGTGCCAGGGCGCACCTTCTCCGGCGTTTCCCGGGCGATGTCGATGAGATCGTCGTCGGAAAGATCGAACAGCGGGCTTTTCAGGACGGACGCCAGCGACAGATCGTCTTCCGGCAACAGCAAAAAACGCCCCAGGGCCGCAAGATCCTGAACGGCGATGTGATCTGTCAGGATCAGCCTGTCGCTGCCGGCGGCGGGAATATCGCGCAGCTTGAGTTCCCGGTTGAGAGCATCCACGAACGGCCCGCGCTTGCGCACCAGGATCATCACGTCGCCGGGGTCCGCCGTGCCGTCACGCATCCATACGGCGATCTCGGAGGCGATGCGCTGCGCGAGTTTCAGCATCGGACTGCCGGAGCCGACGTGGTCGATCGGCTGGCGCCAGTCTTCCGGCTCCGCGATCTCTTCTTCCGCCTCGAGCGGCCACAGGTCGACAATGCCCGGATCGCGCCGAATGGCCTCGTGAACCGGCGCCCGCACTTCCTGGGAGAGCCCGCGATGGGCGCTTTCGTCCTGGAACACCCTGTCGACCGCGCCCAGCACATCCGGCGTGGAGCGGAAGGAAAGCTGCAGGTTGACGGAATGAAACTCCAGTTCCGCCGCGGCGGCCTGATTTGAAAACTCCCGCCGCATGGCATCGAAATAGGCCGGGACAGCCCCCTGGAAGGAATAGATCGACTGCTTCTCGTCGCCGACCGCGAAAAGCGTCCGTACCCGCTCATGCGCGCCGCTGCCGGCGAAAAACTCGGAGGCGAGAGACCGCACCACGTCCCACTGGCGCGGGCTGGTGTCCTGCGCTTCGTCGACCAGAATATGATCGAGCCCCTGATCGAGCTTGTATTGCACCCACAGAGCCGCGTCGGATTTCTGCAGGAGTGTCGCGGTCTTGACCACCAGATCCTCGAAGTCGAGATAGCCCTTGGCGGTCTTGGCCTTTTCATAGTGGCGGATCACCGCGTCGGCCAGGCGCAGCAGGGATCGGGTGCCTTCGAAGGTCGTCACCTTGCGCCGCGCGTCCAGCAAGGCCAGAAGGCGCACCTGTTCCGCGATCATCGCCTCGACCATGTCGGGAAAATTGGCCGTGACCTTTTTTGTCGCCAGCGATTTGCGCGCTTCCAGCTTCGCGGTCAGGAACACCGGCAGCCAGGCTTCCCGGAAGGCGCCGGAGTCCGACAGGCCGATTGCCGCAACGAGTTCGTCCGCGCGGGCCTGGTCCGTCTTCGTACCGGTGTTCAGCGCCTCCGCGTAGCTGAGGCAGATATTGCGGTCGAACGGGCATTCGGCCCGGAACCGCGCATCGAATTCCGTCAGGCGGATCGACGGATCGACCTCAAGTAGCGCGGCCAGTTCCGCAAGCGCGTCTTCCAGGCCGCCCGCGTCAACCGTCCATCGGCGGAAGGCGTCGCGGTTCTGGATCAGTTCCTCAAGCGCCTTCTGGGCGCCGCCATCGCTCATCAGGTCGATCACGGACGCAAGCGCCTGTCCGACGGGACTTTCCGGCTCGAGTTCGGCCTTGTGGAGGACGCTGCCCAGGGCCTCGGCCATGAGTTCGGTCGCGACCCTGTCGTCGAGAACGGCGAAGTGGCCCGCGACATTGGCTTCCAGCGGAAACTGATGGAGCAGAGCCTCGCAGAAGCCGTGAATGGTCTGGATCTTGAGCCCGCCCGGCGTTTCCAGGGCACGGGCGAAGAGACGCCTGGCCATGGCCAGCCTGGCCGCATCCGGCTTGCGGCCCTCGATCTCGGTCAATTCCTTCGCCAGCGCCTCATCGGCCATGGTCACCCAGGTACCCAGGATCTTGAACACCCGCGTCGCCATTTCGGCGGCTGCCGCCTTGGTGAACGTCAGCGCCAGGATCCGTCCGGGATCCGTGCCGTCGAGGAGCAGACGAACCACCCGGCGGGACAATACGAAGGTCTTGCCGGATCCGGCATTCGCGCTCACCCAGGCGGAGGCGCGCGGGCGGGAGGCAAGATCCTGCCGTTCCTTCGTCAGCCGCGGAATCTCGAAACCGCTCATGACGTCTCACCGCCGGAGCCGAGCGCCCATTCCTGTGTGCGGGCGAGATGATCGTAGTCGCCGTCCATCTGGCGCTCGCGCATGATCCGGGCGCGAGACAGGTAGCCCGTGTCCTCGCGCGCGTAGTGGGCGATCAACTGCTCCAGACGCGTCCAGGCGTCCTCGACCAGATCCTCCAGCGGGGTTTCCTTCGGATTGCGCAAAGCCTCGATCACCGGCTCCGCACCTCCTTTAAGCTGCAGATAGAGAAGCTCGCCGACCGGGGCATCCGCCGGCACGTCCTTGAAGCCGCAGCGCCGGATCATGGCCGCTTCCAGAGGCAACTGCGGCGATAGCAGCGCCTCGACCTGCTTTTGCGACGGCACCTGGCCGGTCTTGTAATCGATCACGGAAAGACCGCCGCCGGTCAGGAGATCGATCCGGTCGGCCCGCCCGCGCAAACGGAAGGTCAGGCCAGGCAACTTGAGCTCCACACCGCCGCCGATTTCCAGAAACCGCTCCGCGACACTCCTGGACCGCACCGCTTCATAGCCGACAAAACCGGAGGCGATCCTCAGGAACCGGGGCCACCAGAGGGCCCGGATGGCGGGAAAGGCGTCCAGCGGCTCGAACAGCTCCTCTCCGATTTCCGTCAGGGCCCTGACGGCACTGTCGTCGAAGGGACCGGTCCAGGTCGCGAGAAAGTCCGCCAGCGCGTCGTGAATGAGATTGCCCTTGTCCGCCGCTCCCGGCGCGCCGCCGATCGGGTCGACCGCCTGCAGCTCGAGAACGTGGCGGGCATAGATCGCGTAAGGATCGCGGATCAGGCGTTCGATCTCGGTAATGGAAAGCGATTTGGGCCGCGCGGCCAGCGGCGGCTTGGGATCGGGACGCCGGGCGGGCCTGACGGGACCGTCGGGACGGTCGAGGCGCGCCGCGAAACTGGTATAGACCGCGCCTCGTTGCTCCATCGCTCGGGCGATCTCCGGGCCCGCGAGCGTGGTCAGCCGTTGCAGCCAGCGCGAAGCCACGGTCGGTGCGCCGTCGGCACGCGCCGCGCGCGACAGCAGCACCCGTTTCGCGCCCAGGCCCTGGGCGAAATCGTGGGCGGCGGCTCCCAGACGGCGTTCGGGCGGTTCCAGGCCCATGTCGCGCTTCATCGGCCGGTTGAGCCAGGGGTCGTTGCGGGTGCGCTGCGGCCAGATCCCCTCGTTCAGTCCACCCAGAACGGCGAAATCGAAAGACTGCAGCCGGGCTTCCATCGGCCCCAGGATCTGGACGCGCGGGTCCCCCGGCAGGCGGCGGCGCACGGCCTGCCCGGACATCAGCGCCGGAAGCACGGAAGGCCATTCCACCGCTGGGAGTTCAAGACCGTTCTCGTCCGCCTCCAGAAGTCCCGTCAGGAAGAGGGCAAGCGCCTCGCCCGCCTCGCCGGCGTAAAGTTCGTCCACCGACCCCTCGTCGTCCAGCGCGACCGCCTGGAGCACATCCACGTGCCGGCGGGTGAGTTCGGTGACGGAGATCGGCTCCGCGCTCTCGGCCAGCTCTTCGAGCGGTTTCAAAGCCTCCGCCAGCCGGTCGACCAGCCCGGCGATCACCTCCCAGTCTTCGTCGTGGATCTTTTTCCAGCGCGGCGTATGGGCCTTGCCGGCCTCCAGACGACTGGCCTCGACGGCAAGCCTGAGACCCGCCGTTCCAGGCCGGGAACGCGGTCCACGCACAACACCCCGCTCCAGGGCTCTCGCGGCGGCGCGGATGTCCTTGACCGGCAGTCCCAACCGGGCCAGCGGATGTTTCAGGAGCGCCAGGAGATCGATCGGTTCGCAGCCGCCGAGCGCCAGTTTGGCCGCCAGTACGGCAAGAATCGCGGGCGCGGTCTGGTCGAGCGGCCGGCCGGCGCTGTCGTCGACCTGAATGGCCCAGCGGGCCAGTTCCGCCGCCACCCGGCGGGTCAACATCCGGTCCGGCGAGATCAGCGCGGCGGTCTCTCCCCGTTCGATGGTCTCGCGCAGGGCAATCGCGACGCTCAAGGCTTCGTCCGCCTCGTTGCGCGCGGTCAGGACGGCAACGTTCCGAAGGGCGTTCGCCCTTTGCTCCTCCGACCGCTCCTGCAGATACCCCGTCCAGGCATCGGACGTGTCGGCCGGCCGGAGCGCTTCGGACACAAGCTCCTCGCGCAGCGCCAGTTCCTCAGGCAACACCGCACCGAGTGTTTCGACCTCGCTCCGCGACGCGCCCAGGCGGTCGAGAAGCTGTTTCAGGGAGTATTGCGGATGCGAAGGCAGCGTGACCTGGACCGGTCGTCCGGCCGGAGACTTCGCGCCACGCGCACCGAGAGCCGACCAGGACCGGTCGTCGAGCGAACGGTCGAGACCCGGCAGCACGATGACCCCTCTATCAAGACCGGCAACGACCTTCAGAAGTTCCGCCGTCGCCGGGACGGAGCCGGTCACACCCGCGACGATGACAGGCCCCTTCGGAGCGGCGCCGGCGAGGCGTTTTGCTTCCCGCCTGATCAGCGCGGAGCGCCGCGCCTTCGGGTCCATCTGCCCGAGTTCTGCCAGATGCGCCGGCCAGGCTTCCTGGACGATCTTCAAAAAGTCGAGGGTGATCTGCCAGTAGCGCGCGTGGTCTTCCGGAACCAGGCCGGCGAGCTCCGACCAGTCGGCTTCCTCGGTTTCGACCTCGTCCATCAGGGCGAGCAGATCCGCCGCCAGCCAGGCGGCGTCGGCTGTGGAGGCCGGAAGTCCGAGCGGTTCGTCCGACCTGAGGCTGAGGGCTTCGCGCCGCAGAATTCCCTTCCAGGCCTTGACCAGACGGGTCATGGCGAGATGGCGCTCCAGAATCGGCATGGCCGGCGGCAACGCTTCGAGATCCTGCTCGCGCGTCAGGGTCTGGGCATCCTCGTCCGCGTCTCCAACAGGGCGGATGGCCGGCAACAGCACCGGCCGGCCGCCGAAGCTTTCCTGGAAAAGCTCAGGCAGGAGCCGCGCGGCGCGACGGGTCGGCAGAAAAAGGGTGACCGTCGACAGCAGCAACGGGTCATCCAGCGGCCTGAAGCCGGGAATGAGCGATCCGTCGACAAGCGTATCGACGAGTGTTTTCAGGAAGGGAACGGCAGGCGGAACGGAGTAGAGGCGCGCGCGCTCGGCCATCCTCAGGCGGCGCTTTCGCGGACCGCGTATTCCGCCGCCCGGATCGCTTCGGGCGTGCCGATATGAAGCCACAGGCCTTCCATCTGAACCCCGAAGAGCCGGCCGTTCTCAATCGCCCGGTCGAACAGAAGGTTCATGGAAAACGGTCCCTCCGGCGTGTCCTCGAACAGGCGCGGGTGCAGGAGCGCCGCTCCGGCATAGGCAAACGCCGTGACACCGCGTTCCGGCCGACGGGTCAGGGCCCCGTCCTTGGCCATGTCGAAATCGCCGCGTCCCGCATAGCCCACCGCCTTGACGGTCTCGGCGACCAGCAGAAGCGCGTCCATCTTCGAGCCGTCCCAGGCATCGATCATGTGTTCCAAATTCGGCTTTACGCCTTCGATCCAGTAGCAGGTGTCGGCGTTGAGCTGAAAGAACGGACCGTCTCCCAGAAGCGGCAGCGCCTTCCGGATGCCGCCGCCTGTCTCCAGAAGCCGGTCGCGTTCGTCGGAAATGACGATTTCCATATCTTCCCGGCGGCGGACATGCACTTCGACGAGATCGGCGAGATAATGCACGTTGACGACACAAGTGCTCACCCCGGCCGTAGCCAGGCGGTCCATGCCGTGGTCGATCAGGGCCTGGCCATTAACCTCTATCAGAGGCTTGGGGGTGGTCGCCGTCAGCGGGCGCATGCGTTTGCCGTAGCCTGCTGCCAGGATCATCGCATGGGAGGGGCGGAACCGCGTTTCTGTCATTTTTTATCTCGATCGATTGCCGTGGGCCCCGACTTCGCAAAGCGACGCTCAGGACCGTATACTCGCGTAAAACCCTTTCAAGTCCGATAGGAACGGCCTGTCAAGCACACGGTCAAGATAGCCTAGCATACGCGGCAAATGGCTCAAGTAAGCCGGCTTATCATCCCGCCTGGCCAGCCGCACGAAAATCCCGAGGATCTTCGAAATCCGCTGCGCGGCCATGACCGCGTAGGCGTGTTCAAGACCTGTCCTGTCAAAGTCTCCGGACTTGTTTTTCCTTGCCGATACATAAGCTTCGAAGAGGCTTCTTTCCAGATCCGGACCGATGTCGGCGCGTGCGTCCAGAAGCAGCGAGGCGACATCGTAAGCGACCGGTCCTCTCACCGTGTCCTGGAAATCGATCAGCCCGATACGGTCCATTCCGGACGCCCCTTCCTGCCACAGGAGATTGGGCGAATGGAAATCCCGCAGCACCCAGCCCGTCTGGGCCTCTGAAATTCTTTCGAGAGTGTTTTTCCAGACCGTTTCGAAGCTGGCCCGGGTTTCCGGGTCCACGGCTTTTCCGGAGACTTCCGGCACGTACCAGTCGAGAAAAAGGCTTGCTTCCGCAATCAGGGCATCGGTCGAATAGTCCGGCACCACATAGTCCGTGCCGTTGTCCAGAGCGACGGACTTCGGCCAGATCTCTCCGTGCATGGCAGCCAGAACCTCCACGGCCGCAAAGTAGCGCTCCGGAACGGGTACACCCGCCTCGACGAGGGTCGTTCTGCCGAGATCGTCAGACAGCACCAAGCCCCTGCCGGTGTCCGCGGCTTGGATCCGGGGAGCCCGGAACCCGCGGCGGCGCAATTCCGTGCCGATCGCTATGACCGACCGGCAGTCGCGCGCCAGATGAACCCTGTCCATATAGGCCCGGACCGCTTCCGGAACCGCATCCGCATTGAACGGCCAGCGCATCAACACCGCGAGGCGGCCCTCCACGGCTACCGTCTCGAAAGTCCTCAGGGAGGCATCGCCAGCGAGAAACCGGCGCTTCGCTCCGCCGAAGTCCGCACGGTCCAGAAACGCCCGGATCTCCCGGGTTTGTCCGATGCGGGCCTCCCACTCCGCGTTCTTCGAAAAGAAGCGGACTTCTCTCAGGTCGCCGGCGCCGTCCGGTTGGACGATCTGTATCCAGAGCGCGCCCTGGGGGAGAAGCGCCTCGGCCTTTTCCGGCCATTCGATCAGGGCCGCGCCTGCCGCCAGCAGATCGTCCAGACCAAGTTCCTCAAGCTCCTCCGGCTCTTCAAGCCGGTAGAGGTCGAAATGGGAGAGATCGAACCGGTCAAACCCATAGGTCTGAACCAGGGTAAAGGTCGGACTTGGCACCTCAAGCTCGGGGTCGTTCGCGAAGGCACGCAGCAATGCGCGCGCGAAGGTGGACTTTCCCGCGCCGAGATCGCCCGACAGACAGATGACATCGCCTTTCCTGATCACCATGGCGATGTCATTGGCGAGGCGGCGGGTGTCGTCTTCTGCGGACAGCGCGATTTGCGCGAAGGTCTCAGGCAGGCGCCGCAGGTCGTGATCGGCCATCATACGGCATCCTATTCGGCCGCTGCGTGTTCCACCAGCTCAGGCCGTGCCGGGAATACGCAGGTCACCGTCGTTCCCCGGCCTTCCAGGGACTCGATATCGACCGTGCCGCCGTGCAGTTCGACGAAGCTCTTGACGATGGCAAGGCCGAGGCCCGCGCCCTGGCGGCGGGTTCCGGTGTCATGACCGACGAAGCGGTTGAACACCTGGGTGAGAATTTCCGCCGGTATGCCGTACCCGTGGTCCTGAACGATGAACGTCACCTTGTCGTCCGCGCGGTTGCAGCTCACATCGACGATGCCGTTGGGTTCGGAATAGCGCACGGCATTGGAGATCAGGTTGAACAGAACCTGCCGCAGACGTTTTTCGTCGGCGACCATCACACCGATATTGTCCGGCACGTAGGTGCGCAGGTTGATCTTGGCTTCCGCGATCCTGTCCTTCAGCCCCTCGACGGCCGCCGAAACCGTCGACGCCACATCGACCTCGCCGACATCCAGCTCCATGATGCCGGCGTCCAAGGTCGCCAGATCGAGAATGTCGTTGATGATGGCCAGAAGCGCGGAGGACGACGACTGGATGTATTCGGCGTATTCGCCCTGCTTTTCCGACAGTTCGCCGAATTTCGGGTCGGCGAGCAACTGGGCGAAGCCGATGATGTTGGTCAGCGGCGAGCGCAGCTCGTAGGACACGTGCTGGATGAAGGCGTTCTTGATCTGGTCGGCCTGTTCCAGAGCCTCGTTCTTCTCCAGAAGCGCGCGTTCGACATTCACGCTGTCGGTCACATCGACAAAGGTGACCAGGGTCCCCCCGTCCGGCAGCGGCACGGTCGCGTAATCCAGAACGTCGCCATTGTGACGCTCCAGCCGGCTGACATTCTGCATGCGGTTGTCGACGAGGCCGGTGACATTGCCCGCAAGTTGCTCCCAGGCGGTTTTTTCGGTTTCGCTCAAGGTGCAGGCGGAAACGACCTCGTTCACGTGCGGCAATTCGGAGAGCCGGTCTTCCTCCAGGTTCCAGATCCGCCCGAAGGCCGGATTCCAGAGGCGCAGGCGTCCGTCGGAGCCGAACACGGCGACAGCTTCGGACAGATTGTCCAGCGTTTCGCCCTGGACCCGGGTGAGCGCATTATACCGGCTTTCCAGGTCGAGCTGCTCGGTGACGTTTTCATAGATATAGGTGACGCCGCCCTGCGGATGCGGATTGGCGATCACGCGCAGGGTGCGGCCATCGGGCAGGTGCCACCAGCTTTCCCTTGCATCGAGGGACTGATAGCTCTCCAGCATCTTGTTGCGCCAGACACGGTAGTCCGCCTGCTCGGGAAGCTTGCGCGCGGCCCTGAGCGCATCGAGAACGGCTCCGTCTTCCGGCCGGCTTTCCAGGAAGGCGGGATCCAGCTCCCAGAGTTGGCGGAAGGCGGCGTTGTAGAATTGCAGTTTGCGGTCGCTGCTGTAGATCGCAACGGCAGCCGCGAGCTGGTCCAGGGTCCGGCCGTGGAATTCTTCCGCGCGGCTCATTTCCTTTTGCGCCTGTTCCAGTTCGCTGATGTCAACGGCAATGCCGGCCCCGCCCACATTGGCGTTGACATCAGTGACTTCGAACACCCGGCGTTCGCCGGAGGCAACAATGGGAATGCGCGCGTTGAAACAGCCGTCTTCCGTACGCTGCACCGCCATGGCCGTGCGGGCGGCGGCGTCGAGGAAGGTCGCGCCCTCCTTCACTGCCGTCACCGCGTCCGGCATTTCGACGGCTTCGGCGTAGGATTCGTTGGCCCAGACCAGATTGCCTTCCGCGTCCCGCTGCCATGCCGGTGCCGGCATGGCATTCAAGAGCGCATGAAGCATGTGAAGTTCACCGGAGATCTTGGCATTGCGCGCGGACAGTTCCGCCTGCATCTGCCGCTCGCCGGTCAGGTCGCGCAGGCGCAAGACGACGGCACCGCCCGTGGTGCGCCCATGGGCTTCGACATAGCTGCCCGTTCGGGTTTTCAAGGTCGTGGAAAACGCTTCGCCGGTGCGGAAAAGCATGTCCAGATAGCGCTCAAGGTCGCCAGCGCATTTTCCCGTCAGCCAACTGCCGAAGGCCAGCAACTGTGCGGGAGGCCGCGGCACGCCGGAGGTTTCAGGCAGGATGCCCCAGATCTGCGGCATGGCGCCATTGCCGGTCCAGACGATCACGCGCTGCTCGTCCGTGTTGAGCATGGCTTCCAGCCGGTCGACCCGGAACTTCAGGTCGCTTTTTTCCTTTTCGAGCGTTTCGGTGATCTGCGAGGACTGTTTCCGGTGCCGGACAAGCGCGATGGCTGACGTGATCGCAAAGGCGCACAAGCCACCGAACGCACCGAACAAAATCATGGAATCCGGGCTGATCGCCGCCGCCGTGTCAGTCAGCATATCCGCTGCCGCCTGCCCGGAAGACAGCCCGAGCCCGGCGGCTGCCACGCCGCATAGCCCTGTCTTTTTCAGACTCCACTCTCGCCACGCCGCGCGAATCCGCACGTCGCCCCTGTTGCCTTTCGGCATCGTGTATTCCCCTTACGCCGCCTTTTTCACCCGCCGGTGCGGGCTGCAGCTCCCGGTTTCTGGGAGCAAATCAAAGACTTCCGCCTCCTGGCCTTTGATTCGCTAAAACCATAACCTTTTTGAGAATCACGAAGAAGAGTCCGTAACTGAAAAGTTAACAGGACCCTTAAAATTTAAGGGTCCTGCATTTTTTTGTTCACAGGCCCGAATCAAGGCCTGAACTACATCTAGTATCCCGAGTCGACGGAATCAGTATTTGTAGTGCTCCGACTTGAACGGTCCGGCCTTATTAATCCCCAGATATTGCGCCTGGTCGTCGCTCAATTCGGTTAACGTGACACCCAGCTTCTCGAGATGGAGGCGCGCTACCTTTTCATCCAGATGCTTCGGCAGGACGTAGACCTCCTTCTTGTACTGATCGCCCTTGGTGTAGAGTTCGATCTGGGCCAGAACCTGGTTCGTGAAGCTTGCGGACATGACGAAGCTCGGATGGCCGGTGGCGTTGCCAAGGTTCACCAGGCGACCCTGGGAGAGCAGGATCATGCGCTTGCCGTCCGGGAATTCGTACATGTCGACCTGGTCCTTGACCGGACGAAGCTTGGTATTCTTCAGGGCAGCAACCTGAATCTCGTTGTCGAAGTGGCCGATGTTGCAAACGATGGCCATGTCCTTCATGCCGCGCATGTGGTCGAAGGTGATGATGTCCTTGTTGCCGGTAGCCGTGACATAGATGTCGCCTTCCGGCAGAGCCTGCTCGATGGTCTTGACCTCATAGCCGTCCATGGACGCCTGCAAGGCGCAGATCGGATCGATCTCGGTGACGATGACGCGTGCGCCGGCGCCGGCCAGCGACTGGGCGGAGCCTTTGCCGACATCGCCATAGCCGCAGACGACAGCCACCTTGCCGGACATCATCACGTCCGTGCCGCGGCGGATGCCGTCAACGAGCGACTCCCGGCAACCGTAGCGGTTGTCGAACTTGGACTTGGTGACGCTGTCGTTGACGTTGATCGCCGGGAACGGCAGCTGGCCTTTTTTCTGCATTTCGTAAAGACGCAGAACGCCCGTGGTGGTTTCTTCCGAAACGCCCTGGATCAGGTCGCGCTGCTTGGTGAACCAGCCCGGGTTGGCGGCCAGGCGCTTCTTGATCTGGGCAAAGAGATACTCTTCTTCCTCGGACTGCGGATTCTCGATGAGATCCTTTTCACCCGCTTCGACGCGCGCGCCGAGCAGGATGTAAAGCGTGGCGTCGCCGCCGTCATCGAGGATCATGTTCGCTCCCTCGGGGAAGTCGAAGATCTTGTCAGCGTAGTCCCAGTATTCTTCCAGGGTCTCGCCTTTCGTGGCGAAGACCGGGATGCCGGCGGCGGCGATCGCCGCGGCAGCCTGATCCTGGGTGGAGAAGATGTTGCAGGATGCCCAGCGCACTTCCGCTCCGAGCGCGACCAGCGTCTCGATCAGAACCGCCGTCTGGATGGTCATGTGCAGGGAACCGGCGATCCGGGCGCCCTTGAGCGGCTTGCTGGCGCCGAACTCCTCGCGGCAGGCCATCAGACCCGGCATTTCGTGTTCGGCGATCTCGATTTCGGTGCGGCCCCAGTCCGCGAGCGCGATGTCTTTGACGATGTAGTCGGTCATGAAAAGGTCCTGCTGTTCTGCCAGCTCAAAGTGCATGGTTTCCGGATCGCGGCCGCAATTCGACACGCAACACCCTGTGAGGCGTTTCGACGGCTGCCCGCCGGCTTTCCGCAATGGCCGGAAAACCGTTGCGCGGTTTATAACGCCCGACGGCGCTCCCCGCAATAAAGATATAAAGAAATCTTTATATCATAAAAATACGGTTAAATGCCCCTCAGGATCGCGGGCGGTACAGATCTTCCCGGGTCGGCGGCAGGCCGGACAGGCCCTTTGTGCGTCTGGAGGAAACGGTCTGGAAGATATTGATGGAGCCGCGTTCGAATCCGAGGGACACGCCGCACAGATAGGCCAGCCACAGCCGGTATTTCTGTTCCCCGATATCGGCGACCGCGGCCTCTTTGACCTTCATCAGGTTTTCCGCCCAAAGGCGTGTGGTGCGCGCGTAATGTTCCCGCCAGGCCTCGACGTCGTGCACCTCGAAGCCGTGTTCTTCCAGGTTGGTCAGCGTCCAGCCGATGTGGTCGACCTCGCCACCGGGAAAGATGTAGCGCACCAGAGCCTGATATTCCGGCTTCTTGCGGCGAAATTTCGCCATGTCCTTCTTGCCGCGGCGGGTGATCGCATGGTGGAGGTAGATTCCGCGAGGTTTCAAAAGACGGTGCACGCTCTGAAAATAATTGTCGTAATTGTCGAGACCGACCGCCTCGAACATGCCGATGGAGGAAATCTTGTCGAACCGGCCTTTCTTGAGATCCCTGTAGTCGATCAGTTCGACGGAAACCTTGTCCTCCAGACCGCGCCTGGCGATATTCTCCCTCGCGAGCTTGAGCTGTTCCTCCGCCAGGGTAACGCCCAGGGCCCTGACCCCGTAGTTCTCCGCTGCGTGGCAGATAAGAGCGCCCCAGCCGCAGCCGATGTCCAGCATCTCTTCGCCCGGTTTCAGCCTGAGCTTGCGGCAGATCATGTCCAGCTTGTCTTTTTGCGCCGTCGCGAGATCGTTCGACCAATCCCGGAAATAGGCGCAGGTATAAACCATCTCGGGATCGAGAAAGAGCCGGTAGAAGTCGTTCGAGACATCATAGTGGAACGCGATGTCTTCCTTCCGGCTCCCGGACCCCCGATCCGCTTTGCGTCCGGCGTCGAGCCCCTCCAGATCCTGCGCCTGCGCGCCTGCGCTGCTTCCCAGAAGAATGGGCAGCGCCGCTTTCAGCAGCAGCGTCTTGTTCAGACGCTTGCGAACCTCCCGGCCCTTCACCTTTGGCCTTTTGTCCGCGAAGTCGAATATGCTGCCGCCCCGGGGATCGATGTCACCGGTCGAGTAAAGATCGATGACCGTCTTGATGCCGGGCCGCCTGAGAAGCCGTGTCAACGCCGTCCGGGACAGCGCGATGCGCAGGACGTCCTCTCCGCTGTCGGCGGGAATGCGCGTACCGTCCCACAGTTCGAAACCGAACTGCATTTCGAGAACGTCGTGAAGATGGGAGAGAACCGATCGCGCGGCGGAGGTCAGTCGGTCTTCGGAATGGCTGGCCATGGGATTCCTCAAATGATTTTCGGAAGGCCACTGCGGTGCGACGTCAGTCCGTCTCGCCGAAGCCGCCTTCCACAAGCTCTGAAATCGCCGCAAGCGCGGCTTCCGCGTCGTCGCCATGCACGCTGACCCTGATGCAGCATCCCGGGCTCGCCGCGAGCATCATCAATCCCATGATCGAGGTGCCGCCAACGGTCTGACCGTCCTTGGAGACCTCGACTTCCGCCTGAAAGGTCTCGACAAGCTTGACCAGTTTCGCGGAGGCCCGTGCGTGCAGCCCGCGCCGGTTGACGATCGTCAGGTCTTTTTCGAAAACGGTGGGTGCTGGCATCTTGGCTTTAGTTTTGTCCCGACAGCACCTGGCTCGCGACGGATATGTATTTCTGGCCGGCCTGGCGCGCCTCGTCGACGGCCTCCGCCAGACTCCGGTCGCCGCGCACACTGGCAAGCTTGATCAGCATCGGAAGATTGACGCCGGCAACGACCTCGATCGACTTGCCGTCCATGACGGAAATGGCGAGATTGGACGGTGTGCCTCCGAACATGTCCGTCAGGAGAACCACGCCCTTGCCTGAATTGGCAGCCTCAACCGCTGCAAGGATATCCTGGCGCCGCTGCTCCATGTCGTCATCGGGGCCGATGGAGATGGTTTCGACCTGTTCTTGAGGACCGACAACATGTTCCAACGCCGCCTTGAATTCTTCGGCGAGGCGCCCATGAGTCACAAGTACTAGTCCAATCATTCGTAATACGGCCTGATCGTTGAGTGCGATGAACTCGAGGTCTTCCCGAAATCGTCATGGATCCATGTCGGAGCCGGGCGTGTATCAGTCTGATGCACTCTCTTCAACCGTTTCCTCAGTTGCAAGCAAAAAACACGGCGTTTGCCCTTAAATGTAATCGGGCGCGTCCGGATAACCGGTTCGGATTGCCCACCTGATCAGCCGTCTGCCGATAACGGTCTCGTTCTTCGGGCAGATCACATGCGGCAGCGGAATGTTCTCGACGGCTTCCAGCCCGACAGGGGTCTCCGGCAGGCGCTCGATCGTCTCAAGCGGCTTCAGGTCAACAATCAGATGAACGCGGGCGCGCGGCAGATACGCCATGCCGGCAATGCCGAACCCCCGCACCTCGAGTTGACCGGAAATCGCCTGCGGGACCGCAGCCAGAAGCCTGTCGCCGACCGCCGTCAGAACCACACGGTCGTCGGCCACAAGGGCGGCGAAATTGCCTTTGCTTCGCGCCTCCTCGATCAGCGTCTCGGCAAGGAGAGACTTGCCGCTGCCCGATACGCCGCGTATCAGCACCCCGATCGCGCCGAGCACGACGCAACTGGCATGCACGGCCGGTTCCGTCACTTGCCGGCACCCGCCGGCAGGTAGATCGTGAAGCGGGCACCGGACACCTGTTGCCCGCCATCCGGGCCCGGTTTCAGCCGGTTGGCCGCACCGATCGTCCCTCCATGCGCCTCGACAATCTGGCGTGAGATCGACAGGCCGAGGCCGGAGTTGTTGCCGAAGCCTTCACCATCCGGACGATCCGTGTAGAAGCGTTCGAAAATGCGATCGGTATTTTCCGCGCGGATGCCGGGACCGTCGTCGTCAACGGTGATCCTGATCCACCGCCCCTCACGGCTGAGATCCACACGGACCGTACCGTCCCGGGCCGAAAAGGAGCGCGCGTTGTCGAGCAGGTTGCTCACCACCTGACCGAGCCGGATATCGTGCCCCTGCATGCGGTAGGGTTTCGCGCCGGGCGCATCGGCGACCGACAGCTTGACGCTGGCAATATCCGGCCCCGAGCGCTGATTGGCCTCGTCCGTCATGTTGCGCAGCAATTCCGCGATGTCGATGGTTTCCGACTGGATCCGCGCCAGTTCCGCGTCGAGCCTCGAGGCATCGGAAATATCGCTGATCAGACGGTCGAGGCGTCTCACATCGTGCTGGATCACCTCCATCAGGCGGTCCTGGGAGACTTTGGATTTCGCCAGAGGCAGGGTTTCCACCGCGCTGCGGAGCGAGGTCAACGGATTCTTGAGTTCATGCGCCACGTCGGCCGCGAACTGCTCGATGGCGTCGATCTTGTTGTAGAGCGCATTGGTCATTTCCCGGAACGAGCGGGCCAGATGGCCGATCTCGTCCTGGCGGTCCGAAAAGTCCGGGATTTCCTCTCGGGAATTCGATCCCCGGCGAACACGGTCGGCAGCGGCCGCCAGGCGGCGGACCGGGCCGGCGATCGTGCCCGCCAGCAGGATCGACAACAAGACGACGACCGTCGCCGCGAACAGGAAGACGCGGATAATCGCGATGCGTTCCGCCCGCACGATGGCGTCGATGTCGCCACCCTGTGTCGACAGCAGCAAGGCGCCAAGCACCGCCCGGAACCGCTGAATCGGCACCGCGACGGAGACGATCAGTTCGCCCCGCGGGGAGATGCGCGTCACGCTGGCGGGCGATCCGGCAAGGGCGGCCTCGACCTCGGGATAGGCGCGGCCGTCACCGCCACCCACTTCCTGATAGAGCGGCAATTCGCCCTGGCGCAGCCAGCGCTTCGCCCATTGCCAGGCCGTATCCCAGAACCCGGCTTCTTCGCCCGCCGGCGGCGGAAGATCGAACCTCAGGATCTGGGCACTGGAATAGAGATGTCTGGAGTCGAGGATCAGGATGCCTTCCGGGTCGTAGATCCGGGCGCGCGTCTTGGTCGGCGAAATCAGGCGCCGAAGAACCGGCCCCACCCGTTCGGGGTTGATCGGGAATTCGAGATTATCGAGATCGTCTCCGGTTGGCGTGATGCTTTCCCCGGCCTGAAGCTGAAGAAGCCGCTCCGGATCGACCGTGATTGTTCCTGTATCCACCGTCGCGGAGGCGGCAATCGCACCCGCGATGATTTCGCCCTGGGTGAGAAGGCTCTGCACTCGGGCGTCGATCAGTCCGGCGCGAAACTGATTGAGATAGAGAATGCCGATCACCAGCGCGAGAAGACCGACCAGGTTGATCGCAATGATCCGGCGGGTCAGGGACGACAGCACATAGGTGCCGAATATCCGCCCGAGCTGGTTGAGCAGGCGGCGCCGGATCCTCTTGTTGCCGAGGCGGCGCAAGCGGGAGCGTTCCGAACCGTCGGCCGGTTCGGTCTGGGATAGTTCTTCCGCCCTCTCGCTTTCGACCGCCATCCAGTTTCACCCTTTAGGCCGGTGTCTCGGTCAGGCTCAAACCTCCCGGAACCGGTAACCGACACCATAAAGGGTTTCGATCATGTCAAAGTCGTCGTCAACAACCTTGAACTTTTTCCTCAGGCGCTTGATGTGGCTGTCGATGGTCCGGTCGTCCACATAGACCTGGTCGTCATAGGCCGCGTCCATCAGCGCATTGCGGCTTTTCACGACGCCGGGACGCTGCGCAAGGGCCGACAGAATGAGAAACTCGGTCACCGTCAGGGTGACCGGCTTGTTGTTCCAGGTGCAGGTGTGGCGCTCCTGGTCCATGACCAGCTGACCGCGCTCGAGCAATTTGTCCGCGTCTTCGCGCGGCGCGGATGCATCGCGCGGCTGGGCCCGGCGCAACACCGCGCGCACACGCTCGACCAGGAGACGCTGGGAGAACGGCTTGCGGATGAAATCGTCGGCGCCCATTTTCAGACCGAACAGCTCGTCGATTTCATCGTCCTTGGAAGTCAGGAAAATAACCGGCAGGTCGGAGTTCTGGCGCAACCGGCGCAGCAGCTCCATGCCATCCATACGCGGCATCTTGATGTCGAAAATCGCAAGTTCCGGCGGATCGCTCTGCAATCCCTCCAGGGCGGACGTTCCGTCCGTATAGGTCTGAACCCGATATCCTTCCGCCTCCAGGGCGATCGAAACCGAGGTCAAAATGTTGCGGTCGTCATCGACCAGAGCAATTGTCGGCATGTTGTTTAATTTCCATTTCCGGCAACGCACCCAATGGCACGTACAGGTATTACCTTAACATAGTGCCTTTGGCCCGCTAAATGCGCATAAATTAAGGCAATCCCTGTCTTACTGACTGAGGATCGTCGTTTTGATCTCAGTATTGAGGCGGCGTGCGGGTGCGATCATCCGAGCCGCCGGCAGCTTTATTGGCGACTTCAACTGGCCAATTCAAGGGACTGTCCGGGATTTCCATGGTTAACAGGCATGGATTTTTTTCGAAGTATTTCTCTCGAAGCGCGAATTTTACGCGGTTTTTTTCGTTTAGGTGATCGATTCGAACATAGCGAAAGTTTCGTTTTTTTATTTGCGATCCAAATTAAATATACCCGTTTCCGCAGGGTATTTTAATCGATTAAACAAGAACATAGCCCTTTCGTCAGTCTTGCTGCCTATTGGCCTATCCTCTACGTTCGCAAACCTTACGGCCCGGATCGGCCCATAAGCCGGTCCGGCGGCAACGAAAATGCCCACATCACGAGGACTGCGGGAAATGTTTGAAGTAGGTGTCAGGAACCCGTCCAATGGCTGCGAAACCTTCGGCTTGAAAAACCTGAAGGCGCTGTACTGGAACCAGAACGAGCCTGCTCTTTATGAGTATTCCCTGTCCCGCGGCGAAACGAAACTGGCGGCCGGCGGCCCTCTGGTTGCCGATACCGGAATTCACACGGGCCGGTCCCCGAAGGACAAATTCGTGGTTCTCGATGACGAGACCAGGGACACGGTCTGGTGGGACAACAACGCTCAGATGTCCGTGCAGCAATTCGACACCCTTCTGGCCGACTTTCTTGCGCATGCGGAAGACATGGAGCTTTTCGCCCAGGACCTTTACGGTGGCGCGGACGAGACCCATCGCCTGCCGGTGCGCGTCTACACGGAAAACGCCTGGCACTCCCTGTTCATCCGCAACCTGCTGCTGCGGCCGGAAACCGCCGAACTTGCCGGATTCGTTCCGGAAATGACCGTGATTGACCTGCCCAGCTTCAAGGCCGATCCGGAACGCTACGGCTGCCGCAGCGAGACGGTGATCGCCTGCGACCTGACCCGGAAGATCGTTCTGATCGGCGGCACCTCCTATGCCGGCGAAATGAAAAAATCCGTCTTCACCATGCTCAACCACCTGCTGCCGGAAAAAGGCGTCATGCCGATGCACTGTTCGGCCAATGTGGGCGACGAGGGCGACACCGCTATTTTCTTCGGATTGTCCGGCACCGGCAAGACGACCCTCTCCGCCGACCCGGATCGCACGCTGATCGGCGACGACGAGCACGGCTGGAGCGAACACGGCGTCTTCAATTTCGAGGGCGGCTGCTACGCCAAGACCATCAAACTGTCCGCAGAGGCCGAGCCGGAGATCTACTCCACCACGCAACGCTTCGGAACGGTGCTTGAAAACGTCGTCCTCGACGACAACCGGGCTCCGGATTTCGACGACGGGTCGAAAACCGAAAACACCCGTGCCGCCTACCCGATCCATTTCATTTCAAACGCCAGCGACACCGGCCGCGCGCCGATGCCGAAGACCGTCATCATGCTCACGGCCGATGCCTTCGGCGTCATGCCCCCGATCGCGCGGCTGACCCCGGCACAAGCCATGTACCACTTCCTGTCCGGCTACACCGCGAAGGTCGCCGGCACCGAAAAAGGGGTCACGGAGCCTCAGGCGACCTTCTCGACCTGTTTCGGCGCTCCCTTCCTGCCGCGCCATCCGTCCGAGTACGGCAATCTTCTGAAAGACCTGATCGCCAAGCACAATGTGGATTGCTGGCTCGTCAACACCGGGTGGACCGGTGGTGCCTACGGGACCGGTCACCGCATGCCGATCAAGGCCACGCGGACCCTCCTGCAGGCCGCCCTGTCCGGCAAGCTGAAAAACGCCGAATTCCGCACCGATGCGAATTTCGGCTTCGAGGTGCCTGTGTCCGTCGACGGTGTCGACGGCCAGATCCTGACGCCCCGGGAAACCTGGACCGACAAGCAGGCTTACGACAGCCAGGCCGCGAAACTGGTGCAGATGTTCGTCTCCAACTTCGAGACCTTCGAGGCTCATGTGGACGGCGCCGTGCTGAACGCCGCCCCGGCACTGCGCACGGCAGCCGAATAACCGCCCGACCGTTACCGGATGAAGATCACGGCGCCTGGAACTCCAGGCGCCGTTTCTTTTGGTGGCCGCTTTTCTCCGGCCCGGAAAGGTTTATATTCAGAAGCCGACCGAGAAGGGACATCCGATGACAGCGACCGATACACTCCCCGATGTTCTTGAAACCGCTGCAAGCTGGCGGGACAGCGGACGCTCCGTTGCGCTGGCCACCGTTGTCGAGACCTGGGGCTCCGCTCCCCGGCCGGTCGGCTCCCATCTGGTCATTGACCAGGACGGCAATTTCGAGGGATCCGTGTCCGGCGGCTGTGTCGAAGGCGCCGTGGTTTCCGAGGCCATGGACGTGATCGAAACCGGAACGCCGACGACACTAGACTTTGGTGTCGCAGACGAAACGGCCTGGGAGGTCGGCCTGTCCTGCGGCGGACGTATCCGGGTCTATGTCGAACCCGTGGTCTGACCGGAGCCGCACATCGTGACGACTGAAACGCTCCTCGCCTTCATTGCCGCCACCGCCCTTTTTGCCTATATGCCGGGGCCCGCTCTGCTTTATACGGCGGCCCAGACAATTGCCCGTGGCAAGCGGGCCGGCTTCATGGCCGCAGCCGGGATTCACCTCGGCTGCTACGTGCATGTTCTTGCGGCGGCTTTCGGCCTTTCGGCCATTTTCACAGTCGTTCCAGCGCTCTATTTCGCCCTGAAGCTCGCAGGCGGTTTCTACCTGATTTACCTCGGACTACAGATGATCAGAACCCGGATTGCCGCAGGTCCGATGCCGCACCTCCCGCAAAAAACCTCCCGCCGCGCCTTCGCCGACAGTGTCCTGGTCGAAGTGCTCAACCCGAAGGTCGCGATCTTTTTCATCGCCTTCCTGCCGCAATTCGTCAGCCCGGACGCGGGTCTGCCTGTATGGGCACAGTTCCTGATCCTCGGCACTTTCGTCAATTGCGCCTTCACGTCCGCGGACATTGTCACGGTGCTGTTCGCGTCGGAGATCAAAAGACGGCTGACCCGGGCGAGCCGGTTCCAGGACCTGGCCCGCTGGCTCGGAGGCTCCCTGCTTGTCGGCCTGGGATTGAAACTGGCAACTGACCGAAGCTGATAAAATGGATCTTTCCCTTCTCAAAACCCTGAATGCCGAACGTGCCGCCCGCCGCGCCGCCATCCTCGTGACCGACATGGCCAATGGCGCGCAACGCCTAGTCCGTGGCGGGGACGATTTTCATTCCGATCCTCTGGCCGAGGAATTCGCCAGACGTTTCCGCTCCGGCAAATCGGGTCTGGTACAAACGGACGCCGGCGAAGCCTTTTTGACCGTGTCCGTTCCCGCGCCGCGCCTCGTGATCATCGGTGCGGTTCACATCAGCCAGGCACTGGTTCCCATGGCCGAGATCGCCGGCTTCGACGTCGCGGTCATCGACCCCCGCACAGCCTTTGCGACGGAAGAGCGTTTTCCAGGCAGCACCCTCAAGGCCGACTGGCCCGAAGAGGTGTTGAAAGACGCGCCGCTCGACCCGTTCACAGCGGTTGCGGCGGTGACCCACGATCCGAAAATCGACGATTTCCCGCTGATGGAGGCCCTCAAGACCGGTTGCTTTTATGTCGGCGCCCTCGGCAGCCGCAAAACCCACGGCAAACGGCTGGAACGGTTCGCGGAGGCCGGCCTTGATCCCGCTCTCCTTGCCCGGATCGACGCCCCCATCGGTCTCGATATTGGTGCCGCCTCACCCCAGGAAATCGCCGTGGCGGTGCTCGGCTCCGTCATTCAGGCGCTGCGCAAAATGCCGGACGCCGCCCCATGAAGTTCGGGCCCCGTCCCCCGGAAGAGGCTGAAGGCTGCATTCTCGCGCACCGTACCGCACTGCCCGACAGGGTCCTGAAAAAGGGCCGCATCCTGAGTGCGCGTGACTGTGCGGATCTCGCCGCTCAGGGCATTTCGAGCCTCATGGTGGCCTGTCTCGATCCGGAAGATCTCGGCGAGGACGGCGCCGCTACACGAATCGCCCATGCGGCAAGGGGAGCCGGCGTTGAGTGCGATACGGCCTTTACCGGACGCATGAACCTTTATGCGGAGGCAAACGGCGTGCTGGCCGTCGACGCGGAGGCGGTGACGGCCGCCAACCGGATCGATCCGGCCATCACCTTCGCGACCCTTGCCAATCACAGCAAGGTCCAGGCGGGCCGGATGGTGGCCACCGCCAAGATCATTTCCTTCGGGCTTTCGAAGACGTCTGTGCAACAGGCGGAGGACGTGCTGCGTGGCGCGGTCCGTGTCGCGGCCTTTCGCCCCCGCAAGGTCGGCCTCGTGGCTACACAACTGCCGCATCTGAAACCCGCGACCATGGACAAGACGCGCCGGGTTCTCGAAGACAGGCTGCGTGCAAGCCGCAGCACGGTTCTTGCGGAACTGCGCGTTGCCCACGAGGAAGACGCCGTGGCCGAGGCCATTGGCAAGCTCATTGCCGAAGGCGCCGATTTTCTGATCCTGTTTGGGGCTTCCGCCGTCGTGGACCGGATGGACGTGCTGCCTACGGCCCTGGAGCGCGCCGGGGGCACCGTGGAACACCTCGGCATGCCGGTGGACCCGGGCAATCTGCTCATGCTGGGAGCCCTGGGCGAAACGCCGGTTCTGGGGGCGCCGGGCTGTGCCAGAAGTCCTAAGGAAAACGGCTTTGACTGGGTTCTCGACCGGTTGCTTGCCGGAATTCCGGTGACCCCGAACGACATAACTGCAATGGGTGTCGGAGGTTTGCTGATGGAAATCGGGACGCGCCCACAGCCGCGCGAAACAAAACCCCGGAAAGACAATCCGAAGATTGCCGCCGTTATTCTGGGCGCCGGCAAGTCGACACGCATGGGCGGGCCTAACAAGCTTCTCGCGGAACTGGCGGGCAAGGCGCTGATACGCCATGTTGCGGAAGCCGCGACTGGCGCAGGCCTTGACCAGACCGTTCTGGTCACCGGACATCTGGCGGAGGAAATCGCTGACAAAGTTGCGGACCTGAATCTGCAGCTGGCCCACAATCCCGATTACGCGGAAGGCATGGCCGGCTCGATCGGAACCGGCATGAACGCGCTCGACAAGGATATCGATGCCGTCATCATACTCCTGGGTGACATGCCCCGCATCGACGCGCAGGTCATCGAAAGTCTCGTCGGCGCCTACCGGAAGAACGAGGCCAGCCTGATCGTTTCCGCCACCGCGAACGGAAAGCGCGGCAATCCGGTCCTCTGGGACCGTCGCTTTTTCGATGCGCTTAAATCGCTGACGGGCGATATCGGCGCGCGGCATCTGATCGCGGAAAACCCGGGCTTCGTGTGTGAAGTCGAAATCGGTGAGGCGGCGCGCCTGGACCTCGACACGCCGGAGGCACTCCGGTCTGCCGGTGGTGTCATACCCCGGCAGAACCCGGGTCAATGAGTGCCTCCTCCCGCAACGAACCCGCCTCCTCTGACCAGTTGGTAAAAAAACGTTAAGCTGGTATGCACTCAGTGCATTCCGGAAATGTCAGCTACTCTATTGCATTTCTGTGACAGGGCCCTTATGTAACTCCTGCGCTTGCTGAAGGGCACTCGTAAGGGTTGGACAGGCATGATGTCCCGGGCGCCGATAACATCCGATTTCTGACAAAAGCAGTTCGGATCCTTCCATGGAAGGATGCTCGAGCGCTTTTTTCTGCGTGCGAAAAGAACAAAGAGGAAAACAAAATGGCTGACTCGTCTCTTCCGCGTCCGGGCTGCTGCAAATGGGCAGAGGGCGATGCTGGAAACTACACCTTCCCGTGCTCCAATTCCGTTGAGCCGGGCACGTCCTATTGCGCCGAGCACAGCGCCATCGTTTACATCCCGCCGGAAGAGCGCCGCCGCAGCCGTTCCGGCAGCGGCATGAGCCTGACCTTCCGCCGCGCGGCATAACGAACAAACTGCTTGTCACAAAAAGCAGATCAAGAGTGGTCTTAACCACCTCCCTTTAAACCCGGCCCCAAAGCCGGGTTTTTCTTTTTTAAATAAGCGACATCCCTTTCATTCCGCAGACCTGCCGTTCCAATACATGCGGAAATGTTTCTCAACAGCAGTTCACCTACCGTTTTCCTTCCGCCTACTCCCGAAGTCCTCAACTCATACTTAAGAAGGCGGTATTTTTTACAATAGACTAAAATGGTATTATTGATACAGAATTCCCTCAATCGGAACCTGAGGATATCGACCGCGAAGTCTATCGGGAGAAGCGTATTTCCCAATTGTAGTGTTAGTTCAATTTTTCCTGAAAGAATAAGACCTATTATCATTTATGTAAGACATCATCAGGCAACCGATCTCTAGGACGTTCTTTTAAAGCAGCTGAAAACGATGGAAGCTGAGCAGGTGGCAAATGAAAGCGAGCGCCTTGCCGCATTGGAGAGGCTCCAGATAATCAGGTCTGAACGCCTGCCGGAGTATGATGCGCTCGTCGAGACACTTGCGGATGTCTTTGGATGTCCGATCGCCTTCCTTGGCTTTTTCGGAGCACAAGAACAGTGGTTCAAGGCCCGCGTTGGCCTGGATCTCGACAGTACACCCCGAGAAAACTCGATCTGCGAACACACGCTTTCGTCCGACGATCTGCTTGTCTTGCCCGATGTGCGCGCAGACGGCCGCTTCAAGGACATGCTTCCAATGATCGGCGATACGGCTGTCCGTTTCTATGCCGGCTGCCCCCTTTCCGTCGACGGCAAAAACCGTCTTGGGTCGATCTGCGTCATCGACAGCAAGCCGATGGTTCCCTCGGACGATCAGCTCAAGCAACTCAGGCGTCTCGGCCGCATTGCGGAGGGATTGATCAAATCGCATCAGGCGCGCCTGGAAGCGAAAAGGGAACATCTTCAGGCAACCCGCGAAGGCGAACTTCTCGAGGAGATCGCAAATATTTCGGGCGTCGGTGGATGGGAATACGACTGCGTGACCGACACACTTTCCTGGAGCGGCAAGACCCGTGAAATTCACGAAGTCGGGCCCGACTTCGTGCCGGATTTGAATTTCAGCCTTTCCTGTTTCGCCCCGGCGGGCAGGCATGTCCTTTCCGAAGCCATGAACAAGGCGAAGGAAGTCGGTGCCGGCTGGGATGTGGAGCTTCCTTTCACCACCGCAAAAGGACGCAAGACCTGGGTGCGCGCCGCGGGCCGGGCCATCTTCGAAGGCGGGTCGGTCGTCCGCCTGGTCGGAGCCTATCAGGACATCACCGGTCGCAAGGTCTCCGAACATGCGGTGCGCCAGTCCGAAGCCATCCACCGGACCACGCTTGAAGCGTTGAGTGAAGGCATTCTGCTTCTGTCGCGGACCGGACTGATTCAATCGTTCAACCCGGCCGCCGCAAAACTACTCGGGTTTGACGGAGCCGAGCTTCGAGGAAAAAAGGTCGGCGAACTCGGTCTTGTATTTCAATGCGAGCAGAATTGCAGTGGCGTCGATTGCAATCCGCTTCAGTCGGCCGCGGAGAAGCCTGACGAAGTCCAGAACGTTGTGGCTTTGGTAAGCCGAGGGCCGGGCGGTAAAGCCTCCTGGTTGCTTATCAATTCAAAAGCCGTGACCAACACCAGCGATTTCGGCCTGGACGGCGTCGTCGTTTCCCTCACCGACATTGGCGAGTCCAAGCGACAAGCGGACATCCTGCAGATTGTTGTCGAAAACACTCCGGGCGGCGTAGTCTATTTCGACGAACACAGGCGCATCGCGGCCTTTAACGAAGACTTCCGGCGGATGCTTCAACTGCCGCAGCACCTTTTTGAGAAAAAAGCCACTCTCCTTGAGGTCGCTTATTTTCTCGCCAAAAGGGGAGACTACGGGCCGGGTTCGCCGGAAGATCTTGTCAGGGAACAGTTTGACTATTTCGACCATCCGGAACCCCATGTCTACGAGCGGCTCAGTCCGCAGGGCACAGTTTTCGAGATCCGCAATACTCCGCTGCCGAACGGTGGGCTTGTGTCCAGCTATTTCGACGTGACCGAACGAAAGAACATGGAACGTCAGTTGGCGGAAAACGAACGCCAGGCCCGCGCGCGATCCGAGGAGTTCGAGATCATTCTCGCCAACATGCGTCAGGGTGTAAGCGTCTTCGACCGCAAGGGCCGGCTGGCACTGTGGAACAAGCAATATCTCGAAATCTTCGGCAAGAGCGACAGCGAGGTCCGCCAGGGTATGACCTTGGCCGAACTGATCGCGGTGGACAAACAAAAGGGAACGTTCACCGGTGAAATCACCGAACATGTTTCCGAGGTGATGGGCCGCCTTAACGACGGCGATCCCACGCGGTCCGTCTACCGGCATCCGAGCGGTAAAATCATCAGCGTCAACCGCACGCCGTTGCCCGCGGGCGGCTGGATCGCAACCAGCGAGGACGTGACGTCCCGCGAACTCGCCGCCGAGAAGATCCAGCATGCGGCTCATCATGACACGTTGACCGGCTTGGCAAACCGGACCCTGTTCAATCTCAAGCTGAATGAAGCGCTGTGCAACGCTTCGGAGCGCGGCGATCAGGGATATCTGCTGCTTCTCGACCTCGACCAGTTCAAGCCGGTCAATGACAGTTTCGGTCACGATATTGGCGACGATCTGCTGAAGCAGGTGTCATCGCGGCTGCGCAAATGCGTCCGGTCCTCGGATCTTGTGGCCAGGATCGGCGGCGACGAATTCGCGATCATCCTGTTTCCGACGGAGGCCAGATCCGACGACACCAATGCCGCTGACATAGCCGGCCGTGTCGTGCGTGCCATTCAGGCCCCGTTTGGGATTTCTGATTTTTCGATTTCGATCGGTGTAAGTGTCGGTATCGCAACGATTACCGCGGCAACCGTCGAAGCCCGTGTCGTTATCAAGCAAGCCGATATCGCGCTTTATGAAGTGAAGAAGCACGGCCGGAACGGATTTCAGTTTTACGACGCATCCACCGGAGAGGCCACCACGCCGGCCTGATCTCGATCGGATGGGTTCGGTCCAGGCTCTCCGGAAGCCATGCGCAAACAAAAAACACGGCTTGCAGGAAGCCGTGTTTCCAAACGTCTGCTGAATGTTGACGTATCAGGCCGCTTTCAGGGCCTCGGCCACGTCCTGCAGCTGCGAAAGCGTCATTTCCGCCTTCTGCCGGGCTTCGTCGTCCTTGGCGTCTGCGACGTCTTCCCTTGCGTTTTCAATCGCCTGATCGAGCAGATCCTTGCTGATCTCGCTGACCGGAATGGCCTGTTCGGCGAGAACAGTGAGACCGCCGGGGGCGATATCTGCAAAACCGCCGCGAACGAAATACTCGTCCCACGCGCCCTTGTCGTTCTGCACTTTCAGGATGCCCGGCTTGATGGTCGACATGAAGGGGCTGTGGTTCTTGAGAACGCCAAACTCGCCTTCGGTGCCCGGGATGACCACTTCCGCGACCTGTTCGGACAGAAGCGCACGCTCAGGCGAGACCAACTCAAACTGGAAAAGTTCAGCCATCTGGCGTCTTCCTTGTCAGTTTCTGATGCAGATGGAGAACCCACCGCATGGGAAATCAGAACCGAACGCCCCGATGGGCGTCCGGTATCAACTTAGAAACGTCAGGCTGCTTCCGCGGCCAGTTTCTGGGCTCTCTCGATCGCCTCTTCGATGGAACCGACCATGTAGAAAGCGGCTTCCGGCAGGTGATCGTACTCGCCGTCGACAAGACCCTTGAAGCCTTTGATCGTGTCTTCCAGGGCAACGAGCTTGCCCGGGGACCCGGTGAAGACCTCGGCCACGAAGAACGGCTGCGACAGGAAGCGCTCGATCTTACGGGCGCGGGCAACCGTCAGCTTGTCTTCTTCCGACAGTTCGTCCATGCCCAGGATGGCGATGATGTCCTGAAGCGCCTTGTAGCGCTGCAGCGTCCCCTGGACGGCACGGGCCGTGTTGTAGTGCTCTTCGCCGATGATGCGGGCATCCAGCATGCGCGAGGTGGAGTCCAGCGGATCCACGGCCGGATAGATGCCTTTTTCGGCGATCGAGCGGTTCAAAACGGTCGTTGCGTCCAGGTGGGCGAAGGTCGAGGCCGGCGCCGGGTCGGTCAAGTCATCGGCCGGAACGTAGACGGCCTGAACGGACGTGATCGAGCCCTTGGTGGTGGTGGTGATGCGCTCCTGCATGCCGCCCATGTCGGTGGCAAGCGTCGGCTGATATCCCACAGCGGACGGGATACGGCCGAGCAGAGCGGACACTTCCGAACCAGCCTGGGTGAAGCGGAAGATGTTGTCCACGAAGAACAGAACGTCCTGGCCTTCGTCACGGAAGTGCTCGGCAACCGTCAGACCGGTCAGGGCAACACGTGCACGGGCTCCGGGAGGCTCGTTCATCTGGCCGTAAACCAGGGCCGCCTTGGAGCCTTCTCCGCCGCCTTCCTTGTTCACGTTGGATTCGATCATTTCCCAGTAAAGGTCGTTGCCTTCACGGGTCCGCTCACCGACACCTGCGAACACGGAGTAACCGCCGTGCGCCTTCGCGATGTTGTTGATCAGTTCCATGATGAGAACGGTCTTGCCGACGCCGGCGCCGCCGAACAGGCCGATCTTGCCGCCCTTCGCGTAAGGAGCGAGAAGGTCGACGACCTTGATGCCCGTTACCAGGATCTCGGCTTCGGTGGACTGTTCGATGAAGGGCGGTGCTTCCTGGTGAATGCCGCGCTTGGTTTCGTGCTTGATCTCGCCGGCTTCGTCAACCGGCTCGCCGATCACGTTCATGATGCGGCCCAGAGTGCCGTCGCCGACCGGCACCATGATGGCCGCGCCGGTGTCGACAACTTCCTGGCCGCGGATCAGACCCTCGGTGGAGTCCATCGCGATCGTGCGCACGGTGTTTTCGCCGAGGTGCTGTGCAACCTCAAGCACAAGGCGGTTGCCCTGGTTGTCAGCTTCAAGAGCGTTCAGGATCAACGGCAGGTGGTCATCGAACTTGACGTCGACAACGGCGCCGATGACCTGGGTGATCCGTCCGACCTGTTTGTCAGCCATATCCCTAATCCTCGTCTAGATCCCGTTAGAGCGCTTCAGCGCCCGAGATAATTTCAATCAGTTCCGTCGTAATCTGAGCCTGACGCTGGCGGTTGTAAGCGATCGTCAGTTTGTCGATCATGTCGCCGGCGTTACGGGTCGCGTTGTCCATGGCGGACATACGCGCACCCTGCTCGGATGCCGCATTTTCCAGGAGAGCCCGGAAAATCTGGACGGAGATGTTTCTTGGCAGAAGATCCGCCAGGATCTCGGCCTCGTCCGGTTCATATTCATAAACCGCACTGGCGCCTTCACCGGCGTCCCCTTCGCTGGTCTCGAAGTGAGCCGGAATGAGCTGCTGTGCCGTCGGCTCCTGCGCGATCACCGACTTGAAGGTCGAGTAGAACAGCGTGCAGACATCGAACTCGCCGGCATCGTACATGGACAGTACTTCCCGGCCGATCTCGTCCGCGTTCGAGAAACCGACATTCTTGACGTCGCGCAGCTCGATGGTCTTGATCACATACTGGCCGAGTTCGCGCTTGATGGCGTCGAAGCCCTTCTTGCCGACACACAGGATCTTGACCGTCTTGCCCTGGGCGATGAGGCTGCGTGCCTTGTCGCGGGCCAGCTTGGCGATATTGGTGTTGAACCCCCCGCAAAGCCCGCGCTCGGCCGTGGCAACCACCAGGAGATGAACCTGGTCGTTGCCCGTACCGGACATGAGCTTCGGAGCGTCGTCGCGGCCCTCGAAAGCCACCGCGAGATTGGCCAGCACTGCCTCCATGCGTTCCGCATAGGGGCGCGCGGCTTCCGCGGCTTCCTGAGCACGACGCAGTTTCGCCGCAGCCACCATTTGCATGGCCTTGGTGATTTTCTGCGTCGCCTTCACGGAAGCGATGCGGTTTCGTAAGTCCTTCAGGCTCGGCATGGCCGCCCCTGCTCCTTATCCCGGCGTGGTTCTTTACGCGAAGTTCTTCGCGAACGCGTCGATGGCAGATTTCAGCTTGCCCGTGAGCTCGTCGTCGAGCGCCTTCTTCTCCCAGATCGCATCGAGCAGATCCTTGTGCTCGCCACGCAGGTTCAAGAGCAGACCTTCCTCGAAATCCTTCACCCGGTTGACCGGGATCGAGTCCAGGTAACCGTTCACGCCGGCGTAGATGACCGCGACCTGTTCTTCCGTCTTCAGCGGCGAGAACTGCGGCTGCTTCAGAAGTTCGGTCAGGCGCGCGCCGCGGTTCAGAAGGCGCTGGGTGGTGGCATCGAGGTCGGAACCGAACTGAGCGAAGGCCGCCATTTCGCGGTACTGCGCCAGCTCGCCCTTAATCGGGCCGGCAACCTGTTTCATCGCCTTGATCTGTGCGGAAGATCCAACGCGGGAGACCGACAGACCGACGTTCACCGCCGGGCGGATACCCTGATAGAACAGGTCGGTTTCCAGGAAGATCTGACCGTCGGTGATCGAGATCACGTTGGTCGGAATGAAGGCCGACACGTCGTTGCCCTGGGTCTCGATGACCGGAAGAGCGGTCAGCGAGCCGCTGCCGTGATCTTCGTTCAGCTTCGCCGCGCGTTCCAGAAGACGGGAGTGCAGGTAGAAAACGTCGCCCGGGAAAGCTTCACGTCCCGGCGGACGGCGAAGCAGCAGGGACATCTGACGGTAGGCGACGGCCTGTTTGGTCAGATCGTCGTACCCGATCACGGCGTGCATGGAGTTGTCGCGGAAGAACTCGCCCATCGCGCAGCCGGCGAACGGCGCCAGGTACTGCAGCGGAGCGGGATCGGAAGCGGTCGCGGCGATCACGATGGAGTATTCCAGCGCGCCGGCATCTTCCAGGGTCTTCACGAACTGCGCAACGGTGGAGCGCTTCTGGCCGACTGCAACGTAGATGCAGTAGAGCTTGACGTTCTCGTCGTCGGAAGCGTGCAGCGACTTCTGGTTCAGGAAGGTGTCCAGAATGATCGCGGTCTTGCCGGTCTGGCGGTCGCCAATGACCAGCTCGCGCTGACCGCGGCCGACCGGGATCAGGGCATCGATGGCCTTCAGGCCGGTCGACATCGGCTCGTGCACGGATTTACGCGGCAGAATGCCCGGCGCCTTCACGTCCACGCGGCGCTTTTCGGCCGCATCGATCGGGCCCTTGCCGTCGATCGGGTTGCCGAGCGGATCGACAACGCGGCCCAGAAGGCCCTTGCCGACCGGAACTTCCACGATGGCGCCGGTCCGCTTGACGGTGTCGCCTTCCTTGATGTCACGGTCGGAGCCGAAGATCACGACACCGACGTTGTCGGTTTCCAGGTTCAGGGCCATGCCCTTGATGCCACCTGGAAATTCAACCATCTCACCGGCCTGGACCTTGTCCAGACCATAAACACGGGCGATACCGTCACCAACGGAGAGCACCTGACCGACCTCGGAGACTTCGGCTTCCTGGCCGAAGCTCTTGATCTGGTCCTTGAGGATTGCGGAAATTTCCGCGGCCCGAATATCCATCAGCCGACCTCTTTCATCGCGAACTTGAGTGAATTGAGCTTGGTACGCAGGGACGTGTCGATCATGCGGGAACCGACCTTGACCACAAGGCCGCCGATCAGAGCAGGATCAACTTTCGCTGCGATGTTAACGGTTTTGCCCAGAGACGCCGCGAGCGCCTCCTTCAGGGCAGCGACATGCTCGTCGGACAGGGGCGCCGCAGTGGTCACCTCAGCCGTTTCCTCGCCCCGCTTTTCAGCGAGCAGGACGCGGAACGCCTTGATCATGCCGGGAAGAACGAAGAGCCGCCGGTTCTTGGCCGCAAGCTTCACAAAATTTGCGGCGAGACCGGAAATGCCCGCCTTTTCAAGAAGTGCCGTGAGCGCTGCGAGCTGCTCCTCGACACTGAACACCGGGCTGTTCACAAGCCGGACGAGATCTTCGCTTTCGGCAAGCATGCCTTCGAAAGCCGTCAGATCCCGTTCCACATCGGCCGTCGCACCCTCGCCTTCCGCAAGATCGAGAAGGGCGGATGCATAACGCTGTGCCACACCGGAAACGAGAGATACGTTGTCAGTCACCAGGTCCGTGCTCTCTGACTTTTCTAGCCCGCAACCGACAAGCGCCTGCAAGGCATTGAAAAATTGAAAGATTTCAAGGTAAGAAGGTATGACGGTTAAGCCGTGCCCCCCAAAGCCGCGCCTCAATTAGCACAGGGTTTCCCAGTGTGCAACTTCGCCAAATGACTGTTCTCGCCGATTCCTAGGTGTTTTTTGCGAGCTGGAAGCAAAAACCCTTAAGGATCAATAGTTAGCGATCGAATAAACCTTTAGGCGGTGTTCGTGCTCTGGCCGGCGAACCGCATGCTGACGCCAAAAGGCACCTCGAGTGGGCACCGGCGAGGACGGCTCAGATAAATTGCTGCGGGTCGATATCGACCTGAACGCGCAGGCCCTTGGTCGGTTTCGGACCCGCTGCGAGCCACTGACGCAGATAGGACTGGAGGTCGAACTGCCGGGGCGCCATGGCCAGAAGCCTGTAGCGGTGACGTCCGCGAACCATGGCAAGGGCCGCTTCCGCCGGACCGAGAAGGGTTACCGCCTGATCGTGCGGCGCCGCGCGGACCAGCGCGCGAGCGTATCCTTCCGCGAACATCTTGTCCGGCCCGGACACGATGACCGCGGCGAGGCGCCCGAACGGCGGCAGGCCCGCAGCCCGGCGCGCCTCGATTTCCGCCTGATAAAACGCGTGTTTGTCGCCGGACAGGAGCGCCCGGATGACCGGATGGTCGGGATTATAGGTTTGCAGCACCCCCTTGCCGCCGCCGGTTACCCGGCCCGCCCGGCCGGTCACCTGAGCCAGGAGCTGGAAGGTCTTTTCGGCCGCGCGCGGATCGCCATGCGCCAGTCCAAGATCGGCGTCCACGACACCGACGAGCTTCATTTTCGGAAAATTGTGGCCCTTGGCGACAAGCTGGGTGCCGATGACGATATCGGCGCCCCCCTCCTCGACGATCTTCATTTCCCGCTTCAGCCGTTCCGGCCCACCGGATATGTCAGAGGAAAGCACCAGTGTGCTCGCCTGCGGAATCAGATCGGATATTTCCTCCGCGATCCGTTCCACCCCAGGCCCGCAGGCCACCAGCGTGTTGGTGCTGTGACAGGACGGACAGCTTTCCGGCACTTTGTCGACATGGCCGCAATGGTGGCAGACGAGCGTCTTCTGAAAACGGTGCTCCACGAGCCAGGCGCTGCAGTGGGGACACTGGAAGCGGTGGCCGCAGGCCCGGCACAGGGTCAGCGGCGCGTAGCCGCGCCGGTTCAGGAAGAGCAGGGACTGATCGCCTTTCGCGAAGGTTTCGAGAATCGCTCCGACGAGGCCGGGAGCCAGCCAGCGCCCCCGTTCCGGCCCTTCCGTGCGCATGTCGATCGCCTTGAGATCCGGCAGCTCCGCCCCGGAAGCCCGCTCGGGCAGTTCGCTCAGCATGTAGCGGCCCTGCTCGGCATTGACCCGGCTTTCGACCGACGGTGTCGCGGACGCCAATACCACCGGGAATCGGGAGATATGGCCGCGCACCACCGCCATGTCCCTCGCGCTGTAAGGCACCCTGTCGTCCTGCTTGAAAGCCGCGTCGTGTTCCTCGTCGACGACGATCAGACCCAGTTCCTTGAAAGGCAGGAAAAGTGCCGAACGCGCCCCGATCACCACCCGCATGTCTCCGGAAGCCGCCCCTCTCCAGACGCGGGTCCGATTCTTCGGGGTGATTTCCGAGTGCCATTCGGCGGGATAAACCCCGAAACGCTGCTCGAAGCGGCGCAGGAACTGTTCGGTGAGCGCAATCTCAGGCAGGAGAACCAGGGCCTGCTTCTCCCGCCGGAGCGCCTCCGCAATGGCCTCGAAATAAACCTCCGTCTTGCCGGACCCGGTAACCCCGTCGATCAGCGTCACGCCGCCACCGGGTCTGTCGAAACTTCTGATCAGGTCCTCGGCAGTGGTCAGCTGCGCTTGCGTCAGCGGTTTTTGCGCATAGTCGATCTGCGGCCTCGGCGGCGGTGGCGCAGCCGGCATTTCGACCGTCTCAAGCACGTTTTGCCTGAGCAGGCCGTCGACAACCGAGGCGGAGACGCCCGCCGCATGCGCCAGGCCGCTTTTCGTCCAGGCCAGGCCGTCTTCCATCGTTTCCAGAACACGCTTGCGTGCCGGCGTCAGACGCTCCGGGTCCGCGCCCGCGACCTTCCGCACGCCCGGAACGGGTGCTTCGGGCTCCAGCGCTTCCTCCGAGCGCAGGACCATGCGCAGCACCATTCCCGGCGCCCCGAGGGTCCAGTTCGCCACCCAGTCGACGAAGCGGCGCAGGTCCGCATCGAGCGGCGGCGTCTCGTCGTAGATGCGCGAAATGTATTTCAGCTTTTTCGGATTGATGGCCGCATCCGGCTCGACATCCCAGACGGCGCCGATCACTTCCCGCGGGCCCAGGGGCACTTTCACGATGGTTCCCGGAACGACGGTCCGACCCGGAGGAACCTTGTAGGTATAGGCAACAGGCACGGCGACCGGGACCAGGACGCTGGCAATCGTTTCCTTGAACTGAGGGTCGTCGAAAAGCACGGATAATCAGGTCCCAGTTGCCGAAAAGGCGGTTTTTCTTATTGCGGTACTGTGTCGAAAACCGATGCCGAAACATGGCCCGGTGCCTCGCGTGGGACAAGGCCGCAGGACGTTGAGGTACGTACCGCAGATTTTTCGTCCACCGGAGAATCGGGGGTTCTTCTCGTCATCATCCTAGGGTAAAGAGGGCGCAGCTGACCATGCAATCGTTTTGCTTCGAACGCGTTTCAGGCACCTGGCGACCGGCATCCGGCGGCAGACAGGGTACCCCACAACGGAGTAGTGACACATGAAGTTCTTCGTCGACACCGCCGACACGGCCGAAATCAAGGAACTGGAGGCGACCGGTCTTCTCGACGGTGTGACCACCAACCCCTCGCTTGTCGCCAAGTCCGGCCGCGATTTCAAGGAAGTGATCGCCGAAATCTGCGAAATCACCGACGGCGACGTTTCGGCGGAAGTCGCCGCCACCGACTTCGACAGGATGATCAAGGAAGCACATGTGCTGCGCGCGATCGCCGGAAATGTGGTGATCAAGCTGCCGCTCACCTTCGACGGGCTGAAAGCCTGCAAGCAACTGACCGAGGAAGGCACCAAGACCAACGTCACCCTGTGCTTTTCCGCGAACCAGGCGCTGCTCGCCGCCAAGGCCGGCGCGACCTACATCTCCCCCTTCATCGGCCGGCTTGACGACATCAACATCGACGGCCTGGACCTGATCCGCGAAATCCGGGTGATCTACGACAACTACGGCTTCGACACCGAGATCCTTGCGGCTTCCATCCGCACCGCCAATCACGTCAAGGACTGCGCGATCATCGGTGCCGATGTCGCGACCATTCCGCCGGCGACGCTGAAGACCCTGATCAAGCATCCGCTCACAGACAAGGGCCTGGACGCCTTCATCGCCGACTGGGCGAAAACCGGCCAGAGCATTCTGTAAGCGCGCGGGCACGCGTAAAAATTCGGCCTTTTCAAAAAGGTACCGCCCGGTATTGTCTGCCGGGCGGCCACAGCAGACCGTCGGGCCGTTCTGACACCAGGTTTCTAAAATGGCCATCGCAGTATTTGTCGTTCTTGTGCTTGTCACCGCCATGAGCGGTGCCGTCTTCAAACCCGGAACCTGGTATGAAGCGCTCAAGAAACCGGCCTGGACACCCCCGAACTGGGCGTTTCCCGTTGTCTGGACCCTGCTTTACATCATGATCCTCTTCGCCGGATGGGCGGTCTGGACCAAGGCCGGCTGGTCGCTTGCCTTAGCCATATGGGCGGCCCAACTGGTACTCAACGGCGCCTGGTCCTGGCTGTTTTTCGGGCTCCGGCGCATGGACCTGGCGCTTGTCGATGTCGGCCTGCTGTGGCTCGCGATCGCCGGCTTCATCCTGGCAGCCTGGCCCCTGTCCACGCTCTCCTCCCTGCTTTTCGTGCCTTACCTGATGTGGGTCAGCACTGCCTTCCTGCTGAATTTGTCCGTCTTGCGCTTGAACGCGGCGGACCGGGCGTAGGGAACAGATTACCGCTTTCCTCGCCGCGGCACCCGATCCGCATGGTCCCGCTGCCCGGTTGCCGGCATGCGCGTCCAAAAACATGTCATGGGAACGCGCTTCGCGACCGTCAGGCTTATCAGCAGCGTTTGCAAAGAGCTGCTTGCGACCGCTGGCTGCAACGAATATCATGCGACCGTGCCCTGGGCGGGGCGCCCGGTCCGCGGAAAGGTTTCCACGCCTACTTGTCCTGAGCGCATCGAGCGCTCCCTTCATCTGACACCCGCTCGATCCGGAGATGCGGACGCTGGAGACACCGAGCCAGGGAGTCACCATGACCGATCAAACGCGCGCTGCCCTGCGTGCCCTTCCCTTGTTGAGCTCTTCCGATCTTTCGCTCGATCTGGACCGCCAGAAACGAATGGCCAAGGAGCTTCGAAATGCAGCCCGCGCCAAACGCAAGGATGCGGTCTCCAGGCTGCGCCGGCACCATCCAAGGTTCGATGCCCTAGACCTTGCCGCGCTGAAGCTGAGCGATGCGCAGCTGACCGTCGCCCGTGAGGCCGGTCTCTCCAGCTGGTCGGCACTGAAGCGGCATGTCGAACAGATCGACGCCGCCCGGCAGGCAATCGAAAAACGCGACACCGCGCCGGACAGCGACCTGCCAACACTGCACATCCGCTGCGGCAACGATATCGAGGCGTCGCTGGACCGTGCAGGATTTGCAGGCGATTTCCTGATGACCGCCGATCCGATTTGCCAGGGCCCGATCTCCGCCGGTCCTCATGCGCTGGAAGAGCGCGCCGGCTTCATCGCCGGAGAATACCCCGGCGAGAACTACGAGAAGAACCTGAAAGGGCTGCGCGAAGCTGAAGAAAAACTCGCAACAGCCGGCGACTACGGCCGGATCGTCCTGTGGTTCGAGCACGATCCCTACGATCAGCTGGTGCTGATCAAGCTGCTCGCAGGCTTGCGCGATGCCGGGCAGGACAAGCGGAAGGTCGAGCTGATTTCGCTGGACAGATTTCCAGGCATTTCGAAATTCATCGGCATCGGTCAGTTGTCGCCGGCCGCGCTCCGGCACATGTTCGGTCAAAGGCAGCCCGTGCCGGTGGCTGCCTTTGACCAGGCTCGCCTGGCCTGGGACTCTCTGCATGCGCCAACGCCGGTGCCATTCTTCGACCTCATCGGCAAAACACCGGCCCTTCCGTTTCTCAGTGGCTCGATCCGCCGGTACCTGGCCGAATTGCCGTCGCTGGAAAACGGCCTGTCTTTCACGGAACAGAGTGCCCTGGAGATCCTCGCGGACGGCCCTCGACCCTGGAGCGAAGTGTTCCGGGAGTTCATGTTGGAGCGCGATCCGCTGCCGTATCATGGCGACCTGATGTTTCTCGGGACCTTGCTGCGTCTGCGCGATGCCGCGACACCGGCCCTTGCCGATGACGGGACCGAACTCGGGCCTTCGAACTGGGGCAAGACAGTCTTCAGCATCACGGCCGCCGGTCGCGAACTTCTGGCCGGCCGGCGGGACTGGAAGACCTGCGCGCCGCGCGAGCGCAGGCACGGCGGCACGGAATGCCTTGGCGCTCCGGACTGGCGGTGGAACCGGCAGCGGCAACGGCCGGAAACCCACTAGGGTACGGATCGCGGAGGTGCAAACGACACGTTTCGCCACCATGTTAACGGATCCGTTGCAGCTTTGACGCCAGACTGGGGACATGAGTACCGCTTCCGGCCAGACAGAGACCCTTCTCGTGACCGCACGGCCCGACCTCAATCAGAGGATCGGGCTCTGGCTGGATCATCTGTCCGACGAGCGGCGTCTGTCGGAGAAGACCCTGCTGGCCTATGACCGGGACCTGCGCCAGTTCCTGCGCTTTCTGACAGAGCATCTCGGCGGCGCTCCGGGCCTGAAGGACATCGCCGCGCTCCGGCCGGCCGATTTTCGCGGCTTTCTGGCCAGCCGGCGCCGGCAGGGTGTGAAAAGCCGGTCACTGGCGCGCGGGTTGGCCGGTATCCGGTCGTTCCTGAAATTTCTGGAACGGCGCGGCGAGGTCAACGCGGCCGCCTCCGCTGCGGTCCGGCCGCCCCGTCAGGCACGTTCGCTGCCCAAACCGGTCTCTTCCAGGGATGCGCTCGACGTCACCAGCGGCGCGCTGGCGATGGAGGCCGAAGCCTGGGTGGAAGCGCGCAACGCCGCGGTCCTGACCCTGCTTTACGGATGCGGCCTGCGGATTTCGGAAGCCCTGTCGCTGAGCGGAAGCATGGCCCCCAAACGGGGCACGAAAACCCTCCGGATCGTCGGCAAGGGCCGCAAGGAGCGCATCGTTCCGATCCTGCCCGCCGTTTGCGAAGCGGTGGAACTCTACCTGCGGCTTTGCCCTTACGCGGTCAGCCCGGAAGGTCCGCTCTTTCTGGGCGCTCGCGGTGGCCCGCTCAATCCGCGCCTCATTCAGCTCGCCATGGAAAAACTGCGTGGGGCGCTCGGCCTGCCGGACAGCGCAACGCCGCACGCCCTTCGCCATTCCTTCGCCACGCATCTCCTCGCCGGTGGCGGCGACCTCAGGACGATCCAGGAACTGCTCGGCCACGCCAGCCTCGCCTCGACACAGATCTATACGGAGGTCGACAGCGCTCATCTGCTGGCGGCCTACGACAAGGCCCATCCGAGGCGTTAGAGGTCCTTCCCGGTCAATCGGGATACGGCAATTCGAAAACGGAGCGCGTCACGCCATCGGGAAATTCTTCCCGCGCGATCTTCCTGCCGCCAAGCTTGCGGACCAGCCCGCGTGCCGCGGCATTCTCATCCTTCATGTGGGTTTCCACCAAAGGCCAGCCATAGCTTTCATAACCGTGGCGGATAACCGCTCTTGAAACTTCAACCGCGCAGCCGGTGCCTCGCGCTTCGGGAAGGATCCACCAGGTCAATTCCCGCCGGGGCCAGCCCTCGGGCCAGGCGAAACCGCAGCCACCGACGGCGGAACTTCCATTCTTGGGAACGATCATCCAAAGCCCGTAACCGCGCAGGCGCCAGTGGCCGACATGGCCCGAAAGGACACGCCAGGCCTGATCTTTCCGAAGCGGGCCGCCATAAAACTCCGACGCAGCACCATCGGCGAAGAAGCGGGCGTAGACATCGAAGTCGTGCTCTTCCGGAGGCCGGAGAAGGAAACGTTCCGTGCTCACGATCGACATGGTGGAAACCTCGGGGCTGTTGCATCAGACCTGGGACTTCAGACCTGAGACTGCGGTTTTCTCTTAAACGTCCGATTCAGCATTCCGGACGGCACATCTGGCAGCGTTCACGGCTATCGGTTAGGTTGTTTTCCCGAATCGGTTTTCGCCGTCAAAGCGAATTCTGTCACATCTGCCTGCCGGGAGCTTGCGAATGCGCCTGATTTATCTCGCCATCGGCTTTCTTCTCCTGTCGGTTTCTTCCTGCTTTGCCGAACGCATCTACTGTCCTCTTGCCGAGGATGGCAACTGGGTCAATCCGGACGCGGAGCCGAAGGAGATCAGCCGGGTGGAAGTTGATAGCCGCTGCGAGAACGAGCAGGTTCACGTCCGGGTCCGGGCATTCACCTCCTGCATTCCCAGAGATTGCAAATGGGGCTGGACCAAGGGGGAGAGGCTCGACAACGGTGCGATAGAGGTGCTCCTCATCGGCTTCCTGAGCAGCAAGAAGATTACATTGAGGGCTTTTGGCGACGTTCTCGACACTCATGTGGTCAACATTACCAATGACCTATCCCGGCCAAACCGCGAAAAAGTCTATAATCTTCAAAGGAAAAAGTAACCTTTCAAAAAATTTGAAATAAATTAAATTCTGTTTTTCCTTGCCAGATCCACTTTTTGCCTTACCCTACGGGATACTGCGTATCGGCGCAGCTTGACCAATGGAGGGGTAGCATGCGTTTCCTTAGCACAACTCTTGCCGCAGTCAGCCTGGCAGCTTTCGCGATAGCTCCTGCGAATGCCTGTCCGTGGAGTAAAACCAGCGAAGTGAAAACGGACATGACCGTTGCCGAAACGGTCCCGGGTTCGCAAGACGATACGGATGTATCGGTCGCCACCAACGACTTGAGCGATGACCTTGTTTTCCAGCCCGTACCGGCTGAGAAACCCACTGAATAAGCTTCAATCCCCCGATGCTCCATTCACAACCCGCTGTTCTAACGGCGGGTTTTTTTTGATTTCAAAACCTGCCCCGAACGCACCTTTCCGCTGCACGAAATCTGCAGAAAAACGCCTTCTTGAGACCGCAACCGGGCCGCACCTTGCCGAGATTGCGAAACGAACCCGGATCCCAGAGCGCGATGTTTACCAGACGGCTTTTTCTCAAAGGCCTTGGCATGACCTTTTTCGGAGCTATCTCTGCTCCGGCCTATGCGATCGGTGTCGAACCGTTCAGCTTGCGCGTTCGGCGGTATCGCGTCACGCCACCCCGCTGGCCGAAGGATCTCAAGATGACCGCCGCAATCCTTGCCGACCCCCACATCTGCGATCCGTGGATGGGACTGGAGCGGGTGCGGTTCCTCGTCGAGCGCACCAACGATCTGAAGCCGGACATCGTCCTGCTGCTCGGTGACTATATTGCCGACCACAAATGGCAATACGATCCCGTTCCCGAACAGGCCTGGGCGGATCTCTTCGGCGGCCTCTCGGCACCGCTCGGCATCCATGCGGTTCTCGGGAATCACGACTGGTGGGCCGACGGGGACGCCCAATTGGCCGGCTCCGGACCCACGAGATACGGGCAGGCCCTCCTCAACGCGGGCATCAACCTTTATCAGAACCGCGCCGTCCGTCTGCAGAAAGACGGCAAGGCCTTCTGGCTTGCGGGACTCGACGACCAGCTCGCCCTTTATCCCATCAAGCGGATCAACCGGCCGCACTGGCGAGGGCTCGACGACCTTTCAGCCACGCTGGCGCAGGTCACCGACAACGCGCCGGTTCTTCTGATGGCGCACGAGCCCGACATTTTCGCCGAAGTCCCCTCACGCGTCAGTCTGACCCTCAGCGGCCACACCCACGGCGGACAGGTCAATTGGTTCGGCTACCGCCCCGCCTTGTCCGGCAAACACGAAAAGAAATACGTTTACGGCCATATCGTCGAAACCGAAGGCACCCGACTGCAACGGCATCTCCGCGCCGAATCGGAGCCGAGGCATCTGATTGTCTCGGGCGGTCTGGGCTGTTCCCTCTTTCCCGTTCGCTTCGGGGTGCCGCCGGAAATCACCTTGGTTGAACTTGGCGGCGGCACTTCGGCTTGAGGGGCGCGACACCGCGATTCCTATCTGCCGGTGGCCGCATAGGACGGCTCCTGCCGGACCTCCCGCATGGCCTGGATAAATATCTGAACCGCGGAACTCAGGAAGAGGGCCGCCATCAGACCGGCCACGATCAGGTCGGGCCAGGCGCTGGCGGTTCCCCAGACACCGAAGGCCGCCAGCATGACCGCAACGTTGCCGATGGCGTCGTTGCGGGAGCAGAGCCAGACGGAGCGCACGTTGGCGTCACCGTCCTTGTAGCGCACGAGGAGGAGTACACTGGCCAGATTGACGGCAAGCGCCAGAAATCCGATGGACCCCATGACGACCGCCTGGGGCACGCCGAACACGAAAACCTGATAGGCCGTCGATCCCGCGACCCAAAGCCCCATGAGCAGCAGGCTTCCGCCCTTGGCAAGCGCCGCCAGCGCACGGGTCCTCAGGGAGGCCCCGATGACCGCCAGCGAAATGCCGTAGGTCACGGCATCGCCGAAGAAATCGAGCGCATCCGCCTGCAGCGCTTTCGAGCCGGCCGTCTGCGCGGCCGTCATTTCGACGACAAACATGACCGCGTTCAGCGCAATCACCAGCCAGAGCCTTCGCCTGTAATCCTTTGACATGCCGTCGAATTGTTTGTTTGAGTGTCCGCAGCACGCTCCCATTCCGGTCTCCCGCCTTTCGGCTTCTTGAATTGTCGGCTGCTTCGATGTGTACTTCCTATAGCGACTAGAGGTTCAAGAGGTTTTTTATGGACTATTCCATCGGCGAGCTTTCCAAACGGACCGGCGTCAAGGTGCCGACCATCCGCTATTATGAAAAGGAAGGACTGTTGGTCCCGCCGCCGCGCACAGACGGCAATCAACGGCGCTACCGGGACACCGACCTCGACCGGCTCGGTTTCATCAAGCATTGCCGCGATCTCGGCCTGCCGATGCCGGCAATCCGGGACCTGATCGAACTCAGTCAGCATCCGGACAAGCCTTGCAGCGAGGCCGACCGGATCGCCGCCACGCAACTTCAGTCCGTACGCGAACGGATCGCGCATCTGAAAAGGCTGGAAGCCGAACTCGCCCGCATCGCTTCAAGCTGCGCGGGAGATCACACGATGACTGACTGCAACGTGTTGAAGGCTTTCGGGGATCACAGTCTTTGCAAAAGCAGCCATTAGAGGCCTTCCCCTGCTCCTGACCGGGAAAGGTCTACTTTCTGACCGGGACCGTGACCTCACGCCCGTTCGCATAATCCCTGACCAGCACGCTGTCGCCATCCCGTTCAAGACGCAGCATGGCCCAGCGCTCGGCGGGAAGACGGCAGGAATGGCGCCCCATCACACAGGGAAGCTGCGGTGTACGCTCGTAAGGAATGACTTTCGCAAGGGCCCGGGAAATGCGCGGATGCCCCTTCAGATAGCCGAAAAACGTATAGGGACTGACGTACCAAACATCTCCCGGATAAAGTTCTCTCAGGAATTCCGCCCGTGCCAGGGGAAACTCGCGCCCCCAAGTCCAGGACAGCGCATCGCCGGTCTGATGATCCAGATAATGATGCGCCATGGTCTCGTCGATGAAGACCCGGCGCTGCGCCGAAACATCGTCCCGATAGTCCTCGACGACCGCCTGCCGCTGCCCGACCTCGCTCGACAACACGTAAAAAAGCAGGAAATTCGCAGAGACCACCAGAAAGACCGCTCCGTAAAGCGCGAAGGCCAAGCCGCGAAACCGCTCTCTGGCGAGAACATCCACCACGGTGAGGAACGCCACACAAGCCGCTAGGTTGCGGACCAGCACCTTGTCGTGGAGCACCGCTCCGAGGGCCTGGCCCGCAGCCAGAAGTGCGCACAACAGGGCGACTTCGCGCGCCCTGCGGAAAGAGACCAGCGCAGCGCCGGCGAACACCACGGCCCGTCCAAGCGCTTCGCCGTTGACGCCACCGCCGGTGGACCGTTGCGAATGGTAGATGAACTGCCGGAAGAATTCCGCGTAGTCGAAATCGATACTGACGGAAAAGGCCAGCAGTCCGACCGTCAGGGCAACGGCGTTTTCCAGAAACAGCCGACGGAAATCCGCCTGCCGGAACCAGAGGCGCCAGGCATCATGCATCAGGATCGCGCCGAGACTCCATGCGAAGACGGCCGGAGAAGCGAGCGGTGCGAAGGCGAGCGCAAGCTTCGCCAGGCTGCGGAGGCTGGACACCCGCATCCCGTGCCCCTCCCGCTCCTGAAGGCGCGCACTTGCAAACAGCAGGAACAATCCGGCCATCCAGAGAACGCAGGCCGTGATCTCCAGCCGGAACCCCGTGACCACATACATCGGCGCGAACAGGACAGGCGCGAAAAGCGCCGCTTTGGGCAACCGAAGCGTGAGGCAGAGCGCCGAAAACGCGAGCGTCGTCAGAAAATAACAGGTGAATTCATAGGCCACGACGCTGACCGTGGAGATCCCGAAGAGCCGAAGGAACAGGCCGGAGAGGATCGGGTGAAACCGGGTGTAGAGATGATAGTCTTCAAGACCCGGAAACTGGACGGCGAGCAGCGGATTGATGTGCGCACCACTCTCCGCATAGCTTGCGGCCCAGGGAATGAAGAAGAGATCGTCCACATGGGCGATCGTCCGGTCCGGCCAGAAAAACACGAGCGCCGCCAAAACCGTCAGAAGAACCCAGACGCCAATGCTCAGCGCGTCAAGACCGCCGGTACCGCTCTTTTGCACACTCGCCCCCGAAGCTTCTTTGGAATCCGGTAGATCCTTGCCACCGCAACCGCGTTTACAAGCAAAGGGCGCCGCAGGCAAGAATGCCGGCGGCGCCCCTGTCATTTTGCGGCATGTGCCGCGCCCTCAGGCCGGATCAGGAATGGATCGGCTTGGCGAAAGCACCGAGCGCGGCTTCCTTGACCGCTTCCGACATGGTCGGGTGCGCATGGCAGGTCCGGCCCAGGTCTTCCGAAGAGCCGCCGAACTCCATCAGCACCGCCGCTTCGTGGATCATCTCGCCCGCGCCGAAGCCGACGATGTGAACACCCAGAACCCGGTCGGTCTTGGCGTCCGCCAGAACCTTGGCGAAGCCGTCGGTGTGGTTCATCGCGCGTGCGCGGCCGTTGGCGGAGAAGTTGAACTTGCCGGTCTTGTAGTCGATGCCGGCCGCCTTGAGTTCTTCCTCGGTCTTGCCGACGGAGGCGACCTCCGGCTGGGTGTAGACGACGCCCGGAATGACGTCATAGTTCACGTGACCGGCCTGACCGGCAAGGATCTCGGCGATCGCCACGCCTTCGTCCTCGGCCTTGTGGGCAAGCATCGGACCGGCGACGACATCGCCAATGGCGTAGATGCCGTCGACATTGGTCTTGTAGTGGGCATCGATCTGGACGCGGCCGCGTTCGTCGAGCGCAACGCCCGCCGTCTCGAGACCGAGGCCCTCCGTGTAGGGCCGGCGGCCGATGGCAACCAGCACGATGTCGGCATCCAACACCTCCGCATCACCGCCCGCGGCCGGCTCGACCGATACGGCCAGACCCTTGCCCTTCTTGGCGACGCCGGTGACCTTGGAAGAGAGCTTGAACTCCATGCCCTGCTTCTTCAGCATCCGCTGGAAATTCTTGGAAACGTCGCCGTCCATCGGCCCGAGGATCTTGTCCATGAATTCGACAACGGTCACCTTCGCGCCGAGCCGGTTCCAGACCGAGCCCAGTTCAAGACCGATCACGCCGCCGCCGACGACCACAAGCTTGCCCGGCACTTTTTCAAGCTCGAGCGCGCCGGTGGAGGACACCACCTGTTTTTCGTCGATCTCGACGCCCGGCAGGGGCATGACATCCGAGCCGGTGGCAATCACGATGTTCCTGGTTTCCAGGACGGAGGCCGAACCGTCTTCGGCGGTCACCTCGACCTTGCCCTGGCCAAGGATCTTGCCCGTACCGGTGTGCACGTCGATCTTGTTCTTTTTCATCAGGAAGGCGACGCCGCCGACGTTGGCGTCGACGACATCCGTCTTGTGTTTCATCATGCCGCCAAGATCGAGTTTCGGCTTGGAGACCTTGATGCCCAGCTTCTCGAAACCGTGGCCGGCTTCCTCGAACATCTCCGATGCGTGCAGCAGAGCCTTGGAGGGAATGCAGCCGATGTTGAGGCAGGTGCCGCCCAGCGTCGCGCGCTTCTCAACAACCGCGGTCTTCAGCCCGAGCTGAGCCGCCTTGATCGCGCAAACATAGCCTCCGGGGCCGGTTCCGATGACGACGAGATCGTATTGGGACATTTTGGGTGCCTTTGCCTCTTTCAGTTACAGTCGGGACGTCTGTCTCTCAGACATCCGGATCACGGTAGAATCGCCCGGCCACCGGAAACGTCGAGGATGGCCCCGGTGGTATAGCTGGACTGGTCGGACATGAGCCAGACAATCGCTTCGGCAACCTCGTCGGCGGTTCCCGCGCGTTTCATCGGCAGTTGGGATTGCAGTTTTTCCACCCGGTCGGGCGCGCCGCCGGAGGCATGGATTTCCGTATCGATAATTCCCGGGCGAACCGCATTTACGCGGATGCCTTCTAGGGCGACTTCGCCCGCGAGCCCCACGGTCATCGTGTCAATCGCACCCTTGGTGGCCGCGTAGTCGACATACATGCCGGGGGAGCCCAGTTTGGACGCGGCGGATCCGAGGTTGACGATCGTACCGCCCTGCCCGCCATTCTTCGTCGACATGCGCCTGACGGCTTCGCGTGCGCAGAGGAACGTCCCGATCAAGTTGATATTCACCATGCGCGTCAGCCGGTCGAGCAACATGTCTTCGACACGCATGGCGCGGTCGACCACCCCGGCGTTGTTGACAAGGCCCTTGAGCGTCCCGAGGGTGTCGGCCGTCTCGAACAGCCGGATGACGTCCTGCTCGCTGCCGACGTCGGCCTGAACGGCCGTCGCCGCTCCGCCGGCGCTTTCGATCGTGGTGACCACGTCTGTGGCCGCAGCCTCGTTGCCGGCATAGTTCACAATGACCGTATGCCCCAACGCACCGAGCTTGCGGCAAACGCTGGCGCCAATTCCCCGGCTGCCGCCGGTTACGATGACAACACTGTCCGACATTCCGACCCCGGTTAAAGAGACAAACGGCTCATTTGAGCCGGTTCAACGTTTCGGACGCCCGGCCGGCGGCCCAGGTGCCGGTCAGGGTGCCGTCCGGATGGATCTCATAGATGACGGGATCGTTCTGACCCCAGTCGATGATCAGCGTCTTGCCGGCGAGCGGTCCCTGGCCATGATAGACCTGACCGGCAATATCCCAGCGGAAGAACGCCGTGCCGCCCTTGACCTCGATGGTGACGCGGCCCTGATAATGTGTCCCGTCGGGATTGAGACCCTGGACAACATAGACACCCGCGATTTCCGGCTGAAAACTGGGTTTCGGCGCAGCAGCCGCAGGCACGGAAACCGACACCGCGGCGGGAACCGCAAGCGTTCCGGCAAACAGGCCCAGGACCAGAAGCCTCGCCACTGCCTTCAGTCGATACCCACCGATCCGGTCCACCATCTTCTCCTCCCGTCTTCTATCTCTCTGCCAGCGCCAGCCGCAGGGAAAAGCCGGCGAATGCCGCCGCGACGGTGCGGCGCATCCACGCCATCGCCCGGTCGCTGCGCAGCAGCTTCTCCCCCACCAGCGAAGCAAACAGGCCGTAAACCACGAAGACGGCAAACGTCATTGCCATGAACACGGCTCCGAGAGCCAGCATCTCGAGCGCCGCGTTCGCAGACTGATGCCCGACGAACTGCGGCAGGAAGGCCAGGAAGAACACCGTGAGTTTCGGATTGAGGATGTTGATCAGGAAGCCGGTGCACGCGATCGAAACCAGGCTTTTGCCAACCTCCTTGCGCGCACCCAGATCCAGGGGACCGCTGTCCTTCAGGGTTTGCCAGGCAAGATAAAGAAGATAGGCGACACCGGCGTATTTCACCGCCTGAAACACCAGCGCGCTGGTGTGCATCAGCGCCGCGAGGCCGAGGACGGAGGCCAGGATGGCCGGAACGATGCCGAGCGTGCAGCCGAATGCGGCTGCGACGGATGCCTGCCGTCCGGTGCCAAGCCCGACCGCGACCGTGTATACGACACCGGTTCCGGGAACCAGCACCACGATCAGCGCGGTGATCAGAAACTCCAGGCTCATGTCGCGGCTCCTCAGACCCTTAAGTCTGTCCCGGTGCTCCGAACGGTCACTGAACCGTCCGGGGCTCCGGTACTTTCAAACCGATCAGAGATCCAGAACCAGACGCTGCGGATCTTCCAGGCTTTCCTTGACGCGCACCAGGAAGGTCACGGCTTCCTTGCCGTCGACGATCCGGTGATCGTAGGAAAGCGCCAGATACATCATCGGGCGGATGACCACCTGACCGTTCACGGCCATCGGGCGTTCCTGGATCTTGTGCATGCCGAGAATGCCGGACTGCGGCGCGTTCAGGATCGGCGAGGACATCAGCGACCCGTAGACACCACCGTTGGAGATGGTGAAGGTGCCGCCGGTCATGTCGGCCATGCCGAGCTTGCCGTCACGGGCCTTCTTGCCGAGATTGCCGATTTCCTGCTCGATTTCGGCGATCGACATCTGGTCCGCATCGCGCACGACCGGGACCACGAGGCCCTTGTCGGTGCCGACGGCGACGCCGATGTGGCAGAAGTTCTTGTAGATGATGTCGGTGCCGTCGATCTCGGCGTTGACCGCCGGGATTTCCTTCAGCGCATGGGTCACCGCCTTGGTGAAGAAGCCCATGAAGCCGAGCTTGACGCCGTGCTTCTTCTCGAACAGGTCCTTGTACTGCTTGCGCAGCTCCATCACCGGGCCCATGTCCACCTCGTTGTAGGTGGTCAGCATGGCGGCGGTGTTCTGGGCATCCTTCAAACGGCGCGCGATGGTCTGGCGCAGCTTGGTCATGCGGACGCGCTCTTCGCGGACCTCGTCCTCGGCGGCAACCGGGCCGCGCGCGACCTGGGCCGGAGCCGGAGCGCTGGCTGCCGAAGTGGCGCCCGATGCGATGGCGTTGATCACGTCACCCTTGAGCACCTGGCCGCGTTTGCCGGAGCCCGCGACCTGGTCGCCCGAAAGATTGTTTTCCGCCATCATCTTGGCGGCCGACGGAGCCGGCGGCATGGAAGACCCGGATGCTGCGGCGGGAGCGGACGGTGCCGGAGCCGGGGCGGCCGCGGCGGCCGGAGCGGTGGTGGCGGCTGCGCCCGACGGATCGATCTGGCAGAGCAGCACGCCCGGCTCGACGGTCGCGCCGGTTTCGGCGGCGATCTTGACGACGGTGCCGCCGACGGGTGCGGGCACTTCCTGCGCCGCCTTGTCGGTTTCAAGCTCGACCAGCGTGTCATCGACCTTGACGACGTCGCCGACCTTGACGCTCCATTCGCCGACTTCCGCTTCGGTGACGGATTCCCCGGCGCTCGGGGTAACGACGTCCACCAGTTCAGCCTTGGTTTCGGCCTTTGCCTCTTCCTTCGCCGGAGTGGCGGCGGGAGCCGGGGCGGCGGCAGCCGCGCCTTCGGCGATCTGGCCGAGCAGGGCGCCGACCTCGACGGTGTCGCCTTCCTTGACCACGATGCTTTCCAGGGTGCCTGCCGCCGGGGCCGGAACCTCGACCGTCACCTTGTCGGTTTCCAGTTCCACAAGCGGCTCGTCCTGATTGACGGCATCGCCCGGTTTCTTGAACCATTGCGCAATCGTTGCTTCAGAAACGGATTCGCCCAGGGTGGGCACGCGAATTTCGGTTGCCATGGTCGCCTTCTCTTAAAATTACCTGGCCAGTCTTGAGAAGAGGGCCCGAAGGCCCTCTTGAGATTAGTGTCCGAGAGCCTCTTCGAGGAATGCCTGAAGCTGCGCCAGATGCGCGGACATCAGGCCTGTCGCCGTTGACGCCATCGCAGCCCGTCCGGCGTAACGCGGACGCCTGTGCTTGGCATCGATCTGCTCCAGAACCCATTCGATATAGGGTTCGACGAAGAACCAGCCGCCCATGTTTTTCGGCTCTTCCTGGCACCAGACCATTTCGGCCTGGGGGAACCGGGCGAGCTCAAGCATCAGCGCCTTCTTCGGGAACGGATAGAGCTGTTCCACGCGAAGCAGGTAGACGTCGTCGATGCCGCGCTTTTCGCGCTCCTCGAACAGGTCGTAGTAGACCTTGCCCGAACACATGACGACGCGGCGGATCTTGTCGTCGGAGACCAGCTTGCCGTCCGAGGTCAGGTTGGGGCCCCAATCGTCCCACAACAGACGGTGGAAGGTCGAATCGGGTCCAAGCTCGCCGAGGGTCGACACCGCCTTCTTGTGACGCAGAAGCGACTTCGGCGTCATCAGGATCAGGGGCTTGCGGATGTCGCGGCAGACCTGGCGACGCAGGATGTGGAAGTAGTTCGCCGGGGTCGAGCAGTTCGCCACCTGCATGTTGTCTTCCGCGCAGAGCTGGAGATAACGCTCCAGGCGGGCGGAGGAGTGTTCCGGCCCCTGCCCTTCATAGCCGTGCGGCAGAAGGCAGACGAGACCGGACATGCGCAGCCATTTGCGCTCACCGGAGGAGATGAACTGGTCGAACAGCACCTGGGCGCCGTTGGCGAAATCGCCGAACTGGGCTTCCCACATGGTCAGCGCCCGGGGCTCTGCCAGCGAATAGCCGTATTCGAAGCCGAGCACCGCCTCTTCGGAGAGCATCGAGTTGATGACCTCGTAGCGCTGCTGGTCCGGCGCGATGTGGTTTAGCGGAATGTAGCGGCTTTCGTCTTCCTGGTCGTAGAGCACCGAATGGCGCTGGGAGAATGTGCCGCGCTCGCAGTCCTGGCCGGACAGGCGCACCGGATGGCCTTCCTTCAGAAGGGACGCGAATGCAAGCGCTTCCGCCGTCGCCCAGTCGATGCCTTCACCGGTTTCGATCATGCGCTCGCGATGGTTCATGAAACGCGCGATCGTGCGGTGGATGTTGAACCCGTCCGGCACATGGGTCAGTGCCCGGCCGATGTCCTTCAGTTCGGGCAGCGGCAATCCGGTCTGACCGCGGCGCGGATCGTCTTCGTCGTCGGCCCGTTTCATGCCGGCCCACTTGCCGTCGAGCCAGTCGGCCTTGTTCGGCTTGAAGGCCTGGCCCGCATCGAACTCGTCGTCCAGATGCTTGCGCCAGTCGGCCTTCATCTTGTCGACGTCCTCCTGCGAGACGAGGCCTTCGGCGATCAGGCGCTCGGAATAGAGCTGCAGGGTCGTCGCGTGCTTGCGGATCTTGCGGTACATGATCGGCTGGGTGAACGCCGGCTCGTCGCCTTCGTTGTGGCCGAAGCGGCGGTAGCAGATCATGTCGATGACGACAGGACGCTGGAAGGTCTGACGGTATTCGATGGCGATCTTGGCGGCGAAGACAACCGCTTCCGGATCGTCCGCGTTGACGTGGAAGATCGGCGCTTCGATCACCTTCGCCATGTCCGACGGATAGGGCGAGGACCGGGAGAAACGCGGGTTGGTGGTGAAGCCGATCTGGTTGTTGATGATCACATGGACCGAGCCGCCGGTACGGTGACCGCGCAGAGCGGACAGGCCGAAACACTCCGCCACCACGCCCTGGCCGGCGAAAGCGGCGTCGCCGTGAAGCAGCAGTGGCAGAACCGTTGTGCGATCGACTTCCGTCGTCTCGATGAAATTGCCGTTGTCCAAGGACGCAAGCTGGTCCTGTTTCGCACGTGCCTTGCCGAGAACGACCGGATTGACGATCTCAAGGTGAGACGGGTTCGCGGTCAGCGACAGGTGAACGTCGTTGCCGTCGAACGTCCGGTCGGAGGACGCGCCCAGATGATATTTCACGTCGCCGGAGCCCTCCACCTCGTCCGGGGCGTAGGAACCGCCCTTGAACTCGTGGAAAATGGCGCGGTGAGGTTTCGCCATCACCTGGGAGAGCACGTTCAGGCGGCCACGGTGCGCCATGCCGAAAACGATCTCCTTCAGGCCCATCGACCCGCCGCGCTTGATGATCTGCTCCAGCGCCGGGATCAGAGCCTCGCCGCCGTCGAGACCGAAACGCTTGGTGCCGGTGTATTTGACATCCAGGAACTTCTCGAAGCCTTCCGCTTCGACAAGCTTGTTCAGGATCGCCTTCTTGCCTTCATTTGTGAAGGCCACCTGCTTGTCCGGCCCCTCGATGCGCTCCTGAAGCCAGGATTTCGCAGCGGGGTCGGAAATATGCATGAACTCGACACCCAGCGTCGAGCAATAGGTCCGCTTCAGGATGTCCAGCATCTCGCGGATGGTGGCGTATTCGAGACCGAGCACGTGGTCGATGAAGATCCTGCGGTCCCAGTCGGCTTCGGTGAAGCCATAGGACGACGGATGTAGTTCCTCGTGATCGCCCTTGCCCGCAAGGCCGAGCGGGTCGAGGTCGGCGTGGAGGTGGCCCCGCATGCGATAGGCGCGGATCATCATCAGGGCGCGGACGGAGTCGCGTGTCGCCTGATGGACCTCGGCGTCCGACATCGGCGCACCCTTGGCGACCGCCTTCTGCTTCAGCTTGTCGCCGATTTTCTGTTCGATCGGCGCCCAGTTGCCGTCAAATGCGTTGACGAGGTCGCCATTGGCCTCGATCGGCCAGTCCTTGCGCTTCCAGGTCGCCCCTCGCGCTTCCTTCAAGACAGCGTCCTTCTCGTCCTGGAAGGCGGCGAAGAAGTCCCGCCACTCGGGCTCGACCGAGTTCGGGTCCGTCTTGTACTGAGCGTAGAGGTCTTCGATATAGGCTGCGTTGGCGCCGTAAAGCAACGACGTCAGTGCGAATACGTTGTTCGCTTCCTGCCGTGCCATGTGCATCTAGCGGAGGGTTCCTCCGCCCTTTTTGTTATGGCGGGCCGAAAATTGACCCGCGGCCGGTTCCCTACAAAGACCGGAGCGAAGAACAAGGCCCTCGAAACTCCGGTCCCTCGAAATATGGTTACGGCACGTAAACCGCGCCGCAACCCATCCTTTCACCATGCGGCATGAAACGTAAACAGTTTCCGTTACAAACCACAAAGATTCTCGGCTTTTTTAGCCTTTGAGAACCTCAAGAAGCGTCTCACCGAGCTTCGCCGGGGACGGAGAGACCTTGATGCCGGCTTCTTCCATCGCCGCGATCTTGTCCTCGGCGCCGCCCTTGCCGCCAGAAATCACGGCGCCGGCATGGCCCATCGTGCGGCCCGGAGGCGCGGTGCGGCCCGCGATGAAGCCGGCCATCGGCTTGGAACGGCCCTTCTTGGCCTCGTCCTTCAGGAACTGCGCGGCTTCTTCTTCCGCGGAGCCGCCGATCTCGCCGATCATGATGATCGACTTGGTCTCGTCGTCGGCGAGGAACATTTCCAGGACGTCGATGAACTCGGTACCCTTGACCGGGTCGCCGCCGATGCCGACCGCCGTCGTCTGGCCGAGGCCAGCGTTGGAGGTCTGGAACACGGCTTCATAGGTCAGCGTGCCGGACCGCGAGACGACGCCGACGGAGCCCTTCTTGAAGATGGAGCCCGGCATGATGCCGATCTTGCATTCTTCCGGGGTCAGGATGCCCGGGCAGTTCGGGCCGAGCAGACGCGACTTGGATTTCTCCAGCTTTGCCTTGACCTTGACCATGTCAGCCACCGGGATGCCTTCGGTGATGCAGACGATGAACGGGATTTCCGCGTCGATTGCCTCGATGATGGCCGCGCCCGCGCCTGCCGGCGGAACGTAGATCACCGACGCATCGGCGCCGGTGGCTTCCTTGGCTTCGCCGACGCTGGCGAAGATCGGCAGCTCGGCGGAGCTTTCCAGGCCGGAAGACCAGGTCTCGCCGCCTTTCTTCGGATGAACGCCGGCGACCATCTTGGTGCCGTAGTACTCAAGCGCCTGTTCCGTGTGGAAGGTGCCGGTCTTGCCGGTCAGGCCCTGAACGATGATTTTCGTGTCTTTATTGACGAGGATGGACATTTTTTCGGTTTCCTCAATTCGAAAGCGTTGGCATCAGAGTTCTTTGCCGGACGATGGGAAGATCTGTTCAATTCGAACAATCTCGCTCAGTTCACCGTCCAGCAGCGTGCATGAAAAACCAGGCCTTTTCTCCGTAATCGGGTAGTTCAACTGTACAAACCTTCCACCGGTTCCGGAGCGAACGCTGTAGCCATACTGATCTCCCTTGACGCCCACACCGCCGTGTTTGAGAATCGCCTTAACACACGCATCGATCTCGCTTTCGGTCGGCGATACAACGCCTCCACTGCAAGCTGAAACGATGGTGCCGGCAATCGCAACGGCAGGCAGGCGCCCAAGGGAAAGCATCAGCCTTTGACCGCTTTCACGATTTTCTGGGCGGCATCGTCGAGATCGTCGGCGGCGATCACATTCAGACCGCTTTCGTTGATGATCTTCTTGCCGAGCTCCACGTTGGTGCCTTCCAGGCGGACAACGAGGGGGACCTGCAAGCCGACTTCCTGAACGGCCGCAATCACGCCTTCCGCGATCACGTCGCAGCGCATGATACCGCCGAAGATGTTGACCAGGATGCCCTTCACGTTCGGATCGGATGTGATGATCTTGAACGCGGCCGTCACCTTCTCCTTGGAAGCGCCACCGCCAACGTCGAGGAAGTTGGCCGGTTCCGCACCGTAGAGCTTGATGATGTCCATGGTCGCCATGGCAAGGCCGGCGCCGTTCACCATGCAGCCGATGTCACCGTCGAGCGCGACGTAGGCGAGATCGTATTTGGACGCCTCGATTTCCTTGTCGTCCTCTTCCGTCTCGTCACGCAGCTCCATGATGTCCGGATGACGGAACAGGGCGTTGCCGTCGAAGGAGACCTTGGCGTCGAGAACGCGCAGGTGGCCGTCCTTCATGACGATCAGCGGGTTCACTTCCAGAAGGCTCATGTCCTTGTCGACGAAGGCCTTGTGCAGGATCGGGAACAGCTTCTTGCCGTCCTCGGCCGCCGCGCCGGTCAGCTCGAGAGCTTCGCAGAGTTTCGCGCTGTCGGCTTCGGTGACGCCTGTGTCCGGATCGATCGGCAGTGTGATGATCTTTTCCGGGGTTTCCTCGGCGACCGCCTCGATGTCCATGCCGCCCTCGGTGGAGACGACGAAGGCCGGACGGCCGACGGTCCGGTCGACCAGGATGGAGAGATAGAGTTCGCGCTCGATGTCGGCGCCGTCTTCAATGTAAAGACGGTTGACGACCTTGCCGTCGTCGCCGGTCTGCTTGGTGACCAGCGTGTTGCCGAGCATTTCCTTGGCGTGCGCGGTGACCTCGTCCAGAGAGAAGGCCAGGCGAACACCGCCCTTGGCGTCGGGGCTAAGTTCCTTGAACTTGCCCTTGCCGCGGCCGCCGGCGTGGATCTGGGACTTGACGACCCAAAGCGGGCCCGGAAGGCTTTTCGCTGCCGCTTCCGCCTCGTCGGCGGTGAAGATGGCGACGCCCTCGGCCACCGGTGCGCCGAATTCCTTCAGCACGGCCTTGGCCTGGTATTCATGAATGTTCATGTCTTTCCCCCGTTTTTCGGAGGACCGTTCTTCGAGGGAAACGAAGAACGGCCGCTATTTCCACATGCAGGCGCTTAAGCCAGCGCCGGCTGGATTTTCTTGCAGGCCTCGACCAGACCGTCGACGGATGAGACCGACTTGTCGAAATTGGCTTTCTCTTCGCCCTGAAGGTCGATCTCGATAATGCGCTCGACGCCTTCGGCGCCGATGACCACCGGAACACCGACATAGGTGTCCTTCAGGCCGTACTGGCCGTCGAGGGCAGCCGCGCAGGGAAGAACGCGCTTCTTGTCCTTCAGGTAGCTCTCGGCCATCGCGATTGCGGAAGAGGCCGGTGCGTAGAACGCGGAACCGGTCTTCAGCAGGCCGACGATTTCGGCGCCGCCGTCACGGGTGCGCTGGACGATTTCCTCGAGACGATCCGCGGTGCACCAGCCCATTTTCACCAGATCGGTGAGCGGGATGCCGGCGATGGTGGAATAACGGGTCAGCGGCACCATGGTGTCGCCGTGACCGCCGAGAACGAATGCGGTGACATCTTCAACGGACACGTTGAACTCTTCCGCCAGGAAGTAGCGGAAGCGGGCGCTGTCGAGAACGCCTGCCATGCCGACAACCTTGTTCTTCGGCAGGCCGGAGAACTTCTGCAGGGCCCAGACCATCGCGTCGAGCGGGTTGGTGATGCAGATGACGAAAGCATTCGGTGCGTTTTTGGCGATGCCCGCGCCGACCTGCTCCATGACCTTCAGGTTGATTTCCAGAAGGTCGTCGCGGCTCATGCCCGGCTTGCGCGGTACGCCGGCCGTGACGATGACGACGTCGGCGCCTGCGATCGCCTCGTAGCTGTTGGCGCCTGCCAGTTTAGCGTCGAAGCCGTCAACCGGGGACGATTCAGCGAGGTCAAGCGCCTTGCCCTGCGGAACACCTTCCGCGATATCGAAGAGAACGATGTCTCCCAGTTCCTTCAAACCTGCCAGATGCGCAAGCGTGCCGCCGATCTGACCTGAGCCGATCAAGGCAATTTTGTTCCTCGCCATATCGAAAGTTTCCCTTTACGTAAGATGGAACTCTATGCCATCCGCCGATGACTGACGATGGCACTACTCCCTTTGCGTCCCCTGCGCAACCTCGCCAAAAGAATATTGCGCAGGGCGATGCAAAATTTCTCATATCTTCCCGCCCCCATAGCTCTCGTATAGGGAAGGACACTTTATACGGGTGCGTTTCTCGTTTCTCCCGCGAGATAGGCCTCCGAGCGCATCTCGATCAAACGGGATGCCGTCCGGTCGAATTCGAAGGCTTCCGTTCCGCCTTCGGAGGTATCGTAAAGATCCTGAGGCTCGGCCTCCGCCGAAACGACGAGCTTGATACCGTTGTCGTAGAGCGTGTCGATCAGGGTAATGAATCGCTTGGCCTCGTTGCGCCGCGACTTCGACATCATCGGCACCCGATCGAGAAACACGGTGCCATAGGCATGGGCAATGCGCAGATAGTCGCTCGCGCCGAGCGGCTGCATGCACAAGTCGTTGAAGGTGAACCGCGCCGCGCCGGAGGCGACCCTGGGGACCGCGATCTTCCGCCCCTTGTTTTCCAGCTCTTCGCCATGCGACTCCATCCCGTGGGTCAGCCTGGACCAGATTTCGTCCATCTGGTCGTCGGCGCTGTTGCCGAGAGGGGTGATGTAAACCGGGGCGCCCGACAGGGTCTCCAGCCGATAGTCGGTGGGCGAGTCCAGGTGAAGGATCTCGACCTTGGATTTCAGAAGATTGATAAAGGGCACGAAGAGCTGACGGTTGAGCCCGTCCTTGTAGAGTTGCGACGGCACCACATTCGATGTCGCCACGACAATCACGCCAAGCTCGAAGAGCTGGGTGAACAGGCGCCCGAGGATCATGGCATCGGCGATATCGGTGACTGTGAACTCGTCGAACAAAAGCAGCCGCGTTTCTTCGGCGATCTGGCCCGCCACCGGCGGAATCGGATCGTCGCCCTTGACCTTGCCCTGCTTGTGCGCCTGCCGGTGCGCATGGATGCGCTCGTGGACGTCGGCCATGAATTCGTGGAAATGAACGCGACGTTTGCGGCGGATCACCGTGACCTCGTAAAAGAGGTCCATCAACATGGTTTTGCCCCGGCCGACGCCTCCCCACATGTAAAGCCCCTGCACCGACGCCCAGAGCTGGTTCTTTTTGCTGGCGAACAACCAGCCAAGCGAGCTCTTCTTGGATGCGAGCCGGGTTTCCGCCAGGCGGGTGTTGAGGAGATCCAACTGGCGCACCGCTTCACGTTGAACGGGGTCTTCCCTGATTTCCCCCGATGCGACCAGCGCATCGTAGCGGGCGCTCATCGCGCGGTTGACCGGCAGTTCCATCTTCAACGGCGATACTCCCTCCATGAGAACTCATGGGGTCGTGGACAGGACCAATTGCACGGCGAAATAAGATCAAATCGCCGCCGATGCAAGTCATGATATGTTTCGAAACTGTTAGGCAAATTTGAGACGGCGTCATTCAACCGATTGAAAACCCGAGGGTTCCAGGCAGTGGGAATAGCTTTGCAGCCACACAACCCCAATTGGATACAGCAAGCGAACCTGCTGATCGAAGACCTGAAGTCGATGCTCGCGGAAAATATCGAACGCGCCGAACATGTCGGATCCACGGCGGTTCCCGGGCTTTCGGCAAAACCGAAACTTCATATCGACATCGAGCTCGCCGATGCCGCAGTTCTTCAAGACCTTCGGGCCGAGCTGTGCGGCACGGGGTACGCCGACCTCGGCTTTTTGCACCACTCCGGCGAAGTGCAAATGACCAGACCCGCGGGCGAGCGCTTCAGATTCCAGCAAGAGAGCGGCGAAACTAGGCTTATGGCGCACCGAATCTGCCTGGCGCCGACGGGTTTCCACACCATGGCGCAACGCCGCGCCTTCCGGGACATGCTCCTGCAGAGCAACGACCTTGCCCGGACTTACGGAACCTTGAAAGCCCGCCTGGCGGAAGAGGCCGGAGACCCTCCCGACTGGAACCACTACAATGGAGGAAAGACCAGCTTTTTCGAAAGCGTGATCGCAAGTGGGTAGGCTAAAGTTACACTTTTGAGCCTCGCTCCCCGGCTCAAGAACCGAGACCCAGTTGTTTCCTGACCGCCGACTGCCGCCCACATGGTGTCAGCGGATCGGGAGAGCAGGACCAAGCCTGCTCAAAGCAGGATAAGTGCCGACTTGCGGCCCGTCTGCAGTTCCTGCAGGTAGAGGAGCTGTGCGACCAGATGGCATTCCGACTGATCGTCCAAATTGGCCTTCCGGCCCCGTCCGTCGGTCAGCAGCCATGCGTTTCCGGACTTGACCACGTCGCACTCGATGGGAGCCGTCAGATCGAAGCCGGTTTTTTGGACGAATGCCGCGCCGAAGCGGCTGCCGCCATCCTTGACGACGCCCTTCACTTCCTCACGCAGGCCGCGATAGGACTCCTGCACGGACAGGGTCGCCACGATCGCGGTATGGATTTCACCGCCGTCGTATGCGGCGAAGCGCACGACGCCGCCTTCCCGGGGTATGGATGCGGCGGAACAGGGTGTCTGCTGAACGTCGCCGAGCACCGTCCATTCGGAGCGCAGGGTCACTGTGGCCGGCTGGCGTAGCGCCGCCATTTCCTTTGCCAGACGCTTCTCCGCCACTTTTTGCAGGTTGTGAGCCGGGCGCTGCCTCTGGCTCGAACCGCCGGCGATCGCCGTGCCGCCAATGCGCAAGCGGCGGAACACGATCACGTCGCGCATCAGGTCGGTGCGCTCCACCCGCCATCCCGCGTCCAGCCAGGCGTTCTGGTGCACCAGACTGCCTCCGGAATTGGCCCACCAGGTCCGGTGTTCACGCGCGCTCTTGGGGAGATTGGAGCCGATGATCTCCTCGACTTCGTTCAGCTTGGCCGCCCAGACGACATCCTCCAGACGCGCCAGGTGCTCCCTTAACGGTTCATACTTCGACATTTGCACAGCCTTTCCGGTAGCAGTGCAAATATACACCCATAGCGCGTGCTGTCTAGTAAAAATACCGAGCGGTATTACCGATAGAGGGAAATAGGTGAACCGGTCGCGGTCTGACCGTTGAACTGCCCGGAAGTGCTTGAATATAGCTGCGCAACGATGACTCCGGAGCCATCCTTCAGAACGACCTGATTGCCGCTCAGGTCCCATGCGGCGATGCCGGACAGTACAGGCGAGCTACAACCTCTGGTATTTGCCCGATATCCGCCGGACCAGGTCGTCAGGGTCATGAATGCCTGGCAATTATCGCCGCCGGACGACAGTTTCCAGCCGCCGAGAAGGTCTGTGCGGCCGACTTCCTGAGCGTCCGCCGGGGCTGCAACCGGGTTGCTTGCAAGATCGGCCGGAGCAACGGGCTGGCCGTCCGGGCCGAGCCCGCCGGCCGCGTTGGGATTGAGCGGATCCAGACTGCCCGCACCGACCGGCGTGGTCGGCGTCGCGGGAAGCGGCGCGGCGTAATTCGGCCCTCCGGACAGCCTCTGGCAACCGGCGGCCAGAACCGCCAGCCCGACGACCAAAACGAGTTTTCCGGCACCCTTCATAACGAATCAATCCCTCAGCTTCGTCGCATTATGGTGGCATGTCTTAACCTACAATTTGTCAAAAATGCAAAAACCCGGGAATTTTAGCCGACCCGGATCAGGCCACATTCAAGACGGCCGGTCCGCCGGACCGCTGAGGCGGGTTCAACAGCTTGTCGATCGAATGCCTGATCCGGCCGAAATACGCCGCGCTCTGGGCGAAAGAACCGGGCAATGGCGGTGTCTCGGCAACGGTCCACCAATGACTCGACGTTGCCGGTTTCCAGTGGAGCGGCAAGGGAACCGGAGCCATCTCCGCAAGATAGATCACCCGGTCCGGTATCACCGCGTGAGGCATCAAAAAGACCTCGACCGGTTTCGGCGTCAATCCTTGCCCGTCGACTTCACTTGCCGAAAGCAACCGGTTCACATGGCGGCTCAGACGGCTTGCCGGTTCGACCCCCGCGGAAAATGCGCGCATCAGCCCGCCCGCCCTGTCATTCAGATAAGCTTCGGCCAGCGGCCCCAGCAGCGCGTTGTCCGGACACAGAAACAGGACCGTGGTTTTCGGCACTGGACATTCCTTCCTGGCAATCCGCTCAACTGACAGCCGGAAACCGGCCATCCCGTTCAGCGCTTGCAATAACACCCTAAAATCGATCAACTTTTTCCGTCCGATCGATTCTCCTCGAACGCCTGTTGATCTAACGTCATGTCGGAAAAGCTTCATGACAAAACAATGGCCAGACACAACCACATGAGGATAACTTGACCGTGTCCGGCCGGCGTTCCGGGGTGCCGGCATTGTCCGTTTCAACGCATCGAACACGCAGTTCCAGCCGTTGCCGATGCTGTTGCGAACAAAATGCTCCGCGTCACCCGGAAGAAACCGAAACTGAAATCGTCTCCGCCGGCCAGTCCCCGAACCTTGTCCCGGACCGGCGGCCTCTCTCGAAGGAGCCTCTCATGCCCGTAGCAATCTGGTGCATTCTCGCCGCGGCGATTTTGCCTTACGCCGCAATCTTGCCCGCCAAGTTCAGCAGGGAATTCGACAACGCCAATCCGCGGGATCCGGCCTATTGGCGGGAAGGCTTCCGCGCCCGCGCGCGGGCGGCCGAGAGCAACGGCTACGAAGCTTTCCCGTTTTTCGCCGCGGCGGTTTTTGTTGCGTTAAGTCAGGGCGGCACCGGAGACTGGGTCGACCGCCTTGCCGTTCTTTTCGTGGCACTCAGACTAATTTTTGTCTTCTGCTACTGGACGGACCGGGCAACGCCGCGCTCTTTGTCCTGGGCCGCTTCGTTCTTGACAATACTGGCAATTTTCACTTCCCCGCTCTGGAGCTGATATCCGGACAGCCGGTTTTCCGACGGCAAAATCGTTCAATGAGCATTTGCACCAAGCGCCTGATTTCGTTAACGATGCGGGAGAGTATTGAGGTTTCCCTTGGGCAGAGGTGAATTGTGCGGACGACAGACCAGACGACAGACACCTTGCCAAAGCGCCGTGAGGCAGGGTTGCAACGCCGGCTATCCGACACGCATCTGACCGACACTCACATTGTCGACGACCTGATCGCCGAACGGGGTAAACTGGTCATGGCAAGTCCGTGGTGGCCGCTCATCCGTCCGTTTGCCTACAGGATTCTACGCTACCGTTCCGCGGTCGAGATGGCGGACACGATCGGCCAGATGGAGGCCCAGGAGGTTTTCGAACACCTCAGCGGCCTTCTTGATCTGAATGTCACCACTCTCGGCATTGAACGGGTTCCGACCGAAGGGCCGGTTGTCCTGGTGTCCAACCACCCGACCGGCATCGCCGACGGGATCGTGCTGTTCGACGCCATCAAATCCCGGCGCAAGGACCTGTCGATCTTCGCCAACCGGGACGCGATCCGCATCAACCCGCGCCTTTCGGACATGATCGTCCCGGTCGAGTGGCGGGCCGATTTCAAGAGCCGCCAGAAATCCAAGGAAACGCTGAAGATTGCGTCCGCGGCCTTTTCGCGCGAGCGGGTTGTCGTGCTGTTTCCCTCCGGACGCCTTGCACATTGGCACCAGGGTAAATTGACGGAACGTCCCTGGATGAGTTCCGCCCTCGCCCTGGCGCGCAAGAACAAGGCGCCGATCATTCCCATGCACATGGGCGGCAGGAATTCCGGCCTGTTCTATTTCCTGGCGCGCGTTTCGACCGAACTGCGCGACATGACCGTCTTCAACGAACTGCTCAACAAGAAAAATGCCGAATTCAGGGTTCATTTCGGACAGCCGATCCGGCCGGAGCGGCTGGCGGGCGACCTGACCGAGCTGACGGAGCAAATGCGGGTTCATTGCTCGGAGACGCTGGCACAGAATCCGGACGCGGAATTTTAAGCCTCCGCGCCAACGGTCATCCACAGGCGGAAAGCCAATCGGTTTGCCCTGACCTTGCGAATAAGACATTGTGCGCGGGAACCCTTAGGAACTCGCCGGTCTCATGTCCCTGTCATCCGCGTTCGCCGAGGAGGAAACCCCTCCCCTGCTGCAAGCCACCGCTCCATCCGTTCGCCCGGAACCCAAGCCGCTTGCGGTGCTCGAGCAGGTCTTCGGCTACAAGAGCTTCCGCGGCAAGCAGCAGGCGGTCATCGAGACCCTGATCGACGGCAACGATGCCGTTGTCCTTTTTCCGACAGGCGCTGGAAAGTCGCTCTGCTACCAGATCCCTGCCCTGTGCCGCAAAGGGCTCGGCATTGTCGTTTCCCCGCTGATTGCCCTGATGAAGGATCAGGTGGGCGCGCTCACGGCTGCCGGCGTGCGTGCCGCCGCGCTGAATTCGACGCTCTCGCAGGAAGACCAGGCTGTTTTGAGGGACGAGGTCCGGCGCGGCGACATCGACCTGCTCTACGTGACCCCTGAAAGGCTCGGCAACGAAAGCTTCCGCCGGTTCCTGGACACGCTCGATATCGCGCTGTTCGCCATCGACGAGGCCCATTGCGTCAGCCAGTGGGGCCACGATTTCCGACCCGAGTATATGTCCCTGTCCTGCCTGGCGGAACGCTATCCGGGCGTTCCGAGGGTTGCGCTGACAGCCACCGCCGATCCGCATACGCAAAAGGACATTCTGGCGCGGCTGAAGCTGGAAGACGCCACCGTCTTTTCCACCAGCTTCGACCGGCCCAACATCCGTTACGAAATCGTCGAACGGACCAACCAGCGCCAGCAGCTTCTCGACTTCCTGAAAAAACACGATGGCGAAAGCGGCATTGTCTATTGCCTGTCGCGGGCCAAGGTGGAGGACATCGCCGGCTGGCTGAGCGAAAAAGGCATCAAGGCCCTGCCCTATCACGCGGGCCTTCCCCCGGAAAAGCGCGCCGCGCATCAGGACGCCTTCCTGCTTGAGGAGGGGCTCTGTCTGGTCGCAACCGTCGCCTTCGGCATGGGTATCGACAAGCCGGACGTACGCTATGTCGCCCATCTCGACCTTCCCTCCTCCGTGGAGGCCTACTACCAGGAGACCGGGCGGGCCGGGCGCGACGGAGCCCCCGCGGAAGCCTTCATGGCCTATGGCATGGCCGACCTGGTGCAGCGCCGGCGCATGATCGCGGAGGGCGATGCCCCGGACGAGATCAAGCGGGCGGAAAACGCCAAGCTGAACGCGCTGCTCGGCATCTGCGAGACCTCCGGCTGCCGCCGCCAGGCGCTGCTCGCCCATTTCGGAGAGACCTATCCCGAGCCCTGCGGCAATTGCGATTCCTGTCTGTCACCGGTGGAAACCTGGGATGGCACGGAGGCCGCCCAGAAGCTGATGTCGGCCATCTACCGCACCGGCCAGCGTTTCGGGACGGGCCATGTCATCGACGTTCTCATGGGCAAGACCAACGAGAAGACCGCCCGATTCGGCCATGAAAACCTGTCGGTGTTCGGTATCGGCCAGGACATCGCCCAGAAAACCTGGCAATCGATCGCCCGGCAGTTGGTGGCTGCCGGGTTCGTCGACGTGGACCACGCCCAATTCGGCGCGCTGGTGCTGACGGAGACATCGCGCGCCGTTCTGCGCGGCGAGGAAAAGATCGCCCTGCGCAAGGACAGGAATGCCGCCGGTCTGAAAAAGACCCGGACCTCGCGCACCGCCTCGATCGCCGACGAACTCGGCCACGACGACAAGCTTCTGTTCGAACGGCTGCGCCGGCTCCGGAGCCAGATCGCTCGGGACCAGAACGTCCCCTCCTATGTGGTGTTCCCGGACGCCACCCTGGCCGGCATCGCCGCCGCGCGTCCGGTCACCAGGGATGCGCTGCTGACGGTGTCCGGCGTGGGCGAGACCAAGCTTGAACGCTATGGCGATGCTTTCCTCGATCTTGTCGAGGCTTTCGAAGCGGGCGTTTGAGATCCGTTAACCTTAACAAAATATTGAGGTTTCAGCCGCAGCATAGCGCCTATCGGGCTAATGGGTGGTGGGCTTATGCGGATCTGGCTGACATTTTTTGCGTTTTTTTCAGGAACACTCTTTCCGGCTTTGGCCGCGGACCTCGGCGAACCGGCTCTCGAACCGATTGAGGAATTGCGGCTGACGCGGCAGGACTGGACCGGGTTCAGCGGCGTTCTGTTCGTCGGAGGCGGTATCGTCAACGGCAACGACACTGTCGGCTGGAACACCACCTTGAAGTCGACGGTCGGCGGCATTTCGCTGGGCTATGACCAGCAGATCGGAAAATTCGTCGTCGGCGCGCACGCGGAGGGACTTGCCTCGAATTTCGAGGAGCGCACCTACACCCACAACGTCAGGCAACGGGCCGAACGGCTGGGCGCCTTGACCGCGCGTCTCGGTTACGACGCGGGGCGCTTCATGCCTTATGTCTCCGCCGGTATCGGAACCGGGAAATACACCCTGCAGCAAATTCAGCGGGAGGTTGTCGACCTGCTGGCGGAGGACCGTTACCTTGCCCCGGCACCTTCGAGGATCGTGACGGACACCAACACTCTTTACGGCTGGGTCGCGGGCGGCGGACTGGAAGGCCGGATCACAGATCATGTCTTCGTGCGTGCCGACTACAAGCACTTTCATCTCTACGACAAACAATACCAGTTCGACGACGGACAGCCGTTCTTCGCAGGCGCCAGCGCCGACATCATCGACCTGGGCATCGGCTATCGCTTCTAGGCCGTTTGCCGAACGCGCCTGAGCGGACCGGGTTCCCGACGACCGGCCGATCCCGGCCGGTCATCCTTTCGCCTGTCAGCTTCCCGCCTTCGGCAGACCCTTGTAGGCTTCCTTGCCCCAGACAGCCTTGACCCGCGCGTCCCGTCCGCAGCCCTTGCGATAGCCCTTGTAGGCCTGCGCGCGCGAGACGTAGCCAAACCGGGTCAGGGTGCGGACTTCGCTCTTGTAGTAATCCTGGTGATAATCCTCCGCCGGCCAGAACACCGCCGCCGGCTCGACCGGCGTCACCACCTTGCCGCCAAGAACCTTGTTCGCTTCGTCGAGCTTTTTCTTTGCCTGGGCCGCCTGTGTTTCGTTCAGTGGGTAGAGCGCGGTGGAATAGGCAAATCCGCGGTCGCAGAACTGGCCGCCGGAATCGGTCACGTCAACGGTGCGCAGGAAGATGGCGACCAGATCGCCGTAGCTCAGTTTGGTTTCGTCGAAGTCGACCTTGACCACTTCGCGGTGACCGCCGCGTTCGTACGTCTTGTAAGTCGGGTTTTGCGTCTTGCCACCGGCATAACCGGAAACGACCTCACGCACGCCCGGCAGGTGTTCCAGATCCGACTCCACGCACCAGAAACATCCCCCGGCCAGAATGGCGGTCTCCGCCTTCGCGGGAAGAAGCGGAACGGCAGCGGCGACCGAGGCAAAGAGGGTAAGTGGCAACAGGCGTTTCATGTCAGATCTCCTCGTGTTGCCTCAACACCTAGCGCGACACGGCAAAGACGCAAATTCAACTCCGCTCGCGCATCCGCACAAGGACGTGAAGTCGAGTCAGACAGCGCCAAACGGCCGGTTAGCAACGACCGCTCAGTCCGGCCACCTCGTCGCCGTTTCATCGAAACCGGGCAATTGTTTCTTGACCACGCAGAACCTGTGGCCGCTCGCGGCTTCCATCACCGTCCAGTTCTCCATCTCCCTCACAATGCCCGCGCCGAGTTTTTCAAGACGAGCAACTTCCCGCCCGACATCATCCGTTTCGATGTCCAGATGAACGCGAGGCGCATGGTCGACGGACTGAACGAGAATGCCGATGCCTGGTTTTTCGCTTTCCAGGCGCCGATAGCGAGGGTCCCTGGGCTTTTCCTCCACGGTTCGCCCAAGAGCTTCAGCCCAGAACGCTGCATGGGCGTCTATGTCCCCACCTTCGCAATCAATCACCAGAAATCCGAGACGGCTCTTGTGCATACTCACCTCCGCTGCTTCGAGCTTAGAACAAAGCTAGAACAAAATGAGGCGAACCACAAGCTCCGCCTCACCTTTCTCACTGCCTGAAGGGTCAGGCGGGATTGCTATCATCCCGTGGCACCGCTTCACCCGAACCAGACCAGTCGATCCGCTGTGTGACAAACATGGTCACCGCGAGCGCGACAAACGCGATCACTGAGCCGATCAACAGAGCATAGTCCTGCTCCCGCATCAGGGCGAACAGCACGCCGAAGATCGCGCCCAGAACGAGCAGCATGACGACACCGGCAAAACGGTTTCGAAGCGATGTGCCGACATAGACCGCGTTGAGCAGCGTCGCCGCGCCCGCCGCGATCAGATAGGCAGGTCCGTAGCCGACGTGTTCGGCAAAGGCGAGCAGCATGACGTAGAAGATAATCAGGGCAAAGCCAACAAGGCCATACTGGATCCAGTGGAAGCTCCAGCCGGAGCGCATTTCCAGCACGAACACCGCCAGGAACGTCAGGCTGATGAAACCAACCGCGTATTTCAGCGACCGGGAAATCGTCTGGTAGAAATTCACAGGTTCGACGAATTTGACGCCAAGGAGTTTGTTCTCAAGCGGTATCTCACTTGTCTGCAGCAGCTTGGGAATGCCGCGGGCGAGATAGGGAATGGTCCAGGTGGCTTCAAAGCCCTCTTCGGAAATTGTCCTTTCTTCGGGAAGAAACGCGCCGGTAAATCCCGGATGAGGCCAATTCGAGGCGAGTGATACCTTGGTCGTTTGCCCGGAAGGCGCAACAAAAAGCCCCGAAGAGCCGTTCAATTGAAGATCGATGTCGAAGGTGAAACCCTGGCGCCACTTCTGGGACGGGACGGAAGCGTTTATGCCCCCGGACATGTTTCCCGCGCCCCGCGACGTGTAGCCCCTGGCCGGCTTCATTGCGCCCAGGCCCGGCTCGAACGGAACGCTTTGCGCGCCATCCAGGGTCATGAGAACCTCGCTTTTGAGCGCCGAGATGTCGCCTATGCCGACAACGACATAAGCTTCTTCCATGTTGACACTGACCGTGCCGGCCTCGCTTTCCGCTTTCAGCATGTCCAGCTCCGGCGCCGCGAAACGGCCGCTCAGCCTAAGCCGGCTGTGATAGACAGGCAGCGAGTAGATCGATTTTTGCCGCTCCTCGACATCGATATCGCCCGAGACATCGAGTTTCTTCGGAAAAAAGACCGCGGTTCGCTTCAGTTTCCGGCGCTCGGTCTGTCCGTCCTTGGTCTGGTAAAGAGCGGTCTCGTCATATGGAACGACAAGATACGGTCCATTGATTTTCTGGGTTCCGCCCCAAGATCTTGCAATGTCGCGTGCGACGTCCCTTGCCCGGTCGGCCCGTTCTTCCACGAGCACCCAGACGAAGGTGGCCGGCGCCAGAAGCAGAATGGTCAGGAGGCCGATCAGGATGAATTTGACCGCCGGTGAATTCCTGAACGTCAGGAGACGCGGCGGCGCCCCCACCCTCCCCGGAACGGTCGTATCGGAAAATGCTTCATCTGAATTGTTTGTCATGCACAAAACCCTTCGGCAAAAGGTGCGCTTCGCTGCGGCACCGGATCAACGGCACAAGGGTCGTGCAGGCTTCGGGAGACCTTTGGGCGGAATTCCTGAAGAAGCACGGGGAAATTCAGCAGAAATTGTGCAGGGGATGTGAGGCGCCTGAAAAGAAAAAGCGACTTTGCCGTGAGGTCAGCTTCCAGACTGACCTTACGGCGTCATTCCGGCCAGCGCGCCGCGAAGCGGTGTCGCATGAGCCGGAATCCGGCTGACACGTGCGAGCGGCAGCGAGCACCTTCTCTCATATCTATCTGATATAATTTGAGTGTTGAGCGCCTTTGGCGCAGAAGATTTCCGGGTTCCGGATCTGCGCGCAGCTCCGCTGCACTTGTCCGGACTGACCGTCTGAGGGTTTGCTGGAAATCAAAAGCCGCCCGGATGGGCGGCTTTTCCAAATCCTGTCCTTGCCGGCGGGTTTGGGTCAGACCCGGCGTTCCACCAGCATCTTCTTGATCTCGGCAATCGCCTTGGCCGGATTCAGGCCTTTCGGGCAGGCTTGCGAGCAGTTCATGATGGTGTGGCAGCGATAGAGGCGGAAGGGGTCTTCCAGGTTGTCCAGACGCTCGCCGGTCGCCTCGTCCCGGCTGTCGATCAGCCAGCGGTAGGCCTGCAGCAGAATGGCCGGGCCGAGATACCGGTCGCCGTTCCACCAATAGGACGGGCAGGAGGTGGAACAGCAGGCGCACAGGATACATTCGTAGAGGCCGTCAAGCTTCTCGCGGTCCTCGTGGGACTGGCGCCATTCCTTCTCCGGAGCCGGGGACACGGTCTGCAGCCAAGGCTCGATGGACCGGTGCTGGGCGTAGAAGCGGGTGAGATCCGGCACCAGATCCTTGACCACCGGCATATGCGGCAGCGGGTAGATCTTGACCACCTCACCGGCAACCTCGTCGACACCCTTGGTGCAGGCAAGCGTGTTGGTGCCGTCGATGTTCATGGCGCAGGAGCCGCAGATGCCTTCCCGGCAGGAGCGGCGGAAGGTCAGGGTCGGGTCGACCTTGTTCTTGATGTAGATGAGACCGTCGAGGACCATCGGCCCGCAGTCGTCCATGTCGACGAAATAGGTATCGACCCGCGGATTGTTCCCGTCGTCCGGGTTCCAGCGGTAGATGCGGTATTCGCGCAGGTTGGTTGCGCCTTCCGGCTTGTCCCACACCTTGCCTTCCGTCACCTGAGAGTTCCGGGGAAGCGTCAGCTGAACCATTTCGTTACTGCTCCGCGTTGGGCCCTGTTCGCGTCCTGGGCCTAAGTGTCATCGAACTCAAAGGGCGAGTTCGAAAACCATGTTGTCATTCGTCTGGCCGGTCACCTCATAGCCGCGGTTCGCCAGTTCTCTCAGGCAATCCTCGGTCCAATAGGGCCGGCAATTGGTTTCAAGAAGGATCACGCGGGGCCACAAAGCCTGTTCCGCGTGCCTCAGGAAGGGAAGAACCACCCGGTCCTCAAACCCCTCCACGTCCACTTTCAAAATATCGATCCGGCTGAGACCGGCGTCGTGCAAGATGGCGGTCAACGGCCGGACCTTCATGGAGACCGGTTTCCAGTCGCCCGCCCATTCGCCGGTCGTCAGATCCTCCACGAAGGTCGCGAAACCGCAATTGCTGGGCTCTTGCCAGAACTGCAGCACGTCGTCCCGCGGACCGACGGCCGAATTGACGATGGTGACCGAAGTCAGATCGTTCGCGCCGACATTGAATGCCAGCTTGTCCGCCGTGTGAGGGTTGGCCTCGACCGCCAGGACCACCGCGCCGCGACCAGCGGCGAAAATCGAGTAGGAGCCGATGTTCGCTCCGACATCGACAAAGACCGTGCCTGCCTCGAGAAAAGGTTCGATCAGCTGGTGTTCCGCGCGTTCCGGCAGGCGGCCCTTGGCAAGGATCTTCCGGTCGTCATAGTTCTCGCCCGGATAGATCCGGAATTTCAGGCCGTCGGCCTCGAGATCGTACGGTCCCCTGAATACCTTCGAGACCATTGCGCGGACCCGCTTGCGCAGCCCCTTCGAAAGATCGTGCCGGTCGGCGAAGCGCCAGGCAGCCCGGACCATCCGTTCGGCCGGATAGGTACCGAACGGACTTCTCGTGTCCAAGAGGGTTGCCGCCTGGCTCACCGGACGTCCCCTTAGTAGACGCGCGCCTTGGGCGCGATCTTTTTGGGGTCGATGCCACCGTTCTGGAACGGGGTCAGCGGATCGAGCACCACCGGACGGTAGTCGAGTTTGACATTGCCTGCCTCGTCGACCCAGGAGAGCGTGTGCTTGCGCCACTCCTCGTCGTTCCGGCCGGCAAATTTGCCTTCCTTGTAGTCTTCACGCGCATGAGCCCCGCGGCTTTCCTGACGGGCTTCCGCGCCATAGACCGTGGTTATCGCGTTGGCCATCAGGTTTTCCAGCTCCAGCGTTTCCACCAGATCGGAGTTCCAGATCAGCGAACGGTCGGTCACCTTCAGGTCCTTCAACTCGCCCCAGATGGCGCTCAGACGCTTGCAACCCTGCTCCAGGCTCTCCTGGGTCCGGAACACGGCCGCGTCGTCCTGCATGGCGCGCTGCATCTTGTCACGCAGATCGGCCGTCGGCGTCGCACCGTCCGCATGGCGGAGCTTGTCGAAACGGTCCATGATCTTTTCACAGGAAGCTTCGCTCGGTGTCGGCACGGCTTCTTTCGGATCGACCACTTCACCGGCCTTGATCGCCGCGGCCCGGCCAAAGACAACCAGGTCGATCAGCGAGTTGGAGCCGAGACGGTTGGCGCCGTGCACGGACGCGCAGCCCGCCTCGCCAACCGCCATCAGGCCCGGCTGAATGCGGTTTGGATGTTCTCCGCTGGCGTCGAGGACCTCGCCCCAATAGTTGGTCGGGATACCGCCCATGTTGTAGTGAACCGTCGGCAGGACCGGGATCGGATCCTTGGTAACGTCCACACCGGCGAAGATGCGCGCGCTTTCCGAAATGCCCGGCAGACGCTCCGCCAAAAGCGCGGGATCGAGGTGATCAAGATGGAGGAAGATATGGTCCTTGTTCTTGCCGACGCCCCTGCCTTCGCGGATCTCCATGGTCATGCAGCGGGAGACAACGTCGCGCGACGCAAGGTCCTTCGCCGACGGCGCGTAACGCTCCATGAAGCGCTCGCCTTCGGAGTTGACCAGGTAGCCGCCCTCGCCGCGCGCGCCCTCGGTGATCAGACAGCCGGAGCCGTAGATGCCGGTCGGGTGAAACTGCACGAACTCCATGTCCTGGAGCGGCAGGCCCGCGCGTGCGACCATGCCGCCGCCGTCGCCGGTGCAGGTATGCGCCGAGGTCGCGGAGAAGTAGGCTCGCCCGTAACCGCCGGTGGCAAGCACCACCATCTTGGCGGAGAACCGGTGCATGGTGCCGTCATCGAGGTTCCACGCGATCACGCCCTGACACACGCCGTCCTCGGACATGATCAGATCGAGCGCGAAATACTCGATGTAGAATTCCGCGTTGTTGCGCAGCGACTGGCCGTAAAGCGTGTGCAGGATGGCGTGGCCGGTCCGGTCGGCAGCCGCGCAAGTGCGCTGCACGGGGGGGCCTTCGCCGTAATTCTGCATGTGGCCGCCGAAGGGGCGCTGGTAGATCTTGCCTTCCTCGGTGCGCGAGAACGGCACGCCGTAGTGCTCCAGTTCGTAAACCGCCTTGGGCGCTTCACGCGCAAGATACTCCATGGCGTCGGTGTCGCCGAGCCAGTCGGAGCCCTTGACCGTGTCGTACATGTGCCATTCCCAGCAGTCCGGCGTCATGTTTTTCAGCGACGCGGCGATACCGCCCTGGGCGGCGACCGTGTGGGAGCGGGTCGGGAAAACCTTGGTGATACAGGCCGTGCGCAGTCCCTGTTCGGCCATGCCGAGCGTTGCGCGCAAGCCGGCGCCGCCGGCCCCTACGACCACCACATCGTAGGTGTGTTCGACAAATTCATACGTCTTGGCCATCCGGGTTAACCTCCAAAGCCAAACTTGAGCACTGCGAAGATGCAGCCGAATCCGATGAAGGCACAGAAGAAGGTGTTCGCCATCAGGGTGAGGAACTTGAGACCTTCGCCATGCACGTAATCCTCGATGATCACCTGCATGCCGAGTTTCATGTGAAAGACACCGGACAGAATGACCAGAAGCAGGATGATCGCGATCAGCGGGTTCCGGAGCGTCTCGATCATTTCCTCATGGGTGGAGCCCTGCAAGGCAATGACCAGAATGACAAAGAAGCTGATCAGAAAAACGTTGGCGACGGCCGTCACACGCTGTTTCCAGAAATGATCGGTGCCGTCCTTGGCGGAGCCGAGGCCCCTGACCTTGTTGAGCGGGGTGCGCATATCGCTCATGACACTCTCCTTAAGCGACCAGATAACCGATGACCCAGAGGATCAGGGTCAGGATGACGGAGCCGACAATCGTCGCCTTGGCGAGCCATTCGCGGGCTTCCCTGCCGAAACCTGCGCCCATGTCCCAGATGAAGTGGCGCAGGCCGCCGAGCATGTGATGCACGAGCGCCCAGGTGAAGCCGAACAGGATCAGGCGCCCCAGGAACGAACCGTAGATACCGTTGACGAAATCAAAATACTCGGGTCCTGCCGCAGCCGCGATCAGCCACCAGGCCAGAAGCACGGTGCCGAAGTAGAGCGCCGCTCCCGTGATGCGGTGCAGGATGGACATGACCATCGTCAATATGGGCTTGTAGATCTGAAGATGGGGCGACAGCGGACGGTTGCCCCGCAAATCGGCGTTCGACATGGAATTCCTCTCCTGTACGACGCTACCTTACGTTTACGCAAACGTAAGCAATTCAAAGCGTTGTCTAGAGGGGGTTCTAGCGCCAACACTTCAAAAGGTCAAAATATCCTATAGGTCTATTTGCAGAGAAACCACTTTTGAATCGTTTAAAAGGTAAACTGAAGCTCTACTACCCGGTTCCGTTTCAAGCTGCCCGCTGTGATTATTCACCAACTCACCTTCACGTAAGGTCTTTGCCGGAGTGAGGCACACCGAAAACGGACCAGCCGGTGCGGTGCGCGAAACGCTCCATCGCCTCCGTGCCGAGTTTCGAATTCCCATAACGGTTCAATCCGGGCGACCAGACGGCGACCGACGCCCGGCCGGGCGAAACCACCAGAATTCCGCCTCCGACACCGCTCTTGCCGGGCATCCCGACCCGGAAGGCGAAATCGCCCGAACCGTCGTAATGGCCGCAGGTCATCATCAGGGCGTTTATCCGGCGGCGGCGTTCAATGGAGACGAGCGCCGGCATCCTTGGAGAATCCACCAGGAACCGGCCCGCCATCGCCAATTGCCGGCAGGTCATCTCCACGGCGCACTGGTGACAATAGGTGCCGAGCACCTTGTCGACCGAATTGCGCAGGTTGCCGAAGGAGGCGAGATAATGGGCAAGCGAGAAGTTCCGGTGACCGGTCGCGATTTCCGACTGCGCCACCTTTTCGTTGATGTGAATGCTGTCGTTATCGGCGGCCGCACGGATGAAGCGCAGCAACGCGCCCAAGGCTTCGCGCGGCGACGAGCCGGCAAGATAGGTGTCCGTCGCAACAAGGGCGCCCGCGTTGATGAACGGATTGCGCGGAATGCCGTTTTCCCGTTCCAGCAACAAAACAGAATCGAAGGACAGGCCGGAAGGTTCGCGGCCAACCCGGTGCCAGAGCTGATCGCCCGCGTGACCGAGCGCAAGGGCGAGCGCAAAGACCTTGGACACCGACTGGATGGAAAACGGCGTGTCGGCGTCGCCGGCGGCAAAGACTTCGCCGCCCGCGGTCGCGACCGCGATCCCGAACTGGCCGGGATCGATGCCCGCGAGTTCTGGAATATAGGTGGCGACGCTTCCCCTGTCGGGATCAGACGCGGCCACCTCGGCGATTTCGGTAAGAAGATCCTGCATGTCCCCTTCTTTCTCAGAGGGGCAGTTCGTCAGATCGCGGCGGCGGATGCAAGTTTCTTGTAGACATGGATCATGAAGATGGTGGCAAAGATGGGCGTCACCAGGTTCAGAACCGGCACGGCCAGCAGGCAGGCGATGACAAGGCCACCCAGGAATACGGTCCCGCCGCGGGCGCGGCGGAAGGCCTTGGCCTCCGCCGGCGGCAGGAAGCGCATGGCGGCGAACTCGAAGAATTCCCGGCCGAGCAGATACCCGTTGACCAGGAAGAATGCGATCAGGTTGACGCCCGGAACGAGAAGAAGCACCAGGGCAAGCAGGTTGCCGAGGATCACGACACCGGTGAACTTGATCGTCTGCACAATCGATTGCGACAGCGGAAGAGCCGTGCCCGGCCGGTCCGCCGGATAATCGCGGGTTTCGAGAATATCGGCGATTTCATCCTGAAACAGTCCGGCCAAAAGCGCTGAAATCGGCGCGATCAGAAAACCGAGCACGAAAACGGCGCCAATCCCCGTCAGGATCGACACCGACCATTCCGCCCAGGAAATCCAGCTGCTGCCATCCCCATACTCGGTCGCCGCAAGCCCAAGCAGATACCCGACGACACTTTGCAACGCGATCCAGATGACGATGAGGATCCCCAGCGTGTAGCCCAGCATTTTCCAGAAAATCGAGCGAAACGGCGGCTCGAACACCTGGGACATGGCACGGAAGGCAGCTTGGAACATGGGACCTGCAAGGATCTGAATACGACCGCTTCGACATAGGTGCAGGGAAGAACGAGCGCAAGGGCGGAAGCAGACCGCCGACCTGCAACGCCCCGCGAGGGGCTGACAATTCGCGTTGCGCAAAGCAGGCGCCTCCCTTAGGAAGGGCGCAAAGGGGGGCTCGGGGTTTCGCGCCACAGGAGCCCAGTTTGGCGGAGTTGAAATAAGAAGCGCGATGTTTTGGCTGTCAGGGCATACCCATTCCGGAACGACACTCTTACAGTCACTGCTCGATGGCCACCCCGAGTGCCTGGTTTATCCGGTCGAACCTTATTTCTACGCCTCTTTCAGCCGGGATTCGACGGCATCTCCCGTTGCGGTCAACCGGAACTTCCTTTTCAGACTGCGGAACCGCCTGCACCCCACGCGGGAATCCATCGCGTTCCGGGCCGAGCTTGAAGAGCAAGGAACCTTCGACGTCGAGCGGATTTCCGCTTTTCTGCAGGACGTCGCCAAAGACAAGAAGATCGCGAAGATCAAGAGCGATCGCTTCGATCACGCGACATTCTTCCGGATCTATTACGCCGAACTTCTTGCAGAAATGCAGACCAACGCGGGGGGGGACCGCAAATTCAACGTGGACGCCGCGTTCAAGGCCTTGCAAGCCGCGGTGGCGGCGACGGTTCCGGAACTGTCATTCGGACCTCACATGGTCTTCAAGCAACCGGTCGGCCAGCTTCGCCACGGTGCCCTGGACTGGTTTTTCGAAAGTTGGCCAGAGGGAAAAATGGTCTTCATGACCCGGAACCCTTACGCGCGCATCTGGAGCCATATGCGCCATGAAGCGGACATGGGCAGGTCCACGGTTCGCTGGTCCACCGACAGGGCCGGATTTTTGAAAGTGGTGCGCTCCTATGCCCAGGATCATGTCCTGTCGCGAACCCTGCCCCGGACCGACAAGATTCTGAAGGTCAAATACGAGGATCTCGCGACCCGTCCGGAAGACATCATGAAACGGGTCTGCGGGTTCCTCGGTATCGACTTTCACGCATGCTGCCTCGAACCGTCCGTCTTCGGCCACGCCTCGAGCCCCAGCACGAACCGTACGGGCAAAAACACCATCAACGCCAGCAGTCTGCACAAGTGGAAAGACAATCTTACGGCGGCGGAAAAGGCCGTGATCGCCTATCACATCGCCAGGGCCTCCGCGCGCGGGATTTATCGACCGAACAGCGTGCGGTGGTCGATCTGAGACTTGCCTTTTTTCAAACCCGTGTCCGCGCCTTCAGCGCCTGGGCAAGCGTGCCTTCGTCCAGATAATCGAGTTCCCCACCGACCGGGACGCCGTGGGCCAGCCGGGTGACTGTCACATCGAGATGGGAAAGCTGGTCCATGATGTAATGGGCCGTGGTCTGCCCCTCCACGGTGGCATTGATCGCCAGGATCACTTCGGCCAGGTCTCCCGCCGCACAGCGCTCCACAAGAGAAGCGAGATTGAGGTCTTCCGGACCGACACCGTCAAGAGGAGACAGCGTGCCGCCAAGCACGTGGTAGCGGGCATTGACCGCACCCGCCCGCTCCAGGGCCCAGAGATCGGCGACATCCTCCACGACCACCAGAACACTCCGGTCGCGCTGCGGATCGGAGCAAATGGTGCAGGGGTCGCAGGTGTCGACCGTACCGCAGACCGAGCAGATGCCGATTTCCCGGACCGCGACGCCCATCGCGTCCGCGAGCGGCACCAGCAGCTGATCCTTTTTCTTGATGAGATGCAGGGCGGCGCGGCGGGCGGAGCGCGGCCCCAGACCCGGCAGCTTCGCCAGAAGCTGGATCAGCCGCTCGATTTCCGGTCCCGCGACACTCTTTTGCGCCATCCTACGAAAATGCCCTTTTCACGACAGAAGCCTCATCTTTCCACGGTCATTGCCGGGCTTGACCCTGCAATCCATGCCGTTGCCGCTCTCAAGCCAACCAAAATCAGGAAATCAATCGGCATGGATGCCACGATCAAGTCATGGCATGACCCGGTGAAGATCAAGCTCCCGGCAGGTGCTCCTCGCCCCCAAACTCAAAACGGAAGTTTCATGCCCGCCGGCAGACCGAGGCCGCCCATGAGTTCCTGGGTCTTGTCCTGGATCGCCTGATCGATCTTGACGCGTCCGTCGGTATGCGCGGCAATGATCAGGTCCTCGAGGATCTCGCCTTCTTCTTCCTTCAGAAGCGACGGATCGATCTTCAGGCTTTTCAGCTCGCCCTTGCCGTTGAGACGCAGGCTGACCAGGCCACCGCCGGAGGTTCCTTCCGCCTCGATCTCGACGATCTGTTCCTGCAGGGACCCCATCTGCTCCTGCATCTGCTTGGCCTGCTTCATCATTTTGAGGAAGTCCATGGAACTACTCCTTCCAACACCTCTGCGCGCGACACCGGCGCGTCAACCATTCATCTGGGGTTTGCCTTTAGAAGAACAATACGCTCCGATCAATCCTCTTCGTCATTGCCGAGCGCCTCGTTGAGCAGCGGGTCGTTCACCAGGGGGTCCGCCATGGCCGCCTCGTCCTCTTCCGAAATCTGCACCTTCACGTCGACAACCTTGGCGCCCGGAAACTGGGCCAGAAGAGCGGCGACCGTCGGGTGGGACTTCGCGTCGGAGAGAAGCTGCTGCTGGTTGGCTTCCTCTTCCTCGTGAATGGTCGGACGGCCCTGACTGCGCGAAACAACCACCCACCAGCGCTGTCCGGTCCATTCCGTGAGTTTGCGGCCGAGTTCGCCGGCAATGTCGGCCGGCGCATCTTCCGTCGGCTGTATCTCGATCTTGCCCGATTCGAATTTCACCAGCCGCATCTGCCGCTGGATCGCCACCTTCATCGGAATATCGCGTTTTTCCGATGCCAGGGCCGCGCAATCGCGCAGGTTTTTCAGCGCGTAAGCCGGCGCTGGTTGTGTTTCCGGTGCCGGTGCGGTTTCCGGCGCGGTCTGTCGAACAGGTTCTGCCTGTGGCATTCCACCCTGGATCGCCGCCAGCTGAGGACGCGCGGAGGCCTGCATCGCCGGGCCGCCGTTTCCGCCGGCGCCAGGCATGGCGGTCCCGCCCACAGCCATCGCCTGCGCGCCGCCTCCACCCGGAGCGGAGCCGGGGTTCGCCGGCGCCGAACCGCCAAGCGGCATCTGGCCGCTCCTGACCTTTTCCATCAGTTCGCCCGGATCGGGCAGATCCGCCGCATAGGCGAGCCGGACCAGCACCATGTCGGCCGCCGCCAACGGTTTGGACGCCGCCTGAACCTCCTGAACGCCCTTCAGCAGGATCTGCCAGGCCCGCGACAACAGCCGCACGGACAGTTTCTCCGCGCATTCACGTCCCCTGGCACGCTCGGCTTCGGTGACCGAGGCCTCGTCGGCGGACTTCGGCGCGACCTTGATGCGGGTCACCAGATGGGTGAAATCCGCCAGATCGGTCAGAACGATCGCCGGATCGGCGCCGACCTCGTACTGGGCCTGGAGTTCGTCGAGGGCTTCCTCGATCCGGCCGGCCATGACATGTTCGAACAGGTCGATCACCCGGACCCGGTCCGCCAGACCAAGCATCTGGCGCAGATCGTCCGCCTGGATCGCTCCGGCGCCATGGGCCATGGCCTGATCCAGAAGCGACAGCGAATCGCGTGCCGAGCCCTCACCCGCCCGGGCGATCAGCATCAGAGCCTCGTCGGAGATTTCGATGCCTTCCGCGTCCGAGATCCGTCGCAGCAAGCCGATCAGTTTCGCCTGCTCGATGCGGCGCAGGTCGAAGCGCTGGCAGCGCGACAGAACCGTAATCGGCACCTTGCGGATTTCGGTCGTGGCAAAAATGAATTTCACATGCTCCGGCGGTTCTTCCAGCGTCTTCAGCAGGCCGTTGAAAGCCGCGTTGGAAAGCATGTGCACTTCGTCGATGATGTAAACCTTGTAGCGCGCCGTCGCCGGACGATAGCGGGCCGCGTCGATAATCTCGCGAATGTCGTTGATGCCGGTGTGGGAGGCGGCGTCCATCTCGATGACATCGACATGACGGCCTTCCATGATCGCCTTGCAGTGGGTTCCTTCCTGCTCAAGCTTGACGGTCGGCTTGCCTGCGGCGCCCGGCACTTCGTAGTTCAGGCCGCGGGCCAGAATGCGCGCCGTCGTCGTCTTGCCGACACCACGCACGCCGGTCAGCATCCAGGCCTGGGCGATACGCCCGGTCTCGAACGCGTTTTCCAGCGTCTGGACCATCGGTTCCTGGCCGACCAGGTCCTCGAAGGTTTTCGGACGGTACTTGCGCGCCAGAACACGGTAGGCGCCGTCGCCGGCTCCGGATTTGGCGGTGCCGCTTTCGGGAATCAACCCCGGCGCCTGCTCCGCGCCCTCGTCTTGAAAACCTGTCTCATCCATGAGCCGCACCATAGCGGTATTTTGAAAAAAGTTGGACGGGGTTTTGAAAGTTTTCCTGTGTTGTCGAAATTGGCCATCGGGCCCGGAACCCGAAGGCCTTTTACGGGTTTCACGAATATCCATATGTGTTCGGGACAACTCGCCTGGAGGGCCACCATGTCCGCAAATTCCAAACTCGCCAGGGATCTTGTCAGTCTGTGGTTCCAGGCCCCGATGGTCATCGCGCTCCGCTGTCAGGCCATGGCGGCGGCATCCCTGAAGGGGCAGCCGCAGGATGTCACCGAGATAAACCGGATGGTTCTGGAAAAAGCGGCGGCGGCGTTGGAAACCGCCACGGCTGTCAACACCGCGCTTGCGCGACAGGGACTGTCCGCCGTCCGGCAAATGTCGCTTGGTCAGAAACCGCGTGCCTCCACGCGCAAGGGAATTTCCCTCGGCGCCGAAACCGTGGGCCCCTATGCCAAGCGGGTGCGCTCCAACTCGCGGCGCCTGAGCCGGAAGAAGACAAAAACTTAGTCGCGAAACCGGTCCGGCATCAGAAAACTCCCGCGGGCCTGCTCCGAAGCGATTCTATCGTCCGAATACCAGGTTTTCATGAGCGCGCGCGACCGGAGGTCCGGGTTCTTTTCCAGGAAATCGTCAAAACTCTCGTGCGGTGTATCGGCCATGCGCTCGGCGAGCACACCGAGAAAGGCCAGCGTGAGCGTCGTGTTGAATTTTTCCGGCACGCCGGCTTCGGTGGCGATAGCCTGCAGCGCCGCGCCGTATTTTTGCGCGGCATCCAGAAACGGATATTTCCGGAGCATGTGGCAGGCGACGCCGATGTGATCGACATGACTGAACTCGCGCGCGTCCAGCGTCCGCGCCTCGAACCTTTCCGCCATGCCGGTGTAACCTTCAAGCGTCATTTTCGGTCCCGTCCTTCAGTTTGTGGCTGTCCGATGCGTCCAGATCCAGATCGTAAACCGCTTTAAGCTGACGGATCTTTTCGAGCGTCACGTCGGAAAACGGCGGCTTGTTCTCGAATGCGTGCAGCGCCATTCCCTCGATCAGGTCGCCAAGCGAGATGTCGAGATGCTCCGCAAGCCCTTTCAGGACCTTGAGAAGACGTTTTTCCAGACGCATGCCGGTCTGAACGCGTTCGATCGATTTTGACATGTTGTTATTTTGGTACCAATGTACCATTATGTCAATACATCGATATCGCGCGGACCAAAACGCAAAAAGCACCGCGGAAACCCGGCGGTGCTTGTCAGACGGATTGATCTGTCTTGAAGGGTGGGAGGCTGGCACGGCGACCCGTGCCGAGGCTCGTTAGGGCTGCTTCCTTCCGGACCTGACCCGGTTGGCGAGTGGCTCGTCCACCACCAACCTCCCGAGCGCCTTATATCAGATGCCCCCTGGGGTTTGGCAAGAGGGCGGGCAAGGTTTTTATTTGCCGGAAAAAGAGGGGCTTTCGTTCACGGCCTGAGCATCGCGACTTTCAAACCGAACCCCATGAAGACAGTTCCGGTAACTCCTTTCACCCACCGCTGCACGGAGGGTTTGCGGACGGCAGCCCCCATCTTTGAGAAGACGACCACCAGGGAGCCGAACCAGGCCGCATTGATCGCCGCATGAAGACCGACCAGCGACATGGCCGAGGTCACCGCCCCGTCTCCCACGGGGATGAACTGAGGAAAGGCGGCGAGGTAAAACAGCGAGACCTTGGGGTTCAGCGCGTTGGTCAAAAACCCCTCGCTGAAGGCCCGCGCCAAAGTTCGTTTCCGTTTGGCCGCCGAAACCGGAGCAGGCCGTTCCCAATGAAAGAGCGCGTCTCGCAGCGCCTTCAGGCCGATCCAGAAGAGATACGCGGCGCCGATCATCTTCACGATGAAAAAGGCCTCGGCGGAATGTACCAGGATCATCGAGATACCGAAGACGGATAGCGTCCCATGCAGAAAGAAGGCGGCGACGAATCCGGCGATGTTGACGTAGCCGGCGACCCTTCCGGACGTCGGTACCGTCTTTGCGATCAGGACCCCGTTCGGCCCCGGCGACACCACCAGCAGTACGGCGACGAACGCGAAACTCAGGATTGTTTCAAGTGACATCCGGTCTATCCATTTGCGTTTGAAGGAAAGCCACAGCCTCCTTTGGAAAAGCGTTTTCCTTCTTCACGCCTTTCCCCATATTGTAGGCACATGCAAGCGAGCCGCTTTCAGCCTGTCTCGCACCCCAATTGATAGCATCGGTTTGAGTTCCATGTCCTGCTTTACCATCAATGCCCGTCTCGAAGGCGACAGTTATTTCGTCACCAATCTGTCGCTTTGCAGCGTCCGGCTGATGAAAGACGCCAATTACCCCTGGCTGTTGCTCGTTCCCTGCAGGCCCGATCTGGTGGAAATCATCGACCTTGAAGAAGAGGACCAGCAGCAACTCATGCGCGAGATCGTCCTCGCCAGCAAAGCGCTCAGAAGCGTTACCGATTGCGAGAAGCTGAATGTCGGCGCGCTCGGCAATCAGGTCTCTCAACTGCACGTGCATGTGATCGGCCGCTTTCGCAGCGACTCGGCCTGGCCGGGCCCGGTCTGGGGTGTCGTGCCGGCGGAGCCTTACGATCCTGAAGCGGCGGAAACCCTGATCGAGCGTTTGCAGGATGAGTTGAGCGCCGACCCCGACTAGCCCTTCCCGTTCATCGGGCGCCTGTCTGGACAGGTGCCAGGCCGTACCCTAGGTTCGCTAGCAATTCGCCCTGCCACAAAGCTTTTCAAGGAACACAGCATGCGCGCCACGGCCGCCGGTCTCCATCCAATGGAGATGAGTTTTATCGGCAACACGCTCGACCGGCGGTCGACGCAGCGCGGCGACAAGGCCTGGCTTCAAGCGCTTTTGACCAAGCCGGATACCGAAATTGTGCTGTCGACCGACAAGAGCCTTGTGTTCAAGGCCGGCGACGGCGCACCGATCGGGCACAATCTGGAGCATGCGAGGAAGCTTGGGGCGTTTCCGGAGGAAATGGTCTTCCTGGGCCTGAGACCCGGCACGGGCCAGGCACTATTCGCCACAACGCTGCCGCAGAGTGACGACGACATGGCGGAGCGTCAGGATCTCCAGCTGCTGGACCTCCGTACGCTTGCTCTGCAGAACACACGCTCGGAAGAAGACCTCGGCGCCCTTGCCCAGGCCCGTGCCCTGATCCACTGGCACCGGACCCATCGTCACTGTTCCAAATGCGGTGAAAAAACCCAGTTGGCGGAAGCCGGCTACCGCCGGGACTGCCCGGCCTGCGGCTCTCCTCATTTTCCGCGCACCGACCCTTGCGTCATCATGCTGATCACCGATGGAGAGAAGGCGCTGCTCGGTCGGCCCTCCCGCCTGCCGGAAGGGCTTTTCACGACACTGGCGGGTTTCATGGAGCCCGGCGAAACCGTGGAACAGGCGGTGCGCCGCGAAACGCTGGAAGAATCCGGCATTCTCGTCGGTGACGTTCAACTCGTTTCCAACCAGCCGTGGCCCTTTCCCGCCAACCTGATGATCGGCTGCACGGGAACCGCGCTGTCCCATGACATCGAGATCGGGGACGACGAGCTGGAAGCCTGCAAATGGTGCGACCGGGACGAGGTGCGCCAGATGGTGGACGGCACACATCCGGAAGGCCACAAGATTCCACCGTCGATCTCGATTGCCTACCACCTGATCCTCGACTGGCTCGAAAACCGGTCCCGATGACCTGGTGCATTTATCTCACCCATCCGGAAGTCAGGATCGATCCGGAAATTCCGGTGCCGGAATGGGGTCTTTCGGACATCGGCCGGGCACGCGCCCGGCTGGCTTGCGACTTTCCCTTTGCCGAGCATATCCGCGACATTGTTTCGAGCGGCGAGGTGAAGGCGAAGGAAACTGCCCGGGTCTTCGCCGAAGGCTGCCCGGTCCGGATCCATATTCGCCAGGATTTGCACGAGAATGACCGCTCCGCCACCGGCTTCCTGCCACCGGCTGAATTCGAGGAAACGGCGGACCGCTTCTTTGCGGAACCGCACGCCTCCATCCGGGGCTGGGAACGGGCCATCGACGCTCAAACGCGGATCGTTTCCGGAGTTCGGGAAGCCCTTTCGGATCTCGGTCACGACGCCCCCGTGCTTTTTACCGGGCACGGCGCCGTCGGCACGCTGCTCATGTGCCATCTGATGAACGTGCCGATCTCCAGATCCCACGATCAGAAACGCGGCGGCTGCTGGTACCGGTTTGAAAGGGACTGGCTGACCTCCCAGGCGGGGCGCGATTTAAACTGGACAGAGCTCTGAGGACGGTCGGAAGCCGGGAAGCTTCGTGGTAGGCTCCGACAATATTTCACAGTCCCGGAGCCTGCCGTGATCCGCAACCTGCCGCCCGTTTTCCTTGCAGCGCTGTCCCTCCTGCTCACGCTTACGCTTAGCGCCCAGGCTGGTCAGTACGACGCCCAGTTCCGGCAATACCTGAACAGCGAAGTCGTCCCCACGGCGCGGCAGGCCGGCGTTTCCCAGGCGGTGCTGGACCGGGAACTGAAAGGGCTGACCCCGGACACTTCGCTTCCCGGCCTGGTCGGACCGGGCGGCAAGGGCAAGCCTCCGAAGGTCAACTTCCAGGCCGAGTTCAAGGCTCCCGCCCGCTATTTCCGCGACAGCCAGTTCAACGCCCTGGTGCCGCGCGGACGCAGCCTGATGAAACAGCATGCCGCGACCCTTTCCAGGATCGAAGCGAAATACGGCGTGCCGAAAAGGATTGTCCTGGCGATCTGGGCGCGGGAATCCGGCTATGGCGGCGCCAAGATCCCCTATGATGCGATCCGGGTGCTCGCGACCCAGGCGTTCATGGGACAGCGGCCGGATTTCTTCAAAGGAGAGTTGATCGCCGGTCTGAAGATCCTGCAGAACGGCGATGTCTCGCGCCGGGCCATGAAAAGCTCCTGGGGCGGCGCGATGGGCCAACCGCAATTCCTGCCGTCCTCCTTCCTGAAATACGCTGTCGATTTCGACGGCGACGGCAAGCGCAATATCTGGACCTCGCAGGTGGATACAATGGCCTCCATCGCCCATTATCTCTCCGCCCATGGCTGGGTGAAGGGCCGGGACTGGGGCTACGAGGTGATCCTGCCCGATACGGTGTCATGCACCCGGGAAGGCCCGGACAACCGGCAGAAGATCTCCCGTTTCGTGTCGGAAGGCGTCAAACGGGTGAGCGGCAAACCCTTTCCGGACCACGAGATGAACCAGCCGGGCAATATTCTTCTTCCGGCGGGCCGCTACGGGCCGGCCTTCATCGCGACGGAAAACTTCTATGTGCTGAAGGACTACAACGAGAGCGACACCTACGCGCTTTTCGTCGGTCACCTGGCGGACCGCTACGGCAACAACCGGGGCTTTTCCGGTGAATGGAAGCCGATGAAGGAGACCACAAGGGGCGCGGTGCGCAATCTGCAGCAGCGGTTGGAGAGCCTCGGCCACGATGTCGGCGGCGCGGACGGCCTGATCGGTTTCAAGACCCGCCGCTCCATCGGCAAGGATCAGGAAAAGAACGGCTTCTTCGCCACCTGCTGGGTGGGGTGACAGCCCCCGGCGCAGCGGTCTCGGGTGCCGGGCATTGCAATTTGAAGTTCGGTGGGGAAGAATAAAAACACTCCTACCTGACCTCTATTTCCGGCCCCTTCATGCGGCTTCCCAAGATCGTCACCACGATGCAGGCCTATTCCCTGCAGCTCTTCCGGGCGGATCTCTTCGCCGGGATCACCGTGGCCATGGTTGCCCTTCCGCTCAGTCTGGCGATTGCCATCGCTTCGGGCGCGGAGCCCGCGAAGGGGCTTGTCACCGCGATTGTCGGAGGGTTTTTCATCTCGCTCCTCGGCGGCAGCCGGGTGCAGATCGGCGGGCCCACGGGAGCCTTCATCGTCGTCGTCTACGGGGTTATCGCGGACCACGGCTATGACGGGCTGGTGCTGGCGACGCTAATGGCCGGGCTGATGCTGCTCGTCGCCGGTTATTTCCGGATCGGCAATCTGATCCGCTACGTGCCTGAAGCGGTGGTCAACGGATTTACCATCGGCATCGCCATCGTGATCGCGTCCAGCCAGATCAAGGACTTTTTCGGCCTGACAACCGGAGAGGTTCCGGCGGATTTTCTGGAAAAAGTCCCGGTTCTCTGGGAGGCGCGCGACACCGCCACGTCGGCGGCCTTCGTGATCGCCGTCGTGACACTCGTGCTGATCGTCCTTCTCCGGCGGCTGGCGCCGAAATTTCCCGGTCTGATCGTGGCGGTCACCGCCGGCTCGCTCGCAGCCTTCCTGTTTGCCCTGCCCGTCGAGACAATCGCCTCCCGCTTCGGCGCGCTGCCGAACACGCTGCCGGTCCCGTCGCTGCCGTCCGTCTCCATGGACCGGATCGTCGAACTCTTCCCCTCGGCCCTCGTGATCGCGTTTCTGGCCGGGGTCGAGTCGCTTCTTTCGGCGATGGTGGCCGACCGCATGATCGAGGGCCAGCACCGGCCGAACGCGGAGGTGATCGCCCAGGGCGGCGCGAATATCGCCTCCGCTCTATTCGGAGGGCTTCCGGCGACCGGAGCCATCGCCCGGACCGCAACCAACGTCCGGGCGGGTGGCAAGACGCCGGTGGCCGGGCTGGTTCATGCGCTCACCATCCTCGTGGTGATGCTGGTGGCCGCGCCTCTGGCCGGCTACCTCGCGCTGCCCGCCATGGCGGCGCTTTTGATGCTGACGGCCTGGAACATGAGCGAACCGCACAAGTGGCGGAGCTACCTCGAAGCTCCAATGACCGACCGGCTTCTGCTCTTGACCACGCTGGTTCTGACCGTGCTGATCGACCTGACCGTCGCCATAGGCGTCGGCGTGACCGTCGGTCTGGCTCTGCGTCTCAGGGAGCGCAGGAAGCCGCCCGACGACTGGTCGGTGCCGAAGCGTTGAGCCTTGCCCAACGGGTTCTCCGTGCACCTGTGACCGGCCTTCCGGAAATCATGCCGCATTATTTCTGAAGTTTTCCGCTTTTCATTTTCCGCCGGTCCACGTAGGTGAATGGCTAGACTTTATTTCTAGCGAAACTTCGGGAATGAAATCCTTCAAAGCGAGATATCTGCGGTTCTGGAAATCGGTGGCCAAGCGGTCCCGTAGGTTCCGGCTCTATACGCATTCCCATCACGGCCGCATGTTGCTGGACATGAGCGAACCGACTTCCCGGGAGCTCTGGGCCGGCTACATGTATGAAACGAAGCATTATGCGCTCGTCGAAGACGCCCTGAAGACGGAGCCCGCGGACGTCTTTTACGATATCGGCGCGAACTGGGGCGGGTTTTCGCTCTGCGCGGCCCGGGCGGGCTGCCCCCGGATCGAGGCTTTCGAGCCGAACCGGAAGGTCTTCGGCAGTCTTGCGGCCAATATCCTTCTCAACAATTTTCAGGACCGGATCAGGGCCTGGAACATCGCCGCCGGTGCCGAGGACGAGAGCGGCTATCTGGCGATCGATCCACGCGCGACGGATGTGTCCAGCCTGTCGCCGGAGCGCATGCCGGAAAAATGGGTCTACAGCGACAGGCAGGATTGCCTGATCCGGCGTGTGGACCGGTTTCTACCGGTTTCGGGGAAATCGGTGTTCATCAAGATCGACGTCGAAGGCCACGAGATCGAAGTCTTGAAAGGCCTCACGGAAATCCTGCAGGCGAACCGGGTGCGGATACTCGTCGAAACCCTCGGCAACCGGGAGTTCGACGCGGCGGCCGAACGGGATTACGGTCTCAAGGTGCTGAAACGCATGGGCAAGAACATCTACCTGGCGAACGGCTGATCCTTTAAACGCTGACCACACCCTCCGGCGCCGTTTCCAGCCGGAAGGCCGCCGCCATGAGCGCCTTGGTGTAATCGGTCCGCGGGCTGTCGAAGATCTGTTCGGCCGGGCCGGATTCGACCACCTTGCCCTGGCGCATGACGATGACTTCATTGGCGAGCGCCCGAACCACCTTCAGGTCGTGGGAAATGAACAGATAGGCAAGCCCGTGGGCCTTCTGCAGATCGCGCAGGAGATCGACCACCTGGGCCTGCACGCTCATGTCGAGCGCCGAGGTCGGTTCGTCCAGCATGACGAATTTCGGCTCCAGAACCATCGCCCGGGCAATGGAGATCCGCTGGCGCTGTCCACCGGAAAACTCGTGCGGATAGCGGTGCCGGGTAGAGGCATCGAGGCCGACTTCCTCCAGGGCCTTGGCCACCTTGCGGTCGCGCTCGGCGGCCGAAATCCCGGAAAAATGCACCTGCAGCCCCTCGCCGACGATATCGGCGACCGACATGCGCGGGCTGAGCGCGCCGTAGGGGTCCTGGAACACGATCTGCATGTCCCGCCGCAGCGGGCGCATTTCCTCCCAGGAATTGGTCTGGATGTCCTTGCCGTTGAAGGCGATGCGGCCGGTTGAGGAAATCATGCGCAGGATCGCGAGGCCCAGGGTCGTCTTGCCGGAGCCGCTCTCGCCGACGATGCCGAGCGTCTGTCCCTCGCGCACCTCGATATCGATGCCGTCCACCGCCTTGATGTGATCCACCGTCCTGCGCAACAGGCCGCGCTTGACCGGGAACCAGACCTTGAGGTCGTCGGCCTGGACAACTATCGGCTTGTCCTTGTCGGTCGCCGGCGGTTCGCCCTTGGGTTCGGCGGCCAGGAGATGCCTGGTGTAGGCATGTTGCGGGGTGTCGAAGATTTCAGCGACCGGCCCCTGCTCGACGATTTCGCCCTTGGTCATGACACAGACCCGGTCGGCGAACTTGCGCACGATGCCGAGGTCATGGGTGATGAACAGCATGGCCATGCCGGCCTGGCGCTGCAGGTCCTTCAGAAGCTCCAGGATCTGCGCCTGGACGGTCACATCCAATGCCGTGGTCGGTTCGTCCGCAATCAGCAGGTCCGGCTCGTTGGCGAGCGCCATGGCGATCATCACGCGCTGGCGCTGGCCGCCGGACAACTGGTGCGGATAGGACTTCAGCCGTGTCTCCGGATCCCGGATCCCGACCTGGTTGAGGAGTTCCAGAACCCGTTCGCGGGCCTGCGCGTCGCCCATGCCGCGGTGGATCTTCAGAATTTCCGCGATCTGCTTTTCCACCTGATGCAGCGGGTTGAGCGAGGTCATCGGCTCCTGAAAGATCATCGACACCGCGTTGCCGCGCACCTTGCGCATTTCGCTGTCACCGGCCTGAAGCAGGTCCTTCCCGTTCATCACGATCCGGCCCGAGGGATGAGAGGCGGCGGGATAGGGCAGCAGTTTCAGGATCGAGAGCGCCGACACCGACTTGCCGGAGCCGCTTTCACCCACCAGAGCGACGGTTTCACCCTTCTTGATGTCGAAGGAGATCCGGTCGACGGCAAGGGTCTCCCTGCCGCCCTGGGTAAAGGCGACGGAGAGATCTTCAACGGACAGGAGTGTTTCTTGTGTCACTTGGGATTTCCTTATCCGAGGCTCTTGCGCGGATCGAAGGCATCGCGCACGGCCTCGCCGATGAATATCAGCAGGCTGAGCATCAGCGAGATCACGATGAAGCCGGTAATGCCGAGCCACGGCGCCTGAAGATTGTTCTTGCCCTGGGCCAGGAGTTCGCCGAGCGAGGCCGATCCGGGCGGCAGGCCGAAGCCGAGAAAGTCCAGCGCGGTCAGGGTCGAGATCGAACCGTTCAGGATGAACGGCATGAAGGTCAGGGTCGCGACCATGGCATTCGGCAACAGGTGCCGCCACATGATCACCGGATTGGAAACGCCCAGCGCGCGGGCCGCCGAGATATATTCGAAGTTCCGGCCGCGCAGGAATTCCGCCCGGACCACGCCGACCAGCGCCACCCAGGAAAACGCGAGCAGGATCGTGAACAGCGTCCAGAAGCCCGGCACGAGGAACGAAGACACGATCAGGATCAGGTAGAGCGTCGGGATCGCCGTCCAGATTTCGATGAAGCGCTGGAAGATGAGATCGACCCAGCCGCCGTAATAGCCCTGCACGGCCCCCGCCGCGATGCCGATGACGGAGGACGCGAGCGTCAGCGCCAGGCCGAACAGCACCGAGATGCGGAAGCCGTAGACAAGACGCGCCAGAACGTCCCTGCCCTGATCGTCCGTGCCGAGCCAGTTCCAGTTGCCGATCACGCAATTGGGATCGTCCGCGCCCTGCGGATAGCGCGAACAGCGCTCTTCCTTGTCCATCGTCCAGGAGGGTGGGGCCGGCGCGGGCACCGGGATGTCGTGATTGACGGTCCGGTAGGAATAGCGCACCGGTGGCCACAGCATCCAGCCGTTGGCCGCGATCTCCTCCTGGATGAACGGATCGCGGTAGTCGGTCACCGCCAGAAAGCCGCCGAATTTTTCCTCCGGATAGTCGACGAAGACCGGCGCGAGCAACTCGCCCTTGTAGGAAACGAGGATCGGCCGGTCGTTGGTCAGAAACTCCGCCCCCATGCCCATGACGAACAGGACAAGGAAAATCCACAAGGACCAGTAGCCGCGCCTGTTGGCCTTGAAATTCGCCAGCCGGCGCTGGTTGATCGGCGACAGCCGCATCTTTGCCGGCGGCGGCGAGGTCTCCTCCGGCATCGGATTGAGCACATCGTAGCCGGCGTTTTCCATATCCTTGGAGAGGCGTGAATCCATGGCTCAGACCTCCCGGCTCTCGAAATCGATCCGGGGATCGATCCAGGTGTAGGTCAGGTCGGAGACCAGGTTCACCAGAAGGCCCATGAGCGAGAATATGTACAGGGTTGCGAAGACCACCGCGTAATCCCGGTTGATCACGGACTCAAAGCCGAGCAGCCCGAGACCATCGAGCGAGAAGATCGTTTCAATCAGCAGGGAACCGGCGAAGAAGGACGAAATGAAGGCCCCGGGAAAACCCGCGACGACGATCAGCATGGCATTGCGAAAGACGTGGCCGTAAAGCACCTGTTGCTCGGTAAGGCCCTTGGCTCTCGCCGTGATCACATACTGCTTGCGGATCTCGTCCAGAAACGAATTCTTGGTCAGAAGCGTTGTGGTGGCGAAGGCCGACAGGACCATCGCGGTCAGGGGCAGTGCCAGATGCCAGAAGTAGTCGGCAATGCGGGCCGGCCAGGAAAGCTCCTCCCAGTTGTCGGAGACAAGGCCCCGCAAGGGGAAAAGATCCCAGAAGGACCCGCCGGCGAACAGCACGATGAGAAGGACGGCGAACAGGAAGCCCGGAATGGCATAGGCCACGACGATGATCCCGGAAGTCCAGACGTCGAAGCGGGAGCCGTCCGCGACCGCCTTGCGGATGCCCAGCGGGATCGACACCAGATAGGAGATCAGCGTCATCCAGATGCCGAGCGATATGGAAACGGGCAGTTTTTCCGCGATCAGGTCCAGAATGCGAATATCGCGGAAATAGCTCTCGCCGAAATCGAACCTTGCATAGTTCCAAAGCATGCTCAGGAAACGCTCGAGCGGCGGCTTGTCGAAACCGAACTGGGCCTCCAGTTCCTCGATGAATTCCGGATCGAGCCCCTGTGCCCCCCGGTATTTCGAGGTCACGCTGTCGGCGGAAGCCGCGCCGCTGCCGCCGGAGGCGTCGTTGCCCGAGCCGAGCATGTCGCCGCCACCGCCGCTGATGCGCGACGTCGCAGAAACGTCCGTCCCCTGAAGCTGGGCGATGACCCGCTCGACAGGACCGCCCGGCGCGAACTGGATGACGACGAAGTTGATGGCCATGATCCCGACCAGCGTCGGGATCATCAGGAGCAAGCGGCGGAGGATATAGGCGCCCATCGGGTCGGTATATTCCCTTTTTTCTATGGCCTTCTAAGACGGACCTGAGGATTCACGTTTGCGGAGATTACCCGCCTTTGCCGAGTTTTTTCGCCTTTTCCGCGTCTATCCACCAGAGTTCTTCGACGGGAAAGAAATAACGCGGTGTCTTTTCCGGATAGCCGTAAACGTCCCACATGGCGACATTGTGGGACGCCTTGGTCCACTGCGGTATCCAGTAGTAACCGGCCCTCAGCACCCGGTCCAATGCCTTGGCGGCCGTGTTCATCTCCGCGCGCGATTGCGCGGCGATGATCTTGTCGAGCAACGCATCCACCACGGGGCTCGCGATGCCCGCGGTGTTGTAGGTCCCCGGCGTCTCCGCGGCCCTTGATCCCCACATCTGACGAATGGAATCGGAAAGCGTCGGTTCGAGCGAATACCTGCGGCTGGCGATATCGAAGTCGAAGTCGTTCAACCGCGCCTGGTACTGGGCCGGATCGACAATGCGCAGGCTGGCCTTGATCCCCAGCCGTTCGAGATTCTTCAGGAACGGGTTGGTAATCCGCTCGAAAAGAGCGGTATTGTTGATGAACTCGATCGTGAGCGGCTTGCCGTCGGGCCCGATCAGCTCCGTGCCCTTGCGCACGTAACCCGCCTCCTTGAGGAGTTTTGCCGCCTCGGCCAGCAATTTGCGGTCGAAGCCGGACCCGTCGCTGACCGGCGGCACGAGCACTTCACCGAAAACGGATGCGGGCAGCTCTTCGCGATATGGCTCCAGCAGCGCCAGTTCGTCCGGAGAAGGCACGCCTTGCGCCTTCATGTCGGAGTTTTCGAAAAAGGATTCCGTTCTCTTGTACAAACCGTAAAAGAGCGACTGATTGGACCACTCGAAATCGAAGGCGTAGCCCAGCGCCTGCCGGACCCTCGGATCCTTGAATTTCTCCCGGCGGGTGTTGATGAACCAGCCCTGCGCGCCCGAGGGGCGTCCGTCGGGAAACTCCCGGCGCACGACCCGACCGTCCTCGAATGCCGGAAAATTATACTCCGTCGCCCAGTTCTTGGAGGAGAACTCCTCGCGGTACAACAGTTCGCCCTTCTTGAAGGCCTCGAAACCCACCTGACGCTCGCGGTAAAATTCCACCCGGATCGTCGTGAAATTGAACCGGCCGGCCATGACGGGCAGATCTTTGCCCCAGTAGTGCTCCACCTGATGATACTCGACATAGCGCCCGACCGCGTGACTGCCGACCTTGAACGGTCCAGAGGAGAGCGGCGGCGTCAGGGTCGACTGCTTGAACTCATAGGCCGTGTAGTAGCGTTTCGACAGGATGGGGTAGGACGACGCGATCTGAAGCGGAAGACTGCGGGCCTGGCTGCCGTCGAAATGCAGGGCGACCCGGTGCTCGTCCAGAACTTCCGCGTCTTTCAGCACGGCCAGCGGCTGGCTCAACAGCGGATGCCCGTCCGCTTTCAGGAGCATCAGGGAAAAGGCAACGTCATTTGCGGTCAGTCTAGAGCCGTCATGGAACTTGGCTTCCGGGCGCAGATTGAACGTGAAGCTGTTGCCGTCCTCGGAGATCTCAACCGTTTCGGCGACGAGCCCGTAAACCGCATCCGGCTCGTCCCAGGCGCGCACCATGAGCGTGTCGAAGCACAGCTCCATGCGCGGCGGGGCGTCGCCCTTCAAGATAAAGGAATTGAAGGTGTTGTAGGTCTGCGGATTCTGATTGTAGTACCAGTAAGGCGCCTGAAACGAAAAGGTTCCGCCTTTCGGAGCCTGCGGATCGACATAGTCGAAGTAAGCGAAATCCGGCCCGTATTTCAGATCCCCGAAAACGGACAGGCCGTGCCGGGGTGTTCCCGGCGCAACGCCTCCGGCAGTCTGCGCGGCCGCCGAAGCAGCCCAGGGAAGGGACGAGGTCAGGGCCGCCGCACCGGTCAGTTTCAGGACTTGCCGGCGGGAGGGAGTGAAGGGCCGGCTCATTTGGCGGCTCCGGTCTTTGCGGCGAGTTCCTCATCGTACCACCAGATGTCCGGGAAGCCGGTTCCATATTCCGGCATCTTCTCCGGATGGGCAAACCGGTTCCAGCGGGCGGTGCGGGTTTCGTCGGAATAAAATTGCGGCACGACGTAGTGGTTCCACAAAAGGACCCGGTCAAGCGCATGGGTGGCGGCCACGAGCGTTTCCCGGTCCTCGGCGAAGATCACCTTGTCGATGAGCTTGTCAATCGCCGGATTCTTGATCCCGGCGTAATTGGCCGAACTCGGATTGTCGGCCGACTCGCTTCCCCAGTACTCCCGCTGTTCATTGCCCGGCGACAGGGACTGTCCGACTGCCAGGACCACCGTGTCGAAATCCCGGCTCCGGACACGGTTGACATACTGGGAGACATCGATCAGGCGCAGGACCGGCTTGATGCCGATGCTTTCCAGGTTCTTGGCGTACGGCAGCAGGGTCCGCTCCCTGCCCTTGTCGGTATAGAGAAACTCGATGGTGAACTGTTCACCCGTCTTGGGGTCGATCATCTTGCGGTCTTTGAGCTCATAGCCCGCCTTGCGGAAAAGCTTCACCGCCTCGCGCAGGTTCGCGCGGACATTCTGCGGATTGCCGCCAACCGGGTTCTGGTATTCCTCGGTGAAGACCTCCGGAGGCACCATGTCCCGGACCTCTTCCAGGATCTCCAGTTCCTTGCCTTCCGGCAGTCCGGATGAGGCAAGCTCGGTACCGGCGAAATAGGAGTTGACCCGTTTCAGGAGATTGGCGGACACGATCTCATTTGTGGTTTCGAAATCATAGGCGTAGTTGAGCGCCTGCCGGATATCCGGGTTCTGGAATTTTTCCCGGCGCAGGTTCAGAAAGAAGCCCTGCATCACACCGGAGGAATTGTCGGGAAAAATCTCCTTGACGACACGGCCGTCGCGGGTCGCGGGAAAGTCGTAACGCTTGGCCCACTGGCTGGAGCTGCGTTCGACATGATAATCGTACTGATCGCCCTTGAAGGCCTCGAACCGCACGGCATCGTCGAGGAAGGAGATATAGCGGATCTCGTCGAAATTGTGGGTGCCGGCGCGGATCGGAAGGTTCTTGCCCCAGTAGTCCTCGACGCGGGTGTAAATCACTTGCCGGTTCGGCGAGAATTCCTTGATCTTGTAGGGACCCGACCCGAGCGGCGGTTCCAGGCTCGCCCTTGAAATGTCGCGGGCTCTGCCCTTGTCGTCGGTTCCGTTCCACCAGTGTTTCGGCAGGACGGTCAGTTGCCCCATGATCTTGGGCAGTTCGCGGTTGCCCGACGTGTCGAAGGTGAACCGGATTGTCCTGTCGCCGACGATCTCAACCGAGGATACATTCTGATAATAGAACTTCCGCCGGGGATCGAGTTCTATGGCCTTTTCGAACGACCAGACCACATCCTCTGCCGTCACCGGCTCCCCGTCATGCCATCGGGCGTCCGGATTCATTCTGTACTCGACCCATGAAAAGTCGTCCGGAAAGCGAACCGCCTCGGCGAGAACACCGTATTGCGCGCTGATGTCCTCCTCGTCGAGGGAAGGCTCCATCAGGCTTTCGTAAACGGTGAGGATACCGGGTGCGGCATGTCCCTTTTGAGCGAGGATGTTGAACGTGTCGAAGCCGCCGCTGCTTGCCAGCCTGACCGTGCCCCCCTTTGGGGCGTCCGGATCGACATAATCGAAATGGGTGACCTCAGGGCCGTATTTCGGCGTGCCCGTGAGTGCCGTGGCATGATGCCATTCCGGTTCTTCGGCATTTGCGGCTGGAACCGCAGTCAGTCCGCTGATGGACATTGCTCCGGCAAACGCCAGACCCGCGGCCGTTTTCTTCCACGCACACCACCTGAACGCCATCGGCTTCTCTGTCCCTTTCCGGTTTCGAATTCCAGATCCACTGGAAATTACCAACCTAGTTTAGGGATGCGCCGGCCGGACGTCACCTGCTGGTTGCCTAAATGACAGAAATTTAACCCGCCTGGGGAAGACCTTTTTCCGGAATGTCGCGCGGGTTTTTCTTGGATCTCGCCTTGTGGGCATACATGCGCCCGTCCGCGATGCGCAGCAGATCGTCCACGGTCGACGCATCTCCGGGATAGCTGGCGCTGCCGAAACTGGCCTTCACGTTGATCCGGGCTCCGGCGCATTCAAAGGCTTTTGAAACCTTGTCGGAGAGGCGTTTTTGGAACCCTTCCTTCTCCTGGCGCCGCATGTTGCCGGGCGTCAGGACGATGAACTCGTCTCCACCGACCCGGGCGACCGTGTCCGACTGCCTGACCTCGTTCAGCAGTCTCTGGCCGACTTCGATCAGAAGCTTGTCGCCCACGCCGTGGCCGAAATTGTCGTTGACCGGTTTGAAGGCATCCAGATCGACGTAAAAGATCTCGAAGCCGGCCCCGGAGCGGTTACACTGCACCGCCATCTGCTGCATGCGTTCCTCGAGAAGCCTCCGGTTCGCCAGCCCCGTGAGCGGATCGTGGAGCGCCATGGAGCGAACCTTGTAGACCTCGCTGATCAGCAAAAAGGTCAGCGCGCCGAAGATCAGGGATATCGCGAAACCGACGACCCGGGTGATCAGGACATTGTCGCTCGAGTTCTCCCATCCGGCCTGCGGATATCCGAGCACTTCCCAATTCAACCCGCCCGGCAGGTTCAACGGCACGGAGACATAATCCTTGCCCTGAAAGTTCTGATTGCCGAAGACCACTGTGTTGCCGCTCTCGTGCGCGGTCTTGTCGATGATGGAAATCAGGGTTCCGTTGACACTGTTTTCGATGCCGGCGGATGCCATCACCGCCTCGATGTCGAGGATGAGTGTCGCGGTTCCCCAGTAGGAGCGTTCGTCGACCGATTGCCCGGGATAGGCTGCCGGAAAAACGGGGATCCGGATCATCAGAGCCCGGCCGCCCTGAACCAGTGCCGTCGGTCCGGCGATGACAACCTGCCGCGATTGCATCGCTTCGTTGACCGCCGGCCACTGCAAAGCGTTCGTGCGGTAATCGAGACCGAGCGCCGCCTTGTTGGGCTCGGAGGGAAAAACGGCGCGGACGACGTTGTCCGGAGCCAGACCGATGGACCGGATCGCCGGATTTTCCTCAAGCAGATCGATTGCGATCTCCCTGAATTCGGCTGCTTCGAACGCCTGCTTGTCGAACTGGGCAACGTAGGCTTTTATTCCGACGCCGTGCGCGACGGTCCGGTTGAATTCGCCTTCGAGGCGCGCCCTCGCCTCCGACAGGCTGGCCGTCGCCTGGCGCTTGTGCTGCAGGACGTGTTCCCTCTGCACCAGCGCACCGATGTGAGCCGTCACCGCGATGCCGGTCAGAAAGCAGGCAGCCGCGACAGCGAATGCGACAAGCACGCCATTCAACCTGAAGAATGCATCTCGAGAAACGCTTAAACCCATCCGGTTCCTGCCCGACCAGAGCCCCACTCCGCTACAATACTACGTTACGTCAACTTTGTTAATTTTTCCCACCTTTGTCCCAAAAAAAGCCGGGCTCGAAAACCCGGCTTTCCGTTCGCCAAAGCGAAAGGTCTGACTTGAATGCAGCTTATTCCGTCGGCAGCGGTGCCGGGGAATCGTCCTGCTGGCGCAGATAGGCAATGAGATCCGCACGATCCTCGGGCTTGCGCAGACCGTTAAAGCTCATGGAAGTTCCGTCTATGAACTTCTTCGGCGACTCAAGGAAGTGATCGAGCTCCTCATAGGTCCACTCCGGGTTTTCCGCACCGAAGGCCTGCATCGCCGAGGAGTAGCCGAACCCATCGTGACCGCCGGGAGCGCGACCGATGACACCCCAAAGCAACGGGCCGACCTTGTTCTTGCCGTCCTGCGTGAAATCGTGACAGGCCGCGCATTTCTTTGCGACCTTTTCGCCTTTTTCCGCCGATGCCTCGATCAGACGCTCGGAGATCGGAGCGACTTCCGGAACCGCCTCGACTTCCGAGGTCGAATCCTCGGCGGATGCAAGCACGATTTCATATCCCGGTTTGCCCGGAATTGTCGGCTTAAAGATAATGTCGGAAACGATCCCCACTCCCATCGTCAGAATAAGAACCATCAGGACCGCACCCGCGGCCTTGTTCAACGTGAACGAATCCATTCTCTCCGGCTCCAAGCTCATACGCGTCCTGGTCCGCCGCATCTGACGGCGAACCCTATCAGCTTTACCAAATTTGCCGGAACCTACAAATTTTTTGACCTTGCTGTCCATAGCTTTAAAAGGACAACTGTTACGACAAACGGACGCGGTGTGCGTTTTTATGCCCTTCGCAGCTCTGTCCGGCCACTCGGAGACCCTTTTTGACTTCTGCTCTCGTTCTCATTCCCGCCCGCTTGTCCGCCACCCGCCTGCCGCGAAAGCCGCTTGCCGACATTTGCGGGAAACCGATGATCGTGCGGGTTCTGGAACAGGCTCTCAACGCGGATATCGGTCCTGTTGCGGTTGCCTGCGACAACCAGGACATTGCGGACGCCGTTCAGGACCACGGCGGCACGGCCGTCTTGACCCGGTCCGACCACGCCTCGGGGTCCGACCGCATTTTCGAGGCCGCGGAACGTCTTGACCCGGACGGCAGGCATGACACCGTGCTCAACGTCCAGGGGGACGTTCCGCTTATCGCACCCGAGGCAATTCGAGCGGCCTTCACGCCTTTGACGGTTGCCGAAGTCTCCATCGGCACCATCATGACGCAATTCACGGACCCCGAAGTCCGCGACAACCCGAACAGCGTCAAGGCCGTCACGACCCCCAACGGGCTGGGCCATCACCGCGCCCTTTATTTCACCAGGACGACCGCGCCCTGGGGGGACGGGCCTCACTTTCATCACATCGGCATCTATGCCTACCGCCGCGCGGCGCTCGCCCGGTTCGTTCAGCTTCCTCCATCCCCCCTTGAGCAGCGCGAGAAGCTCGAGCAGTTGCGCGCGCTGGAGGCCGGTATGCGGATCGATGTTTCAATTGTCGACAGCGCGCCCATGGACGTGAACACTCCGGAAGACCTCGAGCGCGCGCGCGCGGCCTACGAACACCAATGACCAACTCGCTGCTGGCGGAAAGACCAATGACAGACAGAAAAAAAATCGTATTTCAGGGAGAAACCGGCGCCAATTCCCATATGGCCTGCCGGAGCGTCTATCCGGATTACGAGGCAATCCCTTGCGCGACCTTCGAGGATTGCTTCTCGGCGATGTCCGACGGCAGCTCGGATCTCGCGATGATTCCGATCGAAAACTCCGTCGCCGGCCGGGTCGCCGACATTCATCACCTCCTGCCGAAATCGGGCCTGCACATCATCGGCGAATACTTCATGCCGATCCGCTTTCAGCTGATGGCGCCCAGGGGCGCGAAGATTTCGGAGTTGAAGAAGGTCCAGAGCCATATTCACGCGCTCGGCCAGTGCCGCAATGTCATCCGGGAACTCGGGCTGACCGCGGTGGTCGGCGGTGACACAGCCGGATCCGCCCGCCAGATCGCCGAGCTGAACGATCCGAGCGTCGGGGCTCTTGCGCCGGAAATGGCGGCGGAAATCTACGACCTCGACATCCTGCGCCGGGACGTCGAGGACGCCGCCCACAATACGACACGGTTTGTTATCCTGTCCCGTGAGAAGATGGAGGCGGCGCATAACGGACAGCCGGTCATCACCACGTTCGTCTTCCGGGTGCGCAACGTTCCGGCAGCGCTTTACAAGGCGCTTGGCGGGTTTGCCACCAACGGGGTGAACATGACCAAATTGGAGTCCTATCAGCTTGAGGGCCAGTTTTTCGCGTCGATGTTCTATGCGGACGTGGAGGGGCATCCGGATGACCCGTCCGTGGCCCTCGCTTTGGAGGAACTTGCCTTTTTCTGCGCGGAACTCAACGTTCTGGGTGTCTATCGCGCGAGCCCTTTCAGGGACAAGATCAAGGAACCGGAAGCCAATCGCGCCCTGAGACCCAACCCCTATTCGTGACTTCGCAGCGCCCAGTCAACGGAGCGAACCAGAGGACCATATGAGCGAAACAAGATTTGATGCCCTTTGCATCGGGAATGCCATTTGCGATGTTTTTTCCCATATCGAGGAGGATTTCCTGGTTGAGGAAAACCTGATCAAAGGGTCGATGCGCCTGATCGATACCGACGAGGCGGTCCGGCTCTTCGGCAAGATGGGACAGACGGTTCGCGTTTCAGGCGGAAGCGCCGGCAACACGGCAGCAGGCATCGCATCCCTGGGTGGACGGCCCGCCTACTTCGGCAAAGTCGCCGAGGACGAACTCGGCGACAGCTACCATCACGACATGAACGGCACGGGTGTCTATTTCAACACTCCGCGGTTGCGGGAATGGAAGCCGACGGCGCGGTCGATGATCCTGATCACTCCGGACGGCGAGCGCACCATGAACACCTACCTGGGCGCCTGCACCGAATTCGGGCCTTCCGACGTCGATGAAGACGTGGTCGCCGCTTCAGCGGTAACCTACATGGAAGGTTACCTCTGGGATCCGGAAGAGGCCAAGAAGGCGTTCCTGAAGGCGGCGGAGGTCGCTCACCTGAACGGGCGCAAGGTCGGATTGACCCTCTCCGACTCGTTTTGCGTCGACCGTTACCGCAGCGAGTTCCTGTCACTTCTTTCCGACAAGGTCGTGGACCTCCTGTTCGCCAACGAACACGAACTGAGGGCGCTTTTCGAGACAGCCGACCTCGACACCGCGATTGCAGCCGCCAGGGAAACGGGCGCGCTGACGGCGCTCACGCTCGGCGCAGACGGCGCGATGATCATCGATGGCGAGGAAACGGTCAAAGTCGCGGCGCAAAAGGTGGACAACGTCGTCGACCTCACCGGAGCCGGCGATCTTTTTGCTTCCGGCTTCCTGTTCGGCCTGGCCCGGGACTACAAATACTCTGACGCGGCCGAACTCGGCTGCCTGTGCGCGGCAAGCGTCATCAGCCACGTCGGCGCCCGTCCGGACCGGCCGCTCAAGAACCTCGCCGCCCAAAGCGGCTTCGAGGTCTGATCCGGCACAAACAAATCCGGGCGGTTTGCGGACCGCCCGGTTTCCGGGAAGGGTTCTAGTCGGCAAGGTCCTGAATGCTCAGCACGCCGCCGTTTTCATCCAGACGGTAAATGATCGGTGTGCCGGTTCCGATTTCTCTCTTGAGAATTTCCTCCGGGCTGAGCTGCTCAAGCTCCATGACCAGCGAGCGCAGGGAGTTGCCGTGCGCCGCCACGATGGTGCGCTTGCCCCCCAGAACCTTGGGCAGGATTTCCGTCTTGTAATAGGGCAGCACCCGTTCGGCGGTCATCTTCAGGCTCTCGCCGCCGGGCGGCGGCACGTCGTAGGACCGGCGCCAGACATGGACCTGGTCTTCACCGAACTTCTGACGGGCCTCGTCCTTGTTCATGCCGGTGAGATCACCGTAGTCCCGTTCGTTGAGAGCCTGATCCCTGAGGGTCTCGAGGCCGGTCTGCCCCAGTTCCTCCAAAATGATATCGAGCGTTCTCTGCGCGCGGGACAAGACAGAGGTGAAGGCCAGGTCGAAGGTGAGTTTCAGGTCTTTCAACTGCTGTCCGGCCCTGTGCGCCTCGGTGACGCCCTGTTCCGTCAGGCCCGGGTCCTTCCAGCCCGTGAACAGGTTCTTCAAGTTCCATTCGCTCTGCCCGTGACGGACAAGCACAAGAAGGCGATCCATGCCGTTCTCCTCAGTCTGACTGTATACGCAATCGTTCAGGTTCAGTCGTTCAGGCCGAGCACATCGGCCATCGAATAAAATCCAGGCTTCTGATCGAAACCCCACAGGGCCGCCTTGACCGCTCCCCTGGCAAAAAGCTGGCGATCCCCGGCCCGGTGGGTCAGCTCGATGCGTTCGCCTTCGCCGGCGAAGATCACCGAATGCTCGCCGATGACGGAGCCGCCGCGCAATGTGGCAAAGCCGATGTCCCCGGTCCTGCGGGGCTCCATGATGCCGTCGCGCGTGCGCACCGAGTGGGCGCCGAGGTCCAGCCCGCGGCCTTCCGCCGCAGCCTCCCCGAGGAGCAGCGCCGTGCCGGACGGCGCGTCGACCTTGTGCTTGTGATGCATCTCCAGAACCTCGATATCGAAATCGGTATCGAGGGCCGCGGCGGCGCGGCGGACGAGGCTCGCCAGCAGATTGACGCCGAGGCTCATGTTGCCGGACTTGACGATGCGTGCGTGGCGTGCGGCCGCCTTGAGAGGCTCGTCCTCGCCCTCTGCCCAGCCGGTCGTCCCGATCACATGCACGATGCGCGCCTGGGCGGCGAGTTCCGCGTACCAGAGGCTTGCGGCCGGCGCGGTAAAATCGAGAACCCCATCCGCCTTGGCGAAAGCGGACAGCGGATCGTCGGTCACAGGAATACCGAGCGTGCCGGTTGCCGCCAGCTCGCCGACATCCTTGCCAAGCAGTTCGGACCCTTCGCGTTCGATGCCCGCAACGACGTCGGCTCCCGGCGTTTCGACGACCGCGCGTGTCAGCGCCCGGCCCATCCGGCCACCCGCACCGACGACAACCAAGCGCATCTGACCCATAGCTGTCCCTTTCTGCCTTTTCCGCTGGCGGTATAGCAGCTTCACGGGCGGAGGCAACTGCCTGAAAACAAAACGGGGGCTAATGAGGCCCCCGTCAGGATCAGATGGAAAGCGAAGCTTATTCCGCTTCTTCCTTCTTCTCTTCTCTCGGGATTTCCTTGCCGGTCTCCTGGTCGACGACCTTCATGGACAGGCGGACCTTGCCGCGCTCGTCGAAGCCCATGAGCTTGACCCAGACCTTGTCACCTTCCTTGATCACGTCGGTGACCTTGGCGACTTTCTTCGGAGCCAGCTGGGAAATGTGGACCAGACCGTCCTTGGCGCCGAAGAAGTTCACGAACGCACCGAAGTCGACGCATTTGACGACCGTGCCTTCGTAGATCACGCCGACTTCCGGTTCGGCGGCAATGGAGTTGATCCAGTTGACCGCAGCCTTGATGGCCTTGCCGTCGGAGGAGGCGATCTTGACCGTGCCGTCGTCCTCGATATTGACCTTGGCGCCGGTCTTCTCGACGATTTCGCGGATGACCTTGCCGCCGGAGCCGATGACTTCACGGATCTTGTCGACCGGGATCTTCATCACTTCGATGCGCGGCGCATGTTCGCCAAGCTCGGAGCGCGCCTCGGTGATCGCGTTGGACATCTCACCCAGGATGTGGATGCGGCCGTCCTTGGCCTGCCCGAGAGCGACCTTCATGATCTCTTCGGTGATGCCGTCGATCTTGATGTCCATCTGCAGCGAGGTGATGCCGCTTTCCGTGCCGGCCACCTTGAAGTCCATGTCGCCGAGGTGATCCTCGTCGCCCAGGATATCGGAGAGAACAGCGAAACGGTCGCCTTCCTTGATCAGACCCATGGCGATACCGGCGACCGGTGCCTTGAGCGGAACGCCGGCGTCCATCAGCGCCAGCGAGGTGCCGCAGACGGTGGCCATGGAGGAAGATCCGTTGGATTCGGTGATCTCGGAGACAACCCGGACGGTGTAGGGGAAGTCGTGATGTTGCGGCATCATCGGATGGATCGCGCGCCAGGCAAGCTTGCCGTGGCCGATCTCGCGCCGTCCCGGAGAGCCCATGCGGCCGGTTTCTCCGACGGAATAGGGCGGGAAGTTGTAGTGCAGCATGAAGTGGGACTTCACGGTGCCTTCCAGCAGGTCGATGAACTGCTCGTCCTCGCCCGTGCCCAGGGTCGCGACCACGAGGCCCTGGGTCTCGCCGCGGGTGAACAGCGAAGAGCCGTGGGCGCGCGACAGGATGCCGACCTCGGAGTTGATCGCGCGGACGGTGGACAGATCGCGACCGTCGATGCGGGTGCCGGTGTCCAGAATGCCGCCACGAACGATTTCCGCTTCGAGCTTCTTGAACTGTTCGCCAAGAACGGTGCCTTCGACGGCTTCACCCTCGGCAGCGTTGGTGATCAGAGCCTCGACGACTTTCGCCTTGGCGGCATCGACCGCGCTCTTGCGTTCGGTCTTGGAGGTGATCTTGTAGGCAGCCGTCAGATCGTCGGCGGCCATGGACTTGATCTTGGCAAAGAGGTCGGAGTGATCCGGCAGCACGAGATCGCGCGGTTCCTTGGCCGCGGTTTCCGCCAGCTTGATGATCGCGTCGATCACGGGCTGGAAGCCCTTGTGGCCGAACATCACCGCGCCGAGCATGGTGTCTTCGTCCAGTTCCTTGGCTTCCGATTCAACCATCAGAACCGCGTCGGCCGTGCCGGCGACAACCAGGTCGAGAGTGGATTCCGGCATGTCGTCGACAAGCGGGTTCAGAACGTATTCACCGTTGATCAGTCCGACGCGCGCGCCGCCGATCGGGCCCATGAACGGAACGCCGGAGAGCGTCAGCGCGGCCGACGAGGCAACCATCGCCAGGATGTCCGGCGCGTTTTCCAGGTCGTGGGACAAAACGGTGATGATCACCTGGGTGTCGTTCTTGTAGCCGTCCGCGAACAGCGGCCGGATCGGACGGTCGATCAGGCGGGAGGTCAGGGTCTCGTGCTCGGACGGACGGCCTTCACGCTTGAAGTAGCCACCCGGGATCTTGCCGGCGGCAAAGGCCTTTTCCTGGTAGTTCACGGTGAGCGGAAAGAAATCCTGGCCCGGCTTGGGTTCCTTGGCGGACACGACCGTCGCCAGAACCTTGGTTTCGCCGTAAGTCGCCATGACGGCGCCGTCGGCCTGACGGGCAACCTTGCCCGTTTCGAGGACGAGCGGGCGTCCGCCCCACTCGACTTCCACACGATGAATATCAAACATCATCTGTCCTATCAAATTTACCCGTCCCGGCCGGTTTCGTTACCGCCAGAACGGACACGTACATTCCCGGTCGGCCCCGGATGGGCCGGTTACCGGGGGACAGGTCACGGGCAAGACAACGGGCGACTTTCCGGGAGATATCGAAAGTGGCCGGCAATCCTGCCCCATGACGTGTCACGAGGCTTCTATAGAGCGTTTGCCCTGAAAATGGAAACGCCGTTTAAGAAAAACGCGGCGGGTTGCTCGCCCGCCGCGTCTTCAAGGTCTTGATCGCGATCTTAGCGGCGAATGCCAAGACGTTCGATAAGCGACTTGTAACGCTCTTCGCTCTTGCCGCGCGTGTAGTCCAGAAGGGACCGGCGCTGCGCAACCATTTTCAGGAGACCGCGGCGGGAATGATTGTCCTTGCCATGGCCCTTGAAGTGTTCGGTCAGGTTGTTGATGCGCTCGGTCAGGATCGCTACCTGGACTTCCGGAGAACCGGTGTCGCCTTCTTTGGTCGCGTATTCTTTGATGAGCTCGGCTTTGCGCTCTGCGGTAATCGACATCGCTCTTTCCTTTCGAAGAGTGGCGGTCCGGTTGACCGGACGCGTTGACATGCCATGAGGCCTGATCCGGATTTCTCCATGAGCCGAGATGTCGGTCAGCAAAGGAGTCCTTCGGACGAACTGGGCATCAGTGCCCAATGGCGGCGGTATATGGCAGAAAACGCAAGGAAAAGCTAGGAGAATCTCGCGTCTCCCGGCCAAAGGCTTCCCTAAAGGTGAAATACCCGCGTCGGCTGGAAGCGACCCTTGTCAATCGAGCCGATGGCGACCGGCACATTGGCGTGGCTGGCGAAAGCGACCTCCGTGTTGAGCGGAGCTTCGCGGCCTCTAAGAAATACTGCCATGCCCTTGCGGATCTTCGCGGCGTCATCGAGGGAGACTGCGACCTCGACAAGGTCGTCCATGGCATCGCGAACGGGCAGGACGAAGTCCTCGACCAGCGCCTCGACGCCCTCGCCTTCTTCAAGTTCTTCGGCGGCTTCCAGGATCTCGTCCAGTCCGATCAGGTCGCTTTCGCCGAAGGGACCGACCAGCAGGCGGCGGAGTTCCGTGACGTGGCCGCGCGTGCCGAGACGGCGTCCGAGATCGCGAGCGAGTGCGCGCACATAGGTGCCCTTGCCGCATTCGGCCTCGAAGACCGCCCGGTTTTCATCCGGACATGCCACCAGATCCAGCCGGTGGACGTCAATGGGCCGGGCATCAAGCTCGACCGCCTCGCCGTCGCGGGCGAGATCATAGGCGCGTTCGCCGGCCACCTTGATGGCGGAAAACTTCGGCGGCACCTGCATTATCGTACCGGTGAACTCGCCGAGAACGGCGGCAATCGCATCTGGGCCCGGACGGATATCGGAGGTGGCGATGACCTCGCCTTCGGTGTCGTCGGTGTTCGTTTCCGCGCCCCAGGTCACCTCGAAACGGTAGACCTTGCGGCCATCCATGACAAACGGCACGGTCTTGGTGGCTTCACCGAAGGCAACGGGCAAAAGGCCCGACGCGCGCGGGTCGAGCGTTCCGGCATGGCCGACCTTCTCGGGCGAGAAGATCCGCTTGATCCTCCCGAGCGCCTCGTTCGACGTCAGCCCGAACGGCTTGTCGAGCACAAGCCAGCCGTTGATGGTGTTCTTTTTTCTTTTGACCTGTTTTTGCCGTGTCATGGGGACTTTTCACTAGGATTACAATTGCGTCACTTCGATATACGAAAAATCTGACTGCCAGAACCATCATCCATGGTCACCAGACAAAGATCAAAACAGTAGTCAACAGACTTCATCAGCGTTCACTCGAAAGTCTTTGTAACCTGTAATGGTCGCAGTAAGTGACATCGCTTCCGTCTTTATTCGGCTTGGCCAGGTCACAAGATCCGGTTATTTTTGGACGAACACTTCCTATTTCACTCCGATTGAACCCGATCAACTCGTCTCCCCTTACCCTGATAAGAAGATAGTATCCTAGTAGTTCATCCCCGAACGTATGAACCACTTTGGTCCCTATCAGCGGTCCTACTTTGAATTTGCCATTTGCATCTGTTCTGGTAACCGCGCGTCTTGAACCGTCCGGAATTTCTGATGCAGCTCCCCTGAGTGCTAATGAAGCCACTAACACGATCTCGGCATTTTCAACTGGCATGCCGTTGCCAAGCAGCACTCCCGTGACCTCCGGCGCAACGATGTGCGGAACGGGAAACACGACACATGCAGAAGTCGCCGCGCCAAGCGCGAGCGCTGCCATTGCTCTGAACACCGCCACCATCCCTCGCACCAACAGGTTCCCAGACGATGCACAAATTCCGGTTGTTGCGCTCTAAAGGCGAGTTTTGCAGTTAGCAAAACGTGCAGAATTCGCCCCGGACAACAATCTCGAACTCACGCAATTTCTAATTGAACCGTGAATTATGGTTTCAACGCGGCAATCATTCTTCCTCGTCGCCGCCAAGATCCTTGGCGACATCCGGGGAATGCAGCAGGGTGCCGATGCGGTCGTCGTCGTCAAAACGGGTGTCGAGAACGAAACGCAGGTCGGGCATGTATTTCATGGTCAGGCGCCGGGAGACCTGGCCGCGCAGGTATTTGGCGCTGCGGTTGAGCGCCTTTTCGACCTTGTCCGCGTTCTTGCCGCCGAGCGGCATGACGAGGCAGGTCGCCAGGCGCAGGTCCGGCGTCATGCGGACTTCCGGAATGGTGACGATGACACCGTCCAGGTCCGGATCGGAGAATTCGCCGCGTGTGAATATGTCGGACAGCTCCTTGCGCACCGTTTCGCCAACGCGAAGCTGGCGTTGCGACGGGCCACGGCTGTCCTGTCCGTGATGTCTTGCCATTTCTGTTTTTCCTCAAACGTCTGTCATTCCGGAATAGTGCAGTGCAGGCTGCGCGCAGATCCGGAGTGCAGCGCATCTGCCGCGCGAAGGCGCGGCCAATTAGAAAAAGAGCGCGCTTTCGCGCGCCCTCCTATCTGGTCTCCGGACCGGACAGCGGTGTCCGGATTGACGGAAAACGACGTGACGATCAGAGCGTCCGCGCGATCTGCTCGACGCGGAAGCACTCGATGACATCGCCCGGACGCATGTCCTGGTACTTGACGAAGTTCATGCCGCACTCCTGACCGGACTCGACTGTCTTGACCTCGTCCTTGAAGCGCTTGAGCGTGCCGAGTTCGCCTTCGTGGATGACCACGTCGTCGCGAATGAGGCGGACGTTCGCACCGCGCTCGACGACACCTTCGGTAACCAGGCAACCCGCGACCTTGCCGACCTTGGAGATATGGAAGATTTCCTTGATCTCCGCATTGCCGAGGAAGGTTTCGCGACGTTCCGGCGACAGCATGCCGGACAGGGCCGCCTTGATGTCGTCGACGAGGTCGTAGATCACGTTGTAGTAGCGGATCTCGATACCTTCTCGCGAGGCTGCCTCACGGGCCTGCTTGTTGGCGCGGACATTGAAGCCGATGATCGGCGCCTTGGACGCCAGCGCAAGGGTGACATCGCTTTCGGTGATGCCGCCGACACCCGACAGAAGGATCCGTGCACCGACTTCGTCGTTGCCGAGTTCCTGCAGCGCATGGGCAATCGCCTCGGCGGAGCCCTGCACGTCGGCTTTCAGAACCAGCGGGAACTCCTTCTTGCCGGTTTCCTGCAGGCGGTTCATCATCTGCTCGAGCGAGCCGCGCGAGCCGGAAGCCACCACGGAGGCCTTCTCGCGGATCTGGCGCTGACGGTAGTCGGTGATCTCGCGGGCGCGGGCTTCGTTTTCGACAACCGCAACCATGTCACCGGCTTCCGGCGTTCCCTGGAAGCCCAGGACCTCGACCGGTTTGGCCGGGCCGGCTTCCTTCACCTGCTCTCCGTTCTCGTCGAGCATGGCCCGGACACGGCCCCATTCGGAACCCGCGACCAGAATGTCGCCCGGCTTCAGCGTTCCCTTCTGCACCAGCACAGTCGCGACCGGACCGCGGCCCTTGTCGAGCTGCGCTTCGATGACGATGCCTTCCGCGGTACGATCCGGGTTGGCCTGGAGTTCAAGCACCTCGGCCTGCAGCAGGATCATTTCCAGCAGCTTGTCGAGGTTCTGTCCGGACTTGGCGGAAACTTCCACGTCAATGACATCGCCACCCATGGATTCGGTGACGATTTCCTCGCTCAGGAGTTCGGTGCGCACCCGGTTGGGATCAGCGTCCGGCTTGTCCATCTTGTTGATGGCGATGATGATCGGAACCTCGGCCGCCTTCGCGTGAGCGATGGCTTCCTTGGTCTGCGGCATGACGCCGTCGTCGGCCGCCACGACCAGGATCACGATGTCCGTCGACTTGGCGCCACGGGCTCGCATCTGCGAGAAGGCCGCGTGACCCGGGGTGTCGATGAAGGTGATCTTGTTGCCGTCCTGATCGATCTGGTAGGCGCCGATATGCTGGGTGATGCCGCCGGCTTCGCCGGTGACCACCTTGGACTTGCGGATCGCATCAAGCAACGAGGTCTTGCCGTGGTCGACGTGACCCATGATGGTCACGACCGGAGGACGCGACTGCAGGGTGGAGGCATCGTCTTCTGTGGTGAAGAGACCTTCCTCGACGTCTGCTTCGGAGACTCGCTTGACCGTGTGGCCCATTTCCTCGGCGATCAGCTCGGCCGTATCGGCGTCGATCACGTCGTTGATCTTGAGCATCTGGCCCTGCTTCATCAGAAGCTTAATCACATCCACGGCCCGTTCGGCCATGCGGTTCGCCAGTTCCTGAATGGTGATGGCTTCCGGCAGGACAACTTCGCGGGAAATCTTTTCGCGCACCACCTGCTGCTGACCGCGCTTCGCCTTTTCCTGGCGCCGGCGCATGGAGGCGAGCGAGCGAGCACGCTGGCCGTCGTCGCCGCCGGTTGCGGCGGAGATGGTCAGCTTGGAGCGGCGGCGGTCTTCGCCGCCACGCGGACGCGCCGCCGGAGCAGGTGCCTGCTTCGGCCGCTTGACTGCACGCAGTCCCTTGTTGGCACGGTCTTCCTCGCTTCCTTCCGCCTCGGGCTTCGGACGGGCGGCGGCCGGCGCAGGCTTGCGCTTGCCCATGTCGTCCAGGCTCGGCGGCTTGCCGCCGTCGGCATGACCCGGCCTGCGGATGGCCGCCTTCTGGGCGGGCTCCGGCTTGGCTGCCTGTTGCGCGGATGTCTTCGGCGCAGCTTCGGCCGCGGGCTTGTCTTCCTTCGCCTGCTCGGCGGCCTGACGCGCCTCTTCGGCTTCCCGCTTGGCCTGCTCTTCGGCTTCGACCTTCGCGCGTGCCTCTTCCTCAGCCTTGCGTTTGGCGGCTTCGGCAACGCGGCGCTTTTCTTCCTCTTCGCGGCGCTTGCGGTCTTCGACCTCGCGTTCCTTGGCCATCTGGAGCGCGGCGGCACGGGCCGCCGCCTCTTCCTTGGTCAAGGTGCGCAGCACATTGCCATTGCCCTTCTGGCGCTGGCCGGAGGCCGCCCGGCGCGCCTGCTTGGTCGCCTGGGGATCAGGCTGCGGCGGCGTACGCGGCGCCTCGGAAGGTCTGTCAAGACGCTGGGTCGTCGGTGCCGGCGCTTCCGGTTTCGGCTCCTGGCCCGGGATCACGACACGGCGCTTCTTTTTCTCCACGACGACGGCTTTGGACCGGCCATGCGAAAAGGACTGCCGAACAGTTCCCTGATCGCCGCCGCGCTTGAGGCCAAGCGTTTTGCCCCGCTCAACGCTGATTGTCTTGTCGCCTGGATTTTTCGTATCGCTCATATTGCCTTCAGTCCTGCGCAAACGCCCTGCTATGCGTCGCTCTTGTCGCCGTCTGCTCCGGACAAGCCGCGAAAACGGTCCAGATCGCGCACCCGCGACAGAAAGTTTTCGCTCGCCTGCCCTTCAAGCAGTGCAGCATGTATCACATTTGACCGGCCCAATGCCAAATCCAATTGGTCCGAATCGAACAAACGGACAATTTGACATCCGTTTGCCTGTTCTTCTCGGCCGGCGGCAACCGCCGCCAGCTTCCTTATCCCGTCTTGCCCCGCATCCGAGGCGTGGATCAGTCCGGTGACGGTGTCCCGCCGCAAGGCCGCTTCCACCTTCGCAAAACCGGTGACCAACTCACCCGCCTTGCGCGCCATCGACATCGCCTGAAGTGCCGAGCGTTCCATGAGTGCATCAACACGGTCCGCCAGTCCCGGCTCGACACGGGCTTCTGTCTTAAACCCCCTGCCGAAAACTTTCTTCCGGTCCTTTTCGGCAACCGCGACGATGTCTTTCGAGGCGGTTACCCAAACGCCGCGCCCGGGAAGGACCCGCTTCAGATCCGGAACCACCAGCCCTTCGGGATCGAGGACGAACCGGATCAGCAAGCTTGTCGGCAGAACCTCCCGCGTGACGGCACATTGCCGTTCGGTTGGTTCATTCTTCCTGGGCACTCGGCCACTCCATCTTGACCGGCACGCCCGCGTTGAACTCAACGGCGGCAGCCTTGCCGATCGATCTCAAATTAGGCCCTGCGGCCCGCGTCACAGCGGCCGGCCCGGAACATCACTATCCGTTCAGGATAGCGCCGCCCGGCGCGCTTTCTTCCACCTGCCCCAGGGCTTCGGCGGCTTCTTCCTCGTCTTCGTCGGCTTCCTCACCGGCCGCCATAGCCGCCAGTTCCTCCTCGGTGACCCAACCCGCAGCGAGGCGCGCCGCCATCACGATGTTTTCCGCGTCCGCGCGGGAGACATCGTAGCCGCTCAAAGCGCCCTCAAAACGCTTCGTCTCGCCATCCTTGCGTTCGGTCCAGCCCACGAGATCGTCTGCGGCGCAGCCGGCCAGATCTTCCATGGTCTTGATGTCGTCCTTGCCGAGGGCGACAAGCATAGCCGTAGTCAGTCCGTCAATCGAGCGCAACTCGTCGGACACGCCGAGCTCAATCCGTTCCTCGTCGAGCTTGGCTTCCAGTTCGCCGAGATAATCGCGGGCGCGAGCCTGGATCTCAACGGCGGTGTCGTCATCGAAGCCCTCGATCATGGAGATTTCGTCAAGCTCCACGTAAGCGACTTCTTCCACGGACGTGAAGCCTTCGGTCGCCAGAAGCTGGCCGACCATCTCATCCACGTTGAGCGCTTCCATGAAGAGCTGCGAGCGCTCCAGGAATTCCTTCTGGCGGCGGTCGGATTCTTCCTGCTCGGTCATGATGTCGATCGCCCAGCCCGTCAATTGAGACGCGAGGCGGACATTCTGGCCGCGGCGGCCGATGGCCAGAGACAATTGGTCATCCGGAACGACGACTTCAATACGTTCGGCATCCTCGTCGAGAACCACCTTGGCCACTTCGGCGGGCTGGAGCGCGTTGACGATGAAGGTCGCCGGCTCCTCGTTCCACGGAATGATGTCGATCTTCTCGCCCTGCAGCTCGCCGACAACCGCCTGAACGCGGCTGCCGCGCATGCCGACGCAGGCACCGACCGGATCGATGGAGCTGTCCTTGGAAATCACGGCGATCTTCGCGCGCGACCCGGGATCGCGGGCAACGGATTTGATCTCGATCACGCCATCGTAGATTTCCGGCACTTCCTGGGCGAAGAGCTTCGCCATGAACTGCGGATGGGTGCGCGACAGGAAGATCTGCGGACCGCGCTGTTCGCGGCGGACATCATAGATGATGGCGCGAATACGGTCACCGGTGCGGAAGATTTCGCGCGGGATCAGCTCGTCGCGGCGGACAATGCCCTCGCCCCGGCCGAGATCGACGATGACGTTGCCGTATTCGGCCCGCTTGACGACGCCGTTGATGACTTCGCCGACACGATCCTTGAATTCCTCATACTGGCGGTCGCGCTCGGCTTCGCGCACCTTCTGCACAATGACCTGCTTGGCGGACTGGGCCGCGATCCGGCCGAAGTCGAGCGGCGGCAGCGGCTCGGCAATGAAGTCGCCGAGGCTGGCTTCCGGGTTGCGGGCCTGGGCGTCGGCCAGCGAAATCTCGGTGGAGACATTCTCGACCGCTTCAACGACCTGAAGCAGGCGCTGCAGACGGATCTCTCCGGTTTTCGGATTGATCTCCGCGCGGACTTCCGTCTCGGTTCCATAGCGGGAGCGCGCCGCCTTCTGAATCGCATCTTCCATCGCGTTGATGACGATCATCCGGTCGATCGATTTTTCCCGTGCGACCGCGTCGGCGATTTGCAGCAGCTCCAGCCGGTTCGCGCTGATTGCCATATTCCACTCCTCTTGCGCCCTTTATCCGAGCCGGATGCCCTGTCGGGCGCGTTTCGTCCTTGCCTCCAGGCCCCGGGCCTAGTTGGGCGTGTTATCCTGTGTCAGCTCCCCGTCGCGACCGCGCGCGGCGAGTGCCGCCTTTTCGGCCTGAAGAGCTGCGGTAATCAAGTCGTCGGTCAGCACCAGCTTGGCTTCGCCGATGTCCTCCAAAGGAAGCGCAACCGTATCGGGCTCGCCTTCCTTTACGTCGGGCAAACGGATATTCGCCACACCCTGTTCCGTGCCGAGCAGCGTTCCGCGAAAGCGTTTGCGGCCGTTTTGCATGACCGCCATGTCCACCTTGAGCTCGTGCCCGGCCCAACGCTCGAAGTCGCCGGCCCGCACCAGCGGACGGTCGATACCCGGCGAAGAAATTTCCAGATGGTAGGCCCGGTTGATCGGGTCCTCGACGTCGAGAGCAGGCGAGACGGCGCGGCTGACGGTTTCGCAGTCCTCCACCGTCATCGTTCCGTCGGGTCGCTCGGCCATGATCTGCAGCGTGCAGCCGTTGGCCGCGCTGATCCTGGTACGCACCAGACGATAGCCGAGATCTTCGATCACCGGCTCCACAATTGCAGCAACGCGGGCGTCCAGTCCCTGTTCCGTGACAATTCTAGGTTCGTGTGCGCTCACACCTGGCTCCTGTTTCAGGCCTTGCGGCCCGAGAGACACCGGCGTTCAAACGAATGCCAGGTCTCTTCAATCTCCAAAGCGATCCATCTCCGCAAGCCCGCAAGGGCCGCCGGAGATCCATTGATCTTGAGCATCAGACACGCCTGATTGTCGGTTTACATAGGGCAGCCCTTGCTCGTCTTCATTCGTTTCCGGCCTTTAGCTAAACGAAAAAGAGCGGGTCCCCGGCGGGCCCACTCTCAAATGCTCAGATAAGCCGTTTGAGGTGAAACATGGGCTGTATAACGCCAAAGCCGCCCGAATTGCAAGGGGCGGTGTCCGAATCCCTCAAAGAAGTTGCAACAGACCGCGGGCGTTGGTTCTAAGCCCGTCGGAATGTGAGGTAGCGGCCGGTGCGTCCCTCGCGGACCGCCTTCGCCTCGTAACGTGTGCCGGGCCAGCCTTGCCAGGGATTTTTCCAGTCCCCCGCGGTTTCCGCAGTCCATTCGAACGCCGGGTGATCGCGGCAGTGGCGCAGGGTCCAGTCGATATAGGTGTCGATATCGCTGGCAAAGCGGAATTCGGAGCCCGGCTTGAGCGCCCGGGCATAGCGGGAAAGATTCTGCGCGTTGATGAAGCGGCGCTTCCAGTGACGTTTTTTCGGCCAGGGATCGGGGTAAAGCTGGTAGGCCAGATCGAGCGAGGCCTCCGGCAGCCAATCCAGGACGTTGACCGCGTCGTCGTCGTAAAGACGGACGTTTTTCAGTCCCTCGCCGGTAATGGCGGTCACGGCTTTGGCCATGCTCCCGACAAAGGGCTCCACGCCGATGAAACCGGTCTGAGGCTCGGTGCGCGCACGGTGAAGAAGATGCTCGCCGCCGCCGAAACCGACTTCCAGGCAGACCTCATTCACATCCCCTTCAAACAGGTCCCGGAGGTCCGCAGGCGCCGGCACGCTCAAGTCAAGCGCCAGACGCGGCAGTTCGCTTTCCATCAGCGCTTCGCGGCGCGGACTGAGCGGTTTGCCCTTGCGGCGGCCGAAGAAGGAGCCTTCGTAACGGTCGGTCATGATTTGTACCGCTCGGTATTAAAAACAGATCGCCGGCTTTGAGCCGGCGATCCTTGTCTCTTTATGAACCCTGACGCTTAGCCTGCGAGCGAACGCAGTTCGTCGATCAGGTCGGTCTTTTCCCAGGAAAAGCCACCGTCCTCGTCCGGCTGGCGGCCGAAATGGCCGTAAGCAGCGGTGCGTTCGTAGATCGGATTGTTGAGCTTCAGATGCTCGCGAATGCCGCGCGGGCTGAGCCCCATGACTTCCCGAAGCGCCGTCTCCAGTTTCGCTTCGTCGCAACGTCCGGTCTCATGCAGGTTGACATAGACGGACAGGGGGTCGGAAACGCCGATCGCGTAAGAGAGCTGAATCGTGCAGCGGTCTGCAAGATCCGCGGCCACGACGTTCTTCGCCAGATAGCGCGCGGCATAAGCTGCGGAGCGGTCCACCTTGGTGGGATCCTTTCCGGAAAACGCACCGCCGCCATGGGGGGCCGCGCCACCGTAGGTATCGACGATGATCTTGCGGCCCGTCAGGCCGGCATCGCCGTCCGGTCCGCCGATCACAAAGGCGCCGGTCGGATTGACGTGCCAGACGGTTTCTCCGGTGATCCAGCCTTCCGGGAGAGCCGACCGAATGTAGGGTTCGACGATCTCGCGAATTCCTTCCGACGTCAGAGCCGGGTCGAGATGCTGGGTCGACAGGACGATGGAGGTTGCCCCGACCGGCTTGCCGTTCTCGTAGCGGACCGTCACCTGGCTCTTGGCGTCCGGGCCAAGCACCGGCTCCTTGCCGGATTTACGGGCCTGGGCCAGAAGGTGGAGAATCTTGTGGGAGTAGAGGATCGGAGCTGGCATCAGCTCCTCGGTTTCACGGCACGCGTAACCGAACATGATGCCCTGGTCTCCGGCGCCTTCATCCTTGTTGCCCGCGGCATCGACGCCCTGCGCGATATGCGCGGACTGGGCGTGCAGGTGGACGGAAACATCACAGTTTTCCCAATGAAAGCCGTCCTGCTCGTAGCCGATGTCCCGCACGGCCATGCGTGCAAGATGGGCGATATAGTCATTGGTGATGGTCGCGGGACCGCGGGTTTCGCCGGCGATGACGATGCGGTTGGTGGTCGCAAGCGTTTCGCAAGCCACCCGGGCTTCCGGCATTTCTTTCAGATAGGCATCCACGACAGCATCGGAAATGCGGTCGCAGACTTTGTCCGGATGTCCTTCAGACACGGACTCGGAAGTAAACAGGTAATTCTGACGTGCCATTGGCGATCGTCCTTCTGGGAATGAATAAGATAGAAGCGGCAAACAGGTTCGCCGCTTCGCGAGCATCAATCTTAGAAGTTTTTCGCCACGTCAAGCATGAGAGGAAATTTTGTTGGGCCACCCCGCATTCTGCGGAACGCGAAGCGGACGCCCTAACACATTTGAATTCTATGGCTTCCGGATGCACACCCGGTCCGGCCGGACATCCGGACGATTAGTCGTCTCCGGCCAGTGACCGGACCAGATCGACGATCCGGCGGCGGACTTTCGGGTCCTCGATCCGGACAAAGGCCTTGTTCAGGGAAAGACCTTCCGAAGACGAAAGGAAATCGACGACATAGGAGGTCGGCTGGGTTTCTCCGAAACCCTCTGCTTCCTCGGGAGTACCCGGGGCATCTTCGAAAAAGAAAGAAACCGGCACCTTCAGAATTGTCGCAATGTGCTGCAGACGGCTGGCACCGATCCGGTTGGTGCCCTTTTCATATTTCTGGATCTGCTGAAAGGTGATCCCGAGGCTCTCCCCCAGCTTTTCCTGGCTCATTCCAAGCATCATGCGCCGGAGACGGACCCGGCTTCCGACATGAATATCGATAGGATTAGGTGATTTCTTACTGGGCATCTGCGTCAAACTTTCTTTTTCTTGATGCGCTTGTTGCGCGCGTTTTCACCTGCACAAGCTCCCCAGATGCCATCCCACAATAGCGCCGAGAGGATGAAGCGTGCCCGCAACCCTTCACTTGTACATATGTCAGCCTTCAATCGACTGTTTCACGGTTGTATCACACTTTTTTCATTCAACTCAAACAAATTTTATCAATCTAGACGCGAACCCGGGTTGTATTGCGAGATGATTATAAAAATTACGAGTGCAATCGAGCATAAGACCGCTGGAATATCGCCAAATTCCGCATAGATAGTTGCGTCAATTCTTTTTGGTAGTCTGCCGTCGATCACCCCCTTTTCGAAGATCGTCAGCTGTTCGATGATTTCGCCTCTGCCGTCGACAATCGCCGAAATTCCGGTATTGGCGGCCCGAATCAACGGCAGTCCTGTTTCGATCGAACGCAGTCGGGCCTGGGCAAAGTGCTGATAAGGCCCCGGCGTGCGGCCGAACCATGCATCGTTCGTCACATTGAGTAGAAATGTCGCAGGCTGAGAACTTGCGGAAGACACACCCGGATAAATGGCCTCGTAGCAAATCATCGGCAGGAAACCGAAACCGCCCGCCGTCGATAGCACCCGCTGCTGATACCCCGCTTCGAACCCCTCGATCGGTCCTGCCAGATTGGTGATCCCGACCCACTCCAGAAGGGACTGAAAGGGGACGAATTCTCCAAAGGGAACAAGCCGGACCTTGTCGTAAATTCCCCGGACCGTTCCATCGTTGCCGATCAGGTAGACGCTGTTGAAATAGTCCGGGCCGTCCGGCGCCGGTTCCGCCCGGACCGCGCCGGTGACAAGTTCGGTTTTGCTGCCGAGCGCCTTGCCGATCCTGAAAAGCGCTCCCGGCTCCTGGGTGAGCAGGAAGGGGATCGACGATTCAGGCCAGATCACCAATCGCTGCTGACCGACGCGCGCGCGTCCGCCAAGCGCGGCTTCCGTCATGCTCAGATACGTTCCGAAAATCTCGCCACGGAGCTCGGGGCGCCATTTGTCCTTCTGGTCGATGGCCGGTTGAACGATCCGGATATCAAGTTCCTCTTCTCCGGTGTCGGTCATCCAGAGCCGAAGCGTGCCAAATCCGGCGATGGCGACCAGCGCGATCCCGGCCAGGCTCACGGCCGCAAGGCGCCTGCCCAACGGCCGGGCGTCGGCGAGCACGGCCGGCGCGGCAGCGATCGCCACGACGAGAAAGGTCAGCCCGTAAAGGCCGACAAGGCTCGCTGATTGGGACAACGTCAGGCTGCCGGAGACACCGTATCCGAAGGCGTTCCAGGGGAACCCGGTCAGAACGTGCCCCCGTACCCAGTCCGCCAACGTCAGACAGGCCGCAAGGAGCAGCACCCGCCGAAAACGGCCGGTCCACAATGCCGCGGCGAGCGCGGCCCCAAGTCCGGTGAACAGGGCAAGTCCCACCGGCATCGCAAGAACGGCGAAGGGCATCAGCCAGGCGAACCGTTCCGCCTCGACCAGAAACGCTGACCCGATCCACCACAATCCGGAGAGGAAATAGCCGAAGCCGAACATCCAGCCGAGCGCGAAACCGGTGCGCGCCCGCCCGGCCACTTTACCCGGTCCCGGCTCCAGAGCACCGTCGAGCAACCAGACAAAGCAGGGAAAGGTCACAAGAAGGACCAGGCTGAAATCATAGGGCGGCAGGGCAAATGCCGAGACCGCGCCGGCGAGGACACACAAGAAGCGGCGCTGCCAGCCCCAGGCGAGCAGGCATATGTTCGGCAGGACAGCCAGCCGCTGAGACAACCAATGCATGAAAGACCGAATCTCCAGCTAGAATGCCCTGCATCCTAGCGAACCCGGGCAGGCCGCTCTAACTTTTTTGGATCGGCCGAACCTCGAAACGGACCGACGCTCTCAGGGTTTCGCCGCTGCGGCGGCCGCCGGGCTTGTCTCGCCTTCGAGAGCTTGTGCACCGTCATTCGAGGCCGCATCCGTGCGCTTGGGCCGCCGGCGCAGCTCCTGAGGCCGCATATCGGCGCGGCGGCGGCGGATCTTCAGGCGCTTGATCCGTCTCGGATCGGCGTCCATCACCTCGAACTCAAAACCAGGCACTTCCTCGGGAACGAACAACAGTTCGCCGCGTACGGGAACGCGTCCAACCGAGACGTAAAGCAGGCCGCCCAGGGTATCGACGTCCTCGGAAATTTCACCGTCCGTCAGGCTTGTTCCCAGCGCGTCGTCAAGGTCTTCCAGAGGCAGGCGCGGATCGGCGATCCAAAGGCCGTCGCCGGCAGCGGCCAGCATGGCCTCCTCGTCCTCGTCGTGCTCGTCCTCGATGTCGCCGACAACTTCCTCGACAAGATCTTCAAGCGACACCAGCCCATCCGTGCCGCCATATTCATCGATCACCAGCGCCATCTGAGTGCGGCTCGCCTGCATCTTCGCCATCAGGTCCGTGGCCGGCATGGACGGTGGGACAAACAGCAGCTGGCGCATCAAATCGGTCTGTTTGAGGGTCACGGACAAATCGACGCACGACAGGTCCAGAACCTGTGTGTTGTGCCCTTGAGACGCGCCGGACCCCTCCGCCCCGCCAGCGTCTTCCCCATTGGCGCAGGGCAGGCCGCCCTCGGCAGTCTCGTGACACGGTTCGGCTCCGCGTCCGGCAATATAGGTCATCAGATCCTTGATGTGGATGAGACCGCGCGGATCGTCCAGCGTGTCTTCATAGACCGGCATACGGGAATGGCCGCTCTTTTGAAAGAGCTCCATCACCCGGCTCAGGCTGGTATCCTGATCGACCGCGTCGATATCCGCACGCGGGATCATCACATCGTCGACGCGAAGTTCTCGCAGACGCAGAATATTGCCGAGGAGCAGACGTTCTTCGGGCGAAAAAGCCGCATCCCCGCTGCCTTCGCGCGCCAGTTCGTCCTCGAGATTTTCACGCAGCGACGAAGACTGCCGGCCCAAGCGCAGGATGCGTTTGAGATTTTCCAGAAAGGCCGCAGATCGCTGCGGCTTCGTCTCTTGCGGGTCTTCCCCGTCCTTGGATTGTCCGGCCCCGGCGGCCTTCGGCTCGCCTGCCGGACTTTGCGGTTCAACTGCGCTCATCATCTATCAATACAAGAACCATATGCCCCATGATGCCACCTAATCGCCGTCCGCCACAAGAGGCTTGTCGGCATAAGGGTCATCTATGCCGATAGAGGCCAGGATTGCTTTTTCCAGGCTTTCCATCAGCTCCGCTTCATCGTTTTCCTGGTGATCGTAGTCGAAAAGATGAAGCAAACCGTGAATAATTAAATGGGAAAGGTGATCTGAGAATTCAATTCCAAAGTCATCCGCTTCCCTCGCGACTGTCTGATAGGCGAACACAATGTCGCCGAGAAGCGGTCCGTAAGCCTCGCCGTCGGGATCGCTTCCGGGAAACGACAGGACATTTGTCGGCTTGTCCTTGTCCCGCCATTGCCTGTTCAGCACGCGGATCGCTGCGTCGTCGGTAAACAGGAGCGAGACTTCCGATCCCGCAACCGCTTCCAGCCCGCCTTTGGAGAAGGCCGCCGCCACCGCCCGGCGGGTCAAAGCCTCCAGTCGATCCTGCTCCGGCCAGTCTCCCGCTTCGACCGACACATCGATCATTATCCCGTCTGGCAGTGTGTCGGACATCAGGTTTACCGCTTTCAGGAGGCAGCCGCTTCGCGGGAGCGCGGCGACCGGGTCTCCGGCTCCGGATTGCGCTGACGCTCGGAATAGCGTCTTTCCCGGGCCTCCGACTCTTCGCGCGCGGCATTGTCATAAGCCGTCACGATGCGTCCGACCAGTTCGTGACGGACAACATCCGTCTCGTTGAAACGCACATGAGCGACATCCTGAATATCCGTCAACAGCCCCAGGGCCTCGCGCAGCCCCGACTTCTGACCCGAAGGCAGGTCGATCTGGCTGGGGTCGCCGGTGACGATCATCTTGGACCCTTCCCCGAGGCGGGTCAGGAACATCTTCATCTGCATCGACGTGGTGTTCTGCGCCTCGTCCAGCAGCACGACGGCGTTGGAGAGCGTGCGGCCGCGCATGAAGGCGAGCGGCGCGACCTCGATCATGCCGGACTGAAGGCCGCGATCGACCTTTTCCGCAGGCATCATCTCGTAAAGCGCGTCGTAAATCGGCCGGAGATACGGATCGACCTTGTCTTTCATCTCACCGGGCAGAAAGCCGAGGCGTTCGCCCGCCTCGACCGCAGGCCGCGACAGGATAAGCCGGGCCACGTCGCCGCGTTCCAGGAGAGCGGCCGCGTAAGCCACTGCCAGAAAGGTCTTGCCGGTCCCGGCCGGTCCCGTGCCGAAAATCAGGTCGGCCCGGTCCATGGCGCGAATATAAACATCCTGGGTCGGCGTCCGCGCGACGATGGTCTTGCGGCGTGTCGCGATCTGGGCGAAGGCCAGCCGGGATTTCGGTTCCAGGGTCGGCAGCGGCAATTGCGCCTCCGCCGCCGCCGCCATGCGCAAAGCGCCATCGACGTCGCCGGGATGGATCTCCTGCCCCTGAAGCAGACGCTGGTAAAGAGCCTCCAGGGCCGTGCGCGCCTGAGCGCAGCTGCCGCTGTGGCCTTTGAGGGTCACCTGGTTGCCGCGCGCAATGGCATCGACCCCGAGCCGCTGCTCTATCAGCGCCAGGTTCTGGTCGAACTGCCCGAAGAGATCGCCAATCAACCGGTTGTCTTCGAACGCAAGAACAATGTGGGTCATGTCGGATGCCGGAGCCCCCGAAGCCGGTTGAGCAGGCGGCTTGCGGGAAGAAGATTGGCTGTCGCGCGTCAAATGACGTCTCCTCTGGATCAACGGAGCCCACCCGGGCCTCCCAAGTTGATCGACCTTATTGAACCCTAGACGGCCGAAGCCGGGGCAGCCCCGGAAACAGCATCTTCATCTTGCCCGGCAATCCGCCGCCCGAACAGCGAATTAGATCCGATGTCAACGATTTCCACCGCTTGTATGCTGCCGATCAGATGTTCGGGCGCATCCACCTGCACAGGCTGCAGCCAAGGCGATTTACCGGTCAACTGGCCCGCGTTGCGGCCCTTCTTCTCAAGAAGAACATCACAGGTCATGCCGAGACGCGATGCGTTGAACGCCTTCTGCTGCTCGCTCACCAATGCCTGCAGCTGTGCAAGGCGTACCGATTTCACGTCTTCCGGCACCTGCCCGTCCATCGTCGCTCCCGGCGTGCCCGGCCGCTGGCTGTATTTGAACGAAAAGGCGGAGCCGTAGTCCACGCGCCGGATCAGATCCATCGTATCTTCGAAATCCGCATCGGTCTCGCCCGGAAATCCGACAATGAAATCGCCGGAGAGCGCGATATCGGGGTCCGCTTCGCGGATCCGGTCGATCAGCCGGAAATAGTCATCCCGCGTGTGGCGCCGGTTCATGGATTTCAGGATCTTGTCGGAGCCGGACTGAACGGGAAGATGGAGGTACGGCATCAGGGTTTTCAGATCCCTGTGCGCGGCGATAAGGTCGTCGTCCATGTCGCGCGGGTGGCTGGTGGTGTATCGCAGCCGGTCGAGGCCCTCGATCTCCGACAGGCGGCGCAGCAGCCGCCCGAGACCCCAGGCCGTCCCGTCCGCCGCCGCTCCGTGATAGGCATTGACGTTCTGGCCGAGCAGCGTGACTTCCCGCACACCCGAGGCAGCCATGCTTTCGGCTTCACGCACGATCTGTTCGACGGAGCGGGAAACTTCGGCGCCCCGCGTATAAGGCACCACGCAGAAGGTGCAGAACTTGTCACAGCCTTCCTGGACGGTGAGAAAAGCCGCGGGCGGGCGTTTTGGCGCCGGCTTTTCCGCGCGGGCGGACAGGTGGCCGAATTTCGCGTCGATATCGAATTCGGTTTCGACGACCCTTGTACCACCGCGCGCCTTCTCCAGCAGACCGGGAAGCTGGTGATAGCTTTGCGGGCCGACGACAAGATCGACGATGGGCGCCCGTCTGGAGATCTCCTCGCCTTCCGCCTGCGCCACGCAACCGGCCACGCCGACCATGGTGTCCTTGCCAGCCCGGGCGCGTTCTTCCTTGACTTTCCGGATACGGCCAAGCTCCGAATAGACCTTCTCGGCCGCCTTTTCGCGGATATGGCAGGTATTGAGAATGACCAGGTCCGCATCTTCCAGATCCTCGGTCGCCTGGAAGCCTTCCGGCGCCAGCACTTCGGTCATGCGCTCGCTGTCATAGACATTCATCTGGCAGCCGTAGGTGCGCACGAATACCTTGCGGGTATTGCGGCCGGTTTCAGGTTTGTTCGCTCTCGTAGCGGAAACGGCGGATAGGGGCGTTTCCTGGTCTGCTTCCGGGCGGCTTGTCATTCGCTCCTCATGGCCTTCCACGGAAGGCCTGCATATGTCGATGGTCGGTGCGAGGGGCGCAAGATCGAGCCATCCGCGCTCACAGGCTGCTCCGGTCCGGGCGGCACTCCTCGTTCACGCGCCTGCTTTAACGGTTTTTTCCGCATTTGAGAAGAACTCGATTGGCTCGCCCGCCTCCGGTGCGCCGTTTTCCGCGGATTCGGGGTCTTCAACCGGTCTTTGCAGCAAGGACGCGACGGTCATCGCGCGAACTTCGTTCTCCAGACGACGGCTGAGGGCCTTGCGGTCCGTCTCCGGGCCGACGGGAACAGGCTCCCCCCAGCGCACGACAACGTCGAGCGCGCCGCGAGTGAAGATACCCCAGAGATGACCGGGAAGCTCCATATCGCCATACCAGGCAACGTGGGGCCTGTGCGCCCGGCCCATCGGCAAGCCGTAAAAGCCCCGATAGGCAACGGAAAGGGGCTGCACCCAGACCCTTGACGCCCCGTTGGTGCCGACAGCGCGCGTCGCCGCCCCCAGCAGGGCGCTCCGGAATGGCAAGACGCAATTGCCGTCGTTGGATGTGCCTTCGGCGAACAGCACCATGGCGTCGCCATCGGCCATCCTCCCGGCGATGGTATCGGCCACCTGGCCCGTCTCGGTCCGCTTGGTGCGGTTCACAAAAACCGTTCGCTGAAGTTTCGCAAACAGGCCGAAGACCGGCCAGCCGGAGACTTCCGACTTGGCGATGAAGGACAGCGGCATCAGAGACCCGATGACGGTTATGTCGACCCAGGAGGCATGGTTGGCCGCAATCAGAAGCGGCCGGTCGGCCGCCGGCTCACCGATCTGGCTGATCTTGATGCCGACCAGACGCGTCGCGATCCGGTGCCAGAGATGCGGCAGCTTCTCCTGCGCCGAAATCGGTAGCCGGAGCTTGATCGCAATCCACTGCAGGGGGATGAGGACCAGCGAGACGAGCGTCAGGACGAAAATGACAAGTCCCGCTTTTAATTCAGCCATCGCCCTTGTTTTCCTTGGACGCCTCCAGAGGCACTCCGTAGAGTTCCAGCCTGTGGTCGACGAGCTTGTAGCCGAGTTTCTTGGCAATGAACTCCTGCAATGCCTCGATCTCCTCGTTGCGAAATTCAATGACCTGGCCGCTGCGCAGATCGATCAGGTGATCGTGATGCTCGTCGGGCACCGTTTCGTACCGGGAGCGCCCGTCCCGGAAATCGTGCCGCTCGATCATGCCCGCGTCTTCGAACAGCTTGACCGTTCGGTAGACCGTCGAAATGGAAATGCCCGGATCGATGGCCACGGACCGGCGGTAAAGTTCCTCGACGTCCGGATGTTCCTCGGAGGCCTGTTCGATGACCGTGGCGATCACGCGCCGCTGCTCGGTCATGCGCATGCCCTTTGCGATACACATTTCCGCCAGCGCTGAGTGCCGCTCTTCCGCCATTGCGATACCGTCCGGTTGCTTCGTTCCGTAAGATTTGCCTATGCGCTTAGCGAAGATCGATGCGCATGACAAGCGCCGTGCCGTCTCCTCCACCGTCTGGCTTGCCGTAGTAGCCCTTGCGCTGACCGACTTCCCGGAACCCGAGATCGCGGTAGAGCAGAAGAGCTGTTTCATTGGTGGCGTCCACTTCCAGAAACAAGTGGCTGCAGCGCTCGCCATAGAGGCGGAACAGTCCGGCTTCCATGAGTTTCTTGCCAATCCCCCGCCCCCGCTGACGCGGCGCGACAGCGATGGTAATGACCTCGGCCTCGTCCGCGGCAATTCTAAGGATGAGAAAACCGAGCGGCGTCCTGGAGCCGTAGGGACTCGATCGGCGCGCGACCAGAAACAGCGTTCCCTGCTGCGCCTTCATGCGGGCCAGTTCCCCCACATTCCAGGCATGGGCAAAAGAGGCTGCGTGGATGTCGGCAATTTTCGGCAGATCTTCGTCCAGCGCCTCCTCAACCACCGGAGGCTGTGTCCAGAACCACCAGAAACTCATTGCCGTTCTATCCTTCCCTTCGTCTGCGGGCTCGCGTCCGGCGGCCGCAAATAAAGCGGAGAAGGCGACGACACCGCCGGGTCCGCGGTAACACCCAGCTCCGCGACATCGCGGATTCCTGGAAAGCCGCTGCGGGATAGTATCCGTTCCTGTGGCGCCCCCAACACCGCCGCGACATTTTCCGCCGCGGAGCCCGCCAATCTTATGCCCACAGGCAGGGAGACCGCAAGATCGGCAAGCGTCCGGACACCGGGCTCCGAAGACGGTTCACCGGACGCGTTGAATTCCTGGCAGTAGACTTCGTCGCCCTTGCCCGTCAGGGCGACCAGAAGCGGTGGCCCGCCGTCCCGGGGGGCGCAAGCACGGGCAATTGCGGAAAGCGTCGTAATGCCGACCACGGGCTTGGAAAGCACAAGTCCGAATCCCCGGGCGACCGACAGACCGACCCGCAAGCCGGTGAAGCTTCCCGGCCCGACCGTAACCGCCACCCGGTCGAGATCGGAGAACGCCGTCGACGATTCCGCCATGACCTCTCCGATCATGTCCATCAGCCGTTCCGCATGCCCCCTGCCGATTTCCTCGCCGCACGCCTTGAAACAGGCGCTGTCCCGGCCGTTGTCGAGAACCGCGGCCGCGCAATTGGCAAGGGACGTGTCTATGGCTAGGAGCCGCATTTCAGACCGGCTGTTTTTGTTTTGGACCATAAAAGGCAGTACTCCGACACAGCGCTTGAGTCGAGCCGCGCTTTGGACCTAAGTCCAAAGGCGGGCTTGTGTTTCGAAAAGAAAGGGAGGCGGAAATATTTAAGGTCCGCCCCGGGGGACGGACCTTCAGATCGAAGAGTTCAGCTCTCGTCAGATCGGGCGGACTTCCTCAACCTCAGGCACAAAGTGGCGCAGGAGGTTCTGGATGCCGTGCTGGAGCGTTGCCGTCGAGGACGGGCAGCCCGCGCAGGCGCCGCGCATGGACAGGTAGACGATGCCTTCCTTGAATCCCTTGAAGGTGATGTCGCCACCGTCCTGGGCGACCGCCGGACGGACCCGGGTTTCAAGCAGTTCCTTGATCGTGTTCACGGTTTCCACATCGCCGTCGTCGAAGAATTCACCTTCCTCGATGTCTTCGGCTTCACTTGTGGCCATCACCGGCTGACCGGACATGAACTGCTCCATGATGACGCCGAGAATGGCCGGCTTCATGTGCTGCCAGTCCGTGTCGTCCTTGGTCACCGTGACGAAGTCATGACCGAAGAAAACCGCGACGACACCCGGGACATCGAACAGCTTCTGGGCCAGCGGCGAGACCGCGGCGTCGGCCTGGTTGCGGAAATCGTAGGTGCCTTCCGGCAGGACGATCCGGCCCGGAAGGAACTTCAACGTGGCCGGGTTTGGTGTTGCTTCTGTTTGAATGAACATATTCGTGGTCCTTGCGCGATATCGTTGCGCGATTTCAGTGTCCGAATAGGGGGCGCCCAGTTTGCCGGACGATTGCGCCTCTCCATTATCGCAAAACGCCGATGGATCTTTCTAACGCAACCGGCATCAGTTTGGAACCATTTAAAACTAGATAGTCATCCCGTTTTCAGGTTCAAGCTTTTGCCTCCGGATGCGCTCCGCCGTCACGCAAGGGCGGCGATGGAGTCGTCGTCCAGATTGCCCGGCACGATGGTCACCGGAATCGGAAACGTCCCGGCGGACTTTCCGGCGATCGAAGACACAAGCGGTCCCGGGCCCTCCGATCCGGTACTCGCCGCCAGGATCAGGATGGCGATATCCGCATCGGCTTCGATCAGTTCCAGGATTTCCTCGGCATTCGCACCTTCCCGAACCACCGTTTCCGGTTCGGTGCGCGCCACGGAGCGGACCCGCTCCGCCGCCTTGGCGAGGGAGGCCTCCGCCGCCTCGTGGGCTTCCGCCCGCATGATGTCTTCCACCCCGAGCCAATGCTGAAAATCGCCTGGGGCGATGATCGAGACCAGCGTCACAACACCGCCTGTCCGGGCCGCCCGTTTGGCGGCATAGACGATCGCCCGATCGCATTCGGGCGTATCGTCGACCACCACCAGGAACTTCCGGCGATGGCCTTCCTCATTGCTTTTACGAATTGCTACCATCGTCGCATGCTGCCACCGGTACGCGCACATCGCAAGCGACCAAATGGCCGCGCGCGACGGGCCGTTTGTTAAAGAATGAACTTCGACAGATCGACATTCTTGGCGAGATCTCCGATGTTCTCACGGACGAAATCGGCGGTGATCTCGATGGCCTCGCCCGCCCGGTCCGGCGCGGTGAAGGAAATCTCGTCGAGAATCCGTTCCATGACCGTCTGCAGACGGCGCGCCCCGATATTCTCAACCGAAGCGTTCAGGTCGACCGCCACGGACGCGATCTCCTCGATGGCGTCCTCGCTGAAGGAGAGCGTGACGTTCTCCGTTTCCATCAGCGCCACATATTGCTTGATGAGGCTCGCCTCCGGTTCCGTCAGGATCGCCCGGAAGTCTTCCTTGGTCAGTGCGCGCAGTTCCACGCGGATCGGCAGGCGCCCCTGCAATTCAGGAAGCAGGTCCGAAGGCTTGGCGACATGAAAGGCACCGGAAGCGATGAACAGGATATGGTCGGTCTTCACCGGTCCGTGTTTGGTCGACACCACGGTTCCCTCGATCAGCGGCAGCAGGTCGCGCTGAACGCCTTCGCGGGACACGTCGGCGCCGGCGCGGCCCTCGCGGGCGCAGATCTTGTCGATCTCGTCCAGAAACACGATGCCCGCATTTTCCACCAGCGAAATCGCCTCGTCGACGACCTTGTCCTCATCGAGGAGCTTGTCCGATTCCTCGTTGATCAGATGATCGTAGGATTCGCGCACTGTCGTGCGTTTGGTCTTGGTCTGGCCACCAAAGGCCTTGCCGAGAAGGTCCGACACATTCATCACGCCAACGCTGGCCCCCGGCATGCCCGGCAGGTCGAAGCTCGGCATCTGCGCCTGGGCACGGACTTCGATCTCGATTTCCTTGTCGTCCATTTCGCCGTCGCGCAGCTTGGTCCGGAAACTGTCCCGGGTCGCGGGGCTGGCATTCTTGCCGACAAGGGCGTCCAGCACCCGTTCCTCGGCAAGGACATGAGCCTTGGCCTTCACTTCCTCGCGCTTTTGCGTGCGCACCTGAGTGATGCCGGCCTCAACGAGGTCGCGGACGATCTGTTCGACATCCCGCCCGACGTAGCCGACCTCGGTGAATTTCGTCGCTTCGACCTTCGAAAAAGGCGCATTTGCCAGCTTGGCCAGACGCCGGGAAATCTCGGTCTTGCCGACCCCGGTCGGGCCGATCATCAAGATGTTCTTCGGCAGAACCTCCTCGCGCATCGTGCCTTGAAGCTGCTGGCGGCGCCAGCGGTTGCGCAGCGCAATCGCGACGGCGCGCTTGGCGTCCTTCTGGCCGACGATGAAGCGGTCGAGTTCTGAGACAATCTCACGCGGAGAAAAATCGGACATTTCTTAAGTCATGCCTTCCGTAATTGTGGGCCGGAGCCTTGAGCCCCCTCCCAATGTTCCATCAGCAGGCTGTCGCCGGTGCGGCCGAGGAGATCTTCCATCTCCCGGAAGCCGGCCTTGCGATAGGCTTTCACGGCGCGCAGGTTGACCGGGTCCGGATCGATCAGGATCCGTTTGTGGCCCTCCCCGCGCAGCTTGCCGACAAATGCCTGCAAAACCCTGGTTCCATGCCCTTTGGACAGCTGCGAAGCATCGGCAATGGACAGATCGACACCGACCGCCTCCATCGGCAGAAGAACCATCCAGGGATAGGTGGCGACGGTATCAGGCCCTTGCTGATCCTTGACATACCAGACCTGTATGTATCCCGCGTCGCGACCGTCAACCTGAAAAATGAAGGGCCTCGTCGTGTCACGCCCTTCTATCTTTTTGCGGAACTTGGCGAGCTCTTCTTCCGGCTCGCCCCACCATTCGCGCCAGTGCGGCCGCCCCATCCAGTCCGCGAGCATCGGCAGATCCTCGCCGACGAGCGGACGGAACGCGACCCTGGCCATTCACTCGGCCGTGTCCAGCGTTTCGACGGTCACGCTGGAATTGGTGTAGACGCAGATGTCCGCGGCGACCGCCATCGCCTTTCGCGCGATGGTTTCGGCGTCGAAATCCGTCTCCGCCAGGGCACGCCCCGCGGCGAGCGCATAGTTTCCGCCGGAGCCGATCCCCATGATGCCGCCTTCCGGTTCCAGAACGTCGCCCGTTCCGGTCAGCACCAGAGACACATTCTTGTCGGCCACCAGCATCATTGCTTCCAGGCGGCGCAGATACCGGTCCGTCCGCCAGTCCTTGGCCATTTCGACACAGGCACGCATGAGCTGTCCGGGATACTGCTCCAGCTTCGCCTCCAGACGCTCAAACAGGGTGAAGGCATCGGCGGTGGCGCCGGCAAAACCCGCGATCACCTCGCCCTTGGCGAGCGGGCGCACCTTGCGGGCGGTGCTCTTGATAACCGTCTGTCCGAGGGAGACCTGACCGTCGCCGGCAATGACGACCTTGCCGCCCTTGCGTACCATCATGATCGTCGTCCCGTGCCACGTGGCCGGTTCGCGCGTATCGCTCATTCAGTCCTCTTGCCTTTTCAAATCGCGGACGCCCTATGTAGGCGGCATTTGCGTTTTTTCCAAGCGCGCAACGGCATCGGAACCGCAGGCGAAGGAAACGGTCAGCGGGACATTTCCAGACGGGCTGCGCGCAAGAGCGCCTCCAGCAGCTTGTCGAGCTGGCCGCTGACGCGCTCGTCCGTCAGCTCGTCCCTGCCATCAAACGCGGTGGCGGCCCTGGAAACGGAGATCATCTGCGGCAGGACCATCGTTCCCAGGCCGACTTCCAGAATCGTGCGCATGCCGATCAGACCGCGCATGCCGCCAAAGCCGCCCGGCGATGCAGCACCCAAGGCAAAAACCTTGTTCTTGAAGGCGTCGCCCGGCTCCCTGACCCGGCTGATCCAGTCGAGGGTGTTTTTCAAGAGCGGCGTGATGCCCGCGTTGTATTCCGGGCAGGCGAGAAACACCCCGTCCTGGGCGGCGAACAGCCGCTGCAGTTTCTTCGCGTTGTCGGGAACCCCTTTGGTGTCTTCCAGGTCACCGTCATAAAGCGGCAAGGGATGGTCGCGCAACGACAGGTGGGTGACGTCCGCGTCCAGGATCGCAAGCCTCTTCGCCGCGAGCGAGACAAGTTTTCCGTTAAAGGACCCGCTCCGGGCGGAGCCCGAACAAACGATTATCCTGGGACTGCGCATGAACAAACGCCTCCGATTGCCGGGCACTGCGGTCCCGGTTGCCTGAGCCGGGACCGTCACTATGGCAAACAAAAGCGCTTGGCGGAAGATCAGAACCAGCTGGCGATAAAGCCCGGGATGCTTTTAACAGCATAGCTCCAGTCGTCGCGTCGCCATCTGGACATCTCGTATAGCGAATCGCCGAGTTCTTCGCCCATTTCCGCGAAAACCTTGGTTGGGCCCTGTTTCATCCGGGCGACGAGACGGTTGAGACGCGCGGTGTCGATCTCGCCCGTCTGAATGAGATGGATGGTCCCGAGCACAAGTGTGGTCATGCTGTCGACGCCGGACGCGCCAAGCCCGATCGGGTCGCACGCCCGGATCACCTGGAAGATCTTGCTGTTCTTGACCGAACCCGGCGCAATGGCCTCGACCAGGCTCTGCAGGCCTTCCACCATGCCCGCCCAGGGGATCGCCTTGCCCATGAAGTGCTTGTAAAGCTCCGTGGCGCCGTAAAGATAGTCGCCCTGCTGGAACTTGTCGGCGACCTCGATCATGGTGATGACGTGACCGGCCGCGCCTGCCTTGCCCGAAAGCGTTCCGAGGAAGCGGCCGAATTTCGACGTCGAGGACCCGATGACGTCCAGAGCGCCCCACTGCCGGCCGCGCATGCCGGAAATGGTCTTCATGACATCGCGCGCCTCGGAAACCGAAAAGCCCCATTTGCGCAGTTGCGACCAGGCGGCGATCAGTTTTCGCGCATCCTCGGCCCGAGCGATCGACCCGAGAAATTTCTTCATCTCCGGGATGCTCTTGTCGATCAGTTCCCGCCTGAACTCGTTGAAAGCATCGCTTTCCCCCATCTTCGCGGCTTCTTTGGCGAGCAGCTTTTCCTGGGGCATCATGCGGTCGTCCCGCTTCGCCTCATCGACATTCGTGGAAGGGTTCGCCTCCGGTGGAATGCTCATGCGCTGCCAGGTTGAAGCCGAGTTGGGGTCATTCATCGCCCGGATGGTCTGTTTGTCGGGGTCCACGCGCCCGTCGGCATGACGCAGGCGGACCACGTTGATCTGAAAATCCTTGATGGTTCCAATGGTCTTCGACCCGACTTTGCCATCGACGACCAGTTTCGTTCTGGAACCTCCCATGAGGTCGTTCAATCTGATCTGGACGGTCTCGACATCGAATTTGTCGTTGTTGCCGAACCGGCCCACGGAGCCGGAAATTCCAACGGATGAATTAATCATGTGAAAATATCCTGTTACGATACGATTGCCCGGAAATGAGTGCCGCCGAAATTAGGCGTCCGATGCCTTGCCATCTGTGATTCATGTCACGCAAGGGAAAGATACGTATCTGTAAAGACGGGCGCCAGGGAAACTGCCGGTGCCCCGGGAAACCGTAATATATACTGTAAAAACAAGGAGACCGGTGCTATCCGGCGGGACAAACACCTGGTCAAACGGCCTGCTAATGGCCTTTCCGGTAAACCCATACCCGCGCGGGGGGGAGGTTCTTCCAGACCCAGTCGGAGCTGAAGACAGACACCGCGCGGCTGTTCGGTTTGACCGGCGCCGTCAGCCCATAGGAAAACTGAATGAAGGGCGCGCCCGGCTTGAGAAGGTCCAGCGCATCGTCGAGCAACGCTTTTCTGACCGGCTCGGGCCGGGTCAGAAGCGGCAAGGAGGACACTATTCCATCCAGCGAATGACGAGGCTCAACGTCGCCACCGAAAAAACCGCCCGGTTGAGCGAGACTGGCGCGCAAGGCATAGGCATCACCCTGAAGAACCGGCAAACCGGGATAACGCAGGCTCAACAGGTCGCAGAACTCGGCGCTGTATTCGATCAGATTGAGCTGAGGGTGAGAAAAGCCGCGATCCAGAAGCGCCTTTGTGACCACTCCGGTGCCCGGGCCCAGTTCAACCACCCGGGAATGAGGTTGCGGCGTCACGAAGGAGGCCATTTTGGCGGCCAGTTCCGGACCCGAGGGAGTAATCGCGCCGGTGCGAAGCGGATGCTGGGCCCAGGATCGTATGAATTTGACCTCTTCCAGGACCCTGGCACGGACTGCTGCCGCCTTGTTTATCTTCCCCCTGAGGGACTCTCCCCGACGTTTCAGCATCTTACCTCTCTCGGACTGATACAGCTGATATAAGAGAGTTTGCCGGGAGATACTATAACCGGACGCACAAATTGCGCGTTATGCCCCGAGATTATCGATGAAGTCCTTTACTTTGGAAAAGAAACCGGCTGATTCCGGATGGTTTTCACCGGAAGCTTCCTTTTCGAATTCGGCCAGCAGTTCGCGCTGGCGCTTCGTCAGGTTTGTCGGCGTCTCGACCGTGACCTGGATATACATGTCGCCGTGCTGGCTTGAACGCATGACCGGCATGCCCTTGCCGCGCAGGCGGAACTGCTTCCCTGTCTGGGTGCCTTCGGGCACCTTAACCCGGCTCGTGGAGCCGTCGACGGTCGGCACATCGAACTGGCCGCCAAGGGTTGCGGTCGTCAGGGAAATCGGAACGCGGCAGAACAGATCCGCGCCATCGCGCTGGAACAGATCGTGCGGACGGATCGACAGGAAAATATAAAGATCGCCTGCGGGACCTCCACGCACGCCCGCTTCGCCTTCACCCGCCAGACGGATCCGGGTGCCGTCCTCGATACCGGCGGGAATATTGACCGAAAGCGTCCGCTCCTGGGTCTTGCGGCCGGTACCGCCACAGCTTTCGCAAGGGTCGGTGATCACCTGTCCGCGGCCCTGACAGGTCGGGCAGGTGCGCTCCAGAGTGAAGAAGCCCTGAGCGGCCCGAACCCGGCCCGCTCCACCGCAGGTGCGGCAGGTGGTCGGACTTGTGCCCGGCTTTGCCCCGGATCCCTCGCAGACATCGCAGGTCGCGCTGGTCGGCACCTCGATCTCTACGGTCTTGCCGACAAAGGCATCTTCCAGCGAGATATCCAGATTGTAGCGCAGATCGGCGCCGCGCTCGCGTCCGCCGGAGCGGCGGCCGCCACCGCCCATGCCGAAGAACTCCTCGAAGATGTCCGACATGGTGGAGGAAAAATCATGAGCCCCGGCGCCGCCGCCACCGCCGAACCCGCCATTTTCGAAGGCCGCGTGACCGAAGCGGTCGTAGGCGGCCCGCTTCTGGCCGTCCTTCAGCGTGTCGTAGGCCTCGTTGACTTCCTTGAACCTGGCTTCGGCTTCCGCATCGTCCGGATTGCGGTCCGGATGGAATTTCATGGCCATTTTGCGGTAAGCGCTTTTCAGCACCTTTTCGTCCGCATCGCGCGCTACGCCCAGCACCTCATAGAAATCACGTTTGGACATCAAGATCTCTCGGTCTTGTTGTTGCACCGCCGGCCGCCTGGATAAATCCGGCGCCAATTACGGCGAAAGCGCCGGGCACATGTGCCCTTGTCATCAGGCAATCAGGCAACCGGCGCCGGAGAATGGTCGCGAACGGGCAGCCGGCCAAGCCGGCCGCCCCTTTTCACTTAAGCGGATTTTTTGTCGTCTTCGTCTTTGACTTCTTCGAAATCCGCGTCGACGACGTCGTCTTCTTTCGCAGAGGCTGCCTCTTCAGCACCCTCTCCGGCTTCAGCCTCGGCCTGTGCGGCCTGATACATGGCTTCGCCGAGCTTCATCGACACTTCCGCAAGGGTCTGCGTCTTGGCCTTGATGTCTTCCAGATCCTCACCCTCGAGCGAGGTCTTCAGAGCAGCCATGGCCTCTTCGATCGCCGTCTTGTCCTCGGCGGAGACCTTGTCGCCGTAGTCGTTCAGCGACTTCTCGGTGGAGTGGACCAGAGACTCGCCCTGGTTCTTGGCTTCCACCAGCTCCTTGCGCTTCTTGTCTTCGTCCGCATGGGACTCCGCGTCCTTGATCATCTGCTCGATGTCGCTGTCGCTGAGACCGCCGGAGGCCTGGATGCGGATCTGCTGCTCCTTGCCGGTGCCCTTGTCCTTCGCGGACACGTTGACGATACCGTTGGCGTCGATGTCGAAGGCGACTTCGATCTGCGGTACGCCGCGCGGCGCCGGCGGCAGGCCGACCAGGTCGAACTGACCGAGGATCTTGTTGTCCGCGGCCATTTCGCGCTCACCCTGGAAGACCCGGATGGTCACAGCCGTCTGATTGTCTTCGGCGGTGGAGAACACCTGGCTCTTCTTGGTCGGGATCGTCGTGTTCCGGTCGATCAGGCGGGTGAAGACGCCACCCAGCGTTTCGATGCCGAGCGACAGCGGGGTCACGTCGAGCAGCAGAACGTCCTTGACGTCGCCCTGCAGAACACCGGCCTGGATCGCGGCGCCCATGGCGACGACTTCGTCCGGGTTCACACCCTTGTGCGGCTCCTTGCCGAAGAAGGTCTTCACGGTTTCCTGGATCTTCGGCATGCGGGTCATGCCGCCGACCAGAACCACTTCGTCGATTTCACCGGCCGCGAGGCCGGCATCCTTCAGGGCGGCTTTCATCGGCTCGATGGTGCGTTTGACCAGTTCATCGACCAGCGATTCGAACTTCGCGCGGGTCAGCTTCAGGGTCAGGTGCTTCGGACCGGAGGCGTCCGCCGTGATGAACGGCAGGTTGACTTCGGTCTGGGACGACGAGGACAGTTCAATCTTGGCTTTTTCAGCGGCTTCCTTCAGACGCTGCAGAGCCAACTTGTCCTGCTTCAGGTCGATACCCTGTTCCTTCTTGAACTCGGCCGCCAGGTAGTCGACGAGGACCATGTCGAAGTCTTCACCGCCGAGGAACGTGTCGCCGTTGGTGGATTTCACTTCGAAGACGCCGTCGCCGATTTCCAAAACGGACACGTCGAAGGTGCCGCCGCCGAGGTCGTAGACCGCGATGGTCTTGCCGTCGTTCTTTTCAAGGCCGTAGGCAAGCGCTGCCGCGGTCGGCTCGTTGATGATGCGCAGGACTTCGAGACCGGCGATCTTGCCGGCGTCCTTGGTGGCCTGACGCTGGGCGTCGTTGAAGTAGGCCGGAACGGTGATCACCGCCTGGGTCACGGTTTCGCCGAGATAGCTCTCTGCGGTTTCCTTCATCTTCTGAAGAATGAAGGCGGACACCTGGGACGGGGAATACTTGTCGCCGCTGGCTTCCACCCACGCATCGCCATTATCCGCCTTGACGATTTCGTAGGGAACCAGGCCCTTGTCCTTCGCGACGGTCGGGTCGTCGTAACGCCGGCCGATCAGGCGCTTGACCGCGAAGAGGGTGTTGGTCGGGTTGGTGACCGCCTGGCGTTTCGCCGGCTGGCCAACGAGACGTTCGCCGTCGTCGCTGAACGCCACCATAGACGGCGTGGTGCGTGCACCTTCCGCGTTTTCGATAACTTTGGGATCCTTGCCGTCCATGACGGCGACGCACGAGTTGGTCGTGCCGAGGTCGATACCAATGACCTTTGCCATTTTTGCCTCTCTTTCTAGCAAACCGGATAGACCCGTTTAGGCATCGCTCCGGTTCCTCACATGTGGGTTCCGGGAAAGTCCCGGACAACGCGCCGGAGTGGGAACTCGTGGATTGGCGCGAAGCTTGACCGCTATATAGGTGGATGAAACTTTGCCTGCAAGACATCTGTCTACCGACATTTGTCCTGAGCGCCATAGATGAGCGATATTTCTTCCCAGAGGGTTACCGCGGGCGGCGAGCTGAACGATTATTGCCGCGATCGCGGCAATAACGCCCGTTTTTGCATTTCGTTCAGTCTTGGCTGAGACACTGCGGCGAGCGGTAACGGCCACGGAGGCGAAGCGCCCGCATGAAAGATCCCGATCTCTGGTCCCGTATCCGGTCCTGCCATCCGGACGATGTCGAAGCCGACTTTGCCTTTTCCGGCAGGCTTGCCCGAGACAACGGCTGGACGCCCGCCTACGCGCAACGGGCCATCCTCGAATACCAGCGGTTCGCCTATCTGACCCGGCTAGGAGAAGGCATGGTCACGCCCAGCGACGAGGTCGACCAGGCCTGGCATCTGCATCTGACATATACCAGACACTACTGGGGGCCTTTCCGGGACGCTCTCGGCGGCGCTCTGCACCACATGCCGACCAAAGGCGGCCCGGACCAGGCGGCGCTGTTCCGGCAGGCCTACGCGAAGACGCTGGCTCTCTACAGGCGCGAATTCGGCGACCCTCCGGCCGACCTGTGGCCGGAAGAAGCCATCCGCTTCGGGCGGGCGCCGCATTTCAAACGGGTGAACAGCCGGGACTACTTGCTGCTTCCGAGACCGAAATGGCCCCGTTTCGTGTTGCAGGGCCTTCACCGGATCCGGTCCGTTCCTGCCTCCGCTTATGGCCTTTGCCTCGCCGGTCTGGCGCTGATGTTCGGCACGGGACTCGCCTTCGCCCACGGCCAGCCGAAAGGCGACACGCTGTTTGAACAACTGCGCTCGATGGTGTGGCACTGGGCGTTCGAGCACACACTGTGGTTTCTGGTCGGCGTTTCCTTTTGCATTTTCGTGCTGTTCAAGATCCTGGAAAAGTCCTCCGGCGGAAAATCATCCGGCTGCGGTGGCGGTGGCAGCGGTTGCAGCAGTGGCGGAAGCGGATGCGGCTCGGGCTGCGGGGGCTGCGGCGACTGACGGTTTCTCCTATATTGGGATCATGCAGGAGATCCCCATCAATACCCTGAACGGCCTCCGGTACGGTCCGGGTCACTTCGACCGCGCCGCCCAGGAGGCGCTGGTCGAAGACATCCGCACCATTGTCGCCGAAGCACCGCTGTTCCGGCCTGTCATGCCTGGAACCGGCAAACCGTTTTCCGTTCGGATGACCAACTGCGGGCTGCTCGGCTGGGTCGCCGACAAGGCCGGCTACCGTTACCAGCCGCTTCATCCGGTGACGGGCAAACCCTGGCCGGAAATTCCCGAGCGTTTAAAGGATCTCTGGCGCGCGGTCGCACCGGACGCACCGCCGCCCGAGGCCTGCCTGATCAATTTCTACGAGCCGGGCGCGAAGCTCGGTCTTCATCAGGACCGGGATGAAAAAACCTTCGACGCGCCGGTCGTTTCCGTCTCGCTCGGCGACACAGCCACCTTCCGGGTCGGCGGCCTCAACCGCAAGGACCCGACCAGGTCCTTCCGTCTCCAGTCCGGCGACGTGGTCGTGCTCGGCGGCGAGGCGAGGCTGATCTTTCACGGCGTCGACCGGATCCTGAAAGACACGTCTACGCTTCTGAAGAGTGGCGGAAGGATTAATCTGACGCTGCGGCGGGTGACCCCGGCCTGACTACAGCGCTTCCTTTAGAAGTTGCGTGGACGCAACGCTTTTCAAAGGACTAGATGTGAGCTTTCAAAACATCATCTTCGCCGCAATTACCGCCAGCGACACCGCGATCACCCAGAGAGCGACCCGACCCGAACGTGTGTGCCGGGCTTCCGCCTTGCCGATGGCCTCCGCCGTTTCGGAATCGAACCGGAGGCCGGTGGCGGTCATCTTTTCCAGTTCCTCCGACATGCGGCCGATGCGGTCGGCGAAGAGCGGCATGTCGTTGGCGACCCGGGACAGGGCGGAAATCGCATCGCCCGCGTCGCGCAATTTGCCGACCGGGCCGAGGTTGTCCTTGATCCAGGCGCCCACCACCGGCTCGGCGGTCTTCCACATATCGAGATTGGGGTTGAGCGAGCGCGCGACGCCCTCGACCACGACCATGGTCTTTTGCAGCATGATCAGCTGGGTCTGGGTGCGCATCTCGAAGAGTTCGGTCACCTCGAAAAGCTGGGTGAGCAGGCGCGCCATGGAAATCTCGCTGGCATCGTGGCCGTGGATCGGCTCGCCGATGGCGCGGATGGCCTGGGCGAACATGTCGACGTCCTGATCCGCCGGCACGTAACCCGCCTCGAAGTGAACCTCGGCCACGCGCTTGTAGTTGCGGGTGATGAAGCCGAACAGGATTTCCGCCAGAACCCGGCGCTCGTGCTTGTTCAAGCGGCCGATGATGCCGAAATCGACGGCCACCAGCGTACCGTCATCCTGAACGAACAGGTTGCCCTGATGCATGTCGGCATGGAAGAAGCCGTCCCGGAGCGTGTGACGCAGGAAACTCTGAATGACCGTCGCTCCGAGCGCCTCCAGATCGTGGCCGGCCTCTTTCAGGCCGTCCAGGTCGGAGAGTTTCAGGCCGTCGATCCACTCCATGGTCAAGACACCCTTGGAGGTGCGCATCCAGTCGACCGACGGCACCCGGAAGCCCGGGTCCCCGGCGGTGTTTTCCGCCATCTCCGAAAGGGCAGCCGCCTCGAGCCGGAAATCCATTTCCATGGCGACCGACTGGGCCAGCGTATCGACAACCGCCACCGGACGCAGGCGCCGCGACGGGGCGTGGAACCGCTCCGCGAGCTGCGCCACCAGATAATAGCTCTGCAGATCGCGCTGGAACCGTCTTGAAACCCCCGGCCGGAGCACCTTTACCGCGACCTTTCGCTCCGCGCCGTCCTTGTCGCGGACGATGGCCGGGTGAACCTGGGCAATGGAGGCGGCGGCGACCGGTTCGCTGAATTCGACAAAGATCTCGTCCACCGGCCGGTCGAGCTGTTCGGCCACGGCTGCTCTGGCCGCGTCGTGAGAGAAGGCGGGCAGACGGTCCTGCAGCGCGGACAGCTCACGGGCGGCGTCCTTGCCGACCACGTCGGCGCGCGTCGCCAGGAACTGGCCGAGCTTGACATAGGAGGGGCCGAGCTTGTTGAGCGCGTCGGAGAGGCGCAGGTCCGCGCTCTTGTCCCTGACGGCCCGGCGCTCGAACAGGCGCGCAACCGCGAGACCAAGCCTCGGACCCGCCGGCAGGTCCGGCAGCGATACCAGCCCGAACACGCCCTCGCGCGCCATGACATATCCAGCCCGCACGAGGCGGAAGAGAGGCATTCCCGGAAGCATCTAGTCAGATCTTCCAGCCGGAGTGCAGAGCGGCGATGCCGCCGGAATAATTGCGGTAGCTCACGCGCTCGAATCCGGCGTCGCGGATCATCTCGGCGAAACGCTCCTGGCTCGGGAAATTGCGGATCGATTCCACCAGGTACCGGTAGGGGTCGCCGTCACCGGTAACCAGCTTGCCCATCTGCGGGATCGCGTTGAAGGAAAACGTGTCATAGACCTTGTCCAGAACCGGCACGTCGACCTCGGAGAACTCAAGGCACAGAAAGCGGCCGCCGCGCTTCAGCACCCGATAGGCTTCCCGAAGGGCCTTGGGAATATCCGGCACGTTTCGGATGCCGAAGGCGATGGTATAGGCATCGAAGCTCTTGTCGGGAAAGGGAAGGTCTTCCGCGTTTCCCTGCGTGAAGGTGATGAGATCGCCAAGACCGGCCTTTTCGGCACGGTCCCGGCCGACGCTCAGCATGGATTCGTTGATATCGCAGACCACGGCCCCGGCCGTATCGCCGGACCGGCGCACCACCCTGGTGGCGATGTCACCGGTTCCGCCGGCCACATCCAGGAGCTTCCAGTTCGCCCCCTGTTTGGGCGGCGCCAGGAAGGAGACCATGGCGTCTTTCCACACCCTGTGGAAACCACCCGACATCAGATCGTTCATCAGATCGTAGCGGTCGGCGACCTTGTGAAAGACATCGTCCACCAGCGCCTGCTTGCTGCCTTCGGCGACCCGGGTGAAGCCGAAACTGGTCGGCATCTCTTCCGGCGCGCGGCCGGTTGCGCTCTTGTGGCCTTTAGCCTGCTGCGTCATGAAAGCGCCTCCTGGCGGAACATTTTGTCTCTTCGTCTGCAAAGTTCGGCGGACCATAGTACAAGCGGCTCACGGGCGCTATCTTCGATGGCCATTTGCCGCAGACCGCAAACGGAAGTGAAGCTCGAGAATACGGACCCTAATAACGCGCACATCAAGCGGAGACCAGTCCTCAGATGCCTGAATTGCCGGAAGTCGAAACCGTCAAACGCGGCCTGGCGCCGACCTTCGAGGGCGCGACGATCGTTTCGCTCGACCAGAACCGGGCCGACCTGCGCTTTCCGTTTCCCGATCGGTTCGCCGCGCGTCTGGAGGGACGGCAGGTCACCGCGCTGTCGCGGCGGTCGAAATATCTGCTCGCCGACATCGACAGCGGCGACGTCCTGATCATGCATCTTGGAATGTCGGGGTCGTTCCGGATCGAAAACGACTTCGACGCGACCCGGCCCGGCGCCTTTGCCCATGCGAAGGGAAAGGATCCGCGCCACGATCATGTCGTCTTCCATCTGGAAACGCGAACGGGCGGTCACGCCCGCATCATCTATAACGACCCCCGCCGTTTCGGTTTCATGGACCTCGTCCCTCGCACGGAGCTTGCCGGCCACCCCTATTTCAAGGAACTCGGTCTGGAACCGCTCGGCAATGAATTGAGCGGTGAAACCCTGGCGCGCCTCTTCCAGGGCCGCAAGACGCCGCTCAAGGCAGCCCTGTTGAACCAGAAACTGATCGCGGGTCTCGGCAATATTTATGTCTGCGAGGCGCTGTGGCGGAGCGGACTGAGTCCGCAACGGTTGGCCGGGACGCTGGTCACGCCCGCCGGCAGACCCACCAAAAAGGCTGTCGAGCTTGCCGGTAATATCCGCGCGACGCTTCAGGACGCGATTGCCGCAGGCGGCTCGTCGCTCAGGGACCATACCCAGGCGGACGGAACGCTCGGCTATTTCCAGCATTCCTTCGCGGTCTACGACCGGGAAGGCAGCGCCTGCCGGACGCCCGGCTGCAAGGGTACGATTGCCAGGATGGTCCAGTCTAACCGATCGACCTTTTACTGTCCGCTCTGTCAGAAATAGCGCCCTGCCCGTTCCCCCGATGTCACGCTTTTAGCCAACCTTGCGGACCGGCCCCTGGTCGGTTAGGCATGAACCGTGATTTTCATGTCCTGGCACTGGGAGCAGGCGAAATGGGGTACGAGAATATCCGTGTCGAAAAACGCGGGAAGGTTGGCTTGATCACTCTCGATCGGCCGAAAGCTTTGAATGCGCTGAATTCGGAGCTTATCGCCGAACTCGGCAAGGCGCTGGACAAGTTCGAGGAAGATGAGCGGATCGGCTGCGTCGTTATTACCGGATCGGAAAAAGCCTTCGCTGCGGGAGCCGACATCAAGGAAATGCAGCCGCATTCCTTCGCCTCCGCCTATCTGACCGACCTGATCACGCCTTTCGACCGGGTGTCTGAAAACCGCAAGCCGATCATTGCCGCTGTTGCCGGATACGCGCTGGGCGGCGGCTGTGAACTGGCCATGCTGTGCGACTTCATCATTGCGGCCGACACGGCGAAGTTTGGCCAGCCCGAAATCACGCTCGGCGTCATTCCGGGCGCTGGCGGCACACAACGGCTGACGCGCTTCGTCGGCAAGGCTAAAGCCATGGACATGGTCCTGACCGGCCGCATGATGGATGCCGAGGAAGCGGAACGCTGCGGGCTCGTCAGCCGCATCGTTCCGGCCGACGACCTGCTCGAGGAAGCGCTGAAGGCCGCGGACAAGATCGCAGATTTCTCGCTGCCTGTTGTCCTGATGGCCAAGGAGTGCGTCGACCGGGCCTACGAGACCACCCTTGCCGAAGGCGTCCGGTTCGAGCGGCGCGCGTTCCATTCCATGTTCGGCCTGGAAGATCAGACCGAGGGAATGAGCGCCTTCGTGGAGAAGCGCTCGCCGCAATTCCGGAACAAATAAACTTACCGGTATCAACGATAAAGCCGTTGACTGCCGTTCTTCGCGCGGCTATAAGCAGCGCCCAATCGGTGGCGGTTTTCCGCCGCCGTTATTGTTTGATCGGGTCTGATCCGGCCTTGCGCCCTGGTCCCGATCGTCACCGGACTTTCGTCCCCATTACCGATCAGGATTGAGCCCATGGCCAACACACCATCGGCCAAGAAGGCGGCCCGCAAGATTGCCCGCCGGACGGCCACGAACCAAGCCCGCCGGAGCCGCATGCGCACCTTCCTGCGCAAGGTTGAAGAGGCGATCGCCTCCGGCGACCAGAGTGCCGCCAACGAAGCGCTCAAGGTTGCCCAGCCGGAAATCATGCGCGCGGCATCCAAGGGTGTCTTGCATGCCAACACGGCCTCCCGGAAGGTTTCCCGCCTCAATGCCCGGATCAAGGCACTCAGCGCTTAATTCTTCCGTCATACGACCGTTACAAAGACCCGGCCATCGAGCCGGGTTTTTTTTAGCCGTGCAATTTTGTGGATGACGAAAATAGACAACCAAAGCGCGTATTTCACGCATTTTCACCGATTGACGCAGTGACAAGACTTTCCCTTAAATTTCAGCATGTTATGCATATGTAGACGGGACCAAACGTGATCGAACCGGATTCGATACGAGTCAAGATATGTGTTGTAAAAATTTTTTTGAATCCGCAGTTTTTAAAATGTGACACTGCCGCTCAGGGCCAAAAGTCATTGCGGCAAAAAGCTTTTGCTCCCTCACCCACAGGGTACCAGATATCCTCAATAAGCGTTCAGGAACGACAGACTTCCGGAGGCATGCCAAAGACCCTGTTGCCGAGACAGAAGCGGTCTGTATATTAACAAGTGGCTGGCGGGGAAAAGACCAGCGGACAACCTAAAAATAGGCGCTTGGAACAGCAATGAATAAGTTTAGGCGATATATAACTGAGCACGTGCTAACACGATCACTCAACGAATACATTAGTGTGTTCGAATATGACGGCGCTTAGCCGCGACCTAATCTCGCAAATTTTCCAGAAAATTAGAAATTACTTTTAATCAATAGCCGCAAGCTATTGATGGGGGCTTTTATGAGTAAAGCTATTGGTTACGCCGGGGATGTCAGCGCACGGGACGCCTACAGCGCCCTCTCCACGCGGGAGGACTCGGTCCTGATAGACGTGCGCACCCAGGCCGAATGGACCTTTGTCGGTTTGCCGGATCTTCGTCAAATCGGCAAGGAGCCTGTCCTGGCCGAATGGCAGAGCTTCCCCTCGTCAGGCCCCAATCCGGATTTCGTCAAAGCGGTGTCGAGCCATTTGGCCAAAAAAGGACTTGACCAAACCGCTCCAATCTATTTCTTGTGCCGCTCCGGCGCCCGGAGCCAATCCGCGGCAATAGCCCTGACGCAAGCCGGGCACACTCAGTGCATCAACATCTCCGATGGTTTCGAAGGCCCGCTCGACGGCGACGGGCACCGTGGAACCCAGTCCGGCTGGAAAGCCGCCGGTCTGCCCTGGTCACAAAGTTAGATACCCCGGTTTCAACGGGAACTGGCCGCAGATTTTCTGCGGCCAACAAGATAACCGTCCCAAAAGGGACATTATAAGCTGCAAAAGCAGCATGGCGGCGAAGAACGGCTGTGGCGGACTGTTCTTCACATTGATAGGAGGCATAACATGCAGGTTCAGGAGGCAGGCGGCTCCGAACATTGGAAACGGGTCAAGAAACAGCTTCGCGCGGAATTGGGCGACGATGTTTTCACGAGCTGGTTCGCTCGTGTCGATCTGGAGGAACACCTGGACGGCACGGTCCGTCTTTCCGTTCCGACCCGTTTTCTGAAGCAATGGATCCAAAATAATTATAACGACCAGCTCATGGGCCTCTGGCAGCGTGAATGCGATAATGTGCACCGCATCGAGCTGACCGTCCGCGGCGCCATTCGCCCGCGACAGTCCCCGGCCGTCAAGCAAAGCCTCGCCGCTCCCTCCGGAGCGAAGCCTGTCATGGCCGAAGGGCGCGCAGACCCGCTCGCCGAAGCCGCCCAGGTCACCCGCGCCCAGGCGGCAACGGCCGCCCTCGGACGCGGAGAAACCGTATCGGACAGCTCGCGCGATGTCCTCCAGGGGGCCGCACTCGACCCGAAGTACACGTTTGAAACCTTCGTCGAAGGCGAATCCAACAATCTGGCGCTGGCCGCGGCCCGGCAGGTTGCCGCAGGCGGCGCGGTGACCTTCAATCCGCTTTACCTGCACGCCTCTGTCGGTCTGGGCAAAACCCACCTGATGCAGGCCGTTGCCTCCAAGGTACGGGCCAGCGGGCGCAAGGTGCTCTATCTGACCGCCGAGCACTTCATGTACAAATTCGTCACCGCCCTGAAATCCCAGTCCGCGCTGGCCTTCAAGGAAACCCTCAGGACCATCGACCTGCTGCTGATCGACGACATGCAGTTCCTTCATGGAAAACAGGTCCAGCAGGAATTCTGTCACACGCTCAACGCTCTCATCGACGGCGCGCGTCAGGTGATCGTGGCCGCGGACCGGGCTCCGTCCGAACTCGACACCCTGGACGACCGGGTACGCTCCCGGCTTTCCGGCGGGCTGGTCGTCGGCATCCAGGAGCCGGACTTCGCCCTGCGCCGGAACATTCTGGTCGCGCGCGTCGAAGCCGCTCAAAAGACCTATCCTCAATTCGAGGTTCCCGAAGCCGTTCTGGACTATGTCGCCCGGCATGTCGCCTCGTCCGGCCGCGATCTGGAAGGCGCCCTGAACCGTCTGGTCGCGCACAATCAGCTGACCAACCAGCCGATCACCCAGGAAATGGCGGAAATGACGCTGCGCGACCTGGTGCGCTCCAGTGAGCCGCGCCGAGTGAAGATCGAGGACATTCAGCGCGTGGTGTCCAAGCACTACAATGTCACCAAGGCGGATCTTCTGTCCGCACGGCGCACCCGGACGATCGTCCGCCCGCGCCAGATTGCCATGTATCTGGCCAAGGTGATGACACCGCGCTCGCTGCCGGAAATCGGCCGCAGGTTCGGCAACCGCGATCACACAACCGTGCTGCACGCAGTGCGCAAAATCGAGGAAATGGCCCGCTCCGACTACGCGCTTGCGCAGGAGCTGGAACTGCTCAAACGCATGCTGGACGCCTGAGGCGGGCACGAGACCGCCGGGCGAACAGCCTATGGGCTGAAATCCACGATATTCAACCAATTTCGGGGGCGTTCCCAGCGGACGCCCCCTTGCTTTTAGGGCCGGTTAAGGGCAGTGTCTTCCCCCCGCGCCCAAGAGCGGGATCATTCAGTTCGCCGGGCAAGTCCGCCCGGCCCTTCATGAGTACGGAACGAGTGTATGAAAGCGACCCTCGAGCGGACCGACCTCCTCAAGTCCTTGACCCATGTTCACCGGGTGGTCGAGCGCCGGAATACCATTCCCATCCTGTCCAACGTTCTCTTGCGCTCCGACGGCGGATCCTTGAACCTTAAGGCCACCGACCTGGATCTCGAGATCGTCGAGACCGTGCCGGCCATGATCGAGCTGCCGGGCGCCACGACGGTTCCCGCCCACATGTTCTATGACATCGTGCGCAAACTGCCGGAAGGCTCGCAGGTGGTCCTGGAGACAACCGGCGACAACGCCACCCTGGAAATCCGGGCGGGACGCTCGCGGTTCACGTTGCAGATGCTTCCGGAAACGGACTTCCCCGACCTGACCGCCAGCGATTTCAGCCACGGTTTCGCTCTGATGGCGTCCGACATCCGGAAACTGATCGACACGACGCAATTCGCGATTTCGACCGAGGAAACCCGCTATTACCTCAACGGCATCTACCTGCACACGGTGGATGCTCCCAACGGCCAGCAGTTCCGCGCCGTGGCCACCGACGGCCACCGGCTCGCGCAGGCCGAGGTTCCGGCGCCTTCCGGCGCGACCGGCATGCCCGGTATCATCGTGCCGCGAAAGACCGTCGGCGAAATCCAGAAGCTTCTGGAAGACCCCGAAGCCAACGTTCAGATCGAACTGTCCGACACCAAGATCCGGGTGACCACCGGCAGCATCGTCCTGACCTCCAAGCTCATCGACGGCACCTTCCCGGACTACGGCCGGGTGATTCCGCAGGGCAACGACAAGGAGATGCGGGTCGACCGGGATGAGTTCAAGGAAGCCGTCGACCGCGTTTCGACCATTTCTTCCGAGCGTGGCCGGGCGGTCAAGCTCTCGCTGACCGAAGGCCGTATGGTGCTGACGGTGAACAACCCGGATTCGGGCAGCGCCACCGAAGAACTGGCCGTCGAGTATGACGCGGAACCGCTGGAGATCGGCTTCAATTCCCGTTACCTGCTCGACATCGCCAATCAGCTCGGCAGCGACACGGCCCTGTTCCGTCTGGCGGATTCGGGCTCTCCGACCCTGATCCAGGACAACACGGTCGATGATTGCCTGTTTGTCCTGATGCCGATGCGGGTCTGACACGCCTGCCGGTCATTCTGAAAGACGGAAGTTAGGTCATGACAGAGTTCCGGACGGCGCAGCTGACCCGCCTGTCCCTGACCGACTTCCGCAATTACGCCACCTTGACTTTGCCGCTGTCGTCCACGATGACCGCCTTTGTCGGTCCGAACGGCGCGGGCAAGACCAACATCCTCGAAGCCGTTTCCTTTCTGACCGCCGGACGCGGACTGCGCCGGGCGGCGCTGGCCGACATCGCCCGGAAGGACGGCGACGGCGGCTGGAGCGTCGCCGCGACGCTTCTTCTGGACGGCCTGGAAACGAAAATCGGCACCGGACTGGCCACAGGCACCTCCGGCCGCAAGGTGCGGATCGACGGGGAGGACGTGCGCGGCTCCGAGAGCCTGCTCGACTATGTCCGAATGCTCTGGCTGGTGCCGGCCATGGACGGCCTTTTTACCGGTCCCGGCTCCGACCGGCGGCGCTTTCTCGACCGGCTGACGCTGGCGATCGACCCGGCTCACGGGCGCCGGGTCGGCGATTTCGAAACCGCGCTGCGCCAGCGCAACCGGCTGCTCGACCAGGGTGGCTCCGATGCCTATCTGAGCGCTCTGGAACAGCAGGTCGCCGAACTCGGTACGGCGGTGTCCCTCGCCAGGACGGAGACGGTCGACCTGCTCGGTCGGCTGATCGAGGGCCAGGCCGCCGAAGATCAGCCTTTTCCCCATGCCGCGGTCGCCCTGGAAGGCGCTTTCGAGAGCGAGATGGCCGGCATGAGCGCATCGGAACGCGAGGACCGCTACATCCGGATGCTGGCCGATGGCCGCGCCCGGGACCGCGCCGCCGGACGGACCTTGAACGGGCCCCACCTGAGCGACCTGAAGGTTCTGCACGCAGCCAAGGCCATGCCTGCCGCGCAGTCGTCGACCGGCGAACAGAAGGCACTCCTGATCGGTCTTGTCCTGGCGCATGCGGAACTGACCGCGAAAGTTTCCGGTATGACGCCTGTGCTGCTGCTCGACGAGATCGCCGCGCACCTCGATCCGAACCGGCGCGCGGCGCTGTTTTCGAAGCTGGTGTCCCTGGGCGGACAGGTGTTCATGACCGGCACCGACACCGCCCTTTTCGAGGCCTTGCCGCCGACGGCGGAGCTATTTGAGATCAGCGATCGCACCGGCCGGCTCGTCAGGGGCCCGGACGCCCCTTAAATCCGCCGGAATCTTATGGTTTTCCACCATTATCGCTTCGCTGGCTTTGCAGCGGCGCGTGTGTGGTTGAACCCCTCGGGGAACCCCTTATAACGGGGGAAAGAAGTCAAAACGATTGGTGATTGATTCGCATGAGCGACACGTCCTCGTCCGGGCCCGTACCGGCTCCGGAAACCGATAACGGCGCCGACTACGGCGCAGACTCCATCAAGGTGCTGAAGGGCCTCGATGCGGTGCGCAAACGGCCCGGCATGTATATCGGCGATACCGACGACGGCTCCGGACTTCACCACATGGTCTACGAGGTGGTCGACAACGCCATCGACGAGGCGCTTGCGGGTCACGCGGACCATGTCACGGTTACCCTGAACGCCGACGGCTCCGTTACGGTGTCGGACAACGGCCGGGGCATTCCGACGGACCTCCATCCGGAGGAAGGCGTCTCCGCGGCCGAAGTCATCATGACCCAGCTGCATGCCGGCGGAAAATTCGATCAGAACTCCTACAAGGTCTCCGGCGGTCTGCACGGCGTCGGCGTCTCCGTCGTCAACGCGCTTTCCACCAGGCTCGATCTGCGCATCTGGCGCAACGGTCAAGAGCATTTCATGACCTTCGCCCATGGTGAAGCCCAGGGACCTCTCAAGGAAGTCGGCCCCGCGGACGGCAAGAAGGGAACCGAAGTCACCTTCCTCCCCTCGCCCGAGACCTTCACCAAGACCGAATTCGACCTTTCCACCCTGGAACACCGCCTACGCGAGCTGGCGTTTCTCAATTCCGGGGTTCGCATCATCCTGACCGACAAGCGCGGTGTTGAGGACGTTGTCGAGGAGCTGTTTTACGAGGGTGGCCTGGAAGCCTTCGTGCGTTACCTGGACCGCGCCAAGCATCCGCTCATCGAGAACCCGGTCACCATGAGCGCCGAGAAGGACGGCATCACGGTGGAAGCCGCCATGTGGTGGAACGACAGCTACCATGAGAACGTGCTGTGCTTCACCAACAACATCCCCCAGCGCGACGGCGGCACGCACCTGGCCGGTTTCCGCGCGGCGCTGACGCGGCAGATCACGGGCTACGCCGAATCCACGGGCCTGATGAAGAAGGAAAAGGTCTCGCTGTCCGGTGACGATTGCCGCGAAGGCCTGACCTGCGTTCTCTCCGTCAAGGTGCCCGATCCCAAATTCTCCTCCCAGACCAAGGACAAGCTGGTGTCCTCGGAGGTCCGGCCTGTCGTCGAGAACCTGATCTCGCAGACGCTGAACGACTGGCTGGAGGAGAACCCGGCGCCGGCGAAATCGATCGTCTCCAAGGTCGTGGAAGCCGCCTCCGCCCGCGAGGCCGCCCGCAAGGCGCGCGAACTGACACGGCGCAAGGGCGCCCTCGACGTCGCCTCCCTACCCGGCAAGCTGGCCGATTGTCAGGAGCGCGATGCCTCCAAGGCCGAACTCTTCCTGGTGGAGGGCGATTCCGCAGGCGGCTCGGCCAAGCAGGGCCGGCACCGCGAAAACCAGGCCGTTCTGCCGTTGCGCGGCAAGATCCTCAACGTGGAGCGTGCGCGCTTCGACAAGATGCTGTCCTCCAACGAAATCGGCACGCTGATCACCGCGCTCGGCACTGGGATCGGCAAGGAGGAATTCAACGTCGAGAAGCTGCGCTACCACAAGATCATCATCATGACCGACGCGGACGTGGACGGCGCCCACATCCGCACGCTGCTTCTGACCTTCTTCTTCCGGCAGATGCCCGAGCTGATCGAGAACGGCTACATCTATATCGCCCAGCCACCGCTTTATAAGGTCAAGCGCGGCCAGTCCGAGCAGTATCTGAAGGACCAGCGCGCGCTTGAGGACTACCTGATCGCGCAGGGGCTGGACGACGCGTCGCTCACCCTTGCCGGCGGCGAGGTTCGCACGGGCCAGGACCTTCTGGCCGCCGTCGAGACGGCGCGCAAGATTTCGGAGATCTTCGACGGCCTTCATTCCCGCTATAACCGGGACGTGGTCGAGCAGGCGGCCATCGCCGGCGCGCTCAACGAGGAAGTCCTTCACGACCGGTCCAAGGCCGAAGAGGCCGCGGCCTATATCGCCCGGCGCATGGACATTCTGGCCGACGAATTCGAGCGCGGCTGGACCGGCGAGGCAAGGGAAGACGGCAACCTCGTCTTCGAGCGCACCGTGCGCGGCGTCAAGGAAGCGGCCACGATCGACGTGGCCCTGCTCGGTTCCGCGGACGCGCGCCGGCTGGCGGCCCATGCGGACCATCTGAAAGAGGTCTACGGCAAGGCCGCGGTGTTGCGCCGGAAAGACACGTCGACGGAAATCCGCGGCCCGCGCGCGCTGCTCCAGCAGGTCTTCTCGTTCGGCCAGAAAGGCATCTCGCTGCAGCGCTACAAAGGCCTTGGCGAGATGAACCCGGAACAGCTCTGGGAAACCACGCTCGACCCGAACGTCCGTTCGCTGTTGCAGGTGAAGGTCAGGGAGGCCGACGACGCCGACGACATCTTCACCAAGCTGATGGGCGACGAGGTCGATCCGCGCCGCGAGTTCATTCAGGACAACGCGCTCGCCGTGGCCAATCTGGATATCTGATCGCGGTTCGTGATGCCGGGACGAAAAGCGGCGGAAACGCTGCTTCAGTTTGCTGACAAACCATCGTGTCGTCATTCCGGACAAGTGAGGCGTCAGCCGAACGCTGATCCGGAATCCAGACGTATTTCGCACCAAAGGTGCTCAATAGCTAAGTTAATTCAAGTAGCTATTAGAATTGGCGCTCGCTGACACTCGCACTGATTTCTGGATTCCGGCTCACGTGATGCCGCTTCGCGGCACACTGTCCGGAATGACGCGGTGAAGTTTGTCTGCGGTCTGAAGCGGCGGAAACGCCGCCTTTTTTGTTTGCGGCTCCATGGAAATGCCGGCGTGAAGAAGTCTCTTGCAAAAATATGAGTTTTTTTGTTAGGTATTATTACGAAGGTTTTCAACCAAAAGATAGCCTAGGCCCGCACGGCTGTTCAATCGTTCCGGACATCTAACCGCTCGAGACCGGTAAGCTTGCCTCCCGATGAATAGACGTGCTCCCCCAGCTTCCGTGCACAAGCACAATCACCGGCCTCTTCGTGCCGGACACAGGTGAGGAGCAATGGGATCAAAGGACGGTGAGAGCCGCTTGGCGAGCTATCTGAGCTACCGGCTGGCGCTGGTCAATTACGTCACTCCGATCATCGGTTCGCGGGAAGACGCGGAAGACATCGTTCAGGAGGCATTTTTACGCTTCCAGCCGAGCAAGACCCCCATAAAAGGATCTTCCCGTGCCTATTTGTTCAAGATCGCCTACAATCTCGCGGTCGACTGGACCCGGCGCAAGAAACTGGAAACAAGACTGCATTCCGACGACCTGCCGCATTGGACGCGCCCGCAAGACGTCACCACGCCGGAAAAAAATCTCCTTCTCGAAGACGAACTCAAGCGGCTGTCGGACTATCTTGACACCTGTTCGCAAGAAACCCGGACCGCACTGGAGATGTATCGCTTCGGTGGGTTCACGATGGAGCAGATCGCCGAACAACTCGGAATTTCCGTGTCCAGCGTACACAGGCTTCTTCGCAAGACGATGGCCGCGCTTGCCGGCCTCATGGACGACGACAATTAATTTGCGGTTGCGCTGAAAAAAACCGTGCTGCTATTCGTCCCAATACGAGCAGGAACAGACGAGACCGCACAGATCACGGATCGCTGGGAGAGGCGCGGGTGAAGAGTTTGGATCGACAGTCAGAGCCGGAAGCTCCGGGCACGGTACCGGAAGAGGCCGCGGATTGGTTGTTCAGGTTGAAAGAAAATCCTGACGACCGCGAGCTTGCCGAAAGCTTTCAGACGTGGCTTGGACTGGATCCTGCCCATGAAAGGGCGTGGAACCGGACACTCAAGGCCTGGAAGGGCCTGGATCCGCTTGCTGCCGGAAAGACCGATACCCGCATTTCCTCCCACGGACAGAGCCGGCCTGCAGGTGCGCAGCCCGCCGTGCGCCGGATCCTTCCCGCCCGCAAGACTGCCGCGGCCTGTCTCGCGGTGGCAGCCTGTCTCCTCCTGCTCCTTGCGCCCGTCTGGCTGCTTCGGCTTCAGGCAGATCATTACACCGGAGCGGGGGAGATCCGAACGGTTCGGCTCGAGGACGGCAGCACGGTCACCCTTGCCGGAGCCAGCGCCATCAGGACGGAGATGGAGGGGAACCCTCGCCGTGTCGTGCTCTTGTCGGGCGAGGCCTTTTTCGACGTCGCGCACATGCCGGACAGGCCGTTTATCGTAACCGCCGCCGATCTGAACGTTGTCGTACTGGGGACGGAGTTCAACGTCAGGCGGGGCCGGGAAACCACGAGTGTCGCCTTGTTGAACGGCTCGGTCCAGGCGCATGCGTCCAACGACCTGTCGCAACGGTTTACCCTCAAACCGGGACAGGCGCTGAACCTTCAAAACGCCGATGGCACGGCTCAAACCCTCGATGTCGATCCCGCCGGGATCGCGGCATGGCGGGAACACCGGCTTGTCGTTTCAAACCAGAGCGTTGCCTCGGTCGCCGAACAGCTCGGCCGCTACCAGAGCGGCTGGGTCACCATTCCAGACAGGGAACTTGCCTCCATGAGGGTCACGGGGGTCTACGACCTGTCGGATCCGGAACGCGCCTTGCGCACGCTCGTCGCGCCTTTCGGTGGGCAATCCCATGAAATAACCGGCTATGTCCACGTTCTGACCCGCTGATTTTAAAATATGAACATTTATTTCATATTTTTCTGATCCACCCTGAAAAATTTGCCTTCGCCACACGTCTAACAGTCTGAGATCCGATGCCTCCGGCCGGATCGCCGACAGTAAAGACGAGTAAGGGTATGGCGAGTAACGGAAAAGCCGGCAGCAGCCGGAAGAGAAAAAAAGCCGGACGGGTATGCAACGGCTTCCTATGCGCAACGTCGATTGCGTCGATTGTTCTTGGCGCCGCGGCCTCGACGGTCCTGACCGGCACGGCATTCGCCCAGCAGGCACAGGGCGAGGTGCGCAGTTTCAACATTCCGGGTCAGCCCCTTGCCGGGGCCGTTGCGGCCTTTGGCAGGCAATCGGGTCTGCAGGTTTCGTTGGCCGCGTCGAGCGCCGCCGGTGTGCGGACCAACCCGGTCGCCGGAACAATGGATCCCTATTCGGCGCTCACGCAGATGCTTTCCGGTACCGGCCTCTACTGGTGGCTGTCGGAAAGCGGCGCGGTGATCATCGCCTCGGCTCGATCGTCGGCGGCGCCGGCAACCGGTGCCGAAGGAGATGTGCTCGACGTCGTTGTCGTCACAGACGAAGAGGGAAGCGGTTATCAGGGCACGCCGGACTGGGTTTATGAAGTGCCCGACAGCGTGAGTGTCATTTCGGGCGAAGCGATAGAGAACCTGGCGGTTCGCGACACCAACGAACTCTTCAATTCGGCGTCCGGTGTGTATGCGGGATCCACGGTCGGCAGTTTCCCGACCGTCTCGCCCAATATCCGTGGCCTTCAGGACGAGGGGCGCGTCATCGTCTCGATCGACGGCGCCCGCCTGAACTCCCAGGACGGCGGACGCTACGGCGGGGCCGATATCGGCGGCATGAGCATGGCGTTTGTCGACACCGCCTTTGTTCGCGCCGTCGATATTACCAAGAAAACAAATGCCTCTGCCAACAACGCCGGTTCGTTGGGCGGCACCGTCGATTTTCGCCTCGTCCGCGCGGACGACGTCATAGCACCCGGCGAGAGGTGGGGCGTGAGTGCAACCGGCGCGGCGGGCACGAACGGCTACGACTACAGCAGCGCGTTTGTCGGTGCCGTGCGGCTCGGCGACGCCATTTCTGTGACTCTGGGCGCCAGCAGCAAAGAACTCAGCGAATACGAACCCGGTGAGTTCGGGGATGCGGAAGGACGTTTCGACCTGACCTACCGGCGCAACTGGAGCGCGCTTGCCAAGATAGAAGCGGAGTTCGAAACGGTTACCGCCTCGCTCGCGTGGCTGCACCAGCACAACGACTTTGCTTATGCCGTCGGCGAAGGCGCAGACGGCAGCTCCTTCGACGCCGGTAGCGACACGATCATCGCCGATGTGGACTGGATACCGGACACGCCCATGATCGATCTTTCAGCAAAGTTCTGGGCCCAGCTTTCGCAGATTGACGAGACGCGGGACGCGCGATACGCCGGAACCACCCTCGTCGCCGCCGAAACCGACATCGGCAAGGCATTCACCAGTTTCGGTGTCATTCTGGAAAACACATCCGAGCTTTCCACCGCTCTGGGCGACCTGAGCCTGAACTACGGTATCGAAGCGTTTCGCGATGTCGCGGACAAGAGTGCCTCCAGCTCCGCCATCGACGACAATCCGCTCTTCGCGAACAGCTACGGCTCGTGGACGCCTCCCGGTCGCCGCGACATCGCGAGCGGTTTCATGAACGGGACCCTGGAACCGGCCGACTGGGTGACCCTGTCGGGAGGATTGCGCTACGACTGGTCCCGCCTCAAGGGAAATCCAACCTACTTCTACCAGTTGGGCACGACCACGACGACAGCCGGCGCCGTTATTTCCCAGGTCGACTATTTCATCAACTACCTGGGGTTCGATCCGTTCATCGCCGGACTGATCGGCAGCACCGCTTTGGGCGAGGTCTTCAACAACGCATGGTACATCGCAGGCACCAGCGTCACCTACGCCCCCAATGACTACCTTTCCGAAACGGAGGAAATCGATCGCACTGACGCGGCATGGCTGCCTTCCGCGACGATCGAGTTTGCCCCTGTCGACTGGTTCAAGCCCTATGCCAGCTATTCCCAGAGTTTCCGGCCGCCGACCTTGTCAGAGGCCTTTGCCTCCGGGTCGGTTTCACCGGGAGACATTATCGGCACAAACCTGGCGCCGAATACGGACCTGCGTCCGGAAAAGGCCAGGACCTACGAGATCGGTGCAAACCTGGTCGCCGACCAGATCTTTACCGATAACGACCGCCTTCGGCTCAAGGTGAGCGGCTTCTACCGCGAAGTCGACGACTACATCGTGGTCGGCGACCTTGTCACCCACGTTCCCTCACGCATGGATTTCTACAGTTTCGTCAATCTCGACGGCACCGCCAACATGAAGGGGGTCGAACTGGAGGGCAACTACGATGCCGGCTACTTCTGGTTCGGCGGTTCCTTCAGCCTTCTCGAAATCGACTGGCCCCAGAAAACCCAGACCTTCAGCAACGGAACGCTTTCGACCACCGGCGAATCCATATTCTGGAACTCAACAGTCCCGCCGAAGCAGAAGCTGGTGCTGGACGCGGGCGTGCGCCTGTTCGATCAGCGGCTCTCCCTCGGAGCGCGCATGAACCATGCAACGCCATCGAGCGACCCCCAGCTCGATACCGAAGGAAATGTCGTCGAAAACGGCGACCCCTACACGACGCTCGACCTGTACGGCTCCTTCAAGGTGACCGACAACGCTGTCCTGCGCATGTCCGTCAACAACGTAACCGATATCAACTATCTGCCGATCAACAGCGCCTATGTGGCGCCGGGACGCACGATGCAGGCTTCTTTGAAAATCAGGTTTTAACCAGACAAGAGAGGCGGATATCTCAATGCGGCACTGCGCAAGTCCAGGACAGGTCATGGCACACCAGCAACACAACCCTGGATTTTACATCACCCCAAATACCCTCCTCACACATCTGGCAACCGCCCCTTTGAGGCGACCGTGCGCAGGACAGCTTCGGGCGTCAGGCAATTCATCTCATCGAGCCAAATCACCGTTTCGGGGCGAACCTGTCCCGAAACACCCCGGCCGGAGTGCAGTCCGGCCGGGGTGTCATTGCCCGGCGAACCGGGTAACCGCAGCAAAACTCAAGGGAGTACACCATGGCTGCCACGATTGACCTGACCAGCTCTTCATCGAATTTAGTTTCCTACCTGTACAGCTGGCAGAACGGATTCACAAATAACTATGGCTCGTTCTGGAACGCAACCGACGGAATCGTAACTGTGCCGGACGATACCGCCACATACGATCAGTGGGGTGCCGGAACCAGCGGCAGCAACGGCATCGTCATGGACGGTGAGATGCAATACGCGAGCCAGGGCAATCTCACGGGCGACGTCGATACGATCACGCTGGGCACGGGCTACAGCGAGTCGACCAGCGGTGGGATTTCGGTCTCCTCGGAACTGGTGATCACCAACGATGCGTCCTTCGACACTTCCGGAGCGCTGGATGCACTCGACTATGCCATCTACGGCCTGACCGTGCTCGGTTCAACGAGCTACCTTTTCGACTATCTCGCGGAAGTCGGTACCGTTATCAATGACACAGCAGCTTCCGATGTCCTGACCGGCTTCGGGGGTGCTGACACCTTCGTGTTCTCCGGCGGAAACGATACCGTTGTCGCAAGTCCCGACGGATCTACATCCGGCTATCTGGACGGCACCGACCTGCTCGATGTGTCGGCCTGGGGCGTGACGAGCTTCGCCAGCCTCGGGATCACCGACCTCGGTTACGCCGCTCAGGTCGCCTTTGGTTCGGATAGCATCGTCCTTGTCGGCACGGACTACACCGATCTCGACGCGTCAGACTTCCTGTTTGCCTGACAAGAGGATGAACTGACGGTGGCTAAAGGCCATAAGGAATTGCTGTCCCGGCGCGATGCCGGGACAGTACTCCTGTCCATACCGGTCAAGCGGGCGATCCTCGCGCTGATTTTTGCCAGTTCCTTGTTGAACCTGCTCGCTTTGAACGGTCCTCTGTTCATGTTGCAGGTCTATGATCGTGTTCTGGCCAGCGGTAGCATTCAGACACTTGTGGCGCTCTGCGTTCTGGCCGGCGTGCTTTACTCCTTTCAGGCCATTATGGACGCACTGCGCGCGCGCCTGCTCCTGCGGCTTGGCGAAGGGTTCGATGCCCGGTTTTCCAGCGAGGTTCTGTCCGCGATTGCACGAGCACCCTTGCGCACCCGTCTTCCCGGCGACGGGCAGCAGCCGATGCGCGACTTGGATTGCGTCCGGGCGTTTCTCGCCGGGCCCGGGCCCGGCGCCTTTTTCGATCTGCCCTGGGTCCCCTTCTACCTGGCCGTCTGCTTTCTGCTTCACTTCTGGCTCGGAGTGACCGCCCTTGCCGGCGCCGTTTTGATGTTCGCGATCACCCTTGCTTCGGATATTGCCGTGCGGGGACCCGCAAGAACCGCGACGCAGAAAGGCGTCGAGCGCGCAGCTCTGTCGGAATCCGCCCGGCGGAACGCGGAAAGCATCCGGGCCATGGGCATGGAACACTCCATTCACGTTAGATGGCAGGACAGCAACGACGCCTATCTGAACGCAAATCGCAAGAGCGCCGATTTCGGCTCCGCCATGAACGGTGCTTCCCGCTCGCTTCGACAGGCCCTGCAGTCGGCGATTCTGGCTGTCGGTGCCTGGCTCGTGATCCAGCAGGAGGCCTCGGCCGGTGTCATGATTGCAGCGTCCATCATGATGGGTCGCGCCATGGCGCCGGTCGATACAGCCATAAGCCAATGGAAGCATTTCGTCACCGCCCGGCAGGGATGGCAACGCCTGAAGACCATCGTCCGGGACTTCGGCACACAGGAACGCGTGTTGAAACTGCCGCCGCCCGCCCGGTCCCTTCAGGTGAGCGACATCGTCGTCGTGCCCCCCGGAGGCCAGGCCCCCGGCCTTGCAAACATTTCATTTCTCCTGGAGGCGGGGTCTGCACTCGGCGTCATCGGTCCGTCCGGCTGCGGCAAAACCACACTTGCACGAGCGATTGCCGGTATATGGCAAACGGTGCGAGGTGAGATCCGCATTGATGGCGCTACTCTGGACCAGTGGGATCCGGCCTATCTCGGCAGGCATGTCGGCTATCTGCCACAGAGCGCCGAACTTTTTGAAGGAACGATTGCCCAAAATATCGCACGTTTTCAGCATGATGCGTCCGATGCGTCCATTGTCGACGCCGCGAAGGCGGCGCGCGCGCATGACTTCATCACTGCGCTTCCCCAAGGATATCAAACCGTAATCGGGATAGACGGCGCCGGGCTTTCCGGCGGCCAGAAGCAGAGGATCGGTCTGGCGCGTGCGCTGTACGGCGATCCGTTTCTGCTGGTGCTGGACGAACCCAACGCGAACCTGGACGCCGGCGGCGAGGCAGGACTGCTTGAAGCGATCCAGCATCAGAAAGACCGGAACGGCATCGCGGTGGTGATCGCACACCGGCCCAGTGCAATGGCTGCCGTGGATCAGATCCTCCTGCTTGAGAACGGTCGCGCCAAGTCCTACGGGCCCAAGGAACAGGTGCTTGCGCAAGTGTTGAAAAAACCCGTTCCCGCCGCGACGTCTCCCGGAGCGCAGATGATCAATCCCCTGCGTGTCGTGGCAAACGGTTCCGTTCAGGGGGACATCCAAACCGCCCCGATGACCGAACAGGGAAAAGAAAATGAGTAGAAAGACCGCGTTGAAACGCTCGCTTTCCAGGCACATTCTCCTGTGCGGCATCATGAGCCTCGCGCTTGGAATAAGCGTTGTCGGCTGGGCAGCCGCGACCACGCTGGCCGGTGCGGTGGTCGCCCCAGGCACGTTCGTCGTGGAAACTTACGTCAAGGCGGTCCAGCACCCGACCGGGGGCGTTGTCGGCAGTCTTTTTGTCAAGGAAGGGCAGAAGGTCGAAGCCGGGGAGATCCTTCTGACGCTGGACGACACGGAAGCCCGCACCAATCTTGCCATTGTCACCAAGCGCCATAACGAATTGACGTCGCGCCTTGAAAGACTGCGGGCCGAGCGGGACGACATGAAGCGGATCGCTTTTTCAAAAAGGCTGCTTGCGCTCTCTGAAAGAGACGCGGATGTCAGAGAGGCCGTGCGGAGCGAGAATTTTCTGTTTGCCTTCCGCCGGAATCTCAGAGACAGCAAGAAAGCGCAGCTCCGAGAGCGGATCGCACAATACCGGCACGAGATCGACGGATATTCGACTCAGCGCAGCGCATACACGCGCGCGCTTGACGTACTCGAAGACGAGATCGCCTCGCTCAAACCCCTTTATACCCAGAAGCTCGTATCCGTTCAGAGGCTGAGCGCCCTTGAGCGGGAAGCCGCCTCCTTCGAGGGCGACCGCGGCGAAGCCACGGCAGCCGCAGCTCAGGCCGCGGGCCGCATCGCCGAGGCTGAACTCCAGATCCTGCAGATCGAGCAGGATTTCAAGACCGAAGTCGGCCGGAGCCTCAGCGAGGTCCAGATGGAGATCGGCGAACTGGTCGAGCGGAAACATGCGGCGGAAGAGGAACTGCGGCGCATCGACATTCGCGCGCCGCAATCCGGCACCGTGCATCAGCTCGCCGTTCATACGGTAGGCGGCGTTGTGTCTCCCGCGGACAGGATCATGCTTGTCGTTCCGGAAAACGACAGCCTGTCACTGGATGTGAGGGTCATGCCGGAGGATGTCGACCAGCTCTTTGTCGGCCAGAGCGCACTGGTTCGTCTCAGCGCATTCAGCCAGCGCACCACGCCGGAGCTCAACGGCCGGGTCGAACGGATCGCGGCGGACCTGAGCGAGGATCCCCAAACCGGCACCGCCTTCTATCTGGTCCGGGTTTTCCTTCCCGAGGCGGAACGCAAACGCCTGAACGGTCTGGTTCTCGTGCCGGGCATGCCGGCCGAAACCTTTATCCAGACCCGCAAGCGCACCGCGCTGTCCTATCTTTTCAAGCCGCTCACCGACCAGGTTCAGCGCGCTTTCCGCGAGGAATAACAAACCCTCCCGTTCTCTCCAGCCACAGGATCAGGCATGACGCACACAGAGCCCCCACGGATCTCGGATGCCCCCCTCAGCAAACTTCTGAAGGCGGCCACAAGCCACACGCACGACCTACTGGACAATGAGATCATGGCGGCGCGGCCATTCGCCAGCCTTCAGAGATACCGCCGCTTCTTGTGCATGCAATATGTGCTCCACCGGGATGCCTGTGGCCTGTACGAGGACGCCGCGCTGCAGGCGCTCATTCCACCGCTCGCCACACTGGCGCGCCTGCCGGCGATCATGGCGGACATGGCCGATCTGGGTGTCCTCATGCCCGGCGTTCCGGCTGCGGAAACCGCGTCCGTCCCGCCGGATATGGCCGAAGGGCTCGGATGGCTCTACGTCCTGGAAGGCTCCAACCTCGGCGCCGCCTTTCTCTACAAGGCGGCCCTGAAGCTCGGTCTTTCGGACAGCCATGGCGCACGCCACCTCGCGGCGTCTCCCGACGGTCGGGCCGCGCAGTGGCGGCGCTTCACCGCCTGTCTCGATACGGCCGAGCTCGACGGGAGTGCCCGGGAACGCGCCACCGCCGGCGCGGAGGCCGCGTTCTCGCATGCCCGCAGCCTTGCAGCCCGCTTTCTGGGACAATAGTGGGAACGCGGATACGCTACCGTTCCCACAGCCAGGGTTCCGGGGCTCCGAAATAGCAGCCGAGAGCAGCTTCCACATTCAGATCCCGCAGGGTTGCCGCCTCTTCGGCCGTCTCCACATGTTTGGCGATGACCTTGATGCCGAGTTCGTTCGCGGCCCGGACAAGTCCGCCCAGGATGGCCGCCTTCGCCGGTTCTTCCACCACCTGCTGGGTCAGGCCGGCCTCCAGCTTGAGCCATTCGACCCGCATGCCGGTGAGCCGGCACAGAACCGGCCAGTGACCGGCAAAGTCGTCGATCGCCGTCTGGCAACCGAGATCGCTGACGAACCGGAAAAAGGATTCAACCGTCGCCGGTTCGCGCAGATAGTCCCTTTCGCCGATCTCCAGGCACAACCGGGAGGCCAGCAAGGGGTTGGCGGACAAACGATTGAACAGCCCGTCCCGGATCTCGGGCGCGCGGGCCGATTCCGCCGAAACGCTCACGCTCAGGAAGGTGCGAGCCCCGCAGTCTTCCGCAGTGTCCAGGACCCTCTCCAGGGTCCAACTGTCGACCTGCGCGATCAGCCCGCTCCGCCGCGCCGCGGAAATCCAGCCGTGCGAAGTCTGGCCCTCCGGCCGGTCCGCCTGCAGGCGCAGCAGCACATCGGAACCGCAGACACTGCCTTTCTTCAGATCGACGATCGGTGCGACGTGCAATGAAAGTTCGTTGCCCCTGAAATGTCCCGGGTCCTGCACTTCCGCCGGAACCCCGCACGAAGGGCTGCAATCCTTGGACTGAACGGTGTGGAGATGAACCGACCGGCCCCCCACCCGCTTTCCGCGAAGGCACGCACGGTCGGCAAGCACCAGTATCGCGGAGGCATCGAAGTCCGAAAGCGGCAGACAGGTGTCTATATAGGCGATCCCGATAGAGGCGCTGATGGTGAAAACGCGGTCGGCCACCTCGAGCCGGATACGGCCGAGCGCATCGAGGATCTGTTCCGCGACATCCAGCGCCATGCCTTCGCTGGCCACCGGCACCATGCCGGCGAATTCGTCGCCCCCGATCCGGGCAGCGGTTCCGAACGCCCCGACACACAGGCGCAGGCAGGTGGCCACACGCAGCAGCATGTCGTCGCCCGCGTCGTGCCCGCCGAGATCGTTGACCTTCTTGAATTCGTCCAGATCGATGTAAAAAACGGCCAGACCGGTTTCCTTCTCGGTCGCGAGACGATCCATTTCACGCTTGAGCGATCTCGTGAACGCACGCCGGTTTTCCAGTCCGGTCAAGGGATCCTGGTAGGCCAGCCGCTTGTTTTCGGCGACTTCGCGCGGGCAATCGACATTCCGCCGCAAGATAGCCATGGTGGCCGCAGCATCGTTCTGACCGCTGTCAGCACCCGGAACGGACACCAGCCGGATTTCGCACATTTGACGCCCGCCCAGATGATCGGCCGCTTCAAAGCCGTGGTTCTCGGCAATGTAGAGCGTTTGCGGCAGCTCTTCTCCGATCGCGTCAAGCGTCTCGATCAGCATGCCGATTTGGCAGTTCCCGCCAATAGCGTCGCGCAGCGTCCTTGCCCTGTCCTCAAGCGTTTGCCCGCGCTCGAACACCAGAACGTCGTCCGGAAAATGTTCAAGCAGACGGCCGGCGCTTTCCGTTGCGTCATTCGGCAGTTCGTTGGCGGCAGTTCGGTTGTTCGCCGACGCGGCGTTTTCCACGGCTTCCGGGCCGTCGAACTGAACGAGGACCGCCTGATGCTCTCCGGTCAGCGAAACGAAGGAGGTGCAAATCAGATTTTCACACAATACGGCGCCCGAACGCAGCGAAATCGGCGCACTGAGTTGCGCCGGAACGCCGCCGAAGGCAGCGGACAGCACCGGTTCGAAGCGGTTCCAGCTTGTTGACGACAAAAGACTCTTGAGGTTGTGAGGCACCGTTTCGACGCCCGCTTCGGCGCACACGGCGTTCAAACGTTTGTTTTTAAACAGAATGCGGCCGTCCCGCACGACATAGGCAGCCGCATGGGGCAGCACCTCTAAAAGGGAGGTGTGAAACCCGGTAAGCGAATTTGCGTCTCCGGGGCCGGATTTCCTCCGCCGGTCACCCGTTAACCGAGCGCTGACTTGCACCAGAATGTCCTTTCGAAATGGGTCTGCGTGGCGCCTTTTTGAAAACGTTGAAGCGCCTTTTCTATGAATGAATCTCTAACATAATTTAGGTCGAATTTGGGTTCGTTAAACTATACCCACAGGTCTTAGGATTTTTATCGTAAACAAATTGTTTATCTTCTGGATAAAAATAAATATAAAATTAGATCTACTTTCCGTCTTACCTGTTGCCAAGCCTGGCGTGACCTTACAATTCCCCAGAGGCAGACCGCCACAATTTTATCATCCTGCTGACGCATTCGCGCCCTTCCCGGGTGATATTGGGCCGCGTTTCGATTATCGCCTTTCCCGTGAGGAGGGCCGAACCCACGGCAGGGAACCGTCATGTTTTCACCGATCAAACCTTGCGGCTTGCGAAGCGCCGCCGTAATCGCTGCAGCCGCGCTTGCGCTGATCATCCCGCAAGGCGCGTCCGCCGGCAGTTTTCACCAGTGCGGCAAGGCGTCCTGGTACAAATTGAGGGGCACCACCGCGAGCGGCGAGCGGGCCGATCCGGCCGGGCTGACCGCCGCGCACCGTACACTGCCCTTCGGCACTCTTGTCGACGTGACAAACCTCTCCAACGGCAAAACGGTGACGGTACGGATCAACGACAGGGGGCCGTACTCCGGCGGCCGCGTCATCGACCTGACCCTCCAGGCGGCAAGCGAACTCGGCTTCGTCAACAAGGGCATCACGCGCGTGCGGGTGTCCGGCCAATCCGCGAAAGAAACGGCGAAGCTCGGGAAAAACTGCCGCTAGCCCATCAGTCTCCGGCAGGCGCATACCCCCGCCGGATGCCCCGGAAACTCCCCCGCATCCTGCGGCATAGGGATCCGCGGAACTGTCCCCGGCGTCCTCTACCGCGGGATTGCCTGAGGGCTGATTTTCCGTCGCCGGTCCGCCAAACAGGTTTCATTTCGAGGTCTTGTACATTCACGTCCGATTGAGTGTGAATAACGATCAGTCGCATTAGGGTGAATCAAAAAATAAAATATTTTACGGTAATGACAATCGCCGAAGATGCCGGTAGAGTTGCGGCCGTGGTCGATGGGGCCACGTGCACAGTAACTTTTTTCGCGCAGCTTTTTATAGCTGCGCGTTTTTTTTATCCGGCGTTTATCCTGCCTGTTTCCGCCGAAAATGCGCCTTGCGCGGCTTGAAGCCGGGACCTTTCCGGAAACATTATTAAACCTCGGCGCCCGATCTTAATCGCTTCAGAAATTCGGACGCGGTTTCAAGATAAGATTGTTTCCGGCCAGCCTCCATTCTGCGCCACGACGCATAGGGTTGCGCCAGGCGCGGATTGCCTTGCAGAACATCCGTGTTGCGGTCCAGAAAATGCCAGTAGAGCGCGTTGAACGGACAGGCTCCCTCTCCGGTTTTCGTCCGGACGTCATAAGCACAGGTCGCGCAGTAATCCGACATCCTGTCGATATAGTTGCCGCTGGACATGTAAGGTTTCGACGCCAGCAGCCCGCCGTCGGCGAACTGGCTCATGCCCAGCGTGTTGGGCAGTTCGACCCACTCGTAGGCATCCGCGTAGACCGCCAGATACCATTCGTGCACCTCACGGGGATCGACGCCGGCAAGCAGTGCGAAATTGCCCGTGATCATCAGCCGCTGGATGTGATGGGCGTAGGCTTCCTCCAGGGTCTGTCCGACCGTCTCCGAAAGACAGCGCATGCCCGTCCTGCCGGTCCAGTAGAAGCCCGGCAGCGGTGCGCTTGCCCGGAAGACGTTCCCGTCGCCGTAGGACGGCATCTTCAGCCAGTAGACGCCGCGCACGTATTCCCGCCAACCAAGGATCTGGCGGATGTAGCCCTCCGCGGCGTTGATCGGCACCTGGCCCTCCCGGTACGCCGTCTCCACCTTGCGGCAAAGGTCCATCGGATCGAGCAAGCCGGCATTCAGATAGACCGACAGAACGGAGTGGAAGAGAAATTTTTCCCCCCTCAGCATGGCGTCCTGATAGGTGCCGAAGTCGGCCAGGGCGGTTTCCAGAAAATGGCCGAGGGCGGCTTCCGCGTCCGCGCGCGTCACCGCGAACCAGAAGGGCCCCAGAGCACCCGGATGATCCGGAAACCGGTCTTCGACCAGTTTCAGGACCTCTTTCGTGATCCTGTCCGGCGCAAATCGCCTCGGCTCCGGCATGAAGAGATCCGGCCGGGCGGGCTTGCGATTGTCCGCGTCGTAATTCCATTTGCCGCCGGCCGGCTTGCCGCCGTCCATGAGCAGGCCGGTCTTCTTGCGCATCTCCCGGTAGAAATGCTCCATCCGCAGCTGTTTCCGCACGCCTGCCCAGGCGCGGAACTCCGGCAGCGAACAGAAAAAGCGGGTGTCGGTCAGGAGTTCCACGGAAAGCCCCAGGGCCTGTTGCCATCCGCGCATGTCTTCCAGGACGCGCCACTCCCCCGGCTCGGTGACGAGGAGCCTTTTCGGGGCCAGCCGCGCGCAGGCCCGGGCGACCTCTCCCTGGAAGCTGCCGGTATTGTCTGCGGCATCGAGCTTCACATAGTCGACCGCCCATCCCTTGTCCCGAAGCTCCTCGGCAAAATGGCGCATGGCGGAAAACAGGAAGGCGATCTTCTTCTTGTGATGACGCACATAGGTCGCCTCCTCCGTTACCTCCACCATCAGCACCCGGTCCCGCGCCGGATCGGCCCTTCTCAGGCTCGATATGCCGGTCGTCAACTGATCCCCGAGGACCAGAACAAGGTTGCGGCAGCCGTTCTTTTCTTTCATCTCGTGGCCCTGGCTTGGGTGTCGTTCAGGACAGATACGCAGCAGGCGCGCCGCCCTATCACCCCGGCGTGCATTTTTCCGTTCGGACGCCGATGGCCCAGCTGGATATCTTGTCCAAAATCTCAGAAAGCCGTTGCCCAAGCCGGGCAGATGAAGTATCAGACCCCTCTATCCGCCGCGCGGTTTCCCGCGCGCGACGAGCACCCGTAGCTCAGCTGGATAGAGCGCTGCCCTCCGAAGGCAGAGGTCACAGGTTCGAATCCTGTCGGGTGCGCCATTTTTCTATCCTGAATGCAATTGAGTAACAGTTCCTGATCCGATTTCAGTGCCTCCGTTTTTGTGCGCGGAAGCACCACGAAAGCGGTCAAGAGAAGAACTGAACTGTGATACCGAACGATCTCTCCATCAAGGCAAGCGCGCCGAAACCCGGCTAAGGCAACTTCACGATTTTTCCTCGAATGAACAAGTCTGGTGCATTAAGAAGAAATGTCTCCGCGACTTTCAAGCATTCCCAGGCTGTCATGTTGCGGAGACACTGCTGACACCAGCCTATTGGCGATAGAGCACCATCCCTGCGTGATGGAGCACGCCGTCGATGAAATCGCCATCGGCGGTGAAGCCCGTATCGTCCCAATACTCTATATGTGAACCGGTCACTTCGTAGCGGCCTTCATAGGCGCGCTCCCGCAAGCCCCGGGCCTCGACATAACGGCCATTGGGCAGCAGCTCGTGGCGGATTTGGCCATCCTCTGTCACCCACAGGCCGACATAGGGGTGAGGCGCAGCGTCACTCATCGTTTTTTTTAAGCGCGTCGTAATAGGGCTGGATGGTGTCTGCCTCGACAATCCAGGCGTAGTTCAATTCCTGGCGGATCTTCCAGGCCCCCTCGTCACACTCCCAGCCCAGTTGCGACCGTCCCTTGAAGGGGATGACGCTGCCGTCAAGACGATCAATCGTGCCGACAAAACCCAATGTCGTTGACGAAATGCGCTGCCCCAGAAGCTCGCTGTGGCCTTCGGTCAAAGCATGCAGAACGGATCTGGCACCGGCCTGCAAGCCTTCCCAATTTGCCCCATAGATCGCGCCATTGTCGAAAAGCTGGCTCTCGCCGGGAGCAAAATTGTCGTAAAAAACACCCGCCGGGTCTTCCATGTCGTAATAGCGGGCCATCTTGTCGGCAAAGACGAACTCCGCGTCGCCGGCACGCTTCTCCCAGCCTTCCATGATCCAGTGTTTATGCAGGGCCAGAGGCGCATCCGCGCCGGAGCTGGCACAGGTGAGCGTATCCGCCAGGGCGGGACTTGAGACGAAGAGGGCGAGCAGGCCCACAGTCAGGTTTTTCAATCGTGTCATCGGTCACTTCCGCATGTTTCATGCCTGGTTTCCCCATGGGATGTGAGCGCATGAGCGCCCCGCGTCCCTTGGCATCACTGACCTGAACCGGTCAGGACAGGGCCAAGCTAGACAGACAGAACTGTTGCCGGTATTCCCTCATTCATGATCAAATTGGTTAGCTGAGCTTTACAATTGATGGATCTCAACCTGCTCAAGATTTTCCTCGCCGTGGCAGAGGAGGAAAACTTTCGCGCCGCCTCCGAGCGATTGGGAGTCACCCGATCGGCGGTAAGCCAGGGCATTCGAAAGCTGGAAGATCAATGCGGCGTCGCCCTGTGCAACCGGACAACCCGCAGTGTCAGCCTGACCGAAGCCGGTGAACGGCTGCTGGCCGGCATTCAGACCCCACTGCAAAACGTGGAGACCGCGCTTGAAGCGGTTGCCGGTGACAGCGCGCCGTCCGGAGTGCTGCGGATCGCCGCCACCTCAATTGCCGAGCCTTTTCTATCCGGTCCGCTGCTGGCGCAATTTGCCGCCGATTATCCGGGCATCACCCTGGACATTACCGTAACGGACGAAGAATTCGATATTGTCGCCCAAGGTTATGACGCCGGTGTGCGCCTGGGAGAGGTGATCAAACAGGACATGATCGCCGTTGCCATTGGCGGGCAGGAACGGGAGGTGGTGGTCGCCGCGCCCAGCTATCTGGACCGGCGTGGCGCCCCGGTCCACCCGCGCGATCTGGTGCATCACCGGTGCATCGGCTGGCGTCCCGCGCCCGGCATTGCCCCCTATCGCTGGGAGTTCTCAGAAGACGGCGAGGACTTCGATGTCGCCGTCGCGCCCCAGGTGACAACCAATGACCTGCGGCTCATGGTGCGCATGGCTCTGGCCGGGGGCGGCATCACCTTTCTGACGGAAAGCAGCCTCAGGCCCCACCTTGAAAGCGGTGCGCTGATCCCCCTCTTATCGGCGTTTCTGCCGCCGTTTCCGGGCTTTCATCTCTATTTCCCCGCGCGGCGCAACATGGCTCCGAAACTTCGCGCCCTCATCGATCACGTGAAGGGGACCTCTTTTTTAGCTGCGGACTTCAAATCAAACAGTGAATGCCGGAGCATACGATCCACGGTCGAGGTATAATATTTTCAGAATTTAGCTGTTCCGATTTTTCGATAGGTCCATTCAATTGGGTATCGCAGGCATATCCCGATATGCCTAAGATTTTTCCGAAATTGTGGAACAAGACTGTCTCTCAGCTGATCGAATTCCTTCGAAACGACGCTCGAAATCCTGGGCCAATTCTTCAACCGCTATCTGCGAGAACTGTTCCAACAGGCGCTCCTCGGCTTCCAACAGTGTTGCCTCAAGTCTGGCATCAACGGCTTGCTCAACCAGGCAATTTGCCGGCTCTGCTTCCGAGCCGAAATTAAACAGGGGCGGACGACCGACGGCCTCGTAAACATCGCACAAGGATATCTCGGTCAAGGGGCGCGCGAGCTGCCAGCCTCCGCCGTGACCTTTTTCCGAAGTTACAATTCCTCTCTCCCGTAACCCAGCCATCATGCGGCGAACCACCACGGCATTGGTCGTGATCATTTTCGCGATCTGATCCGACGTCGCGCGTTCTACGTGCCGGTCCAGGTGGATCAAGACGTGCAGCATGCGAGACATGCGTAAATCGCGGGGCATCTATGACGGTCCTTTTCTAGCTTTTCCTTCCCTATCACCTGTCACGCAACAATCAAAGTTTCATGTCTTGCCTTCAGGCAAAAACTCTCGTAACACTTAATGATACATGGAGGCATAATCTTGGACTACGATGTCATCATAATTGGCGGCAGCTTCGCGGGCCTGTCCGCCGCCATGCAGCTCGCCCGTGCCCGCCGGCGCGTCCTGATCGTTGATACAGGCACGCCACGCAATCGGTTTTCCGCGTCATCGCATGGGTTTCCGGGGCAGGACGGGAGACAGCCAGCAGCTATCCTGGCCACGCTGCGCAGCGAACTCGCGGCTTATCCCACTGTCGACTTTCGAGAGGAGCAGTCGGAGGCTGCTGTCCGAGAAGGAGCGCGTTTTCGCATTTCCTTGGCAGGTAGCACAGAAAAGACGGGACGCCGCATCATCCTCGCCTATGGGGTACGGGACAGCTTGCCAGACCTTCCGGGGCTATCCGAACGCTGGGGCGTCTCGGTGCTCCATTGCCCCTATTGCCACGGTTACGAATTGAACAATCAGCCGATCGGGGTTCTGGCCCGGGATGGCATCGCCCAGCATCAAGCGATGCTACTGCCGGATTGGGGGCCGACGACCCTTTTCACGCAGCGCTCGTTCAACCCTGACCCGAAGCAGGCCGAAAACCTAGCGGCGCGTGGTGTGAAAATCGAAAACGTACCAGTTGCAAAACTACTTGGTCCTGGCCCATCTCTGGAGGCCGTTCAACTCGTCGACGGCCGCAGGATCCCGCTGAACGCTCTGTTTCTGGCACCGCAGACTTCCCCGTCGTGTGACCTTGCAGAACAGTTGAATTGTGCGACCAAACCCGGACCAACCGGTTTGTATCTAGACGTGGATGAGACGCAGGCGACTTCGATCCCCGGCGTTTTTGCCGCCGGTGATGTGGCCAGCCCGATGCCGAACGCAACACTCGCCGCAGCGGCAGGCGTCATAGCTGGGGGAGCTGCGCATCGTTCCCTGATATTCGATCCCGACTTAACACTTGGCGCCTGAAGGAGCTTCCCATGCAGACGGCAACGCGAAAAAAATTCTGGAACGACCATTACCGCAAAGGATCCTCAACCTCGTCCGGCCGACCGGGCACGGCCCTGGCTCAATTCACTGCGCCGCTCACGCCAGGCACCGTTTTGGAGCTTGGCTGCGCGAAAGGTGACGATGCGATCTGGCTGGCGCGGCGGGGATGGCAAGTAACGGCGGTCGATGTCTCCTCAGTCGCGCTTGACCTTGCCGCGAAGAATGCGCGACAGGCGGGCGTTTCCGAAAATCTGCGGTTCGAAGAACACGATCTTGCCGTGTCCTTCCCGCAGGGCTCCTTCGATCTGGTTACCGCGAGCTTTTTGCACGCACCTCAAGATTGGCCGCGCGCGAAAGTCTTGCGACAGGCCGCAGATGCTGTTGACACGGGTGGACATCTTTTGATCGTGGACCACGGATCGAGAGCTCCATGGTCCTGGGCACCGGAAGACACGGTGTATCCCACTGCCGAGGACACGCTTGCATCTCTGGAACTTGTAGAGAGCACTTGGCAGCGTTGTTGCGTATGCCCCATCTCCCGCATGACGACTGGACCGGAAGGACAAAGTGCCATCGTGACAGACACCATAATATTCCTTCGGCACCTAAACTGAGATGCATTCGTTGTCCGAGCACCAGATGGATTTCAAACCGTCCAAACGATGCGAAAGGGAAAGCGGTTGGCGAGGCGTTCCTCAAGGTGCAGCGCTCGGAGCCCAAGAGCTACGATCATGAACATGATGATGAAGGCGCTCACAGTGTCTCGCTGAACCGCAAACCTCGTACGGTTCGTCTACTTGGACGAGGTCGAAAAAAGCGACCTTCAGCCGAAAAGACTTTGCTTCGATTTCTTTCCGGAGGCTGTGGCCCGGCTCAGACATTGCTCTCTGTAGTGGGAACTGGCCTTCCAAGAACATGCGCTGCTGCGTTGAAAGAGTTTTCTCAAATGATCGTTTGTCGGAAAAAGACGCAATAAGTTGGCTACCGCAAAGCGGATGGCGGTCCCTTGAACTTCTTGCGGTTGCTGTTCGAGAAATTGAAATCTTGATTGCTCGACGCACAAGGCTTTTTACGAAATAAAGAAACAAGTGACACCCGGCAGCGCTTGACCGTGATCAAGGGGATTTGCTGCGGAACTCTCTAAGCTTCTGTCAGATTTCAGACCAGAGCATCGACGGATTTCGGGAACGACAGCCATGAAAGAGACCACTTACGCGGAGTGTTGCGACAGCGTTCGGGACAAGAAGCTCTCGACCGTCGAGGAAGCCGTGGCCAGCGCCGTCGGTCTTTGCAGCACGATATCCGAAACCGAGGACGTGGCACTGCCCGAAGCCGCAGGACGGGTGAGTTTCGGCGATACCATTTCGCTCTTCTCGCTGCCGATCCATGAGCATTCGGCAGTCGATGGATTTGCGCTGGGAGGCAGCGGCCGGAGACCCTTCAGGATCGTCGGCAGGCTGATTGCCGGCGACAGCGTGAAAGGCGGCCGGATCGGGGAGAACGAGGCCGTTCGCATCATGACGGGCGCGCCGACCCCCAGCGGCACGAAAGCGGTCGTGATGCAGGAGCATGCGACCGTGTCGGACGGCGCCGTCACGCCGACCTTCGATGTGCCGGAAGGCGACAATATCCGCCGCGCCGGCGAGGACGTCAAAGCCAACGACATTCTGGTGCGGGGCGGCACGCGGTTCGACGCCCGCCATACCGCCCTTCTGACCGCGAGCGGCTACCAGCGGGTCTGTGTCGTCAGAAAAGTGCGGGTCGCCGTGCTTTCAACCGGGAACGAACTGCGCGATACGGGCGTCGGCATGGGGCCGGGACATATCTTCGACACCAATCGCCCGATGCTGAAGACCCTGCTTGCTTCCAACGCGGTCGAGACGACAGACCTGGGAATTATCAGGGACGACCGGGATCTCATCGCGCAAACCCTGAAAGAGGCTGCGCGGGATCACGACATGATCGTCACGTCCGGGGGTGTCTCGGTCGGAGAAGAGGATCATCTGAAATCGGCGGTGGTTCAGGCCGGCGGCGCGATTGAAAACTGGCGCATGGCGATCAAACCCGGCAAGCCGGTCGCTCTCGGCAGGATCGGCAAGGCCGTCTATCTGGGGCTGCCCGGAAACCCTCTTGCCTGTTTTGTCGATTTTCTGCTCCTGGGCCGGCCGATCCTGGAGGAATTGTGTGGCGCGATGCGCCGCGATCCTCTCGTTCAGCATGCCAGGGCCGCCTTCAGCTGGAAACGCAGGCCGGGTCGTCAGGAGTTTTTCCCCTGCAACATCGTCGGCTCCACGGAAGAGGGTTTGCCGCTGCTGGAAAAAACAGGCCGGGCAGGGTCCGCACGGCTGATGCCGTTGATCGAGGCAGATGGCCTGGGCGTCGTCGGTCCCAAATGCGCCGAGGTGGCGCCGGGAAGCCCGCTGCGGTTCTACCCGTTCCGCGCGGATATGGGACTTTAGCGTACGGACCCATAAAGTTCTGCTTTCAGGCCAAACCGCAGCTCGGCCGGTTCCGAAACCGGCCCCTCGCTACCCGTTTGGCGTGCGTGTGCGCAATCTCCAGCGAACGGCCGACCGAAATCCTTTCCGATCGCATCGAGTTCATTCCAACCGAGTTACAGCCAACGCCAGGGCCGGTGCGGTCCGTACCGGTAAGGGTCTCGGTCCGGCGACCGACAGGTTTCGTATCTGACCGCACCGGGAACGGGACCCGTTTCAAGAGCCCCGCCCCGGTCGCGCCTTAAACGGTCGCGCCCCTGTGTCTTATCGCACATCCGAGACTTCCAGCCAGAACACCGACGATGACGGCGACAGCCAGGTCCACAAGCCTGATTTCGGACACGTGGAACCCTGTGAAAACCAGTGTTTCCATCACACCGACGATGCCCCCCATGATCGATGCGAGGATCCAGTTTCTGGTCATCATCCCCAGACCAAGACCAAAGATACCGGGAAAGCTGAGGACATTTCCCCCGATGGTTCCAAGTAGATCGAGCATGCTGAGGCCTTTTCCTGAAAATCATGAGGTGGGCGAGCGCCGCCTTGCATCGGCGGCGCTCCTTGAGGAGCGTCAGTCGGAGATGTTTCCGACAAAGGAGCGCATTTGAGCGACGTTTCTGGATTCTCCGGTTTTCGGAGCGTTCCCGGCCAGCTGATCGACCACACGGCGATATTCCTGCAGCGAGCCGGGCGCCAGTTCATGGGCGATGCCCTGGTGGCAATCGATACAGGTCATATTCTCGTCAATGGCCTTTTGATGCTCGGCCGCCGCCCGGTTCTCCTGAATCGTGAAATCCATGTAGTCGAAGGAATGGCAGTTGCGGCATTCACGGCTGTCGGAGGCCTTCATTTTGCGCCACACGGCAGACGCCATCTTCAGACGGTGTGCCTCATATTTTTCCGGCGTGCTGATCGTTCCCACGAGCTCATGGTAGACATCCTTGACCGCCATGATCTTCGCCTTGACCTTGTGCTGCCACTCGTGCGGAACGTGGCAGTCTGAGCAGATGGCCCGGACACCGGAGTGATTGTTGTAGTGGATGGTTTCGCGGTATTCGCCGAGGTTGGTCTCCATAGTATGGCAGGAGACACAAAATTCCTCGGTGTTGGTCAGTTCCAGTGTCCAGTGAAAACCACCCCAGAAGACAATCCCCAAAAGGAAGCCCCCTATAACGATAAACCCTACGCTGAAGGCCGAAACCGGGCTCCAGAAACCGTTCCAAAGCCTGCGGATCAGACCTTGTTTCGGTGTATCTTGCGGATCGGACATGCTTGTGTGTCTCCTGTTCCCGCGTTAGCGCACTTTGCTGGATGGTTCGAAATCGTTGCCGACGAGTTCCGGAGCATTCGCCTGGGGAACGTGACACTGGTTGCAGAACCAGCGTGTACCGGCGACGCTGTCGAGCTGGTTGCCCTCCCTGTCCAGATAGTGGGTCATGGACAAGGTTGGCGCCCCGCGTTCCCCCGCGACCGTCCAGTCGTGGCAGCCGAGGCACTGATTGGTGCGCATATCGATCTGATACTGAGTGACGGAGTGCGGGATGAGCGGCGGCTGCTGCCGGTAGTTTCGCGGCATGCGGCCTTCGATCTGCTTGTGAACCTGGTCGGCCGGCAGCGTCTCCTGCAACTCGCCTCCCCGCAGACTTTGGACTGTTCCTGCAGACTGGGCCAAGGCAAAGCCTATCAGAACCGTAGAGATCGCGAGGGCTGAAAGTCCCCCAAGGAGTGGCAGTTTCATCTCTATTCTCCGTTGCTCCGTTCAAACGGAATGTTCGGTTGGTGCGTCCACCGCCTGTGAGACAGTGTTCTTGACGCGATCGTCAAAACGATGGGTGAAGGCGAAAACGTCGACCGCACAGACGTCGATGCATCGTCCGCAATTCGTGCAGTCCGGGGAGAGGATCAGCGGTGTCTCGCCGGTCTTTCCCTTCAAGGCAGGCGAAATGACCTGGCTTTCCGGGCAGACGGCGAAGCAATCCATGCAGTTGTCGCAAGCCTGCCGGTTATGGGCGGAAACGCGTAGTAGCGAACGCTCGCCGAGAAGTCCGTAGAAGGCACCGACCGGACACAGGTGCCCGCACCAGCCCCGACGGGCCAGGATCAGGTCGAACAGAAAGACACCGATCACAAAGGACCACGCGAATCCCATTCCGAAGATCAGACCGCGATGAACCATGGACACCGGGTTGACGAATTCCCAGGCGATGGTGCCGGTCACTGCTGAGACCGCAACGACCATGCCAAGCATGAAAAACCGCGTCTGGCGTTTCGGTTGCCAGCCTTTCGGCAGGTCCAGACGGCGGTGCAGCCAGCTCGCGGCATCCGTTACCGGATTGATCGGGCACACCCAGCTGCAATAGACCCGCCCACCGATCAGCGCGTAGACCATCGCGACAATGAGGGCGCCGAAAATCGCGGTGAGTTCCGGCAGGTGGCCGGCAGCCAGGGACTGCAGCAGAACAAACGGATCCGTCAGTGGCAGCGTGTCGAAGGTGAGCGAGCCGGCAAGATTTCCTTTCACCCACCAGATGCCGAACCAGGGGCCGAGGAGGAACAGACCGAGGAAGAAGACCTGCGAGACGCGGCGCAGCAGGAGAAACCTGTGCGCGCCAAGCCAGCCTTTCACGCGAGCGGCCTCATAGCCGACGGGAGAATGTGTCTTTGCACTCATTGCCCCGCGCTCCCGCCTGGCAGCGTGAACGACGGCTTGAAGCCATCGACGAAGCCTCCCGGCGCCTCGAGATTATCCGTTCCGGGCCCCGGAAGCCGGTCGGGCAGATCGATCAGCTCATCGACGAGAGGCTGCTTTTCCTCCCACCCCAACCTGTAGTGCTCGGCGGCGTCGGCGCGTGCAATCCGCGCCGGCAGAACCTTGATCGCGGCTTCGTTCGGGAGCACACAGGATTTCTCGCATTTGCCGCAGCCCGTGCATTTGTCCGCATGCACCGTCGGCATGAAAATCGCGTGATGGCCCGACCGCGGGTTGTGCGACTGTTCCAGCGTGATGGCTTCATCTATGAGCGGGCAGACCCGGTAGCAGACATCGCAGCGCAGCCCCAGCGCATTCAGGCAGTTCTCCAGATCGATCAGAACAGCCACGCCCATGTCGGCGTCATCGATCCGGTCGAGGTCCTTGTCGAGCGCACCGGTCGGGCAGGCCCCGACGCAGGGAATGTCGTCGCACATTTCGCAAGGCACATCCCGGGCAGTGAAAAAAGGCGTGCCCGTTGCCATGCCATCCTCACCCAGTTCGGCCAGCTTGAGCGTGTCGTACGGGCAGTCCCGGACACAGAGTCCGCAACGGATGCAGGCGGAGAGAAAGTCCTCTTCCGCCAGCGCTCCAGGCGGTCTGATCGCGGTCGCGGGAAGCGCACGCGCATCCCGCGCAAGCCAGGCCAGACCCATGCCGGCAAGGGCGCAGCCCGCGGCACCGCGCGCCGTATCTGTCATGAAACGGCGGCGGTCCGGGTTGGCGGGTTTGTTGGTGTTCTTGGCGGGCATGGATTTCTGCCTTGGCAATCAGGCGCGCGCGACCTTGCAGGCGCACTTCTTGAAGTCGGTTTCCTTGGAAATCGGACAGGTGGCGTCGAGCGTCAGCTTGTTGACCAGCTGGCTCTCGTCGAACCACGGGAAGAACACGACGCCTTTCGGCACCTTGTTGCGGCCACGTGTTTCGACACGGCTCAACACATCCCCGCGGCGGGTCGAAATGCTGATTTCCTGCCCCCGGCGCAATCCGCGATCCTTCGCATCGTCGGGATGCATGAAGACAACCGCGGACGGGAAGGACCGGTGCAGTTCCGGCACACGGCGCGTCATGGAGCCCGAGTGCCAGTGTTCCAGAACGCGTCCGGTGACCAGCCACAGGTCATATTCATCATCCGGCGTTTCCGCCGCCGGTTCGTAAGGCGCGAAGATGATACTGGCCCTGCCGTCCTTCTTGCCGTAGAACCTGACGCCTTCCCCTTCCTTCACATAGGGATCGTAGCCCTCGCGGAAGCGGTACAGGGTCTCCTTGCCGTCGACCACCGGCCAACGAAGCCCGCGAGCCTTGTGATAGGTGTCGAAATCGGCAAGGTCGTGCGCCTTGCCCCGGCCGAAGGACGCGTATTCCTCAAACAGGCCCTTCTGGACATAGAAACCGAAATACTCGCTTTCGTCGTTGTCGAAGCCTTCCGCGGTCTCCGACAGCGGGTATTTGTCGACCTGGCCGTTGGCGTACAGAACCTCGTAAAGGGTCTTGCCCTTGTAGTCCGGGTTGGCCTCCAGAATTTCCGCCGGCCAGACTTCGTCGGTGGTGAAGCGCTTGGAGAACTCCATCACCTGCCAGACGTCGGACCGCGCTTCGCCCGGCGCCTTGACCTGTTGGCGCCAGAACTGGGTGCGGCGCTCGGCGTTGCCATAGGCACCTTCCTTTTCCACCCACATCGCCGTCGGCAGGATCAGATCGGCCGCCACGGCTGTCACCGTCGGGTAGGGATCGGAAACAACGATGAAGTTGTCCGGATTGCGGTATCCCGGATAGCCTTCCTCGTTCATGTTCGGCGCGGCCTGCATGTTGTTGGTGCACTGGACCCAATAGGCGTTGATGTCGCCATCCTTGAGCTTGCGGTGCTGCAGCACGGCATGGGCGCCGACCTTGCCGTTCAACAGCCCCTTCGGCAGTTTCCACTTTTCTTCCGAGTAGGTCCGGTGCGCTTCATTGGCCACAACCAGATCCGCCGGCAGGCGGTGGGCGAAGGTGCCGACCTCGCGAGCGGTGCCGCAAGCCGAAGGCTGTCCCGTAAGCGAGAACGGCGAGTTGCCGGGTTCCGAAATCTTGCCGACCAGCAAATGCACATTGTACATCAGCGAGTTGACCCAGGAGCCGCGGGTGTGCTGATTGAAGCCCATGGTCCACAGCGACATCACCTTGCGGTTGGGATCGGCATACTGGGCCGCCAGACGCTCAAGCTGGGCGGCCGGCACACCGGACAGTTCGGACACTTTCTCCAGCGTATATTCGGAAACATACTCCTTGTACTCGTCAAAGGAGATGCCTTCCATCTTGCCGTGCTTGCCGTCATGCGCAGGGTTGGATGCTGCCTGCTCCAGCGGGTGCTGAGGACGCAGGCCGTAACCGATATCCGTGTTGGTTTTCGTGAAATTCACATGGTTGTTCACGAAGTCCCAGTTCACCGCATCGTTTTGAATGATGTAGTTGGCGATATAGTTGAGAATCGCCAGATCGGTCTGCGGCACGAAAATCATGCCGTTGTCGGCAAGTTCGAAGGAACGATGCTCGAACGTGGACAGGACATGCACCTCCGCACCCGGCTTCGTCAGACGCGTGTCGGTCAGACGGGACCAGAGGATCGGGTGCATCTCCGCCATGTTGGAGCCCCACAGGACGAACGTGTCGGCATGCTCCAGATCGTCGTAGCAGCCCATCGGCTCATCAATGCCGAAGCTCCGGATGAACCCGGCAACGGCGGACGCCATGCAGTGGCGCGCATTCGGGTCGATGTTGTTGGAGCGGAAGCCACCCTTCATCAGCTTGGAAGCGGCATAACCTTCCCAGACCGTCCACTGGCCGGAGCCGAACATGCCGATGCCTTCAGGACCTTTTTCCTTCAGCGCCTTCTTCCACTTCTCGGCCATGATGTCGAAGGCTTCGTCCCAGGAAACGGGCGTGAATTCGCCGTTCTTGTCGTAGACGCCGTTGGTTTTGCGCAGAAGCGGTGTCCTGAGGCGGTCCTCGCCGTACATGATCTTGGAGAGGAAATACCCCTTGATGCAGTTGAGGCCCCGGTTGACCGGCGCCATGGGATCGCCTTGCGTGGCGACGACGCGGCCGTCCTTGGTGCCGACAAGCACAGAACAGCCGGTACCGCAAAAACGGCAAGCCGCCTTGTCCCAGCGGATATCGGGCGTACCGGCCTGCGCCGCTGCCGTTTCCGGCAGTGCGATGCCGGCGGCGGAAGCTGTCGCCGCGGCGGCAGACGCCTTCAGAAAGGAACGACGGGAAGTATCAAGTGTCATCTTTGCCTCCTCAGAGCGCAGGCGCTTCGGCCGCGGACGGGCCATGCGGTTCGAAATGATGGTAAGTCAGCGTGATCGTCAGGACCCCGGGGATCTGATGCATGTCCATGATCTGGTCCGACGCCCGTTTGCCATCCGTGTCCTCAACGGTGACGACGAGCCGTCCGTTCTCGTGAGCATGCACTTCGCATCCGGCCATGCCGGCAATCGCCGGAATGACGTCCTGGCTCATTCCCGGTTTCACATGGACGAGGCAGCCGCAGATATTCAGCATTGAGTGTCCCCATGGGCTTTGTATTCGTAGAAGCTGATGGAAGCAGTCGGACAGGCGCCGGCGCATTCGCCACACCCGGTACACGTTTCCGTATCGACGACGGGGACCGACCGGCTTCCGGTCATGAGCCGAAACCGGATGGCCCGTTCTTCGCAATGATCTTCACACGCGCGGCAGGCGATGCCGTTATAGGAAAGGCAGTTCGGCAACATTTGCGCGCGCACGTTCCAGGCGGTCGCGGGCCGGATCGCTGCCGGCTCGCAGGCGTCGGCGCAGGCACTGCAAAAAAGGCATGCCTCCGCGCTCAGGTCGACTGTCGGCAGCCCCTCCCGGTCGAACGAAATGATGTGCCGGGGACATGCCTTCGCGCAGTCGCCGCACCGATTGCACAGGTCGGCGACGTGCTCGTCCGTACCCGGAGGCCGGATGATATTTTCCTCTTTGAAACGGCCTCGTAAAAAGGCCCTTTTGCTCAGCGCCGGCATTCTCCGCCCCCTTCTCCTGACAAGCGAAGTAGCACTCGCTGAAAGCGGCCTTCTTGACCAAAGTCATGGCGGTTGCGCAAAAAATGAAAGGGAAATGGCCAGGAGCCACGCAGTGCATGACGCACTGTTCTTCCGTCCAATCATCTGACCGGACCAATAGAATGACCGAACACATCGCGCTTTGCGGCGCCATCAGGGCGGACCAGGGCGAAGCGGTCGACTGTCTGCTGGAGACAGCCGCCGCCCGGCTGAAACAACAGGGCGTGCGCGTCGCGGGCGTTCTGCAGCGCCGTGCCGCCCATGGCGATACCTGCTGTGCGGACATGGGGCTGGAGCTGATTTCGACCGGAGAGACGATCGAAATCTCACAGCCTCTGGGCAGCGGTTCGCAGGGGTGTCGGCTGGATCCTCGCGGTCTCGCCGAAATCACGGCGTGCCTCCTGTCGGAGCTGGAAGACGGCCCAGACCTTCTTTTCCTCAACCGGTTCGGCAAAGGCGAGCAGGAAGGAGAAGGGTTCCGTCAGCTCATCGGACGGGCGGTCGAGCTGTCCATCCCGGTCCTTACGGCCGTGCGCCCGCCATATCTGGACGCCTGGCGCCTCTTCACCGGAGATCTCTCCGAGGAATTGCCGCCCATGCTCGATCCGGTCCTGGACTGGTGCCTCAAGGTCACCAGCCCTGCGCAGCGGATTGCCGCCAATGCATGATCCGACACTTCCCGATTGCACGCTTGGAGACCGGTTCGGACGGACCGCGACCTATCTCCGCCTCTCGGTGACGGACCGGTGCGACCTGCGCTGCAGCTATTGCATGTCGGAGAACATGACGTTCCTGCCGCGCAAGGATCTCCTGTCGCTGGAAGAACTTTACCGGCTCTCGACCATTTTCATGGATCACGGTGTCCGCAAGATCCGGCTCACCGGTGGTGAGCCTCTGGTTCGCAAGAACGTCATGAGCCTGTTCGAGAACCTCTCGCGGCACCTCGATAACGGCGACCTGGACGAAGTGACGCTGACGACGAACGGATCGCTTCTTTCCAGCCATGCCGCGAAACTCGCCGACTGCGGGGTGCGGCGTGTGAATGTCTCGCTGGATACGCTCGATGCCGACAGATACCGGGCAATCACGCGCTGGGGAAACATCGACCGCGTCCTAGCCGGCCTGGACGCGGCGCAGAACGCCGGTCTCGGCGTCAAGCTCAATGCGGTCGCCCAGAAAGGGGCGTTCGAGGAAGAACTGGACGACCTAATCCGCTTTGCCCACCAGCGTGGCATGGACCTGACACTGATCGAGGAAATGCCGCTCGGAGGTACGCCGTCCTGCCGCAGCCGCAGTTTCCTTCCGCTCTCAGACCTTCGCCAGCGGCTGGAAGATCGCTGGACCCTGACACCTGTGCGGCACACGACCGGTGGTCCCGCCAAGTATTTCCGGTTGCATGAAACCGGCGGAAGGCTCGGTTTCATCACGCCGATGTCGTGCGATTTCTGTTCAGACTGCAATCGGATCCGCCTCAGCTGCACCGGAGAACTCTACACGTGTCTGGGCCATGAAGGTGGCCGGCCGCTGCGAGAGGCTTTGCGGCAGTCCGACGGCAATGAAAGGGTCGCCCAGCTGATCCGCGAAGCGGTTTACGCCAAGCCCCGGGGGCATGCCTTCCACATCGGTGAGGATACCGTAAGCGGACTGTCGCGGGCCATGTCGACCCTCGGAGGATAACCGGAATGCGTATCGCCATATTGACGATCTCCGACCGGGCTTCCCGGGGCGAGTACGAGGACCGGGGCGGGCCGGCGGTGGAAGAGTGGCTGCGGCGGACCGTTGCGACACCGATGCAGATCGACCGTATCATCATCGCCGACGGCTTCGAAACGACGCGCGACACGCTCGTCGAGCTATGCGATTCAAAGTCCTGCGACATGGTTCTGACGACCGGCGGCACCGGCCCCGCGCCGCGCGACCTGACACCCGAGGCGACCCAGGCTGTCCTGACGAAAGAGCTCCCCGGCTTCGGCGAACTGATGCGCCGCGCCAGCCTGGAACACGTCGCCACCGCGATCCTGTCGCGCCAGACCGCCGGTGTGCGCGGCACGACCTTCATCCTCAACCTGCCGGGATCGCCCGGCAGCATCGGCGTCTGCCTGAACGCCGTCTTTGCCGCCGTTCCCTATTGCCTTGAGCTGATCGGTGCAGGACATATCGACACGGACCCGGCTGTTCTCAAAGCCCATTGGCCTGGGCGGTAACGAGCGGCCACGGACAGGATGCAAAAGACCTCAGTCGCCGCCGGCACGGTCGATGCGGCTTAACATCGGCCAGAAGTTTCGAAGCCAGAGCAGGAACGCCGCAGACCAAAAGACAACGGCCATGCCTAGATGAGGTCCCGGGAGATCGAACCCGAAATCCGGCGCGATGCGCAGGAATGCCGACAGGCCCACACACAGCGCGCCGATCCGCACCGAAAAAGCCTGACCGAGAGGCTGGCCCGTGTGCAGCTTTCCGGCGATGCAAAACACCGCGTAGACCCCAAGACCAAGTCCGCCGAGAAACGCAAGGTGAAGGCCGGTGATTTCCGGCCAGGGCGCGCCGAGTCTGGCCGCGCCGGCGAGCATCAGGCCGGCTCCGGCGAGAGCCGACGAACCGGCCAGCATCAGGATCTCCGACCGGAACGCCGCGCGGCCGATGAACGCTTCGGCGACCCGGTCCACGAAGGCGGCGCCCGCCGCGATCATCAGGAAGCCGGACACGGCGGGACTGAGCCCGGCAATCTCGCCCACCATGGCAACTAGAACCAGCCCCGGAGCGAGATTGAGACGACCGGGATGCGGCCGGAACGGCGAGGTCTTTTCACTCGGATCAAGGACCAGATTTGTAACGGGAACCGTGATCCGGCTCAGCGCTAGGCCCAACAGGCCGAGAAAGGCCAGGCCGGCCAGATTTAGCGCCCGCGAGGCAAGGCCGGTGTTTCCTTCCCAGAATCCTGCGCGCGCCGCCAGGACGCAACCGAGCAGGATCGCGAGCCAGGCTGCGAAAGCAAGCAGCCTGTCGGTCCGCTGCTGCCAGGAAAGTTGCAGCAGATAAAGGAGAAGTGCTGTCATCCAGGCAAGATCCGCCAGAGCGCCGAGCGCCCCGAGACCGTCCCAGCCGAACAGTCCGACCGCACGGCCGGTGCCCCAGAGAGCGGCCAACAGCCACAGGTTCCGGCCTTTGATCGGTGCGGTATCGGTCCATTCCGGGGCGGCGGTTGTCAGAAATCCGGCCAGGGCGGCTCCGAACGCGCCGACAAGCATCTCATTGGCATGCCAGAGCGACGGCGGCACCTCGCGCGCGAGCGGAAGATCGAAGCCGAAGGCGAGCACCCAGAGAAACGGCCAGAGCGCCGCGTAGGCAGCCCCAAGCGGGAAAAACAGCCGGAACCCTTCGTCGCCGAGGATGTTCCAGAGACCCGCAGGTGCCGGATGCGGGGTCGTTTCGCAAACCGGTCCGCAGCTCATGCGATCTGCCTTTCATCGACATCGTGGATATGACGAAACAACGGGTCGTGCTTCAGCGCCGATTGAACCCAATCGAAGACCGCCGTGTCATCCCAGCCAGGCCTTGCGGAAGGAACGATCCGGACGCCAAGCACGCCTTTTCCGTGACTGTCGAGGACCGCGATCCTGTCCGCCAGCCGCGCGGCCTCCTGAAGATCGTGGGTGATGAACAATCCGGAAAGCTGTCCGCCCGCGCAGGTCTCCTTGACGAGATCCTGCATCCGGCGGCGCAGAGCGACATCGAGCGCGGTGAACGGCTCGTCGAAATAAACGAAATCCGGACGCACCGCCAGGGCCCGGGCGATCGCCACCCTTTGTTTCATGCCACCGGAGAGTTCGACGGGAAATTTCTTCAGATCCTCCGGCAGAAGCGAAACGCGCTCCGCGGTTTCGACTATCCGGCCAGCTCTCTCGCGGCGCGGAACTCCGGCCAGCTTGAGTGAAAACGCGACGTTGCCTTCCGCGGTTGCCCAAGGCAGCAGGGACGGCTCCTGGAAGATCATTGCGTGACGGCGGTAGCCGCGGTCGATCCGGCCCGCGCGCGCCTCGATCAGATCCGCCGCGATATGCGCCAAGGTGGACTTTCCGCATCCGGACGGTCCGACCAGGGCAACGATCTCTCCTTCCGCGATTGCGAGATCGATACCGTCAAGCACGGTCCGCCCGAGATAGGCATGCCCGACGCCCTTGAGGTTCAGGGCAATCACCGTTTTATCCCCCATGGCTGTGCGGCCCGACGCCATCGGTCCAACTCCCCCTTGACCGGGTAGATGAGCGTGTATTCGACGACGATCAGCAGTCCGACGGATATCACCACCCAGGCAAGCGCGTTCGCGATGTCGAGGTTTATCCGTGCGTCGGCCAGTGCGCCGCCGATGCCGCCGGCATTCGCCAGGAGTTCGGCCATGACAGCAACCTTGAAGGAGGTTCCGAGTGCCAGAGCGAGCGCCGGGAACAGCGTGGTTGTCGTCTGTCGCAGCCCTACAGAGACGAAACGTCTTACCGGGCCCGCTCCGAATGCCCGGGCCATCCGGTCGAGCCCCCGGTCGCGTGTCACGATCCCGCGAGCCGCTCCCAGGAACACGACCGGCAATGCGGCAACCAGAATGACGGTGCGCACGGTTGCGTCCGATCCGCCGAACCAGATCATGGCCAGCACGATCCAGGCGATCGGCGGGACGCCCAGGATCACGGTTACCAGAGGCGAGGCCAGCCGCATTGTGGCCGGCGAGTACCCGGCAACAATGCCCAGCGCGCCACCCACGACCGCAACCAGGGCGAAACCCGTGACGGCGCGCTGGAGCGTTTTCAGGCCGACCGTCCAGGCATCCGGATCAGCCGCCAGGGCGCCGGCCGCCCGCAGCGTCTCAACCGGAGACGTCAGGATGAACGGGCCATAGGCCTCGTGACCCGCCTGCCAGACGGCCGCCAGGAGGCATAGCGCGGCAAGTCCCGCCCAGCCGGACCAAAGAAACTCCAGAACCCTGCCGGTCCTGTCCGCCAGTCGTTCAAAGAGGCTCTGTTGCAGTATTTTGGGCATTCGCGAATGGTCTTGATAGGTGAACCGGAAGGCAGGATCGGAGGATGCTCAGAGGTAGAAACCGTCGTCGGGCAATTTTCCGCCAATCCGTTTCATGCCCTCTCCCGCCATGGCGTTGAGCATGCGCTCGATATCGTTGCGGGCCTCGTTTGCAGGCCGGGCGACGAGGTTGCAGTGTGGAATCGATGCCGCGAGAAGAGGAGCGGGCAACCCAAGCGCCTCGGTCGCTTCCTTCGCCGCTTCAGCCGGGTTCTGAAGAACCTCAGAGGTCGCGGTTTGCAGCACCGAAAGGATGTCCGGGAGCAGGTCTCCACTTGCGTCCATGAAACCTTGCGTTACCGCCAGCCCCGCCTGAGGGACGACGGCAGCCGCACCGGTCATTTCACCCCAGGCCTTTTGCAGATCGATGACCCGGGACACCGGCTTTCCGGCCTTGCGGCCGCGCAGTATTCCGGCCGTGGTCGAGGGTTCGGCGGTGAGCGCCGTTTCGACCCTGCCGGAGAGCAGCAACTGCATCGCCTCGATGGGTGTTCCGGCATAAGTGATTTCCAGGTCTTTTCCGGGCTCCAGACCATTGTGCGCAAGAAGCTGCGCGAAAATGATCTCCGGGGTGTCGCCCCGGAACGGCACGGCAATGCTATGCCCCTTCAGATCCGCGACCGCACTCACGCTCTTGTCTTCGCTGATGACGTACAGGAGCCCGTTGGTCATGACGTTGGCGAGGCGAATCGGGAAGCCGCGGTTATAGAGGTTCGCCGCCGCCTGTACCGGAACGACGGACAGCCCGATTTTTCCCGACGTCAGACCGGCCCGCAATTCGTCCGGGTTCCGCCAGGCCGTAAAGATCGCTTCGCCGGCAACACCCGAGAACCCACCGCTTGCGACGGCATGGGCGAGTGTGACGGAAGGTCCGGCGGGCGGGCCGAACAGCGCAAGCGTTTCCAACCGGGCAGCTTGCGCGGACGCGGGCAGCAGGGGCGCCGCAACACCGGCGGCCAGAAACGAAAGCGCGCCGCGCCGGGTCAATCGAGTTCCGAAGGTCATGTCAATTGCTCCAAGTTTCCCGGTTCAAATCCTGACCGGTGAGAGCAGTCGCCTCTAGAGTACGGACCCGTAAAATTCAGCTTTCAGGCGTCAATCCGGCACAGGAGAGCGAGAAAAAGCCTGCAGAACCATGCGGGTGCATGGATCAAGGGTTTTGACGCTGCTCTCCAAAGCCGAATTGACGTCCTTGGGATCGATCGGGAAATGGCTGTCTCCTGCGTTCCAAAATCTTGAAAACCTCCCGGGTTTCCTGCGATTTTGCGTCTTGGAAACAGCCATTTCCCGTCGACCTGAAAACTGAATTTCATAAGTCCGTACCCTAGGGCGGCGGGAATGGCTCGCTCGAAGCTGGCTGTGAATTCAGACGGCCGGATACGGTCGGCTGAGGATGAAGGTGGTGGCTCCTGTCAGGAAGGGTCTCAAAGGTGAGCTGCCTTAACCGGAGTTTTATAGTCATAATTTATCAGCCGGCGTGACTGCCGCACTTGACTTTGGTCAAACGAGGGCTTTTCACCGCCGGGAGATCACGTTTGAACCGGTCCAGCGGCGCAAATGCGTTCCTGAGTCGAGCCCCGCTGTCGCCAACGCACGCGCGGCAATCTGCCGGTTCATGTCGTCCAGGTCCTCAAGTCCAGCATAATACGGTGGAACCGGCGGTGTCACTCTGGCTCCCATGCGGGTGACTTTCAGCATGGCTTCCAGATGGCCTTCGTGCAGCGGAGCCTCGCGCGTGACAAGAACCAGCGGACGACGCTCCTTCAAGGTAACGTCCGCCGCGCGCGCAAGCAGCCCCTCACCTGTTCCATAGGCAATGGCGGCGAGGCTGCGCATGGAACACGGCACGACAATCATGGCGTCGATTTCGAAGGACCCGCTTGCGATCGGCGCCAGCAGGTCGGACGGCGCCAGATCCCGGGTTGCCAGCGAACGGATCTCCTCCCGCGCGGCCGCGCCCAGTTCGTGGCCGATCGTCAACTCAGCGCCGGGGGTGACTGTCACGTAGCGCTCGATCCTCATTTCCTCCAGCATCCTGAGAGCTTCCAGGGCAAGAACGGCACCGGAGGCACCCGATATTCCAACCACGACGCGTCTTTCCCTTTTCACCGACCCGATTCCCTTGCGTGTTTTGACCCCATCAGCCTTTCGAGCAGCGCTTCAGCGCGTGCCTCCACATCGTCAGGCATCACAAGTTTGGCTGAGAAAGGCCGGCTGGTTTCCACGCCGATCTTGACTGTCGCATCGATCCCGAGCTTGCCGCCGAGGCCTTCGCGCGGACTGGCGAAATCGAGCTGGTCGACCGGGGTCCCTTCCAGAACGATCATGTCCCGCTCCGGATCGGACCGTGTGGCCACCGCCCACATCACCTCGTCCCAGTCGCGGATGTCTACGTCAGGATCGACCGCGATGACGAATTTGGTCATGGAGAATTGAGGCAAAAGCGACCAGAATCCCATCATCGCCCGCTTCGCCTGGCCCGGATAGGATTTGTCGATGGCCAGAATGGCGACACGATAGGAACAGGTGGCGGGTGGCAGGAACACATCCACGACCTCCGGCAGCGCCTGCCGCAGGATCGGACGGAAGAGATCGGTCATGGCCTCGCCGATGACGGAAGGTTCGTCCGGGGCGCGTCCGGTGAACGTGGAAAGATAGACCGCATCGTCGCGCATGCGCAGGGCTCGCAGACGAAACAGCGGATAGGATGCCGGGTCGTTGTAATAACCCGTGTGATCGCCGAAAGGCCCTTCCATCGCCATCTCCCCGGGGTGGACTTCGCCTTCCAGAACGATTTCGGCCCCTTCGGGAACATGCATGTCGATCGTGCTGCAGGGCGACAGCCGGGAAGAGGCACCGTTGAAGATGCCGGCAAGCGCGAGTTCGCTGATATTGCCCGGCGCGGGCAGGACCGCGGCCAGCAGCGTTGCCGGGTCGCAACCGATCACGACGGCGACTGGCATGACCTTGCCCTCGTCCCGCCATTGCCGGTAATGCCCGGCGCCGCCGCGAAACGGCAGCCATCGCACGATGGCGGTGTCCGGCCCGAGGACCTGCATCCTGTAGACCCCGAGATTGTAGCCACGCGGGTCGTCTTCCCCGGGCGGTCGCGTCATCACGATACCCCAGGTAATCAGGGGTCCCGCATCGTCCGGCCAGCAGGTCTGCACGGGCAATTGCGTCAGGTCCGGCTCGACCGTCTTGAGTTTCCTGTCGAAGGACACCCGTTTAGGGCGTGTGTTCAAACCGGCCCTGGCCACCGGAAAGAGTTTGTGGAGTTCTCGCAGCGAAGCCGGTGGCGTGGGGGCGCGGAGTGAAGCAAGGAACTCCCCCAGCTCCCGCAAGTTCTCCGGATGAAGTCCCAACCCGTTGGCAACCCTTTTGCGGGTCCCGAACAGGTTGACCAGAAGGGGTGCGGCAAATCGCTTCACACCGCCTCCGACAGGCGTCTCCAGGAGCAACGCAGGGCCGGCGCGTTGAAGCGCTTTCCGATGCAATGCAGTCGCTTCAAGTCTGACGTCGACAGGATTCCCGACGCGCAGAATATCGCCTGCATCGCCCAGAAACGCGCAAAATTCCGTCAAGTTCCGAAAAGGCGGCAGATCACGGCCGGACATGAAGGGACCGATCGGGTGGGAGGGATGGTGGCGGGAAAGCGCCTGTCTGACTTGCCGGTATCGGGGAACCGTCCGGGAACAACCTTGATCAAAATCAAGTCTCCCCCACCGGAGGAGGGAATAGGGTCTGTCGCGAAAAATGAGAGCCCGCATGCAAGATCCAGTTTCCGTCCTCAGCCTCCCGCCTTTCGTCTCCACACTGATCGCGCCACTTCCGAGATTGCCGATGGAGACGTTTCTCACGCTGCTGACCCGCCGTCTGGTGGCGCGACGGCCGGATCTCTTGCGCCGCCTGGGCACAGTCGTCCATGTACCGATCGCGATCGTCCCGGAAGACCTGCCTCACGCCTTCCTGCTCTCGCTCGATGCGATCGATTCAAGGGTTACCCTCTGCGGTAAAGACGAAATCGGCGATGCGCAGGCAGTGATAAGAGCCCCGCTCCTGGTGCTGCTTGGTCTTCTGGACGGAACATATGACGGCGACGCCATGTTCTTCTCCCGGGATCTCAGAATCGAGGGCAAGACCGAATATGTGCTTGCCTTGCGCAACACGCTGGAAGAGGCCGACCTGACGCCTGGCGAATTTCTCGGCCTCGGCGCCCCCGCGGCCGGATGGATCAACGATATCGGCAGCCGGGTGCTTGCGCAGGCTCGATGCCTTGCGTCTGCGGGAGCTGAGCGGCGCGACAAGCTTTCAGGGCGGCACTCATGACCGCGGCAAGTGAAAGACGGATGGAGCTGGTCTGTCCTGCGGGAACGCCCGCCACCTTGCGGGCGGCCGCCGATGCCGGCGCTGACGCGATCTATTGCGGTTTCGCCGACGAGACCAATGCCCGGAATTTTCCAGGTCTGAATTTCTCTCCCGAGGAACTGTCCGTGAGCGTCGCCTACGCACACGAGCGAGGCGCCAAGGTTCTGGTTGCTATCAATACATTCGCGCAGGCCGGAAACACCGGCCTCTGGAAACAAGCCGTCGACAATGCCGCCGCCTGCGGCGCGGATGCGATCATTGCCGCCGACATCGCCGTCCTGGACCATGCGGCGGACAAACACCCGGACGTGCGCCTGCATCTCTCCGTTCAGGCCGCGGCCAACACCCCCGAGGCGATCGGGTTTTATACAGAAACATTTGGTGTCAGGCGGGTGGTGCTGCCACGAGTCTTCAGCGTTCCGGAAATTGCGGCTCTCAACCGCGAAATCGATGTGGAAACGGAGGTCTTTGTCTTCGGCGGCCTGTGCGTCATGACCGAAGGACGCTGCTCACTGTCGTCTTACGCGACCGGCAAGTCGCCCAACCTGACCGGCGTCTGTTCGCCACCCGATCACGTCGATTACGCGGAAGACCGGGCAGGACGGATGAAAGCGCGTCTTGGCGGTTTTACGATCGATTGTTTCGAACGAGGTGAGCCCGCCGGGTACCCAACTCTCTGCAAGGGACGCTTTTCCGCACTCGGACATACCGGGTACCTGTTTGAAGATCCGGTCAGCCTGAACGCCTTCGAACTGCTGGAAGAGCTTGCAAAGGCCGGTGTGACGGCTTTGAAGATCGAGGGGCGGCAACGTGGCAAGGCCTATATCGCCAGCGTCGTGAGCGCGTTCCGCAAGGCCGTCGACGGACTGTCGGGCGGAGCTGACGCGAGTGCTTCGATCGCTGCCCTGAAAGCCCTGTCCGAGGGTGGACAGCAGACGACCGGTTCCTACAGAAAAACGTGGCGATGACTCATGACGGACACCTCTCCCATCGAACTGGCTCTGGGCCCGTGCCTGTTCAACTGGCCAGCCGAAAGGCTCCTGGACTTCTACAGACGGATCGCCGAGGACGCACCAGTCGACCGGGTTTACCTTGGCGAAGTCGTCTGCGGAAAACGCATGCCGTTCAACGATCCCGTGTGGCCCGAGGCGATCGATGTCCTGACACGCGCGGGAAAGGAGGTCGTGCTGTCGACCCTCGCGCAACCGGTCAACAAGCGCGAGCGGAACATACTCGTTCAGCAGGCGGCTTATGACATGGCGATCGAAATCAACGACATGTCCATGGTCCCCGCCTGCAGCGGCCGTACTTTCACAGCCGGACCGTTTCTCAATATCTACAATGAAGCCAGTCTCGGATTTCTCTCCGCCCGAGGCGCGGTGAGCTGGTGTCCGCCTGCTGAACTCCCGCTCGCCTCGATCCAGAAGATCGCCGCGCTTGTCCCGGAAGTGGATGTGGAACTCTTCGCTTTCGGCAGACTGCCGCTGGCGCTTTCGTCCCGCTGCTACCACGCAAGGGCACACGGATTGCGCAAGGACTCGTGCCAATTCGTCTGCGACAAGGACCCGGACGGGATGGACGTCGCAACGCTTGACGGAGCGCGATTTCTGGCAGCAAACGGCATCCAGACCCTTTCAGATGCCTGTCACTTCGCGGGACTTGCCAGCGGGCAGCTCAGGGCGGCCGGTATAAAACGGCTCCGCCTGTCGCCGCACTCGCTCGACATGACCGGTGTCCTGAAAGCATTCCGGGCCTTCCTGGATGGCGCCATCGACGCTGGCGGCCTGGAAGCGCGCCTGACCGAAATGGATCTGCCCGGTCCCTTGTGCAACGCCTATCTAACCGGAGATCCGGGATGGAAGAAGATCGCCCTTCCGGCCTAGTTGAAAACGGGGCCGCCTCCGATGAGAGCTGCTGCGATGTGATGGAGCAGATCCATCGCGAATTGGCGCGGCTCGACATGCCGTGTACCTGCAGGGACCAGCTGGACCGGACAATCGTCGCGATAGAAGCCTGGCGGAAACTCAGACTTCGCAAGGAGCTGATCCGGACTATCGTCACGGATTATGCGCAGCTCGATTCAGGCATTGCGTTCATGTCGGACCTTGCCCGACTGGAGGAGCAGCCTTTGAGCGCGCAGGAAATGCGCGACCATGCCGAAAGCCTGAAATTCCTCGCCGATCGCGCCGACCGCTGCGCCAGACACCTCACGGAACTGGCCAGGCTCTCTCCGAAGACATGACCCCTGCGCCAGCGCGCATGCCGGCTTCACCAGATCGATGCGAGCGGATCCACGCCCGCGAACACCGGGTGAAGGAGCAACAAGAGGATGTAGACGGCGGCAGCCGCCGCAAAGCGTTTCAGGACGGCTTTCGAGTGACCAGGCAAGACGGCGCCGGATTGCATCTGCAGACGCAACGCTTGCCAGCCTTCTCCCTGCTCGCGCCGTTTTCTCTTGTCGATGATTTTCATGCCTGCCAGGGAGAAAACGGCGAATGCTCCGAACAGGATCACATGGGCGAGATTCCCGTTCGGGACAATATGAGCCCCCGACCACAGCAACAGAGCAACCAGGATCGGATGGCGCATCCATTTGACAATTCCCGGGTGCTGCGGATCGAAACGTTCGTTTTTGAACCCCCCGAAGGAAAACGGATTGGGGCAGCCGATGGAGAAGGCCAGGATCAGGCAAACGGGAAGCATGGTGATGACCGGAACGAAGTTTTGCCAGGGAGCCCAGGGCCAGAGCTCCACGTAAGGCGCGGCTTGCGCAGCCTCCATGAGCCACCAGAGAATCCCCAGGGACAAAAGCGAATAGGCGGCGGAAAAACCGCCGGGCTTCAGAAAGCCCACCAGCACGGGCCGGACCGGCGGGCGGACAAGAAGCACATGAGACGCGAAGAAAACGGCAAAGGCCGCAATGAAATTCGTCCAGCCGTCTTCCGTCATGGGGCACCGTACTCGTGTCAGCCGATAGAGCGGAGGTTCAGGCCCGCTCCATTTTCTGATTTTTAAACTCATAATTTTTCGGCCTCTTGACGATGGTCAAGACCCAGGCTTTTCAAGTCTGTGAATATGCCGGCAGGCAGTCCCGGCGAAAAAGATGCCGGGACATGGCACTGAGTTATGGCTCTCCACTCGTGAGGCAGGTTCATGTCGGCAGCGCTTCATTCGCGGCAAACCAACAAGTCACCCCGTATCCCGACCGTGTTTGCTGCCGGGTTCCGGTTTTATTTTCTGGGTGCCGGACTTTTTTCCGTTTTTGCGATGCTTGCCTGGTTCATCTGGCTCGGGGTTCATGCCGCCGGAGGCGCATTCGTCGCCGTTCCCATGCGCATGGCACCCCATCTCTGGCATGCCCATGAAATGATGTTCGGCTACACAGCTGCCGTCATGGCCGGATTTTTCGTAACGGCGGTGCCGAACTGGACGGGGACCGACGAACCGAAAGCCAAGTTCATCGCCTTCAGCGGGGCGGTCTGGTTCCTAGGCCGCCTTGCCGTCTGGTTTTCTGCCGTATTCGATCCGGTAGTGGTCGCACTGATCGATCTTGCCTTCATTCCCATTCTGTCTACAGCCATTCTCGGCCGTCTCGCACAGAAGTCTCAGATGCGAAACCTTGTGTTCCTGTTTCTGCTGGCCGCTCTTTTTACCGGCAATCTGATGATGCATCTGGACTGGATCGAATGGACTCCGGGAGATGCGGAAGCCGGTGTCCGTCTCGCGATTTTCGCAAGTGCTGCGATGATCGTCATTGTCGGAGGCAGGGTGGTGCCCGCCTTCACAAGAAACGCCTTGAACAGACAGGGACATGGAGGGGCCCTTCCCCAATCGCATGCGATAGCGGACAAGGCGGGCATCCTGTTTGCGATGCTGACGACGCTCGCAAGCCTGCCTTTCGTCCCATTTCAGATCCTCGCCGGACTTTGCATTGCCACCGGTGCGGTCAACTTGCTGCGCCTTGCCGGCTGGAAAGGGTGGACGACCCTGAAGAACCCGATCCTCTGGATCCTGCATATCGCATATCTGCTGACGGCAGGTGGATACCTCATCTACGGTTTGAGCCTGCTGACGAACATGCTCAGCGAAACCGCCGCGCTTCATCTTCTGGCGATCGGCGGGATCGGCGGCATGACGCTGGCCATGATGACGCGGGCGTCCCTCGGTCATTCCGGCCGTCCGCTGACGGTATCCGGGCCGGTCGTTCTTGCTTACGGACTTCTGATCGCAGCCGCGCTGGTGCGTACCTTCGCGCTGCCCGTCCTGGGCTACTTCGAAACCGTATTGTTGTCGGGCTTTCTCTGGGTTGTCGCCTTCAGTCTTTATGTCGGCGTCTATTTCCCGATTCTGACAACGCCCAGGATGAGAAAATAGACCGGCACGCGCCCGAAGGTTGCTCGGACGCAGCGACGTTTCGGGTTGCGTGCAACAGGAGTCGAATTCAGTATTAGAAAGATATGAAATCCGATATATATTTATAATTCCGCTTTTTCGGGATTTCATTTTCCAACTATACTTTCATATATTATAATATAGTGAAATTTAACTTTATGTTTTTTTACATTTACTTGACCAGCGTCAATTCCAAACCGGTCTGACTGTGCGACTGAACTGTCGAACAAATATAACGTCGAGCGGTTCGGAGGCTCTTAAGTGCCACGCTGCCTGCAAAAATTCGCTGTTTTCCTCTGCTTCGCCCTCGCGGCAACTCTGACGGTCACGGAACAGTCCTTCGCATCGGATGTCGGACGCTTCCTGGAGACGACTTCCGTCTCCGAACTGGTGCCTGGTGCAGAGACCTATGGCGCGATCCGGGAGGACGCTCCGGTCGTCCCGGCCCTGAAGGGCGGCGAGACGATCGGTTGGGTTTTCCTGACCTCGGACTTCGTTTCGACAACGGGATACTCCGGCAAGCCGATCCACACGCTCGTTGGCGTCGATCCGAATGCCGTACTTACCGGGGTTCGCCTGGTGAAACACTCCGAGCCGATCGTTCTGATCGGGATCCCGGACAGCAAGATCAAGGCCGTTACCGAGAAATACGCCGGCCTCGACCTCAAGGCCGAGGCCGAAAGCGGCGGCTCCGCGCACGATCTGGACATCATCTCCGGGGCGACCGTTACCATCATGGTCATCGACGATTCAATCGTCCGGGCCGGATTGAAGGTCGCGCGCGCGCTCGGTCTGGGCGGACTTGCCGTCGAGGCCGGACCATCCGGTCCCGCGAAGGAAATCGATGCTTCGAAACAGGATGTTCAGGACTGGATGACCCTGACCGGCGACGGGTCGGTTCGCCGTCTGTCGCTCGACGTCGCTCAGATCAACCAGGCATTTGCCGAGCAAGGCGATGCACGGGCCATTGGCCGTCCGGAAAGCGGTCCGGAGACCGATACCTTCATCGATCTTTATCTCGCACTCGCCGATGTGCCCTCCATCGGACTGTCCCTGCTGGGAGACGCGGAATACGCGAACCTTCAAAAGCGACTGAAGGAGGGAGAGCACGCGCTTCTCGTCATGGGGCGGGGTCGCTATTCCTTTAAGGGATCGGGCTACGTGCGCGGAGGCATTTTCGACCGCATCCAGTTGATCCAGGACGACATTTCCGTACGGTTCCACGACCGTCAGCAGACCCGCGTCGGCGAGATTGCCACCGACGGTGCGCCAGCCTTCACCGAAATGGACCTGTTCATCATTCCGGCGGATTCCGAGTTCGATCCCGCCGGGGATTTCCGGCTGCAGCTTCTCGTTCAGCGGGCCGTCGGGCCGATCGACAAGGTCTTTCTGACCTTCGACCTCGGCTACAGACTCCCGGAAACCTACCTGAAAACGGTCGCCCCACCGGAAGGAGCCGCGCCACGCGATCCGGCCGATGGAGCAGCGGCCGCAGACGACGGCGCTCCGCGTGCACTCTGGGCGCGCATCTGGGACGACCGGAAAACCGATGTTGTGGTTCTGGCAACCGCGGTCGGCGTGCTGACGCTGGTGTTCTTTTTCCAGATGCAGGTCACGCGCAACGAGCGCTTCACCTTCTGGTTCCGCATCGCCTTTCTGACCTTCACGCTCGTCTGGCTGGGCTGGATGGAAAACGCTCAGCTCTCCGTCGTCAATGTTCTCGCCTTCTTCTCGGCGCTGACCACCGATTTCAGCTGGGATGCCTTCCTGATGGACCCGCTGGTCTTTCTGCTGTGGTTTTCGGTGGCGGCTGCCCTGCTCTTCTGGGGGCGCGGCGCCTATTGTGGCTGGCTTTGCCCCTTCGGCGCCCTGCAGGAACTGACCAACAGGCTGGCGAAGTTCTGCCGCATCCCCCAGTTCGAAGTTCCCTGGGGTTTGCACGAGCGCCTTTGGCCGATCAAGTACATGATCTTTCTCGTGCTGTTCGGACTGTCGCTTTATTCGCTGGATGTCGCCGAGCATTACGCCGAGGTCGAACCATTCAAGACCGCCATCATCCTGAAGTTCCAGCGCGCCTGGCCGTTCGTTCTCTTCGTTGTCGTGCTTCTGACCGCCGGCCTGTTCATCGAGCGCTTCTACTGCCGGTACCTGTGTCCGCTTGGCGCGGCTCTGGCGATACCGGCAAGGCTGAGGATGTTCGACTGGCTGAAGCGCTACCGCGAATGCGGCAATCCGTGCCACCGCTGCGCCAACGAATGCATGGTCCAGGCGATCCATCCGGAGGGCCACATCAACCCGAACGAGTGCCTGAACTGCCTGCATTGCCAGGTGCTCTATCAGCACGACCAGAAATGTCCCGTCTGCATCAAGAAACTGGCGAAGAGACGCCGTTTCGAGAAGCAGACAGGTCTGGCGAAACCGGAAACGGAGGCGGCTGACGCCCATCCGGTTCCCGCCGAATAACCTTCACGAGGCAAACGAAGGAGTATAGCCATGAAGGAATCTGAAGAAAAACGAGGCGTATCCCGCCGGGATCTTCTGGGCGGTACTGCCAAGACCGCCGTCGTCGCAGGAATGGGTGCCGTCGCCGTTTCCGGTGCCACCCCGGTTTTCGCGCAGGACGGTCACCAGAAATTCGAACTCTCTCCCGGAGAACTGGACGAATATTACGGTTTCTGGTCGTCAGGCCAGACCGGAGAGCTGCGCATTCTCGGCGTCCCGTCGATGCGCGAACTGATGCGCATTCCCGTCTTCAACCGTTGCTCGGCGACCGGCTGGGGCCAGACCAACGAGTCGCTCAAGATCCTGACTGAGGGTCTGCTCCCCGAAACCAAGGCCTATCTCGCCGCTCAGGGCAAGGTCACCTATGACAATGGCGACCTGCACCACCCGCACATGTCGTTCACCGACGGCACCTATGACGGACGCTATATCTTCGCCAACGACAAGGCGAACACCCGCGTTGCCCGCATCAACTGCACGACAATGAAATGCGACAAGATCCTCGAGATCCCCAACGCGCACGACATTCACGGCATGCGGCCTCAGAAGTATCCGCGCACCGGATATATCTTCGCCAATGGCGAGCACGAGGCTCCGCTGGTCAACGACGGCAAGATCCTCGACGATCCGTCCAAGTACAGCTGTATCTTCACGGCGATCGACGGCGATGAAATGAAGGTCGCGTGGCAGGTGCTGGTTTCCGGCAACCTCGACAACTGCGATGCCGACTATCAGGGCAAATACGCCTTTTCGACCAGCTACAACTCGGAAATGGGCATGAACCTTGCCGAAATGACCGAAAACGAGCTGGATCACTGCGTTGTCTTCAACATCAAGGCGATCGAGGACGCGGTGAAGGCCGGGAACTACGAGGAGCACAACGGCGTGCCGGTTCTCGACGGACGCAAGCCGGCCAATTCCCAGTTCACCCGCTACATCCCGATCCCGAACAGCCCCCACGGCTGTAACGCGGCTCCGGACAAGAAGCACATCGTCATCAACGGCAAACTGTCGCCGACCGTCTCGATCATCGACGTGACCAAGGTGGACGCGCTGTTCAGCGACAATGCCGACCCACGCTCGGCGGTGGTCGGCGAGCCGCAGCTCGGCCTCGGTCCGCTGCACACGGCGTTCGACGGCAAGGGCAACGCCTTCACCACCCTGTTCCTGGACAGCCAGGTGGTGAAATGGAACCTGGACAAGGCGATCCGTGCCTATGCCGGGGAAGACGTCGATCCCATCATCTCAAAGGTCGACGTCCATTATCAGCCCGGCCACAATTCCACGTCCATGGGCGAGACCGCGGAAGCGGACGGCAAGTGGCTGATCTCGATGAACAAGTTTTCAAAGGACCGCTTCCTGAATGTCGGTCCGCTGAAACCTGAAAACGAGCAGCTCATCGACATTTCCGGCGACGAAATGAAAGTGGTTCATGACGGACCGACTTTCGCCGAACCGCATGACAGCATCATCGTACACAGGTCCAAGGTGAACCCGGCAATCGTCTGGAACCGGGACGACCCGATGTTCGCGGATGCGATCAAGCAGGCCGAAGCAGACGGCGTGGACCTTGAAAGTGCCGAGGACATCATTCGCGACGGCAACAAGGTGCGGGTCTACATGCACTCGGTTGCACCGACCTTCAGCCTCGAGAAATTCACCGTGAAGCAAGGAGACGAGGTCACGGTCTATGTCACGAATATCGACGATATCGACGACCTGACCCACGGCTTCTGCCTGTCGAACTACGGTGTCGCCATGGAAGTCGCACCTCAGGCCACGGCATCGGTGACCTTCGTCGCCGAGCGTCCCGGCGTGCACTGGTACTACTGCCAGTGGTTCTGCCACGCTCTTCACATGGAGATGCGCGGCCGGATGTTTGTCGAGCCAAGGAACGTCTGACCATGCAACGCGCCCTGTTCAAATTTGCGGGACAAGTAACCGTTCTTGCCGCGTTTATCGCGGCCTGCGGAGCCGCCGCGGCGAAGGACTGGTCCGTTGCCGCCGAACAGGGTGCCTTGCAAGACGTACTGAAAAAAGCACAGGCCGGAGACGTTCTCCGGCTTGCGCCCGGCGATCATGACGGTCCGATCGTTCTCGACAAAGCGGTTACCCTGACCGGCGCGGGTACTGCCCGTGTCGTCGGCGACGGAACGGGCAGCGTCATTACGGTCACCGCGCCGGATGCGGCTATCATTGGTCTGACCCTGACGGGGTCGGGGCTTTCGCAGGAAACCCTCGACGCCGGTGTGAAGCTCACCAAGACCGCCCATCGAGCGATCGTCCGGGACAACAGGATCCTGAACAACCTGACAGGTGTCGATGTCCATGGCGCCCGCAACGCCGTTGTCGCCAACAATCTGATCGAAGGCCGGCAGGACCTGCGCATGAACGAGCGCGGCAACGGGATCTACGTCTGGAATGCACCTGATCTTCTGGCCGAATTCAACACGATCCGTTTCGGCCGGGACGGGATATTCGTCAATACCAGCCACAAGGACACATTTCGAAACAACCGGTTCGAAACGCTTCGCTTTGCGGTTCACTACATGCATGGCAACCGGGGCGTGATCGAAAACAACGTCTCCGAAGGCAACGACATTGGCTATGCGCTGATGTTTTCAGACCGGCTCACTGTCCGCGGCAACCTTTCGATCGGTGACCGGAACCACGGTTTGATGCTGAACTACGCCAATCATTCCAAAATCCGGGACAACCAGGTTGAGGGCGGCGGCGAGAAATGCCTGTTCATGTACAACGCCAACAAGAACGAGGTCACCGGCAACCTTTTCCAGGGGTGTCCCATCGGCATTCACTTCACCGCCGGGTCGGCGAATAACGCGTTCAGGGAAAACGCCTTCGTCGGCAACAGGACGCAGGTGAAGTATGTCGGCAGCCGCCAGCTCGACTGGAGCACCGACGGACGCGGAAATTTCTGGAGCGACCATCCGGCCTTCGACATGAACGGCGACGGCCTTGCCGATACCGCCTACCGTCCGAACGACATGGTCGACCAGGTCCTGTGGACCCAGCCGTCGGCCAAACTCCTGATCGGCAGTCCGGCGGTCCAGCTTCTGCGCTGGACCCAGTCCCAGTTTCCGGCCCTTCTTCCCGGCGGGATCGTCGACAACGCTCCGCTGATGCATCCACCGGCACGGTCCGTGCCGAATTCGGGAGTCCAAGGATGACTCAACCAACGCTCAAGGTGCAGGACGTTTGCAAATCCTTTTCCGGTTACAAGGCCGTGGACCGGGTTTCCTTCAGCCTGAGCCCCGGCGAACGCATCGCCTTGCTCGGTCACAACGGCGCCGGCAAGACGACACTCTTCAAGCTCGTTCTCGGCTTCCTGAAAAGCGACGGCGGCGGCATCTCGGTCCTTGGCGCGGCTCCAGGCAGTCATGAGGCCCGCCGCAACACTGCCTATCTGCCCGAGTCGGTCGCGTTTCCGGCGTCACTGACCGGCAAGGAAGTCCTGGTCTTCTACGCCCGTCTGAAGGGGGAAAAGCCCTCCGGGGCGATGGATCTGCTGGAGAGGGTCGGCCTTGCGGATGCCGCGAAACGCCGGGTCGGCACTTATTCCAAGGGCATGCGTCAGCGTCTCGGACTTGCACAGGCGCTCATCGGTCATCCGCGTCTTGTGCTTCTGGATGAGCCCACTTCCGGCCTCGATCCCGTTTCCAGACAGAATGTCTACGAACTGATCGGTGAAATCGCCAACCGGGGTACGACGGTGCTGCTCTCGTCCCACGCGCTGACCGAACTCGAGGCAAGAACCGACAGGGTTCTTATTCTCTCCAAGGGACGGCTCGTCGCCGATGACGATCTCAGCCGGTTGCGTACCCAGGCCGGACTGCCGATCCGCCTGAAGGTCTGGACCCGACCGGAAGACCTTGCCCAGGTGTCGGAAAGCCTGGGCGGCGGACGCGTGAACGGCCGTTCGGTCGAGTTCGACTGCCGCGCCGATGACAAGATCCGCACGCTCTCGGCGATCGGCGCCCTGGGAGATCTGGTCGAGGACGTTGACGTTCACGCCCCGAGCCTGGACGACGTCTACCGGCATTTTTCCAACGCGGCTCAAAAGGAGACCTGACCAATGCTCTCCCGAATACTCACCGTAGCCGGACAGGAAATCCGGATCGGTATCCGCAACAGGTGGATCCTGCTTGCCGCGGTCATTCTTGCGGTCTTTTCGCTGGCGCTCGCCTTGCTCGGATCTGCGCCGGCCGGAACGCTGGGTGTCGACCGCCTGACGATCACGGTTGCCTCGCTGGCGAGTCTTTCCGTCTATCTGGTTCCGCTGATCGCCTTGCTTCTGGCATTCGACGCCATTTGCGGCGAGGTCGAGCGGGGCACTTTGCTCATGACCCTCTCCTGCCCGATCTCGCGCTTCGAATTCCTCCTCGGCAAGGCTGCCGGTCACACGCTGGTTCTGTCTTTTGCACTCGTGGCCGGCTATGGGTTGACGGCGGGTCTCCTGGTTCTGCTCGGATCGGGGTCCGTCGCCGGGCTGACGGATTTCCTCCGCCTGATCGCGACATCGATCCTGCTCGGCATCTGCTTTCTGGCCGTCGGGTATCTGCTGAGTTCGCTCACCCGGCAATCCAGAACCGCCGCGGCCGCCTCGATCGCCGCCTGGCTGGTGCTGGTCGTGCTCTACGACCTTGCACTCCTCGGCGCGCTGGTCGCCAACCCGAGCGGCGCATTCGCATCCGAGTTCTTTCCCTATGCGGTTCTGATCAACCCCGCGGACGCGTTCCGCCTGTTCAATCTTGCAGCGCTCGGCGCAAGCGACCTGGTCGGCGGGATGGCCGGCGTCACGGAAGCTCTTCCGTTCGACCCGGCCCTCGCGCTCGCCTCCCTTGCCGCCTTTGCCGCCCTGACATTTGCGGCTTCGGTCCTGCTCGTACGGAGAATTGCACCATGAAAACCGGTCTATCCGTTCTCTTTGCCTTCCTTCTGTTGACCGCGTGCCAGGAGGAGGCGCAGATCGCCAGGCCCGCGGCGGTCGCCCTGACACCGGAAGCCGCCGGCCACTATTGCCAGATGACGGTTCTGGAACATGACGGTCCCAAGGCGCAGATCCACCTGACGGGAAACCCGAACCCGATCTGGTTCACCCAGGTTCGGGATGCCGTCGCCTTCAGGCTGTCTCCCGAAGAACCGAAAAACATCGCCGCCATCTACGTGAACGACATGGACAGGGCGGAGACCTGGGCGCATCCGGGAAAAGACAACTGGATCGACGCCGAGCAAGCCTGGTTCGTCATTGGAAGCACAAGGAACGGCGGCATGGGCGCGCCGGAAGCCATCCCCTTCGGCAGCGAAACCGGCGCAGCACGGTTCGCGGAAGGCAACGGTGGCAGCGTCGTCCGGCTGGGAGAGATCCCGGAAAGCTACGTCCTGGGGTCTGTCGAACTTTCTTCGGCTTCCCCTTTGCCGGCCGAAAGCCGGAACGAGGTTCCGAAATGACGCCGGGCAGACCGAATTCGAACCGGATGGACCGCAGGCGGTTCCTCAAAATCTGTGCGACCGCCGCGGCCGGCCTCGCGCTACCGGCAGCCGCGGCGGCCGGGACCGCATCGCTGCACCGCTGGACAGGAATAGCGCTTGGCGCCCGGGCGGAAGTCAACCTCATCCACCACGATGCGGAAGAGGCCCGCCGCTTGTTCTCCATGGTCGAGGCGGAAATCCGGCGCCTGGAAAACATCTTCAGTCTTTACAGACCCGAGAGCGAGCTGTCTCGGCTGAACCGGACCGGACGGCTCCAGGCGCCGTCTTTTGAGATGCTGGAGCTCCTCGGCCTTTGCAGCCGAATACACGCGGTCACTGCCGGAGCCTTCGATCCTACAGTCCAACCCTTGTGGCAGTATTACGCGCAGAAGGCCGTTGGGGAAAAACACGCCGGCAGCTTTGCCGAAGCCAGGAGCCGGACAGGCTTCGGGAATGTCCGCGTCCTGCAGGATGAAATCAGTCTTCTGAAACCCGGCATGGCGCTGACGCTCAACGGAATTGCCCAGGGGGCGGTTACCGACAGGGTGGCGGCATTGCTTTCAGCCAACGGGTGCCGGAACGTCGTGGTGGATCTTGGCGAAATATCTGCCCAGGGACATGGTCCCGATCCAGTCGACGCCGGCCACGAAGCCGGCTGGTCCGTCACCCTGCGCCCGGCCCCTGAACGCGACGGCTCCAGGGTTGGAATCCAGCTGGCAGATGCGGCGGTCGCAAGTTCGGCGCGGCGCGGCACGACATTCGACCCGGAGGGACGCCAGTCGCACATTCTCGACCCGAGAACCGGGCTGACGGTCAAAAACGGGCTCGCCGGGGCAAGCGTCGTGGCGCGCACGGCGGCCATCGCCGACGGTCTATCGACAGCAGCGCTGGTCTGCCGCGAGAGCGATCTCAAACGGTCGCTGGCTGCCTTCGACGGAACAAGGGCCTTTGTGGTCCGCGATGACGGCACTCAGGGGTGGGTCGTCTAAAGCTTCTGACGACAGGCGCGATTTACCGGCGAGCTCAGTCAACAGGCCGGGCGCGCCTTCCTCAAAGCCTTCCAGGCGATCCATGAATTGACGGCCCAAAGAGCGGCTCTGAACGTCAACGCGAGCCAGGTTCTTGTCTCGTAGGCGTGCCCCAGGATGACATGAACGGCAAACGCGCAAATGACGGCCACCGTACTCGCAAGGATCGCCAGGGCGAGCCAACAAGCCCACCGCTTTCGCCGGAGCATCCCGATGCCTGCTGCCATATAGGCCGCACCTGCCAGAAAATTGAACCAGACGACAAACCGGACGGCATCTCCGGCGAGTTGCATAGCAGTCTGCCCGCCAAACAGGACGAAACCGCCAGAAACAACGGTCAGCGCACCGAAGAGCAACGCAAAGCCACCTGCTATTCGTAGCGCATTTTTAAATGGCGGCAGTCCGGTCATTCAATGCCCTCTGCTTGAATTGCGCCCGGTTCAGGCCAGAAAATCCGGCATCCGATAGATCTTCCCGATGTCGGCGCCCGGATCGAGGGTTTGCTCAGGAGACCGGAGGATCATCTCCATCGGCTTCGTCCATCAACCGGCGAACCCATTTCGCCGCGAACCATGTTGCCGGCACGCCGAGAGGAATGCTGATCCAGATCGTCGTGATGGGAGCGAGTGCAGGCAGGCCGATGGCCTGGCCCATCAGGCTCAGCATGAAAAGATTGATCGCCACGGCCGCCGCGGTGAAGGGATAGAGCACCAGACACAGGGTGCGCACCGGCCAGCCGTTTTCAGTCCGTGTCATGCCGCCAGGTTCCCGATTTGAGCGGCACATTTGAGCGCATGGGCAATCAGATCAGGAATGAAGTAGGCTTCGCCAAGCGGTTTCAGCCGAAGTCCCTGGAAACCGGCACGGTCGAGCGCTTCGGGAACGTCTCGTGTGGGATGACCTCCGGCTCCGGCAAACAGCGGCAGAGCGAGGGTTCGCAGGCCACAATGCGAAGCGGCCTCCGCAAGCCGCGGCTCCTGTTCCAGGAAACCGACCCGGATCTGTGTCTCCGACAGGCGGCAAGACAGCTGGTCGGCGAAGCGCATCGTGCAGGCCGCGGCGGCCGATCCCGTTGCCGATCCATGGGCGGCGAGGAGAACCTCGAAGCCGCGATGAGCCCAGCCCGCCCGTTCGGCCGCCCTGCGCAACAGGCGCGCCGCGAGCCTCGGCAATTCCGGGTGCGTTCCTAGCGCGGAGAGCTGTCGTGCGCTCGTGCCCCGCAGACGGCCGGCCAGGGCTTTTTGCGTAAACCAGCCATCCGCCATGAAAACCGGGAAAACCAGCGGCTTGGGACCGCAATTCTCAAGAGCGCGTTCCAACGCGCCGGGAAGAGCAAGTGTCGCCGAGCGGACGGTCCAGTCCGGAAGGGACACCCGGACCTTTTGTGCAAGTGCGCGCAGATGTTCCTCACCTGCTTCCGGCTCCGACGGCTGTCCATGAGCAACGATGAAGGCTTCAATGGCTCGTTCCTTCCGAGAAGGTGATCTTGTTCCAGACATTGTATTTCCCCGAAGGTTTGCGCATCGGCAGTCGTTTGACCTCTTCCAGCGTGGCGGCGTCGTAGACGATCACCATCCCGTCGTCCTCCCAGACGGAAACGAGGGCATGGCGTCCGTCGCGGGTGAATTCGACATGGGCAACGGTTGCGCCTTCGACCGGCCGGAGCGTCTTGACGATCTCAAGGCTCTCCTTGTCGATCACATGCATCACATCCTTGTTCGGACCGAAGAAAACGTCGGCCCAGAAGTAGGGTGTGTTTTCATGGCTTCTGAGAAAAAAACCCGGCCCGTCGGTCCTGATCGTCGCGATCCGTTCCCAGGTTTCCGTGTCGACGACCGACAGCTTGCCGTCCTTCAGGTGCGGGGTCGCCATGACCCTGTGGCCGTCGCGCCGCCAACTGATGCCGGACCCGAGATGCGGCATCCCTTCCAGCGGCAGTTCGGCGATTTCACGGCCGACATTTAGATTGACGACAACGCCTCGCGCACCGTCGCGCGACGCGCCGATCAGATGCCGGTAATCGTCGTCAAAGAAAAAGTCGTCCAACGGTTCGGCGATCTTGATACGCCGGCGCGCGAACAGGCCTTGCGACGACGGCAGGGCCTCGACCATGCCTTTCTCGCGGCTGTGGACGAAGCCTTCATAGACTGGTTCCGCGTTCGGGTCTGTGGCCACTTCCCAGATTTCCGCCGCATCCTTGAGGGCGAGGATGAAGCTCTTGCGGTTGGGCGCCTGGTAGACCGCCGAAACGCGGCTCGCCTTGCCGTCCTTTCCGGCCACATTCATGACCCTTGCCACCGACAGGTCTTCCGTGGACAGAAGTGTCATGGTCATCGGCAGGTAATTGGCAACCGCCAGCCACTTGCCGTCGTGGCTTATGGCGATGTTGCGGCTGTTCAGACCGGCTCGGATCCGGCCTACTTCCTGAAGGGCGTAAAGGTCGTATTTCTGAACCCAGCCGTCTCGCGACATGATGAAGACATACCGGCCTTCCGGTGTGAACTTCGGCCCGCCATGAACGGCAAACGGCGTCTCGAACCGGTCCAGCGTTTCAAAAGTGTCGCCGTCGAGCACGCTGACATGATGATCGCCCGTTTCGACGACCAGCGTGATGTTCATCGGGTCGGAAGACCAGCGCGGTTCGACCGGAGGAGCGTAGTCTTCGTTGAGGACAAGACTTGCCTCAATATCCGCAGGCTCCCAGTCCGGCACCTCCGCCAGAGGCTCCTTGAGGAAGGCGGCAAGATCCTCAACCTGCTCTCCGGACAGCAGGTCGCCAAAAGCAGGCATCTGTGTTGCCTTGCGGCCGTCGCGGATGACGGACACGAGGTTGGGGCCGCGCATGCGGCCGAGGGTCTGGGGGATCAGGGCGGGGCCGATGCCTCCGAGGCGGGCTGCGCCGTGGCATTCCGCACAATTGTCCGCATAGTCTTCAGCCGGGTCGGCAAGCAGCGCCCCGGACAGCAGCAGGAGGACGCTAAGCGAAGCGATGAGCCGGATCATGGCGCTTTCCTCTGAATGGGGTCACGGTCAGACGTTCAACGGCGGCACCGTCAAGGCCGATCTCCGCGTCGCTCAGGTAGCAGGCGGGATCTTCGGCCCAGGGGTCACCGGTCAACTGCAGAGCGCGGATGCGGGTGTTGCCGCCGCACACACTCTGAAACGCGCAGGACCCGCAACGGCCCTTGAGCGGTCTCGGCCGCGTTCTGAGCCGGGCGAGCATCGCGTCGCTCCCTGTCCAGAGCTCTGAAAAGGGCGTGCTCTTGACGCTGCCGATTGTATAGGCTGACCAGTAGGTGTCCGGGTGGACATTGCCCAGCGTATCGATGTTGGCGACGCCGAGGCCCGAGGAGTTGCCGCCCCAGGCGACCAGGTGCTCCCGGATACGCGCGGCCGTCGTCCCGCCGAAGGTCTCGCCGACCCAGTTCAGGAAATAGACCGCGTCGGCGTCGTTGTTGCCGGTCACGATGTCGAGTTTCCGACCGCCGCTGGCGCCCTGCCAGGCACGGTCGAGCAGAAGGTCCATCGCCCAGCGCGACCGCTTGTGCTCGGCATCCTCGCCGCGGTGCTTGTCGCCGCGCCCGGCATAGACGAGATGGGAAAGATAGAACTTGTCGACGCCCTCGTCGTCGCAAAGTCGCAAGAGATCCGGGAGGCTTTCGTGATTGCCTTCCGTCAGTGTGAAGCGCAGCCCGACCTTGATCCCGCGCGCCTTGCATTCGCGCACGCCGCGCAGGGCCGACCGGTAGGCGCCCTCGACACCGCGGAACCAGTCGTTGGTCTTGCCGATACCGTCAATGGATATGCCGACATAGTCGAAGCCTATCTCGGCGACACGGTCGGCGGCCTCTCCATGCAATTTCGTGCCATTGGTGGACAACGCGAGCATGCGCACCAGAGGCCGGGCACGCTGCGCGATCTCGAACAGGTCCTTGCGGTCCAGCGGTTCGCCTCCCGAGAGGATCAGCGCGGGGATGCCGAAGCGTCCGAGGTCCTCCAGCGTGTCCATTGCCTGCTCATGGGAGAGTTCGCCGGGAAAATCGACATCTGCGGAGACCGTGTAGCAATGCCGGCATTTCAGGTTGCACCGCCGGGTCAGGTTCCAGATGACCACAGGCTTCACGGGTCCCTTGCGGGTTCGTGTGCGCAGCGGCGCCGGATCGACGATCTGCTGCATGTATTCCGACAGACGAAACATCCTTCAGCCTTTCTTCTTGCGCAGCCGCATGCCTGTTTTCTTGAGGATTCGTGTCGAGAACAGGATGTCGTTCGCGCGGCACGCGTCCGAGAGAAGGTCCTTGATCCTGTCCCGCTTGCTCAGGACCTCGGCGCGGTCGGCGCCATGCACCATGGCGAAGAGGTTGTAGGGCCAGACCGGAAGCGCGCGCGGACGGCGATAACAATGGGTGACGAACGGCAAAGCGCCGATCTGTTCACCCAGAGTATCGACCACGGCGTCGTCGACATCCCAGACCGACATGCCGTTTGCGGTCATGCCCAGGCGATAGTGATTGGGGGCGGCGCCGATCCTGCGGACGATGCCTCTCGCCTTGAGACTGGCAAGCCGCTCCAGCAGTTCTTCCTCCGGCATGCCCAGGCTCTCGGCGACAACCGCGAACGGTTGCGGAACAAGCGGCAAACCGGCCTGCGTGGCTTCGACAATCGCCCTGTCTTTTGGATCCAGTTTCATGCGTTCACCCGGAAACCGACGAAGAACTCGCGTTTCTTGGGAAAAAGGAGAACCTCAAGACCCGTGTCGTGTTCGATGTCCTTTGCTACTCTCATGATGTCCCCGCGATTTTCGGTCGCCAGCACAAACCACATGTTCAGGCTGTGGTCCCTTTGATAGTTATGCGCGACTTCGGCGTGGGCATTGACTTTGGTTAAGACGGCTTCGAAGCGGTCTTCGGGAACCGTCATGGCGCACAGGCAAAAAGCGCCGCCGAGCGCTTCGGCATCGAAAAACGGGCCGAACCTCGTCAGCAGGCCGTCGTCCCGGAGCCGGCGTATCCTGTCGACGACCTCCTGTTCCGAAAGACCCAGACTTTCGCCGAGCGCCGTGAAGGGATGCGAGACGAGCGGCAGGTCATCCTGCAGGCGGTTGATCAATTGCCGGTCGAGGTCGGAGAGCTGTTCGGTCATGCCGCGGCTCCCCGGTGCGCGATCATCGCGCCTGTCTGCTTGAAACAGCGGCTCGAGAACAACACCCGGTGGGGCACGCCTTCAAGCTCGGGCAGGCGCGAGACCCTTGCCAGCGTTTCAAGCGCGTTTTTCCGGCTCTGCGCATGGATCATGCAGTAGAGCCGGAAAGGCCAGACGCCCTGAACCGGGTGGCGCTCGTAACACAGTGTAACGCCGGATTGCGCGGCCAACTGCGGGCCTGCCAGATCGATCCGCTCGGGCTCGATATCCCAGACCACCATCGCATTTGCCCGCCAGCCGAGGGCCCGGTGCCGGACAATCACGCCAAGGCGGGCGATGATACCTGCCTCCTGCAGAATGGAGACCCGTTCCAGGACGTCCTCTTCGCGCCTGTTCAAGGTTTCGGCGATCCGCAAAAACGGCCTTTCGGTCAGGGGCATGCCTGTGGTGAGCAGCTGCAGGAGGTCGTTGTCTCCCTCCCGCAACCGCTCTTTCTGAACCGGCCGGGGCACTGGTGGCCGGCTCATTCCGCCATTCAGGCTGAAGCCGAGATCGACATTGAACGGTCTGACCAATGGCAGGTCGAGAACACGCAAACCGGTTTGCAGCTCGATATCGCGCAGAACCCCGGTCACATGAGACTTGTCGGGTCCGGTGGCGACGAACCAGAGGTTCCACCGATCTTCCCGCTGATAGGAATGGTTGACGCCGGGCTGGCGACCGACGACTTCCGCGACGGCTTCAAGTTTTTCCTCCGGAGCCGCCAGGGCGGCCAGGGTGCTTGCCGATACCGTATTGGGCGCGCAGGTCGCTCCGACGCGTGTGATCTTGCCGGAAGCCATGAGGATATTTAGCCGCCTAACAACCTCCTTTTCACCGCACCCGAGGTCCTGGCCAATGGAGAAAAAGGGACGCGGCACGATCGGCAGGTTGCGCTGCCAATCGTCCAGCAGTCTCAGGTCAATGGGGTCGCCGATCCGTTCCATCGCTCAAAGCCCCGTCCTGTGCGCCCTGGCCGTGAAGAATATCCCGGACGGGTGGTCCGCCTCGATCTCTCCAAGCTTCTCGAAGGTTCTCGTGTCGTAGATCGCAACCTTGCCGGCATCGCGCACCGATACCCAGACCTGGTGACCGCGCGGCGTGAACTCCATGTGCAGAACGGCCGGACCCGGCTTGAATTCATGAACGACCGTCTTGGTCAGCGTATCGATGACCTGGATCGTGTCGTTGAGCGGATGGGCGAAGTTCACCCAGACCTGACGGCCGTCGGGGCGCGCCATGGCGAAGACGGGTTGGCCGTATGTTCCGGTGCGGCCGGTTTCTTCCAGGGTTTTTCCGTCGATCCAGAGAACCTCGTAATGGCCGACGGCAGGCAGCACGAACTCGTTGCCGGCTTTCGCCCAGCCTTCCAGGTGCGGCATCTTGTAGACGGGCATTTCAGCTTCGCCCCGGCCGTATTCCGGCAAAACCCGGATCGGCTTCGGTGTCTCTTCCCAGAGATCGAGCGCTGTCAGGCCGTCCTCGCCGAAGAGGCCCGCGATATACAGCCGGCCATCGCCGGTGATGAGGGCATCGTAGGGATTGCGGCCGATGTCGGCGATCCTGGTGATATTTGGCGCTCCCTCCGAAAGGTCGGCGATCCAGGTCTCTCCCGCATCCCAGAGCGTGAAGACGAAGCGGCGGCCGGGCGCATCGACAAGACCGATGGTCTTGGACCCCGTCGGGATGTCGGCAACCATTTCCAGCGTGCCGGCATCGAATATGCGCACGCCTCCGGGCTCATAGTTGGAGACGGCGACGAGGGTACCGTCGTCGGAGATGGCGCCGCCGATGGCATTGCCCGATTGCACGACGCGGCCGGCAATCCTCTTTTCGACGATGTCAACCTTGGTGAGACCGCCGTCGCGTCCGAACACATAGGCGAAACGCTGATCGGGCGAATAGACGAGACTTGCATGGGAAAGATCGCCCAGACCTTCGATCCGGGCAATCGCGGTGTGCTCGGACTGGTCCACGAGAAGCAGGGAACCGTTCGCCCTTTCGACCACCAGACCGAGGTCACCCGTCGAAACGACAGATTGCGCAGAGACATTGGCCGAAAGGCAGGCCGTCAGGAGAACTGCGAGAACCCATTTCATTTCATATCTCCTCTCAGAAGATACTCGGCAATCCTTTTGGCGTCTGCTTCACTCAGGAGCGGACGCCAGGGCGGCATGGCCGTTTCCGGGATACCGTCCAGAACAACCGTGGAAAGCGTTTCGATGTCGTAGTGAGCCAGCGCACCGGGACGAATATCCGGACCGAGTCCGCCTTTCAGCGTCATGCCGTGGCAGGACCCGCAATCCTGATGAACCAGACTGATCAACGCGTCGGGCGAGCTGTCTTCCGCCGCAAGCGCCAGGCTGGTTATCGCGGAGAGGCAGAACAGCACGATCAGAACCGTCTTAAGCATGGACAAGCCTTCCGGCTGCCTCGCCGCCAGCCTTGGTCAACAATCGGTTCACGGCGTTCGAAGGCCACTCCGCGCTCAGTGTGACCACCTTGCCGATGACGAACAGCACCGGTGACTTCAGCCCCGCGTCCCGAACGTCGAGCACGACACGGCCCAGATTCGACAAGACGCGTTTTTCGCCAGGGGTGGTGGCGTTGGCGATCGCTAGAACAGGGGTGCCGTTGCTTAAGCCTTCGGCGACGAGCCGCATCGCGATCAAGCCGATGCTCGAAACGCCCATGTAGACGACGAGCGTCGTGTCTTCGCAGGCCAGCCCTTTCCAATCGAGATCCAGCGTGCCGTTCGCCTGCCGGTGACCTGTCACGAAGCGAACGCCTGAGGCGAGACCGCGATGTGTCAACGGAACTCCCGTTGCCGAAGCCACACCCTGCGCGGCGGTGATGCCGGCAGCGTATTCGACGGGAATTCCGAAGGAACTCAGGTGGAGGGCTTCTTCCGATCCACGCCCGAAGACAAGCGGATCGCCCCCCTTGAGGCGGGCGACCGTAAGGCCTTCCAACGCCAGATCGCACAATATCTCGTTGATGACCTGTTGAGGTACCGGATGATGGTTCGGCGATTTTCCGACCGGTATCTTCTCCGCACGGGAGGGCGCGAGCGCCAGGACTTCAGGCGATACCAGGCGGTCATAAACAACCGCGTCCGCTTCTTTCAGCATGCGCAGAGCACGCAACGTCAGGAGTTCGGGGTCGCCGGGCCCCGCGCCGATCAGATAGACCTTACCGGGTTGTTTCATCTTGGGTTCCTGCCGGTTGGGTTATGACCTGAGGCCGGGGGGCGGAACCCGCCCCCCGGAGCCGACATCAGTAGATATCGGAGCGAGTGTTGAAGACGTTGAACTTGCCTGTCGGCGTGATCAGGCGCTCGTCCTTGATCACGTGTTTCAGGGCCAGCGTCTTGTCGTCGACAATGACGATGGCGCTTTCCTTGTCCTTGGCGTTCCAGACGGAGAACCAGATCTCCTCACCAGCCTGGTCGAATTCGCCCTGGACAACACGCGGCTGACCGTCGGCGACATCCGCCCATTCGACGATCGGCAGAACCGTGTACTCCGGTTCTTCCTTCGTCAGTTCGTCGACCTTGAAGACCGCGATCGAACCGGAGGTCTCCGCATCCGGATTGAGCGGTGCGTCGACGTAAAGATGGTTCGAGTTGGGATGCGACTTCACGAAGAGGGAGCCGCCGCCGAGGCCATAGAGCTGCTGAACCATCTTCCAGGCATGCTCGGGGTGTCCTTCCGGATCGGTTCCGATCAGCGCGATCGTCTCGTCACCGAGGTGGGACGTTGCCCAGACAGGGCCGAACGTCGGGTGGTTCAGGTTGGCGCCGCGGCCCGGATGCGGTGTCTCTCCTTCGGTTTCCAGGATCGCCGTGAGCGAGCCTTCCTTGGTGTCGATCACCGCCACCTTGCCGCGGGCATTCGCAGCAGTCAGGAAGTACCGTTTGGTGCTGTCGAACCCTCCGTCATGCAGGAAGCGTTCGGCTTCGATCTCGGTCACTCTCAGGTTCTTGATATCCGAGTAGTCGACCAGAAGAATCTTGCCGGTCTCCTTCACATTGACGATGAATTCCGGATTGTAGTGGGACGCCACGATAGCCGCCACGCGAGGTTCCGGGTGGTAGGTCTGATCGTCGTAGACCATGCCGCGGGTGGACTTGATCTTGAGCGGCTCGAGAGTGTCGCCGTCCATGATCACATATTGCGGCGGCCAGTAGGACCCGGCGATCGCATACTTGTCTTCCCAACCCTTCATCTTGGACGTTTCAATGGACCGGGCCTCGGAACCGACCTTGATCTGTGCGACCGTCGCCGGTGTCTCCATCCAGAGATCGATCATGTTCACAAGGGCGTCGCGGCCGATCACGAAGAGATAGCGGCCGGACGCGGAAATCCGCGAAATGTGGACCGCGTATCCGGTGTCGATCACCGCGTGGATCTCGTATGTCTCACCATCTATCAGGGCGATCTGACCGCTGTCACGCAAGGTGACCGAGAACAGATTGTCGATGTCGATGTCGTTCATCTTTTTCGTCGGCCGGTCTTCCGGCTTGACGATAAGCTTCCAGCTTGCGCGCATCTCCGGCATGCCGAATTCCGGCGGGGATGCCGGCTCGAGCAGAATGTAACGGGCCATCATGTCGACCTGTTCTTCGGTCAACTCACCGGAGGTTCCCCAGTTCGGCATGCCTGCCGGAGAGCCGTAGGTGATGAAATCGCGCAGATACTCGAAGCCGTTTTCACGCGTGATGTCGGTGGTCAGAGGCTTGCCGGTCGCGCCCTTGCGAAGCACCCCGTGGCAGCCCGCACAGCGTTCGAAGTAGATCTGGTTGGCTTGTTGATACTCGTCCTGCGTCATCACCGGATCGCCTTCCTTGCGTCCGGGAATTTCAACCTTCAGCTGGCCGAGGGTCGTCATGCTTGGTTCGTAGGCAGCGGTGGGTCCGCTCCCGTGGTCCTCTGGCTTTTCCTGAGCAGAAGCGCCGAATGCTGTTAAGCCGAGCGTGAAAGCCACACTCATCAGCAGTGCCTTTCTGCGAATGGCTCGTGTCGGGATCATGATTTGTCTCCGTTCGACTGGTGAGGCAGCCGGACGGTGCGCCTGGTTCGGACAGCGGTCCTTGACTTTCGTTAACTTGGCAGATTTTGCAGTCGTCTAAGTTGCAGGGATCGGCGCTCACCAGCCGCAGAATCCGCTCCGTTAGCAGCCTGATTTTTCTACCTGATTTCGTTTCCCGGAAAATAATTCTGCACCAAATTGTCGCAGGCTTCGAGTATTTTAAGCCGAAGCACTTTCGGCCCAATCCTTTAGACAAGCATCCAGAGCGTCTCTATCGCGTATCTCTTGCGAATCTACACGCCTTTTTGCCCGCTTGACTTTGGTTAAGGAAATCCGACTTCGCGCTGTCAACCTTCTGCGGAGGATCAACTCGGGGGAAAGGAACCCGCGATGCGCGAAGTCATGACCAAAAGCATGGCCCGGAACATATTTTATGGCGGGTCGCTGTTCTTCATCATCATCTTTGTCGGACTGTCGGTCCACAGCCATCTCTACATCACCAGCACGTCGACGGATGCGTCCACGCTCACGGAAAGCGTGGCTGCCGGAAAGCGGGTCTGGGAAGAAAAGGCCTGTATCAACTGTCACACGATCCTGGGAGAAGGCGCCTACTTCGCGCCGGAAGTCGGAAACGTGATGACCCGCTGGGGGGTTCTGGATGACCCCGACCAGGCTTTCGAGACCCTCAAGGGCTGGATGGAATCCCAGCCGACAGGCATCGAAGGCCGCAGGCAGATGCCGCAATTCCATCTCACGGATGAGGAAATCCGTGACCTCTCCAACTTCCTGATCTGGACCGACAAGATCGATGCCCAGGATTGGCCGCCGAACGACGCCGGCTGATTTGAACGTTGAAGGATACCGCTATGAAATATCAATCGCAGAAGGTCGCCCTGGCGTATTTCGCAGTCGCGCTGGGGCTGTTCGCCGTCCAGGTGCTCGGAGGACTGCTGGCGGGGTGGATCTACGTCTCGCCCAACTTCCTCTCCGAAATCCTGCCGTTCAACATTGTCCGAATGCTCCACACCAACAGCCTGATCGTCTGGCTGCTGCTCGGTTTCATGGGATCGGCCTATTTTCTGATCCCGGAGGAAGCCGAACGGGAAATCCACTCCACGAAACTTGCCTACCTGCAACTCATCATTCTGGTCGTCGGCACGCTTGGCGTGGTCCTGACCTATGTCTTCAACCTGTTCGAAGGCAATTGGCTGCTCGGTCGTGAGGGACGCGAGTTCATCGAACAACCCAAATGGGTCAAGGCCGGTATCGTCGTGGCGGCCCTCATCTTCCTTTACAACGTCACCATGACGGTTCTGAAAGGCAAGAAGACCGCGATCACCAACATTCTGCTGCTGGGATTGTGGGGGCTGGCGCTTCTGTTCCTGTTCAGTTTCTACAATCCCTCGAACCTGGCCCTGGACAAGCAGTATTGGTGGAACATCGTCCACCTGTGGGTCGAGGGTGTCTGGGAACTGATCATGGCGTCCGTTCTGGCGTATCTGATGCTGAAGCTCACGGGGGTGGACCGGGAGGTCGTCGAAAAATGGCTATATGTCATCGTCGCGGCGGCTCTCTTCTCGGGTATCCTCGGCACCGGACACCACTACTACTGGATCGGGACTCCCGGTTACTGGCAGTGGATCGGATCGATCTTCTCCTCGCTGGAAGTCGTACCGTTCTTCGCGATGATGGCCTTTGCCTTCGTCATGGTCTGGAAAGGCCGGCGCAACCATCCGAACAACGCGGCACTGCTGTGGTCGCTCGGCTGCGCGACGCTTGCCTTCTTCGGTGCCGGCGTCTGGGGGTTCCTGCACACCCTGCACGGTGTGAACTATTACACCCACGGCACCCAGATTACCGCGGCCCACGGTCACCTGGCCTTCTTCGGCGCCTATGTGTCGCTGAACCTGGCGATCATCACCTACGCCATGCCGATCCTGCGCGGTCGCGATCCGTACAACCAGGTTCTCAACATGGCCTCCTTCTGGCTGATGTCGGGCGGCATGGCGTTCATGACCTTCGTCCTGACATTCGCCGGAACCGTGCAAACGCACCTGCAGCGGGTCATGGGGGAATACTACATGGACGTTCAGGATCAGCTGCTCGTGTTCTACTGGATGCGCTTCGGCGCGGGCGCGGCCTTCGTGCTTGGAGCTTTCCTGTTCATCTATGCGATCGCGGTGCCCCGGCGTGAAGTCATTCAATCGGGCGATGCCGTCGGAACACCAGCGGAGTGAGCGAAATGGAAGGTAGTGTATCCCTGGCGAGAGGGGCGGCTGACGCCCCTTTCTACCTGAACCAGGGCGATGAGTGCGACGTCTTCGAGGCCGCTCACCGGAACGGCCTGCCGGTCCTGCTCAAGGGACCGACAGGGTGCGGCAAGACCCGCTTCGTCGCCCATATGGCCCAAAGGCTCGGCCGAAAACTTTATACGGTTGCCTGTCATGACGACCTCGCCGCGGCCGACCTGATCGGCCGGTACCTTCTGAAGGGCGGGGAAACAATCTGGGTCGATGGGCCCTTGACGCGGGCGGCGCGGGAAGGCGCGATCTGCTATCTCGACGAAGTCGTCGAGGCGCGCAAGGACGTGACCGTCGTGCTGCACCCATTGACCGACGACCGCAGGACACTGCCGATCGACCGGACCGGCGAGGAACTTGCCGCCGCTCCGGGTTTCATGCTGGTCGCCTCCTATAATCCCGGATACCAGAATATCCTCAAGACACTCAAACCCTCGACCCGCCAGCGGTTCATCTCGCTCGAGTTCGATTTTCCACCGCCTGACCTCGAAACCGAAGTTGTGGCACAGGAAAGCGGTCTCGAGCGCGACCGGGTCAGTTCCCTCGTCCGGCTTGCAGGAAAGCTGCGCGCATTGAAGGGGCAGGACCTCGAGGAGGGTGTTTCCACCCGTCTCGTTGTCTATGCCGCCACATTGATCGCGCAGGGCATGCCGGTTGAAAGGGCGGTTCTGGCCGCGATGATAGAACCGCTGACGGATGACGAGGATGTGAAACGCGGGCTCCTGGATCTTGTCACGGCCGTGTTTGGGTGAGGCCAGACCGATGGGCAGGATCGACTTTGAGCCATGGGAACCCGAGGAAACAGTCGGGAAACTGTGGCACACTTTTGCAAGCCGCCTGGATGCGCCGGAGGTGCATCACGGAGCCGCGGTCGGCCTCGATGAGGTCGGCGGGCGGCTTGCTGTTTTCTTCCGGGGACTGGGAGGGGCTCACAGCGTGGAGCTCCGTCCGGTCTCCATGGAGGTCTCGCATCACCGCCTCGGTTTCCTGAGGCGGCTCGGAACCGAGAACGAGACCGTGGCGCGGGCCAGCTTCGACGGAGAGATCCTTCGCCTGCCCGCCACTCTGGCCGTGTTTTCCACGCGGGAGGCCAATGCGGCGCTCTATATCTGGCTGACGGCCCTCGCCGCCGGCGCCCCACGCCATACACGGGAGGACGACCCGCTTCGTGCCGACCTGGCTGCCCTTTTCCAGATCTCGCGCATGGTCCGGCACACTCTGGAGAATGCGCCCGGCCTGCGCGGCCTTTATGCCGAACTCCGGCAACAGGCGCTCGCGCAAAGACCGCCGGCGACGCTTCCTCCGGTCGAGGGTGCGGTCGAAAAGCTCGTGCGCCACATGCTGGGAGACCCGTCTCCCCTTCCCCGCGATGTCCTGGACATGAATTCACAGGTCGAAACCGGCGATCTGGGGACTATCCGCGCTCCGCGTGGCTACCGCCCCTTCCGACCCGTTCCCCTCTGGCCGGACCTTCGCGAGGTGGTCTTTTCCAGCGCAGACGAAGTCGAGACCCGCGAGACGGCCGGCACGTCGGAAGAAGCCGGCGGCAAGACCGTCCGCGCGCGCCGGCGCAAGGCCGACCAGGCGGAGCGCAAGGACAGCCTGATCCTGCACAAGTTCGAGGCCATTCTCAGTTGGGCGGAATTCCTCAACCTCAATCGCCGGGTCGAGGACGACGACAACGACAATGCCAGGAAGGCGGCCGAGGACCAGGAAGAGATCGGGCTCGGCCAGATCTCGAAGGCCCCCGCGACGCGGCTGAAACTGCATCTGGACCTGTCGCCCGAGGACGTCGACAGGGAGCGGCTTTCGGGCAAGGTGCTTTATCCGGAGTGGGATGTGCGCAGCGGACAGTATCTGCCCGATCACGTCTGTGTCCTGACGAGCGTCGCCGAACCCGACCCGCAAGTGGGAACGAGCGTCCGCGACCGGCAAGCGGCGCGCCGGATCCGCGCCGTGCGCAAGCAGTTCGAGGCGCTCAGGCCCGGCCGGGTAACGACGCGCGGCCACCTGGAGGGAGACCGGCTCGATCTGGAAACGGTCGTCCGCTCCGAGGTGGAACGCATGGCGAGCGGGTCGGGACAGGACAGGATCTGGCTGCAGAGCCGGCCCGAGGCGCGCGATCTGGCGGTATCGATCCTGCTCGACGTCTCGCGTTCGACGGAAAGCGATGTCGGCGGACGCGCGGTGATCGAGATCGAACGTGAAGCGCTGACCGCGCTTGCATGGGGATTGACCGACTGCGGGGACGACTTCGCCATTTCCGCTTTTTCCTCGTTGAAGCGTCAGCGGGTCTATCTGCAAAGCTGCAAGCGGTTCGACGAACCGATGAGCGAGCGGATCGAGCACAGGATCAGCAGTCTGAAACCCGGATTTTACACGCGCCTGGGAGCCGCACTCCGGCATGCCAGCGGTTCGCTCGCCGAACAATCGCGCAAGCGCAAGCTGCTCCTGGTGATCACCGACGGCAAACCGAACGATCTCGACCATTACGAGGGACGTCACGGGATCGAGGATACGCGGATGGCGATCCGGGAAGCGCGGCGCGCGGGCCAGTCGGTCTTTGGCGTGACGATCGACAAACAGGCCAAGTCCTGGTTTCCGCGCCTGTTCGGGCAGGGCGGTTTTGCGGTCATTCCCCATCCCGACCGTCTGACCCAGGCCCTGCCGCAAATCTACCGTCAGCTCGTTGGAGGTTAGGTTGGACGAAAGACCCGCCGTCGAACAGTCCTCCCCCCTGGACAGCTTGCCCGGCGATCTCATGATGTGGGTCCTGATCGTCAGCGAGCTGCTGGTATTCGGCGCAGGGCTCGCCGCTTTCCTTGCGGTCAGGATCACCGACCCGTCAGGGTTCGCTGCCGCACGGGCAAGCCTTTCGCCGGCCTTTGCCGGCATCAACACCTTCATCCTGATCACGAGCGGCTTCCTGGCGGCGCGCGCGCTGAACCTGCGGCTCCGGAGCCGCAGATCCGCCGCGCGCTGGCATCTGGCCGGAGCGGCAGGGCTCGGTGCGGTTTTCATGGCGCTCAAGCTCGTCGAATATGTCGAAAAGGCCGGAGAGGGCATTACCACCGAGACCCACCCCTTCTTCACCTTCTACTACCTTCTGACCGGATTTCACGCCGCCCATGTCATTGCCGGCATGGTCATTCTCGGCCTGGTTGCCTGGAAGGACGATCCGCGCAACATGGAGACGGGAACGGCCTTCTGGCACATGGTCGATCTTGTCTGGCTGCTTCTTTTTCCGGTCATTTACCTGCTGGGGTAAGCTCTGATGATCCACGATGCCACGACACGCGCCTGGGTGGCGCTCTCGATCCTGAGCGCAGCCTCCGTGATGGTGGCCTCCACCACCGGGACAGGCGTCGGCGGTAGCCTTTCCGGTGCTGTCATCCTGCTTTTTGCCTGGGTCAAGGCGCGGATCGTTCTTGCCCGGTATCTAGGCCTTTGGCAGGCTCCCGGCTGGCTGGCCGGGTTCAACTGGGTTCTCGGGTTCTATTGCCTGCTGCTGCTCGGGCTTTTTCTCGTTCCCGAACTCACCCGGTAAAGGCGGCCGCGAGCTCCGGCGGGAGATCGAACTCGCGCAAAACCCGCTGTCGTGCCTCCGGCGACATTTTTCGCGCTGTCTTGGAAACAATGTCGCGCACCTTTTCAGCCGGGTGTTTGACGGCGAAGGGAGCGAAATACCATTTCAGAAAGACAAAGCAGATCACGTCTTCAAGGGCCTGAACGTCCGCGTGACGCTTGATACCCTCCTTGCGCAGCATTCTGGCCGCCGCCTGAACATCTTCCTCGGGATAACCCGCATTCGTCATCAGGGTGCCGACACGCGACGCGTGATGTTGCGCAAGGTCGCGGCGCCAGGAATGGTATCCGGTCTTGCCGGCCGGATAAGATTGCCTCGATCTGGTCCAGCGTTCGATATGCTGGCCTCTGGCCGCAGCCTTGAGGGAATCCGGCGCGTCCGGAAACAAGCGATCGAGCTCGGCGCTCATTCGCTGGCCGTAAAGCAGGGCTGCCGGCTGACCGTCCTCCCGATTGGGATCTGCGGCATTCGCGGCATCGATCGCCGCAAGCACGGTGGCAAGTCTGTCGGTCGTCACTTGTGCCAGGCCTCCACGGGATCTTCCTCCGAATAGGCACGCAGCCGTTCGACATCCTCGATTTCCGCGTGATTGCGGTTGATGCGCACGCCGGCGACCTTGAGCCGCGCGAAGGAGCGCGACAGGCTTTCAGGCTTCATGCCCAAACGACCGGCTATCAGGAACTTGTCGTAAGGCAGTGTCACGACACAGGAACCGGTCTCACGCTCACACAATTCCAGAAGGAATTCCGCAACCCGCTGCGGCCCGGTATGCGCCTTGAGCTGTTCCAGCTGAGAAACGAGCGAATGGAGATGCGCAAATGTGGATGCGATCATGGAAACGGCGATCTCCGGATCCTTGCGCATGGCTTCCAGAAGGGCGCTGCTCGGGATCCGCATGACCTCGCAAGAGGTCACGGCCTCGGCGGAAACCGGATAGGCGAGACTCCGGAACGCGACCGCTTCGCCGAAGCTTTCGCCCTTGGCGAACACGTTCACGATGGCTTCGCCGCCATTCGGAGAAATCCTGTAAAGCTTGACCCAGCCATCCATGACAATGTGAATTGCTTGCGCTGTCTCGCCCTGCAGGAAGAGTGTTTCTCCCCTGTCGTAGTCCCGCCAGCTCGACATGCTGAGCACCATGTCCCGGATCTCTTCCGGAAAGCTCTTCAGCAGCAGCGAGTTCTGGGCAATCTTCTTCTGGCGCTCGTTCGGCATACCCTCTCATCCCCCAGTCCTCTCCCCGGTTCGAGCGAGAGGTGCATTGTCATTTTACACGATAGGCGCGTCCGGTCACCCGTGCAGATTTTCGTGTCGGTCCTAGCTCAATCCGGCGATGGAAGATATTCATTTCGGCACGATGGACCCGCCCCGGCGATCATGGTTCAGTTCGCAGGCGCGAACTGCCGGTCTTCCGCTCGCAACCAAAAGCAACAGGGGTTTCGATTGCTTGACGGATGTCAAGGAGACGGCAGGCAATCACCGGCTTTCTAGGGGTACGGGCCCATAAAACCCAGTTTCAGGTCGATCGACCGGTGGAGAGCCGCGTCAAAGCCCTTGGACCATGCTCGACGCGGTCTCGCGGGCTTTTCCTCGCTCTCCTTTGCCGGATCGGCGCTTGAGCACTGAATTTTTGCCGGGCCGGACCCCAGGCAAGGGGTTTGATCGAATTTTTCGGCCGGGTCTTGAACGAGGCCACGGAAAGCGGCCGAAACCAGCGGACGGGCCAGCAGCGGATGGGCTGGCCCGTCCGGTCCCGATTTCCTCCGGACTCGCGCCGAGGCATGCATTCCGGTCCGAACGCGGGAGTGCGGTAATTCTGGTGAAGAGGAACAGTCATGAAAAAATTACTTGTTTGCCTTTCGGCCGTCATCCCTCTGGCATTGAGCACGCCGGCATTTGCCGACGGCGATGCCGCCGCGGGAGAAAAGGTCTTCAAGAAATGCAAGGCCTGCCATGCGGTGGGCGAGGGTGCGAAGAACAAGGTAGGTCCGTCGCTCAACGGCATCGTCGGCGCACCGGCCGGTCAGATCGAAGGTTTCAAATACTCAAAAAGCATGATCGAGACTGCTGAAGGCGGTCTGGTCTGGGACGAAGAATCGCTGGCAGCCTATCTGACCAAGCCGAAGAGCGTCGTTCCCAAAACAAAAATGTCATTTGCCGGCCTGCGCAAGGACGAAGACGTTGCCAACATCATCGCCTATCTGAAGACATTTCAGTAACCCCGATGCCGGAAGGACAAGGACGGGAAAGGCGCGGTCCGGTGGAGCCGCGCCTTTCCCGTTTCCGGCTGCCAGACCGCGGGTGAGACCTGCACACCATCGCCCTACGCCCGGATGTCGGAGGGATTGCATCCGAACTGCAGGCGAAACGCCCTGGAAAACTGACTGGGGTTGGAGAACCCGACATCGATGGAGATGCTGGCGATCGGCATGGAGCTGTGCCTGAGCAGATCCCGCGCCGCTTCCAGCCGAACGCTCCGAGAATAGCGCGCCGGTGTCGTATCGTAGACGAGCCGGAAACCGCGTTTGAGATCGCTTTCGCTCAATCCGACTTTCCTGCTCAATTCGGTAATCGTTATCGAACGGTCCAGATTGCTCCGCAGCAGTTCCGCCGCCTGGCGGATCTTGATCGTCTTGCGAAGAGGAAGGCCGGTTCTGTTTTCTTTTGTCCCCGGCAACCGGTTTCCTCGGGAGTAGGTCCAGGAGAGCAATTCCAGCACACCCATTTCCAGGTGAAGGATGTCGGCGGCGCTTGTCGAACAGCTCTGCAGGATGCTTTGGCAAATGCAGGCGGCAGACGCATCGAACTCGAGCGATTGATGGCTCGGTTCCTGGCTCGCAACGGGCGCGTCCGGACCGTGCAACAAAAAAAGCCCGATCGGACACGTCGGTCCCTGTGGGCAGGCCTGGCACCAGTCATGGGAAATATGCGCCACGAGACCCAGCACGGATTGTCCGAAGGTCAATGTGCGCCTCCGGTTTTCAGCTTGCCCGCGCAGCAAGTGAACCTGCTTCGCGCTCAGGTGCGTCCCTCGGGCCTCCATTTCCAGGCCAACGTTTCCGGCAAGACTGCAGCAGATGTAAACGCCCGGATCGGCCAGCTCATATCTTTTGACAGGACTTGCCTCGGGATGGATCAGAAGAAGGCGGGCGTTGTCGCGCAACGCGAACAGCCGATGCTCCAGACTACCAGACGTCACTGCAGTGCTCATAGGCCATCTTTTTCGTTTCGGCGCTTATAATATGAGTATCTTCTTCAGGTATATTTGGTATCCAGGTGGAAGCCAATAAAATACTGTTTCCCTGTCAGCCGCCGGCGGTCAGAGAAAAGCATGAGATCACGCGCTCCTTTTCTTGAACTCGACAAAAAACCTGACCTGTCCATCCGGTGAAACGGAATGCGGTGCTTGCGGCAGCACCAGCTTCGGTTGGCCTGGAACGATCACGGTTTCCGCTCCGCTGTCCCAACAGCGATAGATGAGCCTGCCTTCCAGCACATGGATCACCCCCCAAACCCCTGATTTTGTGGAGTGTCTGTTTCGGAAACCTTCCGGAAGAGTGGTCTCGCAGTAAACTTGCGTTTTTCTGTAGGAGACGAGCCCCTGCGGTCCCGTGTCGTCCGATGGAACCGAGTGCCCGGACGCGTCGTTATTTGAAGCCATTCACATCCCCATACGATCGAAGGTCAATCAGCTGGTGAGTTTCGAAGAAACCGGCCCGGACCCGTTTTTTACACCGACGATCGCGCACCCCCGCAGATAGTCCCTGTACTTCGTGAACGTCTTTCTCATCAAAAGAACCCGCCGCCGGGCGTCAGGGTCCCGAAGGACGTTAAAGACAAATCGCATGGCCCGGAACACGCCTTCGTCGGCGACAATCCTTGCGGGCTGAAGCAGGCTCATCGGGGCTTGCCTGACCGAGACAACATCGAAACCCGCCTGCTCCATGCAGGACCGCCACTCAGCCTCTGTCAGGGGGCGGGCGGCGACGTGAATGGCCTCGGACAGCGTTTGTTCTATTTCCTGTTTCACCTCGTCAGGAACGTCGTCCGGAACAATCAGAAGCTCATGGATCGCATAGCGGCCTCCCGTTTCGAGAATCCGGCAAGCCTCCTCCATGATCTTCCGCTTCTGTTGCAGGCTATGCATCGACAGCATGGCCTCACCGAGAACCGCGGTTGCGCTTTCCGCTTTCAGACCGGTCGTATCGGCCGACCCCACGCGGACCGACACATTGGCGCGACTGGGAAGCCGGCGCTTCACCCATTCTGCCGCGTCCCGGTCGCGCTCGACGCCGACATAGGCCAGCGGCGCGCGGTCAAGAATCATCCCGGCGGTCAGTCCGAGGCCCGGCGCCAGTTCAACCACAACATCGTCCGGCCCGACCGAAAGGTCCGTCAGGAGCTGTCTTGTCATCGCGAGACCTCCGGGACGAAGCACGCGTTTGCCAAGCCGCGCCAGCAACCAGTGCCCGGGCATCCTGTCCGTTTTCAGTTTCGCGCCGGGCAAATGACCGGCTGTGGCCGCATCGGCACGTTTCATGTCACGATCCCTCAAAAGCGTGCGGTGAGCGAGAGGCGGAATGCCCGCCCGTCACTCGGCAGGTAGGACGCCTGTCCGGCATTGGCGGTGTCGGTCACGAGAACGGAAGATGCATAGGTCTCGTCGAAGATGTTGGTAATTTCGCCCTGCAGGCTGAAATGTTCGTTGATCCGGTAACCGCCTCTTGCGTCCACGGTTACCCAGGCTCCCGCAAAGGCCGTGTTTGCATTGTCCACGGGTGTCGAACCCGGGAGCCAGTTGACCTCGGTTTCGAGAAACAGACCCGGCATGAATGTGTAACGCAGGGCGGCGTTGAGGATATGATCCGGCGCTCCGGCCAGACGATTGTTTCCGTGAGTCGCGTCATTGTGGAAGCGGAAGTCCTGATAGGTGTAGGACAGCCGGGCGGACAGAGCCTCGGTCAGGTCGGCGGAAAGCCCCATTTCAACGCCGAAATGCCGTGTCTCATCCGCATTCCTGGCCGCCAGCTGGGTTCCGGAGGCGTCTCGCAAGCTGAGCAGTTCGTCGTTGATCCAGGTGTAGTAGACCGTCGCGTCCCATCCCAACCGCTCGAAACGTCCGCGCGTTCCGGCTTCGATAGTCGTGGCGGTCTGCGCTTCGAGATCCGGCGAGGAGAAAGCATATTGTTGAGCCCCGCCGGAAGGCGCGCCGGGACCGTAGAACGGAGTTCCATTGGCCGTCGACAGCAGGTCGTCATGGGTCGGCGGTTCGAAGCTGCGACTGACCGACGCGAAAACAAACTTCTCGCTGCCAAGATCATAGGAGAGCCCGAGAGCGGGACTGATACCCGCATAGTGGCGGGAGTAGCTGGTGTCTTGAGACAAGGCCTGAAAAGACTGCCGCGCGCCGGTCACCGGATTGAACCCTGTGACGGGACGTGTGCCGGATCCGTAGTTGTCGTCGCTCATTCTGTTCGCGTAGGTGAAGGCCACCGAGGGAACCACCTTGAAGCGCTCGGAGAGCTTCAGATTGAACGCACCGTGAAGCGACGTCGTCAGCGAGGTCAGGTCGTTGTCCCCGATAAGCTCGCCCTTTTCACCCTCGACGTTCTGATAGAACTTCCTCTCTGCACCTCCATAGGTCACATAGGCCGTGCTTTCGAACAGCGGCAGGACTTGTGAGGCGTCCGGGGCGTAGGCGTATTTCAATACTCCCGTTATGTCGCCACCTTCGGTCTCCTTCAGGCCGGCGGCGATCGGCGCCATGAAGGCGTCGTCAGTATACGCAAACCCCAGTCCCGCCTCATAAAGATGAGCACCCAGACGGGCGGTGGTCCGGTTGCCAAGCCTGAACTGTTGCGTATCGCGGTAAGGTTTGTCGCGCTGCACGTTCGGTCCGGGATTGCTGACAGTCGGGCCGCCGGGTCCGACCGTCACGGTCGGGCCGCCATAGATCTGGGTTGGATCGCTGTTCAACGCATCCTCGGTCAGCGGCCCCGGGATATCGAAACGAAGATCGGTAAAGCCGGCGAAGAACCGGGTGCTGACGATGTCATTCACCGCATGGCCCGCATTGGCGTTAATGTCCAGGCGTTCGGACTCGTTGTGATCCCTGAAACCGTCCCGCCGATCGTAGCTGAGCTGTCCCTGAAAGTCTGTCCGACCGATCTGTTTGCCGTACCGGAACAATCCGCCCGCTTCGCCGAAGCTGCCGCCGGTAACCGTTGCCTCGGCGCGTTCGTCCTGTCCGGTCGGCGAGACAAAGTTCAAGGCTCCACCGAGAACGCTGGTCCCCAGACGGTTTGCCGTATGGCCCCGATAAACTTCGATATAGTTCGCCTGCGCCGGGTCGATCAATCCGATCACATAGGAGCCGTCGGCGCGATTGAGAGGCAGTCCGTCCTTGAGCACGAGAACGCCTCTTTCGACAGGACTTTGCTGCAGCCCCGAGCCGCGGATCTGCAGGCGGGGCTGATCGTTGCCGCCGAAAAAGTTCTGAACCACGACGCCGGGAACCGCTCCGATCGCGGACTTCAGCGAAACATCCGCTTGCCCTTCGTACCGGCTCCTGTCGACGATGGCGGTGGCCCCGGTCATCTCGTTCAGCCGCTGACGCGCCGTTTCGACATCTTGTCCGGAACTGTCGTCAAGAACCTCGATCGTATCGAGCAGGATCGTTGTCCCGGGAGCGGCCGATTGCGGCAAGGCAGGTGAGGAAAGCAATGTCGCCGACAAGAAAACGGAACACGCGGATATCATTCCAGGTCCGTTGCACCCTCGACCAAGCGAATTCGAACCTGTTTCGGCGCCTCTTTCGAGCACCTGTTTCGCCCCTGCTGTCATCTTACCCATCGCATTTGGAGTATTGCACCCGCACCGGTCCGGCCGTTCAGCTCTTCACGGTGTCTGCAACTCTTCAATTAGACGGCTTTGAGGCAGGGCTCTGCTCCTATCGGGTCAAGTCTCACCTCGAACGGGTATTTTGGAGTTTTTCAGTCATGTTTACGATGCGCCGCAAGCCCACGTTCCGGAATTGACCGGAAGTCAAGCGTCGCCGACGTCTTGCCGATGACCGCAGCAACCGTTTGCTGTTGCGCTGGCTGCCCTGACGGCTTGCGGGATCGGGGCGCAAGAGGTTCTCTTCACACTTTCAAGCACCCGGGCAACAAAACCTCAGTCGTTCGTCCCAGGCCTCCGCTCGCCCCAAGGCTTTCCGGCATTCCCCGCATGAGAGCGGATCAAGGCCTGGCATCCTTACGGACACGCAGCACCGTGGCGATCTCTCGGCTTGGCCGTCTTCCGGCGCAGAATCCGAACCTGAAAGCAAAAAACCCGCCCGCTGATCAAACAGCGGACGGGTCTGAATTCGTTTGTATGTCTGACGATCAGGCTTCTGCGCGCTTGCGACGACCGAAGACGCCAAGCGCGGCGAGGCCACCGCCGAGAAGGACGAGGCCGGCGGGAAGCGGAACCGGCGTAACCGGAGAGACGAGGACCGCGTCGATGTCAAAACCGCCGCCCTGGGTCGACGTGTCGGTCAGCCGGACCGTATCGAAGAGACCCAGCGCCGAGCTCAGAGCGACTGTCCCGCCACCCTGGGCGAACAGGTTGGTGATGCTGCCGATATCCGTGAAGGTGCCTTGGTAACCGACGGACAGAAGGACCGACTCGGCATAGCTGGCGACATTGCCGAAAGTGATCTCGAACACCGTAACGCTTGTGTCGAACAAGGTGCCGAACGTGAGATCGACGGAGCTGTTGCGGCCGATTTCGAAGAAATTGCCGTCGGCGGCCCCAAGAGCATTGTAGGGATTGTCGCGACCGTTCGCGGAGCTGCGGACGATGCCGTCATCGTAGGTGATCGTCGTGGCATAGCCGCCATCGAACGCCGAAGTACCGCTGACCGTAAGCGCATTTGCGCCGAAAGGAACCATCGCCAGCATGGCGGCGACTATCGAAATACGTGCATGTTTCATCATTGCTAAGCTCAATCCAAATTTTTAGGTCGCAACCATTGCGTATCTGAAGCGCACTTATCAGCTATCCAGCAAATGAGTCAATCATGTTAATTTATTGCTAACCAACATCTTACGACACGGCACCTTCCATAAGTGATTGATCTAACCAGCATCTTTTCGATGTTAACTAAATCGTGAGTCAACCGCCCGCGCCCCTGAAACTCGGTCAGCACCCGGTTCGAGAGAGGCCTCGAACGTCATCGTGACTTCCCTTCCGGGGCATTCTTTTCAACGAGATGGCCGTCCGGACGGGCGGAGCTTCGAGCCAAGGCCCTCTCAAGCCGTTGGAGACCACGAAAGCCGTGCCCGGCGGCACCTCGATGGCGTTGAGCTCCGGCGGGTCACGAGGGAGGGAGGACGACTTATATCACAATCACTTAGCGGAATTCAGAGATTGCCAGACCATTAACTTTGTGTTAATTTTCCACCGCTTGAAGTTACAATAAACAAACTCAAGCAATTTTTATGCTTAGACATCTATAAATCAAATTTACAAACAGAAAATACAAGGAATTTTTACATGAAGACTAACCTTCTTGCGGGAATTACATTTGCCGCTACGCTGCTAACCACTATCGCGTCTCATGCAGCAACGGTCTCGCCGGTTTTTACCGATGAGGGAATCGATACAACTGGCACAGCTACTTCGACGCGCATGTATCGCGCCGATCTGACCGGTTTGGGGCTTTCCAAAATCGGTTCCGTGACGCTCAAGGATTCCAACTCCGGTGTCGGTGGTTCAAGCGGTATCTACTCCGGTTTCGATCTTGACGCCGTGTTTCTCGATGTCGATGGATTGCTTTCGACTGACACGGATCGCTACTACGCGAACAGTTTTCTGTTTACCGCGGGGACGACGCGTTCGGGCTCATACGCCGGGCCGTCTCCTTCGGGTGGACCGACCAACGGGTCTTCCGATGCGACAACGGTCGATGAGTCCTGGGCAACGCTGAATGACATCGATGGTCTCTACTTCAGCACAGGAAGTCTGACGTTCGGAGACGGCGGGATCCTGACCGCGATTTTCAGCCCCGAAATTACTGTCGGATCATCGCTCTTCCTGTTTGCGGGCGAAGTAAGCGGCGACCCTGGTGAAACGCTCACCGGACTGGTCGAGATTTCAGACACCACGCCTGTCTCGGCCGTTCCCCTTCCGGCAGCCCTTCCCTTGCTGGCAGGAAGCCTCGGCCTTTTCGGCATGGTGAGCGCACGACGCAAGCGGACCGCCGGTTAATCGGCAGAGACGATTTTGAATGCTCCTCAGCCCGCCTCTCGAGGCGGGCTTTTTTGTCGTTCGAAATGAAGCCCCACGCACCGTCAGCCCGGTTCTCCCGGTCAGATGGTAAAGCGCGCTTCGCACTTGCCATTCGGTCGGGACGACCCGAAACTTCTCAAGACCCGGCCCACAGGGCCTGCACTCCCTGGAAGAACACTTGAACCTGAAAAGAAATATTCCAGCCGGTGAAATCGTCTACGAGACCGCATCGGTCAGATGCCGGCAGTGCCCCTTCGGCATGATGAGCTTTCCGACCACCGACGTCTATGTCGGCCGGTCGCTCGACACCTATGGCGCCTATTGCCCGGCGGAGCTCGATCTGTTTCGCCAGCTTATACGGCCGGGCGACGTGGTTCTGGATGTCGGCGCCCATGTCGGCCCGTTCACCCTGGCTTTCTCCCGGTTTACGGGACCGGACGGAAAGGTGATCGCCTGGGAACCACAGAGTTTCTTGTTCCAGCTGCTTTCGGTCAACCTCGTGCTGAACGGCGTCGAAAACGTGACCGCCTATCAGGAATGTCTTTCGGACAGCAACGGTACGGTTTTCGTGCCCGAGCCACAGAAGGAGCGGCTCCAGAATTTCGGCGGTCTCTCGCTCGGGGCGAGCGACCGGCTGCGAGATTTTCCCGGGCATGACGTCGTGAAAAGGCCTCTGGACAGCCTGGGCCTCGATCGGTGCGATCTGATGAAGATCGATGTGGAAGGCATGGAACTGGAGGTGTTGCGCGGGGCTGCCGCGCTCGTTTCAACGTGCCGTCCGGCGATTCACTTCGAAAACAGCAGCAGGGACCACTCCGCTTCGCTCCTCGGGTTTGTCCTTGAACAGGACTACTCCTGCTTCTGGCACCCCTCACCGCTCTTTTCGCCTGATAACCCTTTCGGCGTGAGCGAGAACATTTTCGGCCAGGCCGGGACGATCAACGTGCTCGCCCTTCCCACCGAACGGCCGCTGGAGGTTGTGGGGCTCGAGCGGATCACGAAACCGGAGGCCTGGCCGTTCGGTCCGGAATGAGCCCGTGACCGCTTTCCGGTTTCTTTTCAAACCCAGAGGCTTCCATACGGCCCGGAAAAGACTGGCTATGTCGCCGGTGCTCCCCTCGGCGTTATCGTGAAGCGCGATCACCTTAAGGGTCTGACCCAGGTCGACGGAAGGTTCGAGATGGGGTGCCATCAGACGGGTTTCAGATCGGATCCAAAGCTGCCCGTCAGCCGTTTTACGGCTGTCGGACCAAATCGCCGGCTCCGGCCTTGCGAAGTCCGGCGCTTTTACCGCTTTCGATGGTGCCACAGTCTTTCCCGGCTGATATAAGGTCTGCGCCAACAACAACGAGAAACGCTTTGCCGGACAACGACAACCGCCCCCGTTTCCTGACCACGAAGGAAGTGGCCGAGCTGCTGCGGGTCAAGGAGCGCAAGGTTTACGATCTTGCGGCCGCCGATGAAATTCCGCACCGCCGGATCACCGGAAAGCTTCTGTTTCCGACTGACGAAATTCACGCCTGGATCGAGGGCCCCCAGGCTCAGCCCCGGAAGGCACGCCCAAGCGTCCTGGCCGGTTCCCACGATCCGCTTCTGGACTGGGCCATACGGGCATCGGGATGCGGTCTGGCAACCCTTTGCAACGGCAGCCGGGACGGGCTGGAGAAATTCCTGTCCCGCGACGCCGCCCTGGCGGGAATCCACCTGCCCGACGAGACAGGCTGGAACCTGTCGGCGGTTCGTGACCTGAAGCTCGACGATTCGGTTCTGATTGCCTGGGCGGTGCGCAAAAGAGGCCTGCTCATCTCAAAGGACGCCGTGGGCGGTATCCGCTCGATCGAGGACCTGAAGGGCAAGCGCGTCGCTCTGCGCCAACCGGGCTCCGGAACGTCGGTCCTGTTTTCCGGGCTTCTCGCCAAAACGGGCTTGAGCGAAGGCGATCTGGCCCCGGCCGGGGATCACGCTCACACGGAACACGATGCGGCCGCCGCGGTCATGACGGGAGAAGCGGACGCCGCTCTCGGGCTGGAGGCGCTCGCCGGCCAGTTCAAGCTCGCCTTCTTGCCGCTCACAGAGGAAAACTTCGATCTTCTGATCGACCGGACGTCCTATTTCACCGAACCGGTTCAACGGCTTCTGAATTTCACCCGGTCGAAGGACTTTCACGACAAGGCAGCCGCGCTCGGCGGTTACGCGCTCAACGACACGGGCGCCGTCCGCTGGCTTTCACAATAAGCGCCCAGACCTTCCCAGACACAGGAAACCTCGATGAACGACATCCGCCCGCACGAAGTCATGATCCCGCTGGCAGAGCCGGACGATGCCCGGCTTTTCTTCATCGGCCGGATCCACACCCCCTTCACCGAGCGAAAGGACTGTCCGCGTCAGGGCAGCCATGACGGGCCGGACTGCCGGATCGAGATTTTCGAACCCTGGGTTCCGGCCCTGAAAGGCATCGATGACTACGATTTTGTCGAGGTGCTTTACTGGCTCGACAAGGCGCGGCGCGATCTGGTTGTCCAGAATCCAAACCATACGGACAAGCCTTATGGCACCTTCGCGCTGCGCTCGCCGGTACGGCCCAATCCGATCGGAACCTCCAGGGTAAAACTTGTTTCCGCCATCGGACCGAACCTGATTGTGCGCGGCCTCGATTGCCTGGACGGCACACCGCTCGTCGACCTGAAGCCGGACCGCTGCGAGTTCACGCCCAAGGCGCCGCCCAAATAGGCGCCCACGGACAGTTTCCCGCCGCCGCCCTTCAGCAAATCTCGTCGCGTATTCGCTGCAATGCCGCCTGGTATTCGGCCTCCAGCCGTCCGACAACCTCCGCCGCCGGACCGACGGATCTGACCGCTCCGATGCCCTGACCGGCACCCCAGATATCACGCCAGGCCTTCGGCAGACCGCTTTCGTCCGGCAACACGGACGCTCCCCAGGTTCCGGGCAGATTGTCCGGATCGAGACCCGCCTTTCGAATGGAATTCTTCAGATAGTTGGCCGGGTGTCCCGTGAAAAGCGCGGAGGTCATGACATCCTCTGCGCTTCCCGCCACCATCATGTCCTTGTAGACCGGATCGGCGTTGGCCTCATCCGTCGCCACAAAGGGCGAGCCGATGTACCCGAAGTCGGCTCCCAGAACCCTGGCGGCCAGCAGGGCCTCACCGGTTGAAATCGCGCCCGCCAGCAGAAGCGGCCCGTCGAACCACTCCCGGATTTCCCTCACCAGCGCGAAAGGCGACTGGGGTCCGCCATGGCCGCCCGCCCCGGCGGCGACCGCAATCAGACCGTCCGCCCCCTTTTCCACCGCCTTTCGGGCATAGGTGTTGTTGATGACGTCGTGCAGGGCAATGCCGCCGCAGGAGTGGGCCGCCTCGTTGACGTCGACCCGCGCACCCATGGAGGTGATCCAGACCGGCACCTTCCAGCGGGCGCAGATCTCCACATCCCGCTCCAGACGATCGTTGGAGCGATGAACGATCTGGTTGACCGCAAAAGGGGCGGCCGGACGGTCCGGGTTTTCCTGATTGTGCCGGTCGAGCGCTTCGGTAATCGTCTTCAGCCAGACCTCCAGGAGAACCGGTTCACCCGGCTCGTCCCGGGCATTCAGCGCCGGAAAGCTGCCGATAATGCCTGCCTTGCACTGGGCGATCACAAGTTCCGGGCAGGACACGATGAAGAGCGGCGCCGCCACGGCGGGCAACCTCAGGTTCTGCAATACATGGGGGAGTGTTCTTGCCTTCAGCATGTTTCCCGCGCCTCTGGGGTCTGTGGAGAATTCGGTTTCGGCGGTCGCGCGTGTCGAAGAGATTTGTGGAAAGTCGCTCACCACGGGCAAGCCCTAATTCTCCACAGACCCCAGATCCTCCGCAAGATAAAACCGGTTCAGCCAGTCCGCCACGAGTGCCGGACGCCTGGCCCCTTCGACCTCGACCGTCGCGCGCCATGTGACATCCACCTCGGTGGCCTTCGGCAGGTTCAGCACCGACAATACAAACCGTCCGCGAACCCTGGCACCCGCCCGGACCGGCGACAGAAACCTGACGCGGTCGAACCCGTAATTGATGGCGAACGTTGAACCTTCAATCCTCGGCTGCGCCTCCTGCCCCATGACCGAGAGCATCGAAAGCGTCAGGAACCCGTGCGCTATCGTTCCGCCGAACGCGGTGTCCCCCGCCAGCACAGGATCGACATGAATGAACTGATGGTCTCCCGTGACATCCGCAAAGGCATCGATCGCGGACTGATCGAGCGTATGCCAGGACGACACGCCGACTTCCAGGCCGACAAGCTTCTTCAGCCCCTCGATCGAGAGAGAGGAATAGTCGACATCCGCGGTCACGCATGCGTCTCCTGAATCAGGTCCTTCGTTCCTGACACACTCGGCTGGAACCGACTGTACCGCAAGTCCGAAAACCTCTCCGGGATCATACGTTTCCCGCCGGAAACCGTTGCCTGAGCGTTAATTTGGACACCTTGCCCGTTGCCGTCAGCGGCAGTGCGTCGACAAAAACGACGTCGTCCGGCAATTGCCATTTGGCGACCCGTTCGGCCAAGAGCCCCAGCAGCTCTTCCTTCTGCGGTTGCGCATCCTCCCGTGCTTCGACGATCAGAAGCGGCCGCTCGTCCCATTTGGGATCGGGCACGGCGATGACGGCGCAATTGGCGACGCCCGGATGGGACATGACGATGTTTTCCAGATCGAGCGAGGAGATCCATTCGCCGCCGGACTTGATCAGATCCTTGGAACGGTCGGTGATGAACAGAAAGCCGTCCCGGTCGATCATGGCCACGTCGCCGGTGCGGAACCAGCCCTCGGCGTCGAAGACGTTGCACGAGGCTTCGGGGTCCTCGTAATAGGCCGTGGTAACGGTGTTGCCGCGCACATAAAGATGACCCGGCGTCTTGCCGTCATGGGGCTGCGGCATGCCCATGTCGTCGACGATTTTCATCTCGACCCCGAAAACCCTGCGCCCCTGGGACTGTTTGCGGTCGACCCGCTCGTTGAAGGGCAGGTCCGTCATGGCTTGCGGCAGATTGCACTGGGTCCCGAGCGGGCTCATCTCCGTCATGCCCCAGGCATGACAGACGTTGACGCCCCTTTCCTCAAAGGCCTCGATCAGGGACCGGGTCGCTGCCGACCCGCCGACGACGAGATCGCCGAAACCTTGCGGCAGGCGGCCGCGCTGCCTTATCTCGTTCATGAGGCCGAGCCAGACGGTGGGGACACCCCAGGCCGAGAAGACCTTTTCCCGGTCCATCAGGTCGAACAGGCTCTTGCCGTCGAGCGCGCCACCGGGAAAAATCAGGCTCGCGCCCGACAAAGGCGCACTGTAAGGCAGGCCCCAGGCGTTGACGTGAAACAGGGGCACCACGGGGAGAATGCGGTTTCCCTCGCGCAGGCTCCCCGGCAGGGTAACGCAGGAACTGAGGGCATGCAGCACGGTGGAGCGGTGCGAATAGAGCGTGCCCTTGGGGTTGCCGGTCGTGCCGGAGGTGTAACAAAGCCCGGCGGCCTGATCCTCCGGAAAATCCGGCCAGTCGAAGTCCTCCGGCTGACCCGCCAGGATGTCCTCGTAGCACAGGACGTCCTCAAGCTCCGCATCCGGCATATGCGCCCGGTCGGTCATGACGACGATCCTGAGGTCTTCCGGCCATTGGCCTCGCAGTTTTTCGACAATCGGAACGAAGGTCGTGTCGACGAACAGAAGCCGGTCCCTGGCATGGTTGACGATATAGGTCATCTGCTCCGCCGACAGCCGCGGATTGATGGTATGGCAGACGGCGCCGCTGCCGGAGATGGCGTAGTAGAGTTCGAAATGGCGGTAGCCGTTCCAGGCAAGCGTCGCGATCCGGTCACCCTCGCCGACGCCAAGACCCTTGAGGCCGTGCGCAAGCTGCGCGATTCTCCTGTAGGTATCCCGATAGGTCGTCCGATGGACATCGCCTTCCGTCCGCACGGACACGATTTCGCTTGCAGGATAGGTTTCCGCTCCAAATGCGATCAGATCCGCAATTTTGAGCGGACGGTGCATCATCATGCCCTTCATGTGTTCCTCCCAAAACACGGCCGCAATTTTCGCGGTCCTTTCAAAGGGGTGAACGGAGACCGTAGCGCGGCAGCACCCACCGGGAAAGGCCAAACTCGGCAAAACCCTTTGACAGCGCACCGCTCTTGCGCCAAACCCTGCTGCGATCGGGCAAAGACCCAAACCGAGAGTTCCGTATGACCCAAAAACTGGTCATTGCCGTTTGCACGGCGCAACGGCCGAACATGCTGAAGGCCTGCCTGCGAAGCCTCGACAAGCTGATCCGTCCGCAAGGGACCGAGCTGGCGGTTGTCGTCGTCGAAAACGATCCGAAACCCTTTTTCACCGCGGAAGAGGCGGATCGTCTGAAGGCAGAGCTTTCCCTGCCGGTCTTCTTCCATCACGAACCGCGCAAGGGTATTCCCTTCGCCCGCAATACGGCGCTGGAAGCGGCCCTGGAACAGGACCCGGACTGGGTCGCCCTGATCGATGACGACGAGCGCGCCGAACCGGACTGGATCGAGAAGCTCCTTGCCGCCTGTGTTGAACACGATGCGGAGGTCGCAAACGGTCCGGTGCGGCGGATCTACGAAAAACCGGCGCCGCACTGGTGGAAATCGCAGCTTTTGAAGCCGCGGCCGACCGGCACGATCATCACCGAGGCGCCGACCAACAATGTGCTGATCGGGGCCCGGATCCTGCGCAAGGACGGGCTCGGCCTGCGTTTCGACGAGCGTCTGACCTTCGGCAGCGAGGACATCGACTTCTTCCGACGCACCCATGCCGCCGGCGCGAAGATGATCTGGGTCGACGAAGCCTTCGTCGAGGAGGATATTCCGGCGTCCAGGGTCGAGCCGCGCAGGCTCATGAGCCGCATGCACATGGCTGCGACGTCGGGCGCCTACAACATCGTACTGCGCGAGGGGCGCGGCAGGGCCGCCCTCCACTTCATTCCCAAATGCACAAGGCGGATGTTTTTCGGCGCGGTGGCGACGATTGTCGGCTTTCTCCTGAAACCCTTCGCCAGAGCGCGTGGCGAGAAGCTCTATTATTACGGTCTGATCCGGCTGATGAAGGGCTCCGGAAACCTGCGCGGCCTGCTCGGACGCACACACAGCTACTACGATGTGATCGATGGCAACTGACCGCTCGGTACAGCTTCAGAAGCTCGCGCATATCCATCTCGGCGTCGATGGCGGCGCGGAGCGCTTCTTCGTGCGGCTTTCGCGGGCGCTCGCCAAGCGCGGGGTCGAACAGATCGCCTTCATCCGCCCGGACAGGTCCTGGCGCGACGAACTGGCCGCTCATTGCGACGTGCGTGAACTGAAATTCAGCCGCTCCCACTTCAAGCGTCATTTCATCCGCTGGGGCATCTCCCGCGAAATCCGCGCCTTCGGTGCGACATCGACGCTGGGCTGGATGAGCCCGGCCAGCAAGTGGCTGCCGAAACCGGGGCGCGAGATGCGGACCTTCCTGCGCCTCGGCGACTTTCCCGACGGGTTCCACACCTATGGCAACGTGGAAGACCTGATCGGCAACACGCCGGAGATCATCCGTCAGGCCATCGAAATGGGCTGGCCGGAAGAGCGCGCCCACATGATCAGCAATTTCGTCGATCCGCTTCCGGAAGACCTCGCTCCTGTCAGCCGGGCCGATTACGATACGCCGGAGGATGCAACGGTTCTGATCGCGCTCGGCCGTTTCGTCGACCGCAAGCGCTTCGACCTGATCGTGAAGGCCCTGGCGAAACTGCCTGGGACCGTGCACGCCTGGCTGATCGGCGACGGCGAGCTGCTGGACGATATGAAGACCCTGGCAGACAACCTCGGCGTCGCGTCCCGCGCCCACTTCCTCGGCTGGCAGCGCGATCCCACGCCGTTTCTGAAAGCCGCCGACATCCTCGTCTGCCCTTCGGACGACGAACCGCTCGGCAATGTCGTCCTGGAAGGCTGGAACGCCGGTCTTCCTGTCGTGGCGACGGCGTCGCAAGGGCCGAGCTGGCTGGTTGACCACGGCAAGACCGGCCTGCTGTCGCCCTGCGGAGAAGAAGAGAAGCTGTCGGCTTCGATAGAGAGCCTGCTTTCGTCCCAGGACCTCAGGCAGGCGCTGGTTCACGGCGGCGGCGCGTATCTTGCGGAGCATTACTCGGAAGACGGGGTCGTAAGGGCCTACGACAAGCTGCTCACAACAGGCGCGTCACAGCGCTGACGCTTCGGATCCGGTCTCGTCAGGACGCCGGAGACGCCTCGCGCCAGCGCCTGAGCGCTTCGGTTTCTCGCATCAGCCCGCAGTCAATCAGCGACCGGGGCCCGGTAAAGCGGACGCTGCCCGGATAGCGCAGCCCCTCCTGCATCAACCTGTCCATCTGCGAATCGTAATCGACGTAATGCCCGGCATTGTCGGTATGCTGCTTGCGCGAAATGGCTTCCGCGACCTTGCTCCTGAAATCGTCGAGATATTTGAAATGCAGCAGCGCGCCCCAATCGGGGGCGACGGCGATGTCCCTGTCGATGCCGTGCACGCCGCCGGAGAACTTCAGGCCGGCGTCCCATTTCAGGAGCGGGATCTTGCTCTGAACGGCCGCCGGGCTCGGCAGCGCGCTCTTGACCAGTTTGAACAGCAGATGATCCAGCTTGCGGCCCAAGTCCGACCGGCGGGCGTTTGCGCGGAGATTGAAGATCGTGGAAAGCAGCAGCCGGTCGAGCGCGTTTTTCGGGCGTTTCGCATTCTGATGGAACAGGCGTTCTCGGGTACCGCCGAAGACATGCCGGGGCGGTGTCCTGTAGCGTTTGCCATGCGACCCCTTCAGAGGATTGTAGCGGTAGCCGTCACCGTCAAAAAACGGACAGACCTCCGCAAAGCTCTGGCCAGACTCATAGGCGAGATCCTTCAGAGGGCCTTCCGGGTACATGTCCACCATGGGAGTGAACAAGGCCTGAAAGCCGTCCCGGTCCAGATACTCAGCAAGCCCGTCGATCGAAAGCTCCGGCCACCCCGGATAGACGAGAAGCTCGTCCACATCGGGAAAGATCACCCAGCGGCCTTCCAGATACCGGTCGCAGATCAGTTGCCGCCAGACCGACTTGTAATCCCGGTAAGGCTTTTCCGTCCGGATGACCGAGATATCCGGTTGACCGGCCAGAAGCGCGCCCGTGCCATCGTTGGAGGCGTTGTCGACAACGATGAAATGGCGGATGCCCAGCACCCGGTAGTGCTCAAGAAAATAGGGAAACCGGAGCGCTTCGTTGTAAGCCAGCACGACCGCGACGACGCCGTCGCCTGGAACAGTCAGGCCGTCGGCGGCTGGCGTACCGAAAGCGTCAAACAGCGCGTCTTTAAGGTCTTTGTCCGGCAACTCGATCTTCATCCGGTCGGTCGTTCAAGAAAAAACCGCGTTTCGCGTGGCACTGGTATCGAAATCAAATCCAAAGGTCTCGATGTCCCTGGCGTACCAGTCGGCGACGATCTGGGTGGTCTTCGGATCGTAGATCTCACGGTAATCGAACCTGGGCCCCTTGGTCACGTTTCTCGGGACCAGGTTCTCGGACAAGTCAAAATACCTTTTGACCTCTTCACTCAGGTGCTCCTGGCGCAGAACGTCGACGGCGAGTTGCCGGTTTTCGTCCACCAGATAATCGATCTGCGGATACCAGCCCCGAACCGCCCGGTGCCAGAAGAACGGCTTGTCGGCCCAGACGAACCGCTCCTCGAGGAATTCCTCGAAATTCTCCGTCTTGTGCGCGTCGGCGGTCGTGAGACCTCGCGTCTGAATGGCGAACAGGTAGCGCGAGACGACCCGCGACCAGGGGTTTCTCACGACAGCGAAGGCTGTGCTGCTCAGCCGCACGTATTTGTTGACGTCGATCAGCCTGGCATGTTCGAAATTCGGCAGTCCGCGATAGGTCTCCAGCGACTTCCTGAAGTCCTCGACATAGGCCTTGCTGACCAGCCTTCGCTCTATCGGGGTGATTATCTTGCCGCGAAGCTGTTCCGCGCCCTTGATCGCCGTCCCGGCATTCTTGGGAATGTGAATGAAGAGGTAGCGCTTGGGCCTGAGCCTGAATTTGACCGCCAGATAGCCCAGCCGGTTTTTGGTCTCACCTGATATCATCTGCGTCTCTTATCGTTATTGCTTGAATTCCCGGCGGACCGTCAACGTTCGGAATACAGAGTGTTCTTCTGCGCAGGTTTATCGAAATCGAACCCGAACGTCTCAATGTCTTTCTTATACCAATCCCCCACGATTTGTATGGATTTCGCGTCATAGAGATCCTGGTACCCGGAACCGATTTTCGCGGAGACGTTCTTCCGCGGGACTTCGGTCCTGATATCGAAGTAAGTCCTGGCCTCCTCGGCGAGGTATTCCTGGCGGAGAATGGTGCAGGCGACCTTACCCGTTTCGTCGGTCACGTACTCGGCCTGCGGATACCATCCCATGATGGGGCGGTGCCAGAGATAATCCTGATGCCCCCACTTGTGCCTTTCGTCCAGAAATGCCTCGAAACCGGCCTTTCCAGAAAGCTGTTCCCCATGCACGGCGCTTCTTGTCTGGACCGCGAACTTGAACCGCGACACCACCCGCGCCCAGGGGTTTCGCACCACGGCAAACGGTATCGTGCCCTTGCGTGCGCTCTTGTCCACGTCGATCAGTCTTGCATGCGCGTAGGCCGGTTTGTGGCCGAGCCGTTCCATGGAAGCCTTCAGGTTTTCGGCGTAGTCGCTGCTCACGAGGCGCCGCCTGGACACGATGATCATGCGCGGCTGAAGCTCTTCGATCGAGCGGATCGCCATCCCGGCATTCTTGGGAATATGGATAAAAAGGTATTTTTTGGGTACGAGTCCTGCCATAGAGGGGGCGAACTTGAAAAAATTCCTCAGCTGAAAAAAATCCATGCGCGTTTTCTGATAACAGGAGTTTTTGGCGATCCAGAGGGCTGGGACGACAGACCTCAAGCCTCGGGATGTTCATGGGCCGATGCATTAGCCCATGTCGGCGAAGCTGTCCAACGGGGCTGGCGGGTATGTTGAAGCGGTACGCGACCGGCATCGGTTGGCGGCTTTTGTTTCATCGGCTTCCAGACCTGAAAATGCGCGAAGACCGGAAATCGAACAGGTAAATCAGGTGAGCACTCCCAAAGTCTTGGTTTTATTTCCGATCTACAACGGCGAGCGAACGATGCGGGAAAGCCTCGATTGCATCGCCAATCAGGATTTCACCGACTTCAGAGCGATCATCGTCGACAACAAGTCGATCGACGGAACCGCCGAAATCGCGCGCGCCTATTGCGAAAAAGACCCGCGCTTCGAGGTGCTGACCCAGGAAAAGCATCTCTCGGCGGTGGAGAATTTCGTTTTCTGCATGAAGTACGGCCGGGATCACGCGGACTATTTCTGCCTGCGCGCCTGTGACGACTTTTCCAGCCTGAATTTCCTGTCCGGCCTGGTCAAGGCACTCAACGACAATCCGGAAAAGCTGCTGGCGGCACCGACCGTCAGGCGGGTCAAGGGCGACGAAGAGCGCGTGATGCGCCCGGACCCCATCATCTTCGGCTACGGGAAGTCACTTGCGGATGGCGTCGTTCCGCGCAGCCTCGCCTACCCGTCGGACTGGTGCTACGGGCTCTACCGGTCGAAAGGCGGCGCCGAGATCATGATCCGCCGCTGGAGCGAATATCCGCATGCCTGGTGTGTCGCATCCTATGTGGTTGCAGAGTTTGTCATGCGGGATCTGGCGGTCTGGGTCGAGGACGCGGAGTTCATCTTCACGGAAGGGTCCGGCTCGTTCGAGAAATATGGCGCCAAGACCTTTCTGGGCAAGTTCCGGCAACGGCTCAATTACACCTATGGCTGCTACAAGGTGGTGAACAAGCTGCCGCAGGTCTCCTTCGGCACCCGTGTCAGATTGTTCCGCCGCCTGTGGCGCGACAGCCGGGTCAAGACCCGCTACGATCTTGAAGACCACCTGCTGCGGAGCCTCCGCCTGCGAAAATAGGCCGAAACCTGTTTGCAGCCCGTGCAGCCTTTGCTAGATAGACGCCGAAACAACAAGGTGTGACGAAAAGGGTCCCTGGCGACTCCGGCAGCACAGCAGCCCGATCATTCCCGGCCTCTGCGGAAGGTTCGCGTCGACCGGTTAGTTCATGGTGTGAAATGAAAGCAGTAATCCTTGCTGGCGGTTTGGGGACTCGTATAAGCGAAGAATCCCACCTGAAGCCCAAGCCGATGATCGAGATCGGCGGCCGGCCGATCCTCTGGCACATCATGAAGATCTATGCGGCGAACGGCATTACCGAATTCGTCGTCTGCTGCGGCTACAAGGGTTATGTGATCAAGGAATATTTCGCCAACTACTTCCTGCACATGTCGGACGTCACCTTCCACATGGACGAAAACCGCATGGAAGTGCACCGCCAGCAGGCGGAGCCGTGGAAAGTCACGCTGGTCGACACCGGCGAAACGACCATGACCGGCGGGCGCATCAAGCGGGTCGCGGACTATATCGACGGGACGTTCTGCCTGACTTACGGCGACGGCGTCGCGGACGTTCAAGTCGAAAAACTGGTCGCCCAGCACAAGGCCAGCGGGCTTGAGGCGACCGTCACCGCCATTCAACCGCCCGGCCGCTACGGCGCACTCGACATTTCCGAAGGCCGCGTGACCAGTTTCCTCGAAAAACCGCAAGGCGACGGCCAGTGGATCAACGGCGGTTATTTCGTCTGCGAGCCGTCCGTCCTGTCGCGCATCGACGGCGACGAGATGCCCTGGGAAGCCGATCCGCTGGAAAGTCTCGCCCGGGACGGGCAACTAGGCGTCTACCGCCACGCGGGCTTCTGGGCCGCGATGGACACGCTCCGGGACAAGAACCAGCTCGAGAAGCTTTGGCAAACCGGCAACGCGCCCTGGAAGATCTGGTAGGGTTCAATGGGTTTCTGGCAGGGCAAAAAGGTCCTCGTGACCGGTCATACAGGCTTCAAGGGAGCCTGGCTCAGTGAATTGCTGCTCGGACGTGGAGCAGACGTCCACGGCATCGCGTTGCCACCGGAAGACGACGCCAGCCTTTACGGCCAGTTGAAGCTGGATACCCGGATGTCCGGAACCTTTCATGACATCCGCGACGCGGCCGGAGTGCTGCGGGAAGTTGCCACGTTCAAGCCGGACATCGTCCTTCATCTCGCCGCCCAGGCGCTGGTTCGCCGCTCCTACAAGGATCCTGTCGGAAACTGGGCGACCAACGTCATGGGAACCGTTCACCTTCTCGATGCGCTTCACCGGCTGGAGCGGCCGGTCACGGCCATCGTCGTGACCACCGACAAGGTCTACGAGAACAACGAATGGGCCTATGCCTACCGGGAAACCGATCCCCTCGGCGGCTACGATCCCTACTCCGCCTCGAAGGCCGCCACGGAACTCGTCTCCGCAAGCTGGCGGCGGTCCTTCGGCGAAAACGGCCTGAAAATAGCCACGGCGCGCGCGGGCAATGTCATTGGTGGCGGCGACTGGGCGGAAGACCGGCTGGTGCCGGATATCATCCGGGCGCTGAGGGACGGCAAACCGATCAAGATCCGCAATCCGGCCTCCATCCGACCCTGGCAGCACGTGCTCGATCCCCTGAACGGCTACCTGACACTGGCCGAACGGCTGCATGGCGCGGAAGACGGAAGTTTCCAGTCCGGATACAATTTCGGTCCGGAACCGGCCGATATCTTTTCCGTCCGCAAGCTCGCCGAAACCATCCTGAACCACTGGCCGGGCGAATGGATCGACGCCTCGGACCCGCAGGCGGTCCACGAGGCCGGGCGCCTGTCGCTGTCGATCGACAAGGCACGCTGCGAACTGGACTGGGCCCCCGTCTGGAGGTTCGACGACGCGATCCGGCAGACCGTCGACTGGTACCGCTCGGTCGCGGACGGCGCCGACCCGCTTGAAATCACCCGCGCCCAGATCGCCGCCTTCGAGGCAGCCGGATGAGGTTCACGCCGCTTCCTCTTGCGGGCGCCTACCGCATCGACCTGGAGCGCCGGGGCGACAGCCGTGGGTTTTTCGCGCGCCTGTTCTGCCGGGAGGAGTTCCGGCAGCACGGCCTGAACGAGATCTGGTCCCAGTGCAACGTGTCCTACAGCGCGGACCAGGGAACGCTGCGCGGCATGCATTTTCAAAAGCCTCCGAAAGCGGACGCCAAGCTGGTGAAATGCATGCACGGCGCGGTCTTCGACGTGATCGTCGACCTGCGCATGGGGTCGACGACCTTCGGACAATGGTCGTCTGTGACACTCACCGCCGAGGGCGGCGAGATGATCTACATTCCCACCGGCTTCGCCCACGGCTTCCAGACGCTTACTCCGGACGCGGAGCTGTTGTATTTCCATTCCGAGAGCTACAGCCCGGAGCACGAAGGCGGGTTGCATCACAAGGATGCTGATGTCGCCATCGCCTGGCCACTGGACATCGGCACCATTTCCGAACGCGACAAGAACCTGCCGCCCCTCACGAAGGTGGACCCGATTTCATGAACCAGACCTGCCGCCATTGCGGAAGCACCCTCACCCGGCAGTTTCTCGACCTGGGCTACGCGCCGCCGTCGAACGCCTATCTGACAGCGGACGCCCTCTTCGCGCCGGAGCTCACCTATCCCTTGAGGCTGATGGTCTGCGACAGTTGCCTTCTGGTGCAGACGCAGGATTACGCCGACGCCGGGAACCTGTTCGACGCGGATTATGCCTATTTCTCCTCGACCTCGAAAAGCTGGCTGGCGCATGCGGCCCGCTATTGCGATGACATGACCGACAGGCTTGGCCTGAACAAGGACAGCTTCGTGGTGGAAGTCGCCGCCAACGACGGTTACCTGCTCAGGAACTTCGTTGCCGCCGGCATCCCCTGCCTCGGTATCGAGCCGACCGCCTCGACGGCCGCGGCCGCGGAAGCGCTCGACGTACCGGTGCTGCGCAAGTTTTTCGGCGAAGCCCTGGCGGAGGAGCTCGCCACGTCCGGAAGCGCCGCCGACCTGATCATCGGCAACAACGTCTATGCCCATGTCCCGGACATCAACGACTTCACGCGCGGGCTCGCCCGCATGCTGAAGCCGGAAGGCGTGGTCACGCTCGAGTTTCCCCATTTGATGCGCCTTGTCGAATTCTGCCAGTTCGACACCGTCTACCACGAGCATTACTCCTATCTGTCGCTCGGCACGGTCGCCCGCATCTTCGCGGCCGCCGGCCTCCGGGTCTTCGACGTCCAGGAACTCCCCACGCATGGCGGCAGCCTGCGCGTGTTCGGCTGCCTGAAGGAGAGTGACCACAAGGAAACAGGTTCCGTCGGCGATCTGCTCGCGGAGGAAAACCGGCGCGGCATGGAAACGCCTGAGTTCTACGAAGCGTTTCAGCCGCGTGCCGAACGGGTAAAAAACAACTTCCTTGCTTTCCTGCTGGAAGCCAAAAGGGACGGGAAGTCGGTTGCCGGCTACGGCGCCGCCGCCAAGGGCAACACGCTTTTGAACTTCGCCGGCGTCAAGCCGGACCTCCTGCCCTTCGTCTGTGACGCCGCTGCGGCGAAACAGGGTAAATTCATGCCCGGCAGCCACATTCCCATTCTGCCGCCATCGGCTCTTCAGGACCGTAGGCCGGACTACCTGATCATTCTGCCCTGGAACATCGCTGACGAGGTCCGAAAGCAGAACAACGACCTGGCTGCGCGGGGCACGAAGTTCGTGACATTCGTTCCCGAAACCCGGATTCTGGAAGGGTCTGCCTGACGGGCTGGTTTTCCGGGAGGCTTGCTTCTAAAAGGGATCTGCCTCCGGCATCCGGCCGCGGTACCAACGTTTGAAAAACTGGCTGGCACGAACGTCCATGACCCTCGAGATCGATCCAACGGCGCGCATTTCAAACCTGGCCGATATCGAAGACAGCGTACGCGGCACCGTGATCCGCATCGGCGCCCGCTCCGTGATCGACAGCTTCGTCAAGATCAAGCCGGCGGGCGGCTCGGGCGATGTCGAGATCGGTGAAAACGTTACCCTCAATTCCGGTTGCGTGATCTACACCGGACATGGTCTTAAGATCGGCAACAACGTCGCGATCGCCGCCAACTGCACCTTCGCTCCGGTCAATCATGCCTTCGCGGACCGCACCCGGCCGATCGTCGAACAGGGCTTTCAGCCGAGCCGGGGCGGCATCACTATCGGCAACGACGTCTGGATCGGGGCCAATTGCGTCTTTCTCGACGGTGCCGTGGTCAACACCGGTTGCGTCATCGGCGCCGGTACCGTCGTCAAGGGAACCATACCCGCCTACACGATTGTCGCCGGGAACCCGATGCGGACGATCGGAACCAGACCATGAAGGCGACGGTTCTTGGCTCAAGCGGTTTCATCGGCCGCGCCGTCACCCGCCATCTGCGCACCAGCGGTTACGAGGTCGCCACACCGGGACGGCAGGACCTGGCAACGCTCTCCGGCAACCTGGGCCATGTGTTCTATTGCATCGGATTGACCGGCAACTTCCGGAAGATGCCGCTTGCCACGGTGGATGCTCACGCGGGCCTGCTGGCGAAGCTGCTCGAAACGGCTGTCTTCGACTCGTTTCTCTATTTCTCAAGCACCCGGATCTATGCACAGGCCACAGGCGTTGGAGAGACCGGCGAAGACGCCTTCCTGAAGGTGCGCCCTTCCGCCGATACGACCTACGATCTTTCCAAGATGCTCGGCGAGGCGCTCTGCCTGGCCTTGCCGTCTCCCACCGCACGGGTGGCGCGCCTGTCGAATGTCTACGGTCCGGGCCAGAGCCAAAACACGTTTCTCGGGTCTCTGCTCACGGACATCGCGTCGCAACGTCGCGCCGAAATTCAGGAAGCCGCGAGCTCCTCGAAAGACTATATTTCCGTTGATGACGTTGCGGTTCTTTCCGAAAGGATTGCCCGGGAGGGACGCAGCCGGATTTACAACCTCGCCAGCGGCCGGCCGACCAGCCATGACGAGATTGCCGGCGTTCTGAGCAACGAGGGGTTTTCCTGCGCCTTCGCTCCGGGCGGCGTTCGCAGGGCCTTTCCGGAAATTGACATATCGCGCATACGGTCCGAATTCGGTTTCTCACCGCGAAACCTGCTAGAAGACCTGCCTTCGCTGCTGCATGCCGCGCGCAAAAACTCGAGCCAATCAGGAGCTGAACATGGATAACAATAACGACCCGATCAGAGAGTTCGAGACCGAGCGGGAGAACCGGATCGCCGGGTACGGGAAACTCGACGCCTGGAAAGGCCTCTCGACAGACTGGATGCAATCGGCCTTCGCCGAGAAATACATGTACAATTTCGCCTGGGGTGGCCGGCCGATCATCCAGCTGCCTTCCGACATGGTTGCCTTTCAGGAGGTCGTCTGGGCGGCCAAGCCTGACCTGATCATCGAAACCGGCATTGCCCATGGCGGCTCCCTGATCCTGAGCGCCTCATTGCTTGCCATGCTCGACTATTGCGACGCGGTGGCAACCGGCGGCGTGGTCGATCCGAAAACCGCGAAGCGGCGCGTGCTCGGGATCGACATCGACATCCGGGCGCACAACAAGGCGGCAATCGAGGCGCATCCGCTGTCATCCAAAATCGATATGTTCGAAGGATCCTCGATCGAGCAGCCGATGATCGAGCGCGTGCACGACTACGCGAAGGACTATGAGCGCGTGCTCGTCTGCCTGGACAGCAATCACACCCATGATCACGTCCTCGCCGAGTTGAACGCCTATGCGGACCTCGCAACCAAAGACAGCTATTGCCTCGTTTTCGATACGGTGATCGAAGATCTGCCGGCGGACACGTTCCCCGACCGGCCCTGGGCGCCGGGCAACAATGCCAAGACCGCCGTGCATGAGTTCCTGAAGTCCCATCCGGAGTTCGCGATCGATCAGGAAATCAACCAGAAACTTCTGATCTCCGCCGCTCCCGACGGCTGGCTGAAACGGATCGGTTAGGGGCTGATTGCGCACGAGGCGGCGGTCACCGCCGCAGCTCGATCCCGTGATGCCTGAGACCGATTTCCCAGGACTGTCCGGTTATCCCCTCGCCGTCCAGATTGAACTGCACCGGCTCCGCCGTTTCGATGACAATGTTGCGGAGCTTCTTCTGGATGAGGACGTTGTTCAGCCCCTCCGCTCCGTTTTCCAGAAGCATGGAGAGAAGATCGATCACCTTGCCCGACCTGGGAAAGGGCAAGACCGTCAAATCCAGGAAGCCGTCGTCGAGTTCCGCGTGCGGGCATAGCTGAATGCCGCCGCCCGCGCGCCGACCGTTGCCGATGGCCAGCGCCAGAAAGGCGCCCTCCCAGGAAAAACCCTCGGCTTCGATGCGGCCTTCACAGGCGGCAAGCTCCGAAAAACGCTGCAAGCCGGTGAAGAGATAGGCCGCGCCGCCAAGGATCCGTTTGAGGTTCGGGTCGGCTTGTGCGGTCACCTGCGTGCCGAAACCGCCGGTCGCCATGTTGACAAACACATGACCGTTCACCTCGCCGACATCGGTCGGCCTAGCTTTGGCGCGGGCGGCGAATTTCAGACATGCCCCGATGTCGGCCGGCTCCAGGCCGATCCCCTGGGCAAAATCGTTGGCCGTGCCGAGCGGCAGCAGGGCAAAGGCGAAGGGCGGCTTGCGGCCATCGGGCAGCTGGCGCAACACGGCGTCCACCACCTCGTGCAGCGTTCCGTCACCGCCGCCGCTCACCAGCGTGTCGATCGGCTCTTCCGCATGGTCGCGCAGCGCTTCCCCGACGAGACGAGCGACATCTCCGGATTCAAAGGTCACCCTGACGGAAACATCGTGCCCCATGTTTCGGACCACCGCCACGGCGTCGCGAACCTCGGGCCTTCCGGCGGCCTTGCCGTTCAGGATCAAGCGCAGATGCTGACTGCCGTTTTTCGTCATTCTTTGGGCACCGTCGTTTCGGGGTTCGCTCCCGGGACCGCTTCAGGCTACGGGCCCGGAACATTCGGTTTTCAGGCCCGCTCAAATGCCGGTCCGTTGAGACGTCGTCGCTGACGTGGGGTCTTATGCATATAAAGCCCGGCGAGTGCTATTGGTTCCCGCCGCCAGTCATTCTTGCGGCAAATGTATTCTTCCGCGCGCCGCCTTCAAAGTCGAAACCGAACAGTTCGATATCGCGGCTGTACCAGTCCGCGACATCCTGGATAAGCTTGTCAGAATAAAAATTCTTGTAGCAGACCTTTTTTCGTTTGGTCCGGTTGCGGGGCCTGAGCGGCTCTTCGGCCTTGAAATATGTCTGAAAGTCTTCTTGCAGCTTTTCGAAGCGCAACACGTCGGCACCGACGTCGCCCTTTTCGTCGAGGACGTAATCCGCCTGCGGATACCAGCCTCTGATCGCCTTGTGCCAGAAATAGGGCTTGTCGCCGTACTCATGACGTTCGTCGACAAACCGTTCGAAATCCGCCGCCGATATGTCCCTGACTTCGGAGCCGCCCTGATCCCCCTGCAAGCCGAAGGTAAAGCGCGAGAAAACACGCGACCATGGGTTTCTGACAACCGCGAAGGGAATGGAGGCGCGCCTTACGGACCTGTCGATGTCGATCAGGCGTGCGTGATGCGTTCCGCCCTTTTTAATGATCGCGGAGACTTCCTTCGCATATTGCGTGCTGATCAGACGCTTTCTGGTTGCTGTCAGCAGACGTCCTTCGAGCTGAGGCGCCCGGCGGATCGACATGCCGCCGTTCTTGGGAATATGGATGAACAGGTGTTTCCGTTTGTGCAGACCGATGTGCACCGGAATATATCGAACCGCGTTGAGCAACTGGAAACTTACCATTGTCCGACCCGTTCCTGATTTTTCATGCGCCAAGGGCATGAGCTGCAAAGAGTGAACGATCGACGACAAGTTTGAACTTCCGCTGCGAAAGCGCAAGCGGAACCCGGCAAGCTTTAAGTATTAGGGTTCGCGCCCAAGTGTACGGACCCTAGCCCGGCAGCATCGCTTCGCGATTTGTCCTTGCCGTTCTTGCCTCTTCCATCAGCCATTTGCGGAACGCCGCCACAACAGGGCGAATGGTGCGCCCCTCGGGGTAGACGAAATAGTAGGCGGTCGCCTGATCGAGCGACAGATCGAAGAGGCGAACCAGGCGGCCGGAGGCGAGTTCGGCTTCCACGAAGAAGCGCGGAATAAGCGCGGCGCCGGCATGGTGTATGGCGGCTTCCGAAATCATGACGAATTGTTCGAAGCGGGCGCCTTGAAAGGCGCTGTCCGTTTCCACGCCCGCCAGATCGAACCACTGCCGCCACGCAAGCGGCCGGGTCGCAAGCTGCAGGCGCGGAACCCGCGCCAGATCGGAGGGGTTCCGAATGCCGTGCCTGTCGCGAAAGGCGCGGGAAGACACCGCGATCACCTCCTCGTCAAACAACCTTTCGGCAATAGCGCCGGCCCAGACAGGATCGCCATGGTGGATCGCGCCGTCGAAAGGTTCCTCATCGAAGTCGAACGGTTGGAGCCGAACGCTCAGATTGAGGCCTGCGTCGGGATAGCGCCTGGAGAACGCGGCCAGGCGCGGCGCCAGCCAGCGGGTGCCGAAGGTGGGGAGCACCGCCAGGTTAAGCACGTCCGCGCTGCCCGCATAGGACATGACCTGGCGCGTCGCCGCCGTCATCTGCTCCAACGCACTGCGGATGTCGTGCAAATAGATCCGGCCGGCGTCGGTGAGGACAATGCGCTGCCGCACCCGGCGGAACAGTTCGACCCCAAGCCGGTCTTCAAGATGACGGACCTGTTTGGAGACCGCGCCCTGCGTCAGGTGGAGTTCCTCGGCGGCGCGCGTAAAGCTCAAATGCCGCGCAGCGCATTCGAAGGCGATCAGGGTATCGGCCGGCGGGACAAAGGCGCGACGCATCGGGACAGCTTCCAGTTCATTCCAATTCGGCATGAATGATGGAGAAGGTTTCGTTTTAAATCAACTGAATCTCCGGTAAGAGTTGAAGAAACAGAATGAACCCGGCCTCATGCGGCCACCGAAAGATGGCCTGCCAGGGCCTGGGAGAGACAGTATGAATGTAGCGGCACAAACCAAATCCTCACCCGCTGGTGGCGGCACCTTCGACTGGCAGGACCCGTTTCACCTGCGTGCGCAACTCAAGGAAGACGAGCAGCTGATCCAGGATACGGCGCGTGCCTATGCCCAGGAAAAGCTTCTGCCACGCGTGATCGATGCCTACCGGGAAGAGAAGACCGACCGGTCAATCTTCAACGAAATGGGTGAACTCGGCCTGCTTGGCGTCACCTTGCCCGAAGCCTATGGCTGCGCGGGCGCGTCCTACGTCGCCTATGGCCTCGTTGCCCGGGAAGTCGAGCGCGTCGATTCCGGTTACCGCTCCATGATGAGCGTCCAGTCTTCTCTCGTCATGTACCCGATCTATGCCTACGGATCGGAAGAGCAACGGCAGAAATACCTGCCGAAACTGGCCAGCGGAGAATTTGTCGGCTGTTTCGGCCTGACCGAACCCGACGCCGGGTCCGACCCGGCCGGCATGCGCACCCGCGCCGAAAAGACCGACGGCGGGTACCGGCTCACGGGCTCGAAGATGTGGATCTCCAACTCCCCGATTGCCGACGTTTTCGTCGTCTGGGCGAAGTCGGAAGCCCATGACGGCGCCATCCGCGGCTTTGTTCTGGACAAAGGCCTCAAGGGTCTTTCCGCACCCAAGATCGGCGGCAAGCTGTCGTTGCGCGCCTCCATTACCGGCGAGATCGTCATGGATGGCGTGGAAGTCGGCGAGGACGCGCTCCTGCCGAACGTGTCCGGCCTGAAGGGGCCGTTCGGCTGCCTCAACCGAGCCCGCTACGGCATTGCCTGGGGCGCCATGGGCGCGGCGGAAGACTGCTGGACCCGGGCCCGTCAATACGGCCTCGACCGGGAGCAGTTCGGGCGGCCGCTGGCCCAGACCCAGCTTTACCAGAAAAAGCTCGCGGACATGCAGACCGAAATCACACTGGGGCTGCAGGCAGCCCTGCGCGTCGGCCAGCTTTTCGATGCAGGCGAAGTTGCTCCTGAGATGATCTCCCTGATCAAGCGCAACAACTGCGGCAAGGCACTCGATATCGCAAGGCAGGCGCGCGACATGCATGGCGGCAACGGCATTCAGGAAGAATATCACGTCATGCGCCACGCCCAGAACCTGGAAACGGTGAACACCTACGAGGGCACCCACGACGTTCACGCCCTGATCCTGGGCCGGGCCCAGACCGGTCTGCAGGCGTTTTTCTAAACTTCTTCTGTTTCCCTCGATCTGGCGGGCTTTCGAGCCCGCCAGTCCTTTTGAGGAGGCTTCATGACGGAGCGGACTGCGGATGTGATTGTCATTGGCGGCGCGGCGATGGGGTCGTCGGTTGCCTGCCATCTGGCTCAACGCAACGACTTTTCCGGACGTATTGTCGTGATCGAGGCGGATCCCGCCTATGAAATCTGTGCGTCCGCCCGTTCGGCGGCTTCCATCCGCCAGCAATTCTCCACCGGTATCAACATCGAAATCTCGCTCTACGGCATCTCCTTCCTGCGGGAAATCGGGACAGCGCTCGAGGTCAACGGTGAACGGCCCGCCGTCGACCTTCACGAGGGCGGATATCTCTTCCTGGCGACCCCGGACAAGACGGCGATCCTGGAAGAAAACCACAGGCTGCAGCAAGGCCTTGGCGCCGATATCTCCTTCTTCGACAGCGAAGGCCTGAAACGCGCCTATCCCTGGCTGAACGTGGCAGACATCGACGCCGGATGCCACGGCCGGACGGGAGAAGGCTGGTTCGACGGCTACGGCCTTATGCAGGCGTTCCGGAAAAAGGCCCGCTCGCTCGATGTCGACTATATCGCCGCCAGGGCGGAGATCGCTGCACGGACCGGCGGAGACTGGACGGTCCGTCTCTCCTCGGGCGACACGCTGACGGCGCCCGTCGTCGTCAATTGCGCGGGCGCGTCCGGTGGCTCCGACATCTGCCGGCAAGCCGGTCTGGACGTGCCGGTCGTCCCCAGGAAGCGGTTCGTCTTCACTTTCGAGTGCCGGGAGAAGCTGGCGAATTTTCCGATGCTGATCGATCCGACCGGCACTTATGTCCGGCCGGAAGGCACGGGCTTTCTGTGCGGCTCGGCTCCGCCGGAGGACCAGGATCCGGACTGCAACGACTTTACGGTCGACCATACGCTCTTCGACGAGCATATCTGGCCGACGCTTGCGGAACGAGTGCCGGCCTTTGAAGCGATCAAGCCCGGAGCGGCCTGGGCCGGGACCTACGACATGAATCTTTTCGACCACAATGCGTTTGTCGGAACCGTTCCGGACCTGGAAGGTTTCTATCTGGCGCTCGGGTTTTCCGGTCATGGATTGCAGCAATCGCCCGCGGTCGGGCGAGGACTTGCCGAATTGATCGCAACCGGCAGCTATCAGACGCTGGATCTGTCTGCGCTGTCGATAGAGCGGTTGAAGGCGAATACCCCCATTGTCGAGCGAAACGTCGTGTGACGGATCTCCGGTGAAAGGCCTTATTCGGCGACCTGAAGCGGCAAGACGGGATAGTCGCCGGGGCGGCCTCGAGCGGGTTTGGCCCGCGTCAAATCCGGCAGCGTCAGAGGATCGACCGGAAGGGTCTGGATCTCTTCCTCCGAAGCGCGCGCCCTGGCCGAAGCGCCTTCTTCCCGGCCCACGCCCGCCTTTGCTAAAGGCGTCGTTTTGCGCGACGGCGCGACGCCGTTCTTTTCCCGCTTCGGATTTTCCGGCTCACGCTGCGGATTGCAGCTCTCATCTCCTCCCGTCATTCCCGCCCAGTCGACGATCCTCGAAAAACTGTCGGACAAGACGGTTTGCAGACGCGCCACTCGGGACTTGTCCGGCTCGAAGGGGGGCGATTCATGGCGCAGATAACTCCGCTGAGCGAGCAGCACCGTCATCGCATGAACGCCATCTTCAGGCCGCCCGTAAAAGCGCGTGATGTAACCGCCCTTGGCCTGACCGTCGACCCCGACTGTAAACCCCTGCTGCGCGTTGAAGGATCCGACGATCAGGTTCCGGAGGTCGGGATCACAGGATTCCCCCCCGCCGCTGCCGATATTGACAAGCGGCAGACCTTTTTCCGTCACACCCCGGATTTGAGACCGAATGGACTGGCACACAAGCACGATGACATGCCTGTGCCGCGCTCTCAACCGGTTGATCTGTTTTTGCAGCTTCGCGTGGAAGGGCGCATGAAACAGGAGTTCGCGTTGCTCGATCTCCGTTGGGCCCGGCTCCTCGCCGTCCCGGTAAATGCCCTTGCCGTCAAGCGTGGTGGCCGGACAAAGCGCCAGGGTGGGATCGAAAGCGGCTGAGACGGGCGTAGCCGGGTCCTTGTCGACATCGATCACGTAGCGCGATACCGACGAACGGATGACCGTTGCGTCAAGCTCTTTGTGAAAATCAAAAATCCCCTCAAGCCTCCAGGAAAGATCGGCCTGGAGCTTGCCGGTGGCCGTCAGTCTTTTGGCAACCGCATCCGGCATCTCCGTGCCGCTATCCGGCAGACAGAGAATGAGCGGACTTTGTCCTTCCTCGACCAAAATCATGATGCTACGCCTAACCGAGGATACCAACTGTTCATCAATTTGAAGAAACTACCTTACGGAAACAAGACATTTTATTTTTGTTAACGAAGATCAGCCCGGCCAACAACGCGGATTTCATGAAATTATTCTTGGTTCACAACGAGTTATCGCCATCTCGTTAAAATTTACCATAAACTCTGAAATGGCGCATGCTCCCTGACTCTCCTCACGCAATTCCCACGCTCCCGCGCAGAAGCGCGCCATTTGACGGCGGCTTGGCGGTTCCGCCTCCGTTCCCGACTTGACGGGCGGCTGCTTTAGAGCAATTTTCGGCGCGGCCGGACTCCTGTCGGAGGACGACCGCCCTTCGATTGACCGATGACGATATGCCATGGGTCCTTTTCGACGACCTTTCATCCTCCGGTTTCGCTTCCACTCCTTATGCAGGGATCACCCATGTCGCTTCGCAATGGCAAAGAATTCTTGATGATTCCGGGCCCCACCAATGTGCCCGAGGAAGTTCTGAGGGCCATGCACAAACCCGCCGTGGACATCTACGAAGGGCCGCTCCTGGAAACCACGGAGTTCTGCCTGAAGGGGCTGAAGCGCCTCTTCAGAACCGAAGGCAAGACCTATATCTATGCGGCGAACGGTCATGGCGCCTGGGATGCGGCCCTTTGCAACACCTTGAGCCGTGACGACAAGATCCTGGTGCTGGAATCCGGCCGGTTCGCGGTCGGATGGGGCGAAGCCGCCCGTGTCGCCGGGCTGGATGTCGAAGTCCTGTCCGGCTCCTGGGAAAGAGGCGTCGATCCGGCGAAACTGGAAGAGCGTTTGAAGCTGGACACGGCGCATGAGATCGCGGCGATCCTGGTCGTTCAGGTCGACACCGCCTCGGGTGTCTGGAACGACATCGCCGCCCTGCGCAAGGCCATCGATGCGGCCCGGCACCCGGCGCTCTTCATGGTCGACACCATCGCCTCGCTGGGCTGCATGCCGTTCGAGATGGATGCCTGGGGTGTGGACGTCGCGCTGACCGGATCCCAGAAGGGCCTGATGTGCCCTCCCGGTCTTTCCTTTGTCGCAGCCGGACCGAGGGCCGACAAGGCCCACGAGAAAGCCGACCTTCGCACCAACTACACCGACTGGACCTTCCGCCAGGGCCCCGAGCACTACCAGAAATATTGCGGCACGCCGCCGGAACATCTGCTGTTCGCGTTTCACAAGGCCCTGGAGCTCATCTTCGAGGAAGGCATTGAAAAGGTCTGGCACCGGCACGCGCTGCTTGGCGAGGCAACCCGGCGCGCCATTGCCACATGGTCGCAAGGCGGCTCGGTGCGCTTCAACATCGAGGACCCGCATGCGCGCTCCAACTCCGTTTCCGTGGTCCGATTCGAGGACGCAGAGGCCGGGGACCTGAGAACCTTTACCAAGGAAGTCTGCGGGGTCACGGTCGGCGGCACGATCGGCGAGCTTTCCGGCAAGGGCATTCGTATCGCCCACATGGGCCACGTCAACGCGGTCATGCTGTTCGGCACGCTTGCGGCCATCGAACTCGGTTTCGACAAGCTCGGTATCCGGCACGGCAAAGGCGGCGTTCAAGCCGCGATCGACTATCTGGCCGAGGCGCTCTGACACGGCCTGGGAGCGAATGCGTAGGGGAAGCGTTCCCTAAACCTTTTCCTCAAGCCGCTCGCAGATGGTCTGGAGCACCTTGACCCGCGCATGGCGCTTGTTCTCCGAGGACACCAGCGTCCAGGGCGCATAGTGCGTCGAGGTGCGGTCGATCATGTCGCCCGCCGCGATCGCATACTGATCCCACTTCAGGCGGTTGCGCCAGTCCTCGTCGGTGATCTTGTGCTGTTTGTAGGCCGTTTCCTCGCGCGCCTTGAACCGCCTGAGCTGCTCCTCCTCGGAAATCGCCAGCCAGAATTTGCATACGATATAGCCGAAATTCGTCAACTCGTGCTCGAACTCGTTGATCTCGTTATAAGCTCGCAGCCAGTCGTCGTGACCGGCAAAGCCTTCGACACGCTCGACAAGCACGCGCTCGTACCAGGACCGGTCGAAGATCGCGAAGTGGCCCTTCTTGGGAAGCCGTCTCCAGAAGCGCCACAGATAGGGCCGCGCCTTTTCCTCGTCCGTCGGCGCCGAGATCGGATGTACCTTGTAAATGCGCGGATCGAGCGGCCGGATCACCCGGCGGATGGCTCCCCCCTTGCCCGCTGCGTCATTGCCCTGAAAGACTAGCACCACGCCGGTTTTCGACAACGTCTTGCGGTCGGAAAGTTCGGAAAGACGGTCCTGGAATTTTTCCCTCTTCTGCTCGTAGTCCGCCTTGTCCAGTTTCACCGTCAGATCGATGGTGTCGACCGCCGTCTCCCGTTTCAGTCCGCCAATGACGGGAGGAGCGGCGACCGAATGCGGCTCACCGTCTTCCAGTTTGACCGCCATCGACCTGGCCACGGTCTGGGCGAGCGCGGCATCGCGGTATTCGGGGTCCTGCGACGGGATGACGAACCAGGGCGCATAGCCCTTGCTGGTTTCAAGGATGATCTTTTCGCCGGCTTCGCTGGCCTTCTTGTGATGTTTCAGCGCGGCCCAATCCGCGAGCACGTGACGCGCGGCATGTTTTTTCCGGATCTTCTTCAAGCGTTCTTCCTGAACATCCCTTGGCAGGAAGAACCAGAACTTGAGGATGAGCACGTCCTCGTTCGCCAGCATTTCCTCAAAGCGCGTGATCCGCGTGAGCTCCTTTTCGAAGGCGTCTTCGTCGATCTTCTTGTAGATCCAATTCCGGAGCACGGTCTGGTACCAGCTTCCGAAAACAATCGCCGTTTCACCTTTCGGCGGCAGATCGCGCCAGTAACGCCAGAGCGGCGGCCGCTGCTGTTCGTCGTTCGTCGGCTCGGCATAGGCGTTGCAAACCAGATGCCGGGCGTCCATCCAGCCGTAGAGCCGGGCAACAGCCTCGCCCTTGCCCGCCCCATCCAGTCCGTCCACGAGGATCAGCGTCGAAAACTGCTGTTTCTCTACGACAGGCAACTGGGCGGCGAGCAATGCCTCCCGCAACTCCGGCTCCATCTTCTTGAAGGTTTTCTTGTTGATTTTCTGAGGGAGTCGCGCGGATTCGAACATCAATGCCTCCAAGTTCAGGCGTCCTGAGTGCATCTTGATGCAGCGGACTTCAAATGACCATGCCTGAATTCGCTGTTTCAAAAAGGCAGGAGTCGTTTTTCACTGTTGGAGGATGGCGCATGCCCTTATATGAAGCCTTAACACAGCCGCCGGACCAGTGGAGTTTCCGGCCCGAGCGGCAACCTCGATAGTTCTTACAAGACTTTGCGTCCGTGACCGAATATCTTGATCTCGTTCTGGCTTTCATAGCGGACAATCCATCGCTGGCAGGCCTAATCTGTTTCCTGGCGGCCATGGGCGAGGCGCTGTTCATCATCGGCCTGTTCGTGCCCACCACCGTTGTCCTTGTCGGTGCCGGAACGCTGATCGGCCTCGGAAAACTGGACCCGGTTCCGGTGTTTGTCTGGACGACGCTCGGAGCGACCGCGGGCGATGCGATCTCCTACTGGATAGGCTACGCCTTCAAGGACAAGATCAAGAGCATGTGGCCGCTCAACAAATACGCCCACATGATGGAAAGCGGCGAGAAGTTCTTCGCGCGCCACGGCGGCAAGAGTATTTTTTTCGGCCGATTCGTACCCGGCGTGAAATCGGTCGTTCCTGGAATTGCCGGCATGGCCGGCATGAATTTCACCCGGTTTTCGATTGTCAACGTCACCTCGGCCTTCGCCTGGACGATTGCGCATCTTGCACCGGGCGTTCTGGCAGGGTCCGCGCTCAGCGCCATCGGCGAAATCAGCGGGCGCCTCGCCCTTGTCCTCGGCGCGCTTCTTGTGGTCGTCTTCCTGTTCGTCATGCTGGGACGCTGGCTGATCCTGACCATCCTGCCGCTGTTTCCCAACGCCCACGCGGCCATCGTCACCTGGTTCGCAAATCGTCAGGACAAGACATCGCAATGGATCGCCCGGACCTTCGATCCGGCCCATCCCCGCTCCACCGGCATGCTTGTCTCGGCCCTGCTCCTGCTGGTGACGATGCCGACCTTTTTCTGGCTGGTCGGCGAGGTCGCCCCCGGGGAACCCATGGTGCGCGCGGACCTTGCCATTCTCAATCTGTTCGACAGCCTGCGCACGCCCGTCGGCGACAAGATCATGGTCTTCGCGACCACCCTTGGAGACGGCATCGTCCTGACCGCGATTACCGTTGCCGTTGCCGCCTATCTCTTTTTTAGAAGAGCCTGGCGGCGGGGTATCGGATTTGTCATCGCCATGGCCGGCACCGCGATGTTCGTCCCCCTGTTCAAGCTGATGCTGCATCGGGCCCGGCCGCTCGAGCTCTATGCGGGGGCCGATGCCTACAGTTTTCCGAGCGGTCACGCGACCCTGAACGCGGTCCTTTTCGGGATCTGCGCCGTCCTGATCGCTCACGACCTCAACCGCTGGGCAAAGGCGGGCATCTTCACGGTCGCCGCCAGCTATGTGATCACCATCGGCTTTTCCAGGATCTATCTGGGAGCCCACTGGATGTCCGACGTGCTGGCGGGGCTTCTGTTCGGCACCGCCATGGTGTCCGCTTTCGCCTTCGTGTTCGGGCCGATCCACAACGAAAAGATCGGCCGTGCGACAATGGCCGTGCTGGTTGTGGCAACCCTTGCCGGCTTCGGCGGCTGGCACCTGTCCAGGACCTACGACCGGGCACTGCTCACCTACGAACCCCGGTCAAACACGGAGGTCCTGACGGTATCCGGCTGGCTGGACGGCGATTGGCGGGCGGTCCCCGCAAGACGGATCGAGCTCAACGGAGACCGGGAAGAACCGCTGGTCATTCAGTATTCCGGCCCGCTGAACAGCTTCGCCGAAACCGCCCGTGAGGCAGGATGGCAACGGCCACCGAAATGGTCGCTCACGACGGCGAGCGGTTTCGTGGAAGGCCAGACACCATCGGACTCGCTTCCGATCCTGCCCCGCAGCCAGAACGGCCGCCAGCCCGAAATGGTGCTGATCCGCAAGGATGCGAACGAGGCTGAAGGCGGCCGCTGGGTGCTTCGTCTCTGGCCGAGCCGCTTCGAGATCGTCAAGGACGGACACTTGCACGCGCTTTATGTCGGGAGTGTCGTGCACGAGGATATCCTGAGGCCGATGGGCGAATTCTCAGGCCCGCGCACCGATCTTGAGACACCGCCATCCGCCCAGAACCCGGCATTGCTCCTGCCCGGCGCGGTCACGCGCGTTCGCGGGGATGGGACCGAAGTCGTTCTTGCGCTCGGGCGCGAGGCCGGCGCTTTGCCGAAAAACGGCAGCGATCCCGTGACCGGCCCGCAGGACCCGTGATACCCGGCCTCCACCGTTCCAGGTGAGAGAAGCTTTCGACGCTCTCCGGTCTCAAATCCTCGCCGCGCCCGCTTTTCCAGAAAGAGTGTCAAAATCGACCACTTGATACCCGCCTATTATATTCATATATTCGAACATATTGTAACGAAGGGTCTCGCATGACAGAATTCACTCCTTTTCTCAGTTTTGCCGGCGGCATTCTGATAGGTCTCGCCACAGTGGCCCTGATGGCGGTTCATGGCAGGATTGCCGGGATCAACGGCATCGTGAGCGGACTGCTGGCGACGCAGCTCAGTTCCGACTGGGCCTGGCGCGCCGCGTTTCTCGGCGGTTTGATCGCAAGCCCGCTGATCATGCTGGGCATCACGGGGGAGCTTCCGCGGATCGACATCCCGTCGTCGCCGGCGGTTCTCGCGGTAGGCGGCTTTCTGACCGGCATCGGAACGACCTACGGCTCCGGCTGCACCAGCGGGCACGGCGTTTGCGGCATCTCGCGACTGTCCGCCCGGTCCATCGTGGCCACCGTGACCTTCATGCTGACGGCAATCGTCACCGTCTTCGTCACCCGTCATGTCTTTGGAGGATGATCGGATGAAACTTGTTTCTGCTTTCGCCATCGGCCTCCTGTTCGGCTGCGGTATCCTGATCTCCGGCATGGGAGATCCCGCCAAGGTTCTGAATTTCTTCGACCTTGCAGGCACCTGGGACCCCAGTCTCGCCTTCGTCATGGGCGGCGCGCTCATCGTGACGGCGATCGGCTACCGCCTGGCCTTCCGCATGGGCCAGCCGTTGCTCGGCGGTCAATTCAACCTGCCGACAAAGCAGGATCTGGACGTCAAGCTGATCGGCGGCTCCGCCGTCTTCGGGATCGGTTGGGGATTGAGCGGTTTCTGTCCGGGCGGGCTCGTTCCGGTTCTCGGCCTAGGCCTGCCGGGCGCCCTGCTGACGGCAGCCACCATCGTCGCGGGGATCCTGACGGCGCGCTGGATGATTTCGATGAGCAATCGTAAACTAACAGCCGAGGCGTAAGCCGTTCGGCAACATAAAACGGGAGACTGAAATGAGCACTTCGAACTACCCGGTCGACATGACCGTAAAGCCCGATGTAACGCCTTTTTTCGATCCGGCCACAAACACAATCAGCTATGTGGTCAAGGACCCGGCCTCGAATTCCTGCGCCGTCGTCGACAGCGTGATGGACATCGACTACGCCGCGGGCCGCATCACCTACGATCATGCAGACGAAATCATCGCCTATGTTCAGGAAAAAGGTCTGAAACTGGAGTGGCTGATCGAAACCCATGTTCATGCCGACCACCTGTCCGCAGCACCCTATATCCAGCAGAAACTGGGCGGCAAGCTGGGGATCGGCGACCAGATCACCGTCGTTCAGGAGACCTTCGGCAAGGTCTTCAACGAAGGCACGGAGTTCCAGCGCGACGGCAGCCAGTTCGACCGGCTTTTCAGGGACGGGGATTCCTACCAGATCGGTGAGCTGACGGCTTTCGCGATGTATACGCCAGGTCACACGCCCGCCTGCATGGCCCACGTGATGGGCGACGCCACCTTTGTCGGCGACACTCTGTTCATGCCGGACGGGGGATCGGCGCGCGCGGATTTCCCCGGCGGCGATGCCGGTACGCTTTACGACAGCATCCAGAAGGTTCTGGCCCTGCCTGAAGACATGCGCCTGTTCATGTGCCACGACTACGGCCCGAACGGCCGCGACATCGAGTGGGAAACCACCGTCGGAGCCGAGAAAGAGCACAATATTCATGTCGGCGGCGGCAAGACCAAGGACGAGTTCGTCAAGTTCCGGACCGAGCGCGACGCGCAACTGGACATGCCGAAGCTGATCATTCCGTCGCTTCAGGTGAACATGCGCGCCGGCCAGCTGCCGCCCGCCGACGAACAGGGCAAGACCTTCCTGAAGGTGCCTGTCAACACTCTCTGAGATCTCCGGCCGGTTACACGGGCGAGATCGTTTCAACAAAGCCAAGCATCCTGTCTGCGATCGACCGATCGCAGGCAGCTTCGTTTTAAATAACAACAGGGAGGAAAGCATTCATGAGCACCAAGGCCATCAACACGCAGATATCGGTCTCCCCCCAGATCCTGCCCGAAGACCTCGCCGAGATCGCGCAGCAGGGTTTCCGTTCGGTGATCTGCAACCGCCCGGACGGCGAGGGCGCCGACCAGCCGACCTTCGAGGAGATCGAAACCGCTGCCAAAAAGCTCGGCCTTGAAAGCCGGTATCTTCCCATCGTCGCCGGGAAGGTGCGGGACGAAGACGCCGACGCCTTCGAGGATCTCCTGAATGCCCTGCCGAAACCCGTTCTGGCCTATTGCCGGACCGGGACACGGTCGGCGACCCTGTGGTCCCTCTCCCAGGCCGACAGCCAGCCCGTCGCCGACATCCTGGCGCAGACCAAGTCGGCCGGTTACGACATGTCCGGCGTCGTGCGCCGGATCGCGAACGGCGGCCGCACACCGACAGAAACGGCGGAAGACGCCCGTTTCGAGGTTGTTGTCGTCGGTGCCGGCGCCGCGGGCATTTCCGTGGCGTCGAGCCTTTTGAGCCGCAAGCCGGACCTCAATGTCGCGATCATAGATCCCGCGGACGTGCACTATTATCAGCCGGGCTGGACCATGGTCGGCGGAGGGGTTTTCGATGCCGCCACCACGGCGAAAACCATGGGTTCGCTCATTCCAAAAGGCGTGCACTGGATCAAGTCGGCGGTCGCCGCCTTCGAGCCGAAGGACAATGCCGTCATTCTCGACGGTTGCCGGGTGGTCAAATACGACCGTCTGATCGTCTGTCCCGGGCTGAAACTCAACTGGCACGGCGTCGAGGGGCTTGTCGATACGCTCGGCAAGAACGGCGTGACCTCCAACTATCGCTACGACCTGGCGCCTTATACCTGGAAACTGGTTCAGAACATGCAGTCGGGGCGCGCCCTGTTCACGCAGCCGCCCATGCCGATCAAATGCGCCGGCGCGCCGCAAAAGGCCATGTATCTGTCGGCCGATCACTGGACCAAAACAGGGTTGATCGGAAACATCGACATCGAGTTCATGAACGCCGGCGGCGTGCTCTTCGGCGTCAAGGATTATGTGCCCGCGCTGATGGACTACGTGAACCGCTACGGCGCGCAGCTCAATTTCTTCCACAATCTGGTCGCCATCGACGGTCCCGCCAAGAAGGCGGTTTTCGAGATCAAGGAACCGGATCAGGAGCCGCGCCGGGTCGAGGTCGAGTTTGACATGATCCATGTCACACCGCCTCAGACGGCGCCCGATTTCATCCGCGTGTCCCCCCTCGCCGACGCCGCCGGGTGGGTCGACGTCGATCAGGCCACATTGCGCCACAAGACCTATGAAAACATCTGGTCGCTCGGCGACGTGATGAACGCACCCAACGCCAAGACGGCGGCGGCGGCCCGAAAGCAGGCACCCGTGGTCGCGGAAAACGTCGTCGCCGACATGCAGGGCCGCAGCGCGACAGCGCAATACGACGGTTATGGATCCTGCCCGCTCACCGTGGAACGGGGCAAGATCGTGCTGGCCGAATTCGGTTACGGCGGCACGCTCCTGCCAAGCTTTCCGGGCTGGCTGGTGGACGGGACCAAGCCGTCGCGAACGGCATGGCTGCTCAAGGAAAAGATACTGCCGCCGGTCTACTGGAAGGCCATGCTGCGCGGCAAGGAATGGCTCGCGAAACCCGAGAAGGTCACGGCGGGCTCACATCTCGGATAGGACTCCTCAAACCGACTCGAGCCGGGCAACCGGCTCGGTTCTCTTCTGCATGTCAAAGGCCAACGAATGAAGCTGCTGCAGCGCTATCTGCCGATCCTCGACTGGGGCAAGGATTACAACAAGGAAACAGCCACCAGCGACGTGGTCGCCGCGGTGATCGTGACGATCATGCTGATCCCGCAGTCCCTCGCCTACGCACTCCTTGCGGGCCTGCCGCCCGAAGTCGGGCTTTACGCCTCCATTCTGCCGCTGGTCGCCTATACGTTTTTCGGCACCAGCCGTGCTTTGGCGGTCGGTCCCGTCGCCGTTGTCTCGCTGATGACCGCTTCGGCGGTCGGCGAATTCACACGGCAGGGGACGCCGGCCTATCTTGAAGCGGCTATAGTGATCGCGCTGCTCTCCGGCCTCATGCTGGTCGCCATGGGCCTGTTCCGGCTGGGGTTCCTGGCCAACCTCCTGAGCCACCCGGTGATCTCCGGCTTCATCACCGCTTCCGGACTGCTGATCGCCGCCAGTCAGCTCAAGCATATTCTCGGCGTCAAGGCGAGCGGCCACACGCTCTACGACATCCTCTTGTCGATCGGCAGCCGGCTGGGAGAAATGAACTGGATCACCTTTGCGATCGGTGTGTCGGCAACCGCCTTTTTGTTCTGGGTGCGCAAAGGCCTTAAAAAGCTTCTGCTCGGGCTGGGCTTGAAACCGTTTCTGGCCGACCTTCTGGCCAAGGCCGGTCCCGTCGCGGCGGTCGCGGTGACGACGCTTCTGTCCGCCGCCTTCGACCTTGCCGGGCGCGGCGTACGCACCGTCGGCGACATTCCGTCCGGCTTGCCCGCACCGCAATTGCCGACATTCGACCCCGACCTGTGGCTGGCGCTCGCTGGACCGGCCTTTCTGATTTCCGTCATCGGCTTCGTCGAATCCGTATCCGTCGCCCAGACGCTCGCGGCCAAGAAACGGCAGCGGATCGATCCGGACCAGGAGCTCATCGGCCTGGGAACCGCCAATCTGGCCTCCGCCGTCTCCGGCGGTTACGCGGTCACCGGCGGGTTTTCGCGCTCCGTCGTGAATTTCGACGCCGGTGCGGCCACCCCCGCCGCCGGAGGCTTCACCGCCATCGGGATCGCTCTCGCCACCCTGTTCCTGACGCCGCTTCTCACCAATCTGCCGCAGGCCACCCTTGCCGCCACCATCATCGTGGCCGTGCTTTCGCTGGTCGATCTCGGCGCCATCAAACGGACTTTCACCTATTCGAAAAGCGATTTCGCGGCCATGGCCGCGACGATCCTGCTGACGCTGTTCTTCGGTGTCGAACCCGGTGTCGTCACCGGCGTCGCGCTGTCCATCGCGCTTTACCTTTATCGCAGCAGCCGGCCGCATATGGCGATCGTCGGTATCGTCCCCGGCACCGAGCATTTCCGGAACATCGACCGGCACATGGTCGTGACCGGAGACAAGGTCCTGTCGCTCAGGGTCGACGAGAGCCTGTTCTTCGCCAACTCCCGGTTCCTGGAAGACAGGGTCTACGCGCTCGTTGCCGAAAAACCGGACATTGAACATGTCGTCCTGATGTGTCCCGCCGTCAACGAGATCGACGCGAGCGCTCTGGAAAGCCTGGAAGAAATCAACCACCGGCTGGCGGATTCCAAGGTCAGCTTCCATTTGTCGGAGGTCAAGGGTCCGGTGATGGACAGATTGCGGAAAGCGGATTTTCTGTCTCACCTGACCGGCAAGGTCTTTCTCAGCCAGTATGAGGCGCTTTGCACCCTGGACCCGGTTACCGCGCATATCGCCGAAGCCAGGACCCCGAAAAAGACCGCCCAGTCAAACGTGTGGGCGGGTCCCGAAATCTAGAACCGCGGCCTCAAAGGCCCGGTCAGTCGGCACCGGTCAGTCGACACTGCTGGCCGATTGCAGGATCGGTACGATCCGCGCGCAGAAGCGGTACTGCACCGGGGCGCGCTCGCCTTCCTGGACGAGCAGGCCCTGCGTGCCCCTGGGCCGGACCGTGACAAGTTCGATCGCCTCGCCGCCGTCGGTCAGGGTGCAGCTGATCGCCGCGCGCTGCGTTTCGCGGCGCCCAAGTTCGGCGCCGTAAACCTGACAGATCCGATCCGGGGCTTCCCAAAGGCCCCGGTATATGGCGAGCGCCGAGCCGGGTTTGCTCCGGTCGATGGAGGGACCGGGACAATCCTCCGGGTCCCGGACCCAGATGCCTTGGGCGAAGTCTGCGAACCTCAGGTCGAGGGCGCGGCCCTGGAGAAGCGGCGCGGATTTGGGAACGTCGAATTTGAGATCGCCCTTGCCGGCCAATGCGGGACCGCCGGCCGCCAGTACGGCGCTGAAGAGAACCACCCAAGTCGCTTTCGAAACCATTTCCTCACCCGTAACCTTGATCTGCCCCGTCCGGACAATGTCTATCGGACCTGACCCGGACATGCGCGTCTATAACACGCCAGTTCCGCATGCCGCGCAAGCCATGTCGCGATCCATCTTGCCTTTCTAGAACAAATATGGAACAAATTCCAGATGCACAACGATCCGGAACCAGGCTCAGGCCGCATTCAGCTTGACGATCCGTTGAAGGACGGCCGCCAGTCGGAGACCGCGCTCAAGGTCTGGCGCGGAACGGCCCGGCTGCTGCGCCAACTCGATTTCGCCTGCCTCCCGGAAGTGACGCTCGCCTCCGCGCGCCGGGCGGACCTTCTGGCACTCGGCCCGAAACACCAGCTCTGGATCGTCGAGGTCAAATCCTCGGTCGCCGACTTGCGGGCCGACAGCAAATGGCCGGACTACCGCTGGCATTGCGACCGGCTCTATTTCGCCACCCATCCGGACGTGCCACTCGACATCTTCCCGGAAGATGCCGGCCTGATCGTCTCCGACGGCTTCGGCGCGGAAATCCTGCGCGAGGCTCCGGAACACAAGCTTGCCGCCGCGACCCGGAAATCCGTCACCCACCGTTTCGCAAGGCACGCGGCCAACAGGCTGCACGATCTGAGCGATCCGGATGGAGCGCGGTATTTCGCCGGGCTGTGAGGTTTAAACTTCAACAGGCGGTTTGAACGGTCGGTTTGTGGACGATTGGTCGTTAGGGCATTTCCGCTTCCGCCCCTCTCCCCCCTTGCGGGGGAGATGTCCGTGAAACGGACAGAGGGGGGTGTTTCGGGGGCGCGGCATCCCGAAAAGCTGAAAGAAATCGGGAGGGTGCCCCCCTCTGTCTGCGAAGGCTGACATCTCCCCCGCAAGGGGGGAGACGGGTGCATGTGGCGAAGATCGTGGTCTTCACGACCTTGGTGCAGGCGTTAAAGACGCCCTGAAAAGTCAGACAAAAAGATTCACCAGGCTTTCCAGGTATTCCTGCTTGCCGGACTTCGGCTGCGGTTCCAGGTCGGCGGCATGCACGCGGTCGGCCAGCGCCTCGAGCGAGGAGCCGCCCTTGAGGATCTCCGCGTTTTCCGGTTTCTTCCAGCCGGCATAGCGGTCTTCCACGAAGCCCTTGAGGCGGCCGTCCTCGATCATCGCCGCGGCGGCCTTGAGGCCCCGTGCGATGGCGTCTGCGGAGCCGACGTGGCCCTGGATCAGGTCGACCGGCTCGATGGACTGGCGGCGCAGCTTGGCGTCGAAATTGGTTCCGCCGGTGGTAAAGCCGCCGCCCATCAGGATCTCGTAGTAGGCCAGCGCCAGTTCCGGCACATTCATGCCGAAATGATCCGTGTCCCAGCCGCACTGATAGTCGTTGCGGTTCATGTCGACGGAGCCGAGAATGCCGTGCGCGCGCGCCATGTGCAGTTCGTGCTCGAAGGAATGGCCGGCCAGGATCGCGTGACCCTGTTCGATGTTCATCTTGACCTCGTTTTCCAGGCCGTAATCCTTCAGGAAGCCGAAGACCGTGCCGACATCATAGTCATACTGATGCTTCGACGGCTCCTGCGGCTTCGGTTCGATCAGGATCGTGCCCTTGAAGCCGATCTTGTGCTTGTACTCCACCACCATGTTTAGGAAGCGGCCGAGCTGGTCCAGTTCCTGCTTGATGTTCGTGTTGAGCAGGGTCTCGTAACCTTCGCGGCCTCCCCACAGAACATAGTTCTGGCCGTTCAGCCGGGAGGTGACGTCCATGGCGTTCTTCACCTGGGCCGCCGCATAGGCGAAGACGTCCGGGTCTGGATTGGTTGCCGCTCCGCCCATGTAGCGGCGGTTGGAGAACATGTTGGCCGTGCCCCAGAGAAGGCCTATGCCGGTGTCTGCCATTTTCCTTTCGAAGATGTCGGCAATGGCATTCACATTGGCGTTGCTTTCGGCAAGCGTTGCGCCTTCCGGGGCGATGTCGCGATCGTGGAAGGTAAAAAACGGCATCCCAAGGATCTGGAACATCTCGAAGGCGACATCGGCCTTGACCTTCGCCTGTTCCATCGGATCGCCTCCGGCGGCCATCCAGGGGCGCATGAAGGTTTCGCCGCCAAAGGGATCAAGGCCCGGCCAACAGAAGCTGTGCCAGTAGCAGACGGCAAGACGCAAATGGTCCTCCATCCGCTTGCCGAGCACGATCTCGTCCTTGTTGTAGTGCCGGTAAGTCAGCGGATCGGTGCTGTCGGGACCGGCGAAACGGATCGGCTGAAGATCGCCGAAAAATCCAGTGCTCATGATGATTGCTCCTTAAAAGCCAGCCTGTTTCAGTGCCGGGTAAAGTTTGCGCCAACGGCCATAGGCCTCGGCATAGGGTTCCGAGAGAGCCGGGAGGGGATCGATGGTCGCCTTGAGGGCCGGTCTGGCGAATATGCCTTCCGTCGTTCCGGTCGCCGCGGCCTGACCGAGCCGCGCCGCGCCGAGCGAGCCGCCGAAATCGCCGTCGACCGGCACATCGACCGGAACGCCCAGCAGGCTCGCTATGATTTCCAGCCAGGTGTGCGACCGGGACCCGCCGCCGACGGCCAGCAGCCTGTCGATCTTGGTACCGGCGACGCTCAAAGCCTCCAGACAGTCCTTGAGGGCGAAGGCGACCCCGTCGAGAACCGCGTGGGTCAGCTCCCTGTCGTCGGTTTCATGGGAGATTCCCGCAAAGCCGGCCCGGATCTCGACATCGTTGTGCGGCGTGCGCTCGCCCCCCAGATAGGGCAGGAACGACACGCCGGACGGGCCGGACACCCTGCCGAGCTCCGCGGTCAGGTCACCCGGCGTTTTCTTCAGGATCCTCGCCAGCCAGTTCAGGCTGTCGGTCGCCGACAGGATAACGCCCATCTGGTGCCAGGTGTCCGGCAAGGCGTGGCAAAAGGCGTGGACGGCGCCCTCCACGTTGGGTGAGAACCTGTCGTTGGTGACGAAGAGCACGCCGGAGGTTCCCAGCGAGACGAAGGCCGAGCCGGGCGTGACCGCACCGACGCCGCAGGCCGCCGCCGCGTTGTCGCCGCCGCCGCCGGCGACGACCGGAGGCGCATCGAAGCCCCAGCGGCCGCACAGATCGGATCTGACGGTGCCCGAACTCTCCGATCCCTCGACCAGGCGCGGCATCTGCTTTCGCGTCAGGCCGGTGGCAGCAAGAAGATCGTCGCACCAATCCCTTTTCGCGACATCCATCCAGAGCGTGCCCGCGCTGTCGGACATGTCGCCGACATAGTCTCCGGTGAGCTTGAAGCGCACATAATCCTTGGGCAGGAGCACCATTTCGGTCTTGCTGAAAATATCCGGCTCGTTTTCGCGCACCCATTGCAGCTTCGGCGCGGTGAAGCCGGGCATCACCAGATTGCCGCCCCTGGTCAGGAATTGCGGTTCGGTGGCCTGCAGGTCCGCACATTGTTTGCCCGAGCGGCCGTCGTTCCACAGGATGCAGGGACGCAGCGGCCGGCCGTTTCCATCCAGCAGGGTCGCGCCGTGCATGTGGCCGGAGAGGCCGATGCCCCTGACCGCTGCCAGCTCCGCCGGCGCCTTGCGCTTCAAGGTGTCCAGAACCGTTTCGCAAGCCGTCCACCAGCTTTCCGGATCCTGCTCAGACCAGCCCGGGTGCGGGCGTTCCACGGTCAGATCCGCCGTTGCGGAGGCGATCAGCAACTGGTCCGCGCCGAGCAGTATGGCTTTGACGGAACTGGTTCCGATATCGAGGCCGATAAACATGAGGGGCGTTCCTCATTTCAGGTCTGAAAGAGCGCGCCGGCATCATTGCCGGCGCGGGGTCGTGCGGTCCGGCCCGGGCTGCATCCGCGACCCGGACCGTCCGAAAATCAGGCGGCTGCGTTGTCCGAATTGATCGCGCCCGGCCCCGGGATTCCTCCGGGGGGACATTTTCCGGCAATGATCATGCCGAGCATATCGTCCTCGGTGACCTCATCGACGACCACCGTACCGACAAGCTTGCCGTTTTTCATGACATTGGCGCGGTCGCACAGGGTCTTCACCTGGTGGATATCGTGGTCGATCAGCAGAATGCCGATACCCTGCTTCTTCAGCTCGTCGACCAGATCGACAACCATTTTGGTTTCCTGCACGCCAAGCGCCGCCGTCGGTTCGTCCATGATCAGGATCTTCGCGTTGAAATAGACCGCGCGGCTGATCGCAACGGACTGGCGCTGCCCCCCGGACAATCCGGCGACGGGCGTATGAAAGCGGCGGAAGTTCGGTGTCAGGCGGCCCATGATCTTGCGGGTCTCGGCCTCCATCAACGCATCGTTGACGAACCCCAGCGGCGTGGTCAGCTCGCGCCCCAGAAACAGGTTGGAGGACGCGTCGAGATTGTCCGCGAGCGCCAGATACTGGTAGATTGTCTCGATCTGATAGGAGCGCGCGTCGCGCGGATTGTTGATCTCCGCAAGCTCACCGTTGACGTAGATCTCCCCCGCGTCGCGCTGAATCGCGCCGGAGAGCATTTTCATCAGCACCGATTTTCCCGCGCCGTTGTGGCCGAGAACACCGACCACCTCACCCGGGTAAAGATCTATGGAGACCCCGTCGACGGCGCGAATGCCGCCGAAGGCCTTTTGCATGTTGCACATTTCAATGAGCGGTTTTCCGGTGCGCTCGATCTTGTCGGACATGGACTTAGCTCCCCGTGCGCTTGCGGTAGACGATATCGATCCAGACCGCGAGGACCAGAACGACCCCGACGACGATATTCTGATAGGGTGCATCCACTCCCACCATCGCCATACCGGACTGCAAGGACTGCATGATCAGCGCTCCGAGCACGGCACCGTAGATCGTGCCGACGCCTCCGGCGAGTGCAGTCCCGCCAATCACCGCGGCGGCGATCACGCGCAGTTCGTCCAGCGTGCCGATATCGTTGGAGTGAAACGTCTGGCGCGCGCTGGCCACGACCGCCGAGATGGCGCACAGCAGACCGACAATCAGAAAGATCTTCACTGTCAGGAGACGGGTGCGGATGCCGGCGAGCTGAGCCGCTTCCGGGTTGCCGCCGGTGGCGTAGATGTAGCGGCCCAACCGTGTCCGGGTCGCCAGGACCGTCATGCCGACAACGACGACGATCAACAGGAGCACACTGATCGGCAATCCGTAGCCGGTCGTGAAGCCCTCGGGCATGATCTCGCCCCGGTCCTCGAACAGGCGCGCAAGGCGGCGCGTCGGCACTTCGTAGGAATTGAGAACCGCCACGAACCCGAGGATCACAACGGAAATGACAGCGGCAATGGTCGCCTCCGCCCACACGGGCTTGACGGAAAATTCGTGACTGAGCCGTTGCCGGCGGGCCGAGAACAGGCCGTAAACGGCGACGGCGACGGCCAGGAGACCGAAGATCCAGCTCCAGGTGACCCCCAGGGTTCCGTTGATGCCGCCAAACAGCTGGAAATTGGCGTCGAGCGGGCCGATCGTCTGGCCGCCGGTCAGGTGCCAGGCAACGTTGCGCCAGACGAAAAGACCGCCCAGGGTCACGATAAAGGCCGGGATCGTCAGATAGCCGATCAGGTAGCCGTGGAAGGCGCCGATTGCCGCGCCGGTGATCAGACCGACGACAATGGCCAGGGGCGCGATCATCGGGTTCTCGAGCCCGAGGCCAAGCCAATTCGGCGCAACCACCGTCTGAACCACCGCCATCATCGCCGAACAGGTCGCCAGGAGCGAGCCGACCGACAAATCGATGTGCCGGGTGACAATCACGAAGACCATGCCGGTCGCCATGATCGCGACGCTGACCGTCTGGATGGTCAGATTGAAAATGTTGCGCGGTGTCAGGAACCGGCCGTCAATGAGCCAGGAGAACGGGTTCCAGGCGATATCGCCGGTCAACCCCTGCGCGTTGATGCCCGTCCAGATCTGGAACACAAGCGCGATCACGATGAATGCGCCGATCATGCCCATGAGCCGGGTGTCGATCTCAAGTGCGGCGAACAAGCCCTTCGGCTTAACGATCGTCGGACCTGTGTTATTTGTTTCGTCAGTCATTCTCGTCTTTCGCGCACACGGCCAGCCGGACGCCTTCGCCCAGAGGGCGAAGGCGCGCTGTCAGGTCAAACGGACCGGATCAATTGCAGGGAGCGGGACCTCCGGAGACGCCCTGGCAGAGCACGTCCTTCGGAATCCAACCCGAGTCGACAACAACGGCCAGATTGTCCTTGGTGACCGGCAGCGGCGCCAGCAGGACGGCGTTCATGTCGTTTCCGCCAGGTGTCTTGAACGTGATGGCATTCTCGACATCGCCCATCGCGGTGCCCTTGGCGAGGGCAACGGCGATCTCGCCCGCGGATTTACCGAGCTCGCGCGCGTCCTTCCAGACGCTGACGGTCTGGGTGCCGAGCGCCACGCGGTTCAGCGCGGCGTGGTCGCCATCCTGCCCGGAGACCGGAATGCCTTCCATGCCCTGAGCGGTGAGCGCCGCGACGGCGCCGCCGGCGGTCCCGTCGTTGGAAGCCACAACCGCGTCGACCTTGTTGTCGTTGGCGGTCAGGATCTGTTCCATGTTGCGCTGCGCGTTGGCCGGGAGCCAGCCATCGGTGTAGGCCTCGCCGACAATCGTGATGTCGCCGGCGTCAATCGCGGACTGCAGGACTTCCTGCTGACCGCCACGCAGGAAGTCGGCGTTCGGATCGGCGGAAGACCCCTTGATCATGACGTAGTTGCCTTTCGGCTGCGCCTTGAGGACCTCGCGCGCCTGCATGCGGCCGACCTCGACGTTGTCGAAGGTCAGGTAGAAGGCACGGGGGTCTTCGATCAGGCGGTCGTAAGCGATGACCGGCACGCCTTCGTCAGCCGCGGCCTGAACGGCCGGGATGATCGCTTCGGAATCCTGGGCCAGGACGATGAGCGCGTCGACGCCCTGCGCCATGAGGCTCTCAACGTCGGAAAGCTGCTTGGCCGCCGACGATTGCGCATCGGTCGAGATGTAGGACGCGCCATTTGCTTCCAGCGCCGCCTTCATGGCCGCCTCGTCCGTCTTCCAGCGCTCTTCCTGGAAGTTGGACCAGCTGACGCCGACGGTCAAATCCTGGGCGTGGGCGGCGGTGAACGCTGCGGCGGTCATGACAGCACCCGCCAACAAAGTGGTGATTTTACGCATTGCGATGTTTCCTCCAGTTGGCACAACCCAAATCGAACGAGTTGCACCGAAAATATGCGTCTATTCCGCAAGCGCCTTCGAGACGCCTGAAATAGGACAGCCATATTGATATTTTTTTTGGCTCCCGAAAAAAAGTTGCAGTAAAGCGCCGCTCCTGTCAACATGGTTTTACAAAACTCTGCTCCGCGGGATTTGAACGTCCCGAAAGAGAGCAGAAAACCGGGAAAAACCCGGGACAGAGGAAACACCGAGGGAAGAGCTTGGCGCGCATGACACGCAAGGCGGACCGGGATCAGATCCGGCGTCAAAACCGAAGTATTGTTCTGCAGGCGCTGCGCCGGAACGGACCGACGGCACGGATCGATCTCGGTCATAAAACGCGGCTCAGTCCTGCAACCGTCACGGCAATCACCTCCGACCTTCTGGACCAGGACCTGATCCTCAGCCTGGAAAGCGAGGAGCCCAAAACGCAGCAGGCGCGCGGGCGGCCGCGCACGCTTCTCAAGCTCAATCCGGAGGCGGTTTACACCGTCTGTATCCGCCTGTCGGTCAACAATATCGATCTGGCTCTGGTCAATTACGCCGGTGAAGTCATCCGCGACCGCCGGATCCATTTCGACAGCGCGACGGCGGATGCCCGGACCTTTCCGGAAACCCTGGTCGAAGCGATCGCGTCGTTTCTGCAAGAGGCCGGCACGAGTCCGTCACGGGTCCGGGAAATCGGCGTGGCGGCGCAGGGCGTCGTCGAAACGGAGACCGGCCTTGTGGCCTGGAGTCCCGCCTTTTCCGGACGAAGAATCCCGATCGTCGCCCCCTTGCAGGCAGCGTTCGGCGCCGACTGCTATATCTCAAACGACACCAACATGATTACCGAGGCGCTGCATTGGAGCGATCCCAAGCGCTATAGCGGCACCTTTGCCGTGGTCATGCTCGATTACGGTGTCGGCATGGGTCTTTACCTGGACAACCACCTGTTTTCCGGCGCCAGCGGCACGGCGGCGGAATTCGGTCATGCCAACCACATTCCCGGCGGCGCGCTTTGCAGATGCGGAAAGAGGGGCTGCATCGAAGCCTATCTTTCCGATTACGCGCTTGTCAGGGCCGCGGCGGGTCTGCCCGACGACACCGATCCGATGACCATCGAAGCCGGCGAGAAAGGGCTCGCACGTCTGATCGAACTGGCCTCGTGCGGCGATGCCGACGCCCGCAGGACCTTTTCCGAGGCCGGACGGGTTCTGGGGTACGGCATTGCCCGGGTTGTCGCCATCATCGACCCCAGCCGCCTGGTTCTGACCGGCGCGGCGGTGCGTGCGTTCTCTTTCATGGAAAAAGCCATGTGGGAGGGGCTGGAAGAGGCTTTGGTCGCGGACCTGCGTAAAAATTTCGCTCTCGATGTCATGCCCTGGAACGAGGACTACATTCGCGGCGGCCTGATTGCGCAATCCATGGAGCGCCTCGACAGCACGTTTTACGGAAACGCGGCCGCCCGGCCGGACCGCAAGGAGGCACCCGCATGACGCAGCGGTCAAAGGTCCCGGTCCGTCTCCTGATCCTGGGCAGCCTCCTGTGCACCGCCACGTTCTCAGCCGCCGCCAGCCCCGAGCTGCCGCCCTGGAGCGAGAAAGCCCTCAGGGACGACATCGACATCGATGCCCTGGCCGCTTCGAAGGACGATCCGATACCGGTGCTTCGCGCCCTCGGCGAGCACCTGTTCAGCGCCAAATTCACCACACTGGACGGCGCCGGACGGCCGGATGCCACCGGCGCCATTGTGCCGACCAAGGTGCGCCGTCCCCTCCCGCAGTCGTTTCAGCGGCTCGCGGGACCGGATGCCAATGCCTGCGCCTCCTGCCACAACGAGCCGGTCGACGGCGGCGCCGGATCGTTCACGGCGAATGTGTTCGTTTCCGAACAGTTCGAAAGCGCCGATTTCGACACGATCGACCCGCAGTTTTCCAACGAACGCAACACCAACGCCCTTCAGGGCGCCGGACTGATCGAACTGCTCGCGCGGGAAATGACCTCGGACCTCCGAAAGCAGCGCAAAGACCTGCTCGAGATGGCGCGGGCAAGCGGGCAGCCGGAAAAGGCCGCCTTGAACACCAAGGGCGTTTCCTTCGGTTTTCTGACCGCCTATCCGGACGGAACACTGGATGTCGGGGCACTGGATGGGATCGACCACGACCTGACGTTGCGCCCCTTCAGCCAGAAGGGAGTCTTTGCATCGCTTCGCCAGTTCACCGTCAATGCCATGAACGATCACCACGGCATTCAGGCGGGCGAGCGTTTCGGGGCCGTCTGGACCGGCTCGGACGATTACGACGGCGACGGATACCCGGACGAAATGTCTCCCGGCCAGATTTCCGCGCTGGTCGCCTGGCAGGCGACGCTGCCGGCCCCCGGCCGCAAACCGGATCTGCCCGGGATCTGGCAGGACGCCGCCCGTGAGGGCGAAGCCCTGTTCGGCGAAATCGGCTGCGCGGCCTGCCATGTTCCCGCCCTGCCTCTGGACAATCTCGTTTTTCACGATCCGGGTCCGTTCGACACCGCCGGCACCCTGCGCCAGAGCGACGTCGCGGCCCCGCTGGCGCTCGATCTGGGCACGCTTGACTGGGTCCGGGCTCTGCAGCGAGACGCTCAGGGCCGGGTGCTGGTTCCGCTTTACGGCGACCTGAAGCGCCATACGATCGCCGACCCCGTCAACGACACCTTCGGCAACGAATTGCTCGCCCAGAGGTTCGTGGCCCGCGACGTCTTCATCACCGCGGAACTCTGGGGCATTGCCAGTACCGCGCCGTATGGCCATCGGGGCGACCTGACAACGCTCAGCGAGGCAATTCTCGCCCACGGGGGAGAGGCCGCCCAGAGCCGCGAAGCCTACGCGGCGCTTCTGGAAAAAGACCGGCAATCGGTCGTCGCCTTTTTGCGCAGCCTGGAGATCGCGCCATGAAACGGCAAGGCCTGCCGCTGGCTGCCGCGTTGACCGCTGCGCTGCTGTCCACTCCGGTTCCGGCGGCGGAAAACGGCGCACCGGCATCGCTCGCCCCCATTCCGAGATTTCAGGAGGAAGCGGCAACCGCGGGCATCCAGCACAGCTACGACGGCGCCTGGGAGTTCTTTGTCGGTGGCGGCGTCGCGGTCTTCGACTGCAACGGCGACCGGTTTCCGGATGTGTTCCTGGCCGGGGGCAAGAGCCCGGCACAGCTTTACGTGAATGCGAGCACGACATCAGGTCCGCTGAAATTCGATCGAAGCGGCAGCGGTTTGAGCGACAAGCAGTCCAGGAACGTGCTTGGCGCTTATCCTCTGGATTTCGACAATGACGACATACTCGATCTGGTTCTGCTCAGACTTGGCGAGAACCTGCTGCTGCGCGGCAGGGGCGACTGCCGGTTCGAGGTCGCCAACCGGACGCTCGGCTTCGACGGCGGGCGCGCGTGGACGACGGCGTTCTCTGCGACCTTCGAGGCAGGCCTGGCCTACCCTACCCTTGCCTTCGGCAACTACGTCGACCGCTCGGCACCGGGATCGCCCTGGGGCACTTGCCACGACAATGCCCTGGTCCGGCCGGTGACAACCGGCACGGGCGCGGTTTCCTATCCCGAAGCTCAACGGCTTTCTCCCGGCTACTGCGCCTTGTCGATGCTGTTCACCGACTGGAACAGGTCCGGTGAAGCGTCCCTGCGCATTTCCAACGACCGCCATTACTACCGGGGCGGCCAGGAACAGCTCTGGGCGGTGCCGCCGGGCCGTCCGCCCCGTCCCTACCGCAAGAGCGACGGCTGGCAGCATTTGAAGATCTGGGGCATGGGGATCGCCTCCATAGATCTCGATGTCGACGGCTTTCCCGAATTCGCCCTTACCAGCATGGGTGACACCAAGCTGCAGAAACTGGACGACGAGGCGGACGAGACAGTTCCCATTTACCGGGATATCGCCTTCGATCTCGGCGTGACCGCCCACAGGCCCTACAGGGGGGACGACCTGAAACCCTCGACCGGCTGGCATTCGGAGTTCCAGGACGTCAACAACGACGGCTTGTGGGATCTGTTCATCGCCAAGGGCAATGTCGAAGCCATGCCGGATTTCGCCGCCTACGATCCGGACAATCTCCTGCTCGGCCAATGGACCGGAAAATTCGTGGAAGCCGGAGAGGGAGCGGGCATCGCCCTGGACCGTCGGGGCCGCGGCGCCGGGATGGCGGATTTCAATGCGGACGGGCTTCTGGATCTGATCGTGGTCAACCGGTCCGCGCCTGTCAGCCTGTTCCGGAATCTCGGCCGGGGTTCCGCCGATGCTCCCAAGCCGCTCGGCAACTGGCTTGCGGTGGAAATTCGTCAGCCGCGCCAGGGCAACATCAAGGCGGTCGGCGCCAAGATCAGTGTCAAGACCGGAAACCGCACCGTCGTCAAGGACGTTCAGGTCGGCGCCGGTCACGCATCGGGCCAGATGGGCTTCATTCATTTCGGCCTCGGTGTCGCCGAGCGCGCCAATGTCCGGGTCAGATGGCCGGACGGCGACTGGAGCCATGCCTACCGGGTCTTCGCGAATGGCCACGTCATCATCGAACGAGGGGCGGAAAAGGTGAAACTCTGGTATCCGGAGTAGTGCCAACTACAATTCCCCGGAACCTCGCTGACCGGGTTTAGAGGCTTCCAATGGCACGGTCCGGTCTTCCGAACGGCCTGAGCCTGCTTGAACAGCCAGCCCCCCTGCCTTGCGCGGTCCTTTCTAGAGCCCTTCCCGATCATCTTGAACCATTTGATGGCTTTTGTGGGCTCGCTCGGCAAGGCGTGTCGCGAAGTGCGATGCGGTGCATCGCGCAAGCGGCGCAACGCTGCCGATGGGCCGTCAAAAGCCACCCGGTTCAGAAAAAATCGAGTGAAAAAAACAATTTCTTAGGGCTGGACAAAATTGGTCTCTGGCTTCGTTGGACAGCGCTTGAGGTGGACAACACCGCTGCGCGCAATCCGCCTCGCCAGAGACCAATTTTGTCTCAGTCAAATGATTCAATATGACCGGGAAGGGCTCTAGAGTTTCGCCGGAAATTCGCCATCGACCGCCCCTCAATCATGAATAGTTGAGACGAATATTACAATTTTCGATAGCCTTGTCATAATTACACCCTTTTACGTGTTATGCTGATAAAGGCTGGACATTCACTGCCTGTTCGCGGGGGCGCGGAAACGGACGTGGAAGGTAAATTGTCATGATTTTGTTTCTATTGGTTCCTGCATTCCTTCTTTACACCGGCGTCGCATCTGTTTTTCTGATCCTGTCGTCGATGGAACTGCTTGAAAACAACATGAGCAGCCCGGTTCGACTGGCCGGCGCCTTCGCAACCTCCGTTTTCTGGCCGGTGACACTGGCAGGAATGAGCCTCTATGTTCTCATGCTTCCGCAGATCCGGCGCTTCAAAAGTGCTGAAAAGCAATCCTCCTTCCGCCTTTCGCACCGGCCGCACTGACGGGCGTCCCACGGGGTTCAGCCCCACAAAAATCACGATTCGCTGAAAAGGCTGCGAAGCTCACTTTTTGCGTTTCCCCTGTGGCTCCGCTAACGTGTCGACGTCATATCTCCCGGGGGGTGCATGCATAATAGCAGAGTGCTGCTGGCGGCTTCAGTCGGACTATGCGCCGTAATCGGCATATGGGGCGTGGCCGACCCGGCAAGCCTGCTGACCGTCGCGCAACGTATCGTCGATCAATATTTCACAAGCCGCGGCTGGTTCGTGATGCTCTCCGTCACGATCATGCTGCTCTTCTGTCTCGGACTGACCTTCACCAGGTTCGGCGACATCCGCCTGGGCGCGGATACGGACCGGCCGGACTATTCCACACCGACCTGGATCGCCATGCTTTTCGCCGCCGGCATGGGGGTCGGCCTGCTGTTCTGGGCCGTTGCCGAACCGCTCACACACTACCATTTCGCCCAGGAGGCCCTTCCGGTTCCGATCGCAGCGGAACAGGCCCTTCTTGCCGCAAACTTCAATTGGGGCATCCATGCCTGGGCGATCTACGGCACCACCGCTCTGACAATCGCCTATTTCAGTTTTCGCCGCGGCACACCGATGCTGGTCAGCGCGCCGGTAAAGAACCTGTTTCCGGACGAAGCCTGGGCAAATGCCGTCGGCTGGATCTCCGACTTCATGGCCATCGTCGCCATCGCCATCGGCGTCGCGGGCTCCATCGCCATGGGCGTTTTCCAGGTTGCCGACGGGATCACCGTTCTGACCGGAGGGACGAGTGCGACCCCGTTGCTGGTCGGTGTCGTTTTCTTCCTGATCGTCGCCGCCTATATTCCGCCTCTCCTGGTGGATCTCGGCAGCGGCATGGCGAAGCTTTCCAACATCGCGATGGCGATTGCCATTGCGCTGGTCGCCTACACCGTCATTCTCGGCCCGTCGGAATATCTGCTCAATTCGATCGTCGGAGGAATTGGCAAGTATATCGCGGAGGTGATCCCGCGCGGACTACAGACCTTCACCTTCTACGGGAGCGAAACCAGCAAGTGGTTCCGCGACTGGACGCTCACTTACATGGTCTGGTGGATCGCATGGGGACCTTTTGTCGGTGTCTTTGTCGCCCGGATCTCCAGGGGGCGCACGATCCGGGAATTCGTATTGGGCGTTCTGGTCGCGCCGACCGTTTTTTCGACGGTCTGGTTCGGCGCCTTCGGCGGGGTCGGGCTCTACGAAGCCATCGACGGCCAGGGGCAGTTGCTTGCGATGACGCAGACCAACGTCGAGCGCATGACCTTCGCGCTTCTCGACCGGCTGCCGTTATCCGGGCTGACCACGCTCGCGACGATCGCGGCCGCCTTCCTGTTCATTGTCACGAGCGTCGTCAGCGCGGCCTTTGTCCTCGGCATGTTTTCGACCGGTGGCAATCCGGATCCGAGCGTGAAGGTCAAGCTCGTCTGGGGCGGTCTTCTCGGCATTCTGGGCGCCGCCATGATCCTATCCGGCTCCGTACAGGCGATGAAGCAGCTGATCGCTCTCGGCGCGCTGCCTTTCGTTTTCATAACGGTGTTGCTCCTGACCTGCCTGGTCCGGGCGCTGATGCTTGACGGCGCAAAGGAGCCAGCCCATGCTGATCGGTGACCCGCTCGATACGATCCTGAACCTCATGACCTTCGCGTTTATCGGCGCGATGATCTGGCTGCTCATGCGCAAGGAACCCGACGACCGGGGATAGGTCCCTCAGCCTGAAAAGTCAGGCTTGGTCAGCATCAGCCAGACGATGGCCAGCACCGCCGCGAAGGCCGGCACGCCGCAGGCGAACCAGATGTGGAACAGCCTGAAATAGGCCACCGGAAGCGCCGTCCCGGCTTCGGCCGCCTCCGCCGCGAGACGGCGCATGCGGATCTGGATCCAGACCACCGGCAGCCAGAGGGCGCCAACAAACACATAAAGACAGAGCGAGACGAACACCCAGCCTTTCAGGAGCGGCCAGCCGACCTCCAGCGCGAGGAAATAACCCGTGACGGGCTGGAGGAGCGCCGCGGTGGCGGTGAAGACCGTGTCCGCCAGAACGACGATGCCGGCGACATGGGCAATCAGGACCGGATTTTTCGACAGATGCGAAACCAGCATGAAGAAGGCGATGCCCGCGCCCGTTCCCAGGAGCACGCAGGCACCGATGACATGAGCGAACTTCAGCAGATCGTAGGTCATCAGCGTTCGTCCAGAAGGAAGGCGACCGCAAGCGCAAGCACCAGGGCCGGAAAGATCTTCACGAACGGTCCCAGCGGGTCGGCCCAAAGCTCCGGCGTCAGCAGCGTTCCGAAGAAGAGATAGCCCAGAGAGACGGCCGCCATGCCCAGGCAGGCCGGACGGGTCCAGCGCCGCCACAAAACGCCAAGCCCGAGCAGAATGTCGATGACCGATCCGCCGATGACGGCGGCACCGGCGATGCCGTGCGCCACGTCTGTCTCCGTCAGGACGGATTGGGCCGCCCGGAACGACCAAAGTCCCATCAGACCGGACAAAAGCCAGAACAGGGACAGGCAGCCGATGGCGAGCGGCAGGATCAGATAAACTCTCGAAAAGGCGCGCTCCTGGGCGGTCGCTGGCATCGCACGCAGGGTCTCCTCAAGAGATTTCAGGCTGGTCCCTCCGCGCCGCCGCCACTCTTGCGGGTCGCCCGTAATACCGCTTTCCAGCGATTTCAGGGCGTTTGTCCTCAGCGGCGAGCGCCAGCCGAGCCAGCCGAGCGCATCCGCGCCTTTTCCGATCAGCCTGACCGTCCAGGCCGGCACGGCGATCGCCGCGCGCCAGGGCGCATACCCGAGCCAGGACCGGATCCCGACCGTCAGTTCCCAGAACGTCCGGCTTTGGTCTTCGGCAAGATCGGCCACGAAACGGCTGCCGAGGCTTCCGGTCGCGGCCTGTGCGACCGCCCTGGCGAGATCCGTGACATGCACGGTCTGGACTTTCGCCTGCGGAAACGCCTTTCCGCCGATCAAAGGCAGGGCAGCGCTGGCTCGTAACAATGCGGTACCGCCATAGGCTTCGCGCCCCAGGACGAGAACGGGACGCAGAACGATCCAGTCGATGGCCGACGCCACGACCGTCCTGTCGCCTCGTGCCTTGGTGCGGAAAAACCCGGTCGGCGCGTCTTCGCTGACCCCGGCGGCGGAGATCTGAATGAACCTCGTTTTCGATCCGGTCAGAGCCTCCACGACGCGGGAAACGGCTGTTTCGTGAATGGCGGTCAGATTGTCCCGCGACCCATCCTGCAGAGCGCCCGAGGCATTCACGACCACATCGGCATCGGCGAGAAGCTCTTTCCATTCCTCGGCGGAGACCGAGGCGATGTCGCGGATGATCCAGACCAGATCCGGAAACGCCCGCTGCGCCGCCGTTACCGATCGGCCAATGCCCAGGACCGCGAACCCTTCTTCCTGCAGAGCCCTGACACAGGCCCCGCCGATGAAACCGTAAGCTCCGAGAACAACCGCTTTTTTCATGTGCAACGCTTTGCTTAAAAACTCCGGTTTGTTTTAGGCCGCGCGGTTTGCGGAGTAAAACGCAAAAAGGCCGCCCTTCCGGACGGCCTTTCGCAATCAAGCAGGACCTGGGCAGGTCTTACATCTTGTCGGTGACGACCGTGCTGGTCGCGCCTTCCGGTTCCTTGGTGATCACCGGATCGGACCCGCCGGCCAGAAGCGACTTCACGGTGCGCTCGTAGGCGTCCATGTCCAGCTTGCCGTCGGAGCCGTCGACCAGCTTGTTGATTTCCCCGACCATGCGGATCTGGTGCTTTTCGGTCTGCGCGCCGGTGGCGTCGTTTTCCAGAACGATTTCGGCTGCCTCTTCCGGGTGCTCGGCAGCGTAGGCCCAGCCCTTCATGGACGCTTTCACGAAACGGGCCAGCTTGTCGACCATGGCCTCGTCTTCGAGGCTGGATTCCAGAACGTAAAGACCGTCTTCCAGCGTGGCAACGCCCTGGTCCTCGTACTTGAAGACGACAAGATCTTCGGCGGGAATGCCCGCGTCGATCACCTGCCAGTACTCGTTATAGGTCATGGTGGAGATGCAGTCGGCCTGCTTCTGCAGCAGCGGATCGACGTTGAAGCCCTGCTTCAGAACAGTCACGCCGTCGTCGCCGCCCTCGGTCGGAATGCCCAGCTGGCTCATCCACGACAGGAACGGATACTCGTTGCCGAAGAACCAGACGCCGAGGGTCTTGCCCTTGAAATCGTCGGGACCGGTGATGCCGGTTTCCTTGCGGCAGGTCAGCATCATGCCGGACTTCTTGAACGGCTGCGCAATGTTGACGAGCGGCACGCCCTTTTCGCGCGACGCCAGCGCGGACGGCATCCAGTCGATGATCACGTCGGCGCCGCCGCCGGCGATGACCTGCGGCGGAGCGATGTCCGGGCCGCCCGGCTTGATCGTCACATCCAGGCCTTCTTCTTCGTAGAAGCCCTTGTCCTTGGCCACGTAATAGCCTGCGAACTGGCCTTGCGTGACCCACTTCAGCTGCAGCGTCAGCTCGTCGGCGGCCTGTGCCGCTCCCGAGAGCAGACCCGCGCCCATTGCCGACACGAGTGCCAGACTTTTCAATGCCTTCATTGCCATTCCCCTAGCGGTTGCGGGCTTCGGTCCATGCGGCCGGGCCCTTCTCTGGAATTTTAAACCCTTGCCGGAGCGGGGCCATAGCGGTTCCCGACCATTCCTTCCACCACCGGCAAGTCGGCCGCGGCCAGAGCACCGGGCATTCTGCCTTCTGCGCGTTGTCCGCTGACCATTTGGTCAAGAAAATCTAGAAAGTTGCCGTGTCTCTGGTCAAGGTTATTTTTTGATCAAGGCCGAAATGCCGGCATTATCGTTGCAAAAGACGTCAGGGTACGGACCCTGGGCTTCGGTTCACCCCCTTCCTCGAAAAATCGAGTTTAAGAGTGGAACAATTGTTCCAGAGCCATGTGCGTCAGCTTCCTACAACCGGAGCCGCCGGAAGCGACATCTGTGTCGCCTGGCGAATTGGATAGACCAACAGAAGGTTGTGGACATGAAGACTCTATTGCTGACAATCGCGGCCGGGCTTCCCCTGATGCTCGCCAGCGCCGTGGCGCCGGCTGCGGAAAATCCCCTGCCCAGTTTCGACAAGAAGCACACCGCAATCGTGATCACAGATCCTCAGAATGACTTCCTCGCTCCCGACGGCAAGCTTTACGGACTTGTCGCGGAAAACCTTGCCGAACTCGGTACGGTCGCGAATATCGAAACCCTGATGAAGACGGCGAAGTCAGAGGGCGTCGCGCTCGCCGTCGACCCTCTGGTCTACACCAGGGTCGACATCGACTGGTCTGGAGCGGGAGCACTCCAGCGGCAACTGCTGGACATGAGGGCGCTCTATCGCGACTCCCTGGCAAACCCGGAGGGGTTCGAAGGATCCGGGGCCGATTTCTACGCGCCGTACAAACCCTACATCCATGACGGCGAAACCATCGTGGTCGCGCCCCACAAGATGTACGGCCCGGAAAGCAACGACCTGATCTATCAGCTGCGCTCCCGGGGGATAGACACGGTCATCCTCGGCGGGCTGGTTGCCAACCTTTGTGTGGATTCGCATATGCGCGCCCTGATGGAAAACGGTTTCAAGGTCTTTGTCGTCAAGGACGCTGTCGGGGGCCCCGGCTCCGATGCCTATAACGCGGCTTTGGTGAATTACAGCATGATCGCCAACGGTGTGTTGACCACCGAAGACGTCACGCAGGCCCTCGCCCGTTAAACAGCGTGTGCGCCGGGGATGAATTCGGACGGCCCCCCGGCGTTCCCCCTGCCCGTCACTTTCCGTGCATGCCCGACGGTCCAGGACCGTCAACCGTCCGGACCGTCAGCGGGTAGCATGGCCTCAAGACGGCTTCGATCCATGATGGTGATCCGCTTGTGCGCGAGTGAAATCAGGTTCTGGCCGGCCAGATTGCGCAAAAGACGCGAAACGACCTCGCGGTGCGTACCCAGGTCACGCGCGAGCCGCTCCTGCGACAGACAAATCACGCCGCTTTCGTCAGCCCGTGCCAGCAACAGCAAAACCAGGCGTTCCTCCTGAGGAAGGCGCATCGTTTGTTCCAGCGTGCTGAGCAGAGCATAGACACGTCCGGACAGTTGCTCGAACAGAAATGCCTGAACCGCCGGATCCCGAGCAAACAGCTGCCTGAAGGTCTTTCCGGACAGGGTCAGGAATTCCACACCTTCGGTGTCCGCGGCCGCAAAGGCCGGATAGGGCATGTCTGAAAACAGGCTGTTGAGCGCCAGAATGCAGCTCTCGCCGGGCCCGATCCAGTAAAGCGTTCCTTCGCGGCCTTCCGCGTCGATGTAATAGACGCGAATGGCCCCTGACTTGACCAGGAACACACCACCCACCGTGTCTCCGGGACGCAGGATGTCCTCACCGGGCGAGACCACGGTTCGCGTGATGTCTTTCTTCAAGGCCGCAAACGTATCCGCCTGCATGCCCTTCGCGAACGGAATCACTTTTACAAGTTCTTCGCCCATGACACCTTCTTCGGCTCTTCAACGACCGGGGCGCTGTAGAGCCGTCTTGGCCTGTTTCAACTGCCAACGGGATGAGCCCCTCCCAGTGAGCAGGCTGGCTGGTTTCCCGGTCCCACTTGAACCGCGACGATCTAGTTGCCTTTGCCGGTCACACGCCTGGGTGCGTTGCCGATGTTTTGGGTGATCTTGTCCAGAAGGCTCTTGCGTTCGTTGCTGCCGTCCGCCGAATAGTTCAGGTTCTTGAACAGGGACGTCTGCTCGGTGAAGAACTTGCGCACCGCGTCCTTGTCCTCGAAATTGAAATCCGTCTTGGCGATCCTGTAGGCGAGGTCGAAGGTCTGCTGCTGACGGGCGAGCGGCGCGGAGACATCCACGTCGTCGAAGGCGTCCTGCTGCAGATAGACCATATCCAGGAACAGCGCCTTTTGCTGGAGAACGAAGTCTTCGGTCGACACGCCCTCTTCGCCGGTAACCTGCATCATGCGGGTGATTTCGTCGCCCTTCTTGAGGAGCTCGATCATCTCCTCGACGCGCGGGACCCAGTCCGGGCCGATGTTCTCCTGATACCATTCGCCGAGCTGCTTGTGATAGCGCGACCAGGACAGGAGCGGGTCGACGGCCGGGTAGAAGCGCTTGTAGGCGCGTTCCGAAGACAGTCCCAGAAAGGTCTTCACGGTTCCGAGCGTCGACTGGGTGACCGGTTCCTCGAAATTGCCGCCCGCCGGTGACACCGTACCGATCATGGTCAGGCTGCCGGTTTCACCGGATGCCGTACGCACCACACCGGCACGCTCGTAGACGCCCTTGATCGCGCTGTCGAGATAGGCCGGAAACGCCTCTTCCCCCGGAATTTCCTCCAGACGTCCGGAAGTCTCGCGCATGGCCTGCGCCCAGCGCGAGGTACTGTCGGCGATCAGGAGCACGTCATAGCCCATCTGGCGGTAATACTCGCCGAGCGTGATGCCGGTGTAGATCGAAGCCTCGCGCGCCGCGACCGGCATGGAGGACGTGTTGCAGATGATGACGGTGCGGTCCATCAGCGTGCCATCGCCGGACGGGTCCGGCTGGTGGGGAAATTCGGTGATGGTTTCAACGACCTCCCCGGCCCGCTCGCCGCAGGCGACCACGATCACGATGTTGACCGCGGAGAACCTGGAGATCAGGGACTGAAGCACTGTCTTGCCGGCGCCGAAGGGCCCGGGGATACAGCCCATGCCGCCACGCGCGATCGGGAAGAACGTGTCGATCAGGCGCAGGGTGGTAACCAGAGGCTCGCTCGGGTAAAGACGCTCGCTCTGACCGGACGCGAACAGGCGTTCGGGAATGGCGCGGCGCACGGGCCAGTGCTGAACCATGGTGAGGTCACGGGTCTCGCCCCGGTCGTTCTTGAGTGTCACCACCACGTCGTTGATGGTGAAGGAGCCCTCGCGCACCCGTTCGACGGACCAGTTTCCGGTCAGCCCGAAGGGCGTCATGATCCTGTGTTCGAAACGGCCTTCGGGAACCGTGCCGAGCGTTTCACCCGCCTTGACGGGATCGCCGGATTTCACCTTCGGCTCGAACGCCCATTTGCGTTTCTCGTCCAGCACATTGGTCAGGACGCCGCGCGGCAGGAAAAAGCCGTGCTCCGCCGCAATGTCCGCGAGCGGGTTCTGCAGGCCGTCGAACACGGTGCTGAGAAGCCCCGGACCGAGGGCGACGGAGAGCATGTCGCCGCTCTGGATCACCTTGTCCCCGACGCGAACACCCGACGTGCTCTCGAAGACCTGCGCTTCGGCAGTCTTGCCGCGGACCCGGAGAACCTCGGCCTTGAGATATTCTCTCGGCTTACCTTCGCGTTCCGGCCCGTGCGGGATGATGTAGACCACTTCGTTCTTGATCAGGGGAGCGTCCCCGAGCGGTGTCAGCGTCACAAGGTCGTCCTGGACGGCGACGATTTCCGCGGTCGGCTCCGGAAGCTGGACATGGCTGGTCATGATGAGGCTCCCTTACGAGGCTAAACTGTCTGCTGAAAAAAGACCCTTGGCGACGTGTTCATGAGGGCCTTCAGGCCCTTGAAGCGCGGCGTCCAGAAGCGACTTGAGCCGGTCCCTCGCATCGTCTTCGTTGTAGCGGGACCACCTTTCGACGATCACCCAGCGCAGCACATAGATGCCGACGGCTTCGAAGTCGAACTCATGCAGCGTGAGATAATGATCAAGCTGGCGGAAGACCTGCGTCAGGAACAGGCGCTCTACGCCGATATGGTCGCCCGCCTGCATCAGCCGGTGCGCCTCGCCGATCCAGGGCATGTAATGGCCAAGACCGAAGGCGGGATCGCTCCAGTTGGCCTTGATCTGGCCGCACCACCGGCCGAAGCCCCAGGTGCTTATGTCCCCGGCCGTCTCCTGTCCGTCGCGACGGCGGCGCAGGGCGGCGATCAGGGTCCTCGTTTCCATCCGCGCGCCGACCAGATGCTGGAGGTCCGGATAGTCCTTGAGTTCGCCGATCACCTGATTGGCACGCCGGATGATCTCGATGTCCTCGTCGTATTTGGCCACACCGGCCCAGGCGGTCACCTCCACCACCTCGCGCAACAATCGCGCATGCTCGGGCTCCAGCATACCGGCAATCCTCTGCCTGAGCCGGAAACCCGATATCGGCACATCCTTGACGGAAAACAGTTTTCCGAGATGCGGCAGGCTGGTGACCAGCGAAATATATTGGTGCGGCCGGGACATCGTTTACCTGAGTACCCCTTCCATCACCGCCCGCAACCGCGGCTGCAGGTGCATTTTCAGGAGCCCGGCGATGGAGTCCTCGGTGAGGTCGATCGAGACGTCCCGGTCGGTGAGCTTTACCTTGATGCCGTTCTGGCCCGGGGCCGTGGAAAAGGTCACGCCGTTGCGCAGGGCCTCTCCGGACAGCGCGATGACGAAATGGGTCAGCGTGCCGGGTTCCACCGCTTCCGGCGACTGCCGCAACTCTTCGAAGGTCACGATTTTTTCCGGAAGCACGATCTCCATCGGCTCCGTATCGCCGACCGATGCGTTTTCCCTGGCGTTGCCCGCCATGGTCAGTATCAGCTTCTGGAGAAACTCCTGATCCGCGAGTGTGGTTCCGACCAGACGGGCTGCCTCCTGCTGGATACGGTCGCCGAGTTCGTTGCGCAGGCTCAGGACAAGATCCCGGGCCGCGACCTTCAGCCCGTCTTCCGTCGCAGACTTTTCCTTGGCCGCTTCCGCGCGGGCCGCCGCCAGCAGGCTGTCGGCCTTTTTCTGGGCCTCGGAGACGATCTCGTCGGCCTTCTCCTTTGCCTTGGCGAGGAGTTCGTCGCCTTCGGATTTCCCGGCATCGACTCCTTCCGCCTTCAAACGGTCGATCAGAGCCTGAACGCCCACCCCGGCGGCGTTTTCCAGATCTTGCGTTGCCTTTTGCTTGGACATGCGGGCCTCCTAACTCGGGATCGAACCGGCCAGAACCAGCGCGAAGACCAGCGCGAAGACGGAAAAGCCTTCCAGCACCGCGGCAGGAGCCAGCGATATGCCGAAAATCTCCGGTTTCGCCTTGGACGCGTGAATGGCGGACGCCAGAACCTCGCCCTGGCGGATGCCGGTGAACAGCATCGTGAAGCCGGAGAGCACACCGATGCCGAAGAGCGCCGCGCCGTTGGCCGCGTCGACCGTGGTCTGCTGCAGCGAGAACATGATCACGATGCCGTAAATCACCTGCGAGGAAGGCATGAGGGAAACACCGATGAACCGGCCGTACCCTCCCTCGCTGTCCAGCATGGCGCCAATCGCGGCGCTGCCGCCCAGCGCGCATCCCCAGGCACTGCCGATCGCACCGAGGGCGACCGGAGCGAAAAGCCCAAACCAACCGAGAGCCACAACGAATTCGTTCACAGGCGTGTCTCCTCTTTCTTGAACGGACGGAAGGGCTTGCCCTCGTCTTTCAGACCCCAATTGAAAAATTCAATGACATTCAGGCGCAGACCGTGGACACAGCCCGCGATCAGACCCAGGCCGATGTTGATGCCGTGACCGAGGGTCAGAACGGCGATCGCGATCAGAATTCCGATCCCCGGCACGGCTGCGTTCAACTGCCCCGACAGGTTGTTGATCGTCTCGGCAAGCGACGCCGCCGCCAGTCCGAGCGCGAACAGCCGCATGTAGCTCAGGACGTCGGAGAAAATGTTCACGATACGGGCCAGCGCCGCCAGCCCGTCGAACACCCGAAGGCCTCCGGACCTGACCGAGTCGACCTTGCGGTCGCTGCCGTAGAAACCGACCGTCAACAGGCCCAGCACCACCGCGGCGGGTCCCGCCTCCGCCAGGAACGTCCCCGCCCCAAGAAAGGTCGCCAGTCCGCCTAGGGCCACCAGGCACCAGCCCACCGGCTGGTACCGGCCGCTCGGCGTCTCCGCGTGATAGGCGCGCACCAGGTTGGCAAGCACGATATGCAGCACGCCGATCGCCAGCGTGATCTTCATCATCGCGTCGACGTCCTTGAGGTCCATGAACTTGAGATGGCCCAGGAAACTGTCCGGCGGCGGCGCAACGCCGAAATAACTGCCCGTTGCGACCCCGAAGGCCGTTGTCGAGATCATCAGCCAGACCGACATGCGGTACATCCGCCTGCCGAGATCGGACCCCGCGAAGCGTTTGCGGAACAGATAGAGCAGCAGAAGCAGGAGAAGGCCGTAGCCTCCGTCCGTCATGATCATGCCGAAGAAGATCACGAAGGAGACATAGACAATCGCCGACGGATCCCAGTCACGGTACCCCGGCGTCTGGTAGAATTCGACCAGATCCTCGCCGGCCTCTACCGCGGCTGCGTTCTCCAGCAATGTCGGCGGGGCATCTTCCTGCGAAACCTCTTCGAAGAGCACCGCGATATCGTGCTCGGCGGCGAAGTCCTGGATCTCCTCCGTCTGGTCGCGGCGCGCCCAGGCCTGCATCACGAACAGCCGTTCCACGTCCGCGGTTTCCAGACCCGCCCGCTGGCGGGCCGAGCGGTCCCGCGCCGCCGCAAGGTTCTGCGCCAGAACGTAGCGCCACTTGGTCAGCATCTGGCGCTCCAGTTCCAGCTCCTCGAGTTCGATCAGAGCGTCGTCGTGACGGCGTTTCAGGGTGGACAGGGATTCTGCGCCGACATGCACACGTGGAACCGGCATGGCGCTAACGGGAGGCTCTTCCGGGGCCAGCAAAACGATATAGGACCGGTATCTGTCCTTGTGCACGATTTCCAGGATCTTGTCCGCCGGATCGACGTGTTTCAGCTTGGCGGTCGGCACCACATAGAACCACAGCCGATTGTCGCCGATTTCGGCAAGGTCGGAGAAGCTGAATTCCCCCCAGGGCTCGACATCCCTGATCCGCTGGCCCAGCCAGGCGATCAGATCCTCGCAACTCTTCAGGGCCTTGCGGTTCTCGAGCGTCTGGGCGACGACCGCGTCCAGATCGAACCGGTCATGGTCGGTTACCGGACGGCGCTGCGCCGGACAGTCCATAAGCCAGCGCAATGCGGAGGCCGCGTCCCGTCCGAGGCCCTGGGGGACCGCTTCCAGATCTTTCTGAGCGGAGGTGAGAGGGATCAGATGCAGCATTCCGAAAGCCTGAGCGGTTTCCAGAACCTTTTCCTTGTCGTCGAGGATACCGACGACATTCACCTTCACGAGCGGAACGATGGTCACAGCTCGGCCATCCTTTCCTCCGCCGCGCGCGCGGCGGTCTTGCGTTTGGAGATCTTCGCCCGCACGACGGCGTCGCGCTCCGCATCCGCCAGCGCCATGCGGATTTTCTTGATGTTGCGCGCCGCCTGCGGAATGAGAACCTTCTCGAACAGGTTCACCCGCCGGGAAATCACCGCTTCCGCCTCCTGGAGACGCACGATCCGTTCCCGTGCGACATCCCGTTCAAGGCTGAGCCGCAGCAACTCCTGCATGCCCTTCACATAAGGATCGACCCAGTGCGGCCGGGCCAGCAGGGAATAGCGTTTGGTTTCGATTTCCACGCTTTCCAGAACGGGCAGTTCGGTGCCGGACAGGTTTTGCGTGCCCCTGACGGCCTCTTTCAGCACCACAAGACCCTCCAGCGGCACCTGGGTGTTCGACAGCATGGGCAGGGCCGCCACAAGGTCGTCGAAACACCGCTGAAACTCGCCATCCAGCCGGGCCGCCTCCTCCCTGGCCTTGGCGCGCTCCGCCATGATCTGGAGCCGCTTGAGTTCCAAGGACGGCAAAAACCGCTTGTATTCGCTAAGTTGAGCGCTCTGCTTGGCCAGTGACGACTTGTTGAGCGCCAGCTTTGCCATTACGCGGCCTCCTCATCGGAGCCGCTGCCGGGCTTTGTCTTTTTCGGAAAGTATTTGTCGATCAGCCCCTGTTTCATCAGAAGCTGCTCCGGCTCGAAACATTCCGCAAGCGTCTGCCAGCACAGATCGAGCGCCTCCTCCAGCGGAATGGAGACATCGATATCCATGAAGCGCTCACGGAACAGCCCGCCGAATTTCAGGAGCTGCCGGTCATAGTCGGACAATTCGAAAGCCATCGACTGTTTCTGTTCGGCGTCCCGCGCGCCCGAATAGAACCGGACCATGGTGTTCATGATCTGGTTGTGGTCCTCGCGGGTCACCTTGCCGATGACATGCTGCTTCAGGCGGGAGAGCGATCCGAAGGGATCGATTACACCGCTGTGCAGATAGAACTGGCCTTCGGTGATGTAACCGGTGTTGTCCGGAACCGGATGGGTGACATCGTTGCCGGGCATGGTGGTGACGGTCAGGATGGTGACCGAACCGGAGCCCTTGAAGTCGCACGCCTTTTCGTAACGACGCGCCAGCTGGGAATAAAGATCGCCCGGATAGCCACGGTTGGCCGGCACCCGTTCCATGGCGATTGAAACTTCCTTCAGCGCATCGGCGAAAGCGGTCATGTCGGTGAGGAGCACCAGCACCCGCTTGCCTTCCTCGACCGCGAATTTTTCGGCCACCGCCAGTACCATGTCCGGCACCTGCAGCCGCTCCACTACCGGGTCGGACGCCTGGTTGATGAACATCACCGTGCGCGGAAACACGCCGGCGTCCTCGAACTGTTTGCGGAAGAACGCGTAGTCGTCGAAGATCAGGCCGAGCCCGCCGAAGACGACGATGTCGGCATCGGCCTGGATGCCGATACGCGCCAAGAATGGGTTGTAGGGCTCGCCCGACACGGAGAAGATCGGGATTTTCTGGCTTTCGACAAGGCAGTTGAAGATGTCGATCATCGGCACGTCCGTGCGGATCATACGCGAGGCCAGCACCCGCTTCATCGGATTGGCCGAAGGACCGCCGATGGGCACGGTCGGGTCGCTGGCCAGATCCGGTCCCTGATCGATCGGATTGCCGGCGCCGTCGAAAACGCGGCCGAGAATATTGTCCGAATAGGTGACCTTGGCCGCCTCGCCGAGGAAGCGGACGGAGGAATTGTTCGCAAGTCCCTTGGTGCCGGAGTTCACCTGCAAGGACACCATATCGTGGTCGATATTGATGACCTGTGCGAGCGACGTGGTTCCGTCTCCCGAATCGACCACGGCAAGGTCGCCAAGGCAGGGCCGTCCTTCGGAGTCCGATTTCGAGGAAGACACCTGAATTCGAATGATATCGCCAACAATATCGACAATTCGGGTATGGGAGACCAGCATCGTTGCCCCCTTGGCAAAAGCTCGTTCAATATCGCCGCAGTGCACCCTGGCTCACGACAAGGCACCTGTTGCACCACGAGCGCTCGTTATCTTAGGCCCGGATTTCTACCAATGACAACAGTCCTTGAAACATTCAACCGAATGCCTGCCATGATTCGGAGCGTAGGAGAGAAATAGTTACAGGTGTATGACCTGGATCATTGGTCGGCCAACGCGCTTCCGGCCGGGATGCCGAGATATTCGCTGTGCCTTTCAAACTGAAATTCCGTTGCTGAAGATAAGGTTTTCTTCAGGAAATCGGGGCATCTGGATGCCTTGCTCACGGTCGCATCCGGCGCTGCTCCGGACCGGCCAAGCCCATATTGCAACGCAGCATTAAACTAAAGTTCGACCCGCACGGGTGCGGCACTTTGCCGGACAACCAGATCGACCCCGATGATGACCGGTGCCGGCGCCTCTTCGTCCGTACCCAACCCCGCGACGGCACCCGTGCCAACCCGCTGATGAAACAATTGCGCCGCCTTTGTCCCCAGCGCGCGTCTGTCCTGCCGGATCGTGGTCAGCGCCGGCACGTAGTATTCGGACAATTCGATGTCGTCGAAGCCGATGACGGAGATGTCACCGGGCACACGGAGCCCGTGGGCCGACAGGGTCGAGATCAGGCCGAAAGCGACCTGGTCGGACGCGCAGAAGACAGCGGTCGGCCGGTCCGTCATGTGGACGATCTTGTGCGCGGCCGCCTTGCCGGACTCAAGGGAGAAGTCGCCGCGGATGATCCACTCCTCGCGTGCGGGAAGTCCCAGCCTCGCACGTTCCGCCAACATGCCCTCGCGTCTCGCATGGGTCAGGACGTTGTCCTGCGGGCCTGTGACATGGGCGATTTTCCTGTGGCCGAGATCGTACAGGTGACCGACGGCCAGGCGGGCGCCCTGGATGTTGTCGCTTCTCACGGACGGAAAATCTGAGCCCTGCACCCATTCGCAGGCGAACACGATCTTCCCGGAGACGCCGTTCTCCTCGAACTGCGCGAGTTCGCGCTGCGACAGCGCCCCGTCGAGACAGATCATGCCGTCGATCTGCGCGTCCAAAAAGTAATCGACCAGGTGTTGTCCGGACGTCGCCCGATCCTCGGTGTCGGCGATCAGAACCGACGTGTCACGCTCGCCAAGCGTCTCGCTGATGCCGGCCAGGATTTGCGAAAAGAACGGGTTGCCGAGATTTGGCACAAGCACGAGCACGGCGCCGGCCTGGCGCGTTCTCAGTTTTCTGGCGGTCTTGTTCACCCGGTAACCGGTGGCCTTGATGGCGGCGAAGACGGCTTTTCGGGTTTCTTCGGTCAGGAGGTCCGGGCTCGACAGCGCGCGGCTGACCGTTGCCGTGGAAACTCCGGCAGCCCTGGCGACGTCCACGATCCTTGCATTTTTTAAAGCCACAACCGCCTCTGCCGCCTTGCTTTTTTCCATGGCCACATAGCGGGCCGACTTTCCGGCTTGACACAAGCCCGTTTCGGGCGAATGATAAATGTAATCGATTACATAACACAATAATCTGAATTTGAATCGATTAAAAAAATGCGGTGTGAACCGCATGGCGACGACAGCCGGACCTGGATTCGGTCCGCCGGGAGGAACAGATGAAATCATTACGCGCATTTTTTGCAGCAACCACCGCGGTTTGCGCCGCCGGCGCCGCGCAGGCGACCGATCTTGAAGTCACCCATTGGTGGACCTCGGGCGGCGAAGCGGCCGCGGTCGCCGAGTTTGCGAAAGCCTTCGACGCCACCGGGAACAAATGGGTGGACGGCGCCATCGCCGGCTCCGGCGGCACGGCCCGCCCGATCATGATCAGCCGCATAACCGGTGGCGACCCCATGGGCGCGACGCAGTTCAACCACGGCCGCCAGGCGGAAGAACTGGTCGAGGCCGGACTGATGCGCGACCTGACCGACATCGCCAAGGAAGAGGCCTGGCAGGAGATCGTCCGTCCGGCAAGCCTCCTGGAAAGCTGCACCCTCGACGGCAGGATCTATTGCGTTCCGGTCAACATTCATTCCCAGCAGTGGCTGTGGCTGAACAACGCGGTCTTCGAGGACAACGGTCTTGATGTGCCCGCCACCTGGGACGACTTCGTCGCCGCCGCACCGAAGCTTGAAGAAGCGGGCGTCATCCCGCTTGCCATGGGCCAGCAGCCCTGGCAGACGACGCTGGCCTTCCAGGTCCTGCTCGTAGCGCTGGCCGGTCCTGACGCCTACACGAAGATCTTCGGCGACAAGGACGCGGAGCTCGCGGGCGGCGCGGACATGGCCAAGGTCTTTCAGGCCGCGGCAACGGCCCGCGACATGGCCAAGGACTCCAACGTCCAGAACTGGAACGACGCCACCACCATGGTGATCACCGGCAAGGCTGCCGGCCAGATCATGGGCGACTGGGCACAGGGTGAGTTCGCGGTCGCCAACAAGGTTGCAGGCAAGGACTATTCCTGCCTGCCGGGCCTTGGCGTCAACAAGGTGATCCAGACCGGCGGGGACGCCTTCTATTTCCCGAAAGTGGACGATCCCGAGATCACGGCGGCGCAAGGCGAGCTCGCCAAGGTGATGCTGTCTCCGGACACCCAGGTCGCCTTCAACCTAAAGAAGGGATCGCTTCCCGTGCGCGGCGACGTGAACCTTGAGGCCGCCAACGACTGCATGCGCAAGGGCCTCGATATCCTGTCGGAAGGCGCGATCATTCAGGCTCCGGACCAGCTCATGTCCGCCGACAGCCTGACCCAGGTGAACGATCTCTTCGTCGAGTTCTTCAACGATCCGTCGATGTCGGCGGAAGACGTTCAGAAGCAGTTCGCCTCGATCGTCGCCAGCGCCGACTAACTCCGGCTCTCTTCCGCCGTCCCGCAGCATCGAACGGGGGCCATTCCAGGGGCGGCGGCCTCCAGCCCTGCGCGCAGCAATGCGCGCAGGGAAGGCCGGAGCGGACTTTCAGTCAGGTCAATCTTCGAGGACTTTTACGGCATGGACGCAGCCAAGCGCCCTTTGGGTTGGCACCGGAACCTCAGCGCCAAGGTTGCAGCGGTCCCGATGATCGTCACCGCGCTCGCGGTGTTCGTCGGAGGAACCGCCTGGACGGTTCTTTATTCCTTCACCAGTTCCAAGCTGCTGCCGAAGGAAAAATTCGTCGGACTGGCGCAATACGAGCGCCTGTGGAGCAGCAACAAGTGGCTGATCTCCATTGAAAACCTGGCCATCTACGGCGCCTTTTCCCTCGTCTTCGCGCTGGTGATCGGTTTTCTGCTGGCGGCCCTTCTCGACCAGAAGATCCGCTTCGAGGACACGTTCCGGACCATCCTGCTTTATCCCTTCGCCTTGAGCTTCATCGTCACCGGGCTCGCGTGGCAATGGATCCTCAATCCGGATTTCGGGGTCCAGCACGTGGTGCGCGGCCTGGGCTGGGAAAGCTTCACCTTCGATCCGCTCTACAATCCGGACATCGTCATCTACGGTGTGCTGATCGCCGGGCTCTGGCACGAAACCGGGCTGATCATGTGCCTGATGCTGGCGGGCCTGCGCGGTATCGACGAGGACATCTGGAAGGCGGCGAAGATCGACGGCATTCCGATGTGGAAGACCTATCTTTTCATCGTCATTCCGATGATGCGCGGCATTTTCATCACCGCCATCGTGCTGATCGCGTCGGGCATCATCAAGGTCTACGACCTGATCGTCGCCCAGACCGGCGGCGGACCGGGCATTTCCTCCGAGGTGCCTGCGAAATACGTCTACGACGCCATGTTCCTGTCGCAGAACCTCGGACAGGGTTTCGCCGCCTCCACAATGATGCTGCTGACGGTGGTCATCATCGTCGTGCCCTGGGCCTATCTCGAATTCGGGGGCAAGCGGCGATGACCAAGACACCGCACCTTCTGAAGAACTCCCTGAAATACCGCGCTGAGGCCGGAGCGGCCGGCGGCGATGTCTCCCTCCGGCTTGCGGAAGTTCCGTCAGAAGCTGCTCGCGTGGAAAACGGTCCGGCCGGACGCAAGCCGCGCAAGGTCCTTTCCCGGCGAAACATCATCGTCTACGGCACGCTGATTGTCGTCTGCCTCTACTACCTGCTGCCGCTTTACGTGATGATCGTCACCTCGCTGAAGGGCATGCCGGAAATCCGCATCGGCAACATCTTTTCACCGCCTCTCGAGGTCACCTTCCAGCCCTGGGTCAAGGCCTGGGCGGAGGCCTGCACCGGGCTCAATTGCGACGGGCTCTCGCGCGGCTTCTTCAATTCCGTGCGCATCCTGATCCCGTCGGTCATACTGTCGATCGTCATCGCCTCGGTGAACGGCTACGCGCTCGCCAACTGGCGCTTCAAGGGCGCGGATACCTTCTTCACCATCCTGATCGTCGGCGCCTTCATCCCCTATCAGGTGATGCTCTATCCGCTGGTCATCATGCTGCGCGAGATCGGGCTCTACGGCAGCCTGACCGGTCTCGTGATCGTGCACACGATTTTCGGCATGCCGATCCTGACCCTGCTTTTCCGCAACTATTTCGCCTCCGTGCCGCAGGAACTGTTCAAGGCGGCCAGGGTCGACGGAGCCGGCTTCTGGAGGATCTACTTCCGCATCATGGTGCCGATGAGCCTGCCGATCTTCGTCGTCGCGATGATCCTGCAGGTGACCGGCATCTGGAACGACTTCCTGTTCGGCGTCGTCTACACCAAGCCGGACCTCTATCCGATGACGGTGCAGCTCAACAACATCGTCAACTCCACGCAAGGGGTGAAGGAATACAACGTCAACATGGCGGCCACGATCCTGACCGGCCTGGTTCCCCTCACCGTCTATTTCATCTCCGGAAAACTCTTCGTGCGCGGCATCGCCGCCGGCGCCGTGAAAGGCTGAAGCGGACCCCATGGAAGCAAGCATCTCCATCAAGAACCTGTCCCTGAGCTTCGGCGCGCTGGACGTTTTGAAGGACCTCAATCTCGATGTCGGCCGGGGCGAGTTCCTCGTGCTGCTTGGCTCGTCCGGCTGCGGCAAGTCCACGCTTCTCAACTGCATCGCGGGGCTGCTCGACGTCAGCGGCGGCCAGATCTTCATCGGCGGACGCAATGTCACCTGGGAGGAGCCGTCGAAGCGAGGCATCGGCATGGTGTTTCAAAGCTATGCGCTCTACCCGCAAATGACGGTCGCCGGCAACCTGAGCTTCGGCCTGAAGAACGCCCGCGTACCGAAGCCGGAGATCGAGGAGCGCGTCGCCCGGGCGGCGAAGATCCTGCAGATCGAACCGCTTCTGAAACGCAAGCCGGCCGCCCTTTCCGGCGGCCAGCGCCAACGCGCCGCCATCGGCCGTGCCCTGGTGCGCGACGCGGATGTCTTTCTGTTTGACGAACCCTTGTCAAATCTCGATGCCAAACTGCGCGCGGACCTGAGGGTCGAAATCAAGCAGCTCCACCAGAAGCTCAGCAACACGATGATCTATGTGACCCACGACCAGATCGAGGCCATGACGCTGGCCGACCGGATCGCCATCATGCGCGGCGGCCGCATTCTTCAGCTTGCCTCGCCGAAGGAGATCTACAACCGCCCGGCCAGCAAATATGTCGCGGAGTTCATCGGCTCGCCGACCATGAATTTCTTTGAAGGCGAGATTATCAGCGGCGACGGCCTGCGCTTCGTCTCCGGAGGGCATGCCTTCCCGCTGGAGGACTACGCGTTTCTCGACAGCACTTTCCAGCCCGCTCCCGCCTGGTTCGGCATCCGGCCGGAGCACATGGTCGCGGGCGACCCCGCGGACACGGCGCCTGTCCGTCTTCAGGGCCGTGTCGAGCTTGTCGAACCGCTCGGCTCCGACACGCTCGCCCGGGTCAAGGTGGACGGCCATCTCCTGTGGGTCCGCCTCGACGGGCAGGCGAGCGTTTTCCCGGGCGACGACATTCAGGTCGGCTTCGATCCGGCCCGCGCCAATCTTTTCGACAAGACAACCGAAGACCGGCTCTGATCCGGTCCTTTCAAGAGCTCAAGGATATATCCATGGACGTTTCGTTTCAGCTTTACTCCGCCCGCGACTTCACCCCGTGGGACCATGTTCTCAAGACGCTTGCCGGGCTCGGCTACACCAGGGTGGAGGGCTTCGGCGGCACCTACGGCGACCCGGAAACCTTCAGGACCCTGCTCGACGCCTATGATCTTGCCATGCCGTCCGGCCATTTCTTTCCGATGGAACAGTTCGAGGAGGACCTCGACAAGGTGATCTTCACCGCCAGAACGCTTGGCATGAAGCGGCTGTTCGTGCCCGCCCTGCCGCCGGACCAACGCGCGCCGGACGCCGGCCACTGGCAATCTGTTGCCGGAAGGCTTGAGGCCATCGGCGAAAAGATCCGCGGCGCGGGCCTCAGGTTCGGCTGGCACAATCACGATTTCGAATTCAGGCCCTGCGCAGACGGCCGCCTGCCGATGGATATCCTGCTGGAAACGGCTCCCTCCATCGAGTGGGAGGCGGACATCGCCTGGATCGTGCGCGGCGGGCAGGACCCGCTGGCGTGGATCGACAGATACGCGAGCCGCATCACCACCGCCCATGTCAAGGATATCGCCCGGCAAGGCGACTGCGCGGACGAGGACGGCTGGGCGGATGTCGGCCACGGCACCATGGACTGGAAGGCGATCATGGCCGCGCTTCGGGGCGCGGGCGTCGACCTCTTCGTCATGGAGCACGACAAGCCCTCCGACTTTACCCGTTTCGCGACGCGCTCCATCGACGCCTTCCGCACGTTTTAAGGACTGACCATGAGCACCAAACTCGGCATCGGCATCCTCGGATGCGGCAATATCTCGGGCGCCTACATGAAACTCGCGCCGCTCTTTCGGGGCATAGAGGTCCGCGCCTGCGCCGACCTCAACGCGGCCGCCGCACAGGCGCGGGCGGAGGAATTCGGCCTCAGGGCCGAAACCGTCGACGAACTGCTTTCCGCCGACGACATCGACATCGTCGTCAACCTGACCGTGCCGGCGGCCCATTTCGAGGTGTCGCAAAAGGCGCTTGAGGCGGGCAAGCATGTCTATTCCGAAAAGCCCTTCGTTCTCTCGGTCGGGGAAGGCCAGGATCTTGCGGCTCTTGCGGCGGAAAAGGGCCTGCGCGTCGGCTCGGCGCCGGACACGTTTCTCGGCGGCGCGCATCAGCTGGCGCGCCACCTGATCGACACGGGCGCCATCGGCAAGGTCACCTCCGGCACCTGTTTCGTGCAGAGCCCCGGCATGGAGATGTGGCACCCGAACCCGGACTTCTTCTTCAAGCCCGGTGGCGGTCCGATCCTCGATCTCGGGCCCTATTACGTCTCCAACCTGGTTCAGCTTCTGGGCCCCGTGAAACGGGTCACCGCCATGAGTTCGTCCGGTTCTGCGGAACGCACCATCACCTCCGAGCCGCGCCATGGCGAGAAAATCACGGTGGAAACGCCGACGACGATCCACGCGGTCCTGGAATTTCATTCCGGCGCGCAGATCACCTATTGCGCAAGCTGGGACGTCTGGCAGCACGGACACGCCAACATGGAGCTTTACGGGCGCGACGGAACCCTGCATGTTCCGGACCCGAACTTCTTCGGCGGCGAGTTGCGCATGACGGAAAAGGGCAGCTTCGTAACCATCGCCGAGGCATGGAACCATCCCTTTTCAAAAACCAACGACCGGGGCCGTGCCAATTACCGGACGGCGGGGCTCGCGGACATGGCGCTCGGCATCCTGGAAAACCGGCCGCATCGCTGCTCGCTCGAGTTCGCGCTCCATGTGGTCGACGTGATGACGGCGATCCTCGCTTCCGGCGAGCGCGGAGAGTTCATCGACATCAAGACCGGCTGCGACCGGCCCGAGGCGCTCGGTCCGCAGGCAGCGCAAACCCTTTTGATTTGACGGGACAGAACATGACCTGGACGGCAGCGGACACGCGCTACGACACGATGGACTACCGGCGCTGCGGGAGGTCCGGCCTGAGACTGCCGGCGATTTCGCTCGGCCTCTGGCACAATTTCGGCGACGACACGCCGCATGAGCGCAAGCAGGAGATTGCCCGGACCGCGTTCGATCTCGGCATCACCCATTTCGACCTTGCCAACAATTACGGACCGAAACCGGGCGCGGCGGAAGAGGCTTTCGGCGAGCTGCTGCGCACCGATTTCGCGCCTTACCGGGACGAGATGATCATTTCCTCCAAGGCGGGGTATCTCATGTGGCCAGGTCCCTACGGTGAGTGGGGCAGCCGCAAGTACCTGATTGCCTCCTGCGATCAATCCCTCAAGCGGATGGGGCTCGACTATGTCGACATCTTCTATTCCCACCGCTACGACCCGGACACGCCGCTGGAAGAAACCATGATGGCGCTCGACCAGATCGTGCGCTCGGGCCGGGCGCTTTACGTCGGCATTTCCTCCTACAATTCCAGACGCACGCGCGAAGCCGCGGCGATCCTGAAGGACCTGGGCACGCCCTGCCTGATCCACCAGCCGAGCTATTCGATGATCAACCGCTGGGTGGAGGAAGACGGCCTGCTGGACACGCTGGAAGACCTCGGCATCGGCTCCATCGCCTTCTCGCCACTTGCCCAGGGCATGCTGACGAGCAAGTACTTGAAAGGCGTTCCGGAAGGCAGCCGCGCGACCCAGGGCAAGTCGCTCCAGGAGCAGTTCCTCAGCGACGACAACCTGGAAACGATCCGCGCCCTCAACGCGATCGCCGAACGGCGCGGCCAGAGCCTTGCCCAGATGGCGATCGCCTGGGTGTTGCGGAAAGGCCGGGTCACGACCGCGCTGATCGGCGCCAGCCGGGCCGAACAGGTTCGCGATTGCGTCAAGACAATCGAGAACCTCGACTTCAGCGACGCGGAGCTCGCGGAAATCGAGGCCACGACGCGCGAGGCGAACGTCAATCTCTGGGCGGCTTCCGCCGAGCGCGAAGGCCCGGCACGCAAGTGACCAAATTCAGGAAGAATACCGATTTGGAGAAACCATCATGGCCGGACTGATCAAGGGACCCGCGCTCTTCCTGGCGCAATTCGGCGGCGACGATGCGCCCTTCAACACGCTGCCCTCCATCGCCGAATGGGCAGCGGACCTCGGGTACAAGGGCATCCAGATTCCGACCTTCGACGCCCGCCTGTTCGACCTGGACGCGGCGGCGGAGAGCCAGACCTATTGCGACGAGATCAAGGGCGTCTGTGCCGACGCCGGCGTCGAGATCACCGAGCTTTCCACCCATCTGCAGGGCCAGCTTGTCGCCGTCCACCCGGCCTATGACCTCGCCTTCGACGGGTTCGCGCCGGCCTCGGTTCACAACAACCCGAAGGCACGCCAGGAGTGGGCGGTCGACCAGATGAAGAAGGCGGCGCGCGCCAGCCGGCGGTTCGGCCTCAAGGCCTCCGTCAGTTTCACCGGCTCGCTGGCCTTCCCCTATCTCTACCCCTGGCCGCAGCGCCCGGCCGGCCTGATCGAGGAGGCCTTCACCGAGCTCGCCCGCCGCTGGAAACCGATTCTGGACGTCTATGACGAGAACGGCGTCGATGTCGGCTACGAGATCCATCCGGGCGAGGACGTTTTCGACGGCGCCACTTTCGAAATGTTCCTTGAGGCGCTCGGCAGCCACCCGCGCTGCCGGATCAACTACGACCCGTCGCATTTCCTGCTGCAGCAGCTCGATTATCTCGCCTTCATCGACATCTACCACGAGCGCATCTGCGCCTTTCACGTGAAGGACGCGGAGTTCAACCCGGACGGCCGCCAGGGCGTCTACTCCGGCTATCAGGGCTGGTTAGGCCGCGCCGGCCGCTTCCGGTCCCTGGGCGACGGCCAGGTCGATTTCTCCGGCATCTTTTCCAAGCTCGCCCAGTACGACTACGACAGCTGGGCCGTTCTCGAGTGGGAATGCTGCCTGAAATCGCCGGAACAGGGCGCCGCGGAAGGCGCCCCCTTCATCGAGAGCCACATCATCGAGGTGACCGACAAGGCCTTCGACGATTTCGCCGGCGGGGAGACGGATTTGGGGCAGGTCCGGAAGATGCTGGGGTTGTGAACAGAACGACGTGAGGTGAACTGCGCCTGCAGCGCCATTCCCGGAGACATCTTCTGGCGGCTTCTTTGCGCTGCCATTGCGGTCGTTCGCCGCGTTGGAGGCTAAGCTTCAAAGCGGACATTCTTTTGAGATGGAACGAATTTCCAGATTGGGCGGACAGCGGACTGTTGTCGCGCAAGCGTAAAAGTGTCTCTGCTTCGCAAAAGCTGCCATAGGGTGAGATGACGCCTGAAGCCAGCCCTTGAGTTCGGCAATGCGGACAATTGAGATATTGGATTCGAGACGCCAAACGAGAAATTGGGTGGGAGGTGGAAGTTTTCTGCGGGTAAACACGCTCTCCCCTAGTACAAATGAGCGGACGTTGCTGATTTAGAAAAAGATACAAAATCAGGCTGTAGGTCACGAGATCGATTGATGTGTATTCGCAGTGCAATATTCCGCCACTGATCTTGAACACTACGGCATGCAACCACAATATATATTCTATAAATCGCACATTTGATTCTAAGGGCAGGCACATGAAGCTCAAGACGGTTCAGATTAAACATTTCAAACATGTGTTGGACTCAACACCGGTTGAGATCCAGCCCGACATCACCTGCCTTGTGGGCAAGAATGAGAGCGGCAAGAGCGCTTTCCTTGAGGCGTTGCGACGGCTCAAGCCGGCACAGGGTGGGGTCAAGTTCTCCTCCTCCACGCACTATCCCGCGTGGCTAGAAAAGCGGCACCGCCGTGAGGCTAAGGCCGCAGGTCGCTGCCTTGACGATACTACGCCAATCACCGCAACCTTTTCGCTTGAATCCGCCGATAAACAAGCTGTCGCTGAAGTGTTTGGCGATGGTGTTCTTTTGTCGGATGACATTAAAATCAGCCGGAATTACAACAACCAGTACAGTGACTCATATGATGTGGATGAGGCTCGCGCAGTCGCAAACTGAATAGCCCCTAGATTTGTAGACGCCTTCTTCCCTAATTTTGAGGCAAGGAGGCCATGATGGGCACGAGCAATTTCAGTGACGATTTCAAGCGGGACGCGGTGGCTCAAATCACCGAG
>NZ_JAEKJZ010000004.1 GCF_017309185.1 Roseibium aggregatum | reverse complement strand
AAGATCAGCGTACCTGCGTAACCCTTACTTAAACCAACAAAACCCCAAAAGGCTCCATTAGTCCGCAAGGCCAACGCCGCCTACGCTTCCCTTCCTTCAATACCAAATTGTCAAAGAACAGGAGACCGAAACCCCCTCGGGAAAAACCAAAACCCCAGCGAAAACCAGCCCTAACCGAACCACAAAGATCCGGCCATCTCAGACCAATTGTCAGGAATTAAGGTCGCAAAACCCTGCCGCCAGCGACATCGCCGCCGTCGATGAGCCGCGTTATACGCACACTAATTCATACCGTCAACAGCGTTCGCGAAGTTTTTTTGAAGAAAATCACCTTCCCCAACGGCCGGTGGATATTAACCATTTCCGAACCAGTGGGTCGCAGGGCAGCTCCTGTCCCCATCCGGTTAGCTGTTGCCGAAACCCATCAGCCTTTGGCCCGCATCCACGACCAGCGTGTGGCCGGTAACCTGAGGAGCGGAGACAAGATACTGTACCGCAGCCACGATATCCTGCGGACCGAGTCCGGCACCCATCGGCGTCAGTTTTTGGCGGCGGTGAAAGTCCTCCTCGGTCTGGTCGCTCGGCAGCACCAGCCCCGGCGCGACCGCGTTTACCCGGATCCCCTTTGTGCCCAGTTCGAACGCGGCAAGCCGTGTCGCGCCGTCCAAAGCGAATTTCCCGCAGAAATAACTGAGCCGTTCCGGCGACGCCGACTGCATTTGCGTGTCCAGGATGTTCACGATCGCGCCCTCCTCGGGCATCGGGTCCTGACAGGCGAAGGCCTGCATCAGAAAGACGGGGGCCGCGGCATTGACGTTCATCAGGAACTGCCAGCTCTCCAATGTCAGGTCATAAAGGGTATCCGTGTCGAAGGCGGACGCGGAATTGACAAGCACCGAGACCGGGCCGCCTAACGCCTCCGACGCCTCGGCAATCAGGCTGCCCGAAAGCTCCGGCCGGCTCAGGTCCTTTTGCAGGAGAACGGCCGCTCCGCCGCTTGAGACAATCTCGTCGCGAAGCTCTTCCGCCCCGCCAGCGGAGGAATTGTAGTGTAGTCCCATCGCATAGCCCCGGTCCGCCAGCCCGCGGGCAATCGCCTTGCCGAGCCTTTTGCCGGCGCCCGTCACCAACGCGATCTTTTTCTCTGCCGTCATCGGCTCTCCCCTCCCCGGCGCTCAGGCGAAATCCTGCAGGTTCAGGACCGGCTGCACCCGAGGCACTTCGTGACTGCGGACCAGATTGGCCTTCGACAGGACCGCCAGCGTCGCAGCGCTCGTCTGGGCCACGCGGACCTCGTCGCGAAACAGATAGACAGCGCCGGTAAGCTGCACCGTCACCGGCCAGCCGAGTTCGCGCAAGCGGAAGGACTGCAGGATACTCTCGGTCTGATAACGGATCCGGTCCGGCCCGTCCGGCAGGTGCAGGGCAAAGCCGAACCCGGGGTCGACCCACAGTCGTTCGATGCCCGCCTCCGTGGCCAGCGCGATCCGCTCCCTGAAAAAGTCCAGTTGACGGTCGAACAACTCGTCCGCGGCGGGCAGGTAGTCATCGGAACGGGCGTTCTCACCCGGCGTGTAACAAAGCACCACGCCCGCCTCGTGATGCGCGATCGCCTGGTAAAAGGCCGGATCGTCGACACGGCCGGTCAGATTCACGACACCGGCTCCGGCCTCAACCAGCGCGACGCCGACTTCCGGGTGGTAGGTCTCCACCGACACCAGAATATTGTCCTCCGCCAATGCCGCCACGACGGGACGCATGATGTCGATCTGCCGGTCGACGGCAACAATGTCCGCGGTCTCGCCGGTGGACTCCGCCCCGATATCCACCATGGCGGCCCCTTCCAGCGTCATTCGCCGCCCCCGGTAAAGGGCAGCCTCGAAAGTGTGGCAGACCGTCTCCCGGTAGGTGCTGTCCGGCGACAGGTTGAGAACCCCCATCTGATAGGTCCGATCCTCGAACCGGCGGCCGAACCTCGGGAACTCAAACGTTCTGACCGGCGCCTCGAGCGCGTCACGGTACTTGAGCCAAAGGGGAAGAATACGGTCGGCGGTTATCATCGGGCACTGGCTCCTGGATCATGTCTGTCGACAGTTAGGATAAGAAGGAGACACGGCAAGACCGGTCACGTGCGTGTCCGGGTGATCCGGATCCCCGCCCCCGCGACATTGTCGAAGATATCCGGCTTGGTCACCTTGACGCTGACCTGTTGCGCAAGCGGATGGGCAAGAACGAACTCCGCAACCGTTTCCGCCCAATCCTCCACCAGGTCGACATGACCGCCGGAGGACGCTTTGTCCTCAATGAAAGCAACCGGCTCCGCATAGGAGATGAAGTTCCCCGTTTCGCGCACGATTTCCCGGTAGCCCGGAACGGTCAGGATTTCGATGTCGAAGCAGACGGTTTGTCTTCGCCCCTTCTCGCTGTCCAGTATACCGATCTCGGCGGGCACGCGCAGGCCTTCGATCACGATGACATCCTGTCCAAGCTCGCTCCGGCGCGCGGGTTGATCGTTTTTATCGGACATGTGCATTCCTGCTGACTGAGTTCCTTTAGCACTTGCAATAAATCGGACCCGCCCCGGACTAGGCAAGCGCCATTTGGCGGCCGGTGGACTTCCAGGACACTCAAACTCGTGAATTCACAAGTTAGACGGAATTGCCGCACCCCGCGCTTTCCCCTATCATCGATAAATGAGGACCCGTTCGGGAAGCGGAACGGGCTATTTGGGAGGAGAGCTTCACAATGACAGTGACGCACGAGCCGTGGCTCGTCGCACTCTCCCTGATCATGGCATTTCAGGGCAGCTTTGTCGGACTGAACCTTGCGGTTCAGGTCGGTCGCACCGAAGGTTCGAGACGGCGCCTTGTTCTGGCGGGGGCCGCTTTCACAATGGCTCTGGCGATCTGGTCGATGCATTTCGTCGGAATGCTGGCCGCCAAGCTGCCTGTCGTTGTCGACTTCCTGATCCTGCCGACGCTGCTGTCCTTTCTTGTCTGCGTGCTGGTGGTCGGAATTGCCGTGTTTACCGCAAGCAACCGGCGCCTGACGTCCTTGCGGCTTGGCCTTGCCGCGTTCGTCATGGGCGCGGGGATCTGCACCATGCATTATCTCGGCATGTATGCGCTCCACACGTCCCTGAACATGGCGCACGATCCGGCTTATGTCCTGGCAAGTTTCCTGATCGCCTTCAACGCGTCCGGCCTGGCGCTCTGGCTCCTCTTCGGCCTGGGCAAGAGGCCTCCCCTCGTCGTCTCGGCCGCCGTGATGGCGCTTGCGATTTCGGCCATGCATTATACCGCGATGACCGGCATGACCTTTACGCCGGTCCCGGCCGCGCGCGCCTTGTCCGCCCCCGCCCTCGGCCCGAGCATGCTGGCGATTTTCGTGTCCTGTGTCGCATTCCTGGTTTCCGGCCTGTTTCTTCTGGCCTTGGTGCCTGGAGGGGATCGTGAAACGGGTCTGACGAAGATGCCCACCGGGCGCGACCGCGACACGGTACAAACGGCAAAGGAACAAGAGGCAGGCGCCACCGAAGCGGTCGTGGAGGGGTCGGTGCTGTCTGAACCCAACCAGCGCACCGCATCCGGCCTGCAGGCAGCGGCAACGGCGAAGCGATCCACCCCGACCATGCGCCGGACGCTGCCCATCGAACGGGACGGACAGAAGGACCGGCTCGGCGTGGAGGAGATCGTGGCGGTTCATGCCGATGCCCACTACACCAAGCTTTATGACGGTGAGCGGGAATTCTTCTGCCCGCTCTCCATCGGCGAGGCCGAGCAGCAGCTCGACCCGAAACTGTTCAAGCGCGTCCACCGCAGCCACATCGTCAATCTGGGTTGCGTCGCCAGTTTCCGGCGTGCCGGCGACGGCGGGGTGCTTGTCCTTCAAGGCGCAAACGCCCAGACGGTTCCGGTAAGCCGGTCCCGCTGGAGCCGGGTCCGCACGATGCTGAGCGCCCTGACCGAGACGGCAGACCCTCAATCCCATCCGGCAGCCGCGCAATAACGCTCCAGGAACCTCACCTCCAGATTGCTCTCAACCCTGTTTTGTTTCTCGAACGGGACGAGATCCACAATCTTAAATTACATACCAAAAAATTTCCCTCAAGTTCAAATAAATATTGAATTTCATTTATTTAGATAAAATTTGACTAACTTTCCACTCAAAAACCATCCATGAATTACGTCAGTAAACCTGACGCAATTCATGCAAGAAAACCCGCCTTCCGTGTATTCCCCCGTGTCATCGGTGCATGGCGTCTTGAGTGTGCACCGCACAGTTCCGCACCCTTGAGTTATGTGACATTCCGCCGCGCCGTGGCGGAGACACAACTTGCCCGATGGAAGGGTTCGAACGCGACGAGACCTTCCTGCACCGGGCGTTCGGTCCCGAGATTTTTCGGGCTGAAGGAGGGAGGAGTAAAGACGTGATCCCTGGTGAATTCACCTATCACCGGCCCGCATCCGTGGCCGAAGCCGTCGCCATTCTGGCAAGCCATGGAGATGAGGCGCGGCCGCTGTCCGGCGGGCACAGCCTGATCCCCATGATGAAGCTGCGCATGGCAGCCCCCGAGCATCTTGTCGACCTCGGCGGCATCGCCGACCTCAAGGGCATCGACGAGGACGGCGGCACCATCACCATCCGCGCGATGACCACCCAGCACGAATTGATCGCTTCGGACCTCCTGGCCGGGAAACTGCCGATCATCCGGGAAACGTCGCTTCTGATCGCGGATCCGCAGATCCGCTATGTCGGCACGCTCGGCGGCAACGTCGCCAATGGCGATCCCGGCAACGACATGCCCGCCCTCATGCAGTGCCTGAACGCGACCTATGTCCTGACCGGCCCGGACGGCGAGCGGGACGTTGCCGCTCGCGACTTCTACGAGGCGGCCTACTTTACCGCGCTCGCGCCGGAAGAAATTCTGACTGCGGTAAAGATCCCGGTTCCGCCGGCGGGTCATGGCTTTGCCTACGAGAAACTGAAACGCAAGGTCGGCGATTACGCCACCGCCGCAGCAGCGGTTGTCCTGACCAAAAGCGGCGGCACTGTTGCCACCTGCTCCATCGCGCTGACGAACGTCGCCGACACGCCGCTTTTCGCAGCCGACGCAAGCGACATCGTCGCAGGCTCCACCCTGGATGACGACACGATCAAACTGGCAGTCGCCGCGGCGGAAGCCATCACCGAACCGGCTTCCGACGGACGGGGACCGGCGGAGTACAGAACCAAGATGGCCGGCATCATGGTGCGACGCGCGCTTGCCCGCGCGTCTGAACGCGCAAACGGCTGAGGGAGAGATTGATGAGCGAAATCGAACAAGTTCCGGTCTCCATGACCGTCAACGGCAAGAAGGTGCAGCGCTTTGTCGAGCCGCGCACGCTTCTGATCCATTTCCTGCGCGAGGAACTGAACCTCACAGGGCCCCATATCGGTTGCGAGACGTCCCATTGCGGCGCCTGCACGGTTGAAGTCGACGGCATGTCGGTGAAGTCCTGCACGCTTTTCGCGGTCCAAGCGAACGGTGCGGAGCTGACCACGATCGAGGGCATGGCTAATGCGGACGGCACCTTGTCCGCCCTTCAGGAGGGCTTCCGCCAGATGCACGGCCTGCAATGCGGCTTCTGCACCCCCGGCATGATCCTGCGCGCCCATACCCTTTTGAAGGAAACCCCGAACCCGACGGAAGAGGAAATCCGGATGGGCATCTCAGGAAACCTGTGCCGCTGCACCGGTTACCAGAACATCGTCAAGGCCATCCAGTATGCCGCGGCCAAGCTGAACGGCACCGACTTTCAGGAGGCAGCGGAATGAACGACATGACCCCGACACGGGAACAGCGCGAGGCCGCCCTGGAAGGCATGGGCTGCAAGCGCAAGCGCGTCGAAGACATCCGCTTCACGCAGGGCAAGGGACAGTATGTCGACGACCTGAAGCTTCCGGGCATGGTCTTCGGCGACTTCGTGCGCTCGCCCTATGCCCACGCCAAGATCACCAAGATCGACGCCACCGAAGCCCTGAAAATACCGGGCGTGATCGCGGTCCTGACCGCGGAAGACCTCAAGGGTGTCAATCTCGCCTGGATGCCGACGCTGGCCGGAGACGTCCAGATGGTGCTGGCGGACGGCAAGGTGCTTTACCAGAACCAGGAAGTCGCCTTCGTGGTGGCGGAAAACCGCTACATCGCCGACGACGCCATCCAGGTTGTCGAAGTCGAATACGAAGAGCTTCCCGTGCTCACCGACCCGTTCAAGTCCATGGACCCGGACGCGCCGGTGCTGCGCCCCGATCTCGAGGGCAAGACGGAAGGCGCCCACGGTCCGCGCAAGCATCACAACCACATCTTCACCTGGGAAGTCGGCGACAAGGACGAGACCGCGAAGGCGTTCAGCGAAGCCGACGTCACCATCAAGGAACTGATCTCCTATCACCGCACCCATCCCTCGCCGCTGGAAACCTGCCAGTGCGTGGCGTCCATGGACAAGGTGACGGGTGAACTGTCCGTCTGGGGAACCTTCCAGGCCCCGCATGTGATCCGCACGGTCGCCTCGCTTCTCTCCACCATTCCCGAACACAAGATCCATGTGATCGCCCCCGATATCGGCGGCGGCTTCGGCAACAAGGTGGGCGCCTACCCGGGCTACATCTGCGCGATCGTCGCAACCATCGTCACCGGCGTTCCGGTGAAATGGGTCGAGGACCGGATGGAAAACCTTTCCACCACCTCTTTCGCCCGCGACTATCACATGACTGCGGAAATCGCGGCGAAAAACGACGGCACCGTAACCGGGCTCAAGGTCCATGTGCTCGCCGACCACGGCGGCTTCGACGCCTGCGCCGACCCGTCCAAATGGCCGGCCGGTTTCTTCAACATCGTTACCGGCTCCTACGACTTCCCGGCTGCCCATCTGGCCGTCGACGGGGTCTATACCAACAAGGCCCCGGGCGGCGTTGCCTATCGCTGCTCCTTCCGGGTGACGGAAGCCGCCTACTGCATAGAACGGGCGATGGACATTCTGGCGCAAAAGCTCGGCATGGACCCGGCGGACCTGCGCATGAAGAACTTCGTCAAACCGGAGCAGTTCCCCTATCAGTCGGCGCTCGGCTGGGAATATGACAGCGGCGACTATCACACCGCCATGCAGAAGGCGATGGACACGCTTGGCTACCGCGAGCTGCGCGCCGAACAAAAGGCCAAGCAGGAAGCCTTCCAGCGCGGCGAAACCAGGGAGATCATGGGGATCGGCATCTCCTTCTTCACCGAGATCGTCGGAGCCGGACCGTCCAAGAACTGCGACATTCTCGGCGTCGCCATGTTCGACAGCGCCGAAATCCGGGTGCACCCGACCGGTTCCGTGATCTCGCGCATGGGTACCAAGTCTCAAGGCCAGGGCCACGAGACCACCTGGGCGCAGATCATCGCCACGGAGATCGGCATTCCCGCCGCCGACATCATGGTGGAGGAAGGCAACACGGACACGGCGCCTTACGGCCTCGGCACCTACGGTTCGCGTTCGACCCCCGTCGCCGGCGCCGCAATTGCCCTTGCCGCGCGCAAGATCCGCAACAAGGCGCAGATGATCGCGGCCCACATGTTGGAAGTCTCCGAATATGACCTCGAATGGGACATCGACGGTTTCCAGGTGAAAGGCAATCCTCAGGCGCGCAAGTCCATGAAGGAAATCGCCTGGGCGGCCTATCACGCCCCGCCCCCCGGCATGGAACCGGGTCTGGAAGCGGTCAGCTACTATGACCCGCCCAACATGACCTATCCATTCGGCGCCTATTTCTGCGTGATGGACATCGACGTCGATACCGGGGTCGCCAAGACGCGGCGCTTCTATGCGCTCGACGATTGCGGCACCCGCATCAACCCGATGATCATCGAGGGTCAGGTCCACGGCGGCCTGACGGAAGCCTTCGCCATCGCGATGGGCCAGGAGATCCGCTACGACGAAATGGGCAATGTGCTCGGCGCGTCCTTCATGGACTTCTTCCTGCCGACCGCGGTCGAAACCCCGCATTGGGAAACCGACTACACCGTGACCCCAAGCCCGCATCATCCGATCGGGGCGAAGGGTGTCGGTGAAAGCCCGAATGTCGGTGGCGTTCCGGCCTTTTCCAACGCGGTCAATGACGCGTTCCAGTTCCTCGGCTCGACCCATATCCAGATGCCCCACGACGCCTGGCGCATCTGGCAGGCGGCCAAGGATCTCGGCGCGCACGGGTAACAGCCCCGGCTGATCGAACCAGCGTTCCCGCTTACTCCCCTCCCCCCTTTGAGGGGGAGAGGTCCGTGAAACGGACAGAGGGGGTACAGCGGGACAGCATGAACGGCATTAGCCGAGAGGGACCGAGAGGCGCGCGCCCCTCTGTCAGCTAAAGCTGACATCTCCCCTTCAAGGGAGGAGAGCAAGCGGCACGGCCTCGAACGTTGGCTCAAACTTCGAGGTCTCGAAGACCTGCCGGATCAAGTCCGGCAACGACCAGGAAAAGCAACAGAGAAGCAAACCGGCTCACATGACCAAGACCAGGGAGCAAATCGCAGAAGGACTGGCGGCGGCGGGATATGTCGCCGACGAGGGGCTGGCGACCGCCATTCTCCTGACGGAGATGCTGAACCGGCCGCTGCTTCTGGAAGGCGAAGCGGGTGTTGGCAAAACGGAGGTCGCCAAGGCGCTGGCGAAGCTCGAGGACACCGACCTGATCCGGCTGCAATGCTATGAAGGCCTTGACCGATCCGACGCCATCTACGAATGGAACTACCAGCGCCAGCTTCTCGCCATCAAGGCGCGGGAAGCTTCGGGAGAGGACGCGGAGCGGCTCGAGGAAGCCGTCTTTTCTGAAAAATACCTGCTCGAACGGCCCTTGCTTGCCGCAATCCGGCAGGAAAAACCGCCCGTGCTCCTGATCGATGAAATCGACCGTGCGGACGAGGAGTTCGAAGCCTATCTGCTTGAGATCCTCTCCGACTACCAGGTTTCGATCCCGGAACTCGGCACGGTCCGGGCGGCCAGCATTCCCCGCGTTGTGCTGACGTCCAACGGCACGCGCGAGCTTTCCGACGCCCTGCGCCGACGCTGTCTCTATCATTACGTCGACTATCCGGCGCCTGACCGGGAAGCCCGCATTCTGCTGTCCCGTGTCCAGGGACTCGATGCCGTGCTCGCGCTCCAGATCGCCGAGCTGATGGGCAAGTTGCGCAAGGAGGACCTCGCCAAGGTTCCCGGCGTCGCCGAGACCATCGACTGGGCCGCGGCCCTGCTCGGCCTCGGAGCCAAGTCTCTTGCCGAAAGCCGCGAGCTCGTCTTCGACACGCTTGCCTGCGTGCTGAAGACCCGGGAAGACCAGGCAAGGGTCACGCGGGAAGTCACCGATCGTCTCCTTGGAAAGGTGGCCTGAGCCATGGCAACGAGCGCCCTGACAACGCAGGACGACATCGGCGCCGCGCTCCGGCTGCGGCTCGCCGGGTTCGTACGTACGCTCAGGGACAACGGCTTCAAGACCGGTCTGGCGGAGACGAATGACGCGCTTGCCCTTCTGTGCTCCCCTTTCATCAAAAGACCATCGGCGCTGAAACCCGCCTTCCGGGCACTCTTTTGCGGCCGCCGCTCCGACTGGCAGCGCTTCGACGAGCTCTTCGACGCCTACTGGTTCGAAAAGGGTGTCAAATCGGGGGTCAAGGTGTCCGGGTCTCATCCGAAAAAAGGCATGAAGACCATTCGCGACCTGATGGATGCGCAAGGCAACCGTCAGGACACGATTGCCGGAGATGTCGAACGCCAGCCGGGCGAAGAGGACGAAGAGACCGGCGACACCCCGTCCGGGCGCCGGGAAGGCGCCAGCATCGCGGAGAACCTTGGCCGGATCGACTTCCGCGACATTCACGATCCGGAAGCTCTGGAAAAGGCCCATGCGCTTGCGGAACGGCTGGCCCGCTCCATGCGCGTCCGGCTGACCCGCCGGGACCGGCGGAAACGGAAAGGCCCGCGCCTCGACCTCCGCCGCACCATCCGTCACTCGATTGCTCATGGCGGCCTGCCGATCGAGCTCATCCGCAAGGGACCGCGCGAGCGCCAATTGCGGCTGGTTGTCCTCTTGGATGCCTCCGGCTCCATGAACAATTACACCGCCGTCTTCACCCGCTTCGTGCACGGCATTCTCGACAATTTCCGCGAAGCGGAAGCTTTCCTGTTCCACACCCGGCTCGTTCATGTGTCGTCGGCCCTGTCGGAACGCGACGCGGCGCGCGCGCTCGACCGGATGGGGCTGATGGCCCAGGGCGTTGGCGGCGGCACGAAGATCGGCGAGGCGCTGGCCGATTTCAATCGCTGGCATGCGGCCCGGGTCATCCACTCGCGCACCTGCGTGATGATCCTGTCCGACGGCTACGACACGGGTGCACCGGAGCTGCTCGGAGAGGAAATGGCAAGATTGAGACGGCGCTGCAAGCGGATCGTCTGGCTCAATCCGCTGATCGGCTGGCAAGGCTACGAGCCGACCGCCGGCGGCATGCAGGCCGCCCTGCCGAACATCGATCTCTTTGCGCCCGCGCACAATCTCGACAGCCTCGCGGCTCTCGAACCTTACCTGGCAAAGCTATGACGTCATGGGAGACCCGACGATGAAACATGCGGTTCCAGAGACCCACGACACCGCCGCACCGGAGCTGACGGGCGATCTTCAGCCGCTGATGAACCGGCTTCAGGGCGAACACACGCCTTACGTCCTGGCAACCGTGGTGCGCACCATTTCGGTCACCGCCGCCAAGGCCGGCGCGAAGGCCGTGATTGCCGCCGACGGGACCATCGCCGGTGGCTGGATCGGCGGCGGATGTGCGCGTGGTGCCGTCCTCAAGGCGGCCAGGGAAGCCCTCGAAGACGGTGAGACCCGGCTGATTTCCATCCAGCCGGCAGACCTTCTCGCCGAGCGCGGCGTCGCCCCGGGCGAGGAACGGGAAGGCGTGCGGTTCGCAAAAAACATGTGCCCTAGCCAGGGAACGATGGACATTTTCATCGAACCGGTCCTGCCGCGGCCCAATCTCGTGATCTGCGGTTCGAGCCCCGTGGCCATCGCCCTGGCCAAGCAGGCGCCAGGCATCGGCTTCGACGTCACGGTATGCGCGCCGGCAGAAGATCTTTCTGCTTATAGGGTCGCCAATCGCCGGATCGACACCTACGACCTGTCACAACTGGGAAACGCCGAGAATTTCGTCGTCGTTTCGACCCAGGGCCGAGGCGATCTCGCCGCACTTGAAGGCGCGCTGAAAGCCACCACCCGCCATCTCGGCTTCGTCGGCAGCCGGCGCAAGATCGCCGCGCTGAAGGAAAAACTTCGCGAAAAGGGATTTGGCGAAACCGACCTTGAGCGGATCGAAGGCCCTGCCGGACTCGACCTCGGTGCCATCACGCCGGAAGAGATCGCGCTGTCCATTCTCGCTGAGCTTCTGCTCATCCGCCGCAAGGACCAGCGCCAGAAAAATATCACCCACGTTTAACGAACCTATCGGAGACCCATCCCATGCAGATGACTGACAGTCAGAGAATTGAAGCGCCCCGCGAAAAGGTCTGGGAGGCCCTGAACGATCCGGAAGTGCTCAAGGCGTCGATCCCGGGCTGTGAGGAATTGACCAAGAACTCGGACACGGAACTTGAGGCCAAGGTCAAGCTGAAGGTCGGGCCTGTCAAGGCAACGTTTGGCGGCAAGGTTACCCTGAACGACCTCGACCCGCCCAACGGCTACACGATCGAAGGCGAAGGGTCCGGCGGTGTCGCAGGCTTTGCCCGTGGCGGCGCAAAGGTCCGTCTGGAGGAAGACGGACCGGACGCAACCATCCTGCACTACGATGTCGAGGCGAAGATCGGCGGCAAGCTTGCCCAACTCGGATCCCGGCTGATCGATTCCACCGCCAAGCGGCTTGCCGGCGAGTTCTTCACCGCGTTTGGCGAACAGGTCGCTCCCAGCACTCCGGAAACGGCGGAGACGGAAAAGGCCGAGGAAACGGCTGCACAGGACGGTGAACAGAAGAAGGGCTGGCTCGGGGGCCTGTTCGGCGGCAAGAAGGATCAGACCCCGGCCGAGGAAACGGCTGGCTAACGGGGAAAGTGACGAAAATCAACGCTAACGCATTCCCGTCTTGGGCAAGGCAACTACATTTAGACGGATAAGCTCTCTCTCCTTTTTGGGGAGGGTTGGGATGAAGGAACAATATCCTCGAAATAACAGAGAGGCCATATCCAACGCGCGGCGCAAGCGCCGACACTCCCCAGGGAGAGGTAAATTGGAGGCAAACGCAGAGAACTCGGCTTAACGTCATTCCCTGCGGCAATTCGGAGGAAAGACATGACAACAGGGCAAACTCGCACACCCGTTTCGCTGGCGGTCGCGGAAATCAGAAGCGACCCGTCGCTGATGCTGGCTCTGGCAACCGGCACATTGCTGACGGCCTTCCTGGCCACGGCCCACGCCTGCTGTCTGGGTCTTGCGGTCCCTCACACGGCCGCGGCGCTCCTGCAAATCTGCTCGTCCGGAGGTTGACCCCACCTTCCTCCGGAAGACGTCCCGGCGGCACAAGCGTGCCGCCGGGACCTTCCTTGATATCGGTGTTTCTACACCTGCTTTAAGCCGGCAGTTTGGCCTTGCGCAGGTAAGGCAGAACGGTTTCGAAGTCGCCGAACTTCGCCTTGGCGTCCTCGTCGCTGACGCTCGTCGGAATGATCACGTCCTGGCCGACCTGCCAGTTGGCCGGCGTCGCGACGCCCTTGGCCGCCGTCTGAAGACCATCGAGAGCGCGCAGGACTTCCGCGAAGTTCCGGCCGACCGTCATCGGGTAGGTCATGGACAGCTTGAGCTGCTTGTCCGGGCCGATGATGAAGACCGAGCGCACGGTGGCGCTGTCGGCCGGCGTGCGTCCATCCGGCAGATAGGCTTCGGCGGGCAGCATGTCGAACGCCTTGGACACGCCAAGATCCTCATCGGCGATGATCGGGAATCCGGCGGTGCAGCCACCGACCTTCTCGATATCCGCTTTCCATTTCTTATGGTCTTCGGCGCTGTCAACGGAAACGCCGATCACCTTGGTTCCGCGTTTTTCCCATTCGTCCGCCAGTTGGGCGACGGCACCGAACTCGGTGGTGCAGACAGGTGTGAAATCCTTCGGGTGACTGAACAGGATCGCCCAGCTGTCGCCGATCCAGTCATGGAACGTGATCTGACCCTGATCGGTGTCCGCGGTGAAATTCGGAACCGTATCGTTGATGCGAAGACCCATTTGAATGATCCTTTGTTGAAAATCCGAGAGAACCGCAATCAGCCTCCAACTGAATGCGCAACTTAGGTAAGCTGTATTGTCCGATTGGGCAATGGCCCGCGCCCTCACCGAAGCGGCAGCCGCCCCACCGACACCGGCCGGAACCTCGACAATTCAGCGATTTCAGAAAGACTGGCAACGCCTGGCGTAATCGCCCGAGCGCGACGCCTTGGTGTCGCACATGAGGTTTCGGTACATACCGTGTTAACGCGGGATCGTTTCCAACCCGTCCAGGACGTCGATCGCCCGGCTCACTCCGCGCAACTCCGCAAGGCCGCGCAGTCGGCCGATCGCCGGATAGCCCGGTGTCGATGTGCCCGTCAGGTCGTTCAGGATACGATGACCGTGATCCGGCCGCATCGGCAGAGCGGATTGCGTCTTGCGCTCCAGATGTCTTATGGCCCGGACGATGGCGACCATGTCGATGTCACCCGCCAAATGCGCGTCTTCGTGAAAGCTGCGCGGGTCAGTCTCCCGGCGCGTCGCCCTCAGATGCGTGAAGTGAATGCGCGCGCCAAGCGCTTCGACAATAGCTGGAAGATCGTTGTCCGGGTGCGCTCCGAGCGATCCGGTGCAAAGCGTGAAGCCATGTGCGTTCGACCCGTTCATCGCGGCAATGCGTTCGAGGTCGGCAAGGCTGCTCACAATCCGCGGAAGTCCGAACAGCGACCGGGGCGGATCGTCGGGATGCAACGCAAGTAGGGCTCCCGCCTCCTCGGCCGCCGGGACCACCACATCTAGGAAGTTCTTCAGGTTCTGAAAAAGGTCTTCCCGGCCGATCTCCCGGTAGGACGCCAGACAGTCGCTGAAACTTTCAAGCGTGTAGCTCTCCTCGGAGCCCGGCAGGCCCGCGATGATATTTGCCGTCAGCCTGTTCCGTTCCGCGTCCGAACTCTCTGCCCAATAGGCCTCGGCCTCGGCGATATCCTCTTCGCTGTAATCGTTCTCGGCCCCCTCCCGTTTCAGGATGAAGAGATCGAAGGCGGCATAGGCCCTGAATTCGAACCGAAGCGCCGATGCGCCGTCGGCCAGGCGATAATCGAGATCCGTGCGGGTCCAGTCCAGGACCGGCATGAAATTGTAGCAGATCGTTTTCACGCCCTGATGCGCGAGCGCGCGAACGGTCCCGGCCCAGTTCTGCGCCCATTGCTCCCAGCCGGGTGCGCCGGTCTTGATATCCTCGTGAACCGGAATGCTCTCGGTAACGACCCATTCAAGTCCGGCCGCTTCGATCATCTCCCGCCTGGCGGCAATGTCTTCTTCCGGCCAAAAGGTGCCATTCGGGATATCATGCAGGGCAGTGACGATCCCCGTCGCGCCCGCCTGTCGAATGTCCTGAAGGGAAACCGGGTCCTGCGGTCCGAACCAGCGCCAGCTTTCGATCATCGCTTCATGTCTTTCTTGTCGTTATCGCGATCGGGGCCAGCAGTCATGGCGCTGCCCGCGCCGGCGTATAGAGATAGCCGTCGAATTCCGGGTCGCCGACATCGGAGAGCTCAAGCAGGGTGCGGCGGACGTTTTCCAGGTGTTGCCACATCGCCTGGCCGGCCTTGTCGGAATTGCGGTGCCGAAGGGCTTCCAGAATCTCCGCGTGATCGTCCAGCCATTTGGCCCGGTAGCTCAGGTCGAAGATACGGTCGTGAAGCCTGGCCCACATGGAACTGTTTTCCCGTTTCGTCCAGAGGTCCTCGACCTGGGCGACCAGCACGCTGTTCTGTGTCGCCTCGGCGATCTGCAGGTGAAACAGGCGATCGGCAGCGTAGTCTTCCTCACCGTTTTCGATCGCCCGGCGTTCGAGTTCCAGGGTTTCGCGCAAATGAACGATATCGCTCTTGGTGATGGTCTGGGCGGCGAAACCCGCAATGCTGCTTTCCAACAGCTGTCGCGCCTGCAGCAGCTCGAACGGGCCGTAATCGGCCTTCTGAACGTTCAGCGAGATCTTTTCACCGTCTGCGACGTAGCTGCCCGAGCCCTTGCGCACGTCCAGATAGCCTTCGATCTCCAGCACGATGAAGGCTTCCCGGACCAGGGATCTGCTGATGCCGAGTTCCAGCGAGATCTGCCGCTCGGTCGGAAACTTGTCGCCTGGCTTGTAGCCCTCCTCGGCGATACGCCGCGCAAGAAGTTCGGCGATTTCCTGATATCGGCGCTTTGCGACATCGCTCGTCATGAGGCTTTCCTCGCATCCTCCTCGCCGGCTGCGATCTGACGGTAGTAGTCGGCCAGGATGTGGAATGCTTTTTTCTTCGTTTTCTTGTCTGCGGCAATCAGCCCTTTGTGATTGTAGCCGTTCTGAAAGATGTTTTGGCGCCGTTCAACGCGGAAATCGTAGAGTATCCACGGCGACATGCCCTTGATATAGTCAAGGCCGCGCAGGGTGGCGATCTGCCTGCGGTAAACCTCCGCCATGTAGTCTTCGCTGAAGAGACCCTTTTCCGGTCCCTTTTCACCGATGACGCCGTCGGCGCCGGTCTCTGAAATCACGACAGGACGGTCCGGTTCGGAATTCCGGCCGATGGCCGCGAGGTCCTCGAAATCTTCTTCGTACCAGCCGTAGTATTCATTGAGACCGATAACGTCGATGTGGGCGGCGAGCCGGTCCTCGATCCGGTTTTGGGCATGGTTCACCAGGCACGCGGCCGAGGTCAGACGGGTTGGATCGAGAGACTTGCAGGTGTCCGCCAGCCTCTTCATGAATTTGAGTCGTCCATCCGTGTCCGGATTTTCGTTGCCGACGGACCAGATGACCACGCTTGCCCGGTTGCGGTCGCGCTTGATCAGCTCCATCAGCTGGTTTTCCGCGTCTCTGAGGGTCGCTGGATTGTCGAATTCGATCGCCCAGTAAACCGGGATCTCCTCCCAGAGCAGGAAGCCGAGTTCGTCTGCAAGCCGGGCGGCCCGTTCGTGATGCGGATAATGCGCCAGGCGCAGATAGTTGCAGCCGAGTTCGCGCGCGTGGTTGAACCGGCGACGCAAGTCCTCTTCGCCTGTGACCTTGCCAAGAACCGCATCGTCCTCATGCACGGAGATGCCGCGCAGGAACAGTGATTTGCCGTTGAGCAGGATCTCTGTCCCCCGCCGCTCGATCTGGCGGAACCCGACGCGGTCGCTGACGCGATCCTCGCCACAGGTCACGCTGACGTCGTAGAGCTCCGGTGTCTCCGGGCTCCAGAGGTCCGGCCGCGCCGGGATATCCATCCCGGCCTTGCCGTTCGCGGTCGCGGGGAACTCGGCATCGATTCCGAGCGCGGGGATCGAAATCCTCGCGGGACCGGCATCCGGACCGTCTACCGTAACTTCGGCGCGCAACGTCGAATAGGTGCCGTCCGGCACGAGATAGAGAAAAAAGTCCTTGATCACGCTCTGCGGCGTCTCAAACAGGCAGACCTCGCGATAAAGGCCGCCGTAGTTGAACCAGTCGGTATTCCGCATCGGAACCCGGTCGCGGGTACGGGTGTTGTTGACGCAGGCCATGAGCCAGTTGCGCCCCGGCTTGAGTTTCCCCGTAACCTCAACGCAGAACGGTGTCGATGCGCCGTAGTGATTTCCCAGGAACTCGCCGTTCAGGAAGATCTTGCAGTCATAGGCTGCCGCTCCGAACCGCAGAAACCGCCGTTTGCCGGGGTCTTCAGGCGCTGCATCCAGAGGGCGTGTATACCAGGCGCTGCCTTCGAAGAAGTACCATTTCTCCTTCAGCATGGCCCAGTTCGAGGGAACCGGTACGGTTTCGCCCATGTAGGGATCGTAGTCCCAGGGCTCTGTTCGTTCTTCCGGTGTCTCCGGCAGCATGGCGAACCATTTCTGCCGGAGGCCGGTGTCCAGGAGGTCGACACAGAAGTTCCAGTCGCCGTCAAGGCTTGTCGATGCCCGCCCGCCCATGAAGATCAGGCCGTCATGGTTCAAGGACTGCGTGTTGAAAGGCACATCGTAGTCTTCGTCATGCAGCGCCTGAAGCGCGTTATCGGCGAGTTTCGAGCGTTCGAGCATCTTTTACAAACCTTGGACCTGGTCTTCGCGAGGGGACGGCCGGATTATTCCGCCGCGTCCTTGATCCGCTTGATCAGATCGGCCACCACCGGGGATTTCTGCGCGGCTTCTTCATGCATCGGCAGAACCGCCTCGATGAAAGGCCCCTTTTCCACCTCGATGAACTTCACGCCGAGTTCGCTCTTGGCGGTTTCGACGGCTGCGGCGCTCATCGCATCCCACTGCTCGCGGTGAAAATCCATCGACTCCCGCGCGGCCTTGCGGATCGCGTCCTTATGCTCGTCCGAAAGGTCGTTCCAGGTCTTGGTGGAAATCATCACGACGGACGGGATCATGGTGTGACCGTCGTCGGAGTAGACTTTTGACACTTCGCCGTGGCGGGCCGAGGTCAGGGCCATCGGGTTGTTTTCCGCGCCGTCGACGACACCCTGCTGAAGGGCGCTGTAGAGTTCACCCCAGGCGATCGGCGTCGGATTGCCGCCGAGCAGCTCGACCATGCGGATCGCGGACGGGCTCGGCTGCACGCGGATCTTCATGCCTTCCAGGTCCTTCGGAGACCGGATTTCCTTGTTGGCATAGAAGGAACGCGCGCCTTCGATATAAAACGCCAGGCCGACAAAGCCCTTGTCCGCGGAAGCTTCAAGGATGTCGGTACCGATGTCGCTGGTCAGGACGTCGTAATAGTGATCGGCGCTGACGAAGATGTAGGGCAGGTTCAGTGCACCGTAGGATTCTTCGAAGGCTTCCAATTCGGACGCATTGGAGCGCGCCATGTCCAGCGAGCCGTTCTGCATCAACTCCATGGATTCACGCTGCGTCCCGAGCTGTGCGTTGGCATAGATCCGGATTTTCAGATCTCCATTTGTCAACTCGTCCACTTTCTCGGCCATGAACTCCATGGACTTGTGCAGCGGATGGTCTTCCGGATTGTTGTGGTTGAGCCGCAATGTCTTGGCGCCGGCCGCAGAGCCGAGCGCAACCACGCCTGCGGCCATGACAGCCGCCAGTTTCACGAATTTGGACATATTTTCCTCCCAATCGCAGTCTCGCCGCAAGGTGTCCGCTCTATCCGGAACGCCAGGGTCGACCGTTTGCCTCGCGGCTCGAGATTGCCGCGGATGGCGAATTGTTCGTCCAATTTTCAAAATCAGTCAACCTGTTTTATAAAATTGGTTGACCAGTTTCCATTCCTGGCGCATTTCTAGACGCGCCGAAGCTCATACCGCTGCCGCGGTTCTTCGAACATCCGGGCCGGCACGGGAGGAACATCGTGACTGTCATCACCAGAGGCGTGGACCTGGTCCTGCGCGTCGTCATCACCACAGCTTTCGCCGTTCTTGTCGCCTGCGTCGTCTGGCAGGTGGTCTCGCGCTATCTGCTGCAGAGTCCGAGCACCGTGACCGACGAGATGGCCCGTTTCCTGTTCATCTGGGTCGCGCTTCTGGGCGGAGCCTATACGTTCGGCCGGCGCCGTCACCTTGCCATCGACCTTCTGCCGGTCATCACCACAGGTAGGGCCCGGCTTCTCGTGAACGGCCTCATCATCGCCGCCGTGGCATTTTTCGCCGGCATCGTCATGGTCTATGGCGGCATCGACCTTGTTGGGCGGACGCTGGAGACCGGCCAGGTCTCGCCGGCACTCCGCCTGCCGATGGGCCTGATCTACGTCGCGATCCCGTTCTCCGGGCTCTGCATCCTCTACTACTGCCTGACTTTTCTGGCCGACCTGATCCGTACAGGGCGCGGCCCGAACGACCAGGACGGCGCCGCCAGCATCGGCGGACCGCTCGACTAACGCCAGACCAGTACACCGGGAACTCTCATGGATATTCAATCGGTCCTCGTCCTGTTCGGGACTTTCGCGCTGCTCATGATACTGGGCGTGCCGATAGCCTTTTCGATCGGCCTGGCGGCTTTCGCCACCTTCCTCCTGTTCATGTCCTTCGACCAGTCGGTTTACATCGTTGCCCAGCAGGTCGCCTCCGGCCTCGACAGTTTCACCCTGCTCGCGATCCCGTTCTTCATCCTGGCGGGCAATATCATGAACCGGGGCGGCATCGCACTCCGCCTGATCGAGTTCGCCAAGGTCCTCGCCGGCAGGCTTCCCGGTGCATTAGCCCATTGCAACGTCCTTGCGAACATGATGTTCGGATCGATATCCGGATCGGCGGTTGCCTCCGCGGCCGCGGTCGGCGGTGTGATGGCGCCGCTCCAGAAAAAGGAAGGCTACGACCCCGCCTACAGCGCGGCGGTCAACATTGCCTCCTGCCCGACCGGCCTGCTGATCCCGCCGAGCGCGACCTTCATCGTCTATTCCCTGATCACCAACGGCACATCTGTCGCGGCCCTCTTCGTCGCCGGGTATATTCCAGGCATTCTCATGGGCGTCAGCCTGATGGTGGTCGCGGGCCTGATCGCGAAGCGGCGCGGCTATCCGGTGGCCGAGCGTCCGAGTTTCCGCGAGGTGGTCGAAAAGGCCCTGGCCGCCATGCTGCCCCTTGGCCTCATCGTCATCGTTATGGGCGGCATCATCGGCGGCGTGTTCACGGCGACGGAAGCTTCGGCGGTTGCGGTCGTCTACACCCTGTTTCTCGCGGTGGTGTGGTACAGGGAAATCTCCTGGCGCGAACTGCCGGCGATCATTCTGGAGAGCGCCGTCACAACATCCATCGTCTTGCTCATGATCGGCTGCTCGATCGCCATGTCGAAGGCCATGGCCTTCGCCGACATCCCCTATTCCATCTCCGATCTGCTCCTTGGCCTTTCCGAGAACCCCATCGTCCTGCTCCTGGTCATCAACCTTGCGCTCCTGGTCGTCGGCACCTTCATGGACATGACCCCCGCGCTCCTTATCTTCACGCCGATCTTCCTGCCTGTGGTCAAGGATCTCGGCATGGACCCGGTGCATTTCGGCGTCGTCATGACCTTCAATCTGTGCATCGGCATCTGTACGCCCCCGGTCGGCTCCGCGCTTTTTGTCGGCTGTTCGGTCGGTGGGGTTAAAATCGGTCAGGTCCTCAAACCCATGCTGGGCTTTTATGCGGTCCTGGTCGCGCTGCTTCTGGTGGTCACCTTCGTACCGGCACTCAGCCTGTTCCTGCCGCGTCTTCTCCTGGGCTATTAGGAACCTTCATGAAAGCGCTAAGAACCTGGTCGTTTACCGGCCAAACCGGAAGCGGCATCACCCTGTCCGTCGAAGGCCGCCACAAACTGGTCATCGAGATCCTTGAACATGGCCTCTTCCGTGTCCGCCTTCTGAAAGACGGCGCCTACCGGCTGCCGCGAACCTGGTCGATCGCACCGGACGGGGATGTACCCTGGGAAGGCCGTTCACGCGACGATCTTGGCGGATTCACCTGTCCAAGGTTCGCGCTGGACGCGGATGAGACCAGGCTCGTTCTGACGACTGACACCCTGCGCCTGAGCGTCCTGACACCGCTCGCGCTGGTGTGGGAATGCCGGCCCGATCCGGAAAGTCCGTTTGCGGAAATCGCCCGGGACCGGCCGCAGGACGCCTATATGGTCGGGCGCCGCGACCGGCGCAACCGGCACCACATGCGCCGTTACACGGACGAGCGCTACTACGGGCTCGGCGAAAAATCCGGCGCTCTGGAACGCTCCGGCCGACGCTACGAAATGCGCAATCTCGATGCCATGGGATATGACGCCCGATCGACCGACCCGCTCTACAAGCACATCCCCTTCACAATCACCGACCGCGGTCCGCTCGGCGCTTACGGGCTGTTTTACGACACTCTGGCCCCCTGCTGGTTCGACCTCGGCAACGAGAAGGACAATTACCATCCGCCGTTCAGGGCCTTCCGTGCCGACGACGGCGACCTCGATTACTATTTCAGTTGGGCGCCCTCGGTTCTCGAAGTCACCAGGAGACAGCACTGGCTGACCGGCGGAACGGCCTTCATGCCGCGCTGGGGCCTTGGCTATTCCGGCTCGACGATGGCGTATACGGATTCCGAAAACGCCCAGGAGCGGCTTCTGGAATTTCTCGGCAAACTTTCCGAAGAAGATATGCCCTGCGACAGCTTCCAGATGTCATCCGGCTATACTGCCATTCACGGCAAGCGCTACGTCTTTCACTGGAACACCGACCGCTTTCCGGATGCCAGGGCAATGGCGGACGCTTACGCCGAGGCCGGTATCCACCTGATCGCAAACATCAAGCCGGCGCTTCTCGACGATCACCCCTTGTACCGGCAAGTACAGGCCGACGGGCTGTTCATCCGCGACAGCGAGACCGGCGAACCGGAATGCTCGCCGTTCTGGGACGGCTACGGATCACACCTCGATTTCACCAATCCGGATACCGTTGCCTGGTGGCAGAAAAACCTGAAGACAAAGCTTTTCGACAAGGGTATCGCGAACACCTGGAACGACAACAACGAGTATGAAGTCTGGGACGATGAAGCCATCTGCCAGGGCTTCGGCGATCCGGTACCGGTCAATCTCATCCGCCCGCTCCACAGCCAGCTCATGACCCGTGCTTCCTACGACGCCCAGCGCAGCGACCAGCCGGACAAACGGCCCTACCTGATTTCAAGGTGCGCCTGTCCGGGCACGCAACGCTATGCCCAGACGTGGACCGGCGACAACTACACGAGTTGGGACACGCTGCGCTGGAACATCCCGATGGGCCTGGGCCTCAGCCTGTCCGGCTTTTACAACATCGGCCACGATGTCGGCGGTTTCGCTGGCCCCCGGCCCGGCCCGGAGCTCTTTCTGCGTTGGGTGCAGAACGGGATATTCCACCCGCGTTTCACCATTCATTCCTGGAACGACGACGGCACGGCGAACGAAGCCTGGATGTACCCGGAGATCACACCGCTGGTGCGCGAAGCCTTGAGGCTGCGGGCGAGGCTGATCCCGTATCTCTACGGTCTTCTCCATGAGGCCGTCACCGCCGGCGAGCCGATCCTGCGGCCGCTGTTTCTCGACCACCCGGACGACCCGGCCTGCCGCGACGCGGAGTTCGACTTCCTTCTCGGCCGAAATCTCCTGGTCGCAACCGTGGTCGAGGAAGCCGCGACGGAACGGCTGGTCACACTGCCGGAAAGCGAGGAAGGCTGGTGGGCCTTCGACGGCAGCCGCTGGTATCCGGGCGGACAGGCGATCCGGGTCCCCGTTGCCCTTGAAACCATCCCTCTGTTTGTACGCGGCGGAGCGGTTCTGCCCATGGCTGGCGACAACCTGCGCGCTGCCCCTTCCCTCGACACGGAACGCACCTGGCGCATCTATCCGCAGCCCGAAGGAACGGCGCAACGGCAGACGCAATTCTACGACGACGACGGTACGGCCGTCGATGCGCTTTCCGGCAAGCATTGCCTGACCCGGGTGACGCTCGAGCGCAAGGAAAACGAGCTGCATCTCGATTGGCATCGGTCCGGCACCTGGCAACCTGCTTTTGACCGCATCACCCTCTGGCAGGCAGGCTCCGACCCGCTTTGGGTCAACGGCGCGCAAGTCAGTCCGTCGCGGACGATCGATTTCACAAACCCGGTGGAGGACCGATAAAAGTGGACTACGATCGCAGCACCTTGCGCCCGCGCATGATGCATATCGGCTTCGGCGCCTTTGCCAGGGCGCATGTCATGGTCTTTCACGACGAACTACTGAGGCGGCAGAACTCCGACTGGGGCGTGGTGGCGGTGCGGCTTCATTCCGGCGCAGAAGACCTGACGAACCTGGACCGGACGGGAGGTCTCTACACCGTCGGGGAAATGTCGGGCGGCGACGTTTCGCTTCGTGAAGTCGGGGCGGTCGTCGAGACGATCCATCCCCTGCGCGATGGTATGGAGGCGCTGCTCGACCGGGTCGCGGATCCCGAACTCTCGCTCATCACGCTGACGATCACGGAGAAAGGCTACTGCATCGCCAACGGCCATCTGGATGTCGATCACGCGGACATCTCTCGGGATCTCCGCGCCCCGGCGTCGCCCGGCACCGCCATTGGCGTAATTGCCGAAGGTTTGCGCCGCCGCCGGGCCGCCGGTCACGGTCCCCTGACGATCCTCTCCTGCGACAATCTTCCGTCGAACGGCAACCTGTGCCGCACAGCCATTGCCGAATATGCGGAACGGCTGGACCGCTCCGTTGCAGCGTGGATCCTGTCGGACTGCCGCTTTCCCTCCTCGATGGTCGACCGTATCACGCCCGCAATGACGGACGACGCGCAGCAAACGCTGACCGAAGCCCTTGGCAGGCCCGATCCGAACGGCATCCTGTGCGAGCCGTTTCGCCAGTGGGTGATCGAAGACCGGTTTGCCGGCGAAAGACCCGACTGGGATCTCGCCGGCGCCGAATTCGTCGCCGATGTCGCTCCCTACGAGGAAATGAAACTGCGCCTTTTGAACGGAACGCATTCCTTCCTTGCCTATCTCGGCGCACTTGCCGGCTTTCAGACGATTGCCGATTGCATGAAGGAACCCGTGCTTGTTCAAGCGGCTAGGAACCTGATGCTCAGCGAACAGGCGCCGACGCTGGACTTGCCCGAAGGCGTGGACGCTATCAAATATGCCGACACCCTGATCGAACGGTTTTCCAACACCGCCCTGCACCACAAAACCACGCAGATCGCGTCCGACGGCAGCCAGAAGCTTCCGCAAAGACTGCTTGCCCCGATCCGCCAGCACCTGAAGGCGGGACGCGATTGGCCCCTGTCGGCTTTCGCGGTTGCCGGCTGGCTGCTCTATTGCCGCGGAACCTCGGAACAGGGCGGAACGTTGCCTGTGAACGATCCGCTTTCAGGGACAATCGCGCAAATTGCGCAAGGAGCCGACGGGGCGGATTTTGTCCGGGAGATGTTGTCGCTTGAAGCGATCTTTGGCGACGACCTGCCCCGGACCCCGGCCTTCAGCGACGCGGTTCAGTCGGCATACGATCAACTCCGGTCCGACGGTGTGCTTACGGCTCTTTCTTAAGGGACACCCGGGAGACTTCCTCAGGCACCCCAGGTGTCGCTGAGCCTGTATCCGCCGGGCCACGGATCCTCCGGGTCCAGCATGTGCTGGTGAATGCCCGTGACCCATGCCTGGCCACTGATCTCCGGCACGATTGCCCGCTTGTAGCCGACGCCTGCCTCAGAGAGGATTTTTCCGGTAAAACGGGAGCCGATAATCGATGTCGCCTCGAAGGTGTCTCCCACCGCCATCTGCCCCCGCGCGGCCATCAAGGCCATGCGCGCCGAGACCGCCGTGCCCGTCGGCGAGCGGTCGACCTTGCCCGGACGGATCGCCACCGCCGAGCGCCCGGAAAGGCCGGTTTCGGTTTTCGACAAGGGCCCGCAAAAGGCGCAGAAGGAGATATGGTCCCAGTCCGGGTTTTCGGGATGCGAGAAACCGAGCTGCTCGTTGGCGGCATTCGTGATGCGGACGCCGAGGCGCGCGATGTCCGCAGCCTCGCTCTCCTTGATGGCGAAGCCCAGCGCCTGCGCATCGACCACCACGAAACTGTCGCCGCCATAAGCGGTATCGACGCTCAGCGTTCCAAGGCCCTCGACCTCGAGCGCCGCATCCAGCCTGTCGGCGAAGCTCGGGACATTTTGAACGTGGATACGCTCCGCCTTGCCGTTTCGGCAGTCCGCGCGGACCCGGACCAGCCCGCCGGGCGCTTCCAGCGTCAGTTCCGTGACCGGCTCCTGCATTGGCAAAATGCCGCCGTCCAGCAGCACGGTCGAGACACAGATGGAGTTCGAACCGGACATGGGCGGCGTGTCCTCCGGCTCCATGATGATGAAAGCCGCATCGGCCTCGGGATGTTTCGGCGGCACCAGCAGATTGACATGTCTGAACACCCCGCCCCTCGGCTCGTTCAGAACGAAATTGCGCAAGGTCTCGTCCCTGGCGATGAAACTGCGCTGCTCCCACAAGGTGTCTCCCGGCGGAGGCGCCACGCCGCCGACGATGACGTCGCCGACCTCACCTTCCGCGTGGCACGAAATCACATGAACCGTCTTGCTGCTGCGCATCGCGTGGCCTCACCCGTAACGGGCGACAGGCTCGCCCAGCGCGTCGAAAATCGGCGTGATGCCGAGCCCCGGCAGGTCTGTCGCCGTCATCCGCCCATCGACCCGCTTCGGTGCGCCTTCGGCGATATCCACCGTGCCGTAGCTGTTGAAGTCGGTCGCGGAGAACGTGAACTCGGCCGGGGTCGAGCGGGCAAGATGGGCAATCGCCGCCGTCACGATATCGCCGCCCCAGGTATCCTCGATGGTCATCGGAAGACCGTGGGAGATACAAAGATCCCGCATCAGCTTCGCCTTTGTCAGCCCGCCGACCTTGGAGATCTTCAGGTTGATGCAGTCCATCGCGTCTTCCGCGATCCCGCGCACCAGCGTTCCGGCCCCGTCGATCACCTCGTCCAGCACGAAGGGGAGCGCCGTGCGGCGCCGGATCGACAGGCATTCCTCAAAGGTCATGCAGGGCTGTTCGATATAGACGTCGAGCGCGGACACCGCGCCAGCGACCCGCACCGCCTCGTGCTTGGTCCAGCCGGTATTGGCATCGGCCACCAGGAGATCGGAGCGCTTTAAAACGGCCCTTGTGGCGTGAATGCGGTCGATGTCCTCGTTCGCATCCCCACCCACTTTCAGCTGGAACTTGGTGTAGCCTTCCGCGGCATAACCTTCGATCTTTCGAGCCATGATCTCCGGCGCTTCCTGACTGATCGCCCGGTAAAGCACGACATCGTCCTGCGCCGCGCCGCCCAGAAGCGTGTAGACCGGCTGTCCGGTCGCCTTGCCGAGAAGATCCCAGCAGGCGATGTCCACCGGCGCCTTGGCGTAAGGGTGTCCGCGCAGGGCCGCATCCATCGTCCGGTTGATTTCACTTAAGTTCAGTGGGTCCTTGCCGATGAGATGCGGCGCCAGTTCCTCAAGGCCGCTTCGAACTCCGAGCGCGTAGGAGGGCAGATAGGCGGAACCGAGCGGACAGCATTCCGCGTAGCCCTTCAGGCCCTCGTCGGTGACGATCTCGACGACCGTGCTGTCGAACACCTCGACGAAATTGCCGTTGGACCAGCTGTAGCGTCCTTCCTTCAGCGGCAGATCCACCTGGAAGACATTGATTGCGGAAATCCTCATCCCGGTCTCCTTCAGAAGCGACGCGCCGAAAAGGCGCCGAGGTCGATTGCCGGCTGCTCGTCATGAACAAGGGCGGCCACAAGTTCACCGGTGCCGGCCGATTGCGTCATTCCCAGATGGCCGTGCCCGAACGCATAGATCACGCGCCTGTCCCTCGGCGACCTGTCGATCACCGGAAGACTGTCCGGCAGGGTCGGCCGGTAGCCCATCCACTGGCTGCCGCCCTCCGTCTTCAGGTCCGGCAGGAAGGTCTTCGCCTTTTGAAGCAGGACATTGGCACGTCGGTAATTCGGCGCCAGCTTGAGCCCTCCCAATTCGACAGCCCCGCCGACACGGATGCCGTCGTTGATCCTGGAGACCACGAAACCATGTCCGGAAAAGGTCAGATGGGTTTTCAGGTCGAAGGCTCCCGGCGGCAGGGTCGTGTTGTAGCCGCGCTCGGTTTCAAGGGGAAACGGCTCGCCCAGACTGCGTGACACGTGATGCGACCACGCGCCCGCGCTGACGACGACCTTACGGGCGGAATAGGGTTCGGAGGCGGTCTTGACCCGGACCGCCTGGTCTTGCGGCGTAAGCGCGGTAACTTCGGCCCGCTCGATCCGCCCGCCGCGCGCCAGAAAGGTTTCGCTCAGATGCGCGTGCCAGCGCTTGGGATCGACCGTGTTCGTCCAGTCGGGCGTGAAACCGGCGTGGGTAAAGCGCGAATCGAGCCCCGGCTGAAAAGCGGCAATCGCCTCCGGGCTTTCCAGCAGCTCGAATGGGATGCCGAGTTCTTTCCTCAAGTCCCATTCCGCGAGGCTCGCGCGGTATTCGCGCTCGCCTTCGTAAAGCTGCAACTGGCCTTCCGGTTGCAGAAAGGGTTCGCCGGATGTCGCGCCCACCTGACGGCGCAAAGCCTCCTGGCAGTGCTTCATCATCGCGGCCTGCGCGTTGACGGCGTTGCGATAACGGTCCGGCCAGCTCGCGCGCCAGAAACGCAGCATCCAGGGCAGGATATTCAGGGCATAGGCCGGCGGCACCGACAAAGGCCCGAGAGGATCGACCAGCCATTTCGGCGCCTTGCGCATGATGCCGGGGGTTGCCAGCGGCTCGACATTGCAGAAGGCGAAGGCACCGGCATTCATCTGCGAGGCCTTCAGCGTCTCGTCCGGCCGGTCCAGAACGAGCACCTCGTGCCCCCGGCCCTGCAGGGCCAACGCGGCACTGACGCCGACGACACCGCCGCCGATCACAATAATGTCGTGGAGATTCTCAGCCATGACGCACACTCGATTGCATAACCGGACAGACGGTCCGCGGTGGAGAAAAAGAACCGGAGAAACCCGTTCTCAATCGAAAGACAAGGAATTTTTCTCTGCCGTCATCCCGGCCAAGCGGAGCGCGAGCCGGGATCGGAGAGCCACAAAGCTTTGCACCACATTTACTTTTTCCACAAACACATTTGGCTCCCCGGCCCCGGATCTTCGCCTGCGCTACGTCCGGAGTGACCAAGAAGAGGATTTTGGTCCACCCGAAAACAGTCAGCCGCGTATGCCGAAACGGTACGGGTCGGCCGGGTCGAAAATCAGGGTCGCCTCGGACGTGACAAAGGCCTGTCCGGTAATCGTCGGAATAACGCCACCCGACACGCCCGGACGGTATCCGATCCGGTAGGTGCTGCCGATCACGCTTTCCTGCACCCACTCCTCCCCCGGCGCAAGTGCGCCATCCGCCGCAAGGCAGGCGAGTTTCGCCGAACATCCCGTTCCGCAGGGCGAGCGGTCATAGGCTTCACCCGGGCACAGCACGAAGTTCCGGCTTTGGGCAGCGGGATCCTTGGGCGGACCGAAGAGCTCGATATGGTCGATCCAGGCATTGTCCACTCCCGTCACGCCCGCCTCCTCAAGAGCCTTCCGGATCCTGAGCGTCAGGTCGGTCAGCGGCCGGATGTTTTCCGGGACCAGATCGAGCGGACAGTCCTTCACCAGAAAGAACCAGTTGCCGCCCCAGGCGACATCCCCGGTGACCGGACCGTGGCCGGCGACCTCAACCGTCACATCCTTGTGCAGCCGATAGGCCTCGATATTGACCACGGACACCGTGTTGGCGTCGAGAAGATCGACCTCGACCACTCCGACCGGCGTTTCGAACTTGTGACGGCCTGGCTCGATGGTCCCCATATGCGCCAGTGTCACCGCGAGACCGATGGTCGCGTGGCCGCACATGCCGAGGTTCTGCAGATTGTTGAAATAGATCACCCCGGTCACACAGGCGGGGTCGACCGGCGGCACCAGAAGAGCGCCGATGATCGCCTCGTGACCGCGCGGCTCGAGCACGACGGAGGCGCAGAAATCCATGTGTTCCGCTTCCAGCCGGCGGGCGCGCTCCGCAAGCGAACCTGTCCCGAGATCGGGTCCGCCCTCGATCACGACGCGGGTCGGTTCACCCGCCGTATGGCTGTCGATCACGCGCATTCGGCAATCACGCCTCCTTGAGCCGACCAGTCCGCGTACCAGGACTTGAAGAGTGTGTATTGAGCTTCGGCATAGTTTCGTTGCGCATCGGTCAGGGCATCGGTCTCGTTGAAATGGAGACGGTATTCCTCTTCGCCGTTCAGCACCATCAGATGCTTGTAGTAAAGCACCAGGTCGGGGCCTTCGTCGAAGCTCGACAGAACCTGGAGTGCCTCTTCCAGTTCCTTTGCCCGCAGGCGCGCTTCGACGTCGCCGTCCGCCGCCTTTTTGCACAGCGAGACGAGATGGAGCACTTCGCTCGGCAGAGCGTTGCCGATGCCGGTGATGGCGCCCGTCGCACCGCAATTGACGAACCCGTGATAAACGGCGGTGTCGACACCGACCATCAGGGTGACCGCGTCATCCTGCGACGTGATGTTTTCCGCCGCATAGCGCAGATCGTCCGGCCCGCCGAACTCCTTGAAGCCGATCAGGTTGGAATGTTCCTTGTGCAGCTCGAAGAACAGGTCCGCCTTGGTGGAAAAGCCATAGTAGGGGCTGTTGTAGATCACCGCGGGCAGGCTTGGCGCCGCCGACAGGATCGCGCTGAAGTGATGGCGTTGCGCGGTGCCCGAGATGCCGCGCGACAGCACGCGCGGGATGACCATCAGGCCGTGAGCGCCGACCTTGGCGGCATGGGTCGCATGCGCGACGGCGGACCTGGTGTTGACCGCTCCGGTGCCGACGACCACCGGCACACCCGCCTTGACCAGGCGCTCGACGCCTTCCATGCGTTCCTCGTCGCTCAGGAGCGGCCAGTCCCCCATGGAACCGCAATAGACGACCGCCGACATGCCGGCCGCAATCAACTCCTGCCCCTTCCTCACCAGCGCATCGTAATCGGGCGTCCGGGCCGCCGTACATGGCGTCATCAGGGCGGGCATGCAACCGGAAAAAACATTCGAAGACATGAGAAACTCCTGCAGAACCAGGCCCGACCGTCCATCGCGGGCGGTCGCCCGGCAAGACAATGACATTGCCATCACCGTCAAAGATCCGGCAATCGATTTCACTTATCTCATCAATATTCAAATTGGATCCAATATTCAATATAAAATAAATCGTATAATTTCCCTCTTCACCGCATGGGAGCATTCCCCTAGAAAGGCGGGGCGAGGAGCGAGAACGTCATGAAGCTGAAACCGATGGACATTGCCGCGACCGCATCGGCGTCCGCGATCGTGTTCGACGCGTTGCGAAAGGCCATAATCGAAGGTCAGATCGAAGAGGGGGAACCGCTTCGCCAGGACGAGATCGCGCGCCTTTTCAACACCAGCCGCATCCCGGTGCGCGAAGCCCTGTCACGGCTGGAGGAACAGGGCCTGATCAAGACGCAGCGCTACAAGGGAGCTGTTGTCGCGGGACTGTCGACAGCGGAAGTCGAGGAAATCTTCGACCTGCGCGCCCTGCTCGAGCCGGAAATTATCCGCAGCGCCGTGCCAAACATGACCGAGGAAATCCTCGATAAGGCGCGGGAAAAATGCGAGGCGTTTTCAGCGTCCACCGATCCGATGACCTGGGGCGACCTCAATCGGGACCTTCACGAAACGCTCTACAGCGCCAGCAACCTGAACTACTTCAAGGAAGTTGCCGGCAACGCCCTTGACCGGGTAGAGCGCCTGATCCGGGCTCAACTTGTCATGTCGAACGGCAAGCAACAGGCGGACAGGGAACACACCGTCATTCTCAAGGCTTGCGAAAAAGGCGACGCGGACCTGGCCCACACCCTGATCAGGGACCATATTCTGGGTGCCAAGGTGTCGCTTCTCGACCAGCTGCGCCAAACCTGAAACAGCGCCTGAAATCGATTTTTTCATTCTCCTGTTGAATCGGCGAACCGGCGATGGGAGACTTCTCCCAGCACAGTTCGTGGAACCGGGCCCTCCGCAACAAAAGCCAAAAACCGGTTTTGGCTTTTCGACGTCCGGTCGGCCCAATTGAGCCGGCTATCGGTTTTTTCCGAAGCGGCCGCGGACCCTGGGCGCTTTGCCACAAACGGCGAAGCCTTGCAAAGACACCGGCAGTTTCAACAACTTGCGTCGAACCGTTTTTTGTTTCGGCCCCCGATTTCTCTGGAAAAAGGAAAATTAGGCGGAATCGAAAAGTTTGAATTGCCATGGCGCCTGACGACACCATGTACTCTTGAGGGGTCGATTCCGCGGGGTCGCTCAACAATGGAAGTTGAAAGCATGGAGATCTACACACGCTTCGCCGAGGATTATAAAGCCAAGAACCTCGAAGAACTCTCGATCCAGGACTATCTGCTCGGGTGCAGGGATGACCCGTTGATGCGCGCGACGGCGGCTGAACGGATGATGGCCGCCATCGGAGAGCCCGAGGTCATCGACACGAGCCAGGATCAGCGTCTCGGCCGGATATTCATGAACCGGACGATCAAGCGCTACGAACCGTTCAAGAACCTGTTCGGAATGGAAGCGACGATCGAGCGCATCGTCGGCTTCTTCCGCCACGCCAGCCAGGGACTGGAGGAACGCAAGCAGATCCTCTATCTGCTCGGCCCCGTCGGCGGCGGCAAGTCCTCCATCGCCGAAATCCTGAAAAAACTGATGGAACAGGAACCGATCTATGTGCTCAAGGCAGGCGAACAGATCAGTCCCGTTTACGAATCCCCACTCGGCCTTTTCGACCCAGACCGGATGGGCGACCTGCTTCAGGACAAGTACAACGTTCCCCGCCGCCTCCTGACCGGCCTGATGTCGCCCTGGGCGGCCAAGCGTCTTGAGGAATTCGGCGGCGACATTTCCAAATTCTCCATCGTCAAGCTCTACCCCTCCCGCCTCCACCAGATCGGCGTCACCAAGACCGAACCGGGCGACGAGAACAACCAGGACGTCTCCGCGCTCGTGGGCAAGCTGGACATCCGCAAGCTTGAGGAATTCAGCCAGAACGACCCGGACGCCTACAGCTATTCCGGCGCGCTCAACCGCACCACGCAGGGGCTGATGGAATTCGTCGAGATGTTCAAGGCGCCGATCAAGGTGCTGCACCCGCTGCTGACCGCCACCCAGGAAGGGTCTTACGTCGGCACGGAAAACATCGGCGCGCTGCCCTTCCAGGGGCTGATCCTGGCCCATTCCAACGAGTCGGAATGGCACCAGTTCAAGACCAACAAGAACAACGAGGCCTTTCTGGACCGGATCAGCGTCGTCAAGGTCCCCTATTGCCTTCGCTGCTCGGCGGAAACGGAAATCTACGAGAAGCTTCTCAGCCAGAGCGCGCTGGCGGACGCGCCCTGCGCACCCGAAACCCTGCCGCTTCTGGCACGGTTCAGCGTGTTGACCCGCCTGCACGAGCACGAGAACTCGACGCTCTATTCCAAGCTCCGGGTCTATGACGGCGAAATGCTGAAGGACGCCGACCCGAAGGCGAAGTCGCTTCAGGAATATCGCGACGCCGCCGGCGCGGACGAGGGCATGACCGGTATTTCGACCCGCTTCGCCTTCAAGGTCCTGTCGGAAACCTTCAACCACGACACGGAGGAAGTCTCCGCCGACCCCGTCCATCTCATGTATGTGCTGGAACAGGCGGTGAAGCGTGAGCAGTACGACAAGGAAACCGAGTTCCGCTATCTTGATTTCCTGAAGAGCGAACTGGCGCCCCACTATGCCGAGTTCATCGGCAACGAGATCCAGAAGGCCTATCTGGAATCCTACACCGACTACGGCCAGAACCTCTTCGACCGCTATATCGCCTATGCGGACGCATGGATCGAGGAACAGGACTACAAGGATCCCGATACCGGCCAGCTCTTCGACCGGGACGTCCTGGAGAAGGAACTGGAAAAGATCGAGAAGCCGGCGGGCGTCTCCAACCCCAAGGACTTCCGCAACGAGGTGGTGAAATTCGTTTTGCGCGCCCGGGCGGAAAACAACGGCCGGAACCCGGACTGGCGCCGCTACGAGAAACTGCGCCAGGTGATCGAGAAGCGCATGTTCGGCAAGGTCGAGGAACTGCTGCCGGTGATCAGTTTCGGCGCCAAGCGGGACAAGGAGACCGACGCCAAGCATCACGAGTTCGTCGAGCGCATGACCGGCCACGGCTATACCGAACGCCAGGTCCGCAGGCTGGTGGAATGGTACATGCGCGTCAACAAGGCGGGGTAGCGCGGTTGGAGAACGGTTAAACATGGCCCATTTCGTCGACCGCCGGCTGAACCCCAAAGACAAGAGCCTGTCCAACCGACGCCGGTTCCTCAAACGGGTGCGCTCGCAGATCAAGCAGGCGGTCGAGGAAGCTGTGCGCGAGCGCGGTATCGCCGATGTCGGCCGCGCCAAGAACGTCTCCGTCCCCACCGGCGGCGTCGCCGAACCGTCCTTCCGCAATGCCTCGGAAGGCGGCCGCCAGGAACGGGTTCTGACCGGCAACAAGGCCTTTCACGCGGGCGACAAGATCCGCAAACCGCCGCGCGGCGGTTCGGCAGGCGCCGGCCGGCAGGGCTCGCCCGACGGCGACGGTGAGGACGGTTTCCTGTTCGCCCTGTCGCGGGAGGAGTTTCTCGACTTCTTTTTCGAGGATCTGGAACTGCCGGACCTCATCAAGCAAAGCCTGAAGGAGATCACCCGGACCCATCCGCAGCGCGCCGGCTATTCCACGACCGGGTCGCCGGCCAATATCAACGTGGCCCGCACCATGCGCAACGCGCTCGGCCGGCGGATCGGGCTGAAACGGCCCACGGACAAGGAAGCGCAAGAAATCCTGAAAAGGATCCTCGTCCTGGAACAGGTCGCCTCCCCGAGCGACGACCAGCGCCGGGAATTGATCGCGCTCAGGGCGAAATACGAGGACGCCGCCCGGCGGCGCAAGGTCATCGCCTATATCGATCCGCTGGACGTGCGCTACAACTATTTCCAGCAGCAGCCGGATCCGAACGCCAATGCAGTGATGTTCTGCCTGATGGACGTTTCCGCCTCCATGGGAGAGCGCGAGAAGGACCTCGCCAAGCGCTTCTTCATGCTCCTGCACATGTTTCTGGAACGCCGTTACGAGAAGACCGACATCGTCTTCATCCGCCATACCCATGACGCTTCCGAGGTGGACGAGGAGACATTCTTCTATTCGCCCCAGACCGGCGGCACGGTCGTCAGCACGGCGCTCGTCAAGATGAAGGAAGTCATCGCCGAACGCTATCCGCCTTCGGAATGGAACATCTATGCTGCCCAGGCCTCCGACGGCGAGAACTTCAACGGCGACAGCGCCAGATGCGCCGCGATCCTGCACGAGGCGCTTATGCCGGTGTGCCAGTATTTCGCCTATGTGGAGATCGTCGGCGAGGACGAAGCCATGCTGATCAACAGCGAGGCGACCGGCATGGAACTCTGGGAGACCTACCGCAAGGTCGCGGAAGTCTGGCCCAATTTCGCGCTCAAGCGCGTCTCGAAGGCCGGCGACATCTATCCGGTTTTCCGGGAGCTTTTCGCCCGCGATCACGAGGGACTGACCAATGGCTGATCCTGCCGCCCGTTCCCAAGGCACGCTCCTGTTCGACCAGACCGACTGGGATTTCGACACGCTGCACCGGACCTATGACGCCATCGAGGAGGTTGCCCGCACGGACCTGGCACTCGACTGTTATCCCAACCAGGTCGAAATCATTTCCTCCGAACAGATGCTTGACGCCTATTCCTCCATCGGCATGCCGCTGATGTATCATCACTGGTCCTTCGGCAAGCATTTCCTCGGCCACGAGCGGCTCTACCGGAAAGGGGCCCGCGGGCTCGCCTACGAGATCGTCATCAACTCCAACCCCTGCATCAGCTATTGCCTGGAAGAAAACACCATGCCGCTTCAGGCGCTGGTGATGGCTCACGCGGCCTTCGGTCACAACCACTTCTTCAAGTCCAACCACCTGTTCAGGCAGTGGACCGACGCGGACGGTATTCTCGACTATCTCGATTACGCGCGCCATTTCATCGCCGGCTGCGAGGAAAAACACGGCACGGAGGAAGTCGAAGCCATTCTGGATGCCGCTCATTCCCTGATGTCTGTCGGCGTCTTCCGCCACCGCCGGCCGCGCCAGTTGTCCTTGAAGGAAGCCGAAGACCAGCGCCTGGAACGGCTCGCGGCTGCGGAACAGAATGTCTACTATCTCTGGAACACCCTGCCCCACCGCCGGGAGGGGACTGAGGAGACGGACGCCGCGCTACAGGAACGCAAGCGCCGGATGCAGCTTCCGGAAGAAAACCTGCTGTTTTTCCTGGAACAATTCAGTCCGGTTCTCCGGTCCTGGCAGCGCGAGATCCTCAGGATCGTCCGAAACGTCGCCCAGTATTTCTATCCGCAGAAACAGACCAGGGTCATGAACGAGGGCTGCGCCTGTTTCGTCCATTACTACATTTTGAACAAGCTCTACGAGGACGGGCGGATCAGCGACGGCGCGATGCTGGAAATCCTGCATAGCCATACGAATGTGCTGACCCAGCCGGATTTCGACGACCCGAGGTTCGGCGGCATCAACCCTTACGCGCTCGGCTTCGCGATGATGCAGGACATCCGCCGGATCTGTGAGGCCCCGCAGGAAGAAGACAGGGAGTGGTTCCCCGACATCGCAGGCTGTGGCGACTGGCGCGGCGTGCTGAAGCATGCCTGGGCGAATTACCGGGACGAAAGCTTCATCCAGCAGTTCCTGTCGCCCTCGGTGATGCGCCGTTTCCGGATGTTCGCGCTGTCTGACGAGGCCCGGGAACCCTATTGCACCGTGACCGGTATCCACGACGCGCGCGGTTACAGAAAGCTGCGCGAGGTTCTGGCGCGGAACCACGATCTCTCGACGATGGAACCGGATATCCAGGTCGTCGACGCGGATCTTCTGGGCGACCGATGCCTGCATCTGAAGGCCGTTCGCCGTGATCGCGTGCCCCTGGACGCGGCCGGCCGGGACGCGACCATCGGACACGTCGAACGGCTCTGGGGCTACAAGGTCGTCCTGGAAGAAGTGGACGCGGCAGTCTGAAGGTACGGGGAAACCCGGTCGACCGCGTCTCTTACCCGGCCTTCCGCTTCAGCCACTCCAGTTGCTTGTCGCTTTCGATGGACTCCGGGAAATGCGCCCGAACGGTTTTTATCGCCGCATCGGCATCGAGGCCATGATCCATCAGCAGACCTGCGGCGACCGTACCGGACCGGCCCGCCCCATAGTGGCAGGACAGCGCGACCGTGCCGCCCGCCGCGAGAAGCGCGCGGATTTCGGGTTCGACAGACTGCCACTTCTCCTGAAACGCATCGTCAGGTGCCTCATAATCCCTGATCGGCAGATGCTCGATCCGAATGGATTTCCGGTTCGCGGCTTCCTTCAAGAGGCTCCAGGCCTCCTCGGGAACTTCTTCTTCCTCCAGTAGAACGATCAGGAGGCGGCAGGGCTCAAGCGCCCGGTCCGCCAGCGTCGCATCCATCCGCTCCTTGTCGACAAAGGTGGCGCCCCGGACGTCGAAGGCCAGCCCCGGAAAACCGAGCGTGACAATGCGCCCCGCTCCGGGACAGGGAATATCGCTTCTGACGCTGGTTTCGATTTCCATGAGACGGTCGCGAAGGTCGGGAGGGTATTTCTCCGAAAGAGGGTCACTCATGCTTTTTATATCTTTTTCTTGCGGAAAGGCATTTGCCGTGCGGAGGGAAGCTCTTTGAGCTCCCCTCCGCCAAGGCCGGTTTAGCGGATCGGATAGGCGTACATCTGGCCGCCGTCGCGAGTCAGGGCGTTGGCGGTTTCCTTCAACTCGATGCCGAACGGTGTTTCCTTGCCGAGATGGCGCTCGAAAACTTCCGAGTAGCTGCCGACCTGCGCGATAACCCGATAGGCCCAATCCTTGGGCAGGCCCAGCTTGTCGGCCATTTCGGCGGTGGCGCTGTCTTCGGCGAACAGGCGGCGGACCGCCTTGGGCTGATTTTCCAGATCCGCGACGATGCTGTCGACGTTCTTCGAGGTGACCCCGAACTGGTCGGCATTGATCATCACCTGAAACGCCCAGAAGACAGCCGCTTCCAGTGCCTGATCCGGCTGAGTGACGAGCGTCAGGGGCTCTGCCGAAATCACTTCGGGAAGGATCGTGTAGGCTTCTGGCTTTTCCGACAGGAGACGGTCACTCAGGAGCGCGGTCACGTCAGAGGCATAGACGTCACATTTACCGGAGAAGAATGCTTCGAGCCGCGCGGTCTTGTCCGCGATGTTTTCGACCCGGTACTCGATACCCCGGTCTCCGAACCAGTCCGCGATGTTAAGGAGTGTCGTCGAGCCGTCTTCGGCGCAGACCGTGGCACCGTTCAGGTCGGCCGCGCTGGTAACACCGAGGGATTTCGGCACCATGAAGCCCTGACCGTCATAAAAGGTCGTGGCGACGAAGGCGAGGCCCGGATCGGCATCGCGGGTGCCGGTCGCGGTGATCGAGCGCGACGCCATATGCGCCCCGTCGGCGACCAGGGTTTTCATGGAATCCGAAAATCCGATCCCGCGGATGTCGGCCTTGCCTGCGTCACCCAGAATGGCGGCGGCAGCCATGCGGCAGAAGTCCGTGTTGAACCCCTGGTAGATCCCTTCGCTGTCCGGCACCGAAAAACCCGGCGAGTTCGGGTTGACCAGGCAGATGAGCTGGTCCTTGGAGAGGATGTCGTCCAGGACGTCGCCGGCAAGCGCCGGCGCGGCCGCGAATGCGCCCACGAGGAATGCGGTCGATATCAAAAGGTTTTTCATTGGGAACTTTCCTTTGCTTCAAAGGTGTCTTTCGCTCACCTCAATACCTGTATACAAGTATATTGTTACAAATTCTTGACGCTTGTCCAGCCTGAAATTTTCAATCGACACCCGGAGGGACCGTTTCCCGCATGGCGGCTTTACTTGCGGCCAGGGAAAACCTCAGGAAACGGTGTTTCTGTGAAGTGTGCGCCCGATCCCGGACAGAAACGCGCAGGAGACGAAGAACCAGATCGCGACCAGCGCATAGGCCTCCACCGCGTTGTCGCGCCAGGCCGGATCGCCGAAGGACATGCGCGCGGTCGCGGTCAGATCGTGGATACCGACAACCACCACAAGAGACGTATCCTTGTAGGCGCCGATGATGCTGTTCACCAGCGACGGCAGGCTGCGGCGCAACGCCTGCGGCAACACCACCAGCCGGGTGGACTGCCAGTAGGTCATGCCGAGGGATTTGGCTGCTTCGTCCTGCCCTTTGGGCAAGCCAAGCAGCCCGCCGCGCACATCTTCGGCGAAATAGGCCGCATGGAAGAACACCAGCGCCACGAGTGTTGCCAGAACGGGCGAAATACCGACACCTTCAGGCAGCATCAGCGGCAGAACGAAAATGCCGACAAACAACACCGTCAGCATCGGCACGCCGCGCGCGATTTCGACATAGGCGGCCGCGAAGCGCGCCAGCAGGGGATAGGAGCTCTGGACACGGGCGAGCGACAAAAAGACCCCGAGCGGAAAGGCCAGCGCCACGGCGACGATCGACAGGATGAGAAGGATCGGCAGGCCGTTCCATCGGACCGGATCGACCGGCTCCAGTCCGAATATCCCACCGCCCATCAGCACGAAGGAAGCCACGATAACCGCGATCCAGCTCGCCGCCAGCTGCCTTGCGCTCAGGAGCGGAGCCGCGGCCACCAGATGGCGGCACGTGACCACCGCAAAGACACACAGGATCAGGCAAACGAGCGCGGGACGATAGTGAAGCGCGTAAGGATAGGTGCCGAACAGGATGAAACGGGTCTTTTCAATCAGGAAGGGCCAGCAAAACCCCGCCAGATCCTTGCAGGCCCCGGCCGCCTGCCAGGGCCAGACGGCGGTGAGAACCAGCCACTTGAAAGCGCCCATGGCCAGCACTCCGGTCAAGGCGCAGGCCAGGAGAGACAGGACTCCGGCAAGGGGTGTTGCGAACGCTTCCCGGAAGAACGGAACGAGCCGGTTCATTGCTCCACCCGTCATCTGTCACCTCGTCTCGCGTTCCGTCAGCCGGCGGTGAAACCGGTTGAGCACGGTTGTCAGGAAAGTACACAGGCCGAGGTAGAGCCCCATGGTGATGAGCATCATCTCGAAAGGCTTGAACGTCTGGTTGATGATGGTGCCCGTCACCGACATCAGGTCGGAATAGCCAACGGCGATGGCGATGGATGTGTTCTTGATCAGGTTGACATATTGATTGTTCATCGGCGGGATGACGATCCGGACCACCTGGGGCAGGATCACGAGACGGATGACCTGCCAGCGTTTCAGACCCAGCGCCCTCGCGGCCTCTGTCTGCCCTGCGGGAATGGCCTGAAGACCGCCGCGCACCACTTCGGCGATCTGGGCGCCGTGATAAAGCCCCAGGGTCAGCGCGATGATCGCGAACTGGAGCGAAATCCGTCCACCGCCTTTGAAATCGAAGCCCTTCAGCTCCGGCACGGAAACCCCGACGTGAACGGCAAAGACCGGAATGCAAAGAACCGGCAGCCCCAGGACAACGGCAAACTGCAGGCATCGCTCTTTCCAGTCCGCAACGATACCTTTTCGCCATCGGCTGCGGGACCTCAAGACGCAAAACAAAAGTCCCGCGCAGAGCACCGCCATCGGGATCAAGGCCGTCGCATCCAGCTCGGGAACAGGGAAATTGACCGACCGGTTCGACAGGAAGACCGGCCCCAGGGAAACCGCCTGACGGACGTGCGGTAAACCGTTCACCGCAACCACATAAAGCACGAGCAGGACCAGAAGCTTTGGCAGGTTGCGGAAGAGTTCGACATAGCCGAGCGCAAGGACGCGCCCGAGCGGGCTCGGTCCGACGCTCGTCAACCCGACAGCAACTCCGATTGCGGTGGACAGAACCAGACAGACGCCGGCCAGAAAGATGGTATTGACCAACCCGGTCAGGATGACCCTGCCGTAAGTGTCGTCCGGCTGGTAAGGGATCAGGGACTCGCTGACGTCGAAGCCCGCCTCCTGAACCAGAAAGCCGTATCCGGGAGCGATCCCGGCCGCGGACATGTTCAGAAAGATGTTGACCACGGCAAGGAGGAGCAAAGCCGTCAGACCGGCCGCGACCGCCAGATCCAAGGCGCGGAGCTTTGTGGTTTGGGGAGGCGGCGCACTTGGTGGAATCATCGGGGATATGTATACTGAGACAACGAATTACACCTGTATACAGGTATATATCACCTCCGTAAAGCCGTTCCGCAAGAAATCGAACCGTACCAGAAACACATGACCCAGGCCTCTCAATTCGACACCAAACACACCAGAACGCTCGACGCCTTGCGGCGCACCATCTGCATGGCTCCGCCCGGTGAGGATCTCATCCTTCACGAAACGACCCTGACGGCGCAATACGGCATGTCGCGGACCCCGATCCGCCAGATCCTGCAGCGCCTGGCCTACGAAAGGCTGGTGGAAACGAAAAGCGGCGTCGGCACGGTCGTCGTCGCCATGGCGGAAGACAATCGCAACCGCGATCTTGTGACCCATCGCGGCATCCTGCAGGCGGTACTGCTCCACCAGCTGCCGCCCCTGACCATCGCCCAGCATTCCGACATTCTGGCGCTGGCCGGCATGGCCTCCATGCTGGAGGACGAGGACCGCGATCTTCATTACGATCTCAGGAACAGGATGCACGCTCTGCTGGCCGAAGTGATCCCGGACCCGATCCTGCGGGACACATTCTCGGCCAGTTTCTGGCGCGTGGTCCGCTGGCACATGCAGGATCTCGCAAGCGACAAAAAGGGCGCGGCCGAGACGCTGCGCAACCTCATCCGCCATATCGCCGGCTACACGCCCCGCGACAGCACGGACCTGTTCCGCTGCGTCATCGACGGCGAATTGGCCCCTGCCGGGATCTGATCTCACGTCAGGTGTTCAGAGATTTCGCCACACAGGTGCCCGGCACCCCGCCGACCCCTCCTTACAGGCCGCCGGGGCACCGGAACGCTGAACCTCCAAACGAAGCCGGTGTCAGGCTCCGAAGATGTCGGTTGTGATCCCCTTGTACCAGCCGACCGATTCCTCGTAGGTCGCCTGGCGCACGGCGTCGTCCTCGCCGGTCTGGCTGATGAAGCTTGAGGTCGAGGCGATCTTTTCTGCGGACGGAGCATATTGCGCGCCGACCTTCACACCGTCGTTGGTCTCGATCAGGCTCCAGCAGGTATTGGAGTATTTGGCCGGAAAGACTTTCGATCCGAGCAGGTCTCCCCGAATGGCCATGGCGGCCACCTTGGCCTGACTGTTCGCCGAGAAGCCGGATTTCGGCATGTCGCCCGCAATCGAGGCATCGCCGATCACGAAGATGTTGTCGTCCGCCTGCGAGCGCATGGACTTCGGATCGATGGCACAGAAACCGCTGTCGTTGGCAAGCCCGGCCTGCGCCGCGATCCCGCCGGCCTTTTGAGCCGGGATCACGTTGACGAGCGCCCCCTTGAACGTGTCGAGATCGGTCTCGACCTCCCCAGTCTGAGGGTCGACGCTCGCGATACCGCCGTGAACGTCCGGTCCGTACCATTCGATCATGCCCGGATAGTGTTTGTCCCAGCCTTCCTGGAAGAGGGCCTGCTTGGAGAATTTCGGCTTGGGGTCGATGATCACGATCTTGCTGTCGTTGAACCCCTTCTGCTTGAGAACATGCGCCATCATGGAAACCCGTTCGTAGGGTCCCGGCGGGCAGCGGTAGGGATTGGGCGGCGCCACCATGACGATCTGCTGGCCGTTTTCGATCGCGTCCAGCTTGGCCTTTAGCAACTGCGTCTGCGGACCGGCCTTCCAGGCATGCGGCATGATTTCGGATGCCTCTTCCGAGTAACCGGGCACGCTGTCGTAGATAAGGTCGATCCCGGGCGCGACGATCAGCCGGTCGTACGGCACCTTCGATCCGTCCGCCAGCGTCACCTCCCTGGCGTCCCGGTCCACGGCCTCGGCCCGGCCGTTGACGACGGTGATGCCGTAATTGGAGGCAAGCTTGTCATAGCCGTGCGTTATGGACTCGAAGTCGCGGTAACCGCCCAGATAGAGGTTGGAGAAAAAGCAGGTCGTGTATTTCGGGTTGGCCTCGATCAGGGTGACGTTGAGATCCTCCCCGGCGTCCTTGGCCATGTAGCGCGCGGCGGTCGCCCCGCCGGCCCCGCCGCCGATGACCACGGCCCTCGGCTTGCCCTGGGCCCGGGCGTAATAAGGCAGGGCGAGCGACGCAGCGCCCGCGCCCATCAGCCCTCCGAATGTCCGGCGTGAGATTCTTGGCATTTTCTTCCTCCCAGTTGAGCAGCGGGCGGCAGATGCTCCAAACCTTTATTGTGGATCGAGGGATCCGAAATAAGCCGCAAGCGCTGCGATTTCCTCGTTGCCGAGATTGATCGTCATGTTCTGCATGACCTGATGACTGCGCACGTTTGTCTTGTATTCGAAGAGGGCCCGGATGAACGGCTCCTTGGGCCAGCCGACAATGGAGGGAATGCCGTCCGCCCGGCCCGTGATCTGATGGCAGGTGACGCATTCGCTGGACAGATACTCGCCGTAATCCGGATCGCCGGTCAAGTCCATCGCGGCGGCGCCCATTTCCGGACGGTGCGGTTTCGCGGCCGTGGGATTTTCCGCCGGCGCTTCGCTGGAAAGGGTCTTGAGATAGGCGATGATATGGGTGCGCTCGGCATCCCTGGACATGCCCCGGTAGGACATGCGCGTACCCGGCACATAGGCGCGCGGTTTCTTCAGATACTGATCGAGCGTGAACTCGTTCCAGACGAGCCCCTCCTCGCCCTGTTTCTTCATCGCGCTGGAATACTTGAAACCGTCGAGGATCCCTGCCTGCCGACCGAAAAGACCGTCGAGATGCGGACCGACACCGTTCCTGGCTTCGGCACCGATCTCGTGACAGGATTTGCAGGCTTTGAAAAGCTTCGCCCCCTTTTCGGGGTCTCCTTCCTGCGCCGCAGTTGAAGCGGCCAGGAAGAGAAAGGCAAGAGTGGAAAGACCCGCTTTCGGCCAGACCTTCCCCCCGGCTTCGAGAAGCCGCAAGGCAAGCCTGATTGTTTCGGCCATTGTCATGTCGGGTCCTCCCAAACCCGTTGCGTCAGTCCACGCCGCCTCCCGCCGCGGCCTGGTCGTCGTCGACCGATCCAGGCGTCACGTCAAGGATGCGCGCCCGCTGCGTGATCTTGACCGCATCCGCCTTGCAATCGCTCATGCAGGGCTCGCCTTTCTGAGCGTAGTGAGGCTCCTCATCCCTGTCGTCGAAGAAGAAGTTCTCTTCGTTGGGCAGACGAATGTCGGTGAAGTTTTCATTCGACAGCTCGAAATCCTCGTCATCGACGATATCGTTCAGGTAAAGCAGATAGGCCGTCAAGGCATAGACATCGTCATCGGACAACGAGCGCGCATTTCCATACGGCATCGCCCGGCGGACGTAGTCGTAAACGGTCGACAGATACGGCCAGTAAGAGCCGATGGTCTTTTCCGGACGCTCGTCGGCGAGCGTGTCGTGCCCGCCCGCGAGAACCGGCCAGCGTCCGACACCTTCGCCGAAGTCGCCGTGACAGACCGCGCAGTTGTCGGTGTAAAGAACCTCTCCGTCGGCCACCGTGCCGGAGCCGACCGGCAGACCGGCCCCGTCGGGACGAATGTCGATGTCCCAGGCGGCGATTTCCTCAGGCAGCGCTTCCCGGCCCAGCCCGAAAACACCACCGTCGCGCGTCGCCGAGACGGGAGCCGCCGGCTGGTCCGCGCTGGCCGTTTGCGTTTCCGCATCGGCGGCAGGCGCCGCGGAGCTCTGCTCTTCTTCCTTGGCCGCAGCGGCGCTGGAGAAGGTCGCCAGATAGGCGATGACATTCGCCACATCGTCGTCCTTCTTCAGGCCGGCGAAAGCCATCTTCGTACCCTTGATCATCGCCTTCGGCTTTTCGAGGTAGGTGGCCATGGTGGTCTCGTCCCACACAAGCCCCTCGTTGCCGGCCGCAATCATCGCCTTGGAGTATTTGAAGCCGTCTATGGAGCCGGCGGTTCGGCCGAACACGTCGTTCAACTCCGGACCGACCTTGTGCTTGGCCCCTTCGCCGACCGCGTGGCAGGCCCGGCATTTCTTGAAGACCTTTTCGCCCTGCGCGGCATCGCCGGCGAATGCGGCACCGGCCACGACCGGCAGCGCCGCGATGGAAACGCCCAGGCTGAGAGCTTTAAGAAACTTCGACATTTTCCACCGTCCCGTCTGCTTTGACATGCCAGGTCTGGATGCCGTTGTTGTGGTAGATCGAGTTTTCGCCGCGAGAGACCCTCAATTCGTTCTTGGTCGGCTGGTAGTAACCGTGCTCGTCCATCGCGCGGGACTGCAGCAGCAGATCCGAACCATCCCAATCGATGTCGAGATAGAAACGGTGCATGGCCTTGGGCAGGCTCGGACCGTCGATGCGGGCGGTCTTCCAGTTGCGCCCACCGTCGAGGGACACATCCACCCGGGTGATGCGGCCATTGCCGGACCAGGCGACGCCTGAGATCACCAGCGGCCCCTTGCCGTGGCTGATCGGCGCCTGCGGGCTCGGGTTGGTGATCACCGATTTGGGGTCCATGACCCAGGTGAACCGGCGAGCCTTGCCGTTCTCCAGGAGGTCGGTGTACTTGGAGGTTTCCTCGCGCTGATGCCACGGCTCGTCGCCGACTTCGATCCGGCGCAGCCACTTGACCCACATGTTGCCTTCCCAGCCGGGAACGACCATCCGCAACGGATAGCCCTGTTCCGGGCGCAGCGCCTCGCCGTTCATCTTGAAGGCGACAAGGCAGTCGTCGAGCGCCTTTTCCATCGGGATCGAGCGGGTCATGGCGGACGCATCCGCGCCTTCCGGCATCACCCACTTGGCGTTGGTCTTTATGCCGGCTTCTTCGAGGAGCAGCTTCAGGGGCACGCCGGTGTAGACGACGCAATGAACCATGCCGTGGGTATACTGGCAGCCGTTGAGCTGGGAGCCGCGCCACTCCATGCCGGAGTTCGCCGCGCATTCCAGGAAATAGACCCGGTTCTCGCGCGGAAACCGCTTCAGGTCCTCCATCGTGAAGACCAGCGGCGTGTCGACGAGACCGTTGATCATCAGGCGGTGGTCGGCCGGATTTATTTCCGCGATGCCGCCATGATGACGCTCGAAACAGATGCCGTTCGGCGTGATGATGCCGTCGAGTTCGTGCAGCGGCGTGAAGTTGATGGAACTCTCCGTGGAGGCGGTGAGCCATTCCACATCGCGGCGCACGACATGGGCCTCGTATTCCGAAGGCATCCCATAGGGGCGCGCCTGGACGCCTTCGCCGAGATACCGGTTCCAGTCCTGGATTTCGGTTATCAGCGGATCTCCGCCCGCGCGGGCTGTTCCCACCGCGCCTGCGGCCACGCCCGTGGCAAGTCCGGCTTTCAGAAGCGACCGGCGCGACAGGTTCGGCGATTGAGAAACGGTCTTGTCACTCATGACTGGTCCTCTTGCTCGATTTCACTTAACCGGCAAGCTTCACGGACTGGTTGTCCGGCAGCTTGACGACAGGGTTTTTGGTGATGTGGTTTTCAACGACGTCCCAGATGGCCGGACCCTCGGTGTCTTCGTTGACCGAAGCCCAGCCGGCGACGACATAGTCCTTGGCGGGATCGATGGTCTCGCCGGTCGCCAGAAGCGTCATATCGGAGATACGTTCGCCGATCTCCTTGTTCGGATCGATGGTGTAGCCCATGCCGCCGACGCGAACCATGTCGCCGCCCTGCTGGTAGTAGGGATCCTTGTTGAACAGGTTGTCGCCGACATCTTCCATGATATCCTTGAGCATCTTCCCGCTCATCGTCGAGCGGTAGGCCGCCGGATAGGTCATCGCGCAGGCATTGTGCAGGTCCTCGAAGGTGATCTCCTGTCCAGGCAGCAGCGTCGTGCCCCACCTGAACCCCGGCGACAACGCGATCTGGGCATCGCGCTCTTCGATCAGCGCCTGACAGATCAGATCGTCGAACGTGCCGTTGAAGTTCCCGCGCCGGTAGAGGAGATCCTCGGTCTTGCCGAGAACGCGGGACAGATCGCTTTCGTAAGGCGCCCGAACGTCGTCGATCAGGGCAGCCATCTCGGCGTCCGGCGTGATCACGTCCGAGAACACCGGGATGAGACGATAACTGTAACCCGCCAGCTTCCCGTCCTGAATATCGAGGTCGAGGCGCGACACGAACTTGCCGTTCGAGCCGGAAGCGATCACCAGCGTGTCGTTGACGATCACCGGTTCAGGCAGCGCGTCGTGGGTATGGCCGGTCAGGATGACGTCGATTCCGTCGACGCGCGAAGCAAGTTTGCGGTCCACGTCGAACCCGTTGTGGGACAGGAGCACGACCAGCTCCGCGCCCTCGCTTCGCGCTTCCTCGACATGGGCTGCGATATCCTCCTCGCGGATACCGAAGGACCAGCCGGGGATCATCCAGCGCGGGTTGGCGATCGGTGTATAGGGAAAGGCCTGACCGATCACGGCCACCTTGGCGCCGCCGCGCTCGAACATCTTCCAGCTCTCGAAGGCCGGCTCATCCCATTCGTTGTCGTAGATGTTCGATCCGAGAAACGCGAAAGGCAGGCCTTCAATGAGTTCCTGAACCCGGTCGGTGCCGTAGGTGAATTCCCAGTGGCCGGTCATGGCATCGGGTTGGAGGGCGTTCATGATCGTGACCATGTCCTGCCCGAGGGTCTGGTTGGCGGTATAACTTCCCTGCCATGTGTCGCCGCCGTCCAGAAGAAGGACGTTGTCCGCGCCACGGTCGGCCCGGATGCGCTTGACGATGGTGGCAACCCGGTCCATGCCGCCCATCTTGCCGTAGGTCTTGGCAAGCGCCACGTAGTCCTCGGAGGTCAAGGCATAGGCGTCCGGAGAACCCGCTTCGATATTGTAAAGCTTGAGGAAAACCGCGCCGGTCACATGCGGTGGCTTGCCTTTCACGTCGCCGATGCCCAGGTTGATCGACGGCTCCCGGAAATAGATCGGCTTCAGCTGGGCGTGAATGTCGGTGATATGGACCAGAGTGAGCTGACCCTTGGGTGCCATCTCCAGCAATTGGTCCTCGCTGAGCGCCTGCTGCGCCATCAGCCGGGACCAGGAGCCGGCCATGCCGGACCCGAGCAAGGCGCTGGTCGCCGTTGCCGCCATCAGGAACTCGCGTCTTGAGAACATTCCCTCGTCACTCCAAATCCTGGCCGCAGGGCCTGAAACCGGCCGGCCGTTAGCAAATCGATCCCGTTGGCGCGCAAGACACCTCGCGCACCCGCACCCTCCCGGAGGCGGTGTTGAATTTCAGTCGCGCCGCCCGTGCGGCAAAGGTCCGGCGCGGCGGCTGCCACCGCGCCGGAAGTTAAGCAGTCAGCCTATTGGCGAACCGCCGGGGTTTCGACGCCCAGGCCGGACCCGCGCCAGGTCACATAGACTTCCAGCGCCATAAGGTCGTCCGAGAATGCGGGCGGGAAAGCCGCCCGTGTATCGCGGATGCAGCCGCGGAAGCGATTGTGCAGAGACACCATCGCCGACTGCTTCAGCCGGTAGGTTGGAAATCCGTTGACATTGCCTTGGCTCAGGTGGTCCGCACGAATGTAGTTGCCGTTATAGTCTTCGTGGCAGGTAGCGCAGGACAGGTTCAACTGGCCGGTCCGCGTATAGTAGAGCTCCTCCCCCTTGTCCCACCAGGACTCCATGTCGCCCTGGGTCAGATCGACTTCGACCGGCATTCCGAGCGACTGGTGCTTGATGTAGGTCGTCAGGGCTTTCTGATCCGCCGCGTCGAACTTGTAGGGCTTTGCCTCCATGTTCTCTTCGCGGCACTTGTTGATCTGAAGCTCAATGTTGATCGGCCGTTCGGCATCCGCGTCCCATTTAGGATAGCTTGCGCCAAGTCCTTTCAGGAAACTCTCGCTGTCCTCGTGACAGGACGCACAGGACTTGCCCGCCGCTCCATCGACCGTGTTCCAGATTTCTTCTCCGCGCTCCACATAAAGCATACCGGGATTCTGGAAACTGTCGGCCTCCAGCGCACGGGTTTCGTCCGTGCGATAGTGCCAGCCTGAAATCAGTTCATCGAGCGGATGCCCCTCCGGAGCCGCCACACGAGTCTTGATCTCGATTTCGTCGTCGATCACAAGCTTGTCGTCCGCCGGTCCCCCAGCAAGTGCCGCAGTGCTTGCACTCACCACCGCCACTGCTAGCAGGGTGGCGAGCTTACTTTCCGTCTTAGCCAAATCGTCTCCTCCCGATTTGTGCGGCTTGACACCGCGGCCTATTCAACAGCGATCTTTTTCTCCGTCTCGTAGACGCTGCCATCGTCGTCCACCCAGGTGAACTTGAACGTACCGGGCTCATTCACCTTGGCGCTGAACTCGACGTAGGGGTTCGCCGAAACGGCGGGATCCATGTCGCAGCTGAAGACCACCTGCCCGTTGAACTCGCAGGTGAACTTGTTGATGATCTGCCGCGGAATGAGTTCGCCGGACTTCTTGTCCTTGCGCTGCCCGGACTCCATCGGATGGCTGATCAGCGTCTTGATGGTGATCACTTCGCCTTGAGATGCCTTTTTCGGCACTTTCACGCGTGGTTTTGGAGATGCCATATCTGTTGATCCTTTCCTCGCTTAGCCGCCGCAGCCACCGATGGTGACCTTGACTTCCTTGCGGTCGATATAGGTGGAACCGTCATTCATTTTCGCGACCGCGATCACATTCTGGGTCTTGGCGAGGCGAATGCGGGTCTTGGCTTCCGCCACACCGCTCATGGCGGTGAAATGAAACGTCGCGACGGCCGGGCTCGGATTGCCGTCCGCCAGGATGAGCACGGACTCGACAAAGCTGTCGGCGGTCATCGGACTGTCGACCGAGACACCCACCGGAACCGTGTTGCCGTTCTCGGCGATTTCCGGGGTATCCAGGGAAACGGTGCCTGCGGCAGGCTCCGCGCCGCCGGTGAAGGCCTTGATCGCAGCGTCTGTTTCATCGGCCGCCGCGAAGGACATTTTCGGGTTGAATGCCAGAACGGTGGCGGCGCCTGCCGTCAGGCCGAACAATTGGCGTCTGGTGATGGTCATCTCTTGCTCCTTGAGTCGCGAGATCAATCTTCTTTGAGCGTCATGAGGTAGGCGACGATGTCTTCCACCTCCTGTGCGCTCAGGATGGTTTTTCCGGCATGATCCTCGGCAACGTTGATCCCGACTTTCATGGTGTAGAATCCGGGCATGATGGTCTGTTCGCCGAAGACGTCCTTGGAATTGACAATGATCGCCCTGAGTTGGGCCTCCTCCCAGCGGTCTGCCGCGCCGTCGAGAACCGGACCGACCTCCCCGTGAAACAGCTGGTCGTTCAGGTCGGCATTGGCATGGCAAGCCAGGCAATTGCCCTTTTTCCGGTCGGCGAAGGTCTCGCGGCCGGCGACGGGATCACCCGCGACCCCGGTCAGGGACTGGGGCAGCTCCATATCGACGATCGGCACACTGTCCGGGGCAACGGTGCCCGCACTCGCCACGGATGCGGCCATCACCGCCGCGCCGGCCAGCAGTGCCGGCAAGCCTTTTCTAGTCGCGCCCTTACTCATGATGTCGGCTTTCCTCCTCAGTGTGAAACGGCTCGCTTTCGTCGAATGTCCGTTTCGCGACGGATGCGAAACCGCCTCCGCCTGTCCTCCTCACATTAAAAGATATGATTTTTTGCATATGTTATGCAATAGGCCTTTTTGCCGATCTTGCATTTTATCGTGCAAAGCCGCTCGGCTACTCGGCACCGAGCCGTCCCTGTTCCCGTAACTCATTGATTATACGGGCATGATACTTCTGAAAATGTTCGTCGCCATCATAACCTTTTTCGTGAACCCAGCGAAACATATTCAGGAAAGTCCATTTTCCGAAAGCCCCCGGCATGATCGCGACGGCCGTTTCCGAGACCGTTCCGCTCTCCGGCACCTCCTCCGGCAGAAAGACGATCGTGGGGGTGAAGACAAATCCCCATTTGCGCGCCGCCGTCTTTTCGCTCAGCTCCTCGCCGTCCAGATCGATGACCTCCTCGTCGCCGAACATGTTGTACTGAACGACCATGAAATTCTCCTTGATGTAATCCGTGACCTCCGGATCGGAGAGAATTTTTTCATGCATCTGCCGGCAGTAGATACAGCCGCGCTGTTCGAAGACGATCGCCAGCCGCTTGCCTTCGGCCGCCGCCGTCTCGATGTCTTCGGCGATATCCTTGAAGGTCACCGTGAACCAGGGCTGCTTGTGCAGACCGTCGTCGCCCACCGTGGCCGCGAGAGCCTGTGCATGCGGAAGCATGACAAGGCAAAGAGCGAAAGCCAGTCGTTTCCAGAGTCGCATTCCGATATCCTCCCTCTATTTTCCCCGGGCGTTTCAGCCGATTTGCGAGAACACGGGGAACGTTTCCAACAGCCAAAAGGCGATCGCGGACATCTGGCCGGTGATGAAAAGAACGCCTGTCAGAACGAGCAAACCTCCCATGACCTTTTCCACCGCGCCCATATGTTTGCGGAAGCGCCCGGCAAACTTTAGGAACCGGCTGGCAAAGGCGGCCGCCAGAATGAACGGAATGCCGATGCCGAGCGCATAGACCGCAAGCAGACCGGCGCCTTGCCAGGTCGTGTCGGAGGATCCGGCGACAAACAGGATCGCCGCGAGCACCGGCCCGACGCATGGGGTCCAGCCGAAGGCGAAGGCAAGCCCCATGAGAAAGGCGCCGAGCAATCCCGCGGGTTTGCTTTCCACATGAACCCGGGCTTCCCGGAATAGAAGCCCGATCCGGAACAGCCCGAGAAAATGCAGCCCCATGACGATGATGATCGCTCCGGCCACATAGGAAAGAATGTCGTAATAGCGAGCAACCGACTGGCCGATCACGCTGGCGGTCGCGCCGAGCGCGACAAACACGGCGGAGAAGCCGAGAACAAAGGCGATTGCCGCGAAGATGACCCGCCGTTCCGTCGCCGCCGTCGCGGTCTCCCCTTTCAGCTCGTCGAAACTGACACCCGCGAGATAGCACAGGTAAGGCGGTACGATGGGCAACACACACGGCGACACGAATGACAGCAGGCCGGCCAGAAACGCCGCCCAGAGCGATACATCGAGCATTCAACTCCTCCCAGGGACACCCGATTGAGACAGCTTTAAAATATTCAAATAATCCTATATATTGCAATCACAGAAATGCATGGATTTCAAAATGGTCAAACCCTACCGCTTCTTCCTGGTCGCAATGACCGTCGTTCCGGGCCTCTTTTGGACCGAGGCTCCGAAGGCTGCTGAGCTGCTCATGCTGGAGCAACCCGGCTGTGTCTGGTGCAAGCGCTGGAACGAGGAAATCGGCGTCGCGTATCCGAAGACCGAAGAAGGCCGGCTGGCACCCTTGCGGCGGGTGGACATCACCGAGCCGTGGCCCGCCGATCTCAACGGCATTGCCAGGGAACGAATGACACCGACGTTCGTTCTCGTTTCCGAGGGCCAGGAAATCGACCGGCTGCGAGGTTATCCCGGCGAGCATTTTTTCTGGCCACTACTTACGGGAATGCTTCAGAAACTGCCGGAAAACACCAACTAAGCTCGCTGTTGATATCTGTAATGACTTAAGGCAAGTATCTGTGTAGTCTTCGATTGTGCATCGCAGCAGCACCGCCAGCAAGGAAAGCGCGTTTCAAATGATTCTGCCGGCCTTCGATAAAAATATGGATGCGGAGGAACTCGACCTGCTCATGGATCAGGCGAGAAAGGCCAGCGATCTGCTCAAGGCGCTGTCTCATGAAGTGCGCCTTGTCATCCTGTGTCTGCTGTCCGAAGGCGAAAAGTCCGTTTCCGAACTGGAAGACATCCTGACCATGCCGCAGGCCGCCGTCTCGCAGCAACTGGCGCGGCTTCGCCTTGAAGGCCTGGTCCAGTCGCGCCGGGACGGGCGCATGATCTACTACAGCCTCCTGGACGACGAAATCAGCTCGATCATCGAGAGCCTGTACACGCTGTTCTGCAAGGACGTCCGGCCGGCCACAACCTGACGAAGGCTGAGCGGGCCGCCTGCAAGCGTGCGCTGCAGCATCGTCTTTGATTGCCGCTTTGTGCGCGGCCTGCTACGGTTTCCGAAACACGCTGAAGGTTTTGCAGAACCGGAATCCGGCCCTGCGGACATTCGCAGTTTCAGGTCTTTCGCGCTCTGATCCGCGGGTCCGCGGCCTGAAACAGTCGTGAGGAAACGCTCAGGATGCCCTCATAAAGGTCTTCGGGAGGATCTTGGGGAGACCATCGGGGTGTTGGGGGGAAACGGTAAACGCATATGATCGTCCTTGACCCGGTGCTTCTGACACCGCTGCTCGGCATTTTGGCGGGAAGCGTTCTGGGCTTCGTTGCCCGCTCAACCCATTTTTGCACGCTGTCGGCGCTGGAGCGCCATTGGTATGCCGGAGACAGCCGAACCCTGAGACTCTGGGTTCTTGCCTCACTCGTCGCGCTTGCCGGCAGCCAGCTTCTGTCCGGCCTCGGTCTTGCCGATCTGAAGGCATCTTTCTACCTGTCGCCCGATTTCGCCTGGACAGGCGCCATCGCGGGCGGGTTCATGTTCGGCATCGGCATGGCGTTTGTGGGAACATGCGGCTTTGGCGCCGTTCTGCGCCTGGGTGGCGGCAGTCTGCGGGCGCTGGTGGTTCTCACCGTCATCGGCCTGTCCGCCCTCGCCACGCAACGCGGCATTGTCGGTATCCTTCGCGTTCCGCTCGTCGACGACCTGGCGGTGTCCTTCGCCGGCAGCGGCAGCCAGTCCATGGGCGATATCGTCTCCACGATCTTCGGCATGAGACTTCAGGGAGCCGTCGCGATCCTGATCCTTCTGGCCGGTCTCTTCTGGGTGTTCAAGTCCCCGGCCTTCCGCCGGCAATATGCCAGGATCGGCGCGGCCATGGTCATCGGCAGCGTGATCCCTTTCGGCTGGTGGGCGACGAGCTTCATGGCCGCGCGGTCATTCCACCCGGTCCAGATCGAGGCCGGTTCCTTCGTCGTGCCTGTGGGCGACACCATCATGCAGCTCATCACCTACACCGGCACATGGCCCGATTACGGTGTCGGACTGATCGTCGGAACCCTGTTCGGCGCGGTCGCCGCCGCCGTCTGGAAACGCGACATACGCTGGGAAGCCTGCGACGACGCCCGCGAACTCGGACGCCACATTCTCGGCGGCACGTTGATGGGAATTGGCGGCGTCATTTCCATGGGCTGCACGGTGGGTCAGGGGATCACGGCCTTCTCGACCCTGGCCATTTCCGCCCCCGTCGTGATGATTTCCATGGCCCTGGGCGCCAGGGTTGGCCTCGCCTGGCTGGTCGAAGGCTCGGCACTGGCCGCCTTCCGCCGCAACCAGCATCCCTCCGCGGCCGAATAAAGAGTTATTCAGTAAACTGTGGTCTGGGAAAGTGTTTGTCGGGAAACTTTCGTCCCGGCTCAGGGCCGGGACAGTACCTTAAAAAAGTTTCCCTCGATCAACCGGCAACATATGTGTAACCGTCTCCGGTTTTCTCGACGCGGCCCTCGCCCGGATTGGGAAAGTGAAACCCGATCACCCGTGACTTGTCCTGCGCCAGTCTGTCAAGGAGACGCAGGCGCGTCTTGACGCCCTTCTCACCGTCTGTATCCGTGCCGGAAATCCACTCCGGTTTCTCGAATGAGATAATTGAGTTGGTGATGGCGTCGCCGATGATGAAAACACTCTCGGCTCCCCCGTGGATCGCGTAGGACATGTGGCCCGGCGTATGGCCGGACGTATCGACCGCCTCGACACCCGGAAAAATTTCCTGGTCCGGTTTGATCATCGACACCTGATCCTCAATGGCCTCGAACCGGGCCTGCGCCCCCACGACGAAGCTCTTGCGCGCTTCCGGCGTTTTCGCCAGGGTGTCGTCCGCACGCCAGAAATCCCATTCCGCCTGAGGCACCCAAATGGTGGCTTCCGGATAAAATGGATCGTCGAAATCGTCCAGGATTCCCCAAAGGTGGTCCGGGTGACCATGGGTCAGGACGACGTCGGTGATGTCCGACGGGTCGATCCCCGCTTCGTCTAGCTTGCCCGGCAGCTCTCCCGCGGTCGGTTGAAAATTCGCCCCGGCACCGACATCGAACAGGACGAGGCGGTCACCGCTTCTCAGGAGCGTGACATTGCAGTCCGGTCGCAAGGCGTCGGTAGCCAGACCATGGGGCGTCAGAAGCTCCGAAATTTCCTGCTCGCTCTGGTTCGGCAGGACAAAGTTCATCGGCAAGGACAAGTGGCCGTCGGAAAAGACGGTCAACTCATGATCACCAACCGCCAGGCTGGCCTCCGCGACGGCTCGGCCTGGCACACCGGCCAGGCCTGTGGCTGTCAACGCGACGCCGGCCGATAAAACCTGCCGTCTTGTCAGATTGAACGAGTTTGATTGAGACATGCTCTCCTCCACACATGCATAGTTTTGAATTTATCTATGTTTCCTTGAGATTGGTCAATGCGCAATTCGAAATACACCCGGACCATCCGCGGATTGGCGGAAGTTTGCGCGGTGGGAGAGGAAGCGCCATGGACTTGACCTATTTGCTGGACCGGATTTCCGAACCCTGGTTGCTGGCCCTGGGCGGGCTTCTGGTTGGAGCCCTGTTCGGCGCCTTCGCTCAGCAAAGCCGCTTTTGTCTGCGCGCCGCGAGCATCGAGTTCTCCCGGGGAACGCCCGGCGATCGCCTGCCGGTCTGGCTGCTGTCGTTTTCCGCCGCCTTGATCGGGACCCAGGTCCTGATCTCTATCGGTGAGGTTCAGGCCAACGAGGCCCGCCAGCTCGCGTCTCCGCAAAGTCTTTCGGGCGCCCTTCTCGGCGGCCTGATGTTCGGCACCGGCATGGTGCTCGCGCGCGGGTGCGCCAGCCGGCTCCTCGTCCTCTCCGCCACCGGAAATCTGCGGGCCCTCTTGTCCGGGCTTGTGTTCGCCGTGGTCGCGCAAGCAAGTTTGCGCGGGATCCTGAAACCGTTCCGCGAATGGATCGCCGCGCTCTGGACAACCGGCGACGTGGGTGGAAACGACATCACGGCGCATCTGGGGCTGACGTCCGGGATGACGATCGCCTTCGGCTGTCTCTGGCTCATCGCCGGTCTGGTCATTGCCTGGCGGGTAAAGGTGCCTGCCTGGCAATTGATCGCGGCAGCCGGAGCCGGGCTTGCCATTCCCCTCGCCTGGTGGTTCACGTCAGCCATGGCCCTTCAGGCCTTTGATCCGGTCCAGATCGAAGGCGTGACCTTCACCGGCCCCTCCGCCGACACGCTCATGCTGGTTCTCTCTCCTCCCGGCGATGTCCTGGATTTCGACATCGGCCTGGTTCCGGGGGTTTTTCTCGGTTCCTTTCTGGCGGCATTCCTGACACGCCAGCTCGAACTGCAGGGCTTCGAAGGGGGCAAATCCATGGCCCGCTACCTGACCGGCGCGACGCTGATGGGGTTCGGCGGCATGCTCGCCGGCGGCTGCGCGGTAGGGGCAGGCGTGACAGGCGCTTCCATTTTCGCACTCACCGCCTGGATCACACTGACCGGCATCTGGTTGTCCGCTGCGATCACCGACCGGATCCTGAGCGGACGGCTCGAACCCCGGGGCCAGCAGGTCGCCTGACGCCTTTCCCCAAATGTGGGTCTGCCATCGACGCAGTGCCGTCCGTCACAGGTCCAGCGCGTCTTTCCGCCTTAGACAAAACGGGGCGGCAGCGACCACAAGACTGGTTTGCGCATGCTTCAAACGGTAGCGGAGATCGTGTCTTTGACGTAGGTTTTCTGGCATGGTCCAGCCATCCTGCCGAGGCGCGCGCGGGAGGCGGGCGGACGTTGCGGTGTTTGACCCCGACGCCTTGTACAAGACCTTACGGAGAGAGAAATGTCGGAAACCCTGCAGACACAAACTTCGGCGGCAGGCACCCCCCTGGCCCCGTCCGAACGCTACGCCGTGACGACCCGTCTGCTGCATTGGCTCGTGGCGGTTCTGGTCCTGGCAACCTGGCCGCTCGGTTTCCTCATCCACTACGTCAACAACGATGCCAAGATGGACTTCTACATGCTGCACGAGGGCTTCGGTTTCCTGGTCCTATGGCTGATGCTTGTCCGTGTCGGCAACAAGCTGATCGCCCGCAAGCCGCCGGCGGAAGGAAGCGCGATGGAAAAAATCGCGGCGGAATCCGTTCACGGTCTTCTTTATCTGTTTCTCATCGTGATGCCCGTCAGCGGGTTTCTGGCCACCAACGCGCACGGTTTCCCGCTGAAGTGGTTCGGCGCCGTCACGGTTTGGAGCCCGATCGGAAAATCGCCTGAAATCGCGGGAACTCTATCGGCCATTCATGAATGGAGCGCCTGGATTCTGTTCGCCCTGTTCGCCGTGCATATCGCAGCCGTTCTGTTTCATCACATGATCCGGCGCGACGCCACGCTCTACAAGATACTCTGAAAGCGGACCGGAGCCCGCGCTCAGTCTGACGGTCGATCGGCCGGTTCCGGCAGATCATCCACCCGCATTGGCTTCAAGATTTCCTGCCGGGTCCACAATCCGACCCTCAGATGCTTCTGGCGGCCGCGGATGGCCGCTGTTTCCACACGGTGCGCGGAAAATGGCTCGTCCGCGGAGGCGTTGGCGGCATCCGTAAGATCGGTCGACAGGGCAACCGATGCTTCCAGGCCCTTCGCAACATCCTGAAGACGGCTGGCCACGTTTACGCAGTCGCCTGTCGCGGCGATCTGCTGCTGGTTCTCGTGCCCCAGCCTGGACAGGACAACCTGCCCGTAGTGCCCCCCGACCCGCACGCCGCTGATTTCGCCCTCCAGGCCGCTGTCGGAAATCCAGGCTCCGACACTGCGCGCAAGGTCGAAAGCACATTGACAGGCATCGGCCGCGTCCGTTGAGCCGGCATCCGGAATACCGAAACCGAGCATTGCGCCGTCGCCCATGAAATCCAGAACGAGACCGTTGTTCTTGCCGGTCTCGTTGACCACCAGCGTATGGAAAGCCTTGAGCACGTCCCGGGTGCGGGCGGGCCCGAGCCGCTCGCTCAGGCCGGTGTAACCCGACAGGTCGATAAACAGTATGGCCACGTCCTGCTCCTTCGGCGCGAGCAGGAAGGACGGGTCCTCCGCGATGCGTCTGGCGATCGCCGGTGCCTGGAACCGGCTGAGCGCTTCCTGCGCCACCGTCAGGCGCCGGGTCCGGTAGCGATCCGCCACCTGTCTCAAGATCACCAGCGCCACGACGGGAGGAACGCTGGCCACGATCGGCAACGCGCCATTGAACCAGTAGCCGTTTCCGAACAGAACGGTGATCGCCGCGAGCCATCCTGTCAGAAGGCCGATGAAGGTCAGGGAGGCGGCGGCCAGCGGCAACACCACCACCGCCAGAACGCCGAGACAGGTGATCAAAAGAGCTGCGACAGCATCTATCGACCTGACGGCGGAATTCCGAATCAGGCAAGACCCGTCCAGAAGATTAGCCATTGCCGTCGCCTGAACCTCAACGCCAGGCAGAATCTGGTCGAAGGGGGTCGCGAACCGGTCGCCGACTCCGGTCGCGGTCACCCCGAGAACGGCCAGCCGGCCATTGATCTCGGCCGGATCCGCGACACCGTCGAAAAGGTCCTGGGCACTGATGGTTCTGACCGTTCCGCGCGGACCGTAATAATTCAGCGGCATATGCCATCCGAGATCGAGCGGTTGCACGCGCTCCCCGAGCCGTATTCCCTCGGCGGTCAGAGAAGGCATGGCTCCGAGATAAACGCCTGCGGCACTGAGCGCGAAAGACGGTGCCAGGCTGCCTTGCACCTGAAACAGAAGTGGAATGTGACGCGGCGTGCCCCCATTGTCGGTCGCCACGTTCACAAGACCGACGGAGGCAGCTTTCGAAAAGACGTCCAATGGCATGAGCTGCCCGTCGGCCACCGGGATCAAGGCGTCTGAATGTGTCGCCTGCGCGAATTGCGCCGCTCCGGCGATGACCGTCGGAAGCGAACCGAGCGCCTCGGCCAGAACCGCATCGGCCTCGGGATCGGATGCGCTGACCAGCAGGATGTCGACAGCCAGTCCGCGCGCACCGGCAGCCTTGATCCTTTCGATCAAGAGCGCAAGTCGCCTGCGCCCGATGGGCTGTGTCCCGGACGCGGAAATCGTTGCATCGTCAATCGCGATCACAACGACGTTATCCGGCGACGCGCGCGTGCCGGTGACATGAATGCGCCAATCGAGCAGAACGGTCTCGACCCGATCGAACCAGCTCCCCGTGCCTGCCAAATGACGCTGTCCGAGCCAGCCGGCCCAGATACCGCCAATCACGAATGCTCCAACGAACATCCAGACAGGCAAGTGGGGTTTCATCGTCCGAATCGTGCCAACAGCTCGTCAACCCTCTGCTGGCCCCACTGCGTGGTGACCATCGGCGTATTCTCCGAAACGTCGACCCCCTCGCCGGCCGTCAGGGTTACTCCCGACGAACCGCCACGTCTGGTGACCTCGACCTCCCCACGTTCAACGAAGACCGAGGTGACCTCCTTGCCCACATCGACGATGAAAACGGTTCCGCGAACCGCGGCGATCGCGTGCGGTGTGAGGATCTGGAACGGGCCGCTCCCCGGCGCCACTTCGATCAGGAGCGCGCGTCCCGTCAGGTCCACGCTGTCCGGCCGGGTCTGCCCGTCCACGTCCTGGATTTGCAGGACCGCCGCTGCCTCGGCCTCGAGTACCAGTCCGTTTGCGCATTTGAAGATGACCCGCGCCGGATCCGACGCTTCCGTCCTGACACAGCCGCCGGCTTGCTGAGCGGGACTTGACAACGGGGCCATCACGGCTAAGCAGGACAGTATGGCGAAGATTACGGATATTCGTTGGGGCATTACTTCCTCGGCAGACTTTCTGGAAATCGTTTTCTGACCAAATGGTCTATGATGTGACGCTTAAATCTCAATCGTTGTTACCACCGTGGTAATGACAGGGGTTTGATAGTTGAAAGTGCGAACAATGGATGATCAAGACAGCATCGCCAAGGAAAAGCTCCTGAGCCGGAGCATGATTTTCGAAGCACTGGACGAAAAAAGCAAGGTCGATCTGGCGTCCTTCGCCCACATCAAACGGTACAAGGCGGGCCAGACCGTCTTTGACATGGGAAGCCCCGGCCTCAGCATGATGGCCATCGCGGAAGGCACCGTGCGCGTGAGCATGCAAACCCCTTCCGCGCGCGACGTCACCCTATCCGAACTGAGCGCCGGAGATGTTTTCGGCGAGATCGCGCTGCTGGACGGCGGAGAAAGATCCGCGAACGTCAAGGCCCTGACGAACTGCACCATGGTCGTGCTCGAGCGACGATCCCTGCTTGAGGTCCTGCACCGCGACCCGAGCCTCTCGATCCGTCTCATCGAGTTGCTCTGCAAGAGGGTACGCCGGTCTGACGAACGGATGATGGAAATCGCGTTTTACGATCTGCCCTCCCGCCTCGCCAAGGCGCTTCTCCGCGTTACGACCACCGCGCCCGGAAGCCCCGAGAAACCGCTCGGCAAATTGTCCATGTCGCAGTCGGAAATCGCCAGCCTGATCGGGGTCACTCGTGAGAACGTCAACCGATGCCTGCGCAAATGGCAACGCGCCGAGGTCGTCGACCTGAAGGACGGCTGGCTCATTATCCGTGACCGCGAAAAGCTCGAAGACATCGCGGAATCGGAGTAAACTGCCGTTTCTGCCTGCTGGCTCTGAACCTGAGCCAAATCTCAAGGCACCCCCTCTCCAGGAGCGCAGCACAGGACAAGCGGAACACCGCCTGCCACGGAACAGTGCTTGATTTCCTGTCCGGTCAAACGATCGGCAACCGGACCTACCGCAACGTCCGTTTCGAACCACTCGCCTACCGGCACGCGCCTTGGCCACACGACCGTTGTTGTCACCGTTGTAAAAGCAATGATAATCGTAATTCCTATCGTTGTTTTTTTGACAGAGAGGGCCGTTGATGGGCGAAGAGCTTGAGGTATTCCTGTTGGGCGAGCTTCGCGTCGTGACACAGGGACAGGAAAGGTCTTTACCCGCTTCGAAAAAAGCCCGTGCTCTTCTTGCATTCCTCGTGGCGACCGGCCGCCCGCACAGGCGCGAGCGGTTGTGCGAACTGTTCTGGAACGTTCCCGACGACCCGAAGGCCGCGTTACGCTGGGCTCTGAGCAAGCTGCGGCGGGTTGTAGACGCACCGGACAACACACGGATTATCGCGGACCGCGAACGCGTCCATTTCAACATTCAAAACGCCTGTGTCGACATTCGCGACATCCATACCAGCCTGCGGGAGGGAGCCGACCGATTGAGCATCCCGGAGCTTGAAGCCATGGCCGGGAAACTCGACGGCCAATTGCTCGGCGGGCTCGACAACGCGGGAGACGACGCCTTCGCCACCTGGCTGATCGCCGAACGCGTCGATGCGGAACGGGCTCATGTCGAGGTCCTCAGACGGCTCGCCACCCACAAGGACATGGATCCCATGTCGGCAAGGAAGTGGTTGGCCCTGTGGTCCCATGCCGATCCGGAGGGAGCGGCCGAGTATCAGGACAGGGAACCGGAGCAGAAATCGTCACAGACCGCTCTTCATTCTCAAAAAGGATTCCCCGCTCAACGGTCTTCCGGCAAGAGCGGAGCGAAACAGGGCCGCCGTGTCGAAACCGCGGGCCTCGTTTCCGCCGACGCGTTGCGCGCGCAGAAAATCGGCTTTTGCGAAGTCGCCGACGGCACCAAGATCGCCTATGCGACCATCGGTTCCGGACCGCCGCTCCTGAAGGCGGCCAACTGGCTCAATCACCTTGAGTTCGACTGGGCGAGCCCGATATGGGGTCAGAGCTTCGCCACCATGGCGCGTAACCGCACATTCATCCGCTACGACGAACGCGGCTGCGGCCTGTCCGACTGGGACGTTTCCGACCTGAGCTTCGACGCCTTCGTCGAGGATCTCGAGGCCGTCGCCGACAAGCTCAAGCTCGAGCGTTTCCCGCTTCTTGGCATTTCGCAAGGCTGCGCCGTCTCGATCGAATATGCCGTCCGCCACCCAGAGAGAGTGAGCGCGCTCGTTCTGATCAGCGGCTATGCAGCCGGATGGCGTCATCTCGCTACGCCGGAAGAGCAGGCCCGACGCGAGGCGGTCCTGACCCTGACCGAACTCGGCTGGGGCACCGACAACCCGGCCTACCGTCATATTTTCTCGCAGACCTTCCTTCCGGACGCGAGCGCCGAGGATCTTGAATGGTTCGACGAGTTCCAGCGCCAGACCACCTCGCCGCGCAACGCGGCGCGCTTCCAGGATGCTTTCGGCTATATCGACGTGCGTGACCGGCTGGCAAAGGTCAAGGCACCGACGATCGTTCTTCATGCCAAATATGACCAGCGCATCCCCCTCGAACTGGGCCGCGCGCTGGCGGCCGGCATTCCCGACGCGCAATTCGTTCCGCTTGAAAGCCGCAACCACATCCTGGTCGACTATGAACCCGCCCTGAAGGTCTGTCTGGATACGGTAAACCGGTTTCTGGAAGAAAAAGGCCTGTGAGCGATCCGAACATGAAACCGGCTGCGGATCCGGCCTCGCCCCCGTCCAGGGGGCGGTGACAGCTCAATACTCCGGGAATCGATCCCGCATGGCCTGCTCTTCCTCCTGAATGCGGCGGTGGAGAATGACCGCGTAGATGGGAAGACCGACGATCAGGGTCATATAGGCCTGAAGCGCCAGGGCGAAGCCGACCAGTTCCGGGATGATGTTGAGAAAGTAGTTCGGGTGCCGCACCGTCCGGAAGACCCAATTGCTGTTCAACCGATGATCGCCGGCAATAAAGATCTTGACCGTCCAGAACCGACCGAGCGTCAGGATAACCCAGAAAAGCATGACCATGGACAGGGTGTAGACAACCAGCCCCGTCGCATTGACCCAGGAAAAAGGAGCAGCGCGCCAGACGCTTTCCGCGATAGCGGCGAGATAAAAGCCGACATGGGTCGAGGCAAGAACCCGGGACGTCCCGGCGCCATATTCGACCGCCCCCTCACGGCGCAGGCGTTTTTCGTTACGGATCGAAACGGCAAGCGACCCCAGCCGCAAGACAGTGGCAAAAACAACAAAACCGATAAGAAAAGTCATGACGATTTCCCAATTCCCATCCTCCGGAACAATCCGCGGATTTCCTTCGAACCTGGGCGTTTTTGAGCCATTTTAAAGTGACACGCAACACCAGGCGACGATTGGGGAACCCCAAAGGGTTTTCAGTCGGCAAGATCCTCGAGAACGAGATCGGCCGCCTTTTCGCCCACCATGATGGCGGGTGCGTTGGTGTTGCCGGAGGTCAGCGTCGGGAAGATGGAGACGTCGGCGACCCGAAGCCCTTCGATACCGTGAACCCGCAGCCGGGCATCGACCACATCGGTTTGCGCGTCCGGCCCCATGCGGCAGGTACCCGCCGGATGAAACACGGTGATGGCCCGTTCCCGGAGATCGGCGATGAACTCTTCGTCGGTCTGAATGTGGAGGCCGGGTTCGATCTCAGCTTCGATAATATCGGCAAGCGCCGGAGCCTGCGCGAGCTGACGCAAGATCTTCGCCGCCTCGAGCAGTTCCTGGATATCGTGGTCGGTGGCAAGATAATTCGGATGGATCTCGGGCGCCTCGAAGGGGTCGGACGAGCGGATCTGAAGATGCCCCCGGCTCGACGGTTTCGTCGGCTGCCCGGAAAGCAGAAACCCGGGAAACGGGTCCGGATTCATCAAGGGCCGTTCGCCTTCGGGAGCCTTGGTGTAGCTCACCGGCGAGAAGAACAGCTGGATGTTCGGGCTCTTCAGATCGGGCCGGGATTTTACGAAACCGCCGGCCTGGTTGAGACCGAGCGACAGTGGCCCGCGCCGTGTGGCGAGATACTTCATCCCCTGCCAAAGCTTGCCGTACCAGGGATTGAGCTGCTCGTTCAAGGTCGACGCTTTCGAACGGTACAGATAGTCGACGCAGAGATGGTCCTGGAGGTTGCGCCCGACTCCGTCCAGATCATGAACGGTCTCTATTCCCTTGCCGCGCAACAGGCCGCCGGGCCCGACACCCGAGAGCTGAAGCAGTTGCGGCGAATTGATCGCCCCGGCGCACAAAATGACTTCCCTGCGCGCAACCGCCTTCCTGTCGACACCGCCCTGACGGTACGCCACGCCCGTCGCACGCTTGCCGTCGAACAGGATCGCCGTCGCATGAGCATGGCTTTCGATCTTCAGGTTCATACGCCCCCGTGCCGGAGCGAGATAGGCCCGCGCCGCCGACATGCGCAACCCGTCCTTGACCGTCATCTGGTAGGCGCCGACGCCTTCCTGGCTCGCTCCGTTGAAGTCCGCGTTATAGGGAAACTGCAACTGCCCGCCCGCCTCGAAAAACGTCTCGCAGAGCGGGTGACGGTCACCGTCGGTCGTCTTCACATGAACCGGGCCATCGCCACCGCGAAAGGCATCCGCGCCGCGGTCGTTCGTTTCCATTTTCTTGAAATAGGGCAGCACTTTCTCCCAGCCCCAGCCGGGATTGCCCATCTGTTCCCAACCGTCGAAGTCTTCTCTTTGTCCCCGGACATAGACCATGGCGTTGATGGAACTGGACCCGCCCAGCACCTTGCCGCGCGGCCAGTAGGAGGTGCGGTTGTTCAAGGCCGTGACCGGCTCGGTGGAATACATCCAGTTGACGCTTTTCCGGAAGAAGGTCTTGCCGTAACCGATCGGCATCCAGATCCAGAAATTGCGGTCGCTGCCACCCGCTTCGAGCAGAAGCACGCTGTATTTTCCGTTTTCCGTCAACCGGTTGGCCACCGCGCAACCGGCCGATCCGGCACCGACGACAATAAAGTCAAATTCCGACATGGGGCATCCTGGATATCGAGCGGGCATCGTACCGAGGTTCAGCGTTCGCGATCCTGGGTCTCGGCCAAGCTAGGCAAAGATTGGTCTGGTCTGCATATCCATTTTCAAATCGTTCTCATACCATTACACCTGCCCCGAGCACATCGTTTCCGGCTTTGGCATTTATTGTTCCGGCAGAATGGACCTGCCGTCGCCGGGACGCTATGGCCTTTAATGACTTAGACGATTCAGGAACCAGGGCGCTTCGAATATGCAAAAGTCAGTCTTGATTGTCGGCGCGGGCATCACCGGGCTTGCAGCGGCCGAGTGGTTGCGCCGGGAAGGCTGGGCCACGACCCTGATCGATCCGGTTCATCCCGGCTCGCCGGAGCAGTCCTCCTACGGCAACGCCGGATTGCTCGCCCGGACCTCCGTCATGCCGGTCGCCGCTCCGTCCCTGGTCCGCAAGGCTCCGGCGATGCTTCTCGACCCGGACTCGCCGCTTTACATGCGATGGTCCTACCTTCCCCGCCTTCTGCCGTGGCTGGTTCCCTTTATCCGCAATCTGACGCAGGAACGGATCGCGGAGATCTCTCAGGGACTGTCTCAAGTCACCTTCGACACTAATGAGCAGCATCTGGCGCTTGCGGCGGGAACGCCGGCGGAACGCCATATTCAAAGCGGCGACCTCGTCACCCTCTACAAGCAGCGACAGGACTACGAGTCAGACACGCTGACCATCGAGACCCGCCGGCGTTACGGGCTGGAGCCGGTCCCGATGACGCGCGAACAGCTTCTGGAACGGGACCCGAACCTTGGCCCGGCCTATCAATTCGCAACCGTCTTCGACGACTGCAAGTGGCTGTCGTCTCCCGGAGACTATGCGGCGGATCTCTTTGCCCACCACCTGAGCCTGGGCGGGATTTTCCGTCAGGCACGTGTTGCCGACATCACCCCCGGAAGCGCGCCCTTCGTGACTCTGGAAGGTGGAGATGTTCTTGAGGCGGACAAGATCGTTCTGACGGCGGGCGTCTGGTCCGGCCCGATTGCGAAGAGGCTCGGCATCAAGATGAAGCTGGAAGCCGAGCGCGGCTATCATGTCTCAATCGGCAAGCCGGAATTCACAGCCCCGCAGCCCTATATGGTGACGGATGCCAAGATCGTCCTCACGCCGATGCGGGATGCGCTGCGCGGCGCGGGCGTTGTTGAATTCGCCGGCATCTCGGGCCCGCCTGCCAAAGCACCGCCCAACCTCATCGAGAAGGCCGTTCGGCGGGTTTACCCCACGCTTGACTTCGACAAGGTGGAAAGCTGGATGGGGCGCCGGCCGACCACACCGGACAGCCTGCCGGTCGTCGGGGAATCCGCGAAAGCCCCGAATGTCCTGCATGCCTACGGGGGCCAGCATGTCGGTCTGACCATCGGCCCCAAGCTCGGCCGGATGGTCGCGGATCTGGCATCGGACAGGCTGCCGAACACCAACCTTACGCCATATCGGCCGGACCGGTTTTAGGGTCGGGACTTATGCGGATGAGTCCATTGCCGTTTCTTGTCGACCCTGCGGAGACAGGGACCCGGTAAACGCAAGCGCCTGCCAAAAAAGCTTCACCGGAGATACTGTTTCCCGGTTTTTGCTGCGCAAAACCGGGCCGGCAAATTCTCTAATTTTCGCATGAGGCAACCTCCGCGCTCAACTCTCCGGCGCGGCGTCGATCACGAACAGCTTGCGCATGTGTTCGTGGATCACCCATTCGCCGGTCCAGCCCTGCGGAAGCACCAGAAGATCGCCGGGTCCGATCTCGCGGGTGCCGCTGCCGTCGGCATTGGTCACGGAGGCGCGTCCGGACAGGATGTGGCAGTATTCGCCCGCCTTGGTCCGGTCTGCGGTGAAATGGCCGGGCGTGCATTCCCAGACACCGATTTTCGTGTGACCGTCGGCGGACGTCCAAAGGAGGCTTGAAGCCTCCTCCTGTCCCTCGGTCAGGGTCGTGGGCTTCGGGGCGAAGGCACCGAGCGGCTGCGCGGCAAGGTTCGCGAAGGTGAGCAGATCGATCATGAATGGCTCCGGCGGAAAATCTGGAAGGAAACAGGCCGGGCGACGCACGCCCGGCGGTCGGTTTGAACTCAGTCCTGCGCTTTCTTCTGCTGGCCGAACAGCTGCGCAAGGATCATCATGAACGTGGTGACGCAGATCATGATCGTCGAGATCGAGGCGATCGTCGGATCGATCTGGTCGCGCAGCGCGTTGAACATGTTGCGGGTCAGGGTCGGATTGTCGCCGCCCGAGATGAACATGGCGACCACGACCTCGTCGAAGGAGGTGAGAAATGCCAGCAGGGCTGCGGTCACCACCGCGAAGCGGATCTGCGGCAGGGTGATCGTCAAAAAGGCCTTCCACCGTGGAGCCCCGAGGCTGCGCGCTGCGTTTTCCTGGCTCATGTCGTAGCTTTTCAGCGCCGAGCCGATGACGATCACCACCAGCGGCAGAGCCAGGATCGAATGCGCCAGAACCAGTCCGCCGACCGTGTACAGGATACCGAGCTGGACATACACATAGAACACGCCGATGGCGACGAGAACCAGCGGCACCATCATCGGCGTGATCAGGAACAGAAAGGTGACCCGGACGAACCGTACGTTGGACGCATGCAGACCATAGGCCGCCAGGACACCGACCGGGGTCGCGACCAGCATGGTCAGAAAGGCGGCTTTGAGCGACGTCCAGGTCGCCAGCATCCATTCCGACGAGCCGAAATAATGCTCGTACCAGCGCAGGGACCAGACTTTCGGCGGGAACTCCAGATACTGGCTGTCGGAAAACGACATCGGCACCACGATCAGCGTCGGCGCCACCAGCAGCAGCATGATGACGACGGCCACGATATAGAGCCACAGGCGCTGGCCGTGCGTAATCTGCGTTTCGGTCGCGGGCTGGTTCAGCCAATTGAACATCAGTGACCTCCCCCGGCGATCTGATCCAGTTTCAGGAAGCGGGATGCTACCCAGAGGATCGCGAACGTCATGGCGAGCAGAACCACGCCGAGCGCACTCGCCGCCCCCCAGCTGACGAAGAGCTCGATGTTGGAAACGATCTTCATCGACACCATGATCACCTTGCCGCCACCCAGAACCGCCGGCGTGACGAAAAAGCCCAGACACAGGATGAAGACCATCAGCGTGCCGGCGAAAAGACCCGGCAGGGTCAGGGGAAAGAAGACATCCCAAAAGGCTCTTTTCGGACTGGCTCCCAGATTGGACGCCGCCTTCATGTAATCCCGGTCGATCGCCTTCATCGAGCCGTAGACGGGAAGGATCAGGAACGGCAGCATGATGTGGACCATGCCGATCAGCGTGCCGGTCATGTTGTGGACCATCTTGATGGGTTCGTCCCACAGCCCGAGCGCGATCGCCCAGTCGTTGACGAGACCCTTTTTCTGCAACAGCACCAGCCAGGCGTATGTGCGCACCAGCAGGGACGTCCAGAACGGCAGCAGCACCGTGATCATGCACAGGTTCGCCAGCCGCGCGGGCAACTGGGACAGGAAGTAGGCCAGCGGATAGCCGATGACGATGCAAAGGGCCGTCGTGACGACGCTGACTTCGAAAGTCGTGCGGAAGATCCGCATGTAGGAACTGCGCTTGATCATCCGCTGATAGTTTTCAAGGGAAAACTGACCGTCACCGCCAATAAAGGACACGTAAAACAGCCAACCGACCGGAATGACCAGAATGACAAGGATCAGCAGAAGCGCGGGAGAACTCAGACCGTAAAGCTTCAGCCTCTCAAGTTTCTCGTCTACGCGCAGTCCCGTCTCGTTTGCCCGGATCGCCTGCATCTCAGACCTCGCTTCCGTCGATCAGAACCGTGTCTTCCGGCGCCAGGGTCAGTGTGACCGTGTCGCCCACATTGGGGAGAGCCGACAGGCTTGCCCCGCGCACCCCGCCGCGCAAGGCGATCTGCGTTCCATCGTCCAGGCGGGCATGGAGAAGAAAGCTGTCGCCCTGGTAGACAACTTCGACGGCCGTGGCGGAAAAATTATTGACGCCCTCGCGCGGACCTTCGGGAGACAGGACGATACGCTCTGGCCGGATCATCAGGATCAGCTTTTCCGTATCCGGCGGAGCCTCGCTGAACGTCAATGCCATGCCGTTATAGGAGATTCCCACGCCGGTTTTCTCGACGGGAAGAAACGTGGAATCGCCGATGAAATCCGCGACGAAGCGGTTGGCCGGACGTTCGTAAAGCTCGCGCGGCGTGGCGAGTTGCATGATACGGCCCTTGTTCACCACCGCGATCCTGTCGGACATGGTCAGCGCCTCGCGCTGGTCATGGGTCACGTAGACCGTCGTCATGCCGAGTTTCTCGTGCAGGTGGCGCAGTTCGATCTGCATCTGGTCGCGCAGTTTCTTGTCGAGCGCGGAAAGCGGCTCGTCCATCAGGAGAATGCGCGGCTCGAACACAATGGAGCGGGCCAGCGCAACACGCTGCTTCTGACCGCCGGACAACTGATCGATGCCCCGGTCGCCATAGCCGCCGAGCTGTACCGTGTCGAGAGCCCGTTCCACCCTCTCCGCGATTTCCGCCTTCGGAAGTTTCCGCAGTTTCAAGGGATAAGCGACATTTCCGGCGACGGTCATGTGTGGAAAGAGCGCATAGCTCTGGAACGTCATGCCGAGATCGCGCAGATGCGGCGGCGTGCGGATGACTTCCCTGTCGCCGAATTTCAGGCTGCCGCAGTCCGGGCGCGTGAAACCGGCAATAACCATCAGCAAGGTCGTCTTGCCTGAGCCCGAAGGGCCGAGAAGCGTGATGAACTCGCCGCTGTTCACTTCGAGCGACACATCGTCCAGTGCATGGACCGGTCCATAGGTCTTGGTGACGCCCTTGATCGAAATCGGCAGCGCATCGCTGTCATGTGACCGCAAAGGGGCCCCTCCTTGTTATTGTGTGAAAACGACAGGCGCGGAATGTCCCGAGCGCCTCCGGCGCGCGGGCTCTTCTCCGGCGCATTCAAGCCGATCGGGCCTCGGACGTCCACTCGAACCGAGTGGACGTCCCGTGCTCCGGCGCCCGGCAGCGGGCTTCGGCCGAGATCGGGAAGAAACCCTACTCGGTCATCATTTCCTGGTACATTTCCGAAGCGACGGTTTCCCACTTCGCATACCATTCCAGGGAAATCGGAAGCTGCATGGCCGCATTTTCAGGCGAAGACGGAAGGCCGGCCGCGGTTTCCGGGGAAATCACGCCGGTTTCGTAAGCCGCCGCGTTGGTCGGACCGTAGGTGATGTATTTGGGCAGGTCGTCCTGGTATTCCGGCTTGGAGACTTCGGCCAGGAACTTCATGGCGAGGTCCTTGTTCGGAGCCCCTTTCGGGATGGCGAAGCAATCGTAGTCCAGGAGTGCCTGATTGAAGGAATAGGCGACCTTCGCTCCGTCCTTCTTGGCGTTGTCGAAGCGGCCGTTCCAGCCGGTGGTCATGTCGACCTCGCCGTCCTTCATCAACTGGGCCTGCTGCGCGCCGGAGGACCAGAATACGTCGATATGCGGACGCAGTTCGCGGATCTTGTTCAGGGCGCGCTCAATGCCTTCTTCCGAATCCAGGACCTTGTAGACATCCTCGGGCGCAACACCGTCGGCCATGAGGGCCGGCTCAAGGGCCCCGGCGACCTTGTTGCGATAAGCGCGCTTGCCGGGGAATTTCTCGACATCCCAGAAATCGGCCCAGCTCTGCGGTCCGTCCTCGCCGTAGGTTTCCGTGTTCCAGGCATAGACGGTCGAGAAGACATCGCCGCCGACACAGTATTTGGAGTAAAGCGTCGGACCGAAATTCGACACGTCGATCACGTCGTAGTCGAGTTCCTCAAGCAGGCCTTCCGCGCCGGCCCGCGCCGCGGAACCGGAGCCGCTGGCGACGATGTCGAGCGTCACCTGACCGGTCGAAACCTGCAGCTTGACGTCGGACATGCCGCCGTAGGTTTCCTGCTTGACCTTGATGCCCATGGCCTTTTCGGCGGGTTCGAACAGGGCCTTGCTCTGTGCTTCCTGATAAGAACCGCCCCAGGAGGCGATCGTCAGATCGTCCGCTTGGGCAATCGATGTGGTGGCAAGCAACGCTGCCGCCAATGAGAAAGTTGCTTTAAGTTTCATCAATAGTCCTCCTATCGAACAATCGCCGCTCTGGAACGCGACTTCGGTCAGGTTATATTCTTCGTCCGGGCGACCAGGTCCGCACGATAAGCTCTGCCCTTCAGGCCCGCGCCGCGGCCCGTTGCCACTGTCTTGTGTCCATCCACCGGTAATAGGCGACCGCCGCCGGCAGGAACCAGGGCTTGCCCGTGTAGAAGAGCTGCGTCGGATGGGTGAGATCGTCGAACGCCGTCCGGCCTTCGGCCAGACCCAGCACCTTCTGGCCGGCTTTCATGCCAAGATAGCTCGCCATCGACACGCCCGACCCGCAATACCCGAGCGCGTAGTGAACACCGTCGTGAACGCCGGTATGGGCCAGCTCGTCGAAACTGTAGGCCACGGTGCCTTTCCAGACGTGAGAAAGCCCGAAGCTCTTCAGTGTCGGAAAAATCCGGCACATGTGATTGTAAAGATGAGGCGCCGCCTCAACCGGATCGCACTCGGCCGAAAGCACCCGGCCACCGAACGCGATCCGCTTCCGGTCGGGTGTGGCCCGGTAATAGTAGAGAACCTTGCAGGTGTCGCTGGCGATCCGGTCTGTCGGGAAAAGTTCGTCCACGACGTCCTGCGGCAACTCTTCCGTGGTGATGATGTAACTGCCGATCGGAATGATCCGGCGGCGCAGCCACGGAACCATGTTCGTTGTATAGCCGTTGGTGGCGACAATCACGTTTCCGGCCTCAACCACCCCCTTGGCGGTGTGGACCCTGAAACCGGACCCGGTCTTTTCGATCCGGGTCGCGGGGCAGCGTCCGACGACCGCAGCGCCGGAAGACACGGCAACGCGCAGAAATTCGCGCAAAAGCTTGGCGGGATGCACGGAACAGTGTTTGGAAAATACCACACCGCCGAAATAGGAATCGGATCCGAGTTCCTTGCGCTGCTCGCTGCGCGGCACGGCAAAGGTTTCAATGCCTTCCTCGCGCCGCATCTTGTCCGCGTCGCGCACCAGTTCCTCATAATGGGCGGGTGTATGGGCGGCATGGAAGCGCCCGGAGCGCCGGAAGTCGCAGTCCAGCGCTTCGGCCTCGACGAAACTGCCCAGCCAGTTCAGGGCCGCGGCCCCTTCGCCGCGGATCGCACGGGCCTTTTCATCACCGAATTTCGCGGCAAGCTTTTCCAGCGAAGGTTTCACGCTGGTGCTGATCTGGCCGCCATTGCGACTGCTGCAGCCATACCCGGGATCTTCCGCATCGATCACGAGGGTCGAGCGCCCACCGCGCGCCGTTGCGATCGCCGCGCTCAGTCCCGTATATCCCGCGCCGATCACCACCACGTCGACCGTTTGCGGCACTTCGACCGGTAACTCGGGTGCGTCCGTCAGTTGATCGTACCAAAAGGGAGTACGACGAATTTTCGAAAGATCAACGACAGCCATTCCGTTCCCCTAAACGTGCGCCGGAGAAAAAGACGGACGCACCGAGCACCGCAGAAAAAAGCTAGAACAGTATTGGTCCACGACTCATATCCAATTTGACAAAAGGTCCAGACCAATCCGGCATCTGCAACGAGACGTGGAACAACGCTGAACCACTCGCTTTACCGTGCCCAAGACCCCTGCCCTAAACGATCTCCGCCAGCGCCTGAGGCATCCAGTGGACTTCCCGGCGGCTTGCCTTGAAGAAGCAACGACCATATCTGGCAAGTTTTTCATGATCGATCTCGAAACCGAGACCCGGCGCCTCAGGCATGTTGAACCAGCCCCGGTCGTGATGAAACGGCTCCCTGATGATCGCATCCCGGCCTTCCGGAACCCAGCCCGGTTCCGCCAGCGGGTATTCGAACAGCGTCTCGTCGGCGAAGCCGGAGGCCGCATGCACATGTGCGTTGACGATCAGACCGAAACCGTTGGTCCAGGTATGCGGCGTGAACTTGAGACCCAGATCGCGGCAGGCTTTCGCCACGTCCAGACCCTGCTTCACCCCGCCTGCGAACATCGCGTCGGGCTGATAGATGTTGTAGCACCCCATCTTCGCCATTCTGATCAGTTCCGGCGCGCCCATGACGTGCAGTTCTCCGCCGGCGATGGGAACCCGCGAATAGGCCGTGAGACGGGCGATCTCCTCATGCCACTCCCCGAACAGCGGCTCCTCCACCCAGGCAAGACCGACATCGGCCGCCGCATCAACGAACCGCTTGGCCCGCTCCAGAGACCATTGCGGCGCTTCCGCGAACTGGGTCAGGCGGAAGGCCTGGTTGCAGTCCACGGAGATCTTCATCCGGCCCTGCATGTGGAGCGCGATATCCGAAATATGTTCGATGTCGACCTTTTCGTCGAAATCGTGGACGCGGACCTTCATGGTTTCGAAACCTTCGGCGTAGCGGGTTTCCGCTTCCTCGCGACGCGCCCCGGTGTCCTTGAGCTCTCCGCCGGAGGCGTAGAGTTTCAGGCGGTCGTGCGTTCCGCCCAGAAGCTTGTAGAGCGGCAGGCCCGCCATCTTGGCCTTGATGTCCCAAAAGGCCGGTTCAAGCCACCAGTTGAAGCTGCCGCCCACGGCCATGATGTGAATGCGCTCGCAAAGCCGGTCGATATTCTCCGGGTTCTCGCCCAGAAACAGGTTCGCCAGCGTATCGCCGAGGCCCGCCCGCTCGCGTCCTCCGGACGTGAACGCGCTCCAGCCCTCGACGCCTTCGTCGGTCACGAAGCGGACGAGATAGAAAGTGATCGCTTCCCGCACCAGGCCCGGCATCCAGGAGGGCGCGAAGGGAGCCGGCAGGGGAGCCTTCACGAAATAGAGTTCGATACGATCGATCACTGGCATGTTCAGTCTTCTCCGGAGGGAGCCCGAAGGCAATGTCCCAAAATTATGAAATCCGCCGAGACACTAGGGGACGAATGGACCGGTTAAGATATCCAATTTAACATTTCAAACAGACCAATTTATCGAAAGGCGGGCAGATCCCGCACGACCTCAACGCCCTGCCGCAGCTCTTCCGGAGGTGCGCTGCCGAAACCGAAGACCAGGCCGTTCAGACCGGTGGGCGCCAGGCAGTAGCGCGACAGCGGGGCAAGAATGACACCTTTTTTCGCCGCCTGGGCGACGACCTCCTGCGCATCGATTTCCGGTGAGAGATAAGCAGCCGCATGAAAGCCGCTTGCCGTGTCGTCGAGCCGGACCGTTTCAGGCAGGGTTTTCGCCGCGTCCTTCAAGGCCTCGTACCTTGCCTTGTAAAGCCGCCGCATGAGCCGGATATGCGTTGCGAAATAGCCTTCGTCCATGAAGTCGGCGACGATCGCCTGGGTCGCCGTCGACGGCCCGCTCGCCCAGGCGGAAAAGGTCTGATCGAATGCGTCCACCATCCGTTCGGGAACAAGAATGAAACCGAGCCTCAACGATGGGAACAGCGACTTCGAAAAGGTCCCGACATAAAGCACCCGCCCTGTCGTGTCGGTGCTGTAAAGGGTCGGTTGCGGGGCGCTGCCGTAATAGAACTCGCCATCGTAATCGTCCTCGATGATCAGCGCCTGAGCCTCGTCGGCTGCGCGCAGCAGCTCGAAACGCCGCGCCAGGGACATGACGTGACCGAGCGGCTGCTGGTGGGTCGGGGTGACGAAGGCAAGCCGAAAGTGGGGGGATTTCGAAAGGCCGTCGCCAACGACCATGCCCTCTTCGTCTACGTCGACAGGGACCAGCTCCGCACCTTCTGCCAGAAAGGCGTTGCGCGCGCCGGAAGCCCCCGGGTTCTCCATCCAGACCTTCTCACCCGGATTCATCAGCAATCTTGCGATGAGCGCGAACCCCTGTTGCGCTCCGCAGGTGATGAAAATCTGTTCCTCGTTGCACCTGATCCCCTTGAGCGCGCTGAGATGCGTCGCAATGGCCCGGCGCAGGGCCCGCAGCCCCTTGGGCTCACCATAGCCCATTACGGCGCTCGGTGAGCCGCGCAAATGCCTGGCGGAAAGCCGTGCCCAATGGGTCATCGGAAACGCGTCGAGCGCGGGAAGAGCGGTAATGAAGGCGCGCGCCTCATGCGGCAACCAGGTTCGCCGGGCGTAGCTGGAAGCGGCATGGGTGATCGTGTAGGACAGCCGGGGCTTCCGTCCGCTTTCCACCGGCCTCGGCTCCTCGTTGACCGGGCGCTGCGCCTCAAGCGCATCGCTGACGAATGTGCCGGCCCCGACACGCGACACCAGCATGCCTTCGACCACGAGCCGGTCGAGCGCGTCGATCACCGTGGTGCGCGACACGCCGAGTTCCCGCGCCAGGATTCGCGTCGCCGGAAGCCGGTCGCCCGCGCGTAGTCCGCCCGAAAGGATGATATCGCGCAACGCCATATAGAGCTGGACCCCGACCCCCTTGCGTGCCTCGCGGTCGAGCTTGATGGAAAACAGCAGCGCACCTGCCGAATGTTTCATGATTCCGTCCTTTTGCCGGACTCGAATTGGTCTGGAAAGAGTTCCGAAATGGATATGTCTGATACGCCAATTATCGCGCAATGCTTGGAAAGCACAAGTTCACCAGGACGTTCCGGACCCCATGAAACTGAAAAAAATCGAAACTTTCACGAATGAATTCATCTGCTTCGTGCGGGTGACGGCCGACGACGGCGCACAGGGGTGGGGACAGGTCGCACCTTATTGCGCCGACATCACCGCCAAGGTCCTGCACCGGCAGGTCGCGCCTTACGTTCTGGGCTGGGACTGTTTCGAGATCGACGAGATGCTCGATGTCGTCCGTGACCGGGAGCACAAGTTCCCGGGGGCCTATCTCAGGCGCGCGATGGGCGGTGTCGACACGGCGCTCTGGGATCTGCGCGGCAAGGTGGAGCAGCGCCCGGTCTGCGAACTCATCGGCGGAACGCCCGGGCAGTTCCGTGCCTACGCCTCCTCGATGAAGCGCGACATCACGCCTCGCGACGAAGCGGACCGGTTCAAGCGGCTGCGCGACGAGAACGGCTTCGACGCCTTCAAGTTCCGCATCGGCGCGGAGGTGGGCCGCAATCAGGACGAATGGCCCGGGCGGACGGAAGAGATCGTCCCGCTGATCCGCAAGGAACTCGGCGACGACGTCGCGCTTCTGGTCGACGCGAACTCGTGCTACTCGCCCGACAAGGCGATCGAGGTCGGCCGGATGCTCCAGGACAACGGCATTTCCCACTACGAGGAGCCCTGTCCCTATTGGGAGTTCGAGCAGACCAAGGAAGTGACCGACGCCCTCGATATCGACATCACCGGCGGCGAGCAGGACTGCATGCTGGCGAACTGGAAGGCGATGATCGACCGGCGGATCGTCGATGTGCTTCAGCCCGACGTCTGTTACCTGGGCGGCATCGCGCGCACGCTGCGGGTCGCCCGCATGGCCGAGGCCGCCGGCATGCCGGTCACCCCGCACGCCGCCAACATGTCCATGGTGACGCTGTTCACGATGCACCTTCTGCGCGCCATCCCGAATGCCGGGAAATATCTCGAGTTTTCCATCGAGGGTCTCGACTATTATCCCTGGCAGGACCAGATCTTTGTCAACGACCCCTATGAAATCGTCGACGGCAAGGCAACCGTCACCGACGCGCCGGGCTGGGGGGTTGAGATCAATCCCGAATGGCTTGCAAAGTCCGCGTACCAGATCAGCACATGGAACGACTGAGATGAACATTCAGGACATTCTGGCCGGCAAGCCCGTAACCGGTCTGCCCATGGGCCATTATATCGACGGCTGTTTCGTTCAAGGCAGCAGCGGCCGGATGATGGACAGCTTCGATCCCGGGCGCGGCACCGTCTTCGCACAATTTGCCGCCGGCAACGCGACGGATGTCGATGCGGCCGTGGCAAGCGCGCGCGAGGCCTTTGAAACCGTCTGGCGCAAAACGCCTGCCGCCGAACGCGCGCGCATCCTGCTGAAGGCCGCCGAACTCATCCGCGCCAACGCGAAGCGTCTTGCCATCGTCGAGACCCTGGACTGCGGCAAGCCTTTGAACGAGGCGCTTGGAGACGTGAACGGCGCGGCGCGCTCTTTCGAATACTACGCGGGAGCCTGCGACAAGCTTCAGGGCGACACCTTTCCGCTGCCTCACGGCTACCTGGGTTACAGTGTCTATGAGCCGGTTGGCGTGACCGCACACATAATTCCGTGGAACTTCCCGATTTCCACCACCGCAAGAGGGCTTGCCCCGGCGCTCGCGGCCGGCTGCACGGTGGTCGCCAAGCCCGCGGAGCAGACCCCTTTCACGGCGCTGCTTCTGGCGGAACTCCTGAGCGAAGCGGGCTTGCCCGACGGGGTCTGCAATGTGGTCACCGGTACGGGCGCCGAGGTCGGCGCCCCGCTCACGACACATCCGCACGTGGATCAGGTCACTTTCACCGGGTCGGTCGTCACCGGCCAGAAGGTCATGCGCTCGGCGGCCGACAACATAACACGCGTGGTGCTTGAACTCGGCGGCAAGTCACCCGTCGTGGTGCTGAACGATTGCGACTGGGAACAGACCCTCACCGGCGTTCTCGGCGCGATCTTCGAGAATGCCGGCCAAATCTGCTCCGCGGGCTCGCGCCTGGTGATCGAACGCGGCATCCGCGACCGTTTCCTTGAAGAACTGGTCGCGCGCACAAAGACGCTGACCATCGGCCATGGTTTGCGGGACCCGCAATTCGGTCCGGTCAACTCGCAGGAACACTTGAGCAAGGTCGCCGGCTTCATTGACCGTGCACGCGAGCGCGGCGCCGAAATCCTGACGGGCGGCGCGATCACGGCCGATCCGGAAACCGGTCAGGGCTGGTTCTACGAGCCGACCATCGTCGCCGACCGCCCCTGCGATGACGAACTTGTGCAGGAAGAGATTTTCGGACCGGTCCTGACCGTCCAGGTCGCCGAGGATGCCGCTCATGCCCTGGAGCTTGCCAACGACAGCAAATACGGCCTGGTCGCCGGCATCTATACGCAGGATATCTCCAACGCTCTTTCGCTTGCGAGCGAGATCGACGCCGGCCAGATCTACATCAACGAGTATTTCGCCGGTGGCATCGAAGTGCCTTTCGGCGGCAACAAATTCTCAGGCTTCGGCCGGGAAAAGGGCCTCGAGGGCCTCAAGAGCTACTGCAAGGTGAAAAGCGTCGCCGCGCGGATCGGGTAATTTCCCTCCCCGCCTGCCGAACGAAACCAGGCGCCGCACTCGACAAGCGGCACCCGCGCCCGGCGTCATGGCATTGCTTGGTCAGCTGCCGTCCGGCTAAACGAGCAAGTCTGAGTTTCCGGAACAATTCACCTTGCTCCAGTCTCCCCCTCAAAGGGGGAGACTGGAGCAAGACGAAATGCTTGAGCAAGAGTGAGGAATTCACCTAACCCAACAAGCGAATTTACACCGGCATCGACCACCCTGTCGGCCCGGTGCAATCCGCCAGGTCTCAATCCCTGAGAACCGCCATCGCTTCCTGCGACCAGCTCGCCCAGACGGGGGCTTCTCCGAGTTCTTCGGCAAGAGCCGTATCCACATAGGCCCGCATCGAGATTTCCGGCGCGCTTTCCACCTGAAGGTCGAGCTCGGTGCGGCTGCCCTTGAAGGTGCGGCCGGACACGCGGACGGAGACCGAGTTGGGCTGATCTTCGGGCTTGTCGAGCGACAGCTTCAGGCCTTCGAGTCGGATCGAGGCGGCAACGTTGCTGCCCGCCTCCAATCCACCGGAGACCGGCGGACGTCCGGCCAGTTTCAGCCCCCGCCAGTCGAGCGTCACGTCGGAACCGCTGACGGTATCTACGTGACCTTCGATCAGGTTGGTTTCACCGACGAATTCCGCGACGAAGCGCGAGGACGGATGGAAGTAGAGCTCTTCCGGCGTACCGTCCTGCTCGACCACGCCCTTGTTCATCACCACGATGCGGTCGGACATGGTCAGCGCCTCGTCCTGGTCGTGGGTAACAAAGAAGAAGGTTTTCGAGGTCCGCCGCTGGATCGATTTCAGCTCGGCCTGAACCTGCCCGCGCAGTTTCGCGTCGAGCGCCCCCAGAGGCTCGTCCAGCAACAGCAGCGCCGGATCGGGAGCGAGCGCGCGGGCGAGCGCCACGCGCTGGCGCTGGCCGCCGGACAGCTGATCGGGGAGACGGTCCGCATAGGCCGACAGCTCCAGAAAGCCCATCAGCTCGTCGCAGCGCTGAACGATCTGGCTCTTGGAGAGGCCCTTGAGTTCCAGGCCGAAGGAGATGTTGCGGCGAACCGTCATATGCGGAAACAGCGCATAGTCCTGAAACACCATGTTCACCTTGCGCCGGTTGGGCGGAAGCTTCGTGACGTCCTCGCCGTTGACGATCACCCGGCCCGAGGTGGGCGTCTCGAAGCCGCCCAGAATGCGCAAGGTGGTCGACTTGCCGCAGCCCGACGGACCGAGAAAGGTCACGAACTCCCCTTCCCGGATTGACATGGTCAGGCTTTTCAGGGCTTCCGTGTCGCCGAACCGCTTGTTGATCGCGTCGAGCCGGACAATTTCCTGGGACGTGTCTTGTTGCAGGTTTTCCATTCTTAGTATCCCTTTTTCAGCCGGCGCGTGGTTCGTTCGGCCCAGATCCCGAGCAGGGCGGTCAGGACCAGAACGACCGTCGCGATCGCGTTGATTTCCGGCGACATGCCCGAGCGCAGCTTGGCGAAGATGAGCACCGGAAGCGTCGGCTGGTATCCGCCCAGGAAGAAGGAGCGGACGAAGTCGTCGAAACTGATCAGCATGCAGAACACGCTCCCGCCGATCAGCGCCGGGCGCAGATAAGGCAGCGTCACCCGCATGAAGGCGATCAGCGGATCGGCGCCGAGGTCGCGGGCCGCGTCCAGATAACTCTTCGGCAAGGTACCGAGCCGGGCCGAGACGATCAGAACCACGAAAGGCACGTTGTGCACGGCATGGCACCAGATGATGGCGCCGGTTCCGGGCGGCACGCCCCAGAGCTGCGCATAGATGCGGAAGGAAATCGCCGAGATGATTCCGGGGATCAGCGCCGGCAAGAGGGTCAGACCGTAAATCACACCTTTGCCGACAAAGCCCCGCCCATTGAGAAGCACGGCAATCCAGACGCCGACGAAAAGCGAAATGAGCGTGGAGGTGATACCGATGACCATCGAATAGCCGAAGGCCGACATGACCTCCGAATTTCCGAAGACGCCGATGTACCATTCAAGCGTCCAGGAACGGATCGGGAAGCCGATGAACTTGCTGTCCTTGAACCCCATCATGACCATGAGAGCCAGGGGCACGAAGATATAAAGCACGAATGCCCAGTAGATCATGGACATCACAAGGCGCGTGTGCCGGGTCATTTGCGCACTCCCTTCTGAAGTCGGGTCATGAGACGTCCGAAGGCGAAACTGATCGCAAGGGCGGTCACGAACATCAGGCAGGCGAAGGCAGCCCCGGTCGGCCATTCGTCTCCGGCGGCATGGAAGAAGCCGGCAATGGTTTCCGCGAAAACGGTGGTTGAAGGCCCGCCGAGCAGAACCGGTGTTGCGTAATAGCCGGTCGCGATCAGAAACACGAGCGTCGAGCCGGAGGAGATCCCTTCCAGGGAGAGCGGCAACGTGATCCGCCAGAAACGGGTCCACGGACCGGCCCCGAGATCGGCTGCGGCATCGGTGTAGCTGCGCGGCAGCTTCTCCAGCGCGGAATAAAGCGGCAGCAACATATAGAGCGCGCTGAGATAGATGATGCCGACCGAGATGGAAAAGCCCGTGTACATGAAGGGTATCGGCCGATCGACCAGGCCGAGCCATTTGAGGGCAAGGTTCACGGCCCCGTTGTTGCCGAGCAGGATCATGATGGCGTAGGTACGCACGATCTCGCCGACCCAGAAGGGGATCAGGAGCAGCAGCAGAAAGATCATCTGGTTCGAGCGCTTGACGTGCCGCGCCAGGAAATAGGCAACCGGGTAGGTCAGGATCAGCGTCGCGAAAGTCAGCGTCGCGGAAAAGACGAGCGTGCGCAGAAACGGCATGACGAAGATCGCGCTGCCGAAGAACCGCGCGTAATTGTCGAGGGTGAAGCTTTGCTCGTAGCCGGGGGCGACCGGATAGGCTTCGACAAAACTGACGTAAAGCATCTGCAGCATCGGTCCGAGATGCTGGGTCACGACCCAGACCAGCGGAAACGTGAGCAGGATGGCGAATTGGCGCCGCGGCGAGCTCAGGAGCGCGTCGGAGAATGCCTGATAGAGGTCCGACCCGGCAAGTGCTCCCCAGAAAGAGCGCCCATCATTCGTCTGGTTCTCGGCACTGCGCTTTCCCGCCAGTGCGGCAGCGCCCGATGGAACCTTTCCAGACATTTTATTTCCTTCGAAAATGGCAAGCGCGGGCCTGAGGGCCGGTATCGGCTTGCGCAAACGACTGCCCGGCGACCTGAAAAGATACCAGCCTTGCGCGACGGCCGTCCCTCCCGGGCCGGGCGCTTGTGCGGACATCTCGGAAGCCGGTTTTCAGGGCCGGTCCGGAGGCAAGCAGCGCCTCCGGACCGGCTCGGTTTTTCTCAACCGGCGGAAGAACCGGTCAAGCCTGAAAAACTCAGGCGGCCTTGATTTCTTCCACCGCCGGATCGACCAGCTCGTATTTCATCTTGTTGGCTTCCGCGCGGAAGAACTTCATGTTCGCAAGCTCTTCTTCCGGGAAGCTCGTGGAGGCTTTTTCGGCATCCGTGAGATACTGGGAGGCATCCTTGTAGGTGGAGATGAAGCCGGAGGCTTTGGTCATCGCCGCACCGATTTCGCCGGAGCCGAGAATGGCGTTCAGGAAGGTGTAGGCGTTGTCCGCGTTCGGCGCGTTGTTGGCGACGTTGTAGGTGTAGACGAAGCCGTAGCTGCCTTCCTTCGGAATGCTCATGGCGACCGGGAAGCCGTCGTTCATCAGGGCCGCGATCGGGCCGTTCCACGCGCAGGCCATGACGATGTCCTGGTTGACGAACATCTGCTGCACTTCCGCGCCGCCGTCGTAGTATTTGCGCACCAGCGGCTTCTTCTCGATCAGGTAGTCGCGCGCTTCGGCGACGATTGCGGCGGCCTTTTCCGGATCGTCCATATAGGCGACCATGTTGCCGTCATAGCCCATCTTCAGCATGACGATGGACATCATGTCCTGAAGGACATAGGCGGTCTGACCGGCATATTTGTCGGAGAACATCGTATCCCAGGTCTTGGCTTCCTCGGGATCGACGACGTCGGTGTTGTAGGCCATCACTTCCATCCCGGACAGGATCGGTGCGCCCCATTTGTTGCCGTTGATCGTCGCCCAGTCGCTTTCGGAGTAGACCGGGTTGATGTTGCCCCAGTTGGTCAGGCGGCCCGTGTCGAGCGGCGCCAGCAGGTCGCTGTCGATGAACTGCAGGAAACGGTGGCCGGCAACGGTCACGATATCGACCGTCGGGTTGGAGGCTTCGGCCGCCAGCAGGTTGAACTGCTTGCCCTGGTCGTCGACCAGGCGGATGTTGACCTTGATACCGGTCTCATCCTCGAACTGCTTCTTGAAGTCTTCCGGAACGAAATTGGCGTAGGTCCAGATATTGACTTCTCCGCCCGCGGCGTAGGACCGGCGCAGATAAGCCGGCGAAGCCAGAACGGCCCCGGTCGCTGCGGCGGTTCCAAGGAACGTTCTACGGTTCAGCTTAAACTTCGTCATTTCCAGTCTCCATGTTTTGTCCGCGCAATGGTGTTTTATGGTTTGGCGGAACAGTCCCCTCTTTCGGCTGAAGCGGGTCAGGCCCGCTCGCCCCCTTCCCCCAGGCAGCCCGTCGAAACCGCCTGACGCAAGTCGTCCAGTGTCATCTCCTCCAGCCCGATGGCTGGCAGGAGATCATTTTCGGCGAAGAAGTCGCGGCCGTACATGGCCGAAAAGATCTCCACCCCGGCCTGGTGCAGAACGGCCGGGCAGCCGGCCATTTTGCCCAGGGCGACCGTGACGGCCAGTCCAAACGGGACGTCCTCGGTCACATAACGGCTGTCGCCTGTCGAAGGTCCCGTACCACCCCGGCCCATCTTGTGCATTTCCTGGTTCATGTCACTAATGGAAGCCACCGGCACATGAAAAGACAGATGAAAATGCTCGAAGATGGTCCGCACGGCCAGACCGAGCTTTTCGGCGATCGCCAGCCGTTCCTTGTCGAGCGCCTCGAGCAGACGGCCGACATTCGGCGTCACGTTCTCGCCCTGCCCCCAGGCCTCGCCCTTTTCCATCCGGGTCATGTTCGCAAGCGCGATACCCATGTGGTTCTGGGGATTGAGGTTGGACAGCGTGATCGCCAGCAATCCGTCGCGCAAATTGAACCTTTCGCCGAAAAGGCGCTCGCAAAGGGCCTTGCCGGCGTCGGTTGAGCTTTCCGGAATGGTGCACATGTCGATCAGCGAGCGCACCGTATTCACCTGCACCCTGGTTCCGCCCTGCCGGCGGCCGGTCACCGCCGTCGTTCCCCAGGCCGTGATCGGCAACTCGACACCGCGTGCCGCGAGCCGGTCGGCGAGATAGAGCGCGCCGAAGGAGGCATGAGAGGAAATGATGACGGGTTGACCGGCGGCTAGGTGCGGCGCCAGCGCGTCCATAATCGCCTTGTGGCCATAGCCCGGAACCGCCACGACGATGACGTCACTTGACGCCGCAAGCTCTTTGGCGTCCGAAGCGATCCCGGGGGTGAAAGTGAGTTCGATCGCACCGGCGGCTGTCAGGTCTCCGGCTGAGCGCAGCTCCGCCGTACCCTCGCCCGACGGCGACCACAACATGGGCTCGTGGCCCATCTGCTTCAAAAGCGCGGCCGTACCGAAGGCAATCGATCCAGCTCCGGCAATACCGACTTTCAAGGGAACCCCCGCCGTCATGCGCTGACCTTTCTGACCGGGTCGCCGAGCACATGCATCAGCCTGTTGGCCCAGCCGAACAGGGCGGTGGACAGGATCAGGTCAAGAATTTCCGCCTCGTCGAGACCCGCGTCCCGCAGGGCCGACATCTGTTCGGGCGTCGCCTCGGACGGCGTCTGGGACAGCGCATGGGCAAAATCGAAGATGGCCCGGTCGCGCGTTGACAGATCGGCCTTGAGACCCTTGGCGAAGAGTTCGTCGGTAACCGTGGTGTCCTTGGCGATCTTGGCGTGCCGGTCGGCATGGACAGCGGCGCAATAGATGCAGTGATTGACCATGGAGGCGGCAATCGCGCCGAGTTCGCGCTCGTCCCGGGACATCCCGCCCTTGTCGTACATGATGCCGTTGAAGAGCGGCGAGCGGACCTTCAGCGTCTCCACATCGTGGGCGAGCGTCAGAACATAGGCCGAGACCTTGGTGTTGGAGGGCGTCACCTTGAGGGCGTCGAGCTGTTCCTGGCTAGCCTCTTCCAGCTTGACCGGCTCGACCCTCGGCCGCCAGTCAGGAACATTGCGGGTAAACTTGCGGATGACATCGCTCATGCCCCGGTCTCCTTCATCAGCCGGAGACCGGCCAGAACGCGCACCTGGTAAGACATGAAGGCGTTGATCTCGCACAGTCGGACGATGTCGGCATCGGAGACACCGCTTTCCTGCAGGGTCCTGATGTCTTCCGCATCAACGTCGCGGGTCTGTGCCGCCACCTTGTCCATGAAGTCGCAGACATGTTCCATGCCCTGAACCTTGCCGGACTTCAGCGGATCCGCCAGTTCGGCGACCTCGGGATCCGCGATCAGCCCGCAATAACGATCCGCCAGGGCGCCTTCTCCATTGAGGGCCGCGATCCGGGCGGCCAGCGCCGCCCTGACATCATGCGACCAGCTTCCCGCGTCGACAGGCTTCAGCACCGCGTCCTCTGTGGTCTGCGTCATGGCGACAATATTGCTCCGGCCTTCCAGCGCCGCCGCGATGGGGCTGCCCCCGGCAATGCCGGCAAGGTCCAGAAGCGTGCTCTTCGTCAAGGTTTCCATGCTCACTGTGCGGCCTCGACTTCTTCCCTGCCATGTTGCGGCAAAGGCGTCGGCGTCCATTCGCTGCCGTCCAGCTCCGGTGTGCTGTAGTCCTGAAAATCCTGCCAGTGCCGGGCAAGGTCCTCACTGTAAAGCTTGCCTGCGATCGACTTGGTGAGCCAGGCAGCCCCTTCCGAAACGCCCGGAATGTCGCCGGATACTTTTCCAAGACTCGCGGTCGCGCCGTAGTTGAAGCAATAGACGTTGGCGAGCCACGGCGCCTTGCCCGGCGTCTTTTCCCGGAAGGTGAAATCGCCGTTCAGATAGGGGAACGCGCCAAGGTCTCTGTTCTGCTCGTCTTCCGGCGGCGTGTAGACGTCACGCCACAGGGAGATCTCCATCGCCGCCGGGCCGAACTCGGCTCGCGCCTCCGGATAGACGGAAAAACCGGTGCCGAGGATGAGGAAGTCCGCCTCGTAGACCGAATCCTCGCCGAGGTGGATCTTCAGCCCCTCTCCCGTTTCCTCCACCTTGCCGACAGGCAGGCCGAAATGGAAATAGGCGTTCTTGTGCCGGGAAACCCGCAGTGTTGATCCGTGCGGCGGCGGCGTCTGGGTGACGAAGGAATAGTTCATGAACCGCCAGCGCCATTCGTCCGGCATGGCGCCGTAGCCGGCGGTAAAGCCGTAGCTGCCGATGCCCATCATCTTGTTGACGGTCGGCATTTCCTTGCGCCGGATCAGATGGCGCACTTCCGCGGCCCCATGCTCGAGCGCCTCGGCGGAGTTATCGACAGCCGACGCACCCACACCGATGACCGCAACCTTCTTGCCTTTCAATGCATCGAAATCGATTTCGTCGGCGCTGTGCGCCCAGTACTTGCGCGAGATACCGTCCATGAAGCCCGGTATGTTCGGTACGCCTGTTCCGTCGCGGCCGGTCGCCATCACCAGCTTGCGGGTCAGGATCGAGCCGGACTGCGCGCCGCTCAGGTGAAGCCGCAGAAGGTCTCCCTCCGGCTCCACGAGGTCGAGCGAAACGCCGTTTTCCGTCGGCACCTCAAGCACCTTCCGGTACCATTTGAGATAGTCCATCCACATGGGACGGGGGATCTTGTCGAGCTCGTTCCAGGCCACTGTCCCGAACTGGGCCCGGTACCAGGCCTGGAACGTCAGCATGCCGTGACCGAAGCTGGGGCCGGTCAGGCTCTTGGGCGAGCGCAGGGTTTCCATGCGGGCGTAGTTGAGCCAAGGGCCTTCGAGACCTTCCGGACTGCGATCGAGAACGCGGACATTGTCGATACCGCCGGTGCGCAACGCCAACCAGGCAAGCATGCCGCACATGCCACCGCCGATAACGACCACATCGGTCACCGCTTCCCCGCCGACGGTCTTTGGCGGAACCCAGGATTTGCCGGGATAGCACAGGTATTCGAGGTTCTCCCACAACCGCTTTTCCAGGGTATCCAGACCTGCTCCATCCAAAGGTAGCGGGGCACTCGTGTCAGACATTACTCGGTCCTTTTCTTCACCTGTACTAGCGTTTCAGTCAGCCATCCCGAAGCGGATGCAAATTGTCGAAAGGAAAAGCATACGCGCGGCGCGCCAAACCCGGGTTGGTAGAGCCTCGGAGGAAAAGCCTCCCACCGGCGGCGCGAATGCGGCCAGCGGCGGATACCATGATGCGAAGGGCAAAGAACAAGAGAAATTGCTTAACGGCGATAACATTTTCAGGCCTTGGCCCTGTCGGGAATTTTAGCGGAAAACCGGCCGTTTGAGACATCGGCCACATAGTCTTTGGTATAAGATGCACTTTCACGGGCCAGGCAATCTACCGACCTTACGACGAAATCAACCTTCTCATCGCGCATAAGTGGTGACAAGTTCAACCGGACCCATCCCGGTTTTTCGATCTCCGACCCCGCATCCAGGGCCTGCTTCAAGCCGGCGGAGGCTTGCGGATCGATATCCAGCAGCGCATGGGCATAAGATCCCGCGCAGGCGCATCCCCCACGCGCCTGAATGCCGTAAATGTCGGACAGCATGCGCGTGAAAAGCTGGTGATGAACCGGTTCGCCGTTGCCGTCGCGCACCTGAAACGAGAAGATCGGCAGCGCCTCGACACCCTGTTTGCCAAGCAGTTGAATATGCGGATTGTCTCGCCACACGCAGAGAGCGCGGGCCCGCAGGTCCCGCTGCCGCGCGGCAAGCCAGTCCGCGTCGATCGCATCCTTGACCATCAGCGCCAGGCCGGCGCGGATATCGCCGAGAACGTTCGGCGTGCCGCCCTCCTCGCGATTTTCCAGGCTTTCGGAATAGACATGATCCCACGGAGAAACGAAGGACACCGTGCCTCCCCCGGGAAGCGTCGGCGTCCGGCGGCGGACAATCGAGTCCCGGACGACCATGATACCGGACCCGCCCGGCCCGCCGGGGAATTTGTGCGGTGAGAAGACAAGAGCGTCCTTGGCCGTGTCCGTCTCCCCATCGGCGCCCATGCTCATCGGCACATAGGGAGCGGCGCAGCCGTAATCCCAGATCGCCAAAGCGCCATGGGTCTTTAGAAGCCGGGTCACGGCCCTGTCGTCGGTGAGGATCCCCGTGACATTCGATGCCGCTCCGAAGGCTCCGACGAGCAGATCTACCCCGGCATTTTCGCGCAGCGCCTTCTCAAGCGCTTCGAGGTCCGGTCCACCGGTTGCGCCTTCGGGTATTTCGATGACCTCCGCACCGCTTTCCCGCCACGGCAGCAGATTGGAGTGATGCTCGTAAGGCCCGATCAGAACCACGGCGCGTCCGCCCGCAGCCACGAGAGACGGAATGTTCAGCAGCATGACGATCCGGTTCAGCCCGGCCGTCGACCCCGAGCCGGTGAAAACCACCGAATAATCTTCGTCCGCGCCAACGATCCGGGCGATTTCCGCGCGGACCCGGTTTCTCAGCCGGGTGACGAAGGCCCCGCAATAGGAGGCCTGTGTGTGGCTGTTGGCGTAATAGGGCAGCACCTCGTGACGGATGAAATCCTCAACCTGGGCCAGCGCCCGGCCAGAAGCGACATAATCCGCGTAGACGAGTTTTTTCGGACCGTAAGGTCCAGGCACAACCGCATCCTCGCCGATCAATCCCGACCGCAGGTCTTCAACAAGGTTCGGTTGACGCAGCCACGTCCGGAACGTGTCCAGCACACTTTCTTCTGGCTCAGGGCACGGAACGGTTTCGGCGAGGTTTGGTAAATTACTCATAAAAAGATTATTGACATTCAAATCACGGAAATTCATCACATTTCTTTAGGAAGAAAACCCAGAAATTCGATCATATGATATTCAAATGGCGATAAAACTAGATCAATTAGATTGCAGGTTACTCGCGGAACTTCAACGCGACGCTGCACAGTCCCAGCGGGAACTCGCCGACAGGGTCGGACTGTCCCAGAACGCCTGCTGGCGGCGGCTCAAGGCTCTGGAAGCCGCAAACGCCATCCGTAAACGGACGGTGCTGCTGAACCGCGAGGAGTTGGGAGCCGGTCTTGTGGTCATCATGATGATCAGGACTCGCCATCATTCACTGACCTGGCTGGAGACCTTCCGGGATCATGTTTCCTCAATCCCCGACGTGATCGATTTTTACCGGATCGGCGGCGATTACGATTACCTGATCAAGGTGGTGACCCGCGACATGGCGAGCTATGACGCGATCTACCAGCGCCTGATCTCGGAAGTTGAGCTGGAAAACGTCACGTCCTACTTCGCCATGGAAGCAATCGAGGAACAACGGCCGATCCCGTTCCAGAAAGGCGGCGGGCAATAGCGGCAACATCGCCGCCCCTCTTCGACCTGGCTCCGAGGCACCCGCTTCCACTCAGGACTGCCTGTTGCGCAGATCATGAGGATTGCCGGGTGTGTTGCGCATCCAATCCGCCAGACCGGACATTTTCTCGTAAAGGTCCGCCTGAGCCTGCGGGTCGGCGACGGCCTGTTCCAGCGCGCCGCGCATGCACAACAACCAGGAGTCCCGCTCGTCTTCGCCGATCGGGACCATCATGTGACGCCGGCGCATCCGCGGGTGACCCTTTTCCGGTGAATAGAGCCTCGGCCCGCCGGTCCATTCGCTCAAATACCGCTTCAGGGTTTCCCGTGTCGGACCGAGATCCTCCGCGTGCATCGCGCGGATCCTTTTGGCTTCGGGCAAGCTGTCCATGCGCTGGTAGAAGAGGTCCACCAGCCTGCCGATGGCTTTGGAGCCGCCCATCCGTTCAAAGAGGGTTTCGGTCTTTCCATCGCCGTCCATTGTCCGCTCCACATTTCGTTTTTGACGCAGGGGACATACTCCCGGTTCTCTCTGCTTTCGTCCATACGGCATCTCGCCGCCCGGCCCCAGAACCGGATGTCCGCAGCAACCTCCGCCTGCGACTTTTCAAGGAGCCGCAGCCACCTGAAAAGTATCTAGTCTTTCACGCTCTCGGCCAGATCGTTCCAGACCTGCTGCCGGCTGATGAGATCTCCCGAGAATTCGAAACGGTCGATGAAACGGATATCCGAAAAGGCCGAGCCGTCAGGCCATTCGCCCGAGAGCGTTCCGTGGCAATAGACGATGGCGCCCTCGTCGCCGGAGCAGGTGTCGAAGCGCTCATAGGTCTTGCGCATGAAATTGTAGCGCGGCCCGGCCCAGGCGATCAGCTCCTCCAGCCGGCCGAACTCCACCCCGCCAGGAAACGTCATCCTGAAGTCCGGCGCCAGGAAGGTTTTGGCCTTGTCCAGATCCCGGGCCTCCATCGTTTCCAGGAACTCCCGGATACGGCTTGCCGGATCGGTGAGAGCCTTGCCGGGCGTGCGCGACTGGCCGCCACGCATGTAGTTTGACGGTTTCAGTTCCTCGATCGCCACGGTGATGCCGTCAAGCGGCGCGGCGATAGTCGTGCGAACTGCAGCGGTCAGCGCCTCTCCGAGACGGAGCCTGGCTTCATCCGGATACCCTTCAATCAGCGTGACACGTATGACCGGCATGAGAGCGCTCCATGAAATGATATGTCTCTATATCAACCCGGGTTGACATAATGATATAATCACATACCATTTGAAGAAATCAATCGGTCGGGGAAGTGTGGTGAACACGAAAGCGGATCAGATGGACGTGGACCAGGAACCGGAGCGGCGCTCGCAGGCGCGGCTCAATCCGTCCGGACACGTCCCGCTCTATCACCAGATCTTCCTGATCCTGCGCAACCGCATCTATGGTGGCGAGCTTTCGGAAGGCGATCTCGTCCCCAGCGAACAGGACCTGACCACCGAGTTCGGTGTTTCCCGCATCACAGCCAAGCGCGCCCTGAATGAACTGGCCGACGCGGGCCTGGTCGTGCGCGAGCGCGGCCGGGGCACCAGGGTCGTGAAGCGCCCGCCCGCCCCCGCGGTAACCTCGTCCATCGACGGCTGGCTGGAAAACGTCTCCCTCATGGGTGTGGCAACCAGGGCCCAGGTACTCGACTTCGAATACCTGCCGGCGAGCGAGGACATCGCTCAGGCGCTCGACCTTGAGGCAGGAACGGAAGTCCAGCGGGCGGTGCGCGTGCGCTGGCTGGACGAGCAGCCGATGTCCTTCCTGGTAACCTATGTGCCAGCCGACATCGGCCGGCAATTCGAGCGCGCCGACCTCGACGTCAAGCCGCTGCTCCACCTGCTGGAGCGCGCCGGTGTCGATGTCTCCTCGGCACAGCAGACGATTTCGGCGACACTGGCGGACTCGGAAGTGGCCACAGCCCTGTCGATCCATGCGGGCGCGCCGCTGATCGAGGTGCGTCGCGTTGTTCGCGACCGGCTCGAACGCCCGGTCGAATACATCCGGGTGCTCTACCGCCCCGATCTCTACCATTTCGAAATGTCCATGCGGCGGGTGCGCGAGGAAAGCGGCCCCCGGTGGACAGCGACAAGCGCGCCGACGGTCCCGGCCGACGGCGGATAACAAACCAGACGGGAACCCGGGAACACACGACCGAAAAAGGTCCAGCAGGGGAGGTCTTCATGACCGAAAAGAAACAGTCACATGGAATTCAGCGCCGCGATTTTCTGAAAACCACCGGAGCAGCCGCCCTCGGGCTCGGCGTGACCGGCTTTCCGGCCGTGCTGCGGGCGCAGCCGGCCGCCGTCAAGGTCGGGTTGATCCACCCGGTCTCCGGTTTCATCGCCTTCTCCGGAACGCAGTGCCGCGAAGGCGCGCTGATGGCGATCGCCGACATCAACGCGGCCGGCGGCATCAAGTCGCTTGGCGGCGCGAAACTCGAGGCGGTTCTGGCCGACAGCCAGGGCAAGCCCGACATCGGCGCGGCGGAAGTCGCCAAGATGGCGGAAGCCGGTGTCGACGGCTTCGTTGCCGGCTATTCCTCGGCGATTTCGCTCGCCACCTCACAGGAAGCGGCAAAGACCAATACGCCTCACATTGTCGATGTCGGCGTCTCCGACAGCATCGTCAACCGCGGGCTTTCCAACACCTTCCGTTTCGGCCCCGGCTACGGCAAGATCGCCGCGTTCGCGGTCGACAACCTCGACACGATCAACAAGGCGGCCGGCTCACCCGCCAAGACCGCGATGATCATCCACGAGGAATCGCTCTTCGGCACGGGCACGGCCAACCTCCTGTCCGAAAAGCTCCCCGAAAAGGGCATCGAGGTCGTCGAGGTGATCAAGCACGCCAACCCGACGCGCGACTTCACCAACATCGTCCTGCAGATCAAGTCGAAGAAGCCCGACCTGATCATCCCGGCCAACTACTACAACGAATATGTGCTGCTTGCCCGCACCATGCGCCAGCAGCGCGTCGAAGCCATGGGCATCTATTCCGTGCTCGGCGGCGCGGCATCGAACTACAAGTTCGTCAAGGAATTCCCGGAAGCGGCCGAATACATCATGGATTGTAACCACTGGTTCAATCCCAAGTCGGACGTCGCTCTGCAACGCAAGAAGGCGGCGGAAGACAAAGGCCTCATCTACACCTACGAAGTGTTCCTGGCCTATAACGCCGTCCTCGGTCTGGCCGATGCGTTCGAACGCGCCGGAACAACCGACAAGGAAGCGGTCAACGCGGCACTGGCGTCCTCGACCATGGACATGTCCTTCATGCCCTACGGTCCGACCAAAATGGTCAACGGCCAGAACGAAGGCGCTCAGCCGGTCAACACCCAGGTGCTCAAGGGCGATATCGAGGTGATCTTCCCGGAAGAATTCGCCTCGGCCGAGACCGTGTTTCCGATGAAATAAAAAAAGAAAAAGCACGTTGAACCCCATCGTCCTGGCGCCGGACGCATCACCGCCCGGCGCCCCCTTTTCCTTCTGAAGTCGAACGGCCATGCCTGACCTCGCCATTATCATTCCATCCGTGCTGAACGGATTGACCACCGGGGCGCTCTATGCCCTGGTCGCGCTCGGTCTGACGCTCATCTACGGCGTCCTTCACATCATCAATTTCGCCCATGGCGCCTTGCTGATGGTTGGTCTCTATGCCGTCTACTTCCTCAATGCCACGCTCGGCATCGATCCCTACGTGGCCCTTCTGATCGTTCCGCCCCTGATGTTCGCCCTCGGCTACGCGCTCCAGCGCGGCATCATCGGCAAGGCGAGCCACGGGAGGGACGAGAACATTCTTCTGGTCACCCTTGGCCTCTCCATTGTCATCGAGAACCTGTCCCTGTTCGTCTTCAAGTCCGACACCCGGGCAATTGACACGCCCTATTCCTTCGAGGTCGTCGAGATCCTCGGCGCCTTCCTGCCCCTGCCCAAGGTGATTGCCTTCGCCGGCGCGCTGATAACGGCGACCCTGCTCTGGCTGCTGATGGCCCGCACCGATCTCGGCAAGGCGATCCGGGCGCTCGCCAAGGAGCGCAAGGGCGCGAAGCTGGTCGGCATCAATACCGAACATGTCTTCGCCATGAGCTTCGGTCTCGGCATCGGCTGCCTCGGCGTCGCCGCCTGCCTGCTGCTGCCGAGCTACTACGTCAATCCTCAGGTGGGTCACGGCTTCGTCCTGATCGCCTTCACCATCGTTGTTCTCGGCGGCATGGGCTCCTTCGTCGGCGCGCTGATCGGCGGTCTCATCATCGGTGTCGTGGAGGCGCTCGGCGGGCTCTTCCTGGGCGAGAGCCTCGGCCAGATCGGCATCTTCCTGATCTTCATCCTCGTGCTGATCTTCCGGCCGACCGGCCTCCTGGGACACAAGGTGTAGGCCATGAAACAGCTCGTTCTCCTCGGCCTCGTCTTCGCCGTCATCGGCCTCGCTCCCTTCGTGATTTCCTCGGAGTTCACGCTCAACCTGGTGATCATGGTTCTTTATGCCGCCCTGCTCGGCCAGGCCTGGAATATCCTCGGCGGGTACGGCGGCCAGTTCTCCTTCGGTCATGCCGCCTATTTCGGCACCGGCGCCTACACGGTCGCGGTTCTTCAGGTGCAGCTCGGCATCAATCCCTGGCTGGGGCTCGTTGCCGGCGGTGTCATGGCCATGCTGGTCGCCGCCTTCATCGGTTTCGCGACCTTCCGGTACGGGCTGCGCGGCTCCTATTTCGCGCTCGTGACCCTGGCCTTCGCCGAAGTGCTCCGCATCCTGTCCAACTCCGTGCCCTTCACCGGTGCCGGCGTCGGCATCCTGATTCCGCTCGACCAGAGCGCGGCGAACTTCCAGTTCGCCTCGAAGCAGGGCTTTTTCTGGGTAATCTGGGTGATGACGCTCGCCGCCTTCGCGACCGTCTGGTGGATCGGCAAATCCCGGTTCGGGGCTCAGCTCATGGCGGTGCGTGACAATGAGGATGCCGCGAGAGCGCTCGGCGTCGAGGCTTTCAAGGTGAAGATGGGCGCCATCATGCTCTCCGGATTGTTCTCCGGTTTGGCCGGTGTCTTCTATGCCCAGTATTTTCTCTATCTGGACCCCTATATCGCCTATGGTCCGGCGATTTCGATCGAGAGCCTTCTGGTACCGATCGTCGGCGGGCTTGGCACCCTGTTCGGCCCTCTGCTCGGTGCCATCGGTCTGCACCTCATTTCCGAGGCGACCCGTGAACTGATCGGTGACCTTCCGGGCATCAGCCTGGTGATCTACGGTATCGTCCTCGTTATCATGGTGCTGTTCATGCCGCGCGGCCTCGCCGGACTTGTCCGGCGCCTGTGGCCGAAGCCCGCTCCCGCAAAGGCGCAAGCCACGGAGGGCGGTCATGCTTGAGGTCCGCGGTCTCGTCAAATCCTTCGGCGGCGTCAAGGCCTCCAACAATGTAAGCCTGAGCGTGCCGGAAGGCAGGATCACCTCCCTGATCGGCCCGAACGGCGCCGGCAAGACAACCCTCTTCGCCCTCATCACGGGTTTTCACAAGCCGGATGCCGGCAGCGTGCATTTCCTGGGTGAGGACATCACCGGCCTGCCGCCGGAGAAGATCGCCCAGCGCGGCATGGTCCGCACCTTCCAGATCGTCCAGCCTTTCGCCGGCCAGACGGTCAGGGAGAACATCGCCGTCGGCGCGCATCTGCACGTGCAGTCCCGCGCGGACGCGCTCGAAAAAGCGGAAGACGTGGCCGGCAAGGTCGGTCTTGGCGACCGGCTCGACATGGACGCCGCCTCGTTGACGGTGGCCGGCCGCAAGCGGCTGGAAGTCGCCCGCGCGCTTGCCACCGATCCGAAGCTCATCCTGTTCGATGAGGTTCTCGCCGGTCTGAACCCGTCGGAAATTCGCGATGTCATCCCGGTCATTCGTGCCGTGCGCGAGGAAGGCGTGACGATCCTCCTGATCGAACACGTCATGCAGGCCGTCATGAGCCTGTCCGAACACACCTGGGTATTGAACCAGGGCGCCCTGATCGCCGAAGGCACGCCCGCCGATGTGGTCGGTCATCCGCTGGTCGTCGAAGCCTATCTCGGCAAGGGCATGGCGGAGCGTATCGCGAAGCGGGAGGCCCACCATGCTTGAGGTCAGCCAGATCCGCAGCGGCTACGGCGCGGTCGAGGTCCTGCGCGGCATCGATCTGGATATCGCGGCCGGCGAAATCGTCGCCCTGCTCGGCTCCAACGGCGTCGGCAAGACGACCTTCTCCGCCGTGCTGTCGGGCCTCGTCAAACCCTGGTCGGGCACCATTCGCTTCAAGGACGAGGCAATACAGGGGCTTGGAGAACAGGCGATCGTTGACCGGGGACTGATCCATGTCCCGGAAGGCCGCCATGTCTTTCCGAACCTGAGTGTCCGGGAAAACCTGGAACTCGGCTCCTACCGGCGTGGCCGCGCCAATCGCGCGCGCAACCTCGAGCACGTCGTCGAGGTGTTTCCCCGGCTGAGGGAACGCTTTGCCCAGAAGGCCGGCACGCTGTCCGGCGGCGAACAGCAGATGCTCGCCATCGGCCGGGGCATGATGGCCGAGCCCGAGCTTCTGATCCTCGATGAACCCTCCATCGGTCTTTCCCCGCTCCTCGTGGAGGAAATGTTCGACCTGATCAAGCGCCTGAATTCGGACGGCCTGACCATCCTCCTGGTGGAACAGAACGTCCTCCAGTCGATGGAAATCGCGACCCGTGCCTTCGTCATGGAAAACGGCGAGATCCGCCTGTCCGGCAAGGCTTCGGAGCTGATGGACGATCCTGAGCTGCAGCGCTCCTACCTGGGGCTGGCATGATGGCTTCGACGCTTGCCCGGAAGATCATCGCCCGCGCGGCAGGACGCAAGAGCGTCACCCCGGGCGAGGTCGTGACCGCGAAGGTCGACCTTGCCATGATCCACGACAGCGGCGGGCCGCGCCGGGTGGAACCGATCCTCAACGACCTCGGCGTCGGCCTCTGGGACCGCGAGAAGGTCGTGCTGATCTCCGACCATTTCGTTCCAGGCGATACCGACGAGGGCGCGCGTATTCTCGAACTCACGCGTCAGTGGGCGAAAAACAGAAAGGTCGCCTTCCACGACGGCGAAGGCATCTGCCATGTGGTTCTGCCGGAACGCGGGCATCTGAAGCCGGGCATGTTCGTGGTTGGCGGCGACAGCCATTCGCCGACCGGCGGGGCTTTCGGCGCCTACATGTTCGGCATCGGCGCCACCGAGATGGCCGGCGTGCTCGCCACCGGCGAAATCTGGATCAAGGTGCCGGGCACCATCCTGATCGAGTGGCAAAACAGGCTTGCGGACGGCGTCACGGCAAAGGACATCATGCTGGCCCTCTGCGGCAAGCTCGGCATGGACGGCGGTCGCTACCAGGCGGTGGAATACACCGGTAAGGCGATCGCAGCACTCTCCATGCAGGAGCGCATGACACTGTCCAACATGGCCGCCGAACTCGGCGCGCAGGCAGGTCTGATCGCACCGGACGCGACGACTGCGGCTTTCTTGCGCGACACAGGCCAGAACGCCGCCGACTGGTCGGACCTCCATACCGACTCCGGAGCCGAGCTTCTGGCGCATCACGTCTTCGACGCGGCAACGCTGTCGCCCCAGGTGGCGGCTCCGCATTCCCCGGCGAATTCCGGCCCGGTCGAGGACGCGCCGGAAACCCCGGTCGACGTCGCCTATATCGGCGCCTGCACCGGTGCGAAATACGAGGACCTCAGGCGCGCCGCCGCAATCCTGCGTGGCCGGAAGGTCGCATCCGGCGTCGACCTACAGGTTGCCCCCTCCTCCCGACAAGATCAGGATCGGGCAGAAGCAGAAGGCATCATGAAGGTGTTCGAGGACGCCGGCGCGAAGATCCTGCCAAACGCCTGTGGCATCTGCGCCGGCTATGGCACCAACAGGCTCGGCGAGGACGTCACCTGCATTTCCTCGACCGCCCGCAACTTCAAGGGCCGCATGGGCGCGGCCTCCTCGAAGGTATGGCTCGGATCGCCGCTGACAGTGGCCGCTTCCGCCGTTGCCGGAAAGATCGCCGACCCGCGCGACTTTCTTTCCGATGCAGGAGAAGCATCATGAGCGGGCGCGTTTTTCTCTTCGGCAACGACATCGATACCGACCAGCTTGCGCCGGGGCAATACATGAAGGGCGGCATCGACATGCTGGCAGCCCATTGCCTGGAAGCCGCGCGACCGGACTTCGCGAGCACCGTCAAGCCGGGCGACGTGGTCGTCGCTGGAACAAATTTCGGCGTGGGCTCGTCGCGCGAGCAGGCGGCCGAGGCTTTGAAACATCTCGGCGTCGCGGCGGTGATCGCGCGCTCCTTCGCCGGGATTTTCTATCGCAACGCCATCAATCTCGGCCTGCCGGTGCTGATCGCGAACGATCTCGGCCAGGTCGAAGACGGCGACACCGTAGACCTCGATCTGGATGCTGGCGAACTCAGACTTGCCACCAAGGACCGAACCATAAAGCTGGAACCCCTGCCGGACAATCTGAAGCGGATGCTCGCCGACGGCGGGCTGGTTCCCCATCTGAAAAAACGCTTCGCTGAAGAGCGGAAAAGGGAGACAGGCCAATGAGCCTGAAGAAAAGACTGGGCGAGGATCGCATCCTGCTCGCACCGGGTGTCTACGATGCGCTCTCGGGCCTCATCGCCGAGCAGGCGGGCGCGGAGACCGTCTATCTCTCCGGTGCGTCGATCGCCTATACGCGGTTCGGCAGTCCTGACATCGGTCTCGTCTCCATGAGCGAGGTCGCCGACACAGTCGCGGTGCTGCGGGACCGGATCTCGCTCCCCATCGTCGTCGATGCGGACAATGGCTTCGGCAACGCCCTCAACGTCCAGCGCACCGTGCGCGTTTTCGAGCGGATGGGCGCCAATGCTCTGCAATTGGAAGACCAGACGCTGCCGAAACGCTGCGGCCACCTGGACGGCAAGTCGCTGGTCTCGAAATCGGAAATGGCCGGCAAGATTCGCGCGGCCTGCGACGCGCGGGCATCCGAGGAGACGCTTATCATCGGAAGGACCGACGCCATTGCCGTGGAAGGCTTCGAGCATGCGCTCGAGCGCGCCGAAGCCTATGTCGAGGCCGGGGCCGACATGCTCTTCATCGAGGCCCCGCAATCGCTGGAGCAGATGAAGGAGATCGTCGCCCGTTTCGCCGGTCGCGTTCCCCTGATGGCCAATATGGTCGAGGGCGGCAAGACCCCCATCGTCAACGCCTCCGGTCTCGAAGACCTCGGCTTCCGCTTCGTGATCTTTCCGGGCGGCATCGTGCGCGCCACCGCCGCCACCGCCCGAGACTATTACGCCAATCTGATTGCCAACGGTTCGAACGAGTCCTTCCGCGACCGCATGTTCGACTTCGCCGGTCTGAACGACCTGATCGGCACGCCCGGCCTCCTGACCGAGGGCAGGAAATACGACGAGGAGACCAACTGATGGCGCTGGACCCGGTCACGCTCGCCATTTTGAAAGGCCGTCTGGAACAGATCGCCGACGAAATGGACGCGACGCTCTTCCGCTCCGCCTTCAACCCGATCATCGCCGAAGCCCACGACGCTTCGCACGGCATCTACGACGCCCTTTCAGGCGAAACGCTGGTGCAGGGCAAGTCGGGCCTGCCGATCTTCGTCGGCGTCATGGCCTTTGCCGTAAAGGCCGTCATCGACAAGGCCGCGCGTCAGGGTGGCGTTCACGAAGGCGATGTCTGGATTTTCAACGACCCCTATGACGGCGGCACGCACCTCTCCGATTTCCGGCTGGTCAAGCCGGTGTTCCGGGATGGCAAGGTGTTCTGCTACCTCGCCTCCGTGGGCCACTGGCATGATGTCGGCGGTAACGTACCTGGCAACTACAATCCGGCCGCGACCGAGTGTTTCCAGGAAGGCATGCTGATCCCGCCGGTCAAGCTCTACGACCGGGGCGAATTCCGTCAGGATGTGGTCGACATCCTGTCAGCCAACTCGCGCCTGCCGCTATCGCTTTACGGCGACCTCAACGGCCAGATCAACGCGCTCGAGCTCGGCGAGAAGCGCATGAACGCGCTGCTTGACGAATACACTGACGCCACCGTCGGCGCGTGTCTCGTGGAACTGAAGGCGCGCGCGGCCGAGATGATGCGTGCGCAGATAAGAGACCTGCCTGCCGGCACGGTCTCGGCCGAGGATTTCCTCGACAATGACGGCATCCGCGACGAACCGCTGAAGATCGCGCTCGACCTCACGATCGAGAACGACCGCATGGTCCTCGATTTCACCCGCTCGTCGCCGGCCTGCGCCGGACCTGTCAATATTTCCCGGTCGACGACGATCGCCGCCTGCTACGTGGCGCTGAAACACATCTTTGGCGACGTGCCGGCCAATGCGGGTGTGCTGGAGCCCGTGGAATTCCGGATCGACGAGGATTCCCTGCTTTCGGTCAAGGCCCCCAAGCCGGTCGGCGGCTACACCGAAACAATCCTGCGGCTGATCGACGTGGTCTTCGAGGCGATTGCCCAGATCGCGCCGAAGGACGCCATGGCCTGCGCCTATGGCACGATCAACGCCCTGTCGCTGGCCGGTCACCGGGCCAACGGTCAGCGCTGGGTCATGTTCTCCTTCTTCGGCGGCGGCCACGGCGCCCATGCGGGCGGCGACGGCCTCAACCACGGCAACGCGCCGATTTCCACCGCGACCATCCCGCCGCTCGAAATTCTGGAAGCCGCCTATCCGGTTCGTTTCACCCAGTGGGCGCTCCGGCCCGATTCCGGCGGACCGGGTGAGAACCGCGGCGGCCTCGGCGCGACCTATGAGATCGAGCTGATGGAACAGGAGGCCGACGTCTTCCTCTTCGGCGAGCGCGGCAAATACGCTCCGGCCGGCGTTGTCGGCGGCGGACCGGCGGCCACCAACCGGTTCCAGTACGAACAGGCCGATGGCTTTCACGAACCGCCGATGATCTCCAAAATCGTTGGCGTTCATATCGATCGTGGCCAGAAGCTGCGCCTGGAGACGCCCGGCGGTGGCGGCTACGGCAATCCCAGGACCCGTGATCCGGAAAGCGTCGCGCAGGACGTGCGTCTCGGCTTTGTCAGCCCGCAAAAGGCCGAGAGCGATTATAGCGTCGTGCTCGCGGACGACGGCTCCGTCGACGGCGCGGCAACCCGCAACATGCGTTCCATTGAGGCAGCAGAATGAGCAAACCGGCTTACGTCATCGGCGTCGATGTCGGCGGTACCTTCACCGACGTCTTCATTCTGGATGAAGCGAACGGCACGGTGACCACCACCAAGGTGCCCTCCACCCGTGGCGACCAGTCGAAAGGCTTCGTTGAGGGCATCGGGCGGAAGGTCGACGACTTCGGCCTGATCTCCACCGTGGTCCATGGCACGACCGTCGGCACCAACGCCCTTCTGGAGCGCAAGGGGGCTCGCACCGGCATCATCACCACGGAAGGCTTCCGCGACGTTTTGGAAATGCGCCGCCGCGACCGGCCGACCACCTGGGGTCTGAAGGGCAGCTTCACGCCCGTGGTCGAACGGCCGGATCGGGTCGAGGTCGCCGAGCGCGTGCTGGCGGACGGATCAGTGCTTCAGGCCGTGCGGGAAGACGACGTCAAGATGCAGGCCGCCGCCCTGGCGGAAGCGGGCTGCGAGGCGGTCTGCGTTTTCTTCGTCAACGGCTACGCCAACAACGACAACGAGAAGATCGCCGTTGAGGCCGTGCGCTCCGTCTGGCCGAATGCCTATGTCACGGCTGCAACGGAAATCCTGCCGGAAATCCGCGAGTTCGAACGCCTTTCGACGGCAACGCTCAATGCCTACCTGCAGCCGGTCGTCTCGTCCTATCTGGACCGGCTGGAAAAGGGTCTGGCGGAAAAAGGCTTCGGCGGCGACATTTTGATCGTTCAGTCGAACGGTGGCGTCATGTCCATCGACACGGCCAAGCGCTATCCCGTTCGCACCGCCCTGTCCGGCCCGGCGGCCGGCGTGATCGCTGCCACGGAAATCGCGAAAGCCGCGGGCTTTGAAAACATCATCACCTGCGACATGGGCGGCACCTCCTTCGACGTCTCCCTCGTGGCAGAGGGCGAGGCCGCGCTCGCGGCGCAAACGGCCATCGACTTCGGCATGGTCGTGCGCACGCCGATGATCGAGATCACCACCATCGGCGCGGGTGGCGGCTCCATCGCCTCGGTCGACAAGTCCGGCCTGTTGCAGGTGGGACCCGAATCCGCCGGCTCCGACCCCGGCCCCGTCTGCTACGGCCTCGGCAACGACCGGCCGACCGTGACCGACGCCAATGTCGTGCTCGGCCGCATCAACCCGGACCGGCCCATCGGCGGCAAGCTGGCGCGCCTCGACATCGAGGCGTCGCGTCAGGCGATCAAGACGCATATCGCCAACCCTCTGGAACTTTCCATCGAGGATGCCGCCGAAGCGATCCTGAAACTCGCCAACGCCAAGATGGCCGGCGCGATCCGGCTTGTCTCCATCGAAAAGGGCCACGACCCGTCGAAATTCGCGGCGATGCCCTTCGGCGGTGGTGGTTCGCTGCACACCGGCGCCCTGATCAAGGAAGTCGGCCTCGGCTCGGCGCTGGTGCCGCGTTTCCCGGGCGTGACCTCCGCGCTCGGCTGCGTCGTCGCCGACATGCGCCACGACCGCGTCCAGACCGTCAACCGCCTGCTCGACCAGATCGATGCGGCGGAGCTTGGCAGTGAAATGCTGCAGGTCGCGGACGACACGGAAACCCTGCTGGCCAGCGCCGGCGTCGCCTTTGCCGGCGTCGACCGGATCTACGAATTCGACATGCTCTATCTCGGTCAGACCCACACGGTGAGCGTACCGGTCAGTGTGCCGGAAACCGGCCTGACCCGAGACACGATCCGCGAGGCGTTCGAAGCCGCCTACAAGGAGGCTTACGGCCGCCTGCTCGACGGTATTCCCATGCGGGTGATGAACTACCGCATCGCGGTCATCGGCCGCCGCCCGGAACTCGACATGGCGGTTTTCGCCCCCACCGAAGGCAAGCCGGAAACGGACTGCCGCATCGGCGAGCGAGCCGTCTACTGCGACGGCGCATGGCACGAGGCAATCGTCTATGAGCGGCTGAGCCTGGAAATCGGGGCCGAGATCAACGGTCCGGCCCTCCTGGAGCAATCCGACACGACCATCTTCGTCGATCCCGGTCTCAAGGGCCGTGTCGACGCCTATGGCAATCTCGTTATCGAACGGGCGGAAGCCACCCATGTCTGAACTGGTTCTGGACCCGGCCCGCACCGGCCTTCTGATCGTCGACCTGCAGAACGACTTCCTGCATCCGGACGGCGCCTATTCGCGCGGTGGTCAAAAGAATGCGGAGATCGCCGCGCTGCCTGAACGCGTACTGCCGCTTGCGAATGCGCTGCGGGAAAAAGGCGGCTGGGTCGTCTCGACCCATTTCACGCTTGTTCCGGGCAAGGGCGGCGAACCCTTCATTTCGCCGCACCTGAAGGAGCTGCGCCCCTTCCTGGGCAAGGGCGATTTCGCGCCCGGCGCCTGGGGCCATGCGCTGGTCGACGAACTGCAGCCGGCCGACATTTCCGTCGAGAAGGTCGCCTACTCCGCCTTCTACATGACGCGGCTCGAGTGGGTGTTGAAGAAGGCGGGCATCGACACGCTGATCTTCTGCGGCATCGTCACCAACGGCGGCGTCGCCTCGACGGTGCGCGACGCCCATGTGCGCGACTTCAAGACCGCGGTCCTTTCCGACGGCTGCGCGGCCTTTTCGAAGGAAACCCACGAGCGCTCCATCGGCGATCTTGGCACGGTCTCCAGGGTGATGACCTGCGCCGAGGCGCTCGGCAAGATCACCGGAGCCTGAGATGAGCCACGGCGGCATTTCCCGGGAAGCGCCGCCGCGCATCGATGCGGAGGCGGACGTCGTCGTGATTGGCGCGGGCGCCTGCGGTCTGACCGCAGCCCTGCGCGCGAAAGCGGAAGGCGCCGACGTCATCGTTCTGGAACGGGACGCCTCCCCCTCCGGCTCGACCTCCATGTCCTCCGGTTTCGTGCCTGCACCCGCAACGCGATTTCAAGGCAAAATCGGCGTCGCCGACGATACGCCGGAGCGATTTGCCAAAGATATCCTGGCAAAGTCGAAAGGCCTCTCCGACCCGGACCTCACCCGCCTTGCCAGCGAGACCATCGGCCCGGCCCTGGAATGGCTGGCCGACACCTGCGGCCTCGACTGGATCGTCCTCGACGACTTTCTCTATCCGGGCCATACGCGCCACCGCATGCACGCTGTTCCCGAAAAGACCGGCGCCGCCCTGCTCGCCCGCCTCCTGAGCGCTGCAGAGCAGGCGGACATTCCCGTCGTGACCGAAGCCCCGGTCGACCGTCTTTACGCCGACGCGGACAACCGGATCGTCGCGGTGGAAATCGCGCGGCCGGACGGCGCCACCGAAATCCTCGGCTGCAAGGCGCTGATACTGGCCTGCAACGGCTTTGGCGGGGACAGCGATCTTGTCGCCGAACATATCCCGGAGATCGCCGGCGGGCTCTATTACGGCCACGAGGGCAACAAGGGCGATGCCTTGCTCTGGGGCGAGGCGCTCGGAGCGGATCTGAAGCACCTGAGCGGCTACCAGGGTCATGGGTCACTGGCCCATCCGCACGGCATACTCATATCGTGGGCGCTGATGATGGAGGGCGGCATCCAGGTGAACGCGGAAGGCCGGCGCTTTTCCAACGAGAACGGTGGCTACTCCGAACAGGCGGTCCATGTGCTGAAGCAGCCGGGCGGCATCGCCTGGAACATCTACGACGAACGCATTCACGCATTCGCGCTCGGCTTTCCGGACTACCAGGAGGCGGTCAAGGCCGGCGCCATTCGGCAAGCGGACGACATCGCGGGGCTGGCCCGGATAACGGCGACGCCGGAAACCGCCCTGGGCGAAACGCTGAGCGAAATCGCGTCGTTTCAGGCTGGCATCACCGACGATCCGCTCGGCCGCGACTTCACGGCAAAGCCAAGCCTGGCGCCCCCCTATTTCGCGGTCAAGGTAACCGGTGCCCTGTTTCACACCCAGGGCGGCCTCAGGATCGATGACAAGGCGCGGGTCCTCGACCGGAACGGCGCAGCGGTTCCCAATCTTTTCGCGGGCGGCGGCGCGGCCTGTGGCGTGTCCGGCCCGGATGTCTCCGGCTATCTCTCCGGTAACGGCCTCCTCACCGCCATCGCCTTCGGATTTCTCGCCGGAACCTATTGCGCCGGTCTGCGCTGACCGTAGCCTGACGCCTGCGGTGGAGACCTCCTGTTCATCGATAGAACTTGAAGGCTGATCCTGCAGAAATGCACAGGACGGCGCATCGCGCTCGAAAATCTGACAAGCAGATCTGCGTCTTTGTGTGATTGTGCGAAGGAGAACTTGGCACGCCCAACGGGACTCGAACCCGTGTTTCCGCCGTGAAAGGGCGGCGTCCTAGACCGCTAGACGATGGGCGCGCGGTGCGGGATGAGAGCACTGTCTCAAGCCGAGGTTCGTGCGTATAAGGCTGCGCGCGGAAAGACGCAAGCCCCTTTCTTCATTTTTTCGTCACATAGCTGTTGATACCGGCAACGCCTTACCGCGCGACGAAATCCGTGCGCCCGATCCGCACGCCGGTTTTGGGGTCGAAGCGCAAAAGCGCGGTCCCGCTGCCCTCGCGCACGAGCACCAGCAGCAGCCCATCCGAGAGGGTGGCCTGCAGCACCTCCGCGTCCGGCCCGACCGCGACCGTCGCGGCGAAGGCGGCTTCCGAGGGATCGGCCTCATAGGTATTGATCTTGTAGAGAATTGCTGCAAAGACAGCGATGAAACCAGCTAACATGATCAGGGACGACCCGAACAACAGGCGCTTCAGCTTCGCCTGGACCCGTTGGGTGGCCGGATCGAGCGGAGCCTCTTCCGGGCCCTCTTCCCCGTATTCAGGTTGTGACATGACAGATAATTCCCAAGAAGATCCGGCCGGTCTGGACACGGATTTCAGTTTGACGGTCGATGCGGACGATGCCGGAAAGCGGCTCGACGCGGTTTTGGCCTCCCACGTGGAGGTCTTGAGCCGCAACAGGATTCAGTCCCTGATCAAGTCCGGAGACGTCACCGTCGGCGGCGCGAAAATAGTGGAGCCGAAATACCGGGTCAATGAAGGCGACGCACTCGTGCTCGTTTTACCCGAAGCGGAAGACCCGGAGCCGAAGGGTGAGGACATTCCCCTTTCGGTGGTTTTCGAGGACGAGCACCTGATTGTCATCGACAAGCCGGCCGGCCTGGTGGTCCATCCGGGCGCCGGCAACTGGACCGGAACCCTCGTCAACGCGCTCATCCATCATTGCGGCGACAGCCTGTCCGGGATCGGCGGCGTCAAGCGGCCCGGCATCGTGCACCGGATCGACAAGGACACCTCCGGCCTTCTGGTGGTCGCCAAGACCGACCGGGCGCACCAGGGGCTCGCCGCCCAATTCGCCGATCACGGCCGCACCGGCCCGCTGGAACGCGCCTATGCCGCTCTCGTCTGGGGCGCGCCGTCCGGCCTAAAAGGCACCATCGACGCCAATCTCGCCCGCTCGCAGACCAACCGGCAGAAGATCGCCGTCGTCAAGACCGCCGGCCGCCGCGCCATCACCCACTGGCAGGTGAAGGAACGTTTCGGCGGTCATTCCGAGGATGCTCTCGCCGCCCTGATGGAATGCCGGCTGGAGACGGGCCGCACCCACCAGATCCGCGTGCACATGGCCCATATCGGCCATCCGCTCATTGGCGACGACGACTACGGTTCGGGTTTCAAGACCAAGATCAACCGGCTGGAAGAGCCGCTGAAAGGCGTTGTCGCCGGCTTCACGCGCCAGGCCCTGCATGCCGGACTGCTGGCTTTCGAGCACCCGATCAACGGTAAAACTTTGCGCTTCGAGAGCCCTTACCCGGAAGATTTCGCAACATTATTGTCGACATTACAAAAATTTTAGGATGCGTTTCCCTTTTTCAGCCATGCAATTGACCGAAATGAACCTATATTAGGGTCTCTTGTGTGCCGACACGGACACAGTTTGTGTGCCGGTTTCCCCTTGAACAAGCCTGCTTGCGTAACACGGCGGAGCGGCCCGGGGCGGACCGGTGCAAACCCGATGAAAGGGGGTGCATGACATGGCCCAGAACGTACCGACGCTTACAGCCGGGGAAGGCGGTCTCAGCCGCTATCTGGATGAAATCCGCAAGTTTCCCATGCTGCAGCCGCAAGAAGAATACATGCTCGCCAAGCGCTACAAGGAGCATGAGGACCCGGAAGCCGCCGAGCGGCTGGTGAACTCCCACCTGCGCCTCGTCGCCAAGATCGCGATGGGCTACCGGGGCTACGGACTGCCGATCGGCGAGGTCGTTTCCGAAGGGAACGTCGGCCTGATGCAGGCGGTCAAGCGCTTCGAACCGGACAAGGGCTTCCGGCTCGCGACCTATGCCATGTGGTGGATCAAGGCGGCGATCCAGGAATACATCCTGCGCTCCTGGTCCCTCGTCAAGATGGGCACCACCGCCAACCAGAAACGCCTTTTCTTCAACCTGCGCCGCCTGAAGGGCAAGATCCAGGCGCTGGACGAGGGCGATCTGAAGCCGGATCAGGTCGCGGAAATCGCCACCCGCCTCGGGGTCTCCGAGGAGGAAGTGATCTCCATGAACCGCCGTCTTGGCGGCGACGCCAGCCTGAACGCACCCGTGCGCGCTGAGGCGGACGCCGGCGAATGGCAGGACTGGCTCGTCGATGAAAGCGAAAGCCAGGAGACCCTGCTCGCCAATCAGGAGGAGCTGGACATGCGCCGCAAGCTCCTGAGCGACGCCATGGACGTGCTCAACGACCGCGAACGCCGGATCTTCGAGGCCCGCCGCCTGTCGGAAGACCCGATGACCCTGGAAGACCTCTCCGGCGAATTCGGCGTCAGCCGTGAACGCGTCCGCCAGATCGAGGTGCGCGCCTTCGAAAAGGTCCAGAAAGCGGTCCGCAACAGCGCCCGCGCCACGGAACAGCCGGCGGTCTAACGTCCTGGACATTTCAGACTGCCGACAAAGCGCTGGGGCGATGGCTCCGGCGCTTTTTGTTTTGCACGCGTGGGGAGGTGTTGGGGCGCGGTTTGAACAAGTGCCCGGAAAGAGGGCGGAGAGGACGTCGGGTTAGTGCGCAGCGGCGTCAAAGCCGACATTCAGACGGTTCAAGAAAACGGTAGCTTTCAGCCCAGAGCTTCCTTTAGCGAACTCCGATAGGGAAATCAGCTTTTCTCTAAGCTGTTTCTTGTTAATCGCAGTAAGTTTGGCCGTTGTATTTGAAGCAGTTTGATCTGGAATTCGAGCTTGGGCGACGGCGTGTGTTGGTAGCTTTGGGCACATAACACGCCCCTCTAGACGACAGACGCTGACCGCTGGGGCATGTTTTGCGAACACAGGCTCCTTCGCGCAGCTCCTCGGTGGCACTGCAAGTCAGGGGACAGGCCCGTCCGTCCAGATTTTCCAGATCGTGCAGAAGGTTCGCGGTCGGCTCCAGCGCAACAATATCGATCTCGGGAGTGTGCTCGCTCAGTGTTTGAAGAGCTCTTCGACTGTTGCGCCCCCAGATGCCGTCTTCTGTTCCAGCTTGGCAGCCCAAACGGTTCAGTTCCAACTGAATAGATCTGGCGATTTCTCGATTGGACAGCACTGGCGGCGGTGACTCAGAGGGGTCAGACTGGACCTGAGCGTCCGGATTCGCGGTGGCGACTTGTATTGGCTCGGCCTCAGCTCCACCGCCGGTTTCCGTTTGCTCGACAACGTCACGGTTGGCTCCATCCGTTTGCGCCGGCGCAGCGTTTTCTACAGCCTGCGCATCGTCGGCCGATCCATCATCCGGGGTAGGAGGTGAAATTTCCGCAATCGTTTCTTGAGCGTTCGGTGCCGGCTTTTGATCTCGAAACTGAAATGAGCCAATGAGTGAGGAACTGCTCCATGGCACTTGCTGTCCTTGCGTCGCTTCCATCACTTCGAACCGCACACGGCGAAACATGATCTCAACATCGATGTCAGGTGTGCCTATATGGCGGAGGAGCGCCGACGTGAAGGGGCTATGACGGCCTTCGCCATCAAGTGCGACATTGCCTGGTTGCGTGGCGTAGGCGATGAGCGTGCCGATACCAGTTTCGACACGCGCAAGTCCGCGTCCGATGCTGGTCGAACGGGTTCCCATGCTCCGAGAAAGATTCCGTGCCATCGGATTGTCCCGGCAGGCATCAAGTATCACCAGATTGGTCCGTTTTTCCCTCTCCATCAAACCTATCACGCTGTTCAGGCTAATCGTCTGAAACTCCAAATCCGCTTCGTCCATAAGCTCAGCATCCACCGGGAGCAGGTAATTGGCGTTGCCGACTTCAAGCCCGTGCCCGGCGTAATAAAGAACAGCGGCTTCCGCCACACGCGAAGCCCTCGCGAACTCGCCGATCAACGACACAAAATCTTTGCGTTTCAAGTCATAGCCCGAAAAAACCTTGAAGCCCAATTGCGTCAGAGCATTTGAAATGCCCTCGGCATCGTTTCGTGGGTTGGCGAGGTTTTGTCCATTTTCGTATTTTGAATTGCCTATGACGAGAGCGACACGCGAAGCCTTCGCAAAGGCCGGACTGAGTATGACAGCCGAGATAAGAAACAGTGCCGCAACCGCAGCTGAGATCGTCGCATGGACTTGCACTGGTTTTCTCATGGCTGGATTCCAAGCTTGTGTTCGCTTGCGGACGATTGTGAAACAATCTGTCCGGACTTTCAAAATGTCGCTCACCATAGATCGGTGATAAAATTGCAGTTACACTATCAAGTAACGAAAAGTGAGGCAAGTTAACTGGCCTCACGAATAAATATTGTTGACCAAACTGATTCAATTGATAGCCTGTAGCCGGACTTCTCAATCCGCACCACTACCAGATCTTCCTCGGTCTAGGCATTTTTATTAAAGGGGTTGATTACATGATTTTCGCAAAAAGAAATTTCGCCTCGGTTTGTACAGGCATTCTTGTCGCCGCCGGCTTTTTATTCATCGATGTGGCCAGTGTTCATGCGCAGCAAACAAGAAACTGGCGCAGAAGTGTCAAAAGTGGCGGTGAGATGGAATTTCAGTGGTTGAATTACGATGAGAAGACATGCCGGGATAGGGGATACCCGCGACTGATTATAAATAAAAAACCAGAACTTGGTCGATTTAGAACGAAAAAACGCAGATTCACCCAAAGGACCGGGAAGTGCAAAGGGTCTAAGTTGAGCGTTTTGCTCGTATATTATGTCGCTGGAAGCAAAAAGGGACGGGATCGACCATCTTATACCATTCGGGGATCTGGCGATATTCGCATCAATCTCAATATGAAGGTGTATTAGCCGTCTATTTCATAAGACTAGCCTGTTCGGGAGACCAGGCGCATTTCTTAGAAGTCTTTCCGTTTTGGATAAACACAAGCGCGATGCGGGCCGGATCTCATACCTCAGGCGACAAACTGATGGGTGGTGCTGCTGCGGTTGCTGAGTTGCTCCACCAGATACGCCGATTCACTTTCAAGGGAGGCTAAGTCGGCAAATGCATTTTGAGACATACAGAGATTCCTACGGCGAGCGTTGGCAGTTTAATCCAGAGGCGGTTGAGCGCGTTATATTGGCCTATGAATTTATGAGCGCGTTGCCTTCCAAATCCAATTTACGGCAGGAGAAGCTTGGACCACTGAGCGGTACAATGCCGGTAATTGATTGCGACATTAAAAAAGCCAAAGAGCTCGCAAATAGAGAATTTAAAGATTCTTTGGATTTCTTTCATGTAACTCGAAAATCGAGCGGGCGAAGGGCATTCGATGATCTTGTTTATTACATGTCATCAACAAGACAGATGCGCGGCATACATCAAAATTACGTTGGCACAATAGCGAAATATCAGAAAATTGCCATCGACCGTACAACCCGAAACATCGAAATGGCAAAATTTGCGCGAGACACCGGCTTTACAATCGTGATGATCTACGCCAACTGCTGCGGGGCATCTTTGGTTGGCGCTGGCGCCGCAGCAATTGGAGCGGGTGGCAAAGGTGTTGCCAAATATCAGGACACCGGAAAATTTGATGCAGCTGCGATTGAATCACTCGGTCAACTGGTCGGATTTGGCTGGGGTGCTGCGGCCAGTGTCGGCAAAGTGGAAGGCATTGGTAAGGGCATCATGGTCGGCCTTGGAATGATTCAGGGGGCAGCATTTACGGTTGGTGCAGGATCTGTTGAAAAAAAGCCGGCCTCTGAAACTCTAACCAAGATCGGCCTTGATGTACTGACAGGTCTTGCCGGTGAGGGGGTGAGCCACTTCGCAGGGAAAAGGCTTCAACAATACAGGGAGGCCTATAGGCAGGCTAAGAAGACAATCGATCCTGACCAGATGGAGCAGATCGTCGGTACGACGAGCGGTTTTGTATTGGATACCGCCAAAGGTCAGGTGGAGAAGGCCATATCAGCAAAAAAGAAACACGACCGGGCCAACCCCTCACTCATTGCTGCCAGGAGCAATGCACAGCGCGACGTAATAATGAACGTCATGCGGAAGTGCTGATGAGCACCTGCTGAACTCGCCAAACCGGAATCAAGCGAAAGTGCGAAAGATCTTGTATATTGTCCATTGCGGTCATTCACTTAAACCGCAATGAACGCCCGCTTCCCGTCCTCCCTTTCGGCTAATACCAACCTCAACAAATAAGACCCTATTTGTTGAGGTTGCTATGAGACGGAGACCTGCCAGGCCGCTTCCGTCGATCCCGCTGGCTCCCCGGGACCCGTCTGCCCCCCGAAAGAGCCCGGCAGCGCCGGACGCCTATTCGACCTTGAACTGCCGGCTGGCGTCGAAGTCCGCCAGCGTCTGATAGAAGGTATCCGCCGGCCCGACAATCTTGGGGTCCGAGTCGAGATTGATTTCGGTATCGGCGCCCGGATAGGACAGCGCCCGGATGAAATAGCGCATGCAGTTCAGGCGCGCGCGCTTCTTGTCGTCGGAACGGACGACGGTCCAGGGCGCGTCCGCGGTATGGGTGTAGAAGAACATGCTCTCCTTCGCCTCGGAATAGTCGTCCCACATGTCCAGCGACTGGACATCGACGGGGCTCAGCTTCCAATGCTTCAGGGGATCGCTGTTGCGCGCCTGGAAGCGGCGCAACTGCTCTTCCCGGCTCACCGAGAACCAGAACTTGAACAGGCTGATCCCGCTGCGCACAAGCATGCGCTCGAATTCCGGCACCTGGCGCATGAACTCCATGTATTCGGCCGGCGAACAGAAGCCCATGACCTTCTCGACGCCCGCGCGGTTGTACCAGGAGCGGTCGAACAGGACGATCTCGCCCTTGGTCGGCAGATGCTTCACGTAGCGCTGGAAATACCACTGGCCCTTTTCTTCTTCGGTCGGCTTTTCAAGCGCGACGACGCGTGCACCGCGCGGGTTCAGATGTTCCATGAACCGCTTGATCGTGCCACCCTTGCCGGCGGCATCCCGGCCTTCGAAGATGACGACGATGCGCTGACCGGTGTCCTTGACCCAGTTCTGGACCTTCAGGAGTTCGATCTGAAGCTCCTGTTTGCGCGCCTCATACTGCGCCCGGTTCATGCGCCGCTTGTAGGGATAGTTTTCAGGCAGTTGCGACCTGTTGCCCTTGGCGATCGAACGCTCATGCAACAACAACGAATGGCTCTTGTGGACCGCCGGATGTGGAACAGGCTGCTTCGCTCCGGCCTTGCGCGGGGTTTTCTTCGCGTTTTTTTCAGGAGCAGCTCCGGTGCCGGACTCGACCGGTTTCTGTTCCGATGCAGAGGCGGATTTCGCTTTCTGGTCCATTAATTCTTCCTTCAATTGGGGAGCCTTCGTTGAGACACGCCTGAGCTGCTGGAAATCACCGGTTGCTCAGAACGCAGGTAAGTAAACCCTAAGACCAAAAGCGCTCGTTTCGCATTGACCTAAAACAACGGAAGCCGGTGAATTCTGCATCTCCGAGGGTTTTCATAGCAGGTGCAGCTTAACAGGACCCTATCCGACCGTATTCGCCACCCTCATGGTGCGTTAAATGCCCCGACGTGGACCGGACAATCGTACGGGACATGCGCTGCCGCCGCCGAGGTTCCTATTGGTTACGGTTGGCATTACGCTACGGCATCTTTTTCGCGAACGGTGGCCGATGCGTCAGCTTTTCAAAACCCTGCTTTCCAAACGCGGCCTCGTGGCGATTGTCGCCTGTTTCGTCCTGACCTTTTCGACGGGCCTGCGGTACGTGGACCCCGGTTTCCTCACGGCGCTCAGGGAACTGACCTTCGACTATTACCAACGCATGAAGCCACGTGCGCACGAACCGGCTCCGGTCCGCATCGTCGACATCGACGAGACCTCCATCGCCGAGATCGGCCAATGGCCCTGGCCGCGCACGAAACTCGCCGAGATGGTCCGGCGGCTGACCGACCTGGGAGCCGCCGCCATCGTCTTCGACGTGGTTTTCTCCGAACCCGATCGCACCTCGCCGGCGCAGCTCGGCGATCTGCTGGCGGGCACCGTTCCGCACGACATCCTGAAAAGCTTTCAAGGCCTGCCGGACCATGACACAGCCTTTTCGGCAGCCATCGCCGAAGGCCCGGTCGTGCTCGGCTTCGCGATCACCGACAAGCCGTCGCAGCGTGCCCCGCTCAAGAAAGCGGGCATTGCCTTCGCCGGAGAAAACCCGACCGGTTTCCTGACGCCTTTTCCAGGGGCGGTTCCGAACCTGAACATCTTTCAGGAAGCCGCCAGCGGCATCGGCTCGATCTCAGTCTCCAGGGATGATCTGGAGGGCAGCGTCCGGCGCGTCCCGCTTCTGGAAAGCGACGGCAGCGGCCTTTTTCCAAGCCTGTCGTCGGAGGCCCTGCGCGTGGCGCAGGGGGCAAGCAACCTGATCGTGCGCGCCACCGGCGCCAGCGGCGAGGCCTCCGGCGGCACCTCGGCGGTCACGGCGGTCAAGATCGGCGCGTTCGAGGTCCCTACCACCGCGTCGGGCGAGCTCTGGGTCTATTACAACGAGGACACCCCCGCCCGGTATGTTCCGGCCAGAGATCTGTTCGAGCCGGACAACTCGCGGGACCTGGCGGCGGTGCTTGAGGGGCACATCGTGCTCGTCGGAGCTTCGGCCGCCGGTCTGAGAGACATCCGCGCGACATCACTCGGCGAACTCGTTCCCGGCGTTTCCATCCACGCCCAGGCGCTGGAGCAGATCATCCACGGCCAGTTCCTGTCGCGGCCCGACTGGGCGGACGGGCTGGAGATCATCGCGACCTTCGCCGTCGGCGCCTTCGTCATTCTGGCGCTGCCCGCCACTGGCGGCATCGTCACCGCGATCCTGGGCGCCATGATCGCTGCCGGGCTGGTCGGCGGCTCGATCTATCTCTTCTGGACCGAAGGCCTTCTGGTCGACCCGATCTACCCGAGCGTTGCCTCCTTTTGCGTCTTCGCCGCCACGACCGCCCTGCTCTATGTCCTGACGGAGCGGGAAAAACACTTCGTCCGTCAGGCTTTCAGCCAGTATCTGTCACCCGATCTCGTGACCCGGCTCGAGGACGCGCCGGAACAGCTTTCCCTCGGCGGGGAAATCCGCGACATGACCATCCTCTTCATGGACGTGCGCGATTTCACGCCGATTTCGGAAGAGCTGGAGCCCGAGGACCTGGTAAGGTTTCTGAACACGCTGCTGTCGCCGCTGTCCGATGCCATCCAGGCGGAAGGCGGAACGATCGACAAATATATCGGTGACAGTATCATGGCGTTCTGGAACGCGCCGCTGACGACCCCGGACCATGCGAAAAAAGCCTGCCGCGCCGGACTGACCATGCTGAAGGTCATGGACGGACTCAACGATCGCGACGCCTTCGGGTTCAAGGCCCGAGGACTGAAAACCCAGTTCGTCAGGATCGGCATCGGTCTGAACAGCGGCGAGGCCTGCGTCGGAAACATGGGCTCCGCGCGGCGGTTCAACTATTCCGTAATCGGAGACGCCGTGAACACCGCCTCGCGCATCGAATCGAGCTGCAAGCCGGTCGGCGTGGAACTTCTGGTGTCCGAGGACACCCGCGACAAGGTCCCGGAATTCGCCTTCCTCGAGGCGGGCGAAATCCCGCTGAAAGGCAAGAGCGAACCGGCGAAACTGTTCGCGCTCATCGGCGACGAGGCCGTCAAGTCATCGCGCGAATTCAAGGAGCTGGATATTGTTCACGGGCGCATGCTGCGCGCGCTCAAGGGTGGTCATATCCGCCAGTCCAGGGAGAACCTGGAAAAGGCCAGGACCATCGCCCCGTCCCTGATGGACTTTTACGGCCGTTTCGAAGACATGCTCGACGACATGCAGACGGAAGAAGACGTCCGCAGCGCCGCGCAGGACACGACGCTGCATTTTTGAAAGCGCTTTACCGGATCTCGACCGCGTAAGTCTCCACCGGCACGACCTTGCCGATCAGATCCGCTTCCGCGAGGAACTCCGCGAACCGCTGGTAGCGGCCGCGGTCCAGGGCGGCGGGACGCTTGGCGAAGCGCGGCAGCGTGTCCGTCCAGGCCCGTTTGTTCAGCTCGTCGTTCAGATGCGGATAGGCCTCGACAAAGGCGCTCCAGGCCTCCTGAGGGTGATTGGTCAGATAGATCGTCGCCGCTTCGATAGCGGCCAGGAACTTCTTGAACCGCGGGTCGTCGACCTTGTCCCTGTTGACCACATAGATGAGCTCGTCGAAGACCGGCACGCCGTTTTCTTCCGGATAAAACGCCTTGCCTTCCTTACCCTCAAGCTCGATCTGGGTGAGCTCGAAATTCCGGTAGCCGCCGATAACCCCGTCCACCTGGCCGGACATCAGCGCCGGCGACAGAGCGAAGTTCACGTTGATCAGTTCGACATCGTCCATGGTCAGCCCCACGGAGCGCAGCATCTGGCCAAGCATGGCGTCCTCGAAACCGGAGACGGAAAAGCCGATACTCTTGCCCTTCAGATCGCTCAGCTCCTTGATCGGTCCATCTTTCAGGACGATGAGGGAGTTCAGCGGCGTTTCGACAAGCGTGCCGATCCGCATCACGGGCAGGCCCTCGTCGACATGCGCGTGCAGCGTCTGCTGATAGGAGATCGCGATATCGCCCTGCCCGGCCGCCACAAGCTTCGGCGGCATCGCCGGATCGGCGGGCTCGACCAGCTCGACCTCAAGACCTTCGGCCTCAAAGAACCCTTTCGTCACGGCAGTGATGACGGGCGCATGATCCGGGTTGGTGAACCAGTCCAGAAGCACCGTCAGTTTCTCGGCGGCTTGAACCGGACTTGCGGCCACCAGGCCGGCGGCAAGGGAAAGCGACAGGAGCGTCTTCTTCATAGTCATCCTCCAATATGAAAACATCAGGTTTCGGCCTGCCAGGGCACGAGCAGGCGGGTGAGATATTCGACGGCGTAGCGCATCGCCAGCACCATGAGGGCCAGCAGGATTACCGCGGCGAACAGGAGATCGGCGTTTCCGCGCGCATTGGCCTGAAGCATGATGAAGGCAAGCCCGCCCTTGGCGCCGGCCCACTCGCCGACCACCGCGCCGATGGGCGCGAAGACGGCCGCCACGCGCAGTCCGGATGCCAGCGCCGGCAGGGCGGCGGGCAGACGGAACAGCCAGAGTTCCCTATGCCGGGGAACCTCGTAGAGCCGGGCCAGATCGATCAGCCCTTCGTCGGTCCGGCGCAAACCGTCATAGACCGTCGACGTCACGGTGAAGAAGATCACCAGAACCGCCATGACGATCTTGGACGAGATGCCGAAGCCGAGCCAAAGCACCAGAACCGGCGCGATCGCGAACACCGGCAGGGCCTGGGAAACAAGGATCGCCGGCATTACCACGCGCCCTGCCAGCGGAAAAAGCCAGACGGAGATCGCCAGCAAGGCTCCGCAGGAAACGCCGAGCGCGAAGCCGAGCACGGTCTCATAGGCCGTGATGCCGGCATGATGCAGCAGGAAGGCGGCATTGTCGGGGAAACCGCGCAGGACCTCGACCGGTCCGGGCAGCATATAGGCAGGCGGCTGCAGCAGGACGACCAGCAGCCACCAGACACCGAAAACCGAGGCGGTTCCGGCCAGAAATTTCCCGAAGATCCGAAGCGCGGCTTTCATGACGCCTCCAGAAAACGGGGCGCATAAGCCGACTCATCGGTGGCAACGTGTCTCTTCGAGCAAAGACACCGCTGCAAAGGCAGGTGCGAACGCATAGGATCTCCCGTCTTCGGACACGCCGAAAGTGACATTGGAGATCCGGGAAAAGGCTAAGGTTTCCGTCCCTTCGCCGGCATGACCCGGATCAGGTTCTAAGGGTTCGGCTCTTCACCATCTCAGCTCCTGTCACAGGAGCACCCCTCGGACCGGAAACGACAATGCCCTGCCTTTCGAAAAAAGGCAAGGCATTGGTTTTCAGCTTATATCTTTGCGGCTCCCCGGCGAACTGTTTAGCCGGCTTGCCACGACGAAATCGCTTTCTCCACCGCATCCGCGCCGACACTGCCCTTCTCGAGGGTCAGGATGCCGCGCTTGCCGTTTTCGTAGAGCATCGGAATATCGATCCAGCCACGCTCGCGCAGCAGGGCCAGATTTCTTTGACGCTCGTTCGGCAGGCTGGACAAGGCGATCCAGAAAAAGCCCGGAGAGACTTTGACCGACGCGCCGATCAGGGCGTCGCCGCGCGCCTCTTCCGTCGGCTTCATGACGAGGCCGGGCACATTGACCACGTCGCCGGGCGCGAATTCCTGCGGGAATTCATACTTGATCTCGACAAGATGGCTGGCCGGCAGGGACGTATCCTCGTTCGGCTTGATCCGGATATCGACCTTGACGTCCCGCTCGGGGATTTCAACGGAAGCGTTGAGGACGGTCTGCGCCTTGCCGTCAAGCGTGGTTTCCTCGTCAAGCTCCCAGACAACGGCGCCTTCGGCAGCCGTCCCTGAGCCTCCGGCCTCCTCGCCTTCCTCGTAGAGAATGGAGCGTTGCGCACCCGACGACGAAACGGCCGCCGGGGCTGCCGGCAGGGTCTGCTCGGGCACCGCCAATGCAAGATTTTCTTCCTGTCCCGCCAGCGCGTCCGCGGCCTGCGCCGGGTCGGCGGCGACAATCGCCGGGACTTCGGGCTCCAGCGCATTTTCGACATCCGTCGCTGCCGAAGGCTCCGCTGCAATCGGGGCCGGCTGCGCTTCCGGTGCCTCGCCGGAGGCGTCCGGCGTGATGGTGGTCGTCGTCACCGTCCGTGCATCCGGCGCGACAACCTCGTCATTGCCATCGTCCAGCAGGCGGTCCGTATTTTTCGAGCTGTCCGGATCGTCATCCGCCCCGGCATCCGGATCCTGCCCTGACAGAACCCGGTCAGGCTGTGTGGAAGCTCGCGATTGCGTCTCGGGCGTTTCCCCGGTTGCGGGCGTTTCCTGCCGGTTGACCGCGATCTGATCCGCTGCCGGCAACAGGAAATAGGCGGCGGCGGCGACAATTGCCAGTACCAGAAGTCCGGCGAGTGCGATCGGCAGAAATTTGCTCGAGGAGCTGTCGCCGCGCAAGGCTTCGCCGGCGGACGGCTTCTTGGTCTTGGTCCGGCGCGGCTTGCGGCCCGCACGGTCCGGATCCGGCGCGGCGATTTCATCGGAAGCGACCGCTGAGCCGACCGCGCCTGTTTGTTCCGGTTCGGCCGCGTAAGGGCCGTCACCTTCTGGCGCTGCGGCGGAAAAGGCCGGCTCCTGGCGCGTCTGGGGGGATGCCGCGAACGCGTTCCCGCTTTCCGGTTCCACGGCCTCCTTGGCGTTCTGAACGGCCTGGTTCGCCGCCGATCCGAGGGCACTGGCCTCCGACAGGGTTTCCTTGAGCGGAGACGGCGCCGGTTCTTCCTCGACCGGCGCGGCGGCGGTCTCTACGGCGTCCTGATACTCCGGTTCCGGCGCCTGGTGACGCGGCTCCTCGGCCTGAACGGTCGGCTCTTCAGCCGCGGCGGGTTCGGGCGGCGCCGACTGCGGTTTGGGGGACACGGGTCCCAGACCCAGGCTTTCCCGGGCAGCCTCCGCCTCAACCTTGCGGATCGCCTCTTCCAGGCGAAGTTGCTCCGCGGTGATTTCCGAAGGCGACAAGGGCGGCTCATAGGCCTTGAGCTGATTGACGATCGCGTTGCGGGCGCGGCTGTAAACGCTCCTGCGCGCCGCGCCGTTGCTTTCCGGCAAAGACGTGATCGTTTTCTTCAGGATTGAATAGTAATCAGCCATCTTCCTGCCTACTGGCCAACTGCAAGGTTCCGCGCGTCGGGCTTGAGAATTGAAATCATCCTCTGGCTTATAGCAAGATTTTAAAGATCAGTACTCTTTCTTCTCAATCTCGTGCGGATACGAAGCTTGCAGCTTTCTTTTTCTACAACAAATCTATCGGACAAGCCTCAATGACGTGTCCGGAAAGCACGCAGCGAGCCGCTAAGCGATTCGCAACGCGCCTTCTTAGGTCTTAATAGTGTTCCTTTAATGCCAAGGATCTCAATCCTGGAACGGATTCTGCACAAGAATTGTGTCGTCCCGCTCCGGACTGGTGGACAAAATGGCGACCGGCGCCCCGATCAGCTCCTCGACATGGCGGACGTATTTGATGGCCTGGGCCGGAAGCTCCGCCCAGGTTCTGGCGCCTTCGGTCGATTCCTTCCAGCCTGGCAGCGTTTCATAGATCGGCTTGACCCGCTCCTGCGCCCCTTGCGAGGCCGGCAGGTAATCGATCCTTTCGCCATCCAGCTCGTAGCCGATGCAGATCTTGATTTCGTCCAGGCCGTCCAGAACATCCAGCTTGGTCAGAGCGATCCCGTTGATGCCGGAGGTGCAGACCGTCTGGCGGACCAGCACCGCGTCGAACCAGCCGCACCGGCGGCGGCGGCCGGTGACCGTACCGAATTCGTGCCCGCGCGTGCCGAGAAACTCGCCGACTTCATTCTGCTGCTCGGTCGGAAACGGACCTTCGCCGACACGGGTGGTATAGGCCTTGGTGATGCCCAGCACATAGTCGATGGAGCCTGGTCCCAAACCACAGCCGGTCGCGGCCTGGCCGGCCACCGTGTTGGAAGAGGTCACGAAGGGGTAGGTCCCGTGGTCGATGTCCAGCAGCGCGCCCTGGGCGCCCTCGAACAGGATCCGTTTTCCCTGGCGCCGCTGCTCGTCCAGCAGATACCAGACCTTGTCCATATAGGGCAGAACCTTGTCGGCAACGCTCGCCAGTTCGTCGTAAATCGCCTGCGCTGAAATCTCCTCCTGGCCGAGGCCGCGGCGCAAGGCATTGTGGTGGGTCAGCAGACGGTCGATTTTCGCCGGCAGGGTGGCGAGGTTCTTCAGATCCATGAGGCGGATCGCGCGCCGGCCCACCTTGTCTTCGTAAGCCGGCCCGATCCCGCGTTTCGTTGTGCCGATGCGCGTGCCGGTATTGGAGTTTTCCCGGAGCGCGTCGAGCTCACGGTGCAGCGACAGGATCAGCGTCACGTTTTCCGCCACGCGCAATGTCTCCGGCGTAACGACCACGCCCTGATCTCCCAGCCGCTTCACTTCCTCGGCAAGAGCATGAGGGTCAAGGACAACGCCATTGCCGATGATCGACAGTTTGCCTTCACGCGCGACGCCGGACGGCAGGAGGGAAAGCTTGTAGCTGACGCCGTCGATGACCAGCGTATGACCTGCGTTGTGTCCGCCCTGAAATCTTACGATGACATCGGCCTGTTCCGACAACCAGTCGACAATCTTGCCCTTGCCTTCGTCCCCCCACTGCGAACCGACAACAACCACATTCGCCATCTAGATCTTTGCTCCCTTGAAAGCAGCTTCGCCCCACCGGTTCCGCGACCGGGGGCGCCAACACGACAAGCCCCGGCGATGCGGCCGGGGCAAACGGCGCGGACTATAGACAGGTTTCCCGGAACGCGCGAGTCTCAGCACGGAAAATCAGGCCCGCCACGCTTCTTTTTTCATCAGGATTATACTCCGGTCTTTGTCTTTGTTTTGGCGGCCTTCGCTTCTTCCGCCTTTTCGCCCCGCGCCAGCCTGTTGATCATCGGCGACGTCCTGAGCAACCAGACGAAGCGGCGGCGCTGACTTGCGGGCACTGCCTCGCGTCGCGTCATCCTGACAACAATGAAGAGAACCAGCGCCAGATGGAGCGACGCGGTGTAGATGAAGAACGCTTGCGGACCGAATTGACCCATCAGAAGCGAGGCGATGAACGGCCCGATCACCGCGCCGGTCCCGAACGCCATCAGAATGCCGGCGGCGACATCGACGAACTGGTCTGACCCCGCATGGTCGTTGGCATGCGCCGCCGACAGCGAATAAAGCGGCAGGGCAAAGCCGCCAAACAGAAAGACGCCGGTAAACAGGTCCGACTGCGATGCGGACCCCGAGATGTAAAGACAGGCCAGGCCGGCGCCAATCGTGAAGACAATCAGAACCAGACGGCGGTCGATCCGGTCGGACATCCAGCCGGCCGGATACTGAAAGACGGCCCCCGCGAGAACCCAAAGCGCGATGAAAGCGGCAACCGTCTCCAGACCGAGGCCCAGGGTTTCCGCGTAGATCGGTCCCACCATGCGGAAGGCGCCGTTGGTCAGGCCGATGGTGAAAATACCGACCATGGCGACCGGGGACACCCGCCACAAAATCAGCGGATTGACAAACCGGGTAGGCGGCGCCGGCGGATTACCTTCCCGCGCCAGCGCGATGGGTACTAGCGCGAAACAGAAGAACATGGCGAGAACCATCAGGATATCCGATCCGGAGGCGCCGAAAACCGGCAGAATGAACTGACCGCCCATGACGGACGCCAGATCGACGATCCTGTAGACCGACAGGATCCGGCCGCGCGAAGCGTTGCTGGCGATGGAGTTCAGCCAGCTTTCAAGCACCATCACCGTTCCGCAGGAGGTCGCGCCGCTGACGAAGCGTGCCGCCATCCATGGCCAGCCGGGAGGCGCAAACGCGATTGCCAGGATCGCGATGGCGCTGATCGAGGCCAGTGCGGCGAATACCCTGTTGTGCCCGGCTCGGGCGATCAGGAACGGCGTCACCAGGACACCGGCGGTCAGGCCGGCGTAATAAAACGACCCGAGCAGGCCGATACTCGCATCCGGCAGGCCTTCCGCGCGCGCTCTCACCGCAATCATGGTCATCGCCAGACCGTTGGCGCCGAGCAGACAGCCGGCCGCCAGCAGAAGTGGCGGAAGACGCCCGGCGAGAGAGGCGCTCTGAGCGGGCGGAAAAGCATTTGGCATGGGAACAAGACTTCCTGCTGCCGCAAAGACGGCGTTTCTATGCGTCTACTCTTGCCGGACTGAAAAATTCGCGCAAGGCGCGTTTGCTCGCATTTCGGGTATCGAATGCGACATCCCCGTGCTAACCCGATTTTCCGGAAATCGAGAGACCGCCGATGCCGCTTCGAAATTGGATCATGCTGATTGTGCTTGGCTTCATCTGGGGCGGCGCCTTCCTGTTCGCCAAGGTCGCCGTTGCCGAGATCCCGCCCTTCGTCCTGGTGTTTTTCCGAGTGGCCATCGCCTGTCTTGTGCTTCTTGCCATTCTCCGGTTACGCGGCCTTTTGAGGCACTTGAAAACGCAACATGCCCTCGCTTTTCTGACGATGGGCTTCCTGAACAACGCCGTCCCGTTTTCGCTTTTGTTTCTTGGCCAAACCCAGATCGGGGCGGGCCTGGCGTCCATTCTCAATGCGACGACACCGGTCTTTACCGTTATCGTGGCAAGCCTGTTGACCCGGCAGGAAAGCCTCCAGGCACACCGGGTCGCCGGCGTGGTCCTCGGCGTCGCCGGTGTGGCGATCATGCTGTCGGGCAGCCTCTCGGGACTCGCAACCGACCCGCTCTGGGCACAGCTCTGCTGCCTGGGCGCCGCCACGTCCTACGCCTGCGCGGCGACTTTCGCCAGACGCTTCAAGTCCCTGCCCCCGCAAGTGGCGGCCACCGGCCAGTTGATGGGATCCAGCCTCATCATGCTGCCCGTGGCACTCGCCACCTCCTCAGGCTGGTCGCTCGGGGATGCAAGCGCGACGGCCTGGCTGAACGTCGTTGCGCTCGGCGTGGTCGCCACCGCATTTGCCTACCTGATCTATTTCAGGTTGCTGAGCGAAGCAGGCGCGACCAATGCCTCTCTGGTCACGCTCATTGTGCCTGCCAGCGCGCTATTTTTTGGCTGGCTGATCCTGGGCGAAAAACTCGGCCCCTTGCAGCTTGGCGGCTTTGCCGTGCTGCTGATCGGTCTTGTGGTTCTCGATGGACGTGTTCTGCGGCGCATCGGTGCAAGACCGGTATGACCCTTCGGCAAGAGGGACCAGCGCGGAGGCAACCACGGGCATGGCCTGGTGCCCTGGCTCTTGCAGAAAAGGCAACTGCTTCTGGCGCTGCCAGGCCCCCTCACCCGTGAGAGAGGAGGCCTGCGCTCGCGGGCACGGTTGCGGTTCAAATGCGACCGGCTCTAGAACCGCAGCGCCTTCACCTGTTTCACATGGGAAACGGCTTCCAGCCGCGCCATGACCGCGCCAGGCACCTCGCCGTCCACCTCGACCAGGCAGATCGCGTCGCCACCCGGTGTCAGACGGCCGAGGTTGAAGGTCGCGATGTTCACGTCGCTGTTGCCGAGTTCCATGCCGAGATGTCCGATGAAACCCGGCTTGTCCTCATTGGTGATATAGAGCATGTGAGGCCCGAGCTCGGCTTCCATGTTGATGCCCTTGACCTGAATGATCCGGGGTTTGCCGTCGGCGAAGACCGTGCCGGCAACCGATCGGTCCTGGCGCTCGGTGACGACGGTAAGCCGGATATAGGTTTCGTAAGCGCCTTCCTTTTCCCGGCGGACTTCCTCCACCTTGATCCCCCTGTCTTTCGCCAGGATCGGTGCGGAGACCATGTTGACCGTCTGCAGAAGCGGCGTCAGCAGGCCCGTCAACGCAGCCGCCGTCAGCGCCTGGACGTTCATCTCGCCGACCGCGCCGGCATATTCCAGCCGGACCCCTTCGATACCCGTTTCCGTCAACTGCCCCGCGAAGGATCCGAGTTGTTCCGCGAGCTGGACGAAGGGGGCGAGCTTGGGTGCTTCCTCCGCCGAGATCGACGGCATGTTGAGCGCGTTGTGCACGGCGCCTTCCAGAAGATAGTCGCACATCTGCTCCGCGACCTGGAGAGCGACATTCTCCTGGGCTTCCGTGGTCGAAGCGCCCAGATGCGGCGTTGAAACGAAATTCGGCGCCCCGAAGAGCACGTTGTCTCTCGCCGGCTCCTCGACAAACACGTCGAACGCGGCGCCACCGAGTTTGCCCTCATCGAGCGCGGCGCGGACCGCCGCCTCATCCGCCAGTCCGCCACGCGCGCAATTGATCAGGAACGCTCCGGTTTTCATCCTGGCAAGAGCATCCGCGCTGATGATGTTCCGGGTCTTGTCGGTCAGCGGCGTGTGCAGCGTGACAAAGTCGGACCGGCTCAGGAGCGCGTCGAGATCGACCTTTTCGATCCCCAGCGCTACCGCCCGCTCCGGGGTCAGGAAAGGATCGAAAGCCACGACCTTCATCTTGAGACCGATCGCCCGGTCGGCGACGATGGAACCGATATTGCCGCAACCGATGAGGCCGAGGGTCTTGCCGGTAAGCTCGCGCCCCATGAAACGGGACTTTTCCCATTTACCGGCCTGCGTCGAGGCATCCGCCGCCGGGATCTGCCGGGCCAGAGACATCATCAGCGACAGTGCGTGTTCGGCGGTGGTGATGGCGTTTCCGAAAGGCGTGTTCATCACGATGATGCCGCGCGCGGTCGCCTTTGGAATATCGACGTTGTCGACGCCGATGCCCGCCCGGCCGATCACTTTCAGATTGTCGGCCGCGGCGATGACCTTTTCGGTTACCTTGGTGGCCGAGCGGATCGCCAGTCCGTCGTAGTTTCCGATGATGTCCAGAAGTTTTTGCTTGTCCTTGCCGACATCCGGCAGAAAATCCGCGTCCACGCCGCGGTCTTTGAAAATCTGCACGGCGGCGGGCGAAAGCTTGTCCGAAATCAGGACCTTGGGAGCCATTGTCATTCTCCTTTGAATACGCGTTCAGACCGGGCGATGTCCGCCCGGAGGTGTCGTGTCGTCCAGAGCCTCGAGCGATAAGTCTTTAGTCTTTGACCGGATCAGCTTTGTCTGCTGACGAGGCGGATTGCGCGCCGTGGTGTTTCCCACCACAAGCACGACCCGACGACGTCAGCGGGCAAGGGAGACCGGCCCTTCGGGTGATGGAAAGCAGCCCATCGGCAGCGTTGCGCCGCCTGCCCGTTACACCGCATCGCGCGTCGCGGCGCGCCTTGCCGAGGGAGCTGCTTTTCAACATCAAAGGCTTCAGACTTATCGCCCGAGGCTTTGAAGAAAATGCTCAGGCGGCCTGAAGCAGTTTCGCTTTTTCGGATCGGAAAGCCCATTCGAGCCAATGGGTCAGGGCTTTCAGGTCGCCGGTCTCAATCGTCGCCCCGACCCAGATCCTCAAGCCGGACGGCGCGTCGCGGTAGGCGCCGATGTCATAGGCGACCCCTTCCGCGTCCAGAGCCGACACGATAGCCTTCGCGAAAGCCGCTTGCCGGTCACCGTCAAGGGCAAGGATGTCCGTATCGACGACCTTCAGGCAGACGGACGTGTTCGACCGGGTTGCCGGATCGACGGCCAGAAAATCCGCCCACGCGGTTTGCCCGACCCAATCGGCAAGGACCTGAAGATTGGCGTCGGCCCGTGCACGCAGGGCGTCCAGACCGCCGAGACCGTCTGCCCATTTCAGCGCATCGAGATAATCCTCGACGCAAAGCATGGACGGCGTGTTGATGGTCTCGCCCTTGAAGACGCCCTCGATCAGTTTGCCGCCCTTCGTCAGACGGAAGATCTTCGGCAGGGGCCAGGCCGGCGTGTAGCTTTCCAGGCGCTCCACCGCGCGCGGGCTCAGGATAAGAACCCCATGGGCGGCCTCCCCACCCAGCACCTTCTGCCAGGAGAAGGTGACAACGTCGAGTTTCTCGAAAGGCAGATCCTGCGCGAAGGCGGCAGAAGTCGCGTCGCAGATCGTCAGGCCTTCGCGGTCGGCCGGTATCCAGTCCCCGTCCGGAACGCGAACGCCGGAGGTGGTGCCGTTCCAGGTGAAGACGACGTCATTGGAAAAATCGACGGCCTTCAGGTCCGGCAATGCGCCGTAGGGGGCCTCGAGGACGCGGGCATCCGCCAGCTTGAGCTGCTTCAGAACGTCGGTCACCCAGCCTGAACCGAAGCTTTCCCAGGCGAGCATGTCGACGCCGCGCGCGCCGAGCAGCGACCAGAGCGCCATTTCGACCGCGCCGGTATCCGACGCCGGAACGATGCCGATGCGGTAATCGTCCGGAACCTTGAGAACCTTGCGTGTCAGGTCGATGGCTTCGGCCAGCTTGGCCTTCCCCGGTTTTGCCCGGTGCGACCGGCCGAGCGGCGCGCCGGAGAGCTGGTCGAACGACCACCCGGGACGTTTGGAACAGGGACCTGAAGAGAAATTGGGATTGGCCGGACGCAAGTCCGGCTTTGCGGTGAGATCTGTCATGTATCTACCCTCACAGATAGTTGCCCCTCGTTGGGGAGGGGTGGCCCACCTATGGGGATAGAAGTTTGGGAGGCGTCGGTCAAATCAATTCGCCGCGCACACGAAAAAGGCCGGTCGAACGACCGGCCTTCGAGATTTCCAGGATCCCAGCTGGATCAGAAGTTGCTGCTGATCGGGCCCTGCGGCTCGTAATAGACCGGGCCGGCCGGCGCGGCCGTTGAATTGAAGGTGTAGCGCGCGCCGATGCGGAACTCATGCGCCTGCAGATCTTCGTATTCGATCCGGGTGTTCTGACCGCCTGTTGCGAATTTCGCGGAATGCGCATCACCGATATTCAGGTACCGGTAGCCGCCGTCGAGTGCGAAGTTCTGCGTGATGTCATAAGAGGCACCGGCCATGAGCGCCCAGGCAAAGTTCCACTTGCTGTCGCCGCCGTAGGTGCCCGTCACACCGCCGCCATTGTCGAAGGTGATGTCCTTGGTGGTGACATAGGACGCCCCGATACCGGCACCCACATAAGGCGTGAACCGGTTCCAGGTTCCGATATCCACATAGCCGTTCAGCATGAAGGTCCAGACGTCGATGTCCGCCTTTTCGATCGAATAAGCCGTGCCGCAGGTTCCGCAGAAGGCTTTCGCTTCGACTTCAGCCGGGAATTCGTAGTCGATCGTGAAATCGGTCCGGAAGTGATTGTTGAACTTGTAGCCGACGCCGCCCCCGATCATGAAGGTGCCGTCCATCTCTTCGTCGTAAAAGTCCAGGGTGCCGTACTTCAGGTCGGGCGTGCTGTAGATCTTGTACCCGATGTCGCCACGCAGATACCAGCCGCCGACGGCCGGAACTTCCGGGATGTGTTCAATGACCGGAGCGGGCAGATCCGCGGCGATGGCCGCAGTGGAAAGCACAACAGCAAAGCCGGTCAAAGACAAACGCTTGAATAAATTGTCCATGTCTTCGTCCTCGTTTCTTGAGCGCCCGATTCCCCAATACGGACACGTTAAACTCGAAAGCATACTGACGAGGATTCATTAATGTTGACTTAACTCTGTTCTTTAACCCTGTTTTTTTACCTTAAAAATGTCTTAACAAGGCAAGTTGTTTACAATGTATTAAAATCAACCATCGGGGTATTCCGGGCTTCGGCCAGCCGCTTGGTTGGTATCTCCGCCTGGGTGAGGTTCCGGCCGGGCACCGGTCCGTCACGGGTTTTTCATTCCGCAAGCGCAAAAGTGCAAGATCGGCCAGATACATACGAAAACCGGAGACCGCCGCCACCGTTCCCGCGCCCGGCGTTCCACGCACGCGTCATCGCCTGGCGGCACGCTGTCCGGAAGACCGCATGAGATCAACCGGCAAGCGCGACCGCCACTTTCGGGTCCGTGACAGCTATGTGTTGAATGTTCAGGCTGCCGCCGAGGCAACCACACCGGCAATGTCGTTAACGACCTGATTGACCAGTTCGGCGTCGTCGCCTTCGGCCATGACGCGGATCAAGGGCTCCGTACCGGAGGGCCTGATCACGAGCCGGCCGGATTTTCCAAGACGGGCTTCGCCGTCTTCGATGGCCGACTTGACCTGATCCAGCTCCAGCGGTTTGCCGCCGCTGTAGCGCACATTCTTCAGGATCTGCGGCACCGGATCGAACCGGCGGCAGACTTCGGAAACCGGCTTGTTCTGATCCTTGACGCAGGCCAGAACCTGTAGCGCCGCGATCAGCCCGTCCCCGGTGGTGGCGAAATCCGAGAGAACGATGTGTCCGGATTGTTCCCCGCCGACATTGTAGCCATGGGCCCGCATATGCTCGACCACATAGCGGTCGCCGACTTTCGTGCGCGCCAGCCCGAGGCCGAGGCCTTCAAGATAGCGTTCCAGTCCCAGGTTGGACATCACCGTCGCGACGATTCCCGGTCCAGACAAGCGGTCCGAGGCCTGCCAGGACTGCGCGACGACCGCCATGAGCTGGTCGCCGTCGACCTCCTCGCCGTTCTCGTCCACGATGATCACCCGGTCGGCATCGCCGTCGAGCGCGATGCCGATATCCGCGCGCACCTCATGCACCTTCCGGGACAGGGCGTCCGTCGAAGTCGAACCGCATTCCTTGTTGATGTTGAAGCCGTCCGGAGAAACGCCCATGGAAATCACTTCCGCGCCGAGTTCCCAAAGGGCCTCCGGTGCCACCTTGTAGGCCGCGCCGTTGGCGCAGTCGATGACCACGCGCAGGCCTTCCAGACTCATTTCCCTGGGCAGGGTGCGCTTGGCGAACTCGATATAGCGCTGCTGAGCGCCGTCGATCCGTTTAGCCCGGCCAAGTTCGCGTGCGTCGGCCAGACCGGACGTCATGTCGCCAAGAACCAGTTTCTCGATGGTCTCCTCGATCTCGTCGCTCAGTTTGAAGCCGTCCGGACCGAAGAACTTGATGCCATTGTCCTGAAACGGGTTGTGAGAAGCGGAGATCATCACCCCGAGATCGGTTCTGAGCGACCGGGTCAGCATGGCGACCGCCGGGGTCGGCAGCGGACCGAGCAGAAACACATCCATTCCCACGGACGTAAAACCCGCCACCAGCGCCGTCTCCAGCATGTAACCGGACAGACGCGTGTCCTTGCCGATGACCACGCGGTGACGGTGACCGCCATTCTTGAACACCAATCCGGCGGCCATCCCGACCTTCAGGGCCAGTTCGGCGGTCATCGGATAGGAATTGGCCTCGCCGCGAATGCCGTCGGTGCCGAAAAACTTACGCATATGTCATGCCTGTCTGAGTGTTCGCTGCGCGCATATTGCGCAAGTCAGGGGTCTGCCGCGAATAAAAATATGTGAGCAAATGTTACTATTCACTAACGATCCTTCAGCTTCGCGCCAAAGGCCGCCCAAATCGAAAATGCCCGGCAGGAGCCGGGCATTCGAATTGTTCCGTGCATGCTGCCGCGATCAGGACGGCTGCGGCTCCATGCCGCCGCTGGCCTCGTCGCCGCCCCGCTTGGCGCCGGCGGTCGGCACGGCGGAAGAGCGCCCGATCGGCTGGTCGTCGTCCGTGTCCCGGACCGGCGGCTTGCCGTCCAGAAGACCGCGGATCTCGTCGCCCGAAAGGGTTTCGTATTCCAGAAGGCCCTTGGCGATCGTGTGAAGCTGGTCCTCGTGATCGGTCAGGATCTTCTTGGCGGTCTCATAGCCGCGATTGACGAAGGACTTGATTTCCGCGTCGACGATTTTCTGGGTTTCGTCGGAGACATGCTGGTTCTTGGCCACCGAATGGCCCAGGAACACCTCTTCCTGGTTTTCGCCGTAGAGCAGCGGCCCCAGCTTGTCGGACATGCCGAACTGGGTCGCCATGGCCCGGGCCAGCTTGGTCGCCATCTGAATGTCCCCGGAAGCGCCGGAGGTCACCTTCTCGTAGCCGAAGATCATCTCCTCGGCGACGCGCCCGCCCATGGCGACGGCAAGGTCCGCCTTGCACTTCGCCCGTGTCAGCGAGACCTGGTCCTTTTCCGGAAGACGCATGACCATGCCGAGCGCACGGCCGCGCGGAATGATGGTCGCCTTGTGGATCGGGTCTGACGCTTCCTGATGGAGCGCGACCAGGGCGTGGCCTGCTTCGTGATAGGCGGTCAGCTTCTTTTCTTCCTCGGTCATGACCAGGGTGCGTCGTTCCGCGCCCATCATGACCTTGTCCTTGGCGTCCTCGAACTCGGCCATGGTCACCAGCCGCTTGGACCGGCGGGCCGCCAGCAGAGCCGCCTCGTTGACGAGGTTCATCAGGTCGGCACCGGAAAAGCCCGGCGTTCCGCGTGCCAGCGTCTTGACGTCGACATCCGGCGCCAGCGGAACCTTGCGCATGTGAACCTTGAGGATCTTCTCGCGACCGGTGATATCCGGGTTCGGCACGACGATCTGCCGGTCGAAGCGGCCCGGGCGCAGCAGCGCCGGATCGAGAACGTCCGGACGGTTGGTCGCGGCAATGATGATGATGCCTTCGTTGGGCTCGAACCCGTCCATCTCGACCAGGAGCTGGTTCAAGGTCTGTTCGCGTTCGTCGTTGCCGCCGCCGAGACCGGCGCCGCGGTGACGGCCCACCGCATCGATTTCGTCGATAAAGATGATGCAGGGTGCGTTTTTCTTGGCCTGCTCGAACATGTCGCGGACGCGCGAGGCGCCGACGCCAACGAACATTTCCACGAAGTCAGAGCCGGAAATGGTGAAGAACGGCACATTCGCCTCACCGGCCACCGCGCGCGCGGTCAGTGTCTTACCGGTGCCCGGAGGGCCGACAAGCAGCACGCCACGCGGAATACGGCCACCCAGCCGCTGGAACTTTTGCGGGTCGCGCAGGAACTCGACGATCTCCTGCAGGTCTTCCTTGGCCTCGTCGATGCCGGCCACGTCCTCGAATGTCACCCGGCCGTGCGCTTCGGTCAGAAGTTTCGCCTTGGATTTGCCGAAGCCCATGGCCTTGCCGCCGGAGCCCTGCATCTGGCGCATCACGAAGATCCAGATGCCGAGAATGATCAGCATCGGCAGCCAGGAGAACAGGGCGCTGATCAGGGGCGAGCTTTCCGCCGGCGGACGGGCATTGATCAGAACGCCGTTTTTGCGCAACTCGTCGACATACTGCGCCCCGTCGGGAGCATAGGTCTGGAAGGCGCCGCCGCTGTTGTAGCTGCCGGTGATTTTCTGCTCCTGGATGGTCACCGATCTGACTTCGCCGTTGTCGACCTGCTTCATGAAGTCGGAATAGGCGACGTCGTTGGTCGCGCCATGCTGTGCGGGACTTTGGAACAGCTGGAACAAAGCGATCAACAACAGGGCGATGATGACCCAGAGAGCGAAGTTGCGAAAATGTGCGTTCATTTCGTTTCCTTAACCGCCCGACGCGACAAACTGTGCGCGGTTACGTTTTCTTTAGAGCGAAGATAGGTCGCCCTAAGCCCGCTGCCAAGGCGGTGCGCCATAGTTGCGCATATGCACTGACCAATTTGTTAAGTTTGGACCACTATCAGATGTTTGACACAAGGAAAACTCTAGTTTTCCCCGTCCGCAGCCCCTTCCTCCACATAGTTAACCGTCAATCTACCTTGAATTGGCAACCGTTCCAGGTCGAAAGGCATCCCGACGCCGCTGTCAGCGCCGGCCCTCCCGGCTAGCAGGGGACCGGATATCGCCATCCCGTCCGCGTCCCAGACAACTGGAGAGCAGCCGAATGCGCTTTTAGGCCAACCGGATGGCCAAAGAATGTCCGGTGGCGCCACCGGCGCCGAACAAAGCGGCCCCAGAAACAGGTCCCGGTCCGGCATTCCTCCGGTCTCGTTCTCGGGAAAACGGTAGCGGTAACGGCGGTCCCAGATACCCCGTCCTCTCGGATTTCGAAGGGTTTCGGGCGGACTGCGCCCCGGCTCCCTGGCGGCCCAGAGCCAGGATTCTCCGGTTTCGAAAAGAACACCGGCAAGCGTGTGCCGTCCGGATTTGCCGGACATCAGCTGGCGGTCGAGCGTTTCCAGCTTCTGCAGCCGCAGCCTCGGGCGGACACCGGCGGTCCGCAAGACCATGTGGGTAAGCAACCTCAGGCGCAGTTCCTCCGCAAGCCCGCAATAGGCGTCACGCGTCAGTCTGAGAGCTCCTGCGGGATGGTCCTCGATTTCGGCAGCCGCCGTCTGCCCAACAACTGTATCCAGCGCCTCGCGGGCCCGCCGGAGCTGACGCGCGGTCTGGGCGATGCGTTCGCTCGACAGCCCCTCCGCGGCAAGCAGCGGCAGGATCCGCCGCAGTCGGCCCCGCTTGTATTTCGGATCGTCGTTGGAGGGGTCCCGGCACCAGTCAAGCCCCCGCACCGCCAGGCTGGCTTCAAGACGCTCCCTGGGCACACTCAGAAGGGGACGCAGCAACCGCAGCCCCTCGGGCCCGTCCGGTTCGTCCGGCGCCATTGCGCTCAAGCCCGCAAGGCCGCTGCCGCGCGTCAGCCGGTCGAGAAAGGTTTCCGCCTGATCGTAGAGGTGATGCCCGAGCACCAGCGCTTCCGCGCCCGAGTGCCGCATATGCTCGGCGATCAGCCGGTACCGGGCCAGGCGCGCGTCTTCCTGAAGGTTTCTTGAAGGCTTTTCGCCCTGCCAGCACAGGATCGTATGGGGCAGGTCGCGTGCCTCGGCGCATTGCGCGACTAAGGCTGCCTCGTCAGCGCTTTCCGGTCGCAATCCGTGATCGACCGTCACGACTTCAACCGCGCCACCCCAGCCGGTCCGCTGTCGCCAGTCGTTGAAGAGGACGAGAAGGGAAAGGGAATCCGCACCGCCCGAAACGGCCAGAGCAAGATTTGAAAAAGGGGTCAGCGGTTGAAAAAGCAGGTCCGCTTCAGAGGCCTGAAGCCCATCGGGCCCGACCGGCGTCTCAGGAACATTGCGCACGGCGGCGTTCGTCCCGCGCCTGGCTCAGCACCGCCGGAGCGGCGTTCGGATATTTGTTGAGCAATTCGGAAAAAGTCGCGCAGGCGGCATCGGCTTCTCCCAGACCGCGCAGGGAGACGCCCAGTTTCAACAGGCTGTCGGGGCTCTTGGTACTCCCGGGATGGTCGGTGTAGGTCTTCAGGAAGGCATCTGCCGCTTCCCGGTAGTTCTGCTGCGCCAGAAGGCTTTCGCCCAGCCAGTATTGGGCATTCGCGCTGAGCTGGTCGTCCGGATAGCTTTCCAGGAAGGCGCGGAAACCGTTTTCGGCCGCTGAATAGTCGCCGTTGACCGCGTGCGAATAGGCGGCATCGTAATCGGTGCGGGGATCGCCGCTGCCGATGATGGCAGCAATGGAATCCTCCTCGGTGGAGAGACTAGCGTCGGGCGCAAGATTGTCACCGGTCGCCGGGATGTCTTCCAGGCCGTTTGCGAGTTTGGACAAATCGATGGGACCGTCCGAAGGCAGGCCACCGCCCGTTTCGTATCCTCCGGTGTCAGACCAGTTGCCGTCTCCGGAGCCGTCGGCGGGAACCGTGGCGAATCCGCCCCCCGGCGCCACCAGGGGTTCGGAGAGCGGCGTCCCGTCCGCCGCAAGCCCCGGCGCCGCGCTTCCCGGTACGGCCCCCGTTGCATCGGAGCGTTTTCCGGGGGTGCCGCCTTCCAGCTGCTGGAATCGATACTCGTTGTCTTCCTGCAAGCGGCGCAATTGATCCTGCAGTTCGCGCATCTGATAGGACATCTGCTCGATCTGCCCGGTCAGCGTGCGGACCTGCTGTTCCAGCTGGTTGATCCGGACCGCCGATTCGTCGTTGCGCCGACCGAAAAGCTGCGCTTCGGACGGCGTGGCGGCGGCAATGACAACCAACGCCATGAAAAGGCCAGTAAGCCTCTTGAACTGTCGCATTCACTCCTCCGGTTTGGCCCGCCGTCTTCATGTTCCGTTCGCAATCGGCGCGAACGGCGCGGCAGCCCTTCCTGCATGATGTCCTATACCAAGGACCATTGATTATCACCCATCTGATGGGCGAAAGGCGTCTGCCGGCAAGGCGCGTCGTACAGCGCGGCCTAGTTGGCCGAGCAAGCGACGCAACGACGTCCGGCGGCCGTCTTTCGACCACCGGAGGCCGGTTTTTCAGGCTTTTCGGACAGCGTCTCGTGTCTTGGACGATACCCCGCATCGCCCTGCGACACGCTCCTGACCGAAAAGCCTGAAAAACCGGTCGGATAAGTTATAATCAATGGTCCTTGGTATTGCCATGCCCGGCTTCTCACTCAAGTGCACAGAGCGCTCCGACTTCGGCTAAATTTTGACGATTTCAGGCATTTTCTCCCGGGAAACAGCTGGTGTTTCCGGCAGAAACGAAAAAGGCCGGACGCAGTGTCCGGCCAGTCTTTCGAATTTCGCCCAAATCAGTTCGTGGCGTTGTTCAGCACCGTCACCGCGCGGCGGTTCTGGGACCAGCAGCTGTTGTCGTTACAGACGGCCACCGGACGTTCCTTGCCGTAGGAAATCGTCTTGATACGCGACGCGCTCACGCCCTGGGAAACCAGGTAATCGCGGGCGGCCTGAGCCCGGCGCGCGCCAAGCGCGATGTTGTATTGACGCGTTCCGCGCTCGTCCGCATGGCCTTCGACGGTGATCGTGTATTGCGAATAGCGGCTCAGCCACTTCGCCTGATTGGCGAGCGTTGCCTGGCCCTGCCCGTTCAGCACCGACTGGTCTTCCTCGAAGAACACCCGATCGCCGACATTGACGACGAAATCCTGACCGGTACCCGGTTTCACATTGCTGGAAAGACCGTCCGGCTTTGTCTGAGCACATGCCGCCGCGAAAAGGACCGTGAACAGGATCGCGACCCAGCGCGCGCTCCTGGCGGCATTTATTTGTTCCAACATTCCTGTCTCCTACATCCCCAGCCCGCCAACCTGACCATCGAAACGTCCGGTTCAATCGCCCTACGCTCTTGGTAAACGCTTTCTAGCCAAAGCTGGTTAAAAGCGTCTTTGCAAACTTGGTTAGCAAAACCTTAACATTCGCCCCTTGGGCCGGAAAACTTCGTTCCCGTCAGTTGATCAGCGGCGACCAGGACGGGTCCGACGCAAAGGCCGGTGTCTCCAGGCGCTGCTCGTTGTACCCCGTCAGATCGACCGTCCAGACCTGGGGACCGCCGTTGGCTCCCGGCGTATCGCGGAAGAACACGAGAACACGGCCATTCGGCGACCAGGCAGGCCCTTCGTTATGATATCCTTCCGTTAGGATACGCTCCCCCTTCCCGTCCGGGCGCATGACCCCAATCATGAACCGGCCCTGATGCTGCTTGGTGAAGGCGATCAGGTCGCCGCGCGGCGACCAAACGGGCGTGGAATAGCGCCCCGGCCCGAAGGAAATGCGCTGCGCGTTGCTGCCGTCGGCATTCATCACGTAAAGCTGCTGCGTTCCGCCCCGGTCGGATTCGAAGACAATCTGGCGGCTGTCGGGCGAAAAGGACGGGCTGGTGTCGATCGCCGCCGTATTGGTCAGCCGTGTGGTCCGCCGGGACCTCAGATCCATCTGGAAGATATTGGCGTTGCCGCCCTGTTGCAGGCTCATGACCACGCTCTGGCCGTCCGGGGAAAACCGCGGCGCGAAGGTCATGCCCGGAAAGTTTCCGACGATCTCGCGCTGCCCCGTCTCGATGTTCAGGAGATAGACACTGGGATCCGCCCCGCCGTAGGACATATAGGTGATTTCCTGCCGGCTGGGCGAAAAGCGCGGCGTCAGGACAAGGTCGTCGCCCTTGGTCAGATAGCGCACATTGGCGCCATCCTGATCCATGATCGCCAGGCGCTTGACCCGTTTGTCCTTCGGCCCGGTCTCGTCGACATAAACAATACGGGTGTCGAAATAGCCCTTTTCACCGGTCAGCCGCTCATAGATCGCGTCGGCGATGATATGCGCCAGACGGCGCCAGTTTTCCGGCGTCGTATAGAATTGCTGGCCGAGCATCTGCTCCTGGGCGAAGACGTCCCACAGCCGGAACTCGGCCCGGAGCCGTCCGTCCGGCTGCTTGATCACCGTGCCGGTCACAAGGGCCTGCGCGCTGATCTGGCGCCAGTCGCCAAAACGCGGCGTGGAATTCACGCTCATGTTCTTCTGGATGAAGCTGGCCGGATCGAGCGGGTTGAACAGTCCCGAACGCTTCAGATCCGCAGCGATGACGCCGGTCATGTCCCCGGCCACCTTGCTGTCGCCGCCTTCGGCGGAAAACGGCGGCAGCGCGATCGGCAGGGGTTCGATGTTGCCCTGGGTGATGTCGATTTCCACCAGCGCCATTGCCGGGTGCGGCACGACCGCCGACAGAAGCGCCAACAGGCCGGCGGCAGCCAATGCCTTCCGTCCCCAACCTGTCAGGTTCGGGAAAACAGAAACTGTCTTCGAAATTCCATGCATGAGCACGACCGCTCCCTTATCGACAATCGATCCGGCTCCCCGGACTATCCCCCGAGCATTTCCCTCGGGTCGAAATTAATGATCACTTCCTGCCAAGCTTCATACTTGGCAATGGGAAGAGAATATGGCTGGCAGCGCATTATTGCACGAACCGCGCTGCTTGCCGCAGCCCGGAATGCCGGATTTCCGTTCGAGTTCAACACTTCCGGACTGCTGGACACATCGCCGTTCTGGGACAGGCTGAACCGCACCCGGACGTTGAGGTTTTCCGCACCGACGGCCCCGACCGGCGGGTTCCAGCACTGGGCCACCTGGCCTCTGAGGGCGTCGAGTTCCGACTGGGTCATCCGCACATTCTGCGCTCCCTGCCGGGACCCGAGCGACGCCGGTTGCTCGGAGGCGTTGCCGCTCTGTTGGGCCGGCTCCACCTTGTTCAGAAGCGCTGCGATGTTCGTCGCGCTGAAATCGTCCTGTGGCGGTTCCGGCGTCCGCTGGGGTGGTGTCGGCTTCGACCGTGGCGCGACGCTGGTGAGGATCGGTTGCGGCGCGGGCGCGGCTTCCTGCTGCGGGACAGGCTCAGGCTCCGGGGCAGGTTCCGGTTCGGCAGCCTGTTCCGGTTCCGGGGACGGAGCGGGCGCAGGCGCCGGCTCTGGCTCGGGTTCGGCAACGGGTTGCGGATCCGGTTCCGGCGCGGGCGGTGGCGTCGGGGCCGGGCTCGGCGTCGGCGGCGTCGGCTGCTGCACCTGGCTCTCGCCGGGCTTGTCGGCCGGCTGCGGCGGCTCCTCCGTCGGTGTCTCGGTGGGCTGCAGCGCCGCGACGTCCCGGATTTCCGCGGTCCTCTCGCCCAAACGCAGCTGGGTGAATTCCTCCACGGGGATCAGGTCGACGGGAAGCGATTCCACCTGCGGCACCGAAAAACTCTCCGCGTCCGGAAAGGCGACAATGCCCCAGAGCAATACGGCCGTGTGACCGGCCAGAGACGCGATGAGACCGGCGCGCATGACGCTTTACGAGTCCCGTTCTTCCAGAGTGACCAGACCGAGGCGCTTGAACCCGGCCGCGTTGATCCGCCCCATGAGCTTCATCATGGTGCCGTAGTCGGCATCCTGATCGCCACGCACATAAATGCGTTCGTCGTAGCCGTTGGCGGCAATGGCTTCGAGTTTGGGCACGACCTCGTCAAGCGCGATCGGCGTGTCCTGAATGTAGATCTCGCCGGCGGAATTGACCGAAATCGTGATCGGCTCCGTATCGCCTTCCAGCGCCTTGGCGCGGGTTTCCGGCAAGTCGATCGGCACGCCGACAGTCAGCAGCGGCGCGGCAACCATGAAGATGATCAAAAGCACGAGCATGACGTCCACGAAGGGCGTCACATTGATCTCGCTCATCGGGGCATGACGCCGCCGGCGCCGTCCCCGCCTGCCTCCGGCTTGTCCCGAACCGACCTGCATGGCCATGGTTCAGCCCCTCTCGTCGATCTGACGCGACAGGATTGCGGAGAATTCGTCCGCGAAGCCTTCCATCCGGGCGATGGCCTTGCCGACATCGGAGTTGAACTTGTTGTAGGCAATCACCGCGGGAATGGCGGCCAGGAGGCCGAGCGCCGTGGCAAACAGCGCTTCCGCGATCCCGGGCGCGACAACGGCGAGATTCGTGCTTTCGGACGCTGCGATGGCCTGAAACGCGGTCATGATGCCCCAGACGGTGCCGAACAGGCCGATGAAGGGGGCAGACGCGCCAACGGTCGCAAGCACCAGAAGGCGGTTTTCCAGCCGTTCGGATTCCCTCTGGATGGTCACGTCCATCACCCGGTCGATCCGCTGCTGCAGACTGGCGATGGCCGGCTTGGCGCCTTCGTGGCTGCGCTTCCACTCCCGCATGGCGGCAACGAACAGTGCGGCCATGGAATGGTTCACCCGATTATGAAGAGTGCCGTAAAGCTCTTCCAGAGATTGGCCCGACCAGAACACGGTCTCGAACCGGTTCATCTGCCGCTTGGTCCGGCCCATCAGCATGAACTTGTCGACGATGATCGCCCAGCACCAGACGGAGGCGGCCAGCAGGCCGATCATCACGATCTTGACGACGATATGGGCCTGCCAGAACAGCGAGAAAAACGAAATGTCCCCCTGCTGCGCCACCAGGGCCGCTTCAGCAATAGATTGTGCGTGTGCTTCCATTAAATCTTGTGACCCCTAGGTGGTCTGATGCTGCTTTGTGCAACGCCTATCCGGCCGCGCCAGCAAGGAACTGGATTCGGCGCTCCGGCCTTCCCGACCAGTCGCCTCTCTGACGTTCGATTTTGTCAAAACTGGGACTTGCCCGCCAAAGCAGCCCCTTTCTAAAGGAATCAATTAAGGTTACCGCAAGATTAACGCGGCTTTATACAGCGACATAAATTGCGAAAATAAAGAAGCCCGCGGGTACCGCGGGCGTCCGGTTTCCTCATCCACTTGACGTTTCTGCGGGCAGATGTGGCTGTATCAGACGGGCCAGATGCTCCGGCAGACGCGTCGCCCGGCCCTCGCAGGTAATCACTGCGACAGTGACGGCGGCGGAAACGAGGAGCTCTTCGTCCCGGTAGATGAGCTGGTCGAGCTTGATCCTGGCGCCCTTGGCTTCCGACAGGCTGGTATGGACCTCCAGAACATCGTCGATCCGGGCCGGGCGTTCGAAATCGAGTGTCATGCCGCGCACCGCAAAGGCCAGGCCGCCATTGGCCTCGCTCGCCATTTCCCGGTGATGGATGCCCGCCAGCCTGAAAAAATCGGACCGCGCGCGTTCGAAGTAGCGCACGTACGTGCCGTGGTAGACGATGCCCGTGAAGTCCGTGTCCTCGTAATAGACACGCACAGGAAGCACATGACCGCCCTCTTCCAGACGCCCCGCCAAATCCGGCCAGTCAGTCACAGCACTCTCCTTGATTACAGAACGACCAGGGTATGGACCGCAAGATTGAGCCTTCCGGCAAGCTGTCCGGAAGGCCCAGGTCCCATCGCTAACCTAGGTTCGCACTCAGGCCGCCGCAACCTCGGAGAGGAATTTCTCGACCGAGCCCCGCAGGCGCTCCGCCTGCTGCTTCATCTCGATCGTCGCCGTCTGCACATCCGCGACGGCCTCGGAATTTTCCGAAACACCATCGTTCAGGCCCGCGACGGTCGAGGCAACGTTACGCGTTCCCTCGGCAGCTTCCGCGACATTGCGCGAAATCTCGCCGGTGGCCGCACCCTGCTGCTGCACGGCATCGGAAATGGTCGCGGTATAGGAATTCACCTCTTCGACGGATTGCGAGACGCGCGCAATCTCGTCGACCGCGGCACTCGTCGAGGCCTGGATCGCGGCGATCTGGGAGGATATCTCCTCCGTTGCCTTTGCGGTTTGTCCGGCAAGCGATTTCACCTCCGAGGCCACCACGGCGAAGCCCTTGCCGGCATCCCCGGCGCGTGCGGCCTCGATCGTGGCATTCAGGGCCAGCAGGTTGGTCTGTTCGGCGATTTCGGAAATCAGCGACACGACATCGCCGATCCGGGTGGCCGCCTCCTCCAGGCCCGAGATCTTGGCATTGGAACTCTGTGCCGACGCCGTGGTCTTTGAAACGATGGCGGCGGTGGTCTCGACCTGACGCGAAATCTCCGAGATCGATGCGTTGAGTTCCTCCGTGGCCGAGGCGACGGCCTGAACGTTGGAGGACGCGTTTTCGGAGCCCTCGGCCGCCATCCGGCCCTGCTCGGCAGCCGACGCCGAGCGCTCGCTGAGCGACGCGGAAACCGCCTCGACACGTGAGATATTGGTTTCCACCAGCTCCAGAACGGCCTGGGATTCCGCGCGGAAGCCGGCAATCAACGCATCGATCCGCTTTTCACGGGTCTCCCGCGCGATGTGCCCGACCTTGCGCTCCTCCGACAAGCGTTCCCGCTCGACGGAATTTTCCTTGAACACCTCCACGCAGCGCGCCATGCGGCCGATTTCATCCACCCGACCGGTCGCTTCGACCGGTACATCGAGATCGCCGTCGGCAATCTTGCGTGCGGCGACGGAAAGACGCTCCAGCGGCGCGAACATGCTGCGGGTGATCCACCAGATGAGGCCGACGACAGGCACCAGGCAAAGGAACCCGGATACGACGGCGCCGTAGGTGATGCTGTCGGCCGCCGCCGAGAGTTCGGTCTGGCGCACGGCTTCGACGACCCCATAGGGCATGCCCTCGAACGTACTGCTCGCCTCCGCATACCGGAAATCGCTGTCTCCCAGCCGGATGAGCCTGTCGCCGGCGCCGATGTCACCGAGCGAATAAACCGATTTCGCCCGCCCCGCGTCATCGAGGTTGACCAGCTTTCCCGCCGTATCCATGAGAAAGATCTTCTCGGTGTCGGCACTCTTCGCGGACTCGTTGAGATATTTCGCCACCCGGGCCATGTCGGCCGACAGGGCCACCGCGCCGAAAAAGCGGTCGAGATAGAATACCGGAGCGGCCACGACCAGGGAGACGGTTCCGTCTTCGCCGGTCACGAATCCCGAGGAAAAGACCTGACCGGCCGCCAGGGTCTCGTTCGATGCCGCCGCGAACAACGGTCCCAGGGCGGCCTGAACCGCGCTCCCGGCAATGTCGGGTGCATTGACGGCATGGCCGAATTCCGGCCCTTTCCGATAGGTGTAGGTGATCTGTCCTTCCGGAGTTGCCAGAGCCGCGTCGGAAAACAGTCCCTGCGCGATAATGTCCGCATATATCGGCTGCACGACCTTGTGATTGTTCACATAGTAGTTCGTTTCCTCCGGCTCGATCAGCAGGTGCCGTTCGTGAGCGGGATGCGGATTATCGGAGACAAAGATCCGGCGGAGCGTTTCGGTCTGGCCTTCCTTCAGGTTTTTCCAGCCGACCAGCATTTTCATGAGGCTGTCTTTCGCCTCCGTGCTGCCGATGAACTGCCTGGTGCCGTAAGTCACCTGATCAAGCGCCAGTTCGATAATCTTCTGCTTTGCGCGCGTTGCGCTCTTGAGCCCGTTATCCGCCTGACCGTTGGCCACATTGCGAGACTGGATCGACGTAACTGTCACGATCGCGACGCTCATGGTCAGAGCGCCGGCCAGAAACATCAGCACCAGTTTTGATGAAAGCCGCTTTCGCATAATCCCCCCTTGAAAGTTGGGGGCAAGGATATGTCCAGAATAGACAAAAAAGTTTTAATGACGTTGGGATACCATCGTTAACACCCTGTCCGCGACCGGCCTCGACGGAGGTCGGTTACTCCGGATCCGCGAACAGTCCCATCTGAGGAGCCTCGGGTCGCGCGGGGGCCGCCAGGCCAAGATGGCTGAAGGCCATGGGCGTGAGAATCCGGCCGCGCGGGGTGCGCTGCAGGAAGCCGTTCTGAATGAGGTAAGGCTCGACGATTTCCTCGATCGCGTCCCTCGGCTCCGAAAGCGCGGCCGCGATTGTCTCGATGCCGACCGGCCCTCCGCCGAAATTGACCGCGATCTGGTTGAGATAGCGCCTGTCGAGGCTGTCGAGACCGGCACCGTCGACTTCAAGCTGCAGGAGCGCCTTGTCCGCCAGCGCGCGGTCAACCCGTTCCACGCCCTCGAACACCGCGAAATCACGCACCCGGCGCAGCAGACGGCCGGCGATGCGCGGCGTTCCGCGCGAGCGTTTGGCAATCTCGTGAGCCCCGTCCTCGGCCATGCCGAGCCCCAGGATCGATGCACCGCGCTTGACGATATGTTCAAGCTCCGCGACCGTGTAGAACTGCAGCCGGACCGGAATGCCGAAACGGTCGCGCAGCGGCGTCGTCAGAAGGCCGAGACGGGTAGTGGCGGCGACGAGCGTGAATTTGGCCAGGTCGATCTTCACCGAGCGCGCGGCCGGCCCCTCGCCGATGATCAGATCGAGCTGATAGTCTTCCATTGCCGGATAGAGCACTTCCTCAACCGCCGGGTTGAGTCGGTGGATCTCGTCGATAAAGAGCACGTCGCGCTCTTCCAGGTTGGTCAGAAGCGCGGCCAGATCGCCCGCCTTGGCGATCACCGGACCGGAGGTGGCGCGGAAATTGACCCCGAGCTCCCGAGCCATGATCTGCGCCAGGGTCGTCTTGCCGAGACCGGGCGGCCCCACGAAAAGCACATGGTCAAGCGCTTCGCCCCGCGCCTTTGCCGCGCCGATGAACACCTTGAGGTTCGCCCGTGCCTGCGCCTGACCGACAAAATCGTCCAACGCCTGCGGGCGCATGGTGCTGTCGATCTCGTCGCCGCGGATTTCCGGCGTAACCAGACGCTTGTCATCCGACATGACTGACCACCGCGATCAGAAGAGCAACGAGAAGCAGCGAATAAGCAACACGAATCGCCTGGAATTTCCGGAACTGCTTGAGGACGAAAGGGTCGTCCGAATCGATACGGCGCCCTTTCATGGCGAAGGGCCGGTCACCGACGGACTGCGAAAAGCGGTGGTCGAGATACATGATCCCCCCGATCCCCAGGACAACGAAGGTCACCGCGATAACGGCGTAGGCGACCGCAATCATCCGGCCAGTTCCTTCAGGCCGAGCCGGATCAGCGTTTCCGTCGTTGCCTCTTCGCCCGCGGACTGCATGGCTTTGGCGACGGCGGCACTCGCCTGTGCCTGTTGATAGCCCAGATTGGTCAGCGCGGAAACCGCCTCGGCGACCGGCCGGGCCGCCACGTTTTCCGAAACGGTCTGGGAGACGGCGATCGTCGCCTGGTCGACGCTGGCCAGCCCCGGCGCCTTGTCCTTCAGTTCCGTCACCAGCCGTTCCGCGACCCTCTTGCCGACCCCCGGCGCGCGCGAGATCGTCGCCTTGTCGCCAAGGGCAATTGCATTGGCCACTTCACTGGCCTTGAGGATGCCCAGGATCCCAAGCGCGACCTTGGCGCCGACGCCCTGAACGGTCATGAGAATGCGGAACCACTCCCGCTCCGCTTCCTGTCCGAAGCCGTAAAGCCGGATCATGTCCTCCCGGACGATGGTCTCGATGAAGAGGACCGCCGCCTCGCCCGGACGCGGCAGGCCCTGAAGAATGCGCGAAGGGCAATGCACCTGATAGCCGACCCCGTGCACGTCCAGGATCACATGATCCTCGCCGTAGCTGTCGACGGTGCCCTTGAGTTTTCCGATCATGCGGCTCCCCTGGAGGCGGTCTGGGCGGCGAGCCGGGCCGCGCCGCTCGCCCGGTGCTGGGCATGGCAGATGGCAATCGCAAGAGCATCCGCAGCGTCGTCGGAATTGAAGACGGCGCGCGGCATTAGCACCTTCACCATGGCCCGGATCTGGTCCTTTTCCGCGTGTCCCGTACCGACCACGGTCTTTTTCACCAGGTTCGGCGCATATTCGGCAACGCTCAGTCCCGCGAGCGACGGCACCAGAAGGGCGATACCCCGGGCCTGGCCGAGTTTCAGGGTCGCGCCCGCGTCCTTGTTGACGAAGGTGTGCTCGACCGCGGCCTCCTCGGGTTCGTGCTGGCGCACGACCTCCTGCAGGCCGTGATGCAGCTCGACCAGACGTTCTGCCAGAGACTTCCTGTTGTCGGATGTGACCGTGCCGGAGGCAATGAAGGACAGCCTGTTGCCGTTAGCCTCAATCATGCCCCACCCCGTGCGCCTGAGCCCGGGATCGATGCCCAGCAATCGAATCGCGTGTGTCATGGAACAAATCGGTAACAAAACTTCCTCGTTGACGCCAGCAATAGCTGCGCTTACCACCGGAAAGTCCGCCTCGCCTCAACCGTGAACGACTCCTTCCGGCGTTTCAGCCCTGCTTACGCCATCCCGCCCGTTTTCAGAAAACACCGCCGGTACCTCATGCTCGAAATTTTCAGTTCCTTTTCGCCGACGTTGCTTGCGTTTCTTGCGGCGGTTCTGTTCATCGCGGGCTGCGTGCGCGGGTTCGCAGGCTTCGGCGCGGGCATGATCTTCATGCCGGTCGCCACCAGCGTGATGCTGCCCTCGACCGCGGCGGCGGCGTTCCTGTTCATCGACGGGATCGTCGCCCTGCCGCTGGTCATCCGCGCGGTGAGGACCTGCGACTGGCCGACCGTTCTGCCGGCTGTCATCGGCGCCGTGGTCTTCGTTCAACTGGGGGCCTGGCTGCTGGCGACGACGGACGTCCTTCTCTTGCGCTGGATCATCTTTGCCATTGTCGCCGGCCTGCTGCTGCTGCTGATCTCCGGTTGGCGATACCACAGGAAACCGAGCGCCCCGGTCTCGCTCGGCGTCGGCGCGGTCGCCGGCGTGCTTGGCGGCATTTCCCAGGTCTCAGGTCCGCCCGTGGTCGCCTTCTGGCTGTCCAGCGCCAAGGAACCGGCGATCGTCAGGGCCAATCTGATCGTCTTCTTCGCCCTGTCCAGCGTCGGCACCTTCGTCGCCTATATCCTGCGCGGCTTTTTCACGATCGAGGTGTTTCACCTCCTCATCATGGCGATCCCGGTCTACGCCGCCGCGATCTACCTTGGCTCAAACGGCTTCAGGAAGGCCGACCCAAGCCTTTACCGGGTCGTCGCCTATGTCCTGATCGCGATCGCGGCTATCTCCAGCATGCCGGCGCTGGATCCGCTGTTCCGGTAAGCGGCCTCCCCGTCTCACTCCGGTGCGGGACCGCTTTCCAGTTTCTCCCGCCACTTGGCGCATTTGACCGTCATCAGCCGGTCGAGCTCCGCCTCGAACTCCTCGCGGCTTGCGCACGCCTGCGCGAGCACGCTCAAGGCGCAGATCGCCGCATCCACGGCCTCCTCGCGAACGTCCTCAATCGTGTGCGGTTTGTAGGTGGAGCCCGGTGCCCTGGTTACGGTCAGAATGGCCTGCGCCAGTTCACCGGCCTCCTCGGTCAGCTTCAGCGCCCGCTCCTGCAGTGTCTTCGGATCCTGCTGCGTGAGTTCGTAAATGTTGAACATGATATCCTGCCTTTGAAGACCGATTACCCCACAAAAACAAAACCCCGGCAGAACCGGGGTTTCCAATCAGATCTCAAGGAACCGCTCAGGAGGCCAGCGCCGCCATGGTTTCCTCATCGACGTCGAAATTCGAGTAGACGTTCTGCACGTCGTCATCGTCTTCCAGCATGTCGATCAGCTTCATCAGCGTCTGGGCCTTGTCCGCATCGACGGGTGTCAGGTTCTGCGGTTTCCAGATGATCTTGGTGCTGTCGGCTTCGCCGAGCGCACCTTCCAGGCCGCTGGCGACATCGTTGAGATCCTCGAAGGCGGTGTAGATCGTGTGGCCGTTCTCATCGGACTGGACATCCTCGGCACCCGCCTCGATGGCGGCTTCCAGAACGGCGTCCGCCTCACCGGCTTCCGGCTTGTAGACGATCTCGCCGACCCGGTCGAACATGAAGGAGACCGAGCCGGTTTCACCGAGCGACCCGCCGCATTTGGTGAAATACGAGCGGATGTTCGACGCGGACCGGTTGCGATTATCCGTCAGCGCCTCGACGACCACGGCAACGCCGGCCGGGCCGTAGCCCTCGTAACGAACTTCCTCGTAGTTCTCGCTATCGCCTGTCTGGGACTTGTTGATGGCGCGCTGGATGTTGTCCTTGGGCATGGACTGCGCCTTGGCGTTCTGCACGGCAAGACGCAGGCGCGGATTGCTGTCCGGATCCGGGTCGCCCATCTTGGCGGCAACGGTGATTTCCTTGGACAGTTTGGAGAACATCTTCGAGCGGACGGCATCCTGACGTCCCTTGCGGTGCATGATGTTCTTGAATTTTGAATGGCCTGCCATGGCTCTTCTCAGCTCTTTGCGGATGAACTTTCGTGAAAACTGCGCCGCTTATAGGCAAGTTGGCGGTGAAAATCCAGATCGCAGAACTTCACCGTGAAAAGTTTCAGCCGGCCGCCGGCCAGAAGGACGGCAGAACCGGCTCGAGCCGCCCGCCGATCCGGACCGGGGCGATCCGTTCCGCAAGGCCGGTGCTGTCGCTGGTCTCGATCGCAACGCCGCAGATGGTGGCATCGCCGGAGGCAGGCGTGAACCGGCTGCCCGGGATCTTGCGCTGAAACCGGTTCACCGGTTCTTCCTTGTCCATGCCGAGCACGCTGTCATAGGCGCCGCACATGCCCGCGTCCGACAGATAGGCGGTGCCGTTTTCCAGGATCTGGTGATCGGCGGTGGGTACATGGGTATGCGTGCCGACCACAAGACTGACCCTTCCGTCCAGGAAATGCCCCATGGCCTGTTTCTCGCTGGTCGCCTCCGCGTGAACGTCGACGATGATGGCGTCGGCCACCTGGCCAAGAGGACAGTCGTCGACCACCCTTTCGATCGCCTGGAACGGATCGTCGAGGGCGTCCATATAGACCCGGCCCATGACGTTGGCGACCATTACCTGGGCCCCGTTGCGTGCCGTGAAGAGATGAGCGCCCCGACCGGGCGTGCCTTGAGGATAGTTCACCGGGCGAAGCAGACGGTCCTGGCGTTCGATATAGACAAGCGTGTCGCGCTGATCCCAGACGTGGTTGCCGGTCGTGACGACATCGGCGCCCGCGTCGAGCACATCCTGAAGAATGGTTTCGGTGATACCGAAGCCGGATGCGGCGTTCTCGCCGTTGACGATCACGAAATCGAGCCGGTTCGCCTCCACGAGTTCCGGCAGCTTCTCGATCACGGCGTTACGGCCCACCCGGCCTACGAGGTCGCCCAAAAACAGAATGCGCATGCGTCGTTACGGCCCCTTTAGCGTCGACCTGGCACGGTCTCAGCCGAAAGCCCGGTATCCCTGTTCGGTTAGAATCCCATCCAACGGTTTGTCATGCGCTTCCGCAGGCACGCGGTCAACCTCCTGAAGGGCAAAAGCAAGTCCGATGCAAAGAAGCGGCCGACTTTTTTCAAGCGCCGCGATCGCCTTGTCATAGTGCCCCTTGCCGTATCCGATCCGGTTGCCGGCCTTGTCGTAGGCGGCAAGCGGCATCAGAAGAACGTCCGGGATCAGTTCCTCCGTCCCTTCCACCGGTTCCATCGTGCCGAAGCCTGCCGAAACCAGGTCTCCGCCCCGCTCCAGTTTCCGGAAGACCAGATGCGGCTCGGCGATCGCCGGCAGGCAAAGCGCATGTCCCTTTTGGCGCAGGAGATCCAAAAGCGGTCTCGGGTCGATCTCGTCCCGGATCGGCCAGAACCCGGAGACAACCGCGCCATCGGGAATGGGAAGGGACCGAGCGTGATCGGCAAGGGCCAGGCTTTTTTCGATCCGCTCCACCGTTGCCATCGCCTTGCGGCGGGACAGCGCCTCTTTTCTGAGCCGGTCTTTTTCCAAAGCGAGACTGGAAGGATCGTTCATGGGCCCTCTTCAATGACGTTTCGCGGCCCACTCCCGCCGGAAAGAAGCGGGAACGTGCAGCCGACCGACCGTTGGAATTGCGATCCCGGGAAACCTACAATGTAGGTGGGCGCCGTATGCAACGGACCACGGCCCAGCGCAGGGACAGCTCCCAAGGGAATGCGTAAGGCCCCGGGGAAAATGTTCCTGACGTATCGGGCAGCCGCAATTACCGCATATAGCTCCGCACCGGCGCAAATACCAGAGCGGCATGCATTTCATCACAAACGAATTCTAACGGGGATCGTTCTGGAACGTACCTGAACCGGCGCCTGTCAGGACACATCGGAGGAGCGCAGGCTCTTCGCCACCCCGTCCGCCAGACTTTCGATGCGGGCGGCCGCCGTGTGAATGGCGCGCGACAGCTCCTGTTCGTTCTGGCTCAGGTTGTCGAGCGCGGTGAGCTGCTGCTTCTTGGCCTCCGCCAGCTCTTCTTCGAGCCGGGCAACCTTGCGCTCCAGCTCCGACAGCTGGTCGGTCGCCATGATACCCGCCATCACGGTCAGCCGCTGGTCGCCAATCTCTCCGAAGGCTCCCTTGAGGTCTCCGATCCAGCCATCGAAGCGGCTTGCAAGGCCCATCAGCCGCTCCTCTTCGCCGTCGTCGCAGGCCATGCGAAAGGATTTTCCGTTTATCGTGACCGAGATTTGCGCCATCGGGGATCAGCCTCCATGCGCGTCCAGAACGCTGCGAATGGTCTCCATCGCCGAAACGAGCCGGCGTGAGACGTCCTTGTTGGCTTCCTCCAGACGGGACGCCCTCGCCTCGCTCTCGTCCAGGGAAGCGGCCAGTTGCGACCGGTCCTCTCCGAGCCTTTGCAAATCGTCCTGAAGGGAGTTCAGGGATCTGTCAGCGTCCATGCGCCGCTGCACCGCCGTTTCCAGATGACCCACCGCCGCTTCCAGGCGTTTGACGGCATCGGCAAGACTCGTCTTTTCCACGCAATCAGTTTCCGCCATTACGTCAGCTTGTCCCCCAGGTCTTTTCGTGGCGGCACCGTCGTTACCTGTGACCTGCATTACGTCACATCGTCGGACGAATCTCTGCGCGTTCCCAGGCGCGCTTGCCGAATTCCCGCACGCGTTCCGTATAAAGGTGCCCCCACCCGGCGTCTCGCGTTCAATCAAAGTTTATGGCGAGTTTGAAAATCATTCTTGGAGCGATGAGCTTAGGCATCGCATAATCTCGCAGTCAATGCGCCATCGTCAGAATCCTCAGTTCTATAACCCTGAAGGCGGGATTTTCGTCCGCGATCCTTTGCCGCTTTGCATCTCGTTTGGGTTGCCGCCAGATTTGTTGACTCGCTGGCGGTTCCTGATATTTGTCTGGCGCCCGAACCCAAACGGCAACAGTGGTTTTTGAGAAATCCACCCCACAAAATTCCGAACCGGGCGGTCCGCTCTGGTGAAGGGGCTCCAAAGCAAGCGACAGGAAGACGATGACCGATCTTGAAAAACACCAGCGCATGGCGAACGCGATCCGCTTTCTTGCCATCGATGCCGTGGAGAAAGCCAAATCCGGCCATCCCGGATTGCCCATGGGCGCTGCCGACATCGCGACTGTCCTGTTCACCGAGTTCCTGAAGTTCGACCCGACCACTCCGGACTGGTCGGACCGCGACCGCTTTGTCCTGTCCGCCGGCCACGGCTCCATGCTCCTCTACAGCCTGCTTTATCTCCTGGGCTACGAGGACTTCTCGCTGGACGAATTGAAGAATTTCCGCCAGCTCGGCGCCCGCACGGCCGGTCACCCGGAATACGGTCACGGCGCCGGTATCGAAACCACCACCGGCCCGCTGGGACAAGGCCTCGGCAATGCCGTCGGAATGGCGATCGCCGAACGCCTCCAGGAGGAGCGGTTCGGCGCGGACCTCGTCGATCACTACACCTATGTTCTGGCCGGTGACGGCTGTCTTATGGAAGGCATCAGCCAGGAGGCCCTGTCTCTCGCCGGCCACCTGAAACTGAACAAGCTGATCGTCATCTGGGACGATAACGGCATTTCCATCGACGGCAGGGTCGAAATCACCGATTCCACCGACCAGCTCGCCCGCTTCGCCGCATCCGGCTGGAACACGCTCAGCGTGGACGGCCATGATCCGGAGGCGATTGCCGCCGCGATCCGGCAGGCGCAGGCCAGCGACAAGCCGTCGCTGATCGCGGCCAAGACAACGATCGGCTTCGGCGCGCCGACCAAGGCAGGCTCCTCGAAGGTCCACGGCGCGCCGCTCGGCGCAGAGGAAATCGCGGGCACCCGCGAAGCCCTGAACTGGCCGCACGAGCCTTTCGAAGTCCCGAGCGACATCCTGGATGCCTGGCGCATCGCGGGCCTCCGCTCCGCCCAGGCGCACAAGGACTGGCAGAAGCGGTTTGCCGACGCCGATGCGGAAACCCGCGCAGAATTCGACCGCCGCAACCGGGGCGACCTGCCCGCAGGCTTCACCCAGGCGATACTGGACTACAAGAAGAAGCTCGCCGACGAACAGCCGACCATGGCGACGCGCAAGGCCTCCGAAGCCGTGCTGACCGTCATCAACGAGGTCGTGCCGGAAACCATTGGCGGCTCCGCCGACCTGACCGGTTCCAACAACACCAAGACGCCGCAGACCGAACCCGTCACCCCGGACGACTTCTCCGGCCGCTACATTCATTACGGCATTCGCGAGCACGGCATGGCGGCCGCCATGAACGGCATGGCGCTGCACCGCGGCCTGATCCCCTATTCCGGTGGCTTCCTGATCTTTTCCGATTATTGCCGTCCGTCGATCCGTCTGGCGGCCCTGATGGGGCAGCGCGTCATTCACGTCATGACCCACGATTCCATCGGTCTTGGCGAAGACGGACCGACACACCAGCCGGTCGAGCATTTCGCGGCTCTGCGGGCCATTCCGAACCTCGCATTCTTCCGGCCGGCCGACATCACCGAGACGCTCGAGTGCTGGCAGCTCGCACTCGAAGCCAAGGACGGACCGGCGGTCCTGGCTCTGACCCGTCAGAACCTGGCCTCCCAGCGCAAGACCTTCGAGGAAGCCAACCTGTGCGCCCAGGGCGCCTATGTGCTGATCGACAGCGAGGAAGACGCCGCCGTCACGCTGTTTGCCTCCGGCTCGGAAGTCGAGATCGCCGTGGACGCCCACAAGGAGCTGACGGCGGAAGGCATCGCGGCGCGCGTCGTCTCTGTCCCCTCCTTCGAGTTGTTCGAGGCCCAGTCCGACGACTACAAGGCGGCTGTCATCGGCGCGAGCCCGGTGAAAATCGCGGTCGAAGCCGGTATCCGCATGGGTTGGGACCGTTTCATCGGCGCGGACGGCACCTTCATCGGCATGACCGGCTTTGGCGCAAGCGCGCCTTACAAAGAGCTTTATGAGCATTTCGGCATCACCAAGGAGGCGGTCGTGGCCGCGGCGAAGGCAAAGCTCGGAGCATAATTCGGATCGTTTCCCGGCAGCATCAGTCCCCCAAATGCCGCCGGGATCACTGAGCACGTCGTGCTCATTTCAGCGGCCACCTGTGTGGCTTTCCAATCGGCGCCGGAGTACGGCTGAGCGTCGAAGAACGCGGGAGTGAAATATGGTAACCAAGGTAGCAATCAACGGGTTTGGCCGCATCGGCCGCAACGTCCTGCGCGCCATCGTCGAATCCGGGCGCACCGACATCGAGGTCGTGGCCATTAACGACCTGGGCCCGGTCGAGACCAACGCGCATCTGCTGCGCTACGACAGCGTTCACGGCCGGTTCCCGGCGGAAGTCGTCGTCGAAGGCGACACCATCTCCGTCGGTGGCGGCAAGCCGATCAAGGTCACCGCGATCCGCGATCCGAAGGACCTGCCCTGGGGCGAACTCGGCGTCGAAGTCGCGATGGAATGCACCGGCATCTTCACCGCCAAGGAAAAGGCCGCCCTTCATCTTGAAGCCGGCGCGAAACGCGTTCTTGTCTCCGCGCCGGGCGCCGGTGCCGACAAGACCATCGTCTACGGCGTGAACGACAACGCTCTGACGGCGGACGACCTTGTGGTTTCCAACGCGTCCTGCACCACCAACTGCCTGTCGCCCGTCGCCTATGTCCTCAATGAGGTCGTCGGCATCGAGAAGGGCTTCATGACGACGATCCACTCCTACACGGGTGACCAGCCGACCCTGGACACCATGCACAAGGATCTTTACCGCGCCCGTGCCGCGGCCATGTCCATGATCCCGACCTCCACCGGCGCCGCCAAGGCCGTCGGGCTGGTTCTGCCGGAACTGAACGGCAAACTGGACGGTGTCGCCATCCGCGTTCCGACGCCGAATGTTTCCGTGGTCGATCTCAACTTCATCGCCAAGCGCGAGACCTCGGTCGAAGAGATCAATGCCGCCATCCGCGACGCCGCCAACGGCAAGCTGAAAGGCATTCTCGGCTATACCGACGACAAGCTGGTCTCGATGGACTTCAACCACGACAGTCATTCGTCGGTCTTCCATTGCGACCAGACGAAGGTCATGGACGGCACTTTCGTGCGTATCCTGACCTGGTACGACAACGAGTGGGGCTTCTCCAACCGTATGGCCGACACGGCCGTCGCCATGGCCAAACTGATCTGAGCAATGGCTCGGCCGGACAACATCCTACGCTAGCGCGAAAGGCGGATGCGGAGAGCCGCATCCGCCTTTTTTATCCCGTCGGAAGCCGGAGGCCCGCGTGATCGAACTCCTCACCGTCATATCCCTCACCGTCGTGTGCGCGGTCGTTCCAGGCCCCGACTTCGCGGTCGTCCTGCGCAACGCCCTGACCGGAGGACGTCTGGCCGGGATCATGACCGCGCTCGGCATCGGCCTTGCGCTGGGGGTGCATGTGACCTACGCCCTCGCGGGTATCGGCCTGATCGTCTCCCAGTCCATCTTTGTGTTCAACGCACTGAAGCTGATCGGCGCGGCCTATCTCGTGTTTCTTGGGCTGACCATGTACAGGAGCGCGTCCAAAGAAATGCCGTCCGGCACGGCCCTCGAGACCATGCCACCGCTGAAGGCGTTGCGCTGGGGCTTCTTCACCAATGTGACGAACCCCAAGGCGACGCTGTTCGCGCTGAGCGTCTTCCTTCAGGTCACGTCCCACGCCACTCCGCTCTGGATCAAGATCGGTTACGGCGTCATCATGGCTGGCGGTGTCTTTCTCTGGTTCGTGCTTGTGACGATGTTTTTCACGCTTCCCTCCGTGCGCCAGCGCTTCACCCGTGCCAAGCTCTGGCTGGAACGTTCTTTCGGCGTGCTCCTGACTCTCTTCGGCATCGGTATTGCCGTCTCCACGAATTCTTCCCGTTCCTGACAAGAGGTGCCCACCATGGCTTTCAAGACTCTCGACGACTTGACTGATATTGCCGGCAAACGCGTTCTGGTCCGCGTTGATCTGAACGTTCCCATGGACGGCGGCAAGGTGTCCGACACGACCCGGATCGAGCGGGTGCTGCCGACGATCCGCGAACTTTCCGAAAAAGGCGCGAAAGTCGTTCTTTTGGCCCATTTCGGCCGCCCAAAGGGCGAGCGCGTCGCGGACATGTCCTTGGCGCCCGTCGCTCCGGCTGTCGCCGGCCTCCTCGGCAAGCCTGTCGCATTCGGCGATGACTGCATCGGCGAGGCCGCGGCAAAAGCGGTCGCCGCGATGAGCGACGGCGATGTCCTGCTTCTGGAGAACACCCGCTACCACAAGGGCGAGGAAAAGAACGATCCGGACTTCGCCAAGGCGCTTGCCGAAAACGGCGACATCTATGTCAATGACGCCTTTTCCGCCGCCCACCGGGCACACGGCTCGACAGAAGGCATCGCGAAACTGCTTCCGGCCTATGCCGGACGCACCATGCAGGCCGAGCTGGAAGCGCTCGGGTCCGCGCTCGGCGAGCCGGTCCGCCCGGTCCTGGCCGTCGTCGGCGGCGCGAAGGTCTCTTCCAAGATCGACCTCCTGGAAAACCTCGTCTCAAGGGTCGACATGCTGGTGATCGGCGGCGGCATGGCCAACACCTTCCTCGCGGCCAACGGCGTCGACGTCGGCAAGTCCCTGTGCGAGCACGACCTGGCGGACACCGCGAAGAAGATCATGGCGGCCGCGGACAGGGCCGGCTGTGAAATCGTGCTTCCCGTCGATGCCGTCGTGGCAAAGGAATTCAAGGCCGGCGCGGACAACGAGACCGTTGCGCTCGACGCCGTTCCGGCGGACGGCATGATGCTCGACGTCGGTCCGGCCTCCATCGCAACGGTCGCCTCCAAGATCGATGCCGCCAAGACCCTGGTCTGGAACGGCCCGCTTGGCGCCTTCGAAATCGAGCCCTTCGACAAGGCGACGGTGGCGGCCGCCAGACACGCTGCCGAAAACACCAGGGCCGGCAAGCTCAACTCCGTTGCCGGGGGCGGCGACACGGTGGCCGCGTTGAACCACGCCGGCGTCGCGGAGACTTTCTCCTATGTCTCGACCGCCGGCGGCGCTTTCCTGGAGTGGCTGGAAGGCAAGGACCTGCCCGGGGTTACCGCACTCGAAGGCTGAGCGCGCAGCTGACAGGTGCAATACCTCGCAAACTCGAGGCGCCCGGTCTTTTCGGCCGGGCACCCGGATCAGGTCCTGTTCGTAATTCTGGGCCAACCCTCGGATTTAGTTCGAAATTCACATTTACTAAGCTTCGCCTTTTTAGGCACAGCACTGTATTTAAATTGATTTAGGTGGAGTCCCCCCTCTTTCATCGCCGGAAAATCTTGTTAGAACCTCCCTACCCTGACGCACTGCAATACCCGTGACGCTTGTCCGCGCGAATTGAAGGCGTGAAACGGAACAGAAACTGGGAGACTTGAGATGGCACGCATTACCCTACGCCAGTTGTTGGACCACGCCGCTGAACACGACTACGGCGTACCCGCTTTCAACATCAACAACATGGAACAGGCCCTGGCCATCATGGCCGCCGCCGACCAGACCGACGCTCCCGTTATCATCCAGGCCTCCCGCGGTGCCCGGTCCTATGCCCACGATGTGATGCTCAAGCACATGATGGACGCCGTCGTGGAAATCTACCCGCATATTCCCGTCTGCGTTCACCTGGACCACGGCAACGCACCGCAGACCTGCATGACCGCCATCCAGGCCGGCTTCACCTCCGTGATGATGGACGGCTCCCTGGAAGCGGACGGCAAGACGCCCGCCAACTGGGACTACAACGTCGGCGTCACCAAGACCGTGACCGACATGGCCCATCTCGGCGGTATTTCCGTCGAAGGCGAGCTTGGCGTGCTCGGCTCTCTGGAGACCGGCATGGGCGACAAGGAGGACGGCCACGGCGCCGAAGGCAAGCTCAGCCACGACCAGCTCCTGACCGATCCGGAAGAAGCGGTCAAATTCGTTCAGGAAACCAAGGTCGACGCGCTGGCCATCGCCATGGGCACCAGCCACGGCGCCTATAAATTCACCCGCAAGCCGGACGGCGAGATCCTGGCCATGAGCGTGATCGAAGAGATCCACCGCCGTCTGCCGGACACCCACCTCGTCATGCACGGCTCCTCTTCCGTGCCGCAGGATCTGCAGGACATCATCAACCAGTACGGCGGGGAAATGCCGCAGACCTGGGGTGTTCCGGTCGAGGAAATCCAGCGCGGCATCAAGAACGGCGTGCGCAAGGTCAACATCGACACGGACAACCGGATGGCCATGACCGGCCAGATCCGCAGGATCCTCAGCGAGAACCCGGCCGAGTTCGACCCGCGCAAATACCTGAAGCCCGCCCGAGACGCGATGCAGAAACTTTGCGTCGCGCGTCTGGAAGCTTTCAACACCGCCGGCCAGGCCTCCAAGATCAAGAAGATCGTCACCCTGGCTGACATGGCGGCCCGCTATGCAGACGGCAGCCTGGACCCGAAGGTGGGCTGAATCGCCTGCCGACGGTCTGCCGTTTCATTCACTTTGTTGAGAGAGGGGCCTTGCGCCCCTCTTTTTCCGTCTTTAGAGCACCTTTATCGTTCTATCAGACCAGAACAGGACCGCCGCAGTGAACCGCCCCCGCCTCTTTCTTGTGACACCGCCGGAATTCGACACCGCGGATATGGCCGAAAAGCTCAAAAAGGCTTTCGCCGGCGGAGACATCGCATGTGTGCTGATCTACATGCCGGGCGCGGGCACGAAGGAAGTGCAAAGCGCCGCTGAAACCCTCGTCCCCATCATTCAGGACGGAGGCGCGGCCGCCATCGTCTACCGGGACAGCCAGGCCGCCGGACGCTGCGGTGCCGACGGCGTGCATGTCGACACCTCCCTGGAAGATGTCAAACTGGCCGTGGAGAGCTTTCAGCCGGAGCGTATCGTCGGCACCGGCGGCACGAAACTGAAGCACGACGCCATGGAATGGGCCGAAACCGGCGTCGACTATATTCTCTTCGGCGTCCTCGGCCTTGAGGAAAAGGAAAGCGCGCACGCCAAGACCCTGACCCTGGCCGCCTGGTGGTCGGAGCTTTTCGAGACCCCTTGCGTCGCCCTAGCCGGGAACAGGCTCGAAACCCTTGGAGACGTCGCCGCCACCGGGGCCGACTTTGTTGCGCTGAAGGACGCCGTTTGGCAATCTGGCGAAGAGATCGCATCTGTGGTTTCGCAAGCCAACCGCATTCTGGAGGCTCACCCGTTCGCCGAGGCCGAGTAGAGTTCGGTGAGGATCCGGATTGCAGAAATTTCATCGGGATGCCGAAAATTCGCCAAGTCTGAACGGTAAGGGATGGTCATGCGTTTGAAACATCGACAACGGCCTGCCCCGGACCGACAAGAACCGCACGCGTCCCGCGAGACGTATAGCGGAGCGTTTCGCGTTTTCCAGCCGCTGCGGGCTTGGCTGCACATCCCGCTCGCGTTGGCCTGCCTGCTGGTTCTTCCGACGGATCTGTCCGCGACCGAACAGGACCCCGGCGGGGCGCCCGAACAGGAAGAGGCCGGTCAACTGCCGCTGCTGATCGATGTCACCACCAAGGACAAGACGCTATCGAGCATCGTCGACGCCGGCCCGCCCAGGCTGGAGGAAGGCCAGAGCGCCACGTCGGAGACCGCCTATTCCGCTTTCCAGCGCGGCTGGTATCTGACGGCGGTCGGCCTTGCGACACCGCTGGCCGAAAAGGGCGACACGCCCGCTCAGGCGCTTCTCGGGGTTCTCCACGAGGCCGGGCTCGGGATCAAGCAGGACAAGGCCAAGGCCGCCGACTGGTATTCCCTGGCGGCCGCGAAGGGCGACACCGGATCGGCGATGCAATTGGCGCAACTCTACCTGCTCGGCACCGGCGTCGAGACCGACAAGAAAAAAGCCGCCGACCTGTTCGAACAGGCGGCCGCCTCCGGAAACCCGTCCGCGCTTTATAATCTTGCGCTGCTTTACCAGGAGGGCGACGGCCGGCCCTACAATGAGGAAAAAGCGCGTGAACTGCTGGAAGAGGCCGCCCAGTTGAACGACCCGGAGGCGCAATACGCGCTTGCGCTATCCTACATCGAATCCCAAAGCGGCCTGAACGATCCAGGCCAGGGGGCATTCTGGATGGGCCGGGCGGCGCGGCGCGGTCACACATCCGCGCAGGTCTACTACGGCATCATGCGCTTCCAGGGCAAAGGCGTCGACCCCAACGAGGCGGAAGCGGCCGACTGGTTCGAGCGCGCGGCGGCCTCCGGCAATCCCGTCGCTATGAACCGGCTGGCGCGGATCTACGCCCACGGCCGGGGTCGCGAACAGGACTTCGCCGCCGCCGCTGGCTGGCACCTGATGGCCCGCTCGCTGGGTGTAAGCGACCTGTCGCTGGACAGCATGGTCGAAAGCCTTGACGAAACCACCTTGGAGGAAGCGCGCAAACTGGCCGAACGCTATTCGGCGACACTGATGGCGCCTTCTGCGGATCCGGCTCGGGAGTCTCCCTAGTCTTGCCTGCCTCTACGGCCTTTCCAGACCGGCAATCGTAAGCACAATTTCCTTTTTTCCTTGAAACCCTCCCGCTTTTGTGGTGGACAGGCGCGAGCGAATTCTGGCCGCGGTCAATGCTGACGGCCACACTGTTTCAAGATCCAAACAATCGAAAAGTCGGTCGTTCCATGAAAATCAACGGAAACGAAATCAAGCCCGGCAACGTGCTTCAGCATCAGGACACCCTGTGGGCCGTTGTCAAAGTCCAGCACGTCAAGCCGGGAAAAGGTGGCGCCTTCGCCCAGGTCGAAATGAAGAACCTGCTCGACGGCCGCAAGCTCAACGAGCGTTTCCGCTCCGAAGACAAGGTCGAGCGCGTACGTCTTGAGCAGAAGGACTTCCAGTACCTTTACACCCAGGACGACATGCTGATCTTCATGGACACGGAAACCTACGAGCAGCTCGAGCTTCAGGCCGATTTCGTCGGCGACCGCGCCGCGTTTCTCCAGGACGGCATGATGGTGACCGTGGAACTCCACGAGGAGCGCCCGATCGGCATCACCCTGCCTCAGCACGTCACCCTTGAAATCAGTGAAGCCGACGCGGTGGTCAAGGGCCAGACCCAGTCCTCCTCCTACAAGCCGGCGCTCATGGAAAACGGTGTGCGCGTGATGGTGCCCCCGTTCATCACCGCGGGCGAGAAAATCATCGTCGACACCGGCACTCTGGAATATGTCCGCCGCGCGGACTGACCTGCCCGCAACGCACCAGTAATCCGGCAGGCCCGGCCCTTCCGGGCATGCCCAACAACAAGTGACAGTCAATGGCGCGCACAGCTCTCCTCAATGTTATGGTCCAGGCCGCGATCAAGGCCGGACGCAGTCTGGTCCGCGATTTCGGCGAAGTGGAAAACCTGCAGGTATCCCGAAAGGGGCCCGGTGATTTCGTTTCCGCCGCCGACCGCAAGGCGGAGGAAATCGTGCGCGCGGAACTGACGAAGGCCCGGCCGACCTACGGCCTGGTCATGGAGGAAAGCGGCGAGGTCGAGGGTACCGACGGCCAGCACCGCTGGCACATCGACCCGCTTGACGGAACCACCAACTTTCTGCACGGCATCCCGATCTTCGCCACGTCGATCGCCCTGGAACGGGCGGGCGAGATCGTCGCCGGTGTGATTTTCAATCCGGTCATGGACGAACTCTACACCGCCGAACGGGGCCGGGGCGCCTTCCTGAACGACCGGCGCCTCCGGGTTGCCGGACGCTCCGAGCTTCCCGAGATGGTCTTCGGCACCGGCCTGCCTTTCATCGGCGTTGGCGATCACGGGCGGACCCTGCGCGAATTGCGCCACATCATGCCGGAAGTCGCCGGAATCCGCCGCGCGGGCGCCGCGGCCATCGACCTGGCCTGGACCGCCTCGGGCCGCCTGGACGGCTACTGGGAGCGCGGTCTCAATTCCTGGGACATCGCGGCAGGCATTCTCATGGTGAAGGAAGCCGGCGGCTTCGTCAGCGACCTTGCCGGCAAGAACAAGATGCTGGACAGCGGCGACGTCGTCGTCGGCAATGAGGACGCCCACAAGCACCTCCTCCGGCTCTTGAAGAAAGCCGAGGCTCCGGCGGCCTGAGGCGGCGCCCGTCTCGAAAAACTCAAGCGTTCAGTCGTTACGGGCAACCGGCCCAGGGCAGGCACTCAGGCCGGCACGGCGATTTGCGACAGGTTGGCGGTATATTGCCCCCCTCCGTTGCCGCGCGCGTCGACTTCCAGAGAAAGATAACTTCCAGTCGTGTATTGAGTGGCCTTTGTCAGAACTTCGAAAAAGGTCGTACCTTCCGGTTCTGTCAAAAAGGTGTTGAACTCAAAGGCCCCATTGCCTCGATAAAATCCCGTAAGCGTTTCGGCACCGAGGCTCTGGCTCATGTCCAGACTGTACATTTCGACGGGAAATGCACTCTTTGGAAAACCTTTAAGTGTCACCAGTTCAACGTTGACCAGTTGACTGCCTTTATTCTGCGGCCCCGTGCCGGGGAAGAAGGTCATGTCGCGGAACCTGTAGGCAAAAATCAACGTCTTGGTCGTGTCGGACCGGACGACGCGGCTTTGGAGCGCTCCCTTGATTCTGCCTCCGGACCCGGTCGGGCCATTCGTCCCGTCAGGGGGCGAATACTGACCCGCATCAAAGGGAATGACTTCGTCATAGACAACCGTGCCGCCAAGGTCAGTGCTGCTGACGTCCTTAACGTGCAGGACATCGAAGCCTTCAAAGTCAAACTCCGTCGGCCCGGGTCGCAAGGTTCCATTCAAGGGAGTTAAACCCGGTACAAAGGCTGCCAGGCTCGGGGTCTCAAAGGTAAAAGTTTTGCGCGTCATGATGGTACCGCCATAATTCAAAAAGGAGAATTCAGGACCGCCTTCCAAAAAAATGCGACAGCCCCGGCAGAAAGGCTTGATCCGCGAGACGGACCGACACCTTCTTACCTAAGGGAAGATCGTCACTCCGAATTCAATTTCAAGTGGAAGACAAGCCCTGGACGCCAAAAATGGGACACGCTTTATCGGGAAGGTGTCGCCAACGCATGTATTTTCCAAACCGGGAACCAGATAACGAGAGCCCATGCCTCCTCCCGAATTTCCCGCTTTCCAACGCTAATTCGGGCATGAGCCGCGAATTGAGGTTTCCAAGCCGTTAAAAATCACGCTATCAATCGGTTACCCTTCAAACAGGTGATTGATAGCGCAATATGGCCCGTGAATTCGACCCCTACAGCCTGTCCAGTCCGAAGGCGTATCTGACCTTCATGATCATCTTTCTGGTGATCGTCGCCTTCATTGCCTTCATCCTGTTCCCGCAAATATCCACCGCCTTCATGAGCAACCCGGGCCTCAACGGCCTGATCGTTTTGGTCGGTGTTTTCGGTATCCTGCTGCTCTTCGGCCGGGTCATCCGGCTCTTTCCAGAAATTTCCTGGGTCAACAGCTTCCGGATCGGCGACCCGGCGCTCGACACCAGATCGCCGGTTCTGCTGGCGCCCATGGCGGCCCTTCTGGCCAACAAGGCCGGCGACATGGCGCTGACACCGACCACCGCCCGCTCCATTCTTGATTCCATCGGCACGCGCCTGGAAGAATCGCGGGAAATGTCGCGCTATCTGACCGGCCTGCTTGTGTTCCTCGGCCTTCTCGGCACCTTCTGGGGCCTGCTTCAGACCGTCTCCTCCGTCGGCGCGACCATCCAGTCCCTCGACGTCGGCTCGGGCGACGCGAATGTCATCTTCGAGGACCTCAAGGCCGGGCTGGAAGCGCCTCTGTCCGGCATGGGCACCGCGTTTTCCTCGTCCCTTTTCGGCCTGACCGGATCGCTGGTCCTCGGCTTTCTCGATCTTCAGGCGGGCCAGGCTCAGAACCGCTTCTACAACGAGCTGGAAGACTGGCTTTCCACGGTCACCGACATCGACCCGGAAGAAGGCATGTTCGGCGCCACCGAGTCTCCGGGCGTCGAACAGATCCAGGCCTCGATCCAGTCGCTGCAAAAGACCATCGAGGAGGGCGGCAGCAAGACGGCCTCCCAGGCCATGGCCAATCTGGCCGAAGGCATTCAGGGTCTGGTCAAGCACGTGCGCTCCGAGCAGCAGATGATGCGCGACTGGGCCGAGTCCCAGAGCGAGCAGCAAAAACGCATCGAAGGGCTTCTTGCCTCCATTTCGGCCGCGTTCGACCGGGCAAAGGAGTGACCGCCATGTCCGGATGCCAGTGGGGAGCCGACTAGATGGCAAGCCTTCGCGCCCGCCGCCGCGGCCAATCGACGGATTACTGGCCCGGCTTCGTCGATGCCATGGCGACCCTGCTTCTGGTCATCATTTTCCTTCTGTCGATCTTCATGATCGCCCAGTTCTTTCTCTCCCAGCAGCTTTCCGGCCGAGATACCGTGCTCAACCGGCTGAACGCCCAGATCAGCGAGCTGACCGAACTGTTGGCGCTGGAGCGGGCCAGCTCCGGCGAACTCGAAGACACCATTCTCGGTCTGCAGGCCAGCCTCAGCGACGCGCAGGCCGAACAGACACGCCTTCTCGGCCTCCTGGAAAGTAGCTCGAGCGAGGCGGACGCCGCCGGCGGGCAGGCAAGCCGTCTTGAGAACCTCCTCGACGACGAACGTCAGGTCAGCCAGGAGGCGCTGGCCCAGGTGGAACTCCTCAACCAGCAGATCGCCGCCTTGAGACGCCAGATCGCCGCCGCCAACGCGGCGCTGGAAGCAGCGGAAGCCAAGGAAGAGCAAAGCCAGGCCAAGATCGCGAGCCTGGGTCGAAGGCTCAACGCCGCGCTCGTCCAGCGCGTTCAGGAGCTCTCCCGCTATCGCTCCGATTTCTTCGGCCGCTTACGGGAAATCCTCTCCCAGCGGTCCGACATTTCCGTGGTCGGCGACCGCTTCGTGTTCCAATCGGAAGTGCTGTTCGATTCCGGCTCGGAAGACATCAATCCGGCCGGACAGACCGAACTCGACAAGCTCGCCGAGGCGATCCAGGAACTGAGCCTGCAGATCCCCGACGAGATCAACTGGGTTCTCAGGGTCGACGGCCACACAGACGCCCGTCCGCTCTCCGGCACCGGCCGCCTGCGTAACAACTGGGAACTCTCAGCCGCCCGCGCCATTTCCGTGGTCCGCTATCTCATCGAGAAGGGCGTCGACCCCAAACGGCTGGTCGCCGCCGGCTTCGGCGAGTTCCAGCCTCTGGAAGAGGGCGAAACGCCCGAGGCGCTGGCGAAGAACCGGCGGATCGAGCTGAAGCTGACGGAGCGGTGAGAGTCGCGGGCTCGTCTCCGTTCGCCGCTATCCTGCAGAACAGCAGGCCCCACCGTAAAAGCGTTTTTCCGCATTACCGGTAAAGCGGTTTGCCGCCGGTGAGATGACGGTTGAGATCCGGATCTGGCCGGCCGGATTGACGGGTTCTTGCCCGTGACCGATAAACCATGACGAAGCGGAAAGAGAGGCATGCGACACTGAGTCTTCCAGACAGCATGCTTTTTGCACTGCAATAAACGTGTGCGGCGACCGGCTTCGGGAACCGGAAGGCGGTCACTGCCAATTCAAAATTTCCGCGAACAAAATCTAAGGATCCTGTCATGAGCGAAGTCGAAAACTGGAACCCGCAGCAGGTCTACGATGCCTTGAAGGCCGGCGAGATCGTGCTCATCGATGTCCGTACTCCGCCGGAATACATGATGGAACACATCGATGGCTCTCTCCTGATGCCGATGGCCTTTTTCGATGCCGCATGCCTGCCGAGCCAGATCGGCAAGCGCATCGTGTTTCATTGCGGGTCGGGCGTGCGCTCCGGCAAGGTCGCCCAGGCCGCCCTTGCGGCGGGCATCACACCGATTGCCCATCTGGAGGGCGGCTTCGCGGCCTGGAAAGCCGCTCAAATGCCCTACCGAGGCATCGACATGTCGACCGGCGCTCCGAAGCTGATGCCATGACTACGGAAACCGACATGCCTGTTCGATAACCCGCTTCGGCGGAGCGACGGAGATCTTTCCTTCACCGGACCTCTTCCCCGCCACGGTCCTGTCCCCATCCGCGAAAGGATGGGGACACCACCTCTCCTGTTTCCGGGCTTCACCGGATTGAACCGAGACCGGCGCACCGGTAGGATCGAGGCCGCTTTCACACCAGAGGCCGGAGGTGGTTTGAGTTGGGGATCCTGAAAGGTCACTGGCAACTGATGGCGATCACGCTGGTGTTGTTCCTGCTCTGGAATTCGCCCGTAGTCGTTCCCTTGAAGATCCTGATCGTATTCCTGCACGAGCTTTCCCATGCGATCGCCACCGTCCTGACCGGCGGCTCCGTCGAAGACCTGTCGCTGTCAGCCCAGCAGGGCGGGCACGTCCTGTCGCGGGGCGGCAACCGCTTCATCACGCTTTCGGCGGGGTATCTTGGCTCGTTGCTGATCGGTACCGGGCTTTTCCTGATCGCCCTTCATACCCACCTCGACCGCATGGTGACCGCTGCCTTCGGCGGTCTCACGCTTTTGGTGACGGCGCTTTACATACGCGACTGGTTCCCGCTGGTCTTCTGCACCCTGACCGGTCTCGGCATGCTCGCCATTGCCCGCTACCTGAGCCTCGAGATCAACGATCTTGTCCTGCGCGTCATCGGCCTGGCCAGCATGATCTATGTCCCGTTCGATATTTTCGATGACACGATCCGGCGCTCCGGCCTGCGCTCCGACGCCTACATGCTGGCCGAGGAGTTCGGCGGGCCGACGATTTTCTGGGGCGGCCTCTGGCTCGCCGCCAGCCTGGCCGTGATCTACTATTGTCTGCGCAATCAGCTCGGTGAAAGCAGCAACATTGCCTTCGGCAGAGAGACGCGCGGCTGACGTCTCACCTGTCGTGCGAGGTCAGCCAGTCACGGATGAGTGTCCGGTAGCGCTCGCCGGAAAAGCTCGGGAAATGACCACCGTGAACAAGCCGCACCGGCAGGTCCAGCAGCCGCGTCATGCTGGCGATGTAGTCGCCGATGTCGGAGTGATAGGTGTCTTCGATCAGCGGACCGTCATAAAGAATGTCACCGGAAAACAGGATGCCGGACGCTTTTTCATAAAGCGCGATACCGCCTGGCGAATGGCCCGGCGTATGAATGACCGTGAAGTGGCGATCGCCGAGATCGACAACATCGCCGTCCTCGACGATACGGGTCGCCGGGGCCTTTTTGACCGCGTATTCCGTTGATGCGTAAGGCAGCGGCGGCAGCTTGGTGAAGATCTCGTCGGTGACATAGGGATCGGCGAGGGTGTTCTTCCGAGTCGGCTCCGCCAGCAGTTCCGCCTCGCATCGGTGCACCGTGCGATGCTCGAATTCGTGATGGCAGCCGATGTGGTCGAAGTGCGTGTGGCTGGCCACCGCCTCGAGCGGACGTTCGGTGACGAGCGGCACCTGTTCGCGCAGGCTGACCACCCCCATGCCGCTGTCGACCAGCATGTCCTTGTCGCGCCCGCGCACATGCCAGATGTTGCAGCGGTAGAACTCCTCGATGAAGGGCTCGCAGATATAGGTGACGTCGTCGCCCACTTTCCGCGTTTCGTACCAGATCTCCGCCGTCGCCCGTTCCATCCCGCTACCCTTCCGCTTTCAGAACCACGGCATCCTCCACCCGGGCCCACAGCCTGACCGTATCGCCAATGCCGGGACCGCCGCTCTGGGGGAGTTGGACGACCGGCCTGAACGCCGCGCATGCCTCGTGATCCAGTTCGCCGAGGTGATGGGTTCCGGCGAAGGTCATGGTGCGCAGACGCCCCGCCCCCAACGCGATCATGCCATCGCCGGCAATCTCGCCGGTCACGAAATGCTCGGGCCGCACCGACACCACGACCGCTTCTCCCGGTTTGTAGGCAGCCGGTCCGGAGGGCAGCGCAAACGCCCCGCAGGGGGTCTCCAGAACCACGCTGCCAGCGGACACGTCCCTGACCTTTCCCTTCAGGAAGGAACTCTGACCCATGAAGCCAGCCGCGAAATGGGTTGCCGGTTTCAGGTAGATCCGTTCCGGCGACCCCGAATCCTCGATCCGTCCGTGGTTCATAACGACGATGGTGTCGCCGATCGCCATGGCCTCTTCCTGATCGTGAGTGACATGGATGAAGGACGTGCCGACTTCGCGCTGGATGCTTTTCAGCTCCGCCTGCATCTGCCGGCGCAGCTTGAGATCGAGCGCGCCGAGCGGTTCGTCGAGCAGCAGGACCGACGGGTCGACCGCGAGCGCCCTTGCCAGAGCCACCCTTTGGCGCTGGCCTCCGGAAAGCTCATGTGGCTTTTTTCCGTCCGCGCCACCGAGACCGACAAGGTCCAGCATGCGTTTCGCCTTGTTCTTTCGCTCGGCCGACCCGACGCCGCGCATGCGCAGGCCGAAGGCGACATTGGCGCCGATCGTCATGTGCGGAAACAGCGCGTAGTCCTGAAACACCGTCGTTGTCGGGCGTTTCGCCGGTGCGACCTCCGTCATGTCCCGGCCGTTAATTAGAACCTCGCCCGATTGCGGCACCAGAAAGCCGCCGATAACGGACAAAAGCGTCGTCTTGCCCGATCCGGACGGCCCCAGGAACACCGTGTAGGCCCCGGTCGGAACGGTGAGCGAGACATTGTCGAGCGCGGTGAAGCCGCTGTAGCGGTGGGTGATGTTGCGTGCGTCGACGGCAAGAGTGGTCAAGAGCGCCTCCTGTTGCGCAAGACGACGAGTTCGAGAAGAAACACCAGCACGATGGAAATCGCGAAGACCACGCTGCCGACCGCATTGGTCTTCGGGTTGAGCCCGGAACGCAGCAGGCTCCAGATTTCCACCGGCAGGGTCACGTCGAAGCGGGTCAGAAGGAACGAGATGATGAACTCGTCCCAGGAAAAGGTCATTGACAGAAAGAAGCTGGCGAACAGGGCCGGCCAGAGCATCGGCGCGGTGATCAGCGTAACCACCTGCCATTCCGCCGCTCCGAGGTCGCGGGCGGCACGCTCGATATTGGCCTGATGGTCGCTCATCTGGCTGTAGATAATGGCGAAACAGAGCGGCAGGTTGATCACCACATGGCCGATCCCCGCCGCCAGCAGCGACTTGGGAACGCCGAGCGTATTGAAGGTGATCAGCAACCCCATGCCGATGATCAGGTAGCTGACGGTCAGTGGCGCCGTGAGCAGTGCCCGCTGCAGCCCCTTCGCGGGCAGCGCGAAACGCGCCAGTCCATAGGCCGAGAGAAAGCCGAGCAGCACTGCCACCAATGACGAACCAACGGCAACGGTGACCGAATTGACGAGAGCCTCAACAAGACGGCTGTCATTCCAGACCGCTTCGTACCACCTGAGGCTCAGGCCTTTCAGCGGCGGGATCGGAAACCGGCCGTCCTGGAAGGAAAACAGCACCAGAACGGCGACCGGCAGGAAGATGAAACAGTAGATCGCCGACGCATAGAGGATGGAGAGCACCATCGGCCAGGTTTTACGCATCCCGTTCAGGCCCTTTCCAGCCGGATCCACCGGGCGAAGCCGAGATAGGCGACGGTCACCACGATCATCAGGAGAATGGCCAGGGCCGAGGCCGTCGGGAAGTCGGCGCGCCGGCCGATCTGCAGCATGATGACTTGCGGCATCAGCAGCTCGTTGTTGCCGCCAAGGACCTGTGGCGTGATGTAATCGCCGATACACAGCACGAAAGTGAGAAACGCGCCGACCATGATCCCCGGCAGGGTGAGCGGCAGGATCACGTGCCAGAAGATGCGGAACGGCCCGGCCCCGAGATCCGCCGCCGCCTTGCGGTAATTCGGCGAGAGCTGCACGAGGTTGGCATAGATCGTCAGCGTCAGCAGCATGACGAAGAAATGGACGAAGCCGATCACGGTCGCCGTCCGGCTGTTGGCCAGGTCGAGCGGTTCATCGACAAGCCCGATCCCGAGCAGCGCCTGGTTGACGACACCGTTGTTGGCCAGCACCAGAAGCCAGGAATAGGACCGGACCACATAGGAGGTCCAGAACGGCAGGATCGCCAGAACCAGCGCGATCCTCTGCCAGCGCTGCGGCACCTTTTCGGCGATGATCCAGGCGAACGGATAGGCGAGCAGGATCGAGAGCAGCGTGACGATGGCGGTGACTTCCAGCGAATTGATCATCGCCTCGAAGAAATGGCCGCGTTCGAAAAATTTCAGGTAATTGGCGAAGGTCCAGCTGGCGACAAGTTTCGTGCCGACCCGCTCCCACAGGCTGACCACCACCATGACGAGGAAGGGAACGACGAAAAAGGCCAGGGTCCAAAGCAGCGCCGGCGCGACAAAGGCCCAGGGGCCAAGGTCGATCCGTCTGCTCTGCGCGCCGCCTGCCATTTTCATCCGTCCCCTTCCCGTCAGCTTTCAGGATCAGTGCTGGAGCATTTCCGTCCAGGCATCCTGCATCTCAGCATCCAGCTCCGCGTCCGGCGCCGGATAAAGCTGCGAATTGGCGATGTAAGCCTCCTGGTCGTCCCAACGCAGGGCGGTCTTCTGCTGATCGCTCAAGACGCTTCCGGCCTTCGCGTTCGCCGGCATTGCCCAGTAGCACGATGAGGTCGCCAGCTTCGCCTGGCCTTCCGGCGAAAGGATGTATTTGACGAACTCCGTCGCCAGTTCCTTCTTGCCGCTGTCCTTGAAGACACCGATGGACTGCGACCAGCGCATGCCGCCCTGCTTCGGCAGGACCCAGTCCAGATCCGGATTGTCGGCGCTCAGGCCCGCCGTTACCCACTCGCCGCCACCGACGAGAATATCGACTTCGCCGGTCGCGAGCGCCGTCTGGCTGGAAACCACCTCACCGACGAGTTTGGCGTTGTCCTTGACCTTGAACAGCGTCTCCTTGATGGCCGGAAGATCGTCCGATGTCAGGCCGGACGTCTCCTTGCCCAGGCCGACCGCGACCATGCCCATTACCGGCAGGTAGTAGTCGTAGATGGCGATCTTGCCCTTGTATTTGTCGGAGGACCAGAGCACCGACATGTCGTTCAAGTCGGCCGGATCGACCTTGGCCTTGTTGAAGGAAATGGTGTTGTAGCCGAATTTCTCGGAGATCGCGTAGACCTCGCCGTCCTTGGTGTGGTTTTCCGGCATGACCAGAGCCGGAAAGAGATCGTCGGTCGGCAATTCGTCCGCCGGCAGCGGCGCCAGAAGGTCCGCCTCGATCGCGCGCGGCACGTCGACGCCGTCTATGACGAAGACATCCCAGTCGCCCGGCTGGGACTGCTCCACAATCGCCAGGGCCGCGCCCGTGCCTTCGTATTCCTTGAGGTTGACCTTGACGTCGAATTTCTTCTCGAACGGCTCGATCAGGGCCGGATCGGTGTGATCGCACCACACAAGTGCGTTCAGCTCTTCGGTGGCCAGCGCCTGCTGCGACATGGCCAAAGTTCCAAGCACCAGCGCGCTCGTGAGTTTCAAAGTCCGAATTCTGTCTGTCATGTCTGCTCCATCTCTGCCTGGTCGGTGATCGTTCTTGTTGTTGGCCCCGTCAGCCTGCCTGGTATTTCACCCCGGGCAGAACGCAGAGCATTTCATAAAGAAGGTTGGCCCCGACCAGCGCGGTATTGCCGGACGGGTCGTAGGGGGGCGACACTTCGACCAGATCGCCTCCAACGAGATTCAGCCCGCGGCAGCCGCGGATGATTTCAAGCGCCTGCCAGATGGTCAGACCGCCGATTTCCACAGTACCGGTGCCGGGCGCGAAGGCCGGGTCGAGACTGTCGATATCGTAGGAGAGGTAGACCGGATGATCGCCGATCTTCCGCCGAACCTCGTCCATCAGCGGTGCGAGCGACTTGTACCAGCACTCTTCCGCCGGGATGACGGTGAAACCCTGTTTGCGCGACCAGTTGAAGTCCTCCGGGGAGTAACCGGACCCGCGCAGTCCGATCTGAAACACCTTGTCCGCGGCCAGGCAGCCGTCCTCCAGCGCGCGCCGGAAAGGCGTGCCATGGGCAATCTTTTCTCCGAACATCTCGTCATTGATGTCCGCATGGGCATCGACGTGGATCAAAGCCACCGGACCGTGCTTCTTCGCCATGGCCTTCAGGATCGGATAGGTCAGTGTGTGATCCCCGCCCAGTCCGAGCGGTATGCAGTCATGCGCCAGGATCGCATCGTAGGCCACCTCGATCAGGCCAACCGATTTCTTCAGATCGAAGGTGTTCAGGGCTATGTCGCCGATATCCGCGATCTGGAGACTGTCGAAAGGCGCGGCGCCGGTGCCCAGGTTGTAGGGCCGGAGCATGCAGGACTCCATCCGGATGTGCCGTGGTCCCTGCCGTGTTCCCGACCGGTTGGAGGTGCCGATGTCGAGCGGAATCCCGACAAAACAGGCATCGAGTCCTTCCGCCGTGTCCTGCGCCGGCAGGCGCATCATGGTTCCCGGTCCCGCGAAACGCGGCATGTCATTGCCGCCGAGCGGCTGATTGAACGCCATTCCACCCTCAACTTGACTGCTAATTAATCACGCCAATTGAGTGTGCAGCATAGCGGCTGGATAACTTGGAAAAAATGGGCGATTATAAATATTCAGTTTTAGAAAACTCAAAGTGACAGATGCGACTTTCCGGCAGTGACCTGCGCCTTCTCCAGGTGTTTGACGCGGTGGCCCGCCACGGCGGCTTCACGGCGGCGGAGGCGGAACTCAATATCAGCGCCTCCACCATTTCAAACCACATGACAGCCCTGGAGGAGCGCTTCGGCATCAAACTTTGCCAGCGCGGCCGCATGGGGTTTCGCCTGACGGAAAAGGGCGAAGTCGTGCTCGACGCCGCCCGGCGCCTGTTCACCTCGATCAGCGATTTCGACGCGGAAATCGGCGCGCTCCGGGGCACGCTGACAGGCGAATTGCGCATCGGTCTGGTCGACAGCATCGTCACGGACCCGCAATCCCGCATTTCCCAGGCCATCGCCGCCTTTGGCGAAAGGGACGGCTCGGTCTCACTGACGCTGATGCAGAACCGGCCTCAGGAATTGCAGCAAAAGGTCTATGACGGCGACTACCACTGCGGCATCGGCAGCTTTCCGCACATCATTTCCGGTCTGGAAGCCATCCCGCTCTACGAGGAACAGCATTTTCTCTATGCCGCCTCAACCCATCCCCTGTTCGCGTCAGGTGAGGGCATCACGCTTGAAAAGCTCAAGTCCCATGCGTTTACCCGGCGCGGCTACTGGCGCGCGGCGGACGAGAAACGCCTGCTGCTGGGGCCGGTTGAATCCACCGTCCACCAGATCGAACCCCAATTGATGCTGGTCCGCTCGGGCCGCTACCTGGGTTTTTTACCCGAGCACCTGACGAAGCCCTGGGTGGAGGCGGGTGAGCTGAAAGCCGTACTGCCGGAGCAGATTGCCTATACCTGCACCTTCAGCCTGATCCTGCGCAAGGGGTATCGCAAGACGGAAACCCTGCGCACATTCCTCTCGGACATTCTCGAGGCGCATCGATCCGCAAGCCAGAGACCTTTCCGGTCACCTTGAGCCATTTGGTGGCTTTGAACGGCTCACTCGGCAAGGCGCGTCGCGAAGCGCGATGCGCCGCATCGTGCAAGCGGCGCAATGCTGCCGCTGGGCCTTTGAAAGCCACCCCTCGCTCAACAGAAGCGGTCGGCAAATGTCTCCTCTGGGCCGGACAAAATTGGTCCCCGGCATCATTGGACTACGCCTGAGGTCGCTAGCCAACGAGCGACTTCTCACTCGTTGACACCACCAAACCGTCCGCAAACACATGGACCCGCCGCATCGCTTCGCGCAGCTCCTCGTCCGGAACCGTCAGCGCCACCCGGATCAGATCGGGAGCGTTTTCGCCGAAGGAGCTGCCGGGCATGACGGCAACCCCCTGGTCTTCCAGGAGCTTCCAGGCGAAACCCTCGCCGCTCAGCCCCGTTCCGGAAACGTCGATCATGATGAACATGCCGCCCGAAACCTTGCCCGGCACCAGCGCCGGACAGGTTTCAAGTTCGCTTTCGATCATCCTTACCCGCGAAGCGTAGCTCTTGCGCATCCGCTCGGCCGTATCGAAGCTGCCGCGCAGGGCCGCTTCGCTCATGTCGGCGATGAAGGGCTGGTTGCCGAAGAGGATCGTCTCGGAAATCGGCAAAAGCTTGCTGCAGAATTCCTCCGGTCCGACCGCCCAGCCACTTCGGAACCCGGTTGCCGCGAAGGTTTTAGAAATCGAGGAGGTAACGATCGTGCGCTCGCGCAGATGCTCTATTTCGAGCGGTGAGGCGAAGGTCAGCGCTTCGTCGAAAATCAGATCCTCATAGACCTCATCGCAGACAATCCAGAGGTCGTGCCGGACCGCGACCTCGCCAAGTTCGGCGATGGTTTGCAGATCCAGAAGGGAACCGGTCGGATTGTGCGGCGTGTTGAGCATAAGAACCCGGCTTTCCGGCGTGACCGCCGCCTCAAGATCCTCCGGCCGCATGACGAAGCCGTTTTCGATACTGAGCGGAACCGGTTGAAGGACCGCGCCGGGAGAGCGGATGACGCCTGCATAGGTCGCGTAATAGGGGTCGCCGACCAGAACCCCCTCGCCCTCGTCGACAAGCGCCATGATCACCGCGTAAAGCGCCGTCTGCGTGCCGGGAAAGCACAGGATATTCCGCGTGGTGATTTCCGGATGACGCGGCCGGTATTTCTCCACGAGAGCGTCAAGCAACCCCTCCTCGCCGCGGCCGTTGGAATAATGCGTGCGGCCACGCTTCATCGACTCGGTCGTTACGTCGATCAGGGCGGGATCGACCGGTATGTCCGGTTCACCGATGGTCAGCTCGATGATTTCCTCACCCGCTGCCGCCTTTTTCCGGGCCGCATTGTGAACGGCCCATTTCTCGCCGCCCAGACTGGCAAGTCGGTCCGTTATTCCGGCATAGCGCATTGGGTATCCTTAACTGTCTTGCGTTTTCTTTTGATCCTGAAGAGAACCGGCGGGCAGGCCGAGCAGGCGCTCGCCCGCCTCCAGGATGAGTTCCGGCAACAGGGCGCGACCGTAGAGGCCCGAGTTGAGCGAACCTTCCATCCAGAGCCCGTCAATCAGCCCGTTCAGCGCAATCGCATGGCGCCGGCAGGCGCTCGCTCCATGAGGCAAACCGTGCAAGGCCAGCACCGGCTCTATGAGCGCTTCGAGAAGAGCGAGAAACTCCCGGTAGCCTTCCCGGTGAATGTCGGCGAAAGCCGCTTCATACCGGACCCTGCCGATGAAGGTCGCCCACAAGGAGACCTTTTCTTCCGACAGGTTCGGCGTGGTCATATTGGCGAGCAGAAACTGCCTGAGCTGATCCACCGGATCGCCTTCCGATTGTTTGGCACGGCTGCCGGCCTCCGCCGTCAGCTGGCCGGCCAGATAGGCATAGGCGTTGCCGATCAGCTCGTCCTTGCTGCCGAAATAGTGGCGCACCAGCCCCGCCGTCACCCCGGCTTCTTCCGTGATCCGCCGGACCGTCGCACCGCTCAGACCGTAACGGGCAACGCAGCGCAGCGTCGCTTCCATCAGGCTTTTGCGGCGCGCGTCAAGCGACAGGCGCTGAAAGGTTTTTCTGCTCATTCAACCCATTCGATCGGTTCGTTTCAGACCACCTTGTTATACACTTGAATAATTTCTCGAAAAACGCAAGACTCGCGATATTTCGCCTAGTAGCCTCGGCCCCGGTCGATGGCGAGGCTGGGCCGTTCTCCAGACAGAAGCTCCCTGGCAGACTGCAGAACCTGGTCCGCCACAACGCTGGGCGTTGAATCGCTGGCGATGTGAGGTGTGATCCGCAGGCGCCCGTCGCCCCAGAACGGGTGATCCTCGGGTAGAGGCTCCTGGCGGAAGACATCGAGGCTCGCGCCGGAAAGCCGGCCGCTCTCCAGCGCCTCGACGAAGTCCGCCTCGTGCAGATGCTCGCCCCGGCCGATCTGGATGAGCCAGGCGCCTTCGGCAAGACGATCGAACAGATCGGCGTTGAGAATATTCTCGGTCTCCGGGGTCAACGGCAGAACGTTGATCAGTACAGCGGCCCCTTCCGCCGCTCTCAAGGGGGCATTCTCCCCGGCAAAATACGTGACGCCAGGCAAAGGCTCCCGAGGCTCATTCCGGCAGGCGACCGCCAGCGAAAACCCGACGGCGGCAAGGGCACGTGTCACCGCCGCCCCCATTGTTCCGTTGCCAAGCACCGCGATACGCGTGTGTTTCGGCGGCTGCATGGGCAAAGGCGCCCATTGGCGCGCCTCCTGGCTCGCCTTCATCCGATCGAAGCCGCGCAGGAAGTGAAGCGTTTCGTGAACGGCGTATCCCGCCATCAAATCGGCCTGATGCGGATCGCGCACCCGGCAGATCATGGCCTCATCATGCAGGCCTTCATGATTGAGAAGCGCATCGACCCCAGCTCCGATGGACATCGCCATCTGAAGGTTGGGATAGGGCGCAAAAGCGTCCCCGTCGGGCAGCCAGCACACGGCGAAGCGGATCTCTTCATGATCCGTCACCTCATCGGGATTGAGCAGGCGAACCTTTTCACCGCGTTCTGCGAAGTCGAGACCGTAGAACGACTTCAGGTCCATGGTGCTGCTCAAGAGAACACCGCTGATTATTCCTGTCCGTTCCATTTTCGGCCTCCTGACTGTCACCGGTTCAAACATCTCGGGCGGTACACAAACAGCTGACAGCGACCTGCCGCCGCCATAAGGGAAAACCCTATGGCCCGGATTGAGTTTGCATTTGCGCGCTCAACCTAGTTATACAAACGTATATCAGAGAGTAAAGCCGCCGACCGAGCCTGAAACCGTCTGGGACACGAGGTCAACGGCGCTCGCAAGCCACCGGGCGGATGGACGCCTGCCAGAGAGGACCGAACATGCTGGACAAAAAATCAGCCGCCCCGATGAGCAAGGCCGAATACGAAACGCGGGTCGAGCTCGCCGCCTGTTACCGCCTCGCCGCTCATTACAAGATGACCGATGTCATCTACACCCACATCACGGCACGTGTGCCGGGCGAACCGGGGCGCTTTCTCATCAACCCTTACGGTTACCTGTGGGAGGAGATCACCGCGTCCTCGCTGGTGAAGATCGACGTCGACGGCAACAAGGTGGACGACAGCCCCAACCGGGTGAATCCGGCCGGCTTCACCATTCACAGCGCCGTCCACATGACGCGCCATGATGCGGCCTGGGTCATGCACACGCACACAAGGGCCGGCGTCGCGGTCGCCAGCCTTGCGGACGGCTTGTTGCCGCTGAACCAGATCGCCCTGCAGTTCTATGGCCGGACCGGTTATCACGACTATGAGGGCATTGCGCTGGATCTGGACGAACGGGAGCGGATCGTAACAAGCCTCGGCGCCAATCCCGCGCTGATCCTGAGGAACCACGGGCTTCTGACCGTCGGCGAAAGTGCCGGGCAGATGTTCTCCAACATGTTCTATCTGAACCGGGCCTGCGAGATCCAGGAATCCACCCTGGCCATGGGCCGGCCGGTTCTGGAGGTCGAGGAGAAGCTTGCCAGGCACGTCACCGAGCAATACGACAAGATGGCGGTCGACGACGGCGATCTTGTGCTCGAATGGGACGCCCAGATGCGGATCGCGGACCGGCTCGATCCGGGTTTCCGGGACTAGATTTCTCTGGAAACCAGTCCTCTCCAAGCCTTTTGCAGCGCAAAATTTTTCCACGAGAAACCAGAAAAACGCACAAAATTCCTCGGAATTTCGAAACAGTACGACCACGCATGCGATTTTGCACAGCAAAAAAGCGATGCTTTTGGCGAATTGTTACGCTTGCCCAATAAATAGGCCCTTCCATTCTTGACTTGGCGGCGTGAGCTGCCTAGCTTTTTTGAAAGTTTGAAATTACCGGACAACAGGCAAGCAGGTGCGGTCCCCGCACTTTCGTTAAATCAGGTCCGGTTAATCCGGATGCATCCAGCATCCGCCTGCTCGCCGAAGAAGGCAGGGTCTGCCGCGTTCATCGTTTGCGGCGGCTTGCGGCAGATCTCGACTGCCGCCCCGGCCGGCCGGTTGCGCCAACTCGCGATCGGTTTTGAAAACAACGCGTTTCTCGCCGGTGAAGGACGTGGGCCCAGGGTCCGTCATCGTCCGGCGCAAAAAAGCCGACGGCACACGTCAGGCTGGAGACAAAGTGTGTTCGGGCCCTTTATGCGGGCGTCCGTTCCTGGTGACCAGATCGCGCGGGCGCTTGTCGCAAGCTTCCGTTGAACAGACGAAATGTGTCCAAAGCTGAGGAGTTCAAAATGAAACGTTCCAATGCCAACACCATCGATTGCAACGGATTGTCACCGGCGCCGACTGTGCTGCGGATCAAGCAGGCCCTGACCGGACGGGCCCGCGACGCCCATCCCCTGGACATTCTTCTGGATCCCGCTTGCGACACATCCAGTCTCGCACGGTCTCTCGGCAAGCTGGCCGACCGCGTTCGCCTGGTTGCGCGGCCCGCGTAAACCGCGACCGCAGCGCACGCAGGCGAAACCGGTAAACGGGTGGCGCTGCGTCGTAACCCTGCCTCCCTTTGAAACATTTACCCAGTCAGCGCCTTTCAGGCCGGCACAATGTCGTCTGGGCTGCTGAACAAGGCCATAACAGAGACGAAACGGCATGCCTTGAACGGGCTCGGTTGAGCCTTCGGCAAGGCGCGTCTCACAACGCAGCGGGTTTAACTTCCTCATGCCCCGCGCGTATTGGCCAAGGCAAAAGGACAAAGAATGTTTTCTGTTTTCGAACCCGAAGCCTCTTCTTCCGGGGAACCCTATGTCTTGACCCCGGAAGCCCCCAGCTTCGCTTTCGACCCGACGGACCCCTGGACCGAAACATTCCAAAGAGGCCTCGAAGCCGCGAACCTGTCCGGCAAACGGATCTACGAAGTCGGCATCGGCACAGGCACGAACGCCGCCTTCCTGCTGCAGCTCTGCGATGCCGCGCTGGTGTCCGGCAGCGACCTCGACCCCCGGCTGATCGAACTTGCCGAACGCAATGTCCGCAGCCTTGCGCCGGACAAGATTGACCAGTTCCATCCGATCAAGGGTGCGGTCAGCCTGATAGACACCGACGCAGCCCGGGCTCAGATCGCACAGACCGACGTCGTGATCGGCTGCCTGCCGCAGGTGGGCGATCCGGGCGACAAACGCCTTTCCGCTTTTCGGGAAGCCCAAGCGGTCGAATTGGCCGACGGCGCGGACGAACAGGCCGACGACCATATCGCCCACTATTATCCGTGGGAGGCCTTCGACAGCTATCCGTTCAACTCCGTGGGCCTTGGCCTCAACGAGGCCCTGCTTCAGCGTCTGCGCGAACATGCCCCGAAAGCGGAAGTCATCATGAATTTCGGTTGCCGGGTCGGAACCGGGATCATTTTCGAGCTCTTCGAGGCCAACGGCTTCCGGCCGGAAAAACTCCATTCCCAGATTGTCCGTCAGGATGCCGGAACGGATATCTCCTTCTTCGTCATGCTGGAAAAAGCACTGACGGGAACGGGTCTGGAAAAGGACTTCGTCTGCAAATTCTTCAAGGATGCGGAAGGCAAACAGCCGATTTCGGCCTGCGAAGCGCAGAAGCTGATCGACGAAGACCCGGAAACGCCTCTTTTCCACGAGGTCGCCGTGATCCGGGGGATACCGGCCGCCAGTTGATCCCGGCCGCCAACCGATTCCGGTCGAACGGCAGACCGCGGCAGCCAGGTTCTGTTCTGCCGCCGCGGCCGGAGCGAAAAACGCGTCTGAAAAACGGGCCTGTCAGTATTCCAGCACAAAGTGCCCGCTGCCGACCTCGTGCAGCTTTCGCTCCGGACGGACCCAGTCCAGCGCCCGCACCGGGCTCTTCAGTTCATCGGCGACCAGACCCGACCGCTCCCGCCGGTTTTCAGGTTCGGGAATGGGCACGGCATCGATCAGCTTTTTCGTGTAGGGATGCTGCGGATTGCGCAGGATCTCGTCCCGAGGCCCGATCTCGACGATCTCACCGAGCAGCATGACGGCAATCCGGTGGCTGACCCGTTCGACCACCGCAATGTCATGGCTGATGAAGAGATAGGCGAGATCCAGTTCCTTCTGGAGGTCCAGCATAAGATTGATCACCTGTGCCTTGATGGAGGCATCGAGCGCGGAGACGGATTCATCCGCCACGATCAGGCTCGGTTCCAGCGCAAGGCTTCGGGCGATGCAGATACGCTGGCGCTGGCCGCCGGAAAACTCGTGCGGAAAGCGCAACGCGTGCTCCGGCCTCAGCCCCACCAGTTGCAGAAGTTCCCCAACTCTGAGATCCGCGTCGAATCCGCTTTTCAGACCATGCACCTTCATCGGCTCGGCGATCGCGGCGCCGACGGTCTTGCGCGGATTGAGAGACCCGTACGGATCCTGGAAGATCATCTGCAGCCGGCGGCGCGCGGCGCGCACCTGCCCGCCCGTCGCCTTGATCAGATCCTGCCCCTCGAAGACGACCTGACCGCCCGCCGGCTGGACAAGCTGCAGGATCGATCTGCCGGTCGTGGACTTGCCGCAGCCGGACTCCCCCACAAGCGCCAGTGTCTCGCCTTTGGCGATATCGAAAGAAACCCCTTCGACGGCATGAACCTGGCCGACCGGACGGCCGAGCAGACCGCCGTGAACGGTGAAGCGCGTGGTCAGATCGCGCACTTCCAGGATGGTGTCGCCCCTGCCGTCCGGTTCATTGTCCGGTTCGGGGCCCGCACCGTTCTCGTCGAGCGTCGGAAACCGGCGCGGCGTGGAGGTTTCGTGAAGCGCTCCAAGCTTCGGAACGGCTCCGAGAAGCATCTTCGTGTAATTATGCTCCGGCGCCGCGAAGAGGTCACCCACCGGCGCCTCCTCTACCTTGTCTCCGCGCAACATGACGACGACCCGGTCGGAAATCTCGGCGACCACCCCCATGTCGTGGGTGATGAACATGACCGCCATTCCGATCTCTTTCTGCAACTCGGCAATGAGCTGCAGGATCTGCGCCTGGATGGTGACGTCGAGCGCGGTCGTCGGTTCGTCCGCGATCAGGAGTTTCGGCTTGCAGGCGAGCGCCATGGCGATCATCGCCCGCTGGCGCATGCCCCCGGAGAAACTGTGCGGATATTCCTCGATGCGGCGCTTGGCATCCGGAATACGCACAAGATCGAAGAGACGCAGCGTCTCCGCCTCCGCTTCCGACGGGCTCATGTTCCTGTGCCGGCGCAGGGCCTCGCTCACCTGGAAACCGATTCTCAGCACCGGGTTGAGGCTGGTCATCGGCTCCTGAAAGATCATGCCGATATCGCCGCCGCGCACCTCCTGCATGGCCTTTTCTTCAAGCGCCAGAAGGTCCCTGCCCTCAAGCTCGATCCTGCCCTCGATCCGGGACTGGCTCTCTTGAAGCAGGCGCATGACCGAAAGCGCGGTCACGGATTTACCCGAACCGGATTCCCCTACGACCGCCACGGTTTCTCCCGCGCCGATGGAAAAGCTCAGGTCGCGCACCACGGGTACCCAGGCTCCGTCGACCCGGAAGGAGGTCGTCAGCTTCTCTATGTTAAGCACTGGCTGTGTCATTGTTCGCCTTTCAGCCGGGGATCGATGGCATCGCGCAGACCGTCTCCAAGAAGGTTCAGGGAAAAGACGACAATCAGGATGGCAAGCGAGGGGAACAACGCCAGCCAGAAGCTGTCGAGAATGTTTTCAAAGCCTTCCCGGATCATGCCGCCCCAGGTCGGTGTCGGCGGATTGACGCCAAGTCCGATGAAGGCGAGCGACGCTTCCACGCGGATGGCGGTCGCAAGCCAGAGGGAGCCCATCACCAGGACCTCAGGCGCGATGTTCGGCAGGATGTGACCGAACATCAGCCGCGAATGCGAATAGCCGAGCGCGTGTCCCGCCTCGATGAACTCGCGGTTCTTCACGGCAATGGTCGGCGCCCGCGCGATGCGCGCGAAGGGGGGGATGGCGGTCAGCGAAATTGCGATTACAAGGTTCATCACCGACGGTCCGAGCATGGCCACCACGATCAGACCGAGGATCAGCGAGGGGAAAGCCAGCAGCACATCCATCACCTGCATGATGATGATATCCGTGCGGCCGCCGAAATACCCCGCGACGAGACCGATCAGCGTGCCGATCAGCATGGCCGATCCGATTGCGAGCAGCCCGATCGTCAACGATATCCGCGCGCCCCAAAGAATTCGCGACAGGGTATCGCGTCCGTAGTAGTCGGTGCCGAACCAATGTGCCTCGCTCGGCGGTTTCAGGCGGAACAGGATGTTCTGGTCGATGGGATCGTAGGGGGCAACCACCGGCGCCAGAATGGCCAACAGACACACCGCGGCGAACACCCCGAGCCCGACCCAGGAGGTCTTGTTGGAATTGAAGGCCTTGATGACGCCTTTGAAGCTGTTGACGGCCGCGATACGGAAATAGGCCCCGCGCGACGGCCGCGCTGTCTGGATATCGGCGCTCATGAGTATTTGATCCTCGGGTCGATCAGTCCGTAGGTGAGATCGGTGATCAGGTTCACCAGCACGACGATCAGCGTGTAGATCACCATCATCCCCTGAAGCATCGTATAGTCGCGCTGGTTGAGCGCGCCGACGATCAGCTTGCCGAGACCGGGTCGGTTGAAGACGATCTCCGTCAGCACCGAGTTGCCGATCAGGATACCAAGGTAAAGCCCGACGACGGTCACCACCGGGATCATCGCGTTGCGCAGGCAATGCCGCCAGACGATGACGGCGAAGGCCAGTCCCTTGGCCTTGGCCGTGCGCACATAGTCCTGATTGAGCACTTCCAGCATGGCCGAGCGGGCGACGCGGGTGATGTAGGCGGCCATGATCAGCCCGAGATTGATCGCGGGAAGCGCCAGGTTGCGCAGATGTTCGCCCAGTCCGCCGCCCTGGCTTGAACTGATGACCGGAAACCAGCGGAGCTGGATGGAAAAGAACATGAGCAGTAGCACCGCCGACACGAAGGCGGGAAACGAAAGCCCCAGAAGGGAGCCGATGCGGGCAACGTAGTCCGGCAGCTTGTTGCGCCTGACCGCGGACCAGACGCCGATCGGAATGCCCACGACAGCCCCGAGAATGAGCGAGGCGACCGTCAGCTCCAGAGTTGCCGGAAGAACCTTCAGGATCTCCGTGATCACCGGCCGCCCGGAGACCATGGACACGCCCCAGTCGCCGACAAGAACACCGCCGAGGAATTCGACATATTGCTGGTAGAGCGGCACGTCGAGCCCGAGCCGGACCCGCAGCGCCTTGAGCGCCGCTTCGCTTGCCTGATCTCCCAGGATCGCCATCGCCGGATCGCCGGGCAGGATCCGGACGATGAAGAACACGATGGTCAGAACCGCAAAGAGCGTTATTGCGGCAAACCCCAGCCGCTTCAGGATAAATGCTGTCATGAGCCTCTCATGGAAAAGGGGCCGCGCCTTCGATTATAACAGAGCGTACCGGATGCGGACACAATGACCGCCATCCGGCACGCACCGTCACAGCAAGGAACGGGCTTATTCGCTGAAGGACGCCGCTTCGGTAACCGGGGGGCTCAGGTTCAGGGAACCGTTCACCTCGACACCGAGATCCAGCGTATCTTTCCAGGCCCAGAGCTGCATGCTCTGAACGACCGGAACGGCGCAAACCTCTTCCATGATTTTCTGCTGGGCGGTTGCCCACAGCTCAAGCTGCTTGGTCTCGTCCGTCTCCGTCCTTGCCTTCGCGATCTCATCGTCGGCGACGGCGCAGTGCGAGAAGTTCGTGATCGCCGTATCCGTGCCGACGATGGAATCGGAGTGGAAGAACTGGGTCAGATAAACATCGGCCACCGGGAAGCGGGCCGCGGCGTAGTGAACCACCTGGCTCATGTCCTTGCGGATCTGCTCGTGGAAGGTCGCATGCTCGACCGTCTCGATTTCCATGTTGATCCCCGCTTCGCGCAGCAGGGCCTGGATCGCTTCCATGGTGGTCAGCATCCCCGGCAGCGTGGTGTGGATCGCCTTGATCGTCACCCCGTCCGGATATCCGGCCTCCGCCAGAAGTTCCTTGGCCTTCGCCACGTCATAGTCGTAGGTCGGCACGTCGGCCGTATAGCCGAGATGTCCCTCGGGGACCGGCGAGATCGCCGCCAGCGTTACGTCCGGGCCCTTGAACTGGACCATGGCATCACGGCTGATCGCATGGGCAACCGCCTTGCGCACCAGGACGTTGTCGAGCGGCGGCATGGTCATGTTGAGATGAATGACAGACATTTCACCCGGTTTCATCACGACCACCTTGGTGCCCGGCACTTCGGAGATGCGCTCCACCCAGCTCTGCTCCTGCTTGCCGTAGATCATGTCGATCTCGCCGGCCTGGAAAGCCAGATCGCGGGATGCGTCGGAGGGAATGTAGCGGTAGTAGATTTCCTTGATCTTCGGCTCGCCGCGGAAATACTCCGGATTGGCGACCAGCTTGACATACTGCTGGGGCTGGTACTCGGCGAACATGAACGGACCCGTTCCGATCGGTTCGCGCTGATATTCCTCCCCCAATGCCTCTACGGCATCTTTGCAGACGATGTTGCCACCGTGATAGGGCACGAGAAGCCCGAGAAGACTCGGCACGTTTTCCGAAAGCTTGATCGTCACCTGAGAAGGCCCCGTAGCCTCGATGCTCTCGATCGCCGAATAGTCCTTTGCGAAGGCGGAAATATCCGGGTTGGCGGAGCGCTTCAGCGAATAGACCACGTCCTCGGCGTCGAGCTTGCCGTAGTCGCCGTGGCACTCCACGTCATCGCGCAGCTCGAACGTCCAGGTCAGACCGTCCTCCGACGATGTCCAGCTCTTGGCAATGTCGGGCTCGATGAAAGCCGGGCTCGCCTCACCCGGCTTGATGCGCACCAGACCGTTGAACATCCAGTAAAGCAAACCCTTGTCCGGCGTCGTCGTCGCCACATGCGGGTCGAGCTTGCCGGCGTCGGCACTTCCCATGCCCACATTCAACGTCGTTCCGGCCGCAAGGGCATTGCCCGCCGCCAGCATGGCCGCCACCGCGACCCCAATTTTCAATTTCATCTTCACTTCCTCTGGTCGGTTGTTGTGAATGACCCGGAGGTTCACGCCGTTCCCTAAAGCGTGTCCTCAAGCCGGCAATTCACCAGCATTTCCGCCATGGCTGCCGTATTCGGCAGGGCCAACGCCAGGGCGGTTATTTCTGCAAAATCATCCGGATCGATCATCTCCTCGCGGCTCACCTTGGTGACGCCGGACGTCAGATCCGTTGCGACGAAGCTCGGACAGATCGCGGTCGCGCGAATGCCATGGTCCCAGCCGATCCGGCGCGTGCCATGGGTCAATGCCATCACGGCATGCTTCGTCATATTGTAGGCGATGTTCTCGTTGCGCACGCGCTTTCCCGAAAGGGACGAAACATTGATCACCCGCCCGGAACCGCATTCCTTGAGATACGGTAGGCAGAGGCGTGTCAGAAACAGCGGTCCCTTGACGTTGGTCGCCCAGAGTGCGTCGAGCTCTTCTTCCTCGCCTTCCTCGATGGTGAAGGTGTTGGAAGTGCCCGCGTTGTTGACGAGCCCGTCCAGGCGGCCAAAACGCTCGTTCGTCCGATCGACCCACGCCTGATGGCTGCTTCTGTCCGCGGCGTCGTAGCGGCAGCACAAAAGCCTGTCCTGCCACGGACCGGACAGGGCCACGCTCAGCTTCTCAACGTCCCGTGCACCCGCGCTGACGCAGTACCCCTTGCCCAGAAGCGTTCTGGCAATGGCCAGACCGATCCCTCGACTGGCTCCTGAAATCATGATGACGCGTCCGTCCGGGCTAAGCACTTGGTACCTCCTTCTAGCCGTGCAGCGTAAGCGAAGCCTCCGCCTGGGGGATGTCGGAAAACCGGCTGAAACGGAAAGCGGAGACATCCATCTCCACCTCCGCGCCGAGAGCAATGCTTGCCGCCAGAGGCCCGGTTACCGGGCCGATGCCGAAACCATGGCCGGAGAACCCGGCCGCAACCGTCAGATTGTCCACTGCGGGAACGCGGTCGATCACCGGCAGCGCATCGGGTGTCAGATCGAGCGCCCCCGCCCAGACGCTTTCAAGCTCCAGAGAGCCGAACGCCGGCAGGACCGTCCGCACCGTTTCAATTGTTTCCTGAATTGCGTTCATGCCCGGCCGGATCACCGGCCAGCCATGACGGTTCGCCAGGCTCCAGTCGCCGAACTGCGCCCCGCTGGTGACCCGCATCCGGCCGCCAAGCTCCTGCCGGGCGGCCATGTCGGCATTGGCGACACCCAGGACCGGTTCGAGCATCGGCGCGCAGACCACGCTGCGCAGCACCGTCACGATCGGACGGCGAAGGGGAATTTCCGCTTCGAGCGGCGAAAGCAGCTCATTGGCGAGAATGCCCGTTGCAAGGAGAACGGCACCGCAGCCGATCCGCCGGGACGAGGTCGCCACGGCAACAACCCTGCCGCCGGAGACCTCAAGGCCCGTCACCTTTTCGCCGAACAGGGTCTCAACGCCGAGGCTTTCGGCCTTTTTCACATAGGCCTTTACCGTCAGATCCGGATCCGCGTGCCCGTCGGTTGCACAGAAAGAGGCCGCCAGCACCCGGTCCGAGAGCGCAGGCGCGATCTCCCGGACGGCCTGAAGGTCGGAAAGAAACGTGATCGGCAACCCCGCCGCGGACTGATCGGCAACCAGCTCCCGGATCACCGGGACCTCGTCGGATGTTCTGGCAAGCCGGAGATTGCCCTTTTGCCTGTATCCGGTCTCGTGACCCAGCTTTTCGGCAAGATCCGGCCACAGCTCGACCGCACGCAGCGCAAGCGGCAGTTCCGAAGGATGCCGGCCCGACTGGCGCACCCCCGCCAGCGTCCAGCCCGACGCCATGGCGGCGGGACCGAACCCGTCGACAAGCGTCACCCTGGCCCCGCGTTCCGCCAGCTCCAGAGCCGCCGAGGCGCCGGTTATTCCGGCACCGATAACGACGACATCCGAAGCTGGGGAAGAGTTCACCATCAGGCGGCCCGCCTCCCGCCGAAGCGGCCAAGCCGGAAAGGAACCGGATCGACCAGCGGTCTCTCGTTCTTCAGGGTCTGCACCGCAAGGCGGGCAACCCCCGGGCCGATGCCGAAGCCGTGCCCGGAAAGTCCGCTTGCAATCAGGAGCCCGTCCCAGCCCGCCGGTTCGTCGATCACCGGAATCTCATCCGGCATGACGTCGATGAGACCGCCCCAGGTTTCCGCGATCTGCACGTCTTCGAGACGCGGGTGCAACCGCTTTGCGTTGGCCAGGACCTTGTTGAGAAGCTTCAGGTTCGGCTGAGGCGACATCACACGCATCTGCTCGAACGGGGTGACGTCGCTTGCCGACCACCGGTGGCGGCCCATTGGACCGAAGAAACCGGGTCCGACTTTCAGCGTCATGATCCGCCAGCGTTCGGCGATAACGGGCAGGAAATCAACGAAATAGCGGAACGCAGCGGGCACGATCTCGAATTCCGCCGCGCCGCTCTTGGCAATGGTGTAGCCGCCGTCCGCGCGCCGGCGCAGGGACGCATCGGTCGCCCCTACGGCCCCAGCCACCACTTCCGGTCCGGGCGTCGTGCGCATGACGGAGGATTTGACCGCAAGCTGCGGAAAGGCGATGCCCATGTTCTCAAGGAAAGTCCGGGACCAGGCACCGCCCGCCAGAACAACCTTCTGACAACGGATCTCGCCATGCTCGGTCACGATGGCGCTGACACGTCCGGCCTCGCGCTCGATGCTTCGCACCGCGCAATTCTCCAGAATGACCGCTCCGCGCTTTTGCGCCAGCCGGCTGATCGCCGGAACCGCGAGCTTCGGCTCGGCGGTGGCATCCGACGGCGTATGCAGTGCGCCGACAAATTTCCGGTCGTTGCGATGTAGAAAGTCGTCCGTCTGCTGGGCATTCAAGAGCACCGAGCCATGATCGAAATCGCGATTTTTCTCAAGCCAGGTCTCGTGCTCGTGAAGCTCCGCGTCATTGACCGCCAGATATGTGGTTCCGCGCTTGCCGTAACCTATGTCCTCATCGAGCTCATCGACGATCTCCTGCCACAGCCGCGCGCTTTCGATCATAAGCTGGAGTTCGCGATTGTCGCGCCCCGCCTTCCGGATCCAGCCCCAGTTGCGCGAGGATTGTTCGCCGCCGACGACACCCTTTTCGCAAACCACCACGGAGTGTCCCGCCTCGGCAAGATAAAGCGCTGTGCAGATGCCGACGATGCCGCCACCGATGACGGCTATTTCCACTCTTTCGGGAAGTTCAGTTTTTTCGACAGGCACGACCGCTTCAGCCCCCGGACACGATTACCGGTTAAAAGCTTGCAGCCGACCTTAGTATAAGACAAATATAATTACTGAAGGCAAGTATACGGTAATGTTATGGTCAGTGCAATTTCCTCCCGATCGCTTGAAGCCTTTCGGGCGGTCATGAGAACCGGAACGGTCTCCGCCGCGGCGGACGAACTCCTGATTTCCCAGCCTGCGGTGAGCCGCCTGATCCGGGACCTTGAAACCCGTCTCGACCTTCAGCTCTTCACCCGTCACGGCAGCCGCGTCGTCGCCACCCACGAGGCGCACGAGCTCTGGACCGAGGTCGAGCGCAGCTTTGTCGGACTGGCCCAGATCGAACGGGCAGCGGAACAGATCAAGCACGGTTACAGGGCGACCCTGACGATTGCCTCCGCTCCCGCGTTCGCGCAGTCGGTCCTCCCCTCGGTTATCTCCGAGCTTCTGGAACAGCGCCCGAACTTCCGTGCCGAATTCCTGTCGATGACGACACTGCCGGTGGTCCGCCAGGTCGCGCTCCGGCAATGCCAGATCGGTTTCGGCATACCGACCCAGCACAAATACGAGATCGATGTCGTGAAGACCGGTTCCGTGCCTTTCCGCTTCATCGCCGCCCCCGGACATTTCCTCGGCGGCTTTGAACGCATTGAGGCTGAACAGCTGGCTGGACTGGATTTCGTGGGGTTCGTCGACAGCACCTCGACCGGACGGGCCTTTGACCGGCTTTTCGCGAAGATGAAGCATCCGCCGATCCTGAAGATGAAATCCTATCTGTCCCACATCGTCTCAGCGCTGGTGCTCAGGAACGTTGGCGTGGGCATCGTCGATGCCTTCACGGCGGAGGACCATGCGCGCATGGGAGGTATCGTCAGGCCCCTGAATGTTGATGAGCGTTTCGAATATGCCGTAATCAAACCCCGTGGCGACAAGCTCGGCACCGAATGCGAGGCCCTGGTCGAGCATTTCGAGAAATACGCCAGACGGCACTAAGACCGGCCTCGGGGCTTCTCCGGCCTGATATTGAAAAAGCCGCCGGCCCGTTGGGACCGCCGGCTTCTTGTTCAACTCTCCGGAAACAGGACCGGCTTATTTGTCCGTGTCTTCTTCCCCGTTGTCCGCATCGCTTTCCTGCTCCTTGAGCGAGTTCAGCTTCGCGAAGACGGCGTCGGCGTCGATTTCCTCTTCCTCTTCGCGCTTAATCGGCTGGCTCGGATCGAGGGAGAAGGCAGCGGCGATGGCGTCTTCGCTGGTGGTGTCTTCGACCGGCATCAGCGTTTCCTGCACCTCGCCGGCAACCGGCAGAGGAGCGTTTTTCGCCGCCTTTTCCACTTCCATATCCAGCTCAAGCTGGCTGCACAGGCCGAGCGTGACCGGGTCGGACGGGGTCAGATTGGCCGAATTCCAGTGCGTCCGGTCCCGGATCGCGGCGATCGTCGGCTTGGTTGTTCCCACCAGGCGCATGATCTGCGCGTCCTTCAGCTCCGGATGGTTGCGCACCAGCCAGAGGATGGCGTTCGGCCGGTCCTGACGGCGGGACACCGGAGTGTAGCGCGGTCCCTTGCGCTTGGATTCCGGCACAACAACTTTCGACCCCTGCAGCTTGAGCTGGTAGTTCGGGTCTTTCTGGGCCTTTTCGACTTCCTCGCGGGTCAGCTGCCCCGTCAGGATCGGGTCGAGACCCTTGATACCCTGGGCGGCTTCGCCGTCGGCAATCGCCTTGACTTCCAGCGGATGAAGTTTGCAGAAGGAGGCAATCTGGGTGAAGCTCAGCGCGGTATTGTCCACGAGCCAGACAGCGGTTGCCTTCGGCATGAGCGGCGTGTTCGCCATCGGATAAATTCCTCTCGTCTGCTCCCCCACCCGGCGGGGCGGAAAAGCGATGTTCCATTTCAATTTAATGGGAAGTTCGGCGAATATAGGCTGAACGCCGCGTAAACGCAAATGGAGAGGCGTTTTTGGCTGGCCACAACCGGACGGCTTGCCGAACTCACTCCGCCGTCAAAACGATTTTGCCAATGTGACCAGAGCCTTCCATGCGGCGATGCGCCTCCGCGGCGGCGCTCAGGGGGAAGGTTGAATCCATAACCGGCTTGATTTTTCCCGATTCGATCAGCGGCCAGACCCTGGCTTCGAGGGTCTCGGCGATCCGCGTCTTGAACGCGTCGCTGCGCGGCCGCAGCGTTGAACCCGTGTGGGTCAGCCGTTTGACCATCAGCCTGGAGAAATTCACCTTTTCGGAAATGCCGTTGAGCGTCGCGATCTGGCAGATCCGCCCCTCGACCGCCGCCGCCTTCCAGTTCCGCTCCACATAGTCGCCGCCGACCATGTCGAGGATCACATGGACGCCTTCGCCGCCCGTGATTTCCAGAATGGCTTTTTCGAACGCCTGTTCACGGTAGTTGATGGCGTGATCCGCGCCGAGCCTGCGCACCGCTTCGGCCTTTTCCTCCGACCCGACCGTCGTGAAGACCTCCGCTCCGAACGCCTTCGCCAGCTGAATGGCGGTGGTGCCGATACCCGACGTTCCACCGTGAACCATGAAGCGTTCACCCGCCGTCAGTCCGCATCTGTCGAAGACATTCGTCCAGACGGTAAAAAAGGTTTCCGGCAGCGCCGCCGCCTCGACGAGGCTCAACCCTTCCGGGATGGGAAGCGCATGCCCGGCCGGCACCTTGCAATAAGCCGCGTAGCCGCCGCCCGGGGCCAGCGCCGTGACCTTGTCGCCGATCTTGTGTCTTTCGACCTCCGGCCCGCAGGCGACCACCTCTCCGGCCACTTCCAGTCCCGGCAGGTCGGAAGCGCCTTTCGGAGGCGGATAGGCGCCCATGCGCTGCAAGACGTCCGGGCGGTTGACGCCCGCGGCCGCGACCCGGACAAGAACCTCCCCGGAGCCCGGTTCCGGCAACGGACGCTCTTCAATCCGAAGCACCTCCGGTCCGCCGGGTTCCGAAATCGCAACGACAGTCATACGGTCCGGCAAATTCTGCATTGAGCACTTCCTTTTTGGTTCGCGAATGGTTCATTTTGGGACTGACGAGGCGGTCTGTGATAAATTTCTCGGCCAGACTATTTGAAAGAAAGCGTGGCGCACAAGCCGTACCAGGCGCCATTGATTACGGATCGCAGCAAAAGCGCATGGCGGCGAAAGGATTTGGAAATGAGCCTGTTCGACGACGATGTCCCCAAAAAATCCGCCCCCGGCACAATCACGGTGGGAGAGGACCTGAGCCGATTGTCCGAGGCCGAACTCTCGGAGCGCATTGAGGCGTTAACGGAAGAAATCGACCGCACAAAAAAGGCACTGGAACAACGCGGCACTATTCGCGATGCAGCAAACGCCTTTTTTCAGGACTGAATTCGACAAATATTACAGTATTCCAACCACGGCACAGTCATAGAGGCGGAATCAGGCTACTATTTCAGGTAAAATTTTATGCGTTTACCTCTCATTAATCTTTCCAAATTATAAACAAGGCTATCCAGTCATCTGGATGTGAGTGGCTCCTGTCCACTCTGTTTGACGCCTCCCTGTTAAAGACTCAGAGCCGCAACCGTGCGGCTCTTTTTTTTGCGCGCGCCGCGTAGTATCTTTTCTCAAATCCGGTTGACGGTCGCCTTTTCAGTGAACTGGCACAGTGTTTGCTCCGTTCACGGCATGAAGGCTCGCATCGTTCCAAAAAGGAACATTTCGGACGGGGTGTCGCATCCCGGGACAATCCGAAACGCAATGCGGGACGAACCGGACAAGAGTTGAGGCGTAGCAATCCCATGACGGAAGACAACAAAAAGACTGACGGTCGTATCGAGGCGGTGCATATCGCGCATCATCTGGCGAACTCAGAGAACTTCCAGAGCCTGTTTCAGGAAGGCATGTCGCTCGTCGAGGAAACGGCGGTCTATCTGGACGGACAGGGCCGTGACGAAGCCAAACAGCTTCCCCGCCCCGCGTCGCTTGCCTACGCAACGGAATCCATGCGCCTGACGACGCGGCTGATGCAGCTTGCCTCCTGGCTGCTCCTGCAAAGAGCGGTGAACGAAGGTGAGATGTCGCGCGAACAGGCCGGCAGCGAAAAGAACAAGGTCCGCCTTGAAAAGCTGAGCAGCGCCACCGGCGGCTCCTCGTGGGAAGGCCTGCCTGATACCCTGCAGGAGCTGATCGAACGCTCCACCCGCCTCCAGGAACGCGTGGTCCACCTCGACAACATGCTCTATCGCACCAACGGCGAAGCCGACATGGAAGAGGCGACCAACGACAACCCGGTCGCTTCCCAGATCAGCCAGCTCCACGCCGCTTTCGGCAAACTCGGCTGATCCCCTCCGACAGGTCCCTATTCGAAAAAGCCGCCGCGAGGCGGCTTTTTTGATGGCATGCCCTCGCACCGTCATTCTGAGCAGGTCAGGCGTCAGCCGAGCGCCGATCCGGAAAAAGCCCGTTCGGATTGGCAAAAAAAAGACCCGGCCAATGACCGGGTCTCTCGAACGTAAAGCTGGCTGTTTCCGAGCGGCTTAGGAGCCCAGGAAGCCTGCGAACTTGTTCTTGAAGCGGGACACGCGGCCGCCGCGGTCCATGAGCTGACGGTCGCCACCGGTCCACGCCGGGTGAGACGTCGGGTCGATGTCGAGCTGCAGCGTGTCGCCTTCCGCGCCATAGGTGGAGCGGGTGGTGAATTCGGTGCCATCGGTCATGACGACCTTGATGGTGTGGTAGTCGGGATGAATATCCGCTTTCATGGCCGGTCCTTTCAAACACCTTGGACTGCCTTTTTTCAAAGCGGCCTCTCAGGCGCAAACAAACGAAGGGCCGCCGATCCGGAATGCGGACGCCGCCCTCAGAAACATGAGGCGGGGATATACCCCAAGGCGGCTGGCAAGACAAGGGGCAAAATCAAGCTTTCCCGGTTTGCCGAAAGTCAAAGAAACCTTCGCGTTTTCATGGCAACGCGGAAGGCCGATGGGGGCTGAAGCGGAACCTCTTGTTGAGTGGTCGTCGCTTCGTGTTAAAGACAGACGCGAAACACTGAGGAGACACCTTTGGTTGACGCCCCCGCTCCTGACGCACCGTCCAACCGGAAAACCGCCAACAGGTCGCTGAAACCGCTGGCCCGGCTTCTGCCTTACCTTGCCCGGCACAAGGGCATGGTGACCGGCGCCGTCATTGCGCTTTTTTCGGCTGCCATTGTCACGCTCGTCTTGCCGGCGGCGGTGCGCAGAATGATCGACCATGGCTTCGGTGCCGACGACCCCGCCCTGGTGAATTCCTATTTTCTGGTGCTGATCGGCGTCGTCTGCGCCCTGGCGGCCGCCAGCGCCGTCCGCTTTTTTCTGGTGATGTGGATCGGAGAGCGTATGGTCGCGGATCTGCGCTCCGATGTCTTTGCCCATCTGACCCACCTCAGCTCCGCCTTTTACGACAGCGCGAAATCGGGAGAAATTCTCTCCCGGCTGACTGCCGACACCACCCAGATCAAGTCCGCCTTCGGCGCAAGCGCCTCGCTTGCCATGCGCAACCTGATCATGTTCACGGGCGCATCGGCGATGATGGTGGTCACCAGCCCGCGCCTCTCCGTCTTTGTGCTGGCAGCGATCCCGGTCATTCTCGTGCCCGTTCTCGGGTTCGGACGGCAGGTCCGCAAGCGCTCCCGTTTCGCGCAGGACATGCTGGCCGACGCTTCCGCCTATGCGGGTGAAATGCTCGGCTCCGTAAGAACCCTGCAGGCCTTCACCCATGAGCGCCGGAGCGCCGCGCGCTACCGTTCGGCGGTCGAGGCCGCGTTCCAGGCCGCCCGCAAGGCGATCGCCGCCCGCGCGGCGCTTACCGGGTTCGCGATCATGGTGATCGGCGCCAGCATCGTCGCGGTGCTGTGGATCGGCGCAAGCGATGTTTTCGCCGGGCGCATTACCGGCGGCGAACTCAGCCAGTTCCTGCTTTACTCGATCCTCGCCGCCGGGTCCCTTGCCGCGCTGTCGGAAGTCTGGGGCGAGCTGTCGCAGGCCGCCGGCGCGGCGGAGCGCCTGTCGGAACTTCTGGAAATCCAGCCGCAGATCGACGCCCCCACCGAGCCGGAGCGTTTGCCGGAAACCTCAAAAGGGGACATCCGTTTCGACAAGGTTTCCTTTGCCTATGGCCCCGCCAGCCACGCGCCCGTCGTCACCGATCTGACCCTGTCCGTCGCCCCGGGCGAGACCGTTGCGGTCGTCGGCCCGTCGGGGGCCGGAAAGTCAACCCTTTTCAGCCTGCTCATGCGGTTTTACGATCCGTCCTCGGGGGCGATCCATCTGAACGGTGTGGACCTGAGGAAACTCGACCCGGAAGATCTGCGCAGGCATATCGCCCTGGTCCCCCAGGATACGGCAATCTTCGGCGCGACAATTGCCGAAAACATTGCCTTCGGCCGCCCGGACGCCTCCCGAGAGGACATCGCCGCAGCGGCGGAAGCAGCCCTTGCGGCCCCCTTCATCGACGCCTTGAAGGACGGCTACGACACGCCCGTGGGCGAACGCGGCATCACCCTGTCAGGCGGCCAGCGCCAGAGGATCGCGATCGCCCGCGCCGTACTCAAGGCAGCCCCGGTGCTGCTGCTCGACGAAGCCACAAGCGCGCTCGACGCCGAAAGCGAAAATCTGGTCCAGCAGGCCCTGGACCGCCTGATGGAAGGCCGGACCACGCTGGTGATCGCGCACCGGCTCGCCACCGTCTTGAAGGCGGACAGGATCGTGGTCATGGACGGAGGCAGGATCGTCGAAACCGGGACCCATGCGGAGCTGAGCGCCGCCGGCGGCCTCTATGCCAAGCTGGCCCGGCTGCAATTCGGGATGGATAGGGAAGCGGTGACGGCATAACCCCTGGCTGAACGACCGGGTTCCAGAAAACTTCGATTTCGCCGCTCTGGACCTGCGCCCAGCTTCACCGCACCTGTCCGGACTAACGAACCCGGCCTCTCACTTGCCCGAGGCGGCACGGCCGCCTCAGGACAGTCGCGTCGATGCAGGTGCTCAGTCCTCGGGGACTTCGACCGTATAGTTCAACGGCAGGCGGCCGCCATCGGCATAAATCACCTGCCCGGTCACATAGCCCGCATCGGCGGACGCGAGGAACGCGGCCACGCCGGCGATCTCGGAAGGCTCGCCGATCCGCAGCATCGGCGTACGCGCCATGACCCGCTTCTTCGCCGCCGGATCGCTGTTCACCGAGGCGAGCATTTCGGTCATGATGGAGCCCGGTCCGATCGCATTGACCCGGATGCCGTATTTCGCGAGTGCCAGGGCCGTTGTCTTGGTGAGCTGGTTCATGCCGCCCTTCGAAACGCAATAGGGCAGCTGATTCGGGATCGCGACCGTCGAGTTGATCGACGACATGTTGACGATGCAGCCGGGATCGCCGCCGTTTTCGACTTTCTCGACCATGTGGCGGGCAACCGCCTGGGAACACAGGAACGCGCCCTTCAGATTGATCGACAGCACCCTGTCGAAGTCCTCTTCTTCCAGATCGAGAAAATCCGCTCCGACGACGATACCCGCGTTGTTGACGAGAACGTCGATATCCCCATAGGCATTCAGGGTTTCGGCAACGAGATTACGGACATTGAGGCGCTCGGCGACATTGCAGTGAATGAACATGGCTTCGCCAAGCGCCTTGAGATCCTCGACGGCGGCCTCTCCGGCACTGTCGTCCACATCCGCGATGACGACCTTGGCACCGTCCATGACAAAACGCTTGGCAACGGCAAAGCCGATGCCACGGGCTGCGCCGGTAACGACGGCGACCTTATTCTCCAAAGACACGGAAAACCTCACGGCTGTTTGTAGTATTCATGTGCCGCGCAAACCGCGCGGGCCGCTCCGCGGCGGCCCGACATTAAGTCCGAAATGCATCGCTGTCGATGGCCGTTCTGCGGCTCCAGCAGCGTCACGTGAGAGGATCAGACGGAAATCCCGTGATCTTTCAAGGCGTCGCTGATTTCATCCAGGATCGCCGGATCGTCGATCGTTGCCGGCATCCTGTAGCTTTCGCCGTCGGCAATCTGACGCATGGTGCCACGCAGGATCTTGCCGGACCGGGTTTTCGGCAACCGGTCCACGGTGATCGCGATCTTGAACGCGGCAACCGGACCGATCTTGTCTCGAACCAGCTTGACCAGTTCCTTCTCGATCTCGTCGTGCGAGCGTTCCACGCCGGCCTTCAGCACCACGAAACCACAGGGCAACTGGCCTTTCAGCGGGTCGGCGATGCCGATCACCGCGCATTCGGCGACATCCGGGTGGGTCGCAAGGACTTCCTCCATGCCCCCGGTTGACAACCTGTGCCCGGCGACATTGATGATGTCGTCGGTGCGCGCCATGATCGACAGATAACCGTCGTCGTCGATGATGCCGGCATCCGCAGTCTTGTAATAGCCGGGAAACTCGGCGAGATAGGCATCGAAGAAGCGCTTGTCCGCGTTCCAAAGCGTCGGCAGAGCCCCCGGCGGCAGGGGCAGTCTCACCACGATGTTGCCCAGCGCGTTGGCCTCCAGCGGATGGCCCGCATCGTCCAGAACCTGGACGTCGTAACCGGGCATGGGAACTGTCGGCGAGCCCGGTTTGACCGGCAACTGACCGAGGCCGAGCGGATTGCCGACCATGCACCAGCCGGATTCGGTCTGCCACCAGTGGTCGATCACCGGCACCTGAAGCTGGTCGATGGCCCAGTTCACGGTCTCCGGATCCGCCCGCTCGCCCGCCAGGAAAAGTGAGCGGTATTGCGACAGGTCGTATTTCTTGATCAGCTCGCCGTTCGGGTCCTCCTTGCGGATCGCCCGGAAGGCGGTCGGGGCCGTGAACAGCGACGCGACGTTATGCTCCGAAATCACCCGCCAGAAGACACCCGCGTCGGGCGTGCCGATCGGCTTGCCCTCGAAGACGACGGTCGTGCAGCCGTGCAGAAGCGGCGCGTAGCAGATGTAGGAATGTCCGACCACCCAGCCGACATCCGAGGCCGCCCAGAAGACCTCGCCCGGCTGAACGTCGTAAAGGTTTGTCATCGACCACTTGAGGGCGACCATATGGCCGCCATTGTCGCGGACCACGCCCTTGGGCTGGCCGGTGGTCCCGGACGTATAGAGGATGTACAGCGGATCAGTCGCCTTCACCGCGACCGGCGCGATGGTTCGGCCGGCGGATTTCGCGTCGTCCTGAAGCCGGCCGGCGTCGAAGTCCCGGCCGTCGATCAGCTCGGCCGCCTGCTCTTCCCGCTGAAAGATGAGACAGCAGTCCGGCTTGTGGTTCGCCAGTTCGATGGCCCCGTCGATCATCGGCTTGTACGCGATGACCCGGCCCGGCTCGATCCCGCAGGACGCGGCAATGATCGCCTTCGGCGTGGCGTCGTCGATCCGGGTGGCCAGCTCGTTGGCGGCAAATCCACCGAAGACCACGGAGTGAATCACCCCGAGGCGCGCGCAGGCGAGCATGGCCATAATCGCCTGCGGGATCATCGGCATGTAGACGATGGCCCGGTCGCCCTTCTGCAGCCCCTTGTCGGACAGCACGGCGGCGAAGGCCTCGACCTCCTCGAGAAGCTCCGCGTAGGTATAACTGGCTTTCTTGCCGGTGATCGGGCTGTCGTAGATCAGCGCCGGCTGGCCGGGCCGGCCGCGCTCCACATGACGGTCCAGGCAGTTGTAGCAGGTGTTGCATTCCCAATCGGGGAACCATCGGCCGTACTGGCCCATGTCCGGATCGAAAACCTTGTCCGTCGACGAGACCCAATCGATTTCGGATGCGGCCGCCTTCCAGAATCCTAAAGGATCGTCCTTCCAGGTCTGATAGACATCGTGATACCGGCTCGCCATGTTGTATCCTCCCAACAGCCACTTCGGCACTTTGAGCACAGAATGTTGCAGGACCTAACGAAATTGCAAGTCTTGCCGCATAGGCAATTAGGTGGTCGGGACTTTACGTAATCCCTCCGGCATGCTTGTTTGCCGGTCTCGCCCCACCTGTTCCGACCGGCCTTACAGCGCATGCTTCCGATTATCGATCCCTGGTTCTACATGGCCGCCATACCGTCCGTGTTTCTGGTCGGCCTGTCCAAGGGCGGCTTCGGCGGCACTCTGGCCATGCTCGGCGTACCGCTCATGTCTCTGGTCGTGCCGCCTCTTCAGGCCGCAGGCATCATGCTGCCCATCCTGATCGTGATGGATGTGGTCGCGCTCCTGGCCTACAAGGGCCGGGCCGACTGGAAAACCCTGTCCATCCTGCTTCCCGCCGCGCTGATCGGCATCGGCATCGGCTGGGCCGCAGCGGCGCATGTCGACGACGATTTCGTCACCCTGCTGGTCGGTCTGACGGCGATCGCTTTCGTCATCGACTATATCTTAAAGCGCCGCAAACAGGCCCATGCCGCGGGTCACAACCGGGCGAAAGGCACCTTCTGGGGCGCTATCGCGGGTTTCACCAGTTTCATCAGCCACACGGGCGGACCACCCTTTCAGATGTATGCCCTGCCCCTGCGCCTTGCCCCGACACTCTTTGTCGGCACCGCGGTAATCTTCTTTGCCTCCGTCAACGCGGTCAAACTGGTGCCGTACTTTCTGCTCGGCCAGTTCGCCCCCACAAATCTCGCCACTTCGGTCGCCCTGTTTCCGGTGGCCCTGGTCGCCACTCTGTCCGGGGTCTATCTGGTGCGCATCATCAAGCCGGAAACCTTCTACACGCTCACCTATATTTTCATGGGTCTGATCGGCGCGAAACTGACCTATGACGGGCTGCTACACCTTTTGGCTTAAGCGGACGCGCCAAATGCGGATTGCGTGCCCGCGCGTTTCCGGTTTTCATGTTCCAAAACATTTCAGGGAGGATGCGCATGGACGCGAAGGTGAGCCCCTATCTTCAGGGTCTGGACAAGACGACCGCCAACTACGCGCCGCTGAGCCCGCTCAGCTTTCTGGCGCGTGCGGCCGATGTGTTTCCCGACCGGACAGCCATCGTTCATGGCAGTCAGCGCACCGACTACCGCACCTTCTATAAGCGCAGCCGCCAGCTGGCCTCGGCGCTGACCGCCCTCGGTATCGGCAGGAACGATACGGTCAGCGTGATGCTTTCCAACGTGCCGCCGATGCTCGAGGCCCACTACGGGGTCCCGATGGCAAAGGCGGTGCTCCATTCGATGAACACGCGGCTCGATGCGGCAATCATCGCGTTTCAGCTCGACCACGCCGAAAGCAAGGTCCTGATCACGGATCGGGAATACGCCCCGGTCGTCAAGGAAGCGCTTGCGCTGGCCAGCGTGCGCCCCATCGTCATCGATTACTCCGACCCGGAATTTCCGCAAACCGGAGAACGTCTCGGCGCACACGACTACGAAGACTTCGTACAATCGGGAGACCCGGACTTCCAATGGTCGCTTCCCGCCGACGAATGGGACGCGATCACGCTCAATTACACCTCAGGAACGACGGGCAATCCCAAGGGCGTGGTCTATCACCACCGGGGCGCCTATCTTCTCGCCCAGGCCAATGTGATCACCGCGTCGATGGCGAAACATCCGGTCTATCTCTGGACCCTGCCGATGTTCCACTGCAACGGCTGGTGCTTTCCCTGGTCGCTGTCGATCGTGGCCGGAACCCATGTCTGTCTGCGCTGGGTGCGGCCGAAACCGATGTGGGATCTGATCGCCGACGAAAAGGTATCCCATCTGTGCGGCGCGCCGATCATCATGTCGACGCTTCTGAATGCCGGCGACGACCAGAAACGCGCGCTTGAACAGCCGGTCGAGTTCTTCACCGCCGCCGCGCCACCGCCCGAAAGCGTGCTGGCCGCCATGAAGACCGCCGGCTTCAACGTCACGCACCTCTACGGGCTGACGGAAGTCTACGGCCCAGCGGTCGTCAACGACTGGAAATCGGAATGGGACGATCTCCCGCTTGATCAGCAGGCTCAGAAAAAGGCCCGGCAGGGTGTTCGCTATGTCGCGCTGGAAGGCCTGAGCGTGCTCGATCCCACCACGCTCGAACCCGTGCCTGCCGACGGCCAGACCCTCGGCGAAGTCATGTTCCGCGGCAATGTGGTGATGAAAGGCTATCTGAAGAACCCGGACGCGACGGAAGCCGCCTTCAGGGGCGGCTGGTTCCATTCCGGCGACCTCGGCGTCCAGCATCCCGACGGCTACATCCAGCTCAAGGACCGCTCCAAGGACATCATCATTTCCGGCGGGGAAAACATCTCCTCGATCGAGGTGGAAGAAGTTCTCTACAAGCACCCGGATGTCCAGGCCGCCGCCGTTGTCGCCCGGCCGGACGAGAAATGGGGCGAAACGCCCTGCGCCTTTGTGGAAGTGAGACCGGGATCAGCAGCGAGCGAGGACGATCTGATCGCCTATTGCCGCCAGCACCTGGCCGGCTTCAAGGCCCCCAGGACCGTTGTCTTCTGCGAATTGCCGAAAACCTCCACCGGCAAGATCCAGAAATTCGCCCTGAGAGAACAGGCAAAGGCGCTTTGAGGGGACGGTCGAGTTCCCATCGGCTGCGTGACTTTGCGGGTGCATCGCGATCATCAACCGATGCCCGGGCAACCGCACGCGTTCTCCTCGTTTCCGTTTAGGGTCTGTGGGGAATCAGGTTTCGGCCGCCGGTACGGGACGCGCCCGCACCTGCCGGATGCCAACCGCAAGGAACAGAAACCCGGCTTCAGGTGGTTCGTTGCGGTTGGCATCAGATGGCCACGATGATCGAAGCGTGCAGGCTCAAAACCCGATACGCCGAAGGCCTGAACGAACATGTGTTCGTCCGGATCAGAATTTCGCCGTCAGATTCAGACGCGCGGTTCGTCCGGGCGATGCAATGGGAGAGACCGACAGAGCATCCATGTAGTATTCGTCAGTCACGTTATCGACCGCAAAGTCTATCTGGAGGTGGTCGTTCACATCGTAGCTGCCGAAAAGATCGAAGACCGTATAAGGCTCCCAGTCCACTCTGGCGGTGACCGCCCCGCCAAACAGTCCGGTTTCGGTTGCCGCGCGATAACCGATGTGGGACATGCGCGCACCGAGCCTCAGCTTTTCGTCGAAAAGCTTCACACCGGCGGTGATGTTTGCACTGAACTCAGGCGGCAGATGAAGGCTTGAATAGCCATACCTCGTTCCGGACTGGAAACACTCTCCATCCAATTTGCAGAAGTTCGTGTCCAGGTATCTCGTCGCCGAGGCGCTCGCGAAAACATAACGGCTATCGTAGTCGAACGACATCTCAACGCCCTTGAGATAGGCTTTCCTGATGTTGACCAGGGAGCCTCCCGACGTATCGCGGCTGATGTAATCGTCGACCGTGCTGTCAAAAAGCGACAGCTTCATGCCCAGATTGTCGGTGTCTGACAGAAAGCCTTGCACGTGGACGTTCGCGCCGACTTCATACGTCCTGGAATGCTCGGGCTTCAGCTCCGTCTCGGGCCGGTTGGAAGCCGACCAGCCGCTGGTGGCTTCATAGAGGCTCGGCATCCGAATGGCCTCGGCGTATTTCGCGTAGACCTGCACCCCGGGAAAAACCTCGTATTTCGCGGACACGATCGGAGCCCAGCCGGAATTCTCTTCCGAGTTGTTCTCATCCAGATTGTAAAGAAGAACGTTGTCGAATGATTTGCTGTGCGTATACCGCAACGATCCCAGCAGGGTCACCTTGTCATGCGGCAGATATTCCACGGTGGCGAACCCGCTGTACTCCTCGCGCCATCCATCCCGGACGGACCAGGCTTCAACGCCCTGACCGCTGTCGATCAGTTCGTAGTGTTCGGGAGCGGGATAGGTCATTTCCTTGCGGTACATACCGCCGTATTCCAGTTCCAGGTCGCCGATGGGAGTTGTGAAACTCGAGATGTTCGAGACATTGGCTCCCCATTGCTCGGTCCTGTTGATGTATGCGACTGGCACAGCGGCTACATAGCCTGGAAATGCGTAAGTCGTATAAGCTGTTTTCATGTCCTGATAGAGATTGGTATAGAAGAAATCGGCGGTCAGGTTGATCAGACTGCTGTCTTCCGGCTGCCATTCGTAGCGGGCGGTTGCGGTGTCCACCGCCGTATAGCCGAGATCGTGCTGCAGCGTGCCGATCGAAAGGACGCCGGCCATGGTACTCGGCATGACCTCGCCGTAGGTACTCTCGTACCGGGTGTAGCCGAGCTTTACCGAGTGACCGTCGCCGAACGACAAGATGCCCTTGAGCAGGTAGGACTTGCTGTCATTGGAGGTGTTCAGAACTTCCTGGCCGCGGCGGTATTCATAGTCCTCGGTCGGCTGCCCCCCGTTTGTCCCGGCGTAATAGTTTCCGACCGATCGCCGGGCAAATGCCGCCAGAACCTCAAGTCCGCCGACCTGGTAGGCGCCTGCGACACTCGCACTGCCGGCGAAGTCGTCGCCCGTGAAGAACTCGAGCAGGCCCGGACGGTCATACTGGTCGGCACCGCCGGCGGACGCGCCGAGCGTGATCGCATCCTCCTCCACCATGAAACCCTTGCCGGCCGTTGACTTGGGAAAACCGGGAGCGGAGGTGGAGTTGCCCACCACGCCGGCCTTCAGCCTCACACCGTAGTTTTTTCCTTCCGTGATGATATCAGCCGGATTGAGTGTGCTCATGCGCACGACGCCGCCTACCGCTCCGACGCCATCCGCGCCGGCACTCGGACCTTTTTCGATCTCGACGCTTCCGATCAGATCGGGATCCAGAAACGTCTTGCCGGTTATCCCGTAGTAGCCGCGGTAGGTTGTCGTTTCCTGATAGCTGCCATCGATGATCACAGGAACGCGGCCCTGGCCCTGCATGCCGCGGATGTTGACGTCGATCGCGCCGCCGTTCCGGCTCTCCCCGACCAGAACTCCGGCCGTTCCCTTCAGGAAATCGCCCGGCGACGTGCCGCGAAAGAGCTCGATCTGATCCGCTGAAATATACTCGGTGGATCCTGCCGCACTGTATTTGTCGTACTTCTCGCCTTCACCCGAAGCGACAATCACCGTCTCCAGGAGAACTGTGTCCGGATCGGCCTGGATGGCGCCGCTTTGCGCGCCGGTTATTATGGCGGCACTGCGAGGTCCGGTGATGTTTGCGACCACACCGGTTCCAGCCAACAGCTGCCGAAGAGCCTGATCGGGCGCCAGAGGGCCGGTTACGGGATTCGACCTGACACCTCTCGTTGCATCGGGGGAATAGGCGACTTGCCAGCCAGAGGCTTTGGCGAAAGCGTTCAATGCCTGCGACAGCGGCTGGCTTGGGATCGAGAAATTGACCGTTTGCAGGCTTTCCGCGTTGGAACCGGCACCTTGGGCCTGCGCAGCGGCGAGTGGCGCTCCCGTGAGACTTCCGGCCAGTGCGACGCTGATAAGCAACTGCGCCAATGGCCTTTCGGGCCTGGCGTTTGTATTTCCGATCGGCAAAAACGGTTTCTGTGCCAGCCCACGGCGATTCATTCTGCTACCCTTTACTCATCTGGAGATGGGCAGCGTCGATCTCTTGAGCCGAACGCCACCCTCTAAAGACAAGACGTCCGGGTCAGCGCAGCGTCACAAAAAAATTGAACTTTTAATTCAAGATTAAGAGTCCGCCAGGAAATTGGCGGGTTGATCCGCCGGCGGCCACGGTAAGTGTCCGGATCGCCGTTTCGGGATCCGATATGGCAAAAGTGCCGCTGACCCTTGCCGTTTCCAGATCGAAAGAGACATTGACGATCAGGCCGCCATAGTAGCGTTCAAGTGACGCTAACGCCGCGCCGTAAGAGGTGTCACGGAACTCGACCCGGCCCTTCAACCAAGAGAGCGCCTGCTCGACATCGACCTGACGGACATCGCCGATGTCTTTTTTGCTGACGGTCAGGCCCTCTCCGCTTTTCAGCACGCTGCGTTCCGCCGAACCCGTCTGCGACGCCACTTCCAGACTGCCGGTCTTCAGAACGACCTCATCCTCCGTGTCTTTGTGAAACACGGAAAACTGGGTACCCAGAACCTTCGTCTTCCCGAAACCGGAATTGACGATGAACGGCCGCCGTTGATCGTGAGCGACATCGAAGAAAACCTCACCTGCCAGGAGTTGGATCTGCCGCCGGTCTTCGTCGAAATCGATCGCGATTGCCGATCGTGTGTTCAGCGTCACGACCGATCCGTCTTCAAGCGTGACCGTTTCTTGCTCGCCTGCACCCGTCATATGATCAGACTGCAGATAAAGACGCAGATTGGGAAAGACATACGCCGATATCAGCAAGACGGCGGCAAGGGCCGCTGCACGACCTGCCCAGGCTTTCCAACCTGACCTGGAAAGGTAATGTGCTCGCACCGGCAAATCGTCGTTTCGGATTTTTTCCGCGGTGGCTCGGGATGCCCGTTCGAGAGAGCCAAGACCATTCATGCGTTCGATGAAAAGATACGCCCGCTTGTGCTCCGGCTTGCGGTCCCGCCAGGTCTCGAACTCGCGCAGCTCATGATCGCACACACCGTCCGACAGGCGCAGGTACCAGTCCAACGCTTCATCGACGACCGGGTCGCCGTGCCGGTAAGCGTTCTCCCCCGTCATGATGCCGCGTTCCAACATACCATCCAATATCTACCGAACAGCCGGTTGTTGGGCCAAGCCGTTTCGACGAAGTGCTTCCAAGCGCATGCCCCGCCTTTTTACGGGAACAACGCAGGGCCGCATTCCAGCAGTTGCATACGTGCAGAAACTATCCCCGGTCAAGGCGTTTGAGCACATCGTAACAAGCCCCCATCGCAAGTTTCACATCGTTGAAGATAGTGTTCCGTGACACGCCCAGGATGTCCGCAATTTCGGAATAGGAGAGGCCGTCGACGCGGGCCAGTATCCAGGCTTTGCGCACCCGGTCCGGCAGACCGGCCAGCACTCTCTCGAATTCCTCGAACCGTTCGCGCTCGATCAGGGCCTGTTCAACGGAAACCACATTGTCCGCAACCGAGTCTATTTCAGTCGATGGCCCCTCCGAGCTTTCGTAGAGTGACCGAAAGCGGCGTTTGCGTTCATGATCGATCGCAAGATTGCGCGCCGTCTTGTGTAAAAAGGCGTCGATGTGCTGAATCGGACCTGCTTCGAGAGCCTTGTGCGCCCTCAGGTAGGTTTCCTGAGCAAGGTCCTCCGCGATTTGATGGTCTCCGACGATTCGCATAACGCTCCATTTGAGCGCACTGCGCTGCCGCAGGAACACCATCGTCAGTTCACGAAACATGACGCGGTGTCTCCGATGGCCGGGTCGGACACGCTACGCAGTGCGCGTTCAACATCTCATATGCGACGAAAACGCCCGAAAAAACCGGGAACGCGAGATCACGGCGAAGTGGTTTTCGTGAGGCACAATGAAGCATAATATATGAGTTTTTAAGTCAACTTTTCTCCTCTTTATTGGCCAAGATGCCCGGACGGGTCAAGGGGATATCGTCTGCCCAGCGCGAAGAAAGTCGAATGAAGTGAAAGACTTCCCCTGAGGAAGGCATCTCTGCTCTAACCTGAAGGCAGCCGGTTGACAGGGGTGGGATTCACGCACCCCAGGCCGACAGATCTTCCGACAACGGATACTTCCGAACAAGGTTCGAAACGGCGAAGTCCGCAGGAGAACACGCCCCCAAAGGCATGCAGAACGCTGCAAAAAGTCTAGGACCAAAAAGCAAATGGGCGAATTGGAAACATCATGTATCTGCCAGGCCAGGGATGGGGCACTTGATGGTGCATCGGCCACACCTGGCGGGACCCCCTCTGCCCCAAGCCGCGATCCGCATTGATCAGGTCCATAAAACAAAAACGCCGCGATCAGGCGCGGCGTTTTCCGGTTTCGAAGGATGTGAGAATTAGTGGAGCGTCACATCCTTGCGTATTCGCTCAATCTCATCCTTGATCTTGAGCTTTTGTCGCTTCATGCCAGCCAATTCCAGAGAGTCCGTACTCGGATGCAACTGAGCGTCTTCGATCCTGCGTTTCATTTCGGCGTGACGGCGCTCGAGTTCGGCGAGATGCGACTGCATTGACATGGATATCCTCCTGTCTGTTGGCTCAACACGAAGATGGTGCCATAGGAAATCCGGCCTTGTCGATTGCGGATTTCGCATATCTCGGCCATTTCGCCGTCAAATTATGCATTCTCTCGGTTATGCTAAGAAAACCCTTAAAAAGAAGGGCAATTTAAGCGCTTCAGAAGTAACGAAAATTCCGGATGAAACATTTGCCAGCTCACCGTTTTACCGGCTTGTTCGAATTGCGCCGCCGACGGTGCGCCTTGTCGTCGCGGGGCAAGTTCAGCAAACCCGGTGCGGGCTCGCGAAAGATGCGAACTTGCCCGCCGGCTGCAAAATAGACTAGGACTTGTGTCCTGCTTTTTAGGGGACATAAATGGCGCAAACGGATACGGACGCATTGCGGCGGGAACTGGCTCAGCTTCGTCAGGAACACAGGGATCTGGACGTTGCCGTGGAAGCACTGGCGTCAACCGCGAACCACGATGTCCTGCAGCTTCAGCGCCTGAAGAAGAAAAAGCTGATCCTCAAGGACCGCATCTCCGTGCTCGAGGATCAACTCCACCCCGACATCATCGCTTGAGTTGGCCGTTTCGCTGCGGTCGTCCCCTGAGAGATTTCACCCTTGCGATGCGCGGCGCGGTGCCTATACTCCGCGGCTCTTCTAGGGCAGGAACCGGAGTAAAACATGGCTCAAGCGGATGTCGCCGTCATCATGGGCAGTCAGTCGGACTGGCCGACAATGAAACACGCGACCGATACGCTCAGCCAGTTGGGCGTCAGCTTCGAGGCGCGCATCGTCTCCGCCCACCGCACGCCCGACCGCATGTACGATTTCGCCAAAAGCGCCAAGACCGAGGGCTTCAAGGTGATTATCGCGGGAGCCGGCGGCGCGGCGCATCTGCCGGGCATGGTGGCCGCCCTGACACCTCTGCCTGTCTTCGGCGTTCCGGTGGAAAGCAAGGCCCTGTCCGGTGAGGACAGCCTTCTGTCGATCGTGCAGATGCCCGGGGGAATTCCGGTCGGCACGCTTGCCATCGGCAAGGCGGGCGCCACCAATGCGGCACTTCTGGCGGCCGCGGTCCTGGCATTGAGCGACACCGAGGTCGAGGCAGCCCTCGACAGGTTCAGGGCAGAGCGCACGGCGGCGGTCGCCGAGGTCCCGAGCGACGACGCCTGACTGGCCGAAAAGGATTTTCCGCGATGAACGAACGCACACGGCTGAGCCCAGGCGACACGATCGGAATTCTCGGCGGCGGACAGCTCGGCCGGATGCTGGCGCAATCAGCGGCCTCGATGGGGCTCAAGTCCCACATTTACTGCCCAGATCCAAACAGCCCGGCCTTTGACGTCAGCGCGTTTTACACGGTTGCCCCTTACGAAGACATCGATGCCCTGAACCGGTTCGCGGCCTCCGTTTCCGTCGTTACCTATGAATTCGAGAATGTCCCCGGGCCCACGGCCGCGCATCTGGACGCACTCGTTCCCGTCCGTCCCGGCGTGCGCGCCCTGGAAGTTTCCCAGGACCGCTTGTTTGAAAAGCGGTATCTGACGGAAGCCGGCGTCGCGATTGCCGGCTTTGCGGAAATCAACAGCCAGAAAGACCTGGAAAACGCCCTGGAAACCTTCAGCGGCCGGGGCGTCTTGAAGACCCGCCGGCTCGGCTACGACGGCAAGGGCCAGTTGATGATCCGCCAGGCCGGGGATGCGGACGGCGCCTTCGACGAACTCGGCGGGGTGCCCGCGGTTCTGGAAGACCTGATAGATTTCGACTGCGAGGTCTCCGTCATCGTGGCAAGAGATCTGGATGGCGCCTGTGCCTGCTATGACATTGCCCGCAACCATCATGAAAACCACATCCTGAAGACCTCGACGGTTCCGGCCGGCGTCTCGAAAGAAACAGCCGAGTCAGCCCGCGCCATGGCGGAGAAAATCGTCAAGGGCCTCGACTATGTCGGCGTCATGGGGGTCGAGATGTTCCTCGTCCGTGACGACGCCGGAGAGCGGCTTCTGGTCAACGAGATCGCCCCGCGGGTGCACAATTCCGGCCATTGGACCCAGGACGCCTGCCTGACGTCCCAGTTTGATCAGCACATCCGCGCCATCGCCGGCTGGCCCCTCGGCTCGGCGGACCGGCATTCCGACGCGATCATGGAAAACCTGATCGGCTTCGATGCCGACACCTGGCCGGAGGCCCTCAAGGACCCGGCCGCGCGGCTGCATCTCTACGGCAAGGCGGAGATCCGGCATGGCCGCAAGATGGGCCACGTCAACCGGATCAGTCAGAAGACCGGCTGAGCGAAGCGCCGGTTCCGCTTCGACACTCCTTCATCCTTACGTCCGGCCTGGCGCAGCGCGCGCCGGGAGGCCGACACCCGTGTGCCGTCCAAGGCGTGAGGAATTGCGGCATCAACAGTGACCATCGGCACACGTGAGCCGGGAACCTGGCCGCTAAAAGGCGCTCCAGCCAGATGTCGGCCGCCTAAGCCTGCGTTGCCCCATGCGCCGCCATCTTCACAAGTGACATGACCTTCCCTGGAGTGCGAACCGTGGGTCAAAAAGACGAAAACAGACGCAAGGCAAAGGAACTGGGAGCACCGGAAGCCGAAGCTTTGATTGCGACCGTGCCGCATCTGGCCGGACTGCTCTCGCGCCCGGATATCCGTCAGTTACAACGCGTGATCGACGCGGCGATCTTGAACCCGGTTTACGAGGAAGCCTACCGGAAGGCGATGAACGCCGCGGTGATCGCACGCTCGGGAAACCTGGTGCTGCGCGACCGCGCGAAGGAAAGGAAAGCCAGGAGGATCCTGGACAAACGGGTACAGGCCACTCGAAGAGATGGCTTGATTCGAGTCGATCACAAACGAATGCTCTCCGCCGATGCCCTGGTTCCGCGCACCAACAATCCGGACGAAGCCGAATACCTCGCCAGGGTGGGTCGGACGCTTGGTTCCATGGGGGTGTGGCTTCATCTGGAACAGCCCTACGAAGCGCGGGGGCGCGAGCCTGCGAAATGGGATTTCTGGTTCACCCTCGGCCGAAACGGCGACATGATCGATACCGACGACGCCATCATTGACCGGGACGAACTGCTGGGCACAACCATGCTGGGGGCGGGCTATTACAGATCGGTGCTGACCGGGCATGTCCAGACCAAGATCAAACGCGAGCTTGAGCGGTTCGACAGGCAGTACGAAAGCGGCTGGTCGACACATCTGGACCTGATGCGCGATCGCCGCAGCGCCGCGATAGGTGTCACAATGGTGTCTGATCTGCTGGGCGGTGCCGACTTCCCGCCGGTTTCGATATGGAGCCGCGCGCACCAACTGCGCATGAAGGCCCAGAAGGCGAATACCGGTGGCGATGTCGTAAAGGCGCAGATCCACCTTCTGGTCGCGGCGCAAGTCGTCGAATACAACGCCCACCTGCTCGCGGATTACGTCAGCAAGACGGTTGCCGGCGCGGGGCTCGCGGTGAAGATCCTGAGGGTGGCGAAGGCCGCCGGCGAAGTGGCCGACACTGTGCTGCTGATCGTCGGGGTCGGCTCCGGAATCAAGGCATTGCGCGCCGCCGGGGGCAAGGCTCTGAGCCGTGAAGTCCGGCACGAGGCCACCGAGCAATACGTTCGCGACTATTGCCGCAAAGCGGGCATCTCGGAAGCGGAACTCGCGCTGCCTCGTTACGTCCGTCAGCCGAATGGAACAAAACTGGGCGGCGTCAGGTCTGGCCAGAGTTCCGGAATCGGGTCCGGCTCGCACTGGTGGCCATGACCGTAACCTCAACTCACGCTGCGGTGACCAGCCCCAGCTCTTCCCTGCGGGCAAAGCGTCGGTTCGCCAGGAACGCGACACAGGCAAGGCCACCGGCCAGTCCGCTCCAGACACCAACCCCGCCCCAGCCGGCGGCAAATCCGAGCCCCAGGGACAGGCTGATGCCGACCACCCAGTAACCGAACAAGGCATAAAGCAGCGGGATTGCGGTGTCGCCGAGGCCGCGCAGATTGTTGACCCCTATGATCTGGCCTCCGTCGGCAAGCTGGAAGAGCGCCGCGACAAGCAGGAAGGATACACCGTAAGCCAGCACCTCCGCCGATTGCGGATCGCTCGCGTCAAGATAAAGACCGACGAGAAACTCCGGCATGGTCCAGAACAGCACCCCGAAGGAGCCCATGCAGACCACCGTCACGCCGAGAGCCGTCCAGCCGGCACGGCCGACGGCTTCATGGTCGCCGCGCCCGGCCGCGAGACTGACCCGCGTCATCGCCGCCACCGACAATCCCACGGGAACCATGAAGGTAATGGAGGCGATCTGCAGAGCGATGCCGTGCCCAGCGAGCGGCAGGGTCCCGAGCCAGCCGATCATCACGGACGACGCGGTGAACAGGGCCCCTTCCGCGGTAAGGGTCAACGCGATCGGAACTCCCAGACGCAGGATTTGAAAGAACACCGGCCAGTCGGACCGCCAGATCCGGCCAACGATATAGTAGCGCTTGAGCTTCGGATGCCAGACGGCATAGGCAAGCAGAAACAGGAAGGTGGTCGAGGCACTGAAGACGGAGGCAATGCCCGCCCCCACCAGCTCCAGGCGTGGAAACCCGAACTCCCCGAAAATGAGCAGATAGTCCAGAACGGCATTCACCACCGCGCCGGCGATTGTTGCCCAAAGAACCACCTGGGTTCGCTCCATCACCGTGAGAAACCCGCGCACGGCCATGATCAGAAGTGCCGGCAGCATGGCCCATTGCAGAACGTGCATGTAGTGACCGGCAAGCGCGGCCAGCCGGGGCTCCTGCCCGACGGCCAGCAGAATCGTTTCTATGAAGTACAGAACGCCCCAGACCGGCACGCAAAAGAGAACGGAGACCCAGAACCCCATTCGGACCGCCCGGCGCAGGTCGCGTGCCTTGCGCTGTCCCCGGGCGCGCGCCGCCAGAGGGATCACCGCCTGAATGATCCCCATGCCGAAGAACCAGAGCAGCATGTAGAAGTTGAAGGCCAGAACCGACGCCGCCAGTTCCTCCGCCCCGAGGCGGCCGATCATGAGGACATCGGTCGTATTGATCGCCATTTGCGCGATCTGCGCACCGGCCAGCGGCAGGCCAAGCGCCAGCGTCGGCAGGATATCGCTCCGCCACAAGGACGTTCCCGATTGCGAATCGGGGGTGTTTGACGCGGTCTGCGTCATTCTTTCTCCAAATTTTGGGCGGCCAGCCTGCCCGGTCGGGCTCGTCGGGACTACGGCAGATGGCCTTCACCACTAATAGCCAAACCGGTATCTGTCCAGCGCAACGGTTCACCGGGCAAGCGCCTGCTGCGCGGGGAACCTCTTGCGGCGGAACGGGTCGCGCGCCTTTATTTTCGTTTGGCTGTGGACATGCGCCGCCCGCTCTGGTATTCAACCGCCCAAAGTGAGCGACGCGTCAGCGGCGATCAGGTTTCTGTACACATCTGGACACTTGAACTCACGGGTGAATGCCTCGTGCATTCCTTGCGTGTTTCGAGGTGGTGACGGGACCGGCTGGCCAAACCTCGCTTCAATCATTGTCCAATACTGGCAATATCCAATTCTGCCGCGGATTGGCCGCGGCGCATCAAGAACGGGAAAAAACGCGTGCAGGTTTTGGTTCGCGACAACAATGTCGATCAGGCGCTGAAAGCGCTTAAGAAAAAGATGCAGCGCGAAGGCATCTTCCGTGAAATGAAGCTTCGCGGACACTTTGAAAAGCCGTCCGAAAAGAAGGCGCGTGAAAAGGCTGAAGCCATTCGCCGCGCGCGCAAGCTGGCTCGCAAGCGGGCTCAGCGCGAAGGTCTCGTTCCGGGCAAATCCGCTCGCCGCTAAGCGCGGCTTGAGTTGAGCCCGGCCGCACGGCCAGCCATTCCTAAGCAGTTTTGCCGTAAGGCCGGCCGATGTCACGGTCGGCTTTTTGGCGTTTTGCGAAGTTGGCTTTGGACATGCTTCCGGGATCGGAACCGAGCCATATTCCCGCCCCATTGGAGGCAGATGAACGGCATGTCCAATCGCCTGATCAAGAAAGACATCAAGGGCCGCATGCGCAAGTACCTGCCACACGCCTTCCTGCTCGGACTTGCATCGCTTCTGGGCGCCTGCAACACCTCCGGCGTTTACGATGGGGTTCCGGTCAATTCATCGGCCGGGTCGTCCACCAACATCGCCTCTTTGACCGCGGTGATCGAAGCCAATCCGTCAGACGCCCATGCCTACAGCACGCGCGGCATCGCCTACGGTCAGGCCGGCAAGCTCGATCAGGCGGTCGAGGACTTCGACAGGGCGCTTCAGCTCAACCCGCAATCCTATCAGACCTATGCCAACCGGGCCCTGGTCTACCGGCGTCAGGGTCAGGACCAGCTGGCGATTGCCGATTATACCCGCGCGATCAACATCAAGCCGGATTACGATGTCGCCTATGTGGGCCGGGGCAACATTTATCGTCAGCAAGGCAATTTCAGCGCCGCCCTGGCGGACTTCAACTCGGTCATCACCCGCGACAGCAGCGACGCCCGCGCGTTCTACAATCGGGGCCTGATCTATCAGGCCCAGAATCAGGACAACCGCGCCATCGAGGATTTTGCGACCGCAATCGGCCTCAACCCCAAGGCCGCGGCGCCTTATATCGCCCGCGGCATTTCCTACCTGGCGATCAACGACCCGAACGCGGCATTCGCCGACCTGTCCATGGCGGTCAACCTCGACCGGGATTCCGCCGTTGCCTGGGCGAACCGGGGCCTCGCCCTGGAAATGCTCGGCAAGCCGAAAGATGCGCACCGCAACTTCACCCGCGCGATCACCCTCGACAACTCGAACAAGATCGCCCGTGAGGGTCTCGGCCGGGTCGGCCGGGGTTAGGACCTGCCGAGCGGAGCAAGGCACGCGTGACAAAGGTCAACGCCTTGCCGTCGCCGGTCACCTATAATCCGCCTGTTCCACAGAAAAGACAGGCGCGTCATGACCTCGATACTTATCCTGGACGGTCACCCGGACCCGGTGGACAGGCATCTCTGCCACGCCCTCGCCCTGGCCTGTGAGGAGGGCGCGAAAGCAGCCGGGCATCGGACCACCCTGATCCGCATTGCCGATCTCGAGTTTCCCGTGCTGCGCAAGCCCTCCGAATTTGAACACGAGCCGACGCCCGCCGTTCTCCAGCCCGCCCGCGACGCGCTGCTCTCGGCGGATCATCTCGTTCTGATCTACCCGCTCTGGCTCGGCACGCTGCCGGCCTACACCAAAGCCTTCCTGGAGCAGGTCCTCCACTATGACACCGCCTTCGAAAGGTCGGAACAGGACAGATGGCCTAAGGGAAAGATGCGCGGCAAATCGGCCCGCGTGGTCGTCACCACGGGCATGCCGGCCTTCGCCTACACTTTCTGGTACCGGGCGCACAGCCTGAAGAACCTGAAGCGCAACATACTTGGCTTTATCGGCTTCAAGCCGGTCAGATCCACGGTCTTTGGCATGGTGGAAAACACCAGCGAAGCAAAGGTCGGCAAATGGCTTGACAAGATGCGTGCCCTGGGCGGTTCCGCGACCTGATTGCAGCCGGCATCCACCGAACAGGTTCCTGCCCGTTTCGACCCGGTCGGGCAACTGTGTTAGCCTTTGCTCGATTCGCTACTTCACTCGTTCGCGCCCACGCGCTGAAGGCACCCTTCCCAGATGACAGCCAATCCGATTTTCGTCACCTCGGCGGCGCCCCGCTCCGGTACCATGCTTTTGCAAAGGCTGATCAGCAGTTCCCAGAACGGTATCTGCTACGGCGAAAACACCGGCGAACGGCTCCGCCAGATCTGCGAGTTCGCGCACCAGGAAATGGTCGCCATTCAGGAGCACGAACCAAGGCATGAGGCCGAATGGGCGAATGTCTTCGAAGGAAACTATGATTTCTGGATGGTTTCCCTTGATCTGCCAGGAGAGTTTGGCAAACACGCCCTGGTCGGCGCGGTTACATTCTACCGGCAGCATTTCGACGAGGCGACACGGCAAATCGACAAGGAAGTCTGGGCCACGACGGTTCCCAGCCTCAATTTTTCGCAAATCGTGAAAATCGCGGACCTGATCTCGGATCTGAAGTGCATCTACATGTACCGGAACGTCTACGATGTCATCAGGTCGCAAAAAGCCGAGAACTGGATCGTCAACGAGGAAAGACTGGTCAAGGCCTGCAATCGATGGGTCCAGAACACCGACGTAATCGCCGCCCTGATGAAGAAAGACTTCCAGAACCTGCCGTCCATGCTGCACGTCGTACGGTATGAGGATCTGATCGAAAACCGCGATGCAACCATCGCAGGGATCGAAGCCTTCGGCGGTTTACGCGGCATCAAACCCGAGGTCGCTGACACCCCGGTCGATATCCGGGAGCCGGCCTCCGACCCCGGTACGACGCCGGAACGCGCCGACCGGGAAACGGCGGAACTGACCCCGGAAGAAACCGGAATCATCCGCGCCATCTGCGGAAACCGCATGCAGGATCTCTACCCCGGCCATGATCCCGAGCGGCGGTGACCGTCCCTTCGAGGTGCCTCGTTAAAAGGGCACCGCCGAGCGGAAACTCACCCGCTCGCCATTCGCCGGATGGTGGAGTTCCAGGCATTCGGCGTGCAGGGCCAGCCGGGACGATGCGGCAAGCGCATCCCCTTGCGCATAGAAACGGTCTCCCGCGATCGGATGACCGAGCGCGAGCATGTGCACCCGGAGCTGGTGCGACCGGCCGGTATGCGGAAAGAGCCGCACCCTGGTCGTGACCTCAAAGCGTTCCAGCACCTGAAACCGGGTGAGTGCCGGTTTGCCGTGTTCGAAACTGACCATCTGTTTCGGCCGATTTGGCCAGTCGCAAATGAGCGGCAGGTCGATCTCGCCCTCATTCTCCGCGACATGTCCCCAGACATCGGCCAGATAGGTCTTCGCCGTCTTGCGCCGTTCGAATTGCAGGCCGAGATGGCGGTGGGCGGCCGGGTTCATCGCCAGAACCATGACGCCAGAGGTATCCATGTCCAGACGGTGCACGATCCGTGCCTGCGGATAGGCGTCCCGCGCCCTCAGTTCCAGGCAGTCGGCATGCTCCACCCGCTTGCCGGGCACGCTCAAAAGACCGCTCGGCTTGTCGACAACCAGCAGGTCTTCGTCGGCGTGGAGCACAGCGAGATAGGGATCCGCCGGCGGTCTGTAGTCGAAAGTGGAAGGAACGCTCTGGGTCATCGTCTTAAAACAAAAGGCGCGGTAAACCCGCGCCTCTTTTACAAAACGCCTTCAGGCGCGAAGTTCCTCCGTCGGTCCTCAGACCGTGAGAATGGCGAGAATGCCAGTCAGCACGAACACCGCTGCCGGAGCCATCCAGCCCGATGCGCCGAGCGCTACGCCAATGACGGAAGCAACGATCGTCGCGATCAGCATCAGCCAGCCGAACACCGTGGCGACCGTACCGCCAAACGCGAACAGGATCAGGCAGAGAACGATGTTCAGAACGGCGATGGTTCCGACCTTGGAAAAGGTGATGAACCCCTCGTAGGTCTGTTCGTGAGCCTCGTAATCCATAGCCGGCGCGGTATCGTCAGACATGAAAGTCCCCCCAGGAAAAAATCGATTGGCAGTCTTCATACAACAAAGTTTTCCTGTTCGGCAATGTTGCGATTGGCCAATTCGGGCGGGGATCGCCGATTACGTCCCTTTCAAGCAGGTTTCAACCGGCCTCTCACGCCGCGTGCGGCGCATCGGCGAGGCCCGCCGCCTTCAGTGCCGCGCTCTGACGCCGGCTTACCTGTTCGGCGTCGAAGCCGTCGATCTGTTCATTGAAGAGCCGGAAGAAGTTGAGTTCGGCCTTCAGATGCAGGAAGACGCCGCCGAGCCCGATGGCAGCCCGGTCCATGAAAACGAACTCCTGCGGCACGGTGACCGGGCCGAGTTCCTTCAGGGCGGAATGTACCCGGAAGGCTTCCTTCCGTCCGTATTCGGCCGCCGACACGCCGTCGGCGATCGAACGGACCCGGTCGCTCAGAAGCGGCCCGTAGATGAAACGCGCCCAGATATTCAGGACCTCGATGACCTCCTTCTTGAGGTTCGAGAAGCCCCAGCGTTCGTAGGCTGAAACGATCCGGTCGTTGTCCTCCTCCAGGAGCCCCCGGTAGAGCTCAACGACGCCATGGACGAAGCTTTCCGGAAAGATCCGGATACAGCCGTAGTCGAGCAGGTTCATCCCCGCCGGGGCGCCGTCCTGCTCGAACACGGTGTAGTTGCCGAGGTGCGGGTCACCGTGAATCACTCCAAAGTGGCTGAACGGATGCCACCAGGCATGAAACATGGTCCTGGCCAGAAGATTGCGTTCCTCCTGGGAGTGTTCCTTGTAGTCGAGAAGCGGCTTTCCCGTTAGCCAGCCCATGGTCAGCAGCCGTCCGGTCGATAATTCCTCCACCACGCTGGGCACCCGGACTTCCTCGCTGTCGGACAGAATCTCCCGATACATGGCGATATGGGCGGCCTCGCGGACATAGTCGAGTTCCTCGCGGACCCGGGCGCTGATTTCCTTGGCGATTTCCCGCGTATCGATGGCCGGGCTCATGCGCCGGTGCAGCGAGAACAGCATCTGGAGCTGTTTCAGATCCGCTTCCACCGCTGATGCCATGTCCGGATATTGCAGCTTGCAGGCCAGGACCCGGCCGTCATGGGCGGTCGCCCGGTGCACCTGTCCGAGAGAGGCCGCCGCCGCCGGCTCCCGCCCGAATTCGGCGAACCGGCCCTGCCAGTCAGGCCCGAGCTCGGCTCGCATCCGCCGTTTGACAAAAGCCCAGCCCATCGGCGGCGCGCTCGCCTGCAATTGGGCCAGTTCGGTCGTGTACTCCGGCGGCAGGGCGTCGGGAATGGTCGACAGCAGCTGAGCCACCTTCATCAGGGGCCCCTTGAGCCCGCCGAGGGCAGCGGCAAGCTCGGCCGCGTTCTTGGCGTTGTCGAGTTCCCTGCCAAACAGCTTGGCCCCAGCCACCTTGGCGGCAAGCCCGCCCATATTGGTGCCGACCTTGGCATAACGGCCCATACGGGCCGATAACCTATTGCTTTCGCGGTCCCTGCTCTCGGGCATGTCGGAACGGTGCTCCCACTTTTGTCAGACGGTGTTTCACCGCACTAAATATGAGCTTCAAGGGCAATATCCAGATGGAACGGAACATCGCCTTCGGAGCACTCTGGAAACTCAGTCGATGATGGTCTCGAGCGAACGCGCCAGATCGTCGCGCATTTGCGCAATACCCTTGTAGGCGAGCTGGTCTTCATCGAGAGCCAGAAGCTGTTCTCTGAGGCCGGAGGCAAGTCGCGCCCGGTCCTCGTGTTTTGCGAGCGGAGCCAGCGGATCGTGATGCACCTTGATGGTGAACAGAAGATCTCCCGAGCCCGGCAACCGCTGCAAAGTCTGCCGCTCGACGCGCATGAAAAGCCGGGCCAACAGACCCGCGTGAATCTCCGCCCGGATACGCTTGGGTTTGGGGTGATGCAGACCGGGATCGGCGTAAAGCGACCAGTTATACCGGCAGACGAGCTGGCCCGGTTTCAGGTTTTCAAACAACCGCGCGACCATGTTTCCCATGCGCGCGCCGTTGAAGCCCGGCACGTTGTCGTGAATACCGGTCATCGACCGGCCGAATTTCTCCGTCAGCGACCAGGAAGACGGAAAACACAGAGACGCGGCGACCAGGCGATAGCCGTCCGGGCCCGCCCGCATGAGAACGAGGTCTTCCTGAACCAGCATCGAGGCCGTCAGAAGCGCTGGTTCCCCCTGTAGGGGAATTTTCAGACCGGCTTCGGGTATTTCGACACTGTCTGGACCGATCCGGTACCTGTCGCCGTGATAGCGGTCGAGATTATCCAGAATGAGGCTCAAGACCTCCGCCTGCGCGTCTTCCGTTCCCGGCTCGGCTCCGAAAACCGCATCCCGCTTCTGCGAAAGAAGGTCCTGCTTTTCGTGCAGATACGGATCCAGGAACCGGTCCGGCTCCAGCAAGACGTCCTCGCCGATCGGCTTCAGCCCGACCGAGAAAGGCTGGCTGGAACCGTCATAGGGCGTATGCAGAAAGGGGGGAGCCGTTTTTACGTCCATGCAGCTTTAACTCCCCTTCCCTTCAGGCGTCGTCGAGCTCTTCAAGCTCATCGATGATGCGCTCGATAACCGAAAGACCTTTCTTCCAGAAATCCGGATCGGCCGCACTGAGACCAAACGGCGCAAGCAGGTCCGAATGGTGCTTCGTGCCGCCCGCCTTCAGGAGGTCGAAATATTTCTCCTGGAAGCCGGCCTCCGCATCCTCGTAAACCGCGTAAAGCGAGTTCACCAGGCAGTCGCCGAAGGCATAGGCATAGACGTAGAACGGTGAATGGATGAAATGGGGGATGTAGGTCCAGAAAGTCTCGTAGCCCTCATTCAGCTTGATGGCCGGCCCCAGGCTTTCTCCCTGCACGGAGAGCCAGAGCTCGCCGATCTTGTCCGATGTCAGCTCTCCGTTGCGCCGTTCGGTATGGACCTTGCGCTCGAAGGTGTAGAACGCGATCTGACGCACCACCGTGTTGATCATGTCCTCGGCCTTGGAGGCGAGCATGATTTTTCTTGTGCGCGGGCTCTCCGCCTTGGCCAGCAGCGACTTGAATGTCAGCATTTCGCCGAAGACGCTCGCGGTTTCGGCAAGCGTGAGCGGGGTCGGCGCCATCAGCGGTCCGTTCGGCCCGGCAAGCACCTGATGCACCCCGTGACCCAGCTCATGGGCCAGCGTCATCACATCGCGAACCTTGCCCTGATAGTTGACAAGCACATAGGGGTGGACGCTCGGCACCGTCGGGTGGGCGAACGCGCCCGGAGCCTTGCCGGACCTCGCCGGCGCATCGATCCAGCGCCTTTCGAAAAAGCGCGCCGCAATGCCGGCCATATCGGGCGAAAAGGCGTTGTAGGCGGACAGGACCGTCTCCCTGGCCTCCGCCCAGGGGATCACGCGCGTGTCGGCATCCGGCAGCGGCGCGTTGCGGTCCCAGGTGTTGAGCTGCTCCATGCCGAGCCATTTGGCCTTCAGCTTGTAGTAGCGGTGCGACAGACGCGGATAGGCGTCACGCACGGCGGCGACAAGCGCGTCGACCACCTCCCGCTCCACCCGGTTGGCGAGGTGCCGGCTGTCGGCGACATCGGAAAAGTTCCGCCACCGGTCGGAGATTTCCTTGTCCTTGGCCAGCGTGTTGGTGACCAGCGTGAAGACCCGCAAATTGTCCTTGAAGGTTTTTGTGAGCGCTTCCGACGCCAGGCGGCGGGTTTCCGGCTTCGGATCCACAAGCAGGTTGAGCGTCGGTTCAATACCCAGCTCCTCGCCTGCGACATCGAATGTCAAGGACGCCATCGTCTCGTCGAAAAGACGGTTCCAGGCCCCGCCGCCCGTGACCGACTTTTCGTGAAAGAGCTGCTCGACCCGGTCCTCCAGCTGATAGGGCTTGCCCTTGCGCAGGTCCTCGATCCAGGGACGGTAGTACGCCAGGCCGGTGTCGGCGAGCGCCTTTTCCATCACCGCGTCGTCGATCTTGTTCATCTCCAGGGTGAAGAACAGCAGATGTGAGCTAGCGGTGGTGATCTGTTCCTGGACGTCGCCGTAGAATTTTTGCGTCGCGGGATCGATCGTGTTGCCGGCATAGGCGAGCCCGGCGAACGAAATCAGCCGGCCCATCAGGTCTTCCAGATCCTCATAGGCGCGGATCGCGGTAACCAGAGCAGGAACATTGTCCTTCGCGAGATCCTCCAGGCGTCCCTTGTAGGATGTCTCGAAGGTCTTGCTCCGATCCAGGATTTCTTTCAGATCCGCACCAACCTCGGGTGCATCCATCGCCGGGTAAAGATCGCTCAGATCCCATTCGGGCAGGTCTCCGAGATCTGCTGAAGCTGAAGACTGGGGCGCAAAAACGGGACGCGTCGTCGGCATTCTCTTCTCCAGTGGACTGATGTCTCGCGTGAGGGCGTCAGAAACTCATACATCGTTACTAGTCGTCCCGGCCCCTTCCCGGCAATCGAAATCACATAAATTTTTCGCCTCGTCCTGGACGATTTATTTACCCAATCGCGACCAGAATGGTCCGAAACGAGACAGATCGGGACGGACAAGGCCTCTCATGCAAGCACTCAGCGGCAAAATTCTCATCGTTGATGACGATCCGATTCAGCGCAGGCTGCTTCAGGAAGCGGTCAAGAAATTCGGCTACCGGTCCAAGACAGCGGAAAACGGTGTCGAAGCCGTGCGCATCATGAGCGGGCCGGAAGCAGGCGACATCGATCTGATCATCCTGGACATGGTGATGCCGGAGCTGGACGGTCTCGGCGTTCTCAAAAGGTTGCGCGAAGACAAGAACGCGACGCCGGTGATCGTGCAGACCGCTCATGGCGGCATCGACACGGTCGTCAGCGTCATGAATGCCGGCGCCCAGGACTTCGTGGTCAAGCCGGTCGCACCCGAACGGCTCAATGTCTCGATCCGCAATCTCTTGAAGACCTCGGCCCTTGAAGAGGAAATCACCCGGTTCCGCAAACAGGCGTCGGGAACGCTGACATTCGCCGACATCATCACCAACTCCCCGGCGATGGAACGGGTGATCAGTCTGGGCAAACGGGCGGCCGCGTCCAACATTCCGATCCTGATCGAAGGAGAAAGCGGTGTCGGCAAGGAAATGATCGCCAGCGCCATTCAGGGGTCGAGCGACCGCAAGTCCAGACCGCTCGTGACCGTGAATTGCGGCGCAATCCCGGAAAACCTTGTCGAATCCATTCTGTTTGGTCACGAGAAAGGCGCCTTCACCGGCGCCGTCGACAAGCATGTGGGCAAGTTCCAGGAAGCCAGTGGCGGAACGCTCTTTCTCGATGAGGTCGGCGAATTGCCGCAGGATGTGCAGGTCAAGCTTCTGCGCGCCATTCAGGAAAACGAAATCGATCCGATCGGCGCCCGCCGTCCCGTCAAAGTCGATTTCCGTTTGATTTCCGCGACCAACAGGCGACTGATCGACCAGGTGAAGGAAGGCGTCTTCCGGGAGGATCTCTTCTACCGGCTGAACGTGTTTCCGATCTGGATCCCGCCCTTGCGCGACCGGCGGGAGGATATTCCTGCGCTGACCCGCCACTTCCTGGCCCGTTTCGCGGCCGAGGAGGGCAAGCCGCAGGTCGCCGGCGTCACCCCCGACACCGTCGCCATGCTTCAGGACTACAACTGGCCGGGAAACATCCGGCAACTGGAAAACGCCGTTTTCCGTGCCGTCGTTTTGTGCGACGGCGCACAGTTGACGCAAGACGACTTCCCGCAAATCCAGGCCGCGACCGAACAACTGACGGTTTCCGACCCGAGGCCCGCAGTCCCTTCCGGTGTCGGGGAAGCGCCCGCCCCCGCGCCTTTTCAGCATGCTCCGCACCGGTCCGCGGCGCCACAGGCCCCGGCCGTCTCCTCTCCACCCGCGCAAACCGGTTTCGAACAGTCAGCGCCGTTCGGCTTCATGCGCAACCTCGATCGGGAAGGACATGTCCGAAAGCTTGCGGACATTGAAGAAGAACTGATCCGTGCCGCCATCGCCCACTACTCGGGGCGCATGACCGAAGTCGCCAAACGGCTCGGCATCGGCCGCTCGACCCTTTACCGCAAGCTGAAGGAATACGGCCTCGAGGAAGACGGCAAGGACGCCGCCGCCTGAATTGACACAGTTCAAGGACAGCCGGAGCGGACGGGCTTAGAATCCACCGCGAGTAGCGTCGGTTCAGGACCTACGGCTTTTCAGCGGGGTGTACTGTCCGAATAAGCTCGTGAAAGGGAATTGGACGATTTTTTGACGCATTCTCCCTTTATCCAGCGGCACGGAGGCGGTTCGGAGTGTTCACACTTGCAACGTTGCAGTTGGGCAACGATTATCGGGCAAGTGAAATTAGGGTAAAAACTTCTTAACCTGCAGCGATTAAGAATGGCGCTCCTGCTGGGGAGCACGGGATGGGTGAGAACCCTCGGATACGGCGAGATAGAGATTGCGTAATCGGTTAGTTGGTTTCAGCGCCGTCGGCTGGTTGAAGCGTGCCGCGAAAGCGGTGGGCGCGCTTGCGATTTTGTCTGCCTGCCTGACATCCGCCCAGGCCGAAACCCGCACGCTCAAGCTTTACAATACGCACACCAAAGAGCGCGTATCGGTCACCTTCAAGAAGAACGGCCGTTACTTGCCCCAGGGGCTCCGGGAAGCCAACCGCTTCCTGAGGGACTGGCGGCGGAACGAAATCATCAAAATGGATCCGGAACTTCTCGACCTTGTCTGGGAAGTCTACCAGAAGGTCGGAGCCAGAGATCATATCCACGTCGTGTCCAGCTACCGGTCGCCGGCAACCAACAACATGCTGCGCAAGCGCTCCTCCGGAGTTGCAAAGAACAGCCAGCATACGCTCGGCAAAGCGATGGACTTCTACATTCCGGGCGTAAACCTCGCCAAGCTGCGCGCCACGGGCCTGAAAAAGCAGATCGGCGGCGTGGGATACTACCCGCGGTCGGGCTCGCCTTTCGTCCACATGGACACCGGCCGCGTGCGGCACTGGCCGCGCATGAGCCGCTCGCAGCTGGCCAAGGTCTTTCCCGACGGAAAAACCCTGCATATTCCCTCGGACGGCAAACCGCTCAGCGGCTATAAAATCGCGCTCGCGCAGGCGAAGGCCGGAAAACTCGGCAAGAGTTCGTCCCGCCCGACACTTGTCGCCTCCAACGACCGGTCGCCAAGCACACGCAACCAGAGCCTGACCAATCCGTCGAAGACGACAACTGCCAGCGCCCAGGAGCGTCCGTCGTCCGGCGGCAACCTGTTTGCGAGCCTGTTCGGCGGCGGCAGGGACAAGCCGGCCGGCGACAAGGCTCCTCCCGGCGCCATCGGTGCCGGCGCCCAGGCAAGCCCTGCGGCGGACACGGTCTCTCCCGTCATCGAAAACCCGCCTGTTCCAGCCCGCAAGTTCGTCGAGCCTGCGCCGCAGGAGACCCCGGCCCCCGAAGCCGCACCGATTGTTGTGGCCAGTGCGGCCCCCTCCTCCAAACCCCAGGCCGCCGCAGCGGCGCCGTCGGTTTCAGAGGCGCCGCCCGCCCCCAACACCCTGGACGCCCAGCGTGCGGCACTGGAAGCCGGCCAGCCGGCTCTGACGGATGCGACCCTCGACTCCCGGTTTCAGGTCGCCCGCGCGCCTTCGCACAAACCCGACCAGCGCCTGAGCGAAGCCGCTCAGGACGCGGCGCAGGCCCTTGGGCAGACCGGCTCCATTCCGGTCCCCGCTAGCGCGCCGGCTGAAGATCCGGTGGCGGCAATTGCTGCGGCGACGGCTTCCGCCACGCCTTCGCCAACCCCCGCCCCGCGCCCCGCCGCGACACTTGCCTACGCATCCGCGACCGCAACGCCTCCGGTTCCGGCGCTGAGCCGCTCGCTGCGCGCACCGGCAGCAGAACCGCAACCCGCCGGCCGGCAAGGCCAGCTGACGCGAGACGAACAGGCGAAACCCACCGTCTCGGGTCGCATTCCCAAGGATCGGATCGTCGACCCTCTCGCGGGTTTCGCGAGCCTGCCCGACAAATCCGCGCCGGCACTCCTGTCGGGCTCCAGAACGACCCGCCATCAGTCCTTTGCCTGGTTGAGCCATCCCAATCAGCGTGAACTGAAAAACGTTATGAAACCGGGTAACCGCTTCGTCGCGGCAAGCTTTGAAAACCGGCCTTATGGCAGCCTCAGAACCGACAGGTTCGACGGACCGGCTGTCGTCGTTCTGCCCGTGCGCTTCGCCAGATAAATCCCAATTGAAAAATACCGGAAGGCCGCAATCGCGGCTTTGCCATGAACGAAAAGAGTGGCCGAAGGGCGGCTCTCAGACGGTCATTCCGGACAAGTGCAGCGGAGCTGCGCGCAGATCCGGAAACCAGAAATCTTCTGCGCCAAAGGCGCTCAATACTCAAATTACATCAGATAGATATGAGAGAAGGTGCTCGCTGCCGCTCGCGCATGTCAGCTGGATTCCGGCTCACACAATGCCGCTTTGTGGCATGCTGACCGGAATGACGGCATGACGTGTGTCGGCGGAGTCAAGGGCGGCCGAAGGGCCGCCCTTTCCAACGCAGGCCTTGAGAAATTCAGCCTTCGGACGGGCCCGGACCAGCCATCCCTAGCGCATGCATGTAGAGGTCGAGCACCGCTTCTTCCTCTTCCCGCTCATGCGGCTGCTTCTTGCGCAGGGAAACCACCTTGCGCAGGATCTTGACGTCGTAGCCATTGCCCTTGGCCTCGGCGTAGACATCCTTGATGTCGTCCGAGATGACCTTCTTTTCTTCTTCCAGGCGTTCGATACGTTCGACAAACGCTCGCAGTTGATCGGCTGCCACTCCACCGGGATCGGACATGAATAGAGTTCTCCTTGTTCTTTGTTCTTAGAGCATCGGCGATAAGTTTGAAGTCAGCGTGCCGTGCCAGAGTCACGCTCAAGCGTCAAGCAACCCTCGCGCAAAAAGTACCGCAATCAGTGCTGGGGCCGGTTCTTTTCAAACTCGGCTTTCTGTTTGTCGGTCGCTTCGGTCTGATATTTCGTCTTCCAGTCCTCATAGGGCATGCCGTAGACGATTTCGCGGGCCTCCGACTTGTCCAGGGACAGCCCCTTTTCCTCGGCGGCGTCCTGATACCAGTTGGACAGACAATTCCGGCAAAAGCCCGCAAGGTTCATCATGTCGATGTTCTGGACATCGGTCCGGCCCCTGAGATGGTCGACCAGACGCCTGAAGACAGCCGCTTCCAATTCCAGTTTGGTTTGTTCATCCATCTCCCTGAGCTCCCTCTGACTTGATGAACTCCGCGGCACACTCAAGTGTCGCTGCGTGACTTGTATTTCTCGATTCGCCGGCATTCGGGCCGCTGCGCGATATCGCGAAGGATCGGCTCAAGCCGCCCGGCCCATTCGGTCGATCCCGCCGCGTCCGCGATCAGGTCCTGCCGCAACTCCAGAAGCACATGCGCTATCCCGCGACGCATTGCGTGGCGATACATTGTGTCGTTTTTGAGAGCCCCGTCGTAAGGCTCGTTATCGCCCACGATCAGTCCCTCCTGCGCCCTGAGGCCGTCAAGCATCGGCCTTACGGCCCTGGGGTCGCAATCCCAGAGGACCGTGGCGTGCCAGGGCCGGGGCACCCCGCGCCAGACAGGTGTGAAACTGTGGATGGAGGCGACGACAGGCGGGGGCCCGTCGGCCATCATTGCGTCGAGTGTCCGGTCGATCAGGTCGTGATAAGGCTTGTGAAAGCGCTCGATCCGATTGGCCCGCTCCGACCTGCCGACCTTCGCGTTGCCCGGCACCACGGCTCCGTCAGACAGGCGCATGATCAGCGTCGGATCGTCGTCGCCCCGGTTCGGGTCGATCAGCAGCCGGGAGTAGGTCGTCAGGCACGCCGGCGCGCCAAGCCGCCTGGCCAGTTCGAGAGTCACGGCCCGGGCGCCGATGTCGTAGCCGATATGACGCTGGAACTGCTCCGGCGGCACACCGAGGTCTCCGTACTCGCGCGGCACCGCATTGCTTGCGTGATCGCACAACAGCAGGATTCCGGAGGCGTAGTCGCCATGAACATATTCAAACGGCTGGAATGCCTCTTCGACTTCGGCTGCGCTGTCTGTCATTGCCTATTTCATGAAAATTTCCGGAACCCCCTCCCCATGGCCTTGCACGAGCCAGCGGAAAGGGGGCGCAGGCGCACAGGTTTACGGCAAACCGGCCGCTGAACCAAGTTCGATTTCAAAGTTTCGCACGAACTGCCGACTTTTCAGCCGATTGTTTTCCAGCCATCTCTCCAGCCTCCCGAATTGTGAAGCTTGCCACATCTGGCGCCACGCCCGGAACCAGCCCAGGGGTCGGAAAGATATGGCCAGCCCTGTTTTGTTTCGAGCGTGATTTTCAGAAATGAAACTCTTTGCCGAGAGAGCGGCAATCAACGCACGATTCTCAACATCACCACACTAGCCTGTTGATATTTGGTGCTTTTGCCGGCTTCAGGCGACAACTTTACCCAGAAAGCTCGCCAATTGACCGCCACAACCATTTCCGCCTTGTTACCGCCCCATTTCTGATCACATAGGAGGTCAGTCTCCCCTCTTGGGCAAACGGCAAGGAGAGGGCATTTGGAGACAAGGTTGGGTGAAAGCCGCGCCAGTTTGGTTAACGACGTTGACAAGTCCCATCTGTCCACGCAAAAAGCGAATGTCTGTAAAGCAGCAAAGTGAACGACTGCATATGTTTCAGGTTGGGGAACGGAACCAAGGTGGGTCTTGGGCACGCATGAGCATGCCCATGAAATCTGTCCTTTCCGGACTTCTGTCCCTGATGGTTCTTTCGGCATCCAACAGCGTTGCCAAAGCCGATCTGAGGCTTTGCAACAAGACCGACAGCCAGGTCGGCGTCGCGATCGGCTACAAGGACAAGAGCGACTGGGTCACCGAAGGCTGGTGGAACCTTGCGTCCAATTCCTGTGAAACACTGGTTCCCGGCGCCCTGGTGTCACGATACTATTACATTTACGCCGTTGATTATGACGAGTTCGGCGAATGGGGCGGCCGTGCGTTCATGTGTACCCGGGAAAAGGAATTCACCATTCGCGGGATTGAGGACTGCGTGGCACGCGGCTTTGAGCGGACAGGCTTTTTTGAAATCGACACGGGCGAGCAGAGCAGCTGGACTGTTCAGCTGACCGAACCCGTGCAACAGGGGACAGGTGGGCGATGAGGCGGAACCGGCGAGTTAAAATTCTAGCGACACTCGGCCCCACATCCTCAGACGAAGACACCATCGAACAATTGTACCGCTCCGGCGCTGATGTGTTCCGCATCAACATGAGCCATGCGGATCACGACCGTTTGAAGATGCTCGTCGAACGGATTCGCTCTGTCGAGGCAAAGGTTGGACGGCCGATCGGTATTCTGGCCGACCTTCAAGGCCCGAAGCTGCGCGTCGGGACCTTCGCGGACGGCCCCGTGATGCTCGAAAACGGAGCGACCTTCACGCTCGACGCCGACACGTCCGGCGGAACCGTCAACCGGGTCCACCTGCCTCATCCGGAAATTCTTCAGGCGCTGGAACCCGGTCACAGGCTTCTCCTCGACGATGGCAAGATCCAGCTCAAGGTGCTGGAGGCAAGCAAGACCAAGGCAGTGACCGAGGTTATCGTCGGCGGTAAATTATCGGACCGCAAAGGCGTCAGCGTTCCGGATTCGGAAATCGCCACCAGCGCCATGACCGAGAAGGATCACAAGGACCTGATCGCCGCCCTCGAGCAGAATGTCGACTGGGTCGCGCTGTCCTTCGTGCAGCGTCCGGACGATCTTGCCGAAGTCCGCAAGATCACCCGCGGTCAGGCCGGTGTTCTGGCCAAGATCGAAAAACCCCAGGCCATCGGCAGACTGGACGAAATCATCGAGCTGTCCGATGCAATCATGGTCGCCCGCGGCGATTTGGGCGTGGAGATGCCCCTCGAACAGGTTCCGGGCCTGCAAAAACGCATCACCCGTGCCTGCCGAGGCGCCGGCAAGCCGGTGGTAATCGCGACCCAGATGCTGGAATCTATGATCTCTTCGCCGGTTCCGACCCGCGCCGAGGTTTCCGACGTGGCCACCGCTGTCTTCGAAGGAGCTGACGCGGTGATGCTGTCGGCGGAATCCGCCGCCGGTGAATTCCCGGTCGAAGCGGTCTCCACGATGGACAAGATCGCCACCCAGGTTGAACAGGACAATAACTACCGCACCATCATCCATGCGCAGCGGACGGAACCGGAAGCCACCGGCGCGGACGCGATCTCGGCCGCCGCGCGCCAGATCGCCGAAACGCTCAACCTGGCCGCCGTTGTCTGCTACACCACCTCCGGTGCGACCGGCTTGCGGGCTTCCCGCGAGCGGCCGGCGAGCCCGGTGATCGTTCTGTCCCCGGTTATCGCCACAGCGCGCCGTCTTGCGCTTGCGTGGGGGTTGCACTGCGTCGTCAGCGAAGACGCGGCCAACGAGGAAGACATGGTCAACCGCGCCTGCCGGATATCCTTCACGGATGAATTCGCCAAGCCCGGACAGCGCATCATTGTGACGGCCGGCGTTCCCTTCGGCACGCCTGGATCCACCAACATGTTGCGCATTGCCTTTGTCGGCAGCGACGGACAGGGCGGCATTTAACGATCTAATCGGTTGAAACAGGCGCGTGGCTATTTGGCGCGCGCCTGTTGCGTCAGGCCCGCAGTCTTCGCTTCGACGCGAAGAACAAGCTTGTCGAGCGCCGAAATGATCTCGTCAGTATGGGTGTGATGCGGCATGTGCCCTCCCCCTTCCAGCACAAGCAGGTCCGCATCCGGCAGGTCCCGCATCAGGCCTTCACTGTGTATGGAAGGCCAGACGACCTTGTCCCTTGTTCCGGTCACAACCAGCGCCGGCTGGCTCAGGCTGGGATAGCGCTTCGACTGACGGGTCACGCTTTCCTTCAGCCCCGCGATATCCGCCGAGTTGGCGCGGAAAGTCGAGGGCAGGAAAACAAGCGGCAATCTAGTCCGGCTGCTGTAGTCGTCCGGCACCCGGTTTGGCGAAAAGACCCGTTCGATAGCCGTCGGCGCCAGCATTTCCGCGGACGGCAAAGCCACGGTCCGGGCGAAGATTTCTCCGGCAACCGGCATGGCGGCCAGCTTGTAATACCAATCCACATCGCCCGGCCAGGGGTGGCTGGCAGGCGCAAGGAAAGCCAGTCCGGTCACGCGTTCCGGCGCCCTCAGGCCAAGCGCCGCCGTGACGGCCGCGCCGTAGGAATGCCCGATCACGATCGCCCGCCCGATGCCGAGACGCTCGAGCAGGGCCTCAATCAGTTCCGCCTGACCTTCGGGGGAACTGTGCCGGCTGAAATCCCGCTCGGAAAACCCTAGCCCTGGCCGGTCCAGGAAGAGCAGCCCGTACCGCCCCTCCAAGGCCTTCCTGAAAGCCATCAATGTGTCGTAGGCATTGCCGCTCGCCCCATGCAGAAAAACCAGGAAGGGCGCATCTTTGCCCTCCCCTGACGCGGGAACGAAATGATAGTGCAGTTTCACGCCATCAACAGTGGCGAAACTTCCATCCGGCCTGATCCGGTCGGAAATCTGATGCGCCCGCCACGCGGTATAGGCCCCTGAAGCTGCGAGAACCAGGCCGAAGGCCAGCACAAGAAACATAAACAGTCGAACAATAATCATGAAAAAGGCAATCCGTCGAAATCAGAACACGAAGCTCTGACCGGATACGCGGTGCCGGTCAGACCGGTTCACCTTCTGCCTCTTTCTCAAGGTCCTGAACCGATTTCTCCGCGTTCTCCAGTCCGGGATAGACGTCCAGCGCACGCTTGAAGGTCTTCAGGGCTTCATCCTTGAAGCCAAGCCGGCGCTGAATGATCGCCAGGCCGGAAAGGGCGCCCCAGTGGCGCGGCTCCAGCGCCAGAGTGCGCTCGATATCGACAAGAGACTTGCCGAACTCCTCGCGCATGTAGTGCACCGTTGCCCGGCGGTTCCAGCCTTCCGCGAAGTTCGGCTTCAAAAGCACGACGACATCGAGCAGATCGAGTGCCAGACTGAAATCTTCCGATTGGACGGCCCTGCCGGCGCGGGACATAAGGACATCCACGGTATCGCTGCCGGAGTCCAGCCAGAGCAACTGGATTTGCCGCGCCGCGCGCTGCGCGGCCTGCGGTGTCTCGGCCCCTTCAAGGTCCGCGAAAAGCTGTTCGAGGCGAGACCCTTCCTCTTCCGGATCGGTTTCCTCCACGACAACCTTGCCACCCTCCTCGGAGGGCTCCTCCGGCATGGGGCTGAAATCCTCCGCCGACGGCGGATCGACCTCCGGTCCAAGATCGGGCACCGGTTGCGCCGAAACGACAACGGCGCTCGCAAGATAGAGAAGGGCAAACACAAAAATCCGCATACAACGATTATGGAACGTTGTATGCGGCGGTCAATCGGGTAAATTCACACGTCTTTGTGCACAGCCTGCCTGACCTGCCTCCACTTCCGGAAAACGCTTTGCTAACCGGTTCGGCCAGAACGTTTTTTCAGAAGCGCGCGTCAGCGGACGTGCCGTCGGTATCAGCCCTGACGAGCCTTGAAACGCGGATTTTTCTTGTTGATGATGTAGACGCGGCCCTTCCGGCGAACCATGCGGTTGTCACGGTGGCGGCCCATCAACGCTTTGAGCGAGTTTTTGATCTTCATGTCTCTGTCCCCCTCAACAGGGCCCTGATTCTTTAAACCAAATGAGCGCCGGAGGCGCTCATGTCCCTAAACCGGCCGGTCACCCTGTCTGACCTGAACGACAGGAGAAGGCCGATGAATTGCAAGTCCGGAGCTATGGCCCCGCACCGGTCTCGAAGCCTGCAGGGATTGCGCCTGCTTCGGTCCGGTCCGCGCCTCATGAAACTTCAATCAGCGCAAAAATGGTGGGCGTGACAGGGATTGAACCTGTGACCCCTTCGATGTCAACGAAGTGCTCTCCCGCTGAGCTACACGCCCGAATGTCTCGGTAATCCGGCGCCGGCGCGCCGTGGTGGAGTGCGATATAACGGGGAACGCCGATCAAGGCAACCCCCCTTTTCACCGAACTGTCAAAATTTCCCGCGCCGTATTCGGAACCTGCGCGGGCACGCCCCTCAGGCGGCGAGCATGCGCTCCACTTCCTGCACCAAATCCTTCAAATGAAAGGGTTTAGACAGCACCTTGGCGTCTTTCGGCGCGTCCGATTCCGGGTTCAGGGCGACCGCGGCAAACCCCGTTATGAACATCACCTTCAGGTCCGGGTCCAGTTCCGTCGCACGGCGGGCAAGCTCAATGCCGTCCATTTCCGGCATCACGATATCTGTAAGCAGCAGGGAAAACGGTTCTTCGCGCAGACGTTCATAGGCGCTTTTACCGTTATCGAACGAAACGACATCGTGTCCGGCATTCTCCAGCGCCTTGGCGAGAAAGCGACGCATATCGTTATCATCTTCGGCAAGCAGGATACGTGGCATCGTAAACGACCATTTCTTTATATTTGCGGACGGTGCAAGTTCCTCTGAAGCCGGTTATAGCTCGAATCCCACAGAAAGATAGGGAGAATTGGTTCTCCTAAGCTTTTGATGCCGTGACTGTGGACTGCGTGTTGATTCCTTGGCACCATAAGAAACTCAACAACCGGGACACATCATTTGTCGGACATCGAAAGCCCACCGCCCGAAATTCCATTCGAAGCCGATTTCAACGGTTTTCCGGCGTTCGATGTTCTTAGTCCCGCGGACCAGCGGCTACCCTTCGTCTTCAACTCCCCTCATTCCGGCCGCCAGTATCCGGCGGACTTCATTGCCTCGTCGAGACTGGACGAAGTTTCGATCCGCCGGTCGGAGGATGCCTATGTGGACGATTTGTTCGGTCATGTCGTACCGCTGGGAGCCCCGCTCCTGCGCGCCCACTTCCCGAGAGCCTATCTGGACGTGAACCGGGAGCCTTACGAGCTCGACCCGAAAATGTTCAGCGGACGTCTGCCGTCCTACGCGAACATCCGCTCGATCCGCGTTGCCGGCGGTCTTGGAACGGTGGCGAGGATCGTCAGCGAAAACCATGAGATCTACCGGTCCAAGCTGCCTGTCGAGGAAGCCCTCGGCCGGGTCGAGGAAATCTACAAGCCCTATCATTCGACCTTGCGCCGTCTGTTGGCCCAGACCCATGTCACCTTCGGCTATGCGGTTCTGATCGACTGCCATTCCATGCCGTCCAGCGTCAAATGCCAGACCACGGACACAAGGCCGGACTTTATCCTTGGCGACCGCTATGGAACGAGCTGCAGTCCGGAGCTGACCGAGTTCGCTTATTCGATCCTCCGGAACATGGGCTATACCGTCAGCCGCAACAAGCCTTATGCCGGCGGCTTTATCACGGAGCATTACGGCAGGCCCGCCAGCGGCCTTCATGCCCTCCAGATCGAGATCAACCGCGGCCTTTACTTGAACGAAACCAGGTTTGAACCCTCCAGCGGCTTTCAGGATCTTTTCGACAATCTGCGGGACTTCGCCCGCGACCTGACCTCCATGCCCGACGCAGCGCTCTATTCCGATCCGATCGCGGCGGAATAAAAAAAAGGCCGCTTTCAAAGAAGCGGCCAGAGTCTAGGGAGGAAACGCCCAAGGAGGGCGATGCGATAAAGTATCGCACTGCAATAAAATCGCACCGCACCGCACAAAGGTCAACCCCATTCAGGTTCATTTTCTGATGAAACAATGAGCAATAAAGCCTCTTTTGCAGATTCATTTTTCAGCAGAAACGGTTATATAAGCGTCACATTGACTTACCCTCCGGAAATCCGGACCGCCTTTCAGGAGCGAAGATGACGCAAATTGGACCGGGTTCGAACGCGTTCGCGCCTTTTCTGGACAGACTTGCCGATGCCGCCAGCGAAGCGATCATGCCGCATTTCCGGCAGGGTTTCGCGGTCGACAACAAATGGGACAAAGGCTTCGACCCGGTCACCATTGCCGACAGAAACGGCGAGACGGCCATGAGAAGGCTGATCAACAGCACTTTTCCGGACCACGGCATTCTGGGAGAAGAGCACGGTCCGGAGAACCTCGAGGCGGAAAACGTCTGGGTTCTGGACCCGATCGACGGAACGCGCGCCTTCATCACCGGCCTGCCCACCTGGGGAACCCTGATCGGCTTGAGAACCAGGGGAGCCGCCAGCCTCGGCATGATGGTTCAGCCCTATATCGGCGAGAGGTTTGCCGGAGACGGCAAAACGGCCTGGTATCGCGGACCGCTCGGTGAGACGTCCCTGCGCAGCCGGTCCTGCACGCGCCTTGAAGACGCGACAATCTTCACAACCACGCCGGCCCTGTTCACGCAGGAGGAACGAGACGCTTTCGACCGGGTGGAGGCCGAGGTTCGGCTGTCCAGATACGGCACGGATTGTTACGCCTATTGCATGGTCGCCGCCGGGCACGGCGATGCCGTTATCGAATCCGGTCTTCAGGCCTACGACATTGTCGCCCTTGTCCCGATCGTGGAAGGGGCAGGCGGCGTCGTGACGACCTGGACGGGGGGATCGCCTTCAGAAGGCGGACGCATCGTCGCCTCCGGCGATCCGCGTCTGCACGACGTCCTGTTAGGAAAACTCGCGCTCTCCGCGTGAGGCCCGTTCGAGGTCCTGCTCGGCTTCCAGGCCGGGAATGAAGGCATCGAACGCCGCCCAGAACTGCTCTCTGTAAATGTCCCGCTCCATCATGATTTCATGTCCGGCACCGGGTATCTCGACATAGGCCGCGGCCTTGGTGCGCGCCACGAAATCCTCGATCATCGGTGTCGAAACGATCTGATCGTTTCCCGCGGCGAAGACCAGGCAGGGAAGTTTCATGTTCGGGCCCGCATCGCGTCTCCTGAAGGATTTCATCGTGCGGGTCGCGGCACTGAGCCAGCCGAAGGTGACACCCCGGATCGCCAGTTCGGGCGCGGCTTCCTGAACCTCGGCGGAGCGTTCAAACCGGGTTCTGTCAGATGTCAGGCCGTTGTTCTCAAACGTCCAATCGGGCTTTTTTCCGCCCCCCGGCGTGTAAAGCCTGCCGAAGCCGATGGCTGACAGGACGCGGGCGACCGGATATCCCAGTTTCTCGACAAAGGCGGAGGTCTTGGGCGCCGTTGTCTTGAGCCCGGGTTTCCCGAGAAGGCCAAGGGAAATCAGGTTCAGGAGTTTCCGGCCGACCTCAGCGGGTTCCGGCCCTCGAGAGCCCGGGGCATATCCCAGCAGCGGAGCAACCAGAACCGCCCGGTCCAGCATGGTCCGCAGCCGTTCGCTGTCCGACAAGAGCACCAACGCACCGGTAGAATGCGCCAGAGCGAAATGCGGTCCGGGATAGGTCGCCAGGGAGACCTTTTTCAGGACCGTCCTCAGATCCAGCCTGAATTTCTTGAAATTCGAGATATGTCCCCGGTTTGGGTTCCGGGTGACGCGCTGCGAACCGCCTTGACCGCGCCAGTCGAAAGCAACAACGGCGAAGCCGCGTGCTCGAAGGTCCTCGATTACCTCGAAATATCTTTCGATGAACTCCGCGCGCCCTTGCAGCAGGGTCACCGTTCCCAACCGCCTTTTGCCCGCGGCCGGCCAGTGCGCATAGCGTATACGGACACGGTCGGGTGTTTCGACAAAATCGCAATGGGCGCCGGCTGGTATCGGATTGTTCGGATGTTCGTGCAGGCTCATGGCAGTCCGGTTCAAGATATCGGAGCGTTAACCGTTCCAGATGAACTTGATAACGGGCTTCGCACGCCCCCACAACACACTTCAGGCCGGGCTCCCCAAAGAGCCTGGCTTGAAATGTGACAAATCCGGGAACGAAGTCCTACCAGTGCCGGTGCGGGTAGAAATGACGGCCGACCGGCTTGCTGCGCAGAATACGGGCGTTTCGGGCGTCGACCACGAGCCGCATCGGAAATCCGCGCCAGCCGCGCGCATGGACGATGTAAACCCGGTCGCGGCGGTTGACGATCTTGATGCCATGGAAACCGCGGTGTCTCAGGCTACGTCGGATCTGGCGCGGTCCCAGCTTGTGATACCCGTGACGGGGCCCGTTCCAGTGCCGGCCGTCGCGGTGGCCGCGATGGTCCGCCTTGATCACCAGTTCCGACTGCGCTTCCCCGATCTTGACGGGCCCCGACAATGGCGCGGCGCCTGCGCCGGATGCAGCCCCGGCGCAGGCGAGAAAAAGAGCGCCGACGAGAGGTACGGACAATTTCGAAGCGGAAAAAAACATTTCAGTCTCCTCGTTTCACCGCCAGCGCCGCGCTGACGTTGAAAGGAAGATGCCGGATGCCGGTTGAACCGAACCGGAAGGCTTCGTTCATTTGGCATTCATCTCCGGAAAGCCACAGCGCACGCATGGCTCTTGAAATGAAAAAACGGAATGCCCACCTCTAGTTCGCAGGCGCCAATACGGGTCTGCGTAACAGTCCTGTCCCGCCGGAAACCGGGGGCCGGGGCGCAAACATCAGTGAAGTATCAGTTGCTCATAGGAGGACGATAACATGCGTCACTTGGACTTCTCTCCGCTCTACCGGTCCACCGTCGGGTTCGACCGCCTCTTCTCGATGCTGGATTCCGCCGGCAACGAGGCCCCCAGCTATCCGCCCTACAATATCGAACGCACCGGCGAAAACACCTACCGCATCACCATGGCGGTCGCGGGTTTCACCGATGCCGAGCTTTCGGTGGAAGCGAAAGAACACGCCCTCACCATCAAGGGTGAGAAAGGCGAAGAAGATTCCGACCGCGAAATCCTTTATCGCGGCATCGCGGCACGCTCCTTCGAGCGCCGGTTCCAGATCGCCGAACATGTCCGCGTGGAAGGCGCGAGCCTCGAGAACGGCCTCTTGCACGTCGATCTCGTGAGGGAAATTCCCGAAGCGATGAAGCCGCGCAAGATCGAGATCGCGTCCGGCTCTGCCAAACAGATCGAAGGCGCCGCTCACTAAAGGCGGACACTTCTCTGTTTTTTCGAACGCTATCAGGGCGCCTGGGAAACCGGGCGCCCTTTTCGTTGCAGCCCTCAGACAGTCTTCAAGACCGGTCTGCCAGCACCTTCAAAAAGGCGTCCACCTCCGCCTCTTCGGTCGCAAAGCTTGTGACCATTCGGAAACAGACTTCGTCGTCCGCCGGCGCGGGGCTTCCGGCTCCCTCAGGCAACGGCCATTCGTAGATCGCCGCCCCGGCCGCTTTCAACGCCTCGAACCGGCTCCGTTTCAGGACCGGGAAGAGTTCGTTGGCTTCCACCGGCCAGGCCGTGCGTCCGCCGCGCTCCCGGACACCTTCGGCAAGCTTCGAGGCCATCCCGTTTGCGTGGCCGGCCGTCGCCAGCCAATTGTCATTCTCGAAATAGCCTTCAAACTGGGCTGCGACGAACCGGCTCTTGGAAAAGAGATGCCCGCCGCGCTTGCGCACATACTCAAAGCCTCGGGCCACCTCCGGATCGAAGAACACCACGGCCTCCGCACACCAGCAGCCGTTTTTGGTCGCCCCGAAGGACAGGACATCCACGCCCGCCTTCCAGGTCATGTCCGCCGGCGAACATCCAAGCGTGACCAGCGCGTTGGCGAAACGGGCCCCGTCCATATGCAACGGAACGGCGCGGGAACGGCAGACATCCTTGACCGCCGCGATTTCGTCCAGCGTGTAGACGGTTCCGCTTTCCGTGGCCTGACTGATCGAAACCCCGGCCACCTGCCCGTGATGAACGACACCGTCGGGAAACGCAGCCATAGCCTCAGAAAGCGCGTCTGCGGTAAACTTGCCATTTTGCCCGGCAACGCTGACGAGCTTGCCGCCCCCGGTCATGAACTCCGGGCAATTGCACTCGTCCACCTGGATATGTGCGCTCCCGTGACAGAAGAAAATCCCGCCGGGTTTTGTGCAGGCGGCGAGTGACAACGCGTTGGCCGCTGTACCCGTGGCCACGAAATACACGGCCACGTCTCGCTCGAAAATGTCGCGGAATGTCTGTGAAACGGTTTCCGTCAGCGGGTCCGTGCCGTAGGCCGGCGCGAACCCGGTATTGTGGCGGGCGAGCGCCGACATCACCGCCGGCGCCGCCCCTGCCCAGTTGTCGCTCGCGAAATTCATGGACCGGTTTAATCACCTGACCGGGCAAGCGGCAACCCGATTTTCTCAGTAGTACATTTCCCGCTTGCGATAGTAGGACCCGAGCAGCCAGTCGAGGGATATCACGCCTGGACCTTTCAGCGCCGGAACCAGGAGCAGGAAGATCCACAGCAGCCGGTCGTCAGAGATGATCGCGTAGGGCTCGCCGTCGAAAAGCGCGCCGATGGTCTTGGCGTCCGCTCCGTGGCCGTAAATGTCCACATAGGACATAACGATGATGAAGACGATCATGCCAAGGCTGGCGAAGCGCGTGAACAGGCCCACAACCACCATGATGGGAAGCAGGAACTCGCCCCACGTGCCGAGCAGAACCATCAGTCCATAGGGAAAGAAGGCAACCTGGCTTGTATCGTAACTGACCTGCTCCATCAATTTGGGCAGCATTTGCGCATAGGCGCCGGCGGTCGGGGTGAAGATGTTCATGATGTTTCCGCCGATTTTCGTCAGCGCGGAATTCCAGAAAAACTGAAAAAGAACGGCGGCAAAGATGAAACGGGCGGCCAGTCCCAGCAACCAGCCATTGGTTAACCGTTCCAGCGCACCGAACACAGCGGTGTAAATCCTGATGAAGAAGCCGATGAGCGCTCCCATAATTCCCCCTTACCGAACCTTAGACAACTATTCCCGGCCTGCAGTCAGACCCGTGAAAGCTCCGCTGGACAAACAGTCCGACAAACAGTCGGACAACGAAAATTCCGCACATTGAGATTGCGCCTTTCCGGCGGCTTCCGCCAGCGCAAATCCCTCGAATAAAGCCTCAATGAAGACCGCACCACCGGGGTACGGCAGTCGTATCTCCACGTCCAGATCCGGCCGTGTGATCAGAACCGATTGGGACAGGCTGAGATCGACCGCGACAGCGTCTTCAGGAAAAAACCTGTTGGCGCGCAAAAGATCCAGGACCGGCCAGTCCGACCGTACAAGAAGGGCGGCCGGGTGTTTTTCTAAACGGGCCTCTCCGACCTTCTCGGGATCGAGGGCGCCCAGAAGCGCAGGGTCCATCGGGGCCGCATCCGCCGCGTGATAAGCCTGCAGCCAGGACCATTCCGCCCGGGCCACATCCACCAGATAAGGATAGGCTTCAAGCGGGGGAAACTCCTCGATGAAGGCGGCGAACGCCCCGCCATACCAGATAAGGACCGGCGATTGTGGCGGATGCCGGGTCACAAAGGCGCGCGCGACGGCATTGAAATACTCGTCTCCCAGCAGGGTCTTTACGGCCGGGTAGATCTGCCCAAGCGCTTCGCACAGGCTGACGACGACGTTGTTCCGGTAAACGTTGAACCTTTTCGGCGCGGCTTTCCCGTCCGGCCCGACGATCCCGTCCGGCGTCGCGGCCGCGCTGTCAAGCAGGGCTCCGGCAAAGTCCTTCGCGCCGGTTTTGGAAGGAAAGACCGTCATGGACATGTCAGACAACGCGCCACAGAACGGTCTCTTCCGCGCGAGACAGAATAAGATCCGCGGCTTCCGCCTCCGCGCGCAAAACCTGCCAAGCGGGAATATCGTTGTCCCATTCGACCAGGGTCGGCAACGCGCCGTGGTTTGAAACGACGCTCTCATACAGCCGCCACACGGCATCGTCGACTGCCCGGTCGTGCGCATCGATCAGCAAGGGCCTGCCCGCGTCGTCCGTGTCCGGCGCATGACCGCCGAGGTGAATTTCGCCGACATCCGTCATCGGAAAGGCGGCGAGATAGTCTTCCGGCGAATGCTGATGATTCGTACAGGACACATAAACGTTGTTTATATCGAGAAGAAGGCCGCAACCGGTCCGCCGCGCGATCTCCTTGATGAACTCGATCTCGCTCATGGTGCTTTGTTCGAAGGCGACATAGGTCGAAGGATTCTCCAGAAGCATCCGCCGTCCGACCGTCTCCTGAACTTCATCGATATGATCGCAGACCCGCTCCAGCGTGGTCCGGTCATAGGGCACCGGCAGAAGATCGTTGTAGTAGGACGTGTCGTGGGTCGACCAGGCCAGATGCTCGGAAAAGAGACCGGGTTCGTAGCGCCGGTTAAGCGCCGCCAACCTTTGAAGATGCTCTTTGTCGAGCGGCTGTTCGCCGCCGATGGACAATCCGACGCCATGCAGCGAGACCGGATATCGGTCGCGGATCGCTTCCAGCTGGCGATGCGGCGGCCCACCCGCACCCATGTAGTTTTCGGCATGGACCTCGAAGAAACCGATGTCCGCCTCCGTCCGCAGGATCTCGGCGACGTGTTCCGGTTTGAGACCGGCGCCCGCGCGTGCCGGGATCGCCGATCCGATCCGATCGCTCTTTGGGGAAGATGTCTCGCCCAGCATGGTTTTCTCCCTGGCGGGAAGTGACGTTTGGGCAGGCGGCGTCCCGTCCACCTGCCCGACTTGCGGTCATCGCCGAGCGGAAGCCAACAGGCTGCCGTCAGGCTTCCGGAAGGTCGCGCTTGAGTTCCGTCAGCGAACCATGGCGGTCGCCCGGCAATTTCATGGTCGTGCAGGTGCCTTTCGGAACCAGCGTCCAGGCGTTGCCCTGATAATCGACGGTGGAGGTTCCCGCACAGGTGGTGCCCGGACCGGCCTTGCAGTCATTCTGACCCTTCAGGGAAACACCGTAGCATTTTTCCTTGGCCTGGGCGTGAGCCGGTACGCTGGCCGCAAGACCGGCGACGGCGGTTGCAACGGCGCCGGCAACGATCGCCGCGGACATAGCCTTGTTCTTCATCTCAAACTCCTCTGATCGGCTTTGAATTCCAACAAAAAGCCTGCGCGTCCTGACCACGCGGGCACTCTCAGTAAATGAGCGTCATGACGATAAATAGGAAATCAAACGCCCGTGACCTTTTATACCGCCCCTCGTTAATAGGACCTATCCGGCAGGCGACAAATGCATCCCTCGGCAGGTATATCCCTCTCTCCGGACACTATTGCACCGGTTAAACTGCCGAGCCGACCACTCCAGGCCGCGCATCTTGCTCCCGGATCGGACCGGCACCGTCGGACTGTTCATGGTCGTTGCCGCTTGAATTGAGAGCGCAGTCGCGGAACAAACATTTAACAAACGAAAGATTGTTTCTTGGAACCCGGCGGAATTGTCCTTTCCGGACGCATAGCGCTTTTTGTGCGAAACAATTATAATAGCCCCTCGGAGAAACGCTCTTGCTCCTTGCGGCGAAATCTGTCATGTTCGCGCCGCCCGGAATAGGACAGGGATACTGTCCCAAATGCAGCGGCGTTTCTGAGCGATCTCAGACGCCGTTTCGAACGAAACGACCGGGCTGACCAGACAGCGGACCTGGGGAGGGTTCGTGAAAGATGCGAGACGATACGTCTCGGCAGCGGAAAGCCCGCTGCGTCAATGCGGCGGTTTGTTTTGATAGACCGGCGCGGTAGACACAACAACAGAGCCGGGGCACTTGGGCCAGGGTTCGCCGAGCCGCATTCTTGACGTGAATGCGACCCGAACGGAACCCGACGCTTCAGGCCACGGCGACACTGGGGTTAAGAGTGAGGGCGCACATGACGAGACCAGAGCTGACGACGAGCACAGCCATTCAGGACGGAGGCGTGGATGTAAAAGCCACCTCCTCCACTCTTTCCGAACGACTTGGCACGGCTGCCGACAAAGGGCTCTACAATCCGTCGCGCGAACACGATGCCTGCGGCGTCGGCTTTGTTGCTCACATGAAGGGCGAAAAATCGCACAAGATCGTCGCCGACGGTTTGCAGGTCCTCGAAAACCTGACGCACCGCGGCGCCGTTGGCGCGGATCCCCTGATGGGCGACGGCGCCGGGATGCTGGTGCAGATTCCGCACGCCTTCTTCGACGAAGAGATGGCAAAGGCGGGAACGCCTCTTCCCGAATTCGGCCAGTACGGCGTCGGCTTTGTGTTCATGCCGCAAGATGAAGTCCTGCGCGCGAAATGCGAAGAAATCGTCGAGCGCGTCATCAAGGCGGAAGGTCAGGACCTGATCGGCTGGCGCGACGTTCCGGTCGACAATTCCTCGCTCTCCAAGGCCCCCGACATTGCGGCGACCGAGCCGGTATCCCGTCAGGTGTTCATCAGAAAGTCCAACGGCGATGACCGGGACGCCTTCGAACGCCGGCTTTACGTTCTTCGCAAGGTGATTTCCAATACCGTTCGCAAGGAAACCGATGCGGTCGGAAATGGCTTTTACATCACCTCGCTGTCGAGCCGCACCATCGTCTACAAGGGCATGTTCCTCGCCTATCAGCTTGGCGCGTACTACGCCGACCTGAAGGACGAGCGCTTCCAGTCGGCCCTCGCGCTGGTGCACCAGCGGTTTTCCACCAACACCTTCCCGTCCTGGGAACTGTCGCATCCCTACCGGATGGTTGCCCACAACGGCGAGATCAACACGCTGCGCGGCAACGTCAACTGGATGGCCGCCCGTCAGGCGTCCGTTTCCTCCACCCTTCTGGGCGACGACATTTCCAAGCTCTGGCCGATTTCCTACGAAGGCCAGTCCGATACGGCCTGTTTCGACAACGCGCTGGAATTCCTGGTCATGGGCGGCTATTCGCTGGCCCACGCCGCGATGATGCTGATCCCGGAGGCCTGGGCCGGCAACCCGCTGATGGACGACAACCGCCGCGCCTTTTACGAATATCACGCGGCAATGATGGAGCCGTGGGACGGCCCGGCCGCCGTTGCCTTCACCGACGGCCGTCAGATCGGCGCGACGCTGGACCGCAACGGCCTGCGCCCTGCCCGTTACATTGTCACCGACGACGATTTCGTCATCATGTCCTCTGAAGTCGGCGTCCTGCCGGTTCCCGAAGAGCGGATCGTCCAGAAATGGCGTCTGCAGCCGGGCAAGATGCTATTGATCGATCTCGAGGAAGGCCGGATCGTCTCCGACGACGAGATCAAGCGCCAGCTTTCCACCGCGAACCCCTACAAGGACTGGCTGCACCGGACCCAGATCGTCCTGGAAGACCTGCCGGGCGTGCGCCAGCGCGCACCGGTCGCGGGCGAAAGCCTGCTCGACCGCCAGCAAGCCTTCGGCTACACCCAGGAAGATATCAAGCTGCTGATGACGCCGATGGCGACCATCGGTCAGGAGGCCATCGGCTCCATGGGCACGGACACGCCGATTTCAGCGCTGTCCGACAAGTCGAAGCTGCTCTACACCTATTTCAAGCAGAACTTCGCGCAGGTCACCAACCCGCCGATCGACCCGATCCGCGAGGAGCTGGTAATGAGCCTTGTCTCCTTCATCGGCCCGCGTCCGAACATTTTCGACCTGGAAGGCCTCTCGACCTCCAAGCGCCTCGAAGTGCGCCAGCCGATCCTCACCAACGACGACCTGGAAAAGATCCGGGCGATCGGCGACGTTGCCGACAACCAGTTCTCCGCGAAGACCCTCGACATTACCTATAGCGCGGAAAAAGGTGCCGACGGCATGGAAGGCGCGCTGGCGGAACTCTGCGAACGCGCGGAAAAAGCCGTCAACGACGGTTACAACATCATCATCCTGTCCGACCGCCTGGTGAACCGGTCCCGGATCGCAATCCCCGCGCTTCTGGCGACAGCGGCCGTGCATCATCACCTGATCCGCAAGGGGCTGCGCACGTCGGTCGGTCTCGTGGTGGAAACCGGCGAAGCCCGCGAAGTGCACCATTTCTGCGTTCTGGCCGGCTACGGCGCGGAAGCGATCAACCCGTATCTCGCCTTCGAAACGCTTCTGTCCATGCACAGCGAGATGGACTTCCCGGAAGAAGTCGATGAGTACGAAGTCGTCGAGCGCTATATCAAGTCCATCGACAAGGGCATCCTGAAGGTCATGTCCAAGATGGGTATCTCGACCTATCAGTCCTATTGCGGCGCGCAGATCTTTGACGCCGTCGGTCTGTCCACGGAATTCGTCAACAAGTACTTCTTCGGCACGGCCACCATGATCGAGGGCATCGGCCTGGACGAGGTGGCGGAAGAAACGGTCCTGCGTCACGAGGACGCCTTCGGCGACGTCGCGATCCTGCGCCGGTCCCTGTCGGTCGGCGGCGAATACGCCTTCCGCACACGGGGCGAAAGCCACATGTGGACGCCCGAGTCCATCGCGACCCTGCAGCATGCGGTCCGCTCCGAACTGCCGGACATGTACCGCGCCTTCGCCAAACAGGTGAACGAGGATAGCGGCCGCTACGCGATCCGCGGCCTGTTCCGGATCAAGTCGGCGGAAGAGCTCGGCCGTACGCCGATCGGCCTCGATCAGGTCGAACCGGCGGAAGCGATCGTCAAGCGTTTCGTCACGGGCGCCATGTCCTTCGGCTCCATTTCGAGGGAGGCCCATACCTCGCTGGCGATTGCGATGAACCGGATCGGCGGCAAGTCCAACACCGGCGAAGGCGGTGAGGAGCCCGAGCGCTTCGCGCCGCTCCCCAACGGTTCCATGAACCCGGAGCGTTCCGCCATCAAGCAGGTGGCCTCGGGCCGCTTCGGCGTGACCACCGAGTATCTTGTCAATTCCGACATGATCCAGATCAAGGTCGCCCAGGGCGCCAAGCCCGGCGAAGGCGGTCAGCTGCCCGGCCACAAGGTGGACGCGGTGATCGCGAAGGTGCGTCACTCGACACCGGGCGTCGGCCTGATCTCGCCGCCGCCGCACCATGACATCTATTCCATCGAGGATCTGGCGCAGCTCATCTACGACCTGAAAAACGTCAACCCGGAAGCCGACATCTCCGTCAAGCTGGTGTCGGAGGTTGGTGTCGGCACGGTCGCGGCCGGCGTCGCCAAGGCCCGCGCGGACCACATCACCATTTCCGGCTATGACGGCGGTACGGGTGCCTCGCCGCTCACCTCCATCAAGCATGCCGGGTCGCCCTGGGAAATCGGCCTGGCCGAAACCCAGCAGACGCTGGTGCTCAACGGCCTGCGCTCGCGCATTGCCCTTCAGGTCGACGGTGGCCTGCGCACGGGACGGGACGTGATCGTCGGCGCGCTCCTGGGCGCGGACGAATTCGGCTTCTCAACGGCGCCGCTGATCGCCGCCGGCTGCCTGATGATGCGCAAGTGCCATCTGAACACCTGCCCGGTCGGCATCGCCACCCAGGACCCGGTTCTGCGCAAGAGGTTCAAGGGGACGCCGGAACACGTCATCAACTACTTCTTCTACGTCGCGGAAGAAGTCAGGGAACTGATGGCCAATCTCGGGATCGCGAAACTCGACGACCTGATCGGACGTTCCGATTTTCTCGACAAGAACGCGGCCATCCAGCACTGGAAGGCACAGGGGCTGGACTTCTCCCGGATTTTCTTCCAGCCGGAGGCTGCCGCGGAGGAAACCCGCTGGACGGCACGCCAGGAACACCCGATCGTCGACATTCTCGACCGCCGCCTGATCGCCGCCGCCAAACCGGCGCTCGACAATCTGGAACCGACCGTAATCGACGAAACGATCTGCTCCGTCGACCGGTCCGTCGGTGCGATGCTTTCCGGCGAGATCGCCAAGCGCTACGGCAACAAGGGCCTGAAGAAACCGGATACCTTGAAGATCAACCTCAAGGGAACCGCCGGTCAGGCCTTCGGCGCCTTCGTCGCGCGGGGGGTCACCATCGACCTTTCGGGCGACGCCAACGACTATGTGGGCAAGGGACTTGCCGGCGGCAAGCTCATCGTCCGCCCGCCTGACAACACCCGCATCGTGGCAGAAAACTCCATCATCGTCGGCAACACCGTTCTTTACGGCGCGACGGAAGGCGAGTGCTACTTCCGCGGTGTTGCGGGCGAACGGTTCGCGGTCCGCAACTCCGGCGCCATCGCCGTTGTCGAAGGCGTCGGCGACCACGGTTGCGAATACATGACCGGCGGGGTCGTCGTGGTGATCGGCCAGACCGGGCGCAACTTCGCGGCCGGCATGTCCGGCGGGATCGCCTATGTCCTGGACGAAGACGGCACCTTCGGATCGCGTTGCAACCTGGCCATGGTGGAACTGGAGCCCGTGACGGAAGAAGACGATCTTCTGGAAAAGTTGCACCATCACGGCGGCGATATCGAGCACAAGGGCCGCGTGGATCTTTCCTGCGACATGACCCGCCACGACGACGAACGCCTGCGCCAGATGCTGTCCAAGCATGTGGATTACACGGGTTCGGCCAAGGCACAGGCCATTCTTGACGACTGGGCCACCTACCGGCCGAAATTCGTCAAGGTCATGCCGGTCGAATACCGCCGCGCGCTCCGGGAAATGGAGGAGCAGCGGCTGGGCATGGTCGCGGCCGAATAACGCTCGAGACAAACAAACTGGCTCTCGGCCGCATAACGCGGCCGATTGCAGCCGCCTTAGGGACGCAAAAATTTGAGGAGGTCGCCTTGGGAAAGGTAACCGGTTTTCTGGAAATCGATCGGCAGGAACAAAAATACCAGCCGGCTTCTGACCGTATCCGTCATTTCCGCGAATTCACCATTCCGCTGAACGAGCAGGAAGTCGCCAATCAGGCTGCCCGCTGCATGGATTGCGGCATTCCTTTCTGTCATGGCCCGGACGGCTGTCCGGTCGACAACCAGATTCCTGACTGGAACGACCTCGTCTACCAGGGGGACTGGGAAATCGCCCTGCGCAATCTGCACACGACCAACAATTTCCCCGAGTTCACCGGGCGGATCTGTCCGGCGCCCTGCGAGGAAGCCTGCACGCTCAATCTGGAAGACATTCCGGTCAACATCAAATCGGTCGAACAGGCGATTGCCGACAAGGGCTGGGAACAAGGCTGGATCGTTCCCGAACCGGCGGCGGCCAAGACCGGCAAGGCGGTCGCGATCGTCGGCTCCGGTCCCGCCGGAATGGCGGCCGGCCAGCAGCTTGCCCGTGCCGGCCACACGGTACACATCTATGAACGCGAACCGAAAGCCGGCGGCCTTCTGCGCTACGGCATTCCGGACTTCAAGATGGAAAAGCACTATATCGACCGCAGGGTCAAACAGATGGAAGCCGAGGGTGTGACCTTCCATTACGGCGTCAATGTCGGTGTCACGGTCAGCCTGGAAGAACTCTCCGACCGGCACGACGCGGTGATCCTGTGCGCCGGCGCCGAGCGGCCGCGCGACCCGGGCGTCACCGGCATGGAGATGGAAGGCTGCCATTGGGCCATGGATTACCTTGTGCAGCAGAACCGCCGTGTCGGCGGTGAGCCCGAGGGCGACGAGGCCCCGATCTGGGCAGCCGGCAAGCATGTGGTCGTCATCGGTGGCGGCGACACCGCATCCGACTGCGTGGGAACCGCCTTCCGCCAGGGTGCGCTTTCCGTCACACAGCTGGACATCCGTCCGATCCCGCCGCTGAAAGAAGACAAGATGACGTCCTGGCCCTATTGGCCGACCAAGTTCCGTACGTCCTCCTCCCAGGCCGAAGGTGCCGAGCGCGAGTTCTCCGCCGCCACCCTTGGTCTCGTCGGCGAAGACGGCCGGATCGTCGGCGTCAAATGCGCCCGTGTCGACGAGAAGCGCCGCCCGATCGAGGGAACGGAGTTCATTCTGCGTGCCGATCTGGTTCTGGCTGCAATCGGTTTTTCTGGTCCCCGCCTTGATACCTATATCGCCCAGTCGGGTGAAAAGCTGGAACTGGATGGCCGCACCAATGTGAAGGCCGATACCGAGAACTATATGACCAGCATGAACAAGGTGTTCGCCGCCGGCGACGTCCGCAAGGGCCAGTCCCTGGTGGTCTGGGCGATCCGCGAAGGCCGCCAGGCAGCACGCTCCGTCGACCTCTTCCTGACCGGCTCCACCGACCTGCCGCGTTAAAGCCGATCGCGTTGAAATCTCTGATTTCGGACAGCGAAAAGCGTTTCCGTCAAAATGCGAGCTGCTTTAAGCCCATTCAAGCCATGAAGCCCCGGCCTCGAGCCGGGACTTCAGAAGGTCGCTCGGGAAACCAAATATTCTGTGAGTAAACAGGGCTCCGCTCAAAGCGGTGCGCCGGTGCGGGCATCAACGGGTAGATAGACACGTTTGACCGGGGCGGACGCCCGTTGGCCCGATCCTCCGGACCGGACCGGCTCGGTTCGTTCGAACAGCTCCGGCGGCCGATTGGGGTCGACCTCTTCGAAAGCATGCGGCCCCATCAGGGCGGCCGGCTTCTCCGTAATCACATGCACGGGTGCGAGCTCTTCCGTCAGGGAGGCGATACGGCGATTGTCCACCCGGCCCGGCATGGGTTTCAACGCATCGCCTTTGACGAAGAAACGATAGGCCGTGCTCTGCGGGTCGATTTCCTCGTCGTCCTCGCCGCCAAGCAGAAGCGCCTCCGGAGAGGTCGTTCGGCCGGTCAGGACGATGAAGTTCGGATCGTCCGCGACCCCTTCAAAAGCATATCCCCCATAGCCGCCAAGAAGACGGGACAGCTCCCGCTCGACGAAGAACGCAACTTTTCGATAGCCTGCCCAGGTGAAATCGATCCTGTCGTTGGTCCTGAGCCGGGCATTCTTGCCGTCCACGTCGGGTCCATAGGAAGAGTAGCTGCCGTCTTCGGCCAGGAAAATATCCCATATGTCGACAAACCGGATCCGCCGGTCCTCGGACGTGCTCTGGAAGATCGAGTTCAACTGGGTAAAGTCCGCATTGACCAGCTCGTCGTTCGTCGGCGGCAGACCGGCCCAGACAATCGGCTTTTTCTCCTGGCGGACGACCCGCACGAGATCGTCCACCTTGTCCCGATAGACGTCCAGCCATTCTCCGGTCATGAAATCCACCGGCGGCTCGCCGGGAAAGCTCTTGGTCAGGTCCTGGCGTCCGATCATGACCACCACCGCCTTTACATCCGCGCCGCGGATCTTGGCGAGGACCTGCGTTGGCCAGTCCGGCGGGCTCTTCCCGGCAAAGCCCGCCTTGTCATCCGTCACCGTCTCGACGCGGACCTGAGGCTTTTCGGCAAGCGCGAATTTAAGCCCGTCGGCCACCCCACGCGCCATCCGGTCGCCGACCACCAGGATCAACCCGGCATTCGGGTCTTTCGGTATAGCTTCGAAAGCTGGGGGGGTGCCGGTTGCGCGACGGCTCGTCTGGGATCTTTGCTTGCTCGGACGTTGCTTCTTCGTACGCCGTTTACCGCCGCCGAAAAGCCTTTGCAGCGGAGCGAAAGGATTGAAGCCCTTGAGAATCCCGCTCTGGGCGATGACGATTTCCTTTTGCGCCGGCTCCTGCGCAAGCGCATCCGGAACGCCTTCGCAGGCAAGGACGAACGCGCAGGCCGCGGCGGCCCATACGGTCAATCTGATGGATTTAAGCGATCGTCTTTGACGCCTGCGGGCTGTCACCATCGGCTCCTGAATGGCAAGGATTCCGTAACCGAGTTTAACCGCCAAGTTTCAGTTTCGCCAGCAAAACCACGGAGGCATAGCCGTCCGGAACAAGTCCCTTCGAGCGCTGGTAGGCCCGGATGCCGCGCTTTGTCGCCGGTCCGACCTTGCCGTCGGCTGTTCCGACGGAAAACCCGCGCCGGTTGAGCAGGTTCTGGAGCTCCGCCGTTTCCGACCGGTTGAGCGGCAGATGATCGCGGGACCAGTCGCCTTCCAGCCTGCCTCCTCCGATGATCCGGTCGGCCAGATGTCCGACGGCCAGGGCATAAGCGGTGGCGTTGTTATAGCGCTTGATGACGTAGAAATTGCGCAGCATCAGAAAGGCCGGTCCGCTTGCGCCTGCCGGAAGCACCAGAATGGCATTGTCGGACGGACGGGGAAAATTCCGTCCGTTGGACCGTTTGATGCCGTATTTCGCCCACTCGCCGAGTGTCAGCGTCTTCTCGCCGTCCGCCAGATGATAGTCGAAGCCTCGTGGAAGCGCGACTTCATAGCCCCAGGTCTTGCCGGTCTGCCAGCCGTGTTTTTTCAGATAGTTGGCGGTCGAGGCCAGCGCGTCCGGAATCGAGGTCCAGATGTCGCGGCGTCCGTCTCCATTGTAGTCGGCCGCATAGGCCTTCCAGCTCGACGGCATGAACTGGGTGTGCCCCATGGCGCCGGCCCAGGACCCCTCCATGTCCTGAAATCGGACATGACCGGCCTGAACGATGCCAAGAGCCGTGATCAATTCCTTTGTCCAGAAGCTTTTGCGACGGGGTGCGGCATAGGCCAGCGTAGCGAGTGCCTGGACGACGTTGTGGCGGCCCATGAAACCGCCGTAGTTCGTTTCCATGCCCCAGATGGCCAGAACCGCATTCCGGTCGACACCGTAACGGGCTTCGATCTCGCGAAGGACCGGGCCATACTCCTGAAGCAGTTTACGGCCCTTCTCGACCCGGTCGTCGGAGACCGCGCTGTCGAGATACTCCCAGATCGGTTTCACGAATTCCGACTGCTTGTTAATCAGCCGCAGCGTATCGTCGTCCGGCTCCATGCCGGTAAAAACCGCGTTATAGGTCTGTGAAGAAATCCCCGCAGCCTTTGCCTGGGGCCAGAAATCCCGGATGAACCGGTTGAAACCGGCATCGGCGTACACGGGCGATACCATGGAGGCCAAACCGCCGGCAACGACCGCCGCAGTCAGGAACCGGCCAAGACGCCTTTTAAGTGGCTCGAAAAATATCAATGAATTCATGGTATTGGAAGCTCGCCGCACAAACGTCCGCATTTGGGCCTCCTTCAGCCCGGATCCGTGTTCGTTTCTGCCCCCGCCCAATGAATGGTCCCGTTCTGGTTACTGAATAGTTAATGCCGGAAACGAAGGCCGGCTTCAACCGCGTTTTCAGTGTAATCGCTGCCCTGTTGCGAGCTCTCGAATCGGCGGTGCGTGTAATTCGCGGTCAGCGCCGTGTTCTTGGTCAGGGCGAATGTCACACCGCCGAAGCCCGTCAGCGTCTGTTCCTCGATCGAAATGCCTTCGTAGGTGCGGTAGCTGTAGCCCACCCCGGTTTCGGCAACCAAGCGGTCGCTGAACTCATGCGCCAGGCGCAGGTCGCCGGAGTAGACGATCGAACCGCTCGCCGTGGGAATGTCGGTCGAATCGAAGCTGGTGCCGATACCGCCGGTCACGGTCGTCAGGCGGCTTGGAGACCAGACGAGGGAGCCGCTGACGACAAGTCCCGACAGATCGTCCAGCCTGTCGTCCTCGATGTTCTCGATCCTCCAGCCGCCGCCGATTTCCGCGCTCACCTTGGGTGCCGAGGCAACCGTCAGGCCGCCTCTGAGCTGGTAGCCGTTCGCGTTGCGGTTTTCGCACAGGGCCCCGCTGCAGGTCTCGTCGTACCGCCGCAACAGGAGCGATCCTTCGACAAAGGGCGAAAAAACACTCCCGGTGTTGCCGTCCAGCCTGAGACTGGTGGAGAAAAGCGTGTTGTCCCGGGCGCTTTCAAAGACGCTGTCGGAGCCATCGTCGGAACTGTATGTGCTCCGGTCGACATCGAAGGCGGCGGTGGCGGCGACAATGCCCACTTGCCTGGAAGCCCCGAGCGATCCGGACAGCGTTTGAATATTGTCGACGCCGGAAGCGGATTCGGCACTTCCGTCTTCTTCCCGGGCGTAGGTGAAGGCGACCCCGCCGTCGATTTGGGTCGCTTCGCTGACATCGAGGCGCAGGTTTGCGGCTGCCGTGACGGTGCCGTCATTGTCGTCCGAGTTTTCCGGATAGCTGACATATGTCCCGCGCAGGGAAGCGTCGAACTGGTGTCGCGACCAGTTGGACGTCAAGGCCACATCCGGCGAGATACTCACCAGAGATCCTCCTTCTCCGGCCGCGGATCCTGCGGTGTTGTCGGTGTAGCCTGCAGACAGGGTGAGTTGAGGCGTCAGAGTGAAAGACCCCAGCCGGATACCCTGCGGCGCATCGAAGCTCGTATCCCCACCGAAGACGCTGGTGTCGATCACCTCTCCGTTGACGGCGACCGAGCGGCCAACGGCGGCAATCCTGTCGGAAAAGGGACGGATCGGCAGCACCGGCCCGTTGGTGCCGAGACCGCTTGAATCGGCCTCCGCTTCCGCCGCGTTCAGCGTTGGACGCAACGCGAAGACGTTCGACCGCGTCGGATTGACCTGTGTGTTCTGTGCCGCCGCGTCCGCCGTCTCTTCCGCGGCGAGCGCATCTTCCGCATCCGCCGATCCCCGCAAGTCCGGCAACGCCGATTGCGCGGCCGCGGAGACGGCCTGCAAGGCGGTGCAGCAGACAAGAACATACAGATACGGGCGCATTTATTTTCGGGACCGGTCGCATTTGAATTCAGTCTCAAACTGACGAAGGATGGTTAATGCTTGGTTTCCTTGTCGCAAATTGACAATCGGCGAAGGAAAGCCGCCACGGCATCACCGGCACCTGGCGACGGCAGAGATTGCAGAGGTTGCCGACAGGCGATAAACCCGGGAGACATGACCGCCCCAAAGGGCAAAACCACAAAAAAGCCTAAAATGATGCCCAACAACCAGACCGATCTCATTTCAGAAGAAGACACCGACATGTCCAGCCAAAGTCTGGTTTCCGCCGAACGTACCCTGGAAACGGAAATCGCGGGATTGAGCGCCGTGCGCGCGGCCCTCAAGAACGGCCTCGGAGGACCGTTTCAAAAGACCTGCGAGCTCATCCTGGAGAGCCGCGGCCGGGTCGTCGTGACGGGCATCGGCAAAAGCGGCCACATCGGCACCAAATTCGCCGCGAGCCTCGCCTCGACAGGAACACCTGCCTTTTTCGTGCATGCCGGCGAAGCAAGCCATGGCGACCTCGGCATGATCACCGAGAACGATGTGGTGATCGCCCTGTCCTGGTCGGGAGAAACTCAGGAACTTGCGGGTATCGTCGCCTATACCAGGCGCTTCCGGGTGCCGCTCGTCGCCATCACCTCGCGCCAGGACAGCGCATTGGGCCGCGCAGCGGACATCGTCATGAAACTGCCGGGCGTGACCGAAGCCTGCCCGCACGGGCTGGCGCCGACGACCTCCGCTCTCATCCAGCTGGCAATCGGCGATGCGCTTACCGTTGCCCTTCTGGAAGGCCGCGGCTTCACCGCTCAGGACTTCAGGGTCTACCATCCGGGCGGACGTTTGGGCGCAAGCCTGAAGACCGCGAAGGACATCATGCATTCCGGCGACAGCCTGCCGCTGGCGCCCGCTTCCCTGCCCATGAGCGAAGGCATCGTCCTGATGAGTCAGAAGGGCTTCGGTGTCCTCGGGGTGACGGACGAACTCAACCGGCTCGTCGGCATCATTACCGACGGTGACCTGCGCCGACACGTTTCTTCCAATCTCCTGGACAGGCTCGCCGGCGACATCATGACCCGCGGGCCAAAGACGGTCGAACCGGGCACCCTCTCCGCCTCCATCCTGGAACTCGTCAACAGCCTGTCGATCACCTCTGTCTTCGTGATCGACGACGGACGGCCGGTCGGGATCATCCATCTGCACGACCTGTTGCGTATCGGGGCGGCCTGAAACCGGGTGCCCCTTGTCCCTGACGATGGGAGACGGTAACTGAAAACCCTCGTCAGAATTACCGGCGCGAAAAAAATATTTTGTTTTCGGCCCGCGATCCCGAAGACCATTAGGAATTGATTAGCCATACCGGATTTAGACTGCAGCCAGGTTTTAATGGCGTGATGCCGCAGACTTCGGTGTGTGTACAGAATGGATCTGGCGACCCTAATCGGAATTGTCGGTGCGTTTGGCATCGTTGTAACCGCTATCTTTCTCGGCGGCAGCTTCGGCCAGTTCATCGACGTTCCCTCGATCCTGATCGTGATAGGCGGCGGCCTTGCCGCCACGCTGATCCGCTTTCAGATTTCCGACATCATGGCGGCCTTCGTGACCGGATTTAAGGTCGCTCTCGGTGGAGCGGGCCCCAAGCCGCGCGACCTGATTTCCGAAATCACCAATCTCGGAGAGATCGTGCGCAAATCCGGCCCTCTCGGACTGGAAAATGTCGACGTTTCCGACCCTGTCCTGGCAAAGGGCGTCCAATATATCGCCGACGGCTACGAGCTCGAGTTCATCAGGGAATCGATGGAACGCGAACGCGACCTGAATCTGGCCCGCCTTTCGGAAGGCAAACGCGTCATGAAGGCCCTGGGCGACTCCGCCCCCGCCTTCGGCATGATCGGGACGCTCGTCGGTCTGGTGCAGATGCTTGCCAACATGGACGACCCGGCCGCGATCGGCCCCTCCATGGCTGTCGCGCTTTTGACCACCCTTTATGGCGCGTTGATTTCCAACATCATCTGTCTTCCGCTTGTCGACAAGCTGGACGCGAAGTTCGACACGGACGAGGTCAACCAGACGCTGATCATTGACGGTGTCTGTCAGATCCGTGAATCGAAGAGCCCGGCGCTCATCAAGGAAATGCTGGTGGCTTACCTGCCCGAAAAGGCGCGCGCGGAGCTGGCGGACGCCGCTTAAGCCCTCCAGACCCAACTCACAACCGGACACGAGGCGATGGCAAAAAAGAAACAGCAAGGCGGCGGCGGCGCTCCGGACTGGCTGGTGACTTTCGCCGATCTGATGTCGCTGCTCGTGTGCTTCTTCGTTCTGATCATTTCCTTTTCCATTCAGGACAAGCAGAAGCTCCAGGTCGTCGCCGGATCGATGCGCGACGCGTTCGGGGTGAAGGAAAACTCCCGCAAGACCGGGATTATCGAAGTCGAAGGGATCCCGATCCGCGACTACATGAAGGACATCAGCCAGGTCCAGCAGGATCTGGACTCCGACTTCGCCGAGGAACGCCACGAAAACCGGACCAAGCAGGGGCCGGAGGCCAATACGCACGACACGCTCGAGGCCGAAATCGAGAAACCGCGGCAGTTCGCGACCGCGGCCGCCTCGCTGCGCCAGGCGTGGCAGGAAATGCCGGAAATTACCGAGATCTCCAGCAATATCATTCTTGAGGAAACCGAAGAGGGCCTCAACATCATGCTGGTCGATCAGGACGGCCGTTCGATGTTTCGCGAAGGCTCCAAATACCCTTACGAGACGACCCGCCGCCTGATTGCCAAGATGGCGCCGGTCCTTTCAAAAATGCCGAACCGGATCGAGATCACGGGACACACCACCTCGGGACAAACCACCGTCGATCCGAGCTACACCGGTTGGGACCTGTCCAGCGAACGGGCCAACGTCGCCCGCCAGATCCTGGCGGAATACGGCGTTCAGGGCGATCAGTTCTACGCGGTCGTCGGCAAGGCGGACACCGAGCCGCTCTTCCCCAACGATCCGTATCTTGCCGCGAACCGCCGGATCGGCATCCTTCTCAAGGCCGAGGAACCACCGATCCCGCCGGGCCACAATCCCTGATCTGGGGCCTCAGTCCGCCGGACTGACGACAAGGCGGGCTCCGTCGATGGACTCCACGCGAACCTTCGTGCCTGCCGGCAGATCCGGTCCAGTAATGCGCCAGATCGTGTCGTCGATGGACAGATTTCCCGTGCCTTCGCTCAACGGCACTGTCAGTGTGAACTCGCGGCCGATGTAGCGGCTGCCACGCTGGTTGAGGCCAGGGTCGCCCTTTTCCGACGCCATCTTGATCATCAGACGCCGTCCGATCAGCAGACTGATCAGAGACAGGGCCAGGAACAGCGCCACATAGATCTGCCACGGGAGATCGAACAGCAGCGCCACGACACCGACGACCAGAGCGGAAAGCCCGAACCACAGGAAGATCGTGCCCGGCGCCAGGATCTCCAGACCCAGCAGAATGAGCCCAAGAACGAACCAGCTCCAGGGGCCGAGCGCGGCCACGATGCTTTCGATCAGGCTCACGACGGGTTGCCTCCGTCATTCGGGCCGGTGTTCGGTATCCGCCCGGAAGACCGCCGGTTTTGGGCCTCTTCGCCGAAGGCTTCCTTGGCGATTTCGCTGATACCGCTCAGCGCCCCCAGAAGCGAGGTCGACTCCATCGGCAGGATCAGCGTTTTCTGGTTGCGGGAGTTGGCCAGTTCCTTGAAGGCTTCCACATATTTGTTGGCGACGAAGTAATTGATGGCCTGCACATCTCCGGCGGCGATCGCCTCGCTGACCATGAGGGTGGCCTTGGCTTCGGCTTCCGCCTCGCGTTCGCGGGCTTCCGCATCACGGAACGCGGATTCGCGCCGGCCTTCCGCCTCCAGGATCAGCGACTGTTTCTCGCCTTCCGCCTTGAGCACTTCCGACTGCCGCTTGCCTTCCGCCTCCAGGATCGCGGCGCGCTTGTCGCGCTCCGCCTTCATCTGGCGCGCCATGGCGTCGACCAGATCGCGCGGCGGATTGATATCCTTGATCTCGATCCGGGTGATCTTCACGCCCCAGGGCTCGGCGGCCGCATCCACCACACGCAGAACCTGGGCGTTGATCTCGTCGCGGTTGGACAGGAGATTGTCGAGGTCCATCGAACCCATGACGGACCGGATGTTGGTCATGGTCAGATTCAGGATCGCGTTCTGGAGACCGAGCACCTCATAGGCCGCCCGCGCCGCGTCGAGCACCTGGTAGAAGGTCACGCCGTCGGCGGTCACCGTGGCGTTGTCGCGGGTGATCACTTCCTGCGACGGAACGTCGAGCACCTGCTCCATCATGTTCAGCTTGTGACCGATCTTGTCTATGAACGGAATGATGAAGTTCAGGCCGGGTGTCAGGGTCTTGCGGTACTTGCCGAAACGCTCGATCGTGTAGTTGTACCCTTGGGGCACTGTCTTGACGCCGGCAAAAAAGACCAGAACGACCAGGGCTACCAGGCCGATCAGGAAAATATTGAATCCCGAGATTGGCAAATCCATATTCATCTCCCGAAAGATTTTCAGTCACTATGCGCTGATTTGACTCAGCGTTCCAGCTTGTTCCCGGTCGCGGAGCGAACGGAAAGCCCGATTGATGTCTGCTGCGGAGTTTCGTTGGAATCGTTTAAGGAATTGCGACGACGTCAAAACGACCGGGTATCCGCGAAAGAAGAACCGTTGTTCTCGGACAGTTCACGGCCCGGCCGCCGGGCCGTGACCTTGTCTCTATCGCGCGCGGCAGCCCTGCTTCGTCCGGCGACGAAACGAAGAACCCAGCCTCCAAAGGACGCCGGGTTGCCTCCATGTCATGTGCTGCGCGCCGGGACCAACGCCTTTGAAGCCCAGGTCCTGCGTTCTAAGGGCGGCGGATCAGTTCAGATCCAGCCGCCGAGTTCGCGGCGAACGACCTGTTCGATGACATCCATCCCAAGCTCGCTGTCGTTCAGGCAGGGAATATGCGAGAAATGCTCGCCGCCGTTTTCCTCGAAGATCTCGGCGGCTTCGCCTGCGATTTCCTCAAGCGTTTCCAGACAATCGGCAACGAAACCGGGGTTCATGACGGCGATGTCCTTGACGCCGTCTTTCGCGAGCTGCTCGACGGTCTTGTCCGTGTAGGGCTGCAGCCACTCTTCGGGCCCGAACCGTGACTGGAAGGTGATCTTGAGCTTAGTCTCGTCCCAGCCCAGAACCTCTCGCATAAGCCGCGTCGTCTTCATGCAGTGGCAGTGATAGGGATCGCCGCGCCGGAAGTAGGACTGCGGTATACCGTGGAAGGAGGCCAGAACCATTTCCGGCTCCTGGTCCAGACTTGCTATGTGTTGCTGAACGGACTTCGCGAGCGCCTCAACGTAGACCGGATCGTCGTGATAGGGCGGCACGGTGCGGATGGCCGGCTGCCAGCGCATCTTGAGCAGCGTCTTGCAGACGACATCGTTGACCGTCGCCGTCGTGCTTGCCGAATATTGCGGATAGAGAGGGAACACCAGGAGCCGGTCGCAGCCCTCGTCCTTCAACGCCTTCAGCTTGTCCGGGATCGACGGCTGGCCGTAGCGCATCGCCCAGTCGACCTTGAGACGTCCGCCCTCGTCCCCCAGAATCTCCGCCAGTTTGTCGGATTGGCTGCGGGTGATCGTGCGCAGCGGGGATTCGTTTTTCTCGTGGTTCCAGATTTCCTCGTAAGCCTTGCCGGACTTGCCCGGACGGGTCATGAGGACGATGCCGTAGAGGATCGGATACCAGATGGCGCGTGGCCACTCGATCACCCGCTTGTCGGACAGGAACTCCCGCAAATAGCGGCGCATCGGCCAATAGTCCGTGCCGTCCGGCGTGCCGAGATTGACCAGAAGGACGCCCACCTTGCCAGTCTTTACCGACGGGTGATCCCGAGGCAGTTTCATCTGGCGAAAGTCCGCAGTCCGGTCGGCGTTAAGAGGTTCGGTGGGTTGAACGGTCATGAGAAGGCGAATTCCTTGAGCATTTTCTTTGTGCCTTACATAGGCCAAGCGGTGATCAAGGCCAATGAGACAAATCATATACGTTCAAGGAACACTCTGGATTACTCGGACGGAGGACAGTCCCTGTCCGTAATCCGGAATGGCTGAAGGCGGACCAAGTGCGATCGCCCGGCCGGCCAAAGCCTTTTGCGCCTAACCGTAATCCCGCTCGTCGGATATCACCTTGCCGTCGTTCGGCAGAGCCCCCGGAGCGACCATTTGAACGTCGCCCTTGAGCCGCGTCACATCGCGCAAGGTGGCCGACACCCGGCCGGCGAGGTCTTCGCCCGCGCCTTCGGTTTCTACCGTCAGCGTCATCGCGTCGCCATCCCCTTGCCGGCCGACAGTCAGCCGCGCCTTGACGACCTCCGGATGCGCAGCCACCAGTTGGGCGATCTGCGCCGGATCGACGAACATGCCTTTCACCTTGGTGCGCTGGTCCGCGCGGCCCATCCACCCGGCCAGGCGCATGTTCGTGCGTCCGCACGGCGACTGGCCGGGCACGATCCTGGACAGATCTCCGGTGGCGAACCGGATCAGCGGATAAAGACTGTTGAAGTGGGTGACGACAAGTTCGCCAACCTCACCGTCCGCGACCGGATCGCCGGTGCCCGGGCGGACGATTTCAACGATATACTCCTCGTTGACGACCATGCCGTCGCGCGCATCCGTTTCATAGGCGATCACGCCGAGATCGGCGGTGGCATAGCACTGGCCTGTCCGGATGCCCTGGTCCTCGTACTCCTGGCGGAGCGAGGGAAACAGCGCACCGCCGGAGACGAGAGCCTTCTTGAGCGAGGACATGTCGCGGCCCTGCTCCCGGCCGCGCTCGAGGAGAACCTTGAGATAGTCAGGCGTGCCGACATAGCCGGCCGGTTTCAGCACCTCGACGGCTTCCGCCTGCATGTCCGTGTTGCCGACACCCGCCGGAAAGACGGTACAGCCGAGCGCGATCGCACCCTGGTCGAGTATGAAACCGCCCGGTGTCAGGTGGTAGGCAAAGGCGTTCAGAACCGTATCGCCCTTGCGGAACCCGGCGGCGAAGAGCGCGCGTGCGCCATTCCAGGGATCCAGACCCGGCGCCTGGGGCTCCCAGATCGGTCCCGGCGACATGAACACCCGATGCGCCGTCGACAGGTCTCCCGCCAGGAAACCGCCGAACGGCGGGTTTGCCTTTTGCTTTTCCTGAAGGTCCGACTTCCGCAAGACCGGCAGGTCCTTCAACGCGGACCGGTCCGTCACCGAAGCGGGGTCGGTTCCGTCAAGATGCTGCGCCCATCCCCTGGAGCGAGCGGTGGCATGCGCCAGGAACTCCGGCAACTTGGCAAAAAGCTCCTGTTCGCGCTGAGCGGGGTCCAGCCGCTCGCGCGCGTCGAAAGTGTCGTCGCTCATGGTCGTCTCCGCTAGATTAAGTTCCGGCCGGTCAGGCCAGCCAGCGCTTCCTTCGCTTGTAGTGTTTGACATTCCGGAACGACCGGCGGCCCTCGCCGCCGACGCCCAGATAGAATTCCTTGACGTCCTCGTTCTCGCGCAATGCCTTGGCATCGCCGTCCAGCACGATGCGGCCGGATTCAAGGATGTAGCCGTAGGTCGCGTATTTCAGCGCAACGTTGGTGTTCTGCTCCGCCAGCAGGAAGGACACCCCTTCGTTGGAGTTCAGCTGGCGCACGATCTCAAAGATTTCCTCGACCAGTTGAGGTGCCAGACCCATGCTGGGCTCGTCGAGAAGGATCATTTTCGGCCGGCTCATCAGCGCGCGGCCGATGGCGCACATCTGCTGCTCGCCGCCGGACGTGTAGCCCGCCTGGCTCGAGCGGCGCTCGCGCAGGCGCGGGAAGTAATTGTAGACCATTTCCAGGTCGGCCTTTACCGCGCCGTAGCCGTCCTTGCGGGTATAGGCGCCGGTCAGCAGATTTTCCTCGATGGACAGGTGGCCGAAGCAATGGCGGCCTTCCATGACCTGGATGCAGCCCCGCCGGACCAGATCGTTTGGAGACAACGCCTGAACCTCATCGCCCTCGAAGACGATTTTGCCCTTTGTGACTTCGCCGCGTTCCGCGCTGAGCAGATTGGAAACGGCTTTCAGGGTGGTCGTCTTGCCTGCCCCGTTGGCGCCGAGCAAGGCCACGATCCCGCCGCGCGGCACCGTCAGGGACACGCCTTTCAGAACAAGGATCACGTGGTCGTAGATGACCTCGATGTTGTTGACGGACAGGATCGTTTCGGCTGCTTCGGCCGCCCCGTCCGGACCTGTCTGTTCCACTTCCTGCAATGCCATCAAGGCCACTCCTGAATTCCTGTTGGGCCGGGTCGGAGACTGAACGCGGCATGAACCGAAGCGTTCGTCCCCTCACCCAACCCTCTCCCTGAGGAGAGGGCTTTGACGCCGAGCAAACCCGCCGGCATTCCGTTCACATCCCCCCGACTGCCTGCAAGGACCTGACGCCGCTCCGCAGCGGGGGCCCTCTCCCTCAGGGAGAGGGCTGGGATGAGGGGGCAAATCTCGCGGTAACGCAAAGCACTCGCCCCCTCTCCCGGTCTTGCCGATCAGTTCGGGCAGGGCTCCGTGCGGGCCGGCCACGGAGCGTTCTTCTCCGCGTATTCGGCGGCGGCCGCTTCCAGAAGCGGACGGACGATGTCGGTCATCGGCTCGATCCAGTCGGATGCCTGACGCCACTTCTTGCCGTCCCACTCCTGCACGAACACCGGATGGCTGCCGGCATGGTCTTCGCAGGTGACCTTCATCGGATGCGCGAAACCGGACAGTCCCAGCTCTTTCAGGCGGGCTTCGTCGAGGTTCAACGCCTCCAGGCCCATGCGCATGTCTTCGCCGGTGATGACCTTCTTGCCGGTCAGTTCCTGCGCGGTACGGATACCTTCCGCAATGATGACGGAGTTCAAGACGCCGCGGTTATAAAGCGTGCTGCCCACGCTTTCGGCGTCGGTGGAGGACTGGCCGGCATCGATGACGTGCTTCTTGATGTCGTCGAGCGCCGGGAAGTCGCTGCCCACGCCGGAGAAGTTGAGCGCCTTGTAGCCCTTGGCACCCTCACCGCCGGCTGCGGCATCGTCATCGCCCGCGGACCACCACACACCGATGAACTTGTCCATCGGGAAGCGGATCTTGACGGCTTCCTTCACCGCGGTCGGGTTCATGGCGCCCCAGCCCCACATCACCATGTAGTCCGGACGGTCGCGGCGGACATTCAGCCATTGCGACGACTGGTTTTGCATTTCCGCACCCGGCACCGGGTATTTCAGCAGCTCGAAACCGTATTTTTCGGCAAGCTGTTCCAGAAGCGGAATCGGCTCGCGGCCATACCCGGCGTCGAGGAAGATGTAGCCGATCTTCTTGCCCTTCAGGTTCTCAAGACCGCCTTCCTGCTCGCCGATATACTTGATGACGACGGAAGCACCGTCCCAGTAGGTGTCCGGCACGTTGAAGATCCAGGGGAAGGTGTTGCCGACCGCGGCCGCGGACAGGCCGTAGCCCATGGACAGCACCGGAACCTTGTCAACGCCCGCCTTGGGGATCAGCTGCAGGGTAATGCCGGTGGAATAGGGATTATAGACCACCGCGCCCTTGCCCTTGGTGGCTTCGTAGCACTCCACGCCCTTTTGAGCGTTATAGCCGGTCTCGCATTCCTCGATCTCGATCTTGACGCCGCCGATGCCGCCGTCACGCGCGTTGAGCATCGCCAGATAGTCGTGCATGCCGTTGGCGATCGGAATACCGGAGCCGGCGTAGGGTCCGGTCCTGTAGGTCAGGAGCGGGACGTAGTTTGCGTCTTGCGCCTGAACCGCGCTTGTCAGGATGCCGGAGAGTCCGACGCCTGCGGCAACGGCGGTTCCAAGCGCGAGTTGCTTGAAGTTCCTCATATTTTTCCTCCCATACGGGCCGGACCATCCGGCACCGACAGACCTGTTGCGCCATTCCTCCCCGGATCGGTCCAGTCCGGATGGCATAGGACGAGGCTGTCCGTTCCTAGTAGGGGAACGGCCAGACCCTGAGTTTCTGCTTCCCGATCTGCCAGAGCCTTGCGAAACCGTGCGGCTCGACGATCAGGAAGAAAATAATCAGTGCGCCGACGATCATGAAGGTCGCGTGCTCCACGGTTTCGGCAGCCATGTCGATCCCCATCAGACCGGGAACGAATTTCAGGATGACGGGCAGGATCCAGATGAAAGCTGCCCCCAGGAAGGAACCGGCCAGACTGCCGAGCCCGCCCAGGATCACCATGAACAGGATCTGGAACGACAGGCGGATCGAATAGGACGAAGGCTCGGCGGCGTTCAGCCAGAAGAACACCATCATCGCGCCGGCGACGCCGCAGATGAAGGACGACACGGCAAAGGCCATGAGCTTGGTCTGGAGCGGCCGGATGCCCATCAGTTCGGCGGCGATATCCATGTCGCGGATCATCATCCACGACCGGCCGATCCGGCCCCTGAGCACATTCGCCATCAGATAGGCGATCCCGGCGGTGATCGACAGCACCACGAAATAACGGGCGATCGGGGTTGCTTCCGCGCCGGAGACGATCACTCCGAAGACCTCCCGGCGCGGGATCTCGATCGCGCCCGAGGCGTTGTAGTTATAGAGCCAGGGAATGCGGATGAAGCACCATTCCAGGAAGAACTGCGCCGCCAGCGTGGTCACAGCCAGGTAAAGCCCCTTGATGCGCAGGCTCGGCAGGCCGAAGACCGCGCCGATGGCGGCGGAGAACACGCCCGACAGCAGCACCATCAGGATCACGTTGGCGTCCGGAAAGATGGAGGTGAGCTTGTAGGCCGCATAGGCGCCCACCCCCATGAAGGCCCCCGTGCCGAGGGACAGCTGCCCGCAGAACCCCGTCAGCACGTTCAGCCCGATCGCCGCCAGCGCGAATACCAGGAACGGGATCATGATCGAGGTCAGGAAGAAGTCGTTGGCAAAGACGGGAATGAGGACAAAGGCGGTCAGAAGGATGACCGCAAGGCCGATCCGGTCCTGCAGGATCGGCAGAAGCGCCTGATCCGCCTTGTAGCTTGTCTTGAATTGGCCAGCTTCGCGATAAAACATGCTCTTAAATTCTCTCGATGATGCGTTCGCCGAAGAGGCCTTGCGGCCGGAACAGAAGGAAAATCAGGGCGATGATATAGGCGAGCCAGGATTCGATCCCGCCGCCGACCAGACCGCCCCAGTAAAGCTCGCCGATCTTCTCGCCGAAGCCGATGATCAGGCCGCCGACAATGGCGCCGGGGATCGAGGTGAACCCGCCCAGGATCAGCACAGGCAGCGCCTTGAAGGCGACGATTTCCAGCGCGAAGGACACGTCGGAGCGCGCGCCCCACATGATGCCCGTCGCCAGCGCCACCAGACCGGCAGCGAACCAGACGATGGCCCAGATCTGGTTGAGCGAGATCCCGACGGAAAGGGCCGCCTGGTGGTCGTCCGCCACCGCCCGGAGCGCCCGGCCGATCCGGGTCTTGTTGAAGAAGACGCCAAGCGCCGCGACCATGACCACGGCGATCACCGCCGCGGCGATATCGATATGCTGCAGGATGATCAGGCCGCGTTCGCCCATCTCGAAGGCCGTCGAGCCGGTCGGCAGGCCGAGTTGCTCGGCGATCATCTGCTTCGGTTCGCCGCCGAAGACGAACTCGCCGAATCCGATCAGGAAATAGGTCAGACCGATGGTCGCCATCAGCAGGATGATTTCCGGCTGGTTGACCAGGGGCCGCATCACAACGCGCTCGACTCCATAGGCGAGCACGCCCATGACGGCGATCGTGAGCAGCAGCGCCAGATAGGCCGGCACGCCGTTTTCGTTGAGGCCGACCAGTGTCAGGCCGGCAAACACCACCATGATGCCCTGGGCGAAGTTGAAGACGCCGGATGCCTTGAAGATCAGCACGAAGCCGAGCGCGATCAGCGCGTAGAGAATGCCGGCCACGAAGCCTTCCCACAGAACCTGCAGGAAGAAATCCGGCATCTCGTACATCTGCACGAAGGGGTCGATGAAAATGTCGTAAAGCAAGGTCTGTCTCCCCCTAGTGGCTCACGCCGAGATACGCGTCGATCACGTCCTGATTGGCCTGCACCTCCTCCGGCGGGCCATCGGCGATCTTCTTGCCGTAATCGAGCACGACCACCCGGTCGGACAGATCCATCACGACCCCCATGTCATGCTCGATGAGCGCGATCGTCGTGCCGAACTCCTGGTTCACGTCCAGGATGAACCGGCTCATGTCTTCCTTTTCTTCCAGGTTCATGCCCGCCATCGGTTCGTCGAGCAGAAGCAGGTCCGGCTCCATCGCCAGCGCGCGTCCGAGTTCGACCCGCTTTTGCAGGCCGTAGGACAGGCGCCCGACCGGCGTCTTGCGGATCGCCTGGATCTCCAGGAAGTCGATGATGTCCTCGACCTTGCGCCGGTGCTCGATTTCCTCCTTCTCCGCCGGGCCGCGCCACAGCATCTGCCAGAAGAAGTTGCGGTGCATCTTCAAGGAGCGTCCGGACATGATGTTGTCGAGCGTGGTCATGCCCTTGAACAGCGCCACGTTCTGGAACGTGCGCGCGATCCCCTGGCTGGCCGCCTCGTAGGGCTTCATCTTGCGGCGCACCTGGCCCTGCCAGGTGATCGTGCCTTCCTGCGGATGGTAAAAACCGTTGATGACATTGAGCATCGAGGTCTTGCCGGCGCCGTTCGGCCCGATGATCGCCCGGATCTCGCCCTTCTGGATATCGAAGGAGATGTTGGTGATCGCCTTCACCCCGCCGAAGGACAGCGAAACGTTGTCGACCCTGAGGAGAAGTTCCCGCTCCGCCTTGACCGTTTCGTCAGACGGAGCGGTCGTCGTGTCGAGTGCGAAAGCGTTCATTCGGCGGCCTCCTGAAAACCTTCACCCGCCACGTGCACAGGCATGTCTCTGATTTCCACCGTCGCCTCGATCGCGCCCTTGCGGCCGTCCTCGAAGGTCACTTCGGTGCGTACATGTTTGGTTGCCGAGCCGTCGTAGAGTGCCTCGATCAGCGGCGCGTAGCGCTCCGCGATGAAGGAACGGCGCACCTTCTGGGTCCGCGTCAGCTCGCCGTCGTCGGCATCGAGTTCCTTGTGCAGAACGAGGAACCGTCTGATCTGCGCGCCCGCCATCATCGGCTCGTTGGCGAGATCCCGGTTCACCTGGTCCACGTGTTCCTCGATCATCCTGTAGACGTCCGGATTGGCGGCAAGTTCCTGATAGGAGGCGTAGTTGACGTTGTTGCGCTCCGCCCAGGAGCCGACAGCGGTCAGATCGATGTTGATGAACACGCCGACCCGGTCCCGCTCGTGACCGAAGGCGACCGCCTCCTTGATGTTGGGGAAGAACTTCAGCTTGTTCTCGATGTATTTCGGCGCGAACAGAGAACCGTCGGTCAGCTTGCCGACATCCTTGGCCCGGTCGATGATCTTCAGGTGCCCGTTGTCGGCGATGATGCCGGCATCGCCCGTATGCACCCAGCCGTCCGGCGTCTTGGTTTCCGCCGTCGCCTGATCGTTCTTGAAATAGCCGACGAAAACGCCGGGCGAGCGGTACATGACCTCGCCGTTGTCGGCAATCTTCAGCTCGACATCCGGCGCCGGCTTGCCGACCGTGTCGCCGAAGATCTCTCCGTCCGGCTGCAGCGTGATATAGACGCTGGCCTCGGTCTGGCCGTAGAGCTGCTTCAGGTTCAGCCCGAGCGAGCGGAAGAAGCGGAAGATTTCCGGCCCGATCGCCTCGCCTGCCGTGTAGCCGACCTTCATCCGGGTCAGGCCCATGCGGTTTTTCAGGGGGCCGTAGACGCAGAACTCGCCGAGCGCATAGAGCAGCCGGTCACCGAGAGAAACGGACTCGCCGTTGAGGATCTTCTCGCCGACCTTGCGCGCCACGCCCATGAAATAGTCGAACATGCGCCGCTTGGTCTTTCCGGCGTCCTCCATGCGCACCATGATGTTGGTGAGCATGGTTTCGAAGACGCGCGGCGGCGCGAAAAAGTAGGTCGGGGCGATCTCCCGCCGGTCGGTGTCGATCGTGTCCATGCTCTCCGGGCAGTTGACGCAGTATCCGGCGGTAAACGCCTGGGCGAGCGAAAACACGTGATCGCCGATCCAGGCCATGGGCAGATAGGCGAGCACTTCCTCGGTCTCGTCGAGACGATCGAAGACGTTGCCGTTGATAGCGGAGACGACCAGATTGTCGAAGGAAAGCATCACGCCCTTGGGCCGTCCGGTCGTGCCCGAGGTATAGAGCATCACCGCGATATCGGCGCCCTTGCCCCCGGAAAAGCCCTCTTCCCACTCGCCCGCAAGCGACGGCGTCTTTTCCAGAAGCGCCTTGCCTTCAGCCTGAACGGAGGCGAAATCGTGCAGATGCTCGTGTTCGTAATCGCGCAGGCCGCGCGGTTCGTCATAAACGATCTGCTTGAGGCTCGGCACGTCCTCGGCCATGGAGATCAGCTTGTCGACCTGCTCCTGGTCCTGCACGACCGCGAAAGCGACTTCCGCATGCCCGAGCACATAGGCCATTTCCTCCGCGACGCTGTCGGCATAGACCGGCACCGGCACCGCGCCGAGCGCCTGGGCGGCGACCATCGACCAGTAAAGTCTGGGCCGGTTAGCCCCGACGATGGCGACCTTGTCTCCGGCCTGAAGACCCAAAGACTTTAATCCGATGGAAAACGCACGGATTTCCTCACACACCTCGGACCAGGTCCAGCTCTGCCAGATCCCGAAATCCTTTTCCCGGAACGCGGTCCGGGTCCCGAAAACCTTCGCGTTGCGCAGAAGGATTTTGGGAAAGGTGTCCTCCCCGCGCGGTGAAGCGCTGGCTGACCCTGCCATATGTCGTTTCTTCCCCTCGGGAGCCGCTCCCGCACCCGATTGAACGCGGGCGAAGGGCTCCATCTTTTTCCGACCGACCGGACCTTCCGCTTCCCTGCTCCTCCGCAGACGGTCGGACCGGTTTTCAAGCGCCCCGATTTTTCCGGGATCGTTGTCTTGGGACCATGAAACAATCTGCCGCCCGAACCTTCAACCTTTAAATTGTTAAAGGCGGACGGGAGCGGCGTTTCCGGCCCGGCGACCATTACGCTAGAGAGGGCAATTTTCACGAGTATGTGTCAATTGTGCCAAATTGTTTCAAGTATATTGCACATGCGAAGAAATCCCTGAATGAGGAGATGAAATTACAGAAAAGCAAACCGGCACGCAAATTCAGAAACAATACACGGCAAGCTCCTTGCGAAGGTTCATCAGGACAACCGAACCGCGATTCCACCTGCGCGAACCGAGAGTAAAAAACCATAACATTTACACGGCCTTCGCTCGTTGAAATTCAGAATTATTTAATAGAATCATGCAATTACAGATTATCGATATTTGAATAGGACAACTCGAATGTTCCTCGATAAATTTCGCATCAGCTTCAAGATCTGGATCCCGGTCATCAGTCTCGCCGTCTTCACGCTGGCGCTTGCGACCTACGATCTGTTGTCCTTGCGCTCAATCCTTTACGGCGAGCGCACTGCAAAAACACAGACGGTTGTCGAGATAACCAATTCCGTTCTGAAATATTTCCACGGCCTGGAAGCCTCCGGCGAATTGACACGGGAAGAGGCCCAGGAATGGGCACGCAACGTGGTCCGCGCCATCCAGTATGACGGCAACAACTATGCCTTCATCCAGAGCTACGACGGCACCCGCATCGTCAGCGCCAACAAGGCAAGCGAAGGCAAGAGCGCCTGGGACTCGAAGGACAAGACCGGCAAGTACCATGTCCGCGAGATTATCGAGGTTGCCCGCAATGGCGGCGGGGTCGTGACCTACATGTGGACCCGCAAGGGAGAAGACGCGCTCCTCCCGAAGTCCTCCTGGTCCGAAGCTTTCGAACCCTGGGGCTGGGTAACGGCCACGGGCGTCTATGTTGACGATGTGGCGGCGGCTTTCTGGTCCAAGGCCAGCAAGATGTTCGGCTTTGTCGCCGTCGGCGGCCTGATCGCCGCGATCGTCGCGGCCGCCGCCATCCGCAACATCGCCGGTCCGCTGAAGGGGCTGACCCGGAGCATGAAAAAGCTGGCCGACGGCGACACCGATGTCGAGATCCAGGGCATGCAGCGCGGCGACGAGATCGGAGAAATGGCGGAAGCCATGGAGACCTTCGTCGCCAATGAAAACACCCGACGGGTGCTGGAACAGGAGCAGGGCGAACGCCAGAAACTCGACCTGCAGCGCTCGCGCAATATTCAGACCCTGTCTTCGGAGTTCGATGTTCAGGTCTCCGGTCTCTTGAACACGATCACCGGATCGGTGGAAAGCCTGCAGCACGCCTCCACCAACCTGAATTCCGGAGCGCAGCAGACGACGAACCAGAGCGAGGCCGTTACATCGGCGGCCGCGACCGCCTCCGCAAACACGGAAACGGTTGCCGCGGCGGCGGAAGAGCTTGCCACCTCGGTCTCCGAGATCAGCCGCCAGGTCTCCTCTTCCAGCGAGATCGCTTCGCAGGCGGCCACCCAGGCGTCCGCCACCAATCAGCGCATCCAGGGACTTTCTGAAGCCGCCGCCAAGATCGGAGAGGTGGTGACCCTCATTCAGGCGATCGCGGAACAGACCAACCTGCTCGCCCTCAACGCCACCATCGAGGCAGCCCGTGCCGGAGAGGCCGGCAAAGGCTTCGCGGTGGTTGCCGCGGAAGTGAAGGAACTGGCCACCCAGACGTCCAAGGCAACCGAAGAAATCTCGTCGCAGATTTCCTCTATCCAGGGCGAAACCCACCATGCCGTGGAGGCGATCGGAACGATCACCGCCACCATCGACAAGATCAACGAGATCACGACCAGCATTTCCGCTGCGGTCGAGCAGCAGGGCATGGCCACCAACGAGATCGCTTCCAACATCCAGCAGGCCGCCGCCGGCACTCAGCAGGTCTCGGACAACATCGCGGGCGTTTCGGAAGCGGCCGGCATCACCAATGAAGCCGCCGACATGGTCTATACGGCCGCCGGCAGCCTCGACAAGGAAGCCCGCGACCTGCGCGCCAGCGTCGGCGCCTTCCTGGAAGGTATCAAGGCGAACTCCACCAGCGAGGCTGCCTGACCGGGAAGCGGTGAACCGCGCACTCCCGGCAATCAGAAAAAGGAGGCCGTCCGGTTGGGCGGCCTTTTTTTTGAGCGTGAAGCGCATGTCGGGAGCGGACTTCAGCCTTCAGGCACCGGATCAAATTCAGTCACGACATCCGCTGGGCTCGTGAAACACCAGAAGCCTTCGCTGAACTGTCTTCGGGATCGTCGTTTCCAATCAGCCGGGAAACCGGTCCGACAAATCGCGGCGAGGAATCGCTTGACAGAAATCGGCCAGACAAGCACCGTGGCAGTGAGGCTGATGCTGCCGGCCGCTCACACCTGTTCAGGATGGTGAAAGCATCAAAAGGCGATCAATTTCCTTGCGAGAGGTCGATCCGTCAGCAACGTGAGCACTGATCTTCCGGGATTGACCCGTCACAGGGAAATGCAATGCAGACCTATCGAGACGCCAAACGTATGGCGAAGGTTCTCGAAACTTCTCTGCGCGAGAAGAATATAAACATCACCCATGGCGAATGCCTGAATATAATTGCCAAGCAGTTTGGATTGGCGGACTGGAACACCCTCGCTGCTTGCATCAAGCGGGACAAAGCGTCTACCACACGCCGCGTGCAAGCGCTCACGTCATGGGATTTCATTGGCGAACACCCAACCGAATTCGACTACGGCATCGATGAAAGCGTGGGCGGATCCGGCAGAAGGGCAGCGCTGATCCGCTACACCCGCACCCCTTTCACGCGTTATCGCGATATAGCGCAAGTGTTCGGGACGCTCGCGCAAACTGTCTCCGCGGTCCCCTATCACGGAAAGCGGATTGCTATTCGTGCCGATCTGGCAACCGAACGGGTTTCCCACGGTGCAACACTATGGGCACGGATCGACAAGTCACCGGGGCATTCCCTGGCGTTTGACAACCTCCGGCACCACCCCGAAGGATGGCTCTTCGGCGATAATGGCCTGACCGGACGAAAAGTCGTTTTGGATGTGCCGCCAGAAGGCGTATCCCTTCAGTTCGGGTTCTTCCTGAAAGGAACGGGTACGGTGTGGGCGGCAGATTTTGCGGTCGCTGTCGTAAGCAACTCTGTTCCGCTTACGGGAGAGCCGAGAGACACAGGCCCGCGCGAATTGGGGTGGATAACGCCACAGAATCTCGATTTTTCGAAAGTCGTCGATTTGACTCCCTAAAAGGACGACCAGGGACGCACAGCTCACCGGAGCACCTTCCTCTGTCCGCTCTCTGCACTTCGGTTATACCAGACCGCCGCATGGCACGGAGGAGGCACAAGAGCCTCTAAACCGGTCCATGCGGCGCAGTCCGGCTTGCCGGAGGCACGTCAAATTCCCGTGCAAGGTTCCACAAGCAGCACCTCGTTCGCCGTGACGTGTTCACTCCAGGCCAAGAGGTCGTTCACACAAGCGCCCGGTTCCATGGTCGGGGCAACATTGCTGGAAAACCTGCAAGGTACGGACCGCCGGGAGGTTGCCAACCTGTTCGAGACCTCGGCGCCGACACCGCCTCACCCCACTCGGCTCCAGGGGTGCACCTCCGGCGCGGCCTCGGGATGCGCCCGGACAAAGTGATGAAGCACATGCAGCAAGGCGACCACATGGTCCTTGTCGCCCCTGGCTTGCGCGTCGCGAATATCGTCCACGACAATGGAAAAGATGGTGCTCGTGCCATGCTCTTTCCTGAGCAGATACTGGCCCTTGGCGATCGCGGCGATTTCCGGAAGGTGATCGTGTTCGGCAATCGCCAGGATCTCTTCCTCGCTCAAATCGCAAAGCCCGAGGCAGTCTTCCAGTGTAATCATGCCGCCGATCCTCCCAACTTGGTCCGAAACAGGTTCTCAGGCGATCATAGCCCGGTTTTCCGATTTTCGCAGAGACGTCAGGAAATGGACAGAGAAGGAGGCCGGAAACATGTCCCCCGGGTATCTTAATCCGGAAGACATCAACCGGCGGACGCCGTGCCACCGCGCGCCCCTCTTCACCTATCGTTGCGTCTTTTCATGATTTCCACTATATTTGTTTTCAATCACGACTCTCACGTCAACCTGAAAGCCAATGACCGACACCCTCTCCCATATCGACCTGACTGAAGCCGAGATCGCACGGCTTCCCGCGGGCATCCGGCGGAAAGTCGAAGCGGCGTTCGCGCCGTCCGAAAAGGCGAATGGTGCGTGGCGGCTGGTCGGGGCTCCGACCGGGCGGCTGGCCGCACTTCTGGATCTGGTTCTGGAGCGGCTCGGACCGCTGGCAACCAGCCATGCGGCGGCCCTTCAGGAAAAGAACATCGACCGGCTTCTGGAAATCCTTGCCGAGGACCTTCCCCGGGCCGAGGTGGAAAGCGCGCTGGACCTCGACAACGCGGCCTTGCGCGCCGAGTATCTGGCCGAGACGCCCGTTCTGACCGGCGCGGAAGTGCGCGAGAAGTCCGGGCTGAGACCGGCGAACAGGAGCGAGCCCGCCTCGCGCTGGAAGCGGGAAGGCAAGCTCTTTGGCATACGCAAGGGTGGGATTGATCTTTACCCGGCCTTCCAGTTCGCCGATGGCGAGCCGAACCCGGCAATCAGGAAAATCCTGGACACCTTGCCGCGCGACATGTCGCCCTGGCAGACCGCACTCTGGTTTGCTTCCGGCAACGGCTGGCTCGACGGCAAGGCGCCGCAGGAGTGCCTCGCGCAAGTCGAAGACGTGGTACAGGCCGCCCGGCGGCTTTCAGATCCCGCCATCGGCTGAGACCAGGGAAACCAGGTCAGATGAGCCATAACCTATTCCCCTTGGGATGAGCACACGCTCCCATGTCGATCCGAAAGCCTCCGGCAAACCTGACCGCACCCAATACCGTCGCGCTGGCAAAAGGCACGCTGATCGAGCGCGTCCACGACCGGTCCTTCGCCTCCAACGCCTTCAACCCATGCCGGGGCGGACCAACCCGTTTCGCGCCGGTCCGCGACACCTCCGGCGCCTGTGTCCCCTCGCTCTATGCAGGCGAAACGCTGGAGGCCGCGATCTACGAGACCGTCTTTCACGACATTCCGGCCAAGGCGAAATTCAAGACCGTGCGCAAGGCCGACGTCACGCGCCGGGCCCACGGCACACTGGAAGTGCTGCGCGATCTGACCCTCGCGTCTCTGCGCGCACCGGACCTTAAGAAATGGCGGATCGGCCGGACCGCGCTGATCGCCTCCCCACCGACACTCTATGCGGCGACTGTCAAGTGGGCGGAGGCCATCCACCATCGGTTTCCCGGCATCGACGGTCTGGAGTGGACCTCCAACCAGTGCGATCCCGCCACCGCCTGGCTCTTCTTCGGCGATCGGGTAAGCGCGGGCGATTTTCGTGTTGTCGGCACCCGCGACGGCCAGACCAACCCCGGCTTCCTCGCAGACGTGCGCACCGCCGGACAGCGTGGCGGCATAAGGATCACGGTATAGGGCACCCCTCTTGCCACCAGGTTGGGAGCGTCGCAGGGCCGGCTCGCACCCCTTCACCCGGCCATTCAGGGCAAACTCTCCCCAGGAGGGAGATCACCCCTCAGCAATAGCGCTCCGGCCCGATCCATTGGTCGTCGGAATAACGGTCCCCGTGTGCCCAGCCGACGGGCAGCACGGCTTCGATGCGTTGAAGGTCCGTTTCTGAAAGCGACAGGGCCGCGCCAGAAACGCATTCGCGCAGGTGCTCCACCGACCGTGTTCCCGGGATCGGGATCACATGCGGTCCGCGGGTCAGAAGCCAGGCGTTCGCCAGGCCGGCCGCAGTCGTGCCCATTTCCGCCGCAAGGGTCCGGAAGCCCTCCACCATGCGCAGGTTTTCCGTCAGGTTAGGCTCCATGAAACGGGGGTTTCCGGCAAGAAACGGCAGGCTCGGAATGCGCTCGCGCGGGATCGGATTGTCCGTCAGAAGAGAACGGCCCACCGGCGAGAAAGCCACCATGGCAACACCGAGTTCGGCACACGCCTGCACCAGTCCGAGATCGGGGAAACGGGTGGAAAGCGAATATTCCGATTGAACGGCTGCGATCGGAAAGACCTTCGCCGCGCGCCGCAACGTCGAGGGGGCGATCTCCGAAAGACCGATTGCACGGGTCTTGCCCTTTTCCACGAGCCGCCCGAGATTGGCCGCCGTTTCTTCCGGCGTGAAGCGCGGATCGCGGCGGTGGGCGTAAAAGAGGTCCACATGATCCAGACCGAGCCGCAGCAGGGATTTGTCCAGCTCGGCTTCAAGATGCTCCGCCGAATTGTCGAAACTGCGCTTGCCGTCCGCATCGCGGGTGATCGTCGCCTTCGTCGCGATGACGAACGCGTCGCGCGCACCCGGATCGGCTTTCAGATAGCTCCCGATGGCGCTCTCCGATTTCCCCATCCCGTAGACATTCGCGGTGTCCAGGTGGGTAACGCCCAGATCGCGGCAGGCGTCGAGGATCGCATGGCTCTCCGCCTCGTTGGTGGGGCCGTACATGTCGGAAAACGACATGGCGCCATACCCGATTGCCCCGACTTCCGGCCCATTGGCGCCCAGCCTGCGTTTTTCCATGTTCCGCTCTACCCTTCGATGTCTTTGGGGTGTCTTCCTCACATCGCCCTTTTAATCGCTCTTGGATGGAAACCAAAGGTCTTGGCCGCCCTGTGCCACAGAACTCTTCGGAGGACAGTCCCCCGGCCCCGGCTATTTCCTATGCACCCCTTCGTGTTGCCCAGAACGCGATGCCGCCGTGCAGGGCGACGATCAGCGCCGCACCGGCCAGATATTGCACGACGCTCGCGGGCTGGATGGCGAAGATCCAGGCGGAAAGCGGCAGGAACAGGACGATGGCCGTGACGAGGCCCGGATTGCCTTGTCTCGTGCGGATTGCCGCCGCGATGTGAACGAGCGCGTTGATCGCCATCAGATAGGCGGCAACCACCCCCCAGCCCGGCGCCACGCGGACCACATAGAAAACACCAAGCAGCAGGAACCAGACAAAGATGACGTTGATTGTCCAGACGGAGGCATGGGTCAGCCCGCGCGCCTTCGGTCCGAGCAGCAGATTGATGTTTTTCAGGAACCGGTCGGCGTCGTGCTCCTCGTACTGGTGCAGCATATAGACCGGCAGGGACAGATAGACGGGCAACGCAATGCCATCGACGAAAGGCGAAAACGCGATCAGCAGCAAGGCGAACGGCAGCGCGCCATAGACCCAGTTCGCCGTCAGCCGGGAAGTCCGGCTGCCGCCGTCTCTCAAGGCCTGCATGCTGTCATCCACCATCTTGAATCCTTCCGACGGGCGGGACCAACCTTCCGATACCCCTGTTCGAATTACCGAGAGTCGCGGCCGGGCACAATACGGCCGCGCCCTTCCCCTTCCTTCCCCATTTGAAACTTCCTAAATAAACCGCTCAATGGAGTTTCGATCCCGATGCAGCATTTCTCCCTTCTCGATCTTTCCCCCGTGCCGGAAGGCAAGACGGCGGCGGATGCCCTTGCCAACACGGTCGATATGGCGAAAACCGCCGAAAAGGCGGGTTACCGCCGCTACTGGCTCGCCGAGCATCACAACATGCCGGGGATCGCGAGCGCGGCGACCGCCGTCGTGATCGGCCAGGTTGCGGCGGCGACCAGGACCATGCGCGTCGGCGCCGGCGGCGTCATGCTGCCCAATCACGCACCACTGATTATCGCCGAACAGTTCGGAACGCTGGCGACGCTCTATCCGGACCGGATCGATCTCGGCCTCGGCCGCGCGCCGGGAACCGACATGGCGACGGCGCGAGCGCTGCGCCGGAACCTTGCAGGCGGCGAAGACAGCTTCCCCCACGACGTGCAGGAACTCATGGCCTATCTCGGCAACGGTCCGCTGGACCCCCGCGTGCGCGCCGTTCCGGGTGAAGGCACCCATGTACCGGTCTGGATCCTCGGCTCGAGCCTCTACGGTGCGCAACTCGCCGCCGCCCTCGGCCTGCCCTATGCCTTCGCCTCGCATTTCGCGCCACAGATGCTGGAAGAAGCCCTGGAAATCTACCGCCGCACGTTCCGCCCCTCGGCGGAACTTGCCGAACCTTACGCGATGATCGCTGCGGGTGTCTTTGTGGCGGAAACCGACCGGGAGGCCGCCTATCTGCGCTCGTCACAGGTGCTGGCCTTCGCCCGGCTCAGACAGGGCAACCCCGGCAAACTGCCCCGGCCGGTTGAAAATATCACCGAGGAAATCCCCGCCCCGATCCTGGCGCAGGTGAACCTGGCGCTCTCCTGTTCGGCAACCGGCTCGCCCGCAACCGTCAGGAAAGAGCTCGGCGCGCTCATCGACCGCTACCGGCCGGACGAGCTGATGATCACCGGCATGATCCACGACCACGGCGCGCGCAAGAAATCCTTTGAACTCGCAGCGGAGGTTCTGTCGCAATTGAAGACAGACGAAACGGCCGGATAACAAAACAGCCGACCGCGCCTCCCGCATTTTGGCCGGGAGCCTGACCCGAATGAGAAAGCACCTTTCAAACGGCTTCACTCTCAACCGACACACAACCAGAAAGTGCCGAAGTTTCGACGCAAAGCATGTCTCTACGGCACTTTCCAGAGTCCTCGGGAAGGTGAAAACCTGCTATGGTTGAACCCCCATGACCGGATGAGCGCAGGATGCCCCAGGACCCGCCAGATCGAACGTCCGTTGAAAAGCCGGATCAAAGTTCGGGCCAAAGGCTGTCCGACAAGGAGAGGTTCGAGCTTTTCGAGCGGCGTCTCGCCGACAGCGTCCGTTCGCGGGTCGAGACAACGCTGAAGTATCGCTACGGCGCCGCCTTCGCGATCCTGCTCTCCGCAGCCGCCTTTTTCGGCTATGATTTCATCGACCGGGCGCGGGAGGAGCTGCGCGCGAGCCTGAGCGATCTCTCCCAGGACGTCGCCAACGCCAAAACGGACCTCGACGCGTTCCGGGACCGGATCGACGAACTGGAACGCGAACTGGGTCCCCTGCTCGCGGACTTCGACGTTCTCAAGACCGAATTCGGCGGTCTGGAGACGACCTTTTCCAAAATCGAGCAGGACAGCCAGAGGGTTCAGGACCAGCTGGACGGCTTCATTCGCGAACAGACCGACATCATTGCCATCAATTTCGGCAACACGCTCGATCCCTTCGACAACGAAACGGCCGGGTTCTATGCCGCGATCCGGGAGTTCGCCCACAATCAGGACTATACCCAGCTAGAAGTCTTCGCGACGGTGCAACTGGCGATCAACCGGGCCTTCAACAACGAGGTCCAGCGCGCCCGGCGGCTGTTCGACGAGGCGGAGAAAAAAGCTCGCGCCATCAGCAACGATGAATATCTGAACGTGCTGATGCAGCGGGCTCGGACCGAAAGCGACCAGGGCCTTTTTACCGAGGCGCTGATCACCCTGGAGGAGCGGGCCGTGCGCAGTCTGGAGGGGTCGGACGACTCCATGAAGGGCAGCGTTTACCAAGCCATCGGCAACATCTATCAGAACCACCTGAAATTCGCGCAAGCCATCCAGAAATACGAGCAGGCCGCGCTCTACTATGACGAGGCCCAGGACTTTCCCCGGCTTTCGAGAATCCTCAAGACCGTCGGCAATATCCGCATCCGCCGCGAGTTTCCGGAAATCTACGATCCCGACGCCGCCCGAACCGCGTTCGAAAAGGCGGTCCGGGTCGCCCAATATACCGACGACCGGCTCGTCCTGTTCCAGTCGCTGTCCGCAATGGCGCTTCTCCTGAAGGACAAGGGACTGCCGGCGGAAGCCAAGGGTTATGCCTGCCGCTCGGCGGAATTCGCCGTCGGACCGCCGGTCTTCGGCGACCGGAATCTCGTCATTCGTGACTTTCTCGACGGCAGCGACACGGGCTATGAGGAATTCTGCTCATGAGCGCCGGGCGGGTCTCGGCCTGTGCGCTGGCGGCCGTAGTCCTGTCTTTCAAGGTGGCGCAGGCCCAGTTTCTGCAGGACCGCTGCGACCCGGTCAGCGAAGTTCTCGTGATCCGTACCGGCGATACAGACCTGTTTCCCTCCGCTGGGATTGCAGAACCGGTCGCGGTCACCACGTTTCAATTGCTCTGCTTGCGGCCCGGCGAATCCAGTGCGACCCTTTTGTGGAAAGAAACTTTCGATTGCACCGACACTGCGGCCTCGGCCGTCATCAGCTGGCGGGACGCGGGACGGATCCGGATAAACTGCGTCATTCCCGAGACAGAAGCTTCAGGCGAAGAGGATAATTAGATGCGCAAACTCGCCCCGGCCCTGCTCCTCGTCATCGCGCCGCTCCTTGCCGGCGAATCCTCGCCGGTGCAGGCCCAGCAATTTCTCGATGAGCGAAGCTACCGCTGCCTGGACTACGAAATGGAAGTCTGGGGCGACAAGGAACGCAAAACGCTGTTTCGAAACGAAACCAGCCGCCTGCCGATCGCCCGAGGCCAGCCGGTCGTCTGGTTCTGCGGACGACAGCGCAACGAATTCTCCTGTCACCGGGACGCCGATCTGCTGGAAATTGCCTGGGACGGAAAAGGTCAGGTCATGTTCGGCTGCCTTCGGCAATAGGTTCGAGCGATAATAGAAATTACCTTGGCAAAAAGCCGGATTTTTTATTTACAACTCCTCGTTTAAAATAGTTCCAGCCATGGAAATTAAATACAGGCAGATCTCTTAAGCATCTCCAATGATTTCCCATGCCGAAAAACAAAAAGAATTCAAAGCGCATAGGAATTCCACTGATGAGAACCCCAGGGCTGATTTTCTATCTAATTGTTTTTATATCATTTCTTACGCCCGTATCCGCCCATCACGATGGATTGATCGTCAGCTTCGGAAGTCACTATGGCGAGCCGTATGCCTTCGTGGAAAACGGCAGGCTGGTGGGCGGTATCGTCAAGGACATCATGGATGAAGTCGCAAATGAGATCGATGTCGAAATCAGTTACGAGAACATTCCAAGGGCACGGATGGATAACCATCTCCTGACCGGAAAATCCCATGTCCTGGTCTTGTCCAGTCCGCGCTGGTACACAAATCCGGAGCAGTTTCTCTGGTCCGAAACCTTGTTCCGGGAATCGGGACGCTATGTCGTTTCGGTGCAAAATTCTTTCTCTGTTGCCGACTATGACGATCTGACCGGAAAGAGGATCGGGACAATCCGCGGGTACCGGTATCCGGGCGAACTCGATGAAAGATTTTCAGAGGGGACCGTGATCCGTGACGATGTCGACTCGCTCGCGTCGAATTTCAAAAGGTTGAAACTGGGCCGCATCGACGCCCTGCTGGATGCCGACACGCTCATCTTACATTATCTGGCGAAACATCAGGCACAGGGTGATTTCATCGTCGCCGAGAAGATCGAAAGCACCCATGACGTAAAAGCCATGATTTCCCGCAAGTCGCCGGTTCCGTTTGACGATCTGGCACGCGCTTTCCGAAAGCTGAAGGACAGCGGCCGGATCGACGAAATTCTAGAACATTACAGGTAGTCCCGATCGGCGCGGAAGTCTGCCCACATCAGAAGGCGGCCGCACGGCAGGAGCATCGAAATACCTGAGATGAAAATTCAACTTAAACGCACTTAGCGATAAACTGGCGACCGTACTGGACCCGACACGGAGTATGGTCATGAAACTCGAGCAGCCCACGCCCGAATTGCCGGTTGCGGATGTGAAGGCCGCGCAGCGCTACTTCCGGGACTTCATGGGGTTTGAAATCGGCTGGTTTCATCCCGAGGGCGCGATCGGGGCCGTCTCACACGGGAATTGCGCGATCTTCTTCAGGGAAACAAAAGGCGAAATCCACCCGGCGACATTCTGGATCTTCTCCGCAGACGTGGACGAAGCCCACGCCGAACTTGCCGCGCGCGGCGCGGATATCGTCGATCCGGTCGACGACAAACCGTGGGGATTGCGGCAGTTCACGGTCAAGGACTTTAACGGCAATTTGTTTCACTTCCACCACGACTTGAGCGACAGCGAAACCGGCACGTAGTGCCGGGCTTGCGTTTCAGCCGCGGGCCGCATTTCCGGCGGAAATCCGGAGGTGCGCGCCTCGGATCCGCCTGTAGATATCCATCCTCCTCCACCGTTCCACACCGTCAAGACGCAGAGGACGAATACCTGGAAGCGGCGCTTGAACAATGCCTCCCGGAGTACATGGCCAAACCGGTCATTTGCCCTTAATCTTCCACCATGGAGGACACACAGCAGCTCAAGACGCAACTCGATCTGATGCAGGCCGCGCTTGACCACATCAATCAGGGTTTTTCCGCTTTCGACGCGGATTTGAAGCTTGTCGCCTGGAACCGTGGCCTTTGGGAAATGCTCGATTTCCCGCACGAGCTCGCCCGCCGGGGAACCCATCTGGAAGCTTTCCTGAGGGTCAACGCGGAACGCGGCGAATACGGTCCGGGCGACATCGAAGGCAAGATACGCCGCCGGCTGGAACGCGCCAAGCTGTTCGAGCCGCATTATTTCGAACGTATCCGCCCGAACGGCCAGGTGATCGCCGTCTCCGGCACGCCGCTGCCGCAGGGCGGTTTCGTGACCACCTACTCCGATGTCACGGCGGACCGCCGCCTGCAGGAGAAGCTGGAGCGAACAGTGGCCGAGCGCACCCGGGCGCTGCGCCAAAGCGAGGACTGGCTGCGTCTGGTCACCGACAACATACCGGCGCTCATTGCCTATATGGCGCCCGGTCCGGTCTTCCGCTTCGCCAACCGCCGCTACGCCGACTGGTTCGGTCATTCGGTCGCCTCCGTGGCGGGCCGCAGTGCGCCTGAGGTCGTCGGCGAGGAGCTCTTCAAGGAACTCGAACCGCATATCGAACGGGCCTTTCAAGGCAACGCGGTCAGCTATGAATACCAGCGCCAGCGTCCGGACGGTTCGTCCGCCTACATGCGCTCCACCCTGATCCCGGACATGACCGCGGACGGACGCACCCTCGGGATTTTCGTGTTGTCTCTGGATGCCACCGATCAGAAACAGGCGGAAGCCGCCCTCGTGCAATCCCAGCGCATGGACGCCGTCGGCAAGCTGACCGGCGGCCTCGCCCACGACTTCAACAACCTGCTCGCCATCTTGATGGGGAACCTGCTTTCGTTGAGCCGGCTGGAAACGCCAATCGACAGGCAGGCGCTGGACGGCAAGCTGCAGCCCATGATGGAGGCCACGAAACGAGGCTCCGATCTGATCCAGCGGCTGCTGGCCTTCAGCCGCGGCAAGGCCATCGATCCCAAGATCGTTCCGCTGGCGCAGGTCATCGGCAACGCCACCCGGTTGCTGGAAGGGTCCCTGCCTTCCGTCATTTCCCTGGAAGCGGACGCGGCTGACGACAGGGTCGGCGCGAGGATCGACCCGACCCAGATGGAAACCGCTTTGATCAATCTGGCCTTCAACGCCCGCGACGCCATGCCGGACGGTGGACTTCTGCGCCTGAGCCTTTCGGAGACGGACCTGACTAAAGAACAGGCCGGCGACCTCGGCGTTCCGCCAGGCCCTTACGCCCGCATTTCAGTCTCGGATACGGGCGGCGGCATGGAGGAAGAGATCAGGCTCAAGATCTTCGAACCCTTCTTCACCACCAAGAACTTCGGCACCGGAAGCGGTCTCGGGCTATCCATGGTCTACGGCTTCATCCGTCAATCCGGCGGCGCGATCCAGGTTGATAGCGCACCCGGCGCAGGAACCTGCCTGTCGCTGTTTCTTCCCCTTGAACGACTTGAACGAGCCTGGGGAAAGACGGAGGGAGCGGACAAGGCCCCGGACGTCAAGCGCGGACAGGGCGAGCTTCTGCTGCTGGTCGAAGACGACCCGGATGTCGCCGACACCGTCACCGACCAGCTCCAGACCCTGGGATATACGGTACTGAGAGCCGAGAGCGCCGAAGACGCCAAGACCCTCGCCCTGGAGCTTCCTGAACTGCGCGGCGTCCTCAGCGACATCGTGATGCCCGGTCAGCAGAACGGTCTCGTCCTCGCCCGCGACATCCGGCGCCACCGGCAGGACCTCGCGATCGCGCTGATGTCCGGTTACGCCGATTGGTCAGGCTTGTCAGACCAGGGCAACCGATGCGAGTTTCCGGTTCTCGCCAAGCCATTTGCCGATGGCGAGCTTGCCGAGACCCTGCACCGGATCCTGTCGTTGAAACCATGAGAAAGGCTCAAGCCTTGCAGACACGCCCAGCCCAAGCGGTCAAACGGACTGTCTTCGTCGTCGATGACGAACCGGATATCGGCAATCTACTGCTGGACGCCATGAGCCAGTTCGAAATCGCCGGCAAGGTCTTTTCCACCGCCGCGCAGCTGCTTGCGGCCCTCGACCGGGAAACCCCGGACGCCTGTATCGTCGACCTCGGCCTTCCGGACATGGAAGGCATGACCCTGATCAACGAAATCCGGCGCCAGTCTTCCGTGCCGATCATCGTGCTGTCCGCGCGCGGTCACGCGAGCGACCGGGTCATGGGTCTGGAACTGGGCGCGGACGACTATGTGGTCAAGCCGTTCGATCCGCGCGAAGTCATTGCCCGGATCAGATCGATCTTGCGGCGTTCCTCGGATCAGCCCCAGCCGGACCAGCGGCCGGAACTCGCTCTTTTCGAAGGCTGGACCTATCAGCCGGCCTCCCATTGCCTGACCTCGCCGGAAGGCGAGGAAACGTTCCTTTCGACCGGCGAGGCGACGCTTCTGGAAGCCCTGCTAAGGGCACCCAAAAGAGTTCTGACCCGGGACTATCTGCTGGAACACGGAGGGCGGGACGAAAGCCTCGACCGCTCGATCGACGTGCGTATTTCCCGCATCCGCAAGAAGCTCAACCGAAAGGACGGCCCGGCCCATATCCGCACCATCTACGGCTCAGGCTACATGCTGGCCTGCGATGTGAAGTGGGGCTAGGAATCACAGGCAAGCAGGTATTGCCAAAGGCCGTTTTCGACGGCAAGTCCGAACAGGACAAAAGGCAAGAAAAGCGGGATACCAGCCCGCTTCGGATTGCTGACGAACGTCCCGAAGTCATTCCGGCCAGCGCACCGCGAAGCGGTGTCGCGTGAGCCGGAATCCAGCTGACAAGCGCGAGCGGCAGCGAGCCCCTTCTCTTGTATCTATCTGATGTAACTTGAATACTGAGCGCCTTTGGCGCAGAAGATTTCTGGTTTCCGGATCTGCGCGCAGCTCCGCTGCACTTGTCCGGAATGACCGTCTGAAGGCTTGTCAGCGCTCTGAAGCGGGCTGCAAAGCCCGCTTCAGGAATTGCTCTCGAACCGATCAGAAGTTCAGCGAGATGTTGCGGTGCCCCGACAGGCAGCCGGCGACGTCGAGTGCCATGTCCGTCGGCAGCCTGTCTTGCGCGCGCAGGCCGATAGAGTTGGCAACGGCCTCGTCGTAAGCCTCCAGCTTCGGCAGAATGTCTGCCGCCGCCTTCTGCCGCCAGGCGAGGTCCGCGTCGAGCGCCGCAAGAGACTTGTCGATCTCCGCAATCGCCTCTTCGGCGTTCGGCTCGCGGCTCCGCATGATCTTGCGCGCCTCGCTCAAACCGTCGCGGATATCGCTTGTGCCCTCGGCTTCGCCCACGCGTGAACGCATGGTGGCGATGGCGTCGACGGCCGCCTTCGGATCAAGTTGCGGAACCTGCTCCTTCAAGGCCTCGATCTCCGGCCTCAGGCTGGCCACCAGATCGGCATCCGCCAGGATGGCCTTCAATTCCAGAACCGGCTCATAGGCCTGATCGACCGTTCTGCGATAGGTCAGCCGTGCTGTATTCTCGGCCTTCTGGATTTTCGAGAAAGTGCCGTAGGTCTCTTCCCAGTCCGAAGGAATCTCGGCCAGAAGCGCGTCGTGCTGAGCCGTCAGGGCCTCGATCCGGGCCTGCGCCCGCTCGCCTTGCTCCGCGGTGTAAATCCCGCCTTCGCCCGAGCGATCGACGACCACTTCCAGTTCCTCGATCTGCTCTTCCAGACGCCGGGCGTCGCGTTCCAGTGCGCGGACCTTGGTATGGACCGGCCGGTAGGCTCCGGCGGCCGCGGCAACCTCGGCCTCTGCGTCGTGAATCGCCTGCATCTTGGGAAGCGCGTCCCGGGCTTTTTCAAAGCCTTCGGACATGTCCTTTTGAACATCCGCCGGCAGGTAACTCATATCGATGCCTTCAGCCGACTGGATCGCCGCCAGAATGCCGTCGCCATTGTCCTGGAAGTCTGCGTAGATGAGCTTTTCCATGCAGTACTGAAGGCGCGGGTTCTTGGGCGGCGGCGCCGTTTCGGACAGAAGCGACGAGCGGTTCGGCAGGTAGTTCACCAGCTGCGGATAGAAACCCACGATGCAGAGTGCCACCAGCTGCAGGAAGATGAAGGCAATCACGCCCTTGTACATGTCCAGCGTCTTGACCACCGCCGGGGCAACCCCGCGCAGGTAGAACAGCGCGAAGCCAAAGGGCGGTGTCAGGAACGAGGTCTGGATGTTCAGCCCGATCATCACGCCCAGCCACACGGCGGTGACATTGGCGGACGGGTCGGCAAGCAGGATCGGCGCGACGATCGGCACCACCACGACGGCGATCTCGATGAAATCGAGGAAGAAGCCGAGGATGAAGATCACCAGCATGACGATCAGGAACTGTGCCCAGAATCCTCCCGGCAGACCTTGCAGGAAGTCCTTGACCAGCTCTTCCCCGCCGAAGGCGCGGAAGGCCGATGTCAGCATGGCCGCGCCGAGCAGGATGATGAACACGAGCGATGTCGTCTTGGCCGTCTCCACCATGACGCCGCGCAGCGTGTTCTCCAGCTGCAGCGTGCGCCAGCCGGACCAGAAGATCGCGATCAACAGGAGCGAAACCGCGATCAGGGCCAGGACCAGGGCGACGAGGTCGTCGCTGGTTTCGATCAGCTTGATGTTCACCGAACCGAAGAAGCTGATCACAAGCGCCAGGCCAAGCAGCGCCAGAATGGCGATGATCGCCGGGCTGTAGGCCCCGCGCTTGCCGTCCCGCAGACGGTAACCGGCCATGACCATGGCGCCGATCGCACCGATTGCGCCGGCCTGGTTCACGGTGGCGACACCGGCGATGATCGATCCGAGCACCAGGAAGATCAATGCGAGCGGCGGCACCAGCGTGATGACGACCTTGACGGCGAACTGCCGGGTGAAGGTCCCCTCTTCATGGACGGCAGGCGCCGACTTCGGGTTCATGAGCGCGAAGCCCAGAATGAACAGCATGTAGAGCCCGACAAGCACAAGACCCGGCAGGAAGGCGCCGAGGAACATTTCACCCGCACTTGTCGAAACCACGGCGTAGTCCGACGGCATCGACAATTCGCCGGTGCTTGCCTTGTAAAGCGTTTGCCGCAGCGATCCGGCCTGGTCCACGGCGCTGGCGAGCTGATCGGCCAGGATGATGAGCACGATCGAAGGCGGAATGATCTGGCCGAGCGTACCGGAGGCCGCGATCGTTCCGGTCGCCAGCGGGACCGAATAGTTGTTGCGCAGCATCGCGGGCAGCGAGATCAGGCCCATGGCGACGACGGTCGCGCCGACGATGCCGGTGGTGGCCGCCAGAAGCGCGCCGACGAACACGACGGAAATGCCGAGGCCGCCCGGAACCGGCCCGAACAGACGCGCCATCGTCACCAGGAGGTCCTCGGCGATCTTGGAGCGCTGCAGCATGATGCCCATGAAGACAAACAATGGAATCGCGATCAGCGTGTCGCGCTCCGCCTCCCAATAGATGCCGCGGAAGTTGGTCACCCCGGCGCTGAGCCACTGTCCGGGTCCGCCATGGGAGAAATACGCGTCCGGATCGCCCGCGAAGAGATAACCTGACCCGGCCGCGATGCCGATGGTCAGGATCGCGGACCCCGGCAGGGCGAAGGCCACCGGAAACCCGGAACCGAGCGCAAATGCCATCAGGACAATGAGAAGCAGAAGGAAGAAAAGTTCCATTTCAATCGGTCTCGTCAGGCTCTATTGCACAGTATGGCTGTCATGGTCCCGGCCGCCCGGCTCGCCGCGGATATCGGCGACCGCGTCCAGGAAATAGGCCACGAACTGGATCATCATGGAAATCGCGAAAATGCCCAGGAAACCGGCCATGAGATACTTCACATAGAGACCGAAGCCGGCCTGTGTGGTCTCGTAGGTCAGGATCGGACTGTTGATGATGTTCTGCTTGCCGCCCATGCCGATGACCAGGATGACGGTGCAAAGGCTCATCCCGAGAACCACCGACCCGACTGCGTTCACGATACCTTTGGTCCTCGCGGAAAAGCCCGCGTAGAACACATCCACGCGGACATGGCCCTCTTCGAGCAGGGTGTAGGCACTGGCGAAGAGGAACAGGGCCGCGTACCAGAACCGGACCAGGTCGGACAGGAACGCCTGTTCGTAGGAAAAGACGAAACGTCCGATCACGATCATGAACTCGGCCGCGACCACGAGCAGTGCAAGCCAGGTAAAGCCCAGAGTCCGCGTAAACGCCGCGATCACAACGGCAAGCGCGATCAGCGGCATATGCACATAAGGTCCCCGGAACTGGGAGCGCCCGAGATCGTTGGCAAGCCCCTCGCCCACGAGACCGGGCAGGAATTCCTCGATGCGCACGAACGAGATGAAGCTGTCGACAAGTCCGACAATCAAAACGGCGAAGAAGGCGGCGCGGATGAGAAAGGCGTTGATATTGCTGATGCGGGCGCTGTCTTCACGCAGCGTCCGGCTGTTTTTCAGCACATAGGCGATGGCGGCCAGCACCAGGAGACCATAGAGCGCCAGTTGCAGCCAAGACCACAGCAGCGGCGACGAACCGCTCGCCGCACCGCCGTAGATCGGCGCGATACCGGGCAGATCCTGCCAGTAGGTCAGGTAATTGTTGATCACGAACCCGGTCATGATCGCCAGCACGATCCAGCCAAAGAGCCGGAAAATCCGAGCCCCTTCGGACGAACCGCTTTCGCTGGACTTCACAACAGGCGCGCCGTCTTGAACCGTGTCCAAGGCCGTCATTTTGGCTGTGCCTTTTTTTCTTATGCCAATGAAAGAGGGACGGGATTTCTCCCGCCCCTTTTGTATTTGCTACCGATCAGTTCGGAATACCGAGGAAGCGGTTGCGCTTGTTGCTGTAGGCAACGTCGGAGATCGCCATGTAGCTGCCGATTTCCTGGCGGGCCTTGATGAAGCCTTCGTAGATCTTCTTGGACAGGGCCGAGTGATCCATGGCTTCTTCCAGAACTTCCTGAGCGGCTTCGCCGAACGCGTCGTAGATCTCGTCGGAGAACTCACGCAATTCAACGCCGTGCTCGGTGATCAGGCGCTCGAGGTAGACACCGTTGTTGGCGTTGGTTTCCGCCATCGTCAGGGAGTTTTCCTCGTTACAGGCCGCCTTGATGATTTCCTGGTCGGTCTTGTCGAGGCCGTCCCAGAACGCCTTGTTGAAGCCGATGGCCAGCTGCGCACCCGGCTCGTGCATGCCCGGGTAGTAGTAGTACTTGGCGGCTTCGTAGAACTTCATGAAGTAGTCGTTGAACGGACCGACCCACTCGGTCGCGTCGATCGCGCCGGAGACGAGGTTTTCGTAGATCTGACCGCCCGGCAGGGAAACCGGAGACGCGCCCAGTTTCGCCATGACGTCGCCGCCCTGGCCCGGAATACGCATCTTCAGACCCTTCAGGTCGTCGGCGGTTTCGATTTCCTTGTTGAACCAGCCGCCCATCTGGACACCGGTGTTGCCCATGGCGAGGTTCTTCAGGCCGAATTCACCGGCCAGTTCGTCCCACAGCTCCTGGCCGCCGCCGAATTTCATCCAGGCGTCCATTTCGGTGTAGGTCAGGCCGAACGGAACGGCGGTGAAGGCAGCCCAGCCCGGGTGCTTGCCCTTCCAGTAGTAGTCGGCGCCGATGTAGGCCTGAGCGTTGCCGGAAGCGACTTCGTCGAAGGAATCGAAGGCACCGACACGTTCGCCGGCGGCAAAATATTCAACGTTGAGACGGCCCTCGGTCAGCTCGGCAATACGGGCTGCCAGACGCTGGGCCGGAATGCCCAGACCCGGGAAGTCCCGCGGCCATGTGGAGACGATGGTAAGTTCTTTGGCGCCCTGCGCGATTGCCGGAGCGGCAAGTGCGGAACCAGCAGCGATACCGCCGGCACCAAGACCGGCCTTTTTAATAAACGAACGACGATCCATTAGTTTCCTCCCTAATCGGACCCGGTTGCGGACCGGGCTACACACTTGCACCGATCTCGCCGTATGTCTAGTTGACTGCGAGGTTGATACGCTATTCGTGGTTTTGCGCAAAACCTCAGTAGTAGTACTGAAACTTCGCAATAGATCTTCATTCCGGGTAATGGTCGCGCAACAAGAGGACGGTTTCGGTGACATTTAAGACCAAATTGCTGCTCATCACGCTTCTACCCCTGGTCGCAGTGTCCCTGCTGATCGGCGTCACGACCTATTACCAGTCGACGGAACTGATCAATGCCCAGACCAGGGCGGTCGAAGAGCGGATCCTGTCCGCGAAAAGACAGGAGATCCGCAACTACGTCAGCCTCGCACTGACGTCCATCGAGCAGATCTACGAGCACGAACCCGGCGGACGCGAAGCCGCGCAGGCCCAGGTGAAGGAGATCCTGGAACAGCTGACCTTCGACTATGACGGCTATTTCTTCGCCTACACTCTGGACGGCACCAACATCGTCCATCCCAAACTGCCGCAACTTGTTGGCGGCAACTGGTGGGACCTGAAGGACGAGAACGGCGACTATGTAATCCGCAACCTGATCGAAGCCGCGCGGCAGGGCGGCCGCTTTCACCAATATGTCTGGAACAAGCCCTCGACGGGAACGGTCGAGGAAAAGCTTGGCTACGCCATTTTGCTCGACAAATGGGGCTGGATGCTGGGCACAGGGCTTTACACGGACGACATCGCCCGGGAGGTCGTGGCGATCCGGGCGGACTTCGCGCGCAGTATCAGCCAGACGCTGCTTGTCACCTTCATGATCACGCTGGCGGCAATCGTGATTGCGGGCTCATTGATCGCAGGTGTTCGCTTCTCCGAGCAGCGCTTCGCCGACAGCAGGCTCAAGGAGCTGACCAACCGGATTTTCCAGGTGCAGGAACAGGAGCGAAAGCGGGTATCGACCGAGCTCCATGACAGTATTTCCCAACTGCTCGTGTCCGTGCGCTACGGCGTGGAAATGATCCACAGCGAGGCGGGGCACACGACGGAATTACAGACACAGGCCGCGAAATGTCTGAAAACCCTGGACGGCACCATCGCCGAGGTCCGGCGGATCTCGCGCGACCTGAGACCCAGCATCCTGGACGACATCGGGCTCGCGGCCGCCCTGATAAGTCTTGGCAAGGAATTCCAGAGCCAGTCCGGCATCACCGTCAACGTCTCCGCCGAACAAACGCTCAGCCGCCTGTCCGAAGGCGCCAAGACGGCGCTCTACCGGGTGGTTCAGGAATGCATGACCAATGTCGCCCGCCACTCCAGGGCAACTGAGGTCAGCATCAGCCTCACGGTCGGCGACCGCAGCCTGGTGCTTTCGGTGGAAGACAACGGCATTGGCCTGCCAAGCCCCCTGCCGAAGACCGGCGGCCTGGGTTTCCGCAACATGCGCGAACGCATCGAAACCTATGCCGGCACCCTGACCGTGAACCGGCGCCCCTCCGGAGGCACTCAGATCAAAGTCCAGATGCCCCTCGACAATCAGACCGCAAAGGCAGCATGATGCCGGCAATGACAATGCAGACTTCCACGCCTCAGGCGGCCGGCAAACCTGTCCGGATCCTTTTGGCCGACGATCACGAACTGGTCCGCGACGGCATCCGCGCGCGCCTGGAGAAAGTACCCGAGCTCAAGGTCGTCGGCGAAGCGACCAACGGCAGGGAAGCTCTCGCGCTTGCCATGGAGCTTCATCCGGACGTGCTGCTCATGGATGTGTCCATGCCGGTTATGAACGGACTTGAAGCGGCGACGCAGATCCGCAAGTCCCGGCCCCACGTCGCGGTGCTCATCCTGTCGGTCTATGACAACCCGGAATATGTCCGCGGGGTCGTCCAGGCCGGTGCGCGCGGCTATATCCTGAAGGACATCTCGGCATCCGAAATGATCACCGCGATAAACAGTGTCGCTTCCGGCGGCTACTATTTTTCCGCGGCCGTCGGCCCGACACTCGTCGGCGCCAATACGTCCGCACCGGTTGAAGACCCCTACGGCCTGACCGAGCGGGAACGGCAGGTTCTGGCCGCGATCGCCAGGGGACAGCCGAACAAGGAAGTCGCCAAGGAACTCGGCATCAGTGTCCGCACGGTCGAGTCCCACCGGTTGAACCTACGCGAAAAGGTCGGCACCAAGAATGCCGCCCAGCTCTACAAGGTCGCCCAGGATCTGGGATTGCTGGAATGACCCGCTTTCGGCTAAGACCAAGGACCGTTCACCTCGCTTCGCCCCAAGACACCCGCGTCTGATTCCGAAGGTTCAAAATGACCAAACCGCTCGTTCTCGTAACCGCCGACGTCAAGGCTCTCGACGGTTACAACTGGCACGCCGCGATCTCCACCTATCTTCATGCCGTGCTGAAGGGCTCGGACGCCATTCCGATGATCCTGCCCTCGCTCGGCTCCGAACTGGACCTGGATGCGGCGCTCGATCATGTCGACGGCGTCCTGGCGACCGGTTCCCGTTCAAACGTCAATCCACTGCTTTACGGCCAGGAGCCGACACAGGAAAACGGCCCTTACGACCCGGACCGGGACGCGACCACGCTGCCGCTCCTGAAGCGCGCGGTCGAGCGCGGTATTCCGGTCTTCGCGATCTGCCGTGGCATGCAGGAGCTCAACGTCGCGCTCGGCGGCACGCTTCTGACCGAAATCCAGGTTCTCGAAGGCCGCCGGGATCACCGCGCACCGACCTCGGACAAACAGGACGAACGTTTTCGCATCGCCCACCCCGTTGAAGTCACCGAAGGCGGCTGCCTGGCGGCAGTGCTCGGCGAAGAACCTTTCGAGGTCAACTCGCTCCACCGGCAGGCGGTCGGCGCACTCGGGAACGGCCTCGTCATCGAGGCGGAAGCCGAAGACGGCACCATTGAAGCCGTCTCCGTCAAGGACAGTCCGGGCTATGTCCTGGCCACCCAGTGGCACCCGGAATACTGGGTGACCACCGACGGCCCTTCGAAAAGGCTGTTCGCAGCCTTCGGAAACGCCGTACGCACCTACCGCGACAAGCGGCTTGGTCTATGACGGCTCAGGACTGAAGCCACCGCGACCGACGCTTTGGCCGTCCACGCCTCGCGGAAAAGGAACAGGCGCCCATCCCTGGCGCCTCACCCCCAGCCGAGCGTCGCGATCAGGAGCGTCAGGCCGAGGAGAAACACGACCGCCGCACCGGTAATCTCGATGGCTCTGTGAACGCGGCCGGCCGTGGGGCTGCCCGCGCCGAAAAGCCTCACGGCCAGATCCTTGGCGCCGACCGCAAGGCTGGCGAGCACGGAAACCGTGATCCCCGTGCCGACAGCCATGACCAGGGTCGACGCGATGCCGGCGGCGATCATGCCCTGGGAAAGCGCGAAGACGAGCACGACCAGCGCGCCGGTACAGGGCCGCAACCCGACAGCCAGCACGATCGAGGCCGCGCGCCCCACCGTGATCTTGCCCTGGATCATGTCAGGTGTCGGCGCGTGGGCATGGCCGCAAGTTGCGCAGACCCCGTCGTCACCGATTTCGTGATGGTGATGGTGATGGTGGCCATGCCCATGGTGGTGATGATCGTGATGACCGGCCGCGCCCGCTCCCGCATGGGCCAGTTGTCCACCGCGTTCGAAGCGGCCCGCGATCGAGAGGAGAAGCGGCCTTACGGCTTTCCCCCAGAGCAACCAACCGCCGAGCCCGGTGATCAGGAGATAGGAACCGACCTCGAACCAGCGGGCGGTGTCCTGGATGGCGATACTGGTCAGGTTGAAGACCATCGCAAGACCGCCGACCAGCACAATCGCCGTCACCGCCTGCGCGAAGGCCGAAAGAAACGACAGCACGATGCCTTTGCGCAACGTCTCGTTGTTGGCGACCACATATGACGTGATCACCGCCTTGCCGTGGCCCGGACCGGCCGCATGGAAAACCCCATAGGCAAAGGAGATGGCGATCAGAAGCCACATGGCGTTGGGATTGCTACGGAACGACCTGAGACTGGCCACAAGTTTCTGGTAGAATTCCTTCTGCTGGATCGCGATGGTGCCGAAAATCCGATCCAAAAGGCTCACCTGAACGGGGGCCGAAGGGGGATCGTTGATCACCTGGGCGGTGGCTTCAGCGACGTCGAAACTTTCGTCGACCCGTGCCGGCGCCGTTTCGTCGACCGCACCGTCAGGATCCGGCCGGCCCGCATCCGCTTCCGCCACGCTGCCTTCCGGTCTCTCGCCGGCTTTCGCAGCGTCCGATTCGCATGTGACGATCATCTGGTTGATCTGGGAACTCGCGGCCCATTGCAGCTCCGGCGGCAACTCCCGCTGGTCGGCACCGACCTGGGCAAGGGCATAGGCCGTGGCATCGTCCAGGGGCGGCGGCTCTTTCCTCGTCACGGTGCAGGCGCCGGGGGCGTTCTCCAAACCGACGGCGTTGTCGCTCTCGGCAAACCTGAAGTCCACGTAGTAGGTCGGGTCGTAGACATCGAGGGTGATCGGCTCTCCGGCTCCCGTCGCGTCCTTCAGCGGTAGATTGAAGTGCAATTCCAGAAGATCGACGCTTTCCGGCATCGATCCGCCATTCATGCGGACATCTTCTTCCATCGCCTCGAAGTCTTCCGGTTTCATCGCCCAGTAGTCTTTGAGCGGAACCGTCGCGACCTCCAGCCAGTAGTCGGTCGGCGCGGTGAAATCGAGCTCCACCTTGGTGTTGTCGCCGAAGGTGAAATAGCCGAAATCGGCCATGCTCTCGACGTTGACCTTGGCAAGCTCGCTGAGTTCCTCGCGCGAATAGACGCCATCGTTGTTCGTGTCGAAGCCCTGCATCGCAAAAGCGGAAAAGGCATCGTCGAACCGGAAGACGTGTCTGACCTCGACCGCCTTGCCGTCATCGTCGAAAACCAGTTGAGACCGGGTCTCCACGAAAACATGAGGATGGGCAAGAGCGCCAACCGCCGACATCGACACGATCGCGCAGGAAGTGGCGATGAAGCCAAGAACCGAAAACAGGGTCTTGGCGAAGAGAAAGAGAGGACGTTTCACGGCGCACCAACAGGTCGAATGTAAGTTTGTTACATACACCGGCCTGCGTGACGAGAAAAGACGGCAGGAAAAAGGCCGCACCTGCCCCGCAACGCAAAACTCCTGAAGAACAAATTTTCTCAGGTGAATCAAAATCAGAAATTTTTATAACACAGAACGATCAGAAGTTAGATCAAAGAAGACATATTTCTCTGTTTTTTGCCTAAAATATTCGCAGTCCATATCAGCTTGCAGAGCTTAAAAATGAACGCCTTGCACACTTCGGTACTCCACAGCGCCGTTTTCGACCATCCGGAGATGGGAGCGCACGAAAATGTCGTCTTCGCTCAGGACAGGGACACCGGTCTGAGCGCGATCATCGCGGTTCACGACACGACGCTTGGTCCCGCCCTGGGCGGTTGCCGCGTCTGGCCTTACGAAACGGCCTCCGCCGCCCTGACGGACGCCCTGCGCCTGTCCCGGGGGATGACCTATAAGAACGCCCTCGCCGGCCTCGATCTCGGAGGCGGCAAGGCCGTCATCGTCGCCGATCCGCGCAAGGAGAAGACCGTGGAGATGATGGAGGCCTTCGGCCGCCATGTGGACCGTCTTGCCGGAACCTACATCACCGCCGAAGATGTCGGCGTGTCGCCTGACGACATGGAAGCCGTCGCCCGGCATACAGCGCATGTCCGCGGCACCAGCGCGACCGGCCTCGGGGATCCGTCCCCCTATACGGCCCTGGGTGTTTTCGAGGGTATCAAGGCCTCTGCGCGCCATGTGTTCGGCAGCACCGACCTGGACGGCAAGACCGTCTCCGTCCAGGGGCTTGGCCATGTCGGTTTCGACGTCGCCCGCCGGCTTCATGAGGCGGGAGCGAAACTGATCGTCTCCGACATTCACGCCCCTGCGGTGCTGCGGGCCCTGGAGGCTTTTGGCGCGACCGCGGTCGACCCGGCCGAAGCCCATAGGGTGCAGGCGGATATCTTCGTTCCCTGCGCCCTTGGCGCCGGCCTGAACGCCGCAACCATTCCACAGATCGAGGCCCGGATCGTGGCCGGAGCCGCCAACAATCAGCTCCAGACCCCCGCCGACGGCATTGCACTGAAGAAACGCGGCATACTTTACGCGCCCGATTACGCGATCAATGCCGGCGGCGTTATTTCAATCGCCCTGGCAAGCCCCGGAAGCGGCGACACGGCCGTGCGCGACAAGACCCAGGCGATCGGCGACACGCTGGCCGTCATCTTCGAACGCGCCGCCAGAGAGGAAAGCACCCCCGAACAGGTGGCGGACGCGATCGCGGAAGAAAGACTGGCGAAGGGACGGAGAGCCTGACCGAAGGTACGCCCCCCGAGGGAGCGCGTTTCGGTCTGGCCTGAATTGACGGGCGCCGTAGACCGAAACCGGTTGCACCGTCGCGTCCGGGCCATCAGGATGATGGGACCCGAGTGCATGGATCGGACTTGTCGCACGGCGCTCTGAACGGGAAGGAACCGGAAATTGAAGCGCTATTGGATCGCCTATCAGGACATGCCGGTCTGGTCGCCGATGGCTTTCTGGGTCCATCTTCCCACCCGCAGAAACCAGATCTGGGTCTACGCGGACGCTTACGACCCACCGCTAACCCGCCCTGTTGGCGGGCGGGGCTTCCCAGCCTTTCTGGTTGAAATAGACGGCTTTACTTTCTATTTCGCATCGCTTGCGGAGTTGCGCGAACTCATTCGTGTTTTCGAGATGAAGCTGATGCCGAGCGTTCGTCATCTCTGCCGCGAACGAGGCTCGTCAAAGGGACCGAATTCTCATTGGCTGAGCCGCCTTCCGGCCCGGGTCAAGCCCTGGCGGTACCGGCAAAAGGCCTTGCCGTTCCTGCGGCAGGCCCTCGATGGGTTTGAAAGGCAGCTTGCCTCGGACCGGAAATAGACTGACGCGCCTGCTCAGCAATACTGTTGTCGGTTCACGGCCTTGAACATCTGCCGGACGAGGCGCTTGGCGTCCTCGACAGCCGTCTCGCCCATTTCGGCGTAACAGGCAGTAACGCCTTCATGGAGCATATAGAGCGTCGAGGCAAAGTTCTCCTGGCCGCTCAATTCACCGAAAAAGGCGAGCAGCTCACCCTTGTGGCGCTTGACGGTGGCCTCGATTTCCCCGCTGTCCGGATTGGCGGCGAGCGCCTGCCGGAAAAAGCATTCCTTGCCCTTTGTCATGCGCATCCAGCCGCCGAGCTTGTCGAACAATTGTTCGGCCGCTTCGAGCCCCGGGCCCGAGACCCCTTCGCGGACATAGGTGATGTATCGCTGATGACGATATTCCAGGGCACCGAGGATCATGGCCTCCCTGGATGGAAAATACCGGTAAAGCGTCCGCATGCTGATACCCGCGCCCGCTCGCAGTTCGGGCACGCTGGGTTCGGCAAAACCTCTGTTCCAGAAAACCTGTTCCAGACTGGCCGCAATTTGCCTTTGGGTACTGTCCATGGAAAGATAATGGCCCTGAGACACAAAAAATTCAAGAAAGCCAAATTGAAAATTACAAATACACGGAAGCATTTGCAAAGCAACGAAACTGCAATCAAGAAGTAATGTATACGTAATTTTCCTTAGGAATTCGGCTGCCGGGCAAACCACTCGGCCAGGAAGTCGACGAAAACGCGAACCTTTGTGCTCAAATGCCGTCTGTGCGGGTAAACGGCATATATTCCGCGCATAGGCTCCTCATAGTCCTCCAGGAGAATCTTGAGCGTTCCCTTTTTCACGTCGTCGACGACGAAGAACAGCGGCGTCCTCAAGAACCCCAGATGGCACAGCGCCGCATCGCGCCCGGCCGCGGCGCTGTTAACCTCCAGCGGTCCCTTCACCGACACGGAAAGGCGCTCGCCGTTTTGCTGAAAGTTCCAGTTTTGCCTGAACCGGTAATTCGTGTCGATCAGGCAGGGGAGAGACGAAAGGTCGCCCGGAACCTTTGGCGCACCAAAGGTCTCTATCGTCTGCGGCGTCGCACAGACGACAGTCCGAAACGGAGCAATCTTGCGCGCGATCAGACTGGAATCCTCCAGCTGTGCCACGCGGACGGCCACATCGAACCCTTCTTCGACCAGATCGACGAACCTGTCCTCAAGGCGCAGGTCCAGATTGATGTCCGGATGCTCGACAAGGAACTGCATCATCGCCCGGTTCAGCATGTCGTCGCCCATGGACCTGGGGGCCGAGACCCTCAGCCGTCCACGCGCTTCCCGATGTGTCGACTGGACCGAGGTCTGCAGATCGTCGATGCGCTGAAGAATTTCGGCCGCCTCTTTGTAATAGGCTTCCCCGACCTCCGTCAGCGACACCTGACGCGTCGTTCGGTTGAGCAAGCGCACACCGAGTTCATCCTCGAGCTCACCCACATATTTCGACACCAGAGCTTTTGACCGCCCCATCTCCCGGGCCGCGGCGGAAAACCCGTTTGAATCGACGACCTGAAGGAAACAGCGCATCCGTGTAATTGAATCCATCCGGTTTCCTTTCCAAGGGGTCCAACAAAATTTGATTGCCTAGGGTGAGGACCCATAACATTGCGCGACAAGTTTGCACGATTTGATTTTGGAAAGCAGCCCATCGGCGGTGTTGCGCCACCCGTCCTGTGCCGAGTATCGGTCACAAGATCACCGGCAGCACCATTTCCGCATGAGAACGCTCAATCGCGCACCGGCCTCCGCCGGCCGCCGAACCGCGCCAAACCGACAAGAAGCCTGACCAGCAAAAAACCGGCAAGCCCGCCCACCCCGGCACTGGCAAATCCCGTCAAGGTCACCGGAATCGCCGGTTCGAAATCGTCCGCCGTTGCCCGGGCAAGCCTGGCATCGAAGCCCTGCGCGAAAATCACCATCCGCTGAACCGGTCCCGCGGCCGCCAGATCCCGCTGCTGGCGCTTCAGCCGGTCCAGGCGGGTTTCCGCAACTGCCATACTGTTGCCGCGTGCCCTGACGAACGGATCGGGAGAACTTCTTTGACGCTGGATAGCTTGCTGCACGGTCAAACCGAATTGCTCGGCGTCCCGGCGGAAGTCGGCGAGGATCTCCTCCAGGGCGTCGATGGCGCCACCGAGCCGCTGCCGGTACTGCTGCGAGAACTCCGGCAATTGCGATGTCGCCGTTCCACTGAGCAGCATGACAACCAGCATCAAGATCCGAACCAAAACCGTCTCCCGACAGGATGCAGACTTAAAAAAAACGTAACCCGTTCAGTCTTGCAGACTGACGATCCCCGCCTCGCCGGCCTCCGTGCCGAAGGCCAACCGGGTGCCGTCTCCGTCCCAGTCCAGGGAACTGACCGGACCGTTGCCGGGACGGCGCAACAGGACTTCCGCGTTATCCTCGAACCGGCACATCATGATCATGCCGTCCTGATACCCGACAGCGGCGACATCCTCGACCGGATGACAGGCAACGGCGGTGACCAGAGCGTCGCCCCGCGCACCGAGTTGCAACGGAGACTGTCCCATCGGTCCGGTCTTGCCGAAGAACGGCCAGAGGATCGCGGCATTCGCTCCGGACGTCGCCAGATACCGGCCTTTTGCCGACCAGCTGAAGGACTTCACCTTGCCGGGATATCCCGTCATCCGCATGTCCTGCCCGTCAGACAGCCGCCATCCATGGAGAGCGTTTTCCTGCATGGCTGTGACGAGATACTTGCCGTCCGGCGAAAAACTCACACCCAGATGCGCGCCCTTCCAGGTCAGTTTCACCGGAGCCCCGTCGGTCCCCGCCCAATAAAGCGTCGCACCGTCGTAGTGCGAAACCGCGAGACGCATGCCCTTCGGGGCAAAAGCGAGCCCGCCGACGGCAGTGTCGTTCGAAAATTCCTTCTCTCGTCCGTCGGGAAACCGCACCCAAGCGGTCCTTCCACTCGCGAAGGCAATAGCCCCGGACGGGCCGGCCGCGACCAGATCGATCCACTTGCGCGGTCGCTCCGCGAGACATTCGCATGAGCCGTCGCCGTCGCTCAGAAAAACGCGGCCGTCATCTCCCGAAGTAATCAGGCCCGCACCGTCGCGTACCGGCTCGGCCGCGAGAAGACCGGCTTTGTGAGGCCGCTCCGTCCGCTCGCCCTGACCTGAAAACACGATGTCTCCCTCGCCGGAGGCGAAAAAGACGCAATCCTTCAAAAAACCGGCACGGACGACGAAACCGTCCACATCCACAGGCGCAATTGTCGGCAAAACGATGGTCCTTATTCGGCCGCGCAGGCCTGAAAACTGTCTCTCAGGACATCCCAGTTCAGGTCCCGGCCGATGAACACCAGGCGGCTCTCGCGCGGCTCGTCTTCTTTCCAGTCCCGCTGATGATCGCCCTCGACGATCATGTGAACGCCCTGGATCACATATCTCTGAGGATCACCCTTGAAGGCAAGGATGCCTTTCATCCTCAAGATGTTCGGTCCCTGCACCTGGGTGATCTGATTGATCCAGGGAAAAAACATGTTCGGGTCGAGGTCGCCCGCCTTCAACGAAATGCTCTTCACTGAATGCGGATCGTCGTGGTGGTGATGATGATGGTGATCATGGTCGCAGTCGGGACCGCATTCATGATCGTGATCGTGGCCGTGGTGATGGTGGTCATGGTCATGATCGCAATCGGGTCCGCACTCGTCGGCATGATGGCCATGCTGCAGAAAATGCGGATCGAGAGACAGGATCCGGTCGAGGTCGAACGCGCCGCGGTCGAGCACCTTGGCAATATCGATCCCGCAGCGTTCGCTCCGGTGGAGGACCGCGTAGGGGTTGATAGAGCGGATGCGCGCCTCGACCTCGGCAAGTTGCTGTTCCGACACGAGGTCGGTCTTGTTGATCAGGATCACGTCGGCAAAGGCAACCTGGTCTTCCGCCTCTTCCGTGTCTTCCAGGCGTTTGAGAACATGCCGCGCATCGACGACCGCGACGACGGCATCGAGCCTTGCCTTGGCCCGGACGTCGTCATCCATGAAGAAGGTCTGCGCGACCGGAGCCGGGTCGGCGACGCCGGTCGTTTCGACGATGATGGCATCGAACGCGTTCCTGCGCTTCATCAGGTTCTGCACCGTACGAATCAGGTCTCCCCGCACCGTGCAGCAGATGCAGCCGTTGTTCATCTCGAATATTTCTTCGTCGGATTCCACCAGCAGGTCGTTGTCGATACCGACTTCGCCGAACTCGTTGACGATCACGGCATAGCGCTGGCCGTGATTTTCGGTCAGTATCCTGTTGAGGAGAGTGGTCTTGCCGGCTCCGAGATAGCCCGTGAGAACGGTGACGGGAATTTGAGCCGGTGCATCCTGGGCCGCGGTCATTGCGCTAAATCCTGGCGTTCGTTTGAGATCCGCCCGCAGATCGGCGGGCCATGTGCGCGGAAATATAAGCATATCGACCGCGCAATGGGAGGGCCTGCGTTTATTTTCCCTGGGCAACGAAACCTATTTGTTTCCAGCGAGACGCTTCCTGGCCGTTTGCGCCTTTCCAAGGCCTGACGCACGCCGTAAAAAGCCGGTAATTGGTTCGCGCCGGAAGCGAACACGGGAGGACAGCATGCTGAAGACAATCGACGGTTTTGATCGCATCGGGGAAGAAAACGCCTTTGCCGTGCTGGCCCGGGCGACCGAGCTTGCACAATCGGGCCGCGACGTCATCAATCTCGGCATCGGCCAGCCCGATTTCAAAACCCCGGACCACATCGTCGAGGCTGCCGTCAAGGCGCTGAGGGACGGCCACCACGGCTACACGCCGGCGACCGGCATCGCCCCCTTGCGCGAAGCGGTCAGCTCCGACCTGCACAAGCGCTACCGTGTCGAAACCGACCCCGGAAACGTTCTGATCGTGCCCGGCGGCAAGGTCACCATGTTCATGGCAATCCTGATGTTCGGAGAACCCGGCGCGGAAATCCTCTATCCGGATCCGGGATTTCCTATTTACCGGTCGATGATCGAGTTCACCGGGGCCCGGCCGGTGCCGGTTCCAATCCGCGAAGAGAACGATTTTGCCTTCTCCGCGGAGGAAACGCTCTCTCTGGTTTCTGACAGGACGCGCCTTCTGATCCTGAATTCTCCGGCCAACCCGACTGGCGGTGTCACGCCGCGCGCCGAGATCGAAAAACTCGCCGCCGGCCTGGAGGCCTTACCGCATGTCGCCATCCTGTCGGACGAAATCTATTCACAGATGACCTACGACGGCACGGAGCATGTGTCGCTTCTGGAGTTCGAAGACCTGCGCGACCGGCTTATCCTGCTCGACGGCTGGTCGAAGACCTATGCCATGACCGGCTGGCGCATGGGCTATTCGGTGTGGCCGGACACATTGTTCGACAAGGCGCGCAAGCTCGCGGTCAATGCATGGTCCTGCGTCAACGCCCCGGCGCAGTTTGGCGGACTGGCCGCGCTCAACGGACCGCAGGATGCCGTGCGGGACATGGTCGCGGAATTCGACGGCCGCCGAAGGCTCATCGTCGACGGTCTCAACGCGATCGAAGGCCTGTCCTGCAAGACGCCTCGCGGCGCTTTTTATGCCTATCCGAATATCAGGAGCACCGGATGGAAGGCCAAGGACCTTGCATCCGCGCTTCTGGAAGAAGAAGGCGTGGCCACGATCGGCGGGCCGGATTTCGGCACGATGGGTGAAGGATACATCAGATTGTCTTACGCCAACTCTTCAGAAAACATCCTGGCTGCGCTGGATCGCATAAAAAATTTTCTAAATTTTAATTCACTAAAAACTTAAAGTAATGACATTGTCGAATTTATTTCTGCCAATTTACGCAATAGTAGATTTAACAATTAAGCTCCCCCATACTTTTTTTGTTAAATCTTTTCTGTTTTTTATATCGGGAATAACAAATTAGCTCGCAGCCGGGGGAGAAGTTGGTGGCAAGCATCATGCTGGACCTTGAAACGTCTTTTGGAGACCTGAGAGACAGCATTCTGGTCACCGATCCCAACCGGGTCATTGTCTTTGCCAACAAGGCCATGGAAAATCTCCTGCGGTTGAAACGCGCAGAACTTGTCGGATCAAAAACCCGGCGTTTTTTTGCCAAGCAATCCCAGTATGACGACATCGGCAAGCTCTACTCGAAATCGTCCGATCAGGAGCGCCACAAGGCGTGTCCAATCGAGTTGGTTCTCGGCGACGGAACGATCAAGTCGGTCGAAGTCGTCAGCGCGCCTTTGTATGATACCAGCCAGGTGCTCACCGGGTTCCTGTTCATCGCCCGCGATCTGAGCGACCGGATCGCGCTTGAAAACAAGCTCAGCGACATCGCGCTGACGCTGGAAGATGCGCTGGATGCCGTTTCGGACGGCTTTGCCCTTTATGACAAGGAAGACCGGCTGGTCATCTGCAACGACAACTACCGCGAAATCTACGCCCATTCCGCGCCCGCGATTTTTCCCGGGAACCGGTTTGAGGACATTCTTCGATTTGGCCTTAACCGGCAACAATACGACACCGGGGAACTGAGCGAGGAAGAATGGCTGGGCCAGCGCCTCGAATGGCACCGGCAGGCCGATGGCAGCGTCATTGAACAGAACCTCCAAGACGGTCGCTGGCTGAGGATCACCGAAACCCGCACCGGCAGCGGCGCCATAGCCGGAATCCGTGTCGATATCACGGAGCTGAAAAACGCACAGGCACAGGCCGAGACGGCCTACAAGAACCTGTTCCTTATGGCGGACAGCATTTCCGCCTGCGTGACGGAGGTCGACCTGTCGGGAACCTGTGTCTATGCGAACAAGACCGCTTGCGAATGGTTCAGGGGCACCAGCGAAGAGCTTATCGGCACCCGCCTGCGGGAGCGCTTGCCCTGGAAGGAACGTGAAATCATCCGGACAGTCTTTCAAGAAGCCCGTTCGGGCCGAAAAGCGGTTCTGGAGACCTGCTTCCACTTTCCCGACGGCATCGCCCGCGAGTGCCGCGTCGACTGCAATCCCCGCTTCAACGACAGGGGAGAGGTCGACGGCTTTGTCGTTCTCGGCACCGACGTCACCGACCGGAAGAAAACGGAGCGGACACTCTCCGAACTTTATGCCATCACCTCGACCCGTGAACTCGGACACGAAGACAAGATCCGTGAGATCCTGCGGCTCGGTTGCGAGCACTTCGACCTGAGTTTCGGCATCATCAGTCACGTCTTCGAAGACAACTACACCATCACCCACGCCCACAGCCCCAACGGGGAACTCGTTCCGGGCACCGGCTTTCCGCTGATGGACACCTACTGCGCGCTGACGCTTGACGCGGATGAGCCAATCGCCACCACCGACGCCGCGAACTCCAATTTCGCGCAACATCCCTGTTATGAGATCTTCGCGCTGGAAAGCTATATCGGCGCGCCGTTGCTCGTGGACGGGGCAAGACACGGCACCATAAATTTCACCGACCCGAACGCGCGCAAGCGGGACTTCACGCCGGCCGATATCCAGATCGTCCGCCAGTTCGCCGATTGGGTCGGTCACGAAATCGCCCGTCAGCGGGACCATCAGGCTCTGATGGATGCCAAGATCAACCTGGAAAAGGTCGCGAATATCGACGATCTCACTCAGGTCCTGAACCGCCGCGCGTTTTTCGAGGCCGCTTCCAAGGAAGTTCAACGCTTCCGCCGGACGAAGCAGCCCTTTACGGCCGTCATGATGGACCTGGACAAGTTCAAGGACATCAATGACATGTACGGTCATGCCGTTGGCGACGAAGTCCTGAAACTGTTCGCAAGCACGGTGAAAAACGCCCTCAGGGCGGTGGACGTCTTCGGCCGCATCGGCGGCGAGGAATTCTGCATGATCCTGAGCGACACCAGCGTCGACGATGCCATGATCGCCTGCGAGCGGCTGCGCGAGCGGGTCGTCAGAGACTGCCAGGTCGATGTGGTCGAGCGCACGATCACCTGCAGCATGGGCCTCGCCACGGCCGGCCGCGACGACATCGAGTTCTCGGGCCTGATGCAAAAAGCGGACGCCGCTCTCTACGAAGCCAAGGCTTCTGGCAGGAACAAGTGCGTTCCCTATAGCGAAGCTCCTCTGGAGCAGGCCCCGGCCTACGGCACGGAACCGTAAAAGTCAGCTTCCGGACAATCCGCCCGCAAAAGACTTCAAGGCTGCACTCAAGCAGCCGGTTGCCGCTTTTCCACCCTGCCCCCGCATGGCGGCGCTCCCGTGTCGAAACCCAAACAAACCCTTCAGCTCGCCCGCCCCCGTCTCGATCAGGCAGACTTGTACACCGCTTCGATGTTGTTCCCGTCAGGATCGAGCACATATGCGGCGTAATACCCCCTTTCCCGGTCGCCCGGTTCGCCGTTTCCCTTTCCTCCGTTGGCAAGCGCCGCTTCATAGAATGTGTCGACAGCCTCCCGCGACGGAGCACTGAAGCATATGTGTATCGGGCTACGCGAAGATTTGTGGTCTTCATTCCAGAAGCCGGGCGCATCCGGTCCGACATAGAGGAACCGATCTCCACTTTGCTCTCCGACAATGAAAGCTCCGTTCGGATGACGCTGGATGATGGGCAGGCCCAATGGCATAAGCGCCGCCGCGTAGAACGCCGCCGCGCTTTCGGCGTCCCTGACAATGATTCCGAGGTGGTCGAACATACTTGAACCCTCCAGCCAGAAAACCACGAACCCGGTTCATCCAAATCGTCGGAAGCCCTGGCGTGCAGGGTTTCTCCCGGTTATCGGCAACACTTCCCGAATGGATGATCCCGGCCCGGTCACCCAACATCATTGACCATGACCCTGCGGAAAAACAGGTTTATGTCGCCTCAAAGCGTGCAACTGACGGTCTTTGACGGCGCTGCGGTTATACGTCACACTACGCTGGGTTGGCGTGGAGTGGAGCGGGGCTACCCAAAAAGAACAATCGCAAATCAGGCTTATCTCTCCCCTACTCGCCCTTGAGGCAGGAACTCTGGCTGTTCTTGCCGGAACCAGACGGGAGGGATGTTTGTTCAACAAAATACTGATTCCGATCGACCTGAAGCATGCGGACAACCTGGAAAGGGCTGTTTTCACGGGAGCATATCTCGCGAAACAGGGCGATATTCCGGTTGTCTTTGCCGCTGTGACAACGGCGGCGCCGAGCGGTCTGGCGCATAACCCGGACGAATTCCGGTCGAAGCTTGCCGCATACGCGGAGACCCAGGCTGGAAAACACGGCATTCAGGCAACCGGCCACGCCGTGTTCTCGCACGATCCGACAATCGATCTGGAGGATGCGCTGCTGCGGGCCATTCAGGAAACCGGCGCGGACCTCGTCGTCATGGCGACACACATCCCCAATGCCACCGATCATTTCTGGCCGTCCAACGGCGGCAGGGTCGCATCGCATGCGGATGTGTCCGTTTTCCTCGTCAGATAATTCGAAGCCTAGAACCACAAGGAAGGCTCCATGAGCGACAACGCTGCCAATCAGGGCATTCCGGATCCGGAAGGGCCCGCCAACGTCATCGACACCGAATACGAAATCGGACAGGACAACATCGAAACCAGGCTGGGGCCGTTCAATCTGGACATTCACAACCCCGTTTTCATGGTCTCGGGTCTCACCATTGCCCTGTTCACCTTTCTGACCATGGCGTTTCAAAACGACGTCGGACCGGTCTTCGACACCCTGCGCAAATGGCTGACGTCCAATCTCGACTGGTTCTTCATCATCTCCGGCAACATCTTCGTGATTGTCTGCCTGGCGCTGATCGTCACGCCATTGGGGAGTGTCCGCATCGGCGGCAAGGACGCCGAACCCGACTACAGCTACTTCGGCTGGTTCGCGATGCTCTTCGCCGCCGGCATGGGCATCGGCCTGATGTTCTTCGGAGTTCTGGAACCCGTTTATCACATGGCGTTTTCGTCGCCCCTGGGCGTCCCTTCGCCCTTTGACGGCGACGGAAACCTGATTGAAGAAAACGTCGCGGCCGCCAAGGCCATGGGCATGGCCGCAACGATTTTTCACTGGGGGCTGCATCCCTGGGCGATCTACGCGGTTGTTGCCCTCGCGCTGGCGCTGTTTTCCTTCAACAAGGGCCTGCCCTTGACGATGCGGTCAGTCTTTTACCCGATTTTCGGTGAACGGACCTGGGGCTGGCCGGGCCATATCATCGATATCCTGGCCGTGTTCGCAACGCTCTTCGGGCTTGCAACGTCGCTTGGCTTCGGTGCCCAGCAGGCCAATGCCGGCCTCGACTTCGTGTTCGGAATTCCCATCAGCACCACCGCACAGGTTGTTCTGATCATCGGTATCACCGCCGTTGCCCTGATTTCCGTGTTGCGCGGTCTGGACGGCGGCGTGAAGGTGCTCTCCGAAGTCAATATGCTGATTGCCGCGCTGCTGCTGCTCTTTGTCATTATAGCGGGCCCCACCGGTACACTGGTCTCCGATTTCGGCGCGAACATCTGGTCCTATGCCCGGGAAATCATCCCCCTCTCCATGCCCTTCGGCAGGGAGGACGACGGCTTCCGCCAGGGCTGGACCTCCTTCTACTGGGCCTGGTGGATCTCCTGGTCGCCCTTTGTCGGCATGTTTATCGCCAGGGTCAGCCGCGGGCGCACGGTTCGCGAGTTCGTGATCTGCGTGCTGATCATTCCGTCGATTGTCTCCGTCATGTGGATGACGGCCTTCGGCGGCACCGCGATCGAACAGGTGCTCACCAACGAGGCAAGCCAGGTGCATGAGTATGTGATCGCGAGCTACAGTCCGGAACTGTCCCTGTTCGGCATGCTGGCGGATCTGCCCATGGCGTCGATCACATCGTTCATCGGGATCGTTCTGGTGATCGTCTTCTTCGTCACCTCCTCCGACTCCGGATCGCTGGTGATCGACACGATTACGGCTGGCGGCAAGGTCGACGCACCCGTCTCCCAGCGTGTCTTCTGGTGCACATTCGAAGGCCTCGTCGCCATCGCGCTGTTGCTGGGCGGAGGACTTGGGGCGCTCCAGGCGATGGCGGTGTCGACCGGCTTCCCCTTCACCATCGTCCTTCTGATGGCCTGCTACGCCATCATCAAGGGCTTGCGGGACGAGCCGAGATAGGAAAGAGCAGAAAAAGCGGGCGGCTCCGCCGCCCGTCCGACCGCTGCCGAACCTCCCGCTGCCGGTCCGCAGTTTGTCCGGCCGGACGCGTTTGACGTCCAGTCGGAACCGCTACTCGGCCAGCCTTGGCGCGAGCCGCACCCCAGGTGGCGGAGAACTTTCCCGAACCTGCAAGCGCGGTTCGATGACGATGGGTGTATTGGGAACCCGTTCGCCGGCGATCTGCCTGAGCAGTGTCAGTGCTGCCAGCCGTCCGATCTTGTCCGGCTGGTTGGATACCGTCGTCAGCGCCGGGGTCCTCGCATCGGCACCGTCGATGTCGTCGTAGCCGGTAATCGCCATGTCGGGCCCGGGCTCGACCCCCATCCGGCGCAAGGTCGTCATCATCCCGAAGGCGACCAGGTCGTTGAACCCGACAATCGCCGTCGGCCGGTTCTCCTCCTGAAGGATTTTCGCGACGGCGGCGCGGCCGTCGGCCTGCGTCATGAGTTCCGGCAGATCGATCTGTTCGCCGGGATCGATGCCAACCTCATCCAATGCCTTGCGCCAGCCGGCGTTGCGCTGCCGGCCCGTGGAGCTTTCCCGCCGCCCCCCGGCCATGGCGATTCTTCTGTGGCCCTGTTCGATCAAGTGCCGGGTAATCTGATAGGTTCCCGCAGTGTCGTCCCCGCGCACACAGGGCGCCCAGACGCCCGGAACTTCGCGCGCGACGAGGGTCACCGGGATACCCTGCCCCACCAACCGGTTGATCTCTTCCGCGGAGGTTCCAACCGATGGGCAGAGGATCAGGCCGTCGGCCCTGTGCTGCAGAAGCGTGTTGACGAAGGCCCGTTGCCTCTTCACGTCGTCGCGGTGATTGCAGATGAAGATCATCTGCCCCTGCTCTTCCAGAACATCTTCGAGAGCGGAAAAGACTTCGGCGAAATAGGGGTTCTGGATGTCGTGAACCGCCACACCGACAATCTGGCTGCGCGCGGTCCTGAGCGACGCCGCCGACCGGTTATAGATGTAACCGATCTCCTGAGCCGTCTGCTTGACTTTCGCCCGCGTTTCCTCCGCAACCAGCGGACTGTCCCGCAATGCCAGGGAAACGGTCGCAGTGGAAATGCCGAGTTGATCGGCGATATGTCCGAGCGTCAGCCGTTTACCGGGTTTTGCAGGAAGTTCAGGGGACGTGGGTCCGTTGTCTTCAGACATTCATTGTTCTCATTCACCGCGGCGCGCTTGCTCGGGACCGTTATAGCCCTCCTTTGCCCTGGTAAACAGGCAATAAACCGACCGGCGACCCTTTGCCTCCGGATTGGGACCATTTGACGGCAGAAAAGCCATCTCTCGCTCCGAAGGCAGGGAAGACCGTCGCATTGCAGCGGACACGCGACGACAAGTGCCGGACCTCTCCCGGGAAAAGAAAACCTTTCCGCGCGAATGCGAAACCTCCGCCAGCAGCCAGGTTTTCATGGCGACTATTTCTTGTACTGCGGTGCCGACTCGTCGAATTCCTCGCGCAGATTGACGACGACACGGCGGTTTTGCGCCTGGCAGGTCAGTTTGTCGCAGTCGGTCACGGGACGTTCGACGCCATAGCCTTTGACCCACATGCGCTTCTGTGGAACCCCGAGCTTGACCAGTTCCGCCATAACCGCGTTCGCCCGTTGCGTGGACAGCGTTTTCTGCGCCGCCTCGCTGCCCGGATCGTCGGCGTGCCCCTGCACCTTCACCAGCCATTTCCTGTTGGTCTTGAGCCAGGTTGCCTGATTCCGGATCGTCATCATCGCTTCGTCGCTCACCGTCGCGGATCCTTCCGAGAAATAGATCCGCCGGCCGACATTGATGATGAATTCCTCCTCGGAACCACTCTTGATACTGGCGAAACCGGCCGCCGGTGCGTTTGTGATATCCGGCGACGACAGGCTGCCTGCGCTGTTACAGGACGCCAGTGCAGTCCCGCACAAGACGGCAATCGCAATGCCTCGGCCCTTCGAGCCCAACCAATTGTTCAAGGAGTCCCCCAACCCGCTGCGTCTGAAATTTGGAGCGCCGCCTTCAACCGGCATCCGCTCCCAGGTGTTCAAGCACCAAAACAGCCGTTCCTTTCGGGCAGCGTTGGTACAGATCGATAATGTCTTCCGGGAACATCCGGATACAGCCGCTCGACACGTCGCTGCCGATGCTCCAGGGCTCCAGGGTTCCGTGCAGCCTGTATCCGAGATCGCGGCCGTCGCGATAAAGATACAACGCGCGCGGCCCCAGAGGATTGTTGGCGGCCCCGCCTTCTACCAGTCGCGGCAGGTCCGGCTGGCGCTGGAGCATTTCCGGTGGCGGAACCCAGCGCGGCCAAAGCGCCTTTCGGTCGATGCGCGCGCGGCCATACCACTTGAACCCCTCCCTGCCGACACCGACGCCGTATCTGAGAGCGGTGTTGTTTTCCCAGATCCAGTAAAGGAAGTGATGCTTCGTATCGACAACCACGGTTCCGGGCGGTTCCGGGCTGAAGTATTTCACCATCTGGCGCTGCCAGCCCTTGTGAATGCGGTTGAAGTTGGTGCGCCGGTAGCGAAACCCGTTGTCGTCCTGATACCCGTTGAAGTAGGCATTCGCCGCGGTGTTGGCGCGCGCGATGCACGGCATCGCAAGCGTTCCGGCAACGGCGGCCGCCCCTCCCAGAAAAGTTCTGCGGTCGACTTCCATCCTATACCCCCTACAGGCTGGTGTCCGTGAGTGTCTCACGCTTCCTTGTCAGACCGTATTAAACCGGGAATTCCGCGATCCCGTCAACCTTCGTGAATGCCGGCACCCGCCGCAAGGCCTTGTTTGAATTCAAAGTCCACGAACCCGTTCGCGGTAAAGGATGTAGAGGCCTGAGGATACGACGATCGCCGCTCCGATGAGGGTCGTCGCGGTGGGAATGTCCAGGAAGACCAGATAGCCGAGGGCGATCATCCACACGATCTGCATGTACATGAAGGGCGCCAGAACGGGCGCTGGAGCAATCCTGTGCGCCAAGATGAACAGGAAATGCCCGCCGCCGCCGAAGGCTCCGGTCGTCAGCAACAGCCCCCAGGTCCACAGGTCCGGCGGGGTTTCCCAGACGGACAGTCCCGCCGGCGCCATTGCCACTGCGGCGACGATGCCGGAGATGATCAGCATGCCGGCCGACCCGTCCGTCGCGGTCAACTGACGCGTGAGAAGCGAATAAAACGCGTAAAAAAGCATTGCTCCGACGGAAAAGAACGCGGCCCAGTGCATGCCGCCAAGGCCAGGACGGGTCACGACCAAAACGCCGATGAACCCGATAATGATCGCGATCCACCTCCGCAAACCGGCCCACTCGCCGAGAAAGGGGCCCGCCAGCGCGGTGATCACAAACGGAGCCGCAAACATGATCGCGGTCGTTTCGGCAAGTTGCAGGTAGCGCAGGGCCACGAAATTGCACACGGTGGTCCCAAGCAGGCAGAACGCGCGCACGATCTGGAGAACCGGCCGCCGGGTCTTGAGCAGCGACGGCTTTTTCCAGACCTGGAACAAAAGGCCCGCGATCACCACATGGCTGACGAAGCGCATCCACACGATCTGCAGGGTCGGCAGATCCGCGGAGAGATACTTGACCGTGGTATCGAGCGCCGAGAAACTCAGGCTGGCCATGGCAATAAGGGCGATCCCGGCTAGGGGTGCCGCTGTCTGCGCGCGGGCCGGCTGTCCCTGAGTTTCTTGCACCATGTTAAAAGGCCTTTTGGTTACAATCGGTCCGTCACGGATCGCGACTCAATTCCGGCAATGCTCCTTCTCCACAATGCTCCGGCACCGGAAGAAAGGACATTTCGAGAGCCCACGATCCTGAGCGAAACGCGGGCCGGACAGACGGGGACGACATGCCAGTTGCAGGAATTGAGACATGGCTGGGACGCCTGTCCATCGAGGAAACGGACGGCGCGATTACCCGAATACACTGGAATGAGGCCGGGAGCCAAGACAAAACGCCCCTGCTTGAGGAGGCCTGCGATCAGCTCAAGGCTTATCTGGAGGGAAGCTTGCTTACTTTCGATCTGCCGTTGCGCCCGAAAGGCGGCGCGCTGCATCAGGCCGTATTCCAGGCGATGCTGGACATTCCCTATGGCGAGACCAGAACCTACGGCGACCTGGCAAAAGACCTGAACACCTATGGACAACCGATCGGCCAGGCGTGCGGCGCCAATCCGATCCCGATCGTCATCCCGTGTCACCGCATCCTGTCGGCCAACGGTCTCGGCGGCTATTCCGGAGCCGGAGGGCTCGATACGAAAATAGCCCTTTTGAAACTCGAGGGCGGATATCCGTTTCTCGTTTAGAAGATGACGAACCCGGCGACCACCATCGCGGCGCCGAGCGCGGACCAGATGAGAAAGTCATTCAGGCGCGATTGACGTGACCCGGTCTCCTGCCAGCCACGCATTTGCGGAAGGGACCGCAGGCCGAATTGCGAACGCTTCACGGACGCACTGGAAACCTCGCGAAAACGCCGGCGCAGGTCGGCTGCCTTGCGCGCGCCTCGGTCTTCATTGATCGTGCGGACTTTCATCTGCTGCCTCAATCGCCTCACTCTGGAACATGATGCAATGAGGTGGTTTTCGAGCCGGACGATTTCAAATGAGCGATTTGTAATGTTCGGACCGGCGGGTAGGATCCAGTTGCGTCTGATGTCCACCGCAAAGTCGGCAGCGAACTTCAGATCCAATTGACCAGCGGCACTGGCTGCCGCTCACCTGACTGTCTTGCGGCTTTCACGAAGACCACGTAGGAAACGAGCACGTCCACAGATGCGGTCCGTCCATGCAGGCACCTTCCCCCCCATCGGAAACAGTCCGTCAGGACGGTACGTCGCATTCCCCGCGCCCCTCCCTGGGCGAGGTCACACGCGTGTCGCTCAAGGTCGGTCTGCTTTCGTTCGGCGGACCGGCAGCACAGATCTCCGTGATGCACCAGGAGTTCGTCGAGAACAGGAAATGGCTCACCGAGGACCGGTTCCTGCATGCGCTCAACTACTGCATGCTGCTGCCGGGGCCTGAAGCCCAGCAGCTTGCGACCTACTGCGGCTGGCTCAGCGCGCGGGCCCTGGGCGGCCTTGTCGCGGGTCTCCTGTTCATTCTCCCCGGCGCTTTCGCGATGGCGCTTGTCAGCTACGTCTACGCCGCCCACGGCGACACCACGATCATCGCTTCCATTTTCTACGGCGTGAAGGCGGGCGTTCTGGCGATCGTTGTGCAAGCCCTCTTGAAGATCGGCAAAAAAGCTCTGACAACGCAGCTTGCCTGTATGATCTGCGGCCTGTCGTTTTGCGCCCTGTTCTTCTTCTCGGTTCCCTTCCCGATCGTGATTTTCGGCGCAGCGCTCGCCGGCCTGTTTTTTGGCGACGCATCCGGCACGCTGAGAAATGAGCGGGATGATGCCACCGGCAAGAAAGCCTCGCTCGCGGCAACCGCCCGAACCCTTGTCATCGGCGTGACCGTCTGGGCCCTGCCTCCCCTGGCCGCGGTTCTGTTTCTCGCTCCGGGAAATGTCTTCGCGGAGATCGCGGAGTTCTTCTCGCTCCTGGCCGTTGTCAGTTTCGGCGGCGCTTATGCGTTGCTCAGCTACATGGCCCAGGTCGCGGTCGAGAGCAAAGCCTGGCTGAGCGCCGGGGAAATGCTCGACGGCCTCGGCCTTGCCGAGACGACGCCTGGCCCCCTGATCCTGGTCACCCAGTTTGTCGGTTTCCTGGGTGGGTGGCGCGAACCGGCGCCGTTTCAACCCCTGACCGGTGCTTTGCTTGCGGCAGCCATGACGACCTGGGTCACCTTCGCCCCGAGTTTTCTGTTCATTCTCGCCGGTGCACCGTGGATGGAAAAGCTTCGGGGAAACGCGAAACTGGCCAGGGCCCTTTCGGCGATCACGGCCGCCGTCGCGGGAACGGTCTTGAACCTGGCGATCTGGTTCGCGCTTCACGTGCTCTTTGCAAAGACCGACACACTCACGTTCGGAGCGTTCCAGCTGCTGTGGCCGGATGTATTCAGCCTGGATCCGGTTCTTTTGGGAATTGCTCTGGTGGCGGCAATACTGGTCTTCGCCGCCCGGCGCGGCATGGCCACGGTCCTGATCGCGACCGCAGCGCTCGGTTTTGTTGCAAAAATGCTTTGACTGAAAGAACGCTCAGGCGGCCGAGAGTTCCTTGTCCTTGTCGGCCTTATCCTTGGCCTCGGCCTCGGCGTTCTCGTCCGCTTCCGGTTCCAGGTCGTCTTCGTGATCCGGATCGTCGTCAATGGCGATGGACAGGTTCTTTTCCACCTGGCGCAGCAGTTTGCGCAGCTTCTTTCGGTCCTTGTCGTCCAGGCCGGACATGGCCTCCCGCTCCAGACGTTTCCAGGCCTTGTCGACGGAAAGCACCAGCTCCCGGCCGGTCTCCGTCAGATAGACCCGCGCCAGCCGGCCGTCCGTGTCGGACACCTGGCGCCTGACATAGCCCTGGCTGGACAAGCGCGTGACCATTTTCGTAACCGTTGGCGGCTGCACGCCAAGCGCCAGCGCCAGTTGGCTCATCGTGCGTCCGTCGGTATCCGCCAGGACTTTCAAAACGAGTTCCTGGCCGGGATGCAGACCGATGCGCATCAGATGGGCGCCGGAGCGCGCCCGCTGCGCCTTGGCGGCCTGAACCAATCGAAAAGTAATACTCTTCTTGTAATTGAAAGCCATAGCCCTGACACCTGCGCTCAAATCAACTCGAATCACGTTCACCTTCTGCGAGCGCACCCTAACCAGAGTATTTAACCGTCAAATGACACAACTGACCGGGTGAAGGATTTGGGTGGCATGGGCGAAGTCCGATTGTCCTTTACCCTCTAAAAAGAAGCGCCGTTTCATGCGGAAAACCGGCTTCCAAACGCTAAAGCCGCACCGCCGCAAACAGGGTCTTTTTCCGTAAAAAACTGAGCAGCCGCAACATTATCGCGCATCCGGCAAACCAAGTGGCTCCCGTTACTTTGGCGGTTACGGCTTCACTTTGAGTGCGCCGGCCAGGAACGGCAGACTGACGGTTAGAAGCGCAACGGCAAGGAAGGAGGCCCGCAGCGAAATCAGGTCACCGACAAAGCCTAGAAGGGGCGGACCGAACAAAAAAGCTCCATAGCCGAGCGTCGCAACGGCAGCGAGGGCCGCGCCCTTCGACATGACAGGGTCACTCGCAGCCCTGGACATGGCGATGGGAAACAACACCGCGTAGCCGAGCCCCATCACGAAGGCCCCCGCCCAGACGATCCAGATGTTCACACCGGAGACGAACAGAAGGCAACCGAGAAACGCGACGACACCGCTCACCCGTGCCACAGGCACCGGCCCGAACCGGGCAATGATCCGGTCGCCGGAAAGACGCATGATGACCATGGCAACGGAGAAGACCGTGAACGCCGTCGGCGCGATCGACCCGGCGTAACCGAGGTCGACGATCTGGTAAAGCGCGGCCCAGTCGGTGACCGCTCCTTCCCCCAGTGCGGCCACAAGGGCGATAAGGCCCACGAACACCAGAGCGCCTTTGGGCACCGCGAACAGCGGGGCCCTGGTTTTTTCGCCGGCAGCCGAAATTTCGCTGTGCCAGCGCTGAAGGGCGGTGCGCGCGAGGAGCGGCACGGAGAGAGCGAACCAGAGACCGAAATGAACGGGAATGCTCAAACCAGCCTCGATCGCGAAACCGCCGGCCGCGGCGGCGGCCCCCGCGCCCAGACTGAAGAGACCGTGAAACGAATTCATCAAGGGCCTCCCGAGCCGGGCCTCTATTTCGGAGCCCCAGCCGTTCATGGCCACGTCGAGAGCACCGAAGGAAAATCCGCCAAGGAAAAGAGCCGGTGCTAGCAGAGGGGTTGACGGAGTCAGTCCGATCAACAGGAAGCTGCCGGCGGTCGCGGCCGTGAACACCTTCGTTACCGGCGCCGCGCCTTTTCGGTCAACCAGCTTTCCCGTGAGAGGAAAGGCAGCAAACGCTCCGCAGGCCATCACCAGAAGCAGCATTCCGAAACCGCTTTCGTCCAGGCCGGCAGCCGCCTTGATGTCCGGAATTCTTGACGCCCACAAGCCGACAAAGGACCCGCACATGAAGAAGACGGCTGATACAATCCAGCGCGCGGCGGGCGCGTGATCTTGTCGGGTGTTTTTCATACGTCACGCGCGAGGACAGGACGGATCTCGTCGGGAAAGAAGGGGGGCTTCGGAGCCAGCTTGAAAGAACTGGCCAAACTGGAAAGCCAGCGCCCTTGTGTCATGCCTTGAGCAAACTCACAAGAAGATTTCCGGGAAAGTCGGCCTGGCGGTCTTCAGGGTATGGACAGAAAGATCCGCGACAAAGGGAAACTCTACGAGACCAGGGTGTTGAACAGGGACTGGGCGTCGTCGATCCGCTGCAGCGCGGACTGATAGGCAGCCGCGGCTTTTTCAGCATCTTTGCCGCGCTGCGTTTCGCTGGCCCCCGCGTCCGCCTTCTCATCGGCCGGCGCGCCGGCTGGGTTCTCGGACTGCTGATCCGCGCCGGCCTCCGCCGCCTCGCCTGACCCTGGAGCCCCGGCCTCGCCCTCTTCATCCCCGTTGAGTTCCTCTGCCTTCTGCTGACGCAGTTCCGCCTGGGCCTCGGACAATTGCGAGCGCGCCTGCTGGGCCACTTTGAGATCCTGGGACGAAGGTTCGGCCGGTGCCGTGGCGGCACGGATGACGATCTGCATCTTCCGGACGGTCGCCTCCGGAGTTCGTTCCTTGGCGGTGTCGATCTGGACTTCGCCGCCGATCGCGTAGCGTTTGCCGTCGGGGCCCTGCTGGAAGGTGTAGGACGGCGCGCTGGCATAGGCCCCGCCGACGCGCGCATGCGCCTGTTCGTGGGCCCGCACCTCCCGGTCCCGCTGAGCCAGTTTTTCGACCTGCTTTTCCTCAGCCTCGTTGAGACCGTCGCCGTCCGCATCCTCCTCCTCTTCGGGGTCGTCCTGCGTTTGCGCCACCGCCCCGGAGCTCTGCCCCTCCTGCGATCCGGCGTCGGCACCGTCGTCCGGCTGGCTCCGCGCTCCGGTCTCGTTCCCGGTCTCTGTCTTTTGCAGCGCGATCACGGCCTCCGGCGTGAGCACAGCAACGCCACCGGTCCGTATCGCCTCTTCTTCAGAAGGAAGACCAGCCACAACGTCTTCCGTCCGGCCGGAAGAAGCATCTTCCGCTCCGGAGACAGGGAGACCGGCCGCAGCGCCGACTTTTGTCGGACTTGCGGGTGCATTGGACAAGAGCGTACCAATCATGACGGGAAGTGTCGGCGCAAGAAATCAGCAAATTGTTAAACCGAGTTCCCCAACGGCATCATTTCTTCGTGATGCACGCTGAACGAAACTGCCCCCTGGCCCCGCTTGCCTGTCCGGCGCGACTGTGCAAAAGCAGATGCGCTCGCCGTTTGAGCCAAGAAGCTTCGAACATCATCGCTGGAAAAACACAGGAAATGACATGCTTCCCAAGCGCTTCTGGCAGGAGATGACCGCCGAAGACTTTCAGGACCCAAACCGCGAGAACTGGATCGCGGTGCTTCCGGTCGCCGCTGTCGAACAGCACGGCCCCCATCTACCGCTCAGCACCGACACGGCAATCGCGGAGGGGCAGATCGGTCGTGTCCTGGATCTCCTGCCGACAGGCCTTCCCGTCACTTTCCTGCCGGTCCAGACCGTCGGCAAGTCGGACGAACACATTTCCTCTCCCGGCACACTGACCCTTTCCTGGGACACGTTGACGCGCGCCTGGTTCGAAATCGGTGAAAGCGTCGCGCGTGCCGGACTTCGCAAACTGGTTCTGATCAACTCGCATGGCGGCAACGTCCCCGTTCTCGATATCGTCGCCCGGGAGTTGCGGGTGAAGCACGACATGTTCGTGACGGCAACGAACTGGCTGCGGTTCGGTCAACCGGAAGGGCTCTACAGGGAAGAGGAATTTACCTACGGCATACACGGTGGCGATATCGAAACCTCGCTGATGCTTCACTTGCACCCGGACCTTGTCCGGATGGAGGCAGCCACGGACTTTGGCTCGGAACAGCAGCGCTTTCTTCAGGAGTTCAAGCATCTGCGCGGGCACGGCAAAGCCCAGTTTGGCTGGAAGGCTCAGGACCTCAACACCGCTGGCGCGCTCGGGAACGCCGCATTGGCAACCGCCGAAAAAGGCAGGCGATCGCTCGACCACGCGGCGAGGGGCTTCATCGAATTGCTGCAGGACATTGAGGCCTACGATCTCGACCGTCTCTGGAACCCGGGCGCTTGAAGCCGGCGCCTCCGCTCATTCGGCCGGGCCTCCCTCGTAACCGCGGCCAGCGGCTCGGCCCATCGAAAAAATAAACAACTTAGAGTTTCATCAGAAGATGTATTTCGAATACCTGAAATCGGAAAAAACAGCCAACTAAAGAAGCCGCAATTCACAAGTCACACTATCTTTTTGGTTTATTTGTCGCGTAGTTGACCTTAGCCAGTTTAAGATACACAGTGCTGGACGCAGAGTCTGAGGGAGCGGTTTGCGCGAAACGATGAATCTGTCTATTCGACAACTGGCGACGTTTCGCGAAGTCATGCGCAGCGGTTCAATTTCCGAAGCCGCTCGAACGCTTGGCAGAACACAACCTGCGGTAAGCTCCACCATCGCGGGGCTCGAAACCGAACTTGAGTTGAAACTCTTCATGCGGGAACAGGGAAGGCTTGTTCCAACGCCGGAAGCCGAGTTCTTTCTCGAAGAAGCGGAAGCAATTCTCAAACGGCTGGAAACCTCCAAGCGAACCCTGCGCGGACTGGCGAACAGGGAACACGGGCAGTTGCGGGTCGCCGGCGTTCCGGAAGCATCCACGGATTTCCTGCCGAAATGCCTGTCGCAATTCGTGGAAGACAAGCCCAGCGTGAAGGTAGCGCTGGCCAGCCGCTCCTCGGCGGAAATCGAAGAGCTTATCGCGGCCCAGCAATTCGATATCGGGTTCGCGGAGACGCCGCGGGCGCGCAACTCCTTCGATCAGATCGACTTCGACATGGAATGCATGTGCGCCCTTCCGGCCACCGACCCGCTTGCCTCGAAAGAAACCATCACCCCCGCAGACCTGGATGACTATCCGCTGGCTCTGCTCCAGTCCGAGCATCGCAGCCATAAGCAGATCCTGTCCCGCTTTCGCGACGCCGGTTCCCGCTTCAATCAGCGTTTCGAGTTGCAGGCGGCGCAGCCCGGGCTGCAATTCGTCAAGGCCGGTCTCTGCGCCCTCATCTGTGACATGATCACAGCCTATGAGGCACAGGAAAGCAGTCGGCTCGGCATGGGGCCGCCGATGATCGTCTTCAGGCCTTTCCGTCCGCGCATTCAAAGCAGCTTTTCCATTCTGACGCCCACGCACCGGCCGATCTCGATCGTGGCGCAGGATTTCTGCGATTTCCTGTCCGCCGAAGTGGCGACAATTCGCTCGGCCATGATCAAACGGGGCACCTGACGAACGGCGCGTATTGTCCCTGTTTTGCGGCACCGGCGTTTGCGGCTTGAATCCCGGGAACTTTTCAGGATTTCGCAACGCGGGAAACCCCACCTCCTCGCGCTCCGTCACCGGATTGTCGCCTCCTGGCCGAATTCATGGATCGCCATCCTGGCAGGAGAGCATACCCGCCACAGCCGCCTGGCCGAGGGAAAGACCGCCATCATTGACGGGAAACTCACGGGGAACAAGAACGCTGAACCCACATGCGATGAGCCGCCGGTGCAGCCCTTCCGCCAGTATCCTGTTCTGCATCGCGCCACCCGACAGAACGATCCGGTTCACCTCCCGCTCGCCGGCCAATTGCGCGCTGACACTGCTCAAGCTATCGAGGAGGCCAAGATGAGCCCGAGCCGATATCCGGCCCGCACAGACCCCTTTTTTCAGGTCGCTCAGCAACGCTTCCCAGAACGGCGCCCAGGACAGAACCACGGGTCGGCCAGACGAAACCGCGACCGGATATCCGCTCTCCCGTTCCAGATACGGCCCCGCCAAAGCCTCCAGTGCCGCCCCGGTTTGGCCTTCGTAGCTCTGCCGGTCGAAACAGACCCCCAGCGCGGCGGCCACGGCATCGAACAGCCGCCCCGCCGACGACGACAGGGGCGAATTCAACCGCTTCTCGATCATCCGCTCCATAACCGGCAGGTTCTTCTCGGACAGCAATTCCTCAAGCCCGGTTCCGGCAAGTTTCGACCGGTAACCCGGCCCGAAGGCGGCGATCAGATGAGCGGTCAGGTTCCGCCAGGGCTCGCGCACGGCTGCCCCTCCTCCCGGCAGAGCCACCGGCAGGAAGTGTCCTGTCCGCTCAAAGCCGCGATAGCCGCCGGTCAGCAACTCGCCCCCCCAGACGGTACCGTCCCGTCCGTAACCGGAACCATCCAGGACGATTGCGAGCGTCTCATCGGCGCCCGGCTCCACACGCGCTTCCGCAAGACAGGCCCCCAGGTGGGCATGATGGTGCTGCACTTCGACCAGCCCGATTCCTGTTTCCTCCGCCAGATTTCGGCCCAACCGCGCCGACAGGTAATCCGGATGACAGTCCACGGCGATCCGCTCCGGTTCGAAATCGTGGATCTCGCGGTAAAGGCTCAGGTTGTCTTCAAAGTCCCGCAGCGCGCGCCGGTTTTCCAGGTCGCCCATGTGCTGCGACATTACCGCCTCGCCGTCGCGCAACAGGCAGAATGCTGCCTTCAGATCGCCTCCCATCGCAAGAATACGAGGCGCGGCAGTAAAGGCCCCGTGAAGCCTGAAGGGGGCTGGCGCATAGCCCCGCGCACGGCGGAAAACGGCCGGTTTGCCTATCCGGATGCCGGCAACGCTGTCGTCAAGCCGGTTCACGATCGCCCTGTCGTGCATCAGAAAGCCGTCGGCGATACCGCCGAGCCGGTTTCTGGCGTCCATGTTGTCGATGGCTTGAGGTTCTTCGGACAGGTTGCCGGAAGTCAGGACGATGGGCCCCGGCAACTGCGCCATCAGAAGATGGTGCAAGGGCGTGTAGGGCAGCATCACCCCGTACCGGTCCTGGCCCGGCGCGATTTCTCCGGCAAGACCCGGATCCGCCAATTGCTTCAAAAGCACCACCGGGGCCGCTGAGCTTTCGAGAAGGGACGCTTCAAGCGCGCCAAACTCACAGAATGTCCGCGCCTGCTCAAGATCGCGTGCCATCAGGGCCAGAGGCTTGTCCGGCCGCCTCTTGCGCGCGCGCAACCGACGAACGGCTTCGGGCAACCATGCGCTTGCGGCGAGATGAAAACCGCCAAGCCCCTTCACCGCAACGACCTCTCCCTGGCGAAGGCGCAACGCCGCCTGCTCTATCGGGTCGCCCTCGCCGATCGCCCGGCCGTTCTCCTCATACCAGACACCCGGCCCGCACTGCGGACAGGCATTCGGCTGCGCATGAAATCGCCGGTTCTCCGGAGCGTCATATTCGGCCTGACACTGCTCGCACATCCGGAAGCACGCCATGGCCGTGTTTTCGCGGTCGTAAGGGATTGCCCGGACAATTGAAAATCTCGGACCGCAATGGGTGCAATTGGTGAAGGCATAGCCGTAACGCCTGCTTGCAGGATCGAAGACCTCCTTCAGGCACTGGGGACAAGTCGCGGCGTCCGGCACAATGCCGGTCGCCGCCGGACCCGGAGCGCTTTCGACGATCCGAAACGCATCCGTGTGCGGTTCCGGCAAATCGGTTGCGGGCTCGATCGACACCCTGTCGATGCGCGCCAGGGGCGGCGCCTCCGCTTCCAGACGCTCCAGGAACCGCCGGATCGCCTCGTCCCGTCCCCAAGTCAGAACAAGCACGCCTTCGGCGTCGTTAAGCACCCTCCCCTTCACCCCTTCCTCCAGGGCAAGGCGCCACACAAAAGGCCGGAAACCAACCCCTTGCACAAGACCTTTTATTCGAACGCGCGTTCCTGCCATGCCGTCTTATTAGCAAGGATCGTTGAGCCTTGGTATTCGCGCCTGCAAAAACACACGAACCGCAGAGGCGCCTGAAAACGACGCCTACAGATTTCCGGATCAACGAAAGGTTGTTTCAGATCAGCAGACAGACGGTCACTCCGGCCCACAAGCTGCTCAGACGGCACCGTTTCCAGACAGCAATTCGAAAATGGTTTCAGCGCGAAGACAGGTATTCCAGCTCACTAGAATAATTCTGAAAGGACCTCAAACCAGAGAATTCCGTTAAGTCAGGCCTAGAATCGTGTCAAAAATACTGATTTCTCCGAGACAAAATCACTATTCACTGCCGTCAGCCAGCCAACCAACCACAAAACGACCTCACGAACAAAAAACATTGTCAGATTCACTCATATCTTGAAAATTGCAATTGATAATCAGACCTATCCGAAGATGAGATCCGAATACAACCTGAGTTACACTCTTCAGTTCATCAAATCGATAGTTTTTGCAATGCAGCAGTCAGAATATTACTTTCACAATTCTTATAAAATTCATTTCATCTTAAGAAAGGGTCGGCACTCTGCGAGAAATTGAAAAACCGGAGCAACGTCATGCTTAAGTGGCACACCCCATTGCCAGCCATACTCCTGGCACTGTCTTCACCGGTCGCGGCAGAGACACCGCCGGACCCGACGAGTCTGATCACCCCTGCGGTGATTGAAGGCGTGACGGAGTGGCTTTCGAACCCGATCGTCGCATTGTCGATCAATGCCCAGAACGAACTTCGCGGCGCGTTGACCCAGGACAATATCGACGCACTGGATCAGCAATGGCGCCAGGAGCGCGAGGCAAGCGACAAACCGCTCATTTCCGCAACCTTGTCCGCGCCGCTGTCGATCTACCTGCTCCGGATACAGGCCGGCTCGCTCGGGCTCTATCCGGAAATCTTCGTCATGGACGCGAACGGCTTGAATGTCGGCCAGAGCGCGATCACCGGCGACTACTGGCAGGGCGACGAGGCGAAGTTCCAAAAGACGTTCCCGGTCGGCCCCGACGCCGTCTTCATTGATGAACCCGAATGGGACGAAGATCTGATGATCTGGCGCGCTCAGCTCAACCTGACCGTTACGGATCCGGACACAGGTGAGAAGATCGGTGCCGCCACCGTGGAATTCAACCTCAGTGAACTGCAGCGCCGCCAGGCACCCAACTCATAAGCGAATTTGACCGATGCTCAAGAATCTCTCAGTCAGCAAGAAAATCGCCGCAGGCTTCCTGACGCTTGCGCTTATCGGCGCAGTCGCAGGTGGCGTAAGCATGTACAAGACCGCTTACGCGCTCAAGGAAGTCGAGACCGCAAACCGCCTGTCCGATCTGGCAACAGAGGCCGGAAAGCTCAATGAGCAAATCAACAATCAGGCCCTGTCCCTGAAGTCCTTCCTCCTGACGGGCAACCGGGACTTGTTGCAGCGGACGGAAACGCTCAACGGTACCATTTCAGCTCAGATCTCGAAGGTGGCCTCACTGAGTGGGGCGACCGACCCAGCGTTTCAAAAGCACCTTGAGGACGTCAAGTCGGACTGGAAATCCTGGTACGACAAGATCGCCACCCGTCAGATTGAACTGATGCGCTCACCCGAAACCGTGGACCTCGCGCGCGCCATCGACCTCACGCCGGAAAGCGCGGGTCTGTTGAATGCGGTGCAGCAGCAAAGCAACCAGTTTGCCTCCGCCGTCCACGATGCCCGCCAGCAGTCCGTCATCAGTCAGAACAGCGCAATGGGAACGGTCGAGGCGGTTGCGCTCGCCAGTGCGGTGGTTCTTGCCCTTCTCGCCATAGGCCTCGCCTTTGTCAGCCACGTCCTGGTTTCCAGCCCGCTGACACGTCTTTCTAAAATCACGGAAAAACTTGCGACCGGCGACACTTCCCAGGACATTTCTGTCGGCGACAGAAAGGACGAAATCGGTCTTCTCGGTCGGGCCCTGGGCGTCTTCCGCGAGAACCTGATCCGTACGCGGGAGCTCGAAGAAGCCGCCGCGGTCGAAAAGGAAAATGCCGAGCAGCAAAAACGCGCCGAGATGGAAAAAGTCGCCAACGACTTCGAAAGCACGGTGCTTGAGATCTGCAACGGCATGATCGCCAAACTCGATGAACTGACCGGCAGCGCCGGGTCTCTTCAAACCATCGCCAACACGACAACTGACCAGGCGATTTCGGTGTCCGCTGCCGCGGAACAGGCGACGTCGAACGTCAACACGGTCGCCAGTGCGACGGAAGAATTGTCCGCCTCGATCCGTGCAATCACCGAACAGGTCCGGTCGTCTTCCGACATTTCCCAATCAGCGGCAACGGAAGTCGAGCGGTCCAACCAGGCGGTCGCAACCGTGCAGCAGGTTGTCGCCCGCATCGGCGACGTCACCAAGCTGATCACCGATATCGCCGAGCAAACCAACCTCCTGGCGCTGAACGCGACCATCGAGGCCGCCCGGGCAGGAGAGGCCGGAAAAGGCTTCGCCGTGGTTGCCTCCGAGGTCAAGGCGCTGGCCGAACAGACCTCCAAGGCGACCGAGGAGATCGACCGTCAGATCACGGAAATGCGTCAGGCCGCGGATGCTTCGACGGCTGCGACTGCAACCGTGGCGGATCTTGTGCAGAAGATCGCGGAAAACACGACTGCAATGTCGGGCGCCGCAGAAGAACAGAACCTGGCGACCACCGAAATCGCCAGCAGCGTTTCCGAGGCGGCTCAGGGCACCGAAGGCGTGTCGAGGTCGATCACGGAAGTCAGTGGCGGAGCCAGCAAAACCGCGGAACTGAGTTCAAACATGAACTCGGCGGTCGGCGAACTGCACGACCAGTCCAACAATCTGCAGACCGCCATGCAGGACTTCCTGGCAAAGGTCAGGGCCGCCTAGGCCCTCTCCAGTATCCGAAGCCTGTCCCGAAAGACTGGAGCGCAGACTTGCAGGAAACGTTTCGAGACACTTTCAACGGGCGCGCCTCGCGACAATGCGGTCGCGAAGCGCGCCCGACCTGCTTTCGGGTGGAATCGCTCACGCTACTTTGACGATGACATGAAACGAAAGAGGTGCCCGGGCTTCACGCAAGTCGAACTTCTTCATTTACGCAGCGGAAATAAGTATTTATTACGTTTACAAGCTAGACTGAATTTCGGATTTCAAGAACAGCCAGGAGCGAGACAGCACTCAAATGTTTGGTGACCGGTTTTCTTCTGTTCAACGTCCGGTGGACTCCGTGGAACAGACTGGCAGAATGGATTTGCCTAATCCCCTGCTACAGAAAATCCTGCGCGCCCTGAAGCTGTCGACAGGAACGGTGATCGTCATCATGATCGCCGCGATTATCGCCGCGTTCAGCATCGTCTTCTTCAAGATCTGGACATCCGACAACGCTGCGGCGCAGAGGGAGATCGCCTCGGTTGCCCGGGTATTCGAGGCGCACAAAAGTTTCCTTTTGAATGAAATGGAACGGTACGCGGCCTCCAACGCCGCCTATATCAATGTCGATACAGCGCCTTCCCCCGACTGGATACACCGCCGGTTCGCTGTGGATATGGCAAGCGATTTCACCTATGACGCCGTCTATGTGATCGACCCCGATCACACCATCGTTTTCAGCGACATCGACGCCGCCGACTATGGAGCGTCTTTCAATCCGCTGAGCATTCCCGCGCTACGATCCGAAATCGACAGGATCAGAGACAGGTTTCTCGAAGCTGTCAGCGCAATGTCTCCGCAGACCGTCAATTTTGCCGGACTGTTTTCCGAACTTTCCGGCACCGTTACCGCGGACCTTGGAGATCATGCCGTCCTGGCTTCGGTTTTCGCCATCGTTCCCGATCCGGGAAACATCGAGGTTGCCAAACGCCCGCCTCACCTGCTGGTCACGCTGCACACGCTCAACGAAGCCCATCTCAACAGAATTCTCAAGAACCTGTCGTTGAGCAACCTGATCTTCGTCAGGGATGTCCCGGCGGACATGAACAGCATCGAGATATTGAGCGCCCCGGAGGCGCCCAGAGGCTATCTGGCCTGGCATCCGATGAGCAACGGCTCATCGATCCTGCTCTCCTCCGCTCCGGTGCTGCTGACGGCGATCGGCATTATTCTCGTGATCACGTTCTTGACGATCCATCAGAACGCGCGCGTCAAGCAGCATCTCGCCCAGCGTGAGCAGCAGGCGCGCTATGCCGCCGACCATGACGGCATGACAGGCTTCGCGCAACGCCAGCATTTCAGCGATCTCGTCAAAGCCGATCTCAGAAAGAACGATATCGGACATTGCGCGCTTATCTATCTCGACGTCGATCGTTTGAAACAGATAAACGACACACACAGCCACGCAGCCGGCGACAAGCTGATCAAGACGGTTGCCGACAGAACAAAAGACGTTTTCCGCAAAAACGATATATTCGGACGGGTCGGCGGCGATGAGTTTCTGATTTTCGCGCGCGGCAGGTCAAACCCGGACGTTATCGTCAACACCGTCCGCGAACTCTTGCGAACGCTCCGCCACCCGGTTGAATTCGAAGACCTGAGTCTTCAGATCTCCTGCAGCGTCGGCATTGCCTTTTATCCCGAGCACGGCCGCGATTTGACCGAGCTTACGAGGGCGGGCGACATCGCGCTCCAGCGCAGCAAAACGGGAGGCCGAAACACTTACCGTATTTTCGATCCGGCCATGGACAATTCCCTGAAGGAAAGACGGGAACTGCAGGAAAAACTGGCCCTTGCCCTGCAAAACGGCGAATTCGAGCTCCACTATCAGCCGGTCATCGATATTCAGACCGGCAGGCCTGTCTACGCGGAAGCCCTGTTACGCTGGCGGCATCCGGAAAAGGGTCTGGTTCCACCCGACCGGTTCATTCCCATCGCCGAAGACGAAAACCTTATGCCCAAGATCGGGGATTGGGTATTGCGGCAGGCGGTCGCCGACGCCTGCCGGTGGAAAGACATGGGTGTCTCCGTCAATATCTGCACGAGCCAGCTCATGCAGGAAGGCTTTGCCCGCAACCTGTCGAACCTGCTTGACGCCCATGGTTTCCCGGCCGGAAGCCTCACGCTTGAGATCACGGAATCGCAAATTCTGGACGAAGTCGAAAAGACTCAGAAGGTGCTGACCCAATTGCAGGAAATCGGCGTCAATTGCGCCATGGACGATTTCGGAACCGGATATTCAAGCCTTAGCTACCTCCACAGATACGACTTCAACACCCTGAAGGTCGACAAAAGATTTGTTCAGGAGATCGACAACAGCGAGAACTCCAGAAAACTTCTCGCAACCATGATCGACCTCGGAAAGATCCTTGGCATGTCTGTCGTGGTGGAAGGTGTGGAAACCGGTCAGCAACTCGATTTCCTCACCGGAATCGGCTGCCGCTACGTGCAGGGATTTTATTTTTCCAGACCGCGCCCGATCACGGAGTTTCAGTTTTCCGAGAAGGTCACCTGGTTTCAGTCGGCGGCCGGGTCATCGATCACGCTCACATGAGCGGCGACAACCTTCCAGCCTGACGGAGTTCTGAGCCAGGTCTGCATCTGACGCCCGACTTTGCCCGGCGCATTCCCCCGGTAGAACAGCGTCGATGCCGTCGCCATATCCGTCCCGTAGGTGGTGACGACCGTCTTTTCCAGACTCCGCTCCAGGTTGCTTCCCGGTCTTTGCGAACGGAAACGCGCGATCTCCCCGTAGCCATAGAGATTCTCGCCCCCGCCATAGCGGATGGTTGTCGGAGCATCGAAAAACAGCCTGTCCAGTGTGGCAACGTCGTTGCTGACCAGCGCCGTCTCGTACTCCCGAAAGACTGTTTCGACTTCCGCCTTCACGGCTGGAATATTGATCTCCATCAGCCGTTCTCCTTCGCTGTCTCAATCCGTTCGCGCAAGGTCGCCAGAAACGGAATGTCCCGGTACTGATCCGCCTGGACTTCCTCCCAGGCCACGCCCCCCGGCTGTGGGTGGGTGGTTCGGGTCTCAATCAGTTCCCTTTCCGTGGCGATTGCGTCGAGCGCGCTGTCATGCGCCATCATCACCAGGTGTTCCGCTTCAACGACCTGAGAGGAATGGACCGTGGTGGTAATCGGTGTCTCGGGCTTGAGCTTGCCCAACTCCCGGAAAATGCCGAGTTCAAGATCGGCGAACCCGCCGCCCTTGCCGGTGCGACCGCCCGCGCGGCTGACCCCGACGCAACCCACGACGACGAAATCGAGCAGCTCCATGTCCTCGAATTCCACCGGCTCCCCGTACTCGACGAAACCCTGGGAAGTCGCGGCGAGTTCGAACTGGACGCCTTTCCTTTCCAGGTCCTCCGGATCGAGCCGCACAAACGGAAACGGCTTGAGGAGTTCCGGTACCGGCGCATAAACGATCTTGCCGTCATAAAGCGCCCGCAGGCGTACCGGGATCTGGGGCGGGTCCGGATTGCATTTCACAGTCCGCGCCGCTTGCCATTGCGGCAGTTTCGACAGGTTAAACGCCGCCATATCCGCGCCGACAAAATTCGGAATTCGGCTGCCGGCCGGCCCGACGCTGATCCCGTTATCCTCAAGGCCTGACCAGATCTGATGTCTCAAGACGTCCTTGTCCGTATTGCGGCCGGCCCAGCGCGCATCTGCCATGTCTCTTGTTCCCTGTTAGATGTTATCGATCGCGGGATCGGCCACCGGCGCCGCGGCAACCCCATCCATGCCAAGCTGATGGGCCACCCGCAGGGCGAGATCCTCCCGCCAGGCCGGAGCGATCACCTGTACGCCGATGGGAAGCGCCGCACCGTCCAGCCAGACCGGAACGGCAACAACCGGCAGCCCGATAAAGGAAATCGGCTGGGTAAACAGACCGATATTGGGCCGCGCGGGCATTGTTTCACCTCCGAGGGTGATTGTCTTTGTGCCTGAAGGGAGAGCCGAAAACGGTGTCGCGGGTGCCAGAATGACGTCCACATGCTGGAAGATGCCGCGCATCATCGTCCTGAACCAGCTCCGAAAACGCTGCGCCTGGAGCACCCACATGGCAGGCACCATGGTTCCGGACAAGAACCGGTCGCGCGTATCCGGGTCGAAATCCTGCGGACGGGTCCTGATCCGGTCGAAGTGCAGATTGGAGCCTTCGGATGTGGTGATCACGTAAGCCGCTGCCCGGGCTCGGGCGGCCTCCGGGATATCGATCTCCGCCGACGCTCCGAGGGCTGCGGCCACCTTGTCCACCGCCGCCAGCGCTTCTGTTTCCGCCTTCTCCCTGAAGTAACCGCCGGCAACCGCGACGCGCAGACCGCCCGCCCCTTTTTCCAGTTCGCTGAGCGTCTTCAGAACCGGCATGTCCGCCTGGGCCGGATCCCGAACGTCCGGTCCCTGCAGAACATCGAAGACCAGGGAGAGATCTTCCGCCGACCTTGTCAGCGGTCCGAGATGGTCCAGACTGCCGACGAAGGGATAGGTCCCGTGCCGCGACAGCCGGCCGTATGTCGGCTTCAGGCCGAACAGACCGCAAAAGGACGACGGCACGCGGATCGAACCGTTCGTGTCGGAGCCAAGCGTGACCGGCACCATGCCGCTCGCGGCGGCGGCACCCGATCCGGAAGAAGATCCGCCCGTCATCCGGCCTGTGTCATGGGGGTTCAGACAGTTGCCGTCGTGAACGTTCTCGCCGGTAAAGTCATAGGCGTATTCTCCCATATTCAGGCCGCCCATGAGAACCGCACCGGCCTGGCTCAGCTTGCGGACCAGGGTCGCGTCGCCTTGCGCGGGGGCATTGTCGAGATTGATCTTCGATCCCGACCGGGTCACGACCCCTTCCATGTCGAAGAGGTTCTTGACCGCGAAAGGCACGCCGGCCAGCGGCAGGTCGTCGCCGCGCGCGATCGCTTCGTCGACCTCTGCCGCCTGCTGGAGCGCGCGTTCGGCGGTTACGTCCGTAAACGCCCGCAACAGCGGATTGAGGCTCTCGATCCGTTCCAACGAAGCCTGTGCGACATCAAGCGCGCGCGCCGAACCGCTCTTGACTGCCGCCGCTGTCTCGGCCGCCGTCAATCTCGTCAGATCCGCGGCCTCCGTCATGGAACGAACACCGGCGCGGCCTCGACCTCGTCATCAAGGGGAAAACCAAGCAGCAGATCCGCCGCTTTCTGTGTCGCCGCCACATGGGCGACCACGACCGGACGCCACGCGTCTTCGATGGTCAGCCCCATGAGCTTTTCCATATGGGCCACATGAGCCTCCGCGTCGAACCCCTCGCTCATCGTTTCTCCCTTATCATGTCTCGTTTTCCAATGCCGCGCGGAAAGAGGCAAGCGGCGCCGTCCAGCCGACGATGCCGCCCTGAGCGCGGATCATGTCCAGCGTCGCCGCCTTGAACTCCGGAAAATAACTTTCCGTCGCCTCTTCGATCAAAAGGCATTCGAAACCGCGATCGTTGGCCTCCCGTATCGTGGTCTGCACGCAGACCTCCGTCGTCACGCCGGCAAATACGAGACTTTTCGTGCCCCGCTCGGCCAGCAGGTCACCGAGCGGTGTTGCATAAAACGCGCCCTTGCCGGGTTTGTCGATAACGGTTTCGCCCTCTATTGCCGCGCAATCCGCGATGATTTCCGCTCCCGGCTCTCCGCGGATCAGGATGCGTCCCATCGGACCGTCATCCCCGATCCGGAGCGTGGGATTGCCGCGTTCGCGCTTGGCCGGCGGACAATCGCTCAGGTCGCCCGCATGGTTCTCGCGGGTGTGAACGACCGGCCACCCCCTTTCGCGGAACAACTTGAGAAGTTCCGCGGTCGGCCCGATCGCCCGCTGCATGTGGGAGATATCGTTGCCGAGCGTCTCGCCGAAGCCGCCCGGCTCGATGAAGTCCCGCTGCATGTCGATCACGATCAGGACTACAGAGTCCGGGTCGAAGCGGAACTCGAACGGTTGTGCGTTGACCGGGATCATCAGTGGTGCCCCGCCATGGCATGTCCGATCGTCGCTCTGTCCGTCTCCGCCATCGGCGACTGATAGGTGATTTTTCCTTCCGACATCACCGCAACCGTGTCCGCGAGCTCTAGGATTTCGTCGAGGTCCTCGGAGACGAGCAGGATCGCCGCCCCCTTGTTGCGCTGGTCCATGATCTGCGCCCGAATTTCGGCGACGGAGGCGAAATCAAGCCCGAAGCAGGGATTGGCGACGATCAGAACATCGACGTCGCCCGACAGCTCGCGCGCCAGGATCGCCCGCTGCACGTTGCCGCCGGAAAGATTTTCGATCGGCTCTTCCGTCGAAGGCGTCTTGACCCGGTAGGCGGCGATCAGTTCCTTGGCGCGCTTGCGCATCGGAAACGGCGACAGCCAGCCCTTGAAGGGAGAGATCGGTGCCTTGTCGAAGGTGCGGAAGGCCATGTTCTCCGCCACGCTCATGCGCGGCACGGCAACATTGCGCAAGGGTTCCTCGGAAAAACCGAACACCTTGAACGCGTCCATCTGATCGCGCGCCGGTTCGTAGGGTTTGGTGTCGATAAATATCCGGCCGTCCTTGAGCGGCCTTTGACCGGAGAGAACCTCGATCAGTTCCGACTGTCCGTTGCCGGACACGCCGGCAATGCCGAGGATCTCGCCCTTGTGGATCTTGAGACTGATCGCCTCGATGGCGGAAAGCTCCTCGTCGTCATCGGCGAAGAGACCGGCGAGTTCCAGTTTCAGCTTTTTCTCCGGCTGATCGGCCCGAGCCGCGCTTTCGCGGATCTCCGTCTCGCCGATCATCATCCGGCTCATGTCCTGGACGCTCAGGTCCTTGACGCTGCCGCCGCCGACCACACGGCCGCGACGGAGCACGGTGACATCATCGGCATAGGCGGTGACCTCCCGGAACTTGTGAGAGATCATCAGGATGGTCAGTTCTCCGGCTTCCGTCATGCCGCGCAAAAGACCCAGCACCTCGTCGGCCTCGTCCGGGGTCAGCACCGAGGTCGGCTCGTCCAGGATCAGGAAACGCTGATCGAGATAAAGCTGCTTGAGGATTTCGAGTTTCTGCTTCTCGCCCGCCGAAAGGCCCGAGACCGGCACGTCCAGCGGCACCTTGAAGGGCGTTGTCTCCAGAAAGGCATTCAGCGCCGTCCGTTCCTTTGCCCAGTCGATCACCGACGGGGTATCGGCCCGGGCGATCACCAGGTTCTCGGCGGCGGTCAGGGACGGCACGAGCGTGAAATGCTGATAGACCATGCCGATGCCGATGGCATGAGCGGCCCTCGGATTGTGAACCTCCACCATCGTGTCATCGACCAGCATCTCGCCGCGGGTCGGCTGATAGAAGCCCATCATGCATTTGACCAGCGTTGACTTGCCCGCGCCGTTTTCGCCCAAAAGCGCGTGGAACGAGCCGGGCGCAACCCGGATGGAGACATCGTCCAGCGCCGTCAGGCCACCGAAGATCTTGGTCATGCCGACGGTCTCGACACCGATGGCGCGTTTGCCGGTCACGGCCTTGCCGGCATCGCTCATGACGGCTCTCCGGCGGCAACCCGTTTCAGTCCGTCCCGAAACGTCACGCTGTCGGCCACCGCGCCGAAAACGCCGCCCTGCATGGTCACCATCTTCAGCGCCGCATCGTGATTGCCCTTGTCCGTCGCCGCGCAGCAGTCAGAGAGGATCAGACATTCGAAGCCGCGGTCGTTGGCTTCCCGCATGGTGGTGTGCACACAGACATCCGTCGTGATGCCGGTGAGCACCAGGTTTTCGATCCCGCGCGTCCTCAGGAGCAGCTCCAGATCCGTCGCGCAGAAAGACCCCTTGCCCGGCTTGTCGATGATCGGCTCTCCGGGCAGCGGCGCAAGTTCGGGTATGATTTCCCACCCGGGCTCGCCGCGCACCAGGATCTTGCCGCATGGGCCGGCATCGCCGATCCCCGCGCCGATCCGGCGCGAGCGCCAGCGCTTGTTGGCCGGAAGGTCCGCGAGATCCGGGCGGTGTCCCTCGCGGGTGTGAATGATGTGGTACCCGGCGGTGCGCATGACCGCCAGAACCCCGGTGATCGGCTCGATCGGTGCCCGTGTCAGGGAGATGTCATAGCCCATGCTGTCGACATAGCCACCGGGACCGCAGAAGTCGGTCTGCATGTCGATGACGATCAGCGCCGTATTGTCCGGTCTCAGATCGCCGTTGTAGGGCCAGGGATAGGGATCGGCGGCAACGGGGCCTTCGGCTGCGCCGGACATGTCTTCCGCGAAGCTCATGGCCTTACTCCGCCGCATCGCTCAGCGACTTTTCGCCGTAGGTCCGCGTAGGTTCCTCGAAGCCACAGGACGTGCCATCGGTGTGAACGACCTGTTCTTCCCACGGAAGCCGGTATTTACCGGCCGCCAGATCCGTCATGTAGGTGTAGGGGCAATCTTGCGCGCCCCCCTTCACCGCAACATAACCGCGGTGGCCGAACTGGTAGATGTTGTTTTCCACGCCCCAGTTGATCCGCGCCTCGCGCACCAGATCCGGGCGCACCTCCGCCGTGATGATCTCGTTGGCGCGTCCGCTGGTACCGTGGGCCATGATCGTGCCGTCGAAATTGACGATCATGCCCTCGCCCATGCTGTCGAACGTGCCGTCCGTGCCGCACATGCAGACATTGGCGGTCACCATCAGGTTGCAGAAGGCATTGGACTGGTTGGTGAATCTCCAGCTTTCCCGGATCGGCGCCGTGTAGCCGGCCGTGCGGATCATGATCTCCGCGCCCTTGTAGGCGCATTCGCGCGCCATTTCCGGGAACATCCCGTCATGACAGATGATCAGAGCCAGCTTGCAGCCCTTCGGCCCGTCGATGACCGGGATGCCCTGATCGCCGGGCTCCCAGGGCTCCACCGGTACCCAGGGATGCATCTTGCGGTAATAGAGCTTCAGTTCGCCGGTGTTGTCGATGATCAGTCCGGAATTATACGGCATGCCGCCCGGGTTGAGCTCCATGATGGAGAAGCAGCCCCAGATATCGTTGTCGACACAGGCCTGTTTGAAGGCCGCGACTTCCGGTCCGTCGAGGGTGCACATGATTTCCGGATTGGTGTCCATGGAAAGCCCGTGCAAGGCGTATTCGGGAAAGACGACCAGATCCATCGAAGGCATGTTCCGCCTTGCCTTGGCGACCATGTCGACGATCACCCGGGTCTGGTTGGCCAGATCGATCTCCGTTTCCACGGTCGGCAGCTGCAACTGCACCATTCCCAGAACCACGCCGTTCGGGGATTTGTTCAAGCCTCCAAGTCCACTCATGGTGTCGCTCCTATTTGGTGATCGACAGTTCGCCCGGCGCGCCTTTCAGCGACCGTCTCGGCGAGGTGCTCACGATCATGATGAAAAGGGTGAGGATGTAGGGCGCGGCATTGAAGAAGTGGTAGCCGCGCGAAATTCCGATGGATTGCAGGGCCGGTCCAAGCGCTCCCGCCGCGCCGAAAAGGAGCGCTGCCCAGAAACAGTGGATCGGATGCCAGCGCGCGAAGATCACCAGCGCCACCGCCATCAGCCCCTGCCCCGAGGACAGTCCCTCCGTCCAGCTTCCCGGATAATAGAGCGACAGGAAGGAGCCGCCGATGCCGGCGAAGAACCCGCCCGCCATGGTGGCCAGAAGACGGACCCGGTTGACGTTGATCCCGAGCGCGAGCGCCGCAGGCGCGCTGTCGCCGGTCGTGCGCACGATCAGCCCGTAGCGGGTGTTCTTGAGCCCCCACCACAGGAAGATCGCGAGCGCGATGCCCAGAAGAAACAGGGGATTGATCTCGAGCGCCTGGCGGATGCCCGGATGATCGCTCCACCCACCGAAGGAGATCGACGGCAGCCGCGGCGCCGATGGCTGGATGTAGGCCTTGCCGAAGAAGAAGGCGAGGCCGGTGCCGAACAGCATCAGGGAGATGCCGATGGCGATATCGTTGACCTTCGGAAGCTTGCAGAGATAGCCGTGCAGCGCGCCGAAGGCCGAGCCGCAGATGCCGGCGACGAGCACCCCGAGCCAGGGCGACCCGGTGTGATAGGAAATGGCGTAGGCGGACATGGCGCCGAACACCAGCGTGCCCTCCAGGCCGAGATTGATGCGGCCGGACTTCTCCGTCAGCATCTCTCCGAGACTGACGAAGAGGAACGGCGTCGAGACGCGGATAGCACCCGCGAACATGGCCAGGAGCACGGTCATGAGACCCGGATCACCGGTCATCAGCGGTCTCCTTTCGGCTTGAAAAACGGCAGCCGGCCATAGAAGGTTTCCGACACGAGGATGACGATGAAGAGCAGCCCCTGCAGCACCAGCACCGTTGCGTCAGGCAAGTCCATGCGACGTTGGACCAGGCCACCGGACGCGGCGAGGCCGCCGAGAAAGATCGCCACCGGCACGATGACGAGCGGATTATGCCGGGCAAGGAAGGACACCAGGATACCGGTGAAGCCATAGCCCGCGATCAGCGAGGCATTGGCCTTGCCGTGAATCGCGGCCACCTCGAAAAAGCCGGCGAGGCCCGCGCAAGCCCCGGCAATCGCGCAGGAGACAACCATGAGTTTGCCGACCGGCAGGCCCTGCGCCTGCGCCGCTCTCAGGTTGCCGCCGGCGATCTGGGCCGCAAAGCCGAAGGTGGTACGGTTCATCAGGACGAAGAGCAGCACGCACAGAACGACCCCGACCACAAGGCCCCAGTGGACGTCCGTGCCCGGAATGGCTCCGATCATGTTTTCCGCGCCGATCGGCTTGGTGGACGGCTTGTTCGGATCCGAAGGATCGCGCAGCGCGCCTTCGACGAAAAAATTCAGGATGGAAACGGCGATATAGAACATCAGCAGCGAGGCGATGGTCTCGTTGACACCGCGATAGTGGCGCAGCGCGCCCACCGCGCCGATCCAGACACCGCCAGCCACAATCGCGGCAAGCGCCATGACGCCCAGCATCAGGAAGGACGGAGCCCAGCCGACCATCGGGATGGCAACCGACGCAGCTGCGAAACCGCCCAGCACCAGGGCGCCTTCGCCGCCGATGATCACCAGCCCGAGACGGGCCGGAATGGCGACGCAAAGCGCGGTGAAGATCAGCGGCGCGGACCTGACCAGGGTGTTCTGCCAGGAAAAGCTGGTGCCGAAACCGCCGCGCCAGACCAGCGAGAAGAAGTCCGCGGGCGATTTGCCGAGCGCCAGCAGGAACACAGAGAACAAAACGCCTGAAACGATCAGCGCGAGGATCGGGATCACGACATACTCAGCCGATCGCCGGAACCTGTCCCGGAGCTCCGCCAGCGTGCCGCCCTGCACGCCAAGCCCTGGAGTGTCCGTTGTATCTGCCATGCCGGTTCCCTGTGGTTGAAGTAGGCCTTGAAAGCCGCGCGGCCACACGAAGAGGCAACCGCCCCACAAGCCGGGTTCAGGACCCGGGCTCGGGGTTCGGGGCGGTTACGGTTGCGTTTCCCGCTTAGGTGATCGACCCGGAAACGCCTTCGATCAGATAATCGGTCTGATCGAGCGACGGCTCGTAATTGTCGAAGCTTTCGCCCGCGGCCAGCAGCGGCGTACCGTCCTGCTTGTTGATCGGACCGACAAAGATCGGCTTTCCGGCCTTGACGTCCGCGCGCGCCGCGTCGGCGGCCGCAATCGCTTTCTCGGTCGCGCCCGCGCCGTAAGGCGTATTGCGGACGAAATCCTTGTCGAAGCCGCCTCCGGTGAAGTTCGGCAGTGCCTTGCCTTCGGCGAGGTCGGCGGCAAACATCTTGTAGATGGTTTCCCACTTGTATTCGGCGCCGGTAATGAACCCCTTGGGCGCGAGCGGCGCCTGCGAGGCGTTGTGGCCGCAGCATTTGATGCCCCGGGACTCGGCGGTCTCGATCACCACCTTCGGGCCGTCCACGTGACAGGTCAGAACGTCACAGCCGGCATCCACCAGCGCATTCGCCGCTTCCGCCTCGCGCACCGGCATGGACCACTCACCGGTGAAAATGACTTGGACGGTCGCGTCCGGATTCACCTTGCGCGCGCCGAGCAGGAAGGAGTTGATGTTGCGCAGGACGGTTCCGATCGGTTTGGCCGCGACGAAGCCGAGCTTGTTGCTGGTGGTCGACAGGCCGGCCGCGACACCGTCCACGTAGTGGGCCTGATCGAGATAGCCGAAATAGCTGCCTGCGTTCTTCGGATCGCCTTCCGTCCAAAGCGGTGCGGCGTGACGGAATTCCACGTCCGGGTACTTCGCGGCAAGGTCAAGAACGAAGGGCTTGTAGTATCCGAAGGAGGTCGCGAAAATCAGGTTGGCGCCGTCCAGATTGATCATGGATTCCATCGATTTCTGAACCGCGATGGTTTCCGGCACGTTTTCCTCTTCCACCACGGTCACGCCCGGAACGTCCTTCAAGGCAGCGGCGGCGACGGCATGCGCCTGGTTCCAGCCGAAGTCGTCTCTCGGGCCGACATAAACGATACCGACGGTCAGATCGCCCGCATGGGCGAGCCGTGAAAGCCCCGCGGACGAGAGCAGCGTAAGACCCGCTGCGGACGATTGAAGCAGGCTACGGCGTGAAAGTTGGAATTTAGACATGCTGTCCTCCTTAATATTATGACAAAGCCGCTCAAAAGCCGGCCGCTCCGTCTGCCCTGCCGATGTTTTAGCAAGGCCTGTGCCAATTGATCCGGTTTGCTATTCCCTGGTTATTCCTCTGGTAACTACATATATTTATTACGTTATTCCGCTTTCCCCCCGGCATTCCCTTAGCCGGTGTATTCCTTTGCGGGCTCAAACACCTGCTTAAATTATAGGCAGAGCGATTTTTTGCTCCTTTCCGAACCTCGTCCCGGTCACACACTCGCGGTCTTCACCGGTTCATAGCTCGCGTCGAGCTTGAACTTCAGATAGTCCGCACCGCTGATCGGCGGATATTTGGCCGGATGCTCCTCGTCCCTGCACGACGGCATGCAGGCCACTTCCGCGTCCGGATTCGGGTCCAGGAAGAAGGCGATGGAATAGCGCTCCAGGCCGCTGGAATTGACCACGCGGTGCGGTGTCGAAACATAGATGTCGTTGGTCCAGCGCATCAGGCAGTCGCCGATGTTGCAGACGAAGGCGCCTTCGATCGTGGGCGCCTTCAGCCAAACGCCGTCCCGGCGCCTGACTTCGAGACCGCCAACCGCATCGGGCAGCAAAATGGTGATATTGCCGTAGTCCGTGTGCGTTCCCGCTCCGATCTGCCCCTCCTCGGCTTCGGCCGGCTGGGGCGGATAATGAAGCAGGCGCAGGGTCGCGAGCGGCTGATCCAGCTTGTCCGCGAAATAACCGGCCTCCGCGCCGAGATCGACCGCAATCGCCCTGTGCATGGTCCGCCCAAGATCGCAGACGGCATTGAAATAGGAGAGCACCGTTTCCTTCCAGCCGGGGATTGCGGGCCACTGGTTCACCGCCCTGAACGGCTGACCGGCGAGGATCCGCGGATCGTCGGCGTCCAGATCGAGCCCGATATTGAAGGCCTCCTTGAGATCCGAAGGCTGGTCCGGGTCCAGGTTCTCTCCTTTCATCGGCACATAACCGCGATTGGTTTTGAAAAAATCCTTGGTCAGTTCCATCTTGGCGTCGAGGGGCTGCGCGAACAGCGTATGCGCGGCGGCAAATGTGCGGTCGATCAGACCGGGATCGACGCCGTGGTTCTTCACATAGAAAAATCCGATATCTCGCGCCGCCTTGCCGAGTTCGTCGGCGACCTGCTCCAGACCGCCGGGCTGTCCCGAGATCAGCGGTTCAAGATCGATGATCGGAAGATCACTATCGGACATGGTTCAAAGCTCCCTTGTCTGCCTCATTCCGCGGCCGTGCCGGTTCTTAAGCTGGCGCTGTCCGCCATGTATTTGCGCCAGCTTCCAAGACCGGTGATATTGTCCGCGCCCTCGACCGCCGCCGCCTCGCACATGAACCCGGTCACGAACCGCCCATCTGCCAGCTCCACCTTGCCGAGGCCCAGGGGAGCCGGGATGCCGGCCAGGAATCCGCCGACCTCGACAAGCGGCACGGCCCAGATTTCCAGATCGATGTTGCCCCCCGAGCCACCTTTCCCGCGCACCAGTCCTGGCCGCTTCGGCGGACCGCCCGCGAGAGCATAGAACGAGTAGGCATCGCTCGTTTTCGTGGACTCCAGAAAACGCGCGCCCCTCGACGTCAGTTCGTGATTGAGCGCCATGCCGGACATATGCGCCCCGCACACGGCGATGGCGAGTTCTCCCGCACCGGCTGCCGCCTGTGCTTCGTCGATTTCCGGCAAGGCCCAGCCGGTGGCGCCGAGCGTGTGCGGCGCCTTGTGTTCCAGCTCACGGCCGAGCGACGCCAGAAATGCGTCCTCGCCCGCCTTCGCCAGAAGCGTGACGCTGCCTGGCCGGCCATCGGACCTTGGCGCCACCGGAACGGCAAGGCCGCACATATCGAGCAGATTGACGAAATTGGTGTAGGTGCCGTTGCGCGAATTGGGTCCGACCGGATCCGCTTCCAGATCCGCGACACTGTAAAAGGTCGGCATGGTCGGCACGCACAGCAGATCGAGCGCGGCGAGGACCGGTTCCGTCTTGCGCGCCAGCTCCTTCAGTTTGTAGATGCCGCGAAAAGCGTCGGTCGCCGTGAGATCGAGCGCCGCGCCAACGATCTTGCGGGTGACGGGATGAACTGCCTCCGGCGTGTCGCGCATCAGATCCTCGATCACCGTGTGCCGTTCGGCGACCCAGGCGCCTTCGTAAAGCATGTGGGCGACATCGTAGAAGGGCGTGAAGTCCACTTCAACGATCTCTGCGCCCTCCGCCTTTAGAAGGGCAACCGTATCCTTGAAGGATTGCTCCTGAAGGGTGTCGCCGCAGAACTCGATCGAGGCCGCATCCGGGATACCGATTTTCAGCTTCGGCGGAAGCCCGGAAACCGGCGGCGCTGCGACCTTGCGGGAGTAGGCATCCTTCTCGTCAAAGCCCGCAGCGGCCTGGAAGGCCGTGTAGGCGTCATCCACGGTGAGTGCGAAGATCGAGATCGTGTCCAGCGTCCGGCAGGCCGGCACGACACCGGAGGCGGACAATGCTCCCAGGGTCGGCTTCAGCCCGACGATATTGTTCAGCGCACCCGGCACCCGGCCGGATCCGGCCGTGTCCGTTCCAAGCGAGAAACTGACGATGCCGTGGCCGACGGCGACCGCCGATCCGGACGACGAACCGCCCGGAACGATCTCGGGGTCGACCGAATTTTTCGGCGGCTGGAAGGGAGACCGCACGCCGACCAGCCCGGTCGCGAACTGGTCGAGATTGGTCTTGCCGATGGCAAGCGCACCCGCGCTCTTCAACTTCTCGACGACAAAGGCATCTTCTTCGGCAAGATATTCGTAAGCCGGGCAGGCTGCGGTGGTCGGCTTGCCGCCGACATCGATATTGTCCTTGACGACGAAGGGAATTCCCCAGAGCGGTTTTTCAGGATCGTAGGTCCCGAGCCCGCGGGCCGCCTCCAGCACATCTTCCTTGTCGAACAGGCAGAGGAAAATACCGGGATCTCCCACGCTGTCGATCCGCCGGTAGACCTCCTCGACAACCTCTTCCGGGCTCATCCCATCCTGATAGGCCGCTTTGAGCGATGCGAATGTAAAGGGCAGATCGAACATTTCGGTCCTCGATATTTCTGATTTCATTCAGCGGCCGACGAAAGCGTTTCCGCCAGGGCCGGAGGTTCGGGAGCGGCTGCGAGAAGCTCCCGCGTATAGGCATGGGCCGGCGCGTCCATCACTGCCGCGGCAGGCCCTTCTTCTAGAATTTCACCGTCGCGCATCACGATGACATGGTCGCACAGGAGCCGCACCACATGCAGGTCGTGGCTCACGAACAAGAAACTGATGCCGAGCTTGGCGCGCAGATCCACCAGAAGATTGAGCACGATCGCCTGAATGGAGACGTCGAGGGCCGCGGTCGGCTCGTCCAGGATCAGGAACTGCGGCTCGACCGCGATGGCGCGGGCGATACCGACCCGGGCCTTCTGACCGCCGGAAAGCTGATGGGGAAACCGGTCCAGCAAGGGCCGTGGCAGGCCGACCAGATCCGCAAGTTCCTCAACCCGGTCCTTGAGCGCCTTGCCCTTCAGCCCGGTCAGCCGCTTCAGTGGTTCTGCGATGGAGTGGCGGGCGGTGTGGCGGGGATTGAAGCTGTCGGTGGCATCCTGGAAGACCATCTGGATGGCCGCCCGGCGGGGATCGCGCGCGAAGGTCCCGGCCGGCGTCTTTGCCAGATCCTCGCCGTTGAACAGGATCTCGCCGCTTGTCGGATCGGTGAGCCGCACGAGAATGGAGGAGGTCGTCGATTTGCCGCAACCGGATTCCCCGACAAGACCGACACTCTGACCTTTCATAACCTTGAAGCTGATGCCCTTGACCGCGTGAACGGGGCCGGACTTGCCCTGATAGGTCTTGGTCAGATCCCTGACCTCCAGAAGCGGCGTTTCGGAGACCGGCAATTCCGGTGCCGGCGTGCGCTGCTCGGCCGGCAAGAGTGAGCGCACAGACGCCCCGGAGCGCGGCGTCGCATCGACCAGCTTGCGCGTGTAGGGATGCTCCGGCGCAGTGAACAGGCGCTTCGGGTCGCCCTGCTCGACGATTTCGCCGTCCTTCATGACCACGATCCGGTTGCAGTACTGGGCGGCGAGACCGAGATCGTGGGTGATGACCATCGCGCTCATGCCCCGCTCCGCGATCAGGTCCGCGATCAGGTCCATCACCGCCTTCTGGGTCGTGATGTCGAGCCCTGTTGTCGGTTCGTCGGCGATCAGCAGTTTCGGATCGCAGGCAAGCGCGAGCGCGATGACGATGCGCTGGCACATCCCCCCGGAGAGCTCGAACGGATAGGCGTTGTAACGCGCCTCCGGATCGCGGATCTTGACTGCCTCCAGTGCCTTGATGGCTTCGGCCCTGGCTGTCGACCGCGTCGCCTTGGCATGGCGGCGCAGCACGTCTTCGATCTGGTGACCCACCTTGCGGATCGGGTTGAGCGCCGCCCTCGGATTCTGGAAGATCATGGAGATTTCGCGCCCGCGCAGGTCGCGCATGACGCTTTCCTTCGCGTGCCTCAGATCGATCCCGCCGTAGCTCAAGGCGCCTCCGGAAATTCGGCCGTTGCTTTCCAGGAGCCGCATCAACGCATAGGAGGTGACGGACTTGCCGGAGCCGGATTCACCGACGATGCCGAGCGTCTCGCCCTTTTCGATCTCGAGCGAGAGACCGCGCACGGCATTCACGGTTCCACGGCGCGTCTTGAAGGAGACCTGAAGATCGTTGATCGATAGAAGGCTCATGAGCGCTGCCGGGGGTCGACAATGTCGCGCAGCCCGTCTCCCAGAAGGTTGAAGGTGAACACCGCGAACATCAGGGCGAGACCCGGAAAGATGGCGAGCCACCATTCGCCGGAGACAATGAAGTTCGCTCCTTCCGCGACCATGATGCCCCACTCCGCGGTGGGCGGGCGCACGCCGAGGCCGATGAAGCTGAGACCCGCGGCGTTCAGGATCGCCCAGCCGAGGTTCAGCGAGACCTGCACCATCATCGGCGGCAACGCGTTCGGGAAAATATGAAGCGCGAGCACGCGCACGTCCGAGTTGCCGGCAAGCTTCGCCGCCTGGGCAAAGCCCGCATCGCGGCGGATATTGACCTCTGCGCGCACCAGCCGGGCGTAAAAGGGAATGTTGATGACCGCCGTCGCGTAGACGATGTTTTCGACCGTGTTGCCCAGCGCCGCCACGATGCCCATGGCCAGCACGAACAGCGGAAACGCCATGATCGTGTCGAAGACCCGGTTCAGGACCGCATCGAGCCAGCCCCCCCAATAGCCCGCCAGACTGCCGAGCACGGAACCCACCAGGAAGGACAGAGCGACCGCGGCAATCGAGATGGCCAGATCGAGCCTTGTGGCCACGATCACCCGGCTGAAGACGTCCCGTCCGAGATTGTCGGTGCCGAACCAATGGGTGAAGGAGGGTGGCTGCAGGGCATTCGAGGCGTTGGTCTGAAGCGGATCGAACGGAGCGATCAGAGGACCGAGCACGGCCGCCAGCAAAAGCACCGCGAACATCGCGAAAGCCAACAAAGTGACCGGATTGGAGCGCAGCACATAGGCGATATGCGCCAGCGCGCCATCCTGCTGCTTGAGCGCTTCCGCCCGGGTCGCCGTGTCACTCATTTGGTTTCAAATCCGATCCGGGGGTCGATGAGCGTATAGGTGAGGTCGATCACCAGGTTGAGCGCGACGAAGAGCAGCGCCATGGCAAGCACGAAGCCCTGGACGGCGGCATAGTCGGAGACCACCAGCGCCTCGACCGCGTAGGAACCGATGCCGGGCCAGGCGAACACCTTTTCGACCAGCACGTTTGCGCCCAGCGTGAAGGAGAAAACCATGCCGAGGGTCGTGATCACCGGCAGCAGCGCGTTTCGGAACGCATAGGTGAACAGCACCTTGTCCTCGGTCAGACCGGCCGCGCGCGCGGTGCGGATATAGTCGGAGGACAGGGCACTCAGCATGGCCGCCCGGGTCATGCGCGCCAGCGGCGCCATCGTGAAGAGCGCCAGCGTCACCGCCGGCAGAACGAGCTGCTTCAGCGCACCGACCCAGGTTTCCCAATCGCCCGCAAGCGCTGCATCGATCAGGTAGAAGCCGGTGATCCGGTCGGGTTCGATATAGATGAAATCCAGCCGCCCGAGCGGCGACGGGGCAATGCCGAGCAGATAGTAGAAAATGTAGATCAGCACGACGCCGGTGAAGAAGGTCGGCAGCGACACGCCTGCGGTCACGAGCACGCGGCACAGATGGTCGACTGCCGACCCTGGACGCGTGGCTGCAAGCACGCCCAGGGGAATGGCAACGGCGCAGGATAACATGAGCGCCGTCAGCGTCAGTTCCAGAGACGCCGGCAACCGGTTGGCGAGATCCTCCAGGACCGGCTGGCCGGTGGAGAGCGACTGGCCGAGGTTGCCGGTCGCGACGTCCCTGGCGTAGATCAGAAACTGTTCGGGAAGCGGTTTGTCGAGGCCAAGCGCTGTCCGCACTTCGGCAATGGACGCCTCATCCGCCGCGGCGCCCGCGAAATAGACCGCAGGGTCGCCGGGAAGGGCGCGGGTCAGCACGAAGCTGACCACGACGACCCCCAGGATCACGGGAATGGACTGCGCGATCCTGGTTCCGATTGTGGAGAGACGCCCGGCCATCGACTTACGACTTCTTCAGACCGCGGACATCGAGCTGCCGGTGGAACCAGTACTCATAGCCGTCGATCTCGCGGGTACCGACATTGAGCGCCGGCTGCCAGAGCGCGATGCGCGGAACCTCGTCCCAGGCGATTTCGATCATCCGCTTGATCTTCGGCGCATAGTCCGGATCGTCGACCGGCATGTGCAGGGTTTCCCCGGTCAGGGTCTCGATCTCCTCGTTGCGATAGTTCGACGAGTTGAAGAGATGACCTTCCAGATAGGCCCAGAAGAAGTAGTAGCACGGATAGTTCAACCAGCCGCCGAAGGTCTCAAGGTGCAGCGGCAAGCGCTTTTCGACAAGCGAAGCGGTCCGCCAGTTCGCCCCCGGGATCTTCTCGATCGTCGCCTTGATGCCGATCTTGGCGAGATTTTCCTGGATCAGGAGAGCCGCCGGTTCCATCCAGTCCGTCTGGCTGAGCGAGATGGAGAGCGGCACCTCGAACCCCTCGCCGTAGCCGGCTTCCTCGAGCAGGGCCTTGGCCTTGTCGAGATCGGTCGAATAGGGAAACTTCTGCGGCCAGGCGATATCCGCCGGCGTGGCGCTCGGCCCGCCCCACATGGGCGCGCCCCGGCCGTAAGCCGCCGTCTGGAAGACTTCCTCGTAAGGCACCGACCATGCGATCGCCTGACGGACCCTCTTGTCCTTGAACGGCTCGAAGGACAGGTTGGGACACAGGCAGTAGATCGCGTTTTCGATCGGCGTGGTCGCAATGGTGATGTCTTCGGTGCCGGACAATTCCTTGGCGTCCTTGTTCGGCATGTTGAACGACATGTTGACGTCGCCCCGCTCCAGAAGCGCACGGCGGGTGGCGGGGCTCGGCACCTCGCGCAGGATAACCCGCTTGACTTCCGGCACGGGACCGGAGGTCCAGTTGTCGTTGCGCTCATAGACGAGCTGCTCGCCCGCCTTCCAGGACGCGACCTTGAAAGCGCCCGACCCGGCCGGCGTCTTGTGGAGGTATTCCATCGCCCAGGGATCTTCCTCGGTCGCATGTTCAAGTGCGACCTTGGAATTGATGATCATCGGCACGGGCACCGCGAGATCCGGCAGGGTAAGCTTGGATTTGCGCAGGAGATTGATCTTGAAGGTGAGGTCGTCGACAGCCTCGAACTGCTCCGGTTTTTCAAGCGAGCCGGCCTTCATCTGCACGGTCGGAAAGCCGCCGACGCTGACGGCGCGGTCGAAGGACCACTTGACGTCCTGCGCGGTGATCGGCGAGCCGTCCTGAAACTTGCCTTCCGGACGCAGCTTGAAAACGATCGCCATGCCGTCGTCGGTAAATTCCCAGCTCTCGGCGACCTCCGGCTCGATCACCGAATAATCGTAGGACAGACTGCCGTCCTCCAGCGTCTTGGTGCCGAAGCTGACGAGGCGGTCGTAGACATTCACCGCCACCTGATAGCTTGGGCGGTTGGTTCCGGTCCGGTGAATGTCGAGGCTGTTGATGGTCTGACCGGTCACGGCCACAATGACGTCACTCCCCGCGGCCGCGGCCGGTAATACCTTCAAAAACGGCAATACGGAGGTTCCAAGCACTGTCGCACCCGCGCCTTTCAGAAAGCCGCGCCTCGAAGTCTCATTGGTCATGTCTGTCCCCTTTTTCCTGGGAAGGGTGGGAGGCCTTTCCCGCAGAAAGGCACGATGCGACGCTTTAGTGCGTACTTCTATTGCTATTTTTGCATCTTCATGCTTCGTTTTTTGCAGCACTCTTTCCAAGGCACTGTAAATGCGGCACCTTCAGACACTTCGACTGATAGAAGCGGTCGCCAAGGCGGGTTCGATCCGCAAGGCGGCCGAGGACATGAACATCACCTCCTCCGCGCTGAACCGGCGGATACAAGGCTTTGAGGAAGAATTCGGCGCCCCCGTCTTCGAGCGGCTGCCACGCGGCGTGCGGCTCAATCCGGCCGGAGAGTTGCTGATCCAGCACATTCGCGGCCAGATCGCGGAACTGGAGCGCGTCCGTGGCCAGGTGGCCGATCTGTCGGGCTTGAGACGCGGGCACGTCAGCATCGCCTGCTCCCAGGCCCTGCAACCCTATTTCATGCCTGCCCAGATCGCCGCCTACCGTGCCGAGCATCCGGGCGTCTCCTTCACCGTCCGCGTCCGCGACCGCGAGGCGGCGGAAGAAGACCTGCGCGCCTTTGAAAGCGACCTCGCGCTGGTCTTCGAGCCGGCCCATCTCGGCGACTTCGATGTGCTCTTGACCGTCGAACAGCCGACTTACGCGGTGATGGCGAAAAACCATCCGCTGGCGAACAAGGAAAAGCTTCGTCTCCGCGACTGTCTCGGCTACCCGCATGTGGTTCCGCCGAAACGGATCGGTATCCGCTACCTTCTCGATCTCGCCGTGGCCAGAATGTCGCAGAAGCTGGAATCGACGATCGAAGCGGATTCTTTCGAGTTCATGCGGCATTACGTGCAGAACGAGATGGCCGTCGGCTTTCAGTTTCCCATCGGGCTCAACATCGACAAGGACGAGCGGCTCGTGTTCCGCGCTCTGCCGAAATCCGATGTCGCCTACGGCAACCTGACACTCATGCAGATGAAGGGACGCACGCTGCCCGTCGCATCCGCGCGCTTCGCCAACCAGCTCGCCATGGCCTTGTCGGAGAGCTGGCAGGCCTTCAGCCCTGACCGGAGATCCGGTTGAAGCGGTAACGTTGCATTAAAGCCTCCGGGTAGGCCTTGTCGAACCAGCGCCCGACATGGCCGAGCAGGGTCTCGGTCCGAAGCCTGGCTTCGCTCTCGGCGGCGTTCGGATCGGAGTTCAAAAAATCAGAGATTTCTGCGAACACCGCCTCGCGATCGACCGCAACCACCTTGCCGCTGGAGACCACCTTTCTGCCGCCGACAAAGACGGTATCAGCCGCGAACTGCCGCGACCGCTGCAGCAGCGCATCGAGCAGCGGTACGGTCCCGTCAACAAACGGCCTGGCGATATCGTTCCAGTTGATCAGGACGACATCCGCCGCCTTGCCGACATCCAGACGCCCGATCCGGCCCTCGAAGCCGGTCGACGCGGCCCCGTGCTCCGTCGCCATCTGAAAGACGTGGCCTGCCGACGGCCGGAAGCTGCGAAGGCCCGGTTCTCGGTGCAGTGCCCAGACGAGGCGCATTTCCTGCAGCATGTCCCGGTCGTCGTTGATCCCCGCCTGATCGATCCCGAGGCAAACCGGAATACCTTTCCTGAGCATGGCGTTCACGGGAGCGACCCCGCTCGCCAGTCTCAGGCCGGAGCTGGCGTTGTGGCAGATGCCGCAACCGCAGTCGCCGATGAGGTCCAGGTCTTCATCATCCACCCAGATCCCGTGCCCGAGAGTCAAGGCAGGCCCGAGACAGCCGAGATCGTGAAGGTGGCGAACCGCTGATTTACCGTAAGTGCGTTGCGCGAATTCCGCCTGCAAATGGGTTTCGACCAGATGCATGTGGACCTTGGAGCCGGTTCTCTCCGCCGTATCGAAGATCGCGGTCAGGCAGTCGTCGGAACACCAGTGCAGGTTCGCCGGCGCAAGCTGCCAGGACACCCGGTCCGGATCTTTCTCCCGCCAGTCTCTCTTTTGCACCTCGAACCAGTCCATGTAGTCGGCAATCGGCGCCTTGCTCGCGGCGAGCCTCGGGCGCCAGTAGGCGGCGTCCTCTTCCGGCAGCCTCGCCAGAAAGGGCTCGTCATCTTCATGCACGAGCTGGTTCCGGTCCCGGATCATGAAGGTGAAGGACACCCGCATGCCGATCTCGCGGTAGGCGGCGATCACGCTGTCGGCAAGGCCGGTCCAGTCTTCCGGCCCACCGACCAGCGCTGGATGAATATGCTGCACTGAGGTCACGCCGGATTCCAGCATTTCAATCGCGGAGTAGAGCGTGTCCAGCCGATGGCCGACATAGCGCATGCCGCGAAACTGCGGCAGCCAGGTTTCGAGCGGACCGTAAGGCACTCCGAGCTGGAACGGCGTCAGGCCGGAATGGTGATGACCGTTGACGAGACCCGGAAAGACGATTGCGTCACCGTTCCCTTCCACCGGCAGATCGGGATGCGCCTTGCGCAGCTCCTCAAACGGTCCGAGCGCGGCGACAACACCGTCCCGGACATGGAGGCCGCCTCCCTCCAGAACCTCGCCGTCGAGGGTTTCGTCAACGCCCTTGATAACGGCGCGCGAGCGGATCAGGAATTCGGTCGGTTCGGCTTGTCCGGTCATAAGCGTGTCTTCCCGCGCTCCTCAAGGTGCGAAGAGTTTCGCCTCAGGGCACTCAAAGCTCAAGCGGCCGCGTTTCATGCCCCAGGCGGGCCGGGCGATTTCCGCCACCGCCTGGGAGCCGCTCCCGGCGGCAAGCGCCACGAAGGTCGCCTCCTCGCCGACCGCGATTTGGCGCGCCTGCCCGATCAGACCGCGCGGTGCCGCCGTAACCATGGCGAAACAGGCTTCCAGGTCCACCTCGGTGCTGAGCTGATGCACATTGGCGTAAAGGTTCGCCATCCGCGTCAGCGAACAATCGCCATAGGGCGTGAAAGGATTGAGCACATTGTTGGTCGCCATGGTGCAGCAGACGCCGTGATCGTGGAAGAGATGGGCCGGTGCAACGCCACGCGGAACGAGATGATTGTGCTCCCGTCCCATGAGGAAGAGATCGGTGGCCGGCAGGACGGTCAAGGCGATACCGGCGTCCCTCATCAGGAAAACCGTTTCCATGAGATCCGCGCGCGGCAAGGCCGAGAGCTTGGTGACATGACCGATGGCGACCCTGCCCTGCCAATCGAAGGCAATCGTCTGCCGGGCGACTTCGTCCAGATGCCGCCAGCCGGTGTCGAGATCGAAATCCAGGTGGAAATCGAGATCCGCGTCAAACCGCCTTGCAAGCTCGAACAGGATTCGGATCTGCGCATTCGGATCCGTGTCGGTATAGGGGCAACCGCCCAGCAGGTCGGCGCCTTTTTCAAGGGCCTCTTCCAGCAGCTCGAACGTGCCGGGGTAATTCGTCAGCCCTTCCTGCGGGAAGACGCAGATCTGCAGGTCCAGCGCCCAGGCGAACTCCTTTTTCAGGCGCAGGACCGCGTCAAACCCCTGCAGTCCGATCCCGGGATCGATCTCCACATGGGTACGCATGGCATTGGTGCCCTGGACGATGGCCTTTTCCAGAACCTTCCGGCCGCGCTGATAGACGTCTTCTGTCGTGAACGTCTTTTTCGCGGCCCCGACCGAGGCGATGGCCCCTGCCAGCGTACCGGTCTCGTTGTGGCAGCGGTCGAGGATACAGGCCTTGTCCAGATGGATATGACTTTCCACGAACCCCGGGGTCAACAGTCCGCCCAGCCCTTGAAGCTCTAAGGCATCGGTTGAAATCCCCGGGCCGATGGCGGCGATCAGCCCATCACTGACAAGCACATCGACGGAGGTTTCATGATCCGGCAGTCGGACATTGCGGACGATCAGATCGCTCATGCGCCCGCCTCCAACGCCGGTTCAGGCGTTTCGGCACCACCCAGATAGGCGGCGGTCAGTCTCGGGTCGGACGCAAGCTCGGCCGCCGATCCCTCGACCACGATCCGCCCCTGCTCCAGCACATAGGCATAGTCCGCGATGGAAAGCGCCATGGTTGCCATCTGATCGACCAGCAGGATGGTTTTGCCTTCGTCGCGCAGCTCGCCCAGAATGGCGTAAAGTTCGTCCACCATGGCCGGGGCAAGGCCGAGCGAAGGCTCGTCCAGAAGCAGGATATCGGGTTTCGACATCAGCCCGCGCGCGATTGCCATCATCTGCTGTTCCCCGCCCGACAGAAGACCCGCCCGGCTGGTCAGACGATCCTTCAGTCTCGGAAACCGGTCAAGATGGGACGCGATCTCGTCGCCGGTCATGTCCCGCTTCCGCTTGTAGGCGCCGAGCTCGATATTCTCAAGAACCGTCAGTTCCGGAAACACCTGGCGTCCTTCCGGAACCAGAACCAGTCCGCGCCGGACCAGCTCGTGGGGCATCAGCTCCTGAACCGCCTCGTCCTTCAGGATGATCCTGCCGTCGACGGGACGGTGCAGTCCCGCAAGGGCGGAAAGGAAAGTGGATTTGCCGGCGCCGTTCGCGCCCAGAAGCGCCACCATCTCGCCCGGACGCACCTTCATCGTCACCTCTTTCAGGACCGGCGCCGCTCCATATCCAGCCGTCAGGTTCAATGTCGACAGAACCGGCGTTTCCTCGGTCTCAAGCGCCTCTTCACGGGGCCGGGCTGAAGACCCGCCATCACCCAGATAGGCTTCGATCACGGTCTTGTCGGACTGGATTTCCGCAGGCGTGCCATAGGCGATCGGCTTGCCGGCATCGACCGCCTGGATACGGTCGGAGATGCCCATGACAAGATCCATGTCATGCTCAACCAGCACCACCGCCAGGCCGAGATCCGCGATCTTGCGCAGCAATCCCGCCAGACTGTCCTTGTCCGCCCGCATCAGCCCGGCGGCGGGTTCGTCGAGCAGCAGGATATCGGGACGCAGGGCGAGCGCGCGGGCGATCTCGACGAGGCGCCGGTCCACATGTGGCAGATCGCCTGCCCGTTTTTCCAGCTCACCCTCGTAGCCGCAATAGCGCAACAACCCGGCCGCCAGGGACAGGTTTTCGGCCGACTGAATGTCCGACCAGGGATTGCCCATGCTGCCCCGGGAAAGTCCGGAGACCACGTTGGCAACGACCGTCAGGTTCTCGAAGAGTTTCGTCGTCTGATAGGTCCGCGCGACGCCTTCACGCGCCACCTTCTGCGCGGACCAGCCGGCAAGGTTCTTGCCGCCCAGCAGGATCTCGCCGTTGGACGGCCGGTAGAAGCCGCTGATCATGTTGAGGACGGTCGTCTTGCCCGCGCCGTTCGGTCCGATGATGGAAGTCACCTCGCCCACCTTGATAGCCAGCGAAACACCGTCCACGGCCCGGACGCCGCCGAAGGAAATCCCAAGGCTCCGGATCTCAAGCTGTCCCCGCTCCGCGTTGCTGCGCAAAAAGGCTTCGACCTTGTCCGGACGAGACGGATCGATCCGACGCTGCGCGGCTGGTAGAAATTTCGACACCGTCCCGACAAGACCGCGCGGCGCCAGCAGCAGCACACCGACCAGAAGCCCGCCGAAGAACAAGAGGCGGTATTCGGCAAGCCCGGAGAGAAACTCTGGCAGAAGCACCGTGACCAGCGCCCCCGCAAGCGGCCCGAGCACCGTCCCGGCTCCGCCGATCAGAATGGCGAACAGAAACAGGATCGACTGCGAGAAGGGAAAATTGCTCGGTGCGATGAACATCATCAGCGGCGTGAACAGCCCCCCGGCGAGACCCGCCATGGCGGCCGCGATGGCGAACGCGGTGGCCTTGACGGCAAAGGGCCTGTAGCCGAGCGACGTGGCGGCGATCTCCGCGTCGCGGATACCGGTCATCGCCATGCCCCAGCCACTGTCGGCAAGACGGCGGAACAGATAGAGCGACACCCCGGCCAGGGCGGTCGAAAACAGAACGAGATCCCTTTCGGAAAACATATAGCCAGCGAATTCCGGCATCGGAAAGCCCATCAGCCCGTTCTGCCCCCCGGTCACGGACCGCCATTCGACCGCCCCATGCTCAACGATGAAGGCGAAGGCGATGGTCACCATCGCCAGGAACGGCCCGGCCATGCGGACGGCGGGCACGGCGAGCAGCAATCCCGCGATGCCAGCGACAACGCCGGCAAGCGGCAGGGCCAGCCAGAAGCTCATGCCCGCGAGCGTGGCGATCCCCGCCACATAGGCACCGATGGCGAAAAATCCGACCTGCCCGAGAGAAACCAGTCCGGTCAGGCCGTAAAGAACGTTGAGACCGACACCGAGGATTGTCGTCAACGCCACCAGGCCGATGACGAATTGCGTATACCCACCGGTCGAAAGGACGGCCGCCATGCCGGCCAGCGTCAACGCCAAAAGGAGCAGGTCTGTACCGGCCCGGAAACTTGAAAACGTCATGCGACTGCCTCAGACCTTCTTGACCGCGGGCCGGCCGAACAGGCCGTCGGGTTTCAGCGTCAGCGCCAGGATGAGCAGGGCGAAGACGACAATGTAGGTGGAGGACGAGCCGAGATAGGCCGTGACCAGCGCTTCCGTTATTCCGTAGATGAAGCCGGCCAGCATCACGCCCGAAGCCGAGGTCATGCCGCCGAGGATGGCGACCGCGAAGGCCTTCAGGCCGAACAGGGTTCCCATGTCGGAGTGGACCGAAAAGAGCGGTGCGATCAGAAGCCCCGCGCAACCCGCGAGCATGGCGGAAATGGCAAAGGAGCCTGATACCATCAGGCGCGTGTTGATCCCCATCAGCCGCGCGGCCTGGGTGTTCTGGACAACCGCCAGAAGCGCCCGTCCCTGCAGCGTCTTGCGGAACAGAAAGTGAAGAGCGAAGGCGACGCCGATGGCGGCCAGCGGGATCAGGATCTGCTGCGGGTATATGCCCGTTCCGGCGAATTGCCAGGTTGTCTGGGTCAGGGGCGACGACAGGGTGCGCGGTTCGTTGCCGAAAGTGAAGAGGACCGCGTTGTCCAGGAAGATTCCCCCGGCCACCGTTGCCATCAGCCAGGCTTCCGAGTTGCGCTCCACGAAGGGGCGCACAAGAAGCACCTCGACGAACATGCCGAACAGACCGCAGCCGAGGATCGCCGCCGGATAGGCGATCATCCAGTTAAGCCCGAGCCGTTCGGTGAACACATAGCCGAGCACCGCCCCCAGCATCACGACGCTGCCTTGCGCGAAATTGACCGTGGAGGAAACGGAATAGGTGATCTGGAAACCGAGCGCGATCAGGCCATACATACTGCCAAGGCCGATCCCGGTCACCAGGGCTGCGATCATCAAGGTCATGGGAAATCCCGGAAATTACAGCGGGCATTCAAGCCCGGCAGGAAAGAAGGCCTCCCGCGATACGTCGCGGGAGGCGGTGTTGAAAAAATCAGTCCTCGATCGGGATGATCTGACCTTCGACAAAATGCGCGAAGACATAATCTTCCGGGCCGATGGCGTCCTGATCTTCCGGCGAGAACGGATCGGTATAGGTCTTGATCAGGCCTTCTATGTTCTCGATGTCATACATGGCCTGACGGATCGCGGGACCATCGGTGGATCCGGCCTTCTCGATGGCGGCCGCCAGAAGCAGCATCGCGTCATAGGCGTTGGCGATACCGGTTGCCGGGGTCACGTCGGCCATGGTCTCGATTTCGGGAAACTTCTCCTGAAGCTTGGCGAACATGACCTCGCCCTTGGCGTCGCCCTCCGTGAACAGATAGGTCTGGATGAAGTGCAGCTTCTCGCCGCTCTTGCCGGCCAGCTCGGTGAAGCGGCCACCGGCCGGGCCCCAATGCGAGGCCAGAGGAACGTCCCAGCCCATCCGGTCGAGGGACTTGACCACCTGCGCGGTCGGCGCGACGTTCGCCACGACGAAAAGACCGTCAGCGCCGTTTTCCTTCAGCCGGGTCAGCTGCGGCACCACATCGACATCGTTGCTCTCGAACTTCTCGATGCCGGCATGTTCCATGCCGCGCTTCTCAAGGGCCTTGGTCAAACCCTTTTCATTGGACTCGCCCCAGGGATTGTTGATCAGGATCATGCCCGGCTTCTTGGAGCCGTAGTTGGAAATCAGATACTCGGTGATCGCCTCGTCAACATATTCGTCCACGGCCGAGACGCGGAAGATGTAGTTTTCCTCGGCGCCGTTCTTGGTGATGCCGGTGCCCGCGGCCCAGGGTCCGACGAAGGGTACTTTCGCCTGGTTCGCGAAAGGCACGATGGCGAAGGAAACCGGTGTGTCGAGACCGCCGATCAGGGCGGCGACGCCTTCACGCTGAACGAGTTCGCGCGCGGCCACCAGACCCTTGCCGGGGTTGCTCTCGTCGTCGCGGCTGACCAGTTCCAGGGGCTTGCCGAGAACGCCGCCCTTTTCATTGATTTCGTCGATAGCGATGGTCAGGCCGCGGGTGATCGCCTGACCCGACTTGGCCGACTGCCCACTAAGAGCGGCAACGAGGCCGATCTTGATCGTGTCGGCGGCGAATGCGGGCAGGCTGGAAGCGACCGCGAAGCCGACAACCCCTGACATCAGGACGCGGCGGGTCACCTTCGGAAGAATTCTCATGGATTTCATATCTGGCTCCTCTGGTCGTCCGAACGGCACGTCCGAACGCCATCCTTGAGCAATTGGGATGCCAGAATCTATGAATCCATATATTTCATAGACTTACCGGATAAACCCCTCATCCTGAAGGACCATTAAATCCGATTTCGCCTAAATTGCATGCAATTTTTGCATACAAAATTTGCATGCAAGTGTGGGGAGGCAGGTCTATCCTGTTGCCGACAGTCAAGCAGCGAGACCGAAATGACCAGCGACAGCCAAACACCCCCTGAGCTTACCGAGGAAGCCCGGATCGTGCGCGATTACCTCGACGCGTCGATGAAGCCGGATCCGGACCTGGCCGCGACCTTCGTTGCCGAAAACGTCGAGATCACCTTCACCGGCGGCCGCAAGTTCAACCACCCTTCCGGACCGACCGGCTTCAACGCCGCCCGCTACAAGTGGGTGAAGAAGAGGATGGACCGGTTCGACGTGGCGACGGGCGCCGGCGGCACCGTGGTCTACTCGGTCGGCACGCTTTACGGCGAATGGCCGGACGGTACGCCTTTCGAAGGCAACCGCTACATCGACCGTTTCGAGGTCGAGAACGGCAAGATCGTCAAGATGGATGTCTGGAACGACAGCGCCGAGCGGATTCTCACCCGGATGGGCATCGAGGCCTGAGGCGTCTTGCGCCTGCTGTTGTCGTCTGCGCTGGCAAGCACCTCAACCTGCTTGCTTCTCCAGCTGTCACCCCGGGCGAACGACGTGAGGCCCGGGGCCTACTTGTTTCCAGAGCTAACGCGGATCGGCAGCACCTGAACGTCCTATGCAGACGACATTGCGAGTGGGCTCCGGATCTCCGCTTCGCTGCGTCCGGGATGACATCGGAAGGTGTGGTGGGACATCTGCCCGCCGATAACGATTGAAGATGCGGTCAGAGAAAACTGCGCATCGCTACTTCTCTTCCCGCACAGCCCGCGCGTAGGGCTCCAGGGCATCCAGATAAAGCGACTGGCCTTCCTTTTCCGGCTTGATCAGCGCCCGGTCCGCGACCGCGCCCAGGTGATGGCGCATCAGTTCCCGGGCGCGGGCCTCGTCCTTTTTCGACAGGGCATCGATAATCTCCCTGTGTTCCTGAATGCCGCAGTCGGTCGAATGGGGCCGGGAATAAAGCGCCAGGGTCAACCCGCAGCGGTAGCCGACATCCTCCACATAGCGGATCAGAACGGGGCTCTCCGTGAGCCGGGCCAGCAGGATGTGAAACTCCGTCGCCAGACGGATGGACACCGGCTCCGGACCTTTCTCCGCCTCGATCTCCTTGGCGAGATGCGCGTTCAGCGCGTCGAGGTGTTTTTCAGAAAACGTATCGATGAGACGGCTGACGACGAGGTCCTCGATCTGGCTGCGCAGGTCGAACAGATCCCGCGCCTCTTCGAGGCTCGGCGTCGCCACGACGGCGCCCCGGTTGCGCCGGAGTTCGACCAGCCCCTCCGCCGCCAGCCGCTCAAGCGCCTGGCGAACGATGGTCCGGCTCGAGCCGAACCGCTCGCCGAGGGAATCCTCCGGCAGCTTCATGCCAGGAAGCAGGGCGCGTTCGAGAATGGCGGTGCGCAGAGCGGCGCAAATTTGCTCGGATCGGTTCATGAAATGAGAAACGGCTGAAGACTCTGATCCGTTTAACAAATCAAATTCGGTTTGATTTGCCTAGGTCTCTTTTGAGCGCCGGACCTTGTTGAACGCCATTTCCCTCGAAGCGGTCCGATGAACAAGACCATCACGGCAGCCTAGGGTACGGCCTGACCTGCCGTGGCACAGGTGCCATCGCCTCACCAGGTGTATTTGAGCTTCGCGGTGACGACACGGCCCGGACCGTACCAGCAGGCCCAGCGGCTGGCGCAACTTGACGTGTAACGCTTGTCGAGCAGGTTGCTCGCATTGACCTGAAGCTTCACACCGTCGAGCTGATCGGATATCGCGCCGAAATCATAGCTCGCCATGGCGTCGAGCAAGGTTGCGGACGGCACCTTGACGTCATTCGTCCAGTCGGTGCTCGGGCCGATATAACGCAGCCCAAGTCCGAGACCGATGCCGTCAAGCCGGCCCTGCGTGAAATTATAGCGGCCCCAGATATTGGCCTGATGCTCCGGGATACGGTCCACACTCAGGCCGACCTGGTCCGGATCCTCGTCCTCGGTGATCTTCGCATCGATGTAGGTATAGGACCCGACAAGCGAGAAATTCTCGGTAATCCGGGCATGCCCCTCAAGCTCGAACCCCTGGCTCCGGATTTCTCCGGTCTGGAAGACTTCGTTTGTCACCGGATCGGTCGTCGACCGGTTTTGCTGCAGGATATGGAAGACCGATGCATAGGCCTGGAACCTGCCGTCAGCCGTGGCGTATTTGACGCCTCCCTCCCACTGCTGCGCGGTCACCGGCTCCAGGGGCTGATCGTTGTGATCGGTTTCCAGAGACGGTTCGAAGGAGGTCGAATAGCTGACATAGGGAGAGATGCCGCTGTCGAAATTGTAGATCGCGCCGGCGCGTCCGGAAAAGGCGCTGTCGTAGAATGACGAATCCGTGCCCGCGTACTGATCCACCTCGGTCCCGGCCCAGTCGTAGCGGCCGCCGAGACTGACAGTCAGGTTGCCCACTTCGATCTGGTCCTGCAGATAGGCGCCAAGCTGCCAGGCGCGGGTAACCTCGTCGCTGGTCCACAGATTGAGCTTGATATCGGGGAGGTTGCCGTAGGTCGGGTTCATCCAGTTGATATCGAGGCCCGTGGTATCCCCGAAACCCCACTGATAGTTTCGCATCGAGTGTTTGAAGTCCACTCCGCTCAACAGCGTGTGGCTGAAGGCGCCGGTGTCGAAGTCGCTCTGGAGCTGGTTGTCGATGACGAACTGGTTGAGATCGGTGGAACCACCGCTTGGCCGCCGGGAGATGTTACCGGTCGAAGGGTCCAGCGAGCCCCAGGTGAGCGTCTGATGGTAGGTATCGACGATGTTGTAGGCGGCGTTCTGCCGGACCTGAAAGACCTCGTTAAAACGGTGCTCGAATTCATAGCCGATCTGGAACTGGGTCCGCCGGTATTCCTCGAAATCCGGATCGCTGACGTTGAAGTCGTTCGGAATGAAGCCGTGCGGTGTCGAATAAAGCGTGCCCGCCGCTTCTCTGAAATTCCGGAAGCCGCCCTTGGGATCGTGCGTGAAGAAAGACAACACCGTGATCGACGTGTCCTCCGAGGGGGCGAAGCGGATCGACGGCGCGATCGCAAAGCCTTCGAAATTCAGACCGTCTTCCTCGAGATCGGACCGCTCCCCGGTGCCGACGAGCCGGTAACTCCAGACCCCTTCCTTGTCGAAAGTACCCTGAAAATCGAAATTGCCGCCGATCCGGGCGTCCAGACCGGTCACCAGCTCGACTTCCCGGCGGGTCTCGCCGGTCGGTTGCTTGGTCACCAGGTTCACGATCCCGCCCGGGCTGCTTTGACCATAGAGAATGGAGGACGGTCCCTTGAGTACCTCGACCCGCTCCAGGAGGTAAGGCGGGATCTGCCCGAGCGAGCTCCAGCCGTATTCGAGACCGTTCACATAGCGCGGCACGTAGCCAAACCCGCGGATGTACATTTCGTCGTGCAGGTTCGAAGATCCCCGGTATTCCGTCGCAACGCCCGCCGTATAGCGCAGCGCCTCGGATACGCTGTCCGCGGCCTGATCCTCGATCTGCTGGCTGGGCACAACGCTGACCGCCTGAGGCGTCTTGATCAGGGGCGTGTCCGTTTTGGTGCCGGCGCGGCTGCGGTTTGCGACGTAGCCCTCGACCGGACCGTCCCCCTGCTCGACGATGTCCTCCACCTTGATCGTATCGAGTTTGACCGCGGCGGCGTCCTGGGCCATGGCGGCCGAAAGCGGGAAAATGCTTACGGTGGCAACCAGGTGAAGGGTGGTGAGTTGGGAGACTAGGCGGGACATTGCATACCTGCGTTTATTCGGCGGTCGCGACCGGGCCGAAAGCACCCTGCGCAACTCTTTAAACTTGACTTTATAACTCAGGTATTAGAGAGACTCGATAAATGAGTCCATCGGGCAAGCCTCGCGGAAATGCCAAGTTTCTTTCCGAAAACGCCAAAACGATGGAGCATGCCATTCGCGGAAAGATCAGGTATGGGTGACAGGCCGCCTCCTAGAAGATTTAAAGGTGGACAAGTCGTTCAGGTCGACAGTTGCCTCTGGCCGAGAACTTCCATCGAAACTGTCCGTGCGTCACGTGTGCGCGGTAAATTCCAGACTTTTATTTTTCTGGAGGGCGAACAGAGTTTCTGGCTTGACGAAAAGTTCTTTCACATCGATGCCGGACATGGCGCCGCGCGCCGTCCGAAGGCGCTGACATTCACCCTGGGCCGCGACACGGATATCCGGCTGCTCAAGGGGACCGACACACCGCTCAACAAGGTCTCCATCACCTCGCCGCTGGAGTGGATGGACCAGATGGAAATCACCACGTCCGAACGCTCCTCCGAGGTCGTGGATTTCATGAACGGTCATCTGAACCACCTTGTCTGGGAGCCCGGGCCGGACGTGATCGGCATCGCGGAGCAGATCTCCCTGCCACCCCGCTGGCTCACGGAAGACTTGCTCCCGCTCTACCGGTCGGCAAGGGGCCTCGACATAATGGTCTCCGTCTGCCGGCGCCTGACGACCGAGGTGTTTACGGACCCCCACCCGGTCCCCCTGTCGACGCGCGCGCACATGGAGCGTGTCCGGGAGTTCCTCCTGGACCGTCTGCATCAGGACCTGCAGATCGGCGAGATCGCCCGCGAGACGGGAACCAGCATCCGCTCGCTTCAAAGAAAATTCCGCGACTGTTTCGGCGAAACCGTCTTTGAATTCGTCCGCAACGCCCGGCTCGAGCGCGCGCGCGAAGCCTTGATGCGCGATCAGGTCAGCATCTCGGAGGCGGCCACCGTAGCCGGTTACACTTCTCCGGCCGCCTTCTCGACGGCCTTCAAGAACCGCTTCGGCGAAATCCCACGGCGGCTCAAGAGTTTTCACGCACCCGGCGTGCACGCGGAGTGATTCAGCCAGACCGGATTGACGTCCTTCGGATCGATCGGGAAATGGCTGTCTCCCGCGTTGTAAAATCTTGAAAACCTCCAGCGCCACAACACAATTGACGCGACGTTTCTGTGTCACAGGTCACATGTGCGCGGATAGCGGAACGAATACCCTTTCAATCAACGACATCTCGGAAAGACGTTCAGGCCGGCCCGGAATATTACCGCGCTGAAGCAAAATACTATTATTCGATTGGAGGAAAAATTTCATGGGAGAGAAATTTTCGGTCTTTTGTGTGCGCACGGCTCAGAAAAGGGGCGACAACGGTTACCCGATTGACCCTCGTTACATTGCGCTTCATCCGGAACTCCGCATACCGTTTCACGAATATTGCACCAGCATCGACCTCGGAAACGAAGCTCTGTTTCTGACAGAGGCGCAAGGGGGCGTTCTCAGCCGGAAAACCGTCAGGGACGCAAGTTACCGAAAGCTGCTACAGCAATTGGAACGGCTGTTCGAGAAATTCCTCACCCCCTACTCAGAGTACAAGATCCACATGACTCCGAACATGTTCCGGGAGGTTCAAATCTTCAACGGACATGACAGGAAAACCGATCAGAGAAGCGCCGAGATTTTCCTGTTCGAAACCATCACGGAAATCAACACATATCTAAAAGATCTTGATCATCACAATCTGTTCTACGGCAGCGAATACTTCAAAGGAATTCAACGGAAAAAGCCGTTTCTCAAGCCGGGTTTCGATTTCCTGACCTGGTAGCACCACCCGCAGACCTTCACGCCGGAACAACCAGAGGCCCGCCCCGTTTCGGATCGCGAATGACAACGCAGTTCAATCCGAAAAGTGTCTTCATCCAAGCCTCCGTGACCACTTCCTCAGGCGTTCCCTCGACCTCAATCCGGCCGTCCTTCATTCCGACGATCCGGTCCGCCACGCGGGCCGCGAGATTGATGTCGTGAAGAACCATGGCAACCGTCCGGCCGTCATTGACGTTGAGCGCGCGCACCAGGTCCAGGATCTCGATCTGATGCGGAAGATCCAGATAGGTCGTCGGCTCGTCCAGAAGCAAAAGCTCGGTATCCTGGGCGAGAGCGAGGGAGAGCCAGGCCCGCTGGCGCTGACCGCCGGAAAGCGCATCGATAGGGCGATCCGCCAGATGACCCAGACCGGTCGCCTCAAGCGCCCTTTCGACGGCCTCTTCGTCGGCGCGGGACCAGGGACGAAAAGGCCCCTGATGAGGGGTGCGCCCGCGCGCGGCAAGCGATCTTACGGTCAGCCCGGCCGGCGCGGGCGAAGACTGCGGCAGGAGGCCGAGCCGGCGGGCAAGCTGCTTTCCCGGCAGCTTGTGAATGTCGTGACCGTCCAGAACCACCTTTCCGCCACTGAGCGGCAACAGCCGCGCCAGACTGCGCAAAAGGGTCGATTTTCCGCAGGCGTTGGGACCGACGATCACCGTGACCTTGCCGGCCATCAACTTGAAATCGACATCCGGCAGGATCGTCTTGCCGCCAAGTTCGACATGGATGTGCGCCGCGGCGAGACCGTTGGGCAGTGTCTCCTGGGATGAGGTCGTCATAGGCGGTTCCGTTTGGTCTGGACAATGACAAGGCCCAGCAAATAGGGCCCGCCGATAAGAGCGATGAAAACGCCGGCCGGGAGATGATGGCCCTGGATGCCGACCCTCGCCGCCATGTCCGCCAGAACCGCGATCGTTGCTCCGCTCAAGGCGGCGAGCACCAGGCAGGAGGTCGCGGAACGGGCAAGTCCCCGGGCGATCGGCCCGGCCATGAAGGCCACAAACGGCAGCGGTCCACTCACGCTGACCGCCGCCGCGGCGAGCACCACAGCCGCAAGGCCAAGTCCCACCCGCGCCCCATCGACCGGCAGACCCAGAAGGCGCGCCACGTCGTCGCCGGTATCCAGGCGGTCGAGCGTGAAACGCAGATAACAGAGCACCGGCGTCAGAAGCGTCAGAACGCCGGCCAGAAGAACAACGGATTCCCAACCGCGCGCGTTGAAGCTCCCGGCAAGCCACCGCGCCGCGTCAGCGGCCTGGGGCGCGCCGGAAACGCTCAGGAAAAAATGCGTCAGGGCCGTCAGAGCGATCCCCAACGCCAGGCCGGTCAGAACCAGGCGGAAAGGGTCGAGGCCGTGCCGCCAGGACAGCGCCATCACCAGACCGGCCGTGGCGAGCCCGCCGGCAAGCGACCCGCTCACCACGTAAGCCGTACCGCCGGAAAGCGCTATGGTCGCCACCGCGCCGGCGCTGGCGCCGGCCGTGAAACCGATCACATCCGGCGAGGCGAGCGGATTGCGCAGCATCGTCTGGAAGATGGCTCCGGAAAGGCCGAGGCAGGCCCCCACCAGAATGGCGGCAGCCACGCGCGGCAACCGGAAGTCCCAGAATACGGTCGCGTCCATGCCTCGAGCGAAGAAGGCGTCGTCCCAGGCAAGCGGCCAGCTGCCCATGTCCAGCGTCAACCCGACAGCGGCCAGAAGCACTGCCAGGGCAAGCGCCGTGGCGAAAGCGGAGCGGATGCTTTCCGTCATAGCGCAACCACCCTGCCCCGGCGGATAAGCACCACCATGATGGGACCTCCAAGAAGCGCGATGGTCAGTCCCGCCTCGATCTGCAGACCGGGAAACACCAGACGCCCAACCGTATCGGCCACCAGAAGGAAGATGGCTCCGAAAAGCGCGGAAAACAGAACGGTAAGGCGCATGTCGCCCCGGGAAACCAGGCGGGCGGCATGGGGCATCAGGAGGCCGATGAAGCCGATCGGTCCGGCCAGCGCGACGGACGCCGCGCACAGACAGGTTATGGCGAGAAGGCTGAACAGGCTGGCCAGGCGGACATTCGTTCCAAGCGCGCGGGCAAGGTCGTTGCCCAAGGCAAGCGCGTTCAGAAACCTGGCGGCGAAGGCAGCCGCGGCAAATCCCACAAGGAACACGGGCAAAAGCGCGGCGATCTCGTCAAGCGTTATGCCCTGCAATGACCCGAGCACCCATTTCCGGTAAATGTCGAGCGCACTCTGGCTGATCAGCAGCAGGCCGTTGACCAGCGAAAACAAGAAGGCGGACAGCGCCGCGCCGGCGATCAGTAGTCCGAGGACGCCCAAACCGGACGCACCCAGCGCCCAGATGAGGCTCGACGCCAGAAACGCCCCTGCCAGCGCGGGCCAGACAAAGGCGGATGGGTCCGTCATTCCAAGCAGAAACAGGGGCAGAACGATGCCGGCGGTCGCGCCGGCGTTGACGCCGAGGAGCCCCGGATCGGCAAGCGGATTGCGCGTCACGGCCTGCATGATCGCCCCCGCCATCCCCAGGGACGCACCGACAAGGAGGCCGCCCAGGGTTTGCGGAAGACGGATCTGACGGATCACGATCTGCTCGGGATTGTTCGGGTCGAAGGCAGTGAATGCCTGCCAGATATCGGTGACGGCGACGGACCTGACGCCGAGCAGAACGGACGCCATGACAGCGGCCAGCAGAAGACCGGCGGTCGTTGCGAGAACCGCAGCCAACGGCGGAAACGCGGCAAAGGGGCGGCTCCGGGCGGTTAGCAAATCGTTCATTCGGCAAGCCCCGCCGCCACGGTCGACGGAACCCTGGTTTCCGGATCGCCGTCCACGGCGGCCTCGATGAGAGGCACGAGCCGATCGAGCGCATAACCAAGGCTCAGCGGGCTGGAAAAGGACATGGCGGCCGCCAGAAGCGGATCGGCGACCAGTTCACGCCCCTGCCTGAAGGCGCGCATGGTATGGCGCAACGGCAGCGATCTGACCGCGGAGACACCTACGCCACTGTCGAGCCAGATCAGGACATCCGTGTCATAGAGTTCGGTGAGTTCACGCGAAACGTTGATGTAGTAGGTTCCAGGCGACAGACGCTCGAGGGCGTCCGGGATCTCGAAGCCGAGTTCCTTCATCAGCCGGCCGCGGATGTCCCCCGCCGTATAAAACCCGGGCCCGCCAGGCCAGCCGACGGCAACCGTGCGTCCCTGCCAGCCTGGGTGCCGCCGGCGGGTTTCGGCGAATCGACCCTCGAGTTCCCGAACGAGACGGTCCGCTTCATCTGCCTTGCCGGTCGCCACACCGATGGTCTTCAGCATCACCGGCCAGGGTGTTCCGTAGGACCCGTATTCCGCTCTGGGAGCAAGCACGGGAGCGATTTTTGAAAGCTGACGGTATTCGTCCTCGGAAATGCCGGACCAGAGCGCCTCGATCAGGTCGGGCTTCAGCAGGGCGACGCGTTCGACGTCCACCTCGCCACGCAGGATGATCGGCTCGTGTCCTCCGAGCGCTTCTTCCGCCCAGGGCCAGACCCCTTGTGCATTGCCCCCATACCAGTGCCGGATCGCCACCGGTTTGATACCGAGCGCGAGAAGATGGTCCCCGCCGTTGTAGCTCAGCGAGACGATGCGTTGCGGCGTGTTTTCAATTCGGGTTTCGCCCCACATTGTTTCAAGCTTCACCGGCCCGGAGCGGTCTGCCTCGGCACAGACCCCGCAGACCGGAAATAGGACCGCGACAACAAAAAGGCACAGGGACCGGGCAAGTCTCATGGATCAGCCGCCGCTGCCTCACCGCATCCAGTAAGCGGCAGCCCGCCACTCGTGCTTTGCAAGACCGAGGGCCGACAGTTTCTTGCGGGCGTTCACGACTTCCGATTTCTCGCCCGCGAACCAGACAAAACGATCGGCCTGCGGAAGGTTCATGCCGGCAAGCGCGTCCGGCAGCGTCTCTTTGCCACCACGCAGAATCCATCTCACCGATACGCCCTCCGGCGCGGCAAGCGTCTGAATATCGTCTCGATGGCTCGCCACGATCACCGCCTGCCCTTTCGTGGACTCAGGAGCTGCTTCGAGCATGCGTGCGATCGCCGGCAGGGCGGTTTCGTCGGCAAATAACGCCAGCCATCCGGCCGCCGGGTGCCATTCGCCGCCCGGTCCCGTTATGGCAATCTTCTCGCCGCACTGCACACGCCTGCACCAATCCGTCACCCGTCCGCCGGCATGAATGAAAACGTCGAACTCCAGGATGCCGGCCTGCGGGTCTATGAAACGCGTCGTATAGACGGGCCGGTGCCATGCGTCCGCCCCACCGGGCCAGAGCGTACGTCCGGTCTCCGCGATGGTCGGCCACTCGCCGGCATGGTCTTGAGGCCCGAAAAGCAACCGGAAATGCAGACCGTCGCGCGCAAACCGCTCCAGTCCGGGATCGGCGATACGGACCCGGTAATAGGAGGGCGAAATCCTGGTGCACGCCTCGACCGTCGCTATACAAAGATTGGCGGGCAGACTGCCGGCTCGCGAAGCCGACCAGTTCAGACTGTCGGCGGCACCTATTTCGCTCAGGATGTGGTCCACCGTTTCCTGGAGCACATAGAGCTTCGTGCTGTCGGGCGCACTGATTGTAAGCCGGACGCCGTTGTTTTCGTCGCTGATATGGACTTCGCCATAGGGCGAGGTCACCCTAAGGGAAACGCCGTCGCGTTCCACGGGAAGGTCGTGTTCAAGCGCCTCGTTGAAAAACAGTCCGATCGCTTGTTCCGAAGGAATTTTGAGTTGTGTCGACGTTTGCACCGGCATGTCCAATCTATGCGCCAGGCGCGGGATCGACGGTCTGCGACGATCCTGGCCGCAGGACGCTTTCGCCACGGCTGAAGAAGCAAGGCCCTCCTGCCGGAGAACTTACGATAATTCTGGAGATGTGCTGGCGAATGGGACACCGGTGCGCAAGCAGGCGTCCGTTGGCTGGCAGATCTGGTAAAATAGCTGACTGCAACTGTCAAGAATTATACCCGCCGCAGGGGCTTGCACTACCATTTGGCATAAGCTTTCAGGCGGAAGGACCGGCCTTCCCCGTAGCTGCAGGTGTAGACCCCGTCGCAACTGGCCACGTAGCGGGTATCGGCGATATTGATCACATTGAGGTCGATCCCCCAATTGTCCCTTTCGTAGCCGACCTTGGCATCGAACAGGGTGGCTGACGGTACTTTCAGCGTATTCGCGTTGTCTGCCCAGGACTCTCCCTGATAGCGAATTCCGCCGCCAACGGTCACGCCCTCGAGCGGACCTTCCGGATGCGTGTATTCCACGAAAAGGGTGGCTAGCTGCTCCGGGACGACATTCGGCGTGTTGCCGACGATCGAAGTGTCAGCATCTTCGGTGATTTCAAGATCGTAGGCGGTGACCGCCGCGGTCACCTTGAGGTCGTCGGTAATATTCGCCTTGGCCTCGAATTCGACGCCGCGCGAGTTGACAGCGCCGATTTGCGTTTCCGCTCCGAACGGCCCCGTGACGACATTGCGTCGCGTGAGATCGAACAGGGACACCGTGAACAGCCCATCGAACCATTTCGGCCGATACTTCAGGCCGATTTCAAACTGTTCGCCGGTTTCCGGCTCGAAAAACGGCACCGCCGAAGAAGAGCCGATGAGCGGATTGAAGAAGGTCGCCGCGCTCGCGTAGGGCGTTAAACCGTTGGCGAATTCATAGGCAAGACCGGCCCTTCCCGACAGGGCGCCGTCGCGGCCCTGGTAGGCAGGCGTACCGGTCGCATCGCTGAAGACGTAATCGTAACGCCCGTTCAGCGTAGCGATCCAGCCGTCGCCAAACCGGAGTTGATCCTGAATGTAGGCACCGATCTGCTGCTGGACGATATTCTGGTCGATATAGGGAACCGGCGTCGGCTGAGCCGATCCATAGGCCGGATCGGTCACGCTGATTGTCGTGCCTGTGGCCGATGCCTGGACCTGATCCATGTTGAAATACTTGTAGTCCACGCCGAACAGCAGATCGTGCTTCACCGGTCCGGTTTCGATCTCGCCCTCAAGCTGGTTGTCGACCGCGAAGGTGTTCAGCTGCGTGTCGTGCTCGAACACGATGCGGCTGAACACCGGATCGGGAAGAACCGGCGTCGAGGAAAATCCGGAGTAGCCGAACGGGTAGAGGTTGAACTCGTGAATGTTGGCATATCCGTAACGCACGTTCTGCCGCACCGCCCAATCATTGTCGAACTCATGCTCGAACTCGTAGCCGATCCAGAACTGCTGCCGCTGATACGCGTCCAGATCGGGCTCGGTGTAATTCGCCTCCGGATCGATACGACCGAAGTTCGCGGATTTCACGGTACCGTAGTAGGGCAGGAAACTGGCCGCCCCGTGCACCTCGTCGAGATAGGTGTAGTTCGCCAGAAGCGTCAGCGACGTGGAGTCGTTCGGCGCCCAGGTGACACTCGGCGAGATGGATCCACGATATCCTTCCTGCAGATCGTAGTAACCGTCGCCACCTTGAATGCGCCCGGACACGCGGTAGTCGAACGCCTGGTTTATCCGGTCGCCAATATCGAATCCGAGATAGGCCGTGCCTGCGTCGTTGACCCCAAGCTCGGTGTAACGCAGCCGTTCCCCGGTCGGCTTCTTGGTGACGTAGTTCACGATTCCGCCCGGGCTGGAACCACCATAAAGAACGGATGCCGCCCCGCGCAGTACATCGACCCTGTCGAGATTGAAGCTGTCGACATAAAACGCGCCGAACCCGAACCCGTAGAGCTGCAGGCCATCCATGAAGACGCCGGTCTGCGTGGCATCGAAACCGCGCAGGAAAAACCAGTTGGTATCGGAATCCGGGCCATACGGCTGCGCGAAGACACCGGCGCTGTAGCGCAGTGCCTCGTCCGCCGTCTGCGCGCCCTGATCGTCCATTTCCTGGCGGCTGACGATAGACACGGACTGGGGAATTTCCTCGATCGGCGTATTGGTCTTTGCCCCGGTTCCGGTTGACCTGGCCACATAGCCGACGGTCGCCTGAGAGGCACCGTCCGTTTCGTTTTCCACCACGATTTCGGGAAGCAAAACGGACGCGCCATCATTTCCCGCAGCCTGTTGCGCATGCCCTGCCTGTGCCCAGGAAAGCATGAGCGCAATCGAACTGACGCTAAGTCTCAGGGTGGTTCCGCCGATCTTTTTCATTTTACGATACCCCGTCGCAAACGCCGTCCCGGAGCGGTCTTCGGGTCGGCAAAACTCTTGATAAGTGGAGTAATTAACTCAGCTTTAAGGGTATTTATTGGACGATCTTTCGGTGCTTTGAACGATTTTTCGCCAAAATCAGCTGCGTCTGCTTTTGCGCCAGACGTGAGGCGTCGTTCCGGCAAATTGCCGGAAGACCCTCGTTAAATGCGCCTGGTCTGAGAAACCGGCGGAGGCTGCGGCTGCACTGAGGGACATATCCGTCTCTTCGAGCAGCTGCTTGACACGATTGACCCGGGCGCGCATTTGCCAGCGGTGCGGCGGCATGCCGGTCGTCTGCTTGAAAGCATGGCAGAAATAGGCGGGCGAAAGGCCTGTCAGTGCAGCGAGGTCCTCAAGCCGGATGTTGGCGGCGCAATTGTCCTCGATAAAGCCGATCGCCTTTCGAAGCTGGTGGGGTGCCAGATGTCCGCGCGGTGAGCCGGTTTTGTGCTCGACCCGCATGAGCGCAACGAACAGCGCTCCGATCAGACTGTCGCCGTAAAGCGTGTGCAATCCGCTGGGGACCTCGCATTCCGCCGCGATCAACCGCGCCAGCGCCGCCAGACGCGGGTCGGAAAACATCAGGCGCGGTTCTTCCACCGCAGGCAGGCTGAAGTCATCGCCAAGCAGGCCGGACAGTGTGCCGATGTCGAAATGAAGATCGAGATGGCGGATCGAGGTCAGGTCCTCGATCCTGGACCAGACACGAAGACCCGCGGGCACGTAAAACAGCGGGTTGGCAAGCCGGTCCGAGGCAAGGCCGTCGTTCGGCGACGAAAGGACCTCCATCCCGCCCGGCCCGGTCTGATCGAGGACGACGACGAGACGCGGCGCATGGGAGACATATTCTCCCTGGGCGCGTGGGCCGCACTCGACCTGCCAGAGATCGGCGACCGCGCCCTTGAAGATGCGAAAGCGCAAATCGCCGACGACCGTCAGTCCCTCAACCGAACTTTGCATGCGCGGATGAAATGTCATCCCCGCGTTCCGTGAAAAATTGTCATCGGAGCTCAATGCTCAAACTTGAGACAAAATGTCAAGTTTGCACCGTTTTCGGCCCACCGACCACAGGCGCGAAGCTCTCACCGTTTCCCGCGCATGGCGCCTAACGGAAAGCCTGAACCGGAAAATCAAATCGTTTGCTGGAAAAGAACGGCCTCAGGCATTCAGGCGGTCGATGTCGTAGACAAGCCGCATCGTCTCCCGGCACCATTTCAACAGCCGCTCGCGCTCCTCGTGCGCACCGACCTGCGCCACCGTGGCAAGGCAGCCGACCATTACGTGATGCTGCAGGGTGGCGATACCGACTGGAAAGAGATCCGAAAGCGTTGATTGATGCTGAAACCTTTGCAGCTGTCTGCCCCAGGGTTATCCGCCGAACTGTATCGGCACTGTCATGGGCATACGCTTTTCACTGATATCTTTCGGAAATTTCGGCATAGGGGAAGCGCGCCGCACCATATCGATACCGGCCCGATCGAGAACCGAATTGCCGGAGGATCTTACGACCCGGATACCGGAAACGGACCCGCTACTTGCGATGACAAAAGTCACAACAACGGTGCCTTTGATATTCTTGCGGCTGGCCTCCTTTGGATAGCGTTTCGCACGCCGCAGCTTGGCGCTCACCTTACCCTTGTAGTTGGACCTCGCCCTGGTACCGCCGTCCTTGCTCTTGCCGTCTGCCCGGCCATTCTGAAAGCCCTTCGCGGAATTGCTGGTCACACGCTCTCCGCCCTTGCGGGATTGGGCGTTGGTTCCTCTCTTCTGGGTTGTCCCGGCCTTCACGGCCTTTTTCTTTTTGGTTTTTTTCTGCGCCTTCCGGACGGGTGGCTTCGGCTTGACCTTGGGGGTCTGCGTGACTTCCATCAGCGGATCCACGACCGGCTCCTGAACCTCGGGCTGCGGCTCGACCGGTTTCAGCACATCCGGATCTTCCGGGACTTCGGCTTGTGCGATCTCCACCGGCTTCTGCTCGGCAACCGGCTCCACAGGCTTGACGGCTGCGACCGTTACTTGCTCAACCGGTTCGAGCGGTTCCGCCGGCTGGACCGTCTCCGGCGGTTTGACCATCTCGACAGGTTTTGTTTCCTGTTCGGCCGGCGGCGTTTCAATCGGTGGCAGGTTCTCCGGGATTTCCAGCGCCGTGACCGGATCGGTGGTCGTCACCCCGGCCACGACAGGCAGGGCCGGGAGCGGATCCACAGCCTCGGGGAGGTCCACCGGTTCGGCCACCGATTGAAGAGGCTGAACCCCGACCGGTTTCACGACATCCTGTTGCGGGACCTCCTCGGTCTTCGTGACATCCTGCACGGGGTCGAGCGGGTCTTCCTCGGGTTCGATTTTCTCTACCGGCTCGTCGTCCGCGACCGTTTCGACCTTGGCTCCGGCAACCAGATCCTCAATGGAGCCAATCACCGAAACTCCACCACCCTGCGATGCCGCGATCAAGATCTCGTTCGGGTCGTCGGCGAAAAAAGCCGATCCGGACCCATGAATCACCAGGGAAGCGACCGCACCGGCCACGAGATAACGGGCGAACCTCACTTGGAGCCTCTCCTCGTGATGAGGACGATGTCGGAACGGCCTGCGTCTTTCAGGTCCTTGAGCACCTTTTCCAATTCGTCGGCTTTCAGCGATCCGTCGGCTGCAAGCTTGATCGGGCCGTCTTCTTTCCGCTGCCCGAGCCAGTCTTCAACCGTCATTTCCACGTCGCCGGCAAAGGTCCTGCCTTCCGGATCGAGGACCAGCGCACCGGTGGAGCGAATGGTCTCATCTTCCAGAATATTGAGCGGTGGCTCGATCTTGCGGGCATCGTCCTTGGCGACCGATCCCGCGAACAGGAAGAAAATCAGCATCAGGAAGACGACGTTGATCAATGGTATGGTGTTTTCCGGCGGCTCCCGCCGCGCAGGCGTTTTCATGCGCATGGGGTCGCCTACCTTCCCGTCACAAGGACGGTCTTGAGACCCTGCCGCCGCGCCGCCGACATGACGTCCACCACGTTCTGCACATTGGCGTCCGGTCCGGACCAGATCGCGATCAGCGTTTCCTTTTCAAGCTCGGAAAACCGCTGATCCATCCCGGCCATGGTCAGGGGCTGTCCGTTGAGATCGAGCTTCTCGGAAGAATGCAGCCGGAGATAGGCCGGCCTCGCATCCGCGCCACCGCCTTCGCCGCCGCTGGAGACTTCCAGCGACTGGTAGCGCGTGAAACTGGACGCCAGCATGAAGAACAGAAGCAGCAGGAAAATCACGTCGATCAGAGAAGTCAGACCGACCGCCTGCCGCTTGGGCCTGGGCTCAAACCGCATGCCTCGGCTCCGTCGCCTCCAGGGCCACGACCCGGGCCCCGCCGCGTTCGGCGACCGCTCCGGTGAAGAAGGCCGTAACCAGAGATTCCATTTCCGACTGCTCGGATTCGATCCGGCTGTCCAGCCAGCCGACAATCGCCGAAACCGGGATGGCGACCGCGAGACCGACCGCCGTCGTCAGGAGCGCGACCCAGATCCCGCCCGCCAGAACAGATGGATCGACCGCGGCACCCGCGCCCTGCATGGCCTGGAAGGCTTCGATCATGCCAAGCACCGTACCGAGCAGACCGATCAGGGGCGCGGTCTGGGCAATCATGTCCAGGGGCCGGAGATAGGCGCGCAGTCCGTTGATCCGCTGGATGCAGATCCGCTCCACATCCTCTTTCAGGAGGTCCATGTCGTCCGAAGCGTGCGCGCTTCCCTGAATGAGCTTCAGCATGATGTCGGAGAGGACCGACCTGCCGCGCGCAGCCGCAGTCTTCGCGTCCTGCCCCTGGCCGTCAAGCCACAGGGAAAGCGCCTTGCGGGCGGCCCCGAAACGACCGACGCCGAGGAGCGTGAACTGGATTATCTTGGCGGCGATCAGCGCCACCGCCACGATGGACAGTGCCAGCAGCAGCATGACCACCGGCCCGCCCTGGTCGACCAGCCCTGTAAGGGGAGAGAGGAAATGCGGCATCGCCGCAGTCAAATTGTTAGGCATTTAGATCCACTACAGACAGACGATTACAGGATCAGCTCGATTTCCGACCGGGAGGTGATTTGAAGCAAGGACAAGCAATCCTTCGCGGCATCGCCCGGAATTTCACAAGCCCGGACCTCGTTCAGCAGCACCCTGGAAATATTCGCGCAGTCGCCCTTGGCGACATCGTATTGCCGCACGCGAGTCTTTCCGGGGGGCAGCTCGCCGAAATCGATGGCCGCATAGCCGGAAACCCCCTCCGACTTGTCGAACATCACCAGATCCAGCCCCAGGGCCTGAACGCCTTCGCCTAGATCGTTTCTGATGACAAATGTCAGACGGCAGGAGTCCCCGACCGTCGCCGCGGTGTTCAACTGAATTGCAATTGCCTCGGCGGACTGAGCCGCCGCCGCAGACACAGCAAGGCATGCCATCATCAAGGACGAAGCCAGAATTCTTTTCATCTCAACGCTCTCCTGTTGGAGCAACACAGCGCCGGCCAATTGCGTCGGCGTCGGCCTGACACCCGAATATCCAGTTTTTTTCCCGGAAACCTTTTCAGGCGCGCACCGGATATCGCCCCCGATCCGGATCTGTAACCGCGTCTCATCGATGCGCATCGAAAAGGCCGGAAGCGGCCCCGAAGCATCAGAGACAGATTGTCGTTTTCTGGAAAGACACTCCCATTTCCGTGGTCCGGTCGAAGGACAACCGGAAAGCGGATCGCGTTTCCACAACGCTGGAGGTCTGTTGCGGCTTGGGTGCAAAGCTCCGTCAAAATGACGATGTCCGCGTCCCTGGCTGACCGATGTGTACACCAAAAAGGTGAACCGGGGGAACACGTTTAAGGAATAAAACCTGAATTTTCTAGTCTGATATTTTCCAGGCCGATCCGGGAGCGGTTTCACGGGCTGGCAGGATGTCGGAAAAGATGGACTTCTCATAGTCCCACACTCCGGAAGACAGCCCCTGGCTCACGGTGCTTCGGCCACAAGATGGCGATTGCCCACGTCCACGTATCTGACGCGCTCAACGCTTTGACCGAGCGGCAGGACGGGCGACGGAATTTCGCCGGTGGGCACTTCGAATGCATCCCGCCTTCGGCCCGGATCCGGAATCGGCACGGCCTTCAGCAGTTTCTTCGTATAGGAATGCTGCGGGTTCTCGAAGATCTGGCGGCGCGTTCCGACTTCCACGATCTGGCCGAGATACATGACGGCGACCCGGTGAGAAACCTGCTCGACCACCGCCATGTCATGGGAAATAAAGAGATAGGCGAGCCCCATCTCGTCCTGCAGTTCCTTCATGAGATCGAGCACCTGGGCCTGCACGGACACGTCCAGGGCCGACACGCTTTCATCGGCGACGATCGCCTTCGGTTCGAGCGCGAGCGCACGCGCGATGCAGATCCGCTGGCGCTGGCCGCCGGAGAATTCGTGCGGGTGGCGGCGCATCTGCTCCGGTGTCAGACCGACTCTGCGGAACAGGCCCGCCACGCGGTCTTCCAGCTCCTGTCCCCTGGCCAGCCCGTGAATGACAAGAGGTTCTCCCACCAGATCGCCCACGGTCATGCGCGGATCGAGCGAGGCATAAGGATCCTGGAAAACCATCTGGAGATTGCGCCGGTATCCCCGGTCGGCCGCAGCGGTACGGGAACGCATGACATGTTCGCCACACACTCGGATCGAGCCTTCCCACGGCACGAGATTCATCAAGGCCTTGCCGATGGTGGACTTGCCGCAACCGCTTTCCCCGACAAGGCCAAGAGTTTCCCCCCGATGGAGGTCGAAGCCGACGCCTTCGACGGCATGGACCCTGGAGACGACGCGGTGGAGCACTCCACCCTTCAGGTTGAAACGCACGGTCAGGTCTTCGACTTCAACCACCTTGGCCGCCGCCCCGTCCTGAAGGTGGGCGTTGGCCGGGTCTTTGCCCGCCATCGCACCGAGCTTGGGCACGGCGGCCAGAAGCTCCGCCGTATAAGGATCCTTCGGTGCGGCGAACAGTGGCGCGACGGCGTTGTCCTCGACGATCCGGCCATGCTGCATCACGATCACCCGGTCGGCCATTTCCGCGACAACACCCATATCGTGCGTGATCAGGACGATGGCGGTCCCGGTCTCCTTCTGCAGATCGCGCATGAGCTGCAGGATCTGCGCCTGGATCGTCACGTCGAGCGCGGTGGTCGGTTCGTCGGCGATCAGGACCTTCGGGTGGCAGGCGAGCGCCATGGCGATCATCACCCGCTGACGCATGCCGCCGGACAATTCGTGCGGGTACTGCTTCAGTCTCTGTTCCGGTTCGGACAGGCGCACGTCCCGGAGAATTTCCAGCGCCCGCGCGTCCGCCTTGGCCCGGGAAACGCTTTCATGTGCCAGGACCGCCTCGCGAAGCTGACGTCCGATGGTCAGCACCGGATTGAGCGAGGTCATCGGCTCCTGGAAGATCATCGCCACGTCGTCGCCGCGCACCTTGCGCATCTCGCTCTCGCCCAACGCCGTCAGGTCGCGTCCACCGAGGTCGATCGTGCCTCCGGCGATCCGGGCCATCGGTTCCGGCAGAAGGCGCATGATCGACAGGGCGGTCATCGATTTGCCGGACCCGGATTCGCCGGCGATGCACAGCGTCTCCCCCTCGCGCAGATCGAAACTCAGCCCGTCGACCACGATCTTCTGCCCCTGCGGCGTCGCCACGGCGGTTTTCAGGTCGCGAACGCTGAGGACCGTTTTTTTGTCCGTCTGCGGGGTGGGCGAAGTCTCGCTCATGCTGGAGAAAATCTTTCGTATATTGAAAACGTTCCTGGAGACGGCCGGACCGGAGCCCGGCCGTCAGGGTCAGTTCAGAACCACTTTCGGGAAGTAGAAGGACACCACCCAGTTCGGCTGGTCGACGATCTCCGAAATCCTGAGATCGCCGCAGACCGAGCAAAGCATGTAGGCCTCCACGGGACTGTAGTTGTGACGGGCGCACAGCAGGTCGATCATGTTCGAGACGGCGGCCTGCGCCCCCTCGAAAAGATCGGTCCCGATGCCGGTCGTCACTTCATAGCCCATCTCGTCCAGATGCCGGGTCACCGGTCCGGGGGTCTCGAAGCGCGGCATTTTCAGGTCCGCGCCCTTGATCAGGTCCAGTTCGATCACCGTGTTCATCGGGCTCTCGATGGCCGTGCCGCAGACTTCACCGTCGCCCTGGGCGGCATGGGTGTCGCCGATGGAAAACAGCGCGCCCGCGACTTCCACCGGCAGGTAGAGCGTGGTACCCGCCGCCAGATCGCGGATGTCCATGTTGCCGCCGACCCGCCTGGGCGGAACGATGGAATGGAGACCGGCTTCCGCCGGCGCCACGCCGATCGTTCCGGCAAAGGGCTTCAGCGGCACCTTGCCGAACGGGGCGTAGGCGGACGTCCCCAGCTTGTCCTTGTCATAGGACCAGACATGCAGCGCCGGATCCTTGAACTGCTCGGCCAGAAGGCCGAAGCCCGGAATGTTGGCGGTCCAGCCGAAACCGGACGGCTTGAACTCGTGGATCTTGACCACGAGCGCGTCCCCCGGCTCGGCCCCATCCACGTAGATGGGGCCGTTGACCGGATTGATCTTGCCGAAATCCAGGGTCGCAACATCCTCGACGGTGCTGTCCGGGGTTAGCTGACCGGCGGAACTGTCGAGGCACTCGAATTCCAGGACCGTGCCCGGAGCCACCGTCTCGACCGGGGCAAACGAGTTGTCCCAGCCGAAATGATGCTGCGCCGCATGGATCGTGTATGCGGCTTCGCACTTACTGCACATCTTTCGCCCAAACGTAATCGTAGTTGACGGGAATGTGGACCGGATCGACGAAGATGGCATCGGGGCCACCCAGCCGCTCGGACCGCATGGTGAAACGCTGTTCGTGGAACACCGGCGCCCAGGCCGCGTCGTCCATGACCGAGATGAAGATCTTGCGCCAGGCTTCCTCGCGCTCCGCCTTCTGCGCCGGGTCGGTCATGCTGTCGGCGGCGGTGGCCTGCTTGTCGAGTTCCTCGTTGCAGTACCAGGACCAGTTCCAGCCGCCCTTGACCGCGCCGTCACAGCCCAGGATCGGGCCATAGAAGTTGGACGGATCCGGGAAGTCGGCGATCCACGCCATGCCGCCGGACCAGATCATCGGCGCCTGGTCGGGCTCGCCCCCGGCCGCAATCACATTGGCCTGGGCCAGTGCCTTGATTTCCGCCTTGATGCCGATGGCCGCCAGATCCGCCTGGATGGACTGCGCGATGCGCGGGTTCGGATCGGTGTTGTAGACATAAAGCTCCGTCTCGAAGCCGTCGCCGAGACCGGCCTCTTCCAGAAGTTTCTTCGCGCCTTCCGGATCGAAGGGATAGCCTTCGTAGTCGTTGTCGTAGCCCGGCATGGTCGGCGGCAGCGGCTGGTTGGCGGGAACGGCGCGGCCGTTGATGATGCGCACGACGCGGTCCTTGTTGATCGCCATATTGACGGCCTTGCGCACTTCAAGCTTGTCGAAGGGCGGCATCTCAACGTTCATCGTGACATAGCCGGTATGAAGCTGGCCGCCTTCGATGATCAGGTCCTTGTATTGCGGGTCCTTGGTAACTTCCAGGAACTTCGCCGGCGGAATGCCGTCGCCCGGAATGTCGGCCTCTCCGCGCTGCAGACGCAACAGCGCCACGATGGGCTCCTGACCGACCTCGAAGGTGATCTGGTCGAGTTTCGGAACGCCCGCGCGCCAGTAGTCCGCGTTACGCTTGAACACCAGACGCTGGCCGAGGGTCCACTCTTCCAGGGAGAACGCGCCGGTGCCGACCGGATGCTTGCCGAAGTCCGCGCCGTGTTCCTCGACGGCTTCCTTGGGCACGACGGAGGAGAAGTTGATCGCCATGACATGCAGGAAGGTCGCGTCCGGACGGGACAGTTCGATCTTCACCGTATAGGGATCGACCACGGTCACGCCTTCCAGGCTTTCCGTGCTGCCGTCGGCGACCGCGTCAAAACCCTTGATGGAGCCGAAGAAGCCGGCGCCCGGGCTCTGGGTTTTCGGGTTGGTGACCCGGTCGAGGGAGTATTTCACGTCCTCGGCGGTCATTTCCCGGCCGTTATGGAACTTGACGCCTTCGCGCAGCTTGAAGGTGAAGGTCTTGCCGTCGTCGGAGATCGTGTAGTCCTCGGCGAGATCCTTCATCAGGTTGGTCGTGCCGGGTTCGTAGTCCATGAGACCGTCGAACAGGCTCTTGATCATCGACCAGTTCTGCCAGTCGTAGCCGATGGCCGGATCGAGGGTGGAAACATCGTCCTTGTAGGTGACGATCATTTCGCCGCCCTGCTTGATGTCGTCGGCCATTGCGGGGGTCAGGGCGGTGGCGGCGAGAAAGGCCGCGGCCCCGGCCAGGAGAGACTTCTTCATGCTATTACCTCCGGTTCACGGTGATATATGCCGGACCGCTCTGACGGCGTTTGCTCCGGCGCTCGTGCCGCGCGTCAGCGCAGCTTGATCCTGGGATCAATCAGGGGAGCGATCATGTCGGCGAGGAAATTGCCGAGCACGATCGCGAATGCGGATACGAGGGTCACGCCCATGATGATGGGAATGTCGACCCGCTGAATGGCCTGCCAGGCGAGCTGGCCGATGCCGGGCCAGCCGAACACGCTCTCAACCACGACGATGCCGCTCATGAACAGTCCGATATCGATGCCGATCATCGCGATGATCGGCAGAAGCGCGTTCGGCATGGCGTGACCGAACAGCACCTGCCAGCGTTTCAGCCCCTTGGCCCGGGCAGTGCGGATGAAGTCCTGCCGCAGCACGTCGATCATGGAAGACCGCATCATGCGCGAGTACCAGCCGGCGCCGAGAAAACCGAGCGTCAGGGACGGCAGCACCATGTGCCTGAACGTGCCGTAGCCTCCGATCGGGAACCAGCCGAGCTGCACCGCGAAGACATAGAGCAACAGGATGCCGATCACGAACTGGGGCGACGACACACCGACAAAAGACAGAACCATCAGGCTCGTGTCCGCCGCCGTGTTCCGGCGCAAGGCCGCGACCAGTCCCATGGTCAGTCCGATCGCCAGCTCGCAGACAATCGCCCCGAGCATCAGGAGCAGGGTTGCAGGCAGGCGCGAGGCGATCAGTTCTCCGACTTCGGTCTTCTGAAGGTAGGAGCGGCCAAGGTCCCCCTGGACCAACCCGGTGAGATAGCGGAAATACTGCTGGTAGAAGGGCAGGTTCAGCCCGAGCTGCTCGCGGATATTCTCTACCGTCTGGGCGGTCGCGCTCCGGCCGGCGATCTGCCGCGCCGGGTCGGCGGGGATCAGGTAGAGCAGCACGAAGGTCAGGAAGGAGATGCCCAGGAGGATCAGCAGAGACTGCAGGACCCGGCGCAGGATATAGCTGCCCATGGCTCAGTGCCTCCCCTTCTGGGTCGGATCCAGCACCTCACGCAGGGCGTCGCCCAGGAGATTGAACCCGAGCGCCAGCGCGATGATGGCGATGCCCGGAAAGAACACCAGCCAGGGTGCGGAGGTGAAATAGGTCTGGTTCTCGTAGATGATGTTGCCCCAGGACGGGGTCGGTGGCTGAACGCCGATGCCCAGGTAGCTCAGCGTTGCTTCCAGAAGTACGGTCGTGGAGATCCCCAGTGTCCCGAAGACCACGATGGACGACAGCAGATGCGGCAGCACGTGGCGGAACAGAATCCGGAAAGTCCCCGCGCCCATCGACCGTTCGGCGACGATGAACTCGCGCTCCGACAGGGACCGGGTTTCGGTATAGACCACCCGCGCCATCTGCACCCAGTTCACCATGGCGATCACCATGGCCACGATCCAGAGCGAGGGACGGAACAGGGCCGCCAGCGTGATGGCGAGCAAAAGGGCGGGAAACGCCATCATCAGGTCGGTGAAGCGCATAAGCACCGTCTCGACCCAGCCGCGGAAGAAGCCGGCCAGAATTCCGACCAGCGCGCCGAAGGCGGCCGCCACGCCATTGGCCACGACGCCGATGATGAGCGAGGTCTGCGCGCCAAAGATCAGCCTCGAAAGCAGGTCCCGCCCGAGAAGATCGGTACCGAGCCAGAACTGCGGTCCGGGCGGCAACGGCGCCCCCTCCAGGGTCAGTCCATCGAAAAACTGTTCATTGGGGTCGTAAGGAGCCACCAGCGGCGCGAGGACGGCGGCGCCGACGATGACGACGATCAGGACAAGTGCGAAGACAGCGGTCTTGCGCCGGAACAGGCGCTGCATCACGCCCCTTTCCCCGGTCGCCGTAGCCGCTTCTTGAACCGCCGTTTCGCCCACGCTCATTCTCTTCCCTGCTTCCGTTCGGACCGGTTGCCGACATGCTCGATGAGAGCATCCGCGGCGTCTTCGACCGTTACCCGCCCGGTCATCGCAAGAGACCGCAGATGCGCATAGGCGTCCGCCGAGCCGCATTTATGGAGATCCATGAGGCAGAGCACCGCTTCCACGACGTTCGGCCGCCGCGCGAGCCGGGATTCCAGATCGGCAGTCCGGGCAGCCGACTCCCGATGCGTCTGGAACGACCGCACCGCGACGACGAGCGCGCCGAAGACCCCGGTCGATCCGATGGGCTTGCTCAGATGCGCGCCCGCGCCCCGCTGGATTGCCCAATCCACCCGGCCCGGCGCCTCCGAACCGATCAGGGCGACCATCGGCATGGGCAACTCGCTCTGCGGCCAGGGAAACTGCTCCTCATGCCCCATGTCCGCATCGAACAGCACGATATCCGCCTGCCGGTGTTCCTTCTCGAGCGCAGGCCAGACACAGCTCACCTCCATGCCCAGCCGGTCGAGCTGCCGCGTCAGACGTTCCAGATCCGCATGCGGCCTGTGCAGCACAACCGCGTTCCAGCCCCGGAAATTGGGCGTCCTGAAAGACTTCAGTCTCATTTGACCACCCTCAGAAAGTTTCGCCCACCGGACGCCGGACCTCCGGCCTCCAGGTCCTGGCGGCTGCGCAGCCGTTCGCTCCGCTCGCTGTTGAAATTGACCAGATAGGGGTCCGGCGCCAACCGCCTGGCGTCCTGGTTCAAAACGCGGAACTGCCTCCGGGACGCACCGGCCTCCCCCGATCCTTCGACGACCCCGATGAAGGGCGCCAGGGTCGCGTGCTGGGTGTCACGGTCGATTTCCAGCGGCCCGACCGGAGTCGGAACCGGCATCGTCGACAGAAAGTCGCGGACCGTATCGGGCTCCGCGGTGCCGCAGGCCTTGATCGCCTGCGCCAGGGCCCAGACCGACTGGTACGGTCCGGTAAACATGGCTGAAACACCCATGTCCTCGCCGCGCGCTTCATGCATCCGCCGGACGAATTCCCGGTTCTGCGGATAATCGGCGGTTTCGAAATAGGACGCGGTGGAAATGACGCCTTCCGCCGCCGAACCGATGATCGGAAGTTCCGCCTCCGTAAGGTTGCAGCTCAAAACAGGCATGACATCGGGCCGGAAGGCTGGATCGCTCAACCCCAGCTCGCGCACGCCCCTCAAAAACGCGTAGCTGCTGACACCGATCAGATTGTTGAAGATGAAGTCCGGCCGGGTCGCGGCGATTTCCGAGATAAGATGATCGACCTCCATGTCGCCCAGCGCAACGTAGCGTTCGCCCAGAACCGACCCGTCTTCCGCGGCCAGCAGCTCGCGGGCGATCCGGTTCATCTCCCATCCCCATATGTAGTTGGATCCGACGAGAAACGCGCACTTGCCGTATTGAGGCATGATCTTGCGGAACAGCGGCACCACGTTCTGGTTCGGGCAAGCGCCCGAATAGATCACCCGGTCATGGCTTTCGAACCCTTCGTAAGGAACCGAATACCACAGCAGCCCCTGGTAACGCTCGAGAACCGGCAGCAGTTCCTTGCGGCTCCACGACGTCTGGCAGCCGATAATGTGCCGGCAGCCATCTTCTGCCATCATGCGCTGCGCCAGCACCGCATATTGCTCCGCCTTTCCGGCGGGGTCGGCTGCGACCGGCTTGAAGCGGAAATCGAAGAGATCCGAAGCGTTGACTTGCTCGATGGCGATCGCCACACCGTCACAGGCCTCGCGGCCGATGACCGAGTAGGACCCCGTGCTGGAAAACAATACGCCGATCGGATGTTCGGTCTTCGACATTCTTCGATCCCATTTCCCTTGCCGTCAACTCCGGCGCGACGTCGCTCAGGGCATAAAAAAACCCCGATCCGCTACCAGTCAGGCGAGCGAGAAATCGGGGCGCGTTTGCCGTGCGGCGAGCCGGATGCCGCTATATTGCCTTCAGCATCGCGAAGACAGTCATTCTTGTCAATCGCTCCAAAGCACAAAAAAACATCATGCTCATTTATACAACAAGAGCTTTCGCGGTCGAATGCGCCCGGACGTTGCAGTCGGAAAGCGCATACAACGCTCTCCAAAAAACGCAGGTCTGTCCCAGGTCACAAGGCGGATCTGGCCTCTTTCTGGGACAAGGACCTGGAATAACGAAGATATTTACGAGCACGGAGACCGCGGGTTCCACTCCCGACCGCGACAGACGGGCGGTCGGCGGGCAACCGGATCGCAATTCGCCTCGCCGCACATTTATCGGGCATCGGGGGGGCGTTGCCGTCCCCCGCGAGGTGCCCGGTACCGTCAAAATATCAGTCGAGCGGGAAGACAACGTTCGTCTGGCCGGTGCCCGACGACGGGAAATACTCAGTGACGACTTCCGCGCGACCCTTGTACTTGTCCCAGCCGAGTGCCCCGAACAACATGACCGTGTCGTGCATGTCACCCTCGCCGTCGCAGTATTCGGCATAGTCGGGCAGCATCTGCAGGAAGAGTTCGTGTTCGCCGTTCTGCCACAGCTCCAGCACACGGCGGTCGACCACCTCGTTGAACTTGGAGGAGATGGTGAACGTGCCGTTGTTTTCGGCATAGATGTCGTTCGGCCAGATCTTGTGACTGAGCGACCCGGACGCGATCAGTGCGACGTTGCAGTCCGACTTTTCGATGGCTTCGCGAATGGATTCTCCGAGACGCCGCGATTTTTCCTGGGAATGCACCGTGCACATGGCGGCCACGGAAACGACCTTCAGTTCCGCGTTGCCGTTCATGAAACGCATCGGCACCAGCGTGCCGTATTCGAGCGCCAGGCTGTCCACCTGGTGGCTCAGCGTATAGACGTCGTTGGCACGCGCCGTTTCGGCGATCAGGTCGCCCAATGCCGCGTTGCCCTCGTAGGCGTAGGGCAGGTCCTTGATGAACTGCGGGAACTCGTTCGAGGTAAACAGGCCCTCGAACCGGTGATTGGCATTGATGTGATAGCCGGCGTTCACGAGCCAGTGCGTGTCGAGCACCACGAAGGTGTCGGCGCCGGCCTCGCGTGCGCGGCGGCCGATTTCCGCGTGGCCGTCGATGGCCGGCTGGCGAGCGCCCTTGAGCGGGCCTTCCTGCTCGGACATGATCATGGTCGGGACGTGGGTGACCTTGGCGGCCAGTACGATCTTACCCATTTGCGCTTTCTCCTCAAAAGGCAGTGCTTGCAGTTGATTTCAGGTTACGAGTGCGAGTGAAAGGGCGGGCACGGCGATCAACAGCGCCATGCGCACGATATCAGCGACCCAGAACGGCAAAATGCCCTTGAAGATGGTCTTCAACGAGACGTCCGGAAGCGTCGCGTTCAGGACGAAGACATTCATGCCGACGGGAGGGGTGATCAGGCTGACCTCGGTTACGACCACCACGATGATGCCGAACCAGATCAGGACGAGTTCCGGATCGGAAAGCAGCTCCATTCCGAAGTCGAGCTCATACATCAGCGGATAGAAGATCGGCACCGTCAGGAGGATCATCGACAGGCTTTCCAGCACGCAGCCGAGCACCAGGTAAATGGCGATGATCAGGGCAAGCACCATCCAGGCGCTCATCTCCGTGTCGTAGATCAGTCCGGCCAGCGCGTCGGGCAGGCCCGCGAGATTGATGTAGTTGGAAAACACCTCGGCGCCGATGACGATGATGAAAATCATCGCGGTGGATTCGACGGTTTCCAGAAGCGATTTCCAGATCTCGCCCAGAGACGCGTGCCCGGTGACATAGACCATCACCAGAGCGGCCCCCGCCCCCATTCCGGCGGCTTCGATCGGGGTAAAGAACCCGCCGTATATTCCCACCATGATGAAAAGGAACAGGGCGGCGGACAGCACCACGCCGTAAAGCCCTTCCAGAGGCTGGTCGTCCAGTTCGTAGGTCGCCGGCGCAAGCTTCGGGTTGAGCTTCACCGCGCAGGCAACGGCCAGGACATAAAACGCGAGCCCGATAAACCCCGGAACGATACCCGCCAGGAAAAGAAGCCCGATATCGCTTTCGGTGAGAATGCCGTAGATGATCAGGATCACCGAAGGCGGGATCAGGATGCCGAGCGTGCCGCCCGCGGCGATCGCGCCCGAAGACAGGCTGTCGGCGTAACCGAATTTGCGCAGGGACGGCATCGCCACCTTGGACATGGTGGCCGCGGTCGCCAGAGACGATCCGCAGACAGCAGAAAAACCGCCGCAGCTCAGGACGGCGGCCATCGCAAGGCCGCCCGGCAGCCGGCGCACGAGCCTCTGGGTCGCGGAAAACAGGCCTCCCGCGACGCCCGAATGGGCCAGCAGGTTGCCCATGAAAATGAACAGCGGGATCACGGACAGCGAATAGGAAAAGATCGTGTCGAACGCGGTGGTTCCGACCATGGAAAGGGCGGCATCCGTTCCCCGGATCATTGCGAAACCCACACCGCCGACAACGATCATGGCAAACGCGATGGGCACGCGGAACATGGCCAGTCCAAGCAGGATCGCGATGGCGAGAAGCGGGCCGGCCATGTCAGAATCTCCGGACGAGTTGGCTAGGAAGCAGCGCTGTGAACGCGCTGGCGGCGAAGGTGAACGCCCCGAGGGCCGCGGCGGGCCAAAGCGGCAGGGACAATTCGACGGTGGTCGCGCCATCGCCGAAAAGCGCGGTTCCGTGCCGAACCAGGGTCCAGCTCACCGCGAAGAGCACCAGCGAGGTTACCCCGGCACCGAAGGCGGAAACGATCCGCTTCGTCGTCGGCGACCACATGCCGGACAGAATGTCGACTTCGACATGACCGCCCTTGAGCGTGGTGATCGGCAGACCTGTCATGACCAGCCCCGCCAGCAGGACCTGGGTCAGCTCGAACGCTCCGGACAGCGGCGCGTTGAAGATGTAGCGACCGATGACATCGACCACGGTCACGGCAACCATGGCCAGGATCAGTCCCGCCGCGACGGCGGGAAGGATCCTGGCGACCAGGACCCGAAGCCCCGTAAGGGGCTTCGGCAAGGCGGTTTGTGCGGTCATGATCCGGGCTTTTCGGTCTGCATTGCCTTCAATGCGGCCGCGCCGTCGAACCCCTGCGCCGTGACGGCTTCGACCCACTGGGCTTCGATCGGGTTGGAAACCTCGACGATTTTGCTCAAAACGGGTTGAGGCGCCGCGTAAACGTCGATCCCGGCTTTCTCCGTGGCGTCCAGCCCCTTGGCGTCAGCCTCGTTCCAGGCCTTGCCCGCCAGTTCGCTGAAGGCCAGCCCGGAGACGGACATGATCGCTTCCCGGTCTTCCGCCGACAGGCCTTCCCATTTGCCTTCATTGATCACAAGGAACCAGGACGTGTTGTAGAGTCCGCCGGGCACGGTCATGACATCCGTGATGTGCTTGTCGAGTTTGAACGCCCGGACCGCATCCATCGCCATGCAGATGCCGTCGATGACACCGCGAGTAAGCTTCTCGTAGACCTCGCCGGAGGACATGAACAGCGTGGTCGCGCCGACACCGGACATCAGGTCCGCCGGGTACCCGCCCGGCGTGCGTACCTTGAACCCCTGGAACTGGCCGGGCTCGTCGAAATGCCAGCCCTTCGAAAGGAGAACGCCGGGGCCGTGGGTGAAGAGACCCAGAATATGCGTGCCCTCATGTTCCCCGGCCGCGTCGAGCTGACCGTTATAAACGGTCCAGAAATTCTTCGAGACCTCGACCGCATCGTTTCCCAGGAAGGAAAACTGGCCGACCCGGGAGCGCAGGAACCTGTCGTCCTTGGTGAAGCTGTGCAGGCCGTAGGTGATGTCCGCGACACCGTCCTTGGCCATGTCGAAATGCGCCGGGGGGGCACCGAGCGGTTTGGTCAGGACACGGACGCTGACACGGCCTTCCGTCGCTTCCTCGACCTGCTTGGCCCACGGCTTGATCGCGCCAACGACCAGCGGATGGCGCGGCGGCAGCCAGCTCGACAGAACAAGTTCGGTTGCGGCCCAGGCCGGCGAGCCGATCAGTCCCGAGGCCAGTACGGCCCCGGCCAGAAGAGTGCGTTTGAAAAATTTCATGTCTTCCTCCCAGAGGGTGCGACGGTCAAACCGTCCGGTGAACGATGCGGCAGCCCCTTGAAGCCCGCCGCCGGCAGAAATTCAGAATGCGGACCGAAGCGCCTTCAGCCCGCCCATGAGCACGCCGACATCGGAACCGACCGCCAGGAACTCGACCCCCATGTCCTGGTAGCCGGCCGCGAGCGACCGGTTGGATGTCAGAATGCCGGCGGCACGGCCGGCGGCGCGGATACGGGTCAGGGCGTCGTTGACGACCGCCTGCACCTCGGGAGCGTCGGGCTTCCCCAGATGGTTCATGTCGGCGGCAAGATCCGCCGGACCGATGAAAACGCCGTCGACACCTTCCACCTGAAGAATGTCATCCAGGGCTTCGATGCCTTTGGTGGATTCGACCTGCAGCAACAGGCAGAGTTCGGTTTCCGCCGTTTGCAGATAATCGGGAATGGCGTTGTAGGAACTCGCACGGGCCAGAGCCGCGCCAACACCTCGGGCGCCCCGCGGCGCGTAGCGAATCGAGCGAACCACCTCCGCCGCCTGCGCGGCGGTTTCGATCATCGGCACGAGGAGCGTCTGTGCCCCGACATCCAGCATCTGCTTGATTTCGGCCCGGTCGTCGTTGCGCACCCGGACGACGGGAGAGCAGCGGTCGCCGATAGCGCGGAGCTGGGCCAGGACATCGCGCAATCCGTTCGGCCCGTGCTCGCCATCAATGACCAGCCAGTCGAACCCCGTATGGGACGCCAGTTCCGCGACGGACGGATCCCCAAGTCCGAGCCAGAGGCCGATTTGCGTTTCCCCGCTCTTGAGCCGGGCCTTGAAGCTGTTGTGAGGCGCAGGCATTGATTTACCCGAAGTTGATGGAAACGGAACCGAAGCCGCCGAAGTCGGCTTCGATGAAGGTGCCGGGCGGACACTCGATCGGCGCGATGAAGGAGCCTGAGAGGACGACCTGGCCCGGCTCGATCTTCTGGCCGTACTGCCCCATGCGCCGCGCCAGCCAGACCAGTCCCATCACCGGATCGTTGAGGACGGCGGCCCCGAGCCCGGTGGACACGACCTCGCCGTTTTTCGAGACGATGGCGCCGGTCCAGCGCAGGTCATGCGCCTCAGCCTTTTCCCGCTGCGCGCCGAGCACGATGCCGCCGTTCGCGGCATTGTCGGCAACGGTATCGAAGATCTTGCGGGTCGCGCCGGTCTCCGGATCCTGACGGACGATCCGCGTGTCGAGGATCTCGATGGAGGGCACCACGGCTTCGGTCGCCGCCAAAACGTCCTCGCGCGTCGCATCGGGCTCAAGGGCGTCTTTCATCAGAAAGGCGATCTCCACTTCGGCGCGCGGCTGGATGAACCGGCCGGCGGGCACCGTGCCGCCGTCCTCAAACAGCATGTCGTCGTAGAGAACCCCGCTGTCGGGCGTATCGATGCCGAGTGCCGCCTGCATGACCTTCGAGGTGAGCCCGATCTTCCAGCCGATGATCCGGCGTCCTTCCGCCAGTTTCCGGCCGATCTGCGCCGTCTGGACCGCATAGGCATCATCCAGCGTCATGTCGGGAAATTTCTGGGACAGCAGCCCTGTCTGGATACGACTTGCCTCCGCCTCCAGCAGCACGCTTGCAGCATCTTCGATCTGGGCCGCGATCAGCATACCTCGTCCTCCACGCCGTTGCGCAGAACGCCGATGCCCTCGACCTCGACCTCGACCACATCGCCCGGCTTCAGCCAGATCGGCGGATCGAAGCGCGCGCCCGCGCCCGTGGGCGTACCGCACACGATCACGTCGCCGGGGACCAGAGTGCAGAAAGTGGACACGTAGTTCACGATGAAGCGGAAATCGAACATCATGTTCGAGGTGCGATCGTTCTGGCGCACTTCGCCGTTGACCCGCGTTGTCAGCTCGATGTCCTCAAGCTGGGAAGCGTCCCGGAACGGCACCAGCCACGGGCCGATCGCTCCGGTCGAATCCCAGTTCTTGCCCTGGGTGACGTTGAACTTGGCATGCCGGACCCAGTCGCGGATGGTCCCCTCGTTGCACAGCGTCAGCGCCGCGATATGGTCGAAGGCATCTTCCTTCGCAATCCGACGACCGGCCTTGCCGATGACGATCACCACCTCGCCTTCATAATCGAGCTGCTCCGATTCCGGCGGACGGACAAGGTTCTGGCCGTGACCGGTGAAGCTGCGCGGAAAGCGGATGAACATCGACGGCTTGGTGGGCTGTGCCTGACCGTCTTTATACTCGGCGTTGCGGTCGGGAAAATTCACCCCGATACAAATGAGCTTTTCCGGGTGGGCGATGGGGATCAGGTAGTCGACGTCGGCCTCGTCATACGTCGGCTTGCGCCCCTCCGCCGCCGCGATGACCTCTTCCAGGGCACCGGCCTCGACCACCTCTTGCAGGCCCTTGAAGCGGGCGCCGAATTCCTGGGTCAGGTCGACGATACCTTCATCGGTCACGACGCCGTACCGATCGGCTCCATTGACGCGGAAAGCGGCGATACGTGCGGGAATGTCCATGACTGGCCTCCTCAGGCAATCCCGCCGAAGCAGAGATATTTGATTTCGGTGAATTCCTCGATGCCGTAGCGCGATCCCTCGCGCCCCAGCCCCGAGAGCTTGATGCCGCCGAACGGTGCTTCGGCTGTGGAGATGAGGCCGGTGTTGATGCCGACCATGCCATATTCGAGATCCTCGCCGACCTTCCAGGCCCGGGCGAGATCCCGCGTGTAGAAGTAGGAGGCGAGACCGAACTCGGTGTCGTTGGCCATCGCGACCACCTCCGCGTCTTCCTTGAACCGGAAAAGCGGCGCGACGGGACCGAAGGTCTCTTCCTTCGCCACCGCCATATCCTGGGTTACCCCGGTCAGAACGGTCGGCTCGAAGTAGGTCCCCCCGAGAGCGTGCGGCTTGCCGCCAAGCGCGACAGCAGCACCCTTGCCGGTGGCGTCGGCGATATGTTCCTCGACCTTGGCGACCGCGGCATCGTCGATCAACGGCCCGAACACCGTCTCTTCGTCCAGACCGTCACCCACCTTGAGCGTCGCCAGTTTCGCAGCGAGCTTTTCGGCGAAGGCGTCATAAACGCCGTCCTGGACATAAAGCCGGTTGGCGCAGACACAGGTCTGGCCGTTGTTGCGGAACTTGGAGATGATCGCGCCTTCCACGGCGGCATCCAGATCCGCGTCGTCGAACACGACGAAGGGCGCGTTGCCACCCAGTTCCAGCGCGAGCTTCTTCACCGTCGGAGCCGACTGGCGCATCAGTTCGATGCCGACCTCGGTGGAGCCGGTAAAGGTCAGCTTGCGCACGGTCTCGCTGCCGGTCATGGCACCGCCGATGGCGCGCGCCGAACCTGTCAGAACGGAAAAGAGCCCGGCGGGAAGTCCGGCCTTTTCCGCCAGCACGGCAAGGGCAATGGCGGAGAATGGCGTCTGGCTGGCGGGCTTCAGCACCATGGCGCAGCCGGCGGCCAGTGCCGGGCCGGCCTTGCGGGTGATCATCGCATTCGGGAAGTTCCACGGCGTGATGGCGGCAACCACCCCGATGGGCTGCTTGATCACCACGATGCGCTTGTCCGGCGCGTGACCGGGGATGACGTCGCCATAGACCCGGCGCGCCTCTTCCGCGAACCACTCGATGAAGGACGCGCCGTAGAGAATCTCGCCCTTGGCCTCCGCCACAGGCTTGCCCTGCTCCATGGTGAGAATGCGGGCAAGCTCGTCGGCATGCTCGATCATCAGATCGTACCAGCGGCGCAGCACCAGCGCGCGCTCCTTCGCACTGCGCGCGGCCCAGTCCTTTTGAGCCGTGGCCGCCGCCGCGATGGCCGCTTTCGTTTCCGTGGCGCCGAGATAAGGCACATGCCCGATGATCTCGCCGGTCGCCGGATTGGTTACCGGGATCGCGCCCTCGCCCGCCGGGATCCAGTCGCCGCCGACAAGGGCGGCTTCCCGCATCAGTTCGGATGACAGTGTCATTCGCCTGTCCTCACGGCGCCACGATGGGCGTTGCCGCCAGTTCCGATTTCACCGGCTCGACACCCTGGAAGGTGGAGCCATGCTCGAACCAGGACCTTGGCGCTGGGGCACCCCAAAGGGTCTGGCGCTGCGGGTCCTTCAGGTCCCACTTGATTGCTTCCAGGTCCGGATCGACGGTCTGGTAGTCGGAGCAATAGATCTCGATGCGGTGACCGTCCGGGTCGAGGATATAGAGGAAGAAGGCGTTCGAAATGCCGTGCCGGCCCGGGCCGCGCTCGATGTTGGCGACATAACCGGTCGTCGCCATCAGGTCGCAGAGATCGATGATGTTCAGCGGGGTCGGCACCCAGAAGGCCGTGTGGTGCAGGCGCGGGCCGAGACCGTTTGTGAAGGCGATGTCGTGCACCCCGCCCTTGCGGTGGGTCCAGGCCGCCCAGAGTTTGCCGCTCTCCTCGTCTTCCGTGTATTCGGTCACCCGGAAGCCCATCTCGTTATAGAAGGCCACCGCCTTGTCAACGTCGGAGGCAAAGCAGTTGAAGTGGTCGATGCGCAGCGGCTTCACGCCCTTGTAGAGCGCGTATTGCTGATGGATCGGCGGCAGGCGGTCCATCTTGAAATAGAACTCGATGGGCATGCCGAAGCAGTCGTGGGTGCGCAGGGTCCGGCCCTGAAAGGACCGCTCGACCCATTCCACGCTGTGGCCCTTGCCCTTGAACCAGTCATGCGCCTTGTCGAGTTCGGCTTCGTCGAACACCTTGAACGCCAGGCTGCGGACTTCGGAGGTGTCGTCCTTGCGCAGGACCATGCAGTGATGGCCGCGCTCTTCCATCGCGCGCAGATAGATGGTTTCGCTGTCCTCGTCGGTCACCTGGAGACCGAGCGTGTCCACATAGAACGCACGGCTGGCGGCGAGGTCCTTCACACCGAAGACAACGTGGCTCAGACGGATAATGTTGAATGGCGGATAAAGGTTCGGGGCCGGAATGGGCATCGTTTCCTACCTGATAGATTATAGGGTCGCGAATGGCGGCGCGGGCGCCGCCCGTTTGGGGCTTTAGCCGCCCAGTTTCGGGATCTTGTGATCGGTGCGCGGGAAACAGACGTTGACCGTTTCCATGTAGAAGTCGAACGACCAGTCGCCGCCGTCGCGTCCGATGCCGGACGCCTTGACGCCGCCGAAAGGCGTCTCCAGGTGACGGACGTTTTCCGAATTCACCCACATCATCCCGGCTTCCAGCTCGTCGGTCATGCGGACCGCGCGGCCGACATCGACCGTCCAGAGATAGGCGGCCAGACCGTACTCGACACCATTGGCGATCTCGACCGCTTCGCCTTCGTCCTTGAACGGGATCGCGGTCAGAACGGGACCGAAGATTTCCTCCTGGGCAATCGCCATGTCGTTGGTTGCGCCGGTGAAGAGCGTCGGGCGGACAAAGCAGCCTTCCTCGCCCGCTTTCTCTCCACCCGCGGCGATGGTCGCGCCTTCTTCGCGCGCCTTGTCGAAGTAGCTCAGGACCTTGGATTCGTGTTCCGGATGGATCAGCGGACCGACCACCGTTTCCGGATCGAGCGGATGGCCGACCTTGATGCGCTTTGCGACTTCGGCGACCTTCGCGGTGAAATCGTCATAGATCGTGTCCTGCACGAGGAGACGCGAGGACGAGGTGCAGCGCTCGCCGTTCAGCGAGTAGATCATGAAGGTGGCCGCGTCGACCGCCCGCTCCAGGTCGGCGTCGTCAAACACGATGACCGGGTTCTTGCCGCCGAGCTCGAAATGAACGCGCTTGAGGGTCTTTGCCCCCTGCGCCATGATCAGGCTGCCCGTGCGACTTTCACCGACAAAGGCGATAGCCTTGATCTTCGGATGCTCCGTCAGGGCCTTGCCGGCATCCTCGCCGAAACCGTTGACGAGATTCAGCACGCCTTTGGGCAGGCCGGCCTCCTCGGCGATCTCGACCAGCAGCTTCGCGGTCATCGGCGAAAATTCAGCCGGCTTGTGCACGACCGTGCAGCCGGCCGCCAGTGCCGGAGCGATCTTCCAGGTCGACAGCATGAACGGTGTGTTCCAGGGCGTTATCACACCCACCGGGCCAATCGGACGCCGCGAGGTCACGTTCAACTGGTTCGGATTGCGCAGGGCGAGCCCGTCTTCAGCAGTCGGCGCCTGATCGGCGAAGAAGCGGAAATTGGCTGCGCCGCGCAGAGCCGCCTTGGACATGAAGCGCAGGGCCTGTCCGGTGTCCATGCACTCGGTGAAGGCGATTTCCTCCGCCCGTGCCTCGATGCCTTCGGCGACCTTGATCAGGATCGCGCGGCGTTCCTTGCCAGGCATCTTTCCCCATGTCTTGAAGGCTTCGGAGGCCGCGTCTACGGCCCGCTCGATATCGGCAGCCCCGCCCTTGGCGACCTGGGCAAGCGGCTTCAGGTCCACCGGCGAGATCGTCTCAAAGGTTTCGCCGGACAGCGCCGGCACGCTTTCCCCACCGATGTGGTTCAAAACACCGTTGTCCCGAAACCTGGCCAGATAGGCGTTCGCGCGGTTGAGGTTTTCGTTCAAGACGTCCATGTCCGTTCCTTCATTTCCGGCCCGACAGACGGGCGTGAATGGGCGTGTCCTTCCAGCTCAACTCCGGGTCGGCGACCCGGATCTGAAGCGAAAGGGCGAAATGGGGGGTGGCCAGCGGTTCCTTCAGAACCTCCCGTGCGACGGCGAAGAGTTCATCTCCGGCAGCCTTGAGAACATCGACGCTGCGCCCGGCGCCAACATTCAGAGTCAGCGCCGCGAAGTCGTTCTCTGGCAAAGCGTCGGCGACGATGGCATGGTCCGCGCGGTAGGCGCGCACCCTGATGCCTGCGAGCGGAAAGATGTCGTTTGCCGCCATCGTCTCGTAGAGGCGCTTGCACAGCAAAGCCACATCGGCGCGGCCTTCCAGGCCAGCGGAATACTCTATCAACAAGTGGGGCACGGTTTCCTCCCAGAATCCGTTAACGTGTTAACGACCTACTTGTACGGAAACGGGAATTGGCTCCCGCTTGCCTCGGTCAATTTGTTGGCACGACCATATCATTAACGCGTTAATGATCAAGTAAATTTTTAAGCTGCGGAAATCCATGAGAAATTGGATGCCAAAACAATTTCGTTTCGATAGAAACATTCTTTCCGGGCAAATCGTTTTGGGGCATTGCTCGCGCAGGGGGAGAAGATGAAGGATCAAATCGTGAAAGACGGCTTCGGCCTGGCCCAGACCGGTCGAACCCTCCCGATTCTCCTGCTGCGCGCCCGCGAAAGCGTCATGGACAGGTTCCGCCCCATCCTGAACGCGCATGAAATCACCGAGCAGCAATGGCGCGTCATCCGGATCCTGCAGGAACGGGGAGAGACGGATTCCTCCAGTCTTGCCGTCATGGCGCTCGTGCTGCCACCCTCCCTGACGCGCATGCTCAAGGCACTCGAAAGCCGCGGTTTCGTCAGCACCAAGAAAGATCCCTCGGACGCCCGGCGCAATCTCGTCAAGCTGACGGAAAAGGGCGCCCTGTTCATCGAAACGGTCGCCCCGTCCAGCGCCAGGATCTATGCGGACATCGAAGAAGCGGTCGGCCGGGAGCGGCTCGCGCATCTTCTGGAGGACCTTCAGGCCCTGCTCCACGCGCTCGAGACCAGACGCTGATCGGTTGCGCAGACGACCTGATCTTCGCTCAGATTGCCGTGAAAGCTTTCAAGGACAAAGAACTTCCGTTTCTTGAACGAGGGAGCACCGGTGTTCAAACCGGACCGAGTCCCTGCCCGCGAACAGCGGAAGTTTGAACCAATTCCGCATTCATCCCGCAACCGTCGGACTTCGGTCGGCTCGGGCAAAAGACTTTGAAAATCGTCATGAACCCCGGCCAGAACCTCCCGTGTTGTCGAGTTGTCCTGGCGCGGCGCCCGGCACCTTCGCCCGCTCAAGCGTGGGCACACCTTGAAAAAGAGGGACCGATTAAAATTTGTTCCCCTGCATAAATTTCAGCCACGCGCAGCAAAACAAGCCGTTCCCGTGGCGCAGAGGCTTGAAAGAAACCCGAATAGTTTCGGGATTTCAGGGAGCTAAGGCCAGATTTCCCGGTCTTTCAGCTTCAAATCCGGTCGATAGAGGGCGGCTTCCGGCCGCTCCCTAAAAACGCACAAAACAGTCTTGCGGATCCAAAAACATGGCGACAAGATAGGAACCAATTCAAATTGGTTCACCTATCAGGCCATGAAAGACACCGACAAGCCCTCGCAACGCAATTCGAGCCTGGCCCTGGAACGGCTTCGGATCATCGTCGACCAGCTCTCCATGGAAGGCGTCAAGCAACTGCCGACGGAACGCGAGCTCTCCGAGACAATCGGCGTCGGTCGCCGCGCGGTCCGCCGCGCGCTTGAAGTGCTTGAGACGGAGGGCAAGATCTGGCGCCGTCAGGGCGCCGGCACCTTCATCGGCAGCGAACCCGCACAGCCGGAAAAACAGATCCTCACCCTGCATGAGAACTCCAACATGCTGGAGGTCATGGAAGTTCGCCTGCAGATCGAACCCTCCCTCGCCCGGCTGGCCGCCCTTCGTGCGACGCCGGGCGACATCGCTTCCATGCGCGATCTCGCGGCACGCGTCGCCAAGGCCGGAGACATGGACAGCCGAGAGCTTTGGGACAGCGCCCTGCATCGCTCGATCGCACGCGCCGCCAAGAACACGCTTTACCTTGCACTGTTCGATGTCGTCGACCGGGTCCGGCAGGATGCCGCGTGGCGGCATGTGCGCGAGGCGGTCCGGACCAAGGATGCGATCACGCTCTACCGGTCCCAGCATGTCGATATCATAGGGGCCATCGAAAACCGTGACCCGTTGAAAGCCGAACGGGCGATGCGCGCGCATTTGCTGGCGCTGCAGGAACGGCTCCTCTACCACAGCGAAACCGAGACCGCGGATGCCGACTGACGGAGCAGAAACAGACGGCCCGGTGCTGGACGTCCGGGACCTCGCCCTGCGGTTCAAGGGGACGCCGGCGAACATCGTCGACGGCGTTTCCTTTGCGGTTCGTCCCGGCGAGACCCTGTGCATCGTCGGCGAGAGCGGCTGCGGCAAGTCGGTCACCGCCCTTTCGCTGATGGGACTGCTGCCGCGCTCCGTCGCAAGGGTGATGTCCGGCACGGCGACCTTCGGCGGTCGCGATCTTCTCACGATGGCTCAACGCCCCCTGGCGGACCTTCGCGGCGACAGGATCTCCATGATCTTCCAGGAGCCGATGACCTCTCTCAATCCGTCCTACCGGATCGGCGACCAGATCGCGGAGGTCGTCCTGCGCCATAAACCGGTGTCACGGTCTCAGGCAAGGCAGCGGGCGCTGGAAATGCTGGACCGGGTCCGGATTCCGGCAGCGGCAAAGCGTCTGAACGATTATCCGCACCAGCTTTCCGGCGGCATGCGCCAGCGCGTCATGATCGCCATGGCGCTTGCCAACGACCCCGCGCTCCTGATCGCCGACGAACCGACCACCGCGCTGGATGTGACCATTCAGGCCCAGATCGTCGACCTGATCGCGGAGCTTCAGAAGGAAACCGGCACGGCGCTGATCATGATCACCCATGACCTCGGCGTGGTGGCGGAAATCGCCGACCGGGTCTGTGTCATGTATGCGGGCAAGGTGGTCGAGGACGGTCCCGTCGGCGCGGTCTTCGACGATCCGCAGCACCCCTACTCGATCGGCCTGATGAGCTCCATTCCTTCGGTCGGCCCCAGGAGCGGACGGCTGACGACAATCGGCGGCATGGTGCCGACGATCGACCGCATGCCGGCCGGGTGCCGCTTCGCGCCCCGTTGTCCCTTCATGCAGGGAAACTGCATGACCGCTTGCCCCGACCTTGACGAGCTTGGCCCGTCACACCGGACGGCCTGCCACTATGCCCCTCTTGAGATCTCGTTCGCGGAGGCGGCGACATGAGCCTGCCCACGGCGAAAAAGATCATTGAGACCCGTGCGGTCACCAAGCGTTTTCCCGGCAAGAAAACGCTTTTCGGCACCGCGTCCTTCGTGAGCGCGGTGAATGAGGTTTCGCTCGAGATCCGGCGCGGGGAAACCTTTTCCATCGTAGGCGAAAGCGGCTGCGGAAAATCGACCCTCGCACGCCTCCTCGTTCGCCTGCTGCACCCCAGCGACGGCGCGGTGCTCTATGAAGGCAACGACATCTCGACGCTGTCGGAAACCGACATGCGCCGCCTTCGCAAGGATCTCCAGTTCGTTTTCCAGGACCCGTTTTCCTCGCTCAATCCGCGCATGACGGTCGGCGCCCTGATCGAGGAACCGATGAAGGTGCATACGCGCCTCACCCGGGCCGAGCGTCGCCGGAAGGTCGCCGAACTGCTGGGCAAGGTCGGTCTGCGCGCGGCCTTCGCCAACCGCTATCCGCATGAATTTTCCGGTGGTCAGCGCCAGCGTATCGGCATTGCCCGGGCGCTTGCCAGCGGTCCGAAGGTGATCGTCGGCGACGAGCCCGTCTCCGCACTCGACGTGTCCGTCCAGGCACAGGTCATCAACCTTCTGGAAGACCTGAAAGCCGAATTCGATCTGACGCTGATCCTGATTGCCCACGATCTGGCCGTCATCCGGCACATGAGCGATCGTATCGCCGTCATGTACCTCGGCGAGGTGGTCGAACTCGCCGGCAACGACGACCTCTTTGACAGGCCCCTCCATCCCTACACCCGGGCCTTGATGCGGGCAATCCCGATCGCTTCGCCGCACGGCCGGTCGATGAACGCCACCTTGACCGGCGATGTTCCCTCGCCGCTCGATCCGCCCTCGGGGTGCCGGTTTCATCCGCGCTGCCCCCACGCCACGGATCTCTGTGTCAGTGAGAAACCGGTTCTGGGACAGGCGGGCGGCGACCGGACCGTCGCCTGCCACCACTGGAAAGAGATTGCGGACACCGCCGAAAGCGCCGTGCGAGAACCGCCGCGCAGCGACACCGCTGCGAAGCGCTTCGCGCTGTTCCGAGAGAGAAGTCAACAACAAGAGCCGACGACGGCCGGAAACATCTGAAGAGACCCTTCCGAGAGGAGTATAACAATGCGTAACAAACTACTGGCGGCGCTACTACTCAGCGCCACGACACTAGCCACCGCGGCCCAGGCCGCCGACTTGCGCATCGGCCTGCAGGACGATGCCGATGTGCTCGATCCGGATCAGTCCCGGACCTTTGTCGGACGTATCGTCTACACCTCGCTGTGCGACAAGCTGGTCGACATCACCCCAGACCTCGAGATCATTCCGCAGCTCGCCACCGGATGGTCCTGGTCCGACGACGGCAAGGTCCTGACCATGGACCTGCGCGAGGGGGTGACCTTCCATGATGGAACCCCCTTCGACGCCGAGGCCGTCAAGGCCAACATCGAACGCTCGCAAACCCTTCCCGAAAGCCGGCGCAAGAGTGAAGTGAAGTCGATCGAGACCGTCGAGGTCTCCGGCCCGCTTCAGGTCAAGATCACGCTCGGCGCGCCGGACGCGACCCTGCTCGCACAATTCGCCGACCGGTCCGGCATGATGATCTCGCCGACGGCAGCGGAAGCGGCCGGCGCCGAATTCGGCGCCAAGCCGGTCTGCTCCGGCCCCTTCAAGTTCGTCGAACGCGTCCAGCAGGACCGTATCGTGCTTGAGAAATTCGCCGATTACTGGAACGCGGATGCGATCAACTTCGACACGGTCACCTTCCTGCCGATCCCGGACACGACCGTACGCCTCGCCAACCTCAGGTCGGGCGACATCGACATGCTCGAGCGGCTGGCGGCCACCGACGTCGCCTCCGTGAAGGGCGACGGCAGCCTCGGTTATGCCGAAGCCGTCAGCCTCGGCTACCAGGGCATCACCGTGAACCTCAACAACGGAGAGCGCGGCGACAACCCTTTCGGTAACGATCCCAAGATCCGTCAGGCCTTCAGCCTGTCGCTCGACCGCGACGCGATCAACCAGGTGGTTTTCGAAGGCGCCTTCGCGCCCGGCAACCAGCCCTTCCCGCCGACCAGCCCCTGGTACGACAAGGACTACCCGGTTCCGGCCCGCGATGTCGCCAAGGCCAAGGAACTTCTGAAGGAAGCCGGCTACGACAGCCTGGACGTCGAGGTTCAGGTGGCGAACAACCCGGTCCAGACCCAGATGATGCAGGTCGTGCAGGCCATGGCCGCCGAGGCCGGCTTCAATGTCAAGCTGAAGTCGATGGAATTCGCCAGCCTCCTGGCTGATCAGTCCGCGGGCAACTACACGGCAAGCCAGGTCGGCTGGTCCGGACGCGTCGATCCGGACGGCAACATCCACCAGTTCATGACCTGCAAGGGCGGCATCAACGACAGCAAGGTGTGTATCCCGGAAGTCGACAAGCTTCTCGATGAAGCCCGGCAGAGCAACGATACGGCGACCCGCAAGGAAAAATACGACGCGGCCCGGGATATCCTGATCAACGAGCTGCCGATCGTCTATCTCTACCACCCGACCTGGATCTGGGCGCTTTCCGGCAAGCTGGACGGCTTCACCCCCTATCCGGACGGCATGATCCGCCTCGAGAACGTCAAGTTCAAATAAACCAGCCAATGCGGGACCCGGTCAGCCGGGTCCCGCACGAACCGGGTAACGCCTGAATGCTGTCCTATATCGCGCGCCGGCTTGTCATCGCCATTCCGACGCTTCTCCTCGTCTCGGTCTTCGTGTTCGTGCTGCAGAAACTGCTGCCCGGCGACCCGGCGCTTGTGCTCGCGGGCGAGGAACGCGATCCCCAGGTTCTCGAATTCATCCGGGAAAAATACCGGCTCAACGATCCGATCATCTACCAGTATTTCTACTGGATGAAGGCCATGCTGCAGGGCGACCTCGGCATTTCGCTGCGCACCAGCCAGCCGGTCACGCAACTGATCGCCGACAAGCTTCCCGTCACCATTCAGCTCGCAGCCATGGCGATGATCATTGCGTTCGCCATCGGCATTCCCGCCGGCATTCTCTCGGCGGTCAAGAAGGGTACGGTGATCGATTACGTCGCCAACTTCGTCGCGCTCTCGGGCCTGTCGATCCCGAATTTCTGGCTTGGAATCATGCTGATCATGCTGGTCTCCGTGCATCTCGGCTGGCTGCCGGCCTCCGGCTACGAAAGCCCCTTCGTCGATCCGCTGAAATCGTTTCAGACGATGATCATGCCCGCCTTCGTCCTTGGCACGGCGCTGGCAGCGACGCTGATGCGTCACACACGCTCCGCCATGCTCGGGGTGCTGAAGGCCGATTACGTGCGCACCGCGAGAGCGAAGGGGCTTTTGGAAAAGACCGTCATCCTCAAGCATGCCTTTCGCAACGCGCTTCTGCCCATCGTGACCCTGAGCGCATTGCTGTTCGGCGAATTGCTCGCCGGGGCGGTCCTGACCGAACAGATCTTCACCATTCCGGGCTTCGGCAAACTCATCGTCGACGCTGTCTTCACCCGCGACTACGCGGTCGTCCAGGGCATCGTCATGTGCACCGCCGCCGGCTTCATCCTGATGAACCTGATTGCCGACGTTCTTTACTTCCTTCTCAATCCGCGCATGAGGAGCAGCCTATGAGCGCCTCGATTGCTACCTCTGAAACTGTCGAAGAAGAAGCCGTTCGGCCGGAGAACCGGGCGTGGAAGAAGCTGAAGACCAACAGGAGCGCACTCTTCGGTTTCGTCATCGTGATCTTCTTCATTGGAATTGCCGCCGCGGCACCGATCCTGCCGATCGCCGATCCGGCCGCGACGAGCTGGACCGCCGTCCGCAAGGCTCCCTCCGCCGCCCACTGGCTCGGCACCGACGAAATCGGCCGGGATATCTTGTCCCGCATGATCTGGGGCGCCCAGGCTTCCCTGCTCGCCGGTGTCGTTTCGGTTCTGATCGCCGTTTGCGTCGGCGTCCCGTTCGGCCTGATCTCCGGCTATTTCGGCGGCTGGATCGACCAGACCATCTCGCGCGTGACGGATGCCCTGTTGGCAACGCCCTTTCTCATTCTGGCAATCGCACTCGCCGCCTTTCTCGGACCGAGCCTGACCAACGCAATGATCGCCATCGGTCTTTCGGCCATGCCGATCTTCGTCCGCCTGACCCGCGGCCAGGTGCTGGCGGTCAAGACGGAAGACTATGTCGAAGGCGCGCGCGCCGTCGGCCTGACTCATTTCGCCATCATGGCCCGCTACATCCTGCCGAACGTCTTCGCCCCCGTCCTCGTCCAGGCGACGCTGACGGTCGCGACCGCGATCATCGCCGAAGCCAGTCTTTCCTTCCTCGGGCTCGGCCAGCAGCCTCCGGCCCCCAGCTGGGGCTCGATGTTGAATGTCGCCAAGAACTTCATGACCCAGGCCCCCTGGATGGCCTGGTGGCCGGGCGCAGCCATCTTCCTCGTCGTCCTCGGCTTCAACCTTCTCGGCGACGGGTTGCGTGACGCGCTCGACCCGCGCGAATCCTGACACGTTTTTTGAACCTCGAAGAGTATCCTTGATGACTACCTTTACCACCCGCCCCGAGATTACCGGATCCTTCGGCGTCGTCGCCTCGACCCACTGGATCGCAAGCGCCGTCGGCATGAGCATGCTGGAAAAGGGCGGCAATGCCTTTGACGCCGCCGTCGCGACCGGTCTCGTGCTGCAAGTGCTGGAGCCGCATCTGAACGGTCCGGCGGGCGACCTGCCGGTGATCTTCCACGACGCGCAACGGAGCGAAACCAGGGTGCTCTGCGGCCAGGGGCCGGCACCGGCAGGAGCGACCATCGCCCACTACAAGGCGGAAGGCATCAATCTCATTCCGGGCAACGGTCTCCTCGCCACGGTCATTCCCGGCGCTTTCGACGGCTGGATGCTGATGCTGCGCGACCGCGGCACGCTGAGCCTGCGCGACGTGCTGGAACCCTCGATCTATTACGCCGAAAACGGCCAGCCGATGCTGCCGGCCGCCGCCTCGACCATTGCCGGGCTGAAGGATTTCTTCGAAACGGAATGGCCGACATCCTTCGAGACCTGGCTTCCCGGTGGCAACGCGCCAGAGGCCCGGGAGATGTTCCGCAACCCGGTGCTCGCCGAAACCTGGAAGCGGCTTCTGAAGGAGGCCGAAGGTGCCAGTGGCCGGGAGGCGCAGATCGACGCCGCCCGCGACTGCTTCTACCGTGGCTTCATTGCCGAGGCGATCGGCGACTTCCTGAAGACGGCTGAGGTCATGGACGGCTCGGGCGCAAAGCACAAGGCGGTGCTGACGCCGGACGACCTGGCCAGCTGGAGCGCGACCTACGAAGACCCGCTCACCGACGAGTACCACGACTGGACCGTCGCCAAGACCGGCCCCTGGGGCCAGGGCCCGGTGCTGCTTCAGTCGCTCGCTCTCCTGCGCGGTTTCGACATCGGTGCAATGGATCCCGCCGGTCCGGATTTCGTTCACCACGTCACCGAGGCCATGAAGCTCGCCTATGCGGACCGCGAGGTCTATTACGGCGACCCGGCCTTCTGCGACGTGCCGATGCAGGAGCTTCTGTCGGAGGCCTACAACGCCGAGCGGCGCAAGCTGATCGTCGACCGGGCGTCCTTCGATCTGCGCCCCGGTGTTCTTTCCGGCTACGAGGATCAGGTCGCACGCAATATGGCGGTGATCGAGAAGGCGGGCATCTCGAGCGCCGGCCTCTACGAGCCAACCATGGCGCATCTTTCCGAAAAGCGCGGCGACACCGTCCACATCGACATCATCGACCGCTGGGGCAACATGGTCTCCGCCACCCCGTCCGGCGGCTGGCTGCAGTCCTCGCCGATCATTCCCTCGCTCGGCTTCTGCCTGAACTCGCGGGCCCAGATGTTCTGGCTGGAGGAAGGCCTTCCCACCAGCCTCGCACCGGGCAAGCGCCCGAGGACGACGCTGACACCCAGCCTCGCGTTTTTCGAAGACCGGCCGACGCTCGCCTTCGGCACGCCCGGCGGCGACCAGCAGGACCAGTGGCAGCTGTCACTCTTCCTGCGCCTGGCCCATCACGGTCTGAACCTGCAGGAGGCGATCGACCAGCCGCTGTTCCACACCACTCATTTCCCGACGTCCTTCCATCCGCGACAGCGCCAGCCGGGTCACCTGATGGCGGAAGGAAACTTCAGCGATGAGACCATTGCTGCGCTCAAGGCGCGTGGCCATTCCGTCGAGGTCTCCGGCAACTGGACCATCGGCCGCCTGACGGCCGCGAAAAGGGAGGAGGACGGGACGCTCAAGGCCGGCGCGACTCCGCGCCTGATGCAGGCCTACGCAATCGGCCGCTGACCCCGGTGCCTACTCTTCCGTCAAGTGGCTGTAAAAACTGGTGCCGGAATAGTCGGAACGGAACAGCCCCGCCTCGGCGAGCCTGGGAACCAGTTCGTGCAACGTCAGATGCATCGATGAAACCGAACCGCCCGGCACCGCGATAAACCCGTCGATCGCCCCCGCGTCGTGCCAGTCCCGGATGCCCTCGATCGCGTCTTCGACCGTACCGATGATCTGCCAATGGGCGGAGCCGATCACCTCCGGGCGTTTCAGGAGTTCGTCCGGGGTCGGGCTGTCCCGGACGATGAGCCGTCTGAGCAGTCCTGCCATGGTCCGGTTCTTCACGGTTGCCGGCTCTTCCGGCAGATCCTCGGCAGTGACCGGCCTGTCGTTCGGCCAATCCGTCAGGTCCAGTCCGATGCACGCCTTGACGGCTGCGAATTTCTGGCCCCGGTTCAGTCGTTTGTGCGTTTCCATGTAAAGCTCGAGCGCCTCGCCCCGGCTTTCGGCGAGGTAAAGGCTCAGCCCCGGCAGCACCCTGATCTTGTCCGCGGACCGGCCCGAGGCTTCCGCCAGGTTTCGAAGGTCGGCCCTCAACTCGATGGCCGCGTCCCTGTCCGGCGACGCGGCGAAAACGGCGTCGGCAATCGACGCCGCGAAGGCCCGCCCCGTGGGCGATGCTCCGGCCTGAATGAGCGGAATCGGATCCTCTGCCATGTCCGGCATGTTGAGCGGGCCCCTGACCTTGTAAAACCGGCCATCGAAATCAATCGCGCGAATGGCGGCCGGATCGGCATAACGGCCCGTTTCCCGGTCCAGTTTGAGCGCGTCGCCGGGAAACCCCTCCCACAACCGGCGGACAATCTCCACGGACTCTTTGGCTCTCGCATAGCGTTCGTCGGAGGACGGCATGTCCGAGAGACCGAAATTCTCGTTGCCGTCGAGCGCGGTCACGATGTTCCAACCCGCGCGTCCGTTGCTGAGGGCGTTCAGCGACTGGATCTGCCGGGCGATGACATAAGGCGGAAGGAAGGTCGTCGAGACCGTCGACAGCAAACCGATGCGGCTGGTCGCACCGGCAATGGCTGCCAGCAGGATCGTCGGATCAAGGCTCGCGAAGCCTGGACTGTCTTCAAGCCGCGCCGCATCCAGGAACAGGGTATCGGGACGGAACACGAAATCGAGCTTTGCAGCCTCGGACCGTTGTGCGATATCTACATAATAATGCGGCGAAAACAGTCCTTCAACGCCGCTGTCGCCCCTGCGCCAAGCATCTCCACTAAGCCAGGTCGGGGCCAAAGACATCCCAATGTGAAGCTTCCTTGAAGACGTCATCCGGTCGTTCTTTCCTTGTGAAATGGGCGTGCGGGCAGATCGGCGGAATTGCTGATGCATTCCACATAGTATAAAGACTTCTGCATTGCGAAATATCAAGAGGTTCAATTTGCTGAGGGCGCATCAAGTCAGCGCGGCTTACGGAAAGACCGAGGTTCTGAAAAACGTCTCTGTTACCTTCGGCGCCGGCCGGTTTACAGCCATTATCGGCCCGAACGGCTGCGGCAAGACCAGCCTCCTGAAAGCGATCATGGGATTTCTCCCCGTGTCCGCCGGCGATGTGCACCTCGAGGGCAAGCCGGTCAAGAACATGAACCGCCGTCAGTTCGCCCGGCGGATTGCCTACCTTCCGCAGGAAAGCCACTGTCCGGAATACATAACGGTCGGGGAGCTGATCGAGCTGGCCGGATACGCACGCTACTCGATGTTCGGCGGCGCGGGCGAGAAAGACCGGGAGCTGTTCCGTTCGGCACTGGAAACAGTCGGCCTCGCGGACATGGCGGGTCGGAAAATGAACTCCCTGTCCGGCGGCCAGAGGCAGCGCGCCTGGATCGCGATGATCCTCGCGCAGGATTCCGACATCGTCCTGATGGACGAGCCCGTCAACCATCTAGACATGAAATACCAGCTCGGCATTCTGGGGCTGGTCCGGGATCTTTCGTCCCGCTCCGCCAAGACCGTGGTCACCGTTCTCCACGACCTCAACCTGACCACCGCCTTCGCGGATGACGTTGTCATCATGCAGGACGGCGAGGTGCTGACCTCGGGGCCGGTTGCGGAAAACATTACCCCGGAAAACATCGCCCGTGTCTTCGATCTGGATGTGGAGGTGTTCGAACGCGGCAACCGCCTCGTCTGCCTGCCGAGGCTTGGCGACGAAAGACGGGCGCAGGCATGCTGACCCGGAGTCTTGCGGTGAACGGCCTCGTGGCCGTCCTGTTCGCAACGGGCTTTGTGACCAATCTCGCCATCGGCACGACCTACATCCCCTTCGCAGACGTCCTCTCGGCGCTGCTTGCCTTCAACCCGGAGGATTTCAATCATTATGTCGTGGTCTACCAGAGGCTGCCCCGCGCGCTGATCGCGATCTATGTAGGCGCGATGATGGCCGCCAGCGGTCTTGTCACCCAGGGCATGCTGCGCAATCCGCTCGCCGCTCCGTCCACAATCGGCATCAACGCGGGCGCCACGCTTTTCGTCGTCACGGGCGCCTTCCTGTTCGATCTCGGGCTCGCCGCACAGGGGGTGGCAGCCCTGGCGGGAGCCGCCACTGGTTTTGTCTCCTGCCTCGCGGTCGCCCGCCTTGCCGGTGGCGGCAAGGATCCGCGCGGCCTGTCCTTCATCCTGGCCGGCGGTCTTGTTTCGATGCTCTATGTCGCCCTTTCCAACGCGGTCCTTCTGTCCGATCCGGCCCGCCGCTCGGATTTTCTCGGCTGGATCACCGGCAACATCAATCACGTTTATGCCGACCGGCTCTACCAGGTCTGGGGACTTGGCGCGGCCAGTTTCCTCGTACTTCTGATCCTCGCGCGGCCACTCACCCTGATCATGTTCGGCGAGGAAAAGGCGGCCTCGATCGGAGTGAATGTCGTCTGGACCCGCCGGCTGGCATTTGCGGCTGTTCTCGCCGCCGCCGGTTCGGCTGTCGCGATCTGCGGACCCGTCGGCTTCGTCGGCCTTGTCGTGCCGCATATAGTGCGCCCTCTGGTCGGTGCCCGCTTCTCTGCCGCTCTTCCGGCCTCGGCCTTTCTCGGCGCGCTGGTCTGCCTGCTGGCGGATCTGATCGCCCGGCAGGCCTTCCCCCCTTACGTGCTGCACACGGGCATCATCATGGACCTTGTCGGCGGGCTGATCTTCGTCCTGATCGTCAAGCGATACTATCTCGCCCCGAACGCCAGGCCGGCAAAATGAGGCTGGAGCGATCCCTCGACGGCAAACGCGTGGTCCGGTTCAAATCCGGCCTGCAGATCAAGCTCGGCAATCTCTACGGAGCCGGACTGCTTCTGGCTGCGGCTCTGGTCATCACGGCGATTTCCGTGAGCGTCGGCACCACCCAGGCGGGGCTCGCGGACGTCCTGCGCTCCATGTTCGCATCCGCCCTGCCGGAAGACGCCAGCTTCGCGGTGTGGCAGGTACGCTTGCCCCGCATGGCCGTCGGCTTCATGGCGGGCTGGCTGGTGGCCGTGTCCGGCGTGTTCCTGCAGTCCCTGGCACGCAACCCGCTGGCGGACCCTGGATTGTTCGGCCTCAGCCAGGGATCGGTTACGATGATCCTTGTGCTCATGGTGTTCATGCCTCAGGTGCCGCCGGCCGCCCTGCCTCTTGCCGCGCTCGCAGGCGGCTTGATGGTGGCCTTTGCCCTTTTGTGGCTTGTCGGCAGCGGCAACTCCAGCGGACTGGCCATCCTGCTCATGGGAATCGCGATGGAAACGATCCTGTCCGCAGTGACCTCCATCCTGATCCTCTACACGCCGGACGAGGTGTCTTTCGCGCTCGCCGCCTGGATGGCGGGATCGCTTCTTTTGGCGGATTGGCAGGGCGCCGCGACCCTCGCGCCCTGGTTCCTGCTCAGCCTGCCGGTCTGCCTGTTGCTCGGACGCGCGCTCTCCGCCTACGACCTCGGCGACGAGACCGCCATGGCGCTCGGCGAAAACGTCACCCGGACCCGGCCGCTGATCCTGCTGGCCGCTGTTCTCTTGAGCGCGGCGGCGGTGTCGGCCGTAGGGCCGCTGATTTTTCTGGGCATCATGGCTCCCCACATCGCCAACGCCATTTCGCCGTCGACCGGCCGCGCCAAACTCCTGCTCTCCGGATTGATGGGCGGCCTGCTGGTGCTTGCCGCCGACGCCATGACGAGGGGGGCGGCCGGCGGCCTGACGTTCCCGATCGGATTGAGCCTGACCCTGATCGGTGTCCCGCTCTTCGTCATCGCCCTGCGCCTGCGAACCCTGCGGGCCTATTCGGAATAACTCTTGACCGGCCGCTGAAGAAAACGCCGGAAAGTGCCGCCCCGGTTCGGCCTCAGCCAAGTCCGGGACGACACATTCAAACGCGCATTTCGTGTCAGGGCAATGAGACTACGGGTCCTGAACCACATCCCGGAAAACGGGTGCCTCAGCGTTCGGAAAGCCAGGCCTCAACCGCATCCACCGTATGTTCCGCACTGGCAACGGTCGGCGTGGAGACCTCGGCCGAATCCAGGAACATCAGCCGGTTCTCCTTTGCCGGACGGAGGAAGTTCTCCCAGCCTGGAACAATCTGGCTCAAACGCTTGCGGATCGCGGACTCGCTCCGGTTCTCCTTCGCATATGTTCCCATTAGGATCATGACGTCCGGATTGAGCCGGACGAACACCTCCGGGCTGAGAGGCATGAACAAGGTGCTGCCGCTCCCCTTCGCCGCGCCGAAATCCGTGACTTCCGCACGCTTGTAACCGAGGTCCTTGAGTGCCTGCACCGCACCTGACATCTCGCCGATGAGATTGACCTGATCGGTGAGGAAGATCGCGACGTAGCTTTTGCCCTCGATATTGTCGGCAAAGCGGTCGCGCAGCGCCGCGACCCTTTCGAGATAGTCCGCTTTTCTCGCCTTGAAGCGATCCTGCAGCCCAAGAAGCTCCGCCAGATCCTCCTGCACGCTGATGCCGCTGGCGACGCCTGTGCTGACGCTTTTCAGATACACCGGCGCGACGGCCGAAAAGCGTTCCGCCTTGTCGATATCGAACTCGGTCGCCAGGATGAGGTCCGGGTCCAGCCGTCCCAGCTTTTCGAGATCGATATTGCCGATCGGACCGATCCCCGTTCCCGGTTTCTCGGTGCCCGGACCGAGGATGATGTCCACGAAATCGAGCGCCGTGAGGTTGCTCCCGTCTTCCGCCCGGCCGTAACTGGCAACCGGCGTCACACCCAGATCCATCAGGGGAATGCCGAGCAGCGGTTCGTGTAGCACGACGATGCGCTCCGGCTGCTCCGGCAGAGTGACGGAGCGGCCGCTGTCGTCCGTCACGGTCACGTCGCCGGCCATGGCGGCGCCCGCCGCCAGAACCGCGAAGAAAAAGGCCGGGAACCGCATCTTAGAACGTCGCCTTCGCGCCGATGCCGAACATGCGCGGCGCCGTCATGATCGCGAAATTGGCGACGCCGGGACGGTTCTCACGGTAAGTCGGCACCCGTTCGTCGAAGATGTTGTTGACGTAGCCGAAGACCTCGAAATGATCGTGGAACTGATAGGTCGCCCGGGCATTGGCGATTGTATAGGGGTCGATCTGGAATGCGGCGGTGTTGAGATCGTCGGAATAGTAACCGTCAAAATACTCGACATTCGCCGAGAGCATCAGGTTCTCCAGCACATTCCAGTCAAAGCCGAATCCCAGCGTATACCCCGGCGACTTGGAGAACTCGTTGCCTTCGACGGTCGGCAGGGCATCGAATTCCGTAATCTCGCTCTGCAGGACACCCGCATTGGCGTTCAGGCGCAGATTGTCCAGAACCTGATAGCCGAGCGCCAATTCCAGGCCGTAGGAATAAGCCCGCTCGGCGTTGAGGGTGATATAAGTGGTCACCCCCGGAGCCGACGGCAACTCGGTCTGGAAGTAGCGCTGTGCATCGTAAAAATCCGTGTAGAAGATGTTCGCCGAGACGGAGAGCTTGTCGTCGAACAGGTTCGCGCGGCCGAAGACTTCATAATTCCAGAGCGTTTCGGCGTCGAATTCGGCAGGCTGGCCATTGACGAAGTCGAAGGCGACGCCACCGGGATTGAAGCCCCGGTTGACCAGGCCGCCAACCGTCACATCCGGCGTGACATTGTAGGCGAGTGCGATCTTGGGAAGAAGCGCGTTGAAGGTCTCGTCAAAGTCGAAATCGACAGGCACGAAAGCCCCCGTTGTCGACGTACCGCTGCGCTGCACCCTGTCGTTTTCGAAACGCAGCCCACCGGTCAACATCCAGGCGTCGTTGATGCGGTAGTCGATCTCGGTGAAGATACCGATGTTGTCCTTCTTATCCTCGAAGTCGGGATTGCCGTTGAAGGTCAGCATGAGCGTTTCGTCCGATTGGGTGTGCGAGAAGAAAACACCCGCGACACCGCTGACCTTGCTGTCCTCGCCGCCGAAGTTGATCAGGGCCTCGTTCGTCCAGTTCTGCTGATCGATGGTCGCGTTGCCCTGTCCGGCGGGATCCACGTCACGCTTCACGGAAAGATCCGAAAACTGGGTCTGGTTGCTGAACGTCATGCCGTTGTCGAATTCATAAACGATATCGGCGATGCCGGTATGGGTCCTCTGAAAGAAACTCGGCACGCTGGCCTGGTCGTTTTCCAGATTGTCGAAGGGTTCGACGGTGGCGGCTTCGTATGTCGGCTGATTGTTCTGGGTCGTCGCGTACGTGAGTTTCGCCGTCAGTCCCGGCAGCGCGTCCGGCGTCCAGAGAAGCTTGGCGCGGCCATTGAAGGACATGGGGTCCAGATCCGTCGTGTCTTCAACGAAACCCGCGTTGATATAGTCGATGAACGTCTCCCGGCCGTAGTAGTCGAGCGCAACACGGGCGGCGACCTGGTCGCTCAAGGGACCGGACAGCATTCCCGACACGCGGTACGTGTTATAGCTGCCGTATTCGCCCTGCAACGCCCCTTCCGGAGTGAAGGTCGGGTCCTTCGTCTTGACGATGATCGCACCGGCAATGCTGTTGGCACCCTGCGAGGTGGTCTGAGGGCCGCGGAAAACCTCGATCTGGTCCAGATCCCAGATCGACGTTCCTCCGAACACGGTTTCGAAATAGTTCTGATAGTGACCGTCGATATTGATCGCGGCGCGCGGCACGGTGCCTGAATAGAAGGCGACGGCGCCGGTGTTCGGCCCCTGGGTGTCCTGCCCCCGGATCACCGGGGCGACACCGACCGTACCCGGATAGTAGACATTCGGGACATCCGCGATGGCGCTTTGAACGTTCTGCTGTTCGGGCCGCGCTTCCTGGTCCTTGCCGGTGATGATCTCCACCGAACTGGCCGTCTCCTGCAGCGTGCGGGAGATTTTCTCGCCACTGACGAAGATCGTGTCGAGAAGGGTGGTACCCGAGGCGTCGACCGGCGGAACCTCCTGCCCGAATGCGCTGCCTTGAACAAAAAACGCCGATGAAACAATCGCGGTGCCGCCAAGCAGCACCCCCCACACACTCGATTTCATAGTCGATCCCTGAAGGTTTCATTGCCTGGCTAACAGACTGACTCTAGCTGGCAAAACTCCGAAAATGGCCTGCGGGACCGCCGCGCAGCCCCCTTCCTGAAAGGCGGCGCCCCAACCGGCTGTCCCTTTGGTTAAATTTCACTATATAGAATGCATTCTGCATTACAATATGAGCAAGAAGTTCATGTTTAAAAGTTGCACGTTCGCAACACCCCGCCTCAACAAACTGATTAGAAAAGATAATTCGAGTTCCCATCCGATTGCACAGACAGAAAAAGCAGCCTAACGTGACGACAGGCAATGGGAGGGTGACTTGAGCGGAAACAGACAGCAGCGACACGCCGGCGCACAGGTTCTCGGGCTTGGAGCACCGGTCGAATGAGCGAGTCGGAAGCAGCTGCTGCCACAGACAAACCCGGCAAACGCTCCGGCACGATCCAGTCGGTTTCGATCGCGACCCGTTTCCTGAAGATACTGGCGAACGCCGAAGAACCTCTGGCTCTCGGCGTCATTGCCCGGCAAGCCGGAACCGGCGGCCCGACAGCGCATCGTTATCTGCAAAGCCTGGTCAAGGAAGGCCTCGCCATGCAGGACCCGCAAACCGGATTTTACGATCTCGGACCGACGGCGCTCAGCATCGGGATCGGCGCGCTGAAGAGAGTCGACCCGGTCGAGATCGCCGCCAGTCACATGAAAAAACTCGCAAGCGGTTCGGCCGCAAGCACCGGCGTGGCGATCTGGACGGAACGCGGCCCCACCCTGGTGCGCTGGTACCGCAGCGCTTTTTTTTCAATCAGCTCCGTCGGCCTTGGCGATATCCTGCCGGTCGACAACTCCGCCTGCGGCCTTGTCTTTCAGGCCTACCTTCCGGCAAGCAACATTCAGGCGGCAAGAAACCTGCAGCCCGACCATTTCAGAGGCAAAGAGCCTTCGAAAGCACTCATCGGTGAAGTCCGAAAAAGCTGCTGGGCCGAACTGACCGACCACCTGCTGCCGAACATCACCGGGCAGGCTGTTCCCGTTTTCGACGCCCAGCAAGAGATCGCCTGCGTGATGACCACGGTCACCAATCTCGGCAGATTGCGCAAGCCGGAAGACAGAAAAGCACTTTTTGAATCCGCCAAGCGCGTCGCCTTCGAAACCGGTGGCACCGCCGGCTTTTCAGACCTTGCGCCCGAGAGCAGCCGGGACTGACCGCTCCCCCCGCCTCTTTTAGCGGCGGTCATCCACCAGCTTGAAACTCAGCCCATTCAGCGCCGGCCTTCCCGCCGGACGCACCCATGTGCGTTTTTCGGCGCAGCCTTCGCTCGCCCTCAGGTTGAGGCGACAGCGATTTTCCGCGCGTCCACACAAGTAAGAGGCCCCTCGATCGACAGATTTAGTTTCAATTTTTTCAAAATTTTACTTGCCTTAATTTCACCAAAGAAGAATCAATAAATAAAAGAAGAACAGCAATACTTAGTATAGATCGAAATTCGAAATAAAACTCGTGCAATTTGCACTGATTTCTGGCGAATGGGGGCTACATGACTGTACTTATCACCGGCGGCGCTGGCTTCATCGGTTCACATTGCTGTGTCACGTTCCTCGAGGCCGGTCATGACATTGTCGTTCTGGACAATCTGTCCAACGCCAACAGTGTCAGCCTCAACAGAGTGAGCGCGATCACCGGCCGGAAGGTCGCATTCGAGGCGGCCGACATCCGGGATCAGGCCAGGCTTGAAGCCGTGCTCGACCAATACGGCTGCTCGGCGGTGGTCCATTTCGCGGGATTGAAAGCCGTCGGAGAAAGCACGAAGGACCCGCTCGCCTATTACGACAACAACGTCGTCGGTACGCAGCGCCTTCTCTCGGCCATGGCGAAATGCGGCGTCAGGCAGATGATCTTTTCCTCGTCTGCCACCGTCTACGGCGAACCGAAGTATTTGCCGCTCACCGAGGATCATCCGACATCGGCCGTTAATCCCTATGGCCGGACCAAACTGATGATCGAGGACATGTTGCGCGACATCGCCGCGAGCGATCCCTCCTGGCGGTTCGGAATCTTGAGATACTTCAACCCGGTCGGGGCGCACGACAGCGGCCTGATCGGCGAGAACCCGCTTGGCATCCCGAACAATCTGATGCCCTTCATCACCCAGGTCGCGGATGGCCGGAGAGCGGAGCTGTCGGTTTTCGGCAAGGATTACGAAACCCGCGACGGAACCGGCATACGCGACTACATCCATGTCACCGACCTCGTCGAGGGTCACCTGCGCGCGCACGAGGTCCTGGCCTCCGGCGCGGCTCCGTCCAATTGTTTTGCCGTCAACCTCGGGACCGGAACCGGCTACAGCGTCCTGGAAATGGTCCGCGCCTTCGAGCGGGCATCGAACAAGGAAATCCGGTATTCCTTCGCCCCCCGGCGCGACGGCGATGTCGCCGAGTGCTTCGCGCACACCGCGATGGCCGAAAAACTGCTGAACTGGAAGGCGGAGCGGGATCTCGACGCCATGTGCCGCGACACCTGGAACTGGGTCTGCAAGAACCCCCGGGGGTACGAGACCACAGCCGCCTGAACGGATTGGTTCGGAAGCCGGCGGTTTCCGCCGGCTCGCGAATGGTCACGATCTATGCGCCTTGATATGGCGCACCCACGGCTCATGCCGGCCCCGCGTTCCCGCATCGCGCTTTTCCGCTGGGGACTTCTGCACGGCGTCGCCGCCGCCGGAACGCGCCACTTTGCCCCGCCGGATGCTCTGAAGCTGGTCGGGAAACCACTTGTGCAACTGCCTCAGAAACGGCTGCAGGTTTTTCTCCCAGCTGCGTTCGGATGCCCGGGAGGCTGCTTTCGCGGACAACTCCCGCAAGACTGTCCCCGGTTGCGCGAGACTTTCGAGGACAGCGATCAGATCGTACGTGACAACGCCGTCGTCGTTTGACCGCAGCAGAAGGCCATCGACGCCGTCCTCGATCAGTTCCTTGACCGCTCCGACGTCCGTCACGACCGGAACGCAGCCGAGGCGCTGCGCCTCAACGATTGTCAGCGGCGCCCCTTCCCAGCGGGACGGCAGCACAAAGACATCCGCCCAGGCCATCAGCTTGCTCAGACGGCGGCTGTCGTGGACCGGCGGCTCGACCTTGATGCCGATATCGCCGAAGCGCTCCTTCCATGACCCGCCCGCGCCTTCGTCCAGGACATCAGCCCCGACGATGCGCCAATCGATTTCGACTCCTCGCCGCTTCAGGGCACGGGCGGCGGCGAAGATGCGCTCGATCCCCTTTTGCCGGTCGAGCCGTCCCAGAAACAGGGCCCTGAGAGGCCCGTCCCTGTCCCGCTGCCGTCCGTCGGCCAGCCGTTTCACCTCGTCGGGCGCCATCGGATAGCCGGCGGCGTTCGGAATATGCAGGAGCTTGGCCATGGGCACCCCCATGGCATGAAGCCACTCGGCCATATCCCGGGAACAGGTCAGAACACTGTCGTAGATATGCTCGTAAGCAAGCGCCAGATAAGGGTGACCGGCTGGACGGCCCATTTCCGAACTGTCCAGTACATGAATGTAATTGACCACCTTGACGCCGCGCCGCCGCAGTTCTCCGAACACGGCATTGGCAGGCGCCAGCTGGTTGTTGACCACCACATCCAGCCCGGTCAGGAGACCGAGGACCTCTTCCAGTCGGGCATTCTCGTCCTCCGCCATGAGGATCTCATGACCGGAGAAGGTCTGCGGACCACCCCACAACGGGTAGTCGGCGGCCAGGAAATTGAGACTGTCGAAAACACCCTCGTTGTCCGGGATACGGCTGTACACGGGCTTGCCGAAGACAAAAAGATGAACTTCGCAACCGGCCTGCTTCAGCACCCGCGCCATCGCGTAGGCGACCTTTTCCACCCCACCGAAAGAGGCGATCGGCAGAAGCAGACCGATCCTCAGCGCGCCGCCCTCCTTTGCCAGGCGCGGCATGAGGGGCCCGGCTCCGGCGGTCTGGCGCAGAAGCTCGAAGTACCTGCTGCGATCGGGCAGATAGGCCGAACGCCAGATCCAGCGCTCGTCCGGATCGTGCTTGTAGCCGCTGTCCCGAAGCGCCCCAAGCGTTGCCAGAAGGCTGTTGGTCGAAGACAGCGCGGTCCCCTGGATATCGTCCGCCGAAAACGGACCCCGGATGACGATCTCGGCAACTTTCGGCGCCGGATTGTCTCCCTGGAGCGACCGGACCCAGTCGTCCGATTTGTCGGCCACGCATTGCTGAACGATCCCGAGCGAGCACATCCAGCCGAGCGGCCGCTTGGCAAGCGGCTTGCCCGCGCCCCGCTCGACCACCTCGACCGCGATCCTGTCCTTGTCGCTTTCGAAACGGATCGCGACAAAATGGCTGGACTGGGACAGCCTTTCGCCCAGCCACAGCACGTTGTGAAGCAGACCGAAGCTCCTCAGGGCCTCCCGATGAGGGGGGGACATCCAGAGCCAGAAAGGCGGCACGCCAAATGTCTCGGGTTCCGAACGCGCGGCCCAGAAGCGCCTGACGAACTCCTCGAGGCTCCGGTTTTCAGGGCGCGCGACCGGATCGGTGAAGAGATCCACGAGGTAGGAATCGGTACCGATGGCGGCGAAACGCGGAGCCTCCTCATGTTCCCATTTCAAGAGCGTGTCAGGCGAAAACAGCTTCTTGTGCTTGGTCTTGATGTAGGCAAGGATGCTTTCGCGCGATCTGTTTGAATCGCGCAGCATGCTTTCGGCGCGCTGGCGGTACTCAAAGCCGAAGAACGGATGGTTCGCCCCCTTGAACCCCTTCGAGATCGCCTGCAGCCAGAAATCCCAATCCTCGAAGCCGGACTTCATGCTTTCATCGAAGCGAACCCCGGCATCGAGGATGGATCTGGAGACCAGGCTGCCGGCCTCGCAGATATTGTCGAACGTCACATGCAACAGCCTGGAATATTGAGCGGTGTAGTTGCCGTTCCATTCGATCCCGAACTTGTCGATGTTGGGATAGACCCAGTCGACCCCCGCGCTGGAACGCAGGAAGTTCATGAGAACGCGCATCGCCGGCGGTGTAATCCGGTTGTCCGCGTCGAGAAAATAGATCGCCTCCAGGCCGGCGAAGCTGCGCAGCGCGAATTCGATGCCGTAATTGCGCGCGGAACTCAGGCCGCCATTCGCCTTCCTGAGGTAAAAGACGTTTTCATGGGCAAGCGCATAGGCCTGTCCGACATGAGCCGTTTCGGGAAAGGGGCAACCGTCGTCCACGATCACGACTGCAATCTTGAAGGGCGCAACCTGGGCAAGCGCCGACTCGATCGCCTCCGCCAGAAGAACCGAATGCTTGAACACCGGAATGAGGATCGCGAGCACCGGAGCGTCCGGGCCGGAACTGCCGAATTCCGCGTGGCGGACATTCGGCTTGTCCGAGCCGGGAACCGTCAAGTCGAACATCTCGCTCATCCGCTCACGACGGCTCGGAAGTTCTTGAACTTCGCCCAGGCGAAATCGTTGCCGCCAGCCTCGCTCATCCGGGTTGCGAAGTAGACGTTCTGCCACACGCCGACCCGTTCCGCGGCAAAGGCACTCAAATGCGCCACGTCACCGTAGGTGACGGATTTCCAGCCGGACCAGGCCTCTCCCGCCACCGGCTCCCGGACCTCCAGGAAAAGATCGCGTGCCGCATCCAGGTCCCGCGCAACGACCAGCCCGAAATCGATGTCGGCCGCGCGGCTGTTGTCGATGAACGCTTTTACCGACATCCTGACGACCTCGGGCGGGCAGGCGTCCGGCAACATCCCGATTGTCATTCCCTTCGCAGGAGGATGACAGCCGATCGCCCGCTCCGTCGGCAGTGGCATGATCGCCTCGAAATCGAAGGTCACCTCCTCCGCGTTCGCCAGGCACGCATGTTCGAGAATGCCCGGGGCGACCGGTACGTCGTCGAAACCTTCTCCCGCACCGGCCTGCCGGGACTGCGCCGGTATGTAATTGGCGTGAGACGGCATGGAAACACCGGGAATGCCACCCCAGACCTGCAGGGCCAGACTGTTTTTCAGAACCGGGGCGCCGGTCGAGGCGCCACGGACCTGAAACATCTCGATAGGTTGCAGCCCTCCCACGGACAGGACCGGCATTTCGTCTTCGCTCTGTTCGATCTGCAACCGGAACTCAAGCGTTCTGCGCAAGCCCGCCAGCGAGCGCGACAGGCCGAAATTGTTCCAGCCCGCAAGAAGATCACCGCTGGTGAATTGCCAGGTTTCGACGATCCTTTGATCCTCAAGCGTAACCAGTTGCGCGCGCATCTTCAGATCCTGACGCACACCCATGGACTCGATATGAATGGCGACGCTGCTGACGCCCGCGCTCGGCACCGGAAGGATCTGACAGATGCCTTCGGCGGGCGCGGTGGCCAGCACATTCGGATTGAGCGGATTTTCCGCGGGTTCGTTGGCGAAAATCAGATCGAGCGGCTGAAGCCCGTAACGGTTCAAAAAGGCCTCGATGGCCGCGAACCGGTTCTGAAGGTCGTCGTTGAGGCTCCGGAGTGTCTTGAGTTCCTTGTTCGACAACGCAAGCCGCCGCGCACCGGCATTCACATGGCCCGCCACGAGTCCGACAAGAGAGGCCACCGTTGCACCGACGTCGTCACCGTTCCAGACAACAGCCGCGGGCATCTGCGCAACGCCATGACGTTGAAGCCACTTGAAAAACAGGTTCTTCCCGGCCTGCTCGGCAGAACCGACAAGGACAGCCAGAGGCATCAGCGGCACTTCAGCCACCAGAAACCGTTTACCGTTTTCGTCCGAAAACCAGGCTCCGCTCTCCTCAAGCCCTTCGAACCAAACGGTTCGGACAGCGCCCAGCAGGGTTGCGGGAATGTCTTGCCGCGCCACCCCGGCCACGATCAGGGTCAACTCCTTGAGAAGCACGGCCTCTCCGGCCTGCTTGCGAACGGCAAACGATTCCTGTGTGGCCACGACTGTCATTCAAGCCCCCATTCCGACTGAGCGGCTGCGCACCTTTATACACCCACCCTGCAAATACGATTTACAGTTATTCAAAAGAGTTTACGACAAGAATGAGGCATGACCACAAATTATTGAGAATCAACATGAATTTAACGAGGTTTAATTAACAACACGATCAATAACAATTCACAATAAATCTCGCTAATACTTTCATTTTGTTTTCATTTTCAAACCATTTTCGCTTCATCTCCAGGCGATTTTCAAATCGTTTATTTGTTCGAGCGTCGCCGGAGAATGCATCACGTGATCAACGTTGTTTTCGTCCAGAAACTCCCGCATCGCGGCGTAAGTCTGCGCATAGGCATGGTTGAATGCATCGAAAGCCGACTGATCCCAGAGATCTCCAAGCCGGAAGACCTTCTCGGCAAATACATCGAAACTGGGGATCTTGAAGGTATCGGCGAATTCGCGGGTCCGGCTGTCATAGGTGAAGTAGATCGCCGGAACGCCATTGGCCAAGGCCATGAGGTTGCCGTGCAGGCGGTAGCCAAGCACCAGATCGCAGCCGCGGACGCAGTCATCGTAGTCAGCCACAACGTCCGAATAGAAAAGCCTCGAGCGGTAAAGCTCTTCCACCTGCTCGTCGAAATACCACTCACTGGCCCAGGCATTCGCCTTCAGCGTGGCAATCGCCTCCTCTTTCTGCTCGGGCGTTCCGAGGACGATCTTTTTTTCTTCCCGTTCGCCCTGCGCCATCAGGACCGTATCGAAGCGGGACGCGAAGGACTTGATCAATTCGCGATGCAGCGTCAGGTATTGCCGGATATCCTTGGCGTATGCCGGTGAAACCTCGCGTCGAATGGTGATCCCGACCTTCTTGACCGTTTCGAGTGCTGGCAGCACGATCTTCAGGTCCGGATCGTTTTTGCGAAACGCGGTCGGGCAGCCGATAATGCGCGTGTTGTCGATCCCGATGTCGTGAAGAACTTCGGCGGTATAAGCGCCCCGGACGCCAATAGACTGCGTCGAGTCAGCCATCAGCCGCAGAACGTTGCGGGTGCTCTCCGACAGCTCGATTTTGCCGTCGGTCGGTGCCTGGGCTCCGATGCCGAAGGCAAGCACGGGCAGACCGAGACGCTTGAGAACCTGTTCGGACTGTCTCCAGTCCATTTCGCTGTTGATGTAGTTGGACCCGCGCAGAACCACGTAATCGAATTCCTCGCGCAGCCGGTCCAGTTCGTTAGGGTCGAACGTCGCGATTTCCAGCGTCTGGACTTTCGTGTAGTTCAGAAGCTTCAGCGAAGAATCGAAGACGAACGCATCACCGATGTTGTGATAGTGATCAATGAATTTCTGAACGTTTCGATACTCGTACCAGCGGACATTATTATGCCCGTAAACTTCTCCTGACGGTATCATCACCAATATGCGCGCCATGAAAATCCCTCCCTATGCGCTCTTCTGCAATCCACCCGGGAATACGTTTGGGGACGAGGAGCGCCCCGCCTTGAGCGTTCGATAAAACGTCAGATGCTCCTGCGCGCTGTCAAAATGCGTCTTGGGGTCGACAATACCCTTGTGGAGCTGATCCCAGATCTTCGGCGTCCTGAGGACTTCCGACATGCGGTCGGCCAGGTCTTCCGGACTTGCGGCTCGGAAATGCAGGCCGTCGACCCCGTCCCGGACCTTCTCCGCCATTCCGCCGATCCCGCTGCAAATCAGCGGACGCTTGTGAAAAAAGGCTTCCTGAATGATCACCGGTGAGTTTTCCCACCAGACAGACGGCATCAGAACCCAGTCGACCTGCCGCATGAGCGAAGGCATATCCTTGTTCTGATACGCACCCGCGAAACGCACCCGGTCGCCGGTCTTTTTGAGCAGCTTTCCGATCTTTTTCCTGAAAGGCTCGGGTTGACGCTCCAGATTGCCGCCGAAGATCGTCAGGCTGGCGTCGTCGCCCCAAACGGCCTTTGGAATGCGCTGAACCGCTTCGAGGAGAACGTCGATCCCCTTGTAGGGAGTCATCTGGCCGAAATAGGCGAACCTAGACCGCCGTTGCGTCGGATCCTCGAGCACCCGCGGCGGCGCCCTTTCGCGCACGTTCAGACCGTTTTCGATCACCGCGCATTTTTCTTCCGGCAACCCCCACGCGACATAGCGGTCCATCAGAAACCGGCTTGGAGCGATAAAGCCGTCCGCAAGACTCAGGATCGACTGGATGAAGTGTTTTCTGCGCAGGAACGCGCCCGGGGAAATCTCCGGAAAGCAACCGTTGCAGGCGATCGGCGATGACGCTTCGCACAGTTTGTTGCCGCCGGTTTTGACCATCTGGCCATGATGGTGGCAGATCGGCAGAAACTCGTGGAACGTGACAGCGATGACCGCATTGGGCAGAGCGTCGCGCACGGCATAAAGCGCTTCCAGACCGAGCCCGATAAAATGGTGGAAATGCACGACATCCGGGCGCAAGGTCCGCGCGAAACGCCGCAGATCCCTTTGAATGTCCCCGGTATTGCGGTTGGAAATGAGAAAGTGATCGTAGTCGTCGGCGTGATAGAGCAACTCGTCATCCGCGTCCGAAACGCCCATGAGAGCCGACCTGCCATGCCGCGGATAGGTGTCTCCGACCCTCGCTAGAAAGAAGGACTGGGAACCCGCGGCGGACTTCAGGCCCTGATGCAGATTGTAGGAGGCCACTTCGGCGCCCCCGAGTGACAGCGCGGGATGTCCATGGGAAACGACGAGCACGCGAAGCGTCTGACCGGCAGAAGTTGTCATGCGCTGTCCTCCGAGAGGGAACCGAGAAGGGGCGACCAGACACGGTCGAAGTTTTTCCGGTCCAGACTGGAAACGAGCGCCTGCCACGTCCGGTCGTCTGCCGCGCCATCTTCGGGGTGGATCACCTCAACTTCCGGCACCCAGTAGGCCCGCAGTCCGGACCTGACGAGCCTCAAGGCGAGGTCCATCCCTTTTTCGTCCGTGCCGAGATAAGTCCGGCTGAACCCGCCGGCCCCGGCCAGCGCGGTTTTCGGCAGGACGCAGCAGTCAAAGGGCGCTGCGGCGACCTGGCTCGATTCGGCGCCAAGCAGCGTGCGGCGCGGATATCCGAGATAGTGCTGTTTCAGCACCGGCCGGCCGCGGTCCTGATCGATCCACGCCCCGGCCCACCGGATCGTACCGTCCTCGTAAAGCACCGTCGGAGCAACGAGACAGCTTTCCTCCCGCTCCTTGAAGGCGGCGATCAAGGGAGCCAGCCAGCCCGGACCGCTCGGCAGAACGCTGCCGCTGAAACACACGACCGTTTCGGATGGCGCGGCGGCGGCACCGGCCTGAAGAGCGTCCAGCCTGTCGTTCACGTTGGCCGCCAGAACCGCCCGGACGGACAGGCCGTAGAAGTCCGCAAGCCGGCCGAGCTCTTCAAGCCGGTCCGCAAGGATCGCTTTCGGTGCGGCAAGAACAAGCGGCGTCCCCTTCAGGAACGGGTCGACCGCAAAAAGCGTCAGCAGCACGCGCGCGCTCTCGAAATCGCCATCAAGTCCGACCACGATCGATTGTTCGGCCTCCGGGACAGTGGCGCCAATATCGACACACTCTTCCAGGTACGGCTCGAGATTCTCCGCAGCTTGCAGCATCGGCAGGAACTGGCGCTCCAGGATATCGGACTGAAAAGCGGTCGAATTGTCGAGGCCGGAAACCAGCCGTTTCAGCGCTGCACGGAGCGGCGCCCTGCCCACGGTCACCGGCGCATAGGCGGAACGCCCGCTGTCCAGGACGATTTCCAGATAAGCGGGCTGTTCCCCGCTTGCCCTGCCCCCTGGAACGAAAACGATGAACCCGTGGCGGTGTCCGGCACCTGGAGCGTTCAGGAACGGCGACAACTCGGCGAACGCGGTGGAGACATCCGGCCTTGGCTGCGAGGTCCACGTCGTATCCAGACGGTATCCGGTTCCTGACGACCTCAAATAGACGGCCTTGACCCGATCTTCCGGGTTCAGCAGCCAGCCCGACAGAAGAACCCCGCTGCCATCGATCTCTGCGCAGAAATCGACCGCGACACGAACCGGCACGTCCAGTTCGCTGACCGTTTCCCGGCCGTCGAACCGTTGAGCCGCCGCCTGCAGATGCGTTCGCCCGTCCCCCGCCGGAGACAGTTTCGGCAGCATCGCCCGAATGTGGCCGGGAAGGGCATGCGCGCCCGTCAGGCTGCGCCTTTCATGCGCTTCCAGCGACTTCCAGCCGGTCCGGCCACGAAGATAGATATTGCGGATTTTCTCCGCATCGACCCGGTCCTCGGCCTCGACCAGCCCGCAGAAGCCGTAGGCCTTTCCGCCGGTGTCCTTGCGCTCGAAAAGCCCGCAGTTCAGACCCGCGACCTTCAAAGCGCCGTCGAAAACAAAAATGCGGCTGCTGCCGGCGGGCAACTCCTTCGCCCATCCCTGGACAAAGACCTCCCCCTCGTCGAACCTGCCCACCACCTCGATGAAGCCGTCGCGCACCGCGACGGCCTGAACGATGCGGGCGGCAATCTGCATTGCCTGGGAACTGGCTCCCGGGGTAACCAGGGCCTCGACCAGACAATCCACGATATCCGAGCGAGAATGGGTTGTTGCCTCTTCGACCTGTTCCAGAAAGACGCTGAAATCGAGCGGTCCACTCTTGAGCGTGAACGGAAACGAGTGCCCCTGGCTTCTGATCGTAACCCGGGTGAGGTCCGAGATCGTTTTCCTGGGCAGGGAAAGAAGAGCGACGAAGGGCCGTTTCCTGGCTGCCGACCGATGTCCCGCGGGAAGCGTAACCAGCGTACACGGGACGGTGTTCTTTGGATCGTCGTTCAGGATGGCGGGCAGACCGTTGGTGAACGCATGGCCGACGCCGGCGATCAGCAGTGTTTCCCGGTCCAGATACGAAACGAGCGCGGACTGGCCGTCGAGAGGCAGTTTTCCCTCGGAAGCGTCGTGCTCCTGCGTGGCGGCCTGGCCTTCCAGACCTCCGCCGAGTTTCCTGACTCCCTTGATCGAGACCGCCTGATCCATCCGCCTGCCCTCAAAGCCCGCTTATCGCGGCAAACAGCATGCCGCCGACTACCCCGAGCATCGCGGCCAGGATCATCAGATGGGGCCTGAGATTGCTTCGGCTTTTCTCGCCAAGCACCTTCAGCCGGTCGTCGAAGCCCTTGAGCGTCGTATCGAAACGCAGGAGAAAAACCTCAAGCTCCTTGACGTGCTGGGCAAGATCGCCCTGCCCGCTTTTCAGGATCGCCAGCGCCTCGCCAAGTTCGCCTTCGTTCGAGGCAAGCGCGTCGATCCGCTGCGTTGTCTCCCGCAAAAGGGTAGTCGCGTCCCGCTGGCCGATCGCGCTCTGACGCTGCGCGGCGATCAGACGGTCGACCTTTTCCATGACGAGCGACAACGGAAGCGCGACAGCCGCCTCGGCTGCCCGTTCCTGGGCGCTCGGACGCGGCAGTTTCAGTTGCGTCCCATCCTTCGGCGTTTCGGCGACGACCGACAAACCATCGGGAGCCGCCGCAACCGCCTGAGGCAATTCAAGATCGAAGGAGTAGGCACCGTCGCCGATCCCGTTCCGTCTCAGATCGATGCGCGGCGTTTCCGCGACCTTGCTCATCACCCGATTTCCGTCATGGAAAACATGGATGGTCATTCGGTCGCCAGGATTGGCCGCGTCCCAGGCCCATCCGAGCACGCGACCGTTTTCAAGCGCGTCGACGCGGCCCTGGATCCTGGGCGCCGACTTGGGAGGCTGGGCCTCTCCTCCTTTTTCGGCTCCGGTCTTCTTCTCCACTTCGGCTACGCTCATAGCTAGTCTTTCTGGGGCTGGACGTTTTCAGGGGCTGCCTAGGCCGCCGGATCGCGCGCGGTTTCACCCCGCTCCTCAAACAGGCGCAGATACTGCTCGGCAACTGCCGCCGCAGAGGGGGGCTTGCGCGTATTGGCGGAAAGCGTCGAGCAAAGTTTCGTGTCGCTCGCGGCCTCCGCCATAACTGCGGCGAAGCTCGCCGGGTCATTCCTGCGCGCGTGCAACCCGTCGGTCCTGTCCCGCACCGCTTCCGCCATGCCGCCGACACCGCTGACGATCACCGGGCGCCCGTGCTGCCGCGCTTCTGCGATAACCAGCGGGGCATTTTCCCACCAGACCGACGGCACCACGACCCAATCGACCGGCGCCATCAGGTCCGGAACGTCCGCGGGCTTGTAAGCGCCAAGACGAATGACTTCGGGCGACAACTCCTCGAAGAGCTTGTCGATACGCTCGATGAAGGCCGGATCCTGAAACGGCGCGCCGCCATGCACGCGGAGTTCGAAATCGATCTCCCTTTCGCGCATCAGCCTGGCAGCCTGAAGAAGAACCTCTATGCCCTTCCAGGGAGTCAGATTGCCGAAGTAACCGAAAACGTTCCGAGGCTCGTCCTTCCCGGACCGCATCGAAGCCGGGGTCACGTCGGGCCTTCCGTTTGCGATCAGCTTGATCTTGTCGGCGGCAAGCCCCCAGCGGATATAGACATCGCGCAGGAAAGCGCTTGGCGAAACGAAAGTGTCTATCGCGGCCAGATGGGTCTTGATGAACCGTTCCCGCAAGCGAACATCGTTCGGCTTGGCATCGCCAAGGCACCTGCACAAGCCGCCATGCCCCAAAGCCGCGCAAGGCTCGTCCGGACTTTCCATCAGCACGCCGTCATTGGCGCAGATCGCGTAATAGTCGTGCAGGGTCATCACGATCCGGACATCCGGCAAAACCCGGCGGATCAGGACCGGAAGCTCAACTCCAAACAGGAGCAGGTGATGAATATGGACGACGTCGGGCCGGAAATTTTCCAGAAGCGTAAGCAGATCCGGAACAAAGGCCCTTAAATCGATCTGACTCATGTTGAACCGGTCGAAATGCCCGGCCCACATCAGGAGTTCGTCGCCCCGGTCGCTGATCGCCTGAAAACTCGTTCCCGGATGCGGCTGCCGGTGCAGCTGATTTGTGGCTCCGACAAAAAGCGCCTGGTGGCCCGCCTGACGGTAGGCACGCGCGAGGTCCAGCGCCACCGTTTCCGTTCCGCCGGGGTGAAGATCCGGATGGTTGTGGGCAAAGACCAGGATCCGCATCAATCGCTCCCCCGCGCCGTCTTCACCGCGACGAAAAAGTCCTGATAGTTGCGGCTCTCCGTCCCGCCCCGCCAGTGGCCGAGCCTTTTGAGGGTAATCTCGAACCCGTTGACCTTCAGCGCTTCGTCCAGGAAGCCGTCGTCGAAGGCGACCGCGGAAAGCGGCGTGCGCAGATCCGCACACCAGGCCGGGCTGTTTCCGGCCCGCTGGAAGACGATGCGCGGCGGCGGCTGCCCGTCTTTCCGCTCCGGTTGCTTGTCCATGACGAAAGCGGACAGGAACAGGCGGCCGCCCAGATCGAGAAGCCGCGAGACTTCCTTGAAGTAGGGCCGGATTTCCTGCGGCGGAAGATGCGTCACGACCGAGGTCATGATGGCGAAGTCGAAGGACCCGTTCGCGAACGGCAGGGAAATATCCGTTCCCCGGATGTGCCCTCCCGGATTGTAGAGACCGTTTGCGATGTCGAGATGCGTGAAGCGGAAATTGGGATAGACCGATCCGATGTTGCGCGTGCACCAGTTGATGCCGGACGACGCCGGATCGATGCCGGCATATTGCGCCGTTTCAGGATCCAGATATTGGGTCAGCGGCACCGCCATCCGGCCGATTCCACAGCCGATATCGAGCACGCGTTCATTTTCGCGCAAACCGCCAAGTTCGATGAAGTGACCCAGGAACTCCGTTCCGATAGCCAGATAGTCGCCGTCTCCGACGAAGATGTCTTCCTGAGACGGTACCGGCAGAAAGCGATTCCGCCTGATCAGTTTCTGCAGATCGGCGATCCGTTCCGGGCTGACCGGAACCGTTTTCATGCTGACCTTGTCCTTGATGAAAACCGGTGAGTTCATGATGCCAGCAATCCCTCGCGCGCCGTGGCCGCGGACATCAAGGCGGCCATATCCCCTTCCCACCTGGTCTGATGAAGCCAACGATTGTATTGCGACGCCACGCCGCGCGTGTAGTCATCGTTGTTTTTGATGGACACTCTTTCGAAGTGATAGAGTTCGGCATCGCCCAGATAATAGATCTTGCGGTTCAGCTTTCTGATCTTGAGACAAAGATCGCTATCCTCGTAGTCCCCCACGATATACTCGGTCGAAAACCCTCCGACCGCGTCGAAATCGTCCTTGGCGAGGATCAGGCATGCTCCGGTCACCCCCGGCACCTCCCGCGAGGTTCCGGCGAGCGGAAAATGCCTTGGAAACCCCTTGTAATAATGATGGTTGAACCAGCGTCCCTTTTCGTCCTGAATGAACTTCAGGCCGGCATGCTGAATGGCGTTGTCCGCGTAAAGCAGCTTGGCGCCCACCGCACCGACCTGTTCATCCATCATGAGACAGGCGCACAACTGCTCGAGCCAACCCGCTTCAACGGGCACCACGTCGGAATTGAGCATCGCCAGATAGCGTCCGCGCGCCTGCGCGGCACCCGCGTTGCAGGCAAGCGCGTAGCCGCCGTTGCGTTCCATGACGACCAGCCGTACAGGCAGGCCGTAAAGCAGATGGAATCCGCCCAGGATATCCTCGACATGGGTGACTTGTTCGGGGGAATCGAGGACGTAAATGACTTCCGCGTTTTCACAGAACCAGGGGTCCGTTGCGAATGCCGCCAGCTGAGCCTTGATGAACTCGAAGACCTTGTAGAGCGGAATGACCAGTGAAACGGTGGGGTTTCCGGCGGGGTCTCCGAAACCGAGTTCGGAGGTCTTGCCGACCGACTTCATGAAGTTTTCCTGCATCTCCGCCAGAGGCCTGGACAGGCAGGCCTCCATCACCTTGTCCGTTGCGTAGCGCGGCGGAATTACGGAGAGGGCCTTTGCCCGCACCCCTGCCGGATCGTGCGGCTGCGGCGGCGGCACGAGAAGCTCCCGTTCGCCTGAAGCAAGCTTGAGTTCGAAGCGTGGCTGCAAGTGGTGCTGCAAGGCGGGACCCGTCTCCGCGAAGGCGACGAACCGTTTGATGGCATACCCTCCCTGAGCCTCCGGCAGGACACCGTCGAACTGGTGCAGGTCGAGCGGCACCGCATCGCCCGTCCCCGTCAGGAGATCCAGTCCCACATAGCTGCCGCCGGTATCCCGGAGCCAGCCACCGGCAAGCACGCCGGAAGCCCCGGCAAGCGCCGTTTCGATGGCGCAGAAGGGCGTCGCATCGCTCAGCGTTCCATGCCGTTTCGCCGGCAGCGGTTCGGCCTGTTGCAGATCGAGCACCGCGGCGCGGCTGGCCTGGGATTCCCGCCCGAACCGCGAGATCAGGAAGTCGCGGACGTCCGGGAGCTTGCGGCCGTTGACCGCCCACCAGGCCCCGAGCGACCGGGCGGAGTTTTCCGCTTGCACCCGGCGGATCGCAAGCCCCCAGGGACCGGACAGAACCAGAAACCCGCCATCGGGAGACCGGTCGCTTTCCGCGGTACCGAGGAACAGACGGTTCTTTCCGTTGTTGTGCAGGACATTGCAGGTATCGCCCGACAAACGCTTGATGCCGAAATCCCCGACCAGCACGACGGAGGCGATGTCGGTGCACTCGCTGTTCAGAAGAGTTTCGAAAATACGCGTCTGGCCAACCGTCGCGACGCAGTCGGCAACCGGCGGCGAATCGTTGACGGACCGCAGAAGCTCGAGCGCGAATCCGGAAAAACTGCGCGACCGCCCAAGTCTGAACATGCTGGCCCAGGTGTTCAGCATGGTCGTCACCAGCACGGCACAGGCATTTTGACTGAGGTTCTGTGTCAGGGCATAGGGGTCTACGGAAGCGACCGGCTGACCGGTGTCGACGCTCAGCGCCGCGCCGGAACCGATAGCCCCGGCATTCATTTTGAGGTCAAGCCTGGCCTTCTCCTTCAGGGCAAGACACCAGACGATGCGCGACCGCCCGTCCAGCCGTGCAAGCCTGACGCTTGCCAGGGAAGCAAAGCGCTGACCGGAAGTCTCTTCGAGGCGTGGCGCGGCGTTCACTGCGTGCGGCGGCTCCCACACGACCAGAAAAGCGTCGGGGGTCAGTTGAAAAAACTGCGGTGCGTCAAAGGACGCCTCAGCCTGATTGCCCAGGGCTTCGAGCATATTCGCACTTCGTTAAGTAGAGACAGGGCCCGCCTGGCGGGCCGGTATTCCCTCCCGGGCATTCTGGGGAACAGAGAACGCCCGGGAAAAGAAGCATCAGCCTTAGCTGACGACGATGTATCCGTCAGGATTGTCCTGAAGGTCGTCCGCATCGACATTGTTGAGCGTGAGGGTGTCCCCATTGCCCAGATCGATAACGGTGTTGTTGCCAACCTGGGTCGCACGGGCTGCCACGTCGGCCGCGCTTTCGACACCGGTTTCGTTGATGTTCGCGGAAATCTGCACCAGATCGCCAACCTGGAAGTCCATGATGACGTCGTTGCCGCCGCCGCCGGAGAACACGAACACGTCGTGATCGTCACCGCCGAACATCACGTCGTTGCCGGCACCGCCGTCGATGATGTCCGTCCCGCTGCCGCCGAGGATGATGTCCCCGCCGTCACCGCCGGAGATGTAGTCTTCACCGGAACCGCCGAAAATGATGTCGCTGCCGTTCTCGCCGAGAATGACGTCGTCGCCTTCGCCGCCAAAGATCTTGTCGGACCCTTCTCCGCCGCTGATCAGATCGCTGCCCTTGCCGCCGAACAGAAAATCGTCCCCGTCATTGCCGAGAACAATATCGGGATTACCGAGTCCGAAGATGAAATCCTGGGCGCTCGTACCCTGTAGGAAATCGGAATAGGAACTACCTTCGATTGTGGCCATAGTTAACTCCTGAAGTTCGCCTCACATAAACATCGCCCCGGAAACACCCGAGTGCCGCACCGCACAATCCCCCGATTTTCGCGCTGCAAGAAAACCATTACACAATAATTTCCATATTCAAAGGGATTATTAGAGGATTTTTTTTGGCAATATTATGTCAACGAACAATTTTATCAAATAGTATTTGCTATACGCAGAAAAAGTACATTCTTATTATTTGCGTATTAAATCGAATTTCGATGCAATTTACCGATAACACGTCCTAATTTTCAATTTATTTAAAATTTTCATAAGCTTAGCATGTCGTTATTTCTGCAATGAAATCATCAGACTAGGAATTCGACGCTGAAACATTAGCGAAAGGCTGAGCGAACGATCCGAAATTCCGGAAAATGGTGCAGAGCAGCAAAGCCCGAAGACTACTTCCCCCGGAAAACGTTAAAGTTGCAGAACTCAACGTAAGAAGAACGTTCCCCGGCCGCCGGCATGAGCGAAGAAAAAACACTCCGAATGCCGGTATCAGTCCTCCCGGAAAGCCCGGTTGAAGCTTTCGGTGATCGGCTCGAGAAGATATTCCATCGCCTTTCTGGCCCGGCGAACGATGAGAACGTCTGCCGGCATGCCAGGATAGAGCGTGATCGTCGGATTGTTTTCCAGAGCCTCCTTGGCCACCTCCGCACGCACCACGTAATAGGCTGCCTGGGTCTGCTCATCCACAGTCTGGTCGGCCGCGACGTAGGTCACCTTGCCTTCGAGGGGGCTGGTGCTCTTCTTGTCGTATGCCGTCAGCCTGATCCTGGCCTCCGCGCCCGCGCGCACCGTGTCGATGTCCTCAAGGTTCATCTTCACTTCGACAAGCATTTTCTCATCGCGCGGGACAATGTCCATGATCGCCTTGCCGGGCTCGATGACACCGCCCGGTGTCCGCATTTCGATGTTATAGACGATCCCCGCTTGCGGCGAATGCACAACGAGACGGTCAAGGACGTCCTTTGCGGAAATGATCTGTTCGTTGGTGATGTTCAACTCGAGCTGCGCCTGAAGGATCTCGCTTGCGATATCGCTTTGCCACTCCTGCTCCGCCTGCAACAGGGCGACCTCGGCCCCCTGCTTCGCCCTTTCCGCACGCGCCATTTCCGCCGCGTACTCGCCGCCGTCGCCGATCATTTCGTTCAACTCAAGCTGCGCTTCGCTGAGAATCGCCTTGGAAGTGTAGCCTTTCTCCTCCAGGCCGCTCAGCGCCTCGACCCGCTCCTTCAGCAGAGACTGCCGCTCCTTCGTGGCCTCAAGCTGCGCCTTGTTCGCTTCGATCTGGGCGTCGTATTGCTCGATCTCTTTTTTCTGATAGGCGATCTTTCCCTCGTAAACCTCGCGTCGCTTTTCGAAAAAGCGCTGCTCCGCCGCCACCACATCCGCGGCCGACGGATTGCCTCCCTTGAGAAGCTCGTCCGGCATGACGAGTTCCTCCTTGAGGTCGCGTTCCGCACGCAGCCTGGCAAGCTTTGCCATGAGACTTATCCGTTTTCCGCGAAGCTGGGCCAGATCCGCGCGCGCCCGGGTATCGTCGAGTTCGACCAACGGCTGGCCGGCATCGACAAAGTCCCCTTCCTGTACGAGCAGGCCTCGCAGAATTCCGCCTTCGAGATGGCTGATGGTCTTGCGCTTGCTGTCGACGATCACCTTGCCGGTCGCGACCGCCGCGCTGTCGAGATCGGCCGTGAAACCCCAGAGCAGGAAACCGCCGAAACCGACAACGACCGCAACGACCGCCGCGATCAACGGCCGCCGCAGATCAGGTTCCTTTTCGTCCATGTCGTTTTGCGGCACCATCCAGTAAGGCGTCCCATGGTCGGCGTGCCCTGGAAGCGGCGCCCCCACCTGGTTTCCCGTTCGGCCAGTCATGCGACTTCTCCCTTGGAGGCAATTCCGGTTTTGGGCGCCGGCGCGGGAAGCCGGCCTGAGATATTGCTGACGACTTCTGTCCTGTCCCCGAACTGACCGATCCGGCCGTCTTCCAGCACGAGGATCTTGTCGGCTGCCTCCATGATCGCGGGCCGGTGGGCTATCACCACCACGATCGCACCACTCGCCTTGGCGCTTTTGATCGCCCGCACCAGGGCCACTTCACCTTCCGTGTCGAGATTGGCGTTCGGTTCGTCGAGCACCAAGAGCCGCGGACTGCCGAACAAGGCGCGCGCAAGCGCGACCCGTTGCTTCTGCCCGCCGGAGAGCGTGTATTTGGTGTCGCCCACGGGTGTGTCGTAGCCGAGCGGCATCCGCCCGATCATCTCGTGAACACCCGCCGCGCGCGCCGCGCTGATGACCATCTGAGGGTCCGCATCGTACATGCGCGAAATGTTTTCCCGCACCGTCCCGTCCAGCAGGGACACCGACTGCGGCAGGTATCCGACCATGGCGCCGAACGAAGCGCGCTCCCACAGATAGACATTATGGCCGTCCAGGAAGACACCGCCCGTCGTCGGCTGCAACGCGCCCACAAGCAATCGGGCCAGCGTGGACTTGCCTGCCGCGGATGGGCCGACAATGCCAAGCACGTCCCCAGGTTCGAGCGTGAAGGAAATGCCCTTGATGACGGGAACCGGCGCTCCGGGAACCGCGAACACGAGCCGGTCGACCATGAGCTGCCCCTGACTGGGCGGTGTCGGAACGGTCTGGCGGATCGAGGAATGGTTTTCGATAACGTCCCGGACCCGCCCCCAGGCGGTGGCGGCGAACACCCATTGACGCCAGTTTTCCGTCATGTTGTCGAACGGCATCAGCAGACGCCCGGTCAGGATGCTGGCCGCGATCATGGTGCCCGCGGACACTTCTCCCTTGATGACCAGATCCGCGCCGAGAGCGAGCACGGAAATCTGCATACCGAACCTCAAGCTTCTGGTCAGGGCATGGATCGCCTTTCCACGCGCGTTTCCCTGCGCCATGAGTTCGTTGGCGTGAATCTGCCCCTTGCGCCAGCGCCGGGTCAGCGCCGGCATGATCCCCATGGCCTCGATGGTCTCCGCGTGGCGCAGCGTGGAGGATATGGTCGCGATGTTTTCCACATTCGCCCGGTTGGCTTCCTTGAGTAGAGACCGGGTGGTCATGTCGGAGACGAGATTAAGCCCGATCAGGATGACCGCCGAGATCACGGCCAGAATCCCGTAGTAGGGATGCATGGCCATCAGCACCAGAAGGAACAAGGGAACCCAGACCGCCTCCAGAGGCGCACTGATTGCGTTGCTGGTGATGAAGGAGCGCAAATCGTTGAGGTCGCGAAGCACTTCCGCGGCAAGGGATCCACCCTTTTCAAGTGACGCCTTCACACCGGCCTCGATCGCCATCACATTCAGATTCCGGACCAGCTGCGTTCCCATGACCTGGAAAATCTGGCTCCGGATGAATTCGAGAATCGCGAAAAGCGCCAATCCGCCACCGGCAATAATGACAAGCATGGTAAGCGTATCGAGACTGCGGCTGTTCAGCACCCGGTCGTGGACCTGCAGCATGAAAAGCGGAACGATCATCTGAAGAAGCGTGACGATGCCACTCAGGATCCCGGCAGAGATCAGCCCAGTTGCAAAGGTCTTACGGGCTTCCCGCACCAGCCGTAACGGGTCAGTTACAGCCTTCTCACTACGTCCTGCCATTCAAGACAACTCCAAATTCTCAACCCAAAGATGCGTTCGCAGGTGCGAAAAAAATCAGTACTTGCCCAGAAAAAGTCACATCTTTTCCCTAGCATTTTTCATGCGTTATAGACTAAATTGAGTGAAGTTTGGGTTTTAATTGTGACAAACGATTTCAACCCAGAAAAAAATAAAATTGTAAGCAGCTAATGCATACAGGTGCGAAGACAATGGAGAGATGCAGGATGAAATTATTTCGAATTTAATTCGAAAATTGGCGGGAGTTAGGGGCACATGCACAAAGTCTTCGACGAGGCAGCGTTCTCTTCAAGCGTGCACATCAGCACCACTGAACCTATGATAGAAACCACCGAGCTGAAAACGAGGGGCGACAGAACTCACTCCGACACAAACGCCTTCTCACCGGGAAGTCACTTTGAACTCGTCAGGGTTATCGAGCGAATGTACCGCCGTTACCTCGACCGTCTGCGTGTAGACCTGAGCAGAATAGGCGCCGACGACATCTCACCCTCCCATGCAATGCTCTTGTTCACCATTGGAGACGATGACCTTTCCGTCAGGGATCTGATGGACCGCGGTCATTACCTTGGGTCCAACGCCTCCTACAGTCTCAAGCAACTGGTTCAGTCAGGCTATGTCGACCGATCCGCATCCGCGCGCGACCGGCGGTCCGCCCGTATCCGGCTCACCGACAAGGGCAAGCAGCTCTGCAAGGCGATCACCTCCGCGGACGAGGTGAACCAGAACCAGATCGTCAGGAGCGAGCAGGACCGGCGAGCTCTTGAAGAAACGATCTCGATGCTGCGCAGGCTTGAAGTCGTCTGGGCGACGGACATCCAGCAGCATACCACTCGGCCGGTCACAAACGGCTTTTAAGCGCGGGCGAAACCGATGCACATCGTGTTCGTGCACAGGCACGGGCCCGGGCAGTTTGTTCACATTGCCCGGCGCCTGATCGCTGAAGGCTGGACTGTCACTCTCATTTGCGAAACGATTGACCGGCCGGTTCCCGGCCTCAGAGTGCTCCGCTACGCAGATACCGGTGGCAACAGCCAGGCCGCCGGCGTGCAAAAGGGGGCGAAATCCATACCCTATATCGAGGCCGGGCGCCGGGTCGCCGCGATCCTCAACCGTATGAACTTCAGCGGACGCAAACCGGATCTCGTCATGGGCCACACCGCCTGGGGCGGCATGTCGTTCATAAAGGACGTCCTGCCGGATACGCCCGCCATCGGCTACTGCGAGTATTATTTCCAGCCCAAGAGCGGCGACGTCGGGTTCGAGCCTGGCGAAACCGAGACGCTTCAGCAACGCCAGACCATCCGTCTGCGCAACGCGGTTCAACTGACTGCGCTGGACCAGGTGGACTGTGGCATCAGCCCGACCGCCTGGCAGAAAAGCCGTTACCCTGAAGCCTATCGGTCGAAAATCCTCGTTCATCACGAAGGCATTGACTGCCACCGGGCCCGTCCCGATCCGCTGGCGACCTTCCGTCTCGCGGACGGAACCCTGCTCACGGCCGGCGATCCCGTTGTCACATTCGCCGCAAGAGATCTGGAGCCCTATCGGGGGTTTCCGCAATTCATGCGCGCGGCCGCAATGGTCGCCGAACACAACCCGTCGGTACGCTTCGTCGTTGCCGGCGGCGACGGCGTCAGTTACGGGCAGTCCGCCGGGGAAGGCACCAGTTGGCGGAAGGTTCTGCTTGAGGAAACAGGGCTGGCTCCCGACCGTATCCATTTTCTGGGGCAGATCCCGCACAAGGACCTCATCCGCCTGTTCCAGGTCACAGCGGCCCATGTCTACCTGACCTATCCCTTCGTGCTGTCGTGGTCGCTGCTGGAGGCGATGGCCTGCGGCGCGCCCATTGTCGGATCGCGCACCGCACCGGTTCAGGAAGTGATCGCCCACGGAAAAAACGGCCTCCTGGCAGACTTTCAGGACGTGGAACAAATCGCTGCAAGAATTGAGGATATGCTTGAGAGGCCGGAGGCCCAGCAGACCATGCGCGCCACCGCGCGGCAAACCGTCCAGACCCGCTTCGAGCTGACGGATTGCGTTTTGCGCCTGCAGACGTTCCTTCAGAAGATCATCGCGAGAGGATCGCGATCCGACGGGAAAGCCTCACAGGTTCAGTTTCCATGACCGACAGGCAGTCTCGTGATCACGTGCGCCCGAACAACGCTCCGGCCTGTTCCGCCGTGTAGCGTCCAAGGCGGATATCTTCGTCGATCAGTTTCGGATCGCGGTCTTCCGGCTTGCCGTAACCGCCCCCACCGGGGGTTCCGACACGCACCCGGTCTCCGGGCTGAAGCGGAATGTCCTGAGCCTTCGACAGATGTTCCGGAATGACCTCCTCCCCCCCCTGGGTGACGCGAACGGAGTTGGGCAGGCCATCCTTGCCGCCAAGCGCGCCTTGAGGCCCGAAGCGGCCGTGGTCCATGACGAAGCTCGCCGTCGCATGGCCTCGCAACAGCTCGATCTCATAGTCGAGCCCGAATCCGCCGCGATGCTTGCCCGCGCCGCCTGAACCCTCGCGCAACGCATAGCGGTGATAGAGAACCGGAAACTGCTGCTCCATGATTTCCACCGGTGGGGCTTTCGAAATGCCGATGGTCGAACAGCCGTTCGACAGGCCGTCGTGGTCCTGATTGCCACCGTAGCCGCCACCGGAAATCTGATACATGACGAAGCCCCGGTTGCGCGCCGGATCGTGACCGCCGAGCGCGAAGTTGCCCGAACTGCCCGCGGGCGCCGCCGTTACCCGGTCTGGCAAAGCTTCCACCAGCGCCGCGAAGACCGCTTCCGCGATCCGCTGGCTGACTTCCGCCGCGCAGCCCGAGACCGGACGGGGATAATGCGCATCGAGAAACGTTCCTTCGGGCCGCAGAACGGTCAGAGGCTCGAAGGCCCCGGCGCTGATTGGGACGTCCGGGAAGATGTGGCGCATGGCCAGGTAAACGGACGACAGGGTGGTGGCCAGAACCGAATTCATCGGCCCCATGCAGGGTTTCGAGGACCCTGTGAAATCGAAGGTCAGCTCGCCGTCCTTCGCGATGATCGCCAGCCGGATTTCGAGCGGCTCGTTGACCACACCGTCACTGTCGACGTAGGCGACCGAGCGGTAGGTGCCCTCCGGGATCAGCCGGCAATTGGCCCGCATCTGGTCGGCGGCCCGGTGACGCAGTTCCGAAATGGCTTCGCGCACCACATCGTCGCCGTAACGGTCGAGGATCCGGTTCAATCGCTCCTCGCCGACCAGGAGCGCGGCGGCCTGGGCCTTCACGTCGCCGATCCGCTGCTCCGCCACACGAATGTTGGAGCAGATGATGGAGTAGATCTCCTCGTCCAGCTTGCCTTCCTTGAAGAGCCGCACCGGCGGCAACCGCAGACCTTCCTGCTCAACGGAGGTGGCCGACGCCGAAAATCCGCCCGGCACGGCCCCGCCCGTATCCGGCCAGTGCCCCGTGTTGGACAGCCAGCAGAAGATCTCGCCGTCGCGGTAAAACGGCATGGCAAAGCGGACATCCATCAGATGCGTACCGCCGAGATAGGGATCGTTGACGATATAGATGTCGCCCGGCTTCGGAGCCGCGACGCGGCCGTCGCCGATCATCTCGATCAGCGTCCTTGTGGAATACTGCATGGTGCCGACAAAGACCGGCAACCCTTGCGCACCCTGCGCGATCAGCGAGCCGTCGACCGCGGAATAAATACCGTCGGAGCGGTCGTTGGCCTCGGCGATCACCGGCGAAAAGGCGGCGCGGGAAAAACTCAGATCCATCTCGTCGCAGACCTGCTGCAGACCGGACTGGATGACGCTCAAGGTAATCGGATCGATGGTCATGCGCCGGCTCCCAGTTCGATGATGATATTGCCGTCCGCGTCCTGAACCGCCTTGTCGCCCGGGTCGATCACGATCGTCGTGTCCATCTGCTCGACGATCGCCGGCCCGGAAATCTCCGCGTCGAGCGGCAGGTGATCGCGCCAGTAGATCGGGGTCTCCACCGGACCGTCGAACCAGACCTGGCGGGTGCCCGCCCGCGCCTCTTCAAGAGTAGCCTTGCGCCCCTTCGGATCGATCAGCAGCGACAGGTCGACCTCCGCCCGCCGCCCGATCACCGAACAGTTGACGTTGACGAGGGTCGCCTTGATTTCCGGCAGCTCGACCCGGAAGCGGGCGAAATAGGCCTTTTCGAACAATGCCTGCAAATCCTCGACGCTCGGACGCGGTCCGGGCAGGGGCACACGTAGCAGATGGGTCTGCCCCTGGAACTGCATGTCGACCGAATAGATCTCCTTCAGATCCTCGATCTCGACCTTTTCCTTTTCGATCAGGGCCCGGCCGTCGCCCGCCTGCTGATCGAAAAGCGCATGAACCTGGGCGATATCCAGCTGGCTGAGCGGCTTGTTCACGGTGTTGACGTAGTCGTGCCGGAGATCGGCAACCACACAACCGAGCGCGTTGGTAATTCCGGGCCGCGACGGCACCAGCACTTTCGGGACAGCCAGTTCGCGCGCGATCGCCGTGGCATGCAGCGGCCCGGCGCCACCGAAGGCGAACAGGGCATAGTCGCGCGGGTCCTCGCCAAGACTGATGGAAACCATCCGGACGGCATCCGCCATGCGGGTATTGGCAATGCGCAACACCGCGGCCGCCGCCTCCTGTGCGCTCACGCCCAGCGGCGCACCCAGCCGCTCCTCGAAAACCTTCTCGATATCCGCAAGAGACACCTTCGCGGAAGCCGCGTTCAGCTTTTCCGGATTCATCCGGCCAAGCAGAAGATTGGCGTCGGAGATCGTCGGTTCCGTGCCGCCGCGCCCATAGCAGATCGGGCCCGGCGTGGACCCGGCACTTTCCGGCCCCACCTGCAGCAAACCGGCTTCGGTGATCTTGGCAATCGATCCACCGCCCGCGCCAACCGTGCGCACATCCACCATGGGGACGTGGATCGGCATGGCGTATTCGATCTCGATCTCGTTGGAAACGGCCGGTTCCGCGTTCCGGATCAGGGCCACATCCGTGGAGGTGCCGCCCATGTCGTAGGTCAGGAGATTGGGAATGCCCGCCCGCCGGCCGGTATAGGCGGCCGCCATGACACCGGAGGCCGGACCGGACATGACGGTCTTGGCGGCTTCGACCGACACCCGTCGCGCCGACACCATGCCGCCGTTGCCGTTCATGACCAGAACGTCGTGCAGGTACCCCTTGTCGGCAAGCTGATCGGCGAGCCGCTCGACATAGCGGCGCAGCAGCGGCTGGACGGAGGCATTGATCGCCGCCGTCACGCCACGCTCGAATTCGCGGCTTTCGGACAGCAGCGCGTGGCCGAGTGTGATGTTCTCGTTCGGCCAGATCTCCCGCGCGATTTCGCCCGCGCGCAATTCATGGGCCGGATTGGCATAGGAATGGAGGAAGTGGATAACCAGCGCCTCGCAGCCCTTGTCGATGAGAGCCTTCAGCGCCGCTTTCAAAGCGTCTTCGTCCAGCTCCTTGTAGACCGTGCCATCGGCATAGAGGCGCTCGGACACTTCCAGGCGCAGGTCGCGCGGGATTACGGGAACAAACTCCCCCTTCATGCCATAAGGATTCGGCCGCGTCCTGCGGCCGAGTTCCAGAATATCCCGGAACCCTGCGGTCGTGATCAGGCCGGTCTTGCACATCTTGCGTTCGAGCACGGCGTTGGTCGTGGTCGTCGTGCCGTGCACGATCAGGTCCAGGGTGGCAAGGTCCGTGTCGGCCATCTCGAGCGCCTTCAGGACGCCGATGGCCTGGTTGTCCAGCGTGGTCGGGGTCTTGGCCAGACGCACGGCCTTCGACCGTGCGTCATAGAGCACGAGATCGGTAAAGGTACCTCCGACATCGACACCGGCGACATTGGACGTCTCGACGTTTCGCACAGGATCGCCCTCTTGCGGGGCGTTGTCGATCGATGGGGTCACATTCATGTCTGCTGTTACTCGCGGCAATGTCGGAGGCGTGCGGCCAGGGGAGCGGCCGCGGTGTCTCAATTCAGTCTTTCGATTTGGCTTTGATCGCGGCCCGGATCTTGTCCGGGGTCGCGGGCAGATGGGCCACCCGGGCGCCGCAGGCGTCCTTGATGGCATTGATCACGGCCGGCGCGGTCGGAATCAGGCAGTGTTCACCCAGCCCCTTGGCGCCATAGGGGCCATGTTCGTCCCCTGTTTCCAGGATAAGCGTCTCGATGGGCGGCACGTCGCCGACGGTCGGGATGAGATAGTCGTGCAGGTTTTCCGTGCGGCCGGGAAGAAACTCCTCCATCAGCGCAAGACCGATCCCTTGCGCGACGCCCCCTTGAACCTGCCCTTCCACCAGAAGCGGGTTGATCGCCTTGCCGACATCGTGGGCGGCAGTGATCTTCAGAAGCCGGACCGTCCCGAGTTCAACATCGACCTCGAGCTCGGCCATCTGGGCCGTGGTGCCGAAAATCGCATAAGGAACGCCCTGACCGTTTTCATCCAGCGGCTTTGTGGGCGGGTCGTAGGATTCCACCGTTTCGAGCACATAAGTGCTGTTGTCCGCGGGAAGGTCCACAAGCCGTATCTCCCGCGCGCCATCCGTGTCTTTTACAGAAAGAACGCCGTCTCCCGGCAGGATCTCCGCCTGGTCCGACACATTCGCCAGCCGTAGGATACGCGCACGCAAGGCCTCTCCGGCAAGCCGGGCAGCGTTGCCGGTGATGAAGGTCTGACGGCTGGCCGAGGTCTTGCCCGCATCCGGGGTGAGATCCGTATCGGGACCGACGAGTTCAATCCGCTCGACCGGAACGCCCAGCGCCGTGGCGAAAATCTGGGTGATGACCGTGTTCGAGCCCTGCCCGATGTCGGTCGCGCCCTGGTGCAGGACGATCCGGCCCTCCCGCGTCACCCCGGCGCGGATGGTCGACGGGTTGGACATGGAGGTGTTGCCGCAGCCGTACCAGCCGCCGGCCACACCGACACCCCGGCGGACCGGGCCGCCCTTGGCATTGGCGGCCTCGGCTTCTGCCAGGGCACGGTTCCAATGCGGCTGCAACGCATCGAAACACTCAAGGATCCCCATCCCCTTTTCGAACACCTGCCCGGTAACGGTCGGATCGCCGTTGCGCAGGGCATTTTTTCGCCGGAACGCGAGTCGGTCCATGCCGAGCGCATCGGCCAGATCGTCATAAAGCGGCTCCTGGGCGAGCGCCGATTGCGGCACCCCGAACCCGCGGAACGCGCCGGACGGTGCGGTGTTGGTGTGGATTCCCGCGCTGCGGGCCAGATAATTCGGGGTCTTGTAGGGACCGGACGCATGGATCGGCACGCGGTTTGCGACGGTCGGCCCCCAGCTCGCATAGGCTCCGGTGTTGAAAACGCCGTCGAATTCGGCGGCAACGATGTTGCCCTCGGCATCCGCGCCGATCCGCATGGTTATGTCGGACGGATGCCTCTTGGTGGATGTGGAGATGGATTCCGTCCGGCTGTAGGTGACACGCACGGGCTTGTTCAGGATCCAGGCTGCGAGCGCCACATAGGGCTGTGCCGTAAGATCGAGTTTCGACCCGAAACCGCCGCCGACCGCGGTCGGTATCACGCGAATACTGTCCTGGGCGAGCCCCAGAAGACCGGCAAGCCCCTCCTTGTTCATGACCGGGGCCTGAGTGCAGCAGCGCACTTCCAGCCGGTCGCCGACACGCACGGCAAGCGCTGCTTCGGGCTCGATGTAGCCATGTTCGATAAAGCCCGTCGAAAACCGCCCCTCGGCCGTGACCGCCGCCGTTTTCATCGCCTCTTCCGCGTCGCCGTGCTTGACAAAGCCGCGGCACATGACATTGCCCGACCGCCCGCTGTGAAGATCCGGAACGGACGCGGCCTCATCGGGGACGAGGGCATGATCGAGAGGCGTGTAGACAACCGGGAACAGGCTCAGATCGAGAGCATTGACCACATCCGCCGGTGCGACGATCGCCGCGACCGCCTCATTCTTGAAACGTGTTTCCTTGACGGCGAACATCGGCTGGTCTTCGAACCCCGGGATGACCCCGAAACGGTTTTCACCGGGCACATCCTTTTCGGTCAGGATCAGATCCAGTCCGTTTTCCTGCTTGTATCTCTCCAGATCGCCGAACTCGAAGGCCGCCCGGTGATGGGGGCAGCGGACCAGCCTCAGGGTCAGGGCATGCGCCGGCGCGACATCGTCGCCAAACCGCTCGGTGCCGGTCACTTTGGGAAGACCGTCGATCCTCGCCATCGGCGCACCGACGCCTCCGGTCGGGTTTTCGGCCGGATTACCGCAATCCATGACGGCGTCGACGATCTTCCGGTACCCGGTGCAGCGGCACAGGACGCCGCCTAGCGCATCCTTGACCTGACCTTCGCTAGGCTTCGGCGTCTCGCGCAAAAGAGCGACCGCCGCGACCATCATGCCGGGTGTGCAGATACCGCATTGCGCGGCCTGATGACGCTGGAAGGAAGCCGCGAGGCTCCGGGCCGCCGGATCTTCCGCGAACAACCCGGCCTGGGTTTCGATCTTCGCCCCTTCGACCTGGCCGAGCGCGGTGGTGCAGGCGCACACGGGCGCCCCGTCGATGAGAACCGTGCAGGCCCCGCAATCGCCCGCGTCGCAACCGACCTTCACGTCGAGGCTGCCAGCTCTTTCCCTCAGCGAAAACGACAGGCGCTCGGCCGGCGGGGCATCGACGGCAACCGGCTTGCCATTCAGCTCAAAAGCAACGGCCGATTGCACTTCCAAATCCGTGAGCGCCATGTCTCAAGCTCTCCCTTCGCAGGCACGTTCAATGGCACGGCCAATGAGCGTCTTGGCAACATCCATCCGGTAGTCCGCGGACCCGCGCACATCGTCGATCGGGGAGAGTTCCGGAAGCTCGGCTTTGGACAAAAGATCCATGAACGCATCCGAGCCGGGCGCCGTCCCGATCAGGCCCTTTTCAAGCGAAGCCATCCGCTGCGCGACGGCAGAGCACGAACCCACGGCAACCGCCACCTTCGCAAGAGCTCCGTCCGCCGCACATTCGACGGCCGCCGCGACCATGGCAATGGAAATCACCAGATACCGGCGCGCGCCCAGTTTCAGGAATGCCGACCGGCCGTCCGGCGCATCCTGGACGAGAATGGCAGTGACCATCTCCCCGGGCGCGAGTGCCGTTTTGCGCACGCCGGTGATGAAGTCCGCGACCGGCACGGTCCGGACACCTCCGGGACCGGCGACTTCCACCGCCGCGTCCATCGCCAGGAGCGGCGGAACACCGTCCGCCGCAGGCGAGGCATTGCAGATGTTGCCCGCGATCGTACCCGCGTTCTGGATCTGGATCGACCCGACTTCCGCGGCCGCAAGCTGCAGAGCCTTGAACTGAAGCGGAAGCGCGGCGTTCTTGATCTCGGACCAGGTCGTGGTGGCGCCGATCCGCCAGACCCCGCCAACCTTCGCAATCCCTTTCAGGGCCGCGATCCGGCTGAGGTCCAGAACCGGCTCCCGCGCTGTTTGCCCCTGGCGCGAAGGAAAGAAATCCGTCCCTCCGGCAAGCAGGCTGACGGACCCATCGGCCATCAGGCTCAAAGCATGTTCAACCGTTTCCGGTCTGTGGAATTGCATCGGCGTCCTCAATGCATTTCATTTGTATGCTAACGATTAAATCCAGAATGAACAGGATCTGTCAAGCAATGAGATTGAACTTCATGCTCAAGTTTTATGCACGCACTTTTCCATTGCATTTTGAAAGATTATTCGTTTGTATGCTAACAAATTTCTCGCGACAGAGATCGCTCGTGCGCCTAACTCAGGAGTTCATGACATGTCAGAGACGCTCGACGCCGAAACGCCCATTCTGGCAGGAAACCCCTCCCCCTTTCCCGTTCCCAAGGGCTGCTACAGCTTAACCGTAAAAGAAGTGCAGCACTATACGGACACCCTTTTCCGCTTCCGTCTGAGCCGCCCTCAGGAGTTCCGGTTCCGCTCCGGCGAGTTCGTCATGATCGGACTCCCCAACGCGGAAAAGCCGGTCTTTCGGGCCTATTCGGTCGCCAGCCCGGCCTGGGACGAGGAACTCGAGTTCTACTCCATCAAGGTTCCGGACGGCCCTTTGACCGAGCATTTGCAGAAAATTCAGCCGGGCGACACCGTGCTCATGCGCAAGAAGGCCACCGGAACCCTGGTCAACGACGCTTTGCTGCCCGGGAAAAGGGTCTGGATGTTCTCCACCGGCACGGGCATCGCGCCTTTCGCCAGCCTGATCCGCGATCCGGAGACCTATGATAAATTCGACCAGATCATCCTGACCCATGGTTGCCGGACCGTCGCGGAGCTGAAATACGGCGAGGACCTCGTCGCCGGCCTCTTTCAGGACCCGCTCATCGGCGAGCTCGTCGGCGACAAGCTGTTTCACTACACGACAGTCACCCGCGAGGACTTCGCTCGGCAGGGGCGGCTGACGGACCTGATTTCCAGCGGCAAGCTTTTCGACGACCTGGGCCTGCCGAGAATGGCCCCGGAAGACGACCGGGCCATGATCTGCGGTTCCATGGCCATGCTGAAGGACACCAAGGAGCTCTGCCTCAGCCACGGCCTTGAGGAAGGCGCGAACAACAAGCCGGCGCAATTTGTCGTCGAACGCGCGTTTGTCGACTGATCAAGTGACGCGATTTGCGGCAAGACTGCTCACCAATTCAGCGATCTTGCACCGCAAACTCCATTGACAGAAAAATTGAAGACTGTTTGCATACTAACAAATGCAGACCTGCATTGAGGGAGCCCGGACGGTGACGACAGCAAGTGTCAAACCAGAGAAGATCCGTTGTGACGCGTGCCCGGTGATGTGCTACATCGCCGAGGGCCGGTCCGGGGCATGCGACCGCTACGCGAATGAAAACGGCCAGCTCGTCCGCCTCGACCCCCTTAAAATCCTTCAGAAGATCGAAGCCTCGAACGGCGACGTGGTTCCCTTCCTGGAACGCGACTGGGACGGCGAACTCGTCCCTGCCAATGACGGCTTTGTCACCGCCATCGGAGCCGGAACCACCTATCCGGATTACAAGCCGGCCCCGTTTATCGTGTCGTCGGAAGTGGACGACGTCGACATGATCACGGTGGTGACGGAAGGCATCTTCAGCTATTGCGGCGCCAAGGTGAAGATCGACACCGACCGGCACCTCGGCAACGAATGCGCCCCGGTGCGGGCGGACGGTGAAGTCATCGGTCATGTGACCACCTCCGAATACGGCAGCCAGATGCTGTCTCTCGGCGGCGTGCATCACCTCACCGGCGGTTCCAAGAAGGAAGGCCGCGTCACCTGTGCGGCCCTGCTCGCGCTCTGCAACGGTGAGGAAGTCGCCCTTGAGATCGACGGCGGCGCGGCTCTGACCGTTCAGGCGGGAAAACCGCCCGTCATCAATGGCGCACTGGAAGAACGCATGCGCGTCGGCTGCGGCTCAGCGACCGTCGGCATGTTCGCCGCCCAGTGGAAGGGCCTTGTCGATGAGGTCGTCGTGGTCGACGACCACATCACCGGCGTCATGTCCGAGCACCAGGCCGGCAAGGTGATTGGCTGGGAACCGACCGGGATCAAGATCAATGGCCGCCGCTCCACACCCGGCCGCTATTTCCAGGTTGCTGAACCCGGCACCGGCTGGGGCGGCACCGATCTTCAAGACCCTCTCGCCATTCTGGGCAAGTTCGACCCGAAGACCGCGAAACCCGGTCTGTCGTTGCTGATGGTCTCCACGACCGGCGAGCATTCCGCCTATTTCGAGCTGAACGAAGACCTCGTTCCCGAGCAAAAGGACATGCCCGAGCGCCTGCTGCCCTCCGTCAGGCGGATCGAGGAAAACTGCGAGCCGGCGCTTGCGTCGGTTCTCTTCATGGCGGGAGCCGGCGGTTCGCTGCGCTCGGGCGTGACGGAACACCCCGTCGGCCTGACCCGTTCGGTCCAGAAGTCGCTGACCTACGTGAGTTGCGGCGGTGCCCCGGTCTACATCTGGCCGGGCGGCGGCATTACCTTCATGGCCGATGTCACAAGACTGCCGAAAAACGCCTTCGGTTATGTTCCGACACCCGCGCTTGTCGCTCCGATCGAGTTCACAATGCGGGCGGAAGACTATCGGGCTCTGGGCGGTCACATGGACTACGTCATGCCCTTGTCGGAGGCCTTGTCGGGCAAGACGGGCCGCCAGAACGACCATATTCTGAAGGGTCGGCGGGGCGTAACGCCCGAGGGCGACAATCCGTGGCCGACCGGACCGGGCAACTATCCCTGGAGGAAAGCTGCCGGATGAACGCCAGGGTCTGGTCAGAAGGCGCTCGCGCGCAACGTCTCCCGGATGGCCGCAGGCTGCATCTGCAACACGGTCCGATCGACCTGATTGTGGAAGCCTTCGGTGAGCGGACGGAAGTCGAACGCGCCTACGACCAGGCCTGCGCGGTCTTTCCCGAAATCCTTCCGGAGCTGGCGGGCGAGCTGACCCGCCTGCGTGCTCCTGAAGGCCCACAGCCACAAGGCCGGATCGCCCGGCGCATGTGCGACGCGGTTCAGCCCTTTGCGCCGGAGTTCGTCACCCCGATGGCCGCCGTTGCCGGCAGTGTGGCGGATGCGGTCCTTTCGGCCCTTTGCGCCGGACGCAGCCTCACAAGGGCCTATGTCAACAATGGCGGCGACATTGCGCTTCACCTTGCCGAAGGCCGGTTCCGGATCGGGATCTGTACCGACCCGGTGACCGGCAAGGCAGGCGGCGTGATCGATCTTTCCCCGGACGATAGCATTGGCGGCATCGCAACCAGCGGCTGGCGCGGGCGCTCCCATTCTCTCGGCATCGCCGACGCGGTCACCGCGCTCGCCGCGACGGCGGCACAGGCGGATGCCGCTGCGACCGTGATCGCCAACAAGGTGGACCTGCCGGGATCGCCTAAAATTGCCAGAACCCCGGCCAGCGAACTCGCCCCCGACAGCGACCTGGGCCGGCGGCTGGTGACGACCGATGTCAGACCTCTTTCATCGAAAGACATTCAAAATGCGCTGGGTGCCGGCGAACGAGCCGCCCGACTGTACCGGTCGCGCGGGCTCATAAAGGGTGCGGGTATTTCACTTTCCGGGGACTACAGAACCCTGGCATACAAACAAGAAACCATAACGGATCCAAGGGAGGCGGCCTGTGCCTGAGCCGGTCATTCGCAAGACAGCCATCGTGCTGGAAGAAATTTTTCACGAGGGCGGCCCTGCCGCGGAAACGCCTTTGCGCCGTGCCGCCATCCTCACCGTGATCAAGAACCCCTTTGCGGGCTCCTACGTGGAAGACATCGCCGGGTTCATGGACGACCTGAAACCGCTCGGCGTCGATATGGCGAAACGCCTTGTCGAAGTGCTCGGCGGCGATGCGTCGGTTGTTGAGGGCTACGGCAAGGGCGCCATCGTCGGCACCGCCGGGGAACTGGAACACGGCGCGCTCTGGCATGTGCCGGGCGGCTATTCCATGCGCGAGATCCTGCCCACATCCAACGCCATCGTGCCATCGACCAAGAAGATCGGTGGCCCGGGCACCCGGCTGGATGTCCCGGTTACCCATTGCAACGCCTCTTACGTGCGGTCTCACTTCGACGCCATGGAAGTGGGCCTCGCCGACGGACCGAAGTCGGATGAAATCATGCTCGTCCTCGTCATGACGACCGGACCGCGCATCCACGCCCGTGTCGGCGGCCTGAAAGCCTCCGAAATCAAGGGGGAAGACGGTCTCAGATGACGGCGAAGATCCGGAAAATCTTGAGCTTTCTGGATAGCGTCGAACGCGAGTTCGACCGCACCGTCACGCCTTCCTCGGTCCGGATTTGCGCCGCCGCCGTGGTCGAGAACCCCTGCGCGGGCCGCTATGTCGAGGATCTTTCCCCGCTGCAGGACATCGGCGCGGAAATGGGTAAACTGCTGGCGGAACGCTGTCTGTCGCTTGGCGGGCTCGACCCGGCGGACATCCAGAGTTTCGGCAAGGCGGCGATGGTCGGCGAGGACGGCGAAATCGAACATGCCGCCGCCGTGCTGCATCCGACGCTTGGCGCCCCTCTGCGCGCGGTGCTTGGCGGCGGCAAGGCTCTGGTGCCGTCGTCGAAAAAGATGGGCGGACCGGGCGACACTCTGGATGTGCCGCTCGGCCACAAGGACGCCGCCTATGTCCGCTCGCATTTCGACGGCATGCCTGTTCGCGTGGCCGACGCACCGAGGCCCAATGAAATTCTGATTGCGATCGCACTCGCTCCCGGAGGCCGTCCTCTGCCCCGGGTCGGCGGCCTGAAACATGAGGACTTCGTCGGAGACGACGGCCTGAGATAGACTGTTCGTGAGGGAGAAAGCCATGGAGTTCATTCGCAATGCCTGGTACGTCGCCGGCTGGTCCTCGGAGATCGACGGGGAACTGCGCCGGTTCACGATTCTCGATGAGCACATCGTGATGTACCGCAAGTCGGACGGCACGGTCGTGGCCCTCGAGGACCGCTGCCCGCACCGTCTTCTGCCGCTCTCCCTCGGCAAGCGGATCGGCGACGACATACAGTGCGGCTATCACGGCATGACCTTCGACTGCGACGGCAAGTGCGTCCGCATCCCGGGCCAGAACAACCTTCCCGCTTCCGCCTATGTCGATGCCTATCCCGTTCATGAGCGCCACGACATCGTCTGGATCTGGATGGGCGACAAGGACAAGGCGAACACCGACGACATCTTCGACATGCCGGAATTCGACGATCCGAACTGGGCGGTGCATCAGGGCGACGCGCTGCACCTGAAATCGAACTACCTCAACGTGGCCGAAAACCTTGTCGACCCGGCCCATGTCAGCTTCGTTCACCCGACGACGCTCGGCAACGCCTCGTCGGAAAACGTTCCGGTCCATGTGTCCACGGAAGGCAAGGCCATCGTCGCCTGGCGCTGGATCCGCGACAGTGAGCCGATCGGTTTCTTCAAGAAGTTCGGCGGCTTTACCGAGAACGTCGACCGCTGGCACTACTACTATCTCTACACGCCCTGCACCGCGGTCATCGATTTCGGCAGCGCCCTGACCTCCGACAACCTTGCCGAGGACGAGCGCAACAAGGGCAACCGGATCTTCGCGCTGCATTTCATGACACCGGTCACCGCCGACTACACCATCGACCGCTGGATGCACATCCGCAACACGGCGATCGACGACGAGACGGCATCGGAAAGCATGGACGCCATGTTCCGCATCGCCTTTCAGGAGGACAAGGAAGTCCTCGAGGCGATCCAGAAGGAAGAGGAACGGCCCGCCAAGCGGCGGCCGATCCGCATCGCCATCGACAAGGGACCGATGGTCTACCGCAAACGCATCAACGAACTGCTGGAATTGGAGAGGACACACGACCTCGCATCCAATCCGACTCCGGCCTATGTCTACCACGATTGACCCGAAAACAGCCGGATCAACCGGCGAGGGCACTTGAAATACAGACAAAGAGCAGTCACCAAGATTGCCGGTATCACTCACCAGAACGAGGGAAAACATGAAACAGTTCAGGAAATTGGTGGCGGCAGCCACCATGCTCGCGGCGGCAGCCGCACCGAGCTTCGCCGCGGACACCATCAAGATCGGCGAAATCAACCACTACAAGCGCCTGGCCGCCTTTGCCGAGCCCTACAAGAAGGGCATCGAACTCGCCGTTGAGGAAATCAACGGTGCCGGAGGCGTGCTCGGCAAGCCTCTGGAATTCATTTTCCGGGACGACAACGGCAAGCCTGGCGACGCGGTCAAGATCGCAGAGGAACTGATGACCCGCGACGGCGCGGTCATGCTGACCGGCACGATCCTGTCCAACATCGGCCTCGCCATCTCTTCCCTCGCCGGTGAAAAAGGCTACATCTATCTCGCCGCCGAACCGCTCGCAGACGCGCTCGTCTGGCAGTCCGGCAACCCCTACACCTTCCGCCTGCGCACCTCGACCTACGTTCAGGCCGCCATGCTGGCTGAGGAAGCCGCCAAGACGGACGCGATCCGCTATGCCACCATCGCGCCGAACTACGCCTACGGCACCGCCGCCGTGGAAGCCTTCAAGGAAAACCTGAAGAAGCTGAAGCCGGAAGTCGAATTCGTCACCGAACAATGGCCGGCGCTCTTCAAGATCGACGCGGGTGCTGAGGTTCAGGCTCTGGAAGCCGCCAAGCCGGACGCGATCTACAACGTGACCTTCGGCACCGACCTGCAGAAATTCGTCCGCGAAGGCACCACGCGCGGCCTGTTCGACGGCCGCAAGGTCTACGGCCTCCTGACCGGCGAACCGGAATATCTCGACCCGCTCGCCGACGAGGCTCCGGAAGGCTGGTTCGTCACCGGGTATCCCTGGTACGGCTTCACCGAAGGCCCGGCCAAGGAATTCGTCGATGCCTATATCGCCGCCTACCCGGATGAAACGCCGAAGATCGGTTCGCTTGTCGGCTACATGACCGCCAAGTCCATCGCCGCCGCCCTCGACAAAGCCGGCTCCACCGAGACCGACGCCATTCTGGCGGCCTTCGAGGATCTGACCGTCGACACGCCGATGGGCGAGATCGTCTATCGCGGCCTCGACAACCAGTCCACCATGGGCGCCTATGTCGGCACCACGGCACTGAAAGACGGCAAGGGCGTGATGGTCGACTGGGAATACAAGAACCCGGTTTCCTACATGCCGAGCGACGACGAAATCAAGGCAATGCGTCCGGCTGAATAAGACCGGCCGAAACCGCGTCCGCCGCCCCTTTGACGCGGCGGCGGACGACATCTTCCCGTTTACCTGGAAAAATAGATCGTCATGGGTCTCTTAGTGGCACAGCTCCTGACCGGGCTGGCAAACGCGGCAGCGCTGTTTCTGGTGGCCTCCGGGCTTTCCCTGATCTTCGGCGTCACCCGTATCGTGAACTTCGCGCACGGGTCCTTCTACATGCTCGGCGCCTATTTCGGCGTCAGCCTGATGGATCATCTGACCGGCGGCTTCGGCTTCTGGACCTCCATCGTGCTCGCCGGGCTCATCGTCGGGCTGATCGGGGTCGTCGTGGAGATCCTTGTCCTGAGGCCGATCTACCGCGCGCCGGAACTGTTCCAGCTCGTTGCGACCTTCGGCGTCATTCTGGTGATCCAGGACCTGACCCTGATGATCTGGGGCGCGGAGGACCAGATGGGGCCGCGCGCGCCGGGACTCAAGTCGGTCGTGCGGATCATGGGCGAACCCGTCCCGCAGTACGATCTCGCGCTGATCGCGATCACACCCTTCATCCTGTTTGCCCTGTGGTGGCTGATCTCCAGGACCCGCGTCGGCATTCTCGTGCGCGCCGCCACCCAGGACCGCGAAATGGTCGGCGCGCTCGGCGTCAATCAGTCCTGGCTGTTCACCGGCGTCTTCTTCCTGGGCTCCACGCTGGCCGGTCTCGGCGGCGCCATTCAGTTGCCCAAGGGCGGCGCCGATCTGCTCATGGATCTCAACATCATCTCCGCCGTGTTCGTGGTCGTCGTGATCGGCGGCATGGGTTCCATCCTGGGGGCCTTCGTCGCTTCGGTCCTCATTTCCGTGCTCAACGTCTTCGGGGTCGCCTATATCCCGCAAAGCACGCTGGTGCTGATGTATGTGGTCATGGCCGTCGTCCTGCTGGTGCGCCCCTACGGCCTCTTCGGCCGCGAGGAAAAGGCCGGTGAGCACGGTCAGGTCGGCGAGCCGGACCGCCCGATCCGCCCGGCGGGCACGCTCGGCAAGAGCCTGGTCGCGCTCCTGATCGCGGTGCTGGCACTGGTTCCGCTTTACGGCGGCAACTTCACCCAGGTTCTGATCACCGACATCCTGATCTTCTGTCTTTTCGCCGCCTCGCTGCAGTTCATGCTCAGCGTCGGCGGTCTCGTCAGCTTCGGTCATGCGGCCTATTTCGGCGGCGGCGCCTATGCGGCGGCGCTTCTGGTCACCTATGCCGACACGCCCATGGAGCTCGCCTTCCTGTTCGCACCGCTGGCCGCGGGCCTGCTCGCCATCGTCTTCGGCTGGTTCTGCATCCGCTTGAGCGGCGTCTATTTCGCCATGCTGACCCTGGCCTTCAGCCAGCTCGTCTGGTCGCTCGTGTTCCAGTGGTACGACGTGACCGGCGGTGACGACGGCCTCGTCAACATCTGGCCGGCGGCGTGGCTTTCCGGAACGACCGCCTACTATTATTTCACGCTGATCGTCGGGATCGGCGGCATAATCCTGCTGCGCCACATCACTCACGCTCCCTTCGGCTACGCGCTGCGCGCCACCCGTGACAGTGCCCGGCAGGCGGAAGCGACCGGCATCAACGTGAAGCTGGTTCAATGGACGGCCTTCGCCACCGCCGGCGCCATGGCCGGGCTCGCGGGTGGTCTCTTCGTCTTCTCCAAGGGCTCGGTCTTCCCGAACGAGCTGGAAATCTCCAAGAGCTTCGACGCGCTGATCGTGGTCTTCCTTGGCGGCGTGAAGACGCTGTCCGGCGGCGTTGTCGGCGCGGCCTTCATGGAAAGCGTCAAGGACTGGCTGACCCGCCTCGAATACTGGCGGCTGATCCTCGGCCTGCTGATCATCTTCGTGGTCATCATCGCGCCTGAAGGCATTGTCGGAACCCTGCGCAAGGCCGCCGAGCGGGTCGGCCTGCGCCGCACAGAGGAGTTCATGCGATGACCTCCGGCACAACGGCACCCGTTCTGCGGGTCGAAAACCTGGTCCGGACCTTCGGCGGCGTGAAGGCCGTCAACGGGGTGAGCTTCGAAGTCATGCCCGGAGAGCTGAAGGCGCTGATCGGCCCGAACGGCGCCGGCAAGTCCACCTGTTTCAACATGCTCATGGGCCAGTTGAAACCGACCGCCGGCAAGGTCTTCCTCAAGGGAGAGGAGATCACCGGCAAGCCGCCCCGCGCGGTCTGGCGCCGGGGCGTCGGGCGCACGTTCCAGATCACTGGCACCTATCAGAGCATGACCGTTGCCGAGAACGTCCAGATGGCGCTCATGTCCCATCACAAGCGCCTGTTCTCGATCCTGCCCCATGCCTACAAGGTCTATCGGGAAGAGGCGATCGAACTGCTCGACGTGGTCGGCATGGCGGATCAGGCGGACCGTGCCTGCGCCATCCTGGCCTATGGCGACCTGAAGCGCCTGGAGCTCGCCATCGCGCTCTCCAACAACCCCCATCTTCTCCTGATGGACGAACCGACCGCCGGCATGGCGCCGAAGGAGCGGATCAACCTGATGCAGCTCACCGCCGACATCGTCCGCGACCGGGGTGTCAGCGTGCTTTTCACGGAACACGACATGGACGTGGTTTTCGCCCATTCCCATCACATCATGGTCCTCAACCGCGGTGAGCTGATCGCCGACGGCAATGTCGAGGAAGTCCGGAACAATCCCAAGGTTCAGGAAGTCTACCTCGGCGGTGGAACCCTCTACAAGCAGGAGCCGGCCGATGCTTGACGTTACCGGCCTGAACAGTTTCTACGCCAAGGCGCATATCCTCAACGATCTCGCCTTCAAGGTGGAGCGCGGCGACGTGGTCGCCCTGCTCGGCCGCAACGGCGCCGGCAAGACCACGACCATGAAATCGATCATGCAGCTCGTGCGTCCGAAGTCCGGCACCGTCACCTTCGAGGGGACCGAAATCACCGGACAGCCGTCCCACAGGGTCGCGCGCATGGGCATCGGCTATGTGCCGGAGGAACGGCGCATCTTCACCGACCTGACCATCCTGGAAAACCTGGAGGTCGGCCGCCAGGACAAGCGCGAAGGCGCGCCGGAATGGACCGTGGAAGCGCTTTTCGAACTCTTCCCGAACCTCTACGAACGGCGTCACAACCGCGGCAAGGCCATGTCGGGCGGCGAGCAGCAGATGCTGACCATCGCGCGAACCCTGATGGGCAATCCCAAGCTACTGCTTCTGGACGAGCCGTCTGAAGGCATCGCGCCGGTGATTGTCGAGCAGATGGCCAAGACCATCCTGTCCTTCAAGAAGGAAGGCCTGACGGTGCTGATTTCCGAACAGAACCTCCATTTCGCCCGGATGGTCGCGGACCGCGCGGTCATCATCGAAGGCGGTGAAAAGAAGTTCGACGGAACCTTTGCCGAGCTTGAAGACCACCCGGAGATCCGCGACGCCTACCTCTCCGTGTAACCGCAAGACCGGCTTTAGAGCAGGACCTCACAGTGACCGACCAGGCCGACAAGACATCGCCGGAACAGACCGAGGACACAGGACCGGGCCCTGTCGGCACGGACAGGCGGCACGGCTACGTCCTTGACGAACAGATCGGCTATCTGCTGCGCAAGGCCTATCAGCGCAATGCGGTTCTCTTTGGAGACAAGGTCAAGGACCTGACCCCGACCCAGTTCGCCGTCATGGCGCGGCTGACTGAACTGGGCTCCGTCTCGCAAAACCAGCTGGGCCGGACCGTCGGGCTCGATGTAGCAACGACCAAGGGCGTTGTGGACAGGCTGTCCGCACAGGGGCTTCTCAGCTCCGAACGCGATCCCAACGACCGGCGCCGGCAGCTCATTTCCCTGACCGACAAGGGCTGGAGCCACTTTGTGACAAACGCGGAGGTTGGCCTCGAGGTTTCTGCCGAAACCCTTGCTCCACTCACCGCATCAGAGCAACGAAACCTGTTGCGGATTCTGAAAAAAATTCAATAAGTTCAGATATTTAATTGCAATTCCCGCAAACCTTAAAGCCTAGGTAACAGCCAAGAAGGCAATGCCGGGCGCTGCCATCTCACCTTGAAGTCAAAAACGGGTGGACAAACCATCTCCTTTGCTCAACTATACCTGTCTACACCTGTCTAATTATCTGTCTATCTGGAGCGCAAATGGTTCAATCCGCCCCGGAGTCCAAATCGGAACGTATAGCCCGGGTTCTCGAAGCGGAGATCCGTTCGGGCACGTTGAACGACGGTGACTCCCTGTCCAGTGAAAAGGCATTGGTGGAACGGTTTTCGGTCTCCCGCACGACGATACGCAAAGGCTTGGGCATCCTCGCCGCCAAGAACCTTATCCGGACCAAGGTCGGCATCGGCTCCTTTGTGACCTTCGGAGGCACGGTGATCGACAGCGGTCCCGGCTGGAGCGTTGCCCTTTCGGATCACAATGCGAATGTCAGCGCCCGGATCCTGAGGATCGCCCGCATGCCGATGGACCTGGAAACACCCGACTCTGCACTTGATGGAGACATTCTGGCCGTCGACCGCATCCGCTTTCGCGAAGAGACCGGAAAGGTTCTCACCCTGGAACGGGCGCGTGTGCCCTGGCGGGACGATCTGTCTCCGGTGCTCGAAAGCGGCCTGGAGCACGGCTCGTTGAGCAAGACCCTTCAAGCCCGCGGCCTGATGCCAGCCAAGGGCGAGGAATGGGCGAACGTTTTGCCCGCCCTGTCGGAAAACGATGCGAGGCTGATGGGCCGGTCGCCGGGAGAACCGATGCTGCGCCTGCAACGATTGACCCGCAGCGCGGATGATCTCGTCGTCGAATACGTGGAAAGCCTGCTCGACCCGACCCTCTTCGGATTGCGGATGACGTTCTGATCATGACCCACGAACCATCGCAACATGAAGCTGGGGAGACCCGCGCGATCGCCGCATTGACCGGCCTCGCCCTCGGGGACGCGCTCGGCATGCCGGCACAGACCATGTCCCGGAACGATATCCGCAGCCACTATGGCGGGATCGAGGGTTTCATCGCGCCTTTCGACGGACATCCGGTCTCGCACGGGTTGTCGGCTTGTCAGGTCACCGACGACACCGAGCAGACACTGCTTCTGGCCGAGCGCCTGATCGGCGATCCAGACGGCTTCGATGATGCCGGTTGGGCCCGGGATCTTCTCGACTGGGAGGCCGGGATCAAGGCCAAGGGGCTTTCGGATCTTCTCGGCCCTTCCTCGCGCGCTGCCATCGACGCTCTCCTGTCCGGGGCATCGCCTCTCGAAACCGGGCGCAAGGGCACGACGAACGGCGCCGCGATGCGCATTGCGCCGGTGGGAATAATGATGCCGGCCGATCCCGAAAGACTTGTCGCGAAAGTGTTCAGCACCTGTCGTGTCACCCACAACACCGGGGAAGCGATCGCAGCCGCATCGGCGGTTGCCATGGTGGTCAGTTGCGGAATCGAGGGCCGATCCTTCGACCGCTGTCTCGATCCGGCCCTTTCGGCCGCGCGCCTCGGTCAGACATTTGGAAACGAGATCGGCGAACGGGACATGGCCGGACGGATCGAGACCGCCCTGAAGCTTGCCGAAAACGGAACCGAGGAAGACCTCGTCTCCCGGATCGGCAGTTCGGTTGCGAGCCGCGAGAGCATTCCCATGGCATTCGGCCTTCTCCGCCTGCATGAAAATACGCCGTGGGACGCCTTGCTGGCGGCGGCAAATATCGGCGACGACACCGACACGATCGCCGCGATCGTCGGCGCCATGGCCGGTGCGACCGGCTGGCAACCGCCGCGCGGCTTCATCGATTTGCTGAATTCCGCCAACAATCTGGAGCTGGCCGAACCGGCAAGGAGGCTCATTGCCCTGCGCGGTCGAGAGGCGGAGAAGGACTGATGGCGAGCCTGCTTCAGATGACCGGTCCGGTCATGGACCTTACCTACCGTGTTAAAGCCCTTCCGGCATCGGGACAGGAGGCTGGCGTCACCGGGTTCTCCATGTCGCCCGGAGGCGGATTCAACCTGCTTGCGGCAGCCCGCGCGGCCGGAATGGAAGCCCGGCTCGGCGGAACGCGCGGCACCGGCCCGTTCGCGTCGCTGGTCGCGAAGGAACTCGAAGCCCTGGGCATCGCCTGCGCGCGAAACCCGCTTGCTGACATGGACCAGGGCTGTTGCACGGTGCTACTTGAACCGGATGGCGAACGCAGTTTCATCGGCTGGCCGGGCGCTGAGGGGCAGGTTACGGCAGAAGCTCTCGGCGAGATCGATCTCGATGGCGTGACCTGGGTAACCCTGTCCGGCTACTCGATCCACTATCCCGGCTCCAGAGAGGCACTCGCCGCGTGGATCGCGGCACTTCCCGCACAGATCCAAGTCATGTTCGATCCTTCTCCGAAAGTCTCCGGCCTTTCGCCCGCGTTTCTGGATCCGATGCTGAAGCGCGCGGACTGGATCAGCGCGAACCTGGACGAGGCTGCGTTTCTCACCGGAACAGCGCTTCCGGACCAGGCGGCCCGCATCCTTTCGGAAAACCGGGCAGGCGCGCTTGTCCGGCTGGGAGCGCAGGGCAGCATCCTCGCCACTGAAGGCCATTGCCACAAGGTCCCGTCCCACAAGGTCGAGGTTCTCGATACGAACGGAGCCGGAGACTGCCACATCGGCAGTTTCGTCGCGGAACTGAGTTTAAGCGGCGATCCCTTACGCGCAGCGCGCTACGCCAACATCGCCGCCGCGCTGTCAGTCACGCGATCGGGTCCGGCCACGCCGCCCAAGCGCCGGGAGGTCCTGGCACACCTTTGAACAAACAACCTCAAGAAGGCCCCGAAGGGCACGAAAGTCACCGAAGAGGAGACACTGATGAAAAACGGAATCCTTTTAATATCCTTTCTCGCGCTCGGCACGGCGGGCGCATGCGCAGATGAAATCCGGGTCCTGAACTGGCAGGGATACGGCACGGATCTCAAATGGTCGGTGGAAGCCTTCGAAGAGGCCACCGGGCATACGGTCGTCCATGAGTATTTCAACTCCGAACAGGAGATGCTGACCAAGCTGCGCACCAATCCCGGCGCCTACGATGTTGTCATGATCAACGCGATCTTCAACGGCCAGGCGGTCGACGAAGACCTGATCGCTGCGATCGACACCTCGAAGCTGGAAAACTATGCTGGAATCCCGCAGACCTTCGCCGCCGATCCGAAACTGGTTCATGACGGTAGTGTCTACGGTGTGCCCTGGACATGGGGTCTGACGTCCTTTGCCTACAACACCCAGTCCTATGACAAGGCGCCGACCTCCATCGAAGCCTTGTGGGACAGTGAGCGCAAAGGCCGCATCGCCATTCGTGACGATGCCGTGGAGGCGGTTCAGTTCGGCGCGCTCGCATCCGGCCAGGATATCAACGACATCCAGGACCTGGACGCCGTCCGGGAAAAGCTCGCCGCACTGATGCCGCTGCTGCGGACCTTCTGGAGCAGTGAAAACGACTGGAACCAGTTCATGGCCGCGGGTGAGCTCGACATCGCGACCTTCTGGTCCGGCTCGGCAAGCCGGTCCGCCGCCCAGGGCCTGCCGGTGGAGTTCGTCGTGCCGGAGGAAGGTGCCATCGGATGGCTCGACAGCCTGACGATCCCGAGCAGTTCCGAGCACAAGGAAGCCGCCGCCCAGTTCATCGACTGGATGATCGATCCCGAGTTCTATGTGAAATGGAACGCGGAAGGCGCGCCGGCATCGGCGAACGCCGAAGCCGCGGCGGCTTTGCCGGAAGACGCGTTCAACCGGAAGGTGCTCGGCGACCCGGCAGTCGCCGCGCGCATCCAGTTCCAGGACCCGATTTCGGATGAGGACCGGGCCCGCTATCTTGAACTGTGGCAGGGCCTCAAGGCCGCCCAGTAGCCTGCATGCCCGGCGTCCGGCCCGACCGACCGGACGCCGGGCTGCAAGACACGTTGACGGCAATCTCGGGAAGGACCGCGAAAGACCATTCGGGTCTTCCCCGGGAGTGACTGCCTCAAACCGAATGGAGGCTTTTCCGCATGGCTGAAGCACTTCTGCCGACGGAGCGGCGGCGGCTCGTCTCGCTTCTGAGCCCGGCCTATCTATGGCTTCTGGTGGCAGTGTTCCTGCCCCTGTCCGCCATGCTTTTTTTCAGCTTCCTGACCGGCCTTCCCCAGGACGATCCCGATTGGGGCGTGACCCTGGCAAACTATGGCAAGTTCTTCCAGAACCCGACCTACCCGGCGCTCCTCTGGAAGTCTCTCAAACTGGGTCTCTGGGTGACGGGCTTCTGTATTCTGATCGGCTATCCCTGCGCCCTAGTTCTGGCGAAATCGATCAAGGGCCGCGCCCGCGAAGCGCTGTTCCTGATGGTGATCCTGCCGTTCTGGTCCAATTCGCTGGTCCGCATCTTCTCGTGGGCAATCGTCCTGCGCGGCAACGGCGTTCTCGAACGGACCCTGAATTTCCTGCTGCCATTCGATGTCAGGCTCAATCTCATGTTCACGCGCGAGGCGGTGGTGATCGGCCTGGTGCACAGCTACCTGCCTTACGTGATCCTGACCAGTTACCTGGCCCTGCAGGCCATTGACGACGATCTCATCGACGCCGCCCGCTCGATGGGGGCTTCGAAGCTCACGATCCTGAGGCGCCTCCTGCTGCCATTGTCGCTGCCCGGTCTCCTGGCCGGTGCGGTGTTGGTGTTCGTTCCGGTCGTCGGCTCCTTCATGGAACCCCGGATCCTTGGCGGGCGGTTGGGCACCTACTACGGCACCGTCATCGAGGATCAGTTCGTCGCGGTTTACAACTGGCCGCTCGGCGCAGCGCTGTCGTTCATCCTGCTCGCCGTGGTGCTTCTGATCCTTGCCCTGACCAGCCCCGTTTTGAAGAGGGCGCGCACATGAGACGAAATTTTCTAGGGTTGCTCGGAAAGGCCTGGCTGGCGCTTATTCTCGTTTTTCTCTACGCGCCCATCCTGGTGATGGCGGCCATGTCCTTCAACGCATCGCCTTTCTACCAGCTGCCCTTCGAGTTTTCCGGCGCCTGGTACCAGGACATGATGGCGAACGAACAGATCTTCACCGCGGCGGCCCGATCCGTTCTGATCGCCGCCGCGACCACCGTGCTGGCAACGGCCTTCGGCACCTCGGCTTCGATCGCGCTGTTCAGGTATGATTTCCGCGGCAAACGGATCCTGCAGGTGCTGCTGTTTCCGCCGATCGCGATACCCTGGCTGATCACCGGAACGGCAATGCTGATCTTCTTTTTCACCATCGGCATCGGAAGGGGAACGCCTGCCGTGCTGATCGGCCATGTGGCGCTCGCCTTGCCCTATGTCATCGTGACCGTCTCGGCGAGGCTTTCGAGTTTCGACATCACGCTGGAAGAGGCAGCGCGGTCCATGGGCGCCTCGTCGTGGACCGTCTTGCGCCGCGTGACCCTTCCCTGGATTGCTCCGGGGATTGTCGCGGGCGGGCTGTTCGCCTTCGCCGTCAGTTTCGACCAGTTCGTGGTGAGCTATTTTCTCTCCAAACCGGGCGACACCACCCTGCCGGTGCTGATCTACACGTCGATCCGGAAAGGGTTCACACCGGAGATCAACGCCGTCTCCACGATAATCATTGTCCTGTCCATGGCGGTCATGTTCCTGGCCGCCCGCTACTCCCGGTTCGGAGGAGAACGCTGATGTCGCGCGTCGAAGTATCCAATGTGACGATGGAGTTCGGCCAGACCACGGCCCTGGACGATGTCTCCATAGCTTTCGAGGACGGCGGTTTTTTCGCGCTTCTGGGCCCATCCGGTTCGGGCAAGACCACGCTGTTGAGAACGATCGCAGGCTTCTACTTTCCCAAGTCGGGCACTATTCGTATCGGGGACAGAAATGTTGAATCCGTTCCGGTCGAAAAGCGCGACATCGGGATGATGTTTCAGAATTACGCGCTGTTTCCGAACATGAGCGTCGCCGACAACATCGGCTTCGGCCTGCGCGTCAGGAAGGTTCCCGCGGCCGAGGAGAAGAAGCGGATCAGCGAGGCCCTGGATCTCGTTCAGCTAGGAGCGCTGGCCAACCGGCGGCCCAGCCAGCTCTCGGGCGGACAGCGCCAGAGAGTCGCGCTCGCCCGGGCAATCGTCACCAATCCCAAGGTGCTGCTGCTGGACGAACCCCTTTCAGCCCTGGACAAGACGCTCAGGGTCGACATGCAAATCGAGCTCAAGCGCATTCAACGCGAAGTCGGGATCACGACGATCTTTGTCACCCATGACCAGGAAGAAGCCCTCACCCTTTCCGACCGCATCGGAATTCTGCGCAACGGACGGATTGTACAGGCCGGTCCGCCGCGCGAGGTCTACGACCGTCCTGTCGACGAATTCACCGCGGGCTTTCTCGGCGAGGCGAACTGGCTGAGCGCTTCGCTTCTTGAAGACCTCACTCTTCCCGCGCAAGTCGACGGCCACCGGTTCGGCACGCGTCCGGAGGCCTTGCGCATAAGCGCCGATACGCCTGACGCCGGACAGAACGCCGTCAGGGGCCAGGTCCGGCAACGCATATTCGCCGGAGCAATGGCGACATGCCTCATTGACGTCGGCGGCAGTCAGTGGAAGCTGATTGCTCGTGACCGCGATATTCCTGAATTGCCCGGCGACGGGCAGGTCTGGGTAAGCTGGTCTCCGGAGGATACGCTCGTGGTGCGCGCATGAACGACTGGCTTTTGATCGTGGATATGCAGCCGGCTTTCGGCGATCCCGAAAGCCCCTGGTATACGCCGGGCTACGAGGCCTGCGCGGAACGCATCGATGACCTCGTCGCGGCGTTCGGAACCCGCGTAACCTTCACGCGTTTCCTGCCTCCCGAACGGCCGGAGGGTGCCTGGATCCCCTACTACCGTTCCTGGCCCTTCGCCCTTGCCCCCGAGAACCAATGGCTCTGGGAGGTGGACTCCCGCTGGCAGGGGTATGTTGCCGTTGCAGGAAGCAGGTTCGCGAAGTGGCGCGAAGCGTCTCCTCTCGTGCCGAAGGACGCTACGCTTGTCATCTGCGGTGTTGCCACCGACTGCTGCGTTCTCGGCACGGCACTGGAAGCGGTGGATGACGGACGCCATGTGCGCCTCGTCACCGATGCCTGCGCCGCCGGCACCGATGCATTGCACGAAGCCGCCATCACGGTGATGCGCGGCCGCACCGATATGCTGGACGTCACCACAACGGCAAGGGAGCTTGAGGTTCACGATACGAAATAGCAGGGATTTCGGGCACCACGGAATACGGCCACCTGCCCGCCCCTGTCAGAGGTCGCTCTCAAGCAGCATGAGCGGCGTTCCGTCTACCGGATTGGTTATCACCTGCGACCGCACTCCGAAGACAGCATCCATCGCCTCCCCGGTCACGACAGAACGGGTGTCCCCTTCCGCCTTGACCCTTCCACCTTTCAGAAGAACCAGCCTGTCGGCGTACTGAGCGGCCTGGTTGATATCGTGCAGGACCGCCACAACAGTCCGTCCGTTCTCTTTGACAAGGCGGCGAAGCAGGCTGAGGATCTCGACCTGATGCGCAATGTCCAGAAAGGTCGTCGGTTCGTCCAGCAGCAGAACCGGCGTTTGCTGCGCGAGGACCATGGCAATCCATGCACGCTGTTTCTGTCCACCCGAAAGCGAATCCAGCGGACGCTCCGCCAGATCCGCCAGCCCGGTCAGATCCAGGGCTGCCCGGCAGGCGTGTGTGTCTTGCGGGGTCCAGCGGCTGAACAGGCCCCGGTGCGGATACCTGCCCTGACGCACAAGATCTTCCACGCTCAGGCCTTCCGGCGCCGAGGGGCCTTGAGGCAATATTCCGACCAGCTGGGCCAGCCGCTTGGCGGAAAAGGACGACACCGGTGCCCCCTGCAGTTCAACGGCGCCCTCGGTCAGTGGCAAAAACCCCGCCAACGCCTTGAGCAGGGTCGACTTGCCACTGCCGTTCGGACCCGCCAGGACGGTGAAAGTGCCGCTTTTGATTCCGAGGCAGAGCGCCTCGATGACTTTGGCCTGCTGCCCGTAGCCGGCGGTCACGGACCGGGCTTCAAGCGCGATCTCCATATCGGTATCAAATTCTCGCATTGCGGCGTTTCCAAAGCAGAAAGGCAAAAAACGGCGCCCCGATCAGGACAATCATGAGCCCTGCAGGCAGTTGCGCGGGCGCGATCACAGTTCGCCCGACCAGATCCGCACCCAACAGCAACGAGGCGCCGACAAGCGCGGCGGCCGGCAGAACCCTGCAGTGCCTGTGACCCGTCAGACGGCGCGCTATGTGGGGAGCGATCAGCCCCACGAAGCCGATCAGCCCCGCCGCCGCGACGGCTGCGGCCGAAATCAGCGAACAAAGGAGCACCATTGCGGCCCGGGCGGCCTGTACGCGCATCCCGAGACCGGAGGCGGACATATCGTCGAAGCTCATCAGATCCAGCTCCCGATGCGCGAGCAGAACCATGATGAACGCGGGCAGCAGCCAGACAGCGAGAACGTGGACCTTGTCCCAATTTGCATTCCAGACGCTGCCGGCAAGCCACGTTTGAGCGCTTTGAACGGTAGTCAAATCCCCGAACAGCGAGATGAAACTCGACGCGGCCCCGGCCATGGAGCTGAGCCCGATGCCAATAAGAATGATGCGGATCGAAGAGGCCCCGCTGCGCCAGGACAGGACATAGATCAGAGCCGCCATGCCAAGAGCACCCGCGAAGGCGGAAAAGGACACCAGCGCAGGGTCCGATCGCTCAAAGAACACGATGACCAGCAGCGCCGCCAGCGCAGCGCCGCTGTTGATGCCTAGAAGTCCGGGTTCGGCCAGGGGATTCCGCATGACGGTCTGGGAAACCGAACCGGCAACGGCAAGCGCGGCTCCGACGATCGCCGCCAGGACGATGCGGGGCAACCTGAATTCGCGGACGATCATAAGCGTAACCGCATCGCTTTCGTCCGGCTTGAAAACCGCCGCAGCGATCTGTGGCACGGCGATCTGCTGGTCACCGAGCATGAGCCCGGTCAGAGACAGAACGGCGATTGCCGTGGCGAAAATCGTGACCGTTCGGATCAATTGTTTCCCCGCAGCCTGTTGCGCGCCAGATAGACGAAGAAAGGAGCTCCCAGAACCGCCATCGTTATTCCCACCGGAATCGTGCGTTCGGGAAACACCGCCCGAAGCAGATTGTCGCCTAGCAGGACGAGCAGGGCACCGCCAAGGGCGCTGACCGGGATGACCCGCCGGTAATCGGACCCGGCCAGCATTCGCGCCATATGCGGGATGACCAGACCGACAAAACCGATCGGTCCGGCCATCGCCACGGCGCTGCCGGCCAGCAGAGCCACGATTGCGCCCGAAACGATCCGCCAGAGAGCCAGATTCTGGCCGACGGTCCGGGCAACATCGGCCCCCAGGCTCATGGTGGTAATCTGGCGGGAAAACAGCAGCGCCGCGGCCAGCCCCGTAACGATATAGGGCAGGACCCCCAGGACGTTCGACATCGGCCGGTTCGCCAGTGACCCCACCGACCAAAGCCTGATGCTGTCGATAGTCGTTGCGTCGAAAATCAGGATCGACGTCGTCATGGCGGACACGAACGCCGAGAAGACCGCCCCGGCCAGCGCAAGCTTCAGGGGCGTTGCGCCACCAAAACCGATCGATCCGATCGCATAGACCAGCCCGCCCGCGACGCCCGCGCCGGCGAAGGCGACCCAGACGTATCCCCGTGCCGGCAAATCGTCGAGGAAAACAAGTGCGAGCACGACCGCAAAGGCAGCCCCCGCGTTCACACCGAGCAAACCCGGTGACGCCAGCGGGTTGTTCGTCACGGCCTGCATCAGAGCACCCGCCACCGCCAGCGATGCCCCCGCCAGTATGGCGGCCAGAATACGCGGCAGGCGGACGGTCGTCACAACGATATGATCCCTTGAGCCGTCGAACTCGAACAGCGCCCGATAGACATCCGGCAGACCGATATCGCTGGTGCCGACCACCATCGCCCAGAGTGCGGTCAGGACCACCGCGGAAGCCAGCACGACGAGACCCGCCATCGGACGGCCTGCTCTCGACAGGCCGGATCTGCGCGGGTGCCGCGCCTGGCTCCGGGCTGTATCGCTCATTGCGAACCGATGATGTATTTCTCGACATCGTCGAGAACCCGGTTGGCGGACTCCACACCGCTGAACTCCATCCAGGTTCCGGCATCCACGCGGTGGACCCGGCCGGCCTGCACGGCCGGCAGCATCTGCCAGAGCGGATTCGCAATCACTTCCTCGTGGCGACCGCTGGTTGCGCTGTCGTTCGCGCCACCGACGATGTAAAGCAGCGTCCCCGCATCGAGTTTCTCGAGAGTTTCCCAATCGGGGCGCTTCAGCGAGAGAGAAACGTCGTCCGTCGTCTCATAGGCAGTTCTTTTCACGCCCAGGTCGCGCAAGATCGCGAACGGTCCATAGGCATTGGGAGCATCCAGATAGACCTGAAAGTCCCAGGGTGTGATGCGCACGATTGAGACCACCTCGTTCGGAATCCGGGACCGCATCGCCTCCACGCGCTGCTCATAACCCTTGAAATTCGCAGCAAGCCGGTCTTCGGCACCGGTGATGCGGGCAACCGCCGCATAGTAGGATTTCCAGTCCTCGGTGGAGATCAGCACCGTCGGTGCGATGCGCGACGCCATTTCGTAGGCCGCCTCACCGGCCAAGGCACTGCCGATAATCAGGTCGGGTTGAAGGGAAATCACCTTTTCAAGGCTTGGCTGGGTGAACGCCCCAAGATCCGTAACCCCCTCGTCGACTGCCTTTGCCTGCAGAGCCACGTCGCTCATGCCGAACAACGGGCTACCGACCACGGGGAGTCCGAGTTCCAGGCTCATGCCCAGGGTGAACGTCGGATCGAGTACGACGATCCGCTTGGGCTTCAGGGGCACGCAGACCGGCGATCGCAGCAAGTCCTCCCCTTCGACAATACGGCCGGCGCAAGCGCGTGCCGGAGAGCAGAGAACCAGAACCAGGAGCATCGCACAGCAGGCAAGGCCTAAACGGGCACGGATTCCCAAATCGTTAGCAAGCCTCGTTCTCCTGGCTTTGATTGGAGTTCTCACTGTCACGATCCTTGTGCTGACGTCAGGCTTGCGCGCATCCCTTCGATCAGGATGCGATCCCGGCTCTGGCGGTCCCGCAAAACGCAGGTGGAGCAGAAGTAGCCGGTGCTGGAGGTATAGAAGCGGCAGCAGCCGCCTCGGGCGCGAAAGGTCCGTTGCATCATAACCGTGTCATGGTTGTCCTGATCGCGCAGCTGAAGCTCGAAAAAATGAAGCTGCTTGTTGTTGAGAGGCGACCCCGGTTCCTTGAGCAACGCAAGAGCCATTTTCCGTGCGGATATCTCATCCGAGAACCGCCGGCCGGCTTCCAGGAAAACCGACGCCACGGAGTCCGCAGCCAGCCGCCACAAGGCACTTCGCGCCAGACCGGATTTCGCACTCAGCACCTCGATCAAGGACACCAGATGCGCTTCCACACCCTTCCGGACCGCGTTCAGAAAAAGGGCCTCATCGGAATAAGACTCGGCGTCCTCATGGGCAGAATAAAGGGTATTCACGGTCATGAATCGTGTCGACGAAAGCCGAACCTTCACCCTGGGAGACGAGACAGGGCTATCGTTCACGCCTTCGTTTTCATCTCCGCCGCCGCCCTGCATCAGATAAACCGTCGAGGCACTCAAATCCGGAAAGACGTTGAAACCGACGAGCATCGGCACGAACACCACCGAAAGCAGATTGCAGTAGCCGATCGTGAGGTAAGCCGCCTGAGCTTTGAGGTCGAGATCCGGTGTGGACAAGGCCTGCCGGGCAAGCAGCATGTCCACGAGCGGCGAGGTCCGGAAGACCTCCGACGCCGAAAGCCAGCCGGCTTCCGGCTGGCCAATTGAAGTTTGAGGCGTTTTCCAGAGGCGGTTCTGCTCCGATACCGCCCTTTCGAGCGGATGCGCGTGGTCCGGTTTGTCCGCCCCCACCTCAATCGGCGTCTTCATCTTCATCGCAATGTCCATGGCTGAGGAACACGGGGTTGCCTGGCTTAACCGGAAACCGGCCTAGAAATTGGCGTTGAGCCTTACGCCGACGCTCATCCCGTCGCCGATCGTGGCCTCGTTCAGATTGGACGAAATGCTCGTCAGATACTGTTCGTTGAACAGGTTCTTTGCATAGGCGGTGATCTTGCCGTGCTCGAACTCGTAACCGAGTTGCGCATTCACGATCGTGTAGGCGTCGATCTCCCTGGCGGCGGTATTGGCCAGATCCGAGGAACTGTAATAGCCGGACGTAAACTGGACATCGGCTCCGGCGAAAAAGCCGGAATCGTGATGCCAGATTCCGCCGAGAGACGCGGTCAGGGCGGGCGCTTCGGGGAACTCGTTGCCTGAATAGTCTCCGGTGGATGTGTCCGCCTCATCGAATTCGGTCTTCAGAAGACCGACCGCGGAATAGAACTCAAGCGACCGGACAGGCTGATAACGGACCTCGATTTCAGCACCATAGGCATGGGACTTGCCGGCGTTTTCAGTAATTGTCTGACCGGTGAACGCCGGATTGTCGACCACGATCTGCTGATTGTCGTAGTCGTAGTAGAAGGCGTTGGCGAAGATTTCGAGCCTGTCTTCCAACCATCTGGAGCGATAGGCCAACTCATAGGACCACAGAAACTCGGGTTCCACTTCGTTGATGCTCGTCGACCCGGCGACCGTTTCGGAAAATCCTGTCCGGTAGCCCTGGCTGACGAAAGCACTTACTGTCTGATCCTCGGTAATGTCGAAGGCGGCCCCCACCTTCGGCAAAAACACGACATTTGTCGTCGATGTATCCTCGTCCAGGGATCCGAAAACCGGGAAGCCCGCGATGATGCTGGCCGTGACATCGAGCGCTTCACCTGAGTAGTCGGTGGTCACCCGGTCCTGCAGGAGACGGCCTCCGCCCATGAAGGTGATCCGGTCAAACGCCTTGTACCTCAGGTCCGCGTATGCCGCGAAGGAGGTGGTTTCGGTTTTCGACGTCAGGTCCTGAACAGGAACGTCCGGAAAAAACGGCGCGAAAAAATCGGTGGTGATCAAGGAGTCCACATCCGTCGTCGACCTCCCGGCGAAAATACCGAAAACGCCGGACCAGTTGCTGTCGGGCGAATCGTAGGTCAGCCTGAAGTCTTGGGACAGGTCGGTGATGTCACGCGTATCCTGCCTGCCCAGGCTCGAGTTCGGCGTCGACCAGATGTCGACGGTGGTGTCGGTCAACGCGGAGACGGACTTCAGCTCCCAGCCGGGGGCGAGCTCGTATGAGAGATCCGCGACATAACGGCCGACTTCCGTGTCGCGGAATTCCGCCGAGGAATTGGTCGCGTCCACGAATTCGCGCGCGAAGAAATCGGGGCCGCTGACCGTGTGCCAGGACGGCTTGTCATGCGTGTAGCTGGCGGACAACAGAGCGGTGAATCCCGGCAGCGCTTCCGGCGTTATCAGGACCTTTCCCCGGATTTCCTCGTAGGCGTCTTCGCCAAGGGATTCGATCGTCGGATCGGCGTAGTGGATGTCCGCCTCGTCCCTGAAGGCCTGGCCGGCGATCCGGATCGCCACCTGATCCTCGACGATGGGCGTGGAAATCGCGAACGCCCCGGACATGAATTGCTCGGTGGCCAGGTCGCCTTCAAACAGCAGTTCCGGCTCGAAGGTGGGGTCCTTCGTTTCGATAATGACCGCGCCGCCCAGCGCGTTCCGGCCCTGAAGCGTCGACTGCGGTCCGCGCAGAACCTCGATCTGGTCGACATCCCAGATGCCGCGGCTCCCGCGGCGTGTCGCCTCAACGCCCTGCAATGCGCCGTCGATGGTGACGGAAATGATCGGCTGCGACCGGCTCGGCTGGGTCACGCCTTCCGCGTCGAGACCGCGGATCGCAAAGCTGTTGTTGCCGTCTCCGGTTGGATTGGCCCGCACGTTGGCAAGCCTGTTCAACGACTGGTCCAGCGTCTGGATCGTGTAGTTTGAAATATCCTCGTTGGTCACGACACCCACGCTTGTGTAGGTCGTGAACAGATCCCGCGGCAGTTTTTCACCGGAGACCGTGATGACCGGAAGCAGCGTCGTGCCCTCCGCGAGAAGCGGATCGTTGACCACCGGGGAAGCCTGCTGTCCAAGGACAATCGTTCCGGAACCGCTGATGGTGTAGTCGATCCCCGTACCCGCCAGAAGAACGTCCAACGCTTCTTCAGCCGTATATTGTCCGCTTAATCCGGGCGAGGTTATTCCGGAGACAAGCCCGCTGTCATAGCCGATCTGAAGCCCCGTTTGACGGGCAAGCCTGTTCAGCGCGGTCGAAAGCGGCCCCGCCGGCAGATCGACGGACACGGCCTGCTGCAGGTTCTGTGCATGGACAGGCAAGACAGTGCCGGTAATCAGAGCCGTCCCGCAGACCAGAGCCAGCGACAGTGAGCCCCCAAAAGCTGCGCATCGCTTAAGACCTCGAATTGCCTTTTTCATTATTTCGTTCACCCCACCAGAAAGTGAGCGCCGCGCGGCACTCACAAATTGCTTGAAGGGGAGACGAACGAACCGACCGTTTCCGGATGAAAAATATTAAAAAAATTAACGAATGACGCCGCCGAGAGGTCCCGCGCGATAGTACGTCAGTCCAAACGCCTCGGAAAAGCCCTCCAGCGCCTGCTCCGGATTGCCGAGGTCGAAGGAGCCGGACACCAGCCTGTTTGCCGTCGCATCGGTTGCAACGATCAGCTTGCCGGGGAGATGGCGGTCGATTTCCCGGACCACCCAGGACAGTTTCCGGTTCTCGAAAACAAGCCGCCCGGACCGCCATGAAGCCTCGGTGCCTTCAGCCACCGTTTCCACGGGTTCGAGGTTGCCGTCTCCGTCGTACCGGACCCGCATCCCTTCCGTGAGAAGAACCGATTGTCCGTTTGCCGTGACCCGGACCGTGCTCTCGGTTACCGTCACCTCCGTCCAGTCGCCGATCCTGTTGACGTTAAAGGCCGTTCCCAGCACTTCGATCCGGCCCGCACCGGCTGACACGACGAAGGGTCTGGAGGGATCTTTTTCGACTTCCAGAAAGATCTCGCCGCGCAAGAGTTCGATCGCGCGCCCGTCGTCGAAGTCCTCGGCAAGAGCCGTCTCCGCGTTCATCTCCAGGGTGGAGCCGTCGGCAAGATTGAAAGACAGAAGTTCATTCGTTGCCGAAATTCTGTCTGCCTGAAAATAGACCAGACCTTCGGAGATGAAAGGCAGCAGGCCCAGGCAAACAATCAGCACCGTAACGAGCGCCGCGGGCTTGCCGCGTCCGGACCGGATGTGCTTTCGGGTCTTTTCCGGCTCCTGCAGAAGCGCCTTTCCGGTATCTCCGTAGAGCTGACGCACCTGTTCGAACGCCGCAGCATGGCGCTCGTCCGTTGCAAGCCATCTTTCAAGCCGGTCCAGCTCGGCCCGCGACGGTTCATTTCCTTCCAGCGTCAATACCCAGTCTATCGCCTGCTCGCGAATGCGGCGTTTCTGTTCCAGGTAGTCGGCAGACGTCATAATCGGGCTTTTCTTCGCGTTGTCCTCTCGGAGTAGACGAATAGCACATGTCAAACCGGCGTATGAGACGAAATATTTTTTGCCGTTCTTCGAAAAGCGGTGTCGCCTGACATCGATCGAGGAGTCGGTTTCCACCGGCCGGACATCCTGTTCAGAAAGATTGCGCCTCTTCGAAGGCATCCATGGCTTCCAGGCAACGGAGCATGGCATTGCGAAGATGACGGTCCACGCTATCGGTCTTGATGCCGAGATCCTCGGCGATTTGCGGCTTTGCCATTCCTGCGATCCGATAGGCGATAAAGACCTTCCTGCATTGTGGTGGAAGGTCGAAGATCGCCCGTTGCAACACCGCAATGCGTTTCGGCATGTCCAAGCGTGTTTCGAGAGGATCGGATTTCGCCTGAATCGCATGCGCCCGTTCGTCGAGCACGTCAAAGAGCTTTCTTTCAAAAGCGCTGCGCCTGGCCCGGTCGATGCCCAGGTTCAGGGCGGCCCGGATCAGAAACGCCCGAAGGGAGTTCTTGCCGGCCAGTCTTTCAGGTTTCCGGCACAGCTGAACGTAGAGATCGTGAACGATCTCGGTCGCCTGCCCCGGTCCGGCTCCCTGCCGCAGCATCGCATGCCGGATATCGTCGTAGTATGCCTCGATCGCATCGTCCAGCGTCTTGCGTGCGGCAAGCGTTTCCGCAGTTGCAGCGCCGGCGTCCGAACTGTTGATTAGACCGTCAAATCCCACGTCAGCTTCACTTCGATACGACAAACCGACTGATGATTATCAGCGTTTTATCGCAGCTGGCAAGATATTATGAATTTAAAACTCATATTAAGATCATTTCGATCGTACTTTGTCGGGTGCGCCCGGTGCGGCCTTTCAGGACCGGCAGGAGGTTGGACGCGTGACCTGTGGTCCCGCGCTCACATCACCGCGCCAACCTGCCAGGGCACGAATTCGTGGTCGCCGAGACCGAGAGCCTCTGATTTTGTGCAGGCTCCGGAGGCCGTCGCCAGAATGAGGTCAAGGATCTCCGACCCCTTCAGGTGAAGCGAAACGGACGCGGAAAGGATATCGCCGCAATTCAGGTCGATGTCGTCCGGCATGGCGTTGAAGAGCGTGTCGTTGGTCGAAAGCTTGATCGTCGGCGCCGGTTTGGAGCCGAACGCGGAGCCACGGCCCGTGGTGAAGACAAGGATCTGCGCGCCGCCTGCGATCTGACCGGTTGCCGAAACCGGATCGTATCCGGGCGTATCCATGAAGACGAAGCCGGGCTCGGTCACCTGCTCCGCATAGTCGTAGACCGCCGTCAACGGCGTGGACCCGCCCTTCGCGGCCGCCCCCAGAGACTTTTCCAGGATCGTCGTCAGGCCGCCCGCCTTGTTGCCCGGGCTCGGGTTGTTGTCCATGCTGCCTTTGTGCATGGCGGTGTAGCTCTCCCACCACTCGATCTGGGAAATGAGTTTCCGGGCGACCTCTTCACTCGCCGCCCGGCGCAGCAAAAGCTGTTCCGCGCCGTAGATTTCAGGGGTTTCGGAAAGGATCGCGGTTGCGCCCAGACCGACCAGAAGATCCGAAGCGACACCGAGCGCCGGGTTCGCGGTAACGCCGGAGAAGCCGTCCGAACCGCCGCACTGAAGCGCGACCTTCAGGGAGGACGCCGGGCACACGGTTCGTTCAACCTGGTTCACATCCGGTAGAAGCTGCAGAACCATGTCCTTGATCCGGTCGATCGTCGCGCGCGTGCCGCCGGTCTCCTGGATGGTCAGCCCGTGAAACCGGTCGCTGTGCGCTTCTCCGAAGTGCGCCTTCATGCGCGCGACCTGCATGACCTCGCAGCCGAGCCCGACGAAGATGGCCGCTCCGACATTGGGATGCGTCGCATGCCCCCAGAGCACCCGTTCCAGCAACCGTGCGCCAAGACCGCCGCTGTCCATGCCGCAGCCTGTCCCGTGGCCGAAGGCGGTCACACCGTCGACATTCGGATAGTCCCGCAGAACGCCCGAGTTCTCGATTTCGGCAGCGGCCCGTCTGACAACCGTCGCCGAACAATTCACCGTCGCGCACAGGGCAATGTAGTTCCGTGTGCCTGTCTGTCCGTTTTGCCTCCGGTAGCCGTTGAAGGTTCGCGGCGCGACCTGAGGAATGGCGGCTTTCGCGCGCGCCAGGTCGGCACCGACGGCATAGGCGCTGTCATGAGCGGAAAAAGCGCAGTTGTGGCTGTGAACATGGTCTCCGGGTGCGATTACTTCGCTCGCCGCACCGATGATCTGGCCGAACTTGAGAACGGGTTCGCCCACTTCGTGCCTTACCCGCGCGATCTTGTGACCGGCAGGAACGGCGCTGGCCAGAGGCGCGCCGACACCGAGCGGGTCGCTGCCGGAAGCGGCGCGAGCGGGCAGGATGGCCACCGTGTCCGCCGAATTCAACACCAGGATCTTCTGATCGGTCATGCGGCGGCTCCCGCGTGGGTCAGACCGGCGATCACCCCGCGCAATTCCGCAAGGCCCCGTAAACGGCCCACGAGTGGATATCCCGGATGGGTGCCCCGGCCCGCATCATCCAGCAATTCATGACCGTGATCGGGCCGGAACACGATAGAGGCGTCCGCCCGCCCCTGCCGCCGTCGAGCAGCCTCTTCGGCAAGCAGCACCTCGATCACCGCCGGGATGTCGGTATCGCCTGCAAGGTGCGGCGCCTCCTCGAAAGAACCGTCCGGCTCCTTGGCGACATTGCGCAAATGCGCGAAATGGATCTTCCCCGAAAACTGCCGCGCGATGGCCGGAACGTCGTTCTCAGGATTGGCGCCGAGCGAGCCGGCGCAAAGGGTCAGTCCGTTGGCAGGACTTTCCACCGCCGACAGGAGCCAGCCGATATCCTCCGCGTTGGACACGATGCGCGGCAGGCCGAGCAGGTTGCGGGGCGGATCGTCCGGATGCACCGCCAGTTTCAGGCCGAGCTCTTCGGCGGTCGGAACGACTTCCTCCAGAAAGCGCTTGTGGTTCATCCGGAGCGTTGTCCGGTCGAACCCCCGATAGGCAGCAAGCGCGGCGCGCAGACCGGCGGCATCATAACGGTCATATGCGCCGGGAAGCCCGGCCATGATCGCCGCTGTCAGCTCTTCCCGGTCTGCCGGTGACGCCTTGTCGAGCCAGCATCGTGCGGTAGCGATATCCTCAGCGCTGTAATCCTCCTCAGCACCCGGCCGGTCCACCATGAAAACGTCGAAGGCCGCCATCTTCGTAATGGAAAACCGGAGGCAGGAACCGCCGCGCCCGACCGGTGCGGTAAGATCGGTCCGGGTCCAGTCGAGCAGCGGCATGAAATTGTAGCAGATGACCTTGACGCCTTCGGCGGCCAGGTTGGCCATGGATTGCCGGTAATTGGCAAAAAGCTCTTCCAGCCCGCCCTCGCCGCGCTTGATCGCTTCATGCACCGGCAGGCTTTCCACGACTGTCCAGTCGAAGCCGGCGGCGAGGATCTGCATGCGCGTGTCGGCAATCGTCTGCCTTGGCCAGACATGACCATAAGGGATCTCGTGCAGCGCGGTGACAATACTCGCCGCACCGGTCTGTGCGATCTCGGACAGGGAAATGCGGTCGTAGCCGCCGTACCAGCGCCAACCTTCAATCATAGCGTATCCTCAAGCGCGAAACGGACGCCGTTGGCCTGAAGAGCGGCATAAGCGGCCGTCACCGCTGACCCCAACGCGGACGCCAGGTGCGGATCGAAAATCCCGGTCACGCCCAGAAGCGCGGCAACCTTTCCGGAGGCATCCCCGGCGCTGTCGGAAAGTTCCTTCAGCCGCTCGGCCAACGGGTCGCGAACATCGATCGGATTGCCTTTGAGGTCCGTACCGCCGACATAGATCATCCAGGCGGCGACAGCGAGGCTCAGTCCCGGGCTGGGGCGTTGCGCCTCAAGATTGTCGCGCAGGGTTCCAAGGATACGCTGCGGCAGCTTCTGGCTGCCGTCCATGGCGATCTGCCAGGTGCGGTGCCGGATCGCCGGATTGGCGTAACGCTCGAACAGGGCTTCGGCATAGACGTTGAGATCGACACCGGGCGGCGCGGTGAAGGACGGAATGATTTCGCGGTGCCACAATCCCCTGACGAAGGATGCGAAAACCGGGTCGGCCACAGTATCGGCAATTGTCTCGTGCCCGGCGAGGTAACCGAGATAGGCAAGCGAGGAATGGGTTCCGTTGAGCATGCGCAGCTTCATGTGCTCATAGGGCGTCACATTGCCGACCAGTTCCACTCCAACGGCGGCCAGGTCGGGCCGGGCCTCCCTGCCATAGGCCGGAACGAAGCCGTCCTCGACAACCCACTGACGGAACGGTTCGTGCATCACCGGCGCCGCATCGCAGACCCCGGTCTCCCGCGCAAGCCTATCGATATCCTCCGGCTTGGTCGCCGGCACGATCCTGTCGACCATCGTCGCCGGAAACCGGCCTTCCCTCGCGATCCAGGCCGCGAGTTCCGGATCGAGCCTTTCGGCAAGCTCCAGGACGACACCGCGCACCAGCCGTCCGTTGTCCGGCAGGTTGTCGCAGGTCAGCACGGTGAAAGGAGGCAGGCCCGCAGTCTTGCGCCGGGCGAGCGCGCGAACAAGATATCCAGGAGCGGAAACCGGTTCGGCGTTTTCCAGATCGTGACGGATATCCGGATGGTCCGTATTCAGCCGGCCTGTCGCCGGATCGTGGCAATAGCCCTTCTCGGTAACGGTCAGGCTGACGATCCGGATCGCCGGATCGGCCATGACCGCCAGAACCGCTTCCGGGTTCTCGCGCGCCACCAGCACATCCCGGACGACTTCGACCTGACGGCGGGTCTCTCCCTCCGGGCCGAGTTCAACCGCCGTATAGGCAAAATCCTGCGGCGCCAGCTGGTCGCGCACGCGCGCGCTCTGCAGGCTGACGCCGACAATCCCCCAGTCGCCGCCGGATGTTTTGACGGCGTCTTCAATGTAAACCGCTCCGAAAGCACGGAAGAAGGCACCGAGTCCCAGATGGACAAGACCCTTCTCCGGAGCCGGAGCCTGTCGTTTGAGACCGGGCAGATCAGCGGGCAAGCCAGCCTCCGTCGACGTTCAGGATCGCGCCATGGATATATTTCGCCGCAGGCGACGACAGGAAAACCGTAGCCTCGCCGATGTCGCTTGCCTCGCCCCAACGGCCAGCGGGAATCCGCTCGAGGATCTGCCGGCTGCGCTCCGGATCGTTCCGGAGTGCCTCGGTGTTGTTGGTAACAATATAGCCGGGAGCAATGGCGTTGACGTTGATGCCTTTCGACGCCCATTCGTTGGCCAGAAGCTTGGTGATACCCGCAACGCCGTGTTTGGAAGCGGTATAGGACGGCACGCGAATGCCCCCCTGAAACGACAGCAGAGAGGCAATATTGACGATCGCACCGGGTCGCCCCGCCGCCAGCGCCGCCTTGCCGAAGGCCTGGCAGGTGAAGAACACGGCCTTCAGGTTGACGTCCATCACATCGTCCCAGTCGGCTTCGGCGAAATCGACAGCCTCCGCCCGCCGGATGATACCGGCGTTGTTGACCAGAATGTCGATCCGCTCCTTCTCGAACAGCGGTACCGCGGCCATGGGATCGGAGAAATCCACCGGCACATGCCGGCCGTTCTCGATCTTCGACAGCGTTTCTTCGCAGTCCCGGCGCGCGGCGCAAAGCACCTCCGCGCCCGCTTGCGACATGGAGATGGCTATTGCCTGGCCGATGCCGGTATTCGCACCCGTTACCAGGGCGCGCTTGCCCTCCAGCGAGAACGCATTCACCGCAGCTCCTCCATCGCGATCATGTCCATATCCGTGAAATCGACGTTGTCGCCGGCCATCGCCCAGCAGAACGTATAGGCACCGGTCCCGGCGCCGCAGTGGATCGACCAGGGCGGGGAGATCACCGCCTCCTCGTTCGCCATCACCAGGTGCCGTGTTTCCTCCGGCTTGCCCATGAAGTGAAACACCCGCTGTTCCGGCCCAAGCTCGAAATAGAGATAGGCCTCCATGCGGCGGTCGTGGACATGGGCGGGCATGGTGTTCCACACGGACCCGGGCGCGAACTGGGTGTAGCCCATCAGAAGCTGACAGCTCTCGGCGACTTCCGGGTGCAGGAACTGCAGGATGACGCGTTCGTTGGCGGCCTCGGACGAACCGAGTTCGACCCTGCGGGCATCCTTGACCGTGATCAGCCGTGTCGGACAGGTCCGGTGCGCCGGCGCCGACAGGATGTAGAAACGTCCCTCGCCTGAAAACGTCACCGGCCCGGCTCCCATGCCGACGTAAAGCACGTCGCCCTTGCCGACTTGATGGGTGTCGCCTCCCACGGAAACGGTCCCCGCTTCGCCGACATTGAGAATACCGAGTTCGCGCCGGTCGAGCAGAGATGGCGTACCCGCCTCCTTGACCCGGTCGAGAACCAGCTCGCCACCCGCCGGCACGGCACCGCCGAGAATAAGCCGGTCGTAATGGGTGTAGACAAGATTGATCTTGCCGGCCTGAAACAGGCCGGATGCGTGGAAATGCTCTCTCAAGCCTTTTGTATCCAGGGCTTTCGCCGTGTCCGGGTCCACTGCATATCGGGTTTCGACGGTCAGCATGAAGAGATCCTCGTCCTTTGAAGTGTTTTAAAGAAAATCGTCGCGGCGCGGCGTGAAGGTGTCGATGAGCGTTCCGGGCCGGAGGCAGACACAGCCGTGCATGGCCTCGGACGGAATGACGAAACTGTCGCCGGGACCGACCTCGAACTCCTCGCCACCGACGGTGAAGCGGAAACGTCCGCTTTCCACATAGGTTGACTGGATGTGGGGATGGTTGTGCAGGCGCCCTTCTGCGCCTTCTTCCCGAAAGCGGAAAGCGACCACCATCAGCTCCGGGGTCTCGGACAGCACCTGCCGGCGGATTCCCGGATCGGCGTCGACTTCCGGGAAGGTTTTTACGTACATGATTTCACCTCTATCGAAACAGGGACGGCAGCCAGAGAGACAATGCCGGAATGTAGGTGACGAGAAGCAGTGTGAAGACGGCTGCCCCGTAAAACGGCCAGATCGTCTTGATCGCATCCCAGACGGAAATCCGTCCGACGGCGCATCCGACGAACAGCACCGTGCCCACCGGCGGTGTGCACAGGCCGATACCGAGATTGAGCACGAGTATGACGCCGAAATGGACCGGATCGACGCCGAATGCTGTCGCGACCGGCAGGAAGATCGGCGTGGTGATGACGATCAGTGGCGACATGTCCATAAATGTGCCGAGGAACAGGAGAACGATGTTGATCAGCAGAAGGATGATCAGCGGGTTCTCGGAGATGTTCTTCAGGAACGCGACCAGTTCCGCCGGAATGCGCAGGAACGCGAGCAACCAGCCGAAGGAAGCCGCGCAACCGATGACCAGAAGCACCATGGCCGTTGTCCGGACCGCGGCTTTTGTCGAGGCGACGAATTCCGGCCAGCCCATGGTGCGATAGGCCAGGGCGGTGACGAGCAACGCGTAGACCGCCGCGATGCAGGAGCTCTCGGACGCCGTGAAGACGCCGGAACGCACGCCGCCGAATATGATCCCGATCAGGAGCAGCCCCGGAATGGCGTTGACGAAGAGCGCCCCGAGAGAGCCCCAGCCGGGAAAGTTTTCGGTCGGATAGCCGGCGCGCCGGGCGACGAACCAGGCAGTGACCATCAGCGACCCCGCCAGCATCAGCCCGGGAAGAATTCCGGCGGTGAACAGATCCGCGATGGAGAGCCGTCCACCGGCTGAAATCGAATAGATGATCATGTTGTGCGAGGGCGGCAGCATCAGCGCGATGATCGAGGACATGACCGTGACGTTGACACCGTATTCGACCGGGTAACCCCGCTTTTTCATCTGCGGGATCATCAGGGATCCGATCGCGGTGGCATCCGCCGCAGCGGAACCGGATATGCCGCCGAACAGCACCGACGCGGTAATATTCACCTGTCCAAGCCCGCCGCGCATATGCCCGAAGCCGGCAGCGGCCAGGGCTACCAGCCTGCGGGCGATATCGCCGCGCACCATCAACTCGCCGGCGAAGATGAAGAAGGGGATCGCCATCAGCGCGAACACCGACACACCGGAATTGAGCCGTTGGAACACGATGACGGGCGGCAGGTCCATGTAGAGAACGGTCGCCAGCGAAGCCGCCCCGAGACAGAAGGCGACCGGTGTGCCGATCAGAAGCAGGATCGTGAAGGTCCCGAAAAGGATGAATGGTTCCATGTCAGGCCTCTTCCGGCTCTACATCGCCGAAACGCGCGGTCGGCTGACCGGCGGCGCGCAGGACGAGGCGTTCCAGGGAAAAAATGAAGACGAGGCAGCCTCCCGCCACCAGGGGCAGAAAATCGACCGCTCCGGACACGCCGAGCGAAGGCAGTTTCACGTCCCAGGCGGAGAGCGCCAGCTCGGCGCCGAACCATGCCATGCCGGCCCCGAAGGCCGCGACCACCGCGTCGGAAATGCTGAACAGGATCAGCTTGGTGTTTTGCGGCAGAAAGTAAAGCAGGACGTCGAAACTCAGATGATAGCCTTCACGGATGCCGACCGCGGCGCCGAGAAAGATGAACCAGCCCATCAGAATGACGGAAGCGGGCTCCGACCAGACCAGGCTGTCGTTCATCACGTAACGCATGAAGACCTGCGCGGTGATGAAGACTGTCATGAGGATGAGACCGCATCCGGCAAGCCAGAGGGCAGCCGTCGAGATCAGGCGCATAGCCTGCGCGGCAAGTAAAAGATGTGACTGCACGACCAAATCCTGAAAGAACCTGCGGCCGGTCCGGCCGCAGGCATGAATTGACTCAGTCGGTTGCCCGGATACGGGCGACCAGGTCTTTCAGCTTGTCCGAGGTGACATGCTTTTCGTAGACGCTGTCCATGGCCGCCATGAACGGCTCCTTGTCGATTTCGGTAACGACCTCGACGCCGGCCGCGCGGACCTTTTCCTCGGACGCCTTCTCGCGGGCCTGCCACTGTTCCCGCATGAACGGAACGGAGTCTTTGGCGGCCTGACGGACGGCGGCCTGGTCTTCCGCGGACAGATTGTCCCAGGACTTTTTCGACATCACCAGCACTTCCGGAACGATCAGGTGTTCGTCCAGCGTGTAGTACCCCGCGACCTCATAGTGGCCGGAGGATTCGTAGGACGGCCAGTTGTTTTCCGCCCCGTCGATGACACCCGTCTGGATGGACGAATAGACTTCGCCGTAAGGCATCGGCGTGGCATTGGCGCCAAGCGCCGACATCATGTCGACGAAGATATCCGACTGCATGACGCGAACCTTCATGCCTTCAAGATCTTCAATCGATTTAATCGGTTTAACCTTGTTGTAAAAGCTGCGCGAGCCGCCATCGTAGAATGCCAGGCCGACATAGCCGTGCGGTTCGAAGGCCGCCAGAATGTCGTCGCCGATCGGACCATCCATGACCCGGTGCATGTGGTCGACACCCTTGAAGACGTAAGGCAGGGAAACGACCTTGGTCTCCTCGACAAGGTTGTTGAAGGGACCCATGGAAACACGGTTCAGGTCGATGACCCCGAACTTGGTCTGTTCGATTGTGTCCTTTTCCTCGCCAAGCTGGGCGGAATGGAACACTTCCACGCAGAGACGACCGCCGGTGCGTTCTTCCAGCAGCTTGCCCATCTGTTTGACGGCCTCGACCGTCGGATAGCCGTCCGGATGGGTGTCGGACGATTTCAGGGTCACTTCGCAGGCCAGCGAGGCCGTTGTCATGGCGGCGGTGGCCAACAGGGACGCCGCCAGGGTCTTCAATAGTTTCATTCTCTCCTCCCGAAAAAGGCTCCTCAGAGCCGGTAGGCTTGCTTGGCAAGCCTGTATGTGAGGTCATGTGCGACCTCGTAAGCCTCGTCCTCGTCCAGCCTCCCGGATGTCACGAGCGATGCGAGGTAAGCGCTGTCGACCCGCCGCGCCACGTCATGGCGGGCCGGGATCGAGCAGAAAGCGCGGGTGTCGTCGTTAAAGCCGACGGTGTTGTAGAACCCGGCCGTTTCCGTGGTCAGCTCCCGGAAGCGGCGCATGCCGTCGGGACTGTCGTAGAACCACCAGGCAGGCCCCAGCTTCAAGGTCGGGTAGACCCCGGCGAGCGGCGCGAGTTCGCGCGCGTAGGCGGTTTCGTCCAGCGTGAACAGGATGATGGAAAGATCCCTTTCCAGACCGACCGCATCGAGCAGGGGTTTCAGCGCGCGCACATAATCGGTTCGGGTCGGAATATCGAAGCCCTTGTCGCGGCCGAACGCTCTCATCATCCCCCCGGAATGATTGCGGAAGCTGCCGGGGTGGATCTGCAGCACCAGACCGTCCTCCAGGCTCATGCGGGCCATTTCGGTCAGCATATGCCCCCGGAACGCGTCCGCCTCCTCGGATGTGCAGGTTCCCGACAGGGCTTTCTGAAAGAGAACCTCCGCCTGGCTTGCGGAGAGATCTTCGGTACGCGCGGTCGCATGTCCATGGTCGGAAGACGTCGCGCCGAAGGACTTGAAATAGGCTCTCCGCACCCGGTGGGCATTGAGATAGCCCTGCCAGGTCGTTGCCGCTTCTCCCGCCAGCGCACCGAATGTCTCGATGTTTTCGGCAAAACCCTCGAACTCCGGATCGACGACCGGGTCGGGCCGATAGGCTGTAATCACCTTCCCGGACCAGCCGCTGTCCCGGATCGCGCGATGCCATTTCAGGTCGTCCAGCGGCGATTCCGTTGTCGCGATCACTTCGATATTGAATCGCTCGTACAGAGCTCTCGGGCGGAATTCGGGACGAGCCAGGCAATCGGCGATGTGATCGTAGGCCTCATCCGCGGTCTCCGCACAGAGCCGTTTCGTCCAGCCGAAGACGTCCTGAAAGGCCTGCGTCAGCCACATCCGCGTCGGCGTCGCCCGGAAGAGGTGAAAATTCTCGGCAAACAGGCGCCAGACGGCACGGCTGTCGGTTTCGCTCGTGCCGCCGTCGGCGCGCGGCACGCCCAACCTTGCAAGGTCGATGCCCTGGGAACAAAGCATGCGAAATACGTAGTGGTCGGGCACGATGAAGAGCTGCGCCGGATCCGGAAAGGCTTCATTATCGGCGAACCAGCGCGGATCCGTGTGCCCGTGTGGGCTGACGATGGGCAGGGTCTTCACCGAGGCGTAGAGCCGTGCGGCCAGCGCCCGGGACGCCGGATCGGCGGGAAAAAGACGATGCGGGTCGAGTCCCTCCGCTATGTCCTCGGACGTATCCGCAAGTCCCATCGACATTCAATCCTCCTGGCTAGGGTCGGCACACTCTCTGTTGCAGCTAGTAAACTGATATGCTAGTTGAGTAGACGAGTCAACGGAGATGAGCAGATGTCAGACAGCAGCGCCTTGAAGGTGCTCGAACCGCTGAAAATCCCGACGGTCGCCGATACGGTGTTCGAGGAACTGCACCAGCAGATCCTGTCGCTGGAACTGGCACCCGGGACGCGGGTCTCGGAAGCGGAAGTCGCCAAGGCCTTCGGCGTGTCGCGCCAGCCTGTGCGGGATGCGTTCTACCGTCTGTCCCAGCTCGGTTTCCTGTTGATCCGCCCGCAGCGGGCAACAGTGATCACCAAGATTTCCGAAGCCGCCGTACTCAGGGCCAGGTTTGTGCGCACCGCGCTCGAGGTTGCCTGCCTGCGTGCCGCCATCAAGGTCATCACGGACGTCCAGATTGCCGATCTCGAAGCGCTGATGACAGAGCAGGACGCGGCGGTGAAAGCCGACGATCGCCAGCTGTTTCACAAGCTGGACGACAGCTTCCACCGGCGCATCTGTGAAATCTCGGGGCATGACTACGTCTGGGCGCTGATCCGCGAACAGAAAGCACATATGGACCGGGTCCGCTTCCTGTCCCTTGCGTCAGGCGCACGGACCGCGCTCGACGATCACATCGTCATCATCGACGCCATTCGCGACAGGAACGGCCCCCGGGCGGAAGCCGTGCTGACCGAGCATCTCGGGCGCATTGCGACCATTCTGGGTGAAATCCGCTCCGGAAACCCTGACCACTTCGAGGAATAGGCGATGGGCCGGCGCTTTCTCGCCATCGGTGAATGCATGATCGAATTCGCGCCGGCCAGCGACGGAACTTACGCGATCGGTTTTGCCGGAGACACATTCAACACGGCCTGGTACGCCCGCCGGCTTGCCGGCGGGGATCACATCGAGGTGGCGTATCTCAGCGCCGTCGGCGACGACAGCCTTTCGCACCAGCTGACCGGCTTCATGGACGAGGCGGGCATCGCCCCCTGCCTGGCAACGGTCCAGGGTGCAAGTCCCGGTGTCTACATGATTGTTCTGAACGAAGGCGAGCGCAGCTTTCAGTACTGGCGTTCCCAATCCGCCGCGCGCCATCTGGCGGACGATCTGAGCCCGCTTGACGGGTTCGGAAGAGGCGACATGCTTTATTTCTCCGGGATTACGGTCGCCATTCTGCCTGAGAATTCCCGTACCCGTCTTCTGGAGGCCGTTGATGCCGCGTCCGCGCGCGGCGCCGCGATCGTATTCGATCCCAATCTGCGGCCCCGTCTCTGGACCGACGCGGAAGAGATGTGCCGCTGGACGACCCGCGCGGCCGGAGCCAGCGATATCGTGCTGCCGTCCTTCGACGACGAAGCAACCCACTTCGGGGACGACGACCCGGAGACGACGGCAAGGCGCTACCTGGAGAACGGCGCCCGCCTGGCCGTGGTCAAGAACGGCGCCGGAGCCGTACTCGTGCGAGCCTCCGACGGCGACGGTTTTCAGTACCACCCCGACCCGGTTGCCGAAATCGTCGACACGACAGCAGCCGGCGACAGTTTCAATGCCGCGTTCCTGATCGAGTATCTGGAAAAAAGCCGACTCAGGGAGGCGGTACGCGCCGGCTGCGCTCTGGCCCGCCACGTCATCTGCCACAGAGGCGCCCTCGTGCCCGTGACCCGGCTGGACCTGAACCGCCACAAGGTGTCCTTGCCCGCGTAAGCCGTTCAGCCCCTGCCGGGCTTCGCACCCCGCCACGCTCCGCCTGCGGTGGCAGTGGAAGAACAAGCAAGTTCACCGAACCCACAGCCGGTTTCAACGGCCTCACCCTGCGGCTCATCGCCGCGAGGTTTCCACCTCCAGGGCGATCCTCTGTCCGCCGCCGATGCACATTGTTTTGATGTTTCGGGGTCGACGTCCGATACATCCTGACGGGATCCTTATGCGAAGGGGCTAAAACGCGGCAGGAGGGCGCACGGATTCGATCGCCGCTTTCCGTGCCGAGCCCAGAACGACAAAACCCCCAGGAGCTTTCGCTGCCTGGGGTTTTTGTTTGTGTCGCGATGATTTTGTATTTTTTGTGCTGTTTGGCTTTTGGCCAACAAAAAACCCGGCGCGTGGCCGGTTTTTTTTATTGGTTGCGGGAGCAGGATTTGATGTTTTCTGCCCCGTTGCGTCGGGCATAGGCCTCCTTTCGGGGACCCCGTCAGGATCAACTCCTCGACCCCGCGCGCAGAAAAACCAAAGGCCGCCCTGATGGACGGCCTTTGGTTTTTCTGGTTGCGGGAGCAGGATTTGAACCTGCGACCTTCAG
>NZ_JAEKJZ010000003.1 GCF_017309185.1 Roseibium aggregatum | reverse complement strand
ATCGCAAGGCATCACCCGATCCCCCGCCATCTGATATTATGTTGCGCAGGTTCTCGGTTAATCCCCCAGAACAGGGAAGCAGCCCCCAGCCGCAACATAAACCGCAACGCAACATGTTCCGTCCACTTTCCGGCGGCACCCTTGCCACGCTCCGGACCCTTGAGCCGGACAAACATCGACCGGCCCGGCGAACCGTGTACATCCCCCACCAGCCAGTAGCTGCCGGATCTTCGGCCGGACGGCAGGTAATGGCGGCAAACCGCCTCGGCCTCTCTTGCAAGACGCGCCGCAAGCTCAGAGGCGTCAGCCCAAGACATCAGGCCGCCCCGCGATCCGAGACACGCTCGATCGGCCAGGTCTCGATCAGTCTGCCGAGCACCTCCACCCCGCGCTCATCGACGGGCACGAAGAAGCGCAACTTCCAGGAAATGATCTCCGAGAAGAGCCCGAAGGCCTTGAGCCGCTCCCGCATGCCTTCCGTGAAACCGGAAAGCTCGATCCGGTTCGCGCCCATGACGCGGCTACGCCGGAGCTGCAACCCTTCGGCCAGATCCAGGATTGTCTGACCGTCGACCAGCGCGGCATGAGCTTGCGCGGGAGCCAGCGTCACCGACCCGGTCGCGGCTGCATTGGCCGCCCAGGCGGGCGAGACACGGCGGCCGATGATGCGCTCACCCTCGTCGGTCTGCAGCCGATAGACACGGGTGGACTCGTTCGGCAGACGCTTCCAAACCGGCAAGAGCAGACCGCTGACCATGTGCAGCGTGGTCTCCGTATAGTCTGGTACTTCCGACAGTTCTTGGCTCCAGGCCGCGGCAAAAACCTCGCGATCCACCTCATGCCAATAGCTGCCGGTCAGTGCCTTGAGCGAGAGGTGACTGTGTTCCATCGGCCGGGTCAGCCGGACACGTCGCTCGATCTCACCATCGTCGAGCATCATGGACGGCGCCGGCACCTGAACGGCCACCCGCCCGGACTTGCCGTTGACGAGCAACCTGGCGCCGGGTTCAGCGCCCAGACGGGCAAACGCTTCGTCGAGCGGCATCGGCCGGTTGCGGCGCTTCTCGGCAACGGTGAGAAGCCGGGTCTCCGCACCGGTCGCCGCATGGGTATGGATTGTCCTGCGATCGGTGACCACAAAGCTCTCGACCGTCAGTGTCTCTAGTCCGAGATCATAAGTGCCGCTGGCGATCGCCCCTTCGATCCTGGCGTCCAGCAGTCGCTCGAAGGCGGCAAAGAGGATGCCTTGAAGCTCGATGGTCAGCGCCAACAGGCGGTTGAGGAAAGTGGTGATCGGCGGAAGATCGTCCCTGATACCGTTCGCATCTGTCAGCTTCAGACCAGTGGCGGTCTCGAACCGTTCGAGCGAACAGCCTTCGACCTTGCCGCGCACCACCAGAAGATAGAGCTGGCGTAGGGCGTCGCGGGCATAAAAACTTTCGAGATTGTCCTCGGGGCGAAAGAGCCCCTGCCCACCGGTCTGGCGCTGGCCGCGGGTGATGGCGCCGAGCGTGTCAAGCCGGCGCGCGATGGTCGACAAGAACCGCTTTTCCGCCTTCACATCCGTGGAAACGGGCCGGAAGAGCGGCGGCTGCGCCTGATTGGTGCGGTTGGTCCGCCCGAGCCCCTGGATTGCGGCATCGGCCTTCCAGCCGGGCTCGAGCAGGTAATGGACCCGGAGCCGCTGGTTCCTTGCCGAGAGATCCGCATGATAGCTGCGCCCGGTGCCGCCAGCGTCCGAGAAGACGAGAATGCGTTTGAGGTCGTCCATGAAGGCGGACGTCTCAGCGAGGTTAGCAGAGACGGCGCGGCTTTCGACTGCAAGACGGTCGCCTTTTCGCACGATGCGCCGCGAACGGCCCGTCACCTCGACAACCGTGTCAGTGCCGAAGCGCTGGACGATCTGATCGAGCGCCCCGGGAACCGGCGGCAGCGCGGCGAGCCGCTCGATCAGCTCGTCCCGCCGGGCAACCGCCTCGCGGCATTCCACCGGTTGACCGTCCCGGGTAACCGGGCGCGAGGAAAGATTGCCCTCGCTGTCGGTGAAGGGCTCATAGAGCTGCACCGGGAAGGAATGGGCGAGATAGTCGAGGACGTATTCGCGCGGGGTAATGTCCACCCGGACGTCATTCCACTCCTCGGTGGGAATATCGGCCAGCCGGCGCTCCATCAGCGCCTCGCCGGTTGAGACAATCTGGATGACGGCGGCATGGCCCGCCTCCAGATCGCGCTCGATCGAGCGGATCAGTGTCGGCGTCTTCATCGAGGTCAGCAGATGACCAAAGAAGCGCTGCTTGGCGCTCTCGAAGGCAGAGCGGGCAGCGGATTTGGCCTGCCGGTTGAGCGTGGCTCCACCTCCCTCTGAGCTGCCGGTGATGTTTGCAGCTTCCATCGCCGCGTCGAGATGGTTGTGAATGACAGCGAAGGCCCCGGCATAGGCGTCGTAGATACGGCGTTGCTCCGCCGTCAGCTGGTGCTCCACCAACTCGTATTCGACGCCGTCATAGGAGAGCGAACGCGCGGTGTAGAGCCCGAGCGACCTCAGATCGCGGGCCAGCACCTCCATTGCCGCGACGCCGCCCTCCTCGATCGCCTCGACGAACTCGGCCCTTGTGGCAAACGGAAAATCCTCGCCGCCCCAGAGGCCGAGCCGCTGCGCATAGGCGAGATTGTGCACACTGGTGGCGCCGGTTGCCGAGACATAGACGACGCGAGCATCGGGCAGCGCATGCTGCAGGCGAAGTCCAGCGCGGCCCTGCTGCGATGGTGCGACATCGCCGCGCTCGCCCTTGCCGCCACCGGCATTCTGCATGGCATGGCTTTCGTCGAAAATGATCACCCCATCGAAGTCCTCCCCGGCCTCTTCGCCGTGACCGGACTGCAACCATTCGACGATCTGCTTTACCCTGGAAACCTTGTCGCCCCGGTCGTCGGAGCGCAGCGTGGCGTAGGTGGTAAAAAGGATGCCTTCCGACAGCGTGATCGGCTTGCCTTGAGGAAAGCGCGACAGCGGCGTGACCAGCAGCCGCTCCATGCCGAGCGCTGCCCAGTCGCGCTGCGCGTCCTCAATCAGCTTGTCGGATTTGGAGATCCAGATGGCCTTGCGGCGGCCGCGCAGCCAGTTGTCGAGGATGATCGCCGCCGACTGGCGCCCCTTGCCGGCACCGGTGCCGTCGCCGAGCATGAAGCCGCGGCGGAAGCGGACAGCGCCGCCAGTCCCTTCGGGCGCTGCCTGGACGAGATCGAAGGTCTCGTCGAGTGTCCAACTGCCGGCGAGATGGCCGGAATGGGCTCCGCCCGCATAGATCACCGTCTCGAGCTGCGCGTCTGACAGCAACCCGTCGGTGACGACATTCGCAGGCAGCATCGGCCGGTAACTCGGTTTGGGTGGCGCGACGGACGCCATTGCCGCTGATTGCACCAGTTTTGTGGGATGAGCCTGAGACCCGGGAATACGGATCGACTGCAATCCGTAAGCCTCGTAGATCGCGTCAGTGAGCCCGGCGCCTTCGGGAGGCGTCCAGTCGACGGTCTCGTAGGATAACTCAACGCCCTTGGCGTCGGAGATAGCACGCCCCGCTGGTCGGGATTTTGCCGGGCGCGCCAGAGTGCCTCGTACCGTTAGAACAGCAGCGGGGGCCGGTGATTGAGGACCCTCGGGAAGCGAAACCGGAAGCCGCGGTGGAACCTGGCTCTCGATCCAGCCGAGCAGTGTGGCGACGTCCGGTGCCATGCCTGGCGAGGCCGGGAACAGGGCCGGATCCTTTGCGGGCACCTTGCCGATGACTGTGAGCCGGGTTGGGAACGTCGTTCCGTGTTTCGCGTATGCCGACCCGGCGATCGTGGCGGAGAAAACGACGGTGCTGCGCTCCTGCAGGCGTGCAAAGGCCTCGCGCCAGCCAGGCAGTTCCGGACCGACATTCGCGCCGGTGATCGTCACCAGCCGCCCGCCCGGCGCGAGGCGGCACAGCGCCGAGGCAATGTGCCGGATACCGGCATCGGCGACACGGCCGGACACGTTCGCCAGCGCCGTGAAGGGCGGGTTCATGATGACGACGGAAGGCACCAGCGCCGGGTCGAGATGGTCGTCGATCTGCGCGCCATCGAACCGCGTGACGTCCAGGGCCGGAAAGAGGAAGGCAAGCAGTTCGGCGCGGGCTTCCGCAAGCTCGTTGAGGATCAACGATCCGCCGGCGATCTCGGCTAATACCGCCATCAGGCCGGTGCCGGCCGACGGTTCCAGCACATGATCGTTTTCGGAAACATGAGCCGCCGTCAGCGCGGCAAGGCCCAGGGGAATGGGCGTGCTGAACTGCTGGAGCGCCTGGCTTTCCTCGGAGCGGCGCGTCTGCGTCGGCAGCAGCGCCGCGATCTTCTGCAGTACGGAAAGCCGTGCAGCCGGCGTTGCGGCCTTACGGAAAACCGCCTTTCCGTATTTGCGCAGGAAGAGTACCGTCGCCACCTCACAGGCGTCACAGGCGCTCTTCCAGTCCCAGGCGCCGGACGCATCGGACGCGCCGAAGGCGGTTTCCATCGCGGCGCGCAGCATGGCAGCGTCCACGCGCTGGCCTTGTTCAAGGTGCTCAAGCAGATCATGGGCGGCCGCCAGGATGGTAGGCGCAGGAGCAATCGGCGTGGCCGGGACGGCCACGGGTGCGGTCATGGTCATGTGGGGAATTCCTTAAGAGCAGCAACGGGAAAGCCCGGCCAGCGCTCTCTCGACCACCCGGGCACACCCTGTCCCGGCGGCCCTCTCCCTCTCTGAGCAACGAAAATCGCGCCACGCCGGAGGGCGCGACTAGATTGCAGACGGATCAACGATCGGTTTCGGGAAGCTCGAAGCGTACCCTGGCTGCTCGAACGCCCTTGGCCAGGCCGCGGCGCAGTGCGGCAGGTAAAACGGGGAACCGGGGCTTAAGGGCCCCGGCCGGCCATGGAGAGATCGCCTCAAGAGAAAGGATCGATCTCGAACATCACGGCCACTTCGTCGCCGTCGATTTCGTCGGCGGTCACAGCACCGAAGGACCCGTCACCGGCCTGGATTACGACGATGGAAACCATCAGCGTGGCGGCGAGGCTGGCGGCGTATGCGGTGGCGTCATGAAGGGTCATAGTTCCGGCTCCTGTCTTGGGAGGCGGGGGACCATCCCCCGCGCGACAGGCGCCCGATGTGTCTGATCGAGGACGGCAATCACCGCGCGCGTTCGGGCTCGTCCCGGTACCGCGCGGCGGCACGCTTCGCGTAAGCCGACCCCATGCGGGTTGAATGCCAAAGCCTCGCTTAGACCAAGGTCAGCGAATGGAAGCGGGGGATGGTTTCCGTATCTGTCAGAAGCCGGAAAGCCGGGAATGCGTTTGCCAGTGACCTCTGTTCCCTGCCAGCCAATCGACAGGGAATGCAGTGATGGGCAGGAGCAAAGGCATGGATCAGGCAACCCAGCGTAACACCAACGGAGCACAATGGTCTTGGTAGGGCTGGGTTCTCTTATCGGTCCGGTGATTGCTGTCCGGCCTGCGCCACCATGAAAAAACCCCGAAGCCTTGCGGCTCCGGGGCGGGATCGCGTTACTCGGCAGCTACGAGGGCGGCGTCATCCTCGTCAGCTTCCGCGTTCTCATCGTCGCCGTCAGCATCGGTGAGAAACGCCGGAAGAGACTCATCTACTCCGCCCTCCTCACTTTCCGTGTCGGCCGGCGAGGCTTCGCCAGCGTCTGTCATGCGCAGCGGCTCGGGCAACCAGCCTGTGTCGGCCAGCAGCCGTTCGGCCTCCCTGGCCATATCGCCCTTCTTGAGGTGGTCGATCAGTTCCGCGGCGCGCTCGCCCGCACCCTCGCGCACGGCTTCGAGGATGCGGGGCTTGGTGACGCGGCCGAGATAGTTGTCAACCGTCGGCGTCCAGCCCGCTTCCACCATGTCGAGATCCACAGCGCGCGCGAGACGATCCGCCTCGGCGAGACGCTGATGGATGCCGTGCACGGTGACAGTGCCGCCGCCGTAGCGGTCAGCCTTTTCGTAGAGAGCGTTGACGCCGAAAGCCGCGCAATGCGCGAAAAGTTCTGCCTGCTCGGTACCTTCGAGGGAAACAAGCCAATCCCAGAGGGCGGCCTCGTCGTCAGGCATGCGCGCCTCCCAGGCCTTGTGGCGCTCCTCGATGGCTTGCGCGGCCGGTGTGTCCTCCAGGCCGGGCGCTTGCAGGGAGAAGCCGGTGTTGCGCACCGAGACTTCCATGGCCGGGCTATAGGTCATGTAGCGGGAGAAGACGTCCCGGCAGAACTTGTGCAGCACGGCCAGGAACGCGACAGACGGATTGTTCGCCAGCTTGTCGCGCAGCGCAAGCGTCCGTTCGGCCGTCAGCTCGGTAACCAGGCGTTCCGGCAGCGGATTGATGACGTCGACCTCGTCGTCATCCGTATCCGGCGGCTGGCTGCCGATGGTGATGACAGCGCTCCGCACCGAAGGATCGGCATCAACGTGGCCGATGCTTACGGCACCACCGGTCTCGGAGCCGTTGCCCTCGACGGCGGCTTCCGGCTCATCCTCGGGACGGACATGGCCACGATCGACGACAAGTTCACCGTCGCGGTCAATGCTGAGGAAGACGCCGGCGCGGGCAACCTCGTCCGGATCGAAGATGACGGGACGGTTCTCGAAGGCCTCAAGCGCGGCCTCGATCTCCGCGAGACGCCGATCGACCTCTTCGGGCAGATCGCTGACCTCCGCGTATTGCGATTCGACATCGTCATACTCGTTGCGGAGTGCCTCGCGAGCCGCCCGTTCCTCCTCGGTGAGGTCCTGCATCGTGCCGACCAGCTTGCGCAGGCCGTTGGCGTGACCATAGGGGAGCTCGACCGAAGCATCGATCCACCGCCAACCGTCGCCGGCAATCTCGTCAGCCATACGTTTCAGCTTCTCGTCAACCAGACGGTCGAGAAGCGTGACATCCTGCAGCCACCCGTCATTATCTTGAGAGAAGAGGTCACGCAGGACGGCTCCACCCGCCGCCTCATAGGCTTCAAGGCCGATGAAACGGGCGCGCTTGTCGGAAGAAGGCACCGTGGTTTCGGTCAGTAGGCGCCGGATCTGCCACGGCTCCTTCTGCCAAGAATTGCGGATGCTCTCCCAGACCTGTTCCTGTCGAGCATGGTCGGGGTTGACGGTGAAGGCCATCAGCATCTCCAGCGTCATTCCATCCTCGGCATAGACGTCGAGCAGCACGGGAGACACAGTGGCAAGGCGAAGCCGCTGCCTGACGACCTGAACCGTGGTGAAGAAGGCAGCCGCGATTTCCTCCTCGGTCATGCCCTTGTCACGCATATCAAAGAATGCGCGGAACTGGTCGAGGGGATGAAGCGGAACACGCTGGGTGTTTTCGGCCAGACTGTCGTCCTCGGCGAGGATGTTTGTCGACGGGTCACGAACGACGCAGGGCACCGGCGCGGTCTTGGCGAGACGCTTCTGCTTCACCAGGATTGCCAGGGCCTGATAGCGGCGGCCGCCGGCCGGCACCTCGAACATGCCGGTATCGTTGCCCTCGGCATCGAGCACGGGGCGGACATTGAGGCTCTGGAGGAGTGTGCCGCGGCGGGCTATGTCCTCGGCCAGTTCCTCGACCGAGATGCCGGCCTTGATACGCCGGACATTCGACTGGCTGAGGACGAGCTTGTTGAAGGGAATGTCGCGCGAGGGCGACAGGGTGAGCTTCTGGTTGACACTGGCCATCAAGGTAGTCTCCGTGACGAGCGCCGAGAGCCTCTCTCTCAACATTCAACCCGTCATGAAAACCGCACCCCACCTCTCACTCTCGTAGAGCGCGGTCTGGCCCCCTACGATTAGAAGCCACTGCTTTGGGAATGACGGACGATTGCAGCCGGGTCCGCCAGCCCATTCGACAATCCATCAGATTTCGCCGAGGGCGCGCAGACTGAGCTCCCGGCCAATGCCGACGATGATATGGTCGTGCAGCGTTAGTCCCAGAACTTTGCAGCCCTTGTTGATTTCCTTCGTCATGGTGATGTCGGCGCGCGATGGCTCGGGATCGCCGGACGGATGATTATGCACGAGGATCAGCGCGGTCGCGTTGAGTTCGAGACCGCGCTTCAGGACTTCCCTTGGATAGACGGGAACATGATCGACGGTCCCGGTCGCAAGGCATTCATCCGATATAAGCCGGTTCTTCTTGTCGAGATAAAGCACATGAAACCGCTCGACCTCTCCGCGGATGGTGAGGGCACAATAGTCAAGCACTGCCTGCCAGGACGACAGGACCGGGTTCTGATTGAGGTGGCGCAGCAAAATCTGACGCGCTTCATAAATGACGACCTGCTCCTCAGCCGAGAGCGGTGCGGACTGCGTTTCCAGGGCGAAGGTCTTCTGGTGCAGGGTCATGTTCTGGTCTCCCGACGGGCAGCAGGCCCTTTGCCAGTGCTTTTCACCCGTCACGAGAAACCGCGCCGCCCTCTTCCTCTAAGAGAGCGACGCAGACCCGTAAAGCAGGGCAGCCGGAATTCAGGCTTTCCGATTTTCCGTATCGACGGAATTGGTTTTGTACGCATCATCGCTTCGACACCGGGCATAAAGTATGCACTCGGCCGCGCGGATACTGCCGGCTTGCCGGGCCGCTTCCGCCCATGCCGAAAGCGAGACATCCGTTTGAAACAGGATGTCTCGCTCGATGCCCATACCGAACGGGAGACGAATGGACGCGAGTTCTTCGAGCGAAAAGCTGCCAAGTTCCGGATATCCAAGATCGGCAAGGCCGAACAGAATATCGCCGTCAGGATCGAGTTCTGTCGCGAGCCAGACGCCCTGGCCGAAAGGATTGAAGAATTTGACGACCGGCACGTGGTCGAAGTCGCGCTCACGGCCGTTGGCAAGCAGGCGTTCGCGCAGTTCAGGTATCAGGAGGTTCATGCCGCCCTCCTGTCGCCAGTGCCGGCGTCGGCGGAACCAGTCTCATCCGGAAGGAAGGACAGGATCCAGTCCGCCGCCTTGCTGGCCTGCGAGGCAGCTCGGACAATGGCGCGGGAATCCTCACGCATGACCTCAAGCCAGGAGCCAATGTAATCTGCATGGCGCACGGTCGGGACGATGCCAAGCGAGGCGCAGCAGAAAGCCGAAATCTGTTCGGCGATCAGTTCCTCGAAGGCGTATTTCTTTGAGCCGAATGAGCCGGAGAGATCACGGCCCAACCGGCTATGATGGCCGCTGGCGTGACCGATTTCGTGCAGGGCGGTTCTGTGCCAGTTGATCGGCTCGAAGTAGGCCTGTGGCGGCGGCACGACCACAAAGTCGTGGGCCGGATCGTAGAACGCCTTGTCACCGCCGATGCGGAAATCTATGCCGGTCGCCTTGATGAGCGCCTCGACCTTCGGCTCGATCAGGCCGGGTGGCGGCGGCGGGATGGTAACGGCGATATCCTCGGGCAGCCCCTCGCACTGCGCCGTGTTGAACACAGTGAACCGTCTGAGGAACGGGATGGCCTGCGCCTCCTCTCCGGTCTCGCGGGCGCGCTGCTTCTCGTCCTCGGGAACGAAGCGGTCGGCATAGACGACGGTCGTACCGCGTTCGCCCTTGCGGACATTGCCGCCAAGGGAAAGGGTCTGCCGGAATGTGAGCCAGCCCTGACCGGGGAAGCCATGCTGCACTACGGCGCCCCAGAGAAGCAGGATGTTGATACCGCTATAGCTTCGACCCGTGCCGGCATTCTTCGGCAGGCCGAGCGGGGCTTTCGCAGCGGACGTGCCCCAGGGCTGCACCCAGGGCACGCGCCCCTCTTCCAGCTCGGCTATGATCTTGTTGGTTATTTCGTCGAAAAGGTTCGCTCTGGTCGAACCTGCACGTGGGGCGCGGTCACTTCTAGACATCGCGGTTCTCCGCGACGGGCACCGGAGACCTCTTCTCCTGCTTCCAACCCGTCACGGCAAACCCCGTCCGCACTCTCACTCTCAAGGGGGGCGTTGCGGGGTCTCCCCGCAGAAGGGGGTGCGCCGGCAACGCAGTGCCGGTCAGGGGGAAGGCCCTCCCCCAACCGAATACCCTCAGTCAAAAACGAACCAGTTTTCGAGGATCAGAGCAGAAAAATTCCTGCACACATTATTATTTCGTGCCCCTATAATTTATACTACGCCAAAATTTTCGCTCGATCGCCTAATGTAAAAAAATGGAAGGCAACCAAGAGAAATTAGTGCTGTCCGCCCTACTTTATCCTATAGCGTCTCACATAAAATCTCTCCGGCGGGGCATCGGAACGTCGGCTCTCTGTAAAGCGGTGACCAAGGCCCGATTCGGTTACGTATATAAGCGACGGGTCGGCCATATCGATCATCAGGTTGACTGGAACATCAAGATTTTCGGCCAGTGTTTCAACTGGACGGGGACCTCTAGACAGAGGATCGACGATACGAGTCAGCTTGCCATTTCCGCTTACAATACCGCTTTCGACCAACAGGAGATCTCCGTTACTGGCGACAACAAAGCCATCAGGGTTTTCAATGGGGCGTTGGAGTTCGAGACGGCGTAAACGCGAATGACCCGCTTCAGTGCTTTCAACTGCAAAGATGGTCCCAGAACCCAGTACTCCCACAAGAAGAGTGTGGCCGTCCCCGGCCACGGCAATCCCGGCCGCACCGATGCCGTTGATGCCGCTGCCATTCGATGCAAGTTGGTTATCGGCAATGAGAACAGACAACCGGTTTGCATCAGGTGGTAGCGTCAGGATGCGCGGAATGCTTGTGTCTGTAATGAAGAGCGAGCCGTTTTCACCCACTGCGATATCATTGGCAAAGCCTCCGTCAGGCACGAGCATCACAATATCGACTGCGCCTGTTTCGATGTCGCGTGCGAAAATGCGATGCGCGCGCCGCTTGTTGCTTCCGTCTGGCTGCTCTACTCCGAGAAAATCTGGCGAAGCGCCCCACAGCCGACCTGATCCACGGTCGTATTTCAAAGTAGTACCTGCGAAGACCGATGGGTCATCTATAGCAAAGCGCTTTTTGCCGTCACTATCGATTTTGAGGATTTGTCCACTGACGACCGAACCAATGAGAAGTGCTCCATCAGGCGTTTGAGCAATCCCATTTGGATACTGGAACCAGGAAGGCAGTTCGATCGGTTTGAGCATTTCAACTTGGGCGGATGTAGGAGATGAAGACACTGCAAGAAAAATGAAAAAGGCTATCAAGCAGCAGATATTCAGTTGACTGCCGGTATTTCGCTCCATCGCGCAAATTTCCGTTCGCTCTCGATTGGTTGGTGACTTCATAAGATACCTCCAAACTTGCCAAGCTGCCTGATTACAAAGATTTGGGACGGTTGGAATAGTCATTCGCTGAGATCCAAAGGGGGCGGTCCGGCAGAGTGGAGCCTGCCGAACCGCGAGACTGACTGGCGATCACGTATCTCAGTCAGGAGCTTCATAGGAAAAAACTAGAAGGTTCATTGCACACGGACGCCAATAGGAGTTCGTCGGCATTCCTCCCTGTCAGTGACTTTCTTGGCGTAGCCCACGTAAGCACCGAACTCTAAGCCCGAAGCCTGCTCTCTTGGCACGGGAGCGTCAATCACGTGCTGGATCACATCGCTTCCGCAGTGGTAATTCCTTACATTGCATTTGATCCATCTAAAACCGAGCCTGTTGTGCTTGTTGCTTGAACAAACAATTGCGAGACCATCTCTTCACCAAGGTTTCAGAAGCAGCAAAAGCGGATAGCTTCCAGGATCAGGCATTGACCGTTTCTCCCATGTATACGGGCTTTAGGCTGTTAACCAACGCAGCTTGAATAGGCGCAACTGCTTCGTTGACAGCGGTCACACCCATATCGTGCCCCACCTGTGTGCGGACCGGGCGCGGGGCCGACATTTCAATGAGTTCGGCAATCCGTGTCGCAATGTTGCCCGCATCGGTACTGCTATCCTCCTGATCAAACATCCCCTTGAACATACCAAGAAGGCGGTCACGTCCGTTGGAAAGGTCACCATATTGGCTAACGCAAATTTCGTCAGATGGTGATGGCGCGGTAACCACAAGATCGGTGCCGTGCCCGCTTGGCTCGACCAAAATCGATTCAACGCTAAAGGATTCGAGTTCATAATGAAGTGCTTCGGCATAAGCCTCCACGGCCCATTTCGATGCGCAATACAACCCGAAGAATGGCATCCCGAAGCGACCAGCTGCAGAACTGAGGTTTATTACCAATCCTGACTTGCGCGACCGCATTGCCGGAAGGATCGCGCGGTTCATGCGAATGATGCCATAGAAATTGACGTCAAAGAGTTCTTTTGCCTGATCCAAAGTGAACCCCTCAGTCAGACCGACAGGCATGATACCCGCATTGTTGACCAAGACGTCAAGCGGCGCTTCCTGTTCGATCCGCGCAACAGCGGAAACGACCGTGGCATCGTCGGTCACATCGAGTTCGACAGGTACGATTTGGTGATCGAGGGCTGTAGAAAATTGAACAAGCTCGTTTGCGACGTCTTTACTGCGGCCAGCCGTGTCGCGCAGACCCGCGAAGACCCGGTGGCCACGGCGAGCCAATTCTCTCGCAGTCAATAGGCCGATACCTCGGCTCGCACCTGTAATCAGAATTGTTTTGGATGTTGACATGTTTTTTCCTTCAAGATTTGAAGATGGTGCGCATGAATAGCGCCAGGGGTTCGTCGGAACGGCTTGCCTTCATCCGGGTCAGCGCACCGCTCCACGAATTCATCAACCAGTCGGCTGCCTGCTCTGGCGTGAGATGCGCAAGACCGATCTGATCAAGGTCAGAATCGCGCAGACAATCCGCGACTGTCTCGACCATTGCACGCCAATGACTGGCCAATTCTTCTTGAAACTCGGGGCGTTCGTCGGCGAGTTCGGTTGTCAGGTTGCACATGAGACAACCATGCGCGAACTCGCGCTGCTTCATTTCCGCGCGTGCCCCCTCAAAAAACGCGCGTAGGCGATCCACGGGCGCAAGCGAGGGATCGGTTAAGAACGCGCGTGCCTTTTCGAGTTCTCTTTCGTGATAATGCTGGGCGACGGCAATCCCGAAACTCTCTTTGCTGTCGAAATAGTGGTAGAATGATCCCTTGGGCACTGAACTTTCTTCTAGAATGTCCTTGAGACCGACTGCACCATAACTTCTTTCCCGAAAAAGGTTTTGCGCAACGTCCAGCAGCTTGTCTCGTGCTGCCAAGTATGTGTCTTCGTTTCGTGTCCGTGCCATTGAATCAATTCCCCCTTGCAGGTCTTGAGAATGCCATTTCAAACCTGCGTCATGCCGCCGTCCGCAACGAGTTCGGCACCCGCGACGAATGAGGAGGCGGAAGAGGCGAGAAACAGCGCCGCCTGTGCCATTTCCTGAGGATCTCCAATCCGAGCGAGAGGAATTTGCTCGCTTTGACGGCTTTGAAAGGCGGCAATCTCTTCCTCCGAGAGCCCAGTGCGTTCGTAGGCAGCGGTGGCGACCGGTCCAGGTGTCAGAACGTTGACCCGGATCTTTCTATCCGCCAGTTCCAGAGTTAACGTACGCGCGAGAGAGCGAACGGCGGATTTCGCGGCTCCATAAACGCTCATCCCCGGCACTGCCCGGATGTTGGCGCTGGAGGAAACGATGATGATGGCACCGCCGTCGTTCATCTTCGGCAACAGGTACTGGATCGTGAAAAACACACCTTTGAAATTCACGTCGCTTTGGTAGTCGAACGTTTCCTCGGTAACCTCATGAAACGGTTCGATCGTCGCTCCGCCGGCATTGGCTACGAGAATGTCAATGGACCCGAAGCGTTCCTGCACGTCCTCGGCGAGGCGGGCCAAGGTGTCGAGTGAACGTACATCTCCTGCCACCGACAGACATTCACCGGCGATCGTCTCTTCAGCTCGTCGAAGCGTCTCCAGGTCGCGGCCGAAGATCACAACGCGCGCTCCTTGCCGGGCAAATTCCCGCGCCATGGCAAGCCCCATGCCGCTATTCCCGCCCGTTATCAGCGCCACCTTTCCTTCAAGTTGTCCCATGTGCGATTTCACTTTCCTCAGTCTGAATTTCCCGCAGTCTGCTGATCACATCGCGGCATTCGATTTTAAAAATAGACGACCGGTCTATTAATTAACAGATCTGCAAACTTCACATTGGCTTGATAAGCAGGTGATGCTTTGACTTAAAAGTGCTGGAACCAGTGAAATGTAACCCGAACACCGTTGCCCGCTGCCTCGCGTTCTGGAGAAATTCGTGGGCCATTCCAACGGTAAGTGACACGAACCTGGTCTCTGGACTTCAGGTGGCCTGACTGGAGAGCGGAGAGGTTTCGACACCCACGATACGTTTCAGAGAGGTCGGTAGAGGTGACGCAGACGTTATGAAACTCGCCCTTTAGTTTACCCCCGTGAACGATGCAGAAAAGTTATTGGTTCTCTGTCACACCTGACCGAATTTTCAGCGATATCTGGAGATAACAGTGAACAGTAACTTCCTAAATATGAAGTGGTGTCTGAGCATGCCGATGCTCGTCGTCGCAGGCGTTGCATTGACGACCTACGCGCCTCATGCCGCACAGAATGAGCAAGGCACGGTGGAGAACTTGACTGTGTTTGAATGCGGACAAATCACTGGAGTCGACCGGTCTTTCTGGTCACCAGGCGTGGACGTCGGCGTTGCGCACGAGATGGTGGCCAGTTGCTATCTTATCCGTCATTCCAAGGGACTGATGGTGTGGGATACGGGCATTCCGGCGGCAGTTGCAAATCTTGAAGAGGGGCTTCAGATCGCAGATGGAAAAATAAACTTAACTGTCGAGCAACCTTTCCCCGAACAGCTACGCTCCTTCGGTGTGGATCCAGGCAATGTCGACTTTCTGGCGATGTCTCACATGCATGCGGATCATGCCGGCAACGCAAATATTTTCTCGAACGCAACATGGTTCATTCAACAGGCGGAGTACGACGCCGCATTTGGCACACATGCAGCCGAGTTTAATTTCAACGCTAAAACCTATGACCAGCTGGATCCTGCCAAAGCCGAGAAACTCACCGGGTATCACGACGTGTTTGGCGATCGTTCTGTGATAATAATTCCAGCGCCGGGGCACACGCCCGGGCATCAGGTCCTCTGGGTCAATTTGAAAAGTGGACCAGTGGTCTTGTCGGGCGATCTCTGGCATTTCGAATCGAACCACGAACACCAGCGTGTTCCAGGCTTTAATTCTGACCGGGAACAGACGTTAAGCAGTATGCGTATGATCGACGGGCTGATTGCCGCGACAGGCGCGCGATTGTTTATCCAACACGACAAGAATTTGAACGCGAAAATTCCACACGCACCATATTCAATACAATGAAGGAAGTATTTGTCTCAGGTGACCGTCATACAAACCGGCGGTCACCTGGCCTACTTACGCCGCGGTCCCGCCCAAAAAGCGCGTAACTTCAATTGCAGTACTCTGCCCAGAAAACACTACCACGACTATTGGAAGAACCTGCCTCGATCTCTCCAGTTGTTTCATCAGAATTAGGCGCATCCCAACAATAATTTGGCAGGACTGCGGAGCCTTCTGGCAGGACCTGGTTCAACGCGGATCCAATTGACATGGGCAAAATCGCGTGGCGAGATTGGACCTCGTGATCAGTCTTGGCCGGAAGGACAATATGCCGATTTGGCCCCTCACCATTCCAACTTGATCAGAAACAACATCTAGTGCGGCATGAAGGCAATTAGTTCAGATGCCCGTTCAGGCGAAACCCCCAGACTGCAATCTACGAACAGCCGATGCGAGACTGGATGGAGCAGAATACGCGGTCTTAGCCCCACGGGCTGCCCAACGAGATCACATCGCAGCGCATAGGTTTGACCAGCTTTGTCGAGTTCATTGTATCCTGGCATAGTCACATCGATTTTTCCTGTCGCCTGGAAGGCACTCCCATCCAATCCCAACAATTTGCGGTATTGCGCGTAGTCGGCCTCGGTGACCTTCGCCCAAAGTCCCCATGTAATGGGTTCGTCGTAACCGACAATGGGAATGTCAAGAATTCCCTTAATGTAATATCTCTCCCTGTCGATGACACAGGTGTCCGTTCCGAGAACAGCGCGCTTGCCACGATCCATTACCGGGATATCAAAGTAGTCCACCGGCATGTCATACCCATAGGCGGGTATGCCGACGTGCTCTTTGCCGCAGCAATTGCAAACAAAGGAAAATACCTCTGCCTCTTGGGGCAATTTCCCTATCCTCCCTAGTAAATTTGTTCGAAGTCGGCTTAGAGGCTGTTCATGAATACACTTTGAACCAGGGACTAATTGTTTTCTGCAATCAGCCAACAGGTTTCATGGTCGTTACAGTCACCTGTTTGAACCGCACACATCCAGATTGGCTTTCCGGGAAATGGAGAATAGACGCCTCAGATAATGGTAATTGCAAACATTTCCGTTTGATCGATAGCTTTTGTCTGCAAACATAAAATCCAATAATACGAAAGCTTTCATGTCATCGCCTTTTTTACGTCTTCACTCAGGTAAACGCGAAATGAATTTTGCACCACTCCGACAAGAAAGGATGACCGATCAATCCAAGATCCAGAAATATCTTATTTTCACGTTTCTTCTATTTTATTTGATCGGTCACATCATCGTACGAACGTGCAGATGTCCCTGAAGCTGCAATCTATGGCTCCGTGTGATTTTAGGATCTGCGTTGGATCGACCTTTTGAAATTCGCGCATACTCAATCCACCAGTTCCACCGCGACTGCAGTTGCTTCACCACCGCCAATGCACAGGCTGGCCACGCCACGCTTGCCTCCGTTGGCCCGAAGGGCGTGAATAAGTGTGACGAGGATGCGTGCCCCGGTTGCGCCGATCGGATGACCTAACGCGCAAGCCCCGCCTTTGACGTTTAGCTTCTCGCGCGGGATGCCGATTTCTTGCGCGGCGGCCATTGCAACCACCGCAAAGGCTTCGTTGACCTCAAATAGATCTACCTCCCCAGGCTTCCAACCGACTTGTGTCAGCAACTTGCGAATTGCAGGTATGGGCGAAGTGGTGAACCAGGCGGGAGCCTGCGAATGACTGGCGTGTCCGAGAATATGCGCGATGACCGGCAGGTTTCGATGATTGGCTTCACGGGCACCAGCCAGAACCAGAGCTGCAGCTCCGTCGGCATTGGCCGAGGAACTTGCGGCAGTTATCGTCCCATCCGTACCGAATGCTGAACGCAAGTGGGGAATTTTAGCAGGGTTGATCTGTTCCGGACGCTCGTCGCGCGATACAGAAAGTTCCCCTTTTTTGGTCTTCACCGTAACCGGAACGCATTCGGCGTCGAATGCGCCGGAAGCAACCGCAGCACGTGCGCGTTCAAGTGTCTCAATGGAATATGCGTCCTGGTCGGCACGGGAGAAGTTGTATTTTTTCGCCGTAGCCTCTCCAAAGGCCCCCATTGGACGACCTCGTTCATAGGCGTCTTCCAGCCCATCGTTCATCATATGATCGAGGATTTCGGCGCTGCCTGCCTTGCGCCCACCGCGCATTTCCTGAAGTAAGAACGGCGCACGCGACATCGACTCCATCCCGCCTGCCACAACGATTCCGGCGCTTCCGGCGCGGATTAAGTCGGCTCCTATCATCACCGCTTTCATCCCCGAACCACAAACTTTGTTGATCGTCGTAGCGCCCACTGAGTCGGCTAAACCTGCGCCTTTTGCCGATTGTCGTGCCGGTGCTTGCCCCAAACCGGCCGGCAAGACGCACCCCATCAACACTTCGGACACATCGGCGCCTTCAAGGGCTCCATCGGAAAGCGCAGCGCGGATTGCCGCCGCCCCTAACTCAGTGGCCGGTGTTCCGGCGAATGTGCCCATGAAGGCTCCTAAAGGGGTGCGACGTGCGGCTACTATTGACACGGGATCGTTTTCTTTGACGGGCATCTGTGTACTCCAAAATTTTGATTAGAGTACGATCGTAATCGCGGTTGTCAACTTTTGGATTATGACTATAATTTTACAAGCGTATTCATAAAGGACCTAATCATGCGGATGAGTCGGCAAGAAGCTGCGAAAAACCGGGAGCGAGTGGTAAATACCGCGAGTAAAATGTTCCGTGAGTTTGGCTATGACGGCATCGGTATTGCCGGATTGATGAAAGCGTCGGGATTGACCAATGGTGCCTTCTACAAACAGTTCGAAAGCAAGGAAGCGCTGATTGCTGAAGCGACCGCGCAAGCCTTTGCCGACAACGCTACGGCTTGGCGGAAAGCGGTCGAAAACGCTGGGGGAGATGCCTTGAAGGCAGCTGAGCAATGGTATCTTTCCGAACCGCATCTGAACCACAGAGGTTTGGGCTGCACATTGGCAACTTTGGCGTCCGAAGCACCCCGCCACGATGAACCTGTGCGCCGCGCATTTGACGAAGGTATTAGGACGATTTTGGAGTTGATTGCTGATACCGGGCCACGTGGAGATACCTCTTGCGACAAAAACTCGGAAATCCGCGAACTTTGCCGGCTCGTTGGGGCTTTGTCTCTGGCAAGAGCCGTATCGGATTCAGGTTTAGCCGAACGCATTTTGGAGGCCAATCGTGGCGTCAAGGAATTCGATAAACGTCAACGAAAACCGTAAAAGATTTTTCTGGCTCTTATTACGCGTCAATTTATGTCCAATGAATAGCCTCTCATTTTGTAGACATTTTCTTCCCAAATTTTGAGGCGAGGAGGTCAAGGTGGGCACGTACGGTTTCAGTGACAATTTCAATAGGGACGCGATGGCACAAATTACCGAATGCGGTTATCCGGTTGCGGAAGTTCCGAATCTCTTGGCTGTGAACACTTCCGCACGTCTCCTTTCTGCCCTCACGAGAACCCGTTTAACCAGAAGCACTCGAAAATGCTGTGGGCTAGCTTCCTCCGATAATTGATCAGTCACGACACGAAACTCAGTAGGCCAGAAAAACACTTAGCAGTAGTGGTCGCGATGTGAGCTACCGGGCCCGAAATACCGCCATGTTTTGCTGTAAAAACTCCTCAAGCGATTGCGCCGGGTCCCCGGTGATATCGGCTATAGTGTTGTTGGTCCCCCCGAACCTTCCTTCAGCGTAGTCTTTGTTCACCTCTAACAAATGTTGCGCCAAATAGTCGATCTCATCAAGTTGCTCATTCAACTCTGCCATCGGGCGCTCACTGTTTAATTGACGAATTTGGTCCTTGATTAGCTCACAGAAATCCGCTGCCGGTATCTGCTGGTATTTCAGTTCACGTCCAATAGCGTGCCCCTGCCGGGCCACCATCATCTCGGGGGTCATTTCTTCGGCACCGACTAGCGTGTAGGTTTCGCCGAGGTGCGCTTCGGGTGCGCGAAGCAAGGCAGCGATGACCCTTCCCTGATCAAACCCCGTTACCGGTGCGTGGCTCCCACCGCCAAACGGCAAATAAACTGTATCGCCGCGTGTCAGCATCGGGGCAGTGCGAGTCAACCATTCCGCAAAGAATGTCGGACGCAGGTGGGTCACGTTTATTCCGGAACGATCCAGAACACGCTCTGCCAACCAATGTGCTAGGGCGGCACGACTGGTCGCATCCGGACGCGCCGAAATCTGAGACATGTTGACAATATACTGAACGCCTGCTTCCCGCGCCGCCTCGATAAATTGTGCCGTAGCGGAAACCAGACCCTGCCGTATGGGGAAAACGAAATATGTCCTGTCAATATCGGTTAGTGCTTTGCGGACATCCGAAAAATCCGAAATGTCACCGGTGCAGATTTCGGCACCTAATTGTTCAAGAGCCTTTGCGCGACTATCCCTAGTACGAACAAGCGCTCTGATATGGAAACCGTCAGCAGCCAGTTGCCGCAGGGCGTAACCACCTGTTACGCCGGTGGCGCCGGTAATAAGAATTCTTTTGCCTTGCATGTGAATACCGTATTTGAGGATGTCGCTTTTTGTATTTGGCGTGGACTTAGTTGGAAGACAGCCAGTCCCGCAACAAAGCGTTGAGCCGCGCGGGCTGGTCATGTTGGGCAAAATGACCCGCGTCAGGCCAAACTGTGATCGTCAGTGGGGCGGAGACATAGTCCCAAGTAGCATTTAGCCCAGACACCAGCAGAAACGGATCCTTCGCGCCAAAGACAACAAGCGTGGGCGCCGTGATTTTGATCGGCTTTGTGTCATAGGCACGGTAGGGACGTTTGGGGTAGAGCGTGCGATAGTAGTTGAGCATGGCATCCATCTCGGACCGGTCCATAGCCGAATTATGACGCACCAGGTATTCGGAATCCGAAATCCAGTTGCTGATCTGCTCACGACTGATGGTGTCAGGCGCCGCCGGGCTCCGGAAAAAATCGACATATTGACTGGCCGCATCCTGCGCGGGATTTGTCGCAAGAGCTTCCGCCACGGCCCAAGGATGTGGAATATTGACGATCACGAGCCGTGAAATCAACTCGGGGCGTTGCATCGCGACATGCCAGGCGAGGAACCCGCCCCAATCATGACCGATCAATGTGACCGGCGCGCCTCCTAGATCATTGATTACTGCCTCGACATCTGCGATCAGCTTGTCGATTTCGTAGGCGTCTGGAGATGTCGGCTGACTGCTCAAGTTGAACCCACGCAAATCCATTGCGGCAACGCGGTGATCCGCTGCAAGATCGTCCATCTGACGCCACCAGGTCAGCCAGTGGTCAGGAAAGCCGTGCAGAAAAAGGACTATGTTGCCTTCTCCTTTTTCAGCATAGTGTAATTGGACACCCGACGCCGAGACAGTGTGGTGTACGACACCCCTTTCGAAATTCTTCAAATCGCTTGCGCTTGCCTGATTTACAGTCAGCAAGGCAAGCGCGGCGACAACGAAAGCCCCCACACTTTTCTGTCCAGGATACTTTCCTGAAAACTGCCTGATTGGTTCATTCTGCCCAACTAACGGTACACCCAAATTTGACGCACACGATTGGTTTTTATCCATGCGATTAACTCCGCTCAGTGTCACAAGTTCTTTTAGATTATTATTGTAATCTAAACAAGCGGCAATTCGCCATAGCGCAATGAACAGAATGTGAAGTGCGACAAGAAAACCAAGCAATTCTGCGGCAATCGCAGGCTCGCCAGTTCGCCATCAGACCGGTATCAAGGACAACACATTGAAGAGATGCCGAGTACCGACTCAGCCTGCGATACTTTACATCAGGATCTGTCACTTTCTTCGCCGCAATCAAGAGCAGGCTGCTAAGTCGCAGAAACATATGGATGTTTCCGCTTGTGACATATCCAAACCGGCAAAACACTTTTCCATCTCGCTCTCCTGTCGTTGTTGCAGCGCCATAGTTCACTGCCGAGGAAAACGGACGCTCAATAACTCAGAGGTTCGCCATGCACCAGGAGCGGTTGGTTGTCTTCTTGATTCGAAGCGCCTCGTCCGCGATCAGCGCGGCGTATTTCACAATCCAGCGTCTTAGTGTCGTGTAGTCTATCTGAATCCCGCGCTCCTCCATGACCTCCTCGACATCCCGATTAGACACCGAGTATCGAACGTAGAAGAACACTGCGAGCAAGATCACATCCTCCGGGAAATGTGCACCTTTGAACGGGATCAACTTGCCAACTCCTGCCCTACCAGAAATGCATTTGTGTGCTTCGCGCCTGATGATTGAGCCAGACACCTCGAAAATTCGTAACAGAACCTTCCGTCCGCACAGTGGACCTTGCAACACTCCGCGCCATCCACTCCCGGACAGACTTGGCAACAACGACTAGCAAGTCTGACCTAGGGCTGACCTCCCTGCACTGTGGCAGCAATTAAGCACTTTTTGAATTTACATTGGAAGTCACAGAACAAACCAAAGACCAGCGGCTCTAAGATGGGTCTCAATATCTTTGCGCATCGTCAGACCTAAACCGGATCACACGATAGGAAGCCACGACAGGACGCCTTTAGACCGAAGTAATCACCCCTGCGCCACGCACATAAAGAAGCCTCTCCACGCAAAAGGTGCCTCTGATCGCGATTGGGGCAATCGCGATTGAGAATGTCGCACTGGTCTTACCCGGTGTTAGCTTTCACGCCTGAAAGCAACAGAGAGGTTTGCCATGCGATTTGGATTTGTCGGACTTGGCCAGATGGGCGCACCGATGGCGTGCAACCTGGCGCGCACCAATACCGTCAAGGCTTTTGACACACGCCGCGAAGCCCTGGACGTCGCGGTTGCCGCCGGAGCGGCGGAAGCCGCTTCGGAAAATGACTTTGCCGACGTGGACGTCCTGATCCTGTGCCTGCCCAACGGCAAGGTCGTCGAAAACATGTTGCTCGAACCTGAAACGGGCATTGCGTCGACCCTGACATCGGGCACGACCGTCATCGACACATCCACGATTGAATACGAACGGACCTTGCGTATTTCGCAAGCGCTCCAGGTCCGGGGCATCCGGTTCCTGGATGCGCCCGTTTCCGGTATGCGCAAGCGGGCTGAAGACGGCAAGCTGACCATGATGATCGGCGGAGAAGCCGGTTTGGTCGAGACGCTTCGCCCGGCACTTTCCGCCATGGCGAACAACATCCTGCACACGGGCGCCATCGGTAGCGGCCAACTGACAAAACTGGTCAACCAGCTTCTCTTCGACATTAACGCTGCAGCTCTTGCCGAGATCATGCCCATGGCCTGCAAACTCGGTCTTGACCCCGCGACCACCGCCAGTGTGATCAATAGTGGAACGGGGCGTAGCTATGCGTCCGAATACTTCCTGCCGCAGATCCTCGAAGGTGTGTTCGATACCGGATACCCGCTAAAAGCTGCCTACAAGGATCTGGTCAGTGGAGCGGAGATTTCCGTGCGTCACGGGATACCGGCTCCGGTTCTGGCAGCGGCAACCGGAACCTATCAACAGGCGCTTCTGGAAGGGCATGGCGCGCTCGACAAGGGAGCGATGGTCAAGGTTTTCGAAAGACTGCTGGAAGTGAGTTGCCGCAAGGAGGCCAAACGATGAGCGCAAGCAAAGGGATTCGGGGCGGCCTTACCAATTATGGCGACAAGGACTTCGCCGCCTATCTGCGCCGCTCCTTCGCCAGGTCCATGGGCCTTTCGGGCGAAATGCTCGACAAACCCATTGTCGGCATCGCGATGACGCCATCCGGCTTCAACAATTGTCACCGTTCGATGCCGGACCTTGTGGAGGCAGTTTCCCGAGGAGTGCTGGCCGCAGGAGCCCTGCCGCGGCCGTTTCCGACGATTTCCCTGGGAGAAGTGTTTCTGAACCCGACCAGCATGGTCTACCGCAACCTCATGTCCATGGACACGGAGGAAATGATCCGGGCCCAGCCCATGGATGCCGTTGTGCTGATTGGCGGCTGCGACAAGACCGTACCGGCGCAACTGATGGGCGCGGTCTCGGCGAATGTTCCAGCGGTGCAGCTTGTGACCGGGCCGATGATGACTGGCCGGCACAGGGGAGAGCGTCTCGGAGCCTGTACCGACTGCCGCCGTTTCTGGGGCAAATACCGTGCCGGGGAAGTGACGGACGAGGAAATCGGTGACATCGAGGGCCGCCTTGCCACCACTGCTGGAACCTGTGCTGTGATGGGCACGGCCAGCACAATGGCCTGTATCGCAGAAACAATCGGCATGTCCCTGCCGGGCACTGCAGCGATCCCGGCGGTGCATTCCGACCGGATGGTCGCTGCCGAACGCTCTGGTCGGTTGGCCGTCGAGTTGATTTCCAACCCACGCCGTCCGAGCGAAATTGTCACCTGGAAATCGGTCGAAAACGCCTTCCGGGTGCTGATGGCCGTCAGTGGCTCGACCAACGCGATCGTGCATCTGACGGCCATCGCCGGACGCCTGGGCATCCGGATCGATCAGGACCGCCTGAACAGGATTTCCGATGAAACACCTGTTCTTGTTGACCTTAAGCCCGTCGGCGAAGGCTATATGGAGGACTTCTTCGCTGCCGGAGGCGTCGGCGCCGTGCTCAGGGAAATCCGCCATCTGCTGCATCTGGACACGGTGGATGTCACCGGCCAGACCCTGGGCGAACGCTTGTCAAGCGACGCGGATTGGGTGGACCGCCGCGTCATTCGCCCCTTCGAGGACCCGGTATCCCGTGAAGGCGGACTGATCACCCTGACGGGCAACATCGCGCCGTGCGGGGCCATTTTCAAACGGGCTGCCGCAACGCCTGGGCTGTTCGAGACCGAGGCGCGTGCGGTGGTGTTCGATGGGCTCGAGGATCTTGCCAATCGGGTCGACGATCCGGATCTGGACATCGAGGCCAATGACATAATGGTCCTGAAGAATGCCGGCCCGGTCGCCGCGGGCATGCCCGAGGCCGGCTATCTGCCGATCCCGAAGAAACTGGCCCGACAGGGCGTCAAGGATCTGGTGCGCATTTCCGATGCGCGCATGTCCGGTACCGCATTCGGAACCATCGTCCTGCATATGGCGCCGGAAGCGGCCGTCGGCGGCCCGCTCGCGGCTGTGCGTGATGGCGATCGCATTCGCCTTTCGGTCAGCGAAAAGCGGATCGACCTTTTGGTGGACGAGGCGGAAATCACGCGCCGGCTTGCCGAACGCATTCCACCCGCCCCGGCAGAGCGCGGCTATCGCGGTCTTTACAGCCGAACTGTTCTGCAGGCCGACGAAGGCTGCGACTTCGATTTCCTGACCCACAACGGCTCGCCGAAAGAGAATTGAGATGAACCTTTTTGAAAAAATGCAGGCCCGCGCCGCCGAAGGCCGACCTATTCGTGTAGGGATGATCGGTGCGGGCAAGTTCGGCACGATGTTTCTAGCCCAGGCCCTGCGCCTGAAAGGTATTCATATTGCCGGTATCGTCGACCTGAAGCCCGAAACCGCCCGGTCGAACATGGCTTATGTCGGCTGGCCCGATGAAAGCTTTTCGGCCCGCGACCTCGATACGGCGGTGCGCAGCGGAACGACCTGTGTCAGCGACGACTGGGAGGCCCTGATCGCCCATCCGGGGATCGATATCATCATCGAGTGCACCGGCAATCCAATGGCTGCCGTCAGCCATTGCCTTCGCGCCTTCGACCACGGAAAGCACGTTATCAACGTCACGGTCGAGGCGGATGCCTTTGCCGGTCCGGGGCTCGGCGCCCGCGCCCGCAGTGCCGGCGTGATCTATTCCATGGCCTACGGCGACCAGCCCGCCCTTGCCTGCGATCTTGTGGATTGGGCACGGGCCTGCGGGTTCAACGTCGTTGCGGCCGGCCGGGGGCACAAGTGGCTGCCTCATTACCGCCGGTCCACTCCGGACACGGTCTGGGACTTCTGGGGGCTGACGCGGGAACAGGCCGAGCGCGGCCGACTGAACCCGAAGATGTTCAATGCGTTTCTCGACGGCTCCAAGCCGGCGATCGAAAGCGCGGCGATCGCCAATTGCTGCGGCCTGGACGCGCCCGTCAACGGCCTCGCCTTTCCGCCTGGAGGGATCGATGACGTTCCGAACCTGATGCGGCCCGCAAGCGAAGGCGGCGTCCTGGAACGAAAAGGCATGGTCGAGGTGGCGTCGTGCCTGACCGCCGACGGCCTGCCCATCCCGCATGACATTCGCAAGGGGGTGTGGGTCTGTTTCGAGGGCGACACGGACTACCTACGCAACTGTTTCGAGGAATACAAGGTCGTGACCGACCAGAGCGGCCGCTACATGTGCAACTACAAGCGCTGGCATCTAATCGGCCTGGAACTGGGCATTTCGGTCGCCTCGGTCGGCCTGCGCGGCGAGCCGACCGGTGTTGCCACCGAATTCAGGGCCGATGTCGTTTCCGTCGCCAAGAGGACCCTTTGCAAGGGAGAGGTACTGGACGGCGAAGGTGGCTATACGGTGTCCGGCGGCCTGCGCCCGGCGGATGTGTCGGTGCGCGAGGGCTATCTGCCTCTTGGACTCGCCCACGACGTCCGGCTGGTCAACGACGTTGGCGAGGGAGAACCGGTCCGATGGCGCGATGTTGTCATCGACACGAATTCGGACGCCTACCGTTTGCGCAGGAATATCGAAGCCGGTCTTGTCCAAAGCACGGCCGCATGAAGCGGCAGAAATAACGGAGGACACCCGGAAAGAGCCCGCGGCACATGGGATGCCGCGGGCTTTTTGTTCTTTTGCAGTGGATGCGAGCAGGCATCGTCAGGCGCGATGGGTCCGTTATCGAAGCAATTCTGGGCTTCGCGCGGTCGTTGGCAGATCCTTTCCGGGCAAAGGAGCTCAAGGGAGGAACACCATGAAACTCACCCGGCGTGCCATGTTGAAGACGGCTGCCGCGGCATCGACCATCCTGGCGATGCCTGCGATTGCAGCCAATCGAATTACCGTTCAGGTCAATACCACGATGAAACCCGGCGGATCGGAAGAAGCCGGCATCCTCAGGTTCAGGTCCGCTCTGGAGGACCTGGCTCCGGGCCGTTTCGAGGTCGTGCCGTTTTTGAGCGGACAGCTGGGCGGCGAAAATGCGGTTCTGGAACTTCTGAACATCGGCGAGACGCAGATCTCGCTCACCGGAGGCAACTGGCGGGCGCAATATGCGCCCGAATACGACCCGATCTCGATCCCCTTCCTGTTTCCGAACGGGCCGTCGGTCGAAGCTTTCATGAATACGGCTTCCGGCGGAAATCTCCGCCAGGCCGGTCGGGACAAGGGCGGGATCATTGAGCTGGGTGCCCAGATGCGCGCTCCACGCCACATGACGGCGAACCGCGCGATCATGACGCCAGTCGACCTCGAGGGCTTCCGTCTGCGGCTTCCCGGCATTCCGGTCTGGGTGGACGTGTGGAGCACGCTCGGAGCCCAGACCGTCATCGTCCCGGCAACCGAGATTTACCTCGCCATGCAGACCGGACAGGTGGACGGGCACGAAAACTCGCTGGTCTCGCCATATGCCCGAAAGCTCTATGAAGTGCAGTCTCACCTCATCCTGACCGGGCACGTGCATTTCCCCTGGCACTGGGTCGCATCCGCATCGTGGTTCTCCGGTCTTGCGCCGGAAGACCAGGCGGCGCTCAAGGCTGCGGTGCAGATCGCCCGCACGGAAGGCACAAGGGTGGAAGCCGAAAAGGACGCGTTCTATCTGGGGGAGCTGAAGAAGCACGGCATGGTGGTGATCGAACCGGATGTCGCTGCCTTCAAGTCGACAGCAAAACCCGCCATCGACAAGGCCCTATCCGCGCTGGCGGACGGCGTCATCGACGATGTCGAGGTCTCCATCGCCAACAATTCCTGATCCATTGTCCGGCCCGCCGAAGCTTCTGCGGGCCGGACAATCCTGCTGCATATTCGGAGGCATTGATGCAGACAGAACATGTATTTCTCGGCGAAAGGGACCATTCGCGACGGGCGGCGGAAACGCTGCAACACGCCTTGGTAACGGTCACCGATATCCTGTCCGGAACCCTGCTCATGAGCCTGGTTGGCCTGCTGGTTCTGTCGATCCTGTCACGGGACCTGTTGCACGTGCCAATTCCCTGGCTTGAGGAGATCGCGACACTCGTGACGATTTATGCCGTCGCCTTCGCCTCTATAGGCGCCTGGGCGCGCGGTGCCCATATCGCGGTCGAACTGGTGCCGCTGTCTATCAAGGGACGCTGGCACGACCGGTATGGCATCTTCCTGCAGCTGTTTTCGCTGGCCTTCCTCTGTCTCACCGCATGGGGTGCCTTCGAGATGATGGAGCGCAGCGTCAACAACCGGACTACGGCGCTGTCGCTGAGCTTCTCGATCTATTACGGCGGCCTGCTGCTGGGCTTTGCGGGCATGGCCCTGGCGTCCGTCCTCCGGCTTTGGGGCGCCTTCTCCAACTCAAGCAACCCGAAAGACTGACCGGCCATGGAAATCTTCCTCCCCTTCGTTTGCGGACTCATCCTATTCATGGCCCTGGGTCTGCCTGTCTTCGTTGCGCTCGGCACAACCTGCCTGCTGGCGTTGGCGGTAACGTCGGCAACTGGCGGACTGCCGGTCGAACTGATGTCACTGAAGATCACGCAGACTTTGAACAGCTTTCCGCTGCTCGCCATTCCGCTGTTCATCCTGGCGGCCAACCTGTTGAACCGGGGCAGCGCAACGACGCGGATCTTCGATTTCGCCAACGTCCTCGTCGGCTTCGTCCGCGGTGGGCTTGGGCACGTGAACGTTGTTGCCAGCATGATTTTTGCCGGCATGTCCGGAACGGCTTCAGCCGATGCCGCCGGTCTCGGCGCGCTGGAAATCCGAGCAATGAGCGAAAAGGGCTACAATCTCAGCTACAGCACCGGCATCACCGCTGCCTCGAGCGTGATCGGGCCGATCATTCCGCCGAGTGTCGCCATGCTGGTCTACGGCTGGCAGGCCGATGTCAGCGTCGGCGACCTTTTTCTCGGCGGATTTGTTCCCGGGCTGCTGATGGCGGGCCTGTTGATGGCGACCACTTTCCTCATGTCTTATCGCGTGGAAATGCCGACGCGACCGCTGCCCTCGCCGCGCGAGGTTTTTCAGACCGGTCATCGCGCGATGTTGCCCATGTTCACGCCGTTGATCATTGTCGGCGGCATCTGGAGCGGTGTTTTTTCTCCAACCGAAGCCGGTGCGGTCGCCTGTTTCTATGCGATGGTGCTCGGTATTGCCGTTTACCGGGACGTAAAGATCTCAGATCTGTTCCGGGTTTTTGTCCAGAGCATGGAATTCAGCGCCGTCATCCTGCTGATCATTGCCATCTCCGGTTTTTACGGCTGGCTTCTGGTCCGCCTGCAGGTACCGCAAACTCTCGCGTCCAGTCTCATCGCTATTGGACTTCCGCCGATATTGCTGCTGCTTATCCTGATGGTTTTCTTCATTCTCGTCGGCTGTTTCATGTCGGTGATCGAAAGCGTGCTGATCCTGACGCCGATCCTGGTGCCGGCGGTGTCTGCGACCGGAATCGATCCGCTGTTCTTCGGCGTCTTCATGGTCATCACCCTGTCGGTCGGTGTGATCACGCCGCCCTTCGGAACGGTGCTTTACATTCTGGTGCCGATCACAGGGCTGCGCTTCGAGAAGGTGGTTCTGGCCGTCCTGCCGTTCCTCGTGCCGATCGTGCTGACGATCCTCCTGGTTCTGATCTTCCCGCAGATAGTCTTGACCCTGCCTGGACTGTTTTGACAGAGGGTGCCATGACCATAGACTGGACAGCGATAGACCATGTGGTGATTACCTGCGCCGACATTAAACGCTCAGTTGCCTTCTACGGCGGCGTGCTGGGAATGCGCACCACGACGTTGCCCGATGGACGCACCGAAGTTCACTTCGGCCGCTGCAAATTGAACCTTCAGCCTGCGGGACGCGCCTTTGCGCCCGCAAGAAATGCGGGAAGAATCTGGAGTGCCAACATCTGCTTGCTCGTCGAAAACGGCCTCGATCCGGTCGTGGACCGGCTGCAGCAACACGGCGTATGCATCGAACAGGGACCGGTTGAAAAGATTGGAGCGCTTGGACCGGTCACATCGGTTTATGTCTATGATCCGGACGATAATCTCATCGAGATAAGCGAGTACCGGAGCGATGCGTAAGCGATTTGACCTTGTCACCCTGGAACTGTTCATCGCTGTTGCGACGTCCAGAAGCATTGCGCAGGCATCTACGTCTGAAAATATTGCCGCCTCGGCGATCAGCAAGCGGATATCGGACCTTGAAACGCTTGTGGGAACACCACTGCTCTACCGGCAGCAAAAAGGTGTCGAGCTGACCCCGGCAGGGGAGGAAATGCTGCGTCACGCCAGGGATGTTGTGCAACTGCTTGAGCGGATGGATGACCACATGGGCGACTTCGCCTCCGGACTGCGCGGCACGGTGCGAATTGCCGCCAACACCTCCGCCATAACGCAATTCCTGCCCGAAGACCTGGCATCCTTCGTGAAGCAGCATCCCGACATGCGCATCGATTTGACCGAACAGGTCTCAGAGGAAATTGTAGCCTCGATACGCGATGGTATTGCAGATATCGGCATATACTCGGGACTTATTGCCGAACCCGAAATGGATGTCTTCCTATACCGGCGCGACACACTGGTGGTTCTTGCTCCTCGAAGCTACGCTCTGGGAATCGACGGCCCGATTTCCTTTGCCGAGTTCGCGCAACACGACCTTGTCGGCCTGCAGCGGGGGAGCTCGTTGCAAGCCTTCATAAAGAATCGTGCAGCTGAACAGGGACTTTCCTTGAAGACACGTGTGGAGGTGCTGAGCTTCGATGGTGTTCGCCGCATGGTCGAGGCGGGTCTGGGGATTGCCATCCTGCCTTTGGGCGCCGTCGAACCCTATCTGTCTTCTTCGAACCTTCGCATGATCCCCTTATCTGCGGATTGGGCCGAGCGCTCCCTTAAAGTTGTGGTTCGCCAGGTCGATGCGCTGGCGCGGCCGATCAGAACCATGCTGGAGCATCTGGCAATTGATATCGAAAACGGCGATTCGATCACTGACTCCTGACGACGAACCAAGAACACAGCCGAAATTACCGTTGTGGCGCGCAAACCAGCGTCATCCCCGCCAATTCAGAAAATCGACAGGAAATCCAGCAATGCAGATCAATCGTGTGGATCATTTCGTCCTGACCGTTGCCTCGATCAAAGCGACTTGCGCGTTTTATTCCAAGGTGTTGGGTATGGGCGTGACGGAATTCGCGGGTGGCCGGAAAGCACTGACCTTTGGATGCCAGAAGATCAATTTGCACGAAAAGGGAAAAGAGTTCGAACCCAAGTCACTTTACCCGACGCCAGGCAGCGCCGACTTCTGCCTGATCGCCGATACGCCAATCGAGGACGTTATCATTCATTTGAACAACTGCGGCGTTGCTATTGAAGACGGCCCCGTTGCACGCACAGGGGCGCAAGGTCTCATAAACTCGGTTTACCTGCGGGATCCGGACGACAACTTGATCGAAATTTCGGAGTACACTTAAACTGTTGACTTTCAATGTGAACTGATCGAATGCACCAAAAGGACGAGGTGGAGGTGCTCGCCGCACCTTTAGTAATTTTTGAGATAGTTCGCTCTTCCGAGAACGTGTTCTCGCGGTCAGACCCATCGGCGGCATCAGCTCACTTTAACGCCCCCAAGTGATTGCGACCACATACACAATCGAATAGCCATCGCTGTCTGTATTCTGCATCTTATTCTAAGATGGAGTAGAAATATTTGCTTTGTCGAGTAGATCCTCAGGCACTTCATCGACCGCATAAGGAAGAACCACTGTAAGAATATCGGGAAGGTTTTCGACCGGATGGTTGGCAATGCGTTTCAAGTCAGCGGCCGCCAACGACATTCGCCGCGTCGCAAGCGCTATAAGAAATTCGAGGCATGCCTCACCCTGACTGTCAGCATGATGCTCAAGCATTTTAATGATCAGATGGCTAATCTTCGCACTGTGATTGGCCGTAACCGCGTGCGCAAAGCTTAGTTCGTGCGGGAATGCAGCCCGCAGTAGACAGCCCTGGATAATCCCGTCATTGAAGCGCGTGAAATTCTCGCTAGAGAGAACGTTCATATGAAATGGGGATTGAGCTAGCGGGGGTGATAGATGCCTGCTCTTCGCCTGCTTTCGACAGTTCTCTAGAATGCTGGCGATCGTTGCGAAGACATCTCCTTGTGTAATCTCGTCTCCATAGGCTTCGTTCCAGAAAGCGAAACTGGGTCTAAGCCGCAATGGTTGTTTGTGGCTGTCCGGCAGGAGAAACTCGTCACCAAAAATTTCCCGAGATAGGATTTCGATTCGCTTATCGATTGTTGTGACGACTTCCGCGCTTGGGAAGGTAACGCTCAGGTCTAGCCTCAGTTTTCTCCAGAACTCGAGCTCTTTTTTCCAGGCAGAAAACTGATTTGGATGTGGGAAACTCATCTGATCGACCGTGCACAAAACATGCTTCGGCGCCGTGTTATTGTGTTCGAGGTCTTTAAGCAGAATCGGCTGATGCTCAGCTACGCTGTGCTTGTTCAGGCCTACGAGGTATGTCCTGGGTAGGTTCTTGAAGGAGTTTCTCAGATCGCGGCTCGCATCTTGGAAGGACTGGCCCGACCCAATGCTCGCGGCAACTACCATGACTCCTCGGCGATCGCTAGTGGCATCATCGGGCTGGAATGGGTTCAGAACCTCCGGACGCTTTAGGCCGAGCGCGGTGATCTCATCAGCCACGATGCCAGCCAAAGTCTCACTGTCGGTCCCGCGCGAGGGAAGAATATGTGTGGTCGAAGCAGGCGCGTATCGCCGTATTACTGTTCGGATTTCCTCCCGGCGGTCTCGGTCGAAAAGTGTTTTCGACAAGTCGACATGCAGGCGATGGACGGCGCGGTCAGCGTCCGACCGTAGACTGAATGCGTTGCGCCCACGGTACCTTCCGAGTGTCTTACGAAGCAACGGTGAAGCGTCGCTCTGAACCAGGGTGTAGGCGGTGATGGTGGCCGCGTCAGCGAGGAACTGGTCACCGACGAAAGTAATAGTGCGGGATCCCTCGCGGCACCACGGACACTGTATTTCTTCGAATACTTCGAATATTAATGGGTCAAGATCTGTGATTATTTCACGCGCATCGAAAACAACCGTCCCAACTACGCGCTTTGCGGTAGAAAACAATGTGATTACGCGAGCATCTGGAAGCCTGGTCTTCTCCATTACCTTCTGAGGTAGAGAGCCGCTCGCGGTTGCCGAAATGAGCACGAGTTCTCCGTTAGGGTCCTGAACTGAGAGCCGGTCCACCCCGTCGTATGAAGAAAAGCTTTCGATTTGAATACTGGGAGGCGAACCAGTCAGGCGGCTTTTCAGAGCACAAGCAGCATATACGAGGGAGGCGATGGAAGAGGAGTCGATCCAGATCTTTAGGTCCGCATTCCCGAGATAACGAAGAAGCACCAGCGCCAGAAAGCCAATTTCCTCGCCTTGAATGAGAGCATTGGCTGCACGAAGGAACCCCCGCGAATGGCGGCGACGCGGATGAACGAAATGGTGGGCATGCGGTGCGACGAGTACTGCTTCGCGCGTCTTCACCAAGCACAAAATGCCTGCGCTGAGGATATTCTCAAAATCCTCCTTTTCCAATTTGATCGTTCCCCTAAGGACCGAAGCTCTCGGTGCGCTTAGCCGCCCTTGTGCGTCAAACGAAACGAGTACCACCGGGATGGTCGCAGGAAGCCGAAGTAGTGCTTCCAACTCGATCATCTGCTTCAAGCTCTTTTTCATTTGTACGGCGGCGTCGGACGGGGCAATGACGATAAGACTGTCTGGGTATGGGCTGCCGCTTAATATGTCTCTATCGATAATGGAGATTAGATCTTGCCGCTTGAACTCCCGTAGTGTCGTGACAACTACTAGGTTATCCCCTCCACCTTTTCGGACCCAGTGAAAGTGATAGAAGGCGCTCATAAGCTGCGTAGCCCCGTCGGAATAAGGACTGAGAATACAGTGCCAGCTACGCGAGCATAGGGACTTGGATGGAGCCCATTGGCGTCAACGAAATGGAGGTCGTCATTGGCAATACGCGGCTGCTCTATACCTGGAGAGAACCATTTATAGAGTGCCAGCCGCCCGGTCCTTAAGCGCAAGAAACCGCCTGATGCTTTCAGAGCTAGCATTACGCGGGGCAGACCCAACCCGTGTGCCGGATCTGACTGTGTGGTCACGTTTTTTAGAAAACATTTGTGAACGAGATCGTATTCTCGCTCAATGGGCATCTCTCCTGAAATCTCGGAACCTTGCGCTCGCGCGGCAAGTCCGGGGCCGCTATCAAATACTGAGACTTCTAAAAACTCCACGCGAGTTCGCCTCGCAAAGGGTTTGATGCCCAGAAAGTATTGGCGTAGCGGGGTAAGATCGGCTGCGAACGTATCTTGAGATAAATCGACAGGCCGAAGCGCAAAGATGATGCCACGGGCCGAGCGGCGATAGAGCGCCCCCGTGAGATCTGTCCGCGCATGGAGGTGCGTATTGGAAAAAAGCTCTTTGAACAGGTTTGCGAGAAGTTCGGCGTCAATATCTTCTTGGCGCAACCTCTTCGGTTCAATTAATCTAATGAGCGCCTGCCGCACAAGTCCGAGGAAATCGTTGCGAACTTCACCTGTTTCAGGATCATAGAGAAACGGGTTGGGACCGTGTCTTTCCAGATGGTCGACCGAAAGCAACGGTAACGATTGGCCGTGGATCATTCGGTCGAACGGACCTCCATAAAGCTCGCGCAATCGATGGCTAATCACTCTTAGCATCCCGGCGGTCACGTCACGGCTTCCATCCCTGCCGATAATACGATCCGCGAAGGCTGCGGCAACTATTCCGTACGTTCGGCTAACGAGGGTCTCGGCGGCATGCTCAGGATTGACGTCATCGCTGAGGCGAAGCGTGGCTGCAGGATGGTTTTGACGTGCCCAGGTTACCGCAAGCTGCGCGCCGGTCACAGACCCTCCAGGGCGCGCTTCAAAGGGCCACTTGTTGGGTACAGTTAGGCTGCTTCGGCGTTCGCCTACAAGTCCCAGAACCTTCTCACACTGCTCATAGGCTGCGCGTTGGCCCAGGCGATCTCGTTTGTCAGCGCCATTAGTCATTGTCGCTTGCTCACCTTCCAGCCAAGACGGAGAGGAACTCTTCCCATTCACGTTTTGACATAGAAGTATCGGCTTGCTCAACAGTTTCACCCGCGAGCATTCGGCGGAGCGCTTTCAAGGCTTCTCCCGAAAAAGTTGCAGCTTCCAGCCGATGTTCGCGGAAGGCTTCAAACGTTATCGGAACCCATTTCCGCATAATGTCGAGAATAACCTCGGCATAGGCTCGGATCTCGTATTGAGCGTGAGGATCAGCGCGAAGTCGAAGGAAATTCATTAGGTTATGCAAATCCGTTTTCCAATACCACTGTGTATAGAAATTCAACGACAGATTCATGCGGGCAAGTTCACGGGCCAAGCCTAGTCGCTGGTTATCAATGCGCTGACCAGCTTTGTCATGATTGAGCATATCGAGATAATGATCATAATTGCGCTGCGCATCATCAGTAAGCAGATCTAAAACATACTTCGCTTCTTTTGCATCGACGACAGCGCCACGGCCTTGTCGATTTTGCACCGCCTGTGCTGCGAGGTGCTCCGGCTCTGGAACGTAGAACTCCCGATCGAGGATTGAGTACCGCGCCGAATATTCATTTACATTAGCCGTTCTATGCCTGATCCACTGTCGGGCCACGAAAATCGGCATCTTAACGTGAAGCTTGATCTCCGCCATTTCGAAGGGCGTAGTATGCCAATGACGCAGAAGATAATGGATTAGTCCTCGATCTTGGTTCACTTGTCGGGTACCGCGGCCATAGGACACCCGTGCTGCTTGCACGATTGCACCGTCGTCCCCCATGTAGTCTACTACCCTGACGAACCCATGGTCGAGCACAGGAATTGCTTCATATAAGATTTCCTCGATGCCTGCCGACACGGTACGCCGTGTTGGCGCAGTGGCCTCCCGCGACAGTTCGATCTCAACCGCTTGTTCGTTCGAAAGCTTGGCCATGTGTCGTTCCTAGGTTAGGCGAGAGGTTCTCGCTTGTACCTCGCGTGCTAAGCAAATTGAAGCATCGCACCCAATCTAATTGGCTGAAACGAGATTGTTGAAGGCAACCCATTTCACATGCACGCAATGTAGGCGATTGATCACACATTCAACCGAGCCTGTACGGGTTATCTACTTTGAACAAGCGTTCGACATGCTGAGCTTTTGAGTGTACCGATCAGCGCATATGACAGATGTATGTAAGCGCGAGCACGCAAAACGAGTGTCTATCCGGTCCGCATTACCGGCATCAAGTGTGCCGCTGTCTTCGCAGATTAAGTAAACGGAAGCTTCGGCGGGATGCAACGGTGCAGTACGTCAGCATGTGATTGCCCGCTTTGGACCAAATTCGTCCCCGCATATGAACCGAGTGAATGACCGCTTCGATGTTTGCGTATCCGAAAGCCGTCAATCTCATCACGGCCCCAAACCAGTTAGATGGACTGCATGACTATGCCGCGAGAAGTCGCGAGAACAGGCGGAGCCTGTAGCGTATTTCGGGTAGGTGTGGGGATTGACGGTAGCGGTCCTCCGCTACCAGATCATACGCTAGAATACTCTAAATCATTCAAAAACCACGAGTATCTGCGAAATCGCACTGCTCATGACTATGAGCCTGATGGTAACGGTTCGGCGCGGTCATAGATTGCAGCTCCATTGCCGCAAAATAGCAACCAACGTAGTAGTGCCTCGGACTTGACGAGCCTTCGTCCGGCGACTGGCAGCTTTGCGGCCCCAAGGCGGGCAATCAGCGGTTCTCCAACTTGTCCTTAAAGCAGCCATTCGTTGCGCGGCGAGCGAAGGCCAAGAATGGGCGGTAGGAGCCGTCTTTCGCTGCGGTCGGAACGAATGACCAAAATGGGACGGTAAGTTGACTGCCCGGTTCCTGACAATGGAAGGTGGAAGATGTCGTTCCCGTCGGCTTTCCTGACCGCTCGCATTGTTAGTAATCAACGACGACGGCCCGACTGAAGGCACGCGCCTGAAGTTGAAACAATCGACCCATTCGAGTGTTGCGAACTCGACGGCCTCCATGCTGCGCCTGCTCCGCGTATCTCCATGACGGCCAGTAGCAGCCGTAGTGCCTCCCCAGCGGGCATGACATTTGACCCCACTAGAGCGCATGCACGACAGCAGAAAAAGAGAAGTGCACGAACCGGGGCATACACACATGGAGCCTCCGGCAAACCTGGAGCGGTTTATCTTCTGAGATTTAGTTGTTGCATCTACTAACGTTAAAATTGTATTTTTGAATAGACGTTTGTTTTGCGAGATTGTGGTGGGTAGAATTGATGTCGCACACCAACGAACTTAATCTTAAGAATTTTCTCTCAGGCACGACACAGAGCGGAGATCTGGCGGAGATGATCGAAAAGCCCGGCGGCCTTGAAGCCGCCGGAGCGATAGGATCACTGACGCGTCAGACCCTTGAAAAACTTGCCCGCGACCAGCGACTGAACGACCGGGAACGCTTCCACCTTGAAGCGATCATCATTCCGGAACGGCGGCCGGCAATCGACATTGTCGACGGTTCCTACGAGACCCGGCACCAGGACTGGCTGCATCTGAATGACGGGCCCGTTCGCGACAGGCTGCGGCAGGCCTTTCCAAGCATCGGCCGGCTCGAGCTGCCGGGCCACCCCTCCGTGCCATATGGCGGAACCGCGTTCGTCGTCGGCGACGGCCTGCTGATGACCAACCGGCACGTGGCGGAATTGTTCTGCGAGGGGATCGGCACGAGCGGTCTGCGGTTCATCACCGGTGTCGAGAGCGGTGTGGATTTCCTGCGCGAACGCCGGTCGACGCACCAGGAATACATCAGGATCACGTCCGTCGTCCTGATCCATCCCTACTGGGATGTCGCCATCGTCAGGACCGAGGGTCTTCGGCAGAGCAGGCATCCGCTACAGCTGTCGACCGAGCCGGGCGCGAACCTTCTCGAGCGGGAGGTCGCGCTGGTCGGCTTCCCTGCCTATGACCCCCGCAACCCCGCGGATGTGCAGAATTTTGTCTTCGACGGCGTCTACGGGATCAAGCGGCTTCAGCCGGGAGTCCTCAAGACCCTCGCGCCGGTGGAAAGCTACCGCCACGAGGTCGAGGCGCTGACCCATGACAGTTCGACGCTCGGCGGGAACTCGGGATCCTGCGTGCTGGATCTCAAGAGCGGCGACGTTCTCGGAGTCCATTTCGGCGGCAGCTACGGCACGGCCAATTTTTGTGTCGCCGCTGGAGACCTGGCGCGTGACGGCCGTGTGATCGATACCGGTGTCCGGTTTTCCGGGCCCGTGCAGCGGGCGGACGTCCCCTGGGACGCCTACTGGCAAGCCACCGAGGCCGCCATTCCCGCGGCCGCGCCCGATAACAGCTCTTCTCCATTACCTGACAGGACCAGCGCGATGGCCCAGCAAACCGGTGAAATCAGACTCAGTATCCCGCTTGAAATCACGATCAGGGTCGGCGAGGGCGTGACCACCGCCGCCGCTGCCACCGGAGCCTTGAGCGCCACCGACGGGACTGAGCGCGCGCTGGAACCCTTCCACGATACGGACTATTCCACCCGCACGGGATACGATCCGGATTTTCTGGGCCCCGCCGTTCCCCTGCCAACCCCGAGGAAACCGGAGGACCTTGCCAGGCTGGAAGACGGCGGACACCTGCTCCACTACCACCATTTCTCGCTCGCCATGCACAAGAAGCGGCGCCTTGCCCTCTTCACGGCAGCCAATGTCGATGCGAGCGCTGCCGCCAAGCGGCCCGGCAACCGTCCCAATGCCGACTATACGCGCGACGGCCTGGGGAAACTGGGACCGAACGATCAGGAAAAATGGTTTTCCGATCAGCGCATTCTCGCGACCGAACAATTGCCGGACAAGTTCTTCACCAAGGACAAAGGCGCTTTCGACAAAGGCCATATCGTGCGCCGCGACGATGTGGCCTGGGGCCGCACCTATGAAGAAATGCAGAACGCCAACGGCGACACCTTTCACGTTACCAATTGTTCGCCTCAGGTGCTCGGTTTCAATCGGTCCAGCCGCGGCAAGGACAATTGGGGCGATCTGGAGAACCTGATCCTCCGGCAGGCCGACACAGAAAAGCTTGTGGTGTTCGGCGGACCGGTTCTGGCCGACGCCGACCCGGTTTTCCTGGGCGTGGACCTGGAAGGAGACGTCCGGGTCCGCATCCCGGAGAAGTACTGGAAAGTCGTGGTTGCCGAGAAAAACGGCCAGCTCGAAAGCTTTGCCTTCCTGCTGGAACAGGACCTCTCCGATGTCCCGCTGGAGTTTGCCGTCCCTCAAAAGTGGAAACGTTCCCTGAGACCGGTCCGCGTGATCGAGGATCTGGCGCAGATCGACTTTCACGAAACCATCCGGAACGCCGATCAGTCCGGCACGAACGAAGCCGTTGCCTTCGCGGAGGCAGCCGGCGTGACGCCGCCTGGCGGTTCGGGCGAGGCGGCCGGAAACACGGGCGGTGAAGCGCCCGGCATCGATATCGGGGACATCCTTGCCGACTGGCAGAAGCTGCAATCGGAGGAGCGGAGTTTCGAGGACTTCGATACCGTCCGTTTCGTCGTCTCGCTCGGCAAGTCGATGACGGATCAGACCGTCAAGGCCGAGGTCGAGGACCTCCTCGGTCTGACCGTCGACGTTGCCGGACTGTTCTACAGCGATCCGGACCTGGACCGCTACCGGGCAATCGACATTCCCGGCGTCGTCTGGGACGACCGGGCGGATCTCTTCGACGTCGCCCGGGCCATCCGCACCCGGCTCGAGGCGGAGACCGTCGAGCCCGATCTCGACACGCGCTACTACGATTCGGACGGGGGAGCGCCGGCGATCGAAGGGAGCGCGGAAAGCTCCGATGTCGCCTTCTGGTGCTGGGTGGACGAGAACGATCCCAACATCAAGCCGGATGACACGGACTGGGCGGTCACCAAGACGGGCGTGCCGGAGGCCTGGGCGTTTTCCAGCCAGGAAGGCAAACCGGCAAAAGGCCGGGGCATCCGCGTTTTCCAGCCGGACACCGGAGTGGTGCCTGCCCATACCGAGATGCCGCCCCGGGCGGCCGACAATCCAAGATCCGCCAATTTTGTCGAACCGGGCCAGCGGCCTGTCGACCCCTTGCGCGGGAGCGGCAATCTGGGACACGGAACGGCGACCGGCAGCGTTGTCGCCAGCCCGGAAGCCGGCAAGGTCCGCGGAACGGCCCCGGAGGCGGAACTCGTGCCGGTCAGGTGTATCCGGTCCGTCGCGGTCTTCAACCAGAGCCGTGTCGCCCAGGCCATCGACCATGCACGCCGCAACGATGCCCATATCATCACGATGAGCCTCGGCGGTGTGCCCAGCTGGGCCCTGCACAGCGCGGTGCGCAAGGCGGTGAAGGCGAATATCATTGTGTTTTCGGCAGCCGGAAACTGCGTCGAGACCGTGGTCTGGCCCGCGCGCTATGACGAGGTCATCGCCGTCGGCGGCATCAATTTCAGAGATCTGCCCTGGAAAGGGTCCTGCTCGGGCCGCAGTGTCGACATATCCGGTCCTGCGGAACTCGTCCTCAGGGCAGATGCCCGTGACAGTACGAACCTGTCGAAGGTGGGCGGCGGGCAGGGCACGTCCTTTGCGACGGCTCACCTTGCCGGAATTGCGGCCTGCTGGCTGGCGCATCACGGCCGCGACGCCCTCATCGCGAAGCTGCGTCCGGGGCAGACGCTTCAGGACCAGTTCAGGGCGATGATCGCGTCGACCGCGCGCGTGCCTGCCGGATTCGACACGGACAATTACGGTGCCGGCATCATCGATGCCGAAGCGCTTGTCAAACGGGATCCGGACGCGGTTCTGGGGCTCGAAACAATCGTCGAACGCACGCGATCGTCAGGCGAACTCGTCGCGGAACTGCTCCGTGAGATTGCCGGCAGCGGCGGGCTGGAATCGGCGGCTCCGGTGCTTCGGGACAAGCAAAGCGAACTGGAACTTGCCTGTGTCGGCCTCGATGCCTCGCGCGTGCGGAAACGCGCTTCGCGCAGCCTGGAGGCCCAGCCTCCCATGCGCGTTTCTGGCGGCCTGAAGACAATGCTGCAGGGTGACGTTCTGGACCTGGTCCGCAGCGGAGGTGTCAGATGAGCAACGACGGCTTTGACTTCGAAAAATCCCCGAAGCGGATTCGCAGACTGTTTTCATCCGGCGGTGGCGAAGGCGTCGGTGAGGGAGGCGGCCAGGAATCCACGGGCGGCGGCGGTTCTTCGCCCGGCCAGCGGGACATCACGGCTATTGCCAGCCGCCTGCGCGGGACGTCGGCGGGCCGATCCAGGATGAGCCAGATTGAAGCGGAGGGAGTGGCGCGGTCTATCGTCGCCACGGCGCAAAAAGGCCTGGAAAGCATCGATGGGAGCCCGGACGGCGCGCTCAGCTTCGAGGAGACCGTCGCACTCGAGGCGGTCATTCATGTGCGCGGCCGGCCCGCGGTGCGGGTCATGGGCGACGAGCTTGAGGACATCCGCCAGTATCCGGATGCCGATCTGTGGGTGATGCTGGCGGACGAGCACCGCGCCAAGCTGCAAAAGACCACTGCCGCGTCATCGGCGGTCTGGGTCCGCGACACGCTGCTTCAAAGCTTCTCCTGGGTTCAGGGAACGGCGTTTCTGATCAAGCCCGATCTGGCGCTGACCAACCGGCATGTCCTCTTTCCCCCGACGGGCACACGCCTTGCCCGGCGCGTCCCCGGCACGACCCAGGCCAGGCTGAAACGCGAATACGAGGTGCTGCTGGATTTTGCATTCGACGACGGAGCGCCCCGGCAGGCGAAATACCGGATCACGGACATCCCCTTTGTCGCCGGAGACTCCGATCCGGTAGACGCGGCCGTCCTGAAGGTCGAGCCGGTCAGCGGCGTGGCACCCGATCCTTTGCCCGTCACGCAGAAAGACGTCTACGAAATCGACCGCCTCTACATCGTCGGGCATCCGGGAAAGTTGAAATATGTGCCCGATAACATTCAAATGGTGTTCGGCGAACCGGACGAGCGCAAGCGGGTGAGTTTCGGAAAATTGATGGACCCCGACGTGCAGGGACAGCAGAATATTGTTCACGATGCATCGACGATAGGCGGGTTTTCCGGGTCCGCCCTCCACGGTTTCATGGATCAGGCGGTCTATGGACTTCACTACTGGGGAGACCAGGTTGCCGGCAACCGGGCCATTTCGGCAGAAGCGCTGCGGCAGCATCCGGTGCTTGGAGCAATGCTCTAGATGAAATTGAACGCGGAAGACCTGAAGAAATTTGGCGAAGCCTGTGCAAGCTATCTTCATCCCGGCCGGCTTGAACGCTTCGTGCTGGAGGCCAGGCTCGTCGAAGATATCGAAACGTTCAAGAAGCGCCATCTGGTCGGTGCGTCGGATACCAAACTGACGCTGGCGATGGCCTTCGCCGGTCTTCTCAACGAGTGTGAATTCGCCTGCGACGTTGCCGAAGAGCTTTATTTCGAAATGTCCTGGTCGCCGGATTTCCAGGCAGCCGTTGGTCCCCATACGAGATCGGCACGATTGGGGGGAAAAAATCACCAGGCGCTTCTGCAGCGGCGCGATCACTTTCTGTCCGACGAAAAACTGGCCTCCGCCGTCAAGGAGCTGGGTCCGCGCGTGTGCTGCATCGTGGGTGAGATCGACAAAAGGGGCGTTCCCGCAACCACTTCGGGCACCGGCTTCCTCGTCGGCCCGGATCTTGTCCTGACGTCAAGGCATGTTGTCTCGGAAGCGTTGCGGTGGCGGCCCGATGAGGATCTGAAATTTTGTGCGGTTTTCGATTTTACCAGCGGCGAGGTGATCTCCGACTACGGCAAACTGAACAGCATGGCCATGGTTCGTGTGGTGAAGTTCCACAAGGACTGGCATGTCGTTTCGAGCGACGCGATTGACTGGGACGGGACGCGGGACGAGCTGTCGCAGCAAGATATCGACGATTTACGAGGGAAGCTGGACTTTGCGCTAATCCGGCTTGCGGAAGCCGTCGGCAACCGGCCGGTCCGCCCCGGTTACCTCAGCCGCAGGGGGTGGTTGAGCTTCGAGCCGGTCAGCCCGGCCGATTACCGGAACGGCAGCAGGATCATCATGCCGCAGCATCCGAGCGGCTCGCCGCGCAAGTGGGATTTTGGCCGGATCTGTCGTCTCTCCCCTTGCAACACGCGCATGGTGTCCGAGATCGAGAGCATGCAGGGAACGTCCGGCGCCCCCTGCCTAAACAGCGACCTGCGGGTCATCGGTGTCCACAACGCCTATTACGCCCCGAACGGACCCGCCGAAGGGAACCAGGCCATCCGGTTCGACGCCATTGCCCCCTTGATACGGAACATGCTTGGCAATTCCGTCCTGAACGGAGGCCGGTATCGAAGGGCCTGGCGGATCGACACGGCTGACGGGGCGCTGTCGCCCATTTTCGGACGGGAGGTGTTGCAGGACTGGATCAACATGTCCCTCACCGTCGAAGACCGTCCGCTTTCCCGCAGCGAACGGATCTACGCGACGGAAGGCCGAGACCCGGGGTGTGGCAAAACCTTCTCGACGGAGATCCTGAAATCGGCGACGAGCGTTCAGGCGACAAACATTGTCGTCGTGCTGGGCGGCGACACCGAACTGCTTCCGGACAGGCTGGAGGATTTTGTAACAGCGCTCGCGGAGGCCTACGGTATTCCGAAAGGCGAACTGGAGAACATGCCGGCCCGTCCTGGCACGGAACTGCCGCGAGAGGCCGACGATGGCGACAAGGTCGACCGCTGGGCCTCCCACAAGATGGTCCTCTGGTTCACGGCCCTGCTCGAAAAGCACAGGCAGCACACGGTCAACAGGACGGAACAGGCGAAGGCGGCGCTTGATCTCATGGGAGCCGGCGCGCCGGAGGAAATCCGGAAACTCGCCACAGCCGTGCCCGACGTGATCGAACGGGGCAACAGGTGGTCGAGAACCTGGATCGCTCTCGACGATCTGAATGTCCGCTCCATGTCCTCCCACGTGAAGAGTTTCGTGTCTGGCCTGGTAGGCGCGGATATCATGGAAAGTTCGATACGGGATGTCCGCAAGGACATTCGCTGGCTCTTCCTGGGATATGTCCCGGATTTCCTGATGAACGAAGAAGTCACCATCGAGCATCTTGAAAACACCCTGCCTTCCTCCGAAGCCGTCAAGACGGTCTTTTCCAGCGCCTATGAGGATTGCGATTTTGAAATCACCGACGAGGCTCTGTCCAGCCAGGTCGACACGCTGCTTGCGAATGTCGAGCTGTTCCTGACGCGCATGCAGGACGAGACGCCAGAAACGGCGCTGTCGCTCTGCCAGGAACTTGTCAGCTACAAGATCAGGCGGGACTACGAGGTTCAGGAGCATGCGCTATGAGGGAATCCTCCCGAAAGTTTCTGGCACAGCTCCTGACCGACCCGGACATGCGGCAGGAAGCCCTTAAAGTCGGTGGCGGACAAGTGCTGCAATCGATGGACCGCTGGGCGCAGTCGATCCGTTCCAGGCTGGAAAAGAGCGATCCGGCGGATGACCGGCCAATCTCGCGGGGTCTGGTGACGGCGGCGCTGTCCTTCGAATTCGATCCCGAAACCATCGGGCTGAGTGCCCGGGAAACCGGCTGGGTCGCCGCGAACGCGGCTCTCGTTCCGGGCGGGCGGACAAAGCAGCTGCAGCTGCACGAGGTCGAGCGCAGGCGTATCCTCGATCATCCTGCCGCAAGCGAAGACATTCACGAAGTCCTCGGGCGCATCGAACAGGAAGACGCCCGCATTTTGCATGACCCGGATCCCGACCGGCAGGCGTTGAAAAACGCCTATCTGCGCGGATTGTTGCGCGGGAACGTTCAAACGGACCCGGGCAGGCTGGGGATCGTGAAACTTCGGGCGCTGACATTGGCGCGAGCGGCGCTGGAAGGCGTGTCGATGCTGGCGAAGAACGCGCCGAGCCTGCAGGAATGCAGACGCCAGATGGCACTCTCCGAATTGCTGGATCCGCTGAGCATCATGATCGGCCTGGATCAGGGCCAGCCCGGCGGCCAAAATGACCGGTTTGTCGGGCGAGACAAGGAAATGACGACGCTTCGGGCGTTCGTGGACGTTCTGGGTTCGGAAAGCCTGTCCGAGGCCCTGACCCGCGGGACCGACCGGATATTAAGCTATGCGTCAGACAGCCTGACCGGCCGCAAGCCAAGGCTGATCACGATCGAGGCCCCGGGCGGATTGGGCAAATCCACGCTGGTCGCAAAATTCGTCTACGACCACGCCCGGTCCGAAGAGACGCGGTTTCCGTTCGCGTTTCTCGATTTTGACCGCGCCTCCCTGCAGCCGCGCAGCCCGGAACAGCTTCTGGTGGAGATGGCCCGGCAGGTGGGAATCCTGTTTCCCGATTTTGAAGAGCTCACGCAAAGTCTGCGCCGGGACATCAGGGCCGCTCTGGCCAGCAAGGCCATCAGTCCGTCCCACACCTACTACACCCGTTTCCGGGACATCGTCTCGATGGTGCTGGATGCGTGCGGCGCGAGCACCTTCTTGCTGACGCTCGATACGATGGAAATTGTGCAGGCCGACCCCGCCGCGATGAACGGGGTGACCACATTGCTGCAGGGCATGACCGATACGGGATTTCCGGAGCTTTGCGTCGCTGCAGCCGGGCGAAGCGGTCTTGACGAGCTGATCTTTGCCCGGGGGCTCGACTTTGAACGGAAGCAGCTCGAGCTCAAGGCATTCGCCGTCCGGGATGCCCGCGAGATGGTGAGCCGTCTCGGCAACAAGCTGCTCGGTTCCGACTGGAACGATGCCTGGACGACAAAGCTCGCCGGGAAAAGCACCAGTCCCGAAATCAGGCGGGAGCCCCTGACGTTGCGTCTTGCGGTGGAAATCGTCCGGGACACAGAGCCTGAGAACCGGCCTGCCCTGATCAAGGACATCGAGGCGATGGGCGAACGCGCCGATGACGGGTTCGTCGGAGCCCTATACGAGCGCCGCATTCTGGATCACATTCGAGACACGGACGCACAGAAGCTTGCCTGGCCGGGACTGGTGGCGCGCACCGTTTCGCGGGACCTTGTCCGGAACCTGCTCGCCGGACTTTGCCGCCTCTCCCCGGAGAATGCCTTGCAGGCGTTTGAAACCCTCTCCCACGAAGGCTGGATCGTCGAGAACGAAGATGGCCTGCTGCGGCATCGCCGCGACCTCAGGGCGCGTACGCTGCCGATGATGCGTCGTCACGACCAGGCACGGTTCGACCGCGTCGTGGATGCCCTGGTCGACTATTTCGGATCGCGGTCGTCATTCGACGCGGTGGAAGAGGCTTATTACCGGCTGTTGCGCGGACGGCCGGAGGATATCGATTGGCTTCAGGACCGGGATTGGGTGCTCGACCAGCTCGCTGATGCCCGGAGCGACATGGAGACCGGCACCCCCGGCTGGAGTCTGCTTGAAGCCCGGTTTGCCGAGCGGCCGATGGCGCTGGAGCAAATGAAAAAGCTGCCCCCGACCTTGTTGTGGCAACATCTGGACCGGGCCGGAACCAGCCTGATCAGCCTTGACGACCGTCAGATAGAACCGCGTGTCCTGCTTGCGCTCCAGACAGGCAGGCAGCCGTCAGGACCACACGGTGCCCATCAATTTCTGCAGGTCAAAGGCGGTTTCTGGAACTGTCTCGAGTTCGACCGGCTCATCCTGCCGTCCGGACCGACGGAAGACTTTCTGTTTGCATTTCTGGCAGCCCGCCTCACCGAAGCCGGACGCACTCCGGCCAATTGGTGGGAAGACTTCTACCCGCAACTGATTGAGCGCATCGCGGAGGCACGCGGGCGCAAGAACTGGCAGGCCTTGTCCATGGCTCTCGTTGTGGCCAGGCAATACGACCCGAAACTTGCGCATATGATCGACGACCAGCTCTGCGAAAGCCAGTTATCCAGAACCACGTCTTCCAGGTCCGTCGAAATCGCGCTGCGCACGCTCGTCGTTCACGGCGTGAAATGCCGGCCGCAAGCCCTCGCCACCTGGTGTCTGCTGGAATCGTCCCGTGTGCTGAAAGGCATGTCGCTGGCGGAATTCGCCGTCATAGCCCCGGTGTTCGAGAAGTTCATTCGCTCGCGCAGCCGCTCATCGCAACCGGACAGCCGGACGCGGCGCCTCCTGGAGCTGACGCGTTCGTCGGAGCTGCCTCGCAACGGGAAATTCACGATCACCGATCGGGACACCCTTGCCCTGCTTTCAAACACCTTCAAGACATATGCGCAGGAAGCAGGCGACAATCCGGACATGGCCGAAACGTTCAGCACCTATGTCGGATTGCGGCAGCCCGAATGGATTGTACCTTTCGCCTATCTGCTTGCGGACGGTCTGAGCGGGACCTGGCAAGACAGGGTGCAAAGGCGGCTGGACGGCGACCACTACAATCTCGAAGCCCAGAACAGCTGGACACAAGGCCTCTTCAAGCGGAAAGCGAAGGCGCCGCGCGATGTCGTCGGCTTTCTGACCTGGGCCGACAACGCATCGGATCTTGGCGGTGCGATCGAACGGCTGCTGATGGATTACAAGCCGCACGACGGGGGCGCGTGCATGAGGGCCCTGCTCGAAATCCGGGGCAGCGTACAGCAAGACACACAATCCGCAGCGCCTGCCTGACTGTGAAATGTCCCGGGATCAGACAGGGCCAGCCGGGCCGCGGCATCGATCCGGGCCGGTACGCGGGGTCACGATTGCGACCTTCCGATTGTCTGTTTTGACAGTATTTACATTCAATCCTCAACCATGAATTGAAATTTCAGCAGGGGCAAGTTGGTGTCTCCCGGCCAAGGCATTCGGTAGTATGAAAAACAGCCTGCAACCTCGACAGCATTATTTGGCGCAGGGCTCTTGATTTAAATATAGGGATGGCGTGAACAATGACGCTCACTCCAAAACAAGTTCAGGATCTGGCCCGGTTATTAGCCGGCACCTTGAGCAAGGACGATCTTGAAGACATCGTGGAACTCAGCACCGGCGACGGCCTCTTCGAATTCTGGGTCGGCGAAGGAAAGCCGCTGCAGCGGACCATTCAGGATTTTCTGAAAGAGACCGAACTGGAGGGAATTACCCGGGAATTTCTGGCGGAGGTCTACCGGAAAAGACCGAACCGGAACGACGTTCGCATCGAAATCGCCCTTCTGTTTCCGGAAATCGTCGACCTGGCCAGTCAGGCCCCTCCCGAATTTGCCATGCAGAGGACCGGGGTTGCCGAAGCTTCGGTTTCGTCGGGGAGCTACGCTCCCGGGCTTCAACGGGTGATCAAGCCGCACCTTCATCACCAGAACATCGGCACCTGGGCAAAGAACCTTCTGAGAGTGCAGCGGCGGGTCTGCCGGGTCGAAATCGGCGGCGCGGCAGCGGGCACCGGGTTTCTCGTCGGGCCCGATTGCGTGCTGACCAACTGGCATGTCGTCGAGCATGCCAGCACCGAGCAAATCGACTGCCGCTTCGACTACCAGGTATTGGCCTCTGGCGGGCGGGACGAGGGAGTTGCCGTGTCCGTCAGCGGCAATGCTCCCCTCGCCTTCAGCCCTTATGCGAAGGCCGAGAAAACCGAAACGCCTGACGATCCGCCGCCGACGGCCAACGAACTGGATTTTGCCCTGCTGGCGCTCGACCGGCCCATCGGCAGCGAATTCGTTGCCGGCGAGGAGCGCGGATGGATCACGCTTCCCGCCGAAGAAGCAAATCTGCGGACCGGAGATCCGCTGATTATCGTGCAGCACCCGGACGGCTTGCCCATGAAACTGGCGATCGACACCGAAGCGGTGCTCGCCTCACCTGTTCCGGAGCGGATCCGATACTCGACCAACACGCTGAACGGGTCGTCCGGTTCCCCGTGCCTGACGATGGAATGGGCCCTGGTCGCGCTGCATCATCTCGGCGACCCGGCTTGGGGCACGCCGGTCTTCAACCAGGGCATTCCCGCGCATCTCATTCGCCAGAAGATCAAAAGCGCCGGCAAGGAAAGCCATCTCGGCTGAAAGGATGGGCCATGTTTTTCGAAACCCTGGATTCAAGCGCTTTTGCAACGGCAATAACCTACAAGCTGACAAAAGAAGACCTGAAGATCGTCCTGGAAGCCTTGTATCCCAAGGAGGGTGTCTACGCGAAAGTCTATGCGGACGGTCAGTCGGAATACAAGTTCGCTCAGGAATGCATCAATTACTTCCTGCGTCACGGAACCATTGCAGCCTTTTTCATGAACCTGGCGCGGCTGAGCAATGTCGATGAAGACCTGCGCGCGACACTTGTCGACAAGATCCGGACAGAGAGCCGGAAAATGCAGGATGTCGCGGCGGCAGTGCGCATGATTGCGGAAACGCTGGACGCGCACCGGAACCAGGAACCGTTGCAACAGGCGATGCAGCAATATCTTGGGCGCTTCGTGGCCCATGTTGCCGGCTCCCTCCATCATCCGGGCGTGCTCAAGGACCTGATTGACCTTGCCGGCGATCTGGATCGCCTGCTGCAAAATTTCAACGGGGAAGCGCCTGCCGGACCGGCGGCGGCCGATGACCCGGCAATGGAGATCGCGGACCGTCTGAAGCGGATCAAAGAGAAGCTCGACACGATCTGCAACGGCGACCTCGACCCCCGGCATCGGGACGGCCTCGACAGAGCCGTCCAGATTTTCAGCAATGCCGTTCAGACGGGCGACAGGGCCCAGCTGCAAAGCGCCGCCAATGTGGTGAACTATATGCTGAAGCCGCTGACGGGTCTGCTTCTCCTGCCCGTCCTGCAGCATTCGCACTGCGTTTCGTTCGAGCACATTGCGGTCATCTTGCGCTATGTCGCCCTGCAGACCGATCCGTTCAAGCGCCCCATGCTGAACTGCCGCGGCATCGTGTTGCACAAGGGGGATATCTACACCCGCTGGCTCGACGCGGTGAAAGACCTCGATGCGCTGATCGACAGAATTTCGCTTCAGGACGGACGCAGAAACGACCGCTGGCTCGTCGCGGCGGCCACGGACTGGCCCGTATCGCGGACCATGGTGCGGACCCTTTGCCTTCTTGCCGCCGAGGACACCGGCACGGAAGCCGGTACCCGCGACGAAGAGGACCGGCATGCCGCCGTGGAGGAAGCGAAGCTGCGCGCGGAGGCCGGGCTGCCGGGTGCTCTGGAAGATCTGCGGGACAGGCTGCTGGACTACCGGGATTTTGCGACAAAAGAAGCCGATCTGCAGGCGGTGAAAGTCGCCGCCGAACTGGCGGGCCTCGCAGGACTGAACGCCATTCTCGAAAACATTCAGCAGACATTTCACTGACGGCGGGCCATCGTATGTTCAAATCCACCGACAACAAGGCGCTCTTGGGCCTAGAAAAGGAACATGCCGCGCTCAAGCGACAGGTCGAGACGGCCAAGCCTGGCAAGGAGGCCGATCCCGCACTCTTGAAAAAAATCGAAAGCCTGATGCAGTCGCTGATCGAAAGCGGCTCCGGGTTGCGGCGCGCGCGGGATCGCGAATCCGCGCAGGCAAAGCTTGACTACTGGTCGGCCCAGCTTCTTTTTCTCGCGCCGACACGCAAGCTGACGGCAACCCTGCCCCGTATCGCGCCTTACGAGGACCGGCAAACCCCGCCGGCGGGCGAAGGGCCGGCACCGTCTCAACCTCTCGTCCCGGCACCGGACGACGCGCCTTCCGCGCCTTCCGACCTGGACCTGCAGCCCGGAGATAGCGATCAGGAAGAAGAAGAGGTATCCGCGGAAACCCTTCGGGACAGCCGCGAACTCATCCGGCTGAGTTCCTTTGCCCGCCAATGGCGCACCAGGGGCCGGTCCAGGGACTATCTCATTCGCGGAAAAGCACTCCAGACGGCGATCGATGCCGGCTATGGCCGGCGCGACCCCGATATCGCCTCCTACCTCGATGCGAGCAAGGCCTATGACCAGAAGATCAAGAGGTTCAAGTACGCCTTGAGCCTCTTCGGTGCAATCCTCCTCGGTTCCGCGCTAACCTACGCCTCGTGGGGGGAAATTGACGCCATTCTCGTGCACTCTCTGAACCGCAACGAAATCGAACGGGTGGTGGCCAAAGCGGACCCGGCGGATCTTGAGGCCGTGGCCAACCGTGTCGCCGCTCTCAGGAAACTGAAGGACATCAAGTCGATCGATCTCTTCTCCGGAAGAACGATCGATTATCTCGACCTCTTCTACGAGGAAGTCGACTTTCCCATCAACCTGACGGAAGCCAGGCTGATTGCGCTGCAGATGCAGGGTATCCGGCGTCCCGGAGCGCCGGAGCTGACATTCGCGCGCGCCTCCCTCCAGGATGCCCGGTTTCTCAACGCCACATTGCTCGGCGCGATCTTCGACGATTGCGAGATGACGAGCACCCACCCGGAGCCGCAGGGTTCCGGCTATAATTTTACGTCGTTCAAAGCCGCCGATGCACGGCAGGCGAGCTTCACGGGATGCAAGATATCGAACGCCTTTTTCCAGAGCACAAATCTCGAGGGCAGTCATTTTGACGGCACGGAGATTGTCGGCACGAGCTATGTCGAGGCCAATCTCAGGAATGCCAGTTTCAGGGGCGCGGACATCCGGGATACCGTGTTCGACTACGCCGACGTCACCGGCGCCAACTTCGATGGCGCGGTCGTCACCCTCCACGAGCCCTTGTTTGCCTGGTGGACAGCCCACTGGGACGAAGAGGAGTTTGAGCGCCTGAACACGGACTATCCGTTAAAGCAGATCCTCGAAAACGAACAATTTGCCAAATACCGGGCAGCACAGGACCTGGAAAAAGGGCTGGACGTTCGGCGCGCGCTGACACTCTACGAACAGATCGACATCACCGGCGTTGCCAAATACGACAAGTCTCTGCTGGAAGACCGGCTGGTGGACGCCCGCAACAGCTGGGCCTGGTCAAAGGCGATCAACGGTGCCGTCTATGGCGTTTCGGCGGGCGGAGATGCCGAGAACATCGCCCGCGAGGCGCTTGCCATGGCAAAGACACCGCATTCTGTCGCCAATACGCTCGGTTATATTCTTTTGCAGAAAGGGCGCTACACGGAGGCGGTGACGGTCTTTCGGGAGTTTCTGACCATTGACCCTCGTCAGTCTCCTCCGGTTCAGACGAAAAGGACTGAGCAGGGCAGCGTCGTGCCGATGGATCCGAAATGGCTGTATTATTTCTGGGCGGCCCTCAAGGGAAACAGCGACCCGGAGACGGGCGATCCCGAAGCGACAGCGCTGGTCGCAAAAACCATTTGCGAAACCGGCCAGGACAAGCTCTTCAAGCCAACGCACGAGCGTGTGCTTCTCGACATCCCGCTGAAGTTGGATTGCAAATAAGGCTTCAGCGCGCGTAGAGGCAGCTGTTGTTCGGGCACGGGCTCGCTTCAGCTGTGTTCTTCAGGGCACCGCCGAAAGACACCGCAATCGCCAAGACAGCACAGACCGTCGCCATACGAATGAGGCTCAGATTTTTAAACTTTCGCAGCATCACGTAATCCTTTCGGCAAGATTATAGCGAAAAGTGCATTTCGCTTCAAGAATGCAACCTTTCGTCGTTTCGATATCCTTCTAGCGCCCTGAACCTGAATCATTGCTGAACGGTCACGGTACAATTGAGAAATCTAAAGTGAGTTTGCAGCAAACGGTCGCTCTTAGGGGCGATTCTAAAATGTTTGAAGCGGGGTGCGAAGCTGCTGTTCATTGAGACGGTGCCCGAAGGCAGATCAGGGCAAAAAGTCCCCGCACCTAGTTGCAAATGCGATGTCCGCTTTGCTGATCCAACTGCGAGAACCGGACTGTCGGCTTACGGCCCCAAACCGGTCCGGTCGAATGCACCACTATGCTGCCAGCAGCCGCGAGAACAATCGGAGGCTATAGCGTATTTCCGGTCGGTGTGTGGATTGACGGTAGCGGTCCTCCGCTACCAATTTTCTCAAGTTTTTGCAGCTATCTATTTTGCAGGTTTCTCGCCTGACAGGGCGGCATGGTACCAACCTGCAGCTTTAAAGGGCTGTCGATCGACAGCCCTGACTGCAACGCCAAGTCATACGTTCCGTGGTCTCGGCTGTAAAAGCCGACGAGCAATGTGCCGCACTTCTCTTTCCTGATCGCTGGCTTCCGACCTTTGTAAGACCGAGGATCTTCAACTGTGTAAGGAAGACATATCTTCTTCCCAGCCACCACGGCCTGGGCGAGGGCAAGAAAACCGAACACTTCTGCTGGTACACCGGCGACACGCGCGAAGGCAGTTCCGGCGCGCCTGTCTTCAACAAATACTGGGAAGTGGTCGCCCTTCATCACAAGGCCGTGCCGAAGACGAATGTCAATGGCGAGGTGATCGACATCAACGGCCGCACCATGAGCGAGGAGCGTTACAAGCAGTTTCCCGAATTGGTCGACTACGCGGCCAACGAAGGCATCCGCGCTTCGCGCCTGCTGCAGCGGTTGCAACAGGCGACATTCGATAAACCCGAACACGAGGCCAAGCGTGACCGGCTCCTGAAACTCTGGCAAAGCCGCGAGGCCCGTTCCCTCCGGCGGCGGCTGCAATTCGTCTCCAACGAGGCTGAATAGGGCCAGGTTCGAGCTTTCAGGAAAGGGCGGTTCCGGGAGGAACCGCCGCTCAGGACATCACTTCCTTGAGCGCAATCCGCGCGCTGCCCTTTCCGGAAAACGAAACCGCGTGGTAGTCGCGCACGATCGTGTAGGGTTCCTCGCCGCTGATGTGGCCGATCAGCTCTCCATCCCTGAAAACCGGGGATTGGTACAGAAAGATCGAACCTTCCAGGTATCCGTCTTCGATCCGGCCGCGGGCAACATCGACCGAAACAATCTTGCCGTTGCCGTCGACATGCACCCGCTCCCTGTCGGAGGGGACGATTGCGACCGTCTCGTCGATCCGGAGCATGTGATCGCTCCGGTCCGGGTCCTCGAAACAGTCGAGCGCGACACCGGCCACCAGTTCCGTCACGCCTCGCACGGGAAAGATCGAATTGTGGATCACCGCACCGGTGAGCCTGTTGTTGCCGCTGGAAAAAAGCAGGCTTCCCCGGTCCTCGCGCATCCGGACGAACTCCGTGTCACCCATCGCTATCTCGCCGGAAGACGTCAGGGCGATCAGGCCGGCATCCGCATTGCCGTTGGCTTCCAGCACCGAGGCGACCGCATCCTGTACCGGCGTGCCCTGCCTGAGGGCATCCAGAAGCCTGACGTTCGGGGCGACCCCGCCACCGGCGCTCACGTTCGGCAACCGGTGGCCGGTGATCAGCGCGACACCCACTTCGCCGGGAGTGAACTGGGCGAGTGGCTCCGGCCGGTTCGGGCCGCTGGACATCAGCACCGCGCGCTTGGCCGCCGCCAGTTCAGCCGGCGGCTCCGCTCCGCCGAAGAGCGTCGACGTGCCGCCGTCCTGCGTCTGCGCCCGCAGCAGCCGGCCGTCTTCGGTCAGGGCCGCATAGCTGACGAAGCCGCCGACGGCGCCGCGGCCGATCTTTTCGACGGCGGCCAGCGCCCTGAATATCCCGAGACCCGCATTGGGTCCTGAAAGCGCGATCCCGATAGTCATGAGGCCGCCAGATGAAATTCGGAGACCGGCAGCAGTGGACCTTTCGAAAAGGCGGACCGGTCGGTGACGGTCAGTTTGCCGCGTGTCCGCTGGGGATCGGGGATCGGGATGGCATTGAGAAGTTCGCGGGTATAGGCGTGCGCGGGGGTCTTGAGGACAGCGTCCCTCGGCCCCACTTCGACGATCCGCCCGTGCAGCATCACCGCGATCGAATGGCTCATCTGTTCCACGACCGCGAGATCGTGGCTGATGAACAGGTAGGACAGCCCGAGCCGCTGCTGCAGGTCGAGCATGAGTTCGATCACCTGCGCCTGAATGGAGACGTCGAGCGCCGATGTCGGTTCGTCCGCCACGATCAGCTTCGGCTCGACGCCGAGCGCTCTTGCAATGCAGAGCCGCTGACGCTGTCCGCCGGAAAACTCGTGTGGATAGCGGCGCATCTGGTCGGCTGTCAGCCCGACCTGCCTGAACAGGGCTTCGGTCCTGTCCTGAAGTTCCCGGCCGCTGGCGATGTTGTGAATGCGCATGGGCTCGGCCACGAGCCGGTCGACGCGCATGCGCGGGTCCAGGGCGCCGTAGGGGTCCTGGAAGATCATCTGCATCTGTTTCCGGCTCTTGCGCAGGAGCTGCGTTCCGAACTGGCGGATATCCTGTCCGTCCATCAGGATTTCGCCTGAATCGACTTCCATCAACCTCAGGATGGCGCGCGCGGCAGTGGATTTTCCCGACCCGGATTCCCCGACCAGCGCCAGCGTTTCGCCGGGCGGAATGGAAAAGCTGACCTCGTTGAGGGCGTGCACGTCGTGGCCCTTGCTGCGGAAGGTCTTGTTGAGATCCTTTGCCTCGACAACGGGCGCGCGGGACCCCGCCGTCGCATCCGCTTTCGGCGGGACGTCCGACGTGCCGATTTTCGGAACCGCGGCCAGAAGCTTGCGGGTATAGGAATGCGTGGGGTTTTCAAAGAGCCCTGTGACCGTGCCTTCCTCCACCCGTTCGCCCTGCTTCATCACGATGACCCGGTCGGCGGTCTCGGCCACGACGCCCATGTCGTGGGTGATCAGCAGCATGCTGGTGCCGAACTGGTCCTTGAGCTCCCGCATCAGTTCCAGGATCTGTGCCTGAACGGTCACGTCCAGCGCTGTCGTAGGCTCGTCGGCGATCAGGATTTCCGGCCGGTTGATCAGCGCCATCGCGATCATGACGCGCTGCCGCTGTCCTCCGGACAGCTGGTGCGGGTAGCGTTTCATCATGCCGGAGGGATCGGGCAGGCGGACGCGGTCCAGCATGGTGACCGCAAGTTTTTCGACATTAGCCGCCCCGGGGTCGTGTGCCTGCACAACTTCCGTCATCTGCCGGCCGATGGTCAGAACCGGGTTGAGCGAGGTCATCGGCTCCTGGAAGATCATCGAGATGCGCTTGCCGCGAATGGTCCGCTGGTCTTCTTCCCCAAGGTGCAGGAGGTCGCGGCCATCGAACATCGCCGTCCCGTTCAGGATCCGGCTTGTCCCCTGAGGCAGAAGCCCGAGCAGGGCCATGCTGGAGACGCTCTTGCCGGAACCGGACTCGCCCACGATGGCAAGGGTCTCGTTGGCGTTGAGATAGTAGGAAAGGTTGCGGACCGCCGGCGCCTGTTCCGCGCTGCGGCCAAATCCGATGGTGAGGTTGTCAACAGTCAGGATCGGGCTACTCATGCGTCATCGCCTGTTTGTCTGGCGGGGATCGAGAATCTCGCGGACACCGTCACCCAGGAGGTTGAAACCCAGTACCGTGATCGCGATCGCCACGCCCGGGACGATCATCATCCAGGGCGCCCGGGAAAAATAGTCCCGGCCGGCGGAGAGCATCCAGCCCCATTCCGGCGACGGCGGCTGCGCGCCGAGCCCGAGAAAGCTAAGGCCTGCGGCAGCCAGAATGGCGGTCGATACGCCAAGCGTCGCGACGACGACCATTGTCGGCAGGATGTTGGGCAGGAGATGCAGAAACAGGATTCGGGCATGGCCGGCGCCCGCGGCAACGGTCGCCTCGAAATAGGGCTTGTTCTTTTCCACCAGCACCGTGGAATAGCAGATGCGCGCATAGAACGGCATGGTGGCGATGCCGACGGCGATCATCGCGTTTTTGAGCGACGGCCCGAGAATGGCGACGGCGGCAAGCGCGATCAGGGTTTCGGTGAAGGAAAAGACCACGTCGACGAGACGCATGACGACGCGTTCGGTCCAGCCGCCGGCATAGCCGCCGATCAGTCCGATCGTCAGTCCGACCGCGAGCGCGATGCCGACCGCGATCGCCGCGATCAGAAGCGTCAGGCGCGAGCCGTAGATCACCCGTGAATAAAGGTCCCGTCCGAATTCATCGGTACCGAAGGGATAGGCGAAGCTTGGCGGCTGCAGCCGCCTGCCGGCCCCCATCATCTGCGGATCGTAAGGCGCGATCATCGGCGCGAACAGGGCGACGACAATCAGCGTCATGACGATCACAAGCCCGAGCACGGCGCCCCTGTTCGACATGAACTGCTTGAGTTTGAGCATCGTTTCCGAAGAGGTTCCGCCGGTGACCGACGCGGTTTGCAGGGACATCAGCTCAGCCTTACTCTTGGATCGAGAACCGCGTAGAGGAGGTCCATGATCAGGGAAACGGTCACCACGAGACAGGCGAAAATCAGGATGAACCCCTGGATCAGGGGATAGTCGCGCTGGAAGATCGCCTGGATGGCCAGGCGGCCGATACCGTTCCAGGCAAAGACGTTCTCCACGACGATGGCTCCTCCCAGCATGTAGGTGAACTGGAGGCCGAGCATGGTGACGACCGGAATGAGCCCGGCCATCAGAACGTGGCGGTAAAGAATGGTGCCCTTGTGAAGGCCCTTCGCCCGCGCCGTGCGCACGAAGTCCTGATTGAGAATGTCGATCATGGATGAGCGGGTCAGACGGGCGATGATGCCGGCATTGGCAACGCCGAGCGTGATCGCGGGAAGCACGAGGGAACGCCAGTCCTCGCCGGCAACCGGAAGCCAGGCCAGGTTCACGGCGAAGACGAAAAGCAGAATCAGGCCCAACCAGAAATGGGGCATCGAGACGCCGATCAACGCGGTGATCATCAGGCCGGTGTCCACCGCAGTGCCGCGCTTGTAGGCGGCGAAGAAGCCGAAGACCACGCCGACAAGCGCCGCGATGACGAGACTGACGCTGGCGAGCAGGAGCGTGTTCGGCAAGCGGCCTATCAAAAGGTCCAGAACCGGCTGGTTGCCCCTGATGGTCTGGCCGAAGTCTCCCTGGACGATCCGCGAGACGAACATGCCGTATTGCACCCAGATCGGCTCGTTGAGGCCGAGCCGGGTCCGGATCTCTTCGAGCTGTTCGGGGGTGGTGCCCTGTGACTGGGCATACATGATCTGCACCGGATCGCCCGGAACGATATGGATCAGCATCGCGACGGCAATAGTCGTGATCCAGACCGTCAGGAGCGCCGTGCCAATTCTGTGCGTCAGATAACGAAACATCTAGCGGACCGCCGATTGTCGCTGCCGGAAAACAGGGAAACGGCGGCACTCCGGTTCGGAATGCCGCCGTCGGGGGAAGTCTTATTCCGCGACCTTCACATCCATCAGCAGAGGCTGATCGAAGGCGCCGATCGTGAACCCCTCAACATCGGCGGAGGTTACATAGAGCCACATCCAGCCCGGCGTGTAGAGCGGCACATGGATCGCCTTTTCCAGAAGATAGGCATTCACCTTTTTCACGATCTCCAGCCTTGCTTCCGTGTCGACCGTGGAGCGCATGTCCTCGAGCATGGCGTCAAGTTCAGGCGAATTATATCCCGAATAGGCGCCCGGTGAATGCCAGAGCTGATAGAGAATGTCCGGGTCGTACCAGGACCAGCCCATCATGTCGAAGGTGGCCTTGCCTTCGGTTTTCTCGTTTTCCTGCTTCACCCGTGCGTTGAGGGTGCCGATATCCATGATTTCGATTTCGGTCTTGATGCCGACCTGGGAGAGCTGGTTCTGGAAAATCTGCAGGATCCGCTCCCGGCCGCCGCCGGTCCAGGTCATCATGGTCACGTCGATGGGGTTGTCCGGACCGTATCCGGCCTCCGCCAGAAGGGCTTTCGCCTTTTCAGGGTCGTATTCTGCCAGGTGCTGCGCACAGAAGTCCTGGTCATTGCCGAAAACACCGGCCGCGATCGGGCACTTCTCGCGCTGCACCAGTCCCTCGAAACCGATGTCCAGCGCCATGTCGACATCGACCGCATGGGCCACGGCCCGGCGCACCCGTTCGTCGTTGAACGGCGGCCTGGATATCGTGAATTCGAAGAAAACGTCCTGACCGGTGGCTTCCGCGATATGAAGCGTCATGGACGGGTCGTCCTTGATGCTCGGGACATCTTCCAGCGGCGGTTCGATGATATCCAGTTCGCCCGTTTTCAGGCCTGCCAGACGGGTCTGCGCTTCTGGCACGGTGCGGATGATCAGCTTGTCCGCGAACGGACGGCCCTTGTTTTCCGTCGGGTGGCCGTAGTTGGTGTAGGTTTCATTGGCCTCCAGAACGATGCGGTCGCCCTTGGTCCATTCCGACAGTTTCCACGGACCTGTGCCCACGGCCTTGGTCGAGCCGAACTCGTCCCCGAAAGCTTCGTTGCTGTCGCAGATCATCGACGAGAACGGGTCCGCCATGAAGGGAACGAAGGCGCCGAAAGGTTTTTCGAACGTGACTTCGATGGTGGTGGCGTCCGGTGTGCTGACACCGGAGATCGGGCCCCAGGCCGATTTCGTGATGCTCGGTTTGTCTTCCGAAAGCGCGCGGTCGAAGGTGTATTTCACATCGGCGGAATCGAACGGCGTGCCGTCGTGGCAGGTAAGCCCCTCGTTAAGCACGAAAACGACCGTCATGCCGTCTTCGCTGACTTCGACGCTTTTCGCCATGTTGGGCCGGGGCATGCCGCTTTCGTCAAAGGCCAGCAGGGTATCGTAAATCTGGCGCCATGACTGCATGGACAGCGTGGTCGTGCTGGCATGCGGGTCCAGCGTGTCGCTGTCGCCGTAACGTGCCCAGACAATTTCCGAGGCCGATGCCGAAGCGGTCAGGCCGATCATGGCCACGCCGCCCAGGAAGGCCTGAAGCATTCGCGAAGTGTGTTTGCGCATGGTTGTGTCCCCGTCTTGATTAGGGCGGGCAATTGTTCTGTCCCCGCCAGCGGCGCGCCCGGAAGGCTGTGGGCCCGCTCAACTCGGAGAAATGCTTTCCGCAAACCGGTGCGGCGTCAACAAAATTTCGAAAATGAAACAACTTATTTCATATCTGACGATTTTTTGGGTGAAATAGTGAAAATTGCCATCATTTTTGGGGAGTGGTCAGTTGTGATCGGACAGCAAATCATCCCATTCGGCATGGATCTCGTCGATCATGTTCAGCCGTTCCATGGCGCTTTCGCCGATATAGATCGCCAGGGCCGAGCAGAGGTAATTGATCAGGCTGAGGGTCGGAACAACCGTATCGAACAGGCCCGTGCTGCGGGTCCTGCACCGCAGGGTCACGGTCGCGATGTCGTCTCCCGTCCGGGTCATCTGATCGGTGAGATAGACAACTTTCGAGCCGGCCCCGATCGCCGATTTCAGGACATTGCGGAACTGCGGAATGCGCTTCAGGACACCGAAGGCCAGAAACGCGTCCGAAGCCGAAATCGACGCAAATTCTTCCGCGACCGAAAAGCTTCCAAGCGGAATGAGACGGATATCCGGTCGGACGCGAATGAGCTGCGCACGGGCGAAATGGGCCAGCGGATAGTTGTCTGCAAAGCCCACAACCCAAAGCTTTTCGCCGCGTGCGAGGATATGAACCGCCTGGTCGAGGTGGTCTGATCTTTGCTGCTCGAGCGTGCGGACCATGTTCTGGACTTCACTTTGCAGATGAATGCTGAGGTCCGGCTTGTGGCTCCGGAACGTCTGCATGCGGGAGCCGTACTGGGACTGGCCGGAACTGATACCCTCCACCCGTGCCTGAGCCTGGGCCGCCTTGTAGCTGGGGTATCCCAGCAACCGGAAGAACCGCGCCGTGGTCGCCTTGGAGACGCCGGCGCGTTCGGAAAGCTGCGTGGCCGTCTGGTCGAGAATCGCAAGCGGATTTTCCAGCAGCACGTCCGCGAGGTAACGCTCGCCGCGTGACATCTCGTTATAGGCGTCAAGAATACGTTGGGAAAAGAGTCGGTCTTGCTGGAAAGTCGGCATGGTAAGGCTCAAAAAGTTTCATTTATGAAAAAATGATACCGCGAGTATGGTCAAGTCAAGTCCCAACATGGATAACCTGTCTGATTGACCGCGTTCAGGTCAGGGGATTTTCCGATGCTGATAGACCGAATTGACCTGTTTCATGTGGCCATGCCGCTGCGCGAGCCGTGGCGAACCGCGGCAAGCGACGAGACCGCCATTGAATCCGTTCTCGTGCGCATGACGTCCGGCGGTCTCGCCGGCTGGGGTGAGACGGCCCCTCACAGTGGCCCCAACTATTGCGAGGAATGGGCGGGTGGCGCGTTCCTTGTCCTTCAAAAGAAACTCGCACCGGCAATTGCCGGACAGACCCTAACCTCCGGGGAAGACCTCCAGGCTCTTTTGAAGTCCGTGAAAGGGAACACGTTTGCGAAGGCGGGGCTGGACCTTGCGTTTCACGATCTTCTCGCCCGGTCTCAGGACAGGCCTCTGTGGCGGCTGCTCGGCGGGGCCCGGCCGGACGTGCTGGTCGGAGAAGACATCTCGGTGGAGCCGACACTCGACCAGTTGGTCGCGAAAATCGGCAAGGCCGTGGAGAAGGGTCTGGCGAGAGTGAAGCTCAAGTTCAGGCCGGGCTGGGGTGTGGACATGGTCGCCGCCGTCCGCAGCGCTTATCCTGACCTGTTGATGCATATCGACTGCAACAGCGCCTTTACGCTCGACGATCTTGAAATGTTTCGCGCTCTCGACCGGTACGATTTGGCGATGATCGAACAGCCGCTCAGGCATGACGATATTCTCGACCATGCGGTGCTGCGCAGAAAGATCGCCACGCCGATCTGCCTGGACGAGACGATCACCTCCGTGGAACGCGCCCGGCAGGCGATCGAACAGGAGGCCTGTGACATCATCAACCTGAAACTCGGCCGACTGGGCGGGATCACGCCCACACTGCGGGTGCGCGAGATGTGCAAGGCCGCGGGCGTCGGCAACTGGATGGGCAGCATGCTGGAATCGGCCGTTGCCCAGAATGCGACGATCGCTTTTGCAACTCTGCCCAACATGACCTATCCGGCCGATGTCTTCCCGACTGAAAAATTCTACGAAGAGGACCTGGCCAACCGGGACGTCACCTACTCCGCGCCCTCCTATGTGACGGCGACGGAAAGACCCGGGATTGGCGTGGAACCCGATCCCGCGAAGTTGAAGCGCTTTACCGTGAACGAAGCCGTGATCCGATGATCCGACCCGGCGAGCCTACAGGGGATCGGGACGCCGCCTGGACACACAAAACCTCCAATAATGTAATGGACTTGCCTCAAAATCAGGGAAGAAGGCGTCTATGAATCCAGGGGCTATTCATCTCGCCAATTAGCAACCTGCCTGTTGCTTCCGATTGGCGACAACGACGCTCGCCCCGTACACCACGGTCGCAACCACAAAACCCAGCAAGGCGGCAATGTTGATATCAACTAACGTCAAGCAGAGAGCCACGACGAGCCCCGAACACATGGAGGCAACTGCGCCCCAGCGCGTCTTTCGCTTCAGATAGAGCGCACCAAGGGCCGCCGGCAGGAACACTGTTAGCGAATTGAAGGCCGCGATGACATTTGAGAGCACGTCACCGAAGGCGAGCGCGGTCATTGTCACAAGCACCATCAAGCAAAGGATAATCCACCGCAGTGCCGAAAGCCTTCGGTCGCCCAGCGCCACCGTCAACGGCATGACGAATGTATCGATGGACGACATGATGCAGGCGGTGAACATGGCCGTGGCCGACCAAGCTGCACCCGGTGGCATCAATCCGGAAAAGGTATCGAAAACGGAGCCGCCGCCCGACCAGTATCCGGCCAGCGAAATCATTGCGTAGCAAGCGCCGCAAACCACCGCCGCTCCCAGATAGCTGGCCACCGCGACCCTATCGCTACTCGCCACCGTAACGCGCTGCCAATTGTCAACGGCCAGCACGGCGCTCCACGGAAGGAGCAGCCAGATCCCGATAAGGATTGTCGGCTGAAACGGCTCAATCTGAAGGAAGTCGACCGATGCCCCCGAAAGCTGAGGCAACCCGAGCGCGGCCACGGCAACCGCACCCAATATGATGGCTGATTGCAGAATGTCCGTCGTCACGGCCGCGCGGTAGCCGCCCACAAGCAGATAACCCGTCAGCACAGCCGCGCAAACAATCGTTGCCAAAGCGGTCTGCCCTGCAAAAAGACTGGCAGCAATGACGCCCAGAGCGCTTAGCTGAACCGCGGAGCGCAGGATGAAGACCACCGCGATGGGAAGCCACGTAAGCCAATTCCCTCTGGTTTCATGCGATCGCGCAATCAAGTCGATCAGGCCGATAGCCCCCACTGCCGCAGCCCGCCGGCGGATCAGAGGCGCCATGAGCGCGCAGAGTATCAGGCCGAGCGCATAAGAAGCGGCGATCGAAAACCCGATCACCGGGCTCTGCGAGGCAAACAGGAACAGGGCGACAAACGTACCGATCCCGATGTTCCCACAAATGGCCCCGGCCGCCGTGGCCAAAAAGCCGTTGCCCCCTTTGTTGCTGACGAAAGCACCGATCGGGTCGTCACCTCGAAATCGTCGCTGAACCGCAAGGGACGCGAGCAGAGGCAGCAACAGCACAATGGCGATCGCCAACATGCTGCCGAAACGGGGATCATGCATTCCGGTTATTTCCCGTCGGCCAGAAGTCCAAGAGGCCCCTGAAGCAACCGTGCCGTCAGTTCGGTCTGACCTTGCACGCCGACCTTTTCGTAGACCCTCTTCAGATGCGTCCGGGTCGTGTGGATGGACACGTCGAGTTGGCGCGAAATTTCGGTTGGCGACAGTCCATTGACCAGGCAGCACGCCGCCTGTGCTTCCTTAGCAGTGAGGCCATAGCCGAACTGAAGCAGCTCATGAAATGTGTCAGAGAGATCACGCGTCTCGGTATCCGCAGCCCGCAAGATCATCACACCCGACGCCCCCTGCCTGTTTAAGGATGTCTGGCGTAGAGTTTGCGGCCGAAAGTGAAAACCGACCGCCTTTCCCCCGACCATCAGCAGCGCCTCACCCTGGCTCTTGCGGGATTTGTTTCGAAAATCCGTATTCAGCAGCATCGCCAAAGCGTTGCTCAGGGCCACCATATCTTCGCTGTCCGCATCAAATCGAACACCTCCGACGAGGGTCGAAACAGCTTCCATAAAGGGACGGTTTGCATAGGAAATTTCGAAGTCATCGTTGACGATGGCCATGCCGATCTCGAAGCGCTCGATCACTTCATGCAAGACAGCACCGACGGCGGCCGAGCGCATGATCTGCCGGTTGAGGCTAAAGGACCGATCCCAGTGCGGCATCAATTCCGCAACTATGGTCTCCAGCTCTTGCTCCTCCAGACCGTTTTCGCCGGAAGCCGCAAAGGCCACCCGATACAGCATCTCGATCCAGCGGTTATCATCGGAGATTGCACCGTAACAAAGCTCCACCAGCGCGTCCGGCTTCAGCTCATGCCGAAAGTCTGCCAGGCCCAGGCGCTGAAGGATGTCCTTGCTCACCCCTTCGATTCCGCCGCCATCAGCGGCTTCACGCGATGTGTTGTCGGGATTGAGCGGGAGCCCTTCGCACCAATCATTAATAATGCTGGAAATTCCAAAGCGTCGATCTTCGGCAAACAAGGCGGTGCGCCCGCCTTCGACGCAGTGGCTCTCAACGTCATAAACACCCACTTTGTTGAAATGCTTCCGGATCGGGGCGATGAAGCGGCCATTCGCGGTCATCGGGTCATCCCCGCCATACAACAGAAGAACCCGGGTGCCCTCTTTCACCTCAATGTTGCGAGGCCATTTCCATGCTTTTTCAATTCCGCGGAAAAGCTCGTAGAAATATCCTGTCGTGGGGGTTGGCCAGGCATAGGGATCATCCAGGATGGATTGGGTGAAAGCCTTGTCCGACGAAATGACATCGATCAGGTTTTTCCGGTCTTCCAGGTGCGCTCCCAAGAACGTGTAAAGCTGGTAAAAGGTCAGTTCATCGGGGCGCTCTGGTGGATGTAGAAGCGCTCGAACCCGCGTTATGCTTCTCGCAAGTTTCATCAAGCCCGGCTGATTGGGCGGCGGCGTCACGAACACAATATTGCGGGCGAGATCAGGCTGAGCCTTAAGGCATTCGAGAACCAGAAGCGCCCCGATATTGGGCGCGACAATAAGCCGGTCCTCCCAGGGGATGCCGTCGAAGGCAGCCTCGAGCCCCAACTTGAAATCGCTGACCAGGTCATCCCAGCCGCGACCGATTTCAAGATGTGCGTAGGGCGCACGCTCTGACACTGAATAACCATGCCCGCGCAGGTCAATTCCGTGAACGGTCCAGCCCCGGTCGGCCAACCCTTGCATGGTCTGCGAGATATTCAGCGTATGGAGGGCTTGGCTATGGGTCACGAAAGCGGATTTTCCGCTGGGTTTGTCTGCTGGAAAGGTTCTGAAGACGAGCGGCACGCCGTCCATCGTGACTATGTTGCGTGTTTGCATATTGGATTGGCTGGAACTGAGGGCACTGCGAGAGAACATCATCGAATGTCAACTGCAGGTACAATTACTTCTCGGAAAGAGCCCTCGAATTACCATGCCGAAACCGGCAAGTAAATGACAAACTATTGTTTTTTATCTCAAATTGACTGAGTAGAACCATCTAGGCAACTAGGTGACACTCGAAACCCAGTGACGATTTCGTTTTGGCGCCAGGGACACCGGTGCATTTCAAGCGTGTTCTCCGGCGCGCCAGGACTTAGCCTGCGGCCCAAAAAGTCAGCGGTTGAGAAACCGGCTGTTCACCCACCCCGTCGTCGGCCCTTGTCTGGTCAGACACCACTCTCCAAGGCAGTGGTTGTTCACAATCTCGATCCCGCAACTGCCTGCTGCGAACGTTCCGATCCGGCCATAGTCGGCACCTGGACCTGAACGAACATTCAGATAGGAATTCACTCCTGTCACGCAGCCCGGGCGGCCGACATTGGCAGGCCTGCCTGCACCGGCTCGCAAGGCATTGAACTGCAGGTTGGCGTTCGGACCCGTGTAGACGTTATCGACGATCCGGCAGCTCATACCGGAAAGAACCGGGGCAGCACCGCTCAGCTTGAAGCTTTGACCGGGCACGAAATCACCATAGACGTAGTAGTCGACCTCGCCGCAATTGGCATTGAAGATGCGGCTCATACCCTCAAGATACCCGTTGGAGACCTTGCCATCGAAGAGAAGCGTCCCAGGCCTGACGCCGTGAGCCGACAGCCCCTGTCGCGGCTTTTCATAGTAGATGCGAACGGAGGAGCCACTGACCTCCACACGCATGGTTGAGCCGTTGTGTTCGTAGCGATGGTCAGCCGCCACTCCGGGCGCCACGCTGGCGGCGATCAGCCCGACACTCATGATGAGCTTCATAATCCTGTGCATGGGGGGCTTCCTCAATTTTGCTCTGGCTGAAGATAGCGGCCCGGAAGCCAGCCATTGCCATCAGGGGTCACAACTTCACACCAACGGGCGTCCAGAACGGACAATTGGGCGGCGCGCGACGCGGCTTCGAACCCGATATTGTCAACATCCGGATCACAATCGTTCAGTTGCAGCGCGCGCGCATCACCTGACAGCGATCTCACAATGCTCTCACTGCGTGACGGCCCCGCACGCAGCGCAACGGCTCGGCCCGGGGGGACGCCGCGCAACCGATAGGTGAATTTGTAGATGCCAAAGCCCGGATTATCGAAGTCCTGGTCCGGGTCCGGGTCAGACTGCTCACCTTGATGCGTCTGCCAGTTGGGCGTCACCCCACCGTTATGCGCGTTAAGCTCCACCAACAGCACTTCATCGGCGACAATAAGCGTTCCGCGTGGGTTAGCGCTGCCAGAGCGTGGAAACTCCACAATCAAACGCCCCGTCTTTCGCTCGCCGGATCCATCGGCAAACGTCGTCAGATCAAAGGCGGCGGCCTCGTCGGTTTGCTGGGCAAGCGAAAACCGGGTTTCGGCCGAAGCACCGTTCACGAAAAAATTGGCGAGGTTGCCGGAAGCCTGCAGGTTTCGACCACGCCCGGACATCGTGACATATCCCAGAGACTCGCCGGTCTCCTCATAGAGGCCCCAGGTTCCCTCCAGCGCGCCGCCGCCACCCGGTGCAGGCGCTGGTACCTGCGTGTTGCGGCGAGACGCCGTGATGCTGTTTGGAAGATTGTAGATGCGGTTCAAGTAAGTGGAATTATAGCCTTTGCGGAAACGGTTCGGGAAACGCCGCACCTCGTCGAACACAGCCCTCATGCATTGTGAGGTTTCGCAGATGTGCGTCCGCGCCGTCGCAAACCCGTCGTAATCCCAACCTCGTTGGGGATGGTGAATGGACGCGCTGAAAGAGGTCACATCGCGGCGCAGAACCAGGAGACGGTCCTGACTGTCTCCCGGCAGCCGGAACGCGACGCGAAACTCTTCTCCAATCCCGCCATTCGAGGGGTTGAGAAGGCCAACTCCGCTCGTTTTCACATCCACGAACCCACGCGCATCGGCGCTTGCAACCAGATCCCGGCAAAAGCCCAAGTGCATGGTCTGCGGACATTGCCCGCCCGGTCGCGCGTAAATGGACAGATCAATGGATGCGGTGTTCTGGCTCCGGTAGTGGATGACATCGGCGCTGATCTCGAATGCCGGGCCGACATTCACCAGATCGTAGCCACCGTACCAACGGCTTAACCCCGTGCGCGGGTTCTGGCCCGTGTTGCTGTTGGCGTTTGCGTTCCCGTTCTCCTGCAGCACGTTTCTGCTGCCGTTGAAGGACAGCCAACTCAAGAACGGCCCTTCGGTGAAATTCACGTCTTGCTCTGGAAAGCGCCGCTTGATCTGACTGGCAAACTTGAGCGGCGCGACACGGCTCGCCGTACGCGTGGCCATCCACCGGTTCCGGCTTTTCAGCTCAGGCAGCCCATCCTTGCTCCAATTCCAGACACCAACCATGCGATCGTTGGCGCGCCGCCACAAAACCGTGCCCCACTGACCGTTGTTCCAATAGAACACTGCATGGGCTGTCTTGCGGTCCGGCCCGACGATGCCCTCGATCGTGCCATTGTCCGCGTAGTCACCGTAAAGCCGATCGCCTTCCTGGATCAGCCGTAGCTGACCGTAGTTGCTGTCCCAGTTCCCGGTCCAATCGTCCGCACGCGCCGAAACGGCTTCGAGCAATACGATGGCGAGTGTCATCACCAAGCGGAGGGTCATGGCAGGATCACCTGATTGTCTTCACCGTAGGAAAAGCCGGGGGCTTGGCCGTCTGCCCGCTCGATCATCAGGTCTCCCAGCGGACGGCCGTTCGGCATGATCTGCGTCGCGTTCATTTTCCCTCCCGGAAAGAAGCAGGAAGCAAAAACATCGCACTCCGATTGCCCTGACTTACAGATCTCGAAATGGCCGTTGCCCATGCTGCGAGGTTGGAAAACCATGCGCTCAAGCGGCTTGCCACGCTCAGCAATGCTGCAATCATAACGCCCATTGTTCACCTGGCAGGTGCCTGCCGCTTTAGGCTTGAACGGATTGTCTTCCGGCCCCTTTGGATTGACGAAGCGTTTCACAAAGACTTTTCCATCGGGGTAGATCACGACCGGACTGCGTTGGCAGCTCTGCGCATGCATCGGATCATCGATGATTTCCTCAAGCGGACTGCCCGGACCGTACATGACGAAGACGCCAGCAAGAGTTGTCGGGTTGCCGGTCTCCGCCTTGTGCAATTCGAAGGTGGTCTCATTGTCGGAGAAATCATCGGTTGCTGCGTCTTCCGACGGTTCAATCGGCGAAGATGGCTCTTGTCCTTCACCGCTGCTCCCAAGATCCGCACGTTGAACCAGGCAACCGGTATATTTCACCTTCAGCTGCTCAAGGCACCCGATGTAGGCGCGGGAATCCAGATATCCCTTTTCATCGGCATTCAGGCGCTCGCCTTCACCCACCTCAAGGCGGATATCAGCATAGTCGCCAGGGACATCGATCATGAGCCGGCTGCGTCGATCGCCATACCCCTCGCCGCCAACGCTCACACCCCAGGTACCGGTGGGAACGTAGAACGGTGTCAGCTCACCCTTGGAAACTCCACTCCCCTTGATCCAGGATTTCACGTCGCCCGGTGACCCGGCGTACCAATATGTTGTCTGCCGCTTGACCGGAGTTCCATCTGCCTGCCGCGCGTCGAGATAAACTCTCGTTGCGTCGAAGGAGAAATCAAACTCCGTGGTTCTGCCTCCCTCGACCTCGACAAGTCGCTCGGCGGAGGTTGTGTTGTCCAGATTGCCGCGCACGAGGTAAGTCCCCGGCGACAAGACAACCGTCAACTGATCCATGTTTGCCGATGCCACCGGCTCCTCAGAAACCGCTTGATCGTGCACCTCGAAGACTTCGAAATTGACACGACGACGTGAGCCACCGATTGCGGTCGGGAACGGTTCGCCCTTCGCGTAGGGCAAATCGGGGTTGATGAAGACATTGAGTGTCAGCGCTGCCGAGAGAGCCGCCTCGATCACATGCTCGCCATCGCCTTCAGGCACTTCAAAGGCGTACCGGACCGTGTAGCCGCCGTTCGTCCCGCCATCACGCTGAAAAAGCCCCACATATGAACCCGGCTCCAACGTCGCGACCGCAGAGTTGCCATGCGCTTCGGGGTACCGAAACTCGAATGCACCGTCCGCGATGGCTCCACCATCAGCTTTTTCAACGACACCGCTTAGCTGGCGAATGCCGATCTGCTCGCCATCCGGTGTGTCGCGAAAAATGAACCGCACATCGCGCTCCATCGGCAGAAAATCATCTTCACTGGGGGCAATCGGCTCGGCTTGCACAGTGAGCCTGAGTGCATCGGACAACTCTTCCGCGTTCTTGGCTGACAGGTACATACCGCCCGTATTCTCGGCGAGGCATTGCACCTGGCTTCCTTCGTCCTCCGACAGTCCGAAGCCGATCACATGCGTGGTGAAATCAATGCCAAGGGACTCCAGTTCATTCGCCAGTGCACATGGATCGGCGTTGCAGGTCTCGATCCCGTCCGTCACGAGAACGACCGTCGCGGCATTCTCAGTAAATTTCAGCTCTTCCGCCGCGATGCGCACCGCATCTGCCAATGGCGTCTTGCCCTTTGGTTTCAGACGATTGGCGGCCCCCACCATCTGCGGCACGGTCTGGCTGGCCGGACCGGTTGGAACCACCGTTTCAATGTCTGAACACAGTCCCTTTTCGCGATGCCCATAAGCAATCATGCCGATATTTGCGTCGAGAGGAACCTCACCCAACACGCCGGAAAGCGTTTCACGCGCGATCTCGATCTTGGTCTTTCCCTGGATCTGCCCCCACATGGATCCGGAACCGTCGAAGACAACCATCAGATCGCTTGCAACAGCACTGGCCGTGCCACAGGCCAGAAAGGCCGACGCAAACGTCAGTTTTCTTAGGTTGAGAAGGGTCATGCTCGCTCCAAAGCTAGTCGTTTGGGCGGATGCTAACCACTTGCACGAGGGGCTACGTCACTCAAATGAGTGATGCGCGCCGCGCCTGCCTCCTTATTCCTGTTTGAAACAGGTGGAGCCAACATGCGCAAAACACATTGGGATCCCTTCTCCGGCCAGCTTGAAGTCGAGCGGCATACATTCCAACCCGCCGCAAAAGGCCCTGGCATCGCGCGATACGTTTTGCTTACGGGGCTCGGCGCTACGCTTTTCATCGGCGGCAAGGCGCTTGGTTTCGATCTGATAGCCTTCCTTGGAGTCCCCTTGTTTTTCGGCGGCGTTCTGCTCCTGGCGTTCAACATCAACGACAAGAAACCCGAACGCCATGCCCTGGCCTTTGATGCCCTGGGTCAGAAACTGGGTGGATCCTGGCATTTGCAGGTATCTTCCATTCGCCGGTCCCTGGGCGCACGCAGGCAGCCGACAAAGACCGATATCCAGGCCTTAGCGCAGGACGTGTTTCCCAAGAGGCCGGACCTGACCGTCTCAGCGGAGCAGATCGACGCGCTTGCTGCAGTGAAGTACCGGACCGACAAGGGGCCGCCTGCAATTACCTTCACAGATCCGCACATCTATACAGTGACCTCAAGGCTCAAGCCGTTTCTCATGCCGAGCCCCGTCTCAGCCGCTCCCATCTCGCCTGAAGCCTTGTTCTGGTGGCATCATGAGGAAACCCCGCTCTGGATGACTGCCCAACTCGTCGAACATGACATCAGAAACCCTGTTCTCGTCTCTGCCAGCAACCTGTCGGGGAATTACACTCTGCGCATGGTCATCGCAGTGAAGGCAGCGCTTGACTTCGACCTGAGTGTCATGTTGAGCGCCGAAATCCCTGCCCTGAAAAGCCGTTTTGACGCCAGGCTGGAAAGCGTCGCCTTCAACGATCTCTACAAGGTGCAGCTTCGCTCAGGAGAGCAATTGAAGCTCTTCCAGCTTTTGACGCCCGCGGCCCAAACGCTGCTGATCGACCTGTTCCGTGCTGCCGGCGCTGAAGTTCGGGTGGAAGCAAGCACAATCTACCTTCGTTGTGCGATGCCGGTTACGTTCGACAAGCAAACCCCCTCCCGATGCGCGGCGGAAATGCAGGGCCATGTGGAGGCCATCAGCACCAGGTTGCTTCGTCTCAAGACCTATATGGAGTAGCGCTGCCCCCTAGTGGAGTGCCACCTCCGGCCCCGCGTAGACAGCTTCGAATTCGCTTTCGCCAAGCACGAACGAATTGGCCGGTCTGATGCCGTGACGCGGTGCGATCATGTTGCCCGGAAAACTTGCGATACGCGCATTCAGGTTCTGAACGTTGCCGTTGTAGATCCTGCGAGCCGCCGCGATCTGATCCTCCGTCTCTTCAAGCTGTTTCTGAAAGGCTTCAATGTTCCCGGTCGCTGTAATGGCCGGGTTATCCTCCACTTGAACCAAAACCCCTCGAAGGTGGTGAGACAACGCCGCTTCCTGCTTGGAGATTTCGTCCGCATCCCCTGATCTCATGGCAACCTCGGCCTGATTTCGCACCTCGATCAGCTTCTCAAACAATGCCGTCTCATGCCGCATGGCGGACTTCACCGCTGAAACCAGCCCCGGAACGAGTTGATGCCGCCGTTTCAGCTGGACCTCAATTCCGGACCAGGTCTCAACGACCTGGGTTTGGGCCGTCTGCAGTCCGTTGAAGGTGACGACGTAGACCAGGGTGAGGCCCACGCAGAGGGCCAGCAGAACAACGAGCAAAATCAACAACTGGCCGACCACATTCAGCCCTCCTTCAGGAAAAGTGTTACGCGATTGCCCTGACAAGAGACCGAAAAGCCCAATCGCACATCACTCATCTGAGTGACGCGCCGCCCGCTGTTTCAAACGAGGGTGAGACGCCCGAGACAACTCGGCTCCACTTGAAGGAACGAATGGGACATCAATGAAGACACTGATCTTTGCAGGCGTGATAGCCGCCGGTTTCACCTTGGCGACTGCGGCTGTGGCATCACCATGTGGGCTACGCGCCGAGAGCTATATCGGCGACCACGAAACCGATATCGAAGGCAAATGGAAGCTGGAATGGACAAAAGGTCTGCTGACTGTTTCCGGCCGGCCACAGGCCATGGAAACCTTGCCGCCCACCATGGTCATGCGCCTCTCCCTCGAGGAGGATCATCTTCAGCTGCGTGGCGAGACAGTCAAACGCGATTTTGCCGTTTACTGGGATCAGACGACCCAAGCCAGTTTCGACCCACGGGAGGACGATCCGGACCCTCTCGCCACAGTGAACACGCAGGAGATGGAAATCCTCTACGATTGCAAGGTCGAGGACATGCCCTTCCTGCGCGGACAATCGGTGGGCACCGGCAAGGGGCCTGTAACGGATCTCTATCTTTGGATGGCCTCAGCGGATCAGATGGTGGGCCTGTCGGTTGCCGAAACAGGACCAGCCACCGCGCGTCTTCAGTTTGTCCTGACGCGGGAGTGATCTTCATCCCAACACCAACGGTTGGCGCCCTGTCACTCTGGCGTCAGCCCTCAAACTTCTCACAGGCCAGCGCCTCGATCGCTTGGCAGTTCGAGCAGCTTTCGTAGTCCAGCCAGAAATCGAGTGACTGCCCTTCATTCAGATGGCGATAGGCCTGCATGACACGTGCCGGTGCATCAACGAATATGCCCGACTGGGCACCCTTGGCTTTGAAGGCTGCGGCATTTTGAGGCGAACCCTGGATTCCGCATGCCTTGCCCCACAAGATCTGTGTCTCGGCTGAGCCTGATGTGAGCTCCCCGGAGCGGCGCAAGTCTTCGCGATAGGCGACCTCGCACATCGTATGCGCATATCCGATGTCCTGATCGACACATGCTCGCCCCGAGCACCAAGCCAGGGGCTCGTCCTTGTGGTTCTTGGGGCGAGCGAAGACCACCAGCGCCTGCCCCTGAAAGCCGGTCGCACAAGCGGGAGCACCGGCTTCGGCATGATCGTCGGGCTGTTCCTCGTATGGACCGACCTTCGTCGAGAACATGCCAAGGGTCGCCCTGTCGCTCAGGTAAAACTGCGCCTCGATTTGACCGCTCGACGACTGGGCGAGCACGACAACATAGCGCGTCCCCGCGTAGCTCACCTCACCAGTGCCAATCGCCCCGTTGAACCGGTAGTCTTCAACCGGCCAGGACCGGTTCAGTCCGCTCTGGGTTTCGTTGCAAAAGCGCCTACTCACGCCAGTCGGGCATTGGCCGTAGTCATCAATATGAATGCGCGCGTTGCTTCCGCTGCCGCGAAAAACCACATCTCCGCTTTGGACCAGCACATTGGGACGGCCGGTTGAAATCGGCATCTTTTCCGCAATGAAGACCTGCATGTGGCCATAACCGTCCAGGGGATAGAGATCCTCGGAGGCCACAGGCAGTTGCCGGCCACCAACATCATATTCAGACTTGGCATCTTGTGCGGTCGGGTTCACGCCCAGATCGCTCTGCACCATGAGTTGCGTGCGGATAAGATCCGCCTCGAGTTTTCCGGTGTCGCCACGCAACCGCAAAAACCAGGTGTCGCCATTGTAGGTGAAACGACCAATTCCGTAGCTGCCGTTAAAGCCATAATCTTCAATCGCAATCGCCTCACCAATATTCTCTTCCGCCATTTTGCAGAATGCCGGAGCGGCTATTTTCACATCGTTTGGGCACTGACTGTAGCTGTCGATGCGGATCTCTTCCTGGCCGGGAGCAACGCGTGCCAATTGAATTCGCGCCCATGGTTCAGATGAATTGCCACCTCCAGGCGCCCCCTCCTCAACATTGAAGAAAAACAGCTTGAGGTACCCCGCTCCGGCGACTGGAAAGAGATCGTCATCGGCCCCATCGACCGGACCCAGATTATTAGCCCGGTCCTTAAGGCCGCCTGGCGCCAAAGGGGCCCGGCCATCTGCTTCAGGCGACGAGTTGCTGCCGGCCTGGGCGTCACTCGGCTCGCTTGCCTGAAACCAATTGTTGATGGCGTCCACCAGTTCGGCGTCATCGCCCGCCTCAGCCTCTGTCGCCTCGGAGGCTGAAGGGAGCTGTCCTTCGCCGCTCGGCGAGCATTCTGTTTCGAAATACGAATAAAGATTGCCCGAACCTCGTGTCGCGATGCGCAGAACGCAATCCTTGCTGGACTGGATTTTCACATCCACAGCAAATGCCGGATCGCGCCCGGTCAGCTCCCCCTCGAGGACCTTTACAACGCCACCGCCAGTCACCTCGAGCATGCCGGCTAATCGCAACTCGCCGAAACGGGCAGCGCTCTGGCACATTCGTTGCCAGCCCTGCTTGTATGCATCATTTTCCGCATCAAACGCACGTGTACACACAACTGCATCATCGGCCGCAAACTTCATGTCGAGTTCCATCCGGCCAGCCCCATAGGGCGTGGCGAAGCCTTCAAAGCGATGACCTTCACGAACAAGCAGGACCGGAAACGAGGCTCCGGATGCGGTAGGGTGCTCGTATGCTGCCGAAGTTGCGGACGTTGGCTGCCTTTTGCAGGATGTAAGCTTGTGAAATGCCATCTGCGACGAAGGCAGGCCGATCCCAAGATCGGTATAGCAACCCTTTCCCGGGGTCAGGGTGAACTCACGAGAAAAGCCGGTATCTTCTCGCTTCAGTTCTCCGGTAAAGGCTGAAACCGCTGACCAGGGATCTCGCTGCAATGTGCCGGTAAAGACGCCCGTTCCATCCTTTTGCAGGGATTCACAGAGCGCTATCCATTCAGAAGACGGCTCGCCATCAGGTTCTCCCAGGGATGAGTAGCAGTTGCCCCCCCATTTTGCGACGAGACGAATCTCAAGCGCGTCTTCGCCACTTCGCGTCGCCAATCCGGTGAGCTGCGTTTCTCCAACTTCAAGAGAAAATCGATCAACTTCTTCACTCTTCGCCCGACTTGAAACGGCATCAGCTCCGAAGAGAAAGCCAATGCAAGCAAGTGAGAAAATCCAGTCGGGAAGTCGGGACATTGTGCGGACGCTCGCGGAGCAGGTTGAAAAGCCGCATTCTCGACCTGCTTTCGGACTGGCACATCACCCATGTGAGTGATGACGCGGCCAAAAGACCTCACCGCTCCGGCACCACGGTTCTCTGATAGGCCTACGCCCCTGCCAGGAGGTAATCAGCCTGCCCGTCATGGCCTCCCTGCCTCAAAATCAGGGAAGAAGCCGTCTACAAATCTGGCGGCTATTCAGACATGGGTTTCACCTCGCGCCGAACGGGTTGCCGATTGACTGTAGTGGTCCCTGCTCCGGATCGATGTATCCCGGATCATGGCTCAGGAAGCTGATCAGCCAAATCCCCTCCTCGACTTCGTTGAGCCTGAATTTCAATCTGGCTTTGGGTCGGGCGGCAAAATGTGGTAAGCGCCAGCCAGACAACATCGGGAATGCACCAGTGAGCGAATTGACCGTAGCGGATGCAACGAGCCGCGTTTATGACTCCCTCAAGGCGGACAACGAGGACATCGACGCGCATATCGCAGCCCTCAAGGCCGCGTTGAAACGCGAGGGCCTGAAGGAAGCCGTTCTGGATCCGGAGAGGCTTGTCCAGAACAACCGGTCCGGACGGAAGCTCCTGCAGGCCTATTTTCGCCAGCGCGGCGTGAAGGTTTCCTTCGCGTCTTCATAATGCGCAGGTGCCGTTGGTTCTCCGGCGAAGGGGCGCGGAAAACACAAGGTTGATTGTTTCGAAACGTCCCGGCGCAGATTGAAGAGGCTGCGCGGACCGAAAGACCTGCCAGCGCACTGAAAAAGCCGGTTCTTTTCCGGTATCACCCCGGACAAGCGGAGCGCCACCCGGGGTGACAAATCTGGCTCTATTTCAACGACCTGCTAATGCAGCACCCGCTGCACGCCGGACTGAACCTTCAGCAGTGCCGGCAGATAGGTCCGGACCATGTCTTCGGGGCTCGTCTGAATCACGGCCATTCCGGTATTGAGCGCGCCAACCACTCGATCGCGGCTGTCGCGGATCGGAACGGCCAGAGACCGGACACCGATCTCCACTTCCTGGTCGATGGCCGCGTAGCCCTGGGCCCGCACCTCGCCGATCCGGGCCATGATCTCCTCCGGGTCGGTCAAGCTGAATGCGGTCCGGGGGGTCAGGTCCGAGCGCTCGACGATCGCCCGCGCCTCGCCCTCGGGCATGGCCGCCAGCAACACCCGCCCCATGGACGTGCAATGGGCAGGCAAGCGCGATCCAGGCGATAATCCAATGGACATCACCCGTTTTTGCGCCGCCCGAGCCAGATAGAGGACTTCCGTGCCGTCGAGGATCGAAACAGAGCACGACTGGCCGATCTGCTCGGTCAGCTGATCGAGCCAGGGTTGCATGACCTGGGGCAGTGGCAGAGCCGCCAGCGCACCCAGGCCAAGCCGGGAAGCCCGTGGCGTCAGTGTGAAGAACTTGCCGTCATACTCCGCATAGCCTTCGTGATGCAGCGTCAGCAGACAGCGGCGCGCCGTGGCCCGGTCAAGCCCGGTCGTTCGGGCAACGTCGGAAATCGAGAGACGGGAGGTTTCCGCGCCGAAACATTCGATCACCTTCAGCCCCTTCGCGAGTGAGGCAATATAGTCCGTAGGCTTATTCAACATGCGCACATTTTCGGGCGCTATCTGAACAAATGTCAAGATGCGAACAAACAGGCTCGCGGAACCGGATCAGGAAGCTTAGAAGTCCCTCATTCGAGGAGATTTTCATGGACAAGACCCTTGCATCCCCCAATGCGGCCGTTGCCGACATTCCCGATGGCGCCCGGCTGATGATCGGCGGTTTCGGCGGATCCGGCGCGCCCATCGAGCTCATTCATGCATTGATCGACCGCTTTCGCGAAACCGGCAGCCCCGGCAACCTGACGGTGATCAACAACAACGCCGGAAATGGCGCCATCGGCATCGCCGCAATGATCAAGGCGGGCATGGTCGGCAAAATGGTGTGCTCGTTTCCGCGGTCTTCGAATGCCGAGGCCTTCAACGAAAGATACCTCGCCGGAGAGATCGAGCTGGAACTCATCCCCCAGGGCACGCTCGCCGAGCGGATCCGCGCCGCCGGGGCGGGCATCCCCGCCTTCTATACCCCGACGTCTTTCGGGACGGAGCTGGCGGAAGGCAAGCCGGTGGAAGAGTTCGACGGCAAGATGTATGTTCGCGAAAGATGGCTGAAGGCGGACTACGCCCTCGTGAAAGCCGAGACCGGCGACACGGTCGGCAACCTCACCTACCGGCTCGCGGCGCGCAACTTCAACCCGCTGATGGCAATGGCGGCGGACCGCACCGTTGCCCAGGTCAGCCAGTTGGTTCCCCCCGGAGGCGTCGACCCGGAAACGGTCGTCACTCCCGGCATTTTCGTCGACGGCCTTGTCGAGGTCTCCGAACCGCAACAGGAAGAAGTGCTGGTCCGCGCGGGAGTGGTCTACTGATGGCTTATTCGAAACTGACCAACGCGCAAATCGCCTGGCGCGCGGCGCAGGACCTCGAGGACGGGGCCTATGTCAACCTGGGCATCGGCTTTCCGGAGATGATCGCGAAATTCCAGCCCGAAGGCCGCGACGTGATCTACCACACCGAAAACGGTGTGCTGGGCTTCGGCAAGGCGCCGAAGGAAGGCGAAGAGGACTGGGACCTGATCAACGCCGGCAAGAAGGCGATCACACTGAACCCGGGCGCCTCCTTCTTTCATCATGCCGACAGTTTTTCGATGGTGCGGGGCGGACATCTCGACCTGGCCGTCCTCGGCGCCTACCAGGTCTCCCGGAACGGTGACCTGGCCAACTGGCGTGTCGGGACAAAGGGCGTGCCCGCCGTCGGTGGGGCGATGGACCTCGTCCACGGCGCCAAGCGGGTGGCCGTGGTGACCGATCACGTCACCAAGGACGGCAAGCCGAAGCTGGTTGAAACCTGCAGCTTTCCGCTGACCGGTGTCGGCTGCGTTACCCGCGTCTATACGTCCCTGGCGGTTGTCGACATTGTCGATGGGCATTTCGTGCTGCGTGAAAAGCTCGCCGGACTGACGCTGGAGGAGCTGCAGGGGGTCACCGGCGCGCCCCTGCATCTCGAGGGCGACCCCGCCGACCTGACCGTACCGGACCTGGACTGAGGAAAGACCTGTGCAAGACGTCTTCATCTGCGACTATATCCGCACCCCGATCGGGCGCTTTGGCGGGGCGCTGAGCTCCGTTCGGGCGGACGATCTCGGAGCGATCCCGCTCAAATCCCTAGCTGAACGAAACACATCGATGGATCTGGCGGCGATCGACGAAGTCATCTTTGGCTGCGCCAACCAGGCCGGCGAAGACAACAGAAACGTCGCCCGCATGTCGCTGCTGCTGGCGGGATATCCGGACACGGTACCCGGCACCACGATGAACCGCCTGTGCGGGTCGGGCATGGATGCAGTCATCACCGCCGCCCGCGCGATCAAGGCGGGCGAAGCCGAGCTGATCGTTGCAGGCGGTGTCGAAAGCATGTCGCGGGCGCCGTTCGTGCTTCCGAAGGCAGAAAGCGCCTATTCCAGAGCAAACGAGATCCACGACACGACCATCGGCTGGCGGTTCATCAATCCCCTGATGAAAGCGCAATACGGTGTCGACAGCATGCCGGAGACCGGTGAAAACGTCGCCGAGGATTTCGCCATATCGCGGTCCGATCAGGATGCCTTTGCCTTCCGCTCCCAGCAAAAGGCCAAGGCCGCCATGGAGAGCGGTCGGCTCGCAGAGGAAATCACCCCCGTCTCGATCCCGAGGCGCAAGGGCGATCCAGTTCTGGTGGAGGCCGATGAGCATCCGCGCCCCGAAACGACGCTCGAAGGGCTCGCCAAACTGCGGACGCCTTTCCGCGAAAACGGGTCGGTCACGGCCGGCAACGCATCTGGCGTCAACGACGGCGCCGCCGCCCTGATCGTGGCCTCGCGGCGGGCCGCCGAGAAGTACGGCCTCACACCGATTGTGCAGGTGCTCGGCGGCGCCACAGCCGGCGTTGCCCCGCGCATCATGGGGTTCGGCCCGGCTCCCGCTTCCCGAAAACTCATGGCCCGTCTCGGCTTGGCGCAGTCGGATTTCGACGTGATCGAACTGAACGAAGCCTTCGCGTCCCAGGGCCTCGCCACACTGCGCGATCTGGGCATCGCGGACGACGACCCGCGGGTCAATCCGAACGGCGGCGCGATAGCCCTCGGCCACCCGCTCGGGATGTCCGGTGCGCGCATTACGGGAACGGCGGCCCTGGAACTCGCCAAGGTCAAAGGCCGGCATGCGCTGGCGACCATGTGCATCGGTGTCGGCCAGGGCATCGCGATTGCCTTGAAAGCCGCCGGCTGACGCTGCGAAGCTTTCTTCGCGAACTGCCGGTATCGGCTGTCGCGCGTCACGCGCGCTAAACTGACCTTTTCCTCTGTCTTCGGCCTCTCAAAGCTTTTCTTTGAGAGGCGAACAACCCGCGTTGCCGGTATCGGGCTGGACCCGGCCCAGCCCCCGCCTCCCAAAAGACCTTCACGCTGACGGGCTAAAGCGGTGCTCCGCCCGATTGAAGTCACGCGGAGCATCCCCTGAGACGGGCGGCGCACGGCGCCAGTTCGTCACCTGACTTTGTCGTTCACCTCAATTGAAGGCAGGCCTGTTGCGGGCTTCACAGCGAGGGAAGCGTCTGACAAACAACTGTTTCCGATACTCTTTTTGGACCAGAAACTCGCTGCCGAGAATACGGTGGTTGTCGGGTGAACTTCAATTCCACCACACGGACAGGACGCCGCGCGACCACCCGGCCGACACGAACATGTCCGCCAGGCGGACACCCGCCCGAATTCGCTACCTCCTCCCCGACCGGATTTCTATGCTCGCCCGACAGTGTTTGGGAGGAACACTGCCTGGCCCAAGCATGAGCCTTGGCACGTCGCGCCGGCAGTTTGACCTCCGTCTCCATCCACCAACAGAAACGGATGTCATGCAGAGCCTGACTCTCAAAAAAATCGTCTCCAACAGTTTCCTGGCACTCGCCGGCATGTGCTTTCTATTCGGAACCGCCGTCACCGTGAGCGATGTATGCCTGCGCGCAATTGCCGGGACGAATATTCCAGGCGCGATCGAACTGACGTCGCTGTCCATCGGTCTTGGCGCGCTTCTGTCCATGCCGGTCTGTTACGCCAAACAGGGACACGTCAGTGCCAGGCTGCTCTCCGAGCTGGCCCCGGCCCGCTTCGCGCGCCCCTTCGGCCTCCTGGGAAGTTTCGTGTCCCTGGGCTTTGCCGGACTGATCCTCTGGGCCGTCGGCCAGAACGCCCTTGCCAAGATCGGCTCGCCGGAAACAACCCCCGACCTCGGCCTTCCGGTCCCGATTGCCCTGACGGTCGTCACGCTTGCTCTTCTTGCAGCCTTCATCGCCGCGCTTTCCGGCGTCTGGTTCGTGGTTCGGAACGAAAGGGCCTGACAATGGACGGACTCCTTCTCGGCGGCCTCGGCTTCGGCGCCGCCATCGTCATGATATTCCTGGAAATTCCTGTCGCCGTCGCGTTGGGCCTCGTCGGCCTCCTCGGCGCCGCGATGATCATCGGTTTCGCAGGCGCCATCACAATCGGCGCGACCACGGTCTGGGACAGCGTGACAAACTACACGCTGACCATGCTCCCGCTGTTCGTCCTGATGGGAAATCTGGCCGCCCACAGCGGGCTGTCTGCCAAGCTCTACCAGTCGATGTCCGTCCTTTTCGGTCATCGCCGGGGCGGACTGGCGCTTGCAACCATCGGAGCCTCCGCCGGTTTCGGCATGATCTCCGGCTCCTCACTCGCAACCACCGCGACCATGGGCCGGATCGCCCTGCCCCAGATGAAGGAAGCAGGATATTCGAAGTCGCTTTCGGCCGGCTCCGTCGCCGCGGGAGGCACGCTCGGCATCCTGATCCCGCCGTCGACGGTACTGGTGATCTACGCTTTTATCGCCGAACAGTCGATCCGCGAACTCCTGCTGGCGACCACCGGACCCATCTTTCTCGCCGTCCTTCTCTATTGTCTCGCCATCTGGGTCCCGATCTGGTTCGGCTGGTCGACAGCCCCCCAGCGCGAACGCGCCGCCCGCGACGAACGCAGCGCGGCCTTCAGGGAACTGCTGCCGCCGCTCGCGATCTTCGGCCTGATCATGGGCGGCCTTTACAGCGGCGTCTTCACGGCCAACGAGACGGCGGCCATCGGCGCGGCGCTGGTGCTGGCCTACGGTTTCCTGTCGCGAAGGCTGTCGCTGAACGGGTTTCTCGCCGCGGTTCGGGACACCGCACTTACCTGCGGCGCGCTGTATCTGGTGATGATCGGTGCCAATCTCTTCAATTTCTTCCTCGCGCTTTCCGGCCTGCCGTTTTCTCTGACCGGCATGTTCTCCGGGATCATCGATCAACCGTTTCTCGTCATTCTCCTGATGCTGGCGATCTACCTGATGCTCGGAACGCTCATGGACAGTCTCGCCATGCTTCTCCTGACCGTCCCGCTCTTCGTCCCGATCGCGCAGGCCGCCGGGATCGACCTCATCTGGTTCGGCATATTCGCGGTGATGGTCGTGGAGATGGGCCTCATCACGCCGCCAATCGGCATGAACCTTTTCGTTCTCAAGACCGTGTCGCCCGATATCCGGCTGACCGAACTCTGGACGGGAGCGGCGCCTTTCGTCGCTGCCGATATCGTCCGCGTCGCCATCATCATCGCCATTCCGGCGATCGTGCTCTGGCTGCCGCTTAACGCCATGTGACTTCAAAGGGAGGAATTCATGTTCAACAGACTGCTCAAGACCACGGCCATCGCGCTGTTCTGCGCCACCTCGCTGACAGCGACGCTCGCCGAAGCCCGCCAGATGCGCGTTTCGTCGTTCGAACCGGCGCAGGGCTTCTATTCGTCCAAGATCCTTCAGCCCTGGATCGACAAGGTCAACGCCAGGCTCTCCAAGGGCGCCGAGTTCAAGCTCTACCCCGGCTCGATCCTGGGAACCCCACCCGCGCAGGCGGATCTGGTGAAGGCCGGTGTCGCCGATGTGGCTCTGGTCGTGCCGACCTATACGCCCGGCGTGTTCCCGCTGACAGGCGTTGTCGAAGTGCCTGGTCTCGTCAGCAACGGTGCCGTTGGCGCCGATATTCTCAATTCGCTGTCCGAGGACGGCAGCCTTGCCGGCGAATATGCCGACTACAAGGTGATCGCGCTGTTCACGACACCCGCCTACCGCTTTTTCATGGCCGGTGATCCGGTGACCGAGCCGGCCCAGCTGTCCGGTCTCAAGCTTCGCTCGCCGTCGAAATTCGGTTCCGAGCTGTTCGCCATGGTGGGCGCCTCCGGTGTCGGCCTTCCCGCGCCACAGGTCTATGAGGGCCTGGAACGCGGCGTGGTTTCGGGCGCGGTCTGGGTGATGGATGCCTATCGCACCTTTCGACTGAACGAAGTGGCACCGAACATCACCACCACCGGCTTCATCGCCTCGCCCATGGCGATCCTTATGAACAAGGCCACCTATGACAGCCTGTCCGACGCGGACAAGGCTGTCATCGACGAAATGTCGGGCCGAGTGACGGCCGAATGGATCGCCTCCGTGATCGACGCGACCGACGCGGAAGTCGAAAAGAGCTTCCGCGAAGACGGCAAGGTCACCTTCATCGATCTGGACGATGCGGGCCGGGCCGCCTGGGATGAGGCCTTCGCCGGAGCCGCGCAGGCCTGGGTCAAGGGACAGCCCGATGCGGATCTCGCGGCGGCAACGCTTGAGCGCGCGAAGGAGATCGCGGGCGAATAGACCGATTCGCCGTCCGTTCCATAGGCGGACACGCAGCCCGCGTCCCTTCCTGCAGCGGACGGACAGGTGTCCCACAGCCTGTCCGTCCAGCGGACAGCCGGCGATCCCGCCTCGGAGCCGGCGGGGCCCCGCGCCTAAACTGTGGCATCGCAAATTCAGACAGGAAAACAACCATGGCAATCAATGCACTGGGCTATCTCGGTGTGCGCTCCGACAGGCTGGATGACTGGAGCGACTTTGCTGGAAAGCTGCTCGGAATGCAGAAGATCGACCGTGGCGGTAAGGCACTCGCCTTTCGCATGGACGACCGGATGCAGCGGCTGCTCGTCTCCGATGAAGACGGCGACACACTCGCCTTCATGGGTTGGGAGGTCGAGCATTCTGATGACCTTCAGACCTATGCGGCGCGGCTCGAACAGGCCGGCGTGAACGTGACCCTCGCCTCGAAGGAACTCTGCGACCGGCGCTTCGTCGAAAGCATGATCGCCTTCGAGGACCCGATGGGCAACCGGGTCGAACTGTTCCACAACCCGATGATCGCATCCGATCCCTTCACCCCGGGACGGCCGATCGACGGCTTCCTGACCGGCCCCGTAGGCATGGGGCACGCCGTTCTGCACGTGAAGAACATCGATGTCATGCTGCCGTTCTACCGGGACCTTCTGGATTTCCACGTTTCCGACTACGGCCTTAAGCCCTACGGGCTCTACTTCTTCCATGTGAACGGGCGCCATCATTCCTTCGCGATGGTCGGCTCGGGACAGGCCGGCTTCCACCATTTCATGGTCGAGTTCCAGAACCTCGACGATGTCGGCCAGGGCTACGACCTGGCGCAGCAGGAGGAAGGCCGCGTCGCCTATACGCTCGGCCGGCACACCAACGACTACATGACCTCCTTTTACGCCAATTCACCGTCGGGGTTTTTCGTGGAAAACGGCTGGGGCGGCCGGGTGATCGACCCCGCCACCTGGGAACCGCACGAGACCCACGACGGGCCGAGCTTCTGGGGCCACGAACGCCTCTATCTGACCGAGGAAGGCGGGCGCAAACGCCTGCGCGACATGCGCCTTGAGGCCGCAAGAAACGGCCGCCGCTCGCCACCCGTCGTCGAGTGCCCATGGCTTTACGGCGAACTTGCAAAACAGGGGAAATGACCATGGAGCATTTCGATGTCGCCATCGTCGGCTACGGGCCGGCAGGCGCAACGCTTGCCCATCTTCTGGGCCAGTGCGGGCTGAAGACGCTGGTCCTTGAACGGGAAAGCGCCCACTATCATCTGCCGCGCGCGGTGCATTTCGATGCGGAGGTGATGCGGGTCTTCCAGTGGATCGGCATCGCCGAGGCAATGGAGGCGAAAACCCATCGCCATCCGGGCATGCGTTTCGTCGACCCGCAGGACAAGCTGCTGCTCGACTGGCCGCGGCCGCAGGGCGAAGGCCCCCAAGGCTGGCGGGCCAACTACCGTTTCCACCAGCCCGACCTTGAAGAGTTGCTGCGCCACAATCTGGCCCGCCGCAAGGGCGTCACGGTTCGCAGCCGCTGTGACGTGTTTCACATCGAGGACAAGGGAGACCGGGTCGACCTGCGCTTCGAGGACATGAGTTGCGGCAGGATCGAACGCGTGTCGGCGCAATATGTGGTCGGCTGCGACGGCGCCCGCTCTCTCGTCCGCCGCTATATCGAGAGCGGCATGGAGGACTACGGCTTCCACGAGCGCTGGCTCGTCGTCGATGTCATCCTGAAGACGGACAAGCCGGAACTGGGCGATCACTCGATCCAGTACTGCCGTCCGGAAAGACCGGCCACCTACGTGCGCACGCCTGGCCGGCGGCGGCGCTGGGAAATCACCGTTCGCAGCGAAGAGGACAGCGCGGAAATAGCAAAGCCCGAGCGCGTCTGGGAGCTTCTCTCCGACTGGATCACCCCGGACGAGGCGGATCTGGAACGCACCGCGGTCTATGTCTTCCATTCGCTCGTCGCCGAAGACTGGCGCAAGGGCCGGCTTCTTTTGGCCGGCGACGCCTGCCACCAGACACCGCCCTTCATGGGTCAGGGCATGTGCGCGGGAACCCGCGATGTCGCCAATCTCTACTGGAAACTCGCGCTTGTCTGCAAAGGCAAGGTCACGGGCGCCGACGCGGAACGGCTGCTGGACACCTACGAAAGCGAGCGAAAGCCGAATGCCCGCGAATATATCCAGACCGCCGTACGCCTCGGCGGCCTGATCAACACCGCCGGAACAGAAGAGGCCCTGCGCGCCGCCCTGCCTTCGTCCGACGGGGCCGCGCGCATGGAAAGCATAGCCCCTCCCCTTGGCGAGGGTCTCGGACAGGGCCCGCTGGCAGGCCGCCTTTTCGGCCAGCCGCGCTTCAACGACGGGACGCTGATGGACGCGCTCCATCCGCATCAATTCGTTGTCGTCGCCGAAGCGGACCTCGCCGAGGGGCTTGCCCTGCCGAACGGCGTCGCGCTTGTGACAAGCGAGACCTCGAACACGGCCGAACATCTCAAGCGCATCGGAGCGCGGGCCACTGTTCTGCGGCCGGACCGGCACACGCTGGGCGGCGCCGACACCAGAGAAGAGCTCGAGGCGCTGCTGGCGCTCGTGCTTCCCAACCCCATCGAAACACAGCAACCGGAACTGGTCTGACACCATGAAACTCTGTTCTTTCACCAAGGATGGCACGTCCTCCTACGGCCTCGTCACCGACAAGGGTCTTGTCGATCTTGGCAAGCGGTTCACCGCAAAGACACTGCGCGACTTCCTGGCTGGCGACGATACGGCGGAAGCCGCCAAACTCTTCGAAGGAGAGGCCGACTTCAGCCTCGATGACGTCTCCCTCGATCCGGTGATCCCGAACCCGGACAAGATCATTTGCGTCGGGCTCAACTATCATACGCACATCACCGAAACGGGACGCGAAGAGACACCCAATCCGGTTCTTTTCGCTCGCTATTCGGGATCCCAGATCGGACATGGCGCGCCCCTCATCAAACCGCTTGAATCGGACAAGTTCGACTACGAAGGCGAAGTCGCGGTGATCATCGGCAAGGAAGGCCGCCGGATTTCAGAAGAGGACGCGCTGAGCCATGTGGCCGGTTATTCCTGCTATAATGACGGCTCGGTCCGCGACTGGCAGAAGCACACCCACCAGTTCATGCCCGGCAAGACCTTCGCGGGAACGGGCGGGTTCGGTCCGTGGATGGTGACCGCCGACGAAATCCCCGATCCGGCGAAGCTTCATCTCCAGACGCGACTCAATGGCGAAGTGGTGCAGGATACGGATGTCTCGCTGCTGGTCACCTCCATCCCGCGCCTGATCGCCTATTGCTCGACCATCCTGCCGCTCCTCCCCGGCGACGTGATCGTATCGGGCACGCCGGGCGGCGTCGGAGCACGGCGCACGCCGCCGCTCTTCATGAAGGACGGCGACATCTGCGAAGTCGAGGTTTCAGGGATCGGCATTCTGTCGAACCCGGTGAAGGCGGAAGCCTGACTTCCTCGCCGGCCCGGCCTGTGCGATGGTCCCTCCATGCTCACTGACCCGGCCTCCGCTCAGAATGCCTCGGCCCCCGTGCGCTCGCTGGCGCGCGGGCTCGCCATTCTTCGCTATGTGAACAAGGTGGGAGAAGCGCGGCCCGGCGAGATCGCCAAGGCGCTCTGCCTGCCACGTCCGACCGTCTACAGGCTCCTGGAGACGCTGGAGGAACTCGGCTACGTCGCGTTTTCCGCCACGTCCAACTATGTCCGGGTAACCCGTTTCGCCGCGGCCCTCGGCGATGGCTACGCGCTGACGACGGAAATCACCCAGGCTGCCGGTCCGATCTTTGCTGAATATTCCAGCCAGGTCGTCTGGCCGCTCGACCTGACGGTCTACAACAACGCCGCCATGGTCATTCAGGAAACGACCCATGGCCGCTCGCCGCTCTCCATCGACCGTGGGATGACCGGCTATCGCCTGCCTGTCCTGAGAACATCCAGCGGTCGCGCCTATATCTCCTTCTGCTCCGACGGGGAACGGGCGCTCATCCTGGATCACCTGCGCCGTCTCGACGATGAGGAGGACGCGCCGTTCCTGGAAGACCGCTGGCTGTCGAGGTTGATCGAAGAGACCCGTACTCGGGGCATCGCCGTTCGGGACAGCGGCGAATTCCGCGAGGAAACGGCCTCCATCGCCGTACCTATCCGCTCATCTGGAAACGTGCTCGGCTGCATCTCGCTCATCTGGATCCGCAGCGCGATGAGCACGCAAAAGGCGCTTGAAAAATTCGGCCCGCTGACGCTCGAGATCGCCGAAAAGATCGCCGAGGCCCTGCCCGACTAGATCAACGGACGTTCAACCGGAATCGGTTGAGCGTCCAAAAGTTGATCGATCTTAATATGTTAGAGCATCTTGTCTGCGTTCACTTGAACGCAGGATGCTCTAGCCGGTCGGGACTCAGAGTGGCCGGGCCTCAAGTTCCGCGGCGATGTCGTCGTCGACGGGAACGTCATAGGTCTTGAGAATGGTTCCAAGCACCAGATAGAAGCCGACGGTCGCGATCAGATCGAACACCGCCTCCTTGCCGAAAGCGGCCACCAGTTCACGCTCCAGAGCGCCCGGAAGCCGCTGATTGTCGATGATCGCATCGACGGCCTGCACCAGCAGCCCGTCCTCGCCCGCGGGCTGGCCAAGCACGGCGGCGATACGCTCGTCGGACATGCCGAGCGCGCGCGCCCGAGAGACGTGATGAGCCCATTCGTAGGAGGAGCCGACCCGGACCCCGGTGCGCAGGATAACGATCTCGGATCGTTCCGGGCCCAGAACCGTGTCCTTGACCACATGCTGGCGCAAGGGCGCCCAGGCCCGAACGAGCGCCGGATGATGGGCCATGGTGCGGTAGACGTTGAGCGCACCCGCGAACCCCTCGCGCAAATCGGCAATATCCACCGGCCAGTCCGCGTCGCTGATCGGGCCGGTCTCGTCAGGGAGTGTCATCTATTGGATCCTTTCGTCCCCGAGTGAAGCGGCAACCCGCCGCCTTGGCAAGGTCCGTCCCCAAAACCGTCCGTTGCTTGGACGATTCTTGCCGCCGCATCATGTCAGCTTTTCCGGTTTCAACAACAGTCGAACCAGCCCCCCTCAAATCCGGCAGCAAATCATTGAAAGGGCGAGACAACAATGTTAACAAATAGAAAAGAATGAAAATTTTTATCCTTTAAAATGCAAAATGAGCGTCACGCTCTAATAAGCCCATCAATAAAAACAGACCATCAACCTTCAGTGGGGGGAGAACTAATATGCTTGGAAGAACAAAGATATTTTCAGCTGCTTTGATAATATCGGCCTTGTCGGCAACAAGCCTACCAGCGAGTGCATCGTCGTTTAACGCGATTATCATTCGCGGTGACGCTACAATTAACGATCTCGGCAGCGGCAAAACCGAATTTATCACTGATGTGGGGGGTGAAAAGGCCGCGCTCGGATCCAACGACATCAACGGCAAGACCCTGGGGTCGATCGCAAACATCAGCATCGATCGTCTTGATGACGTCACCCGGTTCTCAGCGGGAAGCGGACCTGCCGTTGCGCCTTACCTCAATTTCTGGATCACGGATGGTACGAACTATGCCGTTGTTGCCAACGAACCATCAAACCCGGCGTTTCAGCCCCTTTATAGCAACGGTTACAACTTGAGCTTTGCCGACTTGAGCGACAAGGTTGCGAAAGTCTACGAGAATTCCGATCTGTCGTGGCTGCCGAACGCCGGGGTCGGCCTCACCTTCGCAGACCTTGCCATGTTCACCATCATGGCGCCGTCCGTCCAGGAGTTGACGACCGGATGGGCCGGATTGGGCAGTGGCGCACCGCGCGAGTTGGGCACCAATGTCGCCTACGGGGTGAACTGGGTGTTCGGCGACACCTTGAGCAATTACGTTTCCGGAGATGACGGGTATATCGTCGCCAACGCATCAGTTTCCGCTGTGCCGGTTCCGGCCGCGGCCTGGCTGCTGCTCTCCGCGCTCGGCTTGCTCGGCTGGCGGAGCCGAAAATCTGCCTGATACTGTTATTGACAGCATCGCATCCAAAAGAGGCGCGGTCATTTGATCGCGCCTCAACTATTTTGATTTGTAGAACATGGTCCGGTCCAAAGGTCTGGATCCTTCGAAATGGTTCGAAGCGCCGCAGCCGCCGGACTTGAGGCGGCAATCCTGAGCTTTCGACCGCCCGATAACACGACTTGTTGCGGTCTCCGCGTTGCCTGCAATCCGCTGACGGCTTTGGGCCTGAGCAGGCCAAGGCAGTTCAGAGGAAACATTCAGTCTGTTGCGGAGGCTGCGCCATCGCCTCTCAAGGCAGCAACGGTCCCACCGGTCTATTTGACCACCATGACCGACAGTTTGGAATGCCGAATGACCTTGTCGGCGTTCGGGCCAATCAGGTGATCCAGGACACCGGGCTTGTGCGACGCCATGATGATCAGATCGCAACCGAGTTTTTCGGCGTTTGCGACGATCTCCTTGTAGGGCCGGCCGGTTGCGACATAGCCGTCGACCTCCGCCAAACCGTCCATATGCTCCTGGATAAAGGCCGTCAGGCGCTGCTTTGCCTCCTTGACGACCTTGTCCTCGAAATTATCCGGCAGGAACTGCGCCGCCATCGTGCCGCGCACGTCGGCGACGACCGTCAGCACATGCACCTTGGCATCGAGCGCATGCGCCAGTTTCTTGACGACCGGAAGCGCGTCCTTCCAGGATCTTTCGTGTTCCAGATCGACCGGAAACAGGATCGAAGAATACATGGCTCCCCCCTTAAGCGGCCTGTGGTTTGCCTTGGACCGATGCCACCCGGCGCCGCTGCAGGAAGACAACGAGAGCGAGGACGGCCAGGGCCGGCAGAAACATCAGATATTTCGACGGCTGATCAACCGGGCGGAGCACACGGACGATCTCCTGATCCCAATCGAGCCCCGCTTCCTTGGCCGCCGACCCGTAGGTGGCATCGTCCACGAGCGTCTTGTCACCGTCCGTTCTCAGCAGAAGGCCTGCATTTTCCAGCTTTTCCTCACCGGTCGAAGCGTCCTGGAGCGGCAGCAGGACCACCCACTCCTTTGTGTCGCCGACATCGTCGAGGCCCCGGATGCGCAGGCGAAGCGGCTCACCGGCCGGCGTGTTCTGCGCTGCCAACGCGATTTCGGAAGGGTCGCGCTCGATGAACGGTGGCGAAACCATATCCATCCAGAACCCCGGCCGGAAGATCGTGAAGGCGATGAGCAGCAGCGCCGCGGCCTCCCAGTATCTCGTGCGCGTCAGGAACCAGCCCTGGGTCGCCGCCGCGAAAAGCAGCATGGCGATCGTTGCCGTTATGAAGACGAAGATGCCGTGCAGCAAATCGACGTCGATCAGCAGGAGGTCGGTATTGAATATGAACAGAAACGGCAACGCGGCCGTGCGCAGCGAATAGAAGAAGGCGACGAGACCTGTCCGGATGGGATCGCCGCCGGACACCGCGGCGGCGGCGAAGGACGCAAGCCCGACCGGTGGAGTGACGTCGGCCATGATGCCGAAGTAGAAAACGAACAAGTGCACGGCGATCAGCGGCACGATCAGACCGTTCTCCTGCCCGAGCGTCACGATGACCGGCGCCAGCAGAGCCGAAACGACGATGTAATTCGCCGTCGTCGGCAGGCCCATTCCGAGGATCAGCGACAGGATCGCCGTCAGGAAAAGAATGGCCAGAAGGTTTCCACCGGACAGAACCTCAACCACATCCGCGAGAGCCGAACCGACCCCGGTCTGCGAAACCGCACCGACGATGATGCCGGCGGTCGCCGTGGCGATACCGATGCCGATCATGTTGCGCGCACCGGCAATAAGCCCTTCGATCAGCTCGTCCCAGCCGCGCCGCGCCGCCGCGGGAAGAGCGCCTTCGCGCCGGAACACCGCGAACAGCGGCCGCTGTGTGAGCAGGATGAAGATCATGAAGGCCGATGCCCAGAAGGCGGAGAGGCCCGGTGACAGCCGTTCGACCATAAGCGCCCAGACGAGGACCACCACGGGCAGAATGAAGTGCAATCCGGATTTGATGGTCGGCCCGGGCAGCGGCAACGAGGTTACCGGCGCATTGGGATTTTCGATCCTGGGTTCCGGGTAGCGCGAACCGAAGGCGACGAGGCCGACGTAGACGACCGTCAGCAAGACGAAGACGACGTAGGGTGCGGCGGCACCGAAGGTCGGCTTGATCCACCCCATGCCGTAATAAACGGCGAAGGAAACCGCGCACAGCACGAGGACACCGAAGACAAAACCGACGAGGCGCCGAAGGATCGGCCCCGGCTCGTAGGCGCGCGGCAAGCCTTCCATGCCGGCCTTCGCCGCTTCCAGGTGAACGATATAGACAAGGGCAATGTAGGAAATCGCCGCCGGCAGAATCGCGTGCTTGACCACGTCGAAATAGGGAATGCCGACATATTCGACCATCAGGAAGGCCGCGGCCCCCATCACCGGCGGCATGATCTGGCCGTTGACCGAGGAGGCGACTTCGACAGCGCCGGCCTTTTCCGCGGAGAAACCCACCTTCTTCATCAAGGGAATCGTGAAGGTGCCGGTGGTGACCACATTGGCGATCGAGGAGCCGGAAATCAGGCCGGTCATGGCCGAGGAAACAACCGCGGCCTTGGCGGGACCGCCCTTCATGTGGCCCATCAGCGAAAAGGCGACCTGGATGAAGTAATTGCCTGCCCCCGCCTTGTCCAAAAGCGCGCCGAAGAGCACGAACAGGAAGACGAAGGACGTGGAAACGCCCAGGGCAATCCCAAAGACACCTTCGGTGGTGATCCAGTGATGGTTGATGATTTCACGGAGATTATTGCCCTTGTGAGCAATGATTTCCGGCATGTATTGCCCAAGCACCGTGTAGACGAGAAACAGGGAGGCGACGACGACGAGCGCGGGTCCGAGCGACCGGCGCGTCGCTTCCAGAAGCAACAGCAATCCGGCGATGGAAACGACGTAGTCCATGAAAATCGGCTGACCGACCCGGTCCGCCAGCTCGGTATAGAACAAGAACAGATACGCGGAGCAAAATCCGCCGACGGCGATCATCACCCATTCCTGGACGGCGATGCGATCGTTACGGGTCGGCAGCGCGCAGGCGACCGCCACGGCGACGGCGATCAGAAGCACGACCCAGGCGGGAAAGGTGTTTCCCGCCGACAAGGCAAGCAGTCCGCCGACAACAAGCGGAACCCCGGCGGCAAGAGTTGTCTGAAATCCTGACCGCACCGGAGGGAAGGCAAGAAAGGCGAGAACGACGGCAAAGGCAAGATGGATCGAGCGCGCCTCGGTGTCGTTGAAGACGCCGATGCCGAGGGCAAAGGGAAGCGGCGAGGCAAACCAGAGCTGGAACAGGGACCAGGCGAGCGCGATCCCGGCAATCAGTCGGCCGATGACCGGACCCGCCGAGCGCGCGCCCGTATCCGCGGTTGCAACAAGTTCATCGATTTCCGCCTGGCTTTTTGCCTGCCTGTCGGCCGTGTCTCCCGAATCCACCAAAGTGCTGCCCCCTTAAAAATATCTCAAAACGCCCTCTGACCTGCTCTGACCGGGGCGCACGAAACATCCCCTGCGCGCATCCGCGCGCAGGGGATCTGTCGGCTTACATCCAGCCTTTTTCCTTATAGTATTTTTCTGCACCCGGGTGCAGCGGGGCAGACAGCCCGCCCTTGATCATGTCTTCTTCTTTCAGGTTTTCAAAGGCGGGATGCAACTTCTTGAAGCGGTCGAAATTGTCGAACACCGCCTTGACGACCTCGTAGATCACCTCATCGGGGACATCCTCGGAGGTCACGAAAGTCGCTTTCACACCGAAGGTCTTGATGTCGTCCGGATTGCCCTTGTACATGCCGCCCGGAATGGTCGCCCAGGCGTAATAGGCGTTTTCATCGACAAGCTTCGCGATCGGATCGCCGTCAACGTTGACAAGCACGGCATCGGTGGTCGTCGTGGCTTCCTGGATCGCACCGGCCGGGTGACCGACGGTGTAGATCATGGCGTCGATCTTGTTGTCGCCGAGCGCGCCGGCCTGTTCCGCTGCCTTCAGCTCGGACGCCAGTGCGAAATCGTCGGTCGACCAGCCCTTGGCGTCAAGCACGACGTCCATGGTTGCCCGCTGGCCGGAGCCGGGGTTGCCGATATTGACGCGCTTGCCTTTCAGATCGTCGAAATTCTTGACGCCGGAGTCGGCGCGGGCGACGACGGTGAACGGTTCGCCATGCACGGAGAACACCGCACGCAACTTGTCGAACTTGGCGCCTTCGAACTTGGACGTTCCGTTGTACGCATGGTACTGCCAGTCGGACTGCGCAACGCCCAGCTGGCGGTCGCCGTTCTTGATGGCGTTGATATTGTCGATGGAACCGCCCGTGGACGGGGCCGTGCATTTGATGTTGTGCTCGCTCGAACCCCGGTTGACGAGCCGGCAGATGGACTGGCCGACCACATAGTAGACGCCGGTCTGTCCGCCGGTACCGATGGTGATGAATGTTTCCTCGGCCTGTGCCGCACCGGCAGCCAGGAATGAAATCGCGGCAGCGGCCGCAAATTTCTTCAATTTCATCTTTTTACTCCCACTCTGTTCAAAATTTTCGCTTCGAGTTTCGTTTAAAGTCCCGGGGAGGTACCTGTCTTGCTGCTTCCCTTTACCCCAGGGTAATTCTGACAGAGAACTATGCAGGGATTGATTGTGCAACCCTCTTTCAGCTCAACCGTCAGAATTTCCGTAGCTCCAGTCCCAAACCGTTCGGCACGATCGATGGGGCTGGAATGCAATTCATTATCCCGCGGGCGCTTCCGGGATCAGGACCCCGGGCAGCGCGACCGCCCATGCCGCTAGCTTTTTCCGACCGAAGCAATCGCCGCGTCCACCGCGGCGCCCAGCCGGTCGGCAATGGTCTCGATATCGGCCCTGGTCGAAATGAAGGGGGGCGCGAGCAGGACATGATCGCCGTCGCGTCCGTTGATCGTTCCCCCCATGGGATAGACCATGAGTCCCCGGTCCATCGCCTCGCGCTTGATGTGGACATTGAGTTTCACCGCAGGGTCGAACGGCGCCTTCGTTTCCCTGTCCTTGACAAGCTCTACCGCCTGGAACAATCCGCGTCCGCGAATATCGCCGACGTTGGCATGCTGGCCGAGACGGTTCTTCAGGCAGGTGGAAAGATGCTCGCCCATGGCCACGACATTCGCCAGCAGATTGTCCCGGCGGATGATCTCCTGCACGGCCAGCCCGGCTGCGGCGGCCATCGGGTGGCCCATGTAGGTGTGCCCGTGCTGGAAAAAGCCTGATCCGGTCTCGAAGGCCTCGAAAATCGCCTTGCTCAACAGCACCGCGCCGATCGGCTGATAGCCGCCGCCGAGACCCTTTGCGATGGTCAGAAGATCGGGACGCACATTCTCCTGCTCGCAGGCATGCAATGTACCGGTCCGCCCCATGCCGCACATGACTTCATCAAGGATCAACAGGACGCCATACCGGTCGCAGATCTCGCGGATTCTACGGAAATATCCCGGAGCCGGCGTCAGTGCGCCGCTCGTCGCCCCCACGACCGGTTCGGCGACAAATGCCATGACCGCGTCTTCCCCGAGCTCCAGGATCTTGTCCTCCAGCTCCTGCGCCGCGCGCTGGCCGTACTCCTCCAGCGTTTCGCCCGCCTCCTGGTATCTGTAGGCATAGCAGGGCGCGATGTGATGGGTTTCGATGAGCAGCGGACTAAACTGAACCCGGCGCCATTCGTTGCCCCCGGCGGCGAGCGCCCCGAGCGTGTTGCCGTGATAGCTCTGGCGGCGCGCCACGACATGGCGGCGCTGGGGGCGGCCGGTTTCGACGAAATACTGCCGCGCCATCTTGAGGGCCGCCTCGACGGCTTCCGAGCCGCCGCTGACAAGATAGACCTTGTCGATCCCCTCCGGCGCGTCGCCGATCAGGCGATCGGCCAGCTTTTCCGCCACCTCCGTCGTAAAGAACCCGGTATGGGCGTAGGCGATGGCGTCAAGTTGCGCGTGCAGGGCCTTCAGAACGTCGGGATGCCCGTGACCGAGGCAGGAAACCGCCGCGCCGCCCGAAGCGTCGATATAGGACTTGCCGCTCTGATCATAAAGATAAATTCCCTCGCCGCGGACGGCGACCGGAGGTGTTGACCGGATATTTCGATGCAGAAGATGTGTCATCGGATGTCTTTCGAAGTTGGCGCCACCGGCAGGGGGCGCGTCGTGACATAGGTGTCGAGGCTGGCGTGATAATCGTCCGCCTGCCTGAGAGCTTCGAGCGCCTCGTCGCCTTCGCGGCCGGCAACGAGGCCCGCCAGAATTTCCGCGAGCGCGAAGGCGGGCGTCATCGTATGAAAGAAAGAGGAGCTTTCCGTCGAGGCAATGACGCTGACGGCTGCGTTGCTCGCAAGGGGCGAGACGGCGCTGTCCGTCAGCGCGATGACCGGGACCCCTCTAGCTTGCGCGTAACCGGCAATATCCAGGGTAACCCGCGTGTACGGGCGGACGGTGACGGCAAAGAGGACATCGTCCTTCGTCGCAAAACGCAGCCTGTCCGCTCCGGTATCCGCGACATCGTCCAGCATGACGGTCTTTTCGCCGATGAGGGACATGATGTAGTGGAGTTGCCAGACGATGGGATAGCTGGCCCTCAAGCCAACGCAGAACACGCGCCGCGCGTTCACCAGCAGGGCCGCCGCCTCGGTGAGTTGGGCCAGCCTTTCCGGGGATCCCAGCGCGTCGATCTGCTGCTTGAGGGATGAAATGATGTTCGCGGCCAGGGCCTGGTCGCCGTCAAGTGCCTGAAGCCGTCGCTGGTCCCGTGCCTTTTCCGCAAAGTCGGACACCGGGGAACGCACGGCTTCCGCATAAGCCTCCCGTACGGCATCGTACCCCTCCAGGCCGAGCTGTTTCGCCAGCCGGGTCATCGTCGAGGCCTGCACGCCGGCACGCCGTGCCTGTTCGCGCATGGACAGCAGCGCAACGTCGCTCGGGTTGTCGATGACGAAACGCGCCGCCTTTTTCAGCTCCTTCGGGAAACCGCCGAAATTTTCGATAATCCGATCGGCAAGCGCCGGCTTGAGCATGAGATCGATCCTGCGCGCTCATTTGCAACTTGCAACACTTGTTTCAAAATTAACAGAAAGTCAACAAATGGATTACTCGCCAGCCGCCCGGATTGAACGGCGCACTGCCTGTTCCAGACCCAGTGATCGCGATTGCCACGACGGCGGGTGGAAATGCTGTTGTCCTGTTACAAAAGCACTGATGGCTGCCCGGCAGATGTTTCAATGTTGATGGGACACCATAGCCAAGCGCGGCGTTTGAAGCCGTCAGCGAAACAGGCCGCGAGGTTTGCTCAGGTGTGAAAAGATCCGAGATGAAAAGCCAAGGCATCAGCGCCCGGTTCAATCTTGCGCCGGCGGCAATCCCGTCACCGACATCAGGCTTCAAGGCCAGGATGAATCTCGGCCCTGATGCGATCCTTCGCCGGCATGCGCGAGCCCACCCGCGTCCTCATCGGCAAATTGGGGCATACTAAACAGGGCGCCGGAGGGCAGCCCGGGATAAATCCGGAAGTTACTCGAAAACGTTGCAGCTTTTTTCCGGCAGAGCGGCTTGAGCCGCTCCGCCGTTCTTTCATCGGCTTATTTCTGCAGTTCCGTCCAGATCGCCGTGTAGATATCCCTTGCCGATTTCGGGCAGACCGGGATGAACTGGCCGGCAGCCTGGAGGTCTTCCGGGGTGTCGAGTTCAGGCGCGCCCTTCATGTCTTCCGGCATGAAGGCTTCGGAGCCCTTGATGCCGTTGGCGTAACGGGCGAAAGACGAGATCAGGGCCGCGTTTTCCGGTTCCATGATGAAGTTCTGGAAGAGCTTGGCGTTCTCGACGTTCTTGGCGTCCTTCAGGACGGCGACGGCGTCCATCCACAGCGGATAGCCTTCCTTGGGATAGCCGTAGACCACCTCCGGGTTTTCCAGGCGTGCGCGGAAGGTGGAGCCGTTCCAGTTGACCGTCGCCTGGTATTCGCCGCTCTTCAGCTTGTCCGTGGTGCCGTAGTCCATCGACAGCCATTTCGGTTTGGCCGCCACGAGTGTATCGCGCACCTTCTTCAGCACTTCCTTGTCTTCCGTGCAGGCCTCGCCGCCGACGTAGAAAATCGTCATGTTGATGATGTCGTTCATTTCCGGGACGACATTGACCTTGCCGACGAGTTCTTCCGGGGGGTCGAGGAAGATCGCCGAAGTGTTGACATCGCCGGAATAGGACGTCTTGTTGACCGCAACCCCGGTCGTGCCCCATTGCCACGGCACGGTGTAGTGACGGCCCGGATCCCACGGCACATCGACCCAGCGCTCGGCGACGTTCTTGAAGTTTTCCATCTGGTCGGGTCGCGTTTCGAGCAGCAGGCCCTTTTCGACGTAAATCGGCACCCAGTTGCCGGTCGGCACGACGATGTCGAAGCCGCTGCCGCCGGCCTCGATCTTGGTGAGCGCCGTGGTGTTGGAATCATAGTCGGTCAGCGTGACCTTGACGTCGTATTTTTCCTCGAACTTCTTGATCAGCTCGGGGTTGGTATAGTTGCCCCAGTTGTAGATGTTGAGTTCGCCTTCGGCGAAGGACAGGGCCGTCGTGGCGAGCAAAGCCGCCGCCGTTGCCGTGGTCAGTCGAATGAGATGCATGATGAATTCCCCTCTTTCGGCATTTTTAGATTCTTCAGCTTTTCGCCGTGCCCCTGCCTGAGAGAATGAAGAACACGGTGAGAAGAAGGACGGTCAGCGCGAGCAGGACCGTTGAAATGGCGTTCACCTCCGGGGTGATGGCCCGGCGCAACTGGCCGAGCATGTAGGTCGGCAGCGTATCCTGGCCGGCCGATTTGACGAATTCGGTGATGATGACGTCATCCAGAGAGATGACGAAGGCGAGCATCGCGCCGGCAACGATACCCGGCGCCATCAGCGGCAGGGTGATCCGCCGGAAGGTCCGCCAGGGCGTGGCGTAAAGATCGGCGGCGGCGGATTCCAGAGAGAGGTCCATCCCCTCCATGCGCGCGCGTATCGGCAGATAGGCGAAGGGGATGCAGAAAGCGGAATGGGCAAGGATCAAATAGCCCAGGCCGGTATAGCCGGTGGCAACCTTGATGCTGGCGAAGAAGATCAGAAGCGCCACGGCGGTGACGATCTCCGGCACCATCAGCGGCTGGTTTATCATCACGTAGATCGCCGTCCTGCCGGGAAAACCGCGTGTCCGCGTCGTCCCCAATGCCGCCATCGTGGCGAGCGTCGTCGAAATCAGGGAGGCCGCCAGCGCGATGACCAGCGAGCGCAGCGTGGCCTCCTGGACCTGTTGGTTCTGGGCGGCGACAACATACCACTTGAGGGAAAACCCCTTCCAGAGCGCCACGGAGTCCCCGGCGTTGAAGGAATAGACGACAATGGTCAGGATCGGCGCGTAGAGCAGCACGAAGCAGGTGACGGCGATCATGGTAAAGCCCGGAATGCGCCGGATGGAAAACGGTTTTGCGCCTCTCATCGCTCGCTCTCCCGGGTGGAGACACGCACGTAGAACAGCAGCGCCACCATCACGATCAGAAGCAGCAGGATCGACAGCGACGAACCCAGCGGCCAGTTCCGGCCCTGCCCGAACTGCAGCTCGATGAAGTTGCCGATCATCATGTTCTTGCCACCGCCGAGCACCCTTGGGGTCACATAGGCGCCAAGCGACGGCACGAAGACGAGGATGGACCCGGCGACGATGCCCGGTTTGACGATGGGCAGGATGACCCGGCGCAAGACCTGCCAGCGGTTGGCGTAAAGGTCGTAGCCGGCCTCCACCAGACGGAAATCGAAGCGCTCGATGGCCGCATAGAGCGGCAGTACCATCAGCGGCAGATAGACATAGGCCATGCCGATCAGGACCGCCGTGTCGGTATACATGATCTGCAGCGGTTCGGAGATCAGGCCGAGGTTCTGCAGCCAGGTGTTGATCAGGCCTTCGGAGCGGATCATTTCCAGGATCGCGAAGGTGCGCACCAGGAGATTGGTCCAGAACGGGATCGTGATCAGGAACAGCCAGAAGACCCGGGCCCTTCCGGGCCGCGTGGCGATGAAATAGGCCGTCGGCAATCCGAAGGCGATGGTGATCAGCGTGGTCAGGAGCGAGAGCCGCACGGACCGCCAGAAAATCGTCAGATGCGCGTCGGCCAGCCCCAGCGTGTCGTCGAAGATGTCCCGGCTGAAGAAAATCTGCACCCAGGCATCGAAGGTTGGCTTCCAGACGACCCCGCTGTAGTCCCCCGGTTCCATGAAGGAATAGACCAGCACGATGAGCAGCGGGCCGGACGCGCCGACCAGGAGCAGAACAAGCGCCGGCAGGGAGAGCAACCAGTTGCGCTTGACGCGCGTCGCTTCGAGCCTGGCTTCCAGAACTCCGGGTTCAGGCGGTTTCCTTGTCACGGTCAGCCTCCCACGATGCGTAGCGCACCGGGCGCGAAGCCGATGTTCACCGCATCGCCGACCTTGTGAAGACCCTCGCCGCCGGCGGAGGCCGGTGTTCTGGCGACAAGCTCGGTTCCGCCGCCCAGATCGATGTAGCAATAAAGATCGGTACCGAAATAAAGGGTGTTGGTGACCTTGCCGGCAAGCCCTTCCGCGCCCCCGGCCGGGTCAAGAACGATCTGTTCCGGCCGGACCGTCACCGTTACCTTTCCGGACGGGGTTTCGCCCTCCAGATAATCGGCCGCCATTTCGACCCCTCCGGCAAGCTTCACCCGCGCGGGCCGCCCGCTTTCCACGACCTCTGCGTCGAGGAAATTGGATTCCCCGATGAAACTCGCCACGAAGCGGTTGACCGGACGGTTGTAGATTTCCTGCGGACTGCCGACCTGAAGGATCTTTCCGCCGTTCATGACGCCGATCCGGTCCGACATGGTCAGCGCTTCTTCCTGGTCGTGGGTGACGAAGATGAAGGTGATGCCGGTATCTCTCTGCATCCGCTTCAGCTCGATCTGCATCTGCTGGCGCAGTTTAAGGTCGAGGGCCGACAGAGGCTCGTCCAGCAAGAGGACGGAAGGCCGTGGTGCCAGCGCGCGCGCGAGCGCGACACGCTGTTGCTGGCCGCCGGAAAGCTGGGCCGGAAGACGTCCGCTCATTTCCTCCATGCGCACCAGCGCCAGCATCTCGCGCACGGCTGTCTCGGTCTCCGCCTTGCTCCGGCCAAGCATCTCCAGGCCGAAGGCAATGTTTTCAGACACTGTCAGGTGCGGGAACAGCGCATAGCTCTGAAAGACGGTGTTCACCGGCCGCTTGAACGGCGGCTCGGCGGTGATGTCGGCGCCCTCCAGCAGGATCGCACCCTCGGTCGGAGCCTCGAAACCCGCGATCATCCTCAGGAGTGTGGTCTTGCCGCAGCCCGACGGTCCAAGCAGGGTGAAAAACTCGTTGCGCCTGATGTCCACCGATACGGCATCCAGCGCCCGCATTTCGTTGGGCGCGGTGCCGAAAACCTTGGAGACAGCTTGCGCGGATATCGCGACGCCTTCGTTTGTCACCAGCTGCCTCCAGGCGTGCAGGCAAATGTGCCTTGAAATCGATCCGACGACCGGACGATCACGCCGGAAATGCCATATGCACGGAAAAACTCACATTCCGAAAAAGTCCGCATTCCCGGACACACCCCTAAAAAACAACACGCCTCCCAAAACATTAAGCCATAGCCAATCTACAAATTTGTCAAGATGGCTTTTGCGCGTTCAAGAAACTTCAAAACTAAGAAAACAAATGCGGATCCCCTGATTACGGGGAGCTTTAAACGGTTGAATTACCGTGTCTTCCCTTCCGTGTTCCGGAATTGTCTCCTGCCATTCTCCAGCACTATTTTTGAGCAAACGAGCGGCGCTGGCGATCGGGTCACTTAATTCAGCGGCGAGACAATTGCTTGCCGGCTGTTTGCCGGACGTTCTCCGCCTGGGCGTCCATAAAATTCCATGCGGGGGCCGGTTGTCCGAAGAGGTAGCCCTGGGCGATCTGACACCCGAGTTTCGCGAACAAGTCTCGCTGCGCCTCCGTTTCCACACCTTCAACGACCAGCTTGCAGTCGATCTGTCTGGAGATTTTGCGCAGGAACTCAACGATCGCGAAAAGGACTTCGTTACCCTGGTTTTCCGGGACGAAGCTCTTGTCGATCTTCAGTTCGTCCCATCTGAACTGGCCGATCTTGGACAGGGACGAATAGCCTGTGCCGAAATCGTCCAGCGCAATCGCGATTCCGGTTTTCTGGAGCTCGCGCAGCGCGTCGAAGATCAGATCCTCGTTCAGCATGGCGATGCTCTCGGTGATTTCGAGCGTCAGACGCCGGGGAGGCAGTCCTGTCTCTTCGAGAACCCGTTTGACAGTCGACACGATATCGGTGCCGACGAGTTGCGCGATGGACAGATTGACGGAAACCCGGGCCGTGGTGGAAATCTGCTGGATATCGGTGCACGCGGCTCGAAGAATGCCCTCCCCCATCCAGGCGATGTCTCCACTGATCTCGGCAATTTTGATGAACGCATCCGGCCCCAGCAAACCGCGTCTCGGGTGATCCCATCGCGCCAGAGCCTCGTATCCGACCACCTCACCGCTCTCGAGATCGATTTGCGGCTGATAATAGGGAACGATTTCGTTTCGCCAGCGCGCGAAGTCGAGCTCCTTCTCGATCCAGGTACGCTGCTCCAGAAGCTGCCGCATGTCGAGATCGTATTTCGCAATACCGCCTCTCCCGCCGGCTTTGGCCGCGTTGAGCGCAAGATCGGCATCCTTGAGGATATTCTGCGGGTCCTCTTCATTCGGCGTAACAACGGTATAGCCGACGGACGCGTGGACGAGCATGTTTCCGGCCTCTGTCCTGAAGGGCTCGGAAAACCAGTCAATGATGGAACCGGCGATCTCGTCGAACCCGGGCGCCCCGTGCCCTTTGTGAACAAGAAGCAAAAACTCGTCGCCGCCGAGGCGGGCCACGACATTGCGGCTATCCAGTCTGACCGCGCGGCGTTTCAGCCGTTCCGCGACCGCCGTCAGAAGCGCATCACCGCCGGAATGACCGACGGTGTCGTTGATGACGTTGAAACCGTCCAGATCCAGGGCAAAGACCGCAATTTCATGGTCTTGGGCGTCCGTATTGCCGGTTTCTTTCAGAATGTCCTTGAAATAGTCGCGGTTCGGCAGGCCGGTGAGGGAATCGTTGTGCGCCAGAAAGGCCAGTTCCTCTGCGTTCTTTCGTATCCTCCGGTTTGCGGCGGACAAGGAATTGTTCTGCAGAAGCGCAATCACCAGCAGCAGGGTCTCAAAGCTCAAGACGCCGATAAAAAAGAGGGCCTCGAGCCGGAAGCTTTCCAGCAAGTCGGCATGAGCCGTCGCATTCAGTTCAAGATTTCCGCGATAGGCTTCGGACGCGAGCCGGTCCAGGTTCGGCTTCAGGTCTTCCAGAGTTGCCAGAAAAGTCTCCAAGCGAGCCGGATCGGACAGGTCTCGAAGCGAAGACTCGAGATCCGTTAGGCTGTGCTTCAGCTCGTTGAAAACCTCCCGGAGGTCCGGCCTTGTGCCGAGGAAGGCCTGGAACCCTTCGCCCTCCCAGACCGATATCCGAGACACCAGGATATCGTATCTGAGCTCCGTGTCCCTCAGGTTGGTTTCGGACGGATCGAGAAGGAATTTTTGCGCCGACGCGATCAGTTGGTAAAATTCCAGCCGGCCATTGGCTCCGTTCCAGGCAGCATCGTATTGCATGGTCCGGCCGATCGTCTCAGATTGCGTGTCATGCAGACTTTCGTGCAGACGGAATGTCACGAGAACGATCAGCAGAAAAACTGCGGACAACAGGACCGTGAAAAAAGAACGATGCATTGCCGGGCCTTTTACAATGGTTTCAACCAAGGCTCATGTTTGTTTCTCAGTTGATCTTGAGAGCCCGCACAAGCCAGACCGACCGAGCGAAATACAGTTTTGTCTTGAGTTCCGGCCGGTCGTCGAAGGGATAGACGACAAACAGCGGCCCCTTGCTTTGAACCGTCATGAATTGCCCATTTTCCTTGAGAGCGAGAATGGGATTGAAGGCATCGAAGTCGGAGAACGGCAAGCTGGCGCTATAGTCGTTGAGCGCTATGACTTCGACCGTTTCGCCGCTGGCTCCGACCATCTTCATAAGGTCGGAAAGCCGAGGCCCCTCGAACGTGACGATTCCCTTGTGCCAGGGGGTGCCGGTCCTGATCTGGCTCTGCGGAAGCCGCTCCAGATCGTCACGCGTGAGATCGATCTGCCCAGCCGCGATATTTCCCGAAACGGACAAGATCGCCTGGCCGGACTGTCCATGGGACGGTGCACAGAAGATCAGGATCAGCTTGATAGTAAGCGTACAAAGAAACAGACGGCCCATACCACTCTCTCGTGCCAAATTGACTAAAAGGCAGTATAGGCATCAGTCGTTTAATATCTATTTTCAAACCCAAAGAATTGAGGTCGAATTAAATCAAAAAAATCAAAATAGAAAATAATGTCATTGGGACTTATCACAGCATATTAACTTCTATCGACACCAGAAGCAGCAACATAAATCAATCAACAACGAAAATTTTACCAATGAAGAAGATTTACCGGGCCCGAAAAACAAAATTGCCCTTCCCGGAAATTTTTACCATCACCAGAACGGCAAACGCGCGCGACCTCCTGAAAGACGCGACGACTGTCAGTCGAACGGCCTTTCCACCACAGCGCACCGAGTGTCTTTCCCGATGCCGGCCCGATATCCGCCCCGGCAGCAACCAAAGTGATCCGCTCAACCGAAGAGACAGAATCCAGAATCGTCACTTCATGAGAATGCGGGCGGCAGCGTTTCTGGCGTGATCGGCGACGCTCGGGTCGCGCGTGAGCAGCGCGGCGACGATGGCGCCATCGATCAGAAGGGCCAGTTCGTGCGTCAGCCCCTCCGGGTCGGCCGGACGGGCCTGACGGGCCAGTTCGCGGATCTTGTCGAGGACGATACCCTTGTGCCGCAGGGCGATATCGCGCAGGCGGTCATCGTTCTTGTCGTGTTCGCCAATGGCATTGATGAACGGACAACCGAAAAAGTTCTCCTCGCAGAACCAGCGCTTGAGCACATCGAAGAGATCCACCAGCTTGTTGGACGCGTCACCGGGAATAGCGTCCACTTCATCGACGAACCACTGGCGCCACAACTCCCCTTCGCGCTCCAGAACCGCCTCCACCAGCCCCTCCTTGGACCCGAAGGCCTTGTAGAGAGTGGTCTTGGCCGTCCCCGCAGCGGTCACAACCGCGTCAACGCCGGTCGCGTTGATCCCATGCCGGCAAAACAGGTCCGAGGCGGCCAGCAGCAGGCGCTCGCGCGCCTGCCCACGGCCGCCTTCGCTGACATTCATCTCTGCGACAAGACTCACAGGACCCTCCAAAAAGCTACAGATCGGTTTCCTTTTATATAGCCCAGGGCGAGCCGCACTGCAATCTTTACCTGCAGTCTTAACGCCTCTCCGAGCGGGTGCACACGAAGTACACTCGCCTTTAAATTAGGCTATTTTCCGTGCAGAAGACCTGAAAATAGCCATTCTTGAAACATTCCATCCTGCGACAAAAGGCAGGTTGCCATTGAATCTCAACCATAACCTCCGCTTTTCGGCATTTGGCACGATCCCTGCTTAACAAGGCTCGATGAAAACAGAACGGTATGTTTCTTTTAGGGAGCGGGCAGATGAAGGGCGCACATATCAAGGCTACAGGCATCTCCCACACCTACAGGCGCGGGGCGACGCAGGCGCTGGCCGGAATCGACCTTGAAATCCAGCCGGGCGAAGCCGTTGCGCTGATCGGGCGCTCGGGCTGTGGGAAGTCTACCTTGCTGCACATTCTTTCCGGCCTGTCCCAGCCGAGCCAGGGAAAAGTGTATGTGGACGGCGCGCTTGTTGACGCACCCTCGCCCAGCCGGGTCATGATGTTCCAGACGCCGAGCCTTTATCCCTGGATGAGCGTGGAGCAGAACATCGCCATCGGCCTGAAGTTCAATGGCCGCATGCGCGAAGCGAAGGCGCGGATTCCGGAATTGCTGGCCCTGGTCGAACTTGAGGCCTACGCCAAACGCAACGTCCAGGATCTCTCTGGCGGGCAACAGCAACGGGTGGCGCTCGCCCGCTCTCTGGCTCTCAACCCGCAGGTCCTGTTGCTCGACGAGCCGCTGTCGGCGCTCGACGCCTTCACCCGTCACGCGCTTCAGCGCGACATCCGCAGGATCGCCGCCGACCGGGGCATCACGCTGGTGCTCGTCACTCACGACATCAACGAGGCCGTCATGATGGCCGACCGGGCCTTCGTGCTGAAGGCCAATCCGGGGCGGATCCACAAGGAACTCCCCATCCCCATCCCGGGTGACCGCAGTCCCTCCACCCCCGCTTTCGCCGGCATCCGCAACCGGCTTGTGGCGGCCTACGAGGAAGCCGCCGGCCTCGCCATGGCGGATGCGGACGCCTTCTCCAGCCAGAACGAACCGGCCGCCGAAACGGACGACATCCGTATACCGGCCGACGGAACCTTCAACTGATCCCGACCACCACCTGAGCATAAGGGGCATCCGCCTATGAGTACCCATGAAAAGCAGTATCTAGACAGCCTCAACACCAGCGAGTTCGACTGGGCCATGCAAAAATGGGCCGGCGAAGCCTATGCCGGCGACTACTCCCGCCGCCAGATGCTCAGCATGTTCGCCAAGGGCGGTCTGTTCGCTTCCCTCTCCGGCCTGCTCTCAAGCCTGCCGCAGATGTCCTATGCCCAGGAAGACGAGGTCGTTCGTATCGGCTACCTGCCGATCACCGACGCCACCGCGCTCCTGGTCGCCCATGCCAAGGGCTTCTTCGGGGACGAGGGCCTGGAAGCGGAGCGCCCGACCCTGATCCGCGGCTGGTCGCCGCTGATCGAAGGCTTTGTCTCCAACAAGTTCAACGTTGTGCACTTCCTCAATCCGATCCCGATCTGGATGCGCTACAACAACAATTTCCCGGTCAAGATCATGGCCTGGGCGCACACCAACGGCTCCGGTCTGGTGGTCGGCCGCCACACAGACATCACCGATTTCTCCCAGCTTGGCGGCAAGCAGGTGGCGGTGCCCTTCTGGTACTCCATGCACAACATCGTGCTGCAATATGCTCTGCGCCAGTCAGGCATCAAGCCGGTCATCAAGGGCGACGGCGAGACGCTGGCCGCCGACGAGTGCAACCTTCAGGTCCTGCCGCCGCCTGAAATGCCGGCCGCCCTCGCCGCCAAAAAACTCGACGCCTATATCGTCGCCGAACCGTTCAACGCGCTCGGCGAAATGAAGGCCGGCGCCCGCATGCTGCGCTTCACCGGCGACATCTGGAAGAACCACCCCTGCTGCGTCCTGTGCATGCACGAGGAGGCCACCAAGGCGCGTCCGGAATGGACCCAGAAAGTCGTCAACGCCGTGGTTCGCGGCGCGATCTACGCGTCCAACAACAAGGCCGAAGTCGCCGAAATCATCTCCAAGAACGGCGAGGGCTACCTGCCCGCGCCCGCGCCGGTCGTCACCCGCGCCATGACCGAATACGACCTGGAAAGCTACCGCACGAGCGGTGCGGTCCAGCACGTGGACGACTGGGGCAACGGCCGCATCGACTTCCAGCCCTGGCCTTATCCGTCCGCCACCAAGCTGACGGTGGAACAGATGAAGGAAACGGTTGTCGGCGGCGACAAGACCTTCCTCGGCGCGCTCGACCCGGAATTTGTCGCCGACGATCTGGTCGATCGCAGCTTCGTCAAGACCGCGCTCGAGAAGAACCCCGAGTGGAAGAACGATCCGTCCGTTAATCCCGACAATCCTTACGAGCGTGAGGAGGTCCTGGCGCTGTGACCCAGTCCTCCGCCCTCCTTCAGGAAGCAACGCCCCCCACCCCGGTCGAGACCGGGGTGGAAACGGCGGGCCCCGTCCGCGAACGCGTTTCGGGGCATGCCAGGGCGGCCGCGCTTGCCGTGGACCTGGCCTATGCCCTGGGCGGGATGGCCCTGCTCATCGTGCTGTGGTGGCTGGGCGGACGGATTGCGCAGTCCAATCCGGATCTCTTCGCCTTTACGGATTTCGCCCCCGGGCCGACGTTCGCCCGGCTCCACGAGATGATCGCCACCGGCGAAGCCGCCGACATGGCCATTCCAAGCCTTTACCGTGTCGGTCTGGGCCTGCTGTGGGCGGTCGCGGTGGGAGTGCCGACCGGCATTCTCATCGGCTGGTTTCATCAGGCGCGCAAGCTGACGAATATTCCGTTCCAGTTCCTGCGCATGATCTCGCCCCTCTCTTGGATGCCGATCGCGGTGATGGCCTTCGCCACCTGGGACGGAGCGATTGTCTTCCTGATCGGCATTGCCGCGGTATGGCCGGTTCTGTTTTCCACCGCCGCCGGACTGAAAAGGGTCGATCCTGCCTGGTTCAAGGTCGCGCGCAATCTCGGCGCCCGTCCCTGGCACATGCTGTTCACCATCATCCTGCCGGCGATCTCCCAGGACATTCTGACCGGCATCCGGCTGGCGCTCGGCGTCGCCTGGGTGGTGCTCGTCCCGGCCGAATATCTCGGCGTCACATCGGGCCTCGGCTACGCCATCAACGACGCCCGCGACACCCTCGAATACGACCGTCTGGCCGCCACCGTCGTGGTCATCGGCATCATCGGCTTCGGCCTCGATTTCCTCTGCCAGCAGGCCATCGCGCGTCTGAGCTGGCACCGCGAGGACTAACCCAATGGCGCCGGACAATCCGGCGTCGCAACCCAAGGAGAGTGAAATGTCCAACGAACCCGCAACGGCCCTGACCGGGTGCCTTGCTCCGATCGACAAGGACGGTCTGGAAGGCCTGATCGAAAAGGGCAAGGCCGACCCCAAGGCGGTCAAGACCCTCAAGTGCAAGACCGTGGCCGAAGGCCGCTTCCGTCACGCCAACTACATCCGCGACCTGCAGCCCTACATCGTTGACGAGCCCCCGGGCCTGCTTGGCGACGACACCGCGCCGAACCCCTCTGAGGCTTCCCTCGCCGCGCTCGGCTCCTGCATCGCCGTCGGCCTGCACGCCAATGCCGTCCACCGGGGCATCACCATCACAACACTCGAAGTGGAGCTGGAAGGCGATCTCAACATCACCGCTGTCTGGGGCACCGGCGACACCAGCGAGAAGCCTGTCGGCTTCACCGATGTGCGCATCAAGGTCCACATGGACGCGGACGCTCCGCAGGAAACCATCGACGAACTGATCGCCCATGTCTGCCAGTGGTCGCCGGTGTTCAACACCTTCTCCCGGCCGGTGAACATGGTCGCCGAGTCCGTCTGACAGCATTGACCTGCCCCCAAGCAGCCGGGGGCAGGCTGCCTTTCGGAGGGGCCTTTTCTAGGAGTAACGAAAATGAACGTACAGCTTGGCGTCCAACCGGCACAGGTATCCGGCCCGATACCGGACGCGGCCGGACTGGTCGAGACCGTCCGCCAGATGGCCCAAAAGGATCTGGCCCCTCTGGTTCACGATATCGATCTCAAGGGTCATTACCCGGAGGACTTCATGCGCGCCCTGGGGCAGGCCGGCGCCTATTCCGCGCACGCACCCATGGTGGATGGCGGCGGCATCGACATCGGGACGTCCGTCCGCGCCATGTCCGAGGTCAGCGAGCACTGCCTGTCCACGGCGTTCTGCGTGTGGTGTCAGGATGCGCTCGCCTGGTACATCGCCAACAGCGACAATTCCACCTTGAAGACCACGATCGGCCCGAAACTTCTGACCGGTGAGGCCCTGGGCGGTACGGGACTGTCCAACCCCATGAAGACCCTCTTCGGCATCGAGCGCCTGAAGCTCAAGGCCGAACGCGTTCCCGGCGGTTTCTCCGTGACCGGCATGCTGCCCTGGGTCTCCAACCTGGGCGAGGATCACTATTTCGGGATCGTCTTCTCGCTTCCGGGCGAAGACGGCAAAATGGTCATGGCCGTCGCCGACTGTTCAAACGAAAACACCAAGATCGTCGCCAACGATGAATTCGTCGCTCTGGACGGCACCCGCACCTTCGCCATCCAGTTCCGTCAGGCCTTCATTCCCGACGAGCATGTCCTCGCCGATCCGATCTCCGACTACATCCCGAGGATCCGCGCCGGCTTCATTCTGCTCCAGGCAGGCATGGCCTTCGGCCTGATCAGGAACTGCATCGAGCTGATGGAGCAGGCAGGCGCCAATCTCTCCCATGTCAATTGCCATCTGCCGGACCAGCCGGACGATTTCCGGGAGACTTTGGCCAAGATGGAAGACGAGGTCTACAGCCTGTGCGCAACCCCGTACGACCCTTCTCCGGAGTTTTTCAAACGGGTGATCGAGGCGCGTCTGGCCGCCGGAGACGCTTCCGTCGCAGCCGCGCACAACGCCATGCTCCATTGCGGCGCCCGCGGCTACGTCAAGCGCGGCGCGGCCCAGCGCCGTCTGAGGGAAGCCTATTTTGTCGCCATCGTCACGCCTGCCACCAAACAGCTTCGAAAAATGCTCGCGGATTTTGAAGCGGCCTGAAGAAGCCGCGCGGAAGGAAGTCACAAGACAACGCGGCTGGGGACCGCCCCCGGCCGGCATCTCACAAGAAAGGCAAGACAGCATGATTGAAAAGACCCTGATTTCTCCCCAGGAGCTCGAGGCGCTGGTTGCGGCCGAACCCTGCGTGGTGATCGACACGCGGGCTCCGGACGCTTTTGCCGCCGGCCATGTTCCGGGCGCCGTCAACCTGCATGACATCTTCACCTATCTGGCCACCTCCACGCCGGAGGGCATCGCCGAACTGCGCAGCAAGTTCGCCGAGGAATTCGGCTCCGTCGGCCTGTCGGGCGAAGAAACCGCCGTCATCTACGAGCAGTCCATGAACACCGGCTTCGGCCAGTCCTGCCGCGGCTACTTCCTGCTGCAGTATCTCGGTTATCCGAAGGTGAAGGTGTTGCATGGCGGTTTTGCTGCCTGGGAGGCCGCCGGCCTCGCAACCTCGACCGACGCTCCCGCGCCCGAACCGAAGACCTTCCCCCTGCCGGAAACCGGCAAGGATCTCATGATGGACACCGCCGCAATGCTGGACGCCGTCAAGGACGAGAAGGTCGTCAAGCTCGACGTGCGCGACATCGACGAATGGATCGCCGAAAGCTCCTCGCCCTACGGCAAGGACTTCTGCCCGCGCAAGGGCCGCATTCCCGGCGCTCGCTGGATCGAGTGGTACCGGATGATGAAGCCGACCGCGGACGGCCCGATGATCAAGACCAAGGAAGAAGTGCTGGCGGAATGCGCGACCGTGGGCATCACCCCGGAAACGCCGGTCGCTCTCTACTGCTTCAAGGGCGCCCGCGCCTCCAACACCTATCTGGCGCTCAAGGAAGCGGGCGTGAAGGACGTCAAGATCTACTTCGGCTCCTGGAACGAATGGTCCCGCGACCCGTCCCTGCCGATCGAGGAAGGCCTCCCCTACTGATCGTCTGCCCGGCATGGGACGCTATTGCGCCCCATGCCCCGCCAAATTCCATTCGAACGTTAAGAACTGACAAGCCATGAGCGCGCCCATTCTCATTATCGGCACCGGACAAGCCGGCCTTAAGGCCGCCGAAACCCTGCGCCAGAAAGGTTATGACGGCGGTCTCGTCATGATCGGCGACGAGCCATACCTGCCTTATCAGCGCCCGCCGCTTTCCAAGGCCTACCTGAAAGGCGAAATGGACGAGGAGCGTCTGTTTCTAAGGCCGCGGGCCTATTTCGAGACGGCGTCCATCGACCTCCGCCCGGCCGAAAAGGTCGCAGCGATCGACCCGGACAATCACCGCGTGACCCTTGGCGACGGCTCCGGACTTTCCTACTCAAGCCTTCTGATCGCGACCGGCACACGGGCTCGGAAGATCCCGCTGGAGGGCGCGGACCTCGATGGTGTCTTCTCCTTGCGCACGATGCAGGACGTCGCCGCAATCCGCGGCCCGCTCCAGGACGCACAAAACATCGTCATTCTCGGCGCCGGTTACATCGGCATGGAATTCGCCGCGGTCGCCGCGAAACTCGGCAAGACGGTCAGTGTCGTCGAGGCCCGCCCGCGTGCCATGGAACGCTCGGTCGCTCCGATGATTTCCGAGCATTTTCACCAGCTCCACCGGGAGAACGGCGTCGCCCTTCTTCTGGAAACGGGCGTCAAGCGGATCGTAGGAGACGGTCGGGTATCCGCTGTCGAACTGAGCGACGGAACGCAACGCCCCGCCGACCTCGTCCTGATGGCCGTGGGCGCCGAACCGGTGACCGAACTGGCCCAGGAAGCCGGACTGACCGTTTCCGGCGGCATCCAGGTCGATGCCTTCGCCCGCACCAGCGCTCCCGATGTCTATGCGGCCGGCGATTGCACCCTGTTCCCGTCCGCCCGCTACGGCCGGATCATTCGCCTCGAAAGCGTTCAAAACGCGATCGATCAGGCGAAGATCGCCGCCGGAAGCATGCTGGGCGAGACCGTTCCCTACGATCCCGTGCCCTGGTTCTGGAGCGACCAGTATGACGCCAAGCTGCAGATCGCGGGCCTGTCTGAAGGGTACGACCGGACGGAACTCGACGGCGACCCGGCCTCGGGAAGCTTCTCGCTGCGCTATTTCAGGGACGACTGCCTCATCGCCGTGGACGCGGTGAACGCGCCACGCGCCCATATGCTGGCCCGCCGCGAGCTCCAGGGCGCTCCCGCGCAACCTTCATCCAGGCCCGCCGCCACGGCGACTGGCTGACCTCCAACCCCGATAGCTCTAACCAAGGAGACCCCCATGAAGAGAGACGACCTGACGGAAAAGATCCTCGACATCAAACGCGAGAAAGGCTGGACCTGGAAGTACATCACCGACGAAATCGGCGGCATGAGCCCCGTGCTCGTCGTCGGCGCCCTGCTCGGCCAGCAAAAGCTCGTCAAGCCGCTTGCCAAGGCGGCCGCCGACCTGTTCGGCCTGACCGAGCTGGAAGAAAAAATGCTCAACGAGGTTCCGATGCGCGGCCAGGGCACGCCGATGCCGCCCACCGATCCGCTGATCTACCGCTTCTACGAACTGGTCATGGTCAACGCTCCGGCCTGGAAGGCGCTGATCGAGGAAGAATTCGGCGACGGCATCATGTCGGCCATCGATTTCGATTTCGAGATGGAGCGTCTTGCAGACCCGAAAGGCGACCGTGTCGCCATCAAGATGTCCGGCAAGTTCCTGCCCTACAAGTACTACGGCGCCGAGCAGGGCATCCCCCCGCTGGGCCTCAAGGAAGACTGACACGGCCTCAGCATTCTTGATGCCAAGGTCCGGCCTCCACGCGACGGGGGCCGGACTTTTTATATTATTGGCGTTCCAACCCCAGTTCGCCGGGCTCCGGAGAGAGCACGGGCCAGTCGCTGCAAAATTCTTGTGTTACCCGATCCTTCGACGCGGTAAGCTTCCGGGACATTTATTTCCTTCAAGTCTTGCGTGCGCTTCTTCCCGGCACCGCCTGACCCTGGCCAGATGAGGTCGCGCATGGCCACTCACTTGTCCTTCCCTGAGGCAAGCCCGGAGGACCTCAACCCGTTGCGAACGCGGCTTTCGGCGGACCTGGACAAGGTTTTCGGACCGCCCCGCGGCCGCCTGATGCACGACCTTTGGAGTGTCGAAAAAGCGCTTGGCCTCCATCGGGACTATTTCAGCCAGTCAGGTCAGGACCGGTTTCTCCACGAAGAGATTTTCAAAGGAAAATACAAAGGCACATTCGTCGACATCGGTGGATACGACGGCATCACCGGATCGAACACGCTCTTCTTCGAGCAACACCTTGGATGGACCGGGCTTCTTGTGGAACCTGCGTCCTCGCCTTTCGAGACCGCCAGCAGGACCCGCCGCTGCGCCTGTCGTCAATGCGCAGTGGGGCGCGCTCCGGCGGAAGCCACCTTCATCGAGGTTTTCGACGGCTACACCCAGATGAGCGGCCTGGCAGAAAGCTACGAACAGACAATGCTTGAAACGGTTCGCCAAAACCCCGCGCATCGGGAAAGGCGCGTCCCTGTCCCGGTGAGGCCCATCCGGGATCTTTTGGAGGAAGCGAATATCAAGCGGATCGACTATCTTTCCCTGGATATCGAGGGTGGAGAATGGGCGGTTCTGGAAACTTTCCCGTTCGACACCATCCGCGTGGAAGCCTGGAGCATCGAGAACAATACCGACACCCCGGACATCGCCCGGTTCATGGCCGGCAAGGGCTACGAAGTGATCGAATTCATCGGCAGAGACGAAATCTATCGCTCAGTTTAGACGAGGAGACTGAATGACCCGGGAGGATGACCGTCCGGCGGCGGACAGACTGTATGAGATGGCGCTTCGAAATTTCGGGCGGGAGCAGACCGAGAGCGCCAGAGTGCTGTGCGATGCCTGCCTGGAGCTTTCGCCGGATCATGTCGAGGCCTGGCTTCTCCTGGCCGAAGCCCATTCCTTCGAAGACCGGGATCAGGCGGCGCTTGCCTGCCTGATCCGCGCGGCAGCGATCGAGCCGCCTTCTTTGGAAGCGCTGTCCCGCCTGACACGTCAATATCTCCAGATGGGACGCGCGCCGGACGCCGTTAACGCCGCCAGACGCCAGCTGGAGATCCTGCCCGGCGATCTGGACACCGAATACGTACTTGCCGTCGCTCTCGCCAGGGCAGACAAGAGAGAGGAAGCGCTCTTGGCATTTCAAAAGCTGTTGGAGATCGAAGACACCGCGTCCGCTTCGGCCATCGAAGCCACCTGGCTGCTTCTGGGAGACAGACGCTACAGGGAGGGCTGGCCGCTTTGGGAGCGCCGGCCGATTTATGTCTCCTGTCCGGCAACTCGGAACACCGTGCCCATGTGGCAAGGCGAACCTCTAAGCGGCAGGAAAATTCTCGTGCTCCCAGAAGGCGGACATGGCGACACGATCTGGGCCGCCCGCTTTCTGCCCGGCCTCAAGGCGGCGGGCGCCGAGGTTCACGTCCAGACCAGACCCGCACTTTCCAATCTTTTCAAGGACCTTGAAGGGGTCGATGCCTGGAACGAGGACACTGGCCCACAAGCGGACTATGACTTCTGGGTTCCGATCCTGTCCGTTCCCTCGCTTCTTGAGGTCGAAAACCCTGCCCGCTACCCTCCGGCGAAGCTTCACGCAGAACCGGCACAAGGAGGCGGCCTCGTGAGATTGCTGGGCCGGGCAAGAGCGCCACTGCGTGTCGGCATTCTCTGGTCCGGAAACGTGGACTATGGCGGCAATGCCGACAGGGCGGCCGGACTGACCGACTTCCTGCCGCTCTCGGAATTGCCCTTCGTCCAGCTCTACAGCCTGCAAAAGGGTCCTCCCCAGCGAGAGCTGATCGAGGGCGGTTACGGCGACCTGATTATCGATTGCGACGATTTCGACTTTTCCGAAACGGCGGCACTGATCAGGTCCCTGGATCTCATCATCATGACCGACAGCGCCGTCGCGCACATTGCGGGCTCGCTCGGAACACCCGTCTGGGTGCTGCTGGACCGGTTTCCACATTGGTTTCATGGCTTTGAAGGTTCGGGATCCGATTGGTATCCGGCAATGCGTTTTTTCCGGCAGAGCCAGCCGCACGACTGGAGCGACGTCGTTATCCGAGTAAGGGAAGCGTTGGCCGATTTCGCTGGGAAGTGCCGCTACACCTGATGACGTAACGTAATTGACATCCTTCGAACCATGTCTATAGTTTTCTGAGTTTACTTAAAGGATTGTTCCATTGGTTTCTCGCAAAAGGCCGGGCATCGACAAGGATATCGGCAAATTGGGCGGTGGCCGGCAGCAAACCGACCCCAAGCTGATGGGCGGCCGGCCGGGTCAATGGCATTCGGAGACCCTGACTGCCGGCCACATCTCAGCGCAACCACCGCGCATGCATACGGTTTATGGCGGTCTCATGTCTCCCGGCAGCAGAGGAGCCATGGGAACGCTTTACGGTGGCCGCATCGCTCCAGGCAGGGGAGGAGCCATGGATACGATCTATGGTGACCCTTGGTCTCCTGGCATCGGAAAAGCCATGGATACGATTTATGGCGATCCCTGGTCTCCCGGCACCGGGAGAGCCTTGACTGCGTTTCAAGACGCCAACACCGCATTTGGCGGTCAAAACCAGCTTCATGGGCGTGGCCCTTCGCAAATCGTGACGCGGAACATCGTCCATCCTTCGACCCGGCAGCCTGTTACCATCACCTATAATCAGGTGACGGGCCTTTATCTCGACCAGAGCCTGAACCGCTGGCTCCCAGCCCCGCCCTGGATCAGTGCCCAGTTCAGACGATAAAAACGGCGAAGCCGCTCCCGTCAGCGCGAATTTCAGCGTAACGGTTGAAATCGGCTCGGGCGACGCGAAGGAGACCGGTCCGGCGACGATCGGCTGGCTTCTCGCGCCGGGTGAATCTCATCTCATCTTCGCGCCGCCCAGACGGCTGAAACACATTTCCGGCAAGGGCTCGCGAACCCACGCAAAGTCCGTGTCCTCCTGCCCTGCCGTTCTGGGTCTTGAAAGCCGCCTGTTCGAAATCCTCTGCCCCTTCGACCTGACCTTCGAAATGGGGGAGAGCGACTTCGGCGAGCCTGATGTCAGAAACCTGGACGGAGCCATGTCGTCGGTGCGCGACCATGCCCTGTCGCATCTGATTGTCGTCCATCCCCGCGAAGAATGGCGCAGCCCGGACCTGCCGCTGATGCAGCTTCGGCTTCCCTATATCTTCGTCGCGGATGAGCCGGTCTACATGTCCCAGGTGCCGCCGTTTCAGCACTACAGCACGACACCCCTGCCCGGCCTGATGGTTCCCGGACGGTTTCCGATCAATGTCTGGCCGCGCACCCTGACCTGGGCCTTCGAGTGGCACGACACCGGTGCGCCACTTGTCCTGCGTCGTGGAGACCCGCTGTTTTACCTGATGTTCGAAGTCTTTCCGCAGTCGCGCCCGATCCAACTGATCGAGGCGGAACGCACGCCGGAACTGGAAGCCTATCTGCAGGAGATCCAGGGGGTTGTGAGCTACCTCAATCAAACCTTCTCGCTGTTCAAATCCGCGGAAAAAATCCGGCCCAGCCGATTGGTTCAGCCCAAAGCGCCTCCAAAATGAAGCCGATCCTGATTGAAATCGGTCCCGGCGAACTCTGCGACCGGCTGTCCATTCTGGCCCTGAAGGTGAAACATTCCCGGCCCGGCCAGCAGGCCGACTTGTTCGATACGGCGCTGAACCGGCTGCGGTCCCTGAGAGACGAATTGGCCTTCTGCCCGTCCACCATCGACCTGGAAACGGAACTGGCGGATGTGAACAGACAGCTCTGGGACATTGAGGACGCGCTTCATGACGCGGAAGAGCGACGGCTTTTCGGGCCCGATTACATAGACCTCGCGCGCAAGGTCCAGAAACTCAACAACCGGCGCTGCAGTTTGAAGGCGGCGATCGATGTGGCGCTGGAGGCACCCAGATCCGTCGAGGAGAAAATCTATGGACAATGACGCGGACGAGCCGACGCCGCTCGTCATCATGATTGCCATGCCGACGCGCGGACAAGTGGAGCTGGCGACGGTGGCATCGCTCATCGGCCTGACGCAGGAATTCCAGCGGCACGGACTGGCCTTTTCCTTCGACACTTACACCGGCGCCGCCGATCTGGCAGTCAACCGCAATCACCTGATGAGCAAATTCTATTCAAACCGGTCTTTCAGCCACATGCTGATGATCGACTCCGACATGATGTTTTCTCCCGACGCGGTCTGGCGGCTGATCGCCTTTGGCGGCGATTTCGTGAGTTCCGCCTATCCGCAGAAATATTACAACTGGGAGCAACTCCGAAAACTGATCGAGGCCGACTTCCAGCGGCCCGAGGAGGAGCGGACACCGATCGAGGAGCTCGTATCGCGCAGCATGACCTACAACCATCAGCTGCGCAGCTTCGGTAACGGGGACTGGCAGCCGGAGACCCGCAACGGTTTCATCTCCGTTCCCGCCGCGGGACAGGGGCTCACGCTGTTGAGCCGCAAGGTTCCGAAGACGATGATTGAACGCGGTCTCGTCCAGAAATACCCCGACATGTCCTTGCTCCCCGCGCATCGGGGCCTGGAATGGTACGATTTCTTCGGCAATCTGACATCCGAAAGCAGGGGTCTCTACCTGCACGAGGATCAGCGCTTCAGCAATCGCTGGGTCGAGGGGTGCGGCGGCACGATCTGGCTCGACTGCGAAACCACCATCCGGCATGTCGGCGCCCACACCTTCGAAGGGCGCTATTCCGACAAGGTCGACGACGACTTCCCGCACCTCCGGGATCTTTAGAACGCGGATCAGCCCCGCATCAGTTCCGGAATGAGCAGCGTGATCGCGGGTACATAAGCGATCAGGAGCACGATGGCGACGAGCATCAGGAGGAATGGCAGGAGCGGTCTCAGGGCCTGTTCCACGGTGATGCCTCCGATGCTGGCGCTGAGGAGAAGGGTCAGGCCGACCGGCGGCGTCACGTGGCCGAGGGCAAGTCCGGACACCAGCATCAGACCGAAATGCACCGGATCGACGCCGAAGCTCTGGGCGGCGGGAAACAGGATCGGGGTCAGGATGATGGTCGCAATCGCCGGGGTCAGGAACAGGCCGACGACCAGGCAGATCAGGATCACATTGAGCGCGAACAGGTCGCTTGACGGCAGGACCGCGAACAGCGATTGCGACAGTTTCAGCGGCACCTGTTCCACGGTCATCACATAGGCGAACACCTTGGCCGTGCCGAGCAGGAACATCACCTGGCCGATGGTTCTGGCCGCGTCCGCGAACAGGGCCGGCAGATCGGCCAGCTTCAGCTCCCGGTAGTATCCCCACGTGATCAGCAGTCCGTAGACGATGGCCGCCGCCGCGGCTTCCGTCACGGTGAAGACCCCGCCGAGAATACCGCCGATGATGATCAGGGGCATCACCAGGGCGGGAAAGGTGTCTCCCGTCTTGCGCGCGAGTTCAGGCAGCGAGAAGGGTTGCCGGACGCCGTAGCCGTTGCGCTTTGAAATCACATAGGCGACCGCCATCAGCGCGAAGCCGATCAGAACGCCCGGAAGCAGGCCGCCGGCGAAGAGTTCGTCCATCGGCGTATCGGTCAGCCAGCCATAGAGAATGAGATCGACGCTAGGCGGAATGATGATGCCGATGACCGAGGAGGTCGCTGTGACCGCGACGGAAAACGGCGCCGGATAGCCGCCCCGCTTCATCGCCGGAATGAGCACGGACCCGATGGCCGCGCTGTCGGCGGTCGCCGAACCGGATATGCCGCCGAAAAACATGCTGGCGGTGACGTTGGCATGGGCCAGCCCGCCCCGGAAGGAGCCGACAAGCGCCTGGGAGAAATCGACGATGCGCCGGCCGATACCGCCCTTGTTGACGACCTCGCCGAAGACGATGAACAGGGGGATCGCAAGAAGGGGATAGGAGTCGATGCCGGAAACGAGCTTGTGCGGCAGGACGGTCAAGGGCAGCGCACCACCCCAGAGGATCGCCACGATGCTTGCCACCAGCAGCGAAAACACCACCGGCATGGACAGGACAAGGCAAACCGCGAAGGTCAGGAAGAGAACCTCAGCCATTGCGGGCCTCCCCGGCAGTGTCTCCCGCGCCGTCGCCGAGATAGACACGCCAGTCAAGAAGCATGGCCGCCAGCATCAGCCCCGCTGAAAGCGGCAGGGAGACATAGATAAAGGACATGTTCAGTTTCAGGATCGAGGACCTCTGGAAGTGAACCACCCCGAGCAGTTTCACGCCGTAAACGATCAGAAGGATCAGCGCGGCCAGGATCGCAGCGTAGACAAGCGCCAGCACAGCGCGGCGAACGGATCCCGGCAGCAGATTGACGAATGTATCGATCCGGTGGGCGCCACCGGAGTTGATCACCAGCGCCGCTCCCATCAGGGCGGCCCAGATGAAGGAAAACATCGCGACCTCGTCGGTCCAGGAAAGACCTGTCTGGAAGACGAAACGGGCGACCACCTGAAGAACCGTGCAGCCGACCATGACGGTCAGCATGGCTCCCGCGACGGTGGCCTCAAGAAAACCGAGCCCGAGGCGGATCCGGGAAGAAAGGCCTGTCTGGCCCATGGGGTCTGTCATAGTCGCCATCGCTTGGGAGGAGCGCCACGGGCAGGAGATGCCCGTGGCTCGCACAGTCGGGAAGCCGTGACGGTCTTCAAGTTTTCCGTCAGGCTTCGCTTGCCGCCGATCAGTAGTTCTGGATAGCCTCTATCCGATCGAGCCCGCCAAGGTCGTCGGCGTTCTGCGCATAGACGTCCTTGATCCTGGCAATCCAGTCGGCGCGGTCTTCCGGCGTGATGATCTCGGCCCCCTTGGTGGCAAGGTCGGCGAAAAGGGCTGCTTCCTGGTCGAGGAAGGCGGTGCGCTCATAGCTTTCGGCGATCTTCGCCGCATCGAGCACGGCCGACTGCTGTTCCTTGCTCAAACCGTCGAAGGTGATCTTCGACATCATCAGGTTGTGCCAGCTGAAGATATAGGCCAGACGGGTGAAATACTTCGTGTCTTCGTAAAAGGCCATGGACCGGTAACTGACGCCGGTGCCCTCGCCACCGTCGATCAGGCCTTGCTTGAGGCTGACCGGAACGTCGGACCAGGCGACCGGAGTGGCGACCGCTCCGAGTGCGTTCCATGTGTCGATGATGGCGGTGTTCTTCATCGTGCGGATCTTCAGGCCCTGAAGATCGTCGAGCTTATGGACAGCCTTGCTGGTGTAGAGGTCGCGCGTGCCGCCATAGCCGTAACCCAGCTTGACCAGCCCGACGTCCTGCATCTTGGCGGCCATTTCGTCGCCGATCTTGCCGTCCATAACCCGGAACAGGTGGCCGGCGTCGCGGAAGATGAACGGCAGGCTGAAGACCTGAAAGTCGGGAACGAAATTCGCGGTGACCGCGGAGGTGATGGTGGCGATGTCGACGCTGCCAAGCTGCAGGCCGCTGATCAGTTCGCTTTCGTTGCCAAGCTGGGCGGCGGGAAAGATCTCGACGGAAAGGCCGACATTGCGTGCTTCAAGCTCTTCTTTGAACTTGAGCGCCATGTCATGATACGGGTGATTGGTCTGCAAGACATGGGCGAATTTCAGCACCTTGTCCGCGGCGAATGCCGGAAAGGCGGACGCAAGACCAGTCGTGGCAACCAGGGTGGCGGCGACCAGGCCGCGGACGGTTTTGCCCGCAATTCTCAATTTCATGGCGATATCCAATCTTGTTCGATGACTTGGGAGGGGACGGGTGGAATTCTAGGCATCGGCCAACGGTCACTGTAATAAAGGCAGGCCATCGAGCGCTCAAACGATTAATCTTTATAGTAATTGATAAGAAAATGTTGTTGAACGCGACACACAGACCGCCAAAATGGATGAAAATATGAAGTATTTATGACACCAGCTCATTCGAATTTACCGCGGCGACTTCCTTCGCAAGATCGACGATTGCCTCGGTCAGCGCATGCGGCAGATCCGATGGGTAATAGGCGAAATATTGCAGGTCGGCGGACAGGGCCTCTGTCTCGATCATGTGCAAACGGCCTTGAGCCAGCTCCTCCCGGATGGAAACCACGGGCAGAAAGCCGATGCCGCCCGCATTGGCGACCAGATTGATGGATGCCGTCACCGAGCCCGAAGCGTTGATGCGCGCCGCCTGGAGATTGGCGGCCTTCAACTGTTCCTTCACGATAGCGTAGGGCCTTGAGGACTTTGGAAAGGTGACGATGGGTTTGGACGAGAGCTCCTCGATGCCGACCAGCCGGTTTTGCAGATTCATGCCTGCGTTGGCGACCCAGGCGAATTCGTAGCTGCACAGGTAGCGCGCGGTCATATCCGCATCGACCAGCGGCCCTACCAGAAACGCCATGTCCAGCGACCCGCTCTGAACCGCCTCCCTGAGGACGGAGGACGTATCCACTCTGAGCTCCACCGTGACATGCGGATGATGCTTTTGCAGATGCTCGAGGAGGGTCGTCAGCCAGACATGGACGATCGTGTCGACGACACCGAGGCGGATCACCCCGCGAAAGGCATCGACATTGGCGACCCGGTTCAGCATCTCCGATGTCAGCTCGAGAATGCGCTCGGCGTAAGGGATGATTTCCCGTCCTTCCGCCGTCAGCTTGCAATTGCGCTTCCTGCGCTCGAACAGCGTTACGCCGAGCTGGTTCTCCACGGAGGCGACCCGTTGCGAAATGGCGGCCTGCGTGGTGTTCAGCTTTTCCGCCACGGCCCGGAAGCTCTTCAGCCTGGCCAGCCAGACCAGAGTTTCTAGTTTTTGCTGGCGCATGGAAGATCCGGGGAACGACGACTGACATCTCCCGGAACAGCCCCGGCGGATCGGGCCTGGTTCCTGGGATGAGAAAAAACCTGCATCCCGCTTCAGTACGTGCAAAACAACGCAGTTTTTTGACACTCGGCGCGCCGGACCGCCTTGGAGGCCTCCCAGAAAGTGGCCCAGGGTTCAATCAAGCCGGAAAAACCGGCGGGCGAAGGCGTTTTTGCCGCCTTCGCCTTGAATGCTCACTCCTGTTTTCGGCAACCCTTTTCGAGGACTTGCTCCGCGAGCCCGGCGTCACTCACGCGGCCCGGGACTGGGCCGGGTCGGTGTGTTTGGAGTGGACCGGGTTGAGCGGCAATTTCACGACGAATGTGCTGCCTTTCCCGATCTCCGAATGGACGCTGAGCTTGCCCTTGTGCTTGATCTCGACGAGGGACTTGCAGATGGCCAAGCCCTGGCCGGTCCCCTTGCCTGGCGGTTTCGTCGTGTAGAACATGTCGAAGATGCGGCGGACCGAATTCATCGGGATGCCCGGGCCGTTATCCGCCACCTTGATGGTGCAATACTGCTCGTCCTTCTCCAGGCTGACGGTGATTTCTCCCTTGCCGCCGCTGTAATCGCGCGACTGAGAGTACTCCGAGATGGCGTCCGCCGCGTTGACCACCAGATTGATGACCACCTGGGACATGTCTCCCGGATAACAGGGCACCATCATGTCGGGCTCGGCTGGCTCGAACGTCAGCTCCGCGCTATGACGCCACTGCGACCTAGAGACCGTCACGGCGTTCTCGATCAGCTTGATCATGTCCGCTTCGGTCGACTCCGTATCGTCCGGATGCGCAAATTCCTTGATCGACCGCACGATCTTGCCGATCGACTCGACCCCTTCCGCGGCCTCCAGAAGCGCCGAGGGAATTTCGTCCTTGAGGAAGTCCCAGTCCATTCCGCGAAGCTGTTCCAAATCTTCCTCACCGGCGTTTTTCTCGACCTTGTCGACAAATTCGGTCAGATCGGTAAAGGCTTCCCGCAGGAACTTCAGGTTATCGCCGATGAACTGGGTCGGCGTGTTGATTTCATGGGCAACGCCGCTTGCCAGCGTGCCGAGAGACTCGAGCTTGTGGGTTTCCATCAGCTCCAGTTCCAGCCGGCGGTTCTTCTCGTTTACCTCGCACAACGCGGTGATATCCGTATCGACCATGACGAAGCCGCCAGTCACGATCGGGCGTTGCGTGTGCAGGAGAATCCGCTCACCCATCCATTCGCTTTGCCAGGTCTGGATGCTTTCGCTGTCGAGACGCTGCAAACGGTCCTGAACAACGGCTGTCTGCGCATCGGCATCCTTCGCGGTTCCCGCGGCATAAGCGGTCAGCAGGACATCCTCGAACCGCGCTCCGGAAAGGCAGTCTTCGTTTTTCAGGCCATAAAGGTCCAGGGCGGCGCGGTTGACAAAACGGAGTTCTCCGTTTTCCGCCACGATGAAAATGGCTTGCGAGACGCTGTTGATCGCATTGTGAAGCAGGGTCTCGGCGATCTTGCGGCCGGCCTCTGCCTCGTCCCGCTGATTTTTCGCGGTCCGTGCGAACTCCGCCAGGGCCGTCGACATCGTATTGAAGGAATGCGCTGTAGAAGCAAGTTCGTCATTGCCCCGCACGGGCATGTGATAGCCGAACTCTCCTTTGGCGACGCGGGCCGCACTGTCGCGAAGCTGTGTCAGCTGCCTAGTCAGAACGGAGCCCAGCATGTAGCCGAACACGGCAACCAGCAACACCTCGAACCCGGCTATCGTCAGCATGCGGCGTGTCCCGGCCGCGACCACGTCGTTTAGAAGTGACGCCGACAGTCCGATTTGAACCTCGCCGAAATTCGCTCCCCCCGCCAGGATCGGCGCGGCGACGTCGAAATAGTTGTCGCTCAGATCATGGTCGTCCAAACCGTTTCCATGTTTCAGCGTCCTTGCGGGAACCTCGCCGCCTTCGGCGAGCACCAGACCGCTTGAATTCCTGATCTGTACATAGAGCAGGCCTTCATTCGCAAGCGCCTGCTCTACGAGCGCGTCCAGCGTGGCCAGGTCGAGCGCCACCACCGCATCGCTGGTCATGGTGGCCAGCAACTTGGCCGACGTCTGCGCTCGTGTCCGCAATTCCTGTTCGTTCGACGATCTGAGATCCTGCAGGCTCGTCATGACGAGAATACCGAGAACGACGACCTCAATGAGCGCAATACCCAGTATTGTTTTCAGTTTGAATGACATGTCTGTTCTCCCACAGTCGCGATCTCGGTTTGTCCGGAGGTCAGGTTCAGGGCACGGATGTCGTCCCAGGAGCTGTCGTCGGCTGAGACGAAACCCGACATTCCAAGCGGCTTGAGAACGCCGTCATCGCGCATCGCCAGCATTGCTTCCGCGACATGCCCCCGGTCGACGGGGTCCACCGCTGGAGAAGCCGCAAAGGCGTGGGGCGTATATTGCCCCGTCTTGTAAAAGACCCGGAGCTGCTCCCTCAGGTCCTGCGGAATGTTTCCGAAGGTCCGAACCACTCCACCACCCGCGGGAACAAGACCCAGGGCCACCGCCCGGTAAACGCTGTCGTGCGACTTTACGTATCGCGGCTTGAAGTCTACGTTTTGCGCCGTCAACTCGGCCCTCGGGAGGACACTCGCACCAAAGGCGGCCGGTGACGGGAAAGCGATTTCCGCCTTGTTCAGGTCCTTCAGGTCGTCAATCGGGCTGTCGGCCCTGGTGACCAGAAGGCCCGTCAGCTTCTTCTCCGACTGATGAGCGAACGCCTGATAGCCGGCCGTTTCATGCACGACCGTGTAATGATAGGGGTTCATGTAGGCGAAATCATAGGCCTTGGCGGCGAGACAGGCCTCAAAGGTCGGAATGTCCTTGGCGGTCGTGAACTTGAGCTTCATCCCCGTCTCGCGACCCAGGGCTTCCAGAAATGGCACCCAGACCTGAGCGAGACGGGTCGCGGATTGCTGGGGAACCACTCCGAACGAATAGACTTTCTCGTCAGCAACCGATTGATCGCACGAGAAAAGAAAAACGGCGGCAGCTGCCAGCAAAGTTTTTGCCGCAGCGCGCCGCCTTGAGTTGTTCAGTGGTACTTTCACTTCAAAAGCCGTTTTCATGGCATCAAACTCCAATTTCTTTATTGATGCCGAAATTCGGCCTGACATACGATCCCCATATAGGGACAGATTGACCTCCTTTATTTATTGGTAAAGAACTAGGAAACAGGTTCGTCTGCCGCAGCGGACGCAGATGCGGGCACAGATTGCCGCCAGACATCGAAGTGGACGTCCGGAGAATTCATCACGGAAACGGCACGCAGACGCTTGATCGTGATCGGGCTCAGATGGCTACCCGCGGCCAGGAGCAAGCGCCCCTCGCCGTCCCGGACGTCGGTGGCAAGCGTGTCTCCCGAGAGCAACCGCGCGGCCGGAACCTTCTTACGTTCCACATCGACGGTGCCCGCGAAGACCTGATCGCCACCAAGGACCTGACGCATGGCACCGAGAATGCGTGGATCGTAGCGCGGAGCATTTTGTTCCAGCTCGGTAATACAGGCTTCGAAATTGGGCTGATCGCCCGTCGCGATCTCGGCAAGGTCAATCAGGGCGCACAACACCCTCGACGCTTCAGGAAGGGATTCTCCCTCGATCTCGTCGTTCGGAAAGCCGCTGCCGTCGAACCCTTTCCTGCAGTAGTAAATCGCTTCCGCGATGCCCTCCATGCGGGGAATGTTCAACACAAGGTCGCGCGCCTGCGAGGCCGCTTCGTTGACCTGGCGCATTTCCTCCGGCGACAGGGCGTCGCCAACGAAGTACCGCTCCGCGAGCCGATCCGGCAACGTTAGGTAACCCAAGGTGCACAGCATGGCCGAAACGCCCTGTTCGAGAGAGGGTTTCGTCCCGAGCGCCCTGCTGATCTTTCGTGCCCAGCGTTGAATGACCGAGGCCCGCACATGGGCATGCGGCCGCGAGAGGGCAATGATGTCAACGAGCATCTTCACACTGCCGGACAAGGTGTGCTCCAGGAGCTCGCGTTCCGCTACAAGCGTTTGGTGGTGCGCAATTCCCTCCTCGATCACTTTTTGAAGGCTCTCGGAATCGCAGGGCTTTCCGATGAACCGGAATATACGACCGTCATTCACGGCCTTGACCGCGGTTTTCTGGTCGTTGTCGCCGGTCAGCATTATACGCGTGGTCGATGGGGCTTTTTTTGAGATGAGACCAAGCAGTTTAATGCCATCCATTCCCGGCATGTTCTGGTCGCTGACGACCACCGCAAAAGGACCTGACGTTTTTATCTTTTCCAGGGCCAGTTGCGGACTGTTGACGGTTGCCACGTCAACCACCTTGCGCAGCACCCGGGCGGCCGCGTTCAAGACATTGGTATCGTCGTCGACCAGAAGGACAGTTCTGTTTCCACTCATGCGGCGACCCCTCGATCTTGAAGACGCGCGCTTTGCTCGACGACCGCGTCGCCGATCAGCCTTGGCCATTGCTCGAACGGCGCAGAGGCATTGGATGCGGCAAGATGCATGAGCGATGCGCCCAGAATTTCCGGCAAGCCGAGCAACACCATCAGATAAGCGGCCCGTTTGGCGACCTGACCCAGCGTTCCGCTCGGCTCGACCGCTCCGGAGCGCAGGCCCATGCCCAGGACATAGGCCGCCGAGATGGCATCGGCATCGTTCGTAAGCGATGAGCAATGGTTCTGGGACGCCCGCGCAAGCCAGTAGGCTTCTTCCGGCTGGAAACCCTCCCGGTCCTGCCCGCGGCTTTCCTGACCGAGCCGGCCGACTTCGATCAGATCCCGCAGGCGGTCGACACCGACATAGGCCACCGCCTTGCGGACACTGCAGGTTGGAAACGGATCCTTGAAATAGGCCGAATTCGAAAGCTGCAGCAGACGAAGGGTCAGGCTTGGGTCCTTGCGCGCGATTGCGGCGACCTCTTCGCAACTGGGAGCGTCGGCCTGGAGGGCAAGCTGCAGTTCGTTCGAAAGGCTGGAGGGGGTATTGAGCCTGTCGAGCATCGAAAGCTCGATCGTTCCGTTCTCCAGCTGGTCGTGCAGTCTTGCATCGACCACATCCTTGATCACCGAGATGATCGCCCCGGGCGAACAGGGTTTGGCAAGGAAACGATGGCTGCGCCCCACGATCCGGTAAATCTCGTCGAGTTTGGCTTCCCCCGACAAGACGATGCGAATGATCTGAGGATGATGTTCGGAGATCCATTCCAGCAGCCGGGACCCGTCGACCTCCGGCATGCGCATGTCGGTGATGATGATGTCGACCGTTTCGCGCGTGATGACCTTGACCGCATCGACGCCGCCATACGCGAAATGCATGTCCCAGCGGTCCCGGTAGGAATACACATGTCGTCTCACGGCCCTGAGGATATTGGGCTCGTCATCGACAAACAGAATGCTGACTTTCCGGGACATGGCACGCTCCGCGCTTGCGAAAACCGATTGATGCCGAGGGTAAATGCCGGATCGGGGGCGCCATATCCCCATTTGGGTACAATTTTAACGATCCGGCGCGGCGTGACGCGGGAAGCGCTCCGGGTCTGCGGATTGCTTCCGCCGCTCGACCTACATGCGGGAGCGCACAAGAGGTACGGGCGTCGTGAGGATCAACTGCACCAGATCGACCTGGCGGCGGACACCGGTTTTCTGGAAAATGCGCTTGAGATAGGTCCTTGCCGTTTCCAGGGTCACCTTGCAATCGCAAGCAGCGCTTTCCACGGTACCGCCGCTCGCGATCGTCCGCGCGATAACGGCCTCGACCCGCGTCAGACCGAACAGGTCAACCAGACTTTCAACGGACGGCGGCGCCGTCCGTCCGGGAACGGTAAACAGGACAGCGGCGCGTTTCTGTCCGACAGGCATCACGACTGCGGTCAGCGCTTCGCAATCCTCCGGATCGGATAAGGACACGAATTTGGGACCCGTGTCCGGCTCGTCCGCAGCCTTTCGGACCGCTTCCTGAAAGTGACCGCGCGCACCGGATACATTCACGGCCAGAACACCGTTGCGGTCGACAAGGATTCCCTTGTGCGATTTCATCACTTCATCGGCACTTTCGTTGAGGTAGATCACTCGGCTTCGGCCGTCGACAACGGCGACGGCGGGGGACATGGCAGACAGCGCCGCAGTGGCCATGTTGCCCGGGTGCTCCCTGCGGGACTCGATCGCCGTCAGCGCCAGCTCGATGGCTTCCAGGAGGTTTTCCGAGGCGCAGGGCTTGGTCAGGAACCGGAACACTCCGGTCTTGTTGATCGCATCGATCGCGGAGGCGAGATCCGCATTTCCGGTCAGCAAGATATACTCTGTCTCAGCATCCCGATGGCTTTTCATCTCGCCTATCATCTCGATTCCGTTGAGATCAGGCATCCGGAGGTCGCTGACGATCACATCGAAATGTTCGTTCCGGCAAAGCTCGACAGCCTTCAGCGGTTCGCTTTCGAACGCCATCTCCCATTCCTCGCGCCGGGTCCTGAAAACCCGTCGCAAGGAACTCAGCATCAAGGCTTCGTCATCGACGAAAAGAATACGCGGTCGAATTTCGCTCATGAATACACAGTAAGCGGACAAAGTAAAAATAATATATAGACAAAACTATATAAAAGAAGAAATGTATAGTTATTTTAACATTGAAATTATCATGATTAATAATTAGGAAATCAACCCTGAGGCAGCAACTTATTCGAAGTCAGCACATACGGAGAGCTGTTCAATTCACTGAAGAGCATTGGCTTGGCGTAGAAGTAACCCTGCGCCACCTGATAGCCGATATCGGCGAAAAGGTCCCGTTGCGAACGCGTTTCAATCCCCTCGACGGTCAGACGTGCTTTCATCTTCTCCGCAAGCGCTCCAATCGTCCTTGCAACGTGCCGGGCCCTGTCACTCTGGAGGGCCTTCTCGACAAAACTGCGGTCGATCTTCAACTCGTCCCAATCGAAATCCGTGAGATAGGACAGAGCGGAATAACCGGTACCGAAATCGTCCAATGAAATGGAAACGCCCAGTTCCTTCAACCCGGCAAGGGTTTCGTAAACACGCTTGCTGTCGCCGATAATGACGGATTCCGTCACTTCCAGTTTCAGACGCGCCGGTGGCAGACCGGTCGTTTCAAGCACCTGTTTCGTGAACGCCGGAACGTTGTCCTGAACGATCTGGAGGACGGAGAGGTTTACCGAGACACTCGGACCGCCGCGCATGGAGACCGCGTCTTCACAAGCCGTCTTCAGAATGTGCTGACCGATCTGCACGATCGCCCCGATCCGTTCCGCGGCCGCAATGAACTCCTGCGGCGGAATCATGCCGAATTCGGGGCAGTGCCAGCGCGCAAGTGCTTCCATGCCCACCATGCGGCCACTCGCCATGTCGAACTGGGGCTGATAGACCGGATAGATCTGATTTCCAAGGACGGCCGACCGGAGCCTGTCTTCAATAGTCCGGCGCCTGGTCTGCCCGCTCCGCAGAGGCTCGGAGAAGACGACCACTTCGTTGGGACCGCGTCTCGACGCATCCTGCATCGCCAGGTCCGCGTGCAGGACAAGGTCCCTGGCGCAAACCTCGTCACCGTCACCGACCGCAATTCCGGCATGGCCATCCAGCGTGACAACAAAGTCCTCGCGTTCAATGGGGACATTTACGATCGCCACCAGAATGTGCGCGACAATACAGAGTTCCGCTTCCGTATTCACACCATGAAGCAGAAAGGCAAATTCCACGTTCCCCGTTCTGGCTGTCTTGTTTCTGTGATCGAGCGTAGAGATGTAGTTCTGAAGCTCGTTGGCCAGACCGGCGATCACTTCATCGCCGAAGCCATAGCCGAATTGAACGTTGGTGCGTTTCAGGCCACCTATTTTGAGAACGATGACACCGAAACCGTCCGAGGCTCTCGGGTGTTCGACAAGATCGCTGACCGCATGAAGAAAGGCGTCCCGATTTGCCAGCGCGGTCAGCCCGTCCGCTTCCATGACCCGTCTGGTTTTCGCCGCGGACTGCAGAAGCTTCTCGCGCTGCTCCCTGAGCTTGACACTCTGCGTGAAACTGACGGTGAATGCGAGCAGCGCCAGAATGACGATGCTTGCGACCGCCACCTGCTGGGCCTGGCCGGTGCTGACGATCTTGTTCTGGCTTTCCGACGTCATCTCATGGATCAGCCGCCAGTCGACGGCATCAAGATGCGAACGAATGGACCCGACCTGCCTTGCCAGGCGAACGGCATGGCCGCGTTCACGGGTGTTCGCCAGCCTGACGAAATCCTCGCGCAACGTCTCCAGGTTCGAGACCAGCCGACCATTCACGTCCAACAGTTCGGAATGGGTTTGCGCGGGCGAGAGCGGGGCCGTTGCCCCGGCAACCTGCAGGCTGTCCAGCAACGACTGATAAATCTCCTGCGCGGACCGGACCCGCTCTTGCGAATTATCGCTCGCCACCGCGTTCAGGGCGACGTCCAGCCGATCCAGCTGATTGCGGCCATAGGCCAGGAACGTCAGCATTTCCTGGCTGGCCGACTGTGCCTTCAGCAGCTTTGTTGAATTCACAAAGGTGAAACTCAACATCCACCACATGGAAATACCTGCCAGGACGGAGACTGCCGCCAGCATGAACATATGCGGAGAGCTCAGGCGACTGTCTCTTTCCATCCAATCTCCTTTGACGTTCCCGCTGCGCATTCGTGCCCGCTCCTTGGTTTCAGTTCGACGCAACTAATGACTCGTGTGGGGAACGGGCGATATCCACATTTGGGGACATGCCAAAGGAAAAGGTCACTGAAGGTGCGTGAGAAATGAAAAGTCGGACGATGGCCGCAGAACCGTCCGTTCCTCGCAGCCCCGGAGCATCCTTGGCCTTCGCGGCCCAATCCTGTTGCGCGGAGGGCCTTCGAGTTCGGCATTCAGGCTCAGGGAAACCCGTTCTGCCTTGCTGGCCAGATTTCGCCGAGGCCTGATGGCCCCACACAGGAATGATCTCAAAATTGCGCCACAAAAAACGGCGAAGGCGCTGCCGCCTCCGCCGTCAATGTCATCGGTTCTTTTTCGGGTCAGAGCTCCCCGGAACTCATCTGCCGGGCGATGTGGTCCGCCTGGCGGATCGCCAGTGCGACGATGGTGAGCGTCGGGTTTTCCGCCGCCCCCGTCGTGAATTGCGAACCGTCGGAGATGAACAGGTTCGCGATGTCGTGGGTCTGGCCCCACTTGTTGACGACCCCGTCGCGCGCCTTTTCCGACATCCGGTTGGTGCCCAGATTGTGGGTCGAGGGGTAAGGCGGCGTCGGGAAGGTGCGGGTGGCGCCGACCGCGTCATAGATCTCCGCCCCTTTCCGGTAGGCGTAGTCACGCATCGCCCGGTCGTTCGGGTGGTCGGAGAAATTGACGTTGGCGACCGGCAGCCCCCACCGGTCCTTGACGTCGTGGTTGAGGGTGACGCGGTTGGTCTCCTGCGGCATGTCCTCGCCCACGATCCAAAGCCCCGCCATGTTCTCGTACTCGTCCAGGGCGCTCGTGAACTCTCGACCCCAGGCCCCCGGATCGAGAAAGGCCGCCATGAAAGGCAGACCGAGCGACAGCGTTTCCAATTCGAACCCGCCAACGAAACCGCGCGACGGATCGTGCCGCGCTTCGTCCTGGACGATGCCGGCCATGGTCGTGCCGCGCCACATGCGTACCGGCTTGTCGAACACCGCATAGACCGAACCGGTCATGTGGCGCATGTAGTTGCGCCCGACCTGGCCCGAGCTGTTGGCGAGCCCGTCGGGAAACATCGGCGAGGCGGAATTGAGCAGGAGCCTGGGGCTCTCGAAGGAATTGCCCGCCACACAGACGATCCGCGCCTTCTGGAGCTGCAGATTGCCGTCCTTGTCGAAATATTCGACGCCGGTCACCTTGCCGCTGTCGTCGTGCAGGATTCGGGCGACATGGCTGTTGTCGCGAACCTCGAGATTGCCGGTGGCCTCGCCGCGCGGAATATCCGTGTAGGCGGCAGACCACTTGGCGCCCCATTTGCAGCCCTGGAAACAGAAGCCGGTCTGCTGACACGGCAAACGGTCGTCATACTCCGCGGAGTTGATGGCCATGCGGCCCGTATGCACTTCCTCGTAACCGAGTGCCTTCGCGCCGGCCTCGAAGACCTTGAAGTTGTTGTTGCCCGGCAGACCGTCGCGTCCGCCGGTGCGGGTGACCTTCAGCTTGTCCTCCGCAAGGTCGTACCAGGGCGCCATTTCGGCCGCGTCGATCGGCCAGTCGAGCAGGTTGGCGCCCAGCACATCGCCGTAGGCCGTTTTCGCCTTCCACTCATGCTCCTGAAACCGCAGGCTGGCACCCGCCCAGTGGATCGTCGTACCGCCGACGGCCTTGACGATCCAGGCCGGAAGCCCCGAGAAGTCCTTGGCCACCCGCCAGTCGCCCGAGGTCGTACGCGGGTCCGTCCAGGCAAGCTGGCCGAAACTGTCCCACTCGTCGTTGATATAGTCGTCGGGCAGATAGCGCCCGCCCGCTTCCAGCGCGACCACGCTGACGCCCTTCTGGGCAAGTTCGTTGGCAAGCACGCCGCCGCCGGCGCCCGTGCCGATGATCACCACGACGGTGTCGTCGTTCAGATCGAATGGTGCACTCATGTCCTCTCCTCCCTTCGATCGACGGATACCCAACCGGTCCCGGCCGGACAGTCAGACGCCGATCGAACTCAATTGCTTGAAGCCAGTCGCCCGCGTCCCTCGGGACAGCGGCGTCGTCAGCCCTAGATCCAGTTGATGTCGTCGAAGCCGCGGTCGATATAGCCGCCCTTGGAGTAGCTCTCGCCCTCGTAACCAAAGACCGGCCAGACGGCCTTCTGGTTGTAAAGACCGGTGACGAGCCCTCCCCGGATCGTCTGGAAAAAGGCGCTCTCCTCCATGCCGCGCAGGATGTCGACACGGTCCCGCTCCCAGCCCGTGTCGAGATAGCTGGCGTGTCCCTTGCCGCGCGCGGCGGCATCGAGCGCTTCTATTCCGGCCTCGATGTCCTCGGCGGAAGCCGGGTCGTCGTAGCCTTTCACGGCGATCACATAGAACTCGTCGCCGATGCGGTCATGCGGATAGATGTCGCGCGCCATCTGAACGAGCGTGGCGAAGGTTTCCGGCTTGAGCGCCGCCGTTTCGCTCGCCCAGGCCGCATCTTTCGCCGCGATAAAGCCGGAGCCGATCACAAAGGATGCGCCCGCGGCGCTGGCCCGCAGCAGAAGCTGCCTGCGGGAAAGCCCTTTCGGGCCGGTCTTGCTGGTCATGTCTTTCCTCCCTCATAGTCCTCAACTTGTTACTTGTAGCGTCCCCCCCGCTGCAGCACCTCGATCTGGTACCCGTCCGGATCCGCGACAAAGAAAAACCGTGCCACCACCTCGCCGGCGGGGGCGAATTCAACGAGTTTTCGGGGGGCGAGGCCTTCCGCCTCGAAACGCGCGTGTTCCGCGTCGAGATCGTCCACGGAAACAGCCAGGTGACCGTAGCCGTTGCCGAGATCGTAGGGATCGCTCTGACCTTTGTTGACGGTCAGTTCAAGTTCGAATTCGCTTTCCGGATTGCTCAGATAGATCAGCGTGAAGTCCGGAAAATCGAGCCGGTCCGCGACCTGCAGACCGAAGGCCTTCTCGTAAAATGCCAGCGACCGCGTTTCGTCCAGAACGCGGATCATGGAATGTATTGCCTTGGCCAAATGACCTTCCTTCCGTGTGAATGATGTCACGAAAGGTTAGGCGGGCAAAAACCGGCCAGGGTAGTATGTCTATACCACTGCCAGCTTTTTTTCCGGCTCCCGGGTCCTGAAGGGTTCGGTCGCGAAGCTTGCCGCAGCGTTTTCAGCTTTCAGTTCCATGAACTTCAGACAGGCGCATCTCAAGAGAGACGTGAAATTACTGGGCTCGCCACGCTGCTGCAGAACCTCGGAGTGCAATGTCGAGATGAAGACGGCCGTGGAGACACCGTCGCGTGTCGCAATCTCGTCCAGGATCTCCCAGAAGGCGTTTTCCAGACGGATGCTGGTGCTTTGACCGTTGAGGCGGATGCTTCGTGTTTGACTGGCGTAGCGTTCGGGGTCCTGTCCCGCGAATACCTGGCACATTTTGTTTCTCCCAATACCGGCGTGAACTTATTCAAGGCGCGTCTTTTTTGTCGCCGGACGTATTATTCGTACCTTAGATGCGAAATCCGGTCCAGATACGGAAGCAATTCGCAACAGGCGGCAACTCCCTTCCGCGTGCGCGGCAGCACGGGCTGTTGTGTCGAAACCGGATGTCGCGTCCTGAAGGGATCGGCTTGGGACGGCTCCCCCGTCGTAACGCCTAATCCACAGGATCAGACCCCTGAAAATGAGAGAGACTTAGGAACTCATTAGGGAAAACACGCATATCGGCACGCGACCGCCTTGATTTTGCTGCATTGCAACATAAATCTGTCTCGACCCGTTCCCCCTCGAGGGCCGGGACAGCACGTGTCCATCGCCCGCGGTGCGGGCCTAACCGAAAACACGCGACGAATTTCATCTCTGGAGGAGGATAAGGCCCGACAACGGGTCACGACAGGGACGTGACGGGCAAGGCTTGCGCATGCCCGGACCAATGCAACGGAAAGGATGCGGCAGTGAGACAGCAGCGATCGAACGGCGAGGCTCTCCCTCTCAACCTGGGTCTCCAGGGCGGCGGTGCGCATGGGGCCTTCACCTGGGGTATTCTGGACCGCCTTCTTGAGGAAAAATCCATAACCTTCAACGCCGTTTCAGGCACCTCCGCCGGCGCGATGAACGGCGCGGCGCTGATCTCCGGCCTGGCCCATGGCGGCCGCGACGGAGCGCGTCAGGCACTGGAAGCCTTCTGGCGCGGCGTTTCGCACCGGGGACGCTTCGCCCCCACAAACATCGCTTCGGCACAAGCCGCCTTCGGCGCGCTCGGCATAGATGCCGCCGCGCTGCAGCCCTTTCTCGGCGCCGGCATGCAGCTTTTCTCGCCCTACGACTTCAATCCTGCCGGTTTCAACCCGCTGCGCAAGGTGATCAGGGACACGATCGACCTCGAGGCAATCGCGCAGTCTCCGATCGCGTTTTTCGTGACCGCCACCCATGTCGGCAGCGGCGACGCCCGCGTCTTCGCAAATGACGAGATCGGCGCCGACACTTTGCTTGCCTCCGCCTGCCTGCCCACCCTCTTCCATGCGGTGGAGATCGACGGCGAGAGCTATTGGGACGGCGGTTACACCGGCAACCCGAGCCTGATGCCGCTTGTGCATGAGACCGGCGCCTCCGATCTGTTGATCGTACAGACCAGCCCGACGACCTGGTCCGAGGCGCCTTTGAACGCCCGCCAGATCGCCCTGCGCGAAAAGGAGATTTCGTTCAACGCGCCCCTGATCAGGGAACTCCGGTTCCTTGCGGAACTGAAACGGCAAGCCGGAGCAGGTTCCGCGCAGAGACGTCCGGGCGGTTCATCCGCCTTGTCCGTCCTGGGCGGGCGCCGGGAGAAATACGGCAAGAACGGCAACCATCCGATTTCGGACCTGCGCCTGCACCGGATCACCGGCGAGGAAATGGACGGACACAGCAGCCAGTCGAAATTGAACTCCACATGGCAGTTCCTCAAGGACCTCCGCGAGGCCGGCCGACGCACAGCCGAACGGTTCTTGGCGGACCACGGGACGGACCTTGGCCAGCGCTCCACACTCGACCTGACCCAATGGCTGCACAATCCGCAGCGCGCTGTCCCCAGAACCGCCAGAGTGTCCTGAAGCGGACCTGCCGCATTCAAGCCACAAGTGGAAAACAGCGTGAACTCAACTTCGCGCCGCAATAGCCGGTCTTTGGAAACGCAACAAACAGCGCCGACAAACATATTTCAAACAAATATATTTCCAAATATTTCCATAGGACGAATACACAAAGATACAATATCCGATATTGACTTGCACACTCGATTGAATATTTGTTGCCTCATGTATTTACAAGAAACACAGCTCCAGAAGTGAAACTTATCCCGACAGCTCAGCACCCCTTAGAACACTTTTCAAACAAGACATGAACTCGCGAATAAAAGGCCCCGAAGCGCTCCGGGAAGCAGGACATGACTGTGCGTGCATCTAGAAGAAAGAAACTGTTTCTCGTGCTGGTGCTCGCCACCGGACTGTCGGCGGTAGGGTATTATTTTCGCGGCAGCCTCCTGCCCGCGGAGGAGACCACGGCCTATCTGACCGCGCAGGCGACCCGGGGCGATGTCGAGGAAACCGTTTTGGCGACCGGCATCCTGAAGCCGCGCAAGCTCGTCGCCGTCGGCGCGCAGGTCTCCGGCCGGATCACGGCCCTGCATGTGGAGTTGGGACAGGAAGTCGAGGAAGGCGACCTCATCGCCGAGATCGACAGTGTCACCCAGGAGAACGACCTGCGCACGGCCGAAGCCTCTCTTGCCCAGGTAAAGGCCGAACTCGCCGAGCAGGAAGCCAATCTCGTGCTTGCGCAAAGTACCTTCGCCCGTCAGACCAAACTCTCTTCACAAAACGCAACCGCTCAAGCGGACCTGGAATCCGCGGAAGCGGACATGAAAGCGGTCGAGGCACAGATCGATTCCCTGAAGGCGCAAATCATCTCCGCCGAAGTCGCGGTGGAGACAGCGCAGGCCAATCTGGATTACACGAGGATCACCACGCCGATTTCCGGCACCGTTCTGGCGGTGGTCAGCCAGGAAGGCCAGACCGTCAACGCGACCCAGTCGGCGCCGACCATTGTCATCATCGGGCAACTCGATGTCATGACGGTCAGGGCGGAAATCTCCGAAGCCGACATCGTGAAGGTCAAGGCCGGTCAGGAAGTCTCCTTCTCGATCATCGGCGCGCCGGACGTGACCTACACCTCACAGCTCGAGTCGATCGAACCCGCGCCGGAATCCATTACCAGCGACAGCAGCATCACGTCGTCAACCTCCTCCTCGTCCTCCAGTTCATCCACCTCCACCTCGGCGATCTACTACAACGGCATCTTCCACGTACCCAACCCGGAAGGCATGCTGCGAACCTACATGACCGCGGAAGTGCACATCGTTTTGGGCCGGGCGGAAGACGTTCTGACGATCCCGGCCGCGGCGCTGAAATCCGGTTCAAGCACCGGCGCCTACGCCGTCCAGGTGCTCGACCCCTCCGGTTCGGTCGCCATCCGCGCCGTCGAAGCGGGCCTCAACGACAAGATCACGGTGGAGATCCTGTCCGGTATTGAGGAAGGCGACAGGGTAATCCTGGGTGAACGGACGGGTGCGTCCGCGGCGACAAGCTCGCGGAGGCCCGGACCACCGATGGGACTTTGACCATGAGCGGGATCTGTCTCAGATTGCGCGGCATCGGGCGGGCTTTTCCCTCCGGAGACGGCGAAGTCGAGGTTCTGAAGAATGTCGATCTGGATTTCCGGCAGGGGGAATTCGTCGCGATCATCGGTCAGTCCGGGTCCGGCAAATCGACGCTGATGAATATTCTCGGCTGCCTGGACCGTCCAAGCAGCGGCAGCTATCAGATATACGACAGGGAAACCTCCGAACTGGAGGCGAATGAACTCGCCGCCTACAGGCGCGAGCATTTCGGCTTCATTTTCCAGCGCTACAACCTTTTGAGCGAACTCACCGCCACCGGAAATGTGGAAGTTCCCGCGATTTATGCAGGCACACCCTCCGACGCGCGCCGGGAGCGGGCGGAGAAAATCCTCATCCGGCTGGGTCTCGGCGACCGGCTCGAGCATACGCCCAACAAACTGTCGGGTGGCCAGCAGCAACGGGTCTCGATTGCCCGCGCGCTGATGAACGGCGGCGAGATCATCCTCGCAGACGAACCGACCGGCGCCCTGGACACCAGGAGCGGCGAGGAGGTTCTTCAGGTTCTCAAGGAGCTGCACGCCGAAGGCAAGACGATCATTCTCGTCACCCACGACCCTCTGATCGCGCAGCATGCGGAGCGCGAAATCGAAATCCGCGACGGCGAGATCGTTTCCGACAAGACAATCGCAAGGGAAGCGGCTGTTGAAGTCCCCGAAACCGCTCCGGGCACGCAGGAGCCACCGCCGCGATCGGTCTTCGGAGCGTTCAGGAGCTCTGTCGACCGGTCCGTCGAGGCGCTCTGGATGGCACTCAGGGCGATGCGGGCTCACAAGGTGCGTGCGCTTTTGACCATGCTTGGCATCATCATCGGCATCGCCTCCGTGATCTGTGTGGTCGCCCTCGGTGAAGGCTCCCGCCAGAAGGTGCTGACCAACATCTCCAACCTGGGAACAAACACGCTGGAAATCTTTCCGGGCAAGGATTTCGGCGACACGCGCTCCGGCAAGATCACCACGCTGGTGATCGGGGATGCCGAGCAACTGGCACGGCAGCCCTATGTCGCCGCGGTGACCCCCACGGTGACGACCACGAGCACGGTCCGCTACGGCGCGAACGAGTCCAACGCCCAGGTGAACGGCGTCGGCGTCTCCTATTTCGACGCCAAGGGACTGGAACTGCTGCAGGGCCGCTTCTTCGACGAGCGGGCCTTGAAGACCTACGGACAGGAAGCGGTCATCGACGAAAACACCCTTGAGACGATGTTCGGCGGCACGGAAGAAGACGTCCTCGGCAAGGTGATCCTGCTCGGGACGGTGCCCGCGCGCATCGTCGGTGTCGCCAAGCAGCAGCAGGGCGGATTTGGCGGCAGCCAGAACCTGTCGGTCTATCTGCCCTACACGACGGTGCAGGCACGCATGCTCGGCTCCACCAGCCTGCGCAGCATCACCGTGCGGGTCGCGGACGACGTGGAAACGGATCTCGCGGAAACCGCCGTCACCGAGTTCCTGACCATGCGCCATGGCAGCAAGGATTTCTTCATTCTGAACACGGACGACATCCGCCAGACCATCACCAGCACGACGGAAACCCTGACCATCCTGATCGCTTCCATCGCCGTCATCTCGCTTCTGGTCGGTGGCATCGGCGTCATGAACATCATGCTGGTCTCGGTCTCGGAACGGGTGGTCGAGATCGGGGTCCGGATGGCGGTCGGCGCGCGCCAGAGCGACATCATGCTGCAGTTCCTGATCGAGGCCGTGCTGGTCTGCCTGACGGGCGGCGCCCTCGGCATCCTGACCGCGCTCGCCTTCGGCGTCGGCTTTTCAGCACTCGGCACCAATTTCAGCCTGGTCTATTCCGCCGACACCATGCTCTGGGCGGTTGCGGTATCCAGCCTGATCGGCGTCGTCTTCGGCTTCCTGCCGGCCCACAACGCCTCGCGTCTCGACCCCGTAACCGCGCTTGCGGGCGAGTAGCCCGGAACGCGGCCGGACAGGTTGGGGGCGGTTGCAGTTGGTCTTGAGAAAAAGCAGCTCTATATCAAGCGGCGTTGTTATGGTCGGTCTGAGGGAACAATGGCATCTGCGTCGACAGGCGCAAGGCGGTTGACCGAGGGGGGAACGAGGGCATGAAGAAGACCAAGGGGCACCCGCTGGTGGAGCCTTCCGGAAGCGGCGGAAAGATTGCTCTCGGGCCGCTGGAGACATTTATCGGGTTCCACCTGCGCATTGCCCAGGATGTCTCCTTCCAGACGTACGCTCACCACGTTGGTGAATCGCGTGTCAAGCCAGGGCGGTTCGGCGCTCTGTTGCTGATCGGGCAAAATCCGGGCCTCACGCAAATGGAGTTGAGCCGGGCGCTTGCCCGCGACAAGTCCAGCGTGACACCGCTTGTTCAGGCGCTTCAGCAGCAGGGGCTGATTATTCGAAAGTCCTGCGACGTCGACCGGCGCCGTGTCACCCTGTGGCTCACGGACGCAGGCGAGGAAGAGCTCGGGTCGCTGCTCACGCACGCCGAAGAGCACGACCGCAAACTCGACGCGATCGTCGGCGACAAGAAGGAGGAATTTCTCGCGCTCCTGAGAAAAATCGTCAATGAACTGGCCTGACGGCCTTCTTTTCAAGGCAGACAGTCCTCGCCGCCGCCACGGGAAAGAGCGGAATGCCCTTTTCTCGAAAAGCAGGTTTCCCAGGGTTCGTTCATTTGCAACAGGTTGAACAACGGGGAAAAGCAACGCCAAACTGCCTCAATTATCGGCAGGTCCCGTTTCGTTAACCAATCGGGAGGCAAATTCCGCCACGCTTGAGTTTGCAAGACGCAAACAGGCGAATGGACGAGCGGATTGTCAACCCGATCAAGACCCGGAAAGGCGGCAGGCCTCCTCCTCGCGGCGATGACCGCCGGGGCCGTCACCCCCGCGAAGTCCGGCGAAATAAAGCCCTATATCTGGTCTTTCGCAAAACCTTCAAACAGCAAGTATGAAATGACGGTCGGTGCGCGCCTGCCGGTCCTCGGGCAACCGGAATTCGGCTCCGATGTCACCCTGCCTTCCGCCCTGCCAAGGGATTCCCTGAATGCTCCAAGAAGCTACGTCCCCTCGGGAACGCTCTGGTCGAAACTGCGGTTTTCGGACAATCGGAAACTTTTCGGTCTGGACGATACGGGCCTCACGATGCGCTACGATCCGCAAACCGACGCGGCAACCTCCGAGTTGTCTGCGGGCAAGACATTCAGCCTGACCGGACTGCTGGATTTCACATTGCGCGACAGCTACGCACTCTCCGCGGACCGCTTCGAACCGGAGACACTGAGCTGGAACACGAAAAAGGCGATCGAGCTGTCGGTGAAATCCACGAAGACGAAGTTTACGGCCGCCTTCAACGCATCGCTGGACGATGCGGCCTGGCACTCGAGCCTGTCGATGGAACAACCGGTGAGCCAGACCTTCCGGCTTCAGGCAAGCGTCGAAGACCTGCAGGCGGAAACGCCCACCTCCGTTTTCAGGGCACGGTTCAGCCGGGCCTGGTAGCCCGGTCAGCCAAGGGCCTCCGGAAAGCGCTTACCAGGGTTTGGCCAGCATTTCCCCTGAAATCTGACCCAGCCAGGTTTCCGACAGGACGTCGTCGCCATTGCGCAGATAAACGCGGGCCTCGATCGGTTCGGCACCGGATGTCTTGGCGTCGAACACCAGTCGCCATCGCTCGGTCCCGACCACCGGCAGCACATAGGGGTTGATCACGTCACCCGTGGAAAGCTCGACCACCGGTTCGATGCCGTCTTCTCTCGTCATGCCCGCAAGCGACTTGCCCTCAAAGTCGAGGACCACCTTGATTTGTTCCTGCGGCCGCGGTTGGCCCGGAACCCCGCCCGGCCCCGTCCGTGTCGCCACGACCTGCGCTCCCGAATCCGGCAGGGGATGCCGGTCGCGCCAGTGCATACGATAGGCGAAATGGCGTTCCTCTCCGGCTTTCGGCAGCGTTTCGGGCATGAAATACGCCACGATATTGTCGTAGATTTCATCGTCGGTCGGAATTTCCACCAACTGCACCGCGCCGCCGCCAAAAGCCTCCTTCGGCTCGATCCAGACGGACGGACGTTTATCGTAAAAGATGCCGTCGTCCTGATAATGGTCGAAGACCCTGTCCCGCTGCGCCAGCCCGAAGCCCTGGACGTTGTGCGCCTGGAATGACGAGGTTCGAAGCCCTGACGGGTTGTTCAGCGGCCGCCAGATCTGTTCGCCGCTTTCTCCGATCATCGCCAGGCCGTCCGTGTCATGGACTTCCGGCCGCCAGTCGCGGCCCTTCAGACGGTTGCTCTCCGAGTACCAGAACATGCTGGTGAGCGGCGCGATACCGAGCCGTTCCACTTCGTTGCGGAAGAACAGATGGCTGTCAACGTCGATCACCTGCCCCTCCCCGTCCTCATTTTTCATGGTCATTTTGTAGGCGCCGGCAACGGACGGACTGTCCAGAAGCGCATAGACGACCAGGGTCGCGTCCCCGGAAGCGGACGGCTCGAACCAGAACTCGGTGAAACGCGGGAATTCTTCGGCCTTCGACAGGCCCGTGTCGATGGCAAGCGCCCGGGCTGACTGTCCGTATTGCCGCGACTGACCGTCGGTCCGGAAATAAGAGGCCCCGAGAAAGGAAATCCAGTCGGTTTCAAGGTCTTCCCGCATCACCCGGAAGCCGGCGAAGCCGATATCAGATGGCAGTCTTTTGCCCGGACTGTCCTCAGGCATGCTGAAGTAGTCCGGTGAATAGAGGATTTCCCGCGAAGTCCCGTCCGCGACTTCATGCAGCCTTACCGGTTCCTTGAAATAACGCCCGAGATGAAAGAACTGCAGCGGGACGCCCGGCGCGATCTCTACGGTTTCCGCGCTTTTGAACCGGATCTTCCAGTGCGCGTCATAGTCGATCGTCTCCAGCGTTTCCGCCGCCCGCACCTCACCCGGCTGATAGGGGTGCGCGGCGGTGTCACGCGCGCGATCGATCAGCACCTCGAAACTGAAGGGTTCGGACTCCCCGCGCAGGCCCGCGAGGTCCGAGGCGTGGGCGGCAAGGGAAAAGGCCAGTCCGAAAAACAGTCCGGCAAGGAGAAGCATCTGTCGCATGAGATCCTGGAGCGTTGAAAGGTTACGGGGTTCAACGCGGGTAATGAATCCCAGGAATGGGGCACCCTGGCGGCAATTTGTGATCGATACCAAGGATCATTGATGTCAGTCTCGTGTCACCCGCCCGTTGCCGAGGAGCCTCTCGGCCAGTTCCGCGAGCTGGTAAAGCGCGACGGAAAGCAGGATGGAAACCACAGCGACCGACCAGATCATGCCGTAGTCCAGATAGCCGCGCGACTGGTTGAGCAGATTGCCGAGCCCCTTCCCCGTCGCGAGCCACTCGGCGATCATCACGCCCAGAAGGGCCTTCGGCAGCGCCAGCCTGCCGGCGACGAAGATCCATTTTCCGCAAGCCGGAACGGCGATCAGCCACAATTTCTTCCAGGTCGAGGCGCCATAGGATTCGACGAGATCGAAGGCCGATTTCGGGATCAGCGCGAAGCCCTGCGCCAGCACCACGAAGGCGGCGAAGAACGTCACCGAGATCGTGATCACGAGGGTGACCGTGATCCCGCGGCCGAAGATGAGAACGGCAAGCGGGGTCAGGGCGACCAGCGGCATGGTCTGGGTGAACAGCGCGAAGGGCAGGATCGCCCGCATGATGGCAGGCGATACAAAGGAGACGAGCGAGAGCAGAAAGGCAAACAGCAATCCGGCGATCATGCCAAGCAAGGTGATCGGAACGGTTTGGGACAGGGCCACAAGAAGACGCGCCTGCGCGGACTCCGCCGTCTTGCCGAGAAACAGGTAGTCGATCACCCCGAAGGGCGTTTTCGCGATGATCGGCGACAACCCGGACGCCCAGATCAGTCCCTGCCAGACAAGGAAAGGAAACAAGAGCGCGGCCAGGACCATGGCGAACGATTGCAGCCGCCCCTGGGCGGGGGCTGCCCGCACCTGCGAGACCGTCAGGCTGAGCGCCTTGTTTTCTCCCGTGACCCATTTCGCGGCGACTGCGGCAACGACATAACCCAGAGCCGAAATCGCGGTTGCCGTCAGGCCGATGCCCCAGAGCCGGTCCGGTTCCGCCCGCCCGAGCGAGCCCAGGAGAAAGCTGCCCAGTCCCCAGCGGGCACCGGAGCCGAATTCCGCCAGGATCGCGCCGAGAACGGCGGCCGGGGCCGCGATCTGAAAGCCGCTTAGAATGGCGGGCAGCGCCGTCCTGAGCCGCACCAGATAGAGCGCCTTAAAATTGCCGCCGCCATAGGCATGAACCAGGTCGATAACGCGAGGATCGGCCGTCTGCATGCCGGTCAGCGCCGCCGTCATGGTCGGGAAATAAACCAATAACGCTGCCAGCGTGATCCGCGCCGTATCCCCGTCCAGCGCAATCACCAGCACCGGCGCGATGGCAATCGGCGGCACGGTGAACACCGTGATGTTGATCCCCCGGAAGAGGCGTTCGGAAAACGGCCACAGACAGAACATCGCAGCGGCAGCAACGGCAACGAGATTGCCGATGACAAACCCCGTTGACGCCGTTCTGAGCGTTGCCGTCAGATGCGGCCAGTAATCGTCGAACTCGCCGATCAGGCGAAGGATCACAGCCGAGATCGCAGGTAAGGTGCCGCCGGCCACCAGCTTCATCTGTCCCGCTATTTCCCAGGCGAGAAGCAGGCAAACGATCAGGACAGCTGTGACGAGATGACCCCAATTGCCTGTCAAGCGGCCCGTCATGCGGCCTCCCGCCCGGTTTCGAGATAGGCGCCGATCTCATCGCAGAGGCCATGAAACTCGGCTTCGCGGAGCAGCTCCGGGCCACGGGGCCGGTCGAAAGGGATCTTGATGTCTGCGACGACTCTTGCAGGCCGCGAAGACAGGACGATGACCCGGTCGGCAAGATAGACCGCCTCGTCGACACCGTGGGTGATCAGAAGCGTCGTCGGGCGTTTCGCCGACCAGATGCGCTGGAGTTCCAGATTCATCTGGCGCCGCAGGATCAGATCGAGCGCGCCGAACGGTTCGTCCATGAGCAGGACACGGGGGTCGGTCACAAGCGAGCGGGCAATGGCCACGCGTTGACGCATACCGCCGGACAATTCGCCCGGTTTCGCCGTTTCAAAGCCCTTGAGACCGACAAGTTCGATGAGGTCGGCAATCTGATCGTCATCCGGCGCCGTGCCCAGAACCTCGAAAGGCAGCCGGACATTGTCGCGCACGCTCCGCCACGGCAAGAGCGCCGCATCCTGAAAGGCGACGCCGACGGAACCGGAGCGCCGCGCGATGACGGGATCCTCACCACCGATCTTCACCGAGCCGCCGTCCTCGGTTTCCAGGGCAAGGGCCAGTCTCAACAAGGTGGACTTGCCGCAGCCCGACGGTCCCAGAATGGCAGTGAAGGAACCGGCGGGGCAATTGAGGGTAAGCCCGTCGATGACCCGCAGGGCCTCGCCCTTGATCGTGAACGTTTTTGCGACGTCCGTGAAAGAAAGAGGAAGGCCCTGCATTCACAACGATCCTAGATTTCCGCCAGAAGGCTCGTGTCGAACATGTCCTTGGTGGCCTTGATGCCGATGCGGTTCAGGGTTTCGATATTGGCGTCGATCCCCGCCTCGTCCATCGTAAAGATGCCGCCCGCATGCTCCATCAACGGTTTTTGCGCGCCGTTGAAGAAGATCTCGTTGTCGATGGTCCGGCCGGTTCCCTTGAACCAGGTCTCGGCGAATTTTGGCGGATAGGCCGCCGTGTCGGCGAAGTTCGCGTCCCATCCTTTGCGGCTGGCGCGCAGCCAGGCAACCAGCAAGTCACGCTTGGCGGCGAGCGTTTCCTCGGTCACGACCACGGTGTCGTTGTAGGTCTTGTAGCCGAAATCGTAGAGCAGGAAGCTGTGGGCCTTCTCGCCCTGCTGCTCGATTGTGTAGGGCACGTTGGTGGTGAAATCGAGGGAAGCGTCGATCTCGCCCTTGATCAGCGGCGTCGGATCGTAGGCGTAAGGCACGATATTGACCTCGGACTTGTCGATCCCGTTGATTGCGAGCATCGCCTCGACGGAGATGACATTGACCGGCGGCACCGCCAGGGTCTTGCCTTTGAGTTCTTCCGGCGACTTGATCGGCGCCTTGGCAAGAGACACGATCCCGATCGGGTTCTTCTGATACTGGGCGCCGATGATCTTGAACGGCGCGCCCTGGTCAACGATGGCCTTGATGGTCGTGTCCGGAGTGGTCAGCGCCAGATCGGCACGGCCGGCGATGATGCTGCTTTCCGGAATAACGTCCGGACCGCCGGGCAGATAGGTCAGATCGAGCCCGGCTTCCGAATAAAGACCGTCGTCGATGGCAGCAAAGTAGCCGCAGAATTCGGCATCGTTGATCCATGCCGCCTGCATGGTGAGCGGCGTCGCGGCATGCGCTCTCGTCAGGAAGCCCGGAACCGAAAGCGCCGCCGCTCCGGCGACGGATGCCTTCACGAAGGAACGTCTGGTGATGGAAATTGACATTGGATTTGATCCCCTTTTCTGCGTCTGGAAGATTTTGGAATTCAACCGTCCAACCCGCGCATCTTGCGCAATTCCTGAAGCGGCGGCGTCGCGGCGATCTGCTCCGGCTCCAGCAGGTCCCAGTGGATGCCGCGCGGCCGCACGCCGCGGTTTTCCACGCCTCTGAAGCCGGTGGGTGTGGCGATATGGTCGACCAGAATATCGGTCGGGCTCGGAAACAGCTTGTCCTCGACCACCTGAACGTCATGCACGACCGCGGTGACCGGCGTCCTGTCGTCGACGATGCCGAGCTCGGTGAACATGCCCCATTCCAGGTCGAAGAAGCCGTGCCCCTTGCCAAAACGCACGCCGTCGACGGAAACGGCGGAGGCTCCGGTCACCATGAAGTCGAAACGGCCCTTTCGGGCGATTTCCTCAAGTGAGATCGGACGGCCGAAATGCTCCAGACCGTCGAGCCAGGCGGCAAACAGCTCCTGCCCCTTCGGCACCATATCCGGCTCCAGCAGCCAGAAGCCCCGGTAGATGCCATAGGTGGAGACCACCATGCTCTTGCCGGCTTCCAGCATGCGCTTGCGCAGATCGACAAGGCAGTTGTCCGGCGTGATGAAGGCGTAGGACCCGTCCTTGTAAAAGGCCTGTTCCACCAGAAGATCGGTGGCTTTGTCCGATCCGGTGAAATCGGGAATGACTTCCGCGAAATTCTTGTGAAACCGGGAGTCCGGCAAAGCGACGTCAGCCAGTTTCGACCAGATTTTTTCCCGGACGATCTTCGTTTTGGTCACGCGTAAAGTTCCGTTTGTTTCTTAATTGACAATTTCTGAAACGATGGTTTCATAGATCCCGGCCGTTGTCACGCATTTTTTCGGCGCTGCGAAAAACCTGCTATCACGGCGGAACCGGAGATTTGGGGAATCGCTTCATGGGAACGCGCCTGGCCTTGCGCATTCAGGAAAGATACGACGAGCTGACGCCCTCGGAACAAAAGCTCGCGCAGTTCCTTCTGGATCGCCCCGACGAGATTCTCGCCTCTTCGGCAACCGAACTCGCGCGCTATTCAGGCGTCTCGAAAGCCACGGCGGCCCGTCTGTTCCGGAATTTGGGGTACAGCGATTTCAACGATGTGCGCCTTCAGGCCCGGGAGGAACGAAATCGCACGGGTCCGGTCCAGCAGATCCCGATGCCCCAGGTCACCACCGGCAAGGCCATGACGGTGCCGATGCATTTGCAGGTCGAAAGCGCGAACCTGACGCGGACCTTCGAGGAATTGCGCACCGATGTTCTGAACAAGGCGGCCGAACAGGTCGCCAACGCCGGACGGGTCTGGGTCGCGGGGCTCGGCAACGAGAACGGCATCGCCCGCATCCTGCGCATTTTGCTTGCCCGCGTCAGGCCGGGCGTTCACCTGATCTCGGAAAACGCGGCAACCTGGCCGGAGGAATTCTCTTCGACGGGTCCGAACGATGCCCTCGTGACGATCGCGCTGCGCCCCTGGCCGAAACAGATCCCGACCATCCTGGCCTTCGCCAAGACCACCCGCCTCAAGTCCGTGGTGATCACCGATCCGACCAGCGCCGGCAAGGCCCAGCGTCAGGACGCCATAGTGCTGAACTGCCATGTCTCCACGCCATGGAACGAGATCACCCAGACCAGCATTCTGAGCATGAGCCAGATTCTCGCCGGTGCGGTCGCCCAGAGGCTCGGAACCAAGGCCAACGTCCGCCGCGAACTGATCGCCGATATCGCGGAGGAACTCGAGGACGGGGCCGGCTAGCGGCCTGCACGGCCGCTACGCCAGATAGGCACCGCCGTTGACGTGCATCGTTTCGCCCGTGATGTACCTCGCTCTGGAGGAACACAGAAACGCCACTGCATCGGCCACGTCTTGAGGCGATCCGCGATGCCCCAGCAGATTGCGCCGGCTGCCATGGTGTTTGGGAGGGGAGCCGAGAGGATTTCGCTCAGTTTCGATCAAACCCGGCGACACGCAATTCACCGTGATCCCGGAACTGCTCAGGTCGTGTGCCATGGCCTTGGTGAGACCGACAATCGCAGACTTGGACGCAATGACATGGGCCCGATCGGGCGCTCCGGTGTGTCCGGTGAGGCCACCTATGTTGACGATAGCCCCCTCCGGGCTATCGGTGAGAAATGGCAGAACCGCTTTGCTTGCCAGAAAGACCGCATCCAGGTTCACCGCCATCACGCGTTTCCATTCGGAAAAATCCAGCCTGGAAAAATGCGCCTCGGGACGGATCGCCGCGTTGTTGACGAGGATATCGAGGCGCCCGCATGTCCCGGCCGCCTCCTCGATGACACGCGCGACTTCCTGCTCGGCGGCAAGATCGCCGCAAACGAGCGAAGCCGTACCGCCAACGGCCTCAACGGCCTGAACAGTCCCAGTTCCGGACGAAACGTCGTTGGCGACGTGAACCACGACATGGGCACAGGCGCGCGCCAGCTCGACGGCAATGGCGCGCCCGATATTGCGCGACGCGCCGGTGACAAGTGCGACCTTCCCGGAGCTCTGCTGCGTCATGCGAACGACAATCCTTCCAGAAGGTTTCCGTCCGGGTCTCCGGCCGCAATCCGGTTGCAGATGTCGAGAACCTTGGCGATCCTGGCGTCGTCGGCCCCGCCAAAGGCGGCATTGGCGCGGAATTTCCCGTCGACCTCATCGCGGCTCAGCGGTTCCAGAACGCCACCGCGCATGTGGCCCTGCTCGTGCTCCCGAACCTGGCCATTTGCATATTCGATCCGCACGTGACCGGTGAAGGCGGCTGGGTACGGGTTGTCCGGATCGATCTCGAAATCGACCTTGGACGCAACTCCGAGCAGAGCTTCGTCCCGGATAGCCTCGTCGGTGAAATCGCCCAGCGCCGCGCGGCCACGCACGATCCCCAGCGCGACACCATAAGGAACGGAAAACTTCGCGGCATAGGGTGTCGGCGGAAAACGCTTGATTTCGAGTGGCTCCCAAAGCCGGTGAACGATACCTTCCGCGGTCTTGCAGACGATCCGTTCGATCCCCTCGGCAACGGCTCCGGCTTTTTTCGAGGCCACCGCGCAGTCGATATAGGGCTGCACCATGGTCCCGCAGGGATAGGGCTTGAACGTGATCGTGTCCATGACCCAGGTCCTCCCCAGCGTACCGAGCAGTTTTTCCGGGTCCGCCTCAATTGAAGGCGCAAATGCCTTGAAGGCACCGTGTGTGCCCTCGAAAACAAATCGTGGCCCGACAAATCCGGCAGCAGCGAGCTTGTAGGCTTTCAGAGCCGATTGCGCCGCCCAACCGGGATGCATTCTTTTCGTCCAGCTGCCGTCACCCAGATACTCGATAATGCCCGACGCCATCGAACCGGCCACGCCGAGCGCGTTGGCCGTGGTCTTTCGATCCGCGCCGCACGCCGCGCAGATCCCGGCCGTCGCCGCGAAAGCCCCGAGCACGGCTGTGGGATGGAACCCCGCCTTGTGCACGGCCTTGGGAACGGTCATCGCAAGACGGCAGAGAAGCTCGGTGCCGACGGCAAGCCCCAGAACCAGTCTTTCATTGCCGAAGCCACACGCCCGGGACGCCGCCAACAGCGCCGGCACGACGACCACGCCGGAATGCACCGGCCCACCTTCGAATGTGTCGTCGAAATCCTCTCCGTGGGCCGCGGTTCCGTTTACCAGGGCGGAAGATGACGCCGCCGCCCGCTCCACGTGGCCTATCATGATGTGATCGCCAGCTTCATTCGCCGCTTTGGCAGCGGCGACGTAATCCGTTTTACGAGCCGCGATGCACAGGCCGACGATATCTGTGAGAATATCCCGGACCTTTCCGCGCGTTGCCTCCGGCAGATCTTCGGGTGACACGGACGCGATCCAGTCAGCCAGCTGCTCGGACAGGCTCTCATTTTGAACGGAACTCATTTGAGTCATGCAACATCTCCGGCTTTGTCGGCGTTGGGTGGGGCAAGAAAGAAATCGAACACCCGCTTTCCGAGGGCGCCGATAATGAAAACCGCGGCAAGCGCAAGCAGGGCAAACGAGATCTTGTCGGTGAAGAAAATGGAATAGTCATCACCCGACAAGACGAGAGACCTTCTGAAATTGCTCTCGACAAGATATCCGAGCACCAGACCCAGAACGGCCGGAAGGAACGGAAACTTCAGGATCCTCATGAGGAAGCCCACGACACCGGCAATCAGCAGAACCGACAGGTCGAAAAGCGAGTTGTGGATCGAGTAGATCCCGGACATCACCAGGGCGAAAATGAAGGCGGACAGCCAGGGCTTGGGCCGGTTTACCATCCATATGCACACCGGCAACAGCGCCATTCCGACGAACAGCAGAGCAATCGCCGCGGCCAGCAATCCTCCGTAAAGGCCGTAAACCACATCTCCGGAACGCTGGAACAGCATCGGACCGGGGGCAATGCCGTGAATAAGAAAACCGCCCAGCAGGATTGCGGTGGAATTCGATCCCGGAATACCGAACGACAAAAGAGGAACGAGCGCGGTTTCGGCCACGGCATTGTTGGCGGTTTCAGGAGCCGCAATCCCTTCCGGCGCCCCCTTGCCGAACTGGCTGCGGTTCGGAGACCAGCGCCGCGCTTCGTTATAGGACATGAACGACGCGACCGTCCCGCCCGCCCCGGGCATGCAGCCCTCGAATGTACCGATGCCCGCACCGATGGCCTGCGGCACGGCCAGGCGCCTCGCCATGGCGAAGTTGGGAAAGGCGATCCGCGGTCGGGACGTGACTTTTTCACCGCCGGATTTGCCGGCAGCCTGAACGAGAAGTTCGCTCATCGCAAAGAGACCCACCATGATCATGACCGGTGCGATCCCGGTCAGGAGATCCGAACTCCCGAAAGTGAACCTGTTGCCGCCCGTCACCGGGTCGGTCCCGATCGTTGCGATCATGAGGCCGAGTGTGGCCGCGGCGAACCCTTTGAGGATGTTCTCGCCGCTCAAGGTGGCGATCACGGAAAGCCCCAGTATGCCGAGCGCGAAATAGGCCGGAGGCGTAAAAGAGAGGGCAACGCCAGCCAGGGGTTTCGACAGGAGAATGAGCATCGTGAGTCCGAAAAGGCTGCCCAGGACACCCGAATAGAGAGAAATCCCCAGCGCCTCGCCGGCCTTTCCCTGCCGGTTCATCTCGTAGCCGTCGATAACGGTGGCGGCGGCCGCATTGGTCCCTGGGGTCCGGATCAAAATGGCTGGAATGGATCCCCCGTATTCCGCGCCGACATAAGTCGAAGCAAGCAGGACGATCGCGGGAGCCGGACTCATCGTATAGGTGAACGGCAAGAGCAGCGCCATCGTTATGGACGGAGAAATTCCCGGCATGGCACCGCCGACAATGCCCCAGGCGACCCCGACGATCGCCGCAAGTATCAACGTGACATCACCAAGGGACTGCAGGGAGAGGAGAATTGTCTCCATGAAGGTTTGACCTCTTTTTTAGCGAAGGCCTCTCAGCCCGGGAACAGAAGACCGCGCGGCATCGAGACGCCGAGAACAAGAACAAAGATGCACCAGAGCGCGGCCGCGCCACCGACCGCCACTGCGATTGAGCGCCAGTTTCTCGCAGCCCCTTGGTAGAGCGCCGTTGCCAGCAGCAGCAGGGCAATGCCCGGCGCGTAGCCGACATAGGAAACGATCAGCAGGTAAATCACGCCGATAGCGACGATACCTGCCGCGCGGGCAAACCTGATGCCCTGGCCGGTCCACTCGTTTTCCAGCGCGCTCCCGGCGGAACGCTGCCGCAAGCTGCGCAACAGGGCGATGACGGCGATCGCAAGACCGAGCGCCATCAGGATAAGACCGTAAGCTTTTGGCAGCCCCGAGGGACCGACGGTGTCGTCAAGTGCGCTGACCCGCATCTGGATCGCATAATAATAATAAATGGCACCGACGAGGGCGGTGCCCGCACCGCCGACGAAATCCCGGGTCCAGAACATGCCCCGCCTCCATTTCGCGATTTTTTTAAAAAGACCGCCACCCGGATTTTCCAGGCAGCGGTCGGGTTGCCCTTAGTCGATCACACCCGCTTCCTTCAGAAAGACGGCGGTTTCGTCGGCGAAACCGTTCATGAAGGTCACGTATTCCTCGTGGGGAATGAATTCCGGCCGCAGGTTGTTGCCCTGGTACTTGGCCCGGTATTCGGGGTTCTCGAGCACTTTCTGGGCAGCAGCTTCCCAGAGCGCAATGATTTCCTTTGGCGTTCCCTTGGGAGCAGCGAGACCCCGGAATTTTCGCACGGTTACACCGTAGCCGAGTTCCTCGACCGTCGGCACATCCGGATACTGGTCCAGCCTGCGATCGGAGAATGTGGCAAGCAAGCGGATCTGGCCGGCCTCGAGCTGCGACTTCAGTTCCTGCACCTCTCCGACCCCGATCTGGAGTGTGCCATTGAGGACATTGATCATCATGTCACCGCCACCTTCATGGGTAACGATCGCCGCGTTCACATCCGCGGCCCTTTTCAGGCGCTCGAGCGCCTGGCGTTCCAGAGACGCCGGATTGGCCGCGCCCCACCGGCCCAGATTTTCCTTGGCCGCCGCGATAACCTCCCCCAATGTCTCGTAGTCGCTGTCGGCGGCGGTATAGATGACTTCCGGATCCGTGAAAAAGTTCACGAGCGGCAGGACGTCCTCGTAGGTATATTCCGGCTGCGACAGCAGGGACGTGTATATGAACGTCGGCGTTGTTGCATAAAAACGGGACCCGTCGGCGGGCGCGTTCGCGAGATCCGCCATCGCCTTGGCGCCGGAACCGCCCCGCACGTTCTCGACAACCACATTGGCGCCGATAACGGGAGCCAGGAACGACGACATTTCCCGCAAGAAGACGTCGCTTCCTCCGCCCGGGCTGGAATGCGTTATGAGCGTGATCGTGTCGACAGGATAGTCCTGCGCATTTGCCGGCACCGTCAGGCCGAATGAAATTGCGATCGCACAGGTCGCAAGTGCTGTCTTTAGCATTAAGTCCTCCCACTGATGTTCGGTGAAATCATCGTGCACAACGACCTCCATCCGTCGAGCACCCAAGGCAAACATAAACCCCACACCTCAATATTGTCAACAATTTATAGAATCTCATTTTCTCATTAATTTTCAGATATTTAAAATTCTACATTCGATAAATTCGCAAAATACCTCACCAGAAAACAGGAAATTTTCTGACTCAAAATCTACTTGATCAAGAAATTGGACAATATTGTTGACAATTTACAAAACGAGAAGATACGCTCCCGCCATCTTTAACGGCATCACCCCTCGCCCGGCAAAACCGGGATTTGCCGGAACCCTGAGGATCAGCGCGATTTGGCGCCCCCTTGAGACCGGCCTTCGGAGGCGAATCGAGCAATTAGGAGACGAATGTGAGCGGACACCAACCCACCCCTCCCGGAACACCGAACGTAACCGGCATCCTGACCGACTGGATTGTCGACACGAACGGCCCGGACATCCCGAACGAAATTCGTCATGAAGGCTTGCGCACTTTCGTGAACTGGGTCGGCTGCGCGGTAGGCGGCGCTTCTCACGAGACCGTGGATGCGGCGCTTAACGGACTGCTGGCCTTTTCGGGGAGATCCACATCCACCGTTCTTGGGCGGGCCGAGCGCATGGACGCTCTCCACGCGGCATTGCTCAACGGCATATCCTCACACGTGCTCGACTACGACGACACACATCTCAAGACCATCATTCACCCCGCCGGTCCGGTGGCCTCCGCCATTCTGGCTCTGGCTGAGACGCGCCCCGTTTCCGGTTACGACTTTCTGACAGCCCTCATTCTCGGTGTCGAAGCGGAATGCCGCATCGGCAATTGCGTTTATCCCGCCCACTACGATCGTGGCTGGCACATCACCGGAACGGCCGGCGTCTTTGGCGCGGCGGCCGCCGCCGGAAAGATCCTCGGCCTTACAAAACAACAGATGCGTTGGGCGTTCGGTATTGCCGGCACGCAGTCTTCCGGCTTCCGCGAGCAGTTCGGCACCATGACGAAGAGCTTTCACCCGGGCCGGGCGGCGCAAAACGGACTGGCCAGCGCCCTGCTCGCCCAGGCCGGCTTCGACAGTTCGGAGCGCGTGCTGGAAGCCCCTCGCGGCTTCGCCTGCGTCATGTCCGACAAGCAGGACTGGGACGAAATCATCGAGGGCCTGGGAACCCGGTGGGAAGCAGGGCTGAACTCCTATAAACCGTTTGCCTGCGGCATTGTCATTCACCCGACAATCGACGGCTGCATCCAGCTGCGGTCCGAGCTGGGCGATCGGGTAAACGACATTGAAAGCGTTCACCTCGTCGCGCATCCGCTCGTCCTGGAACTGACGGGAAAACAAACGCCCCAAACCGGTCTCGAAGCAAAATTCAGCGTATTTCACTCGGCGGCCTGCGCGTTGCTGCGCGGAGACGGTTCGCCGACGGCCTTCACCGATACGGTAGTGAAGGAGCCCGATGTCGTCGCGCTCCGGGACACGATAACGGCGGTGGCCGATCCGGCCTGTCACAGCGCATCGGTGACCATCGAGGTGCGGTTCAAGGACGGTCCGCCTGTCATCAAGCATGTCGAGCGCGCGCTCGGCAGCCGCGAAGTTCCGCTGACGGACGATCAGGTAACCGAGAAGTTCAGAGCCCAGTCCGCCCTTGTCATCGGCGAGGAAGCCACACAAAAACTGCTCGATGTAAGCTGGAGCACACCGGAACTGGATGACGTTGCCGACGTAGCGCGGACCTCGAGCGAAAACGCCTGGGTTTCGGGAGCAGCGGCTTGACCGGAGAGACGCTGAAGATCGGAGTTCTCGAGGGGGACGATATCGGACACGAAATCGTCCCCGCATCGGTTGAAATCGCGAAAAAAGCGGCCGAAATCTCGGGCCAAACGATCCAATGGGTGGACGTACCCATTGGATACCGCGCTCTCGAGACCCACGGACACACTTTGCCGGAGGGGACGCTAAAGACCCTGGACGGGCTGGACGGCTGGATTCTCGGCCCGATCGGCCACAGAGATTACCCAAGGCGCCCGGAAGCCGTGAACCCGCACCCGATCCTGCGAAAACGCTACGATCTCTTCGCGAACGTCCGGCCGACACGCTCCTACCCTGACCTGGGGTGCCTTTACGACGATATCGATCTGGTAATCGTGAGGGAAAACAACGAAGGTTTCCAACCCGACCGCAACGTCGTCATGGGGTGTGGCGAGTTCAGGCCGAACGAAGACGTGTCGATTTCGGTTCGGGTGATAACCACTGAAGGAAGCCGCAAAGTCGCCCGTGCCGCGTTCGAGATCGCCCGCTCCCGGCGCAAGCGACTGACGCTCGTCCACAAGAACACGGTATTCAAACTCGGCTGCGGGATGTTCGTCGAAAGCTGCTACGAAGTCGCGCGCGATTTTCCGGATGTAACGGTCGATGAAGTGATTGTCGACACAATGGCCATGCGTCTCGTCAGAGATCCGCAGAGTTTTGATACAATCGTGACGACCAACATGTTCGGCGACATCCTGACCGACGAAGCCGCGGGCCTGGTCGGCGGACTTGGCATGGCTCCCGGACTGTGCATCGGACGCGGCTCGATCGCCATGGCTCAGGCCACGCACGGGTCGGCACCCGATATCGCCGGAAAAAACCTGGCCAACCCGTTCGCGATGATCGAATCGACCCGCATGTTGTTCGAATGGCTCGGCAACAACAGGAGGTTAGCAGGGGCGTCGCACATGTCACGGCTGATGAAGACCGGCATCGACGCGGCGTTGGCTCGACCGGAGACACGAACGAAGGACATCCGGGGAACGGGAACGCAACTTTCGATGGTCGACGCAATCCTCAATGCCATGAACTAGGAAAAAGCGGCAAAAGCAACACAACGCTCTTCTCAGAAGAGTGTATTTTGTCTACAATTTAGTCATGGTTGAGAGCAATCTAGACAAAGCAGCCCCGGAGAGCGGGTCGGAAGAGCTTCAGGTGTTACGGACGTCTTCGTTGACCGGGGTACTGGAACGCGAGTTGCAGAACCTTATCCTGACCGGAAATCTGAAACCCGGTCAAAAGCTCAACGAGATCAAGCTCTCTGAACGGTTCGGCGTCAGCCGCGGCCCCTTGAGGGAAGCGACACGGGCCTTGGCTGCGCGCGGCCTCGTTGACTTCTTTCCCAATCGAGGCGTTTTCGTCCGCTCAATCCCCTTCGACGAAGCGCTCGAAATCTACGATGTCCGGGCGGCTGTATTCGGGTTGGCGGGCAGATTGCTGGTCGACCTCGTGACCGACGACATGCTGACCAAGCTGTACGGCTTCGTGGACACAATGGACGCTCTGGCCAGGGACAAGCACTTCGAGTCGTACTACCCCGTCAATCTGGAATTTCACCAGTTCCTTATCGGCTCAACCCGGCACAAGACGCTGCAGACAGAGTACAATCATCTCGTCAACAAGCTGCACTTGTGCCGAGCGAAGGCGCTTGTTCAACCGGGAAGCCTCGCACTTTCCAACCGAGAGCACCGCGAGATGGTCGACAGTCTGGCTTCGGGAGACAAGCTGCGTTCGCAAGAGGCGTTCTTTCGCCATGTGGAACGTGCCAAGCGTCGATTGCAGGCCGCCCTGAAAGAGACCGAAAACGCATCTTTCGGCGCTGAGTAGGACCTGCTGAAAGCAATTGAACGAGCAGCGGCCCGCTTTTGCAGGCACTCGATCGTTCAGTCCGGAGTTTCCACGAACATTTCTGTGGGCCCAACGGCTGTGCACTGGTCAGCCAGGCCCGGCACGTTCGTTCCGAACACGCGCCGGACCGGCTTTTCGGCCGCAAGGCACCGCTGCCGGTGGGGCGGCAGCAGCGTCTTCGCCTATTTCCCGAGCTTGGGATCGATCTGCCAGACTTCGCTGGAGAGCTTATCGCCGCGATAGGTCAGAACATAACGGACCGGGATCGTGTTCTTGCCGGAAAAACGCACGTCGGCGGTGACCGTCACACCCGCCGGATTGGCGTTTTCCTGAATGTTCGTGACATCGACCTTCAAGGCCCCTTGCGCCCCGGTGAATTTCTTCCAGACTTCACCGATTTTGGCCTGGCCGGTGTAAACCCCGTCCAGGGGGCCGCCGACCCATTCCAGCACCGACGTGTCCGTGTAGGCGGCGTTGAGAGCATCCACCTTGCCGGAGCCGATGCTTGCGAAATGCGCACGCGCCATGTCTTCCCCCGGACCCGCGAAAGCGCTTGAGGCAAAACAAAAGGTGCCGACAAGGGCGGCGGTCGCAAATTGACTGATCGATTTCATTTCGAAACTCCATTCTTTCAAGACAGGGAGGCGTTCGTCCGCATCCCGTGGCGTCTACGTTGCGAATGGCGGTTTGCTTCCGGTCCGAAAGGATCACGAAATGTTGACCTGCTTCCCTTCGGCTGAAAATCCTTGCGGGTTCCGCAAGAAATCCCGTTCGAGACGGAATTTCCCAACCGGCCGAAAAAGAAATCCGGTTCGGCATGGAATAGAATGGCCGCGAGCGGCGTTGCCGATATCAGTCCCCCGCGAGGAAGAAGACTTGCCAGACCGATCACAGCGCCTGCTCAGAGAAACCGAAGTCCTGCACCGATATGCGGTCACGCTGACGCGCGACCGGTCGGACGCCGAGGACCTGGTCCAGGATTGCATGGAACGGGCCTTGAGAAAATGGACGCTGCGCCAGTCGTCCGTACCTCTCAGGCCCTGGCTGTTCCGGATGATGCGCAATCTTCATGTCAGCCGCTGGCGGCGAACGAAGAAACATGACAATCAGGTTCCCCTGGACGAGATGGAAGCGCCGCCTCAGGTGCCGGCGGCCCAGGAAGGCAGCGCGGAGCTCAACCGCTTGCTGACACGCATGCTGAACCTGCCCGCCGAACAGCGCGAGGCGCTGCATCTTGTCGGGATCGAGGGTTGCACCTATGCGGAAGCAGCCGAAATACTGGGGGTTGCGGAAGGAACAATCATGTCCCGTATCAGCCGGGCCCGTGCCAGTTTGCGGCAAGACTCCAGTAAGGCGAGGCGCCCCCAGTTAAGGAGCGTGACATGAATTCGTCCACCGAAACGCCCATTCGCGAGGAGGATCTTGTCCGCTATGTCGACAATGAACTGTCTCCGCAACGCCGCCTGGAGGTCGAAGCCTATCTGCGGGAAAACCGGGACGCGGCGGATCGGGTCGCCGAAGACAGGAAGATCGCCGGAGATCTGAAAGCCGCTTTTTCCGGGCTGCCGGTGAACCCGCCTGTCTTGGCGGAGCGGCGCCGGGCAACTCCTTACCCTCCGCTGGCCATGACGGGAGCGATTGCCGCCGCGCTGCTGATCGGCGTCTTCGCCGGCTGGACACTGAAACCTGTCACCCAGCCACCGGCCCGAGCGGCCTTTCTCTCCGACGCGCTCGCCGCGCACCGGACCTTCGCCGTGGAGGTTGTCCACCCGGTCGAGGTCGCGGCCGAGGATGAGCGCCATCTGGCGACCTGGCTCGGAAACCGGCTGAACCGCCCCTTCCATATTCCAGACCTCCGTGTCGCCGGGCTGACACTCATGGGTGGCCGCCTCCTGCCCGGCGCCGCCGACCCGGCCGCGCAGCTCATGTATGACGATGCCGACGGCAAGCGGGTCACGGTCTATCTGCGCCGCGACGCCGACGGCGAAGCGAAGTTCCAGTTCGCCAAATCCGGGCCGGAACAGGCCTTTTTCTGGAGCAACAACGGCTTCACCTACGCCGTAACCGGCGACCTTTCCCGCCAGAAGCTGCTGGACCTGGCCAATCTGATCCAGACCCAGTTCGATCCGGACCGCGCAAAACAGTAAGCTGCCCGGGCACTCTCGCGTTCGTGACCGGGTGGAGAGGAATTTAATTGCCCTGAAGCGCGTGGTTCCCGGCAGAGGCGCCTGACACGTGGCACGGTTCTGCGCTAAGCGTCTCTCCAACCAGTCTCAATCAGGATAGTCCCATGAGAACAATGCTATGCGCCCTCGCTCTCGTCGCCTTGAGCGGACCGCTTCATGCCCAGGAAAGCACACCGTCCGATCCGGCGACCACACACAATCCCGCGGACGGCGTCGTGAAACTTTACGGTGCCGGCGGCCCGCACACCGCCTTCAAGAAGGTCGCCGATGTCTTTGAGGAAAAGACAGGAACAAAGCTCGTCATCACCGCAGGTCCCGAAACCACTTGGTCGGCAAAGGCGCAGGCCGACGCCGACATCCTCTGGGGCACGTCCGAACAGTCGATGACCGCGTTTCTGGAAACCTACGGCAGCTTCGACACCACCGAAGTCCGTCCGATCTATATTCGCCCCGCCATCATCGCCGTCCGCGCGGGCAATCCTAAGGGGATCGAAAGCTTTGACGATCTTCTCAAGGACGGCATGAAGATCGTCGTGACGGAAGGCGCGGGCGTCGCCAACACCTCCGGCACCGGGGTCTGGGAAGATGTCGCGGGCCGGACAGGCAGTCTTGACGACGTCGCCGCCTTCCGAGCCAATATAGTGGCCTTCGAAAAGGGCTCCGGCGCCAGCTTCAGGGCGTTCAAGGACAAGCAGGCCGATGCCTGGATCACCTGGCCGAACTGGCCGATCAACAACCCGGATGTCCTGGATTACGTCGAACTGGACGAGGATCACCGGATCTGGCGCGACGTGAATGTCGTACTTTCCCCCAAGGCCGACCCGGAAGCCCAGGCCTTTCTCGACTTCCTGCTGACCCCGGAGGCGGAAGAGATCATGAAGACCGAGGGCTGGAAGCGCTAAGACGGCGAGCGCAGCAAATGCTTGCTGTCAGGCCTCCATATGCCACGCGCGGCCGGCTCCCGCCGGCCGTGTCCGTTTCAACGGAATGAACCACCGTCCGCGAATTTGGCCAACGGAGAGGCGCATCGACCAAGATCCCAGCGCGATCAAACCGAAGTTTAAAAATAGGACATTTTGATTATTTAATGGTCACAATATGCAAATTACTTAATCAGATGATCGAACCGAAGCAAAATCCGAACAATAGATTACAATAAAGAGTACGGTTACCGACAACGCCAAATTCCAAAGCCGGTTTTACGCTCCAACTGTCGAATTCAGACAGCAGCCTTCCACGAAACGACGGAGCGTAAAATGAAAACTACCGGGTTCAAGAGGTCACTTCCCCTAGCAAGATCGGCCGCGGGCGCAGTCTTCGCGGCAAACATGGTCGCCGCCGCGTTCACCGGCGCCACACTGACGGGAGCGACCGTCGCTCAGGCGGAAACGGCCATTCCCGCTGCCTGCGCGGATCTGCAGGCCAAATACCCCTCTCTCAAGGGCAAGACCCTGGTCAACGCCATCAATCCCCATACGCCGGGATATGAATCGATCGATCCGAACGATCCGACCAAATACATCGGCTTCGACATCGACCTCGGCGAAGCCATCGGCGACTGCCTCGGTTTCGACCTCACCTACAAGGCCGTGACCTTCGCGGCCCTGCTGACCACCCTGCAGGCCGGACAGGCTGACATCGTCATCTCCGACATCTATGCGACCGTCGACCGTGCCAAGGCCGCGGACTTCATCACCTATCTGAAGGTCTTCGATGGCGTGCTTGTCGCAAAGGGCAACCCGAAAGGCATCGACGGCATCAACACGTCCATGTGCGGCGCCGTCGCGGCTGAAAACACCGGATACGTGGAAGTCCCGCTCATTCAGGCGCTTGCCGCCGAATGTGAAAAAATCGGCAAGCCAGCACCGGAAATTCAGCTTTACGACAACAACGCCAACTGCATCCAGGCGATCCTGTCCGGACGCGCCGATACCTACATCAACGATGTGAACACCGTTGACGGTGCGGTGAAGGCCTATCCGGACAAACTGGAAAAGGCGACGGCGGTCACGCTGCCCTATTCGGTCGGCATCGCGGTTCCGCGTGACAATGTCGAGTTCCGCGACGCGGTGATGGCGGCTCTGACCGAAATCCAGAAGTCGGGTCTCCAGGTCGAACTGATGAAGAAGTGGAACCTGCCGGAAGACCAGCTGGAAACCCCGAAGCTCGTCCTCGCCGAGTAAGCGCGCCCAAGCGGCACGGCCACGCGCCGGGCCGCTACTCCCGCCTCGATCAAGAGCACAGGCTTCCATGGAACTCTTCTTTCACTATCTCAGTCAGCCCTATCTGCTGACCGGCATCGTCTACACGGTTCTGATCACCCTGTTCGGACTGGCGGGCGGCGCTGTCCTGGGCATCGTCCTGGCCGGCATGCAGTTGAGCCGCTTCCGCGCCCTGTCCGTTGCCGCCCGCATCTACGCGGTCATTTTCCGCGGCACCCCGCTGATCCTGCAAATGATCTTCTGCTACAACGCCCTGCCGATGATCGGCATCAAGTTGACCGCCCTGGAGGCCGCCAGCCTGGCCCTGGCGCTGAACGAGGCACCCTTCATCGCCGAAATCATCCGGGGCAACATCGTCGCCGTGGACCGCGGCCAGATCGCCGCGGGACAAGCGCTGGGAATGACGCCCTTCGTCACCATGGTCCGCATTGTCGTCCCGCAAGCGTTCCGGACCATGATACCGGCCCTCGGCAACGAAGCGGTCAGCGCGCTGAAGAACTCCTCGCTCGCCTCCGTCGTCTCTGTTCAGGAACTGACGTTGCGCAGCACCCAGCTCGCCTCCGCGACGTTCGACTTCTTCTCCATCTTCTTCGCCTCCGGTCTGATGTATCTGGTTCTGGCGGGCAGCATCGCGGGTCTGCAGATCGCGGTGGAAATCATGATGGACCTCGATCACCCGGACCCCAAGGCCCGGTTCGCGCGCCTGCTGCCCTGGTACCGCACTCCTGTGGCCCTGCCGGATGCGAACGAAGGCACGGAGAAGGCGCAGGAAACGGCAGCCACTCTTCCGCCGGCGGGGGCCAAGGCAACGGTTCCGCTCGACCGGGCGAAACGCGCCCAGGCCATCGCCGTCAGCCGTCCCGCGGTCGAAATCGAAAACCTGACCAAAAGCTACAATGGCCGCCCGGTTCTGGACGGATTGGACCTGACGGTGCGCCTCGGCGAAGTCGTCGCCCTGCTCGGCCCCAGCGGCTCGGGAAAAAGCACCCTTCTGCGCTGTATCAACCGCCTGGAACCCTGGGACAGCGGTGCAATCCGCGTGATCGGGCGCCAGCTCGGTGTCGGCGACAACGGCCGGGTGCTGTCGCCCGCGGCAATCGCCAACGCCAGGGCAGCGGTCGGTGTCGGAATGGTCTTTCAGAATTTCAACCTGTTCGGCCACCTCACCGCCAGGGAGAACATCGCCGGACCCTTGCGCTGGGTCCAAAACGCCACGGCAAGGGAAGCCGACACCCGGGCGGACGAACTGCTGGAACGAGTCGGCCTGAGCCACCGGGCCGACGCCCTGCCGCGCCACATGTCCGGCGGCCAGCAGCAGCGGGTGGCCATCGCCCGCGCGCTCGCGCCCAACCCGGCGGTTCTGCTCCTGGACGAACCGACCTCGGCGCTCGATCCCGAACTGGTCAACGAAGTGCTTGAAGTCATCCGCAGACTGGCGGTCGAGGACGGGCTCACCATGGTGATTTCCACCCACCAGATCAGCTTTGCCCGCGATGTCGCCGACCGGGCCGTCTTCCTGGCGGATGGCGCCATCGTCGAACAGGGCCCGGCGGACCATGTGCTGACACGGCCGGACAACCCGCGCACCCGTCAGTTCCTTCAGATCATGAAGGAAGACCCCGTATTGGCCGGCTGAGACCCTTGGCGCCGACGCAAACGAAGCCCTGCTTTCGAAACCGGAAGCTCCGCGCTTCCCAAGCCCCTTTTACCTGCACCATCCGGAGAGACCCCGATGACCGATCATAAACTTCCAGCCACCCCAGAGACCGTTCATTGGGGCTATTTCAGCAAGACCCTGGAGCCGCGCCTGAGCATCAAGTCCGGCGACCGGGTGACGGTCGAAACCATTACCCACCACGCAAATGACGATTACGACCGGATGATCGCCGGCGACAAGGAAGCGGAAGACATCTTTCGCTGGACGGCGGAGGAAAAGACGATCAAGCGCCGGGGCGCCGGTCCCGTGGACGGAACGTTGCAGCACGGGTCCGGCGAGGGGCTCGGCGTTCACCTGCTGACGGGACCGATCGAGATCGAAGGCGCCGAACCGGGCGATGTCCTCGAAGTGCGCATTCTCGACGCCTATCCGCGCCCCAGCGCCAATCCGGACTATGAGGGCCGCTTTTTCGGTTCCAATCCGTCCGCGAACTGGGGATTTCAATACAAGGACTATCTGGAAGAGCCGAAGCCCCGCGAAGTGGTCACCATCTACGAGCTGGACATGAGCGAACCGGCGACCGTCTCCGCGCTCTATTCCTACCTCTGGACGCCGCAGACCGATCCGGACGGCATCGTTCACCCGACCATCGACTATCCGGGCGTCAGGGTCGATCATTCGACCATCGTCAAAAAGGAAGGAATCCTGTCGGATGCCAAAATACCCGCGCGCCTTCATTTCGGCACCATGGGTGTTGCGCCGGCGGAAGCGGACTTCGTCAGCACCATTCCGCCCAACTATACCGGTGGCAACATGGACGACTGGCGGATCGGCAAGGGCGCGCGCATGTACTACCCCGTTGCGGTTCCGGGCGCTCTCTTTTCCGTCGGTGACGCGCATGCTTCCCAGGGCGACAGCGAACTGAGCGGAACCGCCATCGAGATCTCCCTGACCGGAGAATTCGAGTTTATCCTGCACAAGAAGGCCGATCATCCCGGAACAATCCTTGAAGGCCTCACCCATCCCCTTCTGGAAAACGACGAGATCTGGTCGGTCTACGGCTTCAGCGTGACCAATTACCTGTCGGAACTCGGCCCGAACCACCAGTATGAGATCCTCTCAAGTTCCAGCCTGGACAATGCCATGCGCGACGCCTTCAGAAAGCTGCGGCGCTTCCTCATGACCGTCCACAATCTGTCGGAAGACGAGGCGATCTCCTTGATGTCGGTGGCGGCCGATTTCGGCATCACCCAGGTCGTGGACGCGAATTGGGGTGTACACGGGTCCATCCGCAAGGCCATCTTCGAATGATATTTCGAACGGGACTGGCATTCCTCCCTTCGCAGGTGCAATATAAATTGACCGGCGTCCGTGTGACGCCGGCCGGCACCGTGGACCAGGGAATGAATATCAGGCAGTTCATAAGCGAATCCTATCCGGTCGACACGCGGGACACTGCCTGGCGGGACGTATTGGCCGCGCTGCAACTGCGCTCCGACTTCAAAAACCAGGAAGGCGCCGAGTTCACCGCCGCCGTCGTGCGGGGCCATGCCGACGGTCTTCTTCTCGGCCGTCTTACCGCCACAGCCCAGACACTGACCCCGATCCGGCAGAGAGGCCGCCTGCCCCTCGTCCTGATCCCGCTCGACGACGACATCGAGATCTCGGCCGAAAATTGCGGGTTCACGGTCGCCAGCGGTCAGGCTGTCATCCTTCCCGCGGACCGGAGCTGGAAGGCAAGCCTGCCTCGCACCATGCATGTCGCCGTCATCTGCCTTTCGGATTCGGCGCTGAACGGCCAGCGCTTCGGCTTGTCGCCGCTTGTCGCGCCCCACCTGATCTCGGCCAAGGGACTGGCCAGCGTGTTCATCCGCACGGTTGGCGCCGCGGCTCAGGACCTGGACGGTCTGAACGACCTGGAATGGCAATCCCTCGAACAGGTCATCGCGAACCTTTTCCTGACCACGATCGTCTCCTGCATCCCTTCGGAAACCGGAACCAACGCGAGCCAGGCCGCGCTGTTCAGCCGGTTGACCATGGCCATCGAACGCCGTCTGTCGGAGCCTGAGCTCTCGGCGAGCCGCATAGCCGGACAGGAAGGCATCTCGGAGCGCTATCTGCAAAAACTCTTCGAGCAGAACGGCGAAAGTTTCACTCACTATCTTCGGGAACGGCGTCTTCAGCATGCCCGGCTGGCGCTTGTCGCACCCGACGAACTGCGCATTCCCATCGCGGAAGTCGCCTACAGTTGCGGCTTTTCCGACGCGGCCAACTTCAACCGCCTGTTCAAGGAACGGTTCGGCCTGCCCCCCGGCGCGTTCCGCACCAACCATCTCAAGACCCTGATGGAGACCGCCAACGCGGAACAGCGCGGCTGGCCGGTCAAGGCCCTGACCAACCGCAAGGCGCAGAAACGCAGCGCCGTCGATGGAACCCAGGGCGAAGACCCCGGTCTGGACGACGCGCGCGACACCGACGCCACCCATCACGTTCTGGCGGCCAACTCCAGGACCGTTCACTGGGGCTACTTCAGTCGGTCCCTCAGACCGGTGCTCGAAGTGACTTCCGGAGACACCGTTGAAGTGGAAACGCTGACACAGCACGCCTCCGACGATCCGGACCTCATGATCCGGGGCGATACGGCTGCCGAGGACGTCTTTTTCTGGAGCGCGGAAAAAAAGAACGTGGACCGGCGCGGCGCAGGCCCGCTGGATGCCTCTGTCTACGGCCGTGGCGCGGGCGAAGGCTTCGGCGTGCATGTCTGTACCGGACCGATCTTCGTCAATGACGCTGAACCGGGCGACGTGCTTGAAGTCCGGATCGACGACATGTCGCCGCGCCCGAGCGGCAATCCCGATTACGAAGGCCGCTATTTCGGCAGCTCCGTTGCCGCATGGTGGGGTTACCAGTACTCGGAACTGCTGGAGGACCCCAGGCCGAGGGAAAATGTCGTCATCTACGAGATCTTTCCCGACGAACTCGAAGGCGGCTATGCCCAGGCCCGTTATTCCTACCGCTGGGCACCGCAGACCGATCCGTTCGGCGTGAACCACAAGACCTACGACTATCCGGGCGTGCCCGTGGACCCGGCGACGATAACCCCGGTCAATCCGGTGCTGCGCGATGTCAGGATCCCCCTTCGGCCGCATTTCGGCGTGATCGCGGTCGCTCCGCGCGAAGCCGATCCGGTGGATTCGGTTCCGCCCGCCTATTTCGGGGGCAACATCGACAATTGGCGGCTCGGCAAGGGGGCCTCCGTCTATCTGCCGGTTTCCGTACCGGGCGCGCTGCTGTCCATCGGCGACCCGCACGCAGCGCAGGGCGACGGCGAAGTTGCCGGAACGGCGATCGAATGCTCGATGACCGGCCGTTTCACCATTGTTCTGCACAAGAAGGGCAACCGCTTTTCCGATCTCACCTACCCTTTGATCGAAACGCCCGAGGAATGGGTCCTGACCGGCTTCAGCCATCCCAACTATCTGGCCGAGTTCGGCGCGAAAGGTCAGGGAGAAGTCTACGCCAAATCCTCTCTCGACCTGGCCATGAAAGACGCCTTCCGCAAGACCCGCCGTTTCCTGATGGCGTCCCACGGCCTGAGCGAGGACGAGGCGATCATGCTCATGAGTTCGGCGGTCGATTTCGGCGTGACCCAGGTGGTTGACGGAAACTGGGGCGTTCACGCCATCATCCGGAAATCGATGTTCAACGGCTGACGGACTTTCCTCCAGGTTGAAAAAATTTCACTGCAGGTGTAATTGAGCGAGAGATCAGGCGTCGCACCGCAGGTGCACGCCGCGAAGAAACCGCTTCCCGCACATGCAAGGGCCTGAGGATGACCCGCAAACCATCGCCCCCTTCACAGCCGCAAACCGGGACCGCCCCTCCCCTCGCCCAGGACCCGCATGCCCTGCGCGAGCCGAAGGAGAAGAACCTGGAGGCGGCCATCGGCCACGAGGTGCGGGCCTTTCGCAAGAAGCTCGGCATCACGGTCGCTGATCTTGCCTCGGCCACCGGGATATCCGTCGGCATGCTGTCCAAGCTGGAAAACGGCATGACCTCGCCGTCCCTGACCACCCTGCAGGCAGTCGCGCGCGCCCTCGGCGTGCCCTTGACCGATCTGTTCCGGCGCTACGAGGAACCCCGCAACGCGGTCTTTGTCAAGGCCGGCGAAGGTGTCGAGCTCGAACGCCGCGGCACGCGCGCGGGACACCAGTACAATCTGCTCGGCCATCTGGACAACACCAGTTCCGGCGTCATCGTCGAGCCCTATCTGATCACCCTGACCGCTGAATCGGATGTTTTTCCCACCTTCCAGCACGACGGTACCGAATTCCTGTACATGCTCGAAGGCGAAGTGGTTTACCGGCACGGCGATCAGCAATTCACCATGGGCCCGGGCGACAGCCTGTTTTTCGATGCGGATGCGCCCCACGGTCCGGAGAAACTCATGGCGTTTCCGATCCGCTACCTGTCGATCATCTGCTACCCGCAGCGAGCAGTGAGGGACTGACCCGGGCAGATTTATTTCCTGAAATGAAAATTTTATTCTCACCAGTTGAATTTCCAGATCGAGGCTGTTAGCGTCCGCTCCAGATCACGGAACGGAGGGTATCCGCCCATGTGCGGTATTGTTGGTTTGTTTTTAAAGGACAGGACGCTGGAGCCTAAGTTGGGCGCGCTCTTGTCCGAAATGCTGATCACCATGACGGAACGCGGCCCGGACAGCGCCGGTCTCGCCATCTACACGAACGGGGAGCCGGGTCTCGGCAAGATCACCGTTCAATCGCCTGCCCCGGACACCGATTTCCCGACCCTGGAAGCCGATCTGTCGGCGGCGCTCGGAACCGGTCTGACGGTTCGCGCGAAGGCCAGCCACGCGGTCATCGCCCTGCCGGCCGAAAAGATTGCGGAAGCCCGCGCGATCCTCGCGGACCTGCGTCCGGATGTGACGGTCATGGGCAGCGGCGACAGCATCGAAATCTACAAGGAAGTCGGCCTTCCGAAAGATGTGGCCACCCGGTTCGACATCGCTTCCATGGGGGGCTCGCACGGCATCGGCCACACCCGCATGGCGACCGAATCCGCCGTGACCACATTCGGAGCCCACCCCTTCTCCACCGGGCCGGACCAATGCCTCGTTCACAACGGCTCGCTGTCGAACCACAACAACCTGCGCCGCGAGCTGATCCATGACGGCATGAGCTTCGAAACGGAAAACGACAGCGAAGTCGCCGCCGCCTATATCTCCAACAAGCTCGCTCAGGGCGAAAATCTCGGCGAGGCGCTGGAACACGGCCTTTCCGACCTCGACGGCTTCTACACCTTCGTCGTCGGAACGAAATCCGGTTTCGGTGTCCTCCGCGACCCGATTGCCTGCAAACCCGCGGTCATGGCCGAGACCGACCAGTATGTCGCCTTCGGCTCCGAATACCGGGCGCTGGCCAACCTTCCCGGCATCGAGACCGCGAAGGTCTGGGAACCCGAGCCCGCCACCGTCTATTTCTGGGAGCACTGAAGAATGCCGACCTTCGATCTGGCTGAGACCCCGTTACGCGACCTCAATCAGGCGCTTCACGATGTGACGGCGGCCAGCAACGACACTGCGTTTGAAGTTCTCAATCCGCGCGGCGCCCATGCGGTTGCCTCCGGTGTCGACGCGCCTGTCAGCGTCGATATCCGCGGCAGCGTCGGCTATTACTGCGCCGGCATGAACTGCGAAGGCACGGTCACGGTTCACGGCTCCGCCGGACCGGGTGTCGCGGAAAACATGATGTCCGGCGCGGTCTTCGTCAAAGGCGACGCCAGCCAGTACGCCGGGGCGACCGGACGCGGCGGTCTTCTCGTGATCGAGGGCAACGCCTCCTCGCGCTGCGGCATCTCGATGAAGGGCATCGACATCGTGGTCAAGGGCAATATCGGCCACATGTCCGCCTTCATGGCGCAATCGGGCAATCTGGTGGTGTTGGGCGACGCGGGCGATGCCCTCGGCGACTCGCTCTACGAAGCCCGTCTTTTCGTGCGCGGCGAGGTCAAGAGCCTCGGTGCGGACTGCATCGAGAAGGAGATGCGGCCCGAGCATCTGGAGTTGCTCGCCGGTCTTCTGGCGCGTGCCGGGGTAACCGACGTCAAGCCGGAGGAGTTCACCCGCTATGGCTCCGCCCGCAAGCTCTACAATTTCAACATCGACAATTACGACGCGTATTGAGGCGCCCATGACCTACCGGAATCCGACCACGACCCCGCGCCAGGCCGCCGCCTTCGACGAATACACGCTGTCCGAGATCCGCCGTGCCGCGGCAACCGGGATCTACGATATCCGCGGTGGCGGGGCGAAGCGGAAAGTTCCGCATTTCGACGACCTCCTGTTTCTCGGCGCGTCCATGTCCCGCTATCCGCTCGAAGGCTACCGGGAAACCTGCAACACCAACGTCGTCCTCGGCACCCGCTTCGCCAAGAAGCCGATCGAGCTGAAGATCCCGATCACCATCGCCGGCATGAGCTTCGGCTCGCTCTCCGGCCCGGCGAAGGAAGCGCTCGGACGCGGCGCGACCATGGCCGGCACCTCGACCACCACCGGCGACGGCGGCATGACCGAGGAGGAACGCGGCCACTCCGAGACCCTCGTCTACCAGTACCTGCCGTCGCGCTACGGCATGAACCCGCGCGACCTGCGCCGCGCCGACGCGATCGAGGTGGTTGTCGGCCAGGGCGCGAAACCGGGCGGCGGCGGCATGCTTCTGGGCCAGAAGATCACCGACCGGGTCGCCGAGATGCGCACCCTGCCCAAGGGCATCGACCAGCGCTCCGCCTGCCGGCATCCGGACTGGACCGGTCCGGACGATCTGGAAATCAAGATCCTGGAACTGCGCGAAATCACCGACTGGCAAAAGCCGATCTACGTCAAGATCGGCGGTGCGCGGCCCTATTACGACACCGCGCTTGCGGTCAAGGCCGGGGCCGACGTGGTCGTCCTCGACGGCATGCAGGGCGGCACGGCGGCCACCCAGGAAGTCTTCATCGAACATGTCGGTCAGCCGACCCTTGCCTGCATCCGCCCCGCGGTCCAGGCGCTTCAGGACCTTGGCATGCACCGCAAGGTGCAGCTGATCCTCTCCGGCGGCATTCGCAATGGCGCCGACGTCGCCAAGGCTCTGGCGCTCGGCGCGGACGCGGTCTCCATCGGCACGGCGGCCCTTGTCGCCATCGGCGATAACGATCCCAAGTGGGAAGAGGAATATCAAAAGCTCGGCACGACGGCCGGCGCCTATGACGACTGGCACGAAGGCAAGGACCCCGCCGGGATTTCCACCCAGGACACCGATCTGATGCAGCGCCTAGATCCGGAAGCCGCCGGGCGGCGCCTGTCCAACTATCTCAAGGTCATGACGCTGGAAGCCCAGACCATCGCACGGGCCTGCGGAAAGAACCATGTTCACAATCTCGAACCGGAAGATCTTTGCGCGTTGACCATCGAGTCGGCGGCCATGGCCGGTGTCCCGCTTGCCGGCACCGATTGGATTCCCGGCAAGAGTGGGATTTGATTAGACAGAAAATACGGCGGGCAAACCGCACGAAAATAGACACAGAGGCAGAAGGGGAACTTCATGACACTGGATCTGGCAGCCTATGCCAAGGAGAAGGGGATCAAGTATTTCATGATCTCCTTCACCGATCTCTTCGGCGCGCAGCGCGCCAAGCTCGTTCCGGCGGCCGCGATCGCCGACATGCAGAAGGAAGGGGCAGGCTTCGCCGGCTTCGCCACCTGGCTGGACATGACACCCGCTCACCCGGATCTGTTCGCCGTTCCGGACGCTTCCTCGGTGATCCAGCTTCCCTGGAAAAAGGACGTCGCCTGGGTCGCCGGCGACTGCGTCATGGAGGACGAAGCCGTTGAGCAGGCGCCACGCAACACCCTCAAGCGCCAGATCGCGGAAGCCGAAAGCCAGGGCCTTTACGTCAAGACCGGGGTCGAGGCGGAATATTTCCTGATCTCTCCGGACGGGACCGAGATTTCGGACCCCTACGACACCGCCGAAAAACCCTGCTACGACCAGCAGGCGGTCATGCGCCGCTACGACGTCATCTCCGAAATCTGCGACTACATGCTGGAACTGGGCTGGGGCCCTTACCAGAACGATCATGAAGACGCCAACGGCCAGTTCGAAATGAACTGGGAATTCGACGACGTCCTGAAGACCGCCGACAAGCATTCCTTCTTCAAGTTCATGGTGAAGTCGGTCGCCGAGAAGCATGGTCTCAGGGCCACCTTCATGCCCAAGCCCTTCAGCCACCTGACCGGCAACGGCTGCCACTGCCACGTGTCCGTCTGGAACAAGGACGGCACCGAGAACGCCTTCGCCGATCCCTCCATGGAACTCGGACTGTCCGAACAGGGACGCCATTTCCTCGGCGGGATCATGAAACACGCCGAGGCCCTGGTCGCGCTGACCAATCCGACCGTCAATTCCTACAAGCGCATCAACGCGCCGCGCACGCTCTCCGGCGCGACCTGGGCGCCGAATACGGTAACCTGGACCGGCAACAACCGCACACACATGGTGCGCGTGCCCGGTCCCGGCCGTTTCGAACTGCGCCTGCCGGACGGGGCCGCCAACCCCTATCTGATGCAGGCGGTCGTCATCGCCGCCGGCCTCAACGGCCTGCGGGCCAAGGCCGACCCGGGCAAGCGCTACGACATCGACATGTACGCGGAAGGCCATCTGGTCACCGACGCGCCGCGCCTGCCGCTGAACCTTCTCGACGCCTTGCGCAATTACGACGCGGACACGGAGCTGAAAAGCGCCATGGGCGAGGCCTTCTCCAGCGCCTACCTGAAGCTCAAGCACGGCGAATGGAACGCTTACGCTTCTCACCTGTCCCACTGGGAACGGGAGCAGACGCTCGACATCTGATGACCGGCTTCCGGTCTCCGAAGGGCCCCCAAGGCAGCCTGTGCCCCTACACGCGCAGGCTGCCTTGACCGATCAGCGCTTCTTGTAGCCCAGCATCCGTTTCAGCTTCGTCGACAGCTTTTTCTTCTTCTTCGCCTTCGGATTGTTCTCTTTGGTAAAGCCGAAGCCGATCTTGACGTTTTCCTTCACCGGAAAATCCCTGCGCCGCAGATAGCCGCGGATGACGGATTTGTATTCGCTGTTCTTGACCTCGGCCGTCAGGTTCAGGAATTCCTGCACGACGGCGAGGTCCAGAAAGGGATAGCGCGCCTCCATTCCGAAGGATCCGGCAACCATTTCCTCCTTTGAGAGATAGGCCGCCTGGGTGCTCCCGAACACGGACGCCCAGGGAAAGCGCCCGAGGAGATTGTTCGGAAACAGGCCTCCGAAATTGCTGTGCGCGAAGAATTTGTGACCGCCGTGGCCATAATCGGCGTAGATCTCGTCGGCGCCGCTCCCCGACAGATAGACCAGCGCGCCTTCCTTCTTCGCCCGCCCGCAGACACCTGACAGGATCAGCGCCGCATTGTCCTTGAAAATGCTCTTGCCGGCCTCAAGCCGCTCGCCGTCGTCGTTGACGATGAAATAAGGCTGGTCCTCGACCCGGTTTTGGAGCCACCCTCTCAGGTCCTCGACAACCAGATCGGTTTCGGGAATGACCACCGCCTGGTTGCCGGAGCCCCTGACCGCCGAAAGGCGCGCGCCAATGATATCCGGGTCTTCCCGGCCTTCGACCGTGACACTCAGAAAATCCTTGTTCTGGGCGATCAGGGAGGCGGCGATCGCGCCGCTGTCATAACCGCTCGACAGGCCGACGAAGGGCCCGCCCCGCAAATGCTTCACCCTTTTCGCGACGGACCGGTCGAAGGCCTCGCACCAGTCGTCCAGCCCGGTCTTGAACTGGGCGATGTTAAAGGCGTAGGTCTCCCGCTCGACGACGTTCGTGCCGTCCAGCGCATATTCGACGGAATGATTTGGCTTGAGCGGCCGGATTTCATCGAATCCCAGAACGGTCAGCGGATCCCGGTAGCTCGCGAACCCGAAAGCCCCGCCCCTGGCGCCGAAAAACAGCGGTTTCGTTCCAAAGCAGTCCCGCGCGACATGCAGAACGTTGTTTTCGAAATCGGCGATGATGATCGCGTATTCGCCGTCGAGTTTTGAAAACAGCGCTCCGCCGTGCTCCTTGTAGAGATCGTGCAGGTAACGGACTTCGCTCTCGTAGTCGTCCGGGCAGCTGTAGATCTCGCCATTGAACATGATGACGATTTTCTCGTCGTCCGACACAAAGGGCTGCCCGACAAAGTCTCCGCGCATGGACAACAGGTTATGGCAGAAGAAATAACCGTTGATCGTGATGCCCTGGGTGTGGTCCGGGCCCCGCAGGGACATGATCCGGTTGAAGTCGTCATTGGCCGGCGGAAGCGAGGAAAAAAGGAAACTGCACATATTTGGTGTCTAACTTTCTGGACCCGTATTTTCGATTTAACCCGAAACCGCCTGCATCACCGGCCGGCGCTGGCGCTCAGGATGGCCTCGATCCGGTCGGTCAACCGCCTGTTGTCGAGATTTTCAACCGCGAACGCCCGTGCCGCGCGCGATATCCGCTCTACATCGAAGCTGCCTGACAGCGCGTCGCTGATCAGTTTGCGATAACCGGTTACATCGAGTTCGTCGACCAGAAAACCCGTTTCACCTTCCGAAATGAGCTCCGGAATCCCCGCATGCCGGGTGGAGAGAACAACACAGCCGCAGGCGAGCGCCTCCTGGATCGATCTTGGCGCGCCTTCCGCGTCGCCTTCGGGGCTGGGGGCGGAATGCTGCAGGAAGAATTCCGCCTCCCGTAGATGCCTGCAGACCTCATCGTGCGGCTGATCGCCGAGGAACGAGACCTGGTCTTCCATACCTTCCTTCCGGACGATGTCCCGGCAGGCCTCCAGCGCCGGACCGTCGCCAATCATGGTGAGGGTGGCGGAGGGATGTGCTCTGGCCTCGTCGCAGAAGGACTGCACGGTGATCTCCGGACGTTTCTTTTCAATCAACCGGCCAACCGCCACGAACCTGGCCTTTTTCTTCTCCGCCGGACGGAATTCGTCGGTGTTGACGCCGCTTGGCACGATGTAGCTGTTGGGATGAACCAGGCCATAGCGCGCAAGATTGTCCTGCAGATACTTTGAAACGAAAAAGACGCCCTCGGCCTTCCTGAACGCACGCGCCGTCAGTTTCTGGTGCTTGGGAGACTTTATCCGCAGCGTACCGTCGAAGCCCCGGTAGTAGAGAAAGATCGGAATGCCGATGTTTCCGATACTGTCGGCGACCTCCGCTCCGAGGTCGCCGAACTCGCACAGAATGACGTCGACCTGCTCCTCTTTCAGGAAATCGATAATTCTCTGCCGTTCGGTTCCGGAAATACTGTATTTCGGCAACTTCAGAAGATTGTTCCGGACCTTGACGACCGCTTTCAGGAGCCCGTCAGACCAATTTCCCTGAACGTCGGAACGGCAAAGGACCGCGCGCCCGGAAGGGTCAACGCTTTGCCCCTTTGTACTGCACACACATGAGGTCCCCGAAAACAGGTTTTCGATGTGAAAGTTCACCATGGTGTGCAAGCGGTGCGGATAGGCAAAGGTGAAAATGCATAGTTTTGTCATCAGCTGGCTCGGTACTGGCCCTTGGCACGTCGGATCGCAACGCATGGCGGTACCGGCAAACCGGCCTTTTTTCAACGCGTGTCTCCCGTCTAACACAAAAAGCTGACGAAAAGACCTTCGGCCGAGCGATGTCCGTCTTTCTAGGAGGCGATTGCCCCCCCCCCCAACACAGGAGCATGGGCGCCTGAAACCAGGTTGCAATTCTTGACACTTACCGTAGGAGATGCCAGAAATTCAGAATACGCAGAGTTATTCTGGAGCCAGCCATGCATGTTGAGCAACTTCAGAAATCAATTGAAGAAAACTTTTTCAAGATCAGGCGTAAAGTCTTCCACGTTATCAAAAAGAAAACCGTCACAGTGAACGGACTGAAACTGATTTCAGATTACAGACGCACTCCCAAAGACATCTGTAAATTTCTGTTTGACGACAGCTACGAAAAGCCGGAACGGATGTTGGTTCGGCAATACCTGGACAAGAACGACCGGGTTCTGGAAATCGGCGCGGGCATCGGTCTGGTAAGCATGGTGTGCGCCAGGATCGTCGGCGAAGAAAATATCTTGAGCTACGAGCCAAATCCCCGGTCGCAAAAACTCATTGCGGAGAATTTCGCTCTCAACGGCATGAAGCCTCGGTTGCGTGGAAAAGCGCTGGCGTTGAAATCGGGCACGACAACGTTCTATTTCAACGACAACATCATTTCCTCCAGCCTCATAGACCGGAAGTTTGGCGGCGGCACAAGCGTGGAGTGCGATGCCTTTGCCGACGTTCTTCAAAGCTTCCGGCCCAATGTCATCGTCATGGATATCGAGGGTGCGGAGGTCGAGCTTCTCTGCAGCGCCGACCTCGCACCTGTCGGCAAGATCTTCGTCGAAACCCACCCGCATGTGGTTGGCGAAGAAAAAATCGGAGAAATGACGTCAAGGCTCCGGACCAGTGGGTTTTCGCTGATCGAGGCCACGGAGGACTGCCACCTCTATGCAAGAGAGTGCGGCAGACCCTCTTGAGACAAAAGCCTCCACGCGCCGCGAACAGGCGCGAGGAGGCTTTGTACGGCTTGCTTCAAACAGCCCTCAGATCGGGTAATGCAGGTCGCCGTCCTGCAGTGTGATCCAGCGCAGTTCGGTGAATTCCGCGACACCCCAGGTGCCGCCGAAACGGCCGAAGCCTGAGGCCTTGACGCCGCCGAAAGGCATTTGCGCCTCGTCATGCACCGTCGGCCCGTTGATGTGGCAGATGCCGCTTTCGATCCGTTTGGCAACTTGCATCGCCTTCATCACGTCGCGGCCGAAGACGGCGGAGGACAGGCCGAATTCGCTTTCGTTGGCGATCCGAACGGCCTCGTCCACGGAGCCCGCGCGGATGATCGCGGAGACCGGGCCAAAGCTTTCTTCCGTGTAAAGCCTCATCTCCGGGGTCACGTGGTCCAGAGCCGCGGCATTGAGCATGGTCCCGTTTCCGCCGCCCGCGATCAGGGTGGCGCCGTGGTCGATCGCATCCTGAATAAGGGCGCGCACACGATCCGCCGCGGCCTGGGTCACCAGGGAGCCGAGCGGGTGCTTGCCTTCGCCGGGATCGCCCGCCGTCAGGCTCTCGACCTTCGCGGCAAAGGCGCTGGCGAAGGCATCGCCGGAGGATCCGACCGTGATGATCCGCTCCGTCGACATGCAGATCTGCCCCTGGTTCATGTAGGCGCCGAAACCGGCGGCGGCGACCGCCGCATCGATATCCGCGTCTTCCAGAACGATCAGGGGCGCCTTGCCGCCGAGTTCAAGCAGCGCCGGTTTCAGATAGCGTCCCGCCAGTTCGCCGATCACCCGGCCGACCCGGGTCGAGCCGGTGAAATTGACCCGGCGGACCGCAGGGTTGGCGATCAAAGCCTCGACGATCTCGGGCGCATCCTTGGAGTCGTTGGAGATCGCGTTCAGCACGCCGTCCGGAAACCCTGCCTCCGCCACGGCTTCGATGATCAGGGCATGAACCCTCGGGCAGAGTTCGGAACTTTTCATGACCACGGTGTTGCCGCAGGCCAGCGGCGTCGCGATGGACCTGACACCCAGAATGACCGGTGCGTTCCAGGGCGCCATGGCGAGGACGACACCGGCAGGCTGGCGGATTGCGAGAGCGGTTGACCCGGGACGGTTGGACGGCACCACCTCGCCCTTGATCTGCGTGGTGAGCGCGGCCGCCTCGACCAGCATGTCCGCCGCCAGCTTGACGTTGAAACCGGCCCAGGCCTCGGTCGCGCCAATCTCTTCCTTCATCGCCGCGACGATATCGCCGGCGCGGGCCTTCAGATTGTCCGCGGCCGCAAGCAGTTTGGCGCGCCGTTCGCCGGGGCCGGTCGCGGACCACTCGGGAAAGGCGCGCGCCGCGGCGTCGACCGCACGCGTGGCATCGGCGACACTGGCCGCCGCCGCTTCGGTCACGCTCTCGCCGGTGACCGGGTTTTCGCGTACGAAGCGCCGGTTTCCTTCCGCGGGAAGATGCTGACCGTCGATATAGAGGTTGAGACTGTGCATGTCTGCGGTCCTTTCAAGTCTGTGCCGTTACCGCCCCGCCCAGGAAGGCGCGGACGACGGCTGGGTCGTTTCTAAGGGTTTCGGCCGGACCGGACCCGCTGATCCGCCCGGCCTCCAGCAGATAGGCGTGGTCGGCAAGATCGAGCGTGGCGCGGGCATTCTGCTCGACGATCAGGATCGTCAGGCCGGTTTGGCGAATGCGCCTGAGGGCCGAAAAGACCTCCTGAACCACGATCGGAGCCAGACCGAGGGAAGGCTCGTCCAGAAGCAACATTTCCGGCGCCGACATCAGCGCCCGGCCGATGGCGACCATTTGCTGTTCGCCTCCCGACATCGTTCCCGCGATCTGGGTCCTGCGTTCCGCCAGCTTCGGGAACAGGGTGAAAACCTGTTCGCGGCCGGCGTCGCTTTTCGCACGTGCGTGGACGGGATTGGCTCCAAGCGAGAGATTTTCCGAGACCGTCAGGCCCGGAAAGATGCCGCGGCCTTCCGGAACGAGGGCAATCCCCTTTTCCACCAGCTCATGCGGCTTCAGCTCAAGCAGGTTCTGCGCCCCATAGAGAATCTCGCCGCCGCTTGGGCGCACCCGGCCGCCGATCGCGCCCAGAAGAGACGACTTGCCCGCCCCATTGGCGCCGAGGATAGCGACCATGGTCCCCTTGGAGACGCTCAGGGAAGCGTCCTGCAAGGCGACATGCTTGCCGTATCGGATGGTCAGATCCCGAACCTCAAGCATCCGCTCCCTCCCCGAGATAGGCCGCGATAACATGCGGATCCCGAAGCGCCGTCTCGGTCGCCTCGTCGGCGATCAGCCTGCCTGAGTTCATCACGACGACGCGCGGACACAGCGCGCGCACCGCCTCCATGATGTGCTCGACCATGAGGATCGTGATCCCGCTTTCCTTCAGGGACCTGATCAGCGCGATGCCTTCGGCGAGTTCCGTCGGATTGAGCCCGGCCAGCCATTCGTCGAGCAGCAGCACCTTCGGCTCCGAGGCCAGGGCGCGCGCAAGTTCGAGACGCTTCTGGTCGATATAGGTGAGATCCGCGGCCGAAGCGGTGGCCATTTCGGACAGGCCCACCTGCTTCAGCGCTTCCAGAGCCACCTCCTGCGCCTCTGCGACGGTCCGCCGGCCGGGACCGAACACCGCCGGGATGGTGACATTCTCGATCAGGGTCAAGGAGGGAAGAATGCGCACCAGCTGAAAGGTGCGCGCAATGCCCGCCCGGGCGATCTGGTCCCGCCGCCGGCCGGTCAGTCTTTGCCCGTTAAGACTGATCGAGCCGGCGGTAACGGCCAACTCACCGGAAACGAGGTTGATCAGGGTCGTCTTGCCGGACCCGTTGGGTCCGAGCAAGCCGACGATCTCCCCGGCCTCGAGGCCGAAGGACACCTCGTTCACGGCGGTCAGGCCGTCGAACTTTTTCGTTGCGCCGTCAATCGCAAGAAGCGTCATGCCCTGACCTCCCCGCCCCGGCGGCGCAGTTTTTCAAGACCCGCAAGAATTCCATCCGGGAGCGCGAAAACGACCGCGATGAACAGAAGGCCGAGAAAGATCGGATAGGTGTCGGGAAAATTCGCCGACAGCCACTCAAAGACAAGAAACAGGGGAACCGCGCCCAGCGCCGGTCCCCACAGGCGGTTCGCGCCGCCCAGAAGCGCCATGATCACGGTCAGGAAACTGATCGTCGGGTTGAACGCGATGGCCGGCTCGACATAGACGAAGCGCGGACTGGCGATTGCCCCGGCCAGGGTCAGGATCGTCGCCGACAGCACGAAAGCGATCAGCTTGGTGCGCGCCAGGTTGATGCCGGAATGGGCGGCGACCACCTCGTCGTCGCCGACGACGCGCAGCGCGAGCCCCAACCGGCTCCGGTTGATCCAGGCCGTCAGCCCGATCGTCGCCGCGCCGAGGGCAAGCATCTGCCAGTAGATATCGCGCGCCGTGAGGTCGAGAAATATGTAACGCCCGAGCGTTCCGGTCACATTGACCTCGAACCAGGTGATCAACTGGCGCACCAGTTCCGCAAGGCCGAAGGTGAAGATCACGAAATAGATCCCGGCAAGCCGCAGCGTCGACAGACCGACCACCAATGCGATGGCGGCTCCGACCGCCGCGGCGGAAATCAGAACAAGCGGATAGGGCAGCGCTTCGTTCAGCACGGCCACGGTGTAGGCCCCGATCCCGTAAAAGGCAACGGTCGCCAGGGACACGTAACGCGTCGGGCCGGAAAAGAGCGCCCAGCCGCTGGCAAGCGTCACATAGGTGACCGCGCCGATCAGAAGGCCGAGACCGTAGTCGGAGACGGCGAAGGGGGCACAGGCGAGAACAGCCAGGCCCGCCGCTATGAGAAGAACCTTCATCTCAACTCCTCCTGCCGAAGAGACCGTTCGGCCGCCACAACAGCACGGCAAGGAAAATCGCAAAGGTGGCGGCAAGGGTCAGGCCGGGGTCGATAGCGGTTGCCACAACGGTTTCGACAAGACCGAGCGCGACGCCGGCAACGAGCGCACCCGCAACATTGCCGACCCCGCCCATGATCACGATGACCAGCGCCTTCATGGTGAAGACAACCCCGTCGGTCGCGGAAAAGGTCTGATACATGGCAAGCGACGCTCCGCCCGTGGCGGCAAGCGACGTACCGAGCGCGAAGCCCTGACGTGCCACGCGATTGACGTCGATGCCGACCAGCGGCGCCGATCCCGGCGACTGGGCGACCGCCCGGATGGTCAGCCCCCAGCGGGTCAGGTTCAGCGCCGCGACCAGGGCTCCGCCCGCGACGACACAAATGACCAGCGCCACCAAACGGTTGAGCGCGACCGGCACGCCGAGCACGGAAACGCCTTGATCCAGGTAGGAGATGGATGTGAAATTCGCTCCGAACACCACCAAAAGGCCGCCCTGGATCAGGAACAGAAGACCGAATGTGGCGAGGATCGAGTCGACTTCGAGACGGCCGCGCGCCCCGGACCGCTGCACCAGGGGCCGCATCATCACCGTGTAAAGGCACCAGCCGGCCGCGTAACCGGCTGGACAGATCAGAAGCAGCGCCACGAGCGGCGGCAGCCCGAAGCTCTTGAACAGCACGACCAGCAGGAACGCGGCCACAAGCGTCAGTTCGCCATAGGCCAGATTCATGATCCGGCAGATGCCGTACTGCAGCGTCAGGCCGAGAGCGAGCAACGCATAGGTCGCTCCGAGCACGAGGCCCAGGATCAAGGTGGTTAAAAGCATGGAGTTCAATTCACCGGTAAGGACGCGGGCCTGACACTTCGGCCCGCGTCGGATAGGTCAGAACGGTCTTACCATTCGGGCTTCGGGATTACGGCAGCGGACGCGCCCTGCTTGCCTGCGGGGCTGACCGCCCGGAACGCGCCGTCCTGCCACTGCCCGACCCAGAAGAGATCGCGCAACTGGTTGTCTTCCAGCTTCACCTCGCCGACGACGGTATCGAACGTGCCGGTGGACAGTTCTTTCGACAAGGCTTCGTGATCGAGACCTGCGCGCCCGACCGCCTGTTCGAGCATTTCCAGCGAGGCATAGGTAATGGCGCTCGCCCAACTGTCCGGCGGATTGCCGACGGAATCGGTATGACTGGCGAAATAGTCCTTTATCGCGCTGCTGTCGGCGTCGACGCCGCCTATGGCCATGACCCCGTCCGGCTTGCCGTTGGCAATGCCCGGGTAGATCGGAAAGGCGCCTCCGACGGAGATATAGAAAACCTTTGGATTGTAGCCGATCGACTGGGCCGTCTTGGTCATGCCGAAGGAGCCCGGCGGATAGGAGAAGGCAACGAAGCTGTCGGCCTCGGAGTTCTGCACCTCGCTCATGATCGCCGCGAAATCCGACGTGCCGAGCGGATAGGTCTCGTCGTAGACCAGTTCGAAACCCGCCTCCTTGAAAGCCGGGCGGGCGGCCTTGATCAGATCGATACCGAAACCGTCCGCAACGGAGACGACCGCGACCTTGTTGTTGATCTTGCCCTCCTCAAGGGCGGCGGACAGAAGCTCGACAAGCCCGTTGGCATAGTCGTGGCCGCCCCCCAGCATCCAGAAGCTGCGGTCCCAGCGCTTGACGAAGTCCGGCGCCTTGTCGGTCACGGCGGTCACTGCCAGCTGCGGGTAACCGTATTTCGCGAAAAGCGGCGCGACCGCCAGATTGGCGCCGGTCGACCAGGGCGGCAGGATCAGATCCACCTTGTCCTGACTCGCAAGCCGCTCGATGGACCGCACCAGATCGCCGTTGGAAGACCGGTTGTCGTATTCGATCACCTCGATCTTGCGCTTGGAACCGTCGGGCATGGTCAACCCGCCGGCGTCGTTCACGGTCTTCACCCAGAGCTCGTAATTGGGGATCGTCGTGATTCCGGCCCCGGTGGCATTCGCACCTGTCCGGGCAACGGCATAGCCGATCTTGACGGTTTCCCCCTCGGCGGATGCGAAACCGGCGGAAAGCGTAGCGGTTGCCATCAGTCCGCACCTGAGTGCGCGCAAGGCCGCACGCCGCGAAATCTTGGTCATGAAATCCTCCCTGGATCGGCGGACCTTCCGACCGGAGCCGGCCCAAATCCACATGCCGATTGATTTAGTTTTGAGAGCAACCCACCCGCGTCGTACCGGACGCATGGTGCTCAAACGGCCCGCCTCCACGAGCCGATGCATATCCCAAGGCCAGAACCCGCGTCTCAGCGCGGCTATCGAAAGGCCTTGGGTTTGACCGTAGTCCGAACTGCGCGCCCCAAGAAATGCACTCATGCGACTATGATTTGTACTTTTGCTTGATTTCCATCCCTGATCTGCCGATATTCTCGGCACAATGACATCCTCCTTGCCTCGCATACCCACGCGCCGGTCCACGCCGGCGGTGCTGCGCATTTCCAGCCCCTTGACACGGGGCGGCTATACGCTCGCGGCAGGCAACGCCCATCTTGTCCTGACCTTCGCGGGCCGGCTGGAGTTCCAGCCGCCGAAAGGCGCACGCCGCTCGCTGGCCGACGGGCCGCGGATTCTGTGGTTCGCCGACGGCGACGGCGGTGAATTGGTTGCCGACGCAGGCACGCGCGCGCTCATGGTCTCGCTACCGCAGCTCGTCCTGACGGGCGCGCTGCCCGCGACCCCGCTTGGAGAACAGATCGCCCGCACCCTTCGGCAGGAACTGACCCTCCCCTTCGAGGAAACCAACCGGATCAGAGAGATCATCGAAGGCCTGGAGGCCGAACAGAGAGGCGGCCTGGCGGGAGCCGACGTTGCCGCGCTGCATTATGTTTCGCTTCTGCTTCTGTATGTGTGGCGGCTTGCCCGCGTAGACCTGGTGACCCACGGCCGGGCGCCGCAGGGTCTCGCCGAGCGCTTCGTCCTGCTTGCCGGACAGCACCTGCGCGAACACATCAAGGTGGAGGACTATGCCCGCTCGCTCGGCGTCAGCCGCGACCGGCTCGGAACGGCGGTCCGCCGCGCCACCGGCTTCTCGCCTCAGGGCTACCTACACCAGCTCCTGATGCGCGAAGCGGCCGAACTCCTCGCCAACACCGGCATGCCGGTCGGGCAGGTCGCCTTCCGGCTCGGCTTTTCAGACCCGCCCTATTTCACCCGCTTTTTCAATCGCATGAGCGGCGTGTCTCCGGCCCAGTTCCGAAAAAGGGCAAAGGCGCGCCGCGCGGCGGGAGACGACTCTTATGCCGCGTGGCCGTAATACCAGTCACCGCCTGCCGTCTGCGCAGAGCACTACAGGCAAGATGACCACCTCCAGCTTCGACATATCATCAACACAATTCAGCAAACCCAATAGATGTTCCAGATAAAAAACAAAATTAACAATTTATAAACTATAGTATATTGCTTTATTTCCAGATGTAATGTTAAAAAAACTTAGGTAGGCATTTTTTTCCTATCGGATGAACATTTTTTCCTAGTAAAAGTGAATATTTTTCCTAGTAAAAAACGAAATTAATTTAACTTTTTCGCGCCTGAACTTGGTTATTACTACGTTATAGACTTGTAGCCATGGCTATTCACCGATTTTGCCCACGTCTATTGGGAAACGGAATATGGGTGTTGCGATATCTAAGTCTGAGACGACAGGCATTGAGTTCGAGGGGGATCCAGGGTCGCACAGCGAGCCGGGAATGCCGTCCGCCACAGCGGATTTGAAATCTCTTTCGGACGACCTGCTTCTGGAGCTTATTGCATCGAACCGGGAAGACGCTTTCCAGACACTGGTCGAGCGCCATGTCGACCGGGGCTACGCCGTCGCCTATCGCATCCTTCAAAACGGTTCCGATGCGGAAGACGTCGTCCAGGATGCCTTTCTTCAGGTCTGGACGCGCCGGGAGATGTGGCAGAGCGGCCGGGCGAAATTTTCGACCTGGCTGTTCCGCGTGGTCAGCAACCGCTGCATCGATCTTTTGCGCAAGCCGCGTGCGGAGACGGTCGACGAACTCCCTGAGCTGGAAGACGGCAACTGCGATCAGTCACGGGACCTGGAGCGCCGGGAAGCAACCGAGATGCTTGAACGAGCCATGATGAAACTGCCCGATCAACAAAGAATCGCTTTGGTCTTTTCCTACAACGAGAACATGAACAACTCCGAGATCGCTGAAATCATGGACACCACCGTGTCCGCCGTAGAGTCTCTTCTCAAACGAGGGCGTCAAAAGCTTCGGGTAATACTGAAAAAGCAAAGCGCCGATATCCTGAACGCTTTTACAAACCGTTAACTCTACTTGATCCGGTCAAAACAAAAAATCGCCTGAATTCACACCGTGCCTCCGTTGAACTGTCAGAGCGCGGCCAATCGCGCTGTGCACGCCGTCCGGTGGCGTGGATCGAGTGACATCAGGAGAAAGCAATGCCTGTCATTTCAACGAATACCGCCGCCAATACAGCGGTCCGCTATCTGAACATGAACTCAAGCGACCAGTCGGAATCGCTTGCCAAGCTGGCCAGCGGTTCCAGCATCACCAAGGCGTCGGACGATGCCGCCGGCCTGGCCATAGCCACCAGAATCTCCTCGGACGTCGCCGCCCTGGAGCAGGCCTCCACCAACTCCTCCCACGGCATTTCCGTGCTGCAGACCGCCGACGGCGGCGCCGCCAATGTCAGCGACATTCTGGAGCGGATGAAGACCCTCGCCTCCCAGTCCGCGTCCGGCACCGTGACCGACTCCGAACGCGCCTACATCCAGGCGGAATTCGAACAGCTCCAGGAAGAAATCGACGGCATCGCCGAAAGCACCCGCTACAACGGCCAGAGCCTTCTGGACGGCTCCAGCGACTTTTCCGACGACAGCACCAAAACAGCCGCCGAGGTAACCGGTGCAAACGCGGCCGCCACCGTTACGGCCGATACCGACGGTATCATCTCCATCAATGGGATCGAGATCGAACTCACCACCGACGACACATCGATGACCGTCGACGAGATGGTGGACCTGATCAACGACGGCCTCCAGGCTGAGGGCGAATACACGATCACAGCGACCAACGACAGCGGTACGCTGACGCTGACCACCCTGGACACCGGCGACGACGCCTCCATCACCCTGGCCGACGTTTCCGGCACCCTGAACCTGGCCACCCTCGGCCTGACCGCCGGAACCACCACGGGCACGACCACCGAGGTCGACACAACCGGCGCCGATATCGTCGTGGGCTCGTCTTCCGCCGACACGATCAACCTGTCGATTCCGGAACTGACAGCCGAGGCGCTCGGCATCGCGGATCTCGACGTGTCGACCGCGGACGGCGCCAAGGAAGCCCTCTCCGTTCTCGACATGGCGATTGACGAGGTGTCCAACGCCCGGGCGGAGATGGGGGCGACCATGTCCCGTTTCGAATTCCGTTCCGCGCAGATCGACACCAGCATCGAAAACCTCGACGCGGCCCAGTCCGCGATCGCCGACGTCGACATCGCCAAGGAACAGGCCGCGCTTTCGGCTGCAAGCGTCAAGGTTCAGGCAGCCGTCGCCGCCGCCTCCCAGGCCAACGAAATGCCTGAAAACCTCCTGTCGCTGATCCGCTAACGGCAGATCGGCCGGTCGTCGGGCGATCCCTGACGGCCAATCGTCCTGAGCATCGGAACCGCGCTCGACATCGGTTCCGATGCTCCAGGGGTACGGACCGTCCCGATCAGTCCCACTACCGATCTGCCGATGCAGAGACCGGGGCTGTCCGTACCCCTCCTTTCGACCGCACGAAAACCGGATCTCCGCAATGAGCGTGACCGACACGACCTCCACAACAACGACAACCACGACCCAGACCGTCTACACGGCGTCGGCGAACGCCGACGCGGACGTCGACTGGGACGCGCTGATCGAAGCGGCGGTCCTCGAAAAGCAGGTTCCCGCCGACAGCATCGAGATCAAGATGGAGGAGAACGAGGCGGAGATCGCCGCTTACGAGGAAATGCAGACGCTGCTGCAGGACCTTGTCTCCGCGCTCGACACCATCCGTGGCACGGACAATTCGCTGACCGAATCCGACGACGTGTTTTCGCTCCGCGACGCCTATCTGACAGGCTTCGGCGATGTGGACGCGGAATCGGCGGTAGTCGTGACCGCGGAAGATGGCATCGACGTCGCGACCTACGAACTCAAGGTTCTGCAGCTGGCCACGAGCCAGAAGGTGGCGGGCGACGTCTTCGAGGACAGCACCGCGGGAATGGATCTTTCGGGCACCTTCACGCTCGCGCTCGATGGCGCCGACAGCGAGGAGGCCGTCGAGATCGAGATTACGGAAGGCATGTCTCTCGACGAAATCGCCGAAGAGATCAACGCCAACTCCGACGACACCGGCGTCTCCGCCTCGGTCATCCAGATTTCCGACGATGAATACAAGCTCGTCCTCAGCGCGACGGAGACAGGTCAGGACATCGTTCTGAACGCGGTCTCCGGCAACGATATCGGACAGGCGCTCGGCCTGACGGACACGAGCGGCGCCTTCGTGAACGAGTTGCAGGCCTCGCAGGACGCGATCATCAGCGTCGACGGCGTCGAGGTCACCCGCGACAGCAACACGATCGACGACGTCATCGAGGGCGTCACCTTTTCCGTCTACCAGGAGACCGGTGACGACAGTTACATCTCGGTCGAGATTTCCAACTCCCTGACAAGCATCCAGGATGCCGTCTACGCGCTCGTGGACGCCTACAACGCCTACAGGGAATGGGCGCTGACCCAGCAGGAGGTCGCCTCCGGCGGCGGCGCATCGGACGACGCGGTGCTGTTCGGCGACAGCATCCTGCGCAGCACCAACAGCGATATCGCCGACGGTCTTTCGACCGTCATCGACGAGGACAGCATGGCCCTGCTCGGCCTGTCCTATGACAGCAGCAACTATCTTGAGGTCGACGACGACACCCTTGCCGACGCGCTTCTGACGGATCTCGACGCAATCGAGGACCTGTTGATGTTCGACATTGAGTCGAGCTCGAACGATCTGGCGCTTCTTGCCCGCAACGACGCCATGCCGGACGCACTGTCGCTCGACATCGAAGTGGACGGAGACGGCACTGTCACAAGCGTTCTCGTTGACGGCGAGGACGGGCTTTTCGAGGTCAGCGGCTCGCGGATCGTGGGCGTCGAAGGCACCGCCTACGAAGGCATCAGCTTCGTGTTCACCGGCACGGAAAGCCAGACGGTGGACATGACCTTCACCTCCGGCCTCGTTGAAAATCTCTACAACGCGGTCAATTACTACGCGGACGCCACCGATGGATTGCTGACCGAGATCATTACCGACCTGACGGAGCAGAACAGCGACTATCAGGAGGAATACGACAGCATCATATCCAGCGCCGAGGATTACCGGGACTATCTGACAACTCTTTATGCGAACTACCAAGCCCAGATCGAGGAAGCGGAATCCGACCTCGCCTATATCGAAGCTCTTCTCGATTCAGGAGATTAAGCGATGAGCTATGCCATGAACCGGGCCATTTCGGCCTACCGTACCGCCGCGACGACCGTTGCCCCTCCCGCAGCGGTGACCCTTTTGTTCGACGAAGTCCTGAACGCGATCGTGCTGGCGGCCCGCCATCTGCGCGACAAGGACTACGAGGAATCCCATCGCCGCATTGCCCGGGCGACCGGCATTCTGCGCGGCCTGCGCCAGAACGTGAACCCGGACATCGACCAGGCGCTCGGGCAACAGCTCATCACCATGTACACACGCAACATCTTTGCTCTCAACACCGCCGTTGGAAAGCCGGATGCGGCCAACCGCTTCGCGACATTGGCCGAAGGACTTCTGGAACTGCGCAACGCCTGGGCCGATATGACCACGCTCGCCCCGAGAAATGCGCAAACGCTGATGAGCGACATCCACGGGGAACGCATTGTTGCAGAATATTTCTGAACCATAGACAACCAGTTTCCGGGCATGTACCGTTCGACGCACGCTCGGAGACACGCTGGTTCGCATATGGTCGCTGCAATGCCTTTGATGGCACTCGAAAAATTCAATGCGCTCCTGGATCGTTATGGATCTAACCTGGACACATGGCCTTTGACTGAGCAGGGTCCGGCAAGAGAATTACTGAAAACATCAAGCGACGCGAGGCAACTGCTGGAAGAAGAGCAGGCGCTTTCGGCCCTGCTGTCTGCACGTCCTGCCCTCAAGGCCCCCAAGGGGCTCGCAGGAAAAATCATCGCGAAAGCGCGCGAGTCTTCCTGATACGAACAAGCGGACGGGCGTAAACCCTCCCTCGTCCGCCGCTCAAAGCCTCCATGTCCTGACGGGATCTTTCCTGAAATTGCACCGCGTGGACGACCGGCAATTTTTGCCGGAGACGGCTCCGGCGGCTCTATCAACAATTTTCTTCATGGAAATTTCGGCTCGCCCGCGCGGGCGAACTGGCCAATCTCTCCGTTTTGAAGGCCGGCACAAGCTAGGCAACAATTTCCGCACCGGAAACACCAAGGGCCGGCAATTTATTCCCAAGTAAAAAATTGAAAAAACCGCGCCCGGAACGCTGCCCGCGCCCGTTTCACTAATAGATCGGGCGATCCATCGATCGATGACAAGTCTTACTCGCCCGAGACTCGAATTCAATTGATGAGGGCTCGGGTATGACTATATCCACGCTAAATTCTTACAGCGCAACAACAAGCACAACATCGTCAGCAACTGAGGATGCAGCCAGAACTTCCATCGACAGCGATGAATTTCTGATGTTGATGGTAGAACAGCTTCAGAACCAGGATCCGACCGACCCGACCGACACCAGCGAATACATCGGTCAGATGATCTCCTATGCGAGCTACGAAACCCAGTCGGAGATTTCCGACCAGCTCGCCACGCTGACCGACACGATTTCCACCTACATGAACTCGCAAGGGCTCGGCTACCTCGGTCAGACCGTGGAGGCCGTCGGCAATACCACATCACTTCAGGACGGCGAGGCCCAGTGGTCCTACTCGCTCGACAGCGAAGCCGAAACCGTCACCGTCAGCATCCTCGATGAAGACGGCAACACGGTCTACAGCGAAAGCGGCGAGACCAGCTCCGGCGCACATTCCTTCACCTGGGACGGCGTGACCTCGGACGGGGAACAGCTTGAAGACGGCGGCCAGTACACCATTCAGGTTGAAGCCTACGACGCCGACGGCAACGAGGTCTCGGGATCCACCACGGTCATCGCCGAGGTTACCGCCATCGACGCTTCCGGTGACGACGCTGTCCTGGGCATCGGCGACGCGTCCGTCCTGCTGGACAACGTCCTCGCCGTCAAGTCGACGCAGTAAGGGAGGCCGGCATGAGCTTGCAGGGAGCCCTCAACGCGTCCATCTCCGCGCTGTCCGCGCAGAGCACAGCGCTTTCCGTCATCTCCGACAATCTGGCGAATTCCCAGACCAACGGTTACAAATCCTCCTCAACCAGCTTTTCAAGCCTAGTCGCCGGGAGCGGTTCCAATTCGAGCGGCGGCGTCTCAGCCACCATGGTCTCGAATGTCGATCAGCAAGGCCTTCTCGTTCAGTCGACGGAAGCCACCCACCTGGCCATCGAGGGAGACGGTTTCTTCATTGTGTCGGACTCCTCCGACGGCGCCTCGACCTATTATACCCGCAACGGGGAATTCGCCGTCGACAGCGACGGCTATCTGGTCAACGGCGATTACTATCTTCTTGGCTGGGCAACGGATTCGGACGGAAATCCGATCGGCGGCACCAGCGAGAACGCCCTTGAACCGATCGATCTGGACTCCGTCCAGAGCTCGGTGGATGCGACTTCAAGCGTCGCGATCCAGGCCAACCTTCCTGCCGACGCCGAGATCGGCGACACTTTCGAGACAACGTTCGAGGTCTACGATTCCCTCGGGACCACGAGCACGGTGACCGCGACCTATGAGAAGACCGCGGAAAACACCTGGGAAATCAGCTACTCCGATCCGACCCTTCCTTCCACCGGTGCGACAATCGGAACCGTCACGTCCGGGACGGTGGAAGTGACGTTCAATGCGGACGGCACACTCGCCTCGACGAACCCGGATCCTGCGGAACTCACCATCGAGAGTTGGACGACGGGCGCCGACGACAGCTCGATCAGCGTGGACTTCGGCGACGCGGGCAGCACCAACGGGCTGACCCAGTATTCCTCCGGAACGGACGATCCCTCGATCGACGTCCAGTCCATTGACCAGGACGGGCTGGCCTACGGCAATCTCAGCTCCATCGAGATCTCCGACGACGGCATGGTCATCGCCTATTTCGACAATGGCGAGGAACGCCCGATCTACCAGATCCCTGTCGCGACATTCGGAAACTCCGACGGCCTGGAGGAAATGAGCGACGGCATCTACGCCCGTTCCTCCACCTCTGGCAACGCGACCCTGCACGAGGCGGGCGAAGGCGGAGCCGGAACGATCCAGGGCGGCTGGCTGGAGGCCAGTACGGTGGACACGGGAGACGAGTTTTCCAAGATGCTGTCGGCCCAGCAGGCATACTCCGCCGCGTCCCAGATCATGTCCACGGCCAACGACATGTTCGACACGCTGCTCGACGCGGTCCGGTAACGCCGATGTCCGGCGATCTCAAGGCGTGCCGGGAAAAGCACCGCCGTCTCAAACAGGAAATCCGCAGGCTGGAGGCGGAGCCCCGCTCTCCGGCCACGAAGCTCAAGCTGCTCGTTGCCAAGAGGAACCTGCAGGACCTGATCCGCCACATGCGGGAAAAACAGGCGGAGGCCGGAAGCCAGATGTCCCGGTCCACTGCAGTAAGCCAGGCCGTCAACGTCTACGCCAGAACGGCGCAAGCATTGAAGACACAAGGAAAGTGAGAATGTCAGCGAAACCTCAAAAGCGGAAGTCGGAGAAGAGCGTCAAGGTCCTGCTGTCTCCGGCCGACATCGCGAAGGTCGAGTCCGTCATCGACAACGCCATCAGGGTTTCGGAGGACCTTCTCGCGATCACGGAAGAGGAAAACCGCAGATTGGCAAGCGGCCGGCCGGCCACGATCGATGACCTTCTGGAATGCAAACGCAAACTGGTCGGCGAAATGGAGACGTTCCTCAAACAGTTCAAGGCCCAGAGCAACATCTTCCTGCTGGCGTCGCCGAAAAAGTTCACCGAACTGCAGATGAGCAACGAACGGCTGACGCTTGCCTTGTCCTCGAACAGCCAGAACCTCGTCCGCGCCCTGACAGCCAGCCGGCGCCGGGTCGAAACGATCATGCGGGCAATCCGGGAAAAGCAGGCCGCCAACACCGGCTACGACAGCAGGGGCGGGTATGGCGCGACGCCCTCCCACCCTGTTTCGGTCGGCCCGCGCTACGAGGCCTGACCCGGCGATACCCAGGAGGGAGACCGTCTCATGACCAGCCTCAACGCAGCGTCCTATATCGCGGCAAGCTCGCTTAGGGCGACCCAGGTCCAGGTGTCTGTCGCCTCCGCCAACATCGCCAATGCCGATACCGATGGCTACACCGCGAAATCGGCGACGGTTGCCTCCCAGTCCACGCTCGGTTACGGAGCCGGCGTCGCCGTCACCGGCATTTCCTCCAGCGTCAGCAAGTATCTACTGGAGGACCTGCTCGGCGCGACCAGCGACACGGCGGGCGCCACCGTCACGGCGGACTATCTCGACGCCCTGCAGCAGTCCCTCGGCCAGACGACCGGCGACGACGGCGACGGCAGTTCGCTTGCCAACTCCATCGCCGATTTGGAAAGCGCTCTGACCGAACTCGCCGAGACACCGGAAAGCGAGAGCCTTGCGAGCGCGGCGGTCTCGGCCCTTGAAGACGTCACGTCGCAGATGAACAGCCTGTCGTCCGGCATCCAGGAGCAGATCGATCAGGCGGACGAGGAAATCGGCGATGCCGTGACTGCCGCCAACGAGGCGATTGCGACCATCGATTCACTCAACGAGCAGATCGAAACCGCCGCCGCGCGTGGCGTCAGCACGGCGGACCTGGAGGACGAACTCAACGTCGCGCTCGTAACCCTGTCCGAACAGATGGAAATCACCACCTTCCGGGCCGACGACGGCACGGTCAAGGTCTACACGTCGAGCGGTCAGGTGCTGGTCGGCGACGCCGCCCATCTTCTGTCGACAGACACCGATGCGGACGGCAAGACCACCGTGTCCGTCAACGGATCCGACATCACCGGCGAGCTGGACAACGGCAAGCTCGGAGCCCTTATCGAATTGCGCGACGAAACCCTGCCCGCCTACCAGGACATGCTGGACGAACTGGCAACGACCTTCATCGACAGCCTGAACGCGATCACCCCAGGCCTTTTGACCGGAACCGGCGCCTCGGACATCGCCGTCAGCGGCACGGTCAAAGCGGACCCAACGGAGCTTCTCGGCAACACCCTGCCGTCCGAAGTCGCCTACGACCTCCTGGACGCCCTGCAGACCGGAGCAAGCTTCGACGCGGCCGGAAATCTGGCGGCCGGCGACATGACCTTCGCCGACTACGCAAACGACATTCTGGCCGATGCCGTGGTGAAAACGAACGCCTCACAGACCCAGCTTGAAATAGCGGAATCCGAACTGACCACGGTCACTGACACGATCACCTCGACCTACGGCGTCAACGTGGACGAGGAACTGACGCGCCTGTCGGAACTGGAGCAGCTTTACTCCGTCGCCTCGACCCTTTTGAGCGTCGTCCAGGAAATGTTCGACGACCTCCTCGAAGCAGTCCAATAGGAGGACCCGAGATGGTCATGCGTGTCGCCACATTCAGCCAGTCGTCGACGATCCTGCAAAACGCGCTCAGGACGGAAGCCAAACTCGCGCAGAACCAGGAACAGCAGTCGAGCGGTGTTCTCTCCTCCGACTATGCCGGGCTCGGCAACGACGCGGCGACGCTGGTCGACCTGGAAGTTTCCCTGGCCCGGTCGGAAGCGGCCGTCTCCGTCGCCGAGGACGCGCTCGCCCGGGTCGAGATGACCTATTCCGTTCTGGGTGGCGTGAGCGATATCCTGACGTCCATGCGCGCGGAGGTCACCGGCGTCGTGGAGGAAGACGACCTGACCAGCCTGCAGCTGATCGCCGAGAACTACCTCGAAGACATGACCGACCTCCTGAACACGCAGCTCGCGGGCCGGTATCTCTTCGCCGGCAGCAACACCCAGACCCCTCCGGTGGACCTGACAACCTATGAAGCCGACGATCTGACCACCGTCAACACCGACTACTATACCGGCGACGACTACGTTCAATCCGTCCGCCTCAGCACCGACCGGACGCTGGACTACGGGGTAACCGGCAACGCGGACGCGATCGAGGAGGCCATGCGCGCGCTCTCCTACATGGCGACCGCCGATACGCTGTCCCTGGACGACATGGAGGCCCTGGCCGACCTGCTGGTCAGCGCGCAGGACGGCATCATTGCCCTGCAAAGCATGAGTTCCGCCTCAGCCTCCAGTCTGGAATCCTTCATATCCTCCGAGCAGAACTACATCGCCAGCGCCGAGGAAATGATCACGGAACTGGGGTCCGCGGATATCGCGGTCCTGATTGTCGAGGCTTCCAACTACGAGGTCCAGCTCGAGGCGAGCTACGCCGCGCTCGGCTCGCTGAACGACATGTCCGTTCTGGATTACCTGTTCTAGCAGGAAGTCGAGAAAACAGGCCTCCCGGAAGTGTCCCCCCAGACATTGCGTAAGCGGAGACCCTGGGAGACACACTGAAATTTATTTCAACAGCCCGCTGGAGCATCACGTCCGGCGTATGTTTTCGGCAACGCCGGTTTTTCAGAATCGGCCGCTCCGGTTGCCGAGCAACATTTTGCAACAAAACGGCACAGACCGGAAAAACATCGGCCAACAACAGTCCCGATATTGGCTCAGACAACCGCAATTCTCCCTCGGCCGGAACTTCCGATGAAGTTGGTTCACCTCGTGTCATTACCTAGACCAGCGAAACCTCACGGCGTCTTGCGCAACGCAGACGGCTGGACCCTATCGATGAGCAAAAGACCAGTTGCATGACCTCCAAATCCCTATGCGCCATCTTCATGTTCGCTCTGACCGGCATTCTTCTTCCTTCGCCGAGCATCGCTGAACACCCCAAGGCCGAACCCGTACCGGAAACGGGGCCCGTAACGGAGATCTGCCTGCCCGGAGACGTTTCCGCCCTCGAAGTATGCGCGGCGTTCTTCCTTGACGAGGCCGGCTATACGATCTGCCTGTCCGACCAGTTGACCGGCGACAGTTTCTGCCGAACGTCTTCCTTTCCACGACAGCCAGACCTGCCCGGCGGACAGCACGATCACCGCCAGCGTCTTGCGCCCGTCACTAAGGAACCCCGGTTCCGGGAGACGTTTCCTGACGAAGCGTCTCTCGGCGCAAACCATTGTTCAGGTCTCCGCACCGGGGCATCCCCGGCGTATGGCGGCAAATGCCGTCTGGCGTTTTCCGCCCAAGCTCGATCCGGCAACAAGCATGACAGTTGATTTTCAAGATCCGAAATGCCCATCTACGCTCATGGACATTGAAAAAAAGACGGTTCTGATTGTCGATGACGATCCGGAGATACGCCGGTTGATCGCCGGTTTTCTGCGCGGTGAAGGCTTTGAGGTAGAACTGGCCGGAGACGGCCGCGAGATGGACACTGTTCTGGAGAGACTGCGCCCCGATGTGGTCGTGCTCGACCTCATGCTGCCCGGCGAGGACGGCCTCTCGATCTGCCGCCGCCTGCGCTCCGACCAGAACGTTCCGATCGTCCTGCTATCCGCCAAGGGCGACGAGACCGACCGGGTTGTCGGGCTGGAAATCGGCGCGGACGACTATGTGGTCAAGCCGTTCTCGCCGCGCGAACTTCTGGCACGCATCCGCGCGCTCTTGCGCCGCACGGGTCCTCAACAGCACCAGCAGCTTTCAAGGCGGTTTTCCTTCGAAGGCTTTATAGCCGACCTCGATGCGCGCCAGCTTCAGACCGACCTCGGCGAACTGGTTCCACTGACCGGTGCCGAGTTCGAACTGCTTTCCTGCTTCGTGCTGCGCCCGAGGCGGGTTCTGTCCCGCGACCAGATACTCGACTGGACGCATCGCAGAATGGCCGATCCCCTGGACCGGACGGTCGACATTCTGGTGTCCCGGCTGCGCAAGAAACTGGAGAACCTGAAGCCCGGCTGCAATCTGATTTCGACGATCCGCAACGGGGGGTATCTCTTCACCGCCAACGTAAAGCAGATCAGTTAGGGCCGGAGCCGTGGGCGTCAGTCTGACATTCCGGTTCTTGCTGATCTTCCTGAGCCTTTTCCTGGCTTTCTGGACCCTGGTGATCGCCCATTACTATATGAAAAACGATCTATCCGGAGACGAGATCAATCCCTCTCCGGAAAAGCTCGCGGCCATCGTCAACCTGATCGAGCAGGTCCCGCCCGACGAAAGAGACGCCGTTCTCCAGGCCATCCAGTCGTCTTTTCTGAAGCTTGAGGTCGTTCCGGCCGAAAAGGCCGTTCCGGCGGAAGACGCGGGCGAACTGGTCAACGACCCGATCGGCGCTCCCTATTCCGCCGTGCTCGGCGAACGTCTGCTCCATGTCGAGATCAGCCTGAAGGGCATGTTGAGGGAACCCTTCTGGGTCGCCATCCGGCAGGTGAGGTCGATGAGCCCGCCGGCCCGCGCCCTGAGCTTCTGGATCGCCATGGAGGATGGCACCGTTCTGATCGCCAGCTCCAACGTCCCCCTCGTCGTGACACCCTTCGGGCTCCCCGCGGGCCTCGGGGCTGGTATCGTCGGCACCGTTTTCGCCTTCCTTGCCTTCCTGTTGTTTCACCGGGAAATCAACCCGCTGAAAAAACTCGCCGCTGCGGTCGAAAGAATCGATCCGGCCGGAGAGAAAGTGGACCTGCCGAAATTCCACACCACAACACCCGAGATCAAAACCCTGCGCCGGGCATTCGACACGCTTCAGACCCGGTTGCAGGCCCTCACGCGCTCGCGCATGGCGCTGATCGGCGGCATTCAGCACGACGTGCGCAGCTTCGCGACCCGCCTTCGCCTGCGGGTGGAGGCTCTTCCCGACGAATTCGAACGGGAACGGGCCATTGCCGACATCAACGACATGATCGGTTTGCTGGACAACGCACTGCTGACCACAAAAGCCGGCTTCGGCGCCCTGGACCGGCAAATGCTGGATCTGGTCGAGTGGCTGCCGCCGGAAATCTCCGATCTGAAGTCCGTCGGCCTGGACGTCACGTTCGACAGCCGGGCCGCGCCGGTAGAGGCCATGATCCTGGGCGACCGGCTGGCGTTGCGCCGAATTCTGACGAACCTGATCGAGAATGCCGTCAAATACGGCACATCCGCGAAGGTAACGCTTCTGCGCGACCACGAGACCGCGACGGTTCAGGTCGACGACCGCGGTCCGGGCTTCAATCCGGACGAAGCAGACCTGCTTCTCGAGCCTTTCGTGCGCGCCGAGCCTTCCCGCGCCCGAAACACCGGCGGCGCCGGTCTCGGTCTGTCCGTCGCCGTAACGCTGGCCGAGGCCCATGGCGGACAAATCGAGCTGTCCAACCACCCGGACGGCGGCCGGGCAAGCCTGACGGTCCCTCTCTACATTCCGTAACCGGTTCGATGCGGCGCGCCGCGCGATCTCCAGCGCCTTTTTACAAATCGAAACATTTCGACACGCGCCGTTTGCATGCCGGTTACGACGGCTTCCTACCTAGGACACAGGGTAGTCTTTTCTGAACGGAGATTGTTCATGCGTAGTATAAAACGATTATCGCTTGCCGCCGCGACCCTGGTCCTCCTGAGCCTGACCGCATTTGCCCCCACCGGGGCATCCGCCGCAACCGCGGTTGTCATGACCGATCTGAACATGCGGGCGGGGCCGGGCACCCATTATCCCGTTGTCCGGGTTCTTCCCGGAAGCGCTTCGGTGGTGATCTATGGCTGCACCGCCGGCACCACATGGTGCGACGTCGGCTTCGGGCCGGACCGGGGCTGGGTTTCCGCCAGCTACATTCAGGTCACCTATCAGGGCCAGACGGTCGTGGTCACACCCGCGGTCGCGCCCGCCGTCGGACTGGCGGTCGTCACCTTCAACAGGGCCTACTGGAACACCTATTACGTCGGCCGGCCCTGGTATGCCAGCTGGAACACCTATTACCGGGCGCCCGCGGGCGCTGCCGCCGCGTGTAACGGCAACGGTTGCGCCGGTGTCGCCGTGCGTCCCGGCCGCGCCGCGGTCGGGCAGTGCAGCAATGGCACCTGCACGGGAACCGTTGTCCGGCGAACCCCCTGGGGTCCGGTCGTGCGTCAGGGCAGCATCTCGCGCTGACGCGGGGCTGCGTTTCATTCAGGTGTTTTCAGACCCCCGCGTTCAAGGGCGACGCGGGGGTCCGATGTCAGACCTCAGCCATCGTCATTGGCAAAAGACATGCGTCGCAATATCTTGCTGCGGCATGCCAAGGGCCTTCAGGAGCACCGTATCCACGGTCTCCGTGTTCCGGCTCAGGAGTGTGTTGTTGGACGCTCTGATCCCCTTGCGGGTGTTCGGCCCAAGAGACCCGTCCGGCTTGCCGACATCGATCCCGTTGGCATTGAGCGAGGCCTGCAGCTTCCTGACCAGGCCCGCGTCGTGTTCGTCCACCTGACCGCAGAAGTCTTGCGGAACGCTGCGGGCAATCTGACTGGAGGGGATATCGCGAAAGGTCGTATCGAAGGTCCCCATATTGTTGGCGAACAGCCGGATATAGTGAAGCAGCGCCACCCGGTGGTTATACTCCTTGAGAGCCAACCCGACCTCGGTGTTGTCGATGCCGGTCGCCACACCGTAAATGACCGACTGATCGGACTTGCGGAAACCGCTCAATTTACCCTTCGCTTCCAGATCGAAGATGGTCACCTGACCGTAATCCGCCAGGAGGCACTTGCTTTTGCCGTCGCACACATAGGACTTCCAGGGTGCGTCCGCGCTTTGCTTGACACCGAGACAGACGAAATTCTGGCCGGTGACGAATGTCAGGAAGGCGCTCTCGCTGGATTGCAGATTGGCCAGCAATTCAGGCGATACGCGGTTGTATTTGCTCTGGTAGATGTTCGCGCAGTAAGTCAGCATCTGGCCACGGCTCAGTTCCGTCAGTTGCGACGGCCGCCCGACCACGAAGATGTTTTCCGCCGCCAGTTCAGACACGGACAGACGATACATGGAGGTCGGCTTGGTCTTGTACATGTTGCGCAGGAAACCGATTCCGATACCCGTATCGATCAGGTAGTCGGTGACCTCGATGAAACCCTGGTTGATGGTGCGCACCACCTGGTTGACCTCGGCCGACCGGTAGTTGCCCTCCGGCAACTGGATGAACGGCTGGTGGATGCCCAACCGGGCGGTTTCATGCGCGAACCGGCGCGGAAAGAAAAAGCCCTCGTAGCGCGTGTAGCCGCCCAGAAAGACCAGGGAGCAGGCGGATTCGCAAATCGCGTTTTCCGGCAGCAGTGTGATGAAGTTCTGGCTGGCGATATATTTTCCAAGCTCAAGTCCCTCCCGCAGACTGCCGCCCGGGCTGTTGAGCATGATAATGTTGTTATACGGGCAGTAACCCGGTTTCAGGCACTCCGAAAACGATGCGGTTTCGACCAGCGTCTTGAGCTTTTCCAGATCTCCCTTTTCGATCTGGCCTTCGATGGAGATGACCCGTCCGGTTTTGAGGCCGCCCCACGCCGGAACGATATGCAGCGTCTCGTAGGTATGCGCCCCGTCTCCCGCGATGCCGTTTTCGAAATAGGCAAGCGAAGAACCCTTGACCTCCGCCTTGGAGGTAAATCCGTCTTCCAGGCCCGTCGCATGCAGGTAGGCCTGTTCCGTCACCGTTCCAAGATCCAGCAACTCATACCCCGGCCCCGCCGCCGGATTGCGGTCGAGCAAGCGTATTTCAGCCGCCTCCGCAACGCTTCCAGCGCCGAGCGAGAGGAAAAGCGCACCGAGCGCAAGAACAGTTCCGCCGACAAGCCGTCTCGAAAGCGGTATTGAGATTCCAATAAACATGCAGGGTGCCTTTGCTTTCGGTTTTCACAATGACAGGCCGGGAAAGGCACAGTCTCATGGTGCCTTAACCAAGCTCCATGACCCTTGCTTTAGTTTGCCTTTCCCTCTGGAAAGACTTACCTCAATTATGTTACTAAAGCTGCTAAGTCCATGAAACTACGGTAAATAAAGTTCAGGATTTTTCCATATGAAGTTTGTTGCGGTCTCCCTTGCCATCCTGAGTTTATCCTTGCCTGCGATGGCCCAATCCACCATCACGCTGGAGGATTTCGATCTGGGGTCCGATCCCGCGCCGGCGGCCACCGCCTCTCGCGGTGCCGGTGAAGACGCATCCGGCGGCTCGGACATGGAAAAATGCCTGCTCGACCCGACCGCCTGCGACAATTCCGAATACAAGTCCAACACCTCGTTCTCGCTGGACGACGTGGTCAATCTCGGCATTGTCGACCGCGAGGAGGTCTCGGACAGCCAGTCCTCGACCGGCGGCGCACCGGTCACCGCCGCCGCCGATCCGCTGCCGTCGATCGATATGGAAATTCTGTTCGACTACAACTCGGCCAACCTGCGCCCCGACCAGCTCATCAAGATCGCCGAACTCTCGCGCGTGCTCAGCCAGGACAAGTTCCGGAACTACCGCTTCCTGCTGCTTGGGCACACCGACGCCAAGGGCAGCGACGAGTACAATATGGCGCTGTCGCAAAAACGCGCCCAGGCGGTTGCCACTTTCGTCACCGCCAGCGCGGGCCTGCCGGACCAGCGCGTCATCGCCTCGGGCATGGGAGCTTCCAAGCTCAAGGACGCCTCCGATCCGTTCGGCGAACAGAACCGGCGGGTTCAGCTCGTGCTCGTTCCGGTGAAATGACTTCGAAACGGGACCGGTAAGCCGCTCTCGTCGGACGGCTGACCGCCCCTCGGACCGTCATTCCGGACAAGTGCAGCAAAGCTGCGCGCAGATCCGGAAGCCAGAAATCAGCGCGAGCGGCAACGAGCTCCAATTCTTATATCTGTTTGTTTTGATTTCGGAATCGAGCGCCTTCGGCGCAAAGATTTCTGGATTCCGGATCTGCGTTCGGCTAACGCCTCACTTGTCCGGAATGACGATCCGAGAAGTCGTCGACGGTCCCACTGGACCGGCAAGCCGGTCCAGAAGGGCCTGGTTCAGTTGATCTTGAATTCGGCGAAATGATAGGCGACCGCTTCGGGCGCCGAGCCGATCGTTCCCGACAGTTCATTGCTTGCAAGCTGCCCGTTGATACGGCGGAGCACCTCGCGCTTCATGTCGTCCGAAAGGGCTGTCCCCAGGGAGCAGAAGAAACCGATCCGGTTCGCGCCCTTTTCGTCCTGATCCTGAACGATGAGGCCGTATCTGGAGCCGGGCGAAATCTCGTAGCGGACCTGTCCGCCGCCGAGTTCGACCGTCTTGAAGAACTGCGCCGGGATCGGCGTTACCTTGCTCGACGGCGAGATATTGAAGAAATTCGGGAGGCACTTTCGCGGCACGTCGGCCAGCACGGAGACTTCCTCACCGACCGTCACGGAGCCCGGATAAACGGCAAGCAGGGTTTGCAAATCGTCCTTAACCGGGGCGGAAGCCGCTGTGCGTTCGAAATAGAACTCCGTCTGCATCTGCGACAGCTGCTGCGGCCGCTGGTCGCCGTCCGTTTCCGCCATCACGTCCCGGGTCACGCGTTTCATGAGAACCGACACTTCCGCGTCCGGCGTCTTCATGTGACGCGCAAGCGACTTGGCGAAGGGGGAATTCTGCCCCGACCCGTCCTTGGCCACCGAATTCGGCAGCGTGGCGAAGGTGACCAGCATGTCCCCGACCGTGCGGATCGGGGCAAGACCACGCGTGATCCCCGCCGACCGGCCTTCGGAGGAGGCCTGGGTCAGCAACTCCTCGGCGAAGGGATTGTTGCGGCAGGCATCGAGGAACAGGAGACTGATCGGGACTTCCTCCATCACCTCCATGAAGGAACGCAGGCTCACGGTTTCCCTCTCGATCGCGGTCGGCGACCGCAATTGCGCGTCCACCGGGATCAGATAGTTCTCGCCGTCCTTCTGGATGCCGTGGCCCGCGAAATAAAGCACGGCGACATCGAGCTCAGGCGCCCGGTCGGCGAGATCGTCGAGCGCCTGACCCATGGTTTCTTCATCAAGATCGTAATGAACGGCAACCTCGAAGCCGACCGCCTCGAGCGATTTTGCGACCAGGTCGGCGTCGTTGGCGGGATTGGCAAGACGGCCAATCTTCTCATAGCCGGAATTCCCGATCACCAGGGCGAAACGCTGTTCGGCGGCAACGGCGCCGCCGGTCAGCGCGAGGATTGCAAACCAGAAAACCGCGAAGGCTGAAAGCCAGGCGGCTTTCGCACCCGAAACCGCGCCCGGAACCGCGCACTGCGAGCGCGTACCGCAGAAAAAAGAACTTTGAACTGTCATGGCACTCTGAAAATCGCCTCAATCTTGTTTGCATCAGTATCTTTTCCGGACGTTAAGAAACGAAAAAAGCACTTCGCAGGCAACCGGGATTTTGACTTGAAGACAAATTTGAGGCGATATGGGCGAAACGGATCCTCCGGCCGCAGCCAAAAGAAGTAAATTACGGATAATAAATATATTTTTAGCAATATTACGCTAATGCCGGAGAAACTTTCAGACATGTTGAATTGCGTAAACCGGACTGAAAACGTGCCCTACAAAGTTCTTCGCCGTGCCGCCATCGTCACATTCCTCCTTCCCCTTTTCACCGTCGGCGCCAACGCCCAGCTGATCGACTGTGCAAAGGTCGAGGAAGCCTGGCGCAACCTGCCGCTGAGCGCGTCCCACGAGGACCGCGCCCGGGTTTACGATCAGGCTTTCAACGACAGCGATTGCGACGGCGCAGTCGTCGAAAACATCGGCAAGCAAATCATCGAGGCCCGCCTCGATGCGCTGGCTCCGTTTCAGGACCTCGACGGATTTGGCGGCGATCCCGAGCAGCTGAAACAGGGGCTTTTCGATCTGCAGGAATTCGGCAGCCACTGGCGAATCTCCTTTCTCCTGGGAGAGATCTATCGCAAGCAAAGGCAAGCCGTTCCCGCATTGAAGGCTTACCAGGAAGCCCTCGGTCTGGTGGACGACGAGGAATTGACACCGGCGGAACCGGAGCATGCGATGATCGCGCGCCTGAGAGACCGCCTCGACGAAATGGCCGTCGTGGTCGCGCAGATTTCGACCGACCCGAGCGACATCAAGATCCCGGTGACGCGCAGCGGCCAGTCCATTTCGCAATACAGTTTCCAGACGCGCGGCTACGGACGCAAGAAAACCCTGGTGCCGATCCAGTTCGTCTACGACCGGGACGTGATGACGGAAACCGGCAGAACCAGTTTCGAGGACGCGCAAAAGGCCTTGATAAAGCAGGGTGCGCCGGACATTCAGGTGATAGGCCATACGGACCCCGTCGGGTCCGACGCCTATAATGTTCAGCTTTCGCTGAAACGGGCGGAGGCCATCCGCCGCGCCTTGCAGGCAAGCGGCTATGCGGGCTCGATCGAGGTTGTCGGCATGGGAGAGGCCCAGCCTTTCCGCTTTGACGATCCCTCTCTTTACAGCGAGGACGTCCGCAACCAGGCGCACCGTCGGGTGGAATTCGTGCTGAAATGATCAAACTATGTCCGGTTCCTTCATGACACAGTCTCCGACCTTGATCGCGTTCTGGAAACGCGCCTCTCTCGGCGCGTCCCTTCTGGCCGCATCGCTCCTCGCGCCCCTGCCTGCTTCCGCGGGAGCGCTTTACGGCCTAGTTGTCGGGATCGATACCTACGACCACCTGAACGACCTGTCGGGTGCGGTCAACGACGCGAAGGATGTGTCAAAGACACTTGAAGGTCTGGGCGCGGAGAAGATCATCCTGCTGACCGACGGCGAGGCGACACGCGAAAACATCTTTGCATCCTGGCAGCTGCTCACCGCGCTGGCCCGGGAAGGCGATACGCTGGTCTTTCACTATGCCGGTCACGGCGCACGTCAGGAGGCCATCGTTCCGGGGCACGAGGACATGGACAACATGTTCCTTCTGGCGGGATTTGCCGAAAGCGGTGCGGGCGTCAACGAGCGCATCGTCGACAACGAGATCGGCCACATGCTCGCTGAGGAAAAAGAGGCCACCGTGGTCTTTGTCGCCGACAGTTGCTTCGCCGGCGGCATGACACGGGACCTCGCACCTGGAACGGATGTCAGCCTCAGGGTCGCCGACGTCAGGGTCGATCCCGCCCAGGACCACGTCGCCGACAGGGTAAAATCCCTGGGCGAGGTAGACGAAGCGTCCCTTGAGCACGTGATCTGGGTTTACGCCCAGGACCGCAACAAGGTTACCCAGGAAATCCGCATCGACGACCAGTCGCGCGGCGCCCTTTCCTATGCCTTTTCCCGCGCCCTGGAAGGCAACGCCGACCGGGACGGCGACCGGGTGCTCAACACCGCCGAACTGAAAAGCTTCGTCAACCGTTCCGTAACGCGCCACACCGAGCGCCGCCAGAGACCGGAGGTCAATGCCGGTTCGCGCGATCTGGAAATCGACCTGAACGAAACAGCCGGGACCGCGCCGGCCGTCTTCGAACTACCGGTCCTGTCTGTATTCGCCGGCGCAAGCACGGCTCTGCCCGACCTCACGGGTATCCGCCCCGCCGGGCGCAGGGAGGATGCCGACCTGGTTGTCGACGGCGAAACCGGCGCGCTCCTTTACAAGACCGGCGACAAGGTGGCGGACCTGCCGAAGGAACTCACGGCGAAGGTCCTCCAGCCGGTTGTCGACAAGTGGCGCTTCATCCAGTTTCTGTCGGGCATCACGTCCACGGAAAACCCGGCGCTGAACCTCTCCAAAGGCAGCCGGACATATTACGAGGGCGAACGGGTCACCTTCTCCATCCAGTCGCCGTCACAGGAGAATGTCGTGCTCTTCAACCTGGCCTCTTCCGGCGAAATCCAGCTCGTCGGCCCCGTCCGTAAAGGCGGTTCCGGCCTGGCCTCCGGCAGGCTGCGCGCCGGAAGAACGGAGAAATTCCGTTCCGAGGTGATCGCTCCCTTCGGCGCGGACCACCTGATCGCGATCACCACCGGCCGTCTTGAGCCCGGTCTCGTCGACGCCGTCAAAACGGCGGAGGCAACAGGGGACCTCGCCGCCCTGGCCCAGGATTTCGGCCATGTCCTGAAAGGCCAGTCTTTCGGCCTCGACTGGATCGGACTTTATTCCCACAAAGGAGAACAGCCGTGAAATTCCTTTCAGCCGCAGCGCTCGCGGCCGGCCTTTGCCTGGGACTTGGCGCAACGCAGGCCCAGGCAGCGCAAAAGGCCCTGCTGATCGGCGCCGGCGAATACCCCTATCTGCCGCCGAAAGCGCAACTGAGCGGTCCCGCGAACGACGTTCGTGCGATGACGCAATTCCTCGAAGGCTATTGGGGTTTCTCCAAGTCCGACATCCGCATTCTTGTCGATGGAGACGCCTCCAAGCAGAAGATCCTGAATGCGATCCAGAGCTGGCTGCCCGGAGCGACCCAGCCCGGCGACCGGGTGATCATCTATTACTCCGGCCACGGTTCGCAGATCCCGGACACCAGCGGAGACGAGGAAGACGGCAAGGACGAGACCTTCGTACCGACTGATTTCGGCCGCAACGGCGACCAGGCGAGCGACATGCTCAGCGACGACGAGATCGGGCGGGCTCTCAACATGCTCAAGGGCCGCGAAGTGATCCTGATCGCGGATTCCTGTCACTCCGGCACCATCAACCGCGATATCGTCCCGGGACTCGCGAAGGACGGCATCGACGCCAGGCCGCGCTACCTCCCTTTCTCCGGGTCTTCCACCTTCTTCGCCGACGCCCGCGACGTGGAACCGCTTGCACGAGAGGTGGACACGCACCTCAACCTGTCCGCGGCCCTGCCGCATCAACTAGCCTGGGAAACCAACGGATCCGGCATTTTCACGCAGACGCTCATCCAGGGGCTGTCCTCCGGACAGGCGGATCAGAACGGCAACGGCCGGATCACGACCGCGGAATTGCTCAACTTCATGCGTCCCAAGACGGAAGCCTGGTGCCAGGGCGTCGAGCAATGCCGGGAGCTTCAGTTCACACCGAATGTCAGTCCCCGCAACGAAGCCTTCGTTCTTCAGCCGGTCCGGCCCGCCGAACCGGTCCAGACGGTCACGGGTGACAGCTCCGAGGACGTCTCCGACGTTCTGCCGGAACGCGAACGGGACAAGATCGCGGTCCGGATCCTGCCTGGCGCCATGCATGAGATCGGTGACGAGGTCCAGTTTCAGCTGACCAGCGAACTCGACGGTTATCTCACCCTGCTCGACCTGACGGCGGAGGGCAAACTCGTCCTGCTGTTCCCGACCGACGAAGACCGTGCGGCGGGCAAGACCGGGAAGATCCGGGCCAACTCGACACTGACGGTGCCCGACCCCTCCTACGGCTTCAGCTTCGTGGCCGAAGCCCCCGCGGGAAACGGCAAGCTGCTGGCGATCGTGACGCAAGACCGGGTCGACCTTGAGGATCTGCTCGCGGCAAACGGCACATTCGAACCGATCGACGACAAGATGGGCTTCATCAAGGAGATCTCCGGCCGCCTGAACACGGTCTGGACCGGAGACACCACAAATCGCAGCGTCAGCTGGGCGGCGGGCTACAAGGAGTACGAGATCCGGCCTTAGCAGCTGTGCCGGATCTCGGGCATCCGGAAATTGTCAATAGACGCGCCTGTAACAGAACACGTTTCCTGAGGCCGAGTTTTTCAGGCAGCTGATGTCCGTTTCTTCGGCAACGGCCTTCGGCTTCGTCTTGCGCCAGAGTTCTTCCGCGACCGCCCCGTTGATGAGCACCTTTCCCTCCTCGCGTTCGACAACCGTCTTGCCACCGGACGGCCATTGATAGCTCTCGATGCCATGGCTGTGCAGTCCGGCATTCAAGGTCGTGACAACGGTTTTTCGGCACGGGTCTTCATCCGTCTTGTTTTCGCCTTTGAAAACCAGACAGGTCGTATCGACAGGCGCCTCGCTCTTTTGTGCGATCACAAGATCCGGTGCGAGATCCCCCCCTCCCTCTGCAAGACCGAGAATAACCCGGAGCGACATGCCGCCCGGATAGAGGAAGGCGTTCGGAACCGCCAGGGTCCAGCCATTGCTTGCTTCCACACTCGCGACCAGCTCGCCAGTGGACGGATCGTAGCTGCCCCTGCAGCCGATATCTCCGAGCTCGGTTCCGCCGTCGCTCACGAAATCGATCCGACCGTCCTCAGCTTGGTTGTAACTCTGGAAAGCGTCGCGGCGAATGTCGTTTTCCGGCCAGAGGCGGTGCTGAAGAACGCCATTCGAACCATCCTGAACCTTTTCGTGCGCATAGTTCGTCGCCGTCGAACCGTCCTCCGGCGTCAGCTGCCGTGAGAGTTTTGAACAGGCCGCATGAATGTTGGCGGGTGTCGGCTGCCTCAGGATCGGAAGCCCGGCAAGCTGGATGTTCCAATGCGCGGCGTCACCAATCGTCTCCACGTAGTACATGTCTTCAGGCGCTGTCGCGAGCATGGTCTGCAGAAGCGACAGCCGGAGCCTAAGCGCTTCCATCCGCGTCGCGACCGCCCCCATGCTTTTCAGCGCCAGCCCGAAAGCCTTGCCGACGTCGTCGCGGCTGTAGTTGGCTTCGGGCAACGAAATGGAAATCGAATGGAAGCCCAATATTCCGTTGACATGAAGAACCCGGTCCGCCACGCGTCCGATGTCGCTCTCGGTGTTTTCGCCTCCGGCCATGAAAAACACGGCACAGGCGGACGCGCAGGTTGCCCCGGAAGGGACCGCTGTGCCCAGCGAATTGACCCAGTAGTTGCTGCCGAAATCCTTCAGCAGCAGATCCGCCATGCGCACGGCCTCCGCCAGCGATCCGCCCGGACTGTCGAGGCACAGGCGCGCCCGTGTATTGCCGTCCTGCAAAGCCAGAAGACTGACGCCGTTGATGGACTCGTTCGAACGTCCCGACAAATCATCGAGGAACGATTTGAGCTTCTGGGCGTCGCCGGTGGCGATCGGACCGGAAATCGTGGCAATACAGTTGAGAGACCGGTCTCCGCCGACCGCGATTTCAGCCGAGTTGGCGGACGAAACACCTGCAACAAGGATTGCCAGGGAAAAGAAATACAACCAAAAATTCTTCATGTTGCCCCACTGAATTGCATATGAGGACACAAGTCTGCCGGAAGAAGCAGAAGTCAATAGCCGGAATCTCCGGGTCACGTTCCACCCCGGCAACGTTTCCGCAAACAAAATCGACAACCTGGAATTTTTCGGATTGGAAACATACACTTGTGCGCGATCTTAATTCTCGCGCCAAGCCTGTTTTTGCTTGCGCCGGGCGGTTTTCTGGACTTGTTTGAGGCTGTCTTCGCCGTTTTCCGCAGACAGACATCCAGGAGAAAATACGTCTTATGGTTTTAAGGACATTGCTGATTCTGATAGCGGTCACTTTGGCTGCGGGACATGCGCAGGCCGCGGAAATCACGCGCCGGCAGGATCTGGCGCCGCGCCTGTCGGAACTGAAATTGCTCTACCCGCGCGGCCAGAACAGCGATGCCAGCGTTTACGGCGGCGACACCGCGATTTTTCACGTTTCAGGCGTCATCGAGAAGGGCGATCTGGAAAAACTCCAGTCAGCCGTTGGCGATACCTGGGGCAAGGTCATCGTGTTCGACAGTCCCGGCGGCAGTTTCACCGAAGGCATTCGGATAGGCCGCTATCTTCAGGAAAATGTCGGCTCTCAGGACTCGGACCTGTACGGCGTCTTCGTGCTGAAGGGCAAAAGGTGCCTGTCCGCCTGCGCGCTCGCCTTCACCCTGTCGGCAACGCCCAGAAACATTGTCCTTGGCGAGGATACGCGTTTTGTCGAAGTCGGCGCCCTTCTCGGGTATCACATGGCATTCCTGCCCGACGAGCAGGCCAACCAACTGGTCGCCGTGCAGACGGCCATGAACCTCGCCTATGAGGTCACCCAAACCTACGTCTCCCTGATCAAGGGCGGTCTCGCCCCCTCCATTCTGCTCGAGGAAGCCCTGTCGCACCGTTCTCCGGACAGCTTCTTTTACCTGACCGGCGGGATCAGGACTTTCGCCATGGGAATGAGCCCGGTGTCCAGCGGTCCGCTCGCGCAACCGCTCAACGACAGCGCTCTGAAAATGAATGCCGTCAATGCCATGTGCAATCAGCTCTTCATGGCGGAGAATTCCATCCTGAAGTCGGAAGTCGAGTACGAATTCGGTTCGATCGACATGATCATCGCCGACGCAAACGAATTGGGTCTCGAGGACATGGCAGACCGCGCCGGCTCACCGCGCTTCTCCGCGAGCCACAACGGAGCGGGATATTGCACGGTTGAATATAACAGCGACGGCTCCGTCGGGATACGCATGACAGCCGGCAGGCGTCCTTGCGAGACAGGCGAATTCGAAAGAGATGCCTGGTGCGCGGAAAAAGGCGACCGAAACGGCATGTTCAAGGCGACCAATGCGCTTCTGGCACTCGCGACAGGCTGCAACGAAGGCAAACTGACGAAAAAATTCGTATACTGGGGGCTCGACGTCCTCTCCTACGGAGGCACGACGGACAATACGTCGGAGGTTGACTGGAAAAGAACCGTCGGACGGGACGTCAATGTCCGCCAAAGCCCTTCTCTTGAGGCGGCGACCGTCGGCAGCCTGCGGGCCGGAGAGGAAATCCAGATCGCCGCGTGCCGGGTCGTGCCGGGACCGCAGGGGGTCTGGTACCAGTTGTCCAACGGCGGCTGGATCAGCGCGCGATTTGTTTCGGCGTTCGACGGCTGGTCGCGTCCGGCGCTCGAAACGCCTTAAGCTAAAGCGGTAAACTCACTGGATATCCACTCCAGAAAAGCGGATGCCGATCGGGACATCCGCCCCTGCCGGTTCGGAAAAACATGCAGGGCCTGGGAGAGAAGCTCTCCCGGGCCGAATGGAGCGACGAGCCGGCCGGAAGTCAGATAGCCCTCCGCATAGGTCGACATGACCGCCGTGATGCCGCCCGCGCTTGAGATCAGCTCCAGGGCCGCGGCCACGCTGTCCACCTTGACCGGAGCGCCCCCCGGCGTGAGAGGAATGCCCTGCTTAGCGGCCCAGCGGTCGAGAAGCTGCATCTTGCCCTGCACATAAACCAGCCTTCCCGCATTGACCCAATCGGCACTTGGCATCTCCTCCGCTCTTGCCGCAGTCTCGGGATCGCAAACGAGCATCAGGCGTTCCCGCCCGAGCCGGCGCGCGCCCGAGACCGGCTGGGCACTGTCCATCACCTCAATGCTCAGGTCCGCCAGTTCGACATTCGGATCGGTCCAGACCGTGCTGTTGAGCCGCACCTCGACCTCGGGATGGGCGTCGGCGAAACGGTTCACATTCTTCGCCAGCCAGAGCAGCACGAAACTGACCGGCGCGGAAACCGTCACGCTCGCCGGTGCCCGCGCCCCCAGGAGCCCTTCGGTGGCTGTCGCCGCCCGGTCGAGCGCATCGGCGATCCCCGGCAGATAGGCCGCGCCGACCTCGGTCAGTTCCAGACCGTTGCTGCGCCGGTGAAACAAGGGTCTAGAAAAGAAATGCTCCAGCGCCCGCACCCTTTGACTGATCGCCGCCTGCGTGCAGTTCAGTTCTTCCGCCGCGCGCGTGAAGCTCAAATGTCTCGCAGCCGCTTCGAAGGCTTCCAGATAGATCAGGTGAGGCAGATTGCGCATAAAGACCCCAATGAAATTTTGGAGACATTACGAAAACGAGGTCACTGGGTAAAGATCGGTTTCTTGCGCCAAGTCTGAAAGCAAGGCTCACTGCGGTTTGTTATCCGGCTACCGAACCTGCAGGACGCCATGCCACTTTCCCTGTTGAAATACGGTCTGCGCAACAGGCACGTGTCGTTCAACGACATACCGCCGACGCCCGAGTTGAAACCGTCCTATGACGTCGTGATCCTAGGCGGCGGCGGCCACGGTCTCGCGGCGGCCTATTACCTGAGCCATGTGCACGGCATCCGCGATGTCGCCGTCCTTGAGAAAGGCTATCTGGCGGGCGGCAACACGGCGCGCAACACCACGGTGGTGCGTTCCAACTACATGACCGAACCGTCGGTACGCTTCTACAAGGAAGCCGTAAAGCTCTACGAGACCATGTCCGAGGATCTCGGCTTCAACATCATGTTCTCCCAGCGCGGCCAGCTGACCCTCGCCCATTCGGAAGCCACCCTGCGCAGCTTTCATCTGCGCGCAGAAATGGGCAAACACATGGGCACGCGGATCGAAGTTGTCGATCCGAAAACCGTTGCCGAAATCTGCCCGCTGCTCAATCTCGACATGGGCGGTCAGCACGAGGTGCTCGGCGGCCTCTGGCACGAGGACGGCGGCACCGCCCGTCACGACGCCGTCGCCTGGGGCTACGCCAAGCGGGCGGCCGAACGCGGGGTGGAAATCCACCAGCGCACCGAGGTAACCGGCTTCGAAAAAAACGGCAACCGGGTTACCCATGTGAAGACCAACCGGGGCAAGATCGCGGCCGGCCAGGTGCTGCAGGCCGCCGGTGGTCTCAACGGCCACGTTGCCGGTCTGGCCGGCATCCGCCTGCCGATCCGCTGTTTCCCCCTGCAGGCCATGGTCACCCAGCCGCTGAAACCGTTCCTCGACACGCTGATTTCCTCCGCCAACCTGCACACCTATATCCTGCAGTCCTCGCGCGGCGAGCTTGTCATCGGCGGCGGCTCCGACCCCTATCAGCTGGCCTCGACCCGCTCCACCCTTGACCAGAAGGAGCATCTGGCCGAAGGCGCGCTGCATCTCTTCCCGTTCCTGCACAAGGTCAAGCTCCTGCGCCAATGGGCGGGCATCACCGACATGACCCCGGACTACAGCCCGGTCATGGGCGCGTCGCCGCTGGAAAACTACTGGCTCGACTGCGGCTGGGGCACCTGGGGCTTCAAGGCGACCCCGGTCGCCGGAAAATACATGGCCGAGACCGTCGCCAGGGGCCGAGTCTCCGACATCCTGAAACCCTTCGACCTCCAGCGCTTCGAGAAGTTCGAACTGTTGAACGAGATGGGCGCCACGGCAGCCAGCCACTGACGAGGGTACGATGAAGCTTTTGACCTGCCCTGTGAACGGGACACGCAACATCACCGAGTTTCAATATCTGGGTCCGGTGCGCGCGGCCAGCGCCGAAGATCCGGGCGAGCTGACCGAGGCGCTGTTCTTCGCCGAGAACCCGCTTGGCGTGCTCACGGAGTGGTGGCGCCACACGCCGTCCAACACCGTCTTCATCGCGGAACGCCACACGGTGACGGATGAGATCCTCGCCACCTATCTTCCCAGCAGAAAGCCCGACTGACCATGAGCGAACGGCTGAACGCCCCCTTCGGATCGCGCATCGACAGGTCCCGCACAATCCGCTTTTCCTTCGACGGCAAGGGCGTCGAAGGGTTTGAAGGCGACACGATCGCGTCGGCGCTTGCGGGAGACGGCCGCTGGATCCTGTCGCGGTCCTTCAAATATCACCGCCCGCGCGGCGTTCTGACCATGGCCGGTCAGGACGCCAACACCCTGGTGCAGCTTCCCGATGAAGCCAACGTGCGCGCCGACCTGCGCGAAATCGCGGACGGCCTCAACGTCACCTCCCAGAATGTCAGCGGCACGGCGGAAAACGACCGGCTTTCGATCCTCGGCCGGTTCGGCCGCTTCATGCCGGTCGGCTTCTACTACCGGAGTTTCTTCAAACCCGGCAACAAGGCCTGGCTGAAGCTCTGGGAACCGATCATCCGCAAATCCGCCGGTCTCGGCAGGATCGATCCCGCCGCCCCCAAAGGCCGCTACATCAAGGAAAACATCCACACGGATGTGCTCGTCGTCGGCGCGGGACCGGCGGGACTGTCGGCCGCGATCAAGGCAGCGGAAACGGGACTGGACGTTGTTCTCGTCGACTCCGCACCCGAACTCGGTGGCGCCTTGACCTACGCCCGCTTCGCAACGAAGACCGAGGAAGCGGAGGGTCTGCTGGATGACCTCCGCGCCAAAGCCGGGGCCCTGCCCTCGCTCAGGATCATGACCGGTGCGACCTGCAACGGCTGGTTCGCCGACAACTGGCTGCCCGTGCTGAAGGACAACACGCTCTACCGGGTGCGCGCCCGCCAGGTGGTTGTCGCGACCGGGTCGCAGGAACAGCCGCTGGTGTTCCACAACAACGACCTTCCCGGCATCATGCTGTCGTCCGCCGCCCAGCGCCTGATGCGCCACTACGCGGTGCGCCCCGGACAAGAGGCGGTGGTTTTCGCCGGGAACCGGGACGGTTACCTGACCGCGCTCGACCTGCTCGACGCCGGCGTGTCACTCCAGGCGGTACTGGAACCCTCTGCAACCCCGTCTTGCCCGGAGGTCGCCAAACGGCTGGAAAACCGGGGCGTGCGCCTGGTCCGCGCGGCAACGGTCACCGAAGCCCGGGCAACGGCGGGTAACCGTCATATCCGCGCGGTCACCTTCGAGCAAAACGGCCACGGGGCGGAAACGCTTGCCTGCGACCTTCTCGTCGTTGCGGCAGGCTACACGCCAACCTATCAGTTGCCGCTGAATGCCGGTGCGAAGCTCGGATATGACGACGACAGCCGCCAGTTCGTCCTGAGCAACCTTCCCGCATCCATGCATGTCGCCGGATCGGCTGCGGGATGCTTCGATCTTCAGGCCGTCCTGCGCAGCGGAGAAATCGCGGGCGCCAGGGCCACCGTGAGCTGCGGATGTGAGACGGACGTACCCGAACCGCTCACCGACCCGGCCGCCCCCGGCATGAACCACGCCCAGGCCCTGATCCCTCATGAAAAAGGCCGCGACTTCATCGATTTCGACGAGGACCTGCAGGTCAAGGACATCCGGAACGCCGTCAAGGACGGATATAGCGAGCTGGAACTGGTCAAGCGCTATTCAACCGTCGGCATGGGCCCCTCCCAGGGCCGTCATTCGGCGCTGAATACGGCCCGGATCGTCGCTGGAATGACGGACCGCAAGGTTGGCGACGTCGGCATCACCACATCACGCCCCCCCTTCGGGCCGGAGAAACTGGGCGTCCTCGCCGGACCGCTGCACGTGCTCTACCGGCATACGCCCATCCAGAGCGAGCACATGGCGGACAACGCCCGGATGAAGCCCGCCGGGGCCTGGTGGCGGCCCTATCACTATGGCAACGACCGGGACCTTGCGAAAACCATCGCCGAAGAAGTCGATCTGGTGCGCACAAGGGTCGGCATGCTCGACGTCTCCACCCTGGGCAAACTCGCGATACGGGGACCGGACGCCGGAGCCTTTCTCGACCGGATCTACACCATGGCCCATGCGATGCAGCCGGTGGGCCGGGTCCGCTACTGCCTGATGCTCAACGACATGGGCTCTGTCATCGATGACGGCGTCGCCTACCGCCTGTCCGAAACTGACTTCTATGTCACCGCCACCACCGGCGCCGTCGCCCGTGTCTATACCGAAATGAGCTTCCTGAACGCCCAATGGGGCATGCGGGTCGACATTCAGAACATCACCTCCGCCTTCGCGGCCATCAATGTGACCGGACCGAACGCGCGCAAGGTGCTGGAAGCCCTTGGCGGCGACATCGATCTGTCTCCGGACGCTTTCCCCTATCTCAACGGCCGGACCGGCGTCATTGGCGGCGCGCCGGCACGTGTCATGCGCATCGGCTTCACCGGGGAACTGAGCTATGAACTCCATGTGCCCCGCTCCTTCGGCGCGGCGCTGTGGCGCAAGCTGAAAGAAGCGGGCGCGCCTTACGGCCTGGCACCCTACGGGCTCGAAGCCTCGCGCGTCCTACGGCTGGAAAAAGGCCATATCATCATCGGTCAGGACACCGACGCCCTGTCGAGCCCGGCGGAACTGAACATGGAGTGGGCGCTGTCGAAAAAGAAGCCCATGTACATCGGCAAGACGGCGGTCGAAAAACGCGGAGGCCTGGGGCTCAAGCGCAAGCTCTGCGGTTTCGAGGTGCCGGAAGGCCATGGCGCCCGGCTGTCGGACTCCTGCCTGGTCCTGCGCGAGGGAACGCCGGTCGGCTTCGTCTCGTCGGTCTGCCACTCTCCGACCCTGGGCAAGTGGATCGGGCTGGCCTATGCGGACCCGCGCGATGCCGAACCGGGCGGCAGTCTGACGATCCGAGGGCTGTGCGGCAAGGAACTCAACGCGCCGGTCGTCACCACGCCCTTCTACGACTCCGAGAACCTGCGGCAGGAGATCTGACATGACACAGGACATCGCCTCCACCGTGTCTCCCGCAAGCATCGACCAGGCAATGCGCAGCAGTCCCCTGGCCGAACGTCTGCCCCAGACGGACACCATTGCTAGCGCCGACCGGAACTGTGTTCTCGATTGCACCCGTTCGGAACGGTTCGGCTTGCGCGGGCCGGGCACCATGAGCTGGATCGCCTCCCGGGAGATGACCGCGCCGGAGAAGGTGAACGCCGCTGTGATCCTGCCCTGCGGCACCGCGCTCCTGCGGCTCGGCCAGGAGGAAGTTCTCTTCACCGCCCCACCGGGCGGAAGTGGAGAGCGGTTGCGGGAAATTCGGCAGGCGTGGCTGGAAAGTACGCTTGAGACGAAGGGCTACGACGCCTATCGCGAGGAAGGCTGGGCCTGGTTCCTGGTGTCCGGTCCCGCCGCGCCGGAATTGATGGCGCGAATCTCCATGACCGATCTGAGGCCGCAAGGTTTTCCCGTCAATCAGGTGGCCCAGACCCGCGCTCTGCATCTCGACGTGGTGGCCGTCCGCTTCGACCGCTTTGGCAGCCCCTCCTATGAGCTCTTCCTCGACGTCTCTTCCGCCGGTTTCGCACTCGATGTGCTCACCGAAACGGCGGAAGGTCTCGGATCGGGCTTCCAGTTCGCCGAATTGCCTCCCGGCGCCTGACCAGATCAATTCCCTCGGAGTTTCCCATGACCCAGTTTGTCCTGACGGTCACGTGCCCGTCCCGGCGCGGCATTGTCGCCGCGATCACCGCTTTCCTGTCCGAGGCCGGCTGCAACATCACCGACTGTGCCCAGTTCGACGATCCGGCCTCCGGCGATTTCTTCATGCGCGTCAGCTTCAAGTCGGAGCTTGATGCAAACATCGACAGCCTGCGAGAAGGCTTCAAGCCGGTCGCGGAGCCCTTCGGCATGACCTGGGCGATCCACGACGAGGCGGAGCGGATGAAAGTAATCATCATGGTGTCGCGGTTCGGCCATTGCCTGAACGACCTGCTCTACCGCTGGCGGATCGGCGCGCTTCCCGTCGACATCGTGGCGGTGATTTCCAATCATCTGGACTACCAGAAGCTGGTGGTGAACCACGACATTCCCTTCCACTACATCAAGGTCACGAAAGACAACAAGGCGGAGGCCGAAGCGGCCCAGATGCGTGTGGTGGAGGAAACCGGCGCAGAACTGGTGGTGCTCGCCCGTTACATGCAGGTTCTGTCGGACGCCATGTGCCGCAAGCTTTCAGGCAGGATCATCAACATCCACCATTCCTTCCTGCCGAGCTTCAAGGGCGCCAATCCCTACAAGCAGGCCTACGAACGTGGGGTGAAACTGATCGGCGCAACGTCGCACTACGTGACGTCCGATCTGGACGAAGGCCCGATCATCAATCAGGACACTGTTCAGGTCACCCATGCCCAGAACTCCAACGATTATGTGTCTCTCGGGCGGGACGTGGAAAGCCGGATCCTCGCCCGTGCGATCCACGCCCATATTCACCGCCGCGTCTTTCTGAGCGGCAACCGCACCATCGTCTTCCCCGCCTCCCCGGGTTCCTACGCCTCGGAGCGCATGGGTTAGAAGCCGTACACTAAGTCGCCAGCCTGTCCCAGCTCCCTGAGACCTCCGTGCTCAGTGGATTCCGGTTGCCTGGATCAAAGATCCAGGACGAGCGTTCCCTTGCCCCTGGAAACGCAGGGCATCAGCCTGGATTTCTGTTTGTCCGGCGTGAGCACGACATCCCGATGAAGAACGTCGCCCTCCCTGTAGCCGCATTCGCAGCTTCCGCAAGTTCCTGTCTCACAGGACGAATGGAGCGCGAAACCATTTTCCCTCAAGACCGAAAGCAAGGTGCGTTCCTCCGGAACATCGAGCTCTTTTCCGCTCGAAGCGATAACGACCTTGAACGGTTCTGGCACGAAGGTGTCGTTCGCAAGCGCCGTGAAGCGTTCCATGTGGAATTTCCCGTTCGGCCAGTCGAGCTTTGAGGCAGCTTCCTCAATGGAAGCAATCAGTCCCTGCGGTCCGCACACATAGAGTTCCGAACCGGTCTCGCCGGTCAGGGCGCTCAATGGATCGAACCTCGTGCCTTCCTCGGAAAACCAAGGCCGAAGCCTGCTGCCGCAAAGTGCTTCCAGCTCTGCGAAAAACGGGGCTTTCGACCGGCTTTTTGCACAGTAATGCAGGACGAAGCGCTGTCCCTCCGCCACGAGCCGCTTCGCCATGGGCGCCAGCGGCGTGATCCCGATCCCTCCGGCAACCAGAACGTGGCGGCCGCTCTCGGGATGAAAGCTGAAGTGGTTTCTGGGCGCCGAGACCGGGATTTCCAGACCGGCCGCCGCAGTCTCGTGCAGCCACAGCGAGCCACCCCGCCCGTCCGGCTCGCGTTTGACGGCGATTGTGTAGATGGATCTGTCCTGCGGGTCGCCACACAGGGAATACTGGCGAACCGAGCCGTCAGGCAGATGCACGTCGACATGAGCTCCAGCGCTCCATGCGGGAAGCTCCGGGCGGCGGGGATGCGAGAAGCTCAGGACAATAACGTCCGGTGTCTCGGCCCGGACATCCTGGACCGAGAGCCTCATGATCAGGCGGTTTGGCATGGGTCAGTCCAGCAGCTCGATCTCGTCACCCGGGCGGATGATGCCGCCCTTCTCGATGCCGCAATTCAGCCCCGACCGGTTGTAGAGCGGCAGGAACACCGGGGAGTCGAGCAGGTTCTCCAGGTATTTGCACGGGAAATTCAGGCGTCCGCCGCGTAGGATCACCTCCCCGACCCGGAACCGGCGCCCGACCAGATGATTGAGCGGCACGCCGCGCACGGTCAGGTTTCGGCGGTGATCGACGGGTTTGAGCTCGATGGAGCCCTCCTGAAGCGGCGGGTCGTTTCGCGCAATCGCATCCAGCGCTTCCTGCTCGATCAGGGTGACTTCACGTACATCCGGCCGGGGGGAATAGGTTCCCGTACCGAGAAAGTATCTGTCGCCGACGATACCCCGGCCCGGAACGCATTCCGCTTCCGAAAGCTCCTCCATTTCGAAACTCGCTTTTGGCGCGATATGGATGTGCAGCAGGACGCCTTTCCAGTCGGTCGTGCCGCCTTCGGTTTCCAGCGCGGCTTTCGCCGCCGGGTGGCGGAAGGCTTCGGTCATTTCAGGATTCTGGTCTGTCATGGCTCAAACTCAACGCGCGCGAATGGCGACGGCTTCTATTTCAACGAGGGCGTCCTTGGGAAGACGGGCGACTTCAATGGCGGAACGCGCCGGCGGCTCGCTGGGGAATGCCTCCGCATAGACGGCATTCATGGCCGAAAAGTCATCCATGTTCTTCAGGAAGACCGTGGTCTTGACCACGCCTTCCATGGTTGCGCCGGCCGCTTCAAGAACGGTTTTCAGATTTGCCAGAGATGCCTTCGTCTGCGCTGTGACGCCATCGGGAAATGCGCCCGTTTCCGGATCGATTGGCAGTTGTCCCGAGACGAAGACCAGGGTCTCGAAGGCAATGCCCGGAGACAGGGGAACGCCGGGAGCGGTCAGCGACGGGGGAGCGATTACGGTGCGGGACATGATTTTCCTCTCTTGATGTTTTTGGGGTTGTCCGATGGCTGGCTCAATAACCGAGATAAGTCGGCAGCCAGAGCACGAGTGCCGGGAACAGCAGACACAGGACCAGTCCGGTGAGCTGCAGCAGGGTGAAGGGAATGACCCCCTTGTAGATGTCGCCGAGGGACAGATATCCCTGCCCGGCCTGGCGCAGGTAGAAGAGCGCGGGGCCGAAAGGCGGTGTCAGATACGAGGTTTGCAGGTTGACCGCCACGGCAATCGCGAACCAAAGGAGCAGATGATCCGAAGGAACCGCATTTCCGAGATCCAGCGACATCACGATGGGCCGGAAGACAGGCAGGATAATCAGCGTGATTTCCAGCCAGTCGAAGAAAAAGCCGAGCACGAAGATGATTGCCATCAACAGGACCAGCAGCGTCCAGTCATGCAGGTCGAGGACCTCGATCACATGGATGATCGCGTCGTCCCCGCCCAATTCGCGGAATACGTACGAAAACAGTGTCGCTCCGCAGAAGATCCCGAAAATCATGGCGTTTGTGAGCGCCGTGCCGCGAACGACGTCCCGAAGCAGGCTCAGGCTGAAGGTCCGGTTGTAGACGGCGAGCAGCGTTGCCCCGAAGGCCCCGACCCCTGCCGCTTCCGTCGGTGTTGCAAGGCCGCCGATGATGGAGCCCAACACCATTACCACGAGGAGCGTCGGAGGCAGGAAGCCGCGCAGGATGAGACCCAGCAAGGACCGCCCGTCATCGGTATTGCTTTCCTCAAGCTTTGGCATGCGCGAAGGCTTGGTCATGGCCATGAAGACGATATAGACAAGATAAAGGCCGGACAGGACGAGGCCGGGAATGACGGCACCGGCGAAGAGATCGCCGACCGGCACGGCCAGCATGTCTCCCATGATCACCAGCATGATCGACGGCGGAATGAGAATGCCGAGCGTACCGGAGGCGGAAATGACCCCGGAAGTGATCTGCTTGTCGTAGCCGCGGTCCATCATGACCGGCAGCGCCAGAAGCGACAGCATGACCACCGAGGCACCGACGATGCCCGTGGTCGCGGCCATGATCGTTCCCATGAGAACGACCGCCAGCGCCAGCCCGCCCGGTACCCGCCTGAGCAGCACCGACAGGATTTCCAGAAGGTGGCGGGCAACGCCGCTGCGCTCCAGCATGATGCCCATGAAGATGAACATCGGGATCGCGACCAATACCAGGTTTTCCGCGATGGAACCCCAGATGCGGCTGACGATCAGGAAGAGCTGCATCGGATGGAACATGTCGAGCATGCCGCCGACGACGGTGAAGATCAGCCCGACACCAGCGAGACAGAACGCCACCGGATAACCGGTGAACAGGATGACGATGAGAATGCCCATCATCGTCAGGGGAAGCAGGGTTTCGAATGCGGTCACAACCCCACCTCGTCGTAATGAGTATCGGGTTCCGGGTCCCGTTTGCCCCCCAGAAGCGTTGCCAGACTGTCCGCAATGACGCCGAGAGCTGCGACCAGCAACGTGAAGAAGCCGGTCAGGAGAGTCGTCTTGATGATCCAACGGTAGGGAAGCCCGGTCTGTGAGGCCGACCCTTCGTTCAACAGGAATGACCGTTCGACAAAGGTCCAGCCGAAGTAGAGGACGATGACGCAGAACGGCACCAGAAACAGGACCGCGCCGAGAAACTCGATCGCCGCGGCGGTTTTCGGACCGAAACGCTCAAGCAGGACATCGATCCTGACATGCTCGCCTTCGACATAGGCATATCCAAGAGACAGCAGGAACAGCGCGGCATGAAAGTGCCACTCGAGATCCTGCAGCTTCGTGGATCCGAGGACCACGAAGCGGCGGGTAATCACGTCGAGGACGACGGTCAGGACCAGCAGCACGATGAGCCATGCCGAGACCTGACCGATACGCCGCGCGACCGCCTTTAAGAAACGGGCAGAAACCAGGAGTGCGGTCATTTGCGTTTACTTCAGGTACCCGATTTCGCGCCAGGTCGTATATTCTTCCCGGAAGGTGGAAAAGCTCTCGTAGGCCCGTGCGAAGTCGGGGTCTGCGGCAACCTGTTCGGCTATGACCTCGTCGACGGCGCCCTTCAGCTTGGCAAGGTCCTCGTCGGACCACTTGTGAATCTGGACGCCCTTTTCCTGAAGTTCCTTGAGGGCCGGAACCTGGATGGCCTCGCCTTCGGCGATCCCGTGGCGCACGTTGTCGCCGCAGACCGCCTCAATCTGCGCCTGCTGGGTCTCGCTCAAGGCATCCCACTTGTCCTTGTTCATCATCAGATCGAAAAAGGTCGACTGCTGGTGCCAGCCGGGGAAATAGTAATGCTTGGCGATCTGGTAGAAGCCCATCTTCAAGTCGATCGCCGGCTGAACGAATTCCAGGCCGTCGATGACACCGCGGTCAAGGGCGGGATAGACATCGGGCGCCGCCAGAAGCTGCGCGGAAACGCCGAACTTGCCGAGTGCCTTGGCGCCAAGACCGAAGAAGCGAAGCTTCATGCCGGCCAGATCGTCAACGCTTTTGACTTCTTCCCGAAACCAGCCTGACCCTTCCGGCGCCAGCATGCCGCACATCACCGACTTGATGCCGTACTTGCCGTAAATTTCGTCGAAGATTTCCTTGCCGCCGCCGAAATAGAACCACGCCATATATTCGGGAGCAGAGGGGCCGAACGGGAGAGCCGCGAAAACCTGCAGGGCCGGTACTTTGCCACCCCAGAAACCCGGAGTGGAGAAAGCGGCATCGATAGCACCGAGGGAGACGGCATCGAATGTTTCGAGCGGCGGCACCAGCGCGTTCGGCTCGTAGAAGCGCAGCTCGATATTGCCGCCGGAGACAAGCCCGATCTTTTCCTCCAGGCGCTTGCCGAGCGTTCCGAGCTGCGGCAGGGAGCTGGAGAACGTCCCCGCCATCTTCCATTTGACCGGAGCATCTTGCGCAAACGCTGTGGATGCCAGCGGAAGAACCGTTGCAACGCTCAAGGCCGTCACAGCGAGCAATTTGGTGAATTTCATGATTGTCCCCTTCTGTTGTATAAAGAAGATCTTAGACAACGTTGTCTAAAAGGCAATCATGCCGCATGCGCGAAATATGTGCGAAAGTGATTAAAAAATAAACATTTATACGTATATCAACGGGAAAACATATCGATCTCACTATGGACGAGACCAGGTCTTTTGCCTATAAGGCAAAAAACAACGTTGAATCCTGGCAACGCAGGATTGCATGACTCTTTAATCAGATTTTGGTTGGCGATGCTCTCATTGGCGCGACAGCCGGTTGACCGGAGAAGTTTGAGATGAACAATTCGCCAGAACTGGGAGGTTGGTGAACATGGCACTCAAGGGTACGGCCCGAAAAATGGACTTTCCGGCAGGCGTCAGTCTGGGAAGGGCGATACGCGCCCTGCGGACCGAGAAGGATATGTCCCTGTCGCAACTCGCGCTGGCAGCGTCTCTGGACAAGGGCTACCTGTCACGCGTGGAACGCGGACTTAAAGTGCCGTCGGTCGCCATCATCCTGCGCATCTCAACGGTTCTCGAAGTCTCCGCTGCACAGCTTTTCGGCGCTGCTGAGAACCACGATCTGCTTTTCGTCACCCGCGCGGACGAGGCCAATGAACTGACGGCAGACGACGGCAACTATGTTATGCGCCTGTTGACCCAGAGCGATACGAGTTCCGGCCTCGAGGTTTTCCTTATGTACCCGCCCGTTGAACTGGTCGACGAACCGGACGCCGAACACAGAGGCGAGGAACTGCTCTTTGTCGTATCCGGCAGGGTTGAGATCCGATTCCCGGACCAGAACCTTATCCTCAACAAGGGCGATTCCGTGCAATTCCCCGGCCCCTTGCGCCACCAGGTACGGCGGCTTGAAGAAAACAGTTGCGTGTTAATCGCGGTGAGCGGGTCCTGAAGCCTGGATATCGGACTTAGTTTTTGTCGCTTTGAGCAAGTCGCTCGTGAGCTCAGGCAGAGTACGTCAGGAGAGCGATAGCATCAGGTGGCCAGCCTGTCCCAGCTCCCTGAGACGTCCGTGCTAAGCTTGTGCTTCATGATCCGCTGGCTTGGCGTACGCTCGAACTCTTCGACCAGCTCCAGGTAGCGCGGCCGCTGATAGGCGGCGAGGCGTTCGCCGAGCCAGTCGGAAAAGGCCTGTAAATCGAGCACCTGCCCGGCCTTGGGCTTGACGAAGAGCTTGATGTCCTGCTCGCCGACCTCCGCGGCAACACCGATCAGGGCGCAATCCTCGACGGCCGGATAGCGTCCGGCGACGGTTTCGACCTCGAAAGCCGAGACGTTCTCGCCCTTGCAGCGCACGCTGTCGGTCAGGCGGCCGTGAAACCACAGGACTCCCTTGCCATCGATCGATCCGCAATCGCCGGTATGAAGCCTGCCGTCCCGCAGCGCCTTTTCCGTCGCTTCCCGGTTGTTCAGATAGCCCTTGAAAAGAGCTCCGGGCAAAGAGGTCTCCACGACGATCTCGCCTTTCTCGCCGGTCGGCACCGGCAAGCCGTCGTCATCGACGACCTCGACGGAAAACCAGGGCATGGGCCGGCCGACCGCGCCGACAACGCCCTCGTCGTTGCAGGTGGTGAGACTGGAGGCTTCCGTCATGCCGTAGCATTCCAGGATTTCCACGCCGAACCGTTCCTCGAACGCGGTCCAGATCTCCTTCGGACACCCACCGCCCCAGGCGACACGCACGGGATGGCTCCGGTCGCCCGGACCTTCCGGCTGCTTCAGAAGGATCTGCAGGATGCCGCCGAGATAATGAATATGGGTTGCGCCGCAGGTCCGGACCTGCTCCCAGAACCGGCTCGCACTGAAGCGCGCGACCATGGCCAGAACGACATCGGCCAGAAGCGGCAGGATAATGAGCTGGGCGCCGCCGATATGATAGAGCGGTTCCCACACAAGGAAAACGTCGCCGTCGTCCGCCCGGGAGAGATGCTTCACCGCCTCGCCCGACAGGCGCAGCATGCCGTGCGTGACCATGACGCCTTTCGGCCGCCCGGTCGTCCCGGAGGTGTACATGACCGCGAAAAGGTCCTGCGCCTCGGGTGGTGTTTCGGTAAAGGGCAGAGGCTTGTCGAAGATCGGCTCCAAAGCGCCGGCGCGCTCCGTATCGTCTGCGACAATCAGCTCAAGCCCGGTGAGATCGGCTCCGCAGGCGTCAATGGTTTCAAGCAGATCCCTGTTGCAGATCACCGCCCTGGCCGCGCAGTGCTGAAGGATGTAGGCCAGCCCTTCTCCCTTGAGCTGGGCGTTTACGGGCACCCAGACGACACCCGCCTTTGCGAGGCCGAACAGGATGGCAAGGGAAAACCGCGAATTGCGCATCATCACCGCGACGGCATCGCCGCGCCGGACACCTTCGCCGCGAAGGTGCGCCGCGAAGGTGTCCGACATCCTGTCCAGGTCACCAAAGGTTATGGCCTCGCCGTCGAAGGTCGCAAAGACCTTGTCCGGGCACGCCCCGGCCTTTTGCCGGAACGAGCGCACAAAGCAGGCAAGCTCGGTCAAAGCAGTTACCCCTTGCGCTTGCGCCGTGCTTCCAGAAACTCCTCCATCATCCGTGCGGGCTCCCCGGACGCATAGGCTTCCGCCTGGATCCGCGTGCCGGCCTCCAGACAGTCCCGAAAACCGGCTTCGGTCATTTCCCTGAAACGCTGCTTGTCGAGCCGCATGGCCACCGGCGGAAGGGCCGCCAGGTCTTCAGCCAGCCGGATGGCTTCCGGCATGACGTCTGGCTGGGGAACGATCCGATTTAGAATGCCTACCCGCTCGCACTCGTCCGCCTCCATCAGGCGGCCGGACAGGGTCAGGTCAATGGTGCGGGCAAGCCCCAGGATCTCCTTCATGATCCACGGACCTGTGGTGCTGGCGATGCCGGACTTGATTTCCGGCTGCCCCATGCGCACCCCCGGATGGGCCACACGGAAATCGCACAGAAGCGCAACCTGGAACGCGGACCCCGCGGCCACACCATTGAGCGCTGCGATCAGCGGTTTGGACAGCGAACGGATCGTCTCGTAAAGGGTTTCCCATTCGCCGACCCATTCCTTGCTGCGTTCCGGCGAGAAGGTTTTGGTTTCGTTGAGGTCCTGACCCGCGCTGAAGGCCCGATCGCCCGCCCCCGTCAGCACAATCGCCCTGATCGCTTCATCCGTTTCAAAAACCTTCAACGCCGCCACAAGCTGCTTGCGCATGGGGCTGTGCCAGGCATTCAGAACCTCCGGCCGGTTCAGGGTGATGATACCGACGGTCTTCCGCTGCTCAATCAGAACAAACTCATTCATCTGGATGCCTCTTCACACTCTACTATTGCAATACAATAACTCTTATTGCATTATGATAGTAATCGAAAATTACCCCTGTCAAGCTGACTCGCTTGCCGGAGCATTGTCTCGTGTCGGCACGTCTCTTGAGAGAGGCCTCTCGAAGCGGCACGGTCTTCAATGAAAAAAAGAACAAGCAAGGATCCGGTGGCCCGCGATCCCCTGATGGTCCATTCGGTGGAGAAGGCTTTCCGGGTCCTAGATCTGTTCGACGGCCACAGGCCTTCCCTGAGCCTTTCCCAGATTTCAGACGAGACCGGGATGGGCATGAGCGCCGCACAGCGTTTCACCCATACCCTTGCAGAGCTGGGCTACTTGAGGAAAAGCAGCGAGACACGGCACTACGAACTGACCGTGAAGGCTCTCGAGATGGGCTATCGTTACACCCATTCGAATACCCTCCTGGCGCAGGCCATGCCTTTCCTGCTGCACTTGAGCAAAACGACGGAGGAAACGGTCAATCTGACGGTTCCCGACGGCACCGAGATCGTTTTCGTCTCCCGTTTCATGAGCCGCCATGTGCTCAACAACGATGTCGTCATAGGAACCCGCCTGCCCGCCTATTGCACGTCGCCAGGACGTGCCCTGCTCTCCGGTCTGGCCGACAATGAGCTAAGCGAACTGCTTGGGCGCTCGGATCTCCGGCCGGTCACACCGTATACGATCTGGAACGAGGCCGAAGTGCTCGACCGGGTTCGCGCGGCCCGGCGCGACGGCTATGCCACGGCGTTCGAGGAATATTTCATCGGCGATCTGTCGGTCGCCGCCCCCATCTTCGGTCGCGCGGGGCGTCCGACCGCCGCCATCAATATCGGCGTTTCGCGGAGCCGCTATACACCGGAGGAAGCGGAAGAAAAATTCGCGCCGCTGGTGACGGCCGCGGCGCACTCCATCACCCTTGCCTATGGACAGAAACGGTAGTCACGGTGCCGGAAAGGTGCGCGGGACCAGGGCGCCCTGGAACCAGCGCACGAAATTCTCGATGGAATAGACAGGCAGTCCCGTTGCCCGGCGGATGTCGGCGGCATAGGGGATCATGTTGGTGCATTCCAGCACGATGGCGCCCAGATCGGAATTGTCCGCCTGAAGCCTGAGGGCTGCCTCGACATTATCCCGGCGCGCCAGCTCCACATCCAGTTCGAGCTCGTTGTCCAGGATGACCCGGGTGAATTCACACCCGCCTTCCGTTGTCCCAAGGGGTGTGCCTTCGGGAACACCGGCCTTTTCCAGGTGAAGCGGCGTCAGCGTGGAGCCGGAAATGGTCAGAACGCCCGCCCGCTTTCCCCCGGCCAAAGTCCGGTTGACCATGGCCACCTGCATGAGGGACGAGGTCAGCACCGGAACCGGAACGGCTTCCGCCAGCTCGTCCTGAAACAGGGCCAGAAAACCGCAATTCGTGGTAATTCCGTCGACGCCATCCGCCACAAGCTCGCGCGCCGCGCCGATGAAGGTGTCGAGCAGACCGCTTGCCTTGTTGCGCACGACCCGGTCTGGCGTGGCATCGCGCACCACCTTGTAAAGCACAGGAAAGGGCCAGGTCAGCGCATTGCCCATGTCGCCGGGGATTCTCGGGAACCGGGCCTCCAGCATAAGGATGCCGACACTTGCCCCGTAGACTGCCTTGCCGCCCGTAACTTTCACTGAGACACCTCTTCTCCAACGAGCTTGCGCTCGAAAATTTCTTCCGGTCCGGACACATAGATATTGGAATAGCCTTCCCGCACGGCGGCAACGACCTGATCCATGCGGCGCATCACATGGCCGCGCATGATGTCGGCCGCCTTGGCCACATCCTTTTTTTCGAGCGCCTGCATGATGATCTCATGCTCGCCCTTGGTCCGCACCACGGCCTCGGCCATCGCCACCCACCGGATGAAGCGCGTCCGCTCGTTGATCCGCTCAAGCTGCCTGACCAGCTCCGCGTTACCGCTGAGACGGGCAATCGCGACATGGAAGGCCTCGTCGCCGGCGGTTGCATCGCCGATCGTGCGGCCCGCGTAAAGCATGCCGTCCACGAACTCGGTCTCTTTCAGCTTCGCGATATCCTCGTCCGAGGCCCGCTCGCAGGCCAGTTGAACGGACATCACTTCGAGACATGCGCGCATTTCGTAGAGATCGAAGATGGACTGGGCGTCGAGCGCACGGCAGAAGAACCCCTTGCCGGCCTGAAACACGAGCAGCTGCTCCGTCACGAGCCGGTTCAACGCCTCGCGCAGCGGCGTGCGGCTGGCATTGAGCTCGCGCGCAAGGCTGACCTCGTTGATGCGCTCACCGGGACGCAGGTGAAAATTCACCGCCATCTCCTTCACCCGCGCATATAGGGTCTCGACCCGCGTCTCACTCATTCCATCCTCCCGCCGACACTCGGGGTCTCTTGGCACATTGCCGGGTGTTACTCAATATACGCCTCTGTATACATCCAGCGGTCTCGAACCGGCGACATGGTCACGATCTACTCCAGAACCTCCAGCCGGTAGCGGGCGAGCTTGTCCGGGTCGGGGACGCACCCAAGGCCCGGCACCTTCGGAACCTGCACCTTGCCACCGGTGACCGCGAAAGGCACCTGGGCGATATCGGCCTCCGCGTAATAGTTCGACATGTAGAACTCGCAGCCGAGCCGCAGATCGGGAACCGCCGCCATCAGGTGCGCCCCTGCCGCGTGGGCGATGGACGTCTCGAACATGCAGCCGCCATAGACGTCGATCCCGGCCGCGCGCGCGATGGCTGCAATCTGCAGCGCCCGGCGGATACCGCCGGACTTGGAGATCTTCAGAGAAAAGATATCGGCGACCCGGTTCATGGCGCCCCGGAAGGCATCCTTCGGATCGAACACGGATTCGTCCGCCATGATCGGCACGTCCACGGCCCGCGTGATCTCGGCCAGAACCTCGCGCTCATGCATCAGGACTGGTTGCTCGACGAAGGTCGGCGCGAAGCGTTCCAGGTCGCGCACCCGGCGGACGGCGTCATAGGCGGGAAGACCCTGATTGTAGTCGATCCTGAGATCCGCCTCCGCGCCATAGACCTCCCGCAGCCGCTCCAGGCGCATGACGTCGAAGGCATGATCGTTGAAACCGGTCTTCAGCTTGAAGATCCGCACCCCATCCGCCCAGAGCGCGGCGACGTCTTCCAGATCCTTGTCGAAATCCGGATTGGCGATGGAAAAGCTCATCGGAATTTCATCGCGGAACCGGCCACCGACCAGCTCGGCAATGGGAAGCCCGGCGATCTGTCCGGTCAGGTCCAGCAGTGCGGTCTCCAGCGCCGCCTTGGCTTCCGGGTGGCCGACCAGCACCTTGTCGGCCCGGTTCACCAGCACCTCGACCTGCAACGGATCGCTGCCGATCAGGAAAGGTCGGAAATAGGTATGCAAGGCCGCAGCATTGGCCTCGACGGTGCCGGTAAAGACCGGCCAGGGCGATGCCTCCCCCCATCCGGTCAGGCCGGTATCGGTGACAATCTCGACGAGCACCGCGCTGATGCCCGAGACATCGCCGGAGCCATGGGAATGGACCGCCTTCGCGGGGATATGCACCCGATGAACCCGAAGGCGTTCAATTCTGTGATCCGCCATCACGCAATCCACTCGCTGACCGGCGCATTCGCCTCGTTCAGCGGCTGGCTGATCACGTCGACCAGCGTCGGGCCGTCATGCTCGACCGCCTGACGCAGGACACTGTCCAGATCTTCCGGATTTTCCACCCGCCACGCCTTGACGCCGAAGGCCTCGGCCACCGCCTTGTGGTCGGTCCGGTTGAAGTCGACGGAAAAATAGCGCTCGTCGAAGCCGGTCTTCTGTCCGGCCTTGATCCAGCCGTAGACCGAATTGGAAAAGACGATGAAGGTGATCGGCATGTTCTTGCGGACCACTGTTTCCAGTTCGCCGCAGGTGAAGCCGAAGCTGCCGTCGCCCATGAGCGAGACGACCTTCTTGCCGGGCGCGCCGACGCTGACGCCCATGGCGGCCGAAAGCGCGTAACCGAGTGCGCCATGCGCGCGGTTGGAAAAGAGTGTCCGCCCCGTGGTGTTGAGTTCGTAGTAGGCGGAGAGATAGGGACAGGGCGTTCCCGGATCGCCGACGAGGATCGCGTCGTCGTCGAGAACCCGTCGCAGGGCCGCGATGGTCCGTTCCGGCCGAATGGGCGTCTCCGCCGTTCCGGAGAAACGGTTGAAGACCTCCCATTTCCTTGTCTTGAGCGGCGCGACGGCGCTCGCCCCGCCAAAGCCCGCTTGAGGACCGCGCGCCGCCAGCGCCCCGTTCAGCGCCTTCAAGGCCAGCCTTGCGTCGGAGACCAGGGCGGCCTCGGTCCGGTAGGACGCGCCGATCACTTCCGGATCGCTGTCGATATGGACGATCCGGGTCGCTTTGGAGGGATAACGCCACAGTTCCGTCGTCACCGAGCCTGCCCGGCAACCGATGAAGAGCACGAGGTCCGCCTTTTGCACCAGTTCGCGGGTCGCCGGCACACCACCGTTCGATCCGACCACACCGATATTGTTCGGATGGGTTTCGGGAATGGAGCCCTGACCGGAAATCGTCGTTGCCACGGCAATGTCGAGCGATTCCACGAATGAGACGAAGTCGGCCTCGCCGCCGGCGAGCACGATCCCGCCGCCACAGATCACCACCGGGAACTTGGCAGAGAGCAGCGCGTCCAGCGCCCCCTCGACAGCATCCGGGTCCGGTCCGGAGGGATAGGCCGGATAGGTCTGATGCGCCGGATCCGCCCAGATATCGTCCGGATTGGCCTCGCCGCGCTGAACGTCGATCGGCAGCCCCAGATGCGCGGTGCCCGGTCGGCCCGTCGTCATCTTGCGGAACGCGGTGCGCACCGTATCCGGTATGGCATCCGCGTGCTGGATGACCGTGTTGAATTTGGTCAGGGGCCGCATCAGACCTTCCTGATCCAGTTCCGTCAACGGATAATGGCCTTTTGAGCGCGTACCGACGTCGGAAGTGATCGCCAGAATCGGTACGGAGCTTTCATTCGCCTCCACCAGACCGGGCAGGATATAGGTCGCCCCGCCGCCGGACGGCCCCTCGCAGACGCCGACTTTTTTCGTCACCCGCGCATAGCCGTCGGCCATATAGGCGGCGCAGCGTTCGTCGCGGGTCAGGATGTGTTCGATCTTGTGATCCAGACGATATAGCGCGTCATAGAACGGCAGGGTTGTATCGCCGCACAGCCCGAAGATGTGCCGCACCCCATGCGCTTCCAGCATCCGCACCATCGCTTCCGCGCCGGTCATGGTGTTCGCCGTGTTCCGTTCCTTCACGTTCCAACTCCCGGTTGCCCATCCGAAGGGCGTGTTGACTTTGCATTACCGTCTGTATACAGATCAAAGTGCAGCGTCAAGTACAGAGAAAAATTCACAATTGCCTATTGAACGGATCGTCAAACGATGCACTAATCTCAAGGACTTACGTTCAGGCTTTTGAAAGCATGCCCATCCGGGGACAGCTTTCCGCTCCTTGAGGCAAATGAGAATTATCGTCAGGTAAGGGGAACCGGAGCGAATGGGGACTAGGCTGGGTTTTCTGGGGGACAGGGAGACCGGGACATGCCGATGAAGGCCGTGGTGATCGGCGGCGGCATCGTCGGCGTTTCAACCGCCATCTGGCTCCGTCGCATGGGGCTGGACGTCACGCTGATCGACCGGGACAAACCGGGTCAGGGAACCTCCTTCGGCAACGCGGGCGTTCTCGCCGCCTGTTCGAATGTGCCCGTAACGACGCCCGGACTGATCCTCAAGGGCCTCAAGCTTCTGCTCGACCCGGACTTTCCGCTTTTCCTGCGCTGGGGCTACCTGCCGAAGCTGCTGCCATGGCTTACGAAATACCTCGGCCACGCCAATGACGCCGACACCAGGCGGATCGCGACCGCCCTCAATCCGATTGTCGGCGATACCGTCGAGCAACATCTCTCCCTGACCGACGGCCTCGGCGCGCGCACCTTCGTTCAACAGAGCGACTATAATTTCGCCTACAGGGACCGGGCGGCCTTCGACGCCGACGCCTATGTGTGGGACCTTCGCAAGGCTTCCGGCTTCGAGCCGCGACTCATCGAGGGAGAAGAGGTTCAGGATTACGATCCGGCTTTCGGCCCCGCCGTCACCCTGCTCGCCTCCATGAAGGACCACGGCTTCGTTCTGGATCCGGGCGGTTATGTCGCCGCCCTTGCCAAGGATTTCGCCGCACTGGGCGGTGTCGTCGTCGAGGCCGAGGTAAAGGATTTCGACATTGAAGACGGTACGGTCACCAAAGTTCTGACCTCAGAAGGCCCATTCGACTGCGACAGGGTTGTCCTGGCGACCGGTGTCTGGTCTGCTCCCCTCATGAAGAAGCTCGGCCTGAACATACCGCTGGAAACCGAACGCGGGTACCACATTGTCTTTGAAGATCCCGAAGGCGGGCCGAAAGCACCGGCCATGGTCGCTTCAGGCAAGTTCGTCGCGACGCCGATGAGCGCGGGCCTGCGCTGCGCCGGCATTGTCGAGTTCGGCGGACTGGAGGCCGGTCCGAGCAAGGCTCCTCTCGAGCTCTTGCGCCGGAAGGTGAAGGAGACCTTCCCGAACCTGAAGTTCTCGCGCGAGGAACCCTGGCTCGGGCACCGGCCTGCGCCGAGCGACAGTCTGCCCTTGATCGGCGAGGTCAATGGCTCGGGGGTCTTCACGGCCTTCGGCCATCATCATATCGGTTTGACCGGCGGCCCGAAAACCGGCCGCCTGGTTGCGGGGCTCGTGGCGAACCAACCGGTGAACCTCGACCTCACCCCCTATGCGCCGGGACGTTTCAGTCACCAGGTGCCAAGATAAAAAAATCACCTTCCTTAAAACAACGGAGCGGAACATGAACAGATTGAAAACCACCTTGAAGGCCGCCGTGGCGGTTCTGCCGATGACGGCGGCTGCGGCTGTACCGGCATCCGCGGAAAAATGGGATATGCCGCTGGCCTATTCGGCGACCAACTTTCACTCCATGACGGCGGCGGAATTCGCCAAATGCGTGACCACCGGCACCGGCGGCGAAATCGAGATCGTCACCCATCCGTCCGGGTCGCTGTTCCCCGGCGCCCAGATCAAGCGCGCCATCCAGACCGGCCAAGTGCCGATCGGCGAGCGTCTGCTGTCCGGCCACCAGAACGAAAACGCCATCTTCGGGGTTGATTCCATCCCCTTCCTGGCAACCTCTTTCGATGACGCCGCGAAACTCTGGGATGCGGCCAAGGACCCGCTGACCGGCGTTCTCGCCGACCAGGGCCTGACCCTGCTCTACTCCGTGCCGTGGCCGCCGCAGGGCCTGTACTTCAAGGACGAAGTCAAGTCCGTGGACGACATGAAGGGCGTCAAGTTCCGCAGTTATTCCAACGCCACCTCGCGTCTGGCCGAGCTGACCGGCATGCTCCCGGTCACCATCGAAGCGGCTGAAATCAGCCAGGCATTCGCCACCGGCGTCGCCGACAGCATGATCTCCTCCGGCGCCACCGGATACGACCGCAAGGTCTGGGAGAGCCTCAACTACTTCTACGAGGTCGATGCCTGGCTGCCGCGCAACTACATCATGGTCAACTCCGATGTCTGGTCCGGCGTTTCCGATGCCAACAAGAACGTCATCAAGGGCTGTGCGGAACTGGCCGAATATGCCGGCACCTGGCGCGCCAAGGAATACACCCAGTTCACCTTGCAGGGGCTGCGCGACGGCGGCATGACCGTCGCTCCGCCGTCCGATGAGCTCAAGGCTCAGCTCAAGGAAATCGGCGAGACCATGACCGAGGAATGGCTCGCCGACGCAGGCGATCAGGGCAAGGCAATTGTCGATGCCTTCAAGGCCTCCGGCAACTAAGCTGACAGTCTGAGGCCGTTCCGGCGAACCCGGAGCGGCCTTTTTCCAAGTTACCAACGAATGAGGTGGGTGATGGCGTTCCTGCGGGGACTTCGCCGTGGTCTCGACTTTATCTATCTGGCGGCCGGCGTCGCCGCGGCCCTGTGCCTGATCGCGATCCTTTTGCTGATCGTTCTCCAGATGCTGGCGCGCTGGACCGGCGAGGTGTTTCCCGGCGCACCCGATTACGCCGGCTACACAATGGCGGCCGCTTCCTTCCTTGCCTTCGCCAATGCGCTGAACCGGGGCTCGCACATCCGTGTCTCGCTTCTGCTCAACGCCTTGCCTGAAAAGGCCTCGCGCTGGCTCGACGCCTGGTGTTTCCTGATCGGCGCGGCCATTACCTGGTATTTCGTCTATTACTGCTTCCGTTTCGTCTACTGGTCTTGGAAGTTCAACGACGTCAGCCAGGGCCAGGACCGCACCGCGCTCTGGATTCCGCAAATGCCGCTACTGGTCGGCAGCATCATCCTTGCCATCGCCCTGACCGATCACCTTCTTTACGTGGTCTTCCGTGGCACCCACCGGATCGAACGGGATCTGGCGGACCAGAGTTCGGGAGAGTAGATCCATGGAAAACCTTTCGATCGTCATTCTCTTCCTGTTCGTGCTGTTCACGCTTCTGGGCACCGGCGTCTGGGTCGGCCTGGCGCTGATGGGCGTTGCCTGGGTGGGCATGGAGCTGTTCACGACCCGCCCGGTCGGCGACGTCATGCTGACCACCGTCTGGTCCGCGTCCTCAAGCTGGACGCTGACGGCGCTGCCGCTGTTTATCTGGATGGGAGAAATCCTTTACCGGACCCGGTTGTCGGAAGACATGTTCAAGGGGCTTTCGCCCTGGATGGCCCGGTTGCCGGGCGGCCTGGTGCACACCAACATCGTCGGCTGCACGGTCTTCGCCGCCGTCTCCGGCTCGTCCGCGGCCACGCTGACCACCGTCGGCAAGATGTCGATCCCGGAATTGCGCAAGCGCAAATATCCGGAAAACATGATCATCGGCACCCTCTCCGGCGCGGCCACGCTCGGCCTGATGATCCCGCCGTCGCTCACGCTCATCGTCTATGGCGTGACCATCAACGAGTCGATCACCAAGCTGTTCTTCGCCGGCATCGTTCCCGGTCTGGTCCTGGCGATGATGTTCATGACCTATGTCGCCATCTACTCGAAGGTGTCCAGCAAGTGGCGACCGGACGTGGAAGATCCGATGACGTTCGCGGAGAAGCTCCAGAACTCCCGCTTCCTTCTTCCGGTCCTTGCGCTGATCGTCGTCGTCATCGGGTCCATGTATCTCGGCTACGCGACACCGACGGAGGCGGCTGCCTTCGGCGTGATCGGCGGACTGATCCTGGCCGCCAGCCAGGGTTCGCTGACCTGGAAGACCTTCACCGAGAGCCTGATGGGTGCGACCCGCACCAGCGCCATGATCGCCCTGATCCTGGCGGGTGCGGCCTTCCTGTCGCTCGCCATGGGCTTCACCGGCCTGCCGCGCGGCCTGGCGAATCTGATCGCCGCCTGGGACCTGAGCCGGTTCGAGCTCCTGATGGTGCTTCTGGTGTTCTACATCATCCTCGGCTGTTTCCTGGACGGCATCTCCTCGGTGGTGCTGACCATGGCCGTGGTCGAGCCGATGATCCGGGCTGCGGGCATCGACCTGATCTGGTTCGGCATCTTCATCGTGGTGGTGGTCGAAATGGCGCAGATCACGCCTCCCATAGGCTTCAACCTGTTCGTCATGCAGGGCATGACCCATCACGAGATGGGCTATATCGCCCGCACCGCGGTACCGATGTTCCTGATCATGGTCCTGATGGTCTTCGTCCTGATCCTCTTCCCGGACCTCGCCACCTGGCTGCCGGACAACCTGCGTCAGGGACCGAACTGAGACAACGCTCCGCTGGCGAGCCTGCAAAGGCTTTCCGGCGGAGCCCCTCCATTCCAACCTACTTTGCCTGGGGCCGATGCGGGTGTGAATGCCCGTGATCGGGATCGGCGGCGGCTTCTTCGTAGTGCTGCCGCAGGAGATCCCGGCCGTAATCGTTTCCGTTCGGCGTGCGGATGACGGTATGGACGTGCCTGCGCGACGGCAGGTTCCAGTCGCCCTCAAGCGCGATCAGGCCCTGGTGGTCGAATTCAATGAAAACGACCGGGCTCTGGATTCGGAAGTAATAGACACTCTCGTCATCCGTACCGCCCCGCCAGGCGAAATAGGTTTCGTCGAGGTGATCGAGCACTTCCATCATCTTGCGGCTCGCCTGGTCTTCCGGAAGGCTTTCCAGAAAAAGGGCGATCAGCCCCGTCAACGCCTTCAAGGTTTCCTGGTCCAGATCCTTCGCCGGCAGACCTTCGTAAGGCACCACGATATTGTCCTTGAAAAGCTCACCGAGCGCATTCGATCTGCCTTCCTTGCCGCCGATGATCGCCCGCTCGCGCAGGTCTTCAGGCAGGAGATGGAGAAAGGCCAGCCCTGCATCCTGCTCCTCCTGAAGGACTTCCGTGCCTGCATATTTGCCGCTCTGCGCACGAACCGGTTCGGACCCCATGAAGGTCGGGGTCATCACAAGCTGATCGCCCAGCAGGAAATAGTTGATCACCAGATGATGGCCTTCGAACTGCCAGCCCCAGGGTTCCTCGGAAGACGGGGTCCCGAAAACGGTCACCCAGTACTTGAACTCGCCATATTCCTCGAAGTTGTCGACCAGTTCCCCCAGATGATGATTGAGCCGCATGATGTCGCGTGAGGTCTCGTAGCCCTTGGCGCTGAGCGAGGCGCGCAACAGGTTGTATGTGGCTTCGCGCTGCGCATCGCTCATGTCTTCCATGGACAGACCGTTGCGCCCCGGGAACTGGTGAAAGTTCGACCAGTGCCGCCATTCGTCGCTTTCGACGGGATAAATCACGGTTTCCCGCACATCTTCCGGCAAACTGTCGAGAAAGCCCTGGGCCGCCGTGCGAACCGCGTCCATGGGAATACCGGTCGGCTCGATTTCGAACAGATCCGGCCGCGGCGTTCCGTCCGTCGTGACACCGACGAAAGGTTCGCCGAGCGCTTTCTCCGCCATGGACGTGAACTGGCTGTTTTGGGCAAGGGCGGAGCCGGGCGCCGCGAGCAGGGTTCCGGCGATGAGGGGCCATGCGAGTTTCATAATCGCTCCTTCAGATTGACCTGGGCGTCGGGACATTCGTCCGTCCCGGATGCTCGCACCATGACAAACCCGTCCTGACACGACGCTGACCCCTTCTGTCAGCTTGCTATCAGCTTGGCTCGGCTACATTCTGCCTCCATGAAGACCGGTCCCTTTCCCATTCTCGGCCTGATCGCCTGCCTGCTCGTGGCTGCCCCTGCCGCCGCGAGGAAGGGCTTCGATCAGGACGCGGCACGAGCGGCCGTGTTGCGCGGTGAAATATTGCCGCTTGGCGAAATCCTCGCGATCGCCGAGGCCGAAGTCGCGGGACGGGTAATCGAGGTCGAACTGGATAAACGTCACGGACGCTTCATCTACGAGTTCGAATTCATCACGCCCGAGGGACAGCTGATCGAATTGGAGATTGACGCAAGATCCGGGGAAGTGCTCGACCGTGAATTGGAGCTCAGGTGATGCGCGTGCTGGCCGTCGAGGACGATCCGCGCATCGCCGGTGATGTCGCCTCCGCGCTCACCGATGCGGGTTTCCGGGTTGAACTCTCCAAGGACGGTGAAGAGGCCTGGTTTCGCGGCGAAACGGAAGATTTCGACCTGATCGTGCTCGATCTCGGGCTGCCGAAACTGGACGGCCTCACGGTGCTCAGGCGCTGGCGCAGCGAAGGCCGCGACGTGCCGGTGCTGATCCTGACCGCCCGCGGCTCGTGGATTGAAAGGGTTGAGGGGATCGACTCGGGCGCCGACGACTACCTCGCGAAACCGTTCCAGATGGAGGAGCTGATCGCGCGCGCCCGGGCGCTCGTGCGCCGGGCGGCGGGCCGCAGCCACTCGGTCCAGGACATCGGAAAGCTGACGATAGATCTGAACCGCATGCAGGTCCGGGTGAGCGGGCGGTCCGTGGATGCCACCGCCCTGGAGTTCCGCCTGCTTGCCTATCTAGCCGTTCACCATGAGCGGGTGGTGCCGCCGGGCGAATTGCTGGAGCATCTTTACGGCGACGACGACGCCCGCGAGATCAACGCCCTGGAAGCCGTCGTTGCAAGGCTGCGCAAGAAACTCGGCGCGGGAATAATCGGTACGCGGCGCGGCTTCGGCTATTACCTGTCGGACAGCGGCCCGTGACAAGGCTTTCCCTGAAAGCCCGTCTCGCTTTGGCCGGTACCCTTGCCATCCTGGCCGCGCTCGGGTTGTCCGCCATCGGGCTCACCGCACTTTTCGGCAGCCACGCCGAACGCAGGGCAGCGCTGGAGCTTTCGGTCCATCTGGACCAGCTGCTTTCCGGTCTGGAACAGCAGGACACGCGTCTTGCAATGACGATCTCGCCCGCCGACCCGCGTTTTGACCGGCCCTACAGCGGACTTTACTGGCAATTCGCGGCGGATGGGAAGGTCCTTCGCTCACGCTCGCTCTGGGATTTTGAACTCCCCCTCGCTCAGGCGGGAGCGGGAGCGTCACCCCGGTCCTCAGGTCTGTACGAGCTTCCGGGCCCCGATCGAAAACCGGTTCTCGCGTTGATCCGGAACGTGACCTTGCCGGTCGATGACGGCGGGACCGAAGTAACGGCGGTTGTGGCGCTCGACAGCACGGAGATCGCCACGGCCCGCTGGAAATTCGCGGTGGATCTTGCGCCTTACCTCCTGCTCCTGGGTGGCGCGCTGGCCATGGCGGGCTGGCTGCAAATGACGGTTGGCCTCAGGCCTTTGCGCGCGCTGACAAAAAGAACCGCGGCGCTGCGGCGCGGCGACGCCGCGAGAATGGGCGGTGATTGGCCGGCGGAAGTCGAGCCACTGGCACGGGAAATCGACGAATTGCTCTCGGCCCGCGAAAGTGACGTTCAACGTGCCCGGGCCCGGGCCGGCGATCTTGCGCACGGGCTGAAAACGCCGCTTCAGGCGCTGCTCGGGGAAGCGGGCCGCTTGCGCGAACGAGGCGAAACGCAGACCGCCAACGACATCGTCATGATCGCGCGCTCCATGCAAAAGCGGATCGAACGGGAACTCGTCCGGGTTCGCACACAAGGCGCCCAGCGGCGCACTGCCTGCAATGCGGCGACGGTCGTTGAGGGGGTTGTCGCAGTGCTCCAGCGAACCCCGGAAGGCGGAGCGCTGGATTGGGATATCCAGGTCCCCGGCAACGTCGATGTCTGCATCGACGCGACCGACTTTTCGGAAGCCTTCGGAGCGCTTGCCGAAAACGCGGCCCGCCACGCCCGTAACCGCATCACCGTGAGCGCCAGGACCGACGGCAGCACCCTGGTGCTCGATCTTCGAGATGACGGTCCCGGGATCCGCGAGGACCGTCTGGCGCGCCTTCGAAACGGTCAGGAACGCGCCGACGAAAGCGCTACCGGTGACGGCCTGGGATTGGCGATCGCCCGGGAGGTCGTTGAGACGGCCGGTGGCAGCATTGACCTTGCCAACACCGACACCGGATTTCGGGCCCGGATCGCGCTCTTGTCCAAAAAGTCAAAATTCGGCTAGCAACCGGTTCGCCGCTCGGCAAAAGGCTCGAAATCCTGTCGCCAAATCTCTTTCCTATGAGAAAGATTTTCTTGTCACAAAGAAAAATATTTTCGCTTAACGCCGATTTCAGAAATGAAATATTTTTCTCAAGCACGCATTGCGAGAGGAATTGTCTAAGCTAAATCGTCTTGGTAATGAAATTGTAACGAAGGTGACAAGCCTCGACAGCAAACGGCCAAGCGACCGGGGGTAATAATAACAATATGGAATATTTTCTGCAGCAGCTGATCAACGGCGTGACGCTCGGGTCGATCTATGGCCTTATCGCCATCGGCTACACGATGGTCTACGGCATCATCGGCATGATCAATTTCGCCCACGGCGACATTTTCATGGTCGGCGCGTTCATCGCGCTGATTTTCATCGTGGCATTCGGCATCACGGCATCGCTGCCCGTGGTCCTTCTCATCCTCGCGCTGATCGCCGTTCTGGTCGCCTCCATGGCGCTGACGGCCGCCTGGGGCTGGACGGTTGAGCGCCTCGCCTATCGCCCGCTGCGCGGTTCCTTCCGCCTCGCACCGCTGATCACGGCCATCGGAGCGTCCATCGCCCTTCAGAATTTCGTCCAGATCTCGCAAGGCGCGCGCAACAAGCCGTTGCAGCCGCTGATTTCCGGCGGCTTCACCCTGAGCGACGGCGGCGCGGACGGCGAAGGCTTCATTGTCCAGCTCTCCTATTCACAGATCCTGATCATCCTCGTCACGACGGCGCTGATGATCGGGTTCACCCTGCTGATCAGCAAGACGTCTCTCGGCCGTGCGCAACGCGCCTGCGAACAGGACCGCAAGATGGCCTCGCTGCTCGGCATCAACGTCGACCGGACGATATCCCTCACCTTCGTCATGGGCGCCGCGCTCGCCTCGGTCGCAGGTCTGATGTTCCTGCTCTACTACGGGGTGATCGACTTCTACATCGGCTTCCTGGCGGGCGTGAAAGCCTTCACCGCGGCCGTTCTGGGCGGCATCGGCTCCCTGCCCGGCGCCATGCTCGGCGGTCTGCTCATCGGCCTGATCGAAACCTTCTGGTCCGGATATTTCTCCGTGGAATACAAGGACGTCGCGGCTTTCTCGATCCTCGCCATCGTGCTGATCTTCATGCCCGAAGGTCTGCTCGGCAAGCCGGAAGTGGAGAAGGTCTGATCGATGTCTGCCAAATCCGATAACCTGCTTGCGGTCTCGCTCAAGGATGCGGCTGCCGGCGGCCTGATCGCGCTCGCCCTGTTCAGCGTGCTGATCGGCATGAAGGCCGAAGTCGCCAGCGGCCTCGGCGGCCAGCTCGGCATCGAGTACCGCTGGGTGGCCGTTGCGATCGCGGTCGCGGTCGTCTTTGGTGGCCGGCTGCTCCTGAACCTGTTCGTCTGGAAGGCCGACAAGCCGGTCACCGAAACGGCTGGCAGCTTCATGCCGAGCGCAAAGATGCTGGCGCCGCTCGGCAAATACGCCATGCCGCTGTTCCTGATCCTCGCCGTCGCGCTGCCTTTCCTGCTGCTTTCCGCCTACGGCGCCCGGGGCTCGCGCCAGTATCTCGACCTTGCCATCCTGGTGACCACCTATGTGATGCTGGGCTGGGGCTTGAACATCGTGGTGGGCCTGGCCGGCCTTCTGGATCTCGGCTATGTCGCCTTCTACGCGGTCGGCGCCTATTCCTACGCGCTGCTGGCACAGTATTTCGGCTTCTCCTTCTGGATCTGCCTGCCGCTCGCCGGCATTCTGGCCGCCTTCTGGGGGATCATCCTGGGCTTTCCGGTGCTGCGCCTGAGAGGCGACTACCTGGCCATCGTGACGCTCGCCTTCGGCGAGATCATCCGGGTCGTCCTGCTCAACTGGTATGAGTTCACCGGCGGTCCGGACGGCATCTCCGGCATCCCGCGCCCGAGCTTCTTCGGCCTCGAGTTCAAGCGCGGAGAAGGCGGTTTCGCCGACACCTTCGGTCTCGACTACAGTTCGATCCACCGGATCATCTTTCTCTACTACCTCATTCTGATCATGGCGCTGATCACCAATTTCGTCACCATGCGCCTGAGAAAGCTGCCCGTCGGCCGCGCCTGGGAGGCTCTGCGCGAGGATGAGATCGCCTGCCGCTCGCTCGGCATCAACACCACCAATACCAAGCTCACCGCCTTCGCGCTCGGGGCCATGTTCGGCGGCTTCGCGGGATCTTTCTTCGCCACCCGCCAGGGGTTCATCTCTCCGGAAAGCTTCACCTTCATCGAATCCGCCGTGATCCTGGCCATCGTGGTGCTCGGCGGTCTCGGCAGCCAGATCGGCGTGGTCATCGCGGCCATCGTCATGATCGGCGGCTTCGAATTTTTCCGGGGACTTGAGGAATACCGCATGCTGGTCTTCGGCCTGCTCATGGTCGTCATCATGGTCTGGAGGCCGCGCGGCCTGATTTCCACCCGCAATCCGTCGATCACCTTGAGCGGCAAGAAGGCCAAGGGCATCAGCGCCGATCTCGTGCAGGAGGGCCACGGATGAGCGCCTGGGATACCAACCCCGTCCTGACCATCGAGCACCTGACCATGCGCTTCGGCGGCCTGGTCGCGATCGACGACCTGTCCTTCAACGTCGGGCGCGGCGACATCACCGCGCTGATCGGCCCGAACGGCGCCGGCAAGACGACGGTGTTCAACTGCGTGACCGGCTTCTACAAGCCGACCGAGGGGCGGATCGTCATGAACCGGTCCAACGGCGAGCATTATCTGCTGGAACGCATGCCGGACTTCCAGATCTCGGCGCAGGCCAAGGTCGCCCGTACCTTCCAGAACATCCGCCTGTTCGGCGGCATGACCCTTCTGGAAAACCTGATGGTGGCCCAGCACAATCCGCTGATGCTGGCCTCCGGCTATTCGCTCGCCGGGATCTTCGGCCTTGCGTCCTTCCGCAAGGCTGAACGCGACGCGGTCGAAAAGGCCCGCTACTGGCTGGACAAGACCAACCTGATCGACCGGGCGGACGCACCGGCCGCCGATCTGCCCTACGGCGACCAGCGCCGCCTGGAAATCGCGCGCGCCATGTGTTCCGGACCCGAGCTTCTCTGCCTCGACGAGCCGGCCGCCGGGCTGAACCCGAAGGAGAGCGCGGAACTGAACGCGCTCTTGCAGTACATCCGCAAGGAACACGACACCTCGATCCTTCTGATCGAGCACGACATGAGCGTTGTCATGGAAATTTCCGACCACGTCGTGGTGCTGGACTACGGCGAGAAGATCTCCGACGGCAGCGCGGCCGAAGTCAAGGACGACCCGAAGGTGATTGCCGCCTATCTCGGCGTCCCGGACGAGGAAGTCGACACGGTTGAAGAGGAGGTCGGCCTGTGACGACACCAAACCACCTTCTCGAAGTCCGCAACGTCGAAACCCACTACGGCAAGATCATCGCCCTGCGCGGCGTCGACCTGATCGTGGACAAGGGCGAGATCGTGACCCTGATCGGCGCCAACGGCGCTGGCAAGTCAACCCTGATGATGACCATCTGCGGCACGCCGCAGGCAAGCTCGGGCGAAATCTTCTACGACGGCGAGGAGATCACCCGGATGCCGACCCACGAGATCATGCGCAAGTCGATTGCGCAGTCTCCCGAAGGACGGCGGATCTTCCCGCGCATGAGTGTGATGGAAAACCTCGTCATGGGTGCGGAAACCGCCGGCAACGAAGACCTTGAGGGCAGCCTCGCGCGCGTGTTCGACCTGTTCCCGCGGCTGAAGGAACGCCGCAACCAGCGCGGCGGCACCCTGTCCGGCGGTGAACAGCAGATGCTGGCCATTGCCCGCGCGCTGATGTCAAGGCCGCGGCTCTTGCTTCTGGACGAACCCTCGCTCGGGCTGGCGCCGCTGATCGTGAAACAGATCTTCGACGCGATCAGGGACCTCAACCGCGACGACGGACTGACCGTGTTCCTGGTGGAGCAAAACGCCTATCACGCCTTGAAACTGGCGCACCGGGGCTATGTGATGGTGAATGGCAAGATCACCATGTCGGGAAGCGGACAGGAACTGCTCGCCCGCGAAGACGTCCAGGCGGCGTATCTCGAAGGCGGCAGGCATTAGGAGCACGGTATGGGTATTCTCTACGAAACAGGTATCGGCGTTTTCCTGATCCTCTTGTGCGCACTCGGCGGCGGCGCGGCCTGGATGACCGGACGCGCCTGCGCCAACACCTGGCGCCCGCTTTGGGTTCTGTTCTGGTTCGTCTTCCTTCTGACGCTGGCGATCCGCTTCCTGACCTTCGCCCTCTTCGAGGGAACGCTGCTGTCCGTCCACTATCTCGTCGTGGACTATCTGGTCCTGCTGGCGATCGGGCTGGCGGGATGGCGCTATACGCGAACGGGCCAGATGACGACGCAATATGTCTGGCTTTACGAAAAGACAGGCCCCTTCACTTGGCGGTTGCGCGAGGGCGAAACCGACCGTTACGCTGAAGGCTGACAGATACCAGGGGCACGGATCGCGTGCCCATGGAGAACCGGCCGGGGTACGGGCGAACAAGAAAACAAGGCGTTCGCAGCCCGGCCAAAACCGGAAGCATTTGCTTCTTGTCCAACACGGTCCAGGTACCTGGAACCAGGGGAGTTGATGATGAAGAAATATCTTTTGGCGAGCGTTTCCGCGGTGGCCGGCATTGCCATGTCCACGGCGGCTTTTGCGGATATTGTTATCGCGACAGCCGGCCCGATGACCGGTCAGTACGCTTCCTTCGGCGCACAGATGAAGGCCGGTGCCGAGCAGGCCGTGGCCGACATCAACGCCGCTGGCGGCATCAATGGCGAAAAGCTGGTTCTGGAAATCGGCGACGACGCCTGCGACCCGAAACAGGCCGTCGCGGTTGCGAACCAGATGGTCGGCAAGGGCGTGGTCTTCATGGCCGGCCATTTCTGCTCCGGATCCTCGATCCCCGCGTCCGCCGTCTATGCGGAAGAAGGCATCGTTCAGATCTCTCCCGCCTCCACCAACCCGAAGTTCACCGACGAGCGCCCGGGACCGGGCATCTACCGCGTCTGCGGTCGTGACGACCAGCAGGGCCAGGTTGCCGGAACCTATCTCGCGGAAGAATTCGGCGACAAGAACATCGCCGTCGTTCACGACAAGACCGCCTACGGCAAGGGTCTGGCCGACGCCACCAAGGCCGTCATGAACAGCCTCGGCAAGGAAGAAACCCTGTATGAAGCCTACACCGCCGGTGAAAAGGACTACACCGCGCTGGTTTCCAAGCTGAAACAGGAAAACGTCGATGTTCTTTATGTCGGCGGCTACCACACCGAAGCCGGCCTCATGAAGCGCCAGATGGTTGACCAGGGCATGGACACCATCCTGGTTTCCGGCGATGCGCTCGTGACCGACGAATACTGGTCGATCACCGGCCCGGCCGGCGAAGGCACACTGATGACCTTCTCCCCGGACCCGCGCAAGAACCCGGTCGCCGCTCCGGTCGTGAAGGCCCTTGAAGACGCCGGCAAGACCGCCGAAGGCTATGCGCTCTACACCTACGCCGCGATTCAGGCCTGGGCTGATGCCGCCAAGGCCGCCGGCAGCACCGACTACGATCCGGTTGTCGCGGCCCTCGACGGTGGCGACTTCAAGACGGTTCTCGGCGACCTGTCCTTCGACGCAAAAGGCGACGTCTCCCTGCCGGGTTATGTCTGGTACGAATGGAAAGACGGCAAGTACGACTACAAGTAAGCCGTAAGGTTTCAACCGGCTGACTTTCACTCGCGCCCTGTCCGGTCCGCCGGGCAGGGCTCATGCGTTGAGGCGCGCCGAGGGGATCTGGCGCGGGAAACCTCCGACCGTTTCGAAATGACGTAGCCGGAGCATTCCATGACGCAATACAGCTCCCACTCCAAGACATTTTGAAAAAAACTCTTATAAAAGCGCAAAAACGCGCAGCACTGCACAGTAGAGACACCGCCCCGGAGCAAGACCTTCTTTCTCCGGCGTTTCAAGTTGAGTAATAATCTTCCCGATTGCGCCGCAATGCAAAATATTCAGCCGATAGTTGATTAAAAAATAAACATTTTTTTTCATTGCCCCCTTTCCATGCCGCTGCATTTTTGTTTTTCTAGGCGCGATCGCATCTGTCGACTGCTCCTTGGGAAGGGGCCCTCCCCGAGAGGCAGCTGGTTGTGCGATCCATAATAATGAACGAACCAGACTTGGGGACAAAATGGCGAAGACACGGGGCGCTGCTGTTCACTATGACAGCGTTCAAAAAAGCTATGACGGGGTATCGCTCGTCGTAAAGAACCTCAATCTCGACATCCCGCCAGGCGAATTCCTGACCATGCTCGGTCCGTCCGGTTCCGGCAAAACCACCTGCCTGATGATGCTGGCAGGATTCGAACCGGCCACCCACGGTGAAATCTACCTGAACGAGCGACCGATCAACAACGTGCCGCCGCACAAGCGCGGCATCGGCATGGTCTTCCAGAACTACGCCCTTTTCCCCCATATGACGGTCGCCGAAAACCTGGCGTTTCCGCTGCAGGTCCGCAATGTCGGCAAGGCGGAGCAGCAGGAAAAGGTCAAGCGCGCCCTGGAGATGGTCGAGCTGGGCAGCTTCGGCAACCGCCGCCCGGCACAATTGTCCGGCGGTCAACAGCAGCGCGTCGCCGTGGCCCGCGCACTCGTTTTCGATCCTGAACTGGTCTTGATGGACGAGCCGCTCGGCGCTCTCGACAAGCAGCTGCGCGAGCAGATGCAGTACGAGATCAAGCACATTCACGAAAACCTGGGCGTTACGGTCGTCTATGTGACCCACGACCAGACCGAAGCCCTGACGATGTCGGACCGGGTCGCCGTGTTCAACGATGGCGTCATCCAGCAACTGTCGACGCCGGACGATCTTTACGAAGACCCGCAGAACTCCTTCGTCGCGCAGTTCATCGGCGAGAACAACAAGCTGAACGGCAAGGTCGTCGACATTCAGGGCGAGGAATGCCTCGTCGAACTGGACGACGGCACCAAGCTCAAGGCCGACAAGGTCAATGTCTCCGAGGTCGGAGACAGAACAACCTTGTCCCTGCGGCCCGAGCGCGTCGAATTCGACACCCACGACCAGATGGACAATCTGGTCAACGGCCAGATCGAAGAACTCATCTATCTCGGCGACCACATCCGCGTTCGCATGAACGTCGCCGGCAACGACGAGTTCATCGTCAAGGTTCGCAACCGTGGAGAGAAACGGAAGCTGACGGTCGGCGAAACGGTCCCGGTGGGCTGGGCGCTGAACGACTGCAAGGCACTCGACGCTGTTGTGTGAAATCGCCGGGCGGACGGCTCGCGTCCGCCAGCGACAACGACGGAACACAATCCGTTAAATCCTAAAAGAGGGAGCTAACTCACTATGAAGCTCAAAACTGTAATTCTTGCAGGCACCGCTCTGGCATTCGCCGGTCACACGGCGCTTGCCGCGGACATGACGCTCGTCTCCTGGGGCGGCGCATACCAGGCGTCCCAGAAGAACGCCTACACCGATCCCTATGTCGCCCAGAACCCGGACGTCACGGTGATCTGGGACGAGTCGTCTCCGGAAGCCGTCGCCAAGCTGCGCGCCATGAACGAAGCCGGCAACATCACCTGGGACCTTGTCGACGTGGAAGCCGCCGACTCCATCCGCCTGTGCGACGAAGGCCTGGCGATGGAAATCGACCCGGACACCGATCTCGCCGACGCTCCTGACGGCACCAAGGCGTCGGAAGACTTCGGCGACATGCTTGTCTCCGAGTGCTTCATCCCGCAGATCGTGTTCTCCACGACCTTCGGTTACCGCACCGACATGGTTCCGGACGGTGTCGAGCCGCCCACCAGCGCCTGTGACGTGTTCGACCTGGAAAAATACCCGGGCAAGCGCGCGCTCAACAAGCAGCCGATCGCCAACATGGAGTGGGCCCTGCTGTGTGACGGCGTTGCTTACGAAGACGTCTACACGACCCTGGAAACCGAGGAAGGCGTTGCCCGCGCCCTGGCCAAACTGGACACCATCAAGGACGAAACGATCTGGTGGAGCGCTTCCGCGGAGCCGGTCCAGCTTCTCGCCGACGGCGAAATCTTCATGGGCTCCGCCTATAACGGCCGTCTCTTCTCGCTCATCGAAGAGCAGAAGCAGCCGGTCGGAATGGCCTGGGACTGGCAGATGTTCGATCTCGACGGCTGGGTGATCCCGGCAGGTCTTCCGGAAGATCGTCTCGAAGCCGTGAAGAAGTTCGTTCACTTCGCAACCGACACGCAGCGCCTCGCTGACCAGGCCAAGTACATCTCCTACGGTCCGGCCCGCAAGTCTTCGGCACCGCTCGTCGGCAAGCACGCAACGCTCGGCATCGACATGGCTCCGCACATGCCGACCGATCCGAACAACGCCAAGAACACCTTTGTGAACAACTACAACTGGTGGGCGGATTACCGCGATGACCTGGACGCTCAGTTCCAGGCCTGGCTTGCCAAGTAAGCACTTAGCCAACGATCCGGGCCGCTACGGCCCGGATCACCTTCGTTCGGACCGGTTCTGGCCTTTTGAGAGGCCGCAAGAAGATTGACTTCCATGAGCAATACGGCAAACGCGGAAATGCTGACGACACAGGACGGAAAACCGCTCAAGGCGGCGCTGTCCAGGGCCCTGTTCCGGGAGAAGATGCGCTCCCTCATGCTGATCGCGCCTCTCCTGATTTTTGTGCTCCTGACCTTTGTCGCACCGATAGTCGACATGCTGTGGCGCTCGGTCGAAAACAAGATCGTTTCCGACACGCTGCCTGAGACCGTCGTCGTGCTTCAGGAATGGGACCCGGCCACGGGCGAAGCCCCGGACGAAGCGGCCTATGAAGCGCTTTACAACGACCTCAAGATCGCGGTAGCCGAAAAAACGCATACCCGTCTCGGCTCGAGACTGAACTACGAAAAGAGCGGCATCTCCAGCCTGTTCCGCAAGACCGGACGACGGATCAAGCGCATGGACGAAGCCGGACCTTTCAAGGAACAATTCCTGGAAGCGGATGGCAAATGGGGAGACGTCGAGGTCTGGCAGGTTCTCAAGCAATTGTCGCCCCGCTTCACCGGTGGCTATTTCCTGAACGCGGTCGACGCCGAGCAAACGCCCGAAGGCATCCAGATGAAGCCTGACGAGGACCGGATCTATCTGTTCCTGTTCGGCCGAACCCTGTTCCTGTCGATCATGATCACGATCTCCTGCCTGCTGCTGGGCTATCCGATCGCCTTTCTGCTTGCTTCGCTGCCGCTGCGCAGTTCCAATCTTCTGATGATCCTTGTGCTTTTGCCTTTCTGGACCTCCCTGCTGGTGCGCACCTCCGCCTGGAAGGTCCTGCTGCAGCAACAGGGGGTTATCAACGACTTCCTGGTCTGGATCGGCTTGATTTCCGACGCGAACAGACTGGTTATGATCAACAATCAGACCGGCACGATCATCGCCATGACCCACATCCTGCTGCCGTTCATGATCCTGCCGCTCTACTCGGTGATGAAAACCATCTCGCCCTCTTATGTCCGGGCGGCGAAAAGTCTCGGCGCGAACGACTGGATCGCTTTCTGGCGGGTCTATTTCCCGCAATCGGTCCCGGGAATCGGTGCTGGCGCCGTGCTCGTGTTTATTCTGTCGATCGGCTATTACATCACGCCTGAACTGGTCGGTGGCACCTCCGGTATCTTCATCTCCAACCGGATCGCCTATCACATCTCGTCGTCTCTCAACTGGGGCCTCGCGGCCGCCCTTGGAACCCTGCTCCTCGTGGCCGTGCTGGTGCTGTTTGTGGTCTACGACAAGATCGTCGGCATCGATAACGTGAAGCTCGGATAGGAGGACGATATGAGCGCACTTCCCCCATACGCCTCCCCGCTGCAGCGGACCTGGTTCTACACCTTCCGGCTCCTCTGCGGACTGATCTTCTTCTTCCTGATCTTTCCGATCCTGGTGATCCTGCCGCTGAGCTTCAACGCCCAGGACTTCTTCACCTTCACCAAGGAAATGCTGGCGCTGGATCCGGCAGGCTATTCGTTCAAGCATTACCATGACTTCTTCACCAACCCGGACTGGCAGCAGGCGCTGACCAATTCCGTGCTCATCGCACCTGTCGCGACGCTCCTGGCGACAAGCTTCGGCACGCTGGCGGCGATCGGCCTGTCCCAGTCGCATGTGCCGTTCAAGTCGGCGATCATGGCCATTCTCATCTCACCGATGATTGTGCCGCTGATCATTTCCGCTGCGGGCATGTATTTCTTCTATTCCCGTATCGGACTTCAGGGCACCTACTGGGGCGTGGTGCTGGCTCACGCAGCGCTGGGAACGCCGTTCGTGATCATCACGGTCACGGCCACACTCGTCGGCTTCGACCGGTCGCTGGTGCGCGCTGCCGCCAGCATGGGCGCGAACCCGGTCACCACCTTCTTCAAGGTGCAGATGCCGCTGATCGTTCCGGGCGTCGTCTCCGGCGCGCTGTTCGCCTTCATCACCTCCTTCGACGAAGTGGTGGTGGTCCTGTTCCTCGGCTCCGCAGGTCAGAAGACACTGCCCTGGCAGATGTTTACCGGATTGCGCGAACAGATCTCGCCGACCATTCTGGCGGTGGCTTCCCTGATGGTGGCCATTTCCATCGTCCTCTTGACCGTGCTGGAGTTTCTGCGCCGCAGGTCGGAACGTCTGCGAGGTATGACGCCGGGGTGATCCCGGCACGGGCGGACAGCCGCCCTGCTGCTTTCAAAACGTGAGCCGGTGGCGGAACGCCAGTCATCGGGTGGAAACGGATCCGTTTCCCGGTAGCAAGACAATCTGAATTTGGCCTGGCGGGCCGGCTTCTTCCAAAGAAGCCGGCCCGCTTTGCGTTTCAGGCCACGTTTGCTGAAGATCAAAAACGAGGAAGGAGCTTCCAATGAGTGACGACATGATCCGCATCTATGAGATGAACAACGGCGAGAAGGCCTTCTCGCCCTTCTCGCCCGCGGAAATGGACAGCCGGCAGGAAAAACTGAGAAAGCTGATGGCGGACCGGCAGATCGATGCCTGTCTCTTCACCTCCTATCACAACATCTGCTACTACTCCGGCTTCCTCTACTGCTACTTCGGCCGCAAATACGGCTTCCTGGTCACCCAGGACAAGGCCACGACGATTGCCGCCGGCATTGACGGCGGCCAGCCCTGGCGCCGGACACACGGCGACACGGTCATCTACACCGACTGGCGGCGGGACAATTATTTCTTCGCCATCCAGTCACTGCTCGAAATGCCCAACACCGCCATCAAGAGGATCGGGATCGAATTCGACCATGTGTCGCTCGACATGAAAAAGCTGCTCGAGGACGCCCTGCCCGGCGTCGAGCTTGTCGATATGGCGGCGGATGCCATGGCGCAGCGTACGATCAAGAGCGCGGAGGAACACGTGCTGATCCGCGAGGGCGCGCGTATCTGCGACGTCGGCGGCGCGGCCCTGGTCGACGCGGTTCAGGCCGGCGTGCCCGAGCATGAGGTGGCGATCGCCTCCACCAACGCCATGATCCGGGAGATCGCGAAATCCTTCCCCTTCGTCGAACTCATGGACACCTGGACCTGGTTCCAGTCCGGCATCAACACGGACGGTGCCCATAACCCGGTCACCAACAAGCGCGTCGAGGCCGGCGACATCCTCAGCCTGAATTGCTTCCCGATGATCTTCGGCTATTACACCGCGCTGGAGCGCACGCTCTTTTGCGAATTCGCCTCCGACGAGCACCTGCGTCTGTGGGAGATCAACTGCCATGTTCACCGCGAGGGGCTGAAACTGATCCGTCCGGGCGCGCGCTGTTGCGATATCGCCTCGGAGCTCAACGACATCTACCGCAGTCACGACCTCCTGAAATACCGCAGCTTCGGTTACGGACATTCCTTCGGCGTTCTCAGCCACTACTATGGTCGCGAGGCCTCGGTCGAACTGCGCGAGGATGTCGAAACGGTGCTGGAACCGGGCATGGTCGTCTCCATGGAGCCGATGATCATGATCCCGGAAGGTGCGCCGGGTGCCGGCGGCTACCGGGAGCACGATATTTTGATCGTGACGGAAGACGGCGCGGACAACATCACCGGCTTCCCCTTCGGGCCGGAGCACAACATTATTGCAAAACGCTGACCTCACCCCATCGTGACCTCATGCCGGGGAGCGCGCCTGCTCCCCGGCATGAGGAGATCATCAGTTGCCGGTCGGCAAAAGGCCCTCGGCGATGGACTTGGCGGCCTTCGCCGCTTCCGGCATGCCGCGAACATGGGCCGTGGCGATCGCGCCTTCCTTCAGCAAGGCCAGCTGCTCGGCCAGCGCAGCCGGGTCTTCTGCTCCCGCCTCGGCGCAGAGCCGCTCGAGATATTCCACGATCCTCTGTTTGTGCTCGGCACAGGTGCGATGGATCGGGTGCAGCTGGTCTCCAAACTCGCTCGCCGCGTTGATGAAGGCGCAGCCGTTGAAACCGAGCGATTTGAACGCCTTGCCCTGAAACCAGGTTTCGAGCGCGTCGAACATGGCCAGAAGCCGTTCCCGCGGATCCTGCGACGCCTTCTCCATCTCGCTCATCAGCCAGTTGCGGAACTGTTCGTCCCGACGGTTGAGCACGGCAAGGATCAATTCGTCCTTGGACCGGAAATGCTTGTAGAGCGTCATTTTCGCCACCCCGGCTTCGGCAAGGATCTTGTCGATACCTGTGGCATTGAATCCGTGCATGTAGAAAAGCCTGAGGGCGGTTTCGACGAGCTCATCCCGGCGCGATTGCATTTTTTCAGTCTCCAGTGATCAGACAGTTCTGTCTATTTTTCCTATAGTTAGCCTTTTGAATGCGGCACAACAAGGACCGCTGGCAATTTTTCTGTCTTTAGGGCGCTTGTAAATAGACAGACTTGTCTGTATATCATCAACAGCGCAAGGACGCGCCTACCGATAGAACAAGGTGACAAGACATGCCTCGTATCCAGCTTCCCGCTTCCATAGAAGAAGCACCGTCCGCATCCCGCCCGCTGCTTGAGGGTGTGAAGAAAATGCTCGGCTCCGTGCCGAACCTGTTTCGCTTGACCGCCAACAGCCCGGCTGCCCTTGAGGGCTACCTCGGCCTGAACGGCGCACTCGCCAAGGGGAGCCTCAACCCGCAGACCCGTGAGCGTATCGCCCTTGCCGTCGCCCAGTTGAACGGCTGCGGTTACTGCCTTTCGGCGCACACCTATCTGGGCAAGAACCTTGCGAAGCTGGACGATGCCGAAATCGCCGCCAACCGGAACGGCACATCGAACGATCCCCGCGCCGACGCCGCCGTTCGCTTTGCCGTAAAACTGGTCCGCGAGCGCGGCCACGTGAGCGAAGCCGATATCTCCGCCGTGAAGGTCGCGGGATACAGCGAAGCGGAAATCGTCGAGATCGTGGCCCACGTCGCTCTCAACACCCTCACCAACTACCTCAACGAAACCTTCGCCACGCCGATCGATTTTCCGGTCGTCGACACGAAGGTCGCGTGAGGCAGACGGGCCCGCGGTCTCGGACCCCACCGTCCGGCCGCGGCGCCCAACATCCCGCAAGGAGATATTTTCATGACCCGTCCGCCCCTTCCTCCCTTTAACGAAGACACGGCCGCCGAAAAGGTCCGTTTGGCCGAAGACGCCTGGAACGGCCGGTCTCCGGAAAAAGTGGCGCTGGCGTACACGGCTGACAGCCTCTGGCGGAACCGCTCAGATTTCATCAGCGGACGCGAGGAAATCATCGCGTTCCTGACGCGGAAATGGACCCGGGAGCTGGACTACCGGCTGATCAAGGAACTCTGGGCCTTCACCGGGAACAGGATCGCGGTCCGCTTCGCCTACGAATGGCGCGACGAAAACGGCTCCTGGTTCCGGTCCTACGGCAACGAAAACTGGGAATTCTCCCAGGACGGACTGATGCGCCACCGCATTGCGTCCATCAACGACCTGCCGATTTCCGAAAACGACCGCCTGTTCCGGTGGCCTCAAGGTCCACGACCGAAGGATCATCCGGGACTGTCGGACCTCAACCTTTAACGGACGCAGCCGGCGATGCCCGTTCCGCTCCGGCTGGAGGCAGCGGGCATCCGCCATTCAACGCACTGGGGGAAATTATGAATAGAAACCAATTTTTCGAATACGGCCTCGCAAGCGCCAACGGCGCGGCTCCCTTCCAGGCTCGTTTTTTTCAGCCTGAAAATTCTTCCGGCAAGGACGACCGCGACGCCTTCAGCAGCGCGCTGTCCATTGTCGCCCATGACCTCCGCGGCCCGCTGGCCAATCTGGCACTGCTCATTGAAGACATTGAGAGAAGCGCCCAGGACGAACGGTCCCCGGCAATCGCCGGCAAGGCAACGCGCGCCGACCGGATTGTTCAGCAGATGTCGGGGATGCTGAGTGCGATCCTGAAGCGCGCCCGCGACAACCGCGACCCGCTTTCCTGCGACCCTGCACCGGTAAACCTTGTCGACATTCTCGAATTGGCGGTAACCGTCAACCAGCCGCTTGCCCGCCAAAGGTCAGTCCGGTTCTGTTGTCACGCCATCGATCCAGTGCCCTGTTCCGCCGACGCGGAACTGCTTTACGAGGTCTTCGACAATCTGATCGGCAACGCGGTCAAACATACTAGGCCCGACACGACGGTTATCTGCGAAACCGGCCCGGCGGACGACGGCGGAACCTATGTGCGTATCAGCGACGAAGGCCCGGGCTTTACCGCTGCGGATCTCATGCGCGCCTTCCGTCCGTTTACCCGGCTCTCCTCAAAGGCAGGCTCCGAAGGGCACTCTTCAGGCCTCGGACTTTGGATCGCCCGCCTGATCGCCGAGCGCCACGGCGGACGGATTGAAGCGAAGAACCGCAAGGACACGGCCGGAGCCGAGTTGACCCTCTGGCTGCCGCCGACACGGCCGGGCGACACCAAACCCGCAACCGCAAGAAAAAGCAACGCTTCGCGGTCGCCTTATCCCTTCACCGGCGGGATGCCCTTCCGGCCCTGAGTTTCCGGCTCTGAGTTTCCGGCCTTGAATTTCCGGCGCCGCGACCGCGGTGCCGGTCTTCGAAAAACGGACGCAAGACCATTTGCAACGCGGGACGCCGTTTCCGCGAACGGGGAACTGCTGCTTCCCCTCCGGGGTTTGCGCGGCCGTCGACCCGATGGCGCCTCGACAAGACGGGCGCCATCCAACCCAAGCAGAGGAGTACTGACATGGAATGCGATCATGACAAGGAATGCGGTTGCAACGTGACTGCCGAAACCGTGGATCTCGCCCGCCGCCGCCTGCTCGCGGGTGCTGCGGGTGCCGCTGTGGCGGGAACGGCCGCTGCCGCCGTCGCTTCCGGCCCAGCATCCGCCGCCACCGAAGAAGCCCGCGCGCATTACGCCGACCCCGAAAAACCCGGACTGCCGCAGGTCGACATGACCATCGAGCCTGGCCGCACCGCCCTTGTGGTCACCGATCCCCAGATCGATTTCCTGTCCAAAGACGGTGTGACCTGGGGCGTCGTTGGCGAAAGCGTGACCGAGCAGGGCACGGTCGACAACATCGAACGGCTGTTCAAGGCCGCCAAGGCGGCGGACATGCCGGTCTTCATCTCGCCACACTACTATTACCCGCACGACCATCAGTGGCAGTTCGAAGGCACTCTGGAAAAGACCATGCACGCGATCGGCATGTTCGACCGTCTCGGCCCGCTGTCGCTTGAAAACTTCGAAGGGTCCGGCGCCGACTGGATGCCGCAATACAAGAAATATATCGAAGACGGCAAAACCATCGTCTGCTCGCCGCACAAGGTCTACAGCCCGGCGCAGAATGACCTCAACCTTCAGCTCCGCAAGCGCGGCATCGACAAGGTGATCCTTGCCGGCATGTCCGCCAACCTGTGCACCCAGGCCCATCTCTACGAACTGCTCGAGCTCGGCTACGAAGTCGCGGTGGTGCGCGATGCCACCGCCGGCGCCAAGGTTCCCGAGGGCGACGGCTACCTCGCCGCCATCATCAACTTCCGAATGGTCGCGAACGGGGTCTGGTGGACCGACGACGCGGTCGAACGGATCGCACGTTCCGCCTGAACGAAATCATCTGAAATCAGCATATTCATACTCAAGGAAGGACCAGTTCGATGAAATCCAGATATGCAATTCCGATTATGTTGGCTACGGCAGCAGTTCTCACGCTTTCCTCGACCGTGTTCGCCGCGGACGAAGTCAATGTCGCAAACGGTCTGACCCTCACCGGGCATCCGCTCGGCCTGCACGGGGTCGATCCGGTGTCCATGTTCGACGGCGAAACGCCGGGTCTCGGCGACGCCGTTCACACATCAGAACATGAGGGCGTGGACTATTACTTTGCCTCCGCGAAAACGAAAGAGCGCTTCGACGCCGAACCCGAGGCCTTTCTTCCGCAGTTCGGCGGCTTCTGCGCCTTCGGCGTTTTCGTCGGCAAGAAGCTCGATGGCGACGTCCGCTACGCGGATATCGTTGACGGCAAACTCTATCTCTTCGTCAACGCGGCGATCTTTCAGAAGTATCTGGAGAAAAGAGAAGAAGTGATCGAAGGCGCCTTCGCGAAATGGCCTGAAATCCGGTCCGAGGCGGTTGGCGATCTTTGATCCGAGACGGCAAACAGGCGAGCCGCGCAACGACGCGGCTCGCCTCATCAAAAATGTCACTGGCGCGCGGATGCCCAGTCTTGTGCCAGATCGTCGTAATACTTCTTTTTTTCCGCCCACACGATTTCGAACCTGGGCAATTGCCGAACCATGTTCAGCACTTCCGGCGGCACTCCCGGTGGAGGCATCCTGCCCGGATCGAAGTGAGAACTGGAGTAGGTACAGAGCTCCAGGCGCACCAGGCAATCCAGCAGCTCCTTCTTGAAGGCCGCATGCTCGCAAAGCTGGATAACCGCCACGACCAGGGAATCGTAGTCGCATCCCTGATCCTTGTTGCGCGCGATGACCGCCTCAAACTCCTCGGCCGGGCACGAGAAGACATACCGCGAGCCGCTTTCTCCGATGGGTTCCATGAGCTTGAGGCCGGCAAGGATGATCGCGGCTCTCTGCAATGCGCTTTCCGAAGCACAATCCAGCATTTTAACGGGTGGCTGGCCGGCAGAGAGAGGCTCTTCACAGTACCAATTGTCGTGAATATGGTTTGCGAGAGCCAGCGCAATTTCTTCATAGGGGACGGCTTCATCCATGCACCGAATCTACCAGTGGCAGCGATTAACCTCAACGTGCATTCTCTGAAAGAACACACTCTCAAAATCACTTTCCAACGATTTTAAAAGCAATTTCCATTTACCTGGCGACTCAGGAAACCGGACTGGAGAACGTGACCTGCGGAGGCGCGTCGTAGCCGCTACCCGAGGCCGTCACGGTCACACCGGTCACCTTCCCGCCAGAGACCGTCGCAAACGCCTCGGCCCGCATCCCGCTCTGCGAACGCGAGAAGCTGACGGTCGGCGCGCTCTTGTACTCGCTGCCCGGATTGATGACCTGGACGCCTTGCACGCCTCCGGCGAGCCATACGGCCACGCCCTGGGCTCGTACGGCATCCGGAAAACGACAGACCGTCAATGTCATTGTCGCACCGTCGGCAACCGTCCCGTCCATTTTCGACGGCACGGCCGTTGGGATGGCGCTACCGCTGGAGCCGAGCGGCGTTTCGTCCTCGGAAAAGCCGTAGGCAAGGTTCTGCAGGTAGATCGACGCCGCTCCCGTACGATCGGTGTCCCCGTCGAGCGTTCCGTAGTGCAGGAACTTCGAGAACGGACAGTACCGCGATGTGAAATTCGGAAAATTCGGACTGGAGTGCTCGGTGTACCAGTTTTCGGTCGCGGTCCAGGCGGAATTGCTTAAGCCGACGCCCTTCTGATCCGTTTTGAACACACCGTCCATCGCGACGCCGCGGCAGAAAGCCTGGACGATCTGGTCCCAGACAGCCCCTTTGGTGTCGGAGGGAATGCCGGCCTGTCCCCAGACCCAGGTGGCATTGGCCAGGCTCTGGGATTGCCCGGTCGAGGCGACAGGTTTCGCGATGTCAAAGAGGACAGTTCCAGCTTCGTCCGACGTGAGGCTGAACTCGAATGCCTGGTACTCTTGGTTGTAGACGCCCTTGTAGCAATCGGTTCCGACCGCGACCCGTAGAACGTTGTCTTTCGCGAAAAAAGCATCGATCGTCGCATCCCACCATGTTGCCAGGGGATCGGTCTTGGCGGTTTCCAAAGACTGGTTGGCAAGCCAGTCCTTGGGCGCCGCGATCACGAAGAACTGATCTCGTGGAACGCTTGGCGGCGCGGCGAAGACTGGAGTGTCGAGCGTTCCTCCGCCCGTGACGCTGCCAACGGCAAACGACTGACCGCTTGTCGCCGAAAGATAAACGACACCTCCGGAAAGACCGGCGTTCGATGGAATGGCAACCACCGTGTAGGATCCGTCGACGCTCTCAGAGAAAGTACCGTCGGGCACGTTGCTCAACTGCGCCACCGAACCGGCAGTCGGCGCCGTTCCCGAACTGGTCGCGACGACGAGATTGGCCGAGCCCGTGGCGATGACACCGAACGTGGTTGGCGTCACGGTTCCGGTGGCGTTTGAAGAGGGACTACCGGCAGCTGCGTAGGTGAAGGTCTCCGCTGTCAATGACGTATCGGTCAGGCCGGTCTCCAGCACCGTGAACGTTCCGTCATAGGGGGCATTTGCCCCGGCAACGGTGATGCTTTGCCCCGGAACCAGACCATGGGGGCCGGACGTCGTGGCCTGAATGATAGCGCTGCCGGGGTTCGCGGCAGCCAGGCTGACACCCGACAGTGTCCCGCCTTGCCCGCCTGCCGCCGCAATGGAGCACGGGTTGGCGGAAACCGCCCCGTCGTAAAGCAGGCGGCCAAACGCCCCGCTGGTCCGTACGTCCTCCGGCTCTTTGCCGATAAAGGCGGTGAAGGCCCTTCCGACAGCTTCACGATCGAAGCCCTGAAGCTTTGGGTTGACGCCGACCTGCGACGGACCGGAGGAGACCCCGGAGGCCTTCAATGTGAGCGGCAAGGCAAATCCGTCCACCTGACTGACATCGAACGTCGAACCACGGCCTTCTCCCGCATAGTAGAACTCGACGATATCCGCAACGGAATTCCCGGCCTGCTGGCCAACGCGGAACGGTGCGATGCTCAGGTTGCTGAGATTCGCGGTGCCTGGCGTGATCCCCAGCGGAAACGGAAGCTCCCCTGCCGGGGTGACCATCGCAACAAGCTGGGCGGAACAACCTTCAATGCCCGCGTCGAGCGAAATACTGCGCTCGTTCGTCGAAGGGTTCCATGGCAGCGCCATCAGATTGACGGGCATCAGCGAGACGACCTGGACGGAGGCTCCGGTCAGATCACCGACCGTTCCGCTGGCTGAGGCAAAATCGAACTGGATCTCGTTCGAGGCCAGAGCCGGATTGCTAGACGGGTTTTGCGCAACGGTACGGACCCCGTTCCACGCAACGCCGTCGCCAGAGAGCCCGGAGAGGTATATCGGCGAATTGAGCGGAATATTGGCGGGCCACTGGAGCCCGAGGGTGACCATGCCGTCGGCGCCTTTGGCGCTCTTGATCTCCCACGTTGAGAGCAGTTCCGGCAAGTACACGGCACCGCCTGTGCCAGCATTCAGACTGAAAGGATAACTGAACTGAAACGTGCGCGCTGAGGGATCCGTGGCGGTGACCTTATAGACGCCGTTGTAGCCAGTAACACTGACGCCTGAAACATAGACCGTGTCGCCGACCTGAACTTCGTTCGCAACCGTTGTCGTGATGGTCGCCGTGCCGTTTTCCCAGCTGGCGTCGGCAATCAAGACCGCCGCCTGGACGAAGCGCCCCTTCCAGCTCAGCACGTTGAGACTGTCGGGCCCTCCCTCCGCCGTCGTGTTGCCCGGAATTCCGTGTCCCGTGACATAAACAGACCCGCTGTTTATTTGCGTATCGTCAACAATATCGAGTTTGATCAATGTAAGCCCCTGTATGACATGCCTGAAACACCGCATCCGGATACCGGTTGAAGTCACCCGGCCGCTTTGAAGACTTGCCACTCCAGCCAGGGTGGAAAGTTCCGCGCTCCGTGAAAAATCAACTCTTGGTTGGATTATCTACAGGGAAATATCTAAAAGGGTATTACGAAGCTCCTTCGCATTTTGTCAAATTTATCAGGGGTTCATCGCGCCCCCTGACCAGACAGCGTGAACCGGGAGATCAGGCCGGGACAGCCGCGCACAGCGCCTTTTTCAGTCGACTTTCAAGACCTTGACGTTAACGTGTACCGCCCGGCCAGCGAACCATCCATTGACCGCCGCTCCCAGCCCCAGCGCCAGAAACAGCACCGCGCTCCAGGTAAAACTTCCGGTCCAGCCACGAATGAAGCCGACAATCAGCGGGCCGATCGCAGCAAGCGTGTAGCCGACGCATTGCGCCATGCCCGAGAGCTGGGCCGCGGCGTGGGAATCTTCCGTTCTGAGAACGATCGCCGTCATCGCCGCCGCGATCAGCCCGCCCTGTCCGATGCCCTGGACAATCGCCCAGACCCAGACCGTCGAAAGCGGTGCGAACAGCAAGCCCATCAGGGCACCGGCGGACATCGCGCACAGCACCACATTGATCAGCCGCTGATCCTTGCCGCGCACAGCGATATGCGGAACGATGAGACAGGAGCCGGCCTGGATCATCACCGAGACGGACACGATTGCGCCGGCGGTGACCCCGTCGAGCCCGCGCGCCCTGAGAATCGGCACCAGCCAGCCGAAAACACAATAGGCGAGCGCGGACTGGAGCCCCATGAACAGGGTGACATGCCAGGCGATCCTGTCCCGCCACATTCCCTTGACGGTAAAACGGCCCCCCCGCGCCTGCCCGTTCGCGGCAAGCACTTGCGGCAACCACAGGACACCGACCAGCAGGGCCGGAAGGGCCCAGACCGCCAGGGCACCGTTCAGCGAACCGCCGAGCGCGTTTTGCAGCGGGATGGTCAGTCCGGCAGCGGCCGCCGCCCCGCCGCACAAGGCCATCGTGTACCAGCCGGTCAGAAGCGCCGCCTTGTCGGAAAAGTCTCGTTTGACCAGGCCGGGCAGAAGCACGTTGCCGACCGCGATGCAGGCCCCGGCAAGCGCGGTGCCGAAAAAAAGCAGCGGAACGGAATCGAGGCCACGCAGGGCGGTTCCCAGCGCAAGCAGAAAGACGACGGCAAGCAGCGTACGTTCCGTGCCGACCGCGCGCGCCAGACGCGGAGCGAAGGGCGAGAACAGGCCGAGACAGACCACGGGAAGCGTCGTCAGCAGGCTTGCCCCGGTATTCGACAGCCCGAAACCCGCCCGGATTTCCGGAAGAAGCGCCGAAGCACTGGAGAAGACCGGACGAAGGTTGAAGGCGATGAGAACGAGGCTCGCCCCCAGCACAAACCGTGCGACGGCACTCGGGCCTGCCGCGGGTCCAGGAGCCGGGATGACGCCGGTCTCTTCCGCGTCGATCAGCTCGATCGATCCCGGATCGACGGGTGCCGTTCTGGTCATGAGGAAAGCAGCCGTTCCAGATCGCGCAGAACCGGCGCCATGAAACGGCGCACGGCGGCCTCCGCCTTGTCCGGATCGCCGGTCTCTATGGCGTCGACGATCGATGCATGGGCGGCCATGTCCGGCTCCCGCAGTTCCTCGCCCAGCGTCGCCTCGATGGTCTCCCCGATGATGGAGGAAAAGAAGGCATACATGTTGACCAGAACGCTGTTTTGCGACGCCGCCACGACGGCCTTGTGAAAAGCGAAGTCCTTCGCCACGAAGGCCGCCTTGTCGCACCCGTCGTAATTCCCGCGCTCGTTGAGAAGCCGGCGCAGCTCCGCGATCACCTCCGGTGTCCGGCGATGCGCCGCGAGCCTGGCCGCTTCCGCGTCGAGCGCCAGCCGCGCCTCGAACTGATCGCGCAGGGTCGCGCGGCGCGCCATTGTCAGGGGCCCGATCGTGTCGACCGCCGAAAGCACATAGGTTCCCGATCCTTGCCGCGTCTCGAGAAACCCTTGCGACACAAGAATGCGCACCGCTTCGCGCACGGTGCCGCGGCTGACCGACAACTCCTGTGAAAGCGTCGCTTCATTGGGCAGCTTGTCGCCGACCGGCCAGCGGCTACGGACGATTTCCGTCCGGATCGCATCGGCGGCGCTGTCGGCCAGGCTGGTTCTCGCTATGGATTGCATTAAAGTCACCAAGTCATCTGATGATATGGTGATAATGGAAATACCGGAAATTGTCTATCGGGATCGACACCCTCCTTGCAGCAGCGCTATGCCCCCCCTGCGGGGTGCGTCCGCATCGCACCGCCGGAGGATCGGGCAGATAGCAAAGGAGCCCCATGAAGGCGGAACCCGCGCAGGCAGGTGAAAAACCGCGGTTCCCGTCAGGGTCGGCCCGGCCAAGAGGCGCAAAGCCGGACCCCAGTCCTAATCCGGAGCGAATGCAATCAACCGATCTCTCGTCGAAAGGAGCGGCAGACAAACAGGATTGACGGCACTCATTCGGACGACTTTCAAAATCGCCAAACTAGCGGATCATGGTCAGCCGGTCCCAGTCGGCGTATTCCGGCGAGCCTTCGCCGCGGATTTCACCCGCGTAGCCGAACTCAACCATATGGACCATCGTGCTTCTGCTGTCGGCCAGGATGACCGCGTAAGCCTCGGGCAGATCGGAACTGCTCAGGTTTCGCTTGGCTCCGAAATCGGGCCACCCGGCGTGATTGGTGCCACGCGGCGCGCTGAAGGGCACCCCATGGAGGGAACCGCACAACGGCAAATGACAGTGGCCATGGAAAATATGGGAGATCTTGGCCGAATGCCGGGCGATCACCTCCCCGAAGGCCTCCGCGTCCTGAAGCATGATCTTGTCCATGGGACCGATGCCGATCGGCACCGGATTGTGGTGCATGAACAGCCAGACCTTCTTGTCCTGGGCCGACAGTTTCTCGTCCAGCGAGGAGAGACGCTTTTCGCAATAGAACCCGGCGTGGCTCTCCGGCCCCCAGGTATCGAGCGTCATACCTGTCCCCTCGGGCAGGTCGAAGACCTCCTGCACGAAGCCGTCGTCGTCGGCGAATTCGGGAAAGACCGACAGGAACACGCTTCGCTTGTCGTGATTGCCGATGCACAGACGCACCGGAACCGGGTAGTCCGAGATCATGTCCTTCAGACGCTTGTAGTCCTCAAGGTCGCCCCAATCGGAGAGGTCCCCGGTGATGACCAGCGCATCGGCATCCGCGTGATGCTCCAGGGCATGGTCGAGCGCTTTTTGAAAATTGATGTTCGGCTCGCGTCCGCCGATGGTCTGTCCAGGTGCCGTCAGGTGAATGTCGGTGAATTGCAGGAGCTTCACGCCGCGCCCTTTCTTGGTTGGGAATGGAAACGCCGCCCGGAGGCCCGGGCGGCGCAAATTCATTGGAAAGGTCAGTTGCCGGACGGCAGAAGATCCTGAGTTTCTTCCGCGAGCTGTTCCTGCAACTCTTCCATGTCGTCGTATTCACCCGTGACGATGCCTTCGATGCCATCGTAGATGACCTGCGTAACGGCCAGGCCGTTGTCGCCCGGATAGGCCTGCCAGTCGCGCAAGAGCGGCAGCTGGCGCACCGCGGTTTCCTTGTTCGGGTTCTCTTTGTAGAAGTCGGCCAGGATGACTTCGTTGGCCGCCTTGTTCGGCGGCATGTAACCGGTGGTGCGGGCGACTTCTGCAGCCCCCTGACCGGAGGTGATGAACTTCAGCCAGTTCCAGGCCGCCTGCAACTTGTTCGGATCCGTCGACGTGGAAACGAGCATCGCGGCGTTGCCGCCGGCCGGCAGGCCTTTCGGGCCGGAGGCGTCCAGCCCCGGGAACTCGTGGGTCGTCAGGACGAAATCGCCCTTGGCGCGCTCGACGGCACCCAGAGCGGAAGTGGACCAGAACATCATGCCGATTTCACCGGCTGAGAACGACGACAGCGCGGCCTTCCACTCGATGTTCTGCATGTCGCATTCGCGGAAGATCTTGTGCATGGTCTTCAGCGCGGTCAGGCCTTCCGGGCTGTCGATCTGGATGTCGTTGCCTTCCATGGTCGCCTTGTCCTGGGACCACATCAGCGCCTGCAGGAACCAGTTGCCGGTGATGTTCCAGCCCCAGAAGATCGGGTTCTTGACGTCGGCTTCGCGCAGCTTGCCGCAGGTCTCGACGACTTCGTCCCAGGTTGTCGGCAGCTGATCGACGGAAGTGATGCCGGCCTTGGCCATCACGTCCATGTTGTAGTAGCCGACCGGCAGGGAAACGGAGAACGGCAGACCGTGAACTTCACCGTTGAAGGTGCCGAGCTTCAGCATCGCCTCGTGATAGCCGTCCTTGGCGAAGTTTTCCTCAGCCTGGATGAACGGCTCGAGCGACCTTGCGATGCCTTTGTCGACCAGGATCGCCTGACGGTTCAGGCCCTGCATGGTGACGTCCGGCAGTTCGCCGGCAACGGCTTCACGCAGGATGGTGTTGGACGCATCTTCGTAGGATTCATACGAGGCGCGCATCTTCACTTCGATGTTGGGATATTTCTCGTTGAAGAGCGGCAGGATCTTTTCATAGGTCACATCGAACAGGTGGCTGTAGGGATAAGCGAATTCGATGGTGATCTTGTCTTCCGCCTGGGCCGTGCCGGCCGCCAGAAGAAATGCTATTGCAGTCAGACACTTTTTCATGGAAGTCTCCGTAATGTTGCCGATGGGGCGGTCAGGTCGCCAAACTCGCCCGCACCCGGTTGATCCCCTTCGGGATTTCGGTAATGGAGCCGCCGGTCTGGCGGCTCCTTGTCCTTGTCGTCACTTCATGCCGCTCAGCGTGATGCCTTCGATGAAACGCTTTTGGGCGATCAGGAAGGCGACGATCAGCGGCGCGACGATGATCGTCGCCGTCGCCATCATCGGGCCGAAGTTGTCGCCGTCCGCGTCGCCCTTGAACTCGCGCAGGCCGAGCGGCGGCGTGAACAGGTCCCGGTCTCCTGTGATCACGATCCGCGGCCAGAAATAGTCGTTCCAGTGCGCCACCACCGAGAAGATCGCGAAGGCCAGCAGGGCCGGAACCGCGGTCGGCAGCATGACGTTCCAGATGATGGAGAACTCGCTCATGCCGTCCATGCGCGCCGCGTCGATCAGGTCGTCCGGCACGGTCATGAAGAACTGCCGCATCAAGAAGATCCCGAAGACGGAAATCGTCCAGGGAATGACCAGGGCCGCGTAGGTGTTGGTCAACCCCAGCTTGGCCAGCATGATGTAAAGCGGCAGCGCGATGGCATGGACCGGGATCAGGAGGCAGAACAGCACCAGCCCGAAGACCGCTTCCCGGCCCCAGAATCGAAGCTTGGCCAGGGCATAGGCGCAGGGCAGCGCCACCAGCACCTGAATGAAGAAGATCGATGCGGTGACGATCGCCCCGTTCAGCAGATACCGCAGCAGCGGCGCCTTCTGGAAGGCCGTCGTGTAATTGTAGATGACGGGTGTGACCATGCAGTCGGCCACGTCCTTGCCGAGCTTGACGCAATAGTCGTCCCGGAAGGCCTCCTGCAGCCCGAAGAAACCGCCGGTGTTCTGCATGATCTCCGCCGGGCTCTTGAAGCTGTAGCTGAGCATGACATAGAACGGCAGCAGCACGATCAGCGCGCCCAGGATCAGCACCACATGCTTGATCGTCTCGCCGACGGAAAAACGGTAGGCCGGCAGGCTGGACGCCCCCGCGGAGGAAAGCGAAAGGTCGGTCATGTGTAGTGCACCCTTCTTTCTATCAGCCAGCGCTGGATCAGGGTCAGGAACATGACAAAGGCCAGGAACACGACCGTAATCGCGGCGCCGATCCCCATCAGGTTCTGCTGGATGGCTTTTTCGTAGATCGCGAACATCATCACGTAGACGGATTTCGACGGGCCTCCGCCTTGCGGATAGAAGGCCTCAACCGTGTCGAACACCTGAAACGAGCGGATGACGGAAATCGTCACGACAAACACCGTCGTCGGCCCGAGCATCGGCCAGGTGACCAGCCGGAAGCGGTCCCAGGCGGTCCTGGCGCCGTCCATCTCCGCCGCGTGATACAGCTCGCGCGGCACCGAGGTCAGTCCGGCCAGATAAAGCACCATGTTGAAACCGAAGCCCTGCCAGATGCCGATGAAGGCGACCGTCCAGATCGCGTAGTCGCGATCGGTCAGCCACAAGGGAAAGCCCCGCTCGCAGCCGTGCGCGTACCAGCTCCAGGTTTCCAGGACCGAACCGCAGCCTCGCTCCAGGGTGCTGTTGACGATGCCGACGGTCGGATGCAGCGCGAATTCCCAGACGATCGCCATCGCGATCAGGGCCGCCATGACAGGCAGGAAGTAGATCGTCTTGTAAAGATCGCCGAACCGTTTCGTGGAATTGATCAGAAGCGCGGCGCCGAGACCGAGGCCGACCGAGAGCGGCACGACCACGAAGACATAGCGGAACGTCGCTCCGAACATCTTCTCGTAGGTGGAGCGGGTGAAGATCTTTTCGTAATTGTCGAGACCGACCCAGTCGGCGCCGGCGTTGCCGAGGCTGTAATTGGTGAAGCTCAACACGCCCGCGATCCCGATCGGCATCAGCAGGATGACGATCATCAGGAACAGTGCGGGACCGACGAACCACCAGTGGGCGCTTCCCCGCGTCATCACGCGACCTCCGGAATAGAGGTTCGGGGCGCTTCCGAAAGCGACAGGCGCTTGCCGTCCCGGCCGAAAACCATCGCCTCGCCGCGCTTGCGCACAAAGGTGACATCGTCGCCGACCGCGATATGGCCGCTTTCGTGGACCCCGGTCCGCACCACCATCCGGTGCTTGCCGTCGGCCATCGCCAGATGAAGGTAGAGGTCCGCGCCGAGGTTCTCCCGGTGCACCAGGCGGCCGGTCAGGGCGCCCGGCTCGTCGCGCTCGACCACGGCCAGATGCTCCGGACGCAGGCCGATCCTGACCTCGCCGGAGGCGGCTCCGGCCGCGACCCGCGACAGCGCGACCTCGCCGCAGCGGGCATGGCCGGCCTCATCGACCTCGCCCGGAAGCAGGTTGATCTTCGGCGCGCCGACAAATTCGGCGACACGAATATCCTGAGGGTTGTTGTAGACGTCCTCGGGAGATCCGAGCTGAAGGATGTCACCGTCCATCATGACCGCCATGCGGTCCGACATGGTCAGCGCCTCGGCCTGGTCGTGGGTCACATAGACGAAGGTGGTTCGCAAGGAGCGGTGCAGCTCGGCCAGTTCGGAGCGCATGTGGATGCGCAGGGCCGCGTCAAGGTTCGAGAGCGGCTCATCCATCAGGAAGGCGACCGGCTTGCGCACCATGGCCCGGCCCAGGGCCGCGCGCTGACGCTGTCCGCCGGAGAGCTGGCCGGGCTTGCGGTTCAGGAGCCCCTCGATACGCAGGACCTTCGCCGTCTCTTCCACCTGCTCCTGCAGTTTCCTGTGCTTGTCGCGAGCGATCAGCGGACCGGCGAACGGCAGCCGCTCGGTGAAGGAAAGATCGCGCAGCCGCAAGGGCGTCTTCATGTTCTCGGCGATCGTCAGATGCGGATAGAGCGCATAGGACTGGAACACCATCGCCAGGTTCCGGTTGGCGGCGCGAACGCCGTTGACCGTCCTGTCGCCGATGACCACCGACCCGGCGCTCGGCGCCTCGAGCCCCGCAAGGATCCGCAGCAGCGTGGACTTGCCGCAGCCGGACGGCCCGACCAGCGTCAGAAACTCACCGGCCCTGATCGACAGATCGACGTTCCTGAGCACCGGCGTCTCGCCAAAGGATTTTTCAATCGACCGCATTTGAATGGCAGACATGGCACCGCCCTTTCTGGTTACGGGCGCACCTTAGGCAGGCCGATTGAAATGTCTGTGACGTAATATAAGCGTCGCTAATGCTGACTAAGGTTTGCGGTGCAAAACAACATGGAACTGTCATGAACTCCAGGCCGAGCCCGTACCAGATCACCGCCTTCACCTATGTCGCCCGCGAAAAAAGTTTCTCGCGCGCGGCCCTGCGGCTCGGCGTCACCCAGTCCTCGGTGACGCAGCATGTGGCGAACCTGGAACGCAAGATGGGAACGCAGCTCTTCATCCGCCGGCGCGAGGGGCTGGAACTGACGCGCGCGGGAACGGAACTCTTCCGCATAACGGACCGGCTGGCCACCCTGGACCAGCTCGTCACCGAGAAGATCAACGATTACAGCGCGCTGACCGACGGCCACATACGTCTGATCGCCAACGCGCCCCGTCCGGCGATGCCGATCATCGCCCGCTACGGCAAGCTCTACCCCAATGTCCAGATCGACTTCACGCTTTACGACTGGACAAGCGCGATGAGCCTCCTCGCCGACCGGCAGGTGGATATCGCGATCGTCACGGAGCCGGAGGAAAGCGGGGCGCTTTACACCGACGTGTTGCGCCGGACGGTCTACATGGCGCATCTGCGCCGCGACCACCCGCTCGCGGCACGGAAAAAACTGTCCTTGAGCGAACTTCAGGGCGAAACGCTGATCCTTCCCGAAGACGGCTCACTGACACAGAAGATCGCCCGCGCCAAGATCCGCGAACACGGCCTGGATTTTCCCCGCATCATCCGCACGACCACCTTCCCGATGGTGAAGGAAGCGATCCTGCACGGGCTCGGCGTCGGACTTCTCCTGCAAAACAGCCTTTATCCCTCCGACAAGCTTGCGGCGATCCCCATCGTCGAAATGCCGGAAGACTACCGCGACTGCATCACCCTCCCGGCCGACAAGCGCGAGCTGAAACTGATCCAGAGCTTTCTCGACGTGGCCATCGAGGCAAGAGCCGAGAAGCAGTTCTAGGGCGTCGGGCGGCTCAGGTCGAACCGCAACCGGGTCTGCGCCTCCCGCCCAGCTCTGCCCGCTTTGCCCAGCGAGACGCCATTTCCCTCGCGAAACCCGCCGCATTTTTCGGCAGCGCGCCCGTTTTGACGGCAAACGCATGATATTCCTATATAGGACTTGACGTATGATCTCAGCCTAAATTAGCGTTTCTTCATCAAGTCCTACAGAGGACCTTTAGAGCGATGAAGAAAACCATCCTGCGTGAGGTCGCCAACACCGGCGGCCCGGCCAAGGCGAAGCACCAGAGGATTTCGGAAGAGATCCTGACCGCGATCGAGGACGGCCGCTGGCTGCCCGGCGACCGGCTTCCGGCCGAGGACCAGCTGGCGGCGGAGATGGGCGCCAGTCTCGGCACCGTGCAGCGCGCCTTGCGCAGCCTGGTGCAGATGGGCGTGGTCGAGCGCCATCACGGGCGCGGCACATTTGTTTCCGGCGCTCGGGCGCAGGAAGGCCAGCTCAAGCATTTCCGCTTTCTGGCGGAAGGCGGCACGCGGCTCCTGCCCGTCTATTTCAAGATCGTCAGTGTCGAGACCACGCGCGAGAGCGGGCCCTGGAGCCAGTTCTTCGGCACCCCGGACGGTGAATATGTCCATATCCACCGCCTCGTTTCGGTGAATGACGAATTCGAGGTGTTCAGCGAGATCTACCTTCCCGCCGACCGGTTTTCCGATCTCGCGCGGATGAGCCAGTCCACTTTGAACGGCGTTTCCTTCCGCGACATGCTCGCCGAGCGCTTCAACGCGCCGACGCTCAACACCCGCCAGACCATGGCCTGTCAGCCGCTGCCGCCGCGCGTGGCGCGCCAGCTCGACGTGCCCCCCGGCCAGTACGGCATCGTCTGGTCCATCTGCGGGCTCAGCTACCGCGACACGCCGATCACCTGGCAGCGCATCTTCGTGCCGCCGAGCGACCGCGTCATCGAGATCGTGCCCATGGCGCAGCACGGCCAGACGGATTTCGGCGAGGCGGGCTGACGAACCCCGGCCCGGCTCGACCCAGCAGACAAGAATGGGCGCCAAAGCCCATCGGCATGCCCTCCGCCATCGGGAGGCGGACATCACTCGAGAGACAGGAACGCAAACCATGGAACTGACATTTTCCACCCCCGGCAGCCTTGTCCGCAAGGCCTTCACCCATACGCGGACGATCGTCGCCGCGCTCGCCGTCAGCGGCCTCGCCCTTACCGGCGCCGTGGCCCAGGACATGCCTGAAATGACCCTGAAATTCGGGCATCCCTACAACGAGACCCACCCGCTGGCGCAGGGCGCGCAGAAATTCGCCGACATCGTCAAGGAAAAGAGCGGCGGCAAGATCACCGTCGAGGTCTTTCCGAATTCGACCATCGGCTCCTCGCGCGAACTGGTGGAAAGCATCCAGATCGGCGTGATCGACTTCGCGCTGGTGCCGACCACGAACGTGGCAAGCTTCTATCCGCCGCTCGACATCTTCTACCTGCCGTTCCTCTTCCGTGACAGCGAACACGCCTACGCGATCTCCGACGGCCCGGTCGGCAAGGAGCTTTACGCAGGCCTCCAGGCGGCGACGGGCATCCACACGCTCGCCATGTATGAAAGCGGCTTCCGCACCATCACGACGGCCAAGACAAAGATCGAAATGCCGGACGACATGACCGGCATCAAGTTCCGCGTCGTCAACAATCCGCTCAACGTCGCCACCTTCAAGGCGCTCGGCGCCAATCCGACGCCGATGGCGCTGTCGGAGGTCTTCACCGGCCTGCAGCAGGGCACGGTCGACGGCCAGGACAACCCGGTCGGCAACGTCAAGGCCTTCGGCTTCGACAAGGTGCAGGACTTCATCACCCTGTCCAACCACCAGTGGGCCGGGATCATGTTCCTCGCCAGCGACAAGATCATGAACGGCGTGCCCGAGGACGTCCAGAAGCTGTTCAAGGACGTGGCGATCGAAACCCAGGACTGGGAACGCAAGGAAATGAACGCGGTCGAGGGGAAATATCTCTCCGAGATGGAAGCCGGCGGCATGACCGTGACGCGTCTGAGCCCGGACCAGGCAGCGGCCTTCCAGGCGGCGATGGAGCCGGTCTGGGGTGAATACCGCGAGAAGATCGGCGCCGAGCTGATCCAGTCCGCGGTCGACACGAAGTAAGCAAGCACCGGAAGCCGCCAGGAGCAGCACGATGAAAGCCGTAAGAAACCTTCTCGACCTTTCCGAGCTTGCCCTGGCGGTGGTGTGCGTCATCGCCTTCGTCGCGATGTTCGTCCTCGGCATCGCCACCGTGGTGTTTCGCTACGTGATCGAAAGTTCGCTCGCCTTTCCGGACGAACTGATCCGCTATCTCTTCATCTGGATGATTTTCCTGGGCTCGGCGATCGCCTTCCGCCGCAACATGCACGCCGCCATCGGCATTCTGGTCGCCCACCTGCCGCCGGTCCTCAAGCGCTCGGCGCTCATCCTAGCCACGCTGGCCTGCGTGCTGTTCTTCGCCGTGCTGTTCCGCAGCGGCCTGCTGCTCACCCTGCGCGTCCAGGCGCAGATCTCACCGGCGCTGGAGGTGTCCATGGCCTGGGTCTACGGGGCGATCCCCGCGGGCATGGCCTTCCTTCTGATCTATGCCGCCGAACTGCTGGCCAGGCAGTGGCGACTGCCGGCCGATCAGCTTCTCGCCGACGATCACTAAGTCTTTTCCGTCCAGCCTTCGCCAGGATCATCGCCCATGACAACCGCCGCCCTCTTCGGTTCCCTTGTCCTTCTGATGCTGCTCCGGGTGCCGATCGCCGTTTCGCTCGGCCTGTCGAGCGTGTTCGGGCTGTGGCTGAGCGGGATCAGCATGGAAATCATCGCCCAGCGCATGCTCGCGACGAACAATTCCTTTCCGCTGCTCGCCATTCCCTTCTTTATCCTCGCCGGCGAAATCATGTCCACCGGCGGCATGTCGCGGCGGCTCGTCGGCTTCGCCTCGTCCCTGGTCAGCCACATGACCGGCGGGCTCGCGGCGGTGGCGATCCTGTCGTCGTCCTTCTTCGCCGCGCTTTCCGGCTCCAACGCGGCCACCGTCGCCGCCATCGGCGGAGTGATGAACCAGCCGATGGAAGAAAAGGGCTATCGCCCGGAGTACACGGCGGCGACCATCGCGGCGGCCGGCGTCACCGGCATGATCATCCCGCCCTCGATCCTCCTGATCCTTTACGGCGTCGTCACCGGGGTTTCCATTTCCGACCTGTTCCTGGCCGGCATGGTGCCCGGCATCCTGATCTGTGTTTCCCTTCTGCTCCTGAACCGTTTCCTGACGTCGAAACAGGAGGTCGAGAAGACCGCGTTTCAGGGTGGCCAGGAGATCTGGGCAAGCTTCAAGCAGGCCTTCCTGCCGCTTCTGATGCCGGTGATCATCCTGTCGGGCATCTATGGCGGCGTGTTCACGCCGACGGAGGCCGCCATCGTCGCGGTGCTCTACGGCATCCTCGTCGGCGCCTTCTACCGCGAGCTGACGCTGGCCTCGCTGTGGCGTGCCTTCTACAAGGCGGTGCTGTCGTCGGCGGTGGTGATGTTCATCATGAACGCGGCCGGGGTCTTCGCCTGGCTGATCACCATCAACCAGGTGCCGCAGAGCATTTCCGCGCATATGGCGGAGTTCGCCGGCGGGCCCATCGTCTACCTTCTCCTGGTCAACGTCTTCCTGCTGATCGTCGGCTGCCTGATGAACGCGGCGGCGGCCATCGTGATCTTCACCTCCATCCTTTACCCCGCGGCCATGAGTTTCGGCATCGATCCGGTGCTGTTCGGCATCATCGTTTCGGTCAACCTCTCCATCGGCACCGTGACGCCGCCGCTCGGTGTCGATCTCTTCATCGCCTCGGCGATCACCAAGGTCTCCATCGAGAGGGTGGTCGCCGCGATCTGGCCCTACATCCTGGTCCTGATCGTCGACCTTCTGCTCATCACCTATATCGCGCCGCTCTCCCTGACGCTCGTTCGCCTCGTCGGCTAGGCGCGTCCCCTTCGCGGGCGCATCCGCCTCCGCCCCTTGACTGCAAGAAAGATTGTCATGACTGAAAACCTCTCGACCTCCGCCGCCGACCGGCCCTGGGAAGCGATGGACAGCGGTGTGATCCGCCACGCGATCGATCCAGCACTTCTGGGACACGCCGAGATTTCCCCGAAAGGCGGGTTCGAAGCCGGCTCCCATGCGTCCTTCACGCTGGTCTATACGGCCGGCAAGTTCGGCATCGACGACAGCGGCAGCCTGCGCATCGTCTTCCGCTTCGCCTCCGACCAGAGCAATCCGCAGTTCGACGATCCCGCTGGCCCCAATTACTGCACGGTCGAGGCCTCCAACGGCGCCGTCCTGCAGCTGCGCTGGGACCCGAAGGGCAACGTCCGCCCGTGGGACCGCACGCTCTGGATCAAGGTGGTGAAGGGATTCCTGCAGGAAGGCGACACGCTCACCATCCGCTTCGGCGTGACCGACCATGGCGGGCCGGGCATGCGGCTCCAGACCTTCTGTGAAAAGACCTTCGAGTTCCGCATCCTCGTCGACCCGATCGCGACCTTCAACTTCCAGCCGCTGCCGGTCCAGCCGATGATTTCCATCGTGCCGGGCGAACCGGAGCGCTATGTCGCCGCCCTGCCCTCGCTCCGGCGCCCGGGCGAGAGCTTCGCCCTGAAGCTCAAGGGCGAGGACAAATGGGGCAACCCCTCCGACCGCTGCGCGGCACGCTTTCTGCTGGAGGCCGACGGCGCCATCGAGGGCCTGCCGGCAAGCGTGGAACTGACACCGGGCGACCGGTCCTTCACCCTCCCCGGGCTTGTCGTCGCCACGCCCGGCAAGGTGTCGGTGACGGTCCGGAGCGAGGACGGAACCCTTGTGGCGAAGACCAACCCGCTGATCGTCGAGGACCTGGAGCTGGTCCATTTCTGGGCGGACATGCACGGCCAGTCCGAGGAGACCATCGGCACCGGCAGCGCCTGGGACTATTTCGCCTTCGCCCGCGATCTCGCCTGGATGGACGCCTGCGGCCACCAGGGCAACGACTTCCAGATCACCGACGCCTTCTGGGGCGAGCTCAACCGCATCACCGCGGAATTCGACGCGACGGGCAGCTTCGTGGCGATGCCCGGCTACGAATGGTCCGGCAACACGGCGCTCGGCGGCGACCGCAACGTGTTCTTTCCCGTGGAGGGGCGCACGATCCGCCGCTCGTCCCATGCGCTGATCGAGGACCAGACGACCGCCGGAACCGACTGCTTCACGGCGGCGGAGCTCTTCGAGGCCTTCGCCAAGAACGGCGAGGACGATGTCGTCTGCTACGCCCATTGCGGCGGGCGCTACGCCGATATCCGGGTGGCCCATGACGGCCGCTTCGAGAAGTCGGTCGAGGTGCATTCCTCCTGGGGCACCTTCGAGTGGCTGCTGCACGACGCCTTCAAGCTCGGCTACCGGGTCGGCGTCGTCTGCAATTCCGACGGCCACAAGGGACGCCCGGGCGCCAGCTATCCGGGCGCCGGCAAGTTCGGCGCCATCGGCGGCCTCACCTGCTTCAACGCCGCGGAGCTCTCCCGCCCCGCCCTCCTCGACTGCATGCGCAAGCGCCGCCACTACGGCACCACCGGCGGCCCGACCGGCCGCGTCGTCCTCGACGTGACCGCCACCTTCGAAGCGGAAGCGGAGATCTACCATGACGACCCGGCGCTCGGCGGGGCCCTGTCCCATACCGGCAAGACCGCCATGATGGGCGACATCGTCCGCCTGGCCGAGGGCGGCGCGGAGCTTTCCGTTGCCGTGGACGCCGCCTGCGCCATCGAGCGGGTCGACATCTTCAACGGCCTCGATCTCCTTGAGACCGTCCGCCCCTACGCCGAAGCCGACCTTGGCGCCCGCATCCGGCTGCACTGGGAAGGTGCGGAATATCGCGGCCGCTTCCGCGAAGTGATCTGGGACGGCGGTGCGAAGCTCTCCGGCAACACGATCCGGCAGGCGGTCCCGGTCAACTTCCTGAACCGCGACAAAACGCTTGATCTCGTCAGCGACAGCGAGGTGAAATGGAAGGCGCTCACCACCGGCAATTCCGGCGGCGCGGACCTGACCCTCGCCGACCCGAGCGCCGGCACGCTCGCCATCGAAACCCCGCTGGTCACCACCGAAATCGACATCGCCGATATCGGCTACGACGACACGATCTTCGACGACTCCGGCGAGCTGCCGCGCTTCTTCAAGCTCTACCGCTTGCCGGACGAAAACGCCGCAACGTCGATGCGCTTCACCCGCAAGCTCGCCATCGAAGCGGAAAAAGACAACCCGCTCTACATCCGCGTCACCCTCGAAGACGGCACCCGCGCCTGGACGAGCCCGGTTTATGTGTTTCGGTGAGGGGGACGAGTTCCCTTCTTCGTCGAACATGCAATGAGACCTGCTCCAGCCTCTAGAAGCTTTCGCGCGGCCAGTTCAATCTCTACATCGGGTCTGAGACTGGGCGCAGCGAAATGAGGAGATAGGCCATGGACAGTGGAGATTGTGAGGGCGAGGTAAATTGGATTGGCGGCTTTCATTCACCCGTGCTTTTGGACGTTCATTGGATAGCCCGCTCTTTGAAATAAAATGGCAATTACGGACCGAGGTGATGTCCGTACAGGAGAAGCATTTCACTCATTCCCTACGAGATTACTGCACATGTGGCCACGTCAATAAACCCTCTAGGCGGTTCCTTTCCTTGAGGAATTGCAATCAAGTCAATTTCTCCTGGCTTTTCCGATTTATCGCCAAAAAGAGATGTTTGCGTAGGCTTGCTTGCTTTCGACTTACGCCCAAACAATTGATGGTGTGGCCAGACGCGGTCCATTGAGTATGCGGTAGTTTCCAATGTGAATTTACGTGCGTCAGTCCGAACGACGATTACTGCATCTGCTCGGGATTTGAGGGCAAGAGCACCAAATACATCGTTGATGAGAGCGTCATAGGTTTCTTTGTTTGCGTATCGATATTTTTGATTCCATTCGGGGAGTTCTGGTCCCCCGAGCGCCCATAAACGAATCCAGTTATCATATTGATAGTTGGTGATGCCCAGGTAAGGTGGTGACGTAAGTATCAAAGACGCCAGTTCGCAATTGTAGCGTTCAAGACCGACTCTTGCGTCTCCAAAGTACAAGCGACTGCGCCCATGTGCCGCGCTGAAACCCTTAGCATATCGCCACTCTGCGCGAGATTTTAAGAATTTACTTGGATCAACGAATGGTGGGCGCATTTTTCTCTCTTTCCACCAACGGACCGCATAGTCCGGTGCCATGGACTTGCTTTGTCGCATCTGGTTGGAAAGACCACCTCCCAGCTTGGCATGGAGATAAACCAACATCAGAGAAGCTACCGTTCGATCAACGACCGAGGTTCTCCAATCCAAGTTTCGTCTTGCACTATTGATGAATCCAAGAACTTCTGGACACCACGCCCAATCCTGAAACTCATTGACTGGATCGCGATCTCCTCCTGTTTGCGAAGCTGACACCTCGTCTATTCGCCGCAATACGCGCCCTAGCTGTCGTGCCGGACTTACCTTTGTCTTTGCGTATAACCAACCGACAGGATTCAATTCACATCCATATGAATTTCTGCCTAGGACTTGAGAAACATAGTTGGTCGTTCCGCGCCCACAAAACGGATCAATTACAGTTTCACCTAAATTGCTGTATTCTGAAATGATATAACGTGCGAAATTGACCGGAAACATCGCGTAGTAAGGCCCAAAGCCTGCCCATCGACCTTCTGGCGTTCCAATGCGCCAAGTATCTACTTCCCCGTCAAACATCTTCGTCAAAGAGGTTCTTCAATATTTCACCACCAAGTTTCAATGGAATTGCAGCGTGAGAGTGTGCCCGAACAATTGGGACAAAACCTCCTTCAAACAGGTAAGTGGATAACCTATCTACAATAGTGAGGACATCACCAAGTCTTGGGTACGCACCCAATGAGACATTAGATAAATCATCCGCCTCTTCTGTTGTAATCGCCGTGTTTACAACCATCTTTTGCCCAGTCTTACTTTTGTAAAGTACCATTCTGCCAAAATATGTTGCTTTCCCCCATTCCTTTGCATCATCTGGCCGGTAAACAATATTTCTATGAATATATTTTATACTTGGGAGAAGCGCACTCTGCGAGGAAAAAAACTGTCGGGCCCTTTTTCACGATCAAAGTCTATTCGCTCAAAATGTTCGACAAATTGCCCGGTCTTTATTAGTGAGAATATCAGCAATCCACGGCCAGTTCTTTTGATAGACTCTTCGTGAATGCGTCGTAATTCGGCTTTGACGTAAGGTGCCAACGACGCATATTGCCCGAAAGCAGCTAGCGGACCATCAAGAACAAATGCAATATCCGGCAGAACGCGAACTGCAGACTCCGAAGTTAGAAAATATCGAAGGACGTTTACAAGGAGAACAATTTCCAAGAACCTCATGACTTCACCGTGAGGTTCACCATTTGGACCGGTTTCGTTGAACCGCTCATGAAACCTTAGCTGGTCCGTGCTCAATACTTCAGCACCACAACGGCAGTTGCTCCTACCCACGGTTGGTATTATTTCGTTCCCGCAGGCGGGGCACTTAAACGGTGTATCCCTACCGGAGACAAGGCTTTCGTAGGTCTCCAACAGGGTTTCATGTCCCTGAGCAACAACTTTGCCCTGCAATGCCTCGAAAACTGAAACACGAAAGTAATCTCGCGGAGAAAGTCCATCCTCTCGCACAACATTCCTACCCGGAAGCACAGTTTGAAGTGTGTGGGCGGTATCCATTGTGTTGAACGCACGAGGCGGAATTATCTTTGCCGCGGGTTCAGTTTTTAGCTTCCTAAGATCGACATAGACCAAAGCCAACTGAACGAGACTCGCCTCTGCGCCAGGAAAGCCATCCCGAAGTGTTTCAGTCACAAGTGAACCATCGATAGCAACAATGCGATTGATTTCGGAAGCCGGCCGAGGAATGTCTGTAGGTCGGAGAGGATCAACGGCGACTGTTTCAGGCGCTCTAATCTTACCCGCAAATTCCTGAAAAATTGCACTTTGTTGCAGCGCAATCAAAGATTCTCCGGAAGCACGCTGATTTTCGTACGGCATTGCGATCAGTTAGACCTCGCCTGAAAGAGATCGATTTGGACTGGAATAGTAAAAGGATTAGATAGCGTCCGCATTCGAACAAAACCAGGATCTGAAATACTTTTTATCTGATGAGCATAATCCTCAAAATCGTAGAATTTTGACAACGATCGAACTTCATCCGTATTATTCAAGTGCGCCACAAACCAATTGTCTGTATTCTTCAAAATCGCTGGCATTACAGAGGATGGTTCTTGTGTAGCCAAAACCATTCCTATCCGGTACTTCGAACCTTCTTTAGCGGTTCTTGCCCAAATAGTACGAAGCTCATCTTTCCCACCGCCGGCGGGTAGCAAGTTGTGCGCTTCCTCAAGATAAACCATCACAGGAGGAGGCGGTACGATCTGTCCGTCAGAGTCAACCGACGGATCCACGAAGTCAGCTTTTTGGCGATTGAATATTGCCCACAAAATTCTTTCTGCCGCAGCAACGTTTTGATCAGGATCTCCGGTCGATTGATCAAATATCACCAGTTTCCCAAGGCGCAGGTCGTTCACTACTTCCTGCGCGTAATCTACTGCTGAGCTGGCAGAATGCAGCCTTGTCAAGCTCATGAAACTTCGGACACCGTTTGGATACCTAAAAATCTGCAGAAGATTATTTAACGTTCCCCGATCCCAAGGTCGACCGTTATGGCCGTCCCTGTAAGTCCTATCGAAGTCACTCCAACCACTGTCTCTCTCTTCCATGAATAACAGCAATCCACGAAGAGCATCCACAAAATCTCCCCAAGATACAGTATCGTCCTCAAGGATGGCGCCAGCCGCAGCGATATTGGTCTGTTTGTCGCCGTCACATCGGTTGTTCTGCATGGCTTCGCGAAGATCACGACTAAATAAACCTCTGATATTCGCTGTCTGGTTAGGCGCATCAAATCCCGCGGCATGAAGTATCCCGCGGTAAACTTGCACCTCTCTCTTAAGACGGGTTTGATCACCTCGGCTGGAAAGGTCATCTGGCACAACAATGTTCGCATCACGAAATGCTAGAATATATTTTTCTCCGGCTTCACCAAGTGAGGTCGCAATTATTTGTTTGCCAACAAAAAGTTGATCGAGCGCAGTTCTGACAACCGCGGAGTCGCCCCAATTTGTGGGCGTAGCACCGTAAAAATTGATCTTTACTATCTTGCGCTGAGGATCATTTGGGTGAGCATTCAAACCATATGTCGCAATCTCGTCTGCGTATTGCAAACCAGAAATCTCTTCATAGACAGACCGGATGGAGCCGCCATCTTGAATATTCGCGTTAGCGTATTCCCCGTTTGGATCAAAAATCAGTTGCCCAACTCTCGCTGAGTTTGACCTCGCACGCAGAAGATACACAGCCTTTGCAGTGATCTTCATAGCGTTTGATTTACCGCCTCTACTCATCCCGCCATAAAATGTACGTCGAGATACAAAGTCAGTGGGATCGACTTCGACCGGAACGTTATCCAAAGCTTCGTCAACCCCTATCTCACTTGCCGCAAACCTCACACGCCCAATGCGAAGACGCCCAGCTTCTCCAAATTCACTTGTTCCCACTGTCTTTTGAAAATTCACTATGTTGGACAAGAGCTTTCCGACCGGCTTGTAAACCTTCATACCTCGCCCAGAGTAGTAGTTGACGAGGTCGGCTCCGAACGAAAACTTGTAAACTCCGTTTTCCGCTTCTTTCATCCGAAAGGTGCCAAGGACTCGGCATTTATACCCCCCGTAGGATAAATTGTTTTTGGTCCATTCATCCACCCGATTTGGGTGATCCCAGGTCTCCTCACTGTCTGTCGCGCGCATACCGGCTTGGAACCGATAGTCCTCCATCAGGCGGGCGTTTGGTAATTGGTAGTCGCCTACAATTCGGAGAAGCACCAAAGCCGCCTCTTCGTCCTCGGCGGGGATAATAGCGGAAGGGTCCAAGCTCATCCGACTAGCCACGAGAAACGAACCGTGAGGTAGGCCTCTCACCTTCTGACGGGCATAATCATGCACCAAGACTTGAGCGTCTTGAAAATTTATTGCAAGCAATTCCCCTATGGTGAGTTCTGGATCCAAGAACGACACCAGCTCCCGTCCCGCGTCGGAGGATCTACTTAAGTTAGCTTCTTGAGTTATTTCTGAAAGAATATCGTTGTGCAAAACACCCCCCTACGATAAACATCTCCGAATTGCATTAATAGGAACTTACAACTTATATGATTCGTTTCGCAGTTCCGATCCTTCAAAGAAAATATTTTTCACCGTGAAGAAACTTCGCGACAATAATTTGAGATCGACTGAGGAGAAATTTTCTAGGCGCGACAACAAAACCTACCACGTAAGCGCCTTTGCAAACCCACGGCAGACAAGAAAAATAAAATTAAAAATGCAAACAAGAATCAAAATCTAGTGAGATGACAAGAACTACTTCCTATACCAAACTTGATTTTTTGGCCAATCAAGCGGCTTCGCATAGCGCAATGGTCGGCAATTCTAGCCCCACTCACTGACGCACCAAGAAGTTACCTTCTGTCAACATCAGTTTAATGTTTACCCGCCGCCCCCCTCACGTCTCCAACAACTTCCTTAGCGACACAATCGCCGCCGACGTCCGGTTCTCCACGCCCAGCTTCCCGAAAACGCCGTCAGGATACTTTTTCACGGTCCTTGACCCCTGTCGAGGAGAACGGCGATTTCCTTGTTGGACTTGCCGTTGGCGATCCAGGTGAGGACTTCCGGCACGCGCCCGGTGAGCTCGAAAGCCGCGTTCAGGACGTCCGCCGGCTTGCCTTTCCGGACCCCGCTGTCACTTCGCACCAACCGGTAAGCGGCAGGCGTCAGGGCTGCGCTTCGGTGTCGAACACCCGCCGCTGTTTCGACGATTTTCCGATGCCCGGGTTGAAGCTGTTGGTCGGGTCGAGGTCTTCGTAGAAGGCGGCCAGTGCGGGCTTGGCGGGGTAGAGATGCCCGACATTGTGCTCGGCCGGGTATTCGGCGCCGCGCCGGTCCAGCAGCGCCAGCATCTTCTGCTTGAGCGCCTTGGGATCCGCCCCCTTGCGCACCACGTAATCCTGGTGAAAGACATGGCAGAAGAAGTGGCCGTAATAGAGCTTGGCGACGAGATCCTTCTCGATCTCCTCGGGAAGCGTTTCAAACCAGTCTTCCTCGTTGCGCGCCAGCGCGATGTCGAGCGCGATGACATCCTCGACCTCGCTCGTATGCACCGCGTGATAGCGCACGGCCGCGCCGGCCGCGGCAAAGCGGTGCAGCATCGCCTTCCTGGCTTCGGCCTCGGAACAGGCGAACCAGGCGTCCCCGTCGAGCATCTCCGACAGGATCTTTTCCGTCGCCCCGGCCGCATCCGTGCCGACCTTCAGGATGAGATGGTGCTCATAGCGCGCGCGCCAGTCCAGCATCCGCTTCGGCAGCGGCTCGGGGACGAGGCTGCTCAACACCTGCATCGTGCGGTCGACCAGATTGCGCGGCAGGAACGGCACCTTGTTCAGCCGCGCGTCGAGCGCGCCCTTGATGGCAAAGAACACGGGCAGCCGGTCCGTGCCGAACCAGTCGATCATCAGCAGGGTGTCCTTGCCGTATTTGCGCGCTACATCGAACAGTTCGCGGTGCACGTATTCGCCGCAGATCGGCAGTTCGTCGCACTCGGTCAGGATGCGGCGGCGCAACCGGGCCAGATCCGCCGGATCGTTGGTGCCAATATAATAGACGCGCTCCCCTCCGGTGGCCGGATAGGTGTCGAGCCGCACCGCGAAAACCGCCAGTTTGCCGGCGGAGCCGGACGCCTCGAACAGCCGGTCCGGGTCGGCATTGTAGCGGGAGGGCGTTGACGCGGTGACATCGCGGACCTTGTCGGCATAGCCGTCGTCCGAGGCCCGGCCGACCCCGTCCCTGACGTCCGCTTCGGTGAACTCGCCCCGGTCGAGCCGGCCCAGGATTTCCTCGGGCGTCTCGCCCAGGTCGATCCCCAGGTGGTTGACGAGCCGCAACACCCCGTCGCGGCCCACCTGCGCGTAGAGGGCAAGCTCCGTGTAGGCGGGTCCGCGCCGGGTCAGGGCCCCGCCGGAATTGTTGCAGACACCGCCGACGATCGATGCGCCGATGTTGGAGGAGCCGATCACCGAATGGGGCTCCCGGCCGAGCGGCTTGAGCATCCTCTCCAGCTTGTAGAGCGTGCCGCCCGGAAGGCTGACGATCTGGTGCCCGTTGTTGAGAAGATGGATCTTGTCGATGCGCAGCGTGTTGACGATCACGACGTTGCGGTCATAGTCGCCGCTTGGGGTCGAGCCCTCCGTCAACCCGGTGTTGGCCGCCTGCAGGATGACGATCCGGTTGGCCTCGACACAGGCCTGCAAGACGCGCCACATCTCCAGAAGCGTGCCGGGCAGAACCACGGCTTCCGCCTCGCCCTGCCCCGAGCGAAATCCCGTCCGGAACCGCTTGGTGCCGGCGGAGCCGGTCCGCACGAAGGAAGCTCCTACGATCTCGCTCAGTGCGTCGGTGAAATGCGCATCGGAAGTCATTTGCCCGGATATCCCTAACGATGGTTATGATGCCGTGTACCAGGGGAAACAGACGATGACTGCTCTGAACGGTCATCGTCTGTTTCCCCTGGTGTTTTATGCCGCTGGAATATCACGGCCGGCCGACCGTTCAAAGCGGTTCCCGCAGGTGCAGCGGCCGAGCCGGCGGCCCGGGACGGCGTATCGCCTGTGGAGCCCGGGCCGGATGCCCCAGACCGGGAGCGCGGACCGAAACCCGACACCTTCCTGAAGGTGGAGTGCGTGTCGGGGTTCACCGAAGGCAGCGGGGCTTTATTTTGCGGCTCCTCCGGGCTCCTGAAAAAGTCCAGCACCCCGCCAACCTGGGCCGCCTCCCGAAACCGGCGGTTTCCAGGCACCTTGTCGGCGGGTCAGACTTTTCAAATGGCTCCGAAGTATCGGCCTCCAGGCATTTCCAGCCAATTTGCAAACCGGGTGTTCGACGGCCTCCCCGTCACGTCTCCAGCAGCTTCCGGAGCGATACGATCGCGGCGGAAGTCCGGTTCTCCACCCCGAGCTTGCCGAAAATTCGGTCGAGATGCTTGTTCACCGTTCTGGGGCTCATGTCGAGGATGGCGGCGATTTCCTTGTTGGACTTGCCGTTGGCGATCCACGTGAGCACCTCCGCCTCGCGCTCGGTGAGCTCGAAGGCGGCCTTCAGCACATCCGCCGGCTTGCCTTCGGAGACCTCGTCGACGCGCAGCAGATGCTCGCCGGCGCTGATCAGCCCGGCATAGCTGAATTTCAGCTCGCGTCCCGCCATCGCGGCGGTGACTTCCTGGCCCATCTGAGGCACCTTGCCGCCTTCGAGCAGCAGCGTGCGCAGCCAGTCGACGGCATGCGACGGCAGCCGGCCCAGCTTGCCCTCCGCACTCTTGTCGCCGACGGCGATCAGCGCCATGGCCTGGGGCGTCGCCCAGCAGATGTTTCCCGAAAGATCCACCGACAGCAGGAAGCGGCCCGAGACGTCGAGCGCCACATGGGCGCTGTGGGAATTGCGCGCATTGGACATATGCACCTTCAGCCGCGCGATCAGCTCTTCCGGGTTCACTGGCTTGGTGATGTAGTCGACGCCGCCCGATTCCAGCCCCCGGACGATATGCTCCGTTTCGCTCAGTCCCGTCATGAAGAGCACCGGCACGTCGCGCAGCGCCTCCACGGCCTTCATGCGCTTGGCGGTCTCGAAGCCGTCCGGTTCCGGCATGACCGCATCCATCAGCACCGCATCGGGCGTCACCCGGTGCGCGATCTCGATCGCCTTGCGGCCGTCCTGGGCGACCAGAACAGTGAAGCCGGCCTCTTCAAGGGCATCGGTCAGCATGCCCAGCGAGGACGGCGTATCGTCGACGACCAGAACGGTCTCACTCACGTTAGGAGCATTCATGATCATGGCCGAGCCCCTCCAGGATCTTGTCGTATTGGGTTAGATCGAATTCGCGGATCAGCTTGCGCATATGGGCGACGAACTCCGCCGCCTGCGGTTCATGGGCCTCGATGTCGTCGAGCTTCGCCCGGATCCCGCGCACATAGCCGATGCTGGAAAGCTGTTTCAGAATGCCGAGGCTTTCCTCCGAAGGCAGGACCATCTTGCCCGGATCGGCTTTTTCCGGCGGCGCATAGGGCTGAAGCGCGGGTGGCGGCTGATCCTCTTCCGTCAACCAGACCAGTTTCAAACCCTGTTGCAGCTTGTCCAGCAGGGCGCTCAGTCGCACTGGCTTCACCAGATAGTCGTCGTGATAGATCCGGTGCAGCGGATCCCGGCCGCTGTCGTCGGCATTGGCGGAGATCATGATGATGACGGCGTCGCCGTGGCCGTTTTCCCGCAGCTTGCCGGCAAGCGACCAGCCGCTCATGCCCGGCATGCTGATATCGAGCAGGAAGGCATCCGGCCTTTCCCTGGCCACCTGATCCAGGCAGGACTGCCCGCCCCTTGCCGCCAGCACCTTGAAGCCGAGCGGCGTCAGGAAATCGGCGACCAGCGATCGCTGGGCCGGATCGTCGTCCACCACCATCACGGTCTGGACCGGCCCTTCGTAGCCGAGGATGCGTTTTTCCGCGCGCACGATCTGGGTCGGCGCCTCGGCCGAGCTCAACAGGATCCGCACCTTGAAGGTGCTGCCTTTTCCCGGTTCGCTCGTCACCTGGATATCTCCGCCCATGACCTCGCTGAGAAGCTTGGTGATCGTCAGGCCGAGCCCGGTTCCGGGCGCCGAGGTCTTGCCCTCCTCCTCGATCCGCTCGAAGGGATTGAAGATCCGCTGCAGGTTTTCCTGCGCGATACCGATCCCCGTGTCGACGACCGAGAATTCCGCGACTTGGCTTTGATAACCGACGACAAGGCTGACGCTACCTGTGTCGGTCCATTTGATGGCGTTCGACAGCAGATTGATCAGCACCTGGCGCAGGCGTTTCTCGTCGCCGAACACATAGACCGGCAGATTGTCGGCGGGCCGGAACTCGAAACGAAGCGCCTTGGCGTCGGTCTGCAGGCGGAACATGTCGACGATCTGCGTCAGGAACTCGTGCAGATTGAAGCGCTCGCGGTAGATCGTCAGATGGCCCGCCTCGATCTTGGAGATGTCGAGCAGCCCCTCGATCAGCCCGGCCAGATGATCCGCCGAATGCTGGATCACCTTGACCGCGTCGCGCCGGTGGGCAGGGATCGCTGGGTCCTTGCGCATGAGCTGGGCATAGCCCGCAATGGCGTTCAGCGGAGAGCGCAATTCATGGCTGATGCCGACAACGTAGCGGCTCTTGGCCTGATTGGCGGACTCGGCGGCTTCCTTGGCCTTTTGAAGTTTCGCGTCGGTGCGTTTGTGGGCGCGCACTTCCTTCATCAGGAGGCTGGTCTGGCGGCGGGTTTCCTCGTTGGCGAATTTCCGGCTTTCGTGCACAAGCACGAAAAGCCAGGCCAGCACCCCCAGGATCACCAGCAGGATGAAGAACACCTGCGTGAGCGCCCGCGCGATCCCCTCCTGGGCTCCATTCACGCCGAGCGTCGCGGCCTCGATAAAGACCAGGTAAAGGATCGCTCCCAGCGACAGGGTCACGATGGTCATGACACTGAGATAGATGCCAAGCCGTGAATTGAGCCATTGCACCGCCGGCACCGGCAAAAGCGCGTCCAGAAGCAGTCCCAGCTGATCGCCGATGCGGGCGTTTTCCTTGCAGTCGTCCTCGCAGCGCGCGTCGAGCGAGCAGCACAGCGAACAGATCGGGCCGGCGTAAACCGGACAATGAGCCATATCCTCGGGCTCGAATGAATGCTCACAGATGCAGCATTTGATCCGGAGTCTCTTGTCGCCGTTTCCGGAAGTCAGGGTCTCCGGGGCCGGTTTTTCCGGTTGGCGCGCGATGTAATAGCGGCCCTTGGTGCCCCAGGCGATCAGCGGCGCGAGCAGGATCGCTGTGAACAGCGCGATATAGCTCGCCAGCGCATGGGCTGCCTGTCCGAACACCCCGGAATAGGCGATGAAGGCGACGATGCTGGCCGCCGTCATGGAGCCGAGGCCGACCGGGTTGATGTCATAAAGGTGCGCCCGCTTGAATTCGATGTGCGGCGGACTGAATCCGAGCGGCTTGTTGATCACCAGATCGGCGAAGATCGAGCCGATCCAGGCGACCGCCACGACGGAATAAAGACCGAGCGTGCGCTCCAGCGCCTTGTAGACGCCGAGTTCCATAAGCGTCAGCGCGATCGCCACGTTGAAGACCAGCCAGACGACGCGGCCGGGATGGCTATGGGTCAGCCGGGAGAAGAAATTCGACCAGGCAATCGAACCGGCATAGGAATTGGTGACGTTGATCTTGACCTGGCAGACAATGACGAAAATGCCGGTCAGGGCCACGGCCACTTCCGGGGTCGTCGCCTTGGTGAAGGCCACCAGGTACATATGCGTCGGTTCGATGGCCTTCTCGGGGCTGAGACCGTTCTGGAGCGCGAGCACGACCAGGAAGGAGCCCATCAGCAACTTCACCACGCCGACGACGATCCAGCCCGGACCTGCCGCCAGCATGGCCAGCCACCACTTCGCCCGCTGACCCTTTTTCTTGCGTGGCAGGAAGCGGAGAAAATCGACCTGTTCGCCGATCTGCGCGATCAGGGAAAACAGCACGGCGCTCGCGGCTCCGAAGAGCAGCAGGCTGAAATGCCCTTCCGTATTGCCGAGCCGGCCGGTGAAACCGCGCCAGTCCTCCAGGGGCGCCATGCCCTGCCAGGCGAGAAACACGAAGGGCAGAAGCTGAAGCACGATCCAGACCGGCTGGGTGTAGATCTGCAGGCGGCTGATCAGCGTTATCCCGTAAATGACCAGCGGAATGACCACGAGCGCGCAGACGAGATAGCCGATGTTGAGCGGAACGCCGAAAAACAGTTCCAGCGCGGTCGCCATGATCGCGGCTTCGAGCGCGAAGAAGATGAAGGTGAAGCCGGCGTAGATCAGCGAGGTAACCGTCGAGCCGATGTAGCCGAAGCCCGCGCCGCGGGTCAGAAGATCGATGTCGACGCCGTATTTGACCGCGTAGAAGGAGATCGGCAGGCCGGTTATGAAGATCAGCAGTCCGACAAACAGGATGGCCGAGACGGCGTTGGTCGATCCGTAATTGTAGGTGATGGCGGCGCCGATGGCCTCAAGCGCCAGGAAGGAGATCGCGCCGAGCGCGGTGTTGGCGACCCAGACCGGCGACCAGCGCCGCGCGCTTTTCGCGGTGAACCGCAAGGCGTAGTCTTCCAGGGTCTGGTTCGCGACCCACTGGTTATAGGTTCGGCGCAAGCGGACGACCCGCTGATGTGTTGTCATTCACCCCAACCATTCCATTCGGCAACGCCCATCAATTGTGCACCGCAACGTCTTTTGGTGCAGCCGACGCTTAATGCTCCGGCAAATTTTTCAAGATGGCGATCGAACGATAGCCTAACAATTTCTAAGCAAATTTCATGCCTACTCCACGAATTTGCAGTGAAATCATCTCCTGAAACATAAATAAATTTACAGTTTCAGAAAAATGAAAACACACTAATTCAGACACAAACCTAATAATTATCTCCAATTGGTCAGAGTTTCACTTACTTGGCGACAAACATATAACTATTTCACGAATTCAAGCCGGTGTGAATCAGTCAATTGACCCACAGCAACTGACGCATTGCGGCAGCGCACAAATTCAGACGAGCCTTTGACCCATGCGGTGGTGCCCGGGGGCGCCCTGCTTAAACCTCAAACCTGGAGGGGTCCAAGTATGCGACGTCTGAAAGACTTGATTGAAAACCGGCTGTCCCGCCGCTCTGTTCTCACAGGAACAGCAGCAGCGGCAATGCTGGCAACCGCCGGCGCGTTCGCGCCGTCGCTGGCCCAGGACGTGAACACGACAGGCCTTGCCGTCACCGATGACACCGTCACGGTCGGCATCCTGCATTCCGTCACCGGCACCATGGCGATTTCCGAAACCGGCTCCGTGCAGGCGGAAAAGCTCGCCATCGAGCAGATCAACGCCATGGGCGGTGTGCTCGGCAGGAAGATCGAATACATTCAGGAAGACGGCGCCTCCGACTGGCCGACCTTCGCCGAGAAGGCCAAGAAGCTGCTCGTCAACGACAAGGTCGCCGCCGTGTTCGGCTGCTGGACCTCCGCTTCGCGCAAGGCCGTCCTGCCGGTCTTCGAACAGTACAACGGCATGCTCTACTACCCGACCTTCTACGAAGGCCTGGAGCAGTCCCCGAACGTGATCTACACCGGCCAGGAAGCCACCCAGCAGATCATCGCCGGCATCGACTGGGTCGCCAAGGAAAAGGGAGCGAAAAGCTTCTACCTGCTCGGCTCCGACTACATCTGGCCGCGCACCTCCAACAAGATCGCCCGCAAGCACATCGAGAAACTCGGCCTGAAGGTCGTCGGCGAGGAGTACTACCCGCTCGGCCACACCCAGTTCAACTCGGTCATCAACAAGATCAAGCTGAAAAAGCCTGACGTGATCTACGCCATCGTCGTCGGCGGTTCCAACGTTGCCTTCTACAAGCAGCTGAAGGCAGCCGGCATCGACATGACCAAGGAAAAGCCGGTTCTCCTGACCATCTCCGTGACCGAGGACGAGATCCGCGGCATCGGCGGCGAGAACATCGAAGGCGCCTACGCCGCGATGAAGTACTTCCAGTCTCTCGACAACGAGAACAACAAGGAATTCGTCAAGGCGTTCAAGGAAATGTGGGGCGACGACATCGTCATCGGCGACGTGACCCAGGCCGCCTATCTCGGCCCCTGGCTGTGGAAGGCCGCGGTTGAAAAGGCCGGCAGCTTCGACATCGACAAGGTCCGCCTCGCCTCTCCCGGCATCGAGCTGACCACGGCGCCGGAAGGCTATGTCCGTATCCACGAGAACCACCACCTGTGGTCCAAGACCCGGATCGGTCTCGCCAAGACGGACGGTCAGTACGACCTCGTCTACGAAACCGAAGAGCTGATGGAGCCGGATCCGTTCCCGGAAGGCTACCAGTAAGCCCTGCCTGAACTCCCCGGCGGAGGAAACGCCCGAGGTTGATCACGGGCTCATTTGAAGGCGCTGCGCGGAAGCAGCCCGCGCAGCGCCACCTCTCTCTCTTCGTACCAAACCCTTTCCCTCGCAGGGGCTTCAAGGCACCCGCCCGCGCCCCGCAGCATGGAGACGTGCGCAATGTTCGCCGACTACACGTGGACTGAACTCGGGTCCATTTTCGCCATGCAGGGCTTCGCCGGACTGATCCTGTTTTCCGTTTTCGTCCTGATGGCCCTGGGTCTTGCAATCATTTTCGGACAGATGGGCGTCATCAACATGGCTCACGGCGAGTTCATGATCCTCGGCGCCTATGTCACCTATCTGTGCTCGAACTTCGTTCAGGCCTACATTCCCTCGCTTTTCGGCATCTACTTTTTCTTCGCCATGGCGCTCGCCTTCGTGGCCGCCGGCGCGCTCGGAGCGCTGGTCGAATGGGCCCTCATACGTCATCTCTATAAACGGCCGCTCGACACGCTTCTCGCGACCTGGGGCCTCAGCCTCATCCTGCAGCAGGCCTACCGCTCGATTTTCGGCGCCCGCGAGGTCGGCGTGTCCCTGCCGAACTGGCTGCTGGGCTCCGTTCCACTCACCGACATCATCGAGATCCCGATCAACGGCATCTTTGTCATGGTGCTCACCCTCGTCATCGCCATCGGCGTCTACTTCCTCCTGTTCCGTTCGCGCATGGGCATGCAGACCCGCGCAGTGGTCCAGAACCGGGTCATGGCCGGCGCCGTCGGCATCAACACCGAAAAAGTCGACCGCAACACCTTCGCGCTCGGCTGCGGCATCGCCGGCATCGCCGGCAGCGCCTTCACCATGATCGGTTCCACCGGACCGACGGCGGGTCAGCTCTATATCGTCGACACCTTCCTGATCGTCGTCTTCGGCGGCGCGGCGAGCCTGCTCGGCACCATCGCCTCCTCCTTCGCCATCAGCCAGGCCCAGTCGACCATGGAATTCTTCCTGTCCGGCTCCATGGCCAAGGTTCTCACGCTCCTGACGGTGGTCGGCATCCTGATGCTGCGTCCCGAAGGCCTGTTCTCGCTGAAAATGCGCCGCTGAGGAGACCGCCATGACCAACGTGAAATCCTTTCTCTCCCGGCAAGACCTTCTCGGTCTTGCCATCATCGCCGCGGTGATCTTCGTCCTCATGCCGCTCGCGATGGACATCTTCCGCCTCAACCTGTTCGGCAAGTATCTGACCTATGCCTTCGTCGCCATCGGCCTGGTGCTCTGCTGGGGCCGGGGTGGCATCCTCAGCCTCGGCCAGGGCGTCTTCTTCGGCCTCGGCGGCTATTGCATGGCCATGTATCTGAAGCTGGAAGCCTCCACCCCGGAAGCGACCGCCATCCAGTCCACACCGGGCATCCCGGACTTCATGGACTGGAACCAGATCACCGCCCTGCCCTGGTTCTGGGAGCCCTTCAACAGCCTGACCTTCACCCTGATCGCCATCTTCGTCGTGCCGGCCGCCTTTGCCTTCATCATCGGCGCGGCGATGTTCAAGCGGCGGGTCGGCGGCGTCTACTTCGCCATCATCACCCAGGCGATCGCCGCGATCCTGACCATCCTGATCATCGGCCAGCAGGGCTATACCGGCGGCGTCAACGGCATCACCGACCTCAGAACCCTCAAGGGCTGGGACATCCGCACCGACGAGGCCAAGTACATCCTCTACTATGTCAACGGCGCGCTGCTGATCGGAGCCTTGGTGCTTTGCCAGTTCGTGCTCAAAAGCAAGCTCGGCCGGCTGCTCGTCGCCCTGCGCGACAAGGAGGACCGCGTCCGCTTCTCCGGCTACGACGTGGCGAACTTCAAGATCTTCGTCTTCTGTCTCGCGGCGGTCCTGTCCGCGGTCGGAGGCGCCATGTTCACGCTCCAGGTCGGCTTCATGTCGCCGTCCTTCGTCGGCATCGTTCCCTCCATTGAAATGGTGATCTTCTGCGCGGTTGGCGGACGCCTTTCGATCTTCGGCGCGGTCTACGGCACGCTGCTGGTCAACTGGGCCAAGACCACCTTCTCCGAAACCTTCCCGGAGCTCTGGCTCTTCGGCCTCGGCGCGCTGTTTATCGCCGTCGTGCTCGTCTTCCCCAACGGTCTGGCCGGTCTCTACCGGACCTACCTCGGTCCTTACGTCGACCGCTGGATATCGAAAAAGCCTCCGTCGGGCGGCACGCCGGCCCCTGCGGCCACTCCGGCGGACTACGACGCAGATCCAGCCGCGAAACCCGCCGAGTAGGAGTGTGAACAAATGAATGTCGTCAGCAACAACACAGACTTCCTGCTCTCCGTGGAAAACCTCACGGTCTCCTTCGACGGGTTCAAGGCGGTCAACGATCTCAACCTCTATGTCGACGAGAACGAGATCCACGTCATCATCGGCCCGAACGGCGCCGGCAAGACGACGGTCCTCGACCTGATCTGCGGCCGCACCAAGGCCACCGACGGGTCCATCAAGTTCCGCAACAAGGAACTGACGGAACTGCGCGAGCATGAAATCGTCCGCGAGGGCGTCGGCCGCAAGTTCCAGAACCCGACCATCTACGAGGATCTGACGGTCTTCGAGAACCTGGAGATTTCCTTCCCCCGGGGCCGCAGCGTCTTCGGCGCGCTGACCTTCAAGCGGGACGCGGAAGTCGTCACCCGGGTGCGCGAGATCGCGGAAATGGTCTTTCTCGACACGCTTCTCGGCATGCAGGCCGCCCTCCTCAGCCACGGCCAGAAACAGTGGCTGGAGATCGGCATGCTGCTCATCCAGGACCCGGAACTCCTGATGCTCGATGAGCCGGTCGCCGGCATGAGCGTGTCGGAGCGCAAGCAGACCGCCAAGCTCCTCAACGAGATCACCAAGGGCCGTTCGGTGATGGTGGTCGAGCACGACATGAAATTCGTCGAGGACATCGCGCACCGGGTCACGGTCATGCACCAGGGCAAGATCCTCGCCGAAGGGTCGATGGCCAAGGTCCAGGCCGACCCGAAGGTCGTCGAAGTCTATCTCGGTCACTAGGAGGCACCGCAATCATGCTGAATGTCGCGCAATACCACGTCGCCTATGGCCAGAGCGAAGTGCTTCACGGCCTCGACTTCACGGTCGCCCCCGGCGAAATCATCGCCATCATGGGCCGCAACGGCATGGGCAAGACCACGCTGATGAAGTCGTTGATGGGGATCGTCCCCACCAAGACCGGTGCCGCCGCCGTCGACGGCATCGATATCACCACGCTGAAAAGCTACGAGCGGGTCGCCAAGGGGATCGCCTATGTGCCCCAGGGCCGGATGATCTTCCCGACCATGACGGTCCAGGAAAACATCGAGACCGGCCTGACGCTGAGCGGCAAGTCCAAGGTTCCGGAAAACATCTACGAGCTGTTTCCGGTGCTCCTTGACATGAAGGGCCGCCGGGGCGGCAACCTGTCCGGCGGTCAGCAGCAGCAGCTCGCCATCGCCAGGGCCCTGGCGACCGACCCGAAGGTGCTGCTGCTCGACGAGCCGACCGAAGGCATCCAGCCCTCGATCATCCGCGAAATGGCCCGCGTCCTGAAACGCATCCGCGACGAGCGCGGCCTGTCCATCGTGGTTTCCGAACAGGTCCTGTCCTTCGCGCTCGATGTGGCGGACCGGGTGCTCGTTCTCGAAAACGGCCGTCTCGTTCACGACGAGCCGCGCTCCAGCGTCGACGAGGAAAAAGTCGCCGCCTTCCTGTCCGTCTAACCCTTTTTGAAGTCCAACCGCGCCCGGTGCGGGTGCAAACCAGAGGAGAGCCCAATGGCAGACACACTGATCTCGGTAGACCTGAAAGAGTCTCCCCATACCAACGAAAAGGTCCACAACCGCTGGCATCCGGATATCCCGATGGCGGTCTGGGTGGAGCCCGGCGACGATTTCAAGATCGAGACCTATGACTGGACCGGCGGCCAGATCAAGAACGACGACGACGCGGCGGACGTGCGCGACGTCGAGCTGGAGCAGGTCCACTACCTTTCCGGCCCGATCGGCGTCAAAGGGGCGGAGCCGGGCGATCTCCTGGTGGTCGACATTCTCGACATCGGCGCCAAGGAAGACATGCTGTGGGGCTTCAACGGCTTCTTTTCCAAGCAGAACGGCGGCGGCTTCCTGACCGAGCATTTTCCGGAAGCGCAGAAGTCGATCTGGGACATCGAAGGCATGTTCACCCGCTCCCGTCACGTGCCGGGCGTCAGCTATGCCGGTCTGATCCATCCGGGCCTGATCGGCTGCCTGCCTGACCGCAAGATGCTGGACATGTGGAACGATCGCGAAAAGAGCCTGTTCGACACCGACCCCGACCGGGTGCCTGCACTAGCGGCCCTGCCGAACACCCAGTCCGCCCACATGGGCCAGCTCAAGGGGGAAGCCCGCGACGCGGCGGCCGCCGAGGGCGCACGGACCGTGCCGCCACGCGAACACGGCGGCAACTGCGACATCAAGGACCTGTCGCGCGGTTCCAAGATCTACTTCCCCGTCTATGTGGACGGTGCCGGTCTTTCCATGGGTGACCTGCACTTCAGCCAGGGCGACGGCGAGATCACCTTCTGCGGCGCCATCGAAATGGCCGGCTGGCTGCATATCCGGGTAAACCTGATCAAGGGCGGCGTCTCCAAATACGGCGTCAAGAACCCGATCTTCAAACCTTCGCCGATCACGCCGAAATACGACGACTACCTGATCTTCGAGGGGATTTCGGTCGATGAGGCCGGCACCCAGCACTATCTCGACGTTCATGTCGCCTACCGCATGGCCTGCCTCAACGCCATCGAATACATGAAGAAATTCGGCTACACGGGCGCGCAGAGCTACGCCATCCTTGGGACGGCTCCGGTGCAGGGTCACATCTCGGGCGTCGTCGACATCCCGAACGCCTGCGCAACCTTGTGGCTGCCGACGGATATCTTCGACTTCGACATGATGCCGGGTTCCGACGGACCGACGAAATTCCTCGATGGCTCTGTCGACGTGCCGTTGGCACCCGATCTTTAAGGACGTCACATGCCGGTCTACGATTACCTTTGCACCAGTTGCGGTCCGATCACAGCGTCCCGGCCCATGTCGGCTCACGCGGATCCGATCGAATGTCCGGCCTGCAAGCAGGAGGCCCCCAGGGCCATCCTGCAAGCGCCGCACATGTCCGGCCTGTCTCCGGACAGCCGGAACGCGCACGAGCGCAACGAAACCGCCCGCCACGCGCCGAAGTTCTCGACCAAGGCGGACCGGGAAGATCGCGCCCGTGAGACGAAGAAACGCCACCCGGCGGGATGCTCCTGTTGTTCGGGAACCAAGGGCAACTTCCGCTCCAGCGCGGTCTACCGCCCTGACGGCAGCAAGACCTTCCCGTCAAAGCGGCCGTGGATGATCAGCCACTGAAGTCCGCAATTCTGAGGGCGGGTTTTCGACCCGCCCCAGGGCTTCTGACGCTCCCTCGAATCGTCATTCCGGACAAGTGAGGCGGGAGCCGGCCGACCCTGGTTTTTCATTCCGCTTCCGCCCCGTCCAGGCACCTGCTTTCTTCCACCGGTTCCGCCAACCGGCCTTTCAGGGCGAGAACGCGTTCAGAAGCGGCATCGATTTTCGCGATCAGGTCCGGATCGCTTTCTGCCGCCTCTTCCAGGATATCCGCGACCTTCACCGGAATATCCGGATCGGGGTGCTTGTCGTTGGCAAACAGCAGGATGTCCGTTCCCGCTTTCACCGCCCCGACGACCGTTTCCTTCAACCCATACGTCTTGCGGATCGCGTCCATCTGCAGATCATCGGAAATGATCACCCCGTCATAACCAAGCTCCTTGCGCAGGACTTGCGACAAGGCCGAAACGGACAAGGACACAGGGACGGTTTCCTTCGGGTCCTGAAGGGCGCTGTTATGGACATGCGCGCTCATGACCAGTTCGGCGCAATCGCCGGAGATCAGGCGCCGGAACGGTTCCAGTTCCCCTTTCGACCAGGTCCGGGACACATCGACAAATCCCGTGTGACTATCGTTCCGGCTCGACCCGTGCCCTGGGAAATGTTTCAGAGCCGTCAGGACACCGTTGCTGCGATGCCCGTCGACAAAGGCCGCCGCATAGCGGGTCACGACCTGCGGATCGCCGGAATACGCCCGGTCCAGTCGTCCGATGACCGGATTGCGCGGATTCGCGTTCAGGTCCACCACCGGTCCCAGATTGAGATTGAACCCCCAGCCTGACAGGTTCCTGGCAAGCGTGGCGTAAAGGGCCGACGCCCTGGCGGGGGCCACCGATCGCGCCATGCGACGGGCCGATCTCGTTTGCGGAAAGCCATGCCGCGCCCGCAGCCGCTGAACCTTTCCCCCTTCCTGGTCGATGGCAAGCAAAGGTTTCGCGAAGCCGGTCGGCACATCGCTCAGACCGGAATTCATACGGCTGACGCTTTGCCGGTTCCGGATATTCCGGCCCAGATAGAGGACACCCGTGATCTCGCCAGATTGAAGCTGTTCGCGAACCTTCTTGAACCCCGGATGGTCGCGTGTGTCTCCCAGGAAACCGACGAGGATCATCTGGCCGATCTTCCGCCTCAGCTTCCACGGCTCTTCGGGCTCAACGTCGCCATCAGTCCCGTTTCCCGTAACGTCGGAAGGACGGGCCTCCTGCGCACGGAGACCGGTGAAGGCAGCCGTCGCGCCAAGTCCGAGAAGAACGACAAGACAGCCGACCGAGAGAAAAGTTGAGCGCCTCATCGTCCGAACCCAATCCGTGCGGGCCTGGAACATTTTTGCCCCGATGGTGCGCATTCGCGGCACATGGTAATTTTCGCTACGATTTGCATGCCCTGAGACATTGGGTGTAATTGTATTTCAACATTTTGTAACTAGATAAACTACGCGACGTTCAAGTCATTCTATCAAGTTTTTCAGGAGGGGCCGATGGCGGATTTCAGCGCTCAAATCGAACGATCCAAAAAGGAAGTGGAAACGGCCCGGCAGAAGATCAGCGATCTGACCTCGAGGATCGAAACGGCCCAGTCCAAACTCGCCTCCGGCCAGGACATTTCCATCGACATCGAGAACGCCACGCTCGACGACGTCCACGCCCATACCGAGCTGATGGGCGCCAATATCGCCGAACTGATCATGGGGCTCGACGACGTCACGGCGACCTTTTCCAAGGATTTCGACGCGATGCGGACGAAAACCGGCTGGGAAACATTTATCGGCTTCTTCTCCAAGGATCGGGCGGACAGCATTCGCCAGGAACGCATGCGCACCGCCAGCATCGACGACAAGCTGCAGGACCTGATCTCGAAGTCGAACGTGATCGGCCAGTTGCTCCAGGAACAGCTCAACACGCTGAACGAACACAGCAAGCGCGTGGAAACGAACCTGAGCGGAACCCTCGCCCAGCGCGAGCAGACGGTTTCCAACCTGGAGGAGATCAAGCAGAAGCTTGTCGCCATGGATCCGGACATCATCGCTCTGGAAAACAAGATTTCCGTCGAAACCGACGCCGCCGCGCGGACCAAACTGGAAAGCGAACTGGCGGAACTGAACACAAGATACAATGAGCTGGCCCAGGAAGAGCAGGTCAAACTGGCCGAGAGCCAGACGCTCGAGCGCTATATCGAAAAGGGCAAGACCTGGGTGGACAGCCTGCAGAACCAGGCCGCGACCCAGATGGTCCTGATCAACAAGCTGCAAACGGACACCAAGCAGCGGGTCGTGCTCTATGACGCCCTGGTCAAATCGTTGAAAACGGCGCAGCAGCAGGATGTCGCCCACCGGATCAACGAAATCGGCGTCGCCACCGACAAGGAGGCCCAGTCCGCCATGGCGGCCATCGGCTCGGCCACCAACCAGCGCATGGCCGACATGATGGAGCAGCACGAGGACCACATGGTGTTCGCGCGCAAGGTCCTGGAAGAGAAGGCCAAGTCGGACGAGCGCTTCGCGCGCCGGTTCGAGAAGATCGTCGAGAAGCACGACAAGAACGCCTACGGCGCCTGAGGGCTGACCCTTGGATCTGACCCTGGATCACCGGACCCTGGAAGCAGCGCATGAAACACGGCGCTACTTCTCGAAGTTCGAACGGATCATCTCCCACCTGAAAGGCGTGGCCGCCAGCGTCCTGTCGGAAGACACGGCGCTCGAAAGCGAAATTCCGATCCTGCAGGACTATCTGAACGGACTTGCAGGCACTTTCAGCGCACTCTCCTACAAGTACCTCTTGACCGGGCGCGTCTCCGACAAGCTGCCGAAGCTCATGAGCATCGACCGGCAGGACAGCGGCTTCCCGGTCTACCAGGAACTGCTTGAAATGGCGAATGACGCCATGCAGGCGAAGCGCCACCTGGCGTCCCTGCCGGACATGCGCGATCTGAAACTGCGCATGCTGGATCATATCCTGCGCGAGCAAAGCGCCCCGGTGAACCTTCAATTCGCCGCCTCGGAGCGAAGATACTACGAGGTACTGACGGACGCCCCGCTGTTTTGGGCGCGCAACGATCCACGCGCGGCATGGACCGGAAACGTTTCGGAAAATCGCCGGAAATACCGGCTGCACTGGGCGGTCTACGACAGCCAGCAGAACATTCCGCTCGTCTATGTGATGGATCTGGAGGACACCGGCAAGAAACCGCTCGCCAAGGACGAGCGCCGCTGGCCACGGGTTCAGGGCCATCTGAGCGCGCAGTCGTCGTCATCGCTGAAACTGGTGACAATCGCGCGCGGATTCGACCGAGATTTCGACGACCTGCACCCCAAGAGACTGCGCCGGTTTTACGTCGGCCCAATGTACAGTCACGTGTTCACACAGCAAAGCGGACCGCTGCGCGACGTTCTCGGCCAGGCCGGCGGCAAGCCCGGTGACGACTGGGCGCTCGCCTGGACCACCGAAACCCTGGTCGCCTCCAGTTCGAAGCAGGAGTCTACCGGCTTCTTTTCCTCCGTGGAACGGCAGATCTATCAGCTCGATCCGTTCGCCGCCTCCGGCCAGGCGCCGGACGACGCGGCCGGACACACCCACCAGCAGCGCTCCCTCATTCTGCCGCAGCGGCCGTACCAGATCCTGGAGGAACTCGCGCCCCCCGGCTTTGCCAACATCCGCAAGTATGCCGTCAGCCCGAGCGGCAAGATCCTCAGCTACAGATAGGTTTCGCGCGTGACGACTTCCAACGACCTCATGGAACTGAAAGAAGACCGCATCCGCGAGAAGTACCCGCTTGCGGAAGCCATGCTTGCCGGCTTCGACCACACGCCCCGGATCGCGGCCAAAAGCCAGCCCGACGTCGTTCAGGAACGCTCTCCCGGTCTCGGCACCAGGCGGCGGTTCCGCTCCACGACCCCCGGCCTGGTCACCCGCTCGACGGCGCGGCCGGAAGGCGTTCAACTGAGCGTACGCATCCTCGAGTGCGACGACGACCCGCTGACAACCCCGTCGCAGGCAAGCGTCCTGCGCGCGCTGCGGCGGGCCATCGCCGTGGCCCATGTCGCCTCCGACCAGTTCGCCGAGCAGACCGAACTCGCCGACCTCAAGCGCAGCAACCTTGCCGGCACCCTTGACGCTTCGCGCAAGGACCGGTTTCAGCAGCTCCTTTCGGCTTCGGCGCTGATCTCGCTGCATGTGTTCGCGAACATGACCGACTTCCTGCTGTCGGGCCTTGTCGGCACCACGGAGGAAGCCACCGTCCAAAGCGGCGAGGTCGAGGAAATCCTGCTCGACAACGATCAGCTCGCGCTGCACGGCATCCTCTGGGAGCTGGATCAGGAAATCGCGGCGGCACAGGTCGAGACCGACAGCCAGCTGATCGACCTGATCACATCCTTTTGCGAACAGCTCATGGAAAAGGTGGCGCTGCGCGCGGAAAATTCCCTTGTGCTGCATCCTTTCAGTCAGTCGCGCTACCGCGTCGAGGCCGACGACTTCGAAATCACCGGCTTCACGCCCGCCGCAAGGGCCCGCACGGCAAGTCTGTCGATGGCCTTCAAGAAGCCGGAAGAGGTTGTCGGCAACCACATCGCCAAGTACCAAGCCATGAAGCTTGCCAAGATGCTGATGGCCTACGACTTCGAGCACAAGCTCAACCCCTTCGCCGAACTGGGCGGTTTCATCTTCACCTTCATGGGCGACGGCAAGCCCGGCACGGGCAAGACGACGCTGATCCAGATGATGGCCGGATTGATCAACGACTACTGCGCCAATGCCGGCTACCCGTTCCGCTACCAGAACCTGTCGACGGAAAGCATCGACAGCTACCAGGGTAAGTCCGCCCAGAACGCGAAGGCCTTCATCAAGACCGTGACGGACCCGAACGTGATCGGCTTCGGCACCATCGACGATATCGACCAGCTTGCGGGCAAGCGGGGCGACCGGCAGTCCTCGGCGGGTCAGCTTGAGATTACCGCCGTGCTCATGGAAAGCTTCGCCGGCGCCAACACCGTGGTCCGCGGCAACTGCACGTTCGGCATGTTCTCCAACTATCCCGAGAACGTCGACGATGCGCTGCGCCAACGGGCCGGAGCGCGCTTTCTGGTCGATGGACCGCAGACCAGAGAGGATTACATCGACATCCTCCATCTGCTGATGGGCAAGAACCATGCGATCCCGGTCGGAGACCACGACCTCTTCGAGGCCCAGGCCATCAAGAAGGCGGTCGCCGCCTCCTACGACCGTCATTCCCGTCCGCAGGAGGACGCCCTTGCAAAAGTGTTCGACGAGGTTCAGGCAAAGACCGGCCCATTGGACACGATCGCGAAAATGGGCGCCTACCTGAAAGCCATCCAGGAAGCCGACGAAAGGTTCACCGGCCGGGCGATCAAGAACATCACGGACGCCATCAAGGTCCGTGCCATGGATTTCGAGTTGCCGGACGAATGGATGGAAAACCCGGACCTCTTCCTGTTCAAGGATTACGCGACCAAGAAATCCATGATCGCGGACCTGGCCCAGCCGATCACGGTCGACATGGTGATCCAGGAAATCAACCGGTACGCCGACAGTGAGTTCCGGTACGCCGACAAGTCCGACGAAGCCGCCATCGACAATGCGGTCAGGGACATGCAGCGCATGGAGGAAGCCAAGCGCCGCTTCATGGAGGCGTCCCGCTCATGATGCGGCTCGTCAAAAACGGGTTGATGTACGGCAACCTGGTGGAAGTGTCCTCCCCGTCCCTGGTCGGCCGCTACAATCGCGCCCTCGAGCATCTCACGGGCAAACGAACGTCCCTGGAAGAATTTCATATCGACATCTCCGGTTTCTCGCCGGAAATCGGCGACGAGCTGGACGACCCGCTTTATCTCAATCCGAACGGCTGCAATCGGCAGTTCATTTTCCTTTCGGTGGCCCAGAGGTCGGCGCCCCTGCTCAACGCCCATTTCTCCACGTCACGGTCCATTCTCAAGCGCTTCATCGAGGCGAACGAGGATCAGCTCTTCGCGCTGTCCATTCGCGACGCCGTAGTCGGCGAACTGCTGAACTCGGTGTTTTCGATCGACAGCCCCCGCGATCTTTTCGACATCCGCAGAATCGAGGTCGAGGCGGATACGGTCGGCGCGCATGTCGAAGCCAGCGAGGACCTGTCGCACAGGATCGACCGTTTCCTGAACGAACCGGACGGCTGGTGGGACGATGTGCTGATCGCGGAGATGGTGGAACTCGCCAGGCACACCGGCGACATCGTCCGAACACCTCTGTCCCTGCACTCGCACAGTTTCGAGCAGGGCAACTTCTACACCTCGCATTATGGCGGGCTTTATGTTCTCCGCGACGTCAAACAGACCGCCTGCATTTCCGCGGCGGCGCTGGATACGGATCCCGGCGACCTGCCGGTGGACCAGCTCCTGAGCCTGGACGATCGTGAGGCTGTCGCTGTCTATCTGCTGAAAAGCGGCCTGATCGAGTCGATTGTCGATGTGATGAAGGCGGACGCTGCCCCCGTCTTGAAGCAGAAGCTCGATTTCATCGTCATCGACACCGCCGCCAATCAGGGCGAGAACCTGTCAGGGATCAAACGCCACGACCTCAGGTCCCTGAAGCGCAAATACCGCAGGGACCTGCCGGACGCCTATCACGCTTTGGAAGAAACGGTACGGCAACTGAGTTCGGGGTCGCGCATTCGACGGCCGGCTCCGGACGACCCCGCCTTCTTCTATCTGTTCAGATCCGCGAACCACCGGGACAAGCCTCTGGTCAACATGCTTCTGGCGGAACTGACACCGCTGGATTTCCGGCAGCTTTTCATCTGCCACAAGGACGCATTCTACAGGCACTACAACACCTGGACGGATGCCAAAAGGACCTACGCGGCAAGGTTTCTCGCCGAGGAATACATGCTCGACAAGGTTGGAACCCGCGAAGAGCTTTTCGGACCGGAACCCGACATGTCAGAGGATGCGGAGGTCTCCCGCCCCGACGACAGAATGGGGCCTTGGGGCGCAAGACCGGAATTTGAAGACGACGAGTGGGACGACGAGCGATGAAATACTTGAAATGGATCATCGGCATTCCCCTGGTGCTCGTCATCGTGCTGTTCGCGCACTACACCCTCCCCGGCCGGGACGTGGTCCGGGTTGTCGGAACCGACGTCAAGCGAATGGATATCGGCTCCTCATCCCTGTTCTGGGCCGCGCCCGACGCCGGCACCAACACGAGCTGGACCCGGGATGTGCGCTTCATCAACACGGTCTGGCCGAACGGAGACCCCCGGGTCTACCGAAACGAGGACACCGACTGGGGCTGGCCTCCCTATTTCAAGTTCGACAGCAGCAACATCACCGCCCAGGCGCAGGATCTCGTCAAGAAGGAGGGAGACGTCTGGGTCGCCGTGACCCATTACGGCTGGCGGATCAAGCTCTTCACCATCTTCCCGAACGCCATCGACATCGAACAGGTCTCCGGTCCCGACGTCTTCCTCATTCCATGGTTCAACATCATCTTCTTTGCGGTCGTGCTGCTCATCCTCTATCTGGCCTACCGCACGATTGACGCCTTCAAACGCAGACGCATAGATCCCGTCGTTGCGAATATCGACGAATTCATTGACGATGTCGGAGAAAACGCCGAACAGGCGCGGAGCCACGCCCAAAGACACGCAAGCGCGGCTACGAGCGGCTTCCGCCAATGGTTCCGGCGCTGGTTCGGGGCGCCCAAAAAATAAACTCGGTATAACCGCCTGGAGACGAAACTGGCCGCTTCCGAACACATCGACCTTGTCATCTTCGATTGCGACGGCGTCTTGATCGACAGCGAAGTCATCAGCGCGCGCATGCTGGTGGAGGAACTGGCGAAACGGCAGGTCCACATCACGATGGACTATGTCGCCCACCATTTTCTGGGGCGCAGCTATCCGATCGTCCTGCAGCAGATCCGCGAGGAATTCGGCGTCCATCTGCCGCCGGAATTCGAGACGGAATACCGGGCGAACCTGCTCGCCGCCTTCGAAAACGATCTGCGCGCCATTCCAGGCGTCAAGGATGTGATCGATACCCTGGCCTGCGACTATTGCCTCGCCACCAGTTCCAGCCCGCCGAGGCTGGCCCGTTCGCTGGAAATCGCCGGCCTGACGGAAAAGTTTTCCGGGCGGACAACCACCGCGTCCGAAGTCCGGCACGGCAAGCCCGCCCCGGATCTTTTCCTGCTGGCGGCGGAAAAACACGGGTCCGATCCCGCAAATTGCCTGGTGATCGAGGACAGCGAAAACGGCATCAAGGCGGGCCTCGCGGCGGGAATGCGGGTCTGGCGGTTCACCGGCGGATCGCATCTGAAACACCTGGCGAACACCCCGGACGCCGCGGCAGGCGCCGCGCAAGTATTTGCATCTTTCGGCGAATTCTATCAGCTTATGCCGGATCTGCGACGAACCGGCAATTGACATGAAACAGAAAACCTCCGCCGAAGTTTCCCGCCTGGACGACGCAGCTCGGGCGGGCTGGCTCTACTATGTGGCCGGGAACACCCAGGATGAAATCGCCCGCAAACTCGGCGTCTCCCGGCAATCCGCCCAGCGGCTGGTATCGCTTGCCGTCAGCGAGCGGCTCATCAAGGTGCGCCTCGACCACCCGATCGCCCATTGCATGGAACTCAGCAGCCTTATTGTGGAACGGTTCGGGCTCAAGAGCTGCGAAGTGGTGCCGTCCGATCCCGACGCCCCCGGCTCGCCCATCGGCATCGCCCAGGCGGCCGCCGCCGAGATGGAACGCCAGTTCCGCTCTCAACAGCCGAAGATCATCGCCTACGGCACCGGCAGGACCCTGCGTGCCTCGGTGGACCAGTTGCCCGCCATGGACTGTCCGCAGCACCGGATCGTTTCCCTGCTCGGCAACATGATGTCCGACGGGTCCGCGTCGGCCTACAACGTCATCATCCGTCTGGCCGACAGGATCAATGCCCGCCATTATCCCATGCCCCTGCCCGTTTTCGCCAGAAGCCGCGAGGAACTCCAGCTTCTGCACAATCAGGAAGCCGTGCACAACATTCTGGACCTGATCCGTCAGGCCGACGCCACCTTTGTCGGGATCGGCAATATGGGCCCCTCCGCTCCGCTCGCCGTCGACGGGTTTGTCAGCCTCGATGAAATGCGCGCCATGGAGAACGCCGGGGCAGTCGGTGAAATCACAAGTTGGGTCTATGACAGGAACGGCGCGTTGATCGACGGCCACACCAACGACCTCGTTGCAAGTGCGCCCCTGCTGCCCGCCGGCGAAAAACCGGTCTACGGGGTGGCCGCCGGGGACATCAAGGTCCCGGCCATGCTCGGTGCGCTCAAGGGCAAATTCATTAATTGCCTGATCACCAACGAATCCACCGCAGAGCAATTGCTCAAAGCCTGAGCATATTCTCACCGAAATTATCCAATTGTTTTTAAATGTGTTTTTGCGCTGCAGCGCGAATTCTTAATGATTTTGCACGTTTCCAGCCTTGACTCTGCTTATAAATTGAGATGAATATTTGCCCGCTTGACTGGCAATTGCCCATCTCGCCTGGGAGGATAATATGGCATTTCATATCCGTGCGCTGCTCGGCGCATGTTCGGTTGCTGCGCTTTGCGTTCCGGCAGCCGCAGAAACACTCACCATCGCAACCGTGAACAACGGCGACATGATCCGCATGCAGGGTCTGACCAAGGATTTCACGGAAAAGACCGGCCACGACGTCGAATGGGTCACGCTGGAAGAAAACGTTCTTCGTCAGCGCGTCACCCAGGACATCGCCACCAAGGGCGGTCAGTTCGACATCATGACCATCGGCATGTACGAAACGCCGATCTGGGGTAAGCAGGGCTGGCTCGTCTCGCTCGACGACCTCCCCGAAAGCTACGATGCCGACGACATCCTGCCCGCCATGCGTGGCGGTCTGTCCGTCGACGGCACGCTCTACGCCGCACCGTTCTACGGCGAAAGCTCCATGATCATGTATCGCACGGACCTCATGGAAAAAGCCGGGCTGGAAATGCCCGACGCGCCGACCTGGGAATTCGTGGCGGATGCAGCCCGCAAGATGACCGACAAGGACAACGAGATCTACGGCATCTGCCTGCGCGGCAAGGCGGGCTGGGGCGAGAACATGGCGTTCCTGACCGCCACGTCCAACGCTTTCGGCGCCCGCTGGTTCGATGAAGACTGGAAGCCCCAGTTCGACAGCCCGGAATGGAAGGAAACACTGACCTTCTATCTCGACCTGATGAACGAGGCAGGCCCTCCAGGAGCCTCCACAAACGGCTTTAACGAAAACCTGTCGCTGTTCCAGCAGGGCAAATGCGGCATGTGGATTGACGCCACGGTCGCCGCTTCCTTCGTGACCAACCCGGACGACTCCACCGTCGCGGACAAGGTCGGTTTCGCCCTTGCTCCCGACACCGGTCTCGGCAAACGCGGCAACTGGCTCTGGGCCTGGGCCCTGGGGATTCCCGCCGGCACCAAGAAGGAAGCCGCCGCGAAGCAATTCATCGAATGGGCGACCTCCAAGGAATACCTGGAACTGGTCGCTTCCGAGGAAGGCTGGGCAAACGTTCCTCCGGGTACGCGGACCTCTCTTTACGAGAACCCGGAATACGCCAAGGTGCCTTTCGCCAAGATGACCCTGGACAGCATCAATTCGGCCGATCCGACCAACCCGACTGTCAAACCGGTTCCTTATATCGGCGTGCAGTTCGTCGCGATCCCCGAGTTTGCCGGCATCGCCACCCAGGTCGGCCAGGAGTTCTCCGCGGCGCTGGCCGGACAGCAGTCGGCTGACGAAGCCCTCGCCAAGGCGCAGGCTCTGACGGCGGAAGAAATGGAAGCCGCAGGCTACTAAGGGTTCCTCCCTGACTGAAGGGCGGGGTTTGCCTCGCCCTTCTTCTTTAAACGACAAAGCTTTCGCCCATCCGTGACGGTCAGGCCGGTGATCCGCCTGTCAACCGAGTAGGTGCGCCCATGGCAACCCAGCATTCCCGCTCCGCCGCCCGCATCATGATGGCGCCCGCCGTTATCCTGCTGCTCGGCTGGATGCTCGTCCCGCTGACGATGACCCTCTACTTCTCCTTCAAGAAGTATCTGCCGCTGCGCGGCGGCGATCTCGGCTGGGTCGGTTTCGACAACTACGTCCGCTTCGTCTCCTCAAGCGCCTTCTGGCCGAGCATCCAGACCACGCTGATCATCGTCGGCGGCGTTCTGCTGATCACGGTGGTGCTAGGCGTTCTGCTCTCGATGCTTCTCGACCAGCCGATGTGGGGACAGGGCGTCGTTCGCATTCTGGTGATCGCCCCCTTCTTCGTCATGCCGACCGTTTCGGCGCTGGTCTGGAAGAACATGTTCATGGACCCCGTAAACGGGCTCCTGGCCTATCTCTGGAAATTCTTCGGCGCCCAGCCGGTCGAATGGCTCAGCGACGCGTCGATCTTTTCGATTGTGCTGATCGTCTCCTGGCAATGGCTGCCCTTCGCGACCCTGATCCTTCTGACCGCGATCCAGTCGCTTGACAGCGAGCAGCTGGAAGCCGCGGAGATGGACGGAGCGCCGCCGCTCTCCCGCTTCGGCCATATCGTTCTGCCGCATCTGTCCCGCGCGATTACCATCGTCGTGCTGATCCAGACGATCTTCCTGCTCGCCATCTTTGCCGAAATCTTCGTCACCACGCAGGGCTCCTTCGGCACGAAAACACTCACCTACCTGATTTTCCAGCGTGTTCTGGAAAGCCAGAATGTCGGCCTGGGCTCGGCCGGCGGTGTCTACGCAATCATTCTCGCCAACATCGTCGCGATCTTCCTGATGCGCATCGTCGGCAAAAACCTGGACGCGTGAGGAGGAACGAGCATGGCCCGCAAAATCACCACACGCCGCAAGACCCTCAACACCCTGTTTGCCTGGGGCATCGGCCTTCTGATCTTCTTCCCGATCCTCTGGACGATCCTGACCAGCTTCAAGACAGAGGCCCAGGCGATCGCCGATCCGCCCGTGTTCCTGTTCTTCGACTGGACGCTTGAAAACTACGCCATTGTCCAGGAACGCTCAGACTACATGCGTTTCCTCTGGAACTCGGTCATCCTGGCGGGCGGTTCCACGGTGATCGGTATCGCCATCGGTGTTCCTGCGGCCTGGTCTATGGCCTTTGTGCCCTCGAAACGCACCAAGGACATCCTGATGTGGATGCTGTCCACGAAGATGCTGCCCGCGGTCGGCGTGCTCTATCCGATCTATCTCCTGTTCATCAAACTCGGATTGCTGGACACCCGCCTCGGCCTGACCATCGTCCTGATGCTGATCAACCTGCCGATCATCATCTGGATGCTCTACACCTACTTCAAGGAAATCCCGGGCGAGATCCTGGAGGCCGCGCGCATGGATGGCGCGGGGCTCAAGGAGGAAATCCTCTACATCCTGACTCCGATGGCCATTCCGGGCATCGCCTCCACCTTGCTGCTGAACATCATCCTGGCCTGGAACGAGGCGTTCTGGACCTTGAACCTGACGGCGGCCAAGGCAGCTCCCCTGACAGCTTTCATCGCCAGTTATTCAAGCCCGGAAGGTCTCTTTTACGCAAAGCTCTCCGCGGCCTCGACCATGGCGATCGCACCGATTCTCATTCTCGGCTGGTTCAGCCAGAAACAGCTTGTACGCGGCCTCACCTTCGGCGCGGTTAAATAAGGCGGAACAAGAAAATGGGCCAGATTACGCTTAACCAGATCACCAAGAGCTTCGGCGAAGTGCAGGTGATCCCGCCTCTGGATCTCCAGATCGAGGACGGCGAGTTCGTCGTCTTCGTCGGACCGTCCGGCTGCGGCAAGTCCACCCTCCTGCGGCTGATCGCGGGGCTGGAAGACGTCACCACCGGCGAGATCCTGATCGACGGCAACGAGGCCACCCGAGTGCCGCCGGCAAAGCGCGGCCTTGCCATGGTGTTCCAGTCCTATGCGCTCTACCCGCATATGTCGGTGCGCAAGAACATCGCCTTTCCGCTGCGCATGGCCGGCATCGACAAGGAAACGCAAAAGGCCAAGGTCGAGGCGGCGGCAAAGGTTTTGAACCTGACCGACTATCTCGAGCGCAAGCCGGGACAGTTGTCCGGAGGTCAGCGCCAGCGCGTTGCCATCGGCCGGGCCATCGTGCGCGAGCCGGCAGCCTTCCTCTTCGACGAACCGCTGTCGAACCTCGACGCGGCCCTGCGCGTCAACATGCGCCTGGAAATCTCCGAACTTCACAACTCGCTTGAAACGACCATGATCTACGTCACCCACGATCAGGTCGAGGCCATGACCATGGCCGACAAGATCGTGGTGCTTCGGGCCGGTGTGATCGAACAGGTCGGAACGCCGCTCGAACTCTATCACACGCCGCGCAACACATTCGTCGCGGGGTTCATCGGCTCGCCGAAGATGAACTTCCTGACCGGTGCGTTCGCCGAAGAATACGGCACGGACACCATCGGAATCCGGCCGGAACACCTGGACGTCTCCCAGAGCGAAGGCAAATGGTCGGGCGTCGTCAGCGTGTCCGAACATCTGGGATCCGACACCTTTCTTCATGTGGATGTGAACGGCCTTCCCGATCCGGTCACGGTCCGCGCCACCGGCGAGTTCGGAGTCCGTCATGGCGATACGGTACATCTCACCCCGGATACCAGCAAGATCCACCGCTTCGACAAACAGGGACTGAGAATCGCATGATGCGTCTGGAAGGAAAGTCGGCGCTGATCACCGGCGCGGCGCGTGGGATCGGCAAGGCCTTCGCGGCCCGCTATGTTGCGGAAGGCGCGACGGTTGCCATCGCCGACATCAACCTGAAAGGGGCAGAGGCGGCCGCGGCGGAAATCGGACCGGCGGCCTATGCCGTTCCGCTCGATGTCACCGATCAGGCCTCCATCGACGCGGCCATGGCCACTGTCGAGGAGAAGACAGGCGGCCTCGACATTCTGGTCAACAATGCCGCGCTCTTCGATCTGGCTCCCATCGTCGAGATCAGCCGCGAGAGCTACCAGCGCCTGTTCGACATCAACGTCTCCGGTACGCTTTTCACGATGCAGGCGGCGGCCCGTTCCATGATCAGGCGCGGCAAGGGCGGCAAGATCATCAACATGGCCAGCCAGGCGGGCCGCAGGGGGGAGCCCCTGGTCGCCGTCTACTGCGCCACCAAGGCCGCCGTCATCAGCCTCACCCAGTCGGCCGGACTGAATCTCATTGAACACGGCATCAACGTGAACGCCATCGCACCCGGCGTGGTGGACGGCGAGCATTGGGACGGCGTCGACGCGCTCTTTGCGAAATATGAAGGCCTTGTTCCCGGCGAGAAAAAGGCCGCCGTCGGCGCCTCGGTTCCCGCGGGCCGCATGGCGACCGCCGACGATCTGACCGGCATGGCCGTATTCCTGGCCTCAAGCGAAGCCGACTACATCCTGGCCCAGACCTACAATGTCGACGGCGGCAACTGGATGAGCTGACCAATGACCAAGAAACTGGACGAAACTGTGCTCCATTCGCTTCCCGAAAACGTCCTGGCCCCGGCCTATGACCGCAATCTTCTGTCCCCCGGCATTCTTCACATCGGCGTCGGTAATTTCCACCGCGCCCACCAGGCCATTTACCTCAACCGGCTTTTCGAACTGGGCGAGGGACACGACTGGGCGATTGTCGGCGCCGGGCTGAAACCTTACGATTCCGCCATGCGCGAACGGCTCAAGGCGCAGGACTGGCTGACGACCGTTGTCGAACTCGACCCGAACGGCCTGAGCGCCCGCGTCTGCGGCTCCATGATCGACTTTCTCGAGGTCGATCCGGTCCATCTGATCGAACGTCTCTGCCAGCCCGATATTCGCATCGTGTCGCTCACGATCACCGAAGGCGGATATTTCGTCGATCCGGTGACCGGCGGCTTCGATGCGTCTCACCCCGACATTCAGGCCGACCTGAAGGCGCCCGAGACCCCTGCTTCCGTCTTCGGGGTTTTGGTCGCTGCACTTGCCCGCCGCAAGGAAAGCGGACAGGCCCCGTTCACGATCATGTCTTGTGACAACCTGCCGGAAAACGGCCATGTCGCCAAACAGGCGGTCGTCGGCTACGCAGGCGCGCTGAACGACGGACCGGCGGACTGGATCGAGAAAAACGTGGCCTTTCCGAACGGCATGGTGGATTGCATAACGCCCGCGACCGGCGAGCGCGAACGCGCCCTCGTCAAGGAGACCTTCGGCCTCGAAGACGCCGCGCCGGTCGTCTGCGAACCCTTCCGTCAGTGGGTGCTGGAAGACAACTTCCCGGCCGGCCGGCCCGCTCTTGAAAAGGTCGGCGTGGAGTTCGTCGGCGACGTCGCTCCCTATGAACTGATGAAGCTGCGCATTTTGAACGGCGGCCATGCGGCCATCGCCTATCCCGGCGCCTTGCTCGGGCACTACTTCGTTCACGATGCGATGGCCGATCCCCTGATCCACGCCTACCTGAAAAAGCTGGAGGAGACCGAGATCCTCCCCACCGTTCCGGTAATCCCGGGCGTCAGTTTTCAGGACTATCTTGCAACGGTCATGGAGCGGTTTTCCAACCCGGCTGTCGGCGACACCATTCCCCGCCTTTGCCTCGACGGCTCCAACCGTCAGCCGAAATTCATCCTTCCGACCATCCTGGACAGGTTGAACGCAGGCCTTTCCGTCACCGGTCTGGCGCTGGAAACCGCGCTATGGTGCCGCTACTGCCTGGAAAAGGACGAAGCCGGAAAACCGCTGACGCTGGAGGATGAAAACGCCCCGGTTCTGCGGGCCTGGGCGCAAAGCGTTTTCACCGGAAACGCCGAAACCGTCACGTTGCCGGACCTCTTCGGAGAGCTCAAGACCCACAAGAACTTCGAGCACGCCTTCCGTGGCGCGGTCGGGAACATCTCCAATCACGGCGTCGCCGGAGCACTCAAGAATTATCTTTCCTGAGCGCGTGATACGCCCATCGCACGCATGTGAACTTTCGTGAAATTGCATTAAAAGCCTGAGAACCTATCTACGGCGCAACAGGCCGGGCGCGTCATTCAGAACGTCCGGCCATTCCTCAGCAAGCGCACAGGGGTTCGGAATGGGTCTGATCAATCGACGTGACGTTCTGGTCGGCGGCACGCTTCTGGCGGTGACCGCCGGCCGGGCGCAGGCCGGCGAGGAAGAGTTGCACAAGCTCGGCCTGGCCAGACCGCCCTTTGCCATCGACGACCCGGTCCTGAACGTTCCGGACCTCGCCGGCGCGGTACACAGGATCGAAGACTATCGCGGCAAAACCGTTGTCGTCTCCTTCTGGGCAACATGGTGCCCACCCTGCCGCAAGGAACTGCCGACGCTGGCAGGGCTGAGCCGGGAACTGGCTCCGGACCGCTTCGCTGTGTTGGCGGTCAATATCGGTGACAACCAGAACAAGATCCAAAGCTTTCTCGACCGGATCGATCACGACGGCCTGCCCGTCCTCATGGACAAAAGCGGAAAACTGTCCGGCAAGTGGTACCTGCGCGGGATGCCGGTCACCTACGTCGTTGACGGATCGGGCGATGTCATCCTCGCGGCCATCGGGGAACGGGTCTGGGATTCCCCCGAGATGATCGCGGCACTTACCTCACTGGGCTGAGGGGTTCTGCCTGTCCTGCCGGACGGGAACGACGAGAGGTGCGTCCACGTCGGCCGGTTGGGAGATACGCAACGGAAAGTCGTAAGCCTCGGACAAAAGCTCCGGTCGCATGATGGCATCGCGGTTTCCATGCGCCAGAAGGTGTCCCTGCTTCATCACCAGGACCTTGTCCGCGAAGGCCATGGTGAGATTGAGATCGTGCATGACCGTCACCACTCCGCCGCCTCTTGAGGCATAATCCGCCGCCAGCTGCATGATCTGATACTGGTGCTTGATATCGAGGCTCGAAACGGGCTCATCCAGGAACAACCAGCGCGGCGGTCCGTCTTCCGGCACGGGCTCCCAGACCTGGCACAGGACCCGCGCAAGCTGCACCCGCTGCTGCTCGCCGCCGGAAAGGTCCTGATAGATTCGACCTTCGAACCCCGACAGGCCGACCTTGAAAAGCGCGTCCGCGATGCGCCGTGCGCGATCGGCCCGTCTTCCAAGCACGTTGATGATCCCGAGCCCGACCACTTCGGAAACCGAAAGAGGGAAGGCGATCTGGCTGATCTGCGGCAGCACGCCGCGCATCTCGGCCATTGCATCGGGGGTAAGCAGCGAAACGTCCCGACCCGCCAGACGAATGTCTCCGGTAAAGGACATCTCTCCCGTGATCGCCTTCAAGAGGGTGGTTTTACCCGACCCGCTGGGCCCGATGATTGCGAGAAACTCACCCGCTCTGGCCTGAAAGGAGACCTCCTTCACGATGACCGCTTTTCCGATGGAGACACCGGCGCGGGCAACCTCAAGGCTGGTCTCACCTCCTCCACGGTGGTCCTTTTCGGTTTGCTCAGGCCGGGCGGGCCTGAAGTGAAAAGACATTCAAGCCTCCTAAATTCCGGTCAGGCCGCGTTTGCGCAGCAGGATCCAGAGAAAGAACGGTGCGCCCGCAAAGGCCGTGATGATGCCGATGGGCATTTCCGCCGGCGCGACGATTGTCCGGCTGAGCGTGTCCGCCGCAATCAGCATCACGGCACCCAAGAGCGCAGACGCGGGTAGCAGATACCGGTGGTCCGGTCCGATCGTCAGCCTGAGCAGATGCGGCACCACAATGCCGACAAAGCCAATCCCGCCGCTTACTGCGACGGATGCGCCGGTCGCGCCCGCAACCAGCAGGATGCTGAGGTTCTTGAGCCGCTGAACCCGGATGCCGATATGAGCCGCCGCCGCCTCGCCCAGCGTCAGACCGTTCAGGCCGCGTGCGAGAAACGGCACGCTGAAGAGCATGACAAGGATGATCGGTGCGGCCGAGGAAACCTTTTCCCAATTGGAGCCCGCCAGGGAGCCGAGCCCCCAGAACTGCAGGTCCCGCAACTGCTGATCGTCGGCCACATAGACCAGAATGCCGGTCATCGCTCCGGTCAGGGCCCCCAGGGCAATACCGGCCAGCAGAAGGGTTGCGACCGACGTGATGCCACCGCGTGTGCCGATCCGGTAAAGCAGCAGGGTATTCACCAGACCGCCCGCGAAAGCGGCAAGGGGCACGGCGTATATTCCCAGAACCGCCATGACGGGGGCAAAGGCGGCATTTCCCAGAACGATAAACAGCGCCGCGCCGAGCCCGGCCCCGGCGGAAACGCCGACGATCCCGGGATCCGCCAGAGGATTGCGGAAGAGGCCCTGCATGACCGCGCCCGAAACCGCGAGCGCGGCTCCGACCAGGGCCCCGAGCACGACGCGCGGCAGACGGATCTCCGTGACGACAATCCAGTCCCGGGGCGAAACGCCCTCGGGAACCGCGCCGCTTGAATAGGACGAGAGACTTGTCAGGTGAGGAAGCAGGTCGAATACCGGAACGGAAATCGGTCCCGTTGCCAGACTGCCCAGCATGGTCAGTGCCGTCACGGCTGCAAGAAGGACGATGACGGCCCGCGCCAGGGTTTCCCGGTTGCCGGTCCGCGCCTCCCTCAGACCAAGCAGATTTTTAAAACCCTGAACGCCCGTCCTGGCCGCCGTTTCGCTCATTGCTTCTTTCAACTCCTGATGTCGGCGAGCCGGGCCGCCAGATCCCGAATCGCATCGGCCGTTCTCGGTCCGAAACCGAGCAGATACTGGCCCGGCATCCTGATGAGACGTTTGTTCTCACCCGCCGGCGTGCGCGCCAGGGCGGGATGGTTAAAGAGTTCGTCTCCGCCCGCGACGTGATCCCCGACGCGGTCCATCATGAGCACCACGTCCGGGGCAGCGCTGAGAATGGCTTCGTCGGTGAGCTGCTTGTAACCGGAAAACCCGTCAATGGCGTTTTGCGCACCGGCAAGCTCCAGAATGCCGTCGGCCGCGGTGTCGCTCCCGGACGCCATGATGCTCCCTCCCCTCGTGGAGAGAACGAAAAGAACGCGCAGGCCCTCGGACTGCCCGGAAGCTTCGGCGTGCGCCGCCTCAAGATCCGCTTCCAGCTTTTGAACGAGGTCTCCGGCCTTGTCCTCGACGCCGAGCGCCGCCCCGACCGCCCGGACCTTTTCGACGATCCCCCGGGCCGTGAACTCGTCTGGAATGTTGCGCACCGGTATGCCGGATTTTTCAAGAAGACCGACCGTTTCCGGCGGCCCGCTGCCGTCCAGAAGCAGGATGAGATCCGGATCTACCGACATCACGCCTTCCGGAGACAGGGCCCGCATGTAGCCGACATCCGGCAATGCATTGGCCGTCTCCGGGTAGATACTGGTGGTGTCGCGGGCGATCAGCCGGTCTTGCTCACCCAAAGCGAAAACGATTTCGGTCACCGATCCGCCCACCGAAACGATGCGGCTGGCGGAGGTTGTTCCGTCGTCTTCGGCAAACAACGTTTCCCCCGGCGTCACCAGCGCGGCGACGGACAGCGCTGTCGCCGCGGCGAGGCCGAGCAGTTTTGAGGGCTTGTAAAAGATCATTCCGCAGCTCCCAGATGAACGGCACGGTCGAGTCGAGGCAGGTTTTCCGCCAGTCCCCGCCAGTCGGACCGTTCGGCATTGCCTTCACCGCGCACGCCGAAGAACTGGATGATCTGCTCACCTGCGCTGTTATAGGCTTCGATGGAGGTCACATGGCCGACGTCGGCCGGCTTGCGCACCGCCCAGACCTCGTGGATGTGATCGGTTCTCAGATGAAGATGGAACGTCGGATCCATGACATTGATCCAGGGTCCCTTGTCCATGACCGTCGCAATCTCGCCCGAGTGAATTTGAATGCAGCCGCGGTTGGCGACGAAACACATAATCGGAATGCCTTCGGACGCGGCAATCCTGAGCAGCGCGGGAACCGCGCCGGCATCCAGTGGCCAGGCCCAGCTCTCTCCGGCCAGTTCAAAGGCGCTGACCCTGTCGATATCCAGATCCTTCAGCATCCCGTGAAACTGGTGCGGGTCGGTCATAGCTTCCCAACGGCTGCGCAATGCGTCTTCAACACCCTCAATCGGCCGTTTCCTTGAGAAACTCTCGGCCACCGAGACCTCGGGTAGCCGGCCCGGCGTCTGATCCTCCAGGACGAGCCTGTCGACCAGTCTCTTCCAGGCCTCCAGATCCGTCGCCGGACGGGCATGGATCTTCTGCACCGCGTCGCCGTGGGCATCGAAGAACTGGAGGGACCGGCGCACGTCCTTGCCGTCCGGTTTCTCGACTGCAAAGCCGTGAACCCAATTGGACGGGAACATGCGCAGATCGATCTTCTCTCCCAGCATCAGGGCGGCGCGTTTTCCGGGAACAAATTTCTCGAACGGTCCGATCTTTTCGTGAACCGCGCTTTCGTTCCGGGTCAGCGCCATCACTTCTCCAACCTCTTTCAAGCCCGGAAAAAGGTCGTCGAAACGCGGCGCGATACGACGGGCTCCGAACCCGACGAAACTTCCAACCAGCTCCGCTTCGGAGATACCCAGACTGAGCGCCAGATCCCGTTCGCGCATCTTCGGATTCTCTTCTCGCGCTTGCCGGACCTCGAAGGCACTTGGCCTGGCTTCTGCGGTTGTCTGATCGGTTCTCATGCTCTTGCCCTAGTGACTGTGGTCTGACGTTTCGCACTGCGCCCCATTCACCCTGCGGAAACCACCCCAGCGGAGAAGTTAGAATAATTCCAGTGTGTTATCTTATCGCGGCGCCGCGAACTTATACTTGACTTATATATTCAGATTTAATTAAGACATCAATATCTGAGTTAAGGACTCATGTTTAAAACGCCGTTTGAGAGGCGGCGATAAGGACGCAAAACGCGCACTCTTGGAGCAATTTAATGGGGCAGAATAAAACGACCCGCGCCTGCTTGCTGGGCGGTGCCGCCCTTTGGGTTTTGATGATTAACGGCGCGGCTGTCGCGCAGGATGCAAGTGATGACACGGCAGCACCCGCCGATGCGACAACCTCAACGCCGGACGTGACTCCGCTTCAGCGGATCGTGCTTGGAACCGGGATCGAAAAGGTTGCCATCGACACGCCCCAGGCTGTCACGGTCCTGGACCAGGAAGCCATCGACGAACTGCAGCCGCGAACAATCGGCGACCTCTTCAACGAAATTCCCGGCATAACCCCGATCGGAAGTAACTCGGTCTTCGGGGAAAGCTTCAACATCCGCGGCATCGGCGAGACGCTGTCCAGCGACGAAACCCGCATCATCATGCAGGTCGACGGGGTCAACAAGTTCTTCGAACAGTACCGGATGGGGTCCTTCTTCTCCGATCCTGAACTTTACAAGCAGGTCGAAGTTCTGCGCGGCCCGGCGTCCTCGACCCTTTACGGGTCCGGTGCAATGGGCGGCGTCATTTCATTCACCACCAAGGATGCCAGCGACTTTCTGGATCCGGGCGACATGATCGGCGGCCGGCTGAAAGGTTCGTGGGATTCCAACGGAAACGGCTGGCTGGGTAGCGCGATCGTCGCGACGGAACCGGTCAAGAACCTCGAGGTCCTCGGCGCGATCAACTATCGCCAGTCCGGCGACATAACGGACGGTGACGGCAACAAACTCCCCGACACCGACTTCGATGCCATCAACGGGCTGGTCAAGGCGCGCTACAGCTTCGGCGCCAACGAAGATCAATCCGTCTTCGCAAGTTACCAGAACTGGTCGAGCGACGAAAACAATCAGAGCTACGACCAGCTGACCTGGGGTACGACCTTCGGGGACGTCGACCGGACGGTGACAGACCAGACAGCCATCGTGGGCTACGAGAATTCCTTCTCCGAGAACGACCTTCTGGATCTGAAGGCCCAGATCAGCTGGTCGGACACGCGGGTAAAACAGGAAAATCAGGACGAAATCTGTTTCGGTCCCTTTGTCTGTACCTATCCCTTCGGCCTCGCTTCCGAGTACTCCTACGAAACCTGGCAAGGCAAGGTCGACAACACCGCGACATTCTCCTTCGGCCCGGACTGGACGACCTATCTGACCACCGGTCTGGACGCCCAGTATCAGGAACGCCGGAACCCGCGTTACTTCGCGAACTACACACAAAGCGGCTCCTCGACTCACCCGGAAGGCGAAACCAAGAACGTCGGCGGATATGCCCAGGCTGAAGTCGTCTGGAAAGAGCGGGTCACGCTCATTCCCGGCATGCGCGTCGACTACAGCAACGTGTCGATCGGCAGCTATGTGAACAGCTCCGGCAACCTCGTGAGCGCCGACGACAGCAAGAGCGAAGTCGGTGTCTCTCCCAAGCTGGCCGCCATGGTCAAGGTGACCGACTGGTTCGGCGTGTTTGGCTCCTACGCCCACACGGAACGCCTTCCCTCCCTCGACGAAGTGTTCGTGAACTACACGGTCAACGACATCAAGAAGGAGCTGTCGAACAATATCGAAGGCGGCGTCACGTTTTCCTTCGACGACCTCGTCCTCGACGGCGACGCCTTCCGGCTGAAGGCGACCGCGTTCCGCAACAGCATCACCAACTACTACGCAAGTTACTGGGACGGAACCACGGTTCAGACAGATATCATTCCGAACGCCAGATATCACGGCCTGGAAGTTGAAGCCTCTTACTACACCGACAGCGTGTACGGCACGCTCGGCGCGTCCATGACACGCGGCAAGAACGTCACCACCGGCGGTTACCTGAACGCCGTGCCCGCCGACAATCTGTTCCTGAAGGTCGGTTACGCCTACCGCCCCTGGAACCTGGATTTCGGCTGGCGGGGCGATTTCTACGCAACACAGGACCGTGTCGGCACGGACGAAGACAAAACCGGCGGCTACGTGCTTCACAATCTCTACGCGGCCTGGAAGCCGGACGAAGGCTTTATGGCCGACAGCGAACTCCGCTTCAATGTCGACAACGTTTTCGACACGTCCTACCGGCACCACCTCAGCGACGACGAAGGCGCCGGCCGCAGTTTCAAATTGAGTTTCGCCAAGAAATTCTGACCAAGACCCCGCCGCCGGACACCTTCCGGCGACGGGACCCCACACCGTCCAGAGGAGAACGGCATGCTGTCTGAAATCATCGATCCCATTGCCTCGCTGCTTGCGTTGGGCGGCCCGGTGGTCTCCGTGATCGCCGGGCTTTCGGTCATCGCGCTGGCGCTCGTCCTTGTGAAGGCCGGTGAGTTTTTCTATTGCGGCATCGGAACGCCCCGAAAGGCAAGAAGTGCTGTCGAACTCTGGCAATCCGGCCGGCCGGGCGACGCCAGAAACTGTCTCGCGGCACCGAAGGGCGCGGCGGAAAGAGCCGTTGCGCAAACCATCGGGCTTCTGGAAGCCCGGACCCCGAAACAAGACATCGAGGAACGGATCGGCGTCATGGCTGCCGGCGACCTGCACCACTTCTCAAAGGGCGTGCGCGCCCTGGAAGCGATTGCCCAGGTTGCTCCCCTCATCGGCCTGTTCGGCACGGTTCTCGGCATGATCGAAGCCTTTCAGGCGCTTCAGTCCGCGGGCAGCAATGTCGACCCTTCCGCATTGGCCGGGGGCATCTGGGTGGCTCTGATGACGACCGCGGCCGGTCTCGGCGTCGCGATGCCCGTCTCGCTGGTCGTCACCTGGCTCGAGGGCCGTCTGGAGGCCGAGCGCGTTGCCATTGAAACGCTGACCTCCTCCCTTCTGATGCAGCAGTTCGCGGTGACCGGCGAAGAACCGCGTGCCTATCCGGAACAGTCTCTCGCCTATGCACGTTGACCGGCCGATCCGCAGGCAGAAACCGATCTCCCTGACGCCGCTGGTCGACGTCATTTTTCTGCTTCTTCTGTTTTTCATGCTGTCCTCGACATTTACCAATTTCGGCCAGGTCGAGATCGGCGCGCCTGCCGGAGGCGGCGGCAGCGGCACGGTACCAAAGGCGATTCTCGTTCTCGACGGCGAACGGCTTCGCCTCAACGGACGCGACATTGCCGATGAAGCGCTTCTGCAAAGCGCTCAGGACCTGATCGACCGGGATATCGACAGCCTGCTCGTGCAGGTGCGCGAAAACACCACGACCCAGAACCTCGTATCCGTCATGACCCGGCTGAGATCGCTTCCCGGCCTGAAGGTAACGGTGACGGGCAGCGGATGATCAAAATTCCCCAAAAACCGGTCAAACGTCCACTCGAGTCGACCGTGTCTCTGATCAATATTGTTTTTCTGATGCTGATCTTCTTTCTTGTCGCAGGGCAGCTCGCCCCGCCCCAGGATCGTGAGGTGACACTGTCCGAAGCCGCAACGGAGGACCGTATGCCTCCACCGGACGCCCTTTACGTGCGCGCCGATGGGGCGCTGTATTACCGGGACGAGCCGATCACGGCCGAGACCTATCTGACAGAGCACTCGAAAGCCGGGGACGAGGCGGGACAGCTGGTGAAACTTGCCGCCGACAAAGACCTTGAGGCAGGCCGTTTGCTGGAACATGTCAGCGCGCTGTACAAGGCCGGGGCCGAACGTGTGGTCGTCGTCACGCGGATACTGCGCGAATGAGGTCGCTGCGCAAACCGGTCGTCGCCGCACTTGCAATCTCCCTTGCACTCCATTTCGCCATTGCGGTCGCTCTCACCTACAAAAAACGCTCCGATATGGAATTCGAGGGCGCGGGCGAGGTTCAGCATCCCGTCCTCGGTGAATCGCCCTTCAACACGGTCGCGGCCGGCACGATAGACAGTTCCGCGATTTCGGAACCCGTTGAAAGGGATGACGCGACGCAACCGGTTTCCCGGCCGAAACCGGTCGTGGAGGCCGTCCAGCCTGCGACTCAGCCCGCCGTTGCCCCCGTTGCCGCGGCTGCCGTCGCCACGCCTGAACCGCAGTTGAGCGCCAGTCTGCCGGACATGACGCCGAACGCCCTGGCCATGATGCAGGCACCCCGGGTCGAGCCGCTCGAAACCTTGCCCCCGATTGAAAGCCAGCCGGAAAAAACGCCGGACAAGACGACGGAAGCACTTCCGCAATCCGCCAAAGTTCCACCCGGCTCGAGCGAGGCAGCCAAACCGGCGCCTCCCGCCGCCCCGGTGGAACAAGCCGAACCGGACGAAGCGCAGCCTGTCACGCCAACACCGGCGAAAGCCGTACAGCCGTCCGACCCCCGAAAGGTGGAAGCGATAGAGGTCGAAGAGACGGATGTCGCCGTGACAGAGACCGAAACCGCCGAAACGGAACCTGTTCCAACGCCGCCAAAGAAGCCGTCCCCTGTTCGCCAGAAACCGGACGCGACCAAGCAGGTGAAAAAAAACGCCGAGCGCAAATCCGTCAAGGCGGAAAATCCCAGGAAGAACCAACAGAAAGCCGAAAAGGCAAGCCGGGCCGGAAGCGGAGGAAAATCGGGACGCACGGCCCAGAAAGGCGGTTCTCAGCGCAAAGGCAAGGGCAAGACGGCCGGAAACTCGGACGTGACCAACTATCCGGCGAAAGTCTATCGCAAGCTGCTGCGAACCGTGCGGGCGCCGCGTGGCGGCAAGAAGGCCCGCACGGATGCGGTTGTGCGCTTCACAGTCAGAAAAAACGGGTCGGTATCAGGCACGCGCCTCGCGCGGTCCTCCGGTTCGAAAAATTTCGATCAGGCCGTTCTGAAGGCGGTGCAGCGGGCTTCCTTCCCCCCGATCCCGGCCGCCGCCGGACGCAGCAGCTGGACCTTCACGCTTCCGGTGGCAATGAAATAATCGAAATCGCGGACGCTTTCATCAAACTGACATCGCGCCCCTGTAAGACATTTTGGAAACGTTTCCAATTCAGGGAAAGCACCGGTTTTGAAACAGCGCCCGCCCACGATCAAGGACGTCGCCGAACAGGCCGGCTGCGGCATCGCGACCGTCAGCCGGGTTCTGAACGGCAGCGGATCGGCGAGCGCGGACACCAGAGAAAAGGTGCTGGCGGCCGTCGACGCACTCGGCTTTGAGTTCAGCGCGCTGGGTCGCTCTCTTCAGTCGAACTCGACCAAGACCATCGGCTGCATCGTGCCCTCTCTGGCCAATCCGATTTTTGCCGAGGTCGTCCAGGCCGCCCAGCACGAGGCCCACCGGGAAGGCTACCAGCTCATCCTTGCCTGCTCCGAATATGACGAGGAACTGGAACTTCAGGCCGTACGCACCCTGATTGCCAAGAAGATCGACGGCCTTGTCCTGACCGTGAACAATGCGGAAGACAGCGAAGCCCTGGCGCTGATCGGCAAAAGACAGGTTCCCTGTTCGCTGGTCTACAACCGGTCGGTCCATGGCCTGCCGTCCTGGGCAATCGACAACCGGAGCGCCGCCCGGGAGGCGGCACGGGCCTTTCACGGTCACGGCCATGTCCAGACGGGATTTCTCGCCCTGCGCTTTAACCGGTCCGACAGGTCGCGCGAGCGCTACGAAGGCTTCGTCGAGGCCTGCCGGGACTATGGCATGGCCGAGCCCCTGCTTCTCGAGATCGAGGAACAGGACGGCAATCTCCTGGACCTTCTCGGAACGCTGCTGACAGAACACAAAAGCCTGACGGGAATCTTCGCTTCCAACGACTTTCTTGCGCTCGCGGCCATGAAGGCGGCGCGGGCGCTCGGCCGGCGCATTCCGGAAAACCTCTCCCTGATCGGATTTGACGGCATCTCGACCGGCCTGATGGTCGACCCGCATCTGACGACCATCGAAACCGATCCCAGGACCATGGGCCAAGGCGCGGTACAGACCGTCCTGGCCCGGCTGCTCGGCCGGCCCGTGCCCGGGCAGCCCGCGCCCGACACCACTTTCCGTTTCCGGCCAGGCGGCAGTCTCGGACCGCCCGATCCCGGAAGGACCGATGGCAGAGAAGCTGCCACTTCCCTGCCATCCTCCGAGCAACCCCCTAACCGTTTGAGTTCACGTCAGGAGTCACCGACATGAAACGTACACTTATCGCATTGGCCGTGACAATGGCCGCCGTTCTTCCGGCAAAAGCCGAGGACGCCGTCTGCTACAACTGCCCGCCGCAATGGGCCGACTGGGCCTCCATGCTGGAAGCCATCAACGAAAACCTCGGCATCAAGCTGCCGCACGACAACAAGAACTCCGGCCAGACCATGAGCCAGCTTCTGGCCGAAAAGGACGCCCCGGTCGCCGACGTCGCCTATTACGGTGTGACCACCGGCATCAAGGCCGGCAACGAGGGCATCGTTCAGGCCTACAAGCCGGAAGGCTTCGACGACATTCCGGACGGCCTGAAGGATCCGGAAGGCAAATGGTTCGCCGTCCACTACGGCACGCTCGGCCTCTTCGTGAATGTCGACGCGCTCGGCGGCGCACCGGTGCCGCAGTGCTTCGCGGACCTGAAAAAGCCTGAATACCGCGGCATGGTCGGCTATCTCGATCCGTCGTCCGCCTTTGTCGGCTATGCGGGCGCCGTTGCCGTGAACCTCGCTTTCGGCGGCGACCTTGAAAACTTCGATCCGGCCATCGACTACTTCAAGGACCTGGCCAAGAACGATCCGATCGTTCCGAAGCAGACCTCCTTTGCCCGCGTCGTGTCCGGCGAGATCCCGATCCTGTTCGACTACGACTTCAACGCCTATCGCGGCAAATACGAGGAAGACGGCAACTTCGAATTCGTCCTGCCGTGCGAAGGCTCCGTGCGCGTGCCCTACGTCATGAGCCTTGTCGCGGGTGCTCCGCATGAGGAAACCGGCAAGAAGGTGCTCGACTTCATCCTGTCCGACAAGGGCCAGGCCATCTGGACCAACGCTTACCTGCAGCCGTCCCGCCCGGTCGAACTGCCGAAGGAAGTCGCAGCCAAGTTCCTGCCGGCCAGTGACTACGCCCGCGCGGCCGCCGTTGACTACGCGCACATGGAACGCGCCCAGGCCGGCTTCGGCGAGCGCTACCTGAACGAAGTCAAGTAAGCTCACCCGAAAACCGGACCGGTGCGCCCTCGCGCACCGGTCTCCTTTTTCAAAGCCCAAAAGCAATGACCAGCAGAACATTCGTAGCCGCGTGCCTGGTGCCGCTGGCCGCCTTTACCCTGGCTTTCCTGGCGCTGCCCCTGGTGCGTCTTCTGCAAGGCTCCGTCGAAACGGAGGCCGGCTGGGCAATCTATCTGCAGATCCTCCAGAAACCCCGTTACCTGGAAACCCTGGTCAACACGGTTCTGGTGTCGCTCGCCGTCAGTGTGACAGCTCTTCTGATCTCCACCGTGGCCGGCGTCTTTCTGGCCCGCAACCGCTTCTTCGGACGCGGCCTGCTGTTATCGATCCTGACCCTGCCGCTCGCCTTTCCCGGCGTCGTCGTCGGCTTCATGATCATTCTGCTCGGCGGCCGACAGGGGCTCTTCAACCAGCTTCTGCCGGGGCACGTTGTCTTTGCCTATTCCCTGACTGGCCTCTTCCTGGGCTATCTCTATTTCTCCATTCCCCGTGTTCTGCTGACCGTGATGGCAGCCGTCGAAAAGCTCGACCCGGCTCTTGAGGAAGCGGCCCGCACGCTCGGGGCCTCGCCTCTGCGCGTCGTCGTCGACGTCATCCTGCCGGGGCTCGCGCCCTCCCTTGTCGCGGCGGGTGCGATCGCCTTCGCCACCGCCATGGGCGCCTTCGGAACGGCCTTCACGCTCGCCACCAACATCGACGTGCTGCCCATGGTCATCTACACGGAGTTCACGCTGTCGGCGAACATCGCCATGGCCTCCGCGCTGTCGGTCCTGCTGGGACTTGTGACCTGGGTGCTGCTGCTTGCCGCGCGCAGCTTCACCGGCACCACCGTGGCCGCGGGAGGGTGAGATGAACCGGTCCTTCTCCTGGTGGCTGCAGCTTGCCGTCACCCTGCTGACCGCGGCCTTTCTGATCGTGCCCGCGATACAGTCGATCCTGGCGGGACTGACGGTCAGCTATTTCCGCGGCCTCTCTTCCGGCCTGACCCTGAAATGGATCACAAGGGTCTGGGAGCTCTACGCGGACAGCATCTTCCTGTCGCTCTGGCTGGCCGTTTCGTGTCTTGTCGTCACGCTCGTTATCGGCGTGCCGGCTGCCTATGCCCTTGCCCGGAACCCGGGCCGGCTTTCGCGGGTGCTGGAAGAGTTCATTTCCCTGCCGCTCGCGGTTCCAGGCCTCGCGCTGGCGCTCGCGCTTCTGCAACTCTACGGCACCGTGACCGGCTTCCGGACCTCCTGGACCTTCATTCTCGTCGGCCATGTGCTTTACACCCTGCCGTTCATGGTCCGCTCCGTGCTCGCGGTTCTGATGGCGATGGATTTCAAGACCCTGGAAGAGAGCGCCGCCACCCTCGGGGCAACCGCGCCGACCCGATTCTGGACCATCATCGTGCCAAACGCCATGCCCGGCATTCTCGCCGGGGCGCTCACCGTCGTGACGCTGTCCATCGGCGAATTCAACCTCACCTGGATGCTGCACACGCCCTATCTGAAGACCCTGCCCGTCGGCCTCGCCGACAGTTACGCCTCCATGCGTCTGGAAGTCGCCTCCGCCTATACGCTGATCTTCTTCGTGATGATCGTGCCGCTTCTGATGGCGATGCAATGGGCCACGGCGAGAGCGCAAAGGATCGCGCAATAATGACCCTGACCGTAAAAAACACCGCCAAGACCTTTCCGGACGGCACGCGCGCCCTGCTCCCGACCGACCTTACTGTCGGTGAGGGCGAGATCCTGTCTCTGCTCGGCCCTTCCGGCTGCGGCAAGACCACCTTGCTGCGCATCATCGCCGGCCTGGAACAGCCGGATGCCGGCAGCCGGGTCTTTTTCGGCGAGACCGACGTGACCGGCCTTGCCGTGGAGCGACGCAACGTCGGAATGGTGTTCCAGTCCTATGCACTCTTCCCGAACATGAGCGTGCGCGCAAATGTCGGTTACGGGCTTAAGGTTCGACACGTGCCGAAGGCCGAACGGGACCGGCGAGTGGACGAAGTGCTTCAGCTATGCCGTCTCGCCGACTATGCGGACAGGCCGGTCCAGGCCCTGTCCGGAGGTCAGCAGCAAAGGGTCGCGCTTGCCCGTGCGGTCGCGCCCCGGCCGAAAATCCTGCTGCTCGACGAACCGCTCTCCGCCCTCGACGCGGCCTTGCGCGACAGCTTGCGCGACGAGCTCGCCGCCATGCTGCGCCAGTTCAGGATCACCGCGGTTTTCGTGACCCACGATCAGGCCGAAGCCCTTGCCATCGCCGACCGTATCGCCGTCATGTCGGAGGGAGAGCTTCAGCAGGTCGGAGCTCCGGAAGACCTCTATCATGCACCGGCCTCCGCCTTCGTTGCCCGCTTCATCGGCAACGCCATTCCGCTGACCGGTGAACGGGACAACGGCGCCCTGATACTGAAGGGCGGTCGGCTCGAGCTTGCCGAAAATTCAGCAAACAAAGAGGTCTATGTCCGCGCGGAAAGCATCCGCCTCGATCCGGAAGGGTCATTGGCAGGGGTCGTCGAAACGGCCGTCTTTTCCGGCGGCCATTACCGCCTCGCTATCCGGGACGTTCTCTCAGACGGAGCGCTTCTGCAGGCTCACCATCCCGGCAAGACCGCTCCGAAAAGTGGCGACACGGTCCGCCTGAGCATTTCCCCTTCCGATCTCCTTTACCTCTCCGACCAACCCTCTGGACCGAAATGACCAAGATACTTCAGATCTCCGACACCCATATCGTCCCGCACGGAGACCTCGCCTACGACAAAGTCGACACCGCCGCCGCTCTGTCGGAAACCGTCGCCACCATCAATCGTCTGCGGGCGCAGGCTGGTCCTATCGATCTTGTGATCGTGACCGGCGACCTGACCGAGCACGGTTCCGATGCCGAATATGGCAGATTTCTCGAGATCATGGCGGATCTCGAACTTCCCTTCAGGGCCGTTCCTGGCAATCACGACCGGCGCGGCCCGATGCGGTCGGCCTTTGAAACAACCGGGTGGATGTCCCGGCAGGGAGACGTGAACTGGCAGACCGACTTCGAAGACTTCGCCGTCGTCGGCCTCGACAGCCTGGAAGAAGGTCAAGCCTACGGCACCTTAGCGCCGGACACCCTCGCCTGGCTGTCAGGACAATTGGTCGAACTGAACGGCAAGCCGGTCATCATCGCCCTGCATCACCCGCCTTTCGCCACAGGCATTCAGGCGATGGACGCCCAAAATCTGAGGAACGCGAACGAGCTTGAAGATGCGCTGGCCGGATATTCCGGCGAGATCCGCCTGATCTGCGGCCATGTTCACCGCTCCATCGCCGGGCTGTTCGCCGGCCGGTTCTGCCAGATCTGCCAGGGCACGTCGCATGCGGTCACGCTGGACCAGCGAAGCGACGCCGGAAACAGCCTGACCGTCGAACCTGGCGGCATGATGCTGCATGAATGGCGCGGTGGACGCTTCCTCAGCCACCTGATCCCCGTCGGCTCCTTCCCCGGCCCCTATCCCTTTCTGGGTGTCCGCTGACTCTGCTGCCCCTCAAGGCCCCGGAAAGGTCGCCCGCCAGCGCCTCAGAAAGGTCTCGCGCGTCATGGCATCGAGCGCGACCATCAGAGACGGCGAGAGGCCGATAGGCCTGAGCGCGGTTGGACTGAGCGTTTCCGCTTCACCGCCGTCCTCGACTTCCAGCAAGGGGCTGATCAGGAGGGCCTTGCGCAGCGCAAACGTTCCTTCCGAAGACAGGAGGAAGTCGAGAAAGGCATCGGCTGCCGCCTCGTTGCGCGCCGCTATCGGGATCATCAGCGCGCGCGCCAGAACCAGCGTGTAGTCGGAGGGCAGCACAATGCCGATCCGGTCGTCCTGTTGCCGGTAGGCCTGCGCGTAGGAGCCCAGAACATTATAGGCGATCAGGTAACGTCCCTCCGCGACGCCGCGGATGATATCCGCGGAACAGCAGGTGGAAACCGCCTCGGTACGTCCGAAGGACTCCTGAAGCGCACCGAAGGTCGAGGCTTCCTGGAAATCGGCGAAGGCGAACAGGTAGCCGAGACCCGACTCTTCGATGTCATAGGTCGCGACCCGCTTTGCATAGGGCGTGCCGGAAGGGCGCAGCAGGTCCAGCAGATCGAAGCGGGTGCGCGGCACATCGATTTCCGGAACCAGCTCCCGGTTATAGACGATCACAGCCGGTTCGCGTGTGATCCCCCAAAGCTCGTCGCGCCATCTGAGCGCCTCCGGCAGTTGCTCCGTCAAACGGGACCTGTAGCGCGAGGCGCAGCGCTCGTTGACCAGCTGGACCATCTGATGCACGCCGGAGCTGATCACCACATCCGCCCCGGACGACGCATCCCGGCAGTCCTGCCGCGATATCCGGTAGAGCGCGTTCGAACCCCACTGCTCGTAGCGGATTTTCAGGTCCGGCCGGAGCTGCAGGAATGCGTCCACCACGGGCCCGAAAACCGAAATGTCGGTGGTCGAGCGCAGCACCATGACCCGGTCCACGTCTTCGGCTCCGAAATCCTCGACCAACTCCTGCCCCCAACCCGTGGAGGTGAAGCAGGAAACGGGCACCGCAACCGCCAGGGCCGCCACAAGCGCGCGCAGAATAGAGGCACCGGTCATGTCGCGGCCTCCCCGGCCGGCTCAAAAACAAGCGCGGCCTTGAAACCGGTCTCCGGCCCCTTTTGCAGAACCAGCTTTCCACCGAACGCGTCTCCCACCGCATGAGCGATCGCGAGACCCAGACCGGCGCTTGACGAACGGGACACACTTCCTCTTGCGAACCGGCTGCCCAGTTTCGCCATCACCGCCTCATCCGGCCCTTTGCCGGCGTCCTCCACGAAAATCTCCGCCTTGCCGCCGTTCAGTGCCGCCCCGATCCGGACCGGTGAACGGCCATGGGTGACGGCGTTACTCAGGAAGTTCTTGACCGCTTCCTTCAACGACGGTCCGTCTGCCAGAACAATGACGGGCTCCTCGCCGAGATCGAGCGACACCTCCACTTCCGGGGTCAGCACGGCGTGATCCCCCTCCTCGAAAACGTCGAGCGCAATGTCGCGCAGGTCCACTTTTTCCCGGCGGACGCTTTCGCCCCGGTGGATGACAAGGGCCTGGCTCAGCATCTGGTCGAGAAGCCGGCCGAGGCTTTCCGAGCGGGTCCGGATGCGTCCTGCGATCTGGTCCTTCCGCGCGGGATCCGTCTCATCGGAAAAGAGATCCGCCTGCGCCCGCAAGGCGGCAACCGGGGTTCTGAGCTGATGGGCTGTATCGGAGATCAGGTGGCGCATGGAATTCATCTGCCGGTCGAGCCGCGCCATGAACCCGTTGAGAGCGCTGATCATGACGGTGGTTTCCTTCGGCACGCTGGTGTCGATCGGCGTCAGGTCGTGGGGATCGCGCATGGACAGACCGCCGGCGATGCTTTCAAGCGGCCTAAGCACCGAGCGGACGACGATTGCCGCCAGCAGCACCATCGCAAAACCGGAGGCGACCAGCACGTAAAGCGCCTTGCGCGTGATGTCCAAAGCCATTTCGTTGCGGGCAAGCAGCGTTTGCCCGACCACCACCTTGACGGTGCCGTTCAGCGTCCGCTCGGCGAACCGCCGGGACACGACGGCAAAGCGGGCTGGCTCGCCGAAGAACGTGCCGTCGAAAAACCCGTCCCCGATTTCCCTCCGCCCGGCAGGCAGCACGATCTCGTCGTAGCCTGTCAGGGTTTTCCCGCCCGGACCGATCAACCGGTAGCCGATCCGGTCGTCCGGCGCGAAGGCCAGCAGTTCGAACGCGGAGACCGGCAGCTCGATCACCGGTGCGCCGTCTTGAACCGCGATCGCCGAAGCGATGTCGTTCGCCGCTCCAAGCAGCAGCCGGTCGTAGGCGCTGCGGGCCGCTTCCCGTCCGTAGGCAAAGGCCGCGATGGAAACGAAGACCCCTCCCATGACCAGAAGCAGCGCAATACCCAGCGCGACGCGGGCCGTCAGCGAGGTGTTCGCCAGCCTGCGGAAAAACTCAGGCATCGACTTCCAGCTTGTAGCCAAGCCCTCTCTGGGTTTCGATCCGGATCGACGATCCCCCGAGCTTCTTCCGCAGGCGAGCGATATAGAGTTCAAGGGCATTCATGCTGACATCCGTGTCCTGAAAGCTGAAAATGCCTTCGAACAGGCGTTCCTTGCTCACCGTCCTGCCCCGGTTGCGGACCAGAAGTTCAAACAGCGAGAATTCGCGCCGGGTCAGATTGATCGGACTGTCGTCGAGACGCACGACGCGGGCGGACGGATTGAACGTCAGATTGCCAAGCACGATCTCCTCCGCCTTGTCGCCCTGCTCCCGCCGGAACAGCGCCCGGATACGCGCCTCCAGTTCCCGCTGGTCGAACGGTTTGACCAGATAGTCGTCGGCACCGGAATTCAGGGTCGACACCCTGTCGTCCACGGAGAACTCAGCCGTCAGCACCAGAACCGGCGTGCGGTCTCCGCGCGCGCGCATCTCTTTCAGGAGTTCCGTGCCGAGCCCGTCCGGCAGATTGATATCGAGGACGATCACGTCGTAGCGCTGGACATTCAGGGTCTCGCGGGCCTGCGCCAGCGTCCTTGCCAGATCGCAGGCGATGCCAGAGCGCTCCAGCCGGATCACGATCGCTTCCGCCATGTCGAAAGTGTCTTCAACGAGCAACAGGCGCAAAAATCGGTACTCCTCCCCCTGTCCTTCTAGAGCGAAGGACGATCCGTTTCGGAAAGCGCTCTCCCATTGGAGACCTCTACATAACCTGAACGATGAGGTCACAGGCAACGCATATCGGTCGTCATTCCGGCCCGGTGTCAGCGCCGAGCCGGGATCGGAGAGCCACAAGCATCTGATTTATCAAACAATACCACATTGAGAAAGCGGGCCCCTTCCGACCCCCGATCTCCGCTCTGCTGTGTCCGGGAAGACGAAACCGAAGTTTTCACGCGTCTAGACCGAAAGAGGTTAACTTCCCGCCGCAAATGAAACCTCGGCTTTGCTTGTTGCCGGAGCTCCCGGCGACCTGTCTTGCCCGGCCTTTACGCTGCACGCAAGTAATCTGACGCAAGAGCATCGTTCGTCCGAAAGAATGCACGATGCTCTTCCGCTTCAGAACCGATTGAACATCCGTCTATCTGGGTGACAGGTTAACGACAGGGTTCGGCGCTAGTGTGTGAACATCCGCGTTTGAACAAAGACCGAGCGCGGAGCAAAAATTCACCGGCCGGCCAGGCCGGTTCTAGTGGAGGAAAATTCATGGCATTCACACCGTCCCGCCTTCTTCTGGCGGCCGCATTCCTTGGCGCGTCCGCTCTCGGCGTCAGCGCCGCCGACTTCCAGCCGGAAAATCCGGAATGCATCGCGCCCGCGAACCCGGGCGGCGGATGGGACTTCACCTGCCGTCAGGTGGGCAAATCCCTTCAGGATCTCAAACTTCTCGACAAGACCATGCAGGTGGTCAACCTGGCCGGCGGCGGCGGCGGCGTGGCATTCGCCGAAGTCGTCAACAAGCGCGGCGACGACAACGACCTTATCGTGGCAGCCTCGTCCGCCACCGCGACCCGTCTGGCCCAGGGCGCCTATCCGGGCAACACCATGGATCAGGTCCGCTGGCTCGCCTCGATCGGCGCGGACTACGGCGTGATCGCGGTCGCCGCCGACAGCCCGGTCAACACGCTTCCCGAGCTGCTCGACCAGATCAAGGCCGACCCGAGCTCCGTTTCGGTCGCCGGCGGATCCGCGGTTGGCGGCTGGGATCACCTCAAGGTCCTGATCGCGGCCAATGCCTATGGCATTGGCGATGTGCGTTCGGTGAAATACATCGCCTTCGATGGCGGCGGCGAAGCCGTCACCCAGCTCCTGGCCGGCTCCGTTCAGGCCTTCACCGGCGACATCTCCGAAGCCAAGGGCTTCGTCGACAGCGGTGACATCAAGGTGATCGCGGTTCTGGCACCGGACCGCCTGCCGGGCGAATTCGCCGACTTCCCGACGGCGAAGGAACAGGGTGTGGACGCCATCGGTGCGAACTGGCGCGGTTTCTACGCTCCGGGCAACATGTCCGACGACGCCTACAATGCCTGGGTCGCGAAGATCTCCGAGCTTTACGCAAGCGAGGAATGGAAAGGCGTCATGGCCGCCAACGGCCTGGCTCCGCTCGACCTTCAGGGCGAGGAGTTCCAGCAGTTCGTGGCGGCTTCCGTCCAGCAGATCCAGGACATCTCCAAAGAGATCGGTATCATTAAATAAAACAGCCCCATCGATCTCTTCAGGAGGGGCACGGGTCTGTGCTTCCTGTGCCCCTCCCTCCTTTTCAAGGCTGATAGCCCCACATACCTCCCTCTTTTCGAGGTGCGTAGCCTTAAAAGAACGGCTTCGAACCCGGCATCTGCCGCCCATGCTTCAGGGCCGGCAAGAGACTTTCCCCGGCGGGAGAGAGGCGGTGTGGCGCGCCGAAAATCCGGGCGGCATCCGCAAGGTACCGTCACCGAACCACCTGTTTCCTGCGGCTGCCGTCTCCGGCAGGACCGCTTGAAGGAAAGACATCATGAGCGACCGCATCTTTGGGCTGGTCGGGCTTCTCCTCGCACTCGGATATGCCTGGGCCGCTCTCACCATTGAAGAAAGCTTCCTGTCCGACGCCGTCGGTCCGAAAGCCTTTCCCCTGATCATCGCGACCGTCCTCGGACTGGCGTCGCTGGCCATCATCGCCAAACCGGACGCGGCCCCGCACTGGCCATCGTTCATGCGCTTCCTGGAGGTTGGCACGGCCATCGCCGTCATGATCCTCTACGCGATCCTGCTGCCGGAGCTTGGCTTCCTGATCGCAACGGCGCTCGCCGCCACCTATCTGACCTGGCGTCTCGGCTCGGCTCCGATCTCCTCCGTAGTGTCCGGCTGCGCGACATCGGCGGGCATCTACGCCGTGTTTCACCTCGTCCTCGGCCTGTCCCTGGCCAAGGGCCCCCTGGGCTTTTAACGGAGCGCTTCCATGGAAACCCTGTCTTCTCTGGCCGACGGCTTCGCAATCGCGCTCACCTGGCAAAATCTTCTGCTGGCGCTGCTCGGCTGTTTTCTCGGCACCATGATGGGCGCCCTGCCCGGTCTCGGCCCCTCCAATGGCGTCGCGATCCTGATCCCGCTCGCCTTTACCCTCGGGCTCGGCGCAACGCCATCACTGATCCTTTTGACCTCCGTCTATTACGGCGCCATGTACGGCGGCCGCATCTCGTCGATCCTCTTGAACATCCCGGGCGACGAACCGGCCATGATGACCTGCCTCGACGGTTATCCCATGGCGAAGAACGGCCGTGCGGGCGAAGCGCTTGCCCTCTCCGGCGTCGCCTCCTTCGTCGGCGCCTTTCTGGCGACCTGGGGCCTGATCCTGCTGGCGCCGCAGCTCGTCAAGATCGCGCTTCTGTTCGGTCCGGCGGAATATTTCGCCCTCTTCACGCTTGCCTTCGCCACCCTCGGTGGCATCGCCTCGACCAACCAGGCCAAGACCGCCTTCGCAGCGGCTCTCGGCATCGGGCTCGCGACCGTCGGCGTAGACACACAGACCGGCGTGCCGCGCTTTACCTTCGGCGAGGTCCATCTTTACGACGGCATCGACTTCCTGGTCGCCATTGTCGGCCTGTTCGCGCTTTCCGAGGTGTTCCTGTTCCTGGAACACCGCCACGGCGCGTCGGACGCCAGCGGTCACAAGGTTTCCGTCGGGCGGATGATGCCGTCGCTGTCGCTTCTGAAATCCTGCACCCCGACCATGCTGCGCACCAGCTTCCTCGGTTTTGTCGCCGGCGTGCTTCCCGGCGCCGGTGCCTCCCTCGGCTCGTTCATTTCCTACACGATGGAAAAGCGCCTGGTCGACAAGGACGGCACCTTCGGCACCGGAGATCCGCGCGGTGTCGCCGCCCCCGAGGCGGGCAACAACGCGGCCGCGGGTGGCGCCCTGGTGCCGATGCTGGCGCTTGGCGTTCCGGGTTCAGGCACCACCGCTGTACTGCTTGCCGTTCTGCTTGCCTTGAACATCACCCCGGGCCCGCTGCTCTTCACCCAGCAGCCGGACGTGGTCTGGGGCCTGATCGCGGCGCTCTTCATCGCCAACTTCATGCTGCTTGCCATGAACATTCCGATGATCGGCCTGTTCACCCGCGTGCTCCTGATCCCGCCGCGCATCCTGATGCCGATCGTCGCCATGGTCAGCTTCGTCGGCATTTACGGCATCTCGGGATCGTCCTTCGATCTCCTGGTGATGATCGGCTTCGGCGTGGCCGGCTGGGTGCTGCGCAAGCTGGACGTGCCGCTGGTTCCGATCATCCTCGGCACGCTGCTCGGCAACGCCATGGAAAACAACCTGCGCCGGGCGATCACCATCGACAACGGCAACTGGTGGACCCTGATCGACAGCCCGCTCTCCATCGGCCTCTGGTCGCTTGCCGTCATCGGCTTCGTGCTGCCCATCGTTTTCGGCCGGATTCTGAAAGCCCGGATGAAGCACATGGCGAAGGACGAGGAAGGGGCCGTGGTGGATTAAGGGAAAATGCGGACGGCGGCGGAGGACCTCCGCCGCCGCTTAGCGTCCCTCTCCCGGCTTGAGCGCAGCAGCGATTGGAGGATTTCAGCTCCGCCCTTCGTTGCGCTTTCGCAAGCTTATTCCGACTTGCATTTTCGGTTTTACGGACAAACGCCTTGGCCTTATACCAAGGGAAATAGATTTTGACCCATCTGATGGGCCAAAGGCGATCTCCCGCGAGACACGCCTCTTGGACGATTCCCCGTATCGCCCCCGCGACACATTCCTGGCCGAAAAGCCTGAAAACCGGTCAGATGAGCCATTGTCTATTACCCTTGGTATTCCTTTAAGACCTGACGTTTCCATGTCTTAAAGCAACTGAAAGCGAACCTTGATGAAGCGATCCCTGATGGTCATCGGCATCGGCGCCGGAAATCCCGACTATGTCACCGTTCAGGCGATCAAAGCGATGAACCGGGTTTCGGTCTTCTTCATTCCGAACAAGGGAACTAAGAAGACTGAGCTGCTTCGCCTGCGCCGCGATATCTGCGAGCGCTTCATCGAGAACAGCGACTACCGGCTGGTGGAATTCGACATCCCCGAGAGGTCGAAGTACGGACGCTACAAACAGAATGTCGAACTCTGGCGCGAAGAAGTGCGCCGCATATACGAAAAGCTTCTGACTGAAAGCCTCGCAGAAGACGAAATCGGCGCCTTTCTCGTGTGGGGAGACCCGTCGCTGTACGACGGAACCTTGAGCATTCTCGACACCATCGGATCAAGCGGAACCTTCGACCTCGATTTCGAGGTCATTCCGGGTATCAGCAGTGTTCAGGCGCTGGCCGCGAACCACAAGGTTCCCCTGAACCGGATCGGGGAATCCCTGACGATCATGACCGCGCGCCAATTGAGCGAAGCGTTTCCCATTGACCAGGGAAATGTTGTTGTCATGCTGGACGGACAAGGAGCATTTCGCTCCCTCGACGGAGATATCAACATCCACTGGGGTGCCTATATCGGCACGGAGGATGAAATTCTTGTTTCCGGAAAGGTGCGCGATGTACGTGACGACATCGAGCGGATCCGGAACTCGGCAAGAAACGAGCACGGCTGGGTGATGGACACCTACCTTCTGAGCAAGGACCCCAAAACCGGGGGCGAATGACGTCCGCGTCGCTCACGGCGACGGACGGAAAAGAACGTTTGACCGATTGATCGTGGCATGCCTCTCCACTCCTGGCGTTTCATCGCCAGGGGACTGAAGCCTGTGTTAATCACATTCGTTAAGCAATTTAAAATTGAAATCCTGTAATTTTCTAGCACTTAAATCTTTCAAGGTGCAAAACATGTCTCGACGTAAATTGCCGTCCTGGATATGGCAACTGGCACTCGCGGCAAATCATTGTTCGCTCGATTATGACGAGTCTTTCGTACCGGATTATGTTTGGAATGCCTGGAAGGATTCATTGTCCGACGGCTGCCAAGCGTCCGAAGTGGTGCTCGCATTTTTATCCGAGTGCGATCCAATTCAAGCACACCATTTTCTTCATTGCACAGGACACTATGACGAGCATCCACGAGAATGGAAAACTGTTCTGGAGCGCGCTGACTGCGACCAGGCCACCGCAATGATGTATGTCGCCTATTTTTGGGGTTACCTGGAAGAACCGGAAGACGGCAGATGGATGGAGGAAAGCACAAAAGAACTCTTGTCCACGATCAGAAATCGGGCCTGGAACAATGGTTTCAAGACGTTTGAGTTTGGCTTGCCGGAACACTGTCTTTTAGAACTGGACGAAATGCGAAGAGTTCTCGTTGCAAACAAGGATCATCACTTTTCACTTCCCGTCAGTTTTTTACCGAAAACGAAAACAGAGGCTCTCTACTATAAGCTTAGAGACAAAATTGCACCTCGATCATGGACTGCAAATTCGACCGCACCCGGTCATCCAAACTGAACAAGAAATACACTCTCTCCGCCCGCCGTTTGTCCGGTATCTGACTGTCGTTTGATGATCCAGCCGGACAAAGACGACCCAATAAGCTTAAAGCCAACGGCCCTGTACGTCCGCTTGGGACGCCCAAACCGGCACGAAAAGACTTCGAAAACGCGAAACCGCCGTCCGTATCCAGCACCCCGGCGCGAGGACCCACCGCGCGTGGGTAATGGGAGTCTCGCCCGCGAAGGTGATCCCTTCCGTGACGAAGAGCGCGGTGCCGGGTGAGGCGTCCAGCTGGGCAGACCGGTCCCCGTCGGCGCTGAGCGCGAAGAAGGCAAGGTTACCGTCGCCCGGATCCTGAAAGTGCGGATGAAGCACATGACGAAGGATGCGACCCGCAGCATGGACGTCTGCTTGTGAATACTCTTGTTGCGCGGTCGTCTCAGAAGTTCCCCGTCACGCGATTGTAGCAAAATAACGATAGGGCGGCTGCACGATTTGTAAGGAGACAGGCTTTGACAACTTGGTTTTCGAAGAAGGTCGAAAAACGCGGAAGTGAAATTGAGGGACGCGGCCTGTTCTGCATGGCATCGATACAGGCGGGCGAGACCGTGGTCGTGAAAGGCGGTCACGTGTTTGACCGGAAGAAGAGGGACGAGCTCGCCAAGACGCTTGGTCCCGCTGAAATCCAGATCGACGACCATTTGTTCATCGGACCTGTGACCCCGGAGGAGCGGGAAGCGTCGATGATGTGTCTGAATCACTCCTGCAATCCCAACCTGCAGATCGTCGGGCAAATCACGTTTCGCGCTATGCGCGACATTGATCCCGGCGAAGAACTTACCTTCGACTACGCGACTGGCGATGACGATGACTGGGAAATGGACTGCGCCTGCGGCGCGCCTCACTGCCGGGGGAAGGTGACCGGAAGAGATTGGAAGAGTACCGAACTCCAGCGACGCTATGCTGGACAATTTTCTGACTATCTCCAGAGAAAGCTGACGAAGCAAAACACCTGAAAGCGGACCGCAGGCAGAACGAGACTAACGGCGCAAAGCAGACGTTTCGGGATCCTGGAAAAACCCTAAATCGCCGTCCGCATCCGGTACCCCGGCGCGAAGATCAGCCGCGCATGGGTGATCGGCTCTTCCCCCGCGAAGGTGATGCGCTCCATGGCGAAGAGGGCCGTGCCGGGGGCTGCGTCCAGTTGCGCCGACAGGTCGTCGTCCGCACTAAGCGCGAAGAAGGCGAGGTCGCCGTGGCTGTAAGGGGCGTTCTGGACCAGCCATTCGTTGGCGCTGATTGCCTCGAACGAGGCAGCTTGCGCACCCGGGACGGTGGCAAGGTTGATGTAGCGTTCCTCGAAGGCGTAGGGCCGGTCGTCGGCGAAATGAAGCGACTTCAGATAAAGCACATCCGCATCGGGCGGAACCTGAAAGGCCCCATGGAGCATCGGCGGCAGAGGCCGCAAGTCCCGTTCCAAAAGGCTGTGCCGGTAGGTCCGCCCGAGCGCCTCGACCTCCTCGCGCAGAACCGGAATGGTCAGCGTCGCCTTCTGGGGCGGGTTCAACGCGACGCGGGTGCCCGCCCGGCGCTTGCGCACCACGAGGCCGCTTTCGGCGAGATCCCTCAGGGCCCGGTTGACGGTGGTGCGGGCGCAGCCGAATTCCTCCGCCAGATCCGCCTCATGCGGGATCTGCTCGCCCGGCTGCCAGACCCGGCCGACGATCCGGCGCAGGAGTTCCTCGCGGATACCGGTCCAGGAATTTGTGTCAGCGACAGTCACGATGGAAGTCCTCAAAGACGTTCGCGCAGGGAGGTCATGGTCGCCCTGTAGGCCGCGCGGATTTCCTCCCCCTTCACATGCTTTCCCTCCTTGACGACATGACGGCCGGCGGACCAGACATCCGCAACCATCCGGTCGTCTCCGGCGAATATCCAGGCATCCAGGATTTCGTCGCCCTCCCGGCCTTCCAGATCGATGGACCTGCCGTCGAGCGCCAGAAGGTCGGCGAAACCGCCTTCCGTAATCGCACCGGACTTTCGCCCCGCAGCCTGGGCCCCGCCGGTGACGGCGCCTTCGAAAAGAACCCGGCCCGTCGACTTCTCCGAAGTCGCGACCGCCGCCCGGCACTTGTCGCGCAGCCGTTGGGAATACTCCAGGGTCCGCAGTTCCTCCGAAAGCGAGATGCGTATGTTGGAATCGGAGCCAACGCCGAACCGGCCACCTTCGGCAAGATAGCGTAGGCCGTCGAAAATGCCGTCGCCCAGGCTCGATTCCGTGATCGGGCAAAGCCCGGCGACAGCCCCCGAGCGGGCAAGGCCCAACGTTTCCTCCGGCGTCATCTGCGTGCAGTGGATCAGGCACCAGTTCGCGGAAACGTCCCGGTTGGCGAGAAGCCATTCGACCGGGCGCTTGCCCCAGGCCTCCCTGACCTCGTCGACTTCCGCCACCTGTTCGGCGAGATGCATGTGCAGCGGGTTTTCAGCAGCAAGGTCTGCGGCGAGTTTCAAGCCGTCCGCATCGACCGCCCGCAGGGAATGCGGCGCGACCCCGAGGACCGCGTCGCCGGGAAGCTGCTTGAGCGCGTTTGCGGCAAGGTCGTGGAGCTTCTGAAACCGGTCAAAATCGTTGCCGAAGCGGATCTGTCCCGGAGCCAGCGGACGTTTGTCGCAACCGCCATGCTGATAGAAGACCGGCAACAGCGTCAGGCCGATCCCCGTTTCGCTTGCGGCAACCACGATCCGCTCGGACAGTTCGGCAAGGTTTTCATACGGCGCCCCACCCGGCTGGTGATGCAGGTAGTGGAATTCGCCGACCGCCGCATAGCCCGCTTCGAGCATTTCCATCTGAACGAAGGCAGTGATCGCCTCGATGTCCTCCGGCGTCAGCGCGTCCAGAAAGCGGAACATGATCTGGCGCCAGGTCCAGAAACTGTCGCGCGCCTCCGCGCCTCTCCTCTCGCTCATGCCAGCCATGGCCCGCTGAAAGGCGTGGCTGTGGAGGTTGACCGGTGCGGGCAGCAGGATGTCGACGGTGTCGCCACGACGTTTGTCTTCTGCGTCGGTATCCGGAGCGACCGAAAGGATGCGACCATCCGCGCCGACCCGCACGGAGACGTCACATGCCCAACCGTCCGGCAACAGCGCCTTCTTCGCGAAAATCTCCGTTTCCGAAACCGCTGGCATGATCCGTATTCTCCGTTGACAGGCAAATATGTGCATGCATATTATCTTATATCGCGATTTAATCAAGTCGGAGAAACACCTTGTCCCAACGTCTCCTCACCAATGCCGGACTGGCGACATTGGCCGGAAACGACGCCCCCTACGGCCTGATCGAAGACGGCGCTCTCGCGATCGACGGCGGCAGGATCGCCTGGGCGGGCAAGGCGGCCGATCTCCCGCAGTGCTTTGCCAATATCCCCGCGGAAGACCAGGGCGGCAGCCTGATCACCCCCGGCCTCATCGACTGCCACACCCATGTGATCTTCGGCGGCGACCGGGCGAAGGAATTCGAGATGCGGCTTCAGGGCGCCTCCTATGAGGATGTAGCCCGCGCCGGCGGCGGTATTGTTTCCACGGTGACGGCGACACGTGCCGCCAGCGAGGACGAACTGCTGGCCGCCGCCCTGCCCCGGGTCGACGCGCTGATCGGCGAAGGCGTCACCACGCTGGAAATCAAGTCCGGCTACGGTCTCGACCTCGACACCGAGGTGCGCATGCTGCGCGCGGCCCGCCGGATCGGCGAGGCGCGCCCCGTACAGGTGGTCACGACGTTCCTCGGAGCCCATGCGGTTCCCGCCGCCTACAAGGGTCGGGCGGACGACTACCTCACGGACATCTGCCTGCCGGCGCTGAAAGCCGCACATGAGCAAGGCCTCGTCGATGCGGTCGACGGGTTCTGCGAAGGCATCGCCTTCTCCCCGGTTCAGATCGCAAAAGTCTTCGACAAGGCAAAAGAACTGGGCCTGCCGGTCAAGCTCCATGCCGAACAGCTCTCCAATCTTGGCGGCGCTGCCCTGGCCGCATCCTACGGCGCGTTGTCGGCCGACCATGTGGAATACCTGGATGAGGCAGGCGTGAAAGCCATGGCGGCGGCCGGCACCGTGGCCGTTCTGTTGCCGGGAGCCTTCTACACCCTGCGGGAAACGCAGCTCCCGCCGCTCGATCTCCTCAGAAAACACAAGGTGCCAATGGCCCTCGCGACGGACTGCAATCCGGGCACCTCGCCGCTGACCTCCCTGCTTCTGACCATGAACATGGGCTGCACCCTCTTCCGCATGACGCCGGAAGAAGCGCTTGCCGGGGTGACCCGCGAAGCCGCCAGGGCGCTTGGCCTTTCCGATCAGGGCACCCTTGAGGCAGGTAAAGTCGCCGACCTGGCCGTCTGGAACGTCGCCCATCCGGCCGAACTCTCCTACCGGATCGGCTTCAATGCCCTCAAAACACGCATTTTCGGAGGCTCTGAATGAGCACCCTCACCCTGTCTCCCGGCTCCGTCACACTGTCCGATCTGGAGCGCATCTACCGAGAGGAACGTCCGGTCAGGATCGACCGCGCGGCGCAGGCCGCCATCGATCTCGCGGCGGACCGGGTCGGAAAGGCAGCCCAGGGCGGCGAGGCCGTCTATGGCGTCAACACCGGTTTCGGCAAGCTGGCAAGCGTCAAGATCGCGCCTGAGGACACCGCCACGCTTCAGCGCAACCTGATCCTGTCTCATTGCTGCGGCGTCGGCGATCCGCTGGACCGCACCACCACCCGGCTGATGATGGTGCTGAAGCTCCTGTCGCTCGGGCGTGGCGCGTCCGGTGTGCGCTTCGAGGTGCTGAAGCTGATCGAGGCCTGCCTGGAAAAGGGCGTCACGCCGATTGTTCCCTCGCAAGGCTCCGTCGGAGCTTCCGGCGACCTCGCCCCGCTCGCGCATATGACCGCCGTCCTGATCGGCGAAGGCGAAGCCGAATACGAGGGCAAGAGGATACCGGGCGCGGACGCCCTCGCCCAGGCAGGGCTGACTCCGGTCGTTCTCGGACCGAAGGAAGGTCTGGGTCTCATCAACGGCACGCAATTCTCGACGGCCTCGGCCCTCACCGGCCTGTTCGACGCCTGGCGGCTGGCGGAGGCGACGCTTGTCACCGCGAGCCTCTCCACCGACGCCATCATGGGGTCCACCGCGCCTCTCCTGCCGGAGATCCACGAATTGCGTGGCCACCGGGGACAGATCGAGGTCGCCCGCGTGATGCGCGCGATCATGGAAGGCTCCGAGATCCGCGAAAGCCACCGGGACGGCGACACCCGCGTGCAGGACCCCTATTGCATCCGCTGCCAGCCCCAGGTGGCGGGCGCCTGTGTCGATCTGCTGCGCATGGCGGCCACGACCCTCGAAATCGAAGCCAACGCCGCCACCGACAACCCGCTGGTTCTGATCGAGGCGGACCGGATCGTTTCAGGCGGCAACTTCCATGCCGAGCCGGTCGCCTTCGCCGCCGACCAGATCGCACTCGCCATCGCCGAACTCGGCGCCATCGCCCAACGCCGGGTCGCGCTCATGGTCGACCCGACGCTCTCCTTCGACCTGCCGCCCTTTCTCGCCCGCGATCCGGGCCTCAACTCCGGCCTGATGATCGCCGAGGTCACCACCGCCGCCCTGATGAGCGAGAACAAGCATCTCGCCAATCCCTGCTCGACGGATTCCACTCCAACCAGCGCCAACCAGGAGGACCATGTCTCCATGGCCGCCCATGGCGCGCGGCGGCTGGCGCGCATGACCGCCAATCTGGCCCGCATCCTCGGCGTCGAACTTCTCTGCGCCACCGAGGGGATCGAACACAGGGCGCCGCTTGCCACCAGCCCGGCCCTGCGGACCGTCGTCGCGGCGTTGCGCAAGCAGGTTCCGCCCCTCGACAAGGACCGCTACCTCGCCCCGGATCTGGAAAAAGCCGCCCGACTGGTCAGCACGCGCGCGCTGGTTTCCGTACTTTCCGAAAGTCACATGATCGAACTGGGAGCCGCCCATGCAGCCCGTTGAAGTAATCAAGGGAGACGGGCCCGTCGTCCTCGGTGTCCCGCATGCGGGCACTTATGTTCCCGAGGACATCCGGGACCGGCTCAACGCGACGGGCCGGAAACTTGCCGACACCGACTGGCATGTGGACCGGCTCTACTCGGACCTCTTGCCGGGCGCGACCATGGTGAAAGCCAATTTCCACCGCTACGTCATTGACGCCAACCGGGACCCGGAGGGCGTTTCCCTCTATCCCGGACAGAACACGACCACGCTCTGCCCGACGACGGATTTCGACGGCCGCCCGCTCTATCGCTCCGGAAAAGACCCGGACCCGGCCGAGATAGAAGCCCGGCGCCGCACCTGGCACGCTTCCTATCACGATGCACTTCTGGGTGAACTTGAGCGGGTCCGGGCCCGGCACGGCGTTGCGATCCTCTACGATTGCCACTCGATCCGTTCGATGGTGCCCTATCTTTTCGAAGGCACGCTGCCGGATTTCAACATTGGCACCAACAACGGCACGACCTGCGACCCCGCGGTCGAGGCAGCCGTCGTCGAGCGCACCGAAGCAGCCGAGGGCTACACGTCGGTTCTGAACGGCCGCTTCAAAGGCGGCTGGACGACGCGCCATTACGGCCGCCCCGACATGGGGTTTCATGCCATTCAGATGGAGCTGGCGCAAAAGACGCATCTTGCGAGCGAGGACACGCCCTTCGCTTACGACACGGCGAAAGCGGACGCCTTGCGCTCGCACCTCAAGGACGTCCTGAGCGCCCTGGAAACCCTCGCGCCGTCGCTCGCCCCGAAAAACCATGCACCCACCGGGAGTTCACAATGACCGATCCCCGCCACAACAGCCGCGACGTCTTTCCGCCGACCGGCACGGAGCTCAGCGCCAAATCCTGGCTGACCGAGGCTCCGATGCGCATGCTCATGAACAACCTCCACCCGGACGTCGCCGAGAACCCGCACGAGCTGGTAGTCTACGGCGGCATCGGCCGCGCCGCACGCACCTGGGAGGATTTCGACCGGATCGTAGCAAGCCTGAAACAACTGGAAGAAGACGAGACGCTACTGGTCCAGTCGGGCAAACCGGTCGGCGTGTTCCGCACCCACAAGGACGCACCGCGCGTCCTGATCGCCAATTCCAACCTGGTGCCCCACTGGGCGAATTGGGACCATTTCCACGAGCTCGACAAGAAAGGCCTGGCCATGTACGGCCAGATGACCGCCGGCTCCTGGATCTATATCGGTACGCAAGGCATCGTTCAGGGCACTTACGAGACCTTCGCCGAAGCCGGCCGCCAGCATTACGGCGGCGATCTCGCCGGCAAATGGATCCTGACCGCCGGTCTCGGCGGCATGGGCGGCGCGCAGCCGCTCGCGGCGGTCATGGCCGGCGCCTGCTGCCTCGCCGTAGAATGCGACGAGACCCGCATCGATTTCCGTCTGCGCACGCGGTATGTCGACGAAAAGGCCACCTCCCTCGACGAGGCATTGGCCATGATCGACACCTGGACCAGGGCCGGGGAAGCCAAGTCCGTCGGCCTGCTCGGGAATGCCGCCGACATCTTCCCCGAACTGGTCCGCCGCATGAAGGCGGGCGGTCCGCGCCCTGACATTGTCACCGACCAGACCTCCGCCCACGACCCGGTCAACGGCTATCTGCCGAAAGGCTGGACCGTCGCCGAATGGCGCGAGAAGCGGGAGAGCGAGCCCAAAGCGGTCGAAAAGGCGGCCCGTGCCTCCATGCGCGAGCATGTGGAAGCCATGGTCGATTTCTGGAGCGCCGGCGTACCGACCCTCGACTACGGCAACAACATCCGCCAGGTCGCGAAGGAGGAGGGGTTTGAGAACGCCTTCGCCTTCCCCGGCTTCGTGCCTGCCTATATCCGCCCGCTGTTCTGCCGGGGCGTCGGCCCGTTCCGCTGGTGCGCGCTGTCCGGAGATCCGGAGGACATCTACCGGACCGACGCCAAGGTGACGGAACTAATCCCCGACGACGCCCATCTTCACAACTGGCTGGACATGGCCCGCGAACGCATATCCTTCCAGGGCCTGCCGGCGCGCATCTGCTGGGTCGGCCTTGGTCAGCGCCACCGCCTCGGTCTCGCCTTCAACGAGATGGTCCGCAACGGCGAACTGAAGGCCCCCATCGTCATCGGCCGCGACCACCTCGACAGTGGCTCCGTTGCCTCGCCCAACCGGGAGACAGAAGCCATGAAGGACGGCTCGGACGCCGTGTCCGACTGGCCGCTTCTGAATGCCCTCCTCAACACGGCCTCAGGCGCGACCTGGGTGTCGCTCCATCATGGCGGCGGCGTCGGCATGGGCTTCTCCCAGCACTCGGGCATGGTGATCTGCTGCGACGGGACCGAAGACGCCGACCGGCGTCTGGAACGGGTACTCTGGAACGACCCAGCCACCGGCGTCATGCGCCACGCGGACGCCGGCTACGAAATTGCCCTCGACTGCGCCAGGGAACAGGGACTCAATCTGCCGGGCATCCTGGGCAACTGACAGCAGGACGGAGCGCGGCGGAGATCCGGCTCTCAACAGCCCAGCAATCGAAAGGTCCCGGCCTGGAGGCCGGGACGGGCAATTGTCGCCGGAAGAGAACAGTTCGCGGCTCTTCCCTGCCCGGCTTAAGTGGCCTCTTTCACACAGGCGCCGGTCGCACCGGCGCACCATCCCCCAACAGCCTGTCGGAAAACCAATTCATCCAATCGAATGCCGATTGACAGTGCCCGATTTCAGGCGCGCTTAGATTTTTGCCGCCCACGGAAGATCGGAATTGGATTCTGATGCATTTTACGTTATTTTTTCCGCAAATAGGGAGAAATAACGCGAATGGACAGCTTCTGGAGTGCGCTTGGCGGGGCCATCGGCCTTGTATTCGCTCTCGACCCGGACCTTATGGAAATCATCGGGCTTTCCATGCGGGTCACGCTGACGGCCGTGTTGTTCGCCTGCCTGATCGGGCTGCCTCTCGGCGCGGCCGTCGGCACCTTCGACTTCCCCGGCCGCACCCTCGTAGCCGTTGTCCTCAATGCCTTGATGGGCCTGCCGCCGGTCGTCGTCGGACTGCTGGTCTATCTGGTGCTTTCCGCTTCCGGTCCGCTCGGACCTCTGCGCCTGCTTTACACGCCGACCGCCATGATCATTGCGCAGATGGTTCTGGTCACGCCGATTGTCGCCGCGCTTACCCGGCAGGTCGTTGAGGATCTGACCCGGGAATATTCCGAGCAATTCGCCTCCATGGGCGTCGGCCCGCTGGACCGGTTGACCGCCATGTTGTGGGATGCCCGCTACAGCCTGCTCACCGTGGCTCTTGCCGGTTTCGGCCGGGCGGTCGCCGAAGTCGGCGCGGTGATCATCGTCGGCGGCAATATCAATCACGTCACCAGGGTCATGACCACGACCATCGCCCTGGAGACCTCCAAGGGCAATCTCCAGCTCGCGCTTGCGCTCGGCGTCATCCTTCTTGCCATCGCCTTTGCAGTGAACGCCGCCGTCATGGCGCTCCGCGCCTCAGCCGTGAGGTCCGCTTATGCGTGATGTAGCCTTCAACGGCGCTGCCAGCGCGTCCACCTTAGAGCGCGCCGATGCGCAATCAACCTTGCTTGAAGTCGCCAATCTCGGATTTTCGGCAGGCGGCGAGCGCTTGCTGAACGGCATAGACCTTTCCATCCGGCAAGGGTCCCGGACCTTGATCATGGGCCCCAACGGCTCCGGCAAGAGCCTGCTGCTTCGAATGATGCACGGTTTGCTCCGGCCTGACGAAGGCACGATCCTGTGGCAGGGAGCCCCGCTCACGGCGGAGGCCCGGTTTGCCCAGGCCATGGTGTTCCAGCGGCCGGTCCTGCTGCGCCGCTCCGTACTGGCCAACCTGAAATTCGCCCTCTCCGTCCGGGGACTGCGCGGCCGGGAGCGCTCGGACAGGATCGAAAGCGCACTGGCGACCGCCGGCCTGAGCCATCTGGCGAGACGGCCGGCCCGGGTTCTGTCCGGTGGCGAACAGCAGCGTCTTTCGCTGGTGCGCGCGCTCGCCTGCGACCCGGAACTGCTCTTTCTGGACGAACCGACCGCCAACCTCGACCCGGCCTCAACTGCGGCCATCGAGAACCTGGTTCTGGAAGCCAATGCTCGCGGGGTCACCATCGTGCTCGTGACCCACGACGCCGGTCAGGCGAGACGGCTGGGCGAGGATCTCATCTTTCTGCAGAACGGCAGGGTCGCCGAGACCGGCCCCGCCGAGCAGGTTTTGAACGCGCCCCAGAGCGAACCGGTCCGCGCCTGGAAAGACGGCCGTATCTATCTCGGACCCAACATGCAAAACATGAAAGAATTCAAGGGGAGAGGAAATTGATCAGAAGAACGTTCCTGGCGCTTGCCGCCACACTTTTCCTGTGTGCCCAGACCGGGCATCCGGCTCTTGCCGAGGACAAGTTCATCATTGTTCAGTCCACGACATCGACGCAGAATTCAGGCCTTTTCGACTACCTGCTGCCGCTGTTCAAGGACAAGACCGGCGTCGAAGTACGCGTTGTCGCCGTCGGCACCGGACAGGCCATCAAGAACGCCGCCAACGGGGATGGCGACGTCCTCTTCGTGCACTCCCGTCCCTCGGAGGAAAAATTCGTCGCCGACGGCCTAGGCGTGTCCCGTGCCGACGTCATGTATAACGACTTCGTCATCGTCGGTCCGAGTTCCGATCCGGCGGGCGTCGCGGGTTCCAACGACGTAACGGCATCCCTGAAGAAGATCGCCGAGAGCAAGGCAGCCTTCGCCTCACGCGGCGACGACAGCGGCACCCACAAGGCGGAATTGCGCCTGTGGAAGGCTGCCGGGATCGATCCCGGCGCCAATTCCGGCGACTGGTACCGTGAAACCGGCTCCGGCATGGGCGCGACGCTGAACACCGGCACCGGCATGGATGCATATATCATGACCGACCGCGCCACATGGATAGCCTTCGGCAACAAGGGCGATTACACTATCGCCGTGGAAGGCGATCCCAAAATGTTCAACCAGTATGGTGTCATTCTCGTAAACCCGAAGGTCCATGAGCATGTGAAGGCCGACATGGGACAGGAGTTCATCGACTGGATCCTCTCCAAGGAAGGCCAGGACGCCATCGCCTCCTACAAGGTGGACGGCCAGCAGCTGTTCTTCCCGAATGCGGAAAAAGGCGGCAGCTGAGCAACGGTTTTATGAAAAAGCCTTCCGGACGTCGCTGCATCCGGAAGGCACTTCAAGGGCTAAGAGAGCGGGGAACTACAGAAAGTTCCTTCCCCGCTCTCTTCCTCCCTCTCCCATCCCCCGGGAGAGGGAGCTTTCTTTTGAGACGCCATGCCGAGGCAAGCCGGCCTCATAAAAACGCCGGACTATTCGCCGAGCCGGACAGACGGGCTGGTGAGCTGATCCTCACTGGAAAACCCGAGATGCATCAGAACCTGATTGGCTCCGATCGCGATCACGACAATCGCGGCAAAGGCGATAAACATCGCTTTCATTCCATTTCTCCGTCAGAGTCATCAACGGCGGTCGCCGCTTTCAGATAGTCGATGAGATCGTCCCGGTCCGCGGGACGCACAATCCGCTGCATCGGCATTTTGGAGCCGGGGATGTAATGATCCGGCCCGTCCAGAAAAAGCCCGTCAATCGTCTCTTCGGACCACACGATCCCGGACTCAAGCAAGGTCTGGGAATAAGAATAACCGGGCAGGCTTCCCGCCCGCCTTCCGAACACTTCGTGCAACGTCGGGCCGGCCTTGCGGCCTCCATCGGGCGTCAATGCGTGGCAGATGGAACACTTGCGGGCGAATTGCCGTTCGCCATTGGACATCTCCTCCGGTTTCTTCAGAAACTCGGGTGTCTCGGTCGCCATGGGATCGAAACGCGCCAGATCGGCGACCGGCCAGGAATAGACGATATTCTCGATTCCGCCCGCGTGAAGGACCGCTCCGTCCTTTGAGAAGGCCAGCGCCCAGATCGGCCCTTTCAAGGCCGCCTTGAAGTCGGTCTCGATCGACCAGTTTTCCGTGTTCAAGACGGTGATGTAGCCATGCCCGTCGCCGGTTGCCAGACGGCTGCCGTCCGGGCTGAGGGTCATCGAAAGAATGGGACGCCGTTCAAAGGCGAATTCATGAAGGCGTTCGCCCGTCGCCAGATCGACGACCCGTGTCACGCCATCCTGAGAGCCATAGGCAATCCAGGTCTCGGACGCGCCGTCGAACCCGCCAAGCGCAATGACGTTGATCCCGAAGCCATTGCGGTCGACGACCTGCTTTTCCGCGCGTTTTGAAAGATCCCACTGCTTGATCGATCCATCGACGGAAGCAGAAAACAGCCATTTGCCGTCCCGGGAAAAGGCAACCTTGTTCACCCCGGCGGTGTGACCGTTCAAATAGTCAGGCTCGCCACCGGCCACCGGCCATAATCCGATGCGGGTGTCCCAGCTCGCACTTGCGATCAGGTCTTTGTCCGGCGAAACGGCAAGACCCATCACCTTGGCCGTATGGCCTTCAAGAGGCGTCTTCGAACCGTTCCCAAGGTCCCAGAGAATCAGGGCGTTGTCGTCCCCGGCCGAAACAAGTCTTTCCGGGTCGATGAACGCGACCACCTTCACGGCCGCGGCATGCCCTTCCAGCCAGTGCGCTGTCCGGCCGCTCCAGACGCCGACGGAATTGTCGAAACTCGCCGTCGCGACGGTGCCGCTGTCCTTCGAGACGGCGACATCCATGATGGGCCCGCCATGTCCCTTGAGGGTCTGGAACTCTGCCGCGCCTGCCGCCAGAGTCTGGCACAGAAAGAAGACGGCCCATGGCGCCGCCTTCGCGAACGCCACAACATCGAAACGCTGTCCTGGCCGTGTTGCAGGCATGACGCCCTACTCGGCCGGAACCGCGTGGTCCGCCGGCCGGCCTTGCCGCTCGGCCTCCTGAACCTCCTGGACCCAGAGCCCGTGGTGCTCCTTGGCCCATTGCAGTTCGACCTCGCCCGACCCCATGGCGTCGAATGCACCCTCCATGCCGATCGAGCCGATGTAGATGTGCGCCAGGATGAGCGCCATCATCACGAATGCGACGATGGCATGCCAGAGCTGGGCATATTGCATTTCCTCATGCGGGGCCATCTGCTCCGGCAGCGTGCCCAGCCCGACCAGTTGCGGCAGTCCGAGCGCGTTGAGCTTTTCAAAGGTCGCCGCGAACATCGGCAGCTCGAACGGGAAGAGCAGCGACAACCCGGAGGCGGAGACTGACACGCCGAGAACGATCACCCCCCAGAACACCATTTTCTGTCCGAAGTTGAACTTCTTGGCGGGCGGATGCACACCCTTCTTGAAGAGACCGCCACCGACGGCAATCCATTTCAGGTCCAGCTTGTTGGGGATGTTGTGCACCACCCACATCACGAACACCATCACGAGGCCGATCATGAACGCCCAGGCCACGTTGTTGTGGATCCATTTGGAGAAATGCGCGAGCGGCGCAAAGGCGTCCTTGCCGATCAGCGGAATAAGGGCAAACCGGCCGAACAGCGTCAGAAGTCCGGTCACGGCAAGCAGGATGAAGGATCCGCCGAGCAGCCAGTGACCGAAGCGCTCGACAGCCTTGAAGCGGGTTATGGTCTCACCCGTCTTCTCGCCGTCGATGCGAATCCGGCCACGGATCAGATAGAAAAGCGCCAGAAAGACGATGGTGCCGCCGAGCAAATAGGCGCCATAGGTGGCGAGCGGCCCCTTTCTGAAGGTCAGCCAGCTCATTCCGCCATCCTGGATCAGAACCCGTGCCGGTGCGCCGCCCGCGGATACCTTGACGTCGGCCGTGCCAAAACGCAGGGCCCGCCAGAGATCCGGATCGGATGCGCCCCCGAGCGTACCGAGTTGTGACGACATGGCCGCGGCCGACGCCGGATCCCCGGTCTTTCCGCTCTTGAAGCCGTAGTCGACCTTCTCGCCTCTCTGGCGTTTCAGGATATCTTCCAGTGTCTGCGCACCGCCCGTCGAGGACCTGTCCGGTGTCTGCTCCTGCGCAACGCCCGGGACAAGAAGGACGAGCAAAAGGGCAAAAGCCAAAGTCACGCGTTTCATGACCGGTTCCTTTTCAAAGTGGCGGCAAAGGGACAAATCGGCGTATCGCGGCTCCACGCCGCGATACGCCGGTTGATCCCAAGACGAGCGCGGCGGCAAAGATGCCGCCCGCCCGCACAGCGTGTTGTCGATGGGACCGCGCGATCTCTTTTGTTGACTGCGCCGCGCCGGTTGTACGAGGCGGCACGGCTGCGCCGCCTCGCAGTCGATAGTACAGGCGCCTAACCGCCTTTCTGGCCGTAGGCGGTTCCCCAACCCCAGGCGCCGGAACCGAAGCCGCGGGCGACAACGCGTTCGCGGTAGATCGCGGACACGACGTCTCCGTCACCGGCGAGCAGAGCCTTGGTGGAGCACATTTCGGCACAGAGCGGCAGCTTGCCCTCGGCAATACGGTTGCGGCCGTATTTCGAGAACTCCGCAGTCGAGTTGTTCTCCTCCGGACCGCCTGCGCAGAAGGTGCATTTGTCCATCTTGCCCCGCGATCCGAAGTTGCCCGCCTGCGGGAACTGCGGCGCGCCGAACGGACAGGCATAGAAGCAGTAGCCGCAACCGATGCACAGGTCCTTGGAATGGAGAACCACGCCTTCTTCTGACTGGTAGAAGCAGTCGACCGGGCACACCGCCATGCACGGCGCGTCCGAACAATGCATGCAGGCGACGGAAATCGAGCGTTCGCCCGGCTTGCCGTCGTTGATGGTCACCACCCGGCGACGGTTGATCCCCCAGGGGATCTCATGCTCGTTCTTGCAAGCCGTAACGCAGGCATTGCACTCGATGCAACGCTCGGCATCGCAAAGGAATTTTGATCTAGCCATTGTTGATCCTCCTTACGCAGCCGAGATCTTGCAGAGAGTGGCTTTGGTCTCCTGCATCTGTGTCACTGAGTCGTAGCCGTAGGTCTGAGCCGTGTTCGTACTTTCGCCGAGCACGTAAGGGTCCGCGCCCTTGGGATATTTCGATCTCAGATCCTCGCCCTGATAGTGACCGCCGAAATGGAACGGCATGAAGGCAACGCCCTCGCCGACCCGCTCGGTCACCATGGCCATGACCCTGACCTTGCCGCCTTCCGGGCCTTCGACCCAGACCTGTGCGCCGTCGCGAACTCCGAGATTGTTGGCATCCCGGGGATTTATCTCGACGAACATGTCCTGCTGAAGTTCGGCAAGCCAGGGGTTGGAGCGGGTCTCGTCGCCGCCGCCCTCGTATTCGACCAGCCGTCCCGAGGTCAGGATGATCGGATAGTCCTTCGAGAAGTCCTGTTTCTGGATCGAGGCGTAAAGGGTCGGCAGACGGTAGAACTTCCGGTCCTCGTAGGTCGGATAATCCGCCACCAGATCGCGCCGGTTGGTGTAGAGCGGCTCGCGGTGCAGCGGCACCGGATCCGGGAAGGTCCACACCACGGCCCGTGCCTTTGCGTTGCCGAAAGGAGCGCAGCCGTGCTTGATGGCGACCCGCTGAATCCCGCCCGAAAGGTCGGTCTTCCAGTTGGTCTTCGGACCGGCGACCGCCTCGATGGCGGACCGTTCCTCGTCCGTCAGGTCACCGTCCCAGCCGAGATCCATCAGCATCTGCATGGTGAATTCCGGATAGCCGTCCTGAATTTCCGCGCCCGGATTCGAGACACCGTCGGCGAGCAGGTTGTCGCCGTCGCGTTCAACCCCGAAACGCGCCCGGAAGCACAGGCCGCCTTCGGCGACAGGCTTGGACATGTCGTAGAGGTTGGGCGTACCCGGATGCTTCATTTCCGGCGTGCCCCAGCAGGGCCACGGCATGCCGTAGTATTCGCCGTCGTTCGGGCCGCCTACAGCCTGCAGCGTCGTCCGGTCGAACGTGTGCTGGTTGGCCATATGCGCCTTGATCCGCTCCGGCGACTGACCGGTATAACCGATGGTCCAGAGACCCCGGTTGAACTCGCGGGTGATGTCCTCGATGTTCGGTGTCTCGTCGTCTTCCATCTCGATATTGCGGAAGAGACGGTCCGCCCAGCCGAACTTGTTCGCGAACTTCGCCATGATCACATGATCGGGCAAACTCTCGAACAGCGGCTCCACGACCTTGTCGCGCCACTGCAGCGAGCGGTTCGAGGCGGTGACCGAGCCTCGCGTTTCGAACTGCGTGCAGGCCGGCAGCAGGTAGACCCCGTCGGTGCGATCGTGAAGTACGGCGGAAACCGTCGGATATGGGTCGATCACGACGAGCGTATCCAGTTGCTCCATGGCCGTTTTCATTTCGGTCATCCGGGTCTGCGAGTTGGGCGCATGCCCCCACAGCACCATTGCCCGAACCTTGTTCGGCTGATCCGTATTGGCCGGATCCTCCAGAACCCCGTCGATCCAGCGGCTGACCGGGATGCCGGTCAGGTTCATCAGGTTCTTTTCCTTGCCGTCGGCGCCGGTCACGGTGGCGAACTGGGATTTGAGCCAGTCGGGATCCTCATCCCAGACCCTGGCCCAGTGCCCCCAGGCGCCCGCGCTCAGGCCGTAGTAGCCAGGCAGGGTGTGGCTGAGCACGCCAAGGTCCGTGGCGCCCTGCACGTTGTCGTGGCCGCGGAAGATATTCGTGCCACCGCCGCTGGTGCCCATGTTGCCGAGGGCCAGCTGCAGGATGCAATAGGCGCGGGTGTTGTTGTTGCCGTTGGTGTGCTGGGTGCCGCCCATGCACCAGATCACGGTGCCCGGCCGGTTGTTGGCCAGCGTGCGCGCCACGCGTTTCAGCTGGCTTTCCGGTGTACCGGTCACCCGTTCGACCTCGTCCGGAGACCATTTCGCGACTTCCTCGCGAATCTGGTCCATGCCCCAAACGCGGGTGCGGATGAACTCCTTGTCTTCCCAGCCATTTTCGAAAATGTGCCAGAGGATGCCCCAGATCAGGGCCACGTCCGTTCCCGGGCGGAAGCGGACATACTCGTCGGCGTGGGCCGCCGTGCGCGTGAACCTCGGATCGCAGACGATCAGCGGTGCGTTGTTCTGTTCCTTGGCGCGCAGCACATGCAGCAGGGAAACCGGATGCGCTTCCGCCGGATTGCCGCCGATGATGAAGATCGCCTTGGATTTGTGGATGTCGTTGTAGCTGTTGGTCATGGCGCCGTAGCCCCATGTGTTGGCTACGCCGGCAACCGTCGTGGAGTGACAGATACGGGCCTGGTGGTCGACATTGTTGGTGCCCCAGTAGGCCGCGAACTTGCGGAACAGGTAGGCCTGCTCGTTGTTGTGCTTGGCCGAGCCGAGCCAGTAGACGCTATCCGGTCCGCTTTCCGCGCGGATCTCCAGCATCTTGTCGCCGATCTCGTTGATGGCCTCGTCCCAGCTGATCCGCTTCCACTCGCCGCCTTCCTTTTTCATGGGATACTTCAGGCGGCGTTCGCCATGTGCGTGCTCGCGGACCGCGGCACCCTTGGCGCAGTGGGAACCGAGGTTGAACGGGCTGTCCCAGCCCGGCTCCTGCCCGACCCAGACCCCGTTGGAAACTTCGGCGATCACGGTGCAGCCCACGGAACAGTGGGTGCAGACCGACTTCACAAGTTGAACGGCATTATCGGAGGTTTGAGCTTCCGCCCTGGTGACGGAACCGCCCGTGGCGGTAATGGCGGCCAGGCCGCCGGCGGCAACACCGGATCCTTTCAGGAACGTCCGGCGATCTACCGATTTATGTGCAGCGTCTCTAAGGATACTTGCACCCTGGGGGCGTCGCGCAACCCCATTGGTCTTTTTCCTAAGCATTGTGCCTTACCTTGCTGGTATCGGAATCGATACGGCTGGGTTTTCGGTGAACCGGCCTTCGGGCGTCACGCAACCATCGGCCGGGGTGTTCACAAGGTCCGGTTAGAACCGGGCGCTGTCGTAGTAGGCGCGGGTGTGCGCGGTATCCTGCATCCGGTCGGACGTCAGATCGGCTTCCGCCGCCTCCGCGGTCCCGCCGGCGGCCACTGTGGCTGCCGCCACGGGCGCCGACAATGCAGCGAGCTTCAGGAAGTCCCGGCGGCCGGTCCCGTCACCGGACACCGCCTCTTCGGGTCGTTTCATTGTCAAACCACTCCTCTTTTAATGGCGGCCGGTAGCCGCCGCCCTGACCGCGAAAGCTTAGTTGGCCAACATGCCGAAAGCTTCCGCTTCTATCTCCATGAACCGGCGGCCCAGCGCCCCGACGGCTCCGTAGAACACGGAGCTGCCCGTCGCTTCCAGATCGGTGAAAAAGTGGATCGCCCAAGGCTCGATGTGGGCGGTGAAGAATTCCTTCTGCCCGGCAACGGAGGTCACGGCGCCGAAGCGGCCGGTGATCATGCCGGCCATCATTTCCATCAGCGAGGCGATATTGTCTTCCGGCTCATGCTTGCCTTCGGCCCTTTTGATACCCCGCCGCGCCATGTCGCTGCGCAGGTTGGCCAGAGGCTTCTCATTCAGAAAACCGGTGAGATAGTGGCTGGCATAGGGCAGAAGCTCGCCCCGGCCCAGACCGATAAACAGGGCATTGAATTCGCGCTCGGCCGCTTCCGGACTCGTGACGGCGGCGATACGGGCAAGAACGCCCAGCGCGTCGCCGAGCGGCGTGTCGTTCCCCTGAAGTCCGGCAACCTGACGCAGCAGGTCGTCATCCGCCGGCCTTGCCAGCAGAAGGCCGAGAAAATCATAAAGCTCTGCCCGGGCCTGGTCTTCCGGATCGATCACATATTCCTTGACCACCGCGGTCATCCGCAATGCACCTCCCTCGTGCACCGTACAGTTTTTACTTGACTGCAAATCTCCACTTTTATATCAGGAGTAGTCGAAACGCAGGCGGCGCCTCGTAAACTGAGGTTCGTATTCATTGCCTTCATTGTTTTCTTCTTGCAAGTCAAGCGAGTCCGGCCGTTCCGCGTCAGAATGAACGACCGGAACATCTTTCGTCAACTGAAAAGATGTTTTTCCATCCCGAGAAAAACCGTTGTGCAGCGCAGTATTTTCTTCGCATTGCGCCGGAACGCTACTCTCGTTCGCCGGTTCGCCGCTTTCAGGCGCATCCGGCGTTTCTGATCCTTTCTCATCCTCAGCAAGCGCCGCGAACCGGTCGAACATGCCCTTGCCGACCTGATAGACCGTCTGCATGCCGGAGACAACCGTCGCCGCGTCCGTATAGTCTTCCGCATAGTCGACAAGCCCGTCGAGATTGGCCAGAACCGGATTGACCGTCCAGAGCCGGCGCAGCGCCCGCCGCCGCAGACGCTCCGGTACGGCAGCGGACAAAAAGGATGTGAAGTCGTCCTTCTCCGTCAGACCGTCCGGGTCCGGCAATCCGAGTTCCTCCAAAATCTCCTGGTCGCTTTTCTCTTCCAGCCTGGCCAGGTCTTCGGCCCGCGCCTCGGCAGCCTCTTGCGCCCGCTCCGCCTCTTCAGCCGCTTTCACGGACGCCCTGCGACGGGACCAGAAATCGGATCCCGAACCGTCTGCCCCGCTCATTGCAGCGCCCTCGTCATTGCAGGCTGTCCTTGGGTTTGCGGCCGGGAGCGCGGTACACATCGCTCAACTGCCGGATTCTCGGGTCGCCGATGCCATCTTCCTCAAGATCGATCCGCGCCCGATCCCTTTTGCGTTTGACGAAGATCTCCTCCTCGTGATGCATGGCGACAAAATCGCGAATCCAGGCGATCAACCCGGGCGGCATCGGGATCTTCTCCACCAGGACGTCACCGGTGTCGGCATAGTCCTGGCCTTCGAAGGCCGATGCCGTGATCAGGCTGACCTCGAGCGGCACGTCCTGTTCGATTTCCTCCAGGGGCCGCATGACGACATAGATCGACGGAACCTTGTCGGAAAGAGTTGTAAGGTAGGCTTCCGTGTCCGCCCGGTGCAACTCGAGCGGCAACGTGACGGCATGGTATTCGACCGCCTCGCCCTCTTGCCTGAGAACGCTCCAGTCGGCGGGACCGGCTCCCGGCAAAAGCGAAACCGGGCGCCAGGTCCATTTCTGCCAGCGCGTTACACCGGGAAGTCTCCTGACGACGATGCCGACCGGCATCGATCGTATGCGTTCCGTATTCAATGGCGAGCGTCCTCTCCCTACCGGGTCAGATCCCGGTTTAATACGTTTTCCTAAATGCTGTACCAACGCGGATATTTTTCAAGCCCTATTCGAAGTTCAACTTGACGAGGCGTGCCTGCCGCCCTTGTTATGGAGGCCGGACCGACCTTCATGCCGGTAGAAGAATCAGGCGGAGCCGGTCCGGGGGAGAGGACGCGCAAGTAATGAGAGAGCCAAAGCTGCTGCTTTGCGATTGCCTTCACACGCAGGCGATCGACGCGGCGCAGATTGAAGACGCAACCGGTATTCCGTGCTCAAGGGTCTACACGGAACTTTGCCGCCGGGAGGCCGACATCGTCGAAGACGCCCTGCGTTCGAACGATTTGGCTATAGCCTGCCGGCAAGAAAGCGGCTTTTTTGAAGATCTCGCCGCCGGGCTTCAGGCATCGCCTCCCGGTTTTGTCGACATTCGCGACCGGGCCGGCTGGACCGGCGACGCCCGGCCGCCAACCCCGAAGATGGCTGCCCTGATCGCCGAGGCCGCCCTGCCCGCCACCGCAACCAAGGTGGTCGACGTCACCTCCGAGGGCACATGCCTCGTCTTTGGCGAGACGGAAGCCGCGCTCTCGGCGGCCGAACACCTTTGCGGCCTTCTCAGCGTAACCGTCCTGCTCGATCCCGATGCAGAAATTCCACCGGCCGACGACCGCCGTTTCGACATGGTGCGCGGCAAGTTGAAGTCGGCTTCCGGTTCACTGGGCCAGTTCAAGCTCACTTTCGACCGGCTCCAGGAACGCATTCCCGGCGGTCGCGGAGACCTTTCCTTTACAGCGCCCCGCCCCGGAGGACGCACGGAATGCGATATTCTCCTCGATCTGAGCCGGAACCGGCCGCTCTTTCCCGCTCCTGAAAAACGCGAAGGCTATCTGCGTGCCGATCCGGGCAGCCCGCAGGCGGTGACCAGGGCGCTTCTGGAAGCTTCCCAGCTTACCGGGACCTTCGAAAAGCCGATCTACCTGAAACTGGACGAAGGGCTCTGCGCTCATTCCAGAGCGCGCAAGACCGGATGCACGCGTTGTCTCGATCTGTGCCCGACCGGGGCGATCGCTCCTGACGGCGACCATGTTCAGGTGGACACCATGATCTGCGCCGGCTGCGGCAGCTGCGCCGCCGCCTGCCCGTCAGGTGCGATTTCCTATGACGCTCCGCCGGTCGACCACACCTTCAAGCGCATCCAGACCCTCGCCACCACCTGGCGCAAGCTCAGCGCGGACACTCCGCATCTTCTGGTCCACGGCCCCGGTCACGCCGCCGAGATGATCCGCCTGAGCGCCCGCTACGGCAAGGGCCTGCCCGCGGATGTCCTGCCGCTGGAAGTAAGCGTCCTTTCCGGCTTCGGTCATGCGGAAGCCCTCGCAGCCCTTGCCTGCGGGTTCGGAACCGTCACCCTTCTGCTTTCCCCGGAAACGGAGCGCGAAGGTCTCCCCTTTCAGATTGACCTCGCCAACGCCATCGCAGGCGGAACACGGGTCTTTTCGACCGAACCGGACGATCCGGATCAACTGGAGGCGGCGCTCTACCGGGAATGGCCGCAGACGCCCGCCGTCACGCCGATCCTGCCGCTCGGGTCCCGCCGGCAGGTCACCCGGCTGGCCGCCAAGGCGCTGCATGGTGAAAATCCGGTCGTACCGCTTCCCGGCACTGCGCCCTACGGCAGGGTTGAGCTCGACCCGGAACGTTGCACCCTGTGCCTGTCCTGTGTCTCCCTGTGCCCTTCCGGCGCGTTGAAGGAAAATCCGGACCGGCCGGAACTCAGATTCCAGGAAGACGCCTGCCTGCAATGCGGCATCTGTTCCACGATCTGCCCGGAAAGCGCCCTCACCCTGGAGGCACGCCTGAACCTGGGCGACGAGGCCCTCGTACCGACCGTGCTGAAGGAAGAAGACCCCTTCCACTGTATCGAGTGCGGCAAGGCCTTCGGCGTGCGCTCAACCGTCGAACGGCTGACCGAAAAGCTGGCCGGCAAACACGCAATGTTCGCGGACGATCGGGCGAAGCTTATCCAGATGTGCGATGACTGCCGGGTCAATGCGCTTTATCATTCGCAGGACAACCCCTTCGCGATGGGGGAGCGTCCGCGCGTGCGCACCACCGAGGACTATATCAGCAAACGGCGCGACCATTGACGGCAAGGTCTTCAGATCATTGGTACTGGATGGGCGCGCCGAGATCCGCGGGCTCGATCCGCGAGACGAATGCCAATATCGCCTCCAGGTCCTCAAGCGACATTGTCACCGGCACCATCGGAGACGGACGGGTGATGTCGAACGGTTCCGTGACCCCTTCAATGACCGTGAAGGACGGATGTGGATTGAGCGCGAAAAACGCCTCGAACCGGATCTGCCAGTCGGAAAAGGCCCGCATCACGGCAAAGGAAGGCGTCGAACCGATGTTGGTCATCCGGGTCGCCTCGTTGACCATGTGGCAACGGCCGCAATGGAGAACCGCCAGTTCCTCGCCTTCGACAACATTGCCGGACAAAAGCACGGCGTCTGCCGCGTCGGCGCGTTTCAGCGCCGCCGTGAAGAGCTGCCGGCCGTCCGGCTTGAAAGCCTCGATGGTGTTCCGGCCGACGTCGTCCGTCAGCCAGTCCTCAAAGCCGGTCACATGTTCGTTCTCCGGTCCAGCCTGGCGCAAATACCATATTTCCGCCTCTCGCCGGAAGACTGGCGTGCCCTGCGGCTCGGTCGTCAGCAAAACATCGGACTGCGCACCTTCGGCGACGATCTCGACCCTGACACCGTGCTTCAGCGAAAAGCGCGGCAGCAGATGTTTCAGGAAGCCGGTCTCGACCAGCACGTCCGGCGCACTCAGCCGGAAGGACCGCGTTTCGGCCAGTCCCGGCCCTTCGCACCAGACGATCAGAACCAGAATGAACAGACAAAAAACTCGTTTTCGGCCGCACACGCGCTCCTCCCTCACGTTGCTGGCTTGTAACGCAAGGGTAGGTCCCCCGTCGGGGTGCCGTCAATCCACAAGAACAAGCAAGAGGATGCTAATATGAGCGACGATTTCAACATGTCGATGCGCAAGTTCCTGAAACAGGTCGGTGTCACCTCCCAGCAGGCCATCGAAAAGGCCGTGCGGGACGCGGGACCGTCGGAAGGCAAGACCTTCAAGGTCAAGGCGGTCGTGACGATCGAGGAACTCGGCATGGAACATGTGGTGATCGGCGAGATCGAGGGGTGACGACGACGTGCCGTTAACGCGCGAGACTGCACTGAACACGCTGAAGACGGTCGTCGATCCGAAGACCGGCGAAGACCTGGTCGCCTCCGGCATGATGCGCGCGCTGCAGGTGGCTGGAGCCTCCGTCCGCTTTGTTCTGGAAATCGACGCCACCCGCATGGCGGATATGGAGTCCCTGAAACGGGAGGCGGAGGAAAAACTCAACGCTCTGGAGGGCTGCGGCAGCGTTCAGATCGTGATGACGGCGCATTCCGCCGGACAGCCGTCACAGGAAGCACCGCCGGCAGCATCGAAAGAGCCGCAACCGATCAGGGCCCGCCCGGCTCCGCCGGGCACGTCCGGACCGCAGAAGGTTCCGGGCATCGACCGTGTGATCGCGATCGCCTCCGGAAAAGGCGGTGTCGGCAAGTCGACGGTTGCCGCCAACCTTGCCTGCGCGCTCGCAGCCGAAGGGCGACGGGTCGGTTTGCTGGACGCGGATGTCTACGGCCCCTCGCAGCCGACAATGCTCGGCATCTCGGGACGCCCGACGTCTCCGGACGGACAGATGATCCTGCCCTTGCGCAATCACGGCGTGACGGTGATGTCCATCGGGCTCATGACGAAAGGCGACGAAGCCGTCGTCTGGCGCGGTCCGATGCTCATGGGGGCCTTGCAGCAGATGATGACCCAGGTGCAGTGGGGCGCACTCGATGTCCTGATCGTGGATCTGCCGCCCGGGACCGGCGACGTCCAGATGACGCTCAGCCAGAAGTTTCTCGTCGATGGCGCGATCATCGTCTCGACCCCCCAGGACGTCGCCCTCATCGACGCGCGCAAAGGCATCGACATGTTCAACCAGATGCAGGTGCCGATCATCGGCATGGTCGAGAACATGTCGACCCATATCTGTTCGAAGTGCGGGCACGAGGAACACGTCTTCGGCCATGGCGGCGTCGCCGAGGAAGCGCAAAAACTGGGCGTGCCCCTGCTTTCCGAGATCCCTCTCCACCTCAACATCCGGCTTGCCGGCGATGGTGGCAACCCCATCGCCACGGCCACTCCCGAAGCACCGGAAGCGCGCGTTTTTCGGGATCTGGCAAGGTCTCTGGTTGAAGGAGGCAACGCGTGAGCGAGATCAGGTTTCCCCCTCTGTTTCAGGGCGAGGCGCTAACCGGCGCCGCCGATCCGTTCGAGCGGGCAACGGCGCTCGCCATTGCCGGAACGGACCCGGGAACGGTCGTCTACAATCTGAAGGGCGACGTCCTGCGCGCCAGTCTGATCTTTGCGCCGGAAGTTCCGCTGGACGAAGCCATGACGATACTGCCCGTGTGCGGCCTCGGCTTCCAGGCCGCCCTGGGTGCCCTGGCGCCGCCCGAGGTGGCGGTCCATCTGGAGTGGGACGGCACGATCCGCGTCAACGGTGCGATCTGCGGCCGAATGCGCGTCCGGGCCTCGACCGCCGATCCGTCCGCCGTGCCCGACTGGCTGGTTCTGGCCATGGATCTCAACATGAGTGCCCCACAAAAAGACCCGGGCAAGGATCCCGACACGACCTATCTTTCCGAAGAAGGCTGCGTCGACATCACCGCGGAGCAGTTGGTCGAGGCCTGGGTGCGCCATAGCCTCTACTGGATCAACCGCTGGCTCGACGAGGGACCGCGTCCGGTTCACGCCGACTGGCGCGGACTGGCGAACAGGCTTGGCGAGACGGTCGAAATCGGACAACGGTCCGGAACCTTTGTCGGTGTCGACGAAAATTTCGGTATGCTGCTGCGGAGCGGCGAGGACACCGAGCTGATCCCGCTCACGAGCCTTTTGGAAAGATGACCCCATGAAACTCGCCCGCGCCATTCACCTGGACGACAGCGACCGCAACGTCTTCTTCTCTCCCGCCCGCACCGGCGAATGGTGCCTGTCCGGCGGCTTCGAATTTTCCGACTGGACGGAAGCCGACCTCACCGGCAAGGCCCGCCAGGCCTTTTCGAACGGCTGGTTCGGTCTGGAAACCTTCGGCCGGGTCACCTTCGTCGCCGTCACGCCGCTCGCCGAAGCCGAATTCGACGCGCTGGTGGACCGGCTTGCCCGGCATTTCGTCGACTACTACGGTGCTCCTTCGGTCGAGGCCGCCCGCGGCGTCGCGGAGGACGAACTCCGCTTCATGGCAGAGCTTTGCGAGGCACACCCAGAAAACACGTTGATCGCCGTGCAGAGGGAACTCACGGACGACGGCGTGAGGGAAAGCTTCCGCACCATCGCGGTTCCAGAAGCGAAGATCGACATGGTGGCGGTGCATGGAGATGGAGCGTAGAAAGAGCGTCTTCACGGGAGGGATGACCGCGAATGCATATGCTCGTAATTGGTGCCGCCGGGATGGTGGGCCGGAAACTGACCGGAAAGCTGGCGGCGGACCGGACCGCGTTCGGTCGCGAGACAACCACGCTGACACTTGCCGACGCCGTTGAACCGGAGATTCCGGCCGGGCTCGAGGACATTGCCACCGCGCAGACCACGGACCTTTCCAGGCCGGGAGAGGCCGAAAAGCTGATCGGCGGCCGACCAGACCTGATCCTGCATCTTGCGGCCGTCGTTTCGGGAGAAGCGGAAGCGGATTTCGACAAGGGCTACGCCGTCAATCTGGACGGCAGCAGGATGCTGTTTGAAGCGATCCGCCGGCAGTCCCTTCGCGAGCCCTATTGTCCACGCGTTATCTTTGCGTCGTCGATTGCCGTTTTCGGCCGGCCGTTTCCCGACAGGATCGGCGACGAGTTCCTTGCCGCGCCGCTGACCAGCTACGGCACGCAAAAGGCGATGACGGAGCTTCTTCTTGCCGACTACAGCCGCAGAGGCATCTTCGACGGCATCGGTATCCGGCTGCCGACAATCTGCATCCGGCCCGGCAAACCCAACAAGGCGGCGTCCGGTTTCTTTTCCAACATTCTGCGCGAACCGCTCGCCGGCCTGGAAGCCGTCCTGCCGGTCGACGAAAACGTGCGTCACTGGTTTGCCAGCCCACGCGCTGCTGTCGGCTTCTTCGTCCATGCCGCCCGCATCGACACCAGCCTTGTAGGTTCCCGCCGCAATCTCACCATGCCGGGCCTTTCCGCGCTCGTCGGAGAGGAAATCGAGGCGTTGCGCCGGGTCGCCGGGGAGAGAGCGGTCCGTCTCATAAGGCGCGAACCGGATCCGGACATTCAGACAATTGTCGCCGGCTGGCCCACCGATTTTGATGCCCGCCGGGCCGAAGAGCTCGGCTTCACGGCCGAAACAAGTTTCGACGACATCATCCGCATTCATCTCGAGGACGAACTGGAAGGCGCGCATCCATGACCAACAACGGATTTGACGTCAAGGGCCGGGTCGCCCTTGTGACAGGCGGCGGCACGGGGGTTGGCAAGGCCATCTCCCGGGGCTTGAGCGCCGAAGGATGGCGCGTCGTCATCGCCGGCCGGCGCAAGGATGTCCTGGAACAAGCCGCCTCCGAACTCTCCGGTGAAACCGGCAACGAGGTCGGCTGGATTGCCACCGACATCGGCGACCCCAAACAGGTCCGCGCGCTGTTCGACGAACTCGAGGCCAGCTTCGGGCGTCTCGATCTTCTGGTCAACAACGCCGGCATTTCCAATTCCCCGGTGCCACTCGAAGAGATCGGCTACGAGGAATGGAGCAATGTGGTCGCCGCGAACCTGACCGGAGCGTTTCTGTGCACCCAGCAGGCCTTCCGGCTGATGAAGTCGCAAACGCCCCGGGGTGGCCGCATCGTCAACAACGGATCCATTTCCGCGACGACGCCCCGGCCGAATTCCGCCCCCTACACGGCAACGAAACACGCCATTACCGGCCTGACAAAATCCTCCGCGCTGGACGGGCGCCCCTTCGACATCGCCTGCGGCCAGATCGACATCGGCAATGCGGCAAGCGACATGACCGCGAAGATGAGCGGCGGCGTTCCGCAGGCCAACGGCGAAATCGCCAGCGAACCGACGATAGACCCGGCCCATGTCGCGCAAGCCGTCGTCTACATGGCCGGACTGCCGCTCGACGCCAATGTCCTGACCATGACCGTCATGGCAACGAAAATGCCTTTCGTCGGCCGAGGTTAGGGTAAGGACGAAAAGGCGCCACCGGAGACAAGTAAACCGACCTTCACAAACGCGTCAGCAAAACCGGGCTCTGAATTTATTTCCATGTGATCGGTGCAGTTCCCAAGTAACGGCCGTAACGAAATTCATTTTCAGGAAAGAGAGTTCCTCATGACGACATCCGTTTCAGAAACCCGGCCCGCCTTCGCCTTGCCGTCGCTCAGCGTCAACACCCTTGGGCTGATGTTCATCTCGGGCTTCTTCGCCACCATTGCTTTCGATTTCTGGGGGCAGATCCTCAGCCCGGCCCTGGGCTTCGCCAACCTGTCTCCCCACGGCCTGGCCCGCAGCCTGCTTGGAAGCCTCGGCCTGCCGGCCAACGACTTCGCCGGTTATTTCGTTCATTTCTACGTGGTCGGCCTGATCGGCTACCCCATCGGCTGGATGTTCATCTTCGCGCCGCTCTGGCAGCGGATCGTCGGCGGCACGCATTGGTTTCTGCCCTCGGCGATCTACGGTTTCGGCCTCTGGCTTTTCGCCATCGGCGGCATCACCTCCGTGGCCGGCCTGCCTTTCTTCCTGAATTTCACCGGCATTGCCTGGGTCGCGCTGGTGGGCCACGTGCTCTACGGGATTGTCCTGGTGGCGGTGCTCAAGCTGATCGAACCTCGACAGGCCTCCGGCGGTTGAGGCGTCGGAGCATATTGGTGCGCCGGGCTCCGGCGCGCCACCTCGCGGGAATGGGAAATCCGGTCTTCCATTAACCCGAAAAACGGATTTCCACTTTACGGATAACGGCAGCAACCGATTGTGTTGCCATATTCAAGACCTTCATCCGGATATTTTCATCATGCCGCACGCACCATTTTCCCGTCGCCTTTTCCTCGGAACAACCGTTTCAACGCTTGCCCTGATCCCATTCAACGGCCTCGCCCAGACGCTTTCGCCATCGCAAACGCCCGGTGTGGACGTGCCTCCGGGGCAAATCGACGAATCCGTGAAGAAGCTTGACGGCATCGTCGAACGGGTGATGCGCGAAAGCGGCGTGCCGGGGATCGCCGTCGCCGTTGTTCACAAGGGAAAGACGGTCTTCGCCAAGGGCTTCGGCACACGCCGTGCCGGCATGGACGAAGCCATCACGCCCGACACGGTGTTCCAGCTTGCCTCCCTTTCCAAGTCCGTCGGATCCACCGTCGTCGCAAGCCAGGTCGGCCAGGGCGTGGTTTCCTGGCAAAGCCGCATGCGCGACCTGCTTCCCTGGTTTACCCTGTCCGATCCGGACAGAAGCGAAATGCTGACGATCGGCGACCTCTACAGCCACCGCTCCGGCCTGCCGCCCCATGCCGGAGACGATCTGGAAGACCTCGGTTTCGGCAGGCAGACGGTTCTGGAACGGATGCGCCTTCTGCCGCTCACGGCCTTTCGCACCTCCTACGCCTATACCAATTTCGGCCTGACCGCGGCTGCGGAAGCCGTCGCACAGACAGTCGGGCAGGACTGGGCCACGCTTTCGGAGGAAGCGCTCTACCGGCCGCTTGGAATGAAGAACACCAGTTCCCGGTTCAAGGACTATCTGGCAGCCGGCAACCGCGCCATTCCGCACAGCCGTAACCTCAAGGGCGACTACGAGCCGCTCTTCCAGCGCGATCCGGATGCCCAGTCCCCGGCGGGCGGTGTCAGTTCCACGGTGAACGATCTGGCGATCTGGATGAAAATGGTGCTCGCCATGGGCTCATACGAAGGCCGGGAGGTTATCGCACCCGCTGCGCTTCTTCCTGCCCTCAGCCCGCAGGCCTTTTCCGATCAGCCGCGAACACCGGATTCCCGCCCCGGCTTTTACGGCTTCGGCTTCAATGTCGGCACGGAGCCGTCCGGCCGGGTCAAGCTCAGCCATTCCGGCGCCTTCATCATGGGCGCGGGCACCTGCTTCTCGCTCATTCCCTCGCTCGATCTCGGCATCGCCGTTCTGACCAACGCGGCACCGATCGGCGCGGCGGAATCGATCGCCGCGTCCTTCACCGATCTGGCACAGCTTGGACACGAGACGCGGGACTGGTACCAGGGCTATTCCAGCCGCTTCGAAGGCTTTTACGAAAAACGCGGCCGCACGGTCGGCCAGACGCCGCCCGCCGCAGCCGTGCCCCCGCCACCGTCGGATCGCTGCACGGGCTCTTACGCCAATCCCTACTTCGGCACGGTCGAGGTCAAAGAGGATAACGGCGGCCTCGTCCTCGTCGCCGGACCGAAGCCCATGCTGTTCCCGTTGAAGGCCTGGGACGGTTCCGTCATGGTCTTCGACTTCGCGACCGAAAACGCACCTCTCGGCTCCCGCTCGACCGTGACATTCGGCAGCACCGAAGACGGCGCGGCGAAAAGCCTGGAAGTCGAACTGTTCATGGAGAAAGGCCCCAGCCGTTTCGAACGGGTTTGAGATCTTGTCCTGTTCTGTTTCGAAGTCCTGCGGGAAGAAGCGCACCGGAAAGTGATGCGCGCGTGGCCGCAGTTCATTTGACCTGACGACGGCTAGCGGGCCTATGGCGGATCCAGTTCACTCCGCCATCAGCCATGGTCCGCATGACATCCAGAACACGACCCGAAATCAAATTCGTCCGCTTGACAGAAATCGCCCCGGACATCCTTGTCACCCATATGTCGGACCCTCGCGTCGCCGAGCACATGCCGCTCCTAACCTTCAGGTGGGACCGCGACATCGCGCTCGAATTCATCGAGGCGAAGGAAAAATGCTGGCACCGCGACGGGCTTGGCCACTGGGCATTCCTTGCGGACGACCGGTACGTCGGCTGGGGCGGGTTTCAGTTGGAAGATGGCGACTGGGATTTCGGTCTCGTGCTGAGGCCCGATTGCTTCGGCCTTGGTTCGGCTATCGCGAAAAAGGCGCTCGAATTCGCGCGGGCGGACGAACGCATTCCCTACGTTACGTTTCTCCTGCCCCCGTCGCGCAAGAAACTCGGCGCTCTCCGGAAACTGGGAGCCGCCTTCGTCACCGAGACGGACTACAATGGCGAGAAGTTCCTGAAATTCCGGCTCGAGACATGAGGAGGTGTGCCGCGGCGGATCGGAGCCGCGGCACGCTTTCCAGTCAAACCTCGCCCGACTGTGCCTTGTCGAAGATCTCCAGGGCGCCATCCTTGGTCAGTTCAATCGGGTTGCCGCCGGCCGTCGGATCGACGATGGCCATTTCGGCGATCAGATCGCGCTTGGCGGTGTCGACATTGAGGCCCGCCAGGGTGTGCGGAACCTCAAGATCCCCGCGCAGCTTCAGGATGGTCTCAAGAACGCCCTGATACCCGCCCGCTATGCCGAGGAAACCGGCAAGGCGCTCGAACTTCTTCTCGATCGCCGGGCGGTTGAACTGCAGCACATAGGGCATGAACACCGCGTTGGTCATGCCGTGATGGGTGTCGTAAAGCGCGCCGACCGGATGGGAGAGCGAGTGGATCGCGCCAAGGCCCTTCTGGAAGGCGACCGCCCCCATGGCGGCGGCGCTCATCAGATGGCCGCGCGCTTCCAGATCGGAGCCGTCGTCGGCAACCTTCGGCAGGTTTTCGAACACCAGCCGCATGCCCTCCAGCGCGATGCCTTCCGACATCGGGTGATACATGGGCGCCGAATAGGCTTCCAGGCAGTGAGCCAGCGCGTCCATGCCGGTGCCGACCGTGATGAAACGCGGCATGCCGACGGTCAGTTCCGGATCGCAGATCACGATTTCCGGCAGCATCTTCGGGTGGAAGATCACCTTCTTGGTATGGGTCGCCTCGTTGGTGACGACGCCGGCCCGGCCGACTTCCGAACCGGTTCCCGCCGTGGTCGGCACGGCGACGATCGGCGCGATGCCCGCCGGGTCGGCGCGGGTCCACCAGTCGCCGATGTCCTCGAAATCCCAGATCGGCCGGGTCTGGCCGGACATGAAGGCGATCAGCTTGCCCGCATCGAGGCCCGAGCCGCCGCCGAAAGCGATCACGCCGTCATGGCCGCCGGCCTTGAAGGCCTCGACGCCGGCGACGATGTTGCTGTCGACCGGGTTCGGCTTCACATCGGAAAAGACGGCGGCATTCAGCCCGGCCGCCTTCAGGGCAACGATGGCATCGGCCACCATGGGCAGGCCGGCAAGACCCGGATCGGTGACCAGCAACGGGCTCGACATGCCCGCAGCCTTGACCGCCTCGGGCAGTTCCTTGATACGGCCGGCACCGAAACGAACGGAGGTCGGATAGGACCAGTTTACGGAGGGAAGTGAACTCATGGGTGTCTCGTTGTTTTAACGCTCGGGTTGTCTAAAGCCTCGCCCGCTCAACAGGCTCCGGCATTCTCATCAGCGTCTCCGCGTCCCCCCCTGTCCCCCCTTGAGGGGGAGATGTCCGCTTTAGCGGACAGAGGGGGGTGACGGCGGAGCGTCAATTTCCTGTTCCGTCTTTGCCGAGGGGTTGCCCCCCTCTGTCTCCTGAAGGAGACATCTCCCCCTCAAGGGGGGAGAGGGGAGCAAGCTCGGACGCTCGGCTTCGGTTGGTTCCGAGGACATCCGGGCTTGCTCGATTTCGTTAAGCCCTGCCTCAATGCTCCACGCGGAAGTGGTAGGACTTCGGTCGGGTCAGGTTGTGGAAACCGATCTCGGAGAGGGCTGCCCCCTTGCCGGTTTCCTTGACGCCCGTCCACACAAGGGCCGGATCCAGATAGTCGCAACGGTTCATGAAGACGGTTCCGGTCTCGATCCTGTCGCCGATCGCGGACGCAGCCGCGACATCCTCCGTCCAGATCGAGGCGGTCAGGCCGTAGGGACTGTCGTTCATGAACTGCAGCGCCTCCTCGTCGTCCTTGACCTTCATGATACCGACCACCGGACCGAAGCTTTCCTCGCGCATCACCGACATCTGATGGTTCACGTCGGTCAGCACCTGCGGCGCCAGATAGGGCGTGCCGTCCTTGTCCGCCGCGAACTTCGACGTGTCGATATGCGCCTTGGCGCCCTTGCGCAGGGCCTCCCCGGTCTGTTCGCGCACCCAGGCCGCGAAGCGGGCCTGCGCCATCGGGCCAAGCGTAGTGGACTCGTCCAGCGGGTTGCCGAGCACATACTGACTGGTGAGATCGACAAAGCCCTCGACAAACCTGTCGAACAGGCTTTCGTGCACATAGACGCGTTCGATGCCGCAGCAGCACTGGCCGGAATTGTAGAAGGCTCCGTCCACCAGGTTGCCGACCGCATAGTCCAGATCCGCATCGGCGCGGACATAGGCCGGATCCTTGCCGCCAAGCTCCAGTCCCAGCGTCGCGAAGGTGCCGGACAGCGCTTTTTCGATGGCGCGTCCACCGGCGACGGAACCGGTGAAGTTGACGTGATCGATGACGCCCGAGCCGAGCAGTTTTTCGGTGCCCGAATGGGTGAGCACGATGTTCTGGAACACGCCCTTGGGCAGTCCGGCGATCTCGAACGCCTTGGCCAGCCGCTCGCCGACCAGCAGCGTCTGCGCGGCGTGCTTCAGGATCACCACGTTGCCCGCCATCAGAGCCGGCATGACCGTGTTGATGGCCGTCATGAAGGGATAGTTCCAGGGCGCGATCACCATGACGATGCCGAGCGGCACGCGCTTCAGATAGCGTTTGAAGCCCGGCTTGTCGGTACGCTCGATATCGGCCAGGGCCGCTTCAGCGGTCCTGGCGCAATATTCCGTGCGCTCGACCGTGCCGCCGAGTTCGCCGCCGTACCGGACCGGACGGCCCATCTGCCAGGCGAGTTCCGGCACCACCTCGTCGTTCATGGCCTTCAGCGCCTCGAGCGCCTTTTCGCAATAGGCGACGCGTTCAGCCACGGAGAGCGCCGCCCAACCGGGTTGCGCGGTCCGGGCCGCCGAAACGAGTTTTTCGACCGCCGCCTCGTTGAGGGCCGGGCGCTCGGCATAGACCGATCCGTCGACCGGGGAAATCAGTTTGATCACGTCTGACATTCTTGAACCTCTCATAACCGCGTCTTTTTGCGCGGCTTTCCGAAAGTGGTTGGCTCGTTTGTTTCGTTTTCCGGCCGCATCGCGCGCCCTCATCCTGAGGAAGCGCGCACCGGCTGTCTCGAAGGACGGGCGGCAAACTCCCCGGCATGCGCCCCATCCTTCGGGACGGATCATTGCCCCTCCCTGGAATGAGTGTGCGGGAGAAGAAGCCGCCTTCTTCCGTCGTTCTTCAGGCCCGCTCAAACCCGCGGGCGATTTCGTAATCCGTCACGGCACGGTCGAATTCCTCAACTTCCCATTCCGCCGCACGGCCGTAGTGATCGATCACCGCATCGGAAAAGACCTCTCTCAAGAACGACGACTTCAACATGGTCTCGCGCGCCTCGCGCAGCGTCTGCGGGATTTCCTTCGCGTCGCTGGCCTCGTAGACATCGCCCTTTGCCGGCGGGTCGAGGGGCAGTTTTTCCTCGATGCCCCTGAGACCGGCGGCAATCTGCGCGGCGAGCGCAAGATACGGATTGAGGTCGGACCCGCCAATGCGGCATTCGACCCTGAGCGCCTTGGTGCCTTCGCCGCAAAGGCGGAAACCGGCGGTGCGGTTGTCGACGGACCAGACCGTCTTGGTCGGCGCAAAGGTGCCTTTCTGGAAGCGCTTGTAGCTGTTGATGTAGGGCGCCAGGAAATAGGTGTAGTCGGGCGCGTATTTGATCAGCCCGGCCATGTAGTGACGCATCGTGTCCGACATGCCGTACTCGCCGTCCGGATCGCAGAAGACGTTGTTGCCGTCCTTGTCGAAGACCGACTGATGGATATGCGCGGAAGAGCCGACCTTGTCGCTGCGCCACTTGGCCAGGAACGACACGGAGCGCCCCTTCGCCCAGGCGATCTCCTTCACGGCATTCTTGGAAATGGTGTGATATTCCGCCGTATCGAGCGCGGGAGCATATTTGATGTTGAGCTCTTCCTGGCCCGTCTCCGCCTCGCCCTTGGTGTTCTCCACCGGGATGCCAGCCTCGTAGAGGCCGTTGCGCACCGGGCGCAGGACGTCCTCTTCCTTGGTCGTCTGCAGGATGTGATAGTCCTCGTTGTAGCCGGAGATCGGCTCAAGGTCCCGGAACCCGCCCTTGCGCATGTCGTCGAAGGATTTCTCGAACAGGAAGAATTCCAGCTCGGTCGCCATGATCGGGGTCAGACCAAGCTCCGCCATGCGGGCGACCTGCGACTTCAGCATGGCGCGCGGCGAATGCGGCACATCCTTGTGGGTATGATGGTCGAGCACGTCGCACATCACCATGGCGGTCCCTTCCAGCCAGGGCACTAGGCGAAGGGTCGAAAGATCCGGCTTCATCACGTAGTCGCCGTAGCCGCCGGACCAGCTCGTCGCCGCAAAGCCCTCGACCGTGTACATTTCAAGGTCGGTCGCCAGCAGGTAATTGCAGCAATGGGTTTCGTGATAGGCGCTGTCGACGAAGTGCCGGGCGTGGAACCGCTTGCCCATAAGCCGCCCCTGCATGTCGACGATACAGGTCAGCACCGTATCGATCTCGCCATTCGAGACGAGTGATTTCAAAGCATCGAAAGTCAGGTTGCCAGGCATCGTCGGGTCCGTTTTGGGCAGTCGTTCTGTGTGTCGGAATTTCCGGCCCGGGGGACACCCCGGGCCGGCGCTGTCATGTATCAGGAGTAGCGGTAAGGCCGTCCGGCCTTCTGCATGTCCTGGTTATACTTCTTGAAGATCTCGACGACCTTCGCCTTGGTCGGCGATTCCGCGGCGATCTCGTCCCAGAACGCCATCGCGGCTTCCTCGACAGTGGCCCATTCCGCATCCGGGATGGAGGTCAGTTCCATCTTGGTGCCGTTGACGCGCAGGTTGGCTTCGCCGCCCCAGTACCACCACTGGCGATAGTAGTGCGACGCGTCCATGGCGAGCTGCAGCATCGTCTTCAGGTGATCGGGCAGCTCGTTCCAGCGTTCCTGGTTGGCGAAGAAGGATCCCGCCCAGGCACCGGAGATGTTGTTGGTCAGGAAGTAGTTGGTCACATCCGCCCAGCCGACGGTGTAGTCCTCGGTGATGCCGGACCAGGCGATGCCGTCGAGTTCACCGGTCTGAACGGCGACCTCGATGTCTTCCCACGGCAGGGTGACCGGAACGACACCGAACTGGCTCATGAAGCGGCCGGCCGTCGGGAAGGTGAAGACGCGCTTGCCTTCCAGGTCCTTCAGCGAGCGGATCGGATCCTTGGTGGCGAAGTGGCACGGATCCCAGGAACCGGCGGAGATGTGCTTCACGCCGACCTTGGCGTATTCCTCTTCCCAGATCTCCTTCAGGCCGTACTGGTTGAAAAGAACCGGCACGTCCAGGGAATAACGGGACGCGAACGGGAAGTAGCCGCCGAACACGGTGACTTCCGTCGGAGACGCCATCGAGTCGTCGTCGGACTGCACTGCGTCGATCGTGCCCTGCTGCATGGCGCGGAACAGCTCGCCGGTCGGAACGAGCTGGTCGGCGGTGTAGAGCTCGATCTCCATCTCGCCATTGGCGGCCTTGTTGAAGGCGTCGATATGCGGCTTGATCACATGTTCGGCAAGAGCCGGGCCGGCATAGGTCTGCAGCCGCCACTTGATCGGCGCCTGGCCGTGCACGGCGGGGGCTGCCAGCGTGGTCGCGCCGGCAGCGGCAACGGTTCCTACACCTGCTTTTTTCAGAAAATCACGTCTATTCGTCATCTCAAATTCCCCTTTTACTGTACGTTTTTGCGGCCCGTCCATTTATCGGTTCTTCGTCGCCGCAGTCCAAGTCCGGTTCACCGGACGTGTTGTTGTTGTCCCGCCTCGCCCGCTATCTGCCGTAAACCAGGTCCGGCAGCCAGAGCGCGATCTGCGGGAAGACCATCACGAGCGCGAGCGCCGCGACCATCACCAGAACAAACGGCGTTATGGAGCCGTAGATATCCCGCATGGTGATTTCCTTGGGCGCCATCGCCCGCATCAGGAAGAGATTGTAACCGAACGGCGGTGTCATGTAGGCGATCTGCGTCGTGATCGTGTAAAGCACGCCGTACCAGATCAGCACCTCTCCCCTGGGCATTCCGAGATCCAGGGTGCCGACGAGCGGCACATAGAGCGGCGCGACGATCACCAGCATGGCCGTATCGTCCAGAAATGTTCCCATGACCAGGAAGGAAAGCTGCATCAGGATCAGGATCATCCAGGGTGACAGGCCGAGCTGCTCGGTGAAGAGGTTCTCGATCGCCTTGACCGCGCCGAGCCCGTCAAAGACCGCCCCGAAGCCGAGCGCCGCCAGGATGATCCACATGAACATGCACGAGATGCCGAGCGTGTTTTTCATGCAGATGACGAGAATATCGTACGTCAGCCGGCCCCGGACCAGCGCGGCGATCGTCGCGGCCAGAGCGCCGATCACGGAGCTTTCCACCAGGCTGGTGAACCCCGTGACGAAGGGCACCATCATGGCCGCGAAAATCAGGATCGGCAGGACACCGGCCAGAAGCAGCCCGTATTTCCCGTCTTTCGATGCAGCCCGTTCCTCCTCGCTCAAGGCCGGCCCAAGCTGAGGCTGGAACTTGCAGCGGACGGCAATGTAGATCACGAACATGCCCGCCATCATCAGGCCCGGCACGATGCCGGCCAGCCAGAGCTGCCCCACGGGCGCGCGGGCGATCATGGCGTAAAGCACAAGCACCACGGAGGGCGGCACCAATATGCCCAGCGAAGAACCCGCCTGAATGACCCCGGTCACCATGCGCTTGTCGTATTTGCGTTTCAGGAGTTCGGGCAGCGCGATGGTCGCGCCGATGGCCATGCCCGCGACCGACAGGCCGTTCATGGCGGAGATCAGGACCATGAGCAGGATCGTACCGATGGCGAGACCGCCGTTCACCGGTCCCATCCAGACATGGAACATCTTGTAGAGATCGTCGGCGATCTTGGTTTCCGACAGGATGTAGCCCATGAAGATGAACATCGGCAGGGTGAGAAGCGGATACCACTTCATCAGCTTCATGGCCGCAGAGAACGGGATATCGCCACCGCCGGTGCCCCAGAGCGCCAGGGCCGCGATGGCGGCAATGCCGCCGATAGCGCCGAAGACCCGCTGCCCCGTCAGGAGCATCAGCATCATCGACGAGAACATGAGGAGAGCGATCATCTCATAAGACATCAGATCGCTTCCCCCCTGATGGTTGCAATGTCCTTCAGGAATTCGGAAATGGCCTGCAGGAGCATCAGGAAGAACCCGATGATCATGACGAGCTTGACCGGCCACAAGTAGGGCCGCCACGCGGTCGGACTGCGCTCGATAAACCCGAGCTTTTCGCCCGCGGCCTCAGGACCGCCGGTGACGAAAGCGGTGATCAGGTCCCAGTAGAAAGCGAAGGGTTCCTTGCCGAAATACCCGAGCGAATAGGCCATGGAGTTCAGAGCCCCGTAGAGCAGCACGCCGAGATAGAACAGCAGCAAGAACACGGTAAAGGCATCGAACCAGGCTTTCTTTTCCGCGCTCCACTCCGCGTAGAACAGATCCATTCGGACGTTCGAGCTCAGCTGGATCGAATAGGGACCGCCGAGCACGTAGTAGGCGACCATCGCGAACTGCGCGACTTCCAGGGTCCAGAGCGAGGGGTTGAAGGCCATCTTAGAGATCGCGGACCAGAGCAGAATGCCCGCCATGACGAAGATCCCCCACATGATGATCTTGCCAAGCCCCCGGTTGAAGCCGTCGACCAGGTGAACGTAAACCCGCGCGATCCTAGGCATCCACACCTCCCGGACCGGCCGCGAGCAGGGACTGCACCGCCTTTTCAAGAACCGGCGTCAACATCCGGCTCCAGCGCGCCTCTTCCTCCACGGTCTTCACTTCGTCGTTGCGGATCTCAATCATCAGGCACGGCAACCGCCGGTCCTGGCCGTGACGGCGGACGGTGTAATAGACACCGTCGGAAGGCGCGTAAGGTTCGTTGTCGCCAACGGTGAGGTCGCCGCGGTCCTTAAGGTCGGCAATCACACTGTCCGCGAGCCGCCGGTCCGTTTCCGAGATCAGTCCGATCTCCCAGGGGCGCTCCTCGCCTTTATAGACGGGTGTGTAGGTGTGGATCGAAACGAGTGCCGTCGGCACGCCGCTCTCCGCGCGCAGGTCGAGGACCTTGTCGATCGCATCGTGAAACGGCCGGTGCGCCAGCTCGATCCGGAACGCCTTCTCGGACGCCGGCAGGTTCTCGTTGCCCGCGATTCTGGTCGTCTCACTCAAGCAAGGGATCAGATCCGTCCGGTTTTCCTCGCGGTTGCAGTCGATGATCAACCTGGAAACCGTGGTGTAGACAAGCGGCGCGTCAAGGCTTGCCGCCAACCCCTTCGCGACACCGAGCGCACCCGGGTCCCAGGCGATATGAGCAGACTTGTCGCCTTCGGACACGCCAAGGGCCACGTCATAGGGAGGCGGAAAGAAATTGGAGGCGTGGTCGCAGACAAAGACGAAAGGCCCCATGCCCTCCGGGTTCTCCACTTCAACCGCCCGGGTCATGTCACACGTCTGGTGACTTGCTCCCATTCCGTACCCCCTGAAACACCTGTTCTGCGCTTCTGTAATATTTGTTACAGGATTGCCGATCCAATTAAGTTCTGTAATATTTGATACGAAGAGAACGGCATCTGTCAAATGAAATCCGGTCCGGCGGATGCGATAAGGATCTGGAAAGGTCTGGGGACATGGAACGACCGCTATTGGAAGACATCCGAGACCGTCTGGAGGAGTTTACCGCGACGGAAAAGCGGGCGGCCCATGCTCTGATGGCGAACTATCCGATGCAGGGTCTCGGAACCGTCGCCCAGTTCGCGGAGGCCGCCGGCGTCAGTGCGCCGACCATTCTGCGCTTTGTCGCCAGGCTCGGCTTTCCGGGCTTTGCCGAATTCCAGAAAAAACTGCGCGGCGAACTGGAAAGCCAGCTCAATTCGCCGCTTGCCCGCAGCGACCGGCTGCCCGCCGAGCCCGGAGGCGATCCGCTTGTCAGCCAGCTTCTGGAAAATGTCGAGGAAACCTTCGCCCATCTGCCCAAGGGGGAGCTGACGGCGCTCACGAAACTTCTGGCAGACGAGCGCAAGACACTGCACCTGATCGGTGGCCGTTTCACCGACGGCCTTGCCCGCTATATGGCGGCGCATCTTCGGATCGTGCGCGCCAACGTCAATCATGTCGCCGGGCAGCAGGGCAACTGGCTCGATCAACTCATCGGCATCGGCCCGAAGGACGTCATCGTCGTCTTCGATATCAGGCGCTACCAGACCGAGCTTGTCCATTTCGCCGAGGCCGCCGCAAGACAGGGGGCGACCGTGGCGCTGATCACGGACAGCTGGATGTCGCCTGTCGGCCGGATCGCCAGTTTCGTTCTGCCCGCGCGCGTCGCCGTCCCCTCGCCCTGGGATTCCTCGCTTGCCCTTATGGCCATAGCGGAGGTCCTGATTGCCGGTGTGACCCGGGAAAATCAGGAGACCGCCCAGGAACGCATGCGCGAACTGGAGGCCCTGCGCAATGAAATCGATCCGTCGACCGAAGGCCGGGGATCGCGGCCGGATATCTGAGGCCCGCCGGAAAAGCTGCCGGCGCGTCCGCTGCAACTCCGGGTGCGATACGAACCCCTGCATAAATCGCCAGGCACCGTTCTTTAGCGAGGCTTCGCCGGTCGTCATGTGATAGGCCTTTACCAGTCGGCAAACCCGCGACTCACGCAACTGCCGCCAAAGGCCCGCAAATGCGAAAAAGGCCTCTCGGGAGAGCGCGCTGGCCCGCGGGCGGCAACACTGGAGGACAGTCCGATTCCGGCAGACCTTTCCACCCGAAGCTCCCCCTTTCGGCCCGGTATCCGCTCGACGCCGCGTGCGTTCATCCTGCGCGGTGGCAAATTGCTGGTTCAGGAAAAGCGGCATCCGCAAAAAGGCCTCTATTACACCCTACCCGGAGGCAAGCAGGATCCCGGAGAATCGCTTGCCGATACGCTCAAGCGCGAATGTCTGGAAGAAATCGGCGCCGACGTCGACGTTTTTCGGCTTCTGCACGTAGCGGAAGTCTACCGCCTCAAGACGGAAGAGGGCGAACGCCAGCATCAGCTTGATTTTGTTTTCGAATGCAGCGTTCCGGACGCCTATGAACCGGTGCTCGGACCGCACCCGGATCCGCATCAGGTCGCGACATGCTGGCTAAGTATCGACAATGCTCAACAGCTGCGTCCGGCCTATGTCACAAAACTGTTTTCACTTGGCTGTACGCGGGACCCTGAAGTCTATCTCGGACCCTATAATGACTAACCTGCCGAAAACCATCCGGGAAAATCTCCATTTTCTGTGCGCGGAGATTGACGGCCAGCTGATTCAGCTGGAAGCCTTCTTCAAGGAGCCCACAGCGGCACGGGCCTGCCGGATCATGGATCGCGCGGGATATGCCCACAATCTCAAGACGCGTATTCACACAGCCTGCCTGAGTCAGCTCTCCGGCACGAAGAAGAACGAGCGCAGGCACCTGACCCTCCGCAGCCTGGAATTCATCGCAACCGATCTCCAGCGCATTTCCAACCTGGCCCGCCAGTCATTGCGGCACGTGGAAAAAATCGAAGCCTTCGAAACGCTGGTCCCGGGGCGCTATCCTGCCCTGATCGGCCGTGTCCGCCAGGGCGTGTCCCGGATCGAGGACGCGTTTTTCAGGAACGACAGCGACCTGGCGATCGAAATCGGCCGGCACCGAGACAAGATCGAAGCCGACTATCGCAAGCTGTTCAAGATCTACACCAAGGCGATGCGTGACCCGGATGCGAAACCCGCCGATCTCGCCCACAGTCTGCTGGTCGCCAGCGAATTCCAGCGCATGGGCGATTCCATCCAGTCCATCAGCGAGGCCGTGATCTCCTCCAACATCGGTCAGGCAGTCAATTTCGAACGCTATTTCGCGTTGCAGAGCCTCATGTCGGACCTCGAGGGCAATGGCGGCGATATGAAGGTCGAATCCATCGCCGAAACCCGATCGGGAAGCAACATCTCAGCCATCAGGGACAAAAAGACTGAAGTTGTCGCCGCCGTCTTCAAGGACGGAGAGAAGAGCAAGGTGAAGGAGGAACGCGAGGGTGTGGAGAGCTGGCACTCGATCTATCCCGGCCTCGCTCCGAAAATCCTGTCCTATCAGAAGCGGAACCAGTCCGCGGCCCTTTTGATCGAGCATCTGCCCGGACTGACATTCGAGCAGATCGTGCTCAACGAATCCGACGCGCTGTGCGGCTCGGCGCTGACATGCCTCGCCAAGACGCTTCGGGACGTCTGGAAACAGACCAAGACCAGGGAACCGGCCGAACTCGGCAGCATGCAGCAGCTCGGCAAGCGCCTGGGAGAGGTGCGCCGGGTCCATCCGGAGTTCAGGAACGCGCATGTCAGCTTTTCCGGCGTGGCGATGCCCTCCATCGACAAGCTGATCGAAAAGGCGACTGCCCGCGAGGCGCAGATCTCGGCGCCTTTCTCGGTCTATATCCATGGCGACTTCAACGTCGACAACATCATCTTCGACCCCGGCGAGAACCGCATCCATTTCATCGACCTGCACCGGTCGCGCTACATGGACTATGTGCAGGACGTATCGGTCTTCATGGTGTCGAACTACCGCCTCCATGTGCTCGAGACCGAGACCCGGCAACGGATCATGCTGGTCTCTCAGGAATTCTACAAAGCCGCCCGGGCATTCGCCCGCAAACATGGCGACGAGACTTTCGAATTCCGCCTCGCGCTCGGTCTGGCCCGTTCCTTCGCGACGTCCACCCGGTTCATCTTCGACAAGTTGCACGCCCGCCGCATGTGGATGAGAGCGCGTTACCTGATCGAACAGGCGCTCGCCTGCCCACCCGGCAAGGAAGCCCGGTTCCGGCTCCAGATGAGGGAGATCTTCGTTGACTGATCTGAAAATCGGAGTAGTCGGCATTCCCGGCAAATGGTCAACCGAGGTCATTGCGGACGCGCTCGAAGCGGAGACCGGCTTTCGCTGCGTGGTCGACATGGCCGACATCGCCCTCGATCTGGAAAACCGGTCACTGATGGCGGGTTCTCAAGACCTTTGCGCGCTCGATGGACTTGTCATCAAGAAAATCAGCCAGGAATACAGCCCCGCAACCCTCGACCGGCTCGAGATGCTGCGCGTCGCCGAGGCCTCCGGGGTCAGGATCTTTTCCAAAACCCGATCGATCCTCGGACTGGTCAACCGTCTGAGCTGTACCGTCACCCTGTCGAATGCCGGCATACCGATGCCTGCGACCTGCGTCACGGAAAACGAAGCGGAGGCCTTCGACTCCGTGCGCCGCTTCGGCGGCGCCGTCTTCAAGCCGCTCTTTTCCACCAAGGCCCGCGGCATGACCCTCATGGACGCGGACATGGGCGACGCGGCGCTGAAGAAAAAGATCGCCGCGTTCAAGGCGGACAACCCGGTCATGTATCTCCAGAAGAAGGTCAACCTCTCCGGACGCGACCTCGGCATGGTGTTCCTGGGTGGAGACTATCTTGGCACTTACGCCCGCGTTGCCCAGACCGACAGCTGGAACACCACCATCCTCCACGGCGGCAAATATGAACCCTTTGAGCCGGACGAGGACCTGATCGGCCTGGCCCGGCGCGCGCAGGCGCCGTTCGACCTCGATTTCACCACTGTGGATGTCGGGCTGACGGACGAAGGCCCGATCGTCTTCGAGGTCTCCGCGTTCGGCGGCTTCAAGGGCGCACTCGAAGGGGCATCCATCGACGCCGCCACGCTCTACGCCAAACATGTGATCGGAAAGGTGCGCTCATGACCGGGATCGGCGTTCAGGACATTGCAGACGCGCTCGCACCCGCGGAGGCGACCCGTGCATGCGACCCGGTCTATCTGACGGTCGGCGGCTATGTGATCGAAGTGCGCTGCACCTCCGACAGCCTGCTGGCCGAATTGCTACGCTACTTCCAACACGTGATCTCGGCACCGGCGACGCCCGATCAGATCGTGTTCGTGCTGGGCGACCTGGAACTGCCCTTCACGGTGAACTACGCCGACTGGGCGCGCGAACCGGGAAAGACCGGACGCAAGGATGCGATCTGCGACCTGGAAAACGGCCGCACGGTCCTGAAGGTACGCACCGGCGTGCAGTTTCTGCAATCGCCCGCGTGGGCGGTTGCCTTCGGCCCGACGGAAGCCCATCCCAATCAGGTCGTCAACTTCATCAACACGCAGATCCTCAATCGCTTCCAGAGACAGGGCTGGGTCGCCTGCCATGCGGCGGCGGTGAAGACAGCTGAAAAGGGACTGGCGATTTCCGGTCTCTCGGGCGGCGGCAAATCGACGACCATGCTGCGCCTCATGGAAATCGCCGGCACGCAATACGTTACCAACGACAGGCTTCTGGTCTGCCGCAAGGACGGCGAAACGCCTGCTCTGGGCATTCCGAAACTGCCGCGCATCAATCCGGGCACCATCGTCACCAACGCCCGCCTGGCAGGCATCCTCGACGAGGAGCGCGAGGAGGAACTGCGCAACATGGAGCCGGACGAGCTCTGGCACCTGGAAGAGAAATACGATCTCTTCATCGACGATATCTACGGACCGGGCCGGATTTCCCACAGTGCCCGGCTGACGGATTTCTGGGTCCTCAACTGGTCCCGGGACAGCGACGCTCCGACGGAGCTGAAAAAGGTGGAGTTGAAGGAACGGCCCGATCTGCTCTCCGCGATCGTGAAAAGCCCCGGTCCTTTCTATCAAGATGCCGGCGGCACGTTCTGGAGGGACAGCTCGCCGCTCGACACGCAAGCCTATCTGGCCGCCCTGGCGGGCGTCCAGGTTTGGGAGGTTACCGGCCTGATCGACTTCGATGCCCTCTTTGACGCGGGCACGCAATTATTGGGATAACGCGATGACCGACCGATACGCGATACTGGTGCGCCACGGCGAATATCAACAGAAACCGGGAACCCCGAGTGCCCTTCAGCCCTTCGCCCTGACGAAGACCGGCAAGACCCAGGCGCTGGACGTCGGCCGCGAGCTTGCGGCCCTGGCCCGGACCCATGGCTTCAGACTCTCTGCCGAAATCTGCTGTTCCCGCCAGCAACGCGCCTGGCAAACCGCGACCTTGCTGGCCAGGACCCTCTCTGAAGAGGCCGCGCAAGACCTTCATGTCACCGAAGACGAGGCGCTCGCCGAACGCAGTGTCGGCGCCTTCGCCAACCTCACCATCCCCGAGATCGAGCAGATCCTGATTGACGACCCGCGCTATGAAGTGCCGCCGGAAAACTGGAAATCCAACAGCCATTACAAATTGCCGGCCCAGGGCGCCGAGAGCCTTATGGACGCCGGCCAGCGGGTCGCGGCCTTCCTCAGTTCAAAGACCGCCGACCTGTCGGGCGCACCCGGCCCGGACACGCGCATCTTCGTCGGACACGGCGCCTCCCTGCGCCACGCGGCGCATTTTCTCGGCGTTCTCCATTTCGATGAGATTCGCCACCTCAGCATGCATTACGCCAAGCCCGTCGTCCTGAAACGCGGCGCGAACGACATCTGGACGCACCACAGCGGCGCCTGGAAAGAGCGTCGCGTCCTTGAAACCGCGATCGACTGAAGAGACGCCCGAAACCATGACGATCCACTTGCCGCTGGCCCCGCTCCTGCCGCCGATCGAACCGGACCATACCGGTGAACTCGGCATTCCGGTAAGCTGCATACCCTGGCCGCTGGAGATGCCGGAGGACAGGCGGATCGTCAGCAAGTCCGCCCCCGATCTCGTCACCAGTCTTGCCCGGGCGAACGCGCTGGGGCCCTGGGACTGGCCGGACCGGCCGGTCGTCTTCATTTCCGATCTTCACGCGGATGCCGAAAGCCTTCTCCGTTCCCTGGTGGCCGCGCGCGCCATCGTCCGGCACGGGCCGGGCCTGACGCAATTCAACCTGACGCCTTTCGGCCGGAATTGTCAGGTGATTATCGGCGGCGACTGCATCGACAAAGGACCGAGCAACCTCGATCTGCTTACCAGCCTCGGCGCCCTGCGCAGCGCAGGCGCCGACCTCGTGCTTCTGGCGGGCAATCACGATCTGCGCCTGCTTCTCGGCCTTGAGGCTCTGACGGTGAAGCGCGGGTCGCTCAACGCCCACATGTTCGTGCGCATGGGCAAGAAGGTTCTGCCTCTGCTCAAGGAAATCCACGACCGGCACGTGGATACGGATCGCGATATGGCGAACCTGCCCGACGAGGCCACCTGTGTGGCCCAGATCATGCCCGGCAAGCAATGGGAAGACGAATTTCCGAAGGCGGCGCGCCGATACATGAACGAAGCGGCGATCGACCGGGAAATCAAGCGGCTCCGGCGCAAGACCCAAACCTTCATGGAGTGGGCCGGAGACTTCGGCCTGTCCGCACGGAAACTCTATGCCGCCGCCCTGAAATGCCGGGGGCTTCTCGTTGGCGGCTCCGGCGAATACGCCTGGTTCTACAGGGAGATGCGCGCCGCGCACCAGTCCGGCTCCCTGCTCTTTGTCCACGCGGGCATCGACGACCACATGGCCGGCCTGATTTCGAGCCACGGTGTTGCGCACGTCAACGAGCGTTTCAAAAGGGAAAGCCAGTCGGATCCCTTCGTCTTCTACTCCGGCACCATCGCCAACCTGATGCGCACCAAATACCGGCCGGTAGATCACCCGCTGACAGAAAAGGGCGTAGAGGACCTGCATGCTTCCGGCATCAAGCTTCTCGTCCACGGCCATGTCAACCGCCGCAGCGGCCAGGAGCTGAAATCCAAGCACGGTCTCCTGCATCTGGAAGCGGACATCACCCTCGACCGGCATTCCAGAAGCACGGAAGGTCTGGAGGGTATCGGCACGGGAGCAACGATCATCTATCCTGACGGCAACATCCTGGGGATCAGCCGCGACTTTCCGCACGCAAAGCTGTTCAACCCCGCTCACATTCTCAAACAGCACGGACTGTCGCGATGATGGAACGTAAAGGCCGGTTCCGGCACCATTCCCTTCAGGACAAGAAATCGATCCAGAAGCTTCTCGACGCGATCAAGCGCGGCATCGCCAAGGGCGAACTGCAGTTCGGCGACGACACGGGCGAAATCACCCTGGAGCCGCACGGCCTCATGAACCTGCGGGTAACGGCCACGACGGAAGACGACCAGTCCCGCCTCGACGTGCGCATCAGCTGGACCAACGACACGTCCGACAAGAAGGACAGCGGCAAGCTGAAAGTAAAGGGCGGGTAAGACCGAAGAGCCTCGATCATCATCCGCTTCAGCAAATCCTGGGCAACTGCTCGCCCGACAACCAGTCGACCACCCGCTCGCCACCGAAACCGGTGCGCATCACCACCAGATGGCCGGCATCCTCCACGACAAAGCCGATCCGCGCCGACTCAGACCCGAGCGGATGCGCGCGCATGACGGCAAGCAGGGTATCCGCGTCGGACGCCTCGCAGATGCAGATCAGCTTTCCTTCGTTGGCGGCATAAAGCGGATCGAGACCGAGCAGTTCGCAGGCGGCCGCCACGCCGGGACGCAGCGGAATGGCGTCTTCCTCCAGCACCACGCCAACCCCGGAAACCTGGGCGATCTCGTTGAGCGCCGTCGCGAGCCCCCCTCTTGTCGGATCGCGCAGAACGGCGATGCCCGGAACGGCGTCCGTCATGTTCGCGACAAGGCCGTGCAACGCGGCACTGTCAGAGCGGATCTCGGTCTCGAATTCCAGGTTTTCGCGTTTGGACAGAATGGCGACGCCGTGATCGCCGATGGGACCGGAAAGGAGCACCGCCTGCCCCGGCCGCGCCGAAGCGGGCGAAATCGCGACCCCTTCGGGCAGCACGCCGAGCCCGGCTGTGGAAATGAACACACCGTCGCCCTTGCCTCGCTCGACCACCTTGGTGTCGCCCGCCACCACGGGAACCCCGGCTTCTTCGGCGGCCCGCGCCATCGACATCGCAATCCGCTCCAGATCGCCGAGCGGAAACCCCTCTTCCAGAATGAAACTGGCCGTGAGCGACACGGGCCTGGCACCGGCCATCGCCACATCGTTCAAGGTCCCGTGAACCGACAGCGAGCCAATGTCGCCGCCGGGAAAGAACAGCGGCGAGATCACATGGGCATCGGTGGTGAGAACCAGGCGCCCCGGCGGTACGTCGAGAACCGCCGCGTCGTGTCCCTGATCGAGCGCCGGGTTTTTCAGATGCCGCTGGAACAGGTCCCTGATCAGCTCGGCCATGGCGCGGCCGCCACCGCCGTGGGTCATGTCCACGGCCCCGGCACGGGCCTCCGGCGCTCCCGGCTTACCGCTCACGCCGCCGTTTCCCGGACCGCTTCACCACGCTTGCGCCCATAGGTCCAATAGGCCGCGCAGGCGCCTTCCGAAGAAACCATGCAGGCACCCATCGGGTTCTCAGGCGTGCAGACCGTACCGAAAAGCCGGCATTCGGTCGGCTTCTTCACCCCGCGCAGAATGGCCGGGCACTCGCAGGACTTCACTTCCCGGGATTGTTTCGGCGTCAGCGCGAAACGGCTTTCCGCGTCGAACGTCTCGTATGCCGCGCGGATCTTCAAGGCGCTCTCGGGTACCGTACCGAGCCCGCGCCATTCGAAGGCATCGCGCACCTCCATCACCTCGGCAACCAGCGTCTGGGCCTTTCGGTTGCCGTCACGGGTGACGACGCGGGTGTACTGGTTTTCCACTTCGTGACGGCCTTCGTTGATCTGGCGGATCAGCATCAGCGCCGACTGCATCACGTCGAGCGGCTCGAACCCGGCAATCACCACCGGTTTCTGAAAGTCCCGCGCCGCCGGCTCGTAAGGCGCCCAACCGATGACGGAGCTGACATGGGACGGCCCCAGGAACCCGTCGATGCGCACGGGCGTCTCGCCGGGCTCCGCCGGTGCATTGACGATATGGGCGATCGCCGGCGGCGTCAGCACATGGTTGCAGAAGACGGAAAAATTCGTCAGGCCCTCGTGCCTCGCCTGCAGGATCGCCACCGCCGTCGGCGGGGTGGTCGTCTCGAAGCCGATGGCGAAGAACACGACCTGGCGATCCGGATTATCCCGGGCGATTTTCAGCGCGTCCTGGGTGGAATAGACCATGCGGATATCGGCGCCTTCCGCCTTGGCCCTGATCAGGCTCTTCTGCTTCGTCCCCGGAACGCGCATCATGTCGCCATAGGTCGTCAGGATCACGTCGTGGCCGAGCGCCAGTTCCACGGCATCATCCAGGCGCCGCACCGGCAGAACGCAGACAGGACAGCCCGGACCATGGACGAATTGGACGTTCTCCGGCACCAGGTCCTGAACTCCGTAGCGGAATATCGCATGGGTGTGCCCGCCGCAAAACTCCATCAGGTGATAACGACGGCCGGGATCGGCTTCCCGTTCGATCGCCCGGGCGAGCTTGCGGGCAAGTTTGCCGTCCCTGAACTCCGTAATGTATTTCACCGCTCCGCTCCCTCCAGCGAAGTTCCAGCCATTTCCTCCAGCTCTTCCGCCAGAACGCCGGCCTCGGCCATCAGTTGCAGGGTCCGTTCCGCCTCCTCTTCGCTGAGCTTGTGCAGAGCGTAACCGACGTGAACCAGCACATAGTCCCCGACCGTGACCTCCTCCAGCAGGGCGGTGGAAACCGGCTTCTTGATGCCTTCCAGCGCGACAATCGCCATGTCGCCGCTTTCGAGCGAGATCACCCTGGCCGGTATGGCAAGACACATCCCCGAGCTCTCCTATTCCGCGGCCAGACCGGCAGCCTGCATGGCGCGTGCGCCCTCAAGCCAGCACAGCCAGCCGTCAACGCCCGCGCCCGTGCGTGCGGACAGCTGCAGGACCTGGATCTTGCGGTTGACACGCCGGGCGTTGGCGATCGCCTCGTCCACGTTGAAGTCGACATGCGGCAGGAGGTCGGTCTTGTTGAGGATCATCAGGTCGGCGCCTGCGAAGATGTCGGGATATTTGACCGGCTTGTCCTCGCCTTCCGTCACCGACAGGATCACGACCTTGTAGGCTTCGCCCAGGTCGAACGCCGCCGGGCAGACGAGATTGCCGACATTCTCGATAAAGACAATGCCTCCGGCCTCCAGCGGCAGTTTTTCCAGCGCATGACCGACCATATGCGCATCCAGATGACAGCCCTTGCCGGTGTTGATCTGCACGGCCGGCGCGCCGGTCGCGCGGATACGGTCCGCGTCGTTGGAGGTCTGCTGATCGCCCTCGATGACCGAGGCGAACGTTTTCCCGGAAAGCCGGTTCAGCGTCTCCACCAGAAGCGTGGTCTTGCCGGAGCCTGGGCTCGACACGAGATTGAGCGCCAGAACAGCCTTTTCAGCAAGCAGCGCCCGGTTCCGGTCCGCATAGGAATTGTTCTTGCCGAGAATGTCGGCTTCAATCTGGATCAGGCGGCTCTGGCTCACGCCCGGGACCGAGACACCGGCCTCGCCCGCGCCGAAATGGACATGGTCCTCGTCGTGGTTATGACCATGATCGTGATCATGTCCGTGAGAATGACCGGTGCCGCAGCCGCATACCGTACACATCACACCACCTCCAGTTCGCGGATCTTCAACTCGTCGCCGCTGACCACCTGCAAGGCCTCGGATCCGCATTCCGGACAGCAATCGAAACGCTGTTTGACCGGGACCGTCTTGAAGCAGGACAGGCACAGCGCCTCGGCCGGCGGCCGGGAAATGACCAGCGCGGCCCCTTCCGCCAGCGATCCTTTCATCACCACGTCGAAACCGAATTGCAGGGCTTCCGGCTCGACGCAGGACAGCGGACCGATATCGACCGAAACCCGCTTGACCCTGGAGAACCGGTCCCGCGCGGCCTGCTCCTTCAGGATATCCAGAATGCTCTCGCAAAGCGACATTTCATGCATGACCCGTTTCCCGTTCCGCAAGGGCTGTCTTCAGCCACGCGAGGAAGAACGCTTCAGCCTCGTCCAGATTGGCCGCCGCCTGCGTCGAAAGCCCTTCCTTGACCTCGCCGTAATCGTAACCGGAAATCCCCAGAACGAAAGCCCGGGGTTGAGCGCCGTATAGCGTTTCGGCAAGACACAGCACGGTTTCCGGCACCAGACTGTGGCTGCCGAGGACCTCCGGCCGGCCGGTGGAAATCTCCCGGAACGAGTACGCCCCGGCACCGCCGATCTCCGCATCTGCGAACACCACCACGTCGTGACCGGCCACCGCCAGCGCATGCTCGGCGACAAGCTGGTAGTCTGTGTCGACTTCCAGGCCCGGAAGGGAACGGCCCGCGAGCCTTTCGGAAAACGCCGGGCCCAGCCCGTCGTCCCCGCGCCCAGGATTGCCGTAGCCGATCAAAAGCATTGCAAGTCCCTCATGTGCCTGCGGTCACACCCCAAACGTAAAACAAATCACTACCCGCCCCCTCCCCTTGGGAGAGGTGACTTTCTTTTCTCTCGCACGGGTCAGCGCAAATACGGCCAGCAGTTCGTAGCCTGATCAAACGCATTGCGTCCGGCTGTCGACCAACCCTCCTTCGGCATTGAAGAGCTCGACCTGGAGCGGCATCTGGCCAAGCGCGTGGGTGGCGCAGGAGAGGCACGGGTCGTAGGCGCGGATGGCCACTTCGACATGGTTGAGCATGCCCTCCGTGATCCGTTCCTTGCCCGACAGATGCTTGACCGCGACGTCCTTGACCGCCCGGTTCATGCCTTCGTTGTTGTGGGTGGTCGAGACGATCAGGTTGCAGTAGGTGACCTGGTCGTGCTCGTCGACCTTGTAATGGTGAATGAGATTGCCGCGCGGCGCCTCGATCACGCCGATGCCTTCCTCGCGCCGGGCGCCCTTGGCGATCAGGTCCGTTCCCTGAAGATCCGGGTCGTTCAGAAGCTCGCGGATCTTCTCCACGCAATGCAGCACCTCGATCATGCGCGCCCAGTGGTTGGCGAGCGTCGAATTGTTCGGGCAGCCGCCGGTGACCGACTTCAGTTCCTTGTGCGCCTCCGCCGCAAGCGGCGTGTCGATGAAACTTGCGGTGTTCATGCGCGCCAGAGGCCCGACCCGGTACCAGCCCGCTTCCGGACCGAGCTCCTTGATGAACGGGAACTTCATGTAGGACCAGGAGCGCACGTCCTCGACGATCAGCTCGTGGTATTTCGTGTAAGGCACCTGGTCGAACACCGTGTCGCCGGTCGAGCTGAGCGCCCTGAGGTTGCCGTGATAAAGATCCAGCGCGCCGTCGCCCTCGCGCACCAGCGACATGTAGTTGGACGGGAAGGAACCGAACTCCGACACAAGGTCCTCGTGTTCCAGCGTATAATCGCGGGCAAGCTTCACCGCGTCCTGGGACCATTCGATCATCTCGTCGATCGAACTCAGGAAATGATCCCGCCGCTCGATGGGCAGGTTGCGGTTGATGCCGCCGGGAATGGCGCCGGTGCCGTGAACCTTCTTTCCCGCGGTCGCCTCGATGATCTCCTGGCCGTATTTGCGCATCAGGACGGCGCGCTTGCCGAGTTCCGGCTGTTCCTTGATCACCTCGAAGATGTTGCGCTTTTCCGCCGGCGCGCCGAAGCCGAACAGGAGATCCGGCGCGGCGAGGTGGAAGAAGTGCAGCACGTGGCTCTGCATCACCTGGCCGTAATGCATCAACCGGCGCATCTTTTCCGCCGTCGGCGTCAGCTGGTCCACGCCCGCGATCATGTCCATCGCCTTGGCGGCGGCGAGGTGGTGGCTGACCGGGCAGATGCCGCACAGCCTTTGCACGATTACCGGCACCTCCCACATCAGCCGTCCGCGGATGAACCGCTCGAACCCCCGGAACTCGACGATATGGAGCCGGGCCTCGTCGACGTTGTTGTCCGCGTCGAGGTGGATGGTCACCTTGCCGTGCCCCTCCACGCGGGTGACCGGCGAGATTTCAATCAGTCTGGGTTCGCTCATCTCGAATGTCCCGCCTCAGTCGAACTTGATCATCTCGCGCTCGAAGCCCCGGAACCGTCCGGTCAGAAGCTTCGCCAGCGTGTCGAAAATAATGTCGCCGCTCGGGGCGCAGCCGGGGATCTGGTAGTCGATCTCGACCACCTGGCTGCACGGGTAGACCTCGTCGAGGAGCAACGGCAGCGCCGGGTCGTTCGGCACCTGATGCGTCGTGTTGCGGATGTATTTGCCGGTGATATAAGCCTCGTCCAGACATTCGCGAAGCGGCGCGTCGGAGTGCATGATCGCGTTTCTCATCGCGGGAAGACCGCCCATGATCGCGCATTGGCCGAGCGCGACCAGGACGTCGCAATTGCGGCGGAAATCGTAGAGCACATGGACGTTTTCCTCGTTGCAGCAGCCGCCCTCGATAATGCCGATGTCGCAGCGCTGCGTGAATTGCTTCTTGTCGGTCAGCGGCGACCGGTCGACGTCGACCAGCTTCATGAGTTCGATCAGCCGCTCGTCGATATCGAGGATCGCCATGTGGCAGCCGAAACAGCCGGCCAGCGAAGCGGTGGCGATCCGCGCCTTGGGAAGCTCGCTCATTTGCGCTTCTCCTCGATCTCGTGGCCGATCAGGCCCTTGTCGAATTCCCGTTCGCCGATCGGCGTGACGAAGCCGACGCGCTTGCGGATGATGCAGCCGACCGGACAGACTTCTTTCGAAATGGCGTGATCGCTCACCTCCGCGTCCGTATCAGCGAGGTTCTCGCCGTTGACGGCCACCCGGCGGTGAATGCCGCGCCCGACATAGCCGAAGATGCCCTTGCCATCGACATCCTGCGACGCGCGGATGCAACGACCGCAGCTGATGCAGCGGTTGGTGTCCAGCGCGATATCCGGGTGCGAGGCGTCGAGTGCCCGGCAGGGTTCCAGATAGGGAAACCTGGTGGCCTCGGTCATGTCCAGCCGGTAGGCCATCGCCTGCAGCTCGCAATTGCCGCTCGCCTCGCAGATCGGGCAAAGGTGGTTGCCTTCGTGGAACAGCATCTCCACCAGGTCCCGGCGCATCTTGTTGAGCCGCGCGGTCTCGTTCTCGACCGCCTGGCCGGGCGCCGCCGGCTGGGTGCAGGCCGAAACGCTACGCCCGCCCGCCTTCACCGTGCAGACCCGGCAACTGCCCTGATGGCGCAGGCCCTCGTGATCGCACAGGCGCGGAATATAGACGCCCGCCTCGTCGGCGGCTTCCATGATCGTCATGCCCGCATAGGCCTTCACCTCGACGCCGTCGATGGTGAAGGTGAAGCCGGTTTCTCTCTTCGTCCCGCTCATTGGGTGAAATCCTTGTCGAAGATGTAGGACCGGCGCTTGGCGATCTTGCGCGCGCCATCGATGGCCGACTGAATGTCGAAGGTGTCGCGGATGCCGTCCTTGCTCGGCTTGATGACCGCCGAATAGACCAGCGGGAAATTCCGCAAGGTGGTCAGGACCGGATTGGGCGACGTCATGCCGAGACCGCAGCGGCTGGTCTCGATGATCGTGCCGGACAGCTCCTTCAGATACTCGATGTCCTCCGGGTTCGCGTGACCGCTGCGGAATTTCTGGATCGCCTTCTGCAGGAAGACGTTGCCGACCCGGCAGGGCGTGCAATAGCCGCAGCTCTCGTGCACGAAGAACGACATGTAGTATTCGACGATCTCCAGGATGTTCCGTTCGGCGCCGAAGACGATGAACGCCCCGCCGGTCGCCAGATCGTCGAAGGTGAGTTTGCGATGGAAGCTGTCGCGGGCGATCATCGTCCCGCTCGGGCCTCCGACCTGAACGGCCGCCGCTTCCAGCCCGCCGACCATCGCCAGCACCTCGCGCACCGTGTGCCCGTATGGCAGCTCGTAAATGCCGGGGTTCAGGCAATCGCCGCAAACCGAAAGGAGCTTGGTGCCGTGCGACCCTTCCGTGCCCTGGGCATGGAACCATTCCGCGCCCCGGTCCAGGATGCGCGCGGCATGGCAGAAGGTCTCGACGTTGTTGACCACCGTCGGATAGCCGAGATAGCCCCGATTGACCGGAAACGGCGGCCGGGTCTTGGGTTCGCCGGGCAGGCCTTCGCAGGAGCTGATCAGCGCGCCTTCCTCGCCGCAGACATAGGCCCCCGCCCCGAGTTGCAGGCGGATGTCGAAGTTGAACCCCTTGACGCCCATGATGTGCTGGCCGAGCAGGCCGCGCCGGCGGCGGTCTTCCAGCACCTGTTCCAGATGCTCCCGGAGATAGACATATTCCCCGCGCAGATAGAGGAAGCCTTCGCGGGCGCCGACGGCTCTTGCGGCAATCGTCATGCCTTCGATCAGAAGGTGCGGCCGTTCGGTCAGAAGCACCCGGTCCTTGAAGGTGCCGGGTTCTCCCTCGTCGGCATTGCAGATGATGAAATGCTTTTCCGCCCGCTCGCTGGCCGCGAAACGCCACTTCCGGCCCGTGGTGAACCCGGCGCCGCCGCAGCCGCGCAGGCCGCTTTCCTCGATCTGGGTGAAGATCGCCGCGGGGGTCATCTTGACCGCGTTTTGCAGCCCCGCATCCTCGGGCACCGGGCCGAGCAGAATCTCGCCGGCATGACGGATGTTGTTGTCGACCATCCGGGTGACACGCTCATAGGGCGTCAACTCCTGAAACCGTTCGGCGACGATCTTTTCCGGCGCCTGTCCGGCTTTCAGGGCTTCCGCCGCCGACCGGGCACTCTCGGGTGTCAGCCGGGTCAGGACGATGTCGTTGACCATGGCCGCGGGCGCCTGGTCGCACATGCCGATGCAGGGCGTGTACTCCAGGGAAAAGGCACCGTCCGGTGATGTCTGGCCAATCCCGATACCAAGCACGTCCTCGAAGACATGCGCCACCGCGTCGAGACCGGCGAAGCGGTCGACGATGTCGTCGCAAAGACGGATCGTCACCCGGCCCTTGGGTGTGAGCGACAGAAAAGAATAGAAGCTGGCGACGCCTTCCACCTCGATCCGCGTCAGATCGGTTTTTTCGGCGATCTTGTCCATGGTCGCCGGCGCGATGCACCGGTAGCGGTCCTGCACCTCGCGCAGGATGTCCAGCATCCGGTGCTTGTCGTTACCGTATTTTTCGCAGATTTCAGCGATTTCGGTGTCTGACACCGGCGCGGCCACACAGGATGGAGGTGTCCCGCCGTTCATCCCGGCATGACGGTTGTCCATGATGCACCCCTCCTCACAGGCAGGAGACCTGCCTCGTTTTCAAACCGGCTTGAACGGCTCTCGCGTCCTCTGCGCGGGTCCTTCAACGCACCGGCTGGAGCCGAAAATACGCAGTGACCGAACACTCCCAAAGATGCAGCTTAACGTCCTTGAGGCACATCAACATGCAAAAATTACGGGCAGTTTTCATCCTTTCAACGTAAAGAGGCTGCATGTCTTCACGGCTGAGCCGGCACCGTCGCTCTGCCAGCGCCCTGACCTATCGCCCCCTGTTCAGTCTTGAAACAGGCACTCAAAAGCGGATCCCCGTTCAAGGCCGGACCAGCGGGTTCTGGCACAGCATCCTTTCCTGTCCTTCCTACATCACAAGGGTTACAGCGATCGCCTCGTGGTCGGAGACGTTCCGTCCGTTGGTATCGACGGCGGCGATCACAGCCGGCGCCTTGCAGGCAAGCCCACGGGCGAACAGCCAGTCGAGTTTCTTGAGAGGCCTGTCTTCAGTGGTCGACCAGGGATGGTTGCGTGTCGTCGTCTCGTGCGTGTTGCAGGACAGCCAGTCGAAACCCGCCGCCTTGAAACCCGCAAACATGGGTTCGGCCGCCTCGGAGCTTTGGAGGATCGCCGCGCCTTCCAGACCCGCCTCATGCAACCCCTTGCAATTGAAGTCGCCGCCAACGAGCACAGGTTCCTTTCCGGCGACCCGCTCCAGATGGGAAAGAAGCAGGCGCGTTTCCTCTGCCCGCTCGTCGGGCCCCAGGCGGCTTTCATAGTGTACGGAGACGACCCACAACGGTTTCGGCAAACAAAGACGCACGGCAACGGCAATCCGGCCACCGATCCGGGGCTGATCGCCACCGTTCGTATACCAGAAGCCGTCATTGCCGAGCGGCAGGCAGAAAGCCTTGCCGATCGGATAACGGCTCAGCACCGCGTTGCCATGCAGCCCCAGGCGGTTCGCCTCTTCTTTGTGGTCCGATTGCTCGCGCGCGTCGCCATGTCCGAGCTCGATGAATTCCGTCGCGAACACATGCCCCATGCCAAGACGGGCCGCCAGTTCAGCCGTCGTGTCCCGATTGCCGGACCGTGCCATGCCAAGGTCCATTTCGGTCAAGAGACAGATATCCGCCTTTTCCCTGCGCAGGACTTCGGCCGCTTCCTCGACGTGCTTGCAGCGTTCAAGGTTCCAGGCGACGACACGCGGCTCTCCGTCGGAAACTGCAGTCGCATCGCCGTCAACGATCCGGACCGTGTTCAGGCAAGCGGCTTCGGCACGAAGGCGCGAATGGCGGGTCCCGCTCGGCTCTCCCTGGAGCGCTGCCTTTCGCCATGCCCCGGTGGGCGGCTCCAGCTCCCGAACCCGACGCTCGATGAGGTCCAACGGCCATGTATCAGACATGAGCGCGCACGCCTTCCAGACGCCGGTCATGATTTCCGTCGAACAGGATCGTGTGCTCCGGCTCGAACCCGAGCCTGACCTGATCTCCAACCTTGAACCTTGGAACCGAGGTCGGTTCGAGAAAACGGGTTGTTCCAAGCACCGACCTGGCCGTGTAGAGCGTTTCGCGCCCGAGCGGCTCGGCTATCAGGATTTCCGCCTGAACGCCCTCGCCGTTGACCGTGATGTGTTCGGGGCGGATACCGACCTTCACCGCGCCGGGTGGCACGTCTCCCGCCGTGTCCAGAACCGCCTCGCCGACTTTGATCCCGCCGTCCGACGCTTCGCCGGCAAGAAGGTTCATGGGCGGCGAACCGATGAATGACGCGGCAAAGACCGTTTCCGGCCGGCTGTAGAGCGCTTCCGGCGTGCCCTCCTGCTCGATGCGCCCCTGGTTCATGCACACGATCCGGTCGGCCATGGTCATGGCCTCGATCTGGTCGTGCGTCACAAGAACGGTGGTCACGCCGAGTTCGCGCTGCAGGCGGCGGATTTCCGTGCGCATGGAAAGCCGCAGGGTCGCATCCAGGTTGGAAAGCGGTTCGTCAAGCAGAAGCAGGTTCGGTTTCTTGACAAGCGCGCGAGCCAGCGCCACCCGCTGCTGCTGCCCGCCGGACAACTGGTTCGGCCGGCGGTCCAGAAGGCCTTCGATTTCCACCAGTTCGGCGATCTCGCGCGCGGATCTTTCCGCGTCCGCCCTGGAGATCTCCTTGAACCTGAGCGGGAACGTTATGTTCTGCAGGACAGTCATGTTCGGATAAAGCGCGTAGGACTGGAAAACGATGCCCACGTTGCGGTCTCGAGCTTCCACATCGTTGACCCGGGCGCCGTCGAAAAGGATGTCGCCGCTGGTCGGAAGATAGATGCCGGCCAGCATGAACAGCGTGGTCGACTTGCCGCAGCCGGAAGGCCCGAGCACGGCGGCAAACTCGCCGTTTTCCAGCGACAGGCTGATATCGTCGATTGCCTTCGCCGTGCCCCAGTCCTTGGTGACATTTTTCAGATCGACACGCGCCATCAGCCCTTAACGCCTCCAAAGGTCAACTGGGTGAGATATTTCTGCAGGAAGAGATAAAGAAGCAGGCTTGGCAGCATGTAGAACACGCTGACGGCGGCGACGAGGCCGTAGTCGACCCCCATCACATCTTCCGCGACATAGTAGAGATAGGTGGACATCACCCAGTAGGAATTGCCGGTTCTGAGCGCCGTCACGAAGACATATTCCTCCCAACCCCGGATGAAGCCGAGGACGGAAATGGCGATGATGCCGCCCTTGGCCTGAGGCAATACCACGTGCCAGAAGGCCTGACGCCGCGTGGCGCCGTCGGTCATGGCGCTCATTTCGATGTCCCAGGGAACCGCGTCAAAGAAGCCCTTCATGATGAAGATGAAAAACGGCATGTCGATCACGGTCAGGACCAGGATTGGCGCGGAAAGCGTGTTCAGCAGACCGACCCAGAAAATCACCAGAAAGATCGGGATTGTCAGCATCCAGGGATGGAAGACTTCCAGGATCAGCAGGCTCTGCAGAAAGAACGACCGGCCTCGAAAGGCAAACCGGGAGAGATAGTAGCCCGCCAGCGTCGCGATGAGGACCTTGGTGAACGTGGAGGCCGCCGCCACCGCGAGCGAATTGAAAAACGCGTCCCAGACCCAGGGAAACTGACCGCCCGCGGTCGCCGCGCCGCGCAGGTCCTCGACCAGGTTCGGATTGGCAAGGAAGCGGTAGTTGTCGAAATGGAGATCGCTCCCGACCAGAAGGGCAAGCCCGGCAACCGCGACACCGGCCGCGACAAGGGCAGCGGTCATCCTTTGACGGGGCGCCGGAAAGACCACATGCGTAGCCGCGTAGCCGAGCACGCAGGGCGCCAGCACGCCACAGGCTTTCCACAAAACCGCGGTTTCCACCCCGCCGGTGCGCGCCGAAAAGGAAATCACGACGACCCAGAAGAACGGCAGGAGCACGGGGACGGAGACCAGCGTCAAAAACACGATCAGGGCACCGCGCTTGATCCGGGCCATGGTGAGCGCCCGCCGTGCGAGGCTCTCCCAGTCCGGCTGGTCCACCGGGCGCGCCATCCGTTCTTCTCCGCTCATCAGTGCACCTCGATGCGCGGCTGCGCAAGCAGCGACTTCATGTTGGTGAGCCGGTAAAGCAGAAGCGCGATCACCATGCCGATCACGATCAGGATCAGCGTGATCGCCGCGCCGTAGGCATAAAGACCCGACCCGATGCTCGGCGCCAGGGTTTTGGTGTAGGCAAGCATCGCCATGGTCATCGTGGACCGCGACGGTCCCATGATCAGGAAGATGTACTCAAAGCTCACCAGCAGCGCGAGGGTCTGAAACACGGTGATGTAGCTGAGCGGCCAGCGCAACGCGGGCATCACCACATGCCGGATGATGGATAACGAGCCGGCCCCGTCGGCCCGCGCGGCATAAAACAGATGCTGCGGGATCGAGCGGATGGAACTTGTCAGGATCAGCATGCCTATGGAAGCGCCGATGAATCCGTTGGAAAGAACGATCACCGTCATCGGGTGATCCAGCTTCATGTTGACCGGCTCCAGTCCGAACAGGTTGACGAGGACCTGGTTGAGCAGGCCCCGTTCCGTCGGGTCGATCACCCAGATCCACAACAGCGCATAGACGACCGAAGGCGCCATGCGCGGCAGCAGCCAGACCGCTCTGAAGAAGGCGCCCAGCCGGTCCGGCAACGCCGTTGTCGTCAGCGCCAGCACGAGCCCGAAGGTGACGTTGAATATGGAGAGCGTGAAGAACACGAAGATCGCCGTCAGGGTCAGGGCGCGATAGAAGGAGCCGCGCAATTCGAAACCCAAAAGACTGTCGTCGCTGACGCGCACGATCTTCTTGAATTGTTTGGTCGTGAATTCGTCGACGGTCACCGTTTGCGCCATGTCGGTGAAAGCGACAACGAGGTCGACCGCAATCGGGACAACAAGCAGCGCGACGAGGAACGCCAGCGCGGGCCCGAGAAAGATCGCGAAATTTGAAGCCTGGCGGCGTGTCGACGATGCGCGCATTTTGAAACAGGAACCGTAACGGACCCGCAGGAAAAAAAGCCGCGCCCGGCGCGGCCTTTCCCCATTAGGATGGTTAGTCGAGAATGATCACGTCTTCGCCGAGCTCGGTTTCGAGCTCCTCGATGACCATTTCAACAGCTTCGTCCGGTGTCATTTCGCCGGTTTCGACAGCCTGGACACCCTGGAAGGTGATGGCATTGTACTGGCCGATCTTCGGATGGTTCGGCATGAACTCGGCATATTCGAGCAACGGAACCCCCGCGACCAGGCCCCAGCCTTTCGTCACGAAGTCCGGCATCGCGGCCTGGCCGTAATTGACCGGAGTGTGGTTGGTGCCCACGGCGTGTTTTGTGTTCGGAACGTGCTGGGTCGCCAGCGCGACCAGCATCGCGGCCAGATCCTTGTTCGGCGTGTCGGCGACCACATAGACGATCGGGTGGGACAGATTCTTCGGCGTGCCGCCCTTCTTGCCGGCCGGCGCGTTGATCCAGGTGATCTTGTTGAAATAGGCGTCCCCGTCCAGCGGATCGATGCCGAAGGCTTCCAGCTGCGCGCCGAGGTTCCAGATCCCGTGGAACTTGGAGAAGGCTTTTTCGCCCCGGAACGCCGCGTGGACGCTGTCCCAGGAATAGGTGGTCATGTCAGCCGGCAGGGCGCCCTTGTCAACGCAGGACTTCAGCCAAGTGTAATAGTCCTTCAGACCGGATTTGGTGATCTGCAGGCGGGCTTCCTCGTCGTTGTACATGTCGATACCGAAAGAGGCCATCGCCATCTGGAAGTCCGGTCCCACGTTCGGGCGGTGGACGATACCGAGTTCGGAAGCGCCGGAATTCTTGACTTCGGCGGCAAGGTCGCACAGGTCGTCCATGGTGAATTCACCGGCGTTGACGGCCTCGGAAAGGCCGGCGATGAACTCGTCCGACTTGCCCGCCTTGCGCAGCATGTCGTTGTTGAGAAAGAACATGCGCACTTCGGAGTCCTGGGGAATGCCGTAGCGTCCACCCTTGAACTTGACGGACTCCCAGAGCGCCGGAATGACGTCGCCGTAGAGGTTCGGGTTGGCTTCGATATGACCGTCGAGATTGGCCGCCAGCCCGGCCTGTGCGAAGGCGCCGATCCACTCGTGGGCGGCAACGATGATGTCCGGCGTATCGCCAACGGAATGTGCCTTGAGGAGATCGAGCGCGTCGGCGTCGAAGCCCTTGGCGTTGGTCTCGATCAGCTCGACCTTGACGACCTTGTCCGATCCGGCGGCCGCAAGCATGTTGTTCAGGGTGTCGGCGGCATCGACGATATTGCCCGGACGCATCGGCCCGGAGCGGTCGGCGCGCGACCACAATTTGATGGTGACGTCTTCGGCGAAGGCAGGTGCGGCGGCACCGCCGAGCGTGGCCAGGGCGACGCCCGCGGCAAGTACGGAACGAAGGATCATGAGTGACGGCTCCCGTTGGACAAATCAGAGCCAGGCACTTCTGTCACATTCTTCCCGGCCCCGCCCTAAGGACCACACTGAGATGACACTTCGCTCTCACTTTTGTTACAGTTTGAGCTCAGATTCTTGTCAGATCGGTGTCAGTGCGGGTTCAGGCGCTCTTCCATCGGACAATCCCGCAGTTCCAGCGGAGAGATGAAGAAACATGACCGGCTGCGCGCAAGAACCGGAACGTCCGCTCAAACCTTCAAGAACCACTGAGATACTTGAGCGACTTGACGCTGGGCGCGAAAAACACCGCGATCCCCTTGTAGCGAATGAAGTCCTTCAAGGGCAATTCAAGCGGCGCCGCGCCCGCGGACCCGGCCGGAATATAGGTTGTCGCCTCGGCCTGCCGTTTTCCGCGAAATCCGAACATCATGTCCTGGCGTTTGCGCCCGCGCCTTATCGTATCGAAATGGTCGCTGAAATCCGTTTTCTGAATCCAGCGCACCACCGAATAGAACTGCTCGTTTATCCGCGCGCAGGCGAAGAGACCCACCAAGCCGCGGTCTTTGCCGTCGTCCTCGGTGCCTTCAAGGGGCGGTCCATAGGAGAAACCTCTGCGGATCAGCCGGGGCGGCCCCTTCGGAAAACGTCTGTCGTTGACATGGGTCAGCCCCTGGTCGCGCGGATTGCATACACGTATATGCGAATGAAGGGGCGTCCGCTCCCCCTCCGGATCGCTCCGGTAGCCGAAGTTGTTGGATGGGTCCCAGGGCTCGGGCATCCGCTCGGGATGCAACGCAAGCGCCGAACCGTCGCGCCATCGTCCCATCATCTTAGCGGCGAGCCACTCTTCGGGATCGGCCTGCCCGCTTAGGGGCGCGGTTACGTTTCTGTGATCGCGCAGAAACCGGTTGAACGCGGCGACGTCCTGATAAAGCCAAGCCAGATTGAGATAGGTGCCGTCACGAACGAAATCGTTCCAGGGACCGGGGTCGACCGGACTGATCCTGTAATCGCTGGAAGGGTAGCCGAGCAGCAATTCCCTGAAATCGCTTTTTCCCGGCGTTCCAGTCTCTTCCCAGTCGATATCGACCTTTGAAATACCGTCCCGGAACCCGAAATGCAGAATTCCACCGGCCGGCACTTCTCCCGACAAGGCCTTATCGTCAAAGTCCGGAAACTGCCATTCCTCAAGGCCCGACGCCTCGGCGTCCGCGCGTATTTTGCCTAGACCCTGGAACTTTTGTGCCGCATCGGCGAAGTAACACAGCATCGCAATGTGAAATGCGCTCTGGTCGGCTCCCGCCGTCCACCAGTTTTCCGGTGCGTTCATGCCTTTCATGTCGAGGCTCGCGACGACCGAGTTCGAATTGGGCGCGTGGTCTTCTTCGGTGAAGAATTGTTCCAGGTTCGTCCCCACCTCGTCGGGGTCGAGACCTTGCGCGGTGGCGGCGCGCTCTTTCAGGAGGAGCGAGATGCCAGGCCAATTGAAAGCGAAATGACAGACCGGGTCCAATTGTGCTTCCACGTCGGCGGCATAAGAACCGGCGGGTGACAGGCCACCATTCACATTGGCGGCCCATCGTTGCAAAAAGCCTTGAGCGGTGGCGGGATCGTCGATCCTGAACAACAGCACGACCCGGAACTTGTGCCGGTACCGCGCGATGAACAGGCTTTGTACGTTTTTCGGATCGGGCTTCATTTTCTCCCCACCCCACTCAATGTATCGGCTTATTCGGCCGCATCGCGTTGAAGCGCGCCCAGAATGTCCCTGACCTCCGCATGGTTGTAGGCGGAAAATAGCCAGCCAGCCTGGTTACCGTGCATATCCGTTGCTCCGTCGGTGGACAGACCGAGCGTGCGCACATTGGCGTTTTTGGAGAATTCGAAGAATTCGGCAGGGTTGTCGACATCCGGCACGCCGTCGGCCAGCGAAAAAATCTTGGCGAAAATCGGTGTCAGCGCGTCTCGGAAGAACTCCGTGTATTCGAAATGATCGCCGTCATACTCCGTGATCACCTGAATGTACTCGTTGTCGCCAATCACGACGACCCGGGCGAAATGCACCAGCTTGGATTTTCTGAGAGCCTCTTCGATTTTCGGCTGAATGTGCTCCGCGAAATTCTCTTTCAAATCGTTGAGAGCGGCGAGAGTTTCAGGGTCCTGTTTGATCTTCAAGGTCAATGTCAGAGGATGTGTCATGATCTTCTCCCGTTTTGACCGCCGCAAAAAGGTGGGTCTTCACTCTGGCTTCACATGCGCGTTGCGGCGGTATTCCTGTGACCGGTTTGAAACCCCTTCGGCCTTGGCCCCGGTTCGGGAAGGCGAAAGCAGGCAAGTTCTTCGAAAAGGACAATAACCCGCACCGGAGCCTTGCCCGGACCGGTTCGGGCCGGCTGCCCACGGCAAACCGGAACAGCGCGGACTGCCCGGCTAAGCGACGTCGCGGTTCAAACCGTCTTGGCCCAGGGCTCCGCCGAGTGCGGCTTTGAATTTATCTGCCACTTTGCCGAACCCTTCGGATTTAGGGTGTATTTCGTCATTCCAATCGTCGACATCGGGTAGCGTATTCCGGCAGTCCACCAGCCAGACGCCGGTTTCCCGGGGATCGCCACTAAGCCCTTGCAGCATCGCGTAAAGCTCGTCGAGCAGGTACTTTATCAAGTTGCGGCGCAGTTCCTGATCGTAGATGCCGCGCCGGTCGAGCGGATCGCCGAGCCACCCGTTCTTCCTGGCGTAGACCGGGTTGCGCTCGTCGTGCCGCCCTCCCTCGCTGTAGGGAAACGGGAAAACGTAGTCATAACCGTGAATGACGATGGGCAGGGTCCGGAAATCCTCGTCGGCACGAATATCGTCGATCACCTTCCGATAAGCTATTCTCAGGCTTCCGATCTTGTTCTTGAGAACCGTGTGGTCGATGTGACCGGCAACATCCGCCGGGTTTCCGTTAAACTGCCGGAGCAGGTCGAAAAGCGCCGCCTCTCCGGTCTCAGGATCTTCCCCGACAATGTCGTTGCCGGCCGCCGAAAACAGGAAAGCGGCGACACCGTGTTTTCGGACCTTGCCAAGGGCCGACATGTATTCACGCTGGCCGTGCCTGTTTTGCCCGAACACCATGTTGGCTGCCGTGTCGCCGGCCGCGCCCACCGAATAAATCAGGTAATCCCTGTTGAGATGATCGATTACTTCTTTGAGAAGAAGCGGAAACTGAAACCAGCTGTCGCCTTCCGAAACAAGTACAGGGCGTCTCTCGCCAGCCTGCAAGCGCCTGAAAAACTGCCGGTTGCGCCGCCACCTGGAAAGCCCGCTGGTTATGTTCATGAAACTTTCCAGCTCCTGCAACTCCGGATCGACCTCGACCTTTTGCGGGTCCGGCCGCAGTTCGAACGAAAAGCCGTTCCCGCCTTTCTCGATGACGGAAAAACTCAAGATTTCCTCAGACTGTTTGTCGAACTCTTCAGGGTCAACCGCAGGCTCGCGCGTCAACAGAGCCACGTATTTATCGTATGATATCTTGGACATAGCGGCTCTCACCTCCTAAATTTTAACATCAAATAATTTCAACTATCAGCTTTAAAAGGCTATCTTACGTAGAGTAATTTTGTATAATACAACCGACGCTGATTAACAAGTCATTTCAATGCAACAATTGGATCTTTCTCATCATGAGCAACGAAATTCTTACTGAGAGCCTGAGGCAACTCGACAAAAAAATTCTTGATGCGGCTCACAAAAGGCTTGCTGAAAGATATGAGAAGATCGAGGAGATCAAGCTCGATGCCTGCCAATCCCAAATCGCAACCCTGGAGCCGGAAAAGCGGCTTAAGACTTACGTTCAGCGCAAGCTCAACATATCGGACGAACTGTTGCCGGACACCGCCGCCCTGCTGCTGGAAGCCCAAATCGGAGTTTCCGACGACATCATCTCAATCGAGTTTCTGGAAGCCGGTTTGCTGGCGGCGCGGCCTGTCGGCAGGGTTTCCGTCTTCAACGACCTCTGGCTCGGATCCGGCTTTCTGGTCGGCAAGGGCCTGTTTTTAACCAACCACCACGTGCTCAGGACGCCGGACACGGCAGCGGCCTCTGCTGTCCGCTTCAACTATGAAGACAATAAGTTCGGCAAACACCTGCCGGCCTCGGAGTTTTTCTTCAAGCCTGAAGAGTTCTGGTTGACGAACGAAGACCTCGACTACACGCTGGTGGCGCTCAGCGAATTCGACGATGCAGGAACCCATATCGATAGTTTTGGCTGGCATCCCCTGAAAAAGGCGGGCAAAATTCTACAAGGCATGCCGGTAAATATCGTCCAGCATCCCGATGGAGACTGGAAGTCCATTGCCCTGCACAACAGCCATTTCCTTCTCGTGGACGATGGATCGGACGCGGATGACTTTTGCTGGTACACAGGCGACACAAGGAAAGGCAGCTCCGGTTCACCGGTATTTTCTAGCGACTGGGAAGTCGTCGCCCTGCACCATAAAGCCATTCCACAGTTCCTCGAAAACGGCAGGATCAAGATGCGGGGCAAAGACGCGGGGGATATGAGCGAGGCGGAGTTTCAAAAATATCCCGAGAAGGCGGAATATATCGCCAACGAAGGCATCCGCGCCTCACGGCTTCTCGGCAGCATCGAATCGGCGGCTCTCGAAACGACGGCGCAAACGCTCAGACGCGACGAGCTGATTGCGCTTTGGTCCTCCGACCAAGCGCGCTCGCTGCTCCGCCACATTCCCCACCCCCAGTGAGGACCGAGAACCGACTGTTGCGCGTCCGCCGATCACCTCAGCGGCCGCTGACCGAAGCTGTTGATCGTCTGAAGCCGGTCCAGATTGACGATGGCCGACAGCATGAGGCGATCCTGGCTCCAGTCGGCGGGCTTCTGCAGGGACAGCGCCGTCAGCACAACCGCGACGGCGATGGGCAGCACCGCAAGCGTCGCGATCCCCCGATGCGGCCGCAAGCGGTCCGTTTCCAGAAGCGCTTCAATTCTTCGGCGGAGTTTGAGCCCCGGCGACCTGCGCAGCAACTTCTCGTGCACCTCGAGCAGCGCGACTCCGGCGACACTCTCCGTCCGGCTCGGGGCCAGTTGCTCCCGGCGTTTTCTGAAGCCGGCTTGCGCGGCCCGCACCAGGCACTGGCAATAGGCCTTCAAGTCGACCTTCGCGTCTTCCGTCACTTTCTGGTCGCAGGCAAGTTCGCGGAGCCGTTCAACCTCCGATTTCCAGAGGTAGAAAAACGGGTTCCAGAAAAAGAGCGGCCGCAACAGCTCCAGGCCGATCTCCCATTCCACGTCCCCCTGGCGCAAGTGCTGAAACTCGTGCTTCAGGACGAGGTTCAGGTCGCCAGGCGTCACCAGGAGATCCGATGGGATCACAACGTAGCGGTAAAGCAGTCCGCGCGCGGAAAACGGCACCGGCGCCGTGTCCGACAACAGAAGCCGGACGCGGCCCGCCTTACGCCACCCGTGGCAGGCCGAAAGGACACGGCCGAGGCGCAGGAAATTGACGGCCAGCCTCCCGCCGAACCAGGTGAACCCGCCGATGAGAAACAGGGCCACCGCCAGTCCGATGCCAGGCCCGAGGGTCAGAACGCTCTCGGTGAAGCGATCGCGGACCCCGAGCAACGTCTGAAAATCCTCCGCCGGGATTGCGATACCGCCGCGCAGATACTGCGCGACCGCGTAGTCGGCCAGGCTGAGCGAATAATCCGCGGGCACGACGTCGCTTGCCAGAAGCTGCTGATAGACGGCGACGATGGCCGGCGACAGAAAGATCACGGCGAACAACAGGTTCAGGAAACCGAGTTGCACGGTGAAGACAAGCTTTCTCCCCAGTCTCGCCAGAAGCAGATTGACAGCCATCCAGGCCGTGGCGGCGAAGGCCAGGGTGATATTGAGATCGATGTAAACATCGAACATCTGATTAAGTAGCGTCATCTGTCCTCCTCCTGTCCAGCAACGCTCTGATTTCCTCCAGATCTCCCTCAGACAGGTCGTATTCGTCGACGAGCCGCGCGACCAGGGAGGCCGGCGTGCCGTCGAAGAGTTTTTCCGACAGGTTTCTGAGAGAACGGGACTGGTAGGCGTCTTTGGTCAGCCGCGGGGAATAGATGAATGTCTTGCCTTCTTTGCGGCTGTCCACGAACCCTTTTTCATCGAGAATCCGCATAATGGTGGCGCAGGACGTGTAAGCGAGTTTTCTGTCCTCCGGCAGACATGCCAGGATGTCCCGCACGGAGCCTTCGCCGAGCTTCCAGAGTTCGGTCATGAACTCCAGCTCGACTTCGGTCAGAAACTCACTGCTTTTACGCTTTCTCATCACGGTCCTGCGTCGATTGCGGAAACGATGGGGCTCAGCTGCCCATCCTTGCACATTCCTTATGCAGATTTCTATTTTTTAGTCGATCTCGCCGCCACCTTTTGCGTTCTCTCCGATGCCGGCCTCCGATCCGGCACCGTCCTTCCGGCCGCGACACGGATCCCGGGTTTCCGCTCCCGATCCAATCGGGGAGACAACGCGGGACCCGGTGCGTTCCCGGGGTTTCACGCCGTCTTCTTAACTCCGTTCGACGTGGCAAGGGTCAATTCGCCACCCTCACCGGAAGACTCCAGTCCGCGGTTTTTCAAAGGAAAGACGAAGGGAGCAAGCCAGCGTTCGAACTCCGCGGCGACAAATGGGTCCTTGGCGATTGTTTCGAGAAAGGAGATGATCATCGGCTGGCCGTTGCTGTCCATGATCCGGTCGACCTTGGGGTCGATGTCGTAGCCGTTTGACATCAGGAACGCGCGGGCGGCGGTAAACGCCGTGCGCTTGTTGCTTTCCAGGAAGGCCCGTGCCTCGCAGATGCTCGATACAAACTGGACGGCAAGAGACAGAACGTCCTTTTGATTGTCGTTGTAGTAAGCGAGCTGCGGGCGCATGACCGCAGCCTCCAGCCGGGCCCGGTCGCTGACGCCGAAGGTCTCGCGTGTCGCTTCGACATGGATCCGGTTGATCAGCACGAGGTCTTTCGGCTCTAGCCAGTTGAGAAGATCAACCTGCATGGGTTTGCCTTTTGCGAGCGCGGTCATGGTGGTCGGGAAAGCGCGGAGTGTATTCTTGGTCAATAAGACCGTATTGACTCGCTCCCGTTGAGAATGGACTGGAAATCGGACTTTTGGTTCACTCTTCTTGGACATCCTGGCTTGGCCTTGCACTGCGATATATTCCTTGAACGCTGCGTAATGAACACATTGACGCCACGTGAGAATAGCGTCATCCCAGGCACCTCCACCAGCCTTTGCTGCGCCGCAACAAGAAAACCGGTTTTTATCAGGCAAGAAGTCGATACCGCTTGCGGAACAACTTGATAAAAATTTTAACGAACGGCGCCAGCGGTCATCTGTCTCACACCTTCCAGAAGCAGAACGTCCCCCAACCGAGGCTCAGCGCCAGGGGCCACCAGAGCGGGTAACCGACCAGCCCGAGCCAGGCCAGGAAGATATAGGCCGCACCCAGGAGGGTGATGAAGAGACGGTCGCCGCGCGTCGTGGTCAGCCCCAGCACTCCGCGCCGGGCATGGCCGCCCGGATAACGGATTTCCAAAACGGTCAGGACGCCGATCGCCGCGAAAACGCCGACGAAGAACAGGGCCGTCGGCCAGGTCCATGCCATCCAGCCAAGCATCACACCCTCCCCAGGGCGAAGCCCTTGGCAATGTAGTTACGGACAAAATAGATGACGATGGCGCCGGGAATGATGGTCAGGGTCCCGGCTGCCGCCAGAAGCCCGAGTTCGTAACCGGCGGAGGAAGCGGTCCGGGTCATCACGGCGGCAATGGGTTTGGCCTCGACGGCCGTCAGGGTCTTGGCGAGGAGAAGCTCCACCCAGGAGAACATGAAACAGAAGAACGCGGCAACACCGACGCCCGATTTGATGGCAGGCAGGAAGATGGTGACGAAGAAACGCGGGAACGAATAGCCATCCACATAGGCGGTCTCGTCCAGCTCTTTCGGCACCCCACTCATGAAGCCTTCCAGGATCCAGACGGCAAGCGGAACATTGAAGAGGCAATGGGCGAGCGCCACCGCGACATGCGTATCAAAGAGACCGACCGCCGAATAGAGCTGGAAGAAGGGCAGCGCGAATACCGCCGCCGGAGCCATCCGGTTGGTCAGAAGCCAGAAGAACAGATGCTTGTCGCCGACAAAGGTATAGCGCGAGAAGGCGTAGGCCGCCGGCAGGGAGACCGTCACCGAAATGACCGTATTCAGGGTCACGTAGATAATGGAATTTATGTAGCCCCAGTACCAGGTCGGGTCGGTGAAGATCTCGATATAGTTCGCCAGCGTCCAGGTCTGCGGAAACAGGGAGAAACCGGCGAGGATCTCGTTGGTGGTCTTGAAGCTCATCGCGACCAGCCAGTAGATCGGCAGCATCAGGAAGAGGATGTAAGCTGCCGGCAGCAGGCTTTTGAGGCGCATGATTTCACTCCTCAGGATTTGTTGTCGTTCTTCGTCATCAGCGTGTAGAACAGCCAGGAGGCCAGGAGCGTGATGGCGAAATAGATGAGGGACATGGCCGCCGCCGGTCCGAGATCGAACTGGCCGAGCGCGATCTTCACCAGATCTATGGAGAGCAGCGTCGTCGAATTACCGGGGCCGCCGCCGGTCAGGACGAACGGCTCGGTGTAGATGTTGAAGCTGTCCATGAAGCGCAGGAGGATGGCGATCGTCAGCACCGTCTTCATCTTCGGAAGCTGGATGTAGCGGAAAACGGCCCAGTTGGACGCCGCGTCGATTTCCGCCGCCTGATAGTAAGCGTACGGGATCGAGACGAGGCCGGCGTAGGCAAGCAGCACCACCAGGGACGTCCAGTGCCAGACATCCATGACGATGATGGTCACCCAGGCGGCCACCGGGTCCTGGGTCATGTCATAGGGAATGCCCAGGGTGTGGTTCATCAGATAGCCGAGCAGTCCGATATCCGGCAGCGTGAAGATGTTCCACATGGCGCCGACCACGTTCCACGGGATGAGCATCGGCAGGGCCATTGTGACCAGGCAGACCGGCACCCAGAAGCCCTTCCGGGGCATGGCGAGCGCGATCGCCACGCCGAGCGGAACCTCGATGATCAGGATCAGGAAGGTGAACAGGAACTGGCGTCCGAGCGCGTTGTGAAAGCGTTCCGATCGGAGCACCTGCTCGAACCAGTCGAGCCCCTGCCAGAAAAACAGGTTGTCGCCGAAGGTCTCCTGAACCGAATAGTTCACCACGGTCATCATCGGGATCAGCGCGTTGAACGCCACCAGGAGCAGAACCGGCGTCACGAACAGCCAGGCACGTTGATACTGGGTTTTCATCGGGTCCCCTCCCCCGGTCTGCTTGTCAGCCAGCCGTCCTTGTAGAGCCGGGTCTGGGATGGCTTGAAGTCCAGTCTCACCGCGTCGCCGGCGTTCGGAGCCTCGCCCTCAAGGATGGCGTGAACGCGGGTGTCGTGGACAATCGCCTCGACCACCTTGTGGCGGCCGATATCGGCGACCTTGCGCACCCGCGCCGCGATGCCCGTCCCGTTCGACGACAGGCTGACGAACTCCGGACGAATGCCGATCTCCGCCGCGCCGCCGACCTCGGCCGGACCTTCCAGAACAACCCGCTCTCCGCCGAAGAAAGCGGCGCCGTCCTTCATCTCGCAGGGCAGGACATTCATGCCCGGCGAGCCGATGAAGTGGCCGACGAAAGTGTGCGCGGGGCGTTCGAACAGTTCCACCGGCGTCCCGATCTGAACGACCTCGCCGTCCTGCATGACCACCACCTGATCGGCGAACGTCAGCGCCTCGGTCTGGTCGTGGGTAACGTAGATCATGGTTGCCCTGACACGCTGATGCAGTTCCTTCAGCTTCGAGCGCAGTTTCCACTTCAGGTGCGGGTCGATCACGGTCAGCGGTTCGTCGAACATGACGACATTGACGTCCTCACGCACCAGACCGCGGCCCATGGAAATCTTCTGCTTGTTGTCGGGCGAAAGATTTGAGGCCCGAGTCTTCAGCATCTCGGTGACTTCCAGCATCTCGGCAATGGCAGTCACGCGGCGCTCGACGACATCCTCGTCCCGCCCCCGGTTGCGCAAGGGGAAGGCCAGGTTGTCGTAGACGGTCATGGTGTCGTAGATGACCGGAAACTGGAAAACCTGGGCGATGTTGCGCTTGGCCGGCGCAAGGCTGGTCACATCCTGGTCGTTGAACAGGATCTTGCCCTCGGAGGGGACGAGAAGACCTGAGATGATGTTGAGCAGGGTGGATTTCCCGCAACCGGACGGCCCCAGAAGCGCATAGGCCCCGCCGTCCTCCCAGGTCAGATCGATCTTTTTCAGCGCGTAGTCGGCTTCACCCTGCGGGTCCGGACGGTAGCTGTGGCGCAGGCCGGACAATTTGATTTGTGCCATTCTGGTCTGTCCTCAAGCCGCCAGGTCGCCGTCCGGCGCGAAGAAGAAACAGTGGCCGGGGTCCAGATAGAAGGTGTGGACCTCGCCGACGAAATAGGGATGGACGCCCGGAGAGAGCGACACCCAGGACTGACCGTGCATGTCGAAATGGGCGCTGCTTTCCGACCCGCTCAATTCGGTGACCTGGACATGGCCCTCGAGCCGCACCGTGTGCTTTGCGCTTTCGACCGGCATCACATGATGCGGCCGGATCGCCAGCGTATAGGGACCGTCGGAAAGACCCGCGGCCGGACCGGTCGCCGTCCAGCGGATATCGTCGTTCAAGATGACCGTATCGCCCTGTTTCGTGACCGGCGCGGTGTTGATCGGCGGATTGGAAAACACCTTGACGGCCTCCAGGTCCTTCGGTTTCCGGTAGATTTCGGCCGTCGGTCCGAACTGAACCACCTGGCCATCCGACATCAGGGCCGTATGTCCGCCGAGCAAAAGAGCTTCCTCCGGCTCCGACGTCGCATAGACAACGACCGCCCCGCGTCCGGCAAAAAGCTCCGGCAACTGGTCCCGCAATTCCTCGCGCAGCTTGTAGTCGAGATTGGCGAGCGGTTCGTCGAGAAAGACGGCGTCGCTTTCCTTGACAATGGCCCGCGCCAGCGCGGTGCGCTGCTGCTGGCCACCGGACAGTTCGTGCGGCTTGCGGTCCAGGTAAGGCTTCAGCTTCATCAGCCCGGCGGCTTCCGCCACCCGGTCCGCGATCTCCGATTTCGCCACGCCCGCGATCTTCAACGGCGAGGCGATGTTGTCGAAGACAGACATATGCGGATAATTGACGAAGAACTGGTGCACCAGGCTGATATTGCGCTTTTGCGCCGAAAGCCTGGAAACATCCTTGCCGTTCAATAGGATCTGGCCGCCCGCCAGACTGTCCAGTCCGGCCATGAGCTTGATCAGGGATGTCTTGCCGGCCCCGGTTTCGCCGAGAAGGACGTTGAAGTGGCCGGTCCTGAGCGTCAGGCTCGTTTCCTTGACATGCGTTATGCCGTGCACACGCTTGCTGACGTTTCTTAATTCTAGGGACATCTATATGCGCCCGCCTCCGGGCAGACTTCTCTCGTGAACCGCGAAGATCCCGGTCTGCCGCTTTCGGATCGGTGATGGACCGGGGCGAACCCCGGTCCGAGTGTTGGCTAATAACCGCTCAGGCTCAGTTTTCCGCCCAACGAGCCACGAGCTCGTCGTAGTTGACGGTCTGGCCCTGCGGCTTCTCGTTGTCGAGTTTGGCCTTCGGCGCGCCCGGCTGGGACAACCAGACTTCCGGGTCCTTGGGCTCGTTGAGACGCGGTCCGCAGCCGCCGTAGACATTGGCGCGTTCGTCGGCCTGCTGCATGCGGGCCATGACGATGTCCATTTCCTCGGCGAGACGGTCCATGGCCTCCTGCGGCGTGAAGGCGCCGGAGTTCACGTCACCGATCTGCTGCCACCAGATCTGGGCGAGCTTCGGATAGTCCGGCACGTTGATGCCAGTCGGCGACCAGGCAACACGGTCCGGCGAGCGGTAGAACTCGACCAGTCCGCCGAGCTTCGGCGCCCGTTCCGTGAAGGATTCGTGCCGCACCGTGCTGTCGCGGATGAAGGTGAGCCCGACATGGCTCTTCTTCGTGTCGACGGTCTTGGAGACCACGAACTGGGCATAGAGCCAGGCCGCCTTGGCGCGGTCTTCCGGAGTGGACTTCAGGATGGTCCAGGAGCCAACGTCCTGATAGCCGACCTTCTGACCTTCTTCCCAGTAGGGACCGTGCGGGCTCGGCGCCATCCGCCACAGCGGAGTGCCGCTGTCGTCGACCGTGTTGTTGCCTTCCGACTTCGGCTTGACCATGTCGGCTGTAAAGGCCGTGTACCAGAAGATCTGCTGGGCGACATTGCCCTGGCTGAGCGCCGGCAGCGACTGGTAGAAGTCGAAGCTCGCCGCGCCCGGAGGCGCGTAATTGCGCAGCCATTCGTCCCACTTGCGGATCGCGTAGACGGCCGCCGGGCCGTTCGCCGCTCCACCTCGGGAGACGGAGGCCCCGACCGGGTTGCAGGTGCCCGCTTCCATGCGGATGCCCCATTCGTCGACCGGCACGCCGTTCGGCTCGCCCTTGTCGCCGGCACCCGCCATGGAGAGCCATGCATCGGTCATGCGCCAGCCGAGGTCCGGTGCGCGCTTGCCGTAATCCATGTGGCCGTAGATCGTGACCCCGTCGACTTCCTTCACGTCCTTGGTGAAGAACTCGGCGATATCCTCATACGCCGACCAGTTGACCGGCACGCCGAGATCGTAACCGTATTTGTCCTTGAAGGCCTTCTTCAGGTCTTCCCGGTCGAACCAGTCCTTGCGGAACCAGTAGAGGTTCGCGAACTGCTGGTCGGGAAGCTGGTAGAGATCGCCGTCCGGTCCTGTGGTGAACTGGGTGCCCATGAAGTCATCCAGGTCGAGGCCCGGATTGGTGACGTCCTTGGCCGTTCCACCCATCCAGTCGGACAGGTTATAGGCCAGTTGCAGGCGGGAATGGGTGCCAATCAGGTCACTGTCGTTGACATAGGCGTCGTAGAGGTTCCGGCCCGTCTGCATCTGGGTCTGAACCGCCTGGACAACCTCCCCCTCTCCGAGGATCTGGTGATTGACCTTGATGCCGGTGATTTCCTCGAAGGCTTTGGTCAGAACTTCCGATTCATAGGAATGGGTCGGAATGCCTTCCGACAGGACGTTGATTTCCATGCCCGCGAACGGTTCAGCCGCCTCGATGAACCACTGCATTTCCGCAAGCTGCTCGTCCTTGGTCAGAACCGATGGCTGGAATTCCTGGTCGATCCACTTCTTCGCCGCTGCTTCGTCGGCAAAAGCGGACCCAGCTCCCGCAATCACAGCGCCCGCTGCGACCGCGCAGAGTAGATACTTTCGCATCTTAATCTCCTCCCGTGAGATATGAAGAGCCGTATTCATCCGGCTCGGCATACTTGGACACAGTGCCGCCACGTTGTCAAACTAAAATTTTAGTAGACGATTCAGCCCGCGAACAAAATACATATATATCTGAAAAATATATACTTTTTTAGCACCTCCACCGGATCAGACCTCTGAAATTATCGCTTTTCACATCCCGCCGGCGGACACAAGTGTGGCACAATTTCGAAGTCATAGGTACCTAGAACCCAGTTTCGATTTTTTCATTTAATGCGTCAATTGCCTTCAACTGATATTCGTTTTGCACTGCAAACGAAAAAGCCAATCGGATCCCGCGTTGCAAAACGACCGGAGAAATTGTCTTCAGTTCATTCTTTGCACAGGCTCAGATGACACAACTCATTTGACACTCCCGGGATTGGACCTCTGAAACCGGTCGCGCCCAGGCAACAAGCCCCCGCAGGACACACCCGCGGGGGTTTAATTTGCGCGCAGGAGCAGGATCTGATCCCGCGAGCTTCAGGTTATCGAGCCAGACGCGCTAACGGGTTGTCGCGACTTTTGTCTCCACAGTCACCAACGCGGTTACCGGCTTCCCATCGACAAGAACTGGTTGGTGACGGTCGTCAGCCAGGAGCACACCGATTACATGGGGGCCCTCGGGATTGGCGCAATGGCCGAAACGCGCCTTAAGCAGGTCACCCCCGAAATCGCTGTTCATGCTGTTGTAGTTGCGATCGGGGATATCACAGTCATTGCCCTCGGGATCGATCTTCATGTGAACATGCCCGCACCTTGGATTGTCACCGCATTGCCCTGCGGGAAGCAGGGCAAAATTGCTCTTGACCACAACACCGATAACCATTTCGGGGTCGTCCCCCAGTTCGATCACTGTGCCGTCCTGCGGCCAGACAACTTCCAACGAAGGAAATTCCTCGGCCTGGACCTCGGCGGACATCAGGCACAAGGCGGATATAAAAAGCAGTTTACGCAACATGAGCGCTCCATCTAATCAATGCTTAGATTCGGCATTGATATGGACTTTCAGCCACCTTTCAAGCAAAATAATCAGTGCTTAGATAGCAATGTTGTGATGAGGCACCAATGACCGACGAACCAGCGACGGAAAGACCAAAACCCTATCACCACGGCAATCTGGTCGACGAGCTTCTCAGGGTCACCGTTGAAATCATAGAGGAAAAGGGAGTTGATCAGCTCTCGATGAGAGAAGTGGCCCGGCGTGCCGGGGTATCGCCCGGGGCTCCCTTCCAACATTTTGCTTCCAAGAGTGCGTTGCTTACCGCCGTCGCGGAACAAGCCATGCAACGTCTCGTCGACGCCGTTTCCGAAGCTCAGGACGAAGTGGCCACCGAAGCGCCCCTGCGCCGCCTGGAAGCAATCGGTCAGGGCTATCTGCGCTGGGCCCTCGCCAATCCGACCCATTTCGAAGTGATCAGCTCGCGCAAGCTGATCGATTTCGCCTCCTCGCTAACCTTGCAGGCACAAAACGATGCCATCCGGCACTCCATGGTCGAACTCCTCACTCTTGCCAAGGCCAACGGCAACCTGCCTTCGGAACGAGATATCCAGGAACTGGTGCTTGCCTGCCGGGCCTACGTATACGGCCTGGCCCGGATGGTGGTGGACGACCATTTCCGCGAATGGCAGATTACCGGCGAGGCAGAAACCGTTGTGCTGAGGTCCTTGAACGGGTTCATTACCAGCCTGTCGCGCACCGGCTGATAATGGCAGATGTCAATTCCGAAACGCCAAGATCACACTTGCACCAATGCTGTCATTGTCAACGCCGGCCCGTGCATCGCAGGAACGCCACGCGCATCCGCTTCATATCCGGCACGCCCGGATCGGCACGGTCTCCGAAGCGGTTTCGAACGGTCATGATTGCCCCCAACGCAAACCCAAACCGATTTCAAACAGCCAGGAGCAGGACAGATACTCATGAACAAGCGGGGTGTCTTCCAGGACCGTCCACTGCGCAACCTCAGTATGAAGCTTGAAACAAGGAAGAGTGGCGTAGACGTTTTCCAATCCGCACGGGTTGAATACATATGAGGTCGTGAAATCAGACGCCGAGAAACTTGTCCGCGATCTCCGGTGTCAGGTCCTTGAACGGACCCGTCCAGACATCCCGGCCACGCTCCAGGATGACGGCCCGCTCGGCGATCTGGCCGAGTTCCTTAAGCGACTTGTCGATGATCAGGATCGCGACGCCGGTCTCCCGTTTGAGCGTCTCGATCGCCGCCCAGATCTCCTGCCGCACGACGGGAGCAAGACCTTCGGTCGCCTCGTCGAGCACGAGCAGCCTCGGATTGGTCATCAGTGCGCGTCCGATGGCAAGCATCTGCTGTTCGCCGCCGGAGAGCGAGGCTGCCGGCTGCTGGCGCCGCTCCTTGAGACGCGGAAACAGGACACTCACCTTGTCGAAGTCCCATTCCCCCTTCCGCGCCGCCGACAGGAGGTTCTCCTCAACTGTCAGGCTCGCGAAGCAGCGTCGTCCTTCCGGCACCAGACCGATACCGCATTTGGCGATCCTGTGACTGGTCAGACCGTCTATCCGGCTTCCAGCGAAGGAAATCCCGCCTTTGGGAGAGAGCATGCCGCAGATCGATTTCACGGTGGTCGTCTTGCCCATGCCGTTGCGGCCCATCAGCGCGACGACCTCGCCTTCTCCCACATCGAAGGAAACGCCGAACAGGGCCTGGACCGGACCGTAAGAGGCCTCGACCTGCCGGAGCGAGAGCAGAGCGGTCACGACAGATCCCCCAGATAGGCTTCACGGACGGCCGGATCCGCCCTGATCTCCTCGACCGTGCCGCTGGCGATGATACTGCCGTAGACAAGTACGCTGATCCGGTCTGCCAGAGCGAAGACGGCGTCCATGTCATGTTCGACCAACAGGATCGGCGCTTCGTGACGCAGGCCATCCAGAAAGCCCGTCATGGTCTTGGAACCTTCCGCGCCGAGCCCGGCCATCGGTTCGTCCATGACGAAAACCTTCGGCGCCAGCGTCAGGGCGATCGCCACCTCCAGCTGCCGCCGCTGACCGTGGCTGAGCTCCGAGGTTTGCTTGCCTGCGGCGTCTGCCAGTCCGACCCTTTCCAGAGCCGCTTCCACCCTGGAAAGCACCTCCGTGTCCTTGAGGACGGGGCGGAAGAACCGGAATGCCTTGCCGGATGCACCGACAACGCCGAGCGCGGCGTTTTCCAGAACCGTGTCTTCCATGGCCAGCGCCGAGACCTGAAACGTCCGGGCAAGCCCCGCCCGCGCCCGCGCGTCGACCGAAAGGTGGGTCACATCCTCTCCAAGCAGGTAAATGCGCCCGTCATCCGGTTTTTCGGCCCCGCAGATCTGCTTGATCAGGGTCGATTTCCCCGCCCCGTTCGGGCCGATCACCGCGTGAATTTCGCCCGGCCGGAGACTGATGGAAACATCCTTGCTGACCTCCAGCGCACCGAAGCGTTTGCACAGATCCCTGGTTTCCAGCACCGCCTCAGTCATGTGCCGCCCTCCGCCCCGTGACCGCGCCGATCAGCCCCCCTCTGACGAAGAGCACCACCGTAAGCAACAAGAGACCGAGATATATATGCCAGTAGTCGGACAGGTCCCCGAGCACATGCTCCAGGGCAACGAAGACGATGGCCCCGACCACCGGTCCGTAGAGCCGCCCGACACCTCCCAGAATGACCAGGATCATGATTTCCCCCGACATCTGCCAGGAAAACATGGCCGGGCTGACAAACCGGTTGAGGTCGGCGAACAGCGCCCCCGCCAATCCGGTGACCGCGCCCGAGATCACGAAAGCGGTCAGCCGCAGATGGAAGGGCCGCAGGCCGACGGCTTCCACGCGCTCGGGCGACTGACGTGCCGCGTTCAGCGCCAGCCCGAACCTCGACCGGTTAAGCCTGGAAGCGAACCACAGCACTACCACCAGCACGCAGAAACAGAGCCCGTAGAACTGGATCGGATCGAGGGTATTCAGGCCGGGAAAACCGTTGCGCACATAGATCGACAAGCCGTCCTCGCCGCCATACGCGCTCCAGCTGATCGAGAAGAAATAAAACATCTGGCCGAAGGCGAGCGTGATCATGATGAAATAGGCCCCGGACGTGCGCAGGCAGAGCAGTCCGATGACAAACGCCGTAAGCGCCGAAAGAACCACGGCCGCCAGCCAGATCGCCGGCATGGATTTGGTGCCTTCGAACAGGAAGGGCCATTCGAACAGCGGTTCATAGGCCTGAACGTGGTAGGCCAGAATACCCATCGTGTAGCCGCCCAGGCCGAAGAACACCGCGTGGCCGAGACTGACGAGACCGCCCAGACCAAGCGCGATGTTCAGCCCGACAGCGGCCAGGGCCAGGATCACCACCCGGGTCGCCAGCGTGATCGTGAACGTCTCGCCCGCGTAAAAGGCCCAACCGGGGACCAGAACCAGGCACACAAGCACGAGCGCATTTACGATGCCTTCACGTGTCATGCGCGCGCCCCGAAAAGCCCGGTTGGACGAACGATCAACACGGCCGCCATGAGAACGTAGATCGCCATGGAGGCGAGCGACGCGCCGACGGACGTGGCGGCCGAGGGGGCCATGAAGATTTTCATCAGTTCAGGCAGGAATATCCCGCCAAGCGTTTGCGTCAGGCCGACGAGCAGGGCGCCGATCAGCGTTCCCTTGATGGAGCCGATGCCGCCGATCACGATGACGACAAAGGCGAGAATCAGAACCGGCTCACCCATGCCGACCTGCACGGACTGGATCGCTCCGACCAGCGCCCCGGCGAGCCCTGCAAGAGCCGCGCCCAGCGCGAACACGATCGTATAGAGCCGGCCGATATCAATCCCGAGCGCGGCGATCATCTCACGGTCGTTCTCGCCCGCCCGTATCTGGACACCGATACGGGTCTTGCCGATCAGCAGAAACAGGCCCAGCGCCACGACCAGACCGATGACGATCAGCGTGAGACGATAGACCGGATATTCGATCCCGCCCGGCAGCGTGACCGGCCCGGACAGGTACTCCGGCACGTTCAGATAAAGCGGGAACGACCCGAACAGCCAGCGGGTGCCTTCGGAAAAGATCAGGATCAAGGCGAAGGTCGCCAGCACCTGATCGAGATGATCCTTTGCGTAGAGACGGCGAATAACGACGATTTCCACGAGGGCGCCCGCAAGCGCGGCTCCCGCAAGCGCGGCAACGAGCCCCAGCAGAAAGGAGCCGGTCGCGCCCGCCACGGCCGCGGCGCAGAAAGCGCCGACCATATACAGCGATCCGTGAGCCAGATTGATCAGACCCATGACGCCGAAAATCAGCGTCAGGCCGGCCGCCATCAAGAACAGCATGATGCCAAACTGCAGGCCGTTCAGAACCTGCTCGGCGATCAACACCAGTGACATGAATTATCCAGACTGACCGGCCGGCACGGCGATTGCGCGCGCCGGCCCGTCGAAGGTGTTACATCTTGCACTCTGCCGCGTAGACGTCGGCATGATCTGTCAGCGCGGTGCCGACGATCTTGTTGGTGTAGACGCCGCCTTCCTTGATCACCTCGCGGACGTAAATGTCCTGGATCGGGTGATGGTTCGGCCCGAAGGAGAACTTGCCGCGAACCGACTTGAAGTCGGCTTCTTCCAGCGCCGCCCGGAACGCATCCGCGTCCTTCACATCGGCCTTGGCCATGGCGGAAAGCAGCAGATTGGCGGTATCATAACCCTGCGCGGCATAAAGCGACGGCAGGCGGCCGTACTCGGCCTGGAAGCCTTCGACGAAGGCCTTGTTGGCCTCGTTGTCGATGTCCTTGTTCCACTGGCTGGTGTTCTTGACGCCCAGTGCGGCGTCGCCCACAGCCTGCAGGATGCCCTGATCGAAGGAAAAGGCAGGACCGACGACCGGAAGCTCGATGCCGCTGTCGGCATATTGTTTCAGGAAGGAAATGCCCATGCCGCCCGGCAGGAAGAAGAAGATGCTGTCCGCACCGGAGGCGCGGATCTGGGCCAGTTCGGCCGCGTAATCCGTCTGCCCCAGCTTGGTATAGATCTCACCCGCCAGTTCGCCGCCGTAAAGACGCTTGAAACCGGTCAGGGAATCCTTGCCTGCCGGATAGTTCGGAGCAAGAATGAAACTCTTCTTGAAGCCCGCTTCCTTGGCGTAGGCGCCGGCGGCTTCGTGCAGATTGTCGTTCTGGTAGGAAACGCTGAAATAGTTCGGGTGGCACCCCTTGCCGGCGAGCATTGACGGTGCCGCGTTTGTCGACAGGTAGAACTTGCCCTGTGCGGTCGTCGACGGCACCACCGCCATGGCGAGGTTAGACCAGACGATCCCGGTCAGAACGTCGACCTTTTCCGACTGCACCATCTTGTCGGCGAGCTGCACCGCGATGTCCGGCTTGCGCTGATCGTCTTCGACGACGACTTCAAGGTCTTTGTTGCCGGCCTGTTTCACGGCCAGCAGGAAACCGTCGCGCGTGTCGATGCCGAGCGACGCGCCGCCGCCGGACAAGGTGGTGATCATGCCGACCTTGACCGGCTCCGCCAAAGCGGCGCCCGACAAAAGCGCGAGCATGCTTGCCCCAACTGCAAGACTTTTCAACATATGGAGTTCCCCTCTTTGCAAAACGTGCATTGGCTTGCTGACGAAGCCGTTTTGCCGCCACTTTATCGGCACATTCGCCGATGGGAAACCTGCAATTCGTTGAAAGATGGATGGTTCTCTCGAAAGAGTGGCAACGCGGGTTTCTAACTGCCCGCCGCCTCAAGGATGGACCGGGTGGAAAAATCGTACCTTCGGCGCGCCGTAGCCGTCTTGCTGAACTGACGGAAATCGATCTTGTCCCAGTTCCTGTCGCCGAGACGGCTCAGAAACAGATCCACATTTTGCAGCGTGATCGGCGACATGTTGAAATAGACATCGATGAACATCGCGCCATCGACAGTCTTGTTGTGGTAGTCGTGGAGCATGACCATGGACCAGGCGCCAGCGAAAATGTGGCCGCCATGGCTCATCAGCATTTTCCGCTCTCTGACAGCTTTCATGGCGCGGGAAGACCAGTTTATTCCTGTAAACAGAACATCCTTCCCCGGCTGGAGACCTGCCTCCTCCACCGCCCTGATCGCCCCGAGCGCAATCTCGTCGTTCGCGCCCCAAATCGCGTCGACCGGCCCCTTCGCCAGCATCCGCCCTGCCCGGGCGTAGGCGACTTCCTCATTCCACTGAACGGGAATTGCGTGCAAGAGCCTGACGTCGGGATTGTCCGCCACTGCGCGCATCAGGCCGATTTCGATATCGATGCCTGCCGGTGTGACCGTATCGCCGGTCAGCGCAAGAAGGCGGATATCCTTGCCGGACGGGTCTATCTTTCTGGTTTCCCCGAAAAGGAACTCCGCCGTTTCATAGCCTGCGGTCTCGTTGTCTGGAACGATGGAGGCGACGATATTCCTTAAATCGATGTGGCGCTTCTCCAAAATCAGCTTTTGTTTTGGAGACAGTTTGTTGAGCAGGAAGAGAACCTTGGAGGGGTACCCCGCCAGAAGCTGCATCAGCCTCGCACCGGCCTGCTGTTCGTTCACGAAAACAAAATAGTCGGGAAGATCACCTGCAAGCAGACGTTTCTGCAGCAGCTCTTCCATGCCATAGGGCTTGCGGTCCGCGTGAAGGATTTCCAGATCGATATCGAGGTCCCGCGCCGCGGCCGACATGGTTTCGGAGACGTCGCCCCAAAAGCCCGCGTTGCTGCCGGGATTGATGAACGTGACCCGGAAGTCGGCAGCCTGGGCGAAGGCGGCGGACACCCAAAAGCAACACAAGCAGACAAACCGAATGACCATCTCGTTCCTTCGCGAAGCACTCCTGCGACCAACACCGGATCCACCCGAACCGCCCCTGTAGATCGACTTTTCTCCAAGCGCCACGCGCCTGCATTCCGTGACCCGTTTCAATTGCCCCGCCACGACGCCACAACAAAAAGTTGCCGCAAATGGATTAATGGAATAACAATCCCATCAAAACCCATGCCGCAGCGTCATATGGAAGACATCAGCATCCGCATTCCTGACTAGTTCGCAAAAGAACTTTCAAACTGTTGAAACATAATAGAGAATACCCTAATCGAAAATTAACGGCGTCACATGAGACGTAGAGAAAACAGAGGGCTTGGACAAATCAGGAATGCAGCGTTCGCGCTGTGCGGACTGCTTGCGTGCCTCTCGCCGGCCCAACCGGTCGCGGCCCCCCTCGAAGTCATCACCCGAAAGCCGGAAGGCGCGGCGGACACGCGGAACCTGTACGTGGAATCGCTTCTGTCCCAGGCCTTGGAAAAGGCAGAGGTGAATGCCAGCATCTTGCAGGCGAAAACCCCCTTTACAAGAGACCGCCTGCTTCAGGAACTCATCGCGGGTGAAAACATCCACGTCACCGCCGACTCCCCCAAGCCCGGCTGGGAAGAAAATCTGCTGACCGTGCGAATTCCGCTGCGTAAAGGCATACAGGGGTACAGGTTGTTCCTGATCAACAAGCAGGATCAGGCTGATCTGGCCCAGGTCGACACGCTCGAAGAACTCAAGAAAATACCGACCGGTTCCGGCGCGCAGTGGTCAATCACCCGGACCTTGAAGGACGCAGGTTTCAACCTTGTGACAACCGAGGACTACGAAACCCTGTTCGATATGCTTGAATACAGGCGCTTCATCACCTTCGGGCGTGGCATCAACGAAGCCTTCCGCGAGCAGGAGAATTTCTCCAAGCGCAATCCGAACCTTGTTGTCGAGCAATCCCTGTGTCTGTTCATCCCGCTACCGACCTATTTTTTCGTAAGCCCGAAACACCCGGAGCTTGCCGAAAAAATAGAAACCGGCCTTGAGCGCATGATAGAGGATGGCTCTTTCGACGCCCATTTCCTGTTGTTCCACGGCGACGATATCGAGCGCGCGCAGCTCAGTGAGCGAAAGGTTTTCAAGGTTCCCAATACCGATCTGGGAGACGCCTACGAACTTGGCGATCCATCCTACTGGTACGATCCGAAAGCCTTCGAGAAGGACAGGACAGAAAACCGCAGTTGACGGCACCGCGCACCGCCAACGTTGGAAGGCCGCGTCGAGAAAGGCATGGTGCGGCGCGTTATTTTATGGAAACCTAGATACTTGTTTTGAGCCATAGCCGACAAGGTCTTTGAATGTCCATCTGCGCCAGCATCTATCACCTCACCCATTACCGCTACGACAGGCTTGTCACGCTGAGCCCGCAGATCATCCGCCTCAGGCCGGCCCCGCACAGCCGCACCCGCGTCCTGTCGCATTCCCTGAAGGTTTCGCCCGGCGGACATTTTGTAAACCACCAGCAGGATCCTTACGGCAACTGGCTCGCCCGCTTCGTCTTTCCCGAGCCCGTCCGGGAGTTCAAGATCGAGGTGGACCTGGTCGCCGACATGACCGTTTACAACCCTTTCGATTTCTTCGTCGAAGAACGTGCCGAGGACTGGCCGTTCGACTATCCGCAGGAACTGAAAGACGATCTTCAGATCTACAAGCGTCTGGACCCGACGGGCCCGCGCATGAAGGCGTTCCTGGAAACCGTGCCCAGGGACAAGAAACGCACGATCGATTTCATCGTCGACCTGAACGCCAGGGTGGCGAATGAGATCGGTTACGTCATCCGAATGGAGCCGGGCGTGCAGACGCCGGAAGAAACCTTTGAAAAAGGCACCGGCTCCTGCCGCGACACAAGCTGGCTCCTGGTTCAGGCGCTGCGTCATCTGGGGTTCGCCTCGAGGTTCGTTTCCGGCTACCTCATTCAATTGAAACCGGACCTGGAAGCGCTCGACGGCCCATCCGGCACGGATCACGACTTTACCGACCTCCATGCCTGGGCCGAGGTCTATCTCCCGGGCGCGGGCTGGATCGGCCTCGATCCCACCTCGGGCCTTCTGGCGGGCGAAAGTCACATCCCGCTGGCGGCGACGCCGCATTACACCAACGCGGCGCCCATCGTCGGCATGGCCAGCAAGGCGGAGGTGGATTTCTCCTTCGACATGAAGGTCGCGCGCGTTGCCGAGCACCCGCGCATCACCAAACCCTTTTCCGACGAAGCCTGGTCGGCGCTCAATCAGCTTGGCGAAAAGGTCGACCTTGTCCTCAAGAAGGAGGACGTCCGGCTGACCATGGGCGGCGAGCCGACCTTTGTCTCCATCGACGACTTCGAATCCGCCGAATGGAACACCGACGCGGTCGGCCCGACCAAGCGCGAAAAGGCCGACATCCTGATCCGGCGCCTGCGCGAGCGCTTCGCGCCCGGAGGGTTCCTGCACTACGGCCAAGGCAAATGGTATCCGGGCGAAACCCTGCCGCGCTGGACATTCTCGCTGTATTGGCGCAAGGACGAAAAGCCGATCTGGCACGATGCCGGCCTGATCGCGGAGGAGGCGCAAGCCAACTCCGCCACGCCGGAAAACGCACAGGCGCTTCTGGAACAGATCGCCGGCAAGCTGGACATAAAACCGGATTATGTCGTACCGGCCTTTGAAGACCCGGCCGTCTGGCTGGTCAAGGAGGCTGGCCTCCCGGAAAACGTCACCCCGAAAAACTCCAAGCTGGAAGACGCCGAGGCCCGTCACAGGATCGCGCGCGTATTCGACCGCGGCCTGACCACACCGGCCGGCTACGTGCTTCCGATCCAGAGCTGGCAGTCAAAAGCCGCCGGCAAACGGTGGCGCTCGGAATCCTGGAAACTGCGCCGTGAGGCCCTGTTTCTCATTCCCGGCGACAGCCCCGTGGGCTACCGGCTGCCGCTGGAGTCCCTGCCTTACGTCACTCCGGCGCAGTACCCTTACACGAATATCGCCGACCCGACCGTACCACGGGATCCGCTGCCGGATTTCCCCGTAGGCCCCCGCGCGGACCGGACACAGGGGGTCGCGAGTTTCACTGCCAGCCAGGGCCGGCAGGACCGCCACGAACAGCCCCTGCCCGACGATGAGTTCGGCGGCGCCACCGTCCGGACCGCCATGTCCATCGAACCGCGTGATGGCCGTCTCTGCGTATTCATGCCTCCGCTCGAGCGGATCGAAGATTATCTGGAGCTCCTCTCCGTTGCCGAAGCCGCAGCAGCCGATCTCGACCTGCCGGTCCATATCGAGGGCTATCCGCCGCCACCCGATCCCCGCATGAACGTCATCCGGGTCGCTCCGGACCCCGGCGTCATCGAAGTCAATATTCACCCGGCCGAAAGCTGGAACGATTGCGTCGCCATCACCGAAGGTGTCTACGAGGAAGCCCGGCAGTCGCGCCTGGGCGCGGACAAATTCATGATCGACGGCAAGCACACCGGGACCGGCGGCGGCAACCACGTGGTCGTCGGCGGCGCAACCCCGCTCGACAGCCCGTTCCTTCGGCGGCCGGACCTGTTGCGCAGCCTGATCCTGCACTGGCAGCGCCACCCGAGCCTTTCCTATCTCTTTTCAGGTCTCTTCATCGGGCCGACCTCGCAAGCCCCGCGCGTCGATGAAGCCCGGCATGACGGCCTTTATGAACTGGAGGTCGCGCTCTCGCAGATCCACCGGCCGGATGAGGGTCCGGCCCCGTTCCCGTGGCTGGTCGACCGTCTGTTGCGCAATCTGCTTGTCGACGTGACGGGCAACACCCACAGGGCGGAAATCTGCATCGACAAGCTTTATTCGCCCGATGGCCCGACGGGCCGCCTCGGCCTTGTCGAGTTCCGCGGTTTCGAAATGCCGCCCGACCCGCGCATGAGCCTGGCCCAGCAGCTCCTGATCCGGGCGCTGATCGCACGCCTTTGGCAGCAACCGCTCTCCGGCAATCTGACCCGCTGGGGAACCGCGCTCCACGACCGGTTCATGTTGCCCCATTATGTCTGGACCGATTTCCTCGACGTGTTGCGGGATCTTGACTATCATGGGTTCACCCTGCGCCCGGAATGGTTCGAGGCCCAGGCCGAATTCCGCTTCCCCTTCTGCGGTGAAATCGAGGTGGACGGTATTCACCTGGAAGTCCGGCAGGCCCTTGAACCCTGGCACGTGCTCGGCGAGACCGGCGCGATCGGCGGTACGGTCCGCTACACCGACAGCTCGACGGAACGCCTGCAGGTCAAGCTCACGACGAGCGATCCGGAGCGCTACACAGTCACCTGCAACCAGCGCATGCTGCCCTTGCAAAAGACCGAAACCAACGGCGTCTCGGTCGCCGGGGTCCGCTACAAGGCCTGGCAGCCGGCCATGGCGCTGCATCCCGTGCATCCCGTCGACGCCCCCTTGACCTTCGATATTTTCGACCGCTGGAGCGGACGGGCGATCGGCGGCTGCGTCTACCATGTCGCCCATCCGGGCGGCAGGAGCTACGACACATTCCCCGTTAACGGCAACGAGGCGGATGCGCGCAGGCTCTCCCGCTTCGAACCCCATGGCCACAACCCGGGTCTTTACATGCCGACGGTCGAGCGACCGCATCCGGAGTTTCCACTGACCCTGGATTTGCGTCGGCCGCAAAATATGTAAAGCTCCGCGTCGGGGGGATATTCGAAAAGGTGTTCAGAATCGCTCCGACCCGGCTGGAACCGTATGAAAACAAGGAGTTATACCAAGGGGAATTGATTATAACCCTTGGCATTAGAACATACGAAGTGGCTTAACAATCATGAGGTATGTTCTAAGGGATCTCCATCTGGAACCCTTTGAATGAGTTTGGACGAAACCGCAGAACCTGAAGATCAGCGCGTTGGATTGCTGAAATCCTACCGGCCCTTTCCCGGCGTTTCGGATGAACTTCTGGCGCCGGACGGGCAGGTGCGCCCAGTCTGGCGGCCGTTTCTCGATCATCTTTCCACCTTCACGGCGGAGGAAATCTCCGACCGGTTTGCCCGCGGCAACCAGTATCTCAACGATGCCGGCGTCTATTTCCGTCAGTACGGCCAGGACGGCGCCAACGAACGGGAATGGCCCCTCAGCCACATTCCGGTCCTGATCAGCGAGGACGACTGGAAGGTAATTGAAGAGGGGTTGATCCAGCGCGCCGAGCTTCTTGAACTCGTCGCCGGTGACCTCTACGGGGAAAACCGCCTGGTCGCGGAAGGCTATCTGCCGGCCTGTCTGATTGCCCAAAGTCCCGAATGGCAACGCCCCCTGGTTGGCGTGACCCCGAAATCCGGTCACTTCCTGCATTTCCTGGCCTTCGAGATCGGACGCGGGCCGGACGGCACCTGGTGGGTGCTGACCGACCGGGCGCAAGCCCCGTCGGGGGCCGGCTTCGCTCTTGAGAACCGGGTGGCGACTGGACGGGTGTTCAACGAATTCTTCGCCAAAGCCAACGTCCAACGCCTCGCAGGCTTTTTCAGACGCTTCAGGGACCACCTGGTCGAGCTGCGCGGTGAAACGGAAAGCCGGGTGTCCATCCTGACGCCCGGACCGCTCAACGACACTTATTTCGAGCATGCCTACATCGCCCGCTATCTGGGCTTCATGCTTCTGGAAGGCGAGGATCTGACGGTCCAAAACGGAGACCTGATGGTCCGGACCGTTGACGGTGTCAAGCCGGTCACCGTCTTGTGGCGTCGGCTGGATTCGGCCTGGACCGATCCGGTCGAATTGAACGAGACGTCGCAGATCGGAACCCCGGGCCTGGTTCAGGCGGTTCGGGAAGGATCCGTCACGATGGTCAACGCGCTCGGCAGCGGCATTCTGGAAACCCGTGCCCTGCTCGCCTTTCTGCCGCGCATCAGCGAGAGGCTTCTGGGCGAAAGCCTGAAACTTCCCAACGTGGCCACATGGTGGTGCGGCGAGGAAACCACGCGCTCCTTCGTGAAGGAACACGCCGAAACCATGATGTTCAGCCCGGCGCTGTCCACCGCGCTTCCGTTTTCGTCGGCGCAGACGGATTTCATCGGCAAGGACTTCCGGAAGTTCCACAAGGGTATTCTGGAAACATGGATCGACAGCAAGCGCGACAAGCTTGTCGGCCAGGAGGCTGTCACCCTGTCGACAACGCCGGCTTATGACGATGGCCGCCTTGTGCCGCGTCCGATGAGCCTGCGTGTCTTCCTGGCAAGAACCGAAGAGGGCTGGGAGGTCATGTCGGGCGGCTTCGCGCGGATCGGCAGAACGGAAGACGCCAGCGCCATCGCCATGCAGGCCGGCGGCTCCGCGGCCGACGTCTGGGTTGTCGGCGGTCGCAAACAGGTCAGGGAGACCCTCCTGCACCAGGCGGACTCGCCCTTCTTCAAGTCCCAGGCCGGCGCCCTGCCGTCGCGCGCCGCCGACAACCTGTTCTGGCTGGGGCGCTATGTCGAACGCGCTGAAGGCGCGGTCCGCCTTTTGCGGGCCTATCACGCCCGGCTGATGGAAACCGCCGATCCGGAGGCGCCGCTGGTTGCCATGACGGCGGAGTACCTGGACAAGATCGGCGTCGCGCCGGACACCGCGATTCCCGACGGCCTCATTTCCATGCTGCAATCGGCGGTCACGAGCGCCAGCAAGGTGCGCGACCGGTTTTCGGTCGACGGCTGGCTGGCCTTGAACGACCTCGTTCAGACGGCCAGCGGCGCGCAAAGGGCGATGCGCGGCAAGACCGACGTGCCCCGCGCGATGGGACTGCTGCTGCGCAAGATCACCGGGTTCTCGGGATTGGTCCACGAGAACATGTACCGCTTTACCGGCTGGCGCTTCCTGAGCATCGGCCGCGCCATGGAGCGGGCGCAGCGGATGTCGGACCTTCTGTCGGTCTACACGGTTCCCGATGCGCCTTCAGGATCGCTGGAATTGCTTCTCGAAGTCGGCGACAGCGCCATGTCGATGAGCCGGCGCTACGCGGTTTCGCTCAGCCATGCCACGGTCCTCGACCTGCTTGCCATGGACACCAAGAATCCGCGCTCCGTTCTCCACCAGCTGACGGAGATGAAGGAACACATCGCCGTGTTGCCGGGAGCCTCCGAACACGGCCACCTGTCGGACCTTGCCCGCTCGGTCCTGCAGACCCATACCAATCTTGCCATCGCGACCCCCGAGACGCTGACGCCGGACGCCCTGGAGGACCTGCGGGATCAGATCGCCTATCTGTCCGTGGAATTGCACGATGCCTACATTCGCTGAGAACGGCCGGTGTCTCGGCCTGAACCGTCCGGAGTGAGATTCCCTCGTGCTTTACGACGTCGCTCTCGAAATCACTTACGACTATGCCAGCCCGGCCAACTCCGGACGCCACGCCCTGCGGCTGATGCCCGCCACCATCCCCGGAGAGCAGAGGCTGATCTATGGACAGGTCCAACTCGGCCCAAGACCCACGGAACGGCGCGACCGGACCGATTTTTTCGGCAACGCGGTGACCGATGTCGCCTACCGCAAAGCCCACAGCGATCTTTGTTTGAAACTCACCGCGCGGATCGACCGCACCGCGATGCCCGAGGAACTCGACATCTCGCCACCGCTCGCCGGCCTTCCGAAGGAACTGGCCGGCCTCCATTCCCTGAAGCCTGAGGAACCGGTTCATTTTCTCGCGCCCTCGCCGCGCCTGCCGCTGGATCCCGCCTTCGCGGTCTATGCGCAGGAGCGCATCGGAACGGGTGTCAGCGCGATTGCAGCTGTCGAGGCCATAGGAAAGGCGCTTCACGAGGACATGCGTTTCGACGCGGAGGCGACGACGGTGGACACACCGGCGCTCGAGGCGTTCGAACGCCGCCACGGCGTTTGCCAGGATTTCTCCCATATCATGATCGCCTGCCTGCGCAGCGTCGGCATCCCCGCCGGGTATGTCAGTGGCTTCTTGCGCACCATCCCGCCGGAAGGCCAGGAAAGGCTTGAGGGCGCGGACGCCATGCATGCCTGGGTCAGGGCCTGGTGCGGCATCGAGACCGGCTGGATCGAATACGATCCGACCAATGCGGTACGGGTCGGCCAGGATCACATCGTGGTCGCCAGGGGCCGCGACTACGGCGACGCCGCGCCGGTGAAGGGAGTCCTGCGCACCGCCGGCCCGCAGACCACCGACCATAAGGTCGATGTCATTCCGCGGTAGATTGTCAGACGGGCCGTCCCGGTCCGATGCGCTCGAGGGATCCGGCCCGGATCAGCTGGGCGGGAAACGCTTGGACGGGGACTGGAGAACGTCATCCCACGAGGCCTGTCCATCCATCACGCTCCCTCTCGTGCTGTCTCTTTTTCCGCAGCCCAGTGTCGCGGGTCCGTCGATGATCGGGATCTAGGACCCACGGCCGCGAGCGGTGAATGTCCTACCGGACCGCCCGATCCTCGGCATCGAAAAAATGCATCCTGGTTTCATCGAACCTGAGACCGATACGGCTCCCCTCGTCCACCGTGTCGCTGCCGCTGATCCGAACCAGAACCGTATCGAGGCCGTCGAGCGCGACATAAAGGAATGTGTCCGCGCCGAGATACTCCGCGACTTCGACCGTGCCGGAGCAATGCCCCTCGCCTTCGCCGACAACCGCCATGTGCTCCGGCCGGATGCCGAGCTTGACCGGCGTTTGCGCCGCCCCCGCATGCGGATAATGGCCACCGCCGTGCCCTTGCAGGGAAAACCGGTCGCCCTCCACCGAACAGGGCAGCACGTTCATCTTCGGCGAGCCGATGAACTGGGCCACGAACAGATTGTCCGGACGCTCGTAAAGCTCACGCGGCGACCCCACCTGTTCGATCCGGCCGGATTGCAGCACCACGATCTTGTCGGCAAGCGTCATCGCCTCGACCTGATCGTGGGTCACATAGATCATGGTCGTGCCGAGGCTCTTGTGCAGGCGGGCGATCTCGAACCGCATTTCCACGCGCAGCGCCGCGTCCAGGTTGGAGAGCGGCTCGTCGAACAGGAAAGCGCTCGGTTCGCGCACGATCGCCCGTCCGATGGCGACCCGCTGGCGCTGACCGCCGGACAGAGCTTTCGGCCGCCGGTCGAGGTAATCGCCGAGCTTCAGCACATCCGCCGCCGCGGACACCTTCCGCTCGATTTCGTCCCTGGGGACCCCGGCCGTCTTCAGACCGAAGCCGACGTTTTCACGCACCGACATGTGCGGATAAAGCGCGTAGGACTGGAACACCATGGAAAGCCCCCGGCCCGACGGCGGCAGCGCGGTGACATCCTTGCCGTCGATCTCGATGGCGCCGCGGCTGGTTTCCTCCAGGCCTGAAATCAGCCTGAGCAGCGTCGACTTTCCGCAGCCGGACGGACCGACGAAGATGACGAACTCGCCGTCTCCGATCTCCAGATCGACGCCCTTGATCACCTGAAGAGTGCCGAACCACTTTTCAACCTTGTTGAGCCGGATCGCTCCCATATCGTTCCTCTCCAGAGCTTAAGCAGCTTTGTTCGCGCGCGACGGCGAGGCCCAGGCGAGCCAGATCGCGGCGGTCCAGGAAAAGGATCCGCCACCGGCTCCGGTTCCGTCCACCGGGCTGAAATATTCGGCGAAACCGCCGGTTTCGATGAGGGCTGCCGTATCGCGCCGCACTCTTTCCGACCGCGCGAAATCTCCGGCTTCCGCGAACCCGCGGGCGATCATGTAGTTGATCATCGCCCAGACCGGCCCGCGCCAATAGCGCAGCGGTTCGTAGCAGGCGTGGTCCGGATCGTAGGACGGTGTCATGTAGCGGACTTTCGCCGCGATCCGGTCGAAATGCGCCTGAAGGGCACTGAGCGTCAGATCGTCCGTCAGGCCTGCGTAAGACGCCAGGAACGATGCGCTCGAAATGCCGTTCGTCTGCTTGCCCGTTCGCAGGTCCAGCGCGACATGGGCCTTCAGGTCCTCGTTCCAGAGCCTCTTGGCGCCTTCTTCCATGCGGGCGATCCAACCTCGGATCTCGGCGGCTTCACTTTCCTGGCCGAGGCGTTCGGCGAGATTGAGAAGATCGCGGTTGGCCTTCAGGAAGATAAAGGTGACACCGGGGTCGGCGACGAAGAACGGGCAGCTTCTGGCGACTTCAGCCGGATCCCAGCCGACTTTCCGGCAGGCGGCAACGATACTCAGATAGCGGTCGTAGTCTTCCTTGTGCGGCCGCATGGACGGATCGACGTGTGAGGTATCCTTGCGCTCGTAAGGACCGATATCCTTGACGTCGACGGCGGCAAGTGCCGCGTCCCAGTCCGGCAGATTGTCCCGGCCGGACTCCCAGGGGTGGATCACGGCGAGCACACCCAGATTGTCCGGATCGCGATAGGCAAGGTACCAGCGGTGCCAGGCCATCAGCTTGGGCAGCAGCGCGGCCGCCCTTTGAAGGGTTGTCTTGCTCGGATCGGCCTCGACGAGATCCCGAACCACCGACGCCGCCACAGGCGGCTGGGAATGGCCGGAACTCGGGATCGGACCGCCATCCGTTCCCCACACGGATGGCCCCGGAAAATAGCTCGGATCGTCCTTGCGAAACAGAATGTGCGGGACCATTCCGTCGCGCCACTGTCCTTCGAACAGCATTTCGATTTCCCGCCAGGCGCGATCGGGATCGAACGTGGCGAAGCCGAGCGCGACAAAAACGGAGTCCCAGTTCCACTGATAGGGATAAAGCCCTTTCGTCGGGATCGTGTAACCGCCCTGATCGTTCTCGGTCAGGATCGTTCTTGCGGTCGTATCCAGGTCTAGATCTGACAAATGTTTCTCCTGCGGGCCTTTCAAGGCCTCTTTGAGCTTCGCTATCCTTTGACGCTGCCCGCCGTGAGGCCCTGGACAAGGAAGCGTTCGAACCAAAGAAAGATGACGAGCACGGGAACGGTCGCGATCACCGCGCCCGCCATCAGGTGTTGACGTGGAACCTCGGAGGAATTCAGGGAAACCACGCCACGGGAAAGAGTGAAAATGTCCGGATCGTCCAGGAACATGAAGGCGAACAGAAACTCGTTCCAGGCGATCATGAACACGTAGAGCGACACCGATGCGAGTGCCGGCAGGGACAGCGGCAGGGTGATCTTCAGGATCACCCCGATCCGTGACAGCCCGTCCATCAGACCGGCCTCCTCGAGTTCCGAAGGCAAGCCGCGGAAATAGCCCTGCAGCATGTAGAGAGCGACAGGGATCGTGGTCGCCGGATAGACGATCAGGAGCCCGGTCAGGGTATTGCGCAATCCGAGCTGCGAAAAAACCGCGTAAAGCGGGATCACCAGCACGATGGCCGGAACCATGTAGATCAGCAGGACCGAGCGCGCCAGTGCCGCCTGCCCCGGAAAACGGAGGCGGGAGACCGCATAGGCGCCCGGCACGGACAGCAGCAGGGTGAGGACGACGGTCGCAACCGAAACGAAGGCCGAGACCATGAGATAGCGGCCGAAATTGAACTGCGTGAAGAGTTCCACATAGGAGCGGAAGAGGCCCGCAACGCCCTGAGAGAGATCGATTGAAAGGTCGAGCGGATTGGCAAGCAGGGCCTGCTGGCTCTTCAGCGACGTCATCACCATCACGTAGAAGGGCAGAGCGACAATCGTGATGAAGAAGACGAAGCCGATCCCCTTGGCGATGCGGATGTAGATCACCTCCCGCTCGTACCGGCTCATGGCGCCGAAGCGTGCTCCGGCAAGACATTGCCTGTTCGCCGCCGTAACCGCGAACACGAAGACGATCAACGCCGCGCCCTGCCAGACCGGCACCGTGGAAAGCGGCAAGCCGAAAGGAGCGGCAAAGGTCGCCGCCATCGTCACCAGAAAAACGATGCCCGCCGAAAGCGCAAAGGAGCGAAGCCCAGTCTCCTGGCCTTCGCCGGATTGTCTCCAGACCAGAACAAGCGCTGAGACGACACCCGCGAGGCCGGCGGCGCTCGCCTGAGGCAGGGCGATCTCCCCGGTGATCAGGGTCAGGGTTACGCCGGTCACCACCATGGCGACGACGCCCCAGATCAGGCCCGTCAAGGCAGCAAGAAGGACGCTCGCGGGTCTCATAGACCTTCCTCCTTCGGCGAGAAGCGGATGAACAGGGTGGCGAAGGTCACCAGCACGACAAAGACCACGACCGCGACCGCCGCCCCGGCGCCGAGGTTCGACAGGGCAAAGCCCTGCTCATAGACGTCCACGGTCAGGGTGCGGGTGCCCGCGTTCCCGCCGGTGAGCAGGAAAATGTCGTCGAACTTGTTGAAGGTCCAGATGAAGCGCAGGAGAAACAACACAGACAGGATACCCATCAGCTGCGGCAGTGACAGATACCAGAACTGCTGCAATGGCGTTGCTCCGTCCATTTCGGCCGCCTCGTACATGTCGGTGTTGATCGACTGCATGCGCGCCAGGATGAACAGGAAGGACAGGGGGAAATACCGCCAGGCCTCGAAAGCGATGACCGTCGACAGGGCCAGCGGGAATTCCAGGGGAAGACCGAAGACCGAGAATTCGATCGCCCTTTGTCCGAAGAAGTTGATCGGGTCCGAGACGACGCCCATCCTGGTCAGCAGCGTATTGAAACTGCCGGAAAACGGATCGAACAGAACCACCCAGGTAAAGGCGACCGCAATCACCGGCGAGACATAGGGAAACAGGAAAAGGCCGCGCACAAATCCTCGGCCGGTGAAAGCCGTGTTCATCAGCTGGGCCGCGAACAGCCCAAGCACCAGCGCTCCACCCGTGCCGAAAATCGTGTAGTAGAAAGTCACCCGCAAAACGGACCAGAATTCATCGGCGCTGAAGAGCCGCTGAAAGTTCTCGAACGTGAACTCCAGACTGGTCAGCACGTTGTTCGCGTCACCCGACACCACGGGCTCGCTTTCCCGCTCCGGCCGGTCGGCCGTCAGGAAACTCTCTGAGACGGTGCCTTCAAGACGGAGCCGATCCCGCCAGCCGGCTTCGACCGTTCCGATTGCGCATGTCAGCGCCCGGCCATCGATGGAACAGTATTCGGGCATGCTGACGGCCGAAAACCCGTCGGGAATTTCGTCTTTCAGCACGACGTCGCGGATTTCTTCGTCCCGGGACGAATTGCGCAGCCGGTACTCGAGCGTTGCGCTGTCGCCGGCGGTTTCCGGCTTCCCTCGAAGGCGCTCATTGACCAGCACGGTCGGCGGCCGCAGGTCGGCAAGCTGAACAGGCTTCACGCTGATCCAGAAATTCGCAAGAAGCGGCCCGGCCACGATGAGCAGAATGATCGCGAAGGTCGGTGCCAGCATCAGATAGGCCAGCCACATCTCGCGGCGCTGCATCGGGCCGATACCTTTTGGCGGGCCGGACGAAACCGGAACTTGATCTTGGACACTCATCGTTTCAGCTCTCGTGCGCCGCTCGTTCGGGCGGAAATTCGGCCAAGCCTCCGCCCTCGCCTCCCACGGCACATGCCGCGGGAGACGTTCGGGCTGGTGGGCCGGGCATGCAATGCTCATACATGAACGCCAGACCCGTTCTTGGGAGGTGGGATTATCCCGCCGGGATCCGGCGGAATCTCTGTGTTACTGGATCTTCGCCAGTTCGTCGTTCAGCTTCGCGACCGTCGCGGCGGCATCACGCTCGCCATCGATGTATTCGCGTACCAGCCGGTTCATGACCTGGCTGTTGATCATCTTGGAAGCGAGCGAAAGCTGGCCTTCCTTGACGCCCCAGCGGCTTGCGGTATCGAGACCGGAAACGATGGTCTCGATCGTCGCCGCGTCGTAGAGGTCGGACAGGGGCGCCTTGCGGTCGACGCCAACCGGCAGTTTGGCCCAGCCATCGACGAAAGCGGTCGCATTGTCCTTGTTGCCTCTGCGGACCGGAAACTTGCCTTCCGGAGCGATCGAAAGGGTCGACATGTAGCCGTCATCCATGGAGAACTTGACGAAATCCATGGCGTTGTCCGTATCCGCATCGTTGGTGATGCCGAAATAGCGGATGTCGGCCCAGGCCGCTCCGTCCGGGTTCGACGGACCGCTCAGGGTGGTCACGATACCGGTCTTGGCCGCCAGATCCCTGGATGTCGGATCGTCGTTGATCGTCGGCGGCGCGCTGTCGCGCAGGCCCGCAAGCTCGTCCAGAATGAACGGAGACCAGATGATCATCGCCGCCTTGCCGGCAAAATAGAGTTCCCTGGACTGCTTCCAGAAGAGGTCGCCGGGAGGAGAAGCTTCCGCGATGGCCTTGTAGAACTCCAGCGCCTCGACGGTCTTTTTCTCGTCGAGCGGCTTGAAACCGGCGTCACCGACCGGGCTCACCCCATTGGCCAGGAGCACATGCTCCAGAACCTGGCTCATGAAGTTCTCGTCGATCTTGGTCGCGGCCACGAAGGCGAACATTTCCGGCGGATTATGAAGCTTTTCGACAGCAGCCAGAATGTCCTCGTAGCTGTCAGGCGCCGCAAGGCCGTTTTCCTCAAACAGATCCTTCCGGTAGACAACCATCTGCGTCCAGCCATCCGCCGGAACGGAGGCAACGCCGTCCTCGGTGGCCGCCATCGCCATGGCGCCGGGTGCGAAAGTATCCGTCCCGAGGCTTTCGACAACCTCCGTGGCGGCTTCCGTATCCAGAATACCAGCCTCTGCCCAGGGCAGCGCATATTGAAGGGTGTGGTAGATCACGTCCGGCAGGTCCCCGGCGGCGAAAGCCGCGGTCGCCCGGGTGCCGAGATCGGACTCGGTCACCGGAATAACCTCAACCTCGATACCGGTCTTGTCCTTGAACGCGGCGGCCATCTCTTCCTGCTTGGCCAGACGCTCCGGCTGTTCTTCCGTGGTCCAGAAACGCAGCGTTTCGGCCTGAGCCGCGCTCAGGCCGAGCGCGAGCGCACCCGCGATGGTCGAGGCCAGGAATATATTCCTCCCGATCATGTCATTCTCCCTTGTTACCAGAGTGTGGCTGTTTGTTCAGCCTGTCCCGAAGCACGCCCGCGAGCGCCTCCGGTGTCATCGAAGGCGCGCCGTCCGAGGCGCGCCGGATCAGGTCCGCTCTTGCAAGCGACTGCAAGGCTTGCGGGTCCGCCCCGTCCAGAACGTCGACCAGCATGCGCGCCACCCGGGCGCCCGCATCCTGCGCGCTTTGCGAAAAGGTTGTCAGTGGCGGATCGAGGTATTCGCCGACAGGAAGCCCGTCGTATCCGAGAACGGTCACGTCGGAGCCCGGCTTCAAGCCGAATTTTCGGCAGAACTGAATGGCGCCGATCGCAAGAGCGTCGGTGGCGCACAACAGGGCGGTCGGCGGGCTTGGAAGCGCAAGCAGCGCCTCCGCCCCGGCAATGCCGCCGCGCTCGCTCAGGTCCTGAACGCTCTCAAGCTCTTCGTCCCGGGGCAGTCCCAGGGCTTCCAGTCCCTGGCGATAGCCCTGAAGCCGCTGAAGCGCGAAATTCAGTTCGAGCGTCCCGCCGATGAAGCCGATACGCTGGTGCCCGAGGCTGTAAAGATGGCGAACGCCATCTGCGAAGGTCGCTTCGTTGTCGATGTCGAACCAGGCGTATCCGGACGGGTCCGAGGTGCGGCCATGGGCCACGAAGGGAAAATTGTGCTCTTTCAGATAGGCGATTCGCGCGTCGTCAACTTCGGTGCGGGTCACGATGAAGCCGTCGACCTTGCGGCGCGCGATCAGCCGCTTCAGGCTTTCAATCGTGTGATCGCGCGAATGCGCGGTGGTCACCAGAAGGTCCAGGCCGAGTTCGTCAAGCGCCCGGGCGATCCCGTCGATGAATTCCGCCAAAAACGGATCCGCCCCGCTGCCATGACCGACGGGTATGACGATGCCGAGCGTGTCCTGACGTCCCCGCTTCAGATTGCGCGCGGTCGCCGACGGCTGATAGCCGAGGTCCTTGACCGCCTGAAGGATACGCTTTTTCGTCGTTTCGGAGATATCGTTGTAGTTGTTCAGGACACGCGAGACGGTTCCCTTGGCAACGCCAACATGGCGAGCCACATCGTCGATCGTGACGGAACCGCGTGTCCGCGACATCTTTCCTCCGCTGGTGCCGGCAAGGCACACGTATTCTTCGCAAGACCCGTTTCGAGCAGAGCCGAAACAGTCATATTCTTTTAAAAAAACTTACAAAACCGATTTTGTAAGTCAACAAAATCGGTTTCGGAAAACTGATTTAGTTATTACGCAACGCGGGAACCCGTTGCCGCAAAAGCAAAACTTTTCAGGAATGGTTTCGGGAAACCTGTTCTAGCAGAGCGAAACAAGCGCCTCGCACAAGGACGCCGGATCGTAAAAGGGCGCGGACCTTTCGCTCACCAGATCGCGCTTCAAAACGGTGATGCCGCGCGCCTCGACCGCCGCAGTTTCGGTCTCCGGCACGCTTTTGTCGACGATGACGAAATTGATCAGGCGGTCCACCGGACAATCCGGCCCGGTATCCCGGTGCAGATAGGTCAGGAGCGTGTGCACCCTGTCGGCGTGCGTCATGTCCGCGGTTTCAGGGTCGTGCCCAAGACTCGGGACATAGACCTTGGGAACCGTGCGTTCGGCAATCGCAGACCCGACCCCCTTGGGCAGAAGATTCGCGATCAGGCTGGTGTAGAAGCTGCCCGGCGCGTAGCAGATCTGGTCCGCAGTATGGATCAGGTTCCGGTTGCGCTCCGGAAAAGTGGCCGTCACCGTCTCGCGCCCCTGCAGGCTGGCGTTCAAAAAGAAATCCTTGATCGGCGAAGTCAGCGGCGGATGCTCCTTCCCGGTCAGGAGATGCTGCCCGATGACGGTCTCGCCATTGGCGAGTTCCGCACCGAGGTGGAGATTGTCGTCGCTCACCGCGCGTACGGTGCCCTGCACGCCAACCAGCTTGGACACCAGAAAGATGATCGGTTCCAGCTGCTGGTTCTGGTTGAGATAACCGCCGGCCAGGATCAGGTTGCCGATGCTGGCACCGCACAGGTCGAACCCCTGCGGACATGCAGCCCGGAACATGCCAAGCTGATTCTGGATGAGCGTGCGCATGGGCTGTTCAATGGCATCCACCAGCGGATGCGTTCCGGCGATCATGGCGTCGAGCTGGCCGGTGAGATCGGTCTGCGCCGCCGATCTGGCGAAACGGTGGGTGAACAGGCGGAAGACATCCGGATGGCCGAGCACCGTTTCGTCGGCGAGCGCCATCAGGCGGCTTCTGAGGTCGCCGATGGCAGGCATGTTGAAAGCGACCCTGAGCCCCTGGGAGCTGCCGCCGGAATCGAATGGGGTCACCAGGTGGATGGAATTGTGGGTGTAGCGCTTGAGATATTGCGACACGCCGTTCAGCGCCGACCCGCCGCTGAAAAACAGGAGCCTCGGGCCCAGTTCCGGGTTGGACAAGGAGCGTTCGATCCGGAACGGATCGGGCATGCGCACGGCGCGGGTGATGGTGATCTCAGACACGTCCGGCCCCTGACTGACAGATGCGCCGCCCGGTTCCAGGGCGGTTCGTTCGATGGACATAGCAGAAAACTGGTTACAGTTTGGACAAGGCCTTTGCCGACGCTATGCCTCCGGTCCAATCCAGATGGCACGGAAGTCGTTCACGTTGGTCAGGGTCGGTCCCGTGATCACCTGGCTGTCCAGCGCTTCGAAGAAGCGGTGCGCGTCGTTTTCCTCCAGAGCCGTTTCAAGCGACGCTCCGGCCGCTTCGGCCCTTTGAAGCGTGTCCGGACCGATGACGGCACCCGCGACCTCGGCGGCCCCGTCGACCCCGTCCGTGTCGCAGGCAATGGCATGGATTCCCTTTGCGCCGTTGAGCGCAAGAGCGAGCGCCAGTGCGTACTCCGCGTTCGGTCCGCCGACGCCGTCGCCGGTTCGCGTGACCGTCAGTTCTCCGCCGGACAGAAGGATCAGGGGCTTCTCCCGGCCGGCCCGTTCCTTCTGGCGCTGAATTGCCAGCCCGGCATGAGCCTTCGCCACCTCCCGCGCCTCGCCTTCCAGCGCGTCGCCAAGCAGTTCCACGTCGCAGCCGGTGTCCTCGGCAAGGTTGCGGGCAGCCTGCAGGGACTGTGACGGCGCCGCGAACACGATATTCGTCACCCGGGAAAGTCTCTCGTCCTCCGGCTTGAGAACGCCGCCGGGACCGGCGAGCACCTCTTTCGCGGCTGCCGGAATTTCGATCCGCCAGTTCCGCAAGATGCTCCGCGCATCGGCCTGCGTGCTGCGGTCGCCGACGGTGGGCCCGGAGCCGATTTCCGCCGGATCGTCACCCGGCACGTCGGACAGGAGCAACGCCAGCATCCGCGCCGGATGGGCAGCCGCGGCAAGCTGTCCCCCCTTGACGCGGCTCAAATGCTTGCGCACGACGTTCATCTGTCCGATCGGAGCCCCGGAGGCGAGCAGCATCCGGTTGATCTCCTTCTTTTCTTCCAGAGACAGCTCTCCAGCGGGTGCGGTCAATAGCGCGGACGCGCCCCCTGAAATCAGGGACAGCACGAAATCCTCCTCGCCGAGCCCCTCCAGCAGTTCAAGCATGCGGCCCGTTGCCCGCGCGCCGGCCTCGTCCGGCACCGGGTGGGCCGCCTCGACGATTTCGATCTGGTGCGTCGGCCGGGCGTAACCGTAACGGGTGATGACCAGCCCCTCGCACGGCCCCCACTCGGCTTCGACCGCTTCCGCCATGCGCGCCGACGCCTTGCCCGCACCGACCACAACCACCCTGCCCGTCGGCTTTTCCGGAAGATGGGCGGCAAGGCTTTTCATCGGGTCCGCGACCTCGACGGCACGTTCGAACAAGCGTCTCAAAAATGTCTCTTCCGCCCCGACCATCCCTGGCGCCTTTTTGCTGAAAGTGAATCGAACCGGAGTTTGAGCGCACATCCCGAGGCTGTTGCAAGCCTTATCTGTCTGATTTGAAGAAGGCCTCGTTCAGCGCGCGTTCACGGCAATGTTAAAATCGTGTCTTTGCCTTCGTCATCGGACGGAAGCACAGTCCTCGTGAATTGACATGGAGCAACCGATGACAGCCCTGGCAAGCCCCGCTTTTGACGATGCAATCCGCAACCCCTCCGATGACGCCCATCTCATGGTGATCAAGAACGTTTCCCGCCGGATCCGCATCTATCGCGGCGACGTCCTGATTGCCGACACGACGTCCGCGCTGCGCGTGATCGAAATCGGCAAATCCGTGTACGACCCGGTGATCTACGTGCCGGCCGCCGATCTGTCAGTCGCCGTCGAGGCAGTTGACAGATCGACCCATTGCCCGATCAAGGGGGACGCCGGTTATATATCGCTCGGCGGGGATGAAATCGGCTGGATCTACAAGGACCCGATCGACTTCGCGCGCAGGCTCGCGGATCACTATGCCTTCTGGCCGGACAAGGTCCGGATCGTCGAAGGCGAATAGCAGACACTCGTCCTCGACAGCCGGATCGCCGCACCCGGCCAGCCTTCGGCAGAAACAAGGTTCAATCCTTGCCGACGTCCTCGACATAGACCAGGGCGCGTCCCTGACAGATACGGGTTCCGTCCGCCGCGACGCAGACGGTTTCAAGATCGACCAGGTGCTTTTCAGGGCGCAGCCGGGTAATGGACACCGACGCCGTCAGCACTTCGCCAACAGGAGCGGGCGTCAGAAACTCCAGGCTCTGCTTCAGATAATTGGTTCCCCTTCCCGGCAGCTTCACACCCAGGAGATAGGAAAACAGACCGCCGATCAGCGGGCCTGGAACCGCCTGCGGAACCTCGGTTCCCTGTCCCGCCAGCGCTGCAAAATCCCGCATGTCCTGACCCGTGTAGGTGCGGGTGATTTCCGCGCGCTGCCCGATCTCAAACGTCATGCTCCACCTCCAAGATCGCAGGTGCCGGACAGGGTCACGGCGCCGTCGGCGCTGCGCTTGACCTCGATCAGGATCTGATCTTTCCGCTCCGGGTTTTCTTCAAACGTCAGGGTCAGTTCCTCGTCCGCGTAGGCCGGGTTCGGAAACATCAGCGTCTGCAGGACGTGGGACCGGCCCGGATAGAGCCTTTCCAGATGCGCGAACACCTTCGTGTAGAGCAGCATCCCGTGGGAAACGGTGCGTCCGAACCGGGTCCGGGCGGAAAAGGCGGGGTCGACATGGATGGGGTTGTCATCGCCGGAGAGCCTGGCGAAGGCATCGAACTCCGCTTGACCGGGGGTCCAGAAGGCAGTCGCGCCGGAACACGCTTCGTCCGCATCACTCATGACTTGAGAAACCTCCGGTCGTTTTCCTGCAAGAACGTGTCTTTCAAAATGGTCTTGCGCACCTTGCCCGCCGCGGTGCGCGGCAGCTCTTCGACGACAAGAAAGCTTTTGGGGACCTTGTAGGCGGCGAGCCGGGAACGGCACCAGCCGGTCAGGCCTGCCGCATCGAGCATCTCTCCCGGGCGGGCGATCAGATAGGCGGCACCGGCCTCTCCCCATTTTTCGTCCGGCACCCCGACGACCACGGCCTCCAGAACAGCCGGGTGGGTCAGAAGAACCCTTTCGACCTCGGCCGGATAGACGTTTTCACCTCCGGAGATGTACATGTCCTTGATCCGGTCGACGATAGAGTAGTAGCCGTCCTCGTCCCGCCGCGCGATATCGCCGGATTTCAGCCAGCCGTCTGTTGTGAACGCGGCCGCGGTTGCTTCGGGATTGTCCATATAGCCGGGGGTGACATTCGGCCCCCGGACCTCAACCTCGCCTTCACCGGCCCCTTGAACGACCTGTCCGCGGCCATCCACAAGCCTGACATCCGTCAGCAGCTGCGGCTTGCCGACGGAGCCGATCTTTTCCGCGGCATGCGCCTTGTCCATCAAGAATATCGTCGGCCCCGTCTCCGTCATCCCCATCCCATTGCAGATGGTGACCCCACGTTTCTGGAAATCCTGTAACAAATGCTTCGGCACCGGAGCCCCTCCGCAATAAAGCGACCTGACCCGGGAGAAATCCGTGGTTTCGATTTTGCCGGAAAGCGCCATGGCCTGATAGACGGCGGGGACGGCAAAAAAGCAGCTCACACGTCCCGCGTCGACGAGATCCAGAACCGTGTCCGCCTCGAATTTCCGCAAAACGGTGGAGGTCCCTCCAAACAGAAAGAGCGGCAGGGTCGGCAGGTTGATGCCGGCGGTATGAAACAGCGGCAGGTAATTCACTCCGGTTTCACCCGTCACAATGCCTGCGCTCTGGGCGTAACAGACCGTGTTGGCATAGGCCATGCCCGCGGTCTGGATCACCGCCTTGGGCAGGCCGGTGGTGCCCGAGGTGTAAAGGAGGTACCAGGGGGTGCCGGCCTTCACCAGTCCGCCGCGCACCGGTGTGGAGCCGCCCTCTTCCAAAACACCGTCCAGAGCACTTTCGCCGTTCGCCATCGCACCCAGCGGCAGCAGGCCGATCCCGCTTCCCGCGGCAAGCTCCCCTGCGGTTTCGGCGAACGCTTCATCGTGGAACAGGAGCTTCGCCCGCGAGGCGGACAGAACCAGGTTCAATTCGGCGGCCGGCTGGCGCCAGTTGAGCGGCACCAGAACAATGCCGGTTTTCTGCGCCGCGAACAGCAGGACAAAGAAGTCCGGATGGTTCAGGCAGAGCACAGCCACCCGGTCTCCATCCTCCAGGCCGCGCGCGCGAAACACTCCGCCGAGCTGACAGGCACGGCGGTCGATCTCCGCAAACGTGAAATTCCGGCCGGTGTCGAAATCGGAAAACGCGACGGCTTCGGGTGTCATTTCAGCCCGTTTCGCCGCCATATCCGTTACAAATTCCATGGTCCCCCCGGGATCATAGGCCAGCGCGTCCCCATTTCCGCGGTCACGCGCGTTCGCGCGTGAATTCTCTCATGCCGGTGATCGTGGCCGGACAGGTGACCAGATCCAGGAACCGCTTCCTTTCCCGCTCCAGACGGTCGCGAACGCCCGCGCACCGCCGCTCGTCCCAGACATTTTGCCTGGTCACCCGATGGGTTTGCGCGCTCCCCCCGCCGATTTCCGCCACCCATCCGTCGACCACCGATCCCAGTCCGGATGCCGGACAGACGCGCGCCACCAGCCCGAGCGCGGCTGCCTCCTGGGCATCCAGGCGCCTGTTCAGATATTGAATTTCGAGGGCTTTCGAGACACCGATCCGATCCGGCAGGAGAGCCGTCCAGCCGCCGTCCGGCCCGAAGCCGATCTCTGAATAATAGGGTTGCAGGAAGGAGTGCTCGGCCACGGCCACAAGGTCGGCCGCAAGCACCAGCCCCAGCGCTCCGCCGGTGACCGGCCCGTTTACGGCGGCGAGAACCGGAACCGGAAACGCCAGAAGATCGAGTATGGCTTCATGCAAGGCGCTCACCAACCGCCCGGCGTAGTCGGAAAGTTCGGCGCAAGAACCGGCATGAGCCAGAAACCCGGCCACATCCCCTCCGGTGGAAAAACTGGCTCCGCGACCGGACAGAACAAGCGCGGCCGGATTCCTCTTCGCCGCCGCCGCGATCGCGGCGCGTAAGTCAGAGACCAGTTCCGGGATCAGCGAATTGTGCCGGTCCGGCCGGTTGAGCCACAACCAGACGGCCCCGCCCCTTTGCTCGGTCTCGACTAAAGTCATGTCCGTTGCCTCAAGGCTTGAGTCCGCTGGCGATCAGCCTGTGGGCCTGAGCGACCAGGTGCTCAATCGGCGTGTCCTTGCCGAACACCACGTATTGTTCACCAAGGGAACGGGCGATGCCCATGAGCGCCCAGGCGAGAACCTCGACATCGATATCAACGATTTGTCCGGCCTGTTGCGCGGCCAGAAGCCCTGCCTTGTAGCCTTCCGCAAAGCTCGTGTAATATTCCCGGTAAGCCGCCGGATCGACGAACAGCGCTTCCTGAACGATCCGGTAAAGATCCGGGTGCGCCTGAACGAATTCCAGAAACGCCTGAAGCCCGGCCCGCTCGATCTGCAGGCGGTCCTGAATGCCCTGTGTCGCTTCGGTGATTTCGTGCCGGACCAGACGGCCCATTTCCAGAACCAGCTCGGAGAAAACCTCCTCCTTGGTCGTAAAATAAATATAGAAAGTGCCTTGGGCGACGCCGGCTTCGCTGGTGATCTGCCCGATCGAAGCGTCGTTGTATCCCCTTGCGCCGATCACGCGCTCCGCAGCTGAAATGAGAGCTTTGCGTGTCGCTTCGCCGCGGGCTGTTTTAGGCTGATTGCCAAGCACCTTGTGCGGCGCTTCATGGTTTCCTGCCGTCCCAATCACATTCCGCCCTCCCGCCTTTCGCAAAACATGAATCACTATTCACGTCTGCAATCAGAAAGCAAGAGACTTATTAATAACACGCAATAGTTATATTTTAAGCGAATTTATGAAGGTCGATAAAATTATTTTTGCCCTTCAACGCCGGGAACAAACGGAAAACATCCCTTAGCCAGGACCGTTCCGCAAACATCTCATTGAAACAAAAAAAGGTTTTGGAGTACCGCTCACCTTTTCCCCTGGCCTGGACAAAATTTGTCGGCGGGATTGACCTTGATCAAGGCCCAAAAATTTGTATTCCAGTTTTTAATTGTTATAGATTTCCCGTTAGGTTCGATCCGTCACGCACGGACGCCTTAATAAAAATTCGGCGCGGAGACACCGCGCCATCGGGAGAGAGAGGCGCTGGCCATCGGGTCAGTGATGAAGAGGACCGGCACGATGGACATGAACGCGTATCTGCAGGAACGCCTGGACGCACTTCACGACAACGGAAACTATCGCGTTTTTGCAGATCTGGAACGTCAGGCAGGAAGCTTCCCACGGGCGACGCGCTACCGGGAAGACGGCTCGGTTCAGGACGTAACTGTCTGGTGTTCCAACGATTATCTGGGAATGGGACAACATACGAAAGTCGTTGGCGCGATGCAGGACGTCATCGCCAAATGCGGCGCCGGCGCCGGCGGAACGCGCAATATTTCCGGAACCAACCACTATCACGTCCTCCTGGAACGCGAGCTGGCCGACCTTCACGGCAAGGACGCCGCCCTGATCTTTACCTCCGGATATGTGTCCAACTGGGCCGCTCTCGGCACGCTCGGGGCGCAAATCCCGGGGCTGATCATCTATTCCGATTCCCTCAATCACGCCTCCATGATCGAAGGCATCCGTCACGCCCGCTGTGAAAAACGCGTTTTCAAGCACAATGACGTGGCCGATCTGGAGCGACTTATGGCCGCAGACGATCCGGATGCGCCGAAGCTGGTCGCCTTCGAAAGCGTCTATTCGATGGACGGCGACATCGCGCCGATCGCGGAAATTTGCGACGTGGCCGACGAGTTCGGCGCCATGACCTATCTCGATGAAGTCCATGCCGTCGGAATGTACGGTCCGCGCGGCGGCGGTGTCGCCGAGCGCGAAGGCCTGATGGACCGCCTGACCATCATCGAAGGCACGCTCGGCAAGGCCTTCGGCGTCATGGGTGGCTATATCACCGGTTCGAAGACAGTCATCGACTTTGTCCGCTCCTTTGCCTCCGGCTTCATCTTCACCACCGCCCTGCCGCCGGCACTGGCAGCCGGCGCAACCGCATCCATCCGTCACCTGAAGGACAGCCCGTTCGAGCGCAAGGCCCACAAGGACCGGGTCGCCCAGCTGCGTGCGGCCCTCGACAAGCGCGGCATTCCGCACATGGAAAACCCAAGCCACATCGTTCCGGTGATGGTTGGCGACGCCAAGAAGTGCAAATGGATCTCCGACATCCTGCTCGACACTTACGGCATCTACGTTCAGCCGATCAACTATCCGACCGTCCCGGTCGGCACCGAGCGGTTGCGCTTCACGCCGACACCGCTGCACAGCGCCGAGGATATCGAGTATCTCGCCAATGCGATCAACGATCTCTGGTCTCAATGCGCTCTGGCCCGCGCGGTTGCCTGAGCGGATTTGAGCCAAACACAGCGACATTGCACCCGCCCTCATTGAGGGCGGGTTTTTCTTCGCCCCGCCCCCCTTTTCCTTTTGGGACCCGCTGCCCTACGTTAAGTGAAGCACCACTTGCCGGGAGCGATCTGCGATGCGGTTTTTCTCATGCCTGGTTTTCTCCTTCCTGTTTTTGACCTCCCCCTCCCTTTCCGAAGAACTCGACCTTGAACTCGTTCTCCTCGCCGATGCGACCGGCTCGATCGACGATGCGGAAATCCGGTTTCAACGCGCCGGATATGCGCAAGCAATCACGGATCCGGCGGTTCTCAACGCCATAACGGACAATATCTACGGCAAGATCGCCGTCACCTACGTGGAATGGGCAGACATGTTCTCGCAGGATGTGGTCGTCGACTGGACCGTAATCGACGGCAGGGCTTCGGCAGAAGCGTTCGCCGCCAGACTGATGGAGGCCCCGCGGCAGGCCTATGGGCGCAACGCGATCGGCGCGGCGCTGCTCAAGGGCAAGGAACTGATTGACACCAACGCTTACCAGGGTTTGCGCCGGGTTATCGATCTTTCCGCCGACAGCGCCAACAACTGGAACGGCCCGACCATCTCAGAGGCCCGGGAGACCGTCGTCTCTTCCGGCATCGTGATCAACGGGCTCGCGGTTCTGTGCCGGCACTGCTCCGGCCGGCCGGTCACCTACGATCTGGAAGACCGCTTCTACCGGGAGATCATCGGCGGCCCCGCGGCCTTTGTCGTCACCGCGGACAGCGCGCAGACCTTCGCCGATGCGGTCCGCAAGAAGCTGATCCTGGAAATCGCGGAAAACCCGCAAGACGCCTTCAGGCTTCTCCGGCAGCTCGCCGGTTTGAGGGAACGCCGGGAAAGCCGGCACGACTACCGGCCGCAACGAACAAGGTCCAACTAGGCGGCACCGTTACTTCTGACGCGTCATCGGGCCGCCGACGGCTCCCGCCGCCAAGTACGCGCCGCATAGTCTTTCGACCAGCACCGGAATGGTTGCTCCACCAGATGATAGGTGAGGACCGAGAGAACGGTCGTCAGAGAGAAGGCCGCGATTATGACCAGCCATTTGGCGTTTCCCGCCACGTGGTCCGTCGCGGTCATCTCGGTATGAAACACGATCTTCGCCAGTTCCGTGCAGGACAGAAAGGCGAACATGTGCCAGAGATAAAACGAATACGAGATCTGACCGCAATATTGCATGACCCGCGTATCCAGAAGCCGCGACACCAGCCCTTGCGATTGTCCGGAAAAATACGCGACCACCACCGCGAACCCCAGCATCACCGCCATCTGAAGGCCGTAGTCTGAGCCCGACACACTGACAAGCCCGGTGGCGGCGGCAACCAGGAGCAGCTCCAGAAACGTATCGGCCGCAGCTCCCCGCCTCTTGAGGATGCGCCCGAAATCCAGCTGGGCAATGCCGACACCAATGAAAAAGCCGGCCATGGCACGGAGAAAGCCGAAGTCGGAATGGCGGAAGGACAGGTCCGGCTGGGACAGGGAAAGACCGATGATCCAGAGAGCCAGATAACAGAGCGCGGAAAACAGGAACGGTCGCCAGGGATGAGGCTTTCGGCTCGATGAGAAAGCCCCGCGCGGCACATAAGCGATGAAGAAGACCAGATAGGCGAAAAGTTCCGCCGATATGCTCCAGCTCGGAAAATTCCAGCCAAGGTCCCTGGAAAGGCCGTAGCAATTGATCAGAAGCAGGTTCTCGAAAAAAAGCCCGGGCGTGTTGTATCCGAGATCGGTGCTGCCGATACCCAGGAAGCGGGCGGCTGCATATCTGCCGCCGATGGCGGCGAGCCAGGCCATCATGATGAAAAAGTGGGCCGGGTAAAGCCGCATCAGCCGCAAAAAGGCGAATTGCCTGAAACGGACCGCACCGGTCCGGATCGACCGGTGGTAACTCTTCCAGATCACGAAACCAGACAGGATGAAGAAGAAATCGACGAAAAGCGCGGCGTTCCGAATAAGAGGAACGGTGTTTTCATAAGGCAGAAAAAAGTGAAAACCCGCCACCAGGATCGCGGCTACGCCTCTTAGTGCATTTAGCTTTGAGTAAAACACGCCGCAGGTCCCGCCGGCACCAAGTCTTGCAAACGATGCTCTGGAAAAGCAGTTGATCCTCAAGCGCCTGTTGCCTTAAGCGTTGCACACCCTGCTTTAAAACATCGTGAACCTTGTAAAAGCGGGAGCGGCAACCGCAAATTCAGCCCGCTCCGCCCCGGTCTGCCCCGCGGACAATCGATCGCAGCAACGCGTTGAAACGCTCCGGCTCTTCCATGTGCGGCGAGTGGCCTGAACTCTCGAATTCATGAAGCTGAAAATCCGGCACATTGTCCTTGTGCCACTGAGCCACACCCGGCCCGTAAAGCTGGCTGTGGGCCCCATAGACCAGATGAAGCGGCAGCGGGAAGGCCTTCAGCAAAGCCCGGAAATCCTGCCGCGCCAGGGATGCCCACATGGGTTTGAGCAGCACCGGATCGCATTTGGCGATCTCCGCGGTGGCGAAGTCGAGCAGGGCGCGATCCATTGGCCGGTCGCTTGCGAACAACCGCCGGGCAATTCCGCCGGGCAGTTTCGGCCATTCGGGCACGAGTGCATTCAGAACATGTTCGTTGGTGGCCGCGGTCAATCCGTTCAGCGTGCCGTTGGACCACTCCTCGTCGTTGACGATTTTCGGCGACATGTCGATGCCGACGACGGTGGCGATCCGCTCGGGGCCGTGACGCTCGATCATGGCGTAGGCGACATGAGCCCCCATGGACCATCCGCACAGCACGGCATCCGTGAGATCCTCGTTTTCCAGAAACGCCGCAATTGCATCTGCCGCGGCTTCGATGGTCAGGGGCAGTCGGCCGCCGGTTTCGCCGTGGCCTGGAAGATCGGGAACGATGCAGCGGACATGCTTCTTGAGCGCATTCACCTGCCCCTTGAAAAATGGCCCCGGACAGGACCAGCCATGGAGCAGGACAAGCGGCCGCCCCTCACCTTCGTCGCGAACATGAAGCTGTTTACCGTCCACGCGCACCTTCCCGAAGCCGCCCGACGATTCCCGCCGGGAAGAAATAGACCGACAGGACAAACAGGACCCCGAGCCAGAGCAGCCAGCGCTCCGGCGCCACCAGACTGGACAGCAATGGCACCGCCTCCGTCGCCTCGGCGGCGACCCCCATCAGATTCTGCAGATAGGTCTGCGCCAGAATGAACAGGGTTGCCCCCAGAACGGCACCGTAAAGAGTACCCATTCCCCCGATAACCACCATCAGCAATATGTCGATCATGATTTCCATGGAAAGCGTCGTTGCCGGTCCGGTGTAACGCAGCCAGATGGCAAGCAGGGATCCGGCAAGGGCTGCCATGACGGCGGAGAGCACAGTGGCCGCCGTCCGGTACCAGACGACGCGGTAGCCGATGGCCTCCGCCCGGAAGGCGTTGTCGCGCACCGCCTTGAGCGTACGCCCGAACGGCGAGTTCACGATCCTGAGCATGACCAGAAACAGGATCGCGGATGCGAAGAACACCAGGTAGTAGGCCAGCAGTTTGCCGTTGATCCGGACATCGAACACCTTGTCCTTCACTAGCTTGAAGGCCGGGGTCAGTTCGCGGGGGATCTTGTAGTTGAGGCCGTCCTCGCCGCCCGTCAGCCAGGACATCTGCGACACCAGCACCGCAAAGGCACTGGCCACCGCGAGCGTCACCATGGCGAAGAAGATCGCCTTGACCCGTAGCGAGAAAAGCCCGATGGCGAGAGCGAAAACGGCGGCGACGACAGCGCCCGCCGCGGTTCCCCACAGCAGCGACCAGTAGCTTGCTCCCGTGGCCGAAAGGGCAAGCGACGTTCCGTAGGCTCCGATGCCGAAGAACATCGTATGGGCGAAGGACACGATCCCGGCATAGCCGAGCAGTAGGTCGTAGCTGGCAACCAGCACGATGAAGATGCAGATCCGCGCCGCCGTTTCCAGCGACTTGGTGCCCGGAAAGAGAAACGGCGCGAAGGCAAGCGACACCAGAACGATCAGAAGCAGGACCGTCAGAAGGCTGCTTCGCGGCGTGTCACCGGATAGGAGTCTCGTCAGCATCTCCACGCCCCCCTATTTCGCCTTGACCACGGGATAAAGCCCCTGCGGCCGCCACATGAGGATCGCCACCATCAGCGCGATGGTGGAGATCAGCGCCACTTTCGGGGCGAGAAACGCCGTGTAGTTGGCGAGCAGCCCGACCAGAAGCGCCCCGATGAAGCAGCCTTCCACCGATCCCAGACCGCCGATGATCACGACGATGAACACCAGCACCATGATGTCGGACCCCATGTGCGCGGTGATCGTCTCCTGATAGAGCCCCCACATGACACCGCCAAGACCCGCGAGCGCCGATCCGGTCATGAACACCAGCAGGAACAGGCGGCGGATGCGGTAGCCGAGCGCCTCGACCATTTCCCCGTTCTCGACACCGGCACGCACAAGAAGGCCGATCTTCGTCTTCTTCAGGACGTGGCGCATGGCGAGGAACAGGGCAAGACCTATGCCGACAGCCACCAGCCGGTATTTCTCGATGGCTGCCTCGCCGAGAACCACCGAGCCCTGCAGGGCCTCCGGGCGGGACAGATGCATCTCGTCCGGTCCCCAGACCACGTGGATCATCTGCTGGGCGACGATCAGCCCGCCCATGGTCACCAGGATCTGTTTCAGGTGATCTCCGTAAACCGGCATCACGATCACCCGCTCGAACGCGTAGCCCAGGAGACCGGTGACGAGCATCGCGGCCAGGATCGCGACGAGAACGGCGGCCAGATTGAGCAGGACGCTCGGCGACGCGGTCCAGCCCGCCACCCAGGCCAGAACGGTAAAGCCGACAAACGCCCCGACGGTCACGAACGCGCCATGGCCGAAATTGATCACGTCCATCAACCCGAACACGACGGTCAGACCGGACGCCATGATGAAGACCATCATGCCCATCGCAAGCCCCGCGACGGTCAGCGTCAGCCAGCTTGCGGGGTTGCCGATGGCGATCAGTCCCGCCAGCGCCAGAAGCGGCACCAGGAATATGGGAAGCTTGCGAAAGACCTGTTCGCTCAGCGGTATTTTCTCGATGCGCGGCTTGATGGCTTGTTCGCTCATTGATGCGCCTCCAGGCTCAGCCCCATCAGTTTTTCCTGCAAGGCACTGTCTCCGGCAAGCTCCTGCATGGAGCCGCTGTGGATGATCCGCCCGTCGTCCATGACGGCGACCGTGTCGCCGATGCTCGAGGCCATGGCGAAATTCTGTTCCACCAGCAGGATGGTCGTATCGGTCGCCTTCAGTTCCGCCAGGGCATCGATCATCGCCTTGACGATCGCCGGCGCCAGCCCCTTGGTCGGCTCGTCGATCAGGATCAGGCGGCGGGGCTCGATGATCGCGCGGGCCACCGAAAGCATCTGTTTCTGCCCCCCGGACAGCGTCCCCGCGGGCGAGGCCCAGAAGGTTCCTATCGGCGGGAACAGATCCTTGATCCAGGCAAGGCGCTTTGCGTCCATCGGACCGTTGACGGCCGCCAGGATCATGTTCTCCTCCACCGTCAGATCGGTGAAGATCCCCATGTCTTCGGGAACGAAGGCGATCCCGCGCCGGGAAATCTCCGGGGTCGCCAGTCCGGTGATCATGTGGTCATGGAAGTGGATTTCGCCCTTGCTGGCCTGCCAGAGCCCCATGATCGTGCGCAGCGTCGTGGTCTTGCCCGCGCCGTTGCGGCCGAGAAGCACGGTCACGCCGCCTTCCGGCACCGTCAGGTCGACGCCCTGGAGAATGTGATAGGGCCCGATATGGGTGTGAACTCCTTGAAGAGACAGAAGCGGGTTCACTGTCATGCCGCCGCCTCCGGCGCCTTGCCGAGATAGGCTTCCTGCACCACCGGCAGGGCGATGACCTCCGCCGGCTCGCCATCGGCCACCAGGGCGCCGTTGTGCAAAACGATGATGCGGTCTGCAAGGCTGCGGATCACGTCCATCTTGTGTTCCACGAGCAGGATCGTCCGGTCCAAATCGCTTTTCAGTTTCTGGATCAGTTCAAGCACCACCGGCACCTCGTCGACGCTCATGCCTGCGGTCGGTTCGTCGAACATCAGAACCTGGGGACCGAGCGCGATCAGGATGGCCACTTCCAGCTTCCGCTGATCGCCGTGCGGCAGGGCGGAGACGATCTGATCGGCCTGATCGATCAGCCTGACCTCGGCCAGCACATGCTCGGCGCGCTCCAGAAGTTCGACATGGCTTTCGGCAATGGAGAAAAGATCGAACCCCATGCGGGCCTTGGCCTGCGCGACGAGCCTTACGTTCTCGCGCACACTCAGCGTCGGAAACAGATTGGTGAGCTGAAACGCCCGCCCGATCCCGCGTTCCGTGCGGTTGGGGACGGACATGCCGGTGATGTCCTCGCCATTCAGGAAGACAGAGCCCCCCGTCGCCGGAAGCTGTCCGGAAATCAGGTTGAAATACGTGGTCTTTCCGGCGCCGTTCGGACCGACGATGGCCGTCAGCGTCCCCCGGTCGAAACGGCAGGAAACATGATCGACCGCGACATGGCCGCCGAAGCGGACGGTCAGGTCCCGTGTTTCCAGAATGGGATGCTCTTTGACCATGGCAGGCGGTCCTGTGGCGGGAAAAGGAAAGTGAAGGCGATCCCGGCCGGATAAGGGTCTATCCGGCCGGGGGTTTCGCAGCTTTTGCGCTTTACCCGCCGAGCATAACGATCAGCGGGGAGTTGAAAAGCCTACTGATTGCGAACCGGGATGTTCATGTCCTCGATCTTCAGTTCCCGCACCAGTTCCGGAATGCCCCATTCGACATCAGGATCGACCTTGATCTTGAAGTGATACATCGGCTGCAGCGCCTGATGATCTTCCGCACGGAACATCATCTTGCCCTTAGGCGTTTCGAATTCCATGCCTTCCATGGCGGCGATCAGGTCCTCGGTGTCCGTGGACCCAGCCTTGCGGATCGCCTCGACGATCGCGATACCGGCGGACATGCCTCCTGCGGTAAAGAAGTCCGGCGGCGCGTCGAAGCGCTTCTGGTGTTCGGCAACCAGCCAGTCGTTCACCGGGTTCTTCGGGATCTCATAGTAGTAATAGGTCGCGCCCTCCATGCCGGGCAGTTCCTTATAGGCCTTCATGGCCGCCAGGATGTTGCCGCCGGTCGCGATCTCGACACCGAAACGCTCCGGCTCCATAGCCTTGATCTTGCCGATCGGGTTGCCGCCGCCAGCCCAGATGACAAACAGGAACTTGCGGCCCGGCTCGTCTTTCAAGGCGTCGAAAATACGCTGCGCGTTGGCTGTGAAATCCTGCGTGTCGGTCGGCGTGTATTCCTCGAACACGAGCTTTGCGCCGGTGCCTTCCAGCGCTTCCTTGAAGGCTGCGACGCCGTCGCGCCCGAAAGCATAATCCTGGGCAAGGGTCGCGATGGAGACGCCTTCCTGACCGAGCGCCACCGCGTTGGCGACTGCATCCTGGGAGGAATTGCGGGACGTGCGGAACACATAACGGTTCCAGTTCTCGCCGGTGATGGAATCGGCGACGGCGGGCTCAACGATGAGCAGCTTTTCATATTCTTCCGCCACCGGCAGCATGGCCAGCGCAACGCCGGAGGAGACAGGCCCCACGGCAATGTCGACCTCATCGTCTCCATACGCCTCCGCCAGAGCGGCCTTGCCGATATCGGGCTTGAGCTGCGTGTCCTTTTCAAGAACCAAGATCTTGCGGCCGTCGATTTCCATCGTGCCGTCCGTCGCGTATTCCAGGCCCATCATCAGGCCCGTATGCGACTGCTTGGCATAGGCCTCGAACGGGCCGGTTTTACCGTAAACATGCGCGATCTTGATGTCTTCGGCCCAGGCGCCTACAGTGCCCACCGATGCAAGCCCCAGCCCGGCCATAAACGGCAAGGCCAGGCGTAAAATTCTGCTGGTCATTCTCTTCCTCCCTGTGGATCCGGACCCGGTCGAGTTCAAGCAACTCCCGCAAAGCCAACGCCAGATTGCCGGACCGGACTTATCAAACCTGAACGAGCATTCATGTCAAGCCGCGATCCGCTCACGCGATACATTGTTTGGTGCTCGATCCGGAAGTAACGTTCCCTCCCGACCCCATCATTGACAAAGGTCACAAGGGTGGAAGGTCAACTAAAAAATGCGGGAGAACGCCATGAACGTGAATTTTTCTGACCTGGCGGGCAGGTCTGTCTTCATCACCGGCGGCGGCTCCGGTATCGGTGCAGCCGTAACGGAGGGGTTTCTCCGCCAGAACGCCAGGGTCGCCTTTGTCCAGCGCTCGGACGCCTCCGGGTTTTGCGATGACATGGAAAAAAGGACCGGTCACCGGCCGCTCTACATTTCGTGTGACACCACACATACCTCAGCCTTGAAAGCCGCCCTGGACAAGGCGGCGGAAGCGCATGGGCCGGTTGAAATTCTGGTCAACAACGCCGCCAACGATCAGCGTCACGCGACCGGAGAAGTCGACGAGAACTATTGGGACGAGGCAATGGCGGTGAATTTGAAAGCCTATTTCTTCGCCTGCCAGCACGTTATTCCGGCGATGCGGGCTACGGGAGGAGGTGTCATCGTCAACTTCACCTCGATCTCCTACATGATGGGAAACGCCGGCTACCCGGCCTATACGACCGCGAATTCCGGCATTACCGGCCTGACCCGCAGTCTCGCGCGGGAGTTCGGGCCCGATAACATCAGGGTCAACGCCATCGCTCCCGGCTGGGTCCTGACACAGAAGCAAAAGGACATGTGGGTGACCGCCGAAACCCTTGCGGCCCATATCGACCGGCAGTGCCTGAAGAAGGAGCTTCAGCCGGAGGAAATGGTCGAACCGGTCCTGTTCCTGGCCTCGGAGGCCAGCAGGGCCATGACCGGCCAGGTTCTCGTCGCCGACGGCGGTGTGGTGGTTACCGGATGAGCACGCAGGGCAAGGCATCCTGGATCGCGGCGGACTGGGGCACCAGCAATCTGCGCATCTGGGCCATGGACGGCGCGGGAAACCCTTTTGCCCGGCGGAGCTCTGGCAAAGGCATGGGGAAGCTCGCCCGGAACGAATTCGAGCCGGCGCTGCTGGAGCTGATCGGGGATATTCTGGACGAGGGCAGCAGAACGCCGGTGATCGTCTGCGGCATGGCGGGGGCTCGGCAGGGCTGGGTGGAGGCACCCTATAAAGCGGCCCCCTGCGCCCCGCCCTCTCTTGAAGAAGCCACCCGGGTAGACACGCAGGACACGCGCCTTGACGTTCTCATCCTGCCCGGTGTCCTGCAGCACGCCCCGGCCGATGTCATGCGCGGAGAAGAAACCCAGACCGCGGGCGTGCTTGCCGAAGACCCGGACTTTCACGGCGTCCTGTGCCTGCCGGGAACCCACACGAAGTGGGCGATTGTCGGCAACGGCGAGATCATCTCCTTCCGCACCATGATGACCGGCGAGGTTTTCGCGCTTCTCAGCGGACACTCCGTTCTCCGGCACGGGTTGTCGCAAGACGCGCTGGAGGCCGAGGCGTTCGCTCAGGCCGTTCGGGAAGCCTTCGAAACCCCCGCGCAATTGACCGCCGGCCTTTTCGGGATCCGCGCGGCCGGTCTGATCGCCGGTCTCACGCCCGAAGCCGCCCGGGGCCGCCTGTCCGGTCTCTTGATCGGCGCGGAGCTGGCCGCCGTTCAAAATGACATCGCCAACCGGCCGGTTGCCATTGTCGGGACTGACCGCATCGCGAAAACCTATGAGAGCGCCCTGGAGTGTGTCGGCTTTGACACCAGTCTTCTGGACGGAGACAGCATCACCTTGAAAGGTCTCTCCCTCGCCTTTTCCTCCTTTTCGAAAGAGCCGTCATGAGCCGGAACCTGATCGCCATCCTGAGAGGCCTGACCCCGGGTGAGGCGCTGCCCATCACAGAAGAACTGATCGCTTCCGGTATCACCCGGATCGAAGTGCCGCTCAATTCGCCGGAACCCCTGAAAAGCATTGAAGCCATGGCGCAGCACTTTTCCGGCGCGGCAGAAATCGGCGCCGGAACCGTGCTCGCCCCGCAACAAGTGCTCGACGTCAAGTCGGCGGGCGGCACGCTGATCGTTTCGCCGGACTGCAATCCGGAGGTGATCGCAAGGACCAGGGCGGAAGGCATGGCGTCCTTTCCCGGGGTGATGACCCCAACGGAGTGCTTCACCGCGCTCCGCAACGGGGCCGACGGTCTCAAGTTCTTCCCCGCCTCGCTGATCGGCCCGGATGGCCTGAAGGCCATGCGCGCCGTGTTGCCGGCGGGAACGCAAACCTATGCGGTCGGCGGCGCCGGACCGGATAATTTCAAGGCGTGGCTCGAGGCGGGCGTCACCGGTTTCGGCATCGGAACCGCGCTTTACAAGCCCGGCCTGACCGTCGCCGGGATCAGGTCACGGGCGGACGCAATCGTTGCCGCATATGACACGGCAGCCGCGGAAACAGGGGAGGTTTCATGAGCCAGGTATTCGACGAGCGCCAGTGTGTCCTGGGCGAAGGGCCGCTCTGGCATCCGGAGCGGCAGCAGCTCTTCTGGTTCGACATTCTGAGCAAGCAGCTTCTGACACGGGAAGATGGCACGCCGAAGTCCTGGCAGTTCGACGAATACGTCTCGGCAGCCGGATGGGTCAGCCGCAACGAACTGCTGATCGCCAGCGCCAGCAAGCTGTTCCGGTTCGATCTCGAAAGCGGCGCGTCCGTAAACCTCTGCGATCTGGAGGCCGATAATCCGGTAACGCGCTCCAATGACGGACGCGCGGATCCGATGGGCGGCTTCTGGATCGGCACCATGGGGATCCATGCCGAAACGAGTGCCGGTGCGATCTACCGCTACCACAAGGGCGAATTGCGCAAGCTCTTCGGCGGCATCACGATTTCAAACTCGATCTGTTTCTCGCCGGACGCCCGCACCGCCTATTTCGCGGACACGGAGAGACAATCCATCCGGCGCGTCGCCCTGGACGAGGAAGGCTGGCCTGCGTCAGAGCCTGCTCTTTTCGTCGACCTGGGAGCCGACGATCTCAATCCGGACGGATCTGTTGTCGACGGCGAAGGATGCCTTTGGAATGCCCAATGGGGCGCCGGGCGGCTGGCCCGCTACGCGCCCGACGGGACTTTCCTCCAGAGGATTTCCGTGCCTGCGGTCCAGGTCACCTGTCCGTCATTCGGCGGAAGCGACTTCAGGACACTTTTCATGACGACAGCGGCCGAAGGACTGAACGGCGAGGCCGACGGCAAGACCTACATGACCGAAGCACCGGTTCCCGGACGCGCGGAACACCGTGTACGCCTCTAATACCAACCTCAACAAATAGGGTCTTATTTGTTGAGGTTGGTATAAGCGCCCACCCAAGGCACGGAAACGGACCGTCAGCCCGCCTCGCCGCCCGTCAGGTGTTCGATGATTTTCGTGAAGTTCTCGACCCCTTGCGCGCCGCTCACGAGATGCTCGCGCTCGAAAACGATCGCGGGCACGCCGTGAATTCCGTTGCCGGTCCAGAACGCCTCTTCCCGGCGGACCGCGTCGCCAAACCGGCCATCTTCCAACGCCGCCGTGGCGCCGTCCCGGTCAAGCCCGGCACTTTCGGCGACATCCGCCAGTATCGTGACGTCGTTGAGATCCCTGTGCTCCTGAAAATAAGCCTGGAACAGAGCCATCTTCAAAAGATGCTCTTTTCCCTGCGGACCGGCCCAGTGCAGGAGCTGGTGCGCCTTGAAGGTATTCACCATACGCATGTCATCGGTGAAGCGGAACTCGAAGCCGAGACCCGCCCCGAGTTCCGTCAGCCGGTTGCGGGCGTCCTGGGACTGCTCGACGGTTGAGCCGTATTTGCGCATGATGTGCTCACGCAGGTTTTCACCTTCCTCCGGCATGTCGGGATTGAGCTCGAAGGGATGCCATTTGACCGCGACAGAAACCCCCGTTTTCCGGATCGCCTGTTCAAGCTGCTTGAAGCCGACGATGCACCAGGGGCAGACAACATCGGAGACAATGTCGATCTGCAGAACATCGTCCATGGTCAGGTCGGCTGTATCGGTCATGAGACTTCGCTTTCGGCTGGTTCTTCCAGGAACGCTCATCCTGCCGCGAAAAGATCCGGAACGGGATCACATTGTGGTGTTCCTGCAAGGTGTCCGGCACCGGCGAGCGGATCCCGTTTCCGCATGTGCCGCAACAAAAAGGACACCCGAAGGTGTCCTTTTCCAGAATGGTGACGTCTCGCCGTCAGGCGGCGATCAGGGCGTGGTCCTCTTGCAGGACCTGCGTGAATTCAACGCCGCAGCCGGCTTCCGTCATGCGCACGACCTTCCCGGAAAGATGCGTTCCATCCATGAGCTCGAAGACCAGGCTATGGCCGACGGCAACGTCTTTCATGTCCTTGACCTGCGCGCCTTTGGCGCTCACGTCGATAAACTCGACGGTCCGCTTCCCGCCGTCTTCAAGTCTGACGGTCACTTCCTGCGAAAAGGCCTTGCGCGCGGCGTGGCGGCGGTCCTCCACGTCCTTGGTCACATCCTGAAGGAACCGCTCGACCTCCTCGGCAAGACGATCGCTGGCTTCGGAAACAAGATCCGAGGACGCGTTCACCGATCCGGCTTCGTCGGAGGTTTGCAGCACCGCTCCGGAAACCGAACTCATGTTGTCGGCGGCGGCTCCCGTGCTGTCGCTGGCCATTTTTGCCGAGCGGGCGATTTCCTCGTTGGCGGCACGCTGTTCTTCGATGGCCCCGGCCACGGAACTCGTCAGAGCCTTGATGTCGGAGACTTTTTCGAAAATGTGCCCGATCGCGCCAGCTGCATCGCGCACCGACGTCTGAATACCGCCGATACGCCCTGAGATTTCGTCGGTAGCCTTGGACGTCTGCTCGGCGAGGTCCTTGACCTCCGCCGCGACGACCGCGAAGCCGCGCCCGGCCTCGCCCGCCCGGGCGGCCTCGATGGTCGCGTTCAGGGCCAGGAGGTTGGTCTGGGCCGCGATTTCCCGGATCAGATTGACGACGCTGCCGATATGATCGGCAGCCTCCGAAAGCGTGGCCACGTTGCGGTTGGTCGCCTCCGCCGCCTCGACGGTCTCGTTGACGATTTTCGTCGTGGCCTCGGTCTGATTGGCGATTTCCTGAACAGTGGCCGTCATTTCCTCGGTCGCGGCGGCAACCGCCGACACGTTTTCCGAAGCGCTCCGTGAAGCGTTTCCGGCCGAATTCGCTTCCGACTGGGCATCGCTTGCCAGAGTGTTCAAGGTTTCCGCCGAGTTGCGCATGCTGGACATCTGATCCGCGACAGTGGCCAGGCGCGTCGAAATCGTGGACTTGAAGCTATTGATTAGGTCCTCGAGGAAGATCTGCCGCTGACGTTCGCGGTCCCGCTCGTTTTGAGCCTGCTGTTCAAGCTTCAGGCGCTCGATCGCATTGTCCTTGAAGACCTGGACTGCTTTGCTCATGTCGCCGATTTCGTCGGATCGCCCCACACCATCGATTTCAACCTTCGTATCGCCACCGGCAAGACGCTCCATCGCGTCCACGAGCCTGGCAATCGGTCTGGTAATCGAGCGCGCAGCGAAAATGGCCGCGACAGAGGCAATGACAAGCAGCCCGAGTGCAACGACGAACATGTTGTTGCGTGCCTTGACGATCGGGGCAACGGCCGCGTCGTAGGACTGGGCCGCAACAAGCACATACGGTACGCCGCGATAATCGAATTTCACGGCATCGAATTCCAGCTTCTCGCTCCGGTGCAAGGTGTCTATGCCGAAGGCGGTGCCGTCCTGGAACGCCTTGTCGACAACCGGGCTTGAGATCTTTGTGACCAGAATATCGTCCACGCCTTTGGTAAATTCCGAATCGTTGCGCATAAGCCTGTCTTCGCCGACCAACAGGATCTCACCGGTTTCCCCCAGACCGAAATTGCGGCGCATGAACGCGTTGATCGTTCCCACAGGCATCTGGAACGCCAGCACACCGACAGTTTCGCCTTCCTTGTCGAGAACCGGGTGAGCCATGAAGCTCGCCGCCGCTCCCGCGCTCGGTCCGTAAGGCGCGAAGTCGCTGAAGGCGACCTCCTTGTGTTCCTTGATCTCCAGCGCTTCACGATAAACCGTTCCGAGATCACTGTCCGCCCATTCACCGCCACCTGTCAGGAAATTCGTGGCGTAGTCCGCTTCCTTGAACACCGAATAAACCAGGTTACCCTTGGTATCGAACAGGAACACGTCGTAATAACCGTGGTCCTTCTGGAGCGTGTGGAACCATTTGTGATAAACGGAGTGGGCTGTGTCGTAGTCCGTTCCGGTGTCAGCATTGTAGAGCTGATCCTTTTCGCCGACCGGATGAGGGTTTTTCGTGATGTACGCAGCCTGCAGGGTCTCCATGGCGCCAGGACCCGAGGCTTCCATGCTGTCCCAGGCCGCCGAAAAGTCCTTGACCGCGGATGCGGTTCCCGGGTTTTCCGCCACGAGAATAAGTTCGCTTTCGATCGTCTCGAAATAGGTTCGAAACTGCTCTTCCCCTGTGTGCGCCGCAGCAATCAGGCGTTGCCTTGTCAGTTCATCGAGGCTGGAAGCAGAAGTGTAATAGCTCTCCAGAGCGACACCGATACCGACGACTGCGGCGGTCCCGACCACAAGCGCCGGAATTTTCTTCGACAAACGCATTCCCGCGAACATTTTCCCTCCAAACGAACAACTGCCCCAGGCGATTTCAAATCGGCCTTAACGTACGGTTCGCGAGCGAAGGAATGGTTAATTTCGCAAGGTTCGGAGGTTGATTTTATAATTCAGTATTATCAATTCAGAGGAAGAGCTACGTAAAAATAACAATAACATAACAAGAAAATCGCTCAGGACTTTCAACGGAGACCCCTCTTAACGCTCGGGGGCAGTGGCTCCGCGCCGCGAGCCGAGCCAAAGGCAGGCGTTACAGGCGATTCGGACGGCGATTCGCGTCTTGGGAAGATGCCCGGGCTGCCCAGGAAGCCATGCCTTGAACCTGGCTTTTCCCGATCGGCTCGGAAGCTGAACTTCTCGGTGTTTCCGGTTTTCCCGGATTGTGTTCAATCCTGGCCGATCGGCTCAAGGCAGGGAACCAGCGCTCCGCGGTGCTGTATGACCCGGCCCGCAAGCGCCGCACCGGCCTCCACGCTCGCGACGACATCGCCGCCTGCCAGAAACGTCGCCAGAAACGCCGCATTGAAACTGTCGCCTGCGGCCGTGGTGTCGACCACGTTCGGCACCGGGCCGGGCTGAAACGACCTGAAGTCCCGGTCCGATGCCCAGACGACCTCCTCGGATCCGTTCTTGACGACCACCATGCCCGCGCCGGCCTGAAGATAACGTTCCGCGCTTTCCTGCGGTGTCGCATCCTTGAAATGCGTGAATTCGTCTTCGAAGGAGGGCATCACGAAATCGCACAGGCCGGCAGCCGCGGTAACGCACTCCCGCATCGTGGCCGCGTCTTCCCAAAGGCGCGGGCGCAGGTTCGGATCGAAGGCGATCTGCGTCCCGCCGCTGCGGGCTATCTTCAGGCACTCCAGGAAGACCTTGCGGTCGCTTTCCGGCAGGATGGCCAGCGAGATACCGCTGAAATAGACCAGAGCGGCCTTGCGCATCGCCTGCTCAAGATGCGCCCGGTCCGCCGCCAGAAGACGGGCCGCCGACTGGGAGCGCCAATAGGCGAAACTGCGCTCGCCGCCCTCAAGCTGGATCAGGTAAAGCCCGACCGTCCGGTCTCCAAGGGTGCGCATCTCGCCGGTATCGATCCCCGAACTCTTCAGGAAATCGATCATCCGGCCGGACACCTGATCCTGTCCGACCGCCGACAGGTAACCGACGCTCCACGAGTCCGGAAGGCATTTGCGGGCATACCACGCGGTGTTGAGCGTATCGCCGGCAAAACCCATTTTATAGGTGCCCTCGCCGGTCGGCGCCATCTCGACCATACATTCGCCAACGGCAAGAAACGTTTTCGGCACGAACATCCTCCGGTTCACTCGACCCTCGTAAGCTCTCCAGCGCCGACAAGGGAATTTTAAATCGGTTTAACACGGCCACCGTCCGTATCCAACCGGCTTGGGATACGGTCTATAATATCGGTAGGGCAATGCTGTTAAGATGGTAGAAACTCATACCGGGCGTCGATGTGGAGAACGCCAGGTTTCACTTGATGCCCGCCCGCATGAAGCTTTGAACGAACTGTCGCTGAAACAGGAGAAAGGCGATCAGCAGCGGACCTGAGGTCATCAGGGTCGCCGCGTTGATCACCGACCACTCGACGCCGCTGTCAATGGCCGAAAAGATGTTCAGCCCGACAGTGACCGGACGGGTTTCCACCGAATTCGTCACGATCAGCGGCCAGAGGAAGTTGTTCCAATGGTGGCTGACGGAAATCAGGCCATAGGCGAGATAGGTCGGCTTGGCGAGCGGAATATAGACCTTCCAGAGAACCCCGAGGGGCGAAGCCCCTTCTATCCTTGCAGCCTCGTCCAGCTCGCGCGGGATGGTCATGAAGGTCTGGCGCAGCAGAAAGATGCCGAACCCGGAAGCCACATAGGGCAGCGCGATCGCCGGGATCGTGTCGACGAGGTCCAGGAGACGCATCGTCTTGTAGTTCTCCACGATCAGGATGTCCGGCATCACCAGAAGCTGCAGCAGAACCAGCGCGAACAGGATGTTGCGGCCGGGAAACGTGAACCGTGCGAAAGAATAGGCCGCCAGCGTGCACAGGAAGAACTGGCCGGCAAGCACCATCGTCACCAGGATGACCGTGTTCAGAAAGTAGCGGGCGAAGGGCGCCGCTTGCCAGGCCTTAGCGAAATTCTCCAGCGTCAGGGGCGCGAACAGATCGAAATTGGCTTCATAGGCAGCCGGATGAAAGGCGGTCCAGACGGCGTAGACCAGCGGCAGCGCCCACATCAGGGCCAGAACCCAGGCGCCGAGCGTGTTCAGGAGCCGGTCGTAGGAAAAGGAGGTCGCGTTCATTTGTAATGCACCTTGCGGTCCACGAAGTAGAACTGCCCGATCGCCAGCAACGACAATATGACGAGAAGAGCGACGGTCAGGCTTGCCGCATAGGCGGTCTCCCAGTGCCGGAAAGCGACCTCGTAAATCAGGAACAAGAGCAGCTTCGATGCGTTGTCCGGCCCACCGTCCGTCAGGATGAAGATGTGGTCCACGAGGCGGAAGGAATTGATCACCGCGTTGACGCTGACGAAAAGCGTCGTGGGCATCAGCAGCGGGAACGTGATCCGCCAGAAGACGGTCCAGCGGCCGGCTCCCTCGATCTGCGCAGCTTCCTTGAGCGAAAGCGGAATGGACTGCAAGGCCGCCAGATAGAAGATCATGAAAAACCCGGCCTCCTTCCAGACTGTCACCACCATCACCGCGACCAGGGCGGTGTCGGTGTTTCCGAGGTAATTGCTCGAAGGCCAGCCGAACAGATACCCGGTGATCTGGTCGAACAGGCCGAAGCCGGGCGTGTAGAAAAACAGCCAGATGTTGGCGACCGCGATCAGCGGCAGAACGGTCGGCGTGAAATAGGCCATGCGCACGAAGGACCGGCCGGCGAGCCTGTCGTTGACCCAGAGCGCCATTGCGATCGCCAGCGCGATGGAAACGGGAATCGTTCCGACCGCGTACCAGACATTGTTCCAGAACACCTTCCAGAATACCGGGTCGCTCAGCATGCGGTCGTAGTTTTCGACGCCGACGAATTTCGCGGCCCGGCGCCCGCGCGGTGTCGAGAAGAAACTGTTCAGTAAGGTCGTGATCGCGGGCACATGCGTGAAGGCAAAAAGAAGCACCATCGCGGGCAGCAGAAGCAGCCAGCCATAGATCCATTCACGTCTTGAAGTCATGCTCGGCTTTGCGGACACGATTTTAAGTCCTGAGTCTCGACGTTTCAAAACAGACCGGGGCGCGGGCAGAAACCCCGCGCCCCGGAAAAGATGTGCCTTAGCGGTACTCGGCCAGGATCCCGTCGGCCTGTGCCTGAGCTTCCTTCAGCGCCGTTGCCGGATCCTTGGAGCCGGTGATGGCGGCGGCCAGGGCATCGTTGAAGATGCCGGTGACGCGCTGGTTCTGATAGGTGGACAGCTCGGCCTTGGCGAATTCGAGCTGGTCGCGGGCCACAAGGACCGCCGGGAAGTCCGCGGCATAAGCCTTCATGGTTTCAGTGTCCCAGGTTTCCGGACGCGGTGCGACGTAACCGGTTGCCATGGTCCATTTCGCGGACTGTTCCGGAGCGGTGATCCACTGGACGAATTCGACGGCCGCCTTGTTCTGTTCCGCGGAAGCGCCCTTGAACAGGTAGAAGTTGCCGCCGCCGGTCGGAGCGCCGCGCTGCGCTTTTTCCGGCAGCATGGCGACGCCGAACTTGAACGGAGCGTTGTCGCGCACGTTGGTCAGGTTGCCGGTGGAGGTCCACATCATGGCCGTCTGACCTTCGAAGAAGGCTTTCGGCGTGGAGCCCCATTCGATGATGCCCGGAGCCATGACCTTGTCCTTGACGCTCAGGTCGACGAGGTACTGCAGAGCTTCGACAACTTTCGGATCGTCAAAGTTGGTCTTGTTGCCCTCGGCATTGGCCAGGATGGCGCCGTTTTCGATGGCCAGGCCCTGGAACAGCCAGTAGGGGAAGCCGGAAGACGGGATGCGCACGCCCCACTGGGTGACGTTGCCGCTGTCATCCTTGACGGTCAGTTTCTTGCCGAATTCAACCATCTCGTCCCAGGTCGCCGGAGCGGTATCCGGGTCGAGGCCGGCTTTTTCGAAGGCTTCCTTGTTCCAGTAGAGAACCGGTGTGGAACGCTGGAACGGAATGCCGTAGGTCTTGCCGCCGGTCTGGCTGTTTTCCATGAAGGCCGGGTAGAAGCCGGCGAGCCATTTCTTGTCTTCCTCGGTGGAGAGGTAGCTGTCGAAAGGCTCGATCAGGTCTTCATCGATCAGGGTGAACATGTCGGTCGACAGGATCACGGACAGCTGCGGCGGGTTGCCGCCGCGGGACGCGGTGATCGCCTTGGCGACCGTGTCCTGATAGGAACCGGCGTAAACGGCGTCGATTTTGACGTCCGGATGGTTGGCGACATATTCGTCGGTCAGGGCCTGGATCGTTTCAGCGGCCTTGCCGCCGACAGCGACCGGAAAATAGAATTGCAGATCGACAGCCTGAGCGGAGGCCCAGGTGCTGAAAGAAAGAGCCGTCGCAGCAACGGCTTTCAGGAAAGTGGACTTCAACATGAGCTTACTTCCTAAGGTTTGAACGTCCGCATTACTGCGGTTGGTCTGCGCGGCGCGCGCAGTTCGTCAGGAGCGCAGTCGCGCTCCGAATTCGGTGACAAGATCGTCCCGGCGCCGGCCGGTATCGGCGTCGAAGACATGAAGCGCGTCGAGCTCGAAACCGAGTTCGATCGACTGTCCGGGAATGATCCGCTCGCTTGTCGGCAACCGGACCTGGAACGGCGTGTCCGCGACTTCGCAGTCCGCCAGGATGTCGGCGCCGAGATACTCGACGGACCGGATCGAGGCGGACACGGGCCCACCCCTCTCCAGACGCAGGGCTTCCGGCCGGATGCCGAGCTGAAAGTCCGGCGCCGAACAGACCTTGCGAAAGGCATTGACGGGAAAGAGGTTCATCGGCGGCGTTCCGATAAAACGCGCGGCGAAAGGGCTTGCCGGTCTTTCGTAGAGTTCGCGCGGGCTCGCCGCCTGTTCCAGACGGCCGTTGTTCAGGAGCACCACCTTGTCCGCCATGGTGATGGCCTCCACCTGATCGTGCGTCACATAGACCATGGTGAAGCCGAGCTGCCGCTGCAGAGCCCGGATTTCAACCCGCATTTCGTGGCGCAGCTTCGCGTCCAGGTTGGACAGCGGCTCGTCCATCAGGCAGATCGGTTTTTCCGCGATGATCGCCCGGCCAAGCGCGACCCGCTGCTGCTGGCCACCGGACAGCTGCGCGGGTTTGCGCTCCAGCATGCCGGACAGACCGAGAAGATCCGCCACTCTTTTCAGCCTCTCCTCCCGCTCCGCGCGGGCGACGCGGCGCACCTTGAGACCGAAGACGATATTTTCGGCAACACTCAAATGAGGAAACAGCGCATAGGACTGAAACACCATCGAAAGGTCCCGCTTGGACGGTGTCCTTTCGGTAATGTCCTCTCCGCCGATCAGGATACGGCCCTGACTGACGCTTTCCAGACCGGCGATCATGCGCAGCGTGGTGGACTTTCCGCAGCCCGAAGGTCCCAGAAGGGCGGTGAAGGATCCCGCCTCAATCCCGACGGACATGGCATCGACGGCAATCGTGTCTCCCCAGACCCGGGAAACACCGTCCAGTTCGATCGGCTTGCCTGCGCTTGCCAACAAAGCATCCGCCATCACCCCCCACCCCCGACATAGACCCGTGTGCGGGTGTTTTCGAGATTGGCCAGAATGGCATCAGGCACGGGACGGTCGGTGAAAATGGCGTCGACATCTCTCAGCATGCCACCGCGCACATGCGCGCCGCGGCCGAACTTGCTGTGATCGAGTACAAGATAGGATTGGCGGCAATTGGCGAGGATCGACTGGCGCGCCGCGACCTCGTCTTCGTGAAAATCGAGCAAGGTGCCGTCTTCGTCGACGCCGGCAACACCAAAAATACCGATATCGACCTTGTAGTTGGAGAAAAAGGACTGTGCCGCCGAGCCCAGAACATCCCGGTCTCCGTGACGCAGGCGACCGCCTGCGATTGTGACTTGAAAAGTCGGGTTCGCGGAGGCGCTGAAAGCAACATTCAGGTTGTTGGTGAAGACAGCCAGCTTCTCGTGGCCCGTCAGGGCCTGCATGACGATTTCCGGTGTGGTGCCGATGGAAAACGCCAGCGACTGATTGTTGGCGACCTTGCCGGCGACCAGCTTCGCAATCACCTGTTTTTCGGGCAGATTGAGGATCTGGCGCGTGGAATAATGGATATTCGACGCCGGCGCCGGGGGCTCCACGCCGCCATGAGTTCGTCTGAGGATGCCCAGCTCGCACAAGCCATTGACGTCGCGGCGAATGGTCTGGGTCGTGACGTCGAAACGCTCGGCGAGTTCCTCGACCGAGGCGAAGCCCGCTTTTTGCACGAGATCCGTGATTTCGGCCTGCCGTTTCGAAATGTCCAGCTGACCAAACATATGCAAAAGACCTGACATTTTGCGGTCAGTTCCGGCCTCCGCCGGCCTCCCAATAGAACGTGCTCAAGTCAGAGGCCAACCAGACGAGCCTGACTTGAAAGCCACACAATCATTTTCATATGAAAATTATCAGACGTTCATATGAAAGGCGTATGACAGTCCGAACCATCGGCTGAAAATTTGAGCCCGCCCTGTGAGCGAGCAACCGCCTTTAGTATTGAGACGACGATTACATATGCAAAACTCACAATACGAACGGATCATTATGCCAGCTAATGAAATTCCCACATACAAAGCAGCCAGAAATAACAGGCAAATATTTTATTTGGCTTTTATTTGGGAATACTAAAATCTTCTCCATTTTGTCATGTTATTACATTACATATTGAAGTTATTTCGGAAACTGTCAACCAACTGTCACATGGCGTTTCTAAGAAACGGGCGGGTTTTCCCCGTTACCACTCGGAGATGTTATGAAAACGATCGTTAGCTCTACGCTGGCGCTGGCCCTCACCGGCTCTGCCGCCTTCGCTCAGGACACACTGCCGCAAGCCTCGAGCCAGTGGTTCAAGGATGGCGAAGCTGCCATTCAGGCAATTCTCGACCGCCAGCCGAACACCAACCGCGCCAAGAACGTGATCCTGCTCGTCGCCGATGGCAACGGTGTCGGCACGAACTATGCCACGCGCCTTTTCGACGGTCAGCAGAAAGGCATGATGGGCGAGGAAAACGTTCTGCCTTACGAGACCCCGGACTTCTACAGCGCACTGGTCAAGACTTATAACATCAACGCCCAGACCCCGGATTCCGCTCCGACGGCGGGTTCCATGAACACCGGTGTGAAGCAGCGCTTCAACCTGATCAACCTTGGCGAAGACGCAATCCATGGCGACTGCTCCACCGTCGAAGGCAACGAGCTGGCCCTGTTCTCCGAACTGATGACCGAAGCCGGCAAGTCCGTCGGCGTCGTCTCCACCGCCCGCATTACCCACGCGACCCCGGCGGCTGTCTATGCCAAGACCGCCAACCGCAACTGGGAAGACGCCGTGCCGGAAGGCTGCACGGCGCAGAAGGATATCGCGACCCAGCTCATCGACGCCATGGAAGCCGGCACGATCGACCTCGCCATGGGTGGCGGCGGACGTTACTTCCTGCCGAAGGACATGGAAATGGGCGGCCTGAAGGGCCGTCGCGAGGACAATGTCAACCTGGTTGACCGCGCCACCGGCCTGGGCTTCCAGTTCGCAACCGACACCGCGGGCTTCAACGAAGTCAAGTTCGACGGCTCCGCTCCGGTTCTGGCGCTGTTCAACAACAGCCACATGGAATACGAAGCCGACCGCGCCGATGACGACGAGCCGTCGCTGGCCGACATGACCAAGGCCGCCATCGAGTTCCTCTCCAAGAACGAAGACGGCTACTACCTTGAAATCGAAGCCGGCCGCGTCGACCACGCCAACCACGACGGCAACGCTGCCCGCACCCTGACGGACGGTGTCGCTTTCGCCGAAGCCGTTAAAATGGCCGACGAGCTGACCAACGACGAAGACACGCTCATCATCGTCACCGCCGACCACGAACACGCAATCGCCTTCAACGGCTACTGCGGCCGCGGCTCCAACATTCTCGGCCTGTGCTATGACGTTGCCAAGAAGGGCATCAAGCACTCCGACGAACTGGTGACCGCCGACGACGGCAAGCCTTACACCATCATCGGCTACCTGAACGGCACCGGTTCGGTTCTGAAGAAGGAAGAAGGCGCCAACGACTACACCGGTTCCCGTCCCGACGTGGACCAGGAAACCGCGACCGACCTGGACTACGTCCAGCAGGCCCTGATCCCGAAATCCTCCGAAACCCATTCCGGTGAGGACGTCGCGATCTATGCCAAAGGCCCGTGGGCACACCTGGTTGATGGCACCATCGAGCAGAACGTGATCTTCCACGTCATGAACCACGCCGTAAACGCGAAGTAAGCGTCTACAGCGAACTCACTGACAGGTGAACGGGGAAGGCCTGCACAAGTGCGGGCCTTTCTCTTTTATGTCATATCTGCCGGATACATAGTAGTTGAATACATGCGAACATAATGAGGATTCCATGGACCGCAGACAGCTTGTTTTCGGACTGGGCCTTGCCCCGCTTGCGGGACTCGCTCTGCCAGGCTCCGCCAACGCGTCGGACAAACCCCTGAAGCTGCGGACGCTGTACAACAAGGACCGCAGCTTTTCCGACGTCGCGGCAAAACTGGAAGGCAGCCGGATTACCGTCGACGGCTATATGGCTCCCCCGCTGAAGGCCGACAGCCGGTTTTTCGTGCTGACCAAGATCCCGATGGCCGTCTGTCCGTTCTGCGAGACCGAGGCCGAATGGCCCCGTGACATTCTGGCGATCTATACCAAGCGGACCGTCGACGTCGTTCCCTTCAACAGCAAGATCCTCACCAGAGGCATTCTCGAGCTGGGCACCTACAAGGACCCGGACACCGGTTTCGTGAGCCGTGCCCGTCTGGTCGATTCAGTCTATGAACGCACCTGAAAGACCGGCATGAGCCTTCCCCTGCGTGTCAATGCCCTGTCCGTGAGCGCCCCTTCCGGCCGTGTGCTCCTGACCTGCGAGCATTTCGCCGCGGCCCCTGGCGAGACCATCGGCCTGCGCGGCCCCTCCGGCGCCGGCAAATCGACCTTTCTCTATGCCATCGCGGGTCTCCAGCCGAAGATGACCGGTTCGGTCGATTGGGGGGGCTGCGACCTGGCCCGCCTTGGCGACGGCGAGCGCGCCCGGTTCAGGCGCGAGAACATTGGACTGATCTTCCAGGATTTCCTCCTATTCGAGGAACTGAGTGCATTGGGCAACGCCACGCTGGCGACCGCGTTCAACAAGACAGGCAAGCGCCGCTCCATCCGAAAGACGGCTGAGCGCTTTCTTGAAAAACTCGGCGTTCCGGCCGAAAGGCGCACCGTCGACAGTTTTTCCGGTGGCGAGCGCCAGCGCACCGCGATTGCCCGCGCGCTCGCGCATGACCCCGCGGTCATCCTGGCCGACGAACCGACCGCCAGCCTGGATCGCGCAACGGCGGACGCCCTGATCACCGACCTGACCGATCTGGCCCGCGTGGAAAAAAAGACTTTCATCGCCGTCAGCCACGACCTGCATCTTCTTGAACGCATGGACCGGGTGGTGGACATAACCGACGGCCGTCTGACGATGGAGGCTTCCCCTGCCTGACTTCCTCCTCGACCGCTGGCAGGACCTGTCGCCCCTGGCCCAGGACAGCATCTGGCTTTTGCTCCTGCTTCTGCCGGCTGGTATTGCCGGCGTGTTCGTCCTGTGGGGGTTCCGGCCACTGGCGCTGGTCGGCGCCCTGCTCTGGCGCTACCGCTGGACCAATCTCACCTTTGTATTTCTGATCGCGATTTCCGTCGGCATCGGCGTCGGACTGATCGCCCAGGAACGCGGGCTCAGGAAAGGAACCGCCCGCGCGGCGGAAAAATTCGATCTGATTGTCGCCGCCCCGGGCAGCGAGATCACCATGATGTTCGCCGCCGTCTATCTCCAGCCGAGCGACGTTCCCTTGCTGAGTGGCGAGGTCTTCGACGAACTCTACAATCACGACCAGGTCAAGCTCGCCGCCCCCATAGCTTTCGGCGACAGCTACAAGGATGCCCCGGTCGTCGGCACGACCTCGGACTTCGCAACCCATCTTGCCGGGCGACTCGCCGGTGGGCGTCTGTTTGAAACCAGCACCGAAGCCATCGCCGGTTCCGCCGTGGACCTGTCGCTTGGAGACAGGTTCGTACCCGCCCACGGCGTGGGAGACACGGCTGAGGCCGACGCTCACGAGGGACACGAACTCGAGATCGTCGGCAAGCTGCCCCCCACCGGCAGCCCGTGGGACCGGGCGATTCTCGTCCCCGTCGAAAGCGTCTGGGAGGTGCACGGCCTCGTCAACGGTCACGCCCCGGAACGCTCCGGCCAGCTTGGGCCGCCCTTCGACCCCGATTTTTTCCCCGGCACCCCGGCCATCCTCGTTCATGCGGAAGAACTCTGGGCGAATTACGCCTTGCGCTCGGAATTCACCCGGGACGATACCATGGCGTTTTTCCCCGGGGCCGTCCTCGCGCAGCTCCATTCCCTGATGGGAGACGTCCGCCAGATCATGTCGGTCATGGCGGTGCTCACACAGGTTCTGGTTACGGCCGGGGTTCTGACCGGACTGATCGTGCTCTCCCGCCTGTTCGCCCGGCGTCTGGCGCTGCTTCGCGCGCTCGGCGCACCCGCCCGCTTTGTCTTTGCCGTGGTCTGGGCCTATGCGGCAACCCTGATCCTCGTCGGCTCTCTCGCCGGACTGGCCGTCGGCTGGGTCGCTGTCGGCATCATCTCCTCGGTCGTGACCGCCCGGACCGACATTCTGGTAACGGCAAGCCTGAGCTGGCCCGAATTCCACCTGATCGCGGCCTTTGTCAGCCTGACGGTTCTGCTCGCTCTGCTGCCAGCCTTCATGGCAATGTCACGTAATATCATTACTGATTTGCGAGCCTAACAACTCAAGCAAGGGCAATTCGATGATCCGTTTGTTTGCAGCCGTTTTTTCCGTCCTGTTTCTTCTCTGCCAACCCGTCCTGGCCTTGCAAAAGCACGATCACGATGAAAGCGCTCATGAAGAAACCCACAAAGAGCACGAGCATCACGACGACCACGCTGAAGATCACGACGATCATGACCACGAGAACGGCGAAGACGACCATTCCCATCACGAAGCATCCGTCGACGGTGTCCGGACGGTGCACGCCTGGATTCAGGCAACGTCCGGCAAATCGGCCCTGCTTTTTGTCGAGATCCAGAACAAATCGGACAAGGACGTGAAGATCACCGGCGGGGAGGCTGACATTGCCGAAAGCGTCGAACTGGTCGGCTTTCAGTTGAAGGACGGCGAGACCGAATTCGTCGCCCTGCCTTCCGTGCCGGTCAAGGCCGGCAAGGAACTGGTCCTCGCCCCGAACGGACTTGCCCTGCGTCTCAACGGTCTGAAACAGCCCTTCAAGAAAGGCGAGGAATTCGAGATCGAGATCGAATTCGACTTCGGCCATATCGAGATGCATGTCCAGGTGGAAGCCGCCAATGCCACCCGGCACAGCCACGCCGGACATCAGCACTGAGAAGTGGCTGAGGGGAAGCCCCGGCAAGCGTCGAAAAGTCGGTTCTCCTCCGGTGTCACCCCGGGCAAGCGCAGCGCGACCCGGGGCCCACTCGTTTCCAGAGAGAGCGATTGGCTGACACCTCCCGAAATCCGGCAGATTTTAAAATGTCCTGATCGGCGAGTGGCCCCCGGATCTCCGCTTTGCTCCGTCCGGGGTGACAAATTGGGGTCTGTTTCAACTGGCTGTTAGATTTCCTCACCGGTGCAAACCAGGCGCACGGAAACCCTACCGGTACAGGAACGATCGCCCCTCCCCGTCAAACAGGTGCAGCTTTTCAGACACCGCAGTCAGGCGGACCGTTGTTCCCTTGGCGATCCGGTGGATGCCGGGCAGCTTGGCGATCAGCGACGGGTCGCCGTTCTGCGCCTTGAAATAAAGCACCGTCGTTTCGCCCAGCGCCTCGACGATCTCCACGTCGGCGGCAACCAGATAGTCTTCTCCCTCCGTGACCGTCAGGTCTTCCGGACGCACGCCCAGCTTCACACGGGCTCCCATGTCGCCGTCGGTGGAGGCGATGGGCACGGTCGCATGGCCGCCGTCGGCCATTTGCAGGGAAGTCTCCTGCCCTGTCGCCGTAACGGTCGCCTCCAGAAGATTCATGGCCGGCGAGCCGATGAACTGGGCGACGAACGTATTGGCCGGACGTTCGTAAAGGTCCAGCGGCGCGCCGAATTGCTCGATGTCGCCGCCATGCAGCACGACGATCCGGGAGGCCAGCGTCATTGCCTCGACCTGATCGTGAGTGACGTAGACCATCGTGCTTTCCGGCATGCTTTCCTTGAGCTGCGCGATCTCGATTCGAGTCGCGACACGCAGAGCCGCGTCCAGATTGGACAGCGGCTCGTCGAAGAGAAACACCTTCGGATCGCGCACGATGGCACGGCCGATGGCGACGCGCTGGCGCTGGCCACCGGAAAGGGCCTTCGGCAGGCGATCGAGCAAATGCGAGAGCTGCAGCGTTTCGGCTGCACTTTGCACGGCCTTGTCGATTTCGGCGCTGGATTTCCCGGCGAGTTTCAACGCGAACGCCATGTTGTCGTAGACCGTCATGTGCGGATAGAGCGCATAGGACTGGAACACCATCGCGATGCCGCGCTGCGCCGGCGGGACGTCGTTGACGACCATGCCGTCAATTTCCAGCGTACCGCCGGTGATCTTTTCAAGTCCGGCGATCATGCGCAAAAGTGTCGACTTGCCGCAGCCGGAGGGACCGACGAAGACGATCAGCTCGCCTTGCTCGATATCCAGGTCGATGTTCCTGAGAACTTCGATGGCGCCGTAGGACTTGCTGACGTTTTTCAGGGACAACGAAGCCATGCTGCACCTTCCCCCCAGTTGTCGTATTTGTCGTTCTTGTTCATGTTATTTGACCGATCCCGCGAGAAGTCCGCGGACCAGATAGCGCTGCATGGCGAAGAACACCGCCAGCGGAACGGCGATGGAAACGAAAGCAGCGGTCGCAAGGATTTCCCAGTTGCCGCCGCGCGTGCCCAGGAGTTCCACGATCTGGTTGGTCATCACCGTGGTGGAACCGGACGAGTCGATCAGGAACACCTTGGCCACCAGGAGATCGTTCCATGTCCACAGGAACTGGAAGATCGCGAAGGACGCAAGCGCGGGAAAACTCAGCGGAATGATGATCTTCGTGAAGATCTGGAAATCGGTCGCGCCGTCGACCTTGGCGTTTTCGATAATGTCCCTGGGCAGACCGACCATGTAGTTGCGCAAAAGGTAGATCGCGAGCGGCATGCCGAAGGCGGTATGCGCCAGCCAGACGCCCATGTAGCCCTTGCCGATGCCGATCGCCAGGTGAAGCTTCAGAAGCGGGATCAGCGCAAGCTGCAGCGGTACCACGAGCAGGCCGACGACAGCCGCAATCAGCAGCGCGCGTCCCGGGAAGTCCATCCACGCCAGAGCATAGGCAGCGAAGGCGGCAACCACGATCGGGATGATCGTCGCTGGAATGGTGACGGTCAGCGTGTTGAAGAACGCCTTGGCCATATTGTCCTGGCCGGTCCCGGAAAACAGGATCGTGCGGTAGTTGTCCAGGTTGAATTCCGGCGGCACCAGGGCGACGACGAAGATCCGCTGGCCACGGCCAGAGAGCTGCTTGTCGTTGCCTTTCCAGACATAGCTGCCGTCGGGTGCAAGCGTCAGGCTTTCGCCGTCGCCCATGTCGGCGGTTTCGCCCGGCTGGAAGGCGGAAACATTGCGCGAGGACACGCCCCAGGCCCCGATGTCCAGCGGTGCGCCTCCGAAAATATTGCCGGAGACCGAGTACATGTCTCCGTCCGCCTGCCGGGTATCGTCCGGGTCGCTCGTCCGGTAGACCTCGGTCTGCTCGGCCGCAAACAGCGATGCCCACCAGCCCGAATTGGAGATCTGGTCGGCCGTGCGGAATGACGACACGAACAGGCCTACTGTCGGGAACAGCCACAGCGCAACAAGCACCGCGACGGAGATGTGAACGGCCCAGGTCAGACTGGACTTCTTGCCCGCGACCCTGTTCATCAGCGCATCTCCTTGCGGGCGTTGTAGACGTTCCAGACCAGGATCGGTGTCACTAGCAGCATGATGACGATGGCGCTCGCGGACCCCACGCCCCAATCCCTCGTGACGAACAGCTTGTCGTACATGTAGTTGGCCAGAACCTGGGTTTCCCACTGGCCGTTCGTCATGGCGAAGACGATATCGAAGATCTTCAGCACGACCAGCGTGATCGTGGTCCAGACCACAACGATGGTGCCCATGATCTGCGGAACCTTGATCTTGAAGAAGATCTGGAACGGATTGGCGCCGTCGACGATCGCCGCCTCAATCGTTTCCTCCGGAATGCCGCGCAAGGCCGCCGACAGGATCACCATGGCGAACCCGGTCTGGATCCAGATCAGAACGACCATCAGGAAGAAGTTGTTCCAGAACGGAAGCGTCAGCCAGGTCTGCGGCTCGCCGAAGGGCAGATCCGCGATCCAGACGTTCACGATGGAGCCCAGCGCCAGCCAGATCAGCCAGAGACCGCCGGCGGCAACCGCGAGCTGGAGCGGAAGCAGCAAGACCGAACGGTTCCGCCCGCCCGCCGTGAGATCCCGGATGAAAGTCCAGATGATATAACCAAGGAGCGCCACGAAACCGGCAAGCAGCAGCGTCGGCACGATCTGCAGAGTGAACACCGACCCTGGACCGCCATCGAATTTCATCCAGACCGCGTTCAAGACACCGATCTGGCTCAGGTCCGCCGGCCGCGCATCGTAGATCAGCTTGAAGATCACCGATGCGCCAACGAAAGAAATCGCCATCGGCATGAAGATCAGCGACTTGGCGAGATTGCCCCAACCGATCCGGTCGGTCAGCTGGGCAACGAGAAGCCCGAAGGCGGTCGAGGCGCCCGGTACGACAATCAACCAGAGCATGTTGTTGCGCACCGCTTCCCAGAACTTGGCCTCATCGACCATCTTCCGGTAGTTTTCAAGGCCGACGAAGGCACCGCCGAGGTCACGGTCGGTCAGAGACAACCGCAGGGTTTCGAAGACCGGGTAGGCGAGGTAAAGCGCCAGGAAAAACACCGCCGGAAACAGAAACAGCCACGGCCGGACCATGTTGGCGCGGTTGATGTTGCGCCCCGCGTTCGGCCCCCTCGCCGGGAAGATCACCGTATCGAGAACAAGATTGGACAGGAAGAAATACCCGAGGCAAACGCCCACGCCCACGACAATCGTCACGAGGCCCAGGAGTGCCGGGTTGTCCGTTAACATGGCCGTTCCGTCCCCAAGTCGTTTTAATGCGTTTTTGGGCAAAGCTTCCGCCGGTCCGGGAGCCTGCAGCTGGAGGCTATCCTACGCGTCGGCTGCCGCCGGGAAAATGAAAAAGGCCGGCCTCCGAAGGAAACCGGCCTTCTTTTGATTACTTGTTGGCGTCCCAGCTCTTCTGAATGGCGGTGGCCACTTCATGAGCGTCCTTGCCCCCGACATAATCGACCATGCCTGTCCAGAAGCTGCCCGCCCCCACGGCGCCCGGCATCAGGTCGGAGCCGTCGAAACGGAACGTGCTTGCATTGACGAGGATTTCTCCCTGGCCGCGCAGCGTGTCGTCCTTGTAGGTGGCGGGGTTGGCGGTCTTGAGCGGCGTCAGGAAGCCGGTCTGCGCCATCATCACCTCGTGGGCAATCGGTAGCTGGAAGAATTTCATCAGCTCGAACGTCGCGTCGGACGCCTTGGTGATCGCCATCAGCGTGCCGCCTCCCAGAACCGGGTTGCCGAGCCCCTTTTCCGCATAGGCCGGGAAATAGAAGAAATCGACATCCGTTCCGAATTCGACGCCTTCCGGGAAAAAGGCCGGCACGAAGGAGGCCTGACGGTGCAGGTAGCATTGCTGCGGCACGGAGAACAGGCCTTTCGGGCTGTCGCGGAAGTCCGTCGAGGCGACGGCCCCGGCCCCGCCCGACACTTTCGCGTCGTCACGCGCGAACCAGCCGAATTCCTCGATCGCCGCGACCACTCGCTCGTCGTCGAACGGGATTTCGTTGGACACCCACTTGTCGTAGACGTCGGCCGGCTGGGTGCGCAGCATCAGATCCTCGACCCAGTCGGTCGCGGGCCAGCCGGTTGCCGATCCGGACCCCAGACCGATGCACCAGGGGGTCTCGCCGTCGGCGACAATCTGTTCCGTCAGCGCCTTCAGCTCTTCCATGGTGGAGGGCACTTCATACCCGGCATCCTCGAAATTCTCCGGGATGTACCAGACGAGGCTCTTGAGGTTGACGTTGTAGAAGAAACCGAAGAGCTGGTCCTTGCCGTCGGCATCCTTGTAGGTGCCGAGGTCGACCCAGCTTTCGCCGGCGCCGTAGTTGTCGGCAACCCATGCTCCCATGCCCTCCGGCAGCGGCGTCAGCAGACCGCGCGAGGCCATGTCCGAGGCAAGGCCCGGCTGCGGAAAGACGGCAATGTTGGGAGCAGCGCCTGCTTCGGCGTCGATCACGATCTGCTGCTCGAAGGAGTCTGATCCGGTGTAGACCACCTCCGCGCCGGTTGCCGCGGAGAAATACGCCAGAACGTTCCGGAAAAAGCCGTCTTCCGGCTGCAGCCACGGCCCCGCGATGGTGACGGTCTCGCCGCTCAGATCGGGCGCGCTTTCCTTCCAGGCGTTGTAGCTGTCCCAGTTGAACTCGCCCGTTCCCGGTTCGAATGTGAGGTTCTGCGCAGCCACGCCGCCCGTGCCGAGGGCAAGACCCAGCATCAAGCCGGCCGTGCAAGCCATCAAACGTGATTTCATGTCGCTCCTCCCAGATTGCCCCTGTCCCGGGACACTTCATTTAAAGTGACACATCTCGCCGTCCGGCAGCAATACCCGACCGTTGATCAAGGCGGATAAAACCCCCGGAAGCGGACGCTCAAACCGCTTTGGATTTCGGAGCTCACCATGTCGGCACACCCCGATCTTGTCAAGCGTCCAGCTCCGAAACTAATGTTGTCAATCCAGCAAAGCCTGTCGGGAGGATCGCTTTCAAAGCGTTTTGGGCAAGGAATGAGCAAGAGCATCAATTTGAAGGAGCTGTCGCAACAGCTCAATTTGTCGCAGACAACCGTCAGCCGTGCCTTGAACGGCTATCCGGAGGTCAGCGCCGAAACCCGCAAGCGCGTCGCCGAAATGGCCGACAAGCTGGGTTATGCGCCCAACAGCCAGGCAAGACGGCTTGCGACGGGCCGCGCCATGGCGATCGGCCACGTCATCCCCCGCTCGATCCACGAAATGATGAACCCGATCTTTCTGGAATTCATCGCCGGCGCCGGAGAGACCTATTCCGAACATGGCTACGACATGATCATAACCGTCGTCGAGGATGCCCAGGAGGAAGGCGCCTACCGGGAGATCGCCCGGCGGAAAAAGGCGGACGGCGTGATCATCCACGGCCCGGCCGTCAAGGAAACCCGGCACCTTCTGTTGAAGGAACTCAATCTGCCGTTTGTCGTCCACGGCCGTATTCCGGGCGCGGAAGAAACGACATCCTGGATCGACATGAACAACCGCAGCGCCTTCCAGCGGGCAACCGACCTGCTCCTGGACCTGGGCCACACCCGGATTGCCTTGCTGAACGGACTGGAACACATGGATTTCGCAGCCCGGCGCAGGCGCGGGTTCGAGGACGCGCTGGCGACCAGGGGCCTCACGCCCGATCCGGCCCTGATGCGCAGAGCCGACATGACGGAACCCTATGGCTGCGACAGCGCCCTTGAACTGCTGGAGAGCGACAACCCGCCGACCGCCTTTCTGGTGTCTTCCATGATCTCGGCGATCGGCGTTGCCCGCGCAGTGGGGCAGCGCGGCCTGAGACCGGGAACGGACGTGTCGATCGTTACCCATGACGACGCCCTGTCCTTCCTGCCGAACAGCGGCGCGGTGCCGATCTTCACCTGTACACGCTCTTCCGTCCGCTACGCGGGGCAAAAGGCGGCGGAATTGCTACTGAAAATAATCGCCGATCCTTCGAGCAAGCCGGAATGCCTGCATCTCGACGCTGAGCTGATCGTCGGCCAGTCGACGGGCCCCGCTCCCGCCCGGTAACTGACGTCTGATTTCAACCTTAACGGCAAGCCGCGAGCCGTCCCGCCCAACGCGCCTTGCCGGCGAACCGGAACGCGACATCAGGTGAGGCCATTGCGTGGCGGGTGGCATCAGACCTCGGTCAGGCCGCTTTCGTCCAGCGCCTCGAGCAACCTGTCCAGAACACCGGCACGCAGGGATCGCGCAGCAGCGCCGGCCGCCTCCACCCGCCCCTCCCTGATGGCTTCGACCAGATTCCGATGCCCCTGGAAGGCCGAAGCGGAGACGGGGCTTGAGTGCAACAGAACGAGACTGGCGCGAAAGATCTGATCGAGCAGTCTGCCGATCTCTGCCTCCAGCCTGGGATTGCCGCCGGCCCTGGCAATCGCGCGGAAAAACCGGTCTTCGCGCTCGGCCCGGTTTTCCAGCCGGTCTCCCGGCACGCCGGTCCCGAGTTCTTCGACGACATCTTCCGAATCGCGCAAGAGCCCTTCGCCCCGCTCCCCGCGAGCGGCATTTTCCGCGGCAAGCGCCTCCAGAACGGCAAGGACATCGCAAACATCGCAAAGGTCCTGTCTGCAGATGGGCAAGACCTTCGCACCGCGCCGTGGAATGAGGGTGACCAGCTTCTCTGCCTCGAGACGGATCAAAGCCTCCCGAACAGGCGTCCGGCTCATGGCGAGCCGCTCCGCGACGACAGGTTCCGGCGCCTGATATCCTGCCGGCAACTCCCCGCACATGATTTCGCGCTTCAGCCGCTCGTAGGCGTTTTCGACACGCGTAGGTTTGGCTTTCAAACTCATTCCGATAAGCACCCGTTTTTCAGGCCGGTGCCGCCGACCCTCTTTCCGCGCTCCCACGGAAAAGCCTCGCCCGTGGGTACCCTGCGCCTTAATGAAAGTAAATCAATTCCTCATTGATAATATTATCAATACAATTTTATTAATTCATCCTCATTCGGTAGATTGAAGCGGAAGCCGCCCTCCCGCACAATCATAAAAATCTGATTTAATTTATAAATTTGGAAAGAAGCACAGAGCGTCGAACGACAGAAACCCACAGGCAGGCTCTATGAAACCTTCCGCAGAAACAGCCTGAGAGCTTATTTGATTAGACTTTTTTGTAACAATTATCTGCCAGAGGCTATTGCGCCCTCCTGAAACGGCAACGGCGGATCCGGACACCGAAGAGAGGCCGGACCGATTCTCAAAACGGCGTTTCGCATCACCCAAGGATTGGATGCAGGTTTCGCTCAAACCGGCCATGCATCAAGATCAAAATGCCCCAACGTATCAAATTTTTTACTTGATAAAAACTTGAACGCACCAAACCAAGATACAATTAATTCTATAGAACAAACTAAACTATCACCCCAATACGGAGGAAGAACTCGTAAATATTGACAATGAAAAACAAGGATATTCAGAAAAATTACAGATGCAATTTTCGCGAGCCGTCCATTTGGAAATACCTTCCAAGTGTTCCACATAAAATTAATTCGAAACGTAACCAAAATTACATTTGATTAACCATGAAATTCTAATTTCGGTCTCATGACAAATTTTGCGCGCGAATTGCGCCTTTCATTGCCCGGGTTGGTCTGATGTGCGGGTTCCGAACTTTCTTGACTGTTCTGCTGTCAGGCATCTCCCTGACAAGCCTTTCTCTTTGCTGCACCCCTCTCGCCGCGCAGTCCCTTGAAGAAGCCATGGCTTCCGCATATGCGGTCAATCCCGGACTGAAAGCGGAGCGTTCGCGCTATCAGGCGACCAATCAGGGGATCTGGACCGCCAGATCGGAATTTCTTCCGACCGTGACCGGTTCCTATCTCGCGGACCACAATGCCTATCGCTACGACCGAAGCGCCAGCCGGGACCGGACGTTCACACACGAATTCAATCTGTCGCTTTCGCAAACGCTGTTCCAGGGATTTGCCGGTGTAAACCGTTTGAACCAGGCACACGAGGAAGCCAATTCTGGACGCAGCCAGCTCATCGGAGCTGAACAGACACTGCTTTACAACACAGCGGACGCCTACCTGAGGGTCGTTCGTGACCGTGCCGTCCTGAACCATCTGAGAGCCTACACGAACGTTGTTCACCGTGAAGTAACCGCCGCGCGCGAGCGCTTCCGCTCCGGCGACGCGACCCGCACCGATATCGAGCAGGCTCTCGCCCGGCTTGCGGAAGCTCAAGGCAACAGCGATCAGGCGGCAGGCGACCTGGAAGCTTCCGAAGCGCTATATGAACGGCTGACCGGACAAGAACCCGGCAAGCTCGGCTGGCCGGGTATCCCGAAGGCGCTCGAACCGGCCGGACTTTCGGAAGCCATCACGATAGCCCTTCAGAACAACCCGTCGATCCGCGCCGCGACGGCGGACGCCCGCGCCGCCCGGTTCGCCGCACGCGCATCCGTTGGCGACATGCTGCCCAGCGTTTCGCTTGAGAGCGAATGGCAAACCGGCTTCAGCGACTCGCTCGACAATCAGGACGAGGAAGATTTCCGCGTCGGACTCCGGGTCTCCGCCCCGTTGTTTACCGGCGGCCGGAACATAGCCTCGGTCAAGCGGGCCCGGTTCACCGCACAGCAGCAGGAATACCAACTCGACGACACCCAGCAGGTCATCCGCGAAAACGTTATCCGGGCAATGACGCAACGCACCGCCTCCCGCCTGCGCGCCAAGGCCGGACAGCGTGCGATCGGCGCCAACGACCGGGCGGCGAAGGGTCTCCAGATCGAATTCGAAAGCGGTCAGCGCACGCTCATGGACGTCCTGGACGGTCAGCGCGAACTTCTCTCGAGCAAGGTCGATTATGTGAATGCCCGCTATGACGCACGCCTTGCCGATTTCTTTCTTCTTGCAAATATCGGAAGGCTCGCGCCACGGCACTTTTCCGTTATCGAGGAAAGACCAGCACCGCTCGCCAGGCTGATTCCGGAGTTCAACACCTGGGACCTCAGACTGGGCCCATCGGAAAACGACGAAGTGCTGCTGGATGTCGCCGAAACCGCCGGTGGCGGTCCTGTTTACTCGACCGCGAAGCCTTGATTTCCAATCCGGGGGCACCCGCGGAGGAGAAAGCAAGACGGCCCGGATTTCCACGGCGCGGCACTGACTGCTGATGAACCTCATCACGTCCTTCCAGGCAACGTGCCGCAAAGCGGCATCGCTTGAACCGGAATGACCGTCGGAGGGTTTGCCAGAAAAAAGCCCCGGATTGCTCCGGGGCTTTGTTTTGCCGTTTCCGACCGGTCAATGCGTTGCGGGCGTAACCATGGCCGTGATGGCGTCCTGAATGTTCAGGACACCCAGAGGCGCTCCGTCGCCATTGACGACGCTCAGTTCCCCTTCGCCGGACTCCGCAAAGGTCTTGGCCGCCTCCTCGAGCATGATCCCGCTGGAAACGGTCAACCCGCCTTCGAGCGTCCTCGTCCTGTCCATCACCGTATCCACGAGGATGACGCGACCCCGGTTCACCTCCTTGACGAAGTCGGCGATATAGGCATCGGCCGGATTAAGGACGATGTCCTGCCCCGTACCCTGCTGGATCACCGCCCCGTCGCGCAGAATGGCGATCTTGTCGCCAAGCCGGAGCGCCTCGTCCAGATCGTGGGTGATGAACACGATGGTTTTGTGCAGCTCTTCCTGAAGATCCAGCAGCACCGTCTGCATGTCCATGCGGATCAGCGGATCGAGAGCGGAGAAGGCCTCATCCATCAGCAGGATGTCGGCGTCGTTGGTCAGCGCCCGGGCAAGGCCCACGCGCTGCTGCATACCGCCCGACAGCTGGTTCGGATAATGGTCCTCGAAGCCCGACAGGCCGACGCGGTCGATCCAGCGGGCCGCCCGCTCTTCGGCTTCCTTCATCGGCACGCCCTGGATTTCCAGTCCGTAAACGGTGTTCTTCATCACTGTGCGGTGGGGCAGAAGCGCGAATTTCTGGAACACCATCGCCGTCTTGTGACGGCGGAATTCGCGCAGTTCCTTCTCCGACATCTGGCAGACGTCCTCGCCGCCATAGAGCACCTCCCCCGCCGTCGGATCGATCAGCCGGTTGATGTGCCGGATCAGCGTCGATTTGCCGGATCCAGAGAGCCCCATGACCACCTGGATCTTGCCGCCGGGCATGGAGATGTTGATGTCGTTCAGGCCGAGCACATGGTTGAACTGCTCGTTGAGCTCGGCCTTGGACATGCCGTCCTTGATCTTCTGCACCATCTCCGCGCCGTTCGGCCCGAAGATCTTGTAAAGGCTCTTGATTTCGATGCCGGTTGCCTCAGCCATGGATCACCTCCGAATGCTTCTGGAGACGCTTGCCGTAGGCCTGCGTTGCCCGGTCGAAGATGATCGCGATGGCGACGATGGCCAGACCGTTCATCACGCCCATGGTGAAATACTGGTTGGCGATCGCGTTGAGCACTGGCTGACCGAGCCCCTTCACGCCGATCAGCGCGGCAACGACAACCATGGCCAGCGCCATCATGATGGTCTGGTTGATCCCGGCCATGATCGTCGGCAAGGCAAGCGGGAGCTGCACGTTCACCAGTTTCTGGCGGGCGCTGGACCCGAAGGCGTCAGCCGCTTCCAGAACATCCGGATCGACAAGCCTGATGCCGAGGTTGGTCAGGCGGATCATCGGTGGAATTGCATAGATGACGATGGCGATGAGACCCGGCACCTTGCCGAGGCCGAAGATCATCACCACCGGGATGAGATAGACGAAGGCGGGCATGGTCTGCATCAGGTCGAGGACCGGATTGACGATGCTCTGGAACTTGTCGGAGCGCGCCATCAGAATGCCGATCGGAATTCCGAGGAAGATCGCGAGCATGGTGCACACGGTCACCATGGCGATGGTGCGCATGGTGTCCTCCCACATGCCGAACACACCGATCAACACAAGCGCCACGAATGAGCCCGCAGTGATCTTCACGTTGCGGCTCATCAAAAACACGATGCCGACCAGGACCACCAGCACGATAGGCCAGGGGGATTCGATCAGAAGGTGTTCGAGGAAAACGAGAAAATCTTCCAGCGGCTCGGTCGCTCTTTCGAGCATCTCGCCGTAGGTACGGGTAAATTCTCTAAAGCCGCCGTCAATTGTGACGCGTATGTCCCTCAAGGTGCCCCGACTAAGCGAGGGAAATTCTATCCAGTCCATCTTATTCGTCCCGATGGTATTTTGTGCCCCATAGTGAAGAGCCCGCGTTTTGAACGCGGGCTCCGTTTCTTGACATCAGCGGATCAAAGGGCTGCCTTGACCTTTTCCGCCACTTCCGGCGAGACCCACTTGGTCCAGACGTCCTCGTAGTTTTCCAGGAAGTAGTAGGCGCCGTCTTCATTGGTCGCCTGGTTGTCGCTCATCCAGGCCAGAACCTTGCCGACGGTGTTGTTATCCCAGGTCCGGCCCTTGATGTAGTCCATGGTCGGCCCCGCCTTTTCGGAGAACTCGTCGGTCACAACGGTGAAAACCTCGGACTTGGACCAGGCATTCGGCTTCGGATCCGGGCAGTCCTCGATCGAGGTGCATTTGTCCCACTCTTCCTTGTTGTGTTCGACTTCGAAGTCGAGCAGGGTCATGTCGTATTTGCCGAGGATCGCTGTCGGCGCCCAATAGTAACCGAGCCAGCCTTCATTCCGCTCGTAAGCGCGCGCCAGGGATCCGTCGAGGCCGGCCGCGGACCCGGAGTCGACAAGCTCGAAACCTGCGTCTTCGAAACCGAAGGCACGGAACAGATTGCCGGTGGTGATACGGCAGTTCCAACCGGTCGGGCAGGTGAAGAACGCGCCCTTGCTTTCGTCTTCAGCGCCCGGGAACAGTTCCGGATGCTTCTTGACGTCCGCAATGGTGTGAATGTCGTTCGCTTCCGCGATATAGGTCGGAACCCAGAAGCCTTCGACACCGCCCTGGTTAAGGACTTCCCCGCCGATGATCAGCGAGCCTTCCGCGACAGCCTTGTCGAGCGGCTCGCGAATGGCGTTGATCCACAGCTCGGGCGCCATGTCCGGCTCGCCTTTTTCGTTCATGGACGTGAACGTAGGCATGGTGTCGCCTGTCACCAGCTCGACCGTGCAGCCATAGCCGTTTTCCAGAATGATCTTGTCGATGTGCGCGATCGCTCCGGCGGATGCCCAGTTCATTTCCGCAACTGTGATCGTACCGCAGTCTTCCGCCATGGCGCTGGACGCCATGCCGATCAGAGCGGTCGCGGCGACCGAAACAAACAATTTTTTCATGAGGGTACTCCTGTGCAGCTTGTATGCGTGAGTGTGACTTGGGCGCAGCGAGCGGACGCTTTTTCAAAAGTATTCATTCGCCGGCGCATCCGTTGGAAAAGTAACGTTAGCAATGAGCGAAATTTACCCGAACAGACAACAAAATTTTTTCTTTTGAATTTTGCCTTTTCCAGGTGCATTTACGCTACTCTTGCTCCAAACCCAATTTCATGACCCGGCCTGCAAGGGAAAAGGTCATGACCGGTATTTCAAACCGGCAGTGGGATTAACGGCAATACCATTGCATTATGCAGCCGTTAGCACAACCGTCTAGCATGCACCTAGGTAGCATTCATGCCGTTTATTTCCTTGATATGCCTGCATACGACATTTTCGTGCGGGTTATCGTCACCTGCCGAACTTTATTTACGAATTTGATTCTCCGAAGCGGCGCCTTGCGAAACCGGCAGACGCGATTGCCCGTTGCCGGAAGAAGGTGTGCCGACTGCCTCACCCGCCCGTTCTCCTGTCGGCTTTTCAAAGAGCAATTGATACAAACCGAGTGTCACGAGCGGTAACGCTTGATACAAAGCCCTTATACTCTTCCGAAGCCTGTCTTCCCGATCAAGGACATGGAGCCACGCATGCACCCCTGCTTTCACCTCGCCTTTCACGTCACGGATCTGAACGAGGCACGCGCATTCTATGGCGGGCTCCTTGGGTGCCAGGAAGGCAGGAGCACGGAAACCTGGGTGGATTTCAATTTCTTCGGTCATCAGATCTCGCTCCACCTCGGCGAACCGTTCAAGACGACGAACACGGGCAAGGTCGGAGACCATATGGTACCCATGCCGCACCTGGGCGCCGTCCTCGACATGCCCGCCTGGAAGGCGCTTGCCGCCAGGCTCACCGATGCCGGTCTTGCGTTCGTGATCGCCCCGACTGTCCGGTTCGAGGGAGAACCGGGCGAACAAAGCACGATGTTTTTCAGGGATCCGTCTGGCAATCCGATCGAAATCAAGGGGTTCGCCGACGAAACGGGCGTTTTCGCGGCCTGAGCGGCTCCTTCTCCCCGCGCCGTAATCGCGTCCGCGTTTCCGGCTGTGGCCACCGCAAACGTGGATATCGTCGGAGCGCCTGCCCCACGTCGCAATAGTGTCAAGAACAACACCGTATCAGGCGGACAGCCTTTCCGTTCTGACCATAGGTGTTTCATGACAGACCTTCCCATTCTTGGCGCCGCGCTCAACGTCAACACGCTCGAAACCCACCGCAAGCTGATGCTCGACAAGCCGCGGGATCTCGAACTGCAGGATTTCTGGCCGGGCGAGGTTCTGAACGGCGACTGGCAGCCTCTCGTGGACCGGGCAAGGACGCTGCTGGACGGACACGAAGGCCGGGTCGGAATTCATGGCCCCTTCTTCGGCTTTTCCGTCGACAGCATGGATGTCGATGTCCGGGAGGTCGTCAGAAAGCGGCTCTTGCAAGGGCTTGAGGTTTGCGAAGCGCTTGGCGGAACCCACATGGTCGTGCACAGCCCCTATTCGACCTGGGACCACAACAATCTCGACAACTATGAAAACGCCCGCGCGAAGAAGATCGAGCTCTGCCATCTGACCATGCAGGACGCGGTCAAACGCGCCGGGGAGATCGGTTGCGAACTGGTTATCGAGAACATCGAGGACAAGGACCCTTACGCCCGCATCGAACTGGCGGAAAGCTTCGGTTCCGAGGCGGTCAAGATCTCCATCGACACCGGCCATGCCCATTATGCCCACGGTTCGACGGGCGCACCTCCGGTCGACTACTACGTCAAGGCCGCCGGCAACCGCCTACGCCACATCCACCTGCAGGACGCCGACGGCTATGCCGATCGCCACTGGACACTCGGCGAAGGCACCATCAACTGGCACGCGGTGTTCGGAGCCCTTGCGAAACTCGAGAGCGCCCCGCGCCTGATCGTCGAGCTGCGCGACCATTCCGGCCTGCCCGCGTCGATCGCCAACATGGCAGCCCTGGGTCTCGCGCAGTAGCCAGTGCCCGGCGGTCGGAAAACAGCCAACGCAGTTGTGATGAAGCGTTAGCGGACAGCGGTGACAGGCCGGCCTATCTAGGTGCATGAACCGCCTGGCGGCAGCCGGGCATCTGCATCACGACAAAGCCAGCCAGAGGCCGCACCGATCACATGCTTGAATTGCCGCTTGCCTATCTTGCCGGGCTGTTGACGCTCATCAATCCCTGCGTTCTACCGGTCCTTCCGATCGTGCTCGCCTCCGCCCTCAGCGCGGACCGCCGCGCGCCGGTGGCCCTGGCCGCGGGGATGAGCGTCTCCTTTGTCGTGGTCGGCATGCTTGTCGCGACACTCGGCTATGCCATCGGCCTGACCGAGGAGGTCATGTCGAAGATCGGCGCCGTTCTGATGATCGCCTTCGGCCTTGTTCTGCTCGTCCCGGCTTTTGCGCACAGGTTCGAACTGGCCGCCGCCGGACTTTCCGGATCCGCGGGACAGAAAATGCAGGCTACCGACATGAGCGGTCTGCGCGGCCAGTTTCTGGGCGGCGCACTGCTCGGGGTTGTCTGGTCGCCCTGCATCGGCCCGACGCTCGGCGGCGCGATCGCCCTTGCCTCCCAGGGGCAGAACCTTCTCTGGGCCGCACTGATCATGTGCTTCTTCGCCCTCGGAGTGTCCACCTTGATCGTGGGTCTCGGACTGGGCGCTCGCGAAACCCTCCGCCGCCGGGCCGACAGTCTCAAGGGACTGGCCGAAAAGTCCAAACCCGTCATGGGAGGCATTTTCCTGACGGTCGGCCTCCTGCTGCTTTTCAACGTCCATCACATGATCGACGCCTGGGCCATCGGCGTGTTGCCGGTCTGGCTGCAGGATCTCTCCGTGCGCTTCTGACCTACAACCGGAAAGGATACATGATGAACCGTCGCAATTTCCTCGTCTCGACCGTTTTCGCCGGCCTGATGGCAACGCTCTTGCCCGCGCCCGGCCAGGCCAGCGACACACTTGCCTACACGCCCGGACTGATCGAAGAACAGCTTGCGGCCGGCAAGACAGTCTTCGTCGACTACGCCGCCAGCTGGTGCGGCACCTGCGCCCGCCAGGAACGGGTGATCAACGCATTGCGCTCGTCAAACCCGGCCTATAACGACGCCATCGTGTTTGTCCGGGTCGACTGGGACGATTACCGCGGCCACGCGGTCACGACATCGCGGAAAATCCCGCGCCGGTCCACACTGCTGGTTCTGAAAGGCGATAAAGAACTCGGCCGGATCGTTGCCGGAACCGGCGAGGCCCAGATCAAGGCGTTGCTCGACACGGGGCTACAGGCCGGGACCTGACCGGAAGTCCCCGCGCTCCGCGGGGCCCTTCCGTCTTGAAGCGGCTTGCCCTCACCCCATCGCCCAGGGGCCGTGGAAGCCGCCGCCGTCTCTGTCGGTGCGCTCGAACCCGTGCGCACCGAAAAAGTCGCGCTGGCCCTGAAGCATGTTGGCGGTGGAACGCCCCGTACGCATGATGTCGAAATAGGAAAGTGCGGCCGAAAGCGCCGGAACCGGCAGACCGTGGAGAGCGGCCTCGGCCACCATGCGGCGCAGGCTCGCCTCCGTTTCCTTCAGCTTGTCGCGGAAGAACGGAGCCAGCATCAGATTCCGGCTTGCATCGTCCGCAAGGGCCGACGACATGTCGTTCAGCATGGCGGAACGGATGATGCAGCCGTTGCGCCAGATCTTCGCGATCTCCGGCAGCGGCATAGCCCAGCCATATTGCTTCGCCGCCTCCAGGATCAGACCGAAACCCTGCGCGTAGCAAACGATCTTGCCGGCGACCAGTGCCGCCTCCAGGGCGTTGATGCTCCCCGCCGCTCGCTCCATGCTTTGAGGTGCTGGGCCGAACGCGGCCTCGCCCGCCTTCCGGTCATCGAGCCGCGCCGACATGTTGCGCACGGCGACGGCCGCCTCGATCGCACTCGCCGGCGTTCCGAGCATGAGCGCCTCGATGGCGGTCCAGCGGCCGGTGCCCTTCTGCCCCGCCCGGTCCAGGATGATGTCCAGCATCGGCTTGCCCGTTTCCGGATCGGCCGTTTTTGCAACCTTGGAAGAGATTTCGATCAGGTAGGACTGCAGGATACCGCCGTTCCAGGTCTCGAAAACATCGCCAATCTCGTTCGCGGTCATGCCGAAACCGTCGCGCATGACGCCGTAGACTTCCGCGATCATCTGCATGTCGGCATATTCGATGCCGTTGTGAACGGTCTTGACGAGGTGGCCGGCCCCGGCCTCGCCCAGATAGGCCGCACAGGGGACGTCCTCGTATTTCGCGGAAATGGCCTCGAGGATATGCCCGACCCGGTTCCAGGCGTCTCTTGCTCCTCCGCCCATGATCGACGGACCGAAACGGGCGCCTTCCTCGCCGCCCGACACGCCGATTCCCATGAAGCGCGGACCTTTTTCTGCCGCCTCTTCCGCCCGGCGGTTGGTGTCGTGATAATTCGCGTTACCGGCGTCGATGATCAGATCTTCGTCACCGAGCAGTGGACGCAAGGCAGCAATCTGCGCGTCGACGGCCTCTCCGGCCGGCACCATCAGGATCACCGCGCGCGGCGGCTGAAGCGAGGCCACGAAGTCTTCAAGCGTTTTAGTCGGCACCAGCCTGTCCGCAAGATCCCCGGCCTTGGCCATGAACTGGTCGGTCTTTTCGGACGTGCGGTTGAAAACCGCGATCCGGAATCCGTTTTCGGCGATGTTGAGCGCCAGATTGCCTCCCATCGTGCCGAGACCGATCAGGCCGATTTCCGCGACCGTGTCTTTAGAGCTCATGAACAGCGCCTTTCTACAATCGATTGAACTACGTGTCCCGGTGATAGCCGAGCCGCCGAACAACGGCAATGGCCTGCCCGTAACCGGAAACGGGAAACAGGCGCTCAGCGGAAAACCTTTGCAAGATGATCGACCAGCAGCCGCACGCGTTTGGGAACGAACCGCCTGGAGGGAAGCACGGCATAGAGTGACAGGTCCGGCAAAGGAGCTGGATAACCTGTCTCCACAAGCTCGCCGGTCTCCAGAAGGTCTTCGCACATGGACCTCGGCAGGACCGCGGCGACACTCCCTGTCAGAACCAGCGCGCGAACCAATTGGAGGTTCCGGGTGCGGAATACGGCGGTAGACCCGCTGCACTCCGTTTCCCCCATGGCGCCGGCAGGGTCGAGGACGCGGCCTTCCGCCAGAAGCGCATCAAACGAGGCTCCCGCCAACAGCTCCGGACGGGCGACGGGTAGAAGCGGACTGGAAGCGATCTTGCGGACAACCACGTTTTCGGAAGCGGCACGGTTGCCACGAAGAGCGAAATCGAAGCGCTCGCCGGTCAGGTCGACCGGCCGGTCGCTGATGTGCACCTCGATCCGGACATCCGGATAGCGAGCGTTAAACGACGTCATTGCGTCCGCCATCTTGTCGAGCGGCAGGTCAACCGGAACGGACAAGCGCACCAGACCCTGGGGTGCCAGCGCCGACTTCAACTGCTCCCCCGCTTCCTTGAGTTCCACCATCGCTGGCTGGACCTTCGAAAGGTAACTCTCTCCTTCCGGCGTCAAGCGCACTTGCCGGGTGGTGCGCTGAAACAACGCGACGCCCAATTCCTCCTCAAGGGACTTTATCCGCGCCGTAACCGTGGACCTGGGCAGACCGAGATGACGGGAGGCCCCCGCGAAACTGCCGGACGCCGCGACCTCGATGAAGGTTTCCAGGTGTGAGAGCGCCGTCATTGAACGAATTTCCCAGTCAGAGTGTGCATGTTTACCTGACTACCGCGAACAATTCGAACGATCTACCTCAGCCAAAGACAAAACGGTTGAAGAGGCAATCTGAATGAAACGGCGCAATTTCCTGAAATCTGCCGGGGCGACGGCACTTGCGGCACCAGCGCTCCTGAGCGCAACGTCCAGCAGCCGGGGCAACGCTCCCGAAAATGAAACCCGTCTCGAAATCACCTGGCTCGGCGGAGCGACCATGCTGATCGCTTTCGGCGGCCTCACCTTGCTGACCGACCCGGCATTCGGAGACGGCAAGGAAGCCTTTCGCATGGGCGATCCGAATGAGATGTTCGACCTTTCCAAGGGACCGAACGTCGTTTTTCACGAACGCCTGACACCTTTTCCGGGAGTTGACCTTGGCCGGGTGGATTACGTGGTTCTTTCCCATATGCACGAAGATCATTTCGACCAGAAGGCGGAACAGTCGATCCCGAAGGACATGCCCTTCTTCGTTCCTGCTCATGACACCGCCAGACTCTCGGCGAAAGGCTTCACGAACGTCCGACAGGCCGACTGGGGCCGGAGTTTCGTTCTGAACAAGGGTGAAGTGGAAATTTCACTCAAGGCGATTCCGGCGGATCATTCGGAAGACCCGGAAATCGCGCGCCTGCTCGGTCCCGGCAACGGCTACTGGCTGACGTTTCGCAACGGGAACTGGACAAAGACGGTCTACTGGACGGGCGACACATTCCCCACGCCGAGGGTTCTGGACGCCGTTAGGCCATTGGGCACCCCGGACATCTTTATCCCGCATATGGGAGGGGTTGGCACCACCGGAGCGTTAGGGCAGATCAGCATGAGCGCGCATCACGTCGCCGATTTCGTCGAGGCTCTCAAGCCCCGCAAGGTCCTGCCGCTCCATCACTCCACCTTTGCGCTTTACCTGGAACCGGTCGCCGGACTGCCCGCCGCCCTGGAAGACAAGACGCACGGTCTGGATCTGGTTTCAGAAGGCACCTGTCTCGGCTACTCATGAATGCGCTTGAGCCGGACGCGCGTGCTTCGTCACAAGACCGCGCGGCCGCGCTCCGTGCACGGCGGTTTCCGAAAACGACCCTCAAACCATTTAGCCAGATCACCAATAGGCAGAATTACGCAGATCTCGAATAAAACTGTCACACTCAGATGATAGGCGACGATCATTCGCAACGTCATTTTATGGTTCAACCCATAAGGATCTGTCTTATGAAAAAGCTTCTGATCGCCGCCGGTCTCCTGGCCGCGACCTATGCCCCCGCGCATGCCGACGACGTAACAGGCAAGCTCGTTCTCTACACCTCCCAGCCGAACGCGGACGCCCAGGCGACCGTGGATGCCTTCACCGCCAAGCACCCGGGTGTCGAAGTCGAGTGGGTTCGCGACGGCACCACCAAGATGATGGCGAAACTGCGCGCTGAATTCGAAGCCGGCGCACCGAAGCCTGACGTTCTGCTGATTGCCGATATGGTCACCATGGAAGGCCTGAAGAAGGAAGGCCGCCTGATGGCTCACGAAGGCGCGGACGTCTCCGCCTACGATCCGGCCATCATGGACGATGACAAGACCTACTTCTCCACCAAGCTGATCACCACCGGCATCGTCTACAACACCAGCGCGCCGATGAAGCCGGCGTCCTACAAGGACCTGCTGAAAGCGGAAGCCAAGGACAAGATCGCAATGCCGTCGCCGCTGACCTCCGGCGCAGCGACCATTCACATGGCTGCCCTGACCTCCAATCCGGGTCTTGGCTGGGCTTTCTATGAAGGTCTCGCCGAGCAGGGTGCCAACCCGCAAGGCGGCAACGGCGGCACCTACAAGGCAGTTGCCGGCGGCGAGAAACTCTACGGTTTCGTCGTCGACTTCCTGCCGATCCGCAACAAGCTGGAAGGCGCTCCGGTTGAGTTCGTCTTCCCGGAAGAAGGCGTTTCCGCTGTCACCGAGCCGGTCGCCATCCTGTCCACCGCGCAGAACCCGGACGCCGCGAAGGCTTTCGTCGACTTCCTGATCTCCGAGGAAGGCCAGAAGCTGGCCGCGTCCCAGGGCTACCTGCCGGCCCACCCGGCCGTTGAGGCTCCCGAAGGCTTCCCGGCCCGCGACCAGATCAAGCTGATGGACTTCGATCCGTCCCAGGCCCTGGACCAGGATCAGGCCAACAAGATCAAGTTCACCGAGATCTTCGGCGGCTAAGGCCATTTAGACGAAAAGCAGCGCGGACATTCTCCGCGCTGCCTTCTTTTTTGGTCATTCCGGACAAGTGAGACGCAGTCGAACGCCGATCCGGACTCCAGACATATTTCGCGCACTGGCGCGGCCAGTCCCAAAAGGCTGGAGTATTCGCTTCGCTCATGCTGATGACCGGTGTCCGGATCGTCACGCAGCGAGCGCCGCGATTGTCCGGAGTGACGTTTTCGACTGACAGCGAATACCAGTGCGATCAGCATTAACCTCCGAAAAAACCACCCTCCTCGCGCTCGTACTCGGCGCCACGCTGATCTGCGGCCTGCCGCTCATGCTCCTGTTCAAGACAGGCCTGACGAGCGATGCCGGGCTCGATTTCGGCCCGCTCCTGGAGGCGTTTCAAAGCCGGTCCGTTCAGCGCGCTCTCTGGCACTCCATCGAAAGCAGCTTCCTGTCCGCGCTCGTGGCAACGGTGCTCGGCACGGCGCTGGCCCTGCTCGTCGGCCTGACGGACATTCGCGCCAAGGGACTGCTCGTTTTCCTCATCCTCCTGCCGATGATGATCCCGCCCCATGTCACCGCGATTGCCTGGATCCAGGCGCTCGGTCCCGCCAGCCCGGTGCTGCGCTGGCTGGGATTGGCACCGGAGATCGGCTCGACCCACCCGCTGTATTCGCGCGAGGGCCTTGTCCTGCTCCTAACCCTTCAGCACAGCCCGCTGGTGTTCCTGCTGGTCCGCGCTTCCCTGCGCTCCTTTCCAAGGGAGCTGTCCGATGCCGCGCGAATCTCGGGCGCGCGCGCCGCGCTGATGCTCCGGCGGATCACCCTGCCGCTGCTGGCTCCCGCGCTTCTTGCCGGCTTCGCCCTGGCCTTCGTGGCGGCCCTCGGCAATTTCGGCATCAACGCCCTGCTCGGCATTCCCGCGCGCTACACCACACTCCCCGTTCTGGTCTGGCGCAGGCTGGCCAGCTTCGGTCCGGATGTCCTGCCGAACGTCGCGGTGATTTCCGTCATCCTGGCGCTGGTCGCCTTCGCCGCGATCCTGGTCCAGAGCCTGTTGCAGCGGCGCATGCGCAACAGCCTCATCGGGCTGCCCCAGGACCCACTGGCGATTTCTCTCGGCGCCAAGCGTCCCCTGGTCGAAGCCGCCGTCTGGATTTTCGTCGGTTTCGTTCTGGTGCTGCCGGCCGCCTCTCTGCTCGCCACTGCCCTGGTCAGGACCTACGGCCTGCCGCTCTCCCTGGCCACGCTGACGTTCGAAAACTTCCAGGAAGTGCTGTGGCGCCAGACTGTCACCTTGAGAGCCTTTGCGAATTCGACGGTGATCGCTGGCATCGCGGCGGCGATCATTGCCGTGGTCAGCCTTTACCTTGGCTATTTCCTGACCCACAGGCACGCCGGCAAAAGGCGCCTCGCGGGTCTCGCCCTGACCCAGTCGGAAGTCGCCTTCGCGGTTCCCGGCCTTGTCATGTCGATCGCCTTCATCCTGGCCTTCATCCGGCCGCTGCCCGTCGTGAATGTTTCGCTTTACGGCACGCTCTGGATCATCCTGATCGCCTATGCCTCGGTGTTTCTCGCCGTCGGCCTGAAACCGGTCGCGGCCGCCTTCCTGCAGATGGACGGGTCGCTGGAAGATGCCGCACGGGTTTCGGGCGCCGGCTTCTTCCGCCGCATGAACAGGATCTTCGCTCCGCTCGCCGCCCCCTCGGCCGCCTCCGGGGCGATCCTGGTCTTTCTGACCGCCTATAACGAGATCACCGTCTCCGCGCTGCTATGGTCCACCGGCAACGAGACCATCGGCACCACCATCTTCAACTACGAGGACGGTGGCTACACCACGCTCGCCGCGGCCATGTCCGCCGTGGTCGTGCTGGCGACGGTGGTGATCATGCTGGGGATGAACATGCTGGCGGGACGCGTTCCCGCAGGCACGATACCCTGGAAGGATTGAGGTTTTTGGCTTGAACCTGGGGAGCCTTCCACCTCACTCCGGTTATCCCGGCCGAGCGGCGCGAGAGCCGGGAGGCATGGAAAGCCCCCTTGTCGCCAACGTTATGCAAATGCCTCCAATGAAGGAGGGTGCTTGTCCGCATGAAAACAGCGGCCTCGCCCTTCCAACGACAGACTTCACTCTCCCGGCAAAACCCATCCGCGCAGGATATCGAGGCGCAGCCGGTCGCCGGGCATCGCCTTGCGGTTCAGGGTCATCAGCAGGGACTGCCCGGATCCGTCGACGGTGACGAAAACCTCCCAGTGCCCGCCCCGGTAAATCGTCCGCTCGACCGTCGCGCCGAACCCTTCCGTGCCCGTCGCCAGCACGACGTGTTCCGGACGGATGAGCAGCGTCGCCTCGCCGGGAGCGGTTCCGGGACGGCATTCGACGTCAATGGAAAGCCCCGCGAAGGAGACCTGCGCCCGTGGACCGTCCGCCGCTTCGACCGTCGCCGGAACAAGCGTGCTTCGGCCGATGAAACCCGCGACGCGCTTCGAGGCGGGTCTGCGGTAAAGCGTGTCCGGGTCGTCGGCCTGCAGGATCTCGCCGTCCCACATCACCGCGACCCTGTCGGCCAGCGCCATTGCCTCCCGCTGGTCGTGGGTGATGAACAGCGTGGTCGCACCGCTGGCCTTGTGAAAGGCCGCCAGTTCCTCTTCCATGGCGTTGCGCAGATGCGGATCGAGATTGGCGAGCGGCTCGTCCATCAGCACCGTGCCGGCGCCCTGGGCGAGGCAGCGCGCGAGCGCCACCCGCTGCCGCTGGCCGCCGGAGAGTTCGGCGGGTTTCCGGTTCTTGAACGGTGTCAACGCCACGGTCTCCAGACACTCCGCGACGCGGGCAGAGACCGTGCCGCGCTTTTCACCCGCCGTTTCAAGCGGAAAGGCGACATTGCTGCCGACACTCATGTGCGGCCAGAGCGCGTAGGACTGAAACACCACTCCCACCTGCCGGTCCTCCGGAGGCAGATGAAACCTGTCGGCCGCGACACGCTCACCGTCGAGCGAAATTTCGCCGGCATCGATCGGCTCGAGGCCCGCGATCGCGCGCAGCAAGGTCGACTTGCCGCATCCCGAAGGACCCAGAACGACAAAAAAGGTGCCCTCTTCGATGGACAGGGAAACGCCGTTGAGCGCCTTGTGGGAGCCGAAGGATTTTGTAACGGAAATCAGATCGATAGACATGCTTCCCGTTATCGCGCTCGTGTGACAGATCGATGTCAGCGCCGGCGCAGGCAAGCCTACCTGCCGCGGAGCCGGAGCAGAAGATCCACTTCTTCCTCCAGCGCGCGGCCGTAGGCCCGCGCGGCGGGAGCGTTTTCGAGCATCAGCGTCTCGTTGCGCAGCAGGCAATAGGCTGCGAACCGCCAGTGATAGGCACTCCGTTCTTCAAGAAAGCGGCTCACCGTACCCCGGTCCGGATAGTGCTTCAGGAACAAGTCTTCCGCATGGGCGACCAGAGGATGAACGCCGTAGAGCGTGGCAAGGCCGGGCGAAACGAAGCAGACGATATCCTCGACGGGATCGCCGAGGCCGGCGAATTGCCAGTCGATCAGGCGCGCGCCCTCGCCCGTCGCCAGAATGGTGCCGAGACAGAAGCTGCGGTGGATCAGCAAGCGTTCGACCGGACATCGCTGCACCGAACCGCTCTCCGGGCGCAGCCGCTTCAGGTTGACCGCCTTGCGGCTGTCGGGAATGGCCGCCAACATGGCATCCCCCTGGTCAAGGACCTCGTGAAAGCCGGCCGGAACCTCGTGATGACCCGGCACCGGTCCGGAAAGGGACGCCAGCCGCCCGATCAGCTCCGCGGCCTCGCCCACGTCGATTTCATCGGAGACCGGCGGCGCATAGCCATAGATCAGGACCGGCGTTCCGGCGGGACTTTCCGCGAAGGCCTCAAGCTCCGGAGCAAGAGCGTGCTTCGCCAGCCCGCTGAGCGCATCGGCTTCCTGATACGGCAGGGTCGGATAGAGCAGGTTGTTTTCCGCGCCGGGAAAGAACTCCTTGACCATGTAGAGGCGGTCCGGCGTGTCCAGGCGCCAGAAGCGGCTGGTGTAGCTGACCGGCAACGGTCTCAGGCGCGCCGCCTGCCAGTCCGTCACCGGAAGCAGGGTCTTCAGAAAAGTCAGCAAATCCGAATCTGAAAGCCGCGCGCTCACGGAAAATCCTTTCGACAGGTTCATCGGTCCTGATCGCTTCGAAGACGGCGGACGTCAAGCTCTAGTTTGCCGACAGAGACAGCATGGGCCAGCCGGCACGGCCCGATGTCGGAGTTGAAGCACTCACCGTCGTTCCCAGACTGCCCGCAAAAGACCCTGCCTCCGCTAGTTTCGTTCGAACCGGCGAAACCTGAGCGCATGGCACGTCCCGGCGCCCTGACGACCAACAACGGCGGAAACCATGACGGCTGACATCGACACGGCAAATCTGAGCGCCCTGCCTCCAACACGCCGCGGCCGGCGGCGCAGGGGCGGCGACAAGGCCGGTCCCGACCCTTTTCCGCAAAAACCGTTCAAGCAGCCCAGAAACCTTTTTCCGCCTCTGGAAGCCGTGTCCGCCGACGAGCTCGAAGCGATCCACGATGCCTCCATGCGCGTTCTTGAGGAAATCGGCATCGACTTCCTGCACGAGGAGGCAAAGGCACTTCTGAAGGATGCCGGAGCGGATGTGAATCCGGGCGGAGACCGCGTGCGCATGGACCGCGCGCTGGTGGAGGAACTTGTCGCCAGGGCTCCTGGCGAATTCACCATTCGCGCGCGCAACCGCGCGCACGACCTTCAGATCGGCGGCAACGCGGTCGCCTTTTCCTGTGTGGCCAGCGCTCCCAACGCCGTGGACCGGGACAAGGGCCGCAGACCGGGCAACCAGGAGGATTACCGGAACTTCCTGAAGCTCGCCCAGTTCTTCAACATCATACATTGCACCATGGGCTATCCGGTCGAACCGGTGGACCTCCATGCGTCCGTCCGCCACCTCGACTGCGTTGCCGACCAGGCACGCCTGACCGACAAGGTCTATCACATCTATTCGCTGGGCAAGGAACGCAATCTCGACGGGCTGGAGATCACCCGGATCGTCCATGGCCTCAGCCCGGATGAGTTCAACAACACCCCGTGCGTTGCCTCCGTCATCAACACGTCGTCCCCGCTGCGCCTCGACACCCCCATGCTGCAGGGTCTCATCGAAATGGCCAGGGCGGGACAGGTCTCCATCGTCACGCCCTTCACGCTCGCCGGCGCGATGGCTCCGGTCACCATCGCCGGCGCGCTGACTCTGCAGAACGCCGAGGCGCTCGCCGGGATCGCCTTCGCCCAGATCGTGCGACCGGGCGCGCCGGTCGTCTATGGTGGTTTCACCTCGAACGTTGACATGAAATCCGGCGCGCCGGCCTTCGGCACGCCGGAATACATGAAGGCGGCCATTGTCGGCGGACAGCTCGCGCGCCGCAATGACTTGCCCTACCGCTCCTCCGGCGTCTGCGCCGCAAACACCGTGGACTATCAGGCAGCCCTGGAAACGACCCTGTCGCATTGGGGGGCGCTCAAGGGCGGCGGCAATCTCATAAAGCACGCGGCGGGCTGGCTGGAAGGCGGCCTGAGCGCCGGGTTCGAGAAATTCATCACCGACATCGACCTCTTGCAGAAGATCGCCGAATATCTGACCCCGCTCGACGTCTCGGAAGAGGCACTTGCGGTGGAGGCGATCCGCGAGGTCGGACCGGCGGGACATTTCTTCGGCACGGAGCACACCCAGGCCCGGTACAAGGACGCTTTCTACGCGCCGATTGTCTCCGACTGGCGCAATTACGAGACCTGGGCGGAAGCCGGCAGCCCGACCGCCCATGACAAGGCGAACAGGCTCTACAAGATGGCGCTTGAAGCCTACGAGCAGCCTGCCCTCGACCCGGCGATCGACGAGGAACTCACGGCCTTCGTCGAGAAACGCAAGGCCGAAGGCGGTGCGCCGACCGATTTCTGATCGTGAACTCACAGTCACTTTGAACTTTGAACCCGTCATCAAGGAGCGGGTCTCTCCGGAGCGAAATTCATGAAGACCCATACCCAGGTTGTTGTCATCGGTGGCGGCGTCGTCGGCTGCAGCGTGCTTTATCACCTGACCAAGCTCGGCTGGAAGGATGTGGTGCTGGTGGAACGCGACGAACTGACCTCCGGCTCGTCCTGGCATGCCGCCGGCGGCTTCCACACGCTCAACGGCGACCCCAACGTCGCCCAGCTTCAGACCTATACGGTGGAGCTTTACAAGGAACTGGAAGAGATCTCCGGCCAGTCCTGCTCGCTGCATCTGACCGGTGGCGTCATGCTGGCCGACACGCCCGAACGCATGGATTTCCTGCGCCTCGCCCAGGCCAAGGGCCGCTATCTCGGCATGGACCTGGAGCTGATCTCCGTCTCCGAGGCCAAGAAGATGTTCCCGCTCTTGGAGGAGAAGCACTTCATCGGCGCGCTGTGGGATCCCGTCGAAGGTCATCTCGACCCTTCCGGCACCACCCATGCCTACGCCAAGGCCGCCCGCGTCAACGGCGCCACGGTTTACCGGCACACCAAGGTCGAGGAGCTGGTCCAGACACCGGACGGCACCTGGGATGTCATCACCAACAAGGGCACGATCCATGCCGAGCACGTGGTCAACGCCGGCGGTCTCTGGGCCCGTGAATGCGGCCGCATGGTCGGGCTAGAACTGCCTTTGCTCGCCATGGAACACATGTACCTCCTGACCGAGGAGATGGAAGAGGTCACCACACACAACAGGGAGACCGGCAAGGAACTGATCGGCGTTCTCGATTTCGGCGGCGAGATCTACACCCGCCAGGAAGGCAAGGGCATCCTGCTCGGCACCTACGAGCAGAACTGCCGTCCCTGGAGCCCGCGCCAGACACCCTGGGACTTCGGCCACGAACTGCTCGCCCCCGACATCGACCGGATCGCGCCGGAACTGGAGGTCGGTTTCGAGCACTTCCCGGCACTGCAGAACGCCGGCATCAAGCAGATCATCAACGGCCCCTTCACCTTCGCCCCCGACGGCAATCCGCTTGTCGGACCGGTCCGGGGGCTCAGGAACTACTGGGTCGCCTGCGCCGTCATGGCCGGCTTCAGCCAGGGCGGCGGCGTTGGTCTGACGCTGGCCAACTGGATGGTCAACGGCGACCCGGGTTACGACATCTGGGGCATGGACGTGGCCCGCTACGGCGACTGGGCGACGCTCTCATACACCAACAAGAAGGTGCAGGAGAACTACCGCCGCCGCTTCCGCATCCGCTTTCCGAACGAGGAACTGCCCGCAGCAAGGCCGCACCAGACGACACCGCTCTACGACCGCATGCTGGCGCAAGGCGCCGTCATGGGCGACAGTTGGGGCCTGGAAACACCGCTCTGGTTCGCGCCTGAAGGCGTCGAGGCGAAGGACATCGTCTCCTACCGCCGCTCCAACGACTTCGAGCACATCGGCGCGGAATGCCGGGCGGTGCGCGAAAGCGTCGGCATCACGGAAATCGCGAACTTCGCCAAATACGAAATCGTCGGCCCGGGTGCGGAATCCTACCTCGACCGCCTGATGACCAACACCATGCCGAAGATAGGCCGGATCATCCTGACGCCGATGCTCAACGACAACGGCAAGCTGATCGGCGACTTCACCATAGCGCGCGCGTCAGACGAGAAATTCTACATGTTCGGTTCGTCCCAGGCCGAAGTCTATCACATGCGCTGGTTCGAAAAGCATCTGCCGGTGGACGGTTCCGTCACGATCCGGGCCCTGAACCTGGGCTGGGTCGGCCTGTCCATCGCCGGCCCGAAGGCCCGCGACGTGCTGGCGAAGGTCACCGGCGAGGATGTCTCCAACGCGGCCTTCCGCTTCATGGACTTCCGCGAGATGGACGTCGCAAACGCGCCCTGCAAGGTCAATCGCATCTCTTACACCGGCGACCTCGGCTACGAGATCTGGATGACGCCGGAATACGAGCGCCAGGTCTACGAAGCCCTGATGGAGGCCGGGGCAGAGTTCGGCATCGTCAACTTCGGCATGCGCGCCCTGCTCTCCATGCGCCTTGAAAAGAACTTCGGCACCTGGTTCCGCGAGTTCCGCCCGGTCTACGGTCCCTTTGAAGCCGACCTCGGCCGCTTCGTGAAACTGTCGAAGGACGATTTCATCGGCAAGGCAGCCGCAACAAAGGAATTCGACGAAGGTCCGAAACGGCTCAGGGTCAGCTTCGCGGTCGATGCCGCGGACGCCGATGTCATGGGCGACGAACCGGTCTGGCACGAGGGCAAGGTGATCGGCTGGATCACCTCCGGCGGCTACGCCCATTTCGTCGGCAAATCACTTGCCCAGGGGTACATTCCGGCGGCGTTTGCCGGCGAGACGAGCGCCGGTGCCTTCGAAGTCGAAATCCTCGGCGACCGCCGCAAGGCCACGATCCTCTCCGAGCCGCCGTTCGACCCGAAGGCGGAGCGCATGCGGATGTGAAGGCGCAGGTCCCCGCACAACATCTCTTCTCGTCATGCCATGGCTCGACCATGGCATCCATGCCGTTCCATTTCGGACCTGAAGGACGCCAATATTGGCCCGGCCGGATCAGCCACAGGACCCGGTCTTTCAATCTGAGGACAGGAAACGGCATGGATTGCAGGGTCAAGCCCTGCAATGACTAATGGCGTGTAGGATTGCACCGCAAAAATGTCGCGGTGTCGCCAGTTTACTTGAGCCGGATAATCTTCGCGCCCAGGTTCCGTGCGTAGTCGGCCTGGCTGGAGAACAGCACCACGTTGGTCTCGTTGACTTCGGTCTGCTTCAGTTCCAGCGGGGTCTTGCCGTCCGGATTGACGATGACCTTGCGGGTCGGCGGCAGGCCGCGGAAGACGAGCACGCCGGCTTCCTTGGTGACGATCGCGCCATAGGGTTCCTCATGCACGATGCGGATCGTTCCGCTTTCCGCATGAGCGGCGGTTCCAAGCACTGCGACCAGACCGGCCGCCAGAAGCGTTTCGCGAAGAATTGTCATGACGCATCTCACAGTTAGGACTTTCTTTACCGTGAATCCTAACTGTTCGTTAACTTTTACGCCAGTCTTTCCGCCGATTTCACCCGGAAGTACACTGATTGAAAAAGAACATCGTTAACGAATGTCTTAAAATGAAACACTTCCATCTTGTCCTGAAGCCCTCGCAGGTGTACCGGTGCCCGCAGCATTGATCTGCCGGCGCGTGACACTCCGGAAACGAAATCGCGGCAACAAACCGTTCACGCCGCATTCGGGGCAAGACTGAGCTCCTTGAAGCTCTCCTCGACATGCTCGGCGAAGGCGTGGGTGGCGCGGCCCGCGCGCGGCCCCTCCGCCATGATGATGTGGTAATCGCCGATTGTCGGCAGGCCGTGGCGCTCGTCGAGCACCTGAAGCGGCGGCCCGGCGACGCTTGCCGGAAACGGTGCGACCGCGAGGTCGGCGAGCAGCGCCGCTTCCTGGCCTGCGCTGTGAAAGCTCGTGTAGGAAATCCGGTAGGGCTTTTGCGCATCGTCCAGCGCGACGCGCGCGGCCCGGCGCCAGGGGCAGCCCGGTGTCGAAACCGCGAGCGGCAAGGGGTCGCGCTCGTAGGCAATGCCCCCTTCCAGTCCAACCCAGACCAGCGGCTCGGTAAAGACGATTTGCCCGGCCTGCGCGAGGGCCGTGCCGGGACGGGCCGTATAAAGCACCAGATCCAGCTCGCCCTTAGTGACCAACTCTCCCAGTCTCGGACTGCCGTCCAGATGAACGTCCACATTCACGCCCGGATGGGAGCGCGCGAAGCGGGACAGGATATTAGGCAAAAAGCGGGTGCCGAAATCGGACGGCGCGCCGAACCGCACCTCCCCCTCCACCTCGGGCGACAGAAACAGCGACACCGCTTCCTCGTTCAGCATCAGGATGCGCCGCGCATATCCCATCAGAGCCTCGCCTTCCGGGGTCAGGCGAACGGTGCGGCCCTCCCTTGCAAAAACCGCGACACCCAGAATTGATTCAAGCTTCTTGATCTGCATCGAAACCGCCGAAGGCGTTCGGCCGATCAGCTCTGAAGCCTTTGTAAAACTGGACGTTTCCGCAATCACCAGAAAGGTGCGGTAAAGCTCCATATCGATGAGATGTGTCCCCGCACCGGGCAGCTTTTCCAAGTTTGCCTCCACAAAAATTCAATTCAATTTTTTTGAACGATGAGATGAATACTATTCGATTGATTGAATGACAAGTTATGCACATATATGCAGCAGATGGCCCGTTTTTAGAGCAGCGGACCACAAGGACCAACCAGACATTCAGGATCGGGATCGCTATGACCTATCTTGCACAAGCCTTGCGCACGAACCTCATGGGTGTTGTTTCCGGACACACCGCTGCGGAACTGGCCCGTATGAACCAGGCCCTGCGCCTGCGTGAAACGACGAAGATCTCCCGCACCTTTCGCTAAGGGCAGTTCACCGGACCTATAAAAGGTCCGGATAGCCTTGGGACACGGCTTCGTCTTCCATGGCGGGAATTGCCGCATAGTCTTCGAAAAACAGTCTGGAAAAGCCGCGAATGCCAAGGCGCTCGCGGCTTTTCCGCGTCTCTGGCGCGGAAAACACCTCTTCGACCGTTTCCGCAATCGCTGCCTCGTCCGCCACGGAAAACCGCAGGGACGTGATCAACGGCAGCCCCGGCACGGCTGCCGTTGCGGCAATCGCATCGAGATGATCCGCGAGGCCCGGGACCTCGTTACAAATAAGCTGCCAGCACACGCAATCGATGCAGGCCACATCGGCATCTCCCGCGACGACCGCGCTTGCGGAAGCCCGATGGCTTCCCGTTGCCATCACACGCCCGAAAAACGGTTTGCCGCCTGCGAACGGCGCGATTGCATGACGAAAGGCATTCATGCCCGACTGGCTGTCGAGGCTGTTGAACACGGCCCGGCTCCCGCGCAAGTCTTCAAGGTTTCTGAAACGACTGTCCTTGCGGACGACGATCCGGCTTCGGTAACTGACGCCCTCGCAGTCCGGCGCCGAGTAATGCGGCGCACCGACAAGCCGGACCTTGCCCCTGAGCCCATGGGTCAGCGGATACCCGCAGGTCTGCGTCAACAACAGGTCCGACCGGGTCCAGGCTTCGCCAAGGTCCATGCCGACCGGCCAGGGTTTCAGCCTTTCCGGCGCCAGGCCGAGTCGACCGGCCAACGCCTTGCCGAGCGCCTTTTCAAGCTTCGCCGTCGCCGGACGAACCTCCGGCCAGTCATACATCGGCAGGCGTACCTCAAGACAGTCGCGCGCGCTCAAGACACCGCCTCTGCGGCCTTTCCCTGAACGTCGTCCTCGCATCGCATGAGCGGGTGCGGAACGGGTTCCTTCGGCTTGAACAGAAAGCTTTTCGCCAGCTCAAGGTAATTGGCGAACACGTAACCGTCGTTGCGCCGCTGCCAATCTTCCTTCGCCGACCGGTAAAGCGCCGGAAGCTCGTACCAGGGCGTTCGCGGATGCGCGTGATGCACCACGTGAAGATTGTTGTTCAGGAAGAGGAGAGAAAACACCGGACAATACTCGACGATGATCGAACGCGCCTCGGCGTTTTCGTGGGCCCGGTGTTCGGCGAACGTACGTACCATCAGCAAGCTCGTGGCGGGATAGGCAACACATGAAACATACAGCCAGAGCGGCATGCCGCCAACCAGCCAGGCATAGGCAAGCACGGGAACAAGGCCAGCCAGATGATGCAGCCAGGCGCCCCTGACACCCTTGGCGCCCTTGCGGAGCAGCCTGATTTCCGACCCGTAGAAACCGACGATCGAAAGTGCCGGACCGATCAGGAGCCGGCCGGCCAGCGTGTTGTTGAGCGTCAACAACACCTTGAGAAAGGCCGGCAGCCGGGTCCAGTCCCGCCAGGCTAGATAGAAACTCTCCGGATCGTCGTAAGGGTCGGTAAGCCGGTCGTTGTTGTGGTGGCGCAGATGAAGGGTCTTGACTCTTCGGAACGGAAAAAACACGGCCAGCGGAAAATAGACCAGCGCCTCGTTGACCGAGGGGTTCCGGGTCGGATGCCCATGCAGCACCTCATGTTGCAGGGAGGACTGCAAGGTCGCCAAGACGGCGGCCAGCGGACAGACGATCCATCCTCCAAGCGTTTGATAAAAACCGATCAGCAACATCCAGAGCGCCGCCGAGACTGTGATTAAAGCCACGGTCGGCCATTCGCGTAAAAATGCGCGTGGCACACTATTCTCCAACTATTTGAAAAGACGACATTGCCCCCGGGAACGGAGTCCAGACTGACCGGAGCCTGAGTTGATTTCAATTTGAGACTCGAGAACAGAATACGCAGACTTTCATATAATCAGCATATTGTTTAGAAAATTCACTATTTGATGAATTATCTCACAATCAGCGCATTTTCCCATTTGCCTCGCTGACCGAATCTGAACACCTAATGGCGCATTGCCCACTGGACATCGCGCAGCGGCTCCTCTCGACTGACAGAAAATCAATCAGGAAAAGCGACCATGCCAGCAACCGCCTCCGGATCAGACAACTCAACGACTCGTTACGACGTTATCGTCATCGGCGCCGGGGTGATCGGCTGCGCCATCGCGCTTCATCTGGCACGCAAGGGCAAAAGGACGCTCAATGTCGATGCCCTGCCCGCAGCCGGCTACGGATCGACCTCCAGTTCCGCCGCCGTCATCAGAACCTACTACTCGACGCTGGACGGAACCGCGCTCGCCTATGAAGGCTATCACGAGTGGAAAAACTGGCGCGAAACCCTGGGCGCGGACAGCGGGGACGGGCTGGCCCGGTTCATCGAAACCGGAACCATGGTCATGAAAACGGTGGCCGACAACTATCAGGCGCAGGTTCTCAAACACGCCGAAGCGCTCGGCATACCCCATGAACACTGGACCGCCGAAGACATCGAGCGGCACCTGCCCGGCTACAATCTGGACTGCTTCGCGCCCCCCAGGACCATGGACGACGACGCGTTCGGCACACCGACCGGCGGCGCGATCCAAGGCGCGGTCTTCTTTCCTCAAGGCGGCTACGTGGACGATCCGCAAATCGCGGCCCGCAATCTCAAGGATGCGGCGGCACGCGCGGGCGCCGCGTTCCGCTTCAACACCCGCGTCGTGCGCATTCCCGTCGAAGACGGCAGCGTTGCCGGCGTGGTCTGCGAAAACGGCGACCGGCTTTCCGCGGACATCATCATCAACGTCGGCGGGCCGCATTCCGGCAGGGTGAACGCCCTGCTGGACGGTGATCCCGGCGTGAGGATCGGCCACAGGCCGCTGCGCCAGGAAGTCGTCCAGATCAGGCCGCCGGAAACGTTCGGCTATTCACGCGAAGGCCTGATCGTCTCCGACAACGACATCGGCTGCTACATCAAGCCGGGCAGCGGCGGACAGCTCATGATCGGCAGCCAGAACCCGGCCTGCGATCCCCATATCGAAAACGATCCGGACGACTTCTCCCGGGACCTGACCGACCGGGCGCTGACCTATGCCTACCGCTATTCCCAGCGCCTGCCGGACCTCGGCGTCTCGCAGCACCCGGTCGGCGTCGCCGATCTTTACGACGCGACCGACGACTGGCTGCCGATCTACGACCGCAGCGATGTCGACGGTTATTATCTCGCCATCGGCACCAGCGGCAACCAGTTCAAGAACGCGCTGGTCGCCGGCCGCCTGATGAGCGACCTGATCGACTACTGCGAGGCCGGCAACGACCATGACAACACACCGCTGCAATTCCCGCTTCGCCACGTCGACCACACGCTCAACACCGGCGCCTTTTCCAGGAAACGGGAACTGACGAAGGAGAGTTCGTTCTCGGTCTTGGGGTGATGGGTTTTCCATATTCTCTGACGAGAGTTTCCGCTTGAAAAACCGATCAACTGTCGTCGCCGCGCAGGCGGAGGCCCGGACTTGACGCCTCCGCGCCAAACCGGGACGACAAGTTCAAATTTCGCCAGATGCCCGAAGGCCTCCCAAATCCACCCTTGGTCGAATCGCCCAAATCAGGGTATGCAACCGGGTCTTCATTTCTCGGAGTGCGCCGGTGGCCTGGTCCCCCCAACAAGACGAAGCCTTGAAGGAGGCGGCCGCCTGGCTGAAGCGGGGCGACCGGCAGGTGTTCCGGCTGTTCGGCTTTGCCGGAACCGGCAAGACCACGCTTGCCCGTCATCTGGCGGAAGGGATCGACGGCGACGTCTGTTTCGGCGCCTTCACCGGCAAGGCGGCCCACGTCCTGCGCCAGAAGGGCTGCGCCGACGCCGGCACGATCCACTCGCTGATCTACCGCCCGCGCGCCGCAAAGGAGGAGGACGAGACCGACGACGACGAGGAAGACGCCGGTCCGCAGTTCGCCATCAAGCGCGACAGCGCGGCGGCGACCGCCCGCCTCATCGTGATCGACGAATGCTCCATGGTGGACGAGGACCTCGGCAAGGATCTCCTGTCCTTCGGCACGCCGGTTCTGGTGCTCGGCGACCCGGCCCAGTTACCGCCCGTGAAAGGCGGCGGTTATTTCACGGAAGCCGAACCGGACATCATGCTGACGGAGGTTCACCGGCAGGCGCAGGACAATCCGATCGTGCGCATGTCGATGACAATCCGCGACGGCGGCGAACTGGAGTATGGCGCGTTCGGCGAAAGCCGGGTGATCCACCGGCGCGAGATCGACAAGGATCAGATCCTGGCAAGCGATCAGGTCCTGGTGGGCACCAACAAGACAAGGCGGCTTTACAATTCCCGGATCCGGGAGCTCAAGGAATTCACCACGCCGATGCCTGCCGTCGGCGACAAACTCGTCTGCCTGCGCAACGACAAGACCAAGGGTCTGTTGAACGGCGGCTTGTGGACCGTAAAGCGGCTCCGGCCGCCACGCGGCAACACGTTGCGTTTCGATGTCATCTCCGAGGACGACATCGGCAAGACCGCCGTGAAGGTGAAGGTCCTGCCCGCCATGTTCGAGGACGGAGCGGAAGGCATTCCCTACGCCATCCGCCGCCGGGCGGACGAGTTCGATTACGGCTACGCGCTGACCGTGCACAAGGCGCAAGGCTCGCAGTGGGACGACGTGGTGCTGTTCGACGAGAGCTGGGCCTTCCGCGAGCACAAGAGCCGCTGGCTTTATACGGCGGTCACCCGCGCAGCGGAGCGGATCACTGTCGTAAGGTAGGCACGGCAAGGTCTTCGTCGAAGACGCCGCCATCCCCGGTAACGGGCAAGGTGCGCAGGCCCGTTTCTATGAAAGTCTTCAGGTCCGCAAGGGAACTGCCCCCTCTCCCCAGCATGGCTATGGCGCAGAACTGTCCGTCCAGAAAGACCGCCGCGCGATCGATATCCGTGCGGGCGGACATTTCTCCAGCGTCGACCGCTTTCAGCACACGCTCCCTGATGGCGGTGAACTTCGAGTCCTTCAGGCCCATGACCAGTTCGTGATGGCGTTCCGAGCCGTAGGTGCAGTCGACCAGAGAATTGATCAGGAAACAGCCGGCCGGAAGGGACCTGTCAGAGGAAAGCGCGGCGACCGCGCCGAGAAAATCCCGAAAGTCCTCGACCACGTGCTTCTGTGCTGCCTGCAACTGCGCGAAGACCGGGCCGCCGTAGTTTTCGAAATAATGCAGCAGCGCCTTTTCAAACAGCGCTTCCTTGTCTCCGAAAGCCGCATAAAGGCCGGGTTTTGCCATGCCGGATGCGGACGCCAGATCGTTCATGGACGTTCCGGAATACCCGTTCTGCCAGAACGCGACCATGATCGCCTGGAGCGCATCCTGCGTGTCCACTTTTCTGGGACGTCCCCTTGGCATTATCTTTTCTCCCTAACAAACCGGACCATGCATTTGGCTCGAACGCCCTTCAAGCGGCTGCCAATCATGTCAAACTGGTTTGACTACCAACGATCCATGCCAGAAAACACCACTATACGGTTCGAGAATAGCGGCCTTTCAAGTACGCAGAAAATGATTTCTTTTACCCATCGTTCGAAAAACCGTAAAATTCAAACTAATTATGCGCAAGTTTGAAACTTTTACCATTCGCATTTATCTGGAACGCGTCTGACCTTACGCCATGCTCCTCCATTCTCTCCTCTCTCTCCTGTTCGGCCAGCGTGCAATTGCCGGTGGACGGCGGTCTCCGGTCTCTTTTCCGCCCGATTAAGCGCGATTATCGTCTTCCGCCCGAGAGTTCGAAAACCGAAAGTCAAATCCGAAGATGACCACCGCCGCTCATTCCTCCGCATCCGCCCAATCGACCGCGAAGTCCGCGCTTTCCGCGGACACCGCCTTGCGCATCGCGCATCGGATTGCGGATGAGATCGGCTGCAAGGCCGGGCAGGTCAATGCAACGGTGCAGCTTCTCGACGAAGGCTCCACCGTGCCGTTCATCGCGCGCTACCGGAAGGAAGCAACCGGGGGGCTCGACGACACCCAGCTCAGAAAACTGGAAGAGCGGCTGATCTATCTGCGGGAGCTCGAAGATCGCCGGGTCGCGATCACCAAATCGATCGACGAACAGGGCAAGATGACGGCGGACCTGACCTCCGCGATCCAGGCCGCCGAGACCAAATCGCAGTTGGAAGACATCTATCTTCCCTTCAAGAAGAAGCGCCGCACCAAAGCCCAGATTGCACGCGAAGCGGGTTTGGAGCCCCTTGCCGACCAACTTCTCGCCGACCCGTCCAGAACACCGGAAACCGAAGCCGCCGCCTTTGTCGATGAGGCCAAGGGCTTCGGCGACGTCAAGGCGGTGCTTGACGGTGCCCGCCAGATCCTGATGGAGCGCTTTTCGGAAAACGCCGATCTGGTCGGCCGCCTGCGCCGCTACGTGGAAGAACGCGGTGTCGTCCAGTCCAAACTGATCGACGGCATGGCGGAAAAGGGCGCGAAATTCGCCGACTATTTCGACTATTCCGAACGCTGGTCGAAGATCCCGAGCCACCGGGCGCTCGCCCTGTTCCGAGGCCGCAACGAAGGCGTTCTCTCGGTGGATCTCACGGTCGACGCGGACGACGTCTCGCCGGTCCTTCCAGCCGTCAAAACCGTTGCCGACACCTATGGCATCGCAGACCGGGGCCGCCCGGCGGACAAATGGCTGATGGAGGTCGCCCGCTTCGCCTGGAAGGTGAAACTCGCCCTGCATCTGGAACTCGACCTCATGGGCGTGCTCAAGGACAAGGCCGAGGAGGAAGCCATTCAGGTCTTCGCCAGGAACCTGAAGGACCTGCTCTTGGCGGCACCCGCAGGCGCGAAATCCACGCTCGGGCTCGATCCGGGTATCCGTACCGGCGTGAAGGTCGCCGTGGTCGACGACACCGGCAAGCTGGTCGACACCGCTACGATCTATCCGTTCCAGCCGCGCAACGATCTGACCGGCTCCCGCGTCACCCTGCTTGCCCTGATCGCCAAACACAAGGTCGGCCTGATCGCCATCGGCAACGGCACGGCGAGCCGGGAAACAGACAAACTGACGGGCGATATCCTGACAGATGTTCCTGCCGCCCAGCGTCCTGTGAAGGTGATCGTCAACGAGGCGGGTGCTTCCGTCTATTCCGCGTCGGAACTGGCGGCGAAGGAAATGCCGGACATCGACGTCTCTCTCCGGGGCGCGGCCTCCATTGCCCGGCGCCTGCAGGACCCGCTGGCGGAACTGGTCAAGATCGAGCCGAAATCCATCGGCGTCGGCCAGTACCAGCACGACGTCAACCAGACCAAACTCGCCCGCGCTCTCGACGCGGTGGTGGAAGACGCGGTGAACGCGGTCGGCGTCGATCTCAACACCGCCTCCCCCGCCCTTCTGTCACGCATCTCCGGCCTCTCCGACAGCCTCGCCAGGGCCGTTGTCGAGCATCGCGAAGCGATCGGCCGTTTCGAGAAACGGTCGCAACTCAAGGAAGTGCCGCGCCTCGGCGCCAAGGCCTACGAACTCTGCGCCGGCTTCCTGCGCATCAACGGCGGCGCGGAACCGCTGGATGCATCCTCCGTTCACCCGGAGGCCTATCCGCTTGCCAAGCGGATCGTGAAGGCCTGCGGCCGCGACGTCCGCCAGATCATGGGCGACAACTCGCTCCTGAAAAACCTCGACCCGGCGGAATTCATCGACGAGAAATTCGGCCTGCCGACGGTGAAGGACATTTTCTCCGAACTGGAAAAACCGGGCCGCGACCCGCGCCCCGAATTCAAGACCGCCGCCCTTCAGGAAGGCGTCGAGGAGATCTCCGACCTCAAACCGGGCATGAAGCTGGAGGGTACGGTCACCAACGTCACCAATTTCGGCGCCTTCGTCGATGTCGGCGTTCACCAGGACGGTCTGGTCCACGTCTCCCAGCTGGCCGACCGCTTCGTCGACGATCCACACAAGGTCGTCAAGGCCGGCGACATCGTCAAGGTGACGATCCTGGAGGTGGATGTGCCGCGCAAGCGCATCTCCATGACCATGAAGTCCCAGGCCGATTACCAGGGACAGCGCGAACGCGCGCAGCAGGACCGGCAGGCTCCGGGGGGACGCGGTCCGGGCGGTAGAGATCCTGGTGGAAGAGGCCCCGGCGGCAATGGTCCGCGCGGCGGCAAGGGTGGCGCGCCGAAATCCTCAGGCGGCGACGGCGGCAACAACGCGATGGCCGCGGCACTCGCAGCGGCGATGAACAAGAAGCGGAAGTAGACTCCAGGAAGCCTATTCCGTCATTTTCAAAACGGCGATCACTTCAACTCCGGTCAGCGGACGGTAGCTCGCCCCCTCCGCTGATACGACCACATCGCTGCAGAACTTCAGTTCTTCAACGCCCAAAGAATTTTCCAGTATTCATTGTGAAGTTTTTTTCTGCCATGAAACGGAGCCATGGAACAGAAATAAACCAAAGGTGCAGTCGGATCCTTATTGAGCGCGCGACGTGGATTGGCAGCAAACACAAAGACGGGTTTTCCAGGAGCGAACCCCCAGCCTGTGTTTCCGCCGTGGTCATTCATATATTCAATATCGATGGTTCGACCTTTCGCGCCTTTGAAGCTCCGCAATACTTCGAACCGGACAATACGCTTTTTATCGTCTCGTGATCCTCCCGCTTCTGCACCCGCTATGCCTAGAAAGATTACATCGGTGTCTTCTATATGCTCGCTTGGAGTGCGTTCCGAGCAGCTTGCAGCAAGAGTTTCGGACACTGAAAACGAAAACATGCCAGCTGCTAAACCCAGTACTAGCAGGAAACGGACCATCAGCATTTTCGTTTTCATTGGCGTTTTCTGCAGTAGCACGTGCAGCTTTTTGTGTCCTCACGGTCGAGGCAAGGGTTCAATCGCAGCAATCACATCGAATCGTAAAGCCAAACCCCATCTCAGGAACATTTTTCCTTGATCTGCCCAAGTTGCCCCCGGCCGCGCTTCAGCATGTAAGGAACCTTTCCGCTCGACAGCCGGAACGGGTCGCCTTTGCACGCCGCCTTTGCCATCCTTTGCAATTTTGTCTTCGACTTGCAGTTCCAGTCCCCAAGCTGCTTGTTTTTCACGGGATCGTAGATATTGGCGGGATAACGGAAGCAGACATGGCTTCCGCCGGAACTGTATTTCCACTGTCCCCGCACGCTACGGGAGTTGCCCGGATACCAAAGGTAAGCACGGCCGCCGCGCGCATAGTATTCGGTCTGAATACCGTGTCCTCCACCATAGAAGACAAATGTCCGGCCGGAAAACTCAAACGGCTCGGAACTCACCTGGGAGGGCATAAGAAAAACGGCGAAACAAAAAAACAGAACTCGGGCTTTCACCGGGAACACCTCGTACAATCCAGAACAAGCAATCAAGATTGCATAGCAAACCCAGAACACACGCTCAAGGTGCAGATCTGCAGTTTCGGCACGCTATTGAGCGCAAACGAGGCAAGTCGGCGGAGGTCAGTTGGCGCAAACCCGGCGGCGCTCAGAAACGCCGCCGGGCCGGTCCGTTACCGTCTCTCGAAACAGGTATCGCTTCCCCAGGGAGCCGTAATGAAGACCTGCGAGCCCTTGCTGTGGATGGTGTAGGGACCATCCGAATAACGGGCTCCCGACCCCGATACGACCTGCTCCAGCCTTTGGAAAGGGGCACCATCCATCGAAAATGTCAGGTGACCGTTGCCGGTATTCACGTAGTTCACGACCAGCGGGATACCTTCGGTGCAGGTGTATTTGACGGTCAGCGCGTTTTGGCCGGCCGGCTGGGGATAATGCCCACCCGTTGCGGGCTGCTGGCCACCCGCCGGAAAGGCTTCGGTGATCTGATAGAGATCCGAGCGGGGACCAGTGCCCTGCGCGTAAGTGATCATGCGCCGGTGCAGATCCAGTTGCAGCATCACGTTGCGTGAAGAATCGTGCAGATAAACGGACCACTCGTCCCGGCCGAATTCCTGAAAGCGGAACGTGACGTTGCCGTAGGCGTCCTGCTCATGCCACTGCCGATTGCCGACATTGACGAAGCTGCCACCCGAATGCCGGACGATACCCGCGTTCTGGCCGTTTACACCGGCGGGTGCGGGCGGCTGATAGGCAGGCTGCTGCGGCGGCGGATTGCTGACCCGCGAACGCGGCGCGCAGACCTGGTAGATCCCGGGATAGGGACGTTCGGAACAGAAAAGTCCGCCCCAGTGATAACCGGTCCGGCCGTTGCGGTAGCGGACCTGGAACCATTCGTAGCCATTCATCATGACCCCGGTTCCCGACAGGATCAAAATACGGTCGCCTTCGCGAAGGCTACCGGTCTGACCGTATTGCATGCCGGGGCCGCTGCGGACCTTGCCGCCATAGGATTGCCCGTTCTGAGGGAAGTCCACGTCAGGAGACGCATGAGCCAGGGAAATCGGCAACAGGATAGTCGCCAGCAGGAGAAAAACTGAAAAACGTTTCATCGATAACTCGCTCGTAGAGACCAATTCAAATCGAAAATCCACAAAGTGCCAGAATCAACTTCTGAAAGGACGCCTCTACGATAGACTGTCTGAACCGCACATGAACATTTATTTGTCGGGTCGCCAAACTCTTGACCGGAATGAACTAATGCGGAGGCCAGGACTTCAGCACTCTAAAAGCGAAGGCCTGCCTGGCATATTTGCAAGGCAGGCCTTTGTTCGCGTCGGCTCTCCCCGTATCGGGCTTTACGCAACGGCTGGAAAATAAGAGCGCGTCCTATTGGCTAGAGCAACCAGCGACAACATTACGGGAACCTCGACCAGAACCCCGACAACCGTTGCGAGCGCGGCTCCGGAGTTCAGTCCGAACAGGCTGATGGCGACTGCGACCGCGAGCTCGAAGAAGTTCGACGTTCCGATGAGAGCTGCCGGGGCAGCTGTGTTGAAAGGCACTCGCCACAGATAGGCCCAAGCATAGGCAACGAAGAATATGCCATAGCTCTGGATGAGAAGCGGTATGGCAATCAGCAAGATGACCATCGGTTTGTCGAGAATGGTCTGCGCCTGAAAACCGAACAGCAAAACGACCGTCGCCAGAAGGCCGATAACCGAAAATGGCTTAACCTTCCCCGTAAACTCCGCGATGCGCTCTTCGTTGTCTTTTCCGTCAAGTGCTTTCCGGGTGAAATATCCGGCGGTCAGGGGAATGATGACGTAAAGGATCACGGAAAGGAGCAGCGTTTCCCACGGCACGACAATATCCGTCACCCCAAGGAGCAGCGCCGCGATCGGTGCGAAGGCGAACACCATGATAATGTCGTTGATCGAAACCTGAACGAGCGTGTAGTTCGCGTCTCCCCGCACGAGCTGGCTCCAGACGAACACCATGGCCGTGCAAGGCGCGACCCCCAAAAGGATCATTCCCGCGATATACTCTTTCGCCGTCTGGGGATCTACGAGACCCGCGAATAGATACTCGAAGAAGAGGATACCGAGAGCGGCCATCGTGAAAGGCTTGATCAGCCAGTTGACGACAACCGTGATGCAAAGGCCTTTCGGCTTTTTGCCTACGTCTTTCAAAGACGCAAAATCGACGTTGACCATCATCGGGTAGATCATCACCCAGATCAGCACCGCGACTACGAGGTTGACGCTGGCATACTCGATCAAGGCGATCGCCTCGAAGATACCGGGAAAGGTCACACCGAGACCGACGCCGGCGGCAATGCAAAGACCGACCCAAAGCGACAGATAGCGCTCGAAGAGTCCCATGGGCGAGGATGCTTCTTTACTCATATCAACTCTTTCACAATTCTGTTTTCAAGAAGGTCGTAGGCGTTATCGAATGCGGCTCGAATCTCACTTTCCGTTCCTGAAACAGCGGCCGGATCGGGGATGCTCCAGTGAAGAACCGACGGATGTCCCGGCCAAACCGGGCAGGCTTCGCCTGCGGCGTTGTCGCAGACCGTCACGATGTGATCCATTACCGGTGCAGACGGTCCGGAGAATTCTTCCCAACTCTTTGATCGAAAACCGGTTGCAGGAAGTCCGTGGCGCTCCAGGCAATCAATCGCATAGGGATTAACGGTTCCCCGTGGGGTCGAGCCTGCAGAGTAGGTCTCAAACCCACCCTGCCCCAGGTGGCGTAACAGAGCTTCGCCCAAGACCGAGCGGGCGGAATTCGCTGTGCACACGAAAAGCACATATCGCATTGTCATTTACCACCTTGCCGGGAATTCAACAGGCTTCGGAACTGTCGCAGGTAGCCGCACTGGCCATTTTGAGGATCGGTGCGCAGAGGTCGGGATTTCCGCCGCAGCAATCCTGCAGAAGGTAAGTCACCAGGACCTGCATGGTGCCGAGATCCGCGGTGTAATGAATCGAGCGCCCGTCCCGCTCCGCGTGCACAAGGCCGGAGCGGGACAGGGCGCCCAGGTGGGTCGATAGGGTATTCGGACGAACTTTGAGCGCATCTGAAATAGCACCTGCGGCCATGCCTTCTTTTCCCGCTTTCACCAAAAGGCGAAAGACGTCGAGGCGTGTTTCCTGACCCAAGGCTGCCAATGCGTTCAAGGCGTCTTCTTTTTCCATAATTCGAGAATACTCGAATAATCGAATAAAGCAACCTCGAAAATGAATTTTTCCTTCAATCGAGAAATGGAATCCATAGGAACGGGAGAGCGACCTCGCGCCTCAATGAGACGAACGAGCGTCGCGCAAACAATACTCAAACGGCACAAGCCGAGAAACATCTCATAAACGATTACCTGAAAACAGGCTGCGGACTTGACGCTTCCTTCGAAGTGGACCGGGACTCAAACCAGCTTCAGCGCAGTCCCTGAAGTTCAGGAAAATTTACTGATTGTTAAAATTACCTACACACAATCAAAACGAGAACATCCATTCATTTCTCTGCAATCTGAACGCGCGAGGCGGAGGTGATTGATGACAATCGGCAGCTTGAACTATCAATCCAGATCCCATTTCTTTCAGTCGACGGCATCTACGACGCCGACAACCGCAAGGCAACAAGAAAGACAATCGGAGGAACCGGAAGAAAAACCTCAGCCTGCTGTAAACGACGATCTGGACAAAGCTGTCGCCGAGAAAAACAAAGTGGATCGGTTGATAGAGGAATTCCGTCAAAGCCTGGCGCTGGAGCGGTCCGATAACTCCGGGTCTCAAAAAAACGCCATCGACAATTTAATCGGCTCGATCATAACCGCAAACGCGAACAACGTCATTGTCACTGGAGAGAACCATGACGTCATTTCAGTCAACGCGGAGAACACAATCGATGCAGGCGAAGGCGACAACGCCATTTTTGCAAACGCAGGGAACACAATTACAACCGGCGACGGTAGCGACGTAATCAACGCCAATGCGGACAACGTCATCAACGCCGGTGGTGGCAACAATGTCATCAGCGTGAACGCGGGCAATGTCATAACGGCTGGCTCTGGCGACGATGTCGTCCAGGCCAACGCCGGCAACACCATCAACACCGGCGGCGGTAATGACACCATTCGAGCCAATTCGGACAATGTTATCAAAGCCGGTGGCGGTGACGACATCATCAGTGTCAATTCCGGCAACACAATTTACGCAGGAGCCGGAGACGACATTATCCAGGGAAATTCCGGCAATACGATTCATGCTGGCGCGGGTAACGACACAATCAGCGTCAACACCGACTCCGTTGTCTATTTCGAAAAAGGCGATGGAGCAGACACTGTCAACTCCTCCGGCGATCTTGAAATCAGAATTGGAGACGGCTTGTCCGCAGAAGATTTCACGGTCTCGCATGAAAGCCAAGGCACCGTCCTGTCCTTTGCAGGCTCCGAGGATTCAATCACTCTGGCGGGGGCCTCGATAGGCAGTGACGTGACCGTGACCTTCAGTGACGGAAGCAGTGTCGATATCGGCGGCCTTCACAGGTCGCTTCATCTTGCAGCCAGCCAGCACTATGAAATCTCGGCGCAGAACTTGCGGGAGACTTCGGCCAATCTGGCTGCTTCCAATCAAAACGAGGCCGTTGCCTGACGGAAACGGAACCCTGCCGATCCAGATCCGGCCGTAAGACTCGTCAGGCCGCCTTGGCGGCCAGGCGCTTGCGAATGCTCTCCACATCCGCTTTGGGTGTCGCCGCGAACAGGGTCTTGGTATAGTCGTGCTGCGGGTTTTCGAAGACCTCGTCCCGCGTGCCGTATTCCACCACTTCACCGAAATACATCACCATCACCTTGTCGGCGATGTAACGCACCACCGAAAGATCGTGGGAAATGAACACATAAGTCAGGTTCATCTCCTCCTGAAGATCGGCCAGGAGATTGAGGATCTGCGCCTGTACCGAGAGATCGAGCGCGGAGACCGGTTCGTCGAGCACAAGGAGCTTCGGCTTCATCATGATGGCGCGCGCGATGGCGATGCGCTGGCGCTGGCCACCGGAAAACATGTGCGGATAGCGGCCGTAATGCTCCGGCTGCAGGCCGACCTTTTCCAGCATCTGCAAGGCCAGGTCCCGGCGCTCGGCCGCCGACATGTCCGTGTTGAGCAACAGCGGCTCTTCCAGCACGTGGCCGATCTTCTGGCGCGGGTTCAGTGAACCGTAGGGGTTCTGGAAGACGATCTGCACCTTCTGGCGCATTTCCTTCGAAATACCAGTCCTGGAAATGTCGATCGGCAGGCCGTCGATCTCGATGGAGCCGGACGACTGCGCGTCGATCATGGAGAGCATGCGGGCAAGGGTCGACTTGCCGCAGCCGCTTTCGCCGACAACCGCCAGCGTCGTGCCGCGCTCCACATCGAGACTGACACCCTTGACGGCCGTCAGTTGCGAAGCCTTGCGGAACAGACCGCCGCTGATGTCATAGGTGCGGTAGACGTCCCGGACCTTCAGGATCACATCGTCCGACATGGTCAAAATCCTCCCGCTTCGGCAAAGTCGCTCACCGTCGGTAGACGGTCGCCCGTTGCATTTTCCGGCAGCGCCGAGAGCAGCGCTTTCGTATACGCGTTCTGTGGATTCTCGAAGAGCGACAACACGTCGGCCTCCTCCATCTTGCGGCCCTGATATTGGACGATTACCCGATCAGCGGTCTCCGCCACCACCCCCATGTCGTGGGTGATCATGATGAGGCCCATGCCGCTGTCCTGCTGCAGTTGAACCAGAAGGTCCAGGATCTGCTTCTGGATCGTGACGTCCAGTGCGGTGGTCGGTTCGTCGGCGATCAAGAGCTTTGGCGAACAGGCAATTGCCATGGCGATCATCACGCGCTGGCACTGGCCGCCGGACATCTGGTGCGGAAACGCATTGAGCCGGCCCTCCGGGTCGGGAATACCGACCGCCGTCAGAAGCTCGATCACGCGATCTTTCGCCTTGCCGCCTTTGAGGCCCATGTGGGTCTTCAAGGACTCGCCCAACTGGAAGCCGACAGTGAAGCAGGGATTGAGGCTTGCGATCGGCTCCTGAAAGATCATCGAGATCTCCTTGCCGATCACCTTGCGCCGCGCTGTGGCCGAAAGCGTTCTCAGGTCCAGCCCCTCGAACGCCATCTTGTCGGCGGTAATCGTCGCGCTGTCCGGCAGAAGTCCCATCATCGCCAGCATGGCGACGGACTTGCCGGAGCCGGATTCCCCGACGATCGCCAGCACCTCACCGGAATCGACCGAGTAATCCACGCCGTCGAGCGCCTTGAACGGGCCTTTCGCGGTGTCGAACTCGACCTTCAGGTTTCTGATTTCAAGAAGCGGCATGGCATCAGCTCCTCTTCAGCTTCGGATCGAGCGCATCGCGCAAGCCGTCGCCAACAAGATTGATGGCAAGCACGGTGATCAGGATGGCAAGTCCCGGGAAGGTTACCACCCACCAGGCGCGCAGGATGAACTCGCGCGCTTCCGCCAGCATCGTGCCCCATTCCGGCGTCGGCGGTTGCGCGCCCATGCCGAGAAACCCGAGGGCCGCCGCATCCAGGATGGCGTTGGAAAAGGACAGCGTCGCCTGAACGATCAGCGGCGCCAGGCAGTTGGGCAGGATGGTCTTGAACATCAGCCGTAGATGACCGGCACCGGCGACCTTGGCCGCGACCACGTAGTCCCGGCTGCGCTCGGCCAGAACGGCGGCGCGGGTCAGCCGCACGAAATGCGGCTGGAGGACGATGGCGATGGCGATCATCGCGTTGATCAGACCCGGCCCCAGAATGGCGACCAGCACCAGAGCGAGGAGCAGCGAAGGAAACGCAAGGACAATGTCCATGACGCGCATGATGAGCGTGTCGACCGCGCCGCGCATGTAGCCGGCGACGAGACCGATGACGATGCCGCCCACAAGCGCGATGGTGACGACGACAACCCCGATGAACAGGGAAAAGCGCGCGCCGTAGATGAGACGGGAGAGAATGTCCCTGCCGACCGCATCCGTACCCAGCAGAAAGGCCGCCTTGCCGCCCTCTTCCCAGACCGGCGGCACCAGAAAGCTGTCGCGGTACTGAACGTCCGGATCATGGGGCGCTATCAGCGGCGCGAACACCGCCATCAGAACCAGCAGCGCGAACACCACCAGTCCGATGACAGCGCCCTTGTTTTGCGAAAAATAATACCAGAACTCGGCCAGTTGCGCCTTTGTGGCGTTGCGGCTTTCCGCTTCCAGTTTCGCCGTGTCGGCCTTGGCGGCCGGAGAGGTGTTTGTCATTTTCCGGTCCCCGGCTCAGTTGTGGCGGATGCGCGGGTTGATCAGACCGTAGAGCACGTCCACGACCAGATTCACCAGCATGATGATCGCCGCGATCATGAGGAGCCCCCCCTGAACGACGAAGTAGTCCCGGCGCGAAATGCTGTCGACCAGCCACTTGCCGATCCCCGGCCAGGAAAAGATGGTCTCCGTCAGGATCGCCCCGGCAAGCAGCACGCCGACCTGCAGGCCGATGGTCGTCACCACCGGGATCAGCGCGTTGCGCAAGGCGTGAAGGCCGATGACCCGGCGCGGCGGCAGGCCCTTCGCCCGGGCCGTGCGGACATAGTCCTCGCCGAGCACCTCAAGCATGGCCGAACGGGTCTGACGGGCAATCACGGCAAGCGGGATGGTCGCCAGCACGATCGACGGCAGGATCAGATGCTGGACAGCGGATAGAAACGCGCCCTTTTCGCCGGACAGGAGACTGTCGATCAGCATGAACCCGGTAACCTGCGGGAAGAAATAGAGCAGCGAAATACGGCCCGAGACCGGCGTCCATTGCAGGATGCCGGAAAAGAGAATGATCAGGAGCAGGCCCCACCAGAAGATTGGCATGGAATAGCCGACGAGCGCCGTTCCCATGATTGCCTGATCGGCGAAGGAGCCGCGTTTGACCGCGGCGAAAATGCCGGCGGGAATACCGAGACAGACGGCAAGAATAATCGCGCACAGCGCCAGTTCCGCGGTCGCGGGAAAGAGCGTCAGGAACTCGTCGAGCACCGGTTTTTTCGACACAAATGACGTTCCGAGATCGCCCTGAAAAACGCCGGCGACATAGTCGAGATACTGTTGCCAGAGCGGCCTGTCGAAACCCATTTGGGCCATCAGTTCCGCCTTGCGCTCGGGCGTGACGCCGCGTTCGCCGGCCAGAAGATCGAGCGGATCGCCCGGCAGCAGCCGGATGAAGGAGAAGGCGACCAGCGTGACGCCGAAGAATGTCGGGATCAACAGGCCCAGGCGGCCTAGAAGAAAGCGAAGCATGTCAGGATCCAGATACGAAGGACCGGCGGCAACCGTCTTTCAAAAGAAGAATGTCCGCCGGCCAAAAAACTGGAAGGCGCCGGCATTTCTGCCAGCGCCTTCCGGGATTTGAGCGGCGTTTACTCCGCGATATCCACGCCGTCGAACCAGTGACCGCCGAGCGGATCCATGACGTAGCCGGTGACCTTGGAAGACATCGGCATGAAGACGACGGAATGCGCGATGGTCGCCCAGGGCGCTTCTTCCTTGAAGACGACCTGCGCCTCTTCGTAGAGCTTCGTGCGCTCCGCCTTGTCGGTGACAGTCTTGGCCTTTTGAACGAGAGCGTCGAACTCGTCGTTGCACCACTGCGCACGGTTTGACCCGCCGACGGCATCACAGCCGAGCAGAACGGCCAGGAAGTTGTCCGGGTCGCCGTTGTCGCCGGTCCAGCCGAGCAGAACGGCGCCGTCGCGGTCCTCAGCCTTCGAACGGGAGAGATACTCGCCCCACTCGTAAGACACGATCTCGACGTTGACACCAACCTTGGCGAAATCCGCCTGAATGACTTCCGCCATGCGGCGGGCATTCGGGTTGTACGGACGCTGAACCGGCATCGCCCAGACCTTCATGGACAGGTCGGAGACACCGGCGGCTGCCAGCATTTCCTTCGCCAGTTCTGGATTATAGTCGTCATCCTCGATCGCGTCGTTGTAGGACCACATGGTCGGCGGGATCGGGTTCTTCGCGGCCTGGCCGGAGCCCTGGAAGACGGCATCCAGGATCGCCTGCTTGTTGATCGCGTGATTCAGCGCCTTGCGGACTTCCTTCTTGTCGAAGGGAGCGATCTTGGTGTTGTAAGCAAGATAGCCAACGTTCAAGCCCTGCTGTTCCACCATGGTCAGGCTGTCGTCCGCCTTGATGTCGGCGATATCAGCCGGTGCCGGATACGGCATGACGTGGCACTCACCGGCCTTCAGCTTCTGCAGGCGCACGGCGGCGTCCGGCGTGATGGCGAAGATCAGGCTGTCGATCGCCTGCTTACCATTCCAGTAATCGGCGAATGCGGCGTAACGGATCACGGCATCTTTCTGGTAGGCGACGAAGGTGAAAGGACCGGTGCCGATTGGCTGCTGGTTCAGGAGTTCCTTGGTGCCGGCCTTTTCCAGTTGTCCCGCATACTCAGCCGATAGAACGGAGGCGAAATCCATTGCCAGGTTGGCGATCATCGGCGCTTCCGGACGGTTCAGAACGAACTTCACCGTGTAGTCGTCAACCTTCACGATCTCCTTGATGAGATCGGGCATGGACATGGCATCAAAGTACTCCCAGGAAGTGCCCGCCGTATACTCATGCCAGGGGTTGTCTTTTTTGAGCTGTCGCTCGAAGGAAAAGATCACATCGTCCGCATTGAAATCGCGGGTCGGCGTAAAGAAATCGGTGGTATGAAACTTGACGCCCTTGCGCAGGTTGAAGGTGTATTCCAGACCGTCTTCGGACACGTCCCAGCTTTCCGCCAGGCCCGGCAGGACCTCGGTCGTGCCGCGCTTGAACTCGACCAGCCGGTTGTAGATCGGCTTGGAGGAAGCGTCGAACGTGGTACCGGAGGTGTAGAGAGCCGTATCGAAGCCTTCCGGCGAACCTTCCGAGCAGTAAACCAGTGTTTTTGCGGAGGCGCCGGTTGCCGCAACCACGGCAAGGCTGGCGCCGAGAAGGGTTGCCTTCAAGGTTTTTTGAAATTTCATCAAACTGTTCTCCCCTTGATGAAGAGCCCGGGCCTTGCATCTTGAAATGTGCAAAAGGTTAAGCCCAGGCCAGCGCAAACTAAGGCGGTTTTTTGACAGAAAATCAACCGCTGACATATTTCTAATTTCAGGGGGGATTTGAAATATTTTTGCTAGGTAAGAGATGCTGCCGTAATTTTTTGACAGCTCAAGGCGCTTAGGCAAGAATCAATTACCAAAGGGAACTCACCCCGCCACCCCGACTAAAGGATTGAATTCAGGAACCTTTTTCTAAAGGAACAACTTGAAGAAAAGTTCAGGACCGGGTCGAACGGGTCCGATCAACCGCTTGCGCCCAGCCGGACAGAAGACGCTTGCGCTCGCTTTCCGCGAGACGCGGTTCAAATCTTCGTTCCAGTTTCCACCGGGTGCCGAATTTTTCCTCATCCGGCCAGATTCCGGCCATCGATCCCGCCAGCCACGCAGCACCCAGAGCCGTCGTTTCCGCCACCGTCGGCCGGTCAACGGGCGCCCCCAGAATATCGGCCAGAAACTGCATGGTCCAATCGGACGCGGTCATGCCGCCATCGACCCTCAGAACCGGTTGTTCCGCCCCGGGCCAATCGGACCGCATGGCCGAGATCAGGTCGCTGGTCTGGTAACCCACGCTTTGAAGAACCGCACGCGCAATCTCCTTCGGACCGGTGTTGCGTGTCAGGCCGAACAGGGCGCCACGGGCATCCGCGTCCCAGTACGGCGCCCCGAGACCGACGAAGGCGGGAACGAGGTAAATGTCCTGCCCGGGATCGGCCGCTTCGGCAAGTCCCTGTGTATCGGATGCACTCTCGATGATGCCCAACCCGTCGCGCAGCCACTGGACCGCCGCACCGGCAACGAAGATCGACCCCTCCAGGGCGTAGACCGTCTTTCCCGACAAGCGGTAGGCAATCGTCGTCAGCAGCCTGTTCCGCGACAGCACCGGCGTTTCGCCGGTATTCATCAAGGCGAAACAGCCCGTACCGTAGGTGGATTTCACCATGCCCGGTTTGAAACAGGCCTGCCCAAGAGTGGCTGCCTGCTGATCGCCGGCCACGCCCAGAATGGGTATGCGCGCCCCGAACAACTCCGCACGGGTGACACCATATTCGGCCGCATTGTCCCTGACGTCCGGCAACAGGTTCATCGGGATATTGAGCAGCCTGCACAGGTCCGTATCCCAGGCATTCTCGTGAATGTTGTAAATCAGCGTCCGGGAGGCATTGGTCGCGTCGGTCGCGTGGACCTCTCCGCCCGTAAGTTGCCAGATGAGCCAGCTGTCGACGGTTCCGAACGCCAGTTCGCTGCGCTCCGCGCGCGCCCTCACGCCCTCCACGTTGTCGAGAATCCAGGCGATCTTCGTTCCGGAGAAATACGGATCGAGCAGCAGACCGGTTTTTGCCGCGAACGTTTCTTCAAGCCCTTCGGCCCGCAGCTTCGCGCAAAAATCCGCCGTCCGGCGATCCTGCCAGACGATGGCATTGTAAACCGGCTCACCGGTGGAGCGGTCCCAGATCAGCGTGGTCTCGCGCTGATTGGTGATGCCGATCGCTTCGACCCCACTGCCGCCATCCGGGGCTTTCGACAGAGCCTCGCGGCAGACCGACAGCGTGCTCGACCAGATGTCGGACGGACTGTGCTCCACCCAGCCCGAGGTTGGAAAATGCTGCGGAAATTCGGTCTGCCCGATGCTGACGGGACGAAAATCACCGTCGAAAACGATTGCCCGGCTCGAAGTCGTGCCCTGATCTATCGCCAGAACCAGTCGGCCCATGGCGCACCTCCCATTTCTTTTCATTCGATTGCGACTATGCCGCAGCCCCGGCCTCGTCGGCAAGAAGACCGGACACGAAGGCGTCCAGTCCCGCCGCTTCTTCTTCATCAAACCGCAGGCCGAGTTTCGTCCGCCGCCACAAAACGTCCTCCGCGCTCCTGGCCCACTCCCTCTCCACGAGCCATCGCACCTCGGCTTCATAGAGGGAATGGCCGAAGGATCGGCCAAGGTCCGTGACAGATTTGGCCTGCCCAAGCAGCGCTCTTGCATCCGTTCCGTAGAGACGGATCAGCCGTGTCGCATGCCTCGCGTTCAGGAAAGGATAGTCTTCCTGCAACGCCGCGACCTGGGCGTCGAACGCCATGACATTGAAGCCGCCGCCCGGAAGCGGAGCATCCGCGGTCCAGCGGCCGGTCTTGAAGGCGAGGAAGGGTTCGAGCTTCTTCAGGGACTGCTCCGCGAGCTTGCGGTAGGTGGTGATCTTGCCGCCGTAAACGGACAGGATCGCCGGTTTCGCCTCGCCGCCGTCAAGCTCCAGCACGTAGTCCCGCGTTGCCGCCTTGGCGTCCTTGGCCCCGTCGTCGTAGAGCGGCCGCACCCCGGAAAAGGTGCTGACGACATCTTCCGGGGAAACCGGCTTTTCAAGATATTCGCTCACCGCTTCGCACAGATAGGCGATCTCGTCCCGCGAGATCGCGACATTCGCGAGATCGCCGTCGAAATCGACATCGGTCGTGCCCACCAGCGTGAAATCCGTCTCGTAGGGTATCGCGAAAACGATTCGGCCATCACCGTTCTGGAAGATGAAGCAGCGGTCGTGATCGAACAGGCGCGGGACGATGATGTGGCTGCCCTTGACCAGGCGGATCGCGGCGCTCTCGTTCGCACCGGCGACCTCCTGCAAGGTGTCGGCGACCCAGGGACCGGCGGCATTGACAAGCACATTCGCCGTGACCGTCCTCGTCTCGCCTGACGCAAGATCCTTCAGATCGACCCGCCAGAGATCTCCGTCCCGCCGCGCGCCGGTGCATTTTGTCCGGGTGACGATCGTTGCTCCGCGCTCCGCCGCATCCCGTGCGTTCAAGACGACAAGGCGGGCGTCATCCACCCAGCAGTCGGAATACTCAAACCCCTTTTGGAAGAGCTTCTTCAATCCCTGGGAATAGGGCGCCGTGTCGAGCCGGACCGTCTCCGTCGCCGGCAGGAGCTTGCGGCCGCCCAGGTGATCGTAGAGGAACAGACCGACGCGCAGCAGCCACGCCGGGCGCAGATCCTTGTGGTGCGGCAGGATGAAGCGCAGCGGCCAGGCGATATGCGGCGCGGCGCGCCAGAGCACTTCCCTCTCCTTCAAGGCTTTGCGCACCAGATTGAACTCGTAATATTCCAGATAGCGCAAGCCGCCGTGAATGAGCTTGGTTGAGGCGGAAGACGTCGCACCGGCCAGATCTCCCATCTCGGCAAGTAGAACCGAAACGCCCCGTCCTGCCGCATCCCGGGCAATCCCCACTCCGTTGATGCCGCCTCCGATGACCAGAAGATCGTAGTCAGCCGCCATATCCGCCTCCGGCTCGATTTTTTTCACATAATCCACTTCAAGTGAAAATAAAGCGAAACTTTTCGAAAATCAATTCACATCCGCAAGCGACTTCGGAAACAAAAAACCCAAGCCGCCTGAGGACGGCTCGGGGCAAAACTCCGACAAGTTTTCCTTAAATATCTGAATTATGGAGGGTCAGTCTTCCCCGGGAGGCGCATCATCAGCCAGAACCTCAGGTTCCGGACCCGATTGCGACCCTTGTTTCGATTTTTTCAGGTTGTCCACATAGGGCGGCACCGCCGAATGATAGGTCACCTGCGGGAACGGAATTTCGATGTCACGCTCGTCAAAAACCAGTTTGACGAATTCGTTGTAAGCACGGCCGACGGACCACTGGTCGCCCGGCGTGGTTTTGATCCGCGCCCGGATATCGATCGAGCTTGCACCGAAATTGATGACGCCGTGCATCTCGAGGTCGCCGTAGATCTTGGACTTGTAGTCGGTCTCCTGCAGACGCCGGTAGGCCTCGAACATTGCCTCCTTGGCGAATGCGATGTCCGTATCGTAGGCCACGCCGATAACGGCAACATGGAAGGAATGGCCGCGCATGAAGTTCGACACCATATCCACCGACGAGAAGGGAACGATGTGTGTCGTTCCGTCCAGGTCCCTGAGACGCACGGACCGGACGGTGATCCCTTCCACGGTTCCCGTCACTCCCGCCACGGTCACCACGTCGCCCTCGTTGATCGCGTTCTCGATCTGAATGAATGCCCCCGTGATGATATCCTTCACCAGGGTCTGCGCGCCGAAGGAGATGGCCAGGCCGACGACACCGGCACCGGCGATCAGCGGCCCGATGTTGATGCCGATTTCAGACAGCGCCAGCAAACTCGCCATGACGACGATGACCACCGTGAAGGCGTTCCGGAACAACTGAAAGAGTGTCCGCTCTCGGGCCGTCACAATGTAGCCGACCCGGGACTGTAGGCGCAGGTCCACCCACGACATGACCGCAAGCCAGATCAGGAAACCGGCGATCAGAACGAGAACGGCCGAACCGTAGTTGCCGACGATCCCCTGACCGGTGTCGCTGGCGAACCACTTGATCGTTTCTACCACCCCCCAGATATCGAGGAGAAGCAGGATGGTTCCGAGGAACACCACGAACCGGGTGAGTTTCAATACCCGCGGCACGAAGGCGTTCAGACGGTGCTGCAGCGCCGGAAGTTTTTGGTTGAGTTCAGCGGGCAGCCGGACGCCGCCCTTGATCGCCCGCGTCATGATCAGCGATAGCGCCATGCCACCCATGATCGTGACGATGGAAAACCCCGTGGCGCGCAGGATGATGGTCGTCGCGTCGAACGGGCGGGTGACCCAGACGAGGAACACGGCGACGATGTATCCGTAAGCTCCCAGGTGCCAGAGACTGCCGAGATTGGACAGCGCCCTTTGCGCGAGCGCGCTCTGCATGGTCTTTGCGTAGGTCTTCGTCCCCTCGCGCACCCGCACGCGATTGCGGGCCACGAGCACAATCAGATAGAGCATGCCGAACAGGACGACGAGAAACCGGAGCGCGTTGCCAAGCACGAAGGAGACGGCGATGTTCGCCAGCGGAACCGCGAGCAGGACCCCGTAGTTGATCCAGTAGGTGAAAAGGCTCAGACGCGCATTCCAGTAAACGGCGCCGTCGTCGTCGAAAGGCAGAAAGCGCAACTCCGGACGCCGGGGCGCGAACACGAAGCGCAGGGCGACATTGGCCATGCCGGTGATGAAGAAGGCATTGAGCGCAAGGCTCTCCTGCAGGGTGACGCCGGTTTCCACACCGCCGTAGGCGGCCAGCGCGACCATGTAGCCGACGCCAAGTCCGAGCGCGACGGTCAATCCGTCGATCACAGAGGTCAGAAGCAAGATGAAGCTGCGTGTCAGTCCTCCGCCGTAGCGGGCGCGGGTCGCCATCTTCGGATAGATCTTGTAAGCAACGAGCTGCCCGGCCCAGTAGGTGATATAGGCCGCCGACAAAACGACGCCCACCTGCAGAAGAATATCGCCTGCCCGATCCCATTTGACAGGAATTTCGCCGCTCAAAACGAGCCACAGACCGTTCAGCGAATGCCCCATCCGGTCGAGAATGGCGCCGAATTCATCGGCCAGTGCTCTCGTATATTCGCCGACACGAAGAACAAAGCCTTCTTTGTCGCTCGAACCCGCCGGGGTCTCGTCCGCGGTCGCGGTCTCGCCTTCGGCAGTCGTTCCGTCCTCCGCCGGAGCCTGCCCTTCCTCTCCGGCTTTCTTGAGCATCTCGACAAGAGCGGCCCGGCTCTCCGGGTCGTTCAGGACCTGAATGAGCGCGTCGCTGGCCTGCCGCACTTCGGTTGTCGCGGCGTCTCCCGATCCGGATGCCTCCTGGCTCAGCGCGGGGGCCGCGCTCAAGGTCACAAGGACTGCCAGGGCGAACAGGCGGCGGAGAAATACTGTCATAGAAGGGCGTTCCATCATGGTCCATGGGTACGGCGTTTGCATCGTCCGGACAATATGGAAGAAGAGGGCGCCAGGAAAACCCCCCGCCGGCTGTGACGCCCAGTTTTTGCAATTGAGCGGAACTACAGGTGCCAGAATCGATGCTGCACCCTTTCAGGAAAGAAGTCGAAGAAAAACCGGGGTTCCTCAGGCAAGTCGCGAACAAAAGACGTCCGATTATCGCACCGGGTAACCTGACAATAACGATATTGACCCCATTCTACCTCGATGGGGGTAACGTTATGCCAAGATCTCTGATCAAACTGGCACTTGAAGGCTCGGACGAAGCCCGCCGGCGGCTGTTCGCGCAGCTCAGCGAGCTGATGACCGCGAAACTCGAGGAGCGGACCGATCGGGAACTGGCCATCTTCTCGGAAGTCATTCTGAAACTCTACGCCTTTGCCTCCGCGAAGGACCGGGCAAGGCTCGCGCAGAAGCTCGCGACGCACACCTCCCTGCCTCATCCCCTTGCCTGCCGGATGGCCGAAGACGATCTCAGCATCGCCATGCCGATCCTGGCGTCTTGCCCGGTGCTGACACAAGACGACCTGCTCGATTTTGTCGAAAGGCTGAGCAAGGCTCATCTTCAGGTCATTGCGCGGCGCACAGACCTTTCGCCGGGTGTCTCCGACAGGCTCGTCGAGAAGGGCGACACGCCGGTACAGCGCATTCTGGCCGGCAACCGGGAGATCGAGCTTTCCCGCGCCACCATGCTGAAACTGGTCAGACTGGCCGCCGAAGACACCGTTTTGAGGGAGGATCTTGCCCTGCGCTCCGACCTACCTCCGTCGGTCTGCCGCAGCCTGCTCCCCCTGGTGGACAGCGAGACGAAGAAGCGCTTGCACCGCATGATCGAAGGCGCCCTGTCCCAGGTCCAGCTCAACCAGATCGCGCGGCTCAAGATCTTGCGCAGGGAATTCGGTCTCGCACTTGAGAATCCAGACATGAACGTGTTGTGGCGCGATGCGCAGCGGGCGCATATCACGTTCGACGAACTGGTCATCCTGCTGCTTCAGGACAACCGCTTCAACCACACCATCGAATTGCTTGCCATGCGTGTCAGAACCGAGCCGAGGGCCTTCAAGGATGCCGTCTTCAACGGCGAGAAGGAGGCCGTCGCGGAGACGGTCGCCAAGGCCGGTCTGTCACCGGCCGTGTTCGCCATGTTCGCCAAGTCGCGGTGCGAACACTTGAAGCTTCCCGCGTCGCAAGCCTCGCAGTGGATCGCGGCCTATTCCGGTGTTCTCAGCAGAGCCGGGAGGGAAGCCTCCGCCCCGCGCAGCGACTTTCAGGCCCGCAGAAAAAACAGAAGGGAAAAACCGGCCGGCCGGCGCTCACTCCGCCACGCCGCCGGTTTTTGACAGCCCCCTTCGAGCGTGAAGCGGCGGGCCGGTTCACCCGACGCCGCGCCGGTTCCATGTGGCTCCCACGGCCAGGTGTCCGTGTCGGTCCCACTGCAGATGGCCCGGGCTGCGCGGCCACAAGCGCCTGTCTTCAGGTCCGCGCACACAGGCTTGCCGCTATCGCGGTGGATATCGTGGCGGCTGCGTAGAACCAGAGCCCCGGCAGGATCGCAGCGGCGGCCAACCCGCTCGTCTTGGCGGCAAACAGGACAAGCGCCACAAGCATCACGTCGAGCATCGACCACTTGCTCACCATGGACAGCAGAGCAAGCGAGCGGGATTTGCCGCCGGTCAGAACCTCATAGTGAATGAGCAGGATTTTCAAAGCCGGAAAGCCGATCGAGAACAGAGCGACGATTGTCGCCAGCAACGCGTCGCCTTCCAGCCAGAGCCCCTGGATCATCTCGATCAGGCTTGGCCGGTCCTCCAGGAAATACAGTCTCTCGAAGCGCATCAGCGGCTGCGTCAGGCCAAGCGCGAAGGAGAAAGTCGACACCGGTAGCAGCAGAGCCAGAAAAAATCGCATGGAAAGTGCCGTGCCCCGGACGTTCAGATCAGGCGGATAAACCGTTTTCAGGTGGTTTTATATAGGGGCAAAAGCCGTCCCGCGAAAGGCGGCAGGGCGCTCGTTGCGCAGGCCCGGCGGAACAGCGCCAAGAAATAAAACTTGAAACTTAAATTCAAGTTTAATACTCAAAGGCCGATGTCAAGCCAGCTCGACAGTCATTCCTGGAGCGAGCCGACAACTCCCGACCGACACGCAGCAGTGTGATGCATGGCCCGCGCCAGCGGACCGGCATAGGCAGGTGCACGCTCCAGAACGCCCGGCGGGACCGCTTGAACACATATCCGGATCGGGCAATCGAGGAGACGCATATAGGTGGAAGAGACAGGTTTCGGACTTTACGACGCACAGACGGAAAAAAGCAGCTGCGGCGTCGGCTTCATCACCCGTAAAGACGGCCATCAAACGCACGACGTCCTCAGGATGGCGCATGAGGCCCTATGCGCCGTGCCCCATCGTGGCGGAATGTCCTCGGAAGGTGTGGGCGACGGTGCCGGCGTTTCGATTGACCTGTCCGAATCCTACTTCCGCCATCTGACCGGCCGCGAAGACCTGGCCCTCGGCACCTTCGGGGTTGGAAATTTCTTTCTGCCCAACGACACGGACCAGCACGGTGCCGCTGAAAAACTGGTTGCGGATGTTCTGACGCTGCATGGTTTTTCTGTGATCCTGAAGAGGGATCTGCCGGTGGACAATTCGGCGCTTCGCCCCCGGGCCGTCCGGCACCAGCTGCCGATCCGGCAGTGGGTGTTCACCGCCAGTCACGAAAGCGGGGTGTCGCAACTCTGCGACAAGACCGTCCACAAGGCCTTGCTGGCAATTGAGGCCGAAGCCTATACCCGCAGCGAACTTGCGGGACTGTATCCGCTGTCGCTCAGCACGCGGACGCAGGTGTTCAAGGGACGGCTGAATTCCTATGAGCTGGTACCCTATTTCACGGATCTCCGCGATCCGGAGCACAAGGTCCACACGCTCTATTTCCATACGCGTTTTTCAACCAACACCGATCCGCACCCGAGCATGGCGCAGCCGTTTCGCTTCATGGCGCATAACGGCGAGTTGAATACGGACAAGAAGAACCGCTTGTCGGAAACGGCCGTCGCGCGGGCGAAGAACGCCAATATCATCCGACCGAGAGGCCAGTCCGACAGTTGCCGGCTCGACCAGACCCTGCAGGGGCGGGTGCTCGAAGACGATCTGGATCTGGTAACCGCGGTGGTCTCCATGATGCCGCCCGCTTGGGAAAACGACACCTCCCTGTCTGCCGAAGTCAGAGCGATGCTGGAGTATTTTTCGCTCTACGAGGAAAAGAACGATGGCCCCGCGGCGCTTATCTTCGGCGACGGCACCATTATCGGCGCCCGGCTCGACCGGCTCGGCTTGCGTCCTCTCAGGACGACGGAGACAGCGGAGTATCTGGCGGTCATGTCGGAAGCCGGTCAGATCGGTTTCCCGCCTGAAGACATTGTCCGGCGCGGACGGATCGAAGCCGGCGGCATGCTCTATTACGACCATGGCGAAAAGCGGGTCTGGGGCACCCGCGAGACGTTGGAACGGCTTGCCGCGAAGCAGGACTACGAAAAGCTGCTGAGCGCCGCGCGTCTGTGCCTTGCCGAGCACAGGGGCCCGCCGATCAGGATTCCCGGGCGGCTGGTCCCCTATGAAGGTGATCTCGAACTGCACCAGCGCTACGTTGCCTATTCCCACAATCAGGAAAGCTTCAAGTTCCTGATGGACCCGATGCTGGCCACAGGCGCGGAGAAGATCTCCGCCATGGGTTACGGCGCCGCAATAAATGCCCTGTCCGATCAGGAAGGCGGAGTTGCCAAGTATTTCTCGCAGCGTTTCGCGCAGGTGACCAACCCGCCGCTCGATTCCATCCGCGAGGCCGACGGCATGACCCTGCGGGTGGCGCTCGGCGCCAAACCCAGTTTTTCCGGGAGCGAAGACTGCCAGATCGTCATCGACAGTCCTATCCTTTCAAGGACCGACATGAAGTGGCTGCGCACCCAGACCACGACGCCGGTCAAGGTCGTGGACATCCTCTACACACCGGTCCCGGAAGACAGGGAAGAGAACGCGCGCGCCCTAGAGGCGGAGATCGCGGCAATCTGCTCGCAGGTGGCCGAGCATGTCGGCAGGCATGGCGGTATTGTCATTCTGAGCGACCGGCAGGTTTCTTCCGACCGGGCCGCCCTGCCGCTGACGCTGATCGTCTCGGCGGTGAACCAGCGGCTGATCGAAGAGGGACTGCGGCTGAAGGCCTCCCTGATCGGCGAAAGCGGACAGATTTCTTCCGCCCACCATATAGCGGCGGCGCTCGGGTTCGGGGCCTCGGCGGTCTATCCGCTCGCCGTCCAGCTGCGGGCCGAGGAGACGTTCCCGCAAGACGCCGATGCCGCATTCAAGCGCTTTGCCAAAGCCGCTGAGAAATCGCTTCTGAAAACGATGGGCAAGGTCGGCTTGTGCACCGCCGAGAGTTACATCGGCGGCGAGTTCTTCGAGCCCAACTTTCTCGATACCAGCGACCCCGTGCTGAAGCGGTATTTTCCGAACGTCAGGACCCCTGTCGGCGGCGTCGGGTTCACAACGATCGCGACCGCGGTGAACGACTGGCACCAGCGGGCCCGCACGGTTTCCGGAGAAAAGGACATTCCGCTCCTGGGCCTGTTCAAGGAGCGCGCGGAAGGGGCCGGTCACTCTTACGGAACCACCGCCGTTCGCGGCTTCGTCGACATGACGGAGGAAAAGATCCAGGTCAACGACAGTCCCGACGCGGGCGCGCAGGACGAGTACCTGCGCCTGCTGCCGGTGGACTGCCTGGAGCAGGCCTTCGGACTGGACGAAAAGGCTTATACCTACACGAATTTCGACAGATTGACGCCCGCGATGATCGACGCCTTTACGATCACGCCCGGGTACCGCGCCTTTTCGCGCATGATGTCCGAGGAACGCGGCCGGCGGCCGGCCGCTCTGCGCGACGTGCTGGACTTTCCCGCCGACGTCTCCTTTTCCTCCTCCGCGCAGGACTTCGAACGCGAGCTCGGCCGGTTTGCGCCCTTCGGAAACTCGTTCTTCTACTTTCGGGGGTTGTCGTGCCATCGTGTCGACGAGGAAACCTTCAAGCTCGCGCTGACAGGGCCCGGTGGCAATCAACTGGCACGGCGGTCCGAGCTGGCGGAGGCCCTGGTCAGGCGCTTCCCGGGCGACGTCCAGGGACATTGGCTTGAAGACAGTTTCGTCAAGGTTCGGGTCACCGGACCGGCGGCGGACTTCCTGTCCCGTGTCCGCTCCGCGCCGGAAGCGGTCTCTCTCGGTTCCGTCCAGCCGGCCAGCGAGATCACGCCGCTGCTTGCAAGCGGAGCCATGAGCCACGGAGCGCTGGTCGCCTCGGCCCACGAAGCGGTTGCCCATGGAACCAACATGGCCGGAGGCATGTCGAATTCCGGAGAGGGCGGCGAGCATATTTCGCGCTACGGAACGATCCGGTCTTCGAAGATCAAGCAGTTTGCCTCGGGACGGTTCGGCGTTTGGGCCGGGTACCTGGCCGACCCCAGCCTGGAAGAGATCGAAATCAAGATCGGTCAGGGGGCCAAGCCCGGGGAAGGCGGTCAGCTTCCAGCGCCGAAGGTCACCGTCGAAATCGCGGCGGCCCGTGGCGGTACGCCGGGTGTCGAACTCGTCTCGCCCCCACCTCATCACGACACCTATTCGATCGAGGATCTGGCACAGCTGATCCATGATGCGAAGGCAGCGCGTGTCCGCGTCATCGTGAAACTCGTGTCTTCCGAAGGTATCGGCACGATCGCCGTGGGCGTGGCGAAAGCCGGAGCGGATGTCATCAACGTCGCCGGCAACACGGGCGGCACCGGCGCGGCTGCCGTGACAAGCCTGAAATACACCGGCCGCTCCGCCGAAATCGGCATCGCCGAAGTGCATCAGGCGCTCTGCGCCAACGGTATCCGCCAGAAGGTCGTCCTGAGGTGCTCCGGCGCCCATCAGACCGCCAGCGATGTGGTCAAGTCCGCGTTGCTTGGAGCCGATTCCTTCGAATTCGGCACAACCGCGCTGATGATGCTGAAATGCGTTATGGCGAAGAACTGCAACGTCAAATGTCCGGCGGGTCTCACCACCAATCCGGAAGTCTTCGATGGCGATCCGCGCGCATTGGCTCAGTATCTGCTGAATATCGCCCATGAGACGCGGGAAATCCTGTCGGGCCTCGGCCTCCCTTCCCTGCGTGAGGCAAGAGGACGGGCCGACCTTCTCCACCTGATCGATCACGCCGCACAAGTCGGCCGGCTCGACCTCAGGGCGATGCTGGCCTGTGCCTCGGAAGTGCTGGTCGACGAACCAGTCTATCTGGAAAAGGATTTCCAGCACGACGACCGTTTCCTCGAAGCCGTCCGTCGGGAACTCTTCGAGGAAGAGGCAAAGGAAGTTGTGCTCAAGCCGAACGCCCGGCTGAACAACTGCAACAAGACGGTCGCCGGTCAGCTTGCCGTCGATATCGAACGGCTTCTCAACTACCAGATCGACGACCGCACCGCCCGCGCGGCCGCACCCGTCTTCGCGGACCATCGCGGCAGGCGCTATTTCGATGCGGACACGATCCGGATCGAAACCGCCGGTTCGGCGGGACAGTCCTTCGGTGCGTTCTGCAACGACGGCATGCGCCTAGAACACAGCGGGACCTGCAACGACGGTGTCGGCAAGAGTGCCTGTGGCGGCACGATTGTCGTGCGTTCGCCGGGCGGCGGGTCGGACGAGGCCGGCGGCAATGTGCTGATCGGCAACTTCGCGCTTTTTGGAGCGACCGGCGGCCGGACCTTCATCGAGGGACAGGCCGGCGACCGCTTCGCGGTGCGTAACTCCGGGGCAACGGCGGTCGTCGAAGGTGTCGGCGAATTCTGCTGTGAATACATGACCAACGGCGCTGTGCTCAACATTGGCAGCTTCGGCAAGGGATTTGCCAACGGCATGAGCGGAGGGTTCGCTTACCAGTACGACCCCTACGGCGAACTCGCCGGCAAGGCGAGCCACGATTCCGTGGAGCTTCACGGTCTTCACGAGGACACGCCGCTCGCGGCGATGCACGCGGATGCCGTTCATTTCCTGCTGGAGCTCCATGCCGAAGCCACCGGATCGGCGAAGGCCGCATGGCTTCTGGACCATTGGGAAAGCGAAAGCCGCAACTTCGTCTATGCGATGCCCAAATCGCTTCTTCTCTACCAGGACAGCGATGCGATCCTGGCGGCCCGCCCCCGCAAGGAGCTCATAGAGGAACTGAGCGCTGCGCTGGTTGCCCATCAGCTGGAGAAATTCAAGACTGCGCTGAAAGCGGGCAAGCCGATCCTCGACGGCGCCGTCCCGGGCTACGGACAGACCGACACAGAGGAAATGTACGCGCTCCTGAACAACTACCTGGTGATGTCGACCGCCCAATCGGTCGCGCTGACGCGGGTGAGCGGGAGCACTGCCATCACCGACACCGAGGTTGAAAAAGCCGCCCGCAACCTGCTGCTGACGGAAGATTTCTCGCTGCTGAAGAAACTTCAGGCCTACGCGCGCACGGCGGTTTCCGAATACGGCGACGAGGAACTGGCCGTGCTGATCGCGGACAAGCGGCTGCGCGACTACAAGACCGCCCTCGCCCGCAGAAACGTTCTTTCGATGGACAGCCCCGGCACCTATGGCTGGATCCTGCATCAGAACGCAAAGAACCGGGAAAAGGTCGGCAAGCTGCCGAGTTTCGAGGAACTCTTCGCCAGACACAGCATCGCCGATCTGATGGCCTTCACCGCAACGCATTCATCCTGACCCCGGCGGGACCGGCCGGATACATTTCTGAAAGAGCGAACATGCAAATTCCGTTTATCCCAGAAGATGCCCCGTTCAACGAGGACCAGCGGTCATGGCTCTCCGGTTTCCTGGCGGGGCTCCACTCGCGCCTGTCCTTGCAGGGCCAGCCCGCGGCTTCCGCCGCACCGGGCGCCGCCGGTCAGAAGGAAGCGCCGGTGGTGAACATTCTCTTCGGGACGCAGACGGGCAACGCGGAAACCGTCGCGATGGATGCCGCCGGCGTCGCAAAATCCAAGGGACTGGCACCGGTCGTACAGGCGCTCGACGATGTCGCGCTCGACGCGCTCAAGGGCATGTCTCATGTCCTCGTCGTGATCTCGACCTACGGCGAAGGCGAGATGCCGGACAATGCGCAGCTCTTCTGGGATGCCTTGTCCGCGCAGACAGCCCCGAGACTGGAAAGCCTGGCCTTCGGCGTGCTCGCGCTCGGCAACACCGGCTATGACGACTTCTGTCAGGCCGGCAAGTTGATCGACATGCGTCTCGAGCAGCTTGGCGCCCGCCGCCTGTTGCCACGCGCGGACTGCGATGTCGATTTCGAAGACGACGCCAGCGGCTGGATGGAAGACGCCCTGCCCAGGATTGCCAGCGAGCGCAAGGCCGACCCGGCCTCCGTTCCCGCCGAAACCGCTGGAACGTTGCAACCGGCAAAGCAGAAATGGTCCCGCAAGGCCCCCTATTCGTCCAGCCTGGCTCTCAACCGGCTTCTGTCCGGAGAAGGCTCCAGCAAGGAAATCCGTCACTTCGAATTTTCGCTTGGTGACAGCGGAATTTCCTACAGCGCCGGGGATGCGCTTGGCGTTATGCCTGTCAACGACCCTAAACTCGTCGAAGCGATCCTGGAGGTTCTGGGTTCCGGATACGGCGATTCCGTTGACGGCGTTGAGGGCGCCTTCGGAGACGCTCTGAAACACCGGCTCGAGATCGCCACGCCGTCGAAGGACCTGATTGCCGAGATCGAGAGGCGGGCCGGCGACGAGGAACTCAGCCACATAGTCAAAAACGGCGACAAGGAAGCGCTGGAAAGCTGGCTCTGGGGCCGGGACATCCTGGACCTGCTCAGCATGCTGCCGGCCCAGAGCCTCTCGGCGGCGGAGTTCGCCGCGCTCCTCAAACCGCTGCAGCATCGCGCCTATTCCATCTCTTCCAGCCCGCTGGAAGCGCCGGAGCGGATCCATCTGACCGTCGCAAGCGTCAGATATCGCGCCTTCGGACGCGAACACGGCGGTGTCTGTTCGACCTTTCTCGCCGACAGGATCGAGCATGGCGGCAACGCCGGAATTTTCCTGTCGCCCAACAACTCGTTCCGGCTGCCGGAAGATACGGACCGGCCGGTCATCATGGTCGGACCGGGAACCGGTATCGCCCCCTTCCGCGCGTTCCTGCAGGAACGCCGGGCGTCCGGCGCCAAGGGCTTGAACTGGCTGTTCTTCGGCGACCAGCACAAGGCCCACGATTTCATTTACGAGGAAGAACTGACCGAATTCACCGAACAGGGCGTCCTCAACCGGCTCGATCTCGCGTTCTCGCGGGATCAGGACCAGAAGATCTATGTGCAACACCGCATGAAGGAAAACGGCAAGGACCTGTTTGCCTGGCTTGAGGACGGGGCCTGTTTCTACGTTTGCGGCGACGCGACGCGCATGGCCAGGGACGTCGACCAGGCCCTGCACGATGTCGTCGCAACCTTCGGCTCGCTCTCGCCGGAGGCGGCGGAGGCCTATGTCGCCAATCTGAAACGCGAGAAACGCTATCTCCGCGATGTTTATTGAGCATCCATTGCCAGAAGCAAGAACCGGGAGCCGGAATTCGTGGACGAAATCGTGAGAAGACGTGAGGCCGGAGTGAAACTGGTAGTTGACAACGCCCCCGGAGCGCGAGGATGCGTGACGGACCCGAGGCACAGCGATCTGACCCGGCTGCTCATGTCCGCGGACAGGGGCACGCGAGGACTGGACAACGGCGTCGAACTGCTCAGGGACTGGTTGCCGAGTTTCTCCCGAACGGTTGCCACCACGTCGAACGACTGTGCCATCATGAGCGAAATCGGCGCTTATCAGAAGCCGATGGTCATCGGCGAGGAGCTGACCTTCGACAATTCCGGGATAGCAATAAGATTATGTCCCGAAGGCATTGAAACCGTCGCGGCGGTTGAGGCGGACAGGAACAGCAGGGAGGCGCCATCGCTCCAGCTGTTCGAAGCGGGTGGACGTGCCGTCCACAAGTGCCATATCGCAAGCCTGTCGGACCAGCTTGCCTTTGATGTTCTCATGTACGGCGCCAGCGAGAAGGAAATCACGGCGGGTCTGGCGGGAGCCATGTCCGGCTTTCTTTCCCGAACCCGCACGCCTTCCGGAAAACTTCCCGAACAGAGGTTCTGTCAGCTCGGCGTATCGGAAAATCTTGATACCTGCCTGCTTGACGAGGGAACAGACCGCCGCGACCGGCTTGGCCGGCTCGACAGCGCCGAAGCCTGGACCATCGACCGGCAGGTTGTTCCGCACGCCTTGCGCTATTTCTGCGAAATGCGAATGCCCCTGACCGTTGGCGTTCCTGCCCGGGCCTGCATGCAGCTGAAACCCGGTCGGTTGGACAGCGTACTGCGCCATGGAGACCTTGTCGAACTGACCGGCGAAGCCAACCGGACCTTTTTCGATCCAGCGGCCATAGACGACTACTGGGTGGTTCGCTCCGGGAAGAGCCTGTCGCTGGAGTTTTATTCGAAATCGGGATCCTGCGTTCTGGTCTTCGTTCAGGATCGGGTTGAGGAAAGCCGGTTCAACACCGCCTGGATGGAAATTCTGGCGTCATTGCCGCGAACCGACGACGGACTGCGAAACCGCCATGCCTGAACACCGGAAGACCTGTCCCGAAAGGCAAAAGCAGCAAATCGAAGAGGCTGACAACACGATGATTGCGGAAGCGCTCGACGAAAACAGCGACCGGAAACCCAAACCGGATTACAGCCCGGAACGGTTGTTTGTGTTCGGACTGCGTTGCGTGCAAAACGGGTTCGACACCCGCTACCTACAGCAATGGCGCGATGCCTGGGAAACCTACACCAGGCACTTCGGCGCCGACCGCTGCCGCCCGCTTCTGGATGCATTGTGGGAATTCGTGCGGATTTACAGGTGCCACGCCTGCAGCCCAACAGGCTATCATCGACTTGATTGTCCCTGCATGGCCCGCGACGAATATCTCTCGATGGCCCTGATTTCAGCCCTGCAGCATCAGGATGGAAACTGCGCCGCAAGGTGTCTTGCGGAAATCACGCGCGGTTCCGGTTGGCGGGAGCTGGAAAGCCGCGCCTGGGCGCTTGCCGCGGAATTTCTCTGGCTGCGGCAGCGCTTTCGCCCCGTCTCCATTGCCGACATCGAAGCGACGCTCCAGACGACGGACGCGCTGCGCGATGCCAGAAACTCGACCCTGCACTGAGGCAAGACACGGGACGATCCGGCGCATCAGGGAATTCTGCCGGCTCAGGATATGGTCCAACACAGGCGGAAGCCAATCATGAATACAAGTGTCATCGACCACGGTTATGCCGCAATACCGGTGCTGTTTTCCTCCGACTTGCGGCTTACCACCATGTTCTACAGCGACGGTTTGGGCTTTGCGGTCCACCGGGAAAGCGACGGGTTGAGGATCCGCCGCGATGAACTGGACCTCAAGGTCGCTCCAATGACGGACGCCGGCCTTCTGTCCAACCTGAGCGTCGTCTTTCGCGTCAATGAAATCGAAAAACTCCACAAGGAATTTTCCGGCCGCTCCCTGCCCAACCTGAGTAAGATCAGGCAGGGCATTTGCGGAAAACGTCAATTCTCGATGACCGACCCGGATAAAAACAGTCTCTACTTCGTTGAAGCCGCCTGATCAGGCACACCCAAACCCATGAGAGGAAACATGTCCAAGCCCGACCGTACGGAAACCGACTCTTTCGGCGCCCTCGAAATTCCAGGCGATAAATATTTCGGCGCCCAGACCGCCCGCTCCCTTATGAACTTCCCGATTGGCGGCGAAACCATGCCGCTGCCGCTGGTGCATGCGCTCGGAGTAATCAAACAGGCGGCAGCCCGGGTGAACCGGTCTCAGGGAAAACTCGCCGCGGACATCGCGGAGGCCATTGAGCAAGCCGCCGGCGAGGTTGCCGGCGGCAAGTTCGACGATCATTTTCCTCTCGTCGTCTGGCAGACGGGGTCTGGAACCCAGTCCAACATGAATGCCAACGAGGTGATCGCCAACCGGGCCATCGAGATCCTGGGCGGCGAGATCGGCTCAAAAACGCCCGTGCATCCGAACGACCACTGCAACATGAGCCAATCGTCGAACGACACGTTTCCGACAGCCATGCATATTGCGGCCGCGCGCGAGATCCAGGAGACCCTGCTGCCCGCGCTCGCCCATCTGAAGGCGGCGCTGGCCGCCAAGTCCGCCGAGTGGTCCGGGATCGTCAAGATCGGACGTACGCACACCCAGGACGCGACGCCGCTGACGCTCGGCCAGGAGTTCGGGGGCTATGCGGCGCAGCTCGAAATGGGCATCCGGCGGGTGTCCGAAGCCATCGACGGTCTCTATGAACTGGCACAGGGCGGCACGGCCGTTGGCACCGGCCTGAACACGAAGAAGGGCTTTGCCGAAGCATTCGCCGCTCAGGTGGCCGAAATCACGGGACTGCCTTTCCGCACCGCTCCGAACAAATTTGAGGCGCTGGCCGCTCACGACGCCTACGTCTATGCCCACGGCGCGCTGAATACCGTTGCGGTCTCGCTCTTCAAGATCGCCAACGACATCCGTTTTCTGGGATCCGGACCCCGCTCCGGCCTCGGCGAACTTTCCCTGCCGGAAAACGAACCCGGATCCTCGATCATGCCGGGAAAGGTCAACCCGACCCAATGCGAAGCGCTGACCATGGTCTGCGCCCAGGTGCACGGGAACCAGGCCACGATTTCCTTCGCCGGCAGCCAGGGGCACTTCGAACTCAATGTTTTCAAGCCCGTGATGGCCTATTCCATGCTGCAGTCGATCAAACTGCTTGCGGAAGCTTCTGTGAGTTTTGCCGATCGGTGCGTCACCGGCATCAAGGCCAACGAGGACAACATCACCGCCTTGATGGAACGCTCCCTCATGCTGGTGACGGCCCTCGCTCCCGCCATCGGTTACGACAAGGCAACCGAAATCGCCAAGACCGCGCACAAGAACGGCACCTCCCTCAGGGAAGAGACTTTGAACCTCGGTTATGCAACGGCGGAAGAATTCGATGCGCTGGTGCGTCCGGACCAGATGATCGGACCGAGCGACTGATCAACGAATGAGCGATTTGACGCTGTCGGCGGGCAGAGCGGACCGGCCCTTGCGGTGACGGAACGCAGCCCGCCGGGAGCGCTCCGGCATGGCCGCGCTCCCTGGTCGAGGGATGACTGCACACGACAGGGTTTGTCAGGCCCAAGGACCGTGACGCAAAAGAACAGCTGACAAAGGGCTAACGCCCGACCGCAGGAATTTACGATCAGGCACCGGAAAAACAGTTTCAGTATATATGGCCGCGCTCAGCGCGCCCTTGCCCGGGCCGCGATTTCGTCGAGCTGGTCCTGCTCGGCGATCTCCTGAGCGGTCCGCTCGCGTTGCTGGTCGCGTTCTTCGAGCTGCTCGAACTTCTTCAGCTCTTCGATGGCTTCGCTGAGCTCGTCCTGAGCCCTCTGCAACTGATCGTCCAGCTCGTGCGCGGAATTGCGCAGATTGTCGCGCCGGTCGGCGGCGGCCTTGGCAAAGGTCGGATAAGCGAAGTGTGTCACATCCGTGATCCCGACCCGTTCCTGCTCCGACCGGATCTGATCGTCGAGTTCGTCGGCCATGCGATTGAACTCGGAGATCATGCTCTCGATCTGAGCAAGCTGCCGCCTTTTTTCGTCAACCTGAAACCGCTTCAAGCGGATCAAACTGTCTCGGGTTTTCATTACTCAATACTCCCCTAACTCGGGCAGTCTACCCCGGAGTCATTTCCAAAAGGTTGGCAAGTTGCACATAACCATCGGAAAGCGATGTTGATTCGTCTTTTCCCTGATTGAGGAAATCGTCGATCGGTCCGAACCTGTGGATTGCCTCGTCCACGACCGGGTCGGAACCTTTCCGGTAAGCTCCCAGCCGGATTAGTTCCTCCATGTCCGAATAGGTGGAAAGCAATTGCCTGGCCTTGCGAAGGACAGGAAGCTGTTCGGGGGGAACGCAGCGCGGCATGGTCCTGGAAACGGATTTCAGCACATTGATCGCCGGATAGCGTCCGCGTTCGGCAATCGCTCGCTCCATTACCACGTGACCGTCGAGGATACCGCGCACCGCGTCCGCGACAGGTTCATTGTGATTGTCGCCTTCGACAAGCACCGTGAACAGGCCGGTGATCGATCCGGCGCCGCTTTTGCCGGGCCCCGCCCGTTCCAGAAGGCGCGGCAATTCGGTAAAGACCGTGGGCGTGTAGCCTTTCGATGTCGGCGGCTCTCCGATCGACAGGCCGATTTCCCGCTGCGCCATGGCGAACCGGGTGACCGAGTCCATCATGCACAGCACATTGTTGCCTTCGTCCCGGAAGTGCTCGGCCACGGTCATCGTCAGATACGCCGCCTGACGGCGCATCAGGACGCTTTCGTCCGATGTCGCCACGACGACGACGGAGCGCGCCAGCCCCTCCTCGCCCAGATCGTCTTCGATGAATTCCTGAACTTCCCGGCCCCGTTCGCCGATAAGACCGATCACCGCGACATCGCAGTCGGTGTTTCTGGCGAGCATCGACATCAGCACGGACTTGCCAACGCCGGAGCCGGCAAAGATCCCCATGCGCTGGCCTTCACAGCAGGTCACGAACGTGTTGAGCGCCCTGACCCCCAGATCGAGCGCCGGACCGACCCGTTTACGTTCCGAGGCCGGCGGCGGCGTACTTCGCAATTTGCGAGGCACTCCGCCATTGGGAAGGTCTCCTTTACCATCTATCGGCTCGCCGAGAGCGTTCACCACGCGTCCGAGCCACGCATTGGCCGGATGCACCACGCTGTCGCGCGCCTGGATCACCGCCTTGCAGCCCATCCGCACGCCTTCGAGCCCCGAAAACGGCATGCACAAGGCGTGTCCTTCGCGGAATCCTACGACTTCCGCGGGAACCTTCGGGTTATCCTCACCCGAATCAATCAGAAGCCTCGAACCGACGCTCATCTCGTGAATCGGTCCCGCGATCTCCACAAGAAGCCCCTGAACCGCGGTAACCCGGCCATAAATCTCGGTCGGCAAAAGCGAATCAATCTCGGCGAAAAGCGCCTTCAATGAAGATTCCTTTCCTAGTTAATGGATTTGGTAACCGATCGTTTACGACTCTGGTTAATCTTAACGTTTGGAAGGCTGACAAGCGAGAGCCATTTCGAAGTTAAAACGGCTTTGTCGAAAGGAATCTAGAAGGAATCGGTTACGCCGGTTTTTTAATGTTCAACATTAAGATTTATGAATCTGACTTTTTTCTGGGGATTCAATAAGTTGACTGTTGTTCACAGATTACTCTCGTCGGAGCTTGCCGCTACGAATCATAATTTGTTAACCATTGACCACTAGCTTTGAGTCGGGGTTAACACAGTCCTTCGTAGCAGGCACCGACAGAGCCGTTGCGACTTGCCCAGGAAAGGCAGAACAAGGGGATTGGCAATGCGTGTACTGTTGATTGAGGATGATAGCGCAACGGCGCAGAGCATCGAGCTGATGCTCAAGTCCGAGAACTTCAACGTCTACACGACAGATCTTGGCGAGGAAGGTATCGACCTCGGCAAACTGTACGATTATGACATCATAATGCTGGATCTGAACCTTCCGGACATGTCCGGATACGAGGTTCTCCGCACGCTGCGGGTTTCGAAGGTCAAGACACCGATCCTGATCCTGTCCGGCAACGCGGGTATCGAAGACAAGGTCCGCGGCCTCGGTTTCGGCGCCGACGACTACATGACCAAGCCGTTCCACAAGGATGAGCTGGTCGCGCGTATCCACGCAATCGTCCGCCGCTCCAAGGGCCATGCGCAATCGGTCATCGTCACCGGCGACCTGCGGGTCAACCTGGACACCAAGACCGTCGAAGTCGGCGGCCAGCGCGTTCATCTGACCGGCAAGGAATATCAGATGCTCGAGCTTCTCTCCCTGCGCAAGGGAACGACGCTCACCAAGGAAATGTTCCTGAACCACCTTTACGGCGGCATGGACGAGCCGGAGCTGAAGATCATCGACGTCTTCATCTGCAAGCTGCGCAAGAAACTGGCGGCAGCCACTTCCGGCAAGAACTACATCGAGACGGTCTGGGGCCGCGGCTACGTGCTGCGCGAGCCCGACGTCGAGGCAGCCGCCTAATCAACGGCGCCAACACCGAAAATCGAAAGCCCCGGTCGATACCGGGGCTTTTTTGTTGTCAAACGTCTTGTGCAGCCCTTCAGAGCTGCAGCTGATAGGACGCCGGAACATAGCGGAAACCGGTGCCATTGGTTTCCACATATCCCACCGCCGGAAACGGCATGTGGTAACCGACAAACGGGATCTTGTCGTTCGCCAGCATGCTGAACACGGATTTTCGGGTGGCCGCGGCGGCTTCCTTGTCCATGTCGAAACGGACCTCCCACTCCGGATGCGCCAGGGACCAGACATAGTGGTTCGCCGTATCCGCGGTCAGAGCAAGCTGTTTGCCGTCGTTTTCGATCATGTAAATCATGTGACCGGGCGTATGACCGTTGGCTGCCACCGCCGTGATCCCGCTCACCACGGACCCGCCATCTTCCAGAAAAGTCATCTTTTCAGCGAGCGGCTTCACATTCGATGCAAGCAGTTTGGTCACGCCATTGGCTTCCGGGTCCATGCCGGCCCAGAAATCGTATTCCTTGCGGCCGGTCACGTAGCGCGCGTTCGCGAACGTCGGCGCCCCGCCCTCCATCAGGCCACCGATGTGGTCCGGGTGCATGTGGGTCAGCACCACGACGTCCACCTGTTCCGGCAGGTAGCCGGCACTTTTCACGGCCGAAGTCAGGTTACCGCGCGCGGGCCGCGCGCCCTCGCCATTGCCCGTATCGAACAGGACCAGCTCGTTTCCGGTGTTGATCAGCGTCGGCGTAAAGCTGATCTGGAAATCGTCATTGGGCAGGAAATTTTCCGCGTTGGTAGACGCGAAGGTATCGACATCGACATTCATCGCGAACGTTTTTTGCGGCTCTTTAAGGGAAACCGCGCCGTCATGGAGGGTGTTCACCTCGAAACCGCCAACAGAGTAACGCGCGACGGGTGCCGGCAGGGCTCCCTGTTTTTCGGCTGCCGCGTGAACCGCCGTCGATCCGGCAAGACTTGCACCTGCAATCGCCCCGCCCGCTCCAAGAAGAGCAGCACGGCGCGTCAGTTCCACTTTTATCTCGGTCATTTTTTACTCCCGTCATTCGGTCCGAACGATCAGGCCCCCTTGAAAAAAAGATCGGTCTTCGGGAACCCGGACTGACTACGGTTGTAAAACTGGAATGGATACCTGTTTTGGCAAGAGGTTACCGCGACCAATCCCGTAAAATTTACGAGAGTCGGCGGAATGGGGTTTAGGTCGTGTCGGGCGTTGAAGCATCCTGCGACAAACGCGAAAAAGGCGGCTTTAGGCCGCCTTCGTCAGTTTGCATTTTCAGGATCCGCGGCGCTCGCGCTTAGACCGCAAGCCTCGGACGCATCGTCGTTCCGGTGGCCGCATGAACCGCCTGTTTCTTCTGGAACAGGCCACGCTTGCCTGAAACCGGCTTGAAGGCATCGGTCAGCCCCACCACGGTTTCGGCGGCACCGAGAACCAGGAAGCCATCATCTGGAAGCGTTTTCGCCAGGCGCTCGAGGATCTCCGACTTGGTCGACTGATCGAAGTAGATCAGCACGTTCCGGCAAAACACGATGTCGAATTCGCCAAGATGTGTGAAGCTTTCCAGGAGGTTGAGTTTCTTCCACTCGACCATGGCGCGCATGGCGGAATTGATCTGCCACATGTCGCCCTTCTGCTCGAAATATTTCAGGAGCATCTGGATCGGCAGGCCGCGCTGCACCTCGAACTGGCTGTAGAGACCGGTTTTCGCCTTCTCCAGGACTTCCTGCGAAAGATCCGTTCCAAGGATTCTCGTCCGCCAGCCGCCCATCTTGGCCGCCGCCTCCTTGAGGCAGATCGCCAGAGAATAAGGTTCCTGCCCCGTGGATGCGGCCGCGCACCAGATCTTGATCTGCCGGCGCGTTGCCCGGCTGTCCAGGAGAGCGGGAAGCATGGTGTCGTTGAAATGATCGAAAGGCGTCTTGTCGCGGAAGAAGAACGACTCGTTCGTCGTCATCGCCTCGATCACCTCGGTCTCCAGCGCGCGGTTGCCGCCGCGCTGAAGGGTCTGGATAACCGCGCTCAGCGTCTCCAGCTTTGAACTGCGCGCGATCGGCAGAAGCCGGCTTTCGACCAGATACTGCTTGTCGTTCGACAGGACGAGACCGGACTTGGTCTTCAGGAAGCTCTTGAGAAACTCGAATTCGCTCGGGGTCATCGTGTGTTCCCCTTCAGAATGCGTGAGATCTTCGGTCCGATGTCCTTCAAGGGCAGGATATCGCAACACACGCCCGTGGCCGCGGCGGCGCCGGGCATGCCCCAGACAACGCTCGAGGCTTCGTCCTGGGTGATGACACTGCCACCGCCTGCGGAGATGGTTTTCACGCCGTCCGCGCCGTCATGACCCATGCCGGTCAGGATCACCGCAAGACTGGCCGAACCGTATGCCTTGGCGACACTGTCGAACAGCGGGTCGACGGCGGGCTTGCAGAAATTCACGGGAGGTCCGTCGGTCAGGCGGATCTTCACCCCGCCCGCTTCCTTTTCCAGCACCATATGCTTGCCGCCCGGTGCGACATAGATGTTGCCGGGTTTCAGCATCTCGCCATCCTCGCCTTCCTTGGCCGGGCGCAGAGCCGCCTTGCCCATGTGCTCGGCAAGGATCGCGGTGAAGGTCGGCGGCATGTGCTGAGTAATGACGACCGGCACATCGTTCATCGCCGTGCCGACTTCCTTCATCACTTCCTGGAGCGCCTGCGGTCCGCCGGTAGACGAACCGATGGCCAGGATACGTGGCCGGGCCGAGGAATAGGGCCGCGTCTGAAACTTGCGGCCACCCGCGGCTGCCGCTGCCGGTTGGGCAGCTCCACGAAAGCTTGCGCGCGTATCTGTTGTCGGGCGGGACGGAACCGGTTGGACCGGCTGAGCGGTGCGTCCGGCACTGGTTTCGGCGCGCATGGTCCGCGCGGGACCGCGCATGCGGATGGCGCGGGTGCCAAGCGCCTTAACCTTGTCGACCAGTTCGCGGCGGAAATCGACGGAAGTGGTCACTTCAGACGTCGATTCCGGCTTCGGAACATAATCGGCTGCGCCCAGGGAAAGGGCCTTCAGGCTGATTTCAGCGTTCCGCCGTGTCAGCGTCGACGCCATAATGACCACAAGATCGCGCTTCTTGGCCAGCATCAGCGGCAAGGCGGTCATGCCGTCCATTTCAGGCATTTCGATGTCCAGAACGACGACGTCCGGATTGCTTTTTTCGATATCCTCAACGGCCATCTTGCCGTTTCTGTGGGAACCGACGACCTTTATGCCCTTGTCTTCGCCGAGCCAGCGCGTCAACAGACCGCGGATAACCACCGCATCGTCGACGACCATGACTTTGATTGGATCGCTTATGGGGCTGGCGCCTGCGGAGACGCTTCTTTGTGCAAATGCCATTTAGACTGTCCAACTCGAGACTAGATAAGACCAACTTCCTGAAACTTGGCTTCGACAATCTCGCGGTCGAACGGTTTCATGATGTACTCGTTGGCACCTGCACGGATCGCCCGCGCGATATGGGCGACATCGTTTTCCGTGGTGCAGAAGACGACGACGGGTTTCTCGCCGCCTTCCTCGGCCCGTAGGCTGGTCAGGAACTCAAGTCCGTCCATGACCGGCATGTTCCAATCCAGGAGGATTGCGTCCGGCATCGTTTTTCTGCATTCATCGAGCGCCTGCTGACCGTCTTCGGCTTCGCTGATCTCAAAGTTCATGTCCTCAAGAATGCGGCGGGCCACCTTACGGATGACGCTGGAGTCATCGACTACGAGGCACTGTTTCATCAGGCGTTTCTCCACTTCACGGCCGTCTCTGGCCTCTTACGCTGCAGCCATCGGTTCGGTGAACATCGCGCCCAGCAGGCGGTCGACATCCAGGATCACCATCAATTGCCCGTCCAGGCGGTGCACGCCGCCGGAAATCTCGGCCCAGCGGCGGTCGAGGTTCGTCGGGTTGGGTTCCGCGGAGGCCGACGGCAGCGTCAGCACTTCACCGACGGTGTCGATCACCAGACCGTAGCTTTCATGCTTGTACTCAATTCCGACAGCCATCATCTGTCCTTCCTCGAGCGGCGGCAGGTGGAGCCGGCGGCGCATGTCGATTGCCGTGACGATTCGGCCGCGCAGATTGAGCACGCCGGCGACCTCGCGCGCCGACATCGGCACGCGGGTGACGCTCTCGGGCACGAAGACGTCATGGACCTGGGAAATCGGCAACCCGAAAAGCTGACCGCCGATGACCACGGTGACATACTGGATCATGTCGCTGGCAGCTTCACGACCCGTGGTAATTTTTTGATCGAGCACGCTCATGCTGCAGCTCCCATTTCACCGGAGAAGACGTCTTTCAGCGCGGCAATCAAGCCGGGACGGTCGAATTTCGCGACATAATCGTCGAAGCCCGCCTGACGGCCCCGCTCGATCGACGCCGGTGTCACAAGGGACGAAAGCGCCAGGATCGGAATGTTGCGGAACCGGGGATCGCGGCGCAGCGACTCGCAGAATTCGAAGCCGTTGATCTGCGGCATTTCGATATCCGACACGACCGCGTGGAACTTGGCCCCGTTTTCCAAAAGATCGAAGGCGTCCTGCGCGCTGTCGCAGGTGGTCACATCGTAACCCGCGGCCTTCAGAACCGGCGTCAGCATGTTCCTGAAGAAGGAGCTGTCGTCGACGAAGAGCACTTTCTTCGTCAGAGCCTCGATGTCCATTTCCTTGCGCATGAACCAGTCTTCGAAGGCCTGTGGCAGGTAGTAGCCGAGATCGATGATCTCCGTTGCCCGTTCCTTGACCACCGCGGACCCGAGGATGCCCGGGCGCTCGGACCCGACCTCGATGTCCAACCGGTCTTCGACGATGTCGACGATTTCGTCGACCACAAGGCCCATGGACCGGCCAGCGTCGGAGAACACCAGCATCGGCTGCGTGCCATCCGCCTTGTGGCAATCGCCGTCGTTGACATAGACCAGCGGCATCAGAGCACCGCGGTACTGGACCAGATCGCGTCCGTTGGAACGCTCGATCTTGGAGACCTCGAACTCCTCGAGGCGGGTGACCAGGGACAGCGGCACCGCTTTCGGCTCGGGTGCGCCGGCACGGAAGAGCAGAAGCGAAATGGCGTTCTGGCCATTGATCGACTTGCGCTGCAGGTCTTCCTGTTCCTCTTCCTGGGCTTCGGCAACCGAGCTGGAAGCATGGCTTGCCATGGCGCCTGCGATACCGTTCGGGTCGATGATCATGATGACCGAGCCGTCGCCGAGAATGGTGTTGCCTGAGAACATGTCCAGGTTGCGCAACATGGTCGACATCGGCTTGACCACGATTTCTTCCGTGTGGAAGACACCGTCGACCACCACACCGAAGGTCTGGCTGCCCACCTGCATCACCACGATGAAGCCGTTGTCCGCGTCAATGGCGTTGTCCGCGTCTTCGCCTTCATAGATGCCGAGCAACTGAGACAGGTGAACCAGCGGCAGCAGCTTGTTGCGCAAGCGCAGCACAGGCGTGTCCTTGATCCGCTCGATCCGGTGTTCGGAATTGGTCTGCACACGGACCAGTTCGACCACCGACAGTTGCGGGATCGCGAACCGGTCTCCACCGGCTTCGACGATCAGCGTCGACACGATGGCGAGCGTCAGCGGGATCTTGATGATGAAGCTGGAGCCCTTGCCCGTGACCGAACGCAGGTCCACCGTGCCGCCGATAAGCTCGATGTTGTTTCTGACAACATCCATGCCGACACCGCGTCCGGAAACGCTGGTGACCTGGGCGGCCGTGGAAAAGCCGGCAGCGAAGATGAACTTGTGGATCTGGGAATCCGACATCTTCTCGACTTCGGACTCCGTGGCCAGACCACGCTCCAGGATCTTCGCCTTGACCCGGTCGACATCAATGCCCTTACCATCGTCGCGGACTTCGATGATGATGTGACCGCCTTCATGATAGGCCGCCAGTGTAATGGTGCCTTTTTCATTCTTGCCGGCGGCGCGGCGTTCGTCCGGACGCTCGAGACCGTGGTCGGCGGAATTGCGGACCATGTGTGTGAGCGGATCCTTGATCATCTCAAGAACCTGACGGTCCAGTTCGGTGTCCGCCCCGATCATTTCCAGTTCGATCGGCTTCTCAAGTTCCTGGCTGAGGTCGCGCACAATACGCGGCAGCTTCTGCCAGGCGTTGCCGATCGGCTGCATCCGCGTCGCCATGACGCCTTCCTGCAGCTCCGCGGTCACATTGGACAGGCGCTGCAGCGGAACCTTGAATTCGCTGTCTTCATGACGGCGGACGATTTCCAGAAGCTGGTTGCGGGTCAGGACGAGCTCGGACACCATGGTCATGAGGTGCTCGAGCGTGTCGACGGCAACGCGGATGCTCTGATTGGAAACCCCGCCACCGGCGGCTTTTTTCTCGCCGCCCTCGCCTGCTTTTTTCTTTTCAGGCGCCTTGGACGCAGGTTTTTCTTCCGCCTTGGCGGCAACGGGTGCCGGAGCCGGTTCCTCGGCTTCCTCGACATGCTCCTCTACGTCGACGATCGGTTCGGCGACCTCAACCTCGATTTCCGTTTCCTGGAAAGCGCGCTCAAGTTCATCGAGAGAAACTTCGCCCGGGCGCAATGGACGCTCCAGGGCCTGTTCCGGCAGCTCGCCGCCTTCTGCGGCGTCCGCTTCGGCCGGAGCCTCGGCTTCCTCGGCGGGGGCGGCGGCCTCGGCCTCTTCTTCCGCGGCGCCTCCGCCTGCCATTGCCGCATCGGCCTTGGCGGACATGTTCTCAAGCTGACCGATCAGCTCGCTGTCGTCGCCTTGCGGCTCCTCGCCTTCGGCTGCTTCCAGTTCGCCCAGAATATCCTTGATCTGGTCGATGGAGGTCAGAATGAGAGAAACGGCTTCTTGCGTTACCGGAGCCCCGTCGCGGAATTTGCCCATAAGGGTTTCCGCGGCGTGCGCGATACCTTCAAGACGGGGCAGGCCCAGGAAGCCGCAGGTGCCTTTGATCGTGTGCACCAGGCGAAAGATATTGTCTAGTATCGTTGCGTTGTTCGGTTCTTGCTCGAATTTCACGAGCTCTACGTCGACAACGTCGAGACTCTCGTTCGTCTCAGTGATAAATTCCCTGAGGAGGTCGTCCATAGCCTGCACTCACCCGACTTGTTACTTGGTTCCGCATCCTGTTCAGGATGTCTGGACCGGAAGTCCATGAGAGCTAGGTTGACCGTAAAGAGTTAAGATACGCTGAAACAAACCATGACTTTTGTTTGTCAGGTTTAGACTTTAGGTAGCGCCGTAATTTTTACCAATTCGTCTTCTTTATCTAATGTTAAGACCATATTCGATTCACGGGCGAGCAACAGAGTGTAAATCGGCTGGACGGAATGCGCGTCCACCCGCTCGGGCTCCTCGCCGCCCAGGGTTTCCTTCATTCCCAGGGGGATGCGTGGATTGAGCCCGCTGGCATGCAGCGTGAAAGCCGGAGACTGCGGCTCGCCTTCCATCGTTACCTTGATTTCACCACCGCGCGGCACGCACTGGTTGGCGATCAGGATGAGGTTGAGCAGGAGCTTGACATAATTTTTTGCCATCAGGTGCCGGTCGACCTGCCAGTTAAGGTCGGACTTTTCGTTTTCCATGAACCCCGTGGCAACGACCTGTGCGTCTCCGAGGTCGATCTCGGCTCCCGCCGATCCGGCGGCCCCGAAAGCAAGCCGGGCGAATTGCAGTTTCGCGGATGCCTGGCGCGCGCTTTTCCGGATGAGATCCATCGCGAACTCGCGCATATCCTCCGAGCCCTCTTCGTCCAGGACTTCCAGACCGTTTGTGATCGCGCCAACCGGGCTGATGATATCGTGACAGACGCGGCTGGCCACGAGGGCGGCGAGGTCCAGAGAAGAAAGCTCTTTGAGTGCGGACATGGCGTTGCGAGGCTCTATGTTGAATGTCTGTGCGCGGGATGATTCGCGTTATTTGGCGCAAGAGTTACACATCCCGGCAGCCCCTGCCAAGGCGACGTCCGGCAGCAATTGGGATGATCCAGATGAATTTGGAGCTTCCCCGAAGCCGGTTTTGCACGCCTCCTGCCGTAACAGCACCGGGAATTAATCTCGGCTGGCCGCACGCACGCCCGGGATCATTCGTCGGGATAGCAACCCGTCTTTCTCGCGTTCGCGCTGGCATCCTTCAAAAGCTGCGTCACATTGGCCAGGAACAGGAACCGGTTCACCACCGAATGAAAAAACACCAGCCGGCCGCCCACAATCGCGAAAATAAAGGGGTTTCCGGCCGCTGCGAAGCCATCGGACAGCGCATGTCCGCCACAGCCGGCAAAAAGCGGCGCATAGGCATGGGGATCGCGCTTGAAGGCGGCAAGATTGCCTTCGTTGACGAAGATCCACTCCGCACCGCCCCATGTGTATTCATATCGCCGGCTTCCCTTGCGCGGGCGCCCGTCGACAAAATAGCTGACCGGATCGTGCCCTCCGATCGCATACCCAGAAATCGGGTCCGGGACAAAAAGCTGGGGACGCGCCACGCCATTTCCGGCAAAAACCGCCGGAGCCAGGATCAATACCAGGAAAAGACACAACCAGGTCTTTTTTTCGGGCCAGTTTTTCATCGATTCGGCTTATGAAAGGTGCATGGAGACACGCGAATCACCATTCTTCTGGCGAAGTCTAGCATTTTGCTCTGGCCGGACGGCAACACTGCTTGGGACGGGGCCCGACACGAGGAGTTCTTCTGAAATGGCGACAGGAACCTTGCGATTGGCATCGAGGCTTGCGGCTGCGTTTTTCTTCGTGTGTTTGTTTGCCGCGTTCACACCTTCAAGAGCCCAGTCGACCGGGAACGAACCTATTCCCCCGGGAGAAACCTACACGGAGGATGAAATCCTCAACGCGGGCCACAAGTTCTTCGGCGCCGTTTCCGGAGGACTGGCGTCCGTGATCGAAAAGGCCTTTTCGAGTTATGGCCAACCCAACGGCTATATTCTCGGCGAGGAAGGCTCCGGCGCGCTCGTTGCCGGAGCGCGGTATGGCGAAGGCCATCTCTATACCCGCAACGCCGGCACCCACAAGGTTTTCTGGCAAGGCCCCTCCGTTGGCTGGGACTTCGGGGCCGATGGCGCCCGTGTCATGACGCTGGTCTACGGGCTGCCGACGGTGAATACGATCTATCAGCGCTTTGGTGGCGTCAACGGCTCCGCCTATCTCGTCGGCGGCGTTGGCATGACCGTGCTCCTGAAAAACGAAGTCGTTCTCGTGCCGGTCCGCGCCGGTGTCGGCGCCCGCCTCGGCCTCAACATGGGCTATTTGAAGTTCACCCCGAAACCGACGTGGAACCCGTTTTAACACCCAGAAGTTGCAGTCATTTTCCGGGATGGAGCGGCTGGAGGTGGCAGGAACCTCATGGGTTTTTCTCCGAAGACTTGGCGATAGCCTTCTGGTCGTCTAATGATGGAAAGATTGGCACTTAGGAAGGTCACCGGGAGCCTGACGTGATAGAAGCAGCAATGTACATGGCACTGGGCTTTTGCACCGCCGGGCTGATCGGCCTGGCGATCCTGCCTGCCTTCTATCGACGGGCCGCCCGGCTCACGGAAGAAGCCCTGAGGGCCGTCAATCCTTCGAGCTATGCAGAAGTCCGCGCAGCACAGGATCAGGAGCGCGCCCGGCACGCCATGGATCTGCGCCGGGCGGAAAGGCGTCTCGAAGACGAGCGCGACAAATCCTCCAGATTTCACATCGACGCCACGCGCCTCAAGGGCGAGCTTCGGGAACAGAACCGGGTCCACAAGGCCAGGATCGCGGAACTGGAAGCCAAGATCGCGGCGATCGCGGGAGACGACCAGGCGATCGATCTTCTGACCGAAGAAGTCAAGACGCTGCGCCAGAAGCTTTCCGAGGCGGAAAAAGCGCTCGCGCAAAACTGGACCAAGGGACCGGGTGAGAAGGCGGCGCCTGCCGCTGCGGCGGAAAATCCCGAGGACGCCTCCGCGTGGCTGCCGACCGCGGATACCGTTGCCCTGACGACGATCACTAGCCTGGAGGCGGAAGTCGCCACCTTGAAAGCCAAGCTGGCCAGTTTCTCACCGACCGTTGCAGGTCAGATCGAGGAAAGCCGCAACGAAGCCGCCAAGGGCCGCCTTGCGGAACTCGAAGGACAGCTTGTGGACACGGAGTCCAGGTTCATTGCCGCCCAGGCGGAAGTCACCCGCCTGTCACTGCTTTTGGACTCCGCCAATGCCACGGAAACCGGCCTCCAGAAAAGCCTCGACGACCAGATGAAAATGCTGGCGGAGGAAAATGCCCGCCACCAGTCGGATCTGGAAGCCAAAAACCGTATGATGGCGCGTATGTCCGGGCAGATAGACCGCCTTCGCGAAGATCTCGCCCGCTCTCCCGCCCTGCTGGAACTGCGGCAGGAATTGAAGGCGCTTGCCTCCAGGGTTGCCAGGGCGGACACGGTCTCCATCGCCGCCGGCGGCCTGTCCGGCGACACATTGCCCGAGCAAACGGCCGCCCCGGCCGAGCAACTCCCCCCCCCGGAGGCTTCCACGGCTCCTCAGCAGCGCGAGGCTCAAGCTTCCGGTCCGGCGAATTCCGCCGCCGGCGCCACCGCCCCGCAGAATCCGGTCTCCGCCAAATCGTCCGAAATCGCCTCCGCGGCGGAAGCTCTGGTCAGCCGAATCGTGTCTTCCAACCGGGACAAACCGCAATCGGACACAAAGGATCCGTCTGCGAGTACGCCGCAAAGCGCGCCCACGGCCCGCAAGACCAAGGCAACCAAAGCAAAGAAGAAAAACGTCGCTTGATCCGGATGGCGCAACAGACCTCTCACACATTTAGCCTGAAAACGGCAGGTTAGCGGCCCATGCTGATCGAACGCCACAACGCCATACTCGAACTTGCCCGCCAAATGGGACGTGTCAGTGTCGACGACCTAGCGCGGCGCTTCGACGTCAGCCCGCAGACCATCCGCAAGGACCTGAACGAACTGTGCGAGCGCCGCCTGCTCGCCAGAACCCACGGCGGCGCCCTCTTGTCCTCCGGCATCGAAAATGTCGGCTACGAGGCCCGCCGGATCATTTCAAGCAAGGAAAAGGCCGATATCGGCGAGAGCGTCGCGGCGCTCATTCCCGACAACGCGTCGATTTTCATCAATATCGGCACGACCACCGAAGCCGTCGCCCAGGCCCTGTTGCAACACCGCGGCCTGATGGTGATCACCAACAACCTGAATGTCGCCAGCCTGATGCGCGGTTACTCCCAGATAGAGGTGGTTGTCGCCGGCGGTGTCCTGCGTCATTCCGACGGCGGGATCGTCGGCGAGGCCGCTGTCGATTTCGTACGCCAGTTCAAGGTCGATTTCGCCGTCATCGGCGCCTCCGCCGTGGATCCGGACGGATCCCTGCTGGACTACGACTACCGCGAGGTCAAGGTCACCAAGACGATCATGGAAAACGCCCGGCACGTCATTCTCGCCGCCGACAGCACCAAGTTCGAGCGCACGGCGCCGGTCCGCGTTGGCCACCTGGAACAGGTCGGCACCTTCGTGACCGATCACTGTCCCCACCCGAAATTCGTGAAAATCGCCGAAGAAGCCGGCGTCAAGCTGATTGAAACCGGACCGCAGGAAACCGAAGAACCAGCTTGAGCGCTCACCTGGATGCTCACGGGCCGATCCGAGCGGCGCCCCCCAAGCTTCACCCGGCGTGCTGATACGAGCCTCCGCTTCGGCAATACCAAAACAAATCCTGGGGTCGATGAAACCGGCCGGATAGCGGCAACTCGACGCGACCGGTCCGGTTACCAGGTTGCGCGTTTTCCTATTATCGCGGTCTTCCGCCTTGCCTCGGCCAGAGAAAAGCCGTCGCCCCAGCTTGATGAATTGCAGCTTGTTTCAAGTGGCGCCGCCTGAACGGAAGACCGTGGTTCAGCCTCTCGATCACCGCAACAGGACTTGAGGACAGGTTCGTTCCCAAGCCGCGAAAAGGTCGTCAGACGCATTTCAGCCGCTGTCATTCGGGCTGCAAAAGAAGCTCCTTTTCAAGAAAGCTGTCGACACAAAAAAATTTTTGAAATAGAGTTTCAAAAAATAAAAAAGGCACGACAAGAGGAGTCGTAAGCCTGATTTCGAAATGATGATTAGGGAGGTTTCATCAGATGCAGAAACTCAAGGCGGGTATTCTGGGCTTGGCCCTGGCCGCAATGTCCATGACGGGAGCCGCGGTTGCGGAACCGATCGTGATCAAGGTCGGTCATTCCTCGGAAGCCGACACGATGTTGCCGGGCGCGGGCCGCACTGCCGGTGTCAACGCATTCAAACACTATATTGAAAGCCAGTCCCATGGCGAGATGGTCGTGGAGGTCTATCCGAACGGCCAGCTCGGCAACGGCCGCGCCATTGTCGAACAGGCGCAGCTTGGCGTCATTCAGGTAGCCGGTGCCTACACGTCGATCATGGTGCCGTTCGCACCGGAGATCGCGATCACCCAGATTCCCTACGTTTTCGACAGCAACCTGACCGCATGGAAGGTGATGGAAGGCCCCGTCGGCCAGGAGCTGGCCGATCTGTTCCTGAAGAACACCGGCCTGCGCGTCCTCGGCTGGGCTGACGGAGCGGGCTTCCGCAATATTTACGCCGAAAAACCGGTTCACAGCCCGAAAGACCTGGAAGGCATGACCATGCGCGTTCCGGAAAATCCGGGGCTCCTCGCAATGTTCCGCGCCTGGGGCAGCAAAACGGTCACGATTACCTGGAGCGAACTCTACACCGCCCTGCAGTCGGGCATGGCAGAAGGGCACGACACCGAGCTTTATTCGATGTACTCGAAGAAACTCTACGAGGTGAACCCGCATGTGACGGTGACCCGCCACAGCTACAACCTCCACCCGTTGATGATGAACGAGGGGTTCTTCCAGTCCCTGTCGCTCGAACACCAGAACATCGTTCTGCAGGCGGCCGAACTGTACACCCGCGTCGGAAATGCGCATTCCTACCTGAGCTCACTCGTGGTTCAGGAAGCCATGGAGAAGGAAGGCGCCGTATTCTATTATCCGACCACGGAAGAAATCGAGCAGTTCCGCGCTCTGGGCCAGCAACCGTATATCGACACCATCGTTCGCAAGATCGGTGAAAACGGCCAGGCCTGGGTCGACAAGATCCTTGCAGCGGCCGAAGCTGCCCGCGAAGGGTCCTGATTCAAGCCGATTTCAGGGCGGCCGATCATGGCCGCCCGTTTTGTTTTCTGTCAGATTGACGAACAGGGGGCCGCATCGGGCTCAAGGCGGCGAAAACCGCTCCGGCCGGCGCATGCCTGGAACGTCACACGTCTACTTGGATCGCTCTACATGAAACGGGTCGTGGAGCTCTATCAGCTCTTTCTGGATTACCTCGAACGGGGCACGCTCTTCGTGGCGATGATCCTGGTTGCCTTGCTGTTTCTCATCAACGCCGCCGGAATCACGACCGAACAGATCACCGGCAGCTCCCTCGTCTGGGTGGAGGAAGTCAGCAATCTGCTGTTTGCCTGGGTGGTCTTTCTCGGCGCCGGGGCGATCGGCCGCCGGGGTGGTCACATCGGTGTCGATATTCTCCACGACTACATGTCGCCGAAAGTCATGACGCTCCTGCGCGTCGTGTTCGCGGCGCTCACGCTGATCGTGGTCTGGGTCATGGTCTACTTCGGTTACAAGATGGCTCTGTTCGTCGGCCGGTCGCAGACCTCCCTCTATCTCGATATCAACCTCTACTACTATTACCTGGCGATCCCTGCGGGTGGCCTGATCCTTGGACTCAACGCCATCGGGTCGGCCCTGCCAGGTGCTCCCGACCAAGAAAAACTGAAGATTGAGGAGGCGGAGATATGATTGGTATTCTTGTCGGCAGTTTCGTCCCGATGCTGCTGCTCGGAGTGCCGATTGCACTCTGTCTCGTCCTGATGACGATTTTCGTCTTCATCGACATGGGCAATCCTTTGCTCTTTCTGCAAATCCCGCAGCGCATGTTCACCAGCACGGAGAACCTGCTGCTGCTGGCCATCCCGTTTTTCATCATGGCCGGCGAGATCATGAACCGGGCCAAGATCACCGACCGGCTGATGACCCTGTCCGGCGCGCTGGTCGGATGGATCCGCGGCGGCCTCGCCCATACCAACATCATCGCCAGCATGTTTTTCGCGGGCATCACCGGTTCGGCCGTTTCGGACACCGTGGCGGTGGGCGGCATCATGATCCCGGCGATGAAGGAAAACGGCTACGATGAGGAATACAGCGCGGCGGTCACGGCCTCCAGCTCGATCATCGGCCCGATCATTCCGCCGTCGATCCCCATGCTGCTCTACGCCTCGGTGATGAATGTCTCGATTGCGGGTCTGTTTCTGGGCGGCCTGATCCCGGGAATCCTGGTTGCGCTGTTCCTGATGGCGACCGCCTATATCGTGGCTGTCAGAAAGGGGATCGGCGAGCGCGCCCCCTTCGTGGGCTTCGCAAATCTGTTCCTTGCCATTTTGCGCGGTATCCCGGCGCTGCTCCTTCCCGCCATCATCATGGGCGGCATTCTGGGCGGCTTCTTCAGCCCGACCCAGGCCTCGGCCGTCGCAGTGATGTACGGTCTGGCGGTCGGGATTCTCTTTTACCGGACGCTGAGCTGGAACGACATCGTCCACATTCTCAAGCACACGGTCACCGCGACGGCCATGATCATGTTCCTGCTTGCCTGCGCCAAGTCCTTCAGCTGGCTGGTGAGCTACTACAATCTGGTCGAGCACGTCACGCTCGCCTTCGTTCAGCTGACCGAGAACAAGTATGTCTTCCTGCTCATGGTCAACGTCCTGTTCCTGATCCTGGGCATGTTCCTGGACATGGGTTTTGCCATCATCGTTCTCGGTCCCCTGATCGCGCCGATCGCCTATCAGTACGGTGTCGACCCGATCCATTTCGGGCTGATCACCTGCGTGAACCTGACCATCGGTCTGGCGACACCTCCCTTCGGCCTGGTGCTGTTTGCGGCTTGCGGGGTCTCTAAAGTAAAGCTGGCACGATTGAGCATGGCGATCCTGCCCTTCATCGCGGCGGAACTCCTGGTGCTGCTGCTGATTACCTACGTACCCTTCATCACCATGTTCTTCCCGCGCCTGTTCGGCTTCGCCTGACGCAGGACCACAGTCTCCCAAGAAGAACGGCCGCTCGAAGGAGCGGCCGTTGAGTCTGCCGACAACCCACTTACCGTCATTCCGGTCAGCGTGCCGCTAAGCGGCATCGCGTGAGCCGGAATCCAGCAAACAGCGCGAGCGGCAGCGAGCACCTAGTCTCGTATCTATCTGTTAAAGTTAGAGTATTGAGCGCCTTCGGCGCGGAATATGTCTGGTCTCCGGATCTGCGCGCAGCTCCGCTGCACTTGTACGGAATGACGGCCTGAGGGTTTGTCAGCAAGTTCGGCCGCTCGAAGGAGCGGCCGTTTTTCGTTTTGAGCCCTTGGGGTCCCTAAACCGTCATGCGCCTGCGGCCTTGGCTTTCTCCAGAAGCAGTGCCGATGGCTTCCAGTGCGGACCGATCTCCTCGTGATAACGGGCGATGTCAGCGGCCACGCGGGCAAGCCCGGTCTCCTGCGCGTAAAACATGGGACCACCGCGCATCCGCGGCCAGCCGTAGCCGTTGACGAAGATTACATCCAGATCGCTGGTCCGCTGCGCAATCCCCTCTTCGACGATCTGGTAGCCCGTATTGACCATCTGCCACAGGCATCTGTGCAGGATCTCCTCATCGGACACGGCGCGGCGGGTGATCCCCTTCTCGCGCGAGACCTCCTCGATCAGCTTTTCCACGTCCGGATCGGGAACGCCCCGGCGGGCGCCCTCGGGATAGAGATACCAGCCGCTACCGGTTTTCTGCCCGTATTTCCCGGCCTCCGCCAGACGATCCGCGGTGGTGAACGGATAGGGCGTCTGGGGTCCCCTCGCCTGACGGATCCGGTAGCCGACGTCGAGACCGGCAAGGTCCATCACCGACAGCGGCCCCATGGCGAGGCCCCAATCCGTGAACACCTTGTCGACCTGCCAGGGAAGGGCTCCCTCCTCGATCAGGATCTGGGCTTCGCGATTGAAATTGATGAACATGCGGTTGCCTGCGAAACCGTCGCAGACCCCGACCAGGACCGGGATCTTGCCGATCCTCTGACCGAGCGCCATCGTCGTCGCGATCGCATCCTTCTCGGTTTTGTCGGCGCGCACCACCTCCAGGAGCTTCATGATATGGGCCGGCGAGAAGAAGTGCATCCCGATCACGTCCTGGGGCCGGTCGGTCGCCTCGGCGATCTTGTTGATATCCAGGGTCGACGTGTTCGTGGCCAGGATCGCACCCGCCTTGCAGACCGCATCCAACCTGGAGAAGACGTCGTGCTTGACGTCCATCGCCTCGAACACCGCCTCGACAACGATATCGGCATCCGCCAGCGCGGCCAGATCCACGGAGCCGGTGACGAGAGCGATCCGCTCCTCCGCCGCTTCGGTTGAAAGGCGCCCCTTGTCGCGCATGCTTTCATACGTCTGCCGTATCCTGGCAAGCCCCTGGTCCAGGCGTTCCTGCTCCTGCTCGATGACGCAGACCGGAATGCCGGCATTGGCGAAACACATGGCGATGCCCGTGCCCATTGTGCCGGCGCCGACAATGCCGGCGCTGTCCATCTGCCGCAGGGGGGTGTCCGCGGGCACATCCTCGATCTTTCTTGCGGACCGTTCGGCAAAGAAGATGTGCCGTTGCGCGCGGGCTTCCGAGGAAACGTTGAGTTCCTGGAAGGTGTCGCGCTCCCATTGAAGGGCCTCGTCGATCGGAACCGAATAGGCCATACCCACGGCCTCGACACCCTTTCGCACCGCCAATGCGCCTCGAGACTTGCGAAGGTACGGCTCGGCCGCGGCCTCCAGTTCGTCGGCTGAACCGGGAACCGTCAGATCCCGGATCGGGCGGCGCGGCAGTCCCGCGTTCACGGCGGCCGTTATCACGCCAAGCGCGTCGTCTTCGTCGGCGACGATGGCCTCGGCGATCCCGAGTTCAAGGGCCTTTTCCGCGCCGATGGGCTTTCCGGTTAAAATGATATCCAGGGCCTTCGGTCCGCCGATCAGGCGCGGCAGCTTCTGTGTGCCGCCGGCGCCTGGAATGTTGCCCAGGTTGATTTCCGGAAAGGCGAGCTTCGCTCCCGGCAGCAGGTAGATATAGTCGCAGCCCAGCGACAATTCGAAGCCACCGCCGTAGGCGATGCCGTTGATGATGACCACCACCGGCTTCGAACCCTCTTCGAGCTGCGCGATCAGGTCGGTCAGGTAAGGCTTCTTTCGGCCGGTGTCGAATTCCGTGATGTCGGCCCCGGCGGAAAAGAACTTGCCGTCGCCAGTCAATACCGTGGCCTTGATCGCCGGATCGGCCTCGAAGGCACGGTGCGCGTCCGAAATGGCCCCGCGCAGAGCGTATCCGAGAGCATTCACGGGTGGACGCTGCATGCGGATGATGCCGAGCGGACCACGGATTTCCGTATCGATGAGTTTTTCCATGATAACCTGTCTTCCTGCGCTCAAAGCGTGGCGTCCGTGCCGAAAATGGCGGTCGCCTGATGCGACAGCGTGATGCCGTTGCCGTGGCAAAGCACGGTCTCGACCTCGCCGGCCTGACGCTCTCCGGCCGCGCCACGCAATTGGCGGGTGGCTTCGATCAGGGTGAAGACGCCGTACATGCCGGGGTGGCAGAAGGAGAGGCCGCCGCCATTGGTATTGACCGGCAAGTCCCCACCCGGCGCAATGCGGCCGCCGGAAACAAAGGCCCCGCCTTCGCCTTTCCCGCAGAAACCGAGATCTTCCAGGAACAGGATCACGTTGATGGTGAAGGCATCGTAGAGCTGCAGGATGGTCATGTCCGACGGCTTCATTCCGGCCATGGCGAATGCCCGTGCCCCGGAGTCCCTGGCGGCGGTGCTGGTGAGGTCCGGCATCTCGGAAACGGCGCGGTTATAGGAAGCGGTACCGCCACCCAGGAAATAGGCCGGCTTCTCCTTCAGGTCGCGCGCTTGGTCTGCGCGCGTCATCACCACGGCGCCCGCGCCGTCGGTGAGAAGGCAGCAGTCCCGGACGGTCAGCGGTTCCATGACCATGCGCGAACCGAGAACATCCTCGATGGACAGAGGTCCAAGCTCGAAGGCTTCAGGATTTTTCTGTGCCCAGAGCCGCGCCGAGACCGCGACCTCCGCGAGTTGCTCCCGCGTCGTCCCGAACTGCGACATGTGTCTGGCCGCCGACATCGCATAGGCCGTCATCGGATAGCGCGGCTTGTGCGGCACCTCGTAGGTCGGTTGCTCGTTGGCCGGAACCATCCGGCCCGCACCGGATCGCAGTGTGGCCCCGTAACAGATCAGAGCCACGTCGCACAGCCCCGCCTGAAGGGCCAGGCTGGCGGCCATCGCATAGGCCACGAAGCTGGAACCTCCGGTGTTGGTGCCGTCGATCCAGCGCGGCTGGATACCGAGATATTCGATTGTGGAGATCACCGGGAACGTATGGCTCATGTTGGCGCAGAAGACGCCGTCCACATCGGACAGTTGCAGCCCCGCGTCGTCCAGCGCCTCGCGAACCGCGAGCGCCTGAATGTCCATGGCGTTGAACCCCGGGGCTTCGCCGAGCCCGGCTGTGCCGACACCGACAATTGCCGCGCTGCCGCGCAGGCCGGATCCGTTCGGAGTGCTCATTGGTCGCTCTCCTGCGGATCGAAGACGACCGCACGCTCGCCGTCTTTTCCTTCAATGCGGGCTTTGACGCGCATGCCGATACGGATGTCCTCCGGAGCAACCTCGGGCAAGCGGCTCATCATCCTTGGGCCTTCATCGAGATCGACCAGAACGATGGCGTGATTTTGTCTTTCCGGCTGACCCGGCTTGGACCGCTGATGAAGCACGGTCAGTGTATGCACCGTGCCGTTTCCCGAGACCGGCCGCCAGTCCAGCGACAAAGACGAACAATGAGGACACAGGACACGCGGCATGAACACCGCCTCGCCACAGTCGTCGCAATACTGAAGCCAGAGACGGCCGTCGGAGACATGTTCCTGAAAAGCCTTGTCGGGCCCGGCTTTGGGTAAGCTGGCCATATTTCCTCCCTTTCGTTCGCATCCCCGCAGGACTGCGGATAAAGTGCAGTCTTTCGCGAGAAAACTCTCGCCCTGTCCGCAATGCGAAATTATATTCCAATAGAAGTTAGCATTCGGAAGAGAGGCTTGCAACCGAACCCTCCGCAGAGCCAACAGCCCGCCGGCTTGTGCGGCTGCCGGATGTTTCCTATCAAGAAGCGCGGCACGCAGAGGAGAGTGTGGAATGAGCGAAGGCGACAAGACCGGCAAGACAGACCGCCAATTCATCGCGTCACTCGAGCGCGGCCTCAGGGTCATGTCCGCCTACAGGCCGGACGACCGCGCACTCAGCAACCAGGACCTGTCGGAACGCACAGGCCTGCCGAGACCGACCGTTTCGCGATTCACCCACACGCTGCGCCGCCTCAACTACCTCGCCTTTCATCCGGATACCGGTCGCTACAGCCTGACACCCCGGGTCATGGAACTGGGGCGCGCCGCCTTCGTTGCGGGGGAAATCCGGGACATTGCCTGCCCCGTGATGGAAACCCTGGCTGAACTGGGGCCGTTCTCGGTCGCGCTCGGCGTGCCGAGCGGCCTGCATATCCGCTATCTTGAACTCCGAAGACGCCCGGAAGCCATCGTCCTGAACCTGGACGCCGGTGCCCTGATCCCCATGCTGCAGACCGCGATCGGACGCGCCTATCTCGCCAGCCTCTCATCAGAAGAGCGTGAAGACCTGCTCGTGCAAATCAAGCAGGAGGATCCGGGCCTTTTCGCCGCTCAGGAAGCCGACGTATATGCCGACATGGCAGACTTCGAACGGCGGGGCTTCGCCACCTCGTTCGGCGGCTGGTGGCCGGAATTGAGCGCGATCGCAGCCCCCATCCGAATCGTCGACGACGGGGACCCGCTTCTCCTGTCGGTTTCAGGGCTGACGTCCGCTCTCACGGCCGAGCGCCTCAAGGGGGAATATGCGGCAGCGCTCCTGAATGCCACGCAGGTCATCCAGAACCGGATGCGCAGAGCCTTTCACCGATAGGGAACGCTTTCGCCCCCTTTTCAGGAAGATCACATTAATTTCGCTATGCAGACATATATTTTAAAAAACTTGACCCGCCAACGCCGCTGGCCGATAAAGTCTCCAACGACAGGCCGGGAGGAGATTTGAATGGCCGAGAGTATCCAGCGCGCTGCCGGAGGAGCGGCGCGCCCTTTCGACGACATGAACGATAAAAGCGGTCTTTTCGACCGCCTGACAGGCCTGATGGCGCCGCGCAGCGTTGCCGTCATCGGCGCGAGCGCGAATGCACAGGGCTGGAGCGGCGGTGCTATACCGGTTTTGCGGCGCCTCGGTTACAGCGGCAAGATATTTCCGGTGAACCCGAAATATGAAGAGCTGAACGGGATGCCCTGCTACCCGTCGGTCACCGCCATCCCCGAAGAGGTGGATGCCGCTCTGATGTTCGTGCCCCAGCGTGCGCTGCCGGACATTCTGGAGGAATGCGGCCGGAAAGGCGTGCGCGGCGCCGTCATCCTCGCCTCCGGGTTTTCCGAAACCGGTGAGGAAGGCAAAAAGCTGGAAGAGACCCTGCGCGAGATCGCCAACCACAACCGGATCGCGATCTGCGGCCCGAACTGCCTCGGGCTCGCCAATCTGGACAGCGGTTTCATGGGTCTGACCGCCGCGACCTTTCCCGAAGACATGTCGGCCGGTCACACGGCGCTGATCTCCCAGAGCGGACAGCTGCTGATGGTCATGCTGTCCCGGGCACACGATCACGGCGTCCACATGCGCTATCTCGTTTCGACCGGCAACGAGTTGAACGTCGAGGCGTCCGATTACGCCGGATGGGCGCTTGAAGATCCCGAGATCAAGTCGGTTTGCATGGCCCTCGAAGGCCTGCGCAGCCCGGGCCGCTTCCTGGAGCTTGCCAAGCAGGCCCGGGAAACCGAAAAGCCCTTGATCGTCCTGAAGCTGGGCCGAAGCCAGAGGGCGGCGCGCACCGCGCTTGCCCACACCGGCAAGATGGCGGGCGCTTTCCGGACCTATGAGGCCGTGTTCCGCCAGAACAATGTCGTCTCCGTCGATGACCCGCTGGAACTCGCGGATGTTGCCGCCCTGTTCGAGAAGTGCCCCGAACCGCGCGGCGAACGCATTTCCGTGGTCACCTTTTCCGGCGGCTGGAGCGGCGTCATGGCCGACCAGTCGGAGGCTCTCGGATTGCCGATGGCCGACTTCACCGAGGAGACCGTCGAGAAGCTTAAACCTCTGCTCGACTTCACCCCGCCGGTCAATCCGCTTGACCTCTCCGGCAACGTCAACAATCACCCCGAGCGTTGGGGCGCAAGCATCGAGGCGGTTCTCGCGGACGAGAACACCGACATCGTGGTGGTCTTCATCCACCAGGTGCGCGAGGCCTGGCGCGGCCGCCTGATCGGGCCGGTCCTGGAACTCGCCAGGACCGCGGACAAGCCGATCGTGATCGTCTACGACGGCGGCAAGATCGTCGAGCCGGGCTGGGATTTCCTGGCAGCCGACAAATCCCTGCCGATCTATCGCGGCAGTCAGCAGATGCTGAAGGCGCTGAAGCGCTTCGTCGGCTACCACAAGAGAAAATCGGCGGCGCAAGCGCCCCTCGACGGGAAGCTGATGGATATCGAGGGTGGCGCGGACGAAACGATCGAAAGGTTGCTGGCCGCTTCCGGGCGCAGCCTTTCCGAACACGCGGCCAAGGAAGCCCTGAAAACCTACGGCCTTCCCATGGTCGGCGAAACGCTTGTGCGGACAGAGGAAGAAGCCCTCGAGGCCGCGCAGGACATCGGCTACCCGGTCGTCATGAAAGGTCTGGCCGACGGCATGGAGCACAAGACCGAAGCCGGCCTCGTGAAACTGAATCTGACCGACGCGGACGCGGTGCGCGCGGCCTTCGCCGATTTGAGCGCGAAGATCGACGGGTACAAGCTCGGCGACGCGCCCGCGGCCTGCCTCGTTCAGAAGATGGTCAAGGGCGGTGTCGAGGCGATCCTCGGCATGCAGAACGACCCCGATTTCGGGCCCATGATCCTTCTGGGCGTCGGGGGGGTCATGACCGAACTCATGAATGACGTGGCCTTGAGGAGAGCACCGCTCAGCCGGGCGGACGTCACCGAGATGATCGGCGAAACCCGCTTGAGCCTTCTCCTGGAAGGCTATCGCGGAGCGGAACCGGCGGACCGGGCCGCGCTCGAAGACGCCGTACTGCGCCTGTCGGCCTTCGCGGCCGCCCATGCGGACAGCATCGAGAGCATCGACATCAATCCGCTGCTGGTTCTGCCTGAAGGCGAGGGCTGCATCGCAGTGGATGCCTTGATCATCAAGCCGGAGAACGCCGAATGACCGACCTCTTGAACAGCGCCGAGGATCAGGCCTTCCGGCAGGAGATCCGGGATTTCGTTTCCGCCGAACTCCACCCAGAAACCCGCGCCAAGGTGTCCCGCGGCGCCCCGATGACGCGCGATGACTTCGCGCGATGGCAGGAAAGCCTCCACGCCAAGGGCTGGGTCGCCCCGGCCTGGCCGAAGGAGCATGGCGGACCGGGGTGGACCGCGCGCGAACGCATCGTCGCCGACGAAGAGTTGTTCCGCCTGCACACGCCGCCGCTGCCCGGCTTCGGGCTCAAGATGATCGGCCCGATCCTGATCCAGTTCGGCTCGCCTGAGCAGCAGCAACGGTTTCTGCCGCGCATCCTGTCCGGCGAGGACTGGTGGTGTCAGGGATTTTCGGAGCCGGGCGCCGGCTCCGATCTCGCCTCCCTGAAGACAAAGGCGGAGCGCACGGAAGGCGGCTGGCTGGTTTCCGGATCGAAAACCTGGACGACCTACGCCCAATACGCCAACTGGATATTCTGCCTGGTGCGAACCGATCCGGAGGTCAAGAAGCAGGAAGGCATCTCCATGATGCTGATCGACATGTCCCTGCCCGGCGTCTCCCGCCGGCCGATCCGCCTGATGGACGGAACGGAGGAGGTGAACGAGATCTTCCTCGATCAGGTTTTCGTCCCCGACGATCTCGTGGTTGGCGAAATCAACAAGGGCTGGACCTACGCCAAGGCGCTGCTCGAACATGAACGCTTCGGCATCGGCGGTATCGGCCGGTCCAAACATCTTCTTCAAAGAGTGCGCGAAGCCGCACAGTCCACGGGCCGCGCGGACGACCCCGAGATCGCCAACGCGCTCGACACCTTGGAAATTGACGTCATGGCCATCGAGGCAACTACCCTGCGCCTGCTCGCCGCCGTCGAAGCCGGTGTGAAGATCGGGGCGGAGACCTCTCTTCTGAAAATAAGGGGAACCGAAATCCAGCAGGCGCTCACCGAGTTGATGCTGGATATCGCCGGCCCGGCGGCCTTGCCGACTCGCGACAGCGTTGGCGTTCAGGAACCGTTCGAGAACGCCATGTATCAGTTCCTGAACTGGCGCAAGCTGTCGATTTACGGCGGCAGCAACGAAATCCAGCGCAGCATCCTGGCGACCCAGGTTCTGGGTCTGAAATAAGCGGAGCGTCAAATGATTGATTTCAAACCTGCCGATGAGGAAACGCTGCTGCTGAAGGAAACGGCGGAGCGGTTCGTAGCGGACCATTACGAGTTGGCGCTGCGTAATGTGATGCTCACCGCTTCCGCCGGCCGGAGGCCTGCCCGTTGGGCAGAAATGGCCGACCTCGGCTGGCTGGCGGCTCCCGTCGGCGAGGATGCCGGAGGACTGGGGCTGACACCGAAACAGGTCGTGCCGTTTCTGAGCGTTCTTGGCGCCGGTCTCGTGCTCGAGCCGATCGGCCCCGTCGCCATGCATTGCGCACCGACCCTTGCAAGGGCTCTGTCTTCCACCAGGGCTGAGGCCGTTCTGGCTTCAGTTCTGTCCGGTGAAAGCATTGAACTGATCGCCGCCGGACCGGCCGGCGCGCCCGTAAAGGCAGGCCGCGAAGGTGACGACATCGTCCTGACCGGCACCATCCCGCTTGTGATCGGCGGCGCGCAGGCGTCGGTTTTCTGGATCGTCGCCGACTGCGAAGGCGTCCCATTTCTCGTCCCGGTGCCCGCGGAAAAGGTCTGGGTCGAGGAATTTCCGCTGATCGACGGACAATCGGCCGCCAAGGTTTCCCTGCAGGGAGCGCGCTGTTCTGCGGCGGACGCCGTGACGGACTGCGAAGAAGCCCTCGCCTATGGCAACGATCTGGCCATGGTTGGCAAGCTGGCGGAACTGACCGGTCTGATCGATCGCCTGTACCGCAAGACACTGGACTACATGAAGCTGCGCGAACAATTCGGCCGGCCGCTCGGACGGTTCCAGGTGGTTCAGCACCGCATGGCTGACATGTTCATCAAGCGCGAGGAAGCCCAGTCGATGGTCGACATGGCCGCGGAAGCCATGACGGGCGAAGACGTCGCCCTTCGTTCCAAGCTGGTTGCCGCCGCGCAGGTCAAGATCTACGACAACGCCCGCGCAGTTCTGCGCGACGCCGTCCAGCTTCACGGCGGCATGGGGGTCACCGACGAGCTGCCGGTGGGCCATATGGTCAAGCGCATGCTGATGCTCACCCAACTCGACGGGGGCCGGCAGGCAGCTCTCGGAAAGTTCCGCAAGGCTGCCTGACAGACATTCAGGAGCTCTTCCCAAGGAAACCGTGACTTGCCGGGGTTTTGCCCCGGCTCTTTTTTGCCTTTTGCCTAAAGCGTCATGCCGCCGTCGACGACGAGCACGTGACCGGTCACCATGCTTGCTCCGGCGCAAAGATAAAGAACGGCCTCGGCAATGTCCTCGGGCGAGGAACGGCGCTTCAGAACCGCCTGATCGCGGGCCCATTGCTTGCGCTCTTCCGGCCAGTTCTCGGTCCAGGGCGTCTTCGTCTGTCCCGGAGCAACCGCGTTGACGCGCACCTCGGGAGCAAGTCCCCGCGCGAGGCTGCGGGTCAGGCTCACAAGACCGGACTTGCTGGCGGCATAGGCGATCGAACTGCCCTGCTGGCCGATCCCCGCGATCGAGGCCATGTTCACAATCGCCCCCCGGCTGTCCTTCAAGGCACCGGCCGCCGCATGCGCGCACCGGAACGGACCGATCAGGTTGGTGCCGAGAAGAAGCTGCCAGAAGTCCTCGGTCATCTTGTCGAGTTCACCGGGCGGGATCTTGTCCTGCGTGCCCGACGTGCCCGCGTTGTTGACCAGATAATCCAGCCCGCCCATCTCCGAAACGGCGGCTTCGATCATGGCCTCCGCATTGCCGGGAACGGAGACGTTGCCGGGCGCGGAGATCGCCTTGAGGCCTTTCCCGGTCAGCTCTTTCACTTTCTCCGGACCGTTGGGATCGTCATCCAGATGATTTATGGCGACCGTGGCGCCCATCTCCGCCATCATCGCCGCGCAAGCAAACCCGATGCCCGAGGCCCCGCCTGTCACCAGGGCCCGTTTTCCCGTCAAATCGGCGCGGATCATTGTTTTTCCCCCATGAGATTTTTAAGTTGTGTCTTGAACTTGAGAAGGCGCAGGTCACGGTCGTGAAACAGCTCTTCGGCCGACGCCCCGCCATAATCGAAGAAGCCGGCACCGGCGCCGACACCGCTGCGCCCGTCTTCGATCAACCTGTCGAGGACGGGGCTTTGTCCGTTGTTGACCGGAGGCTGATAGGTGCCGCTCGCAATGCCGTTGCGCACCATTTCCAGGCCCGTAAAATCCATCTTGCGCATGTGGCCGAGCACGGCGAGCCGTTCGACCAATCCGTGACGAATGGAAAAATCGATGTCTTCCGCCGACACGCCGAACTCCTCGATCATGCGCAGGCATTCGAGATTGAGGGCCGCCTGAAGCCTGTTGGCGATATATCCGGGCACCATCGTATCGAACTCCAGCGGCGCCTTGCCCCAGCCTTCATAAAGGGACTTCAGGGCCGGGACGATTTCCGGATTCGTCCGGGGTCCCGAAACGAGATCGACAAGATCGACGATATACGGCGGCGTATACCAATGCGCGATGGCGCTGGTCGCCTGACGCGCCTGCGGGATCAGTGGAAACACGTCGAGATAGGAGGTGTTGCTGGCGATGACAGCCTCCATGGGCGCGTGTGCGTCGATCTCGGCGAAGACACTGCGCTTGATCCCGGCCTTTTCGACAACGGCCTCAACGATCAGGTCCGCTGTCGCCACGGCTTCGGCCAGAGATCCGGAAAAAGCGATCCGCTGAAGCGCGGCTTGTGCCTGTTCCTCAGAAATCCTCCCGGCCTCTTCCAGGGTTCCACAGGCCGCGGCGATCCGGACGGGCGCACCGCTCAGGACTTCCGGACTGCTGTCGAATAGGTTTACAGGGCAGCCGCCAAGCGCATGCACCAGGGCCAAGGCGTGGCCCATGGTTCCCGCGCCGATCACCGCTACGCGCTGGATCTCCATCGTGGTCCTCCCTTGATAGTCGTTCGTTTCAGACGGTCTCCCGCAGGATCAGCTTCACGCCGAGGTCCAGGTTGACGCTTGGAGTGTCCGGTGTCTTGAGCCTCTCCAGCACATGCCGGACGACCGCCTCGCCGATTTCTTTGTGAGGTGGGCGGATGGTCGTCAGGCGGGGATTGGTGTGGCGTGCGATTTCAAGGTCGCCATATCCCAGGATCTTGAGCTCGCCTGGAATGGACAGACCCATCCGGTCGGCCTCGAACATGGCGCCGACGGCCAGCATGTCGCCGGAAAAGGCAATCGCCTGGATCTCCGGCTGGCGCGCGATCACTCGTTTCAGCGCAGCCCCACCCTCGCCCAACTCGCGGCTGCCGGCGGGCAGGATCAACGGTTCCAAACCGGTCAGCCCCCGGAATGTATCCTTGAAGCCTTCGGCTCTTGCGCGAGCACGGTCGTCCTTGTCGAGGGTGGCGCCGACAAAGGCGGTCCGGATCAAGCCCTGTTCGACGAAGTAACGCGCAGCCAGTTCTCCGGCGGCCCGGTTGGAAAAACCGATCCCTGAGTCAAGCGGCCGTTCGCCGTGGTCCCACATTTCGACCACCGGGCAGGCCGCGGCGGAAAGAGTGGCCAGCGTGCCCCGCGCATGTCGGCGGCCGGTCACGATCAGGGCGGAAGGGTTCCAGCTGGCGAAGGCCGCGACGATCCGCTCCTCCCGGTCCGTGTCGTAGCCGTGCTGTCCGATCATCAACTGGTAGCCGCTCGCTTCGAAGAGCGTGGTCATCTGATCCAGCGTTCCCGCGAAGAAGGAGTTCGTCAGGCTCGGGACAATCACACCGATCAGGGGGCTGCGCGCACCTGCAAGGCTTCCGGCGATCCGGTTGGGCGCATAACCGAGCCGTTGAGAGACTTCCTCGATCCGGGTGCGCAGCTTCGGCGACACGGCATCCGGGGTCCGAAGCGCACGCGAAACCGTCGCGACAGAAACGCCGGCGACCTTGGCCACCTCTTCCATTCGCACCTTGCGGGGCGATGTTTGTGTCTTTTCCTGCGGGCTCACGCGTGACCGGGCTTTCCAATTCTCAGGTTGAGCCACGACTATAGAAACGATGAAATTTTTCTGCAAGCGCTTACAAAATAAAATATGAAATCGAATTTCAAAAACTATTAAATTTCTTGAAAAAAGACATTTTTTCTGAAATGAAGAAAAATGTAAGCGTTTGCAAATCTGAAAAAATCGGGAGGTCTGACATGTCCACGAACCGCACCGCGCCGAAAAACGGCGCGCGCTATATCGCCGAATCCTTCAGGCAGCTGGGGGTCAGCCACGTCTTCTTCATGGACGCGATCCTTCGCCCAACCCTCGTAGAGATGGAGGAACTGAGCATCAATCGCATCCTCGCCCATTCCGAGAAGTCCGCAGCCTATATGGCAGACGGCTATGCACGGGTGAGCGGACGGGTCGGTGTCTGTATGGCGCAGTCGGTCGGGGCGGCCAATCTCGCGGCGGGACTGCAGGATGCCTACCTGCACCGCGCGCCGATCGTTGCCCTGACGGGCCGCAAGGAGCCGATGCTCCGCCATCGCAACGCTTATCAGGAAGTGCCGCACACACCGCTTTACGCCTCCGTGACCAAGGACTCCCTGGATGTGGCCGAGGCGCGCGAACTGCCGCATCTTCTGGCGCAGGCGTTCCGCCAGGCCGCCGACGGATCTCCCCGCCCGGTCCATCTGGACCTGAACGGCCTTGGCGGCGAAATCATCGAAAAGGGCGTCGTTTCCGATCCCGTGCTTCCTCCTGCAGAGCTTGGCCGCCTGCCGGAAGACCGCCCCCTGGCGCACCCGCGCTCGATCGCGGAGGCGGCACGCCGTCTGGGTGAAGCCGAACGTCCGGTGCTGGTCGTCGGCGCGGGGGCCATCCAGGCCGACGCCCAGGCGGAAGTGCTCGCCCTCGCAGAGCAACTGAACATCCCCGTCGCGACGTCCCTCGGGGGACGGGCCATCATTCCGACAACGCACCCCAGGCATGTCGGCACCGTCGGGACCTACTCGGCACCTCCGGGCAACCGGCTGGTCTACGAGGCGGATCTGGTAATCTTCGTCGGCTGCCATGCGGGCGACCAGCCGACCAACAACTACAAGGTCCCGGCCCAAGGCACGCCTAGTGTTCAGATCGATCTCGACGGCCAGGAAATCGGCCGGAACTACCCCAATGTCACAAAGGTCTGGGGCTGCCCCAAACAGGCTCTCGCGGACCTTGTCGAAAAGACAGTGGCCCGCCCGCGATGGGCGGATTGGGCCGCGCACGCAGCCGAGGTCGTCGGCAAGTGGCGGGCGAAAATGGAACCGCTGAGCTTTTCGAATGCCGCGCCGATCCGTGTCGAGCGGCTGTGCCGGGAGATCTCCGAAGCCCTTCCCGAAAACGGCGTTCTGGTCGCCGATACCGGGTATTCCGGCATCTGGACGGCGACGATGCTCGATCTCCCGTATGCGAGCCAGAGCTACCTGCGCGCGGCGGGTTCGCTCGGCTGGGCCTTCCCGGCCGCGCTCGGCGCGCAGTGCGGCGCGCCGGACCGTCCGGTAGTCTGCTTCTCCGGCGACGGCGCCTTCTACTATCACCTGAGTGAGCTGGAGACCCAGAAGCGCTGGAACATCCCGGTCGTGACCGTGATCAACAACAATTCCGGCTTCGGCCAAGGCACGCCCAAGGTGGCTTCTTTCTATGAAGGCCGTGCAGGCGGCAACCCGGCCGAAATCAACCGGTTCGGCCCGACGGATTTCGCTGCCGTGGCACGTGACTTCGGCGTCGAGGGTATCCGTGTCGAAGATCCCGCCGAGCTCGCCCCCGTGCTGCAAAATGCCATCGCCGCGCGCAAGCCGGTGCTGATCGACGTCGTGACCGATATTCATCCCCGTGCCCCCGAGCCCTGGGAGCCGACGGGGGCCTGAACTCGATAAATCCCGATGGTTCCAGCGCATCCATCCGCTGGAACGACATTTTGGCGTCAGACTGGTTCTCCCGATCTGACGCCATTTTTGCCGCCACCTCTCGGACAGATTATCCTCGTTTTTTCAGATACCTAACGCCTACACTCTTCGGCGCCCCATCTGAAAACAGAATAGCGGCAAACACTGCAGGAGCCGCCCCGACGCCGATGCGATATCGCTTGCAATCATTTTTGAAATAGTGTTTTAAAAATTGAAAATCACTTCGGCAGCGGGCATTGAACCGGCTGCCCGGGACAACGAAAAAAGGCTTTGCGTTGATGAAGATCGGCGGGAGGAGGCCGCTCAACCCTGGTGGTATGCGAGGTAGGGAATGACCCGGTCGAGGGAAAAGATCTTCATTACAGGCGCGACGGGATTTCTTGGCTCCTGGATTATTGCGCGTCTGGTCGACCGCGGCATTGAGGTGGTCGCAACGGACATCAGCAACGACCACCGGCGCCTGGAGCTTCTGAAACCCGACCTTCCCAGAGAGTTGATCGACTTCCGCATTTGCGATGTCACGGATGCCGAGGGACTGAATGCGCAGATCGAGGAAACCCGGCCGACAGGCATCATCCACCTCGCCGCCTTGCAGATCCCTCAGTGCCGGGCCAATCCGGCGCTCGGCGCGGCAATCAATATCGGCGGCCACATCAACATCTTCGAGACGGCCCGCAAGCACGGCATCGATCGGATCCTCTACACCAGCTCGATTGCGGCCAAACCCCGCGGCAAGGCGAATGCCCCTTCCAATTTCTATGGCGTCTTCAAGAAAACGGACGAGGAAATCGCTCGGATCTACTGGGAGGATCACAAGCTTCCCAGTCTGGGCCTCCGGCCCTATGTGGTTTTCGGGGTCGGCCGCGACGACGGCGAGACGTCGGCCATTACCCGTGCGATCGAAGCGGCGGCCCTCGGCAAGCCTTACGAAATCCCCTTCTCCACCCGCAGCTGCTTTCAGTATGCGGCGGATGTGGCCGATGTTTTCGTCCGTGCCGCGCTATCGAGCTGGGACGGAGCCCTGCTTTCCGACGTCACCGACACCGTCCATTCCACCGACGATGTCGTCGAGGCGATTCGGCAGGTTGTGCCCGAGGCCGCCATCAGTTGTGCCGAGACCATCCGCATCTCGCCCAGCGACGGCTTCGACACGAGCGCTCTTAAAATGGTTGTTGGAGACTTCAAGGAGCTTCCTCTTGCCGAGGGAATCCGCGAAACCGTCAGTCTCTATCGCGAAATTGCCGCACGGTAATCGCGGCTACTTTCTGACGGCACAACTTACGTGGCGCAAGATTTCCGCACGCAGGATTGGATTGTCTTCGAATTTCCGATAAATGCCAGTTTGTGCGATCATCTTTTCAACCATCGCAGAACAGGTATCGAATTGGTCAAACGTAAAGCCGCACCGCCCGAAGACAGCGGACAAAAAGACTACAGGGTCAATTCAGGTCTTGCCCGGGGCCTGTCTGTCCTCAAGGCTTTCGGTCCGGACAACCGTCCCGTAGGCAATGCGGAGATCGCGGAACGTGTGAAGCTGCCCAAGGCGACCGTTTCACGCCTGACATTCACACTGACCGAGCTTGGCTACCTCAACTACGATGAAGGCACCGGCCGCTATTCGCTGGGCCCGGAAGTCCTGACGCTGGGTTACGACGTTCTGGCGCAGATGGAGATCCGGGACATCGCCCGTCCCTACATGCAGGAGCTGGCGGAATACGCGGATGCCAGCGTCTATCTCGGAACGCCGAGCGGCATCGAGATCATTTATATCGAAGCCTGCCGGACCCCGGCTTCCATGGCAATTCGCCTCGGCGTCGGCTCACGCATCCCCATGATCAGCACGGGCATGGGCCGTGCCTTTCTGGCTGCCCTGCCGGAATCCGAGCGTGAAGAACGCCTTGCCCAGATCCGAAGCGGCTTCTCCGACGAGGAATGGCCGGATGTGGAAGACGCGGCTCGCAATGCCATCGCCTTTGCCAAGGAAAACGGCTTTGCGCTGAGCGGCGGCGACTGGATTGCCGAAGCGAACTCCGCGGGGGCCGCCGTCTGCCGGGCCGACGGCTATCCCGTCTATGCAGTCAACGTGGGTGGACTGCGGTCGATCATCACCACGGACAGGCTCATGAACGATCTTGCCCCGCGCCTTCTGGGCGTAACGCGCAAGATCGAAATGGTTGCCCGGGGCATGCTTTGAAGCCGCATTCCCCACAGCGCCCGGGGTCCTGACCCCTCACCCTGGCTTCTTACAGAAACTCAATTGACGTCCTGGCTCGCGAACGCTCGGCGCAGGATCTGTGCGCTCCCTTGTCTGCGGCAAGGCGGTAGCCTCGCGTGTCTTGCCGCGAGGCTTTCTCCCGGCGGCGACATGCCCCACCCCTGCTAAGACACACTCTTTTGTCCCCCGGATGACCTCCTTCAACGCCGTTTCGCGTGTTTTGAAACGCAATTTCAAAAACCGTATTGCAAAATAAAATTGCGCATAGCAGAATTAATAAAAGAAAGAACAAGCATTCACGCAGGCTGAACATCGCCAGCGGAGTTGGAGGAAACTGGAATGAGAACGAATGAAGGCGTGATCTCGACATTTATCGAGGCAGGCATCACGCGCGGCTTCACACTGCCCGGTCTTGGCATCACCTGGTCGCTGCCGGCCTTCCATGACCGCAAGTCCGAGTTTGACCTTGTCCTGGCACGCACCGAACAGTCCGCTTCCGTCATGGCGCAGGTGGCCGGCAAGCTGACCGGCAAGCCCGGACTGCTCATGGCACAGGGGCCGTTTGCGACCACGACCGGCGCCTTCGGCATTCTGGAAGCCTATTTCTCCTCCTCGCCCATGGTCATCATGACCGACACCTCCTGCTACGACGGCTTTGCCCAGCAGGGCGTCTACCAGACGATGACCGGCGACTACGGCGCAGGCGACGCCTTCGCCGTCCTCAAGACCATGACCAAATTCGCGACTTATGCGACGACGCCCGCCGAAGCGATCTACGGCACGCAAATGGCCATCAAGCACGCCATGACCCCGCGCCAGGGACCGGCGGCGATGGTCATGCGGACCAACATCATCAAGCAGGACGTGCCTGACGATCTGCGGGCAAAGCTCTACCCGACCGAAGGATACCTCCGGTACACGCCGATGGTCCCGGACCGGACGGCGCTGGAAAAAATTGCCACCGCCCTGGCCGGCGCCAAAAACCCGGTGATCATCGCCGGCAACGGTATCTACATGAGCCGGTCGGGCAGGAAGCTGCAGGAATACGCGTCCCGCGAAGGGATCGCGGTCGCCTCCAGCTATCACGGCAAGGGCACCATCGACGAGACCTCGGACATCGCCGTCGGCATGATGGGCACCTGGGCGTCGGCCGCCGCCAACCGCATGGTGCAGGCCGCCGACGTGATCCTCGTTCTCGGCTGCAGCCTCGGCGCAGAATACACCCGCTTTCGCGATGAAAAGATGCTTCGTCCGGGCGACCAGACCATCATCCAGGTGGACATCGATCCGCTTCAGGCCGGCTGGGTCCTGCCGGTGGATCAGGCCGTCACCGCCGATGTGTCCGATGTGCTCGATTTCCTGCTGACGAAGCCCGCGCAGGACGCAATCACCGTGAACCGGCGCAAGGACACGATCGCAAAGATCAAGGCGGACAACGATTACGGTGTCCTGCCGCAATACAAGACCCGTCCGGGCACGGTCCATTACGCGGACATCATGCGAGCCCTGTCCGACTTCCTCACGGAAGACGATCTGCTGACGCTCGATGCCGGCACCAACCGGATCTGGGCAACGTCCCGGCTGCCGCTTCGCCACCCCCACCAGCTTGTCGCTCCCGGCGGCATCGGCGGCATGGGCTGGAGCACGCCGGCCGCGACCGGCGCCAAGGTGGTCTGTCCGGAAAAACGCGTCACCGGCATGATCGGGGACGGTGGTTTCGTCATGACCATGGACGCGATCGCAACCGCCGCCGAGCGCGGGCTCGACGCGGTCTATGTCGTTGCCAACAACGCGGGCCTCGGCATGGTACGCGACAACCTCGGCAACCAGGCGATCGGCGTCGATTTCAACGACCATGATTTCACCAAGGTGGCCGAAGGCCTCGGTGGCTCTGGCGTCACGGTCACCGAAGCCGATCAGATCGGCGACGCCTTGCGCGAGGCCCACAGCCGGGGCGGCCCGGTGGTCATCGACGTGAAGGTCGATCCGGCGGCAAGCCACCGCGATTGCTCGGATTACGCCGAGCTTCCCGATCTCAATGGGCGGGCCTGACCGTTCGCCCTTCCTGGGAGTGGCGGCGGATTGCGGGTGACACCGCCATGCTGCTGCTGTAAATGGCAATCATGAGCGACACGCCTCCGAAAGATCCCGGGAAACGCCGCCGGGGAAGGCCGCGTCAGGGAGCTGACGCGGACGACTTCACCGACGACCGCCCATTTGTGAGCTCACTGGCGCGCGGGATGTCGATCCTGCGCGCCTTCCGGGCCGAGGACCGGATGCTGGGAACGCAGGTGCTGGCCGAACGCACTGGCCTGCACAAAACGACGGTGTCGCGTCTGCTCGGCACCCTCACCAAGCTTGGCTATCTGCGCTACATGCCGGAATACGGCAAATACGCCATTTCCAACCAGGTGCTGACACTCGGCTATGCGGTCATGGGCCGGTTCGGCTTCGGCGAACTCATGCGCCGGCGCATGGAGGAGATCGCGGCGCAGGGCGACTGTGTCGTCGCCCTCAGCGTGCGCGACCGGCTGGACATGATGTTCGTGGAACTCATTCGCGAACCCACCGCGATCTATCTGTCCCTGAATGTGGGTTCACGCATTCCCATGGCGGAATCCGCGCCCGGCAGAGCCTATCTGTTCGCGGCGCCGGAAAAGGAACGCGAGGCCGTTCTCAAGGAACTCGCGCAACATCATGGCGAAGCGTGGCAGGATCACGTCGAGCCGGCCCTGACGGCCTCCCTGGACCGCATGCGCCGGCAAGGCCACTCGGACAGCTTCGGGGAATGGAAGCCGGACCACAACGCGATCGGGATTCCTTTGTACGATCCGCTAACCGGTGACATTTACACGCTCAGCGTCGGCGGAAACGCGTCCGTATTGACGCCGGAACGGCTTCGCAAGGAACATCTGCCGAAACTCCTGAGCGCCGCGCAGGACATTTCCGCGCTCGGCGGCGGCCCGACCGAATAAAACAGACTTTATTGAGCGTGATCCCGTCGATGGGCTGACACGTGCCGTCTCGGTGCGCGGAGCAACCTGCTTTTCGCCCAATTTCATGGCTTCTTTTCAAGAACCGGTCCGCGAAGCCCATCATGGCTTCCTCATTTAATTTTATATTGCGGAATTAGAATTCAATATATACAATTCTTGGCAGGCGGTCGGAACCGTCTGAAATGGTTTGGGAGGACCGTTATCGTGACAAGTCTAGAGGGGAAAACCGCCCTCGTCTCCGGGGCAGCGGATGGTCTCGGCGAAGCGATCGCCGCAAGGCTCGCTGCCGATGGCGCGCGTGTCGTCGTGCTTGATCGCAGCCCGGATGCCATTGAGCGCTCATCCGCGCGCCCCGAAATGGCGAATGTGCATTTTGAACAGGTCGATCTGTCAAATGCCGAAGAAATCGCATCGGTCGTCCACCGGCTCCACGACGCCGGTTTCGGCTTCGATATCCTGGTCAACAACGCCGGCGGCTCTCTGCACACACCACGCGCCTTTGTGGAGGAAACCGACGAGGACTGGGCAAGGGTCATGGACCTTAACGTGACCGCCGCCGTCAGGCTGATCCGCGCCACCGTGCCGGGAATGGTTGAACGTCGCCACGGTCGCATCGTCAATCTCGGCTCGAAAGCGGGACGGTACGGCAGCCTCTTCACCGGCGCCAACTATGTCGCCGCCAAGGGCGCGGTACAATCGATGACGCTGCAGCTCGCCCAGGAATTCGGGCCGCACGGCATTACCTGCAACGCCGTCTGCCCGGGCGCGATCCTCACCCCTCGGGTCGAGCGGCTTTTGAGCGAGCGCCAGTCCCCGGAAGAACGGGCCGCTGTGCTGGCATCCATCCCCGTACGTCGCCATGGCCGGGTTGAGGACGTGGCCGCCGCGGTCGCGTTTTTCGCTTCCGATGAAACCGGCTTCATTACCGGGCAATTGCTGGACGTGAACGGCGGGCAAGGAATGGCTTCATGATTTGAAACCGGGCGCTTCGCGCCCTCTTCTTCCGGACCGGGTGGAAATCGGGTCTCAGGTCCCGGCAGTATGTTTTCCCGCATATCCGAAAAGGCACCAGACGGATGCAGGACCCGGTTTGAAAGAATTGCGTTTGCCCGCGCGGTCCGGCCGGCGGGTCGGTCCCTTACCGCCGCAGCTGCGGCCCATATTGACTTACAGGAGTTCCAGCCATGCAGATGACCACCGAAGAAGCCTTTGTCAAAACGCTGCAGCGCCACGGCATTGAACATGCGTTTGGCATCATCGGGTCGGCGTTCATGCCGATCTCCGACCTGTTCCCCAAGGCAGGCATCACCTTCTGGGACTGCGCGCACGAGGGCTCCGGTGGCATGATGGCGGACGGCTATACGCGCGCCACCGGCAAGATGTCGATGATGATCGCCCAGAACGGTCCCGGCATTACCAATTTCGTCACCGCGGTGAAGACCGCCTACTGGAACCATACGCCGCTGCTGCTGGTGACGCCCCAGGCCGCGAACAAGACGATGGGACAGGGCGGTTTCCAGGAAGTCGAGCAGATGGCGCTGTTCCGCGACATGGTCGCCTATCAGGAGGAAGTGCGCGATCCGAGCCGCGTTGCAGAGGTTCTGACCCGTGTGATCTCCAAGGCCAAGCAGGCTTCGGCACCGGCGCAGATCAACATGCCGCGCGATTACTGGACCCAGGTCGTGGACATCGCCATTCCGGATCCGATCCTCTTCGAGCGTTCCTCCGGCGGCGAGACCTCGGTGACCGAGGCGGCCCGCCTCCTGAGCGAGGCGACAAATCCGGTGATCCTAAACGGCGCCGGCGTGGTGCTGGCGGAAGGCGGGATCGCCGCCTCCATGGAATTGGCCGAGCGGCTCGACGCGCCGGTCTGTGTCGGCTACCAGCACAACGATGCCTTCCCCGGATCGCATCCGCTGTTCGCCGGTCCTCTCGGCTACAACGGCTCCAAGGCCGCCATGGAGCTGATCAAGGAAGCCGATGTGGTTCTGGCGCTGGGAACACGCCTCAACCCGTTCTCGACCCTGCCGGGCTACGGCATGGAATACTGGCCGACGAATGCGAAGATCATTCAGGTCGACATCAACCCGGACCGCATCGGCCTGACCAAGAAGATCTCCGTCGGCGTCGTTGGCGACGCCGCGCGGGTGGCGAAGGGCATCCTCACCCAGCTGTCGGGCTCCGCCGGCAATGCCGGCCGGGACGCGCGCAAGGCGCGCATCGCCGAGACCAAGAGCCGCTGGGCCCAGCAGCTGACGTCCATGGATCATGAGCAGGACGATCCGGGCACCACCTGGAACGAGCGGGCCCGCGCGGACAAGCCGGAATGGATGAGCCCGCGCATGGCCTGGCGCGCGATCCAGGCGGCTTTACCGAAAGAGGCGATCATCTCGTCCGACATCGGCAATAACTGCGCCATCGGTAACGCCTATCCGAGCTTCGACGCCGGCCGCAAATACCTGGCGCCCGGCCTGTTCGGACCGTGCGGTTACGGTCTGCCGGCCGTCATCGGTGCCAAGATCGGCTGCCCGGACGTCCCCGTGGTCGGCTTTTCCGGCGATGGCGCCTTCGGCATCGCCGTGACCGAACTGACCGCCATCGGCCGCGAGGAATGGCCGGCCATCACCCAGGTCGTTTTCCGCAACTATCAGTGGGGTGCGGAAAAGAGGAATTCGACGCTTTGGTACGACGACAACTTCGTCGGCACCGAACTGGACGAACAGGTCAGCTATGCCGCCATCGCCAATGCCTGCGGGCTCAAGGGCGTTGTCGCGCGCACCATGGACGAACTGACGGAAGCCCTGGCCCAGGCGGTCACCGACCAGATGGAAAACGGTGTCACCACGTTGATCGAGGCTCTCATCAACCAGGAGCTGGGCGAACCGTTCCGTCGCGACGCGATGAAGAAACCCGTCGCGGTCGCCGGCATCAGCAAGGACGACATGTGCCCGCAAAACGGCGCGGTCTGACTGCGGCAACCGGCCCGGCGGCTTCTCACCGCCGGGCCGTTTCCACCGGAGCACTTCTTCCATGACCAGCATAGCTACGCGGCTGCCCGGCGGGCAGGCGCTGAAGTCGATTTTTCCCGGTTTCGCGGTTTCCGCGCTCGCCGCCGCGACCGCGCAGTTCCTGTCGGAGCATTATGGCGCTCCCGCGATGCTGATGGCGCTTCTGCTCGGCCTGGCGCTGAATTTTCTCTCCGAACCGGGCACCCGGACGGCAAAGGGCGTGGAGTTCACCGCACGCAGCGTGTTGCGGATCGGGGTCGCATTGCTGGGCGCGCGTATCAGCGTCGACCTGCTGGTCCAGCTCGGGGGCATGTCCGTGGCGCTGGTCGCCGCCGGGGTCGTTCTGACCATCCTGTTCGCTTTGCTGGCAAGCCGGCTTTTCAATCGCGACTGGCGGTTCGGCTTATTGACGGGAGGCTCCGTTGCGATCTGCGGCGCTTCAGCGGCAATGGCGATCGCCGCCGTCCTGCCCCGGCACGAGAAATCCGAACGCGATCTGGTCTTCACGGTGCTGTCCGTGACCGTTCTGTCGACCGTCGCCATGGTCCTCTACCCGATGCTGGCGCAACTGTTCGAGTTCAATGCGCGCGATTCCGGTCTCTTTCTGGGCGGCACCATTCACGACGTGGCGCAGGTGGTCGGCGCGGGCTTTTCAATCGGCCCGGAAACCGGCGAAACCGCCACTCTGGTAAAGCTGATCCGCGTTTCGATGCTGGCCCCGGTGGTGCTGGTCTTCTCGCTTGTCATCCGCCAGATCGGTCAATCCGATGCGCAACAGACAAACCGGCCGCCGTTGATGCCGCTCTTCGTGGTGGGATTCCTGGTCCTGGCGGCGTTGAACTCCATCGGTCTGATCCCGCACCTTCTGTCCGACTGGGTCGGGTCGCTGAGCCGCTGGGCGCTGCTGATCGCCGTGGCCGCGGTCGGGATCAAGACGTCGCTTGGCCGCATGGTCGAAGTCGGCCCGGCAGCCATCGGCCTGGTGGTGGCCGAAACGGTGTTCCTCGGCGTCTTCATCGTCGCCGGCCTGCATTTCCTTGCCTGACCGGCGAATTTCCAACAGCGTATCCATAGGGGTTGCAAGACCCCCAACCATGACCGCCCTTTCCAACAAAAAACCCGGCGCGTGGCCGGGTTTTTTTATTGGTTTGGTTCGCAGGATTTGATGTTTTCTGCCCTGTTGCGTCGGGCATAGCCCTCCTTTCGGGGACCCCGTCAGGATCAACTCCTCGACCCCGCGCGCAGAAAAACCAAAGGCCGCCCTGATGGACGGCCTTTGGTTTTTCTGGTTGCGGGAGCAGGATTTGAACCTGCGACCTTCAG
>NZ_JAEKJZ010000002.1 GCF_017309185.1 Roseibium aggregatum | reverse complement strand
ATCAAGGCTCAGATCGGATACAGGCGGAGACCGGGCAACTATGGCGGAAGACCTGCCGTGGTCGTCGACAATAGCCTCAACCAGCAGTTCAATGTGGAGGTGCCCGACAGGGTCTGGGTGACAGACATCACCTACATCAGGACACTGGAAGGCTTTGCCTACCTTGCCGTCGTGATCGACCTGTTTTCCCGCCGCGTTGTTGGATGGTCGATGCAGAGCCGACAAACCACGGATGTCGTGTTGCAGGCGTTACTCATGGCCGTATGGAGGAGGAAGCCAAAGAACGCAGTTCTGATCCATTCGGATCAGGGATCGCAGTTCACGAGCATGGACTGGGCATCATTCCTTCGCGCTCACAATCTGGAGCACTCCATGAGCCGGCGCGGGAACTGCCACGATAACGCTGTTGCCGAAAGCTTCTTCAACCTGCTCAAGCGGGAAAGGGTACGGCGGCGAACATACAAAACCCGCGAAGACGCGAGGCGGGATGTGTTCGATTACATAGAGATGTTCTACAACCCGAAGCGCAAACACGCCAGGAACGGGATGCTGTCACCCGTCGAGTTCGAACGGCAGCGGAAAATGAACACCAAAGGCGTCTAGAAAACGCGGGGCTATTCAGATGGCCTTGGGAACCCGGCGATACCATCAAAGGCGATCTAATTTACCGTCCGCTAATGGGCGACAAGGTCGACAATCAGACGACTGTGGTGATCGGAACGCCGGAGGAAATCGAAGCTTACAAAGCCAGGGCGGAGGCGCTCATCGAACACATCAACGCCCGGAACCTTGATTACAGGATCGACACCCAGAACAGTAACAGCATGGCCGGTACTATTCTCAAATCCTTTGGAATACCGCCCCAGGCTTTGCTGAACTCGAAAAAGCATTCTTTTCAAAAACCTGTTCCGGGATTCCTTACCGATTTGTACGGCGAAGAAGAGACGGAACCGCGAGGTGAGACCCCAAACCCAGGTTCAGGTGCGCAACAACCGCAAAGAGGCCATACAGAAGAGTGGCACGCTGCGAAGGCGCCTCGTCCAAAGCCCGAAATCCTGGGTTCTCAAATGCCGCCGGTGTCCGGTCAACGTATACCGCGGCGGACGTCCGCGATCCTAAGTCCTGCCTTTCCCGGAGACCTGGGCGCCAGCCGCCGGAGCGTAAGTTTCCTATCCGCGACGGAACCACCGCGAAGGCCGGACCGAGGGCAGGTTTCGATCGAGCCGGATCGTGGGGTCCTGGCCAATCCGTTCGATCTTCGCAACCAGGATCTCAAGCTGCAAGCGACGATGTTGAAGCGCAATCCAGGACTTGCCGAGCGGCTGATCCTGTCGGCTGGCCGCGACCCGAGGATGTTCGGGCTTTGAGAGACCTGTTTGACATGTGGGTGCGTTTCGTTTGTTTAAACCCAAAGCCATTTACCATGCCCAGATGAAAATTTTTTGTCTTCAATTTTTGATTGATTTTGGAACAAAGAGTGAACAGTATGCAAGGTGTGTCAATCACGGTCGTCCGGCAAACTTGGAGGCGAAACATGCTGAAGGTCGTTCGTATAATATTGTTCCGGATCATTCCCGGTTTTTGTACGCTTTACTTCCTCTATTTTTTCGTGCTCGGCGGGTTTCATCCCTATGCGCTGGAGTACGATATCCCCTATTTCGCCGAGAATTGCCCTGCCCTGGCCGAAAAGGTGGGGCCATTGAATATTGAACAAAACACTGAAGGAGACTGGTCTCCCTTTGTTACGGAGTACCTATACATCCCGGACGCCCAGAACGAGTCCGTCGGGGCATTGGAAATCGGCAGACGAAACGACCTGTCCACCTTGTCCTGCTTTCCGATGTACACATGTTTGCTACCGCCGTTTGTCACTGAAAAATGCGAGGTTGTTGAATGAACGAGGACCATCGAAGAAGTAGTTTGCGCGACTATGTGGTTTCTCTTTATCCATATGTTAAATCAGAGAATTTGACGCATTCGATTACCCGATACGAAACGGCAAAGCCACGCTCCGAACGGTTTCGGCGGCGCCCCGAGATCTGAAGATATACGGGCTCTAAAAGCGAATTGTCAGAATTTCGTATGCATTCCACCCGAGGTCTTGGACCGCATTTTGCGCGTGCCACACTGACGGAACCGAAAATGCCGTCTCACCGCGACTTCTCCTCATCGGGAGAGGTCTTTTTTTTTGCCTGGCCGACTGCAGGGCACCCGCTCCTGACAGAAACGCGGCTTCAGCCGCAGCCGGCAATGGCGGCGTTTCCGTCTCTCCGGAATTTCTCTTTAAAATCAGCAATCAAAGGAAAACCCATGACGTCTCAAATTTCAGACATCGTCGTGCCGCGCGTGTTCACGCCCTATATGGCCGAGAACAAGCCGGCGAAACTGATCATGCTCGAAAAATCCGGCATTCTCGCCGCCCCCGCTCCGGACATCGCCAAGCGCTTCAAGGCCGGCGGCAATCAGATCGAGGTGCCTTACTGGGAGGACCTCGACGACGAGGAGCCGACGGTGATCGACGACAGCGACAACAAGATCGCCACCTCGAAGATTACGGCCAGCGACATGAAGGCCTACAAACACCGGCTGGCCAAGAAATACGGCGCCAAAACAGTGGCGAGCTATGCCGCCACCGGGCGCGGCGAAAGCGCCATGAACCGGGTGGCGGAACGCATCAGCGCCTATTGGGGCCGGCGCAAGGAGGAGCGTATCATCGCCACTGCCGAAGGCGTCATTGCCGACAATGTGGCCAACGACAGCGGCGACATGGTTTATTCCATCTATTCCGACGTTTCCTCACCGACGGCGGCCAATCGGATCAGCTATCAGGCAATCAACCGCGCCCGGCTGACCATGGGTGAGAACCTGGACGATCTGCGCGTGATCGCCATGCACAGTTTTGTCTACGGCACGCTTCTGGACGACGAAAAGATCGAGTTCAAGAAGCCGTCCGAAGCGCCCTTCGAGGTGCCTTATTACGCCGGCATGATGGTGGTTCATTCGGAGATGATGCCGGTGGCCTCCGGCACCAACTCGGACGAATATTCGTGCTTCCTGTTCGCGCCCGGTGCCTTCATGCATATCGACGAGGTGCCGAGCCGGTCCACGATCTACGGCAACGAGGGTACGGAGATTACCCGTGACCCGGATATCGGCGATGGCGGTGGCGCGGACTACCTGACGACGCGCCGCTTCGAACTGATCCACCCCGCCGGCATGGATTTCCTTGCGGCTTCTCTCGCCAAATCCCAGGGTGCGGCGTTGGCCGAGCTGCGCAATGCCGCCAACTGGGACCGGAAATACACCCGCAAGAACGTGAAGCTTGCCTGCCTGAAGGTCAATATCTGACCGGCGCGCCTGCCGTCTGCCGGCAGCCGCTGGGCTTCTTCGATTTCTACGCAGTTTCGGGCGGCTTCGGCCGCCTTTTCTTTTTTCCAGGATGGGTCCATGGACGAAATCATCATGCGTCGGCTGAGGCATTTGCAACGGCTGGAGGAAAACCACGAAAAGGATTTCGACGCGCGTCACGGCGCTCTGGCTCCCCGAGCCGAGCAAAAGCGGGAAGAGATCGCCGATGCGCTTTCCGCCGACTGGAACCTCAAACGAAAGGGCCGAGCCGCTCCGTCCGCCGGAAAGCCCCTCCCCGGGGATTGGCGCAGGGAGCACTGGAAGACGCTTCAGGCCATGGCGCGTGACTTCACTGGCATAGAAGCGGCCAACAAGGCGAAGGCCGTCTCGGCCCTGGAAGCCTATGAAGCGGAAATGAGCCCGCCGTCCGCCCTCTAATTCTTCAATGAAAGATCTTTGTCATGTCGGGTACCGTCAACACTTCCGTCGAGATGGCGAACCTTGCGCTTGCGCATCTGAAAGAAGCGCCGATCAGGGATTTCGATTTCTCCTCCGTCGCTTCGCGCTGGTTCCGAAGCCACTACGCGGCCCAGCGGGATGCCTGCCTTGCCCTGCGGGACTGGGATTTCGCGCTGACGCTGACGCATCTTCCCGCGGAAACGGAAAAACCGCCGTTTCGCTGGGACTATCAGTTCAAGAAACCATCCGACTGCCTGCGTCTCCCTCAGCAAACGGTGGACGGTGATCCGGATGGGCAGATTGTCCCGTTCGAGGTCGTGGGGCAGCGGATCATGTCTGATTGCACGCCACCGTTCCCACTGCGTTATGTGCGGAGGGTTACGCGGGAAACGGAGTTTCCGCCGCTTTTCGTGCACGCGTTTTCGCTGTTTTTGGCCGCCGCTTGCGCTCACGTGGTCAGCGGCAAGAACAGCCGCGCGGAAGCCTTGCGGGACGCCGCGAGAGAAGCCCTGGGGCAGGCTGGGCGTTTTGATGCTCAACAGGGCAGGCCGCTGCCGATGATCGACCTGGATATTGTCACGGACCGATGAGTTATCACCTTCAAGCGACCTTCAGCCGGGGAGAACTGGACCCGGAGCTGATTTACCGCTCCGACCTGGAACTGTTCCGGTCATCGCTCGCCGAGTGCGAAAACTTTATCACTCTGAAAAGGGGAGGGTTGCGCCGTCGCGGCGGTACCAAGTTTGTCGCGGAGCTGAAAGACAGCCTGACCGGCGGGTGGCTGATCCCATTCGAATTCGGCAACGGCCAGTATTACATGCTGGAATTCGGGGATTTCTATTTCCGCGTCTTCACCAGCGCAGGCAGGGTGGGGACTGTTGAGGTTGAAACGCCCTTTGCGGTGTCCGTTCTACCGGACCTGAAATTCGTGCAGTCCACGGACACACTGTTCATCGCCGGCGGCGGGGTCGCGCCACAGGTCCTGAAACGTCTGGGTGAAACGTCCTGGACCATCGAACCGATGGAATTCAAGGACGGTCCGTTTCTAGACGTGAATATCGAGCCCACGAACCTGACGCCCGCGGAGACCGGAAATCCGGTTCCGGAGATGACGTCTAACACCGCGCCAAGCGGCACGGTCAGTTCAAGCAACGGATCGGCGAATGCCTACCGGGCTTTCGGCCGGGCCGACACGAAGGCGGTCCTGTCGAGTGGTTCCTCGGGTTGGCTGCAATATGCGTTTACCAGCGCGGTGGTCATCGACGCCTATCTGCTTCAGGCGCCGACCGACAACAGCAAGAACGATGAAATGCCCTGGCAATGGAATATCGAAGGGTCGAATGACGGTGCGACCTGGGTCATTCTGGACACGCAGGACGGTCAGGACACCTGGGCCTCGAACGAATGGCGTGAGTATTCCTTCCACAATGAAACGGCGTTCTTCCATTACCGCTTCAGCTTCACCCAGGGAGGCGGGTCGGAATCCAGCAATTCCGCCATCGGTCAGCTTGTCTTTCACCAATCCGGCGCCACGCAAACGGCTTTCGCCCTGACGGCTTCAAGTGCGGACGGGATCAATTGGGGAGACGGATTCCAGTCATCCGATGTCGGACGGCATATCCGTTTCCGCGGGTCCGACGGGTTTTGGCGCTGGTTCAAGATCACGGAAGTCACCTCGGCAACTGAGGTCAAGGTTCAGGTCTTCGGTCAGTCGCTCCAGGACACCAAGGCGCAAAGCATCTGGCGGCTTGGGGCCTGGTCGGACACCACGGGCTGGCCAGAAACGGTCGGTTGGCACAAGAGCCGGCTTGCCTTTGCCGGAACGACGGCGGAACCGCAGAAGGTCTGGGAGAGCCAAACGGGGGACTTCAACAATTTCGCCGTCTCTCATGTCCTTCAGGCTTCCGACGCGGTGACCGCGGGGATCCTTTCCGGTCAGGTCAACCGCATTCGATGGCTGGTCGACGACAACGATTTGATCATTGGCACAACGCGGGCGGTTCGGGCGCTCGGCAAGGCAACGGAGCAGGATCCCTACGGCCCGGAAAATGTCGATCAGCGACCGGAAACCAATTTCGGGGCAAACGGGATTACCCCGATCAAGGTCGGCTCGGTTTTGCTCTATTTCGGGCCTTACGGGACCGACATGCGGGAAATGGCTTACGACCTGAGCGCCGACGGCCGGGTGTCCCAGTCGCTGAGCGAGGTGCAGTCGCATCTCTTCCAAAACGGAATTTCCGGCGCCTGTTACCAGCAGTATCCGGACAGTATTATCTGGGCCTGGGACACGGCTGGTCTCGCGGTGGGCTTCACCTATGAGCGCCAGCAGCAGGTGTTCGGCATGCATCGCCACGGGTTCGGCGGTGTGGTAGAGTGCATGGCCGACCTGAGCGGAGCCGCGTCCGACGAAGTCTGGATGATCGTAAACCGGACCATCGGCGGGCAGACCAGACGCTATATCGAAATCATGCAGCAACCCTTTCTCGGAGGCGAAATCGAGGACGCATGGCTGCTGGACTGCGCGGCGCGTTACGAAGGTCCGGCAGTCACAGCCGTTTCCGGGCTCGATCATCTGGAAGGTGAGGAGGTGGTGCTTTTCGCCGACGGAACGGATTACCGGACGACGGTCGCGGGCGGGGAAGCCAGTCTTCCCAACAAACGGATGGCGGAAAAAATCCTTGTCGGACTGGATGTGACGGCGAAGGCGACAACGCTGCCCTTTCCGGTCAATGCGAAGGATGGTTCCGCGCTTGGGCGGAAACTGCGTGTCGATCGTTGCGCGATCGCGGTTCTGGACACGGGCACGCTGAAAGCCGGATCGGACGAAACCTATCTGGACGAGCAGATCTTCTATCAGGCGGGCGACGTTTCCGGCCAACCAGCGCCGTTGCGCTCGGGCGTGCTGGATCCGTCCGTCGAAACCCGCTGGGAAGATGGCGGCCAGCTGACGCTGGAAGCAAGCGGCGGCAAACCCGCGACGATCCTTTCAATCAATTTCGGAACCGATGGAGAACCCTAAGTTATGTGCGATCCAATTTCCGCGATCCTGACCGCCGTTTCCGTCGCGGGGTCGGTCGCCGGGGGCGCCGTGCAGGCCGAAGGCATTCGCCAGCAGGCGGAAGCCAATGCACGTGCCGAGGAACGGCGCGCCGAACTGGCGGAGCGGCAGAAGGAAGTCAACCAGACCCAGGCCTCTTTCGAGCGTCGACGCACCCTGCAGCAACTTGAAAGAGTCCAAGGCTTCAACCGGGCCGCCGGAGCGGAGCGGGGGCTGTCGGAGACCGGGTCGCTCACCGATGTGGCGGACGACAACGCCTTCGAGGCGGCGCAGACTGTCGAGGCGATCCGCTACCGGGCGGAGGGCCAACGGGACAATCTGACCTTCGAGGCAAATACGGCGCTTGAGCGTGCCGATTCCTACCGCCAGGCGGGAAGTATCGGGGCGACCGGGGCGATCCTGGGTGGTGTCACCGGTGCCTTCACGACACTGGGAAACGCCTATTACAGCGGTGCCCCGCTTAAAGCGCCCAGGGGTGCACGCTAACAAGGAGTCCGTTCATGGCGAGACTGCAGAAATTCAAAGGCACACAGTCGCTGCCCGGTTTCGGCTCTCCGCAAGTCGTTGCGGATACGGCAGTGGGCGCGGCAACCGTCCGGCTGGGTGGGCAGATCCAGCAGTCCGCCGGGCAAGTCGGCCGGTTGGCGCAACTGGCGCGGAAACGGCAGCAGAAAATCGAGGACTATGAGGTCAAATACGCGCATCAGCGCGTCGAAGACCGGCTTCGGGAGACGGTTGCCGAGGCGCGGCAGAAAGCGCGCGCAGGCGGAGCCGGTCTGACCGAGGATCTGATGGGCCAGTTGGACGCTGCCGAGACGATGGCAGCGCAAGCGTTGCCGGAAGCGTCCAGACGGCAATTCATGCAGGAGGCATCCGCGCGGCGGGACGGCTATGCGTATAGGTTCGCTTCGATCGAAGCCGCCGACGGACGAAAATACTATGAAACGGGTATTTCGGCGGCTCGAGACCGGACCGTGACGGAGATCCGTACGAACCCTCGAGGGGTCGACGCCGCCAGTGAGGACCTGGAGGCGCTGGTCGAAGCCGCTCCCCTGCCACTGGACGTGAAAGCGGGGCTGAGGCGGGAGACCCGGTTGAAACTGGCTGAAGCCTGGGTGGAAAGCCGTCCACTCGACGAGCGGATCGAGGGCCTTTCCAGGCTGACGACAAATGCGGAAGAAGCGGGTGCCGATGCCTCCCAACACTTCGGGGGCGCTGGTCACGATTTTAACAACGCTGAAAATGAGACTGGCGCTGCGGATCCGGTAACAGGATCCCTTTCCGAATTCACGCGGTTTGCCAGAGAGTTGCCTGCACACACCCGGAACAGGCTGCTCGACAGCGCGCTGAGGAAAAAGGCGTCGATGGTGCTTCAGGAGGAGGCGCAATTTTCCGCGGCGATCGCTGAGAATCCGTTGACTGTCGATCCGGACGGCATTCGCGAAAACGGGTTTTTGGAGTGGCACCAGAAAAATCGGCTGCTCGACAGCTTGAACACTCAGGTTCACGAGCGGGAACGGGATCTCGCGGCGATCGCCTGGGCTCGTTCCAGCGGGCCGGGCGATCCTCATAATGCGGCGGAGCGGGACCTGGCCGAACGCGCTTATCGCGCTCTGGACGGAGGCGGGACGGATCGGGACGAGCTGGCGCGGACGCTGCTGCGCACCAAGGGTGTATTGCCCGAGACCTATGTGCGGGGTCTTCGGGCCGGCTTGGACAGTGTGGCTCCGGGCGAGGTTTCTGGGGCGATGGACCGGCTGACGGCGCTTGAGGTGCTCGATCCGGATGCGCTCGCGCTGTCGAGTGACGGAGTCAAGCTGCGCAAAGATGGGGCAGCCTGGAAAATTCTTACCATAGGGCGGGCCTTGTCCGGTACGGACGCAGCCGCCGTGCTGGCCGGGGCAAGGGAGCCTGCCAGGCGGAAGGAGCTTGAAAACCGGTTGGCGGGACGCGGCGGAGGCGACCGGTCTGAAGACGCCGGTGGCAACGAGGTTCTTGAAAGGCTGGGGATATACGGCGGCGGTGGCGCCGCAGTCAGCTAATCTGTCAGTTCTCCCGTCCCAGTTTTTTGAACATCGAACGAGCGGATGAGTGATCGGGCCGTTCTGATACCTCGTTCTGTAGATTTCAGGCTCCAAGGCGTGCGTGAAACGAAGGCCGTGAGATGTGGCCCTTCCTGGGCTGCTCTTTGCTTTCGACGGGCATATCGACATGAAACACGGCCACCATGGCCGAAACGGATCGCTTTCCGGGACGCATTTGCGTCCCTTTTCTTTTGGGGAAACCAGCCATGACTATTGCAGCCCTAACGGGTGGCCGTGCCCAGATCGCCGGCGACGGGGTGACCGATCGCGTCGATCTGGATTTTCAGTTTGTCGATGAAGAAGACCTGCTGGTGATCCATACCGATACCTCCGGCACGGACACGGAATGGACGTATCAGCAAGCGCCGGGAAACTGGTCGTTTACCGGCGGGGCCTATGAGACGGGCACGGTGTTCTTCACCGCCTCCGATCTGGCGGCCGGTGAACGTCTGACCGTGACGCTGGTCAGTACCTACGAGCAGCCGTTTACGCTGGAAGGCGGGGAGATCGATCCGGAGATCATCGAAAGGTCGATGGACCGGACGGCCCTGTCCGTCCAGGCGATCGCCGGACAGGTCAGCCGGTCTCTGTCCGTGTCTCCGAGTCTGGAAGGAACATTGCCCGATCTTGAAGTGCCAGACCTCCCGGACGGATATGGATTTGTGCGGCAGGGCAACGCGCTCGTTCCAGCCCTGATCGACAGTGCGGCGATTTCCGAAGCGGTGTCCGATGCCCAAGTCGCGCAAAGTGCGGCTGAAACGGCTGCGACGAACGCCGGCGACCACGCGTCCGTGGCCTCGAACGCCGCCGGGGCGGTCTCGGCGGCGGCCACGGGGGCAAGCGAAGCGCAGGCGGCGGCGGAGGCGGCGAAGAGTGGAGCAGAGGCCGCGAAGGACGATGCCGAGGCAGCGGCCACCAGTGCAGGAACGGCGGCGGCCGATGCGATCGCGGCCTACTCGGCGGCGCTGGCACAGGTTGAGGCGAACCTAGATAATCTAATGTCTAAGGTTTCCAGTATTGCCGTCATTCAGTACCGTTTGGCAGCCGGCCAAAGCGGTGGCACAAATACAACAAATGCGTGGACGCCTTATCCATTAAACCACATCGCGCACGACCCAGAAGGAATTGTTGACTTGGTGTCAAACGAATTCACTTCTTTGATTGACCGGGTATGTGACATCTCCGTTCTGTTTTTCCGAACCAACTATTCAACTGTTAGGCTTTACAATGTGACGGACGGAGTTGAAATCGGTACTTGTTTTTCCGGTCTTGCGACGAATGGTAACTCCGGATCATTGACCGTCATGGGTTCGTACCCAGTAGTTTCTGGAAAAACATACAGAATCGAGTATTTCACTTCTGCAGTGTACTCAGGTCAAGGCCTCGGACCCAGCTCTAGCAGTGGTTCGCCGGAAGTCTACGGTCAAGTGATTTTAAGGTGATTATTTGATCTCGTGAGCCAAAAGCGATCTATCGAGGTTGGTGATGGTGAGGCGAAGTCTTTTATGTTCTTCGTCTGTCGTGAAATATATTTTTTAAGCCGGATAGTCGGGGACATTAAGAAAGACAATTTTTGACGGTCTAAAGTCACCTGCTATAAACCCGCCATCTGCTCTATCTGTGGAGGTGTGAAGTGGTCTTCGGAATCGGTCGAGCCGTGCGAAAAAGATTTAAGAAGCCCGTAGTAGAAGGCTTTGAATACACAGGGGACAATCTGGCTGTCCGTAAAAAGAACCTTGCCTTCATGGAAGATCCAGACTTTGCAAGAGGTTGGGAAAAGGCGGTCGAAGGAAATCGGCCTGCATGGGGCGGCAGAACCAAAGACGTTAGGTTTCGGGCTCACACCGCAGTTTGGGCTGCTCGGCATGGTCTTACGCTTGAAGGAGACTTTGTTGAGTGTGGTGTCTTTCTGGGGCTCTTGTCACTCACGATATGCCACGCATTGAACTTTCAAAATATCCCACGCAACTTTTTCCTATTCGATACGTTCAATGGTATTCCGGACGATGGCAGAGAGTCAGTTCGGAAACAGAATAAAGTTTATTTCGATTGCTTTGAGTACGCAGAGAAAAACTTTGCTCCGTTCCCGAATGCCAAGCTAATCAAGGGTGAACTGCCTGGAACTTTAGCCGCGGCACCAATTGAAAAAATCGCATACCTGTCCGTGGATCTGAACCACGCATTGTATGAGAAAGAAGTAATCAATGAACTCTGGGATCGCGTTTCGAGATCTGCGGTTGTACTGATTGACGACTATGCGTTCCGTTCGAACGAAGAGCAGTATGAAATGTGGAACGAATTCGCGGCATCAAAAGGAACATCGGTCCTGACAATGCCGACGGGCTCCGGTGTCCTGATAAAACCCTAGCAAACTGAAATTACGACCAGATTTAAACCGCCCTTGAGGCGGTTTTTTTATGCCTGAAGGGCTTTTCCATGAACCTCGTTTCCGATTGGCGCCGGGTCCTGCAAAGGGCCTGGAGCATACGGTTGATTGCGCTTGCGGCTTTGCTGTCGGGCGCGGAAGTCGCGTTGCCCTTCCTGGGTGACTTCATTGCGCCGGGGCGGCTTGCCGCTCTCTCGGCGCTGGCAACGGCGGGCGCGTTTGTCGGTCGAATTCTCGCTCAAAAGGATATGGACGATGAGTAAACGCGCCAAGGCGGCGCTCGCCTCCGGCCTTGGGCTGGTCGCGCTGACCGCAACTTATCTGACCGTCCCCTGGGAGGGGACCGAGAACACCGCCTATTGGGACAGGCTCGGGCGGGTCTGGACTGTCTGCACCGGCGAAACCAAGGGTGTGAAGAAGGGCGACACCTACACTGACAAAGAGTGCGCCGCCATGCTCTACGAGACCCTTGAAAAGGACTACCGGCGGCCGCTTCAGAAATGCGTTTCCAGTTACGACGCGCTGCCGCTGAGCTTGCAGGCCGCCATGCTGGATGCGGCTTACAACGTCGGGACCGGGGCGATCTGCCGGTCAACGGCGGCCAAGCGGGCGCGGGACCGCCAGTATGCCGGTGCGTGCAAGGCGCTGACCTGGTTCAACAAGGCGGGTGGGAAGCGCATTCGCGGCCTGGTGCTGCGGCGGGAACATGGCGACCGTCTCCGCATGGGTGAATATGAGCTTTGCATGGCAGGCCTGAAATGATCGCGACCATTCTCGGGGCGGTTTGGCAAAGCCCGTTTCTCCGCAAGCTTGTCATTGGGGCCGCCTTCCTGGGCGGCCTTTTTGTTTTGCATCAGGTCGACAAGGCCGCGGCGGTGCGTATTGCCAGGACCGGGCTTGTGGCCAAGGCCGAACTGACCGCGGCCCGGGCTGAGCTGCAAGAACTCAAACGCCGCAAGACGGTGGCCGATGCGGTCAACCGGGAACTGCAAACCGAAATCGAAAAGGCCACCGCCGACGCGGAAGCCACCGCACAGGAGCTGGAACACCATGTTTCGACCGTCGAGGATAGCTGCGTTGTGCAGCCTGCTCTTGTTGACCGCCTGCGAAACCGGTGACGCGCGCTTGCGCCTGGCCGCGACAAGGACCGGGGAAACCGAGGCCTCCAGGAATTTGCCGAACTACCCGGACGATTGCCGCAAGCGGGAGCGCTCGGGCGTCCGCGAGGGCGAGCCGCTGGATACGGCCCTGATCCGGACAGACAACGCGCTCGACCGGGCCAACGCGCGGGTGAGGCGCTGCGCGCGCTGGTACGACGGGATCAGGACCGGCTTCGAAAGGGGGGCGAATTGACCAAACAGGACATGATTACCGCGCCGGTCGCCGTGGGCGCCCTTGCGTGGCCGCGAATTCACAACTGGATCGAATGGCTTGCCACCGAGGCACAGCTTGTGTTGCCGGTCCTTGGGGCTGTCTGGCTTCTGGTTCAAATCGCCGCCAAGATCCACAGCACCTGGTTCAAGGAGAGGTCTTGATCTGAAGCGTCCGGTTCGAGCGGTTCTGAACGCCTTCCAGGCACCGGTTCGCTACGTGAAGGCTCCTCCGTTCAGCCCGCGCTACCAACCGAAATTACACGACTCGTTGGGACGTAGCCGTCCGATCCGGCACGGTCCTGTCCGAAACGCCCCTCAAACTCAAAGCTTCCGTGGCTCATCTATCCGTCACCTGCCTGAAGGCAAATTGTGTGAAGGAAAACGAGATGTCACGAGTTATGATTTTGGTTTTTGGATTAACGACTTACCTTCTGTTCAATGCGATCTTTGTTTACCTGGCGGCTTTCCTGCTCGAGATCGGAGTTCCCAAGACAATCAATTCCGGTGCGAGCGGACCCCTCTTGAGCGCGGTGTCTGTCAATTTAGGCGCGGTTATCCTGTTCGGCTTTCTCCACAGTCTCATGGCGCGGGAAGGCTTCAAAACGCGTTGGACGAAGATCGTTTCCCCGGCTGCGGAACGGAGTGTTTTCGTGCTGCAGGCGACATGCTGTCTGGCGCTTGTCATGTGGGTCTGGCGTCCGTTGCCGGCGGAAATCTGGTCTTTTTCGGGATGGGCAGCTTTCCCGTTTTACGGTGCGTTCCTCGCTGGCGCCGCCGTCGTGCTCTGGTCGACGCATCTGATCGATCATTTCGAGCTTTTCGGCCTGCGCCAGGTCTGGTGCAACTTTCGCAAGCAGGAATTGCCGCAGCACGGTTTCCAAACACCGGCACTGTACCGGTTTGTGCGCCACCCGATGCAGGCCGGTTCTCTCCTGATTTTCTGGTGTACGCCGCATATGACCGCCGGACATGCGCTGTTCGCGGGCTCCATGACGCTCTACATGCTCATCGGCCTATACTTTGAGGAGCGTTCGTTGCTGCGGCTCTTCGGGGCGGAGTATGCATGCTACCGGCGAGAGGTTCCGATGCTGCTCCCGATTCCGCGGTTCAAGGCCTCCGGTGGGACCAAGATTGGGAGTGCCGGAAGTTGAGGCAATCGAAAAGCACAGCCGCGTTGAAGGGCAGGGTCGTGCGCGTTTGAACGCGCCGATCCCCATCAACGTCCGAAGCCGCCCTTTTCCTCGATTTGCTCGCGCGTCGGAAAGACATATTTCCGGCGGTATTCGGCCGGCGTCATGCCGACAATGCGCTTGAAAAGGCGGCGGAAGGAGGCTTCGTCCGAATAGCCGACTTTTGCCGCGATCTCTTCAACAGAAAGGGGCGTCGTTTCAAGGATCTGCTTGGCTTCCTCAAGTCTGAGGAGTTGCAGATACTCCGAAGGTGCGAGCCCGGTGGCGGCGTTGAAACGGCGGTTGAACGTCCGTTCGTTGAGACCCGACGTTTCCACCGCAGTCGCCAGGGCGCGGGGATGTTCATAGTTCTCGGCGAGCCAAAGCTGGGCCTGCCCGATAATGGCATCGTCGTGCTGTGTGTTTCGCTGGAGAGCTGCATAGGGCGTCTGGCCGTCGCGATGCCACTGAAACAGGAACAGCTTGGAGACCTCCCTTGCGGTTTCCATCCCCGCGAAGCGCATGATCAGATACAGGCAAAGGTCCTGCCAGGAAGAGGCTCCGCCAGCGGTTATCAGCCTCTGCCCCTTTCCGGCGAAGGACAAGATCCGTCTTTCCGCCAGTTGCACATTGGGGTGGTGGCTTTTCATCAGGCCGGCAGCCGCCCAGTGGGAGGTGGCAGGTGCATGATCCAGCAGTCCGGTTTCCGCAAGCAGCAAGGTTCCGGTGCAAGCCGCTGCAACTATCGCGCCGTTCCGGTACTGTGTTCTGATCCAGTCGACGGCTTCCTTGTTGGCTTGCGCGAATGCCGGCAGGTCGCCGATCAGAAGCGAAGGAATGTAAACGATATCCGTCTCAGCCATGTCGCGGAAGCTTTTCTGGACAACGATTGGAAAGCCGAAACTGGACGTCACCTGACCGGCTTCATGGCCTACGGTCTCGGGAACGAAGATGCAGTTCTTCGGGGCTTCCGTTCCCGTCATCGCCTTCCACAGCCCACCGCTTGCCACGAAGGCATCTCCCGCTCCATAGAGCGTGCTTGCCTCCACTTCCGGCAAACATACGAGGCTCACCGAGATTTGGCGCATTTTTCCTTCCCCCCAGCCCGATCCAAGTACTTTATATTCCGATATCTGACCTTTGTGGGCTCGTTGCTGGCTGTTTTTTAAAAAAAATCAAGATGGCCGCCGGTTATTTGCAAGAAGTTCTCAAATTCTTTGCAAGGCTACTTACAAAGCCGACAGCCCGCGAAGACCGTTTTGGCCGTGCGTTTACCCGGGTCTGGGACGGGTACTTGAACCGCCTTTGTTCAAAGGTGGAAGACAACCGGAAAGACAGACTGTTCACAAAAACAGACCTAGTGGCTGTGAATTTCAATACATATCTCGAAATTGTGAACAACAGGCCAGGCACCGGCTTTACTCGATCGGAGAAAACCATGAGCAGTCCGTCAAAAACCATTCTTCAAATTGACGCCTCGGCGCGTAAATCCGGTTCCGTGACGCGTGAGCTTTCGGGAAAGCTGGTGGAGCGTCTTCAGCACAGGTACCCCGAGGCAAAGGTTGTGAGCCGGGATATTTCTCAAGGTCTGCCTTTTCTGGATGAAGACTGGATTGGCGCGAGCTTCACGGATCCTGAGCAGCGCAGCGAGACGCAACGCAAGACGCTCGCGTTGTCCGACACTCTTGTTGCCGAACTGAAAGCCGCCGATACGATTGTCATCGGAACGCCGATCTACAACTTTTCGATACCGGCCGCACTGAAAGCCTGGGTCGATCTTATCGCGCGGGCGCGGGAAACCTTCAAATACACGGAAGATGGCCCGGTAGGTCTGCTGGAAGACAAGAAGGCATACGTGATTGTGGCGTCGGGCGGCACCAAAGTCGGGTCGGACATCGATTACGCTGCGACCTATCTCAAACATGTCCTGGGTTTTGTCGGCATTACGGATGTTTCTTTCATCGCGGCCGACCAGTTGATGGTGGACCCTTCCAGGCGCGATGCAGCTTTGACCCGCACGCTGGAGATTGCCGCTTGAGCAGACTGTCTGTTTGGACAGAAGAAACAGGAGACGTGGGCGGTGACCGGATATGTCCCTGCCGTCCGCCGCTCCCTTCTGGTGCGGCGGTTCGGGCCGGAACCGGCTGCCGCTATTTCCTTTTCAGATCGGTTTGCCGCCCGCTTCTGCCAGCAGGTCTCGTTCAAACATTCACTTGTTATCTATCTCAGATAACACCCACCACAATCGCAGCCAGAAAGGCGAAGGCCACGAGAAAGGCAATCATGTTCAGGTTCCGTACGTTGGTCATCTGTCCACTCCCGATTACCCCTGTTTGACCGGGCGATACTAAGGCAGGGAAATTTCAAAACGAAGCAAAAAAGATATTGCAATGCAATGAGCAGTTGCTCTTTGCGAAGGGGCGTCCGACGGCGAAAAAGTTAAGCCTTGATGGCGCACATGATGCAGCGCAGCGACTGTCGGCCAAATTTCGCGGCAAACTTTCTCGATCCGGGTGTCGTATCGTTATCTGCCCGGTTTGCCTCTTGCGAATTAGGAAGGGCACCGGCCCGGTTGCCGCTGCTGAAACGCAGAAGCTATTCGAAGAGACCGGGTCTCCATTCAGTAGTCTAATGTTAACAGGCCTTTGATAACGTCGGGGTTAACGCGAGGAGCGTTCCGGAGAGGTGATGTTCAGTCTTTCAAAACTTTCTGACCTGGCGCGGGATCAAAGTTCCGCAGGACGGAAGAGCTTTGTCAGCTCTTTGACGGACCTGTTTTTCTCGGCCGGCGACGATCGGGACGAACAGATCAGCCTGCTATTCGGCGACATTGTCCTGAAGGTCCTGGGCCAGCTGGAAGAAGAAACGCGAATCGTTCTTTCAAAAAGGATGTGTCACGAAAAAGGTCCTCGGGAGCTCATGGTCAAGCTGGCCAACGATACTTTCAAGGTGGCCGAGCCGGTCCTGAAAAATTCGCCGGCGCTGACTTCGGAAGACCTTCAGTCAATCGCTGCGACAGCTTCCATGGACCATCTCGGCGCCATAGCGGGTCGCAAAACGGTCGACAAAACGGTCACGGCGGTTTTGGTGGAGCGGGGCAACGCGAAGGTTTTAAGCAAAGTTGCCGAAAACCAGGGCGCCGAATTCGCGGATTCCTCCTTCATAAAGCTCGTTGAAAAGGCAAAGTCTGACGAAAGCATTCAGGCCGCGCTCGTCAACCGACCGGACCTGCCTGACGAGGCCGCCAAACTGTTGCTGCCGTTCTTGACCGAGCAATTGAAGGAACGCATTTCCGTTCTGGGCGCCGACAGCACGCTTGTTCAGTTGCTGGCCGAGCGTGCCGCGACAGAGGTTGCGGCGCGCGCGCATCGCCTGGATGAAACGCGGGAAGAATCGAACGCTCTGATCAAGGATGTGGTTAGCAAGAAAACGAGCATCGATGACGCGGTGAGTGCCTTTGCCCGTGCTGACAGAACTGTCGAGTTGGGCATTTTGCTTGCCAAGGTGAGCGAGTTGCCCCCGGCGGCGGTCTCGCAATTGTTGCTCAGCGCCAACGACAAGCCTCTTGTCATTCTGTGCAAGGCAAACGACGTCACGCCGGTTGCTTACAAAGATATCCTGACCATGCGGGCGCGCCGTCTTCGTCTGGGCGGTCACGAGCTTAACGCTTCCATTCAGCGCTACTCGGCCTTGTCATCGGAAGGGGCCCGCAGGTCCCTGGAAGCTCTCAAGCAAGCGGGTTCCGGGTTGGCTTCGAAAGGCAAAACGGGCCGCAAAGCTCCTTCCGCCGCAGATGCGAAATAAGCGGATTTCCGCGGAACCGCAACAGATCCCGTTTTCCTGAAATCCTAGGCTGCGCTCCGTTTAAGCGCGGCAGTCATGGCTGCAGCGGAGATCAAAAATCCGCCGCCGACCTTGTTCACCAGGTTCATGAGCGAGGGGTTTCTCAGTCTCCGGCCTATCGCGGCCGCGGCCAAGGCATAGATTGCAGCGTTCAGGATGCCGAGCACCACGAACGTCGTGCCCAGCAAGGCAAGCTGGGGGACGACCGGGGCCTGGGGGGCGATAAAATGCGGCAGAAAGGCTATGAAGAAAACGATGCCCTTGGGATTCAGCGATGTGACGACATAGGCGTTCCAGAAAATCTTGCGGGCCGGTACGTCGGCAACCTGCCGGGTCCCGAGAGGTGCCGGACGGCTGCACCACATTTTGATGCCGATCCAGACAAGGTAAGCAGCGCCAATCCATTTGAGTATGGTGAAAGCGGTCGCCGAAGCCGCAAGGACCGCTCCCAGCCCCAAGAGCGAAGCCGCCGCAGCGGTGGCATCGCCCAGCCCGACACCCACAACACTGGCGAATGCAGACTTCTTGCCTTGTGTCAGGGCGTAACTGATCACCAGCATGATGGTGGGGCCCGGGATCGCGAGAACAATCAGGGTCGCGGTGATATAGGCCAGATATAGCTCAAGTGTCATGAAAGTCGCTTTCGTCTGAAGTCGCGAACATTATACATGACAAGCGTTACGTTCAATGATTGGCATCTTGCATGGTTGGCGGTGAGGTTCATATGCTCAGAAGCCTTTTGGCAGGTTCTTTTTACATTTTGGTTCTGGCTTTCGGTCCGTCGGTTGCCTGCGCTGACGACCCAGTGCCGGCTGCGAAACCTCTTCGGGAAAGCGGTGGGCAAGAGTTTCTGGAAGGTGTCGACCTGCCTCGCGCCAAACCGCTCCGACCGGCCGGCAAGCCAGATGCCGTCAAAGCTCCGCAGCCCCCTCAGGCCGGCGAAGCGGCTTCCCTTCCGGAGACCTGCCACATCGATGGCGCGGACTACCGGCAGATCGAGCCTGTTTCCGGACAGATCGATATCGAACAAGCAAGTGAGGATACCTGCGGTATCGAAAGGCCGGTCAGACTCGTCAGTGTCGGGAAGGGCGCGGATCGGGTCAGCTTTCCCGGAAATGTCACGCTCTCTTGCGATTTCGCGCGGAAACTCGTCGACTGGCTGCGGCAGGATGTTCTGCCTGCCGCGCAAGAGCAGCTTGGTGATCGGGTGACCCTGTTGGGCACCGGTCCGGGATACCATTGCCGGAGGCGTAACAACAGGCCGGACGGGAAAGTGTCCGAGCACGGGAAAGGCCGGGCCATCGATCTGGCGTATTTTCAACTTTCCGAGGGATCGGCGGTCTCGGTGGAACGGGACTGGGGGACCGAGACAAAACCGGGCGCCTTTCTGAAGTCGATTCATGCGGCCGCGTGCCGGCGCTTCACGACCGTGCTTGGACCGGATGCGGATGCTGACCACAAGTCCCATATCCATGTGGACACCGGCTGTCACGGCAAGGACTGTACCTATCTAATCTGTCAATGAGACAATCCCGTCTTGCAAAAGCCGGCGAGGCTTGTTCCCTTGAGGAACTGCCTCCAACCGCCGGAGCCCTTCATGGACCGCTATGATACCGCCATTGATGCCGCCCTCGATCTGCGTCCGGACCAGCCGGTCTATTGCTTCCGGCCCGATGTGCTGCTTGAGGACGCAAGGCAGTTTCAGACCTTGTTTCCCGGCAAGACGGCCTACGCTGTAAAGACCAACGGCGAACCCTTCGTGCTGGAAACGCTGGCCAAGGCCGGTATCGACTGTTTCGATGTTGCGTCTCCGGCCGAATTCGAGGCGGTGCGCAAGGCGGCTCCGAAGGCGGAGTTGCTCTACATGCATCCGATCAAGGCGCAATCGGATATCCGTCTCGCGCTGGAGACCTATCGCATCCGCACGCTGTCGCTGGATCACGAGGACGAGGTCGCCAAGATCTTGCGGATCGTGCGGGCCCTGGATATCGATCCGGGTACGATCACGCTTTTCGTCAGGATTGCGACGAAGGGGCATGCGGCTTACGAACTTTCCAAGAAATTCGGCGCGGCGCCGGGCCACGCCGTGGAATTGCTCCAGCGCATTCATCGCATCGGTTTCAAATGCGGCTTATGTTTTCACGTCGGCAGTCAGATCGAGGAGCCGGAGACCTACGAACGGGCCCTGGCGTCGGCGGATTGGGTCAGGTCGAGGGCAGGCGTCCCCATTGTGGAACTGGACGTCGGCGGTGGATTTCCGGCCGTCTATGGCCACGATCCACGCCGGAAGGTTCCGGAAATGCCTTCCCTGGAAGACCTCATGGCGCAGCTGAAAACCGACATTGCCGACTGGCAGTTCGATAGTCTGCCTCTGGTCGCCGAGCCCGGACGGGTGATCGTCGCCCGGTCGATTTCGCTAATTGTGCGCGTTCTCTTGAAGAAGGGGCGGCGGCTTTACATCAACGACGGTATCTGGGCTTCGCTCTCCGACAGCTGGACAGGCAAAATCACCCTGCCGGCCCGGTTCATCCCGGATCCGGCCCGCAAGACCCGCTCCGGACAGGCGGACAACATCGTTCCCTTCAAAGTCTGCGGCGCGACATGCGACAGCGTGGATATTCTTTCGCGCCCGTTCTGGCTGCCCGAGACCGTGGACACCGGAGACTGGATCGAGATCGGCCATATCGGTGCTTACAGCCTGTCGCTGCGCACCCGTTTCAACGGCTTTTATCCGGACAAGGTCATCGAAGTGAAGACGCCGTTCGATGCCGGCAAGGCCCCGGAAGGCTTTGCCTCGATCGAGACGATGGCAGACTGAATTCCAGAAAACGAAAAAAACGGTGGCAGGCGGGCGGCCAGTTCGGCTGACCTGTCGCGTGCCACCGGAAGTTCGGGGGATGTTCCTGGTGTCTACTGACAGAAGCGCTGTTCGCCCTGATAGGTGGTGAAGGTGCCCGTCGACGGATTGAAGGACCGGTATTTCGACGCGCAATACCTGTACCAGGCGGGGCTCCAGGGCTGGAAGCCGGCCGCCCCATGAACCTGACCGGGGTAGGGGGCAGGCGGGTAGTAGGTGACCGGCGGCGGGCCCGCGTAGGCCGGTTGCCTGGCTGCGCCGAGAATAATAGCTCCTGCCGCGAGACCGATCACGCCGGCGGCCACAGCCGCGCCGACATTGTCGTTGTTCCTGTGACGTCTTTTGCCATGGTGATGATGGTGACCGCCGCGGTTGTTCCAGCCGTGTCTCGGTCCGGCTTCAGCCGTTGCCACGGTTGGCAGGAGAAGCGCCCCGGTCAGGGCCGCCGCGATCAGGCGTTTGTTCACATTTTTCATTGCGTGTATCTCCACGGACATGCGCCTCTTGGATCGGCGCCGTAACTGATGATGCCAAGATCGCACACAGGCTCTGAACCGGTTCTGAGACGGCCGTTCATCTGGCGTTCATATTGCCGGTTGGTCTCGACATACCGTGATTTCTGGCAGAAACGTATTCGTGTGCCTGAGTGGGAACCGGCCAGTTTTTCGACCTGATGTTCGAGCCGGATAACTCGGGCGCTCCAGCCTCGAACGTACCGGTCCTTTCCTGACTGGAACCGAGAGTCATGTACGGCTTGAACGAGGCGGTCACAGTACCTTTGAAAGGGTCGGTGCGAATTCCTCATTCGCTGTAACCCGATGGACAGGGGGCGATCGAAGGCACTGTGACCATTTCAAGGATGTCAGTACCTGTCCGCGCAGGTCCCGTTCCTATGGAAGATCCGGCAGCCGGAGTTCCAGGGCTGATATCCCGCAGGGCCATAGACCTGGCCGGGATAGGGGGCTGGCGGATAGTAACTGACCGGCGGCGGGCCCGCGTAAACCGGTTGCCTGTTTGCACCGGCAATGAGAGCGCCAGCCGCCAGGCCGATTACGCCGGCAGCGACTGCCGCGCCGACATTGTCGTTGTTCTTGTGACGTTTTTTGCCATGGTGATGATGGTGACCGCCTCGATTGTTCCAACCGTGTTTCGGTCCGGCTTCGGCGGTGGCAACCGTCGGCAGGAGGAGGGCGCCGGTCAGGGCGGCTGCGATCAGACGTTTGCTCACACTCTTCATTGCATGTATCTCCAAGGGCATGCGCCTTTTCAAACGGCGCCGTAACTGATGATGCCAAAATCGCACAAGGGCCCTGAACCGGTTCTGAGACGGCCGTTCATCTGGCGTTCAGGATCCCGGTCTGATGTGGTCTTGTCCGAAACGCTTGGTGGCGGTCTTCGAGACCGTCCTTGAGACAGGGGAACTTCGTGAGCAATCGGGACGAAAACAGCAAAGAACCCAAATCGGTCATCCGGCCGACCGACGACCAGGCGCGGACATTGGCAAAGGGCCTGATCCGGTCGGCGCGGTTTGGAGCCCTTGCGGCGATCGAGGCGGGAACGGGACATCCGCTCGCCAGCAGGGTCGCTGTTGCAACCGACCTTGACGGTGCTCCGGTCATTTTGACCAGCACGCTCTCCGGACATACCAAAGCCATCCTTGAAAATCCCGATTGTTCGCTGCTGGTCGGCGAGCCGGGCAAGGGCGATCCGCTCGCTCACCCCCGCGTTTCCCTCTTTTGCACGGCGGAACGGGTAGAACGCGGTAGTGCGCAGCACGAGCGTCTGCGGAGACGTTATCTGGCCCGCCATCCGAAGGCAGAGCTGTACGTCGATTTCGGCGATTTTGCCTTTTTCCGGCTGAATCTTCTGCGCGCAAGCCTGAACGGCGGGTTCGGCAAGGCCTTCGAACTTGACAAGAGCGATCTGACGACAGCGATCGCCGATCCGGACCAGTGGGCTTCGATGGACGACGGGGCGGTCGCTCACATGAACGAAGATCACCGCGATGCGATCAAGCTTTATGCGGAAGTGCTGCTCAAGGCGGAGCAGGCGAACTGGCGACTCGCCTGCCTGGATCCGGAAGGGCTGGATCTGGTCGCGGGAGACAAGGTGGAGCGGCTCTGGTTCGGTGAACCGCTCGGTGGTCCGGAAGAGTTGAGGTCGACGCTTGTCGCCCTCGCGCTCCAGGCTCGAAACGCGTAGGCGCCAGGGTGTGTGACCCGGTCTGGCGGGATTGAAATTCGTCTGAGAGCTGCGGCGCTCTCAGCAACGAATTTCAATTTCGAAAACCACACGGGAAGCCAACCCTGCCGGTCGTCTTTTTGGTTGTGAAGGCCACTCCGGCATGCCGCCAATTGAAGCGACCTTCAGACACGGGTGACTAGAGCAAGTCGTTTCCCGCTGCCTGAAATCGCAGCTTTCAAAGCAAAGAGCGGTGCAAGAGGTTTCCCTTTAAAGGCGACCCTAAGCAGCGCGCAGATGTCCGAGGAAGTCGCCCAGCCTCTCCCGGATGGTCTCGACCTGGTCGGAAACGTGCTGAATGTGGCCGACAACGTCCCTGACCTTGTCACCGGAGGTTTGGGCAGCCCGGTTGACCTCGAGAATGTTCGTCGAAATGTCGCTGCTGCCGAGGGCCACATCGCTCGCGTTTCTTGCGATTTCCGAGGTCACTGCGTTTTGTTCCTCGATGGCCGATGCAATCCCCGCGATCTGCTCGCGAATATCGGACATCGATTTGACCACCGTGATGATCGCGCTGGAGCAGGTTGTAGCGCCGGACTGCACTCCGCTCAATTGCGAACCGATCTGATCGGTCGCCTGTCCGGTCTGGGTTGCGAGCGCCTTCACCTCGGAAGCCACGACGGCGAAGCCCTTGCCTGCTTCTCCAGCCCTCGCCGCCTCGATGGTCGCGTTCAGGGCGAGCAGGTTGGTCTGGGCCGCGATATCGGTGATCAGGTTCAGGACTTCCGTGATTTCTTCGGCTGAACTGGTGAGGCTTCCCACGCTGTCTCCCGATTTCTCGGCCTGTTCAGAGGTCAGGCTCGTCGAGGAGTTCGCAAGCGTTACCTGGCGGCTGATTTCCTGGATCGAGCTTGCCAATTCTTCCGCGGCCGACGCGACCGACTGAACGCTTGCGCTGGCCTCTTCGGCCGCTGCGGCGACCGTGTGCGAACGCTGAATGGTTTCCTCGCTGTTCTTCGAAAGTTGATCCGCGCCCTCCATGAGATCCTTCAACGCCTGTCCGACCGCGCTGCAGATCGCGCCGAGAGAGTTTTCCAGTTCGTCGGCGAGCCGGAGTCTTGTCTCGCGGCGTTCCTCTTCGGCCTGAGCTTCCTCTTCCCTCGCCTGTTCCTGAAGGCGTTTCATTTCGATCGTATTGGCACGAAATGTCTCGAATGCCTGAGCAACCTTGCCGATCTCGTCCCTCGAGCGGCTGCGCACTTCCACGTCGGTATTGCCTTTTGCGAGCTCAAGGAGACCGTTGGTGACCTGGTTGAGCGGCTTGGAGATCAGAAAGCGGGTGAAAAGAACTGCGCAAACACCGCACAACAATAACGTGATAACCGAGATGGTGAGGATTTGGCGAAAAGCTTCCCGCTCATGCTGTTCCGCGGCTCTTGCGGCGTTTTGCGTGAAACCCTCTATTTCGTCCAGAAGGGCGATCAGTTCGTGGTCCAGCCGGCTTTGCTCCTCTTCCAGCTGGGCAAGCATCCGGCTCGCGGTCTCCAGGTCGTTCGACGCGATCAGATGCATGATTTCATCGACGTGGGTCTTGTAGGCCGCATATTCCTTTTCGATCTGCTCGAGCTGCGTCAGCGCCTTTGAGAATTCGCGCTGCTCCGCCTCCGTCGAGGAGCTTTCCAGTGCGTTTCGGGCAAGGTCCTCCGCCTTCAGGATTTCATCGGCGACCTGAACTTCGAGTTTATGGAGCGTGTCCGTCAATGCGGCGATCGAGGCGGCTTCGGATTCGGAACGGAGACCGGACAGGCGCATGATCCTCTCCACGAGCGCAGCCTGTTCCAACTGATGGTTGGTTACATGACTGATGGCCTCTGTCAGTGGAATGTCCTTTTCGGCAATATTGGCGAGTTCCTTGCCGATAAGGCTCATTTGCAGAATGCTGACCGCCGCCACGATGAGCGTGCCAAGGCTCAGGAAAGCTACGAGCGATAGAATTTTGGCTGTGACGGAGGTCGAGACGGGGTTGGAAGCAAACATTCGTCGGGAACCCTTTTGCATTTGCCGGCGAATCCGAACGGAAACGCATTCTTCCCTAGTGTTGCCTATCTATGGTTGAAAAAATGGTAAAGTTCTGGGTGTGCGCCTTAATAAAATGCACTCATACGTAGATATATCCTTGTGAGAAATAACGTTTTTTTGCGTTGCAAAAGAGATTCCCGGCCCCGTTGTGCTGGGCCGGGAGGCTCTTTGAGGATCTGTTAGCTTCCCCAGCCGCCCGCAGTCGGGGTGATGACGGTGACCGCCTCTCCCGGCCTCAGGATGGTCTGGTCACAGCCCTCAAGCTTTTGAATGGAGCCGTCCAGACGACGAACTTCCGTACGTCCGAGCTCGCCGTTTCCACCTCCTTCGAGACCCTTGGGCGTGATCGTGCGGTGAGAGGCAAGAATGGCGCAGTCCATCTCCTCCAGGAAACGCAAGGTCCGCCGTGTCCCGTCTCCGGCATGCCATTTGCCCGTGCCTCCCGATCCCTTGCGGATGTGAAAATCCTCAAGAAGCACCGGGAAGCGGAATTCCAGAACTTCCGGGTCGGTCAGCCGGGAGTTGGTCATGTGGGTATGGACGCCGTCTGTGCCGTTAAAACCCGGTCCGGCGGGGGAGCCGGAGCAGATGGTCTCGTAATACTGATAGGTATCGTTGCCGAAGGTGAGGTTGTTCATGGTGCCCTGGGCGTTGGCCATGGCGCCAAGGGCGGCGAGCACCGCGTTGGTGACATGCTGAGAGGTCTCCACATTGCCCGCGACGACGGCGGCGGGATAGGAGGGGCGCAGCATGCAATCGTCCGGAATGACGATCCGGATCGGCTTCAGACAGCCCGCGTTCATCGGGATGTCTCCTTCCACCATCACGCGGAAGCAATAGAGAATGGCGGCGCGGGTCACCGGTTCCGGTGCGTTGAAATTGTTCGGTTTCACACCGGTGGTGCCCGTGAAATCGACGGTGGCCTCCCGGTTTTCCTTGTCGACGGTGATCCTGACCTTGATCAGCGACCCCTGGTCGGTCGGATATTCGTATTCTGAATCCTTCAGGGCCTCGATTACCCGGCGCACGCTTTCTTCCGCGTTGTCCTGAACGTGCCCCATGTAGGCCTGCACCACGTCAAGCCCGAAATGGGTCACCATTTTTCGCAGTTCCTGAATGCCCTTTTCGTTTGCTGCGATCTGGGCGGAGAGGTCGGCGACATTCTGATGCGGGTTTCTGGCCGGGTAGGGATGATCCGTCAGAAGCTCGACCAGTTCCTTTTCGCGGAAATGTCCCCGGTCGACGATCTTGAAGTTGTCGAACAGAACGCCTTCCTCGTCGACATTGGTCGCCCGCGGGGTCATGGAGCCGGGTGCCGAACCGCCGACATCGGCATGGTGTCCGCGCGATGCGGCCCAGAACAGGATTTCCTTGCCGTGGTCGTCGAACACCGGGGACACCACGGTGATGTCGGGCAGATGGGTGCCGCCGTTGTAGGGGGCGTTCAGGGAAAATACGTCGCCCGGTCTGATTCTGCCTTCATTGAGCTTGATGATCGTCTCGACCGAGCGGTCCATGGAGCCCAAATGCACCGGCATGTGCGGTGCGTTGGCCACGAGCGCGCCGTCGGCATCGAAGACGGCGCAGGAAAAGTCCAGACGCTCCTTGATGTTCACGGAATAAGCCGTGTTCTGCAGCGTCACGCCCATCTGCTCCGCAATGGACATGAACAGGTTGTTGAACACTTCCAGCATCACCGGATCGGCATGGGTTCCGATGGCTTCGGCCCGTTTGAGCGGGACGATCCGTTTCAGGATGACGTGATCCTTGGCGTTGATTTCCGCCTGCCAGCCGCTTTCGACGGCGATGGTGGCATGCGGTTCGATGATGACGGCGGGACCGGTAACTTTCGTGCCGGGTTTCAAGACGTCGCGTTTGTAGATCCCGGCCGTGTGCCATTCGCCCTCCGAGAAGAGCTCCATTGAGGTAACGGGTGCCGGATCGTCGGACGAGAGTGTGAGGTCCGGTTCGGTCAGACCTGCTCCGCCACCCGCCGTTTCGACTTCAAGCGCTTCAACGACAACGGGCTTGTTCTCGTAGGCGAAACCGAATTGCTTCTTGTGGGCGTCTTCGAAGGCTGCCCGCATTTCATCGACGCCGCCGAGAGGAACCGGTAAAGGCGTATCGGTGCCGTCATAACGAAGATGAGCGGTCGCCGTTGTCCGCTGTTCTGCTGCCGGTACCGCCTGCCGGTCCAGTTCTGCCTCGGTCCGGGAGGCCAGGTGGTCGCGCAGTTCGGCGAGTTCTGGAAGAAGTTCCTCCGTCAGGGTCTTGACCACCGCCTGCTGCCGGCCCGCCCGGATATCGGCAAGTCCCATGCCGTAGGCGGACAGAATGCCGGAGAAAGGATGCAGGATCACGGTCTTCATGCCGAGGCTGTCGGCGACACGGCATCCGGTCTGGCCACCGGCGCCGCCAAAACAGGTCAGCGCATACTCGGTGACGTCGTAGCCGCGCTGGACGGAAATTTTCTTGATGGCATTGGCCATGTTCTCAACGGCGATTTTCAGAAAACCGTCGGCGACTTCCTCCGGAGACCGGCCGTCACCGATTTTCGCCGCCAGATCCGCGAATTTCTGGCGGACGATGTCGCCATCCAGAGGCTGGTCCTGGTTCGGGCCGAAAATCTTCGGAAAGAAGTCCGGCGCAAGCTTGCCCGTCATGAGGTTGGCGTCCGTGACCGTCAGAGGGCCGCCGCGACGGTAGCAGGCCGGGCCCGGATTGGCGCCGGCAGAGTCCGGTCCCACCTGAAAGCGGCCGTCGGCGTAATGCAGGATCGAGCCGCCGCCGGCTGCCACCGTGTGGATCATCATCATCGGCGCGCGCATGCGTACGCCGGCCACTTCCGTCTCGAACGCCCGCTCGTACTCACTGTCGAAATGGCAGACATCCGTTGAAGTTCCCCCCATGTCGAAGCCGATGATCTTGTCGTAGCCCGCCATGCGCGAGGTTTCGACGGCGCCGACGACACCGCCCGCGGGGCCAGAGAGGATCGCGTCCTTGCCCTGAAACAGGTCTGCGGCGGTCAGACCGCCCGAAGACTGCATGAACATCAGCCTGGGGCCTTCGCCAAGTTCTTCCTGAACCTGGTTCACGTAACGGCGCAGGATCGGCGACAGATAGGCATCCACCACCGTGGTATCGCCGCGCCCGACGAGCTTCATGAGCGGCGAGACCTCGTGCGAGACGGATATCTGCGGGAAACCAATCTCCTCGGCGATCTTTTTCAAGGCCTGCTCATGCGCCGGATAGGCATAGGCGTGCATCAGCACGATGGCGATGGAGCGGATGCCGGCGTCCCAGGCCGCCTGCATTTCAGTGCGGGCCTGCGGTTCGTCCAGCGCAGTTTCCAAAGTGCCGTCAGCGCGCACGCGCTCGGTGATTTCATAAACGCTCTCGTAGAGCAGTTCAGGCTTGACGATCTCCTTGGCGAAAATGTCCGGACGGGCCTGATAGCCGATCTCCAGCGCATCCCGGAACCCCCTGGTGATGAACAGGGCGGTGCGTTCTCCCTTGCGTTCCAGAAGCGCGTTTGTCGCTACGGTCGTTCCCATTTTTACCGTCGCGATCCTCTCGGAGGGGATCGGCGCGCCTTTTTCAACGCCGAGAAGCTCCCGGATGCCCTGGATGGCGGCGTCCCGGTAGGCCTCCGGGTTTTCCGACAGCACCTTGTGCGGGTGAAGCGTCCCGTCCGGAGCCCGTCCGACGATATCGGTGAAGGTGCCCCCGCGGTCGATCCAGAAGTCCCACTTGGCTGTCATGCTTGTTTCCTTTGCTTTGACCTTGCCGGGTTCCGAGCGGCACGCCCGGCTGTTCCGGCTTGAGTGTCCATTCAAACTACGTTGACATTTTATCGATAAAATGTCGATGAAAAATTTCGCATACCCTGGCCGGCTTGGAACCCAAGGAATGGATGACTTGGCGCCTGAGGGCGGATGTCTAGCGCGCGGTCTTCCAATGCATCAGTTTCAATCCACTTGCACCCCAGCCAAAGCGTTGGGAAACGGTCGCTTCTTCGTCCTCGCCGAAAGCCGCGACTGCTTCGTCCGTTTCCCTCCGGGAGCAGTGGACGACCAGGAGCCAGTCTCCGTCAGAGGGCTTCATTCGCCGCAACTCATCGATGTTCTCCACTGCATCGAAGTTCGCCGGTTCGCGCAGGTAGTAGGCCAGGGCAGGGGCGGCGAAGCCTTTGTAAAGCGTGAGCCGGTCACCGGGTGACATGTGCTGCTTGTAATCCGCCACGATTTCCCGCCACTCGGGCCGTATCTTCTGAAAGAGCGTGAACTCGAGCTCTGGATAAGTGAGCGCCAGTGTGGCGGCAAAAACCGTTACGGGGCCATATTTCGGAGCCAGTTTTTGCGCACCGGCGGCGGCCAGCAGCAGAAGACCTGGCCAGGCCGCGATCAGGTATCTGTCAAACAGGATCGGCTGGACCAGGACCGAATACAGGTAAGCCAGTGTCGCAGGGCCGAATGTGTAAGCACAGCAGACGGCAATGAGGCGCTTGAGAATTCTGCTTTGTCCGGATGTGCCGGCGGAACCGAAAAGACAGAAAAGCACGCCGGCCGCCGCCAGGGCCAGGAGTATCCAGAACAGCGTGAGCGAACCCGCCAGCCCAAAAGCCAGGGCGTTGAGAAATGCTGTGTCGGGGAAGGCAATCCAGAAGTCCGTTTGCGCAACCGACCGGGCGCGGTCTGCCAGAACGATCAGCCACGGCAGAAAGGCGAATGCGCTGACCGCCATGGCAAGGCACGCGTTCAGGGCGCGCGAACCGCGCAGAGATCCTGTTCTGAAGAGATCGCCGATGGCGAAGGCGGCGCATACAAGGCCCACGGCAGCGAAACCGAACAGGGCATAGATGTGACTGTAGAGAAACAGGGTACCGGCTGCGGCAAGACCGGTCAGCCAGAGAGGGGAAGGTTTTTCCAGAACCTTGAGAACGCAGAGCAGGAAGGCAAGGCCACAGGCCGCGAGCAGCGCGTACATGCGCGCTTCCGTTGAATACCAGATGTGAAACGGCGAGACGGCCAGAAGGGCGGCGGCCAGCAGACCGGTGGACCGCCCGTTCAAAATGGTGCCTGCACGAAAGAGCAGCCACACCGCGAGGACGCCCAGAAGGGCGGAGGGAAATCTGAGAGCGCTCTCGCTGTCCCCGAACACGGGCATGATCAGCCACAGGATGATATTATGCAGAGGCGGATAATTGTCTGCCGCGACGGAAGACAGCAGGTCGCCGAAGGTTCCGCTGGACTGGCTCCAGCTCACGGCCTCGTCATACCAGAGGCTCGTGCGGTCCAGATCGCGAATGCGCAGCAGCGCTGAGACGGCCAGAATGAGCAGCAGGATGAGGGGGCCGGCGTCCGGCCTTGAAAGCCTGTTTAAACGGGACTGTCGCACCTCCTATTTTCCTCCCAAGGGGTTTTGTTGGAACGCTACCCAATGCAGGCCGAGGAAAAAAGGTTCTTTCTTGCAGAGGTTTTTGGCGACGTTTTACCGGCATTATGTTGATAATTTGGCTGTTGGATCTACTCTCGCACTTCCAACGCATCCGGAGGTCTGAAAATTGACGGACAAGCCAGAAGAGAAAACGGGCGCAGCCATCGGCCCCGTCGTGTCCGCAGCGCATCTCGCCTCGGGGGCCATGCCGGCTCTGTCCGAGATCGAGTTTGCCGTCACGATGATGGTCAACGCCTATTACCGATGGATGGTTCGCGCGATGACGGCCAGCGGTTCCGAAGGGCTGGGGCCGCTGGATGTGCAGGTACTCCATTCCGTCAACCACAGGGGGCGGGCCAAGACGCTGTCCGACATCTGTCTGGTCCTTAACATCGAAGACACCCATACGGTGACCTACGCCCTGAAGAAGCTGGAAAAGGCCGGTTTGATAAGTTCCGGCCGCCGGGGCAAGGAAAAGACGGCGGAAATCACCACGTCGGGCGAGAGTGCCTGTCTGGAATACAAGCGCCTGCGCGAGGCCCTGCTGGTGGAGCCCATGAAGGCGCTGGGCCTCGACGAGGGTGAACTTTCCAAACTCGCGGCAACGCTCCGTCTTGTGTCCGGCAATTACGATCAGGCAGCGCGTGCCGCCGCGGCCATGTGAAACCGCAACGGAGTCTGCACGGGCGCAATTCATTTGTTGAATATTCCAAAATTTCTTGTAAGGTCGAATTATGGAAGATCAGGATGCTGTACGCGCGCTGGGCGCGCTCGCTCAGGACGACCGGTTGGCGGCGTTCCGACTGCTGATGACGGCCGGTCCGCAGGGCTTGCCCTCCGGCACGATCGCGGAAAGGCTGGATATTCAACCGACGCGCATGTCGTTTCATCTGACGACTTTGGAGCGGGCGAACCTGCTGACGACGCGCCGGGAGGGACGGCATATTCTCTATGCCGTCGACTATCAGCGGATGCGCAAGCTTCTGATGTTCCTGATGGAGGATTGCTGCGGTAACGATCCTGCCGTCTGCTGTTTCTCCACCGACGCTTTCCAATTGCCGAAAGGCATCTGACAGGACCTTCCCTGATGACAATTACGATTTATCACAATCCGAAGTGCGGAACGTCGCGCAACACGCTTGAAATGATCCGCAAGTCCGGCATTGAGCCGCAGGTGATAGAATACCTGAAAACGCCGCCGAGCCGGGACGAGCTTGTGGATCTGATCGGCCGCATGGGCATTCCCGTCCGCGATCTCCTACGCCAGAAAGGCACGCCCTACGACGAGCTCGGGCTTGGTGAGGACAAATGGTCCGACGATCAGCTGATCGACTTCATGATGGAGCATCCGATCCTGATCAACCGGCCGATCGTCGTCTCTGAAGAAGGCGTGCGTCTTTGCCGCCCGTCGGAGAAGGTGATGGAGTTGCTTCCTTCCGATATCGGCAGCTTCACCAAGGAAGACGGTGAGGTCGTCAGGTCGGGAGCCGCTGATGCCTGAAATCGATGTGGAGAAATTTGAACTTGCAAATGTGTCGGCGGAAGATCTTCAAGCGGTGACCCGTGACCGGGTTTGCGCGCCTGGCCACCTGACGCATCCGCCCCGGGTTCTCCTTCTTTACGGATCGCTCCGGGAACGGTCCTGCAGCCGGTTTCTGGTTCAGGAGGCCGAGCGGTTGCTGAAGGCATTCGGGGCCGAAACCCGGATTTTCGATCCGTCGGGCCTGCCTTTGCCCGACGACGTGGACGACGGCCATCCAAAGGTTGCCGAGTTGCGGGCGTTGTCCACCTGGTCGGAGGCGCATGTCTGGTGTTCGCCGGAGCGCCATGGCGCCATGACCGGGGTCCTGAAGACCCAGATCGACTGGATACCTCTGAGCACCGGGGCCATCCGTCCGACGCAGGGAAAGGCGCTGGCGCTGATGCAGGTCTCGGGCGGGTCGCAATCCTTTAACGCGCTGAACCAGATGCGGGTTCTGGGCCGCTGGATGCGCATGGTGACAATTCCGAACCAGTCGTCCGTGCCCAAGGCGTATCAGGAGTTCGACGACAATGGCCGCATGAGACCCTCGCCGCTTTACGACCGGGTGGTGGATGTGATGGAGGAGCTGATGAAATTCACGCTGCTCACGCGTGAAACATCGGACTATCTTGTCGACAGATACTCCGAGCGCAAGGCGCAAAGGCAAGAGGTGTCGGCGTCGGAAACGGCGGCAATGGGCGTCGCACGCTGACAGGGGCCGGCGCAAACGCGCGCCGGAGCAATCCCTTTTCAAACGACACTTGGCCGGACGGCTCCCTGCCGGTTGCTGCTGGTATCAGGCGGAAGGCTCGGATGGCGGGGTGTCAACCGCCTTTGTCATCCGTGTCGCATACTGGCTCAGTTTGGGGGGCAGCGCTGTTTTCTGCGAAGATTGCCGAGCGGCCTGGATTTGCGGAAACCAGCGGCCGCCGGACGTGTTCAGCGGGAAAACCGGGAAGTTCGCTTCGTGTTTTTCAACCGTATCGGGCTTGCCGAACATGAACCCCTGCACAAGGTCGCAACCGGCGGCGCTCAACAGGATTGCCTGCTCCTCGGTTTCAACGCCTTCCGCCGTGATCGTGACATCCAGAGACCGGCCCAACCCGACAATGGAGGTCACAATCGCGTCGGTGCTGGCATCCTTGCCGAGGTTCTGGACAAAGGCCTTGTCGATCTTGATCTTGTCGAACGGAAAAAGGCTCAAGTAGCTGAGCGACGAATAGCCCGTCCCGAAGTCGTCCATCGCGATCGAAACGCCCAGGTCGCGGATCTGCCGGAGGGTTTCGATCACCGCGTCCGTGTTCGAGATCAGCAGGCTTTCCGTTATCTCGATTTCAAGGCGTTTCGGGTCGAGCTGCGAATTTTGAAGCGCCTGGGCAACACGCTTGTGGCTTTCGCCCGCAACGAACTGGGCCGCGGACATGTTTACCGCGACACGGCGTTCCGTATTTTCCCAGTGAGCAGCTTCGAAGCACGCGCGGTTCAGGACCCAGGTGCCTATTTCTTCGATCAGACCCGTGTCTTCGGCGATCGGTACGAAAACATCCGGCCGGATCGTGCCTTTGGAGGGGTGTTCCCAGCGGATCAGCGCTTCATACCCCTTCAGAGAGCCATCCTTCAGAGAGTACTGAGGCTGATAGGCGAGATGGAACTGGTCGAACTTCAGCGCTTTGATCAGCCCGTTCTCGATTTCCTTCCGCTTTTTGGCTTCCGCGTCCAGTTCCGGCGTGTACCAGGAAAAGGTCGACCGGCCGCTGTGCTTCGCCCGGTAAAGGGCCAGGTCTGCGCAATGCAAAAGGCGTGTGGCGCGCCACGAGCCGTCGGTCGCGCGGGCGATGCCGATGGACAGGGAAAGTTTGATTTCCCTGCCGTCGATGACACAGGGAGCCGCTGTTGCCGCGATCATTTCCGTTGCCAGGCGGGTCATCCGGCCCGTGTCGGAGGTCGTTGTCAGCATGACCGCGAATTCGTCGCCTGACAGGCGGGCGACGAGATGGTTGGCGAAGACCGTTGTCAGACGTTCGCCGACGATCTGAAGAAACACGTCGCCGATGCCATGACCGTGGGTGTCGTTGATTTCCTTGAACTTGTCGACGTCGATCAGCATCACGCCGATGTTGGATGCCTTTGCCTGTGCCAGCCGCAAGGCCTCGTTCAGGCGTGCATTGAAGACAGCCCGGTTGGGCAAACCGGTGAGCGTGTCGTGATGGGCAAGGTACTGGATATTTCTGTTGGTTCTGACCTGATCGTGGAACCTCATCCACAACAGGATCCCCGCAAACACGAAGGAAGCCAGGCAAAGACCTCCTACCGCGGCGGTGATGGACCTCATCGGTTGCGCAAGGCTGGTCAGGAGTTCCGATTGCGTGACCAGCACCAATAGCCCCGGCATGGCTTCGGAAGCGTCTTCCGGACGAAAGACCATAATCGCATGCGCGCCGAAACGGCCGTACCACGTCATGTCCGGAATGGCCGTGAGCGCCTTGTTCGAGGTCAGTGCCGCCCGCGCTTTTGTCAAATCGTCCGGGGACAGGAGCAGGTTGTTTTCATACCAGTCGGGAACACCGCCGACCGGGTCCGGTGCGCCAGTAAACACGACGGCGGCGTCCACAACCGCTGAGGTTCCACTGTTCAATTGCAGACTGTCCTTCAACCTGGCGAATTGATCCGGCCGAAGGTGCGGCGACGAGGTCTCCGGGGTGGAAAGCCGAAGACCGGACAAATGGGCGGGAGGTTGTCTTTTTCTTTTTTCCTCAAGAGTTTGGAGGATGTCTCGGATGTCGTTCTTGTGGGGGATGAAAGCCTGTTCGAGACCTCGGACCAGCAGCCACTGCGTCAGGAGACGGTTGCTCGCATAGACACCCAGCGCCAGCAACAGGACCAGCGACATCGAAATGAAGAAAATGACAATGTTTCTTTTCGCCAAGGAGCTTGCCATACGGCACGATACCGTCATCGTAATAGGTGCTGGGAGAACCCTAAGTCGAAAATCTTTAACCATCATGAATAGCAGGCTAACGCTGGGGTATGGACCCAAAAATTTTAGTTTTCAGATCGACCGGGACATGGCTGTATCCAAGACGCAAAAATCTCAGGGAATCCGGGAGGTTTTCAAGATCTTGTAACGCGGAAGAGAGTCATTTTCCGATCGATCCGAAGGACGTCAATCCGGCTTTCGAGAGCCGCGTCAAAGCCTTTGCACCATGCACCCGCTTGGTTCTGCAGGCTTTTCCTCGCTCTCCTGTGCCGGATTGACACCTGAAAGCCGAATTTTGCGGGTCCGAACCCCGGGGCAGGAAAGAAACCCGAAAAGCCTTTTCCACGGATCGCTCGGCTCCGGCGGCTGTTTGCATCCCATGCCGCTGGCCAAATTTCTCCGGTGCCGATAAGACTAGGAAATGGACCCATGAATTTCAGCTTGCAGGCGTCAATCCGGCTTTGGAAAGCAACGTCACAGCCTTTGCGCCATGCCTCCGCATGGGTCCGCGGGTTTTCCAACTTCTCCTGTGCCGCATTGAAGTCTCCAAGCTGAACTTTGTAAGCCCGTACCCCACGGGACGAGGATGAGTTTCCGGCACTGGCTGGTTCGCCGACCGGCCGGGCCCGGTGATGCGGGAGCAGACTGGTGAGCGTCTGGAGCAGCATTGGCAGTATTGTCAGCGCGATTGGAACCGGTGGTGCGCAAATCGCGGACCGGCTCGTGCAACTCGTGCTGGCCCGTCCGGAGGGGACGAACAGCGTCGGTTTCACGGTCGCGATGATCGCCTTGTCCGCCAAGATGGCGAAGGCCGACGGTGTCGTAACGGCCGATGAGGTGATCGCGTTTCGAGAGCTGTTCGATGTGCCGCCGAAAGAAGAGAAAAACGTTGCCAGGCTGTTCAATCTCGCGCAGGAAGATGTCGCCGGGTTTGAGGTCTACGCCAAGAAGCTCGCAGATCTTTTCCCCTATGATCGCAAGACCTTGCTGGATATTCTCGATGGACTTTTTCACATTGCCAAAGCTGACGGCATCGTTCACGAGAGCGAAATAGGCTATCTTACGAAAGTTGCAGAGGTTTTCGGGCTGGAAGAGCGAGAGTTCTCGAAAGTTCTGGCCCGGCACGTGCGCAGTGACGGCAACCCTTACGAAGTCCTGGGAATGGGCCCTGAGGCAAGCGACGCGGAGCTGAAAGCCCAGTACCGCCGTGAGGTTCAGGAGACCCACCCCGACCGGCTGATCGCAAGGGGCGTGCCGGAGGAATTTGTCAGAATCGCGAACGACCGGCTTGCGGCATTGAATGCGGCCTGGGCCAAGATCAGCGCGGAAAGAGGACTATGAGCGTAGCGACAGATACTGGTGTGAAAGCCCGGATTCATCCTTCGCCCAATCACGGCCGGCGGGTGCAGGGCGCACCGATCGATATGGTCATTCTGCATTATACGGGAATGCAGTCCGCGGATGCCGCCTTGCAAAGACTTTGCAGTCCCGAAAGCGAGGTCTCAGCCCATTATCTGGTTCATGAGGATGGCGCGATCCTGCAATGCGTTCCCGAATCCAGGCGGGCGTGGCATGCCGGCGCAAGCTTCTGGAAGGGAGAGACCGACATCAATTCCAGATCGATCGGCATCGAAATCGTCAATCCCGGTCACGAGTTCGGATACCGGCCTTTTCCGGAACCTCAGATCGAAGCCGTGATCGCACTCGTCGGGGACATCTGCCACCGCCACGGCATTCACCCGTGGATGGTACTGGCTCATTCCGATATCGCGCCGGACCGAAAGGAGGACCCGGGCGAATTGTTCCCCTGGGACCGGTTGGCGGAAGCAGGCATCGGCCTTTACACGAAGCCCTTTCCCATAGAGCCCGCCGGTCTGCTGATGCAGGAAGGCGACAGCGGCCAGCCTGTGGAGGCGCTTCAGTCGATGCTAGCGCTTTACGGCTACGACATCGACATCACGGGCAGTTTCGACGTCAAGACCCGGCAGGCCGTCACCGCCTTTCAGCGCCATTTCAGACCCGAAACGGTGGACGGGGTCGCCGATCAGTCCACTGTCGAGACCCTGAATGCGATGTTGCGCAAGCTGCCGTCTTTCAGCGGATAAAACACCTGTCCTAACCACCCGTTTTCGCGTAGTAGTCCGCGCGCCATTCTCGCATCGCGGCTTCGAAACGGGGAACGAGACTGCGATGCCTCTTGTGGAGATAAAGGTAAGCGGACATCTTGGGAGTCAGACTTCTTCTGTACAGGATGTCCGGCTTTTCCTCGATATGGCTAAAACTTATTGAGTCGATCAGCAGAGCCGGGATACGTCCCGTTTCGAGCATCTTCATGCCAGCCGAGTAATCATCCACGACCAACGGGAAGGCATGTGGCGGGAACAGATCCTTATGCCATTGATAGCCGCGCAGCACTCCGATCTGCCGGCCGTGCAGCCGGTCGAACGAAAGCATGTCTGCGGAGGTGCTGACAATCAGGCCATATCCCTCGACGATGGGGACAGGCACTCTGACACCCGCATCACCGATCGTTTGCGCGTACACCAGGACGCGGCCAAGGTCTCCATCCAATTGAGCGTTTTTCATCATGATGGTGGCACGGCTTGGCGGAATTTTGCTGATTTCGATGCAATGCCCGACATTTTCCAGTTTCGACTGGAGGCTTTCGGCGATACGCGGGTCCAGGTTCTGCATGGAGAGTGAAAACTGCAGGCAGGTTTCGGCGGCCTGGACGGTACTGGCCGGGAGAAGCCACTTCGCTGTGAGCGACAGGAATAAAAACAGCGCCCTTGGGGTCATGTATGCCTTTGGCCTGCCCGAACGTTTCGTTGCTTACGCTTCGTAATGATCGGTTCATCGTAGACGGCAGGGATTAACGGAAATACAAGCGGCTGGTTCCCGCCAACTTTCCTTTAATCGCCGCCTGCCACAAATTTTCCAATCGCAGCCATTTCATTGCCCAGGTTACGGCAGATTCCCGTCGCAAATGGATGTATTTGCCGTTTTTTGGCGAGAATTTTAGGAAAATCGAGAGATTTTTTGAAACAATTCGTGATTACGGGGCGCCCATTTTTGGTCCCATCGCTCCGGCATTTCTCCGCCCCCGACAGACATCAACAAAACAAAAGGGCTGGACGAATGTTACGGTCATTCAAGAAACTCACTGGGGCGCTTTGCCTTTTCGCCTGTGCATCAATTCTCTCCGCGCCGCTGGCGATGGCTTCGGGTGGCGACGCCGAAACCGATCCGATCATTCGCTTCTTTGTCGGAGACAGGCAGTCGGACAAGACATCCTCCGGAACCGGGGCCAAGACGTCGGCGAAAGCCACCGGAAAACGGACGGCGTCGGACCGGAAGTCCAACTACGCGAAACTGATCCGGAAAGCCGCCGCCAAACACGGCGTGCCGGTCAAGATCGCCAAGGCTGTCGTGGAAGTGGAAAGCAATTTCAACCCGAGAGCCCGTGGACGCGCCGGGGAAGTCGGTCTGATGCAAATCAAGCCGGCCACGGCGCGCGGTATCGGGTACCGGGGATCGACCAAGGCGCTTTACGATCCCGCGACAAATCTCGAGTGGGGCATGAAATACCTGGCCGGCGCCCACAAGCGCGCCAACGGCGATCTGTGCGGCACCATCTTGCGCTACAATGCGGGCCATTACGCGAAGCGCATGAATCCGGTCAGCCGTCGCTATTGCACCAAGGTCAAACAGATCATGGCGTCCAGCTAGGACCCGCCCTGCGAACGGCGCTTGCGTCAGATCCCGACCCGCCGGAAAACCGGCGGGTTTTTCTTTGTTCGAAAGGCGGGTTCAGGCGAACTTCTGCTTCGCAGCCTTGATGGACTTCGGGACAGGGCTCTCTTCAGGAACGTCGGCGGCCGGTAAGGGCTGGCCCAGTGCCGAGGTAACCGGGACGACCCCCGCCCAGACAATCGATCCGAGATCTTCGTCGTCGTCCACCGGGCCTCCGGTGCGGATCTTGGTGCTTACGTGTTCGATGTCCAGAACGAGGACCCCGGTTGCCTTGTGTTCTTTTGCCGTCATCTCACGGCATTCGTCCCACCGGCCGGGCAGCAGATGATCGGTGATGGCGGAAAGTGCCGCGATCTGCTCCTCCCGATCCTCCACCAGCCGTGCGGTGCCGTGGACGATCGCGCAACGGTAATTCATCGAATGGTGAAAGGCGGAGCGGGCCACGACAAGTCCATCGACAAGGGTAACCGTCAAGCTGGCCGGAACACCCGATGCGTTGTGCTTGACGATCCGCGTCGTGCTGGCTCCGTGTATGTAGAGTTTGTCGCCGATCCTTGCGTAAGCCATCGGGATAACCATTGGGCGGTTTTCGTGAAGAAAGCCGACATGGGCGACCATCCCGGCATCCAGGACCTCATAGGCGAGACCGCGGTCGTAACCGCCTCGTTTCATCTGCCGGATCTTCGCATAGTTCGGATGGTCGGCTGCCTTGCGCTTTTCAATGGGCCGCATGGGTTGCTCCTGAAATCGATTATTCCCGTCGTGTTGTTTGCGCGATATATTGGTTCTGTGAAAGATCCGGTTTTTAAAAAATGAAAGAACCAGTTTTGGCAAAGCCTCCGCTGTTGGCCGAAGGCATCGTGACCGTCGACAAAATGGGCGAGATCCCGTTGCCCGAGCAAATCTACAGGGCGATCAGGGATGCGGTCCGGTCCGCGGTGTTGCGGCCGGGCACGAAACTGCCATCGACCCGGCGCCTGGCCGCCGTGCTCGACGTTTCCAGAAACACCGTCAACGCGGCCTATGGTCTTCTGCTCGCAGAGGGCATCGTTTCAGTGCGCCCCGGCTCGGCACCAAGGATCACCGAAGACCTGCCTCCCGAAGGGGCATCGGTTTCCCTGTCAGGATCGCCTGCCGCACCGTTGCTTTCCCGGCGTGGCGAGACCATGGCGGCCAACCTGCGCGGCAGGGGATGGGGGCACCGGTTCGGTGCCTTTCAGCCAGGAGCACCCGCGCTCGACTGTTTTCCGTACGAGGAATGGGCAAGGTGCCTGCGCAGGGCGGCGCGCCTGGAGCGCGGCGCCGATCTGCTTTACCGCAATTTTGCCGGAGTTCCCGAGCTTCAAAAGCAATTGGCGGCTCATCTGGCTGTCGAACGAGGGGTTCACGCCGAACCGGAACAGATCCTGATCACCAGTTCGATGCAGTCCTCGCTGACCCTGGTGTCCCAGGCTCTTGCAGATGCAGGCGACAGTGCCTGGCTTGAAGAACCGGGCTATGTTGGCGCGCGCACCGCCTTTCACATGGCGGGTCTTTCCATCCATCCTCTGCCGGTGGATGGCGAAGGAGCCGACATCGCAAAAATGCCCGCCGCTGCCGCGGCACCCAGGCTGATTTACGTGACACCGTCCCATCAGTTTCCACTCGGCGCACGAATGCCGCTGGCCCGGCGTCTGGCTCTGCTTGAGGCCGCGCGCACAGGCGGGGCCGTCATCCTCGAAGACGACTATGACAGCGAATTCCTGTTTTCCGGCCGACCCGTGGCCGCCCTCTTCGGACTGGCCGAGGAAGGACAGGTGATTTACCTGAGCACCTTCTCGAAAAGCCTTTTGCCGGGAATGCGCGTTGCCTACTGCGTAGTGCCGCCTGCGCTCGTGGAACCGCTCGCACAGGCCGTACGCAACTTCGGGTGTGCTGCAAATGTCCAGGCACAGGCGGCCCTGGCGTCTTTCATGGACAGCGGCGGCTATCGCAAACATCTGAAGAACATTCGCCAGATCTATCAGGCACGAGGCAGCCTGCTCGTCGAAACCCTGAAGGAAAGGCTTGGAAATTCCATTGAGGTTGACCGGCCGACCGGCAATGTTCAACTGGCGCTGACCTTTAGGCAGCCGCGAGATGACGTGGCTCTGGCGCTGGAAATGCATGAGCGCGGTTTCGCCGTCTCGCCGCTCAGCAGCTACTATATCGGCAGTGAAAAACGCTCGGGGCTCGTGGTCGGTTTTGCCGGTGCGACGGAAAAACAGATCGCCCAGGGCGTGGAAGCCCTGGGCGATCTGCTTGCGAACAAAAGAGCGGGCTGAAAACCGGCAGGCTTCAAAGCCGCATTTTCGGAACGTCACCGCGGACGATCAGATTGGCTTCAGTCGCCGAAATGACGTCGTCGACGGAAGCATCCGGGCCGGTCTCCTTCAGGACCAGGCCGTCTTCGGTCGGTTCGATAACGGCCATTTCGGTCACGATCAGGCTGACCCGGCGCTTCGCTGTCAGAGGCAGATTGCATTCTTTCAGGATCTTCGGTTTGCCCTTGGCGGTATGAACCATGGCGACGATCACATGCCGCGCGCCGGCCACAAGGTCCATCGCGCCGCCCATGCCGGGAACCATCTTGCCCGGGATCATCCAGTTGGCGAGAAAGCCGCGCTCGTCCACCTGCAGGCCGCCGAGAACGGTCATATCGAGGTGACCGCCGCGGATCAGGCCGAAACTCATGGCGCTGTCGATCGAGGCGGCGCCGGGAACAGCGGTGACGAAGCCGCCGCCGGCGTCGGTCAGGTCGGGATCTTCCATGCCTTCCGGCGGACGGGCTCCCAGGCCGATCACGCCGTTTTCGGCCTGAAAGAAGACATGGACGTCGCTGGGAAGGTAGTTGGCGACAAGGGACGGCAGGCCGATGCCAAGGTTGACCAGGGTTTCCGGTTCGATTTCCTGCGCCACGCGGCGGGCGATGATTTCCTTAGTTTCCATCAGGCTCCCTTTCCAAAAGATGATCCACCAGGATACCGGGTGTCTTGACGGCGTCGGGTGAAATGACACCGAGCGGAACGATATGATGCGGTTCGGCGATCACCGTCTTGCCCGCCAGAGCCATGATCGGGTTGAAGTTGTGCGCTGTCAGGGAATACTCGAGATTGCAGACGTAGTCCGCGCGATAGGCCGAGAGCAGGGCGAAGTCGCCGTGTATCGGCGTTTCCAGGAGAAAATCCTTGCCGTCGACAGTGACCTTCTGCTTGCCCTCTTCGACGATCGTTCCGATCCCGGTCGGGGTCAGAATTCCACCAAGGCCGACCCCGGCGGCCCTGATCCGTTCCACCAAAGTGCCCTGTGGCACGAGGTCGACATCGATCTCTCCCGCGATCATCTTCTGCTGGGTTTCCGGATTAAGACCGATATGGGAGGCGATCACTTTGGAAATGCAGCCCGCCGAAATCATTTTGCCGATCCCGCGTCCCGGCATGGCCGTGTCGTTGGCGACGACGGTCAGATTTTTCGTGCCCCTTGCGACAATGGCGTCGATCAACCTGTGCGGCGTTCCGACCGCCATGAAGCCGCCGATCAGGAGTGTGGCCCCCTCCGGAATGAGCTCCGCGGCTTCTTCCGGCTTGATAGCATATTTCATGAGTGCTTCCCCGAATTGCGCTCGTACAGAGTGACGTTAGCCTTAGTTCAGGAACTTTGAAAATGAAGATTGTGCGACGCGGGACGAAATTTCGCGGTGAAACCGATTACACAGTGGATTGTTGGCTCACACCTGAATTCAGAACGCTTTCCGCCGCGTATTCGGCTGCCTGGCGTATCCTGTCCGCGCTTTGTCCGCTGCGCGCCATGGCATTGAGGCCGAGCAAAGTCGTCATCACGAAAGACGTCAGAGCACTTGCCTGATCCCGTCCGGCAAGCTTCGGATTTGCCGGATGTGTTTCTTCCGGAATGGCCGCGGCGATGCGTGCCTCCAGGGCATTCATCTTTTCCCTGACGAGTTCTCCGTCACGGGAGGCCGTGCAGGACAGGTCGGCGGCTGACGACAGCAGCAGACAGCCGCGCGGGGTGTTCTCTGTCATGAAGTTGCCTGCGTAGCGCAAGAAGCGGGCGACGGCCTCACGCGGATCTTTGGAGCACTCCAGGTTTCGAAGGATCGACTCGGTGGCCCGGTCCCAGTAGGTGTTCAGGACGGACGCGAAAACGTCGTCCTTCGAACCGAAAGAGGCATAGAAGCTGCCGCGCTTGATGCCGGCGGCCAGTTGAAGATCGTCCACCGAGGTATGGTTGTACCCCTTGGTCCAGAATACCTGAAGAAAAGCGTTCAGCGCTTCGTTCAGGTCAAAGGATTTCGGACGTCCCGCCATAGCGCCTCTGTTTGAGGGAGGCCGGCGCTTTCGCGCCGGTACCCCTTCGTCTTACTCCGCCGCGTTGACCGCCGGGCTCCAGTCGTATTTACGGAACGGGGCATCGACCGGCGTGTCTGCCAGATGGTTGACGTAGTTTGACATGACTTTCTGGGCAAGGCCAAGGACGATGTCGAGAACCTGACGTTTCGTGAAACCGGCGGCGATAAACGCATTGACGTCGGAGTCTGTCACTTTTCCGCGCTGACGGACGACCTTCAGCGTGAACTGGCGCAAGGCTTCGAGTTTTGCGTCCGCGATCGGAGAACCGGAGCGGAGCGCTTCGATAACGCCGCCATCGACTTTCTGCATGTGGGCGATGGCCGTATGGGCGGGCACGCAGTAGTGGCAGCCGTGTTCGACGTTGATCGCCATCCAGACGACGGTTTGCTCCGCCGTGGACAGGCTGGTCTGCTGAAACAGCTCATGGAGCTTCTGGTAGGCTTCCAGATGCTGTGGCGACTCCGCCATCACAGCGTGCAGGTTCGGAATCATGCCGAAGGCCTTTTCCGAGGCCTGGAGAAGAGCATTGCTCTCCTGAGGGGCGGTTTCCTTGGTGTGAAGCGTGAACTCGGTCAATTGTCTCTCCTTGAAAAATGTTCGCTGGCGATCGTGCCGGCACAACGCATATGGGTATTCTGTACTATATAGTCAAAAATAGAAAACGGTTCAAAAAAAGCAGAAAACCGCCATTTTTCCTTCTGCTCAAGAAAACGTGAAACTGCGTCAGACCGGCTTTTGTGAAACCGGCTTTAGCCGATGGAGCCGTCCTCACGGATGAAAGGCGGACCGGGTGGCAAATCCGGGGGGCGGACAGCGCAGAGCAAGCGGTGTCGCTTGACCTTGAAAACAAACCCACTTAAGTCCGCAAGCGCCAGTCGGTCGGACAGCCGCTGCCGCAAGCGCCGAAAGGCCGCGGGGGAGGAAAGTCCGGGCTCCATGGAAACACGGTGCCGGGTAACGCCCGGCGAGGGCGACCTTAGGGAAAGTGCCACAGAAAGCAAACCGCCCGGGTCAGGGTCGGAAGACCTTGTCCGGGGTAAGGGTGAAAGGGTGGAGTAAGAGCCCACCGCGCAACTGGTAACAGCGGCGGCATGGTAAACCCCACCGGGAGCAAGACCGAATAGGGACAGCAGGACCTGGCAACAGGTCCAGGCCGGTTTCCAGGCCGGCTGTCCGGGTAGGTTGCGCGAGGCGTCTGGCAACAGGCGTCCCAGATGAATGGCTGTCACGTCCGCGCAAGCGGGCCATACAGAACCCGGCTTACAGGCCGGCTGGCAAATTTTGCTTCAGGAATTCAAGGAATAAATTCCTGATTGGCGGCAACGGAGCCGCGGATGTCGACGAGAGCGCTGCGGAGAAGGTCCTGGCGCTTGTGGATGGAGGCGGGCAGACGCCGGACACCCTTGAAACGGATGGCAGCGCAGGCAGTGACTCCGACGATACGGATTCCGATGACGCTGATCGCGACGACAGCGATGCCGACACGGGCGGTGAGGGCGACACCACTCGAACGACAGGCAATGGCACAGCCGACGTGACCGCGGCGACCGCGACCGTGGCAACCACCTGGGCCTGGGGAGAGACCGGACGGTGACGGGTTTCGATCCGGCGACGGCGGCGGCAATATCGTCTTCACCGTGGCGCCGTACAATCAGACGGTCACGCTTGAAGGGTTTACCCCGAGCGATCTTTCGGCTTCGAACTTCACGTTATTTCACGCGCCTACGGAAGAAAGCTCTTCCGTAAGTGTTGTGTTGTCGCTCTACAGGTTCTCTTCCGTGAATTATTCAAAATCATGGTGAAACTGTAAAAAGTTTTAATAAATTTTAACAGTTCTCTCTTTTTCGGGCTCGGATTTCTGCTTAACGTTAAAGCGTTGTGACGAGGCAGAGGGAACCGAATGGGCGAGACCTTCGAAGGCACTAAGGCAGCGGGGCTGGCGCTAGAGACTGGATGGGTCGGAAACCAGTTTTCTGCGGCCCGAGACCGGAAAGACTGCCTCGCCCCTTTCCATATCATACGTTCTTGGTGGCCGAGATGATCGCCGGTCGAAAAGGCGGTCTCGCCCGTGAGGAGCGTTGGAACGGTTTCGGCGCAGACGGTTCTACCGCGCTGGATGGTGCGGCCGATGTCGGTGAAGCGGATGCCGGCAAAAGCCGAGCGGATGTCGTGTTTGCCCTTGCCTGGGGACATGACGAGGTTGTAGCCGATTTCGACCCGCGGACCGGGATCATAATCATTGACAGGCTCGGTGAGGCAAAGCTCCAGTTCGCCGAAACCGCCACCGGTGTCATTTTATCGGTGCCATCGAACAATCAGGCTTTAACTTTGGCTGGCCTGAAACTCCGAGACCTGAGGACCAGTAATTTCAGAGTCTCCGACGACGGTGCAGCCGGGGAAGTCCTGGAAGCGATTGCCACAGCCTTAATGGAGCCGGCGCCTGGTGAAACGGAACGCGCCACACGCACGAAATCCGGGGCCGAGTGGGACGGATGTGGCGTTGTCTACGACAATGACGGGGCCAATCCTCCGGTTCCGAGTGGGGTCAGTGACGCTGGCGGTGTAACATGGCCAGCGGATTTCAGCGCCGATGACATCATCGGTTTCAACCCGGTTACCGACACGATCGATTTCGACAGTCCGTCCGCAAATGGCGCTGTCCTCAACATGACACCGGTTGGTGAGGCGATTATCGACGATCCTCGCGGACCAGAGATGCAAATCCTGCAGGGAATGCTTTTGTCGGACCTGTCGGCCGAGAACTTCGGGCATGTGAGTCACAAGCATTTGCGTCTGGATATCGGCGGAATTCTTTCCTGGGAGAAGGGGCTGGGGCCCCGGAAGACCGACACGGTCTATATCCGGTCGCATGAATATGGTGTCACGCAGATCATTGAGGATTTCGACCCGCTCACGCAAAAAATCAGCTTTCTCTATTTCGGAGGGCGCTTCACTCGCGTTGAAGACACGCCGGGCGGTATGGAGATCAGGTCGTTGCCGAGTGGGCAGAAATTCATCTTTTCCGGTGTGACCAAGGCCGATCTCGTTGCACGAAATATGGAATTCCGATGGGATCAGGTTCTGGCTGACAACCTTGCGGATGCGTTCGGATTGGATCCGGATGATGTCTATCTCGTCTCGACCAAAAGACTTTTGACACCAAAAGGGCCCGGTGGTGCGCCGGCAAAGACGGACCGGGATCATAGCAGACAGGAAGCGGCCTCGGAAACAGGAACCACTGAGGCGGCGGAGATCGAGGGGGTGCCTGGTGCCGCTACGTCATCGAGTGCCCCCGAGGCAAAGGACGATGACGTCTCTGGGGCGGACCTTGATACGAGCCGGAAATTTCAGGACTGGGGTCGTGAGTTTGTCGCTCTCTCCTTAAATCCGGAAGAAGACATGTTGGATTTTCGCGACCTCAGGCCTTCAGGCCGGCAAATCAAGCCCGTCGGCCGCAAAATCCTGGTCCGAGCCAAAAAGAAAAGAGGTGACGCCGCTCAGGTGAAGACCCGGAACAATACCGACACGCTGATGTAAGCTAGAACGAACACGAACCAATTCGTCTACCGGTTTCGTGCCGGCGATCAAATGCGGCTGAAAGGAAAGCGATCGACTTGGGCTTCCTGCTAGGAGAAGTGGGGGAACATGTTTCAGCATTGTTGGTCCGAATGCATGTTTCTTGAATCTTTCCAGACGTTTGGAGTTTGCCGTGTCTATCAGTATTCAGAACAAGCTGTCCCGGATCGCTCCACCGAGGGTCCACCTTTCGCGTGAGGTTGAAGAGGACGGGGCGATCCTCAAAAAGGAAATCCCTTACGTCATTGGTGTTCTTGCGGATTTAACTCAGTCTTCGGAGCATCGGCCGCCCGTTGGGCAGCGTGCCTTTGTCGAGATCGATCGTGGCAACTTCGATGCGGTCATGGCTGAGGTGGCGCCGAGTGTACGTGTGCCTCTGGCCAGCGGTCGGGAAGTCAAGCTCAGTTTTTCGCGCTTGTCGGAGTTCAGTCCGATCCATCTGATCGCACAAGTGCCGGAATTGGCCGATGGGCATCGGCGCGCTCAAAACCTCGGAAGGCTTTTATCTCATCTTGACGGCAATGACGCATTTACCGGTTTTCTGATCAATCTTGCCAAGGACCTGCCTCAAAAACAAAGTCTTATGACTGATATTCAAGCCGGATCCGGCCCGATGCTGGATCGCGTTCTGGAGAAAGGCTTTTTGGCGGCTGCGGGAGATGTACCTGAAGAAAATCTTTCGGCCCTGACTGACGCGCTTCTGTCATTGGAGCCCGCAACGGTTGATCCCTACAAAGACATTCTGGCGCGGATGGACGAGCTGTACGCTGGCCTAAGTCCCGACCTGAATGCCATCTTGCGTCATCCGGCGTTTCAGGCTCAGGAAGCGGTGTGGCGGGGGCTCTGGTTCCTGGTGGCAAATGCGGATACCGGGCCGCGCCTTAAAATTCGCGTTCTGGATGTCTCGAAAAAAGAGCTTCAAGAAGATTTCGCGGCTGCAAAGGAGCCTTCGAAAAGTGCCTTGTATAGCCTGGTGAAGTCGAAGATCTATCGGTTCGGGAACACGGATCCCTTCTCCGTACTGATCGGGTGCTATGAATTCAAGATAAACGAGCAAGACCTCGAACTGCTCGAAGATATCCGTACGATTGCGGCGGAAGCGGTTTGCCCCTTCCTGTCCGCCTTGGCCGTGACATTTCCCGAAACACCGCTTGATGACCGGGAAAAACGGCTTTGGAAGGCGTTTCGCGCAAATCCGGGCGCGGACTTCGTTCATTTGTGCGCCCCGCGCCTCTTGTTGCGTTTGCCCTATGGGGCGAAAACGCTTCAGAGCGAGGTGGTGGGATTTGAGGAAGATGTCTCCGCCGACGGCCCACCGGCGACGTACCTTTGGGGGAGCCCGGTCTGGCATATAGGCGAACGAATTTCCCGGGCCGTGACAAATTTTGGCTGGCCGGCCGCGATCTCGGGGCTGGAGAATGGAGGCTTACTGGAAAATGTTCCGCGTTTGAATGCCGTGGGCTCTGGCCGAAACGAAGCGCTCGAGGTGCCGTTCTCACCCGAGAACGCACAGGCCCTGGACTCTGCAGGTATTGTTACGGCGTCAACCGTAAAGGGGAGTGAGAAGTTAGCGTTTTCAGCGAACGCCAGCGCAGACCCGAAGGCTGCTCAAGTGACGTTGCCCAGGATTCTGACGGCCTCGCGGATAGCCCAATGCGCGCATCTTGTCGTCCGGGAATGCCTGGCGGCATCGGAAACGCTTGAGTCCACGCAGCCTCATGTCGAGACATGGATCTCGCAGTATGTGCTTTTGGACGATACGGCCCCCCGAGAGACAAATGCTGAATATCCCCTGCGGACCGGGCATGTCCGATTGTCGGAAGTGCCGGGTGGTCCGTATCCGCTGTGTGTCGAGGTGACTGTCTTGCCTCACTTCATGCTGCCGAAGTTCGAGGAGGCAGTGCAATTCAAAACCTTCATTCCCGAGGTTGGGGGCGCAGCGTAAGGAACCCTTCGGCAAGACACTGAGGTGTCGGGGCTTTGCTTTCACCGGCAAGACCTGGGCCGGTCGAAGCGTCGCTTCGCAGGATCTGCCGGACATTGTCGGTCTCCCGGCTCCGCGTAACGTGGCCGTGCCGAAATCATGAAAGGGCCGGATCTGGTTCTTTCAACGCCGCGCAGTCGCAGGGCGTTTTCGTTCTCCACAAGTCATTGCAGCCCGGCAAAATTTGCCGCCTGCCGGCCGGTTTCATTCGCAAACCTCCGTAAACCTGCGAATCCGATTCTTCTTTTCTGTCAAGGCTTCATTAAGCATGTTGCGACTAAGGTCGTTCGACGGGGTCGTGCGCGATCAAATCGAGCTGGAATCCATGAGATTCCATTGACCGCCCATGATTTCCCATGGTATCCCATATGTACCCAGAAAGGGGAGTGCAGGCCCATTTCAGCAGGGCTCGGGACAGTGATTTGACGGCTCGGCAGGAGCTGCTTTCGCAAAATGCATGTCCTGGCGGAGTGCCGGCCGTTTCTTTTCTTTCGGGGTTTTTGGGGATTTCCACGGGGTGAAACCCGTTTTGAGGGGTTATGGCCGGTTTCGTTTCTCACTTTACCAACCGGCTGGATGCCAAGGGTCGCGTTTCGATCCCGGCGCCCTTCCGTGCGGTTTTGGCGAGAGATGGTTTTGAAGGTCTTTACTGTATCAAGTCGTCCCATTGTTCCGCCGTCGACGCGGGGGGCAACGAGCTGCTTGCGGAGATCGAAAAGCGCTCGGAAAACTTCATCAAACTGTCCCCGGATCACGATGCACTCGCGATTGCGCTTTTCGGCGAGAGCGAAAACCCGAAGATCGACGGGGATGGGCGCATGACCATTTCCGAAATGATCCGCGACCATACCGGGATCACCGATCAGGTCACCTTTGTCGGGTTGAAGTACAAGTTTCAGATCTGGGAGCCGGAAAAGTTTCGCGAGTACAGCGCGGAGGCCCAGAAGCGCGCGCTCGCGATGTTGTCGGGGCAGGCCCCGGCACCCTCTCAGGGAGAGCCGGTATGATGGCGCTCGGCGACAGGAAGACATCTTCTGCCGCTGGCGGACCCGAGCGCCATGTGCCGGTTCTCCTGGCCGAGGTTCTGGAATGGCTCGCGCCCGAAAGGGGCGCGATTGTCATCGACGGCACATTCGGGGCCGGCGGTTATTCCCGTGCCCTTCTGGAACATGGCGCCACGGTCATCGGCATCGACCGGGACCCGGATGCGATTGCCGGCGGTCAGGACCTGGTCGCGGAGGCACAGGGGCGCCTGATCCTGGTGCCCGGCCGGTTTGCCGATCTCGAGGATCATACCCGGGGTCAGGGGTTTGATGCGGTTGATGGTGTCGTTCTCGATCTCGGCGTGTCCTCCATGCAGCTCGACGAGGCGGAGCGCGGCTTTTCCTTTCTGCGCGACGGGCCGCTCGACATGCGGATGGAGCAGTCGGGCCCGTCCGCGGCGGATGTGGTCAATGAGCTGCCGGTTCGGGACCTTATCCGCATCATCGGTCTCCTGGGTGAGGAGAAGCGGGCGACGTCGGTTGCCCATGCGATCGATAACGCCCGCAAGGAAAAACCGTTCACGCGCACCCTCGATCTGGCGAATCTGATTGAAAAGGTGCTCGGCCGCTCGCCGAAAAAGGCGCAGATCCACCCGGCGACGCGCACGTTCCAGGCGCTTCGGATCTATGTGAACGGCGAACTGCACCAGGCGGCGCAGGCGCTGGGCGCGGCGGAGCGCATCCTGAAGCCCGGCGGGCGGCTTGTTCTGGTGAGCTTTCATTCCCTGGAGGACCGGATCGTGAAGCGGTTCTTTCAGGACCGGACCCGGACCCGCGGTGGCGGGTCCCGTCACATGCCGGAGGAAGAGGTGCCGCCGGCGACGTTCGAAATGCTGACGCGCAAGGCAGTTGAGGCGGGAGCCGCCGAGACAGACGGCAATCCGCGCGCCCGTTCGGCGAAGCTTCGAGCCGGGAAGCGGACCGACGCGCCTGCGCGCGCCTTGGATATTCACACCGTGGGCGTGCCGCGTCTTGCGGAGTTTCACGGGTTAGGGGGCTGAAATGGTTCGGACGCTGAACATCGTGTTCATTCTGGCTGTCGTGATCGGCGCGGCGACCGTTTACGATCTCAAGCTTGCCGCGACAAAGTCCGCCGAAAGGGTTGCCGAACTTCAGCGCGAAATCGATGAGGAGCGGACCGCGATCCGGCATCTGAAGGCGGAATGGAGCCTTTTGAACCAGCCGGACCGGCTTCAGTCTCTTGTCGGCCGATACAACGATTTTCTCCAGCTTGAGCCGTTGGATGTCAAGCAGATCGTCATGCCCGAGGATATTCCGGCCCGTCCGGTGATGCTCGAGCCGATTGGCGGCACAGGCCAGATGGGCGGCTATGCCGGCTCATCGGCGGTTGTCCGGTAAGGAGCCGACCATGACCATGATAAGCGAACCGGCAAGTTTTCTTCAGGTGCGGCGTGCACAGCCCAGGGCTGCTCGGGGATCGGTCTCCTCCAGTGCCGTGAAGTCCAGGGTCTATGTGGCCATGCTGGCCTTCGCCTGCGTCTATCTGGCAATCGGCGGCCGTCTCGTTCTGTTGGCGCAAACGGAAGAAGCGCCTTCCCGGGCATGGATCTCGGCGCAGGATTCGGTCGCTGCCTCGCGTCCGGATCTGATCGACCGGAACGGCGAGATCCTGGCAACGGATATCAAGACGGCTTCACTCTACGCCGAACCGCGCCGGATACTGGACGTGGACGAGGCGGTCGAAGGGCTGATCCGCGCGTTGCCGGATCTCGACGCCAAGATCGTCCGCCAACGGCTGGCAAGCGGTGCCGGTTTCGTCTGGCTGAAGCGGGAGCTGACGCCTCAAAAGGTCGAGCAGATCCACAACCTCGGTCTGCCGGGGATCGGCTTTCTGTCCGAAAACCAGCGTTTTTATCCGGGCGGGCCGACCGCCGGACATATTGTCGGCTCTGTGAACGTCGACAATCAGGGGCTTACGGGCATCGAGAAGTATATCGACAACGAATGGCTGGCCGATCTCCAGTCCCTCGGCTTCGCTTCCGACCGCTCCATGGAGCCGGTGCGTCTTTCCGTCGATCTGAGGGTTCAGCACGTGGTGCGTGACGAACTCGTCAAGGCCATGGACCGCTACAAGGCAATCGCCGCGGCCGGTATCGTGCTCGACGCCAAGACCGGCGAAGTGCTGGCGATGTCCTCGCTTCCGGACTACGACCCGAACGATAGGGCGCAGGCCCTGGACAAGGACCGCTTGAACCGGGCGACCGGCGGCGTGTTCGAAATGGGGTCCGTCTTCAAGACCTTCACCACCGCGATGGCCCTGGATTCGGGTGCCGTTTCCATCAACGACAGCTTCGACGCGACGCGCCCGATCCGGGCCGGCGGGCGCACGATTACCGATTTCCACGGGAAAAACCGGATTCTGTCGGTTCCGGAAATCTTCATTTACTCGTCCAACATCGGCACGGCGAAAATGATGCTGGCGACCGGTATCGCGCGGCAGAGGGAGTTTCTGGGGCGGCTGCATCTGACCGAGCGGTTGAAGACGGAACTGCCGGAAAACGCGGCGCCGCTGCTGCCGCCGAAATGGAACGAGCTTGCCGCCATGACGATTTCCTTCGGGCATGGAATTTCGGTCACGCCGATGCAGACCGCGGTGGCCGCCGCGGCTCTGGTGAATGGTGGGACGCTGTTGACGCCGAGCTTCCTTCCGCGCACGCCGGAACAGGTGCAAGCCGCTGGAAAACAAGTCATTTCCGAGGAAACAAGCCGGATGATGCGTTACCTCTTCCGTCTCAATGTCCTGTCCGGGTCCGGCCGTCGCGCCGATGTGCCAGGCTATACGGTTGGCGGCAAGACGGGAACCGCGGAAAAAATCGAGAACGGCCGGTACGTCAGCAACAAGCGGCGCAATTCTTTCCTTTCGGCTTTCCCGATGGACGACCCGCGTTACGTCGTTCTGGTTGTTATCGACGAACCCAAGCCGGAGCGGCAGGGCATCGGCGCGACCGCAGGTCTGAACGCGGCGCCGGCGGTCGGCGCGATCATCAGACGCTCGGCTCCGATGCTCGGCGTGATGCCTCGCTTCGGCAAGGGGGATGAACCGATCGAGATTTCCTATTAGAGGGGAAGACGATATCAGGGAGCATTGATCGCCGGCGGGGTCGCAGCCGGAAACCGGCGTTCTGGAATGCCTGGAATGACGACGCACAAACCGGATGATCGGGTGACATGGATCTAGACTATCTGGCCGCCGGCTTCATGCTGCCGGACACGGCAAAGGGTAAGAAGATTACGGGACTGACGGCGGACAGCCGCGTCGTCGGGCCCGATTTTCTGTTCGCCGCCTTGAAGGGCGCTTCGGTCGACGGAACCCGGTTCGCACCCAATGCGGCCGCGGCCGGCGCGGCCGCCATCCTGTGCGCGGAAGACGCGATCGGGCAGGTGCGCGCGATGGTGCCTGAAACGGTTGTCGTCATCGGAGCGCAGGAACCGCGGCAGGCGCTGGCGAAGATGGCGGCGCGTTTCTATGGCCGTCAGCCGGATACGATCGTTGCGGTCACCGGAACGGCGGGAAAGACCTCCGTTGCACATTTCGCCCGTCAGATTTTTCAGTCGGCCGGACATCCGGCCGCCAGTCTCGGGACGCTCGGTACGATCAAGCCGGGCGGAGAGTCCTATGGCGGCCTGACGACACCGGATCCGGTCGCTCTTCAAAAAGAACTCTCCGCGCTTGCCGCCGAAGGTATCGACTACGTCGCGCTGGAAGCTTCTTCCCACGGCCTGGATCAACACCGGCTCGACGGCGTACATCTGACCGCGGCGGCGTTTACCAACCTCGGCCGCGACCACATGGACTACCACCCGACAATCGAGGACTATCTGCAAGCCAAGTTGCGGCTGTTTGCGGATTTGCTTCCCGCAGGCGGAACGGTGGTCGTCGACCCAGGCGAAAAATACGCCGATCGTGTCCTGGCGGTCGCGGCGGAGCAGGGGCATCCCGTACTGACCGTCGGCGAGACCGGCAAGGATGTCAGGCTGACAGGGTTGCGTCCCTCAGGCGCGGGGCAGCTTCTCACCCTCGAGACCGCCCGCGGCGAATACAAGGTGTTTTTGCCCCTGATCGGCCGGTTCCAGGTTTCCAACGCTCTTGTCGCGGCCGGTCTCGCCATTGCCGCCGGCATCGACACGGGCGCGGTCATGCGGGCGCTCGAAAACCTGAAAGGCGCGCCGGGCCGTCTGGAACTTGCCGGTAAAACGAAGGACGGCGGGCTGGTCTTCGTCGATTATGCGCACAAGCCGGACGCGCTGGACAATGCGCTCGCGTCGCTGAAACCGTTCACGCAAGGCAAGCTTGGCGTTGTCATCGGAGCGGGCGGGGACCGCGACCCCGGCAAGCGCGAGCTGATGGGAGCCGCCGCCGCCCGCCATGCCGATCTTGTCATCGTCACGGACGACAATCCGCGCTCGGAGAACCCGGCCGAGATCCGCAAGGCCGTCCTGAGCGGCGCGCCGGGCGCGCTTGAAATCGGCGACCGCTACGAGGCCATCGCCGAGGGGGTCCGCAGGCTGAACGCGGGCGATATTCTGTGTGTAGCCGGAAAAGGCCACGAAACGGGCCAGATTGTTGGGGACACAGTGATTCCGTTTTCGGACCATGAAGCCGTCGCACGCGCGATCAGTGTTGAAGGAAACCCATGAGCGACCCGCTTTGGACATTGAGCGAATTTGTTGAAGCCGCCGGTGGCCGAGTGAAAGGCGAGGCGGGGTCGGAAATCGGCGGGATCTCGATCGACAGCAGGACACTTCAGCCCGGAGACGCCTTTGTCGCCATCAAGGGCGACCGGCTGGACGGTCACGACTATGTCGCCGCGGCGCTGGAGGCAGGCGCGGCGCTTGCTCTGGTTGGCGAACAAAAGCTGTCGGAGCTGCCCGCCGATGGACGCTACGTTGTGGTCCCGGATCCTCTGGATGCCCTGCGCAAACTCGCGATCGCGGCCAGGGCGCGCACGAATGCTCGCATCGTGGCGGTCACCGGGTCCGTTGGCAAGACCGGCACGAAGGAAGCGCTCAGATTGACCCTTGAACCCTCGGGCAAGGTGCATGCGTCCGTCGCCTCCTTCAACAATCACTGGGGTGTGCCGCTGACCCTGGCTCGCATGCCGGCGGACGCGGACTACGGCGTGTTCGAGATCGGCATGAACCATCCGGGCGAAATCACCCCGCTGGTCAGGATGGTGCGCCCGCATGTGGCGGTCATCACCACGGTCCAGCCGGTTCACCTGGAGTTTTTCGAATCGGTTGAGAAGATCGCCCAGGCAAAGGCGGAAATCTTCGACGGTCTCGAGCCGGGCGGCATTGCGATCCTGAACAGGGACAATCTGCAGTTCGATCTTCTCAGATTCCTGGCGGCGACCGCGGGGGTGCCCGAGATACACACCTTCGGCGAGACACCGTCCGCCGACAGTCATGTGCGCAATGTTGCAAGCTATCCGTCCGGGTCCAGTGTCGATGCGGTGATCCTGGGTCAGGAAATCACTTACAAGATTGGCGCGGCCGGCAAGCATCACGTGAAAAACAGTCTGGCGGTGTTGACCGCGGTTTGCGACCTGGGCGCGGATCTCGCCAAGGCGGGGCTCGCCCTGGACGAGATGCGGGCGCCCAAGGGGCGGGGCGAAGTGAACAGATTGCCTCTCAAGGGAGGAGAGCTGTTCCTGATCGATGAGAGCTACAACGCCAATCCGGCGTCCATGCGCGCGGCTCTTGCCGTTCTTGGCGAGGCGCCCGTCAAGCGCCCCGGCCGGCGGATCGCGGTGATTGGCGACATGCGCGAACTCGGCGCGGAGGCGGACCGCCTGCATGCGCAACTGGCTCAGCCGATCGGAGAGGCCGGAATCGATGCCGTCTATTGCGCCGGACCGCACATGCATGCGCTCTGGGAAGAACTTCCACAGAAATTGCGCTGCCATTACGCGGAAGACGCAAAAGGTTTGGAAGACGTGCTTGTGAGCGATGTTCGCCCCGGCGATGTTGTTATGATCAAAGGGTCGCTCGGAACGCGTATGGGGCCCCTTGTCGAGGCCTTGAAAAAAGAATATCCGCCAGCGGACGATACCGCTGCGGCGTAAGGGGCAACCGATGTTTTATTTTCTTGGCCAGTTTGCAGATCAGATTTCAGCGCTGAATGTTTTCCGCTACATCACGTTCCGGACCGGCGGAGCGATCATGACGGCGTTGTTTTTCGTGTTCCTTTTCGGACCGAAAATCATCGCCAGCCTGCGACTGCGCCAGGGGCACGGCCAGCCGATCCGCTCCGACGGTCCCGAAAGCCATCTTCTGACCAAGAAGGGCACGCCGACGATGGGCGGTCTGATGATCCTGTCCGGTGCCCTTGTTGCCGCGCTGTTGTGGGCGGATCTGTCCAACCCCTATGTCTGGGTGGTGATCGGGGTAACGCTCGGCTTCGGATCCATCGGTTTTTACGACGACTACCTCAAGGTGACCAAATCGTCCCACAAGGGTTTCGGCGGCAAGGCCAGGCTGGGTCTGGAGTTCGTGATCGCGGCGCTCGCGGCCTTTGCTGTGACGCTGCTCGATTCTTCCGAGTACTCCGAAGCAATCGCCTTTCCCTTCATCAAGGAATTCACGCTCAATCTCGGGCTGATCTTCATCCCCTTCGCCGCGATCGTCATGGTCGGGGCCGGCAACGCGGTCAATCTGACCGACGGTCTCGACGGCCTTGCGATCGTTCCGGTCATGATTGCCTGCGCCTCTTTCGGACTGATTGCCTATCTTTCGGGGAACGCGGTTTTCGCAAACTACCTGCAGATCCATCACGTGGCCGGAACGGGGGAGCTTGCGGTTCTTTGCGGTGCCGTGATCGGAGCCGGGCTCGGGTTTCTCTGGTTCAACGCGCCGCCGGCCGCGATCTTCATGGGCGACACCGGATCGCTTGCGCTCGGAGGAATGATCGGCGCCATCGCGGTCGCCACGAAACACGAGATCGTTCTCGCGATCATCGGCGGCCTGTTCGTGCTTGAGGCGGTTTCCGTCATCGTTCAGGTGATTTCCTTCAAGCTGACCGGCAAGCGCGTGTTCCGCATGGCGCCGATCCATCATCATTTCGAGATCCTGGGCTGGACCGAAAGCCAGGTGGTGATCCGCTTCTGGATCATCTCGGTGGTCCTTGCCCTGATCGGCCTTGCCACACTGAAACTGAGGTAGGCCGCATGATCCCAGTCACCACATTCAAGGACAGAAAAGTCGCCTTGTTCGGGCTCGGCGGATCCGGCCTGTCGACGGCGCGGGCCTTGAAGGCGGGTGGCGCGGATGTGGTGTGTTTCGACGACAATGCGGCTCGGGTTGAGGCGGCCGCCCTGGAAGGCCTTGCCACGAGAGACCTGAGAGACCTGGAGTGGGACGGGGTCGCGGCGTTGGTGCTTGCGCCGGGCGTGCCGCTCACTCATCCGGAACCGCACTGGTCCGCTGTCCTTGCACGGGACGCCGGCGTTGAAATCATAGGCGATGTCGAGCTCTTCTGCCGCGAGCGGCGCCAGGTCTGTCCGGCGGCGCCCCTGATCGCGATTACCGGCACCAACGGAAAATCGACAACGACCGCGCTGATAGCCCACCTGCTGAAGGTGCTCGGCCGCGACGTTCAGATGGGAGGCAACATCGGCACACCCGTTCTGGACCTTGAGCCGCCGCAGCCGGGGCGGCACTACGTCATCGAATGCTCTTCCTATCAGATCGACCTGGCGCCGACGCTTGACGCGACAGTCGGCGTTCACCTGAACCTTTCGCCGGATCACCTTGACCGGCACGGTTCCATGGAAAATTACGCCGCAATCAAGGAACGCCTGGTCGCGGGAGCCAAGGTGGCGGTTGTCGGCGTTGACGACCTGATGTCGTCCTCGATCGCCGACAGGCTTGAACTTGCGCGCAAACCGGTCTGCCGGATCGCCGGCGAGCGGGAACTGACCAACGGTCTCTACGCGCGGTACGACCGGCTGTACGAGGCGAAGGACGGCGCCCAGCATGAAGTCGCGCTTCTTGGCGGCATCGACAGCCTGCGCGGCGACCACAATGGGCAGAACGCGGCCGCAGCCGCGGCCACGCTTCGCGCGCTGGAACTTCCGGCGGAGAAGATCGCCGAGGCGCTGAAATCCTTTCCAGGCCTTCATCACCGCATGGAGGTCGTGGACAGGCGCGGGCGTATCCTGTTCATCAACGATTCCAAGGCGACCAACGCGGATGCCGCGGCGCGGGCCCTGTCCAGTTTCGACCGGATCTACTGGATCGCGGGCGGACGGGCGAAAGCGGGCGGGATTTCCTCGCTCGACAATTATTTTCCCAGGATTGCAAAGACATTTCTGATCGGAGAAGCGGCGGGCGACTTCGCCAAGACCCTGGACGGGCGGGTGCCCTACAAAGTCTGCGGAACATTGCCCCAGGCGGTCGCGGACGCCGCGGCCGAGGCGGCGGAAGACGAGGCTGCGGAAATCGCCATCCTGCTGTCTCCCGCCTGTGCGAGCTTCGACCAGTTTCCGAATTTCGAATTGCGGGGCGCAGCTTTTGTAGACGCGGTGCGTGCCTTGCCTGATGCTGAAAACAATCAGGAGGTGGCGTAATGGTGTCGCGCGCGGATCGCAGCCGGTTTGCCGAATGGCTCTGGACCGTGGATCACTACCTGCTTGCCGCTTTCGGTATTCTGATGGTCGGAGGCGTGGTCCTGTCGTTCGCCGCCAGTCCTCCGGTGGCGGAACGGATCGGCGTCGAGACCTTCTTCTTCGTCAAACGTCAGTCGCTCTTTCTGCTGCCCGCCATCGCGGTCATGCTTGGCGCCTCGCTCATGACACCGCGCATGGTGCGGCGGGCGGCACTGATCCTCTTCGTCGTGTCGCTTGTCTTGATGGTCGCCACACTGTTCGTGGGCCTGGAAGCCAAGGGCGCGCGTCGCTGGATCTACCTCGCGGGCTTCTCCATTCAGCCGTCCGAATTCCTCAAGCCCGCGTTTGTCGTGCTGATCGCGTTTCTCCTTTCGGAAAGCGGGCGGCGGCGCGAAGTTCCGGGCGTTCTGTTCGCCTTTGTCCTGTTCGCCATCTGCGCAGCCCTTCTGATCGCACAGCCGGATTTCGGTCAGACCATGCTTCTGGGGCTGGTCTGGGCGGGATTGTTTTTCCTCAACGGGATCTCGTGGCTGATCATCATGGCGCTCGGCGTGGTCGGCATCGCCGGATTGTTCGCCGCCTACGCCTTTCTGCCGCACGTTACCAACCGGGTGGACCGGTTCCTCGACCCAAGCTCCGGAGATACGTTCCAGGTCGACACCGCGATGGATTCCTTTCTGGCCGGGGGCTGGTTCGGGCGCGGTCCGGGCGAGGGCACGGTGAAGCGGATTCTTCCCGACAGCCACACGGATTTCATCTTCGCGGTGGTCGGCGAGGAATTCGGTGTCGTCGTCTGCCTGCTGCTGGTCTCCGTGTTCGCCTTTATCGTCCTGCGCGGCCTCAATCACGCCAGCCGGGATCAGGACGCCTTCAGCCGGCTGGCAACTGCGGGGCTGGTTGTCCTGTTCGGCCTTCAGGCAACGATCAATCTGGCCGTGAACCTTCATTTGATGCCTTCAAAGGGCATGACCCTGCCATTTATTTCCTACGGCGGATCGTCTCTGCTGTCCTCCGCCATGACCGCCGGCGCCATTCTGGCCCTGACCCGCAAACGGCCACGGCCGACCCGCGGTGACGTCGTCACAGTGAGCCGGCTTTCACCTTCTTCTTTGATGTAACTTTTCGACCGGTTTTATGAGCAAGACAGTGTTACTGACGGCCGGCGGTACAGGCGGCCACCTTTTTCCCGCTCAGGCGCTGGCAAGCGAACTGAACCGGCGCGGCTGGACCGTGGAGCTTGCCACGGACGAGCGCGCCGACAAATACGGTACGGCCTTTCCCGCCCGGAAAGTCCATATCATCGCGTCGGAGACCATCCGCGGACGCAATCCGGTTTCCCTTGCCCGCACCGGTTTCAGCTTGTTGCGCGGAATGCTGCAGGCTCGCGCCGTGATAAAGGCCTTGAAGCCGGACGTGGTTGCGGGGTTCGGCGGTTATCCGACCTTTCCGCCGATGTTCGCCGCTCGCCTGACCGGGACACCGTCGATCCTGCATGAGGCCAATGGCGTCATGGGCCGGGCCAACAGGCTGCTTGCCAAGGGTGTCACGGCAATCGCCACCAGTGTGCCGATCGCGGATTTGCCTGCTGCCTTGTCAGGCAAACTGGTCGAAACCGGCAATCCCGTGCGGGACACCGTGCTGGACGCCGCCGGACTGCCTTACACGCCGCCGGAAGCCGGTGGTGAGTTCAAGCTTCTGGTTTTTGGCGGTTCGCAAGGCGCCAGGTTCTTTTCCGACCTCTTGCCGCCCGCGCTGCAGTTGCTTGACGAGGAAACCCGCGCGAGACTGCGCATCGTCCAGCAATGCCGGCCAGAAGACATGGAGCGTGTGCAGGCGGTCTACGCGGAATTGGGAATTGCCTCAGAATGCGCGCCGTTTTTCCAGGACATGCCTCAACGGATCGCACTGGCGCATCTGGTGCTCTGCCGGTCGGGAGCCTCCACGGTCAGCGAACTCAGCGTGCTGGGGCGGCCCGCCATCCTCGTGCCGCTGCCCGGTGCGATCGATCAGGATCAGGCGGCCAATGCCAAGGTTCTGGAACAGGTGGGCGGTGCTTGGCCGATCCGGCAGGCGGACCTCACTCCGGACCGGCTTTCCAGGGAAATTTCCCGTTTCATGAATGCGCCGGAGATGCTTGCGCAGGCGGCGGAAAAGGCGCGGGGCGTGGCGAAGCCGGATGCGGTGAAGCGTCTTGCCGATCTGGTTGAAACGGTTGCGGCAACAAGAGCGAATTAAGACAAGGGAGAACGGCCATGAAGATGCCGCAGGATATCGGCCCGGTGCATTTCGTCGGCATAGGGGGCATCGGCATGAGCGGCATCGCGGAGGTGCTGAAGACGCTCGGCTATCAGGTTCAGGGCTCCGACATGGCGGAAAACGCCAATGTGCAGCGCTTGCGCGCACACGGAATTGACGTCGCAGTCGGCCACAGCGCGGACAATCTGGGCGAGGCCGAGGTGCTGGTCGTATCCTCGGCCATCAGGAAGGACAATCCGGAGCTGGTCGCGGCCCGCGAAAGGCTGATCCCCGTGGTGCGGCGGGCGGAAATGCTGGCTGAACTGATGCGCTTCAAACAGGCGATCGCGGTCGGCGGCACCCATGGCAAGACAACCACCACGTCCATGGTGGCGGCGCTGCTCGATGCAGGCGGGCTCGATCCGACGGTGATCAACGGCGGCATCATCAATGCCTATGGCACCAATGCCCGCATGGGCGAAGGCGACTGGATGGTGGTCGAGGCCGACGAGAGCGACGGCACTTTCGTCAAGCTGCCGGCCGACGTCGCCATCGTCACCAATATCGATCCCGAACACCTCGATCACTATGGCGACTTCGCCGGTGTCCGGGCGGCCTTCCGCCAGTTCGTGGAAAACGTGCCCTTTTACGGTTTCGCCGTCATGTGCCTGGATCACCCGGAAGTCCAGACGATGATCGGTACGATCGAGGACCGGCGGGTCGTGACCTACGGCACCAACCCGCAGGCCGACGTGCGCTTTTCCGATGTTTCGATGGATGGTGGAAAGTCGACCTTCTCGGTGACGATCCGCGACCGGCGCAGCAGCGAAACCATCGAACTGCGCAATCTGGTCCTGCCGATGCCCGGCCTTCACAATGTCTCCAACGCAACGGCGGCGATTGCGGTGGCGTCGCAGCTCGGCGTCGGTCCGGAGGCGATCCAGAAGGGAATATCCGCCTTCGGTGGCGTCAAGCGCCGGTTCACGCATACAGGGACGGTCAATGGCGTTCAGATTTTCGACGATTACGGCCACCACCCGGTGGAGATCAGGGCGGTCCTGCATGCAGCCAGGGAATCGACTTCCGGCAAGGTGATCGCCGTGATGCAGCCGCATCGCTATTCCCGTCTCCACAGCCTGTTCGACGATTTCTCGAACTGCTTCAACGATGCCGACGCTGTCGTGATTGCTCCGGTCTATGCGGCCGGCGAGCAGCCCATCGAAGGCGCCTCGCACACCGATCTCGTCTCCGGCCTCAAGACCAGGGGGCACAGAAACGTTCAGGCCGTCGGCGGTCCGGAAGAGCTGCCCGGCTTGATACGGAAACTGGCGGAGCCGGGCGACTTCGTGGTCTGTCTCGGAGCCGGCAACATCACCCAATGGGCCTATGCATTGCCGAAACAGCTTGAAGAGGCTTGAGGAGGGGGCATGGACTTTCCCGATCTTCTTGAACGCTATCCGGAGCTGGGTCAGGATACGCGCGGAAAACTCACCGCCAATCAGCGTCTGTCGACCGTTACCTGGTTCCGCACCGGCGGTCCGGCGCAGCTCATGTTCCAGCCCGCCGACGAGGAGGACCTTGCAACCTTCCTTGAAAAGCTGCCCCGGGAAGTTCCGGTTCTGCCGGTCGGTCTCGGATCCAACCTGCTGATCAGGGATGGAGGCCTTGAGGGCGTTGTGATCCGTCTGAGCGCAAGGGGCTTCGGGGCGATTGAGGAGATCGGAAACAACCGGTTGAAGGCCGGCGCCGCCGTTCCCGACAAGCGTCTGGCCGAGGCCGCGGCGAAAGCGGGACTTGGCGGCTTCGCGTTCTACAACGGCATTCCCGGAGGGCTCGGCGGCGCCCTGCGCATGAACGCTGGCGCCCACGGAACCGAAACCCGGGAGCGCATGGTCGAACTCACCGCCTACGACCGGGGCGGCAACCGGCACGTTCTGACCAATGCGGACATGGGCTATGCCTACCGGCATTCCGATGCACCCGGGGATCTGATCTTCACGTCCGCCGTCTTCGAAGGCGAACCGCGGAACGAAGAGGCGATCCGCCAGGAAATGGCCGACGTGACCGCGCACCGGGAAAGGGCTCAGCCGATCCGCGAGAAAACCGGCGGATCGACCTTCAAGAACCCTCCGGGGACATCCGCCTGGAAGGAAGTCGATGCCGCGGGATGCCGCGGCCTGACCGTCGGTGGGGCGCAAATGTCGGAAATGCACTGCAATTTCATGATCAACACGGGCAACGCGACCGGTCACGACCTGGAACTTCTGGGGGAGACCGTGCGGGCCCGCGTTCTCAAGCACAGCGGCATCCGGCTCGAATGGGAAATCAAACGTCTCGGAGCGTTCGGCCCGGAAGGGGCGGTCGAACCGTTTTTGGGACAGGAAGGGGAGGCTGCTTAGATGGCCAGAAAACATGTTGCCGTCCTGATGGGCGGCTGGGTCCACGAACGTCCGGTCAGCCTTTCCAGCGGCAAGGACTGTGCGGATGCACTCGAGGAGGCAGGGTTCCAGGTGACCCGTGTCGATGTGGACCGGAACATCTCCGCAGTCCTGAAGGAATTGAAGCCCGACGTGGCGTTCAACGCCCTTCACGGCCCTTACGGGGAAGACGGTTGCATTCAGGGAATTTTAGAATTTCTTAACATCCCCTACACGCATTCCGGAGTGATGGCTTCCAGCCTTGCGATGAACAAGATCAAGGCCAAGGCGGTGATGGCGGCGGCCGGTATTCCGGTCACCGAACACCTCATCGTGAACCGTCACGAGATCCGCAACGAACACCCGATGAAGCCGCCCTACGTGCTGAAGCCGATCAATGAAGGTTCGAGCTTCGGAGTGCTGATTGTCAAGGAAGATCAGGCATTTCCGCCGCAGGAGCTCAGCCGGGAGGACTGGCCTTATCCGGATGTTCTCATGTGCGAAAGGTTCATTCCCGGACGGGAGCTGACCTGCGCGGTCATGAACGACACGGCCCTCGGTGTAATAGACATCGTTCCGCAGGGGCATGGCTTCTACGACTACGACGCAAAATATGTTGAAGGCGGATCAAAACACATTCTTCCTGCAAAAATTTCACCGATTGTTTACCAAAACATAGAGACACTAGCAGTCAGGGCGCATCAGGCGTTGGATTGCCGGGGAGTTTCCCGGGCCGATTTCCGTTTCGACGAACGCGAGGACGGAACCGGCGAACTGATCTGCCTTGAAGTGAACACGCAGCCAGGCATGACGCCGACTTCTCTTGTGCCGGAAATGGCGGCTCACAAGGGGATGAGTTTCAAGGACCTGGTAACTTGGATGGTTGAGGACGCGAGTTGCTGTCGCTAGGGTTCAAACAGGACCGGAATACGTTGACCCCGCTGGAGGCCGAACTGGCGCCGCGCGGGCGCGGCGTCGCGCGTTTGCACCGGCAGCCGGTGTGGCGGTCCGCCGGCCGTCTGGCGGAGCTGCCGCGCTGGACGGGCTCTGCCGCCGCGCTGGGGTTCTTAACCTTAACCATTGGTTATGGAATAGTCATAGGCGGCCATGGCCGCATGGTCTCCGAGGCGCTTTTGTCCGCAGCGGGCTTCGGTGTCGAGGCGGTCAAGCTTTCCGGGCAGCGGGAAATCAACGAGTTTCAGATCCTCGAGGCTCTGGAGATCCACGAAGGATCTTCCCTGGCTCTGTTCGACGCGGCGGCCGCGCGGGAGCGCCTGAGCCGGATGGCCTGGGTCAAAAACGCTTCGGTGATGAAACTTTACCCGAGCACGCTCCAGATCAATATCGAGGAACGTGTGCCCTATGCCCTCTGGCAGCGTGGCGACCTCGTATCTATCGTCAACGAGGCGGGCGATGTGATCACGGACGAGGTGGACGGCCGCTACGCCAACCTCCTGCTGGTGGTCAATCACGGCGCGCAGCGCCGGGCCGGGGAAATCAATACGGCGCTGGACAAAGTGCCTGAGCTTCGCCCGCGCGTGCGCGCGGCGTTTCTGATCAGCGACCGGCGCTGGGATCTGCAGCTTGAAAACGGCATCTCCATTCGGTTGCCGCAAGAAAACATGGATGCGGCCCTGGCCGACATAGTGTCCATGGACAAGGAAAACGGACTGTTGTCGCGAGACATTGTTGCCATCGATATGCGCCTTCCCGACCGGGTGAGCGTGCGGCTTTCGGACGAAGCGGCCGAGCAGCGCAAGATCATGACCGGCGGGCGCGGTGGAACCGGCAAGAAGGAGCGCGATACATGAGCCGCGCCTCCAGCCATCTCTACCTGCCCAAGATGCGGCCGCTGCCGAGCCGCCGCTCCGTCATCATGTCCGTGCTCGACGTCGGTTCGACCAAGATCTGCTGCCTGATCGCCAAGCTTGTTCCCTGCGAGGAAAAGGCGATCCTGTCCAGCCGCTCCCACAAGGTGGAAGTGCTTGGTTACGGCTATCAGCGTTCGCGCGGCATCAAGTCGGGCGTGGTCGTCGACATGGATGCCGCCGAGCATGCGATCCGTCTGGCCGTGGACAGCGCCGAACGCATGGCAGGTGTGACGGTGGAATCTCTGATCGCCAATATCAGCTGCGGCCGCCTGCAGAGCGAGATCTACAGTGCCAGCGTGCCGCTGGCCGGCGACAGCGTCTCGGAAGCCGATATTCAACGGGTTCTGTCCGCCGGATCGTCCCATTCGGTGACCGACGGCCGTGCGGTGACCCATGCGCTGCCGATTTCCTATGCGCTGGACGGCAGCCGGGGCATTCGCGATCCGCGCGGCATGATGGGTCATAAACTCGGCGTCGAAATGCAGGTCGTGACTGCGGAAGTCCCGCCGGTCCGCAACCTGGAACTCTGTATCAACCGCGGTCACCTTCATGTAGAGACCCTGGTGGCGACGCCGTTTGCCAGCGGTCTTTCCACCATCGTCGACGACGAGGCGGAGCTTGGCGTTGCCTGCATCGACATGGGCGGCGGCACGACGACGCTCTCTGTCTTCGTCGACGGCCACATGGTGCATCTCGATGCGATTGCCGTCGGCGGAAATCACGTCACGACGGATATCGCGCGCGCTTTCGCAACGCGCCTGCAGGACGCGGAGCGTCTTAAAACCCTTTACGGCTCGCCGCTGGCGTCCAGCTCCGACGACCGTGACATGCTCACGGTGCCGCCGCTGGAATCCGACAGCGACCTGCCGAACCAGATCCCGCGCTCGGCGCTGACCCGGGTCATCCGCCCGCGTGTGGAAGAAATCCTTGAACTCGTAAGAGATCGGCTGACGGCGTCCGGTTTTGCCGGGCGTGTGGGCAAGCAGATCGTACTGACAGGGGGCGCTAGTCAGTTGACGGGTCTTGGAGAAGTTGCGCGTCACATTCTGGGGCGCAACGTCCGTCTTGGCCGGCCGTTAGGTGTCGCCGGTCTTCCCGAGGCTGCCAAAGGACCGGCATTTGCCGCTGCCGTCGGCCTCTTGATTTATCCGCAAGTCGCTCAGATCGAACAGTTCGAACACAAGAACCGTCGATCGGGGTGGAGCGGGCAATCTGGTTACCTGGCCCGTGTCGGTCAGTGGATCAGGGAAAGCTTCTGACGACATGAGCCATCAAGACGACAACCAGGAAATGAATCTGCCGGTACCGGCAGTGGAAATTAGGGAAGAAGAGGGTTCTCCCGTAACGGGGGTGCCAGTGGGTCGCGAGGAAAATATGACCATCAACCTGAAGATGCCCGACATTCAGGAGCTGAAGCCGCGCATTACGGTCTTCGGCGTCGGCGGCGCGGGCGGAAACGCCGTCAATAACATGATCACAGCAGGTCTCCAGGGGTGCGACTTCGTCGTGGCCAACACGGATGCCCAGGCACTGGCCATGAACCAGTCCGACCGGCTCGTCCAGATGGGCGTCGCCGTGACGGAAGGTCTCGGGGCCGGATCCCAGCCGGAGGTCGGCTCTGCCGCGGCTGAGGAAGTGATCGACGAGATCAACGATCACCTGTCCGGTTCGCATATGGTGTTCATCACCGCCGGCATGGGCGGCGGCACCGGCACCGGCGCTGCTCCCGTCATTGCCCGCGCGGCGCGCGAACAGGGTATCCTGACGGTCGGCGTGGTCACCAAGCCGTTCCAGTTCGAGGGTGCCCGGCGCATGCGGATTGCCGACAGCGGTATCGACGAGCTGCAACGCAATGTCGATACACTGATTGTCATTCCGAACCAGAACCTGTTCCGGATCGCCAACGCGCAGACCACCTTCGCCGACGCTTTCGCGATGGCCGACCAGGTGCTTTACTCCGGCGTGGCCTGCATCACCGATCTGATGGTCAAGGAAGGTCTCATCAACCTCGACTTCGCCGATGTGCGCTCCGTGATGCGCGGCATGGGCAAGGCGATGATGGGGACCGGCGAGGCCAGCGGCGAGAAACGCGCGCAACAGGCCGCGGAAGCCGCCATCGCCAACCCGCTTCTGGACGAATCCTCCATGAAGGGGGCGAAGGGCCTGCTCATCTCGATCACCGGCGGCAACGATCTGACGCTGTTCGAGGTGGACGAAGCCGCGACCCGTATCCGTGAGGAAGTCGACAGCGACGCCAACATCATTCTCGGCGCGACCTTCGATGAAACGCTGGATGGCATCATCCGCGTCTCCGTCGTGGCAACGGGGATCGACCGGGAGGAGGGCGAAATGGCCGCTTCCTTTCCGACCCCGGCCGCCCGCACCCTGAAGCCCGAGGCGAAGGAACCTGCCTACACGCCGGAAATCACGACCGCCAAATCCAGCTTTGCCGCGGAACAGGCGAAAGCGGACGATGCGGCCGCCAAAGCCGTCGCCAGCCTGGAACGGGAACTGGCAATTCCGGACCCGCAGCCGGTCGCCGTCGCTTCCGATCCGGATGTCGAGATCAAGCGTGTTCAGCCCGCAAGCGGCGATCTTTCGTCCAAGTCCTCGATGATGGATCTGGAAGAGGATACGCCTTCTTCCGTTGTTGAGGACACACCGGTCAGCGAACCGTATATTCCGCCTCAGGCCGAGGAGCACAGCCCGGCGCCGCGCATGCCGCGGGTCGAGGATTTTCCGCCGATCGCGCAGCGTGAAATCCGGGCGCAGCAGGCGCCTGTCGCGGCCAAACCGGTTCAGCCTCAGTTCAGCGCTCCGCAACCGGAAGCCGCTCCGGCCCGGCCCGCGGCTCCGTCTGCCGTCTTTGACGAGCACGACGAGGAAGACCGCCGTCCCATGGGACTGCTGCGCCGTCTTGCCAGCGGACTTGGCCGCCGGGAGGACGAGGAAGAGCATGAGGAGGAGGCTCCGGTCGCCCGGTCCGCTCCGCAGATGCAGGCTGCGCCCGCGCCCGCGCCGCGTGCCCCGCAGCCTCGTCCGGCCGCGCAAGGGGCCACCGGTCAGTTGGACGGAACCGGCCGCGCCGCGCCGAAGCCGTTGAACGCGGCCGATGACGAACAGTTGGAAATTCCGGCGTTCCTGCGCCGGCAGGCCAACTGATTTCAAGCGATCTTCTTCCCTGATCGCGGCAGCCCGAAGCTCACGCTTCGGGCTGTTTTTGTAACATGGGATGAAATGATATTTGAAAACAGATACTTATGTGTCTGTGGATCGTTACAAAGCGTAATAAAGCTTTATTTCGTTCTCTTTGCGAACAAGACTATGTTGCCCCCAACACGCGATCGTTAAAAGTTCGTAGACGGATTGATTCAAGTCCACGGCTTTTTCGATTGCAAACCGGAAGGGCTGGGGTTCATGACCACATTTGTTGATCGACAGACAACGCTTGCCGAGCAGGTAACCCTGACGGGGATCGGTGTCCACTCGGGCAAGCCTGCATCGATCACTCTGGTACCGGCCGAAGCTTGCGTAGGGATTGTGTTCACCCGCACGGACCAGGACAGTGGCAGTGAAATTCCGGCCCACTGGAGCAAGGTTACGGCAACCTCTCTTTCCACGGTTCTCGGAGACCCTTCAGCGGACGGCGTCGCGACCGTGGAACACCTGATGGCCGCCTTGGCCGGCATGGGCGTCGATAATGTGATCGTTGAAATCGACGGTCCGGAAATGCCGATCATGGACGGCAGCAGCTCGGTCTTCGTCGAAGCCATCGAGCAGGTCGGGCTCAAGCAGCTGGACCGGGGCCGCCGGTACCTCAAGATCAAGAAGTCCGTCCGGATCGACAATGGCAGCGCCTGGTGCGAACTGCACCCTTACGACGGGACGAAGTTCGATATCACGATCGATTTCGAGACGCCGTTGATCGGCCGCCAGCGGTTCGAGTCCGACATGACCCCCTCCGTCTTTCGCGAAGACCTGTCTCGCGCCCGGACCTTCGGAAACGTCAAGGATGTCGAGCAGCTCTGGAAAATGGGCTTTGCACTCGGGTCTTCGCTGGAGAATTCCGTCGCGATTTCCGACGACAAGGTTCTGAACCCGGAAGGCACACGCTGGCCGGATGAGTTCGCCCGCCACAAAGCACTGGATGCCGTGGGGGATCTGGCGCTGGCCGGACTGCCGATCCTCGGGCTTTACCGGTCCTTCAAGGGCGGTCACAAGATGAACCACGCCATCCTGGTGAAGCTGTTCGAAGACACCAGCGCGTTCGAAATCGTCGAGGCGCCTGCCTTTCGTCAGGTGGGGCAGGTCGATAAGGGCGGTCTTGCGGCGGCTGCGGCTTTCGGGCCGGACGTGTCCTGAGGAGCCGGTTCCCGGTCATTCGTGATTTGGTGCCGTCCGTCCATTTGTGCGGAAATCCGTGCAATTTGTTCCTATTGCCATAAAATTGCTTAAAAAAACCGTCAGATCGCCGATGGGGACGTGACGGGGACGATGAATTTCCGCTACACACTCCTGTCGAAATTTGCGTGCCCGGTCAATGATCTTTGGTAGGGGCCGAACGTTGGACCGGAAGCGGCTCGGGAGTATGAGCGTGAATGGAATGAACACTGGTTCTGAAGAAGACGGAACCAAGCGCATGAAACTCTTTTTCAAGGTCGCCGTCCTGGCGCTGCCGATCGCGCTGGCCGCTTGCAGTGGCAAGGACGAGCTTGACGAACTTGCGCTCAACGAAACGCCGCCGGAAGTGCTCTACAACGAGGGCCTTGCGTTGCGGGCCCAGGGAAAACTGCGCGACTCGACACAAAAGTTCGAAGAACTCGACAAGCTCTATCCCTATTCGGAATATTCCAAGAAATCGCTCGTGAACCTTGCGTATCTCAACTATTCGCGCGGCAACTACACGGAAACGGTTACTGCTGCGAAACGATATGTGACGCTTTATCCGGGCGACGAGAACTCCGCCTACATGCTCTATCTCGCCGGACAGAGTTATTTCCATCAGATGCCGGACATCACACGGGATCAGGCGGTGACCAAAAAAGCCGCGAGCGCCTTCAACGAACTGATCCAGCGCTACCCCGATTCCGAGTATATCTCGGACGCGGAAGAGAAGCTGCGGATCGTCAAGGATCAGCTCGGCGGCAAGGAAATGCAGGTTGGGCGCTACTATCTCAAGAAGCGCAACTACATTGCCGCAATCAACCGCTTCAAGTCCGTGGTTCTCGATTACCAGACCACGAGGCACGTCGAGGAGGCGCTGTTCCGTCTGACGGAATGTTACTATGCGCTTGGCGTCATCAACGAGGCGCAGACCGCAGCCGCGGTGCTCGGTCACAACTACCCCGACACCGCCTGGTACAAGGACGCCTATTCGCTGTTGAACAAGGGAGGCTACGAGCCTTCCGAAAACAGCGGCAGCTGGATCAGCCGCGCGTTCAGGAGCATCTGAGCCCGCTGGCGTCCGCCAGCGCCACCCAAGCGACAAGTTCGAACCGTTTGGACGGGTGAAAGGGTTTCCGGAGGTGGTTGCAGCGCTTTGCAGGCGGTGGCGACCGCTTCAAGCGCTCTGGCCGCGATCCTCTCTGGCTGATCAATTGGGGTATAATCCGCTTCGGGTGATATACGGTTCTGGAAAGACGACACGCTCCTCCTATATGGTGGACCGCGCTTTGGACCAAGCGGCCGCGATAGTGTCTCATCTGATGGGACAAAGTTCCGGTTGCCTGGTATCAGTCTAAGGAGCCTGCATTTTATGCTAGCGACGCTGTCCATCCGAGATATCGTTCTGATCGACCGTCTCGATCTCGATTTTTCCTCCGGCATGTCGGTTCTGACAGGCGAGACCGGGGCCGGTAAATCCATCCTTCTCGATTCGCTGTCTCTGGCGCTCGGGGCGCGCGGCGATGCGGGGCTGGTGCGCCATGGCGAGGCTCAGGGACAGGTCACCGCGGTCTTTGACGTTGTTGCAGCCCATCCGGTCCGCGCGCTGTTGAAGGAAAACGACGTTCAGGACGAGGGCGACATCATTCTGCGCCGAATTCAGACGTCGGATGGCCGCACGCGCGCGTTCATAAACGACCAGCCGGTCAGCGCCGGGCTGATGCGGCAGGCCGGAGCGCTTCTGGTCGAGATCCACGGTCAGCATGATGACCGGGCGCTCGTCGATCCGGATAGCCACCGGGAGCTCATCGATGTCTTCGGTGGACTGTCTGCGGACGCGACCGCCGTGGCAAAGGCGTACACGGCCTTCAGAGCCGCGGAAAAGGCTGTGAGCGATCACGAACAGCGGATTGAAGCGGCCCGAAACGAAGCCGACTACCTGCGGGCTTCCGTGGCCGAATTGTCGAAACTGAAGCCGGAACGGGGTGAGGAGGAGGACCTCGCCAATCGCCGCACGGACATGATGAAGGTGGAAAAGATCGCGGGCGATCTCAACGAAGCCTTCGAGACCCTGAACGGTACGGCTTCGCCGATCCCGGAACTTGCCAGTCTGCTGCGCCGGCTCGAGAGGAAGGCCGATGATGTTCCGCATCTGCTTGGCCAGCCGGTGCGTTCGCTTTCCGAAGCCCTGGACCTGCTGGAAGAAACCCGGGGCGGGCTGGAAAGCGCATTGCGGCAAACGGAATACGATCCGCACGAACTGGAGAGCGTGGAGGAACGTCTTTTCGCTTTACGGGCGGCTTCCCGGAAGTATTCCGTGCCTGTCGATGAACTGGCCGTGTTGTGCGAGCGCATGGCCGGAGACCTCTCCGATCTCGATGCGGGCGAGGACAAGCTGGCGGCGCTTGTGAATTCGGCTGCCAAAGCGAAACAGGACTATGACAGGAAAGCCGCCGGGCTTTCGCAAAAGCGGCAAAAATCCGCGCAGGCGCTGGCAAAGGCCGTTGAGGCGGAATTGCCGGACCTGAAGCTGGAACGGGCAAGGTTTATCGTCGATTTCAAGAGCGATCCGGAAAGCCGGGGGCGAACCGGGATCGATCAGCTGGAATTTCATGTTCAAACCAACCCGGGGACACGGCCCGGCCCGATGATGAAAGTCGCTTCGGGTGGGGAATTGTCGCGCTTTCTGCTGGCGCTGAAGGTGTCGCTCGCCGACAAGGGCTCGGCGCCCACGCTCGTGTTTGACGAAATCGATACGGGAGTCGGGGGAGCGGTCGCGGAGGCGATTGGCCTCAGGCTCGCCCGGCTGGCGTCAAGTGTTCAGGTGCTGACGGTCACCCACGCCCCACAGGTGGCTGCTCGCGCCGCCGGCCATTTCCTGATCGCCAAGGAAGCGACCAAGCCGGACAGGGTTGCCACCCGGGTTCAGCGCATCGACGAGGGGCACAGGAAAGAGGAAATCGCACGCATGCTCGCGGGCAGCGTGATCACCGAGGAAGCCCGTGCGGCGGCGGGCCGGCTTCTCACGGAAACGGCGGGATAATGCTCCCGCCGTTCTTTATAAGTGTCACTGAGCGGAGATCCCGGGCAACTTCAGCTCGATGCTGACGTCATCGTCCGTGAAATAGCCGTTCGTATAAAGAATTCCGCCAATGATTGCGCCCGCCACGAGAATGCCGGCGATGAACCAGGCGGCACCGGTGCCGGCGGTTTTCTCCACAACACGTGTTTCACGATCCTGATAAGCCATCGGTTTCTCCTGAGGTCCATGATTTCATTCTGTTAATGGAACGGGCAGCGCATTTTCGCCACCCGACTGCAGGAACAACGCTTGAGCCCCCGGTTCGGTTCCTTTATCCGGTTGGGACAGGTGTTTCCTCACGGGCAGGCGGCCCTCCAAAGCAAGAAGACACAATGACCGAGACCTCTACCGACCGCTTCGAAGTCGAAAAGCTGACCCAGGAAGAGGCGCAAGCCGAACTCAGGCGTCTGGCGGAGGAGATCGCCGAACACGACCGGCGGTACCACCAGGAAGATGCTCCGACGATTTCCGACGCTGACTACGATGCCCTGCGGCGTCGCAACTCGGAAATCGAGGCACGGTTCCCGAACCTTGTTCTGGCGGATGGCCCCTCGGCGCAGGTTGGCGCGGCGCCCGCCTCCGGGTTCGGCAAGATCGCCCACCGGGTGCCGATGCTGTCGCTCGACAACGCGTTCGACGACGAGGATGTGCGCGACTTCGTCGGGCGGGTGCGCCGCTTCCTGAAGCTTGATCCGCTGATGGGGGGGCTGGCGGTTACCGCCGAACCGAAGATCGACGGCCTGTCCCTGTCGCTGCGCTACGAGAACGCGGAGCTGGTCTACGCGGCGACCCGGGGCGACGGCACGACGGGGGAGAATGTCACGGCCAACGCCAAAACCATTGGTGACATTCCCCAAAAGCTATCCGGGAAGGTGCCGGAGGTGGTCGAGGTGCGCGGCGAAGTCTATATGGCGCACAAGGATTTCCAGGCGCTCAACGCGCGCATGGCGGCCAATGGCGGCAAGGTGTTCGCCAATCCGCGCAATGCCGCCGCCGGGTCGCTCCGTCAGCTCAAGTCGGAAATCACGGCTTCCAGGCCGCTCAGGTTCTTCGCCTATGCCTGGGGCGAGATGAGCGAGATGCCGGAGGAGACCCAGCTTGCCATGGCCGAACGCCTGGAGGCCTGGGGCTTCACGATCAATCCCCTGATGAAACGTTGCGAGACAGTGGAGGAGCTTCTCGCCGTCTATCATGGTATCGAGGAAAGCCGGGCGAAACTCGATTACGATATCGACGGCGTGGTCTACAAGGTCGACCGGCTGGATCTGCAGGAACGGCTCGGCTTCGTCTCCCGGTCGCCCCGCTGGGCGATCGCGCACAAGTTTCCTGCCGAACAGGCCTTCACGATCCTGAACGACATCGAGATCCAGGTTGGCCGCACGGGGGCTTTGACGCCGGTGGCCAAACTCGAGCCGATTACGGTCGGCGGCGTGGTGGTCTCCAATGCGACGTTGCACAACGAGGACTATATCAAGGGCATCGGTCAGGACGGTGAACCGATCCGCGGCGGCAAGGATCTGCGCGTCGGCGATACGGTGAAGATCCAGCGCGCCGGGGATGTCATCCCTCAGATCGTTGATATCGATCTCGACAAGCGCCCGGAAGATGCCGTGCCGTTCGAGTTTCCGACTGTCTGTCCGGCCTGCGGCAGCCATGCGGTGCGTGAGGAAAACGAGAAGACCGGCCGCGTCGACGCGGTGCGCCGCTGCACGGGCGGTCTGATCTGCCCGGCCCAGGCGACGGAAAAGCTCAAGCACTTCGTCTCCCGCAATGCCTTCGACATCGAGGGTTTCGGCGACAAGCAGGTCGATGCCTTCTACAAGGACGGCATGGTGATGCGACCGGCCGATATCTTTACGCTGGAGGAGCGGGACAAGAAGTCGCTCACCAAGCTGCGCAACCGGGAAGGCTGGGGCGTGGTTTCGGCGAAAAACCTCTTTGAGGCGATCAACGCCCGCCGCGAGATTGACCTGCACCGGTTCATCTTCGCGCTCGGCATCCGCCATGTGGGGGAGGGCAACGCCAAGCTGCTGGCGCGCGCCTATGGCTCCTGGCAGGCGTTTTACGAGGCCATGCAGGCCGCCCATGACGAGACCGGCGAAGCCTGGGCGGAGCTCAACGGCATCGACGGTGTCGGCCACATCGTCGCCGAGGCGCTGGTGGAATTTTTCGCCGAACAGCACAATCGCGACGAACTCGACGCGCTGCTCGAGGAAGTCAGGCCGAAAGACGCGGAAAAGATCGAGGCCTCCGGCTCGCCGGTCGCCGGCAAGACGGTGGTCTTCACCGGCTCGCTGGAGCGCATGACCCGGGACGAGGCCAAGGCCATGGCGGAACGCTTCGGCGCCAAGACCGCCGGGTCGGTGTCGAAGAAGACGGACCTGGTCGTCGCCGGACCCGGAGCGGGCTCGAAACTGAAAAAGGCGCAGGAGCTGGAAATCGAGGTGATTTCCGAGGATGCATGGTTCGAGCTGGTCGGAGCGTAACCTCTTCCGCTGCTCCGGATCGAATCCGGAAAACCTTGAATATGCGTCGGCCGAGATGTTTCCCGGGGCTTTCGGACCGTACCAGACGTCGACATACCGGCCTGCGACAGGCCTTCGGCGGAATAGGCTTGTTGCCTGGTTCGATGACTTCCCTACGGTTGTATTCGATGTCGGGTCTGTGGCGGCGTGCCATAATGCGGAAAGACGTAGCGTAAGTTGTGATTCGGTGCCGCTTTGTCGCCTTTCCGGACGTTGCGTCAGGCTGATTTCTCAAAAATTCAACTTTTGATCCTGACGTAAATTTCATTTTTTTATCGTTTTATCGTTCAATGGAATTCATTTTTTAATGTTTTTACATTTGATTTTGAAATTTACGCTAAGTAAAATATATAAATTTGTACATTGTTGTTTTATTTAAAATGCAAATTTTGTAATTTTTATTTTGTTTCATATGATTTTGAATCTGAAGCACAGATTTTCTTGTCAGTTATACTTATTTTAGCAATTTCGGGTCATTTCTCTAAACTCTGAATTGAGTTCAAGAGGAGTGAAGCATGAAGACTCTCAAGTGTGTTGCAATTTCCGCCGCCGCATTGACGATGGTAGGCAGCCTGGCTGTCGCCGGGGACAACGGAACCGCGGAAGAAGCCTCCGCAATGCTCGACAAGGCCGTGGCGCATTACCAGTCCGTCGGCGCAGACAAGGCCTTCAAGGATTTTACCGCGCAAGGCGAAGGCTGGCAGGATCGCGATCTCTATCTGTTCTGCTTCGACGCGGCTGGAAACACCGTCGCCCATGGCGCGAACGCGAAGATGATCGGTCGCGATCTGTCGGGCCTTAAGGATGCGGACGGCAAGGCATTCATTGCGGAACTCATCGCAACAGGAAAAGCCGGCGGTGGCTGGGTCGATTACCGTTGGCCCAATCCTGTCAGCAAGAAAGTGGAACAGAAGTCTTCGGTCGTGAAGGCTGCCGATGATTACGTCTGTGGCGTCGGTATCTACAAGTAAGGCCAGGGCCGATCAATTGGATGCCGGACTGGCTTCGGCATGAGACGGGAGGCCGGTGACTGTCGAAATGTCACCGGCTTCCGGCAACGGAACAGAACGGAGTCGGGCAATGAACTGGTTTGCCAACCTGGCGCTATCCAAGAAAATGTTTGTAACCCCGGCGATCCTGCTGGCCGGTCTGGCGATCGTGACGGTTATTTCCTTCCTGACGATCGAGCGCCAGCGGAGCGCCATCGATACGCTCAGCAATGTGCAGATCCGGGCATTCGCCGACATGACGGCGGTAAGCGGCAAGCTGTCGAACGCGCAGCTCGCGCTTTACGATCTCATGACGACCGCAGTCAATGAAACCAACGAGGACAAGATCAATGCGAGCGCCGAACAGGCGGTCGAGAAATTGAACTCGATCGTTTCGAATTTCGAGTCGCTCGATTTTAGTGCCCTGTCGGACGCCGGGTTGCAGGAGTTGCAGGCGGAAGCGGTGGCGCATGCCAAGGAATATCAGAATTCGGCGCTTGAGACCGCGGAAATGGCGCTTCTGGATGTCGCGACCGGCAGCATCTTCATGAATTCGGCAATCAAATATTACGCCTTGCTTCAGGGGGATGTCGAAAAGCTGAACGAGACGGTTGACGGGTTGCGCATGTCGGCAACCGGGGCAACGCTCGCCGATGCCAAGGACGCCTTGCGCCTCTTCCTGATTACGGCGGTCGCGATTGCCGGTGTCGGCCTGTTTTTGAACTGGCTGATCTCAAGGATGATTTCGCGGCCGTTCACGCGCATCATCGGATCGATGACAGCGCTGGCCGACGGCAATTCCGACGTGGATGTTCCGGCCGCCGACCGCCGCGACGAAATCGGCCAGATGGCCAAGGCGCTAGAAGTGTTCCGCCGCAACGCCCTCGAGGTGGAGCGCATGGAACAGGAGAAGGTCGAGCGGGAGCAGCAGGCCGCGCAGGAAAAGCGTGCGGCCATGACGGCACTCGCCGACCAGTTTGAAACCGGCCTGATGGGCATCGTCGAGACGGTGTCGGAGTCCTCGTCGCGGATGCAGACGACGGCGCAGTCGATGTCGTCGGTCGCGGAACAGACGCGTCAGCAGGCCTCCTCGGTTGCGAATTCCGCCGAACACGCCTCCCAGAACGTCCAGACCGCGGCGTCCGCGGCGGAGGAAATGTCGGCCTCCATCGGCGAGATCAACCGCCAGGTCGGTGAAGCGGCGGAGATTTCCAATCAGGCCAATGCGGAAGCGCTCAGAACCAACGAGACCGTTCGCGGGCTCGCTGATGCCGGCAACAAGATCGGCGAAGTGATCGAGCTTATCAGCGGGATTGCAGAACAGACCAACCTTCTGGCTCTCAACGCGACCATCGAGGCGGCCCGGGCCGGCGAGGCGGGTAAGGGCTTTGCCGTGGTGGCGTCGGAAGTGAAGAACCTGGCCACCCAGACGGCGAAGGCGACAGAGGAAATCGGTGCGCAGATCGCCGGCATGCAGTCGGCCACGAGCGAGGCGGTCGAAGCCATCCAGTCGATCAGCGAGACCATCGGGCGCATCAAGTCGATCTCCGACTCGATCTCGGTCGCCGTCGGCGAGCAGGGTGTCGCCACCCAGGAAATCGCCTCCAGCACCCAGCAGGCCGCGCAGGGAACGGCGGAAGTCGGCAGCACGATCGGCGATGTTGCGCAGGCAGCGTCCGACACCGGCACAGCGGCGTCGGACGTTCTGGAAGTTGCGGTCGACTTGTCGGAACACGCAAAGTCGCTTCGCAGCCAGGTCGAAGGCTTCCTGCATCAGGTCCGGGCGGCATAACGCCTCGGCGTGATCCGGGTCGAGCTCCGGTATCTGACAGCAGATTGAACTGGAAAGGCGGCTTCCTGGCCGCTTTTTTTTGTTTCGCGTCTGTCAAGCCGTAGGGATCTGTCTTTTGAAATGCACTCCGTTCTTTCACCTTGTCGTCCCGGTTTGGCGCGGAGCGTCAGGGCCGGGATCCGGTACGCCCTGCGGTGGCTGGAACCGCGAGTTCTCGGGAGTACTGGATCCCGGACTTGGCTAAAGCCAATCCGGGACGACAATGTGCTGTTTCTTGGGTGATTTGCACAAGGAAGTAACGTTGCATCTCGACCGGCAATACTATGTCTATATCCTTGCAAGCGGACTTGGCGGCACGCTCTATGTCGGTGTCACCAACGACCTTCTAGGCAGGGTTTCTCTCCATCGCGGCGGCCTGGGCAGCGTGTTCACTTCCAAATATGGCGTGAAGCGGCTGGTTTATTACGAGGTGCATGAGGAGATCGAACAGGCAATCAAGCGCGAGAAGCAGATCAAGCGCTGGAAACGTGCCTGGAAAATCCGGATGATCGAGGAGCATAATCCCAACTGGGAAGACTTGTTTCAAAAACTCGCCTGAAACCGCCCTTCTTGTCGTCCCGGTTTGACGCGGAGCGTCAAGACCGGGATCCAGTACGCCCTGCATGGGTTAGGAGCCGCGAGCGCTTGCGATTACTGGATCCCTGCCTGCGCAGGGATGACAAGGTAGGTGCGGAGGGCTTGAAATTTACAAATATTCGCCAACGGCTCTCAGTTGTCGTCCCGGTTTGGTGCGGAGCGTCAGGACCGGGATCTGGTACGCCCTGCATGGGTAAGGAACCGCGAGCGCTTGCAGTTAGCGGATTCCGGCCTGCACAGGGTTGGCAAGGAAAGGGGAGGGGAAGGGCAGCCTTCAGGAGTTACAGCTCCCTTGTCCCCACCATTTCCCCTTTTCCCGCCTCGCCAGCGCCGTTTTGTTGCTATATTGTTCTCCGCTGACAGCTTCTGAGAACACCGGACCAGACTTCATGGCAGACCCGAACGGGTATGACGACTCCTTTGACGATCCTTTCGACGATCCGTTTCAGCCCGTCGGCACGCGAGCGAACCCGGCGCCTGTACCGGAACGCCCGCAAGGAGGGATTGCCGCCCGCGCCATGGCGGCCCGGCGGGCGCCGGATTATCTGACCGGTCTCAACCCGGAACAGCGCCTTGCCGTGGAAACGACGGAGGGGCCGGTTCTGGTGCTGGCCGGTGCGGGTACCGGCAAGACAAGGGTCCTGACCACCCGCATCGCGCATATTCTGGCATCGGGACTAGCAAGGCCTTCGGAAATTCTAGCAGTGACCTTCACCAACAAGGCCGCTCGCGAGATGAAGGAGCGTATCGCCGGTTTCGTCGGCGGCAATGTGGAGGGCATGGCCTGGCTCGGCACGTTTCACTCCATCTGCGTCAAGATCCTGCGCAAGCATGCCGAACTCGTCGGGCTGAAATCGAGTTTCTCGATTCTCGACACGGACGACCAGATTCGCCTGATCAAGCAGATCATCCAGGCCGAGGGGCTCGATGACAAGCGCTGGACGGCCAAGGCTTTCGCCAGCACGCTCGACAGCTGGAAGAACCGCGCGCTGACGCCGGACCAGGTCCCGGAAGGGGAGGCGCGGGCCTTCGCCAACGGCAGGGGCCGAAAGCTCTACGAAGAATACCAGGACCGCCTGTCGGTGCTGAACGCCGCCGACTTCGGCGACCTGCTGCTCCATGTCATCACGCTGTTCAAGACCAACCCGGACGTGCTTTCCGAATACCAGCGCCGGTTCCGCTACATGCTGGTGGACGAGTATCAGGATACCAACATCGCGCAGTATCTCTGGTTGCGGCTGTTGGCCCAGGGCAATCCGAACGTCTGTTGCGTCGGCGACGACGACCAGTCGATCTACGGCTGGCGCGGTGCGGAGGTGGACAACATCCTGCGCTTCGAGCACGACTTCAAGGGCGCGGAGGTGATCCGGCTTGAGCGCAATTACCGCTCCACCAGCCATATCCTCGCCGCCGCCTCGCATCTGATCGCCCACAACGAGGGGCGCCTCGGCAAGACGCTGTTTACCGACTTCAACGAACCGGACCATGATCTTGTTTCTGTTGCGTCAGTTTGGGATTCGGAGGAAGAGGCCCGAACGATCGGCGATGAGATCGAGGCCCTGCAGGCGAAGGGCCATTCCCTGAACGAAATGGCTGTGCTGGTGCGCGCGTCCTTCCAGATGCGCGAGTTCGAAGACCGCTTTGTCACACTCGGTCTCAATTACCGGGTCATCGGTGGCCCCCGCTTCTACGAGCGCATGGAAATCCGCGACGCCATGGCCTATTTCCGCTGCGTGGCCCAGCCGGCGGACGACCTGGCGTTCGAACGGATCGTCAACACGCCCAAGCGCGGCCTTGGCGACGCAACCCTGAAGCTCGTGCACGGGCTGGCCCGCGCCGAGCGCATGCCGCTGATGCAGGCGGCCAGCCAGCTGATCGACACGGAAGAGCTCAAACCGAAGCCGCGCAACGCGCTGAAGGCCGTGCTCGACAATTTCGACCGCTGGCGGCGGGAGCTCGACCGGATCAAGCACACGGAGCTTGCCGAAATCATTCTGGACGAAAGCGGCTATACGCAGATGTGGCGTCAGGACCGTTCCGCCGAGGCGCCCGGCCGGCTCGACAACCTGAAGGAACTGATCCGCTCCATGGAAGACTTCGAGTCGATGGCGGGGTTTCTGGAACATATCGCTCTCGTCATGGACCGCGACAACGCCGACGCAACCGACGCCGTGTCGATCATGACCCTGCATTCGGCCAAGGGGCTGGAGTTCGACACGGTCTTTCTGCCGGGCTGGGAAGAGGGGCTTTTCCCGCATCAACGTTCCCTGGATGAAAGCGGACGGGCCGGACTGGAGGAAGAGCGGCGGCTCGCCTATGTCGGCATCACGCGCGCCAAAAAACGCGCCAAGCTTTACTTCGCGTCCAACCGGCGCATCCACGGCTTGTGGCAATCGACGGTCCCTTCGCGCTTCCTCGACGAATTGCCGCCGGACCATGTCGAGATCGGGGAACCTTCCTCCAATTACGGCGGGTATGGCGGCGGTGGCTATGGGCCATCGCGTTTCGACAGCCACGATCCTTTCGACAAGGGCAGCTATTCCACGCCCGGCTGGCAGCGCGCGCAAAAGGCGCGGCAGGCGTCGGATGGGTTTTCCGACGGCGGCGGGCGTGGCTACAAATCGGCCCGCATGAAGCGGCAGGGGCCACTGACCATCGAGGGCGAGCTGGTCGCCAAATCCGTCAGCGAGACGCCGTCGGACTATTCCCTTGGAGAACGGGTGTTCCACATCAAGTTCGGCTACGGCGCGATCCAGTCCATTGAAGGCAACAAACTGACCATCGACTTCGAGAAGGCCGGCGTGAAGAAGGTCATCGACAGCTTCGTCGAACGTCATTGAGGCCGGGTCTGCGTCGTCCCGACAGGAGCCCCGGCAAAACAAAACGGCCGCTTCCAGAGCGGCCGCAAGTTTTCAAGGCAGGCAAATCGTTGTTATGGTCACGTCCGGCGTGGGAGTCCGGACGATTTCGAACGGTCAGACCTTGTAGTCGGCCAGCAGAGAAGAAATGCTGGTCGTGGCCTGATCTCCGGATTCGTTGTAGCTGTTGCTGCTTTGCAGGCTCTCAAGGAGAGTGGTCATAAGCTCTTCCGTCGAGTCGCTGCCGGACTCGCCTCCGCCCGGAGGCGGCGGGGGAGGCATGTCGCCGCCGGCCGGAGGGCCGCCGAGTTCGCCGCTGGCAAACATTTCAGAAAGCTGATCGGCCTGGTCCTGATCCAGCGTGCCGGCTTCGACCTGCTCCGACAGCATGGATTCGAAATTGGCCTGCATTTCTTCTTCCGAAGGAGGCCCGGCGCTGAAGTCGGGCGGGCCGGCTTCCATGCGTTCGGCGTGGATGGCGTCCAGCGCTTCCAGCATGGCATCCTGGTCTTCGGAGGTGATTTCTCCCGCCTCGACCTGTTCTTCCAATTCGCTTACAATCTGGTCCCGCGGTGATGGCCCGGAAGGGGGCATGGCGGGCATTGAGCCTATTGACATCATGGGACTTGCTCCTGAATTATGTCGCTAACGCCGTGTAGCCCGATCACCGTGCTGCCCAATAGGTTAACCCGATCTTAACCGTTCGCGGGCAGTGGTTTCGCTGTGTTTCCGAAGTCGGGCACTGAAATCTTCAGAAACAATTCTCGTGAAAATTTCGAATGTCATATCGTTGCATTCGGGCGTAAAGTCGCGGCCATGCAAAGATCCTTCAATATCCTCGTTGTCGAAGACGATCCTGAAATCGGGTTGCTGATCAAGCGCCATCTTGTTTCGAACGACTTTAAAGTGACGCTGGTGCAGGACGGCGTTGAAATGGACCGGCAGCTCAAGAGCGGCCGATTCGACCTTGTTCTTCTGGACCTCATGCTGCCCGGCGAAGACGGCATCAGTATCTGCCGCCGGCTGCGTGCCTCCAGCCCGGTCCCCATCATCATCGTCTCTGCCAAGAACGAGGATGTCGACCGTGTCATCGGCCTGGAGATCGGCGCCGACGACTACGTGGCCAAGCCTTTCAACCCCCGCGAATTGATCGCCAGGGTCAGAGCGCTGTTCCGGCGTGTCGAACTGGGCGGGGTGACCCGCCAGACGGAAAACGGCAAACTGTTTTTTGAAGGCTGGCGGATGGACAGCCGGTCGCGGCAGCTTTTCAATGCCGAAGACGCCCTGGTTTCCCTGACGCCGGCGGAGTTCGATCTTCTGCAGGTCCTGGCCGAGCGGAACGGACGCGTGTTGAGCCGCGACCAGCTTATCGATCTCACCCTTGGCCGGATCGGCGCCTCGAACGGGCGCAATATCGATATTCTTATCAGCCGCTTGCGTTCGAAACTGGAAGCGGGTGGGGCGCCTTACAAGTTCATCCGGACCGTGAGGGCCGGTGGGTATGAGTTTGTCGCGCCGGTCACCCGCGAAAGCGCAGAACCGGTCAGTGCCCTGGCTATGGAGCATCGATGAACCTTGGTATCAGGCGCATCTGGCCGGATAGAATGCTCCACCAGATCCTGGTTCTCATCGCGGTTGCCAGTGTCGTCATGATGCTGGCGGGGGCCGTAGTCTCCTATTATATCCGCCAGGCTTTCGACACGACGTCGCCGGTCATGGACAGTCATATCGTCAGCGTCGCTGTGGCCAAACTGAACGAGACGCCTGCGGACGACCGCCAGGCGGTCCTCAGCGAGCTGCGGCGCGAGGTCCCGGAACTGACCATTGAATTCGTGGATGAGGATCGCCTGACAAAAGCGGGCGGTGCGAGCGAGGGAGAACACTTCGGTCCGTTCATCACCGGAAAGACGCTGCTCGGGATGCGCATCGAACATGTGATCGGACCGGACGAGCGCCGGGACAGGGGGGCGCCGGTTCTGTTCATCCGCATGCAGGATGGAAACCTCTTGAGCGTCGAGTGGGGCTTCGGCAACATTCCGCCGCCGATTTTCCGACTGACGGGGTACCTGTTTTACGGAATTCTGGCGTTGACGGTGTGCGGGCTGCTGGTCTGGGCCGCGAACGGCCTAGTCGGACCGTTGAAGGACCTTTCGGTTTCCGCCAAGTCCTTCGGAACGACCTCCACCGAACCGATGCCGATCCGCGAACACGGGCCCAAGGAAGTGCGCACGGCCGCCCGTGCCTTCAACCGGATGCAGCTCAGGATCAACGAATTCGTTGAGAAACGGACGCGGATGCTGGCGGCAATCAGCCACGATCTCAGGACTCCGCTGACACGGCTCAGGTTGCGCCTCGACCTTCTGGAGGACAGCGATATCCGCGACCGGAGCCTTGAAGACCTGAATATCATGGACCGGCAGATCGACACGGCGTTGACCTTCCTGCGCGATGGCGCGAGTTCGGAACCTGTTCTGAGGGTCAACATTCCAAGTCTTCTGCAGTCGCTTGCCGACCAGTATTCGGATACCGGGCGGCCGATAGAGATCCGTTACGACGGCAAGGCCTCCGTAATGGCGCGCAGTGGCGAACTCACACGCGCGCTGTCGAACCTGATCGACAATGCCCTGCATTACGCGGACGGCGCCGAGATCCGGGCCGCAAGGACGGGGGATCTGGTACGTATCGACATCGTCGACCACGGTCCGGGGATCGCCGAAGCGGATCGTGCGCGCGTGCTGGAACCGTTCGAACGCGGCGACAGCGCCAGGCAATTGCGCCATGGCGCGGGGTTCGGTCTCGGACTGGCGACCAGCAAGGCAACTGTCGAGGAAGCGTCCGGAAGCCTCGAATTGCTGGAGACCCCCGGTGGCGGCCTGACGGTGCGGCTCCTTTTGCCGGTCTGTTAGAGCATCACGCAACACGTCTGCGCATGTTTTTGAGTCTGGCTTAACCGGCGCCTTGCCGCTATACCGCTCGCCTCACTTTCTTTTATCAAGGCGCAAGCTCTCATGAAGACCATTCGGGTGCGGATCACCGCCGAAGAACTGGAAGCCAAGCGGATTTCCGACATCCTGGAACGCGCGTTCGAGGACGATGGCAACCCGGTGACCGTTTACGAAGCCTCCGGGGACGGCAGGATCTGGGCCACGGAGATCCTCTTGTTCGACATGGAGCCGGAAGAAGCCGCGGACACGGTGCGCGACCGGGTGGGAGCGGACGCCTTTGCCGCCCCGCTCGAGGCTGAGGAACTGCCCGATATCAACTGGGTCGAGAAGAGCCTGGAAGGCTTGAAACCTGTTCGCGCCGCACGGTTCGTCGTTCACGGTGGACACGATCGCGACAAGGTTCCGCCCGGAGCGATCGGTCTTGAGATCGAGGCCGCGCTCGCTTTCGGAACCGGGCATCATGGCACGACGGCCGGATGCCTTGAGGAGATCGACCGGCTGCTGTCCCTGCGCGATTACGGCAGCATTCTCGATCTGGGCACAGGAACGGGTGTTCTCGCCATCGCAGCCGCCCTCAAGGCACGGCAGCCTGTTCTGGCGACCGACATCGATCCGGTGGCCACACGCACGGCCCTGGAAAACGCTCGCCTCAACGGAGCGGCCCATCTCGTGAGGGCGTTCACCGCCAACGGTATGGACGACCGGAAGTTCTTGGATCACGGCCCGTTCGACCTCGTGATCGCCAATATCCTGGCACGGCCGCTCATGAGGATGGCGAAATCCATCGGCGCGCATACGGCGCCTGTGGCGACCCTCGTCCTGTCCGGCCTCAGGGTGGAGGACGGTCCGCGCATTCTCTTCGCCTACCGAAGCCAGGGGTTCATTCTAGACCGGCGTGGCGAAAAGGACGGCTGGCTGACCCTGACGCTGGTTCGGGGCCGGAAACACGCCTGAGCCGGGTGGTCGCTCAAGGAGATCTGAATAGTAAAAAGGGATCTGCCGTTAGCGAGTTCTCTAGGTAGAACTGTCACTATCAGCAGGCTATTCTGCGAGGATGGATATCCCTGATCTGGAACCCGACATAACTTTCCCAAAGCTTAGGCTCTTACATAGTGACATCGAGTTCGCATTCGAAGCGAAACAGGCAGCGATGGGGCCTCACATTGTTTCACGCTGGGGATGGGAGGAGTCTTTTCAGCGAAAACTGCACATACAACGCTTTTCCGAAAAGCCATTCTTTGAGATCCGGAAGGGAGAAAGTCGTCTTGGTACGCTGTCTTTTCAGGTTTTCTCCGATCACGTCAGGCTCGGAGAGTTCTACTTGTTTCCCGATTTTCAAAGGCGAGGGACCGGCACGCATGTGCTTAAGCACTGCCTTTCCATCTCGGATGGTTTGAGCTTGCCGGTCAGGCTCGAGTACCTGCACTGGAATCCGGTGGGTTCACTCTATCGTCGCCATGGTTTCGTTGAAATTGGGCAGACAGAAACTCACTGCTTTTTGCAACGCCCAGTGAAGGGGCCGCCTTTCTAGGTAAAGCAGGGTTCAGAAAAGCCATCTGCTAACAGTTGTTTTTATAAACGCGAGAAAATATGCGAACGTAAAAGCGCCCCGCAGAGTTTTTCTCTGCGGGGCGCTTTTACGTTCAAGCCGGATTTCCGCCTGAACAGCTTTGGTGATGTGCCACGTGGACTTGAAGGTTTCCCGAGCCCTTAAAAGGCGCTGGTGCTTGCGCCTTCGCGCTCAAGTTCGTTGCGGTCGTAGCCGTGGGCGGCAAGCGTCGCATCGTCGAGCGAAAGCAGGTAACCGTTTACGTAACGGCGGGCCTGGAGCGTACGGGCTTCGATCATTCGGTCGAATGCACGGCGTACGAATGCGCCGCCGGCGCGGGTGGAGGTGGTTGTTGCGATGGTCATCGTGATCAGTCCCATTTGAAGTTCTAGAGCTTCCCTAGGGAAAACATCTTTCTTGTTGTCTTGATCGATATATGCCGATTCACGTCCGGCTTAGGTAGGGCGTCAAACGCATGCCTGCCTTGCGCATTTCGCATATGCGAAAAGAATTGCTGCAATGCAAAAGATCGGAAATCCGTTTCCTTCAAACGATGAGATCTGGAATAATTATCCGTCTTGATCCCCGTGCGCGGTCAAATTACGGTTCGCGCATGTTCCAGACTTTTGACGATCTCAGCGATCCTTCCTGCGGAGCGCCGCATGCCGCGCTTTTGAGGAAAGAACTTGAACGCCGCGGGCTCGACGGCTTTCTGATCCCCCGCGCCGACGCCCATCAGGGTGAATATGTGCCGCCGCACGACTGCCGCCTGCAATGGCTGACCGGTTTTACCGGTTCGGCTGGAACGGCGGCCGTTCTGGGGGAGGAAGCAGCGATTTTTGTCGACGGGCGCTATACCATCCAGGTGCGCGAGCAGGTCGATATGACGGTCTTTCCGGCGCAGCATCTGGTGAACGAGCCCGTGTCGGACTGGCTGGCGGCCCGGCTGAAGCCCGGTCAGAAACTCGGCATCGACGCGATGCTGCATACGGTCCGTGAGGTGCGCCGGCTCAAGACGGTGTGCGAGGAGGCGGGCGCGGAGCTGGTCGCGCTCGAGGACAACCCGGTCGACGCCGTGTGGGAAGACCGTCCGCAACCGCCACTGGGCCAGGTCGCGCTTTATCCGGATGAGCTGGCGGGGAAAGCCGCAAGCGACAAGATCGCCGAAATCCAGGCCGGGCTCTCGGACAAGAAGGCGGACGCCTGCGTGCTCACGCAGCCCGATTCCATCGCCTGGTTGTTCAATATCAGGGGCAACGATGTCAGCCATACGCCGCTGCCGCTGTCCTTCGCGACCGTTCCGGCGGAAGGAAAACCGTCGCTTTACATCGACGGCCGAAAACTGTCCAACTCCGTTCGCGACGTTCTGTCGGGGCTTACAGAACTTGGCGAGCCTGGGGCGTTCAAGGGGGGGCTGGAAACCCTCGGCAAGGCCGGTGCCCGGGTGCTGATCGATCCCGCCCTGGCCGGGATCGGCATCGCCGACGCCATAACCGGGGCAGGCGGGACGCTGATCGAGGCACAGGACCCGGTCCTGCTGCCGAAAGCGGTCAAAAATCCGGTGGAGCTGAAAGGTGCGCGGGCGGCCCATCTGCGCGATGCGGCGGCATACGTGAATTTCCTTTGCTGGTTCGACGAAGAAGCGCCGAAAGGCGAGCTCGACGAAATCGGCGCGGCTGTCCGGCTGGAGGAGTTCCGGCAGGCCACCGGCGTCCTGAAGGACATCTCCTTCGAAACGATCTCCGGCGCGGGACCCAACGGGGCGATCTGCCACTACCGTGTGAGCTGGAAAAGCAACCTGAAAATCCCGCTCGGAAAACCCTATCTGATCGATTCCGGCGCCCAGTACGACGATGGCACGACCGACATCACGCGCACGCTTGCCGTGGGCGAAATGAGCGCGGAGATGAAACGGCACTACACGCTGGTGCTCAAAGGTCATATCGCGATTTCGACGGCTAAGTTCCCGGAAGGCACGACGGGGGCGCAACTGGATACGCTCGCGCGTATCGATCTCTGGAAGGCGGGGCTCGATTTCGACCACGGCACCGGACACGGTGTCGGTGCCTATCTGAGTGTGCACGAAGGCCCGCAGCGCATCGCCAAGACAGGCACGGTGCCGTTGAAGCCCGGCATGATCCTGTCAAATGAACCGGGTTATTATCCAGCCGGCGAATACGGCATCCGGCTGGAGAACCTGGAAATCGTCACCGAGGCGCGGGAGATTGAAGGAGGGGAGCGGCCGATGCTCGGCTTCGAGACGATCACGCTGGTGCCCTTCGATCTGCGTCTTGTTGAGGTCGCGCTGCTGACGCAGTCCGAACGGGACTGGCTAAACCGCTACCATGAGAGAGTGCGCTGGGAGGTCGGGCCGCTGGTCGGCGCGCGGGAGAGGATCTGGCTGGAACACGCGACAAGGGCGGTTTGAGGCAAGCGCCTTACCTGTGCTCTTCCCGGGTCGCGGTGATGAGAGCGGCGTTGAAATAGCGCAACCCCCGCACATGGCGGGCGATGCCGACGATACGGGTGGCGTCGCCCTTGCGAACCACGGGCAGGCTGGCCTTGCCGCAGCTATCGAAGCTCTTCAGCGCGCTCTCCAGGCTGTCGGTCTCGTGAAGGTAGGGACCGTCTTCCCCAGGATTGAAAACACGCTCCTCTTCGGCTTCCGGAGGCGGGTCCATGAAGTCGCTCACCTTGACGGTTTCGCTCAAGAACCGGTGCACGCCTTCGTTCACGAAGCACCCCCGCATGCCGAGCTGCCAGTGGAAATAGGATTTGCCGTGGACGGCCTGGGTGAGGCCGGTCGCGATCGACACGGCAAGCAGGAGCGCGATGGACAGCGCGTAGCCGCCGGTCAGTTCGAAGACGATCACGGTTGTCGAAACCGGCGCCCCCAGAACGGCGGCTGCGACGGCGCCCATGCCGAGAATGGCGTAGAGCCCGTGCGAGGACGCCATCTCCGGAAAGGCGGAAGCCGCGATCAGACCGAAAGCCCCGCCCGTCATCGCGCCGAGATAGAGCGACGGCGAGAAAATGCCGCCGCCAAAACGCGAGGCGAGAGTGATCGCGGTCGCCGCGGTCTTGACCACCAGCAGGGTCAGGAGGGTCGAGATTGGCAGGGCATGTTTGAGCGCAAGATCGGTTGCCTCGTAGCCGACGCCCAGAATGCCGGGGAAGAAGATGCCGAGCGCGCCGACGGCCAGTCCGCCGAGAACGGGGCGAAGCCACAGCGGCATGGAGATATTGCGGGCTGTCCAGTCGGTCCCGATCAGCGCGAATTGAAAGATGATCGCCACGGCGGCGCACGTCAGGCCGAGCAGCGCGAACGCGGGGATCTCGAGATAGGAGGTGATTTCGTACTGCGGGATTTCAAACGCCGCGACATCGCCGAACCAGATGCGCGAGATGAGCCCGCCCATCACGGAGGCCAGGACAATGGGCACGAAGGCGGAGACGGCGTAATGGCCGAGCACCACTTCGTGGGCAAAGAGAACGCCCGCGATCGGGGCGTTGAACGAGGCGGAGACGCCGCTCGCAACGGCGCAGGCCAAAAGGATGCGCCGGGCGGAATCCGGCAGTTTGAAATATTCGCAAACCGCGGTTCCAAGCGTTGCGCCGAGATGGACCACTGGACCTTCGCGACCGGCACTTGCGCCTCCTCCCAGCGAAATGACCGTCACCAGCGCGGACCACAGGCCTGCTCCGAGCGGAAGCCCGCGCCCGCCATGGGCGCGGGCTTCGATCACATCGGCGACACCGCCCGCGCGTTGATAGGGGTGAAACTTGTGAAGGATCCAGCCGACCAGCAAGCCGGCGACCGCAGGTGCGAGCAGAATGACCCACCAGGGTTGTCGGGCCGCCGCCTGCATGGTGAGTTCGCTCGCTGTCTGGAGCCAGGGCAGCTGGACCAGTCCAATGGCCGTGCGGAACGCAATCGCGGCCAGAGCGACGAGGGCGCCGACGAGCACGGCAAGAAACCAGACCCAATGGAGCCGGTTCGACCGGAACTGCCGCAAATTGGGGGTTATCCAGCTGATCAGGATTTCAGGGAGTTGACCGGCTGTTTCAAAAATTTTGCGCATCGAACGGATTTGCCGAAATCATTCTGGACTGAACTCTTGCACACATTGTGCCCGAGTCGGCGCGAATGAACAGCTTTTAAGGCCGAATTGCCAGCTCAATCGGGTTCAGGCCGGCTTTTTCCGGATCTCGATCTTCCGTCCGGCCCGCTCCGGGCGGGGAAGGGAGGATTGGGCCTTGAAGAGCGCGGTCAGGTTGGAGAGGATATCCTCCGGCCAGGGGCAGACCTTGCGCGCGCCCATGTCGACATGAAGGCTCAACTGCTCGGAGGTCGCCGAGAGCCAGCCTTCCTCCGCATGATGCAGTTCCTGGTAAAAATGCGCGCGTTTGGCGTCGAAATCGACAAGCTGAACGGTTCCGGTGACCGGCATACCGGAGCCCAGTTCACGCAGGTAACAGACATGGGCCTCGGCCGTGAAATAAGAGGCGTTTCTGGTCTTCAGATAGTCGGCGCCGAGCCTGAGGCGCTCCAGGGCTTCATCGAGGGCGGTGTCGAACAGAACATTGTAATAGGCCATGTTCAAATGGCCGTTATAGTCGAGCCAGTCTTCCTTGACCGTCATGACCTTGCTTTGAAGCGGGGTCGCGTCGAAGGATGCCGTCATCCGGTTTCTCCCGTGTCAATTGGTGCGTCGTATCGGATTTGACTTTGAACGTCAGCCCCGGCACTAACATATTCAAAATATTCACCGCACGGCAAAGCCGTGCGACGAGAGGAAAGTAACATGCCGGATCTGGCAAGCACGATGGATCAGCTGAAAGCAAGCAACCAGAACAGCGATATCGACGCTGTTGTCTCAAAACTGAGGGAACGGTTTCAGGACCGCTTTTCCACCTCCATGGCGTTGCGCGAGCAGCACGGCCACACCACGACCTGGCTGAAGAACCAGCCGCCGGACGGGGTTGTCTTCGCCGAAAGCACCGAGGATGTCGCGGAGGTGGTCCGTCTTTGCGCCGAACACAAGGTTCCGGTCATCGCCTTCGGCACGGGGTCTTCCCTGGAAGGCCATCTCAACGCGCCCTTGGGCGGCATATCGATCGATCTGTCGCGGATGAACCGCGTGCTGGAAGTCAATGCGGAGGATCTCGACTGCCGCGTGGAAGCGGGTGTGACGCGCAAGGACCTCAACAGTTATATCCGCGACACAGGACTGTTCTTTCCCATCGATCCGGGGGCCAACGCCAGCATCGGCGGGATGGCGGCGACCCGGGCATCGGGTACCAACGCGGTGCGTTACGGCACCATGAAGGATGTGGTTCTCGGTCTCACCGTTGTCACACCTCAGGGCAAGGTCGTCAGGACCGGCGGCCGCGCCAAGAAATCCTCCGCCGGTTACGATCTGACCCGGCTCTACATCGGTTCGGAGGGGACGCTTGGCATCATCACCGAGCTGACGTTGCGCCTGAGCGGTCAGCCGGAAGCGATTTCCGGTGGCGTCTGCCCCTTTCCGGACGTGCAGTCGGCCTGCAACGCGGTGATCGCCACCATCCAGATGGGTATTCCGGTTGCCCGGATCGAACTGCTGGACGAAATGCAGGTGAGGGCGTGCAACGCCTATTCGAAGATGGACCTTGCGGAAACGCCTACACTCTTTCTCGAGTTTCACGGCTCCGAGGCAGGCGTGCGCGAACAGTCGGAAACCTTTTCGGCGATCGCCGAGGACCTCGGCGGTGGACCGTTCAAATGGGCGACGGCGGCAGAGGAACGCACCAGGCTCTGGTCCGCGCGCCACGATGCCTATTGGGCGGGCAAGGGCCTGAAACCGGACGCCGACATCATGGTGACGGATGTCTGCGTACCGATTTCCCGCCTTGCCGAGTGTGTCACGTCGACGGCGGAAGACATTCGCGAAAACGGTTTTCTGGCCCCCATCGTCGGGCATGTCGGCGACGGAAACTTCCATGTCCAGATCCTGGTCGACCTGTCAAACGAAGAGGAAGTCCGCAAAACGGAAGCCTTTGTCGAACGTCTGGCGATCCGGGCGATCGAGGTGGGGGGAACCTGTACCGGAGAGCATGGCGTGGGCCAGGGCAAGGCGAAATATCTGCGTCGCGAGCATGGCGATGCGCTCGACGTCATGCAGGCGGTCAAACAGGCCATGGATCCCGATAATATTATGAATCCCGGCAAGATCCTGCCGCAGTCATGAGGCAGTCATGATAGTGTGCGGAATCAGTTGAAGAAGCCGTGCCGGCGGTAGCCTGGGCCGCATTCGAGCGTGTGGCCTCGGCGGGGCCGGAAAGGCTTCGCCGGCGTGTTCGCACCGCTGCGAAGCCGGTCTGTATCCGTCGGGCCGGTTTCCCGGTGAATCTGACAAGCCGGTGATTTTGAAGAGCAAGGAGACAGGGTCTGAACAACGTTTACATCACGTTGGGCATTACCGTTATTCTGGTGCTGGTTGCCGCACTGGTCGGGCCGTTCTTTATTGACTGGACGGTATACAGATCCACGTTCGAAAGCTACGCGGAACGGGTGCTCGGGCACGATGTGACGGTTCTGGGCGAGGCGGATCTGCGCCTTCTGCCCGCGCCTTCCATCAGTTTTTCCGATGTCCGGGTCGGGCCCGCCGAAGACCCGCTACTGGTGGTCTCCCAGTTCAGGATGCGGATCGAGTTGCCGCCGCTCCTGAAGGGCGAGATCCGCGTGCTGGACATGGAACTGGACCGGCCGCACCTGACCCTGTCGCTCGATGAAGACGGCCGCCTCGACTGGCTGACGGCCATGACGCCGGGCGGTGCCCTGGCCAGGATCGATCCTGAGGACGTGGCCTTTGAAAGGATTGAGATCCGCGACGGGGCGCTGTCGATCATCGATGCCCGAACCGGTGACATCCACCGGATCGACGAGGGCAATCTTTCCGTTTCCGCGCGCTCGCTGGAAGGACCCTACAAGGCGGCGGGCCGGCTGACCCTCAACGATGCACCCTACAACATCAGCCTTGCCACGGGCCGGGCGCAGGAGGGAAGCGGACTGCGGGTCAAGGGTGAGGTAACGCCGACCGATCTGCCGGTCAACTTCGCTTTCGACGGCATGCTGAACCAGTCGGACGCGGCTCCGGAATTTCAGGGCGAATTCAACATCGCCTCGATCGCTCTTGAGGACAACGATCAAACCGCCTGGACGGCACAAGGCGGATTTTCCGCCGGAATTGCCGAGGTCGCCGTGCCCGATTTCGAATTTCGTTACGGACCTGACGACCGCCGCTTCAGTCTGACGGGAAGCGCGGACCTTGTCTATGCAGGCGAAAAACGGTTCGAGATCCGGGCGAAGTCGAAACAGATCGATCTGGACCGGCTCCTGGGCGGAGGACCTCAGGATCCCGTTGACGTCAACAAGGCGGGCGACCGCCTGATTGCGGCATTGAGGGCGGTTCCGCTGCCTCCGGTCGAAGGAGCGGTTTCGCTGGATGTACCGGCTCTGGTCGCCGGTGGCGGGATCATCCAGAATGTCCGGCTCGATCTTGAAACAATCCTTGGTGGCTGGCGCATCGCGCGGCTTGCCGGACGGCTGCCGGGACGGACGACGGTCGCGACCCAGGGCGATCTAAGCCTCGATCCGGCTCTGACCTACCGGGGGGCGGTTTCCGTGAGTTCGGAACAACCCGGGGCTCTCATGAGCTGGTGGCAACGGAAGGATACGGGTGTTTCGGCAATCGATCCGGTCGCGCTCGAAGGTCGCCTGAATGTGGTTCCTGACGGCGCCGCTCTGGACAATCTTCGCCTGACCCTTGCCGGCGCGCAGGCCCGGGGCGGGTTGTCCTACCGGAAGCCGCGGTCCGGAAATGCCGAATTCACGCTCTCTCTGGATGCCGACCGGCTGGATCTGGATCAGATCGAAGGCCTTGCGGCGCTGGTCCGGCCGGAAAGCGGCCCGGACACCGCCGGAGACCCGAAGGGCGTCGATGTCTCGGTTCGCATCAGGGCCAAGACGGTATCGGCGCGCGGAGTCGACGGAGAGGGACTTGCGCTCGAAGCGGATTATTCCGACGGCGGGGTCAGGATCGACCGGCTCTTTGCCCAGGACCTTGCGGGTGCGCGGCTCGATGTATCCGGGGAAATCAAGAGCCTGTTTTCCGCGCCGCAAGGGGTGGTCACCGGAACCCTCGATGCCCGGGACCTGTCGGGCGTTGTCGCCCTGGCGGCCGGGCTGTTTCCGGAAACCGCGTTCCTGGACCGGCTGGAAAGGGCGGCGGGAAGCCTTGTGCCGGCCAGGTTCGATGCGGAACTGAGAGCCGCCGCCCTTGGCGAGGGTACGGATATGACGCTCACCCTTGCCGGAAACGCGGGCGGAGCCGATGCCGCCGTCAACGCGGAACTGGAAGGCCGCGTCGACCGCTGGCAGGCAGCCGCGGTGGATCTCGGCCTTTCTCTTGAAGGTCCGGACGGCGCGAAACTGCTGCAACAGCTCGGGTTCGACGTTCTCCCGGTCGATGCCGGTGGCGGCGGCAGCCTGTCCTTTCATGCCGCGGGAGTGCCCGCCGACGGTCTGGCGGTGACCCTTGCGGCCGAGGTCGGCGGGTCCAAGCTGGCGGGCGAGGGGGAACTCGTCCTGAAGAAGGATACCGACCCCGATTACCGTTTTGAATTCACGGGTTCGACCGGCGACCTGGGCCCACTCGCCCTGATGGCGGGCCGGGTTCTGCCCGTCATGACCGGATCCATTCCTGCGGAAATCGCCGTCGCCGTGGAAGGCACCGGCAGCGAAATTGCCATCACCTCGGCGGAAGGCACGATCGACGGCACGCGTTTCGAAGGTCATCTGGAGGGCGATCTCGAACCGGCGCCGGGAGAACGCAACCGCCGGTTCTCGGGGGCGCTCACTGTGTCCCAGGCCGATCTGCGCAACCTGACGGAGCTGATCCTCGGTCCGGACCAGTGGTATTCCGCAGGAGACGGCTCCAGCATCTGGCCGGTTGCCACATTCGGCGCACCGCTTCTGGGCGGTCTGGACCTGTCGCTGGCCTTTGAAGCCGGCCGGCTCATGGTGGACGAGACCACGGAGATCGCCAACCCGCGCGCGGATTTGCGGCTGACGCCCGTCATGCTCCGGCTTGACGGGCTTTCGGGGGCGTTTGCCGGGGGCGGTCTGGAAGGAAGCCTTTCCCTGCGCAGGACCGAAGCCGAAGCCGCCTTGTCCGGCCGGGTCAAACTGGACAAGGCCGACCTCCGGCAAGTGATCTGGCGCCCTGACAACCGGGCCGTGGCGTCCGGGTCACTCGACCTTTTTCTCGAGTTCGAAGGAGCGGGCCGCTCGATTTCGGCGATCGTTGCCGGTCTGAACGGCGGCGGCACCTTCAAGATGGAAGAAGGCGATTTCCGCGGGCTTAATCCTCAGGCCTTTCCCCTCGTTACCCGTGCGGTCGACGCGGGGCTCGATCTGCGCGACGAAAAGATCCGGGAAGTCTTTGTCAGCCACATGGCGGCGGGCAGCCTGCCTTTCAAACGGGTGGACGGCACTCTGACCCTGGTGGGCGGACGTCTGAGCGCCCGAAACGTGGTTGTCGATTCGGAAAAAGCGGAGATTTTCGGGTCGGCGGAAGTCGATTTGTCCAAGCTCGGTCTCGATGCGGATTTCTCCCTGAAGGTTGACCCCGGCGAAGACGCGGTGACCGGCGCGGAACCGCAGGTCGGGCTGTTGTTCGAGGGACCGGTCGACGGTCCGGAACGACGGGTCGACATCGCACCCTTTACTGCCTATCTCACGCTGCGCGCGTTCGAGCAGGAAGTCGAACGGGTCGAAAAGCTGCAGGCGGAAATCCTGGAGCGAGACCGGCTGCTGCGTGAGCTGAAATTCCAGCGAGAGGCGCAGGCCCGGCGGCAACGGCTCGCGGCGGAGGCGGCGCAGCGCGCGGAGGAAGAGCGCTTGCGGCTGGAGCTTGAGGAGACCGCTCCCCAAGAGGCAGAGCCTGAAGACCTGGAGAATTCGGCGCTTCCGTCGCCGGACGCATCCGCGCCGGACGTGCCCGGGTCCGGCTCGGCCGATCCGCTCCGGCAGGGCGTCGTCACGCCTTCCGGGGCTCCGGCTCCCTTCGCCGAGCGCATTCGGGCTGTTCTGGAGCCTTCCGGTCTCGGCAACGTGTCACCGCCTCCGGGCGGAGCGCCGGCCGCCAAGCCGGCGGGCAGTCTGCCGCCGCTCGAACCGCCGGTTTCGATCGATGACCTGATCACGCAGGAAACGGAAGGTCCTCTGGTGCTTCCCGGTGTGCAATAAAGAGAAATCGCAGGCTATGGACCGGAGCGATCCTCCGGTCTGACGTCTATCTGCCGTCAAGCGCTTTGACGCGAATGTCCGGATCAAGGCGGCCCCGGCGGTCTGGTTCCGCGTTTCACAAACCGCCGCCGTCGCTCAACGGGCCAGAAGCCCGGGGATTTCGGAGAGGCTTACCGGACAAAAGTGCGCGCGCGCCGAACTGTCCGTCGGATTGCCTCCCAACAGGGCGACCTTCAGACCCGCGGCGAGGGCCGATCGCATCCCCGTTTCGCTGTCTTCGACCGCCAGAACATTCTGCGGCGGCAGCTCCAGGGCCTCCGCCGCCATCCGGTATGGCGCGGGATCGGGTTTGCCGGCGGGCACATCGTCGAGGCTGATCGATCCCAACATGATATCCGCAATGCCGAGGCTCGCCAGGTTCACATCGACGACAGCACGGTCGGAATTTGAAACGCAGATCTGTCTGACGCCGGCCTCGGCAAGGGCTTTGACCGTTTCGACGGCTCCCCGGATCGGGACGAGGCTGTCGCTGTGCCTGGCGTAGAAGGCGCGGATTTGTTCGTGCCACTGCCGTTCCTCGACGGCGACGGGAAACCGCGGCTGCAAACGCTCCCAGACATGGCCGATGTGAACGCCGACGAAACTCTGGTCCTGCGGATCGATTTCCAGGCCATAGGCAGCGCAGACCGCGACGAGCGCACGATGATGCAGGGGCTCGCTGTCGACAAGCGTTCCGTCAATGTCCCAGGCGATCGCACGCAGGGTCATGAAGAGCTTCCTTCCAGGCGTTCATAGAGATTTCTGAACTGGGCGTAGCCAGCGTCATAGACTTGGCGGTTCTCCGGATTCGGTGTGATCAGGGCATCGCGCTTCGTCAGTGCGGCGATGCCGGTCCAGTCCGCGGAACCGCATCCCACCGCCGCGACCCAGGCCGCTCCGAGACAGGAACCCGGATGGCCGCCGAGCCGCTGCAGGGGAACGCCGAGAACATCCGCGACGATCCCCATCCAGACATTGCTGTTCGCTCCACCGTCCGAAACGAAGAAGCGCGTGGTCTCGTACCCAATCTCGTTGAAGGTCTCGATGTGATGGCGGATCGCGTAGGCGTAGGATTCGAGCACGGACCGCCAGATATGTCCCAGGTCGTGCGACAGGGTCAGGCCGTTCAGTGCACCGCGCGCCGAGGGGTCGTGCAGCGGGGTTTTCTCGCCGAGCAGATAAGGCAGGAACGTCAAGCCCATCGCGCCGGCCGGGCGGTCCGCGGCCAGCGCATCGAGTGCGGCGTGACGCGAGCCGTCAAGTGGCGTTGTCCCGCTGGCGAAGGTCTCCACGAACCAGTTGAGCACGGAACCGCCGGTGGACATGCAACCGTTGGGCATCCAGAGGCCGGGCACGAGATGATAGTCCAGAAACAGGCGTCCGTCCGGAATTGCCTTGTCGGTCGCGGTCAGGATGTCCACCGCGCCCCCGAACTTCAGCAGCACATCGCCATTCGAGACCACGCCGGCGCCGAGACAGGAGGCGATCATGTCCGCCGCACCGCCCACGACCGGGATCCCCGTGGCAAGTCCCGTTTCAGCGGCTGCCTCTTCGGTCACGTGGCCCATGACCGCGGAGGAGGGGGCAAGGGGCGGCAGCAAGGCCGGGTCGATCCCCGTCAGAGCAGCCTGTTCGAGGTCGATCTCGTTGGTCGCGACATTCACGATCCCTGCCTCGAGAGCCCAGTTCTGCTCGACACGGGCAACGCCGGTCAGACGGAAGTTGATGTAGTCGTATGAGCCCAGCAGGGCCCTGGCTTCACGAACCACCTCGGGTTCGTGGCGTTTCAGCCAGCGCATTTTCGCTCCGACGAGCTGCTGGTTTACGCCATTGCCGGCGGCAGCCAGAAAGGCGGTCTCATCGATCTCGCCACGCATCTCGTCCACTTCCGCTCCGGCGCGGCCGTCGCTTTGCTGGATCGAATACCTCAGCGGATTGCCTTGCGAATCCAGCAGGATGGTCGCGGGCAGCATGCCCGCGACGCCGATCCCCGCGATCTCGGAGGCTTGGCGGCCGGATTTTTCCAGAAGTTCGGGAACGATCGCGCAACAATTGGCCCACCATTGTGCCGGATCCTCCTCGGCCCAGCCTGGATGGACCGAGTGCAGCGTGACCGGGCGCGACACCTTGGCCAGAATCCGGTCCGGAAGCTCGATGAGCAGGCCAATCGTCGAAGTCGTCCCGATGTCGAGACCAAGAAAAAGTGACATGTGAAACCTCGGGAAAGTCAGGCGACAAGGATCGAGACGTTTGCTTCTTCCAGTGCCTGAGCCAGCTCCGGCGGCGGAGCGGCGTCGGAGACCATGATCGAGATCTGCGACAGATCCGCGACCCGTACGGTGGAGATGCGGCGGAACTTCGAACTATCGATCATCAGGATACGGCGGGAGGAGCGTTGAATGTATACCGATTTCATCGCGGCTTCCTCGGGTGAATAGTCGAACACCCCGTCGGGGGTCAGGCCCGAGGCACCGATCAGCGCCGTGTCGAAATAGTATCGGGAGAAGTCTTCAACGGCGCCCTGGCCGGTGACCGACATCTCCCCCGGCTGGATCAGCCCGCCGGGAACATAAGTCTGGATCGATGCCGCAGCCGTCAGTTGGGCGACCCGCAGGCTGTTGGTGAAAATCCGCAAACCCGGCGCCGGGTCCGAAGCGGCCAGGGCGCGCGCTCCCGCCAGCACGGTTGTCCCCAGATCGAAAGCCAGGGTCTGCTGGCCGGCGACCAGAGCCAGGGCGGCCTCGGCAATCCTGGATTTCGCATCGCTGTTCAGGCGGCGGCGGGCCTCGAACAGTGGTTCCACGTCGTCAATCACCGTCAGGGGACCGTGCTGGAGGCTGACGGCGCCGCCATGCACTCTTTCAAGCAGCCCCTGTGCTTCCAGTTCCGCCAAGTCGCGGCGGACTGTCATGTCCGAAACCTGAAATTCCTCCGCGATTTCGGTGACCGAGACCGATCCACCCTGATTGAGGCGGTCGAGGATCGCTGCCAGACGTGCCTGGGCAGGGGTGCGGCCGCGTTTGGCCAGCTTCTCTTGCGTCGGATAGATCGAACTGTCTGTCATTTCCACGATCTCTGCATAAAACCATAAAGTAATCAAATCAGAACATAAGCGACATTTCAATCGAACAAAAATAAACATTTTTCTTGTCAGTAATGTGAATCTGTGTTTGCTTTTGATCACTCACTGGAGCAATGAAACATGAATGAACACGAATTGGCCCTTCAGACGCATCCGGGGCTTAAGGGGAAATCAGCATTCGTGACCGGTGCCGCGGGCGGTATCGGCTTGGCCATTGCACGAGCACTGGCCGCCCAAGGTGTTTCCGTCACGATCGCGGACCTCGATCTCGACGCGGCGAAGGCCGCGGCTGATGCGCTCGGTGCAGGACATCATGCCGTGAAGATCGACGTCAGCGACCGGGCCTCGGTTGAGGCGGCGTTTTCAGCCGCGCTCGAGGCGGCCGGGGTTGTCGACATCTGTATTGCCAACGCCGGTGTCTCCAGCATGCGGCGTGCCGTGGACCTGACCGATCGCGATTGGGACTTCAACATGGATGTGAACGCGCGCGGCGTGTTCCTGACCAACCAGATCGCGGCCCGCCATTTTCTGGCGCAGGGGCACGGGACCATCGTCAACACCGCTTCGCTGGCGGCCAAGGTCGGCGCGCCGTTGCTTGCGCATTATTCGGCCAGCAAATTCGCCGTGGTCGGCTGGACGCAGGGGCTTGCAAGGGAGCTTGCGCCTTCCGGAATTCGCGTGAACGCCGTTTGCCCCGGCTTCGTGCGCACGTCGATGCAGGAGCGCGAGATCGCGTGGGAGGCGGAACTGCGCTCCATGACGCCCGAAGAGGTGCAGCAGGACTATATCTCGCAAACGCCGCTCGGCCGGATCGAAACCCCGGAAGACGTTGCCGGCGTCGCCGTGTTCCTGTGTTCGGACGCGGCACGTTTCATGACGGGGCAGGCAATCAACGTGACGGGCGGCGTCTACATGACCTGACGCGGCATCCGCTGAACTTTTCATCCAGTCTTCTCTCCCAATCCGACGGAATACGTACGTGTCAGAGATCAAGCTCAACAAGGTCAGCCGGGATTACGGCCTCGGCAACTTCGGTGTGAGGGATGTCTCTCTCGAAATCGAGGAGGGGGAGTTCATGGTGCTCCTCGGGCCGTCGGGTTGTGGCAAGTCCACCACGTTGAGAATGATTGCGGGTCTGGAGGAAACGACGGACGGCCAGATCAGCATCTCCGGGCGGGACGTGACGCGCCTGGCGCCGCGCCACCGCAACGTGGCGGTGGTGTTTCAATCCTACGCGCTCTATCCGCACATGAGTGTGCGCGAGAACATGCGGTTTGGCATGAAGATGCGTAAGACACCTGCGGACGAACAGAAGCGCCGGATCGCGCAGGCGGCCTCCGTTCTGGGCCTTGAACCCTATCTGGACCGCAAGCCATCGGCCCTTTCGGGAGGGCAAAGGCAACGCGTGGCGCTCGGACGGGCCATCGTGCGCGAGCCCGACGTTTTTCTGATGGATGAACCGCTGTCGAACCTCGACGCGAAACTGCGTGGCGAAATGCGGCAGGAGCTGGTGAAGCTGCATCGCCGCGTCGGGAAGACCACAGTTTTCGTCACCCACGATCACGTCGAGGCAATGACGATGGGCGATCGCATCTGCATCATGCGCAACGGCAGTATCGAGCAGGTCGGCGCGCCACTCGAGGTGTACGCGAAGCCGCGCAACACCTTTGTGGCGCAGTTCCTTGCCGCTCCCGCGATGAACCTGATCGAGGCGCGTTTGAGCGCGGAAGGGGAGGTAGTGACACTCGATGCCGGCCCCGTGGCCGGGCCTTTGCCGGAGCGCGAGGCCGCGCTTTATCGCGCGTCAGTCGGGCAGGGGCTGCTGTTCGGGTTGCGGGCTGAAGACATTCTGACCCGGCCCAAGCCCGGAGCGCAGGCCTTTGAGGGCATCGTGACGGTGCTTGAGGCGTTGGGTCCGGAAAACCTGATCGTGGTCGAGGCCGGGGAGCAGTCCGTATCGGTTCGCGCCGACCGCCATTTCCTGCCGAGGATCGGCGAGAAAATTACTCTTTATGCGGATCTGGCCCACATGCACCTGTTCGACGCCTCCAGCGGCGACGCGATCGCACGGGAGACGTGAGATGGGCCGGCGGATCCTTTCGCATATCGGGCTGATCCTGGCCGTCACGATCGTGCTCTTTCCGATCTTGTGGGTCTTGCGCACATCGCTGGTTCCGGCGCAGGACAGCTACAGCTCGGCAATCCTGCCGTCGGTGACCCTCGACAATTACCGGGCGTTGTTCGCCGAAAAGAATTTCGGACGCAACTACATGAATTCGCTGATCGTGGCGAGCCTGTCGGTGATCGTGACCATGCCGCTCGCCGCGATGACCGGCTATGCCTTTGCGCGGTTTCGCACCGGCGGCAGGTTCGCGCGTTTCGCGACGCTCGCCAGCCAGATGCTTCCGCCCGTGGCACTGGCGCTGCCGACCTTCATGTTGTTTCGAAACGTCGGCCTGACCAATTCGCTGACCGGCCTGACGATTGTCTACGCGGCAATCAACCTGCCGTTCCTGACCTGGATCCTGATGGGTTTCTTCGAGGCGATCCCCGAGGACCTCGAGGGCGCGGCCATGACAGACGGCGCGACCCGCTGGGGTGCCTTCTGGCGCGTGGTGCTCCCGGTTGCGGCGCCCGGCATCATGGCGGCGGCGGTGCTCGGTTTCATCCTTTCCTGGAACGAGTTTCTGTTCGCCCTGATCCTGGGAGGGTCGAACACGGCGACGGTTCCGGTCGCGCTTGCAAGTCTTCAGACCTCCAACGGCGTGCAGATCTCCAATGTCGCCGCGGGCGTTTCGCTCGCCATTCTGCCGCTGATGGTCGCCGCCAAGTTCATTCAGAAATACCTGGTCGAGGGGCTCTCCTTCGGATCGGTGAAATAACAACAAGAAGAGCAGTCAAACCTTACAGATGAGGATATTGAAATGAAAAAGACCTGTTTCCCGCTGACACTTGGACTTGCGGCTTCCCTTTTCGGCGGTACCGCTCTGGCTGACGGCGTCACGCTGAAAGCGCTCATGGAAGACGTTCCGGAAACGGCGATCATCGAGAAGATGCTTCCCGAATTCGAAGAAAAGACCGGCATCAAGGTCGAGTTCGAAAAGGTCGGCTACGGCGACATGCACGACAAGCTGGTGGCGCAACTTGTCAGCGGAGAAAGTGATTACAATCTGCTTGAGGTGGATTTCCTCTGGGCGGGCGAATTCCCGGCTGCCGGCTGGCTGGAAGACCTCAAGCCCTATGCCGAAGAATCCGGCTTCGACATGTCGGCCTTCATTCCCTCGACGATGGATCTTCTGGGCAACACCCAGGAATCAATGCCCCTCGTGCCGATGTACAATTATTCGATGGGCCTGATCTACCGCACCGACCTGCTCAATGACGCGGATCTCAAGGCGGCCTATAAATCGGAGACCGGCCAGGAGCTGAAGGCGCCCGGGACGCTCGAGGAATATGTCGAGATCGCCAAGTTCATGAAGGCGCACGGCAAGGTCAACGGCGCCGCGATGCAGGGTCAGAAGGGTGACCCGAACGCGATGGAATTCTCCAACTACCTGTTTTCCGCGGGCGGCGAATATCTCGATGCCGACGGCAACGTCGTTTTGGCGGGCGAGGCGGGCGAGACCGCGCTTTCCCTCTACAAGGACGCGATCAACAACGCCGCGCAGACCGGGGCTCTTTCGGCCACGCTCGATGACACGATGCGGCTGATGTGCTCGGGCGAAGCGTTCTCGATGGTCACCTACTGGTGGATGCTGCCGCAGATCGACAATGCCGAAACCTGTCCGGATGTCGCAGGCAAGGTGGCGCTGTCGGTCATGCCGGGCGGCCACGGCGAAAGCGGCGGCTGGGGCTGGGGCATCGCCAAGAACGTTCCGCAGGAAGAAAAGGATGCCGCCTGGAAGTTCATCACCTGGGTTCAGAGCAAGGACGTCGCCGTAGCTCGTGCAATGGAGGGTCACGCGCCGGTGCAGGCCGAGGTCTACACCAACCCGGATGTCCTGGCGAAATACCCGTTCTACAAGGACGCCATGGCTGTGGTCGAAAGCGGGAAATCCTTCCCGATCTTCACCTATTCGGCGCAGTACGAAGACACTCTTGGCACCCAGGTCTCGCTCGCAGCCAGCGGCGATGCGACCGTCTCCGACGCGCTCGAAGCTGCCTCTTCAGGCCTTACCGACCTGATGAACAAGTAACGCAAATCGCGGAGGCGGGCGGGATACGTCCCGCTCGCCTCCCGGTTGCAGCCGGCCGAAAGAGACCCGATGAGCACGAAAACGACCGACATGATGCGCGCAGGATGGGGCTTTGCCGGCCCGGGCCTGACGATGCTGGCCATCGTCATGGGCCTGCCGGTGCTTTACGCGGCCGCCATTTCGCTTTCTTCCATGACGCTTATCCGTCCGGCGCTGACCATCACCGGCTTCGGAAATTTCCTCGCGATCATGTCGGAGCCGCTGTTCTGGAATTCGCTCGGCATAACCTTGCGCTATTCGGTTGCCACAGTGATGGGCGAGTTCGTCGTAGGGCTCGGCATTGCGCTCATGCTGCGCCAGGTGGTCGCGATGCGTGGTGTCTATTTCGCTGTGCTCACCCTGCCGATGGCCATGTCTCCTGTCGCCGTCGCCCTGATCTGGCGAATGCTGCTGCAGCCCAATCTGGGCATTGTCAACCAGACGCTGGCCGGGCTCGGCCTGCCGATGATCGACTGGCTGGGCGATTCGGGACTGGCGCTGAAAACCATGATCTTCATCGATATCTGGCAGCAGACCTCATTCGTCATCCTCCTGCTTTCGGCCGGGCTCGCCTCGTTGCCGCGCGATCCGTACGAAGCGGCCGAGGTCGATGGCGCAGGTCCCATGCAGCAGTTCTGGTACATCACTTTGCCGCTGCTGCGTCCGGTCGCGATGATCGCGGTGGTGATCCAGCTGATCAACGAGTTTCGCACCTATGATCTGATCTACATCCTGACCAAGGGCGGCCCCGGCGTCTCGACCGAGCTGCTGTCCTTCTTTGCCTATAAACGCGCCTTTCAGGGGCTTGCCTTGAACGAGGGCAGCGCTGCCGCCTTCATCCTGCTCCTGATCGTTCTTCTCATCACGGTGGTCTTCTTCTTTCTGCTGGAACGCAGAAAGACCTGAGGCCGCTTCCGTTTCCGCTTTAACCGAACTCCGCCTGAGGCGGGGTCAAAGGAGAGACTTGCCATGAAATTCGGGTCGCTTTTCCCGGGGATCAAGCCCGTTATCGCAATGGTGCACCTCAACCCGATGCCCGGTACCCCGCTTTACGACGCCAATGCCGGTGTCGAAGGGATCTATCAGGCCGCCCTGAAGGATCTGGATGCCCTTCAGGCCGCCGATGTCGACGCCGTGATGTTCGGCAACGAGAACGATCGGCCCTACGAACTGGAGGTGAATGTCGCAACCACCTCGGCAATGGCGTTTGTGATCGGTCGCCTGCGCGAGAAGATCCGCAAGCCCTTCGGCGTCAACGTCCTGTGGGATCCCGATGCGACGGTTGCCCTGGCCGCGGCGACGGGCGCCTCGTTCGTGCGCGAGATCTTCACCGGAACCTATGCCTCTGACATGGGGCCTTGGACGCCGAACGCCGGTCGTGCGATGCGCGAAGCACGCCGGCTCGATCGCAAGGACCTTGTCATCCTGAACAACGTTTCGGCCGAGTTCGCCCATTCGCTTGACGCTCGCCCGCTGCCGGATCGCGCGCGCTCGGCTGTGTTCTCCTCGATTCCCGACGCGGTGCTCGTCTCCGGTGCGATCACCGGCGAGGCGGCCGAGATGAACGATCTCGAAGCGGTCAAGAAAGCGCTGCCGGACACCCCCGTGCTTGCCAACACCGGGGTCAAGCACGCGACCGTGGCCGATGTGCTCAAGATCGCGGACGGCTGCATTGTCGGGTCTTCCCTCAAGGTTGACGGGCACACCTGGAATGCGGTCGATGCCGGCCGTGCGCTGGAGTTCATGAACATCGTGAAGTCGACCCGCGCTTAAACACACGCATGTCCTGCGGGGCTCTGGGCGCTGCGTCGCTCAGAGCCCCGCAGCTACAGGAGCTTCGGGTCTGCCGCCTGGGCTTCACGGGCCGCCATCGCAACATGCACTACGGGCGGTTTCCTTTGACGCGGTTCAGCGCCCAGACCCGGACAGCGGAAGAGAGCGGGTCATCCGGATCGCGGCTGTCGTCGATCTCGGCGATCAGACCGGCAAGCGACCGGTTTTCCGCTTCGACGCAGTCATCCACCACCTGCCAGAATTCCAGCTCGAGCGCCAGGCTGGTCCGGTGGGCGTGCAGCGACAGCGAGCGTTTGATCAGCGCCATGGGTGACTACGCGCCGTCATCGCCGTCCGAGGGGTGGGACTTGTCGAGTTTGTGGCCCTCGACCTGACGTTCCAGATCCTGGCGGTTTCGGCGGGCGGTCTCGCGTTCGGCTTTGGTGCGGCCGAATTTGCGCCGGTTGTCTTCAGCCGCCTTGTCCTTGTCCCGGCGTTTCTTGTCCTTGCGCGCCTGGCGCAGATTGACGATGTCCGCGCTCATGAGGTCCTCAAGTTCTGCCGGTCAGGTCTTCTTGCGGAAGGCATCCAGGGAAACGACTTCGCCGCCGCCGTCGTTCTCAGGCGATTTTGCTTCGGGCTTTTCCCCGCCTTCGTTGTCGGAAGAGGCGGCTTCCTTCAGTTTGGACGGGCCTTTCTCGGATGCCTCGCCTTCGGCGAGCTCCTGCTCGGCCTTGGCAAGTTCTTCGACGGCCTCGAGCAATTCCTCGGGAAGCTCTTCCGCGGTCTTGCCGGGGTCGAACTCCAGAGCGAACTGTACGGACGGATCGAAGAAGCCTTTGATGGCGGAGAAGGGCACCAGCAGCTTTTCCGGGACGCCGCCGAAGGACAGTCCGACCTCGAAGGCATGCTCGCCGATGGCAAGGTCCCAGAACTGGTGCTGCAGGACGATGGTCATCTCCTGCGGATACCGCTCCTTCAGGCGCTGGGAGATGCGCACGCCGGGGGCGTTGGTGTCGAAGGCGATGTAGAAGTGGTGTTCTCCGGGCAGCCCGGTGCGTCCGACCTCGGCAAGGATCTTCTTGACGGCGCCACGCAGCGCGTCCTGGATCAGAATGTCGTATCGCAGTAGGTCTTCAGACATCAGCTTTTGTCGAATCTCGTTGGAACAGTCGTTTATCAGGACCACATTGCGGGGCCGGGATCAAAAAGAAAAGGCTCTTTTCCAAGGGATACCCGAAGAATGCGTTTCTCGAGACAAGCTTACACCAACTTGCCCCGGCGGGTCACTCACGACCTTGTGGCTCGGTATAACAGGTGGGGGAATGAAGAAGTGGAGGCTTCTGTTGCCAGGTGCCTCCGAACCCCGCCTGCCGGAGCTAACCCAACAGGACTTTAAAGGACTACCTGCACTGCATTACGCAGCGACGGCGTTGTCCATAGCATAGTTGTCGTTTGCAACTATTAGAACAGCCCGATAACGGTGGTACAATGCCGAGCAAAAGCGCAGTCTTTACACCCTCGTCGATCCTATTTCGCCCCCGCCGAAACTCATGCGATTCCTGATCCGCAACCGTATGAGCTTTGGTGGAGGCGCCGGGTACCGCCCCCGGGTCCGATAGGCTTATTGCACTGACCGTTTATTGCCATAGCTGGTTGCCCAGCACGCCTGATATAGGGGTTTCGGCAAGGAATTGAAAGAGGTTTCGCGCAAAGCAGGCGGTTTGCCGGCGAAGCGGTGCCACGCGGGACAGGATCTGGGGAAAGGCCGTTGGAGGGGGTGTGTTTTGCCAAAAATCTGCGAAGTTAGGCCCATTCGGAAATGTCGCTTTCGGTAAGGAACCGGCCGTGCAGCAATATCTCGATCTCCTGGCAAAAATCCTCGAGGAAGGCGTCGATCGCGGCGACCGCACCGGAACGGGCACGCGCTCGATCTTCGGCCATCAGATGCGTTTCGATATGGCGGATGGCTTTCCCCTGGTCACCACCAAGAAGCTGCACCTTAAATCCATCATCCACGAGTTGCTCTGGTTTTTGTCCGGCGATACCAACATCCGTTATCTCAAGGAAAACGGGGTCAAGATCTGGGACGACTGGGCGGACGAGAACGGCGATCTCGGCCCGGTTTACGGCTACCAGTGGCGCTCCTGGCCGGCGCCGGACGGGCGTTCCATCGACCAGATTGCCAAGCTTCTGGAAATGATCCGCAGCAATCCGGAAAGCCGCCGCCTGATCGTCTCCGCCTGGAACCCGGCGCTGGTTGACGAAATGGCCCTGCCGCCGTGCCATTCCCTGTTCCAGTTCTATGTGGCGGACGGCAGGCTTTCCTGCCAGCTCTACCAGCGCTCGGCCGATGTGTTTCTGGGCGTGCCCTTCAACATCGCCTCCTATGCGCTGCTGACCATGATGATCGCCCAGGTAACCGGTCTGAAGCCCGGCGACTTCGTGCATACACTGGGCGATGCCCATCTTTATTCCAACCATTTCGACCAGGCCCGCGAACAGCTCACCCGTACGCCGCGCGCCCTGCCGGAGATGAAGATCAACCCGGCGGTCACCGATCTGTTCGCTTTCAAATACGCGGATTTCGAACTGGTGAATTACGATCCGCTTCCGCATATCGCCGCGCCGATCGCGGTGTAAGGTCAGCTCACCTCAAACCAGTTCATCATGCCTGACGCCGAATGACCAAGCATGTGGCAGTGAAGCAGCCACTTGCCGGGGTTGTCCGCGACAAAGGCGATTTTGACCGTCTCTTCGGGAACGGTGGTGAAGGTATCGCGCCAGTCCTGGTGATCCAGTTTCACTCCATTACGCTCCAGGACCCTGAAATGATGGCCGTGCAGATGAATGGCATGCGGGAAGGCGGTGTCGTTGCGGCTTTCAAGAACGATGGTTTCACCCTGGTTGGCGGTGAAAAACGGCGTGTCCTCCATCCCGGCGGAGCCGTTGAAGGCCCAGAACAGGCCGGCCTCCATCATTTCGCGGGGGTTCAGGCTGACGCCGTCCCGCATCAGGGAACGCATTCCACCCATGGCTCCTCCCGCCATGACGAGCGGCAGCTCCCGGGCGAAGGAAAGATCGGGTTCCTCAAGATCGTTTGCCGGCGGCAGCGTGAGTTGCAGATCTTCGCTGTCGGTCTCCGTCACCTGAAATCTGGCGAAGGTGAAAGGCTTGCCCGTCATCATCTCGAAGGGAAGCGTGCCGGTTTTCTCAGGGCGTACGATCAGGTCCATGCGCTGTGCGGGAGCAAGCTGGAGGGTGCCGGAGATCTCTCGCGGAGCGCTGAAAGCCTGGCCGTCCAGACCGATTACCTGCGCCCCGAACCGGTCCGGAGCCAGGTCGAGGACGCGTGAGGCGGAGGCGTTGATCAGGCGCAACCGGTGCCAGCGTCCCTGCTGCAAGGGGATGTCGGGCATGGACTGTCCGTTGATCGTCAGCCAGTTTCCGAGCCGTCCGGCGTGAGCGAAATCGTGCATCGCGCCGAAACTTGCTGTTTCCAGGAGGCCTTTGTCGTCGAGGCGCCAGTCGCTCAAAAACAGAGTGATGTCGCGCTTGACCGGGAAATGAGGCTTTTCGTCTTCCACGATGAGCGGTCCCGCAAGACCGCGCGGGACCTGGTTCCAGCTCATGGTGTGGGCGTGATACCAATAGGTGCCCGCATCCGGTGCGACGAAATCGTACTCGAAGCTCTCGCCAGGCTGCACGGGCGGCTGGGTCAGGCCGGCGACGCCGTCCATGGCATTGTCGATCCGTATCCCGTGCCAGTGCACGGAGGTTGGTTCATCGAGAGTGTTTTTGAAGAGGACCCTGACCCGCTCGCCGCGCTTGACCCGGATTTCAGGACCGGGAAGACGGTCGTTGTAGAGCCAGAGTTCGGACAGGCCTCCCGCGTCGCCGTACAGTCTTCCCTGGCCCTTGCCGGCGGTCAACTCAAAGAGGCCGTCCGGGGTTCGGGCCAAAGAGAAAGATGGCGCCGCCAGGCTTGCGGTGCCAAGGAGCGCGGCTTTGAGGATTGATCGTCTGTCCATGACGTGATGTCCCGAGAAAACGCTTGTCTGCTGCCGGAACGTGCGGCCGGTGAAAAACATTGGGTCTCCAGCCGCTGGAAGGTCAAGCAGACTTGCCCCTTTTTTTGGATGGAGCGGCCGGGAAAAAGGTTCGCATTCGCCAGAAACTCCGTCAAAATGCGGATGGTGCTCTCTTCAATCGGATGAAATCTGTGGCGTCTCTTTCTCTCTCTCCCCATGCTCTCGCCGCCGAAAATCTCGGCTTCGATCCGATGATCGGGCGCAAGCTGACAAGCGGTGAGCAAGCCGGGCAGTTGCCCCATCTCCACGCTGTTCTGGCCGAGCGCTCCGGCGAAACGGTTCTGGAAAGCTACGGTAGGGGGCCGGACGAGAACTGGGGGCGGCCGCTTGGGGAGGTGGCGTTTTCGGAGGACACGCTGCACGATCTGCGCTCGGTTTCCAAGAGCATCGTCAGCCTGCTTTACGGGATTGCCCTTGAGAGAGGGCTCGTGCCCCGGCTGGACACGCCGATCCTGAGCCTCTTTCCCGAGTATCCCGATCTCGCCGCCGATCCGCAACGGATGAGCCGGACGGTCGAGCACGCGCTGACCATGACGCTCGGCATGGAATGGGACGAAAGCAAGCCCTACACCGGGCCGGAAAACAGCGAAATCGCCATGGAAATGGCGCCGGACCGTCACCGCTACATTCTGGACCGGCCGCTTGTGGCGGAGCCGGGCGAGCGCTGGATCTATAGCGGCGGAGCGACTGCGTTGATCGGCGAGATTATCCGCCGGGGCACCGGGCTGCCGTTGCCGGATTTTGCCCGAAAGGCCCTGTTCGAGCCGCTCGGTATCGGCCGTTTCGAGTGGACCGCTGGCCCGGATGGAACCCATTCCCCGGCTTCGGGTCTTCGTATGACCGCGCCTAACCTTTTGAAGATCGGCCGGCTGGTCCTGAACAACGGCAAGTGGGCCGGCAGGCAAGTCGTTCCGGAAGCCTGGATCGTCGCCTCGACGCGGCCGCTGGTTTCCACGACAGAGGGGCCTGACTACGGTTGTTTCTGGTTTTGCGGCCAGGCGCCCGTTCCGGCCTTCGGCGGACCGACGGCCTGGATCGCCGGTTTCGGCAATGGCGGCCAGCGGCTCTGGATCTGCCCGAAGGCCGATTGCGCCGCGGTGGTTTTCGCGGGGGATTACAACAACTGGGACGCATGGATCCCGCCGACGAAGGTCTGGAGCGAGATTATTCTTGGGAGTTTTCTGGAGGCATAGGAAGAACACGGGCGGAAGGGGGAAACGCGACCCCGCCGGTCTCACCGCTCCTCTTCATGAATTCCGATCAGGTCGCGGTACCACAGGGCGCTGTTTTTCAGCGTGCGCACCTGGGTCTCATAGTCGACATGTACGATGCCGAAGCGCATCCGGTAGCCTTCCGCCCATTCGTAATTGTCCATCAGGCTCCAGAGGAAGTACCCTTTCACGGGAACGCCCGCATCCACGGCATCGGCAACCGCGCCGAAGTGCTTGTCCAGATAGGCGATCCTGCGCCGGTCGTCGATCACGCCATTTTCCGGCTCGTCGTTGTAGCAGGCGCCGTTTTCGGTAATGAAACAGACCGGCAGCGGGTAGCGGGCATAAAGCTCTTTCAGAAGATCCGTCAGGCCTGTCTCGTAGACCTCCCAGCCTATGTCCGTCAGGTCCGGGCTTTTTTCCGGCGGGACGGATATGGTACGCGGGTAGTCGCTCCCTTCCGCCGGATCGTGTCTGACGCGCATCGGCGTGTAGTAGTTCAGGCCCCACCAGTCGAGCGGCTGGCTGATGATGCCCAGATCGCCGTCCCGGATGTCCATCATGCCGCCGAAGGCTTCGAGCACTTCCGGATGATAGGAGCCTTTGAACACCGGTGAGAAATAGACATCGTTGTTGAACAGGAAGGCGCGTTCGGCGGCTGCCCGGTCGTCCGGCGTATCGCTGACGGGATAGACGGAATGGGCGTTGATCACGATGCCCATCGGCAGGTCGGAGCGGGCGGCGCGCGCGGCCTGAACGCTCATGCCGTGGGCGAGGTTCAGCGTGTGCAGGGCGGTGGCGAAGGCCTCCATGCTTTTTTCACCCGGTGCGTGAATGCCGTAAAGATGGCTCAAATGGCAGATGCACCAGGGCTCGTTGATGGTTGCCAGCGCATCCATGCGGTCGCCCAGCCGCCGGACCACGACGTCGGTGTACTCTGCGAATGCCTCCGCCGTGCTGCGCGCTGTCCAGCCGCCGTCGCCCGACAGCATCAGGGGCAGGTCCCAGTGGTAAAGGGTCGGATAGACCTTGAGGCCGCGGGCCACCATGCCATCGATCAGGCGGTCATAGAAATCCAGGCCCTTGTCGTTCACCGTGCCGCGGCCGTCGGGGAGAATGCGCGGCCAGGCGATGGAAAACCGGTAGGCACCGACGCCCAGGGACTTGATCAGATCGAGGTCGCTTTCGAAGCGATGATAGTGATCGCAGGCAACGTCGCCCGAGTGCCGCTGGTAGACCCGGCCGGGCATTTTCGAGAACGCGTCCCAGATGCTGGGTTTGCGGCCGTCTTCTTTGGCTGCCCCCTCGATCTGATAGGCGGCGGTGGCCACGCCGAACAGGAAGTCCTTGGGAAAGCGCTGGGCCAGCTCTTGGGCCAGCTCTGGGGTCGGGGCCATGGGTCTCATCTCGCGTTGGGAGGGCAGGACGGCACGGTGATAAGATCCAAAGCGCTTTGGATCAAGTATTTTCCAACGCTTTTCCATGGTTTCAGGGTTTGTGTTTGGATGCCTTCGGCCTTTTCTCCCTGGCGGCCTTCGGCGGCAAGGCGCAGACATAGGTCCTGGCGAGCTCGATCCAGGCCTTCAGGTCCTCGTCCGTTTCAACACCTTCCAGCGCGACCCGGATGAACCCCGGCATCGGCCGGCCCGAGGGATGGGCCGGGGAGGCGTGGGGTCTGGCGAGGGCCTCGGCTTCCTGCTCCTTGCCGACCCGAACCATGAGACCGCGCTTGGAGGCGCAGATCAAGAGGTTGCCGCTGACCATGAAGCAGGTCGAACCGAACATGCGTTTTTGTTCGACAAGGGCGTCCGGGATCAGCTCCCGGGTGCGTTCGATCAGAACGGTTTCCATCAAATCGGACACGCCTTACTACCTCAGGTTTATTTGTTTTTTTGACTCATTTTGAACGACGATAAATTTGACAACGATATGACGAAACTTGGTTTGCAGTGTGCATTGTTTCTGGAAGTCTCTGTTGAAATTTGAATTTTTTAGGCAGCAGTCGGTCAAATTTCGCGACATTGGAAAACTCTAATCCTAAGGTGATTGAATGGAGAGACATTCTGAGAGATGCTCCGTTTGAAGACTCAACAAATTTAGCTTTGAAGAGGGGGTTGCGTCGTCGGATAATTTAGCTACACGCTCTGACAAAAATTTTGCTGCTTAAAGACCTGACGATCGATCAAACGGCTTCTGAATCTGTCGGTCGAAAATCGTCAACATGGGGAAGAAAATGTCTGTTCGGAAAATCGCTCTACCGTCGATATCATTCATAGTAGCGCGTAGTTATCCGGATTACGTTATTGGTTGTGAAAACCAACTGCCATGGCATTTGAAAAGTGACCTCAAGAACTTTAAAGAGCTCACGCAGAAAAAAGCAGTGATCATGGGGCGGAAAACTTTTGACTCTATTGGGAGGCCTCTTCCAAATAGAAAAAATATTGTCCTAACCCGGAATACTGAAGGTCTCCCGAACACAGTAGAAGCTGTCACAAATGTTGAAGCGGCATTTTTTGCTGCAGATTTTTTTTCGATCCTAAATGATCAAAAGGAATTTTTTGTCATAGGCGGTGATCAAATCTACAAATTGTTCAGGAAGTTCTGTAACAGGGTTTATCTTACTGAGGTTTTTGCTCCTGATGTCGTCGGTGACGCGTACTTTGATTTTGAGTATGATGGGCGGCAGTGGAGAACGATAAGCGAAACAGAGTATTCAAAATCTGAAGATGATGATTATCCTTTCAGGATTACTGAGCTGGAACGAAGAATGCAAAACGTCCGGATCTTGGATATTGATCAATTCTATACCGACATTAGCCCGAAAGTAGACTTCTTGAGTGAAATGCAGAAAGAGCAATTTAAAAAGAAGCTGAAGAGCAGAGAAGTCGTGCAAGCCGAGGATGACGCTCCGCAAACTGAAATGTTTGCCTCTCGCGAGTGCGCGTAAATTTCACTAGGATGAGGCTCCCAGATCATCTCACTGGCCGCTGGATCGAATTTACCGCCCTCGGCGCTCTCGAGGTTCACGATCTTCTGAAGCTGCGGCAGGATGTCTTCATCGTGGAGCAGGCCTCCCTGTTCGCCGATATCGACGGCAAGGACCCTGAAGCCCTGCATTTTCTCATTCAGGAGACGGAAAGCGGGCAGGAGACGGGGAGAGGCGCGATCGCCGGCGCCATCAGGCTGTTCACCGACAAGGAGGCGGGCGAGGCACGGATCGGCCGGGTGGTCATCGCACCGCAGGCACGCGGCCTCGGGCTTGGGCGGTTCCTGATGCGGGCCGGCATCGAAAAGGCGCGGGAACTGGTTCCCGGTTGCAGGATACTGTTGTCCGCCCAGACCTATCTGGAAGAGTTTTACCGTTCCTTTGGCTTCGAAACCGTTTCGGAGATTTACATCGAAGACGGTATCCCGCATGTCGACATGGTCCGGAAGGGGTGATCCGCTTCCGAAAAACGCAGCGGGACATTTTTCCGCACCAGCCTTGACATAAGAGGCCCAGGGCCCCACCTGCGGCACGGGAAATCGCCGAAGATCGCGAAAGGGAGGAGCCAGGGCTTTTCGTTGAAAGCATCCGGTAACCTCCCTATAACGAACGGTGAGTCAGAACGGTGAAGACTATGAGCGTCCCTCGTTCCGCGGAGCGTGAAAGGTGCTTCTAAAAATTGAAGTCCGATGAGTTCTTCTGCTTTTTGTCGTTCAACGGGAACCTAAGCCGATACAGTCCGGCAACGCCTGCCGGATTTCACAGAAGGAAGTTTTGATGCCTTGGAGCAATCAGTCAGGTGGCGGCGGCCCCTGGAAGGGTGGCGGAAACAATGGCGGCCCATGGGGCGGCGGTAACAACAACGGCCCCTGGGGTGGTGGTCCGAACCGGGGAGGTGGCGGAACGCCGCCGGATCTGGAAGAACTGTTGAAGCGCACGCAGGACCGCATGAAGACCGTTCTTCCGGGAGGCGGTGGCAGCCTGGGCGCTCTTGGTATTCTGATCATCGTTCTTGTCGTTCTCGTTGTCTGGCTGGCCACCGGCTTCTATCGCGTTCAGGAAGGCGAGGTCGGTGTCGAACTGGTCTTCGGCAAGGTCGTCGATCAGACCCCTCCGGGACTGAACTACAACTGGCCCTATCCAATCGGCGAAGTCTATCTGCCGCAGGTTCAGCGCCAGCGGGAACTGACCGTCGGCGTTCAGGAAACCGTTGTCGGTACCTCGGTGCGCGCCCGCGACGTGCCTGAGGAAAGCCTGATGCTGACCGGCGATGAGAACATCGTCGATGTCGGCTTCAAGGTTCAGTGGCGTATCCGCAACACGCGTCAGGACATCAACGACTTCCTGTTTAACATCCAGAACCCGCAAGGGACCGTGAAAGCGGTTGCCGAAAGCGCCATGCGTGAAGTGGTCGGCAGCACCAATATCGATTCCATCCTGACCCAGAACCGTGTGACCATCCAGAACGATGTCCGCACCTTGATGCAGGAAACGCTCGACGCCTATAAAGCGGGTATCGAAGTGACCGAGGTGCAGATGCAGAAGGTTGACCCGCCGCAGCAGGTCATCGACGCCTTCCGCGACGTTCAGGCCGCGCGCGCCGACCAGGAACGTATCCGCAACGAGGCGGAAGCCTATGCCAACCGGGTGGTTCCGGAAGCCCGCGGTGAATCGGCCCGGGTCCTGGAAGCGGCCAACGCCTACAAGGATCAGACCATCGCCGAGGCGACCGGTCAGTCCCAGCGTTTCACCAAGATTTACGAGCAGTACAAGAACGCGCCGGACGTGACCCGGGAGCGCATGTATCTGGAAACCCTGGAAAAAGTTTTGGGAAGCAACAACAAGATCATCATCGACAGCGAGGCTTCTGGTCCCGGCGTACTGCCGTTCCTGCCGCTCGACAATCTGAACCAGCGCGGTTCCGCACCGTCCTCACGTCAGGGAGGAACCCAGTAATGCGTGGAACAATTCTTGGCATCTTTGTCATTATCATCGCTTTCGCGGCCTACCTTTGCCTGTTCGTGGTGAACCCGACCCAGCAGGCGCTTGTTCTCACTTTCGGTCAGATCGACCGGGTGGTGAACCAGTCCGACAGCGACGATCCGGGCCTGAAGGTCAAGTATCCCTGGCCGATCCAGAACGTCATTTATCTCGACAAGCGCATTCTGGATCTGAACATGTCCTCTCAGGAGGTCATCGCCGCGGATCTGAAACGGCTGGTCGTCGATGCGTTCGCGCGCTACCGGATTCAGGACCCCGTGCTGTTCTATCAGCGCGTGAACAACATTCCGGAGGCCAATCAGCGCCTGTCAACCTTCCTGCAGTCGTCTCTCCGCTCCGTGGTGGCGAAGGCCTCCTTCGAGGCCATCGTGCGCGACGACCGTTCCGGTCTGATGGAGGAGATCCGCAACGAAGTGTCTCAGGCCGCGTCCGAGCTTGGCATCGAGGTGATCGACGTCAAGATTCGCCGCGCCGACCTGCCTGAGGCGAACTCCCAGGCGATCTACGCGAGAATGCAGACCGAGCGTCAGCGGGAAGCAACCGAAATCCGGGCGCAGGGTGAGGAAGCCGCCCGCCGGATCAAGTCGCGCGCGGATCGCGACGCGACGGTGCTTGTGGCCGAGGCGAAACGGGACGCGGAAATCATCCGCGGTGACGGCGACGCCGAGCGCAACAAGATCTTTGCCGAGGCGTTCGGCGCCGATCCCGAGTTCTTCGCCTTCTACCGTTCCATGCAGGCCTATGAGTCGGGTCTGAAATCCGGCGACACGAGCCTGGTATTGTCTCCCGACTCCAGTTTCTTCCGGTTTTTCAAGGACCCGGTCGGAGCAGAGTTCCCGTCCGCAGGCAATGACAACGGCGGCACGGGGGCTTCCGGCAGGTCGCCTTCGCTTGCCGCTCAATGAGTGATCTGGTCACTGCGCTGGGCTTGATGCTGGTGTTTGAGGGCGTGCTCTACGCGCTTTTGCCCGGCGGAATGAAGAACATGATGCGCAGCGCGCTCGAGACACCGGAACAAACCCTGCGCATCGCAGGCCTTGCCGTTGCGGCCGGTGGATTGTTTCTTGTGTGGATCATCCGAGGATAACGAAAAGTTTTCGGGCGGGAGGCGTAAAAAACTCCCGCCCGTTCTATATTCTGATTAGATGCAGCGGCCATTGCCAGGATCTGGCCATGGCCTATACCCCCAACGACTGTTTGCGCTTCTTAAAACAGTTGAACCGACTGGGATGAGGAGAAAGCCTTATGGCTCCAAAATCTATGCGCCGCGCAATGTCCCGGATTGCCTTCGCGGCGGCAGGCCTTGTACTCGCCGGAACGGTTGCCGTGCAACCGGTTCAGACCGCCAGGGCTCAGGGACCGGTGTCCGTTGCCGATCTGGCGGAAGATCTTGCCGACGCGGTTGTGAACATTTCCACGGCGCAAACGGTCCAGGGCCGTCGCTCGGTGCCGATGCCGCAGGTGCCGGACGGATCTCCCTTCCAGGAATTCTTCGAGGAATTCTTCAATCGCCAGAACCGGGAAAACGAGCAGCAGCCGCGCCGGGTGCAGTCGCTCGGCTCCGGCTTCGTGATCGACGGCACGGAAGGCATCATCATCACCAACAACCACGTCATCGAGGGCGCGGACGAGGTGACGGCGAATTTCAACGACGGCACGAAACTGAAGGCTGAGGTGATCGGCACCGACGAGAAAACCGATCTTGCCGTGTTGAAGGTCGAGCCGGAAAAGCCGCTCAAGGACGTGAATTTCGGCGATTCCGACAGGATCCGCGTCGGCGACTGGGTGATGGCCATCGGCAATCCGTTCGGCCTTGGCGGCACGGTGACGGTGGGGATCGTTTCGGCCCGTAACCGCGATATCAACGCCGGCCCCTACGACAACTTCATCCAGACCGATGCCTCCATCAACCGAGGCAATTCCGGCGGTCCGCTGTTCGATATGGACGGCAATGTGGTGGGGATCAATACAGCGATCATTTCCCCGTCGGGCGGCTCGATCGGCATCGGTTTCGCGATTCCAGCCAAGACGGCCATGCGTGTCATCGGCCAGTTGCGCGAGTTCGGGGAAACCCGTCGCGGCTGGCTCGGCGTGCGCATTCAGGAAGTCACCGACGAAATCGCAGAAAGCCTGGACATGGACGAGGCCATGGGCGCACTCGTTGCCGGAGTGACCGACGACGGGCCGGCCGCGAAGGCCAAGATCGAGCCGGGCGACGTCATCGTGAAGTTCGACGGCCGCGAGGTCGAGGCGATGCGAGAGCTGCCGCGGATGGTCGCGGAAACCGCCATCGGCAAAGAGGTCGAAGTCGTCGTTCTGCGCAAGGGCGAGGAAGTCACCATTTCCGTGACGCTTGAGCGTCTGGAGGAAAACGCGGTGACCGAGGCGAGCGCGACGGAAGAGGACGAACCGGAACCCAAGCCGGCGGAAAAAAGCGAAGTCCTCGGCATGGTGCTTGCCGAACTGGACGACGCCCTGCGGGAGCAGTTCTCCATCGACAAGGACGTCACCGGTGTCGTCGTCACGGAAGTCAAGCCGGGAACGTCCGCGGAAGAAAAGCGGGTGATGGCCGGGGACGTCATCAAGGAAGTCGCGCAGGAGCCGGTTGATACTCCGGCCGATGTCGAAGCGGAGATCAAGAAGCTCAAGGAAGACGGCCGTCGCTCCGCCCTGCTGCTTCTTTCCAATCCGACCGGCGACGTGCGATTCGTGCCGGTGCGGATCGAGGACGAATGACCCTGACGGCGACCGCGTGAACAAACGGGAGGGCGCCGGTTGCGGCGCCCCCTCGTTGCCGAAAAACCTCGCGAAGTCATTCCGGCCGGCGCACCGCGAAGCGGTGTCGCGTGAGCCGGAATCCAGCTGATAAGCGCGAGCGGCAGCGAGCACCTTTTCTTATATCCATCTGATGTAATTTGAATATTGAGCGCGTTTGGCGCAGAAGATTTCTGGTTTCCGGATCTGCGCGCAGCTCCGCTGCACTTGTCTGGAATGACCGTCTGAGGGTTTGTCAGCGGTCTGAGGGCGCCGCTGCAGCGCCTTTTTTGTTCCGGCGAGGCTTGAAACGGGGGGAGAGCGGCCGGCTGCAGCGTGCGGCCGTAGCGCCGGCACCTCGATAGGATCATCGATTAAACGAACCTGTATCTTGTATTGTTTTGAAAATACTTGACAATATTCGTTTTCAAAAGAATTTATTTTGACTTCAAGCTCTTCCCTGAAGAAATATTGACTGTTTTGCTGGTTTGGGATACCAAGACTGACTGTTGACCTTCTGGTAGAGTTAAGTATTTGAAATATCGCGCGGATATAGACGGGCTGCGGGCTGTTGCCGTGGTGTCTGTGGTTGTCTATCACGTCGGAAATAGTGTCGGCTTTAACGGTTATCTCGGGGTCGATGTTTTCTTTGTGATCTCCGGTTACCTCATCGCGGGCATTCTATTGTCCGACCTGCAAGAAGGCCGGTTTTCCTTCATTGACTTTTACATGCGCAGGGCCCGCCGGATTCTTCCGGCGTTGCTGACCGTGATAACGGTAACCTGCATCGCGGCCTCGGCGGTCCTGCTTCCAAACGAAGCGTTGCCTTTCGCCCGCAGCGTGTTCGCGGCGCTGTTTTTCTATTCGAACTTCCTGTTCTACAGCGAGGCCGGCTACTTCGATGCCTCCGCGGATCTGAAGCCACTGCTGCACACCTGGTCGCTTTCGGTCGAAGAGCAGTTCTATCTGGTGTTTCCGGTCCTGCTCCTCGCGGGGTTTCGGCGCGGCGTTGGCTTCCTGAAGGTTCTGATCCCCTCGATCGTGGTTCTTTCGCTGGTCTGGAACCTGTCCTTTCCGGCGGTGTTCAAGGATCAGGATTTCGCCTTCTTCATGTTTCCGGTCCGGGCCTGGGAACTCCTCTCCGGAGCGGTGCTGGCGCTTTTTGGGCGGCCAAAAGCGCTTTCCGCCAAAGGGCTCGCAAACGGCTTGAGCCTTTGCGGGCTCATTCTGATCGTGCTCGGCTTTGCGATCGCCCTGCCGGACGATTTTCCCTATGTGCTCAAGACATTCCCCGTCGTTCTCGGAACGGGTCTGATCATCTTGTCCGGCTCGGGCACCTGTCTTCCGGTTGTGAACCAGGTCTTGGGAACGAAGGGCTTTCTCTTTTTCGGCAAGATTTCCTATTCGCTCTATCTGTGGCACTGGCCGTTGTACGTCTTTTTCCTTTATTACAATTTCGGGAGGCTGAGCGATTTTGAGAGGACGCTCATCGGCCTTTTGTCCGTCGCCCTGTCCTACGTGACGTGGCGCTTTGTCGAGCAGCCTTTCCGTAGGAAGCCGTTTCCTGATCTGTTGCCCGCCTTGAGACTGTCGCTCGTTCCTTTTGCTGTTGTCCTTGCATTCGCCGGCTACACGGTTACGTCGCGCGGTGTTCTTCCCTGGACGGACGCCAATTTTCAGCGTTTCGTGAACGTGGAGTTCGGCGGCGACTTTCAAAACGAGACGGTTGGCGGTCTGGAGGTCCAGGCACTTGGAGCTCCCCCGGGAAACGGGGCGGCCGCGGTCGCGCTTTTGGGCGACTCGCATGCGCAGGCGATAACCCCTGCCGTTCACGATTTGAGCGCGGAAGCGGGGCTGTCGTCACATTTTTTCCGCAGCCAATGCATCGCGATTGAAGATGAACTGGCGGCGCTCGACTATTTCGCGGATTGCGTTGCCCTAACCAGGCAACAGGCCGGCTTCATCGCGCAGTCGCCGGACTACAAGACCGTGATCATTGCCGGGCGGTGGCTCGCGAAGACCAAATTCTGGGCGGGCAAGGCCGGTCTCGATATGCAGAAAACCTGGGCGCTTCGAGAATCGAGTCTGCTCAACCTTGTGCAAATGCTGACGGACTCGGGAAAGACCGTCGTGGTGCTGGCGCAGGTGCCCTTGATTGAAACCCGGTTCAAGCGAAGCCTGCCATCAGTGGTCTCGCGGATGATTCGGCAAGACCATCCGGACCTCAAGGAGATGAGCCCCACCAGGGAGCACTATCTCAAGAAGAACGGGAAAGTCCTGGAAATGCTGGACCGAATTTCCAGGAGAACCGGGGCGACGCTCGTTCTTCCCCATGAAACGCTTTGCCCGGGCAGCAATTGTCTGGTCTACGACGACAAGGGGATGATCTATTGGGACGACGATCATCTGTCCGAGTATGGGGCGCGGAAAATCAAACCACTGTTTGCGCCTTTCTTCGACCACTCGAAATCAGCTCGCGCCGGCGGTTCCGGTCCCTTACCGGCCGTTCAAACACCGGAGTGAGGCACGAATAGGTCTTCTCCGATGATTGTCAGTCGAAGAGCGGCAACTCCTAGTTGCGTTAACGCTACACTGGTATGCCAATTTTAGCATTGGTAAAAATTACGAGTCTGAATCGCGTTCAGCCGTGATATCGATCGTGAAGATTGCGTATTTGACGACCGTCATGCGACTTCACATTCCTTCGGTTGGGACGAACATGCTCAAGAACTTCAGACATTTGGCTCTCTCCACCTTCATGTCCGCCATCGCTCTGTCTGCCGGCGGAGCGCAGGCCGGCGACACGCTTTTCTCCGGATTCTATGTGAGGGGGGAAGCCGGGATATCGATCGGTGGCAGCACGGGGACAACCGCTCCCGAAAGCAATGGCATTCCAGCGATTTTCGACAGCTCGGATCTTGGCACGGGAGCCGGTTTCGGTGTTGGTCTCGGCGCCTATGTGACCGACCGGTTCCGAACCGAGCTGCTGTTCACGTCCAGGCAAGGGCATGACTACAGCAGCGAGATGCCTGGAGCGCCGATTCAGGTAACGGCCGAAGCGGATGTCGCTTCCTACGCGCTGATGCTCGGCGGCATATTCGACATTCACACGTTCGAGATTGGACAGATCAAGGTAACGCCTAACGTGTCAGCGATGGCCGGCTTCGCCTATAATACGACCTCTGACCTGACCTATACGGTCGCAGGATTGGGCAATATTGTTGTCGATGGCGGCAACACAACAAATTTCGCCTGGGGAGTGGGCGCCGGAGCGGGGATCGCCCTGACGGACAGAATTAGCCTGGATCTGGGATACAGATACAGCGACCTTGGTGATTTCGAGACCGGCCGAAACATTGTTTCCGCCTCCGTGCCCGCAGCGTTCAGCCTCGACAAGGGCTGGGACGGCCACTACGCGACCCACGACATCCTGCTTGGCCTGCGCTACAAATTCTGAACCCGGGTGGCATAAACATCAAGCTGCGGTGATCCCGGTCCAGGGGTGCCGCGACCCTGTTTTTCCGTTTCCTCTGTCCGGTAATCGCTCTCCCGCAAGTCAGCTCAGCACGAAATCGCTTTCCGCGTAGCCCTGGAGATAGAGAAGGGCGGTGAGATCGCCGTGATCGACTCGGAAGTCGGCTGCTTCCGCGACCGCCGGTTTGGCCCGGTAGGCAACACCGGCGCCTGCGCGTTCGATCATGGCGAGATCGTTGGCGCCGTCACCGACGGCGAGTGTCTCTTTGAGGGTCAGTCCTTTCTCGCGGACAAGGTCCTCAAGCCGGACGCGCTTGGCATCGCGGCCGAGAATCGGTTCGCTCACCTTGCCGGTGAGTTTGCCGTCTTCTTCCAGAAGGGTGTTGGCCTGGTTTTCATCGAACCCGACCATGGCGGCGACGGCGCTTGTGAAATGCGTGAAACCGCCCGAGACCAGGGCGCAATAGGCCCCGTTCGCCTTCATGGTCTGAACCAGTGTACGGCCGCCGGGCATCAGTTGAATCCGGTTGCTCAGAACAGCCTCTATGGAGGAGACGGGGAGACCCGCAAGCAGGCCGACCCGTTCTCTCAAAGCCGGTTCGAATTCGATCTCGCCGCGCATGGCCCTTTCGGTGATCGCCGAGATTCTGTCCTTCAGGCCGAGTTCGGCAGCCAGTTCGTCGATACATTCCTGACGGATCATGGTGGAATCCATGTCGGCGATCAGCAAACGCTTGCGGCGGCCGTCTTCCGGCTGCACAAAGACATCCACCGGTGCCGGCCCGGCCACGCCGCGCAGGAGAGGCTCAATGCCGCTTGCGTCGGAGGTCTCAAACCGGATATCGGCGGCAATGCCGGGGGCCAGAACGGTGGCTTTCGCGTTCGCGCCGAGGACCTCCACCGCGCGGTGGAGAAGGTCTTCGTCAACCGCGGGCGCTGTCGGTTTGGACACGAAAGTGGCGACGAGAGACATGGACGGATCCTTGGAAGAAGGCGGGACACAGACATCGGGTAAAAGCGCCATTCTGATAGCTGGCCCGACGGCAAGCGGCAAGTCCGCTTTGGCGCTGGAACTGGCGAAAAGGCGAAACGGCATCGTTATCAATGCCGATTCGATGCAGCTTTACGAAGATCTCCGCATCGTGAGCGCCCGGCCTTCGGCGGAGGAAGAGGCCGAGGTTCCGCATCGCCTTTACGGCATCCTGTCGGCCGCGACCGCCTTTTCGACCGGCGCCTGGCTGCGCCTTGCCGTCAAAGAGATCGAAGCCGCCTGGGAGAGGGACCGGGTTCCGATCGTGGTTGGCGGAACCGGCCTTTATTTCAAGGCGCTGACGGAAGGCTTCGCGGATATGCCGGACATTCCGGACGAGATCCGGAAAGAGGCCAGAGAGCTTGCGCAGAGGGAAGGCGTTGCCGGGTTGAAAAAGGCGCTCGCCTCCGCGGGAGACGCAGACGGAGCAGCGTCGCTCGCCGATCCGCAACGGCTCAGCCGAGCGCTTGAGGTGATTGTAGCGACGGGAGAACCCCTGTCGCAGTGGCAGGAAAAACAGCAGGCGAAGCCGTTTTTGCCAAGAGGTGGGTTCAGGGGGCTTGTGCTCGCGCCACCACGCCCCTGGCTGCATGAACGGATTGCCCTGCGCGCCGGAATGATGCTGACGGAGGAGGGGGTCGAAGAGGTGCGCTGCCTGCTTGCCAAGGGGCTACCCGCCAGTCTTCCGGCGATGCGGGCCATTGGGGTCGCCGAGATTCGTACCTTTTTGTCGGGCGAATGTGACACTGAGAAAACCGCGGAAAGACTGACTGTTGCGACGCGGCAATATGCCAAGCGACAGGAAACCTGGTTTCGGAACCAGATGGCGGATTGGCAACGAATTGATCCGTCTTGCGAAATCGAACCGGATGGTATCTTTTCGGTCGCATGACGTTAGGATAGCAACCTGTAATGTGTGCACTGCAGCGTGTGGAAATGTCATAACTCGTTGGTATTACGGATATATTTTTGCCACTTTTGCCTCTATACTCCCGCAATCATCGGGATGGCACAATTCAGGGTTTCTTTGCCCTGCGCGTCTCCTTGAAGCTTACGGTGGCGGTTTCTCCGCGAGCCGGCAAATTCTCAACCCTCGGGAGGAAAAAGGTGCAGACGATCTTTCTCGAATGCGGCTCGGTTCGCCTTGTTCCGTTTTCGCTTGCCGACATTGATCTCGTCAAAGGCCTGCACTCCGATCCCTATGGCAACCGGTGTTCGGACTATTCGACCGGCTGCGATGTGGCCGATGCCGAGGAACTGGTGTCGTCCTCCTTGAAGAACCAGAAGGATCTCGGGTTCGCCAAATGGAAGGCGGTGTCTTCCGATGGCCGGTTCCTGGGCTGGGCGGGGTTCACGCCGGTCAGCGAGACATCCGAAATCAGCTTGAATCATTGCCTGCGAACGGATGTCGTCGAGCAGGACAAGGCTCTCCCCGAGCGGCTCTGCACCGCTCTGACCGCATGGTTCTTCGAAAACACCTATTTTTCCCACCTTGTCGCCGTCGTCCGCACGGACAACCGTGACATGCGCGAGGTGGTTCAGAAAATCGGCTTTGCTCACCGGGAAAGCAAGGTGATTGAAGGCATGCAGGCGGATGTTTTCCAGCTGTTCAGCCCGTCGATGCAGTCCTACCTTTTGACCGGCTAGGCGGCGCACTCCGCCTTCGGAATTCCTTCCTCTTGCCGTTCCGGCTGTGAGCCCCGCACGCGGGACCTTTTGATTTATGCAGTGTTTTCCCGGTCAAGCGTCGGCGCAGAACGGGGAGCTACTCGCGGACCTTCGTTGGAATGGCATTGTTTCGATCCGCCTCGCTCTGGAAATGAGCAGGTCGCGGATCTCAGATGCGCTTCATCCGGGATGACAGCAGACAGCGGACGGTCCAAGTCGATCAGCCACTTGATGGCTTCAGCCTGAACCGTCTCCAGGAACGCGTTTGTCTTCACACTGCTGCGAGTGCGCCCGGATTGCTGGTCTGCTGGCGCAGGGCCAGCTTGTTCATGGCTGACACATAGGCACGGGCGGAGGCGACGAGCGTATCCGTATCGGCGCCCTTGCCGGTGGCGATCCGGCCGTCGGCTTCCAGGCGCACGGAGACTTCCGCCTGGGCGTCGGTGCCTTCCGTAACAGCGTGGACCTGGTAGAGCGACAGGGTCGCCTCGTGCGGCACGATGGCCTTGATGGCGTTGAAGGTCGCATCGACCGGGCCGTCGCCGGTGGCTTCCTTGGTGACGTGCTGGCCGCCAACATCCATGGTCAGGATGGCTTTCTGCGGACCGCCGGTTCCGGCGATCACGGTCAGGGCGATCACCTTGGCGCCTTCGCCCAGGACGTTGATTTCGTCCTCGACCAGCGCCTCGATATCCTCGTCATAGACATGCTTCTTGCGGTCGGCGAGATCCTTGAAGCGGCGGAAGGCGTCCTGCAGGGCGTTGTCGCCCAGTTCGAACCCCAGTTCGCGCAGCTTGTCGCGGAACGCATGGCGCCCGGAGTGCTTGCCCATGACCAGCGACGTGGCTTTCACGCCGACGTCTTCGGGCCGCATGATTTCGTAGGTTTCGGCGTTTTTCAGCATGCCGTCCTGGTGAATGCCGCTCTCATGGGCAAAGGCGTTCTTGCCGACAATTGCCTTGTTGTACTGGACGGCAAACCCGGAAGCGCCGGCGACCATCTTGGACGCCCGGACCAGGAAGGACGGATCGATCTGCGTCATGTAAGGCAGAATGTCGCCGCGGGTACGGATCGCCATGACGATCTCTTCCAGCGACGCGTTGCCCGCACGTTCTCCCAGTCCATTGATGGTGCACTCGATCTGGCGCGCGCCACCGGCGACCCCGGCGAGCGAATTGGCAACCGCCAGGCCCAGGTCGTCGTGGCAGTGCACGGAGAAGATCGCCTTGTCGCTGTTCGGCACCCGTTCGCGTATCTGGACGAACATTTCCTTGTATTCGTCCGGTGTCGCGTAGCCGACCGTGTCCGGCAGGTTGATCGTCGTCGCGCCGCATTTGATGGCGGCTTCCACGCAGCGGCACAGATAGTCGATCGGGGTTCGGGTCGCATCCATGGCCGACCATTCGACGTCGTCGATCAGGTTGCGCGAGCGGGTCACCGTGTCGGTGATGATGTCGAGTACCTGGTCTTCCGTCTTGTTCATCTGGAACTGCAGGTGAATCGGCGAGGTGGAGACAAAGGTGTGAATGCGGCCCTTTTCGGCATGTTTCACGGCGTCGCCGCAACGGTCGATATCCGTGTGGATTGCCCGCGCAAGGCCTGCGATGACGGAATTCTTGGAGCGTTTGGCGATTTCGCTGACCGCTTCGAAGTCGCCGTTGGAGGCGATCGGGAAACCGGCTTCGATGATATCGACGCCCATGTCGTCGAGGATTTCGGCGATCTGCAGCTTTTCTTCCAGCGTCATGGACGCGCCGGGCGATTGCTCGCCGTCGCGCAAGGTGGTGTCGAAGATGCGGACCTGGTCCTTCTCAGGGGTGGCAGTCATGGTGTTTCGTTCCTGGCTTGGACCGGCGTTCCTTTTCGATTGGCTCAAGGCAACGGGCGCGATCCGGACTGTCGTGATTTGATTTTATCGAAGTATCTCCCCTAAGTGCCCGTTCCGCAACAAACGCGGATCAGCCGACGCTCAGGGGCATCTAAGAAGGAGGAGATCGCCAAGTAGCAGGCCGCCGCGCAGGGGGAGCCGCACGTCGTGAGAGAAACCGGGAATGTCGCGTGCCGCGATCATGGGTCTGTCTTTGGCCTTCGGTCGTCTTTTCAAGTCGTCCGTCGAGGATCCCGCGAAAGCGTGACCGGACGGTTAACGAGGTTCGTTCATACGTCAGGACTTGGAGAAGTGCAACCGGGATTTGCGGAAGTTGCCCGGTTTGCCTTGCTTTCGGCCTTGCTGAAATTCAGACGAACAACTCGCCGCGCGCGACGAGGGTCGCCTGACCGCCGATACGCACCGCGTGCATGCCGCCGTTTTCCATGTCGATTTCCAGATCGATGATCGACGGACGGCCCATCTCGAAGCCCTGTTCGATTCGGATGTGATGGGTGCCGTTCGGAAGGTCGTCGTAATAGTTCACCACGCCGGCAAAAGCGGCCGCGGCGGAGCCGGTGGCCGGGTCTTCCGGAATGCCCATGTCGGGGGCGAACAGCCGGGCATGGAAGGCGCTGTCGTGGGAACGGGTTTCGCGGCAGTAGACGTAGGCGTCGCCATGCCCGTCCTTGCCGAACCCGGCCTGCCACATGGAGAGAGCCGGTCTTGCCCGGGCAAGGGCATCGAGGTCGCGCACGGGAATGAAGTGAAAGGACGGACCGACGCGAAACCGCGACGGAGCGTGATTTTCGAAGCCTATATCGGACGGTTCGAGGTTGAGCGCGGCGGCGATCAGCTCCACATTCTGGGTTGGTCCGGCGGGTTCTGGAAGGCTCGGCACGTCGAACTCGGCAAAGGCGGCCGCGTTTTCCTTCAGGATGACCGCGCAGCGCACCGTGCCGATCTTCTGCTTCAGAACCACGACGGAATCCTGTTCCACGGTCACCTCGCCGAAGCGTTCCGTGGCCATCAGGATCGCGGTGCCCACTGTCGGGTGGCCGGCGAAGGGCAGTTCCACCTTCGGTGTGAAGATCCGCATGCTGGCGGACTGGCCGGGGTTTTCGGGGGGGAACACGAACACCGTCTCGGAGAGGTTGAACTCGCCGGCGATCTTCTGCATCTGTTCGTCGCTAAGGCCTTCGGAGTCCAGAACCACCGCCAGCGGATTTCCGGACAGGCTCGTGTTGGTAAAGACATCCAAGATCGCGTAGCGGCGGCTCATATTTTTCTCCTGAAATCGTCCTGCGTACCTGTGAAGGCCGTGCCGGCGTGCTGTTGTTCCTGCACCGTCCGGCCCCGTGCAAAGCGTCATCTGTCGTGACCCAAGGTGAGCGGACTTTTGCATGTATGGGCAAGTCCTGCCAGCGTTTCATCGTCAATGATGGTGAACAAAGTGTTGCCAGCCCGGTTCTCAACCGCCGGGCGCCGTTTCCGTCAGCAGACGATCCGCAACGGCGCGGGCGAACGGTACGATGGCCGGATTGTTCAGGTCCTCGCGGCTGCGCACGATTTGGATGTCTTCCAGTTCCTGGTCTTTCGACGCCCTGGAATGGCGGATGATTTCCTCGCGCAGGCGCTCGGCCGGGCGATCGCAGTCGAGCACCTGCGCAATGGAGATGCGCGGGCCGTCGAAGGCCACAAGCAGACCTGCGGGACGCACGTCCGCCGGGGTCAGACCGGTTTCCTCTTCCAGTTCCCGGTAGATCGCGCCGACAACGTCGACCTTGCCGTCCGCCGTCCGGTCTTCCGGGTCCAGATTGCCGCCGGGCGGATAGATGAGACCGGCCGTTGCCGTGTGTTTCGCCATCACCCCGTAAAGAAGCGCGCCGTCGCCGGAGCGAAGGATTGCGGAGCCGAAGAGGTTGTGAGCGGAAATGTCGGGGGCGCCCCAGTCGCGCCAGGCCAGATAGGCGGCATAGGAACACTCCGAACAGTTTCCCCTGAAAATTCCGTTTTCAAAGCTGTAGCCCGTCAGCTTCAGGGTTCTGCCGTTCCACAGAAACGGGATGCGTTTCCGGGCTTCGTCGAAATGGGTGGCAATCTCTCCGGCATAGGCCTCCTCGAAGGCCCAGGTGGCGGTCGAAACGGAAATATCCAGAGAGGAAATTTCGTGGACGGAGGGGGGCAATGGCTTTTCCATGATAAGAACGCCCTTGCCTGCACCTGTGGCGCCCGGTCGTTTCGACAGCGTCCGGAAACCGTTTTTTTCATAAAATCCGGCGGCATCGGCGTCGGAGTGCAGAAACAGCCTCGAAAGGTTCCGCCACCTGGCATGTTCTTCCGCGCGCGCCAGAAGCAAGGCGCCAATGCCCTGTCCCCGAGCTTCCGGCGCGACGACCAGGTAATCGACCTGCAAAGTGTCTCCGCCCCGCACAGTCAGACCGGAAAAGGCGACCGCTGTGCCCCGCTTCTCGGCGACGGTCATGTGAAGAGATGCGATCGTCGCTTCCGAAATGCGCCTGTCGTCCCGGGACGGGGTCGCGCTGTTCGTGTCATCGCTGAAGGAGGCCTTGGCGCGGTGAAGGATGTCCGTCAGGGCAGGGACGTCTTCCGGGGTGGCGGGGCGGAGTTTCAAAGGCATGGCAGTCCTGTCCTCGGGTCGTACCGGACAGCCCTAGCCAGAGTTTGTGAAGGTTCCAAGGCACCGGGGAGAATGCGGCTTGTCGATTTTGTCCGGATTTCCCGGCTGAGCTTCGAGGAGGGCACAACAGGACCAGGAACGGCATGGATGCCAGGTCAGGCCATGGCATGACTTCCTGGGATAGATTGGGCGGTTCCACCTCAACCGCTCATTGCAGGGTCGAGCCCTGCAATGACCGGGTTAGGGTAAGTGCTCACCAATAAAACGCACTAGGTCTTGCCATGACTCGACCATGGCATCCATGCCGTTGCATCACCACCGCTATCGGATGAACGTTCCGTTCTGGAGTTCGGTGACCGCCTGGATCAGTTCGTCACGGGTGTTCATGACGATCGGGCCGTGCCAGGCGACAGGCTCCTTGATCGGGGCACCGGAGACGAGCAGGAAGCAGATGCCTTCGTCGCCGGCCTGAACCACGATCTCGTCACCGGAGCCGAAGACGACCAGCGTCCGGTTGCCGGTCTGGTCGCGCAGCTTGATCTCCTCGCCGCCGAATTCCTTTTCTGTCAGCACGCCGAAGGGGTCGGAAGCGCCCTCGAAGGTTCCTGAACCTTCGAAGATATAGGCGAAGGTCTGTTTGTAAGTATCGACCTTGAAGCGCTTTTTCTGCCCGGCCGGAACGTGGATATCGAGATATTGCGGCTCGGCGGCAATACCGTCCACGGGGCCGCGCTTGCCCCAGAACTCACCGCAGATGATCCGGGCGGAGGTGCCGTCGTCGTCCGTGACGACCGGGACTTCCTTCGCCGCGACGTCCTGATAGCGCGGCGCGGTCATCTTCAACGAGGATGGCAGGTTCGCCCAGAGCTGAAAGCCGTGCATGCGGCCGTTTTGATCGCCCTTCGGCATTTCCTGGTGCATGATGCCGCGACCCGCGGTCATCCATTGCACGTCGCCGGCGCCGAGATTGCCGGTGTTGCCCAGACTGTCGCCATGTTCGACGGTTCCGGCCAGCACATAGGTGATGGTCTCGATGCCGCGGTGCGGATGCCAGGGGAAGCCCTTGAGATAGTCTTCCGGACGTTCGTTGCGGAAATCGTCCAGCAGCAGAAACGGATCGAGCATTTCAGGGTCCTGAAAGCCGAAAACCCGGTCGAGCCTGACACCGGCGCCTTCGAGAGTCGGCTGGGTCTGGCCGATATGCGTGACGGGGCGGATGGACATTCAGGTTTTCCTTTTTCAAGCGTTTGCCATTGACCGCTAAAATAGGGAAGAGAGCGGGAAAACCCAGAGCATGCACAACAAACGCAGTGTTTCCGGAGGCGAAACAATCCCTGCCGTTTAACCTTGCATCTTGCCGCAGTCCGGCCCACATGCGAGTGTGCCCCGCCAAATAGACCATCCGGTCAAGCCGTCCCCGCAAAACCCGTTGGAACCTTATGGCCCCGATACTCACCATCCGCGATCTGGTAAAGACCTATGAAGGCGGCTTTCAGGCGCTGAAATCCGTCTCCCTCGACATAAACGAGGGTGAGGTGTTCGCGCTTCTCGGGCCGAACGGTGCTGGCAAGACCACCCTGATCAGCACGATTTGCGGCCTTGTGCGGGCGACCTCCGGCACGATTAGGGTCGGCGGGCACGATGCGCAGCGGGACTACCGCGCGGCGCGGAAGATGATCGGACTGGTGCCTCAGGAAATGCCCACCGCGCCCTTCGAACTTGTCGAGGACACGGTGGCCTTCAGCCGCGGTCTCTTCGGTTTGAAGCCGGACCGGGAACTCGTCGAGCGAATTCTCAAGGACCTGAGCCTCTGGGAAAAGCGAAAAGGGCCGATCATGGCCCTGTCCGGGGGCATGAAGCGCCGGCTCCTGGTGGCCAAGGCGCTGGCCCACGAACCCAAGATCCTGTTTCTGGACGAGCCGACGGCGGGGGTCGACGTCGAGCTGCGCCGGGACATGTGGCGCCTCGTCGGCGCGTTGAAGACCAGGGGCGTGACCATCATCCTGACGACCCACTACATCGAGGAAGCCGAGGAGATGGCCGACCGGGTCGGGGTCATCAACAAGGGCGAGATCATCCTCGTTGAGGAAAAGGCGGAGCTCATGCGCAAGCTCGGCAAGAAGCTGCTCACGCTTAGTCTCGGCGAGCCTCTCGACCGGGTGCCGGACGCCCTTGTCCATCACGACCTGATCCTGTCCGAGGATGGAACCAGTCTGACCTATACGTATGACACCCAGGCGGAACGCACGGGCATTACCGCGCTGATGAGCGATCTCGCCAAAGCGGGCATCCGGTTTCACGATCTCCAGACCGACCAGTCCTCTCTCGAGGACATCTTCGTCGACCTGGTGAAACGGGGGTGAGCGGACATGGCGGCAGGCTACTTCATACGTCCGGCGAAGCTGGAGGATATCGGCGCGCTGACCGATTTGTGCATGCGCTCCAAGCAATCGAACGGCTATGACGACGACTTCATGGCGCAATGCGCCGAAGAGTTGCGCGTGCGCGAGAGCTGGGTTCTGGAGGACGATTTCTGGCTGGCGGAGACGGAAGGCGGCAAGGTCGTCGGCTGTATCCGGCTTTCCGAGGATCTTTCAGCGGGAACCGGCGAGCTGGAGACCTGCTTCGTCGATCCGCATTGGCAGGGCGCGAGAATCGGCCGAACCCTGTTCGGCCGGCTTCATGAAACGGCCCGGCGGCACGGGCTGAAGCGGATCGGCCTGGATGCGGATCCCCATGCCGAGGCTTTTTATGCGCGAATGGGGTTCACGACGGTCGGCCGGTCGCCGTCCGGATCGATTCCCGGGCGGTCGCTCCCGCGAATGGAGCTGGACCTTTCACCGGAAGACGGCATGGAGCGGCAAGACACATGAATTTCCAGGCAATGAAAGCTATTTATCTGACGGAAATGGCGCGTACCAGACGGACCGTCATGCAAAGCGTGATTTCGCCGGTCATCTCGACGGTTCTTTATTTCGTCGTCTTCGGCGCGGCCATCGGCTCCAGAATCACCGAGGTGGACGGGGTAAGCTACGGCGCCTTCATCGTTCCCGGGCTTATCATGATGTCGCTCATGATCCAGAGCCTGTCCAACGCGTCCTTCGGCATCTACTTTCCGCAGTTTACCGGAACGATTTTCGAGATTCTGTCGGCGCCGGTGTCGTTTTTCGAGGTCACGCTTGCCTATGTGGGCGCGGCCGCGACCAAGGCAATCCTCGTCGGGCTGATCATCCTGACCACGGCGTCGTTCTTCGTGCCGCTCCAGATCCAGCATCCCGTGTGGATGATGGCCTTTTTCGTCCTGACCTCTGTCGCCTTCGCGCTGATCGGATTTATCATCGGCATCTGGGCGGACAATTTCGAAAAGCTGCAATTCGTGCCCCTGCTGGTGGTCACGCCGCTGGCTTTTCTCGGCGGCAGCTTCTATTCCATCGCCATGCTGCCGGAGTTCTGGCAGAAGGTGACGCTATTCAACCCGGTCCTTTATCTGATCTCCGGATTCCGCTGGAGTTTTTACGGTCAGTCGGACGTCAGTCTCTGGCTGTCGCTGCTGGTGACGATGCTCTTTCTTTGCGGAGCGCTCTCGGTCATATATTGGATCTTCAAAACCGGATACCGCCTGAAACCCTGATGAGGGGCGGGATCCCCATGCTTGAGAGTGGACATGCTCCGGACCGCGTTCGTTAAAAAGGCTTCCGCATTGTTCCTGGCCGTCGGTCTGGCCGCCTGCCAGACCGCCCAGGGACCGGCAGGGGTGTCCCCCTCGACGGCTACGGAAACGCCGCCGGTTCAAAGTGCTGCAGTTGCCTATGCTCCGTCCTCGGCCGTCGAACGCGGCTATTCCGCGCTGGTTCTGGACGGCGGCTCGGGCGCGGAACTCTATGCGGTCGACGCCGACGCATCGCGTTATCCGGCCTCGCTTACCAAGATGATGACGCTTTACCTGCTCTTCAGCGAGGTCGCTTCGGGACGTTATGCCCTGTCGACGCCGCTTGAGGTCTCCGCCAACGCGGCGCGGCAGCCGCCGGCGAAGATCGGCCTGAAGGCGGGCTCCACCATCACCGTGGAACAGGCGGCCCGCGCCCTGGCGGTTAAATCCGCCAACGACGTTGCCGTGGCGGTTGCCGAGAATATTTCCGGCAGCGAGGCGGCCTTCGCCCGCAAGATGACAAGCCAGGCTCGGGCGCTGGGCCTGAGCCGAACCCGCTTCGTCAACGCCACGGGGCTACCCGATCCGGCCCAGGTGACCACGGCCAGCGACATGGCGAAGCTCGGTCTCGCCCTGAAACGGCGCTTTCCGCAGTATGGCAGCTATTATCGGGCGAAATCCTTCAGCTACAATGGCCGCAGCTTCCGTGCGACCAACAATCTGATCGGCAAGGTGCCGGGGGTGGATGGTCTGAAGACCGGTTACATCCGCATGTCCGGCTACAATCTGGTCGCGACAGCCCGGCGCGGCGGCAAGCAGCTTGTGGTCGTGGTCATGGGTGGCGAGAGCGAGGCGGCCCGCGACCGGGAAGTCACCCGGCTGATCGAGGCGAATTTCTGATCCTCACCAAACCTTTCAGGAAGGTCTGCCATGGCTCGGCCGTGGCTTCCATGCCGTTTCGTTTGCCTGGAAATCTCTCATGGCCGGCCGAAGCGTCTGGCCTGAATTGCCGGGTCAATCCCGGCGATCACAGAGCTATCTGTGAGGAGAGAGGGGACGGCACCTGTTTGGCGCCGGCGAAACCGAGCCGACGGCCTGTCCGGTTTTCCTCAACTGCCGGGCAAGTCGATCGTCGCGTAGGGCGAGGCGACGCAGATCCGGTTCCGGCCGGTGTTCTTGGACTGGTAAAGTCCGTTGTCCACGATCTGAAGCAGTTCGTTGGTCTTAAGCCCGTCGCCGTTGCCGTGGTAGATACCGGAGGAGGCGGTGAGTTGAAAGCCTTCCGGGGCGAACTCAAAGCGCAGTTCGGCGATCCGCTTGCGCAGCCGGTCGGCCACCTTGAAGGCGTTTTCCCTGGAGATGCTCGGCAGGATCACCGCGAATTCCTCGCCGCCAAGCCTTGCAAAGCAATCGTCGGAGCGCAGATGGCGGCGGACGGTCTTGCTGACTTCGACCAGCGCCTGGTCGCCGGCCAGATGCCCGAAGCGGTCGTTGACGCTCTTGAAGTGATCGAGATCGAAATGCACCAGGCCGAATGTGTCCGCCGAGGTGCCCTGCAACAGCTCTTCGAGCCGGCGCTGGAATTCGCGCCGGTTGAAGGCGCCGGTGAGCGGATCGCGGCGCGCGGCCTCCCGGTGGCGCTGGGCAACCTGCTCGAAGGAGACCGCCAGGGAGAAGGCCCCGGTGAGGGTGGCGAAGAGAAGCGCGCACATCAGGTGCAAATCCGCGCTCATGTCATTCATCATGCCGGGTCCTGCCGGACCGCTGTAGAACAGGCTGTGCGCGGTCCGCATCATGCCCTCGGCGGCGATGAAGAAGAAGGCCAGGATCAGGCCGATCGCCGAAATCAGGCCGCGGAAGGTCGGCGCGGTGAAGGCGAAGACGGTGGCCACGCACAAAAGCGTGAAGATGACATTGGAGGCCGTATAGGCGAGGGCGTAGTTCGAGGTCACGTAGGACAGGCTGGCGACCAGGAGGTAGGCGGACGCCGGGGCGAACACGTTGCTGATCCGGCTGGGCAGGTTCGCGAGCTGCCTGGCCGCGTGCCAGTGAAAGCCCATTCCCAGGAGCAGGAGCGTGTTCGGCACCAGATAGGCCGCAAGGAGGGGCAGTTTGCGGTCGAATGCGAAGAGGACGAGCGCGGAAGCCAAAAGCGCGTTGGCCAGGGCCCAGCTTCGCCAATGACCGAAGGGCGAGACGCGGAAGGAGATCGCGAGAAAGGAGATCGCGAAGACTGACAATATCAGCACATTTGCTGCGATAAGCGTAGACAGATCCATGGCGCGCCCTCCACGGCGGAGCGTCAAGCGTGACGGGATATTGTCATTTTCAGCACGAAGATTTGCGATCCGGTTAGGTGCGGCGGGCAGATTTTCATCAAATTGAAACTTTGCCGGAACCGCCTGTCCGAATTCAGGGGAAAGATACCAGCCCGCGGCTCGCCCTGGCAACGCGGCCACGCCGTCCTGGCGTGTGGAAAAGAGAGCTTTCAGGGGATATCCGCGATTTCGCGTGCGCGCCTGATCCAGGATAGCCTGTGGTTGCGGCTCTGTCTGCAACTCCTGCCGGTAAACTCCAGATTAGACCATCAGATGTTTTGATTTGTTAAAGGCGGTGCCTGAATTTCCGGGTATCGGGTTTAGGTTTTGGTAGGGATTGTGAGCCGGTAACAGAATGCCCCGCCGTTGCCGGCGGGGCTTGCACTGAAAGGTCCGGAAAAACCTTAGTTCTTCGTCTTGTCGACCAGGGCGTTGGCCTTGATCCACGGCATCATGCCGCGCAGCTTGGTGCCGACTTCCTCGATCTGGTGGGCGTCGTTCAGGCGGCGGGTCGCCTTGAACTTGGCCGCGCCCGCCTTGTATTCCTGCATCCAGTCGGAGGTGAACTTGCCGGTCTGGATGTCGGTCAGGACGCGCTTCATTTCCGCCTTGGTTTCCGGCGTCACGATGCGCGGACCGGTGACGTACTCACCCCATTCCGCCGTGTTGGAGATGGAGTAGTTCATATTGGCGATGCCGCCTTCGTAGATCAGGTCCACGATCAGCTTCACTTCGTGCAGGCACTCGAAGTAGGCCATTTCCGGAGCGTAGCCGGCTTCCACCAGGGTTTCGAAACCGGCGCGGATCAGCTCGACGAGGCCACCGCAGAGAACGGCCTGTTCGCCGAAGAGGTCGGTCTCGCACTCTTCCTTGAAGGTGGTCTCGATGATGCCGGACCGGCCACCGCCGACGCCGCAGGCGTAGGACAGGCCGAGGTCATGGGCGTTGCCGGAGGCGTCGTGGTGAACGGCGATCAGGCACGGCACGCCGCCGCCCTTCTCATATTCGCTGCGCACGGTGTGGCCCGGGCCTTTCGGCGCGACCATGAGAACGTCGACGGTGTCTTTCGCCTCGATCAGGCCGAAATGAACGTTGAGACCGTGGGCGAAGGCGATGGCCGCACCGTCGCGGATGTTGCCGGCGATGTGGTCCTTGTAGATGTCGGCCTGCAACTCGTCGGGCGTGGCCATCATCATCAGGTCGGCCCAGCCGGCGGCTTCCGCGACCGACATGACCTTGAAGCCGTCGGCTTCGGCCTTCAGGGCGGTGGTGGAGCCTTCGCGCAGGGCGACGGCCATCTCCGTGCAGCCGCTGTCTTTCAGGTTCATCGCATGGGCGCGGCCCTGGGAGCCGTAGCCGATGATGGCGACTTTCTTGGACTTGATCAGGTTGAGATCAGCGTCACGATCGTAATAAACGCGCATGGGTTCCTTTCTCCCGTTGGCATCTTTTCAACTCAAAGCCGGCTTCAACCGGTCTTCGTTATCGTCCGGCGGTTGGAGCGTCAGGCCCCGAACAGCCGGTAAAAGTGGTCGACGGCCGTTTTGGCCTGCGATTTCAGGTCCTGCTCGGCAGGGCTTGAGGCGGCGCCCAAAAGCAGGCGAATGTGAACGTCGCGGATCGCGAGGCCGTAAAGCACCTGATAGGCGTCCTCGGCATTGTCGTATTTTAAAAGCCCGTGGCGGCGGCCTGCTTCCAGCATGGCGCGGGCGCGAGCGGAGATCATGTTCTTGCCGCGCTCCAGAAGCAGCTGGCCGAGCCGGTTGGAATTGGTGTTCGACTGGCCGATGGAGAGCCGGTTCAGGGCCAGCGAGGTCTCCGAAAAGAGCACGCCCAGCAGTTCCTCGACAAAGGCCGTCACATGTGCGCGGAAGGTCGCCGCGTCGGCGGTGGCACCGGCCTCGGAGGGGAAATGCACCTGGCTTGCCTGGTAGGCGACGACGGCGGCCAGAAGCCCGTCCCGGTCGCCGAACCACTTGTAGAGGCTTTCCTTGGAGCAACTCGCCGTGCGCGCCAGGCCGGCCGTTGTCAGCGCCTTCTCGCCGCCTTCGACCAGCAAGGTCAGCGCATGCTGCAGCACCGCCTGCTGGCGCGGCGAGAACTCGGGCGCGGCGTCCGGGCGGGAGGTGGCGATATCGTAGGCGGCTGCGGGCATTTTCTGGCGGGCTCGTCGGCGGAACTTCAAAATTCAGATGGTGAACCGTACCGTACGGTTCGGGTGAGTGTATGGCATTGCCGGGCGGCTCAGGTCAAGGGGTTTTTGAGCCGGATTTCAGTCCGGCCGCTTTCCCGAGAGGAATGGCGCAGACCAATTGTCAGAGTTTCAGCCCGGGAACAAAACAGCAGAGTTTTACTTTTAAAAAAGGTTGAAAGTGTACAACGCTTTGGCGAGAGTGCGTTGTCCTAAGAATTTCCGTGTCTTTCTAGTAAGGCGATTCATTATGTTCAAGTTGAAGAATCTGGTTATTGCACCTGTCGTTTTGGCTTTCCTTGCCCTGGCGGGAACGAGCGCGCAGGCGGCGCAGCGGGTTACCGCCAAGATCGACCTGTCCGAGCAGCGGCTCTATCTTTATGTCGACGGCCGTCTTCGCAAGAAATGGCCCGTTTCCACCGCCCGCAAGGGCTACCGGACGCCCACCGGCAGCTGGCGCCCGACCCGGCTGGAACGGGACTGGCATTCGCGCAAGTATAACTGGGCGCCGATGCCCTATTCGGTCTTCTTCCTCGGCGGCTACGCCATCCACGGCACCACCGCCGTCAAGAGCCTGGGCCGTCCAGCCTCACACGGCTGCATCCGCCTCCACCCGAAGAATGCCGCGCATCTCTTCAATCTCGTACGCAAGGTCGGACGCAACGATACGCGGATCGTGATCACGCGTTGAGGGGGCTGTAGCGGTGCGGCAATTTGAAAAGCTGAATGATCACGATCGGCTGATACCCCCCTCTGTCAGCTAAAGCTGACATTTCCCCCGCAAGGGGGGAGACGGGCGCAAGGACCAGCGCGGACTTGGGGAAACCGCGCTTGTGTCTTCGGTATCTCCGCGTCCGCAGGTTGCCTCGTGGGACAGGTAAGGATCTACTTTCCATCGTCGATCGCGTGATTCCGTAATCCATCCTGTGAGCCTCGGATGCCTGTCTGCCTGAAAATGTTCTCCCGTTTTTCCGGTCGGGTTTTGATTGTTCTGTTCTTCCTGACAGGCGCACCGTTGCGCGCTCAGGAGAGCGGCGGCAACCAGGCACCATCACTGCCGGCATCGCCCGTCACGGTCGGGCTCTACGTCAGTCCGCCCTTCGTCATGAAGGGCGAAGAGGGGGCCTATACCGGCATGGCGGTCGATCTCTGGGAGGGGCTCGCCGAGAAGAACGGCCTTCAGTTCGAGTACAGGGCCTTTCCCACGATCCGGGAGCTGGTCGATGCGACGGCGGACGGCTCCATCGGTGTCGCGGTCACCAATCTCACGATCACCCGCAAGCGCGCCGACCGGATCGACTTCACGCAGCCCTGGTTCGATGCGGGCCTGCGCATTCTGGTGCCCGGCAGCCAGGGGGCCACGTTTTCCGAGGTGTTCGAAGGCCTGAGCGATTCCGGTTATCTCAGGGCCTATGGCTGGCTCGGTCTGGTGATTGTCGTCGCCACCGCGCTGATGACGCTCTTCGACCGCCGTTTCGACAAGGGCTTTCCGACAGGCTGGCCGGAAGGTCTTTCGGAGAGCTTCTATTCGGTGATGTCCGTCGTGACCTCCGGAAAGGCGCCGTCACGCAAGAACCTGTTCGGCTGGCCGGGGCGCATCTGGCAGGCCTTGTGGCTTGTCTGCGGCATCGCCGTGATGGCCTATGTCACCTCTTCGGTGACCAGCGTCATGACGACACTGTCGCTGACCAACCAGATCAACGGCATCGCCGACCTGCCCGGCAAAACCATTGGCGTCTTTTCCGGAAGCGTGGCGGAGGAATATGCCCGGAACGCGGGCTGGTCCCATCTGGGCTATGACGACATCGACAGCGCCGTTGCGGCCCTCAACGGCGGGGAAATCGACGCGGTCGTCGGCGATGCGCCGGTGCTGGAATATTACGCCCACACCCACCCGCGCGAGGATGTCGAAGTGGTCGGCCCCATTTTCGAACCGGACAAATACGGCTTCGCGCTCGCCCACGGCAGCCCCTGGACCCGCCCGATGACGCTCGAACTCCTGACGGCGCATGAGAATGAGCTGATCGAGGATCTCAGGGTGCGCTATTTCGGGGATGAGCGGTAGGTGTGGTTTCTACGCCCGCGCTCCCAGACGTAAACAAGTCTGAAATGTACCGAAACATAACGGCATGGATGCCATGGTCGAGCCCGCTACTGTCCGGCATAATTTCAAAGATTCCGTCAAAGCCATTGTAATCGCGCGACTTTCCAATGTTCAGGGATTGCCGGACACTGCGTGGCCGTGCCGCTTGCACCCGTCTCCCCCCTTGTGGGGGGAGATGTCCGTGAAACGGACAGAGGGGAGTGTAGCAGCGGCGCGACAACACGAAAAGCTGAATGTTTACGATAGGTTGATACCCCCCTCTGTCAGCCAAAGCTGACATCTCCCCCGCAAGGGGGGAGACGGGAGCAAGACGCGACGCTTGAGGAAACTCAGAGATAGTCGCTTAACCGGACAGCGGTGGGTCGAGCCATGGCATAACGGAGGAGGAGAGGTGCTGGACCATCCTCCAGTTCGTCATTGCAGGGCTTGACCCTGCAATCCATGCCCATTTTTTTGGGTCTTATTGAGGGTTGCGGCCAGTGGTATGGATCGGACTGAATTTCTCTTGGGGGGCACTAGACATTCTCCTTGCCTGCAACTCCCTTCAACCACTCCACCACCACCTGCGCCGTTTCCTTGTTCCGGCTCCGGTGCGAGCGCACCGCGTAATAGGCGTTCTCCGGCAGAAGCGGCGGTAGTCCAGCCGGCACCAGCAGGCTTTTCGCCACCTGGTCCCCGGTGATCGAGCGCCAGCCGAGCATGACGCCGTGGCCGGACAGGGCGGCCTGGGTGGCCTGGACGTAGTTGGAGAAACGCAGACCCTTGGCGGAACCGGCGGCTTTCTGGTCGGTTCTGTTCAGATACTCGGTCCAGTCGATCCAGCGGCTGTCGGAAAAATCCACGTGGATCAGGAAGGCGGAGGCGAGGCTGCCACCATCGGCGGCGATGCGCTTGGCAAGCGTTGGCGCGCAGACCGGCTCGACGGTCTCGTGAAACAGGAAATCCACCGCGCCGTCGTTCCAGCGGCCGTCGCCGTAGCGCAGCGCGATATCGGTGCCGGGACCGAGGCGCGGGACTTCCTGCGGCGTGGTCTCCACATTGACGGCGATATCCGGGTGATCCAGGTAAAAGGCCTCCAGCCTGGGCATCAGCCAGTAGGTGGCGAAGCCGACGGTGCAGGCGACGCGGACGGAGGCGCTTTCCTGGTCGTTGAGGGCGCGGATATCGTCGAGCGCCTCGCTCAGGCGCGCCCGGTTTTCCAGTACCGCTTTCAATAGAATGCCGCCGGCATCGGTCAGTCGCGCGGGCCGGCTGCTGCGGTCGAACAGATCCGTGCCGATATGCGTTTCCAGCTGCTTCAGGGCCTGGCTGACGGCGGAGAGCGAGACGTTGAGCTCGGCCGCCGCCTGTTTGGCGCTGCCCGCGTGGTGGACTGTTTCGAAAACGCTGAGGAGCCGGAGCGGGGGAAGGCGGTGCGCGGCGTTCAATAAGTTAAGTCCTGGCTTAAGTTAACTTGCTTTTTTATCGGCTTTTCAAATCATTCGGGCAAGGGCAATTTTTAGGAAAGGCCATGAATACCCGTGCCTTGAGAGGTGTTACGGGTATGGCGTTTGAGGGGATTGAACTTAACTTGAAGGACTGACACATGCTGGGAACAGGCGAGACGGGCGTTCTTTTGCGTGACAGCGGCCTGGACGTGCCGCTGGAAAATGGCGAAACCGCCTATTTCAATTACTATTGGCTGCGCGACAATTGTCCGAGCTCCTTCGATCCGGTGACCCGTGAACGGGTCAACGACATTTTCGCGCTGGAAGCGGCGCCCAAGGCGCTGTCCGCGGCTGTTTCCGGTGGCGAGCTGGAAATCGCCTGGGCGGACTCCTACCATGTGACGCGGCTGCCGCTCTCCCAGCTTGCCGCTTATGCCAAGGGTGAAAAACGGCCGGATGCCGCCAATCTTCCGCGTGTTTCCTGGTACGGAGATCATTATCCGAAGATGGCGCGGTTCGCCCATGCGGATCTCATTGCCGACAAGGCCCATGTGCGCGACTGGGCGCGCGCGATGCTGACGGACGGGGTGGCGCTGTTGACCGGTCTGCCGGACACCGACGCTGCGCTTACCGACACGGCCGGCCTGATCGGCTATGTGCGGCCGAGCTATTTCGGCGTGACCTTCGAGGTCAAGACCCACATCAAGCCGACCAACCTGGCCTTCACCTCCGCCGCTCTGCCGCTTCATACGGACCTGCCCGACGAGGATCTGGCGCCCGGCGTGCAGTTCCTCCATTGCCGGGCGAACACGGTCGAGGGCGGCAACAGTATCTTCGTCGACGGGTTGGCGGTGGCTGAGGACTTCCGGGCGCTCTATCCGGAGGATTTCGACCTGCTGGTTTCGACCGATGTGCCTTATTACTGCGAGCACGAGGCCTTTGACATGCGCGCGCGCCAGAGGGTGATCGAGCTGGACGAGCACGGCAACATCTCCGGCGTCACCATCAGCCAGCACCACGCGGACATCTTCGACCTGCCGCAACACGAGCTCGACCGCTACTATCCGGCCTTCTGCCGCTTCGGCCGCATGATGCGCGACGAGAAATACCTGATGCGCTTCCGTCTCAACGCGGGCGAATGCATCGTTTTCGACAACCATCGCATCCTGCACGGCCGGGAGGGATATTCAGCCACCAGCGGCAACCGCCACCTGCGCGGCTGCTACACCGACCGGGGTGAGCTGCGCTCCGTCTACCGGGTGCTTTCCGGGGAAGGGCGGTTCAAATGAGTGTGGTTACGGAAGTCGCCTTCGGCGCCAGCGAACGCCAGAGCGAGCGGGCCCTCAGGGAAGATCTCGCCGCCGCCTTCCGCATGGCGGTTCTGTTCGGCTGGCACGAATCCGTCGGCAATCATTTCAGCGCGGCGGTGTCCGGGGACGGCTCGACATTCCTGATGAACCCGAAATGGCGGCATTTCTCCGAGATCAAGGCGAGCGACCTGCTGCTGCTCGACGCCCATGACGACAGCGTCATGGACGGGCCGGACGCGCCGGACCCCTCCGCCTGGTGCATTCACGGTACGGTGCACCGCTCCAATCCGAAGGCGAAGGTCCTGTTTCACTGCCATCCGCCGAATGCCACGGCGCTGGCAACGCTCAAGGACCCGTCGATGAAGCCGATCGACCTCAACACGGCGCGCTTCTTCGGCAAGGTCGCGGTCGATCTCGGCTTCGGTGGCATGGCCGACGAGACGGAGGAGGGGCTCCGGATCGCCGAGACCCTTGGCGACAAGCCGGTGCTGATCATGGGCAATCATGGGGTCTCGATTGCCGCCGAGACCATCCCGGAAGCCTTCGAGCATCTCTATTTCTTCGAACGCGCCGCCGAAACCCTTCTCAAGGCCTATGCCACCGGCCAGCCGCTTGCCGTCATGTCCGACAACCTGGCGGCCAAGACCGCGGCCGAATGGGAGCCCTACGTGGGCATGGGTTATGCCCATTTCGACCACTGGAAGCGGGAACTGGACCGGTCTCAGCCGGATTATCGGGACTGAGGGGGAAGGTCCCGGTAGGCCTTTCAGGATGAGGTGATGTCGTCCCGGTTTGTCACGATGTGACAAGACCGGGATCCGGTATCCCGTGAAGTGTTCGACGTGTAACGCAATATCGGTATCCGATTACTGGATCCCCGCCTGCGCGGGGAAGACAACGGAGGAGGGGGAATTCACTGATTGGGCACGTCTCTCGCTTCTTTCAATGAGAGAAAACGTAGGGGAAGTGGCATGCCGTCAATCTCGGTGTCACCCCGGGCGAATGGAGTGAGACCCGGAGCCCACTCGCATAACATCTTGCCAAGGTTGATGGTGTAGCTGGAAAGAGCCCTGTCCCCGTCGATCCTCTGGAAACGAGTAGGCCCTGGGGTCTCGCGATGCTCGCCCGGGGTGACACCGGAGGTTCTGGTGAATCTCTTCGATAGCAAACCCGCTAAAAACTCCCCCGTAGTACCCGCCTAATACCCGTTCGATCCCTTCGCCTGCTACGGTTTTCCCATCGCGAACTCGACTATGGGAGGACCAGCATGAGTGCGAAAAAGATCCTGATGATCACCGGCGATTTCACCGAGGACTACGAGACCATGGTGCCGTTCCAGACGCTTCTGGCGATGGGCTACCAGGTCGATGCGGTCTGTCCGGGCAAGAAGGCCGGGGAGACGGTCGCCACCTCGATCCACGATTTCGAGGGCGATCAGACCTACACGGAAAAGCGCGGCCACAATTTCACGCTGAACGCGACCTTCGCCGAGATCGACGCCACCTCTTACGACGCGCTGGTGATCCCGGGCGGCCGGGCTCCCGAATATCTGCGTCTCGATGCTGATGTTCTGGCCGCCGTCAATCACTTCATGGACGCGGGCAAACCGGTCGCCGCCATCTGCCACGGTGCGCAGGTCCTGACCGCCGCCAAATGCATCGAGGGCCGTATGGTCTCCGCCTATCCCGCCTGCCGTCCGGAAGTGGAACTGGCCGGGGCGACCTACGCCGAGATCGCCATCGACGCGGCGGTGACCGACGGCAACCTGGTGACCGCGCCGGCCTGGCCCGCCCATCCGGCCTGGCTGTCGCAGTTCAACGCCGTGCTCAAGGGCGAAGCCGCAGGCTCATTGGCGGCGTAAGAAAGGCCAGGATACTGGTGACACAAAAACCTCGTCCTGAGGTCTTCCTCAGGATGAGGTGAAGCTTTAGGCCTTGCCGAAAACCGTGCCGGGATCGTGCATTGAAGATCCAGGCTCGCCATGGAACAATCGCCGGACCGCTTACCGGCATCGGGAGGAAACCGCCATGTGCAAACTCTTTATCCAGGCCGACAGTTCGCTTTGGGAAAGCTCGACCAAGTCGCTCAGGATCGACGGCATGGTGACGTCCGTTCGGCTGGAGAGCTTTTTCTGGAAGGTGCTGGACGAGATTGCCGCGCGCGACGGCATGAACGTCGTGCAGCTGATCACGAAGCTGCATCACGAAAGCATTGATGCCGGGCACGATCTCGGCAATTTCACGAGTTTCCTGCGCGTATGCTGCGGCCGCTATCTCGCCCTGCAGCTCTCCGGCGACGTGCCGACGGACAAGAGGCTGCCGATTGCCGGGCTCGACGCCAATGGCATTCTGGAAGCGGAAAACGGCCGCGTGCACTGAGGTGGAGTCGGCCCCGGGGCGTGCTTTGCCAGCCCGGGGTGACACGGGATAGCAACAATTTATCGTTGACCTGTCAGGCGATCGCTTCGCTGACGAGTGCGGGAGCCGGTTCGGTCGCGGCCGCGTTCAGGACGTTGTGCATCTCGGCGGCCACGGCGACGGGCTTTTGGTCGGCAGGCACGGCGAACAGGCCGATCCGCGCCGTAGCCTTGCCGAGCGAGACCGAGGCCGTCGACCAGATCAGGACCGGAGCGAGGGCCATCGGGACTGCGACCGGCAGGAGCCAGTAGAAGAGTTCCGGCACGAAATAATTCGAAAAGAGGATCCCGGCCACGCCGGTGACAACAATCCACCATGTCGCGCTGAGCGAGGTGGCGAAGGACAGCGAGCCGTCGTCGCGCTCCGCCGCCGGCCAGCCGCTGTCGGCGCCGGTCAGGACCTGCACCACCGAGCGGCAGGTGAACATCATGTGCAGCGGGGCGAGCATCGAGGTCAGTACGGTCTCCAGCAGAAAGGAGACCAGCAGACGCAGGGGGCCGCCGAACTCCGCGGTGCTTCCGTCGGCAAGGGCGCGGATCGCCAGCAGCAGCTTCGGCAGGATCAGAAGGGCCACCAGGCCGAAGAGCAGGGCGAGCGCCGTGGCGGTCTCCGGATGCGGAAACACCGGAAAGGGTGAATGGCCGTCGAAATAGACCGGGGCGGGGGCCGCGAGCGGGGCGGCGAGACTTGCGATCAGGAACAGGAACCAGATCGGCGAGGCGAGATAGGCAAAGATGCCCTGCAGGATGGCCAGCCGGCTCCAGAAACGGAAGCGCGGGGCGACCAGGACGCGGCCGTGCTGCAGGTTGCCCTGGCACCAGCGCCGGTCCCGCTTGGCGTAGTCCACCATGTTGGCCGGAGCTTCCTCATAGGAGCCCGTCAGGTCCGGGTCGAGCCGGACCGTCCAGCCGTCGCGCGCCAGAAGGGCTGCCTCGATCGTGTCGTGGCTCAGGATGTGACCGCCGAAGGGGGGCTCACCCTGAAGCGGGGCCATGCCGCAGGAGGCGGCGAAGGCGCGGGTGCGGATAAGCGCGTTGTGGCCCCAGAAACTGCCTTCGCCTCCCTGCACGGCGGCAAGGCCGCGAGCGAAGTAAGGCCCGTAGAGGCTGGTCGCGAACTGCAGCAGCCGGCCGAACAGGGTGTCGAGGCCGATGATCCGGGGAAGAGACTGAAGGAGGCCCAGACGCGGGTCGGCTTCCATCCGCCGGACCATTTCCAGGATGGTCTCTCCTTCCATCAGGCTGTCGGCGTCGAGCACCAGCATATACTCGTAAGCGCCGCCGGAGGTGGTCACGAAATCGGCGATATTGCCCGCCTTGCGGCCGATATTCTTCTCCCGGCGCCGGTAGAACAGGCGTCCGCCCGCTCCCTCCTGCGCGAGCAGTGCCTCATAGGCCTGCCGTTCCTTTTCGGCGACCTCGAGCCTGGTCGTGTCGGAGAGCACGAAGAAGTCGAACTGGTCCGCGGCCTTCAGCTGGCCCACGGAGCGCATGATGGCGGCGAGGCGGGCGAAGACCGGACCGGTGGCCTCGTTGTAGATCGGAAGAAGAACCGCGGTCCGGCCCTCCGGGACGGGGCCGGATCTTGGATGGCTCTCGTCCGGGAAAAGTATGCCGAAAAACGCGATGCAACCGCCCCAGGCGAGCCAGAAGGCGGCAATGGCCATCAGGGTAATGCGCACGACATCGAGCCAGTCGAAGCCATCGGCCTGAACCACTGTGGCGAACATGAAGGAGGCTGCAACGGTCAGGCTCGTAGCGCACAGCACCATCGCCAACCGCCGGAGAGCGGTTTGGCTGCCTTCAAAGGTCGCAAGGGCCATATCAGCGGTTCCGGATATGCGCCGCGACCGGCGCGGTTCTCCGCTTTCCCGGAGCAATCAGGGCTTCCAGGACATTCCGGCACCAGGCCACGGCCGGCCCGAAGCGAACGGACAGCGGCGGGCTGAGGTCATGGGCGGGCATCTTGAGGCCGTGTTGCGGCGGCGGAACAACCATTGACCGGATGACCCGGGCGCGGGTGTCTGCGGTGCCTGCGCCTGAGAGGAAGCCGTTCAGGTCAAGACCGGCGCACAGGGTGAGGCGGTTTTCTGCCAGGACATCCCGCAACACTGCGTCGGAGAGGTCGGGGCGCTTCAGGACGGTCCGGATTTCCGGGAACAGGGGCTCATGGCCGCAAGGCTCTCCAGAAGCGTCAGGGCCGGGTGTTTCATGATCGGTCATGTGTTTCCACTCCACTGATACATCCAGGTTTCGGTGATGTCGGCGTCTTCCAGTTGAAGAGCCAGAATGAATTCCACGGGTTGGCTTGCGTTTTCCCGGGCCACATCGAGTACAACCCGCCAGCTGCCACCTTCAAGCCGCTGGAGCTGCTTGTGCTTCAGCGCGCCGTTTTGGATGGTCAGACGCGGTTTCAGGGGGGCGTCCGCACCGAGTTCGGACAGCGCCTTGCCCTGGAATTCCACCACGAACTTGCGCAAGTTCGGGTCCGCGTCCGATGCCGCGGTTCCGCCGTGACCGGTGCTGGTGCTTATCACCTGGGCCAGTTCGGTCCCCGGTTCCGGCTCGCGACCCCAGATCATCCGGTAGGAAAAACGATGCTCCGACCCGGCCTTCGCGTCCCCTTCCGGAACCCAGAAAGCGGCGATGTTGTCGTATATTTCCTTATCGGCCGGAATTTCGGCCAGCATGACGTGTCCTCTGCCCCAGCCTTTGACAGGTTCGATCCAGAGCGACGGCCGGCGCTGATACTGGGCTTCCGTGTCCTGGAAATGATCGAATTCCCGATCCCGCTGCAACAGGCCGAAACCCGCGGGGCTTCTTTCGCCGAAGAAAGACAGGGCGAGCTTGTCCGGATTGCGCAGCGGACGCCACAGGCGCTGACCGTTTCGCCTCAGGATGAGAAGCCCGTCATTGTCGTGCACTTCAGGGCGGTAGTCGTCGAAGCCAAGACGGTCGTTCTCGCCGTAAAGGAACATGGAGGTCAAGGGGGCGATCCCCAGCCGCTCCACGTCGCCGCGCAAGAAGATATGGGCATCGACTTCCACGATCGTGTTGAGTCCGGGCTTGACCGTGAACCGGTAGGCTCCGGCGACGCGCTCGCTTTCAAGCTCCGCGTAAAGCCGCAGTTCCGCGGCACCCTTTTCAGGGCGTTCCAGATAGAACCGGGTGAAGCGCGGGAATTCTTCCGGTCCGGCGATCGCGGTGTCGATGCAAAGGCCGCGGGCGGAAAGTCCGTAAACATCGCCCTTGCCGAGCGCCCGGAAGTAACTGGCGCCGACGAAAGCGATCAGTTCGTCGAAATAGTCGGGCGTGTTGAGGGGGTGATGCAGGCGGAAACCGGCGATGCCGGGCAGATCGATCCCCTCGAACTCCTCGGGATTCAACGGTTTCCGGTATGCGAAGTCCGCTCCGGTGAAATGAATCGGCCGGGCTTTGCCTTCCACGATCTCGAAGAGTTCGACCGATTCCTTGTAGAGCCAGCCCGGATGGAAGGCCTGGAGCCGGTAATTGCTGCCTGAATCCTTCCAGACCGCGCGTTCCGGCTGGAAGCGGATCGCACGGTGCTGGTCATAGTCCAGGTCGAGAAATTTTTGCGGCAGTTCCGGCGTATGCGGATCGTATGCGCCGGATGCCTTGTCCTTCATTTTCCGGACAAGCGCTTCAAATGAGAACCCCTGGTCTTCTGCCGGAGCGCCATCCGACGCTTCGGCGCTTCCGGTCCAGGCGCCGCCTGCCAGCGCGCCTACAGCCAAAGCGGTTGCGGTTAAAAACATGCGTCGGTTGATCACGACGAAAGGCCCACCTTATTAGACAGGAACGTACCCCTTACGCTCCGTTATGTTCTTGTGTGAACAGGCTTTGAATGAGCACCGGCAGTGCAGCAAATTTATGGAGAAAGCCGGACCGAAAAGCGGCAATTCTGTGCGTTGCAGCAAAGAGATGCGTTTGTTCACCAGACAAACGCGGGAGCGGGATATTGGTTCAAAATTAGACTTATTTTTTTCCGGGAATTCTGGAGGCCTGGCATTGTCGCCGTGTTTCGGCGTGGCCGCTTATCGTGAGCGGGAAGGGGCAACACAGGGCCTCTCTTTCACGGAAATGCGCTTTGGAAAAAAGTGGCCCTCTACAAAAGTGGCGCCACCATTGCTCCGATCGCGAGCGCCGCCGTCAGGCCGGGGGATTCTATGCCGTAAAGGGCGACGAGCCCCTTCAATCCGTGTTTCTCCGGTCCCTCGATGCGAAAGTCCGCGGAGGCTTCACCAGGGCCCGCGATCTTGGGTCTGATCCCGGAATAGTCCGGAATCAGCGTGCCGTCGGGCAGGTCCGGCCAATAGGAGCGAATGGCGCGATAGAATTTTTCCGCGCGCGACGGATCGACCCGGTAGTCGAAGCCGTCCACCCATTCGACATCCGGCCCGAAGCGGGCCTGATGCTGCAGGTCGAGTGTCAGGTGCACGCCCAGGCCACCCGGTTCGGGAACGGGATAGATCAGCCTTTCGAACGGAGCTTTGCCCTGGAGCTTGAAATAGCTGCCCTTGGCAAGAAAGGCTGTCGGTGCCCCGGCGTCCGGCAAGTCAGCCATCAGTGCGGGAGCGCCGTGGCCCGCCGCAACGACCAGTTCCCTGCAGGAGAGAGCATAGGGGTCGGGACCCCCGGCATCTATCGCAACGCGGTACCCTCCGCCGTCCAGACTGCCAATATGGTCGACCTTCGTGTTCAGGACGACCTGACCGCCATGAGCTTCCAGCCCGCCCTGCAACGCCAGCATGAAGCCGTGGCTGTCGAGAATGCCGGTGGAGGGCGACAAGAGCGCGCCGGAGGCGTTGAGCGCGGGCTCGAGTTTGGTCAATTCGCCTGCGTCAAGGAACGCGAGGTCGTTGACGCCGTTTTCCGACGCTTTCTGCCGGATTTTTTCAAGCTCGGCCACCTGGGTCTCGTTGACGGCGACAATCAGTTTGCCGATCCGCTCATGCGCGATACCGTTGTCCTCGCAGAACCGGTAAAGCTGCTTTTTGCCCTCTACACACAGCCGGGCCTTCAGGCTGTCTTTCGGATAGTAGATGCCGGCATGAATGACTTCGGAATTGCGCGCGCTGGTCTCCGAGCCGATCAGATCGTGCCGCTCCAGCACCATGACCTCGCGCCCCGTCATGGAAAGCGCGCGGGCACAGGCAAGCCCCACCGCTCCGGCGCCGATCACGAGGGTTTCGATGTCATGCATGGGAGAAGCCTGTCCAATTGTCGTCCCGGTTTGGCGCTTGCGCCAAGACCGGGATCCGGCAATCACCGAAAGAAGTCAGAGCAAGGCAGCCCTTGCGAAGACTGGGCCCCTGCCTTCGCAGGGGCGACAAGGAAGGGGAGTTACCCCCACCATTTCTCCGCCTGGAACGACCCGGCGGCGTCCTCGATGACCTGGCCGACCTGGAACAGGGTGCTCTCGTCGAACGGCTTGCCGATGAGCTGCAGGCCGAGCGGCAGGCCTTCCTTGTTCAGGCCGGCGGGAACGGAGATGCCCGGCAGACCGGCCATGTTGACCGTGACCGTGAAGATGTCGTTCAGATACATCTTCACCGGGTCGGAATGGAGATCCTGGTCGGCAACGCCGAAGGCGGCCGAGGGGGTGGCCGGGGTCAGGATGGCGTCGACGCCGTTTTCCCAGGCGAGGTCGAAGTCACGCTTGATCAGAGTGCGGACCTTCTGGGCCTTCAGGTAGTAGGCGTCGTAGTAGCCGGCGGAAAGCACATAGGTGCCGATCAGGATACGGCGCTGAACTTCCTCGCCGAAGCCTTCCGCACGGGTGTTTTCGTACATCTCAACGATGTCCTTGCCCGGCACGCGTAATCCGTAGCGGACACCGTCGTAGCGCGCCAGGTTGGACGAGGCTTCGGCGGGCGCGACGATGTAATAGGCCGGCAGGGCGTATTTGGTGTGCGGCATGGCGATGTCGACGATTTCCGCGCCGGCGTCCTTCAGCCACGCAATTCCCTTTTGCCACAGGTCCTCGATCTCGTCCGGCATGCCGTCCATGCGGTATTCGGCCGGAATGCCGATCTTCAGGCCCTTGACCGAATTGCCGATGGCGGCCTCGTAGTCCGGGACCTCGATGTCGACGGAGGTGGTATCCTTCGGGTCGACGGAGGCCATGGATTTCAACAGGATAGCACTGTCGCGCACCGTGTTGGCGATCGGGCCGGCCTGGTCGAGGGACGAGGCGAAGGCGACGACGCCCCAGCGCGAGCAGCGTCCGTAGGTCGGCTTGATGCCGACGGTACCGGTGAAGGCGGCGGGCTGGCGGATGGAGCCGCCGGTGTCGGTCGCGGTCGCGCCCATGCACAGGCGCGCGGCGACGGCCGTCGCCGAGCCGCCGGAGGAACCGCCCGGCACCAGGTCCTGGTTGGAGCCGGTCTTGCGCCAGGGGTTGATCACCGGGCCGTAATAGGAGGTCTCGTTGGAGGAGCCCATGGCGAACTCGTCCATGTTCAGCTTGCCGAGCATGACCGCGCCGTCCGCCCACAGATTGGCCGTGACGGTGGATTCGTAAGCCGGCTTGAAACCGTCGAGGATGTGGCTGCAGGCCTGGGTGTGCACGCCTTCAGTCGCGAAGAGGTCCTTGACGCCGAGCGGAATGCCCTCCAGCGCGCCACCTTCACCCTTGGCGAGTTTCTCGTCGGAAGCCCTGGCCATCTCGCGGGCCTTGTCGGCGGTGACCGCGACATAGGCGTTGAGCTGCGCGTTGGCGGCTTCGATGTTGGCGATGAAGGCGTCGGTCAGTTCCAGGGACGTGTAGTCCTTGGTCTTCAGGCCGTCGCGGGCTTCGGCAATGGTCAGTTTGGTCAGGTCGGTCATGAAATGTCTCTTTGAAGCTGCGGTCGGTCGTCGTTCGTCCGGTCAGCCCGGTTACTCGACGACCTTCGGCACCATGAAGAAATTGTCTTCCGAAGCCGGGGCATTCTTGACGATGTCGGCGGCTTTGTTGCCGTCGGTGACGCCGTCCACGCGCTTCTTCATGGTCTGCTCGACCACAGAGGTCAGCGGTTCGACGCCGTCGATGTTCACTTCGTCCAGCTGCTCAACAAAGCCCAGAATGGCGTTCAGCTCGCCGGTCATGCGGGTGGCGTCGTCCTCGCTTACCTTGATGCGGGCCAGACGGGCAACGCGTTTCACCGTTTCGGTATCGACTGACATGTTTACCTCGTTCGATTTCAGTTTGCTTCTGTTAGCCGGGTCCGGGATCGGGAGACAAGCCCAGGCGCTTGCTCTGGCGGTTCAATCCGACTATTACGGTACCTGTTGTAACCGGAATGGAATAGCATGGGCCGTTCTATGGAAACGGATCGCGGCACGGCCGGGCGCCCCCGGGAAGGCAGGGTGACCCTAGCCCTGCTGGAGGCAACGCTCTCCGAACTTTGCGAAAACGGATACCAAAAAGCCACCATCGCATCCATCGCGGCACGGGCAAGAACCAGCAAGCAGGCCGTCTACCGGCGTTACGCGGACAAGGCCGACCTGATCGCGGCGGCGGTCGAACAAGGACTTGCCCGGGCCAATCCCGGGCCGCCCCAGCGTGGCAGCGTCGCCGAGGATCTGCGGCAAAGCCTCCAGACCACGGTGACGGCGCTGCAGGAAACGCCGCTTGGCGGCGCGGTCCGGGCTCTTGTGCCCTATCGCCACATACCCGCCCTTGCGGCGGTGCTCGACGAAGCGGAAGAAAACCGTCGCCTGAACATGCGCCAGATCTTCATTGCGACCCCCTTCGAAGCAGACATGGAGACGCGGATCGATCTGCTTCTGGGGTTTGTCTCTTTCCGGGCGCTCCTGCGCAACGTGCCGATCGAGCCGGACGCGGTCGAAACCGCCATTTATCTGGTTCTGGGTCTTGTGGCGCCACGCGCCCCGTTTTCCCGTTCAGGGCTTCCCGGTCTTTGAACCGTTCCCGCGTTCACGCTTTCTCTCCGGGCGTTAGCGGCTCTGTGATCAAGGGTGATTGGCCTTCCCGTGCGGTAAAGGTCACCTTGCTGGCGAACGCGGGACGGACTGCACTGTCTCGCGAACGGTTCTCTTACCGCCCCTGGAGACATTCATGACCCTTTATACGTCGAAATCCGTTCTTCTGGCCCTGACCGCTCTCTTTTCCGCCTCGGCCCTGTCCGCCTCTGCCGACGAAATCACGACCTTCACAAAGTCCGGCGCGGCAATCGGCGGCACCGATCCGGTCGCCTATTTCACCGAAGGCAAGCCGGTCGCCGGCACGGATGAATTCACGGCAAAATACGATGACGTGACGTGGAAGTTCTCGTCCGCCGAGAACCGGGACAAGTTTCTTGCCGAACCGGCGAAATACGCACCGCAGTATGGAGGTTTCTGCGCTTTCGGCGCCGCAATGGGCTTCAAGGTTCCGGTCGTGCCGGAGGCCTGGTCCATTGTCGACGGCAAGCTTTACCTCAACAATTCGCTGAAAGTTCAGGAGCGCTTCGAAACCGACGTTCCGGGTTTCATCAACAAGGCGACCCTGAACTGGGAAATCATCAAGGACAAGAAACCGGAAGACCTGAAGGATCCGATCATCCGGGATTGAGTTTCCGATCTTTCGAGTTTCAGAAGGCCCGTCATTTGGCGGGCCTTTTGTCGTGGTCCGAAGCGCGCACGGGAAAGACAGATACAAATTCAGACACTTCAAGCCTTTGACTCGGGCGGTGCGAATGTTAAATCTGAGTGAAAAGATCAAAATAAGCTAGAGGTGCCCCTTGGCCAGAAAACCCCGCGGCCGTCCGCGTGTCCTGACGGTTCGTTCCGCCCGCTATCTCAGCCCGAACATGATCCGCGTCACCTTTGCGGGCCCGGAACTTGAGGGCTTTCCGCCAAATCACGAGGGCGCCAACTGCAAGCTGGTTCTGCCGCGCGACGGCGAGAGCCGGGAGGCCTTCGAGGCCCACTTCAAGCCGGATGGATCGGAAGAGCGTGTGCATCCGGTCCGGACCTACACCGTGCGGGCCTTTCGCGCGGAAGGCCTGGAACTCGATATCGATTTCGTCGCCCATGGCGACGACGGGCCTGCAACGCGCTGGGCGCAACAGGCGAAGGAGGGAAGTTTCCTTGGGTTCCGCGGGCCGAGCCAGCCGAAGATCACCGAATTTTACGCGGATTGGTATCTGATTGCCGCCGATCTGTCGGCCCTGCCGGTGGCCGAGGCGACACTGGAGGCCATGCCCCGGGACGCGAAGGGGACCGCGATCTTCGAAGTCCCGTCGAAAGAAGATATCCGCGAGTTGCGCATGCCGGAGGGGATCGAGGCTCGCTGGCTCGTCCAGCCGGACGTCCATCAGCCTTCGACGGCGCAGCAGGACTTCGTTCGTTCCATGGATTGGCCGGAGGGTGTGGTCCAAACCTGTATCGCGGGCGAAAGTTCGGTGATCCGCGCGCTTCGCGATCATCTCCACAACGAGCGCAAGGTGCCGAAGAAAGACGCCTATATTTCCGGCTACTGGAAAATCGGCCTGGTCGAGGACGAACACCAGCAGATGAAGCGGGAGGAGGCGGCCTGAGCCTCTTGGCGCTGCCTTCGACCGACGAGGTTCGAAACCACCATACTCCTGCCGTGTCTTTCCCGTTAGTATAGTTCTCTTTGCGTAAAGAGCGTGACAGGTGGGGAGGGTAAGGTGAGGCAGCTGTTTTGTGTGATCGGGATCTTCCTGGGGGGCATTTTTTCCGGCGTGACGGTTGCCGTGGCGACGGATCCGGCCTTTGACTGCGGCAAGGCGGAAAGCTCGGCGGAAATGCTCATCTGTTCGAATGACGACCTGGCCGTCCTCGACCGGCAGCTTGCGGGCACTTACGCGAATGCCCTCGACGAACTGAAAACCGTTGCGGACGGTGAGGCCGCCCTGAAGGAGCTCAAGGCCGTCCAGCGTGGCTGGGTCAAGGGACGGGACGACTGTTGGAAGGCGGAGGACGAACTGGCCTGCATCCGTTCCGCCTATGCGCGCCGCATTGCGGTCCTGACCGCCAGGTACATCCTGATCCCGGGCGGGGCGCCGGTCTTCTATACCTGCAACGGTAACCCGGCGGATGAAATCGTCGCCACCTTCTTCCAGACGGAACCGCCCTCTGCACGTCTGGAACGCGGCGACAGCACCGAGATCGTCGTCGAAGGGCCGACCGGCTCGGGTGCTCGATATGAGGGCGACTTCGGACTGGTCTTCTGGATCAAGGGGGATGAGGCCACGGTCGAATGGCCCCAGGGAAATTCCTTCGACTGCAAGGTTCGCGGTTGAATTTCTACATATATTGCAAATCTTTGTCTGGATTGCGCTTCTTCCTTTCACGCTCATCCTGAGGAAGCGCTTGAAACCTGTCTTGAAGGATGGGCCGTTTGTGCCTGCGGGTGCCGCCGGTCCTTGCAGACGGGCCCGACGGCCCTCCTCAGAATGAGGTTGATGGAAAGGAAAAACGCTCTTCCAGGACGATCTGTTTGAAGGCTAACGCCAGGACCCAGGGCGAACGCTCAACGCAGCCCCTCGTAGGCATACCGCGTCTTGGTGGTCGAGGATGTGTCGAACCAGCCTGGCTGTTTTTGCAGCAATCGGAAAAGTTCGTTGGCGCGCCGGACCTGATCGAGGTCGAACCGTTCCGTGTTGTCGCCCTGGTCGAAGTCGAAGGCGCATTCGGCGATCAGCGGCCATTCGCTGACGCCGCCTGCATACCAGAAGCTCAGGCTCATCTTGATCGGTTTCGCCTTCCTGAAATCGATCTTGCAAAGCTTGCGGAAGACTTCTCTGGCGGTGAAATCGTTGACGGATTTCAGTTTCGCCTTGTTGGAAAGGTCCAGCTTTTTCAGGACCGGGAAGATCTTCGCCGCGTCGGCCACGCTCGAGAGGTCGGGTTTCTTCTTGAAGCGGATGGCGCTTGAGCGGGAAAAGACGTTTTCGAAAGGGGGCAGCAGGTCCTCCTCGAACTTCATTTCGGCCCGCTTGTCGTCGCTGGTCTCGACCGAGGCCGCGTCGGCCAGGATCAGATCGGGGGACCGGAACTTGAGCGAGAGCTTGAAGTCGTCGGTTTCCTCCTCATAGCGCAGGCGCATGGAATAATCCGCGGCCCTGAGGCGGAAATCCTCCGTATCGAGATAGAGCGTCTTGCGGCGCTCCTCCTTGTCCTGCCGCTTGATTTCACCGCCGAGCTTTTCGGCAAGAAACCCGACCATGTCCTGAAACGCGTTGCTTCCCGCCGACCGGTCCCGGAAGCGGCCGGAGTTGAGGATGAGCTTGTATTCCCGGGATGAGATCGTGTCCATTGCCAGCTCCCCGCCCTGTCACTGCCGGTAAGGGTGTTCAGGTGAAGGATGCAATTTCTGCGCGTTCCGGTCAAACCGCATCGGAAAAAGTGCGGTGCCGTCAGGTGTCGCCCGCGTCAGGAAACGAGAGGTCAGATCTCGCCCATGGCGCTGCGGAACCGGTTGACGCTCTCCGCGAAACCGTAAATCAGCGCATCGGCGGTAAAGCCATGACCGATGGACATCTCCCGGATGAAGGGCGCCCGGGCGAGCAACGCCGGGATGTTTTCGACCGTCAGATCGTGGCCTGCATTGACGCCGAGCCCGGCTGCATGGGCGGCTTCCGCGGTGGCGGCGACCCTGCCGAGTTCCTTCAAGGCCTTGCCGGGATCGTCGTGGCAGGCTCCGTAGGGCCCGGTATAGATCTCGATCCGTTCCGCTCCGACACGGGCAGCATGCTCCGGGGCGGCCGGGTCCGGATCGCAGAACAGGGAGACCGTCACGGCCCATTCCCGCGATGCAGCGATCGCCGTTTCAAGCTGACCGGTGTCTTTCGAAAAATCCCAGCCGTGATCGGAGGTGGTCTGATCCGGGTCGTCGGGCACGAACAGAACCTGCTCCGGCCGGGCCTCTTCCACCAGCCGGAGGAAATCCGGAGAAGGGTAGCCTTCCAGGCACAGTTCCTTGTTCGGGAACCGCTCCTCGATCAGCTCGGCAAGGTCGAACACATCGGCCTTGCGGATGTGGCGCTCGTCCGGGCGGGGATGCACGGTGATGCCCTTGGCACCGGCTTCCATGGCAATCGCGGCAAGGCCCGTGACGCTCGGCCAGGGCAGGTCGCGCCGGTTGCGCAGCATGGCGACGGCATTGACGTTGACGGAGAGACGCGAGACGGCGGGCATTGTTCAAATTCCGGATGAAGCGGTTCAGTGTCTGATTCAAGGGCCTTGAGCAGATCCCCAAGTTTGTTGGAAAAGCTATTGAAGTCAAACGGGAAATTGTCACTAGAGACAATGTTCCCGCTTGTCGCCGCGAGCCCGGATATCCCGGGCGTGGTCAGGAGATGGATGGTCATGCGCAGGGATGCCGGGGTGGACTGACAACGTTGTACCGGCATGCGCCCGTTCCGCTCAGACAGCAAACGCCTGCAGAACGGTTACGAGGATTTTTCCGGCACGGGATCTTTCCGGTCGGCGCGCCGGGTCCCTTGTTGTTCCGTGGGATGCTCGGGAGTGAGCCAGCCCTGATAGTGAACGAGCAATCCGAAGACCGGCAGGGAGATTTTCACGTCGAAACGGAACCTGCCATCCTGGTGCGTTTCTGTCGCTTCGCTTGTGGGGAGAAGCCATTTCGGAACCGGCAGGCCAAGTAGCCAGCCTCGTTTGACGGGATAGTGCAGTCCATCGTCCCGGCGCTCGAGAGCGATATCGAAGGATACCGGCCCGAAACGCTCGTTCACCAGCCCCGTGCCTTCGGAGCCCGACAGTTTCAGAATGGATCTGAATGTTCTGTCGCCGAAGGAACGGTTCCAGATTTCCCGGTCTCCGCGCTTTTCGATGGTCACCTTTACGGGGGTGTCTTCGCCTTCCGGAGGAAAACCGACGACCCGGCAAACGAGATTGCCACCAAGCGAACGGCCCCGGGTCACCTTCGCCCTGCCCGACCAGCGGCGGCGGTCGAAGACGGTGTGCAGCGCGCGCACCGGGTCCGGCAGGACCTTGAATTCCGAACCCAGTGCCTGCTGGAACAATACCGGTTGTTCCAGCGTTCCGGTAAAGGTCCGGACCGAAAGATGGCGGGTTGCCTGGTTGATGTCATCAAGCGTGAATGCACCGAGACAGGCACGGGCTCCGGGGGGAACTCCGTCTTCACTCAATCGTCGACACAGGATCGATGCGGCGACGGCCGGTATGTGCGGCCCGTCGCCGGCTTCGGCGATCAGCGTCCAGCGGCGGGTCAGGGGCAATCCATCGGTTCCCAGCCCCGAAATCGCGACTTCCATGCCGCCGCGATCCGTTCCGAAGGGTTCAAGCCGGTCCGCCGCCCATTGGAGCGCCTTCGCGGCCGGTTCCAGGGACCTGATCAGCCCGAGCCGAACCGGCCAGGAAAGCAGCCAGAGCCCGAGATGCATGGGGGACAGCTCCAGGCCGGCGCGGAAGAGAACTGTCCGGGCACCATAATGGTCGGGAAAAAGAGCGAGATCCGGTGCGCCGATGAAGGAGGACCAGCGCGGCGGAAGACCGTCTTTACCGCCTGGCCCCAGCCTTCGCCTGGAAAGTCCGGACCAGCCGGGAACCGTTTCCGCAGCGCCATCCCTGAAGACGGTGAGGGGGCGGCCAACCTGCGCGAGAATTGCCCGGATCACGGAAAGGCCGCGTGGCGCACGGTTGCCGGGCAGGATAATGCTCTCGATCAGGTCGAGACGGCGAAAGTCCGTTCGCAGGCTTTCAACGGCGACGGAGGAAAGGGCGGGAACACTTGAGACACCGGAGAGGACCGCCAACCCGGAAGCCCTGGAGGAGGCATCGAGCGATTGGATTCCGGCGGTGAACTCGGCATCGTCCGACAGATCGAGATAGTGGCTTCCGGCCGCCACGGCCGCTGCGGCAACGACATAAGGGTTGCCGTCATAGGCCTGAAAAGGGCCGGCCGCATCCACGGTGACAAAGGGGGAAAGGGTGGCAAGGATTGCCGGGAAGTCGGCAGCGTCTCGGTCCAGACGTACGGGCGTGCCGCCATGGCGGGCGCAAAAGGCTTCCGCCTTCTCAAGGCTTCGCCCGGCCACAAGGACGTCGAAGCACGGGTTGAGCAGCAGGGATACAGCGAGTTTTCCGCCAAAGACGCCGTAACCGCCCAGAATGACGACCCGCCTTTTTTCCGGACTGTCAGTCAATCAGCCTGTCCTTGAGCGCTTGCGAGGGAAGGGGGCAGGTCCGCCGCCCGAACCGGTAGCGGTTTCGCGCGATCCGGTCGTAAAGCCAGTCGGCGGAGGCCCGGGGCAGAAGATCGAGGACGGTCAGGGCCCGCCAGGGCCAGCCGAGGCTCCGCATGGCGGCGGTAAAGGACGCCATCTTGATATAGGCGCGTCCCTGGTAAATCACGATGTTCGTTTCCATCAGCTCCGGGTCCAGGCCGAAACGCCGATAAAGCGCCTTTCCGGACCCGGAATGCGCATTGGCGAACCGGTAGCCGGCGTGTCTGTCGTGTTTCGCCATGAAACGGGCAAAACCGGAGCAAACGACACACTCCGCGTCGAACACGATCAGGTTCCGGTGCGGTTTCGTGCCGGCGCTGGATGCTTCCGCGCTTTCCGGTGCGGGGCGCTTGTCAGACATTTGGTAATCACGGGCAAGGCTTGTTGGCGGTTCCATGATTGATAGCAGACGCGCGTTCCCAGGTATACGCGCGCCTTTGGAGGTGGGCCTTGAAGCCTGAACCGTTCTCGGAACGGAACCCGGCAACGGGCAAGCGCTTGCCTGAAAGTTCTTGTCAGACACCTGGGAAGACATTAGTTATGTAATAACGTAACAAATGAGGGAGCTTCCATTGTCTGACCGCCGTCTTCCCGTCACGGTTCTCTCCGGCTTTCTGGGCGCCGGAAAAACCACGCTTTTGAACAAGGTCCTGAACAATCGCGAGGGGCTGAAGGTCGCCGTCATCGTCAATGACATGTCGGAGGTCAATATCGACGCCGATCTGGTGCGCGCCGGTGGCGCCGAACTCAGCCGGACCGACGAGACGCTGGTCGAGATGTCCAACGGCTGCATCTGCTGCACGCTGCGCGACGATCTACTGGAAGAGGTGCGCCGGCTGGCAGAGGACGGACGGTTCGAATATCTGCTGATCGAATCCACGGGGATCGCCGAGCCTTTACCGGTGGCAGCAACATTCGAGTTCCGCGATGAGCTCGGGCAAAGCCTGTCCGATGTCGCGCGTCTCGATACGATGGTGACAGTGGTCGATACGGTCAATCTCCTGCACGATTACTCCAGCCACGATTTCCTGAGCGACCGCGGCGAGACGCTGGGCGAGGACGATGAGCGCACGCTGGTGCATCTCTTGACCGATCAGATCGAGTTCGCCGATGTCGTTGTTCTGAACAAGGTCAGCGCCGCCGAGCCGGCCAAGGTCGACGCGGCGCGCAAGATCGTGCGCAGCCTGAACGCGGACGCGAAAATCATCGAATGCGATTTCGCCGAAGTGCCGACCGCCGATATCCTGAACACTGGGCTCTTCGACTTTCAGAAGGCCCACGAGCATCCGCTTTGGGCCAAGGAGCTTTACGGTTTCGCCGATCACGTGCCGGAAACGGAAGAGTATGGCGTCGCTTCCTTCGTTTACCGGGCGCGGCGTCCTTTCGATCCCGCCAAGCTCCACCCGGTTCTCAACGGGCCGCTTCCGGGTGTTATCCGGGCCAAGGGGCATTTCTGGCTGGCGACGCGTCCGGATTGGGTGGCGGAATTCTCGCTCGCCGGCGCGCTTTCCAGCGTCGGTCCGATCGGCCGCTGGTGGGCGTCGGTGCCGCAAAGCCGCTGGCCGAACGACCCGCGCGCCCTGGATTATGCCCGCTCGCTCTGGGTGGAGCCGTTCGGCGACCGGCGTCAGGAAATCGTTTTTATCGGCTCTGGTATCGATTGGCCGGGGCTGAAAGACCGGCTGGACGGTTGCCTTCTGGGCGAAGAGGCGGGGGACGATCTGGCCGCATTCAAGCACCTGCCCGATCCCTTCCCCGGCTGGGGACGCGCGGAGCAGGCGGCATGAGCCTGGCTGGAGATCTTTCACCACATGACCGGGCCGCGGCTCGAAACGTGATCATCGGGCGGGACGCGGACATTCTCGCCGATATCGGCCGTCCAGGCGTTGCCGCGGCCATCTGGACGCGCACGCCTGAGCGGCGCTTTCAGGACTGGCTCGACGGTCTTTCCGTCGACCAGTTGCCAGAGCTGCGCACGACGGTGCCGGTGCATCTGGTCGAGGCGGCGGTCATGACGGCCTGCGAATACTCCAAGGTGCCGGTCTGCCCAGAGCGCGACATGCTGGCCAGCGACGCCGCAGCTCTTGCGCTGGTGCTTGCCAAGGTCGCGGATGTCCGCATGGTCCGGGTCCGGTTCGATGTGTCGGAGGAAGTAATTTGTCCGAAGTTCCACGTCGACAATGTGGTGGCAAGGTTGTTGTGCACCTATCGCGGGTCCGGCACGGAGTATGTTCCAGGCGATGTCGTGGAAGACCCTCAGAGGATCGGCAAGGTTCCTTGCGGGGCCGTCGGGCTCTTTCGCGGCCGTCAATGGCCGGGAGGCGAGGAAACCGGTCTCCTGCATCGCTCTCCTGCCAGCGGTGCCCTGGCGGGCGCACGGCTGCTGCTGGTGATCGATCCGGTCTCTCGATAGATTGCCTAAAGTGAATAACACACGCAGAAGTGGCAACTTTATCAGGGTGCGGTGAAAACATCCCAGATATGGCCTTTCTGGAGAGAGAGAGACAAGTATTTCCAGGCCTAACGGTTTCCGGCTGTTTCCGCTGGCTGAAATTTAATCAATTTTCACGGGTAAATTCTGAATTTTTCTGTTTCGCCCCAGGGAGGAATCAAGGCAGACTGTGTAATCGCAGGCTGCAGCTACCGTCCGACCTTTTCTCATGGCCCTCACAAACACGCTTCTTCTACTCGCTCAGGCGGCGCTCTATTTTTGCGTGATGATGGGCCTGTTGCGCATGCGCAAGCAAATAGGCATCGGAATTTTTCTGTGCGCGCTCGGCGTCATGCATTTCCTGGAAACCTATCTCGCGAGCGTCTTTTACATCGAGCTGCCCTTCGGCATCGTCTCACCCGGATCGACAGTGCTTTTTTCCGGCAAGCTACTGATGATCCTGTTGCTCTATATCCGCGAGGACGCCCTGACGGCGCGCCAGCCGATCTATGGGCTTCTGATCGGCAATTTCCTGATGGTCGGCCTCGTGATGATCCTGCGTAACCACGAGACGGTCGCGGTTACGGCGGGCAGATTGCCGGATATCGCCTTCATCGACGAGATGGGGCTTCTCATGATCTGGGGAACCCTGCTTCTGTTCGTCGATGCCATCGCCATCATCGTTCTTTACGAGTTTCTCGGCGACAGGTTCGGGCGGCATCTCTGCCTGAGGTTTCTGGCCTGCGGCGCCATCGTTCTGACCCTCGACCAGATCGGTTTCTTTCTGGCGCTTCACTATGTGTCCGGCGCGCCCTGGCAGGCCTTTTACGGCGGCTGGGTGGCGAAGTTGGGCGCAACGGTTGTCTATACCGGTTTCTTTGTCGCCTATCTGAAGTTCTTCGATCACGAGGAGAGCTGGATCTCCAATCGTCCGCTGAAGGATGTCTTTCAGGTCCTGACCTACCGGGAGCGCTATCATCAGCTTCTGGAAGCCTCGGTCCGGGATCATCTGACAGGGGTCTATCACCGCAGCCAGTACGACCGGGAGGCGCCGGAGATCATCCGCAAGAGCCTGGAGGAAAACCGGCCGTTGTCGCTTCTCGTGATCGATATCGATCACTTCAAGCAGGTCAACGACCGCCTCGGCCACCAGAGTGGCGACGAGGTGCTCCGGTCGATTGCCGGGCTTTTGACGGAGAACCTGCGCTCCGACGATCATCTTTACCGGGTCGGGGGCGAGGAGTTCGTGCTCTTGTGCGAACATCTGCCAGCCGACGGCGGCGTGTCGCTCGCGGAGCGGATCCGCAAGACCATCGAACGGTTCAGCGCCATGTATCTCACGGAGAAGGTCACCGTGAGCATCGGCATTTCCAGCGCGCCGGCGGATGGCGAAACCCTGGACGAACTCTTCAAGGCAGCAGACCTGCGGCTTTACGAGGCCAAGGAGCGCGGCCGCAACCAGGTGTTCGGTCCGCAGGCTGCGGGATAAGGGACCGTCCGTTCGACCGGCGGTTTCAATCGAATGCCGACAGCTGCCTTTCCGACAGGTGCTCGGGCTTGATGGCCAGGTCATCACCCGCCGGAAATCTAAGCCGCAGGTATCGAATGCTCAGGTGAACGGTCACAAGGCATGCGAGCCAGAGTGAAAAGGACGAAAAGCGGGTGAATGTCATCAAAGGCATGACCGCACCCAGGACCGTTCCCCCGCCGGGACTAAAGACGCTTCCGACGACGGCCCCGCCAAGAGAAGGGCTCAGCAGCGACGCCGCAACGCTGAGCAGCCAGCCCTTCCTGCCGGGGTGACCGAACAGACCGGACAGAAGAAGACCGGCAACCGCGCCGGAAAACCCGCCCAGCAGGGCAATGAACCAGATGTCGTCCTCGGACATTTGCGTGGCCGCCACACAGAGCGCGACCAGATAGCCGGCCGGCGACGCAACGACCATCGTCAGGAAGCGGAGCCGATGACGGCGCAACCAGCGCCGTGAGTGAAACTGTTGCATGGACAAGACAATTACCTCCGGTGGGTGGACAGACGAAGAGGTAAATCGTCCGCTCCGGGTTCTTGAGGAGGATTTTTGCAGATTTTCAGGAGAACGCGAAGAGACTGCTTGCCTGCCTGACCATCCCTGCCTTGCGCTCGTTTGCGGCAGCTTTGGCCAATGGCACGCGCATTCCCTCTGCGCTCACCCCGGACGCAGCGAAGCGCAGAGCCGGGGCCTGCTCATTTCCAGAGCGAGATGGGTCAGACCTCGGTCATTCCTGAAACGAAAGGCGAGTGGGTCCCGGTTCAGCGCCGCCGCTTGACCGGGATGACACCGAATGAAACGGCAGCGTTCCCAGGTCTGAAACTCAAACCAACTCTAACGCGCGACTTTGCCTTATGGTTTACCCGTACGGCCCGACTCAAACCCGGTTCAGCAACCTTGCACGGATCGTGTTCGGCAGGGCGCGGATCTCTTCCAGAATCTTTACCGGATCCTCGACCATGCTGTCCACATCCAGAACCACGTAGCCGATGTCCTGATGGGACTGCAGGTACTGGGCGCAGATGTTGAGGTCGTGGCGGGTGAACAGGTCGTTCAGGGTTCGCATGGCGCCCGGCGCGTTGTGGTGAACCTGGATGAAGCGGGTCGCGTCCGTTCCCTTCGGCAACTGCACCTGCGGGAAGGCGACCGCGCCAACGGTGGAGCCGACGTCGGAGTATTCCACCAGCCGCTTGGAGACTTCCTCGCCGATGCGTGCCTGAGCCTCCTCGGTGGAGCCGCCGACATGCGGGGTCAGAATGACATTGTCCAGGCCGCGCAGGGCTGAGAAAAACTCGTCCTTGTTGGATTTCGGTTCCACCGGGAAGACGTCGATCGCCGCGCCGGCCAGTTGTCCGGATTGCAGCGCCTCGGCGAGCGCGTCGATGTCGACCACCTGGCCGCGCGCGTTGTTGATCAGGAACGCGCCTTTCTTCATCTTCGCGATCTGTTCGGTGCGGATCATGTTGCGCGTGTTCGGGGTGTCGGGAACATGCAGCGACACCACGTCCGCTTCGCTCAGAAGCGCGTCCAGGCTGTCGGCGGGCATCACGTTGCCGTGCTGCAGCTTGTCGACCGTGTCGTAGTAGATGACCCGGAGCCCCATGGCCTCGGCCAGATTGGAGAGCTGTGTCCCGATGTTGCCGTAGCCGACGATGCCGAGCGTCTTGCCGCGCACTTCATGGGACCCGGCGGCACTCTTCAGCCAGCGGCCCTCGTGGGCGGCGGCGGATTTGGTGAAGACGCCGCGCATCAGCATGACGATTTCGGCGATGGTCAGTTCCGCGACCGAGCGGGTGTTGGAGAAGGGGGCGTTGAAGACCGGGATACCGCGGGTGAGCGTACCTTTCAGGTCGACCTGATTGGTGCCGACGGAAAAACAGCCGACGGCCACAAGCGACTTGGCGGCTTCCAGCACCTCTTCGGTCAATTGCGTACGCGAGCGGATGCCGAGGATCTGCACGTCCTGCAGCTTTTCGATCAGCGCGTCCTTTTCCAGCGCGCCCGGCAGGATTTCCACATTGGTGTAACCGTTTTTGTCCAGAACGGCGCAGGCGGTCGGCGAAATGCCTTCCAAAAGCAGCCAGCGAATCTGGTTTTTCGGCCGAGAGAGACCGTGGATCATGGGCTTGAAGCCTTTGTCTAGAACTGAAGTCGTCTCAGAAAGCATGAGAAGTGCGCCGCTTCCGGCGCGGTATGCCGGTGTCGTATACGCGCTCATCCGTGTCGCGTCTAGTCACCTGAATCTGAAGTTCGTCTCAAGTCGCGGCATGCTCGGAACGAACATCAGATTCAATATGGTGACCAGTAACGGCCCAGTTCCAGTGCGGTTTTCGGCAATGACATCAATTCCACCATGCTCGGGTTCGGAGGCGCAAATGGAGATCGCGCGGACTGCGGCAAAATGCACGGGAAACCGGTACCAGCGTCAGGGTATCGACGAAAATCCGACCCTTCCCAGGTCTGATGCGACTTGGCCGGGTTTCCGGCCTGTCCGTGCTGGCGTGTCTTGCCGAAAGCAAATACCGTGGCTCGATTGTTTTGTGGTTTCTGATGGAGCAAGTCTGAAATGCGTTTTTTATGCCGCCTCGGTTTGTTCGCCGGCCTGATCGCCGCGGGCAGCTTGATGTCTCCATCGCCTTCTCACGCGTTTTCCAAGGCGACGCAATATCTGATGCAACAGGCGATTGCCGACGGATGCGGCGGCCGTGCCGGGTCTTTCGGCTCGGACGGCGTCTTTGAAGCCGATCTGAATGGCGACGGCCGCGACGACCTTGTCCTGTCTCACCAGGGGATCACCTGCAGCGGGAAACCGGGCACCAGTCTGGAATGCGGCATGCAGGTCTGCTCAATCAAGGTCTATATTCGCAAAGGCGGATTGTTGCAGCTGGAAGAGGAATTTCTCGGGCGCATCGCCGGGGTGACCTGGATCCCCGAGCTGAGTTTCAAGATCATGAGCCACGGGGGCCAGATCAGCGACTGGCGCCCGGACTATGGCAAATCCCAATAAGCCGTCATTTCCGCCCGCCGCTGGCGAGCGGCGGGGGCGTTTGTCGGGGCCAAAGGGCTCTCAGTCCGAGCAAAGACGGATTTGAAAGAGCTTCAAAGCCCTTCCGGACCGCGCTGAACGGCCGCGACGCCGGTGCGGGAGACTTCCACCAGGCCGAGCGGCTTCATGATCGCGATGAATTGCTCGATCTTGGAAGTCCGGCCGGTGATCTCGAAGACGAAATGCTCGGTGGTGGCGTCAATGACGGTCGCGCGGAAGGCATCGCCAAGGCGCAGGGCCTCCAGGCGCTTTTCGCCGGTCCCGGCCACCTTGACGAGCGCCAGCTCGCGTTCCAGCGGTTTGTCCTGGTTGGTGCGTTTCGCGCGCACGGTCAGGTCCGTCACCCGATGGACCGGCACCAGCCTGTCGAGCTGATGGCGGATCTGCTCGATGATCATCGGCGTACCCGTGGTCACGATGGTGATCCGCGACAGGTGCCGTTCGTGCTCGGTTTCCGAGACCGTCAGGCTGTCGATGTTGTAGCCTCGGCCGGAAAACAGGCCGATCACCCGGGCAAGAACGCCCGGTTCGTTGTCGACCAATAGGGAGAGCGTGTGGGTTTCGGTCTCGTTGCTGACTTCGGCCAGGAAATAGGCGGAAGGCGCGTCCACATTCTGTTGTGCGTTCATTGTGTCAACTTTCCTAAAGCCGGGGTCTAGACGAGGGATTTGCCTTCGGAGCCGATCGCGTTGGCAACCGCTTCGTCGTTGGCCTCGTCCGGCAGCAGCATTTCGTTGTGGGCCTTGCCCGAGGGGATCATCGGGAAGCAATTGGCGAGATTGGCGACACGGCAGTCGAACAGGACCGGCTTGTCGACGGCAATCATCTCCTCGATCGCGCCGTCGAGATCGCCGGGCTTCTCCACCCGGAAACCGACGCCGCCATAGGCCTCGGCCAGCTTGACGAAGTCCGGCAGGCTTTCGGTGTAGGAGTGGGACAGGCGGTTGCCGTGCAGCAGTTGCTGCCACTGGCGGACCATGCCCATATACTGGTTGTTCAGGATGAACACCTTCACGGGCAGGCCGAACTGAACCGCCGTCGACATCTCCTGGATGTTCATCAGGATGGAGGCGTCGCCGGCAATATCGACGCAGAGCGCGTCGCGATGGGCCACCTGCGCGCCGATGGCTGCCGGCAGGCCGTAGCCCATGGTGCCGAGGCCGCCGGAGGTGAGCCAGCGGTTCGGCTCCTCGAAGCCGTAGAACTGCGCCGCCCACATCTGGTGCTGGCCGACTTCCGTGGAAATGAAGGTCTTGCGGTGCTTCGTCAGTTCGTAAAGCCGCTGGATGGCGTATTGCGGCATGATGACGTCTTCGTTCGGCTTGTAGGCCAGCGAATTGCGCGCCCGCCAGGCGTCGATCTGCTGCCACCAGTCCTTCATGGCCTTGGCGTCCGCCTTCATGGAAGACGACCGCCAGATGCGGACCAGATCTTCCAGAACATGGCCGACATCGCCGATGATCGGCAGATCGACATTGATCGTCTTGTTGATCGAGGACGGGTCGATGTCGATATGGATCTTGCGCGAGCCCGGCGAGAACGCGTCGGTGCGCCCCGTGATGCGGTCGTCGAAGCGGGCGCCGATGCAGACCATCAGGTCGCAGTCGTGCATGGTCATGTTGGCTTCATAGGTGCCGTGCATGCCGAGCATGCCGAGCCAGTTGTCGCCGGACGCGGGATACGCGCCGAGCCCCATCAGGGTAGAGGTGATCGGGAAACCGGTCAGGGACACCAGCTCGCGCAGCAGCTGACAGGCCTGCGGGCCGGAGTTGATGACGCCGCCGCCGGTATAAAGAACCGGTTTTTTGGCAGCGGCCATCATCTCCGCCGCCTGACGGATCGCCGCCGCGTCGCCCTTGATCTGCGGCCGGTAGCTCTTGTGCGAGGCGGCCGGGTTCGGCGTCGGACCCTGGTAGGTGCCGGTGGCGAACTGGACGTCTTTCGGAACGTCGACGACGACCGGGCCCGGTCGGCCGGAGGTGGCGACGTAAAACGCCTCGTGCAGGATGCGCGGCAGGTCGTCGACGTCGCGCACCAGCCAGTTGTGCTTGGTGCAGGGACGGGTGATGCCGACCGTGTCGCATTCCTGGAAGGCGTCGTTGCCGATGAGGTGGGTGGGTACCTGGCCGGAAATGCAGACGAGCGGGATGCTGTCCAGCATGGCGTCGGTCAGCGCGGTCACCATGTTGGTCGCGCCGGGACCGGAGGTGACCAGCGCCACGCCCGGCTTGCCGGTGGCGCGCGCATAGCCTTCCGCCGCATGGCCAGCGCCCTGCTCGTGGCGCACGAGAATGTGCTCCAGACCCTCCTGCTGGATGATCTCGTCGTAAATGGGAAGCACTGCACCGCCCGGGTAGCCGAAGATGGTATCAACTCCCTGGTCTTTCAGCGCCTGGATGACCATTTCGGCGCCGGTCATTTCCCGTGTCATTCTCTCGTCCTTGCGTTTTACCGGCCCGAGAATTCAGGCCCTGGCTCAGTCTTTTGTCGTTTTTCCGGCCGCGCGGTCCGCGGTCTCGAAGGTCGGGGGAGGGGAAGGGCATCGTCGGACGGCGGCAATAAAAAAAGGCCCCTTGGGGAGCCTTGGTCGCGCGCCATCCTGTCCGAACGGGGTCATCCCGCCTGGAGGGCGCGCTTTCCTACCACTACTAGAATGAGCGACATTGCCATGTCGTCCCGGTCCTTCGATCCTGCGGGCCCTGGGGCCTTGTCCATGGACATGCGGCGCGGCACGTGCCGCTCCGGTCCCGCCGGCAGCCTAAGCGCCCGCAAGCCCGCACAGGTCCAGCATGTCCGCCCGGGCCTGTTGCGCGGCACACTAGTGAGGCGGCTTTCGCCGGTCAACCCCAAAATTCGATTGTTGCGCGGAAGGGGTCTGTTCTTTTTGAAAGTTACGCCGGAAGGCGAGAGGACGAAGCAATGCAAAACGCCTTGCAGTGCATGTCCGGACCTTGTGCCGAAGCGATCGCGGCCTTGACAAAAAAATGTCACACACCCGTTGCGCACAGCGTTTTCGCACGCTATATCCCCGCCATCCGGCCGCTGCGGATTTCGCGGCGCAACCGCTTATGGGTGTGTAGCTCAGTTGGTAGAGCAGCTGACTCTTAATCAGCGGGTCTGGGGTTCGAGCCCCCACTCACCCACCATCTCTTTCTCTTTGATTTTGAAGAAGAAATTCGCATAAGGCGCAAAATTTGCGCCGTGATCAAAGCGGGAACATACGACGCTGTGCGACTTCCTTGCGACGTCGCACGGTTTGTTCTGTTCCTGATCTGCTTGAAATCAGGCCTTCGCCTGTGCCTGGCGGGCGTCGTGGATCTGGCGTTCGATGGGCGTTGAGTTTTGTCTGGTCTGCGAGACGAGACGGCCGTTCCCTCCAGGTCCTTGAAGGGCCGCTTATGCTCATCAGCGCCCGACGGTTTTTGTCATCTGTGCTGCGGAGGAAAAGCCAAAGATCGGCTTTAACGGACCAAGTGACAAGACAGACCGCTCTGAAAACCCTTCTCGTTCATAGAGCGCACGGGCACGCGGATTCGTGTCGATAACGTCAAGCCTGACATGCTGCAGCTTCATGGAAGCAGCATGCGCTTCCACGGCATGCAAAAGCGCTGTTCCGACGCCTTGACCTCTGGCCGGCGGCTCAACAAAAATGCCATCCATCAGGAGGGTTCCCTCAGCGCAGTCCCGTTCCAGAACATGGATCAGGGTGCCGCGCAGCGCGGCACCAATCCATCCGTAAGTCCGGGCAAGATCACCAAAACCGCCACCGACGAGTGCGCCCTTGGGCGACTTGAAACCGGCCATCCCCAGAAACTGCCCGTCTTTTGACACTGCAGAAATGGCGTGGGTCGGGTCCAGAACGCCTTCAATGAAGGACAAGGCCTTCTCCTCCGGCCCAAGCGGATACCGGAGCTTGCGCGAAAAGGCGCGCCAGTATCCACGGGCAGCTTGCCGGCGGTGTTCGGGTCGGAGGCCGTTTTCGACGACAAATGGTTCGGACTGATAGATTGTTTTCACGGTAGACGCTTTCTATGTCTCAATTGAAATGGGAACGAGAAAGTCTGAATTCAAATGAAACTGCGGGCGGTTCTGATGGCCGGGCTGGTGTCGGCCTTGGCGGCAGGTGTCATGCTCTGGCGCCTGGCAGATCATGACCTGGACCGCCGGGTGAGCGAGCCATTCGGCGTTACAGTCTCCGACGACCAGTTATCAGGCACGATCTGGCTTCCCGACGACACGGTGATTGCCGTCGTTGCGATAGTTCACGGGGATGGCGCGCAAGACCGGACCATGGCAGGCGGTTACGCGCCCATGATCAATGTACTTCTTGATCGCGGGATTGCGGTTGCGTCCTGGGACAAACCCGGTGTCGGATCGTCGGATGGAAACTGGCTGCTTCAATCGATGTCGGATCGGACCGACGAAACTCGAAGTGTTCTTCAGTTCCTGGAAGAGCGTTTTGAAGGAGCAGCAATCGGTGCACTTGGTTTTTCACAAGCCGGATGGGTTTTGCCATCCCTGACAAACGCCGATGCTGATTTTCTGATCCTGATTGGCGCGGCGGTTTCCTGGCAGGATCAGGGAGAGTATTTCACCCGGGTGCGGTTGCGCCGAGAGGGGCTTGGCGAGCAGGAGATTGACACCGCTCTTGCAGAGCAAGACCTTGAGGACGACCGCGCATTTGGGAGAAAAGCTACTGCAGACGACGCTCCGGTTGGCATGTCCCCCGAACGTTGGAGATTTGTCCGCCAGAATCGAGGCGTGGATTCGCGGCAGGCTTTGTCTTCGCTGGGGCTTCCTCTTTTGGCGCTCTGGGGAGCGGAGGACCTCAACGTCGATCCAACTCGAAACGCCGCAATCTTTGAAGAAATGCTCGGCCGGAAAGACTCGGCCACCCGTATCACGATCTTGCCTGATGCGACGCATGGGCTCTTGAAGGCATCTGTCTACAACTGCCAACTGTCCGAAGACTGGTCCTACTACGCCGTCGCCAGATACCTTTTGGAGGGGCGTTACGCCTTTGCACCCGGTGCACTGGATACAATTTCCGACTGGGTCAAGGACTTTGCAGAGAGTCGCTAGCCGACTATCTTGCAGCGCGCAGCGTCGATCAACTTAGGCTCGAGGCGGACGTTTTGTGCCAGTCAAACTCATGCCTGTCAGGTTTAGTTTTTGATTGCTCGGAAACAGTGCGAGCAAGGATATAAATTATTGAATAATAACACTATTTTATAGTTTGCAATCAGCGGGCCCGGGGTTCGCCCCCCATTCACCCACCACCAACGTCCCTTAGAAAGGCAGAAGCGACTGGCTTCATCGCTCGACTGCCGCGGTATGAACGACGAGAGATCTTGCCTTTCCGAAGGGTATTCCTTCGGCGCTGCACGTTCTGCTGGGTTCGAAGACCATCAAAGCTTGTTTTTTGTCTCGCGAGTGTCCGGCAGGTTGGTTTTAATCTGTCCGGAAAGCAGTAGGATGCTCAACTGCGCGTCTTGCCAATCGGAATCTTCGGAGCGATCTGCCCTTCCAAGTGGAATCTTCATGAGCGCCTGCGTTATTTCCAGAGGCCGGTTGGCGACGGGTGCAGGAGCATTCGGTATATGCATGCAATTCCCTTGATACACTCCTCTTTGGCGGGAGGAACGAAGCACTTAACCTGTTGCCTGCTCAGTTATTTCTGTCAACCGACCCGTAAGTGTTGCGATTATATGAGGTGTGTCGTGGATCGCGATCGGTTTGTTCGGAAACAGAAATAATACTTTCAAAAAAAGAAACAGGACACATAGGCATGGGCAAACTGAGATCAGGGGTGGACCCGATCCTGTTAAAGAGAGCATGGGGCGCGATTGATTCGGTTTTTATCGGCTACGGGCTGACACTTCAGCGCGGTCACGATTTCGAGATGGTAGACGCCATGGCCGAGGCGGCCGGGCTGAAGGTTCTGGAGGCGCATTTCACGCCAAGAATGCAGACCTTTTCGAGCGGAAGGGCCTTCTGGCTTGCCTTGACCGATGACCGGGGGCGCATGGTTGGCCGCGTGTGCGCCCGGCTGGATCCGATCCGGCCGCCGCAGTCGCTTGCAGACTACTGGCGCAAGCATTTTCACCGCTGCTTTCCGGCCGAGACGGGTGGCCAGGTCGTGCTGGCGGCTGACCAGCCTAGGTTCGCCCAGTCGATCACCGGCGACACGGTCTACCTCGGCGGCACGGAGGTGCGCCCCGAATGGCAGAACTGCCATTTGGGCGGGCTCCTGAACCGGATCGCGCAGATCGAGGCCCTGGACGAGTGGGATGCCGATTTCTACTATGGCTGGATGGAAAAGCGTGTCTTCAAGGACGGCTTTTTCCGTTCCTGCGGCTTCACGCTTCTGGTTGAAAACGCGGTGCGATGGCAGGCCGGTGGACCCATCCCGATCGACAACGATCTGTTCCTGGCCGGAAACCGCCGCGACGATCTTCTGGATCTGATCGACCGGATCGCGAAACCTCCTCCCTGAGGGTTAACAGGCAGAAGAGCCGCTCAAACCCGGCAGCTGTCCGGAAAGGCAAAATCAGCCGCTCGAGAATGAGATCCGGAGTGCCTTCGCCCATCATCTGGCCGGTGCGCTGGATATCGAACCAGGGCTCGCCGGCAATCGCGGCATGGTAGCCCGGGGCCATCATGGACCGGTATTCGAGCGGCAGACTGGTCGGTTCGTTGGTTGTGGGTATGTAGCGTCGGAAGGTCGTGTCCTTGCCGATCAGCCCGACCGGCGGGACGTCGCCTGGAATGTATTCCGGCCGAAACAGCATGAGTTGCCTCGACAGATGGGTCATGCCGCTGTCGCGGTTCATGTGGCCCTCGTTGCGGAGCCAGAAACGGTACATGAACTGCGCCCCGTCGCCTGCCTCGCCACTTTCTATCCGCGACAGGTCGAGCTTCTCAACAAAGAAGGCCATTGTACTGAACCTCGCTTGAGACCCTGTTCGGCCGATAGCCCTTTTCTATCGCTTCCGCGAAGATTTCCCGTTCGGCGAGCTCAACCAGGCGCACGCGTTCGTCGTCCGTCAGGCTGGTCACCCTGTCGTGGTCGAACTCGTTCATGCAATAATAGTCCAGGATGCACAGGCAATCGTACCGGGCGGCAATATGAAACAACTGCAGAAACGTCAGTTGCTTCTCGGAAAAGGTATGGTCTTCGCTCATTAACGGTCCTTCAGTTCCAACGCTTCCGGTGTTTCCTGGATCGTTTTCAAAATGTGAAAGACTTGTTCCAGGCGTTCAAATTCATCAACTCTCTGCTCTTCCGGTTTCCGTCTTTCAAGGTCACAGACGCGGTCATAGGCGAAGTCGAACAGGCTCTTGGTGTCGGTCTTTTTGGTAGACGAGGCGGCGCCGGTGCTCTTCCTGCCGCCTGAAACAAGATCCGGCAGCGGCGCGTCGAGCCTCTGGTGCAGGATTACCAGCTCGGTTGCCTTGAGCCGTTGCTGCCCCTTCTTCAGTTTCCAGAGCTTCGAACTGGAAACGCCGAGAATATCGGCGATCTGCTTTTCCGGACGATCTCTCAACAAATCGAGAAACCACTCATGAACGATCTGTTCGTGATCTAGCCGTCCGCTTTCAGTATCTTCGGGGAATGCCTCTATCGACACCGTCAGACCCTCCCATCTTCATTTCAGATTTCCAAATTAGCAAAGCTTCTTTCTAAAATCGACACCAAAACCGGTTTCCCCCAAGTCCAGCCACAGTTTCTCTTGACTGCAGGGCTGAAACCGCCGGCGAGACTGCCCCGGACCGAGGCGCAGGGCCATTTCCAAGCCGGCAGGCTGAAGACGCCAACGCTGTCGTTATCCCATCGTTATCTTGTTTGAATTGCTTTTCGAGGGCCTCTGAAGAGCATGTCCCCGGGGGTGCATCACAATCGGGAGCCATCATGGCCATTGTACTAGAACGTCAAATCTTCCGCCTCGACGGATACAGCCTCGCGGATGGAAATGTTACCGCGGGGACCAGCCTGACATCGGTGACGCTCGAGGTAACGGAATCCTCCGAAGCGGACGCGGAGTTTCTTGCCCCGGCAAGGCCTCTCATCATCCAGGGACAGGATTTTTCGACCCCGGCCGAGGCGGTGACCTTCACCATCGACGGGACCGTCGTGGCGACAGAGATGCCGGAGGTCCGCGCCGTGGGTCTGACCACGGACCAGGGCAGGTTCGCCGGCGTTGTCTTTGAAGTCGACGGGGCGACCTATTTCATGTCGCGGACCCTGGATACGGTGACGGCAGGTGCAACCCGGGTCACCGAAGACACATTGTTCATCGGACAACCGCTGACCACGCCTCTGCAAACCCTGGAGTACGGTCTTCTGCCGCAATCCTCGCAGCAGTTCGTGGGCCAGCAGTTTGTCGAGAGTTTCCTCGGAACCGAGTTGCGCGCGACCTCGGTAACCGGGGCGGAACTCTTCGATGCCGACGGTGTCCGTGACAATGGCGCGGATAGCGGTGACTTCACCGACACTCCAACGGAAGGGCTGGCGACCATATTGTTCAATGACGGAACCACCGGTGAGGCGCTCGCGCTCAGGGAGGTTTCGACATTCAACTTCGGTTCCTCTTCGCGCCAATACGTCTTCGAAACCGAGGCCCTGGAGGCGCTCGGCAAAACCATCGAGGACGTTGCCCGGGTCACCGACTTCACCGCGCAGTCCCATGACCTGACGTTCCAGGATCTCGGCTTTTCGCTTGCCGACGGGAACGGCGATCCGGCTCCCGTGCCTGATCCCGAGCCCGAACCGGAGCCCGAGCCGGAGATTGATCCCATTACCATCGAGGGTACGGGACGAAACGACCGGCTCGTCGGAACGGATGCCGATGAGTTCCTTTTCGGCGGCGGCGGAAATGACCGTCTGACCGGAGGAGAGGGCGCCGACACGTTCATCTTTGGTGCCGACAGTCAAAGCGGTGTCAGGGACCGGGACGTGATCACCGATTTCGATGCCGGCGAGGACACCATTGTTCTTGAAGCCGGGGCTGAAATCCTTCGGGTGGTCGAACGCAACGGCAATGCGATCATCCATCTTGAAGGCGACGGAGACCGGATCGTTGTGCGCGATGCAGATGCGGGCATCGTCGACAATATCGTCTTTCAGGACGATTTCTTCCTGGTTTGACGCGTCTACGAAACCGTTGTGACTGCTGAAACCAAACGCCCCCGGGACCTCTCGGGGGCGTTTGTTTCGAAGGAGCCCGCGAGCAACGCCGCGCAAGAGCGCAAAGAGACTATCCGGCGTTCGGAGCCGTTTCCGGATTCTCGGCCGGTTTACCGCCGGGAAAGGTTATGGCTTCGGCTTCAGTCTTGGCGTCGGTCTTCGGGTTTCTCCGGCGGAGCTACAGTGGACCCGCTTCCGTTTTTCTGCGTGAAAAGGTAGCCGGCGAAGACCGGCGCGCAAAGGATGACCAGAACCAGACGGGTCAGGTGGTGGACGACCACGTAACCCAGATCGGCGCCGGCAATGATGGCGAGCACGGTCATTTCAGCCTGCCCGCCCGGTGCAAAGGCCAGGAAGCCTTCGAGCGGCTCAGCCAGGCCGCTCAGGACAACGATTTCGGAGAAGATGACGGCGAGAATCGCGAGGAGAACGACATAGAGCACACCGGTAGCGACGTAATTGCGCAGTTCCCTGAGCGTTACGCCGACATAGCCGACGCCAATGCCGGTCCCGATGAAAAACTGGGCGAACAGAATCGCCTCCGCGGGCGGGCGCGAGTGGATCAATCCCGCCAGTGAACAGGCGGCGGCGGCTATCAGCGGTCCGATAATGGCCGCTCCGAACATGCCGGCCCGTTCCGCCAGCTTCCAGCCGAAGAGAGCTGCCGCCGCCATGATGAGAAGTTCCTGCCAGGGCAGGGTCGCGGCGCGTGCGCCGACCGGATTTGCGAGCGAGGCTTCCATGATGCCGGTCAGGATGAGCGGTGCAAGACTCACGATCAGGAGCACCCGTGTCGCATGAATAAGCGACAAGGCCCGGACGTCCCCGCCGGCCTCCTCCCCGAAAAGAACCATGTCCTGAAGTCCGCCGGGCATGGCGGAATAGTAGGCCGTCACCCGGTCGAGGCCGCATACCTTGTGAAAAAAAGGCACGCCGATACCTGCGATGACCAGCAGGTAGAGCGGCACCAGAGCGACCGAAAGCGCCATGTTCGGCAATTGCATGAAGACTGCGGGGGTGATCGATGCCCCGACCGCGACGCCCAGAACCGTGCGCGCGGCCTTCGAAACGGGTGCGACAGTGCGCAGGCGGACACCGGCCAGGGCCGCGACAAGGCTGGCGAACATCGGGCCGAACAAAAAGGGAAGGGGGAAGTCCAGATACCGGAAGACGGCGGCGCCCGCCGCCGCGATGAGGAGCGTGGTCAGGCATTGCTGCCAATGCGAGGATTGAAATGTCAAGTGACCCACATGCGTGAACTGTATTTTGCATACTATTGTATACTATTTTGGGGTCGATTGGGAAGCCCGCCGTTCCGGGCCGTTGGCGCGCCCGGGCGGCGGCTTCCGGCGGCTTGCGGATCGCTGCCGTTTCCTCTCAGCCGTGAGCCGGGTCTCACCATGGACGTCAACAGGTAGGGAAACGTTGCTTTCTCGCGGACTCGATTCGCTTGCCAGGGCGGAGCACCCGGCCGTTGCCGCCGTTTGCTTGGGGAGCGGGGCCGTGAACTGTTAGATGTTCCAGTACGACCCGTCTTTTCGGCCGATGTGCCTGATCATGACCTCGATGGCCCGGTCGGTTTCGCTCTCGGCCAGAAGATCCGCGATTTCCAGGTGTTCGCCGTAGGATTTTTCCATGTGTTCGGGATGATTTCCCAGCTTGTTGCGGAGACAGGCCATCTTTGCGGCGATGGTTTGATAGGCATCATTCAGGAAGTCGTTCTTGGCGTGATCGAAGAACTTCTGATGAAACTCCGTGTCCAGGTTGAGATAGTCCCGGTCATCGCCCTTTTTCCGGGCTTTCGTCATTTTGCGGGTGATGTCCTTCAGGCTCTTCGCCAAACCGGCCGGGTCGCGTTCCATGGCCTTGTGAAGGGCCGTGGTCTCCAGGCAAACGCGAACGTCGCAGATATCGACGAGGGCACAGCGTCCGAGCGTGAAAACGAACGTGCCTCTTTGAGGCTCAGTGTGCACCAGCCCTTCCAGTTCCAGCCGGGCGAATGCTTCCCTGACCGGCGTTCTGCTGACGCCGAGTTCTTTGGCGATTTTTGATTCCGACAGCGCTTCGCCCATGTCGCGTTCGCCACTGATGATCTGGCTTCGCAGCACGTCCGACACCTGTTCCGCGAAGGATTTAGGTCTTTGGATTTTCAGCATGCATCTCTCGTTCTCTGTCCTCGTTGGCGCTTATAGACCCAATTGCATCTTGTGCACAGTGTTTTGGATATTGACATACTGTATGCCAGTATGCCAGTTTCATGATAGTCAAACGAGACCGCCCGGAAAAAACCGGCGGCACGCGCTCCGGGAGGAATGAATGGCGCAATTCGAGCGCTTGCTGATTGCCGTCAACAGATTGCTTGTGGCCGGGGCATTGGCCGCGATGTTCGTGATTGTTTTCGCCAATGTCATCGGTCGTTACGTCTTCGGTGTCTCCCTGTCATGGGGAGAGGAAGTTGCCAGGTTCCTGATGATTTTCGGCGTGTTCGCCGGCGCGGGTCTCGCGCTGAGAAGCGGTCGCCTGGTCGAGATCGACATTGTTACCGCCTTTCTGCCGGACCGCCTGAGACGGATCGTTCGCTGGGGCGCGGTTGCGCTCATGGCCGGCTTCATGGCGCTCATCTTCTATTACGGCGTCCGTTTCGTTGCATTCGGGTGGAACAAGGAAACGATGGCGACCGGTATTTCGCGCGGAATTCCCTATCTCGCCGTTCCCCTGGGGGCGGCCCTGTTTCTCTGCCATCTGGCCCTTGTTTGCCGGGCTTTCGTGGCCGACGAGTTCGAGGCGGATGCGGTTTTGGACGAGCAGGACACCCCGTTATGATGGGCTCTATCCTGATCGTGCTGTTTTTCGCGACCCTCGCTCTGGGCCTGCCCGTGGTTTTTACCATGGGGATCGCGTCGACCGCCGCCATCCTGGTGGACGGTGCGCTCAGCCCGCTGCTCATTCCCCAGAGGATGTTCGGCGGGATCAATTCCTTTCCCCTGATGGCGGTGCCATTCTTCATTCTGGCGTCGGAACTGATGACGGCGTGCGGACTGACCGCCGCTCTGCTGCGGTTCGCCAACGATCTCGTCGGGCATATCCGGGGCGGTCTCGGTCACGTGAACGTTCTCGTGTCGATGCTGTTTGCCGGAATTTCGGGTTCGGCTCTTGCGGACGCGGCTGGACCCTCCGCGATCGTGATGCGCATGATGCGCAAGGCAGGTTACGAGGCCAATTACGCAGGTGCGCTATCGGCCGCGACCGCGACCATCGGGCCGATTATCCCGCCTTCGATCCTCATGGTGGTTTACGCCATTTCCGACAGCAGGGTTACCGTCGCGGGATTGTTCATGGCCGGGATCGTGCCCGGTTTGCTCCTTGGCGGCGCCCTTGCCGCAACCAACCATCTCATTTCGGTGAAGAAAGGTTACCGAGGGCGCGAAACGCGCGCCGGTTCCGGCGAGCTGACCCGCAGCGCCTTGCGTGCGTGTCCGGCGATGCTGATGCCGGCAATCATTCTGGGCGGCATTCTGGGTGGCGTATTTACGCCGACCGAGGCAGGTGCGATCGCGACCGCCTACGCGCTGCTGCTCGGATTTGTGCTGCGCACCCTTTCGCTCGAGAAACTCTACACCGTGCTGGTCCGCGCCAGTGTCACGACCTCTTCGGTTCTGCTGATTGTCGCTATGGCATCGGTCTTTGGCTGGCTGCTGACGTTTCTGCAGATACCTCAGTCCCTGGCGGCCTCGATCGCCGCGCTGACGAGCAACAAGCTTGCCGTCATGTTCCTGCTGGCCGGGTTTGCCCTTGTGTGCGGGCTGTTCATCGACACTTTGCCTGCCCTGATCATTCTTACGCCCGTGCTCGGGCCGATTGCCGCGCAGTTCGGCATCGATCCGCTGCAGTTTGCAATGATGCTCGTGCTCAATCTGACCATCGGCATGATCACCCCTCCGGTGGGGCCGGTTCTCTTCGTTATCGCGACCGTCGGCCGTCTCAGAATTGAAGGCCTGTCGCGCGCCGTTCTGCCGCTTCTTGCTGCGGAAATGGCGGTTCTGTTGCTGGTCATCCTGATCCCCGCAATCAGCACCGCGCTACCTCGTCTTCTGGGTTTTTCAAGTTAACAATGGGAGGAAACTTATGAAACTGACATCACGGCTACTGAGTGCCACCGCCGCTCTGGCGATTACGACGGCGGTAACAGCCGTCGAGGCGAAGGACCTGAAATACGCGCATTTCCAGGCCGCGGATCTTTCGGCGCCCAAGCATGCCGCCGCCCTCGCGTTCGAGAGCTGCGTCGAGGGCAAAACCTCCGGCTCGATCGACGTCCAGGTTTTCCCCGCGTCCCAGTTGGGCGACGGGAGCCAGATCATCGAAGGCCTGCAACTGGGCACGATCCAGATGGGTGTCGTGCACGACGGTCCGATTTCCGCCGTCTACAAGCCGTTCGCCGTCTTTGCCATGCCCTATCTGTTCGACGACCAGGCCATGGCGTGGTCCATCGTCGACGGCGAGTTCGGCAAGGAGATGTTCGACGACATGCGCGCCAAGACCGGCATCCGGGTCCTGGGCCTGGCGGACAACGGTGTGCGCAACTTCACAAACTCCAAGGTCGCTGTCGACGAGCCGGAGGACATGAAGGGGCTCAAGATGCGCGTCATGACGGCACCTGTCTGGACGCGGCTGGTGGAATCTCTGGGCGCATCGGCGACACCGGTTCCCTGGCCGGAGCTCCCGGGCGCCTTGCAGCAGGGCGTCGTGGATGGTCAGGAAAACGGCGTGACCAACATCGTCGATGCTTCCCTTTACCAGCATCAGAAGTATGTCTCGCTGGATGGGCACGTGTTCTCGTGGCACGCCTACATGATCAGCGACAGCTTTTATGAGGGCCTCACCGACGCCGAGAAAACCGCCGTCGACCAGTGTGTCGAGATCGCCAAGGTCATTCACCGGGGCATGACGGCCGCCCAGGACGCGAACGCCGCCACCATCCTGGCCGAAAAGGGTCTCGAGGTCGTTCCGGTCAGCCCGGAACAGAAGGCCAAGTTCCGCGAATTGGCGCAGCCCGCGGTTCGGGAATACATCGTCGGCGAGATCGGCGAGGAATGGCCGGGCAAGCTCGACGACGCGGTTGCAAAGTACCGGAACCAGTAACATGCGGGCGGAGACTGCCAGTTCCATGGAGACCCCGCTTGTGGCCGTTCTCGAGCCCGGATATGCGGACTATATGCCGGAGCAGGAGGCGATCAGGCCTTTCGGCGCCCGCGTGCTCGCGGTCCCGGCGGAAGAAGACGCGGTCTCCGCTCTTGCCGACAAGAATGTCTTCGCGGTGCTCATTCGTGAGCGCCGCGTCGATGCCGCGCTTTATGACCGGTTTCCCGGGTTGAAACTCATCCTGCGCTACGGCGTCGGGGTCGACAATGTCGATCTCGACAAGGCACGGGAACGCGGAATCTATGTCGCCAACATTCCCGACTACGGCGCGGAAAACGAAGTCAGCGATCACGCTGTCGCGCTTTACCTCGCGGTTGCCCGGCGCGTGGTCGCGCGCGACGGAGAGGTCCGGCAGGGCAAATGGGGAATAGGGCAACTCAGCCCGATCCCGGGTCACAGAAACGCGACGCTTGGCCTGATCGGTTTCGGGCGCATCGCGCGCGCTGCCTGCGAGAGGTTCAGAGCGCTCGGGTTTTCCAGGGTCCTGGTGAGCGATCCGAACCTCGACGGACGCACCACGGAGACGTTTGGGGTTGAAGCCGCGGCGATCGACGATCTTTGCAGAACGGCGGATGTCGTCAGTCTGCACGCGCCTCTCACCGCGCAAACACGCAACATCATCGACGCGCGCCGCATCGCCCTGATGAAGAAAAGCGCCATCCTGGTGAATGTTTCGCGCGGCGGTCTCGTCGACGAAACCGCGCTGGCGGCGGCTTTGCGCGAAAAACGAATTTTCGGTGCCGGGATCGATGTCTTCGAAACCGAGCCACCGGCTTCCGACAACCCGCTTTTGAGTTCGCCGAACACGGTGCTCAGCGATCACTGCGGCTGGTATTCCGAGGCGTCTGTCGGCGAGCTGCAGCGGCGCGCCGGAGCCGAGCTGGCTCGGGTTCTGGCGGGAAGTCCTCCACAAAATTGGGTCAACCAGTGGTGAGGCGAAGGCCCACCAAATCCGGCAGCCGTTCTCAAACGGCGCCTCTACAGGAGTGTCAAGGATGGAAATGAAGGATTTGATCGCGGGTTTCAGGGAAACCGCCACGGCGTCGGTCGCGGACGCGGTCGACAAAATCACAGGCAGAAAAGGCTATCTCGATCAGGCCATTAAGCCGCGTATCAACGACAAGAAGATCGTCGGTCCCGCGGTTACCGTGCTTGAAGGACCGACCGACGAATTCGTGCCGCCGCAACATGCGCTGGACGCGATCGACGAGTCCGAGCCGGGATCGGTCATCGTCATCTCGATCGCGGGAGACGCGAACGTCGCGGTCTGGGGCGGACTGATGACCGCCGGAGCGGTTGCCAACAAGCATGAGGGCGCGGTCCTCGACGGGGCGGTGCGCGACATCACGGAAATCCGCCGCGACTACGATTTTCCCGTTTTCGCGCGTTCCTCGTCACCCGGAACGACCCTCGGGCGGCACAAGACGCTGGACGCCAACGTGTCGGTGCCGATCGGAGACGTGATCGTGCATCCGGGCGACATCATTGTCGGCGATATCGACGGCGTTGTCGTGGTTCCGATCGGCAAGGCGGAAGAGATCCTTGAAATGGCGCGGGAAATCGACGTCCGGGAAGCCGAGCAGGCCAAGCTGATCATGCAGGCGGGTTCCCTGCGCGAAGGGCTTGCAAAATACGGCCGGATCTGAACCTGCAAACGGGAGGAAGGAAATGGGAATGAAACAGATGAAAAAGGCCGCCACGGCGGCCTTTGCAGGCGCCGTTCTGGCGTCCTGGAGTGCCGGCGCGCAGGACGTGCCCCGGCCGGAGGTGGTTGCCGAATGGAACAGTCTGCCATACCGGATCGTTTCGGAAGACCTTCAATCGGTCTGGGAGAAAAGCGATCTCCACGGCAAGGCGCTGGTTCAGGGAGCCAAGGTCGACAGCGACGGCACCATCTATGTTTCGACCGCGCGCTGGGGAGGGCCGGACATCCCCGCCACCTTGTCGAAGCTGGTGAAGGATGGCGACGAATGGGTGCTGGAGGCCTTTCCGTCGGAGGAGATGAACGCTGTTTCCAATGCGAACGGGCTAAAGGCGGTCCTGGGCTTTGAAATCGACCGCAACGACGTCATGTGGATCCTGGATCAGGGGCATGTCGCCGGCAAGATGAACGAAGGCGACGCCAAGCTCGTTCTGTGGGACATCAAGGCAGGCAAGGAGATCGGGCGTCATGTCTTCTCCGCCAGCGAAGCCGATCCGAAATGCTCTTTCCTGAACGACATTGCCGTCGATAACGACACGGGCTTCGCCTACATCACCGACAGCGGTATCTTCTGCAATCCGCTGCACGGCGGGCTGATCGTCTACGACAGCAATGCCGGAAAGGCACGGCGCATCCTGGATCAGCACAAATTCACAAATGACGAGCCGCATTTCTTCTTCAATATCGACGACCGGCAGGTGCTGAAAGGCGGCGGCATGAAGACCGGGGCGGACGGTATCGCCCTGTCCGGAGACAAAGGCACGCTTTACTGGACCAATCTGACGGGCAACACGCTTTACAGCCTGAACACGGATCTGCTGCGTGACTTCGACACAAGCGAGACGGTCATTGAAAACGCGGTTCGTGTCGAGACGTCCCTGCCTTCCAACACCGACGGAATGACCGCCGACAGGGATGGCAACGTCTATATGACCGCGCTCTCGCTGGACGGCTTGATGAAGCTGGACGGCAAGACCGGACAGCTGAGCCGTTTTGCCCATCACCCGGAGATGAACTGGCCCGACACTTTGGCGTGGGGGTCGGACGGGTCGCTCTATGTCGTGTCCAACCACCTGCATGTGTGGGTCGACGGGGACATGAATTTCGACGATCCCGAGATCCCCAATTTCCGGATCTGGCGCATTCGCGATGTCGGTCAGGCCTACACCGCCGAGTAAAAAATTCCGGCCGCGTTTTTCGGAACGTGGCCGGTTTCCCAGGTAAAAAGGATTTCAACATGCAACCCGATATCGTTTGTCTCGGCGAGCCGATGCTCGAATTCAACGAGCAGGGGGACGGACGCTTTCTCAAGGGGCATGGCGGCGACACCTCCAACGCCGCCATCGCGGCCGCCCGGCAGGGGGCCTCCGTCGGATATCTGACACGCGTCGGGAGCGACGCCTTTGGCGAGGATTTTCTCAGGCTCTGGCAGTCGGAACAGGTCGACACTTCTCAAATCCCGGTGGATTCGGACGCTCCAACCGGGGTTTACTTTGTCAGTCACGACGCCAGCGGTCATTCCTTTACCTATCGGCGTAAAGGGTCGGCGGCCAGTCTGATCACGCCGGCGGACCTGTCGGCGGACTACATCGCGGGCGCTCGTATCCTGCATGTCTCCGGCATAAGTCAGGCGATATCCGAAACCGCGGCCGACACCGTGTTCAAGGCAATCGAGGTTTGCCGCAACGCCGGGGGCTGGGTTTCCTACGACACCAATCTGCGGCTCAACCTCTGGCCGCTGGAGCGGGCCAGGGCGGTCACGCATGCGGCCATGGCAAAAGCGCATATCGCGCTGCCCGGTCTGGAGGATGCAGTTCAGCTTACCGGACTGACCGATCCCGACGAAATAGCCGATTTCTATCTGGCGCTGGGCTGCGAAATCGTTGCCTTGACCCTGGGCAAGGATGGCACTCTCATCGCTCTTCGGGACGAGCGCCGGCGGGTGCCGGGGTTGCCGGTAACACCCGTGGACGCGACGGCGGCGGGGGACACCTTCGACGGTGCCTTCCTTGCGGAAATGGCTGCGGGGCGTGACCCTTACGATGCCGCGCGGTACGCCAACGCCGCGGCGGCGCTTTCCACCCAGGGCTACGGCGCGGTGGCGCCGATGCCACGGCGGGACGACGTGGAGCAGTTCCTGAAAACAGGCCGTGCGGCATGAAACACGCCCTAGTGACGGGGGGAACCCGCGGGATCGGACTGGGTGTGACACGAACCTTGCTTGCGGAGGGCTGGGCGGTTACCGCGACAGGTGTCAACGATGACGAGGTTGCGGCCTGTCCTGACGACGACGGTCTCACAGCGGTCAGGCTCGATGTCACCGATGAAGACCGCATTGCCGAGCTCTTCACCGGATTGGGCCAGCTTGACGGCCTGGTGAACTGCGCCGGTATCCTGTTGCGGGGCGAGGAATACGATATCGGCAAGTTCTGCAAGGTCATCGACGTCAATCTGACGGGAACGATGAGGATGTGCCTCGCGGCTCACCCGTTTCTGGAGCGTTCAGGGGGAGCAATCGTCAACACGGCGTCGATGCTCAGTTATTTCGGCGGGGCGCTGGTTCCTGCCTATTCGGCGTCGAAGGGCGGTGTTGCCCAGTTGACGAAATCGTTGGCTGCGAACTGGGCTTCGGACGGCATTCGTGTCAACGCGGTTGCGCCCGGCTGGATCGAGACGGAAATGACCGCGGGCTTGCGCCGCGACAGTCAGCGCGAAAGCGCAATTCTCGGCCGGACGCCATTGGGACGCTGGGGACAGCCGGAGGAGGTCGGTGCCCTGGCCGCCTGGCTGTTGAGTGAAAAAGCACGTTTCGTCACGGGGGCGGTCTATCCCGTGGACGGAGGATACTCCGCTGTCTGAACAGCCGAGGTATACCGGAGAGGAGCGACCATGCCTGTAACCGAAAAAGACGAGAACCCGCGCATCCCCTACCAGTTGCCTTTTCCGAGGGATGCACAAGCCGAAATCGTCGTTCCGGCCGCGATACCGGACGACGAAAGGGTCTGGGTTCCCCAGGCGGAAAATGTCTGGTTCCGTCCGTTGTGCCTCAACAGAAGCCAGGGATATTGGGTCAATCTTCTCCGTGTCCGGAAATCAGGCGTGCTGTCCCGGCACCGGCATCCCAACCCGGTTCACGGTTTCGTTCTCAAGGGACGCTGGCACTATCTGGAACACGACTGGATCGCGGAAGCCGGGGGATATGTCTATGAGCCGCCCGGCGAAACGCACACACTCGTGGTGCCCGACGATGTCGAGGAAATGATCACGTTGTTTCAGGTGAACGGCATCATGTATTACGTCGATCCCTATGGAAAGCACCTTGGGTACGAGGATGTCTTTACGAAGATCGACATGTGCCGCGAGCACTATAAATCTGTCGGTCTTGGTGAAGACTATGTGGATCAGTTCCTCAGATGAGGACTTGAATTCCGGTCTTTCGGGAGGGTAGTGGCAATAGGGCCGTCCCTTCCAGCCTTCGCCGCGGTTCTGCGATAGTTTGATACATTTCCCGGTTTGCGCTGCATTTGACGGTCCTTTATCGGTGCCGACAAACGAGTGCGGGATCCATGAACGATCAGAGCCGATCATTTTCAGGCGAGACACGCCCTTGCGGACGTACCAGAGCGAAAACCGCCGCTGACCCGCGGCGGTGGATCACCGACGCGGCGGGGCGCTTTTGAATATGCTTGCGCCTGAAAGTGCACTTCTGCCGGGACTTACCGCTCTTCTCTGTGACAGCCGTATTCTGGAGCCGCGCAAGCTGCCGACCGGTTGGTTGAACCGCGAAACCGCCTCCGGCCACCGGCCGGACGGTGCGGGGAGGGGCCCGGCCGATCAACTCCAGACCAAACCCCCTCAGAGGACACCATGAAACAAACTCTCCTTTCTCTTTTCCTTCTCACGGTGCCGGCGGGAGCCGTGTTCGCGCAGCCGTTGCCCGAGCCGGTAGAGCACCTCGTGCAGGAAATCGGTCTGCAAGAGGTGAGCTGGCATCCAGGCCGCAAACAGCCTGATTTGGAGGGCCGCTTGCCGGGCGGCATCCGTGTCGAAATCGATTTTCATCACGGTTTCGAGCTGGAAGAAATTGAGGCGGACCACCACGGGTTGTTCAAGGTGGATCTGATCGAAGCGGTTCTGCCAAGCCATTTCAAGGACAGCCCGGATTACCCGCACGGGGCGCTGATCTCAAAAATCGAGCTGAAGGACGATGAGATCGAGATCGAAGGGAAAACCGCGGACGGGCAGTGGTTCGAGGCCGAATATGACCGATCCGGCTCGCTGCGGAAATGGGAGCGGGACTGAGGTTGGCAGGGCAATGCCGAAATCACGCCTGGCATTGGATCAGTCGTTCAAAACAGATCCTCAAACCGGCGCATTCGTTGCAATTACCTTCCGGTGTCGCTGAACAACATCCGCAGTCGCGCATCCATGGCGTTTTCGATGTGATTTCGCGCTGAGGTCTCGGCTTGCGCCGGAGCGCGCGCAAGTATGGCGTCCGTAATCGCCTGGTGCTCGGCGATCGCGGCTTGTGACCGTCCGGAAACGGAAAAGGTTGTGCTGGGCAGAAGCGCCAGGGAATCGTTCAGATCCTCCAGCATGCGCTCCAGATAGGCGTTGTGGGCGGCCGCGTAGATTGTCCGGTGATAGACGATATTGGCGTTCGCCCGGGCGGTCTCGCCGGAGGCGGCCTTTTCGAAACCCGAGGCGGCGATGCGCAGGGCGGCGAGGTCCGCGGGTTGCGCGTTTTCGGCGGCGAAACGGGCCGCGGCACCTTCCAGCACGGCCCTCAGCGCATAGAGTTCCATGATCTGTCCGCGGCTCAGTTCGGCGACCGTCCAGCCGCCGCGAGAACTTTCCACGAGACCCCTTGCATGCAGCCGGTTGAAGGCTTCCCTGACCGGCGTCCTGCTGACATCAAGCTCAATGCCGATCTCGTCTTCCCGCAGGCGCGTACCCGGCTTCAGCATGCCGTTGCGCATGCGCTCAAGCAGCTCCTGGTAGACCTTGCTGCCTCGGGAATTCGCGCCACGGCCGCGAGCGCGCTGTCCGGGTGCGGAAATCTGGTCGTCTGTCAAAGGTTTGCCACCCTGTCTGTGGAAGGGGTCTGTCTCGTCGCGGTTCCTTTGTACGCCAATTTTGCAAGATACTGCAAAACTGATTGATTTTGATATTTAGTATACTAGAGTATACTAAATTGAGGCGTGGCAGGCGGCGTGTTTCCGACCATCGGGTGCGGAACGCCGGGGAGAGGAATTCATGGTGGAGGAGAGCATACAGACCGATGTGCTCGTCATTGGCGGCGGCAATGCGGCGCTGTGCGCGGCCATCGCCGCCCGGCGCAAGGGCGCGGATGTTCTTGTCGTGGAGAAAGCACCGAAGTTCTATCGGGGCGGCAACACGCGGCACACGCGCAACATGCGCTGCGCGCACGATACCGCCACCGACACGCTTACGGGACCCTATACGGAAGAGGAATTCTTCGACGATCTCCTGCGCGTGACGGAAGGCAACACGGACGAAGACCTGGCCCGGCACATGATCGCCAAATCGAAGGAGATGCTGGTCTGGATCGCGGACCAGGGCGTGCGCTTTCAGCCGTCGCTGGGCGGGACGCTCAGCCTGGGTCGAACCAATTCCTTCTTTCTCGGCGGCGGCCGTGCAATGCTCAATGCGCTTTACAAGACCGCCGAGGCGCTTGGCGTTTTCGTGCTTTACGATACGCCGGTGACCGATATCGAGCTGGTTAACGGCCACTTTTCCTCCGCGCTGGCTGAGAAGGACGGCAAGCCGCTCCGGATCGAGGCCAAGGCGCTGGTCGCCGCGGCCGGCGGCTTCGAGGCCAATATCGACTGGCTGAAGGAAGGCTGGGGCGACTGTGCGGAAAATTTCCTGATCCGCGGTACGCCCTATAACCGGGGCGATGTCCTGCGGCTTCTGCTCGACAAGGGCGTCGAAGCGATCGGCGATCCGACCCAGTGCCACGCGGTGGCCATCGACGCCCGCGCGCCGAAGTTCGACGGCGGCATCATCACGCGCCTGGACTGCGTCGTCTTCGGCATCGTGGTCAACAGGAACGCCGAGCGCTTTTACGACGAGGGCGAGGATTTCTGGCCGAAGCGCTATGCCATCTGGGGCCGGCTCGTCGCCGCCCAGCCGGACCAGATCGCCTATATCGTCTTCGATTCCAAATCCCTGAAGAGTTTCATGCCGTCGCTGTTCCCGCCGATTGAAGGAAAAAGCATCGCGGAGCTCGCGCAAAAACTGGAGCTGCCTGTCGAGGCATTCGAACAGACGGTCGGAACCTTCAATGACGCGGTTCAGCCGGGGACCTTCGACCACACGGTCTTCGACGACTGTCACACCAAAGGGTTGGCAATCGAAAAGACCCACTGGGCGCGCAAGCTGGAAGACCCGCCCTACTACGCCTATCCGGTCAGGCCGGGCATCACCTTCACCTATCTCGGCACCCGCGTCGACAAGGACGCGCGCATGCAGCTCGAGGGTGGCGGCCAGGCCGACAACATGTATGCGGCGGGCGAGATCATGGCCGGCAACGTGCTCGGCAAGGGCTATGCCGCCGGGATCGGCATGACCATCGGCAGTGTGTTCGGCAAGATTGCGGGAGAAGGAGCCGCCAGCCATGTTTGACAAGGATCCGCGGTTTTCCGAAACCCTGTCCACGGACCCGTTGCGCGAAGCCGCGCGCCTGATGACGGTCTGCAATTCCTGCCGCTACTGCGAGGGATTGTGCGCGGTCTTTCCGGCCATGGAACTGCGCCGGAGTTTCGAAGAGGGCGATCTGAACTACCTGGCGAACCTCTGCCACTCCTGCGGCGCCTGCTATCAGGACTGCCAGTTTTCGCCGCCGCATGAATTCGACGTCAACGTGCCGCAGACGCTCGCGAAGGTACGGGCCGACAGCTACCGGTCCTATGCCTGGCCCAAGGCGTTCCAGCCGTTGTTCGACCGCAACGGTCTGGCCATCAGTTCGATTGCCGCGCTGTCGGTGGCCGCCTTCATCGCCGGGTTTGCGCTCTGGCACGATCCGCAGGTGCTGTTTTCCGGCGGCAGCTTTTACAAGCTGATGCCGCACAATGTCATGGCATTGCTGTTCGGGGCGGTGTTTCTCTACATGCTGGCCGCCGTCTCGATGGGCTTTCGGACCTATTGGAAAGAAATCGGCGCCAAGAGCGTTTCCGCCGGTCGGATCCCGTCCGTCTGGCAGGCGATCAAGGATGCGGGCCAGTTGCGTTATCTCGATGGCGGCGGGGTCGGCTGCTACAATGAGGACGAGAAGCCGACCGACAACCGGCGCCTCTATCATCACCTGACCTTCTACGGCTTTCTCCTGTGCTTCGCGGCGACCTCTACGGGTACGATCTACCACTACGCCTTCGGCTGGGAAGCGCCCTACGGTCTTTTTTCCCTGCCGAAACTCTTCGGCGTTCTGGGCGGGGTCGGACTGGTGATCGGGCCGGTCGGGCTTGCCCATGCCAAGAGGAAACGGCACCCGGACCTTTTGGACCCGTCGGCGAAGGGCATGGAAGCCGCTTTCCTCGTAATGCTGTTCGCAACAGGTTTGAGCGGATTGCTGCTGATGGCCTTGAGGGAAACGCCGCTGATGGGCGTGATGCTGTCGCTCCATCTGGGCGTGGTCTTCGCGCTGTTCCTGACCATGCCCTATGGCAAGTTCGTTCACGGCATCTATCGCTTCGGGGCGCTGGTTCTTTATGCCGCCGAACGAAAGGCGGATCGTCCCGCGGATGCGATCAGGAAGGCGGCGTGATGGCTTTCGGAGATCTTTTCGGCATCAACACCTATGCCTTCTCCCAATCCATGACGGGAGCGGATTGTCTCAGGTTTCTGGCGGATCGGGGTGTTGCCCAAGTCGAGCAGATGTTTTTTCCGGGCCATTTCTGGGTTTCGGATACGATCGGGCAGATCCAGGACTACCAGTCCGTGCTGGCCCAAACGGGTATCGGGCTGACGAGCGTCAACACGTCCAACGTGGAGCTCAATATCACGGCGGCGAGCGAGGAGATGCGCGCGGCCAGCCTCGGTCTCAACGAGCGCTTCATCGAGATCGCCGGCGAGATCGGTGCGGGGGCGCTGATCCTGGGGCCGGGCAAGGCCAATCCTTTGTTTCCCTTGCCACGCGAGCTTCTCGAAGGCCATTTCTTCCGGTCGCTTGACCGGCTGCTGCCGGTCGCGGAGAAAAACGGTGTCGAGATCTTCCTGGAGAACATGCCCTTTGCCTTCATTCCGGATGCGGAAGGGCTGATGGACATCCTGAAGGCCTACGGCGATGACCGACTGAAGATCTGCTATGACGTCGCCAATGCCCACTTCATCGGCGAAGATCCGGCGGCGGGGCTTCAGACCGTGTCGCCCCGGCTCGGGCTCTTGCATCTCTCCGATACGACGGCAAGCCTCTACCGGCACGATCCGGTCGGCGAGGGGGATATCGATTTTCATCGTTTGCCCGGGGCATTGAAAGATGCCGGCTACGAACAGGCCTGCATTCTGGAAATCATCTGTCCTGAGCCGGAGACGGAGATTGCAAAGTCCGTTGCTGCGCTAAGGGCGGTCGGGTTTTAGCTATCCCGTTGTCATCCCGGTTTGGCGTCAGCCAAGACCGGGATGACAATCTCAGAGGTTTTGCCGGAAGTTCGAGTGTGGAAGCCTGAGTCTCCCTCAGATCAGCCCGCCGTTCGGCTGGATGATCTGTCCGAGCACCCAGGAGGCCTTGTCGGAGGCGAGGAAGGAGACGACCTCGGCGATTTCCTCCGGCTGGCCGACCCGGTTGAGCGGGCTCATGGAAGCGGAGCGCTGCAGGGCGGCTTCGTCCTTGCCGGCGCGGAAGAGGTCCGTGTCGACCGGTCCCGGCGCCACCGCGTTGACACGCACACCCCGTCCGGCCAGTTCCTTCGCCATGGACCGGACCAGGCATTCGACGGCCGCCTTGGTCGCGCTGTAGGGCCCGACACCCGGAACCGCGTGGCGCACGAGTGTCGTGGTTGTCGCGATGATCGTCCCGTTATCCGCCACCTGACGGGCGGCTTCGGCCAGAATGTTGAACATGCCGACGATGTTGACCTCCACAAGCTTGCGGAAGTTCTCCGGATCGAACTGGGCCATCGGCGCGGGCGGCACGTTGATGCCCGCATTCGCAAAGACGCAGGTTGGCGCACCGCCGAAATGATCGGCGACATCGGCGAAGACTTTCGCAATTTCGCCGGGATTGCCGATGTCGACCTTGTAGGCCTCGATTTTGGTGCCCGGCTGCGGCGCGACCGCTTCGGGCGCACTGCTGACATAGGTGTAGGCGACATCGAAGCCGTCCTGGTTCAGTTTCCGGACGCTGGCCGCGCCGATCCCTCTCGAGCCGCCGAATACGATGGCGATTTTCTTGCTCATGTCTTTGTCCTCTTCGTGAGCCGGGTTTCGTTTCCCGGCCGATGTCTCATGGCCGGTTTCAGCCAAGGGTGATCGTGATGACCCGTTCCTCGGTCATTTCATGAACCGCGTAACGGGGGCCTTCCCGGCCGAAGCCGCTGTCCTTCGAACCTCCGTAGGGCATCATGTCGACGCGCGAACTGGAGGTTTCGTTGATGTGAACGCCACCGACCTCCAGCTTGAGGGCCGATTTGAAGGCGTTGTCGATCCGCTGGGTGAAGATACCCGACGCAAGCCCGAACGGGGTCGAATTGACCCGGTCGATTGCTTCTTCCAGGGTATCGAAGGGCTCGAGGCAGACGACGGGGCCGAAGATCTCGCAGCCCCCCACCTTCATGGCGGGATCGATGCCGGTCAGGAGAGTCGGTGTGATGACCGCGCCTTCGCGCGTTCCGCCCGCAAGCTTTCTGGCTCCGCCGGCAATGGCCTCTTCTATCCAGTTTTCGATCCGGATCGCCTCCTTTTCGGAGATCAGAGGTCCGACCACCGTGTCCGGGTTTGCCGGATCACCATAGGCAAGGCTGGCGACGATCTTTGCCAGCCGGTCCTGAACTTCGCTGAAGATGGTCCTTTGCACCAGCAGGATCTGAACCGAGGTGCAGACCTGGCCCGCCTTGCGGTAGCCGGCGCTGCCGATCTTCGGCAGCGCCTTTTCCAGATCCGCGTCTTCGCACAGAAGTGTGAAGGCAATCGAGCCGAGTTCCATCTGGGTTCGACGCAGTCCGGCAGCCTGCTGAATCGACCGGCCGACCTCGGTGCTGCCCGTGAAGGCGAAAAAGCGGATTCTCTGATCGGCAAGCAGGGCTTCCGCGACCCTGGCGCCGCCCTGGACCAGAGAAAGGAAACCTGTCGGCATGCCGGCTTCCACCAGTACCTCACACAGTTTCAGGGCGGTGAGAGGCGTGTTGCTGGACGGTTTCAGGATAACGCTGTTTCCGGCGGCGAACGCCGGTGCGATCTTGTGGGCAACCGTGTTGAGCGGCGCGTTGAACGGCGTGATCGCAGCCACGACGCCCAGAGGAACGCGCAGGGTGAAGGCGAGCCTGCCGGACTGGTTGGGAGCGCCTTCCATCGGTATGACGTCCCCGGCAAGCCTGCGGGCTTCTTCGGCCGACAGGCGAAGGGTTTCGATGCAGCGGCCGATTTCCCCGTTCGCGTCGGATGCGGTGAAGCCCGCCTCCATCTGCATGATCCGGACGAATTCCGCCCGCTGTTCCGCCACAAGACGGGATGCCGTCTGAAGGATCGTCCCACGTTCGTACGGCGTTGGCGCACCGGTGATAAACGCTCCGGCGGCGGCTTCAATGGCCCGGGCGAGCTGTGCATCGCTTGGGGTTGCGATATCGGCCACCGGCTGGAGCGTATATTTGTTCAGAAGGCTGAAGGGTGTTCCCTCTCCGGCTTCCCAGCATCCATCGATCAGCAGGGGAAATTTATCCATCTGACCCGGTGTCTTCATGTTTGTTGCTTCGGTCATGAAAAATCCTTTCCTGCAGGGTCAAAGCCAGAGGATTTCTTTGCGGTAGTCGATATCGGTCAGGAGCGCTTCGGCCGGACCTTCATGGAACACGGCACCGCGTTCCAGGGCGAAAACCCGGTCGGAAAGGGCGAGAACCAGATCCAGATTGTGCTCGACGATCAGAATGGGCAGCTCCTGGCGCAGCTTGTCGAAGATCCTGAACAGTTCCTCGACAATGGCCGGGGCCAGACCCTCGAAAGGTTCATCCAGAAGGAGCAGCTGCACGTTCCCGGACAGAGCCCTTGCCACGGCGAGCATCTGCTGCTCGCCGCCTGAGAGAAAGTCGGCCGGCGTGTGATAGCGTTCCTTCAGCCGGGGGAAGACTTCGAGGATCTTCTCCTCGCTCCAGACCACGCCGGACCGGCCGTCGGTGGCTCGCGCCAGGCGCCCGAGAGCGAGGTTCTCGCCAACGGTCATGCCGGAGAAGATGCCGCGCCCCTGGGGCACGTAACCGACGCCGGCGCGGGCGATCTCGGGAGCCGACAGGCCTGTCAGTTCCTTGTCGTCGAAACGGATGCTCCCCGATTTCGGCGGCACCAGCCCGGCAAGGCTTTTCAGCAAGGTGGACTTGCCCGCACCGTTTCGCCCGAGCAGAGCCACGATCTCGCCCTTGCGGATATTGAGCGAGGCATCGTTGAGAATGTGGCTCTTGCCATAGAAGGTGTTGATCTTGTCGATGGTCAAAAGCGGCGCCGCGTCCGTCTCATGGCTCTCCATGCGACCGGTGACAGGGGGTGTTCCCGTACCCGTATAGATCTCCTGCACATGCCGGTCGGCGCGGACGGTTTCCGGGCAGCCGGTCATGAGAACCTCGCCCTGGTTCATGACGGTCACGACCTGGGACAGGGACAGAACCCGGTCCAGGTCGTGTTCGACGATCAGAACCGGAATGTTTTCCGCCATTCGGGTGACGAGGCTCGACACGCGTTCGCGTTCGGCCGCGGCCAGACCGGCGAGCGGTTCGTCCAGAAGGATGATCTGGGGTTTGGAAGCGAGCGCGATGCCGAGATCGACCAGCCGCTGACCGCCGTAGGAAAGATCGCCGCCCGCGATGTCCTCGATGCCTTCCAGGCCGAGGAACTTCGTCAGTTCTTCCGTGTGGTCGTGCACGTCCCCGTAACTGTCGATGTCGCGCCAGATATTGTAGCGGCTGGGGTGCTTGGCCTGCACCGAGAGACGCAGGTTCTCGTAGATGGACACCCCTTCGAACAGGTTGGTGATCTGGAACGAGCGGGCCAGTCCCTTCTCCGCGATCCGGTTTGGCGGCAATCCGGCGATGTCGATGCCGTTCAGTCGGACCGATCCGCTCGACGGCGGAAACATGCCTGAAATCAGGTTGAAGGTGGTGGTCTTGCCGGCACCGTTCGGTCCGATCAGGGCATGGATCTGACCGCTGTCTACGGACAGATTGACATCGTTGACCGCCTTGAAGCCGCCGAAGGCCTTGTGAATGCCGCTGACTTGCAGAACCGGTCCTGTGGACGGTTTCGGCTGCAGGAACTTCGGCAGGGGCAGGCCCTCGTAGATCTTGCGGCGGCTCATGGCGGCGGAAACGGAGGGGGGCGGACGCAGCCGGTGACGGATCTGGCTCCAGATGCCGACGATTCCGCCCGGCGAGTAAAGCACGAAGGCGACGAAGACGAGACCGAACCAGAACAGCCAGTTGGCGGTCCAGATGGAAAACATCTCGCGGAAGACGATGTAGAAGATCACCCCGATCGCCGGGCCGAGAATGTTGTTCATCCCTCCGATGACGACCATGGCGAGGAGTTCGCCCGAGAGTGCCACCGATGTCGCTTCGGCGGTGACGATATAGTGTTCGAACCCCGACAAGGCACCGGCCAGACCGGTGATGACCGCCGACAGGACGAAGGAAATCAGCTTGTAGAGCTGGATGTTGTAGCCCTGGAAGGAGGCGCGCTGCTGGTTTTCCCGAATGGCCACAAGCACATGGCCGAAGGGGGAGCGCAGCAGGCGGACCATCGCGAAGAGGACGAGTGCGCCGACCGCGGCGACGAGGCAATAGTAGTTGACCGCGTTGTCGAGATCGATCGGGCCGAGCGATCCGCGCTGCAGGCCGCCAAGGCCGTCTTCGCCTCCGGTCACCTCCGTCCAGCGGAACGAAATCGTATAGCTGAGGGCGACCAGCGCCAGGGTCAGGAGAGCGAAATACACCCCTTTGCGGCGCAGGATCAGGAAGCCGGCCACCAACGCCATGCCCGCGATGAAGGCCATGGAGAAGAGGATCGGCACGAAGATCTGGTTCGGAAACCAGTTCAGCTGCGCCAGCGCGGCCGCATAGGCGCCGATGCCGAACCACATGGAGTGGCCGAAGGAGTGCAGCCCTGTGTAGCCGACGAGAAGATTGAGGCCGATGGCGGCAATCGCGAGTATGACCACCACCGAGGCGGTGTTTACCGTCAGTCCGATTGCCGGCATCAGGACGGGCAGGACGACAAGCCCGGCGATACCCAGCCAGAGCGGTTTGTATTTTTCGAAAAGGGTCGTTTTCATTATTCAAATTTCTCGATGCGCTCGCCCAACAGACCGCGCGGGCGGAACATGAGCACCAGGAACATGAGGACGTAGATGGAGGCCGTGCCGGCGGGCGGATAGAAGTGGATCGTGACGCCGCGCACCACGCCGACAAGCAGGGCCGACAGGATGACGCCCCAGAAGCTGCCAAGCCCGCCGATGATGACGATGACGAAGGCGACGGTCAGGATTTCCGCGCCCATGGCGGGATGCACGATGGTGATCGGCGCGAACAAAGCCCCTCCCAGGGCGGCAAGCCCGACGCCGAGCACGATGACCGTCGTCATGTAGGGCTGAAGCCTGATGCCGAGGGCTGCGACCATGTCGGGCTGCTGGATACCGGCACGCACGACGCGACCGAACGATGTCTTGTTCAAAAGCATCCAGATGCCGGCCAGGATGACGACGACGATGGCAAGCATCAGAAGCCGGTATTTCGAGAACAGGAACTCGCCGACCATGACGGGACCGCGCAACGCGCCCGGCATTGAGGCGGGCAGGGGAGCGGCACCCCAGATCATGCGGATCGCCTGTTCGGCGACCATTGCCAGGCCGAAGGTGACCAGAAGGCTGAGGATGGGGTCTTCCCGGTAGAACCGGCGCAGGATAAAGCGCTCGAACAGAATACCGAGGAGACCGACGAGAAAGGGCGAAATGGCGGCAGCGGCCGTGAAGCCGAGATATTTTCCGAGCGTGACGGAGACATAGGCGCCCAGCGTGTAGAACGCGCCGTGCGAAAGATTGACGATGCCGCCGACGCTGAAGATCAGCGACAGACCCAGAGCAATCAGCAGGTAATATCCTCCGAGCACGAGGCCGTTGACCACTTGCTCGAGCAAGAAGACGATTTGCATTGTAAATCCAGTTGTCGAAGGGCGCTGCCGCCCGAGGCGGCAGCGCGTGGGATGGGGCCACGTCTGGAGCGACGCGTCTCAAGCTAGAGGGTGCAGCCGCCTGCCTCGACAGTCGGGAAGATCGATTCCAGTTCCTGATCCGGGTCGGGAACCGGCTGGCCGAGAACGATCATGTCGTGCTCATTGCTGGCGCTGCCGTCGACGGAGAAGGCGAAGGCTTCCTGAATGAGCTGGTGATCGCCCTTGCGGAAATAGCCCTCCCGGTTTTTCAGAAGGTCGAATTTCGCGCCCGATTCCAGATACTGGATGAGATCCGGAGTGCCGGTGGACTGCGTTTCTCCAATGGATTTGGCCATGATGTTCATGGCGACATAGGAGATCCAGGAATGGTTTTCCGGCAGCTTGCCGTTGGCTTCCTTGAAGGCGGCCACATAGGCCTGGGAGCCGTCGGTCTGAAGCGTGTCGTACCAAGGGGTCGGCCATGTTCCGGAAAGATTGCCGACACCGGCCGCCCAGGCGTCCGCGGTGTTCAGGTTGAACCCGACGGTCGGATAGGGAAGGCCGAACTCGGCATATTGCTTGACGAAATTGGTCACCTGGTTGCCGGCAAGGTTGAGGCAGACAACATCAGGCTGGGTCTGGCGAACCTTCAGAAGGAAAGGGCTGAAGTCGGTGACGTCGGTCGCCACCAGTTCGTCCGTGACCAGGGTCGCGTTGTTGGCATCGAAAAAGGCCTTCGCCGCTTTCAGAAGATCGTGGCCGAACACATAGTCGGCGGTCAGGGTCATGAACTTCTTGCCGTCGACCATGCCGTTCCGCTTCAGCGCTCCACCGACCGCGTTCACCATCACGGTGTTGGGAATGTCGCAGCAGAACATATATTCCGAACAGCTTTTGCCGCGCAGCACGTCGGAGCGCGGTCCGACCGCGATGAACAGCTTCTTGTTGCGGGCCGCGACCTGGGAAATCGCCAGCGCCGATGCGGAGCTGATCTCGCCGATCAGGAAATCGACATTGTCGCGCTCGATCATGCGCTGGGCCTTGGTCGTCGCGGTATCCGGATTGATCGAATCTTCCGAGAGCAGTTCAAAGGTCTTTCCGTTGACGCCACCGGCGGAATTGATCTGCTCGACGGCGAGCTGGATGCCGAGCGTGGCATATTCCCCGAGCACTCCGAGAAAGCCAGTCTTCGGTGTCAGGTGGCCGATCTTGACGACGTCCTGAGCGCGCAGGATGGACGGCATTCCAAGCACGGAGCCGGCCGCGAGACCTGCGGCGCCGAACTTGAGCGCGGACCGCCGGGTCATTCGAGCGCTCTTGCGCCCCTTGGTATCATGGTACTGTGTCACGGTTTTCCTCCCATTGTGCACATCCCGAAAAATATTCAGTTGTCTGTTTTTGTCGCTGATCTTCGAGTCAGCTTGGCCGATGATGGGAGGATCTTAAAAAATACCGGTTTTTTCCGGAAATATTAAATATAGAGACGGGATATAAGGTGGACTTATAGCCTGAATTGAGTTTCAATCGCCGCCATGCTTGATACACGCCAACTTCGTTATTTCGTTCAGATAGTTGAGAGCGGCAGCCTGTCGAAAGCCAGCCGCGAGCTCTACATTGCCCAGCCGGCGCTCAGCCAGCAGATCGCCAAGCTTGAAGACGAGGTCGGCAAGCCGTTGCTGCACCGTTCCTCGAAGGGCGTCTCGCCGACCGAGAACGGTCTCGCGCTTTACCATCATGCCCGTTTCATGCTGCGTCAGCTCGAACAGGCGCTTTCCATCGCCCGCAGCGACACAGGCGCGGTGCACGGCATGGTTTCCGTCGGACTTCCGGCAACGACCGTTTCCGCCCTGGGGCTGAATCTGGTGCGCAAGATCCGTCAGCGCTATCCCAGCATCCTGCTCAACGTTGTCGAAGGCATGAGCGGACATATCAGCCATCTCATGCGCCTCGGGCAACTGGACCTCTCGGTGCTGTTTTCCTCCGACATGTCCAGCGAGCTGACGGTGGAACCGCTTCTGGTGGAGGAGCTGTTCGTGCTGGTGCCGAAGCACAGCAAGCTGGTGCCTGACGACAGGACCTCGATCACCATCGCGGAAGCTGCGGATTTGCCTCTGATTCTGCCGACCGGTTCTCACGGGCTCAGGCAACGCATTGCCGCCGAATTCGAGAACAGGGGTCTCGGCACCAACGTGGTCGCGGAGATAGACAGCCTGTCGCTTCTCATGAATTGCGTCTACGACGATATCGGCGCGACGATCAAGCCCATGGGGGCCATCATGCATGAAGGCGCGCGGGGACGCGAATGGCGCTGTCTGCCGGTTTCCGACGCCCGTTTCCGTCGCCGGAACTTCTTGTATGCTCTGCCGTCGGAGCGGTTGTCTACGGCGGCCGCGGTCGTTGCCTCAGTGGTGAAGGAAACCGCGGCCGAACTCGTCGAAAATGAAGATTGTCACGGCTTCGAGGACTACGAGGTTCTGAAGACGGTCGAGGCGACCAGCGTCATGATCTGACCGCCTCGCTCGAACTGAAAGTCACTCGTCCTTCAGCGGCGTTGTCACGACGATGAAGGTCAGGTCGCCCAGCCCGGTGTTCTGGATGGAATGCCAGGTGCCGGGCGGCAGGAAGATCACGTCGTGCTTGCGGACAACGCGCTTTTGGTCACCGATCTCCATCAGGCCTTCGCCGTCGAGAACGTGATAGACCTGCTCCTGGACCTTGTGAACGTGGCGTTCCACGTAGGCCATCGGCTGGTATGTCGAGATCCTGTAGTCGAGTTGCTTCGAGCCCGTTGTGTCCGGATGGACCAGGGCTTTCGACAGGGCGCCGCCATAGTGGGCGGGAAACTGCTGCCAGGGTTCTTCCGCGATATTCCGGATCGAGGCTTCGCCTTTGTCCGCCATGTTGTTCCTCCAGTTGATTTGAGATTATTTTCCGGGGCTCCAGGGCGTGCCGAAGACCGGCTGCTTGGGGGGGATCGGCGGCAGCTCCCAGGCGCCCGTCGCCGGCGGGCGGACATCCGCGTCGACATGGACATCGATCAGCGCCGGCCTGTTTGCGGCAATCGCCTGTTCCAGAACGCCGGCGAAATCCTGCGACTTGGTCACCGTGTAGCCATCGACACCGGACGCGCGGGCCCAGGCGGCGAAGTCCGGGTTATAGGGTTCCCGGTTCGGGCCCTGATAGAACGCGGTGCCGTATTCCCGTCCGTCGAAATAGGCATATTGCAGGTCGCGGATCGCCCCCCAGGCGAAGTTGTTCCAGACCACCCAGACAACGGGGATTTCGTATTCCACGGCCGTGCAGAGAACATGGGGCACCATGGTGAAGCCACCGTCACCGCAGACAGACACCACGGGCCGGTCCGGGGCGGCGAGTTTCGCGCCAAGAGCCGAACTCGGGCCGAAACCCATGCCGGAATATCCCCAGGTGTTCAGCATGGATTGCGGCTGGCGGGATTCCCAGAACTGCATGAACCAGTTGTGATGAATACCGCTGTCGAGCGTGATGATCGCGTCATCCGGCATGACTTTCCGACAGTCGGCGACAATGCGTTCCGGACGGATCGGGCTTGAATGCATCTCGAAACCGGGCGCGACGAATTTGTCCCATTCGGCTTTCCAGCCAGCGATCTGGGCGCGCCAGCTCTCCAGTCGGCCGCCGGCGGCCACGTTGCGCCGGTCCAGTTCGCTCAGGATCTGTTTCAGGAAGGCTTTCGCGTCGGCGAGAATGCCCATGTCGGGCGGATAATTCCGGCCGATTTCCGCGTGATCGACGTCGACATGGATGAGTTTCGTTTCCGGGAAGTTCCAGGAATAGCCGGGCATCCAGGACGATGCAGACCGGTCGTCGAAACGCGCGCCGACGGCCAGAACCAGATCCGAATGCCGTCCGGCCTGGTTGGCCTGATAAGCGCCGTTGCGGCCAATGAACCCGAGCGACAGCGCGTTGCGCATGTCGATGCAGCCCATGCCATTGGGCGACGAAATGACGGGAATCGAAAGCCGCTCGGCGAGCGCGACCAGTTCCTCGCCGGCTTCCGACAGCGTGACGCCGTGACCAATGAAGATCACTGGACGCTCGGCGTTCAGCAGCCAGTCGGTGGTCTGGGCGACATCCGCCTCGCTGGCGCCGCTTCGGCGCGTGTTGAACCCGGCCCAGGCCGGTTCTTCCTTCACTTCGGCCTCTTCGACGAAGAGATTATAGGGCACGTCGAGATTGACCGGGCCCGGACGGCCGGAGGTCATGGTCTGGGCCGCCTGGCGCATGGCGAGCGGCAGCATCTCCACGCGGGTCGGCTGGAACGACCGCTTCACCACCGGCTTGATGACATTGTTGAAGTCGGCCTGGTGGTGCTGATTCAGTTCCTGGAACGGGCCCCGGTTGAACTGCGAGGTCGGCACGTTCGCGGTGATGGAAAACACCGCTGAGGAATCGGTCTGCGCCACGGCGAGCGCCATGATCTGGTTGGCGGATCCCGGGCCGGTGGAGGTCAGCGTTGCCGCCGGATTGTGGCTGACCCGGAAGAAGCCGTCCGCCATGTGGACGGCGGTCTGTTCGTGACGGGGCGAGACCAGCTTGACCTCGTCCTTCACGTCGTAAAGGCTGTCGAGGAGGCCGACATTGCCGTGGCCGCAGATCCCGAACACGTAAGGGATCTTCTCCTTGACCAGAAACTCGGCGATCAGGTCACCGCCTTTGCGCTTGCTCATCTATTCCTCATTCTAGGCAGGATGTCTCAGGGGTTGTTCGGTTTCTTCCGGCGATTTGATGCCGGCCGGGGAAAACGGGTGGTTCGCGGCGTGGCGTCCGGCGAGCCAGCCAAAGGTCATGGCCTGGCCGAGCTGGGCACCGGCACCGGGATATTCGCCGGCGAAAGCGGATTGAACGTCATTGCCACAGCCATAGAGCCCGGCAATCGGCTCGCCATTCTCGTTAAGCACCCGGCTGTGGCCATCGGTCAGGAGCCCGCGGCTGGTGCCAAGGGGCGTCGGCCAGACCTTCAATGCATAGAACGGCCCATGTGTGATGGGGCCGAGGCAGGGGTTCGGCCCCACCTCCGGATCGCCGTTGGCCCGGTCGTAAATCGTCTCGCCCTTGTGAAAGTCCGGATCGGTTCCGTCCGCGGCAAATGCGTTGAACCGCACCACGGTTGCTTCCAGGTCATCGGGGGGCAAACCCGCCAGGATCGCGAGTAGCCGGACCGTTTCGGCCTCGAGCAAATATCCGGACCGGACATATTTGCGCAAAGACGGCGTCCGCGGCCGGATGACGCCGAGCCCGTATTTGGCGATGAAGCTCCTGTCCACGATGAGCCAGGCGGGTACCGCGTCGCCGCCTTTCTCCGTCTCGGCATACATGGCCCGGACGAATTCGTGATAGGAGATCGCCTCGTTGGTGAAGCGCTTGCCGGCGCCGTTGACGGCGATCAGGCCGGGCTTGGGGCGGTCGAGAATGATGTGCGGATAGACTGCGTCGGTGCCGTCACCCCGGCGAAAGATCGAACTCGGGAACCACAGACCGTTGTCCAGACCGGACGGTCCAAGGGCCGCGCCGGCCGTTCGGGCAAGCTCGATCGTCGAACCGACGCAGCCAGGAGCAGCGGGCGTATCCGGCGGGGTTGGCGACGGCAGGTGCTCTTCACGCATCCGGGCGCTTGCGGGAAAGCCGCCGCCCGCAAGTACGACCCCCTTTTCGGCGACGAGCGCAAGCGTTCTGCCGTTATGCTTGCCATCCACCCCGGCAACCCGGTTGGCATCGAGAGTGAGCCGATCGACCTGAACACTGGTCCACACCGGGATGGCATTGTCCCGGCAGGTCTTCAGGAGCGCGCCGACGAGGGCGTTGCCGAGAACCAGACGGGTGCCCCGCGCGTGCTTGAGCCGGTCCCGGAGATATCGAAGCATCAGTCTGACACCTAGAGACATACCCCCCAGGTCTCTGTCCGCCTTCAACAGCTTCGCCGCCTCGCTGCGCGTGACCATCATGCCGCCGAACACCATCAGTTCAGGCAAAGGGCGCGCGAGACGCTCGAAATCTTCTCCGAGCAAGTGGCCGTCGAAGGCCTGTGGTTCGAGCGGGCGTCCGCCGGGAGCGGCTCCCGGCACATCCTGGCGATAATCGGGCGCGGCCATGAACGGCTTGAACGTCAGCCTCGCTTTGGCGATCATCTCGTCCAGCATGGCGGGAGCGGCGTCCAGGAACCTGCGCCAGGGGCCGTCGGGTCCTTTGTTGCCGACCAGTCCGGCCAGATAGCGTTCCACCTTTTCCCGATCATCGGTAACGCCCTCGCGGCGCAGAAAACTGCTGTCGGGCACCCAGACAGTGCCGGAGGACCGCGCGCTGGTGCCGCCGATGACGGGCTGGCTTTCGAGCACCACCGGGGAGAGGCCGTAAAACCGGGCGGTCAGCGCCGCGGTCAGACCCGCGGCGCCGCTTCCCAGAACGATCAGGTCGAAGCGGTCTTCTCTGTAGCTGTCCTCGTCTGTCCCCGATGCGGACATTCTCAACGCCTCCCAACGTTGACGGTCGGATCCTTCCCATGGATCCGGGATGAAAGGGTTATGGCTTTGAGGGCCTGGCGCAAATTCATTCTTCGATGGGCCGATTGATTTTAGAAATGACGCTTGTCCTTCTCCAACCTCAACCGGCCCGGATCGTTAAGGTCTCACGATCTCTTCCCAGCTCGGGCAGTCGCGTTCCTCCAAGGGAACCTTCCATGGTTCGAGGTTGCGGCTGTCGATGAGAACGGAGGGAACCGTAATATCGGCCGGGACGTCTTCACCGTTCAGGTGGCGCAGTCCGGCCCGGGCCGCGGTGCAGGCGATCTTGAAGGCGCTGAATTCCACGGTCGCGAGCATCGTGCCTTCCTCGATCAGACGGATCGCACCGTCGAGTCCGTTGGCGCCTACGAGCTTGGCGGAGCGGTCCGCTTCCTTCATTGCGTCCAGTGCCCCGTAGACCATGACATCGTTGGCGGCCCAGATCCCGTCGATTTCAGGATGTTTCCTGAGCGCTTCGACCGTGACGTTGTAGGCGGCGGGCTTCTGGTACATGCCGGTGACGATCTCGAGGACTTCGATATCCGGAAACTCGTCTGCCGCCTTTTTCATGCCGGCGACACGGTTCCGGCTGGTGGGGGCGGCCGGATTGCCTTCGATCGCCAGAACTTTGCCGGCACCGTCCATACCCTCGAACAGAGCCTTGGCGCCATTATAGCCGACGGCGACATCGTCGGACCCAACGTGCGCGACGAACTCCCCTTCGAGCCGGTTGACGAAGGAGACGACGGGAATGCCCGCTTGCGTGAACTTCGCGGCGTCCTCGACCATCGCCTTGTCGTCGACGGGCACGAAAATCACCAGGTCCGGTTTCTGCGCCAGCGCTTCGACGACCAGAGCCTTCTGCTGTTCGACATTGTCGGGGCTTTCCGGAACGAAATGCGCCGTCGTGGCGCCTTTTTCCCTGGCGACCAGATCGACACCCCTGCGAGCCGCGGCGTAGGCCGGGTTGGTATTGTTCTTGGTAAAGACCGCGATCAGCGGTGCGTTCGCAGCCTTGGCCTCGACAGCGAAAACGGCGGCGAAAGCCACGACGCCAAGCCCGGCCAGGGCGATCCGGCAGTTTCTCTTCCAGTTGTTCGACATGATATCCTCCCAGGACAGTCGGGGCGAAAGCCGCCCGGTCCGTGCCTTCTTCTCGAAGGTCTTCGGCTGGGAGAGACTAGGTGAGGGGCCGGATTTGGAAAAATACCAAATACCTAGGGGGTCATAAGTGGCGCTTATAGCTCGGTCGGGGGGAACTTCGAAGAAGCTGGCTTCACCTGATGTGGCGACTTGGCGAACCTTCGAAATGCCTTAAGGCTTGAAAACAATCGGGATTCTCCGTTTTGCCTATCCTGCGGCCGACGGAGTTTTCAACGCGCTTATAGGATTTTCTTATCCGAAACTTCCGAGTTTCAAATGGTTCCCGAAGGGAAATGTCCCTAGTACTTTTGCAGTTCAGAACTGGGAGGTTCCATGATCGGAGAGAAATCCGAAGGCGCAGCCGGCAGGCCGGGTGCTCGCCTCATTCGGCATCGCGGCGGGGAGGCCGTGCATGACCCGAAACCCGATATTGAAAGCACCGAAACAGTCTCTCGGCCAGGCATCTGCGTTCAGAGCGTTTAGCCGGCCAGGCGGTCGTCAGGACGTGTCGGGCGTTAGCGGATCACCAGGATACGTCGACCGGGACGGTCTAGACCGTGCGTATGTCGTGGTCAGACATCATGGCCTTCAATTCGGAGCCCCCTCTGGCCGGATCAGGCGCATGCGCGTTGCGCGGAGGGCTCGTTCGAAACCGGTGAATGATCCGGGCGGCGGTCAAGAACTCCGTCGGTGACGCTCCCGCCGATGCAATTGTCTTTCATATCGTGAGGAGGTGGGCGAACCGTGACACCAGACTATTTGCCGTTTCATCCAACGCCCGGGAAACCCGATTTTTCGGTGCCGGAGGGGGCGGTTGACGCTCATTGTCATGTCTTTGGACCGGAGGCGGTTTTCCCGTTCGCTCCGGAACGCAAATATACGCCGGTGGATGCGCCGAAGGAAAAACTGTTCGCGCTTCGCGACCATCTGGGCTTCAGCCGGAACGTCATTGTTCAGGCGACCTGTCACGGCAGCGACAATAGGGCGCTCGTCGATGCTCTTGCCGCCTCGAACGGTAAGGCGCGTGGCGTTGCCGTGGTCCGTCCGGACGTTTCGAACGACGAGTTGCAGGAACTCAACCGGGCCGGCGTCAGGGCTGTGCGTTTCAACTTCGTCAAGCGGCTCGTGGATGCAACGCCAAAGGATATCTATCGCGAGATCGCGGAACGGGTTGTCCGTCATGGCTGGCATATCGTCGTCTATTTCGAAGCGCCGGATCTGGAGGAACTCAAGCCCTTCCTTCTCTCGCTTCCCGGAACGCTCGTCGTCGATCACATGGGGCGCCCCGATGTGGGCGCCGGAACGCAGGCAGCGTCCTTCAAAAGTTTTCAGGCGCTGATGAGCGAAAACGAAAACATCTGGGTCAAGGTCTCGTGCCCGGAACGGCTGACCGTCGCCGGTCCGCCGTATGACGATGTCGTCCCGTTCGCGCGCACGCTGGTGGAAGCGTTTCCAGACCGGGTTCTATGGGGCACGGACTGGCCGCACCCGAACATGAAATCGCATATGCCGGACGATGGCGCGCTTGTTGACGTCATTCCGCGAATTGCCCCGACACCGGAGCTGCAGCGCGCGCTTCTCGTCGACAATCCCATGCGGCTCTACTGGCCGGAAGAACGGGAGACGTGTTCATGAGTGCGGCCGAGGGCCATCGGTCCACCCCGGTCGACTGGATCGTCGCCGTCCTGGCGAGCGTCATGTGCGTTGCCTGTATTTTGTGGAACCTGGAAGCACCGACCCGTCTGGGCGTTGCGATTCTCACACAACAATACATGGCCTTTCAGCTCGGACTGGCCCTGACGATTGCCTATTTGCGCTTCGACAGAACGGGCGAGACACGCTCGAAAGTCGACTGGATCGACGGTTCGATCGCAATCGCCGTTTTTGTCGTGCTCATGTATGCGGCCGCGGATTTCAGCTGGCTTTTGAAAGAGCAGGCCTATCGCCCATGGCAGATCACGGTCATTGGGGCCGTGGTGACACTTGCCGTCATGGAAGGCATCCGCCGTCGCGCCGGATGGATGCTGTTCGGTATCGTCTCGGTCTTTCTCGTTTACGCGCTCTTTGCCGACAAGGTTCCAGGCCGCCTGATCGGCAAGGAATTGAGCCCTGTCCGTTTGGTGCAATACGTCGGTTTCGACCCCAGTGCGGTGTTTTCCATGCCGTTGGCGGTGGGGACGATCATCGTTCTCCTGTTCGTCTTTTTCGGCCGGTTGCTGTTCGCAGCCGGGGGCGGAACGTTCTTCACGGATCTGGCGATGGCGGCAACCGGGAGAAGCCGTGGCGGGAGCGCCAAGATATCGGTGGTGGGATCGGCACTGTTCGGTTCGATCTCGGGAAGCGCCGTGTCGAATGTGGTGACGACGGGAGTGGTCACGATCCCGTTGATGGAGCGGGGGGGCTACAGCAAGAAGGATGCGGGCGCCATCGAAGCGGTGGCGTCGACGGGAGGACAGCTCACGCCGCCCATCATGGGGGCCGCCGCCTTTCTGATGGCCGAGTTTCTGGATATCTCCTACATGGTTGTGGCTGGCGCGGCACTTCTTCCCGCGCTGCTTTACTACCTTGCCGTCTTCGTGCAGGTAGACCTTATCGCCGGGCGCGACCGGATCAGCGCCACGGACGAGGAGGTGCTGAGCGCCCGACAGGTGCTGGCGGACGGCTGGCATTTCGCCATTCCCTTCGGCGTTCTTCTGGCTGCGCTTTTCTGGTGGCGGCTGGATCCTGAAGATTCCGCCTTGCTCGCGTCCACCGCGATCGTCCTCGTCGGATTTTTGCGCGGCTACCGGGGGCAACGCCTCACTGTCCGATCGCTCGGCAAGGTGTTTGTCGAGACCGGCACAGGCATGGTCGATCTCATTCTCGTGGTGGCGTCAGCGGGATTTGTGATCGGTATACTGAACGTGACCGGCCTGGGGTTCGCGCTCACTCTGGTTCTTGTCGATGCGGTGGGCTCCAACGTGATCCTGCTCCTCGGAATTTCCGCGGTGATCTGCGTGATCCTTGGCATGGGCATGCCGACCTCCGGGGTCTACGTTCTTCTCGCCGCGCTTGTCGCCCCGTCGCTTGTCGAGGCGGGCATTCAGCCGGTCGCGGCCCATCTGTTCATTCTCTACTTCGGCATGATGTCGATGATCACCCCGCCGGTGGCCCTGGCGGCCTTCGCGGCAGCGACGATCACCAAGGCCGATCCTCTGGGAACGGGACTGGCGGCCATGCGAGTGGGCTGGGCCGCATTCATTCTTCCATTCGTCTTCGTGGCCTCTCCGGCTCTGCTTCTGGATGGCACTGCGGCGGAAATCGCCCTGGCGGCCTTGCTGACGGCGGTCGGCGTCGCGGCCGTCACCCTGGGCATTGTCGGTTACTGGAGCAAGAAGCTCGGGCCCCTCACGCGTCTCGGGTTCGTCGCCGCCGGATTCCTGGCGCTTCCGCTCGGGTTTCTGCCTGCCCTGGAAGACATTCATGCGGCCGGGGCGCTCGCGGCCATTCTCATGGCGGTCACGATCAAGATCATGTCAGGCCGAGGTCTCGACGCAGCGCCGGTCGGGCACAGGGAGGTGTCCTGAAGCCGCGCGTCATCCGAAATCAAATCTCAAGGGAGGAACCGAGATGAGAAATCTGACGAAATACATGGCAGCGGGCCTTGTCTGCCTGCTTGCGGGCGGAACGGCCGTGAAAGCCCAGGTCGTGACCATCGCCACGGGTGCGCAGGGGTCGCTCGCCTACAATTCCGGACAGGCGGTCGCGAAGGTGGCAAACGACGCGGGGATCACCGCGCGGACGCAGCCGCTCGTCGGATACCTGCCGCTGATCAACAGCGGTGAAGTGGATTTCGGGTTTTCAAACGGTGTCGAAGTGGAATACGCCGCCACGGGAACCGGCAACTACGATCGCAAGCATCCGGACCTCAGGCTCGTCGGGACGATGTTTCCGCTGACGACCGGACTGATGGCGCCATGCGATCTCGGTCTTAAGACGGTAGCCGACCTGAAGGCCAAGGCATCGGATCTGCGGATTGCGTCGGAATACACCTCGTCGACCATCATTCCGTTCTATATCGCCGGAGGTCTCGCAAATGGGGGGCTTTCCTACGATGACTTCACAAAGGTGCCGGTCGCCAGCTTTGTCGCGGGTATCAATGCTCTCGGCGACGGCCTGGTGGATGTCGCTCTTGTCAGCCTCAATTCGGGTGCGGGGCAGCAGGCCTCGGTGAAACTCCAGTCGCGTGGTGGCCTTTGTTACGTGTCGCAGGACCCTTCCGAGGAAGGGACTGCTGCATTCAAGAAATATCTGCCCGCCGGGAACCTCGTGAACCTGCCGAAAAACGAAAACATAAACGGCCTGCAGGACAGCGGTGCAACCATCATGCAGATCCCCTGGATGATGCTGACCAATGCGTCCGTGAACGAGGACCTCGTCTACACGATGACCAAGGCGGTGGCAGAGAACAAGGACGCTCTCAAGGCTTCCTTCGGTGCCTTTGCACGGGCAAAAACGGAGGCCATGGCTCCGGCCAATGCGGTCGAATACCATCCCGGCGCGCTGAGGTATTACGAGGAAGCCGGTATTCCGGTCGGTCAATAAGACAGCCGGGGCATCCTTCGAGGGTGTCCCGTTTCATTGTTCAAACAGTTGGGAAACGACACATGATGACGACTTTAACCGCGGCCGATGGCCACCAATTCGAATGCTGGATCGAGCCGGCGGAAGGGACCAGGAAAGGCGGTATTGTCATCCTCCAGGAAATTTTCGGGGTCACGGACCAGTTGAAGAGCGTTGCCGGGCACTATGCCAAACTCGGCTACGAAGTGGCGATCCCCGCCCTCTTCGACCGCAAGGAACGCGGTGCGGTCATTCCTTTCGATCAGGCTCTCAAGGGACGGGACCTGATGCTTGCGTCCGATCTCTCGGAGACGATGACGGATGTCGGAGCTACGGTCGAGTATCTGAAATCGAAAGGCGGCAAGGTCGTTGCGATCGGTTTTTGCTGGGGAGGGGGGCTGGCCATCCGCTGCGCGCAGAAACTGGATGTGGCCGGTGCGGTGTCCTTTTACGGAACCCGTCTGCCGCAATATCTCGACAGTCCCTTGAAGGCGCCGGTGCTCGGACATTTCGGTACCACGGACGATCATGTGCCTTCGGAAATGCTCGAAGAGGTTAAGGCCTATCTGCCGGAGCTTGAAGTTCACATGTATGAGGCGGGCCATGCCTTCGCCAATGACGCTCGTCCCACATATGTGCCGGAGGCCGCCGATCTCGCGCATGAGAGAACGGCAGCGTTTCTTGAGAAGGTTCTTTAGGTTCGGTTCCAGACGTCCGATGCTAGGGCGCCACGGAAAGCCCGTTTGCGCCGTGCCGGTCGATGAACTCCCGGATCTTGCCGGAAGACTTGAGATCGTCGACCGCTTTCTGAAGCCAGGGCAGGGCTGCCGCGTTCCTCGTCGGCGTTCCAACCGCCTGTCTTACGGAAGTGAATGCATCTTCCAGCAGGCGGCAGTCAGGACATCCGGCCATGTCTCTGGAAAGGCCCGACCGCAATCCGGCAAGGGCTTCAAGACCTTGTTCGCGAAACACCTGAAACGGATCGCTGCCAGGGTCGACGAGAACGAGACGGGCCCGCGTGAAGTTACGCTGGAGCCAGAGGCCGTAGGCCGTTCGATCCTTGACCGCGATGCGGATGTCCGGGCGGTCGAGTTCGGCTGCGCGGGTATGGGAAACGGTCGCGCGGACCAGAAAGGTTGCCTGGATCTCGCAATAGGGACTTGTGAAGGAAATCGTCTTGGCCCGCTCCGGTTCCGCACCGATATTGCCAATATCCCACTCGTTCCTGTCCGCGGCATCCGCGACAGCGCCGGGAGACGGGTAGGGCACGTAGGTGACGGGAACGCCAAGGCGGTCGGCGATTGCCTTGCCGACATCAGGCGACACGCCGAACGGATTTCCTTCCTCGTCGGTCCCGCTGACCAGCAGCTTGTTGGACATGTTGATGCCGACGCGCAGGGTAGAGGAAGGCGCGAGCAGGGCCGCGATGTCTGACGTTGGGTTCATTCGTTCCTCCTGCGTCGGGTGAGACGATTAAAGCGGCTTTTTGGGAGAGGAGCAGCCGTTCATGAGAACAGACTATCTGGGTCTTGAGGCATTTGTTGCCGTTGCCGAACTGGGAAGCTTCGGCAAGGCGGCGTCCTATCTGAACCTGTCGCAGACCGCGCTCAGCCACCGGATCCGCAAACTGGAGGCGGATCTTGGCGTGCAACTCATCGTGCGGACCACCAGGGAAGTGTCGCTGACGAAGGAGGGGCAGAAACTTCTTCCCCAGGTCCGCCGCGACCTGCGCCAGCTGGCCGATGCCTATTCGGGCCTGCGGCAGCGGGGACGGGCCAAACAGGAAGAGCTCAGCTTCGCCTGTCTGCCGACCTTCGCCTATTGTTATCTGTCTTCCATCTTGAAAACATTCTCTTGCGAATGTCCGAATGTGAGCGTTCAGCTTGAAGACCAGCCTGTGGCGCGGATCTACGAGCTTGTGCAGGAAGGCGAGGTCGAGTTCGGCATATCCGTCGTCGGAGCGCGGCATTGGGATCTGGACATAGAGGAGATCTACACAGAACCCTATGTTCTCCTGGTGCCTTGCGATCATCCGCTCGCCTCCAGAGACAGCATCACCCGGGCCGATCTTTCCGGCCTCGATTTCGTCCGCATCAAGACCCAGTCGACCAACCGCAAACTGATCGACGAAGCCCTGGGCGAACACAGCTCGGAATTCGTCTGGCGTTACGAGGTTCAGAATTCCGCCATGGCCATGCGCCTTGTCGCGGAAGGGGTGGCGCTGACCGTATTGCCGTCGCTGACGTCCGGTCTCTTCGGGGCGCAGCTCAAGGCACTTCCCTTTTCCGACGTGAAAATGCAGAGAACGCTTGGGGTCGTGACCCGCAAGGGGCTTCCGCTTTCGCGCCCGGCCACCCGGCTTCTGGAGATCATCCGGGCCTGCCTCAGGGACAATCACTGAACCGGGCTGGATACCGGAAGTTTCGGATGGGCCCGCTGAATGACAGGCGAGACCACCTTGTCGGAGATCGGAATATCCCAGACCGCCACGCCGCCCCCGGACTGAAAGGCACGGACAAGCTCCGGCAGAGATCCCAGGTTATCGACCGTTTGCCCCGCCACACCGAAGCCGCGGGCGATGGCGGCGAGATCGGTACGGCCGAAAACAGCCCCTTCGTCCGAGAGGCCCTCGGCACGCAGCTTGTGAATTTCCGATCCGTAGGCACCGTCGTTCAGGACGATGATCAGAATTTTCATCTTGTGGCGCCATATGGTTTCCAGTTCCTGGATGTGCATGAGCAGGCTGCCGTCGCCGTCAAAGAGCGCAATTGTATCGTCCGGGTGAGCCGCCGCGACGCCCATGGCGAAGGAAATGCCGTTTCCGATCGCTCCGAATTCCCGGATCGTCAGAAACTTCTCGTAGGGACGCGAAGGCATCTGCGCGAAAAAGTAGGAACAGTGCCCGGAGGAATTCACGATTTGCCAGTCGGCGGGCAGCGCCGCCTCCAGGGCGGTTACCGCGTCCCGGGGATCGTGAACGTTCGGTTCGATGGCGAATTCCGTGTCGTCCGCGGGGGCCGTTGCGATGCGCCGCGCCAGAGCGGGGCTCCGCCAGTCCGGAACCCGTTGCCTGAGAGACTCGCTCAGGGCCGAAGCTCCGAGTTTCGCGTCCGCGCGCAGATGGGCTTCCGCCGCAAGGCGTCCCTGGCTGACGGAAACCGGATCGGTGTCGATCTGCAGCACCTTGGCCTTGGGCCAGAGCTTGCCTCCGTCCGAATTGTGATGGGCCAGGGAGCAGCCGACGGCGATCACCAGGTCCGCCTCCGAAAAGCACTCCCTGCCGACGCGGTTTGAAAACCCTCCCGCGATATTGAGCGAATAGGGATCATCGTGAAACAGACCGCGCGCTGGAAGCGTGGTCGCCAGCAGACCGTCGCAACGTGCAGCCAGCGCCCGGCAGGCCGCGGCGGCGCCCGCTTCGGCCGCGCCCATGCCGGCCATCACGATGATGCGTCTGGAGCTCTCCACCAGTTCGGCGGCCTGTTCCAGGTCGTCTTCATTGGGAGGAACGGGGGACAGCCTTGGCTGAATTTGCCGCGCGGGGACCGGCAGTTCCAGCTGTCCGGGCCAGGACCGGGCCTGGAGATCGAACGGGACGCCGAGGACGACCGGCCGCCGTTCTCTGCGGGCTTGCAGAAAGGAATCTCTGGTGGCTTCCGCCATTCTTTCGGGCAGATGAAGCGGCAGATAGGCGGCGCCGGTTGCGGTAATGAAGGGGGCGTGGTCGATACCCTGATTGTACCAGGCATTCTTCAAGGGGGCCTCGCCGGCGAATATCACCAGCGGCAGGCGCGCGCGAACGGCGGCGGGCAAGGCCGTCATGAGCTGGGTCAGTCCGGGCCCGCAGGTCACCGTCGCCACCCCTGTCTCCCCGGTCTTGCGAGCATAGGCCATGGCCGCCGCCGCCGCGCAATGTTCGTGACGGACGTAGATCATCCGACAGCCGGCGTCCGCCAGACGGGTTGCCCAGGCCATGTTGGCATCTCCAAGGAGGGCGAAGCAGGTCGAAACGCCTTCGTTGATGAAAACACGCGCCAGCATGTCGTATATCCGGTGGCCGTGGTCCGCTTTATCATTCATTGCGTAATCTCCCGAGTGTCGTTCGAGCCGGCGAGAGCGTTCTCCGGAACCATGACTTCGCCGCGGGCAATCAGCCGTGCCGTTCGCACCAAACCGGCAGAGATAAATTTCACGCCGCTTTCCGTTCGCTCAAAGGTCACCGTGACTTCCATCAACCCGGCGGGATGCTCGATCGAAAGCAGGGCGGGCGAGGCTGTCACGGGGCGCGCGATCCCCTCCGCAATGGAACCGGGAATGAGCGAACAGGCCGCGAGACATTGCGAGCCGGTAACGGCCAGCGTTGGATGACATTTCCAGGGCATGAAATAGCGTGTGCTGAAATGCCCGCCCGAGCGGGCTTCCGAGATCAGCCCGAATTTCGGAACTACCGAAGAGCTGACATCTCCGAGGCCCATTTTCCGTCCTGCCTCCAGCCTGACGGTTTCGATCTGCTTCAAAAGGCTGGCGTTGGCATCCAGTTCGGAGGGCAACTCATATCCGGTGACGCCGAAATCCCCGGCCCGGCCGATCACCATGGGCATTGCCACGTCGACGCAACTGACTTCGTAACCTTCGATGGTCTCACAGGCCTTGGTTGTCGGCAGAAGCGCGCCCGTCCGCGAGCCGACCACGTCGAGAAAATTCAATGCCACCGGTGCGGCGCCACCCGGAACGCCGGCGATGGCGATGTCACCTTCGTAGTTGACCCTGCCGCCGGGCGTCTGTACCAGCGCTTCGACCTGGGCACCGGTGTTGACCGAGTGAATGCGGACGGGTGTCTGGTCTCCGGCGGGAGGAACGATGCCCATCTCAATGGCTGCGGGGCCGACGCCGACAAGGATATTGCCGCAGGTCGGCGAATAGTCGACGAACTGGTCCTCGACGCTGACCTGAGCGAAGAAATAGTCGACATCCGCGCCCGGGCGTTCCGACGGACTGAGCATGGCAACCTTGGTGGTCACCGCCGTTCCGCCTCCGAGACCGTCAATGTTGGTGGAACAGCCCGAACCGACCACCGAAATCAGAACCTGGGACAGCCGGTCCAGGTCTGCCGGGAGATCCTTACGCTGAAAATAGGGACCTCTTGAGGTTCCGCCGCGCATGAAGAGGAAGGGAACGGCTTTCTGTGTCATGTCAGTGGCCATGGCAGGTTGACGTAGGATTGCAGAAGCCCGGGTGGGAAGTCCCGGCCGAGCAGTCCGCCGAGCAGGCAGATGAAGGCGATCGCAGCGGTGGTTAGAATGAAGGTGGTCAACCAGCTGACCGCGGCGCGGATGCGCAGGAATGCGAGGAAAAAGACCGTCAGGGCGATGATGAAGCCGAAAAGGGCGGACAGGAGAAGCAGGAAGCCGAACCAGGCCAGAGTTGCCCAGAGCCCGTGGGGAGCTTGTCCGTCTTCGCCGCCGCGTTCGTAGTCGGTGAAGACCGGGTCGGTTTCGGGCGACAGCATCATGCGTACCAGAAGTGCCAGGCAGCCGGCCAGCGACACGGCGCCGATCGTCAGCGGAAAGATCTTGTCGCTCACAAGACTGATGGAGGCCGCGTTGAAAAAGGCCGCCAGCAGATAACCGGTAACGCACAGGAGAAAGACGATCGGTGCCTTCTTGCCACCGTGAACTGGATGGCCGTTGCCGAGAATATGCTTGCTTTGACGGATACCGATGACAACGGAAAGTACCGTCAGGGTCAGGATGATGAGAACGATCGGAGAGGCAATATACTGGATGCCTGCCTCGAACGATTGGCGGAATTTCGCGCCCGCGATCTGATTGGCCATGTTCGAGAAGTTTTCGGCCTGGTGGGAGAGCACGAAGCCGATCAGAAAAGCGGGGCGCGACCAGTCGAAACGGCGCAGGAAAATCCCGATGACACCGATCGCCATGAGAGAGACGAGATCGCCGAGGGACTGGCGCGACTGGAAGGCCGCGAAGGCGATCACCATGAACAGGAAAGGGGCGACGAGTGTGAAGCGTATCGTCGTCAGCTTGGCAATCTGACCGGAAAGGACGATGCACAATCCGGCGCCGATGACATTTGCAAGCGCCAGCGACCAGACAATCGTGTAGGTGAGGTCAAGTTCGTAACGGACCATGTGCGGTCCGGCATCGTAGCCGAGAAGAGCGAGCCCGCCGAGAAAGACGGCCATGCTCCCGGACCCGGGGATGCCGAAAATCAGCGTCGGCACCAGGCCGCCGCCTTCCTTCGCGTTATTTGACGATTCCGGACCGATCACGCCCCGGATATCGCCCTTGCCGAACTGTGACTTGTCCTTGGAGGTCTGGACAGTGGCGCCATAGGCGATCCAGTCGACCACCGAACCGCCGAGCCCGGGGATCACGCCGACAGTGACGCCGATCAGGGAACACCGCACGGACAGCCAGAAATTGGAGAGCCAGTCCTTGAGCCCGTGAAGCCAGCCCTTGCCCAGCCCGCCGGTCCTGGAAATCGCCCGATCCTGGCGCAAGAGCGCGACAATTTCGGGAATGGCGAAGATGCCCAGACCGACAATGACCAGAGAGAAACCGTCGATCAGATACGGAACGTCATAGGTCGACATGCGCAGGGATCCGCCGGCACCGGCTTCGCCAACCGTCCCCACCATCAGGCCGAGGCCGGCCGCGACGATCCCTTTCAGCGCAATGCGCCCGGCCAGAACCGCAACCATGGACAGGCCGAGCAGGGTGATCATCAGCATTTCCGGCAGGCCGAAGGCCAGCACCAGCGGTCGCGCGATCAAGATGAAAAAGGTCAGGACGGAGGCGCCCAACAGGCCGCCGAAAAGAGACGACACGAAGGCGGCGGAAAGTGCTCTGGCCGCCTCGCCCTTCCTGGCGAGGGGAAATCCGTCGAGAACCGTGGCCTGGCTTGCCGTGGATCCCGGAATTCCAAGCAGAACGGATGCGAAGGTGTCCGAAGTCGGAACGACGGCGATCAGGCCGACCATGAGCGCAAGACCGGAGACCGGATCCATGCCGAACATGAAAGGCAGAACGAGGCTCAGGCCTGCGATGCCTCCGAGACCCGGAAAGACGCCGACCGATAGCCCGAGCAGCACGCCGATCAGAAGAAATCCCAACTGGGCGGGCTGGAAGATGAGCGACAATGCTTCCCCCAGCGCCGGTAGCGCGGTTGCGACCAGTTCCATAATTATCCTGTAGTCAATGAGGGGCGGGTTCCGCCCAGACGGAACCCGCGGGACTTATTTCAGCGAAACGCCGTAGTCGGTTTCAAGCCAGTCAACCACATAGGTTTTCGCTTCGGCCGGGACATTGGTCGCCAGTTTCTTGGCCTTGTCGGCGGCAGTGCCCGTCATTTGCGGGTAAACGCCCAGGGTTACGGACGAGATTTCCTTGAAATCGGGGCGTGCGATGATGTCCTTGAAAGCCTTCTCGTAGGCGGCAACCACGTCCTCGGACGCGGTTTGAGGCAAGAATACCATTTTCTGAGCCGGGAACCCGGCAATGAAGAAGGCCTTCCAGGCCTCCCAGGCGGTGCCTGAGGTTTCGCAGCCCTCGGTCGCTTCGCAGACTTCCTTGAAGGTTGGAATGTCCGGGAAGGTCGGGTCCCGCACGATGTTGCCGTCCTCGTCCAGTCCGCCCCAGGTCATCATCGGGACCGCCCTGCCGGCCTCCACCATCGGCACGACACTCTTCAGATAGGCCGGTGAGGTCTGATAGTCGATGTTGGCTTCGCCCCGCTCGAACATCAGGCGGCCCGCGCCGCGTCCTTCGACACCGAAGACCGGCTGGACGTTCATGCCCAGCATCTTCCAGGCAAGATTGGCCACCAGATCGAGGCGAGTCGCTCCCTGGCTTCCCCAGATGAACTCTATGTCCTTGAGATCGTTCGCGTCGCCGTCGAACTTCCTGGCGATATCGGGCGGCAGATAGGCAACGCCGCCAACGCCCGAGGCCAGCACGACCTGCCAGTCGTTGTATTCATATTTCACGCGCGGATCGTTGAGCAGATAGGGAAACTGGGTCGAGCCGGACGATCCGAAGATCACTGTGCCGTCATCGGTCGTCTGACGCTGAAACCAGTTTGCGCCCTTCGTGGAGCCCGCGCCGGGCCGATAGCGCACGACAACCGTCGGTTTGCCGGGCAGGGCTTCGCTTAACAGCGGTGCGAAGAAGTTGGCCCAGCGGGCGGAGCCGCCGGATTCCGCAAACGGGATTACGAATTCGACCGTTTTTCCCGAAAAATCGGCTTCCGCCTGTGACGAAGTCGAGATGCCTGCCAGTGACACGCCGGCGAGCAAGGCCGCGAGACCGCGGCCAAGTGCATTCGTGAAGCTCATGATTTCCTCCCAGAGTCATGCTTCAGTGCTTCCTTGTCCGCCCGGAAATTTTTTCGGTTCAGACAGGGAAAAGCGCTTGGATCCTCAGGCTGGCATAGGGAAAATACTTAGACAAATTCGTTTATCGGAACGATTGATGAATTTCCTGCATCACTGAAACACCTCCCGGCATTCGCAGCAGAACATCAAGCCTCGGTATCAGCTCGACCGAATGTGTGGCAGCAAGGCATGCGCGATCGTTTCCGGATTTATCTGTCTGGCGTTTTCAGGGGCGGGAACGTCGGCTGCGGCGAGCTTGCGCTGCCATTTGACGGTTGACGTGACCATATCCGACGGCAAGCCAAGGTCCTGAAGCGTCCTGGCGACTTCTTCCATCTCGGCGGCGCGCCGGGCGCCATGCACCATGGAGCGCTCGAAATTGTAGAACGTTTGCGCGGGCCAGTCGGTACCGGGATGACTTTTCAGGAGGGAGGCGAAAACCTCATCCTGCACACCGGCGGCAACGGCGGCGAGCGTGCACTCGGCCGTCAGCGCCTCGAGCCCCTTCACCATGATTGACCTGATCATCTTGATGGAAGACGCGGCGCCGATGTCGCCCGGAACGACGCGGGGCGACATGGGAAGTCCGGCGAGCCGGGGAGCGATCTCATCGGCATGCGGTCCGGCGACCAGCAAAGGCACCCTGTTCAGTTTGGGATAGACAGGCGCCATGACCGCCACATCGACATACTGTCCTCCTGCGGCTTCGATCAGACCGGCGGATTTCACCTTGGAGGAGGGCGCGCAGGAATTGAGATCCAGCCACACCTGGCCCGCCTTCAGGAATGGTGATGCTGCGCGCGCGGCCTCGGTGGCCTGATCCGCAGTGACGGTGGATAAAACCAGATCCGCGTCTTGGAGAGCCTCTTGAGGGGTATCGCAAGGCCAGACGCCGAATTTCGAACACCGGTCTACAATTTCGCCGCGCGTCGAAGGATCGTCCAGCTTGATGTCGTAGGTAAAGACCTCGTGGCGTGATGGTCCCCAACCGCTCACAATCGCGCTGGCCGCTTCGCCGAAGCCGATGAATGTGATTTTTTCGCTCATTTTCTCCCCCCTGGAACACTCCGAACCCGTCCGTTTATAGGAAGCAAAAGGCCGGCCTGTCTGGGTCGAGGAGCGTGATGGACGCAAAATCAATAGGCGCGAACCAATATTGAATAGCTTTGATTTGCTGAGGTCATTAGCCTTCGGCAAATCAGAAGAGAAAAACGCCAGAACCGGGGAGGGCAGGCGTGAAACTTGCGATACTTGACGATTACTTCGATACGCTGAGAACCTTACCGTGTTTTTCGAAGCTTGAAGGCCAGGAGGTCACGGTCTTCAACGATCGAGCCGAGAGTACGGATGAGCTCGTCGAAAGGCTCCAGGACTTCGACGCGGTCGTGTTGTTCCGCGAGCGCACGAAAGTGACCAAGGAGCTTCTGGACCGGTTGCCCAAACTGAAACTTATCAGCCAGCGCAGCGGCTATCCCCATGTGGATATGGAGGCCTGCACGGCAAATGGCGTGCTGCTGTGTTCAAATATGCATGCCGGCACACCGTCCTATGCCGCCGCCGAACATACCCTCGCGTTGATCCTGGCGAGCGCCAGACAGATCCCGGCGCAGATGGCTTCCCTGAGGGAGGGAGCGTGGCAGATGGGAGTCGGCAAGACGCTGCGTGGGAGGACGCTCGGTCTTTACGGCTATGGCCGTATCGGCGGGGCCGTCGCCGGTTACGCGAAGGCTTTGGGCATGAAGGTCGTCTATTGGGCCTCGGAGACCTCGCGGGAACGGGCGCGGCAGGACGGTGAGACGGTCGCGGAAAGCCGCGAGGCGTTTTTCTCCGGGTGCGATGTTGTCAGCCTGCATCTGCGTCTCGTGCCGACAACGCGTGGCATCGTGACCGAGAATGACCTTGCCGCGATGAAACCGGGTTCGATTTTCGTCAATACCTCGCGTGCCGGACTTATCCGGGAGGGCGCCCTCCTGGAAGGGCTCAACGCGGGCCGTCCGGGCTTTGCCGCGATCGACGTGTTCGACAAGGAGCCGGTGACCGATCCCGGGGATCCGCTGGTCAATCACCCCAATATGGTCGCCACGCCTCACATCGGCTTCGTCACGGAGGATGAATTCGAGCTGCAGTTTTCCGACATTTTCGACCAGGTGGTTGCCTATGCGGACGGCAAGCCGATCAACATGATCAATCCGGAGGTCTGTGAGGGCTGAGCCTTTGGGTCTGCAAAGGGGGGCGTTTTTCCGGTCCTGTTGCAGGACAAGGCTGAGGGTTTCACTCGGATTTCCGACGCTCAGCCTGGCGACATCCGCACCGGTTCCGCGCGCTTTACCTTGCCCCGGATAAAGACGAACGCCCGCCAGTAATTGAAAACGCCGCCCAGGAGAAACAGGAGGCTGCCCGCGACATACTGGGAGGCGAGGTAGGCATCGAGGCGGGTTTCGTCGGCGGGGTCAGCCAGGGACCAGAGATAGGGGACGGAGGCGACAGTGAAGAGGACCGAGCCGGTGACGAAGGTGATTGCGGTCAGGTTCATGAGCTGCAGGGTGACCATGTTTTCCGCCTGGACGATCTGAAGCACGTTGACGGTCGCGCCGACGACGAAAAGCAGACTGCCGAGCACGAAACACCAGGCGCCGAGATGTGCCCGGTCGACATAGGACAGAAACAGGATGCTGCCGGCGACGAACAGGATCGTACCGGCCGTGTAGGCGAGGGCCGCGCCGAGTTCCAGCCGGTCCCAGACCGTCAGTTTTTCCGTGGTGATCCGCCGGTAGCGAATGCATTCGACCAGATCGTGGCTCGTCACGGTCAGATAGAGGGCCGAGCCGGCGACGAACAGCCAGGCGCCCAGGTTCTGGTAGGCCGACAGGGACGGGTAGAACAGAATACTGCCGATGACGAAGATCAACCCGCCCAGCTTGTAGAACACGGCGTTGATCGTTTCCCAGCGGAACTGCTTTTTCAGGTCCTTGTCCTGACGGATCAGATCGTAGACCCGTGGCCGGTTGACAAACAGATGCGGCATGGCGGCGTCCGGGAAAAGGCTGCCTCCGGAAATGAGGCGGTTATCGCACTCGAAGGGCCGGTGCGCGGTTCAAACTCCCGTTCAATCGCACGCGGGGGCGTTCAAGTCCAGTTCAAGCACCGCCGAACTGAGGCATTTGCCGTGGGCGTCGAGTGCCAGAGAGCGGGTCACGCCACCCTTCAGCGCACCGTGAAGAACGAAGTTCAGGGCGCCGAGTTGAGGGAGCGAGAAGCGTTCGATCTTTTCGACCGGAAGCCAGGAAAGATGCGCGCGCAACCGCTCCGGCGTCAGTCTTTCCTGAACGAGCGGCCAGTCCTTCATGTCGTGAACGATGACGGAGACGTTGGAAATGTTGCCCTTGTCCCCGGTGCGGGAGTGAGCGATGTCGCGCAACAGCATGGGGCTAACTCTCCAGGACTTCGAGACCGGGCACGATGAGGCTTTCGGGAATGAGCGTTGACACGATGGCCACGATTTCCCGGACCGATTTGGTGACGCCGCCGCCGGCCGCCGGACCGTTCAGGTACAGGCTTTCGACTTCGTTGCCGACGCGGCCGGCCGCTTCGGCCGTCTCCGCCCTGGCGGCGAACCTGAGCCGGACTTCCCGCGCTGGCCTGCGATCGGGCTGCATGGCGCCAAGGATCGCGTCGATGCCGATCAGTTCCCCCCGGCTCTCGCGAAGGGCGGGCTGCGCGGTTGCGAGGCGTTGCTGAAGGATTTCCAGCGCCAGCTGCCCGCGCGCTTCGGCGCCTGGCCCGGCATAGGAAATCTGTCCCTCGCCGACATAAGCGTCCAGAAAGCCGAGCGAGACCTTGAGCATTCCGGTTTTCGGATGGCCTGTGGCGCCGTGCAGGCGGACCCGGTCGGGGGCTTCCTGCGCGATCAGAACGTTGGAAAAATCCGCGACCACGTCCGGCTGCAGGTAGGCTGCCGGGTCATGGACCTCGTAAAGCAATTGCTCCTTGCAGGTGGCCTCGCTCACCCTGCCGCCGGTGCCGGGGAGCTTTGTGACGGTGAAATTGCCGTCCGCGTCCACCTCGGCGATGGGAAAGCCGAGATTGGCGAGATCGGGAACGTCCTTGTAGCCGGGATCGGCGAAATAGCCTCCGGTCACCTGGCCGCCGCATTCCATCATGTGCCCGACCAGCGTTCCCCGGCCGAGCTTTTCCCAATCGTCCATCCGCCAGCCGAACTCGTGAATAAGCGGAGCAAGGAACATGGCGGGATCGGAGGCGCGGCCGGTCAGGATCACATCGGCGCCGGCTTCAAGGGCGGCGACGATCGGCGCGGCCCCCGTATAGGCATTGGCGGAGAGGAAAGGCTTCTCGAACGCGCGCAGGGTTTCGCCGGTTTCCAGGACCGTGAAATCCGTGCCGGAAACCGCGGCCAGAATGTCGTCTCCTGTGACGGCGGCGATGCGAAGTCCCCTGATGCCAAGGTCCCGGGCGATTTCCAGGGTTTTCAGCGCGGCTGCGACAGGGTTGGCCGCCCCCATGTTGGAGATGATCTTGAACCTGCGCCGTGTCTGGATCGGCAAGATCGCCCGCATGCGGGGCTCAAGCATGGGGTCGTAGCCCGCGCCCGGATCCAGACGTCGGGCCTGCTGGGCAAGCGCGATCGTTCGCTCGGCAAGACATTCGAAGACAAGGTAGTCGAGATCGCCCCTCTCGGCGAGGTCGACCGCCGGCTCGATGCGGTCGCCGGAAAAGCCGGCGCCGGTGCCAAGTCTCAGTGTCTTCATTGGGCTTGTCCGGGTGCGAGGCGGCGCGGTTTCCCGAGATGCCATGTGGCCATGAGCAGCACTCCGGCCAGGAGCGGAGCAGCGGGGAAGGGCCAGATGGCAAGCGCGATACAGGCGCTAAGGACAAGGATGTCCAGAGAGCGTATCGCGAACAGCCTCTGGCCGCTCAGGAGGGAGGGGATGGCAATCACGAGCACCAGGCCGGACAGGATCGCATTGGCGAATTCCATGACGCCGCCCTGACCGGTCATGCCTGGATATATGAGGAGCAGGAAGGGCACCACATAGGTGACCGCTCCCAGGCGTACCGCCTCGAAGGCAGCCGGGAGCCAGTTGGTCTGTGCGATGCCGGCGCCAACGAAGACCGCGACGCAGACGGGTGGCGTGATGACGGAGATGGTTGCGAAGTAGAACACGAAGAGATGGGCGGCGAGCGGGTCGATGCCCACGGCCGTCATGGCCGGAGCGAGAACGGCCGCCACCAGCACATAGGCCGCCGTCGTCGGCAGCCCCATGCCCATGATCAGGCAGACACCGCCGACGATCAGGGCGACGAGCGGCACGGAATCGCCCGCAAGCGCGACGATCAGGGAGCTCAAGGTGACGCCGATGCCGGTGAGGTTGATCATAGAAACGAGGATCTGCGCCCCGGCCAGCAGTACGCCGATGATCACCATGCCTTTGCCGGCATCGCCTATCCCCTCGAGGATCAGCCCGATCATGCGGCGAGGAGGCATCTTGCCCGCGGATGTGGCGACAAACGCGATGAGCAGCCCGACAATGCCGTAGAAGGCGGCGGTCGCAACCGAGCGGCCGAGAAAAACACCGATCCCCAATCCACCGAGGGCGGCGAGAATGGGGAGGACCCGGCGCGGCGCCCGGATCGTGGACCAGGCGGGCAGTTCGTCTTCCGGCACGAGTTTCAGGTTCTTGCGTACCGAGACGATGTGAACCGTGACGAAAACAGAGAGATAGAACAAAAGCGCCGGAACCACGGCGGCAGCGATGATCGTGACATATGAAACGCCGAGGATTTCCGCCATGACGAAGGCGGCCGCGCCCATGATCGGGGGCGCGATCTGGCCGCCGGTCGAGGCCACGGCTTCAACGGCGGCGGCAAAGGCGGGCGGATAGCCGAGCCGTTTCATCATCGGAATGGTGAAATTGCCCGTCGTCGCGACATTCGCGACTGCGGATCCTGAAATCATGCCGAACAGGCCGCTGGCGATGGTCGCGATCTTCGCCGCGCCGCCGGGCTGGCGACCGCCGAGCCGCATGGCGAGGTCCATGAAGCTTTGGCCGCCGCCGGTGTGAAGCAGCAAGGCGCCGAAGAGGACGAAGGCGGCGATCACGGTCGCGGCAACGCCGGTCAGCATGCCCCAGATGCCGAGATCGCCCAGAAAGATGGTTTCGGTGACGAAGGCCAGGTCGAAGCCCCTGTGGGCGAGCGCGCCGGGAAGACGGTCGCCGAGGAGCGCGTAAGCGAGCCCGGCGATGACCAGGGCGGGAAAGATGATCCCGACCGCCCGCCGGCCGACCTCCAGTACGGCCAGGACAAGCCCGGCCGTCAGGATCATGTCAAGCCGGGTCGCCCAGGGAAGGCTGGTCATGATCTCGTCGTAGTTGACGACGATGTAACAGCAGGCCGCCAGTGTGACACCCGCGGCCGCGAGATCGATGGCGATCCCGAGGGGACGCCAGCGTCTGCCGTGGCCGAGCGGGTAGACCGCAAGGCCGAGGCAGACCACCAGGGCCAGAAAAATCGCGCGCTGGATCAGGCTTTCGAACGGCCCGGTCGCCGCGGTGTAGAAGACGAAGGCTCCCGTCAGAAGAGCCAGTCCGTCACGAATGCGCGTCAGCACGGCGTTTCCCCTGTCCCCGGTCCGGTCTTAGTTTTTCGGCTGGAGATGCGCGGGGATGTCAATTCCCTGCTCGCGATACCATTTGGCGGCACCCGGATGCAGCGGAATGGTCGCATATTGCAGGGTCAGGTCAGCGAGGTTGACGCCCTTGACGGACGCCATGGCGGCGCCTTGAACCGAGTCATCCTCCATGATCGCCTTGACGATCTTGTAGGCGGCCTCCTCGGAGAGCTCCGGTCCCGCGGCAACGCCGACGCCGAAACTCCAGGTCGAATAGGCGGGGATGCCTTCGGCCGCGCCGGCGGGGATATCCACAAGCGACACATCCGGCATGGTCTCCGCCAGCTTCGCCTTCTGCTCATCGCTCAGGCTGAGCACCTTGATCGGGGTGAAGGTGGCGATATCGAGGGTCGACCCATCGAGTTTCAGACCGGCTCCCGATTTCACATAGCCGGCAACGCGATTGTCCTTGATCATGTCGACGACGTCCGTGGTGGACCCGCGTACGTAATCGGCGCTGAGGCCGAGCGCGTCGAATACCGCCTCGGTGGTGCTTTCCGTTGCCGACCCCTTGATACCGGGATTGAAACGAACGCCTTTCAGTTCCTCAAGGCTGCCGACTTCGGCATCCGCCCGGACGATGACGTTTTGCGGGGCGCCGGTGTAAACCCAAAGCAGGCCGAGATCCATCGGCTTGCCTTCGAACTTGTTGGTGCCGGCGGCCGCGTGCTGGGCGACGTTTGTCGTTACAAGACCGAGGTCGATCTGGCCGCGTTGGATACGGCGGAGATTGTCGAGTGTCGCGCCGGTTTCGACCACCGAGGCTTCGAGGCCATCCGCCTTTTCGTTCACCAGCTTGGCGACGGCGACGAAATAACCGTAGTGGCTCGAAGAGGCGGAAGTGGACCCGATCAGCAGCTTTTCCTGGGCCGAGGCCGGCAAGCCGAGACCGAGCGCGAGAGCGCCCGCGAGCGCGAGATGTGAAAGTCGCATGAATGTCTCCTCCCAAAGGCCCGCAAGACGGGCGGATATGTCCGGACGGGGATGCCTTTCCCGGTGACCCCCTTTTCCCAGGTCTCCGGACAGGCTTTCCCGCCTTTAAGCAAAGTGTCGCAAGACTTTTGTTGCGTGAAGTGATTTATTGGAAATAATTGTTGCATGGAACGCAACAAATTCGACTTGAATGATTTGCGCGTGTTCTGTGCGCTCGCCTCCGGTTCGGGCTTTCGCGCCGTGGCCGAGGATATCGGCCTGTCCGCCTCGGCGCTGAGCCGGCAGATCGCGCGGATGGAAGAAAGGCTGGGCACGCGCCTTTTCAACCGGGATACACGTAATGTCTCTCTCACGCCGCAGGGCGAAACCCTGTTGCGGCTGGCGGAGCGCGTGTTGAACACCGCCGCCAACGCGGGGGCGGAATTCGACGCCTATCTGGCGGCGCACCGGGGACGGCTGACCATCGCGGGCCTGCCGTCCGTCACCGCAGGCCTGTTGCCCTCCGTCGTCGCCCGTTTCCTGTCCGAGCATCCCGATATCGACGTGCAGATCAACGACGCCCTGTCGGATCAGGTCATCCGCAGCGTGGAGCAGGGGGAAGCGGATCTGGGGTTCACCGCAGGCGCTGTGGAGACATCGGACAGGATTTCGTTCCGCCATCTTCTGTCGGACCGTTTCGTGGCCGTGGGGGCCGCCGGAGGTGCTCTTTCGGAGCCGCGCAGCTACACGTGGGAAGAACTCGTCCGCCAGCCATTTGTCGCCATGGCGCGGGGAACCAGCGTGCGCGACCTGATCGAAGCGGCCTGTTCACAGCAGAACCTGCTGTTCCGGCCGCGTTTCGAGGTCGCCCATCTTGCCACCGCCGGCGCATTCGTGTCCCAGGGCCTGGGCGTTACCGCCTTGCCGGTGCTGACCCTGCCGGTGCTTCGAACCGGCAGCCTGATCTACCGCCGCCTGAGCGCTCCTGAAATGGTGCGCCAGATCGGGGTGATCTGGCGGGCCGGCCACGTACTGTCACCGGCCGCGACCGCGTTTCTGGATCTCGTCCGCAGCGCGGACCTGTCGAGGGGGCTGGAGGAGCCGCTGGAGGAGGGGGGAGAGGGATAAGCCGGATTATGGTCCGCGGTTCCTGTCGAATTCGAAAGCAACGATCACTTTATCGATCTGAAATGGACCAAGGAAAAACTGGCACTCGCCGGCCGCGGTCTTTTGAAGGCGGAAGGCCCGGGCAACGGCCCGTTCCTGGCCGTGCCAAGCGGCAAGCATCCGGCCTTGAACAAGGTCTTCCGGGAAAGCGATTTATTCGAAGGCGGCTGGTCAACGGCGCTGAACGGGCCCCCGAAAACCTGGTCTGCGTGGCCTGAACGCCCGGAACGTGAAGATTCAACGCGTGCCGAAGCATTGTCTGCTGGTGGATCTGGCGGCTTATGACCGGCTGGTTGGGAAGGGGAAGTGATGGAAAGCCTCGAGAGTCGTCTATTGACGTTCAGGAGGAGGATTCCTAAATACTTTTTTGTTTGGTGCCTAAAAGTTTATCGGAACTAAATGTTAACCGATCGCGTTTTAAAAAATGTAGCAGGCTTCTATGTAGCTGTTGACTCCGCAGCCTGAGTATGGCTCTTTCAGTTCAGAGTTTGAAACAACTCGTATCTAAGAAAGCTCTTTGCATGCGCCCAAGTGGAACTTACAGCCCGTAAGCATTTGGGAGCCTACTGCAGGGATGACGGGTGACGGAAAGATCGACTACGTCGTGATCTGGCATTACCGAACCGGTGCAAGGTAGTTAAGCTTAGATATTTGAGTCGAAAATGGGCGCTTTAGCGCCCATTTTCAATTTCAATTTATGAAACTATTTGGAAAAATATTTAGATGGTCGCAACTCTCAGCAGTATGCGTTTGATTGTGACAGTTGACGAATTGTCGCCCTTTTAGATTTCTGTTGTCTTCGAGCGAGAGATTATAGTGCCGCTCAAAGTCGTACGGCAAACCGAAGCGAAGCTGAGAGTTGAAGGCGCACTTCGCAGTGTGGCCATTTCCCTCAACTACGGGACGAGAATGCCTTTCATGTCCATACTGAAAATGATATCCACGTTCGTCTACGAAGTACTTGTCGCGATATCCTCCTTTCTTTTTTGGAAACTCTTTATCTCTTAAATGAGAAACTAGTTTCTCTATTTCGACAATTAACGAAAAAGTTCTTTCGCCCAGATTTTTGTTTATGGATGACCATAATTGTTGCGCAGTTGTGTCTTTGAAATTGGGAAACGGCAGTAAAAGAGCTTTACGATTGCCCATTGGTTTGAAAGTCTGTTCTAGGGAGTTCAATCTTTTGATCCAGAAAGTAATTACGCGAGACAATTCAGTCTTAATGTTACGTTCCCGCGCCTGAAGAATACTTGTTGGTACTTCTAAATCAAAAATATTTGATCGATATTCTGAATCTGACAAAATTGCAATTGCTGAATCTGGATTTTCTCTGTTTATCTTTAAGCAATACGTTAAATCGTCTAGATGGGGAGGCTTAGTGAAAAACTTATGATCTGCCCCATGCTTTTCACGAATTTCCTTCGGAACCATCCCGATACCGGTAACGGAAAAATATTTTTTCAAATCTTTCTGATTTGTCAGTAAAATAAAAGAAATTTTCATTTTTGAGCCAATTTCATTATGATATCAAATGGTATTTGTATCCTTCGCAAATCGCTTTCGCTCAGCCCTTGGAATACTTCAAAGAATTTATTTTTAGGGGGCCTGGTTTTGAGTTCTCGAATATAAAGTTTTTCTTCAGGTAAGTTGTTTTTTGATGCCCAAGTCTTGATTGTATCTGCGACTTCTTGTGCGTCATACTTTGAGCTGCGTCCATCTATGACGAGGCCAGATGGAATCTGTTTTGAAGTTTGACTGGGAGGGGGGGAGTTGCTTGGTACATCTTGGAAGCGCAATTCCTGCCCGGCTATATCCAAGTACCTTGTCGAATTTGCTGGTATTGGTTTTACAAAGGCGGCCCAAATAGAAGCTTTAATCCTTTCGCTTTCATTGGTTTTGTTAGTTGACCTCTGGGTAGTATCGTCAAAAGAAAACTGCTCTCCAGATGGTATGAGTGCGATCTTTTGTTGCTGTGTCGGGTGGGTGATTATAACCACTCTGCTGGAAAGTTGAGTGGCAATGAACTGCCTAAGCTTTAATGGTGCGATTGCACTTCGATAGTCCCCCTTTTGTTTCGAAAGCTCCATTCCTAGTTCGCTGAGCAAAAGAGGGTTTCGATTTTTTTCCCACACATCTTTAGTTTTCTCTTCGATAGCTTCTGCCAACTCATCTTGGGTCCAAGAATTTTCCATCACAGGTTTTATCCTCAAGCAAACGACGTATCTTTAAAATTAGGAGGCTCACAGTCAATGCTTTATTAATTTTGAATTTCATCGAGTTGTATCCTGGTCCTTCAATTTCAACCGGGTTGTAAAGTTCGCTCGTCCTAGGTGTGCTAGCAAGTGGGATTAGAGAGTGGAAGTAGATGTTTCGCGCTTCCTGGGTAGTTTTACGAAGTGTGTAGAGATTTCTATTGATGCCCTTGCCAATCGGAACTAGACTCAACAAAGTTGGCGTACCAACAGATTTTCTGTTTGGAAAGACGCCTACGACGAAGCTCCGAAGGTATCGGTAACCGATAGCGCCAGTGCGTGGGCCAAAAGGCGGGCCGACAATCTATGGGAGTGATGTCGCCCCCCGTCGCACGCGGCATCTCCTAAAATGAAACATAGTCTTCGTTGGTCTATTATATATAGTGTTCATCAACAGGTTTTAATTTCAAACTTGGTGGATTTGCCGATTTTAACGCTACCTAAGTTTGAAATTTATAGAAACTGCTTTTCCATTATCCCATACCAGCTTCTGCCTATTCCAAAAGCGGGATATGCTGGCTTGGTTTCTTCTGCAGATCCACCGCATCGGGGGCAACGGAAACGATGACACCCAGGGAGATCTGGGACGCGTTCACAGTTCTAGAAGCGGTCGAACCGATGCTGGTTCCGTGAGCGCGCCGGAGGCGACGGGTTTGGATCTCACGGTAGTCTGGAACCCACGACGGTTTTCTTTTGCGAAGGCAATCGTGAGGAGACCTGCTGGAGCACGGCGGGCCGCCCTGCAACGAGACTTAAGGCGCCGCGCCGGGCGTGTGCGCGTCACTCGACCGCCAGTTCCTTCTCCTGCGGCCTGAGGTCCTGTTTTTTGGCGGCTGTGTCCAGAGAGCGGATGTCCGAGGAGGCGGCGATCTCCAGGGAGCCTGCGAAGCGTTCGAGGTTCTGGGTGACTTTGGCGAGGTCGTAGAGATAGTTGACCATGACGCCGGCGGACTGGGCGCGGCCTTTGTCGGAGATGTCCGCATCCGCATGAACGGCATGGACCTGCGCGCCATTGCCCAGATGAAACCGGGCCACCGGGTCGAGCGGCTGACCGTCCTTGCGCTTGGCGGACAGGAGGTAATGGGCGGCAAGCGTTCGCAGCTGTTTCGCGTCGGCCCCGGCATAGGCGATCTCCTGACTGTCCAGCCATTTGGTCAGGCCGGGGATCGGCGACAGGGTGACGAAGGTCTTCAGTCCGGGGAGCTCGGCGGCCAGGTCGGAGGCGACCTGTTTGATCAGCGAGTTGCCGAAGGAAATGCCCGCGAGCCCGGCCTGGCAGTTGGAGATGGAATAGAACACGGCGGTTCTGGCCCTGTCGGCCCTGCCGTGCGGCCGGTCCTCGGCGAGCAGGTCCTGGATCGAGCCGGGGACGTCGGCTGTCAGCGCGACCTCGACGAAGATCAGCGGTTCGTCCGGCATGGACGGGTGGAAGAAGGCGAAGCAGCGGCGGTCGTCCGGCGCGAGCCGGCGGCGCAGGTCCTCCCAGCTGGCGATTTCGTGGACGGCCTCATAGGCGATGATTTTTTCCAGGATATGCGCCGGGCTTTCCCAGTTGATCGGCCGCAGGACCAGAAAGCCGCGATTGAACCAGGACACGAACAGGTGGCGGAAGTCCTGGTCGAGCGCCTGAAGCTCGTTGTCGCCGCCGCCCAGGCGGATGAGGTCGGCGCGCATGCGCACCAGGGCCTCGGTGGCGCGAGGCACCTGATTGAGACGCCGGATCAGCTCCTGCCTATCCGGTTCGACCGCGGTCATGAAAGCTCGGTAGGTGTGCTTACCGGGAGCGGCCTCGTAGGCGTCAAGGGCGGCGCGGACCTTGTCCGGGTCGATGTTCATGTCGGCGGCGATATGATGAAAAAAGCCGAGCTTGGCGCTGTCGTCCATGTCCTGATAGCGTTGCAGGATGTGGAACGCGGCGGATTGACCCGAGATCTCTCCGGTTGCACCGACCAGCGCATTGATCAGTTCGTCCAGGGACCTCGAATCGGGCCGTTCGAGCGCCGCCCTGCGGTACCGGCGTTCAAAAAGGGTCGACAGCAAGTCACCGAGAATCGTCATGTAGGCCTCCAGGGTGTCCCAATCGGTCGGGCAGCACTTTCCTTGAGATAGGGGCGCATGGGCAAGAGCCCAATTGCCCAAAAGGCGACCCTGTCAGCCGGAGCTTTCGCGACACTGGAAAAAACGCGGGCGGATTTGGAGCCGAAGCGAAACCGGTTGGCCAAGAATGCCTCAGGCTGCCTCGGTTTCGTGATCCTGCTTGTCCATCGGGCCTTTGCGCAGCGACTGGAAGAAGGCCGTCACCGCGTCGGTCAGCTGACCGGCATTGGAGCTCATGGTCTCGGCGGAATTCAGCACCGTCGTGGAGGCCGCGCGGGTCGTTTCGGCGTTTTTCGATACGCTTTCCACGATGGAGGTGACGTGCGAGGTGCATTCCACCGTGTTCATGACGTTGTCGCGGATATCGCGGGCGGCATCGGCCTGCTTGCGCGACGCCGCGGAAATGATCTCGGTGATTTCCTCAATTTGCCGGATCGTTTGCGAAACCGTGTCGAAGGCCCGCGCCGTGTCCCGGCTGGCCGTATCGACCTCCTCCAGGGATGCCGTGATTTCCTGCGTCGCTTTCGCGGTCTGGGTGGCGAGCTCCTTCACTTCAGAGGCGACGATCGCGAACCCCTTGCCCATCTCTCCAGCCCGCGCCGCCTCGATCGTCGCGTTGAGTGCCAGGAGGTTGGTCTGGTTGGCGATGGAGGAAATGAAGGTGATGATCTCGCCGATCGCTTCCGTCGATGTGCGCAGGCCGTTGGCCTTGTCCTGACCCTGGGCCACCTGGTCGACGGCCTCGCGGGCAATTTCGATGGAGCGTTCGATCTGGCCGCTGATTTCCTCGGTGCTTTCGCTCAGATGTTCGACGGCAAGGGCCGCCGAATTCACGTTTTGCGAGGTCTCGTCGGCGGCTCTCGCGATCGAGGTGACCACCTTCGCGTTCGAGACCGCGCTCGCTTCCATGTCGCCCGCGGTGCCCGACATGCTCCCGGCCGAGGACATCAGGCTGTCGGCAATCTGTCCGATCTGGTTTTCAAAGGAGTCCGTCGACTGGCGGAAGGCGCCGACCCGTCCCTTGATGGTGCCTATGACGGCATTCATGGTCTCGGCGTTTTGGAGGTAGCTCCCGTTCAGGCCACCGGGCTGGATCGTCCGGTAATAGTGATTGTTTTGAATGGCGATCATGGAGGCGGCTGCCTCGCGCATGAAGGCGTCGGTCCGGTCGATCAGATTGTTCATCGAGGACATCATCCGGCTGACCTCGCCGGCCTCGACGAAATCGCAGGCGCGCGCCTCGAAATCGCCGCGGGCGACCTTGTCGCAGACCTCGGTCGCCCTGGCCAGCCCCCGGCGCGCGCGGACAAGGGTCACAAGAACGAAGACGGTCGCGGCGAGGCCCGGCAGGGTCGCGGCGGCCGCAAGCGATGGCCAGCCCGCGGCAAAGGCAAGACCCGCCGCCAGGCTGGCCAGAAGGGAAACCCCGGCAGCGAGACAGGCGTTATAGAGAGTGAATGAGCTCGTCATAGCTCACGCCTTTCGATTCGAGGACGGACATCAGCTGGTCGTAGCCGGCCTTCAGGCCACTTTTCCGGTCGGCCGCCTTGCGTTCCGTTTCATTGAGCTGGGCATAGAGAGGGATGAAGACATCTTCGACGACCGTCCGGTTGGGAACCCGGCGGTTCGAGTGATAGCCGATAATCCTGCCCTTGGCGTCGAAACTCGGGGTGACATGAGCCAGGACCCAGTAGTGGTCCCCGTTCGCGGACATGTTGATTACATAGCCGAAGATTTCCCGGCCGGCCTCGATGGTGTCCCACAACAGCTTGAAGACGCATCGCGGCATGTCGGGATGGCGAATGAGGCTGTGCGGCGCGTCTTGAAGGGTTTTTCCGTCGAAGCCGGCGATGTCTCGAAACAGCTTGTTGGCATATGTTATTCGTCCACGCGTATCGGTTTTGGAAACGATCAGGTCGTGTTCCGAAAAGAACCTCTCGACGCCCGTCGGCATCACCTTGTTTCGAGCCATTCTCAAGTCACCATAGAAGGTCATTAGTTCATGTTCGAGATTGAGGCGATTTTGCTTAATATATTTCTAATTTGAGCGTCTTTTCCTGAAATCAGGCAAGCTAAATTGTACGTATCATTTCTGATGTTCGATTATCTTACTTTAAAATTGCATGACGTTACTTCCGATAGTATTTTTCGCAATGTTTGGGCAATAAAGACCTCGAGGCGAAGAATTTCAGCAAAGCATCCGGCTGCGGAACTCTTTACCAATCGACCGGAAGCAGATGGCGGAAGATGACCTGGCATCCGCAAAGTACGAAAATTCACGGGCTTTGCAGATACCGGCGGGACGCTGTATAGAAAGCGGCAACCGGCTAGACCTGAAACCGCGTCCGACATTTCCGTGTCCGGCGTCCTCAGGACGGCCAGCGCTCTTCGAAGAAAAAGAACAAGCAGATGAACGACTTTCTTGTTGCCGCCCTTTACATGTTTACGCCGCTTGAGGACTTTGAGGCCATGCGGGCTCCATTAAAGGCCTTCTGCGTGGAGCGGGACGTGCGCGGCAGTCTGCTTCTGGCGAGCGAGGGCATCAACGGCACGATCTGCGGCCCCGAGGAAGGGGTCAGGCAGGTGCTGGCCCATTTGCGCTCCGACCCGCGACTGCGCGGTCTGACCCACAAGGAAGCCTGGACGCACCGGCACGTGTTCAAGCGCATGAAGGTGCGTTTGAAGCAGGAGATCGTGCGTCTTGCCGTCGATGGCATAGATCCGAACGAGATCGTCGGAACCTACGTTAAACCGGAAGACTGGAACGATCTGATTTCCGATCCGGATGTGGTGGTGATCGACACGCGCAACGATTACGAATTCGCCTTCGGCACCTTCGAGCGGGCGCTCAATCCCGAAACCCAGGCTTTCCGGGAGTTTCCCGCCTGGGTGGAGGGGCAGGAAGAGCTGAAGAAAAAGCCCAAGGTGGCGATGTTCTGCACCGGCGGCATCCGCTGCGAGAAGGCGACCGGCTGGATGCTGAAGCACGGTTTCGACGAGGTCTATCATCTTGAAGGCGGCATTCTGAACTATCTGGAAAAGGTTCCGGAAGACGAAAGCCTCTGGAAGGGCGAGTGTTTCGTCTTCGACGACCGGGTGTCGGTGGACCACAAGCTTGAACCCTGCTGGGGGGCCTGGGTGCCCGAGGAGGCCCGGCATATCATCAACGAAGACACCGACTACGAACTGGGCACGCGCCGCGATGCGGCGGCGGACGAACTGCGGACGTCCAATTCTTAACGGAAATTTACTTTTTTGCTTTAACCCGTTGGGCTTCTTCCCTAAGGTCATGGATGCAGTGTTTTTCTGCGCCAGACTGGGGGAAGTGTCATGCGTCGCAGGTTCTGGAGCGCGGCCGCCGCGTTAGCGGTCGGTCCCGTGTTGAGTTCGCCCGTTTTCGCCGGAGGCAAGACGCTCTCCTGCTACGAACAGGCGATTGTGCCGGCGGTCTACCAGACCGTCAACGAGCGGGTCCTGGTTCAGGCGGCGTCAAGCTACGAAGCGAGCAAGCCGGCGGTCTACGGCTATCGAACCCGCCGGGTCCTCGTGCAGGCCGAACGGGTCAGCTATCGGAAGACGCCTGCGGTCTACCAGACGCGCTATCGCAAGGTTCTGTCCCAACCGGCAAGCATCGGCTGGGAGTACCGCCGTGTGAACGGCCGGAAAATCCTCTGCAAGGTGAAAATCCCAGCGGTCTACAGCACCGTCGGCGAACAGGTGCTTGTGCAGCCCGCCTCCAGGGTCGCCGTTCGCCAGCCTGCGGTTTACAAGACCGTGAAGGAAAAGGTCCTCCTGCAGGAGGCGTTCAAATACGTCGTCACCAAACCGGCCGTTTACAAGACCGTGAGCCGCCAGGTTCAGGTGCAGCCTGCACGAAAGGTCTGGAAGCCGATTTACGTGAGCGGCTGCCGGTAACCGGTCGGGTCACAAACGTCGCGGCGGCCGTCCCAAACCGCGACGCGGTCTGTTGAACACAAGTGGCAAGCCCCCGGGAAAGACCGGAGCGCGAGTACAGGACCGGAGCATTTTTTCGAGCTACCGTTCCGGCGTCATTTTACACCCCAAAGGATGCGTTGAGCTCGTTGGCGGGGCTGCGGTATTATCTCAACATGGGAGCGATCCGTATTCTCTTGGCCGACGACCACCCGATCGTGCGGGAGGGTTATCTTCGGCTGCTCGAACGCCAGCCGGGACTTGCGGTCGTCGCCGAGGCCGGTGACGGAGAAACGGCACTGGCCGCCTTTCTGACCCATGAGCCGGACATCGTCCTGATGGATCTCTCCATGCCGGGAGCCGGAGGCCTGGCGGCGGTCGAGGCCATTCTGGCTCACAATCCTTCGGCGCGGATCATCATCGTATCCATGCACCAGGGAGCGGTTTTCGCGCGAAAGGCCCTGGCCGCCGGTGCACGCGGGTTCGTCTCCAAAAGCAGCCCGCCGGAAGAACTGGTCAGTGCGATTGGACGGGTCGTGTCTGGACGCCGGGTCCTGTCTTCCGACGTGGCGCAGGACGTTGCCCAGACGTCGCTCGGCCATGACGATCTCGGGAGCCTCACCCGGCGGGAACTGGAAATCCTGCAGTTGCTTGCCCACGGGATGAACGGCCGGGCGATAGCTCGGACGCTCGGCCTCTCCGCGAAGACGATCCAGAACAACCTTTCGCAGGTTCGGGCCAAGCTTGATGCGTCCGGCGATGCCGATCTGGTGCTCAAGGCGCAGCGGGCCGGCCTGACCCAGTTCGGGTAATGCGCGGGCTTCTGCCACAGCTCGTCCTGCGCCTCCTGGCCGCGCAACTGGCGGTCGTCTTTTTCGGCACGTGCTGGGTTCTTTGGGCAACCGCTGACGATGCCCGCCAGAACGCGCGGATCACGGCCGAGCGGGTGGCGGAGGCAATCGCCGCGCGCCCCGATTTCATGGGGCTTGCCTTCGGCGGCGTCGCGCCGGTGCCGGCCTTTCGTGACTGGCAAAGTTTCCCGAGATGGACACTGATCGCCCCCGGTGTCTGTGTCGAATTCGGTTCGGCCGGAGAGCCCAGTCACCGCCGTTGCGGTTCCTATGTCGTTTCGGAATCGAACCCGCCCCAATGGTTCGGTGCGCTTGCGGAGCGTATCGGGCTGATTCCGGCCCCGATCGTGAGGCCGGTTCGCACGCGCTATGTGACCGACGCCCAGGTGACCGCTTTCGCCGAGTCGGAAGTGATCGTCTTTCGCGCCTGGGACCGCATCGGCGATTTGATGCGGCTGACACTCGGTATCGCGGTGGCAGGCGCTGTTCTGACCGGTCTTCTGGTCGCGCGCCTGCTGGCACCTTTCCGAACGATCCTGCGCGGCATCGAACGCCTGCAAAGCGGAGACTTCGCGACCCGGCAACCACGTCAGCATGTCAGGGAATTCGACCGATTGAGCCTGGCGCTCAACGATACAGCCGAAGCCCTGGAGGAGGCGCGGGAGACCAGGACCGATCTGACCCGGCGGCTGTTCACGGTCCAGGAAAGCGAGCGCCGTGCCCTGGCACGGGAGCTCCACGACGAGTTCGGCCAATGCCTGGCGGCCACGCGCGCGCTGGCGGCGGCCGTCGCGCAGTCCGGTGAGACGACTGCGAAGGACGGCGAACGGATCGGCGAGATCACCGGCCAGATGATGCAGAACCTGCGTAACGAACTCTCCAGGCTGCGGCCGCCCGATCTCGACGAACTCGGTCTGGACGCCGCCCTGAACCGGCTTGTCGCGGGCTGGCGCGGCCGTCTGCCGAATGTCCGGTTCACACTCAAGCTGCAAGGGGATATCGACGCCATCCCCGACGACCTTGCGCTTAGTCTCTATCGGATCGCACAGGAATGCCTGACCAATGCGATCCGGCACGGAAGGCCGAAGGCTGTTGCTGTCGTCCTGATTGCGGGCGAGGGGATCTCCCTTACGGTGACCGACGATGGCGGCGCGCGCGAAAACCTGCCCGCCGGGGATGGCTACGGCCTGCTCGGCATCCGCGAACGGGTCAATGCGCTCGGAGGACGGTTCTCGCTCGACACCGCGAAGCAGGGCATGCGCGCCAGTGTCCACCTTTCAAACTGACACGGGACCGGCTGAAACGGGATATCTTCCCGTTCCCTGCGGGAAGACCTCTCTGGCGCTTTTCGCCCGGCGCGGGCATTCTTTTTCCGGGAGGCTAGAGCCTTTCACGGTTAGATTGAAGCATTCTGCCGGAGCAGATTTGGTTCAAGGCCAAGGGCTTTGACGAAGGCCGTGCTGGCTGCACGGTCGAGGCAAAGCCCGACGGCATTGGGCCTAATCGGCCCGGCCCTTCGGGTTCGCGTTCGGCGGCCGCCTGCTTTGTCGCGCCGCTTGCCCATAGCCCGCTATGGGCTTCACGTCCCTCCGCGCAGCTCGACTCGCCGGATGACAAACAGAATGCTTCAATCTAGCCGTGAAAGGCTCTAGAACATGGATACACTCAGTCATCCGATCACCTTGTTGCAGACGGATGTCTCGGAAGGGCTGATCGGGCACGGGGAGATGGTCGAACGGCTGCTGATCGCCCTGCTGGTGGGCGGTCACGTGCTGATCGAGGGGCCGCCGGGCGTCGCCAAGACCCGCACCGTCAAACTGCTGGCATCCCATCTGCCCGGCAGCCACGGCCGGATCCAGTGTACCCCGGACCTGCTGCCCGCCGATCTGACCGGCACACAGGTTTTCCGGCCGGAAACCGGAAACTTCGATTTCATTCCGGGCCCGCTTTTTCATGCGCTGGTGCTGGTGGACGAGATCAACCGCGCTCCCCCCAAGGTGCAGTCGGCTCTTCTGGAGGCGATGGCCGAGCGTCAGGTGACCACATCGGGCACGACCCGGCCCCTGCCTGACTTCTTCATGGTCGTCGCAACGCAGAACCCGATCGAGCACGAAGGGACATTTCCCCTGCCGGAAGCCCAGATGGACCGGTTTCTCCTGCATCTTTCGCTCGAGTTGCCCGATGCCGGGCAGGAACTCGCGATCCTCAACCTTGTCGAAGCCGAGGAAGCCGCCCCGCCGTCGTCACCCTCCCTGCCGGTGTCGACCGAAGACCTTCATGCCGCCCAGGCGGAGGTCGCGCAGGTGCACCTGGCTCCGGCACTGAAGGATTTCATCGTGCGGCTGGTCATGGCCTCGCGTGTCGGTGGCGCCGTTGCCGAGTGGGTCGAGCACCCGGTTTCCCCGCGCGGCACCCTGGCGCTGGCCGCCTCGGTCCGGGCCCGGGCCTGGCTGAAAGGCCGGGACTACGGCCTGCCGGAGGATGCCCAGGCGCTCGCGCCGGATGTGCTTTCCCACCGCCTCGTTCCGAACTGGGCCGCCGTCAGCGAAGGGCGGACCGGCCGCAGCCTTGTCGACGACGTGTTGCGTCTGGTGGAGCCATGGTGAGAGCCGTGCCGGACCAGCCGGGTATCCGGATAGGTGCCGCAGAGCTGATGGCCCTGCGGGTGACATCGAACCGTCCGGAAAAGCATCGCCCGGCGACAAGGAGACCGGGGGCGGTTCCGGCCAGACTGCCGGGCGCCGGGATGGACCTGCGGGAGATCCGGGCGTTTTCGGAAGGAGACGACATCCGACGGATCGATCCGGCGGCGACGGCCCGTACCGGCAGCCCCCATGTGCGAAGCTTTCACGAGGACCGCGACGACACCGTGCTCCTGATCGCCGACTTCAGGCCTTCCATGCTCTGGGGAACCGGCGAGGCACTGCGCTCTGTCCGGGCAGCACGGTCCCTGGCCCGGCGTGGTTGGGAGGCTGCTGCGCGCGGAGCGTCGGTCGCAGCGTTGACCGTTACCTCCTCCGGTATATCGGCCCTGCCGGCACGGACCGGGGTCCCGCACATGAGCGCCATTGCCCACATGCTGGCGCATGAGCATGATCGGGCGCTCGAAAGCAATGGAGATTTCCCGTCTCTGTCGGCTGCACTTGTGCGTGCGGCAAGGCTGGCGCCGCCGGGAGCCCTGATCTGGCTTGCCAGCAACACAGAGGCAATCGCGCCGGACGACGAGCCCGCCTTGCGCCGGTTGTCCCGCCGCAGGCGGTTGACGCTGCTTTTTTCTCCAGATCCGGCGGAAGTGTCTCCTCCGGACGAGGCCCTGCCGATCCGTTCCGGCGGATCGCGCCTGATGGCGCGGCTGCGTCCGGTGGAGATTGCGCCGCTGACAGCACGGTTGCGGACTCTGGGTGTTACGCTTGAGGTGGAACCGGATGACGCAGGCTGACCTGATCGCCGCCTTGCCAGAGGGACGCCTGCCCCCGGGGCTGATGGCGCTTCGCCCGAGCGACCTGCTGGCCTTGTTTGGCGCGGGGCTGATCGTCTCGGCTCTCCTATCGCTGTTGATCTTGCCCTTCACGACCCGGCGCCCGTCGCGCAAGACGCTGATCCGCGCGACGCGGGACTTGCCGCCCGAAGATCGCCTTCTTGCGATAGCCAGGATCCTCGGTCACCTGCCGGAGGAATTGCGCCCGGCGGCCTACGGTCTTGAACCGCCTCCGTCCGGCGAGGCTCTGGAACGAATAGCGCTCAGCGCCAAACGACCGGTTTCGGCCGAAAGCTCTTCCGGAGCCGATGGTGACAGGGGGCGCGACGGATGAGTCTCACCTTTCCCCTGGCGTTGCTTCTGCTGCCGCTTCCCCTGCTGGTGCACAGGTTCCTGACGAGGATCGGCGCGGTGAAGGCCGCGCTGACCGTGCCGCACGGCGTCTTTGCCGCGGCGCAGTCCTCAGCCGGTCGGGGAGGGCGGAGCGGGCCGGTGCTTCTGGTCGCTGCGTGGGTGGCGCTCGTCGTCGCGCTCTCCGGCCCGCGCGTTTCGGAAACGACCGATCTGCTGCCGTTTTCCGGACGGGAAATCATTCTGGTGCTCGATCTTTCCGGCAGCATGATCAAGGAGGACTTCGCGCTGGACGGTCAGCCGCTGTCGCGGCTGGCGGCCGTCAAAAAGGTTGCCTCGGCCTTCGTTGCCGAGCGCAGGGGCGACCGTATCGGTCTCGTGATCTTCGGCGAGCGCCCCTATGTCGCGCAGCCGCCAACCTTTGACGTGGGGTCGGTCGCCCGGTCCATTGAAACGGCCCAGATCGGTATCTCCGGCCGTGCCACGGCCATCGCGGACGGCCTCGGTCTTGCGGTCAAACGGCTTGAGGAGAGCCGTGCCGCGACAAAGGTCGCCGTGCTCCTGTCCGATGGCGTCGACACCTCAGGCAAGGTACGCGCCACCGATGTCGCTGGGCTCGCGGTGCGTCATGACATCAGGGTGCACACCATCGCGCTCGGCCCGGAAGACCTGGAATCAAGGCCGCAGGCCCGAGACGCGGTCGACGCGGAAGCGTTGCGATCCATCGCGGATATCGGGGAAGGGACATACTTCAGAGTGCGGACTATGTCCGATCTTGAGGCCATGGCCGCGACGCTGGACCGGCTTGAACCGAGCCCCATGCGGCGACCGCCCTTGCGGTACTGGCGTACGCTCTGGATCTGGCCCGCCGGCGCGGCCTTTCTCCTGCTGGTTTTCCTTGGTCTGAGGAGGCAGGGATGAGCGAGTTCACCTTGCTCCGGCCCTTGTGGCTTGCGGTGCTGCCGATCCTGATCCTGCTGGCGCTCTGGGCATGGCGTCGCGGCGGCGGTGCGGGCGGTTGGGAGAAGGTCCTGTCCCCGCCGATGCTTGCGGCCATGCGCTCACTCGGACATCTTCATGTCGGAAATGACCGGTCCGGCTTGTCCTGTCTGCTGGCAGCAGGCTTCGTTGCCGCCGGTCTCGCGGGACCGGCCGTGCCGCGCGACGATGCCCCCGTGCTGGCGGGCAACGGTGCGATGCTGATCGCCATCGACATGTCGCGGTCCGTTTCCGAAAGCCCGGCACTCGCCGACGCTCAGGCGGCCGCGGCGCAGATCCTGGGGGCCGCGAACGGACGTGCCATCGGACTGATCCTTTACGGTGGAGAGGCGTATGACGTTGCCGCTCCGACAGAGGACCCCACCACGCTGGGGACCCAGATTGCGGTGCTTGGCCCCGACATCATGCCGGGTGAAGGCAGCAGGCCGGCGGCAGCCCTGGCGCTCGCGCGCGAAATGCTGAGCGGGATTCCAGATGCCGATCTCGTCCTGATTTCCGATGGCGGCGGGATCGATGCGGCAGCCGTCGCCGAAGCCGAAAGACTGACGGACGGAGGCGTCCGCCTCTCGCTCCTGTCCCTTTCCGGGAGCGTGGGACCGCCGGTGGCGGGGGATGTCTTCGCGAGGCTCGACGATATGGCAGTGTCCGCAACGGCCCGGGACCCGGACCGGGTGCTGCGGCGGATATCGGCCACCGGTGCTTTGCGGAGCGAGCGGGCGGTCACCGCGTTACGCTTTCGCGACCTCGGCCCCTTCGTCGCGGCTCTCGCCCTGATCCCCGTGCTCGGGCTGTTCCGGAGGACGGTATGAAACGGGTTGCTCTCGGCTTCCTGCTCGGTCTTTTATGCCTCGCGGTTGCCGGCCCTGAAGCCTGGGGGCGCCTCGCGTTCTGGGGCGGACTGCCGGGCGCAAACGTCCTGTTGAGCGAACCGGCAGCAAGGGGTCTGGCGCTCTACCGGGCCGGGAACTACATGGAAGCGGACAGAACCCTGGCCGGGGCAGGGCGGGGGCAGACCTTCAACCGGGCGCTGACACTGGCGGCAACGGAGCAATACGCGCTGTCGGTTGCCTATTTCGACGCGGTCCTGTTCGCGAACCCGGGCGACACGGAGGCGCGCAGCCTGCGCGACCTGGTCGACACATTCGTTCCGAAGACGCGGGGCGACAGCGTTGCGCCGGGGCGGCTTTCCGCCCGTGGTGGGCGATCGGGCGATGCTGAAAAAAGTCCCTGGGGCTGGCCCGATGCACCGCAACCTGAACGGCAGCGCAAGCTCGAAGCACGTGGTTTCGCTGCTTCGGAAGAATGGCTGGCGACGATTTCCGACGATCCGGGCGAGTTCCTGCGGCTGCGTCTTGCAAAGGAATATGAGCGCAGGGCGGGTCTGGGCCTGATCCGGCCGGAGGAGGGCAATCCGTGGTGATCCGTCTTGCGTTTCTTCTGCTGGTTCTGACAGGGGCCGCCCGTGCCGAAAGCCTGCGCCTTGTCGTGCCGGACGGAATACGGCCCGTGGTCGGCGAAATGATCGCGGTGACCATCCGGGGTGAATACACGCGCCGGATCACGTTGGAGACGCTTATTTTCCCCGATTCAGAGGCCTATGATTGGGTGCAGTTGGCGCGCGACAGCTGGAAGGAGGAGAGGGTGAAGGGCCGCGCCGTTCTCGTGTTCCAGCGCCGCATCGCTCTTTTCCCCCGTCAGGCGGGTTCCCTTGAGATCGGGCCGGTCACCCATGAGCTCACGGTGGTGGCGGGAAACGGAGGGCGTGAAACCCTGGAGGTGCACGCCGAACCACTCACGCTTCAAGTCGCTCCCTTTCCGGGGAAAAGTGCGCCGCTGTCCGCCCGGAGCCTCACGGTGGAGGATGAATTGTCTGCCTCCCCAGGCGAACTGCGCGACGGCGAGACCCTGATCCGGAAGGTCACGATCCACGCCGACGGCACGCTGCCGCATCTTCTGCCGCCGAGGCCTGAGATCCGCGAGCCTTGGCTGATCAGTTTCACCGGTCCCGAGGTCCGGGAGATTCAGCTGTCTGTGGACGGTCCGCGGGCAAGCGTCGCCTGGGAATGGCATCTTCGCCCCAAAACCGGGGAACCGGGCGTCCTGCCTCCCATAGAAATACCATGGTTCGATACTGGGACGAGGACGTTGCGAACGGCTGAAATTCCGGCGATTCCCTTCGGCTATGCCAGCTTCGAGGCAAACCGTGCGGGATCGGAGCGATTGCCTGCTCTTTATTTGACGGCGGCCTTCTGCGTAGTTGGGGGAGGTCTTCTGATCGGACTTGGATATATCCTGACCGGGACTTCACTGAGCCGAAAGGAGGGGGTCCTGCGTCTGTTGAGACGCTGGTCGCCCTTCGACCCGACCCGTCACGCGCTGGCTGCCGCCGCAAGGCAGGACGATTTGCCTGCGCTTCGGTCGGCGGTCGAGCGATACCTTTCCAGACGGCGAACGCTAGGTCTGGTCGAAGTGGAAGACGCGACAGAGGATCTGGATCGGGCTATTTTCGCAAGGCCGGAAACGCGGTCGTCCTTCAATGCGAAACGATACGTGAAGGGGCTCCTCAAACGGAAAGGCAGGCTGCGGGGTCGAAGCTCTACGGGTCTTTGATGGGAGCGGCTGCGGGACCTTGTGCGGCGGTATGCCGCCCAGGGCGTTCGGAGCGAAACGGCCGGCCGTCAGTCCTTGTCGGAATTGCTGCTCGGTTTCTCGTCAGGCAGTTGCAGCCTGAAGGCGGGCGTCTTGTGAACGAGCCAATAGGCCCCGCTGGCGGCGAACACCAGGGCGGCCAGTCCGAACAGGTCGAGCGGCCCAGCCTTGTCCATATCCAGAATGATCACCTTCCGGGCGACGGCCATCAGCGCGGTCGCGATCACGATCTTCACGTGGATCACGTCTTCGCGGAGGTAGATCGTGATATTGATGAAAATCTCGATGGCGATCAGCACCGCCATGAAAGCTCCGAAGACACCCAGAATATCGGGAATCGTGAGGATGTAGCTCGGTGGGTCCAGGACACGCTGGTAAAGGGTCCAGCCGACGTCGATCACACCCATGAGAATGACCAGCACCATCAGTATCGCGAGAATGCGCACGGAAAAATAGATGATCTTCTGCAGGAAGATTATGAGCGGTTCCTTGTCCGGTCCCTGATCGTGCATTTGTCTTGCTCTTTCGATTTCAGAACGGGTGTTCGTTTCGCTTCAACACGTGAGACGGCAGGGAACAGGCCGGGCATTCCCGGCTGCCTGATGCCGCGGCTACTTTAACAAGGCACCGCCGGACCGAACACCGCAGCCGGCTGACAAAACTGTGGCAATTGAGTGCTGTGGCCGTTGAGACGATCAACGGCAAGTTTCAGGCGGCGCGCTTGTAGACCAGATGTACGGAACCGGTCCCTTTTTTAGCGCCGCAGGGGCCTCTTGGATCAACCGGCGGACGTCTTGAACCGGTAGGACTTCAATCCCCTCCGGCCGTGGCCTTCCACCAGGAACAGGCCGCCCGACTGCGCGTCGGGGTCGTCGGGCTGTTTGATGCTGGTGACGATCAACTGGTCGAGATCGGGCCCGCAGAAGCAGGGCATGGTCGGCTTGTCGACGGGCATTTTGATCGCGTGTAGCAGATTGCCGTCCGGAGCGAAGCAGTTGAGCAGGCCGGCGGAAACGCCCGCGCTCCAGTAATTACCCTCGGAATCGACCGTGGCGCCATCTGGCCGGCCGGTCTTGTTCGTCTGCTGGGCGTAAAGCATCTTCGAGCCGAGTGTCCCGGTTTCAGGGGCGAAGGAATAATATTCGATCCAGCCGGGCGAGCTGTCGGCGTGATACATGTAGGTTCCGTCGGGAGTCCAGGCGAGGCCGTTGGAGCATTGCAGCTCGTCGCGGATCTCATGGACCTCGCCGTGGCCATCCACACGGTAAAGGCCGGCAATGGGCTCGCGCGGGGACTCGATGTCCATGGTGCCGACCCAGAAGGCGCCGTCCGGTCCGACCTTGCCGTCGTTCAGCCGGGTTCGCGGCTCGTCCGCCTGCACCTCGGCCAGGATTTCGCTGCTTTGCGTCTGCGGATCGAACAGCAGGACCTTGTCCCAGACGGCGACCACAAGCCGGTCGTCGTCTGTCAGGCCGAAGGAGCCGACCTCGTTGTCGAAATGCCAGGTGGTGATGTCCCTCGTCTCCCAATCCATCGACTGGATCGTTCGGCCCTGGATGTCCGCCCAGAGCAGGCGGTTCTGTCTGTCGTCCCAGGTGGGGCATTCGGCAAGCTGATAGGTGGTGTTGAGAAAACGGGTGATCTTATGGGTCACCGGGCGGCGTTCCTTGCGAGGCTCGGGCGGATGAATGGAAGCGGACTATATAATCCCGGCGTCGAGGCTGCAATGATGCCTGGTGTCATACCGGCCGGCCTCATCCTCCGCCGTCCAGGGGAATGGCCGTGCGCCGCACGATGGGCCGGATGGCGAAGGAGGACTTCATTCTGAGGACGCCGGGCAGGCGGGCAAGGTGGTCGCGGTGGATGCGCTCGAAATCCAAAGGATCCTCGGCGGTCAAGTGCAGGATATAGTCGGCGTCACCGGCCATCAGGAAACACTCCATGATCTCGCTCGAGCGGGCGACGGCGCGCTCGAAATTTTCCAGCGTCTCCTGGGACTGGCCGGTGAGCGATATCTCGACGAAGACATCCATGAGCCGCCCGAGTTTGCGCTGGTCGAGAAGCGCGACATAGCGTTCGATGATGCCCGCTTCCTCCAGGGTTCGCACACGGCGCAGGCAGGCGGAGGCGGACAGACCGACCTTGTCGGCAAGATCCGCATTCGCGATCCGGCCGTCTCTTTGAAGTATGTCGAGAATTTTCCGGTCGATCCGATCGAGGGTCATGTTGCGTCGCATATATTGCTTGATTTTAATGATGTGTCGCAGATTATTTCATGAAATAACCAAAAAGCGCAATCAGATTGTGAGTTGGCTGGTTTTGAACATGAGGAACGCAAGCACATTCGACGCGATCAGGCGTAGAATTTCCGCACAATCAAAAACGCTTCCAGAGGAGTAATGGATATGCGCGTCGGTGTGCCGAAGGAAATCAAGAATCATGAATACCGTGTCGGGCTGACCCCCGACAGTGTCGTTGAAATGGTTGCCCGCGGTCATGAGGTCGTTGTCGAAACCAATGCCGGCGCGGGCATCGGCGCGAGCGATGCCGATTACGAAGCCGCTGGCGCGAAAATTCTGGCGAGCGCGAAGGATGTCTTCGATGCCGCCCAGATGATCGTGAAGGTGAAGGAGCCTCAGGCCGTTGAGCGCGCGATGCTGCGCCCGGATCATATCCTGTTCACCTATCTGCATCTGGCTCCCGATGCCGAGCAGACCGCCGATCTGGTCAAGTCCGGCGCGACCTGCATCGCTTATGAAACCGTGACCGACGCCAAGGGCGGGCTGCCGCTTCTGGTGCCGATGTCCCAGGTTGCCGGCCGTCTGTCGGTGATCGCCGGTGCAAAGGCGTTGGAAAAAGCCTCCGGCGGTTGCGGAACCCTGATCGGCGGCGTACCGGGTGTTGCGCCTGCCAAGGTTGTCGTGATCGGCGGCGGTGTCGTCGGCTCGCATGCGATCACCATGGCACTCGGTCTGGGTGCCGATGTCACCGTGCTCGATCGCAGCACGACGGTTCTGGGCAATCTCTCCCAGACCTTCGGTCCGGCCTTGAAGACGGTCTATTCCACAAAGGCGGCACTGGAAAAGCATGTCCTGGAAGCCGACCTTGTCGTCGGCGCCGTTCTTGTTGCCGGCGCGGCCGCGCCGAAGCTGGTCTCAAAGGACCTCGTTTCCCGCATGAAGCCGGGCTCGGTGCTGGTCGATGTCGCGATTGATCAGGGCGGATGCTTCGAGACCTCCAAGGCGACGACCCATTCCGACCCGACCTACATTGTCGACGAAGTGGTGCACTACTGCGTCGCCAACATGCCGGGCGCCGTGCCGAAGACCTCGACACATGCCCTCAACAACGCCACGTTGCCTTTCGCGCTGGCGCTGGCCGACAAGGGGGCGAAGAAGGCCCTTCTCGACGATCCGTATTTCCTGCCGGGCCTGAACGTCATCGGCGGTCAGGTGACCTGCGAGGCGGTCGCCTCCGCGCTCGGATACACCTATGTGTCCCCCGCCGATGCGCTTGCCCGGGAAGGCGCCAGCCAGGCGGCCTGATTCCGACTGTCTCGAATGCGCAAAGGCCGGTCATTTGACCGGCCTTTGTTGTCTGGGAAAGACCTCAACGTCTTAGCAAACCCTGCAAAGGGTATGTATTACCTTGATTTCCTCCGCGAAGTCCTTGTTGCCCGGCAGATAGGCCCGGGGTTCGCTCACATGGAGGACCGACCACAGGTCTTCGTCGGCGAGGGCCTTCAGCTTGCCGTCAAGATCAAGCGTCTGCCAGAGGTCGGACCTTTCGGTAAAGGCGATCACGCCGCCGCCACGCACGCAGCGGCAGAGGTCGCGGAACAGTGACAGAAGATCTTCGATATAGGTCAGGACACCGACCGAGATCGCGGCGTCATAGTCATCGTCCCTGCAGGGCAGGGGATGTTTTTGCAGATCATGGCAGATCAGTCTCTCATAGGTGCCGCGCTGCTCCGCCAGCGTGAGGGAGGCCGGTGAAATGTCGATGCCGTCGACCCGATAGCTTGCCCGCTTCTTCAGGGCCTCGGACACCAGTCCGGTGCCGCAGCCGACATCGAGTATGCGCGCACCGGGCAGAAGGTGGGGAGCCATGAGCGCAACGGTTTCGTCCGGCGCATGATAGTTCCATCCGGCAAGAGTGGTGTCGTAGGTTTCCGCGAACTGATCGTAATAGCTGGCGACGGTTTCACTGTCCGTCGAACCGGCTTTCAGCGACAGACTGTCCGGAGTCTCGGGTTTGCTGCTTTCGGTCATGAACATGCCCACTCATTGAAGGGAATGGAAACCCTAACAACGGGCAGCGGCGTGGTGCAAGCCACAGCACGATTGACGTCGCGACGCGGATAGAACGAGACAGGCTTTGGCCGAATCGGCCTGCATGGAAGTGAAACGCTTCTCAGGGACAGCGCACCTTGTAGGGCGTGCCGTTCTGATCCTGGGCGATGCAGTTGCGCGGAGTGGTGACGACGCCGACGAGGCCGCCGCCAATGGCTCCAAGAGCCGCGCCGGCAAGGGTGGCATTGACCGTCGATCCGGCGACCGCGCCAATGGTCGCACCGGTCGCCGCGCCAAGACCCGCGCCGATCAGCATTCTGTCGCGCTGGCTTTCGGTGTTGACGCAGCCGGCCAGCAGCAAGGCAGAGGCCGCTACAGCTATGACGGGTTTCATCGGAGCATCCCTGGCGAAAGTAAACCTCCCGCCAAGGTGAGGACTTATGGTTAACAGAACCTTACCGGCTCGAGGTTATCCAATATCGATCCCGCTCAAGGGCAGGCAACCCGGTAGGGGCGACCATAGCGGTCGTAAGCCGTGCAGTTTTTCGGAGTGGTGGCCGCGCCGACTATGGCGCCACCCGCCGCTCCGATGGCGGCGCCTGCGAGAACCGGACCGGCACCCGCACCCGCGGCCGCGCCGACGATTGCACCTGTCGCCGCACCCAATCCGCCGCCGACGAGAGCGCGGTCCGTCTGGCTGTCGGACTGGCAACCGGCCAGCGAAACCGCCGCAACGGCAATCAAAAGAAGTCTCTTCATCCTAACCCCCAACCGGCAATTCAGCCGTAGACGAGGTCACGTCCCAACCGAACGATTCGGGGGCGTGACCTGATCCGTCTGTTTTCGCTTACGGGCAAGCGACGCGGTAGGGGTTGCCGTAGCGGTCGTAGGCCACGCAGTTTTTCGGGGTCGTCGCGGAACCGACGATCGCGCCACCCGCGCCACCGATCGCTGCACCGACCAGTGCGCCGCCGACATCGCCGGTCGCGGCGGCACCGATTGCGGCGCCGGTAGCGGCGCCCAAACCGCCGCCGACAAGGGCGCGGTCCGTCTGGCTGTCGGACTGGCAGCCGGCAAGAGCGATGCCGACAGCAGCAAGCAAGACAAACTTCTTCATAAAAGTGATCTCCCTTCAGAACCGTTCAAGACGGTGCAGTCAATGGTTTGCCCTTCGAATTCATTCCGCGAACCGATGGCGTTGAAATGTCCCTGCCGAAACTAAGCTGCTTTCCGTTCCGGGGCAATCCTTCTTTCCTCCCAGCAGCTTGTGACGGTCATGAAACACAACATTCGCACGACAGGCTGCTACAGACTGATAGATGCCGGTAGGGCAAAAATAAGGCGGGTGGCCGGGCGAAGCGACGCATCCGTGTTTTCACACAGCTTCGATTCCCCCGGCGATTCTTCAACCCTTGAGGGCCGCCAAAAGCCCCGTTGTCGAGGCGTCCTTGCCTTCGGCCGGCGCGTCACCCTTGACCATCGGGAGAAGCGCGGTCGCCAGTTCCTTGCCGAGTTCAACACCCCACTGGTCGAAGGAATTGATTCCCCAGATGACGCCCTCGACGAAAACGCGGTGCTCGTAAAGCGCGATGAGGCGGCCAAGCGCGAAGGGAGTCAGCTTGTCGTAGGTGAGCGTCATCGACGGGCGGTCGCCCGGGAACACCTTGTGCGGCGCGAGCCGGTCGGCCTCTTCGTCCGGCTTGCCGCCGGCTTTCAAAAGCGCCTTCGCTTCCTCGAGCGTCCGGCCAAGCATCAGGGCCTCGGACTGGGCAAGGCAATTGGCGATGAGAAGGTCGTGATGGTGCTTCAGGTCTTCCTCGTGGCCTTGCGCCGCAATCAGGAATTCGCAGGGGATGACCGTCGTGCCCTGGTGCAGGAGCTGGTAAAAGGCGTGCTGGCCATTGGTGCCGGGTTCGCCCCAGACCACCGGGCCCGTGTCCACATCCACCGCACTGCCGTCGAGTTTCACCCGCTTGCCGTTTGATTCCATGTCGAGCTGCTGCAGGTAGGCGGGCAGGCGGGAGAGGCGCTGGTCGTAGGGGAGAACGGCGCGGGACGAAAGCCCGAGCACGTCCCGGTTCCAGATGCCGACCAGGGCCATCAGGACCGGCAGGTTCTCGGCCAGCGGGGCCTCCTTGAAATGGGTGTCGAGGGCGAAGGCGCCTTCCAGGAAGTCGCTGAACGCATCGGGACCGATGGCGATCATCAGTGGCAGGCCGATGGCGGACCAGATCGAATAGCGGCCGCCGACCCAGTCCCAGAACCCGAATACCCGGTCTTCATCGATGCCGAAGGCGGCCACCTTTTCGAGGGCGGTGGAAACGGCCGCGAAATGGGCACCGACCGCATCCTCGCCCAGTGTTTCTGCGATCCACGCTCGCGCGGTCTGCGCGTTTGTCATGGTCTCGATGGTGGTGAAAGTCTTCGAAGCGACGACGATCAGGGTCGTCGCCGGATCGAGCTTTTCCAATGTGTCGGCGATATGGGCGCCGTCGACATTGGATACGTAATGCAGCTCCGGACCGTCATGATAGGGCGCAAGCGCAAGCGTTGCCATGACCGGACCGAGATCGGAGCCGCCGATGCCGATGTTGACCACATCGGTAAAAGGCGCTCCGGTGGAGGAGACCAGCTCGCCGGAGCGCACGGCCTCGGAAAAATCCGCCATGGCATCGAGCACGGCGCGGACTTCCGGCATCACGTCGGTGCCGTCGACCATGACCGGGGCTTCGGAACGGTTTCTCAAGGCGGTGTGCAGCACCGCACGCCGTTCCGTGGCGTTGATCTTCTCCCCGGCGAACATGGCGGCGCGCTTGCTCTCGACGTCCGCGGTCCGGGCGAGCTCAAGCAACAGCTCCATCGCCTTGCGGTCGACTTTCGACTTGGAGTAGTCCAGAAGCAGATCGCCGCATTCGGCGGTGAAAGTCTCAAACCGGGCAGGGTCGCTGGCGAATAGCTCCCGGAGTGTGGTGGACTTGAACTCTCCGGCATGTTGCTTGAGAGAACCGAATGCTGCTTCGAGTGTCATGAAACACCTCTAAAATCGATTTAAATTCAGCAGGTCCGCAGCCTTGGGCGGTGCCGCGCATGGGATACCACAGAGGTTTTGGAAGCGGGAGAGGAAATCGGATCGGACGGCCGGGTTTGGCAACCGGCCGCCTGTCGTCGTTTGAGGCGGGTATGTCAGTCCGTAATCGGTGCCAGCAGTTCTTTTGCGGTGACGAGCTGGCGAACCCCGTGGGAGTGGTCTTCTTCGAAAACGTTGCCGTTATCAGCCCAGGCATTCAGCGAATTGATATCCAGCTTCGCGCATTGCGGACGCACGCTCCAGGTGACCTGAAACGGCGAACAGGTGGCTTGAGTGTAGCTCGGTCCGGTGGTCGAACCGATGAAGGTGACGGGTTCGCCGGTGCCCGATGGCAGGGCCTTGGCCTGATGACGGCCGTTTTCGATATTCCCATCGTAGGCGAAATCGAGGAAATTCAGCGCCTTGGGGTCGTTGACGACGAGGAAGACCTGGGATTCGACGCGCAATTGCGGATTGGCGCAGCTGTCCGAGAGGCAGGAGCCAAGGCCTTTGCCAGGCTGGACATTGCAGGAGGAATAGACCCAGTGAACCTCGATCGTATCACCGGGTTTCACACCGTGATACGCATGGCTGGCGGGTTCCTTGAGTTCCGCATCCGTCAGTTCGCCGGTATTGCCGCATTTATAACCGCCGTGCTCGCCGTCGCCGGCAAAGACGGAGAAGCCCGGGCCCTTGTGCTCGGCGTTCGTATGAGTGTGGAGGTTGCACAGATTGAGCTCGTTCGCCGGAGGCGCGATGGCGACGCTTGCGGTGTTCTGGCCGGCCTTGTCTGAAATGTCACGGGGGGTCTGGGGGCCGAAGCCCTCACACAACATTGCCGCTTGAGCCGTTGAAACGGTGCCCAGAACGGCAAGGGTTGCAAGAAAGGTCTTTTCAGGAAATTTCACAGCAGCCTCACTTCGAGTAAATGCATTGGGGCAGAGGGAACCTCGATTGCCGTCGCTTGGCATAATCGGTGGAAATCGTTTACGTTACCGGTTGCATCGTGGCATCCTAGTATGATCTTTTTCAATAAGCAGTACTAGTCTGATACTTGGTTAACAATTTATGTTGGTGTCATTCTTACTAATGCCGTAAGTTACACTGCATCATATCTGTCGTTCGTTTGCGAAAATTGTAGTATTCATAAGCGACGCGCAGAGTGAGAATGATTCATGGCAGACGACAAATCTCCACATGGACTATCGCACCTCGAGGACCAGCCCGAGGCTGAGGAAGAGGTCCTCGTAATCGATTTCGAAAATCTGGCCGTTATCAACGCGGTCGTTTCAAATGTCAGTTCCTGGGGGTGCCGTTTGACGTCCGTCGATGTCGGCGACCTCTACAAGTCCATCGGCATCCGTCCGAAAGATTCGGCAAAACTCGTCAAGGCCCAGGTCACCTCGGTGAAAGGCAACAATGCGGCCGTGGTTTTTTCCAAGAGTGAGAAAACCGTCTCCGACAAGCGGCGGGAGAAACGCAACAATGTCAGCATTCAGGTGAAGGTCGCCGACCTTGAGGGAATTACGGAGATTACCGGCACGATCATAGATGCCGGTAACAACGGCTGCCGGATCTCGGCGCAAGGCCTGTCGGCGTTGCCGGAGGAGGTCTTGCTTACGATGCCGAAATTTGAAAGGCCGGTCGTGGCCGAGTTCGCCTGGCGCAACGAAACGTCCGGCGGTTTGCGCCTCCTCTGGGACCGTGCCACAGGGGGCGACGAGCAGGATCAGGACAACATCGGCGAAGACTGAGCGTGGCGGGACGAGCCGCGGGGCAAGAGCCTGTCAGCCAGCCAGATCCGCCGCAGCACGGGCGCGGGCTTCGATGCCGCTCCAGTCTTCGTCTTCGATCGCCTTCGCATCAGCGACCCAGGACCCTCCGACACACAGCACGTTCGGCAATTTCAGGTAGTCTTTTGCCTTTTCAGGCGTGATCCCTCCCGTCGGGCAGAATTGAGCGGCTGCAAGAGGAGAGGAGAGGGATTTCAGATAGGAGGCACCGCCGGCCTGTTCGGCCGGGAAGAACTTCAACCGTTCATAGCCGCGTTCCAGGAGAAACATGACCTCGGAGGCCGTGGCCGCGCCCGGCAGCAACGGAACGCTGTGTTCGTCGGCCGCACCGATCAGGGCTTCCGTCGCGCCGGGCGAGACGATGAAACGCGCGCCCGCGGAGACGGCCGCGTCATATTGCCTGGCGTCAAGGACTGTGCCCGCCCCGACAATGGCGCCTTCGACATGTTCGTTGACCGCGTCGATGGCTTCAAGCGCATGCCGTGTCCGCAAGGTGATCTCGATCGCCGGCAGACCGCCGCGCACCAGGGCCTCAGCCATCGGTACGGCTTTTTTCGGATCTTCCACGATCAGCACCGGGATGACCGGTGCCGCGCGCATGACCTGTTCGATTTTTGCTATGTCCTGGGCCATCGTTTTACTCTCAAACTCCCTAAAATCCTGCACCTCTGCGCAAGCAGGGCGCTATTCATCGCAAACGGGACCGTTTTTCTCAGCAACATTCTTTCGAAAACACCGGGTCCCGGCGCTGCGTCATCTAAATGACTTCCCTCATATCCCGAACACATGCGCGCCGGTATCCGGCGTGCCGACATTCGCCCGGAAGGCTGCGAAGAGATCGCGGCCGACGCCGAACCGGTGCTCGCTCAGGTCCTGGGTCGCGGCCGGCCTTGCGTTGAACTCCGCGTCGTCGACCAGGACCTCAAGTGTGCCGGTCACCGCATCGATGCGGATCATGTCGCCGTCGCGGATCTTAGCGATCGGGCCGCCGGCGGCGGCTTCCGGGGTCACGTGAATGGCCGCCGGCACCTTGCCGGAGGCGCCTGACATGCGCCCGTCGGTGATCAGCGCGACCTTGTGGCCGCGATCCTGAAGGATGCCCAGAGAGGGGGTCAGCTTGTGCAGTTCCGGCATGCCGCAGGCCTTCGGTCCCATGAAGCGGACGACGGCAGCGACATCGCCGTCAAGTTCCTTGTTCTTGAAGGCTTGCAGGAAATCCTCTTGCGAATGAAACACACGGGCAGGGGCTTCGATTACATGGCGTTCCCTGGCGACGGCGGAAATCTTGATCACCGCCTTGCCGAAGTTGCCGGAGAGCATTTTCAGGCCTCCGGTGGGCTGGAAGGCTTTCGTTACCGGAGCGAGAACCGTTTCGTCCCCGGAGTCCGCGGGCACCTCTTCCCGAGTGACATTGCCTTCAGCGTCAAGTTTCGCCTCGACCGTATACCCGGAGAGATCGCTGCCGTAGACGGTTTTCACGTCCCGGTGCAGGTAGCCGGCGGACAGGAGCTCCCGGATCAGATAGGCAAGGCCGCCGGCGGCCTGGAAGTGGTTCACGTCCGCCTTGCCGTTCGGATAGACCCGGGCGAGCAGCGGCACGGCGTCGGAAAGATCGGAGATATCGTCCCAGGTCAGCCGGATTCCGGCCGCGGCGGCAATCGCCACCAGGTGCATGGTGTGGTTGGTGGAGCCGCCGGTGGCGTGCAGTCCAACGACGCCGTTGACGATGGCCTTTTCGTCGATGATCTCGCCGACGGGGGTGTATTCGTTGCCGAGCGCCGAAATCGCCAGCGCGCGCTTGGCCGCTTCCCTGGTCAGGGCGTCGCGCAGGGGCGTGCCCGGATTGACGAAGGACGCGCCCGGCATGTGCAGGCCCATGATTTCCATCAGCATCTGGTTGGAGTTGGCCGTTCCGTAGAATGTGCAGGTGCCCGGAGAGTGGTAGGCCTTCGATTCGCTTTCCAGCAGGGCGTCGCGACCGACCTTGCCTTCGGCATAGAGCTGGCGGACCTTGGCCTTGTCGTCGTTGGAAATGCCGGTGGTCATCGGCCCGGCGGGGATGAAGACAGCCGGCAGATGACCGAAGGAAAGAGCGGCGATCGCCAGACCGGGAACGATCTTGTCGCAAATGCCGAGGAAGACGGCGGCGTCGAACATCTGGTGAGACAGGCCGACGGCGGCGGCCATGGCGATCACGTCGCGGGAAAAAAGCGACAGTTCCATGCCTTCCTGGCCCTGGGTGACCCCGTCGCACATGGCCGGAACCCCGCCGGCGACCTGAGCAACGGCTCCTATCTCATGAGCGGCGTCCCGAATTAGCGAAGGGTAGGTCTCATAGGGCTGGTGAGCGGAAAGCATGTCGTTGTAGGAGGTGATGATGCCGAGGTTCGGAACCACATCGCCGGAAAGTGCCTGTTTGTCGGCCAGGCCGCAGGCGGCGAAACCGTGAGCGAGATTGCCGCAGGAAAGGCGGGAGCGCTGCGGTCCCTTGTCGGCTGCCCTGGCGATCCGTTCCATGTAGGCGGATCGGCTGTCATGGCTGCGCTTGACGATCCGTTCCGTGACGTCGCCGATGCGATCCTGGAGTGTCATGGCTTCTCCTTTTCGGGCCCCGTTGCAGGCTTCGCGGACTGGAACCACGGAGCCTTCCGACTTCGTCAGCCGGGACCGGCTTGACTTGTTGCAGTCTTGCTAATCGATTTAGGTGACGGCGCCGTAACGGGCTCGAGGCCCGCCGAACCGGCTCAGACGCCGTCGTCTTCCGCCCAGGTCCGGCCGTCGCGCTCCACAAGGGCGATCGACGCGGAAGGTCCCCAGGTTCCGGCAGTGTAGCCCTTGGGTGCGTCCTTGAGGGAGGCCCAGGCCGCCTGGATCGGATCGATCCAGGCCCAGGCGGCATCCACCTCGTCGCGGCGCATGAACAGGGTCTGGTTGCCTCGGATGACATCCATGATGAGGCGCTCGTAGGCGTCCGGATTGCGCACCTTGAAGGCTTCCGCGAAACTCATGTCGAGCGGGACCTGGCGCAGGCGCATGCCCCCGGGGCCCGGGTCCTTGATCATGATCTGCATCTGCACGCCTTCATCCGGCTGCAGGCGGATGATCAGGCGGTTGGCGGTAATCGCGCCGGCCTCCGCGTCGAAGATCGAATGCGGGATCGGCTGGAACTGGACCACGATTTCCGAAACGCGGCGGGCCAGACGCTTGCCCGTGCGCAGGTAGAAGGGCACACCGGCCCACCGCCAGTTGGCGATTTCCGCCTTCAGGGCGACGAAGGTTTCCGTCTGGCTTTCCGTATGGCCGAGTTCCTCCAGATAGCCCGGCACCGCACCGCCGGCCGACGCGCCGGCCCTATATTGACCGCGCACGGTCAGCTTTTGAGCGTTTTGTTCGGTAATCGGGGCAAGGGCCTTGAGAACTTTGAGTTTTTCGTCCCGCACGCTGTCCGCGTTCATGGACTCCGGCGGTTCCATCGCCACGAGGCACAAAAGCTGCAGAATATGGTTCTGAACCATGTCCCGAAGCGCGCCCGCCGTGTCGTAGTAGCCGGCGCGGCCGCCGACGCCGAGGGACTCGGCCACGGTGATCTGGACGTGATCGATATGGGCAGCGTTCCAGAGCGGCTCGAACAGGGCGTTGGCGAAGCGCAGCGCCATGAGGTTCTGCACCGTTTCCTTGCCGAGATAGTGATCGATACGGAAGATCTGGTCCTCGGAGAACACCGCGCCGACCGTGTCGTTGAGGGCCCGGGCCGAGGCGCCGTCCTTGCCGATGGGCTTTTCCATGACCACGCGCGAATGATCGTTGACCACCCCGATCTCACCGAGGTGCTCGCAGATCGTGCCGAACAGGTCCGGGCCCACCGCGAGGTAGAAGGCGCGGGTGACGTCCGGCCGTTCCTCGAGAATGACTTTGAGGTCCTCGAAGCCCTCGCCCGAGGCGGCATCGGTCTTGACGTAGCGCAGCCTGTTCAGGAACATCTCGAGAGGTTCGTCCTCAAGATCCTTGACGTGCTCCTGCAGGGCGTTTTTCGCGTAATCCCGGAATTCTTCGTCCGTGTAGTCGCGGCGGGCGCTGCAAACGATGCGCGCGTCGTGCGGCATCTGTCCGTCCGCGGCCCTGTGGTAAAGGGCCGGCATCAGCTTGCGGTGAGCCAGGTCTCCGGAGGCTCCAAATACGATCAGATCGAATTCTTCAACTTCAATGACGCGTACCGCCATAAACAAATTCCTCCAAAAAGTCCGATCTGCCGTCACAAACGCCGATGCCGGATCGGTTCGAGGGTGTTTAAATCGATTTAATTCTCTTGTCAGCCCCTCATTTCAAGGTGGCCCATTCTTTGTGCAGTTCATCTTTCCGAGGCAGGTCGGCACCGCGGCGCGAACAGGTGATGGCGGCTGCCTTGACGGCAAATTCAGCAAGACGGCGCAAACGGGTTTCGTCAAGGGCCGACAGGGTGTCCCGGCTGACGGCTCCCAGTGTCTTGAGGCCGGACAAAAGGGCGGCCTGGAACGTGTCGCCGGCCCCCACCGTATCCTCGACCTCGACGGCGATCCCGGGCGTGTCGAATTCGATCCCCGGCGCGAAGACGGACGCGCCGTCACCGCCCCGCGTGACGATCACGAGGCCGGCGCCGTCGCCGAGCCATCTGCGGGCGATGTCCCGGACAGCTTCGTCCGGTGCGATCAGGGCGAGATCCTCGTCGCTGACCTTCACGAGATCGGCGAGCGGGACGAGCGTTTCCGTGTTCCGCCGCCAAAGCGTCATGTCCGGCTCCACGGTCGGGCGGATATTGGGGTCGAAGGATATCAGTGCGTTCTTTCTTTCGCGTTCGATCAGCGTTTTGAACGCGCTTGCGACCGGTTCCACGAGGGCGGTGTAGGAGCCGACATGCAGGAAAGCGGGCGGCGCGTCGAAATCGGGAAGGCTGTCGGCGGTAACCATGCGGTCGGCGGCATTTGTGCCGTAAAAGGTGTAGGCCGGATGGCCGTGCTCGTCCTTCTGCACCAGGCTGAGCGTGGTCAGGTAGTCCGTTCTGAGCACGTACCGGTCCGAGACGCCCTCGACTACGAGCTTCTGGACGAGTTTTTCCCCGAGCGCGTCGTTTGAAATGCCGCCAAAGAATGCTGCCTGTTCCTCCAGCCGGGCAAGACCCATGGCCACATTGAATGGAGAGCCGCCGATACGGGCGTCAAAGGAAAGGCTGTCCCCGGACGACGCTTCGCCGAAAAGGTCGAACAGGGCTTCACCGCAAATTAGATACATAAACAGTCCAGATCGTTCATGGTGTTCAAAAGGCAATCGGTCCGACGGCTCCGGACCGATTATTTTGAGATCGCGCTGCGGTCAAGCCGCCAGGGTCTCCGGCGGGTCCATCGCGCCCGTCATGATGGCGACCGCATCGGACATGGAAAAGTCCGACGGTCTGATAACGCAGGCCCGCCGGCCGAGGCGGTGGATATGGATGCGGTCGGCGACCTCGAAGACATGGGGCATATTGTGACTGATCAGCACGATGGGCAAGCCGCGCGCCTTCACATCCTTTATCAGGTCCAGCACGCGGCGGCTTTCCTTGACGCCGAGCGCCGCCGTCGGCTCGTCCATGATCACGACCTTGGAGCCGAAGGCCGCCGCCCGGGCGACCGCCACCCCCTGGCGCTGTCCGCCGGACAGGGTTTCGACCGCCTGGTTGATGTTCTGGATGGTGAGCAGGCCGAGCTCGTTGAGCTTCTCCCGGGCGATTTCCTCCATCTTCCTGCGGTCGAGCTGGCGCAGCCATTTTCCCCTGAAGCCGGGTTTTCTCAGTTCCCGGCCCATGAACATGTTGTCGGTGATCGACAGGGCGGGCGACATGGCGAGCGTCTGGTAGACGGTTTCGATGCCGGCGTCGCGCGCGTCGATGGGAGAATGGAAATGGACAGGACTTCCGTCGAGCAGGATCTCGCCGTCGTCGGGGCGCACCGCTCCGCTGAGAGCCTTGATGAGCGTCGACTTGCCAGCCCCGTTGTCGCCGATGACCGCGAGGATCTCACCGGGGTAGAGTTCGAAATCGGCGTGGTCCATGGCCACCACGCGGCCGTAGCGTTTGACCAGATTGCGGGCTTGGAGAACGGGTTCCATCACACAGAGACCTTTCTGATCCATTGGTCGATCGCCACCGCGCCGATGATGAGAATGCCGATCAGCAGGTAGGTCCACTGGGCATCCGCCCCAAGCAGACGCAGGCTCAAGGTGAAGACCCCGACGATCAATGCGCCGAACAGGGTGCCAAGGATGGACCCGCGTCCGCCGAAGAGCGAAATGCCGCCGATCACCACGGCGGTGATGGATTCGATATTGGCGAGTTGGCCGGTGGTCGGCGAGACGGACCCGATGCGGCCGATCATGGCCCAGCCCGCGAAACCGCAAATCAGGCCTGAGAGCATGTAGACCGAAATCAGGACACGGTTGACCTGGACACCGGAGAGCTTGGCGGCTTCGGGGTCGTCGCCCACGGCGTAAACATGCCGTCCCCAGGCCGTCTGCCGGAGCGCGTAGGCCAGAACGAGCACGAGCAGCACCATGAAGATCACGCCGTAGGTGAAGTTAGTCTGGTAAAGGACGCCCAGAAGGGCGTTGTCGTTCGTGTGGGAATCGAAATTGGGTGCGATGACCGCCAGAAGGTCCCGGTTTGCATTGCCGCCGAAGAACTGCAGCAGCGGCGCCGTCTCGGCGATTTCCTGCGAGCGGATGGTCTCGTTGGCGGAATAGAGGAAGTTGGTGGCCAGAACGATCTGCCACATGCCCAGCGTCACGATGAAGGGCGGCAGTTTCACATAGGCGATCAGGATGCCGTTGATGTAGCCGCACAACGTTCCGCACAGGAGACCGCAGGCGACAGAGACTTCGACCGGCAGGCCGTACCGGAAGGTGAACTGGCCCATGACGACGGAGGACAGCACCATGATCGCTCCGACGGACAGGTCGATGCCGGCGGTGAGAATGACAATGCTCTGCGCGGCCGCGACGATCCCGACGATCTGGACCTGCTGCAGGATCAGGGTCAGGGCGAAGGGAGAGAACAGCTTCGAGCCGAGCAGGAGGCCGAACACGATCAGCGACAGCATCAGGACGATCAGTGGAACCAGGGACGGGGTCTGATGCAGCGTGTGCTGGATTTTGTGCCCGATGCCATGGCCGTGGTCGTCGAACGAGGCGACGGCCTTGGGGCTGGCTGCCGCCGCGGTTTCGTAGTCCGCTGGTCCGCCTGCCGGTTTGCTTTCTAAGGTCATGCCCGTTTAACCTTTTGTGGCCCTTGGAAAAAGGGGTGAGGCAAGCCGCACCCCTTCCGGTTCAGTCCTGAGGGGCCTAACCCCAGCAGAGATCCTTGCCTTTGGCGGTGTCGATGGAGTCCACGCCCTTGGCCGGCTTGTCGGTGACGAGTGCGACGCCGGTGTCGAAGAAGTCCTTGCCCTCGGTCGGTTCAGGCTTGGAGCCGTTGTCCGCCCAGGCCTTGATCGCCTCGATGCCGAGAGAGGCCATCAGCAGGGGATATTGCTGCGATGTCGCGCCGATGACGCCGTCCTTGACGTTCTGGACACCCGGGCAGCCGCCGTCGACGGAAACGATCAGGACGTCGTTTTCCCGTCCGATGGCTTTCAGCGCCTCGTAGGCTCCCGCGGCTGCCGGCTCGTTGATGGTGTAGACCACATTGATCATCGGGTCCTTCGCCAGCAGGTTTTCCATTGCACGGCGGCCGCCTTCCTCGTTGCCCTGGGTCACGTCGTTGCCGACAAGGCGGGGATCGGTTTCGTCGCCCCACTTGTTCGGGTCGCCGAGTTCGATGCCGAAGCCTTGCAGGAAGCCCTGATCGCGCAGAACGCCGACGGTCGGCTGGCTGATGGCGAGGTCGAGCATGGCAATCTTAGCGTCCGCGGCCTTGTCGCCCAGGCTGGCGGCGGCCCACTGGCCGATCAGTTCACCGGCCTTGAAATTGTCGGTCGCGAAGGTGGCGTCTGCGGCGTCGATCGGGTCGAGCGGGGTGTCGAGGGCGATCACCAGGAGACCGTTGTCGCGGGCCTGCTGAACGGCGGGCACGATGGACGACGTGTCGGACGCGGTCAGCAGAATGCCCTTTGCACCATCGGCGATACAGGTTTCGATGGCCGCAACCTGGGTTTCATGGTCGCCGTCGATCTTGCCGGCGAAGGATTTCAGTTCAATGCCGAGTTCTTCCGCCTTGGCGGTCGCGCCTTCCTTCATCTTCACAAAAAAGGGGTTGGTATCCGTCTTGGTGATCAGACAGGCTGAAATGTCGGCCGCGGCCGCCGGGACGGCCGCCATGGCCGCGAGCACCGAGCCGGTTGCAAGAAGTTTGCGGATCATTTGCGTTTTCCTCCCTGGCCTTCTTAACTAACGGCGGCTGGATGTGGCCAGATGCGATCCAAACCGCGCTGCCCGTGCCGGAAATCCGGATTTCTCCTCCGAGTTTCCGGCTCCAGCGGGTCCCTTGTCCTTCCCGCCCGTGAGGATCGTTGCCCGGGGCGAGAAATTGAAAAACTGCGGCAAGCTGGCCGCACCGATGGCGCCGGCGTCGTGGCCGAAACTGCCGATTTCGATGTCGGGCGACTGCCTTTGTTCCGGTGCGGCGGTTTGCACCGCCGCCTTGAGCGCTTCGCGGAACACCTCCGGGAAGCGCCCGCTCAGATCGCCGTCAATCACGATCAGGGGAACGTCCAGAAGCGCGTAGGCAGACCGGAGCGCGAGGGCGACGGCATCGGCGCAGTCCGCCATCCACTCTTTGAACAGGACATCGTCGCGCTCGACGGCATCTTGCAGGTCCGGCCGGCTCAATCCGGCGAAGCCTTCGGGCGACATGTGCCGGGCGAAGGCGACAAGGGACGCCCGGGTCAGCAATAGGTCCCAGCCGTGTCGTGACTCGGGAGCCGTCGACAGACTGCTCGGCGGCACCGGCATCATGGCGACGTCGGCCGCGTTTCCGGATGTTCCGCGCACGACATCGCCGTTCAGTACCAACCCGCCACCAATGGCGGGGCCGAGAAACAGATACAGGAAGTTATCGTTCTGGCGGCCGAGCCCGTAAAAGAGTTCCGCTACGGCGGCGGCGGTTCCGTCGTTTTCACTGAAGACCGGCAGACCGCAGGCGTCCTCCAGCGCCTGTGCCATGTCGAACCCCTCCCATTTTCCGAAGTCGGCCGCGGGAAGCCCGAGCTCGCGCAACCAGGCCCCCAGATTGAACGGCTGAGCGAGACCGATTCCGGTGATCCGGTCGCTGTCCTCGTCGCTCAGATGGGTCCGCAGGCGGGAAAGATCTTCCGTCAGAATCTCCAGGGTCCGCTCGGGGCTGGGCAGGATCATGTCGTGGACGATCCGGTCGATGATGGTTCCGGAGAAGTCCATCAGCACCGTTTCGAGATTGGTGCGGTCCAGACGGACGCCAAACGAAAAGGCACCGCGCGGTGCAAGACGCAACAGCGTCGCCGGCTGGCCCCGGCTGCCGTCGTGGCGCTTGCCGACCTCGACGATCAGTCCTTCCTCGATAAGGTTCTGAATAATCGCTCCGATGGCGGCATTGGTGAGTTGAACCGCGCGGGCGAGATCGGCCTTGGAGGCTTCGCCGGCACGCCGCAGGATCTGCAGCACGATGCGTTCGTTATATTTACGCAGCTGCGCGGAATTCGAGCCGCGGCCGTTTTTGCGGGTCTCCGTCACCGTCCCTGTTCCTCCCGAACAAGTGCGCCGTTTTCCGGCGGCTTTAAAATAATTTATTTTGATGAAATTTTTCTCCCTTAACGACGTTCTGTCAATCGCCTTTCGCTGCTGCGCTGCGGAGAAACTGTGTTGTCATGCGGTAAGGACCTGAAGTGCTTGGGGATTGGCGAAGGACCGAACCGGAACAAAATTACGCTGCGGAATTTCTTTAGGCGGACATTCCGGGGCCGGACCTCCCTGGTGGCATCCGCATTGACGCCCCTGCGAGGTCCCGGCCCGAAACCGGTTTGATCTTCCGCGCGCGCCTGTATGCTTGAAAACAGATTGGAATCGAAGTGAGGGCACATGCCGGTCAAACATAACGAAGCGTTTCTCGCCCGGGCCATTGCAGCGGGAACCGGCGATCAGCCCGCCGAGCTGGTAATCAGGAATTGCCGCCTTTTCAGCGTGGTCGACGGCACGACAACTGAAACGGATATCGCAATCGTGGGCGACCGCATTGTCGGCACGCATGGCGACTACAGTGGCGAGACCGTTCTGGACGGGCAGGGGCTGACCGCCGTCCCCGGATTTATCGATACCCATCTTCATGTGGAATCCTCCCTTGTCACCCCCTTCGAGTTCGATCGCTGCGTGCTGCCGCACGGGGTGACCACCGCGATCTGCGATCCTCACGAGATCGCCAATGTGCTTGGGGCGGAGGGGATCCGCTATTTCCTCGACAGTTCTCTCGAAACGGTCATGGACCTGAAGGTCAACCTGTCGTCCTGCGTGCCCGCGACTTCTTTTGAAACCGCAGGAGCCTGCCTCGAGATCGAGGACCTGTTGCCGTTTCGCGACCATCCGAACGTCATCGGCCTAGCGGAATTCATGAACTTTCCGGGCGTTCTCGCGCGCGATCCCAAGGTTCTGGCCAAGCTGGCAGCCTTTCAGGACGGTCATATCGATGGCCACGCTCCGCTTCTTACGGGATTGGCGCTCAACGGTTATCTGGCAGCGGCGATCCGCACAGACCACGAGGCGACAAGCGCCGATGAGGCGCGTGAGAAACTGTCCAAGGGCATGACCATCCTGATGCGCGAGGGATCGGTCTCCAAGGATTTGGACGCTCTGGCACCGATCCTGACACCGGACGTTTCCGCCTTCGTGGCGCTTTGCACCGATGACCGCAACCCCCTCGACATCGCTGAGGAAGGCCATCTGGACAGCATGATCCGACGCCTGATTTCCAAGGGGATACGGCCGCTCGACGCCTATCGGGCGGCGAGCTGGTCGGGGGCAAACGCCTTTGGCCTGAAGGACCGCGGTGTGATCGCACCGGGCAAGCGGGCCGATATCGTCTTGTTGAGCGATTTTTCGCAGTGCCGTGTTGAACAGGTGATTTGCGGCGGTACCCTCGCCAGTGACGACGCATTCGCCGGACGTGGAACGGTTCAGCCCGTCGGGCTGGACAGCGTCAGGGTCGGGGCGATCACGGCGCAAAAGTTCGACATCCCGGCCCGCAACAGCGAAGCAGATGTCATCGGTGTCGTTCCGGGCCGGATCATCACCGAGCATCTGAAGCGGACCTTGCCTGTTGCGGGCGGAAAAACGCTCGCGGATCTCAACCAGGACGTTCTCAAGGTCGCCGTCGTCGAGCGTCACAAGGGGACCGGCAATATCGGTCTCGGCTTCGTCAACGGTTTCGGCATGAAACGGGGGGCAATTGCCTCCTCCGTCGGTCACGACAGCCACAATATCTGTGTGGTCGGAGCGGACGAGGTGGCCATGGCCCATGCGGTCAATCGTGTCATCGCCATGAAGGGCGGCTTCGCGGTTGCCGACAGCGATGGCGTCAAGGCGGAATTGGCCCTGCCGCTGGCCGGCCTGATGAGCCTGGAGCCGTTTGAAACCGTGAAGACATCTCTTGAGGGTCTGCGGGCTGCGGCAAGGGCGCTGGGCTGCACGCTGGCTGAGCCCTTCCTGCAGGTGGCCTTCCTGCCGCTTCCCGTCATTCCCCATCTGAAAATCACCGATTTCGGGGTGTTCGACGTTGACAGGTTCGAACTGGTGGATCAGGGGAGTTAAGCCGCGTGATCCTGACGCTTGCGGTTTCCGGATATCGCTCCCTGCGCGATCTGGTCCTGCCACTGGACCGCATCACGCTGGTGACGGGGGCAAACGGCAGCGGCAAGTCGAGTCTTTACCGCTCGATCCGGCTTCTGGCCGAAGTGGCGCAGGGCCGGGCGATCGCCTCGCTGGCGGCGGAAGGTGGCTTGCAATCGACGCTCTGGGCGGGACCTGAGGCCTTTTCTCGCGGCATGAAGCAGGGGGAGGTGCCGGTTCAGGGGACCGTGCGAAAATCCGTCGTCAGTCTGAAGCTCGGTTTTGCCGACGAGGACTACGGCTATGCCATCGACCTCGGGCTGCCTTCGGATGCCGGCCGGTCGTTCTTTGCCATGGACCCGGAAATCAAGACGGAGGCGCTTTGGGCCGGAGAAGCGCTTTCGCGTGCCAACGAAATCGCCGGCCGCAACGGTCCGGCCGTGCGGGTGCTCGACGGCAAGGGGCAGCGCGTTCCGGTCGTCCAGAACCTTGCCCGCTTCGACAGCATGATGACCCACGCGGCAAACCCGAAAGACGGGCTGGAGTTGCTTGTGCTCAGGGAGCGGATGCGCGCCTGGCGGTTTTACGATCACCTGCGCACCGACCGGGACGCTCCGGCCCGGGTTCCCAGGATTGGTACGCGGACGCCGGTTTTGAGCGGTGACGGCGGTGACCTCGCGGCTGCGCTCCAGACCATTCTGGAGATCGGCGATGAGCACGCCCTGGCGGAGGCGGTCGAGGACGCGTTTCCCGGCGCCTCGGTCGAGATAACGGTGAATGACGGGTATTTCGAGCTGCTTATGAAACAGAAAGGCCTACTGCGTCCGCTCAAATCCGCGGAACTTTCGGACGGGACGCTGCGCTTTCTGCTTCTTGCCGCGGCGCTTCTGTCGCCCCGGCCGGCACCGCTGATCGTCCTGAACGAGCCCGAGACGAGCCTGCATCCGGAGCTTCTTGAGCCGCTTGGTCGGCTCATCGGTGCGGCTGCGGAAAAGACCCAGGTAATCGTGGTCAGCCACGCGGAAAGTCTGGTGGCCGCGCTCTCGGCATTGCCGGGATGTGCGCACTACAATCTGCGCAAGCAACTGGGCGAGACTGTCGTGGACGGTATCGAACCGCCCAGATGGAACTGGCCGAAGCGGTGAATTCAGGGGTGAACAGCTCCGGCAGGGGGCATCCGGCCGAAGACTGTGTTGCCGATTGCCACCGGAGACATATCTACGTGTACTCGGGAAACTGCGGCAAGAAAATGAAGGGGTGTCGTTACGTCGCCGGTTGACGTTTACGGAAGGTTGCGGCATGTCATACGAAGCCCACAGAGGTGACGCTTCATTCGCGGACCGGACCTGAGGGAGGGAATGGCCGGGAAAGTACCTTTCTTTTCCGTGTGTTCCGGGAAGGGGTCCGATTACGCAGTGAGGTGAATAAGACACGTTTGGAGAACGTTATGACGACTGCGGAGGAGTGGAACGCGGCTTTCAGGCCACGTCCGGTACACGAATATCTCGAAACCAGCGTTGCGCAATTCGGGCCGAGACCGGCCGCCGATTTCATGGGCAAGGTCTGGACCTACGCCGAAATCGGCGCCTATGCCGACCGGGTTGCCGCGGGGCTCCAGGCGATGGGAGTCGGCCCCGGGGTGCACGTTGGACTTTGCCTGCCCAACACCCCCTTCTACACCATTTTCTATTTCGCGATTTTGAAGGTTGGCGGAACGGTCGCCAATTTCAATCCGCTCTATGTTGAGCGCGAAATCGCTTTTCAGGCGCGCGACGCGGATGTCCGCATCATGGTGACGATGGACCTGAAGGTGATCTACGACAAGGTCGAGGCGGTTCGCAAGGAAAGGGCTCTCGACAAGATCGTCGTCTGTCCGATGAGCTTCTGCCTGCCTCCCCTGAAGAAGGTGCTGTTTCAGCTCTTCAAGCGCAAGGAACTCGCCGATATTCCGCGAGATGACGCCCATATTCGTTTTGAGGAACTGCTCCACAGCGGCGCGCATCCGGAGCCTGTTGCGATCGACCCGAAGGAAGCTGTCGCCGTGCTGCAGTATACGGGTGGTACCACCGGCGTTCCGAAAGGCGCCATGCTCACCCATGCGAACCTTTCCGCCAACATCGAACAGATGCGCTGCGTTTTTGCGAAAGCCCGGCCGGGTGAGGAGAAGATGCTGTGCGTGTTGCCGTTCTTTCACGTCTTCGCGATGACGGTCGGGCAGAACCTGTCGGTCCTTCTGGGCGCGGAAATGGTGCTGCAGCCCCGGTTCGAACTGAAGGCGTTGCTCGATGCGATCAAACGCAAGAGGGTCACGCTGTTTCCCGGCGTGCCAACCATCTATACCGCGATCAGCAATGCGTCGATGACCGCTCACTACGACCTGTCGAGCATCAATCTATGCATTTCAGGCGGGGCGCCGCTGCCTCTCGAGGTTATGGAGAGTTTCGAGAAGCTCACCGGCTGTATTCTGGTGGAGGGGTACGGCCTGACGGAATCGTCCCCGGTTGCCGCGGTCAATCCGCTTGACGAAAGCCGGCGGGGCGGATCGATCGGCCGTCTCGTTCCCGGCACGGAAGCGCGTTTCGTGAATATCGAGGACCGGGTGAGCGAAGTTGCCGAGGGGGAGAAGGGTGAACTGATGCTGCGCGGCCCCCAGGTGATGAAGGGGTACTGGAAGCGGGACGACGCCACGCAAGACACGATCACCGCAGACGGTTTTCTGCACACGGGTGATGTCGGCTACCGGGACCCGGATGGCTTCATCTTTCTGGTCGACCGGATCAAGGACCTGATCCTGTGTTCCGGCTACAACGTCTATCCGCGAGTGATCGAGGAGGCCATCTATCAGAACGCGGCCGTGGACGAGACGATCGTCATCGCCGTGCCGGATGAATACCGGGGTCAGTCTCCCAAGGCCTTCATCAAACTGAAGGAAGGGCATTCGATCACGGCGCAGGAGATGAAGGCGTTCCTGAAGGACCACCTGTCCACCATAGAACTGCCCAGGGAGTACGAGTTCCGGGACGAGTTACCGAAGACAATGGTCGGCAAGCTGTCGAAGAAGGAACTGGTGGAGGAAGAAGAGCGCAAACGGGCGGAGGTTCAGGCCAGGAGCGCGTAGTGGCTGCTCCCTGGCGACACCCCGCAAAAGGCGGTGAGAGCGTGTCTCGTCTGGCTGGAACTATTTCACATCGCTTCTTGCGTTCAAGCTTTTGATTTCAAACAGCGAAAAGCAAACCGATAAAACGCGATCTGCTCCAAAATAAAAAAGAGGCCGCCTTCTGAAAGAGGCGGCCTCGGTTTGAAAACCTAATTTGTATTCAAACGTTTAAGCGGTCGGTGCGCTGCGGCTCCCGCGGAACCTGCTGAAGACCCCGAGACCGAACAAACCGCTGAGCATGAGAACCAGCGCCGCCGGGACCGGAACAACCTCGATGGCGGTCACGGTTGCCGTGATCGTTGCGGTACCGCCGAGCACAAGCGCGACGCCGTCCGCGAAGTCGACGGAGAACAGAGAGCCGTTGGAGGTGAACAGGTAATCCGGAAGGGAACCGGCCTGCCAGAAGAGTTTGCCGAGCGAAACGATGCCGAAGAACGAAATCGCCTTGCCGCCGCCGGAAGCGTCGGCTGTGCCGGTGCCGGACGGGTCGTCAAACGCGAGCGTTGCAGACACGCTGTACTTGCCGGCGCCGCCATCGGTGCTGAGGGTGAAGAAGTCGAAGGTTTTGCTCTCGCCCTTGGCAAGAGAAAACACCGTGGAGTCCAGCCCGGACGCCAGGTTTGCCGAGATGCTGCCGACGCTGAACAGGCCGTTGAAGCCGGATACGGAAACAGAGGAACCGCCGCTTGCGCCAGCCACATCGAAATTGATCACAGGTGCTGCGGAGGCCGCGCCGGTCATGAGACCGAACGCAGTCAGGGCAGCAGCCACAGTGCGCGTGAGAAAATTCATTAAATTGCTCCGTCTAAGCCATTAAATTGTACTCTTTACTTCAATCACCGATAGCAACATCCGGAAAAATTCGCAATCGAATTTTTAACCTGAGGTTAACCACGAAGTCCCGCCGTTCAGTTCGAATATCCCCGCGCGTCGGCGGCGCGGGCAAGCTCGCGGCCGCGTTTGGCTTCACGGCGGACGGTATAGATGGAAGCGGCGATGATGACCGCGGCGCCGAGCAGTGTCTCCAGCCGCGGCCAGTTGCCGAAAATGGCCGCCCCGAGAACGGTCGCGTAGAGCAGCCGGGTATAGTCGAGCGACGCGATTGCTGTCGCTTCGCCGGCCCGGAAAGCCCGTATGTTGGACATTTGCGCAGCCCAGGAGATGATCCCGATGAGGACGAGCAGCCCCCATTGCCCAAGGCTTGGGGCGTGCCATGTCATGATGGCGGGAACCAGCATGATCAGGCCGACACCGATCGCCTGATAGGTCAGGATGGTGACCGGAGCGTCGGTGCGGGTCAAAAGGCGGACAACGATCATGACAAGGCCGGCGCAGGCGGCACCCAGAATGGCGAGCAGGGCGTAAGGGTCGATAAAGCCGCTGCCATGGGGGTTGAGCATCAGGAGGACGCCCAGAAACCCGACGATCGTCGCGCTCCAGCGATGGACGCCGACCGTTTCGCCGAGCAGCCAGATGGCGAATATCGTCACGAAGAATGTCTTGGAAAAGCTGATCGCGGTGGCGTCGGCCAGCGGCAGTTCGATGATCGCCGTGAAGCCGCTCAACATCGCGGTCGTGGCGACGACGATACGGACGATTTGAAGTCCGGGGCGCTGCGTTGACAGCGATGTGGGGAGACCGCTCAGGATCTTGGGCGCGACGATTGACAGCATGACCGCCTGCCGGACGACGAGAATCTGAAAGACGCTCAGATCCTGTCCGACCACCTTGATCAGGGTGACCATGATTGAAAACAGGAACGAGGCCAGGAGAATCCACAGCGCGCCGATGGTGTTGGACGGCAGATGAGCCGTCATCCGGGCAATCTTGCGGCCGACGCCGTTGCCGGCAGCCTCCGGTGGCGCCGGGTCTTTGGGGGACGTATCCATTTCAATCCTTGCCGGGAACTGGCGAATGTGCCGAACGGACGGGAGCGAAGGCCAAGGCCCGGATTTGGGGCGGTCACCCGGTACTAGCGGGTTGTTGCAGCGGGAACAAGCTTATCGGTTTTCACCGCGAAGGAAAGGGGGCATGGATCGCCCAGATCCAGATGATCGCAGAAGGTGCGCTGTGGACGTTTGCCTTGGAAAGAACATGTCCCCTACATTACCGCGAAACGGGAGGACAACCGATGCAGAAGATCCAGACGCAAGGTGTACACCACATTACCCTGGTCGGGGCGGACAGGCAGACCTCAATCGATTTCTGGGAAGGCCTTCTCGGCATGCCCTTCGTTTTCGAGCAACCGAACCTGGACGACGCGAACCAGAGCCATCTCTATTTCGATCCGGGAGACGGCCGGCTGATCACGATCTTCACCAACGAGGACCGCAAGCCGGACGCCGGGCCGGCGCCGCAGACAATCGGCTGCGTGCATCATCTGGCGCTTGCGGTCTCCCAGGCAACCTTTCGCCAGGTCGCGGAGCGGCTGGATGCCCGGGGGATCGACCACAGCGGCCCAAAAGACCGGGGCTTCATGGACTCCATCTATTTCCGCGATCCCCTTGGACTTTTGATCGAACTGGCGAGCTACCGGTTCGTGCCACCCGAAGGCGTCGCCATGGGGGAGGTGATGCTGGAGGCACACAGGCTCCGTGTGGCCCGCGGCGACTACAATATTCAGGAAGTCCATCTGGCGGACGCGATCGAGCATCTGACACGGCAATCCCGGCGCAGCCTGTCCGAGGACAGAAGCGTCAAAAATCCTTATTGTTCGTCAGAGGGTTAAACGCCGGCGCAGGGGAGTACCCTGAGGCCCGATCGATTGTCTTGCGGTGGCTCTCGGCGATCGCGCACACGCCTTCAATCATGTTGATGACCGGGGCGCGCGGACAGGGGCGCTGCTGCAATCGGTTGCGTTGCCTGGTGGCTCATGCAATGCTCGAAACGATCAAAATTGCCGGTGTGAGCCTGCACAGAGGTGCCAGGGTTTGTTGAATGACAAGGGCTAACAAGCGGCGTCCCATTGCCGCTGCGGATGTTATCGGTTGGCGTGAAATCGTGAGCTTGCCCGAATTGGGCGTCTTCGACATGCGGGCCAAAATCGACACCGGTGCACGTACCTCCGCGCTCCATGCCGAGGACTGGGAAGTTTTTGACCGGGACGGGCGCAACTGGGTTCGTTTTCGGGTGCCTGCGTCGCGTCACCATACGGTGATCAAGGCCGAAGTGCCGGTGCTGGACGAGCGCAGCATCAAGAACACCAGCGGTGTGCCGGAGCAGCGGATCGTTATTCGCACCCTTTTGCATCTCGGACGGCATCATTGGCATGTGGACGTGTCGCTCGCGGACCGGACCAACATGGGGTTCGACATGATTTTGGGGCGAACGGCCATCCGGCGGCATAATGTGCTGGTGGATGCAGGCCGGTCCTTCCTGGCCGGCAAGCCGGCTACGGCCGTCAAGCACTGATCCGGCTCACGCGCCGGCCAAATCAACCAACGGAAATCGGGTGTTTCGGCATCGGCCGGAGCAGGTCAAGACCAAGGAAACGGACTCGATGAAAATCGCAATGATGGCACGGAATCCCGAGCTTTATTCGCACAAGCGGCTGAAGGAGGCCGCGGAAGAGCGCGGTCACGAACTCGAAATCATCAACACGTTGCGCTGCTACATGAACATCGCCTCGCGGCGGCCGGAAATCTATTACAACGGCGAAAAACTGACCGGGTTCGACGCGGTTATTCCGCGGATCGGGGCCTCGATTACGTTCTACGGTCTCGCAGTGTTGCGCCAGTTCGAGATGATGGGCGTTTATCCGCTCAATGAATCCGTGGCCATCGGCCGGTCGCGCGACAAGCTGCGTTCCATGCAGTTGCTCGCCCGTGACGGGATCGGTCTGCCGGTCACGACCTTCGCCCACGATCCCAAGATGACCGAGGAGGTTCTGGCGACGGCCGGCGGCGCGCCGGTGGTCATCAAGCTTCTCGAAGGAACGCAAGGGATCGGTGTGGTTCTGGCCGACACGGAACGTTCCGCGAAGTCGGTCATCGAGGCCTTTCGGGGTGCCAACGTGAACATTCTGGTGCAGGAGTTCATCAAGGAGGCCGGCGGCACGGACATTCGCGCCCTGGTGGTCGGCGGCAAGGTGATCGCGGCGATGAAGCGGACCGGTGCGGAAGGCGAGTTTCGCTCGAACCTGCACCGGGGCGGCAGCGCGGCCGCCATCAAGATCTCCCCGGAAGAACGTTCGACGGCAATCCGGGCGGCCAAGACAATGGGGTTGAACGTCTGCGGTGTGGACATGTTGCGCTCCAATCACGGGGCGGTCGTCATGGAGGTGAATTCCTCTCCCGGACTGGAAGGCGTAGAGAAAGCCACCGGCATCGATGTCGCCGGCAAGATCATCGATTTTCTGGCGAAGAACGCCGTTGTGGGTAAAACGAAAACCAAGGGGCGCGGTTGAGCACCAAAGTCAAACCTTTCAAGATCGGCGAGCATTCCATCGCGCCGGGCACGCGGCGCACGGTCGATCTGCCGGTCAGCGTCTTGTCGGACCACACGCCGGTCACCATGTCGGTCCATGTGCTTCACGGGCGCAAACCGGGTCCCGTGCTTTTCGTCAGCGCGGCCATACACGGCGACGAGGTGATCGGCGTCGAGATCGCGCGGCGGATCCTTAAGGCGCCGCAACTTGAGGCGCCGGAGCTGGAAAACCTCAAAGGCACCCTGATGGTCGTTCCGATCGTCAATGCCTTCGGGTTTCTGAACCATTCCCGGTACCTCCCGGACCGGCGCGATCTCAATCGTTCCTTTCCGGGCAGCCAGCGCGGCTCGCTCGCCGGGCGGCTGGCGCATCTGTTCATGACCGAAATTGTCCATCGCGCGGATTTCGGCATCGATCTGCATTCGGCGGCCATCCACCGGACCAATCTGCCGCAGATCCGGGTTTCACCATCGCGGCCGGACACATTGTCGCTTGCCAAGGCTTTCGGTGCGCCGGTGATCCTGACTTCCAAGCTGCGCGAAGGCTCGTTGCGCGAAGCGGCTCAGGCGAACGGCGCGGATGTTCTGGTGTTCGAGGCGGGCGAGGGGCTGCGTTTCGACGAAATGGCCATTCGCGCCGGCGTTTCCGGCGTGTTGCGGGTCATGCGGGCGCTGAAAATGGTCGGGGCGAAAGGCATCACACGGCCGAAGGTCCGTTCGATCCTGAGCCAATCCAGTTCCTGGGTCCGTTCGCCCGCCGGCGGCCTGCTCAGGCCCTTCAAATCGGTCGGCGACGTAGTCGAACCGCAAATGCTGCTGGGCATTGTTTCCGACCCCTTCGGCGAAAACGAACGCGACGTGCTTGCCGTGGAGGGGGGGCTCGTCGTTGGCCGGACCAATCTGCCCGTGGTCAACGAGGGAGACGGGCTGTTTCACATCGCCGGGTTCCACGAACGCTACGATGCGGAAACGACCCTCGACAGCCTGGCCTCGCAGCTCGAGGCCGATCCCCTGTTCGACGAGGATGAGATCATTTAGGGTGCGATTCAAACTCGTTCCTTCCGCACTCTGGCCTCGCGGGCGTTCAGGTCCTATGTTTATTGTGAACCGGCGCTCCCGGCGCGCGGATGTTTTCCGGGAAGGTCTTCCCAAAACAACAGGTCCAATTTCATGAACCAGATTGTCACTCCGAAATTCGGTGTCGGCGCCCCGTTGCGCCGCAAGGAAGACGACCCGCTCGTCATCGGGCAGGGGATCTACACGGCCGACTACATGCCGGAAGGCTGCCTGCATGGCGTGGTCGTGCGGTCCGCCATGGCCCATGCGAGGATCTCGCTGGAAAATGTTGACGATGTTCGGCAGATGGAAGGTGTCCGCCTGGTTCTGACCGGCGCGGAGCTTTCCGGCAAGACGATGCCGACCCGTGCCCGGCCGAAGCAGATCGACGGAACCGATTTTCCGCTGCCGCAGCAGCCGGTCCTGTGCGCCGATGAGGTGCGTTTTGTCGGCGACTCGATCGCCTTCATTGTCGCCGACAGCCTCAATGCCGCCAGGGATGCGGCGGAAATGCTCGAAGTGGACTACGAGCCGCTCGATGTGGTGGTTGGCATCGAGAACGCCCTGGCGCCGGATGCGGTGAAGGTCTGGCCCGAGTTCGGAACGAATGTCGCTTTCACGTTCGGGCAAGGGGACGAGAGCAAGACGGATGCCGCCTTTGCAGAGGCGGACAGGATCGTCTCCGTCGACCTGGTTAACAATCGCATCGTGGCGAACTACATGGAGCCGCGCGGCTGCGTCGCGGAACTCAACCCGGACAGTGGCCGTTTCAGGCTGACCGTCGGCACGCAGGGCGGCCATGGCATGCGGGGCGTCGTCTGCGAAATACTCGGTATCGATGAGAGCCGGCTGCAGGTGATCACGCCGGAAGTCGGCGGCGGCTTCGGCACCAAGATGTTTTGCTACCGGGAATACCCGCTGACCTTGCTGGCGGCGGAGCAGACCGGCCGGCCGGTTCGCTGGACGGGCGAGCGAATGGATCATTTCGTGACCGACGCCCACGGACGGGACAATCTGACCCGGGGCGAATTCGCGCTCGACCCGGAGGGGCGGATCCTTGGAATGAGGGTTCACGTCAAGGCCGCTATGGGGGCTTACCTCCACCAGTTCGGCCCGTTTATTCCCTTTGTCGGCACGTCCATGACATCGGGCCTTTACGATATTCCGGCCGTGTTCGCGAAAGTCGAGGGCGTGTACATGCATACGGTGCCGACGGACGCGTTCCGCGGAGCCGGGCGTCCGGAGGCGGCCTATCTGATCGAGCGGCTGATCGAGAAGGCGGGCGAGGAGACCGGGCTCGGTCCGGTCGAGATCCGCAGGCGCAACTTCATCGCGCCGGATCAGCTTCCCTATACCACCCAGACCGGCCGCATGTACGACACCGGAGAGTTCTCCGGCCATCTGGACAAGGCGCTGGAGGTTGTCGGCTGGGACGGCTTCAAGGAGCGCCAGCAAGCCAGCGCGGCCAATGGCAAATACCGCGGGATCGGTCTTTGCTCCTATATCGAGGCCTGCGCCTTTCCGGGCGGCGAGGAGGCGACGCTGGAGTTGGGCGAAGACGGCAATCTCACCCTCCTGATCGGAACCCAGACCAACGGTCAGGGCCATGCGACCGCCTACAGCCAGGTTGTGGCCGAGCAATTCGGCATCAACATCGAGGAGGTTACGGTTATCCAGGGCGACACGGACCGCGTCCGCAAGGGCGGCGGTACGGGCGGTTCGCGCTCCATTCCCATCGGGTTGCCGTCCGTCAAGGGCGCCAGCGTCGCTCTGGTCAAGAAGATCAAGGATCTCGCGGCCGACCGCCTGGAAGCCGGGGTCGAGGATCTGGAGCTTGACAGCGGCGTCGTGCGCGTTGTGGGGACCGACCAGCAGGTGACCCTGGCCGAAATCGCGGCGGGCGCGGGCGACCCCCTGACGGCGCGCGACGAGGTCAGGCAGAGCGAGGCGACCTATCCCAATGGCACCCATGTCTGCGAGGTCGAGGTCGATCCGGAAACCGGCGATATCGCGATCGTGAACTATGTCATCGTTGACGATTTCGGGGTCACGGTGAACCCGCTGCTTCTGGCCGGGCAGGTGCACGGCGGTGCGGTTTCCGCGATCAGTCAGGCGCTGTGCGAACACACGGTCTACGACGAGGACGGCCAGCTTCTGACGGCCTCGCTGCTGGACTACCAGCTGGCCAGGGCCGCCGACCTTTGCGATATCCACTTCGAGACCCGGAACGTGCCTTCGACCACCAACGCCATGGGCATCAAGGGAGCCGGGGAAGCCGGTACCATTGGCGGCTGCGCGGCGGTCATGAACGCGGTCCAGATGGCCTTGAAGGACGGTGCCGGTGTGACGGAGCTTCTGGACATGCCGGCCACGCCGGTCCGCGTCTGGGAGGCCATACGCGCGGCTCGGTAAGACGGGAGAAGGCGGAAGGCGTCCCCTGGGGGGGGGCGCCTTTCACCGGATGTGGCGAGGCCGATTTAGCATTTTCCTGCATTCCACAATGGCTTCCAGCGGGAGCTTGACCTTCACGACATGAACCGAGCGGCGAACCGACCGGCGCTCCGCGCCCGGCCGATGCACGCCTGAAACGCCTCGGCGTTCACTGTGGCTCAGGTCATTCGGCAGGCAATGGAACCGGGCTTCCGCCTTCGCTTTCGTATTTCCAGATATTCTCCTCAAAGGCGCGCAAACGCTTGTAGACCGAGATGAGTTCCACGATCGTCGTCCAGGCGTTGACAAGGTACTGGAAAGAGCTTTCCACGCGTCCGAAGGCACGGACAATCTGCTGCATGACACCGAGGGTAATGGCGCCGGACACGATGGTCGGCGCGAGGGCGACATAAGGTACGAGAACCGTTGCCTGCAGGTAGGACCACTTCGCCACGTCGAAGTAGAGATAGTGGAAAAAGAGGCGGAAATAGTTTCTGCGCACATTCGCGTAAAGTTCGACGACCGACGGCGGAGAGGCGCGGTCTTCGTTGTCCTCGCCATAGACGAGTTCCTTGCGATAGGCCGCTTCGACCTTCTGGTTGTTGAACTCAAGACCCGGCAATTTGATGCCGACAACCGCAAGCAAAACGGTGCCGGAGGCCGCGGACAACAGAGCGACATAGACGAGGGAGTGCGCGACAGGCCCTATCCAGGGCAGTTCGGTGACGTGTTTGGAAAGTTCCCACAAAAGAGGCAGGAACGCGATGAGCGTCATGATCGAGCGCATGAAGGAAACGCCGAGGCCCTCCATGATGCGCGCGAAGCGCATGGTGTCTTCCTGGACGCGCTGAGAGGCGCCTTCGATGTGACGCACGACATGCCAGTGCGACATGTAATAATCGTTCATGGCCGTTCGCCAGCGGAAAATGAAGTGCTTGATGAAGAAGTCCAGAACCACGGCGATTGCGACGTAAAGGGCGGCGATCCAGAAGAAGGTCATCAGCTCCGCCATGTATTTGTCCATCGTCACGGCGCCCGGTTCCGACAGGGCCTTCTGGATGGTGTCGTAAAACGACCCGAACCACTCGTTGATCCGGACATCCAGCTGAACCTTGTACCAGGTGACAGCCAGGATAAGGACCGATCCCACCCAGGCCCACAGGAACCACTTGCGGTTTTTAAAAAACGAACGGAACATGGGGATACGCCTTTCGAATCGCGGTTTTACAGAATTATAGGTAGCTCTTGGTTCAATAGGAGACTGCTGGTGCCAATCGAGGCAGTTGTGAAGAGTTTTTAATCACAGGATCCGATTGGGCTATCCGAGGATACCGGCGTTTGCGGCCCGGTTCGCATTGCCAAACGTTGAAATTCACGTGATACTGTCGATCCATATCTGTTTTTCCTGCCCAGCGTCTGTCTTCCCAAGCCCGGTAAGCGCATATACCGGCCGCAAGCGGTTTTGGAGCGGTTTTTCTCGGCTTTCGTGATTCCAGGCCCGGCGCGTCACGAATGGTTTCTTGCGCGCCGGTCGAATGAGACGCATTCAATGACTCTCGGACTTCGAAGCCGTTTCAGCGGTCCTCCCGCGCCGACTGGCATGACCCGGCAGGCACCCTTGCTCGGCATCGCGCTGAAACTGGCGGCATCCATTGCCTTCTACATCATGCTGACCGCGTTGAAGATCGCAGCCGAAACCGTTCCCATGGGGCAGCTGGTGTTTGCCCGGAGTTTCATCGGCCTGTTTCCGGTTCTCCTCATGGTCGCCATGCGCCGGGAACTGGGGCTTGCTATCAGGACGCGAAACCCGGTCGGTCACCTGACGCGGGCGGCCGTCGGCCTGACCGCCATGGTCTTTTCCTTCACGGCGCTCCATCTGTTGCCGCTGCCCGATGCGACTGCCATCGGTTTCGCGACACCGCTGATGGTCGTCGTGCTGTCCTATTTCCTTCTGGGGGAGACGGTGCGCATCTATCGCTGGAGCGCGGTCGGCGTGGGGTTTTTCGGAATCCTGGTGGTGCTTTCGCCGCATCTCGGCGAAGGCCGGTACGACAGTTCCGCGTCAATCGGTGCGCTGCTCGGGGTCCTCGGCGCAGCATTCGCCGCGCTCGCCATGATCACCGTGCGCAAGCTGTGCGAGACCGAGCGGACCTCTACCATCGTCACCTGGTTTTCCGGGGCGTCGTCGGTGCTCGCTCTTCTGACATGGCCGCTCGGTTCTCTCGTGCCCGGCCAGGCCTGGGTGGTGCCGGATGCCGGCACGGGCTGGCTGCTGCTGTTGATCGGTCTGGCCGGCGGTGTCGGCCAGATCCTGCTGACCCAGAGCTATCGCTTCGCCGAGGCGTCCACTATCGCTCCGTTCGATTACGTCAACATGCTGTGGGCGATCATCATCGGTTGGGTGGTTTTCTCCGATGTTCCCGAAACGGCTGTCGTCGCCGGCGCGTTGATCGTGACCGCCGCCGGCGTTTTCGTCATCTTCCGCGAACGCAGGCTGGGCCTCGACCGCACCAAGGACAGGCGGGCCTCGTCTCCGTCGAAGTCGTGACCGGAGTACAGACGGAGAGCCTCTCCTGTGGCCCGGATTGCCGGCGAACTCTCCGGACCGTCTTCCCGGACAGGTTAGGCTTCAGCCGAGCGCGGATCCGGAAATCGGCAACTTTGCGCGCCGGAGGCGCCAATTACGGTTTGTAAAAGAAGGTTTCCGCCGTGCTTTTCGTGCCGTCTTTGAAAATCAGCTGCACGCTGATGGACTGGGCGGACCCGAGAGGCAGGGCGATGTAGGGCTTTTCCTTCAAAACCACATTGGGATTGTTCGGGTCGCATTCGTCAAGCTGCCATTCCTGATCGAGCGGGCCGCCGTTCAGGCCGTAGAACACGTAATCGATGCCGCATTTCCAGGATTCGAGATGCGTGAAATAGATCAGCTCCTGCCCCTGCCAGTCACGGAATGACACCCAGCTCGTCTTGGTCAGGTCAAGGATGTTCTTGATCTGCTCCGGCGGCATGCCCTGCGCGGATGCGGGGGCGGCCGTGGAAAGCGACAGGGCCGCGAGACCCAAGAACAGCGCAGCCGGTTTTCTCAAACCCATGAAAAATCTCCAATTCCGGAAACGGTCAAATATCAGAACGCCTTGAAGGTAATGATGGATTTCGTATCCTGAACACCCTCGATCGGGTGAACCTTCTCATTGACGAAATGGCCGATATCCGAGCCGTCTTCAACGTAAAACTTCACCAGAAGATCGTAATCTCCGCTGGTCGAGTACACCTCCGAGGCGATCTCCGCGTCGGCGATTGCGTTGGCGACCTGGTAGGTCTTGCCCAGCTGGCACTTGATCATCACGAAAAACGGGGTCATGCGGCGCTCCGGATTCTACTGTTTGGGCGGACGTTCAAAAGGACATCGCCTATCTGTTACTTTCAGTCAATCGCCGAAGGGGGCGGGGCTTGCAATCCCGGGTCGGCCTTGTTAGCAGTAAAAGCATCTCATGGGGGTGCCCGGCGATCCCGGATCGGGCTGAGAGGCGGATGGCCAACTCCTTGAACCTGATCCGGCTGATACCGGCGGAGGGATTTGAGATGAAGATCTCCAAGGCGTTGCGCGCCTCTCACTTCAAACGTTCAGCATGTTCGGACCGGATCTCCACAGGAGGTACGGAATGAGCCTGTCCATCGCGGCGTCGACGCAATCGCTGTCCGCCGACAAGGTGTTTGACCTGCTTCAGCGGGTCCGCGAACGGGGCCCGAAGGTCCACGCGATCACCAATGCGGTCGCGCAGACCTTTACCGCAAACGTGCTTCTTGCCATTGGCGCCGTTCCGTCGATGACCGTCTCCGCGGATGAAGTGGCGGGCTTTGCCGCGAGTGCCGACGCGCTTCTCGTCAATCTCGGGACGCTGGACGAAGAGCGGCGCAAGGCCATTCCGCTGGCCATCGCCGCAGCCAGGGAAGCGGGCCGGCCGGTCGGGATCGATCCGGTTTTCGTCAACCGGTCGCCGTCGCGCTGCGGTTTTGCGCGTGAACTTCTGGCCTCCGGCGCCGACTTGGTGCGGTTGAACGAAGCCGAGCTGAACGCGCTGTTTCCGGACAAGGCGGATATCGACACTCTGATTTCGGCGGGAACCGTGTTTGCCGTCACAGGTGCGGAAGACCGGATCGAAAGCTCGGGCGAGGATTTCCGCCTCTTGAACGGGCATCCGCTGATGGCGCGGGTGACGGCGACCGGATGTGCCGGGGGGGCGGTGCTGTCCGCTTTCGCCTCGGTCGAAGAGGACAGGGCGCTTGCCGCGGCTTGCGGTCTTTCGGTCTTCAACATCGCCGGCGAAATGGCGGCGGAACAGGCCCAGGGACCGGGAAGCCTGGTGCCGGAACTCCTGGATGCGCTTTACGCCATGACCTCTCGCGACATCGCGATCCGGCTCAAGACCGCCTGAGCGGTCCTTCCCCTCGACGTTCAAAAGGAGTTTGCCATGACCGCGATCGCGGTGACCATTGCAGGGTCCGATTCCGGCGGCGGAGCCGGAATTCAGGCCGATTTGAAAACCTTTTCCGCCAACGGCGTTTATGGTGCCAGCGTGCTTACGGCGCTGACGGCACAAAATACGCTCGGGGTGAGCGCGATCCACGATGTGCCGCCGGAGTTCGTCCGCGCGCAGATGGACGCGGTCTATTCGGACCTCAAGGTCAACGCCACCAAGATCGGCATGCTCTCCCGTGTGGACACGATCGAGAGCGTGGCGGCCGGACTGAAGGCCCACGAGACCGGGCCGGTGGTGCTCGACCCGGTCATGGTGGCGGCGTCCGGGGATCCGCTGCTGGCGGATAGCGCCGTCGATTGCCTGATTAGCGTCCTGGTCCCGCTCGCGGATCTGATCACCCCCAATCTTCACGAAGCCGCGCGTATGCTTGGGACCGGTGTTGCCCCAAGCGATACTGTGATGCGGGATCAGGCGGAGCAGTTGCTGAAACTCGGCGCGAAAGCCGTGCTTCTGAAAGGCGGTCATGGAGAGGGGGCGGAGAGCGCGGACCTTTTCTTGGACAGGGATGGCAAGGCCCTGTGGCTGCGCGAGCAACGAATCGAGACGCAAAACACTCATGGCACCGGCTGCACGCTTTCCTCCGCGATTGCCGCCGGTCTTGCCAGGGGCGACGGTCTTCAAGACGCAATCCAGGCCGCGAAGGCCTATATCCACGGGGCGATTGCCGCCGCCGATAGTCTCAAGATCGGCGCCGGTCACGGTCCGGTTCATCACTTCCACGCATTTTGGAGCAAGTAGAATGGCAGGGACATCTCTCCGCAACCGACCGAAGGTGAGCCGCCGCGCGGTTCTGGGCGCCTCCGCGATCGCCGGTGCAGGCTTGCTCGCCGCTCCCGCAGTGGCGCAGGGGCGCGCCGGAACAGAGTGGAAAATGGTAACGTCCTGGCCCAGGAACCTGCCCGGTCCCGGAACAAGCGCGCAGCGGATCGCCGACAGCGTCGAAGAACTCTCCGGAGGCAGCTTCCGCATCCGTCTTTATGGGGCAGGCGAACTGGTTCCGGCGCTTGGCGTTTTCGACGCGGTGTCGGCCGGCACGGCGCAAATGGCTCACACGGCGTCCTTCTTCTGGCAGGGCAAGATCCCGGCGTCGGTGGTCTTTACCGCCGTCCCCTTCGGGCTCCTGCCGCACGAGCATATTTCCTGGATCGAACAGGGCGGCGGGCAGGCCCTCTGGGACAGGCTCTACGAACCCTTCGGCCTGAAGCCGGTCATGGCAGGCAATACCGGTGTCCAGATGGGCGGCTGGTACAAGAGGGAGATCGACAGTCTTGAGGACCTGAAAGGCTTGAAGATCCGCATGCCGGGCCTGGGCGGCGAAGTCATGCGCCGGCTCGGCGCGACGCCGGTGAGCCTGCCGCCCGGCGAATTGTTCCAGGCGCTGCAGACCGGCGTTCTGGACGCGACCGAGTTTCTGGGGCCCTGGTCGGACCGGGCCATGGGCTTTCAGAAGGCGGCCAAGTCCTACTACACACCGGGCTTTCACGAGCCGAACGGGACCGGCGAGGCCCTTTTCAACACAACCGCGCTCGAAGGCCTGCCGGAGGATCTGCGCGCGATCGTGCTGGAGGCCTGCCGGGCGGAAAACGGCCGGGCGCTTGCCGAAAGCGACTGGGAGAACGCCGGCAGCCTGAAACTGCTGCAGGAAGAAGACGGCGTGACCGTCAGGCCCTACCCGGACGACGTCCTCGCCGCTTTGCGGGAAACCGCCGCAAAGGTTCTGGTGGAGTTCGCGGAGAAGGATCCCCTCAACCGGGAGATCCTTGACAGTTACGAGGCCGCCCGGACCCGTCTCGCCCCCTGGAGCAGCGTCGCCATGCGCCGCTTCCTCGCGGCCCGCGACGGCACGGCGTAACTGTTCTTGAGAAAAGGCCTCGTTAGTCCGCCACAACTGTCTGGCTCTGTTCCCCGAGGCCGGTGACTCCCAAGGTCACGACGTCGCCGGGTTTGAGAAAAACCGGCGGTTTCATGCCCATGCCGACGCCGGGGGGCGTGCCGGTGGTCACGACGTCGCCCGGTTCGAGCCGCATCAGCGTCGACAGATAGGAGACGATCTCGGCGACTGAGAAGATCATGGTGGCGGTGTTGCCGGTCTGGCGGCGCTCGCCATTCACGTCCAGATAGAGATCGAGGACCTGCGGATCGGGGATCTCGTCCCTGGTGACCAGCCAGGGGCCGAGAGGGCCGAAGGTGGGCGCGCTCTTGCCCTTCGTCCACTGGCCGGTGCCTTCGATCTGCCAGGCCCGTTCGGAGACGTCGTTGCAGACCATATAGCCGGCGACATGGTCGAGTGCATCCTCCTTGCGGACCTGCCAGCAGGGTCTGGAGATAATCAGGGCGAGTTCCGTTTCCCAGTCCAGTTTCGTCGATCCGGCGGGGATGACAATGTCGTCGTGCGGACCGGAAACGCAGGAAGGCGCCTTCGTGAACACCACCGGTTCGTCCGGAATGGCCATGCCAGCCTCCGCCGCGTGGTCGCGGTAGTTCAGCCCGATGGCGATGAAATGTCCGGGCCGGGAGATGGGCGCGCCAAGACGTGGCGTGCCATCGACCAGGGGCAGGGTCTGAGGATCGAGCCCTTCGAGCAAGGCGAGACTTTCCGCGGTATAGGCCTGCGCATCGAGATCGGAAATCAAAGCGGAAATATCCCGCAGCTGCCCCTTTGCGTCGATCAGGCCGGGTTTTTCGGCGCCTTTCGCACCGTAACGCACGAGTTTCATGAAACCTCCCGCAAATTGATTGAGTTTGTCCCGTCGGGACCCGGCATCCGTTGCCGGTTTCGAGTGTCGGTGAACAGGCCGGTTTGGCAAGTCTGGTGTTGCCCCAATCCGTTCCGCCCCTGCAGGAGAGGCGCGAATGGACGCTTTTTCCCACATGTGACCCTAGGAAACCTGTGGTAAAGCCGCAACGATCGAAGATTTAATGACGCAAACGGAAGGTGGGTGTGTGGTTGCCTAAAATTTGAGCAAATTTACGAAGTTGTATCATTCCTGTGACGAAGAGTCTCGGTTGGGGGCTGTTCAAGCGTTTTTTTTGAGAAAAGAAAAAGATTGAACGAAGGAATGCCCAATATATTGCAATGCAGCACATGTTATTTGAGTGCGGTCATGGTCAACTAAGCAGTTGAAACGGGGTGCGCTCTTGGGAAAAGCTATTGGCAGGAGACAAGATTCCTTCGGAGGAAAGGGATGGGAGGTATATCCATGCCAAGGGCAAATAAAAAACGGGTCCTTCTGACAGGGACCGCATTGGCGCTATCTATGATTGCGGGCAACGCTTTCGGCGGCGGCTTCGCCCTGCGCGAGCAAAGCGCTTATTATCAGGGAACATCGTTTGCCGGGAACGGCACGACGGGAGAGTCTATCTCCTCGATCTTCTGGAATCCGGCCACGCTGACCGGGGCTGGGCACGGGCTGACCACCGAAAGCCATTCCTCGTTCATCGCTCCCCAGTCCGACGTCAACGGAGACTTCACGCCGCAGGGGCTCGTGAACGCCTTGACAGGTGGTTTCGGAGCGAGTTCGACGGGAAGCGGCGACATTGCTTCCAATGCCTGGATCCCGTCGACCTATGTCGGGTACGGACTGAACGACAACTGGTACTTCGGCCTGGCGGTCAACACGCCTTTCGGCCTGGCGACGAAACCCGGGACGAACTGGGCCGGGCAGTACTATTCGCGTTCTTCGGAGGTGTTCTCGGTCAACGCGACCCCATCCGTGGCCTACAAGTTCAACGACATGATCTCCGTCGCTCTGGGTCTGCAGGCGGAATACCTTCAGGTGCGGCTGAAATCCGCCTATCCGTTCCGGGCGTCGGTGACATCGCAGGTGCCGTCATCCGAAGTGAAGGGGGGCAGCGTCGGGTTCGGAGCCACCGCGGGCTTCACCGTCAAGCCGATCGAGGGAACGGAAATCGGCGTGGGTTTCCGGTCGGCCGTCTTTCATGAGCTTGAAGGGCATTTCATCAATCCCGCCGCGCCGGGTGTCGGCGTTGCGAATGCGAGCCGGACCGGCATCGAAGCGAAGCTCATCACACCGGAAATGGTCACGCTCTCTGCAAAGCAGCGCATAACCGAAAAGTTCCGTGCGTTGGGCACAGTGGAGTGGACCAATTGGAGCCGGCTCGGCACGGTGCATCTGAAGGCCACTGACGGGACGACAACGAATCCGACCGGGCTGCCTGACCTGAAATTCAACTACGACGACGGCTGGTTCTTCTCCGTCGGCGGGGAATATGACTGGAACGATCAACTGACCCTGCGGGCCGGCGTCGGCTACGAGTTGTCGCCGATCGACGAGGATATCCGTTCCACCCGGTTGCCGGACAACGATCGTTTGTGGCTGTCCGCCGGAGCGTCCTGGAAGCCGACGGAACACCTTGCGTTCGATGTCGGGTTTTCGCACCTGATCCCGGCCGACACGAAGATCGATATTTCCCCCGGTCATCAGGACTATAACGCCAATATCGGTACCTATGTCGCCGACGTCGACAGTCAGGTGAACATCTTCTCCGCGTCTCTCAGATACAAGTTCTGATCCCGACGCGAAGTTTGGCACGCTTCGTGTTTGACACTGCCCCGGCCTTGCGGCCGGGGTCTTTTTTTGCGGAAGCGACTTTGGTCCTGGAGGTCGTGTGCTAAAAGGCCGCCGGGAAGAGCCCGCCGTCCATGAGAATGTTCTGGCCGGTGATATAGCCGGCATGCTGCGAACACAGGAAGGCGCAGGCCTGGCCGAATTCCTCGGCGTTTCCGAAGCGCCGCGCGGGGATTTCCGCAGCCTGTTGGGCGCGGACCTCTTCCTTGCTTCTGCCCGACAGTTTCGCGGAGCGCTCGAAGCCGCCTCTCAGGCGGTCCGTATCCATCTTGCCCGGAAGAAGGTTGTTGACGGTTATGCCGTGCGGCGCAAGCTGACGGCACACGCCGGCGAGGAACGCGGTCAGGCTGGCGCGGGCGCCGCTGGACAGATCGAGGCCCTCGATCGGCATTTTCACCGAGATGGAGGTTATGTTGACGATCCGGCCGAAGCCGCGTTCCTTCATGCCGGGCACGACCGCCTGGATCAGTTCAACGGGCGTCACGAAGTTCTGGATGGTGCCTTCCAGCATGGCGTCCCGGTCAAGGTCGGCGAAATCGCGCCGCGGCGGCCCGCCGTTGTTGTTGACGAGAATGTCCGGAGCCGGGCAGGCCGAAAGCAGTGCGTCCTGTCCCGCCCTGGTCGATACATCCGCTGCAACCCGCTGAATTGAAACGCCGAAGCGCTCTTCGAGTTCGGATTGGGTTGCTGCCAGAACCTTTTCGTCACGTCCGTTCAGGACAAGGTCGCAGCCGGCTTCGGCGAGCGCTTCGGCGCAGCCTCGCCCAAGGCCCCGGCTCGAGGCGCAAACGATCGCTTTTTTCCCCTTCAATCCCAAATCCATGTCACTTCTCCTTGATTGCCGGGCCGCCTCCCTTGGCTTTTTGGTCACCCGGCCGGGGACTTGTCAACCGTGCCTGTCGCGCCACGGGTCCTGCTGAAGGAAGCTTTCCGGAAACAGCTGTTTTTGTCCCGTCGTCCGCGGCTCCAAACGCCCGGCTGGAAGAAATTGCCGGACAGGAAGTCTTGGGTTTGTCATAATAGTGATACTTGAATCGCGTCTATAGCGGCCCAATGGCAGATTGGAGAAGTGCTATGTCCACCTCGGAGACAGCGCGGCATTACAGGGCCTTGTTCATCTCTGACGTTCATCTTGGAACGCGCGGATGTCAGGCGGAGTTGCTGCTTGATTTTCTGAAGGATAACGACGCGGAGACGATTTATCTTGTCGGCGACATCGCGGATGGGTGGCGTTTGAAGCGGTCGTGGTACTGGCCGCAGCTTCACAACGACGTGGTGCAGAAAATCTTGAGGAAAGGCCGCAAGGGCGCTCGGATCATCTATATCCCGGGCAATCACGACGAATTCCTGCGCGATTTTCTCGGCACCCATTTCGGCGGCGTCGAGGTGGCCGACAGCCACGTTCACGAGGCCGCCACCGGCAAGCGCTATCTCGTGATTCACGGCGATCAGTTCGATGTCGTGATCCGCCATGCCAAGTGGCTCGCCTTCTTCGGCGACAAGGCCTATGTCACGGCGCTTGGCGTCAACACCTGGGTGAACGTCGTGCGCCGGCGGCTCGGGTTGACCTACTGGTCTTTGTCGGCCTGGGCCAAGCTGAAGGTGAAAAACGCCGTCAGCTTCATCGGCCGGTTCGAGGAGGCGCTGTCCGAGGAAGCGCGCCGCCAGGGCGTCGACGGCGTGATCTGCGGTCACATTCACCACGCCGCGGACCGGGACATGAACGGTGTCCATTATATCAATACCGGCGATTGGGTGGAAAGCTGCACCGCGGTCGTCGAGCACCACGATGGAACCTTTGAGGTGATCCGATGGGTGGAGGAAGCCCAGATCGGGGAAATACGGACAAAGTCCAAGGAAGCCCCGGTCGCCGCATGAGTTCCATTTTGATCGTAACCGATGCCTGGCATCCCCAGATAAATGGCGTGGTCCGGTCACTTGAGCGCACGGCAGCGGAGCTCGAAGCGATCGGTGTGCGGGTCGAGGTCCTCAGCCCTCAGGATTTCAAGACCATCCCCTGTCCCACCTACCCGGAGATCCGTTTGTCCCTGACCCTTCGGGGCGCTGTGCGCCGCAAGATCAGGGAATTCGACTGCGAGCATCTCCACATCGCCACCGAAGGACCGCTGGGTCTGCTTGCGGCGAGTGTCGCTCGCGGCAACGGCGACGCCTTCACCACCAGCTACCACACCCGGTTCCCGGAATACGTCTCGGCGCGGCTGCCGGTACCTCTGTCATGGTCCTACAGCTGGTTGCGGAAGTTCCACAATTCCGGCTCCGGCTGCATGGTGGCGACAGGCTCTTTGGAAAAGGACCTGAGGGAGCGCGGCTTCGAGAACCTGATGCGCTGGTCGCGCGGAGTCGACGAAGACCTTTTCAAGCCCTATGAGGGCAGCGTTCTTCCCGCCGATCTGCCTCGCCCGGTCTTCATGTATGTGGGCCGTGTCTCGGTTGAAAAAAACATCCGGGCTTTCCTCGACCTCAAGTTGCCCGGATCCAGGGTGGTGGTCGGCGGCGGTCCGCAACTGGAGTCGCTGCGCAAGGAATACCCGGATGTTCTTTTCACCGGGTCGAAAACCGGCGAGGACCTTGCCCGGCACTATTCCGACGCGGACGTGTTCGTTTTTCCCTCGCTGACCGACACCTTCGGCAATGTCATGCTGGAGGCTCTTGCTTGCGGGGTTCCCGTCGCGGCCTTTCCGGTGATGGGGCCGCTGGACGTGATCGGCGACACGGGTGCCGGGGTGCTTTCCGAGAACCTTCAGGAAGCCGCGGAAGCCGCGCTCGACATTCCGCGCGACCACTGCCGGAAAATTGCCCTGAATTACACCTGGGCAGCGAGTGCCCGGCAGTTTCTGGACAATTGCATCGCGGCGCACGACATTCACAACGACACCATCGCCGAGGCCAAGGCGGCGCAATGATCTGAACTGCATGACGCATGTGCGTCATGTCCGCCGGCAGTGTTTCCCGCGCGCTTGAGAGGCGTTGCTTTCGGTTGTTGCCATGCGGGAAATTTCTCTCTAGTCGTCTGTTCCTGGCCCTGAGCCTTTCAAAGGAGCGCGGAACGACGATGACGGACAGTCCAATTCAGCCGGAAGCGGCCGTGTCGGAACAAACGGTTTCCTATTCCGATATCGAGGCCGCTGCGGAGCGTATTCGCGGGGAAGCCCTGGTCACGCCGCTTCTGCGTCACCCTGTCCTGGACGAGCGCTGCGGAGCGACGGTCCTGATCAAGCCGGAAAACCTCCAGCGGACCGGTTCCTTCAAATTTCGCGGAGCGTTCAATCGGCTCTGCCAGATCCCGGAAAGCGAACGCGCCCGGGGCGTCGTGGCCTGTTCGTCGGGAAATCACGCGCAAGGGGTTGCCGCGAGCGCGAAGCTGCTCGGCATGCCGGCAACCATTGTCATGCCCTCCGACGCGCCACGGATCAAACTGGAACGCACGCGCGCGTCCGGTGCGACAGTCGTCACCTACGATCGGAGCCGGGAGAACCGCGACGCCATCGCCGCCCGTATCTGTTCGGAAACGGGAGCGACTTTCGTGCACCCATACAACGATCCTGCCGTTATCGCAGGGCAGGGCACGGTCGGTCTGGAAATAGCGGACCAGGCGGCGGCGCTCGGTGTGCAGCTCGACGACGTTCTTGCATGTACCGGCGGCGGCGGACTGTCGAGCGGGATTGCCCTGGCGCTTCTTGGCAAGTCCCCGGGGACACGTTTCCACACTGTCGAGCCGGCGATGTTCGACGATTACAAACGGTCTTTGGAAGCGGGATGCATTCAGTCAAATCAGCTCAAGGCAGGGTCGATATGCGATGCCCTGTTATCCGAAGCGCCAGGTGAGATAGGTTTTTCCATTTTGCGCAGTCTGGCCGGTACCGGTCTCCTGGTGACGGATGACGAGGTGCTTGACGCTGTTGCTTTTGCTTTTTCCGAGCTTAAGCTTGTCGTTGAGCCCGGGGGCGCTGCGGCACTGGCGGCCGTCCTCTCCGGAAAACTGCCGCTGAGAAAGAAAAAAATCTGCATTGTACTTACTGGTGGAAACGCGGACCCGGAAACTATTTTGAAGTCGGTTTCCAATTGAGAATAATTCTTTCGAGAATGAATTTATATCTGTAATTTCTAAATAAATAAATTTAGGATAGATGAAAATAAGACCGCAACCAGGTGTTTATTTGTCGGAAAATATATAATTTTCAATGACTTGTAAAAAAGTGCGGTTTTTTGCAATTATATTTTTTGAGTTAGGTTGTTGTTGACTTTCCGCACTTAGATGTCATCTCGGGAGGACGAGTTGATGTTAGGTGCCAGCATGGGAAAAAACAATCAAGCTTTGGAAGACCGGCTTAAGTTCTTTCAGATCACGGACGAGGAACGGGGAATCGCCAAGTCCCTTTGGGTGTCGCTGAAGCCCGAACTGCCGGCCATTCTCGAGCGGTTTTACGATCATGTGAAAACCATTCCTCACCTTCGCACGCTTGTCGGTGACCAGCAGGCCCGACTGATTGCGGCTCAAACGGCACATTGGGAAGAGCTTTTTGCCGGAAAGCTGGATCAGTCCTATCAGGATGGCGCGCAAAGAATCGGCCTGGCCCATGTCAGGATCGGCCTCGATCCGAGCTGGTATATCGGCAGCTACTCCTTTCTCATCGCCGAACTCTCCAACGTTCTGGCAAAGAAACGTTTCTTGAGTGCCGCGAAGCGCGCGCGGATGATGAATGTCATCTCGAAACTCGTCATGCTGGACATGGATGTCGCGGTCTCGGCTTATCACGATAAAATGGTCGACGATGCCGTGGAGCGCGAACGTGCCTTGAAGGATGCAATCGGCGACTTCCAGCAGACGCTGGGAGCGACTGTCGATGCCCTCGGCACGGCTTCGGATCAGCTTGAGGTGACGTCCGGAAGCTTGAGCGGCGAGACCGGGGTCATCACCGACCGCATGTCGAGGATGGATGCCTCTTCCGGGGAAACCGCTATGGGCGTTCAGTCCAGCGCGACCGCGACGGAGGAAATGTCGGCCTCGATCACGGAAATCGGCCGGCAGGCCGCGCAGTCGCGGGAGTTGTCCCTGAGGGCGGTCGACGAGGCCCGGCACACCAATCAGTCGATCGCGCGTTTGGTGGAATTCGCCGACAAGGTCGGCTCCGTGATCGGCCTGATCTCCGATATTGCGGGACAGACCAATCTCCTTGCGCTCAACGCCACGATCGAAGCGGCCCGTGCAGGGGAGATGGGCAAGGGGTTTGCGGTGGTTGCCGCTGAAGTGAAGGAACTGGCCAGCCAGACCACCAAGGCGACGGACGACATCACCGAACAGATCGCCAGCATTCAGCAGGCAACGCGAGAATCCGTTCGCGATATCGAGGGGATCACCACCATTATCGGCGACCTGTCTGAAATCGCGACCGGTATTGCCTCGGCGGTCGAACAGCAGTCGTCGGCAACTTCTGAAATTTCCGCAAGCGTGCAGATCGCCGCGCAGGGCACCCAGGAGTTCACGCAGGAAATCACGGCGGTGCGCGGTTCGGTGGAAAGTGTCGCGGGAACCGTGGAATCGATCCGGAACATGTCCGCGCAACTGAAATCGCAATCCGAAAGCCTTCACAATCAGGCGGACCGGTTTTTCAGTGCGATCAATCGGGATGTTGCCTGATCTTCCGGTGAAGGACCGCCGGGGATCGTGATCGATGGTTCCCGGCCCTCGGAAAGAGCCCGGCAGGCATCGTCCACTCCATGGTTGCGGGTGAACCTGGCCGGATAAACTGAAAAGGCGCAGCCGGTGGCTGCGCCTTTCGTTTTCTCAGTCGCGGCGTTTTTTAGTTGAAGAGAGCCTGACGTTCGGCTTCGGAAAGCTGCTCGATCGGGTCATCGCCATCGGCTTCGGTATCGGTCATTTCCCATTCCGCGTCGGATTCGGCTTCTTCTTCCGCCGCCGCGCCGACTTCCTGGTCAAACAGGGCTTCGATGGCTGCCTCGTCCAGTGTGGTGTCAGGGTCGTCGGCGGATTCGTCGGCAGGTTCGTCTTCGTCGGTTTCCGGAGCCGAGGCAAACATGTCGTCGATGGCTGCGGCGTCGAGGGGTTCCTCGCCAGTCGAAACGTCTTCGTCCGTGTCGCCGGCGTCTGCCATGATGGCGTCGACATCGGCCTCGCTTGCGGTCTCGGATCCGGCGTCCGCGGTTTCTTGAGACGAACCGGTTTCTTCCAGTGCGGCGTCAAGAACGGAAGAGCTGACGGACATTAACTCATCGACACTGTTCTGCGAAACGGCACCGGTAAGCTGCGGACCGTTCAAAAGATGGGCGTCCGGGCGGGTGTCGACCGGCCCGGCCGTCGCGTCGGCTTCGAGGTCCTCGATGCCCCAGATGCCGATCATCAGGTTGATGCGGCTTTCCAGGTAACGCAGAACCTGAACGACCTTGTTGGTACGCTGTCCGGTGAGATCCTGGAAGGAACAGGACATGAAGATTTCAGTGGCCTTGGCGTCGATGTCGTCGCAGACGCTGTCGTCGGCGCCGTTCTCACGCAGAACCCAGGCTTTTTCCTGAATTTGCTCCGCCGCTTCCAGAATGGATTGCGTCGCGCCTTCGGTCTGGGAGACGATCGCGTCGAGCTCGTGCGAGGCGTTGACGAAGCGGTTGCTGTCCTCGTCTTCCGCCTTTATGTTCGAGATTTCCTTCTTTGTCCGCTCGATCGCCTCGTGCATGTCGGCGATGTCCAGGCGGATCTTGTCGAGATCCGGCACCTTTCGCTGGCGAGTGACGACCTTTTCCAGACTCTGGATCGCTGTCAGGATCTCCTTTGTTTCCGGGGTCCTGTTGCGATTGAGAAATTCTTTCAGAAACCGGCGGCCACGGTCGGATTCCATCAGGGTCTGCTCAAGCGTTTGATACTCAGCTTCGCCGATCAGTTCCGGTTGTTCCTGCACTTCTTCAGCTTTCATGTCGACGCTATTCTCAACTTGCCTGTGGGTCGTCTTTTGCCGTAACACGGACAACTTCAACCCCACCTTAAGCCGAAAATCGTTAACATCCTTTTAGGGGGGCGACCGTCCGGGTTTTCATGTCTAAACACGCTCCTGCCATTGGTGTTCGGGTCTCTGGCCTGTTTGCCAGCCACTTCTTCGGATTCGGCTTGTTTCTGCCGTTCTTTCCCGTGGTTCTGGAACTGGGCGGATCAAGCGCCGCGGAGATCGGCCTCATTCTGGGAGCGGGCACGATCGCCCGGATCGCGGCCAGCCCGATCCTGTCGAACCTGTCGGACAGGTCCGGACAGCGGCGGTTGTTCATTCTTGTCTATTCCCTGGCCGGTGCAGTCTTCCTCTCGTTATATTCTCTTCCCGGAGGAATTGCCGTCGTGGCGCTGGCGACGATCGGATACATGGTCTTGAACGCGCCGATCGTGCCCTTGAGCGACGCCTACGCGCTGGATGTGGTGCGCAATACCGGCGCCGATTACGCGCGCATGCGGCTTTGGGGATCGGCAGGGTTCGTGGCGGCGAACCTGGTGGGAGGGACACTCGCGGCGGAAGGGACGGCCTGGATGGTGATTGCGCTGATCGTGGCGGCTGCCTGCATGAACGGTGCGGTGGCGATGTCTTTGCCGGGGCAGAAGCGCGGCAAAACGGATGCGCAGGAAGGGGACTCAGAAGAGGCGACACCGTTCAGGACGGTCTGGTTCTGGCCGGTCCTTGCCGTTCTTGGCCTGTTTCAGGCGAGCCATGCGGCATTCTACGGCTTCGGAACGCTTTACTGGCAGGCGATGCATGTCCCCGACTTTGCCATCGGCGTCCTATGGGCAACCGGCGTCGTCGCGGAAATCGCGCTTTTCACGGTCGCCGGCAGGCTCGCGCTGCGGTTCGATCCACCGGTCTTCCTGATCGTGGCGGGGCTCGCCGCTGTTCTCCGGTGGAGCCTGTTTCCCTTGGCGGACACTTTCGCCGCCATGGCGGCGCTGCAACTCCTGCACGGGCTTTCCTTCGGTGCGTCCCACCTTGGCGCCGTCGCCATATTGTCGAAGGTCGTGCCGAGCCGATGGGCCGGGACAGGGCAGGGGTTGCTGGCCACCTCCGTCGGGATCCAGATGGCGGCGGGTTTGAGCGTTTCGGGATTGCTCTACGAAGTCGATCCGGATGCACCGTTCGCCCTGATGGCCGTTCTGTCGGCTTCCGGAACGGTCCTGATGGTCCTGCTGACGCCGCTTGTGCGTCGTCGCATGGCCATTTGAGGACCGTTCCGGCGCGCTCCGGGTCCGAGGTGGGCCGGACCCGGCAGTCTCCAATCAACCGATGATCGAGTAGGGATCCTCGACCCCGTAAAACACCCCTGCGTCGACGGATGCCGTTTCGATGAGATTGTCCAGAACGATGACCGTACCAACGTAGTCCCCGTCGTGCGCGCCGCCGTTTCCGCCCTGATTGCTGACGAATGTCAGCACGGAATCGAGTTTGGAATCGCCGTCGATATCCTCGTAGGTGATCTCGTCGAGTTGCACGGTATGTCCGGCGAAGACCAGCGTATCCTCGTCCGGATTGAAATCGGCCACCGTCTTCACGCCGATGGATTCGACCCAGTGGTCGTGAACGTTGTCGTTCTCTCCGGCAACGCCGTTCATGGAATAGTCGACATTGCCGTCGGCATCCCGGTGCTTGTCGAGTATTTCGTCCCTGGCGTCGATCAGCCAGCGGAATTCGAACGTGTCGGCGCCGTTTCCACCCTGAAGAACGTCATCGTCCGCCAGCGGTTCGCCGGAATTCACCTGTGCGTCCGCATCCTGGGCGGGAACGGGCTCACCGGCCCAGGACATGGCAAGCAGATGGTCGTTGCCGTCTCCTCCGTAAAGGTGGTCGGTGCCCGCTCCACCTTCCAGCACGTCGTCTCCGCTGTCGCCGTAAAGGTAGTCGGTGCCGTCACCGCCGGAGAGGGTGTCGTCATCGCCGTTGCCATGCAGCGTATCGTCGCCACTGCCGCCGCTCAGAACGTCGTTGTCCCGTCCGCCGTGGAGGCTGTCGTCGCCGTCGCCACCCGAAAGCGTATCGTTGCCGTTCGAACCGGAGAGCGTGTCGTTGCCGTCACCGCCGTCCAGGATGTCGTTGCCCGCATTCCCCTGGAGCGTGTCGTTACCCTGTCCGCCTTCGAGACGGTCGTCGCCCCGCCCTCCGGTCAGGTCGTCGTCGCCGTCACCGCCGAACAACCGGTCGTTTCCGTCCTGTCCCTTAAGGATGTCGTTGCCGGAATAGCCGAAAATGTCGTCGTCGCCGGCACCGCCTTCGATGAGATCCGAAAGGAGGGTTCCTTCCAGCCAATCGCTAAACCTGGTGCCTTGAATTCTGTTCATGCGTTTCTCCTCGCTCGATCGCCCGCCAGCAACGCCAAGCTAGAGGAGAGAGACTTTCCGGACACGCTTTCAAATATGCCGAATTATGCCGGGGCCGGCTGGCCTGCCGTTTCGATCCTGCGGAGGGCATGCCCGGTCCGCCCGCTTGCCGCATCAATCCAGAACGCTGAAAAAGCGTCCTCGTCGTCAGGGGCTTCGGCGAGCGCGTCGTGATCGTAGATGCACATCATGCCGACGAGACCGTGTGTCAGCCTGACGGGAAAGATGGAGGCGGACGTCAGACCGCCGACAGCGACCCGATTCGGATTGGCCAGCGGCTTGTGGGCGATCTGGGCGTAGGAAACGATGCCTTCGAAGAAGCCGATCTCGCGAAAGAGCTGCAAGACGCTCTCCATGAGGCCCTTGTCTTCAAAAAGCTCAGCAGGCGTACGGCCGATCGGGTCCTGAACCCCGGTGAAGCCGGCGAACTCACGGGCGAGACGCCTGGACAGTCCGAGCAGGGTGCCGTCCGCGCCCCACAAGGCCACGGCCGAGCCGCTATGCTCCAGCAGGATCTGCAGGGCCTGATCGGCCCGCTCGGGACGTTTGGAAGACAAGGCGTCCAGAATCGCCAGTTTCACAGCCATGCCGGGTTCCCGTTCGCCGCGTTCCCATCGGCTTACGGTCGACTGGTCGACATTGAAGTCCTGCGCCATGGCTTCCTGTTTCAGGCCGCGGCGCAAGCGGTATTCCTGACAAAGCTTTGCCCAATCGTTGCCGAACACGTTCATGAAAGTCCGAGGCTCCGTGTTCGAATGCCTTATCCCCAAAGCTCCGGCTCGGGCGGGTAGAGCGTGCTGCCTTCGAAGCGCAAGCCCGGGGACCGGTCTTTCGCCAGTAGCAGCGGGCCGTCAAGATCGACGAAATCGGCCGCCTGCGCAATCAGCACGGCGGGCGCCATGGCCAGGGACGTACCGAGCATGCAGCCGATCATGATCTGGAAGTTCTGCTCCCTCGCGGCTTTCACGAGATTGAGAGCTTCCGTCAGTCCGCCCGCCTTGTCGAGCTTGATATTGACCGCGTCGTATTTGTCCTTCAGCCCTTCGATCCCCTTGCCGGGGTGAAGGCTTTCGTCGGCGCAGATCGTGACCGTGCGCTTCAATCCGGCCAGAAGACCGTCGTCCGAGGCGGGCAGGGGCTGCTCGATCAGGGCGACGCCGGCTGCCTCGCAGGCCGCCATGTTTCGTTCAAAGCAGCTTTCGTCCCAGGCCTCGTTGGCGTCCACGATCAGGGTGCTGTCCGGAGCGGCGGTCCGAACGGCGGTGATGCGCTCGTCGTCGCCAGGGCCGGCAAGCTTGATTTTCAAGAGCGGTCTGTGCGCGGCCGCCAGCGTCTTTTGCGCCATGACGTCCGGCGCGTCGACGCTGATCGTGAAAGCCGTGGTTACGGGTTTCAGCGCTCCGATGCCGGCCAGTTCCGCCGCCGGTTTTCCCGTCCGCTTCGCCTCCAGGTCCCACAAGGCGCAATCGACCGCGTTGCGCGCGGCTCCGGCGGGCATGCCCCCTTGCAGCTCGGCGCGGGACAGACCGTCCTTCAGGAGCGGCGCGATCTGCTCGATCTGGGTCTGGACGCTTTCCAGAGATTCGCCGTAACGCGGGTAGGGCACGCACTCCCCCCGGCCCGTGTGGGGGCCGTCGGAAATCGTTACGACCACGACGCGGGCATGGGTTCGCGTCTCCCGGGAAATCTTGAAACCGCCCGCGATTTCAAAGCTTTCGGTTTCGATGTGGACGAAAAAGGTCATGGCGCGCCGAAGTCCGCTGCGACCTTGTCGACGATGGACTCCATGCCGAAGCGGACCGGGTCCGTGGCCGGCAGGCCGTGTTCTTCGCCCAGCTTGGCGAGATAGGCGAGCGCCTCGTCTTCCGCCAGCGCCTTGGTGTTCACCGCGATTCCGACACACTTGATGTCGGGATTCGTAAGCTTGCCGCACTGGATCGTCAGGTCGATGACCTGCTGGATGGTCGGCAAGGGCGCCTCGACGCCGCGCATCTTCGTGCGGGTCGGCTCGTGGCAGACGATGAACCCGTCGGGCTGGGAGCCGTGCAGGAGGCCGAGCGTGACGCCGGCGAACGACGGATGGAAGAGCGAGCCCTGGCCTTCAACGATCTGCCAGTGGTTCTCGTCGGTTGCCGGGGACAGCCATTCGGCGGCTCCCGAAATGAAATCGGCGATCACCGCATCGAGGGCGACGCCTCGGCCGGAAATGAAGACGCCGGTCTGGCCGGTGGGGCAGAACGTGCTTTTATACCCGCGCTCGTTCATGGCCTTGTCCATGGCAAGGGCGGTGTATTTCTTGCCGACCGAACAATCGGTTCCGACCGCGAGTATGCGCTTGCCGGTCCGCTTCGTGCCCTTACCGGTCGCAAAGGTCTCGTTGTTGTGGCGCACGTCGTGGAGTGCCCGGCCGTTTCGCTCAGCCGCTTCCTTGATGGCCGGAACGCTTGCGAGACGGATGTGCAGGCCGGAGGCGACGTCGAGCCCCGCGTCGAGCGCTTCCACGACGGAGGAAATCCAGTGTTCCGGCAAGCGGCCTCCGGCATTGACGGCCCCTATGACAAAGGTTTTTACGCCGGCAGCCGCGCCTTCGGCGATCGACATGTCCGGCAGCCCCGTGTCCGCGGCGCACCCTTCGAGGCGGACCTGGCCAAGACACCAGTCCTTGCGCCAATCCACGATTCCGGTCGCGGTCTTGGCGGCAAGGGCATCGTGAACGTCACCGAGGAACAAGAGATAGGGATGCGCAATTTCCATGATCAAAGCTTTCAAGTGGCTGCTGTACGACGATCCAACCGTCCCGGGTGATGATCCGTCAACAGGATCATGGTTATAGACGGTTGGTATTGAACTCTTCCATCAGGTATACGGGGGATATCGAACCAGCGGCAAGAGGGCAGCCGTCCGGAATGGCATTCTTGGAAAAAAACGTTGCGCCGGAGCTTCATCTGCTGGCGGACGGCGACGGTGGCCAGCGTCTGACGCTTACCGGCGACTGGACCATCAACACCATCGCGGAAGCGGAAAAGGCGATCGGCAAACTCAAGGTTCGGGGCGCGCGGCTGACCTGTATCGACCTTTCCGGGGTCGAGCATCTGGACACCAGCGGCGCCTGGCTGATCCACCGTACCCGGGGGCAACTGGAGTTCGAGGGCCAGAAAGTCGGTTTTCAGGGCATTTCCCCGGTCCGCGAAACCCTGTTCCACGAGATCGAGCGGCATCATCCGCCGGCCTGGAAGCCGGAGAGCGGCGGGTCATCTGTGCTGGACTTCCTGGAGCAGACCGGCCGGGTTGTGGTGGACGCTTGGTACGATGCGCTGGCGATGCTGCACATTCTGGGCTCTCTGGGACTGGTTGTCTCCACAGTCCTTTTGCATCCCAGGCGCTTGCGCGGCATCTCGGTCGCCGTTCAGTTCGACCGCAGCTGCATCGGCGCGGTTCCGATCGTCGCTCTGATGAGCTTTTTGATCGGCGCCATCATTTCTCAGCAGGGCGGTTTCTATCTCAAGCAATTCGGTGCGGACATCTTTGTGGTCGACCTCGCGGGCATCCTGGTTCTGCGCGAAATCGGCGTGATTCTCACAGCCATCATGGTCGCGGGCCGCTCCGGGTCCGCCTTCACCGCGGAACTCGGCGCCATGCGCATGCAGGAGGAGGTGGACGCGCTTTCCGTGATCGGTCTGAGCGTCACAGAGGTTCTTGTCCTGCCGCGCATCCTCGCTCTGATGATCGCGCTGCCGATCCTGACCTTCATTTCCGACATGGCGGCCCTGTTCGGGTCGGGCCTGGTGACCTGGGCCTATCTGGATATTCCTCCGGCGGCGTTCCTGACGCAGCTCCAGGCGGCGATTACGACCGAGACCCTGGTCGTTGGCATCGTCAAGGCCCCGTTCATGGCGCTGATCATCGGCCTGATCGCCTGTGTCGAAGGTCTCAAGGTCGAAGGGTCTTCCGAATCCCTCGGCCGGCATACTACGATGTCGGTTGTGAAAGCCATTTTCCTCGTGATCGTGGTGGACGGGTTTTTTGCCATGTTTTTCGCCGCCATCGGAGTTTGACAGGAACGATGCCGCTGACCGAACCGCAAGACAAGCCAGGCAACGCGGCCGGACACGCGGAGGAAACGGAACACGTGCTTTCCGTGCGCGGTGTCACCGTCGGCTTCGGCAGCAAGGTCATTCTGGACAATCTGGATCTGGACGTGCGCCGTGGCGAAGTTCTCGGCTTTGTCGGCGGGTCCGGCACCGGCAAGTCGGTTCTGATGCGCGCAATCCTCGGACTTGTCTCGAAACGGGCGGGAAAAATCTCCGTCTTCGGGCAGGATCTGGCGACCGCGACGCCAAAGGAACGCAAGGGGGTGGAGCGGCGCTGGGGCGTGCTGTTCCAGCAAGGAGCTCTGTTTTCCGCACTGACCGTCAAGCAGAATATCCAGTTGCCCATGCGCGAATATCTGAACCTGTCGCCCAGGCTGATGGATGAGCTTGCCACCTTGAAGCTGGAACTTGTCGGCCTGCCTCAGGACGCCGCCGGCAAATTGCCGTCGGAGCTCTCGGGCGGCATGATCAAGCGGGCCAGCCTGGCCCGGGCTCTTGCACTGGATCCGGATTTGGTGTTTCTGGACGAACCGACGTCGGGGCTCGATCCGATCGGAGCAGCGGCGTTCGATTCGCTTATTGCAAATCTAAGTTCGACCCTGGGACTGACCGTTTACATGGTCACACACGATCTCGATAGCCTGCACTCTATCTGCGATCGCATTGCCGTTCTTGGGAAAAAGCGTGTTCTGGCCATCGGAACACTGGACGACATGATGAAAAACGACGATCCCTGGATTAAGTCTTATTTCCGGGGTGAACGTGCCCTTCGGCGAGCATAGGTTGGACTGAATGGAAACCCGGGCGAATTACATTTTGATCGGTGCCTTCATGGTGGCAGTGCTGGTCGCCGCGTTCGGTTTTGTCTACTGGCTCGCCGTCACGGCGGAATCCCGGCAGAATGTCGAACTCAAGGTCTTCTTTCCGGGCCCGGTGACAGGGCTGCCCGTCGGAGGACAGGTTCTCTTCAACGGGATCAAGGTCGGGGACGTCAAATCGCTTGATTTTGCCCCGGACGATCCGACCAAGGTCATCGCGACAGTCGGCATCAAACCGACGACACCGCTTCGTGAGGACACCAAGGCCACCTTGAATTTCACCGGGTTGACCGGCGTCGCCTACGTCGACCTGAGCGGTGGCACGTCCAGCTCTCCGCTGTTGCTTCAGGAGGACAGCGGCAAGGTCCCGGTTCTTTATGCGGAGCGGTCCTTTTTCGATGACATCGTCGACGGTGCGCGCGATGTGCTGAAGCGGGCCGACTCGACCATGAAGACAATCGACGATGTGTTGAAGGAAAACCGCCCGGCGATCACCGACACCATTCAGAACGTCGAGACTTTCTCCGCGGCCCTTGCCGCGAATTCGGACGGCGTGAAGGACTTCATGGCGAGCATCGGCAAGGCGTCCGACTCGTTCTCCAGCCTGTCCGGACGGCTGGAGACACTCGTTGAGCAGGGAGAGCGGCTGCTGGCGGCGGTCCCCTCCGACAAGGTGACCGGCATTGTCGACGAGATCGGCAAGTTTTCGGCAAGTCTCGGCAAGGCCAGCGAAAACATCGACGGCATCATGGCCGACGCCGAGGGCGTCGCCAAGGATCTGCAGGCGTTCACAAATCAACTGAATGAAGGTATCGGGCAGGTCCGCAAGGTCGTCGACGCGGTCGATCCCAAGGATGTCAATGACGTCGTGAAGGGCGCGGCGAAACTGGCGGGCGTCATCAACGAAAAGTCCGACGACATTTCAAAGCTGATTTCCTCGACCAGCGGTACCATGCAGAATATCAACGAAATCGTTGCGACTATCCAGGAACGCGAGGGCGCCATCGCCGAAGTCATGGACGGTGCGCGCGATATCGTCGAGAAAGTGGATGCGGTTGCCACGCGTGCCGTCGAAATTGCCTCCGCCATCGATCCGGTTCAGGTGGAGGAAGTGGTCAACTCCGTGACAGCCTTCTCCGACGGGCTGAATGCGTCCCTGGGACGCGTGGACGATATTCTGGCGAGCGTCGACCCCGAAAAAGTCGGCAAGACGGTCGACGGTGTCGCCAGCGTGGTCGACAACATCAACAATCAGCAGAGCCAGATCAACGAAATCATCGCCGCCACGAAGGCAACGGTGGAGAATTTCGAAGCGGTGTCCGCTACGGTCAGGGGCGAGGACGACCGCATTGCCAAGCTTGTCGAAAACGTCCAGGTCGCCGCCGAACGCTTCTCCGAGACCTTGCAGAGCGCGAACGATCTTCTGACCGCGGTGGAACCGGAAAAAATCGCCAATATTGTCGGCTCCGTGGAGACCGCCGCGTCCGACCTGACTAACGGGGAAAACGGGATTCCGGCAATTCTGGCAAGCGCGCGCGAGGCGGCCGACAACGTTCAGAAAATGACGTCTGACCTGAGCAAGCGCACGCCCGACGTGGATCAGATCATCACCGATGCCAAGGAAATGACGGCGACGCTCAATTCAACGTCCGTGCGGGTGGAGGGCCTGGTCGAAAAGGTTTCCACCATGGTGGACGGCGACGGCGAAGGCCTGATCAAGGAGGCTACGCTGGCCGCGCAGGCGATCCGCAAGGTTGCCGTCGCCTTTGAAAGCCGGGCAGATTCGATTGCCGGCGGCCTCTCGAAATTCGCGACGCAGGGGTCGGCGGATTTCACGGCTGCCCTGGCACAGGTCAACCGGACGCTGGTCGCGATCCAGCGGGCGGCCCAGAGTTTCGAACGCAGTCCGAACCGGATCATTTTCGGGGGCGAGGATGTTCCGACTTACAACGGTGGACGGCGGCGATGAAGCATGACGTCAAGGGGCAGGGGCGAATGAGGAATTCAACCACGGGCGTGAGCCGCCGGAGTGTTTTGGGCGTGCTCGGGCTCGGTGTGCTGGTCTCCGGCTGCGCAAGCACGGCGCCCTCCGCTTATTACAGTCTTCAGGCGGCGGATGTCGGGTCTCTGCGGGGCCGGTCCAGCCGTGTTCAGGTGCTCGTCGCCGCGCCCCGGGCGCTGAAGGCGCTCGACAGCAGCTATATCGCGGTGGTCGAAAAGGGGCCGGTCTACACGTATTTCCCGGGATCGGCCTGGGCGGATACGCTGCCCAACGTCGTTCAGCTCAAGCTCCAGGAAACGCTGCAGAACACCGGACGCCTGCGCGGTGTCGGCGTGCCGGGCGACGGTCTTTTGATCGATTATCAGCTACAAACGGAAATCCGGGCTTTCGAACTCCGGGTTGGCGGCGCCAGCCGCGGCGTCGTGGAAATTTCCGCGCGGGTGGTGAACGACCGCAACGGCCGGACTGTTGCAACGGAAGTCTTCCGCGCGGAAACGCCTGCGGGAAGCACATCTGTCGACAAGGCCGTGGAAGCCATGAATGCGTCCGCGGACAGGGTGTTCAGCGCGATTACTGCCTGGACACTGAAGCACGTTTGAACTCCGCCGCTTGAAAACAGGCCGGAATGCCCCGGAAACGCTGGGCTTCCGGTAAGTCTTGTTGCAATTGAAACTAGTTTAATCTTAGAATTACCCTGCACGACTCTTCGGCTGGCAGGAATTTTCATGACCGACGACACCGCGCCGGGACAAAGCTTACCGGACTTACCAGGGATAAACGGGCGGGACGCTGCCGTAGCGGAGCCCGAATTCGACCTGGAACTTTTCTTTCCTTATCTCGTGCGGGTGTTCTACGCCGATGTGACCCAGGCGCTTTCTGCGGTCTACCAGCGCGACTACGGCATGTCTCCGGCAGAGTGGCGCACCATGGCCATTCTCGGTTCCAACGCGCACGGACTTCAGGCAACGGAGATTGTGTCCCGCTCGAGCATGGACAAGGTCGTCGTCAGCCGTGCGGTAAAACGCATGGAGGAGCGGGGCTTTCTGGTGCGTGAAACCAACGCGGCCGATGGACGGAGCTTTCTGTTGCGGCTTTCGGACGAGGGCAGGGCGGTTTTTGAGGATCTCGCCCCCAAGCTCAAGGCGGTGGAGCGCCGGATGCTGAGCGGCCTGAGCCAGGCCGATATCTCGGCTTTTCTGGCGGTTGCAGGCAGGATCCGGGCCAATCTGGCAGGGGACGAAAAAGGACCGGTCGGCTGAGACCGAAATCTGGTTATTCGACAGCTACAAAAAAGGCGGCCACCGGGCCGCCTTTTTCATGTCTTGTTCGTCAGAGCTTAGTCCAGTCGGCCGCTCGCATGCGCCAGCATGGTGTAGACCTTGCCGGTATCCGAGGTGAGGTAGGTCTGGCCAAGCATGTTGTCCCGGTCATTGCGCGCGACCTGGGCGAGAAGCTGCTCGAAGTCGGTCACGTAGCGTTCCACCGCCGTGCGGAATTCAGGGTCGCGGGCATATTTCTGACGGATCTCGTCGAAAGTCTGCTGGCCCTGAAGCGTGTAGAGACGGCGGGTGAAAACATGCCGTTCACCGCCGCGGTAGCGGTTCCAAAGGTCGACGAAGGTCTCGTGATCGATGGCCCGTGCGATGTCCACGGACAGCGAATTGAGGCTTTCGACCGTGTGCAGCGGCGTGCGGCTCACATCGGTGTCGGAACCGGCATCGTCGTCACGCGAGGCGCGGCGCAGCAGATCCGCCACCCAGCCTTTGCCGCCCGAGGAACCGGTGTCCGAGGACGCGGCCTGCTGTCGGCGCGGCTCCGGAGCCCGGTTGGGCGCCGGCCGCGTCTCGCGGACAGGCGCTGCCTGGGCCTGCGGGCGCGACGGTGCCTGTTGAGCGTAGTTCGCCGGAGCCTGGACCGATGCCTGAACCGGCTGCGGCGCAGCACCCGCGGCAGCCTGCTGCGGCCGCGAGATGTCGAGCGCGTTCGACTGTTTCGAGACGATCTCGGACAGTTCTGTCAGAGCCCGGATCTGTTCGTTGACGACCTTGCGCAGGGCTGCGGAGGATTCCTCCGCTTCCTCCGGCAGGTTCAGGACGCCCTGCTTCAGCTCGTTGCGGGTGGCTTCCAGTTCGCGGTGGACGTCGCGGGCGACATCGCGCATGCGGGTTGCCGCGTCGTTGAAGCGCTCGGAGGCATCGCTGACCGTGCGGGTCATCTCGGAGATGATGTCGTCCTGCGCGGAACGGATCGCCTCGCGGGCCTTCTGGCCTTCCATGCCGGCGGTCAGGCGCATCGACTCGAACTGTTCGGCAACCTGTTTGGATGCGGCTTCGGCCGCCGCACCCAGCATGTTGGCCGCGTCGCGCGCCCTGTCGTCAGCCGATTCCAGCGTCTCGGAGAGCGTTTGCGTGAACGAGCGCATGAGAGAGTCGACCGCCTCGGTCTTCGCCAGCAGCGTTTCGGCGACTTCCTCGATGGCCGTGCGGCGCTCGCCGACGCGGCTTTCCACCGAGCGGTTGGTGTCCTCCAGATGACGGGCGGCCTTTGTCAGTTCCTCCGAGTGATCGTGGAACCGGCCGGTCAGGTTCTGGATATCCGCCAGTGTCGTCGTGGTGACGTCACGCAGGTTGGAGACCTGTTCGGAGATGAGCGATGTGGTCGAGTTGGTCTCCGTGACGGCCCGGTCGACGGCGGAGCGGAACTCGCCGGCACGCCGGGCAAGGTTGCCTTCGACCTCGTTGAGGCTTTCTCCGGCGGCGGAGACGATGCCCTGAAGGTTTGTGTTGGAGGCCTCGATCTTGTTGAGGATTTCCGTCACATCGGCTTCCAGGCGGCGCTTCGTGTCGGTCAGCAGTGTGGTTGCCTGATCGCTGCGCTCGTTGATGCTGGTGACGATCCGGTCGCCGGCCTCGACCAGCGAGCGGGTGGCGTCGAGCCCCGTATGCGCGAAGGTTTCGGTCATGTCGCGGCCCTTGACGGTGATCGCATCCAGGATCGCGCCATGAACCTCCGACAGGCGGCCGGTGAGGTCGCCGGCGCGAGTTTCGATCGCACCGATGAGCTCGTTACCGTCCGTTCCGATGATTTTCGCAAGTTCGCCGGAGCGCGCGGCGAAGGCTTCGTTGAGGGCGTTGGCCTTTTCAAGCAGTTCGCTGGCGACCTGATTGCCCCGGCCGACCAGAAGATCGGCGGCTTCGGCAACCGCGTTGTTGACGCGGGTGCGAACGACGCCGGCCTCGTTCGACATCTGACCCCGGATTTCCTCCAGCGTCTTGGTGAGCGTCGCGCGGGCCTGCTCGCTTTCGGCCGAGAGATTGCCGGAGATTTCGGCGATCAGACCGGAGAGCTGGTTGCGAACCTTTTCGCTTTCGCCGGTGAGCGAGCCGGTGAACTCGGCGAGCGTGCCTGCGTAAAGCGTTCGGGCGTTTTCGCTCTCGGCGGCCATCGCGCGGGCGGCATCGCCGACCGCGGCCAGGACCAGAGTGCGGATCCGGTCGCTTTCGCCCGACATGGAGGCCGTTGCCTGCTGCATGACGGAGGTGATCGCGTCGGAGGCCTTCTGGCTTTCGCCGACGAGAACGCCGCGCGCCTCGCCGACCGAACTCAGCACGATCTGGCGCATCCGGTCACCCTCGGTGGTGAGCTTGTCCGTTGCCTGACCCAAAGCGCCATCGACGATCTCTACGGTTTTGGTCCGTTCGCTGGACAGTGTCTCAACCGCGCCGGTGACGGCTTCCTGGACCATGTCGCGCAACCGGGTGCTTTCGGTCGAAAGCGTTGCACCGGCCTCGGAGATCACGGCGGTCAGAATATCGCGGGCGCGCTCGCTTTCGCCGGTGAGCGTGCCGGAGATGCTCTCCAGGCGTTCGTTCAAGATCGTTTCGAGCTGGGTCGCGCGGCTGTCGAGGGTTTCGGCAACCTCGAACACCTTGGCGCCGAGGGAGACGTTGATCTCGGCGATGCGTTCCGACAGGGAGTCGGTCAGCTGTTCGCTCTGTCTGCCCAGGACGTTGCCGGCTTCCGACAGGCGGTTGTCGAGGGCCGAGGTCATTTCTTCCTGGCCGTCGACAAAGGCCTTGGCGATTTCCTTGGTCCTGGAAATCAGGGTTTCGGAAATCTGGCGGGCCCTTGCATCGAGGGTCTCGTCGATCCGGTCGGTGCCCGATGTCATCGATGCCGACAGGAGCTCCGCTTTTTCCGCCATGGCGACGGCGGCATCGTCCACGCGGCCGGAAAGGGAGTTGCCGATTTCCTCCGCACGTTCCGCCAGCGTGTTGCCGGCGGCTTCGATCCGCTGGCCGAGCTGAAGGGTGATGGCGTCCGAACGATCGGCGAGAACGTCGGTGATGTTGCGGGTCTTTTCTTCCAGCGCGTCGCTGATCCCGGTGGTCCGGTTTTCGATGGCGTCGGACAGGATCTGGGTGCGCGCCTCCAGCGTGGCCTCAAAGGCGGCGGTGCGCTGGTCCAGGGTCAGATCGAGTGTATTGATGTGGCTGCCGAGCGAGGCGTCCATGGTCGTGATCCGCTCGCTGAGGGACCTGTCCATGGTCGTCACACGGTTTTCCAGAGCACCGTCCAAGGTGGAGATACGGCTGTCGAGCGTGCCGTCCAGCGTGGAAATGCGGCTCTCGAGTGTCCCGTCCAAAGAAGCTATGCGGCTGTCGAGCGTCCCGTCCAGGGAGGCGATACGGCTGTCCAGCGTGCCGTCGAGGGTTGCGATCCGTCCCGTCAGCGTTGCGTCGATCGTCGAAAGCCGGCTGTCGAGAGTGGTGTCCAGGGAGGATATGCGATCGGTCAGGGTCGCATCCATCGAGGTGTAGCGGCTCTCCAGCGTGCTATCCAGGGTGGAAATGCGGTCGGCGAGCGTCGCATCCATGGTCGAGAGCCGGCTGTCCAGCGAACGGTCCATGGTTTCGATCCGGTTGCCGAGCGAGGCATCCATGGTATCGAGCCGGGTTGCGAACGTGGTGTCGAAGGTCGCAAGTCTTGAATCGAGCGCTTCGGACAGGAGCAGGGTCTTTGTGTCGAAGGCATCGATCAGCTGACCGCCGCGTTCGCCGACGATCGTCTCCAGTTCGCTGAGACGGCTGGACAGGCCTTCCTGAAGCGCCAAGCCCCGGACTTCGAGCGTCTCGGCGATCTTGCCGCTGACCTCGTTGATGTCCTGCGCGACGCGGTCGCCGCGGCTGCCGATCAGTTCGGCGAGTTGCGTGCCGGTTTCGGCAAGCTTGTGGGTGAGGGCGCCGGTCTGGCTGCTGAGCCCCGTTGCGAATTCCCCGGCGACGCCTTCCAGCGTGTCGCGGAAACCGATGGTCTGCTGTTCCAGAATGGTGGCCATTTCGTTGCCGCGCGCCGCCAGACGGGCGTCCAGCTCGCTGCCATTGATGGAAATGGCGGTGTAGATGCGCTCGGAAATGGTGTCCAGCTTGTCGGCGAGTTCGCCGCCGCGCACCGAGATGGTCTGGGTGAGCGAACCGGCGGTTTCGTCCAGCTTGGCCGCGATTTCGCCGCCGCGCAGGGAGAGGTCGACAACAATGCTCTCGCCGGTGCCGCGCAGAATTTCCGCGACCTCGGTGGAGCGGCCGGAAAGCGTCTCGACGATCTCCGCGCCGCGCATGGAGATGGTGTCGGTGACGGCCTGGCCGCGCTCGGAGATGCTGTCCACAACCCGGGCGCCGGTTTCCGCCAGCGAGGTGTCCAGCGCGGTGACGCGCGTGTCCACGGTCGTGACCAGTTCCTCGGTCCGGGAGGTGATCGTGTCGATCAGACGGCCTGAGGTCAGCGACAGGTTGGCGTTAATCTCTTCACCTCGCTGGGTGATGATCTCGCCGACGCTGCTGCCGGTGGACTCAAGCGTGGTGCGGAATTCGTCGGCCTTGCTGCTCAGGGTCTCGACCACGGAGGTGCTCGAGGCGTTCAGGGTCTCGTTGATCTCCGTGCTGCGGGCCGTGAAGGTCTCGACAAAGCTGGTGGCCGTGCTGGCGAACCGGTCGTTGACCTCGTTGCCGCGCGCGGACAGGCTTTCCCACATGGTGGAGCCGGTTTCGGCGAGATTGTCGACCAGTTCGCTGCCCGTGGTGGACAGGCGCGCCACGTAGTCCTCGGCGCGGACCGTGAGGGAGTCGACAAGTTCGGTGCCGGAGGCATTGAGGGTAGCGCCCAGGGACTCGATGCGGGAGTCGACGGTGGAGGTCAGTTCTTCCACCTGTCTGTTGACGGCATCGATCATGCGCTGCGTAGCCTGGTCGACAGTGCTGCCGAGATCGCCTGTCGTGTCGGACAATTGAGAGGAGAATTTCTCGTGCGCGCCGGCAATGGTCTCACGGACGCGCTCGGCGTTCATCACGATGGATTCACGCTGGCTGACGAGTTCCTCGATCAGGGCGCGGATCTTCAGTTCATTGTCGTTGTAGGAGCGTTCGAGCGACGACACCTCGTTGTGGACCAGGACTTCCAGCTCGCTGGCGCGGGCGATCGCGCGTTCGATACCGTCGCCCATGGCCGCGACTTCGCGCCGGATTGCCTGGCCGACGCTCAGGATGGATTCCTTGGCCATGTCTTCCGGTTCCGCGAGACGCAGAGCGACTTCGGTCATGCCCCGTGCGACGATGCGCATTTCCTGGGCCCGCCAGATCATCATGGCCATGACGAAGAAGAAGATGATCGGAACGACGATGCCGACCGCCGCCAGGATCATTTCGGGAGAGCTGAGCAGGCTCTGGGGATCGCTCAAGGCTGCGACCTGGTCGGAAAAGGCCGACATGAACAGGCTGGTGCCGAGAGCGGCCCAGACGGCGCTCAGGGCAAGGGCTCCCCAGAAGGGAGCAGAGGACGGACGGCGCTGGAGCGCGTAGATCAGATTGCCGATGTTGCGGCGGTCGTCATTGGCTGCCGGGGGGCGTCCGCCGCGGCCGCGCCGCCTTGCCTGACGCTCTTCGCGTGGGGACGGGCTTTGGGTTGCCGCCTGCGACTTGCGCGCGGGTTCCGTTTCCACCGCCGCGCTCGCATCGGGAGCCGTCTCCGGTGCCGCCATGTCCGGGCCGCCGAAGTCGAGCTTCAAGGCCTCTTCCACCGCGGACAGAGCCGCTTCCGCCGGGTCTTTCGCCTTTGTCGGGTTTGCCATTTAGGGTCGCCTCACATCCGTACTCATTACATACCGGTATAGCCGGCTCGCTGCTTGCCGCAGCACTCCAAGGTCTACCGGATGCGTTAGGGTCGACGGTCGTCTTGCCTGCACAAGCATAGCAACGCCGTCTTCTATTGAGGAGGGTCGCCGCTGACCGACCGCGAACTTTTACGTTCGACGGTTTACTCCCCACCTTGCCGCATCGATAACTGTAATGGCACAATCTCTCCTAACGAACAAGAAACGGCAACGGTGTGAATCACTTAGGGGACTGTCCTGATGCCAGAATCGACCAAATCGGAAGCTTTGAGGGCGGCCCAGGACGCCACGAATGCCACTGCCCTTAAAACGGGAAAGCTCTCCGCTCCGCAAAAGCGCTGGTTGCGGAAGGGGCTGGCTCAGCCCGGAGGCAAACTGCCTCTTTTCGATGACGACGGACGTGAAATTCCGGCGCGCACCATCCGCGCCTGTATCGATGCCGGTTGGGCAGAGCCTTGGTTTTCCAATCCAATCAAGCCCGATTGGCTGGTCTGCAAGCTGACGCCTGCAGCGGTCGAGGCTCTTTCGGCAAGTCAAAAAGACAAAAAAAGTTAACGGCGAATCGTCCGGGCGGATTTTTTGCAGTTTAGAAAATGACGGAAACGCAAGGCTTTTTTTCGGGTGCTTTTCGAGGCTGCCTTAAAACGCGTTAACCAAGAAAACAATTTTTTGGGGACATTGCCTGCCAAACACCGTTTGGGCGGCCGGATTAACCCTGTATTCGGGCTTAAAGCGCACACTTTTGTCAGTGAAAGCTTTCGGCGGGGTGCCGTCAGCCAGGTATCGAGTAGTTTGGAGCACCCTCATGGCCCCTTCCTCCATGGCCCGCGTGTCCGGTCGCGCCGGGCCGGAAGCACCGATCGATCTGGTGCAACTGGCAACGAACACGCTGGGAAACCGGGACCTTGAAGTTCAGGTTCTGCATCTCTTCAAATCGCAGTCCTCGAACACCCTGGAGCGGCTGGCGGACGAGACCGATGCTTCGGTGCGGCGCGATCTGATCCACACCCTCAAAGGATCGGCGCGGGCGATCGGGGCCGAGCGTGTCGCGCAGGTCTGCGAAACCTTGGAAACTTCGATGACGGGAGCATCCGAAGGCTCCTGCGAGGCTCTCTGCGCGGCGGTCATGGAAGCCAACAGCTATATCGTCGATCTTCTGACCGGGTGAGCCGGCAAGTCACTTTGACGCGTTCTTCCGGCGTGTCCTTGACCTTTCCGGCGGAACCTTTATGTCCGTTGGGCTGAAATCTTCCATATCAGGGCTCGGACGCGACTTATGCCTAAAATCACATTTATCACCGTCGATGGAAACCAGACCGATGTCGAGGCGCCTGTCGGCTCCACGGTGATGGAAAACGCCATCAAGAACATGATCCAGGGTATTGAGGCGGAGTGTGGCGGTGCCTGCGCCTGCGCGACTTGCCATGTTTATGTCGACGAAGGCTGGCAGGAGAAAACCGGAGCGCCCGAGCCCATGGAAGAAGACATGCTCGACTTCGCCTACGACGTGAAGCCGACCTCGCGTCTTTCCTGTCAGATCAAGGTGACGGACGACCTGGACGGACTGATCGTCCATGTGCCGGAGCGCCAGGCCTAGAGCCTTTCACGGTTAGATTGAAGCATTCTGTTTGTCATCCGGCGAGTCGAGCTGCGCGGAGGGACGTGAAGCCCATAGCGGGCTATGGGCAAGCGGCGCGACAAAGCAGGCGGCCGCCGGACGCGAACCCGAAGGGCCGGGCCGATTTGGCCCAATGCCGTCGGGCTTTGCCTCGACCGTGCAGCCAGCACGGCCTTCGTCAAAGCCCTTGGCCTTGAACCAAATCTGCTCCGGCAGAATGCTTCAATCTAACCGTGAAAGGCTCTAGGACGACTGGACGCCTTATCGCTCCGTTCAAACTGTCTGGAGCGAATGTTACCCGTTGCTGCCCCGGCTCAAGGCCGGGACGACAAGGTTTTCCGAAAGAGCAGGTTGAGACGCCTGATACCACCCGCAACTAACAGGAACGTGTCATCAGATGAGTTTCTGTTAGTTCTGGTTGGTATTACTCCGCCGGCTGTGTCGACGGTTTTCTGAACCAGAAGTCGACTTCCCGTCCTTCCTCGGGGACGTCAGGAATGAGCGAGGCCAGGAACAGGCTGGCCAGCGCCATGACAGCTCCGGCGAGAAAGACCGCGGCCGGGGAGACGAGCCAGATGAAACCGAACAGAACCGGAATGAACACCGCCGCGATATGGTTGATCGTGAAGGCGACGCCCGCGGTGGGCGCGATGTCGGCCGGGTCGGCGATTTTCTGGAAATAGGTCTTGATGGCAATCGCTATCGCGAAGAAGGCGTGGTCGATCACATAGAGGCTGGCGGCCAGGGTGGCGTTGGTGACAAAGGCGTAGCTGAGGAACACCACGAACAGGCCAATGTATTCCAGGATCAGAGCCTTGCGCTCGCCGAACCGGACGATCAGGCTGCCGATCTTCGGTGCAAGGAGCATGTTGAACGCGCCGTTGAGAAGGAACAGGCCGGCGACTTCGTGGACGTCATAGCCGAACCGTTCAACCATCAGAAAGCCGGCAAAGACGGTGAAGATCTGGCGCCGGGCGCCGGCCATGAAGGTGAGGGCGTAAAACAGCCAGTATCGTTTGCGCAGGATCAGCTTCTTGCGCTGGGGCACACCTTCCTTGAACTGAGGGTAGGCGATCACCAGAAACGCAAGGACGATGAGGGTCAGACCGCCCGCGATCGCAAAGACCACTGTGAAGGACAGATCGAAGGCTTTCCAGCCGACAAAGATCAATCCGTAAGCGATCAACTGCGCGAAGGCTCCGACGGAGATGATCTTGCCCATGCTGGCCGCGGCGGTCGCTTTCGGCAGCCATTGCAGGGACAGCGACTGGGCCATGGTCTCGTAATAGTGGAAGCCGACGGACATGACCAATGTCGTCACGTAGAAACCGATCGCCGTCGGGAAATAACCGGTCACGGCAACCCCGACGCCAAGCAAAAGCAGTGAGGCGTAGGCAAGAGTCTGCTCGCGCATGATCAGGAGCAGATAGACCGCCAGGAAGCTCAGGAAGCCCGGAATTTCGCGGATCGATTGTTGAATGCCGATCTCGCGGCCGGTGAAATCCAGTTCCTGAACGGCAAAATTGTTCATCAGGTTCCACCAGGCGGCAAACGACAATTGCATGGCGCCTGCCATGATCATCAAGAGAACCGCCGGAGACCGCCACCCTTTCGTTTCGTCCGGATGAGCGTTTTGCGTGAAATAGGTCATTCAAGAACCCTGAAACAAGGAAATTCAAAGAGCGTTGTCGGTAGCTTCTAAACCCATTAGAATGTTGCGTGTTAGCGCTGTTTTGTCATCAAATTGCTGCGACCCGCCAAAAATTATCCCGTTGCGTCCTCCTTGACCTGCGGGGCTGGACAGAAAGCAGTGCAGGTGTTCCGCCTTTGCAGCCAAGGCGGACCCTTTGAAGAGGACGACCGGGCTTCATGGGTATTCATCCCGAACTGGCGGAATTTCCCAAGTTTGCGGTTGCCGCGCCGATCATCGGCTACGCGCGGACGCAGCCGCAAGGCCTGAGCAACGACTGGCATGCCCACGACGCCGCGCAGCTTTTTCACGTGGTCAGGGGATCGATCGCCATAGACACCGAACTGGGCACCTTTTTCGTTCCGCCCGAGAGAGCGGTGTGGCTGCCGCCGCGCGTGGGGCACCAGACCCGGTATCTGAGCGACACCGAGATCCGTTATATCTATGTTCAGTACGCCCACACCAAAGACCTGCCGAAAACGCCGCAGGTCATGCAGGTCACGACCCTTTTGCGGGCGCTGATCCTCGAGTTCATGTCCTATCCGAGATCAGAGACGGAGACGGGACCCGCCGCGCGCATTGCCTCTGTGATCCTGGATCAGCTCAAGATGCTGCCGGCCGCTCCCTTGCAGCTGCCCATGCCGCAGGACTTGCGCCTGCGCGCGCTTTGCGAGGAGGTGGTGCGCTGTCCGGCCCGAATTCCGTCTCTGGGAGAAGCCGCCGAGCGGTGCGCCACGTCGGTCCGCTCCTTCGAACGCCGGATCAAGGCGGAGACCGGGCTCAATTACCGCACCTGGTGCCGGCAGGTAAAACTTTTTCGCGCGCTGGAACTGCTTGCGTCCGGGCGAAGCGTGTCCGACGTTTCCCACAAACTTGGCTATGAGGGGCCGAGCGCTTTCGTGGCCACGTTCCGCAAGGCTTTCGGGGTCACGCCCGGCCGCTATTTCGGCGGCGCGGATCTGAATTGATCTGGCTCAAAGCGGACTCCTGCCTGCGGAGCGAAGACTTGTCAGATCTACTGTTTGGGGAAGACTAGCAATGTTCAAGAAAGTTCTCGTGCCCGTCGATCCGGCCGAACCGGAGTTCGCGAAGGAGGCTCTGCAAAAAGCCGCGCAGTTTGCAAGAGACTACGGCACCAAGATTCATCTGCTGGCGGTCTGCCCGGAAGTGCAGAGCTTCGTCGCAAGCCAATTGCCGGAAGGCTGGCAGGAGCGCGAAATCAGCGAAAGCACAGCGGTTCTCGAGGGAATCGGCAAGGAACTGGATGTGCCCGAGGGGGCGGTGGACTGTTACGTCAGGATGGGCGTCGTCTACAACGAGGTGATCGAGGAGGCCGGAAAAGCCGACTGCGACCTGGTTCTGATGACGTCGCACAAGCCGGGGCTTTCGACCTATTTCATCGGTTCCAACGCGGCCCATATCGTGCGTCATGCCCCTTGTTCGGTGCTGGTGCTGCGCGGCGGCTGACAAGAACGCTTAGCCTCGCCGGGTCAGCAGCATGGCGATGGCGATATAGCGGAACGGATAACGTTCCGGATTTGCCTTGAGCAGATCAACGGCCTTTTCATAAACGCGATTGACCAACGTGTCCCTGTCCGGTGTTTCGGGCAGGGCATTGGTGAGCACGGTCTGGGTGAAGGCGCGGAAGAAATTGACGTAATCTGTCGCGTAACGGTCCAGATCTCCGTCAGACCGGAAACGCTCGTTGAACGGGACGGCAATCTCGTAGGATTTGGTCTCTTCTATTTCGAAAAGCCCACCCGCGCCATGACTGTCTTCGGTCACCGGTGCGATCAACTCGTCAAGCGTGCGCATATAGACAGGCTGATAATAGCGCTCGTAGGTCTCCCGGCTGATCTCCCCCTGGTCGACATGGACTAGGACGGCGTCGTTCAAGAGATCATAGAGACCGTCGCAGGTGCTTGCGGCTTCATTGGCGCCGAAGACCTGAACCAGCAATTTTCCGCCGGGAACCAGCTCTCGGGCACGCCTTTGCAAAAACACTCCGACATCCTGCTTCGCCTGCTCCGCAAAGGCGCTCCTGTCGTCATCAGCCACAAAGCCGTTGCCTCGCTCCTTGCTGGGCCCGTTCGGAATTATGTACCCCGGCAAGGCCTCCACCGGCCGGCGGGACAGAAATCCAATGGCATTGAAGGTGGTTGCCAGATGCAGTGACCGGTCGGGCAGAAGCTGGTCGTACATCGAGCCGCCGACGGCTGCGGAGAACACACGATTGCAGTCGAACACCGGTCGACCTTCCGGCCGCAGGTTCAAAAACAGCTTCGAAAAATCATTTGTGGGAAGATCCGAGTGGATCGTCTGAACGGGGCGGTCGGTGCGGGGGAGAAGCGACGCGAGGACGCGTTGCATCACCTCGATCGAATTGCGTCCTTCCGAACAGCCGAAATCGGCGAGGCAGACTGGGCCGCTTCCCGTGACCGGAAGACCCTGCGCTGCCTGGTCCAAGAACGGCAGAACCGCTTCGATGGCCTTCCATTGCGGTGAGGAATTCGCGTTGTAGAAGCCGCCTCCGACCATGCCGGACGTTGTGCTGTGGGCGGAAAAGCCGGTGTTGTCACCCGACGTGCTCATCGGGCCAGTTCCTTCATGGCTTCGGTGAGCCCTTCCACGGTCATCGGGAACATGCGTCCGTCCATCAGCTCGTTGAGCATCTGGATCGAATGGGTGTAATGCCAGTGTTCCTGGCGTACGGGATTGAGCCAGATGGCGTTCTTGTAAAGTCCGGTGACGCGCCGCATCCAGTCGGCGCCCGGTTCCTCGTTCCAGTGCTCGACCGAGCCACCGGCGTAGGCGATCTCATAGGGGCTCATGGACGCGTCGCCGACGAAAACGATCTTGTAGTCGGCAGGGTACTTGTGCAGCACGTCCATGGTCGCGATGCGCTCGGTGTGGCGGCGGCGGTTTTCCTTCCAGACGTATTCGTAAAGGCAATTGTGGAAGTAGAAATGCTCCATGACCTTGAATTCGGAGCGGGCGGCTGAAAAAAGCTCTTCGCAGACACGAATATGGTCGTCCATGGATCCGCCGATGTCGAAGAACAGCAGCACCTTGACGGCATTGTGCCGTTCGGGTCGCATCTTGATGTCCAAAAGCCCCTTGTGGGCGGTCGAGCGGATGGTGCCGTCGAGATCGAGTTCATCGGCCGCGCCGGTGCGGGCGAAGTTTCTCAGGCGCTTGAGCGCCACCTGAATGTTGCGGGTACCGAGCAACTGGGTGTCGTCGAGGTCCTTGAATTCCCGCTTGTCCCAGACCTTCACAGCGCGTCTGTGCCGGCTTTCGTGCTGGCCGATGCGCACGCCCTCGGGATTGTAGCCGTAAGCGCCGAAGGGAGAGGTGCCGGCGGTACCGATCCACTTGTTGCCGCCCTGATGGCGCTTTTCCTGCTCCTTCAGTCGATCGCGCAGGGTCTCCATCAGCTTTTCAAAGCCGCCGAGCGCCTCGATCTGTGCCTTTTCCTCCTCGCTCAGATGCTTTTCGGCGAGTTTGCGCAACCACTCTTCCGGGAGTTCGGTCGCCGGGACATCGCTCATCAGATCGAGCCCCTTGAAAACGTGGCCGAACACCCGGTCGAACTTGTCCAGATTGCTCTCGTCCTTCACCAGGGCGACGCGGGCGAGATAATAGAAGTCCTCGACGCGTTTTTCCGCAAGATCCTGATCCAGCGCTTCCATCAGCGACAGATATTCTCTCAGGGACACCGGCAGGCCGGCGGATTTCAGCTCTGTGAAGAAGGTAATGAACATGGCCGGAGGGTAACGGCGCCGGGAAGGGCTGTCGAGACCTTCCGGGCGCGAACGGATCAAGCGTCTGTCGAGCCTTCCCTTTCTGCCTTCTCGGAAGAAGACACCAGTTCGCCCATGAACTCCGACACGGTCGGTCCGTTGGTGGCGATGAAGGGCGAAGGCCGGCAGACGGCGATGGCGGCGATGCCGATCCGGGCGGTCAGCAGACCGTTGACGACGCCTTCGCCAAGCCGGGCGGAAAGACGCGCGGCGATGCCGTGACCGAGAACCTGGGACGCCAGGCTGTCGCCGGCCGCCATGCCGCCGGTCACCGCCAGGTGAGCCATGACGTGTTTGGCGAGCCGCAGGAAACCGAGCGTTCCGGGCCGCCCGCCATAAAGGGCGGACAGGCGGCGAATGGTTCTCAGGTTCTCGAACAGGACCGCCAGAAGGTCGACCAGCGCACGCGGGCTGACCGCCGTGACGACCGAAACCCGCTTGGCGCTGTTCATGACGATCCGGCGGGCTTCCTGATCGAGTGGCGCCAGAAGATCGCGCTCGGCAAGCTTGACCAGATCCGCTCCGTCGATCACCTCGCGCATATGGCCTGCCAGGATCTTGCGGCCCTGGGCCGTTTCCGGCCGGTCGGCATAGAGCGCCAGAAGTTCCTTCAAAGTGGCGGTCGCGGCCCTGGCATCGTCCGCTTCCGCCGCGGTTGCCAGCCGCTCGCGCAGATGGTCGATCCGGCCGAGCCGGAGCACTCCGGCGATCTCGCGGAAAACCAGTCCGAGCAGACCCAGGGCGGCCAGCGCGGCCAGAGCGATACCCAGCCAGCCAAGCCAGTCGGTTCGGGCAAAAAGGTCGCGGATCAGGCTGTCAACCGCCAGGCCGACCGCCAGGGACGCGAGCCCTCCGAGCCCGATCGTGAGCCATTTTCCGAAATTGAAACCGGTGCGCGGCGTGCTGGCCTCGCGCGGCAGGCGGGGAACGTCCTCTTCCAGCAGGGTTTCGGTGATCAGTGTCTCGTTGGCCGACGGCTTTCGGGTCTCGTCGTCGGTCAACCGCACCTTGCTGTCATCAAGACGGAACGCAGCGGGCTTACGGGTGGAAGGGGGCCCGGACGCCGGGCCTGAAGGGGGAATGGTCCCGGTCATGCCAGTCGGTCTCCAATCAGAAATTCAAGCGCCCGGTCCAAGCGGATATGCGGCAGGGACAGGGTGAGGCCTTCGGCGGTTGTGTCCAGACTGGGCGGTCGGAAACGCAGGAACTGCAGATCGCTCTGCGCGGCCTGGAACGCTGCACGGGCATCTTCAGATAACGATTCAGCTTGTCCAAAAAGCGATTCAACGTTTTCCGGCAAGTCGCCGGGAAACATGGCGATTTCCGTTTCGCCGTCATAGGCGTCACCATTCAGCCGCTCTCCGGGCAGGGGCGTTCCCAGGATGGCCGGCAGTTCCTCTCCCCGGTGCCTGACGGTCGCTTCCCGGGTTGCCCTCACGGCGGCCATCGCGAGAACGTCGACCTCCGCGCCCTTGAAGCGGGCGCGTTCTTCGGCTCTTGACACCAGCCGTCTGAGAATGGCTTCCAGCCGGTCGTGGTCGGAGCGGTGCAAGTGGTCCGCTTTGGTGGCGGCGAAGAGAATGCGGTCGATGCGCCGCGTCAGGATGGACGACAACCAGCTTCGTTTGCCGGGCCGGAAGGCTTCGAGGACTTCGCTCAAGGCCACTTCCAGATCCGCAACCGCATGCGGTCCGGCATTCAGCGCATGAAGCACATCCACGAGAACGATCTGGCGGTCGAGCCTGGCGAAATGGTTCCGGAAGAAAGGTCTCACGACATGGGCCTTGTAGGCCTCGTAGCGCCGCTCCATCATGGCGCGCAACGTTCCGGACCGGGCGGCGGGCGCGTCTCTGGGAATGTCCAGGGGCGCGAAGGTCAACGCGGGGGAGCCGTCCATGTCGCCCGGCATCAGGAAACGTCCGGGCGGCAGCATGGAGAGCGCGTGGGTATCGGCCCGGCAGGCGGCCAGATAGGTCTTGAAACAGCCGGCGAGATTTTGCGCGCTCGGTTCTTCCGCCGGCGCGTCGGGCTGCGCTTGCTTCAGCGTTTCGAGAAAAGGGGCGGCAATCTCTTTGCGATAGTGCGCCCGGGCCCGGTCCAGAGCCTCCCTGGAGAAGGCCGCGTAGTCCTTGGACAGGAGTGGCAGGTCCAGAAGCCATTCGCCCGGGTAGTCGATCAGGTCGACATGCAGGCGGCCCGGGCCGAGCTTGCGATGAATGTAGGACGCGCTTTCATAGTCGATCGTCAGCCTCAGTTCGGCGACCTGGCGGGTGGATTCCGGCCAGACGCGGTTGCCGATCAGATCGCGGACATGGGCCTCGTATTCGAAGCGCGGGACGGTGTCGTCAGGTTGAGGCTGCAGCCGCGCGCCGGTCATGCGCCGGCCCGCAGCCGCGCTGAACACAGGCAGGCGCCCACCGTGGACCAGATTGTGCACCAGTGCGGTCAGAAACACCGTCTTGCCGGCCCGCGCCAGACCGGTCACGCCGAGCCGAAGGCTTGGCACGGTCAGGTCGCTGGCTGCATCGGCAAGGTTCGCCAGGGTCAGCCGGGTTTCTTCCGCAAGTGTGGTCAAAGGGTTCACGGGCACCTCCAGCGCGTGATGTAGGCGCGAAGGCGCTCGAGTGCAATTAAAGGTCCCTCGGCTTGACGAATCTTTCCAGGTGGCCGGTCCTGACTTCAAGCTCCGACCAGTCCGCGATGTCGAAATCGATCACGGCGAGCGCCCCGGTCGGGTACTTTTCCTGGATTTCCGAAAGCGCGTTGCCGTCGCCGGTGCCGGACAGGTTGAAAGCCGTCAGTTCTGTCGCCGGGTTATGGCCGATCACCATAAGGTTCTGCGTTCGTCCGCCGTATTTGCGGATCAGGCCGATATAGTCGTCCTCGCTTTGCCTGTAGAGGTCGGACATCAATTGAATCTGGGCTTCGAACGGCATCTGAGGCAGCAGTCTGGAGAGGGTTTCCCGGGTTCGCTGCGCGGTCGAACACAGGATCTGATTCGGTAGCAGGCCGTTCTCTTTCAGATACCTTGCCATTGTCTGAGCGGCCGCCTTGCCGCGCGCATTGAGCGGCCGGTCGATGTCCGCAAGATCGGAATCTCCCCAGTCGGATTTGGCATGTCTCAGAAGCAGGAGGCGCATGGTTTCGTTCAGCCTAATGGTATTGCGGGCCAGCCGTCCGGCCGGGTCAGTTCTGAAGGGCCAGCGCGTCGGTGAAGACCTCGAGCGCCGGTCCGACTTCTCCTTCCTGGGCGGGCAACGTGTAAGCGATCCACAGAGTATAGTCCGCCTTTTCGCCGGAGAAATACCAGAAGGTTTCCAACAGGCTCGACGGTGTCCAGTTCCGTGTCCGGAACGAGATGCCGGATGCGGCGGCGCCGCTCATTTTGACCGGTTCGAAGCCGGCGGACTTGTAGTTTCTGGAAAAGGCCAGCGCTTCACGCCGTCCGGTGCCCAGGAGGTGCTTGCGCAGGACGGCGGTGAGGCCGTCCTGACCGGTATAGATGCATCCCGCCAGACTGACGCCGTCGCTTGCCATGGCCTTTACCCGGTAAAACGACCCGATCGTGTCGGGGCAGCGTAGCCCGGAGAAATGGCTCAGACCGCCGACATCGCTCTGCCAGCCTGCTTCCTCCTCGGGTGGAACCTGAGCGCGCGCAGGAAGGGCGCAGAAGACGGACACAAGCACGACGGCAATCGGAAGCAGGGCTGCGGGCCGTTGAGGCAAGATGTTTTCCTCTTGTTTAGCTGCGTTCCCGGCGGGCCATGAATGCAAGACGTTCGAAGAGGTGAACGTCCTGCTCGTTCTTCAGAAGCGCGCCATGCAGCGGCGGGATCAGTTTGGTACTATCCTGTTGACGAAGCGTTTCGGGATCGACGTCTTCGTTCAAAAGAAGTTTGACCCAGTCGATCAGTTCGGAGGTCGACGGCTTCTTTTTCAGTCCGGGCACATCGCGCACCTCGAAGAACAGGCGCAGGGCTTCGTTCAGCAGGCGCTTCTTCAGGCCGGGAAAATGGACTTCGACGATCTCGGCCATGGTTTCAGGGTCGGGAAACTTGATGAAATGGAAGAAACAACGGCGCAGGAAAGCGTCCGGCAGGTCCTTTTCGTTGTTTGAGGTGATGATGACTACCGGACGCTGTCTGGCCCGGACGGTCTCGCCCGTCTCGTAGACATGAAACTCCATACGGTCGAGTTCCAGGAGGAGGTCGTTGGGAAATTCGATGTCGGCCTTGTCGATCTCGTCGATCAGAAGGACAGGCCTTTCCGGGGCGACGAAGGCTTCCCAGAGTTTGCCCTTGCGGATGTAATTGTTGATGTCCTGCACCCTCTCGTCGCCGAGCTGGCTGTCGCGAAGACGGGAAACCGCATCGTACTCGTAAAGGCCTTGCTGCGCCTTGGTGGTCGATTTGACATGCCATTCGATGAGCGGGGCCTTCAGTGCCTCGGCCACCTGGGCGGCAAGAACGGTCTTGCCGGTGCCGGGTTCCCCCTTGACGAGAAGCGGGCGTTCCAGGGCAACCGCGGCGTTGACGGCGATCCGCAGGTCTTCCGTTGCGATATAGTCGTCGGTTCCTTCAAAGCGCATATGGTCATCCATTTCGTTTCAATCCGCGGAAAAGTGGCAGGCTCCGACCGCGGACGCAAGTCCCCGAAAGCCGCTAGGCACCGGAGGGATAGTCTTGCCCAGCTTGTGTGGAAGTTTTTGCCCCTTCGGCCTGAATTGCCGGGAGTCCGGACATGCTCGGAAATCATAGTGTAACACCTAAATAATTGGAAAGGCTTGGAAAAAATTGGAAATGTCGGAGTTGGCACGTCCTTTGCGGGGAGGGAGGCGATTTTGGGCGGATGCCCGCGTCACTGTGCCCAAGGCAATCAAGAGGATGAAAAATGGGTATTTATGGGGCTATCAATTCGGCGGTTTCCGGACTGACCGCGCAGGCAACGGCTCTTGAAAACATCTCCGGTAACGTCGCCAACTCGCAAACGACCGGATACAAGCGGCTCGACACGACCTTTTCCGATCTTGTCGCGGGCGGCGGAGCCAATCAGTTCCAGCAGGTCTCCGGCACCACCTTTGCCACTTCCCGTGCGACCAACACCGTTCAGGGCGATATAACGTCCGTCGATGTGGACACCTACATGGCGATCAACGGGGAAGGGTACTTCGTCGTGACCAAGGCGGCCGATGTGGTCGATGGATCGACGACGTTCGCTGAGGAAACCTATTATACCCGCGGCGGCGACTTCGAGCGCGACCAGGAAGGCTACCTGATCAACGCGGCGGGCTATTACCTGCAGGGCTTTCCGCTCGACCCGATCACCGGCAATCCGGTGGGCGACAATCCGACCGTGGTCCTGGTGGACAATCAGCCGCTGCCGGCCTCCGCGACCACAACTGTGGAGTATCAGGCCAACCTGCCGCGCGTTCCGCAAACCAACGATTATGACGGCTCGATTGCTTCCGCCTTGCTGGACTCCGGTGTCACCGCAAGCGCGGACATTCCGGTCGCGGACGAACTCGCCTTCCTGGACAGCTCCATTTCCGGCGGTTCGATCACCATCTACAATGACAACGGCACGGCGATGAATGTCGAAGTCCGCTACGCGAAGATCGCGAACGCGGATGTGGGGCCGCCCGTTGTGCTCGATACCTGGGGCATGTACATCAACACCGATGGCGACGCGACCAATTCCTGGTGGCACGTCGGCGATGCGGATTTCACCAGTTCCGGTGCGCTCAACTCCCTGACCGCGGGTTCGATCGGTGCGGTCAACGGCACCGGCGACGGCTTCGACATCGCCTCTCTGGTCATCGACGGATCGACCGCGACCAACGTCGAGGTCACGTTTTCCGGCGGGGATCTGACCCAGTATTCCGATCCCGACGGAACGGCGAGTTCGGTGTCTCTCGACCAGGACGGCTATCCGGCGGGTGAGTTGACCAGTGTCACCGTTGACGAAGCGGGCAGGGTGATCGCCAACTATTCCAACAGTCAGCGCCGGGCGGTTTACGAGATTCCGCTGGCGACCTTCGAAGCCGAGCAGTATCTGCAGCGTGTCGATGGGGCGGCTTTCGCTTCGACGACATCGTCCGGAGCGGCCGATCTGTCCGGGGGCGGGCAGATCCTGTCGAAGAAGCTGGAGCTCTCCAACGCGGACATCGCGGACGAGTTCTCCAAACTGATCATTACCCAGCAGGCCTACTCGGCGAACTCCAAGGTGGTCACCTCCGCGGATGAGATGCTGGACGATGCCCTGAACATGGTCCGGTAACATCCTGACCGCCGACGGGTTCTGACCCGTCGGCCCGTCCGGTTCAGTCGCGTTAAACCAGGGAGACGCCGCAATGGGTCTGACAAGCGCCCTCAACACCGCGGTCTTCGGAATTTCCTACAATCAGCGTCAGTTGGATGTTACGGCAACCAACATCGCGAACGCGGATACGGCCGGCTATTCCAAGAAAACGATTTCGGCGGACGCGTTTTTCGATGGCCAGGGAAACGTCGCCGGGATTACGGCGACGGAAATTCGCCGTGTCGTCAACGAACAGCTTCAGACAGATTACTTCAATTCGCTCGCCGATACGAATTACGCCAAGGAAATCGCCGACTTCACCGACAGGCTGGACGACATTTTCGGCACGATCGATGACGATAGCGGTCTGGCGGCCCTGTCGACGCAGTTGTCTTCCGCGCTGTCCATTTTGATCAACGAGCCGGGGAGCTACGCCGCGCAAAAGGAGGTCGTCTCGGCCGCCGAGGCCATCGCCCGGGAACTCAGCACCTCCTACGAGCAGATCGCGGACCTGCGGCAGGAAGCGGATACGTCTCTGGCCAGCCAGACCGAGACAGTGAACAATATTCTTTCAAGTATCGAGGATATCGACGAGACCATCCGCGAAGCGGAGCAGGCCGGCGTGTCCACGGCGGACATGGAAGACGAGCGCGACAGGCTCCTGGAGCAGCTTTCCGGGTACATCGATGTCGATGTGAGCAAGGACACCGACGGCACGCTGTTCATTCAGACCGCCGACGGACAACAGCTCTATGCCGACAATCGGGCATCCACCCTGAGTTTCACGCCCACGCATCTGCTTCAGCCCGGACAGGCCGGCAACACGGTCACCGTCACGACACCGGGCGGTTCCACCTACGATCTGATCTCCGCGTCCCGGTCAGGGACACTGGTTGCAACAGCAGAGCTCAGGGACGACATTCTGGTCGAGGCGCAAGCGCAGCTGGACACGATCGCGGCGGAACTGTCGCTTGCCTTCTCGAACGTCACGGTCGACAGCACGGCCGTCACGGTCGCGCCCGATACCGGTTTCGATCTCGACGTCTCCGCTCTGCAGCCCGGAAACACGATTTCCCTGGAATACACGGACAGTTCGGGCGTCGAGCAGTCCGTCACCCTTGTGGCGGTTGAGGATCCGTCGCTTCTGCCTCTGGACAATTCGGCGACCGCGGATCCGAACGACACGGTTTTCGGGATCGATATATCCAGTGGAACGGAAGCGACCTACATCACCAACATCATTGCCGCGCTTGGCGCCACCGGCCTTCAGGTCAGCAACAACGGATCCGACGAGCTGCGCATTCTGGGCGATACCGGCGCGCCGACCAGCGTCGAGAGCCTGACCGCCGACGTGACGGTCACGGCGAATACCGACCAGGGGCTCGGCCTTGCGATTTTCGTTGATCAGCGCGATGGGCCGGAGCTTTTCACCGACGCGCTGGAGGATGGCAGCCAGCGTCTTGGCTTTGCGAGCGGCATCCGGGTCAACCCGGATCTTCTGACCGACAGCGCGCTTCTGGTGAACTATCAGACGACGCCGACGGCCAACACCGCGAACGATCCCGCGCGGGCCCAGTTTCTGGCGGATGCCCTTGCGTCCGGCACCGCGTATTTCGACCCGGCTGCGGGCATCGGCAGCGCTTCGTCGCCGTTCCAGGGAACGGTGCTCGATTATGTCAACCAGACCGTGGCGTTCCAGGGCAATCAGGCCGAAGACGCGGCCACCTATCAGCAGGCCAAGGAGACCCTCACCGTCAACCTGGCGATCCGCTACGAGGAAAGCTACGCGGTGGACCTCGATACGGAACTGGCCTTCATGGTGCAGCTTGAGAACGCCTACGCGGCCAATGCCAGGGTGATGCAGACCATCAACGAGCTCTTCGACGAGCTCCTGAACATCTTGTAGTGAAACCATGACCGTCTCTTCCATAACCACCTCACGGACCTATCTGACGCGCCAGCTCGGCGAGCTGAACGACCTCCTGTCGGAAAAGACCACGCAGTTGGCGCGCGGCAAGAGCGGAACGACCTACGGGGAAATCGGCGACCGGAGGCTCCTCGATATCGAACTGACCCAGAAAGTCAGCATGATCGAGACCTTTCAGCAGACAATCACGATCACCGATCTGCACCTGAAAACCATGACCATGTCGCTCGAAAGGCTGGAGGATATTCGGCAAGACGCCAAATCCGCCCTCGATTCGAACGATTTCGTGCTTCAGGACGACGGTCAGACCCAAACCCAGTCCCGGGCGGAACTCCTGTTGAACGAAGCGGTCAACATCCTGAACACGGAAGTCGCCAGCTTTTATGTCTTCGGGGGAACCGACGCGGTGAACGATCCGGTCGCGACCATCGATGCGATTTTGAACGGCGCGGATGGTCTCGACGGGCTCCGGACGGTCATGAGCGAATATCAGGAGGCCAATCTCGGCGCGACGAATACCGGCCGCACGACCACATCCGCATTGACGACGAACTACGCCCCCGGGCCGATCCCGACGGATTCCACGTTCACGATCGCCGAAGACGGCGCCCATGATTTCGGTTTCGATATTTCCGCCGTCACGTCGACCCTGACCAATGTCGCGATCACAGGTCCGGCGGCCGCCGATCCGGATACCGTCGACATCCAGTTCACCGGGCAGCCGAACCTGGGCGAGACGATCTCCGTCGAGCTGACCCTGCCGCCCACTCATACCGAGACGGTTACCATCGAGTTCACGGCGGCGACCTCCAACGAGACCGAAGGCACATTCGCCATCGGTGCGGATCTTGAGGAAACGGCGCAAAACCTCAGGGATGCGATCGCCGATGAAATCGAGCACCAGGCGCTGACGACCCTGAAGGCGGTTTCCGACGAATGGGCGTCCGACGAGTTTTTCAGCACGTTTTCCGGTGCCGAACCGCAGCGCGTGGACGGTCCCCCCTTCGATACGGCGACGGCCCTGATCGCGGGAGGGACGACCACGACGGCCTGGTACACCGGCCGGAATACGGTCACGACCGATGCCCGGGAGGACAAGAACGCGGTCGTCGATTCGAATTTGACGGTGAACTACGGCGTCAGGGCGAACGAGGAACCGATTCAGGAACTGGTTCAGGCCCTTGCCGCTTTCGTGGCTGCGGATTTCTCCGGCGGCACGGCGACCGACGAAGAGTACTACAACACGTTGTCCGCCAATCTGCGCTCTCTGCTTCACCCGGAAGGGGTCGACCAGTCAGGGATCGTCGACATCGCGACCGATATCGCCATCACCCACCGCACGGTCACCCAGACCGACGACCGGCACGTCCTGATGAAAAGCAGCTACGAGGGAACGATCGCGGAGATCGAAGGCGTCGATCAGGACCTGCTGGCGGCCGAGATACTGCAACTGCAGAACACCATCGAGGTCTCCTACCAGGCGACTGCCATCGTGTTCAACCTGAGCCTGTCCGACTATCTCTGATAGCGAGCGCGGCTGACAACCCTCACGAAGTCATTCCGGACAGCGCGCCGCGAAGTTGTGTCGCGTGAGCCGGTATCCAGCTGACAAGCACGAGCGGCAGCAAGCACCTTCTCTCATATCTATCTGATGTAACTTGAGTATTGGGCGCCTTTGGCGCAGACGATTTCCGGATCTGTGCATAGCTCCGCTGCACTTGTCCGGAATGACCGTCTGACGGTTTGTCAGTAAAAGAAGGCCGGAACGTCAGTCCGGCCTTTCTTCAAACTTTGGTGAGTGCGGATTATTCTTCCGGCTCCGCGCGCAGTCCCTCGGCGATCGAGCGGTTGATGCTTATGATCGAGTTCAGTTTCTCGGGATTTTCCGTCGCAATCACATCGAATGTCTGTTTGAAAATGAAAACAGCCAGCGATGCCATGTTGTTCTTGATTGCTTGCGGCAATTGACTGCTGTCGCTCGTCGCGGAGGTTACAAGAACCGTCCATAGCTTACGGTTGTAGACCAGTGCGTCGTCCTTTTCCGCAAGCGAGGACTCTTCCCACTCATCCTTGATCAATTGCAGCCGGGCTGCGGCTTTCATCAGCAGATTCGCTTCCAGCTCCCTCGGTGACACCGCCACCTGGCTCGCTTTCTGGTAAGCCTGTGCTGCCTGCTTGTACATGACCGATCAGCTTCCCTTCATATTCGATGAGCTTGCGTGCTTCTTTCAATGCTTTGTAGAAGGCGCCGGCTAAAATCGCGTTGCTTATCCTTGTGACGTACGGGATGGTACTCGGAGCCGCTTTTACGATGTCGTTGACGAGGGTGAAGTAATTCTCCTGAATCTTCTCCATGTCGTTCGACAGATACATCAGCTGAACGGCCAAATAGATCCGTTTAGCCGGCGTATCGGCGGTTGCCGGGGTCAAAATATCCTTTTCCCGCAGAATGGGCGCCTGGCCTTCGATAAATAGGCGGGTTCGCTGATTATCGTTGGTGATGACACTGTCACCGATGATGATCCGTTCGCCCGGTTTCAGCTCGACCTTGAGCGCCATTCCGTGACCTCCACGCTTGAGTATCCGCGAGAACATTAACAAATTGGTTAACGTTCCCGCCCAATACCTTAATGATTAGCACTGCTTGTATTAACCGTAACGGCCTTAACCAAACAGGCTCAAGACGCTCTGGTCGGCCTGGTTTGCCAGGGACAGGGCGGTTGAGGAAAGCTGCTGGCGGGTCTGCAAGGCCAGCATGTTCGCGCCTTCCTCGTTCATATCGGCAATCGTCAGTTCCCCGGCGCCGACTTCGAGCGTGTTGATGAGATTCTCGGTGAAGTCCGTCCGGATTTCAACCGTGGAAAGCGCCGTACCCATCGACCGGGCGGCGTTTCGAAGTTCATCGAGTGCCGCATTGATGGCCTGCAGCGTTCGATCGATGTCTGTGTCGCTCTTGAAATCAGAGGCGGCGGCGCTCAGGCCGACCACTCCGGTCGTGCTGCCGACCGTCATCCGGTTGAAGTCGCTGTTGGAACTGCTGATGTCGAAGGAGACTTCCCCGATCAGGCTCACCATGCCGCCTGAGAAAGTCGCGTCGAGCCCCTTGACGTTGTTGATGAAGTTCACCAGGTCGCTGACCGTGGTTTCTTCGTCGATTTCGATGGAGGCCGGCTCGAAACCGTTGCCGTCGGTAATCGTGATCGTGTCGCCGGCCTGGAAGCCGCCGGAAGTGATCAGCGTGGCCGTGGAACTCAGCGCGGTCACGGTCGTAACCGTCGCCGCACCGGTCGCGCTGCCGCCGCCCGTCGTCGTACTCGGAGCACCCGCCGCGGCGTCCTTGGCGATGCTGATGGACGATTCGAGACCGGTCACGATCGTGATGGAATCGGTCGCCTCGTCGAAGCTTGCATGAATGCCGGGCTGATCGTCGAGGGCATCGATATAGTCCTGAACCGTGACAATATCGGTGCCGACCGTCAGTGTAACCGTTTCCGTCCCCTGGGTGATCGTGACGTGGTCGCCGTTCTGCCAGTTCACCAGGTCGGTCAGCTGAGAGGAGGCCTGCAGGCCTGTCAGGGTCACGGTGGACGAGCTGCCATACATGTTGAAGGACGATGTACCCGTCCCGCCCGTGTCGAGGTCGTCCAGATTGAGACCGTCGTCCAGGGTGGTGTCGGTGAAGTCGACCGGATCGACCGTCAGGTTGGACGTGCTGTCCTCGTTGAAGATCACTTCCAGTTCGTTGCCTGCGCCGGCAAGCAGGTTCTTGCCCTTGTAGCTGGAGTCCCGCGCCATGTCCTCGATCTGCTCGAGGAGGTCGTTGTACTGCTCGGCGAATTGCTTGCGCTCGTATTCGCTGGAGGTCTGCAGCGCCTGATTGGCGATGGCCTTGGCCGACTCAACCAGCTTGGTGATCGATGTGATCCCCTTGTCGGCTGCCTTCAGCGTCTGGACCGACTGACCCATATTGTCGAGCAGATTGGCAAGATCTCCCGCCCGGTCGTTCAGGGACTGGGCCGTGAAGTAGGAGTTTGGATTGTCGAGCGCCGTGTTGACTTTCAACCCGGTCGCAAGCCGGTTCTGCGTCAGCGACTGCAAATCGGCCGTTTGTTTGAGCGACAGCAGGTTGTCGCGGACTGCGCTGGAAAGAACAATATCAGGCATCAGACTTCACCGCTTTTTCTCTTCAGTACTCGGGAAGGGCTGCTCTGATCGGCACTAAGTAGAGCGCGCACCTTGACCATAAAACTGAACAGAAAGTTAATCCGCGATGCACCGGTTAACCTGCTGTAAATAAAAGTTACCAAAAGATTTCTTTTAAGTAGCTGATTCCTCAGAGGAAAAATTTTGAGTGTTTCAAGTGCTTCCGGGCAAAATGAAAGCGGCGGACCATAGGCCCGCCGCTTTTGTTTGTCTGAATGTAAATTCCTGATTCGACTGATTCTATCGCGCTTAGAAGAGCGAGAGCACCGTCTGATCCGCCTGAGAGGCGAAGGACAGGGAAGTCGAAGCGAGCTGCTGACGGGTCTGCAGGGCCAGAAGGTTTGCGCCTTCTTCGTTGGTATCCGCCAGAGTCAGCTTGCCGGCACCTTCTTCCAGGGTATTGATCATCGTCGTGGTGTAATCCTGACGGATCTCAATGGTGGAGAGATTGGTACCGAAGGAGGAGGCCTGGGACCTCAGGTTCGACAGGGCGGTGTTGAGCCGGTCGACGACACGGTTGATGTCGTTGTCGGTCGCGAAGCCGCTGTCGGTCAGAGCCGTGATCGATACACCCGTACTCGGAGTGCTGAAGTTGTCGCTCGCGAAGTTGGCGTTGTCACTTTCCAGCGACAGGTCGGTTTCGGAGAGAATGTTCAGCGATCCGGAAGCAGACGTGAAGTCGGCTTCGACACCCTGGAAGTCGTTGACGAAGTTGACCAGGTCGTCGACGGTGGTGTCGTCCTCGATTTCCAGCGAACCCAGTTCGTAGCCGTTACCGTCCGTCAGGGTCAGCGTGTCGCCGACCGCGAAGGAGGCGGTGTTCGACAGGAGCGCGGACGTGGTGGCAAGGGCGGTTGCAGCAACTGCGAAGCCGGTCACGGTCGCGGTGAGCGACGTGCTGGTTGCGACGTAGAAATCTTCATCGCTGTAGATATTCAGCTCGCCGCTCGAGTTGTCGAACTCCGCACGGACACCGTCAACGGCGTTCAGTTCGTCGACAAGGTCCTGGACGGTTGAGCCAGCCGTCACGGTGTTACCGACGGCTGCCAGGGCAGTCGTGGTTCCAGCTGCGTTGTTGACGAACTGAAGCGTGTGACCGGCCGTGAAGGCGTTGGAGTCGGACAGCGTCGAGCTGGTGTTCAGCGTGGTGGTGCCGTCCGTCAGAGTGATCGTGGTCTTGCCGCCACGCAGTTCCATCGCAGCCGCACCACCTTCGCCTTCGACGAGATCGGAGAGGTTCAGGCCGTTGGAGAGCGAGGTTTCGGTGTAGTCGACAGCGGAGATCTTCAGCTTGGACGTGGAGTCTTCGTTGAAGATCGTCGTGAGATCGTTGCCGTCGCCTGCAAGCAGGTTCTTGCCCTTGTAAGAGCTGTCTTTGGCGACGTCTTCGATCTGGATCAGCAGTTCGTTGTACTGTTCGGCGAATTGCTTGCGCTCGTACTGGCTCTGCGTCTGCAGGGCCTGATTGGCTTTCGCTTTTGCCGACTCAACCAGCTTGGTGATGCTGGTGATACCCTGATCGGCGGCTTTCAGAGTCTGAACGGACTGACCCATATCGTCCAGAAGGGTGGACAGGTCGTTCGCGCGGGCGTTCAAGCCGGACGCGGTGAAGAAGCTGTTCGGATTGTCCAGCGCGGAGTTCACCTTCTTGCCGGTGGCCAGTTTGTTCTGGACATCGGACATGAAATTCGCGGTGGTCTGGAGCGTAAGGAGGTTTTGCCGAACGGCAGCGGACAGCGTGATGTCAGCCATCTTAGTTTATCCCTTTCCTGGGTCACTGGTACTGCTGCTCTTCCTGAGCAGGGTGAAACGAGGATTGCCCGTTAACCTTAAACATTGGTTAATCGTGGCTGAAATCGTGCCTAGGAAAACGTTAATCGGACCTGCAAATTGCCATTATTAACAAGGGGGTCGCGTGGTCGCTCTGTCAGACGGACCACTGGATGGCCATTCTTGACGATCTGCTGCCGTGGCAGCGGAAGGCGAGAACCTCCGGGGACGCTGCGTCAACAAAAACGCCGGACCGGCGCGAGCGTTCAGGGACCGGGAAGTTCCGCGAGTCGGTGCGTTCGATTCGCACTCGACAGGCTGCGTGGGGTCGGCAGCCCAAAAAGAAAAGCGGGCCTGAGCCCGCTTTTCCAGATCGTGTCAACCGTTTGGCCGGTCTTAGAACAGACGCAGCACGTTCTGGTCCGCCTGGGCGGCGAAGGACAGGGACGTGGACGCGAGGCTCTGACGGGTCTGCAGGGCCAGAAGGTTCGCACCTTCTTCGTTCGTGTCAGCCAGGGTCAGCTTGCCGGCGCCTTCTTCCAGCGTGCTGATCAGGTTGTTGGTGAAGTCCTGACGGTTTTCGATGACCGAAAGGTTGGTACCGAAGGACGACGCCTGAGTTCTGAGCTTGCCAAGGGCCGAGTTCAGACGGTCAACCGTACGGTTGATGTCGTTGTCGGTCGCAAAGCCGCTGTCGGTCAGGGCGCTGATGGAGACGCCGCCGCTCGGAGTGCTGAAGTTGTCACTCGCGAAGTTGCCGTTGTCGCTTTCCAGCGTCAGGTCGGTTTCGGAAGTGAGGCTCAGCGCGCCCGAGGAGGAGTTGAAGTCCGCGGTGACGCCTTCAAAGTCGTCGATGAAGTCGACGAGGTCATCAACGGTGGTGTCGTCCTCGATTTCCAGCGAACCCAGCTCGTAGCCGTTGCCGTCCGTCAGGGTCAGCGTGTCGCCGACCGCGAAAGAAGCGGTGTCCGAAAGCAGGGCGGTCGTGGTGGCAAGAGCGGTTGCGTCAACAGCGAAGCCGGTGACGGTTGCGGTGAGGGACGTCGAAGTCGCGACGTAGAAGTCCTCATCGCTGTAAATGCTCAGTTCACCGGTCGAGTTGTCGAACTCGGCACGGACACCATCGACGGCATTCAACTCGTCGACAAGATCCTGAACCGTAGCACCGGCAGTAACGGTGTTGCCGACGGCTGCCAGGGCGGTCGTGGTTCCAGCCGCGTTGTTGACGAACTGAAGCGTGTGACCGGCCGTGAGGGCGTTGGAGTCGGACAGGGTAGAACCGGAGTTCAGTGTCGTCGTACCATCCGTCAGGGTGATCGTCGTCTTGCCGCCTCTCAGCGTGAACGCGGTCGCGCTGCCTTCGCCTTCTTCGAGATCGGAGAGGTTCAGGCCGGTGGAGAGAGTCGTGTCGGTGTAGTCGACAGCGTCAACATCCAGTTTGGACGTGGAGTCTTCATTGAAGATCGTCGACAGATCGTTGCCGTCGCCTGCGAGCAGGTTCTTGCCCTTGTAGGAGCTGTCCTTGGCAATGTCTTCGATCTGGTTCAGCAGTTCATTGTACTGTTCGGCGAATTGCTTGCGCTCGTACTGGCTCTGCGTCTGCAGAGCCTGGTTGGCTTTCGCCTTTGCCGATTCAACCAGCTTGGTGATGCTGGAAATACCCTCATCAGCGGCTTTCAGCGTCTGAACCGACTGACCCATATCGTCCAGAAGGGTGGACAGGTCGTTTGCACGTGCATTCAGGCCGGACGCGGTGAAGAAGCTGTTCGGATTGTCCAGAGCGGAGTTCACTTTCTTACCGGTGGCCAGTTTGTTCTGGACATCGGACATGAAGCTCGCGGTGGTCTGGAGAGTGTTCAGGTTCGCGCGGACTGCGCTGGACAGAGTAATATCTGACATTTTGCATCCTTTCTAGGAATACGAGGTACATGGATCCGTCCTGGACCCGCGCACAACAAAGCCTGAAAGAAGAAAACCGCTCGTAAAGAAAGATGGTTAGTGGAAATTAACCTTTACAACTGTTTACGAAAGCCGGGAGACAACTTGGATTGTTTCGCGGGAACTGTTCCGGAGTTGCTTCCGGCCGGAAGGGAGGCGGATATCGCGTCGTGGCTGCCGGGCGCGCTTCGAGCAGCCCGCTTGGACGTAGCGATAACAGGTGGGATCGGTGCGCGGGCGCGAACGATCGTGGCGGTCGGGAACGGGCAGGGCGGCGTCAATTGGGGCCGGATGCGGCTATCCATCGCCCAGGGTCGGTGATGGTTGTTCCGGACAAACAGCTTGAAGAAGAGGCGCGCGGTCAGGCTGTCTGCTGGACCGACTGTTTTTCCGACTGGGAGCGTTGTGCTTCCAGGCTTTCGTTATAAACTCTCAGTCGCAAAAGCGTTTCGCTCGGAATCTGTCGGACGACTTCTCCCGTGTCGATATTGGTCGCTATATAGACCATGCTTTCGCTTTCCGGATCGATAACGTTCCGGCGATCGACCTGCGGTGCGGTGCCGTCCCTCAGCGAGCGGCGGTTGGTCTGGTTTTCCGCGGCCTTCCGGTTGCTCTCGGACTGGGCCGAGGGTCTCACCGTTTCTTCCGCAGGCATTTCCGTCTGGGCGGCCGGTTCGTTTCGGTCCGGAGCCCGTGTAACCGGCGTAATCGCCGTGTAGGTCGGCGATGGCGGCCGGGCAAGTCCCGTATCCAACATCTTTCCCTCCGGGTTACTAGATACACACCCGTCATCATCAAATATAACGCAAGGGAATGAATCTTCCGTTAACGGAAAAGTTAGAATTGGAAGGGCACGGTTCTATCCGGTTGCGGCTGTTTCCGATTCGTTTCCGCGCCCGGTTGTGGTGCTTTCGAGCACCGGCACGCGAAGGGCGGCTGCCCGAGGCGGCGCGTGCAGTGCGGGGCCGCGCTCAGGAGAAATGAAGACCGGTGAAATCTATTCTCAAAGAGATTGATTAACCGCGATGCCTCGGGCGGATTGAGGGCCGGTGGGTGCGGAGCCATTGCGTCCGTAGGTCGTCGGAGCATTGGCATTCTTCGCACCCGCCACCTTGGCAACCGTCGACACGATGCTGTTGGCGACATCGCGCGCCGTTGAAAGGACAGCAAGATTGATCCGCAAAACGGGCTGGAATTCGCTGTGCTGGCGGCGCAGGGACTGGGTCGCGGCAGGGGAAAGATTTCCGAGCGCGACCGAATGCTCCTTCGCCGTCATCATGCCGCGCGTGTATTCATGGATCAAACGGGCCTTGTCCGCTTGCAGTTCGCCTGCGGCCTTGAGCTTGCCGGCGCGCACGAGGTCGGTTTCCATCTCGATGACGGACAGGAGCGCTTCCATCGTTCCCGACAGGGCGGAGCAGAAGTTCTCGGCGTCCTGCCGGCTGGTCGGTCTTTCGAGCGAAAACGGAAACGAAGTGGTATTCGGTTGCGCGGTCATTTAGCCCCCTTCCTGCAATCTCAGCAGTTCGCGTTCGACGCTTTCGGCGAGACCTATGCCCCCGGCCTCCGAAATTGAACGCGCGTATTCGTCGATCAGCAGGCTCTGCCAGGCATCCGCTCCGTGACCGGTGCCCCAGGTGCCGCCGTTTTCAAGTCCTGTGAACATATTCTGAAGCATTGTGTTTAAGAAAACCGCTTCAAATTCCTTGGACGCTTCCTTGACCGCCGTCTTGTCGCTGGTGTCGACGCCCTTGAGTGTGTCCATCGGCGTGGGCTGAACAGTGGGCGGGGTTGCGGTCGTAAGCATCACAGCACCTCGATTTCCGCCTGCAGGGCGCCGGACGCCTTGATGGCCTGAAGAATGGAGATCATGTCCCGCGGGCCGATGCCGAGGGCGTTGAGGCCGTCGACAAGCTGTTTCAATGTGACGGTCTTGGGCACGATCGCAAGTTTGGTTCCGTCCTCCTGAACGCCGACATCCGAACGCGGGGTGATGGCTGTCTGGCCATTGGCGAAGGGAAGGGGCTGGGAGACCTGAGGAGATTCCGCGATGGTGACGGTCAGGTTGCCCTGGGCCACGGCGACCATCGAGACCTTCACGTCCTGGCCCATCACGATGATGCCGGAATTCTCGTCGATAACGATACGCGCCGCCAGATCGGGCTCGACGATAAGCTGCTCGATATCGGTCAGAAGGTCGACGATGTTGCCATCGAATTGCTGCGGCAGATCCAGTCGCACGGTTGCCGGGTCGAGAGGTTCCGCCGTTGGCAGGCCGATCAGTTCGTTGATGGACAGGGCGATCCGTCTGGCCGTCGTCAGGTCGGGGTTGCGCAGCGCGAGCCGCAAGGTGGTCAGCGACGCCAGCTTGAAATCGAGCTCGCGTTCCACAAGGCCGCCGTTGGCGATGCGTCCCGCGGTCGGCACGCCGCGCACCACGGAGGCCGCGTCCGCCTGCGCCGAGAAGCCGCCGATCGCGACCGACCCCTGCGCTATGGAATAGACTTCGCCGTCCGCGCCGACCAGCGGCGTGACCAGAAGAGTGCCGCCCTGCAGCGAGGTCGAATCGCCGAGAGCGCTGACATTCACGTCGATCCGCGTGCCTTGCGTGGCAAAGGGCGGCAGATTGGCGGTGACCATGACGGCGGCCACCGTGTCCGTGTTCAACGCGGTGTTCCGGGTGTTTACGCCGAGGCGCTCCAGCATGGCCTGAAGGCTTTGCTGGGTGAAGGGCGAGTTGTTGAGCGAGTCACCGGTGCCGTTCAAGCCCACGACCAGACCGTAGCCGATCAACTGGTTTTCCCTGATCCCTTCGAAATCGGCGATGTCCTTGATCCTGGACGCGGCTTCGGCGGACGGCAGGGTCTGCCCGCTCACCAGGGTCACTGTGACGGCGGCCAGCGTGAGACGCTTTATCCATCCGGAAATTTTTTCACCCAAGTGTCGCATCACTGTTTCTGGTCCGTCTGTCCGGTGTCCGGCCGCAATGCCGGTTTGCATTATCCCGAATTGCGTAATGCGAGAGCCGTGCCAGTTTGGGCAGCCGCTTGTCTCGGATTTGTAAGTTGGCCGGATTCTGCGGTCTGTGGTGGAAAATCGATGGTACTATCCACGTAAAAGTGACGGTCTGGAAGGATGGAACGTTGCAGCTGCCCGGCAAATATTGCCTCCAGGGCGCAGTTTCATTTACTCTTCCCGGCAGAATCTGACGGCTACCGGCTGCTCGTCCCGATTGGCCCGGCCATGCCGCGAAGGGGTCGGGACCTTCGTCAGCCCGACGGGAAAGACGACCATGCGTATCACGAGCAACAAACCGATCACCGGCGTTCAGGGGAGAGGCGCGAAGAAACGGGCGCCAAGCGGAACGGACCAGTTCACGCCGGATCTTGGCGGCGAGGTGGTTCAGTCCGCGCAAACCGCGGGCGGCGGAGCCATTCAGGGCATGGATGCCCTGCTGGCGCTGCAGGAAGTCGACGAGCGCGATGCCCGCCGCTCGAAAGCAACCAGGCACGGCCACAAGCTCCTCAATGCGCTGGAAATGGTGCGTGCCGATCTGCTTGCCGGGCACGTGCCGGAGGAGCGGCTGGAGCTTCTCGCCCAGCAGGTTTCGCAACGAGCGTCCAGCGGGGATCCGGAGATAGATTCGGTGCTTGAGGAAATCGAATTGCGGGTGAAAGTGGAACTGGCGAAGCTTGGCCGATTTCCGGATCAGTGAGCGCGCGCAAGGGTCAAATTTACCGGCGAAATCGTCCTAAAATGACGCAAGGGTTTGAAAATTAAAAACTTTCTTTTGAACTATTTTTAGCAAATGAACCGTTGTCGGTTGAAACAACCGGCTATATATTGCGCCCGGCCTAACGGTAATCCGGAGCTATCGATGACGGTTGAAATTGAGTCTGAATATCGACCCTCGGAAGACGAGCCGTTCATGAACGACAGGCAGCGCGAGTACTTTCGACTTAAGCTGCTTGCCTGGAAAGAAGAGATACTGAAAGAGAGCAAGGAAACCCTCGCGAACCTTCAGGAAGAAAGTCAGAATCACCCGGACTTCGCCGATCGGGCATCCTCCGAAACGGACCGCTCGATCGAATTGCGTGCCCGCGACCGCCAACGCAAGCTGATTTCAAAGATCGACGATGCTTTGGAACGCATTGCCGACGGAAGCTACGGGTACTGCGAGGAGACCGGGGAACCGATCTCGCTGCGGCGCCTCGAAGCCCGGCCGATCGCGACATTGTCGATCGAGGCCCAGGAAGCGCACGAGCGCCGCGAAAAGGTCTACCGCGACGACTGACTTTCCGGAAACGGCAATGCGTTGACCGCTGAGTCGGCGCTCGAGTTCCTGCAGCCTTCCCCGACACGGGAAGGCTGTTTTCTTTTGTGCAATGCTATTGGGCGATTTTGTCGGCCATGACGGAAATGGTCTGAACGTAGACGCTCGCCTTGTTCCATTGCCTCAAGACATTGTAATTCGCGGTTCCCGGCCCCCAGCCCTGACCGCGCCGCCAGCCTTTTTGGGCCAGATAGTTTGCCGTTGAGGCCAGAACGTCCGGAATGGACCGGATCAGGTCCCGCCGGCCGTTTCGGTCATAGTCGACCGCGTATTTGACATAAGACGATGCCAGAAACTGGGTCTGGCCCAGTTCTCCGGCCCAGGCGCCTTTCATCTCGGCGGGGGTCATGTCGCGCCGCTGGACAATGATCAGGGCGTTGACCAGTTCATTGGTGAAGAAGGCCGAGCGGCGGCAGTCGTAGGCCAGCGTCGACAGCGAGCGCAGCACGGACATGTTGCCCGAAAAGCTGCCGTAGTTCGTTTCCAGTCCCCAGATGGCAAGAATGACCGGTGCGGGAACGCCATATTTGCGCTCGATGCCGTTGAACATTCGCTGATAGGTCTTTCCGAGCTTCTGCCCCCGGCGGATCATGGCGTTGTTGACGCGCTTGGCGTAAAACTGATTGAAGCTGAGCTTGAAGGATTTCTGGTTGCGGTCGAGGCGGACGACCTTTGGATTGTAGCTGACATTCTTGAGGGCGTTTTTCACGACCCGTTGCTTGAGGCCGTAGCTGGAGGCGTTCGCGATGAAGGCCTGTTTCCAGGCTTCGAACCCTCCCGGTCCGTTGCCGCAACTGGCGCTGAAGGCGGGCGAGGCTGACAAGACTGCCAGGCCGAAAACAAAGACGATCAAAAAGCGCATGGAGTCCCCACTGTACCCCGGCATCGGTCACCGGTTCTGAGGTCTTTATTTTAGCTCAATTCGACCCTGCGTCACCCGGCGATCAGCTGAATTGAACCGGAAAAAAGCGTTTCGGGAAATTTCCTCTTCCCGAGCCGGACAAGAGAACGGGCACGGCGCTCGGGGAGCGAGACGCCATGCCCGTCGTCAGCCGGAACCGGGAAGGCTTCTAGAACACCTTACCGGAAGCCGGCCGGGGGAACGCGCTTCCGTTCTGAAATCAGAACGGAAGCAGGATATCGAGAACCTGATTGCCGACACGTGGCTGCTGCACGGTCGTGATCTGGCCGCGGCCGCCGTACCCGATGCGGGCTTCAGCTATCATCTCGCTGGCGATCCGGTTGTTCGCCGTGATGTCCTCGGGCCGGACGATACCGGCAACGATCAGTTCGCGGACCTCGAAGTTCACACGGACCTCCTGCCGGCCTTCGATGACCAGATTTCCGTTCGGGAGGACCTGGGTGACGACGGCGGCGATGGTGGTGGTGAGCGTCTCTTCGCGGTCGACGCTGCCGCTGCCCTGGAAGTTGGAGTTGCTGTTGACATCGCCGAGATTGCTGGCCGCCATGCCGGCGGGCAGGAAGACGGTGTCGATTGCGGTGCCGAGCGCGCCGCCAACTCCGGCCCCGTTGGCTTCCGTGCGGCTGCGCTGGGTGGTGTTTTCGAACTCGGCTTCATCGTCGATGGTGACCACCACCGTCAGAATGTCGCCGACCTGGCTGGCACGCTGGTCCTTGAAGAACGCGCGGCTGCCGGACTGCCAGAGCGAATTGGGGTTGTAGTGAGCCTGTTGCGGTTCCGGCATCGGCATCTGGACGGGGCGGTAGCCCGGGGTCGTGGTCGGGTCCTGGATCGCGTTCAGGGCAGGAGGCTTGCCGACATTCGCCAACTGGTCAGCCGTGCCGCATCCGGCAAGGAGCGCGGCGAGGGCGAGGCTGGCCGGCAGGTGTCTGGGAAGAAGCGTCAGCATCAGTTGGTCTCGCTGTTAAGGCTTGCGACAATCGGATTGGCGGTGTGAACGCGTACTTGACCGCGGGAGACGACCGTTGCCGGGACGATGCGCCGGGATTGAATGTTCATGACATCGATGACATCGCCCTTCGCGCCATCGTCCATGGCCTGGGCGCGGGATGTGAGCTTCATGCCGGGCATCTCGAAGGTTACGGTGAGTTTTTCACCCCGGCGGATGAGGACGGGGCGCTGAAAATCCTTGCGCGACAGCGGCGCGCCGGGACGCAAATTGGTTCTCGCCGCCATTCCGACGAGGTCTCCGGCATCGAGCAGCGCTCCGGCCGGCACCTTGTTGCGCGCAACGCGCTGGATCGTCAGATCGTTCTCCGTCAGGATATCGCTCCGGCGCAAGGGCTGCGCCAGCGTGACGATGTCGATCATTTCCCGAGCCGAGCCGGTAAGGGTGAGCGGTTTGGTACCGTGTTCCGCGGCAACGGTTGCGTGAAGGGTGAATTGCCCGCTGCCCTTCGACCAGTCCACCCGGTCGACGCGGACCGGGTCATGGACCTTCGGGTCGGCCAGAACGCGCGCCGGCGCCTGCACAAGTCTGATGTCCAGGCTGTCCGGGTCGAGACCGGCGTTGCGTTCCGCGAGGGCGGACCGCACCAGTCCTTCCAGCTGCTCCTGTTCGAACTTCGTCGCGCCCCTGTGAACGACGACGGTTCTGAGACCGTCGGTTCCCGCGAACCGGAGGCCCGCCGCCCGGGCGCGCTCGGCAACGTCCCTTGCGGACACGTTGCCGGAGGTTCCCATGTCCGGGGAGCGGAAGAGTGGCTTGGAAGCCATCACTCCGGCGTTCGAGTAAAAGTCTCCGACAGTCACGATCTCCGACAGGGTCATCACCTGGGAGCGAAGAACCGGCCGGTCGTCCGCTTCGGCAGGACCGGAAACCAGGCTCACCAGCACGAGGCCGATTGCGGCTTTCAGCAGGTGTTTCATCGTCTCAGCCTTTCAGTCTTAGCGGAGGTTGGTGGTTGTGGAGTACATCTCGTCGGCCGCCTGGATGATCTGCGAGTTCATCTCATAGGCGCGCTGGGCCGCGATCAGATCGGCGATTTCCGTCACCGCGTCCACATTGGCCATTTCCAGGTAGTACTGCTGGACACCGCCGAGACCGTTGTCGCCAGGATTGCCGGTGACAGCCGCGCCGCTGGCGTCGGTTTCCAGAAACAGGTTGTCGCCAATGGCATTCAAGCCTGCCTTGTTGACGAAGCGGGCGAGCTGGATCTGTCCGAGCTGGACGGTGTTGCCGCCCGCGTCGACACCCTGGAGTTCGCCGGTATTGGAGATTGTCACGTCCTGAGTGTCGTCCGGAATGGTGATGCCGGGCATGACGGTGTAGCCGTCGACCGTGACGAGTTGGCCGTCGGCGTCGCGTTCGAAAGACCCGTCTCTCGTGTAGCCCGTGGTGCCGTCGGGAAGTTCGATCTGGAAAAAGCCTTCGCCGCGAATGGCAAGGTCAAGGACCTTGTCTGTCTGTTCCAGGGAGCCCTGCGACATGATCCGCGCGGTAGACGCCAGTTTGACGCCGGAGCCGATCTGGATACCGGTCGGGACGATCGTTCCGGCGTCGGATGTCTCCGTGCCCATCCGGCGCAGGTTCTGATAAAGAAGGTCCTGGAAATCCGCGCGCTGTTTCTTGAATCCGGTCGTGCGCATGTTGGCGACGTTGTTCGAGATCACCTCGACATTGAGTTCCTGGGCTTTCATGCCGGTCGCGGCGATGTGGAGTGCTTTCATGTCTTCTTGTCCCTAAAGCCGACTTAGGCCTGCAGCTGGCCGAGCGTCGAGATCGCCTGCTGGCGAAGTTCGTCGAGGTCCTTGACCACCTTGGAAGTGGCATCGTAGGCGCGGGTGACCTCGATCATCCGGGTGACTTCGGTGACGCCGTAAACGTTGGAATTCTCGATCGCGCCCTGAACCAGGCGCACCTCCTGGGCGGGGGCGGGGTCTTCGCCTTTGAAAATGGTGTCGCCGATTTTTTCCAGCGTGCGCACATCCTCAAAGTCGACAACCCTGATCCGGCCGCGGCCGCCCTGTTCGGTGGATATCGTGCCGTCACTGGAGATCAGCACCCGGCCGTCCTCCTCCTGAGAGAAGGTGATCGGCCCGCCTTCGGTCAGAACCGGCCGGCCTCCGGACGTGACGAGCTGTCCCGTGGCGTCGAGGTGGAAGGACCCGGCCCGTGTGTAGGCCTCGGTTCCGTCTTCCATCTGCACCACGAAAAAGCCGTCGCTGTTCAGTGCGAGATCGAATTCGTTTCCGGTCAGTTTGATCGAGCCATGATCGAAATCCGTGCGCGTCGTGAACATGTCCACATAGGATATGGCGCGGTCTTCCGGCTCGAACGCGGTGCCGTCGGCGACGGGCATGACGTATTCGACAAAATGAAGATTCTGCGACTTGTATCCGGTCGTGTTGATGTTCGCCATGTTGTTGGCGATCACGTCGAGATGGTTTCGCAAAATCGACTGCCTGGATAAGGCAACTAGCTGAGCGTTCTCCATATGAACGGTTCCCTTGTGCTCCCCGATGAACCGGCCGGTCTCCCCAGACAGGCGGGTTCGTTAAGGTTAATGCAGGAGCCGTGCCAGTTTTTAAATCCTTGGGAAATCTGGGTAAAAACGAAAGGGTGCGGGTGCGTGCGGCAAGAGATTCCGGCAGAAGTTAACCGCTTGGCAATTTTTGCCCGGTGACTCGGGTTAGTGGATCGGTAACCATTCGTTAACCATTAACTCTTTAGTAATAATTGAGCGCGCGCGAGCGCTCGAAGATGCGGAGTGCGGAATGGCTGACGAAGACGCCGCGGCCGGCGACGAGGCTGAAGACGCCGAAGGCGCTGCCAAAGGCGGGAAGAAAAAGCTAATTCTGTTCGGTGGGATCGGTCTCGTCGTTCTGCTCGCAGCGGGCGGGGCGGCCTACTTCTTTCTCCTGGCAGGCGATCCGGAACCCGCGCCGGGCGCTGGTGAGGCGCCGCAGGAAGTTCAAAAGCCGGTGGTCTTTTACGATCTTCCCGAAATGACGGTGAACCTGTCGACCGACGGACGCACGACCTATCTGAAGGTTCGGATTGCGCTTGAGGTTGAGAATCGCGCCATGATCGAGCAGATCGAACCATACCTGCCGCGTATTCTGGATGCGTTCCAGATTTACTTGCGCGAGCTTCGCCCCGCGGATCTGGAAGGATCCGCCGGTCTGTTCCGCCTGAAGGAAGAATTGCTCAGGCGGATCAATCTGTCGGTTTACCCGGCAAAGGTGGAAGGGGTTCTGTTCAAGGAAATCCTTGTTCAGTGACGTTGTGAATGGCTGATACCGACGAAGACGACGACCTGTCCGAAGAGGACATGGCCGATGCCTGGGGCGCCGCGCTTGCGGAGCAGGGCGCGGGAGGCGACGACGACGACGATCTCGCCGCCGCCTGGGGCGCCGCGCTGGAGGAGCAGGGCGCGGGGAGCTCGGACGACATGGCGGCCCAATGGGCGGCGATGATCGACGACAGCGAGCCGGATCTGGAAAACGCCACCCGTGGCGCCGACCGCGTGCTCAACCAGGAGGAAATCGACAACCTTCTCGGTTTCAATATCGAGGACACGATCGCCGGCGACCAGAGCGGCATCCGGGCGCTCATCAATTCGGCGATGGTCTCTTACGAGCGTCTGCCGATGCTCGAAATCGTGTTCGACCGCCTGGTGCGCCTGACGACGACCTCGCTGCGCAACTTTACCTCCGACAACGTGGAAGTCTCGCTCGATTCCATCAGTTCGGTCCGTTTCGGCGACTATCTGAATTCCATCCCGCTGCCGGCCATCCTGGGGGTGTTCAAGGCGGAAGAATGGGACGGTTTCGGTCTGATCACCGTGGAGTCGAGCCTGATCTACTCGATCATCGACGTGCTGCTCGGCGGCGGGCGGGGGACGTCCGCCGTGCGTGTCGAAGGCCGTCCCTACACGACGATCGAGACCGGCCTCGTTCAACAGATGGTGTCCCTGATCCTTCAGGATGCGGAACAGGCGTTCGCTCCCCTTTCGCCGGTGCATTTCAATCTCGAGCGGCTGGAGACCAATCCGCGCTTCGCGGCAATTTCCAGACCCGCCAACGCGGCTATCCTCGTCGAACTCCGGATCGACATGGAAGACCGGGGCGGCTCGGTCGAGATCATGATGCCCTATGCGACGCTGGAGCCGATTCGCGATTTGCTGCTTCAGATGTTCATGGGCGAGAAATTCGGCCGCGATCCGATCTGGGAAGGTCACCTGGCGACCGAGATTCACGCTGCGGAAGTCGAGGTCGACGCGGTTCTTTACGAAACTTATCTGCCGCTCGGCCGGGTTTTGAGCCTGGATGTTGGGCAAACATTGGTTTTCGACATCGACCCAAGCGATCCGGTCACGATAAAATGCGGCAATGTCGAGCTGACCGAGGGAACCCTTGGCAAGGTGGAGGATTCCATTGCCATCAGGGTCGCCCAGAACCTGCGCAAGCCGAAAATGACCCTGGCCGCTTTCGAGCGCGCCATGCAAAGCGAAATGGAGCAACAATGACCACATTGCCACTCGGAATGATCATTGAAGGGCTGGTCGCGGTCCTGTTGCTGATTACCATCGGTTATTGCTGGATGCTGAACCGCCGTCTTCAAAGGCTCAGGGCCGATGAGGAAGTGCTGCGGGCGACCATTTCGGAGCTCATGACCGCGACGGAAATCGCCGAGCGGGCGATCCTGGGGCTGAAGACCACCGCAGCGGAGGCCGACAAGACCCTGGGCAGCCGTTTGAAGCAGGCCGAATCCATGTCCGGCGTTCTCGCCCGGCAGGTCGGAGAAGGCGAAAAGATTTTTGCCCGGATTTCGCAAATCGCGGAAGCCGCCCGTGCCGCCACGACCGAACGGGACGCCGCCCGCCGCGATCCCCCCCAGCGCGACGCCTATGCCGTGGAACATCAGGCTTATGGCGAGCGGCCGGTGTATTCCAACGAGGCGCCGGCGGCTGACTACGCCTTCCTGACGACGCCTGCGGCACCTGCCGCGCCCCCCGTGGAAGCGGAGCGCAAGCGCGGCAGCCGTGCCTCCGACATAAGAAGTGCTGCGGCGGAAGCGACCGCCCGGCTGGAACAGTTCCGCAAGCGCAAGGGCGCCGCCGCATGAACCTGAGGCTGCTGCCACTTTTGGGATTATCGGCGAGCGCCCTGCTTGCCCTGAAGCTGCTCGGCCTCGTTTTGGGGCCGAACAGCGCCAGCATTCCCATCAATGGCGCGGTCGCGCAGGAAACAGCCACTGAGAACGCAGGTGAAGCCGCGCCGGATATGGCGGGCGAAAACACGGATCCAGCCGCCGCGGAAACGGCCGGTGAAGATGCCGAGGAACAGCCCGTTCTTCCGCAAAGCCTGGAAATTGGCGGATCCGCGGCCGAAAGAGCGGTCCTGGAGAGCCTGGGCAAGCGGCGTGAAACCCTTCAGGAGCAGGAAGGTCAACTGGATCTCAGGGAAAAGCTCCTGAAGGCGACCGAGCAGCGCATCCAGAAGCAGCTCGATGAGCTACGCAAGCTGGAAGAAAGCATCGGCGAGACGGTCGAGCAAAAGGAAGAACAGGAAAGAGACGATATCGCGGCTCTGGTGACCATGTACGAGAACATGAAGCCCAAGGATGCCGCGCGGATTTTCGACCGGCTCAGCATGCCGATCCTGCTGAAGGTCGTGCGGCAGATGAAGGCCAGGAAGATGGCCGCCATTCTTGCCAAGATGTCGCCCGAGGCCGCGGAAAAGCTGACCGTTGCCATCGCCAGCGACGACCCCAACCAGGACGAAGATGCAAACGAGGCGAAAGTGACGCAGGGTCCCATGCAGGATGTCTTGCCGAAAATCCCGTCAAACTGAAAGAAGAGAGCGGTTTTATAAGGACCGCGTAAGGGCACGTTAAGAACACTTGTTTACAAAAGAGTGTTGCCGTCATCCAGGGACAGAGCACCTTGCCAGGACCATTCCTGACATCTCGGAAAGCCTGCCAATCCGCTGAAAATCGCGGAGCTCGATCGGCTGTGCGTGGTGCCGCCATGCTTTGCCTATGGCTGCTTGTCGCGTTTTCGCCTCTGGGCGGGGCAGCGTTGGCTCAAACCCTCGATCCGGTCGATCTCTCGGTCTCTCAGGAAGAGGGCTACGGCCGGATGGTTCTGACGTTCAAGGACCGGACGCTGCTGCCGGTCTTTGATGCCGTGATCACCGGTGGCGTCTTGAGAATTTCCTTCGAGGAGCCGATCGACATCAATGTCGATGACGTGCCGCTCGATCTGACCGATTATATCGCGATCGCCCGCCGCGACCCGGACGGCAGTGCGATCCGCTTCGCCCTCAAGGGCCAGTACCAGATCAACACGCTGGAAGCGGGCGAGAAGCTTTTCGTCGACATTCTGCCAATGAGCTGGACGGGTCTGCCGCCGGGGCTTCCCGACGATGTGGTCCGTGAACTCGCCAAACGGGCGGAAGCGGCAATGCGCAAGGTGCGCGCCCTGGAGCAGGCGCGGCTGAAGGTCCAGGAAGGCCCGGAGGTGAGCCTGCATGTCGGCGAGCACCCCACCTTCACCCGTCTGGTCTTCGACTGGTCGGTCAATTTCGACACCGCTTTCGTGCGGGAAAACGATATCATCAAGGTTACCTTCAGTCATCCTGCCCAGCTCGACGTCTCGCATTTGCGAGCGCATCTGCCCCAGGGGGTCATCGATGCGACGGCGTTTCTGGACAAGGGCAAGCTGAAGTTCCTGATGCGTGTGGAACCCTCGGTCGACATCCGCGCCTTCCGCGAAGAAAAGACCTATGTGATCGACGTGACGCCTGAAAACATGCAGGCCACCGACCCGATCAACGCGATGATCGACAAGGAACTCTCCGGCGGGGAGAACGGCGACAGGAAAAACATGATTTCCGCGCCCGGGTTGCGGGACACGAGGGAAGTCAAGGACCCAAGGGGAGAGCCATCCACCCCCACAGCGGGCGCGAGGGCTGGAAACGCGCTGAAAGAGTCACGGGCCGACGAGTCACCCGCCTACACGGCCGTGCCGTTGGCTCCACCCGGGCAGGGGGAGGGTGTACAAGCCCCCGCGGATCAGGGAGCGGTGGACGAAGCGCCCGGGGTCCAGGGAAATCTGCAGGACGGGGCTGAGTTCAATACCGCCCTGTCGCAGGCCCCCTTGCCGGTGGCCGTGACATCGGGTGAACCGCAAGGCGACAGGCTGGCAGCTATACCGCCACGGAAACCGAGACCGGGCGAAGCGCCTCCCGAGACGACGGTTGTCGCAGATGCGGAGGATGACATCACGCGCACGACCGCTTCGGCGGTCGAAACGCTTCCCGCCCCCGAACTTCTCATGGGAGCGATGTCCGGAGCGGCTGCGGCAGACGGGAATGACGAACTGGTGACCGCGGCGATTCCCGATGCCGACAACCGGGACACCGAAGTTCCGGCCGCTGTGGACACGACGACAGTTGCCCAGGCGGAGCCGCAGGCCCCTCCTGAGTCTGCCGGGGCTTTGCCGCTCTCAGACGCCGCGCCGGAAGATGAGGAAATCGTCCGTCCGGCGCCGATGCTGGATCTTTCGAAACAGGCTCCGGCTGCACCCGCGCAGCAGCCGGCGTCCGCCGAGAACGGCATCCCGGCCGTGCAGGCACTCGATACGGAGCCCCAGACGGCAGCGCCGGACCCTGGCGCGCCGGCCTCGGCGGTGCAAGTTCAAGATGTTCAGTCACTCGGCGGCAGCGAGGTTCCAGCCGGCATCCAGCTACCGCCCCGTCCAGCCGGCGTTCCTGAGACCTGGCGCGCCTCCGGCGGGCAGGACTACGAACAGGGACCGCCATCTCCTGAACGGCCACCCGAGAATTTCGCGGAAGCGACCCGGAATTTCGTTTCGGCGGAAGCGCGCAGGATCGGCAACACGGTGCGTGTCGTGTTTCCGTTTTCCGAACCGGTATCAAGTGCCGTCTTCCGGCGGAACGAAAGTATCTGGCTTGTTTTCGACACCGACGCGACCATCGACACGCGCGGCATGATGTCCGCCCTGGCGGAGACGACCGAAACGATCGATGTCCAACAGTTCGACGACTACCAGATCCTGCGCCTGGACATGAACGACCCTGTTCTTGCGACGGTCGGCGTGGACGGCAATGCCTGGTCGCTGGTTATCGGTGATCTGATTCTTGAACCGTCCATTCCGCTCCAGCTTGAGCGCACGATCAGGGACGACGGCGCGTCCGTGTTGCGCGTCCACTACAAGAACCCGCAAAATATCCGCTCGATCAGCGATCCGTTCGTGGGTGACACGATATCGCTGATCACCGGGTTCGGCCCGCCGCGCGGACTTCTGAAACCGCAGAAATTCGTCGACCTCGATGCCTTGAGTTCGGCGCAAGGCGTGGCTTTCGTCACCAAGTCCGACGATGTGAACGTCAAGATCCTCGGGGACGACGTCATCATCGAGAAAGGTGGCGGTCTCGCCCTGTCGAGCAAGCATTTGAAAGGCGGTACGGGAGCCTTCAACACGATTGTCGATCCGGACGAGACGGAGACCATCGAATTCGTTTCCCTGAGCACCTTCGGTCCGGAGGCGTATCGGTCCCGGCTGAAGGAGCTGCAGGACCGGCTGACCGCAGCCCCGGAAGGCAGGCGCCGCAAACCGCTTCTGGCATTGGCCCGCTTCTATCTGGCACATCAGTTCGCCCCGGAAGCTCTCGGCCTGATGAAGCTCGCGCTTGAAGAAGAGCCGGCGCTGGCCGAGGACAGTTCGTTCAATCTGATGATGGGAGCCGCCCAGACCATGGCGCAGCGCCCGGACGCGGCCTATCCATATCTGAACCGGCGCGATCTGAAAAACAGCCCGGACGCCGCCGTCTGGCAGACCATCGTGGATGTGAAGCTCGGCAACTGGACCGCCGCGCGCATTTCCATGCCGCGTGGCCGCGCGGTGATCGGCAATTATCCGCCAGCGATTCAGACGGAGTTCAAGCTTGCCGCGGCGCAGGCCCTTGTCGAAGTGAACGACTTCGGCGCCGCGAACGCCGTTCTGGCCGAGATCGAACCGAGTGAGGTGACCTCGGACCAGGCTGCCCGCTACGACATTCTGCGCGGCCGGGTGGCGGATGCCTCGGGCCGGTCTCAGGAAGCCCTGACCGTGTTCGATCTGGTGACCCGGTCGGAAGACCGCCCACGTGCCTCCGAGGCGGAGTATCGCGCCCTGCGCATACGTTACAGGGACGGGGAACTCGACGCGGACGAGGCCATCGACCGGCTGGCGGCTCTGGCGACCTCCTGGCGCGGCGACGAGATCGAATTGAAGACGTTGCGGTTTCTGGCGCAACTCCATGCGGAGCGCGGCCAGTACCGGGAAGCGTTCGAGGCCATGAAATCGGCGGTGCAGGCCAATCCGGATTCCGACACCACCCGGCTGCTCCAGGAAGAAATGAACGGTCTCTTCAACGCCCTCTTCCTGGACGGCAAGGCCGACGAGATGCCGACGGTCAAGGCTCTGGCGCTTTATTACGATTTTCGCGAGATGACGCCGATCGGCCGTCAAGGCGACGAAATGGTTCGTCTTCTGGCGAAGCGCCTCGTCGAGGTCGACCTTCTCGACCAGGCGACGGAACTCCTGCGCCATCAGGTCGACAACCGGCTGAAGGGAGCCGCTAGAGCCCAGATCGCCGCGGATCTCGCCGCGATTTACCTCATGGACCGCAAGGCGGATGAAGCGCTCAGGGTGCTCAACCGCACGCGGCAGGCGAGCCTGCCGTCGACGCTGGAACGCCAGCGAAACATCGTCGAAGCGCGGGCGCTAACGGAAAGCGGCCGGCCGGATCTGGCGCTGGAGCTGGTCCGCAACATGCGGGGTTCCGATGTCGACCGGCTGCGGGCCGACACGTTCTGGGCCGCCGAGAGCTGGCGGGATGCGGGCGAGCAGCTTGAGGCCATGCACGGCTCCCGATGGTCGGACAATATTCCGCTGGACGATCTGGAACGCAGGGACATCCTGCGCGCGGCCATTGCCTATTCTCTGGCCGGAGACCAGCTCAGCCTGGAACGGCTGCAGACCAAATACATGGGCAAGATGGCCGACAGTCCGGAGGCGCTGGCCTTCGAGATCGTCACCCGTCCGGTGGCGTCGCAAGGCGTCGAGTTTCTCGAGGTTGCCAACCGGCTGGCGGAAATCGACTCGCTGGAGACCTTCCTCCAAGAGTACCGCCGGCAGTACATGTCTCCCAATCGCAGCCCGGATCAGGCTTCGGCGGACGCGCAGCCACAGGCGGGCTGACGGCAGGGCTTGCCACCGATTGACTGGTTCCCGGGATTTCAATTCAGGTCAGATCGACCGCTGCCTGGGCAGAGCGTCGTAGCAAACGCTCATGACGAGACCCATCTGACCGGGGCCTTTGGAGGTTCGCTTGGTATTATGGGCCGACCTTATGTCCCCGCGTTCGCCGTGATGTTCGCGGGCGGCTGCGTGCCGGAGTGGCGTGGCTTTTTCAGTTCCGCCTTGTAGCGCATCACCAGTTCCGGGATCGCCCGGGTGCTGCGGTCGAGCCACTGGCAGCGGGCTTTCAGAAAGTCGCGGTAGGTCTTCTCGTGGATCCCGGTCTGCAGCATTAGGCGCAGAATTGCACCGTCCGCGTCGGACTTCAGAGTGTCGGAAACGACATCGTCGGACAGGTTGATCTTGCGTCCGATCAGCCAGATCGCCGCGTCCAGACGCTGTTCCTCGAACAGGGTGCGCAGGATCGCATCGAAGGACAATTCCCCATTGGCGATTTGAATGCTGGCCTCATGGCGGCAATACAGGACGCCGTCCAGTTCGATGTCGCCGTCCCGCTCAAGGTCGTCGATGAGATGGGCAAGCCGTTCCAGGTCTCCCGTTTCGAGCGCCTTCTTGAGGGGGGGCGGGATCAGAGGGCAGTTGGTTTCCAGAACGTAGGTCAGGGTCTCCAGAAAGTCCTCGTCCTTGAGGGCCCGCTTGGCGATGCCGGCAAGCACTTCGACTTCCGTGTTGGCGAAAATCAAAAGGGCGAGGGTGCCGCGGACGGAAAAGGGGGCATCCATGTTGTGGAGAAGGGAATGCACGACGTTGCGGCTGCTCCGGGCGATGAGCGTGTCGGAGATCTCTTCGCTGAGGTCGGGACGGCGTGCGACGGACAGGCGTTTGTCGTCGCCTCCGTTCTTGGCCAGGCCGAGCAGGGCGGACTGGCTGATGACCGGGGAACACTCGATGACAGGCTCGGAGAGCGCGTAGTCCTCGCGTGCCAGCCGGTCGGCCAGTTCGGAAATGATGCGGTCGGTCTTGGCGAGCCTCACCACCAGTTCGTAGCGTGCCGCCCGATCGAGCTGATCGAAAACGGACAGGACGATCCTCGAAAACAGATCGCGTTCCAGATCGGTGGGGTCGTAGTCCTGAGAGCGTGCATACTCGCCGACAAGGGTGCGGATCAGCTTCGATCTGGCTTCCGGTTCCCTGATCCTTGCGAGTTGTTCAAGTTGCTGCTGTATCACCGACTTACCACGACGTATCCATGGGTGGCGATGGCCTCCCGTCAAGGTGTCAGTATTCGCACTACTATCTTAATTTTCCTCTACTTTTAATCGGATTTGAGGCGGTTCAGCCGCCGCCGAAACTTTTGACCAGGGATCCGGCGACCAGATTCCAGCCGTCAACGAGCACGAAAAAAATCAGCTTGAACGGCAGGGAAATCACCACCGGTGGCAGCATCATCATGCCCATGGACATGAGCACGGACGCGATCACGAGGTCGATGATCAGGAACGGCAGATAGAGCAGGAAGCCGATTTCGAACGCACGCCGCAGTTCGGATATCATGAAGGCGGGAACGAGTGTGGCCATGGACAGGTCTTCTGGCCCCTCAGGCGCTTCCTGCCCGGAAAGCTCCTGAAACAGGGCCAGGTCCTTTTCGCGGACCTGAGACAGCATGAATGTACGGAACGGGTCCGAAGCCCGTTCGAACGCCTGATCGAACTCGATGTCGCCGTCGACCAGCGGCTGTACGCCCTCATCATAAGCCGCCTGGAGGGTGGGCATCATGATGAACGCCGACAGAAAAAGCGCCAGACTGATCATCACCATGTTCGGCGGCGCGGTCTGCAGTCCGATTGCCGACCTGAGAAGGGACAGGACCACGACGATCCGCGTGAAACTGGTCACCATCACCAGGATCGAAGGCGCGAGCGACAGGATCGTTAGCAATATGACAAGCTGTACCGCGCGCTCTGTCAGGCTTGCGTCGTCGCCGAAACCGACCGAGATTTCCTGAGCCGCGGCGGGACCAGCGAGGATAAAGACGAGGGCGAAGAACGCCGCTGCGACAAACCCCAAGCGGTGCCAGTTCGCGGACCGTCCGCTCATGGTCATCAGCCTGGCCGCCCGCCCAGTTCGTCGAGGATCTTGGCCATTTCGTCTTCGATCGGGTTCTTGTCGCCCAATCCCTGCGATGAGCGCTGGCCGGGATGGCCGATTGGCGGGGAGACTTTGACTTCGGGAGCCTTTGTCTCTCCGGCGACCTGTTGTGGCGCTCGGACCTGCGCTTGTTCCTGCGTTTGCTTACTGGTTTCCTCGGCCTGGGCGTCCGGCTGCGGAGCCATCAATTCGGGCGCGGCAGGCGCAGAAGGCGTGTCCTCAAGGAGATCTGACAGATCCAGGCTCACCTCGGGCCCGGACGCGTTGCCGGCAGTGGCTGAGGGCGGCGCATCCGTGGCTTTCTCTGCCAGAAGTTCAACGAGGGAAGCCGGAGAGGAGCCGGTCGATGTCTTCGCGTCGGCATTTTCCGATGTAGGTGCCTCGGGCCGGTCCGCATCCGCGTCGGCGACGGCAGGTGCATCCCCGGTCTGTTGACCGGCGGCTTTCGGTTCGGTGATGTCTGATGCCTCACCGGTTTCGGCGGCTGTTTTTTCCGGAACGCCGCCCTGCGCCTTGTGGATGGCGCTGATGGGGGCTTCGTCCGGCGTCGAGACCGGCGTCGTGCTCTTCGTTTCGGCCGGCTTTCCGGCGCCGGGGTCCGTTTCGGCGTTCTTTCCGGCCGGGGTGTCTTCGACAACAGGTTCGGTCCGCTCAGACACCCGCGCCGGGTCGAGGGGCTTTAACAGCGCCGTCTTCGCCCTTGCGGCGGGGCCGGAGGCCGGTGGCGTGATGGTCTGGCTGCCGTAGTTGGGCCGGTCGTGGGACGTGAAGGACCGCGCCAGGGACCTGATCGTGGACAGGGAGGGATTGGCGGATTCAATCGTTGGTTCTTTTTTCGGAGCGGGCTCCGGTGTCCCGGCCGCAGGCTTTTCCATCGACTGCGACGGTTTTGCGGCCAGCTTCTCCGGGGGATTTTCTGTCTGGTTTTCCGGCAGTTTCAGCGGTGGTGCCGCGGTTTCCGGAGTGGCTGCGGATAGAGGACCGGACCGTGAAGGCTTCACGGCCTTGAGGTCGTCTCTGTCGATGGTCGGCTCCGGAGCGGCGGAAGGCGCCGAAAAGGTCTTGACCGCCGGTGGAGCGTCAAATCGTGCCGTCGGCATGACCGGTGCGGCTGCGGCGCCGGCCGTTCTGGCGGGCGCCGGGACAACCGGTGCGGACGGTTCGGGGTCCGGAGCGCGGTCGGTGGGCGCCAGGGGAATGTCCGGTCCGGGGGCGGTGGGAACCTTGAGCGAGGGGGAGGCGGCCTGGAATGCGTTTTGGGCGGGAGCCTGATGAACCGCGGGGCGGCCGGTGGAGAGGGGAGCGTTGCGAACGATGTTCTGTTCGACAACCACATCGCTGGGGCCGCCGATCAGAAGCAGATGCTCGACGTTGTCGCGGCGGACAAGGACAAGGCGCCGCCTGGCGTCGACTGTCGCGCTGTCCATGAGCGCGATCCGCGGTTGCCGGCCTCTGCTTTGAGGGGCGCCCCCGCCCATCAGTCTTTTCAGGATGAAAATAAACAGGCCGAAGAGGAGTAAAACCACAGCCAGGGCCAATATCACCGCAACCGCCTGAGTAACGCCTCCGCTGACATTGAAAGTTGATTCAATCCATTCGTTCATTTTTTCCTCGTGCAGCGCTGACCCGCGGTTCGCTACGGTTGCCGTTTACTTTTCGTTTGTGCTCCGGTCGGGGCTTTTGCTGTTTATCCCCAGTAATTCTCGAAGCTGAATTTCAGAGGGCCGCGCTCTAAGCTCTTCCTTTTATTCCGTTCGATGCCGCATCCGAACCGGAGAGCGCCGGGAGGCCTTCCATTGCCTTCTTGCCGATCAAAGACGAATCTCTCTAGTCCTTGAAATTAACAGAGGTGGGCAGAATTTGCCCTACCCGGAGGTGGTTCATTTTGCGAAATGCAAAGGAATGTTGAGCTCCTCCACCAGTTTTTGGCCGAGGTCGGGGTTAGTCGTTAACGGGTGTTAACTTTTCGTTAACCATTTGCCCGGCAAGGATTGCCTGCAGGGTTAACGAATGGTGAATGAAAATGGCTTTCACGGATCTGCCGCTCTTCGAAGCGCTTAAATCTAAGATGCAATGGCACCAGACCCGCCAGAGCGTTCTGGCCGAGAACATCGCCAACTCGGATACGCCGGGTTACCAGGCGAAGGAGGTCAAGACCTATTCCTTCGCGGACCATATCGGCAGGCAGACCTTCGGTCTTGCGACCGACACCACGAAGGTTGGCCACATCAAGGGAACCCTTACCGGACAGACGAATGTCCAGGTCGAAAAAGAGGATTCGTTCGAAGTCACGCCCAGCGGGAACGCGATCAATCTGGAAGAGCAGATGATGAAAATCACCCAGAACCAGATGGATTATCAGGCGGCGACGTCCCTTTACACCAAAGGTCTCGGGCTGATCCGGACCGCGTTATCGAAGAGTGCCTGAGGCCGTCGAACGCTTACGGCACCTGAAGGAGCCATGACATGGACCTGATCAAATCCCTGTTCGTTTCAGCCAGCGGGCTGAAGGCGCAAAACGGGCGGATGCGGGTGATTGCCGAAAACATCGCCAACGCGAGTTCGACCGCGCGGACACCGGACGAAGAGCCCTACCGGCGCAAGATTCCGACCTTCAAAAGCCAGTTTGACAAGGAGCTCGGCGCGGAGACGGTCGAGCTTGGAAAAATCGCCGAAGACAAGAGCGACTTCAAGTCGACCTACATGCCGGGCCACCCGGCGGCGGACGACAACGGCTATGTGCTGCAGCCCAACGTCAACACCCTGATCGAGACGACCGATATGCGCGAGGCGCAGCGCTCCTACGAAGCCAATCTGAACGTGATCGAATCGACGCGGCGCATGCTGCAGCGAACCATTGACATCCTGAAGGCCTGACGCCTGCGGGCGGCGTCCCGCGCGCTTTCAAGCCGAGTAACCGACCATGAAAGGGAGGGCGAGCCATGTCCACTCCGTCAATTGCCAACAACGCCTATCAAATGGCGGCGAAACTGCAGCAACAGGCCCGCAGCCTCGACGAGACCGCGAGCGAACGGCAGTCCGTCGACTTCGGTCAGATGGTGCAGGAAGCGGTGGAAACCGTCGTCGATCAGGGGCGGGAGGCCGACCGAAAGGCGGTTGGCATGATCGAAGGCAAGACCGATGTGGTGGATGTCGTCACCGCGGTCGCCGAAACCGAGGTCGCCCTGGAGACCATGGTGACGGTGCGCGACCGGGTCATCTCGGCCTATGAGGAAATCATGCGGATGCCGATCTGAGCGGCTGAATTTCTGAGGGGCGCAACGTGACGGGTGCCATAGTTCTCGATCTTGCCCGCGAAGCGGTTTGGACCATGATCCTGGTTGCGGGGCCGGTCATGATCGTGGGGCTGCTCGTGGGCGTCGTCATCGCGCTCTTTCAGGCCCTGACCCAGATCCAGGAAATGACGCTGGTTTTCGTTCCGAAAATCCTGGCGATCTTCGTGACGCTTCTGATCACGTTGCCGTTCATGGGCCAGTTGCTTCAGTCTTTCATGGCACGGATCGCCGAAATGATCCTGACAACCGGGTAGAGCGCGGCCCAAATGACGATCCAGCTCGACTTTCTGCCGGATGCCGCCGCCGCTTTCATGCTGATGTTCGCGCGTCTCGGCACCATGCTGATGCTGCTGCCGGCACTGGGGGAGAGTTCGATCCCGACCCGGATGCGCCTGACGCTGGCTCTTGCGCTGACCCTCGTGCTCTACCCGCACGGGGCGCCGCAGTATCCGGCCGACCTGACGTCGAATCCGGTGAGGCTTCTTGTTTTGCTTGCAGGCGAGTTCGCCATCGGTTTCGGCATCGGCCTGTGCGCCAAGCTGATCACATCCGTGCTGCAGATCGCCGGGATCATCATGGCCAACCAGTCCGGTCTCGCTTTCGCTCTCGGGACGGACATCGCCAACGAAGGGCAGCAGGGCGCGCTTTACGGCAACTTCCTGTCGATTCTCGGCATCACCCTGGTTTTCGTGACAGATACCCATTACCTGGTGATCGCCGCTCTTTACGACAGTTTCGAGATCTTCCCGCCGGGACTGGCGCCTCCTGTCGGCGACTTCAGCATGAACGCGACCCAGACGGTCGCGCATGTCTTTTCCATCGCGGTGCGCATGAGCGCGCCGTTCCTGGTTGTCGGTCTTGTTTTCTATTTCGGCCTCGGTCTGCTCAACAAGCTGATGCCGCAGATGCAGATCTTCTTCATTGCCATGCCTGTGAACATTGCGGTCGGACTGCTGTTGCTCATGGTGCTGGTCGCAACGCTGATGACGTTTTACCTGGAGCATTTCCAGGAAGCGCTCGGCAAGTTCATCCTAGGGTAACGGCGGGTTCGGGGCGCAAATGGCCGGCGATAGCGACGACTCAGAAAAGACAGAGGACCCCACGCAAAAGCGCTTGAAGGACGCGCATGACAAGGGGGACGTTCCCAAATCCCAGGAAGTGAGCACCTGGTTCACGCTGGCGGGCGCGACGCTGATGATCGCCATTTTCGCGCCGGGAACCGCTGAATCCCTGGGCAACCTGATGAAGGGCTTTCTGGAGCATTCGCACCAGATTCCGGCTGACGGGCTTGGACTGAAGGCGCTTTGGCGGGACACGGGCGAGTCGGTCGCCCTGATCGTCGGGGTGCCGCTCCTGGCCCTGGTCGTCATGGCGGTCGCGGGCAACCTGATCCAGCACCAGCCTCTTTTAACCGCGGAAACCATCAAGCCGAAGTTTTCCAAGGTGTCGCCGGCGTCCGGCTTCAAGCGGCTCTTCTCCTCCGACAGCCTGGTGAATTTCGCAAAGGGCGTGATCAAGATCTCCGTGGTGGGCGCGATCATGGTGGCCGTGATGTGGCCGCATCGCGACGAAACGGAAATCATGATCTTTGCCGATGAGACGGTGATCCTGGAAGAGGCGCGGGTGCTGATCCTGCAGTTGCTGGCGGCCATCCTGGCGGTGATGACCGTCGTGGCCGCCGCCGATTTCGTCTATCAGCGCAACAAATGGTTCAACAAGCAGAAGATGTCGCTGCGCGAAGTCAAGGAAGAATACAAGCAGACGGAAGGGGACCCCCAGGTCAAGGGCAAGATCCGTCAGTTGCGCATGGAGCGTTCGCGCAAGCGGATGATGTCCGCGGTGCCGCAGGCAACCGTGGTGGTCACCAACCCGACCCACTACGCGGTGGCGCTGAAATACGAGGACGGCATGGGCGCGCCGCTCTGCCTGGCGAAGGGCACGGATGCGACCGCGCTCAAGATCCGGGAAGTCGCCAAGGAAAACGAGATTCCGGTGGTCGAGAACCCGCCTCTCGCCCGGGCGCTCTACGCGACGGTGGACATCGATCAGGAAGTGCCGGAAGAGCATTTCAAGGCGGTCGCGGAGGTGATCGGCTTCGTCTTCCGCATGCGCAAGCGCGCCGCGTGGCGATCCCAATAGGCAATCGCGGAGAATTCTCCAGCCGCCGGGTGGGCCAAACAGGTGAATTTCAACAGGACTTGGCGTCATATCGGTTGAAATTGGGCGGTAAGCACAGAATGCTTAAGAGTGGCCCCGATCAGAATCGAATCGGGCCCGGGAGACAGGACGGATGAGTGATATGGACGGAGCGCCGAGCGGGCCGATGATCAGCCGGCCGGAGCGGTCCGGTAACATAGGTCTATTGATCGGCCTGGCGCTGCTGCTCGTCGGTGCGGCGGCGGCGTTTGCCGTGATGGACCGGGATGTCGCCCAGCCGTTCATTCTCGCGCTGCTCGGCATTCTGGCCGTTGTCGGCGTGTTCTGCCTGTTCGCGGGCGCGATCGGTTTCCTGCGCCTGTCTTCGCGCCCCGGGGAAGCCAATCCGCTTGCCTCCGCCTTTGTCGACACGCTTGAGGACGGCGCGCTGATCACCGACATCGAAGGCCGGCTCGTTTATGCCAACAAGGCCTATGCGGATCTGACCGGTGCGGAGACCGCCGCCGATATCCGGGTGGTCGAGCGGGTCTTTTCCTCCGATCCGGATGCCGCCGACGCGATTTTCCGGCTGTCCCAGGCGATGCGCGACGGACGCCGGGCGCAGGAGGAAATCCGCATGCCGTTTCCCCTCGGCCGAGCGGAAGGAACGGCTCGCTGGTACCGGGTGTCCGTCCGTCCCCTGCAGGTTGCGCGGGAGGGCGGCAAGGGCCGGCAAATGGCGGTCTGGCAAGTCTCCGACATTACCCGGGATCGGGCGGAGCAGGAAAACTCCTTCCAGGAACTGCAGCGGGTCATCAACTTTCTCGATCACGCGCCGGCCGGTTTCTTCTCCTGCGACGGCGAAGGCCGCATCGTCTATCTCAACGCGACGCTCGCCGACTGGCTCGGCTACGATCTCGCCCAGTTCGATGCCGGCGACCTCGATCTCGCGGCAATTGTGCGTGGCGACGGCACCGAACTGATCCGGTCCGTCAAGGGACAGGCCGGCGAGGTCAAGAGCGAGACCTTCGATCTCGATTTCGTCACCCGCGACGGCCGGGGCCTGCCGGTTCGCCTGCTTCATCGGGTGCCCTTCGGCGAAAACGGCCATGCGGGTGACAGCCGTACGCTTGTGCTCAACCGCTCGCGCGGCGAGGAGGCCTCCGAAGCGCTCCGGGCGGCGGAGGTGCGGTTCGCGCGCTTCTTCAACAACACGCCGATCGCCATTGCCTCGCTCGACAAGGAAGGCCGGGTTCTGCGCACCAACGCGCCGTTCCTGAAACTGTTCGGCGCAATCGATACGGACGACGAGTCGCCGAAGCTGGAAGCCTATGTCGCCGACAGCGGCCGGGAAGAACTGGTGAAGGCCCTGAAGGCCGCCGCAAACGGCATCGGCGAGATTTCTCCTGTCGACATTCCGCTGGTGGAAGGCAACGATCCGCGCTCGGCGACCTTCTACGTCTCGGCCGTTCAGGAAGGCGAGGGCGACGGCGAGGCGGCCATCGTCTACGCGCTGGAAACGACCCAGCAGCGGGCGCTGGAGGCGCAATTCGCCCAGAGCCAGAAGATGCAGGCCATCGGCCAGCTCGCCGGCGGGGTCGCCCACGATTTCAACAACGTTCTGACCGCGATCATCGGCTTCTCCGATCTGCTGCTCGCCAGCCACCGTCCGACCGATCCGTCCTTCCAGGACATCATGAACATCAAGCAGAACGCCAACCGGGCTGCCGGCCTGGTGCGCCAGCTGCTGGCGTTCTCACGCCGCCAGACGCTCCGGCCGCAGCAGCTTGAACTCAACGACGTTCTGGCGGATCTCTCGATCCTGCTCGACCGACTGCTCGGCGAGAAGGTGGAGCTGAAGGTGGTTCACGGGCGCGACCTGTGGCCGGTCATGGCCGACCTCAACCAATTGGAACAGGTGATCGTCAATCTTGCGGTCAACGCCGGCGACGCCATGGCCGACGGCGGCCGGCTTACGATCCGCACCAAGAACGTGTCGGAGGCCGAGTCCACCCAGTTCGAGAACTCCCGGGGCATGCCGCCGGGCGAATACACGCTGGTGGAAGTGGAGGACACCGGGCACGGCATTCCACCCGACGTCATAGAAAAGATCTTCGATCCGTTCTTTTCCACGAAGGAAGTGGGCAAGGGCACCGGGCTGGGCCTGTCAACCGTCTACGGCATCGTCAAACAGACCGGCGGCTTCATCTTCTGCACGTCGGAAGTCGATCTCGGCACCACCTTCCGCCTGTTCCTGCCGCGCTACATTCCCCAGGTGGTGGAAGAGAAGAAACCGGAGGCCAGGGAGATGGAACCCGAAAAGGTTGCCGATCTCACCGGCTCCGCTTCCATCCTGCTGGTGGAGGACGAAGAGGCCGTGCGCGCCTTCGGCGCCCGCGCGCTCCAGTCTCGCGGCTACACCGTCTACGAGGCGGCCTCGGGCAACGAGGCGCTGGAGGTGATGGAAGAAGTCGACGGTCAGGTGGATCTGGTGGTCTCCGATGTGGTGATGCCGGAAATGGACGGTCCGACGCTTCTTGTCGAGCTGCGCAAGACCCAGCCGGATCTCAAGATCATCTTCGTCTCGGGCTATGCGGAAGACGCCTTTGAGGAGAACCTGCCTGAAGGGGAGCAGTTCTTCTTCCTGCCCAAACCTTTCACGTTGAAGCAGCTGGCGACGACCGTGAAGGATGTGTTGAACGGGTAGGCAGATCCTGTTTTCCCTTCATCTTCTCGGCTCATGTTCGAATCCGTTCGAAGAGCGTAAGCGAATTTTAAGTTGAATTGTGTATCGTTCACATCGTCTGGATTGTGGGGACGGTGGCATGAGACAGCAGCACTCTTTCGGCAGACGAGACGATACAGCAAGCCGGCGGCAGGCAGCGGCCGCTAGGACCCGTCTGCCGGGTCTTCCGGCGATGGACACTTACGAAGATCCGGTCTTGGTGAAAGCCGCCGCCGAGCGTCCCTGGCCGATTGTTGCGGCCACCCTCATCACCTTGGGCATCACCGGTGGTTCGCTTTATGCGGCGCGGGATGCCGGTTCGCAGGCGCTCACGATCCTGCCGGTCATGGCGATCGTCGGTGTGATCCTCTATCTCCAGTTCCGCGGTCTGCAAGCAACGCTTCGGGAAGACAAAGAGCGCAAGAAACGGGCGATACAGGCGGAATATCCCCTGATCCCGATCGTCGGCATGATCGCGGGGGCGGGGTATTTCATGATCGCGCACGATCAGAGCGTCAGCGATATCCTTGCCTATGACTGGTCGGGCATCTTCGGCATGCGCAGAGGCTTTGAGAACGCCGAGGAGCCCATGACGGAAACCCTCTTCAGTGCCATTGGCGCCGGAGGAGGCGCGGGGCTGGCGGTCGCCGTCGGGTGGCACAAGCTCAGCCGATATCTTCAAGGCAACAGCGGCTCGAGTCCTTCCCGGTCATCTTGAACCATTTGATGGCTTTTGACGGCTCGTTCGGCAAGGCGCGCCACGAGTTGATCGGGTGTCTCGGCGCGGGCATATTTGCCCACACGCTGCCATCTGGAGATATGCTCATGGACCTGCCGGACTTCATCAAGACCTTTCCCGCCCTGGACGTTCCTTTTCCCGACGACGTGGTGAAAAGCTACGCGATCCAGTCGGACAAGGGGCTCGTGGTCTTCTTCGATTTTGTCAAGGACATGGTCCTCCCGCCGCATTCGCATCTTGCCCAGTGGGGCACGGTGCTGGATGGGGAAATCGAATTCACAATCGCCGGTGAAACCCGGGTCTTCGGGCCGGGCGCGATCTACGATATTCCGAGCGGCGCGGAACACGGCGCGATCATCAAGGCCGGAACCAAAGTGATCGACGTGTTCGAGGAACCCTATCGTTACGCTCTGAGGACGTAAGGCCGAGAGCCGGCTAACGCTCCTTTTGGCTGCCGGTCGCGAGTTCGACGATCTCGTTGGTGATCTCCTCCTGGCGAAGCCGTCGCGCGCTGGCGGTCAGATCGGTGAGCGTTTCCGTTACATTGTCGTGGGCCGCGATCATCGCCCGCATCCGTGCCTCGTTCTCCGCCGCGAAGGAGAGAACCACCGCTTCGCTCAGCTCCGCGAAGACGTATTCTTCCGCCAGCCGGGTGAAAAGCTGCTCCGGCGGCAGGGTGAGGCGTGGTGCGATGACGTGGCGGGCGGCGGGGAACCGGGAGAAATCGAAAGGCACGAGACGCTTGATAAGGAGGTCATCCTCGCCCGGCGGTCCGGGCAGGCTGTGGATGACCGACACTTCGGAGATCTCTCTGCTGGCGAGCCGCTCGTAGATGGCCTCCGTGATCCGTCCGGCAAGACCGCCGGCCTTTTTCGGATGGCTGATCATTGGCGTCGACCAGGCCACCTCGAGACCTGCCTCCTCGACGTCCGGCAAGCCCCGGCTGCCGACGATGAGGAGATCGTGGCCGTCCTGCGGCGACAGGCGCATGGTCTCGCGGGCCAGGTCCAGGACCCGGCGGCTGAAGGCCCCGGCAAAACCCTGTTCGGCGCAGAACACGACGATGGCCCGCCGTCCGGCGCCGTCGGCCGCCCCGTCCGAAAGCGGCGCACAGGCACCAGGAAGAAAGGCGAGCGCCTGGCCGATCGCATCCCCGATCGTGTCGGCGTAGGTGCGTATGCTTTCAAGGTGGCGGTTGGCTTCCTGGGTCCGTGCCGCGGCGATGCCTCGCATGGCGCCAATCACCGCCGACAGCTTGTTCACCGTCTCCATGCGGGCTTCGACTTCGGCGAGGCGTCCGGTCATTTCGCCGGGTCCTCCGGCAGGATCTCGCGCGCGAGATCTCTTACGAGTTCCGAAAGCCGGGCGCGCAGGTCTGGTGTCAGCTCGCCTCCGCCGCCAAGGGCCGTGACAGCGTAGGAAGCATGGGTGTCGAGCCAGGGAGGCAGGCGTCGGCGCAGTTCGGAAAGCGAGGACACCGGCAGCGCATCGAAGATGCCGTCGCCGAGGGCCGACAACAGGGCCACCTGTTCGACACCGCGCAGGTTGGCGTAACGCGGCTGGGTGAGCAGGGCGCGGATGCGCTCGCCCCGTGCGATCTGGTCCATCACGCGCGGGTTGGAAATGCCGCCGAAGCGGGTGAACATTTCCAGTTCCTGGAACTGCGCGTAATCGAGACGAACCCGCCCGGAGACGGCGCGAAGAGCCGGGCTTTGGGCCTTGCCGCCCACCCGACTCACGCTCAGGCCCACGTCCACGGCGGGCCGCTGACCGGCGGCGAAGAGGTGGGTGGAGAGCACGATCTGCCCATCGGTGATCGAGATGAGGTTGGTTGGAATATAGGCGGAGAGGTTGCCCGCGTTGGTCTCGGCGATGGGCAGAGCCGTCAGCGAACCGCCGCCCAGTTCCGGCGAAAGCTTCGCGGCGCGCTCCAGAAGGCGGGCATGCAGATAGAAGACGTCGCCCGGATAGGCCTCGCGCCCCGGTGGCTCACGGGTGAGCAGCGCCAGTTCCCGGTGGGTGGCCGCGTGGCGGGTCAGATCGTCGATTACGATGAGCGCGTGCTGGCCCTTGTCACGAAAGTGTTCGGCCATGGTCATGCCGGTGAAGGGGGCAAGCCATTGCAGTCCCGGCGGAGCGGAGGCATTGCCGACAACGAAGATGCAGCGTTCCGGCGCGCCATGCTGACGTATGGCGGCGATCACCCGGTCCACCGCCGTGGTCCGCTGGCCGACCGCCACATAGACGCAGATCACGTCGCTGTTCTTCTGGTTGATGATCGCGTCGACGGCGAGCGATGTCTTGCCGGTGGCGCGGTCGCCGACGATCAGTTCGCGCTGGCCTCGTCCGAGCGCGAAGAGGCTGTCGACAGCGAGAACACCGGTTTCGACAGGTTCCGAAACCTTCGCCCGGTCGATGATCGACGGGGCGGGACGCTCGACCGGCAGAGTGGCCCCGCTATGAAGCGCCGGACCGTCGTCGAGCGGGCGTCCGAGCGGATCGACCACCCGCCCGAGCAGCGCGTCACCCACCGGAACGTTCAGGACCTCGCCGGTGTCGGTGACCCTGCCACCCACCGAAAGGGTCCCGGTCTCGTCAAGCATCACCGCGTCGAGAGTGTCGCGGTCGAGCGCCTGTGCGAAGCCGTAATGGCCGGTTTCAAAGCGCAGCAGCGCGCCGAGCGCGACATCCGGCAGGCCGGAAATGCGGGCGATCCCGTCGGCAAGATGCACCACGCGTCCAATCGCCTCGGCTTCCGGGCTCAGTTCCGTGCGGTCCAGCCGGGCGCGGCTGGTGTCAAGCCAACGCGACAGGGGCTGAGGCTCAGTCATGACGGGTCAACTCCTGCCGGATCAGGTCGAGGTCGGCGCGAAAATGGTTGCGCACGACGGCCTGCGGCGCATCGAGCTCCAGGCCGGCAATGAGTGTCTCGTCGCTCTCCACGGCCACTTCGACCGGATGGGCAAGCACTTCGCTGAGACTGGCCTCGAGGCGATCGGTCTCGTCCGCTGTCAGCGCCCTGGCGGCGCGCAGGCGCACCGGTCCGGCCGAGGCGATCTCCGCACGCGCTGCGTCGGGCAGGGCGGAGACGGCCTTGACGAGCCCTCCCATGAAGCCGTTGATGCGGGCCTCCTCGGGCAGACGGGCAAACAGCCGTTCGGCGATGTCGACGGCAAGCGTGCCCGCGGCATCGGTGAGCGCCTGTGTCTCGGCGGCGCGCATGCGGTCGAGTTCGGCCCGTGCCGCCTCGCGTGCCGCCTCTGCCTCTGCCTCGGCGGCTTCCAGCAACTTGGCCTTTTCGGCTTCGGCCTCCTCTTCGGCCCTGACGAGCAGTCCCGCGCGCTGGGCGGCGATATCGGAGGTCGCCGTTCTGGCGGCGTCGCGGGCCTTTTCGGCTTCCGCGCGGGCCTGCCTGGCGCGCCGCAGCTCGACGTCCGCCGCCGCCTGCCGGTCGGCGACGATTTTCGCCACCGGGCGGAACAGGAAGCGTTTGAGGATCCACAACAGGACCACGACATTGACCGTCTGCAGTCCCAATGTCCACCAGTCGAGATGCATCGCGCGGACCGTTTCCTACTGCACGAACGGGTTGGCGAAGAGCACCAGGAGAGCGATCACCAGCGTGTAGATCGCCATGGTTTCGATCATCGCGAGACCGACGAAGAGGGTGCGCGACAGTGTTCCCGCGGCTTCTGGCTGGCGGGCGATGGCGTCCATCGCGGCGGCCACGGCCCGGCCTTCGGCCAGAGCGGGGCCGATGGCGCCGAAGGAGACGGCGAGCGCGGCGGCAAGGATGCTGACGATTTCGACGAGATTTCCGGTCATGGGGTCTCAGTCTCCTGGTTGGAGGTTTCCTGGGTTGGAGCCTGTGAAGGCGTTTTGCTGGAGGTGTCCCCGGGGGCTTCGCCATTGGCGGCGGCGCCAATGAAGACGGTGGCGAGGATCGCGAATATGTATGCCTGCACGGTGCCGGTCAGAAGATCGAGCGCCATCAGGGGGATCGGCACGAGGAGGCCGGCGAGGGAGAGAACGATGCCGACCACGAACACGCCGCTCATCACGTTTCCGAACAGGCGCACGATGAGCGAGAAGGTCCGGGTGATCTGCTCCACGAGATTGAGCGGGATCATAACCCAGGACGGTTCGGCGAATGTGGCCAGATAGCCTTTCAGCCCGCGCGTCGCGATCCCGAACCAGACGGTGGCGGCAAAGACGATCAGGGCCAGCGCCGCGTCGGTTTCCAGATGCGCGGTGGGCGGTTCTATACCCGGAATGAGCGACGACCAGTTGGCGATCAGGACGAAGAGGAAGATCGTGCCGATGAGCGTGCGGTAGGGGGAAGGGTCCGTCTGCATCGTGTCGCGGATCTGGCCGTCGACGGTGGTCACGAAGAGCTCAAGCACGGTCTGCAGCTTGCCGGGCTGAAGACTGAGCCTGCGCGTGGCAAGCCAGGATCCGAGCGTCAGCGCCAGCATGATCGCCCAGGTGACTGCCACCGGCGCGGTGATTGGAACCGGGCCGATGGACAACAGCGGCTCCAGGGTGAGCGGGTTTTCCATCAAGATGCCTCTCGGGTCAGGCGGAGAACGGCGGCGCGCGCGAGCAGTATGCCGAGCGCACCGGCCAGAAGCGGCAATGCGCCGAGAAAGGCAAGCAGGCCCAGCCCCGCGATGACGAGAACAAAGCGGGCGATATGCAGGATCAAGGCGCGCGCGACCGGCGCGGCTCCGGTGTAAAGGTCCACCACGCGCCGGAGGCTTGCGAAATGGATGAGCCCGAGCGCGAAGCCCAGGACCAGGCCGAACAGGGCGGTGGCGGCGGGAGGCAGCGATTGGAGCATGGCAAACAGGGACATCATTGCTGGCTGTGCATCCATTTCCAGGCGGCGTGAAAGCCGATTGCCGCGCCAATCAGGATGGCGGGAGCGGTGAAGAAGATCCCGGTTTCGAAATACCGGTCGGCCAGCCGGCCGAGCACGACGCCAAGAAGCATGGGAATAACAATGGCCCAGCCGAGAATGCCGATCTGGCCCAGGCGGCTGCCGAGCGAGGGTTCGGGCGCCTTGCGGCTCATTTCGTCCCGCTTCGCCACACGGCGGGCGGCTTCGGCCAGGTGATCCTTTTCGTCCCGGGTCATGGGCCTGAGCCTCCCGGGCCGGCGTCGCGGTTTGCCTGGATCGATGGCGGATGGTCTAGCGCACCGGTGCTGCCCGGACGCAGGTAGCGCATGAGCTGGCGCAGCGCCTGGGCATGCAGACGCATTTCCTCAACCCTGGCCCGGCGGACGGAATCGGCTTCGTCTGCGCGCAGCTTGGCGACTTCCCCTTGCAGGGCCTGCAGGTCGTCGCCCAACAGGCCCTCGCGCGCGGCGACCGCCACTTCACAGCCGCCGGTCACCGTCAAGAGCCCGCCGCGAAGTGCGCAGAAATGCAGGCCGCCGTCCGCGTCCTTCCAACGCAGCACCGAGGCGGGCAGCACGGTCAGAAACTCCGTATGTCCCGGCAGGATGCCGAAACCGCCGCTGTCGTCCTCCGCCCTCAAGGAGACCACTCCGGTGGAATCGACAAGAACCTCCATCGGTGTGGTGACGGTCAGATGCAGGCCTGTCTTCATGCCGCGCCCCTGTCGGTCCTGGCGGCAGCGTCTCGGGCGCGGGCCTCCTCCAGGGTGCCGACCATGTAGAGGGCGCTTTCGTCCCAGTCGTCGGTCTCACCTTCCAGGATCGCAGTGCATCCTTTCAGCGTGTCGTCCAGGGAGACCGAACGGCCTTCCAGGCCGGTGAAGGCCTTGGTCACGTTGAACGGCTGGGTGAGAAAACGCTGCAGCCGTCGCGCACGGCCCACCAGAAGCCGGTCCTCCTGGCCGAGTTCTTCCATGCCGAGAAGCGAAATCACGTCCTGCAGTTCCCGGTAATGCTCGATGGTGCGGCGGACGGCGTTGGCCACGCGTTCATGGTCCTCGCCGACAATCAGCGGATCGAGCAGAATCGAGGAGGAGGCGATCGGGTCGATGGCGGGATACATGCCGTCGGCGGCCATGGCGCGTGACAGCACCACCATGGAATCGACGTGGCCGGCGATTGTGGTGACCGCCGGATCGGTAAAGTCGTCGGCAGGCACGTAGACCGCCTCGATGGCGGTGATGGAATGACCGTTGGCGCTGGCGATGCGCTCCTGAAGGGCGGCAACCTCGCTGGCGAGCGTCGGCTGATACCCCACCCGGCTCGGCAGCCGGCCGAGCAGGCCCGAGACTTCCGAGCCCGCCTGCACGAAGCGGAAGACGTTGTCCATCAGGAGAAGCACGTTGCGGCGTTCCTCATCGCGGAAATGCTCGGCGATCGCAAGGGCCGTCATCGGCACCCGCCAGCGCGCGCCGGGCGGTTCGTTCATCTGGCCGTAGACCAGAACCGTGCGTTCAAGCACGCCCGTTTCCGTCATGTCCGAGAGCATCTCGTGCCCCTCGCGCGAGCGCTCGCCGACACCGGAAAACACCGAAATGCCCTGATATCCGGCGACCATCGCATGGATCAGCTCCATCACAAGGACCGTCTTGCCGACGCCCGCGCCGCCGAACATAGCCGCCTTGCCGCCCTGGGCGAGCGGGGTGAGCAGATCAACCACCTTGATGCCCGTGCGAAACAGCTCAGGATGGCCGTTTTCGACGGCGAAGCGCGGCGGGTCGCGGTGGATCGGGCTCCGTGGCACGTCGTCGGGCAGGGGCTCCTTGCCGTCGCGGACTTCGCCGGAGACATCGAGCAGTCGTCCCAGAACCGCCTTGCCGACCGGCACGTCCAGCGGTCTGCCGAGGGGGCGGACCGCCGTGCCGCGCCGGAGCCCGGTCGTCGCCTGCAGCGCGATTGTCCTTACGGTCGTCATGTCGACATGCGCCTGCACCTCGACATGGACAGGCGCGCTGTCCGGGGCCTCGATCCTGAGCGCGTCGTTGATCGGCGGCAGGTAGCCTTCGGCGAAGGCGATATCGACCACCGCTCCACGGATCGCGACGACTTTTCCATGCCTGGCAGTTTCGGACGCCACTGAACCTAGTCCCTGAACAACCTGAATTTTGATGATACCGGATTGAAACCGATAAGACACGATTCAGATCAACCGGTCACGCGAGGGCGCCGGACCGATCGCCGCAGGCGGGAAGGTGGTCAGGAAATGTCTCTCAGGCGCTGTGGCGCGGGGCCTAATTTATCCCGGAAAGAACCTCTTCCACCACCTTGGCGCAGGCCAGCAGATTTTCGTCCCGCCCGCCACCGGCAATCAGCATCGCGCTCAGCGTCTTGCCCGTGTGTTCATAGGGCAGGGCGATGGCGCAGCCGTCGGCGACATTGGCGAGAGACGGGTTGCGAAGGGCGAGAAGATTCAGCCGGTTGAAGGTATCGTCGTCCGACAGGCTTTCGATCTCCGGCGGCAGGATCGGGGAGGTTGGCAGTAGCAGCATGTCGTTGCCGAGCTCTTCTCGGAAGGCCGTTATGAAGGTCTGGCGCCGGTTCAGGGTCTGGCGATACTCAACCGCAGAAATCTCGCCGGCGCGGGCCATGCGGGCATGGACACGGGGGTCGAAGTCGTCCGGCCGGGTCTGGAAATGCTCCTCGAAATGCGCCCGGGACTCGACCGAGGTCATGTGCCAGGGCGGAACCTTGTCGTAGAGCGAAATCGCCTTGAATTCCTTTTCGGTCACGCTCATTCCGGCGGCCCGCAGGGCGGCAACAACGCTCCTGAACCCTTCCGCGATGACCGGTTCCATTTCGCTGAAGCCGAAATTGACCGGAACAATGAGATTGGCGGTTCGCGCGGGGGCGGGGCTGACGGGTGCTCCGGCCATGATCTGCCAGACGAGTTCGCAGGCGGCGACCGTTTTCGCCATCGGGCCGAAACTGTCGAGACTGTCGGAAAGAGGCTTGCCGCCGTCCATCGGGATAGAGCTTTGCGTGGGCTTCAACCCGACGATGCCGGTGAAAGCCGCCGGAATGCGCAAGGAGCCGCCGGTGTCGCTGCCGATGGCGATGTCAGACAGCCCGAGGGCCACGGAGACGGCGCCGCCGCTGGTCGAACCGCCGGGCGCGCAGCCGGGATAGACCGGGTTCTGCGGCGTGCCGTAGTGCGGGTTCAGACCCAGGCCGGAATAAGCGAATTCGGACATGTTGGTCAGGCCGGTCAGCACGGCGCCGGTTGCCTCCAGGCGGGCAATCGCGGGCGCGTCGGTTTTCGCGGGAGGGTCGTCCGCGAGAACCTTGGTCGCGGAGGTGGTGACCTCGCCGGCAACGTCGAAGAGCGCCTTCACGCTGACAAGAGCGCCCGCAAGCGGACCGTCCAGGCTTGCCGCAACTTTTGCCTGGCTTCGGGCGCGGTCTTCCAGGAGCTTCAGGTAGACGGATTTCGCTGCCGGGTCGTTCTTCGCTCTTTCAAGGGCCGTCTCCAGGCGGTTTTCCGCGGTGTCGGGGCTCCAGGGAAACGGCGTGGTCATGCAAAAACTTCCTCCAAATTCCTATGTTCCTATCCTCAAGCTTATACCTTGCCGTCGTCATCCCGGCCAAGCAACGCGCGAGCCGGGATCGGAGAGCCGAAGAGGTAGTACCACTCTTATTGGGTGGCTCGCCGGCCCCGGATCTCCGCTTCGCTACGTCCGGGGTGACATCGGTGAGGATTGCATTGAAAAACGATGTCTTGCCAATCAGATATCACGACACGATTTCTAGAACTGAGCTCGAATAGGCCGCCTCGATGGATTTGCCGGTTTTCGGGTCGGTCAGCGCCATCCTGAAATCCCTGGCCGGGCGCACGCCGCCGATTGCGGGAAGTGTGCCGCAGAGCATGGCGGTGCCGTCTTTCAGGCCGGCGCCGGCCATCAGGGTTTCCAGCGGCAGGATCGCGGCCAGCGTGCCGTCCTGATAAGGCACCCAGTCTCCGTCTTCGACGATCCATGACTGGAGTTTGAGGTCGTCGAGTCGGGCAGCAACCTCATCGAGAGGCCAGAGTTCGGCCGCAACGGGCTTGGCGCAGATCTGTTTGGAGGCGGCGACGGAATGAGCCTCGAGCGCGCGGTCGGTATGATCCGAGGCGAGACCGAGCCAGATCTTGCCATCCTGTTTCAAAAGGAAGGGTTCGGCTTCGCCGGAAGTCTCCTTGCCGAGCACCTGAATGGAGGTCTCCCGCGTCAGAAGCGACGGTGAGCACTGGTAGTAAAGCGGCACCGTGGAAGGGGCGGGCACGCCGATGGCGGCCAGTTCCTCGATGTGATGATCGACCTTTGACCGGTCCCGCCCGGTCCAACCGGCGACAATGAGCCTGTCGGGCGTGCATTCGAGCGCGCCAGTCTCTGTTTCGAACTTCATGGAGTTAAGCCTCTTTAAAGGGTTGACGGCAGGAACAGGGCCAGCTGGGGCAGGAGAATGAGCAGTCCGACCATGGCCAGCATCGTGAGCGCGTAGGGGATGCAGCCGAGCATGACGTCGCTGAAGCTTCCTCCCTTGCGGGCCGACTGGACCACATAGAGGTTCAGTCCCACCGGCGGCGTGATCAGAGCCATCTCGACCAGGATGATCATCAGGATGCCGAACCAGATCTTGTCGTAGCCGAGCTGGACGATGATCGGCACGACGATCGGGATGGTCGCCACCATCAGCGACAGGGTCTCGATGAAGAAGCCGAGCACGATATAGATCAGGACGATGACCAGCAGGGTTTCGAGCGGGCCGAGCCCCAGGCCGGTGAGCAGGCTTTGCAGCGCCCGGCTGACGCCGGCGGCCGTCAGCGCGAAGTTCAGAACATAGGCGCCTATCACCACGAGCATGATCATGGCGGAGGTCTTCACCGACCCGCGAAGCGCATCGAGCAGCATGTCCCGGCTGAGCGCCTTCTGGTGCCAGGCAATCAGAATCGAGATCGCGACACCGACCGTGGCGGCTTCCGTCGGCGTGGCCCAACCGGCGTAGATGGAGCCGACAATGGCGGCGAAGAGCCCGAGGATCGGCAGGAGATCGGCCAGACCGTCGAGCTTTTCGGCGAAAGTGCTCGACCGGCGCGGTCCGCCGAGCGACGGGCGAAGACCGCAGAGAACGACCGTGATCGCCATGAAGAGGCAGGCGAGCAGCAGGCCGGGGACCAGACCGGCGAGGAAGAGTTGCGGAATCGAGCTTTCCGTCAGGAAGCCGTAGACGATCAGGTTGATCGACGGCGGGATCATGATGCCGAGCGTGCCGCCGGCGGCGATCGCCCCGGAAAAGAGCTTCGGATTGTAACCGAGGGTCTGTGCTTGAGGCATGGCGACCGTGGCCACCGTCGCGGCGGTTGCGACCGAGGAGCCGGATGTCGCGGAGAACATGGTCGAGGTGGCGATATTGGCGTGGATCAGGCCGCCGGGCATCCAGGCGACCCATTTTTCAAGCGCCGCGTAGGTTCGTTTCGCGACGCCGCTGCGCACCAGGATTTCGCCCAGCAGCACGAACAGCGGAATGGCAATCAGTGTGGAGCTGTTGGAGGACGACCAGACCACCTGGCCGAGACCGCGCATCAGCGGGAAGGGACTGAAGAAGGTGTCGATGCCGAAAGCGAGCAGAAAGAGGACGACGCCGACCGGAATGGACAGGGCGAGAAGCCCGAGAAGGCCGAGTGAGGTAAAGGCGATCATGCTTCTTCCCTCGCGCCGGCGATGTCGTCGACGGCCTTGAAGTCGGCGGACAGGAGGTTCTTGAGAACGGCGACAAGCAGAAGGCTGGCCGAGACGGCGAACCAGAGCCAGCCCGCCCACCACAGCGACTGGGGGATCCACAAGGGGGTCTCCAGAGGCGTGTTGGCGCGGGCGCCGTTGGAAAGGGTCTTTTCCAGGACGCCCCAGCCACGCCAGGCCACCACAATCGCGGTGGCGGCCAGACAGAGTAGGGCGAGCATGTCGAAAACCGCGCGGCCCAGAGGCACGAGCCGCTGGCGGAGCAGGTCGATGCGCACATGGGCCTGCTCCGTCAGGGCATAGCTGATCCCCCAGCTTGTCGTCACGGCCATCACATAGCCGGAAATCTCGTCAACGCCCCCGAGAGAGCCGCCCAGACGGCGGGCGGCAATCTCGATCAGGGTGAAGACCACACATCCGAGCAGCATCAGACCGACAGCGATGGCCACACGGTCGTTGATCTGCCGGATAAGCGAAACCAGGGGCGTCATGAGAGGTGCCTCAGTTCGTTTCCAGCTTCACACCGGTAACGGCGCCGACGCTGTCGCTCCAGCGTTTGGCCCAGTCGCCGCCGGCCCGTTCGGCCCAGTCCGGCAGGACCTCGGTCAGGAGAACTTCCTTGGCCTTGGCCTGGTCGGCTTCACTTGCCTCGACGAGGATCAGGCCCCGGGCGTCACCATAGGGGCATTCGCCGTTGCCCGTCAGGCAGGCAACGTCGTTTTCAAGCGCATCCTGAGCGGAGTCCCAGGCCGGGGCTTCCAGGCCTTCCTTGACGCCCTTTTCAAGCATGGCCTTCTGCTCGTCGGAGAGCGCGTTCCACTTGTCGAGGTTGATCGCGGTGACGACCGGGTCCCAACCGCCGAGCGGCAACGGCATCAGATGGGTGGAGACTTCCCACCAGCCCGCGTTGTAACCGGAGCCGGCTCCGGTGATGGCGCAATCGACCACGCCGCGCTGCAGGGACCCCGGAACTTCACCGAAGCTGACATTGACGCCTTCCGCGCCCAAAGCTTCCAGGAATTTCGCGGTCATGCGGCCCGAGGCACGGACCTTCTTGCCTTTCAGATCGTCCAGAGACGCAATTTCGGCATTGCAGAAGACCACCTGCGGCGGATAGGGCGCGATGCCGAGCACCTTGGCGTTGAAGACGTCCTTGTAGATGTCGTCGATCATCGGACGGGCCGCTTCAACGGCTTTTTTCGCGGTGGCCGCGTCGGTCGCGATCAGCGGCACATCAAGCCCTTCCAGCGGGACGCTGTCGGAGACCGCGTAGTCGGCGACCGTCATGCCGACATCGAAAACGCCTTCCGACAGCATGCGGAAAACATCGCCGCCGGAAATGCCCATCTGGTCGTGGGTGGTGAGGGTCGCCGTCAGGTCGCCGCCCGACAGCTCAGGCAGTTTCTCGGTCCAGAACGGCGCTTCATATTGCTTGTGAAGCGGCAGACCGCTCCAGCTGCCGACAACGGACAGTTCTTCCGCCTGGGCCAGCGTGCCGGCGGACAGGGCGATCAGCGAAATCGCGGAGAGTATCGTCGTTTTTCTCATAACGTGTTCATCCTCTGTTTGGTTCAATATTTCAGTTGGTTATCGTTATAGGGGTAAATCGGACCGGTGGTTTCGCCGACGTCGGCGATGAGCATGGCGCCGGGCGCATGGGTGATCGCCAGCGGTGGTTTTGCGGTCATGACCGCGACCTGGGGCGTGACACCGCACGCCCAGAAAACGGGGACTTCGTCCTCCCTGACGGCAACAGGATCTCCCCAGTCGGGACGGCCGAGATCCTCGATGCCGATCGCACCCGGGTCGCCGGCGTGGACCGGTGCACCGTGGGCGAGGGGGAACTTGCGGCAGATCCCATGGACTTCCTCCAGGCGCTCTTGTGGAATAGGCCGCATGGAAACGACCATGCCGCCGCCGAACGGACCGCTTTTCGCGGTTTCGATGCTTGTCCTGAACATCGGCACGGTCACATTGCAGTCGATGTGGCGCATTGCGATCCCGGCTTCCAGAAGGGCATTTTCGAAGGTGAAGGAACAGCCGATGGCGAAGGCGACGAGGTCGTCCCGCCACAGGTCCTTCAGATCGCTGACCTGCCCGTCCAGTTTTCCATTGCGATAGATATTATAGCGGGCTGCGTCGAAACGGATATCGACATCCCTTCCAAGCCTTGGAACGACCGGGTTTCCAGGATCCGATACCCCCGCCAGAGGGCAGGACTTCGGGTTCAGCCTGCAGAATTCCAGGAAATCATCGGCGAACTCGCCGGGAAGGATGGCGAGATTGCATTGCAGCCTGCCCTTGGCGAGCCCGGCGGTGTGCCCGGTGTAGCGGCCCGCGCGGATCGCCTGGCGCTGGGAGGGCGTGTCCAGTTTCAGCAGCTCGGAAAATTCGACAGGTCCGCTCGTCATGTCCGCCTCGAAAGATGATCTTAAAATGCTGCGGCGGATCTGCTATCAAGTCAAATCGTCAATTTTTGTCCAAAGTGATAAATTTATTTTATCGCTTTGGTGAGGTGATCCGCATGACCTTCGAGCAGCTCAGAACCTTCCTGACGGTCGCCCGCATGGGCGGCGTGCGCAAGGCGGCCGAGCAGATGAATATCTCCCAGCCCGCCGTCTCGACACGGATATCGAGCCTGGAGAGCTATCTTGGAACCGAGCTGTTCAGCCGGGTGTCGACAGGTGTCGTACTGACACGCAAAGGCGTGCTCCTTAGACAGCACGCCGAGCAGATCATGGCGACCATGGAACGGATCAAGGGCGATGTGATGGCGGAGGACAGCATCACCAGTCTGTTGCGGCTCGGGGTCGCCGAGACGGTGGCGCAGACCTGGCTTCCTGACTTCCTCAGGGAGCTGCATCGCAGTTTTCCGCGCCTGACGATCGAGGTCTCCGTCGACATCTCCCTGCACCTTCGCGAAATGCTTCTTGACCGCTCTCTCGACCTGACGATCCTGATGGGGCCGGTGTCCGACTACAGTGCCGACAATCTCGAACTGCCGCCCTTCGAACTTGCCTGGTACCGGCCGGTCGGCCTGGAAGAACCGGATCTCAGCCTCACGCCGGTGATCACCTACAATCGCCTGTCGCGGCCGCACCGGGAACTGACGCAGGAACTTCGCGACCGCTACGGCAGTACGGCGCAGATCTTTCCGACGAATTCGCTCTCGACCGGCTTCGAGATGGTGGCGTCCGGCATCGGCGTCGGCATTCTGCCGCATGTGCTCGGGCGGAGACTGGTGGAGGAAAACCGGATTGCGACCTTCGATCCGGGGTGGCAGGCCACGCCCTTGCGCTTCACGGCCACCTATATCGGCGAGCCGAGAAACGAACTCATCGCCCGCGCAGCGAAAGTTGCGCAAGAGGTCGCGGTTGCCCATCACGCGGCGATTTACGGGTAGTCGGCGCCCCGTAAACTCAAGACCGCCTTGCCGTTCTGGTTCTCAGTCAGGCAGAACCCGCACCGAAAGGTCGGCGATCGGCCGCTCCGGTGTGGGGTCACCGTCTTGCCGGACCAGCTGCAAGTCCTGCCCCTTGAGAACGATTGCCTGCAAAGCGCCTTCCTCTGGGTCGACGAGGAGTTGCGTCATGGGCTCGTTCGAACTCCTGTTACAGGTGTCGAACGTCGTGCCGGCGGCGTAGAGTTCGAGAATGAAGGCCTTGTCCTGAAAACCGCTCTGCCTGAGGACGAGCATCTTGTCCTGCGCCGGGAGGTCGGGATTTTTGTATTCGGTCAGAATATCCAGATCGTGGCACGGGCGGGTGTCGTTTTCGGCGGCGTCACGGTCGCATGAGACCGTCAGCAAGGCCAGGGCGGCCATGCCGAGGAGCCGTTGCGGAGTTTTCAGGCAAATCAAGGTGTCACCATTCGGAATAGTAGTGAAAGTCTTTGGCGACGCCGACCTTTGTCAAATAATGAGACAATCCGTCCGGCAGCTTCAGGACGACTCCTTGGGCAATCGGCAGATTCGTGTAATAGGGTTTGGGAAACGGCTCAAAATCATAGAGGCTTTCGACGCTCCAGTAGAGCGCATAGTCGTCGTTCAGGGTTTTCAGCTTCTCTATCGAGGTCTCGGTTGCGCCAATGCCCAGAGCGGCGTGGATATTGCCCTGAAGGCCGCTGTTCCAGCTGTTGTTGAGGCCGGTAAGGGTGTCCTTCAAACTTTGTATGCGGCCGGTCTTCCTGGCTGTGACCTTGAGAAAGAACCGGTGATCCGCGTTCTTGAGCCTGAGATTGTCCTGTTCGGTCAAAAGCGCGCCTTCCGGCAGGATATAGCCCTGGCTGTTCAGTTTCCGGCCTTTGCGTTTCAGGCCGCTCGCCGCGCTTGAGCCGAGGAATTGCGGGTTCGAACTGACAAGCTCAATATGCCCGGTTGCCGGGATCCCCTTCGATTTCAGGTAATCGACCATTGCCGCCATCGTGTCGCGCACGATCACGGATCCGATGTAGCAGTCGGCGTTGATGAAGAGCCTTGCCCCGCCTCCATTCACATAGTGGTTCGCGAGTATGGCCGCCTCATAGTAGCCCTTGTAGGTTCCCCCATACCAGAAGGACTCGTAAAGCGACTTCATGAAGGCCTTGTCTTCGGCGGTGAAAGCGGCCGATGTCTTTGCCTTTGCCGTCAGGTGGTCGATGGCTGCCTGCAAGAGTGCCGCGCTGGACTTGTCCTTGCGCAAATGCGCATTCGCCATGTTTGCCAGAGGATGAGCCGGAATGCCGTCGGCGTTCTTTGACTGAAGCGTCGACAACGCTTTTTTCTCGAGGGTGTCCCCAAGGTCGGTAAATGCCTTGCCCGCGGCATCCGCCGCCTGTTGAAAATAGTCGGAACCCATGTCGTTCGCTCTTCTGCAATTAAAAATTTAAAAAACCTGGATCACATGATAATCGAGAACGTGGCGGACAAAAGGCAGCATTCGCGGCCGGTTGATCTCAATGCCGCGACCACCTGCCTTTCGGCAGGTGAGGACATGCGCTCACCACCCGACAACCCTGAAATAGGCGACATAAAACATGGCCCAGAGCGTGAGACAGACCATTGTCTTCCGGCGGGATGAAAGGCGTGTTCCGACAAGTCCGGACAGTCCGAAAGCGATCAGCGACATGATCGCAAATCTCGGGAATCTGACGAGTGGCGATACAACGGCAAAAAGCACGGGGTTACTACCGGTGGCGCCGGCTTCCGCCGCGAAGATCTTGTAGGGCACGCCGGTAAAGGCCCCTTGAAGCATGCCGGGAAAGAGGCCTTGCGCGAGAAGGTCCCGAACCGTGGCGAAGGTGGCGTTTGAAATGCCAGGCACATGACGCAGAAAGGCGAATGTTGCTTCCGGGAACCCGGCAGCGCAGACCCAGACCAGCACTCCGCCCAACACGGCTGCGAGGGCGGCGGCGAGACTGGCCCAAAGCGCTTTTTTGAGAGACGAAAGCGCGAGGCAGGTCAGAAGAACATCGGGAACGATGAAAAAGACCGTCGCCTCGGCCAGGCCCCAGAGGGCCGCGAGCGTCTTACTCCCAGGGCGCAAAGTTTTTTTCCCTGGAGAGGACCGAAAAACGCTCCTGGAGCAGGTTCATGAACTGAATCCGGTTTCCCTCCCAAGTCATTGGTTCGTCGATGAAAATGTCGCAGAAAAACGGGACGAGCAGAAACGAGCCCTTGGGCAGGGCCTTGCCGAGGCCGTGGGTGAAGACGGGAACGACCGGAGCTTCGGGAAACTTTTCGGCCAGGTAGGAAACACCCTTTTTCAGCCCGGTCATCTGTTCCGGTTCACCCCGGGAGCCTTCGGGAAAGAGGATCAGCACCTTGCCTTCGTTCAAGGCCCGGTAGCAGCCTTCCAGGGGATCGTTGGTCCGGTTCGCGCCGCCCCGGTCAACCGGAATGATGCCGAGGACGTTTTCCGAGAACCAGGCCTTCCAGGGGGAGGAGAAAAAATAGTCGGCGGCGGCGACAGGCTTGATGTCCTTCAGCTTCGATAGCGGCATCAGGGCCATCAGCACCATCGTGTCCAGGTGGCTGTTGTGGTTGGCGACGACAATCGCCGGACCGTCCGACGGCAGCAGCTCCTTGCGCCGGACGTTGAGGCCGAGCAGGAACAGAACCGCGATCTTGACGAAGAGGTAGAAGATCTTCTGGAGCATCGGGTCAGGCGGCTCCCGGCGTTTGGCTGAGCGGACGCATTTTTCCACCTCCTAATAGTAGAAATACCTTGTGAAGTGAAAGAACAGGGGAGCCGTGAAGGTGAGGCTGTCGATGCGGTCCAGGATACCGCCGTGGCCGGGGATCAGGCTGCCGGTGTCCTTCACGCCGAGATCGCGCTTCAGCGCGGAAACCGTCACGTCGCCGACGAAACCCGCGACGGGGATGAGCAGCCCGGCCGCCGCCGCATGGGCCAGATCGAACGGGGTGACCAGCGGGGCCGTCAGAAGCGCCAGGACGAACGTGGTCGCAACCCCGCCCAGAAACCCTTCCCAGGTCTTATTGGGACTGACGCCGGGAATGATCTTGCGGCGGCCGAACAGCTTGCCCCAGGTGTATTGGGCGACGTCGTTGAACTGGGTCAGGAAGACGAGAAACAGCAGCAGGCCGGGCCCGCCGGCGCTGCTTTGGGGCGTTGGCGGCAGGATCAGGAGAAAGGCTGCGTGGCTGATGGAAAAGACGCAGAGCATCAGACCCCAGTTGAGCGTGCCGACCGCGCGCAGGAACCCGTCCGTCTGCTGGGAGAGCAGGCTGGCGAACGGCAGGAACAGGAACATGTAGACGGGGATGAAGACCGCGAACATGCCGTAATAACTGTCGTAGACCCAGAAATACTGAACCGGAATGGCGAGATAGGCCCAGAAGAGCACCCGCCGGTCGGCGCGCCGGGTCGGGATCATCGAAAAATATTCCTTGAGCGCCAGAAAGCTCACCAGTGCGAAGACGACGACCGAAACGGTCTTGCCGACCAGAAACGCCAGCGTGAAGACCGCGACCATCACCCACCAGCTCTGGGTGCGCTGGACGAGTTCGGTCACGTTTTTCTTCGACCGGCTTGAAATCCAGAGAACAAGCACGCTTGCGGCCGCGAGCAGTCCCCAGATGCCGATCAGGGCCCAGTGAATCGGAAGCAGGGTCATGAAGGCGAACTCTCCTTGAGCGCAGCGCGGGCCCGGTTGACGATTGTGACGGCGGACAGAAGCAGGCCGGCGCCGAAGAGAAACTGGTAGAGGAGGGGGGCGCTCAGGCCGAGGCCGACGAGAAACCCGCAAAGACCGAAGAGCGCTGCCCGGTCGCTCTTGCCGAAGGGGCCGTCATACCGCCGGGAAGCTCCGATCATCACCGCGACAACCCCGGTCATCTCACCGACAAGTCCCAGGACGACGAGACCGATCACCAGGTCCGGCATCATGGCGGGCACAAGGGCGAAGGGCAGGTAGAGCGCCGCGTCGGCGAGCACATCGCCGAGTTCGTTGAGGATAGCGCCGAGATCGGACTTCTGGCCGTGCTCGCGCGCCAGCATGCCGTCAATCGCGTTGAGGCCCATGCGGATGAACAGGACCGGGGCCAGGAGCAAAAGCGGCAGCGGGGCTCCCGGGAAAAGCCAGAGCGCAAGCCCTTCCAGCACGGACAGCACAAGCGCAGCAACGGTCACCTGATTGGCGGTGACACCGGCGGCGGCAAGTTTCCGGCAGATGGGCCGGAGCAGATCCTGAAAGCGGGATTTCAACTGGTAGATTGTTGGCATCTCATTTCCGGCAATGCGATTCTGGAAACACATGGATATGCTACACCGGATTGCACGCCTTGAAAGCCGCCGTTCTTGCTTGCGCCACTCGGTTGTTCGGGAACGATCCGGGGCCACCGGTGTTATTCGTTAGACTGCCGCGACCTGGAGAAAGAAAACAATGATCGATCCCGTTCTGCTGACCGTGCCACGGGTTTCCACCTTCGATGGAACACGGCACATGACGAATGCCAGCGGGTTCTTTTTTCAGCGTGAAAACCGGCTGTATCTGGCGACCAGCCGGCATGTGATGATCGACGAGGCAAGCAATCATCGACCGTCCCGGATCGAAATCGAGCTACACAGCGATCCTGAAAACCTGGCCGAGGCCGTCGCGTTTTCCGTACCGCTTTACCGGAACGGCCAACGCCTTTGGCGCCAGGGGACCGACACGGCGGGGGACATTGATGTCGCCATGATCGAAATCGAAAAGAGCGCTCTGCCGGAGAAATTCCTTTACCGGGCTTTCGGGCCGGAACACCTTTGCGACCCTGAGGACCATGTCGAGATCGGTTCCTCCGTGCTGGTTGTCGGGTTTCCGCTCGGCTTTCACGATTCCCTGCATCATATGCCCGTGGTCCGCCAGGCGGTGGTCGCCTCGTCCTTCGGGTTCCGCTTTCAGGGGATGGGGTATTTCCTAACCGATGGAAGGACGCACCGTGGTATTAGCGGCGCGCCCGTGGTGATGCGCGTGCCCGGACCCGAAGGAGACGACAAGGACCTTCCCTGGAAGCTGCTTGGCGTCCATTCGGCCCGGCTCGACGTGGGAACGCGGGACATGGAACTCGATGAGGCACTCGGTCTCAATTGCGCCTGGTACGCGGACATATTGCTGACGCTGACGGAAACCTGAAGCCGTCCCGGCATACGCGCCGGGGATTACACCCATGCGGTCAGGAAGATACCGGCGGGCACGAACTGGATCGCTCGGCGCGCGACTTCAGACCCTGCAGGCTTTGCATGGTGTTCGGGTTGCCGGGCAGAACGAAACTTTGTTCAAGAGCGGTGCGCACGTTGTTGATGACCGCGAGGTCCTGCACGGCAAGCGTCTGGCAGGCCGCACCGGAAAAGCGGACCCGAATGCGGATCACGCGCTGGCCGTTGTCGGAGGGGCCGAACTCGCTGTCCAGGGCAGGGTTTTCTCCAGTCATGGTCCGCTCCATGACGACCATGTTCGGCTCGTTCTGCAACACCACGGTGCCTTTTTCCTGCGCGCCGGCCACAAGTGCGGAGCGGACCGCTTCCGGCGCGGCCGCAATGTTGATGCTCTGGGCGCCAGCAGGCACGCTCAATTGCGGCTGATCTGGACGGGTCGACGACTGCTGGGAGGACTGGCAAGCGGCGAGGGCGAAGGCGCTCAGGCTAAGAAATACAATGTGTCGCATCGGCTGTTCCAGATTTTAAATCGTCATTTCGGGTGCTGATCTTTTCCAGATCACCTGTACCCGCAAGACCCTCATTCGTTCAACTTGTAAGCTCTCGACCGGTTGCAAGCACAAACGGACGTTGTTCCCCATGACATGGTGGGCGTTCAACCAAGCGGGATTTCCCGGTTCTTGTATCCCCCTGTCAGAAACTGACACAACTCTCCTAACGAAGCCTTGTGGCGGGACATGGGCAAAGCCGGATCTTTTGCCGCAAGACGTTTTCGCGGGGCCTTGCCGGTCAGAAACTGTCGCCCGTCTTGAACCCGCCTCCGCCGAAACTGCCCCCGCTTTTGAAGCCGCCACCGCCGAAACTGCCACCGGACTTGCGTCCCGTAGGGCCGCCGAACCCGCCGAAGCCGCCCATTGATTTCGGCAGGCCCGTTCCTTGGGGGAAGGCGACGCGCCGGCCACGCGGTTTGCGCCGCCGATGGGAGCGTTCCGCGCGTGCCCAATAGTCCGCCCCGGTAATGGCGCCCTTGAGAAGTTCGCTCAAAAGAACCGTTGTCAGGTTGTCGTCGGAAAAGGTGGAGTCCCAGCTGCCGTACCCTTTGGACCGGAACCGCTTGATGACGTCGGCCAGTTCCGCGCGGCGCCGGCCGATGTCGCGCTGCAACTCCCTGTCCTGACGGATTTCTCGCGCGACCTGTTCGACCCGTTCCTTGAAATCCTGGATGCGCTGAATGATCTTTTCGTCTTCCGGCGAGGGCGTGTCGAGGGCTATCCGCAACAGGTCGTTGAGGTCGTCGGATTGTAGAGACAGGCCGAGATGTTCCTCCGCTTTCTGGAAGTCGGAGTCCTCTCCGCCGGAAAACTCCGCGAGCGCGCTGGACAGCGTCTCGATCCGCCGGTCGAGCGCATCGAGCTCGCCGTCGATCCGGTCGATTTCCTCGCTGTTTGTTTCGATCGTGCCGACCAGGTCGGCGCCGGCCGCGTCGGTCATCGCATTACGGCTGAATTCGGCGAGCTTGGCTTCTTCCTGTTCCGCGATTTCGGCGCAACGTTCCGCGTGTTTCGCCACCCGCTCGGGTATTCCGGTCAGCATGGCGTAGTTCGCCCGTGCGTCATGATACCGGATCAGGCCGGCAACCCATCCGTCGAGCGATCGGATCAGACCCCGGCAATTGTAGTCCGGTGTTCCGAAACCGCGCTGCCAGAGATAGAGAAACAAGGGGTCGGCCTCGTAGGCCTTGCCCTTTTGCTGGCGGTCCTGTTCGGACGTTCGCGCCTTTTCCGCAGCGGCTTCGGCGGTTGCCGTCGCGGCTTCGGTGGCTTCGCGCTGGGCAAGATAGGCGCTGTCCTTTTCGAGCCGGTCGTCGACCGCCTCCATCAGTTCGTCCATCTGGTTCTCGGCCGCGTCGCGGGCATTGTCCAGTTCCAGGCGCTTTTTCTGGAGCTGGCTGCGTTCCGTTTCGCAATCGCGCAGTTGCTCGGTCAAGACCTTGTAGTCGGCGCTGCGTTTGTCGAGCAGCCTCCGGGCTTCGCGCGCGGCGCTGTCCAGCCGGGTGTTCAGCGTGCCCGCGGCATCCGTATCGAGGCGGAACCGGGCCAGGTCGCGATAGGCTTCGCTTTGACGCTCCTGAAGGTCGGTCAGCGCCCGCGTCGCACGCTCGATGCGCTTGCTGAGCTCAGCCTCCTCGCGGCGCAGGTCGGCAAGAGACTGCTCGATCGTGCCAAGTGTCTGCCGTCCGGTCAGCATTGCCTAGTCTCCTGATCTCTGGGTCGGTCCGGAGCCCCTACCATTCCGTGATTGCTCCGTCCTGAACGCCGCCGCGCCATTTGATGTCGAGCTCCCCGCGCCGCTTCTGGCCCAGAATGCCCTGCTGGACGATGCCGTCCTCCATCTTGTCGCGCCGGACCGCGTCATAGATCGTCTTGGAGACCCGCTGCCCCCATTTGTCGACACTCTCGGACTTGTTGTTTTCCTCTGAAACGATGGTGCGTTTCAAAATGGCGCCGTCCGGATCGACCGCCTCGACGACGATATAGTAGTTTTCGGTGTTGCGGTTCGTCGGGGGGATCCGGGAGATGCCCGTCGGCACGCCCTCGCGGGAGATGATCCGGACTTCGAAGACTTCCTGAAGATCCGCCGCGAGCTGGCGCAGGTCCGCCTCCGCCTTGAAGGCGGTCTCGTTTTGACCGTCCTGGAGCGCGAGGCGGCCGTCTCCCGCCAGCTGCTGCGCCTGTGCCTCGATATCGGCGTTCTCCGTGAGCGCGTCGATGCGGTCCACAAGCTCGCCATAGGTTGCCGGCAAGGCCTGAAGCCAGGCGAGAAGCTCGGCTTCGGCCCGTTGCTTGGGCAGGGCGACCAGAACATACCAGGCGGCGGCGGCGACCACGAGCACGGCCAGGACGCCTGCGAGCCACTTGGACCAGGTACTGCGCGAGATGTAGATCATCGCCAGAGTGCGCTGGAACCCGGCTGCCGGCGGCGCGTAAACGAAACGGTCGCGCTTCAGGTCCTCGACGCCCTCCTTGAGGATGCGGTCCGGAACCTCGATCCCCTGGGCGGCATAGACCTGCCGGAGCCGTTCGACCATGGCCTTGTCGCGCTCGTCCGTCTTCAATTCACGGGCGACCTGACCTTCCTCGTGACGGAGCGTGTCCACCACGTCCATCGCCATCATCAAATCGTCGAGAGGAGCGCCGCCGGATTTGTCAGCCATGTATTCGTCTTCTCAAGTTCGGGCGAAGCGAAGGCTTCCGCTTCGCCGGACCTTTCCAATGCCTTAGAGGGCCTGTCCTTCCGCGGTCAGTTTGGCGAGCCGGCGCTTGCCGTCTTCCACCGCCAGCCGGATCTCCTCGGAATTCTTGGTCGACATGTCCCGCATCTCGGTAATGATCTCGCGCGACTGAACCTGGAAGTTGACCACCGAATCGACAAGCTTCTTGACCGACGCGGCAGCGACCGTCGGGCCATAGCCAGCCTCCAGCGCCTTCTTTTGAACCTCGTCGCCGATTTCCGCAAGAGTTTCAAGGCTCTTGTTGACGCCTTCCTTCATGGCGTTCAGCGTTTCGGTGGATTCATGCAGGCCCTGCAAACCGGTGAAGGAGGCGTTGAGGGCGGTCAGGACCGACTCGTTGGTGGAGAAGAAGCTCACCGACTGGGCGTAAACGCGTTCCTTGGCGTTGGTGGTCTGCACCAGCCGCGCCATGATCACTTCGGACGTGTTGTAGCCGATCGTCAGATTGTCGGAGAGGTCCTTGGCGATCTGGTAGCGTTTCTCCTCGTCCTGCATTTCGCGCATCTTTTCATCGCGCGCGAATTCCAGCCGGGCCTTTTGCGCCAGATCGTCACCGGCATAGGACTCGACTTCCTTGGACGCGGCTTCCAAGGCCTGTTTGGCGGCGTCCAGCTTGCCGCCGGCGATGTTCAGGATCTCCAGCGCGGTCACTTCCGCGTTTTTCAGCGCGCCGCGGAAATCGCGATAGGCTTCCAGGATCGTCTGTTCGCGCTCGATCTGGTCCTTGGTTGCCCGGGCAACTTCCTTGTAGGTGCCGCGGATGTCGTCGAAGCGGTCGGAAATGGTGCCGCGGCGCATGTCGCGCCACTTGTTGGCAAGGTTCTCGGTGAAGGAGATCTTGCCGTCCGCCAGCTGATCGACCAGCGCCTTGGCGTCGTCGCGGATGGAATTGAACGCGTTGGTGATTTCCTCGTATCGCTCGCCGATATCCATCTGCTGGACCTGGGAGCGCACGACTTCGTTGAAGTTGGACGCCTGGGCGAGCGTTCGGGTGATGATCAGCACCTTGTCGGGCGACAGATCGGAAATCTGCTCGAGCAGGGCATTGATCGGCGCGTCGGTTTCGCTTTCCGGCGTGATGCCGATGTCGCGGAGCGTCGACAGCGCGCGGTCAAGATACTGAAGCGGTGAAAAACCGCCGGCGGGAGCCGGTACGGTTTCCGGGGCTGAAGGGGTTGCCGCGTCTGTCATGTCTGGCCTCCTGTGGGATACGGTCCGGATTCTGAACAATTTTCCGTCCGGCGATGCCGTTGCGTCTCGTGCCGCAAGTAAGGGCAGGGTTGCGCCGTCCTGTCAACGGCGTAGCGCGTTCCTGCCTGAGCTTCGACGCTTATCCATATGCGGCTTTTGCGACAGTCTCATTTCGGGGGTGCTGCCATGGGACTTTTCGTCCGGTCGCCGCCGCCTGGCGTCTGCCTTGGAATTGACAATCGTCTTGCCGATTGTCAGACCAAGGTTCAAGCGGCGGTCGGAAGCGGTCAGCGGCACAACAAAGAGCAAAAAATACATGAGACAGTCCCGGCATGCCTTCGTTCAGATTGTGCGGATTGTTCTTTTCGCGGTTTGTCTTGCCGGCGCTCCGGCGACCGCGCAGCACAATGGGCCCGTTGCGGAAAGCGCGCAGGCCCGCCCCGAGCTCTTCCAAAGGGCGGTAACGGCGCTCAACGAAAGGGTGGTCTCCATCAATGCGCTGGAGCAACTGCGGGCCCAGCTTGCCGAGGTCCGGCAGTTGAACAACGCCATCGTTCAGCGCGGCAGCGTCGAGGCCGACACGCTGCGGGCGCAATTGGCCGCCCTTGGCCCGCCTCCCGATGACGGTCAAAAGGAAGCGGAGGAGATCGCGCTCCGGCGTTTGGAACTGAACGGACAGCTGGCGCAGGCAGATGCGCCCATCCGGGCGGCGAGGGAAAAACTGAGACAGGCTGAAGTCCTGATCCGTCTGGTGGACCGGCAATTGCGAGCCCGCGAGTGGGAAAGCATGTCCCAGCGATATCCGTCTCCCTTGAAACCGTCGACCTGGGAAGCCGGCCTGGCGGACATCCGGCAGTATTTCAACAGGCTCAACCGGGATATTGCGAGTGAACTTGCCCGTCCCAGCGTTTCGAAGCGCCTGGACCAGACCATCCCGATGGCCATCGGGCTCGGGGTTCTCGGTTTCCTCTTTCTTGCGGTGTTTCAGCGATGGGTTTCCCGCCGGCTCATCGCGTTGGCCGAGCGGCAGCAAAGCGGTCCGAAGGCTCTGCTATTCGCGATTGTCTGCAATTTGAACTTCCTTGTTCTGCCGGCGGTCGGGGCGGCCGCCCTTGTCGCGATCGTCCCCTTGATCGGCATTCAGCCGAACTCCGCGAGGACCGTGATTGTGGCCACGCCGGTGATGGCCCTGATCATGGTTTTGGCCCATTGGCTCGGTCACACGATCTTCTCACCCGGGCAGCAGGGGTGGCGGCTGCTCAATCTGGGCGAACGGGAGGCCCGGCTCGGTCTGCGTCTGTGTCAGGCCCTGGGGGTCTTTCTCGTTCTTGAAGTGATTGTCGAGGCCCTGGAACGGGACTACGACTTCCAGCCGGCAGCAACCTCCGTGGCGTCCACACCGCTGATCGCCTTCGCGGCAATCCTGCTATGGCTGCTGGCGGGCGTTTTGAGAAACGATCGCGGCAGGCACGACGGCGCCACACAGCCAAAACTCCCGGACGGGGAGCAAGAGGCCGAGGATGGCGAGAGCGATGCCGCGGTCACGCGGCGGGATTCGGGCTTTTTGCTGTTTCTCTCGCTTCTGATGAAAGCCTCGGCCGTGCTTGCGGTTGTTGTGGCGCTGGCCGGCTACGTTCAGCTTTCACGGATCGCGACACTGCCCATGATCGTGACGGTGGCGCTGCTTGGAGTCGGGTTCCTGCTCTATCACGTCGCCCTGCTGATTTTCAAAGCGGCAACGGAGACGACCGACGAGGACCGGGAGCCCGTCTTCTTTTCAATTGGCCTCATCTGTCTCCTGACGGTCGTCTTCCTGCCGCTCATCGCCTTGAGCTGGGGTGCCAGACCGACCGACCTTGTCGAGTTCTGGCGGCTGGTGCGCGATGGTATCCAACTGGGCGATATCCGCCTGTCGCTGAACACCGTTCTTGTCCTTGCCGCCGTCTTCGGGATCGGTGTGGCGGTAACCCGGTGGCTGCAGAACTTGCTGAAGGCGTCCGTTCTGCCGCAGACCCGCATGGACACCGGTGCGCAGACGGCGATCGTCACCGGTACCGGCTATATCGGCCTGACCCTTGCCGCGCTTATCGCGGTGTCCACGGCGGGTCTCAATCTCGCCAGTCTCGCGGTGGTCGCGGGGGCGCTTTCGGTCGGTATCGGCTTCGGCCTTCAGACCATCGTGTCAAACTTCGTCAGCGGGATCATTCTTCTTATCGAGCGTCCGATCAAGGAAGGGGACTGGATCGAGGTCTCCGGACAATCGGGTTACGTGCGCAAGATCTCGGTCCGCTCGACGCGCATCGAGACCTTCGACCGGCACGACGTCATTATTCCGAATTCCGATCTGATTGCCGGGACGGTGAAGAACATGACGCTGTCTTCCAAGACCGGACGGCTGATCCTGCCGGTCGGAATAGCCTACGGCAGCGATCTGGAACAGGTGAAGTCGATCCTGCTTGCCGCGGCGCGCGGTCACTACACCGTCGCCCGTTACCCAGCCCCATTCGTCCTGTTCAAGGGACTGGGCGACAGCTCGCTCGATTTCGAGCTCAGGTGCTATCTGAAAAACGTCGAGAACATCCTGACAACCCAATCGGATCTCTATTTCACCGTTTACAACGAATTGGGCAAGGCGGGGGTCGAGATACCGTTTCCCCAGCGGGACCTGCATCTGAAGGACGTCGACCGCTTGGTCGCGGCCATCGAAAGGCGGGCTCTCACCGAAAAACCTCACGAAAGCGCTGTGGAAACGCCCCCTGGCCCGGAAAAGGGCAGCAGTTAGACCAGTTCCGCCGCGATGCGCGCCGCAAGGCGGGCATTGTTGCGGACCAGCGCGATGTTGGTCTCGAGGCTGCGGCCGTTCGTGAGGTCCAGGATCGCGCCCAGAACGTAAGGTGTGACCTCTTTGCCCCGGACACCGTTCTTTTCCGCTTGGCCGAGCGCGGTGTCGATATACCGGGCCATTTCCTCCTGCGGAATTTCTGCGTCCTCCGGCACCGGGTTCGCGACCAGAACGCCGCCGTGGTCCGGAAACCTGTCACGCATCTTCAGGAGCGCGCCAATTTCGGCTGGAGAGTTTAGGCTGTAGGGTGCTTTCAAACCGCTGGCCCGCGACCAGAAGGCCGGAAGCTCTTCCGTCCCGAAGGCGATGACCGGCACCCCACGGGTCTCGAGCACCTCCAGGGTTTTCGGAATATCGAGCAGGGCCTTGGCGCCGGCCGAAACGACACAGACCGGCGTACGGCCGAGTTCGTCCAGATCGGCGGAAACGTCGAAGCTTTGTTCCGCGCCCTTGTGAACGCCGCCGATCCCCCCCGTGGCGAAAACCTTCAGTCCCGCAAGATGGGCCGCCATCATCGTTGCCGCCACCGTCGTGGCACCGAAACATCCGGTACTGAGCGCAAATGTCAGGTCCGCCCGCGAGCATTTCATGACACTTTCAGCCCGGGCGAGGCGGTCGAGTTCGGCGTCGTCGAGACCCACCCTGATCTTGCCGTCCATCAGCGCGATCGTCGCCGGGATGGCGCCCTCCGCCCGGATATCGGCCTCGACCCGGCGGGCGGTTTCGACGTTTTTAGGAAACGGCATGCCGTGGGTGATGATGGTCGATTCCAGGGCAACGACCGGCTTGCCTCGGGACAGTGCGTCGTCGACCTCGCCGTTGAAGACAATCAGGTCCCTGTAAGCCTCGGCCATAGCGGTATCTGTCACGGAAAACGCCTTTCGTTCTTGCCCTCTCAAGGGGCTTTATCTGCTTCTTCAAACCGGGCCATAGCGCTCGATGCCGCCGGTGTCCAGACACGATTGTTTCAGTTGCCGCCGAGGGCTGCCCAGGAAAGCGATCCGGCCAGGGCGCCGGTCGTGCGCAGGGTGAGGGCGGCAGCCGAAAGGCCGAACGGCACGGCCTCTTTCAGGGAAAAGCCCCTGGCGAGCGCCGCGATGATACCTGCGGTCAGGGCATCTCCAGCACCCGTCACATCGACGATACTGGTGACAGCCGGAACGAAGCGCTCAAACGAACCGTCTTCCAGAACCATCAGTTGCGAACCGCCATCGGTCAGGACGAAGGTCTCAAGGCCTGTGTGCCGCAAGGCTTCGGCGAGTGCGGCAAGCGGAGTGCCTTCCGGCTTCCCGGTCAGGGCGGCGGCTTCGCCCCGGTTGAGCATCAGACAGTTCAGCCGGCGGAGATGCGGTTTCAAGCGGACGGATTTGGCGTTTGAGACCGCATTGGCAAACACCAGACCCGAGCCGGTCCTTTCCAGAACGCGGGTCAGCACCGGGGCCGGCAGGTTGGCTTCCACGAACCAGATCGTTCGGCCCGGCGCGGTCCCGGCGATCTCATCGAGGACGGCGTCGAAAAGATCTGCCGGGGCCTCCGACAGGATACGGTCGTCGACGCAGGCCGCCTTGAGCGAGCCGTCGGGGTCGTGCAGGGCGACATAGCGTCCGGTGGCAAAGCCCGGCCGGGGCACGAGGCAAAGGCGAAGACCTTCCGCGTCGAGCTGGCGGGTCAGCGCCTGCGCCGCGCCGTCGTCTCCAACGGAACCGACAAGACAGGTCTCAAGGCCCAGGCGGTTCAAGGCCCTGGCGACATTGGTGGCAACGCCGCCGGGGGAGGTTCCGAATTGCGCCGGCGTCGACGTCTCCGGCCGGATGTCCTGGAACGCGTGGGCGATTGTGTCCATATGAACCGCGCCGATGGCGACAACGGGACGGATTGCCGAAGGAGACACGGAAGGGAAAGCTCCGATTGAACAGCGCCGGGTACACCGGCCGGCTTCTTGAGGCCGTCCCGGTCTAGATCCGATGCTCTACCGGATCCGCGCGGGTGCGGCAACCGGGAGAGTTCTCGCGGGAGGGCATGATTCTCCGGAGCCTCGTTGTCTCGTCTTGTTCTTTTCAAAATTGACGTAACGTAAATTTAAATTTGAACAGATGAGAACATATTGGAAACAAAGGCGCATTTCCGCTTAAGTTCCAACTACCTTTGAGCGCTTGCAAAAAGAGAACAAAATGTGTACAAACGCATTCATTGAAACAGCGCGTCCATCGTGGAATAAGGAGCGTAGCCATGTCACAAAGATCACTTCGTCTCGTAGAAAGCAGCCAGATGGATAAGACAAAAGCGCTGGATGCGGCGCTCAGCCAGATTGAGAGAGCCTTCGGCAAAGGGTCCATCATGAAGATGGGACAAGGCCAGGCGGTCGAGGTGCAATCGGTCTCGACCGGGTCTCTCGGTCTGGATATCGCGCTCGGGATCGGTGGGCTGCCGCGCGGACGTATCGTCGAGATCTACGGTCCGGAATCGTCGGGCAAGACCACGCTGGCGCTGCATACGGTCGCGGAAGCCCAGAAAGATGGCGGGATCTGTGCGTTCATCGATGCGGAACACGCGCTCGACCCGATCTATGCACGCAAGCTGGGCGTCGATATCGACAATCTCCTGATTTCCCAGCCCGATGCCGGTGAACAGGCGCTTGAAATCGCCGACACCCTGGTGCGCTCCGGAGCGATCGACGTGCTGGTGATTGACTCCGTCGCCGCGCTGACCCCGAAGGCGGAACTCGAGGGCGAGATGGGCGACAGCCTGCCGGGCATGCAGGCGCGGCTGATGAGCCAGGCCCTGCGCAAGCTGACCGCCTCGATTTCCAAATCCAATTGCATGGTGATCTTCATCAACCAGATCCGCATGAAGATCGGGGTGATGTTCGGCTCGCCGGAAACGACGACCGGCGGCAACGCACTGAAATTCTACGCCTCCGTCCGTCTCGATATCCGCCGGATCGGTTCGATCAAGGACCGGGACGAGGTGGTCGGCAACCAGACGCGGGTGAAAGTCGTCAAGAACAAGCTTGCCCCGCCGTTCCGGCAGGTCGAGTTCGATATCGTCTATGGCGAGGGCATCTCCAAGATGGGCGAACTGATCGACCTTGGCGTGAAGGGCAATGTCGTGGAAAAATCCGGCGCGTGGTTCTCCTACAACAGCCAGCGCCTCGGTCAGGGCCGCGAGAATGCCAAGCAGTTCCTGAGGGACAATCCGGAGGTCGCTGAGGAAATCGAACTCGCCGTGCGCCAGAACGCGGGCCTGATCGCCGATGCGATCATCGACCCGGACGCCGCGCCCGAGGAAGCCGCGGACGATTGAGTTAGGCCGGCCGAAAGGCTGTCGAGCCGTTCCGGACCTCTGTCCGGCCATTCAGGGCCTTTCCCGTCTCGGGGGAGGCCCTTTTGTCGTTGTCCGTCATGTTAGAGCAGCGGATGAGACAGAGTTTCCGATTTCTTGCGACTTCCAACGCGCCACTAGGCCTGCAACCGCTGGACAGGGTTGGAGGTCAAAGTTAAAAGGCTGTTCCGGTGCGCGGATTGCTTCACATCCGGCGCCATTGCGTAATTCAATTTGCCCGGCTCTTCGGGCATGGACCGATGCGAGACCCGAATGACCGGCGTAAATGAAATCCGCTCCGCCTTTCTGGACTATTTCAACAAGAACGGCCACGAGGTGGTGGAGTCCGGGCCTCTGGTACCGCGCAACGATCCGACCCTGATGTTCGCGAACGCGGGCATGAACCAGTTCAAGAACGTCTTCACCGGCCTGGAAAAACGCGACTATTCGCGGGCCGTGACGTCTCAGAAATGCGTACGTGCCGGCGGCAAGCACAACGATCTGGACAACGTCGGCTACACGGCCCGGCACCACACCTTCTTCGAGATGCTCGGCAATTTCTCCTTTGGCGACTATTTCAAGGAGCTTGCCATCGAGCTTGCCTGGACCCTGGTCACCAAGGAATTCGGCCTTTCCAAGGACAGGCTGCTGGTCACCGTCTACGCCGAGGACGATCAGGCGTTCGATCTGTGGAAGAAGATCGCGGGTCTGAGCGAAGACCGGATTATTCGCATCGCGACCTCGGACAATTTCTGGTCCATGGGCGATACCGGTCCCTGCGGTCCCTGCTCGGAAATCTTTTACGATCACGGCGATCACATCTGGGGCGGACCTCCGGGATCCCCGGAAGAGGACGGCGACCGGTTCATCGAGATCTGGAACCTGGTCTTCATGCAATATGAGCAGACGGAGGCGGAACGCCTCGATCTGCCGCGCCCGTCGATCGACACCGGCATGGGAATCGAACGTATCGCTGCGGTCATGCAGGGTGTTCACAACAACTACGACATCGATCTCTTCAAGGCGCTGATTTCAGCGTCCGAGAACGCGACCGGGGTGGATGCGGAAGGGGCGGCCCTTGCCAGTCACCGGGTGATTGCAGACCATCTGCGTTCCTCAAGCTTTCTGATCGCCGACGGCGTGCTGCCCTCCAACGAGGGTCGCGGCTACGTTCTGCGCCGGATCATGCGCCGGGGCATGCGTCACGCCCATCTTCTGGGCGCGGCCGATCCCCTGATGCACAAGCTCGTTCCCGCGCTGGTCCGCGAGATGGGCCGGGCCTATCCGGAACTGGTGCGCGCCGAGGATCTGATCGCCGAAACGCTGAAACTCGAAGAGACCCGTTTCCGCAAGACGCTGGAACGCGGACTGGGGCTTCTGGACGGCGCCACGGCGGACCTTTCCGCTGGCGGGCAGCTCGACGGCGAAACCGCCTTCAAGCTCTACGACACTTACGGTTTCCCGCTCGATCTGACCCAGGACGCGCTCCGGGCTCGCGATATCAGCGTCGATGTCGATGGTTTCGGCGCGGCCATGGAGCGCCAGAAGGCCGAAGCCCGGGCGGCGTGGTCCGGCTCCGGCGGGGCTGCCACGGAAACGGTCTGGTTCGCTCTGAAGGAAAAGCACGGCGCCACGGATTTTCTGGGCTACGAGACCGAGACGGCGGAAGGTGTCGTCGCGGGTCTGGTCGCCGACGATGCGGAGACGGACGGGCTTGCCGCGGGTCAGAGCGGCTTCGTGATCTTGAACCAGACGCCCTTTTACGGCGAGAGCGGCGGTCAGGTCGGCGACACCGGCCTGATGATCGCGCCCGGGGTCAGGGTCAAGGTGACCAACACCCAGAAGAAGGCGGACGGTCTGTTCGTTCACAGCGTGACCGTCGAGGAAGGCGAACTGAAGGCGGGGCTGGCTTTGGAACTCAAGGTCGACCATGCCCGCCGCACGGCAATCCGGTCCAACCACTCGGCCACGCACCTTGTGCACGAGGCCTTGCGGGAAGTGCTTGGAACCCATGTTGCGCAAAAGGGATCGCTGGTTTCGCCGGAGCGCCTGCGCTTCGACTTCTCGCATCAAAAGCCGATGGACGACGCGGAACTGGCGACCGTCGAGACCTTTGCCAACGAGATCATTCTCCAGAACGCTCCGGTCGAGACGCGGCTGATGGCCGTGGACGATGCCATCGAGGCCGGAGCGATGGCGCTTTTCGGTGAAAAATACGGCGAAGAGGTCCGGGTCGTCTCCATGGGCACGGCGCTGCACGGCGACAAGGCCGGAAAGCCCTATTCCCTCGAACTGTGCGGCGGCACCCATGTCAGGCGCACCGGCGATATCGGTCTGGTGAAGATCGTTTCCGAAGGCGCTGTCGCCGCCGGCGTTCGCCGGGTCGAGGCCCTGACCGGATCGGAGGCCCGGGCCTATCTCGACGCGCAGGACAAGCGCATGCGCGACATTGCCGGACTTTTGAAGACCGGCGCGGACGAAGCTCCGGCCCGGATCGCGCAGCTTGTCGAAGAGCGCAAGCGCCTTGAAAAAGAGCTGGCCGATGCCAGGAAGAAGCTCGCCATGGGGGGCGGCGAAGCCGGCGCGGCTCCGGTCAAGGAGGTCGGCGGCTTCAAGGTCATGGCCCGGACCGTGGAAGGCATCAATCCGAAAGACCTCAAGGGCATGGCCGACGAGGCCAAGGCTCAACTCGGATCCGGCGTCGTGGTTCTGATCAACGTGGCCGAGGACGGCAAGGCCGCGATTGTCACGGCGGTCACAAAGGATCTGACCGACAAGGTCAGCGCAGTGGATCTGGTCAGGATCGGCTCCGAAGCCCTCGGCGGGCGGGGAGGCGGCGGTCGTCCGGACATGGCCCAGGCCGGCGGCCCGGACGGTGCGAAGGCGGATGCCGCGGTTTCGGCGATCGAGGCGCATCTCGGTGGTCTTTGACGCCTGAAAACTGAATTTACGGGTACGGACCCCAAAGCCGATACCCGGTCCAAGGACCTGCAAAGCCGGAAATCCGCAGCGCGCTGGACAACGTTCGGCGCGTGGTAACTTTGTCCTTAACCATTCTTCGGATATTTAGGAGAGGAACGAAGCGGAAACGGGGAACGCGGTGTATCGGGAGGGGTTCAAAAGAGCACTTTACGAAGTGCTTGAGGATACCGGCAAGCGGAAGCTGGCCGCGCGGGCGCTGCGCCAGGTTCTGGTGGTTCTCATCATCGGGAATATCGTTCTGGCCGTTCTCGAGACGGTTCCGGAAATCAGGCAGGCCCTGGGCACGCATCTGAGTTTTGTCCAGCTCGCCTGCGGTCTCGTGTTCGTCATCGAATATGTTCTGAGGCTTTACGTGGCGGATCTTCATCCGCCCCTGCGCCGGTACGGTCCTTTCTGGTCCCGGTTGCGCTACGCGCTCCAGCCGGATGCGCTTGTCGATCTGATCGGCGCGCTGCCGCTGCTGTTTGTCCTGTTTCTTCCCAACCAGGCCGTCACGGTCGTCGTTATCCTGCGCTTGCTGCGTTTTTTGAAGCTCGCCCGCTACTCGCCGGCGCTCCGATCGCTGATTTCCGCGGTCGCGTCGGAACGGCGCGCGCTGCTCGGATCGACCATGATCATCTTCGGCGTGATCCTGTTGTCGGCCACGCTGATGTACCTGATCGAAAACGACGATCAACCGCAAAAATTCCGCAGTATCCTGCATGGCATCTACTGGGCCATCACGACCGTGACCACGGTCGGATACGGCGATGTCGTTCCCGTGAGCAATCTGGGCAAACTGGTCAGCAACGTGGTCATGCTCATGGGCTACGGTCTGATCGCACTGCCGGTCGGCATCATCGCGTCGGCCTTCGCACGCGAGATCCACAGCCGCGATTTCGTGATCACCTGGTCGATGGTGGCTCGCGTGCCCCTGTTCGAGGACCTGAAAGCGACGGAAATCGCGGAAGTCACCAAGCTCCTGCAGGCGCAGAAAGTGCGCAAGGGCCTGACAATCGCCGAGAGGGGCGACGTCGCCGACCGCATGTATTTCATCTCCGAGGGGGAGGTGGAAATCAAGCTGCCTCACGACACGATCTATCTCGGCGAAGGCAGTTTCTTCGGGGAGCTGGCGCTTATCAACCAGACGCGCCGGACCGCCAAAGTGACAGCCTACCGGGAGTGCCAGCTTTTGATTCTCGAGGCGGAAGCTCTCAGAAACCTCATGGACCGGGATGCGGCGCTCGCGCGCAAGATCATGGAAGAAGCGCGGGAACGGGCGGAGGCCGGCAAGAAGGTCCTTGGAGAACTGGCCGAGGAAGAACTGGAGCAGGCAGGCGTGTTTGCCGATGGCGAAGAGGCGCGCACGGAACCCGAGCTTTTCGAGGAAAGCGAATGCGGCCCGGAGGACAAGGATGTGGACGAGGGCGAAGACGACGGTGACAAGACGAAAACGCCTTCTCAATAAGGCGTCAGTCCCCGTGGCAGTCTTTCATAAAGCGGATCGCCCTGCCAGAAAACGTCCGTCGGGCCGATAACGAAATCGATCAGGTTCCAGCGATCGTGCTGATAACGCAGCAGGGCGTATGTGACGATGCCGTCCATATAGTCCAGCTGCGAGGCAAAGGTCGTTCGTCTGAGATCGATGGGATTTCCACCCGGCCGCTGCGGCGAGACCTGCACGAACGCCCAGCCTTCACCGGCACGCAACCAGTTCACGATGAATTCGACCGGCGGTCCGACCCGGGCTTCCAGCATCGGGCGCAAAGTGTTCAAAATGGCACCACGCTCGCCGCTTCCGCGCGCCGGCTCGTAGACGGATTGGGCCATCGCGCCTAGACTTGCGAAAGTCAGCAGCGCGGCGCTTAAGAGAAATCTCCTAAGAAGCTGACATGTAATGCGAAAATGTCTTTGTTCAGAAAATGATTCAAGCGCGGTCAATTTCGACTTCTCCAAAGACCCCAGGCAGGCGGAACGCTATCATGAAAACCATTGGATTGCTCGGTGGAATGAGCTGGGAAAGCACCGCTGTCTACTATCGGGTCCTCAACAGCATGGCACGGGACCGGCTCGGGGGGCTGCATTCGGCCAAGTGCCTTGTCTGGTCCTTCGATTTCGCCGAGATCGAGGCCGCGCAGACGGCGGGCGATTGGGAACGGGCGACGGAGCTGATGGTGGCGGCCGCGCGCAATCTTGAGCGGGGTGGCGCCGAGTGCCTGCTGATCTGCACCAACACCATGCACAAGATGGCGGCTGAGGTGCAGGCGGCCATAGACACTCCACTCCTCCATATCGCCGACAGCATCGCGCCTGCGATCAAGGAGGCCGGTTGCAGGGCGCCGCTGCTGCTTGCCACCGCGTACACGATGGAGCAGGATTTCCTCAAAGGCTACCTGCGCGAGACGCATGGCATCGACGTTTGGGTGCCGGAGCCGGAAGACCGGGCGGAAATCCACCGGATCATCTACGAAGAGCTCTGCCGGGGCGAGGTGTGGCCGGATTCCAAGGAAACCTATCTGGAGGTGGTGACCAAGGAGGCCTCGAAAGGGGCGGACGGCGTTATCTTCGGCTGTACGGAGATCGGTCTTCTGGTCAAGGCGGAGGATTTCGAGATCCCTGCGTTTGACACGACGGTGCTGCACGCGAAGGCGGCACTGGATTTCGCGCTCAAGGGCTGAAGCAGCGGCTATTCTGATGTTTCGGAAATCGCGGGTTCCGTCTTTTGAAAGCTCTGCCGCGTCCGGAAAGCTTCAAGCCAGGTTGCAAGCTTCGGCGCGGATTTCAGCACCATCTGGCCTTCCTCGGCCTGTTCGAACAGGCTGAGCATGGGGGCTGCGTGACAATCGGCGAGGGTCGGCCGCTCCCCGAGCAGGAACGGGCCGGGGGCGGCGAGCGCTTCGAGGGCGGAAACGACGGTGCGTGCGAGACCCAGGGCGGAGGCGATTGCGACTTCGTCCGCCGGTCGGCCGTCCTGCGTCTTCACGATACGCTCGACATAGATGCCCCAGACCAGCGTCCGGTAGGCGTAGTTGTCCAGGATCGCGAGGCATTGGTTCATCCGGGCGCGGGCCTTGGCCGTTTCGGGCTGAAGGGCAGGGCCGTCGAAGGCCTCGTCCACGTAGCGCAGGATGGCCTGGGTTTCATAGAGAGCGAAGTCTCCGTCCTTGAGCGCCGGAATTTTTCCGAACGGCTGGAGGGCGAGATAACTTTCCGGCGGTCCTCCCGCAGCAAACACGTCAACAGGACGAAGCGCATAGGCCACGCCCTTTTCCTCAAGCGCGAGCCGGGCGGAGCGCACATAGACGGAATAGTCGGCGCCAAACAGATCGATCATGACGGCGTTTCGTTTCCTCGGCTTGGGTTTCGGCAAACTAACGGGCCTCAGCCTATTGCAGGACTACCGTAAAAACGTCCCGATGCGTCACACACTGTACCGATTGGCGTTCACATCGCACAGGCAGGAATACGGAGCGTTGCCGATATCTCTAACCTGCATGCTGAGCCTTGTGTTTTCGCAGGCCTGCGAGTGTCAGGCCGTAAATGCAGGTCACAACGACGGCAAGTGCCGCGACCTGATAGGGCGCGATGGCTTCTCCGAGAAGCGGCACGGCGAGAACCATCGTCAGGGCGGGCCAGGGGGTGGTGATGGAACTGGCCAGCGACACGTCGATGTGGCGCATCGCGTAGAACCACACGATCAGCTCCAGAAAATAGACCAGGCCCATGACGGCCGACATCGTCTGAAGGATCGCCTTCAGTCCGGCGGCGAGCCCCGACGGACTGACGAGGGCCAGAACGACTGCCAGAAACAGGGTCGAAATCACCACTCGGAAGAATGTCACCTGGGCGGGCGTGATCGGCGTGCTACCGAGCTCCTCCTTGATGATGACATGCGCGACGCTCCAGAGCAGGGGAACCCCGAGTGACACGAGGAACCAGGGCGACAGGCCGGACATGAGGAAGGTGCCGCCTGTGCCAAGGTGATAGAGTGCACCGATCAAGACGGCCGTTATGGCCAGTTCCACGCCGGTCTTCCGGCGTTTCAGGAAAAGCGTTTCCCACAGGATCGCGAACAGCGGATAGGCCTGGATACCGATCGCCGCGTTGGCCGCACCGGCCTTTTCCACCCCGAGAACGTAGAGGTAAGTCGAGAGGCCGAAGAGTGCGCCGGTGAAAAGCGCCACGGCAATCATGCGACCGCGTTGGCGGCGGGAGAGGTGAAGACCGAAGATGCCTCTGGTTCCGGTTCTCAGTTCCCAGCCCAACACGGGTGCGGCGAAGGCGACCTGCCAGACCGACAGCGCAAAGGCGAAGCTGAGCGCGCCGGTATCGGAAGGCCGCAGGTTCGAGATGACCGGCATGATGCCGAGAAGAACCAGGCAAACGAGGGAGAGGGCGATGCCTTTCCCGGCTGAGGGAGAGAAAAGCGACATGGCAGGAGACCGTGATGAGTTTGACGGCAACAGGAATTGCATCCATAACTGCATCAGTTCAATAGAAAGATTGATCTGATGGCAATTTGGGTTCCAGACCTCTCCTACCGGAGCGGTCCGAAATACCTCCGGATCGTGGAGGCCATGGCGGAGGATATCGCGACGGGGCGTTTGTCCGCAGGAACGCGCCTGCCGCCGCACAGGGAGCTGGCCTATCAACTGGGGATCTCCCCGAACACGACCAGCCGGGCCTACGCCGAAGCCTTGAAGCGGGCGCTTCTGAAGGGAGAGGTCGGCCGGGGGACGTTTGTGCGTTCCGCAGGTGCGGAACCGGACCGGGCCGAAGCGGAAAACTTGCTGCGGGCGGACAAGGGCCCAATTGACCTGTCCCGAAATCTGCCGATACCGGGTTTTTCAGAAGACCACATTCGCCGTGCGATCTCGGGCATCGCGGAAGACACAGGCTTGCGGTCCTTGCTCGACTATCAGACCGACGCGGATCTCGTTCATCACCGCGAAGCCGGCCAGATGTGGCTTGAGATGTGCGGCGTCGATGCGGAACGCGACTGCATCGTTCCGGTGGTCGGAGCGCAGCATGGTATTTTGTGCGCCCTGACGGCCTTGTTGCGGCCCGGGGACCTTCTGCTGACGGAGGCGCTGACCTACACGCCTGTGCTCGCGATGGCCGCACGTCTCAACCTGCAAACCGGATCAGTCGCGATGGATGGCGAGGGTGTAATTCCGGAGGCCTTCGAGGCATGGTGCCGTGACGCAAATCCCTCCGCTTTTTACCTCACGCCGACACTGCAGGCTCCGACCACGGCCACTTTGTCCGGTGCGCGGCGGCAGCGGATCGCGGAGATTGCCGACCGCCACAGTGTGATCCTGATCGAGGACGATGTGTTCGGGCCGCTCAAGCCCGACAAGCCGCCGCCGCTGGCGCAGTTGGCGCCGGAAACGACGGTCTATGTAACGAGCCTGTCGAAGGCGGTCGCGCCCGGGCTGCGGGTGGGCTTTCTCAAGGCTCCGAAGACGTTCGCCCCGGCGCTGCACCAATCGGTGAACCTGAGCGTCTGGATGACACCGCCCTTGACCCTGGAGGTGGCAACCCGATTAATAGCGGACGGAACGGTGGCCGAACTCAGTGGCAAACAAATTCGTGTCGCCTCCCACCGGCAGCGGATCGTTCGGCAAACGCTTGGTGCGGTTGCGCGGCCAGCAGTTTCAGAAGGCTTCCACACCTGGGTGCCTCTTCCGGATGGCTGGAGGGCCGACGTGTTCAGCGCCGAATGCGCTCGCCTTGGTGTTCTGGTCAGCGAAGGCCGCTCATTTGCGCCCAACGCGCCTGACGCGCCGGAGGCCATTCGCATCTGCGTCAGCCACGAGGCGAGCGAGGACCGGGTGAAGCGGGGCCTCGAGATCGTCGCCGGTGTGCTGAGACAGCAGCCGAGCGGATCTTCCATCGTCATTTGACGGGTGGGGTTCCCGGTCGCGGTCACACGTCCCGGGTTCTTAGAGCCGTTTCTGGTCCTTGAGAACCTTGCGGTCGATCTTGCCGGACACCGTCAGCGGCATTTCCGCCAGGAACCGGACCTCCTGCGGGATGTAGAAAACAGGGCATTTCTCCGACACCGCGTTCTTGACCGCGGCCGCCATCGCTTCGTCGCCCGTATCGGCGGCCACATAGGCCACCAGGCTCTTGTTGCCATCGGTTTCTTCCGCGACAACGACGACGTCCCTGACGCCTTCCGCGCAACGGATGGCCGCCTCGATTTCGCCGAGTTCCATGCGCACGCCGTTGATCTTCACCTGAAAATCGTTTCGGCCGAGATAGATGATTTCGCCATCGGGGCGGAAATAGGCCAGGTCCCCGGTCCGGTAGAGGCGCCGGTGCGGAGCGTCGGGGAGGGGGCAGGGAATGAAACGCTCCCGAGTGAGGTCCTCGCGGTTCCAGTATCCGCGCGCCAGTTGAATGCCGCCGATGTGAAGTTCGCCCGGAACGCCGACCGGGACCGGTTGGTCGTACTCGTCGAGCACGTAAAGGCCGGTATTGGCGACCGGCCTGCCGATCGGGATGCTGTGATCCGCAGGATGGCGCGGGCAGGCGAAATAACTGACATCGACGGCCGCTTCCGTCGGGCCATAGAGATTGTGAACTTCCACGAAATCATTGGCCTTTTCGTAGAAGGACTGGACGAGGTCGAAACCGAGAGCCTCGCCGGAGCAGAACAGCTTCTTGATCGGCAAGTTCTCGAGCGCCGGAGCAAGAAGGAACAGGCGCAGCATCGACGGAACGAAGTGCAGATGCGTTACGCCCGACTGCTGGATAACGCGCTGTAGGTATCTGATCGACATGTGACCGCCGGGCGCGGCCACCACCAGCGTAGACCCGACCGAAAAGGGCCAGAGGAACTCCCACACGGAGACGTCGAAAGTGTAGGGGGTCTTCTGCAGAACCCGGTCCAGCGGATCGAGGCCGTACTCCTCGTGCATCCACACAACGCGATTGTGGATCGCTTCATGTTCGATGACCACGCCCTTCGGCTTCCCGGTGGAGCCTGAAGTGTAGATCATATATGCGAGATCGTTTGCTCCGATCTCGACTTCGGGATTTTGGCTCTCGCCACCGGGACCGGTGTCACCGCCTTCCGTCAGCACGATGACGTCCGAAAACTCCGTTTCAATCCGGTCCCTGAGATGCGCCTGCGTCAGAACCGCAACCGGTTTGCAATCCTCGATAATTTCGGTCAGACGTGCGGCCGGATCCTCCGTGTTCAATGGCACATAGGCGCCGCCGGCCTTGAGTGTTGCCCAGAGACCGATCACCATTTCCAGGCTGCGATCCATGAACAGCGCGACGAATGTGTCTCGGCCGACGCCCTTGGCTCGCAGGACATGCGCAAGGCGGTTCACGCGGGCATTGAATTCGGCGTAGCTGAGGGCCTCTTCCTTGTAGATCAGGGCTGGATGATCCGGGGTTGTCTCAACGCAGCGTTCCATCATCGCGACCAGTCCGCCGTTATCGGCATAGGGGCGGTCGGTGGCGTTCCAGGTTTCCACAACGAGTTTGCGTTCCCGGGCCGACATGATGGGCTGGTGGACCAGCGGCAGCTCGGGGTCCTCGGCGATCCCGGCCGCGAGCGCTGCCATGCGCTCTTCGATGAGACCGAAGCTGTCCGCGGCAAGGGTGCCGGGATGTATCCAGGTCAGTTTGCCATCGCTGTGGCAGTGAAGCTGAACGCCGCCACCAGGAACCGTTGCCGGTCGGTCGCCGAGCGTAACCACCAGGGGGGCACTGTCTTGGTTTCGCGCGGAGAGGTTCGCGGAGGTTTCATCCGTCGCGGAAACCCCGGCGCGGCCGACCTTGGCGAGAGCGTCGGAAAAGGTGTCCTCTGCCAGGACGCCAAACTCGAAAACGGCAAGGTCCGTCGACGGACCGCAGGCGTATGCGAAGGCAGTGGATTTGGTCTCGCTTACGCGTGCCGCATATGTCGAGAACACGGCTATGGCGATCTGGTCCGCAGTGTGGCCTGGAAAACGCGCCTTCAGCCGGTCGATGGCATCGGTCCAGGGCGACGTGGCTGGCGTTTCCAGCCGGTGCTGCGACGGTTGTCCGCTCGCGGCAAGACCAATGTCCTCAAGCCGGGTGAATTCGATGTCCGGATTGCCTGCCGTTTTCTGGGTGCCGGTCATTTCTGTTCGCGTCATGCCACCAGCCTTCACGTTTTCGTTGCGCCCGATGCTTGGTCTTATACCAACCTCGGTTAACAAGAACTCATCTGACCGAGGTTGGCAAAAGTTACGGGGCGGCGTGACGTGCCGGGACGCGTTTTTCTAACAGGGTCGGGCCGCCGCCCTTACAGCTCGCTCATCGCCTTGGACAGGTTCTCGTCGATCTTGTCCAGGAAGCCGGTGGTCGTCAGCCAGGCCTGCTCCGGGCCGACAAGCAGGGCCAGGTCCTTGGTCATGTAGCCGGATTCCACTGTCTTTATGCAGACGCTTTCAAGCGTCTTGGCGAAGCGGGCGAGCTTGTCGTTGCCATCGAGCTTGGCCCGATGGGCAAGGGCCCGGGTCCAGGCGAAGATCGACGCGATGGAGTTGGTCGAGGTGCTTTCGCCTTTCTGGTGCTGGCGATAGTGGCGGGTGACGGTCCCGTGGGCGGCTTCCGCCTCCACCGTCTTTCCGTCCGGCGTCATGAGGACGGACGTCATCAGGCCGAGCGAGCCAAAGCCCTGGGCCACCGTATCCGATTGAACGTCACCGTCGTAGTTCTTGCAGGCCCAGACATAGCCGCCGGACCATTTCAGGGCGGAGGCGACCATGTCGTCGATCAGCCGGTGTTCGTACCAGATTCCGGCATCGGCGAATTTCTCCTTGAACTCCGCCTCGTAGGTTTCCTGGAACAGGTCCTTGAAGCGGCCGTCATAGGCTTTAAGGATCGTGTTCTTGGTGGAAAGATAGCAGGGCACCTTGCGCTGCAGGGCGTAGTTGAGGGAGGCGCGGGCGAAATCGCGAATGGACTCGTCCAGGTTATACATGGCCATGGCCACGCCGGCGGACGGCGCGTCGTAGACCTCGCGCTCGATGACCGTGCCGTCCTCACCGACGAATTTCATGGTCAGTTTTCCCTTGCCGGGAAAGGTGAAGTCGGTCGCGCGGTACTGGTCGCCGAAGGCGTGGCGGCCGACGATGATCGGCTGGGTCCAGCCGGGCACCAGACGCGGCACGTTCTGCATGATGATCGGCTCGCGGAAGATCACGCCGCCCAGAATGTTGCGGACCGTGCCGTTCGGCGAGCGATACATGCGCTTCAGGCCGAATTCCTCCACCCGGGCCTCGTCCGGCGTGATCGTCGCGCATTTGACGCCGACACCGTGCTTCTTGATCGCCTCGGCGGCGTCGACCGTGATCTGATCGTCGGTCTCGTCGCGCTTCTGGATCGAAAGATCGTAGTAAAGAAGGTCGATGTCGAGATAGGGGTGGATCAGCTTGTCCTTGATGAAGGCCCAGATGATACGGGTCATTTCATCGCCGTCGAGCTCGACGACGGGATTGTCGACTTTGATCTTTGCCATGGATCGTTCTGCCTCGCGATTTTGAGAGGAGTGCGGAGGGAATTTCACGGTATGCGTTGTACCTGAAAACTTTTGTGTGCGCTTGTATACAATGGTTTTGTGCGGCGCAAGAGGCGTGTCCAGCTTGCGACGTAATATCCTTGGCATGCTGGTTGCCAGGTCCGTACCCTAATTGTCCCGGCAGTGAGATTGGGGGATCGGATACAGAAGAAAGGCCGAGTCCGCCTTCGTGCGGTTGAGAACAGCGTCTCCCGCATCGCACTGGGTGAAGTAAAGCTCCCGGTCGAGTGTCAGAAGAAGCCGGTTTTCCGGCCGGGCCGTCAGGTGGAATGCGCCGCCGTCACACCCGATCCGGCAAAGAAGCCTGTCTCCGTCCGCACCGCAGATAGCGTTCTCCTGCCAGGGATTGTCTTTCCCGCGCATCCAGACATCCAGCTTCAGAACCAGCCGTGGCGTGTCCGGATAGGGCTGGTAGGGGCTTTCCATGCCGAGCAGGTTCTGTTTTGCGGGAAAATGGCTGATCGCCATTTCTATGACCTGCTGGTCCGGGTTCTTGTTAAGGTGCTCAAGCGGATAGGACCGGCCGTAGCAGGTGTTGAAACCGAAGAAGTAATCTTCCAGAGGGGCGGCCGCCGCGGTCCAGGGAGCCTGCAGGGCGATCAAAAGCGCCAAATGCCTGAAATATCTCATCAATGCCCTCATCAGCAGGAGTGGGATGGCGTCAGGCCGGTGGACAGCAGCCGGAAGACCATTCGTGCGTCGTTTCCGGTCGCGACCGCGAAGTCCAGTCCCGTGCCGCTCACGGACCACGTTCCCGATGCGTTGCCGGTCGAAGCGTCACAGGACGCGCCAAGGTAGGTCACTTGTTTGCCCGCGAGAATCTCTCCCGCGAAAGCGTTTCCCGATGGCTGAAACCGGTAGGTTTCAAGGATCGAGGTAAAGACATAGCCGTTTCTGTTGGATGTGACCTCGTAGAGCAGGCCGTCGCCGCCGATCGCGACATAGGGGATATTCCGGGCGTAGGCTGGAAGACCGGCAGGTTTCCAGTCGCTTGCACCGCTTGCGACGGAAGACGAGACAAAGGCTAAAAGAAGAAAAGAAACTCGTTTCATTAAAAAAGTCCGTAGAGATTGCTGCAAGGTCCCAAACCTAGCGCAAGCGAAAAGCCGAAGGCCAGCCATCTTCGGACGAGCGGCGATAATAGGTTTTTGGCAGGTGCTATCGTTTCGAGAATGCTGCTGCTTGATTTCGCGACAAAGGGGGCTTGGTGCGTTGATGCCCAGCCTAGAAATCAAAAGCCTCCCGAGGGGAAAACAGTGGAAAAAATCCTGTTGCGTTTCAATGTCTGAGGCGGTTCAATCAACGCGTGCAATGCTGATCCGTCAGCCCGTTGTGCGGCAATTCCGTAGCGTTAAAAAAGGATAAAAGGGCTGAATAAATTTACACATTAGATTCAGCGAATTTTCACGCCTGAGTGTTGTACTGCATTGTAAGAATAACGAGCAGTCAGGCGAAGCGGCTTGTAAAGAATTCCGCCAAGCAGATCTGAGAATCGCGTTGGGAGGCCCAATGTATCCGGCGTTTGCCCATGGATTAAAAAACGGTCAGACCATCCCGCTGGCGTCCTACGGGGCGCCGGTGAGCGCCTCGTTTTCGAACGGGTCCTGGTCGTGGAGCCTTTCCGAAAGTGCGCCGGTGGGTGTGGAAACGAACGATACTGCGGACACGGCGGCTTCTGAAAGCACCGTGTCGACCGGCGCCGCCGCAGGTTCAAGCGAGGCTGCCGCGCCATCGGTGGCGGGCGGTTTTGTCATGAACGGATCGCAGGCGGTCGAGGAGGGGGCGGGACGACCCGAAGACCCAACGGACGTTGGCAGTACCACCTCATTGAAAACCCTGTTCGATTCCCTGTTTGAGAGCGGGGAAAGCTCTGGCGATGACGATCTCGCGCCAACGGAGGCGGTCGGCTCAGGCTTCGATGCACCGGATGAGGCTGTTGGTGAAGGGGCCGATTGGACGGAATTCGAAGAACCGGGCACTAGCGCCGGGCGGGAGGCATTCGAGGCCTTCGCACCGGCTGAGGGCGAAGGCGGCGCGATCATTCACGACCAGCTGTCTTGTCCCTGCGGAGCCTGCGGCGCCAGGGATGAGGCCCTTTTCAAGCTTGATGCCGGAGATGGCGGAACGGGAAAATCCGCAACCACTTCGGCTGCGGCTCCTCTATCGGACCTGGCCGATTACCTGATCAGCGGGTTCTGGGATGATGTCAACTGGACGTCTTCAAGGTCCAACGGCAGCTGGTCCCATAACCTGGGATCTACCGGGGCCGATCCGAATGACGGCGTTCTCTACTACAATGTTTCCGGCTTTTCGGAGGACAGCAACGGACTGAGCGCGCAGCGCAAGGCTCTGGTCCGCGAGGTGTTCAAGCTCTATGAGGCGACGCTCGGCATCGATTTCGAGGAGACGACGTCGACCAACGATACGGTGGTCGATTTCTTCTTCACCGACAACGATTCCGGCGCTTATGCCTACTCTGCCTACTATTACACCAACGGGACCCTTGATGTCAGCGTGATCAACGTTGCCAGCAGTTGGTCCGGCGGCACCTCGACCTATAACGATTACACTTTGCAGACCATCTTCCACGAGGTCGGCCACGCTCTCGGCCTCGGCCATCAGGGGGACTATAACGGCACGGCGAACTTCGGCGTCAGCAACGATTTCGACAATGACAGCTGGCAGGCATCGATGATGTCCTATTTCAGCCAGACGGAAAACACCAATATCTATGCCTCCGGCCTCTATCTTCAGACCCCGATGTCCGTTGACTGGATGGCCCTGGACGCGCTTTACGGGTCTCAAGGCTATGGCGTGTCCAATGCCTTCACCGAGGATACGACCTGGGGCTTCAATACAACGGTCACCTCGGCCGTCAGCGACATCTGGGCCCAGTGGTCGAGCTACGCCTACAAGACGGCTTCGACGATTGTCGATAGCGGCGGCATCGACACGTTGGACCTGTCCGGCTACAGCAACAATACGCTGATCAACCTGGCGCCGAGTAACGGATTGTCCACCAGTCCGTCCACCTCCAATATCGGCGGCAAGATCGGCAACCTGACGATTGCCGAAGGCACCATCATCGAAAACGCCATCGGCGGGGCGGGTTCCGAGACCTTTTACGGCAACAGCGCAGACAACATTCTGACCGGCAACGGCGGTAACGACACCTTTCACGACAGCGGCGGGGACGACACATATTACGGCGGCTCCGGCACGGATACGGTCCAATTCGCCAGCGCGCTCGCCGACTACACCTTCGATGTAACCGGCAGCTTTCTTGAGGTCGTCAACGGAGCCATCGATCTGGTGGAAAGCACGGTGGAATGGCTGGGCTTCTCCGACCAGACCGTGACCTATCAGTATGTCGTGGACTATCTGACCATTCCACCGAACGAGTCGCCGGTCGCCGTGGGCGATACGGGCACCGTTGGCGAAGATGTCGTTCTGACCGGCCTGGACGTTCTGGCCAACGACAGCGATCCGGAAAACGATGCCCTGACGATTGTCGCCATCGACGGCAACAGCATTGCCACTGGCGGATCGGTGCAACTGGCCTCCGGCGCCATTGTCACGCTGAACGCTGACGGCACCCTGGACTACGATCAGAACGGCGCGTTCGACCTGCTTGCGGTCGGAGAAACAGGGACGGAGACCTTCTCCTATTCGGTTTCCGACGGCTACGCCACCGGCACTGCGGACGTGACGCTCTCCATCGACGGCGCTTATGATAATTACGCTCCCGTTGCCGCAAACGACGGTTACAACGTTCTGGAATCCGGGACGCTCGCCGGCAACGTCTTCGACAACGACAGCGATCCGGAAAACGATGCCCTGACCCTGGACATGGTCAACGGGTCTCAGGCGGGGGTCGGCAGTCAGATCGCGCTTGCGTCCGGAGCCTTGCTCACGGTCAACGCGGACGGAACCTTCGACTACGACCCGAACGGGGCCTTTTTCCAGCTGGAAACCGGAGAGACCGGCAGCGACAGTTTCACCTATCGGATCTCGGACGGTCAGGGCAACTACGACACCGCGACGGTGAATGTGACCGTCTATGGCGAGACGCCTCCACTCGACGACAATCCAATCGTCATTGACTTCGAAGGGCTGGCGGAAGGGTCTTTCTACGGACAGAACAATCTTGTCTTCACTGACCTCGATATCACGACCGGCGTGACTGTTTCTGGGGAGCAGTCCGGATATTCGCGAAGCTTCACCATTACCGCCGCCGGCGAAGATTTCGATCTTGACAGCCTGACGCTCCAGAAGGCGGGGGGCAAAAAGCCGAAAGTCTGGATCGATGCCTATGACGACGGCGTCCTTGTCGGCTCGCAATCGGTGACTATGAAATCCAAAGGCGCCTACACGCTGACCTTTGACGAGAGCTTCGACAGTATCGACGAAGTGGTCGTGAGGGGCCAGGCGGCAGTCTATGTCGACGATATCGCCATCGTCACCCACACGGATGCGTCCGTCGGTGCGAATGCCGCGCCGAATGCGGCCGACGACAGCTACACGACCGATGTCGCGAGTTCCGTGACCGGGAACCTGCTCGACAATGACAGCGATCCTGATGGCGACAGCCTGTCCGTCGTCACTGTGGCGGGGCATTCGGAAGGTTCGGTGACGCTGGCCTCAGGCGCTCTGGTCACCTTCGCCAGCGACGGGACGTTCACCTACGATCCGAACGGGGCGTTCTCCGACGTTTACGAAGGCTCCGGCGAGACCGACAGCATTGTCTATGAAGTGTCCGACGGCAAGGGCGGCACGGCCATGGCAACGGCGGTGGTTTCCCTTACAGGCACGGGCAAACTGGCGCAGATCGATTTCGAAGGCTTCGCTCCGGGCGTGTTTGCCGGTCAGCACGGGCTGACGTTCGACGGTGTGGACATCACCGCGACGGGGCGACTGTCCGGGGGGATGGAAGCCTATTCCACAGGCTTCACCCTCACGGCGGACAACGCGGACTTCAACCTGGACAGCCTTTCCCTCCAGAAGGCTTCCGGCAAACAGGCGAAGGTGTGGTTCGACGCCTATGACGACGGAGTTCTGGTCGGAACGCATTACGTGCTGCTGAAGTCGTCGGGAACCTATGACGTCACCTTCGACGACAGCTTCAACGACATCGACCAGGTCATCGTTCGGGCGCAGGGCGGTTTCTATCTCGACGACATCTCGCTTGGAACCGGCGTCGACGGCACGCTGGACGGAAACCAGTCTCCGCTTGCGGTCGACGACAGCTATACGACCGGTGTCGCGGCTACCGTTGCCGGAAATTTGCTCGACAACGACAGCGATGGAGACGGCGACAGCCTTTCGGTCGTGTCCGTGGCCGGTCAAGCGGCTGGAACGGTGACACTGGCCTCGGGCGCTCTGGTCACCTTCGCCAGCGACGGAACGTTCACCTACGACCCGAACGGGGCGTTCTCCGACGTTTATGAAGGCTCCGGCGAGACCGACAGTTTTGTCTATGAGGTGTCCGACGGTAACGGCGGCACGGCCATGGCAACGGCGGTGGTTTCCCTTACAGGCACGGGCAAACTGGCGCAGATCGATTTCGAAGGGTTTGCTCCGGGCACATTCGCCGGTCAGCACGGGCTGACGTTCGATGGCGTGGACATCACCGCGACGGGGCGCCTGTCCGGGGGGATGGAGGCCTATTCCACAGGGTTCACCCTCACGGCGGACAACGCGGACTTCAACCTGGACAGTCTTTCCCTCCAGAAGGCTTCCGGCAAACAGGCGAAGGTGTGGTTCGACGCCTATGACGACGGGGTTATGGTCGGAACGCATTACGTGCTGCTGAAATCGTCGGGAGCCTATGACGTCACCTTCGACGACAGTTTCAACGACATCGACCAGGTTGTCGTTCGGGCGCAGGGCGGTTTCTATCTCGACGACATCTCGCTTGGAACCGGCGTCGACGGCACGCTGGACGGCAATCAGTCCCCGGTCGCGGTCGACGACAGCTATACGACCGGTGTCGCGAGTTCCGTGACCGGGAACCTGCTCGACAATGACAGCGATCCTGATGGCGACAGCCTGTCCGTCGTCACTGTGGCGGGGCATTCGGAAGGTTCGGTGACGCTGGCCTCAGGCGCTCTGGTCACCTTCGCCAGCGACGGGACGTTCACCTACGATCCGAACGGGGCGTTCTCCGACGTTTACGAAGGCTCCGGCGAGACCGACAGCATTGTCTATGAAGTGTCCGACGGCAAGGGCGGCACGGCCATGGCAACGGCGGTGGTTTCCCTTACAGGCACGGGCAAACTGGCGCAGATCGATTTCGAAGGCTTCGCTCCGGGCGTGTTTGCCGGTCAGCACGGGCTGACGTTCGACGGTGTGGACATCACCGCGACGGGGCGACTGTCCGGGGGGATGGAAGCCTATTCCACAGGCTTCACCCTCACGGCGGACAACGCGGACTTCAACCTGGACAGCCTTTCCCTCCAGAAGGCTTCCGGCAAACAGGCGAAGGTGTGGTTCGACGCCTATGACGACGGAGTTCTGGTCGGAACGCATTACGTGCTGCTGAAATCGTCGGGAGCCTATGACGTCACCTTCGACGACAGTTTCAACAACATTGACCAGGTCGTCGTTCGGGCGCAGGGCGGTTTCTATCTCGACGACATCTCGCTTGGAACCGGCGTCGACGGCACGCTGGACGCCAACCAGTCCCCGGTAGCGGTCGACGACAGCTATACGATCGAAGACACGGATCTTCTGACCGATAGCCTGTTTGACAACGACAGCGACGCGGACGGCGACAGCATGTCTCTCGTCAGTGTAGGCGGGCAGTCAGGTGGCACGGTCACCCTGGCTTCCGGTGCGATCGTCACGTTCGCAAGTGATGGATCCTTCACCTACGACGTGAACGGCGCCTTCCCGGAGCTCTACGCTGGCGATACGGCAACAGACAGTTTCGTTTACGAGGTCTCGGACGGCAATGGTGGCTTCGATCAGGCAACAGCGGTGGTAACCGTTTCCGGCACCAAGGTCCTCTCCGAGATCAATTTCGAAGGCTTTGCGCCAGGAACTTTCGCCGGCCAGAGCGGTCTCGTTTTCAACGGTCTGGACATCACGACGGGTGGACAGCTTTCAGGCAATCTCTCCGGGGTTTCGAGCGGCTTTACCATCTCCGCGTCGGATGTGGACTTCGACCTCGACGGCCTGACCATCCAGAAGGCGGGCGGCAAGAAGCCGCGTGTCTGGATCGAGGCCTATGATGACGGCATTCTCGTCGCCTCGCAGATGGTGACGATGAAATCCAAGGGTGCCTATACCCTGACTTTCGACGAGAGCTTCGACAGCGTCGATGAAATCGTCGTCAGAGGCCAGGGATCTTTTTACGTCGACGACATTCTGGTTGTCGCGGACAGCGACGGGGCTCAAGTCGGCAACATGTCGCCGCAAGCCGAAGACGACAGCTTTGCCACCGACAATACCAATGCACTGACAGGAAGCCTGCTGGCGAATGACAACGATCCGGAAAGCGGCGTTTCGCTCGTGTCTCTGGCGGGGCAGACAGGCGGGTCGGTCACCCTGGCCTCCGGCGCCATTGTCACCTTCGCCAGCGACGGCTCCTTCACCTATGATCCGAACGGGGCATTTGCCGATGTCTATTCGGGCCAGACCGCGACGGACAGTTTTGTCTACGAGATCTCGGACGGCAGTGGCGGCACCGACATGGCGACCGCGGAAATCACGATCAACGGCACCCGGGACCTGTACTCGATCGGGTTTGAAACCGGCACCCTGGGCGAGGCCGTCGGCGCTGAAGACGGTTTCGTGTTCACCGACGCGATCGTCACCAATCGGGCCGCCGGTGTTTCGGAAGGGGACTACGCGGCACTGACCGACGGCCGCAGCCTGTCCTTCGTTAAGGTCGATGGCGACAGTTTCGATTTCGAGGAAGCGGTTTTCACGGCTGTTGGCGGGACCAAGGTGACCATCGTCATCGAGGGTTACCTGGACGGTGAACTGGTCGGCAGCGAGAGCTTCCGGGTCAAGGGAAACCGGGAATACACTCTCGCGCTCGACGATACGATTTTCGACACCGTGGACGAAGTGGTTGTTTCAGGATCCAAGGCGATCATTGTCGACGACATGGAATTGATCGTCTGACCCTTGCCGAAAATCCTGTCCGGCACGGATGTCTCCGGAAAGGCTAGCGGTTGGCATGAGCGAGATAGTCCGGCAGGTCGGCGGCGCTTTCGAGCACCGTGTCCGACAGGGCTTCAAGGTCCTGTTTCCGGCTTGTACCGGTCAGAACACCGATTGCCATCCCGGCTCCGGCCGCGCGGGCCATCTCGAGATCGTGGGTGTTGTCGCCGATGACCGCGATCCGGGCAGGGTCAAGAGCGATTGCTTCGGCAAAACCGAGCACCATGCCCGGTTCCGGCTTGGGGCCGAAACCGGTGTCGTATCCGGTGACAAACGAGAACCTTGCCGTCAGACCGGCGCCTTCCAGAAAAGCACGGATGGAGGGTTCGCTGTCGCTTGAGGCAACGCCCAGTCCGAACCCCAGCTTCTCAAGTCTCTCAAGCATCTCGGGAACGCCGGCGATCGGTACAGCCTCGCGCATCGCTGAAATGAAGATCCGGTCGAGTTGCAAGGTCAGCTGCTCAAGACGGTGAGCACAGCCCAAATCGATCCAGGCTTCGGCAATTTCCCGGGTGTTTCCCGCTGCCAGAAGCGAACCCGCCGCCGATTTGCCGGTGACGGGATCCATGCCTGTCGCACTCAGAAGCCGGTCGGCAAGCGTATCGCTACCGGCGGCGAAGAGGGCTGCCGACCTGTAAGCCGGCGTCCAGGTCGCATCGAAGTCGAGCAGGGTTCCGTCCTTGTCGAAGAGAATGGCCTGGATCCCGGTTTTCATGGCGTTGCGTCTTCACTCCTCGGACAGCACGTTGAGGCCAAGCGTTCACCGCTGGGAGGAACGCAAAGGGCCGCAGGAGTGCCGGTCGCCGCTTCAGGTGGCTTCAGCAAACCGTTCTCCCTTGAACTTGCGCACCGGATTGCCCCGTTCCAGCTGCTTGTGCAACTGATTCTGGTTGGACCGGTCGCGGGCCTTGCTCTCCTCGGCTCTCAGGATGAACTTCGCCGCAAGCCGGTCAAGGGCGACCTGCCGGTTCCGGTGCTGAGACCGTTCGTCGGTTGAAAACGCCGACAGCCCGGTCTCGAGATGGGTTACGCGAACACCGCTGTCGGTGGTGTTCTGGTGCTGACCGCCCGGTCCACCGGAGCGGAAGGTCTCCACCTTGAGCGCCTTCGGTGTCAGGACCGCCTCCGGTGCCTCCTCTGTGCCGGCTTCGAAGATGCCGACAAACCAGTTTCGCCGCTTGTGGTGCGGGCGGAACGGACTTTGGCTGGTCCATTGCACCGTTCCGCACCAGCGCCTGGCGAAACGGTCCGTATTCTCGCCGCTCAAAGTCACAAGCGCCGACGCCGGGTCGCCGCCGTCTGGGGTGTCCGCGCGCTGTGCCTCGAAGCGAAGCCCCGCGGCGCTTGCTTCCTGCTCCATGCGCTTAAGTACGTGGCTGACGGCAAGCCGGCATTCGCGCGGACCGTCGCCGCTGGTCACCAGAAGTCTGGTTCGTCCCTTCCGTGTCATCGCCGCGCCCTCCGGTCCGCCAATCGTTGCCGCTTGTCGCGGCGGGCGTTTTCCAGTGTGTCGTTTACCGCCTTCTTGAAGGTCAGCAAGGGTTTCAGCGTTGCCACGGGGGCGGCCAGGCCTGCCGATTCAAGGTCCCCCGCCACCTGGGCGGGATCCTTGTAGGCGTTCGGGGCTTCCTCGATCAGGAGTTGGCGGTCCTCGCAGATGACAAGGCCGCCGAAGGAGGTGCGGGCCAGGTTTTCCCGGTCCGACCGGGTAGTGCCCGCACGACCGTTCATGGATCGCCGGTCATATTTCCGTCCCGCGCCATGGGCGAGGGAGGCCAGTGCCTCAGGCTTGCCGGCAAGCGGTTTCAGCAGATAGCTGAACGCGTCTCTCGATCCGGCCAGCGGAACAAGGGGGAGGTCCGCCTTCGCGGCGCCTTTTCGGTGCAGAAGGCCATCCAGCTTAACCTCGATCAGATTGTGCGGAGCGTCGGCGACCGGCTGGATGTCGCAACGCAAGGCACTTGCCGCGCGTTCGGCAATGAGCCGGCGGTTGAGGCTTGCCCAGCGGGCCGCCCCGGAGTGGGCCTCAAGATAACTCCGCCCCTTGGGGCTGTCCGCATCGAGCCCGGCGAACTCCTCCAGAACGGTGCCGAAAACGGACATGCCGAATGATCGGGAGCCGGAATGAACCAGCAGCAGCAGGCTTTTCCTGGCAATCCCGGTGTCCCGGAGGGCTGCCTCGTCCGAAATGTGTTCGACCTGCTGCAGCTCGCAGAAGTGATTGCCACCGCCGATCGTGCCGAGCGATGCCGTGTGGAGGTCGGGCGGAAGATCGTCAGCCTTGAGCCGTGAGGCCGCGTCGCCGTCCCACGGCTCTTCGAGCACGCGGATTTTCTGCGCTGCCTTGTCGAGCCGGAGCCTGTGAGCAGGCAGGTCCAGCGCGAACAGCGACATGCCGCAGCCGATATCGTTCCCGATCAGCTGAGGGAAGATCCGGTCGGACATCATGGCGCTGCCGACCGGGCCATATTTGCCCGGATGCAAGTCCGGAAAGGCGGCGACGCTGGCAATTCCGGACATGCCCGCGACGAGCGAAAGCTGATCTTCCGCGGCTCCTTCGATCCAGGAATTTTTTGAATAGTAACGGTGAATGGGAGCGGAATGCCGAACAGGCTCAGCCCCTTCGATTTGAAAAGTGCCCATGTGGGGACCTTTTTGAGAACATAAGTCGCATCAGGAGCAAGACTGTCTCTTGTCCTGGTTCGCCTTCGACGCACCGCCAGCGCGGATCAGCGAAGGTTTGCCGCCTCTTTGGGCGCGCGGTGCATGATGGTCATGTCCGGTATCCCGTTCTCACAAAAAGTGCAGCGCCGCAGCGCGTGTGCGGATGAGATAGTGGCTGGTTAGGTTGTTCGCAAGCGGGAAAACGTCCGCGATGCCGGTTTTTGTCTGGTGTTGCGTTCCGGTTACGACAGCTTTGCGAGACTATTCTCCAAGTAAGCCTTTTTATTCATTCTCTTTTTTGGGTGCTGCCGCACTTGCTTGGGAATTGCCCCGCTCACTCAGCAGAATGTCGAGGAGAAACGGCGCGTTCATCGATCCGATTTCTGTGGTGGCCCAGACGGATCCGCCGCGGGACTCAACGACCCTAAGCGTTTCATAAACGCCGAGAAGACTCTCACGAGGGGAGCGGGGCTCGACCTCGATCGTGTTTTCGACCGACGCGAAGAATTCCCGGAAGTAGATCAGAGCCTCCGTCGAAAGGCCTCGGTGGTGGACCGTCATTCCGTTGAAGGTACCGGCGAAATCTTCGACAGGCGCAGGGTCTCCGTTGAAAATCTGCCACTGGAGCCGCTGTTTCGCAAGAAACTCCGGGAGTTTCGCGGTGCCGTATTCCGTAAGGGCATAGGCTTCCTGGAAGTCCACCATTTCCGAAGGGACCGACTCCGGACCGGGTACCATGTAGCCCAGGTGAACCAGGCGTGCGTGAAGCTCGTTGGCGACCGTGCCAAGAGCGGAGACAAGCACGGCGTTGTTACCGTTTACGGCCTTTTCCAGGGCAGCCTCAAGTGTCAGCTGATCATTGTCCGTAAGCGTATGCGTCAGAAAACTGGTTTCCATCCACCAGCTGTTGGCATGCGGCTTGTCGCGGGGCGAAAAAAGTGAAACCTCTTTCTTGCCTGCGCTCGTCAGAATCCTTGGATTTTGGACGGGACTGTCGGTCATAAGACGCACGCTTCATCGGATGATACAAAAAAGGGGCGGCCGGAGCCGCCCCGTATCCCTACACTATTTCAGTGCTTTATCCAACGATTCTATTAAGGGTTGTGCTGGGTCGCATTGCGGTGGAGACTTTCTCTTGCGGGGCATGATAGTAGCCGCCAAGGTCGACCGGGCTGCCTTGAACGCCGTTCAGTTCCGCCACGATCTTGTCCTCGTTGGAGGACAAAGCCTCCGCAATGGGGGCGAAGTGGTTTTTCAGCTCCGCATCCTTGTCCTGGGCGGCCAGGGCATTGGCCCAGTAAAGCGCGATGTAGAAGTGGCTGCCCCGGTTGTCGAGACCGCCGACCTTGCGCGCCGGGGACTTGTCGTTGTCGAGGAGTTTCTCGATCGCGCTGTCGAGGGTCTCGGCAAGGACTGCGGCCTTGGCATTGTCATTGGCATTCGCCAGATGCTCCAGCGATGCGCCGAGGGCGCAGAATTCGCCGAGCGAATCCCAGCGCAGGTAGTTTTCCTCCATCAGCTGCTGAACGTGCTTGGGCGCCGAACCGCCGGCGCCGGTCTCAAACAGGCCGCCGCCGTTCATCAGCGGCACGATGGAGAGCATCTTGGCCGAGGTGCCGACTTCCAGGATCGGATAGAGATCGGTCAGGTAATCGCGCAGCACGTTCCCGGTGATCGAGATCGTGTCTTCTCCGCGCGCGATCCGCTCGGTGGTGTATCTGGCGGCTTCCGTCGGTGCCATGATCTTCAGGTCGAGACCGGACGTGTCGTGCTCGGGCAGATAGGTTTCAACCTTCTTGATCAGTTCCGCGTCATGGGCGCGGGACTTGTCGAGCCAGAAGATGCCGGGCATGCCGGAGAGGCGGGCACGGGTGACGCCGAGCTTGACCCAGTCGCGGATCGGGGCGTCCTTGGTGCGGCAGGCGCGCCAGATGTCGCCTTCCTCGACGCTGTGTTCGATCAGGGTGTTGCCTTCCTGATCGACGATGCGGAAGGTGCCGTTCGAGGGCGCGCGGAAGGTTTGCGGGTGGGAGCCGTATTCCTCGGCCTTCTGGGCCATCAGGCCGACGTTGGGCACGGTGCCCATCTTGGCCGGGTCGAGGGCACCGTTTTCCCGGCAGAAGTCGATGACGGCTGAGTAGACGCCGGCATAGGAGCTGTCCGGAATCACGCATTTGGCGTCGTGTTCCTTGCCGTCCGGGCCCCAGCCCTTGCCGCCTGCGCGGATCAGCGCAGGCATGGAGGCGTCGATGATGACGTCGGAGGAGACGTGCAGGTTGGTGATACCCTTGTCGGAGTTCACCATGTACATGGCCGGACCATTGTCCATGGCCGTCTTGATGTCGGCCAGGATTTCTTCCGCCTTGGCCGGCGGCAAGGTCGCGAGCTTGGCCTCGATGTCGCCGATGCCGAGGTCCGGATTGACGCCGTGCTCGCGGAAGGTGTCCTCGTGCTTGGCAAAGACGTCCTTCAGGAACGCTTTGACGCAATGGCCGAAGATGATCGGGTCGGAGACCTTCATCATGGTGGCCTTCAGGTGGACGGAGAACAGAACGCCCTGGTTCTTGGCGTCCTGGATTTCCTTTTCCAGAAAGGCGGCGAGCGCTTTTGCACTCATGTAGGTGGCGTCGACGACGTCGCCGGCGTCAAGCTGGAAGTCGGCTTTCATGACCTTCAGGTCGCCGCCTGCGGCGTCGAATTCGATCTTCGCGGTTCCGACGGATTCCGGCGCGACTGTCACCGACTTCTCGTTGGAAAAGAAGTCGTCCTTGCCCATGGTCGCGACATGGGTCTTGGAGGTGGGCAGCCATTCGCCCATGCGGTGCGGGTTCTTCTTGGCGTATTCCTTGACCGCCTTCGGCGCCCGGCGGTCGGAGTTACCCTCGCGCAGGACCGGGTTCACGGCCGAGCCCTTGATGGCGTCGTATTTGGCCTTGACGGCGATTTCCTCATCCGTCTTCGGCTCGGCGGGGTATTCCGGCAGTTTGTAGCCCTGGGCCTGCAGTTCCTTGATTGCCGCGTTGAGCTGTGGCTGGGAGGCGGAGATGTTCGGCAGCTTGATGACGTTGGCGTCCGGCTGTTTCACCATCTGGCCGAGTTCGGCGAGATCGTCGGACTGCTTCTGGCCTTCGTTCAGGTATTCCGGGAAATTCGCCAGGATACGGCCGGCGAGGGAGATGTCCTTGGTGCCGATCGTGAGGCCGGCGGCCTTGGTGAAGGAGCGGATGATCGGCAGGAACGAGGCGCTTGCCAGTTCCGGTGCTTCGTCGACCTTGGTGTAGATGATGTCGGCCATGGCTCTTCCATTTCCCAGTGTTCGATATGCGGTCATCCGGAACGGCGGAGTGCCCCTCCGGGGGATTTCGACATGCGTATACAATTGTACGCAATCAATTGCCAGCCCAACGGAAGGCGTAGGGCGGACGGTTGGGGGGAGTTCTAGCAAAGGTGTCGGAAAAGGCAATCGGGAGGACGGTTAATCGAAATCCGTTGCTGCCGGATTATCGAATGCTTTCGCGCAGGTGTGGACCAATTCGTTGAAGGTGTTGAGGGCTATGTGGCTCAGGTCCTGATGAAGGCGTCGAAGTCACGGGACGCATGCAAACAGGTTTGTGGCATAGGCATTCGGCTGTGCACCCCGTGCGCTTTCTTCAGGTTTCGTAAAACAAGACGAGGCCGATTGTTTCGTCAGACCCGGCAGAGCCAGGGTGAAGGAGGATTCCTTCGCCGCGTTGGAAATGTTTGGAAATATATTCGGAGGCCAGATCGTTCGTTCAACCTGCCGTCGGTGCTTCCTCTTCCCTTGTTGCTGCTTGGGAACTCTAAGCTCCGGCCGAAATACAGGGAAATATTTTGGCTCATTCCAAGTTTTGTTTTTATTTTTCATGTAAAAATCAATTGTGATTAATGAAATAAATTTAAATCAACTCATTGATCTCAAATATTGGATTTAAAAGGCGAATTAAATTAGCTGTCTATATATTCTTTATACACTTTGATTTGCTTATTTAACCATTCATTAATCTGTTAAATGCCGCTGCTAGCTACGCGCACCTACGCAATTTTTCGAGGCTGTCATCAGTTTTAGTCATTCTGACGTTCAACTTCTTACGCTGGCAAAGCATGCGCGGGTCCGGGAGGGCTCTGGCGAAGGGGGGCAGTGTCGGGTGATGCAAGGACCAAAGGTAAGGAACCGACATGGGTTTTCATTCCAGCTCAAATTTTCTTCGTGGACTCACACCAATCAAGAACACGATTTTTTCTGAAAAGTCGCATGGCCTCGACGAAGCCATCGAGAAGCTCAGCGCCAACCTGCAAGGCTTCAGCTTTCAAAAATCCGGATTCGACCTCGGCGGTTTCGGTCACGAAAAATCCGGACTGTTCGGTTTCTTCCACAAGGGTTTCAGCTTCGGCAATCTGGTGATCGGTACACCGGGCGACGATACGCTGAAGGGCAATAGCAGAGACAATATCATCCTCGGTTTTAGCGGCGACGACTACATCCGAGGCAAGAACGGCAACGACAAGATCTTCGCCGGCGCCGGTGATGACACCATCAAGGGCGGCAGGGGCAAAGATTTTATCTATGGCGGCGATGGCGAGGACACGGCTGTCTTTTCAGGTTATCTGTCGGACTATGAGATCGATCGCGATGGCGACGAGGTAACGGTTACAGACCTGCGCTGGGGCCGGAGGGACGGCAAAGACACACTGGTCAATGTCGAATACCTGCAGTTCAAGGACCAGACGATCAGTCTTGTCGAGCCGGAGACCTTCACGCTCGAGCTTCTGCACTTCACAGATCAGGAAGCGGCTCTCGGGGCGATTGAGGATGCTCCGAACCTGTCGGCGGTCCTGAACGCCCTGCGCGGCGAAGACCTCGGCGACGACGGGGTTGCCGACAACACGCTGACGCTGTCCTCCGGCGACGCCTTCATTCCGGGTCTCTTCTACGATGCCTCCGAGGCCGTGTTCGGTTCCGGCGGCATCGCCGACATCCAGATCCAGAATGAACTCGGCGTTCAGGCAATCGCGCTCGGCAACCATGAGTTCGATTTCGGCACCGCGGAACTCGCCGGTCTGATCAGCGGCGACGCCGCGGGCGACTTCAGTGCGCTCTCCGGCACCGCGCTCGACGGCCTGGACTTTACCGGCACGGACATGCCGTATCTGTCCACCAACCTGGACTACTCCACCGACGCCAACCTGGCGCCTCTGGAAGTCGACGGCGGCCAGGCGCCGCAGGGCAACGCGGTCAGCTCCTCCACCGTGATCGACGTCAACGGCGAGCTGATCGGCATCGTCGGCGCGACCACCCCGACGCTCGGCTCCATCTCCAGCCCGGGCACGCTCGGCATCTCGCCGGTCTGGGCGGGCTCCACCCCGACGAGCGAAGAGCTCGACGATCTGGCCGCCATCATCCAGACGGAAGTTGACGCCCTGCTTGCGGCGAACCCCGGGATGAACAAGATCATCCTGCTCGCCCACATGCAGCAGATCGATATCGAGCTGGCTCTGGCCGAGCGCCTTGAGAATGTCGACATCATCGTCGCCGGCGGCTCAAACACCCGCCTGTTCGACGACAACGATCGCGCCCGAGACGGCGACAGCGACCAGGGCGAATATCCGACCTTCGTCACCAACGCGGGCGGCACGGCTACCGCGGTGGTCAACACCGACGGCAGCTACAAATATGTCGGCCGCCTGGTCATCGACTTCGACGCCGACGGCAACATCATCGCCGACAGTTACGATGCGGAGGTCTCCGGCGCCTATGCCACCGACGACCAGGGCGTGGCGGATCTCGATGCCGAAGGCCTGATCGATCCGGAAATCCAGGCGATCGTGGATGCGATCCAGGACGAGATCGTGGAAACGGAATCGAACGTCTTCGGCGTTTCCAACGTGTTCCTGAACGGCAACCGCTCCGGCTCCGGCGATGCGGGTGATCCGGATGGCGTGCGGACCCAGGAAACCAACCTCGGCAACCTGACCGCCGATGCCAACCGCGAATACGCCGACGAGTTCTTCGAAGGCGACGCGGAAGTCGTGATCTCGATCAAGAACGGCGGCGGCATCCGCGCCTCCATCGGACAGACCGTCGTTCCTCCGGGCGGTTCCGAAGCCGAACGCCTGCCGAACGAAGAGGTTGTCGACGGTGACGGCAATGTGGTGAAGCCCGAGGGCGGCATCTCCGAGAACGATATCAAGACCACGCTGGCCTTCAACAACGGCCTGACCCTGCTGACACTGACGAAGACGGAAATCGTCGCCCTGCTGGAGCACGGCGTCAGCGCGGTTCCGGGCGTCTCGGGCCGGTTCCCGCAGATCTCGGGCGTGAAACTGTCCTACGACCCGGACCTGCCGGAAGGGGCTCGTATCGTCAACGCGGGCATCTTCGACGATGACGGCAACCTGATTGCCGAACTGGTGCGCGACGGCGAGATCGCGGGCGACGCTGACGCGACGTTCCGGGTCGTGACCCTCGACTTCCTGGCGGCATCGCGCTTTGACGAAGACGGCAACTTCATCGGCGGTGGCGACGGCTATCCGTTCCCGAACCTGAACGAAGACCCGGATGCGGGCGAACTCGGCGATCCGGACGTGATCGCCCGTGTCAACGCCACGCCGCTGGTTCAGGAAGGGGTCGCCACCGGCGACGCAACCTTTGCCGACGACGGCACCGAACAGGACGCGCTCGCCGAATACCTGGCCGACAACTTCGCCACGGCCGACACGGCCTACGACGAGGAAGACACGGGCCTCGGCGAAGACGGACGCATCCAGAACCTCAACTTCCGCGAAGACGATGTTCTGCCGGAAGCGGAAGACGTTCTCGTTATCAACGAAGTTCTGGGCAGCACAACAGGTGCCGACAGCGAATATATCGAACTGTACGGCACCCCGGGCAAGTCTCTTGCCGGCCTGAGCCTCATCGTCGTGGAGAGCGACGATCAGTCGAGCAACGGTTCGATCGACCGGCAGTTCGATTTCGCGGATGACGCGGTCATCGGCGATAACGGCTTCTATCTGGTAGCGAACAGCACCGCGCAGGCGACCTACAGCGTAACGCCGGACGCTCTGCTGGCCGACGGGTTCGTCGAGAACAGCTCCTATACGCTTGCCCTTGTCGAAACCGCCAGCCTGACGGGATCGGCGGTGAGCGGTGCCGAGGTGGTTCTCGACACCGTGGGGGTTTCCGACGGAGAAACCGCCGAGTTCTTCCATTTCGACGCACCGGTGGTTGGTCCTGACGGATCCTTCCTTCCGGCCGGGGTTGTGCGCGTGGAAGACGGGGTCGACACCGACACGGCTGACGACTGGGCGTTGCTGGACTTCAACAACGATCCCGCGGTCAACACACCGACGTCTGCCAACGGAATCGTCAGCGGACCGGCGGAAGTCGCGATCTACGACATCCAGGGTGCTGGACATCGCTCCGGTTATGAAGGCGAGACAGTCCGGACCACCGGTATCGTGACGGCCATAGCAGCGAACGGCTTCTATATCCAGGACGCGGAAGGCGATGGCGACATCGCCACCTCCGACGGTGTCTTCGTCTACGGGTCCGCAAGCGGGCTTGCCGTCGGCCATGAAGTCCAGGTTGACGGATCGGTCGTGGAGTATCAGTTCGAACCGGCGCTTTCTCTGACCGAGATCTCGATGACCGGTGTGAGCGTTCTTTCTACCGGCAATGCCCTGCCGGACGCGGTGGTTCTCGGTGTCGACCGCATCCAGCCGACCGACGTTATCGACGACGACGGCCTGGCCAGCTTCGATCCGGAAACCGATGCCATCGACTTCCTGGAAAGCCTGGAAGGCATGCTGGTGGAGGTCGACAATCCTCTGGTTGTCGCCGGCACCAACCGGTTCGGCGAAGTCACCCTGGCGGCAGGCCGTGGCGATGAAAGCGGGACGGAAGGCAACAAGAACGCGGTTGTCTCCGAAGGCGACTTCAATCCGGAGATCCTGCTCACCGACGATGCTCTCGTCGATGCGCCGTTCGCCTTCACCGGCGACACCTTCGCAGCGAACCCGGTCGGCGTGATGGATTACACCTTCGGCGCCTACAAGCTGCAGCTGGTCGAGGACGTGGAAGTCGTTTCCGGCGGGCGTGAGCAGGAAACCAGCGCGCTCTACGGTGACCTCACACACATGACGGTGGCGACCGTCAACACCTTGAACCTGAACCCGGACACAGGCAATCCGTCAGATGCGGAAGTCGACCGTCTGGACATGCTGGCCCAGACCATCGTCCGGAACCTCAACGCCCCGGACGTCATCGCGCTGCAGGAAATCCAGGACAACAGCGGTGCGACCGACGACGGTGTCACCAACGCCTCGCAAACCCTGCAGGAACTGGTGGACGCGATTGCCATCGCCGGCGGGCCTCAGTATGCCTTCGCCTCCATCGATCCGGTCGACGGGGCCGACGGTGGCCAACCGGGCGCCAATATCCAGAATGCCTTCCTCTACAATCCGGCTCGGGTCACGCTCGATCCGGCGTCCCTCGGCAAGATCGAGGACAGCGCATTCGAGGAAGGCGGCGATGGAACCGCGGCGGAAGCCGCTTACGAAGGCACCCGGAAGCCGCTTGTCGGCGACTTCACCTTCAACCTTACCGGTGAGACGGTGACGATCGTCGGCAACCACCTGAAGTCCAAGTCCCAGGACGATGGCCTTTTCGGCGAAAATCAGCCTCCGGTCCAGGTGACGCTCGACCAGCGTGTCGATCAGGCTACGGTCATCAACGCCTTTGTCGAAGGGGAAATCGCCGACGGCAACAATGTCATCGTCCTCGGCGACATGAACGACTTCCAGTTCTCGGATACGCTCGATGCTCTTGCCAACGGCGGAGACGATACGGCGGAGCTGATCAACCTGGTGGATTTCCTGGAGCTGGAGGACCAGTACAGCTTCATCTTCAACGGCAACTCGCAGATGCTCGACCATATCCTGGTGAACGACGCCCTGTTGGCGGCCGCGGAAATCGATGCAGTCCATGTCAATCTTGACTTCGGTTTCCCGGACAACAACGCAAGCGATCACGATCCGCTTCTGGCGCGGTTCAACATGACGGGCGACCTGTTTACGGCTTAATCCGTCAACCCGTATCGCAATGACCCGGACCTCGCGGCCCGGGTCACTCACGCTCCTGACAAACTCTCAAACGGTCATTGCGGACAAGTGCAGCGGAGCTGCGCGCAGATCCGGAAACCAGAAATCTTCTGCGCCAAAGGCGCTCGATACCCAAATTACATCAGCTGGATATGAGAGAAGGTGCTCGCTGAAGTTCGCTCTTGTCAGCTGGGTTCCGGCTTACGCGACACCGCTTCGCGGCACGCTGGCCGGAATGACTACGTGAGGTTTGTCAGCAATCTGAATGATCCGGACTTCGCAGTTCGGGTCATTTTGTTTTCGGCCGGAGACCGGATCGTTGAATTCAGGCATGGCGATCTTCCCATTCTCGCCGGAAACCGCTAAATCCCCGATCCATGAGCAAGAACGCAAAGATCAGAGACGAGGCCCGTGCGGTGACGGCAAAACCGCCGGCGGTGATCCTGTGCGAACCGCAGCTTGGCGAAAATATCGGTACGGCGGCACGCGCAATGGCGAATTTCGGCCTGGTGGATCTCAGGATCGTCAACCCGCGTGACGGCTGGCCGAGCGAGAAGGCACGGGCCGCGGCGAGCCGGGCCGATCACGTCATCGATGCGGTCCAGGTGTTCGACAGCGTCGAGGCCGCCATCGCCGACCTGCAATTCGTCTACGCCACCACGGCGCGCTCCCGGGAGGTTCCCAAGCCCGTGCGCGGTCCGGACGAGGCCGCGCAAAAGGCCGTGGAACTCGGCGACAAGGGCCAGGCCACCGGCTACCTGTTCGGCCGCGAGCGCTGGGGCCTCAACAATGAGGAAGTCGCGTTGGCCGACGAGATCGTCACCCTGCCGGTCGACCCGGATTTTGCGTCGCTGAATATCGCTCAGGCGGTTCTGGTCTGCGCCTATGAATGGCGCAAGACGGCGACCTCCGGCGCGTTGCCCTTCATTCTGTCGGAAGAGGAGCATCCGCCGGCGAAGAAGGAGGACGTCTTGCGGTTCTTCGAGCATCTGGAGGGAGCGCTGGACGCCGCCACATTCTTCCGCCCTCCCGAACGGCGGCCGCATATGGTCAGGACCTTGCGCAACATCTTTCAAAAGGCGGAGCTGACGGATCAGGAGGTCCGCGCCCTGCGCGGCGTCGTCGCCTCCCTGGAAAAGCGCGAAACGCGGCCGCGCAAGGACAAGAGTGGGGACGGGGAGTAGGCATTGCCGTGCGGGTCATGATGTTTGTCCCGGTCCAGGTCTCGCCCTGACCCTAAGCCTTTCCCCATGGCAAAGGATTCGGGTTCGCAAGTTTGTAGGTCCGGTTTCAAAGTCTGAGGACTGGTTCGGGAATAGGACGCGAAAGGCATGAGATGGCTGAGAGTGGGCCGGTTCTGATTTTCGATTCCGGGCTCGGCGGGCTGACGGTTCTGCGCGAGGCACGGTACCTTCTTCCATACGAGGAACTGCTTTATGTGGCCGACGATGCCGCCTTTCCGATCGGCCGATGGCCGGAGGAGGAGTTGAAGGCGCGTATCCTGTCGCTGTTTGGCGAACTCCTTTCCGTGCATCGTCCCAAAGCGGTGGTGATTGCCTGCAACACCGCGTTCACCCTTGCGGGGGACGCATTGCGCCAGGCGCATCCGTCCGTCCCCATCGTTGGTACCGTCCCGGCGATCAAGCCGGCGGCGGAACGCACCTCCTCAGGGCTTGTTTCGGTGCTGGCGACACCCGGTACCGTGCGTCGGGCCTATACCAAGGGCCTGATCGAAAGTTTCGCCAGCCAGTGCCATGTACGCCTTGTCGGCTCGGACGTTCTGGCGGAGCTGGCCGAACGGCATTTGCGCGGCGAAGGGGTGTCCGACGAGGCGCTTCGTGTCGAGATTGCCGATTGTTTTCTGCAACGCGACGGCAGGCGCACGGACATCGTTGTGCTGGCCTGCACCCATTATCCGTTCCTCGCGAACCGCTTCCGCAAGATTGCGCCTTGGCCTGTCGACTGGCTCGACCCGGCGGAAGCGATCGCCAGGCAGCTTGTGCGGGTTCTGGGAGACCGTACGGCTACGGCCCCGTCGCGCGAGCCGGACCGTGCGGTGTTCACCTCCAGGCCGCGGGACCCGGGGCTGGAACGCCTGCTTGCCGGTTTCGGTCTGCGGCTGCAGGCGGAAAGGTTCTGAAAATCTCTCCGCTGTCCCGCTTGTTGCGGTGCATTGCATTGACAATGGGGGAGGGAGCTTGTATGTCCGCGCGATCCGGCGGGCATCGGCCTTCCGGATGTACGCACCCGTGGGTGTCCGGCCGGCGCCGTCTAGCTGGATCCCTGTCGATCCGATCGACCCTTTGAGGGCCGTCAGGATAAAGGAGGGCGCGTTTCCTTTTTAGAAGAACAACGCGAACCAAAGGAAACCGCGATGTCGAAGCGCCATAGCGTTAAATACAAAATCGACCGCCGGATGGGCGAAAACATCTGGGGTCGTCCGAAGAGCCCGGCCAACAAGCGTGAATACGGCCCGGGTCAGCACGGCCAGCGCCGCCGCGGCAAGCTGTCCGACTTCGGTGTTCAGCTCCGCGCCAAGCAGAAGCTGAAAGGCTACTACGGCAACATTTCCGAAAAGCAGTTCCGCAAGGTCTATGCCGAAGCATCGCGTCTGAAGGGCGATACCTCGGAAAACCTGATCGGTCTTCTGGAGCGCCGTCTGGACGCGGTCGTGTACCGCGCCAAATTCGTGCCGACCGTCTTCGCCGCGCGCCAGTTCATCAACCACGGCCACGTCAAGGTCAACGGCAAGCGCGTCAACATCCCGAGCTATCAGCTGCGTCCGGGCGACGTTATCGAAGTGCGTGAGCGCTCCAAGCAGCTTGCACTCGTTCTGGAAGCGGTCCAGTCCGCGGAACGCGACGTTCCGGACTATGTCGACGCCGACCACAACAAGATGACCGCGACCTACGCCCGCGTTCCGGCTTTCTCCGATGTGCCTTATCCGGTGCAGATGGAGCCGAACCTGGTGGTCGAGTTCTATTCGCGGTAACTGCCGCCGAATATGGATTTTTCGGAAAGGCTCGCCGCTTGGCGGGCCTTTTTCTTTTGGGCGGGCTCTTTGCGCTGCGACCAAACCCGGTCTCAGACGACCTGTTTCGGAGACAGTCCGAATTCCCGTTTGAAGGCGGTGGCGAAATTGGCCGGGCTGGAATAGCCGGCGAGATGGGCGGCATCCGAGATCGTCGCGCCGTCGCGTTCCAGGATCTCCCGGGCTCTTTCCAGCATGAACCGCCGGATGAAGCGGGACGTGGAAAGGCCGTAGCTGCGCGACAGGAGCCGCTGAAGCGAGTTCTGGCTCATGCCGACTTCGCGGGACATTTCCTCGGCGGTGACCCAACCACCCTTTCTGCCGCTCAGATAATGTTCGATCGCCTGCAGTTTTTGCCTGTCCTGTTCCATCGGGGCAGCGGCTTCAACCTCGGTGCCGTGTCCGGAAAACTGGCGGAAGGCCTCTTCAAGAAGACCGAATACGCGCGCGGCGACATAAAGCCTGTACTGGAAGGGCGATTTCACAGGCGCCGCGATAATCTGTTCGGCAAGCGTGACGGCGTGCGCGCTCGGAAGCCAGTCGAAGTTGGAGAGATGGTTCTCGGTAAAGGACTTGATCGCGCCAAAAGCCGGGTCGGTCACATCCAGGTGGGAAAACAGCCATGCTTTCGAGATCGAGATGGTCACCTTCTTGAACCTTACGCCCTTGCGCGCCTGCCGAACGAAGGTCTCGACGCGGCTTTGAGAATAAGCCGTTGCGACGGGCACCCAACGGCGGGCTTCGCCGTCGTAGTGGGGCATCGGAATTCGGAATGAACCGACCGATGCTTCCACCTGACCTTCCAGAAACAGCGAAACGCTCAGCCGGGGGCCGAATTGCGTTTCGATTTTGAGGTCGTGAAGGTCTTCGGCATTCGAATAATGGACAGACAGTCCCTTCTCGATCGTCATGAAATCGATTGCGCCGCGCAGGACCTGATCTCCTGTTCCGAGTTCCGGTCCAACCCAGTGTGTCCGGCCTGCTTCGGCCGACGACATGAGATCTTTCTTGGTGACGTAATGCTTGTGATAGTCGGTTGAGACAAACATTTCGGCGATTGCTCTCAGAGTTCTGGATTAAGGGAAACCGTAGGGGCTCTACCTGCCGTCCTGACTGAGCAACTCTTAAGAAAAGGGTCACTCCGGCATGCGGCCGGATTTCGCAAACAAGTTTGGGTGACTGACAAACTCATTCGGAATTGTTCCATTCCTTCAACCCCCTTATCAAATATATGAGAATTTAAGTCAAGTTTAAGCCGTGTCAGCGCGCCTCTTCCGGCGGTGGTGGGCCGGCTCGGGGCGGGGTTATAAAATGAAGCGTGGAATGAAACAGAAGGCAGTGGTTCTGGCCTCGGCCAGCGGTCTTTCCCTCATGGCGGCCACGGCGCAGGCGCAAGTGGTGCAACAGCTTAACACGGTTGTCGTTCAGGACACTGAAGCCGATAAGTTTCAAACGCTTGAAAGCAGTATCGACATTTCACGGGAAGAGATCGAGGAGCGGCAGCCGGCCGATCTGAAGCAGCTCTTTCAGGCCAATCCGGCAGTGACGACGGCGGGCGGCTCTCCGGCTTCTCAGAAATTCTACGTTCACGGTATCGATCAGTCGAAACTCAACGTAACCGTCGATGGAGCGCGTCAGAAGAACAATCTCTGGCACCATAACGGCGATCTGGGGATCAATCCCCTGTTTCTGAAGGCGGTCGAGATCAATGACGGCGTCGCGCCGTCCGACGACGGTCCGGGCGCATTGGGTGGCACTGCCAATTTCGAGACCGCCGATGCAAGGGACCTGTTGCGAAACGGGCAGCAGATGGGCGCGCTGGTGTCCTTGGGGTACGACACGAACTCCATGACCTTGACCGGAACGGGTGCCGGCTATGGCACCGTCGAAGGGTTCGAGTATCTGGGTGCGCTGACGCGAGCGGAAGGTCAGGACTACGATGACGGGGACGGCAGCACGGAACTCGGGACCGCGACGGATCTCTGGAACGGTCTCGCCAAGCTGGCCTATCAAAGCCAGGAAGGCCACCGCTTCGAGGTTTCGGGCGAATATTACCGCGACAACGGATACCGTCGCTTGCGCGCGAACATGGGTTTCGTCAGCGACGACTTCAACGACAACCTTTATCAGCGCACGACCCTGACGTTCAAATACACTCTCGAGGGCGCGGAAGGGAATTTCGATCCGGAAGTGTTGCTTTATTATAACCGCAACCAGCTCGACCGCCCGAGCCAGCCGCATTACACGCGAGCGAGCGGTGACTTCAACTCCGATCTTCAGTCCTTTGGCGGTCATGTTCAGAACCGGTTTCACTTCGATATGGGAACGGTCACGGCGGGTGTCGATTTCTACCGCGACCATGTCGATATCGAACGTTTCTGGTTTGCCACCGATGCGGATGAAACCATCTTTAATGTCGGCGGATACATGCAGGCGCGCCTCACGCCGCTCGAGCGGCTGGATGTATCGACTGGTCTGCGCGCCGATTTCCAGAGCTATCGTGCGGTCGATGACCAGACCTTCAACAACTTCGGCCTTTCGCCCAATATCAACGTCGGTTACGAGGTCTTCGAAGGCCTTACGGCGAATGCCGGATATGCCTATGTCTTCGGGGGGATCGAGCAGTCCGAGGCCGCGCTTTACCATGCCCGGGACTATGTGTATTCCGACGATCTCGATCCGACGACCGCCCATAACGCCAAGATCGGTCTCACCTACCAGAACCATGGCCTGACGCTTGGCGCCGATCTGTTTTACATTCACATGTTCAACACGATCGATTTCGACTACGGGATCAGCTCCCGCGTCAACGGCGACGAGCTGATTTCGAAAGGCGTCGATCTCTCGGCCCGGTACGATTGGGATATGGCCTATGTCTCCGTGGCCTACACCCACACGGATGTCGAATACGGTGACCGGAGCGCGCTCTATGGCGACATCAATTCGGCCGTTCCGGTCGGGGACATGCTCTCGCTCGGAGCAGGTTACACGTTCCAGAACTGGGATCTGACGCTCGGAGCGAACGCGGAAATCGCCTTCGACTACTCCGACCAGGATCTGGAGGACAACGGTTTCGAGAACCCTTTGCCCGGTTATGAGGTGGTCAACATATTCGCCGAGTGGGCGCCGAAATTCGGAATGACCGATTTTACCCTGCGCGGCGAGGTCAACAATCTGTTCGACGAGACCTATTACAGCCGTTCCAGCTATCCCATGACTTCCAGGGTTACGCCGGTAAACTCTCCGGGCCGGAGCTTCTATCTGACGGCAACCGCAAAATTCTGAAGACATGCGCAGAGGGAACCGGTTCATCCGGTTCCCTTTCAGCTTTTTCCCGATTCAAGAACCCAGCGAAACAAGAAAGCCAGGGCCAATGATCATTGTCACCACGACGGCGCAAACCGCCGCAGCCTCGAAATATCTGCAGCAGTTGTGCAAGCATTTTGCCCACAAGGTTCCGGCCGAGTGGGACGCCAGCCGGGGCGAAGTGAATTTTCCCTTCGGTTTCTGTTCCATGGAGGCCGAGGGAGACAGGCTGACAATCCGGTGCGAATCCGAGGAACAATCGGACCTGGATCGGGCGAAAGCCGTGATCGACGATCATCTGGAGCGTTTCGCGTGGCGGGAGAAGCTGAAGCTGCAGTGGCAGACGGTCTCCTGAAGGAGGCTCCGTATCTAGCCGGCGTGATGCAACGCGATCCGCCGGCCGCGGACGGTTTCAATGACGATCTCCATGTCAAAAAGCGCGCCCAGACAGTCCGCCGTCATGATCTCTTCGGGCGTCCCTTGCGCGGACAGCCGGCCGTCTTTCAGGGCGACGATCCGGTCCGCGTATGCGGCGGCGTAGTTGATGTCGTGAAGGACGACGACAATCGTTTTCCCGTACCGGTCCGCAAGGTAGCGCAGCTGCTTCATCAGGGTTCTGGCGAAATGCATGTCGAGGTTGTTCAGCGGCTCGTCGAGCAGGAGATAATCCGTGTCCTGCACGTAGGCCATGGCCACGAGCGCGCGTTGCCGCTGGCCGCCGGACAATTCGTCTATGTAGCGCTCCGACAGGCCTGAAAGCTCGAACAGCTCCAGGCCTTTTTCGATCATTTCCTCGTCGTCCGGCCCGGGCCGCCCGCGGTGGTGGGGAAACCGGCCGAAACCGATCAGGTCCCGCACCGTCAGACGGGCGGTGACATGGGTGTCCTGGCGCAGGATGGCAATCTTGCGCGCCAGCTCCATGGACGTGGTGGTCGCAACATCCATTCCGTCGAAGCGGATTTCTCCGGACTGCAGTTTCAGCAACCGGGCCATCAGGCTGAACAGGGTTGATTTTCCCGCTCCGTTGGGCCCGACAAGGGCCGTGAGACCGCCTTTCGGCAGCAAAAGGGTGACATCCTGAAGGACCGGAGCCACGCCATGGCGGAAGGACACGTTGTCAATTTCGATCATGCCATGCCTCTTTTGAAGATCATCGCGAGAAAAACAAGACCTCCCAGGAACTCCACGACCAGTCCCAGCGTGCCGGCCATGCCAAGCACGCGTTCGAACACGGCCTGTCCGCCGACCAGCGCGATGATTGCCAGGAGGCTCGCAGCCACGAGGATCAGGCTGTGCCGGTGGGTGCGCAACACCTCATGGGCGGCGGCGCTGATCAACAGGCCGAAAAAGGCCACAGGCCCGACCAGCGCGGTCGAAACCGCCACAAGTATGCTGACGATCGACAGAAAGAAGAAGAGCTCACCGCGGTGGTTGAGACCGAGACTGATGGCATGATTTCGACCGAGCGCCAGTACGTCCAGTCGGTGCCGGCGCCACCAGACCAGAGCGGTGCTGAGCACGACCATCGGGACCGCCATGCGCAGCAGGCCAGTGTTGACGGAGTTGAAACTGGCGAAAAGCGCCCCTTGCACCACCGCGAACTCGTTTGGATCGATCAGGCGTTGCAGAAGGTTGCCGACGCTTCGAAACAGGATGCCGAAGATCACGCCGGCGAGAAGCATCCGGAAGAGATCCTGGGCGCCTTCACCCAGCAGCAGTCCGAAGAGCAGAAAGGCTCCGCCTCCCAGAAGCAGAAGCTCGAGCAGGAATTTCAGTTCCGCGTTGAGACCGGCATAGCCGAGGCAGCCGAGCAGGAACACCAGAAGGGTCTGGAACAGGGCGTAAAGCGTGTCGAAGCCCATGATCGACGGCGTCAGAATGCGGTTGGCGCACAAGGTCTGGAAGACGACCGTGGCGACGGCCACGGCAATGGCGACGCAGATCAGGGCAATCAGTTTGCCGGCGCGGAAGGTCAGCGCAAATTCCCAGTTGCCGCGCGTGCCCAACAACAGGAAGGCGGCAATCGACAAAAGGGCGAGCAGGCTGAGCGCGAGAAGTTTTCTACCCACGCTGCGCCTGCCTGGAAAACAGAAGCCAGAGGAAAATCGCCGTGCCTGCGACGCCGAAGATCGTGGCGGCCGGGATTTCGTAAGGGTAGCGGATCAGGCGGCCGATCACGTCGCTGGCCAGCACAAGCGCGCCGCCGGTCAGGGCGACCAGCGGCAGCACCTGGCGCGTGTTGTCGCCCATTGTACGGCGCACGATGTTCGGGACCACAAGTCCGACGAAAGGCAGCATGCCGACCGTGATGACCGTAAAGGCGGTGATCTGCGAAACGATCAGCAATCCGATCCAAAGGACCTGCCGGTAGTTGAGGCCGAGACTGACGGACACGTCCTTGCCCATACCGGCAATCGTGAACCGGTCGGCGAAGACATAGGCGATCACCAGAGCGGCGCCCGATCCCCACAAGAGCTCGTAGCGTCCCTTGACGACGCCCGAGAACTCACCGGTCATCCAGACCCCGGCATATTGCAGAAGGTCTGTCTCGTAGGCGATAAACATCACGACAGAGCCGACAACACTGCCGAAAACGATGCCTGTCAGCGGAATCATCAACGGCTGTGTCGGCGGCAGCCTCCGGATCAGCGTCACGAAGAGCGCTGTGCCGGCCAGGGCGCTGGCGCTTGCCACGATCATCTTGATGAACAGGGAGGAGGAGGGGAGAAGCAGCGTGACCAGCAGCAGGCCAAGGGCTGCGCATTCCGCGGTCCCGGCCGTCGTGGGTTCGACAAACCGGTTGCGCGCCAGCATTTGCATGATTGTCCCGGCCACGGCGAGCGAAGCGCCGGACAACAGGGCTGCCAGCGTACGAGGCAGCCGGCTGACCAGCAACAGCTCGACGGCCTCGCCGGAAAACCGTCCGTCGAGATCGAGATCGGCAACGCCGGTCAAAAGGCTGGCGACGACCAATCCGGCAAGAACCGGCCCGGCAAGCCAGAAAAGGCCTGCCGGGACGCCCTGAAGACGTTTTGACCGGTCCCGCGTTCGGGTCACTGGCTCCCGGCCTGTCCGCTCAGACCGTCGGCCAGCTCGCCAAGGGTTGCCTGAAGCGCCTGGTAGCCTCCAGAGGAGATGTAGATCCTGCCCGGATCGAGATAAATCACCTGACCCTTTTTCCAGGCCGTTGTTTCGGCGACCAGCTGATTGTCCAGCGTTGCTTTCGCGCTCGCGGAATTCGCGCCGACGGCGGACGCGCGATCGACGACCAGAAGCCAATCCGGATTGAGATCGCGGATGAATTCGAACGAGACAGCTTCGCCATGATTGGAGGCGTGGATATCCGCCGAAGCCGGTTCAATGCCCAGATCCGTGTGCATCCAGCCGAAACGCGAGCCGGGCCCGTAAACGCTGATCTTGGGCCCGTTGGTCAGAACGATCAGAGCCTTGCCCGCGCCTTTCGCGGCGTTTTTGACGGTGTCGATGGAAGCCTGCAGGTCCGCATCCAGCTTGGCGGCCAGCTCCTGCTTGCCGAACAATGCGCCATAGGCCGCTAGACGGGCCCGGGCCTGTTCGACGAGCCGGTCGCCGGAAATGGTCATGTCGATGGTTGGAGCGAGCTCGGCGAGGGCCTCCGTCTGCTTCGAAGACCGCGCTCCGGTGACGATCAGGTCCGCCTGAAGCGCATAAACGGCTTCGAAATCCGGTTCGAACAGCGTTCCCACCGGCTCGGCGGCGGCGCGGACTTCGTCGAGGTAGTCGACATAGACATTGTCCGGAGTTCCCGCGATTTCGACACCGAGAGCGGTCAGCGTGTCGAGGGCGGCGATGTCGTAAACGACGATCTTTTTCGGGATTTCGGCAACGTTCACCGGGCCTCGGGCCGTCTCCACGGTCACCGGTTCGGCCTGGAGGGGCTGAAGAGCGGTGAGTGCGCATAGCGCCGCCATAAACGCATGCAAAAGGGTTCTGGGCATATCAAACTCCACGCGTTCGATGCCGCCTGGCTAACCCTTTGGTTTGGCTGAGCGAAAGGTAAGTCGGCTGCGGGCTGTCGGCTTTTCGCCGGGCCGCGGTGCGTCGCAAGCAATGCCAAAATCTTCAAGTACAATCAAGAGATCCGCGTCGGCTGCGCCGAAAAACCGCCGCCCCCTTGTCGTGAATGTGATTAACTTTAAAATTGAAAATGAAAAGAACGCATCTTTAACTAGAGTTGAGTATCTGATTACGTTGGGTAAAGCAAGGCAGGGCGTTTCCGGTTCGGGGAGTGCTTGGGGGGCATGCCGTGAATCATGAAGATCGGCTGACGATCATTTCAAGAAACCGCCTCTTCCGGGACCTCGACAGCTATGCAAAGGACTTTCTGGCGTCGCGGTCGGTCAGCCGAACCTATTACAAAGGCAGGTATCTTCTCTCGAAAGGAACGACCAGCAAGACGCTCATCCTGATCGTGACCGGGCTGGCGAAAGTCAGTCTGACGTCGGCTTTTGGCCGGGAGTTCATTCTTGCCTTTTATATGGACGGAGATATCGCCGGCCTGACCGCGACGGCGACGGGCTTCGCAAGCCGGGCCGATCTGATCGCCGAAAAGCCGACGCTCGCCTTGTGCATCGAGCACGATGCTCTGAAAGCGCTGGACAGCGATGCGGCTTTCAACCAGTCCTTGCGAAACCTCCTCCTGGAGAGATATGCGGCCGCGACCGGAACGGCGGAGATGCTTGCGCTTTGTTCCTTGCGGGAGAGGCTCGCGCGCCAGTTGCTTGTCTTCCTGAAAATGCAGCCTGCGCTCCTTAACCTGACGCCGGTGTTTCTTTCCCAGGAAAAGCTGGCCTTTCTCACAAATGCGACACGTCCCAAGGTCAACCAGCATCTGCAGGTTTTCAAGGCCGCGGGTGCGATCAGGATCGAGGCCGGCCGGATTCAGCTCGTCAATCCCGACATTCTGGAAAGCTTCGCGGCACCCGTTTGAGGGCGGTGCAAGGGCGGACGAAAAAGTCGTGCAGCTGTTCCCCAGGGAACAGGCGCCGGGCTGAGCGCATCTTATGGTTGATGCATCTTCGAGATGAAGATTTCAGAAATGCAACTCCATGACGGGAGGTTCTCATGAGTGCCGCACTCGCCGAAAAGATCTCAAATGCCAGTACCTTTTTCGTTCCCTCTCCAGCCCGGCACAGTCTGCTGGCGGCGGCGGAACTGGCTCTTGCGGAAGATCCGCAGGGCCAGACGCCGCAAATGTTTCAGGCTGACCAGAACACCACCGGTTCGGTGCTGCAATTCAACGGCACAATTCCCGACGATCTTCCGGAGGAGGAAAAGAAGGTGTTCGCCAAGCTTTTGTCGGATCAGCAGTTTTACCTGCAATCGGGCCTGGGTCTGGTCACCGCCTGGATGACCCACAATTATCAGCGGCAGCCGGACAAGTGGGCGGATCCGAACAACTGGCAGGCGCCGCTCAGCAACATTCCGGCGGAGTTCTACACGCCCACGGATATCACCAGTTACCGCTATCAGGAGCACATAAAGGGCATCCAGATTGCGACCAAATTCCTTGAAAACCTCATAACCTGGGCCGCGGCTGAAGCCATCGCGCCGGCCTTCGGATCGTTTCTCACGTCCTTGGGCGACCAGATCTCCGCGGGGATCAAGTCCAAATACAAGGAAATGAACACCTATCACCTGTCTTTCAGCTATCAGCCGATCCTGAATTCAGCCAGAATCTGGGAGCTGAAGAGCGTTGCCGAATATTACTTCATCTCGTTCACCGAGAAGGAAAAGACGGTCTATTCGACCTGCGGTTCGGCGGAAGAGTTCGACTTCGATTTCAAGTACCAGAAGGGGTCCTTGCTCCTGAACTGGGCCACCATGAACAATCCCGCCAACAAGAAGAACAAGGATGACTGGGACGCCGTCATCACCGGCTCGACCAAGGACGACATCACCAAGGCGAAGAACTTCTTTGGTTCCAACGCGGCGACGAAAAACTAGCCGACGCCCGCGCATCCAAGACAACGCGTTCTGAAGCGGGAAGTCTTCCTTTCGGCTTCAGATCACGACGGGAGCTTCTCATGTCCAAGGCCGAATTGACGGGTTACCAGCCCGGATACGTTCTGTTGCGTTTGCAGAAGCCAGGCAAGGACCTGGCTGAACAGCAGCGTCTGCTGGTGAATTACCTCGGCATTGCCGCCCATTACGTGGCCGGACAGCCGGCCTCCGAGGGCACAAGCGCCCTCCAGAAAGCCATGAGCAATCTTCCCGGCCTGACGGCCGCGAATATTTCGTCCAATTCCGCAAGCGAGATTGTCGCGGACGAGGACAGCGCAAGCGTGGATCTGGTGGACCTCGCCGCCGCGCAAGTGCTGGAAACGCTTGGTCTGGACGAGGCCTTCAAAGCGGCGTTCAGGGCGTTTTTCGAACCGCCCCTGGACAAGATCTTCGACGCAATCGTCGCGCAGCCGGGCGAAGGTCCAAGCGTTCGTCCCACCATCAGTTTCGGTCTGGTCAACGCGGCGGTGAGCGACGCGCCCTCGCTCAATTTCGTCAAGACGGGTTTCGTTCTGCGCAAGGAGAAGAAGTCGGGCGTTTTCGGAAGCACCTTCAACATTTCCCTAACGGTGGATGTCGCCTGGAACGGATACCAACTCGGATCGCCCGATACCGCCCGCAAGTTTGTGGACGAGGAAACGCAGGCCGGCCTGATCACCGACCTCTCACAGGCTGGTCTCTTGAAGACCTTCACGATTGACACTTGAACTGGAAAGGAACAGCAAATGCGTACCAACAGGTTCAAATCCGCCCTGGCTGCCATTGCCCTGGCGGGTGTGACGGCAGCGGTGGTAACGGTTACCGCCTGGCCAACCCCGGCCCATGCGGTCAACAACTGCACGGCCGCGACCAATCACGATTTCGCAACCGATATCGCGCACGGGCATGCCTTTGTGAAACATCACGCGGAATTCGTGCACGGTACGGACATCGCCGGACTGGCTTTTCCGTTGCCAACGATTGGCAGTGCGGCCGGCTTCGCGGTGTTTCTGGAGGGAATTCTGAATGCGCCGACGGCGGACAAGGCCCTTGCGAACAACCGTCACGGCTATTGGGACGCGACGACCGGAACGGTCATCATCACCAATCTGAAGCCTCTCGACTGCGGCACGGCGTTTCGCCCGACCTCCGGCATGACCTATTACGACAATCTGAACTGAAACGAGGCCGGTCGGGCAGGGGGCCGGACTCGACAGATGAGTCCCACTCAATGAGACTTGGTATTACACTTCTTGTTCCAGCAGCACCTGTCCCGGTCCAGCCTGGAAAAGACACCTGCCGGACCGGTGCCGGCAGGTTTCTTGTTTCTTCCGATCACCGTCGAGGACCCCATGACTTCGTCAACCATTGAAATCGGCTTCAGCAAGGACGAACTCGTCGCGCTGGCCAACGCTCTCAACTACATGGCCAACGGTATTTCCGAAAGCGAGTGCTCGACATTGACCGGCTTCGACCAGAAACAGATGGCGGATCTGCATTCCAGGATCGCGGCGAAGCTCCAGAAAGACTGAGACGCGCAAGCGGGCTTCAGGCGGGCTGTGGCTCCGGCTTCAGCTCCGGCGATTTGCGTTCACGCCCGGTGTAGCGGACATGCTGAAGAAGATCGCCGGCGGCCACAGGCGCGGAAGTGGCGCCGCTTTGCGCCAAAAGCCCGGCGGCATGGGCGGCTGCGGCGCTCGCTCCTCGGATCTCCGGCACACCAAGCGCCTGCGGGCAGGCCCCGAAGGTAGCCTGCGGCAGATCGAGACGCGAGATCTCACCCGGTCCGCAGCGGGCATCGCCCTGCACCGATATGACATCCGGATAGGCGGCGGGGTAGACAGGGTCGCCTCTGGCAGGCGCCGAGGCGACGACAAGACTGCCGCCGTTTTGCAGGCGGGACGTCATGACAGAAAGCTCGACGGAAGCCCGTGCCGAGCCGAAAGAGCACAGGACGATGTCCGGCGGGTCGTCGCCCAGCCATTCGAGTGCGTCGCAGACCATGCCGAGCGTGGTTGAAAGAGAGCCGGGAAAGACCACGGCATTGATAATCTTGAAATCCTCGCAATAGGCGCCGATGGTGGTGGCCATGGCCGAGGCGTGTTTTCGGGACAGGTCGGCACCGTCGATCGTGCAGAACCGGCGTCGGACCGTCACTCCCGGCCAGTCCGGCGGCAGGGCGCCGTCGATCAGTCCGACGCGGATCATGAGGCCGCACCCTGGCCCGGCGCGAAGGTCTTCAGGTCGATCTCCATGTCGAAATCTCCGTAGCGGTCGCTGTCGCTGTGCGTGACGACAATGCGCGTATGTTCGCTATAAGTCCCGTCAATTCTTGCCATAATCCGCCCGACCCGCTCGGGATCGACCTCCGAAAGGCTTTCGTCGAGGAGGAGGATCCGGAACGGTTGCAGGAGAGCGCGGGCAAGGCAAAGACGCTGGCGCTCGCCGCCGGAAAGCTCCAGGCCGCCTTCGCCCAGGCGGGTGTCGGGTCCCGCCGTCTCGAAACGGCCGGCCAGTTCGACAAGGTCGAGGACCCGGCGCATGTCTTCATCGCTTGCTTGGGCGCAGCCGAGACGCAGATTATCGGCCAGCGTTCCGGAAAAGACGTGTCCCTTCTGGGGCACCAGGGCAACCGCCTCGCGCAGGTCTCTCAAGGCCAGGCGGCGCAGATCGATCCCATGCAGGAGTATGCTGCCGGCGCCCGGATCGTCGTGCCGCTGCAATAGCGACAAAAGAGTGGATTTGCCGACGCCGGACGGCCCCGATAGCCGGACCTTGCTGCCCGCCAGGATGACGGTGCTCAGGCCGGTGAACAGGGCGGCACCTTCCGTGGGCGCATAGGCAATGTCGGACAGGACAAGCGGGCCGGGTCCGGCGGGCAGGGCGAGGGGCGTTTCCGGGGCGCGGACGTCCGGTTGCGCGCTCATGATATGGTCGAGCCGGTCGAGCGCCGCCTTCATGCGGGCCTGGCCGTGCCACAGCGAGATCAGCGACTGCATCGGTCCGATCAGGAAACCCAGATAGGCGGTGAAGGCGATCAGCGAGCCGAGCGGCATGGTGCCTTCGATGACCGCAAGGCCGCCGATCAGAAAGACCGCGCCGCGCAGGATTGCGGTCAGCACCATCGGCACAGACCTGGTGACCTCGCTCCAGACCTGCGAGGACATCAACGCGGCGACAAGAGCGTTCTGACGCCTGTCGATCAGGTCTTCGGCCTGCCGTGTCGCGTTGAGCGCGCGAAGCGAAGTCAGGCCGGCGATGGTTTCGGCCAGGCTGGAGGCCAGATGACCACGTGCCGCGCGGACATCGCGGGCACGCATATGGGTGAGCGGCCGCGCCCGGGCGAAAAAGAAGAGCTCGACGGGGGCAAGTGCCAGGGCAAGAACGGCGAGCTTCGGCGAGAGCACGAACAGCATGACGAGCCCGCCCAAGAGCCGCAACAGACTGCCTGCACCGGTAACCAGGACAGCGAAGGTGAACTGCTGGACCTCGCCCGCGTCACCGTCGAGGCGGCTCATGAGTTCGCCGGTCTTCTGCCGGGCCTGCCAGCGCGGGGACTGCGCCAAGATGGTTTTCACGGCCGCGCGGCGCAGGTCCGCCAGAAGCCTTGCGGAAAACCGCAGGTGAAGCAGCGAATTGACGGCGCCGAGCGCGAGCGCCGCGAGGCCGACGGCGAACAGCAGGACCACGAAGAAGACCAGCGCCTGCTTGTCGCCCGCCATCAGGCCGCGGTCGATGACGAGCTTGGTCAGATAAGGCGGGATCAGGGCCGCGAGGGCGGTCACAAGCGACAAAGCGAACAGGGCGGCCAGCGGCCAGCGGTAAGGCAGCACCAGAGGTGTCAGCCACAGCGCCTCGCGCGGGCCGAACAGGCGTTTCAGGAGGACGCGCAGAAGCGTCGGCCGACGTGTCGCCTTGTCGGCCTCCGGTACACCCGTCAATGCTGTCGCCTGTTTCATGCTGTGCATTAGTTTTCTGTGTTATTTCTCTGTTTTACATTATTTTTTGTCCGCCCCGGTCTGAGGCCGGGACGGCGCATCTTGAATGGTCTTTTGTCAACTTCCCGTGCTGATCACATGCATCGTGCCGGCGGCCATGTCGCCGCCGGAGGGCAGCAGGATCTCGCCGATGCGTTCCAGCGTTTCGGCATCGTAGACGCCGATGTCGTCGTTGGTGCCGCCGACGTAGATCTCCTTGCCGTCTGAGGAAATGTTGATGCAGTAGTAGGTGTGGGGCAGGTCGACCCGCTTGACCAGTTCCTTCGTCTCAAGATCGTGCTTGGAGAGCTGGGTGTAGACCCCGTAGAGCTTGGATTTGTCGTTCGGATCGCGGATTGCGGAGAACATGATCACCTCGAAGCTGGCGAAATCCTCGATCTCGCTTTCGCCCGTGGTGAGATCGACGCTCTCGTAACCCCAGATGAAATCGGCGAGTTCGCTCTGGGACTCGTCGGTGAAGACCGCCGCCGAATAAAGCAGCATGAATTCGTCCGCCTGCGTGCCGATCGGCCAGAAGGCGAGCACGTCCGGGCCGGAATAGGTCGGCCGGTCCCAGGACTTGTTCGCGATCTTGATCGTGGTCTCACCGGTTTTCGGGTCGATGGCGTAGATTTCGTGTCCGGCGGCGTAAAGCATGCCGTTGCGTCCGGTCGCCATCACCGTCATGCGGCGCGGGGCCGGAAAGGTGCGCACGGGTTCGGCCTTGAGGCCGGCGCTGGTGTCGTAGACGGCGAGCTCCGGCTCAAGCACCTCGTAGCGGTCGGCCAGGATCCGGACCGGGTTGCGGACCGTGTAGACTTCCTTGCCGTCCTTGGAGACGGCCAGCGAGGCGATGGTCTTGCGCCTTATATCTCCGTCCGACTGATGGGCGGAAAACACCGTTTCGCAGGTTTCGAGATCCACGCCGTACACATTCTCCCATCGCCCGGCGAGAATATAGGCGATCCTGTTGTCGGGAGACATGGCGATGACACCGGGGATCAGGTTGAAGTCGAGCTTGCAGTCGGTTTCGACGGTGCGCGCCTTGGCGTCGATGACATAGAGGCGGTCCGGCTTGGCGACCGTGACGATGAGGTCCTTGGCCAGCGCCGGCAGGGCGGAGAGCCCCAGGCAGACGGCGGCCGTGGCTGCGATCAGATTTCGCATGTTGGTAAACTCCTTGCCGCGTTTCAGGTTTCGCTGTCGGACGGGAAGACGGTGCCGAGAGAGCGCCAGTCCTTGCCGGCGTTGTCGGCGTCGGCGTTCCAGTCCTTGTAGGAATTGATCGTGTCCGGCACCTGGGCAGGCCACCAGCACGGGTCGGAACAGCCGTAGAGATCGGCCTCCATCGGCTGGCACAGGGCCGCGACGCCGCCGAAGGGGTCGACCTCCCAGCCCGGGTCCAGGGTTGAGGCGCAGCCGGCCACGACGGTCTGCATCGCGCGGACTTCGTCCATGTTGTCGGTCTCGACCGCCTTGACGACCTTGTCGGCCTTCTGGTTGAGGGGTTTCAAGTGTCTCATTTGCCGTATGCCCTCCGAGGCATGATGTGATCTGAAAAGAATGCCGGCGCACCGTCGATCAGCTCGCCATAGACGCCGATGCCGAAATCGACCCAGTCGCGCATCAGATCGCAGTAGTGGTAGGTCGGTTTCATCGGGTCGGAGAAATGGGCGTAGCTCTCGTGGTAGCAGCCGCCGGCGCAGATGTTGCGGATGCGGCAGGTCGAGCAGCCCTTTTCGGTCCGGTCGGCCCTGTCCTCGATGAAGCGGGCGAGCTTCTGTTTCTCGATGCCGCCGTCCACCGTTCCGTAGGTCTCCATGTCGGAGCCGGTGAAGCGGTGGCACAGGTTGAGGCTGCCCTCGTGGTCGACCGCCAGCATGCCGAGGCCCGCGCCGCAGGGCAGGGCCTTGGACCGGCCTTCATAGAGATCGGTCATCAGCTGGTGCATGTTGGAAAAGCCGATATTTCGGCCTTGAAGCGCTTCGTCGCGATAAAGCCGGCCAAGCCGCTTCATCTCTTCGAAGACCGTCACCAGTTCGTCGCCGGTCAGGTTGAAGGGCGTGACCGGGCCGGAGGTCACCGGCGAGAAACCGACTTCGTGGAAGCCGATCTCGTTCTTCAGGTGATCCCAGATATCGTAGACGGCCGTGACGCCACGGGTCAGTGTCACCCGGCCGCCGACAGGCCGCGAGGTGTAGCGTTCCAGAAGCATCTTCGTCTTGGAGGCAACGACATCGTAAGTGCCCTTGCCGCCGACGGTCTTGCGGTTCTTGTCGTGAAGCGCCTTCGGTCCGTCCATGGAAACCGTCAGGCCGAAGCGGTGGGCGTTCAGCCAGTCGACGATTTCTTCCGTCAGCAGGGTTGCGTTGGTGGTCAGGGTGAAGTCGACCCGCTTGCCGAGATTGCCGAAGCGGTCCTCGGAATAAGCGACCACGTCCTTGATCAGGCCGAGATTGCTCAACGGCTCGCCGCCGAAGAAGACGACGTTGTAGCTGTCACGGTCGGGGCTTTCGGCAAGAAGCAGCTCAATGGAGCGTTTCGCCGTATCAAACGCCATGCGCCGGCCCCTTGAGGGCGTGTCGAGGTCCTCCTTGTAGCAGTAGGTGCAGGACAGATTGCAGCCCGTGTTGACGTTCAGGACGATCGTCGTCAGCGGGAAGTTCTCGATATGGACCGGCGGCCGCTCCGCCCTGGGCGGGCGGCCGTCGGTGATGATGTCGAGGTCCAGAAGGGACCGGAGACGCTCCGTCACCAGGTCGGGATCGACCCGGCCTTCGAAGCGCGCGCGCACATCCGTCTCGCTGACCTTCGAGCGGTCCGCGAAGAGATCGATCACGTCGCTGTCGAGGCGGTCGATCTCGAAGAGGGAGGTGGTCGGCACGTGGAACAGGAGATGACGCCCGTCCACGTTCACCCGATGCGCGTTCTGCGGTTGAAAGAAGAGATAACCCATGTCGTCAAACCTCCTCAGCGGATCGGGGGATCGTTCCAGCGTTGCACGGTGACGATGAGCTGGCCTTCGCCGGAGACATCGCCGTTCGTTGCAACTACCTTCAGATTGCCCGCGTTGTTGGTGGAAAACGGACGCTCGGGATTGGGGCCCGCCACCGCCGGCATGAAGATGCCGAGGCTTGTGTCCATCTCGCCCGCATGCTCGACATCCTTGAGCACTTCGGCTTCCTCGTTAAAGGCCGCGACCGACCAGGTCGCCGGGATGATGCCGATGCGGACATCGTCCTCGGTTCCGGCCTGGCCGTCCGGGCCGTTCCAGTAACCGACCGCGTCGAAGCGGGCAGGGACCTTGCCGGCCGATCCGCCGCCGCCGCCGACACGGGCAACGCCGAATTCAGGCTCCACCTTCAGGCTGTCGATGTGGCTGTAGACGGCAAGACCGTCCTTGTCCGAAGCGTCACCGGCGGCGATGCTCACGGTGCCGTCCGTGCCGGCGTCAGGCGACAACTCGATGGCGGCGCCGTAGGCGTTGGCCGTTCCGCCGGAAGCGACCACGGCTCCGGAGAGGTCGATGCTTGAAAGGTCGGTACCGACGATCTGCACGGTTGTTGCCTCGCCGGCGGCGAGCGTGGAGGGGACCACGCCGGCAATCGCCGGACCGTCACCTGCCTTGACCGCCTTGAACGCCGCGCCGAGGCTGTCTTCGGCGTGCAGGAACTGGCGGCCGGAAACCGTGCTGCCGTCCTCCGACATCGCCAGGACCTGACGGTAGGTCGTGCCGCCGATCTCGATGTTCGCACGCCATTCGTAGCCGGTGTAGACGTTCAGCTTGCCGGATACCGCGAATTCGTCGCCATTTGCCGTCTTGAGCGTTCCGGCCACCGTGTAGGGCTGGGTTTCGCCGGAAACCTCGAGAGTGCCATAGGCTTCGCCCTTGGAAGGCAGGCGCGTCGTGAACACCCAGGTGCCGTTGGCATCCGACTTCTCAGCGCTCTGCCAGGTGGACCAGGCCTCCGTTTCAAACGGGTATTTTTCGGCGAGCATCGGCACGACTTCCTCGCGCGCGATCTTCAGCCATTCCCGGTCACGTCCGAGCGCCTGATACTCGAGGGTCGGCCACTGGCCGACATGGAAGTCGATGTGAAGATCCCATTCGTCCTGTGTGCGACGCTGCAGTGCGACGCGGGCACCGGAATGGCATCGGGAGCACATTTCGCCGAGCGGGGCGTCGATTTCCTCGACGACTGCAGGTTCCCGCTCCAGAATGTAGCGATAGCCTTCGGTCTCGCTCGGTGCCAGGCCCTGGGTGTCGGCGAGATAGTGAACCAGCTGGCTCTGGACATCGTTGTCGATTTCCATGCCGTGGAAGAGGCGCATGCGCACGATGGTCATGAGCCAGCCTTCCGGCGACTTGCGCTGGCCGGCGATCCGGCTGAGCGCACCGTTTTCGCCCGGTGCGTGGCAGCCGGCACAGTTTTCCTCAAGCAGCGTGGCCCCGTCCTGGGCCAGCCCCGGTATGGGGGTCAGAAGAAGCAGTCCGGCGAGACCGGCGGCATGCCCCTTTCGCAATCGTTCGATCATGCTGTTTCCCTCGTTTTGGTCGGTTTTATGTCGTGAAGCAGGCCCCGGCTCTCCAGCCATTGGAGAGCTGCGGCGAAAGCGGGGGATGGGTGTGTCGTCGCTTCATCCGTGGGCACCGGCGCGCGCAGAAATCCGGTCAGGTCGGAGACCGGAACGCCGGCGATGAAGGCAATTCCGTCCGGATGCTCGGGCGTGACGAGAATGTCGCGTTCTTTCAGGCGGTTGTTGTCGACGACGACCCGCCGGTCCATGCGCACGCCGTCCTCGGTGGTGTGCGCGGGGGTGTCGTCGGGCCAGACGGCTCTTTGTTCCCAGAACGGTTCGCCGGCGAGGTCCTTTTCCAGCCGGTAGAAGTCGCGGCCGACCCGGGCCTGGCGCCAGAAGGTCGCGACCACGCGGTCGTGGAAAAAACGGGTCGCGAGATCGTAGCCGGTCTCGGGGCCGTCAAGAATGCTGAGCACGCTTGGAACCGCCGAAAGCGCGGACGAAAGTGCCCAGAAAAGGCCATGGCCGGACAGCGGGTCGATGGCGACGGCCGCATCGCCAACCGGAATGACCGGACCGTCAAGCTTCGGTGCGGCAAGGACCAGACCGGCATGCCGGGCAAACAGCGGTCCCTGAAAGGAGGTGTCCGGAAAGCGGTCCTTGAACCGGGGCTGCGACAGGAACCGGTGCATCCGCTCCGCCAGGGCCTCCTGTCCGGCGCCCTTGAGGCCGTCGGGATCGACGCAGATCTGTAGCCAGTGGCCGAAATCCGGATCTTGCGCCGACCACATCCAGCCCTGGGGGGCCGCCTCGACATGTGTTTCTTCGGTTTGAGGCGGGGTTGTCAAAAGGGCCGAGATCGCCAGGGTCTGCGGGCCCTTGAGCCGGGTCGCCGACGGTGCCTGGCGGCCGCGCGCGTCGACGAGGAGCCGGGCGGTAACCGTTTCTCCGCTCGAAAGCTTCACGGATACGCCGTCTCCCAGACCGGCGCTTTCGACACGGCTGACACGGGCTTGAAGGAAGATGGCGCCCGCCTCGACGGCGGCCCGTCGCAAGGCCGCGTCGAAGTCGTGACGGCGCACGAGCCTTTCTCCGTTTGAAGGCTCCTGAAGGCCTGCCCAGGCAATTGAACGACGCACGGGCCGACCGGCTGCGGCCAGGGCCTCGTGAAGTCCTCGTTTTTCAAGAAGATGCGCGACGCGTTCGCCCAGCCCTTCAAGGCGGGGACGCGTGACCGCCGGGTCGATCAGCAGGATGCTGAGCCCGGCACGCGCAAGTTCATGCGCGGTGAACGCACCGGCGGGGCCGCCGCCGGCAATTGCCACGTCGTAGCTGGTCAAAATGCTGTTCCCTCATCCGGCGCCCGTGTTTTCACGGTGCGTCCCGGATCTCTGTCCTGCCATTAAGGAGGGGCGTTGAGGGGGCTTCTCGACATTTTCGGCCAAATTAGAAGGCACGGCTAAAAAGCGGTCATAAGCGATTGCGGCGCCGGCTATTATTTGGTGTAGTTTTTCTTCGGTTCGCCGTTTACGCGGCGGACAGGTATTGGAGATCCGTAATTACCGGGGCGCTGGTCATGCCCAAGGGCGCAACCATCATTTCTGGCGCATTGTTCGGCCTGCACAATTTGCTGACTCAGACCGGCCTGGAAGCGGCGGCCCTGGGACGGCAAAGCGGCGTGCCCGTCGCCGCCTGGCGGGACTGGCAGCAAGAGATCCCTCTCGTTTCCTTTGTCGAAATCTACGAGCGCGGCGCGGCGGTTCTCGGTCAGCCGAATATCGGCTGGAAATCGGGTCCTCTTCTCGACTTGCGAAACCTGGGCGAACTGGGCGACGCGCTGCTTGCAGCGTCCACCGTCGGCTCGGCGCTGAGGACGTTCGAACGCTTCATCAAGTTCGTTCAAAGCGAAACCGATCTTCAGTTGAGCGTGGAAGACGGTGTCGCCACGGTGACCTACCGGATCGTCAATCCGGATATCTGGCCGCGCCGCCAGGACGCGGAATTCACGCTCTCGGTCCTGACCCAGCTGATCCGCCGGGGCGCCGGCGACGACTGGAACCCGGACCTGATCTGTTTCGAGCACAGCCCGGCCCGGTCGATGGCAAGCTGGGCGGAGACCGCCGGCGCCTTCTGCCTTTTCGAATGCGAGACCAATTCGCTCAGCTTTCCCGCGACGGTGCTCCATGCCCCGATGCCGAAGGACGATACGGACCGTTACCGCCGGGCGCTTGAAAGCCTCAGCCGCGACCTGATGCTCAAGGCACGCGGCGCTTCCTTGATGGACCGGACGCGGACCGCGATATTCGCGGGTCTGGGAACCGGTACGTCGGATCAGGAAAGCATCGCCCGCCGCCTCGGCCTGTCGCGCCGCTCGCTTCACCGGCACCTGGGCGAGGAGGGCATCCGCTTCTCGACCCTTCTCGACGAGTGCCGTTTCCGGGTTGCCCGCCACGCGCTCATCGACACGCCCCATTCGCTCGCCCAGATCGCCTGCGAACTCGATTATTCCGACCAGTCGGCCTTCGAGCGCGCCTTCAAGCGGCGCACCGGCCTGACGCCGAAGCAATACCGCCAGAGCTTCGAGAAGGTGAAGATCTAGGCCGAAGCTGGCTTTCACAAATCACGCAAAAACAACTTCAACCTGAGGAGGATCAAGAGTTCCGACTTGAAGGATGGCGCACTTGTTTCTGAATGTGTTGCGCAGCGTGAAGTAATCTAGCGCTTCGAGAAACAGGCGGTCGTTGCGAGCATTCGCGCCAACGCGTTGCAAACAGCTACGAAAATATACAAGGCAAGCGTCCAGTCTTCGTCACTAAACATAGGGCGCATTGCCGATCTCCAAATCATGTCGGCAACTCATCTATCAAAGCAAAATCAAATTGGGAATCCGATAACTATTACCTGAGCCAATTATTCCGCACGGACTGGAAGTGGTACGTACGCAGGTGGGGGCGGTTCGGTGGCATCGAAATAGGCCTCGACTTTATCGTACAGCTCTGTTAACAATTTTTAATTGTAAATGGTTTTTTAACCATTTGTTCTCTGCCCCTCTATTGGGGGCTATTTTAATTATAAGTAACAGAGGGAATGATAGTGACAAAGAAGTACTTTGGTGTCTTAACATTTTCGGCGATTATGGTCGCGTATTCTTCGCAATCGCTAGCCGTGACTATTAACTTTGACGATCAAGGGTTCACTGGGCCAACAACATTCGCTGCTGCTAGCTTGATCTCACCCACTATAACTATTGGGTCGGTAGATGTGACCTTAGATGGCGGCACGTTTTTAAGCGGCGCCACAAATCTACCAGGTAACGATACTGTTACATACGGAGCCGCAGATTTTCCTTCTGGTGGTGCTGTTCTGACAGGAGCACAAAATCCAATCACAGTATCCTTCAGCGAAAATATCACCAATTTCTTTCTCGATGTTTTCAATGGCATGACCGTCGAAGCATCGTATGAGGTTTCTGACAACGCTGGAAATTCTGCAATCTTCAGTTTACCAAGCAACACATCTGGTGGTTTTCAAACTATTGGTTTTGCTGCGACAGGTGACACGGTTCAGATTCGTGGCTTGTCTACAGTAGATTTTGGCAATCAATTCGACTTTTTTATCGACAACATATCGTTTAACGAAGCGCTTCCTCCAGATCTAGTGACGCCTGTTCCGCTACCCGCAGGTATACCACTCATGCTGTCGGGATTGCTCGGAATTGGGCTAGTTGCGCGGCGTAAGAAAGTCGCCTGAGTCCGTCATCACTCAAAAAATCCAAACATTTGTCCCGGCCTCATGCAGGCCGGGACACGAGCGTTTCCTCAAGATGAGGTCGGGTCGTTCCTAGCCCACTTCGCAAAAAATCTAAATATCGTCCCTCGGGACCCTCAGCATCTGGCCCGGAAAGATGAGGTTCGGGTTGGTCAGGATGTCCTGGTTCGCTTCGAAGATCGGCTGAAAGTTGCTGTTGCCGTATTCCGCTTGCGCGATCTTGGTCAGCGTGTCGCCGGACTGGACCGTATAGGGCCGCCAACCGCCATAGCCGGGGAGGATCTTCGGACCGAACAGGACGGGGACCACGACGGACGGCCCGTTCTCATTGCCGGTGTCGTCGGAAAGTGTCAGGAACAAACGGCTGAGCTGGAAGCTGTTCGTTTCGGGAATGTCGATGAAGCCCTGAAACTGCCTGAGCCCGAGAGCGCCGACCTGGGTAAAGGAGGCATATTCGTCGTGGCCGTCGGAAACGCGGATCGTAAGCGCGCCTTCGAACGCGGTGGCGTTTCCGGCAATCAGGATCTTGTTGTCCACCAGATCGAATGGCTGCGGTTGCTGAATATCGAGTGTCGCCGTCATGACAATGCCTTTCCTTCTGCAAAAGAAATTCTGAGGCCCCGCAGCCAGAGGTTTATAGCATATTACGTTACGGAAATCCGCCCTTTCGCCTTGGTATTGTGCCGACAATCCGCTATGTCAGCGCGAATACAGAAGACACGAACGCGCGCGAAGGCCGCCTGAATGAACGACATTGCCGACAGTACAGATACGGATGTCCCCGCGCTCTTGCGCGGCGCGCCGTCCAGCGTCGAGTTCAAGAAGCTGCGCAAGCGGCTCCTGCGGCAGGCGCGTGAGGCGATCGGCGATTTCGGCATGCTGCCGGAGGGGATTACGCAGGAGACCCGGCCCAAATGGCTGGTGTGTCTGTCCGGGGGCAAGGACAGCTACACGCTTTTGGCGGTTCTGATCGAGCTGAAATGGCGTGGCCTTCTGCCTGTTGATCTGATTGCCTGCAATCTCGATCAGGCCCAGCCCGGGTTTCCGACGGACATTCTGCCGAAGTTCTTTGAAGAGAACGGCATCGAGCACATCATCGTGCGCGAGGACACCTATTCCATTGTCACCGACAAGATCCCGGAAAACCGCACCTATTGCTCGCTGTGCTCCCGCCTCAGGCGCGGCATCCTCTATCGGGTGGCGCGGGAACAGGGCTGCGAGGCCATCGTTCTCGGCCATCACCGGGAAGATATTCTGGAAACCTTTTTCATGAACCTCTTCCACGGCGGGCGTCTTGCCTCCATGCCGCCGAAGCTGATCAATGACGAGGGTGACCTTCTGGTGTTGCGCCCGCTCGCCTATTCGGCGGAAAGCGATATCGCGAAGTTCGCGAACGGCATGCGGTTCCCGATCATTCCCTGCAATCTCTGCGGCTCGCAGGACGGCCTGCAGCGCGAGGAGGTCAAGCGTATGCTGCAGGGCTGGGAAAAGGCCAGTCCCGGCCGACTTGGCGTCATGGCGCGCGCGCTCGGCCACACACGGCCGTCTCATCTGCTTGACCGCTCGCTCTACGATTTCGTCAATCTGAGGCCCGCCGAAGGCGCGGCGAAGACGGATGGCGACGAGGACGAAGAGCCCTGTGGCGCTAGCCTTGCGATGACGGCGAAGCTGTTTGCGGCGGAGTAGGAGCTGTTCTGGAACGATATCTGACCTCATCCTGAGGAGCGACCTTGCACGCGTCTCGAAGGATGGGCCGCTTGCTCCGGATTATGCCGCTCATCCTTTTTGACGGATCTGACGATCCTCCTCAGGATGAGGCAGAGAAAGAAACTTCGCTCAACTTCCGAACAGTTCCCTCAGCCAATTTTCCGTCACCCTGACAGCGGGTCTCGAAGGTGGGGCGTTTTGGCGGTGAATGAGATAGTGCCCCTGTCCCAAAGGGATCTTTTCCTTGAAAGGTATGGCAATGCGGCCGCTTGCCGCCAGAGGGCGTGCGGCGCGTTCCAGGAGCAGCGCGGCGCCACCGCCGGAAGACACCCATTCAAGCGCGGCAATCGACGTGTCCACCGTGACGGAGGGCGTCGGGCTATGAACCGGGAGTGCCAGGGTTTCGAAAAAGCGCGGCCAGTGATCGTCGAAGCCGAGAATATGCGCGCGCGGCAGCTTCAGCAGATCGGCAGGCGTCTTCAGGCCCTTTGCCAGGAACGGCGAACAGACGGGCACGACAAAATCGTCTCCGAGCTTTTCCGCTTGGCAGCCGGGCCACTGGCCGGCGCCAAGGCGGATTTCGAAATCGATATTGGTTTCCAGGGCGGTGTCGGCCCAGATCGCCGAGAGGAGCCTGATGTTGAGCTCCGGCTGGCTTTCCAGAAACGCGGCCAGCGCTGGTGCTATGACCAAGGTCGCCACGGAGATTGGCGCGCGCAGGGTCACGGCGCCGGATATCTTGCCACCGAAGAGGTTTTCGGTCGATTTGGCGAGGTCCTGCAAAGCCTTGCGGACGGCTGGAAGATAGGCGCGTCCGCTTTCGGTGAGGTCCACCTTGCGCGTGGTGCGGTGAAAGAGGGCATGGCCGAGCCGGGTTTCCAGCGCGCTGATATGGCCGCTTACCGCCGCCTGGGTGAGGCCGAGTTCGACGCCGGCCGCCGTAAAGCTGCCAAGCCGGCTGGCAGCCTCGAAGCTTCTGAGCCAGAGCAGGTTCGGGAGTGAGTCCATGACCCTCAATTGATAAAATAAAACGTGTAATGTCTATTGTTTATATCGTTTCTCTTTGTTTTTCGGGGAGAGCATCCTGATACGCACTCAATCCTTGAAAAGGGGCATTCGCATGCGTGTCGGGTTCATCGGTCTTGGAAATGTCGGCGGCAAGCTGGCGGGCAGCATTCTGCGCAACGGTTACGACCTTGTCGTGCACGATTTGAACGAATTGTTGGTCGAGAGCTTTGTGCGAAAAGGCGCGAAACGCGGCCGGTCGCCGAAGGAACTCGCCGAAACATGCGATGTGATTATCACCTGCCTGCCGAGCCCGGCCGCCTGTGCAGCCGTTATCGAGGGGCCGGATGGCATTCTGGAAGGGATCGGCCCGGGCCGGATCTGGGCTGAAATGTCGACAACAGATTCTAACGAAGTCCGGCGGCTGGCGGAAAAAGTGATCGCGACCGGGGCGGAGGCCATCGAGTGCCCTGTCTCCGGCGGCTGCCACCGGGCGGCGACCGGCAATATTTCCATCTTCGCCGGCTGCTCGCGCGCAACCTTCGAGAAAGCTCTGCCATTCCTGACCGTTCTCGGCCGGCGTGTGCTGCACACGGGCGAGATCGGCTCGGCCTCCGTGCTTAAGGTCGTGACCAACTATCTGGCGACGGCCAATCTGGTCTCCTGTGTCGAGGCGCTGGTCACCTGCAAGGCCGCGGGGATGGATCTCGGAACGGCTTACGAGGCGATCCGCATTTCCTCCGGCACGTCCTTCGTGCATGAGACCGAAAGCCAGGTCATCCTGAACGGTTCGCGCGACATCTCCTTCACCATGGATCTGGTCGCCAAGGATATCGGCCTGTTTCAGGCGCTCGCGGACGCCCATGACGTGCCGCTGGAGGTCTCGCCGCTGCTCAACCGGATCTTCGCCGATGGTATCCAGCGCTACGGACCGCGTGAATTGTCGCCGAACATCGTCAGGCGGCTGGAAGAGGCGACCGGCCTGGCTATCCTCGCGCCGGATTTTCCCGCGGAAATGGTTGACGACGAGCCGGAAGAGCCTGGATATGAGGTCGTGCCGCACGGGGCGCGGCAAATCGAATATGTTTGAAAGCGGTGACGGATCAATGATCGAGAAACGGCAGTTCTATATCGGTGGAAAATGGGTAGAACCGGTTGTTCCCAATGATTTTTCAGTGATCGATCCGGCAACCGAGCAGCCTGTCGCCACGATTTCTCTGGGGTCTCCTGCCGATGTCGATCTGGCCGTATCGGCTGCGCGCAGGGCGTTTGCGACCTGGTCGGATACGCGCGTCGAAGAGCGTGTTTCCCTGCTGGAACGGATCGTCGGTGTTTACGGGCGCCGGTCACCGGAGATGGACGAGGCGATCCGTCTGGAAATGGGGGCTCCCAAGACCTTCGCCCGCGAGCAGCAGACCCCGGCCGGTACCGGTCATCTGCAGGCGACGCTGGAGGCGTTGAAGTCGCATGTCTTCGAACGTCCGAGTCCGCGCGGCGGCAGTCTCATCCGGCACGAACCGGTCGGCGTCTGCGGTCTGATCACGCCGTGGAACTGGCCAATCAACCAGATCGTGGCCAAGGTCGCTCCGGCACTCGCCGCCGGCTGCACCATGGTCTTGAAGCCGAGCGAGATCGCGCCGCTTTCCGCTCTGCTGTTCGCGGAAATCCTCGACGAGGCGGGATGCCCGCCGGGTGTCTTCAATCTTGTCAATGGCGACGGCCCGAGCGTCGGCGAGGCCATGTCCCTGCATCCGGATATCGACATGATCTCCTTCACCGGGTCGACCCGGGCAGGGATCTCGGTAAGCCGCAACGCGGCGCCGACCGTGAAACGCGTTGCGCTGGAACTTGGCGGGAAATCCGCGAACCTTCTTTTTGCCGACGCGAATCTGGAAACGGCGATAAGCTATTCGATAGAAAGCTGTTTCTCCAATTCCGGACAATCCTGCGACGCGCCTACCCGCTTGCTTGTCGAGCAAACCGTCTATGACGAAGCGGTAGCTCTCGCCGGCAGGGTCGCGGACAGCGTCCAGGTGGGCGATCCCGCGCAGGAAGGCGATCACATCGGGCCGGTGATCAGCGAGCAGCAATATGACAGGATCCAGGGTCATATCGAAAAAGGCATCGAGGAGGGCGCGCGCCTGGTGGCCGGCGGGCCGGGCAGGCCGGAGGGATTCGAAACCGGCTACTATGTCAGGCCGACCGTCTTCGCGGATGTCGCCAACGACATGTCCATTGCCCGCAACGAGATCTTCGGGCCGGTCCTGGTGATGATCCCGTTTGATACGGAAGAAGACGCCATCGCGATCGCCAACGACACGCCTTACGGCCTGGCCGCCTATCTCCAGACAGGCGATCCGGAGCGGGCCAGGCGGGTTGCCCGGAAACTGCGCGCAGGCAGCGTTTACATCAACGGCGGCAGCCCCGATTGGGACGTACCCTTCGGCGGCTACAAGCAATCCGGAAACGGCCGGGAATACGGCGAATTCGGCCTGGAGGATTTTCTGGAGGTGAAGGCGATCTCGGGGTGAGGGGTGTGCCCCTCCAGCAATAGATCGAGGAGCCGGCTGGACAAGATCTAAAAACTTGAGTATAAAACTCATGAATTAGAGATTGCGCCGAGCCATGTCCCAGCCAGGCGTCCTAACCCATGGAGACCGGCTGTGAAGTCAATCGTGAGCGCCTTGAGCGCGGGTTTTGCCTGTGCCGCAACAGTTATGCTTTCCGTCAACGCCCTGGCGGACAAGACGTTCCCGGACCTCCAAGGATAGAAGATTTCCTTCGAAGCACCTCCGGAAAGAGGGGGGGGCACGTTCACTCAGAGGCGCTGTTCCATAGGGCAGTTGATGGCTATGCGGACAAATTCGCGGCCGGAACAAGCGCCGCTTCCAACAGCATCCGAACGTCAAGGGTCTGTCCGGCTTGTCGACCCTCAGCGAACGGTGTTGCCGCCCTGGAAGCCGCCCATGGGCTGATTGCGGACCAGGATAACCAGTCCCTTTTCGCTGGGCAGTGCGTCCTTCAGGGCCACGCCGCCATAGTTGGCGCAGAGTTCCTCGGCACTCTTGTACCGGGAGGGGATGAACATGGTGATGGCCTGGCAGTCGATCCGTCGCAGTTCGCTATCGGTCTTTGCGCCGCCCGAAAGGGCAAGGCCCACTCCGGTCAGAGCCAGAGCGCATGTGGTTGTCGTCGCTACTGCAAATTTCTTCATAATCCCCGGTCCCATTTCCCGGCCCGTCCTTTGGGCCGTGCGATATGGTCGGAAAATGGCGGAACACACCTGTACTCACCCTGAAATCCGCATTCACCTTGCGTTCAGCTTAGGTGATTCGGCACATTTTGCCGAGTGCACGCCCCAATTTGGCCGGATTCGATTCGGCTAAACCTTGGATAAGCTGCGCGCCACGTTCTACCGCCCGGCACAGATCTGCCGTTACGGAAAACTTGAGACATAACTTCGGCGGCAGAGATCCGGTCCCGATCCTTGACAGATCCCCGTTCGCCGGGTCGTTATTCAGGTGTCCTCCTTTCTCCTGCGACCTTTTCAGAACACGACTTCGGATATGATCATGTTTTTTCGAAAGACCTGCGGCCTTCTTCTTTGCGTGGCTCTGCTTTGTTCCCTCCCGGCTTCGGCGCAACAAATGAGCGGCACGGTGAAATTCAATCTGCTTTCCGTTGAGGGGCTGGTCGTCGGCAAGACCGTCCGGGTTGATGAGGCCTTCGCCAGCCGCCACGGCCTTGCGGTGCCGGCGCCGTTTTCCTTTCTCGTTCCGACGGAGGACGACGTCGTCGTCCTGATGGATCAGGCGCCAGGGCGGGGAAGCGCGTTCGTCAAGCTGAATTTCATCACCAAAGACCGCAAGCTGATCGAGAACATCCAGTTCGTTCCGATGACACTGAAGCTGGCGACGACGCAGGAGCGCCTGAACGCCGTCGGCCGTCTTCTCGCCGGGACTGCATTTCAGCGAGCGGTCGCCAATCACGCCAAGCCGACGCGCGACCTGGTTCGGGCCGTCAGGATCGGCGACTACAACGGCGTGGAAGTCATCGGGAGCTACGAAGACGCGGTCGAAGGCAAGATGTATCTGCGAATCGTCGGAATATTGAACCCGAACTCGAGAGACGGGATCGTGGCGATCGCCAATGTGGTGGCGTCGCGTCTGGACCTTCCGGCTCCAAACGATTTTCCGCGAACGCGGGGCGGCGTGTTGCTGAAAAACTTCAGGTTTCTCGACGAATAGGCTGCGACGGGCCGAACGAAAAAGGGGCGGATAATCCGCCCCTCGTCATCTGGTGTTCTTAAGGAGTGTCCGTTCAGGCGCTTTTCTTGGCGTCGATGCCTTTTTCAGAGAGCAGCCCCTGGAGTTCCTCGTTCTGGAACATCTCGCGGATGATGTCGCAGCCGCCGACGAATTCGCCCTTGATGTAGAGCTGCGGAATGGTCGGCCAGTTGGCAAAGTCCTTGATGCCCTGACGCAGATCGTCGTCTTCCAGAACGTTGATGCCTTTGTACGGTGCGCCGACATAGTCGAGGATCTGAACGACCTGACCGGAGAACCCGCATTGCGGGAAGTTCGGCGTGCCTTTCATGAACAGCACCACGTCGTTGGTGTCGACTTCGTTCTTAATCCAGTCCTGGATGCTCATTTATCCGTCCTTTGTGTCTGGTTCCGCCGGTCTTCCGTCTTGTGTGGCGACTTGCGGCGGGAATTTCAACTTCACATGTGCCTGGCGCGGCACCATGTCAATCCGGCGCGGTCAGTCCGGCGCCCTGGTTTGAAGCGCCAGGGCATGCAACGCCCCTCCCATGTTGCCCTTCAGTGCCTGGTAGACCAGTTGATGCTGTTGTACGCGGCTTTTGCCGCGGAAGGCTTCCGAGACGACGTTCGCCGCATAATGGTCACCGTCACCAGCCAAATCCCGGATCTCCACCTGAGCGTCGGGCAGAGCCGCCTTGATCAGGGTTTCGATCTCATTCGCGTTCATCGGCATCGTGCATCGGTCCTTTTGTCAGGTTCCTGTAAGACAACCGTCTCAGGCAGTTGCCATGTAATTCGGAAACCAATTCTCGTGTGCTTTTTTCAAGTTTGCAACGGATATGGTGAGAACCCCCTCAACAGTCAAATCCGTGCCGCCCGTGGTGCCGATTTGTTGAACGTCGATGCCCGCGTCGAGGATGTCTTCCTGAACCGCTTCGAGCTTGTCCTGCGCGACCGAGATAACGTAACGGCCCTGGTCTTCCCCGAACAGCGCGGCATGGGCGGTACCCTCGATTCTGACCGTGGCGCCGATCCCGCCGGCCATCGCCATTTCCGCGAGCGCCACGCCGAGACCGCCGGACGAGATGTCGTGGACGGCGGTCAGCCGTGCGGCGCCGATCAATTGCCGGACAAGGGTGCCGCGGCGTTTCTCCGCAGCCAGATCGACCGGGGGCGGGGCGCCTTCCTCGCGGCCGAGAATGTCCGCCAGGTACTGGCTGGCGCCGAGATGGGTGCCAAGCCCGCCGATAACAAGGATCGCGTCGCCTTCGTTCGCAAATGCCGTGCCGGCGCGCACGGTGACGTCCGGCAGGAGACCGACACCGCCGATGGCGGGAGTCGGCAGGATCGCTTCACCGTGGGTTTCATTGTAAAGCGACACGTTGCCCGAGACGATCGGGAAGTTGAGTTCACGGCACGCTTCGCCGATGCCTTTGATGCAATGGACGAACTGGCCCATGATATCCGGCTTTTCCGGGTTGCCGAAATTCAGGTTGTCGGTGGCCGCCAGCGGTTCGGAGCCGACGGCGGTCAGGTTGCGCCAGACTTCGGCGACTGCCTGCTTGCCGCCCTCGAACGCGTCGGCCTCGCAGTAGCGGGGCGTAACGTCGACGGAAAAGGCGAGGCCCTTTCGGGTGCCTTCGACGCGGATCACGCCGGCATCGCCGCCGGGAGAGGCTGCCGTATTGCCCTGGATCAGGGTGTCATACTGTTCGTAGACCCAACGGCGGGAGGAGCCGTTGGCGTTGCCGATCAGGGTCAGGAGCGCTTCGGCGTAATCAGTGGGCTCGGCAACTTCGGAGGCGGACAGGACAGGGCGCTTCTCCGGTTCGATCCACGGACGATCATATTCCGGGGCTTCGTCGCCCAATTCCTTGATCGGCAGGTCGGCGACGACATCGCCCTGGTGTTTGACCACGAAGCGCAGGGTGTCGGTGGTGACGCCGACGATTGCGAAGTCGAGGCCCCATTTCCTGAAGATCGCCTGGGCTTCATGCTCCTTTTCCGGGCGAAGCACCATGAGCATGCGCTCCTGGCTTTCCGACAGCATCATTTCGTAGGCGCTCATACGCTCCTCGCGCACGGGCACCCTGTCGAGGTCGAGTTCGATGCCGAGATCGCCCTTGGCGCCCATTTCCACGGCCGAACAGGTGAGGCCGGCGGCCCCCATGTCCTGGATGGCGATGACGGCGCCTGTCTCCATCAGTTCCAGGCAGGCTTCCAGAAGGCACTTCTCGGTAAACGGATCGCCGACCTGAACGGTCGGACGTTTTTCCTCGATCGTGTCGTCGAATTCCGCCGAGGCCATGGTTGCGCCGCCGACCCCGTCGCGGCCGGTCTTGGCACCGAGATAGACGACCGGCAGGCCGACCCCCTTGGCTTCCGACAGGAAGATCGCGTCTGTTTTCGCCAGACCGGCGGCGAAGGCGTTGACGAGGCAGTTGCCGTTGTAGCGGGCATGAAACTCCACTTCGCCGCCCACGGTCGGCACACCAAAGGAATTGCCGTAGCCGCCGACGCCGGAAACGACACCGGAGACAAGATGCCGGGTGCGGTAGTGATCGGGTTCGCCGAAGCGGAGCGCGTTCATGGCGGCCACGGGCCGCGCACCCATTGTGAAGACATCGCGCAGGATGCCGCCGACCCCGGTCGCGGCCCCCTGATAGGGCTCGATGTAAGACGGGTGGTTGTGGCTTTCCATCTTGAAAACCACCGCCTGCCCGTCGCCGATGTCGACCACGCCGGCGTTCTCGCCCGGCCCCTGGATCACGCGCGGGCCTTCGGTCGGCAGTGTCTTCAGCCATTTCTTGGAAGACTTGTAGGAGCAGTGCTCGTTCCACATGGCGGAGAAGATGCCGAGCTCGGTGAAGGTCGGCTCGCGACCGATAAGTTCCAGAATACGCTCGTATTCGTCCGGCTTCAGGCCGTGGGAGGCAATCAGGTCGGGCGTGATCTTGATGTCGTTCGGGATCATGACGTTCCGGAGTGTTTGGGCCGCAGTGTTCGGGCCGCTGTGTTTGAGCCGCTGTGCTTGCGCCACCCGATAGAGGCGGCTTTGAAGCCGCCGTTTAGCAGATTGTCCGGAAAATGGGGAGAGCAAGGCAAAAACTTTGTGGAGGACAAACGCAATTGACAGCCTATCTGTCAAAATCTATATGACAGATAGGCTGTCAAATTGGAGGGTGCATGTCCGAACCGTCTGAAATCGAAGTCGCGGCGCTGCGGGACCTCATTGTCGAAGTGCGCAGGACCTTTCGCGCTCTGGCCGGACTGTCCGACCGGATGCTGGAAGACTGCGGCCTGACGGCTTCCTTGCGGGCCGTCCTGGAGTTTCTGACCGAGGAGGGGCCGAGCCCGGTTCCGAAAATGGCTGGGGCAAAGGCGATGACCCGCCAGTCGATGCAGGCACTGGTCGACCGGCTGGAAAAGATGGGGCTGGTCGAGAGCCTCCCCAATCCCGAGCACAAGCGGTCTGTTCTGATTGCCCTGACGGATGGGGGCAGGGACCTGTTCCAGGCGATCCATGAAGAAGAGGGGAAGCTTCTGCGGCAGATTTCGCGCGACTGGAGCGACGGGCGTCTGCGGGAGACTTGCCGAACCCTTCGGGCGTTTCAAACGAGATTGAACAATCTGGAAGGCAAGACCGATGCGGAAGAGCTCGAAAGCAACTGACGATCTGGACAGTGGGAGAAGAGCGGTTCCCGCCTATCAGAAAGCCATCGTCGGCCAGTTCAAAAGGCCTCATGGGGTTTTGGGAACGGTGGCCGGCTGGATCATGGCCAATCGCGAATCCAATATCGGCCGGAACAAGTGGACGGTCGGACTCCTTGCGCTGAAGCCTGGTGCGGAGGTGCTGGAGATCGGCTGCGGTCCGGGGATCGGGGTCAAGGCCGTCCTGGAAACGATCGAGGGTGTGCACGCTACGGGCCTCGATCATTCCTCGCAGATGATTGCCCAGGCTGCGAAAAGGAACGGAGAGGCCCTGAAGGCTGATCGGCTGGACTTGTTTGAGGGCGTCCTGGCGGACCTGCCGGGAGACCGGCGCTTCGACGCGGTATTCAGTTGCAACGTCCTGCAATTCGTCGAAGAGCGGCAGGCGTTTCTGCACGAGGTCCGGAGGCGCCTGAAACCGGGGGGCACCTTTGCGACCACCTTTCAGCCGCGCGGCCGATGCGCGACGGCCAGGGACGGCAGGGCCTGGATTTCCCGTTTCGCGGAGGACCTTTGCCGGGCCGGCTTCCAGGATGTCGATGTCCGGGAGGAACCCTTCGGGGACATGCCGGCCTTTTGCGCGCTGGCGGTGGAACCCGGTCCTTCGTGACCCGCGGTCGTTCGGTCAGACCAGGGCATTAAAGGTCACGATCCCCGCATAGCCGGCAAAGGCGATCAGCATCAGAGCGGCTTCCTTGCGGCAGATCCGCCAGCCGCTCATGGAAGAGACGATCAGCGCCAGGGTGGCCGCCAGCATCACCCATATGTCGAAGCCGGCAATTTCGCCCGGGACCTGCAAGGGGGCGAACGCCGCCGTCACGCCGAGAATGCCGAGGATGTTGAAAAGGTTCGAACCCAGGATATTGCCGAGCGCGATGTCCGTCTGCCGTCTGAAGGCGGCAATGACGGAGGTCACCAGTTCCGGCAGGGACGTTCCGACGGCCACGACGGTAACCCCGATCACGGCGTCGCTCACACCTGCAGCCGCGGCAAAACTGGTTGCGCCGGTCACCAGGAAATGGGCGCCGCCGAGGATCATCGCCAATCCGCCGAAAGCCAGGAGCAGGTTGAGCAGCAGACCGGACGCGGCCGGTTGCGCGGTGACGGATTGCGCCTCGCTGCGGTGGAGCTCGGCGGATGGGGTGTCCTGGCCTTTTTCCATCCGGTAGGTGACGACGAGATAGACTGCAAGAGCGGTCAGAAGGGCGATGCCTTCCAGGCGGCCGACGCTTCCCGAAAGCGCAAGGGCGGCAAAGGCGATGGCGGCAAGCGCGTTCGCCGGCCCGTCGCGCAGGAGCGCGGCCGGTTTGACCGCGATCGGACAGATCAGCGCGGACAGGCCCAGGATGAGCAGGATGTTTGCGATATTCGATCCGGCGACATTGCCGACCGCGATGCCGGGCGAGCCGTTCATGGCGGCAAGAAGGCTTGTCATGAGTTCCGGCGTCGACGTGCCGAAGCCGACCAGCACCAGCCCGATCAGAAGTTCGGAGATGCCGAAGCGCTGGGCCAGTCCAACGGACCCGCGCACGAGGATATCGCCACCGGCGACCAGCAGGACTAACCCGAGCAGAATTTCAATCGCGACCATTTTTTCGGAGACCTTCAAAGGAGGTTCCCGCCAAATGGGGATTGGGGCCCCGCCGCACAATAGGTGCATCTGGGATCGGGATCACCTGAATTTCCCTTTCGGTCCTGGTGTCAGGTCCGGGTTGGGGAAATAACCGGGCCCGATCGTCAGCGGTTTGGAAGGCATGGCTTTCGGGACAACCGTGCTTTTCAACACCTTTTCATGGCGTTCGATCTCCCGGCCGGTATGCGGGTCGATCACCCGCAGCACGGCGGCGTAGCTGTGCTGCGCTTCGACACCTGACAATGAAGGCGTTTCGAAGCTGTAGGTGCGTCTCGCATGGGAGACCGCTTTTTCGATTGAGATTGTGCCGCCGGCGGGGTTTTCAAATTCCGCGACAAGACGGGTGCCAAGCGGCAGGGGCTTTTGCAGTCCGACGGTGATGCCGCTGCGGATGTCGGCAATGCGGTAGTTGTAAATAAAGCCGCCGCCGGTGATTTCCGCATAGTCGGCTTTCGAAAGGATGGCCTGGTTATAGCGGTAGACCGTGCCAAGCACGACGGTGCAGTAGAGAAGCAGGGCAGCGCCCGTAAGCTTGATCCAGATCGGCGTGGAATGCTTCATCGTGCGCGGCCTCCGGAGAGCACATGCACGAGTATGGCAGGGGAAAGGGCCCGGACCAAGCCCGTCGAAACACGGGAAGCCTTACTCGAAACTGTCGTAGCAGGCCGTGCCGTCTTCCAGGAGGTTCTTCAGCGCGATGATGCCGTCCTCGGTCTCCCCACGGGTCAGCGGGTTGGTGATGCCGATGCGCACGCGGTGATAAACCTTGTCCGACCGGCCGGGTTTGAACTCGTCTTCGTCATCGACAAGGACGTTGGAGGCCGCCGCCGCGGCCTTGAAGGTGCCGGAAAGCCAAGGGTCGGGAACCTTCAGCCAGAAGAACGGGCAGTCGGGGGCCGTTTCCCGTTCGAACGCGCCGAGGTGTTTTTGCACGAGGCTCTGCCGGGCGGCGATTTCCTCGAGGATCTTCCCACGGAAGCTTTCCGCCGTGCCGGTGAGCACGAGACGCGCGGAAAGTTCGGCCAGAAGGAACGAAATGCCTCCGGTCAGCATCTTGTGCGCCGTATAGAGCCTTTGCGCATGCGGCGTGGGGCTGGAGACCCAGCCGCCGCGAACGCCGGCGGTGGCCGACTTGGACAGCGATCCGACGTGAAAGGTCCGTTCCGGAGCGAGGGCGGCCAGGGGTGTCAGCCCGGTTTCCCTGAGGGAGCCATAGACCTCGTCCTCGATGATCCAGAGATTATGCTGCCGTGCGACGGCGACGATCTCGGCGCGCCGGTCCTCGCCCATCAGTCCGGTTGTTGGGTTGTGCATGGACGGCATCACGAACAGGAGTTTCGGATGGCGCTGCGCGCAGACCCGGGCAAGGTCGTCGGGGAGGGGGCCCTGGTCGTCCCGCTCAATCTGAACCGGCCTGCGCCCCGTCAGGGCGGCGCCGCGCGCGATGGAGCTGTAGGTCAGGGTCTCGAAAGCAACCTGGTCTCCGGGGGCCGTGGTCGCCGCGACGATCGCCATGATGGCGGCCTGCGCGCCGGTGGTGGGAACGATACTGCCGGCGTCAGGTTGCCAGCCGCTTCGTGACAGCCATTTTTGCCCGGCAATGCGCCAGCTGTCCGGCACGTCGCGGGTGTAGCTGGCGATTTCGTGCGGCGTGTCGCGGGTTATCGCGGTGGTCAGTTCGCGGATAGCTTCGGCCTGACCGATTTCCGGCGCGGAGGTGCTGTCGAAGCGGATGGCCTCCGGGGCCGGCACCGATATCCGGGTGCCCGCAAAGGCCGTGTCGGACGGAGCCTCCATTGCGCCTTGAACCCAGGACACAGCGCGTGTCCCCATTGGTCCGGCACCCGTCCCCGTGGTGTCGCGGGTGAGATCCGGTTTCGCATCCTCCACCAGGGCGGTCTCCGCGCGGCTGCCCAGGACATAAGTGCCCCGGCCGACCTCTCCGCTCACAAGGCCTCGCTGCCGTGCGACGGCATAGGCCCGGCCGACGGTACCGACCGTGACGCCAAGGTCATAGGCCAGATCGCGTTGCGGAGGCAGTTTCACTCCGGCGGGCAGGGTTCCCGTGGCGATGTCCTCAGCGATCCGGTCAGCCAGCCGGACATAAAGCGGACCCTGTCCCTCGGGAAGTGTTGGATGCCAATTTGTCATGGTGACAATTTAATATATTGCATCCAAGATTGAGTCAATTCATATGATTGGTGCGATACAATGCGTGGCGATGGTGCATTGTCACCCTTGAAAGGAAAGAAAATGAGTTCAATAGAAACAATCGGCGGGAGTGAATTGTCCCGTTTCCGGTTCAGGCGCAGCCTTCTTCGGTCCCTTTTCAACCGGTTGGCCGTGTGGTCCCGGACGCGCCAGACCCGCAGGCAGCTAAGCGATTTGTCGGATGCTGCCCTGAAAGATCTGGGCCTGAGCCGGGAAGCCGCGCTCCAGGAAGCCACGCGTCCTTTCTGGGATATCGATACGCGCTACAGAGGCGGGCGTTGATGCCGGTGGCCATGTATCGGCGGCGCAACTCCCGGATCGCGCTCTCTTAAAACAGGCGATTGTGTCTGGTTTGGGAGGCGTGGCCGAGGCCTTCGCCGCCAGAACAAGCCAACCGCCTGTTTTGAAAGAGCGCGATCGGATCGTGGGGTGCCGCAGGCGCCTCATGAAAGATGCCGGGCACGATGCAGCCCGTGCCCGGCATTTTTTCGAAAATAGACGTCGTTGCATGAAGCCCTAGACGGTCCCGGTATACTCCCCGCGTGCCGGGTAGTCGTTCTTTTGAACGAAATCGAGCGCGCCGACCATTTCCGAAAAATGCGGCCGTACGAACGGCATGGTCTGCACGGACGCGAAGTAGAGTGTGCCGTCAGGCCTTACCAGGAAGACACCCGGTTCGGAAAAGAGTGCCGGTTCCTCGATGCCGATGGAGGTCTTGCCCCGGCTGGTGGAAATGAAAAGACCCCAGTCCCGGGCGACGGTCAGAGGCAGGCCGTAGCCGAAGCGCAGGTCAGGCTGGGCGACCTTTTCCGCCATTTGCCGGGTCCTGTCCGCGTCGTCCGAGGAAACCGCGATCGTCTTTACGCCCTTCTGGGCGAAGTCGGCCGTCAGGCGTCCGAGTTCCTTGAGGTAGGTTGCGCAGATCGGGCAATGAAGGCCGCGGTAGAAGACGACCAGCGTTGCGAAATCCGCTCCGTCTTCGGATAGATCGAAGAGGCCGGAGGATAGTGTTTCAACCTTGAGTGACGGGACCGGTTGGCGTGGGATGAGCATCTTTTTTCCTGGGTTCGAAAGGGAAAGGACTTCACTTTTTGCCGTGAATGCCTTTAAGGTAGTGAACGATCTACGCATAAACATCCTAAAAATATGATCAGGAGTACGGAAGTGTCCGCCCCTTACCGAGTGTCTTTCAGCGGCAAGCTGGATCGGCTGTCGTCCTTGATCGACCGGTTGCGGGTCCAGGTGGTCAATGCGATGACCGGTGGCAATGACACGGATAACGCGAACCTGAAGGTGTATCGAAACGGTGGCGGCGAACTGCGGCTGGTGTTTTCGCCTATAAGCGACGACGGCGCCGGGGACTTTCCCCAGATGAGGCCCGTGCCGGACGAGGCGGTGCTCGTGGCGGCGCATATCAGGATTTCGGGTATCGGCAAGCACCTCGTCAATGCGCTTCCGGATTGCCTGTCGGTGTCGCTGAGCGAGGAGCCCTATCTGACCGCGGTTGTCATGCCGCTGATCGAGGAGGTGACCACGCCGCGCTGCGGCGGGCAGGCGGCCTTTCAAAGGCTGTGCGAAGTGGTGGTGATCCGGCTGTTGCGTCATGCCCTTGAACAGGGGCAAGCGGATACGGGGCTTCTGAGCGGTTTGGCGCACCCGCGCATCGCGGTCGCGCTGGTTGCCATTCACGAAGCGCCGGGGGAAGCCTGGACGCTTGAAAAGCTGGCCTCGACAGCCGGCATGTCGCGCACGCAATTCGCCGTCACCTTCAAGGACCTCGTCGGCGAAACACCGATGGGCTATCTCTCCAACTGGCGGCTCGATATCGCCAGGGCGGAGCTGGAAACGGGCCGTCAGGTGAAGATCGTCGCGAGCCTGTGCGGCTTCGCCAGCCCGGCGGCGTTTTCCAGAGCCTATTCAAGACGTTTCGGACACTCACCTAAAAAGCGGGGCAACGAGGCAGCCTGAGCCGGGCACGCCTCACTCCTGCTTACCCTCTGTCGTCGGGCTTGCGCTCCAACGCGTAAATCTCGTCGACGATGTCGTCGGCCTTGCGTGCAAAGAGAGCCTGAGCGTCCTTCAGGCCGAGATTGTAGTAATGGGCGCCGAGCGTGCCGCTCAGAAAATCGATCAGGAACCCGGCGTCCATGTTGCCGATCTCAACGTCCAGTTCCTCGTCCATGAAGCGCTGGATCTGGCCGGCGAGACGGGTTCTCGTGTCCTTGTCGAGTTCGAAATCGCTCATGTCCGGCTCCTTTAACCGTGCTCCGGAAGAGCGGGAGTGTCAGGCCGCGTCAAGCAGGCTTTCGAACAGGAGCCGGCCGTCGAGACCGCCGTGGAGCGGTTCCACCAGGTTTTCCGGGTGGGGCATCATGCCAAGCACGTTGCCCTTCTCGTTCATGATGCCGGCGATGTCGTTGATCGAACCGTTCGGGTTGGTGCTATCGGCGTATCGGAACACGACCTGGCCGTTGTCCTCGATCCGCTGCAAGGTATCGGCATCGGCGAAGTAATTGCCGTCGTGATGGGCAACCGGGCAGCGCCAGACCTGGCCTTTCCGGAACTTTTCGGAAAAGCGGGTCGCGGTGTTGACCGTTTCCAGCAGGACTTCCCTGCAGACGAAAGTCAGGCCCGCGTTGCGCATCAGCGCTCCCGGCAGCAGTCCGGCTTCCGTCAGGATCTGGAAACCGTTGCAGACCCCCAGCACCGAAACGCCGCTGTCGGCCTTGGCGACAAGGTCCTTCAGGATCGGCGAGCGGGCGGCGATCGCGCCGGAGCGCAGGTAATCGCCGTAGGAAAAGCCGCCGGGCACCACCACCAGATCCACATCCGGCAGGGTGCTTTCCGTGTGCCAGACATGCTGCGGGCGCGAGCCGGTGATCAGTTCCAGGGCGTGGAACATGTCACGGTCGCGGTTGGAGCCTGGAAAAACGATGACGGCGGTTTTCATGGAGCTAGACCCTAAAGCAGAACGAGAACGGCGATCACGGCCGCCACGGCGGGCAACAGAATGAAGATCGCCGCCTTGACCGCCATGAAGCTTATGGCCTTGCGGGTGTCCTCGTCCAATGCCTTCGCCTTTATGTTCAAGCGATTTCGATCGCGTAATTCTCAATGACGGTGTTGGCGAGCAGTTTTTCGCACATCTGCTCAAGTTCGGCTTTCGCGGCGGCCTGATCGGTTCCGCTCAGCTCGACGTCGAACACCTTGCCCTGGCGGACGGATCCGACATCGGAAAAGCCGAGACCGCCGAGAGCGCCTTCGATGGCTTTTCCCTGAGGATCGAGGACACCGTTTTTCAAGGTGACGATCACGCGTGCTTTCATGAGTGTGGTTCCCGCTACGGACCGCGACACTGGCGGTGACAAACAGATTGGGCTCCCCATACACGAGGAGCCCAAAAAGCGAAAGAGGTCTGACGGGAAAAGCTGGGATTTACGGAATGCGTTTTATCGACGTCGCACCCATGTATTTACTGAAATAACTGTTGGCGAGGCCCTGGCTGCGTGCAAGTGCGAAGAGGGCGGATGCACGGTTGTTCTGCACGATCAGGCGGCCCTTGGCGTAGACCCGGCCACTGCGGGTGGGCACATAACCAGCGAAATCGAGGCCCGCATAATCCTTGCGAACGATGCGCCTCGTCGCCCGAAGTTTCCACTGTCCCTTGGAAGCTATGGTGTAGACATTACTGATGGCATTGAAGAGCTCAGGCGAAAATTCGTTGCTTTTGATGGCTTCTTCGAAGTTGCCTCTTATCCGGATCGGGCCATAACCGATGGCCCGGTCGGATTTGCAGCGTGGGACATGACAGACGTAACCCGTGATGCCGTTCGCGGTTCTCTTGGTCCAACCGGAGGGCGCGTAGCTCGTCTGGATGCTTCCAGGCTTCAGCCCCGAGGTCTGGCAGGCAGATAGCAGGCCGCAAACAAGCAGCAGTGCAAGGAATTTCAAAAAACCAATTGAACGAATAAACATGACACCCCCCTCATTTTTAACAGGGGGATTGTTAGTGTGCTGTTGGGAAGCTCACAATCCTTGCGCTAGAAATGCGCGCAAGGATTGCGGGGTGTGTTGCGTTACTGCACCAGTGTCGGGCCGGAGCCGGCCGGGCGCTCGTTGGCGACCATGATGCCGAGGCGCTTGGCAACTTCCTGGTAGGCTTCCAGCATGCCGCCCATGTCGCGGCGGAAGCGGTCCTTGTCCATCTTGTCGTTGGTCTCTATGTCCCACAGACGGCAGCTGTCGGGCGAGATCTCGTCGGCGACGACGATGCGCATCATGTCGCCCTCGAACAGGCGGCCGCATTCGATCTTGAAGTCGACGAGGCGGATGCCGGCGCCGAGGAACAGGCCGGTGAGGAAATCGTTGACTCGGATGGCCAGCGCCATGATGTCGTCGAGCTCCTGGGGCGTGGCCCAGCCGAAGGCTGTGATATGTTCCTCGGCGACCATCGGATCGTCGAGTTCGTCGTTCTTGTAGTAGAACTCGATGATGGAGCGCGGCAGCTGCGTGCCTTCCTCAAGGCCGAGGCGCTTGGAGATGGAGCCGGCAGCGACGTTCCGCACGACCACTTCCAGCGGGATGATCTCGACTTCGCGGATCAACTGCTCGCGCATGTTCATGCGGCGGATGAAGTGGGTTGGAATGCCGATGGCATTCAGATTGTTGAAAATGAACTCCGAAATCCGGTTGTTGAGCACGCCTTTGCCGTCAACAATCTCGTGTTTCTTGTTATTGAAGGCGGTGGCGTCGTCCTTGAAGTGCTGGACCAGGGTACCCGGTTCCGGACCTTCGTAAAGGATCTTGCCTTTCCCTTCATAAATGCGCCGGCGGCGGTTCATGGGCTATACCGTATCGTTTTTTAGAGAAACCATCGGAAGGGTCATTGCTTACCTTGTCCTGGTTCCACCGGGACTTCCGTCGACCGGCGGGCGCGTTGAGGCGGCAAACCCTAATTTGCGGCGCGGAACTTACCCGAAGCCGAACAAAAGTACAATCTTATGTTTCCGGGAGATCCGGCGCTTTGTTATGCTTTTGGCGCAAGCGTGAAGGTACTGCGTTGATTTGCTGGCCTTGCGGGGATATGCAAGAGGCCAAATCGCCCCCATATGGGGGGAAGTGCATCAGCGCAGTTCAGGAGGCAACGAGAATGAGCACGTTCGACAAGCGCGAGCAAGGGTTTGAAAACAAGTTCGCGCATGACGAGGAGCTGCGGTTCAAGGCGAACGCGCGGCGCAACAAATTGCTGGGACTTTGGGCTGCCGGCCTGCTGGGCTATGAAGGCGAAAAGGCCGACGAATATGCCAAGGAAGTGGTCCGGGCGGATTTCGAGGAGCCGGGCGACGAGGATGTGTTCCGCAAGATTCGCGCCGATCTGGATGCCGGCAACGTCGACCAGTCCGATCATCAGATTCGCCGCACCATGGAAGAGCTGATGGCCGAAGCAGTCAAACAGCTTCAGAACGAAGGCTGAGCGTTCATCAACGCCTCATCGCGTTTCGAAAATGAACCCGCCGTCCCCGGCGGGTTTTTTGTACCTTGTCAGATCGGCAAAATTTTCTCTCAAGGCGGACCGGTTGCCGGGGAAAGAGGTTGCCGAAGATGCGAATTCGCGAGATGGACACTTGCACCCGCACCGTTCTTGCGCCTTTGATGGGGGAACACCGACGACGATTGGTGCACTATCGGGAGGCTGTCACTTGAACGAGAAAACCACCCTGGCCGACAAACTGCGGTCCGGAAAACCGGCGATCACGGGCTGGTCCTTCGTCGCCGCGCCGCTGGTGCCGGAACTTATGGCCCGGTCGGGCTACGAAGCGGTGACCGTCGATCTGCAGCATGGCATGCACGATTTCGCTTCGGCCTGCGAGTCGCTGCCTTTGATCGCTCTTGCGGGAGCGCACCGGATCGTGCGCATTCCGGTCGGAGACAATGCCATGGCGGGCCGGCTTGCCGATATGGGGGCCGAATGCCTGATCGCGCCGATGATCAATTCAAGGCGCGAAGCGGAAGATTTCGCCCGCTCCGTCAAATATCCGCCGCAGGGCGATCGGAGCTGGGGGCCGTTCCGGGCCGCCATGCTGAGCGGCCAGACAAGCGAGCAATATCTGAAGGCGGCCAACGCCCAGACGCTTGCCATGGCCATGATCGAGACCCAGGACGCCATCGATGCGCTGGACGAAATCCTGGCGGTGCCGGAACTCGATGGCGTTTTCGTGGGACCGAGCGACCTGTCGCTTTCCCTGAGCAAGGGCGGCGCGCTCGACCCGAATGGCGAGGGGACCGCGAATGCCTGCGGAGAGATCGCGCAACGGGCGATTGCCGCGGGCAAACTTGCCGGGATCTTCTGTCTGAGCGCAGACAAGGCGGACGAAGCGGTCCGTCAGGGCTTCAGGTTGATCAACTACGGTCTCGACACGATCTTCCTCGATCACGCCGCCCGCGCGGCGCTCAAGGAAGTCGAAGGCCTGAGCGGTCCCGATTGAAACAGGTTCGCGACCATGGCTTGTTCTTTCTTGCCTTGAGTTGACCTGGGTCAAGGACATAGAATTCATTTATTCGAATATCGGCAAGTATTGACTTGCGACGGTTAGGGATCTTTGGATTCGGACGGATTGCCGCCGCTTTCCTAGAGGGAGGCTCCCATGTGGAAGCTGGCACTAATTCTCTTCATCGTCATCGGGCCGACGCTTGCCGGCGCGGGGGCACTTGTACCGCTGACTGTTTACGGCGTGAACGATTTCAATCCGCTCCTGCTGATTGGAAGCGCTGTGGCCGGGGCATTGGTCGCCGTTCCGGTGAGCTATGTCGTCGCCCGCAAGATCGGCACTCTCATGGGGCCGAAACCGACGCCGCAGCTTTAGGGTACGGCCCCATAAAATTGTGCTTTCAGGCGCCAATCGGGCACAGAAAAGCAAGGAGAAGCCCGCAGAGCTATGCTCTCGCATAGGTCAAGGGCTTTGACGCGGCTTTTCAATGCCCGATTGGTGTCCTCCGGATCGCTCAGGAAAGGGCTGTCTCCTGCGTTGCGAAAGCTTCAATACAGTCCTTTCCTGAGCGACCGAATGTACATTTTTATGGGTCCATACCCTAAAGCCCGCTCAAGACCCAGGCGTCGGTCCGGCCTTTCCGGGCCTTTGGCAATGGGACAGAAAAAGATCGGCCGGTGGGGTGGGCCACCGGCCGAGTTACCGATTTCAGTCTTGCAGGGCTTCTAGTTCCAGAATGGAGACCGGCATGACCGGCGCGGCCCCTGATAAGGCTGGAAGGTATTGTCGTAAGGACGATAGGACCGGTATTTGCGCGCGCACCAGTTATAGTGCTGTGGCGGTAAAGGTCCCGGTCTGTAGCCACCAGGAGGTGGAGGAGGAGGCCGATAGCCGCCAGGGGGCGGTGGAGGCGGGCGCCAACCGCCACCGGGAGGTGGAGGAGGGCCTCCAAACTGAACCGGATAGCTTTGCGGCCTGCTTTCTAACCGGAAGTCGTCAGCCGTTTGCAATATGGGAAAAGCGACCGCTGACGCAATCGATGCAAGCCCGATCGCGCCTGTAAGAAGCATTCGCAAAAAGAAATTTTTCGACCTCATTGCCGCGCACTTTCTAAATTCTCTAATTTTCAAAAAATACCTGTTGGAATATTGTCGAACGTCACCGTTCGTCATTGTTTTCCCAGTTTAAACACTACGAAAAACAGATGGCCGAACTTCGGCAAATTTATTTCCTGATATTTCCAAAAATCTGAAAAGTATTTCCCTGCGTTTCCAAGGGATTTTGAGCGCGTTGCGTCTCCCTGGAAAAACCGAAGCGGGCTTATGTTCGATGCGCTATCCCAGCCGCTTCATGAAGTGGGCGAAGGACATCAATCCTTCCGGCCACGGGCCGTGGCCGCTTTCAAGATTGAGATGGCCGGCTTCGCCTGCATCCTGAAAGCTTGCGCGCCACGCTTTCGCGAACTCCTGGGCACGCTGGTAGTCGCAGAACGGATCGTTGCGGCTTGCGACCAGATGGGCAGGGAAGGGGAGCGGGTCCTTCGGGACCGGTCTGAAGTCGCCGCCGTCGAACCCCTCGACCAGGCCGTCGCGATCCCAGTCGGACGGGGCGACAAGATAGGCCCCCTTTACCTTGTCTTTCAGCGCGTGGGCGCCGTGGGCGACCAGAATGCAGCCAAGCGAATGGGCCACGAGGACGACAGGTTTCTGGCAGGCCTCGACGTCTTTCACTAGCTTGTCCAGCCATTCCTTTTTGCTGGGTGCGTGCAATTCGGCCTGCTTGACCACGCGGGCCGTGGCCATCTTGTCGCGCCAGCGCAACAGCCAGTGGCCGGGCAGCGTCTTGCCGTAGCCTGGAATGAGGAGAATGTCGGTCTCTGAAATCTTCACAGTTCAGCCTCGGTGGTTGCAGCTCGGTTCGGCACCGTTCAGGACAGCGGTCCGTAGAAGCCGTGCTTGAGTGAACGGGCCCAGTCCGGACGGCCGTTCTTGTCCGCTTCGCGGGAGGCGGCATCCCAGTCGTAGGTCAGGATCTTCTGCTGAAAGTTCCAGGCGCCGTTGTTGTCGGTCATCAGTGCATAGCGCGCGTGCGGACTGCCTGTTTCCATGACATGCTTGTGCGGATGGTCGTCCTGGTAGGAGGGAAGGCCGACACTCCCGGGGTTGATCAGCATCTGACCGGTTTTCTCCAGCCTGATCACCCGTGGAATGTGTGAGTGTCCGCAACAGATTATCGGCGCTGCCTCACCCTTCAGTTCATTCAGCAGGGCGGTTTCGTCCGGAAGGTGCCCCTTCGGGCCCTCGGCCTTTTCCGTGAGGTATCTGTTGTCGTTATCTGGCGTGCCGTGACACAACAGGATACCTCCGTCCAGCCGGATCGTCGCCTCTGTGGTCTCAAGCCAGGCGCGGCTTTCCGCCGACAGGCGCTCGGCCGCGAACAGGTCGGTGGGCCCGAGTTCACCGATCGGATCGTCGAGCACGAAACGGTCGTGGTTTCCGCGCACCGTCGGCCATTTGTGTTCATGCAGAAGAACCGCGGTCTCCTCCGGCCAGAGCGGGCCGGAGACGCAATCACCGAGATTGACGACCAGGTCCGGGGCCTCGGCCTTCAGGTCTTTCAGGACCGCCTCAAGGGCAAGAACGTTGCCGTGGATATCGGACACAAGCGCGATTTTCATGAAGATGCCTATCGGAGATCAAAAGGGTCTATGGTCCCGGCCGCAGGTCATTGCCGGACTTGATCCGGCAAGCCCGGCCCTGCAGCTCTTTCTTCGTCCCCGGATATGAAACGGCACGGGTCCCATGGTCAAGCCATGGAAGCCACGAGAACGGGAAGGAGTGTGCCGGTGGCCTGGAAACCGGCAGGGTCGCGCCCCGGTTCAGTCGTCTCCGAAGACCCGCTTGAAGATCACGTCGACATTCTTGGTGTGGTAGCCGAGGTCGAAGCGGTCGCGGATTTCGTCTTCCGAGAGGTATTTGCGCACGTCGTCGTCGTTGAGCAACTCGGTCAGGAAGTCGACGGACGCCGATCCGGCCACCTGATAGCTGTCCCAGACCTTCATGGCGTTGCGCTGCACGAGCCGGTAAGCGTCCTCGCGGGACGAGCCAGCCTGGGTGAGGGCGAGCAGGATGCGCTGCGAATGCACCAGGCCGCCGAGCCGGTCCATGTTGCCGATCATGCGCTCCGGGTAGACCATCAGCTTGTCGATGACGCCGGTGAGGCGGACAAGGGCGAAGTCGAGGGTCACCGTCGCGTCCGGACCGATCATGCGCTCCACGGAGGAGTGCGAGATGTCGCGCTCGTGCCAGAGCGCCACGTTTTCCATCGCCGGAATGGAATAGCCGCGCACCAGGCGGGCGAGACCGGTCAGGTTTTCCGTCAGTACCGGGTTGCGCTTGTGCGGCATGGCCGACGAGCCCTTCTGGCCCTTGGAGAAGAACTCTTCCGCCTCCAGAACTTCCGTGCGCTGCAGGTGGCGGACTTCCGTCGCGACGCGTTCGATCGAGGAGGCGATCACGCCGAGGGTCGCGAAATACATGGCGTGACGGTCGCGCGGGATCACCTGGGTGGAAACCGGCTCCGCCTTCAGCCCCATGGCCTTTGCGACATGTTCCTCGACGCGCGGGTCGATGTTGGCGAAGGTGCCGACCGCGCCGGAGATGGCGCAGGTGGCGATTTCCTCGCGGGCGGCCAGAAGGCGGGTCCGGCAGCGGTCGAATTCCGCGTAGGCCTCGGCCATCTTGAGACCGAAGGTCACCGGTTCGGCGTGAATGCCGTGGGAGCGGCCGATACAGACCGTGTCCTTGTGCTCCATCGCCCGGCGCTTGATTGCTGCCAGCAGCGCATCCATGTCCTCCAGCAGGAGGTCGGTGGCCTTGACCAGCTGGACGTTGAAGCAGGTGTCGAGCACGTCGGAGGAAGTCATGCCCTGATGCACGAAGCGCGCGTCCGGGCCCACGATTTCGGCCAGATGGGTCAGGAAGGCGATGACGTCATGCTTGGTTTCGCGCTCGATTTCGTCGATACGCTCGATGTCGAAGGTGGCGCTGCCGCCTTTTTCCCAGATGGTCTTTGCGGCTTCCTGAGGGATAACGCCAAGTTCCGCCAGCGCGTCGCAGGCATGAGCCTCGATCTCGAACCAGATGCGGAATTTCGATTCCGGCGACCAGATGGACACCATGTCGGGGCGGGAGTAGCGCGGGATCATCGCGGGCAGGACCTCTTGATAAAGGAAAAATCTGGCAGCGGAATACCAGAGGGGGGCGGTCCCTTCAATGCGAAGGGACGGTTTTTGCTTGCCGGGGGCGGCGCGATGTGAATTTTAACCGTCGTGACGGCGGTGGGGACCGTCCCTGGGGAGACTGCGATGACCATCTGGCGCCCGGCCAACACGATTACGGTAAAAGCGCTTGCCCTGATCTGGCAGGACGACGCTCTGCTTCTGTCGGAAGTTTGCGACGACAGCGGACGGGTGACGGGCATGCGTCCGCTTGGTGGGACAGTCGAATTCGGCGAACCCTGGCGCGATGCCTTGCAGCGGGAGTTTCTGGAAGAACTCGGGGCCCGGATCTCGCTGCTCGACAGCCATTTCACGATGGAGAACCTCTACGAGCATCACGGTGCGGCCGGCCATGAAATCGTCTTTCTCTGCCATGCCCATTTCACCGACAGCAGCTTTTACGGCAAGGACAGCTTCGACTTTCTGGAAAGCGACGAGACGCGGGGAACCGCCAGATGGATGACGTTGGACGATCTGGCGTCTAGAGGGCTTGAACTCTATCCGTCAGGTCTCTCGGACAAGCTTGCCAAGCCGGAAATCATCCGCCGTCCCGGCAGGCTTTTCAGCTGAGGCCTCGATCTGAAGATCAAGCCTTCTCATGCGGGCCTGAAAGCTCTCCCGGGCCGGCAAGGCTGCCGATTTCCATCGAGACCAGGTCGCAGAGCGCCGATACCTTCTTCGGCACATTGCGGCCGAAGGCATGGACGGCGTGCAAAGGCTGGCTGGGCAGCGGCAGATCCGGGACCAGTCTGACAAGTCTGCCGCTGCGCATATCCTCCGCGACGACACATTCCATCAGGTAAGCGGCGCCCATTCCTAGGCGGGCGGCCTCGTGCAGGCCGAAACTCGAATCGAAACCGGCCTGACCCGTCGGACGTATCGACGTCCCGTCGGCGAATGTGATCTCGAACGGGGAGGCGTTCGCCACGTAGCGGGCGAAAGGCAGGGATGCCAGGTGGTCTGCCGAGTGAGGCTCTCCGTGCCGGGAGAGAAATTCGGGGGACGCCACGATCACCATCGGCAACCCGGCAAGTTTCCTGGCGGTCAGTTCGCTGGACCGCAGATAGCCGACGCGAAAGACGACGTCGTAATTCTCGCGAATGATGTCTGCGTGACGGTCGCTCATGCCGATTTCCAGTTCAAGCGCCGGGTTGGGTTTTGCGAGCTTTTCGAGAATTGGAGCCGTGAGCGCTCTGGCCAGTTCGTTCGGCAGGCTGATTTTCAGCCTGCCCGACAGGCCCGTTGCAAGAACCTCGTCGGCGCTGTCCAGATCTTTCAGCAGCGGGGCAATCCGTTCGAAAAAGGCCTGACCGTCGGGCGTGAGCCTCAGGGCGCGGGTGGAGCGCAGAAACAATCGAACGCCAAGCTTCCCCTCAAGCCGCGAGATGCTTCTGGAAACCGCGGAGGGCGCGGTATCGAGTTCGCGCGCGGCCGCGGAGAAAGACCCGCTTTCGACGCTTCGGACAAAGGCTACGAGCCCAGACGACTCCGCCAGCAGGTTTGACATTCCGGCCTCCTCGACACAGCTCCTGTGCGCAAGGCATATCTAATGACGATCCGCCGGCGCGGCTATATCGCTCCGTGTCAACGGAGTATCAAACCATGCAAAAACTTGAAGGCAAGGTCGCCATCGTCACGGGCGGCAACAGCGGCATCGGCAAGGAAACGGCAAAGCTGCTGGCGTCCAGCGGTGCTCAGGTGATCGTCACCGCGCGCCGCCAGGATGTTCTGGACAGAGCCGTCGCGGAAATCGGCCACGGCGCGATCGGCGTGTGTGGCGATGTCGCCGATATCGAACATCATGTCGAGGTGGCCGCTCTGGTCCGGGACCGGTTCGGTGGAGCCGATATCTACATCGCGAATGCGGCGGTGATCGATCTGAAGCCGTCCCGGATGGTCACGCCGGACGAATTCGACAGTCATTTCTCGATCAACACACGCGGCGTCTTTTTCGGTGTGCAGACCATATTGCCGGTTCTGCGCGACGGCGGCAGTATCCTTCTGACAAGCTCTCTGGCTGCGACCAAGGTTCTGGACAACCACACGCTCTATGCCGGCACGAAGGCCGCGATTTCCGCCTTTGCCCGGAACTGGGTCAGGGAACTCAAGGACCGGAAAATCAGGGTGAATGTCATCAGTCCGGGACCGGTCGACACGGAAATCCTCGCCAAGCTGGGCGTGTCCGAGGACCAACGGCCTGCGTTCCTTGAAGGCATGGCGAGCATGATCCCGGCCGGCCGGCTCGGCCAGCCGGAAGAGATCGCGCAAGCGGCGCTGTTTCTCGTTTCCGGCGCAGGCAGCTTCGTGAACGGCATCGAGTTGCATGTCGACGGCGGGATGGCGGTTTCCTGACCGCTGACGATCGGCGCCCCAGAGCCTGTCCGGAAACCGTCGGGTCTCCGGACAGGCCGTTCAGACAAATCTCGTAATGAAGTCTTTTAAACATTTGTGGTCTTAATCAGCGGCCCTTAGGCCATCCTTTTTTCGGAGAACCAGATGATCCCCAGATCGCTGTCACTTGCTCTGTTCGTCGCAGCCATCCTTCCGGTTTCAGGTCCTGCCGGAGCCACGGAGCCGGACTTCAAGAAAATCCTGTCGTCGGCGTCCGGCGCCGCCGGTCTCGCGGCCGCCATTTCCAGTCTTGGGGCCTGCGACACCACGCCGGAATGGGCGTTGAGCTACGACCCCGAGATCGACGCGGAAAACCCGAACCATGTCTACGTCGGCTGTCAGTACGATCCGGACTGGGAAGAAGGCTCCGAGCTTTACGACAAGGGCGTTCTGGCGAAGTTTTTCGAGGCCGAGGGGGGCTACTTTCTTGAAAGCCTGACCTACCTGCCCTGAGCTGCGCCCTGTATTCACTGCGCCTGCTCCGCCTCCTCCCCGGACGGAGCGCAAGCGGAGATCCGGCGGTGGGGAGCCGAGGTGTTGGTGGCGAAACATTGAAAACGTGAGGGAAGTGGCTCTCCGATCCCGGCTCGCGCTACGCTTGGCCGGGATGACTGCTGGGAGGGGGCTGGAGCAATCTTGCAAAAAAATATCAGTATTTTGCGCCGGGCTCCTCCAGTGGACCTTCGCCGCCTGCTCCGTATTCCTCAACTTCGTCCTTGAATTCCTCCGCCATGTAGCGCTCGAACTTCTCCGGCTTGAGGGCGAGGCGGAAGGCGAGGACGTAGACGGCGGTGGCGAGCAGCCCGACGGCCAGGATATCGGGTCCGACCGGTATCAGCCCGGCACCGCCGCCGAAAGTGCCGAGATAAGACAACACCATCAGACCCGCGAGGTAAGGTGCGAGCCAAAGCGCCTCCCGCCAATCGAGGCTTTCCACGCCGCCGCGTGTCACCCGGAAGGCCATCAGGCAAAAGCCGACGGCGAGGCAGATCCCCAGGTGTCCCATTGTGTTCCAGCCGGACCAGTAGATGATCAGGCTGGCGACGATGAAGGCGAAACAGCCGGTGAAGGGGGCGGCCGGCAGGACGAAGGCGCGGGGCGTGTCCGGCAGAAGGCGGCGGAAGGCCAGCACGGCGACCGGGCCGACGACGAAAGACAACACGATGGAGGAGGTGTTGAGCGCCAGGACCTCCTTAAAGGGGAGCGCTATGAAGAAGAGCGCGGACACCACGAAATTCACCATCAGGGCAAACAGCGGAACGCCGCGTTCCGACAGGGTTTCCATGAATTTCGGAAAGAGGCCGTTCTGCGCCATGGCGAGACCCAGCCGGGCGTTGGAGCCGACGGAGACAAGGCCTGAGGCAAAGCTGGAAATGCGCGCGCTGGTGTCCAGGATGCTGACGATCCAAAGGGCGCCGACCGCGGTCGCAAGCGAGGCCATGGGACCGAGTTCTCCCGGAAAACTCAGCGAGTGCCAGCCGCCCTGGAGCTGGGTTTCGTCAAGTGCGCCGAGAAAGGCAAGTTGAAGTCCTCCATAGATCAGAAGACTGACAAGAAGGCTCAGAACCAGGGCCAGGGGCACGTTGACCTTGGGGTTCTTCGCTTCCCCGGCCATGTCGATCACATGGCGGAACCCGATCAGGGCGAAGATCACGCCACCTGTGGAGATCGCGGAGAGGATTCCCTTGATGCCTTCGGGGGCAAACCCGCCGTAGGCGCTGAAGTTGGCATAGCGGAATTCGGATGCGAGGATGACGGCGGCGAGCAGGCCGGGGACCAGGATCTTCACCCAGGTGAGTGCGGTGTTGAGGCGGGCGAAGAACTTGACGCCGAAGGCGTTGAGCACCGTGAAGACCAGAAGCAGGAAGCAGGCGACGCCGAGGCCTGCCGCCGAAAGCAGGCCATCGGATCCGTACAGCCAGGGCGCCAGGGTCTTGGAATAGCGCAGAACGGCCTCGACCTCGATGGTCGCCGTCGTGTTGTAGCCGACCCAGGCCGTCCAGCCCATGGTCATGGAAACCACGGAACCGTGGGAGAAATGCGGCACCCGGCCGATGCCGCCGGCGACCGGCAGAATGGTGGAGATTTCGGCGAAGGTGGCGGCCAGGAGCAGCATGGAGAAGCCGCCGATCCCCCAGGCGATGAGCGCCGAAGGCCCCGCGGCCTGCGCCGCCAGCAGGGGCGCGAACAGCCAGCCTGACCCCAGTATACCGCTGATCGCGACGAACGTCAGGCCCAGCAGGCCGATATTTCGATGCATATGCGCCAAGACGATTCCCCCAGTCCTGTCACGGACAGGGTAATGCAGGGAACGTCTCAACGGAAAGTCACATCACCTCCGGACGTTGGAAAAAGCCGAAGTTTTTAAAGGATAGGGGATCTAGACCTGTTCCGCAGACTTCCGGATCGCGGCGATATTGGCCGCATAGCTCTCGACCGTTCCGCCCTTGAAGACGGCGGACCCTGCCACCAGCACGTTCGCGCCGGCTTCTGCGACCAGCGGGGCCGTTTCCGGGGTGACGCCGCCGTCGATTTCGAGGTCGATCGGACGGTCGCCGATCATCGCCTTGATGCGCCGGGTCTTGTCCACCATGGCCTCGATGAACTTCTGACCGCCGAAGCCCGGGTTGACGGTCATGACCAGAATGAGGTCGAGCCGGTCGAGGACATATTCCAGGACGTTTTCAGGGGTCGCCGGGTTCAGCGACACGCCGGCCTTCTTGCCGAGCGCGCGGATCGCCTGCAGCGAGCGGTCGAGATGGGTGCTGGCTTCGGCATGTACCGTGATGATGTCGGAGCCCGCCTTGGCGAAGGCTTCCAGATAGGGATCGCAGGGCTCGATCATGAGGTGAGTGTCGAAGATCTTGTCCGTGTGCGGGCGAAGCTTGGCAATGACATCCGGTCCGAAGGTGATGTTGGGCACGAAATGGCCGTCCATCACGTCGAGATGGATCCAGTCGGCCCCGGCTTCCACAACGTCGCGGACTTCCTGACCGAGCTTGGAGAAATCCGAGGCGAGGATGGAGGGGGCGATGGCGAGCGGGCGGGTCATCCGGTGTGCTCCAGAAACTTGTTTTGCAGGATGCAGGCCCGCTAGCACGCCTTCGCGGACGGCGCAAGACAAAGGGCGGCGAACTAGCGCTCAACCGCGGTTGGGCTGCTGAAGAGCAAGGCTTTCGCTTCAAGGCAGGCAAGCACCGCGACGAAAACCGCTTGGAAAAGGACGAAGACGACGCCAAACGCGTTCAAGGCTATCAGTCCCGGTGTGAGCAGGACCAGGCTTGCCGCGACCCAGGCCGCGTTGCCCAGGACAATCACCCAGACCGCCGGCGGGGTCGTTACAAAACGCAAGGCGATGACGGCCATGAATGCGGCGACGGGCATCAGGAACAAGCCGCACAGGAACGAAAACGCTTCAGGGATTCCCGTCAGGCGCTCCAGCAGGGACGCTCCGAAAATCAGCAGCAGTCCGAATGCCGCGCAAACAACCGCATCGAAGACGACGAGGGACTTGAGATTCATCATGGAAGACCTTTTCCGGTAATGGACAACCCGCTGTCGTCCGTTGAGGTACGGTGGCCGGTTCTTTGTCTCGCGTCGATTACGCGAGAGGTAATGGAATTCGGGCGGTCCAACCGTGTAAGCTCTGCCGATGAGTGAAAGCCTTCTTTTTCCTGTTGCGCCTTCCAGTACCGGTCCGTCCGTGGGCGATCTGTTGCGCGCATGGCGCCAGCGGCGGCGGAGAAGCCAGCTCGATCTGGCCCTCGAGGCCGGAATTTCGCAACGCCATCTCAGTTTTCTGGAGTCCGGCCGGTCCTCGCCGAGCCGGGAGATGGTTCTGAAGCTGGCCCAACATCTGGCTGTTCCGTTTCGCGAACAGAACCGGCTGCTGGTCGCCGCCGGTTTCGCGCCGGTTCACGGCGAGCGGTCGCTGGACGATCCGGCTCTTCATGTGGCCATCGGTGCTGTCCGGCAGATTCTGAAAGGCTATGAACCACACCCGGCCATTGCGGTTGACCGGTATTGGACCATGGTTTTCGCCAACGCCGCGATCGAACCGTTTCTCGCAGGGGTCGATCCAGAGCTGTTGCAGCCTCCGGTCAATGCGCTGCGCCTGAGCCTGCATCCGAAAGGCCTTGCAGCTCGCATCCTGAATTTTCGGGAATGGCGCGATCATATCCTTGCCCGTCTGGCGGAGCAGGTCGAGGTTTCAGCCGATCCCAAGCTGATTGACCTCATCGATGAACTGAAAGCGTATCCTGATCCTTCAGCAGGGCGGGATGCGGGTGAAACGGATACATCCGTCTTCGGCGGTGTCGCCGTGCCGCTGAAACTTGCAAGTGAGGCCGGGCCGCTGGACTTTTTGACGACAACGACGGTTTTCGGTACGGCACTCGACGTCACCTTGTCCGAACTGGCGATCGAGGCTTTCTTTCCCGCCAATGACTTTACCGCGGAAGCGTTCCGGCGCCTTCTTGAAGGGCGGCTCTGACCGGCGGAATTATAAGCGCCCGGTAATCGCCAGGTAGCGCTGGTCGGGGCCCTCGAAACCGTGAGCGTCCATCTGCACCAGAACCGCAAACACCGGGGCGCCGTTTTCGGGGAAATGGGTGACAATGCGTTCGATCCGGTAGCCGAGCGGGCAGCGTCGGCTCTCGGGAATGCCGGTATCCTCGTTGAGGATACGGGTTTTACCCTTGTAGGTCATGGTCAGCCGGAAACCCTTCGTCCCCTCGATGCTGTAGCCCGCGCATCTTTTCGAGGGTAACTCATATTCACTCAGGCTCAGTTCAACCGGGTCTTCGACCAGAGGGTGAAAGTTGCGCGGATGGACGGCCATCCGGTGCGGGTCCGCGGTGATTTCCGTGCGCGGATTGTGGCCGACGGTCTTGCCTTTTCCGGCGATTTTCGTCGTCCGCAGCAGCTCTTGTGCGTTGGCGCGGTTTTCCGCACGCACCGCAGACAGCAGCGCGTCCCAGTCGGTCGCGCCGTTCTCACCCTCGATTTCGTCCATGTTTTCGTTACGCAGATAGAAGGGCGCGGGCTTCACCCAGGCGTCCCGGGCGACGTCAAGCACGAAGAGTTCCGAGTAGGGAAAGCCGGAGCCGTCCTCGATCCCGTATTGCTCGAAGGCGAAATAGGCCCCGTCCTTCGAAAAGCCGAGGATCTGAGCCTCGGCCGTGTCGCCGGCCTGTGCAACGGGAGCGAGACAGGCAAGAACCACTGGCAGGCTCAGAAAGGCCGAGAGGAAAGAGGTTTTGAAATCTTCTTGAAAGACGGTCATCGGGCGCTCCCTTGAAACCCATAAATCTCAGGTTTCGCGGTCTTAGGATTTCAACCGGCCTCTGTCAGGTCTGTGGCGTCACACTTTTGTTGTTCAGATGACAATAAACGCGCACGAAGGGCTTCAGGAACATGGGCAGCATGTAGATCGGAAACTGGCCGATCGCGAACCAGAGCCAGGTGAATTCCGGTATGGTGCCGCCAAAGGCGGCCACCATCAGCCCCATGTTGCGCGTACCGCAGGTATGGGCGATAGCGTAGGCGTCCTCGCGGGTCGCAGGCGCAAAGATAATCAGCGGCAGGGCGATCTGCAACAGGGCGAGCACGAAGGTCAGGCCCGTCAGACCGAGCGTGAACAGGGGTTTTGTGACGAAGCTGACCGCGACCCCGTCCATGGCCGCGATGGCGAAGAACAGGAGCAGGAGCACATTCAGGCCGCTGACGTGGTGCGCGCTGCGGGCAAGCCGTTCCGGACCGGCGAGCTTGCGCAGGAGAAAGGAAACCGCAAAGGCGCCGGTAAGCAGCAGCGAGAGCTGGACCGCAAGCCCGGTCACGCTGAGCGGCAGCGACGGGCCGAGCATGAGCTGGCCGACCAGGGGCGCGGTGAGCGGGGTCACGATCAGAGCCGCCACGGAAAGCGCCAGGCTCAGCGTTGCGTCGAGGCCGAGGAGGTAGATGAAGGCGGGGGCCGCCATCACCGGAGGGGCCGCGGTTGCGATATAGAGTGCAAGGATGACTTCCGGACCGAGGGCGCGGAGGTTTGTCAGCTCGATTGCGGCATAGGTGAGGAGGGGGGCGCCGAGCATCATCCAGACCAGCCCGGCAATCAGAAGCGCCGGATGCCGCAGACGCTGCTTGATGGCGTAAGGGTCGGCGCGCAGGAAGGCCAGCGTCAGCAGGCTGAAAACGGCAAGCGTCAGATAGGGCCGCAGATAGCTCGACAGCGCCGGTAGCGCCATGCCGATGAAAATACTCACAGCCAGAGCCGCGGTTCCATGCCGACCGAGCCATGCCACCCCTGCGCCCAGCTGTCGAATCATCTAGATTGTCTCCAGTTTGTGCAAATCATGGCAGGCACTTAGGTCTGATACCCGATGCTCAGGTCGTTCATCAGGCTAAAGAACTCTCTTAAAGGATCCGGGGTCCTGAAGCCAGAGCCCGAAGGGCCGCCGGAGCGGGAATGGCAAAAAAGGCAAGGCAATACCACTCCTTCGATGTGATGGTGCTCGGCGCCGGCATCGCCGGTGTTTCGACGGCGCTCCATCTGCGCCGTCTGGGGCTCGACACCGCTCTTGTCGACCGGACCCATCCGGGGGAAGAGGCTTCTTCCGGACATGCCGGTATCATTCAGCGCAATGGCTTCGTGCCGCACGTCTTGCCCGCCGGCCTGGCCCAACTGCTTGGCCTGTTGTTCGGTCCCTCACGCGCGGTTACCTGCCACCCCGGGTCGCTTTTGCGGTTGGCGCCCTGGCTCAGCCGGTATCGGAAGTCGAGCAACGGAGCGGACGCCGATGCCTATTCCAGAACCATCGCGCCCCTGCGGTCTCTCGCGGTCGAGGAGCATCTGGAGTTGGCCGGCACAACAAATGCCGACCGGTTCTATCGCCGGGGCGGCTGGCTGCAGCTCGCCAGAACGGATGAGGCCTACCGCAAGACGGAGGTCGAACGCTACTATGCAAGGGTGTTCGGCGTGGCCTACGAGGAACTTGCGGAAGACGGGGTTTCGGCGCTGGAACCCGGATTGAAGAGGTCCAATCTCAAGGGCCTTCACTGGCCGGAGAGCTGGTCGGTCTCCAATCCGGGAGGCGTTGTCGATGCCTTCTGGCGCGGGTTCGTCCAGGAAGGCGGAAGTTATCTCAGAGCGGATGCGCGGAAGCTGCAGCGCCAGCGCGGTGGCTGGCTTCTGGAAAGCGAGCGCGGAACCGTCTTCGCTCCCCATGCGGTGCTTGCGCTGGGCGCCTGGTCCCAGGAGGTTCTGAACGGGCTTGGCGAAACCTATCCCCTGGCGGTTCTGCGTGGCTATCATATGCATTTCCGTGCTGTCTCCGGAGCTTCGCTGTCGAGGCCGGTGGTCGATATCGAAAACGGATTTGCGCTGGCCCCGACGGATCGGGGTATCCGTCTGACGACGGGGATCGAACTCGCTGTCCGCGATGCCCCGCCAAATGCGATAGCCGTCAGACACGCGAAGAAGCGGGCGGAAGAGTTGTTTCCGCTCGGAAAGGCACTCCAGGAGACGCCCTTGATGGGCTGCCGGACATGCCTTCCGGATTCGCTTCCCGTCATCGGAGCCTCGCCGGTGAGCCCGGGTCTCTGGTTCAATTTCGGTCATGCGCATGATGGCTTCACGCTCGGACCGGTCTGCGGACGGCTTCTGGCCGAGGCGATTGTCGGTAAAACGCCGGCCGTCGACCTGACGGGGCTGTCGCCGCTGAGATTTTGGGAGTGAGTGGCCGACCGGGCGTCAGTTTTCCCGCAAGGGCAATGCCACCGTATCCTTGACCGTGTTGACGACGATGCGCGACTGCACGTCGGAGACCAGGGTGTTGTCGAGGAGTTTAAGGCGCAGGAAGTTGTCATAGGTCTTGATGTCGTCGGTGACCACCTTGATCAGATAGTCGACCGCGCCGGTGATACGCTCACAGGTCACGACCTCCGGCCAGTGATGCACCAGCTTGTCGAAGGTTTCCATGTTTTCCCGGCTCGGCACCGCCAATTTGACAAAAGAATAGGCGACAAAGCCCAAACCGACCGATTCCCGGTCTATAATCGCTGTGATCTGCCGGATGATTCCCTGTTCCTTGAGCCGTTTTATCCGGCGCCAGCAAGGGGTTTGGCTCATGCCGGCTTCCTTGGCGACCTCCGCAATGGAAAGGGAAGCATCCCGTTGCAGCACGCGGAGAACGCGAATATCGGAAGAGTCGAGAAGATATTTGTCGGTCATCGGTTATTTGGGAAAAATTTATTCTGCCTCTGGATGGATTATTGTCACGATAGCACAGAAATTGCGTGAGAAAAGGATGATATTAATCTGAACAGTAGCCTGCGCGGGAGAGCGCGGCCGAGCCATGTGGCCGTTAAGGAGGACGTCGGATGAATGTGCATGTGCCAACCGTGACGCTGGAAGACAAATATGTCGCCACGGGCGGGCGGGTTTATCTGACCGGCATACAGGCGCTTGTTCGCATTGTTCTGGACCGGGCGCGGCTGGACAGGCAGGCGGGCCTGAAGACCGGCGCCTTTATCTCCGGCTATCGCGGTTCTCCTCTGGCCGGCTACGACACGGAACTGATGCGGGCCAAGCGCTACCTGAAGGCCATCGACGCGGTCTTCAAGCCGGGCGTGAACGAGGAACTCGGCGCGACTGCTGTCTGGGGCAGCCAGAAGCTGCGCGGAGAGGGCGGGATCGGCCGGGCAACAGACTATGACGGCGTCTTCGGCATCTGGTACGGCAAGGCTCCGGGCGTGGACCGGGCCGGTGACGCGCTCAAGCAGGCGAATGCCTCCGGCACCGACCGCAACGGTGGCGTGCTGGCGCTGGCCGGCGACGACCATCTGGCGAAGTCCTCCATACTGCCGGCTCAGAGCGAGTTCTTTTTCGAGCATGCCGAAATGCCCGTGCTCAATCCCTCCGATATCCAGGAAGTTCTCGACTTCGGCCTACACGGCCTGGAAATGTCGCGTTTCACCAGCCTGTGGACCGCGCTGATCTGTGTCGCCGACACCATGGATGCGTCCGCGACGATCGACATTACGCCTGGCCGTTTGCAGCTCGTCCGGCCGCTGGAAGGCGATCCGCGCAAGGACTACCGTCAGAACCGCGATCTTCTGCTTGGCAACAGGCTTGAGACGGAACGCCTGGTGCGGGATCTGCGGATTCCGGCCGCGCAAAACTATGTGCGCACCAACGGTCTCGACCGGGTGGCCTTCGGAATGCGTGACAATGCGAAATTCGGCATCGTCACCACCGGCAAGGCCTACCGGGACCTGCTGCAGGCGCTCGATCTGATGGGCATCGACGAAGACAGGGCCCGGGCGATGGGGCTCGGCGTCTACAAGGTTGCCATGACCTGGCCGCTCGAACCCACCGGCCTGAGGGATTTCGCGCGCGGCACGGAACGTCTTCTTGTCGTTGAGCACAAACGGGCCTTCATGGAGCCGCAGATCAAGGACATCTCCTATCATTGGCCGGACATGAGCCGCCCGGAGATCTGGGGCAAGCGCCGCCCGGACGGATCGCATTTCCTCTCCGACGTGCTGGAACTTTCCGTCGGCGAGCTGATCGAGGGGCTGACGGCCTGGCTGCCGCAGGACATGGTCTCCGACGACATGCGTGCGGTGGCGACCCGGATGACCAAACAGGCGATGTGGGCGCAAGGCCATGCGGAACGGGCTGCCCGCATTCCCTATTTCTGTTCCGGCTGCCCGCATTCGACTTCCACCAGAACCCCGGAAGGGTCCCGCTCGATGCCGGGTATCGGCTGCCATGCGATGACGGAAATGGCGGGCCGGTCCACCGAGGGCCAGATCGCAATGGGCGGCGAAGGTATTCTCTGGGTCGGCCAGCAGCCGTTTTCCGGAGACAGCCATGTCTTCGCCAATGTGGGCGACGGCACTTACTTTCATTCCGGCATCCTGGCGATCCGACAGGCGCTCGCCTCCAACATACCGATCACCTACAAGATTCTCTACAACGACGCGGTCGCCATGACCGGCGGTCAGAAGGTCGACGGTCAGCTCAGCGTCGAGCAGATCACGCGCCAACTGGAAGCCGAAGGCGTCGAGCGCATTGCGGTGGTTTCGGAAACCCCGGAAAACTACGGTTCCTGGTCAAATCTCGCACCCGGTACAAAGATCTTCCACCGGGACGAGCTGATGGATGTGCAGGAAGACCTGCAGACCTACAAGGGCGTGTCCGTGATCGTCTACGAGCAGACCTGCGCGGCGGAAAAGCGCCGCCGGCGCAAGCGTGGACAGTTTCCCGATCCGGACATGCGGCTGTTCATCAACGACCGGGTTTGCGAAGGCTGCGGCGACTGCTCGGTCCAGTCCAACTGCCTGTCGGTCGAGCCTCTGGCGACTCCGTTTGGCGAAAAGCGGGTCATCAACCAGTCAAGCTGCAACAAGGACTTTTCGTGCATCAAGGGCTTCTGCCCGTCCTTCGTGGAAGTGGAAGGGGCCGCGCTGAAGAAGCCGAAGAAGGCGGATGTCGATATCGATGCGCTGGCCGAGGAATTGCCTCAGCCGGAGCTGGCCTCTCTGGAGCGTACGCAGAACGCGCTCATCGCGGGAATCGGCGGCATGGGCGTCACCACGATCAGCGCGGTGCTCGCCATGGCGGCTCATGTCGACGGCAAGCAGGCCTCCACACTGGACATGACCGGTCTTGCCCAGAAGGGGGGGCCGGTGACCTCTCACGTGCGCTTTGCCGCCAGCGACAGGGCCATCGAGGGGCCAAGGGTTCCGGCGGCAAGTCTCGATCTTCTGATCGCCAGCGACATGGTGGTCGCCAGCAACGCGGACCAGCTGACGCTTGCCCATCGCGGCCAGACCCTGACGGTTGCCAACACCAAGGTGGCGCCGACGGCCGAGTTCGTGCTGAAGCAGACCCTTTCCTTCGACGAGATGCGCATGGACGAGGCCCTGCGCGCGGCATCGGGAACCTATCTGCCGGTCAATGCGGCCGATATCGCCGAAAAACTCCTGGGCGACGCGATCTATGCCAACATGATGCTCGTCGGCATGGCCTATCAGAGCGGCGCGCTGCCGGTGTCGGGCGAGGCGATCGAAACCGCGCTGGAGCTGAACGGCGCCGCCGTTGCCAACAACATCAAGGCCTTCCGGGCCGGGCGGGTGCTCGCGGCGAACGCGGACAAGCTCCTCATGGCGCTGCCGCCGGAAGCAAAACCCGAGACCTTCACACTGGACGAGAAGATCGCCTTCAATGCGAAGGAACTGACCGCCTATCAGAACGCGGCCTATGCGGCGCGCTATTCGGATCTTGTGGCGAAGGTGAAGGCGCAGGACGAGGCGCACGGTGCGGGAACCCTGCGTCTGACACGGACCGTGGCGGACATGCTCTTCAAGGTCATGGCCTACAAGGACGAATACGAGGTCGCGCGGCTTTACTCCGATCCGGCTTTCAGGACAAAGATCGCGCAGCGGTTCGAGGATCCGAAGAAACTCAAGGTTCATCTCGCCCCGCCGATCCTTGCTCATCGCAAGGACCCGAAAACCGGACGCCCGGAAAAAATCGCCTTTGGTCCCTGGGTCTTCAGTGCTTTCTCATTGCTTGCGAAGTTCAAGGGCGCTCGTGGCAAATGGTACGATCCGTTCGGCCGGACCGCGGAGCGCAAGGCGGAGCGGGCGCTGATCGCCAGCTATGAGGCGGATATCGCGAGGCTCCTCAATCGCTTGCCGGATGGCGATTACGGCCTTCTGGTTGAGGTTGCCCGTATCCCGGACATGATCCGCGGGTTTGGCCCGGTCAAGGAAGCCAACCTCAAGAAAGCTGCGGAAAAGCGTCAGGCGCTGCTGGAACGGTTCAACAAGAGCGGCGATGGCGGCAACCACCAGGCCGACACCGCGAAGGAGTTCCTTGCTGCCGCGGAATAAGCCGCTCCAGGGCAATCGCATGTGAAGCATCCCGGTGTGTCGACCGTGCGATGCTTTCGCGTGTTTCGGTGAAAAAACCGATGCGTATTGCATTGTCATTTCATGCGGTGTGAGATGTTCTTCCGGCAACAAGCCAATGGAAGAACATGCCCGTTCAGGAACTCGACAATTCCGCCAAGCGCTATAGGGAAGGCACACACAGAACCGTGCCTCCCGGGCGCACGCTGGCAAAGGTGAAGCCCTTTCTGGACGAGATGGGCATTACCAGGCTGGCGAATCTCACCGGTCTCGACCGGATAGGCGTGCCCGTCGTCTCGGCCGTACGCCCAAACTCTAGGTCGGTTTCGATTTCGCAGGGTAAAGGCACGTCTCTGGACGCAGCCATGGCGTCGGCCGCCATGGAGGCAATTGAAAACTATCACGCGGAGCGGATTGTCCTGCCGTTGAAATTCGGCAGTTACAACGAGTTTTCCGCTCATCATGATCTGGTCGACGTGGACGCCTTGCCCAAGTTGAAGTCAGGTGCGTGGCATCCGGACCGCCGGATCTTCTGGATCGAAGGCCGGGAGCTTTCAACAGGCACAGCGGTTTGGCTCCCGTTTGAAATGGTCCACTCCAATTATACGGTGCCGGCCATCACCGGAAGCGGGTGTTTTGTGTCCTGCACGAACGGACTTGCCTCGGGAAATCACATCCTTGAGGCGATTGCCCACGGCATTTGTGAGGTTGTGGAGCGGGACGCCAACAGCCTGTGGAACCGGCTTTCCGATAAGGCCCGCGCCACGACGCGAATTGACCTTTCGACGATTGCGGACCCGGAGTGCCTCGTTTCCCTCCAAGCCCTGCGCCGGGCGGGCTTCGCGGCCGGCATCTGGGATATGACCAGTGACGTGGGTATTCCGGCATTTTATTGCCTGATTGTCGATGAGCAGGTCCCCTTGGGCCATTCCGGCGGCGGGGCGGGGTGCCATCTGGATCCGGCAATCGCGGTTTCACGGGCAATAACCGAAGCCATACAGGTCAGGACAAACTATATCGCCGGCGCCCGTGACGACCTTGGGCGGAGCGAATACCAGGCAGATGAAATTACAGAGAAAAACAATCATGCCAGAAGGCTCATGGATCTGTTCTCCCCGAAGCCTCTTGATTTTGCGCGCTTCGTGGACCGATCCGGCGACAGTTTCGAAAGTGACGTTGAAACGATGCTGGATAGACTGGGCAAGGCGGGTATTGAAAAGGTGCTGTGCGTCGATCTCACGAACGACGCCTTTCAGATACCGGTGGTCAGGATCGTCATCCCGGGCCTTGAAGGCCCGGACGATCACGAAGATTACCTGCCGGGACTGCGTGCCGGACACGCCTGACGCATGAAGACGATCCTGTTTGCCGGGCCGACGATCAGCAAGGCCGAGATTGACAGCCGGCTCGAGGCGGACGTCCGGCCGCCGGCCCAGATGGGCGATATCTATCTCGCCGCTCAATCCGGGCCATCGGTCATCGGTCTGATCGACGGGTATTTCCAGGGGGCGGCGTCCGTCTGGCACAAGGAGATCCTGTGGGCCATCGAGCAAGGCGTCGCCGTTTTCGGAGCATCCAGCATGGGCGCGCTTCGAGCCACGGAACTCTGCAAGTTCGGGATGGTCGGCGTCGGCGATATCTTTGAGGCCTTTCGCGACGGGTCGCTTCAGGACGACGACGAGGTGGCGGTGCTGCACGGGCCCGCGGAACTGGGATATCCCTCGCTTTGCGAACCCATGGTCAATATTCGCGCCACGTTGAGGAAGGCCGTCGCCGAGCATATTCTGGACGAGCGTTCCGCGTCCCGTTTCGCCGATATCGCCAAATCCTCCTATTATCCCGAGCGAAAGTGGACCACTCTGCTTGAGGCAGTAGCGGGTCTGGAGGACATGAGCGAAGCCGGGCAGGCTCTGGAGAACTGGCTGGCGACAGGCCGGGTCGATCAGAAAAAGGAAGACGCGCTGGCGCTTCTCGATGCGGTATCCAGCTGGCTCGCGCAGGGAGACAGGCCGGCTGTCCCGTCTTTTGCTTTCGAATGGACAGTGATGTGGGACCGGCTGGTCAATGCAACCCCGTCGAACCCGCCGGAGGCCCGGACGGGCGTGGCGGTTCTGGACGAACTGCGCCTGCAACCCGACTCCTATTGCGCCATCAGGCGCAGGGCCGCCGGACGTTTTCTGGCAAGCGAACCGGGCGGAGGCGGAACCACAGCCGGGGAAGGGGATTTCCCCGGAACGCTTCGTAAATTCCGCGAGAACCGCGGACTTTATTCAACCCGAGACCTCAGATCCTGGTGCGAGCGGAACGGGCTCGACGAGACCGGTCTTCATGCGCTGATTACAGAGGAGGCCCGTATCGATGCGCTTGGCCGGTATGTCGCGTCCAGCGCCCCGCAGTTTCTGCTCGCGGAACTGAAAATTGACGGCACCTACGAAGAGCTGGCCCACAGGGCCGGATTGAAATCCGCTATGGATCAATCGCCGGTTGGAGAAGAAGATACCCTGGACGGCGGGTTTTCCGTTGCCGGTCTTCGGCTTTGGTACTTCGAAACCTGTCTCGGACAACCCTTGCCTGAAAGTATTGATGATCATCTGAAGATGATTGACATTGAAGATCGCAGCAATTTTGATTCAATGATCGCCCGGGAATACTCTTTTCGGCAAAGTCTGACCCGGTCAGATGAGCCATAGTCTGTTTCGCTTGGCACAAGCACGCGGTGCGGTCACCCTGCCGGCGATTGCGGAACAAGAGAAAGCAGAAAAAGCCCATGGATCCAAAATCAGTTCCGCATCCTGGAACCCGGTTTCTGCTGTTCCCGAATCTACCCAGTCTCGAGGACGAGGGAACGCCTGAGCTGGTCTGGGTCTCGACACCGGCGGGCAGCGCCAGCCAGGGGCCGTCCGACGACCGCATGTATGTGATCGATCCGGTGGGCAAGGAGAGTCCCTACGGATATTACCAGCATTCGGGTCGTACCGTTCATTTCAAGCCGCCCTGGGAGGGGCCTATCCGTCCTCCGGCGCAGCCCGGTCCGGAAGGCCACTTCGACCACCTGAGATTCGGGACGCCGCAGTTTGAGCAAGCCCATGCCTACGGCTCGATCCGGTTCACGCTGGATATCTGGGAGGGCTATTTCGGCCATCCGATCGAATGGCATTTCTCCGGCCATTACGATCGGCTGGAGATCTTGTTCCTGCGCGGTCTGGACAACGCCTTTGCCGGCTTCGGTTCGGTGGAAATCGGCTCTTACGAGCATGAAAGCGGCGCGCATGTGAATTTCGGCCTCAGCTTTGACGTTCTGTCTCATGAAGTCGGGCACCTCATCATCTACAAGGAGGTCGGCATACCGGACACGAACGACGTTCACGGGGAGTATTTCGGCTTTCACGAGTCCGCGGCCGACCTGGTCTCCTTGATCTCGCTCATGCATTTCCAGTCCCCGATGAACGATCTGTTGGCGGAAAGCCGCGGCAATCTTTACACTTTCAACCATCTCAACAGATTTGGGGAGGTTTCAAACCAGGAGCAATTGCGCCTGGCGTCCAACAATCGGACCCTGTTCGAATTCAAGGACGGCTGGACGAGCGAGCACGACCTGTCGCAGCCTTTGACCGGAGCAATGTTCGATATCCTGGTCGATGTCTTTCACGAAAATCTGGTGGAAGCGGGGCTCATTTCGGTGCATCTGGAGGATCTGTCGGACAGGATTGAAAACGATCCCGACTATGTCGCAATCATTCAACCGCTCTTTGACCAAGCCTATCGGAAGGATCCGGATGAGTTCGCGGAAGCGCTTGCCGGCGCGCGGGACTATATGGGCATCGCTTTGGCCGGAACCTGGCGACGGCTGTCGTCCTTGACCCTGAATTATGAAGATGTCGCGCAGGCGATGCTCGCAGCCGACCGGGAAGTTACCGGTGGCCGTTTCGAACGGATCATTTCCGTGAACATGCGGAACCGGGGCATCGGTGAAGTGTCGGCGGGCCCCCGTCTCACGCCGCCGGACGAAACGAGCCACGCCTTTTCCGCACGGACACTGGTTGCCGACGGTCAGGACCACGGAGCGGCCGGGCATGGATGTTCCCACCTGCCTTTTTCAACTCGCATGGCGCTTGCCCGCATGGGAAACGGGTAAATTCCAAAGCGTTAGAGAGTTGGTTTGCGGTAGATTTCCCTAGGGTCCATGCTACTATGGCGGTAGTTTGAGCGGTAAATGTGTCAGGTCACCGGGGGGCTTCCATGCCGGAAACGCTTTTTAGTACTTCAGAGATTTTACTTTTTGGCCGGGTCATGGAGGATATGGAATACAAGCACCCTTCGGACCCCAGGAAGAAGAGTCCGCCACCCAACGAGACGTCTACCGCTCCTGTCCCGAGGTATGGCGAGAACAATCAACTGATCAAACAGTTGCTGGTTGACGAGACCACCGAACACCGGAAAGCGCAATTCGCGCGCATCTACGGGTATGCCTTTGAAGGGCAGTATTACGACTTTGCCCGTCCGCAGATTTTCCTCGTTCACGGGGCAGGAACCGCCGCGGAGGGGCCTGTTCCGCAACAGTCGACCGAGAAGAGAAGGTTGGCCCGGCAGCCGGGCAGTGTCGACCGTGGCGGCACTGCGGTAAACGGTACCGCATTCTCCGACGACATCATGGTCTGGTCATACGACAAGGGGGACTATCTTATCAGGCTGGACCCCGAAACAGGTCCGCTTGAGAAGATCCTGCTGGAAGCGGAGGCCGGTGCGGCTGCGTCGGGCTATAGCGGTGGCAAGGCGTACAGCGGCGGAAAGGCCTATAGCGGCGGCAAAGCGTATAGCGGTGGCAAGGCCTACAGTGGCGGCAAGGCGTACAGCGGCGGCAAGGCCTATGGCGGTAACAGCGACTGACGCTGGCAGCGTCGGCAAATGAACCAAGTTTGAAACGTTTGGCCCAAAGCCCAAAAGCGGGAAGTTCAGAATGGCGGATTTGTCTTGCAGCCCGGACAACAAGAATGTTCCTACGGGGGAAGCCCTCAAAACCAAGATATTGATTTTTCCCAGCATCGGCCACGACCTGGTGTTGGGCAAAAAGGTCAAGGTGAAGTTCACGCCCGCGTCCGGCGCTGAAGGCACCGTGAGCGTTCCCGAGGAGCAATGCGACGTCATCGGAGTGACCGCGATCGAGTGCAAAGACGTCGAGATCGACGAAAGCGCGAACGGGTCCTTCAACGTCGAGATCGAAGCCTTGTTCATGGTCGGAGGTCAGCAGACGCAAATGGAGCCCGACGCGGAAAACGCCTTCTTTGTTCAGAGGATTCCGAAAGTTTAGGGTTCGGCCCCAAAACTCGGCTTTCAGGTGACTATCCGGAAACGGCGAGCGAGGAAGTCCCGGCAGAATGATGCTTATGCATGCTGCAGGGGTTTATCACGGGGCTCCCAACAAGGCGGATTGGCGGCTTCGCGTTCGACATGCAAACCGGACTCTATGAACCCGGGGTCTGGACGGGAAGGGGAGACGGTTCTCTGCCGCTGGACGCGGGCAAGCGTTACTGCCACTGCATATGGATCTTGGTTTCGTCTTCACTGAAAAAGGTGAAGCCGAGACGTCTGTAGAGGGAGATTGCCGGATTTCCTTTCACCGTCGAGAGGTGAAGCGGCTTTTCCATCGCGGTCGCGTTTTTCATGACATCTTCTATCAGAAGCGTGCCCAGGCCACGGTTGCGGTAAGAGGGAAGCAGATAGATCTGGTCGAGATTCAACCGGGAAGGTTCTTCCGACACCTGGATCCAGCCGACCACCGTTTCCTCGACCATCACCAATCTGATTTCGTTGCAATCGAAGTACGTCTCGAAAGCCTTCTCAGCGCGCTCGCAGTCCAGGCGGCCCAGGGCTTCCAGAAGTGGAAACATGGTCTCGATATAAAGCGTCCGGCAAAAAGAAAAATCGGATGCAACGGCGGGGCGAAGCCGGTAGGGCCTCTGGGATGGGTAAACCGGATCAACCGCGTGCTTCAGTGACTTTTCTTCATCGCTCACTTGAAACCAGCCTTCCTCAATCCCTCCATCAAGCGTTCGCGAGGGCCCGGCTCGCGGTCCGGCGGAACGTTTTCCCAATGCTTGATCGTGAATTCCGGATGCGTGGCGAGGAGCCTTTCCGCATAGCGGTTGGCCGTTGAGATATCTCCCATCAACGCATGGCTGGCTGTCAGCATGCGATAGCCTTCGGTCTTGTCATGCATCTGCTTCAGGGTCTTAACGGCCGACTTGTAATCCTGCATGTCGAAAAAGGCTTCGCCCAGATGCCAGAGATACCAGTCCGGGTAACAGGGGTTCAGCCGCATGGCCCTCTTGATCAAACCCACCGCGCGTTCCGGATCGCCGTTGCAGCACACGGAATGCCCCATCTCGGCCAGCACGTCTGCGTCATTGGGATTGAACTCGATCGCGCGTTCATAGGCGGCAAGCGACTCCTCGTGCTGGCGCTTGTAAAGGCAGGCCAGCCCGAACGCCGCGTGCCCCCGGGCGTCGCTCGGTGCCAGACCGATTGCCCTTTCCGCCTGAAGCAAGGCCTCGTCGAGCGCTTGCTCCGGCGGGTCCGCCCAGTTGAAACGCCAGGCATCGTTCAACATGCGCGACATGCCGACGTAGGAGCGGGCATACCCGGGATCGACCCCCGCGGCCTGTTTGAACAGGCTATGGGCATGATTGTTGGTTTCACGGTCAAGCCGCCGGTAGACTTCCTTGCCGCGTAAAATCAGTCCGTAGGCCTGCAGATCGGAAGGTGCATTTTCGCGCTGGCGGCGCAGTTCCGCCGCATTGACCTCGGCTGAAAGGCGGGAGGCGATGACTGCGGTCACTTCGTCCTGGAAATCGAAGATGTCTCCCATGTCGCCGTCGAAGCGTTCCGACCAGACCGTCAGGTCCGACTGTGCCTCGACCAGTTCCACCAGGATACGGACCCGGCTTCCCGCGCGCTGCAGGCCACCGTCGACCAGGTACCGCACGCCCAGTTTCTTGGCAATCAGGCTCGGTTCCTGAAATTTTTCCGCGAAGGCGGATGACGATCTTTGCGCAATGACATGCAGGTCCTGAAACCGCGTCAGGTTTCCAATGATGTCTCCGGCCAGGCCGTTGCAGAGATGGACGAGTTGGGGTTCGCCGGTGATATTGCTGAAAGGCAGAACCGCAATCGAACTCTCGTTTTTCTTCCGGTCATTCAGAGGCTTGCGGTGAACAACCGGATCAGGCGGCGCTTCGCCCTCGTTGACAGGAACGATGGCGAATATTTCGACGGGTTCCTGAATGTTTTTAAGGGAGGGCGTGCCCAGTGTCCTGAAATGGACGTTCTCCAGGCTCCGTGCCGTCTGTTTGACAGCGGCCGAAACGCAGATCTGGCCCGGTTCGGCGACCCCCTGGATTCTCGATGCGAGGTTGACACTGTGTCCCTGAATGCCGTTGGCGCTTTCCCGCACTTCCCCGAGATTAATGCCTACACGGAACTGAATGGGGAACTTGTCGGAGTTCCAGACGGCATCCTTCTGGAATTCCTGTTGCATCTGAATGGCGAACTTGATCGATTGGGAGGCATTCTTGAAGAGCGCCAGGATACCGTCGCCGGCGATATTTTCCACCGACCCGCCGTAGTCCTTCACCAGAGCCCTGACCAGATTGATGGCTTGCTCAACGCGTTTGGCGGTCCGGTCTTCGTCGGTCGACATGAGATGGCTGTAGCCGCAAATATCTGCGAACAGCACTGCGGATAGTTCATTGCCGCGTTTTTGTTGAGCAATCATCCCATGGTCCGCGTGGCGTGAGTTTGAATTCGGTCAAAAGGAATAGGCGACAAGAGAAACTTGTTCCAAAAGCATTATAGCTGCAACGCCCACACTAGAAAACTCGAATCCGGGTGTCGAGAGCGGACGCGATGCTTCCGGTTCCGAAGCGTGCCGGGGAAGCCGGTCCTTTCGCGGCGCCGGGGGAGAACTGTCCTGAACCCGGGAAGCGGTCTCTCAGTTTTCGTACGATCCGTTATTCCCGAAGCTCGCCAATCAATGAAGGGGGGGCACGATCTCGTTTTGCTTTCCTTCGCGCCCCGTGTCCTTCATCGGTCGTTGAGGTCTCTCGAAGACGGTGCGCCTTGCCGGTGCAGTTCCTCGCGCGCTCTCAGGGCGGTGTCGGGAAGAACGTCATGGAGCAGATCGTCGGGAATGCGCCGCCGTTTTCGACGGGGCAGGAAAGGCGTCAGCCAGCGTCTGAACAGACTTGCGGTTTTCTTCAGGAAGCTACAGCGCCGCTCTGTCCGGGAGCGGGGAACGGCCGGGAACGGTTTCGCCATGAGCGTCGTGGCCTCCTAATAAAGAAATATTTTTCTTTCTTTATATCTCAACTTATGGCCTCAGGATATAAAAATGTTTTCCTTTTTAAATTGAAGGTCGCGCCTATCCCGCGCATTGCGAAACAGGGGTTCGGTCGAGAGGCGTCGAGTGGTCTGGAGGAGCCGAAGGCAAGGGTCAGGCAAGGTGATGAGGCTATGGTCTCGGCATCACGTGAGGCGGATTAACAAATTCATCGAGAACGCCGCTGGAAAAGGTCGAATTTCGGCGTTTTTGCCGTTTATTTTCAAAAAAAACAGGCCTTTCAGAGTGTGGAATTGGGTTTTGAATGCAGCGATTTTTCCGGGATAATCTTTTAAAAACAATGCTCTGCCGTGGATCGTTCCGATGCGTTTAGAATTTCTATCAAGTTTTACAAAAAGACAATTACATTCTCTAAAAGCGTGTTTCGGTCTTCTTTAAATCTCGGGTCCATTGTGGCTATCGACGCCAGATAGGCACACATGGAAATTGGTATCGAGCAATGACTGAAGCGTTGAAAACAGAACTGGTGAACTTTTCGGAGCTGACCGGTGAAGCTGGCAGCGCCAGACGGGCGGAACTCGCCCGGCACGTCGCAACCCTGTTCGCCCTGACATCCGACCGCTGCTCCGACGAGCAGGTCGATATTTACGATTCGGTTCTCCTGCGGCTCGTCGATATGGTCGAGGCAGAGGTCCGCCGCTATGTGGCGGAACAAATGTCAAGTTTGCGCCGCGGACCCGAGGAAACCATCCGCCGGCTCGCGGATGACGATATCGAGGTGGCCGAACCGATCCTGGTCAGATCGACTGTCCTGCGCGACACCGACCTGATCAAGATTGCGGAAAAGCGCGGCAACACCCATTGTTTCGCAATCGCGCAGCGCGAAGTCCTCTCTGAGGAGGTGACCGACGTTCTCGTGCGCAAGGGCGATTTGAAGGTAAAGCGGAAGGTTGCCGGCAATGAAGGTGCGTCGCTCTCCGACGCTTCGCTCATGGTCCTGATCAGTGACGCGGCGGCCGATGCGACGCTGCAGCTTTCGCTGAGTGAACGCGGTGACCTTGCCGAGGCGCATATTGCCAGCCTCGTGGCGGTCGCCAGCGAAGAGGTGCGCAAGAAGCTCCAGGCAGCCGGCCGAGAGGAAGAAGCCGTGCGTCTGGACGAAGCGGCAGACGTGGCGGCCCAGCATATGTCCAACCAGTACTGGCTGGGCCGCTACGATTTCGAAACGGCGCGCAGCCGGGTGATCCTGCTGGCCAAACGCGGAATGGTCAACGAAGCGGCCTTGCGCCGGTTTGCTTCCGAGGACCGGTTCGCGGAGGCGGTCGCCACCTTTTCCTGGCTGGTGCGCGCGGGCGTCGAGGAAATGAGCCACTGGATGGTGCGGCCGAATCCTGAGCCCTTTGTCATACTTGCAAAGGCATCCGGCTTTTCGTCCATCACGATCAGTTCGCTGTTGTCCATCGGTCCGTGGCGGCACCGGCTGACCCCGGAAGTGCGCAGCGAGTCCATGGCGCTCTTCGAGCGCATGACGATCGCGGAGGCCAAACGGAAAATGTCTCACTGGACCTCGACCGTCTTGAACTGAGGAACCGGTCACGGTTTCCGCATTTGCAAGCCCGGCCCTGTGCCGGGCTTTTTGTTCGTGTGGCCACTCCCAGGCCCTCCCGGCATCGTGAGCCGCGCCCCCAACGCCTTTCCGGCCTCCGGCATGGACCTTGCGCGTGAAATCCGATATCGGTCCGCCACGAACTAAAAACAGGGTCGGCATGCGGATCGGATTTCAGGCTGGGGGCATCAACGAGCGAGGCATGAGCGTCGCGATTTACGATTATGCCCGCGGCGTTCAGGATGTTCTCGGCCACGAGGCGGTGGTCTTCTACAGCGAAGCCAAGAGCGCTCCGCAAGTGGTCGAGAAATTCAAAAAGACCTTGCGGCTGGTGCCGATCTCCTCCGGTGACGACGGCCGGACCGTCAGCGAACCGTATCAGCTCGACTTCTGCTATTACATCCGCGAGGGCCGGAAACGGCCTCTGGACCTTGCCGGTGGGCGCTCGGGCATTCATGCGGTGTTCCGCCATTTCGAGCCCCACGGTGACGTCTACGCTTATGTCTCGGATTGGCTGGCGGACTGGATGAGTGGCGGACAGGCGCCGGCCGTGCCGCATATCGTGGATCTGCCGGAGGCTGTGGGAAGCCTTCGCCCGGCGTTGAACATTCCGGACACCGCCTTCGTGGTCGGCCGTTATGGAGGCTACGACCAGTTCAACATTCCTTTCGCCCAGAAGGCGGTCGAGGTGTCGCTTGAAAAGAGGCCGGATCTCTATTTCCTGTTCGTCAACACGGAAAAATTTGTCGATCATCCGCGTGCGCTCTTCCTGCCCTCCATCGTCGATCCTGAGGAAAAGGCGCGGTTCATTGCGAGTTGCGATGCCGGGCTGAACGCCAAGAAGATCGGCGAGAGCTTCGGGCTGGCGATCGCGGAGTTTCTGATGCTCGGCAAACCCGTGTTCAGCTGGGCCGGCGGGATGGACCGGAACCATGTCCGCATGACGCCGAAGACGGAGTGGCTTTACCGGACGCGAGGGGATCTGGTGCGGCTGCTGACGCAGTACCAGCCGAGTTCAAAAGACAGAGAGCTGGCGCGGACTTCGGTCGAGGGCTACCGTCCCGAACCGGTGATGAAACGCTTCGAGGAGGTGTTCCTGTCCGGTGCCCATCCGTCCGCCGGCCTTACGTTGTCGCCCATGTTCAAGACGATACGGTTCCTCCAGGAAAAAGCGATGCGCGCCCAGTTCAGGCTTTGGAAGAGCTTGTGAGGAGCCCCAGGTGAAACTTTTCGACTGCTTCGTCTTCCATAACGAGTTCGACCTTCTGGAAATCCGCCTGCGCGAAATGGGACCGTTCGTCGACCGTTTCGTTCTGGTGGAGGCCAATCAGACCCAGCGCGGCACGGAAAAACCCTATTATTTCAAGGAAAACCGGGAGCGTTTTTCAGCCTGGGCGGACAAGATAATCGATGTGCAGGTCGAGTTTCCCGACGAATTGCCTCCGGCACTCGGCGTCTACCAGCACCGGCGCAAGAAAGACTGGGAGCGGGAGAACTTTCAGCGCAACTGCATCGCGCGTGCGCTTGAAGATTGCGACGGCGACGACCTGATCCTGCTTTCCGATGTCGACGAGATCGTTCGGGCATCGGTCCTTGAAACGGTTCTGGAAAGGCGGCTTTATAAGGGCAGGCTGCTGGTGTTCGAACAGGGTCTGTACAAGCATCATCTGAACCGGGTCGTTCCGGACAAGACCTGGCTTTTGGGCTCGCGGATGATTGAGAAGAAATACCTGACGACACCGCAGCAATTACGCCGGACCAAGGCGAGAATGACCAAGAAGGCCTATGTCCCGGGCTTTGTGACCCAGCCGTTCTTGAGGATCCGGAACAACAGCCTGTCGGGTATCGGCCGGCCGGTGAAAATCATTCCCGACGCCGGATGGCACTTCTCGTCCATGGGGGGACTGGAGGCCTTCAGGACCAAACTCGCCTCTGTGGTTCACGGACAGACCGTCGATACCAGCGACATTTTCAAGCTTTACGAGCGCGAACTGCTAGGAACGGACCTCATCCCGCCGGAGGATTTGCCCGCCTGCGTTCAGGAAGGGCGGTTCGATCACATGCTGGCCGGCAAAAAGGGGTGAATTGGGCCGGCTGCGGCTGCGCTAGAAGCGGAAGCGCGCGCCGATGACCGGGCCGTGAACGTCCAGACTGTCGAGGTTGGCCACGTCGTCGAAGCGCCAGCCCATGTAGCGGTAGCCGGCAAACAGATCCAGATATTTCATGTCGTAGCCAACCGCGCCGTAGAGTTGCCATGTCAGGTCCGACTGGCCGGTGCCGATGTCGCCGTAATAGACGACGGACCAGCGATCCGCCAACCTGGTTTCTCCGCGCAGGCCGGCGACCGCATCGATTACCTGGCCGTCGGTGCTGGCGCTGGCACTGAAACCGCCAAGGGAGAAATCGAGGTCGGTTTTCAGCCAGAGATACCGAAAGCCGCCGAACCCGGCGATTTCGGTGCTCGGTGTTTCGACAAACGCATAGCCCAGGGAATTGGTCGTGATGAAGCTCTGCATCGTCACGTCCAGCCTTGCATTCAACGGACCGTTGACGAGGTTTGCCGTCGTCGATTCAGAGCCTTCCAGATGCATGTAGACAAGGTCGGAATAGAACCCGAACCGTCCCTTTTCCAGCGCTGCCGTCGCCATCAGGGCGATGTTGAGGTTCTTCAGCACATCGCGGAACGGCAGTTCCAGGCTGTCGCCCGCCCGGGTTTCGGCGTTTAGCGACGCCGCCCAAAGATAGGGTGTGACCTTGAAGGTCCAGCGGTCTTCCACGATCCGGGAAGGCGCCGGCTGCGGCTCCAATGGCAGGTCAGCCGCCAGAGCCGGTAGTTGAGTTGCAACGATCGCAACGGCGCCCGCGAGTGTTGAGAGACCATCTTTCAGCATCGTTCCTGCCCCGCTCTTGCCGGCTCAAGGAGACCTTCCGGTTCGGCCCCACGCTAAATCGCCTGAAGTCTCCTAGGGGAAGATCTGTGTTCCGAAATAGTTTCGGCTCTTAGAAGCATAACACTGTTTCTCGCTGATTGGTCCTGCTTCGCAGCCTCTTGTTCAAAGGTCTTCAAGACTGTTGCTAAATTGCAATTGTATTGCGATCGTATTGTCTTCAGCGTCCAAGTTGCGTTTTGTATGCGCTCAGGCTGGGATCCTCCGGGTTTGCCAGGAGAGCCTTTTGCAGCGCTTTTTGCGCGCCTGCGAGATCGCCGATGGCCATCCTGACACGGACCTGCATGATCCAGCCGTCGATCAATTGAGGATCGAGCCGGGTTGCTTCCTCAAAAGCGGCGAGAGCTGCATTCTGATTGCGCATCGACAGGGCCATGCCCCCCAATGCGAGATGGGTTTCGGGAAAGTCGGTCTTGTTGGCGAGAGACACTTGCCACTCCCGTGTGGCGCGACCGGCGGCTTCGGCCGCCGCCTTCGGCAATTGGGCTATGGGCGCGCCGATCAACAGCCGGGCGGCGGCCATGCGCACGGAGCGGAATTCGTCGTCAAGTGCCGGTGCGATCCGCTGCAGCCGTTCAGACGGAGGCGCGTGAAGCTGCAGGGCGACGGCCGCGGCACGCACGAGCGGGTCGTCGTCTTCGATCAGCGGCGCTGCCTTGCCGGCGACTTCCGGTGCGGCGCTTGCCTGGAGCAGTTCCAGGGCCGTGGCGCGGACAATCCCGGGGAACGTCCTTTGATCCGCGACCGCCAGCAGGTCTTCCTCGTGGGCGCCGCGTTGCTGCCGGGCGGCTGCAAAAACCTCGCCGTAGTGCGCGGGCCTGTGCTTCGCGTTCGGGAACCGATCTGCAATTTCGCCCGCTGCCCAGGACAGGGCCTTTTCCTTGTGGCAATCGGTACAGGCATTTGGCGTGCCGAGCTTCGCCGACAGGTCCGGGCGCGGCACGCGGAAGGAATGGTCGCGCCGCCCGTCGATGCCCATGTAGGTCCGCTCGATCATATGGCAGGACTTGCATTCGGCGCCAGGCGTTCCTGTTGCGTGAAAGTGATGGCTGGGGTCGTCGTAGAGTTTCCTTGTGAGCATGGGAAACTCGGCGTTCCCGGCCGGTGAATGGCACTGGGTGCAGACCGCGTTGCCTTCCGCACTCATCTGTCCGCTGTGCGGTTCGTGGCAGTTCGAGCAGCGTACGCCGCTGGAATACATTTTCGATTGCAGGAAGGAGCCGTAAACATAGACCTCGTCGAGGATCTGACCGTCGGCATGATAGAGACCCGGGCGCAGCAGGGCGAGACGATAGGCGTCGTGATAGGGCGTTCCGGGCAGGGGATTGCCGTCCTGAAATGCTTCCCGCCGTGAATGACAGCCTGCGCATTGCTGGATCTCCGTTTCCGGCAGATCCTTTTCAAAACCGATGACCAGTCCGCGTGCGCCCGTGCCGGGGAAGGGACTTGCCTCATAGGTCTGCGGATTCGCTGCCCAGGCCAGATGCGCTTCACCGGGGCCATGGCAGGCTTCGCAGCCGACACCGGTTTCCGATTGCCTGCTGGAATAGGACCTCGTTCTAAGATCGTGGTTCTTCTCAAAGCCGGTGGCGTGACATTCCGCGCAGCGGCTGTTCCAGGTCTTGTAGGGACCGCTCCAATGCAGGCCGTCGTCGGGAGGTGGCGCTTCTTCGCCATAAAGATGGTACCAGCGCCTTTGTTCCTGGTCCCAGACAATGTCTAAGGACTGGAAGCGTCCTGGCTCCGTTTCCACGAGATACTGCTGCAACGGGGCTATCCCGCCGACACCGACAACCTTGTAGGTCTGCGGCTCGCCGGGGACGTCTTCCGTCTCGACGAAATAGGCGCCCTCCGCTTCGAAGAAACGGCTCGTCCTGCCTTTGTGAGTGAATTGCGCGTTGTCGAAGTCACCGTCGACGCTGTCAGGGCCGGGGAGCATCCAGGCCTTCGCATGATGGGACTGCTTCCAGGCGGCTGCTTCCTCCGTGTGGCATCCCGAGCAGACGGGCGTGCCGACATGGGCTGGCGGGGAGGCGGGCGCGTTTTCTTGGCCCAAAGCCGCACCGCCCCAGACAAGCGATGCCAGGATCAGAGCGATCGTGACAGCGAGGGGGTAACCGGCGGCGGTGAGGCCGAAAGAAGTCTGTGCCCGCACGGAGTTATTTCCCGGGGAAAATCTGGTTCCAGTCGTCTTTCATACTGATCAGGTGCCAGCCTTCCTTCGAGGCGTCGTCCAACCCCTTGTCGAGCCTGCCGAAATGAGTGTCCCGGTCATAGGCATACTCCCGGTCGGCGTCGTCGTGGTGAACGAACATGCCGAGGCGTTTGCCGGGACCTGCCGTCGTGTATTGCAGCATCTCGTAGTCGCCGTCGGAATTGCCGAAGGCGGCGATCGGGCGTTTGCCGATATGGGTCAGGATTCCGACCGGTTTTCCGGCCTTGTCGTCGACGAAGGCTATCTCCGGCAAGCGCATCAGTTCTGGCAGGCCGTCGACGACCGTGTACTCGGTCACAATGGATGAGCCGACGACCTGTTCCGCCGGAATGCCGTAGACCTCCTCGGTCCACGGCCGCATGAACTCGATGCCGCCGCCGGAAACGATGAAGGTCTTGAAGCCGTTTGCGCGCAGGTAATCGAGGAGTTCGAGCATCGGCTGATAAACAAGGTCGGTATAGGGCCTGTGGAATCTCGGGTGTCTTGCTGTCGCGATCCAGTCGGAGGTGATCTTTTCAAACGCGTCGGTGCTCATGCCTGCATGGGTCGCGGCGATGATCTCCATGAGCCCCTTGTGTCCGGACCTGCCGAGGGCCTCCATGTCGTTTTCAAGAACGGCCTGGAACGGCGGGGTGGTCTTCCATTCCGGGTGTTCCGAAGCCAGGGCCTTGACCCGATCGAGTGCGAAGGCGAGTTGGGTGTACATCGGGTGCTCGACCCAAAGCGTGCCGTCATTGTCGAATGTGGCGATCCGGTCGGCCGGTGCGACATAGTCCGGGCCGCCATCGGCCGTGACAGCCTCGACGAATTCGACAATGGCCTGTTTGGACGCGCCGTCGTTCCAGGAAGCAAGAGGCGCGGGTTGTGCGAAAGCGCTCGCGGTCCAAATGAACACGGCCGCAAATGCGGTGCTGAAACCTGCAATGACGGCTCTGCAATTCATGGACGTGTCCTCTCGATTTGTTTCTTAACCGAACTCCGTTCCGGAAGGGATCGGAGCGGCGGCCTTCTTCCCGTTTTTGCGCCGGGGCCCGTTCGCGAAGGCCGTGGAAAACAATTCTCTCCCGTAACGTTAAGTTGTCCTCTGGAAGCCGGCCCGGATCAAGCCGAATTTTCTCCTTGCCTTGGTTCAACTGTCTCGCAGGGCCGTCTGACAAGCCGTCAGTTTCCGGATTAGGGGATTGTGAACCAATTCGTAAGTAGCGGAGCGCTGCCTCTTGTATCGCCTGTCGATATGATATAAAGATATCTTTATATCGACATTGTTGGCTGAGCGCATGACCGAAGAGCAGACCCTTTCCCTGGATGACACCCTTGCCGCCCTCAGGGCGGTCGGCGAGGCGACGCGCCTGCGTCTGGTGGCGCTGCTGGCGGAAAGCGAACTGACGGTCAAGGACGCAACCGCGATCCTGGGGCAGAGCCAGCCGCGCATTTCCCGCCACCTGAAGCTTCTTGCCGAGGCCGACCTGATCCAGCGTTTCCCCGAAGGCTCCTGGGTCTATTACCGGCTGGCCGACGGTCCCGAAGGGCATCTGGCCCGCGACCTGGTGGCGCGCATTTCCGCCGAAGATCCGGTGTTTGCCGCCGATCAGGAACGTTTCCAGGCTGTCCGCAAAGCCAAGGCCGAGGAAGCGGCCGCCTATTTTGCCGCCCGGGCGTTGACCTGGGACCGGGAGCGGTCCCTGCATGTCTCCGAAGACGCCGTGGAAGCCGCCATGCGCAAGGCGCTCGGCGACAAGCCGTTCCAGACGTTCCTGGATCTGGGTACCGGCACCGGCCGGCTTCTGGAAGTCTTCAAGGATCAATACCGGTCCGCCCTCGGCGTCGACGCCTCCCACGACATGCTCGCGGTCGCCCGGGCGAATCTGGCCAAGGCGGGACTGAGTGACGCGCAAGTGCGCCATGGCGACGTCTATGCCCTGAACGTGCCACCGCGGTCCTTCGATGTGGTGGCGATCCATCAGGTGCTGCATTTCCTGGCGGAACCTGCCCGCGCGCTGGCGGAGGCCGCACGAGCGCTGAGGCCCGGCGGTCGTCTGCTGATCGTCGATTTTGCCCCGCACGAGCTTGAATTCCTGCGCGACAAGCATGCCCATCGCCGTCTCGGCTTTTCCCGGGAGCAGATGGAGCGCTGGCTTGAGGCGCTAGAACTGGACCTGGAGGAGGTCACCGACCTCGTGCCGGGTGAAGACAACGATACCAACCTAACCGTTACACTGTGGCTTGCCCGTGACCGCCGGATCGTCACGGACCTGCCTGCGCAAAATACGTCCCGAGAGGTCGCATAACATGTCTGCCATTCATCCGCGCCGTTCCCATCAGGCTGCCGCTTCGCCGATCACGGCGTCCTTCGAGTTCTTTCCCCCAAAGAGCGACAAGATGGCGGAGACGCTGTGGAGCACGGTGGAACGGCTTGAGCCGCTCGGTCCGTCCTTCGTGTCCGTGACCTATGGTGCCGGCGGTTCGACTCGCGAGCGCACCCACAAGACGGTCGACCGGATCCTGAAGGAGACGGATCTTGCGCCCGCCGCGCATCTGACCTGCGTCGGCGCTTCGAAGGAAGAAGTAGACGGCATCGTCAAGGACTACTGGGATCTCGGCGTCCGTCACCTCGTGGCGCTGCGCGGCGATCCGCTGGAAGGCATCGGTTCGCGCTATGTGCCTCATGAGAGCGGTTATGCCTATGCGTCCGATCTCGTGGAGGGCGTCAAGAAAATCGCGAATTTCGACATCTCCGTCTCCGGGTACCCTGAAAAACACCCGGAAAGCGGCAGCTGGCAGAGCGAAATCGACAATCTGAAGCGCAAGGTCGACGCGGGTGCGGATCGGATCATCACCCAGTACTTCTTCGACAACGATCTCTTCGACGCCTATCTGGACCGGATCGCGGCGGCGGGCATCAACATTCCGGTCGTTCCCGGCATCCTGCCGATCCACAATTTCGAGCAGACCATGGTTTTCTCGGCCAAATGCGGCACCTCGATCCCCCAATGGGTCGCCCGCCGCTTCGCCGGGCTCAAGAACGATCCGGAAACGCGCAAGCTGGTCGGTGTCGCCGTTGCCTGCGAGCAGGTCATGGACCTTGTCGACCGCGGCATCGCCGACTTCCATTTCTACACCATGAACCGCGCCGACCTGACCTTCGCCATCTGCCATATGCTGGGCATGGGAAAGCCGGAGACGCGGGAAGATCTGGCGGCTTGAAAGGGGTAGGGGAGGCTCCTTCCATTTAGAAGAAACAGCGAACCTTGTCCGGGTGGTCTCCAACGCCCCGGCAAGGGAACCCTACCGCTACCCTTCGCACCCGGGACGGGAGTGAAGGGTGAAGCCGCACCCGTTGGGACAAAACAGCAAATCAACTGGCGACTCTGTGCATTGAGGCGCCGTTACACAAGCAGACCAGTCTATCTGGAAGGAAGAACCCGTGATCAAGTCAGACGCCTTCGAGCGCCTCCGCGACCTTGCCAAGAGCCGCATTCTCGTCCTGGACGGGGCCATGGGCACGGAGATCCAGCTTCTGAAGCTGGAGGAGGCCGACTACAGAGGCACGCGTTTCGCCGACTGGCCGAGCGACATCAAGGGCAACAACGATATCCTGAGCCTGACCCTGCCGGACGCGATCCGCAAGATCCACGTCGATTATCTGGAAGCTGGTGCGGATATCGTCGAGACCAACACGTTTTCCTCCACCACCATCGCCCAGGCCGATTACGGCATGGAGGAGTTCGCCTACGAACTCAACTTCGAAAGCGCGAAGCTCGCCCGCGAAGCCTGCGATCAGGTCACGGCCAGGGACCCGTCCCGGCCGCGTTTTGTCGCCGGGGCGCTCGGGCCGACCAACCGTACCGCGTCGATCTCTCCGGATGTAAACAATCCCGGATACCGGGCTGTTTCCTTTGACGATCTTCGTATCGCCTACGCCGAAGCCGTACGCGGTCTTGTCGCGGGCGGTGCAGACATCATCCTGGTCGAGACCATCTTCGATACGCTCAACGCCAAGGCGGCGCTTTTCGCAATCGATGAGGTCTTCGAGGAGACCGGCAAGATCCTCCCGGTGATGATTTCAGGCACGATCACCGACCTGTCCGGCCGCACGCTCTCCGGGCAGACGCCGGAGGCTTTCTGGAACTCGGTGCGGCATACGTCTCCGCTCACCATCGGCCTCAACTGCGCGCTCGGCGCCAAGGAAATGCGTGCCCACATCGATGAGCTGGGCCGGGTCGCCGACACGCTGGTCTGCGCCTATCCCAATGCCGGCCTGCCGAACGAGTTCGGCGAATATGACGAGAGCCCGGAGCATATGGCCGGTCTTGTCGCGGAGTTCGCTTCCGCAGGGCTCGTGAATGTAGTCGGCGGCTGCTGTGGCACCACACCCGCCCACATCAAGGCAATCGCGGAAGCCGTGGCCGACAAGGCGCCGCGCGTCATACCGGTTGTCGAGACGCATATGCGTCTTTCCGGCCTCGAGCCTTTCGTGGTCACCAAGGAAACCAACTTCGTCAATGTCGGCGAACGCACGAACGTCACCGGGTCGGCGCGCTTCCGCAAGCTGATCAAGGAAGGCGACTATTCCACGGCGCTCGACGTCGCCCGCCAGCAGGTGGAAAACGGCGCACAGATCATCGACATCAACATGGACGAGGGGCTGCTGGATTCGGAAGAAGCCATGGTCACCTTCCTCAATCTGGTCGCTGCCGAGCCGGACATCGCCAAGGTGCCGGTGATGATCGACAGTTCCAAATGGAGCGTCATTGAGGCTGGCCTGAAATGCATCCAGGGCAAGGGCGTCGTCAATTCCATCTCTATGAAGGAGGGCGAAGAGGCTCTCATCGAGCAAGCCAAAAAAGTCCGCCGCTACGGCGCGGCCGTCGTGGTCATGGCCTTCGACGAGACCGGGCAGGCCGACACCTTCGAGCGCAAGACCGAAATCTGCGCGCGCTCCTACAAGATCCTGACGGAAAAGGTCGGTTTTCCGCCGGAAGACATCATTTTCGATCCGAACATCTTCGCGGTCGCGACCGGGATCGAGGAGCACAACAATTACGGCGTCGATTTCATCGAGGCGACCGGCTGGATCCGCGAGAACTTGGCCCATGCCCATGTCTCGGGCGGTGTGTCGAACCTGTCGTTCTCCTTCCGCGGCAACGAGGCGGTGCGCGAGGCGATGCATTCCGTGTTTCTCTACCACGCCATCAAGCGCGGCATGGACATGGGCATCGTCAACGCAGGCCAGCTCGCGGTCTATAACGACTTGGACGCGGAACTGCGCGAGCTGTGCGAGGATGTGGTTCTCAACCGTTGCGACGACGCGACCGACCGCATGCTGGAAGCCGCCGAGCGCTGGAAAGGCGAGGGTGGCAAGAAACGGGAAGCCGATCTCACATGGCGCACCTTCGACGTCGCCAAGAGACTGGAGCATGCACTCGTGCACGGCATTGCCGACTTCGTCGAAGAGGATACGGAGGAGGCCCGCCAGTCCTTCGATCGGCCGCTCCATGTGATCGAGGGGCCGCTGATGGACGGCATGAACGTGGTCGGCGACTTGTTCGGTTCCGGCCAGATGTTCCTGCCTCAGGTGGTCAAGTCCGCCCGTGTCATGAAGAAGGCGGTCGCCTACCTGATGCCCTTCATGGAGAAGGAAAAGGAAGAACTGGGCCAGACCGGCCAGTCTTCAGCCGGCAAGATCCTGATGGCGACGGTGAAAGGCGATGTCCACGACATCGGCAAGAACATCGTCGGCGTGGTTCTCCAGTGCAACAATTTCGAGGTCATCGATCTCGGGGTCATGGTTCCTGCCGCGAAAATCCTCGAAACGGCACGGCAGGAAAAGGTCGACATTATCGGTCTGTCCGGCCTGATCACGCCCTCGCTCGACGAAATGTGCCATGTGGCCGCCGAGCTGGAGCGTGAAGGCATGGAGATGCCGCTTCTTATCGGCGGCGCGACCACGTCCAAGATCCACACGGCGGTGAAGATCCATCCGAACTACGAACGCGGCCAGGCGATCTACGTGACCGATGCTGGGCGTGCGGTCGGTGTTGCCTCCAAGCTGATGAGCGAAGGCGCGCGGGATCCCTATTTTTCGGAAATCCGCACCGAATATGCCGATATCGCCGAAAAACACGCCGCGGGCCGGGGCAAGCAGCAGCGCACCTCGATTGCGGAAGCGCGGGCTAACGCCTTCAAGCCGGATTTCGCAGGCAAGCCTCCGGTCGCGCCGAAGACCCCCGGAACGACGGTTTTCGACGACTTCCCGCTGGAAGACCTGGTGCCATTGATCGACTGGACGCCCTTCTTCGCGACCTGGGAGATCAAGGGACGCTATCCTGCGGTCCTGACCGACAACCGCTACGGTCCGGCAGCCAAGGCGCTTTACGACGACGCACGGCGCATGCTCGACGAGATCGTTGAGAAGAAACTCCTGACGGCAAGGGGCGTCGCAAGCCTGTGGCCCGCCAACGCGGTCGGCGACGATATCCGCCTGTTCACCGATGAAAACCGGTCTGAAACGCTTGCGACGTTCCACACCCTGCGCCAGCAGATGGCCCGAACCGCAGGTGGGCGCGCGAACGTGGCGCTCAGCGACTTCGTGGCCCCTCTGGAAAGCGGCGTGAAGGACTGGGTTGGCGGTTTTGCCGTCACCTCCGGTCACGGCGAGGACGAACTGGCGGCCCGCTATGCGCGGGAAGGGGACGACTACAACAAGATCCTGTCCCAGGCGCTTGCGGACCGTTTGGCCGAGGCCTTCGCGGAGAAGCTGCACGAGATCGTGCGCAAGGATCTTTGGGGCTATGCCGCGGACGAAGCGCTTGGTGTCGAAGATATCATCGCCGAGAAGTATTCAGGCATTCGTCCCGCTCCGGGCTATCCGGCACAGCCCGATCACACCGAGAAGGATACGCTCTTCAAACTGCTCGACGCGGAGCGCCTGACGGGTATCCAGCTCACCGAAAGCCGCGCCATGCTGCCGGGCTCGTCCGTGTCGGGGCTCTACTTCGGCCACGCCGACAGCCACTATTTCGGCGTTGGCAAGATCGAACGGGACCAGGTCGAGGACTATGCGTTCCGAAAGGGATGGGATGTCGCGTTCGCCGAACGGTGGCTGGCGCCGATATTGAACTACGATCCGGCGCGGATGGAAGCGGCGGAGTAGTCCCGACCGGAACATTCCGCACGGCGCTCTGTTTCAGGTTGGCGTGAGCGCTCCTCCCGATTTGTTTATCCGAAGTTCATGTGCCTTCCGTGGTTTTGCCCCGGGAGGCACATTATTTTTTAGAGCGAATTTATTGGTCTCGGAAAGAAAAGACCAATTTTCTACAAAATGCACAATGTGCGCCCTTGAAAAGTGCACAATGTGCGCTAATATATTCGTCATGATGTTGGCGCGCGGGGAAACTGGGCACAACAAAGGAGAACAGAAATGAATGTGCACACAGCCAGATCTCTTCTGGTTCAGCACCGTCAGGACTACAATCGGAATCGCCTTGCGTGGTTACCCGCGCGGCTTTATCGCTCCTGGCGGGAAGCAATGCCGAGTATTCGGGAGCCCTTTCCGGGGTCCGGAAAAAGGGCCTGACCTGAGCAGGCCCCAACAATAATGAGAAGAAAAACGTTAGACGTTAACTGCCCCAAACGTCTGCCCACCTCTTGCAAGACCCGGCCCCGAGCCGGGTTTTTTATTTTTGGGGCCATGCGGCCGGAAACAGCCCGAACAATTCGGACCGACCCCTGGCGGAAATGTGAACGACGCGGCTGTCCGGCTCCCTCATCACCCAGCCCTGCTTCTCAAACCAGGTCAGCATGGCAGCCCCGAGACCTCCGGCAAGATGGTTGCGCCGTTCGCTCCAGTCGAGACAGGCCCGGCACATGGGGCGGCGGCTGGCATGGAGCGCGGCGAGGTCGATGCCGAGGCTTGACACAAAGTCCGAGCCGGAGGGAGACAGCCGAAGACCTCCCTTGTCCGATGAGGCCTCCAGAAACCCGCGGGCGCTCAGATTGTCGAAAATCCGCACCGCAATGTCTCCTGCAAGATGATCGTAACAGACCCTGGCATTGCGCAGCGCCGGATCTTTCGGGCCGGTGCGGGTGCGCAGATGCCCCTTGCGGGCGGCCAGACCCATCAGGGCCTCGAGTGTCGCGCCGACCTCCGGGCCGGCCAGAGTGAAATAGCGGTGCCGTCCCTGTTTGTTCTGGGAAAGCAGTCCGCCCTCGATCATTTTTTTCAGATGTGAGCTGGCGGTCTGTCCGGTGATGCCGGCTTCCGCCGCCAGTTCCGTTGCCGTCAGAGCCTTGCCGTTCATTAGGGCGCTCAGGATATTGGCGCGGGCGGGATCGCCGATCAGCGCGCCGATGCGGGCAATATCAGGTCCGTCCTTCATGGTTCGATCTCCATCGAAGCATCTGTGCGGGAAACCATGACACACAGAGGCGTTCAAAACCACACAAAAGGACATGCCGTGATCACTTGTTTCATCCGCTATCAAATCGATCCGACGAAAAAGGCGGCTTTCGAGGAATACGCCCGCAACTGGGGGCAGGCGATCCCGCGCTGCGGGGCCGATCTGATCGGTTATTTTGCTCCCCATGAGGGCTCTACGACGCTCGCCTACGGGGTCTATTCCCTGGAAAATCTGGCCGCTTACGAAGCCTATCGGGCAAGGCTGGCAGCCGATCCGCTCGGCCGGGAGAACTACGCCTTCGCGATGAAGGAAAAATTCATCTTGCAGGAGGACCGCACCTTCCTGAAACTTGCCTCCGTGCCGCACGGCACTACCAAGGGCCGTTGTTTATGACCCTCGGCATAGGGAGAGGACCAGACCGATGATCGCAGTCATTTTCGAAGTGATCCCGCATGCGGAGAAGAAACAGGCCTATCTCGACATGGCCGCGGAGATGCGGCCGCTGGTCGAACAGATCGATGGGTTTATGTCCGTGGAGCGCTTCCAGAGCCTGACCGATCCGGACAAACTCCTGTCTGTTTCCTTTTTCCGGGACGAGGACGCCCTGAACGAATGGCGCAGGCTCAGCCAGCACCGCAAGGCGCAGAAGGCCGGGCGGACAAGTTTTTTCAAGGACTACCGTCTGCGCGTGGCCCATGTGCTGCGCGACTACGGCATGGAGGAGCGCGCCGAAGCACCGCAGGACAGCCGGGAAATGAACGGCTGAGACCGGGACATTCGGAACCGCCCGGTTCTGTCAGCGCTATGCGTTCCAGGATACATTCGTCTGAATAAGTCTTGCCATTTCGGGTGTTGTCTTGATCAATTGACAAGGTGGACCTCCGTCATGGAACCGCGATCGATGAGACTGGAAAGGAGACGCCGTGAGTGTGCTGACCGTTTACGAAGCCGGGTCCCGTCCGACGAAACGGGCCAATCCGGAGTATTTCACCGGAACCGTGTGGCAGGACCCGGTGATCGAGGCCCCCGCGCCGGCGCGCGTCATGGCCCTGCGGGTCGCCTTCGAGCCGAAGGCACGTACCCACTGGCATACCCACCCGCTCGGCCAGACCCTTCATGTTCTGGAGGGCGCCGGCTTCATCCAGGTGTGGGGACAGGACAAGTTGTCCATCCTGCCGGGCGACGTCGTCTGGATCCCACCCGGTCTCAAGCATTGGCATGGCGCGGGACCGAACACGGGTATGGTTCACCTGGCAATCCAGGAAGCGCAGGACGGGGTGGCGGCCGAGTGGCTGGAAGCGGTCGACGATGCCACTTTCGAGGGCGCTTTGGTCTCGCGACGGAAGTAATCGCACCGTTTCAATCGCTATTGCGATAACGGCAGCCGGACTTCCGCCTCGAGCCCGCCTTCATCACGGTTTCTGAGCGTGATCGTGCCACCGTGGGCATGGATGATCGAGCGGGTGATCGCCAGTCCCAGGCCGATGCCGCCGGTTTCCTCGCTGCGGGACTCCTCAAGGCGCACGAAAGGTTCGAACACGTCCTTCAGACGGTCTTCGGGAATGCCAGGTCCCTTGTCCGAAATGCGGATGACTGCTTCGCCGCTTTCCTTCGACAGGCTGGCGGTTACGCTTTCACCGTAGCGGATGCCGTTTTCGATGAGATTGCGCAGCGCGCGTTTCAGGGCGACCGGGCGGCAGGGCAGAACGATCCGCTCGTCAAGGTCGACCGCGCAGTCGTTGCCAAGGTCCTGCTGGTCGCCGGCAACGCTTTCCAGGATCGCGCCGAGATCGGCGTTCTGCGCTGCTTCCGTCTGAGCCTCGTCGCGGGCGAAGCGCAAGGTGGCTTCCGTCATGGCAGCCATTTCGTCGAGTGTCTCGATTATCTTTTCCCGGTTTTCGTCGTCTTCGATGAACTCGGCCCTGAGCCGCAGCGAGGTGATCGGGGTCCTGAGATCGTGACTGATGGCGGCCAGCATGCGTGTGCGATCCTTCACGAACCGGCTCAGGCGGTCGCGCATGTTGTTGAATGTATGGGTCAACGCCTGCACTTCACCCGGGCCGCTGGGTTCAAGCGGTACAGGGTCTTCGCCGCGTCCGAATTTCTCCGCCGAGACCGCAAGCTCCTTGAGTGGCCGGGTCACCCGTCTGATAACGAATCCGACGATCAGTCCCGTGGCGATTACGGTCAGCAGCAGCTGAACCAGAATTGGAATGAAGGGAATGCGCGGCGGGCGGTAGCTGGTGGCGATGTTGAGCCAGCGGCCGTCCGAGATCCTTATGGAAAGCCTGAGATCCTCCGCCTTGCGCAATGCCTTGCGCAATTTCGCCTGTCGCTCGTGCTTGGGCACCTTTCTCCAGTCACGGGCGTCGTCATCGTCATCGTCGTCATCTTTCTTGCGCAAGCCTCGCTTTTCGTCGGCGAGGACGTTGACATGGACGATATGTCCGTCCTGCAGGTTCCTGGCGACGATCGACTGAAGCTTTTCTTCGAACCGGGACTGACCGGGTTCCGGCGCAAAGGGCGTCGCGTTCAGCCAGAACACGGCATTCCGGCTGCTGCTGGCCGTCAACAACCTGTCCTGGAGGGCGGGCGGCATTTCTTCAAGAAGGCTTGCGACGGAGACGGCGCGCATCAGGAGATTGTCCCTGGCCGCCGCGACGAGCGCGATCCGGCGTTCGTCGTGAAAGATCCAGACGCTCAACGCCTGCGCCGCGACGATGGCCAGCACCAGAAGCACGATCAGTTGGGACGCCAAGGACTTCGGCCACAGGAAGGTCAGAAGCTTCTTGTTTGGTCTGGACGTTTTCATTCAAGCCCGTCTTTCACGTCGGCGGTGAACATGTAGCCTCCGCCCCAGACGGTTTTTATCAGCTTCGGGTCTTTGGGATCGGCTTCGATCTTCCGCCGCAAACGCGACACCTGATTGTCGATGGAGCGATCAAAGACCGCGGGTGTGCGCCCCGTGGTCAGATCGAGCAGCTGGTCCCGGTTCAAAACCATTTTGGGTCGTTTCAGGAAGGCGCACAGCAACTGGAATTCGCCGCTGGAAAGGGCGACGGAGTTGTTGTCCGGATCGATCAGTTCGCGCCGCGATACGTTCAGGGACCAGCCGTCGAAAGACAGTTTTTCCTGATCGATGGGGTCGCGCTCCTTGGGAACCAGTGAGGTCCGGCGCAGGACCGCGCGGATGCGCGCCAGCAGTTCCCTCGGATTGAACGGCTTGGTCACATAATCGTCCGCGCCGATTTCAAGCCCGATCACACGGTCGGTGTCTTCCGCCATTGCGGTCAGCAGGATGACGGGCATCGATCCTGTTTCCACCAGATGGCGGCACAGCGACAGGCCGTCCTCGCCCGGCATCATGATGTCGAGCACCACGAGATCGATCGAGGCGACCTTCAGGACCTTGCGGGCGGCGGCGGCGTTTTCGGCGGCGGTGGCGCGCAAACCGTTCTTGATCAGATAGCGGGCCAGGGTCTCGCGGATGTCGCGATGGTCGTCCACGACCAGGATATGCGGGCTTGGATCGCTCACCTTGTGCTCCAGTGTTCCTGCCCGAAACCGGCGTGGGAGCCGGAGACGGACGTCAGTCTTTTGGTTTCTACGGCTAAAATAATAACAGCACCCTCCCTGTGCGAGCCGAACTTGTAACAAACTGTGTCGGTGAAGTCCCAAGGGACAGATGGCGACACTTGGAGCCCTTACCGGCGGTATTCCTGCGACAATTGCCTCCTACCTATAGCCTGCGTTTCACACGCTCCCCATGCGCTGAGCGGGGCTGCGGACAGATCCTTCGCCTAGCGCATCGGGAGCGTGAGAAACGCCAACCACGCATCAACCAACCGAGGAGTTGTTGACATGAACCCGTTCAGAAAGTTTGGTGTCGCCGTTCTTGCCGCGAGCCTTGCCGGAACCGCGCTTTACACCACCCTTCCCGCATCGGCGCAGGGGGGCGCTGCCTCAGGGCAGAGAGAACAGAGCGCTCAACAGATCGCCGGAAAACGTTTTGCCATGATGGGCGAACGCGGAGGTTTCGGCTTTGGGCCGGGCCGTGGCATGTTTGCCGGCGAGCGTCTGTTCGACCGCTTTGACCTGGACAGCGACGGCATCATCACCGAAGCGGAGATCAAGGAAGGCCGTGAGGCCCATTTCGCCGCCGCGGACAGTAACAGCGACGGGGAAATCTCCCTTGAGGAATTCCAGGTCCAGTTCCTGGACCGCTCCAGGGACTTCATGGTCCGCGGCTTTCAGTTCCTGGACAAGGACGGCGACGGCAACGTGACCAAGGAAGAGACGGACCTGGCGGCGAACCGTCTGTTCAGCCGGTTGGACCGGGACGGCAACGGTACGCTTGAACGCGTCCATGGTGGTCGCGGCCCCGGCATGCGTGACGACGACGATCGTGGTCCGCGCGGCCCGGGCGAAAAGCGCGGCGGCAAGCGTGCTGACGACGACGACCGTGACGGTCCGCGCGGCGAACGCCGCGGCCAGCGTGCGGAGCACAAGGAACGCGGTGGCCCGCGTGGCGAAGGCTGGGGCCGGCGCGGTCCGGGCCGGGATCACTTCTCCGGGCGTCATGGCCATGGCGGATCGGCCCGAATGGTCCTGGGCGTGTTTGACACGGATGGCGACGGCAAGGTGACCCGTGAGGAATTCGACACCCGGAAAGGGGAGCTTTTCGCGCTTGCCGATACCAACGGGTCCGGTTCCTTCACTCTGGAAGACTTCGGTCCCCTGTGGCTGGCCATCAATGAAGATCGCGTGGTCGGCATGTTCCAGCGCATGGACACTGATGGCAGCCTCGGCATCAGCGCAGAGGAACACGGCGCGCGCACGGAACGCATGATGAAACGGCTTGACCGTAACGGCGACGGTGTGATCACCGATGCCGACTTCAAGGGCCGTGGCGGTAAAAAGGGTGGCAAAGGCTGGCACAAGCGCGGCTGACGGCACTCGCTCTCTTCGGCTAAGCCCACGGCCGGAGACGTTTTCCCGCCCAGAACACCCCCAATGAGCGGGGAAACGATAAGGGAGCCGGTTCCTTTCCGGCTCCCTTTCTTCGTTGCCGCGCGTTCAAGTCCTTGCGTCAATCCGGTCTCCCGTTACGGGAATATCAAGATTTTGCGGCTAGGGTCTCTTGTCACTTTTATGGGGGACTTCATGACCAAGCCGACCTTGCTGGACTTTACCGCCGACCGGATTGCCGCGGGGCACGTCAGCGAAGACGATGTCGTTACCTTGCGCCGCTACATTTACGGCGACATGGCGGTGTCGCTGGACGAAGGGGCTTCCCTGTTTACCTTGAACAATGCGGCTCTGACTTACGCCGAGACCTGGTACGAACTCTTTCCGGAGGCGGTCGGAGACATTCTGGTGCATCAGGCGAGGCCGGCGGGCTATGTCTCGGAGGACAATGCCGCCTGGTTGATCGGCCAGATCACGTATGACGGCCGCGTTTGTTCGCGGACGGAGCTCGATGCGGTTCTGCACGTGCTCGAAAAAGCCCGCGAAGCCCCGCAGGAGCTGGAGATCTTCGCGCTGCGCGCCGTCGCGAAGCTGGTTCTGAGAGGCGAGGGCGCGACCCGCGGCGGCGCTCAGCTGAAGCCGGGCGTGATCTGCGACGGCGAAGTTGAATTGCTCCGACGGGTGCTTTATGCGGGCGCCGGATGCGGCGGCGTCGCGATTTCCCGTCCGGAAGCGGAGGTTCTGTTCGACCTGAACGATGCGACGCTCGAAGCGGAAAACGCACCGGCGTGGTCGGAGTTGTTTGCGAAAGCGGTCGCCAGCTACCTGATGGCCTTGTCCGGCTTCACACCGCCGCCGCGCGAGGTCGCGCTTGCAAGGGAGGACTGGCTTAACCAGCCCGGCGGTTACGAGGGCGGGATCAGCGGTTTCTTCGGCAAGATGTTTGGCGGGGGACTTGGCGGCGTCCGCGACGCTTACCGGGAGCGGCCGGATCCCTTTGCCGCAAGAGGAGCGGCCATGGAAGCGGAGATCGCCATCAACGAAGTGGTCACGGAAGACGAGGCCGCCTGGCTCGTGGACAGGATTGGCCGTGACGGTGTCCTGCACGAGAACGAAAGGGCGCTGTTGCGCTTCATCCGTCAAGAGAGCCCGAACATTCATCCGGCGCTTCATCCGCTGATGGACAAGGTCGCCTGAGACGCAAGGCTCTTCCGTTCAGAACCACATGTCCCGAACGGTCCTGCCGTCCCGGGGCAGCTCGTTGAATGTGTCCAGACCATCGAAGTGGCGAATGGGCAGACCGGCGATCCCGTCGGGATCGGTCAGGCGCATGTTGACCGCCGTCCGGTAGCGGCCGTGCCTGTCGGCGATCCTGCCGACATAGTGGGTAACGCTGGCGCATGTCGCGCAGAAGTGAAAGTCGATGTCACCGCCGTCCTTGCGCCGGTAGGAGGCGGTCTTCCCTTCGACATGGATATCGTGGCCGATGTGGCCGTAGGCCCATAAAACTCCGTAGCGACGGCAGACGGTGCAGTTGCAGGCCGTGATCGATTGAGGCCTTGCGTTCAGGTGCCAGACAACCGCGCCGCAATGACAGGTTCCCTCAAGCATGTTTCGTCCTTCCTCTTGCCAGTCCTTCCGGCGGGCGGAACGACGATGCGAGCATTCTGCACCGTCTTTTCAGCGTCAGATGGACTGGCCCACGTCAATCCGGTTGCCGTCAGGGTCGGCGAAAACGAAGGCGCGCAGGCCGTAGTCCTTGTCCTGAAGGTTCCGGATGATCCTCAAGCCATGTTCACGGCAGGCTTGAAAGGCGCCTTCCGCGTCGGCGACCAGCATGTGCGCCTGATTGAACGGTGGGGCCTTGTAGCCTTTTTGCAGGGTCAGGTGCAGTTCGGCCTCGTCCTTTTTCAGGATCATGAAACCGACCGGGTCGCCGTTTTCGAAGACTTTTTCGAAGCCGAAAACCGACTGGTAGATCCTGAAAGAGCGGTCGATATCCGTGACGCCGAGCGTTGCAGCGATGCGGCCGAGATATTGGGTATCGGGAGAAATTGAAGGCATTCCTTATCCTGTCGTGCGGATTGCGGTGTCCACGGGGACCGGTCGGTGCCGGTTTGCCGGAGCGTAGCCGCTGGGTCAGGACGGTGCCTGATTTCCTGATAGCCCATCGGTCGCCCTGCGGCAACGCCCTTTGGCACTACGGGAGCCCCGGCGACCAGCGCATGCCGAACTCACCGGCGAGATGATCGATCAGGGCCCTTAGCCGCCGGCTGAGATGACGGTTTGGCGGATAAAGCGCGTAGACGCCGAGAACGGTTGTCTCGCAGTCCGGCAGAACCGGCTCGAGGCGCCCGGCTTCAAGATGGTTCTCCACCGCGTAGAGCGGAGAGCGGGCAATGCCCAGGCCGCCGAGCGCCATCGTGGCGAGCGCGCCCGGGGCGTTGCACTGGATCGCCGCGTCGAGTTTCAGGACATGTTCCTTGCCCTGGGAGCGGATCCGCCAGACATTTTGTTCCGGCTGGTTGCTGTCGGCGAGGCAACTGTGGGCGGCGAGCGCCTCCGGGTCTTCCGGCCGGCCGCGGCGTTCCAGATAGTCCGGAGAGGCGCACAGAACCATCGGCATGTCGCTGAGCTTGCGTGCGATCAAGGTCGAATCCGGGAGCGAACCGATCCGGATCGCAAGATCCAGACCTTCCTCGATCAGTGCAACACGGGTGTCGGTCAGTTTCATGGCGAGCTCGATCTGCGGATGCTCCTGCAGGAACGGCACGAGCGCTTCGGTAAGGCGGGTGCTGCCAAACCCGGTCGGCGCCGTCAGCCGGATGGGGCCCGCCAGGGCGCTCTGGCGTTCCCTGACCAGGGAATCCAGATCGTCAATCTGGTCCAGGATCGGCCGGCAGCGCTCCAGATAGGATATCCCGACGTCGGTGAGGGCGACGCTTCGGGTGGTGCGATTGAAGAGCTGGGTCTCCAGCCGTTGTTCAAGGTGGCGGACGTATTTGCTGACAAGTTTGGTCGACAGGCCCAGCCTTCGGCCGGCTGCCGTGAAGGAGTTTTCCTGAGCAACCGCGACGAAGGCGCGGATGGTTTCAATCCTGTCCATCTTTGAAGGCTCTCGGCTATTCAGAGCAACGGTCGGTTTTTATCTCCAAAATGTACATAATCATTGAATGAAATCGAAGATTTTTTCCATCCCGGTCTCTCACCATATTGCGGTCGGTGGCCGGCGAGCGAGTGATCCGGCCCCTCCATGACCTTTCGAAGCGAGAAGGAAGCCAACATGTCCAAAACGATCAAGATCCACCGTTTTCCCTTGTCGGGCCATTGCCATCGGGTTGAACTGTTCTCGAGCCTGACCGGGCTCGACTACGAACTGGTCGAGGTCGATCTGCGCGCCGGAGAACACAAGCGGGACCCGTTCCTTAAGCTCAATCCTCAGGGCCGGGTCCCGGTTATCGAGGACGGCGCGACGGTGCTGGCCGATTCCCATGCGATCCTGGTCTACCTGGCGAAGAAATATGCACCGGACTGGTTGCCGTCGGATCCCTTTCAGGAAGCGGAAGTCCACCGGTTTCTGGCTTTTGCCGCAGGGGAACTCGCCAACGGCCCCGGGGCCGCGCGGCTGATAAACGTGTTCGGCAGTCCGCTCGATCCGGAGCGCGCCAAGACCGTCGCGAAGACAGCCTTCGACTATTTGGAGACCTATCTGGACGGTCGTGCCTGGCTCGTCGGAGATCGTCCGACCATCGCCGATGTCGCGCTCTACAGCTACACGGCGCATGCACCGGAGGGAAATGTTTCCCTGGATCCTTATCCGAACATTCGTGCCCTGCTGGCACGCATCGAGGCCCTTCCGGGGTTCGTGGCCATGCCGGCGACCAAGGCGGGTCTCGCCGCCTGAAGGCGCTAAACGCGCCTTGAAACCCGTACCTGGCGACCGGGAGAACTCCCGGTCCGTTTTCCGCTCAACGAGAGGATTCTGTCCCATGTTTGAAAGAAACAGACCGACCGGCCCTTCGCCGTTTCACCGCGGCGAACGGCGGATACAGGAAAGGCTTGGAGCGCGGGATGTGGAATCCTGGGCCGGCCGGGCCATCCGCGGTTTCATGCCGGATCAGCACCGGGAGTTCTTTTCAGCTCTCCCGTTTGTTGTCGTCTCTGCCCGCGACCGGGCCGGCCGCCCGTGGGCCACGCTACTGGAAGGCGACGAAGGGTTCGTCACGTCGCCCGAGGCAACGCGGCTGAGGATCGCCGCCCGGCCGGTCTCCGGCGATGCCCTGGAAGAGGGATTCGCGTTGGGGGCGGATCTGGGCGTCCTGGGGATCGAGCCGGCAACGCGGCGCCGGAACCGGGTCAACGGCCGCGTCCTTCCCGCCGCAGACGGAGCCCTCACGCTTGCCGTCGACCAGTCCTTCGGGAATTGCCCGCAACATATCCGCGAACGCCGGCACACGCGGGTGGAAACCCCGCTGTCGCCGTCGTCCCGGCGCGGGAAAGACCTCAATGAGGCGCAGATGTCCTGGATCGCGGCCGCGGACACGTTCTTCATCGCCTCGGGTTATCGTGACGCGGAAAGCAGCGGGGAGGAGGACAGGACGTTCGGGATGGATGTGTCCCATCGCGGCGGCGAACCGGGATTTGTCGAGGTGGTAACCCCACGGGAGATCCGTTTTCCGGATTTCGCGGGGAACAGGTTCTACAACACGCTCGGCAACATCCTGCTCGATCCGCGCGCGGGGCTTTTGTTCATCGATTTCAGCGCGGGCAGGCTCCTGCAACTGACGGGGCGGGCCCGGATCGATTTCGGTCTGGATGAGGACAGCGGAGAGGCGATGGCCTCCCGCACCGTGACGTTCGCCATCGAGGAGATCGTCGAGGTGTCAGACGGATCACGCCTGCGCTGGGAGGACGGCGCGGGTTCGGACAGCTGAGTTCTCACCCCCGAACAACGCACGAGGAACGGGTCCGGCCATTCGGATAGTCCTTCGGCCGGGCTTTGAAATGCCGCGCGAATTCGTCTGTCGTTACTTCCGGGAAAAAAATCCGGTCGAAGCGTATTTCCCCTTGCGCCGGGCGGCAAAGCAGCGCATATACCCGTTGCCCAAATTCGCACGTGCCCGAGGCCGTTCATGGGATGTTGAAAACGGACATCTCTTAAGGGGCCGCTGCCAAGAAAACCGCCAAGGGGCGGGCAGCAGGTTCGGACGGCTCAAAGCAACGACGTAAGAGGGCTTTTTTGGTCTCTGCCGGGGTCTCCAACCTCCGGCGTCACTGAAGAGGCACTTGTTACATCCTTGCCCGACGTGCGGTTCGGTTTCCCCGATCCAATCAACGGCATTCCCGACGCGGGAAAGCAGTGCGCTCGATTTTCGAGCCGCGTTGCCCAACCGTCGCTGCAGGTCAACCCGGCCTCCGGTTCCATCCCGGGGGAGGCCCGGTGCGCTTGCGGCACCCTGCGACGTGAACGCAGCGCGCGCGCCAGCCAATCAGCGTGCCTGCGGCTAGAGATTGAGAAAGAGGGGAGCCCCCCAATGAGCGACCGTATCCGAGATTTCCTCCGCCTGCGCGATGCCGACGGCCCTTGCGTCGTTGTCGACCTGGACATTGTCCGCGAGAATTTCGAAGCCTTCGCCCGGTCCCTGCCGGACACTTCCGTCTATTACGCGGTGAAGGCCAACCCGGCTCCTGAAATCCTGTCGCTGCTGGAAAGCCTGGGCTCGTCCTTCGATTGCGCCTCCGTCGGCGAAATCGAAATGGTCCTGGCGGCCGGCGCATCCGCCGACCGCATTTCCTATGGCAACACAATCAAGAAGGAGAAGGACATTGCGCGTGCCTACGACTACGGTGTCCGCCTCTTCGCCGTCGACTGCGTCGAAGAAGTTGAAAAGATCGCCCGCGTTGCCCCTGGCTCCAGGGTCTTCTGCCGGGTCCTGTGCGACGGCGTCGGCGCCGAGTGGCCGCTTTCCCGCAAATTCGGCTGCGACCCCGAAATGGCGCCCGACGTCCTGGAACACGCCCACCGTCTCGGCCTTGGCGCCCATGGCGTCTCCTTCCACGTCGGCTCCCAGCAAGCCAACCTCGAAGCCTGGGATTTCGCTCTCGCCATGGCGGCAGGCGTCTTCCAGGAAATGGCGCTGCGCGGCATCGAGCTGAAGATGGTCAACATGGGCGGGGGCTTCCCGACCCGTTACCTGAAAGACGTTCCGGGCGTGCCGAGCTACGGCGAGGCGATCTTCCACGCGCTGACCAAGCATTTCGGCAACCGTCTGCCGTCGACGATCATCGAACCGGGCCGCGGCATGGTCGGCAACGCCGGCATGATCGAGGCGGAAGTCGTGCTCATCTCGCGCAAGTCCGCGGAAGAAGAAGTGCGTTGGGTCTATCTCGACATCGGCAAGTTCCACGGCCTGGCCGAAACCATGGACGAGGCGATCCGCTATCCGATCCGCACCCCGCGTGACGGCGATATTACCGCGCCCTGCGTGCTGGCCGGTCCGACCTGCGACAGCGTCGACGTACTTTATGAGAAGACGCCCTACCATTTGCCGGTCAGCCTTTCCATCGGCGACAAGGTCCTGATCGAGGCGTGCGGCGCCTACACGACGACCTATTCCTCGGTCGGCTTCAACGGCTTCGCGCCGCTGGCTTCCTTCGTTATCTAAAGGCTTTCGCCATGATTGAAATCGTCGATGAGGCACCGGTGCATACCGGTGCCCGCGAGGCGCTTCTCGACCTGTGTTTCGGCGAGGAGCGTTTCGCCAAGACGTCAGAACGCCTGCGCGAAGGCCGTCTGCCGGTTTTCGCCTATGCCGCGCTCGACGCGGAAGGTGTGCTGGTCGGTACGGTTCGACTCTGGTCCGTGGTGGACCGCAACGGTGCGCAGACCCTGCTGCTCGGTCCGCTGGCCGTGGATCCTAGCCGCCGGGGCCTGAAGGTCGGGGACCGCCTGATGCGTCACGCGCTCAACCAGGCGGTTCTGCATGGCCACGGGTCGGTCATTCTTGTCGGAGACCTGCCGTTCTATGCCCGGTTCGGTTTTGCCGCCGGCCGGCTCGATGCCGTTTCCTTGCCGGGACCGGTTGCCTATGACAGATTTCTCGCGGTTGAACTCGCACAAGGGCATCTTTCCGGCCTGAACGGGGAGCTGACGGCGGCGGGAGCCCTGGATGCGGCCGGGAGCATCGGGCTGTCCACCGGCCTGTCCCTGTTTCCACAAGCGATTTGACGAGGCAGCCTCGCGGCCGGGCTTTTCAACAAAAAGCGGCCGCGGGCTTGAATTTTCGGGAAAAAACCGTCACACCTTGCGAAAGGTGCAATTTGTGCGCCTCTGTGCAGACGGCCCCCCTTTGCCCGATCCGGTAAGGCCGGGCGGCGGGATGTTGAGATACTGGAGCTTATAAATGACCGACGAAAGCAACGGCGGCGCGCCGAAGAAACCGGCACCGAAGACAACCCGTAAACCGGCCACGGCGAAACAGGCCGCCACAAAACCGGCCGCCACAAAACCTGCCGCAAGCAAGCCTGCCGGCACAAAGCCGGCGGCAAGCAGATCTTCCGCCGCTAAGCCTGCCGCAGCGAAGAAACCCGCGGCCGCAAAGCCCGCTGCGGTCAAGAAGCCTGCGGCCACCCGGGCCGCCGCTCAGAAAACGGCCGCCACCGCGTCGGGCGCCGCCAAACCGGCGGCGGCGAAACCAGCCGCGGCGAAGCCCGCCACCGCTGCCAAGCCGGCGGCGAGCAAGCCGGCAGCCGCCAAGCCCGCCACCGCGAAAAAGCCGGCCGCCACGAAACCGGCCGCTGCAAGGAAACCTGCCGCGACCCGGCCCACCGCTGAAAAAGCGTCAAGCGCCGCCAAGCCCGCTGCCGCGAAACCCGCAACGCGCAAAGCCTCTGCCGCCAAGCCGGCCGCGACCAAGCCCGCCGCGAAAAAGCCCGCCGCCGCCAAACCGGCTGCGGCGAAAAAGCCTGTCGCCAAAAAGGCAGCCCCGAAAGCAGCCCCCAAGACCTCGGTCGCGCAGGACAACTGGCCGGTTCACGGCACCATCACCGGTCCTGTGGTGATGATCGGTCTCGGGTCCATCGGCAAGGGAACCCTGCCGCTGATCGAGCGCCATTTCAAATTCGACAAGTCCCGCTTCACCGTCATCGATCCGGTCGACACGGAAGCGAAGCTCGTGACCGACCGGGGCTACCGGTTCGAGAAGGTCGCGCTGACGCCGGAAAACTACAAGGACGTTCTGACGCCGCTGTTGAGCGAAGGCGAGGGGCAGGGCTTCGTTGTCAACCTGTCCGTCGATACGTCGTCGCTCGACCTGATGAAGCTCTGCCGCAAGCTCGGTGTGCTCTATATCGACACCGTGGTCGAGCCCTGGCCGGGCTTCTACTTCGACGACAAGGCCAAGGCGGCGGACCGCACCAACTATGCCCTGCGCGAAACAGTCCGCAAGGAAAAGGCGAAGAAGCCGGGCGGCACCACGGCGGTTTCCTGCTGCGGCGCGAACCCGGGCATGGTGTCCTGGTTCGTCAAGCAGGCGCTCGTCGATATCGCCACCGACACCGGCGTGAAATTCAAGGAGCCGAAGTCCCGCAAGGACTGGGCGAAGCTGATGAAGAAGGTGGGCGTCAAGGGCATCCACATCGCCGAGCGGGACACCCAGCGCGCCAAGGAACCGAAGCCGCAGAACGAGTTCTGGAACACCTGGTCCGTGGAAGGATTCCTGTCGGAAGGCTTCCAGCCGGCCGAACTGGGCTGGGGAACGCATGAGACCTGGAAACCGTCCAACGCCAAAAAGCACAAGAAGGGCTGCCAGGCGGCGATCTATCTGGAACAGCCGGGCGCCGACACCCGTGTCAGGACCTGGTGCCCGACACCGGGTGCGCAATACGGCTTCCTGGTGACCCATAACGAGGCGATCTCGATCGCCGACTTCTTCACCGTCGAAGACGGCAAGAAGGTCACCTACCGGCCGACCTGCCATTATGCCTATCATCCGGCCAATGTGGCGGTGCTGTCGCTGCATGAGCTGTTCGGCTCCGCCGGCAAGATCCAGGACAAGCTGCACGTGCTGGAAGAAGACGAGCTGCAGGACGGTATCGACGAGCTTGGCGTGCTGCTCTACGGCCACAAGAAGAACGCCTACTGGTACGGCTCGCAGCTTTCCGTGGAGGAAACCCGCAAGCTCGCGCCTTACCAGAACGCCACCGGCCTCCAGGTAACCTCCGCCGTCATCGCCGGCATGGTCTGGGCGCTGGAGAACCCGGAAGCCGGCATCGTGGAAACCGACGAGATGGACTACAAGCGCTGCCTTGAAATCCAGAGCCCCTATCTCGGACCGGTCAAGGGCTATTACACCGACTGGACACCGCTGGAAGGCCGTCCGGGCTTCTACAAGGAAGACCTCGACACCAAGGATCCCTGGCAGTTCCGGAACATCCTGGTGCGCTGATTGAGCATAGCGGCCCGCGCCGGAGAGCGCGCGGGCCGCTACGGAAAGAAAACTCAAGACCAACGGTCGATTGGTGCAGGCCTTAAAAGTCGACCGGACAAAGCTCTCCGGTGTTCATTTGGCAGGTCCGTTGCCGGGTGTGTTCCCGCCAGGCCCAGACATAGTATTCCTTGCGGCTCAGTTTTTCTGCCTGACCCGTACATATCGCCCGGGCTACGGTGCGCCCTACGGGCGTGTTGTAATCCCCGGCCTGTTTGGCTTTTTCGCAGGCGTTCTTCGGTTCCGGCTGATTGGTGGATGTCGACTGGCACCCGCCCAGGAACGCACCGGAAATGATGAGAGCTGCTGCCACTCCCGCCTTGAAACAAATCGCCACCCCGGCCCCCAAAAGTCTGAAATCAATACCTGACCTTACGCATTTCAGGTGCGTTATCGATTTTCTGTATCATGGGTTGTCATGCGATCAAAGCCCAAGCGATTCGCCGGGAGCAAGAAGCGAAAGATCGTCTTCTCAGGGGTCGCAAGTGGGGCCTTCCACCACCCGCCGGGTATCGCGGAAGGAGACTTTGGCAGAACCCGGCCTCGTCAGCGCGGACGCGACAGAGTGCCATCCGGCGGCCCGGAAGGCGCCGCCAGAGGCCGTGTCTAGTGTCAGAGGGCCGGAATGCGCAGCACCTGGCCCGGATAGATCTTGTCCGGATGGGACAGCATCGGCTTGTTGGCCTCGAAAATCGCCTCGTATTTCGCGCCGTTGCCATAGGCCTTCTCGGAAATGGCCCAGAGCGTGTCGCCCTTTTCGACCGTGTGGAACGTCGCTTCCGGCTCGCTTGCCGCCACCGCGATTTCCTCTTCCACCTTGGCGACGCCGAGCACGTTGCCGGCGGCCAGAATCAGTTTCTCGCGCGCTTCCTGGGTCGGCGCCGCGCCCGCGATCTTGACCGTGTCGCCGCTCACCTCGACCTTGACGTCGCCGTCGAGGCCGAGCGCTGCGACTTCCTTCTCAATCGCTTCCGCGCCCGTTTCCGGCGCTTCGTCGTCGCCCCAGAGCTTCTTGCCTGCGTCCTTTACGAAATCGAAGAATCCCATGTCCCTGTCCTTCCAAAACTGCTTGTGCCGCGGTCGCCGGGTCATCCGGGGCGCGGCCAATTCACGTTACCGGGTCATGTTGCAGAATTGCGGGGCGGACGAAAGGAAAATTGCCCCTGCGGCACGGAAACTCCGCAGCTTTCGTGCGGCCGCCGCCTTCAGGCGGATGACTGCGGCCATGCAGCGGCCTGCGCGATAACGCGGCCACCGGACGCTGCAGCGCTGCCCGGGCGGCCGGTTCTCCCGTCCGCGTGGGCAGCGCTCGCCAAATTGCTACATGTCCCGCATCCGGTTGGTCTGCTGGGCGAGACGCATCGTCTCGTGCTCCTCGATATCGAGAAGGGCCTGAAGCAGTTCCTTCGCTTCGGGAATGTCGACGCGCCTGTGCAATTCCCGATAGAGATCGATCGCCTGGTTGTGCACGTCGAACAGCGACTTGCAGATCTCGTCGAAGTCCATGTCCGCGAAGGGGACGTCGCCGCCGCTGCGGAGATCGATCGGCTTGTGCTCCAGGTAGTCGTATACCCAGGTGTTAAGGGCCCTGGAATCGGCGCGCTGCTCGAAGCCGTCGATGATTTTCTCCAGAGCCGTCTCGTGATCGGCAAGATAGGACAGCAGCATCCTGGCCAGTTCCTGCTGGTGCTGCGCGGAGCCGTCGGCCATGCGCTCGGCAAGCTGATGGTGCATGGCCCGGGTCCAGTCAATGAGATCAGAAATCTTCTTTACTTTCATGATCTTAATCTCCTGAAGATCGATCTTGGGCGGTTGGCGCCGAGGCCCGTCATCCTGCGTGGTGGCATGTGAGGCTTGCATCGCACTCGCGTACCGGAGCCGGGCCTGGCCGGTTCCGACTCGTCCGCTGCGTCGCCCGGTCCAATGGATAGGCCAGCCGGGCGGCCGTTGGCAAGATCGCGCCCGGATCCGTCCGGAGATTTCGCAACCGCGCGCCTTCACCAAAGGTCCGTCAAAAACCGGTCAGCGATCCTGCGCAAAGACGCCCATCAAGGTCTGCATGGCGCCTGATCCTCCGAAGCGCTATCGTAGGGTGCTGTTGACGAAAGCTGCGGTTTGTCACCCCGGACGGAGCGCAAGTGGAGAGCCGGGGCCTATTCGCGGTTCCGGAGCGTAAAGAGCCTGACGGTATCCGGACGGTTTCCGGGCAATCGGCGGCTCTGGAAACGAATGGGCCCCGGGTCGCGCTTCGCTTGCCCGGGGTGACACCGAAAAAGAAACAGGCTTTTCAACAGTCGGCAGGAGCAACCGTTTGGGAGGACGCGATGCTTGATTTCGAACATGTCGATGAAATCGACCGTGTGTTGCGCGGCGTGGAAACCGGGCGGGACAGCCTGGTCGCGGAAAGCTGGCGGCGCTGCGTTCAGACCTACGGCATGGATCCCGCGCGGCCGGATCCCGCCCATGTGGTGACGGAAGCCGAGCTGCGCGAGCACCGCGAGCAGTCCGAACGCCTCGTCGCCACCGCGCGCTCCGGCCTTCAGACGCTGTTCCAGCAGGTCGCGGGACAGAATTATGTCCTGCTTCTCGCCGACGCCAAGGGCGTTTGCGTTGATTTCTTCGGCGATCCGCGCTTTGAGGACCAGTTGCGCGAGGCCGGGCTTTATCTCGGTTCGAACTGGACTGAGGATCTGGCCGGCACCTGCGGTGTCGGCTCCTGCATCGTCACCGGCAAGGCGATTACCATTCACCAGAGCGACCACTTCGGACTGGCGCATACGCCGCTTTCCTGCACCGCGGCGCCGATCTTCGACACGAAGGGCGAGTTTTCCGCGGTGCTCGACATCTCGCTCCTGCGCTCGCCGTCGCCGAAATCCTCGCAGAACCTCGCCATGGGGCTGGTGACGGCCTCCGCGCGGCGGGTCGAGATGGCCAACCTGATGGCGACGACCCGGCGGGACTGGGTGCTGCGCTTCTCGACCAGCCCCGAGTTCCTGGAGGTCGATCCCGAAGCCGCCGTCGCGCTCGACGGGTCGGGCCGGATCGTCGGCATGACCTCGGGCGCGCGGCGGGCGCTCGACCCGGAGGTCGCCGGAAGCCTGATCGGCACGCGGATCGACGACTGGCTGGAACTTTCGGTGGACGATCTGCCGGAGCTGATGCGCGGACGGCCGACCGAGGAGCGGGTGTTGCGGCTGAAGGACGGACGCCGCCTCTACGGTCACGCCATCGCGCCCCAGACCCCGCAGACGATCTCTGCCCTCAGGCAACGCGAAACGGCGTTGCCGGGCGCGCTCGGCAGCTTCGCCGGGGCGGATCCGGCGCTGGGCCGTCTTCTGGCGCAGGCGGCGCGGCTTGCACCGACGCAGGTGCCGCTGCTGATCGCCGGCGAGACCGGCACCGGCAAGGAGCGGCTGGCCCGGGCGATCCATGTGGCTGGCCCGAAGGATCGCGGCTTTCACGCCGTCCGCTGCACCGGGGCCGATGCGCTCCAGGCCCTTGCCGATGCCGCACCCGGCACCTTGTTCCTGCGCGGGATCGAGGACATGCCGCCGGAGGGGCAGGCAGCACTCCTGGCGCTGCTCGACCGGCGGAGCGACCTTCGCGTCGTGGCGTCCTGCCGCTGTCACGCGTCCGAGCTCGCGGGCATCTTGCGCGAAGACCTGTTTTACCGTGTCGCGGGCGCCACCCTGGCGCTGCCGCCGCTGCGCCACCGGGCCGATCTGGACTGGCTGATCGACCGGCTGCTGCGCTGGCGCTGCACGGCCGAGATGCGCCTGTCGCCGGCGGCCCGGGCCGAGCTGAAATCGCGCGCCTGGCCCGGGAATATCCGGGAGCTGGAGCAGCTTCTGGATGTCGCGGTCGCCCTGTCGGAAGGCTCGGTCATCGACCTGCCGGACCTGCCCGCCGTGCCGAAGCGGGCCGAACCGGAGCCGGAAGGCGCGGGCGACCTGGAAGCGCTGCTTGCCGCCTGCGGCTGGAACATGGCGCAGGCGGCACGGCGGCTCGGCGTGAACCGCTCCACCGTGCTGCGGCGCATCCGCAAGGCGGGCCTGACGCGGCCCTAGGGTACGGACCCATAAAATTGTACGTTCAGGTCGCTCAGGAAAGGACTGTATTCAAGGCGTGAAAGCGCAGGAAACCCGGTAGGTTTTCAAGATTTTGCAACGCGGGAGACAGCCCTTTCCTGAGCGATCCGGAGGACACCAATCGGGCGTTGAAAAGCCGCGTCAAAGCCTTTGACCTATGCGAAAGCATAGCTCTGCAGGCTCTTCCTTGCTTTTCTGTGCCCGATTGACGCCTGAAAGCACAATTTTATGAGTCCGTACCCTAGCTGTCGCGCCCTGACACAACGCGGCCGTTGCCTGGTGTTGCGCGCCGTTGCGCGCGCAACGAGGCGCGCGCTTTCCTCCCCGTTTGCGCCGTCTCGGGCCCGGAACCCGTTGCCTGTGGACGCTTCCCCCCGATAATCGCGAGGCTGGAGGATCAACAACCAACAAGAAAGGGAGGAGCACATGCTCGACAAGACTGTTGCGGGCCGGACCCAGGCGTTTCTGGACGCTTTCGGCGAGGCGCTGGAGACAAACGACATCGCCCGGGCGCGGGAGATGTTTCAGGACGATTGCTACTGGCGCGACCTGGTGACTTTCACCTGGAACATCAAGACGGTGGAAGGCAAGGACCAGGTCGAGGACATGCTGAAGCACCAGCTTTCCACGACCAGACCCAAAAACTGGCTGCTGGCGGAAGGCGAGGAGCCCACGGAGGAGGGCGGCGTCATCACCGCCTGGATCAGCTTCGAGACAGACGTGGCGCGCGGCTACGGCCTGATGCGGCTGAAGGACGGCAAGATCTGGACGCTGCTGACCACGATGGTCGAGCTGAAGGGCTTCGAGGAACCCTCCGGCTTCAACCGCCCGCTCGGCGCGAAGCACGGCGCGGGCAAGCACCGCGAGACCTGGAAGGAGGAGCGCGAGCGCGAGGCGGCCGAACTCGGCTACAAGACCCAGCCCTACTGCCTGATCATCGGCGGCGGCCAGGGCGGCATCGCGCTCGGCGCCCGCCTGCGCCAGCTCGGCGTGCCGACGATCATCGTGGAGCGCAACGACCGGCCCGGCGACAGCTGGCGCAAGCGCTACAAGTCGCTCTGCCTGCACGACCCGGTCTGGTACGACCATCTGCCCTATATCAAGTTCCCCGAGAACTGGCCGGTCTTCGCGCCCAAGGACAAGATCGGCGACTGGCTGGAAATGTACACCAGGGTGATGGAGCTGAACTACTGGACCCGCACCACCGCAAAATTCGCCAGCTTCGATGAAAAGACAGGCGAATGGACCGTCGTTGTGGACCGCGACGGCGAGGAGGTCGTGCTGCACCCGAAGCAGCTCGTCATGGCGACCGGCATGTCCGGCAAGAAGCGGATGCCCGTCTTCCCCGGCATGGAAAAGTTCAGGGGCGTGCAGCAGCATTCCTCCGAACACGACGGCCCGGACCGGTGGAGCGGCAAGAAGGTGGTCGTCGTCGGCTCCAACAACTCCGCCCACGACATCTGCGCTGCCCTTTGGGAAAACGACGCGGACGTGACCATGGTGCAGCGCTCCTCCACCCATATCGTGCGCTCCGACACGTTGATGGAGATCGGCCTCGGCGCGCTCTATTCGGAGGAAGCGGTGCGCAACGGCGTCACCACCGAAAAGGCCGACCTGATCTTCGCCTCGCTGCCCTATAAGATCCTGCACGAGTTCCAGATCCCGGCCTATGAGCAGATGAAGGAACGCGACAAGGACTTCTATGAAGGCCTTGAAAAGGCGGGCTTCTGGCTCGACTGGGGCGACGACGGCTCCGGCCTCTTCATGAAATACCTGCGCCGCGGCTCGGGTTATTACATCGATGTCGGCGCGAGCCAGCTCATCATCGACGGCAAGATCAAGCTCAAGCGCGGCCAGGTCGTCTCGCTCGACGAGACCGGCGTCAACCTAGACGACGGCACGCATCTCGACGCCGACCTCGTCGTCTACGCCACCGGCTACAACTCCATGAACGGCTGGGTGGCCGACCTGATGGGCCAGGAAACGGCGGACAAGCTCGGCAAATGCTGGGGCCTAGGCTCCGACACCACCAAGGACCCCGGCCCCTGGGAAGGCGAACAGCGCAACATGTGGAAGCCGACCCAGGTGCCGAACCTTTGGATGCACGGCGGCAACCTCCACCAGTCGCGCCATTATTCCCAGTTCCTGGCGCTGCAGCTCAAGGCCCGGATGGAGGGCGTCCCGACGCCGGTCTACGGGCTGCAGGCGGTGCATCATTTGAGTTGACGGGGAGAGCGGGAGCTTGAATTTGAGGCCGGGCGCGGTGCTTCACCGGGGTGAGGTGGGGTGGCGTGTCCGGTCTTTTTGTTGTGGGGCGTTGCGTGTTACGCGAGGTCTTGCAGGTCAATCAGAAGACGGCTGATTTGGGGCCGGGAGCGGAATGGCGGCTGGCGTGCTCGGTTTGCGGTTAGCTGACATTCGTCGGCCCTGAAAGCGTCGGCAATACCGGCCCTTTTGGGTCACTCGCAAAGACGCCGCACTGCTTTGCTGAATTCACCAGACCTACAGTTGTGCATTTTGCATCACTTATCACAGACGGAGATCGTTGATGAGGGCCTTAAGCCGCCTGCCACCAAGACCGACGAGTGCGGTAGAGCCTTGGCTTTCTGTCTGACTTTCGGAACTTTTCGCTCGGAATGGCACACTAACCTTTGCCGAGGTGCGGGAATTCACCCGGTAGTTCATCGATGCTCTCGCGCAGTTCTGGCCGGCAGAGGGGAAACGGGGGATTGCGGAGTTCTATCTGTTGGGACGTTAACAACATGCGGCGAGGCGAAGTCCTGGAAACACAGACTTCGGCCGATCTTTGGATGAAACGAGAGTGGGACGCTACTCTTGCAGGTTGAAAACACGGTCGGCGCATGAGATTAGTTCAGGAATTGAGCGCTCACAGAGGTCCGATCCGTGCAGCAAATTGAGATTAAAGTTGAAAATGATCATATTCAGCGAGTTACCACCGCGAAACCGCTGGCAGCCATTTCGGAACTCATTTGGAATGCCTACGATGCAGATGCACGCGAAGTAAAAGTAGAGCTTGAAGAGGGCCAACTTACAAAACTAGACGTCATTCGAGTCGTCGACAATGGAACCGGGATTCCGGCTGACGAGGTTGAAGCATTATTTCAATCATTGGGTGGCTCCTGGAAGAAGCGGGCAGTTAAGACCAGCGGTGGCAGAATAATCCATGGAGAAAAGGGACAGGGCCGCTTCAAGGCATTTGCTCTTGGCGAGCGCGTAACGTGGGTTTCGCATCATGCTGGAAAGAAGTTTTCTATCAGTGGTGAAAAATCGGATCTGAAACGCTTCACGATTTCAGATACAGTCCCGTCCCCGAACAAGGGTTGCACCGTAGAAATCGAAAATGTCGTTCGAGATTTCGAAATTTGGTCGGCAGATGGGTTCGCCGAGCAGGTCCGGGATGTATTCGCGCTCCAACTCTACGAGGACCCCGATTTCCGTATCATCTATGATGGCGAAGAGATCGACGCACGAGACGCAATTCGCGACGTCACGCCGTATGAAATTACGGCGATTACCGAAGATAGTCATGAGTACAAAGCCACACTAAATATTATTGACTGGAAAAAGAAGGTCGAACGAAAGCTGATGCTTTGCCTACCCGGCCGTTTCAGTTTCCACGAAATGGCTCCGGGGATTCATGCACGTGGCTTCGACTTCACAGCATATTTGACCGCAGACCATTTTCAGGACCTTGCGGACGATAACTCGGAAGGACTGATAGAGCTCGATCCGCCCTCCATGGCACTTGTCGAGGCAGCGAAAGCCAAGTTGCGCGAGCACTTTCGCGAGCGCGAAGCAGAGCGTTCTCGTGGTAAAATTCAGGAGTGGAAAGAGGCAAAGATCTATCCCTATGAAGGAAAAGCGTCTGATCCCATCGAAATCAATGAAAGACAAGTCTTTGATGTCGTCGCATTGAATTTGGCCGACTATAGCCCTGACTTTGATAAGGCTCCGTCTAAGCAGCAAAAACTAATCCTTCAACTTGTAAAGGCCGCGATTGAGACCGGACCCGGTGCCTTACCTGCAATTCTGGAGAGCGTTGTAGACCTTCCCAAGGCGAAGCAAGAGGAACTGGCAGACCTTCTTCGCAAAACCTCCCTCACAGCTGTTATCAATGCCGCAAAAGCGGTCACCGATCGTCTCGAGTTCTTGCGAGCCCTACAGATTTTGGTATTTGAACCAAAGTCCAAACATCAGTTGCTCGAACGGTCCCAACTTCACAGAATTATCGCCCAAGAGACATGGATATTCGGCGAGCAGTTCAACCTGATGAACGACGACGAGGATCTGTCCGCCGTTCTGCGCAGCCATATCGAAGTGCTGGGCAGTGATAATGACAATGGTACCGCACGGAAGACACTCGCGCCAAGTACTCCCGTTCTCGACGCCGAAGGCAAAGCCGCCATCGTTGATCTGATGCTGTCGTGCCGTATGCCGACGGCCACCGATGAAGATCGAAAACACCTTGTTATTGAGCTAAAGCGCCCTAGCCAGAACCTAAACGAAGACGTCATCAACCAAATCAAGAAGTACGCAAAGGCTGTGGCCCTTGATGACCGTTTCAAACACCCGAACGTCGAATGGGACTTCGTTGCTGTGGCCAACCGCTTCACGAAAGATGCGGAGTTCGAAGCCCGGCAAAAGGACAAGCCTCGTGGGCTGGTGCTAGAAATTGATGACCCGATCAAGATACGTGTCTGGGCTAAGACTTGGGGAGAAATCATCCAGGAAGCCGAGGGGCGTCTGACCTTTTACAAGCGCCGCCTAGAGTATCAGGCCAATGACAAAGAAGCTTTGCGGTACCTGCGTACGATCAACGCAGACTACCTGAGTGAGGAGGTGAGGGAACGAATCTCGGCCCTTGATGCAGAAGAAGGCGTGGCGGCGGAGTAGCCTTCAAGCAGGGCTTTGTTCAAGTGTACCAGGACGTATCGTCGAAATGATGGGCAACAAGGGTTAGCTCAGTCGGCTTTTTAACCGGCGCTTCGAACCTCAGCCAGAATGGAAAGTCATGTTGGATTTCCACAGCGTCGTGCTTGGAGCCGTAGTGCAAGGTAACATTTGCAACGCCTGAAAAGCGCACAAGGATCACCTGTGAACCCAATGCTTCAATTTCGATTTCGGCATCGTCGATCCAAGGGTCGATTTCGTATCCTTTGCCCGCCAGAATATCAATGTCGTCGAAGGTCCGCTCGATCAACGCGTCCGACATTGCACGATAGACATCATCCACCAAGGCCTCTTTGACGGCACTTCGTCCTTCAGAAAATGACAGAAGTAGACCTTCAAGCGCCGCCAGGGCTTCATCGATAAATGACTTGATGGCCGCTTCGTCGTTTACCAGCGTGTCGGGTCGAACATGCGTTGCTTTGTTCAGGGCTTCTATCGACCGGATAGCCGCGCGGTGCAAATCTTCGACGTCCAATCCCAACCGTTCGACGAATGCGTCTGACAGACCGCCCTGGGTGGAATAGATGGCTTTTTGAAGACGCGTAACAGTCTTCGTGTTCGGCTCCTGCTTGAACCAAGCGCATGCGCGTACTTCATCGTCAGGCGCGTCCGCATGCAGTATGTGTCCGAACAATTCTCTCAATCCGGCCGCCGCAAGATGCAAACGAACAGGATTCTTCTGATCTTTGGCGACCATGAGACTGCCCGCAAGCAAGTCCCGTGAAAACTGATCCGGAAGACGATCCTCGACAGTCACGTGGTTACCTTTTTTAGAGTAGAGGCAGCAGAGTGCGACTCATGTCTCGTCGCAAAGCTTGCCTGATGGGAATTTGGAATTTCTGTTACAGCAAAAGTTTGAACGATCGCAATCGCTACCTTATGATCTTGCGGTTTCAGCTTCATCCACTGGGCAAAGTTACATCCCCCAAGTCAACCCACCGCCCCTCTCGAGCCTTGGGGCCGAGGGCAGCGAACGGGGGCTCTCCAAGTTTTTACACCTCGTATGTCGCACCGCGAATGACAGCTTTGCAGATACGACCGAGAACCAGCCAACGTTTGAGATGGGGACGCAAAGCGGGCTTTCACCACAACAGAGCAAAATGGCCGATCCTGCGAAACTTTGTTTCGCTGAATTCTATGGTCCCACACCCCGGCACGATCCAGTAAACTCTTTGCACCAAGCAAACCACCGAAAAGGAACCCGCCGCATAATGGCCTATGTCGCTGTCGGGGCCGACGACATCGCGCGCGCCCCCTCAGGCCTGCACGCCGTGTTTCGGACGGAGGCTCCAGGCGATCCCGAGCACGCACACGAGCAGGGCAAGGGGGAGGAGCACCAGCGCGCTGCCCGCCGCGACGAGGGCCGTGCCCGCCGCGCAGGCGATCGAGGCGGCGGCTTCCGTGAGCGTTGAGGCCTTCGAGGCGACCTGGCGGCGGCGGAAATTGGTGCGTTTGGCCTGGGCGCGGAACCAGAGCTGAACCAGGATGGCGCTTGCCGCCGCGATCATGGCGCCGGCAGCGGTGACCGCGGCACCCCACACCGAGACGAGCGCCAGACTCAGCGTGATCGGCAGCAGCAGGGCCCCGATCAGCGCCAGGACCGATAGCACCTTCGCCCAGAGCGTCGTAAACGCGGAGACGGGGGCCGTTGCGATCAGGTCGGGGGCGTCCTCGCCGGAGATGGTCAGCCAGGCAAGGCCGCCGGCAAGCTGTCCGACCGCCATGACGACAACGGGGGCGACGATCACGGAAACCCCGGCGGTGTCGCCAAGGCTGACCCAGAGCATGACGGCGGGCGGGATGAGATAGAGAACCTGCATCAGCGTCTGGGAGATCAGCCAGGGATCGCGGGCAATCAGCTTGAGTTCCTTGGAAACGAGCGCGCCAAGGGGCGAATAGCCCCGAAAGCTCCGGTCCGATGCGCGTCCGCGCGGGGTCTTTTCCGTCACCCCGAGCGCCAGCACGACAATGCTGCGGAACTGGACCGCGCCGCGCCAGGCGCCGGCCGCGAAAAAGAAAACGGACACCGCGAGGACCGGGATCAGCGCGCCGGTCTCACCGGTGACCGCGCGGGCGAGGACCCACCACGCGGAGTTCGCGCCCGGCGCATGCTCCGCCAGGAAGGCCGGATCGAGCAGCGTGAAGCGGGACATCGAGCGGAAGGACAGGATCGCGACCACCTGCATCCCGATCAGGAAGGACGCGCCGACGACCGCCGCCAGGATTTGCGCGAGGAAGCGCGTGCGCTGCGCGCCGACCGTTTTGAACAGCGACAGCGTGATCAGCACACCGGCTCCGGTCGCGGTCAGCGAGACCGCCAGGAGAACCGCATAGCCCGCGAGCCAGTGCACGCCGTCCAGCGCCACCGCAACGTTGAGGAAGGGAGAAATGACCAGCGCCGACATCGCCCAGCTTGTCAAAGCCATCATGACGATGCGCACGAGAAAGAGGTCGCGGGAGGGGGCGGGGGACGACAGGATCAGGTCGAGATCGTCGCGCGCGTAGAACGCGCGCGTCACCGACTCCATCGCCTGTGACAGCATCATGGTGAAGCTGAGCAGCACCGTCACCGAAAGCATGGCCAGCGCGGTCTGGTCGAGCGCAAACCCGGCGGCGAAACGGGGGGACAGCACGGCGTAGGCGACCAGATGCATGACCGCGTAGAAGAGGCCCATGCCGATCAGCGTGCGCCGCAGGCTGGTGTTGCGCCAGCCCGAGAACATCCAGGCCCAGTCGCGCCAGGCAAGCCGCAGCTCATGGCGGGAAAACCGCATCAGGGCGGAAGGCGCCGGGACCGCTCTCATGCGACCTTCTCGTCGAGGTCATCCGCCGCGCGCTCATGGAGGTCTCCTTCGCCGCCGCCCACGATTTCCAGGAAAATGTCTTCCAGGGAATGGCCGTCGGCGCTGGCGCGCGTGCGCAGCTCCTCCAGCGTTCCTTCGGCAACGAGCTGTCCGCGGGCGATGATCCCGATCCGGTCGGCCATGCGCTCCGCGACTTCAAGGATATGGGTGGTCATGATGATCGACACGCCCTCAGCGACAAGACCGGTGAGCACCGTCTTCACCTGTCGCGCGGAGCCTGCGTCAAGTCCGGTGAGCGGCTCATCGAGGATGATCAGGCGGGGCTCGTGGATCAGGGCACCGGCGAGCGCCACTTTCTGGCGCATCCCCTTCGAGAACCCGCCGCAGCGTTCGTTTGAATGGGGGGCAAGCCCGAAGGAGTCGAGCAGGCTGTCGGCCCTGAAGCGCGCGAGGTCCGGCGGCATGTTCCAGAGGCCCGCCACGAACTCGAGATATTCGACCGGTGTCAGCTTGTCGTAGACCATCGGGTCGTCCGGGACCCAGGCCAGGACCTGCTTGGCGGCAATCGGGTCCGCGAAGGCATCGATACCGCAGATCCTGACGGAGCCCGCATCGGCCTGGAGCAGTCCCGCGACCATCCGCAGCGTTGTCGTCTTGCCCGCGCCGTTCGGGCCCAGCAGGGCATAGAATTCGCCCTCACGCACCTTCAGCGAGAGCCCGTTGACGGCGGGTTCGCTGAAGCGCTTGTGAAGATTAAGAATTTCGAGGGAAGCGGTACTGGAAGACGGCATCTGTCTCTCGTCCATGGGAGGTTTGGACAAGTCTACCGTGGGGACCTTTCAGTAGGGTAAAACCGGGAGTTTTGGCGTGCATCGATGCCTCTTGGACGAAAAAAGCGGGGCGGGACAGTCAGACTACCGACAAACCCTCGGACGGTCATTCCGGACAAGTGCAGCGCAGCTGCGCGCTGATCCGGAATCCAGACATATTCGCGCCGGAGGCGCTCAATACTCAAATGATAACAGATAGATAGAAGAACATGTGCTCGCTGTTGCTCGCGCTGACGTCTGGATTCCGGCTCACGCGATGCCGCTTCGCGGCACGCTGGCCGGAATGACGGCCTGGGGGGGGGCGGTCGGCTGGGAACAGCCGGTCTTTCGAGGGGCGGCAACGCGCCGGAATGAGCGATCCCGCGCAGCTTCGGGCTCAGGAATTTTGTGGGTTCGCTCCCCGCGACGATGCCGTAAACTCCTTTCACTCAGCAACCTCCCGAAAAGGAGCCAGCCGCATGATCGCCTATGTCACTCTCGGGGCCGATGACGTCGCGGCCGCGAAGCGGTTCTACTGCGCGTTCCTGCCGGGCCTAGGCTATGATTTCGAGGAGAGTTCCGAGGGGCTGAGCTACACGCTGCCCGAACCGCCGGACCGGTTTGCCGCGCAACCGGATGTCTATATCAAGCCGCCCTTCGACGGACGTCCGGCCTCGGCCGGGAACGGCACCATGATCGCCTTCCGGGCACGCAGCCAGAAGCAGGTGCGCGAGCTTCATGCCGCAGGTCTTGCCGCGGGCGGCTCAGACGAGGGCGGGCCGGGCTTCCGGGAGGCCTACGGCCCCCGCTTTTACGTCGCCTACCTGCGCGATCCCGGAGGAAACAAGATCGCGCTTTTTTCCGACGACCCGGACGAGCCCGGACGGGACGGGTAGAGGGACGAAGGAGACCCGGACTTTTCAACACCCCGCCAGCGCACGTCGCAATGCAGGAAATTTCCCATTAAGCGCGACATGCTCCAAAGAAGTGAGGGCCTGCGGCATCAAGTTTCGGTGCGGCAGCGCGGCAGGGCACGGCATGCCTTGCCGGTGAAGCGGAACAATGCCATCAGTGGGGTTCCTTCCATCGTAGCCGGTCGCCCCCCATGAGCCAGTCCCAAACCTCCCATCTCTTCTATCAATCCCGCCAGAGGCGGCCGGTGCTGGACCGGGCCGAGGGCGTCTACATGTGGGACAAGGACGGCAAGCGCTATCTGGACGGATCGTCCGGCGCCATGGTCTGCAATATCGGCCATTCCAACGCGCGCGTTCTGGAGGCCATGAAGGTGCAGATGGACAAGTCGACCTTCGGCTACCGTCTGCATTTCGAAACAGAGCCGGCGGAAAACCTGGCCGCTAGGACGGCGGGCCTGGCACCGGAAGGCCTCGACAAGGTGTTTTTCGTTTCCGGTGGTTCGGAAGCGGTGGAAAGCGCCATCAAGCTGGCGCGCCAGAACGCGGTCGCCATCGGCGAGGCGCAGCGCACCAAGGTGATTTCCCGCGAGCCGAGCTATCACGGCTGTACACTGGGCGCGCTTGCGCTCACCGGCTATGCGCCGCTGACCGCTCCCTTCGACCCGATGATGCGGCCCATGCCGAAGATCCCGGCGCCCCGGGCCTATCTCGACGGGCTCGATCCCAACGACGATGCGACGGGCCACCACTATGCCGACATGCTGGAGGAGAAGATCCTGGCCGAGGGGCCGGAAACCATTCTCGCCTTCATCGTCGAACCAGTCGGCGGGGCTTCCACCGGCGCGCTGGTGCCGCCTGCAGGCTACATGCAGCGGATCCGGGAGATCTGCACCCGCTACGGTGTGCTCCTGATCCACGACGAGGTCATGTCCGGCGGCGGGCGAACGGGCAAATTCTTCGCCGGCGAGCACTGGGACGTCGATCCGGATATCCTGGTCATCTCCAAGGGCTTTGCCGCCGGTTACGCGCCGCTCGGGGCGATGGTCGCGCGCACGGACATCGTGACCAACGTGCTCGACGCGGGCGGCTTTTTGCATGGCTTCACCTATGCCGGCAATCCGCTCGCCTGCGCCGCGGGGCTCGCGGTCTTGGAGGAGATCGAGCGGGAGGACCTTTGCCGCAATGCCGCGGAGATCGGCACGCTGTTGCAGGATGAACTCGAAAAGCTGATGGAGCGATACGCGATCATCGGCGACGTGCGCGGCAAGGGGCTGCTGCTGGCTTTTGAGCTGGTGGAGGACAAGGCGACGCAACGGCCGCTGCCGGCGGAGCTCAATGTCTACAACCAACTGGTCGACATTGCTTACGAGAACGGCCTGATCATCTATTCCAGACGGACGCGAGGCGGTTACAGCGGCGACCACTTCATCGTCGCCCCACCGATGATCTCGACGCCCGACCATATCGCGGAAATCGTCGAAGGCCTGGACCTTTCGCTGCGCCAGCTTCTGGACAGGATTTCGCGGCAGGGCGCGCGGGTCGGGTGATAGACAACCCCTCGAAGCGTCATTCCGGACAAGTGAGGCGGTAGCCGAACGCAGATCCGGAATCCAGACATAATCTGCGCCAAAGGCGCTCAATGCTCAAATGAGAAAAGGAAGTTACGAGAATATGTGCTCGCTGTCGCTCGCGCTGATGTCTGGATTCCGGCTCATGCGATGCCGCTTCTCGGCACGCTGTCCGGAATGACGGTCAGAGGATTTTGTCAGTCTTTCCGTTACATCCATAAGGGAAGAGGCGCGTGGCGGCGCCAGTTGTGATTACTCCTACCTGCTCAGGAGGAGAGGGGTGCGTGCGGCGACGGTGTACCTTGCCAGGCTGCCTTGAAAATGGGAAAGAAGACGCAATTCCAATGGCTTTCGAGGGGTCTCGAACCCTGAACCGGACAGAAGCGGGGGGAACTCGACCGTGACAGACAAGATCATCATTTCCTGCGCCGTGACGGGCTCCATCCACACGCCCACCATGTCGCCCTATCTGCCGGTGACGGCGCAAGAGATTGCCAGGCAGGCGATCGGGGCGGCGGAGGCCGGCGCCGCGATCCTGCATCTTCATGCCCGCAATCCGGAGACCGGCCAGCCGTCGGCAAAGGCTGCGGATTTCATGGCTTTCCTGCCGGAGATCAAGGCAGGCTGCGACGCGGTGGTGAATCTGACGACCGGCGGCAGCGCGGTGATGACCCTGGAAGACCGTCTGGAAGGGCCGCTCAAGGCGCAGCCGGAGATGTGCTCGCTCAACATGGGCACGATGAACTTCGCGCTCTATCCGCTGGCGGACCGTTACGACACCTGGAAGCACGACTGGGAACAGCCGTTCCTGAAGACCTCCGACGATCTCGTCTTCAAGAACACGCCGAAGGATATCGAACAGGTGCTGATCCGCATGGGCGCGGAGCGGGGCGCGCGCTTCGAGTTCGAGTGCTATGACGTCGGCCATCTCTACATGCTGCGCCACTTCGCCGACCGGGGTCTCGTCAAGCCGCCTTATTTCATCCAGTTTGTCTTCGGCGTCCTGGGCGGCATCGGCGCCGACCCGGAAAACCTGCAGCACATGAAGCGCATGGCCGACAAGCTGTTCGGCGGCGATTACCTCTTTTCCGTTCTGGCCGCCGGGCGTCAGCAGATCCCCTTCGCGTCAATCGCGGCAAGCATGGGCGGTCACGTGCGCGTCGGGCTTGAGGACAATCTCTATATCGCGCGCGGCGAACTGGCCCGCTCCAACGCCGACCAGGTTCAAAAAATCTGCAAGATCGCCGAGGAGCTCGGGCGGACGGTGGCGTCGCCTGAGGACGCCAGGGAGATGCTCGGCCTGAAGGGCGCGGCGAAGGTAGGGTTCTGACGATGGACGGGATCGTCATCAAAAAGGTGGAACCCGAGGACGCCGAAAGGCTTCACGAGGCCCTGACCCGGCTTTCTGAGGATCTCGGCGACAGTCACGAAGCCAGCGTCGACGACCTGCTGGCTCACGGTTTTTCCGAGCCGCCGGCCTTCTTCGCGCTGATTGCGCTTCGGGGGCAGGAGACCGCCGGAGCGCTTCTGGCCTCGCCGGTGTTTTCCACCACGCGTGGTGGCGCCGGGCTTTATGTGTCCGACCTCTGGGTCTCGGCGGAGGCGCGTGGGGCAGGGCTCGGGCAAAGGCTTCTGGCAGCAGCTCTTGACCATGCGCCGGAAAGCTGGAACGTCACATTCCTGAAACTCGCCGTCTATGACGACAATCCGGATGCGCGCCGGTTCTACGACCGGTTGGGCTTCGAGGCCAGGGAAGGCGAAGCCGTCATGGATCTGATGGAGCCCGGGTTGAGCGCATTGAGGAAATCGTCATGACAGAAACAGCCGATTTCCTGGTTATCGGTGGCGGCATCGCCGGTGCGGGGGCCGCCGCGCGTCTCGCGCCCGAGGCCGCAGTCATCGTGCTGGAAATGGAGGACGCGCTCGGCCGTCATTCCACAGGCCGCTCCGCCGCGATCTATATCCGCAATTACGGTAACAAGGCCCTCAGGGCCATTACCGCCGCCTCCGAGGCGGTGCTGGTCGAACCGGAGGGGATCTCGGAGGAGAGCCTGCTGTCGCCGCGCGGTGAGATGCTGATCGCGCGGGACGACGAAGTCGATGCCCTGGAGACCTATCTGAAAGGCTCCTACGGCATGGAGCGTCTGACGCCGGACGAAGCGGTTGCGCTGTTTCCGCTGTTGCGCCGGGACGGCCTTGCGGCGGCGGCCATCGAACGCGATGCGCGCGACATTGATGTCGACCGGCTCCTGCAGGGCTTCGCGCGGCTGGCCAGGCGGCACGGCGCGCGGTTCGTTACGGATGCGCCGGCGCAGAGTATCGCCCGCACCGATGGCGTCTGGCGGGTCGAGACGCCGAAGGGAACCTTCGAGGCACCCGTTCTGATCAATGCGGCCGGCGCCTGGGCGGATGTGGTCGCGGGTCTGGCGAAGGTGCTCAAGGTCGGGCTCGTGCCCATGCGCCGGTCCGCGGCCATCGTGCCGCCGCCGAAAGGCGTGGATGTCACCGGCTGGCCGCTCGTCGCCAGCGCGTCGGAGACCTGGTACGCCAAGCCCGACGCGGGCAAGCTGATGGTCTCTCCGGCGGACGAGGACCCGGTCGAACCGCATGACGCCTGGCCCGACGACATGGTGCTCGCCGAAGGCCTTCACCGCTTCGAGCAGGCGGTGACGATGGAGGTGACGCGGGTGGAGCGCTCCTGGGCGGGCCTGCGCAGTTTCGTCGCCGACCGGACGCCCGTGGTGGGCTTCGCGCCGGACACCGAGGGGTTCTTCTGGCTGGCGGGGCAGGGAGGTTACGGCGTGCAGACGGCGCCGGCCCTGTCGCAGCTTGCCGCCGACCTGTGCCTCTCGCGCGCACCGGATCTGGCGGACGAGGTCGTCCAGGCTCTCAATCCGTCCCGCGTCATGGCGTGAGCGGAAAATTTTTTCCAACAAAGCAAGGAAGTGCAAGCATGTCCGATATCAAACGTCTCGACAGCGGTCCGCGCATGAGCCAGGCCGTCGTTCACGGCGGAACTGTCTGGCTTGCCGGTCAGGTCGGCAAGCCGGGCGAGAGCGTCACCGCCCAAACAAAAACCATCCTGGAGCAGATCGAATCTCTTCTGGAACGCTCCGACAGCGACAAATCCCGTATTCTGCAGGCGACGATCTGGCTGGAAAGCATGGACGACTTCGCCGAGATGAACGCGGTCTGGGACGCCTGGGTCGATCCGGCCAATCCGCCGGCCCGCGCCTGCGGCGAATCCCGCCTGGCGACGCCCGACTACAAGGTCGAGATCATCGTCGTCGCGGCAGTGGCCTGACATACGTCTGACAGCGGGGCTCGTCTTGAGAAGGGGCCGCAATTGAGGGCGCATGCCCGGGCGCGCGCGGCCGGTTCGCGCGCGCCGCCATTGGTAATGATCAATACTTACCCGGCCGAAAACACTTGTCGGGACTGCGGATAACCGGCTTTAATTCCGAAGTGCCGGGGTTCAAGCCCCCTGCATTTCAATTCGATATCGCTGCCGAAAATTTCAGGGGTTTCTTCCATGGCATTCCCGTCCCCAAGGTTACCGCTCCTGATCGTTTTCGCTGCCGTGCTCTGGCTGGTGCCGGGCCCGTCCGGCGCCCAGACCTCCTGGCAGGCGACCGCGACCACCACCTTGAATTTCCGGGCCGGTCCGGGAACCAGTTACCAGGTTCTGGGAAGCATTCCGCGGGGCGGGCTGGTATCGGTCTACCAGTGCACGGACGGCTACGGCTGGTGTGACATTCTGTATGCCGGTGTGCGCGGCTGGGCTTCCGGACGATATCTCGCCTATGCCGGGTCCGGCACCTATTATGGCCGTCCCGTTGTCTCGATGGGCGTCTATATCGGTTTGCCGATCATTCGGCGGAACTATCCGATCTACCGGCCAAGACCGCCCGCGAACCGGCCCCCGGGCAACCGGCCTCCCGGCACCCGTCCACCGAAGCCGACCCCGCCGATCGCGCGCCCGCCGAAACCGACCCATCCGATCGTGCGTCCTCCCGCGAACCGTCCGCCTGCCAACCGGCCGCCGACGGTTCAGCCGCCGAAACCGGGGCGTCCGATTGTCCGTCCCCCGCAGCCGTCCCGGCCCAGCACGCGCCCGCCGAGTTTCCAGCCCAGGCCGGGGACGCGTCCGGCGCCGAGGCCTCCGCGCGGTCAACGCCGCCGCTAATTTTCCCGTCCCTGACGAGGTGACAGATATGACCAAAACACGTGTGTTGACTGCTCTGGCGCTGCTTCTCCCCAGCCTGTCCGTTGCGCCGGGGGTTGCGGCCGAAGCCCTGGAGGACGCAGTATCCCGCGGCACGCTTCAGGTCGGCATCGCCAGCGAAAATCTCGTTCCCTGGCTGGCCAACGACAAGACCGGCGGACGCATGGGGTACGAAATCGACGTGGCCTCGGCCGTCGCGGGTTCCCTCGGCGTGGACCTGACCTTTGTCGAAATGCCCTACGACGAGCTTTTCGCCAGCCTGAAGGCGGGCGACGTCGATGTGATTATTTCCGGTGTATCGATTTCGGCGGATCGTGCGCGGGAGGTCTATTTCTCGTCTCCGTATGGCGGAACGGACTTCACACTGGTGGTCGACAAGACCGGCCTGCCGGAAGGTGCGGCGGGAAGCGGCTATGATCACGAGGGTATTCGCATCGGAGTGCTCAAAGGTTCAATCGCCGAGGCGACCGCGACAAACGATTTCAAATCCTCGGAACTCGTCCCTTACGAAGACCCGGCCGCCATGCGCGACGCCTTCCTTGACGGGTCCGTCAGCGGTGCGATTGTTCCGACACCTTACCCCGCCTTCATCGTCGCGCGGGATCCTGGCCGCTATGCCGCCGAAGAGACACCGCTTGTTTCCACCCGGCAGGGCATGGTCACCCGGCCGGACAGCCCGCACATGCTGAATTTCCTCAATGCCTGGATCGTGGAGAACGAGGCCAACGGTTTCCTTGAGGATCTTCAGGTCTACTGGTTTGAAAGCGGCGAGTGGCTCGACATGCTGGAAGGTTATTCCGAAAAGGCGGAATAACCGCCGCCCGATGGAGCTGCTCAGCCAAGGCTTGAGGAAGGAACGTGCATCCTCAAATTGTGCGTTTGAACGTGTTCACGCATGCTTTGCGGCTCCGTTTGAAAAATTTTCCCAATTGTTCAAAAAATGTCCGGCACAACGTCAGCACAACTTGTGGGCATGCAAGTTTTGTGGTCATCTCTTTTAATCAATTAAAAATCCAGGGGTGAAAAATGGCGTTTCAAAAACCGTTCTCAAGGGCCCGCAGGGCCGTTCTCGCGGCAGGGCTCGCTCTGACCGCCGCCGCCGGGTTTTCCCCGGTTGCCGCCGTCGCGGCGGATCCGATCAAGGTCGCGGCGATCTACACCGTTCCGGTCGAGCAGCAGTGGGTGAGCCGAATCGACAAGGCGCTCAATGCCGCGCAGGACCGGGGCGAGATCACCTATACTTTCTCCGAAAACGTCGCCAACACCGACTATGAACGTGTCATGCGCGAATACGCCGAGCAGGGCATGGACCTGATCGTCGGCGAAGCCTTCGCCGTGGAGCGCGCCGCGCGCAAGGTGGCAGCCGAATATCCGGACACGGCCTTCCTGATGGGCTCGTCCTTCGGTCCGGCCCAGCCGAATTTTTCCGTCTTCGATAACTGGGTCCACGAGCCGAGCTATCTCTCGGGCATGATCGCGGGCGCGACCACGAAGTCCAACGTCATCGGCATGGTCGGCGGCTACGCCATTCCCGAAGTGAACCGGCTGATGAACGCCTTCATGGAAGGCGCGACATCCGTCAATCCGGACGTCAAGTTCCTCGTGACCTTCATCAACTCTTGGTACGATCCGCCCAAGGCCAAGGAATCCGCCTTCGCGATGATCGACAAGGGCGCGGACATCCTCTACGCCGAGCGCTTCGGCGTCTCCGACGCGGCCAAGGAAAAGGGCATTCTGGCCATCGGCAACGTCATCGATACGGCCGGCGACTACCCGGGCACCATCCTGTCCTCCGCGCTCTGGCACATGGAGCCGACCATCGACAAGGCGGTCGGAGCCGTCAAGGGCGGCAGCTTCGAGCCGGCCGACTACGGCCCCTTCAGCTTCATGGGCCCCGGCGGCGGCAGCTTTGTCGTCGACGAGAGCCTTGCTCCGGCGGATGCGGTGAAGGCAGCCAAGGACAAGGAACAGGAGATCATGGACGGTCTCTTCCGCGTCAACGTCAACGACACCGAGCCGAAATCCACCATGTGATCGGACAAGGCCGGAGGCGCGCAAGCGCCACCGGCTCTCCGCGCGGCGCCTGAATGTGTCGCGCGGCCGTTTCGCGCAACCGGTTGTTAGAGGGTGGAATGACGGTCCGGTCACAAGAGGCCCCGCTTGTTCTCAAGCTGGAGGGCATCACCAAACGTTTCGGCGGGCTGACGGCCAATGGCGACGTCTCGCTCGACCTGGGCAAGGGAGAAATCCTGGCCCTGCTCGGGGAAAACGGCGCGGGCAAAACCACGCTGATGAATATTCTCTTCGGCCATTACGTTGCCGATGAAGGCAGGGTTCTGGTCGCCGACCCGTCCGGGGAGCTCGATGCGCTCGAGCCCGGTTCGCCGAGTGCGGCGCTTGAAGCGGGCATCGGCATGGTCCACCAGCATTTCACGCTGGCCGAGAACCTGAGCGCGCTCGACAATATCCTGCTTGGGACCGAGCCTCTTGCCGCGCTCAAGTCGTCCCGGGCGCCTGCACGCAAGAAGCTGGACGACCTGATGGCCCGCTCCGGGCTGTCGGTCAATCTGGACACGCGGATTTCCCAGCTCTCGGTCGGGGAGAAACAGCGCGTCGAAATCCTGAAGGCGCTCTACCGGGACGCCCGGGTGCTCGTGCTGGACGAACCGACCGCCGTTCTCACGCCGCAGGAATCCGAAACCCTTTTTTCCGTCTTGAAGAAACTCGCCGGGGAAGGCCTCGGCATCATCTTCATTTCCCACAAGCTCGCCGAGGTGCTTGCCTCGTCCAACCGGGTCGCTGTCCTGCGCGGCGGGCGCAAGGTGGCCGATCTGCAGACGTCCGGATGCGACCGCCGCCAGCTTGCCGAACTGATGGTCGGTCACGAAATCGCCGAGACGGCGCGCGAACCGGGGGAACCCGGCGCGGTGCTTTTCAGCCTGAAAAACGTTTCCGCCGGCGGTGGGCGCGACGCGCTGCGCGATGTGTCCCTGGATCTCAAGGCGGGTGAGATCCTCGGGATCGCAGGTGTCTCCGGCAACGGCCAGACCATGCTGGCGCGCGTCATCTCCGGTCTGGAGCCCGTTCGCTCCGGCGAGCTGTTACTTGAGGGGGAGGGGCTCGGGTCGCTCCACGCACGTTCCATGATCGATCTCGGCTTTGCCCGCATACCGGAGGACCGCCACCATGACGGGATTGTCGGAGCGATGACCGTTTCGGAAAACCTGGCGATTGAATCGATCCGCAAACCGGAGAACCAGAGGTTCGGTCTCCTGCGCTTCGCGGCCATGCGGACCCGCGCGAAAGAGATGATCAAGGCCTACGACATCCGCTGCCAGGGCGAGGACAGTCCGGCGCGGCTTCTGTCCGGCGGCAACATTCAGAAGATCGTGCTTGCCCGGACGCTTGAAACCGAACCGAGGGTCGTGCTTGCGGCCCAGCCGTCGCGCGGTCTGGATGTCGGCGCGACGTCGGATGTGCACCGTCGTCTTCTCGAGGCCCGGGCGCGGGGCGCCGGGGTGATCCTGATTTCCGAAGACCTCGACGAGTTGATGCGCCTGTCCGACCGTATCGCCGTCATTCACCGGGGCGAGCTCTCTAACGCGGAGCCGACGGAAACGCTCGATCGCGGGACCCTGGGGCTGCGCATGGCCGGACATGGCGCGGAGGATGCTGCATGATCCGTTTCGAACCCAGGGAACCGGCCTCGCTCGGGCGCATGATCGCCGTTTCCGTGGCTGCCGCCGTCGTTGCCCTGATCCTTGCCTCTGTCCCGATGCTCTTTGCGGGCCTCAACGTGTTCGAAGCCTACGGCCTGATGGTCAAGGGCGCCTTCGGATCGGTTTTCGCCTTCACCGAGATGCTGACGCGGGCCACGCCGCTGATCCTGACAGGCCTGGCCGCCGCGGTCGCCTTTCGGGCCAAGCTCTGGAACATCGGCGCTGAAGGTCAGCTCTATGCGGGTGCGCTTGCGGCGGTGGCGGTCGGAACCGGCATGGTCTCCGGGCCGTCCTATGTTCTGATCCCGCTGGTGGTTCTGGCGGGGGCGCTGGCCGGCGGACTTGTCATGCTCGGACCGACGCTTCTGAAAACCCGTCTCGGGGTCGACGAGGTCGTGACCACGCTTCTTTTGAACTTCGTCATTCTGCTCTTCGTACAGATGATGCTCGAAGGGCCGATGAAGGATCCGATGGGCATGGGCTGGCCGCAATCCGAACCGATCCTGGACGGCGCGGCACTGCCCAAGCTGATGAACCGCATGCGCATCCATTGGGGACTGGTGATCGCGCTGGTCTCGACACTCGGGGTCTACTTTCTTCTGAAACGCACCGTCTGGGGCTTCGAGATCCGGGCGGTCGGAGAAAATGCGGCGGCGGCGAAGCACGCGGGCATTCCGGTGACGGCGACTTTCGTCCGGGTCGGACTTCTGTCCGGTGCGCTGGCCGGCCTGGCAGGCGTTGGCGAGGTCGCAGGACTGAAGGGCTATCTGACGGCGGATCTATCGCCGGGCTTCGGCTATTCCGGCATCGTGGTGGCGATGCTGGCCGGGCTTTCGCCGATCGGCGTTGTCTTCGCGGCGCTCTTCATCGCCAGCATTTTCGTCGGCGCGGACTCCATGTCCCGCGCAACCGGCGTTTCCAATTATCTCGCCGACCTGATCGTCGCCATGGCGCTCTTGTGCGTGCTCGTCTCCGGCCTGTTCCTGCGCTTCAGGGTTCGGTTCATCGGAGTGCCCAGGTCCCGGGAGGCTGCCGAATGAGCGAAATTCTCGACATCCTTCTCTCCGCGAATTTCTGGGCGGCCTCGCTCAGGATCGCGACGCCGCTGATTTTCGGCGTGATCGGTGCCTTGATCTGCGAACGGGCCGGGGTGCTCAATCTCGGCATCGAAGGGATCTTCACCGCGGGCGCCATGGCCGGCTGGATGGCGGTCTGGCTCGGGGCGGGGCTTTGGGGAGGCGTGCTCGTCGCGGCGCTCGCCGGCGGCTTTTTCGGCCTGATCCACGCCATCCTGACCGTGCCGCTCGGGTTGTCGCAGCATGTCTCCGGGATCGGGGTCACCCTGTTCGCCACTTCCTTGAGTTACTTCACCTACCGGACGGCCCTGCCGGATGTGTCGTCACCGCCGCGTATCGAGGCCTTCAAGCCGCTCGATATCCCGGTCCTCTCCGATCTGCCGTTCATCGGGCCGGCGCTTTTCCAGCAGACATCGCTGACCTTTCTGGCGCTCGCTCTGGTTCTGGCGACCGCTTATGTGCTTTACCGGACGCCGCTCGGCCTCGCCATTCAGGCGGTCGGGGACAATCCGTCGGCGGTGGAGTCCCAGGGGCTCTCCGTCTATGGCTTGCGGATCGGCGCGGTCGTTGCCGGATCTTCCATCATGGCGCTGGGCGGCGCTTTCCTGACCATGTCTGCCTTCGACGCGTTCTTCTTCGGCATGGTCAATGGCCGGGGCTGGATCTGCATCGCGCTGACGGTGTTCGCGTCCTGGCGTCCGGGCAAGGCACTTCTGGGAGCGCTCCTGTTCGGGGCCTTCGATGCCTTTCAGGTGCGGCTGCAGACGGAAGTCGGCAGCTTCATTCCGGGCCAGGTGTTCCTGATGATGCCGTATCTTCTGTCAATCGCCGCCCTTGTGGTCGTCGCGCGCCGCGCCGATTATCCCCGCGCGTTGCTCGTGCCTTATTTCCGCGGCCAGCGCTAACCAGAGACTTGAGCCATGAGTTTTGATCTTCTCGTCAAGAACGCAACGCTGCCCGACGGCCGCAAGGGCATGGACATCGCCTGTTCCGGAGGGCGGATCGCCGCCGTTGAAAAGGGCATTGAGGGCGAAGCGGGGCAGGTGATCGATGCCGGCGGGTTGCTGGTCTCGCCGCCCTTTGTCGACTGCCATTTTCACATGGACGCGGCGCTTTCGCTCGGCCTGCCGCGCATGAACCAGAGCGGTACGCTTCTGGAGGGCATCGCGCTCTGGGGAGAGCTGAAAGAGATCCTGACGGTCGAGGCGGTGGTGGAGCGAGCGCTGCGCTATTGCGACCTTGCCGTCTCCCAGGGACTTCTCGCCATCCGCTCCCATGTGGATGTCTGCGACGACAAGCTCACCGGCGTTCAGGGGCTTCTGGAGGTCCGCGAGAAGGTCAAGCCTTACATCGATCTTCAGCTCGTCGCCTTTCCGCAGGACGGGCTCTACCGCTCGCCGACGGCGGAAAGGAACCTTCTGAAAGCACTCGACATGGGCGTCGATGTCGTCGGGGGGATCCCGCATTTCGAGCGAACCATGACGGACGGTGCAAGCTCGGTCGCCAGGCTGTGCGAGATCGCGGCGGAACGCGGGCTGATGGTCGACCTGCATTGCGACGAGAGCGACGATCCCATGTCGCGTCATATCGAGACGCTCACCTATGAAACCCAGCGGCTTGGCCTTCAGGGGCGGGTCGCCGGATCGCATCTGACGTCGATGCACTCCATGGACAATTACTACGTTTCCAAGCTCTTGCCGCTGATTGCCGAAGCGGAGGTGCATGCCATCGCCAACCCGCTGATCAACATCACGCTCCAGGGCCGCCACGACACCTATCCCAAGCGCCGGGGACAGACCCGGGTTCCGGAAATGCGGGCCTATGGCATCAACGTGTCCTTCGGCCACGATTGCGTGATGGATCCCTGGTATTCGATGGGCTCCGGCGACATGCTGGAGGTCGCCAGCATGGGGCTGCACGTGGGGCAGATGACCAGCCGGGAGGCGATCCGCTATTGCTACGACTGCGTCACCGCCCATCCGGCCAGGGCGATGGGACTGGAAGGCTACGGTGTGGAGAAGGGCTGCAAGGCGGATTTCGTTCTGCTTCAGGCCCGCGACACGATCGAGGCGATCCGGCTGAAGGCGACCCGTTTGAAGGTCGTCCGGGGTGGCCGGGTGATCTCGGAGACGCCCGTGCGGCAGGCCAGCCTGATGCTGGACGGGCGGCCTGATACCGTCGATCCGGCCGACTACGCGCCGCATGAGCATTGAGCTGGCAGCTTGTCCGGGTGTCACCCCGGGCGAACGCAGTGAGACCCGGGGCCTACTCGTTTGCAGAGCAGCAGAGAAACTCGAAGTCTCTTTGAAAATCACGACTGCTTCGATTTGAGGATCAGCGAGTGGGCCCCGGCTGTTCGCTTCGCTCCGCCGGGGTGACACTCGGGGAAGCTGCCGAATGTTCTTTGGGCGTTTGCCAAGGGCACCAGATAACCTGTCCCAATGGGAGAGGGAGCACGCAGTGCTGAGGCGTTAAGTCCGGTGTCAGCTTTGACGTCGTGTCTTCGATTCGGCGGATGGCTAACGGCTTTCCACGACTTCCTCATTGGCTTGCACCTTGCGCCTGCGCCTCGGCAAGGCTGTGAGCACAAGAAGCACCGCCGAAATGCCGATCAGGATGGCGCTGCCGGGGCGTTCGAAAAAGACCAGTGGATCGCCGCGCGAAAGCAGCATGGCGCGCCTCAGGTATTCCTCCATCATGGGGCCGAGGATGAAGCCGATGAGCAGGGGCGCGGGTTCGAAGCGGTAGAGCCGCAGAATGTAGCCGAGCAGACCGAAGCCGAGCATCGTCCAGACGTCGAACAGGCTGTGATCGATGCTGTAGACGCCAATGGAAATCAAAACCACGACGGCCGGGTAGAGAAAGTAATGCGGGATCTGCAGGAGCTTCACCCAGATGCCGATCAGGGGAATGTTGAGCACCAGCAGGAAGAGGTTGCCGAAGAGAAACGAGACGATCAGGCCCCAGAATAGCGCCGGGTGTTCGGAAATCAGCCGGGGGCCGGGCGTGACGCCGTGGATCATCAGGGCGCCGATCATCAGCGCCATTGTGGTGCTGCCCGGGATGCCGAGGGTCAGTGTCGGGATGAAGGCGGTCTGGGCGGCGGCGTTGTTGGCGGACTCAGGAACGACGACGCCTTCGATCGCACCCTTGCCGAACTGGTCGCGGTTTCTCGAGACGCGTTTTTCCAAAGCGTAGCCGATGGAAGAGGCGACGGTCTGGCCAGTGCCCGGCAAGGTGCCGAAGAAACTCCCGACGAGGCTTCCTCTGAGAGCGGGGGCAAGGGAACGCAGCCATTCACCAGTCTCCGGCAGAAAACGACTCCAGGAGACCTTTTCGGTGGCGTAGGAGGGTGTTGCCCCGCGCGCGGACATCATCGCTTCTGACACGCCGAAGAGCCCCATGGCGACGACCACGAGGCCGATACCGTCGCGCAGATCCTGGACGCCGCCGGTAAAGCGGGTCTCCCCTGAGTTGATGTCCACGCCGATGCTGCCAAGGAGGACGCCGAGGCACACCATCATGACGCCCCGCAGGGTGCCGGAGTTGCTGACGACGGACGCGGCGACAAGACCAAGCAGCATGACGGCGAAATAGTCGGCGGGCTGCAGCAGGAGGGCGAATTCTGCGAGGGCGGGTGCAAGACCCGCGATGACGAGAATGCCGAAGACGCCGCCGAAGAAGGAAGCGAGCGCGGTCATAAGGAGGGCAACACCGGCGCGGCCTTGCCGTGCCATGGGATACCCGTCGATGCAGGTGATCGAGGAGGAAGGCGTGCCGGGAATGTTGAGCAGGATGGACGCGATCGAGCCGCCGTACTCGGCACCGTAATATACACCTGCCAGCATCACCAGGGCCGTCTCCGGCGGCAGGTAGAAAGAGACGGGCAGGAGCATCGCGACCGCGGCAAGCGGTCCCAATCCCGGCAGGACGCCGATGAATGTGCCCAGGAAGGTTCCGACGAAACAATAAAAAAGGTTCGAAGGCGTCGTGGCTGTGGCATAACCGAGAGCGAGATTGTCCAGCATTGCCTTAGAACCCCCTGAAAGCCTCAAGCGGCAGCCGCAGACCGACAAGGAAAATGAGCCAGACACCCAGCACGGCGCCGGTCACGAGGGCGGCGCGCCGTGCGTGAGACAGACTGCCGACGGCAAAACTGGCAGCAAAGGCGCAGGCGCCGGCCGCGGGCAGGACGCCGAGGAGGGGCGTCACGATGGCAAAAACCGCGACGGCAGCGGCGACGGAGCCGACCGACCGCCAGTCCGCCACCTGATAGGCGGCGGGCATACGAAGGTCCCTGAACAGCGTGACCACACAAAGTCCGGTAAGGATCAGGCCCGCGATCAGCGGAAAGGCACCAGGTCCCATACGCCGTGGTGTGCCGAGTTCAAGCACAGTCAAGGCGCCTGCAACGAAGGTCAGCGCGATGACCAGGAGGAGAAGCGTACCGGCCTGCGCCTTGAGTTTTTGGATAAGCATCAGCGCGCCTCCGTGGCCGGCTCCGGTTGGAATTCGGGACCCTCATAATCCGTGCGGAAGCCGATCCTGCCGTCCCGAAGCGCCTCGGTGACTTCCTGGAGCCGGTCCGCGACGTGATTTGGAACGCTTGTGCCGACACTGAGACCGACATAATCGCCTTCCGCAAGGCCGAGCGAGACGGCACCGGGGGGCGGCGTTTTGGCTGTCAGATCGGATATCGCGCGTTCGACCCCGAGGTCGATCCGGGCAAGGGCGGAAGCCAGGAAGACGTCGGGCTCCCGGGCGACCCAGTCCAGCGCATTGCCGATCTGCCAGGCCGAACCGGCGCGGCAGGCATCGATGGCGCCGGCGCGCGCGCCGTTGAGCATGGTGAAGATGATGTCCGCGCCCGCATCGATCTGTGCTCCCGCCCAGACCCGGGTCACGGCGTTGTCGTCCTGCGTGCCGCAAAAGGAGGTCAGCACGCGGACAGACGGATCGGCATGGCGAATGCCTTCCACATAGGCCGCTCGGGCATTCAGTCCCGGCCGGACACGGTGGCCGGACAGGTGCCCCACGGTACCCGTGCGTGTCTGCCAGGCCGCGAGGCAGCCGGCGAGAAACGCCGACTGCTCCTGGGCGACGTCGTAGCAGGCGAGGTTCGGTCCGAGAACCTTTCCCTGCACGATGGCAAAACGCTTGTCCGGGAATGCGCGGGAGAGGTCCGGCATGACGCTGTCCCCCTGGCCGCCGATAAAAACGAGCCCGTCGAAGTCCGGCAGGACGGTTCTGAGGCTCGCCGTTATGGCCGCGGCATCGTAGGTGAGGCCATCTATGATGCTGAGCCTCGCGGATGCGTCCCGGTCAGCCGCATGCACCCCCGCAAGACCACTGGCGTTGAAGCCCTCGTCGTTGGCCTCGCCGACGACGACGACGGCGATTTCAGGCAATCCGTTTCCGGCGGCGGATACGGGGGTAATGCGCATCATTTGCTCGCCTGTTTGACCAGTGGCTCCCAGGTCTTGGCCGAAGCCGCGACATAGTCGGTGAACTCTTCGCTCGACATGTCCGAGCGGACGATGCCCCAGGTGTCGAACTGCTTGGCGATGTCGTCGGACTTGAGCGCCTTGGCAAGAGCGCCCTGAAGCGTGTCGACGATTTCAGCATCGATACCCGCGGGGCCTGAAATGCCCAGCCAGTTCTCGGCGACAATATCGTAACCGAGTTCGGTGAAGGTCGGCGTGTCGGGCAGGATGTCCAGACGTTCCGGGCTGCTCACGGCAAGGGGAATGGCGTTACCTTCCTCGACATTCGGCAGGTTCTGCGGCACGGCGTCGAACATCACAGGGATGACGTCGGCGCGGAAGTCGAGGCGCATCGGGCCCGATCCTTTGTAGGGAATGTGAGACAGCTCGACATCGGCCGTGTTTTCAAAGGCTACGGCGAAAACATGGCCCCAGGAGCCGACACCGGAAGAGCCGTAGTCGATGGTGCCTGGTTCAGCCTTGGCCTTTTCCACAAAGGACGCCATGTCGGCGGTGCCGAGTTCAGGGGAGGCGAACATCCCGAGATGAACCGCGCCGAGATAGGCAATGTGCGAAAAATCGGCGACCGGATCATAGGGTGTGTCGGGGAAACGGGTAGGCGCGACGCTGAACGGTGTCAGGTTGGACAGCATCAGGGTGTAGCCGTCGTTGTCCGCATTCTTGAGTTCGGTGGCCGCGACGGTGCCGGCGGCGCCGGGTTTGTTTTCGACGACGAACTGCTGCCCGAGATTGCTGCTCAGTTCTTCCGCCAGCAGCCTTGCGACCAGATCGCTGGAGCCGCCGGGAGGAAAGGACACAAGGATACGAACCGGCCGTTCCGGGTAACCGGCTTCGGCGGCGGCCGGCGCGGCGAGCGCAACACCGGCGGCAAGGATGGCAATCGTCAGTCGGGAAGCTGCAGGCATGTCGTTACTCCGCTGAGTTGGGAAGTCCATTTCAGAAACTTGAGTTCCACGTCATGAAATTATGATTTCAAAATTCGCGCAAGCGAAAATATAGGCAGATAACCCTGTTGCTGAAAATATGATCACAGTGATCAAGGCTTGAGCGGAAACTTAAGAAAAAATGGCGGAATTTAGTGATTTTTCCGGCTTCGAGGTTTCTCGGAGCATTCCTCAGATGTGCCGTCATCCGATTGCTCTTGCCATTTGGGTTGTGAAACCGTTTACTGCGTGTATGAAATCGGAGTTTCAAAGTCACGAACCAGACGAACCCTTTCTGAGCCGTGTCCAGCGGGTCCTGACGGACCTCAGTCCGGCGGAACGGCGCCTTGGAGAGTTCCTTCTGGACTTTCCCGGTGAACTCGGCAGCTATGATGCCCAGGAGCTTGCCAGGCTGTGCGACGTCTCGAAGGCGACGGTCTCACGTTTCATCCGGCGGATCGGCTTCGAAAGTTACGACAAGGCGAAGAAGGCCGTGCGGGACGAGCGCGCGACGGGGTCTCGCGCATTCTTCGCGCATGCCGAGCCGGAAGCGAACGCGGCCGCCCTGGCGCTGGACATGCGCGAGGAGAAGGACAATCTCGACAGGACCTTCGGCAAGCTGAACGCGGGGGAGCTCGATGACCTTGCACGCGCGGTCCTGTCCAGCCGGAAGGTCTGGATCGCCGGCCAGCGTATCAGCTTTTCCTTTGCGCATTATCTTTTCTGGCAGCTTACGAAGATCGTCCCGGAAGTCGTGGTGTTTCCGCAAGGCGGGGAAACGCTCGGCGAGCATGTTGCGCGGATTCAAAAAGGAGATCTTGTCATCGCGATCATGCTCCGGCGGAGGGTGGCCGGAACCAAGCGTCTGCTCGACGCGATCCTCGAGGCCGGCGCCGAACTTGCGCTGATTTCGGACGAAAGCATGGCGAGGCACGCAGACGCACGCTGGCATTTCCATTGCCATACCCATTCCGACGGACCGCAGTTCAATCACGCGGCGGTACTGGCGCTCTGCCACCAGATCGTCGTGCGGGCAACGCTGCAAAGCGGCAGGGAAGGGCGTGAGCGCCTGCGCGCGGTCGACGCGGTGAACGAGAAGCTGTTGCAGGTCGAGTGGTAGGGCGTCCGGAGCCGCGCCGCTCAGTTGTCAGATGACCAGCCGCACGACTTCAAGGGGCTCGTTGCGGCCTTTTACGGTATGCGGACCGATCGCCGCCCAGTCGATATCGGCGAACAGATTTCTGGCGATTTCCCGCGACGCGAGGATGATCACATCGGCGTCCGGATCGATTTCCTTGCCGAGGCTTTCGAGCCTGGAGGCCGCGTTGACCGTATCGCCGATCACCGTGTAGTTGACCCGCTCCGGCGCACCGATGTCGCCGACCACCAAAGGTCCCATATGCAGCCCGATCCGGATGTGGACGGGCGCCTTGCCGTCCGCGATCCGCTTCCGGTTGTCGTTCCTGATCGCCGCCGCCATGCCGAGGGCGGCTCGCGCGGCGGCTTCCGCCGGATTGTCCAGGCGCTCAGGCGCCCCCCAGAAGGCCATGATGCTGTCGCCGATGTATTTGTCGATGGTGCCGTTTTGCCTGGCTATTTCCGCACCGAGCAGGGACAGGTGATGATTGACGAAAGCGGCCGTTTCGGTCGCGGACATGCCTTCGGACGCGGAGGTGAAGCCGACGATGTCGCTGAACAGCACGGCGACCTCGCGTTCTTCCGGCGGAGCGTCCGCGCGGCCCTCGCTCAAGAGTTTCTGCACCAGTGTTTTGGGAACGTAACGATTGAAGGCGGTCAGGCCGCCGACCATGGCGTTGAAGCCGGTCGAGAGGTCGTCCACTTCGCTGATGACGCTCGCCGGCAGGGGCTTTATGGCATCCAGATTGAGGCCGGCGACTTCCTTGGCGGCAAGCGCGGCCCGCTTGATCGGCTGGGCGATCCGGTGGGCGAGCACAATGGCGCCGAGCAGAGACAGCACCAGCAGTCCAGCGCCCGTCACGATCGCGACCAGGAGCTGCTTGAATGGCTGTTCGAGAAACTCGGCAGGAAAATGCACGCCGATCCTGACCGGAAGACCTTCGAGGTTGACGTTTTTCTTTTCCAGGATGACGAAACGCTTGTGTCCGTCGTCATCGATCCCCTCGTGCAGGTCGAGGTCTTCGGCCAGGTCGAAGGCCACGTTGTCGAGCCGGGTCATCTCCCGGTAATCCTTCAGGAACGTGTCGGGGACCCGGCCGATGGAAAGAAGCGGATTTTCGGCGCTCAGGTGGTGGAACCGTTCGTGGAGGTTCGGGTGCGCGACCATGTCGTGCGACCCCTCTTTCAGGAGAAACACGCTGATGTCGTCGGTCGAGACATGCAATGTGAGCTCCGACATCCGGTACAGCGACATGCCGATCAAGACGCTGCCGCGAAAGTCGCCATCCTCGATGAGGGGGCGGGTGTAGATGAAATAGGTGTGCTCGCGTTCGGGAATGAAGATCTCCTCGCTCCAGAACGCATCGGTGGCGCCGGCCGCCTTCTCGAAGAGAGGGGTGAGTGTTGGAGTGTCGCGCGTGAGCGAGATCGTGTTGCCGAGCAGGGTGCCGTCGTCTTCGCCACGTTCCACGAAGACGCCGTTTCCTTCCGCGTTCACCATGGCCAGAAAGGAAACCTGCTCCATCGGAGCGACTGCGCCGAAGAGGTAGGTCAGTGTCGTGTCCGGATCGTTGAAGTCGAGCTGGTGTCGCGACCAGGCTTTTTCGGTGAAGGTTGCCGCTTCGGTGATGGCGTGTAGCTGCTCTGCGATAGCGGTCTCCGCAGAGTCCAGTCCGAGGTCGACGATCTCGCCGCCGAGCTGGCGGATGAGACCGTTCGATGTGATCACCTGGATGATGAGGATGGCCGCCGCGGTGATCAGGACGAAGGAGCCGATGACGGTGGACAGCGTCGGGGTGATGAAGAGCTTGTTGCGGACTGACACGTTATTGTCCCGGACCAGGTTTCACGGCGGCCGCACTCGTTCCCGTAGGGATTCGGAACGGGTGCATGACGGGACTTTTTCAAAGACCGGTTGTCAGGGCAATGCGGAAATGCGTTTACGCCGCAGATGCGCTTTGAAACGGAAAGGACCCGCGGCCAGACAGGCGCGGGTCCCGGTGCAATCACCCTCAAAGGATGTCCTGCCTCGGCCTCAGGTGGCCTTTTGCGGTTCCTGGGGATCAAATGTGTGGCCGTAGTCGACAGCGACTTCATAATCAGGGTCTTCCAGGACGGAGACCTCGACCAGATTGCCGGCCTTGTCGAGCAGCTTCTGGCAGTCGGGGGACAGATGGCGCAGGTGCAGGCGCTTGCCGGCAGTCTCGTATTTGGAGGCCAGCGCATCGATGGCTTCGAGGCCGGAGTGATCGACAACGCGGCTGTCGATGAAGTCCACAACCACGTCGTCCGGGTCGTTCGCCGGATCGAAAAGATCGGTGAAGCCGGTGGTGGAGCCGAAGAAGAGCGGGCCGGACAAGCGGTAGACCTTCCAACCTTCCTTGCTGGTGCCGATGCGCGCGTCAATGCGGCTGGCCGCGTTCCAGGCATAGGCGAGGGCGGAAATGATCACGCCTACGACAACGGCGACGGCAAGGTCCGAATAGACGGTGACGCAGGTAACCACGACCATGACGAGGGCGTCGGTCAACGGGATCTTGTGCACGATCTTCAGACTTGCCCAGGCGAATGTGCCGATCACGACCATGAACATGACGCCGACCAGGGCGGCGACGGGGATCCGTTCGATCAAGGGAGAGGCGATGACGATGAAGGACAGCAGGAAGAGCGCCGCCGAAATCCCCGAGATACGGGTACGGGCGCCGGACTTCACGTTGATCATGGACTGTCCGATCATGGCGCAGCCGCCCATGCCGCCGAAAAAGCCGGTTACGACGTTCGCCGCGCCCTGAGCCACGCATTCGCGCGACGCGCCGCCCTTGGTGTGGGTCAGGTCGGCAACGAGATTGAGCGTCAGCAGGGATTCGATCAGGCCGATCGCGGCGAGGATCACCGCATAGGGGAAGATGATTTCCAGCGTTTCCAGATTGAGCGGCACCATGGGAATATGGAAGTCCGGCAGGCCGCCCGAGATCGAGGCGAGATCGCCGACGGAGCGGGTGTCGAGGCCGAAGCCGAGGACAAGAGCCGAGACGACAAGAATGCCGGCGAGCGGCGCCGGGAAGGCCGTGGTCAGTTTCGGCAGGAACCAGATCACGGCCATGGTAAGGGCAACGAGTCCCAGCATCAGATAAAGCTGGGACCCGTTCATCCATTCAAGGCCGCCCTGGCCGTCCGGGACCTTGAACTGTCCGAGCTGGGCGAGGAAGATGACGATGGCGAGGCCGTTGACGAAGCCAAGCATCACCGGGTGCGGCACCATGCGGATGAACTTGCCCCACTTGAGGACCCCGACACCGATCTGCATAATTCCCATCAGAACGACGGTCGCGAACAGATATTCGACACCGTGGTTGGCGACCAGGGTTACCATGACGACAGCCAGCGCACCCGTCGCGCCGGAAATCATGCCCGGACGCCCGCCGAAACACGCGGTGATCAGTCCGATGAAAAAGGCGGCATACAGGCCGACGAGCGGGTTCACACCGGCAACAAAGGCAAAAGCGACAGCTTCCGGAACCAGCGCAAGTGCAACGGTCAGCCCCGCAAGAAGCTCGGTTTTTACGCGGGACGCATCCAGCTTGACAGATTGAACGGGCTCGGTGGCCTCGGCACGTACGGACAAGAATGTCTCCAAATTCTCTTGGGTTTTGTTTTGACGGTCACGCCTGGCCAGTATCTGCCGGCGATTTGACCTATATCAATTTGGAGTTCTTCTAATCGATTTTTTGCATCGCAGCAAGGCTGCGGCCGTCAGGCCAGGCTGCGGGAACAGGTACACTCTCAAATTGCGCCGGTTCCCGAGGCATGATCTTACCGTGTCCCCGGTGCGACCCGCCTGTTTGCGACCGGCGGGAAAGGGATGCGCCGGTTTTCGGCTCAGCAACTGTTTTCACACCGCTGAGCCGCGTGCGGTGCTGGAGCGGTTAATCCGCTCCAGGCCAGGTGTTCGGTCTTACAGGCAAGAAGAGATGCTGCCCGAAAGATCGCGGATAAGCTGGGGGTAAAGATCCGGTCCGACGGTCAGATTGCCGCCGAGCGGATCGAGCACGCCGATCTTGGCGTCGGTTCCCTCAAACACCGTTTCGACCAGTCCCGCGTTGAACTGGGGTTCGGAGAAGACGCAGGAAATCTTCAGATCGGCGACCTTGTCGCGGATTTCGGCAATCCGGGCCGGGCTCGGATCCGATGCATCCCCCAGTCTGATCGAGCCGGTGGCGGAAATGCCGAACCGGTTTTCGAAATACTGATAGGCATCGTGGAAAACGATGAAGTTCTTGCCCTGGGCGCCTTCAAGCTCTGCTTTGATCTCTCCGATCAGGCCAGCCAGTTCTTCTTTGCCCGCAGCCGCGTTCGCCGCATAGGTGGCCGCATGTTCGGGATCCAGTTCGGAGAGATTTGCTGCGATCACGTCCAGCCAGACACGGGCGTTCTCCGGATCGAGCCAGGCATGGGGATCGTGGCCATGGTGGTCGTGATCGTCATGGCCGTCATGCGCGGCGTGGTCATGGTCTTCGCCTTCTTCATGGTCATGATCGTCATGGGCTTCATGCTTCTCGTCATGGTCATGACCGTGGTCGTCGTGGGCTCCATGCTTCTCGTCATGGTCATGATCGTGGTCGTCATGTGCTTCGTGCTTTTCGTCATGGTCGTGATCGTCGTGATCATCGCCGTGAGCATGGCTGTGCTTCTCGAAGGTCGCGCCCTCGCGGAACTCAAGCTCGGTCGTGCCTTCGGTTTCCATCAATTCCACCGATCTGGCATCAGCAGCCAGGGCCTCTATTGACCGGTCCAGCCAGGGTTCCAGGGGTTCGCCAACCCAGAACACGATATCCGCGTGTTCCAGTGCTTCCGCCTCGGCCGGGCGAAGCGAATACCCGTGCGGAGACGCACCCTGCTGCACGATCAGGTCCGGCGTGCCGACACCTTCCATAACCTTGGCGACAAGCGAATGGACAGGAGCGATGTCGACCGCAACCGACGGCGTTTCCGCACGGGCGGAGGCCGTGAGTGCCAGGGTGGATACGGCGGCGGCCAGCATAGTTTTGCGCATGGAATATCTCCAACTCATTGTGTGACATGCGCTTAACGTGTATATGTTACGTAATAACATATCAAGACAGACTGCCACTCCCTCATGAACCTTGTCGAAATTTCAGACCTTTCGCTTCGTCTCGGCGGAAACACCGTTCTTCACAACATCGACTTCGAAATCTGCCCTGGAGAGATCGTGACCATTGTCGGTCCCAACGGGTCGGGAAAGTCGACCCTGCTGCGGGTCATTGTCGGCGCTCTTCAGCCGGCGTCCGGTCGGGTGGACCGGCGCGACAGATTACGTATCGGCTACGTTCCGCAAAGGCTGCATATCGATGCGACCCTGCCAATGACCGTCAAGCGGTTTCTGGGACTGCCGCGCAGGGTGGGGCGCGACAAGGTCCGCGTTGCGTTGGAGCAGGCGGGTGTGCCGGATCTCGGCGAACGCCAGATGACCGGTCTGTCCGGAGGGCAGTTTCAACGCGTTCTTCTGGCGAGGGCCTTGCTAGACCATCCCGATCTTCTCATTCTCGACGAGGCGGCGCAGGGGCTCGACCAGCCCGGTACGGCGCGTTTCTACCGGCAGATCGAAGACGTGCGCCGCAGCTTCGGTTGCGCCGTTCTCATGGTCAGTCACGATCTGCATGTGGTGATGAGCGCGAGCGACCGGGTCATTTGCCTGAACGGTCACATCTGCTGTCAGGGAGAGCCCGAACAGGTGGCGTCGGCGCCGGAGTACAGGGCGCTTTTCGGCGAAGGAACGGAAGGGGCTCTTGCCCTTTACAGACACCATCACGGTCATCGGCACGATCACCTTTGCGATGACACGGGAGAACGGCCGGAGGCGGCACAGTAATGCTTGACGATTTCATGGTGCGGGCCGCGCTGGCCGGTCTGGGGGTGGCGCTCGCGGCCGCGCCGCTTGGATGTTTCGTGGTCTGGAGACGAATGGCCTATTTTGGCGACGCGACCGCGCATGCGGCGATCCTGGGCGTCGCGATCTCTCTGGCCCTTTCCATTTCGGTTCTGGCCTGTGTCCTGACGGTCTCGATCGTCATGGCGCTTACGGTCTCGACCTTGAGCGGCCGGGGTTACGCGATGGACACGCTTCTCGGGGTTCTGGCGCATTCGGCACTGGCCGTCGGACTGGTGGCCGTTTCGTTCGTGAGCGGTGTGCGTATCGACCTCATGGCCTATCTCTTCGGCGATATCCTGGCCGTCCGGCCCTATGACCTTGCCATCATTTGGAGCGGAGCCGTGTTGGTCCTGATCCTGATCGGCTGGCGCTGGTCGGCCCTTTTGACGGCAACTCTCAACCAGGATCTTGCCTATGCGGCGGGAGTGGACCCGAAACGGGAGCAGTTGGTTTTGATCGTTGCTCTCGCGATCGTCGTCGCGGTCGCGATCAAGGTCGTCGGGGTTCTGCTGATCGCGGCCATGCTGATCGTTCCGGCGGCAACGGCACGGCCGTTCAGCAGGACGCCGGAGGCGCTGGCGGTGATTGCGGGCCTGATCGGGGGGCTGGCTTCCCTGGCCGGACTTCTGGCGGCCTACCGGTTCAACACCCCGACCGGTCCGACGATCGTCAGCGTCGCGGCGGTATTGTTTCTGCTTTCGACCTTGGTATCGGCCCTGCGTGTTGCGCAAAAATGACTTCAGGGCCCGTACCCTAACGCAGGTCTCAATGCGTCCACGAGGCAGACAGCGATGAACATGACCTCACGGTAGCAAAAAGTGGCTTTTCGACGCTCTTGTTTCGCACGTGAACGAATTTGGAATGTAATGAAATAACATCAATTCTATTTGAATGTGGACGATGGAGAAGAGAAGCGAATGACCTATGCTGTGAGCCCCGCAGCCGTGTCCGGGAGAAAACAAGCGCCGCGCAAAAAGCCTGACCGCGCCGACGCCGAAGCGGCCGTCCGTCTGCTGATTGAGTGGGCGGGGGACGACCCGGATCGGGAAGGTCTGATCGACACGCCGGCGCGTGTCGTGCGTGCCTATGAAGAATTTTTCGAAGGCTATGACAGCGATCCGGCGGAACTGCTTGCCCGCACCTTTGAAGAGACAAACGATTACGACGACATGATCGTTCTCAGGGATCTCCGCTTCGAATCCCATTGCGAACATCATATCGTGCCGATCGTCGGCAAGGCGCATGTGGCCTATCTTCCGGCCGACCGCGTCGTCGGTATCAGCAAGCTTGCCCGGGTCATCGAAGTCTTCGCCAAACGGCTGCAGATTCAGGAAACGCTGACCTCACAGGTCGCCGACACGATTCAGCAAGTCCTTCAGCCGCGCGGCGTGGCCGTGGTCATCGAGGCGGCGCATATGTGCATGACCACGCGCGGTATCAAAAAGCCGGGCGTCAGCATGGTGACCCGCCGGCTCCTGGGCGAGTTTCGAAGCGATGCGGACCTGCGTGGGGATTTTCTTTCTTCCCTCAACCTTTCCGGCAAAGGATACGGTCAATGACGTGCAGCAAATCCTTGGGCCGTTCGTTTTCCGAACGCGTTTCGGTCGAGCAGGTGGAAGAAGGCAGGTTTCTTGCGCCGAAATTCGATGCCGCCGGCTTCCTGCCGGTGGTCACGACGGATGCCGTCTCGGGCGAAGTGCTGATGATGGGCGTGATGAATGAAGAAGCCCTTTTGCGCACGATCGAGACAGGAGAGGCCCATTACTGGAGCCGGAGCCGGAAGTGTCTCTGGCACAAGGGAGCGACCAGCGGGTTGGTCCAGAAGGTGGCTGAGATCCGGATCGACGACGATCAGGACGCCGTTTGGCTCCGTGTCGAAGTGGCCGGGGGGGCGAGCTGTCACGTCGGTTACCGATCCTGTTTTTACCGGACGGTTCCGGTGAATCCCGGCGAGGGAGCGATCGAGCTCTCCTTCGTCGAAACAGAGAAGGTCTTCGATCCGGTCGAAGTCTATGGCGATGCGCCGAATCCGACGCAATTGTAAGGGAAACCCGTACAATGGAAGCGCCGGGGCAGGCGATGCGCCCGCCCCGGCGGGGGCTGCCGGTCATACAGCCTTTGTTGAAAGCTATTCCGCGGCTGTTTGCGACTTGGCCATCGAGCCGAGTTTCGGGCCTTCGGGATAGTATTTCCAGCCGTCGCGGACCTGGATCCTGTCGTCCCAGGGGAGCTTGTATTTTCCCTCCGCCAGGTCCTGCACCCAGGTGAGATAATTCTCTGTCTCACCGCCGGGCTTACCGACATACCCGCGGCATCCGACGTTGAAGATGTTGTTTTCCAGGGCCCAGTTCTCGCGGGCCTTGTCGACAAGGCGCGGGAAAAGCTCGGCCGTGACGATTTCCCAGGGGTTGCGATGGCCCTGCTGAATGACGTTGCCGTCGTAGTTGCAGACGGTGCCTTCGCCGAAGTAGTAGAAGACGCCATCGTAGCCTGCCAGGTTGACGGAGATGGTGTACATCAGGTTCTGCCAGGCATTGGTCCGGTTGGTCCAGATCCACTGATCGTTGACCTGCGTCGAATAGCCGGAAATGCGGATATAGACGTTCGCACCCTTGTAGGCCGCCTCGCGGGCCAGTTCCGGGAACATGCCGTCATGGCAGATGCAAACCGCGAGCTTCGAGCCCTTCGGGCCGTCGCAAACCGGCATGCCGTAGTTGCCCGGGTACCAGGGTTCGATCGGAACCCAGGGCTGGAGTTTGCGGTAATGCAGGGCCAACTCGCCATCCGCATTGACGATGATCGCGGTGTTGAAGGGGGGCAGCGACGGGTCGTCGTTGCGCTCCATCAGCGAGAATACGCCCCAGACCTTGTTGCGCCTGCAGGCTTCCCTGAAGGCGCCGATTTCCGGGGAGTCGACCGTCAGGAGCATTTCGTCGTAGCTCCAGATCGCCGTGTTCAACCCTTGGGTTGAGTATTCGGGAAACACGATAAGGTCGAGATCCGGATAACCTGCCTTTGTGCTGTCGACTGCTTTGCAGATCTGCTGGACCTGCGTCTGAATGTCTTCCGGTCCGGTCACTACGGGGACGGGGTATTGGATCATCGCAACGAGAAGGGCTTCATCCCATGCACTGACACTGCCTGTACTAGCCACAACATGCTCCTTTCTAACGTAATGTTATATCATAATTGCTAGCACAGGCTTTTCCGCCGGCGAATACGTCAACTGACTGACTCGGGGCAGGTGACGTTTCCGAAGCGTTCAAAACTTAATTAAATCAACATATTGTTATTGTTGATTCCGGGAATTTGGACGAGTTGTAACGCGCCGTGGTACACTTCTGGTTTCGAGGGGGCAGGGAAAGTCCACGGACCGTGAGACGGAACCCAGGCACAGAGCAAGGACAATGAACCGGGTGAAGAGACTGTTTCGTTTTGCCGTCTGCACCGTCCTGTTCGCTTCCGCATTCACAGAGGCCGGGCTTGCGCAATCCGTTCTTCATTTTTCCACCTTCGAGGCGCCGGGCGTTACGCCTCAAGCCGTAGAAGTGCTGCGAGACGCGTATGCGGACCTCGGTATTGCGATCGACGTGTCTTTCGAAAAGGCAAGCCGTTCGATCCTGAACGCCGCAGCGGGAAAAAGCGATGGGGAGGTTGTGCGCATCGATCTGATTGGAGACCGATATCCGTCGCTTGTCAGGGTCGACGTGCCGCTCGCGGCAATGGCGACATATGGTTTCACGAACCGTCCCGAACTCGAGACCCTGTCCGGCGAAGCCCTCAAGAATTATCGTGCCGGCTACGTCAGGGGCGCGTTATTTGCGGAAAACGCGGCAAAGGGATCGAAGGAGGTTTGGGCTGTTGAAAACCCAAGCCAGTTGTTCGCCATGCTGAACCAGGGGCGCCTCGATATCGCATATGCTGCGGAGGCACCTGCCAGGAAGATCATCACCCGGCTTGGAGCGGATGACATCTATCCGCTTTCAGCAACGTTGAAACACTATTCCTTCTATCATTACCTGCACGAGCGGCATCGGGATCTGGTCCCTCTCGTCGAAGACGCGTTGCGGCGCCGGCTGCCCGCGGGGGACAGCGAGGACAATCGCAGCTGACCGCTGTTGCGGCTTGGACGCGTGAGACGACCAGGCGGGGGCGCCGGAGAACCTGACACCTTTCCGGAGGTCAGCCCATGTAGGACTTGACCAGGGCGGCGACCGCAGCCGTGCCGGAGGCCTTGAGAAGGTCAAGTGCCCAGCCGGACATCTTGGACAACAGGCTTCCGGCCGTTTTCTCGTCGCCCTCCTTGAGCTTTTCGGCGGCGCTTTCCGCAAGAACAGCCTGCACTTCCGCATCCGGCCGATCCTTGGTTTCGCGGATGGTTTTGGCGATTTCCCGGATCACTTCCGCAATATCTGCGTTGTCGCCCTTGCTGACTGTGGCGGAAGCGCCTCTGCCGATGGCGATGCCTTCACCCTTAACGTCGATATCACTGTATTTGTCGCCCATGATGATCTCCTGCTTGTAGTACTGGTTGACCGTCTGCTGGGACGCTTCCGCATCTTCCAGGAGTTTGAGAAGCTTTTTCGCAACGTTTGGCCGGATCCTGGAGGACAGGATGCGAGTCTTTAGATCCTCGTAGCGGCCCGGAAACAGGGCTTCGAAGGCGGCGTAGCCCATGGCGATCAGGTATCCGGCTGAAAAATCGGTCAGTCTCTGTTCGGCGCGGTAGATGTGCTTGGTGTAGAGATTGAAAATCAACTGCGCACGATCGTCTTCGATGTCGATCTTTCGGGATGTCAGCAAATTTGAAACCGCCTCCACGTCCTGGATAAGGCGGAAAGTGTAGGTCCTGAGATAGCGCGTCGTCTGCCAGACTTCGGAATTGCGGCCCGCCCGATCACCGGCATCCGAAGACAAGAGAAACAGATCGCAGAAGGTCCGCCTGTCCTTGAGGCGGTCGATGTCGGCGAAGACGTTGAACCGATCCGACGCGTATTGGACGATGCCGGACTTCGGTCCTTCCAGAGGCAGATCGTTTTCGACAACGCAGAAGGGGCGGCGCGCCAGAACGGCGTCCGCGTGGGCGTCCTCCCTATGATGGGTCGAAGCATTGGCCCACAGGTTGGTAGCCGCCTTGCCACCTTGGCCGAGAACACTCTGAAACAGCAGCTTTCCGCTCCCGTCTCGCAGGCGAAGTTTCGTTTGAAGCAGGTAGTCGACGAGGCTCTTGATCTCATCCTTCGTGCCGGCTTCTCTCTCGGTGGAAATGAGAAATTCGAACCGGCCGTTGAGGATGCCGTCGAAGAAGCAGGCCTTCCGTATCAGCCGGATTCGGCCAAGGCGTCCATCGGGGTCCTTGAAGGGAAGGGCCAATCGGAAGGACGATCCGCCGATGACCAGCATGTCTTCGCCAACCCAGCCTTCGAACCCCCGTTTCCAGCGATGGCGGACGGAGCCTATCCCGCGCATATGGCCGCCCGGATCGTCCGGCACGGGCCAATGCGGCTTTTCGATCGGAACGAAATCCCGGTGGAGCAACCGTCTCTGGTCCGAGAACGGAAAATAAAGCGAAATCAACATATTATACCAAAATTCTTTGGTACTGAAATTATTGGGTACGGCCGCCCGAAGTCCCCGTCCCGGCGCTCATCTGCGGCTATCAACCGCTGACGATGCACTGCTACAATCGCAGTTCGGTGCCTACTTCTTGAGAGTTGGTCCTGTGCCAACCCTTTGAGGATGCCATAAAAATACCGCTGCGGCAATTTCAAGATTTGTCGAAACGCTGCGCAACTTTTTGTTGCGTTGCGGTTGTGGGCGCGGGTGTCCCTTTTGTTCGGCCAATCCCGGCAGACCGGGACCGAAAAGGTCCCGGGTCTCCTGCCAAAGGCGGTCGGGGTCGTGGCGCTACTGTGCCGCCGGCCGGTTTCCGGTTGCAGGCTGTTGCGGTTGCTGGGCCTGGCCCAGGCTGGCGCCCAGAAGCGCGGCCGCGCCGGCGAATCCGCCGTCGCCGCCGACGATCGTGTTCGGCACCAGTTTGCCGACAAGAGCAACCAGTTCCGGCTTGCGCTCGAGCGAGGTGAGCAGCTTTTCGAGCGCCTGGAGCAGGGCGACCCGATCCTGGCCGAGAACATCGACCTGGGCGCGCTGTCCGCGGGCCAGTTCTTCCAGATACTGGCGTTCCGCGCGGCCTAGGGCGGCGCGTTCCTGCTCGCGCTGATTGGCGACCTGAACGGCGATCTGCGCTTCCACCAGACGAGGCTGCTCGTCGGCCGTGGAGCGTGCCTGTTCGGTCTCGATGCGCTTCTGCTGGGCGTCCGTTTCGCGCTCGTAGGCTGTCGAAAGCTGATCGGCGAGCTGCACGCGCAGGCGGGAGACGAGAAGTTCCGGCGGGATCGCCGGTTCGCCGAGGCGGATCTCGCGGATATCGACCCCGGCCTTGTTGCCTTCGACCTTGATCTGCTGCTCGATGGTCTGTTCCAGGGCGTCGCGGTTCTCGATCAGGTCGAGCACCCTGGTCGGGCGTACGGTGAAGCTCGCGGGCTGAACCAGCGTGCCGTCCGGATTCTTGTCCGGAACGCGGATCGAGGCACCGGCGACGTTGCGCACGATGGAGCGGATGGCCGGCGTCAGGATGCGGTTCTCGATTTCTTCAAGACCGCCGACGGAGCCGACCACGACCGGGGCATTGGAGGGGTCGACCTGGACGAGGGCGCGCAGCTCCAGCGGTATGTCCCAGCCCTCGACCTTGACGAAGACGGCGCGGTCGGCGGCGTCGCCCGGGATCTGTTCCTGAACCGAGCGCTCGTTCTGCTGGATATTGCCCTGCTGGTCGACGGAAAGATCGATGATCCGCTTGGTGTAGCCGCCCTTGTACTCCCAGGTCTGAACGCGTGTGTCGACGAGAGTGACCTCATAGGCCTGACGGTTGAGGTAATAGGCGCCGGGAAAGAGCGGGTCCTTCCAGATGCCGACGCAGCCGCGCGGCACGAGCGGAACGGACAAGGCCTCGCGGGACGCTGTGGAGGCGGAGACCTCCTCCTCGACGCAGTTGATGCCCGGCTGGCTGACGTTGGACTTGACCACACCGACGTGGCCGGCCGGAATGATGGTCGCATTGGTGTTCTCGTCCAGGCGGACGTCGAAGAGATAGCGGTTGAGGCGGTACTGGCCGGGTTTGAGGACCGTTTCCTGCGGGCCCCGAATTCCGCCCTGGGTCAGGAAGCTCTCCGCCTTGAGCATGTCGCCGACCTCCGCGTCGGGAATGGCGGGAGCCATGAACATGCCGGACGGCATGGCGCCGCCGTCAAGCGCGGTGAGCTGACCGTAGTAGCCTTCCGGGATGGTGACGACTTCCCATTCCTCGAAATCGTAAAGCACGCGGACCAGCGGGATGAAGTGAAAGCCGGGGCCGAGGATCTGCGCCTGCGGGCCTTTTTCGCCGTCCAGGGCGATGATGCGGCCCTCTGGCAGTTCCTTGAAGGCATAGATGCGCTTCAGGTGGCCGACGCCGTTGGCGTCGACGAAGATGAAGGAGGTGGACAGGAGCAGGAACAGCCCGACCAGGATCAGGACGATACCCGCGAATGGATTTGCGATCGCCTGAACCAGGCGGTTGCTGCCGACCGGCGCTCCGGTTCTGCGCAACACGGCGGCGACGCCGATGAAAATGGCCAAAAATCCCAAAACAACGCTGAGCATCGTCGGTCCCCCGTTAACGGTTCGAATCCGCAAGAAATCTGCGGGTCATCTGACCTAGCGTCAGAAGTCCTGTCAAACGAAGCTTCTGTAAAATCCAGGATTTCCATGTTTGACGATCTCAGCAGGCGAATTTTCTCGACTGTCCTAAAAGGGAGGATTAGAACCGGCCGAAACACCTTGGGAGGAACCATGAAACCGACCAATCCGGTTTTCACAGGCATCGAAACCACGGTCTTCGAGACCATGTCGCGCCTTGCCAGAACCCATCAGGCCGTCAATCTGGGGCAGGGCTTTCCGGATGTGGACGGGCCGGAGGACATCCGCAAGACCGCGGCTGAGGCGCTGATCGACGGGCCCAACCAGTATCCGCCGATGCTTGGACTGCCGGAACTCCGCAAGGCTGTGGCCGAAAGCAACAGACGCTTCCACGGGTTGGAGGTCGATCCTGAAACCGAGGTCCTTGTGACGTCGGGAGCGACAGAGGCGCTGGCGGACTGCATCTTCGCACTGGTGTCGCCGGGCGACGAAGTCGTGCTGATCGAACCGCTTTACGACTGTTATCTGCCTTTGGTGAAACAGGCCGGCGGCGTGCCGGTGCGTGTTCGGGTGACGCCGCCCGACTGGCGTCTCGACAAGGAAGCGCTGGAAGCGGCTTTTTCGGACAAGACCAAGGCGATCCTGCTCAACAATCCCATGAATCCGACGGCGAAAGTGTTTTCGGATGAGGAACTGGGTTTCGTCGCCGATCTGTGCATCAAGCACGATGTTTACGCGATTTGCGACGAGGTTTACGAGCATCTCGTTTTCGACGGTGCCAAACATCGTCCGCTGATGACGTTCGAGGGCATGCGCGAGCGCGCGGTACGGATCGGTTCCGCGGGCAAGACCTTCTCGCTCACCGGCTGGAAGGTCGGTTACGTCACCGGCCCGGCGGCGCTCATGGATCCGATCGCCAAGGCGCATCAGTGGGTCACTTTCACCACGCCGCCCAACCTGCAGAAGGCGGTGGCTTACGGTCTCGGCAAGGACGACAGTTATTACGAGGAGCTGGCAGGGGATCTGACGGCGAAGCGCGACCGGATGGCGCGCGGACTGAAGAACCTCGGCTTCTCGGTCTTGCCCTGCGCGGCGACCTACTTTCTGACCTGCGGTTTCGAAGGTCTGGGTCTTGGAGAAACGGACGTGGCCGCCTGCGAGACCCTGGTCAGGGAGGCGGGCGTTGCCGCCGTGCCGGTCTCGGCCTTTTACGGGTCGGATGCCCCGTCCGGTTATATCCGCTTCTGTTTTTGCAAGCAGGATTGGGTGATCGACGAGGCACTGGCGCGACTTTCTGCCTTTTTGACTGCGGAAAGGGCCGAATCCGCATAGGCTTTTGGGGCAACGAAGAGCGGGAAGAAAGTTTCATGGACAATCCGGCACTGGTGGACGTTACCCGCGGCAACCTGACCGAAAGCACGCATCGCGGCAGTGTTGCGATCGTGGACACGGAAGGCCGTGTCGTCTGCGGAATAGGCGATGTGGATGCACGCGTTTTTCCCCGCTCCGCCATCAAGGCGCTGCAGGCGCTGCCTCTGGTGGAATCGGGTGCGGCCGAGGCGCTGGACTTGACCGACGCGGAGCTGGCGCTCGCCTGCGCCTCCCACAACGGGGAAGAGGTGCACGCCAATTCCGCCCGGGTCATGCTGCTGAAGGCGGGATTGACGGAAGACGCGCTGGAATGCGGGCCGCAATGGCCGAAACGCATGGAAGACGCGGCCAGGCTTATCCTGGCTGACGAGGTCCCCTGCGGGTTGCACAACAACTGTTCAGGCAAGCATGCCGGCTTTCTCGGTCTTGCCAAGGTCATGGGCGTTGAGACGCGCGGCTATATCGAGCCGGAGCACCCGGTACAGCGGGAAGTCCGCAGCGTGATGGCGCAATTGACCGGCGACAGTCTCTCCGAAGATGTCTGCGGCATCGACGGTTGCTCCATTCCGACCTATGCGTCGCCGCTGAAAAGTTTCGCCCGGGCCTTCGCCGCCTTCGGCACGGGCGAGGGGCTTGAGCCGCTGCGCGCCGATTCCGCCCGGCAGCTCTACGATGCCTGTATCAACGAACCCTACATGGTTGCGGGCGCGGACCGCTTCTGCACGAAGGTCATGGAGGGATTTCGCGGCCGGGTCTTCGTCAAGACCGGTGCGGAAGGGGTGTTCTGCGCCTCCCTGCCGGAACTGGGATATGGCGTCGCGCTCAAATGCGACGACGGGGCGACCCGCGCGGCGGAAGTTATGATGGCGGCGGTGCTCGAAGCGCTGCTCGACCTCAGCGACGACGAAGCCGCTTTGCTCGATGGCCTGGTCAACCCGCCGGTTCTGACCCGTCGCGGTGCGCAAGCCGGTCATATCAAGCCGACGCAGGCGCTGTTATCGGCTCTGAAGGATGTGTAAGAAGGTCTCCTCCTCTCTGCTTATCAGTCAGTTGTAGCCTTTATTTGATATTTTGAATTAACAGGAGTCCTGTCATGCCCCACCAGCCGGGCCTGTCCTTTCGCTTCACGCATGCCATCACACGTATTCCGGCGGACAGCGTGGCAAACGGTCTGCGCGCCGTAGATGCCGGAGACCCGAGCGGCGCGGCCTTTCGCGCGGAACACGCGCTTTATGTCAAGGCTCTGGAAAACGCCGGCCTGAAGGTCGATGTGCTGCCGGCTCTGGAAGCCTATCCCGACAGTTGTTTCGTCGAGGATCCGGCTTTCTGCCTGCCGGAGGGCGCCATCCGGCTCAGGCCGGGCGCGCCGAGCCGGGAAGGGGAAGGGCGGGAGATTGTCCCGGCGCTCGAGGCGCGGTTTTCGAAGGTCGTGGATCTGCCGGGAACCGGTCACGTCGACGGCGGCGATATCCTGACCCTCGACGACACGATCGTGATCGGGCTGTCCGCCCGAACCGACGAAGAGGGGGCCGAGGCCTTTGCCGGTCTTCTGAGAAGCTGGGGATACCGGGCGGAAGTCTGCGAAACGCCGGAGGGCGTGCTCCATTTCAAGACCGCCTGTTCCACCCTCGGCGACAACGTCATCCTCGCCACCAGGATCATGGCCGACAGCGGGTTTTTCGGAGACCGCAAGGTCGTGGTTGTTCCCGACGGCGAGGAGTATGCCGCCAACGTCATCCGGGTGAACGATGTCGTGCTGGTGCCGGAAGGCTATCGGAAAACACTCGAGGTCATCGAGGGAGCCGGTTTCAAGACCGTCGTCCTGCCGACCCACGAAGCGCGGAAGGTGGATGGCGGGCTGTCCTGCCTGTCCTTGCGTTTTGCCCTGGAGAGCTAGGTTTTTCGGCGTTTGCAGTTTCGGTTCAGCTCGCCATTTTGTCACGCGGCGATCTGATTGCCCTCGACAGTCAGGTTCGAAAACTCCGATGCGCCGTTCAGCTCGCCGGTCGTTCGCTCCAGCCAGCGATAGCCGCGGATCGCGCCGTTCTTCGAGCCCTGGACGATGTTGCCGGTGATCACCGCGGGGCCGGAGCCGTCCACCACCGTGACGGCGATGCCCGTGCCGCAATCGCGGATCACGTTCTGGGCGGCCGAGATATTGCGCATGTAAGGCCCCCAGCCGAGCATCATGCCGAATTTCGGCGCGCCCTCGATGACGTTGCCGGTCAGTGCGGTGTCCGCCTCGGCGGAAATGCCGATGCCGAAGCCGGCGACTTCCGGCGGATAGGGGCCGTCTTCCTTGATGTTGCGCACCAGGTTGCCGGAGCACACGGACAGACGGCCGCCGTCCATGAAATTGGCGATGGAAATGCCGGTGGTCGCACCGTCGACGATGTTGTTGGAAATGACCGCGCCCTGAAAGGCGAATTCGGAATAGATACCGGTCTCGCCGGAGCGAAGACAGGAATTGCCGATGATCTGGACGTTGGAGCCGGTGTTGGAGCGGATCGCGGAAAAGGCGCAATCGGCGATGCGGTTGTTGGAGACCATCACGCCATGGGCCCGGAACACGTTGATGCCGTTGCCGAACTGACCCGTGCCGCCGTAGCGCGCACCGATCCGTTCCACCCGGTTTCCGGAGACGATGGTGCCGTCTTCGCCGTCGCGCCAGCGATGCACCCAGATGCCGCCATTGGCACAGTCGGAGACCGTGTTGCCGGTAATGCGCAGTCCGACGGCCTCGTTCGAGCGCAGGCCCGCTTCGGCCGCGCCGGATATCCGGCAGTTTTCCACCCGGCCCGAGCAGCGGTCCAGCACGACACCCATCTTGGACGAACCCGCGATCTCGCAGTTGTCGAGTTCCAGGGTCCGGACACCGATGAAATGCAGCAACCCCTCGGTGAAATCGCCGATGGCGCGGTTGGCGCCGTCAAAAGTGATGCCGGTCAAGCCGATGTTGCTGACGCCCTCTGCGCGCAGTAGCTGGCCGCCGCCGCCCTGATAAACGAGCCGGGTCCGGCCCGGCACGCCCACGATCAGCGTTCCCGAGGGCAGGCGCAGGTTCGACACCGGATAGGTTCCCGCGGGCAGAAACAGCGCCCGGCCGCGTTCCACGGCCCGGTTCACCGCATTCTGAAACTGGGCGGACTGGTCGTCGACAGCGTTTGGCAAAAGTCCGAGATCGGCGGAATCGATCGATCCCCGCAAGTCCGCGACCTTCATCTGCGCTTGTGCGGCTGTCCCGATTAGGCACAGTCCTGTCCCGGCAAGGAACGCGCGGCGGTTCAGTCTGGGAAGATTCCGTTTCATAAGCCCATGCCACTTGCTGTTTTCCGGCCGCATCGGGAAACGCGGCGGTTCTGGAGGGGAAAACTGCAAGGGCCATGCCGAAAGGCCTGGAGCCAAAAGAAAACCCGGCTCGGAAGCCCGGCCGGGTTTCAGCTTCGTCCGGACGCGCCGATTAAGGGTTCAGGTCATCCGGGTTGGCGTCCTTGATGTCGGTCCAGTTGACGTCGGCCTTCTCGATGAAACCCGAAACGTCCGTGTTCCAGCGTTCCTGAATGCTCTGGGACAGATTCAGGTAGAGCTTGCCGTCAACGATTTTCCAGAGATCCGGGTCTCCGTCCACCTTGACGCCCATCGCGGTGCCGAAGGCGCAGAAACCGCCGTATTGCGGCAGATATTTCTCGGGGTTCTGGTTGAACAGCGCCTTGTTTTCTTCCGAAGTGAACCGGTAGGTGGCACCGTTATGGACCGCGGTGATGGCAAAGTTGCCGTCCTGCGGCGCACCTTCGGTGAAGTAGGACACCGGATCGACGCCGCGAAGGGCAAGGCCGGTAACGGTTGCGTTGACGTCGACGCCGGCGCCGAAAGCGCTGGAGACCAGGCCGGTGACAACGACGGCGGCGGCAATAGAGCTGCGGATCAGATTTGCAAACATTTCTAGAGACTCCCAAGAGGTTGTTCGTGGCCGGCGGGGAGAGGAATACGCAAGGACATAATTCGGTACCATTTAGTACCTAACTAGTCGAAAGGGTCGCTTCCTGCCGGTGAACCCGAGATAGGATTTGGAACTGTAAAGTCCAAAACACTTGCGTGTGACGGATGCTGACATTGGTGTGAGGCAGCCACCGGGAACCGGACACTGGAGCAGAAATGGCAAGACCACGTGAATTCGATCCCGACGAGGCCATGGACAAAGCCATGAGACTTTTCTGGGATGTCGGCTACGAGGAGGCCTCGTTGAACGACCTGCTTCGGGTCATGCAGATCACCAGAGGGTCCTTTTACAAGGCCTTTCAGGACAAGAACGCGGTCTATCTGGCCGCGCTCGACCGTTACAACGAACGGGTCGTCAGCGGCACGGTGGGATATCTGACGGACCCGAACATGGGTTCCGGCCGGGCTCGTATCCTCGGACTGTTTTCGAAGGTTGCGGAAGCCGCCCACAAAGACGGCGACAGGCTCGGCTGTTTCCTGTGCAACGCGCTTGTCGACAAGGCGGCCGCGGACCGACAAGCGGAAGCCAAACTTCAAGCCATGGTGCGGCGGCTGGAAAATGCGTTTTTCAGGGCTGTTGGAGAGCTTCCCGAGGTTGACGAAACCAGGGCTCGCGAGACGGCAAGAGGCCTGCTTTCCGCGTATTTCGGCCTGCGCGTCCTGGGCCGCGCCGGGTTGTCCCGCGAGATGGCGGGCGATTGCATCCGGCAGGTCGAGCGGCTGCTCGATTAACGGAGGCCAGAGTGAAACGATGGCTTCAGCGCAGCCGTCTCGCGGTTTCCAGTAGGATCCGGACCGCCGCTTCCTCTATCAAAGTGAACCCCGGTCTTCGGTCGTGCCGTCCCCTTGGTAGCGAAGGCACGTGAACGAAGATGGCCGGAGTACCGGAGCCGAGCGTGTCCCAGAGGGTGGCGTTGCACAGATACGTGCCCGCGTCGGCGGATATCTTCGCAGGAGCACCGGCGCTCAGGGCCGCGTCGCGCAAGGGACGCGCGGGCAGGGTCGCCGGTCTGTATCGCACAGCTCCGGGTGTCAGGACCGGCTGTGCCGGTTTCCGCCCGGAGGCGTCCGGTCGGATGCGCGTGGCGCGGTTGACGGCGCGGGTCTCGATGTTGATCGTCCGTCGCGTGCCGTCGAGGCCGAAATGCACCACGGCATCGGGTTGCAACTCCTCGAGCAGCCTGGCCGTTGTGTCGGCGCGGGCCGCCCAGGTGGTCGGCAGGACGCGGAAGACGAAATCGATGCCGGTCTCGCGGTTTGAAAGCCGTTTAGGCAGACGGTGCATCAGCACCTGCGTCGGATTGACCGGAGCGCCGGGGAAGGGTGAGAAACCGGTCACCAGGATGGTCTTGTCCGGTGTCTTCATTCGTTGAGACCCATCAGAGAGGCCAGCTCGTCCACGGCGACGGAGACGGCGGCGTTGCCTTCGCGCACGCTTTCCTCAAGCACCTTCAGCCGGTCCGCCGTCTTGTGGTTGGTCTTGAGCGCCTCCATCATGCGCTGCTGAAGCATGTCCCACATCCAGGCGACCTGCTGACGGCTGCGCTTGTCCTGCCATTCGCCGCTTGCCTGCATGCGGGTCCGGTAGATTTCGATCTGATCCCAGAGATGGTCGAGGCCTTCGTTGGCGAGCCCTGAGACCGTTATGACGGGCGGCGACCAGTTGGGCGACCTCGGGGCCAGGATGTGCAGGGCGGCGCGGTAGTCGGAGGCGGCGGAGCGGGCTCTGAGGGCACCGTCGCCGTCGGCCTTGTTGACGGCGATCATGTCGGCGATTTCCAGAACGCCCTTCTTGATCCCCTGTAGTTCGTCGCCGGCGCCGGGCAGCATCAGCACCAGAAAGAAATCGACCATGTCGGCGACGGTGGTCTCCGACTGGCCGATGCCGACGGTTTCCACCAGGATCACGTCGAAGCCTGCCGCCTCGCACAGGAGCATGGTCTCGCGGGTTTTCGCGGCGACGCCGCCGAGAGTGCCGGCGGAGGGGGACGGGCGGATGAAGGCTTGCGGGTCCACGGCGAGCCGCGCCATCCGGGTCTTGTCGCCGAGGATCGAGCCTCCGGTCCGGGTGGAGGACGGATCGACCGCGAGCACGGCCACCTTGTGGCCCGCCTCGGTCAGGTTGGAGCCGAGCGTGTCGATGGTCGTCGACTTGCCGACGCCGGGCACGCCGGTGATCCCGACCCGGTACGCCTTGCCGGTTTCAGGCAGGAGGATCTGCAGCAGGTCTTTCGCGATCTGCCGGTGCTCACGCTTGCGGGATTCCACCATCGTAATGGCGCGCGCCAGCGCGGCGCGCTTTCCGGCCAGGATGTCGGCCGCGAGGTCTTTCGGATCGATCTTTGCCCGTGTCGTCATGGGACAAGGCATAAGGCAAGAATCGGCGGAGGTCACTGTGCCTTTTGGGGGAGGGCGTGGCCGATGCCCCCGGGGATCAGGCCTTCGGCGTCCACAAAATCCGCTGCAGCTGGGCGTCGAACAGTTCCTTCGACGGCGGAAGCCGGTCGAACGGTCCCTGGTAGCCGGGAATGGCGTAGACCAGTTCCACGTTCGGGTGGCCTTCCGACCTGCAGATCGCCATGCCGCGCCAAAGGTTCTTGCCGACACGGCAGTCGGAGCGGGCGGAGCCGATGTCGGAGAAGGTCATGCCGATGCGTTCGCCGTTGGGGCCCATCAGGTGATGAGTGACGCCGTGAACGGTCCGGATCTTGCCGTTCTTGGCCTTGAACACCTGCAGGACCTGGAAGCCGTCCGTGTTGAAGGCGGCGGTCGCCCATTCGGTGGCGTTCTCAGTGGCGGTCTGAATGCCTTCCGTCGTGAAGCCCGGAAGGGCCGCCTCGATCGCCTTGGAACTGTAGGGCGTGTCGCTGTTAATGCCGCCGATGCTGTCTTCGGTGATCTTGACGAGGGTGAGATCCGACGTGGAAACGAGCCGGCTGGAGGTGCCGTCGAGACCGTCTGCCGGAACACAGGCGGAGGCAAGAACGCTGGCGAACAGGGCAATGCCCCAGGAAAAGAAACGCATTGAGAAGACACACAAAGTTATTGGTCCGGCCGCTTTTTATTTCGCGGCTCCGACGGTGATTTAGCAACTGCCGCCGGCTTTGCAAAGACACCGGGTGCATTTGTGAACAACCGGGTGAGGCTCCTTGGTTGAACGAGCCCGCCGGTCAGGTTTCGTCGCCGGTGATCCATTTCGGGGTCGTGGGCGGAGCATAGGAATCGAAAAGCTCCAGCAGGTTTTCAGGGCTTTCTGCGATCCGCACCATGTCGCGCATCGCTTTCTTGGTGAAACCCTCCCGGGTCTGGTGATCGAGGAAGGCAATCAGGTGATCGTAGTAGCCCTCGATGTTGAGGAAACCGCAGGGTTTCACGTGATAACCGAGCTGGCCCCAGGTCCAGACCTCGAAGATTTCCTCCAGGGTGCCGACACCGCCCGGCATGGCGATGAACCCGTCGGAAAGCTCTGCCATAAGCGCCTTGCGCTCGTGCATCGAGCCGACGAGGTGCAATTCGTTGAGACCTTCGTGTCCGATCTCCTTTTCCTGCAAAGCTCTCGGGAGCACGCCGACGACTTCACCACCGGCTGCCAGCGCGGCGTCCGCGACCGTGCCCATCAGTCCGACCTTGGCGCCGCCGTAGACCAGACGATACCCCCTGTCGGCGATGGCGCGGCCCGTCGCGACAGCCGCGTCCGCGTAAGCTTCTAGGGCGCCGAGACTGGAGCCGCAAAACACACATATGGACTTCATGATCGTCTCCAGGAAAAGAAAACGGCAGTTGGATCAGCTCTTGGCCAGTTCGTCGAGCACCCGTGCCCAGGAGCGGATGCCCTTGTGGAAGCTGGTGAGGTTGTATTTCTCGTTCGGCGAATGGATCTGGTCGTCCTCGAGCCCGAAGCCGATCATCAGCGTGTCCATTCCGAGCATCCGCTTGAAATCGCCGACGATGGGAATGGAGCCACCCATGCCGATCAGGGCCGCTTCCTTGCCCCATTCTTCGCTAAGGGCGGTCTTGCCCTTTTTGAGCGCGGGCATGGCGAAGTCCAGCCTGAGCGCGGGACTGCCTTCCTTGGCGATGAAGTCGACAGAACAGTCGGCGGGGATCTTGGAGCGGACATAGGCGCGGAAGGCGTCCTGGATCTTGTCCGGGTCCTGGTCGCCGACGAGGCGGAAAGTGAACTTGGCATGGGCTTCGGCTGGGATCACCGTCTTGGAGCCCGCGCCCTGGTAGCCGCCCCACATGCCGTTGACCTCGACCGTCGGCCGCGACCAGATATGTTCGAGCGGTGTGCGGTCCTTTTCGCCGCGCGGATATTTCAGGCCGACATCGCCGAGGAACTCCTCGACGGAAAAGCCGAGTTCGTCCCACATCTTGGTCACATCCTCGGGCAGCTCGATGACGCCGTCATAGAAGCCGGGCAGGGTGACCTTGCCGTTCTCGTCATGAAGCCCGGCGATGATTTCGGCGACGATGTGGTTCGGGTTCTGCGCCGAACCGCCGTACATGCCCGAATGGAGGTCGCGGCTGGCCGCCTTGACGATGATCTCGTCACCGACCATGCCGCGCAGCGTGACCGCGATCGCCGGGGTCGAGGCGTTCCACATGCATGTGTCGCAGACAAGCGCCAGGTCGCAGGAAAGCTCGTCCCTGTTTGCGGTCAGGAACGGGTGCAGCGACGGTGAACCGGATTCTTCCTCACCTTCGAACAGGATTGTCACGTCGACAGGCAGGTCTCCGGTCTCGGAGATAAAGGCGCGGGCGGCCTCGACGAAGGTCATGAGCTGGCCCTTGTCGTCGGAAGACCCGCGGGCGACGATGATCTTGCTGCCGTCTTCTCGCGTTTCGATGCGTGGTTCGAACGGATCGCTTTTCCAGAGTTCGAGCGGATCGACGGGCTGGACGTCGTAGTGGCCGTAAAAGAGCACATGCGGACCGGGCTTGCCGGACTTGCGGTGCCCGACGACCATGGGATGCCCAGTCGTGTCGCGCACGGAGGCCTCGACGCCGATGCCCGTCAGTTCCTTTGCAAGCCACTCGGCGGCTTCCCGGCACGGAGCCTTGAATTCCGGATCGGTGGAAATGCTCTTGATCTTCAACAGGTCGAACAGGCGGTCGAGACTGTTGTCGAGGTTGGCGTCGATGCGCGCCAGAACCTTGTCGATGGAACTCATGACGGATCCTTGAGATTTTAACGGTCAGGATCAGGCCAAAGGGACTCAGGCCTGTCGGATAGATCCTAACAGGCCATAACATGACGCGGAGCGCAAACGGTTCGTTCGTGCGAACCGGCTCCGGTAAGGTTCCGCCGCATCAAAAGGTCCAAACGTGTCGCCGGGTTTTCAGGCCGCGCGGGGGTCGGACTGCCGGGAACCGTCCGCAACCTCCTCGATCCGCGAGTCCGGCAAGCCCTGGTCTCGGCCCAGATAGACGGTGGAGGAGGGATAGGCGAAATCCGAACCGCAACGGGCGATGATGTCGTGGATCGCGAACAGCATGTCCTGCTGGATTTCGAGGAATTCGTCCATCTTGGAAGCGTTGACATAGGCATAGACATCGATCGTCTGGGCATAGTCGTCGAACCCGATCAGGCGGACGCGCAGCGGGTCTTCCTCGACCTTCTCGTGACCTTCCAGATAGGCCATGATTTCCAGCAGTATGGCTTTCAGCGCCTGTGGCTGCGTTTCGTAGCGCAGTCCGATCTTGTGTCGGAAATGGAACTTGTCCCGATGGCTGTAGTTGATGATCTTGCGTTTCGCCAGATCCGCGTTTGAGACGGTGATCAGGGTGCGGTCGAGCGCGCGGATCCGCGTGGAGCGGATGCCGATGGCCTCGACGGTCCCCGAAAGGTCGTCGAACTCGCAATACTCGCCGACACGCACCATGCGGTCGGCGTAAAGGATGATGCCGCCGATCAGGTTCTCGATGGTTGGCTGGGCGGCAAGCGCGATCGCCAGACCGCCGACACCGAGACCGGCAATCACGCCGTAGATCGGAATGCCGATTTTCGTTGCGCCGTAGCCCAGAACCAGAAGTGCGACCGCAAGGGATGCGACCCGGTAACCGGTGCGCAACAGGCTGGCGTCCAGCCCGGTCTGGTTCGACGGGCCCTGAACCACCCAGACGTAGAAGAACTGCAGGCAGTGATAGACCAGCCAGGACAGGGCGGACCAGACGACTGCGGTCGTGGCGGTCCCGATCAGTTGCAGCGGCGCGCCGGTGATGTTGATCTGATCCTCGCAGATGTAGCGGAACAGAAGCGCACCGCCGACGACGGCCAGAGGATGAAGGATTGCGTTGAACGCACGGGTCCGCTCGTGGATCGAGACGGCGCGCCATCTTCGCCAGCGCACATAGACGGCGATGACGCCGAGATAGGCGGCAACGAGAGCGGCCAGGACCAGCCACTGCCAATAGGCCTGATCGGCGAAATGCCGGTGCAGCCACGATGGGCCCTGCTTGAGATACTCATACCAGCGCGGGGCGATCAGGTTGCCCGGCGTGTAGATGTAATATTCGAACAGGTCTTCGCCGCGGTCCGCGCGAATGGGCAGGGCACGCAAGAGCGCATAATCTTGCGGAATTCGAGCAACGGAATCGTCGGAAAAGAGATAGTGATCGTGACGTTCCCCGTCCGGCTGGCGGACCAGCGTGAGGCTGGTTCCCGGAAGGGTCCAGTGTTCGGGCAGATTGTCACCCTTGTGAGGTGTGCGGAAGGTGCCGGCGGTTTCGCCCGGTACGGTGCTCAGATCGATGGGCGGAATCCGGTCCAGGATCTCCTGCAATTGAAGCACCAGTTCAATGCTGGCCCGTTCCCGCGAGGTGTCTGGGATTTCCGAGAGGTCGAGAGTCTGACCGGCCTTTTCCAGAAGCGCTTCGAGGAGCACAAGCTGGTCCTCCTGCTCAACTGTCAGGAAGACATTGTTGCCTTTCTCGTAGGAGGCCCGGATTTCCTGCCACAGCGTCGTCACCTCACCCATGATGAAGCGGAAGCTTTCCAGCGTGGCGCGCGGGCTGGCGGTGTCGGGGGGGGAGATCGGATTGTTGCGCAGAAAGTCCCGGGCCTGCTGAAGGCGTTCCGTCGGGAGATCGTGAGACTGTTTTCCGTTCGCGGTGTCTAGCGGTGCCGGTTCCGCGATGGCTGCGCAGGTGCCGGTGGCAATTGCGATCATGACGCCCGCAACCGCTCCGGCGAGGCGTCTTCCCGACGGCGGCTTGTTGAGGAACGGTCTTGTGAAAAAAGACAAGGAAAAGCAATCGGAGAACATTTCACTACTCGCAACTGGAAGTCGGGTCTGACTTTAATTGCAAGAAGTAAGGATCGGGTTACTGGCCGATTGCTTTGGCGTGGCGTCCGTTTTGATTTGGCTCGTCAGTTGCCTCTTTTCAGAGAGCCGAGAAGACCGCGCACCAAGGCCCGGCCGAGCGAGGTACCCAGGCTTCGGGCCGCCGATTTGAGGCCGGCCTCCAGAACCGTGTCGCGCTGGCTGCGGCGGCGCGAGCGCCGTTCCACGCTTTCCTTGCGCGGACGGTCGTCCCTGCCGAAATCCGGCAGCTGAAAACCGGAGCGCGAGCGGCGGGGTTCGCCATGCTTGCGGGCCTGCGTGTCTTCCTTTTCCCGGCGCCGCTGTTCCTGGCGCTGTTCCTCCTCGGCGCGCGACTGCAGAACCTCATAGGCGGACACCCGATCCTTGGTGCGTTCGTAAAGACCGAATACCGCGCTCGATTGGATGAGCGTTCGTCGTTCGGCCTCGGTGACCGGACCGAGCTGCGAGGAGGGCGGGCGGATCAGCGTGCGCTGGACGACGGAGGGAATGCCTTTGCCTTCCAGCGTGGAGACCAGCGCTTCGCCCACGCCGAGTTCGGTGATGACCCGTTCGGTGTTGAGATCCGGATTGGGGCGGAAGGTCTCCGCGGCGGCTCGCACGGCCTTCTGGTCGCGCGGGGTGAAGGCGCGCAGGGCGTGCTGGATCCGGTTGCCGAGTTGGGACAGGACGGTTTCGGGGATGTCAAGCGGGTTCTGCGTGACAAAATAGACGCCAACCCCTTTGGAGCGGATCAGGCGTACCACCTGTTCCACTTTTTCGATCAGAGCCTTCGGGGCCTCGCTGAACAGAAGGTGAGCCTCGTCGAAGAAGAACACCAGCTTGGGTTTGTCGGGGTCGCCGACCTCGGGAAGCTCTTCGAAAAGTTCCGACAGGAGCCAGAGCAGAAAGACTGCGTAGAGCCGTGGCGACGTCATGAGCTTGTCGGCGGCCAGGATGTTGACGACGCCGCGCCCGTCCGGCGCCGAGCGGATGAAATCGCGGATGTCGAGGGCCGGTTCGCCGAAAAAATGCTCGCCGCCTTCGCGCTCCAGCACGAGCAGGCGCCTTTGAATGGCGCCAACGGAGGCCTTTGAGACGTTTCCGTAAACCGTTGACAGCTCGGACGCCCGTTCCGCCACATGGACCAGCATGGCGCGGAGGTCTTTCAGGTCCAGAAGGAGCAGGCCTTCGTCGTCGGCGAGTTCGAACAGGACGTTGAGCACGCCTTCCTGGGTGTCGTTCAGATCCAGTAGGCGCGCCAGGAGCAGGGGACCGATCTCGGAGATCGTGGTTCGGATCGGATGGCCCTGTTCGCCGAGCAGGTCCCAGAACACAGCCGGCACGGCTTCATACGAATAGGTTTTTTCCAGACCGACTTCCCTGGCCCGTTTTTCCAGGAAGTCCTTGGAAGCTCCCGCCACGGCGAGACCGGATAGATCGCCCTTGATATCGGAGCAGAAAACCGGAACGCCGGCATTGGAGAACCCCTCTGCCAGGATTTGCAGGGACACCGTCTTGCCGGTACCGGTCGCGCCCGCGATCAGGCCGTGCCGGTTGGCGAGTTTGAGTGTCAGAGTTTCATCCTTGGTGCTGGCACCGATAAAGATACTGCCTGTTCCCTTCACCTTTTCCCCCGAATCCCGACCCGTTTCGTGCAGCCTATCAAAGCCCTTTCGAAAAAGCGCGCTTCCGTTTGCCGCAATTGTCGACGTTCTTGCCCGTCCGGCTGTATAGAGTGCTGGAAGGAATCGCCCGGCGAAGCGGGCTTAAATTTATTTCAGGGGTGCTGCATGAACGAACTCATCAACCGAATCATGACTTCGGCTGGAATTGACGAGGACCTTGCGAAAAAGGCCGTCGGCATCATTCTCGGTTTCCTCAACAAGGAAGCGCCGGACGACAAGATGCGGCAGATTTTCGATGCCTTGCCCGGGACGGAAGATCTCGTGGCGGAGCGTGAGGCGGCAGGCGCGGGAGGCGGCTTTTTGAGCCGTATGGGCGGAACAATGGGCGCCATGGCGGCTCTGAACGAATTGACAAGTGCCGGTCTCAGCATGAACGGTGTGCAAAGTGTTGCCAAAGAACTGGTTGCCTATGCTAAGGAAACTGCCGGGGACGAGGTTGTTGATGAAGTGATTTCTAAAATTCCGGGGTTGAGCCAGCTTATCTGACCGTCCCAGGTTCTGCCGCCGGTCTCAAAGGGAGTTCAGTGCGCATGTCCTATTCCATCGACGAAATCGAAGGCATCGGCCCGACCTATGCCGCCAAACTGGGTGAGTTGGGGATCAAGACAACGGAAGCTTACCTGGAACGTGCAAAGGACCCCAAGGGCCGCAAGGCTCTGGAAGAGGAGACCGGCATTGACGGCAAGCGTATCCTGAAATGGGCCAACATGGCCGACCTGATGCGAATCAGTGGTGTGGGCGAGGAATACTCGGAGCTCCTTGAGGCGGCCGGCGTCGACACGGTGAAGGAACTGAAGCACCGCAACGCGGCCAACCTGGCGGAAAAAATGAAGGAAGTGAACGAGGACAAGAAACTCGTGCGTCAGGTTCCAAGCGAAAGCCAGGTTTCAAAATGGGTCGAGCAGGCAAAGGAACTGCCGGCGATGATGACCTACTGAAAACAGGCAGGTCTTCCGGGAAGACCCCTCAGGCAAAAAAAGAGGCGCGCCGTTGGCGCGCCTTTATATTATCGATCGGCTGCTCGGCCGAACGGAGCGTTTCAAACGCTGATCTGGCCGTAGCGCAGCGCCTCGACCACCGTGTGGGTCTTGTTGGAGGCGTTCAGCTTCACGCTGGCGTTTTGCAGATGGGCGTGAACAGTCCGTTGGGAAATCTCGAGCACATCCGCGATTTCGCCCGCTGTCTTGCCGAAAGCGGTCAGTTCCAGAACCCTGCGCTCGCGGGTCGACAGAGCGCCCGGACGCTGTCCGGATATCACACCCAGTTCGCGCAGGCGTGCGAAGGCGGCGGCCGACAGAACTTCGAGATTGGACAGATCGTATTTGTTGACCTGGAGAGACGGACCGCTTGCGAAGACGAAGGCCTGGAACGGATAGAGTTCCGTCACCGGGACGACGACGATCTGGCTGCCTTCACCGGCGGAAGCGAGCAGATCGGAATGTTCCATGTCGCCTGCGGAGATGGTCCAGACCCGGGCCCGGTTGGAGCCGAGGCCGAGCATGAGGGCGCTGTCATTTGCGGAAAGCGACGTGCTTTCGATGCCGTCGTTGCGCTGGTCCGGCCACCGGAACCGCTGAACAAGACTGTCGATCGGGCGGTTCGGCATCGGCAGGCCGGTAATGAGAATATGCGTTGCCCCCATGCGCCGCAGATTGGATTCCAAAATGTCGAGAACGTGATGGGCGGCGTTTGCCTCCGAAATAGCTCTCAGCTTGCTTTTCAATTCTGTTTGATCAAGCACTGTGCACATCCTTTGCGGCTTTGTTTGCCGCTATTTTTGCGACCGCTCCGGTGTTTCCGGAAACGTCCGCAGATGGGTTGGATCGCGCATCCGGCATCACCTGTGAGGGAGGTGAAACAGGACCCGAACGTTGCGCACTTCTTGTTGGGAGTGAATTTCCCATGCGTCAACAACGCTAAGCTACAATACAATTGATGATCGTACCAATAGGGAAAAATGGCTAAGTTGACTTAATGCGCCAAAAAATTGTCTGTTTCCATCTTTTGCAATGCAAAACTTGATACTTAAGTTCTTGTTTTTGACTTTTTCGCCTCAAGAATCGGTGAACCCTTCGTGCAACAACATTCTTGTTGAGATAAGCAAACCCGGACTGCGGGAGAGGGGCAATTCAACGGCGTTCGCAAGAGGTCAAAACGTTGAACTGCGCGCGGACAAACCTTACCCTTTGTGCTGAGTTGCAAAGTTTCGCGAGCTGGGACTAAAACAAAAACAACACGCCTTTGCACAAAATAAAGCCGATTGGCTCAGGGAGACGAACGCAATGCCGCTCAGCTTCACCGGACCGGAGAGCTTTTACACCGCCGACGAAGAGGCATGGTGGGCATCTGTCGACAAGGCGTTGAAAGGCGTTCCGCGCGAAAAACTGTTCGGAAAAACGGATGACGGCCTGGAGATCGCGCCGCTTTATCCGCGCAGGTCAGACGTGCCGGCCCGTGTCCTGCGCCCGGCGGACGGCGACTGGTCCGTCGTCCAGAGGATCGATATTCCGGATCCGGCAAAGGCGAACGCTCAGATCCTTGAGGATCTTGTCGGTGGCGCCAGCGGGCTTGAGCTGGTCTTTTCCAGTGCGCTGACCTCTTATGGTCACGGCATCTGGATTGAGGACATGGAGGGTATGGCGGCGCTTTTGAACGGCGTGCAGCCAGACCTTATAGACATCAGGCTTGAGGCCGGGCGTGAAAACGTCGAGGTTCTGGCTCTGATGCTCGCTTATCTTGACAAGCAAGGCATCGACCCGACGACGGTCCGGGTATTTTCCTCGATAGATCCCTATGCATGGGTTGCCATGCATGGCTTCTCTGTGCCGGATATGGATGTCGCCAACCGGTATTTCCGGGATATTGTCGAGGCGGTTGCCGGTCTCGGCAGTCCTGCCCGCGTTGTCAAGGCGGACGGCCGGGTCTGGCATTCCGTGGGCGCAACGCCGGCGCAGGAACTCGGGCTTGTGCTGGCCTGCGCCGCGGCTCATCTGCGTTCGCTGGAGCGTACGAAACTCGCGCCGGAAGACTGGGCGGGCAGGATTTCCGTCAACCTGACCGCCGACGCCGACCAGTTCGGCACCATCGCGAAGGCACGCGCCTTCCGGGCTCTGTGGTCCTGCGTTCTGGACGGGGCCGGACTGCCGCAATCACCGATGCATCTGCATATGTCCACGTCGCATCGGATGCTGACCCGCAACGATCCCTGGGTCAATCTCCTGCGCAACACCGTGGCCGCGTTCGCGGCCGGCGTTGGCGGTGCCGACAGCGTTTGCGTTCTGCCGCATACACTGGCAGCCGGGTTGCCGGACGCCTTTGCCCGGCGGCTCGCGCGCAATACGCAGTCCATTCTTCTGGAAGAAAGCAATCTTGCAAAGGTGATGGATCCGGCTGCGGGATCCGGCGCCATCGAGGACCGGACCGAAAGCCTTTGCACGGCAGCCTGGGTTTTCTTCCAGGAAATCGAGGCCGCAGGCGGGGTTTTCGAGGCGCTGCACAAGGGCTTCATTCAGGAGCGGGTCCTTTCGGCGCGCAGCGACCTGGAAAAGAATGTCGCCGGGCGGAAACGGCCAATCACCGGCGTCAGCGAGTTTCCGGACCTTTTCGAGAAACCGGTCGATGTTCTTCACAGCGAAGGCCACGACCTGACCAGCCGCCGGCCACCGCTTGAAGGCCTTCCGGAGCCCGATGGCGGCACCTGGTTCAAAGCCCTGTGCAAGTCTGCCCTCGAGGGGCAGCCCTTGCCGGATCTCTCCATGCGGCTGGAACAAAGACCGGATCTCAAGAGCCTCAAGTCTTTGGAGGCCTTCCGTGCGTCGGAACCGTTCGAGCGGTTGCGCGCGGCGGCGGACGCCTTCACGATCGATACCGGGGCCGCTCCGGCGGTGTTCCTGGCCAGCCTTGGGCCTTTGGCCAAGTTCACCGCGCGGGCAACCTGGAGTGCCAACGCCTTTGCCGCCGGCGGTCTCAAGGCGGTTGCGGCTGAGGTTTACGGGTCCATCGAGGATCTCACGGCCGCCTTCAAGGCAAGTGGCGCCACGATTGCCTGTCTGGTGTCCTCCGACGACATCTACGAGGCTGAAGCCGAAACAGCCGCCCGCGCCTTGAAAACCGCCGGGGCGAGCCACCTCTATCTGGCCGGCAAGCCCGGGGCCAATGAAACGCGATACAGGGAAGCCGGGATCGATACCTATCTTTTTGCGGGGTGCGATCTGTTGAGCCTCCTGCAAGAGGCGCATGCCCATCTGGGTGTCGCACCGTCAGATCTGGAGGTCCCGGCATGAGCAGGATCCCGAACTTTTCCGAAGTCCCCTTCAAGAACCTCCTCGACGCGGCGGAACCGGGAGACCGGCCAAGCTGGCGGACACCTGAGGATATCGATGTGTCTCCGGTCTATAAGGCCGCGGATCTGGATGGCCTGAAGCATCTGGACACCTGGCCGGGCCTGCCGCCTTATTTGCGCGGGCCTTACCCGACGATGTATGTCCAGCAGCCCTGGACGGTGCGCCAGTATGCCGGCTTTTCGACGGCTGAGGATTCCAACGCCTTCTACCGGCGTAATCTGGCCGCGGGCCAGAAAGGACTTTCGGTCGCCTTCGATCTCGCCACCCACCGGGGCTACGACAGCGACCATCCGCGCGTTTCGGGCGATGTCGGCATGGCCGGGGTGGCGATCGATTCCATCTACGATATGCGCACGCTCTTTTCCGGCATTCCGCTGGACAAGATGAGCGTCTCCATGACCATGAACGGCGCGGTCCTTCCTGTTCTGGCGCTTTATATCGTGGCGGCCGAAGAGCAGGGTGTCGATCAGAAGGATCTTTCGGGCACCATTCAGAATGACATTCTGAAGGAGTTCATGGTCCGCAACACTTACATCTATCCGCCGAAGCACTCAATGCGGATCATCTCGGACATCTTCAAGTATACGTCCCAGAACATGCCGCGCTTCAACTCGATCTCGATTTCCGGCTACCACATGCAGGAAGCGGGGGCGACGGCGGATCTGGAGCTGGCCTACACCATTGCCGACGGTATCGAATACGCCCGCGCGGGTGTTGCAGCCGGCATGGATATCGACCGGTTCGCGCCGCGCCTGTCGTTCTTCTGGGCGATCGGCATGAATTTCTTCATGGAAGTCGCCAAGCTTCGGGCCGCACGGCTGATCTGGGCGACCCTGATGGAGGAAAACTTCCAGCCGAAGAACCCGAAATCCCTGTCTCTGAGAACCCATTCCCAGACCTCGGGCTGGTCTCTGACGGCGCAGGACGTGTTCAACAACGTCATCCGTACCTGCGTGGAGGCGATGGCGGCGACCCAGGGCCATACCCAGTCGCTCCATACAAACGCGCTCGACGAGGCGCTCGCCCTGCCGACGGACTTTTCCGCGCGCATCGCCCGCAACACGCAGCTCTTCCTGCAGCAGGAGAGCGGCACGACCAGGACCATCGATCCCTGGGGCGGCTCCTACTATGTGGAGAAGCTGACCTCGGATCTCGCCGAGAAGGCCATGGAGCACATCCGCGAGGTGGAGAGCCTCGGCGGTATGGCGAAGGCCATCGAGAAGGGCATTCCGAAACTCAGGATCGAGGAAGCGGCCGCCAAGACCCAGGCGCGGATCGACAGCGGTGTTCAGACCGTTGTCGGTGTCAATAAGTACAAGCCGGACAACGAACAGGCGATCGACGTCTTGAAGGTCGACAATGCCCAGGTCCGTGCCGCGCAGATCGACAAGCTGAAACGTCTGCGCGAAGAGCGGAACGAGGCGGAAACCCAGGCCGCTCTGACGGCTCTGACGGACTGCGCGCGCTCGGGAGAGGACAATCTTCTGGATCTCTCCGTGAAGGCCGCGCGGGCCAAGGCGACCGTCGGTGAGATTTCGCTGGCCATGGAAAAGGTGTTCGACCGGCACAAGGCGGAGATCAAGTCGATTGCCGGGGTTTACAAGCGGGAGGCCGGCGCCATGTCCGGAACGCTCGACAAGGTTCAGAAACTGGTCGAGGCCTTCGAGGAAAACGACGGCCGCCGGCCGCGTATCCTGGTGGCCAAGATGGGGCAGGACGGCCACGACCGCGGCCAGAAGGTGATCGCTTCGGCCTTCGCCGATCTCGGCTTCGATGTCGATATCGGGCCACTCTTCCAGACACCGGAGGAAGCCGCCCGGCAGGCGGTCGAAAACGACGTGCATGTGGTTGGCGTCTCGTCGCTGGCGGCCGGTCACCTGACCCTGGTGCCCGCGCTGAAGAAGGCGCTTGCCGACGAGGGGCGCGAAGACATCATGATCGTCGTTGGCGGTGTCGTGCCGCCTCAGGACTACGACGAACTCTACCGCTCCGGGGCCGCGGCGATCTTCCCGCCGGGAACGGTCATCGCGGAGGCCGCCATTGGACTGATCGGGAAACTGAACGAGCAGCTTGGCTATGAGCCGGCCGAGGCGGCGGAGTAGCCGCCTGAGTTCGCAACTTGCCGGGAGGATGTCTTGATGAGCACGCGTTTGACCGGAGGATGTCTGTGTGAAGCCGTGCGTTACGTTTGCGATGCGCCGCCGACGATCACCGCTCAGTGCTACTGCAAGGATTGCCGCAAGATCGGTGGGACGGGGCATGCCACCCATACCGTCTTCGACGAAGACGCGTTTTCATTGACCGGCAAGCTCACGGAATACGTCAAGACGGCGGACAGCGGGCGGTCGATCAACCGGCGCTTCTGCCCGGTCTGCGGCAGCGCAGTGTTTCATACGCGAGACGGCATGGAGGGACTCGTGGTCGTCAGGGCGTCGTCGCTGGACGATCCGGAGAGTGTCCGGCCGGTGCGCAATATCTATGTTTCCCGCGCCGTTTCCTGGGATCCGGTGGACCGGAGCATCGAATGCTTCGAGGAAATGACGGTGCCCAGGACCTGAAGGCGGCCGACGGTTCAGACCGAGTTGACTGACCCGGCCGGCACAGGCTCTTCCAGAAAGCTTGTGAAAAGATAGGGCCCCATGCGCCAGCGGATCCGGACGGCGGTCGTGGTGCGGTCCTTCTCGTCGTTCACAATGACCTTGCCGGGAACTTTTGTGTCGTCCTCTGGCAGGACGATCCCGATATTGCCGTCCTCGAGATCATAGAGCGTGCAGGCGCAGATCGGCGCCTTGTCGAGGTCCAGCAAGGTCCCTCCGCGCAGCCGGGTTCGCGTTGCCGGAGCCGGCTGGTTCTCTTGAAAAAACTTTGTGCGGCCCATGGTTGTTCGCCTGTGCTCTCCGCAAGTTGACTATCGATAAATTTGCGGATGTACAGATAGAAAGGCGAACTTGTGCGAGGCTGGCGCGTCCGACCGCGCCAGCCGATTCCCTTGTTATCCGTACACGAGGTTGGGCAGCCAGGTGATCAGTTCCGGGAACAGCATGCAGAGGACAAGTCCGAGGATCTGCAGTGCCAGGAAGGGAAGGGCCGACTTGAAGATATCGGTCATCGGGATTTCCGCCGGAGCCACGCCGCGCAGGTAAAAGAGCGCGTAGCCGAATGGCGGCGACAGGAAACTCATCTGCATGTTGACCAGATAGAGAACGCCGAACCAGAGAACGAGATCGTCCGGGTTGTCGAGGCCGAAGGAGGCCGCGCCGAGCGCCTTGATGATCGGCACGAATATCGGCACGCAGAGCAGCAGAATGCCGACCCAGTCGAGGAACATGCCGAGCACCACCAGCACGACCTGCATGATGATCAGAATACCCCAGGGCCCGAGGCCGGTCGCCTCCAGCGCGCCCTGCACGAATTGCTGTCCGCCCTCCAGCACATAGAGACCGACGAAGATCGTCGCGCCGAACATGATCCATATGACCATGGCGGAGGCCTTGAGCGTTGTCAGTGAGGCTTCGCGCAGGGTCTGCCAGTCGAGATTGCGGTGAATGGCTGCGACGATGATCGCGCCGAAAGTCCCGATGCCGGCGGCCTCGACCGGTGTTGCCACACCGGTGAAGATCACGCCGAGGACGATCACGATCAACGCGATCGGCGCGGACATGTTCGACATCAGCCTGACCTTTTCCTTGAACGGTATCCGTTCTTCCACCGGGATCGGGGGGCCCTTCTTCGGATCGATGGTGCAGCTGATGATCACGTAAAGCACGTAAAGGCCGGAGAGCAGCAGGCCCGGTATGACGGCGCCGATGAAGAGTTCGCCGACCGACTGTTCGGCGACCACCGCATAGATGATGGCCAGGATCGACGGCGGGATGAGAATGCCCAGCGTGCCTCCGGCCATGATCGACCCCATGGCGATCTTCGGGTCGTAGTTGCGCTTGAGCATGGCGGGCAGGGCAATGATCCCCATGGTGACCACCGCCGCGCCGATGACGCCGACCATCGCGGCCAGGACCGTCGAGGCGATGATGGTTGCCGCCGCGAGGCCGCCCTTGACCCCTCCGAGCACCTTGTAGATGACGTCGAACATCTCGTTGATGATGCCGGCTCTCTCCAGCATCGACGCCATGAAGATGAACAGCGGGATCGCAGAGAGCTGGTAGTTGGTCATCAGCGGAAAGATGCGCGATGGCACGATGTTGAGCGCGCGTTCGTCGCCGAGGACGAACAGGAACACGCAGGCCAGACCGCCGGTTACAAAGGCCAGAGGCAGCCCCGCCATGAGCAGGACCAGCAGCGAGCCGAACATGATGAGTGTCAGCCACTCAATTCCGATTTCAAGTCCCATTGCGTTACGCCTTGCCCGTCAGCGCGCGGATGTCCTGCGCGAATTTCGATATACCCTGAAGCACCAGAAGCAGGCCGCCGAGAACCATGACCCACTTCATGGGCCAGAGCGGCACTTCCCACTCGTTGAAGCTGATTTCCCCCCATCGAACGTTGGGGTCGCTCCACTGGCCGAGAGACCAGGTGCCGAGCACTTCACCGAATGTGATCTCTCCGCGCGCCCAGTCGGATACCAGCGCGTTGCCGGAGGGCACGGCGATGGCGTCGAAGGCGAAGATCCAGGAGGTCACCAGAAGGGTGCCCGCGAAGATGAAGAAGAAGATGGAGGTCAAGAGGTCGACGACGGCCTTGCGCCGTTTCGACAGGGGCGCATAGAAAACGTCGACCCGGACATGGGATTCCGTCAGCATGGCGTAAGAGCCGGCGATCAGGTACTGCATGCCGAACATCAGATACATGGCCTCATGCGCCCAGTTGGTCGGGCTGCCGAAGACGTAGCGGCTCATCACCTCGAAATAATAGACGAGGACGGCGATCACGGCCCAATAGCTGACGAACTCGCCGCAATAGAGCGACAGGCGGTCGATCCATCCGGTCCATCCGGCGGAGACGTGGCTTGCGTCGTCCTTGCGCTCGGATTCCTCCAACGCTTTCAGCTTCTTCTCCGCCTCGCTGAGCTCCGGTTCCGGCGGCAGGTTTGCGTTGGCCTTGCGCACCAGGGACGGCAGGAGAAGAGCGTCGATCAGAACGCCGGCGATCAGCAGCCAGAAAGCGTATTTCGCGATATTGCCCCAGAAACTGAGTGTGCCGCGGGCCTCTTCAGCGGCCGGTTTCGCCGTTTCGAGTATCGCCTCGGCTTCCGCTATACGTTCGCGGCCCTGTTCGATGCGCTGCTCCGCGCGCTTGACGTTGCGCTCCGCTCTGCGCTCGGCGAAGCTTCCGGCCTCCGCGTCGGCTTCCGCCTCCGCAAGGGCCTGGCGCATCTCCGGCAGGTCCGCCTCGGCGATCTTGACCCGCTCCGTTTCCCGCTCGAGCGTGCGCTCGGACTGGCGGACAAGGTTGGCCGCGTCCGAAACGATGGAGCGCGCGCTCTGGCTTTGCGCATTGGCGAAGAGGATGCAGACGAAAACGGGGATGTAGACCAGCCCGATCAGGTTCCTCAGATACAGCCTGTGCAGTCCGAGGATGCCGCCGGTGACTAGGATGAAGTATCCGAGAACCGCCGAGTAACGGCGTTCCTTCGGCTTTGGCCGCTTGGCCAGGCTGGCCGCGACCAGCGGAAAGATGAGCAAGCCGAGCCAATAGGCCCAATGCGGCAGCGTGAAGTCCAGATGAGGCATGCAGGAACCTTCCACCTTCCCAAGTGCCCTTGGGGAAAGTTCTTCCGGTTGAATTCAAGCGGACCCGCGCAAGATGTTCGCGCGGGTCCGTTTTCTGCGACCTGGCAGGCTGTTGATGTAAGCCCCCGGGATCTTCCCCGCAGGGTGCTTTGGCGAAGATGCGGGACCGGCAAAAGACCGCTCTGGGAACGAGTGGCCGTGGGGTCGCGCTCCGCTTGCCGGGGCACGACCGATCAGCGTCCCGGTTTTCAACAGCGTGCCCGGGCTTAAAGGTCGAGTTCCAGTCCTTCGACCAGGTCGGGGGTCACGTATCCGAGGGATCCGGACATCATGTAGTCGAGCTGGATCTTGAAGATACGGGCGCTGTCCTTGTCCCGGTTCGCGTAGTTGAACCAGATCGGCACCGCCACTTCCGTCATCAGTTCGACGTCTTCCTGGCTGAGGCGGGTGATTTCCGTGCCGTCTTCCTCGAACTTGACCCAGGCTTCCTGGTCGGCCTTCTGGATCGCGGCGTGATGCGCGTCCGAATAGACATGGGTTTCCATTTCCACGAACTGCTGCATGGCCGGGCTGAGCGCGTTCCAGGCATCCATGCCGACCGTGATGTCCATGAGGTCGACCGGCTGATACAGCGACATGAAGCCCGGAGGGCCCATGGAGATGTATTTGGTCACCTGGCTGAAGCCGAGCGAGTAGTTCACTGCCGGTCCCACGTAGTCGGCCACGTCGATCGTGCCTTTTTCAAGAGCCGGGAAGATTTCCGAGCCGGGCAGAACCGTGGTTTCCGCCCCGATTTCCGTGAAGACTTCGGCGACCATGCCGCCCGGCAGACGCATTTTACGTCCGCGGAAGTCGTCGATGGAGCGAATCGGGACCTTGGAGTGGATGATGTTGGGGCCGTGATGAACCGGACCGACGAATTTCATGCCCTGGGCTTCGTACAGCTCGCGCGCGATTTCGAGGCCGCCGAGCGAGTAGTAGAACACATCCCATTCGTGCGGGTTGCGCAGACCGAGCGGATAGCTGGTCAGGAACGTCGCGGCCGGGATGATTCCCTGGGCGTAGATCGTGAACGGGTTGACGGCGTCCAGAACGCCGTTCTTGACGGCGTCGAAAAGCTGGAAATCACCGACGACATCGTTCGCGCCGAACGGCTGGAAAGCCAGTTCCCCACCGGTTTTCTCGACAATGGTGCCGCACCAGTCCTTGAAGATCTGGAGGCCTGCGCCTCCGGGCCAGGATGTCTGGATCTTCCAGGTGGTCGTCTGGCCCTGGGCCGATGCGATATGCGGTGCGGCAAGCGTTGCCGCTCCGGCAGCGCCGGCCCCGGCGATTTTCTTCAGGGCCTGCCTGCGTGTGGTAAGTTTAGTCATGGTCTCCTCCCTTGCGGACCGGGAGACAATGAACGCGTGCGCGGGGTCCCTCCTCAAGAACCCCTTTATCTTTCTGCTCAGTCAGCCAGTAAGCATCTGTAAGTTATTGTTTTTCAGAGCCCTGGATTTGACATTGAGGAAGTGCGCAACACTTCCATTCCTCCCATACAATCGGGAGGATATTACAAGCAGGAAATCCTGCAAGCTTGAGTTCCGCGCAAAACATCTTTTCTTTTTTGGAAATAAAAGATCGTACTGTCAAAGTTTTGAATAAATTCAACCGGAGGGCTGCGTTTCATGCGAGCATATTCGCCCGGGCGACCAGACGATTGTCCCGGCGGTGTCCGGACTGTCTTCTGGGGTTCGGTTCCGGCAATCAGCCGAGTGCCGAAAGTCCGGTCAGGTCGGCCAATACGGCCTGCGGCGCCAGATCGGGATACTCGTCCGGCATCCCCATCCGGTTCATCCAGACGCTTCTGAAGCCGAAAGCCGTGGCGCCTGCAATGTCCCAGCGGTTGGACGACTGGAAGGAGACTTCCTCCGGGTAGATCCGGAAATGGGTCGTGACCATTTCATAGACCTGGGGATCGGTCTTGAAGGTCTTCAGGGCGTCGACAGAGAATATTTCGTCGAAGAGTTCGGTGAGGCCCGCCGCCTTCGCCGCGGCTTCGAGCATGTCCGGAGAGCCGTTGGAAAGAATCGCGATCTTGGCGCCGGTTGCTTTCAGAGCGGTGAGTACCTGGGGCACTTCCGGGTAACAGTCGAGTTCCCAATAGGCGCTGAGCAGTTCCTCGCGCAGGGATTTGTCGGCCGATGGCACCAGTGCAAAGGCGGTGTCCAGGCCCTGCTGCGTCAATTCCCAGAAATCCCTGTATTGCCCCATCAGGGCCCGGACCCAGGAATACTCCAGTTGCTTCTCCCGCCAGAGCGAGGACAGGCGCTGTGCGTCGGGGCCGAGTTTCTCAGCATGCTTGCGCACCGCGGCATGCACATCGAACAGGGTGCCATATGCATCGAACACAAAAGCGGCATGCGCCATAATTCAGACCTCCAACGCCTGTTTTCGCCGGAGCAATCCGGGATTGCGGAAGAGAACCCCGGGGCAGCCTCGGCGTCAAGGCCGATACCTGCGACAAAAGTTTTGCCCAAACGAGACTAAATCACGCCGGTGGCGGCAGCTCGACCGCGCCATCGGCGCGGATTGGCCAAAACGGGTTGTAGGCAATTTCCAGAAGATGGCCACCAGGCACTTCCACGTAGGAGGAATAGCCGCCCCAAAAGGCCTTGTCGGGATGCCTTACGGGCAGGGCGCCGGCGGCGACAGCTTGTTCGAAGGCCTCGTCGACAGCCTGTTCCGACCGGCCGTTCCAGGCCAGTGTAACGGCGCCGGACGGCTGATCGGTCACCGCGCGGCCGATCTCATTTGCCAGGGCCTCGCGTTGGTAGAGCGCGAAAACGGTGCCCTGGATCTGGAAGAAAACAACTTCGGGCGAGGGGGAGGCATTCACCTGCCAGCCGAGACCCTCTTCGAAAAAACGCCGGGCTTCGGCGACATCGGGCACGATGAGGGTTATCGCTGAAATGCGTTGTTCCATGGTAGATTCTCGTTTCTTCAAGATAGGAACATAAAGAGAACATTTTATGCGGCGTGTCAATCAATAACACAGCCCGCGCGGGTGACCTGTGTGCAGGAATATTTGTGCTGAAAACAGAGTTTTCGGGATCAGGCGTTTTGGGTCTGTGGCATTACCGGAAAGAAAAAGAGCAACTTTCTGCAATTTTCCGGTAGGCTATTGACCTTGCGGATGGACCGGTGTTGTGTCGGCACAAAACCGAAGACCCGCCGGAAAAGAGGAACGCCACATGAGCGGATCGAGCGACACCTGGACCTGGATCGACGGCACATGGCATGAGGGCAATCCGCCTATCATGGGTCCGCGCACCCATGCTTCCTGGCTGGGGTCCAGCGTGTTCGACGGCGGTCGCTTTTTCGAAGGCGTGATGCCGGACATGGATCTCCACTGTCAGCGGGTGAATGACAGTGCGCTTGCGCTAGGCCTGAAGCCGACGATGGCGGTTGGCGAGATGGTTGAGCTCACGCGGGAAGGTTGCGCCAAGTTTTCCAGCGACCGGCAGCTCTATGTCAAGCCGATGTATTGGGCGGAAGGGGATGGCGCCGGCGTTATTTCCGCGGATCCGGAGACAACGCGCTTCTGCCTATGTCTGTTCGACGCGCCGATGGCGCCGAAGGATGCCGCCTCGAGCATCACCCTGTCGCCCTATCGCCGACCGACCATGGAATCCATGCCGGTCAACGCGAAGGCCGGGTGCCTTTATCCGAACAATGCAAGGGCCATGCTGGAGGCGAAGGGGCGGGGCTTCGACAACGCCGTGGTGCGCGACCTGCTCGGCAATGTCGCGGAACTGACATCGGCCAACATCTTCATGGCCAAGGACGGCAAGGTGCATACGCCTGCCCCCAACGGAACGTTCCTGAACGGCATTACCCGCCAGCGGGTTATCCAGCTTCTCAGGTCCGCCGGTTACGATGTGTTCGAGCGCACCATGCAATATGGCGAGTTTCTGGAGGCCGACGAGATTTTCTCGACCGGAAACTACAACAAGGTGGTTCCCGTCAAGCGCATCGAGGACCGCGACCTTCAGCCCGGCCCGATCGCGGCCCGGGCGCGCGAGCTTTACTGGGACTTTTCCCACGCCTGACCGGCGGAGGCTCCAGAATCAGAAAACCGCGAGCCCGGCGGCTACCACGAGCGCCGCGGCTGCGGCGAGCGAAGCAGTGGAAAACGATCCCGTGACCGCGTGGAGTTCACCCGCAACCCAGGGGCCGACAACCTGCCCGACGCCGAAGCTTGCGGTCAGGACAGCCAGGATTTGCCGGACGGCGGCCGGTCCCGCCGGCGTAGCCTGACGCCTTGCCTCCATCAGTCCAAGTGCGGTGATGCCCATGAATGTGACTCCCAGCAGGGCGGCGCCCAGAAGGAACAGACCGGGTTCCAGAGTCAGGGCGGTCAGAGCGACGCCGGCGGCCTCCAGCAGACAGGCGAATGCAAAGGCCCTTCGGACACCCGCGTTCGCGGAGATCCGGTTCCAGATGTAAATGGACGGGGCTGCACAAAGGCCGACAGTCAGCCAGACATAGGGCTCACTGGACTGAAGTGCCGGAGTGGTGCGCGCGATGGTGGAGACAAAGGTTGCGGTGATCACATAGCCGAAGCCGAACAGGCCATAGGCCAGGATCAGGCGCATCAGCCCGCCGTTCATGTACCCTTTTTGGTTTTCCGGGGCACCTTGGGCGGGCGATGGAGCCGTGGCCTGGGCCTTGGCCTGTGTCTTGGCCTGTGTCTGGCCAGGCACGAGGATGGCCGCCACCGCCATGAAAAGCAGGGTCGCCGCCGCGCTTCCCAGCCAGAGAGCACGCCAGTCCGGATCGAAACGGGCAAGCGTTGCGACGAGCAGGGCGGAAAAGGCTATGCCACAGCCCACGCCCGCGAAATGCAATGCCGAAAGACCGCCGCGGCCCGATTGAACCAGCCGGTCCAGCACAAGCGTCGTGGAGAAGACCAGCGCGAATGCGCTGGCGATACCGCTGACGAACCGGATCGCGAGAAAAGCCTCAAGAGACGTCGTTGCCGCCATGGCAGCGCTTGTCAGGGCGCTGACGAGAAGGCCGCCCAGAAACCAGGTTCTTGGATTGCCGGGCAGGGATCTCGCGGCCCCCGCCAGCGCGCCTGTCAGGTAGCCGAGAAAGTTGGCCGCCGCGATCAGTCCCGCGTCGTCGGCGGGCAGGGGAAGCCCTTCGCTCATGAACGGCAGGATCGGTGTGTAGACGAAGCGGCCGATCCCCATGGCCGCTGCAAGGGAAAACAGGCCGCCAAGGGCGAGCGCGACCGGAGCGCGGTCTTCTGACGGCATGAGAACCTCATTGGATTTTGTGGCGAAACGTCTTTGACGAACGCGCCGAATGTCGCGGGCGAGGCAAGCCTGCCACGGCCTTTTGGAAATGTCACTGCCAAAGAAACCGGACGTATTTCGCCATACCGGATTTGGTTCCCTGAAAAAGAAAAGAAAAAAATTATTTTATTTTGGGTCCGGCGCTTGCCGGAAGCGTCCGGCTTTTCTATTTTCCGCGGTGACAGAGCCGGCGCAGGACAGCGCACAGGCTGTCGGTCACAGACCATTTGAGGAGTTTGTCATGTCTTTCGAATTGCCCGATCTTCCCTACGCCTACGATGCGCTTGCCCCTTACATGTCTGCTGAAACCCTCGAGTTTCACCATGACAAGCATCACCAGGCCTATGTCACCAAAGGCAACGAACTGCTTGCCGGCAGCGGTCTGGAAGGCAAGTCCCTGGAAGAGATCGTCAAAGGCAGCTATGGCACCAACGCGGGTCTGTTCAACAATGCCGGCCAGCACTACAACCACATCCATTTCTGGAAATGGATGAAGAAGGACGGTGGCGGCACCTCCCTGCCTGGCGCGCTTGCGTCCGCGATCGACAGCGATCTCGGCGGTTTCGACAAGTTCCGCGCCGACTTCATCGCGGCCGGCGTCGGCCAGTTCGGATCCGGCTGGGCCTGGATCGCGGTCAAGGACGGCAAGCTTGAAATCATGAAAACCCCGAACGGCGAGAACCCGCTCGTGCACGGTGCGACGCCGATCCTCGGCTGCGACGTCTGGGAACACTCCTATTACATCGACTACCGCAACGCGCGTCCGAAGTACCTGGAAGCCTTTGTCGACAGCATGATCAACTGGGACTACGTCCTGGAACTCTACGAAGCTGCGACCAAGTAACGCTGCCGGTTGAAGGCATTGGAAGACCCCGGTCCGCAAGGGCCGGGGTTTTTCGTTTTGCGGCAGGCGGTTAGCCGGCACCAACCCCGCAAATCCGGTCTGCGCTACAGTTCGTTACAAATTTCCACAACGGATCACGGGACCGTGATTTTATTGTCATGGTTTTCATGCGCTGTACTCCACCTTGTGCGTTTGGCATCTTCGGATGCGTTGATCGAGAGGGAGAGTGATATGCGCATTAACCGTAAACTCGGGGCATTCGGCGTGCTCGCGGGACTTTGTTTCACGGCCGGCATGGCTCAGGCCGCCGATGATCCGGTCGCTGTGCGTAAGGCCATCATGAGCTCCGTCGGTGCGGCGGCTGGCCTCGGTGGTGGCATGATGAAAGGCGGGGTCGATTATTCTCCGGCGGCCGGAAAGGCGGCGATAGCAACGATGCGGGCTGCCTCGCTGTCGTTCGGCGCATTCTTCCCGGAAGGGACAGGCGAAGGCGATACCGGTGCCGCTGCCACCATCTGGGACGACGCGGACGGGTTCGCGGCGGAACTTGCCAAATTCTCGGCGGCGACCGAGCAAGCGGCCGCGGCATCCGGCAAGGATGGCCCCGCGGATCTCGACAGCTTCAAGGCAGCCTTCGGCCCGGTCATGGGAACCTGCAAATCCTGCCACGAAACCTACCGCAAGAAGAACTGACGTCGGCGTAACCGCCACGGTGTGAAACGACATGGTGAGAGGCCCGATGAAAAAGGCGATTCTGGTCCTGGCTTTGCTTGGCGCGACCGCGGCGGGTGCGGCATGGGCTCTCTCCGCCCCCACAAGGATGAGCGCGGAGGACGCGTCCGCGCTCAGGCAAGGCGATGCCGCCAATGGGGAGCTGGTCTTCTGGGCAGGGGGCTGTGCTTCCTGCCACGCCGCATCCGGGGCCAAGGGGGAGGATCTCCTGAAACTCGGCGGCGGTCTCCGGCTGGAAACGCCGTTCGGCATCTTCGTAGCGCCGAACATTTCCTCAAACACGGCGGACGGCATCGGCAGCTGGTCGCTTGAGGATTTCGCGAATGCCATGACACACGGCACGTCTCCGGACGGGCGCAACTACTATCCGGCATTCCCCTATACGTCCTACATTCGGATGAGCGCGGACGACCTCGGCGACCTTTTCGCCTTCCTGAAAACCCTGCCGTCGGTCGACGGAAAGGCCGCGGATCATGATCTCGGGTTTCCGTTCAATCTCCGGCGTGGCATCGGCCTCTGGAAACGCCTTTATCTGAAACCGGGACCGGTGATTTCCGAGCCCGTGACGCAAGACGGTCTGGACACCGTGCTGTGGGAGCGCGGACGGTATCTGGTCGAAGGGCCCGGGCATTGTGGCGAATGCCATACGCCGCGCGATTTCGCCGGTGGCCTGGAGCTGACAAGGTGGCTCGGGGGCGCGCCGGCGCAAACCGGTGAGGGGTCCATTCCCGACATCACGCCCACAGACGGCGGTTTTGGCGGTTGGAACGCTGCGGATATTGCCTATTATCTGGAAAGCGGCTTTACGCCGGAATACGATTCCGTCGGCGGGGAAATGGTTCACGTCCAGGAGAACATGGCGAAACTCCCGGCAAGCGACCGCGAAGCGATCGCGGCCTATCTGAAGGCCATTCCGCCGGTCGCCGTGCAACCGAATTGATCCGTCCGACACGCATAGAGACTGAATGCCGATAGACCAGACAGACCCCTTTGCCATTTTCCCGGTCGAAAACCGGGACGACCTGGAGGCCGTCAAGGTTCTGTTCCGAGCATACGTCGACTGGCTGGGTATCGATCTTTCCTACCAGGGATTTGAGGAAGAACTGGCCTCGATGCCGGGAAAATACGCCCCGCCTAGGGGATCCCTCTTTCTGGCGAAAAGCGGGGACGGGCAGGTCTTGGGATGCGTGGGCCTGCGTCCGTTCGGGACGGAAGGCTCGTGCGAGATGAAACGGCTTTACGTCTTGCCGGACGGGCGTGGCCTCGGCATCGGGGCGGCTTTGGTCGAAAGGGTCGTCGCCGCCGCCAGAAACGCGGGCTACCGGGACATGGTGCTGGATACGCTGCCAAGCATGCGTGGCGCCATCAGGCTCTACCAGGCCGCCGGATTTGAGGAAACGGAAGCCTATTACGTGACCCCGATAGAAGAAACGGTGTTCTTCCGAAAAGTGCTTTGAACTGTCTTTTCCTGGAGCGAAACCGGTTCCTTGGAAAAGAAAACCACCTGCCGAAACAGGTGGTTCAGTGCTATTGATTATATCTTATTCGCATTGTCTGCGCACAGACCTGAGACTCACTAGCAACGCTGTGCCTATTTGCGGATGTAGGGCAGTTGTGGCGTCTTGAAAAGCCGTAGTTTCACGAAGCCGTCTCATTTTCAACGCGGTGTTGTATTTCTGCCTGTTTGCTCCTTAGGGCAAAGATCGCCTCCATTTCCACGCGAAGGTCGGGATCGAACAGTTCGGAAATCAACACCAGCGAGCTTGCCGGGACATTGTCCTCATAGCGGGCTTCCAAGGTTTCACGAATGGCTGGAATATCCACCGGGTCGGTTGCGAAAATCGTGACTTTGACGAGATCCTGAAGGGATGCTGAGTGCTTTTCCGCAATGAATTCAAACTGATCAAGAACGGAACCGGTCTGCTCGCCGGCCGTTCCGGTCTGCGCCCGTGTACCAAATGCGGTCAAGCCTGAGGTGTAAAGGGTGGACCCGTGGGTTACGGCATGGGTATAGGGCCCGGCGGGCAATCCGAGTTCTTCGAAGTTCCGGCGTGTGAGCGTCATGGCGGTTCCTTGGCTCAAATCAGGGAAGGCGGCTGGAGAGGTAGGCGGACGCCCTTTGAACGGGCGGGCCGAGGAAAAAGGCGCTGACCAGAGCGACCGGCCACGCGAGGCGGAAAGCGCCCATCCATTGGTTCAAAAAGAGGTCCGACCAGCCGAGATTGATATACGTCACCCAACAGGACATCAGGAATGACAGGCCGGAGGACATCAAAAAGGCTGCGATCAATCTCTGTCTCATGAGTGGCTTCGTATCTCCCTTGGGTGAATGGTTCGGGTTTCGCCGATTTCTCCGAGTTCCTCGATGTAGCGGACCTGAGTCAGGTTCTGTGCGAGGTAGGATTTGGTGTGCGGCATTTCGAAATGGTCCGCCAGAGCCTGCGGTCCGGTCCAGCACTCCCACAACATGAATTTCTGTGGCTCTTTCAGGTTCTGCCGGATCTCGAACAGGATGCATCCCGGTTCGGTTCGGGTCTGTTCGGCGAGAAGGCGCAACCCGTTCTCCGCCTGTTTCAGGTCCGCTCCCTGCTGTAGCTCGATTCCAGCGCTGATAAAATAGTTTGGCAAGGCTGCCTCCGTGGCTGTTGTTTCGACATGGAAGAGATATTGATTCCGATTTTGAAAATCGATATCCAGGAATGGATATTAAAATTCCGAAATTGGAATCATGCTTGACGATATTTCGCTCTTTGTTCACATCGCGCAAAACCGAGGTCTGTCCGCGGCGGCCAAATATCTGAAATTGCCGGCCGCCACGGTCACCCGCCGCTTGCGCAAGCTGGAGGAGGAAATCGGGGCACAACTCATTCACCGCTCCGCCCGGAAGTTCAGGCTCACTTCTGAAGGGGAAGCGTATTACGAGACCTTCGCGGATCTCGTCCGGCAGGCGGAGACCGAGCTTCAAGGACTGATGGCGGATCTCCACGCTACGCGGGGGCGATTAAAGGTCGCGGCGCCGACCAATATCTCGGTCGGCGTTCTAGAACCGATGTGGTCCGCGTTCCTGAAGGCCTATCCCGACATCCATCTGACACTGACCCTCAGCAACGAGCCAAAGGACCTCATGGAAAACCAGATCGACCTGGCCCTGCGTATCGGGCCGCAAACGGATCTGCGTCTGTATCAAAAACGTCTCGGCAGCGTCTCCACGGTGCTGGTCGCGTCTCCGGAGTATCTGGCATCAGCGGAGACGCTTGAATCGCCTCAGGATCTGAGGGCGCACAAACTGATCTGGGTTTCGGCCCTGCCGCATTGGCAGCTTGCCGAGCGGGAGACGGAGGCACAGGAAACGCTTCATCTCAACGCCTCGATCGCCGTCGACGACATAGGCCTCGCAAGTCAGTTTGCCGCCGATGGTCACGGAATCGCCCTGTTGCCGGTGACGGAATGCGTCAAGGGGCTCGCTAACGGGACGCTTCAGCGCGTCTTACCGCGCTGGCAGGGGCAGAAACGGGATGTTTTCGCGGTTTGGCCGACAGGTCGGCTATTGAGCGCCCGGGCGAAGTGTCTTCGCGATTTCATGGAACGGTATCTTGAAGCGCGTCCGGTTTTCCAGGGCGGGCTCCCGGGCGATGAGATCTGAAGACCTCTAGGCGGAATAGGGTGCGCAGCGCAAATAGCGGGTTTGGATAATGTAGCCGCTCATGATGTTCAGATAGGCCTGACATTCAGCCTTGGTCTTGAAGCATCCGGCGTTGGAAAAAAGGAAGTTCCCGGAGAACCTGTCCACTCTTCCGCTGGCAATGCCTTTCCAGCCGGATCCGGTAAAGGAGCGGCAGTCATAGGGCGTGTTGTAGGTGGAGGGAATGGAAGCCCGGGTCGCACTGACGGTCGGCGCGAACAGCAGATCCTCAACCGTCGGTGTCTGCTGACAGGCAGCCAGACTGAATATTGCCGCGGCTCCCGCAAAAAGCCGCAGACCGGATTTCAGTCTTTTTCCGGAGAAAACCGGATCGAAGAGGCGGCGGCGCATGGCAAGCTCCGGTAAGAAGGTCCCGGGTGAGTCCCGGCGGGCAGGTTTCCAAGGACACTTGATCCGATGACTTCGCCAAAATCAAGTCACGAGCGAAGGACTTTCGGACTGGTGCCAATCGGTCGCGGCCGTTGCGGGAGGGGAGGAGGAAGATCTCCCGCTCCCGGGCCGATTCCGTCAACAGTTCGAATGGATTGTCATGCCTTGCCGGCCACCATCAGGGAGAAGGCCTGGTTGAGGGCGACTTCCTTCAGCCTGTCGAAGCGGCCGGAAGCACCGCCGTGGCCGGCGTCCATGTTGGTCTTCAGCATGAGCAGCGCATCGCCTGTTTTCGTCGCCCGCAGCCTGGCAACCCATTTGGCGGGTTCCCAATAGGTCACGCGCGGATCGGTCAGGCCCGCGACGGCGAGGATCGCCGGATAGTCCTTCGCCTCGACATTATCGTAGGGCGAGTAGGAGGCGATATATTCGTAGGCCGCCTTGTCGGCGATCGGATTGCCCCATTCCGGCCATTCCGGCGGGGTCAGCGGCAAGGTGTCGTCCAGCATGGTCGCAAGCACGTCGACGAAGGGGACTTCCGCGATGATGCCGCCGAATTTTTCCGGCGCCAGATTGGCGACCGCGCCCATCAGCATGCCGCCTGCGGAGCCGCCCTGGGCGACGATCCGGTCGTGCGACGTGAAGGATTGCGCCACCAGATGATCGGCGGCCGCGATGAAGTCGGTGAAGGTGTTCTTCTTGTTCTCGCGCCGGCCGTCCTTGTACCAGCGGAAGCCCTTGTCCTTGCCGCCTCTGATATGCGCAATCGCGTAGACAAATCCCCGGTCCACCAGGGACAGGCAATTGGTGTTGAAGCTGGCCGGAATGGTGATGCCGTAAGAGCCGTAGCCGTAGAGCAGCAGCGGTGCGGAGCCGTCGAGCTTCGTGTCCTTTCGGTAGAGCAGGGAGACCGGAACGGTTTCCCCGTCAGCCGCCGGTGCCATCAGGCGGCGGGTGACATAGTCCGAGGCGTCGTGGCCGGACGGCACTTCCTGTTCCTTGCGCAGCACCCGTGCGCGGGTCTCGACATTGTAGTCGAAGGTCTGCGACGGCGTGGTCATTGAGGAATAGGTGAAGCGGATCGTGTCCGTGGCGAATTCGTATCCGCCGCCCATGCCGAGAGAATAGGCCTCCTCGTCGAAGGCGATGGAATGTTCGACGTTGTCGACCAGCCGGCGGATCACGATGCGCGGCAGGCCGTCTTCGCGTTCCAGCCGGGTCATGAATGTCTTGTAGACGCAGTGGGACAGGATCAGGCAGCCCGGCTTGTGGGCAACCAGATCGGTCCAGTTGTCCCGGCCGGGCGCCTTCTTCGGTGCCGTGACGATCTTGAAGTCTTCGGCGTCGTCCGCGTTTGTCAGGATGTAGAGCGTGTCACCGTGATCGTCGATGGAGTACTCGATGCCGGTCTCGCGAGGCGCGATCAAAACCGGGTCGGAGGTCGGTTTATCGGCGGGGATCATCCAGACTTCGGAGGTCTCGTGATCGTGGATGTCGATCAGGATCGTCTCGCCCGACTGGGTCTTGCCGACCCCCATGAAGAAACCGGAGTCCTTTTCCTCATAAATCAGCACGTCCTTGGCCGGGTCCGTGCCGATTTCGTGGCGGAACAGTTTCGACGGCCGGTGATTGTCGTCGAGGCGGATATAGAAGATGAACTTGCTGTCCGCGCAAAAGACACCGCCGCCGGCCGTGTCCTCGATGCTGTAATCGAGATCCTTGCCAGTTTCGCTGTCGCGCAGGCGCAGCGAAAAGAATTCCGAGCCCTTGTCGTCGTAAGCCCAGGCGATCAGCTTGTGGTCCGGGGAATGTCCGGCTCCGCCGATCCGGAAATAGCTCTTGCCCTCGGCTTCCTTGTCGCCATGAAGCAGAATGGTTTCCTTGCCGCCGTCACGCGGCGTGCGGAAGACGATCGGCTGCTGGCCGCCGGTTTCGTATTTCATGCCGTAGGCGTAGGGGCCGTCCGGCGAGGGGACGGAGCTGTCATCTTCCTTGATCCGGCCGCGCATTTCCGAAAAGAGCGTGTCCTGAAGCTCTTTTGTCGGCGCCATCTGGGCTTCCTGGTAAGCGTTCTCCGCTTCCAGATAGGCCCGGATATCCGCGTCGAGCGTGGAGGGATCGCGCATGACCTCCTGCCAGTTGTCGGCGCGCAGCCAACCATAGTCGTCCTGGCGGGAAATGCCGTGGGTTTCGTGCTTGACGGGGCGCGCGTCGGCGCAGGGGGGGAGAGCGTCTTTTTTCATGGCATCGAGGTAGGCGTTTTGCCTTTCGAAGGCAAGAGGGAAGCTAATCGCTGGTTTGTCGCGAGCCACTCACCGTTTATTAAAAGTTGTACGCTATCGGAAGGACACTAATTTGGAGTGTTGTGTTTTGAAGGTTGCGTTCGACTATTTTCTGATCTGTCTGGTCGGGCTTGTTGCCGGAGCCTGGCTGACAATTGGTTTTGGCCCGACAAAACCGACCGTTGAAACGAGCTTTGCGGATATTCAAGAGAGCAAGGTCGAAGAAGGTGCCGCCCGCCGTAAAGTGTTCAACGAGAGGCAAACGACCAAGACGCACAAATGGCTGTTCCAGTCGCCGGAATTTGTCGAGGAACTCGACTATCTGGAAGAAACGAACTGTTCGGACCACGCCATGCGACTTTATGCGCAACTTATCGATACTGTGGACACATCCGGCTTCGATCCGGAAACGGGCCGTCCTTTTCTTTCCGAAGGCAAGGTGATGACCAGGATGCAATTCGCGGTCCTGTTCAAGGGGATGATACCCTTGCGCCCGCTCGCTTACATGAAAGACGAACTGGTGCCGCAAAATTTCAAGCACGTGATGAAGGCAATTCCACGCAAGAGAAACTGGAAGACCTGTCAATTCGATCTGTCCCCCCTGCAAAGGATGATGAGGGTCGCCCCTCCTTCTTTGAGCCAGCTTTAAGTTTCCAGATCAGCGACGTTTGGACTGCCGGTATCGACCATTGACACGCGCATTGGAACTCTGCACTTAAAAGGAGATGGTTCCCGGTTCCAGTCACTGGCCCGGGATTAAAAGGGAACACGGTGCGGCGTGGACATATGCGCCAAATCCGTGACTGCCCCCGCAACTGTGAGCGGCGAGCGAACCTGTAGTTTCCACTGGACGAATGTCCGGGAAGGATCGGGCAAGCGGCGACCCGCAAGTCAGGAGACCTGCCATTTCAACTTCAACCTCAACCCGGGCGGGGTGTCCGGAAGGAGCGAGTGACATGGTTTCTCAGCGTTTGCTGACACGTTTCGACATTCGGTTCCTCCGTCATTCCGTGCAATCGCGGAGGGCGATATGGACCGGACTTCTCAGGAAACTTTAGCCGAAAATTCCGATTTGCTGGTGTTCGCCAGCGGTCTGAGCGAACGTGCGGCACGGGCGATGAGGCCGAACAGACAGGGCCTTCACGACCCCGGTGCCAAGGCAGCCAGTGTGCCGACACCGTTTCCCACAGGGCTGCGCGACGGCGTCGTGAGACCGGTCAACGACGAAGCGTAGCCTGCGTTCCTGTGCGTCCGCTCATCAGCACAAACACCGCGATTGCCATGTTGAGCACGTTCCAGGCGATGCCGTTGAGAAAGGCGGCGTTATAGGAGCCGGTGAGGTCGTAGATCCAGCCGGACATCCAGCCGCCAAGCGCCATGCCGAATATTGTGGCCATGATCACGAGCCCGACCCTTTGTCCGGCTTCGCGCGCGGGCAGGTATTCGCGCACGATGACGGCGTAGCTCGGCACGATGCCGCCCTGGGAGAGCCCGAAGATCAGCGAGACCAGGTAAAGCGAGGTCAGGCCGTTGAAGGGAATGAACAGGAACAGAGAGGCGCATTGCAGCACGGATCCGATCAACAGGGTCTTCACGCCGCCGATCTTGTCCGCGATGTAACCGGAGGAAAGCCGGCTGATCACGCCGGCCCCGGTCATCACCGCGACCATGTCGGCGCCGGGCGCCACGCCATAGCCGAGATCGACGCAATAGGCGACGATATGAACCTGGGGCATGGCCATGGCGACACAGCAGGCAACGCCCGCGATCATCAAGAGCATCTGCAGGGCGGCGGGTGACAGGCTGGTCGTCTGTGTGCCGAAAGCGCTGGATCCGGAAGAGGCGGAGAGAAACGCCTCGGGAGGCGGACGCCGCAGGATCAGGGCAAGCGGAACCATCGTCACGAGACAGATGCCGCCGATCAGAAGGTAAGTCTCCCGCCAGTCCGCGAATTGCAGGTGCCATTGAATGAAGGAGGGCCAGAGAACGCCGGCGAGATAATTGCCGCAGGCCGCGCAGCCGACGGCGAGGCCCCGGCGTTTGAGGAACCAGTGGGAGATGTCGGCAAGCAGGGGGCCGAAGGTCGCCGCCGTGCCGAGACCGATAAAGACGCCCTGGGCGAGCGAGAACAGGAAGATGTCCCGGGCCATGGCGGCCAACGCGAAGCCGATGCCCAGGAATACGGCCGAGGCAATCAGCGGCGGGACGATCCCGAACCGGTCGACGACGCGGCCGAGGAGGTAGTTGCCGACGCCGAAGCCGACCATGGTGGCGGTATAGGGCAGGGACGCATCCGCCCGGTCGATCCCGAAACCGGTCTGAACCGCCGGAAGCACAATGACCACCGCCCACATGCCGGCGCCGCCCAGCGTGCTGAGCAGGATCGACACGGCCAGCCGGAACCAGGCGTAGGTGCCGTCCTGGGCAAAGGTATCGGATAGGGTTGACTGCTGCATGGCTGGCTTTCGAATGTCTTCTGGTTCTTGGTACCAGTCCGCGATTCATTCGACCAACAAATATAATTGAAATTTGACAGCAGTTTTTGGAATGGATTGGCGGCGCCGTCGCAGGCGGGCGCCGCCGAAGGCGATCCTGTCCGGTTACGATCCGTTTGTTACGGTGCCGGACATCAGGGAGGCCAGGGACTTCGTCGGGTGGCCGATGAGACCCTGAAGCGTTGTCGCTTCGTTGAAGAGTTCGCCCTGAGCCGCTCCGCGGTCCGAGTCGGCCAGAACCGCGGCGAAACCTTCCGGCAGGCCGGCGCCGATCAGAACGTTCCTGTAGTCTTCTTCCGACAGGTTCTGGAACGGGATCTCCCGGCCCGATTGCCTCGAAACCTCAAGAGCAAGGTCCTTCAGGGAGAAGGCCGGATGGCCTGCGAGTTCGAGGATGCGGTTGGAGGTGTCCTTGCCGGCGAGGACGATCGCGGCGGCTTCTGCATAGTCTTCACGTCCCGCGGCCGAGAATTTACCCTCGCCACTCGCTCCGACGACCGCGCCGTGTTCGAGGGCCGAGGCGATCGTTCCGGTGAAATTCTCCAGGTACCAGCCGTTGCGGAGAATGACGTGCGGGAGGGCACTGGCTTCGAGCTTCTTTTCGGTCTCGACATGTTCGCCGGCCAGGATCAGGCTCGAGCGGGTCGCGTTCAACAAGCTGGTGTAGACGATGAAACCGACGCCGGCCGTTTTCGCGGCATCGATCACGGCCGCGTGCTGAGCCGACCTTTTGCCGACCTCGGACCCCGAGATAAGCAGAAGTCTGTCGACCCCCGTCAATGCGGGTACAAGCGTCGACGGATCGTCATAATCCGCCCTGGCCAGAGATATCCTGTCCGATGCGAGGTCCTCCGCCTTTTGCGGCGAGCGCACGAGGGCGCGAAGCGGGGCGTCGGTGATTTTTTCAAGGTGTTTGAGAACGAGACGGCCCAACTGTCCGTTGGCTCCTGTGACTGCAAGCATGGCATTTCTCCTGGATTTCGCAGCAGAGTTTCAATCGACAAGGGCTATGTAGACGCCATGCTTTCTTTTTGTTAGTACATACATAAAGGTAAGTTTTGAAAAAAAAAGTGTGCCTGTGTCTTCAAGACGATGAGGCGTGAGCGGATGGAAATGGATGGCGAACACACTCTTTCAGATCAGGTGAGACGCGGCGAACTCCTGAACCGGAACTGTCCGTCCCGGGACGTCCTGCGGCATCTGACAAGCCGTTGGGGTGTTCTTGTGCTGATCGTCCTGCTGGAGCGGGGGCACAGGTTTTCCGAGCTACGCAGGCGGATCGGCGGGGTCAGCGAAAAGATGCTTGCGCAAACCCTGCAGGCCCTTGAGGCGGATGGTTTCGTCAACCGGATTTCCCATCCGGTGGTGCCGCCCCATGTCGACTACAGCCTGACCCCGATCGGAAAGGAAGCGGCCTTGAAGGTGCGCGAACTGGCGGACTGGATAGAGGTGAATATCGGCCGGATTCAAGGCCAGGTCAGCACAAAACAGGTTGCGACGGCTGAGATGTCCCGGATGGGGGAATGAGGCCGTTGCTGTCGATTGCGGCCGGTCCTAGCCCGAATACCGGTCCACGATTTCCCAGAACCGCGGATCCCTGCGGACTTTCGAGATCGCCTTGGCCAATCGCGCCCGGATCTTCGGATCCAGGGATTTGTTGGCGGCAAGCCACTGCACGCCGTGGCTGACCGGGGCGCCGATGACGAGTTTCCCACTGTCGTACCCCATCTTCTTGAAGATGTGCACCGCTCTGAGGTTCATCGTGTACCAGGTGTCGATGCGGCCGGCTTTCAGCATGGTGGCCATTTGTTCGGCACTTGAAACCTCAATGAATTTCTCGACCCCCTCGCGTTTCAGAATTTTACTTCGCTGGCTGCCGAGATGAACGCCGACCATTTTTCCCGCCGCAACGACCTGTTCGAAGCTGTCGATTGAGTCATCGAGTGAGATAAAGGCGCTTTCGGTGAAAATGAGTGGCGCGATGTACTGAAACCTGTCTGCTCTTGCCTTCGAATAGGCAATCGTGAAGATCAGGCTCCCCGGCGTGTTTTCCGCGAGAACCTGAGCCCGTTTCCAGGGGGCGAACCGGAAATCCATCTCCAGGTCGGCCTCTTCGCCGACAAGCTCCATGAGTTCGGTTGCGATTCCTTTTTGCACTTTATCGATGGAGAGTGGAGGGAGGTAAGCCGTGTAGGCAACGATCCGCTCTGCCGCGGAGGCTCTTTGGTCCTGCGTTGTTGTCAACAACAGGGCCAAGGTCAGAAGACCCGCGGTCCGCAGTAGTGTCCTGGGAATGAAATTCACGCTCGCCTCTCGCCCCGGTATTAAACATTATAGGACTTTTTACCCGTGATTCCGTTACGGGACTATAAAGGGCCGGGGAGCGCGGAACTGAAAATCCGGTGCCTTCAGGCTTCTTCTTCCGAAGCGGAATCCGATTTCGAGGGCGTCTGGCCGCCATGGGCAAAATTCAGGGCGTGGCCATTCAGGCAGTATCGTAATCCGGTCGGTTCCGGGCCATCGGGAAAGACGTGGCCGAGGTGCGCATCGCAGGTGCTGCAGCGAATTTCCGTGCGGATCATGCCATGAGAGCGATCCTCCAGTTCGCGCACGGCCTCGGGATGGACCTTGTCGAAAAAGCTCGGCCAGCCGCAACCCGCGTCGAACTTGGTGTCCGACATGAACAGGGGCGCATTGCAGCAGATGCAATCGTAACGTCCGATAAGCTTGTTGTCCCAGTAAGGGCCGGTGAACGGGCGTTCCGTACCGGACTGCCGCGTGACGTAGAATTGCTCGGGCGTGAGCTGCTGCATCCACTCCGCGGTGGTTTTTCTGACTTTCCTGGTGTCATCGGTTTTGCGGGGGGCGTCGTTGCTCATACCGATTTCCTGGCTTTCAACTCTTCATAAATCGCTGGGGACACGACAGAAATAGGAGACAGGAGAATCCGAGGCAAGCGCGTCAGGGGAAAAGGCTTCATTAACCTATATGTTTCGTTACCGTCTTCACACGGTTGCCGCCTTCCTGCCTGGCCTGAAATACGCAGTTTTCCGCAGCCGCCAGGATCGTCTCAAAGCTTTCGGAAACGCCTGCCTTTTCGACAATTGCGCAAGCCGCGCCGACAGAGGCCGTCTCTACGCCGCTTCCAGCCTTGTTGTCCGGATTGGGAAGGGCGAGGTCCCGAATGGCGACGTGGATATAAGCGCTGATGGTTTCGACGCCCATTTCGTGGGTTCTGGGAAGCAGCAGCGAAAACTCCGAAGTGCCGGTACGCGCGACGACGTCGGCCGGTCGCCGGGCGGTCTCCTTGAGCGTTTGGGCGACCTTCGTGAGGCATTCTTCCGCGATGCCAGGCTCATAGCGTTCGGCAAGGGCCTCGAACTTGTCGAGCGACACCTTTATCAGTCCGGTGTGTGTCTTCTCCCGAACGGCGATCGCCCATTCGCGTCTCAGACTGTCTTCAAAAGCACCCCGGTTGAACAGGCCGGTCAGGGCATCTGTCTGGGTTGCGGCCTCAAGCCGGTTTTCCAGGTCCTTGCGCTTCGCAATATTTTGGAAATAGACGGCGAAGGCGTAAGGGGTGCTGGTGGCGTCGACAAGGAGATGCGCCTTGGCCTCCGCCCATATCATCGGGCCGTAGGCGGATCGGAACTGGAGATCCGCATGGGGCAGGGGGATGTCGGGTGTCGCGCCACCGGAGAGGATCCGGTGCATCAGTTCCCCATCCGGATCGGACGCACTGAGGTAGACCAGATCGGAGAGTTGACCGGCGAGTTTTTCCTTACTCCAGCCGAACAGTCTCTCCGCGGCGGGAGACACGAACGCGAGCGTGCCGTCGAGCGCGATCACGGCGATCGCTTCGCTGCTCAGGTTTACCAGTGTTTCAAAGTCGATTGCCGACGGATGGAGCAGGCCTGTTCCGGATTCGGCTTCCTTCGTGCTGTCCATCGCCTTCTTTGCCTCACTTAAAAACCCGATCAGGCACCCTACTTAAATTGAAATGGCATTTACGTCGCGAAATCAAGTCGATTGGCGTCTCGGGCCATCAAATGACGGCCGTCTGTGAATTCCTGTAATTTGTCCGAATTTCGATTGATTTTAGGTGCTTTCGGCTCTCGCTGGGGAAAGTCGAAGGTCGCCGGTTGCTGTGCTGCGACAAGCAGACTGCGTTTGGGGACCGGCAGAATTCGAACACTTCCGCGGGCCGCCGCTGGTTAAATTTGCCGATGCGGGTCGGGCCGGGAATCGGAACTTCCACGTGCAGCCCGGGCGTTTCTTTCACAATTTGTTGGTTTTATTTAAAAGTTTAAACGCAACCTGTTAGAAAAGGCGGAAAATCGTACAACAATCGCTTGAAGGCGCAAAATCACTTGCCTAAGACATGTCTAGAAAATCTTGGTCCGCTATCATTCGCATCGGGCCGCTGATTCGACTGGATCGGCGCCTCGGATGCAAACACCTTGTGACGAAAGATCAGCATGACGCCAGCCTTGATCGACGACACCACCCTGTACGCGGTATTGGCTCCTTTCGCGGCGGCCGTCGTCGCCCCCGTGCTGACGCGCTGGTTCAAGCATAACGCCGCATGGCCGCTGGCCATCGTGCCGGGGTTGATCTTTCTCCATTTTACCGGGTTCATCGGCCCGGTGTCCCACGGCGAGACCTTTGTCGCCGCCAAGGCCTGGGCACCGAGTTACGGTGTCAATTTCTCGGTCTATGTCGACGGCCTGTCGACCCTGTTCGCCTTGCTCATATCCGGCATTGGCACCTTCATCATCCTGTACGCCGGGGGCTATCTGAAAGGCCATCCGCAGCAAGGTCGGTTCTTTTCGTTTCTGTTCCTGTTCATGGGCTCGATGCTCGGTCTCGTGCTGGGCAACAATCTGATTTCGCTGTTCATTTTCTGGGAGCTGACCTCGATCACGTCGTTCCTTCTGATCGGGTTCGACAACCTGCGTGCCGCCTCGCGCCGCGCGGCGCTTCAGGCCCTCGTGGTGACCGGCGGGGGAGGGCTGGCGCTTCTGGCGGGCTTTATCCTGATCATTTCGGCCACCGGCGAGATTGAAATGTCGGTCCTGCTGGGCTCACCGGACATCATCAAGGACACGGGCCTCTACCTGCCGATCTTCCTGCTGGTGCTCGGCGGGGCCTTCACCAAGTCGGCGCAGTTTCCGTTCCATTTCTGGCTGCCCAACGCAATGGAGGCTCCGACGCCCGTGTCGGCCTATCTGCACTCGGCAACCATGGTGAAGGCCGGTGTCTATCTGCTCATGCGGATGCATCCGCTTCTGGGCGAGACCGCGCTCTGGACGACCGTCCTGCCGCTTTTCGGCGGCGTCACCCTGATCGTCGGGACCTTGCTCGCCGTCCGCCAGACCGATCTGAAGCTGATGCTGGCCTATACCACCGTTGCCTCGCTGGGCCTGCTCGTCATGCTTGTGGGGACCAGTCATGAGAAGGCGCTGGAAGGGGCGGTGCTCTATCTGCTGGCACATTCCCTGTTCAAGGGCTGCCTCTTCATGGTGGCCGGCACCATCGATCACGAAGCCGGAACGCGCGACATCACCAGGCTCGGCGGGCTGCGGTCCGCCATGCCGATCACCTTCGCGGCCGCCTGTCTGGCGTCCCTCTCCATGGCCGGTCTGCCGCCGTTTATCGGTTTCGTCGCCAAGGAAGTCCTCTACTACGGCACATGGGGCTGGCTGGAACTCGGGCTGGCCGTCACGGTTACGGCCGTTATCGGCAATGCGCTCATGCTGGTGATCGCGGCCGCTGTCGCCATCAAGCCGTTTTTCGGACCGAAGGTCGAGACGCCGAAACATGCCCATGAAGGACCGGTTCTTCTGTTCGCCGGTCCCGTCTTCCTGTCCGTCACTGGACTTGGGCTGGCCCTGATCGCCCACACGACCGGCGAACTCTTTGTCGGCCCGACGCTGTCGTCGCTCGTCGGCGAGTTCAAGCAGATCGACCTGCATCTCTGGCCGACGAAGATCAACGCGCCCTTGATCCTGTCCCTGATCACCATCGGTCTGGGCGTCGCGCTTTTCACGCAGCTTGACCGGCTCAGGTCGCTCGTGGGGGCGGTTCTGGCGGCGATCGGCTGGGGCCCGGACAAGGGGTTCGACCAGTTCGTCTGCGGCATCGTCGGATTTTCCGGCTGGCTGACCCGCAAGCTTCAGAACGGCAAGATGCAGACCTACATGATGTTGATCTTCATCTTCACCGCGGTCGCCGTGCTGCTGCCGGGCTTCATGACGGGGAGCCTTCCGGCCTGGCCGAAACTTCCCGACTACCGCTTCTACGAATGGGGGATCCTGTTCATAGCGGTTCTGGGGCTGATTGCGGTTCTGATCGCCAAAACCCGGCTGACGGCAATCGTCTCGCTCGGTATCCAGGGGTTCGCGGTCGCGCTGATCTTCATGATGTTCGGCGCGCCCGATCTTTCCTTCACGCAGTTCATGGTCGAAACGCTCTCCGTCGTCATCCTTGCGCTTGTAATGACCCGGCTCAACCTGTCGCCGAGCGATCATCGCCCGGCGCCGGCCGCGTTTCTGACAGGCGTCGTTGCCGTCGCGGTGGGGCTTGGGTTGACACTCACCCTTCTGGCCATCACGCAACAGCCGTTCGACAGCCGTCTGTCGGACTTCTTCGCCCAGTATAGCCGGGCGATCGCCCACGGCCGGAACATCGTCAACGTCATCATCGTCGACTTCAGAGGCTTCGATACATTGGGTGAGATCGCGGTGGTCGTGCTCACAGGGCTTTGCGTCCTTGCCCTGATCCGCGTGCGCACGAAGCCTGACAAGGATGGCGGTATGTCCGATCCAGGTCCTTCTCAGCCGCAGAAAGTGGAGGCAAGCTGATGCGTACGATCATTTTCCGCACCATCGCGCCTTATCTTTCCGCGCTCATGGTCCTGTTTTCCGTGTTCGTGCTTCTGCGCGGACACAATGAGCCGGGAGGCGGGTTTATCGGCGGTCTGATCGCCGCATCGGCGCTCGCGATCTACGGGATCGCCTGTGGTGTGGCGTCCGTTCGCCGCGCCATCGTTTTCCATCCGATGGGCGTATCGGGGTTTGGTCTTTTCATGGCGGCGCTGGCCGGCATGCTGTCCTTTTTCAAGGACCAGGCTTTCATGACCAGCCAGTGGCTGATTTTCCACGTATCGGATGTGGAGGTGGCCTTGTCCACGCCGCTTGTTTTCGACATCGGCGTCTATCTCGTTGTTGTCGGAGCCATCGGCTCGATCGCGCTTGCGCTGGAAGAAAGGGAAGCCGACTGATGGAAAGCGGCGTCGTCATTCTCATCGGCCTGTTCTTTACGGTTGCCGTCTATCTGATGCTCTCAAAGCAGCTTGTGCGCATTCTCCTCGGCATCGCCATCCTGGGGAACGCGGTCAACATGCTCATTTTCACCAATGGCAGGCTGACGCGCGAGGTGCCGCCGCTCATTCCGGAAAACCTCTATACACCGGCAACCGCGACCGCCAATCCGTTGCCACAGGCGCTGGTGCTGACCGCGATCGTGATTTCCTTCTCGTTTTTCGCGTTTCTGCTAGTGCTGGCGTTCCGCGCCTACCAGGAACTCGGCACGGATGAGGTGAACAGTATGCGCATCGCCGAACCAGAGCACGATCAAAACCCGCCGCAAGGATATTAAGCTACATGGCCGGTTCTTCCGTTTCCGTCGATCTGTCCCAGGCGATGGCGACCGCCCCGGTCGCCGCGGGCGACTGGCTGGTGGTCGCGCCTTCGCTGATCACCATGCTGGGTGGGGCCTTGTGCCTGATGCTGCGCAAGAACACCGACCTGCAGCCAAAGCTCGGGATTGCCTTTCTGGGTGCACTGGTTCTGGCCAGTCTGACGCTGCTTGTGCGGGTGCTCGATCACGGTGTGATCACCATGGTCATGGGCAGCTGGCTGCCGCCGTTCGGCATCGCCTTCACGGTTGACGCGCTCGGGGCGACACTCTCTTTCATCGGCTCCATCGTGGCGTTTTGCGGCGGTCTCTTCGGCGCGGCGAGCGTCGACAGCACGGGGCGGCGCTACGGATTTTATCCCTTCCTGCTGCTCTTGATGACCGGCGTCTGCGGAGCATTCCTGACGGGTGACGTGTTCAATCTCTACGTCTGGTTCGAGGTTCTGCTGATTTCGTCCTACGGGCTTCTGGTGCTCGGCAACGACCGGATCCAACTGGACGGGGCCGTCAAATACGGCGTTTTGAACCTTGTCGGCACCAACCTGTTTCTGATCGCGACCGGCTTGCTGTACGGGATTTTTGGTACGCTCAACATGGCCGACATATCCCTGAAGGTCGCGGCTCTGGATAATCCGGCCTCCGGAACGCTTGCGACGGTGGCCGCACTTTATTTTCTCGCCTTCGCGATGAAAGCCGCGGCGTTTCCCGTCAATTTCTGGCTGCCTGCTTCCTATCATACCCCGAATGTGGTGGTTTCGGCCGTCTTTGCCGGTCTTTTGACCAAGGTCGGCGTCTATGCCCTTATCCGCGTCTTCGTTCTGATCCTTCCCGCATCGCGCGACCATCTGGCGGATCTTATCGCGCTCGTGGCGATCGTGACCCTGATTACCGGTGCGATCGGCGCCCTGGCGCAAAGCGAGGTGCGCCGGCTGCTCGGCTATGTGGTCATTGCCGGCATCGGTTCGATGCTGGCCGGCGTCGCCGTCGGGTCCACCCTGGCGATCTCCGGAGCGATTTTCTACGCGGTGCATTCCATCGTCGTGATGACGGCCCTTTACATGGCCGCGGGGGTCATGCACATGCTCGGCGGATCCTACGATCTGCGCAAGCTTGGCGGTCTTTATCGAAAAAACGTCGCCTTTGCCGGTGTTTTCCTCGTGCTCGGCTTCGCCGTTTCCGGCCTGCCGCCCTTCTCAGGTTTCTGGCCGAAGATCATGCTGGTCGATGCGGCTTTCCGCGATGACGAACTCCGGTTCGGCACAGCGCTTGGCGCGGCTATTCTCGTCAGCGGCTTTCTGACGACGCTTGCCATGGGGCGGGTATGGATCTTCGCCTTCTGGCGTGGCGGTCCGGAAGGGACGCCGGACGGGCAGACGGCCGACGCCGTGGAGGTGGAGGCTCCGCAATTGTCCGGCGGGGCTGTCTGGCTGCCGCTCGGCATTCTCACGGCGCTTGTTGTCTATTTCGGTCTTCAGCCGGAATGGATGATTGAACTCGCAACCCAGGGCGCAAGCGGTGTGGATCAGCCGTTTGGTTACCAGCGTTCGGTCTTTGGAGAGCAGGGATGACAGGTCTTTTACTCATCAACGTTCTGATGATGCTGGCCTGGGGCGCGGTCTCGGGCAGTTTCTCGGAAGTGAATCTGGCCTTCGGCTTCGTCCTCGGGTTCGGTGCGCTCTACCTGATCCGCGAACAGGTTGGAACCGCGGCCTATTATCAGCGTTTCAGCAAGGCTTGCGGGCTGGCGGTTCTGTTCGTCTACGAACTGGTCCTGTCCGCGTGGCGAGTTGCCATGATCGTGCTGCAGCCGAAAATCGAACTGCAGCCGGGTATCATCGCCCTGCCTCTGACGGTGGACCGGGATTTCGAAATCACGATGCTGGCCAATCTGATCACGCTGACGCCGGGGACCCTGTCGGTCGACGTCTCCGAAGATCGCAAGACGCTCTATATTCACTGCATTGACGTTCCCGACCCTCAGGCCACGATCGACGACATCAAGAATGGCTTCGAGCGAAAGATACTGGAGGTGTTCAGATGAGCTCTCTAAGCGCCTTTTCGGCCCAGTTTCTGCATCTGTCCGTCCATATCGCGCTCGGACTTCTGACGATTTCCTTCGTGATTATCGTTTATCGCACGGTCAAGGGGCCGAGCCTGCCCGACAGGGTCGTCGCGCTCGACATGCTGGTGGCCGTCGGCATCGGGTTCATCGCGGCGATGGGGGTTTCGACCGGGTTCTATCTCTATATCGATATCGCGATCACTCTTGGCCTTGTCGGTTTCCTGGCAACGGCCGCTTTCGCCCGTTTCGTGCTCAATCGTGGCATTGCGGGAGACGAGACCATCATGGCCGAGGTCGAAGAGAGCATCAAACGAAGAGAGGCGGGCCAATGACGACAGTGATCGTGGAAATCGTGACCGGCGTCATGCTCATCGTCGGAGCCATGTTCGCGCTGGTCGCTTCACTCGGTCTGATCCGCTTGAAGGACGTCTACATGCGAATGCACGCCGCGTCCAAGGCCGGAACGCTGGGGTCGGGTGTCATGCTACTTGCCCTTGCGGTACATGCGAGCGATCTTGCCGTTGTAACCCGGGCACTTGCCGGTGTGGTGTTTTTCCTGCTTACAGCCCCAATTTCGGCTCATTTATTGGCGAAAGCTGCCTATGCGGCAGGTTATCGTCCCTGTGCGGATACTAAACAGGATGCGTTGGCCGAGACGGTTCGGCCGAACGGGTGAGCTCTGACGTTTTCGAGCTTCGAATTGTCGAAGATCGGGCTTGCCACAATACTATCGGTTCCTTGCTGTCTTCAATGCATCGGAAATAGTCAATATTTATAGAAATCCATTTTTATTGTTTCGGATTGATTTTTATTTGGTTCGTGGGGTTGTCTGATTTGAAATCCGGCGATATAAGGCGGTGAAGGTCGCCTGCAAAGTAGAATCATTTTCGATTTATCGGGCAGAAAGTAACGAAAAATTCTTTTCGTTCTCTGCCCAAACTTTTTGCAGGTTAACACCGCAACTAATTTTGAATTCAGTAGAGAACGGGTGAAAAATGACTGACAGTCCGGTGGATGCAAATTTGATTGATCTTACCGCTGACATCGTCTCAGCATATGTAAGCAACAACACCGTTGCATCGACAGATCTGCCGAACCTCATCAGTGAGGTTCACAACGCATTGCAGAAAACTGTAACTTCTTCCAGTGAGCCGGAGCCCGAGCCGCTGAAGCCTGCGGTGCCGGTCAAGAAATCCGTAATGCCGGACTACATCATCTGCCTGGAAGACGGCAAGAAGTTCAAGTCGCTCAAGCGCCACCTGCGGACCCACTACAACATGACCCCGGAAGAATACCGGGAAAAGTGGGATCTGGGTGCCGACTACCCGATGGTTGCGCCGAACTACGCGGCAGCCCGTTCCGAGCTTGCCAAGAAAATGGGCCTCGGCCAGCAGCGCAAGCGCTCCAAGTAAGATCTGAAGCGAACTCTTCAAACCGGATCTCAAGAGCTGCCCTCGTGGCAGCTCTTTTTTTAGCTGGGTGTTGGAGTTCGTTTCGGACGGCTGAAACCGTCCGGATGATCAAGCCTCGGTCAGGGCCGCCTGCGCGGCGGAGCGGATACGTCCGACCATGGATCTCAGTCCGTTGGAGCGCTGCGGTGTGAGATGCTCCTGCAGTCCCAGTTTGGAGAAGATGGCTTCGACATCGATTTCCAGAATAGCGGCCGCCGGTTTGCCGCTGAACAGCGCCGTAACGACCGCGACCAGCCCCTGAACGATCAGGGCATCGCTGTCGCCTCTGAAGGTCAGCACAGGTGTCCCGTCAGATCCGGTGGTGATGGAGGTGATCAGCCAGACCTGGGAAACACAGCCGCGCACCTTGTTTTCATCCGTCCGCTCGTCTTCTGCAAGCTCAGGCAACTCCCGGCCGAGATCGATCAGATATTTGTAGCGGTCTTCCCAATCGTCGAGAAATTCGAATGTTTCAACGATGTCGTCGATAGAAGTTGTCATGGCACCGGTCTTTGAACGTCAGTAACGCCCTCATATAGACCTCGTCTGAACGTGTGCCAATGCCAGGTCCGAAAATGACGCGGTTCGCGCGCCGACAGAAATATGGGGAATTGAGGGGCGGGACAGCCGGTGAGCGGCAAAAAAGAAGAAACGCCGCAGATGGATTGGGCAGCTTGCCATCTGCGGCGCAGCAGAACTGTCTGCTGAAGTGAAGCCGTCTTCGCAATGCCGGGGACCGGCATCACTCAAGCGGGGCGCAATTGCCGTTTTCAGATCGCGGAGGTCATAGGATCCTCAACGGCTTGGACGCTCAGGTGTTTCGGCCTGAGCGCGGTTTGGGCCGCGGCACTGGCCCAAAGGTTGTCTCCCCGGTGGAGACTTTGTTCAAATCAGGCTGCCACGATTGGGCGCCGGCGTAATTGTGCTGGAAGCGGTCTTCGACGGCAGAGGCCGTTGACCCGGTCACCAGGCCGTCGCCGGTTGACGACTCCGCGAGCTGGGTGTCCAGAAATTCGTACACGATCCGGGCGCCTTCCCGGGCCCGGCTGCCGATTGCCGTCAAGGCGTCGCTTCCTGTCTCGCAGGCCTCGGGATTGCGCTGGCAAAACCCGCCAAGGTCCGACATTGTCGCCTGGGCGGCCAGATAGGCCGAGACCGGATCCAGTTTCTCTTCCACTGTTTGTTCCCCGTCCGATCCCAGTGGAAGAAGGACCAGAACGAGGGTCAGCCAGAAGGCCGTCCTCAAGAGAAAGAACATGTTTGCTACCCACAGTCTGTTCGCTTGCGCGTGCCATTTTTGTGCCGGCACACTTGTTATGCATACACTGTAGCAGCCACCTGAGAATGTCGCGTTGATCGTGCAGAGTCAATTTTCGTAAAATAAAACAGGTATTTAAGCCAAGTTTTCGGAAAATTTTCTTCAAACTTTAGATAAATCGGGGCAACCCGTTGAAATCAGGCGATTTCCTGAAAAACAGCCGAATTGAATTCATCCTTTATCGTTCCTTAAGTGCTGCGTTGGAAAATAGCCTCGTCAAGGTTGCGAGCGGTAAAATCCGCGTCTTTGGTGTGGTAGTTTCGAGTGCGTAAGTTTCTGAGTTCATTGACTGTTATCAGCGGGATCTGGGGTCCCCGGGTCGAGGGAATGATTCATCCCGAGGCTGCCGGAGATCCTTTTTTGGCACCGCTGCACCGTTCCTTCCTGGCCGGCAGCTTTCTTTGCGGTGCGCTGGCGCTTCTTGTGCTGCCGTTGCATCTCGCCCTTGCCGGGCCGCCCCATGCCGCAACGATCCTCGTGTTGTCCTGGATGCTCAGTCAATGGCCGCTGGCGCTCTACCTGTCGCGATCCGGTTCGCTGAACCGCGCAGTCGGGCTGTCGTCGGGCCTGTTCGCCGTTATCGTGGCGACCGTGTGTTTCCTGACAGGTGGCATCGCTTCCTTCGCGCTGGTCTGGTTGATCGTGCCCCCGGTCGAAGCGTCGCTCGCCACCAGTAGAAAAATGCTGGGTGGCATCGCGGCGCTTTGCAGTCTGCTTCTTGCGGCGCTTGCCGCTCTGCCGGTTTCCCTGCCTCACTTCGAGCCGTTGCCCGGCCCGGTCCGGATTGTATCGACGCTGCTTGCCCTGGTTTATGTCGGCGTTCTGGCCAATCGCATTCTGCTCGATCGCAAACAGGCGCGGGAGGCCGTGAACCGGTCGTCGCAGGAGCGGCAGCTTGTCAGCGAGAGCGTGTCGGAAGTTCTGTGCGAGCTGGATGTGGATGGCGCGGTGAGGGTCATCGGCGGCCCGGTCAGGCAGCTGCTCGGCGTGGCTCCGCTTCCTGCGGGGGCGTTCTCGGGCGGCGACTGGCTGTTCGCCCGGCTTCACGTGGCCGACAGGCCTCTTTATCTGACGAAGGTGTCCGACGTCCGGCTCAAGGGCGGGAGTGCCTGTTTCGAGGCTCGTGTCCGGATCGGGGCATCCAATCCGGGTGACGCGGGGCTGGCGGACTACAGACGACTGGAGTTCGATCTGCGGACCGTGGAAGCCGACGTTCCGTCATCTGTCTCTGGCGGCAAAAGAACCCTGTTGTCTATTCGTGACCCTGAGGGGGCCCATTCCGTTGCGCCGCATCAGCCGGCCGAGGCTCCCGAACCGGGCGCCGAAAAATTTTCCCGCGTCTTGCTGGACCATGCAGCCGGTGAAGCCAGGGCCGCGTTTGCTGAAATTGTTGCCTTGTCGGCACGCTTCGGCGACGGCAAATGGGAGCCGTCCCAGCAAGGTCTGGGCGACGCTGTCGTGAACATCAGGAAAGCCGGTGAAAGCGGGCTTGCGGCCTTGAATGCGGCCTCGGAGATCGGAGCGGGAAGGGAGCCCGGTGAGGAGCTGGACTGCGGTACCGTTGATCTGAATTCCAGCCTTCACCGTTGCGCCAGCCTCCTGAAACCGATCGCGGAAAGGCTCGGTGTAGAAATCGAAGTCGAACCGTTCCCGAATGCACCTAAAATTCACGCGGACGGAAAACTCCTGCGCCAGAGCCTTTGTCTTGTGCTGTCCGATATGATCGAGACTTCCGGGCGTGGGGCGGCGGTCAATGTCGCCGGTGTCACTGCGCCGTCGGGGTTGCAGATCCTTCTTTCCGTTCGAAACAGGAATTCCTGTCTGAGCTGGAGCGCTGAAAACTCCAAGCCCGTCTTGAGATTTGCCAACGGTCTGTTTGAACGGATCGGCGGTAGTCTGTCTCTGCAAACCATGCTCGGCCACGGGGTCAGCGTGGTGCTGCGTCTGCCGCCTCAGTCCGGACGGTCTGCGGTTCCACCGGTCGCCGAGGCGGCTCCCGACAGACGCCCGCGGGCGCAAACGGCATAGGAGGCGGTATGGCAAAGACAAGCAGGAAGGCACCGCCGCCGAAGGTCCAGGAAACCCTTATTGCGCGGGCCGGTCATGTGGCTCTGGATAATCCGGTGGCCGCCGGCGGGACTGTCGTGATGGGGCTTACGGCTTGCCTGATCGTCGCCAACGCGATCGGCTTGCAACCCGGGCGCCATCCGGCACCTTTGTTCGCGACGCGTGACAGGGGCGGCGAGATCCAGCAACCGGAACCGGACGACCGCCGCGGTGGCGTCCAGGTTCAGGAAATCTCGACGCTGGTGCTGGACCTCCAAATAGCCCTGCGAAAACTGGAACTGTACGAAGGGCCGCTTGACGGGCTGAACGGTCCGGCCACGGAACGGGCGATCCGGGCTTTCGAGCGCCGCGCCGGACAGCCGGAAAAGGGGGAGGCGAGTGAAGCCTTGCTGGCTCTGGTTCTGATGCAGGGCGCGACACCCGCCACAGCGCAGGTGCCGATGCCCCGGGCAAAACCCGGCTTCTCGGGCACGGCAAGCGCCTTTCAGGAGAGCGCGGAGGCTGCTGATATCGATGCGGATCCAATGCTCCTGAAGGTGCAGAAGGCGCTTTCCGAGTTCGGTTACGGCCCGCTTCAGGCGGACGGCCTGATGGGGGCGAACACGACGGCGGCCATCAAACGCTTCGAACTCGACCATGCCCTGCCGCTGACAGGAGAACTCGGACCGAAGGTCATCGAAAGGCTGGAAATGCTGAGCGGCCGGTCGCTGTCGGGTTGATTGCGAAGGGCGCCGTCTTCGCGTAAGTCACAGCGATCCTACGATTCCGGCCGCTAAGAACCAGTGCCGGCACTCCGGAAGGTATCATGCGGGTCACCTCGGAATTTTTTGTCAGTGCCTTTGTCCGGCGCCTCTTCGGAGAAGGCGGCTTTGCGGCCGTCTCCAGACGGGGAGCGGCGGAGGCCGGAGCCATCTTCATCTGTGTCGACCGGCTGAACGGGAGCTTCGATTTTTACGGGCCGGCCCCCCAGGCCATGTTCAGCGATCTGCCTCAAGGGCGATTGTTTGAAAGGATTTTCGAGAAGGCCGACCGGGAAACGGTGGATGACCGGATTGAGAGCGAGGCCCGCATCGACCCCGACTATTGGCTGGTCGAGGTCGAGGCCCGCGACGGACGGATCGAACTGCCGCTCGCGGAGGAAGAGCGGCCTTCGCCTCCCGGTGCGGATTTTTTCAAGTTTTAGGACGCGGTCTTCTTGAAAGCGGCGACCGCTTGTTCTTCCGAACGAGAGGGGGCCAAGCGTTCGCGCGCCGGATTTCCTTGCTGAAACTGCGGGGCATGTCGCGCGTCGGAGAGGGGGAGCGCATCGGTCTCTGCAAGCATCCACTGACCGACCAGCGTTTCGGCGGCCCCCAGGCTCAACGTCCGGTGAAATCGCCGCAGGGCACGGATATCTCCAAGCGGCAGCTGGTCGCCGAATAGTCGGATCAGGATACTGGTCGTTTCGGTTGCCGGCAGGCCAATCGCCTTGAGAGCGACAACCAGGCCGTCGGCCTGATCGTCGTTTAGAAGACGGTCGCATAACGTCCGCGGCAGGCTCAGAGCCTGGCTGAGCAATTCGGTAAAACGGGGTTTGTTCTGCGCGAGCGCCTGGCGGACAAGTCCGTCAGTCAAGCGATGTTGCGAGCCGCCGCGATGCCGGCCTGAGGAGGAGCCGGGTCTGCGGACCTGCCTGACGAGACTTGCCATTTCCGCCTCGGCGACGGCTTCTGCCTTGAGCGCTGCCGGAAGATGTAGGAATCGGCCCACCAAAGATCCTGTGCCAATTGCATCCCGGCTGGCCAGTTCCGGCCCGATCTTGGCGAGAAGTCCGCTCCGGCGGCCGAGTTTCGCCTTGTGGTCGCTCGTCAGCCCGATGTCGTCCCGCCCAAGGAGGATTCGGATGACACCCTCGTCGGCATCGGCGCACAAGGCATCGATGACCGATTCGGGTAAGGCAGACCTGTTGGCGATGGCCTTTCTCAAGCTGTCCGGACCGGTTTCCACCCTGCGCAGAAGGAGATCCACAGAAAGGCCTGGACTGTAACGCAATACGGGATAGGCCGTCAGCGGGTCTTCGTCCGACGCAATCTGTTCCAGAAGATCGTCCGGAATTTCCGGATGCGATGCAAGCAGGCCGGCGATCCGGCGACGGTCCTCGACCTCCGTCAGTGGCAGGAGGTTACGCGCCAATTCAAAAAAAATCTTTTTTTCTTCAAGGTCATGCCGGTGACGCTCGGTAAAGAGTTTGGCTGCGGCGAGAAGAATGCTGCGCTTTGGCGGGGTGCCGCCGGAGCTTGCTTGCGCGGAGGAAGGGGCAAGTGGGGATTGGTTGAAGCGTTGGTTCTGGCGCATGACACCCGTCTACAAAACACAAAAGACCGAACGACCGACGGAACGAGAAGGCTTCAATTTGGACTAAAAGCGTTAGCATGCTGTTAACCCTGACAGCTTCTTAATGACCTAGCAGGAAGTAATGCGTCGCCCGTTTGACCGTTTCCCTTCGGCAATCCGCTGATCGGGGAGACCGGAACCGAAGGAGGAGACGATGGGCACATTGTTGGATTTTGCATCCGCGCAAAGGCCCGCTGCACGATTGGGCCAGCGCTCCCGTACCGCGTGCTCGGCAAGCCGCGAGACCTTTGGCGAAGTTATCCTCTTCCCAGGTGTCCGTTACGAGCACCATGACCTTGATCTCGCCGCACGAATCGGGACCATCGGTAAAGCTGCTGGACCTGCTGGCTCCGACAAGGACTGACGGTCCCCGCCTCCAGCCGTGAAAGCACTTGCGTTCAATGGATGCGGAAGTGCCTGGAGACAGGCCAAGGGGACTGGAGTCGCGGCCGATGGGCAATGGCAAAGCGGACAATCGAGCCTCCGCCTCCGGCAGATGCGCGGGAGGGGTGTGCAGACGGGGAGTGGCGCTTGTAAGCGTTGTCCTTGCCGTGTCCGCCGCTGCCGCGTGCACCCGGCCGACCGGCGATTTCGATCGCGCCAAACCATCGGTCATTCACGACAAGATCATCCCGAAGGCGGGCGACGAAGCGGCACGCCTGCGTGGAGATCCCGTCTCCAAATTCAACTATACCAACGACGAGAAACTCTTGCGCAACCGGGGCTGGACGCTGATCCGTCCACCCTGGACCAAGGACTGGATCGGCGGGACCATGGTGGAACTGTCGCGCACGCGGGTGTTGCCGGAAACCGAGGGCAGGGTGCCGCCGGACCTTTATCTCATCTATCTGCGCTCCGACAAGTTCCAGTCCTCAGATGCCCGTTTCGACAAGATCGCCAGCGATGCCTCCGGCGACGCCGAACTGGTGATGCCGTTCTGCGAGGTGGCCGTGCGCGTCACCAAGGCGGATAACGAACGGTTGCGGGTTCTGCAGAACAAACCGGTCACCCAGGAAGAAACCTATGACGGCGCGAAGGCCCGTGTCTGGGAAAACCGGGTGATGATCAAGTGGGTGGGGCAGGCGCTGCGCTACCGGATCATCGCCTACAAGAAGGCGCTCGACGGACTGGAGATCGAAACGCCGAGCCGCGACCGTCAGTGGAAGGTCAATAATGCCATCCGCGAGCTCGAAGGCCAGGTCCGGCTTGCGGAAGAAGGCTGTATCACCGGCGACCGCTACGCCCAGGACCGGCCGGTGAAGCGCTCCAGGATCTTCACCAACTGGGGACTGGAGCGGCCACCGGTGGTCAAGTAGCCACAGGCGCGCCAACCTGCGGACCGGCTTTTTTTCCCGCCACGGGAGATTGATCGCCCCGGCGTTCCTCGGCTATCTAGAGGGCTACGCAGCAGGTCCGTGACGGATCTGCGTCAGCCCATTTTAGGACATCCCATGAGTTCCAGTGTCGCGCGGCTCGTTCAGGAAGCGCTTTCCCATCAGCATGCGGGCCGCATCGGCATCGCGTTGCCCATGTTCGAGGAAGTGCTGAGACTGGACCCGAACAATCCGCAGGCGCATTTTTCTCTCGGCATCGCCGCCTATCAGCACGGCGACATTGGACCGGCGATCGGCCATCTGCAAAAAGCGGCGAAGAAGGCGGGCAAGAACCATCAGGTGCATCAGCTGCTCGGCCTTGCCCTGTTGAATGCCGGCGATTATCCGGCCGCGCGCGAGGCGCTCAAGAAGGCGGCCGGTCTGGCTCCCAAGCAAGCCGACATCCATGCCCAACTCGGCGATCTTTACCGGCTGGACCGGCGCCCGGTGCTGGCGAGGCAGAGTTTTCAGCGTGCATTGCAGCTCGACGCGGTCAACGGATATGCTCTTCTCGGGATGGGCCAGCTCGAAGTGACTGTCGGGAATATCGATGCGGCCGTCGGCTGGTTCCAAAAGGCGCTCGATGCGGGCAAGGAACTGCCTGCCGTTCTGCACGCGCTGTCCATGGCGCGGAAATACGACGAAGTACCGGCGGAACTCGCCACGATCGAAAGCCTGCTTGGCGACGGAACACCTCGCGCTCCACTCGACCAGTCCAACCTTCACTGGGCGGCCGGCAAGATCCATTTCGATCTCGGAGACGCGGGCAAGGCGGACGACCACTATCAGGCCGCCAGAAAGCTTCGCTATCCGCCTTTCGACCTGAAGGCCCATGAGGAGCGGGTCACCTTCATGAAGGAGGTGTTCGACAAGGCGTTCTTCGAAAGCCGTACGGAGATGGGCAGCGACAGCGTACGCCCGGTCTTCATCTTCGGCATGCCGCGCTCCGGAACCACCCTGGTCGAGCAGATCGTCAGCCGGCACTCCCGCGTGGCGAGCGGTGGAGAGCTTGCCTACTTCAGGCACCTGCAGGAAGACCTGGGCCTGAAGGCGGCCCCAAGCGCCGCGCTGGAGCGCAGGCTCCGGGAGCTGGAGCCCAAGGACTTCAGAAAATTCGCGCGCGGTTACCTGAGCGTCCTGGATGCGGTCGACCGCAAGGCGGCCCGGGTCACGGACAAGATGCCTCACAATTTCGAAATGCTGTGGCTGATGAGCCTCGCCTTTCCGAAAGCCGCCTATATTCACTGCGTTCGCGAACCGGCCGATACCTGCGTGTCGCTGCTGTCCCACGCCATGTCACCGGCTCATAATTACGCCATCACCCAGGAAACGCTCGGCCGGTATTTCCAGACCTATGTCGAGCTGATGGAGCATTGGGCGAAGGTGTTGCCCGTCTCCCTCTACGAGCTGTCCTACGAAAAGCTCGTTGAAAGCCAGGAAACGGAGAGCCGCGCGCTCCTGGAGCGGACCGGACTGGACTGGGAAGACGCCTGTCTGGAGTTTCACAAGGGCGAAAGCCCGGTGACGACCTTCTCCAACCTGCAGGTCCGCCGGCCGATGTTCCATTCCTCCATCGGCCGCTGGAAAAAACACGCGGATCAGCTCGGACCGCTGTTCGAGGCGCTCGGCCCTCTGGCACCGAAGACAGACTGAACGTCGGCCTCCCGCAGTCGGGAACCTCGGCTCGATCTGAACGGGCAAGTTTACAGGCGGTATTTACCCATTGTCATTCCGAGGCTCAGGGCTCCTTTGCGTCATGTAAGATGGCGCCGTGGTTGCTCGATTGTCTCCGGTTGAGGAGCCTTCGGCGGGCCCAGGGGAGGAGGCTCAAATTCCTCCGCAGCTCGCCGCCGTCAGGGCCGCGTCGACCTCGGCCGCCCTGGTCGGATGCGGCACGAAGGCGCGCAGGAGCGCGAAGCCGCTGATTTCGTCCGTTTCGATGACGATCAGATCTTCCAGATTTTCCGGAGGGTTTTCCCGCAGGATGGAAAGTTGTTCGGTGGTCAGCACCAGCATGGACAGGCGTTCGGCGCCCGCCGTGCGGTTGTTGAGGCTGTAAACCGTTTCGCCGGCCGCGTTGAAGAGGCCGATGGACCAGAAAGGAGCCGGGATCGACGCATCGAACAGGACCGGGCCGTTGCCGAGCTGGAACCGGCAGACTGCGTGTTTCATGGCCGGGTCGAGATCAGGCAGCGCCTCTTGTCCGGGTTCGACATCCGGCAGAAGGTTGAAGCGGCGGTCTGGACCGTAGGCAGCCGCGTTGTCGTAGGCGCTGTGCTGCACATTGTGCGGGATGCCGAGCACCACAAGGATATGAATGATGGCGGCAAGACACAAGGTTGCCAGGCCGCCGACGGTCAGGCTGAAACGGGGCGACAGGGTCATGGGCAGGCCAGCCTTCTGATTTGCGGCATGCTGACCCCGTCGAGGGCCGCGCCCGTCGTCACCGGAGCGTCGTACAGGCGCAGGACGAACTGCAGCCCGTCGCTGGCCTTGGCCTTTTCGGCAAGCGGCAGCCAGTTGCCCGAATGGGGATTGCGGGCCGCCGTGATCTGAAAGTTGCCCTCCGGATCGCGCAGGAGGCTCTGGCTGGCAAGATGAACGCGGCCCGGCAGGGTCTCGACAAGATGACCGCGGCCGTCCTGAGCCGTCAGCGTCCAGAGCCGGGCGGTGGGGGTCTGGCCGGCGATCCGGTAAACGCATGTCGGGTCGAGAAGGTGGCCGGAACTGTCCTGGCGCGCAATCAGCGCCAACCCTTCGCCGGACGCCAGCGGGACGAGCGCGCCACGCGTGTAAATCGCGACGGAGTAGGGATCGGCGTCCGCCGTGCCGGCTTTGGGATAGGCGTGCCACGGGCCGATTGTGACCGCGTTGAGAGGCTGCTCACGCTCAATCACCAGATAGGCGGAACTGATGCCGAGAAGGGCTGCGAAAAAGACCACGAGGAAAACGGCCGCGAGCGTGCGCAGCGGATTGCTGTTGTAGGGGCGAATGGCTCTCGGGAGCTTCTCCTCGTACCAGTCGGCCTCGCCGCGGGAGAGAAATGTCGGTCTCGTGATGAGCTCACTCATTGGGCGGCCGCGAAATCGGTTGGAGAGGAGGGGGCGTCAAGCGCTGCCCTGGTCTTGTTTTCTTCCACGAGGCGGTGCAGGTCCTGGCCGATTGTGGTCAGGAGATCCTGGGTGCGCCGCTTCAGGACGCGCGGCTGGGAAAACACGGTCAGCTTTTTCGCCGGTTTGGAGGAGACAGCCTTCGCCAGGCGGGGCAGGGTTTCGGCTTCGACGCCCGGCATTCTGGCGAGTTCGATCCCCTTGTGGGCGTAGTCCATGTAAAGCTGCCAGGTCATGGCGGGCAGACTGCCGCCGGTTACCCGGCGCGTGGAGGAGAAATCGTCGTTTCCGAACCAGACGGCGGTGGCGAAATTGCCGGTATAGCCGACGAACCAGGCATCGCGGTAGGCATTGGTCGTGCCGGTCTTTCCGGCCGCAACGACGCCGTCGATCCTGGCCCGGCGGGCGGTGCCGGCCTCGACAACGTTGACCAGGATGCCGTTGATCATGTGAACCTTGTCCTCCGGCAGGACCCGTTTGGGTGGCTGCTCGTCCTGTTCGCGCCGGTAGAGCACCTTGCCGTCGCTGTTCTTGACTTCCAGGATGGCGTAGGCGGTGGCCTTGTAGCCGCCGTTGGCGAAGACCGAATAGGACGAGGCCATGTCGATCGCGCTGACTTCCGACGAGCCGATCGGCAGGGAGACGGAATTCTCAAGCTCATGGGTCAGGCCCATGGCGTAGGCGGTCTCGATGATTTTTTCGCGGCCGAAATCGAGAGACAGCCGGACGGGGATGGTGTTGATGGATTTGGTCAGGGCGGTCCTGAGCGTGACCGGGCCGCGATAGCTTCTGGAATAGTTTTTCGGCGACCAGTTGCCGATCCAGACGGGCCGGTCCGGGACGATGCTCTCGGGCGTGTAGCCGTTCAGAAATGCCGTCATGTAGACGAAGGGCTTGAAGGAAGACCCCGGCTGGCGCAATGCGTTGACCGCGCGGTTGAACTGGCTTTCTCCATAGGACCTGCCGCCGACCATGGCGACGACGGCCCCGTCCGGGATCATCGAGACGAGCGCTGCCTCGCTGGCGTCGCGGAGCTTGCCGTTTTCCCGCAGCACCGTTTCCACGGCGAGATCGGCCTGGCGCTGCAGAGCCGGGTCGAGGGTGGTGCGCACGGTCACGATGCGGTCCTTGGCAAGAGCCGGATTGCGCCGGGCCAGTTTCTTGACTTCGTCGAGCGCCCAGTCGAGGAAATACTCCGGCAGTTGCTCTTGCGACCGGTCAACAGCAAGGGCCGGATTGCGTCTCGCTCCGATAACCTGGCCTTCCGTCAGGAAACCGGCCTGAACCATGTTGGTCAGAACCTCGTTGGCGCGCGCGCGGGCGGCCGGCAGGTTGATGTGCGGGGCATATTTGGTCGGCGCCTTGTAGAGGCCGGCCAGCATGGCGCTCTCCGCCAGCGTCAGTTCGCGCACGTTCTTGTTGAAATAGAACTCCGCCGCCGCGGTGACCCCGAACACGCCGCCACCCATGTAGGCGCGGTCCAGATAGAGTTTCAGGATTTCCTGCTTGGAGAGATTCGCTTCCAGCCAGAGGGCCAGATAGGCTTCCTTGATCTTGCGGCTGAGACTGCGTTCGTTCGACAAGAACAGGTTCTTGGCAAGCTGCTGGGTCAGGCTCGAGCCGCCCTGCACCACGCCACCCGCACGGGCGTTTTCCACCATCGCGCGGAACGTGCCGACGGCATCGATGCCGAAATGGCTGAAGAAACGGCGGTCTTCGGTCGCGAGCGTCGCCTTGACCAGTGAATCGGGGATTTCCTCCAGGGGCACGCTGTCGTTCAGGACGATGCCCCGGCGGCCGATCTCGTTGCCGAACCGGTCCAGAAAAGTCACGGCGAAATCGTCGGTGGTCTTCCAGTCGGAATAGCGCGTCGCCTCGAAGGCAGGCTGGGCAAAGGCCAGAACGACAATGAAACCGGCGAGACCGTAGGTGAGCGCATCGGAACTCAGTTCTGTCAGCGCCCGCCAGATTCCCTTGGCCTTGAAGCGGCGCAGGAAGGCATCGTAGCCTTCGAGCATGCGCCGAAGGGTGGAGCCGCTCTTCCAGAGGGCCGTGTCGACGGCCGCATCGATGGCCAGAAAGAACCGGCGGATGCGGTAACGCTTGCGCGGCTTGGCGCTGTCTTCGTTGGCTTCTGGTTGCGGTTCGTCCGTCAAGGAACAGTTTCTCCGGATCGGGGCGGCGGCTTTACGCGAAAATGCCGAAGCGCAAAGTAACGGTTTTTTGCACGGGTGAAAACCGACTTGGGAACGCGGGTCCCTTTGCTCCCAGAATATTGATCTTTCATTGCATATTCCAGCAAAAGCGATCCTTCGGCAGCCTCCCGCTTGCCGTCCGCGGCACCGCGTGATAGGCGCAGCGGACCGATGCAATCAACCGGACGCGCGAACTTCTTGATCTTCGAAGCTGACAGGAACGGTCTTCCTTTCTGGAAAACAAAGTCGCTGGACGACATGAGCCCTGCGGAATGGGAATCGCTGTGCGACGGCTGTGCCCGCTGCTGCCTGAACAAGCTGGAAGACTGGGACACGGGGGAGATCGTCTGGACGAATGTCGCCTGTACCTTGCTCGACGGTGACAGTTGCCGGTGCAGGGACTATGAAAACCGGACAGACACGGTGCCCGATTGTATCCAGCTGCGGCCGGAGGAAGTCCGCACGCTGAGTTGGCTTCCACCCACATGCGCCTACCGGCTGGTGGAAGAAAAGAGGGATCTCTACTGGTGGCATCCCCTGGTGTCGGGGGACCGGGAGACGGTTCACCAAGCCGGCATCTCGGTCCGCGGTCGAACCGTGCCGGAGGACGGGATGGCTCTTGAAGACTACGAGCACCACGTGGTGAGCTGGCCGGGCGAAGACGGTCCGTAGCGGATCCCTGTCACGCCGCCAGCAGGTAGGCCTCGACATGTCGTTGAAGACGCTGTTTGAGCAGATCGCGATCCGTGACCTGGTGACTTTTGAACAGGATCGCACCGTGAACCATGAAGGCGATCAATCCGTCGACCATTTCCGCGGGCGTTCGGTCTTTTCGCAACGCCGGTAGGAGATCCGGGGTTTTCTGCCAGCGCTGGAGAAAGGCGGCGAGGTCCGCGTCCAACGCATCCAGCGCTTCAATAAATTCCGGTGCGCAGTTCGGTTTGGTCACGCCGATATTGTCCAGAAAGAGCCGCAGAACCTCAGGACTGTCCGTAATGACGGTGATCAGCCCCATCATTCTGTCGATGACCTCGGCAACCGGATCGGCGACATCGTCCGTTCGCGTTTTCCTGGCCGGATCACTGGCGCGTAAGGCCACCAGTTGGTCGATCAGAATGTAGGACAGCAAGCCGTCCATATCGCCGTAATGAGAAAAAACGGTGCCTTTTGCGACGCCTGCTTGCTGGGCGATGGCCTCGGCCGTGACGGTTTCCAGTCCGTGTTTTGCTGCCAGATCCCTGGCGGCCTGAAGCACCCGCGCCTTCGTGGCGATGCTGCGTTGCTGCGGCTTTCGGGTCATGATTCCTCTAAAAATTGACCATGGTCAAAAAATATCTTGATCTTATGCGGCTGCGATGTCAAATAATGACCGCGGTCAATTTTTAGATCGAACATCTTCAACTTTGAGAAGGGAAGAAAATGACACGGATACTGATCCTTGACGGACATCCCGCCATCGGCTCTTTCTGCGGAGCGCTGGGGAACGAATATGCGCGGAACGCCGAAAGCAACGGCCACGAGGTGCGCAGCCGCCATCTCGGGGACATGCGCTTCGATCCCGATTTCGGGACATCGGACTTCAGTAAGGCGCCGGCACTGGAACCGGACCTGGAGGCTCTCTGGCAGGACATCGTCTGGTGCGAGCATATCGTGATCGCCTATCCGCTCTGGTGGGGCGGCCATCCGGCAAAACTGAAGGGGCTGTTCGACCGCATACTCCTGCCGGGCAAGGCGTTCAAATACATCAAGGGCAAGGCGCTCCCGGAAAAGCTGCTGCAAGGCCGTACGGCAGAGGTTCTTGTGACGGCCGATACGCCCGGCTGGATTTTCCGCTGGATCTATGGAGCGGGGACGCGCAAACAGACAGAAAAGCAAATCCTGGCCTTTTGCGGGTTCAAGCCGAAGGGCTATCATCTCTTTTCGCCCATTCTCGGCTCCGACGACACGGCCCGTGGGAAAATGCTGCGCCGGGCAGGGGAGCTTGGCCGAAAGGCGGCCTGAGACTTCGAACTGTTCAAACGGCAGTCTTCACCAAGTGCGGAGGTCCTTTCCTGGACCTCCGGCTTCGCTCAGACCGTTCGCACGCCGCCGCAATCCGCTTCAGCTCTACTCCGTCGCGGTTTTCCGGTCCTTCGCGACCGCACTGTCTTTCCGCCGTTTTCTCTCGTTTTCAAAAACGACGTAATACTGAAAGATGTTGCCGACATAATCGACGGGCTGCCGGCCGATTCTCGAGGCGACGATCCATTCCACGTTGCCGAACCACTTGTCCGGATCGTAGCCTTTGTCCTCGGCTTCCTTTCGCATGCGCGCGAACCGGCTCGGACCGGCGTTATAGGCGGCAAGCGAAAAGAACATCTGGTCGGCTTTCTCCTTGGACAGCCCGGCGAAATACTGGTCGGCCAGGTGCCGGAGGTATTTGACCCCCGCATGAACGTTTTTTTCCGGATCCTGCGCAACGCCGTCGATATTGATGGGATTTCCCTGCGCCGTGGACGGTTTGATCTGCATGAGGCCGACCGCGCCGGTCGGGTTGCGGGCTTTCTGGTCGAATTTGGATTCCTGGTAGCTTTGCGCGGCGATCAGCAACCAGTCGAACTTGTACTCCGAGCCGTATTTCTGGAACAGGTTCCGAACGTCCTGTAGCGCCGATTCGTAGTCTTCCGCCGTCAGGTCCTTCAGATATTCGGCTTCCTTGAGGTAGCGCTTGATGAGAATGTTTCCGAGAAGCGTGCCCTTCTTGACGGTTGCGGCATAGCCGTTGACCAGTTTCAGGAGCTCCGGGGCGCTCTTGCGGACCGCGATGGCGATTTCCCCGTCCGTACGCACCGCAGCCTTCGGGTGGCTCTTCAGGCCTTCCAGAACCTCCATCCAGAGTGTGGCCTTGTGCTGGTCGACAACAACCATCGGAATTGCTCCGGCGGCGACCATTTCGAGGAGGTCCTCGTCTTGCAGTCTTTCGTCCGCGACTACGAGTTTAACCGGTTCCTTGCCGTCGTCCGACAAACTCTCGTTCAGTTTCTCAAGGCTTTCGAAGTAGGACGACGATTTGCGGATATGGATTTCCTTGCCGGACAGGTCTTGCGGCGACGTCAGATCGGGGACCTTGCCGGAGGTCACGGGCACTTCGTGAACGTCCTTGATCAGCGGCGCGGAAAAGGCTGCGAGTTTTTCGCGGTCGGCGGTGACCGTCAGATTTCCAAGCGCGATATCGCCACGGTTTTCCGCAAGGTCCTGAAACAGCTTGTCCCTCGACGTCGGCAGAAGCGTGACCGCGACATTTTTCGCGGCCTTGCCGTGTGTCTTGAGCAGATATTTCCGGAATTCATTGGCGACATCCACGGAGATGCCGCGCTGAACGCCCTTGTCGATGAAATAGAAGCTCTTTGAGAATGGGACCAGCACGCGCACATAGCCGCGTTCGAGCAAGGCTTCGAGATCGCCGTCAAAGGGGTCTCGCAGCCGCTGCTCGAAACTGTCGGCAAGACCGGCCTCTGTGGTTGAAGCACCAAGTCCTGAAGACGGGGCAAACGCGAGGAGCAGGCAGAAAAGCGTGAAAAAGCGGGCAAGGGAAGCGTCTGAACGGAAAGCGGACGGCATTTGAACCTCAAGTAAGCAAAAAAACCGATAGGAATTAAGCCGATTGAGGCGCTCCCGATCAAGGAAGAACAGCCGGCTAAGCGCAACGCTGTTCCGCAGGGGTAAAGGCGGTCTCAACCCGGCCGGTAAAAATAGTGTAATTCCTTATGGTTTCCGCTTTGCCGCCTGGCTGAGGGCCTGGGCTTGCGGTCGCTGGCCTTGTCCGGACCTTGCTCGGCCTATGAGGCGTATCGCTCCCGCCAGGTCGGGACCGGATCCCCATCGGCTGGCGCTGCGTGATAGACACCGCGCGCGATGGCGCGCGCCAGGCAGGACGCGGCGGCCGCGCCGAGCCGAACCATGTCCTCAAGGCCGTTTTCCAGCTTTCGCTGCCCCGTTGACATGGCGAAAACCAGGTCTCCGTCCAACGGCGTGTGGGCTGGCCAGAGCGCCCGGGCAAGACCGTCATGGGCCATGACCGCCAGGCGTTTGGCTTCTCCCTTGGTCAGGATGGCGTCGGTTGCGACCGCTGCGATCGTCGTGTTGGCTCCCGACTTGAGGGCATCCAGTTTGGTGCGCACAGCGATCGCGTCTCCAGGCAAGGGATGGGCCGGGCCAAGGCCGCCGAATTCATTGGCGAACTCGAAGGGAGCCGCCCAGAAATGGGCACTGTCGCCGACCGTTGCCCGGCCAAGTGCATTGACCGCCACGATGGCGCCGACGGTCACGCCGTTTTCAAGCACATGGGATGCGGAACCGAGGCCGCCCTTCAGATTGGCGGTCGTGGCTCCGGTGCCGGCACCGACGGAGCCGAGAGAGAATTCGCGGCCGATGGAATCGAGCGCGGAGCGGCCGAGGTCCCGGTAGGGGGTGTCCTGACCCCAGCTCTTGTCGCCCCCGTTCAGGAGGTCGAACAGGATCGCCGTCGGCACGATCGGCACGCGCACGGGGCCGACCTGAAAACCGTAACCGAGTTCGGCCAGACGCCCCTGAACGCCGGCGCCGGCATCGAGACCGAAGGCGGATCCGCCAGCCAGCACCACGGCATCGATTTTCTCGACGGTCTGTTCCGGTTCCAGCAAGGCGATTTCGCGGGTGCCGGGCGCTCCGCCCTGAATGGCGACGGATGCGACGGCAGCCTCGTCGGGAACGAGAACAGTGGCCCCGGATTTCAGGTCCGGATCGGTCGCGTTGCCGACCTTCAGCCCGGGAACATCGGTGATCAGGTTGCGTGGACCGGCCGTCATGAGGGCGTCCCAGGTTCAGTGAAGCAGGACGGACAGTTTGATGAGAAGAGGGTTACGTGTCGAGGCTTTTGTAGCCACGGCGGACGTAAAGGAGGGATTTTCCCGGGGAGGTCATTCTGAGGTCCGCGACGGTGCCGACAATAATGGAGTGGGTTCCGATTTCGGTCACCGAATAGACCTCGCAATCGACGTTGAGCCGTGCGGTGTCGAGGGCCGGACAGCCGGTCGCCATCGGTGTCCATTCGCCCTTGGCGAAGCGGCCGGGCATGTCCAGTTTTTCGCGGCCGGCGAAAACGTCCGAAATCGTCTCGTGGTCGTCACTCAAGGTGTTGAGGCAAAAACAGCGATTTTTGAGGACGGCGTCGTGAATACGGGTTTCACGGTTGAGGCAGACGAGAAGGCTCGGCGGATCGTCGCTGACCGAGCAGGCCGCGGAGACGGTGGCCCCCATACGGCCTCCCGGTCCATCGGTCGTGACCACATGGACGGCGGCCGCGATCCGGCTCATGGCTTCCCTGAAGCTCGCGGAATCGAGCGCGAGCCTGCCTTCGTCATTTGGATCGCAAGGGAATGAGGACATGGTTTGCTCCGGGTTTCTCCACGGCAATGGAATCGGTACGGGCCGCCCCGCGCCGGACGAGTTTATGTGTCCGCCCCACTTGTGGCCAGAACCGTTCAGGTTTTATGAATTTCGTTTCCGGCTCAGGGTTGGAACGAAGAACCTGCCTAGGGCCATACCCTCGGACTTTGATGAGGATGCGATTGAGCTGTTTAGCTCTACAGGTTAGGGGTAGGCAAGTCGCGCGTGGGACGGCCATCGACGTTTCGGGAGAGTGAATGACATATCGACAGCTTGCGGCGGTCGTGCCGTTACTCGTTTCCGGACTGCTGCCGGGATCCGCTCTGGCGGATATCCGGATTGCGATCGCAGGTCCGATGAAAGGTCAGTTCGCTCCGTTCGGCGCGCAGATGAAAGCGGGCGCGGAACAGGCAATTGCCGACATCAACGCTGCCGGCGGCGTGAATGGCGAGGCCCTGGTTCTCGAAATCGCGGATGACGCCTGCAACGAGGACCGGGCTGTTGCGGTCGCCAACCAGTTGATCGGGCGAAGTGTCCGTTTCGTTGCCGGGCATTTCTGCTTTGGCGCCTCCGTTCCGGCAAGCGAGGTCTATGCCGGCGCGGGTATCGTGCAGATCTCGCCGGCGACCACATTGCCGAGGTTTACCGACGACCGGCCCGGGAAAGGCATATACCGTCTTGCTCCGCGTGACGACGGTCAGGCCAAGATTGCCGGCCGGTTTCTGGCGGAAGAGATGTCCGGCAAGCGGATCGCGATCCTCCACGACAAGACCGCCTACGGCAAGGGTCTCACGGATGCGGTCAAGGCAACGATGAACGGTCTCGGGGAGAACGAAGTTCTGGCGTTGGGGTTCGATGCGGGCCAGGACAGTTACAATCGCCTGGTTTCGCGGCTCGCTCTGGAGGGTATCGAAGTCGTCTATCTTGGCGGTTACCATCCGGAAGCGGCCCTGATCGCCCTGGAGATTGCGCGCCAGGGTCTGGATGCGGTTCTGGTTTCGGGCGATGCCCTGATGAGCGAGGATTTCTGGCTAGCCGCGGGGGCTGCCGGGAACGGCACGCTGTTGACCTATCCGGAGGTTCCAAGAAACAGACCCGAAGCGGCGGACCTGGTCAAGGCGCTGGAGGAGGCGGGTGCGAGCGCGGACCGCTATGCGCTGACCACCTATGCGGCGATCCAGACATGGGCTCAGGCGGCCGAAACGGCAGGCAGCTTTGAGCTTGGAGCCGTTGCGGAGGTTCTCGACGAAGGCACCTTCGAAACCGTTCTCGGAGCCGTTTCCTTCGATGCCAGGGGTGACGCGGACCGTCCGGCCTATGTCTGGTACGAATGGCGGGACGGTACACCGAAGAGAAAGTGAAGCCTGGCCGGCGAAAAAGGAAAAGGAGCACACGGATGACGACGATCCCTGTGCTCTTTTTGCAGTCCGAACGCCAGGGTCAGCCGCGTTTCCCGGTGCCGCGGATCTGCAGGTTCACCTTGTCGGCGTAAATCGGCAGGCCGGCGTCCATGCCGTAGAGGCTCCTGAAAAAGCCGCCGTTCACTTCGAAATCGACATGTCCGTTGGACTTGGCGCCGAGCATTTTCACGGAGAGCTTTGTGCGTTTCTGCTGACCGCGCATGGTCAGGACGCCTTCGACCTCGGCGGTGTCCTTGCCGGTAATTCTCACCCGGGTGCTTTGGAACACGGCCTTGGGATACTTGGCGACGTTGAACATGGCCGAGCTTTTCAGAAACCCGGTGACCTTGTCGTTGTTCGTCTGCACGCTGCTGAGGTCGACGGTAACGACGACCCGGCTCCGGTGAGGTTGTTTCTCGTTCAGGGTCATTTTGCCTGAAACGTTCCTGAATTTCCCGGTAACGGGACCGCGGCCAATGACACGGACCGAAAACCCGGTGTCGAGGCGGGCGGGCGACAGAATGTAGGTTCCCGTCAGCGAGCCCGCGTTGGCGGTGACCGGAAAGGTGTACAGAGTTGCAAGGCATGCCAGTACCGTCATCGACTTGGTCAGGCGGCCGGCCAGTTTGAAGAAATTACTGCGGATGCGAGTCATCTGAATTGTCCCTCAAGGAGTTGATAGGCACTTCCTGGGCGGCGGCTGGCCGCTTGAATTCCCGGTGGCCGGGTCTCGTGTCCTCCCGAACCATGCAGCCATTATCTTTGTTCTGACCTTGCGTCATAGTGTTCGCCGTCACAGCGCCCGGGACGGCCTGAAATCTGAATTTTACCGGTCCGCATCCAAGGCTCGCCTTCCGGTGCATCTGTCCGTTAACCAACAGATCAGATAGGGCGGGACAGGCGGTTTTTCGGAAACCGGCGTCACGGTATCTTTCCGGAAAATTCTGGAGTCCGTCATGCGTGCGTCAGTCAGTTTGCGCCTTTTGCTTCCCCTGGTCGCGATCTTTGCCTTTTGGGAGCCGGTGGCGACCGCTCAGGCCGCGGAACTGGTCGGGTTTACCGACAGGGGGTATCGGCCCGGGACGATCGTGATCAAGAATTCCGAGAAGCGGCTTTATCTGGTGCTGCGCGGCAAACGCGCGATCCGTTACAAGGTGGCGGTTGGAAAACGCCGGAAGGCGTGGACCGGACAGGCGGAAATCACCGCGAAATATGTCAAGCCGGCCTGGTCGCCATCGGCGGAAGTGCGCCGGGATTTTCCTCACTTGCCGTCGGTTATCGAGGGTGGCGCGTCGAACAATCCCATGGGGGTTGCCGCCATGACCTTGTCCAACGGGAACTACGCCATTCACGGGACAAACCGCCCCGGATCGATCGGCCGGGCGGTGTCCTATGGCTGCATCCGCATGGCGAACCGGGACATCCAGGACCTCTTTCAGCGCGTGAAGGTCAGAACGCCGGTTGTCGCGGTACCGTGATCGCGACCTGACGGGGTCTGCCTGTAAAACAGCCGCAGGGACAGCATGCCGCATTTAGTTTCGGGTTGTTGAACATATATTCGTGCGAGAGCGATGTTTCGCTCGTTATAGACCCCACCGGCGTCAAGTGCCCCAACGCGACGCCGGTGGGGTTTCCATTTTGGAGCTCAGAGCCAGTTTCTGGGATTGGCGGCGGGGGAGCGGCCGGTGCCCGACAGGGCCTCCACCAGATCGGCGACCGCATTGAGCGAATGGGCGGCGCGGAATTCGTCTACATGCGGCAGCATCGCGCGGATGCCCTTGGCCTTGGCCTCGAAGCCGTCGAAGCGGAGCAGGGGATTGAGCCAGACCAGGCGACGGCAGGAGCGGTGCAGGCGGTCCATCTCCCGATCGAGATCCTCGTCGGTATCGCGTTCAAGACCGTCGGTGATCAGGAGAACCGTCGGCTGCCCGGACAGGACCCGGCGCGACCAGTGCAGATTGAAATCGTGCAGCGCCGAGGCGATCCGGGTGCCGCCGGACCAGTCCTCCACGTCTTCCGAACAGGCCTCGAGCGCTTCGTCCGGATCCTTCATCCGGAGCTGGCGGGTGACGTTGGTCAGCCGCGTTCCAAACAGGAAGGTATGCACATTGCGCCGCTCGGCGGTGAGGCCGTGGAGAAAATGCAAAAGCAGACGGGAATACTGGCTCATGGAGCCGGAGATGTCGCAGAGTGCGACAACGGGCGGGCGTTTTTCGGCGGGCTTGCGGAATTTCAGGTCGATGATGTCGCCACCCGCCCGCATGGACGCGCGCAAGGTGCGGCGCGGATCGATACGGCCCCTGGCAGAGGGCGTTAACCGGCGCAACCGGATATTATCCATGGCAAGGCTCATCGACCTTAGCGCCTTGATGGCGACCGCGATTTCGTCGGCGGTCATCTGGGCAAAGTCCTTCTTCTGCAGAAGCTCCTTGCCGGACACGGTGAATTTGGCATCCACCTCGATTTCCGGAACGGTTTCTTCCGCGACCCTTTCCTTCGCCGCCTCGAAGGCTTGCGACACGCGCGTCTGCCCGGCCTTGGGTTTTTCCGGTTCCCCGCGCGGCGGCGCGACCGGTGACAGCACCGCCAGCATCTTTTCGATCAGCCCGCGGCTTTGCCAGTAGATCCGGAAGGCCTCGTCAAAAAGAAGCCGGTGCTCATGCTTGCGCACGAAGACCGCATGGAGGGTCCAGTAAAGATCCTCCCGGTTCTCGATGCCGGAGACTTCCACGGCCGTGACGGCGTCGACGACGGAAGCCGGCCCGACAGGTACGCCCGCCTTGCGCAAGGTCCGGGCGAAATAGACGATGTTGTCGGTGATCCGCGAGCGCATGTCAGGGGAGGCGGACATCACGGTTTCAAACCGCCGGCATGGTCTTGGGAGGCGGCGCGTCCTTCCGGATGTCGTCGACCATCTGACGGACCTTGGAGCCGCGCACCCGTTCGATGTCGTCCTGGTATTTGAGCAGAACGCCGAGCGTATCGGAGGCCATGTCCGGGTCCAGGGCGATTTCGTTCAGTTCCGACAGGGCGGTTGCCCAGTCCAGGGTTTCGGCGACGCCGGGCTGCTTGAACAGGTCTTCTTCCGCTCGCAATTTCTGGACGAAGGCAACGACTTCCGCCGCGAGCCGCTCGGATGCGCCGGGCACCTTGCGGCGCACGATTTCAAGCTCTCTTTCCGCGTCCGGATAGTCGACCCAGTGATAAAGGCAGCGCCGTTTCAGCGCGTCGTGAATTTCACGGGTCCGGTTCGTGGTGATGATGACGATCGGCGGTTCCTTCGCCTTGACGGTTCCGATTTCGGGAATGGAGACCTGATTGTCCGCAAGCACTTCCAGAAGAAACGCCTCGAAGGCTTCGTCGGCCCGGTCGAGTTCGTCGATCAGAAAGACGGGCGCCCCCGACAGGGACGGTTCCAGAGCCTGAAGCACGGGGCGTTTGATCAGGAACCGCTCGTCGAAGATCGATTTGGAGAGTTCGGTGTGATCGGTGTCCCCGGAGGCTTCCGCCACGCGGATTTCCACCATTTGCGCCGGGTAGTTCCATTCGTAGACCGCGGAGGAAAGATCGAGGCCCTCGTAGCATTGAAGCCGGATCAGGTCACGGCCGAGCGTGGCGGACAGCACCTTTGCGATTTCGGTCTTGCCGACGCCGGCCTCGCCTTCCAGAAAAAGGGGACGCCGCATTTTCAGCGCCAGGTGCAAGACCGTGGCAAGCGACCGGTCCGCGACATAGCCAGCCTGGTCCAGGAGGTGAAGGGTGTCCTCGATGGACGCGGGAAGAGGGGGCTGACTCATGAAACCTCCGAAGGCCGGTGCGGCTTTTGCTTGCGGGAGTTTCCAGTCGAAACGGAAATTTCCCGGGGCAGTGATCGCCCTGATATGTTTGTTGTTCCGAACCATCTATAAAAACGGGAAACGATTCAAGGGAGGGAGAGAATTGTGCGGACCGTAAAGCTGTTCATCTTGTCATTTCTGCTGATTTCAGCGTCTCAGGCGGTCATGGCGGCCAATGGCGTTTACCCGAGCGACCCCGTCAGCCTGGCGACCGGCCGGGAACTGGCGGAAATACACTGCGCGGTGTGTCATGCGGTTACAACCGACGACCAAAGCGCTGAGGCGGGGGCGCCCGCTTTCCGGGACCTTTCAAAATGGTATCCCCTGGAAAGCCTTGAGGAACCGCTCGCCGAAGGTATCGTCACGGCCCATGACACCATGCCGGAGTTTGCCTTCGAGCCTGCCGACATCGATGCCTTCCTGGGCTACCTGAGCTCCATTCAAACCAAATGACGATTAGCCGCCGCACTGGTTGGAGCGGTGTTAGCAGTGCGAGGCTGCTGCTGCTAAAGTGCTGTTTGTGAACAGTTTTTCATTGTAGAATGTCTTTGGTCGGGCCGGGTTCCGTGACACTCTTTCTTTGTCAGGCAACAAAGAAAGGATCGGCATGAACACCAGCTCGGACTTTGAAAAACGCCTTCTCGGTTACGGTCTCCTGACGGCGGAGATCCTCTACCGGTTACCGGATCACCCGAAACTGCTGCAGAGTTTCTTGTGGCAGACGGAGGACATGGCTCCCAGGTTTCCCGAACTGAACAGGTTTCTGCACTTCTGGGAGAAGGAAATAGAAGGCCGGATCCATTCCGTGCGTGTCGCCCATCAAAACCTGATCGAGCCGGTCGATTTCCGCTACGCGGATGGCGGATTGGTCGTTCACTGAGCTTGGTATCAGCGGCGGGGCGTTAGTCCCAGGCCTTCGCCGTCGCGCATGACGCGTCTCGATTGCGACGTGAAGTCGGAACCGTCGCCCTCGTGGAGGACGAAGCCCGGCAGGAGCTGCATGGGAGCCTTGCTGGCCCGGACGGCCCGGATCAGGACGCGGGTGGCGGCCGCGTCCGGGCGCGGCCGCAACGGGATGACATCGATCGATCCGAAGCGCCCCTTCAGGACGCTCAGGAGTTCCAGCAACCCGTCCGCGCGGAAAATGACGGTCAGGCTGCCGCCTTCTTTCACGACGTCGGTCGCGGTTCTCGCCCAGGGCTCCAGGCCGCGCTCGTCCAGCATGTGCGCGTCTGCCCGGGCCGCATTGGGTGAGGCCCGGAACCGGTCGGCCTCGTAATAGGGCGGGTTCATGATGGCGTGGTCGGCCATCGAGGGCGTCAATCCGGCCCCGTGGCGCAGGCTTCCCTTGGCGGTTATGTCGGCCTCAATTAGCGACACCCGTTCGGAAAAGGCCGCATTGGCCGGATCGCTCAGTCCCTGTTCGGCGAGAGCGAGAACGGCGCGGTCGATTTCGACAAGCGTGACCGAAATGCCGGGGAGGCGGGCGGCGGCGCAAAAACCCGCGGTTCCGACACCGGCTCCCAGATCGACGACATGACCCTTCGTGTCCTTCGGCAAAGCCGCTGCCAGATAGACCGCGTCGAGACCGGCTCTGTGCCGGCCACGCCTGGGCTGGCAGACATAGACCTGCCCTCCCAGAAAGGCATCGCGGGTGATATCCGTTTCGCTGGACTTGGCGGTCTCGCTCACACCCTAGTCCTTTTCGGGGCGGAGTTCGTGGGCGAGGCCGGCATCGCGCACCAGTTTGCGGGCCTTTTCCAACTGGTCGGAGTCCACCATCACGCGCCGGGGGATCATGGCGAGAGATCCTTCCAGAATGCTCATGTTGCCATCGGCTACGAAATGACTGATGCCGGCCTCCTCCAGAATCGATTCCAGAAAGGAGATGAGGACCGGATCGTTTGTTCTGACGATTTCTTCCATATGTTTCCCGGAGGCCGCCTTTGGTCCATCGGATAAAACCTGGTCAAGGACGCCTGGTGCAAGGGTCATTGTCGGGTCCGCGCGGAACGCGTTTCAGCAAATCCGCATGCGGCATATTCTTCAGATAACCGCATTTCAACGGATTGTCAGTGGATTGTCGACTTGCCCCGAAAGCCTTCGCGCCATATTGTCCGCTCAAACATTCACGGGAGTGCCATAAGTGGCCGTTGCTGCGACTTATTCTGACAATCAATCGCGTAATCCGAGCATTCAGGCGCTCGTGGACCTTGTGTCTTCGGGGATGGGAGATGTCAACGATCTGATCCTCTCCAAGGCCGGCTCGAATGTTGAGCTGATTCCGGAAATTGCCAAACACCTGATTTCGTCGGGTGGCAAGCGGCTTCGTCCGATGCTGACGCTGGCCTGTGCGGATATGTTCGGTTACGAGGGCAAAGGCCATGTGACCCTGGCGGCCAGCGTGGAGTTCATGCATACGGCGACGCTCCTTCACGACGACGTGGTGGACGAAAGCGATATGCGCCGTGGCAAGCTCGCGGCCCGCAAACTGTGGGGCAACCAGGCGGCCGTGCTTGTCGGCGATTATCTGCTCGGTCAGGCCTTCAAGATGATGGTGGACGTGGGCTCTCTGGAAGCGCTGCGCATTCTATCCAGTGCCTCGGCGATCATCGCCGAGGGAGAGGTGCTCCAGCTGGGAGCCGCAAAGAACATCGGAACGACCGAAACCGATTATTTGCGGGTGATCGAGGCCAAGACGGCGGCCCTTTTTGCCGCAGCCGCCGAGGTCGGGCCCGTGATCGCGGGACAAAGTGACGCAATGAAAGCGGCGGCCCGGACCTATGGCATGGAACTTGGCTACGCGTTCCAGCTTGTCGATGACGCTCTGGACTATGGCGGATCGTCGGCGGATCTGGGCAAGGACATCGGCGACGATTTCCGTGAAGGCAAGATCACTCTGCCGGTCGTTCTCGCCGTGGCGCGGGGAACGGACGAAGACCGGGCGTTCTGGAAGCGCTGCCTTGAGGGGGACGATATCGCCGATGGCGATCTGGAGCAGGCCATCGAGCTTCTGAAGAAATACGAGGCCCTCTCCGAGACTGTGGAACGGGCCCGCGACTATGGCGCAAAGGCCATGAAGGCACTCGAAACGCTGCCGACAGGGCCGCACAACGACGCCCTGGCGGATGCCGTGGCCTTCTGCATCTCGCGTGTGAGCTGACGACAGTCAGGAAAGCGGGCCAGAAGCGACCCACCAATGCGGATGGGCCGCCCTGAGGGTGCGTTCCACGTCCAGGGCATCTTTTGTCTGACACAGTCCGAAGCAGGTCGCGCCTGATCCCGACATTCTGGCGAAGCGAATGCGTTCTTCCGCGTCCAGAACGGTCAGAACGTTCTGGATGGCGTCGCAGATCCGGATCGCCGGGTCCTGCAGATCGTTCCGGCATGTTTCCAGAAAACCCGTCAGGTCGCCAAGGCTCTCGAAACGCTCCGGCACAGCCGGCATCGGGGGATTGTCCCAGTGTGTCATCGTCTCGAGAACGTCCGGTTTGGACACGGCCCTGCGAGGATTGACCAGAACGACACCGCAATCCGGCAATTCCGGGCCCGGTGACAGCGTCCCGCCGCTTCCGCGTATGAGCTGAGGTTCGGGAACGAGGCAGACGGGTACGCCGGCGCCCAGGGAACGCGCGACGCGCTGCAGGTCGGCATCCTCCAATAGCGTTCCCGTGACATCTTCAAGAAGCCGCAGGGTGGACGCGGCGTCGCTCGATCCTCCGCCGATGCCGGAGGCGACCGGCAGCCGCTTGGTCAGCGTTATCCGCACGTCAGGGACGGGGATCCCGGTGGCCTCGGCAAAACCGTCGATGGCCTTCAGGATCAGGTTGCTTTCCGGCGGTCCGTCGAGATCGCGCGCGAAGGGGCCTTCCCGAACCAGCTCCAGCCTGTCCGAGGGTTCTATCGCGATGCGATCGCCGATCTGCGGGAATGCGACCAGGGACTCCAGAAGGTGGGATCCGTCCGGTCGTCGGCCGGTCACGTGCAGGGTCAGGTTGACCCTGGCCCGGGCAAGTTCCGCCCGGGGTGCCGAAGGGATGCTGGGAGACATCGAGAGGCCGGTCAGCCGCCGTTCTTGTCGGATTCGGCCTTGGCCGCGTCGGTCGGCGTCGGGTCCTTCATGCCGTTGGCGATCTTGTCCAGAATTTTCGGCAATTCCTTTGCATCCGGACCAAGGTCGCGGGCGTGGTTCCACTGGAACCTCGCCTCGTCGCGGCGGCCGACCATCCAGTAGGCGTCTCCAAGGTGGTCGTTGATCACGGGATCGGCCGGACGCAGTTCGATCGCACGTTCCAGCTCCTTCACCGCTTCCTCGTACCGGCCGAGTCGATAGTAGACCCATCCCAGACTGTCGACGATGTAGCCGTCCGTCGGACGCAGCTGAACAGCGGTCTTGATCATCTCAAGCGCTTCATCGAGTTTCAGGCCCTGGTCGACGAGAGAGTAGCCGAGATAGTTCAAAACCAGCGGCTGGTTTTCGTTCAGCTCAAGCGCCTTGCGGAAATCGGCTTCGGCCAGATCCCACTTGCCGAGCCGTTCGCGGGAAATGCCCCGGAAATAGAGCAGCAGCCAGTGCTGCTGTTCGAATTCGGAAATCGTATCGATGCCTTGGGTATAGGTTTCTTCGGCATCTTCGTAGATTTCATGGGACCGCAGAATATTGCCCAGCGCGATGACCGCTTCCAGGTCCGAGGGGTCCTGACCGATCAGGGCCTCCAGATGCTGACGCGACTCGTCAAGCTTGTCCAGCGCGTTGTAGTTCAGACCGACTTGAATCTCCGCTTCCCGCTTGAGAACGCTGTCGTCGGGCACAAGCATCAGCGCTTCGATTGCCCTGTCGGGCCTGTCCATGCGTTCGAAGACGTTGCCGAGAGCGATCGCCGCAAACTCGGCCTTGGGGTCGAGATAGAGTGCAAGCTGCAGGTAGGAGGTGGACAGCTCTTCGCCGCCGTCCCTGCCGATGACGGCACCGAGACCGTAAAGGATCTCCGACATTCCGGCCGACGGGTCGGTCACCATCGGCGGGAATACGGCGCCGGATTCAAGCATCTCTCTGGTCTGCTCGAGTTTGGGGTGGCCCCGGAACTGCTTGTCGTACTGGTCGAGCGCTTCGACGGCATCCTTCTGCCGTCCGTTGGCGGCAAGAATGCGGGCATAGGCATCGACGACCCGGATCGCTCCCTGATCGATCGCGTATGCTTCCTCGATCGCCTCCAGCGCCTCGGCGGTCCGTCCGGCGGCAAACAGGAGATGGGCCTTGTGTGTCGCCTTGAACACTTCGAACCAGTCGGGGCCTTTGAGGCTGTCGATTGTTTCGACGGCGTCATCGACCTTGCCGGCGCCATAAAGCGCCCAGGCGCGGGATATCCCGACCGAAAGCTGGGCCAGAGGTCCGTTGCGTCCCTGTGAAAACAACTTGTCCGCCTCGGCATAGTTGCCCTGTTTCAGTTCCCTGGCCCCCAATGTGATCTGGGCCAGGAAATTCTGCTTTCCGGCAACTTCCAGCTCGCCTGCATAGTGGACGGCCTGGTCCACGTCGCCGTTGGCCAGCTTCAAAAGGAAGGTTCGCTCCAGGAGCATGGAATTGTCGGGGTCCGCGGCAAGCGTTTCCTCGTAAAAGGCCGCGGCCTGACCGTAGTCCTTCTCGAAACCGGCCAATCGGCCGGAAAGGTAACTGCCGGACAGGGTGAAGGGCAGACCTGACGGGGTGCCGAATGTTTCCGGCTGGGGCTGTGTATCGGCCGCAGCGGCCGCCGGCAGAAGAGCGAGTGCGCTCACAAGCGCGAGAAGTTTCGCTTTGAAAGGCCTCCGGTCCGCAGGAACAACGGCACCGGTTACTTTAGTCATCATTCGTCGCACTTCTTTTTTTGGCAGATCGGATAATTGCATATTGCCTTTGACAATGGCGTCTTTAAGGCTCATCGGCAAGGCGAAGGGGAAAACTTTCTGCGTGATTAAATCCATTTGATTTTGCCGGGCGTTGGAAACTCCCGGATATAGGATATAAGCCAACGCTATTGTGTCAAAAAGGACTTGAAGACGCATAGCCGCCGTAGCAGGAATGCCCTGCAACAAAGGCGGAGGCACAGGCGTCTCCAATCTGAGGCTAGGAGAGTAAATATGGCCAAATGGGTCTACAGTTTCGGCAACGGCTCTGCGGAAGGGGCTGCGGAGATGCGCAACCTGCTTGGCGGAAAAGGCGCCAACCTTGCCGAAATGAGCAGCCTGGGCCTGCCGGTTCCACCGGGCTTCACCATCACCACCGAGGTGTGCACCTGGTACTATGAAAACGGCAATACCTATCCGGACACGCTGGCCGCGCAAGTGGCCGAGGCCCTTGAGAACATCGGGACCCAGACCGACCGGAAATTCGGCGATCCCGAGCGTCCGCTTCTCGTATCCGTGAGGTCCGGCGCGCGCGTTTCCATGCCGGGCATGATGGATACCGTCCTCAACCTGGGCCTGAACGACGAAACCGTGGAAGCGCTTGCCAGGGAAGCCGGCGACCGCCGCTTCGCCTATGACAGCTACCGGCGTTTCATCCAGATGTACTCCGACGTGGTCCTGGGCCTCGACCATCATGAGTTCGAGGAAATCCTCGAGGAATACAAGGAACGCAACGACCTGACGCTCGATACGGAGATCGATGCGGACGCCTGGCTCGGGATCATCGAGAAGTTCAAGGCGCTCGTTCAGGAGGATCTCGGCAAGCCGTTCCCGCAAGACCCGCAGGAACAGATCTGGGGGGCTATCGGCGCTGTCTTCAGTTCCTGGATGGTTCCGCGCGCCGTGACCTACCGGCGGCTTCACGATCTGCCTTCGTCCTGGGGAACTGCCGTCAACGTTCAGGCGATGGTCTTCGGCAACATGGGGGAAAAGTCCGCAACCGGCGTTGCCTTCACGCGGAACCCGTCCACGGGCGAAAACGCGCTTTACGGAGAATTCCTGGTCAATGCCCAGGGCGAGGATGTCGTCGCCGGTATCCGCACTCCCCAGGACATCACCGAAAAGGCCCGGAAGGAAGCCGGTTCGACGAGCCCCTCGCTTGAGGCGCTGATGCCGGAGGCTTTCGCGGAGTTCAAGACCTACTGCACGAAGCTCGAAGAGCATTACAAGGACATGCAGGACCTGGAGTTCACCATCGAGCAGGGCAAACTCTGGATGCTGCAGACGCGCAACGGCAAGCGCACCGCGAAGGCCGCTCTCAAGATCGCCGTCGACATGGTGGCAGAAGGCCTGCTGAGCGAGAAGGAAGCCATCGGCCGGGTGGAGCCCGGAGCGCTGGATCAGCTCCTGCACCCGACCATCGACCCAAAGGCGGAGCGGGACATCCTGACCACCGGCCTGCCGGCCTCTCCCGGAGCCGCGTCCGGCGCCATTGTGTTCAGCTCCGATGCGGCCGAGGAAGCCAAGGGCGCGGGCCGGAAGGTCATTCTGGTGCGCGTCGAGACAAGCCCGGAGGATATTCACGGCATGCACGCCGCCGAAGGCATCCTGACCAGCCGCGGGGGCATGACCAGCCATGCGGCCGTGGTCGCACGCGGCATGGGCAAGCCCTGCGTTGCCGGCGCGGGCATGCTGCGTATCGATTACCGCAATGGTGTCATCAATGTCGGCGGGCGCCTGCTCAAGGAAGGGGACATCATCACCATCGACGGCGGTACGGGCCAGGTGCTCGCCGGCGAGGTGGAAATGCTGCAGCCGACCCTGTCGGGGGATTTCGGAACGCTGATGGGCTGGGCGGACAATGTCCGGCGCATGCGCGTGCGCACCAATGCAGAAACGCCGCAGGATTCCAAAGTCGCGCGTGAATTCGGCGCGGAAGGCATCGGCCTTTGCCGGACCGAGCACATGTTCTTCGAAGGCGAGCGGATCGTTTCGGTGCGCGAGATGATCCTTGCCGAGACGGAGGACGGACGCCGGGCCGCGCTGGCAAAGCTCCTGCCCATGCAGCGCAAGGATTTCACCGACCTGTTTGAAATCATGCACGGCCTGCCGGTCACGATCCGGCTGCTCGACCCGCCGTTGCATGAATTCCTGCCCAAGACGGATGAGGAACTGGCCGAAGTCGCCAAGGCGATGGGCGCCGAACCGGAATTGCTGCGCGACCGGGCGCTGGCTCTGGAAGAGTTCAACCCGATGCTGGGACACAGGGGGTGCCGTCTCCTGGTCTCCTATCCGGAGATCGCGGAAATGCAGGCCCGGGCGATCTTCGAGGCAGCCGTGGAGGCTGCCCGGGCGACCGGCGCGCCGGTCGTGCCGGAGATCATGGTCCCGCTGGTCGGTATCAAGGCCGAACTGGACCTGGTTCGCGAGCGGATCGACGCTATGGCCAAGGCGGTGACCGAAGAGACCGGAACGGACATCAGCTACCAGATCGGAACCATGGTCGAATTGCCGCGCGCCGCGCTGAAGGCGGCGGAAATCGCCGAGTCGGCGGAGTTCTTCTCCTTCGGAACCAACGACCTCACGCAAACGACCTTCGGCATATCGCGCGACGATGCGGCCTCCTTCCTGGGAACCTACCAGAGCAAGGGCATCCTGGAGCAGGATCCCTTTGTGTCCCTCGATCAGGAAGGGGTCGGAGAGTTGATCAAGATCGCGGTCGAACGTGGCAAGTCGACCCGCGCGGCCATCAAGCTCGGCATTTGCGGCGAGCATGGCGGCGACCCGTCGTCGATCTCCTTCTGTGAGACGGTCGGACTGGATTACGTATCCTGCTCGCCGTTCCGCGTCCCGATCGCGCGTCTGGCTGCGGCTCAGGCCGCCTTGAAGTCGAAGTCGGGCTGATCGAATGCGGCCGCTTTTACCGAATGGCGCGAGGGCAGGGGCGGCGTGAGCGCCGGGTACCCGTCTCTCGAAGACCTGCGCGCGGGCGGCAAGCGCCGGCTGGGCCGGGTATTGACGCGTCTGGAGACCCATGCCGGAGAGGCGGAGACAGCGGCGTTTCTCGACCGGGTGCTGAAGGACCCGTTCGGACAGGTGCTCGGGTTGACCGGTCCTCCGGGTGTCGGCAAGTCGAGTCTGACGGATGAACTGGTCAAGGCCTTCCGCCGCGAGGGGAAGCGGGTCGGCGTTCTGGCGGTCGATCCGTCCTCCGCCGTGACCGGCGGCGCGCTATTGGGCGACCGGACACGGCTGAAGACCGATCCTTCCGACGAGCATCTCTTCGTGCGCTCCATGGCGGCGCGCGACCGCCTCGGCGGCCTGTCCGATCACGCGGTCGCGGCCATTGCGGTGCTTCGGGCGGTCTGCGATCTGGTGATCGTGGAAACCGTCGGCATCGGCCAGTCGGAAGGAGACCTCAAACAGGCCGTCGACACGGTCGTCCTGTGCATTCAGCCCGGCTCCGGCGACAGTCTTCAGTTCATGAAGGCGGGCATCATGGAGCTGCCGGACATCGTCGCGGTTACCAAGGCCGATATGGGCGCGCTGGCGCGCCGCGCGGCATCGGATGTCACGGGTGCGCTCTCCCTGAGCGCGCCGGGCCAGGCGTCTTGGTCCGTTCCCGTCTGCGAGGTCTCCGCCCGGGACAGGACGGGCGTCGAGGATCTGGTGGCGCATTGCCGGCGTCATTACCTCCTTCTGATGGAAACCGGCCGGTTGAAGACGCTTCGGCGGCTTCAGCACAGGGCGTGGTTTGAGGACATGGTGCGCACGGAATTTGGCCAGACGGGACTAGGGCTTGCCAGGGCGGACAGCGCTGGTGGATGGCCGGACCGGGCGCTGGAAGCTCCGTTCACCAGCTTTGCCGCCTTCGCATCGGATCTCAGGCAGCGCCTCTCCGGTTGACGCCTGCGCGCAGCCGCATTGAACTCCGCAACTAAACCGCGCGCGAATGGTAGCTGAGGTCGGCGCCGAAACCGGTGGCTCTGCCGTCTTGGAATTCTCTCAGGAACGCAGACAGCGCGGTCTCCGACAAAGGCTTCGATATGAAATATCCCTGCAGACGATGGCAGTCGTGCTGTTGCAGGAATTCGATCTGCTCGGCTGTCTCGATGCCTTCGGCCACGATGGTCATCCCGAGGGCCTTCCCGAGTTGAATGATGGATACGAGAATGGCCTCGGCTTCGGGATTGCCGTTCATGTCGGACACGAAGTCCCGGTCGATCTTGAGCGTGTCGAACGGAAAGCGGCGCAGGTAGCTGAGGCTGGAGTACCCCGAGCCGAAATCGTCGAGTGCGACCTTCACACCGAGGTTCTTCAACCGGCGCAGAGCCTTCAGCACGGCATCGTTGCGGCCGGCAAAGACGCTCTCGGTGACCTCGAGTTCCAGGCGCTGGGGCGGCAGATTGTTCGCAGCCAGGATCGCCATGACCTTTTCCACGAACCGGGGATGCTTGAACTGGTTCGGCGATACGTTGACCGCGACGACGATCCCCGGCCATTCATGCGCCTTGGCGCAGGCCTTGTTCAACACCCAGATGCCCAGATCGTTGATCAGGCCGGTTTCTTCCGCGACCGGGATGAACTGGGCCGGAGAAACGACCGTTCCGTCCTTCTTGGTCCAGCGCGCCAGGGCCTCGACGGAGACGATCCGCTTGACGTCGGTGTCGGACTGGGGCTGAAAGGCCAGGTCGAGCTGGTCGTTCTTCAACGCCCAGCGGAGCTCCCGGGACAGTTTGTCCTTGGATTGAACGTGCTGTTCCATGGAGGGTTCGAAGAAGGAGCGTCTGTTGCGCCCGTTGGCCTTGGCGTCATAAAGCGCGATGTCGGCCTTGCGAAGCAACTCGTCCGGGTCGTCGCCGTCCCTGGGAGAGATCGCGGCGCCCATGGACAGGCTGGCATGAAGTTCCCGGCTGCCGATCATGATCGGGCGGCCGATCTCGTCCTGCACCTGGTCCAGAATATGCTCCAGCCATTCGTCGTCGACGCAGTCCTTCAGGGCCATCGCGAACTCGTCGCCGCTGATGCGTGCCACGATACCGGCGTTCGTTCCTGTTTCTGGAATGACGCGCCGCAGGCGCTGGGCGATTGCCGTGATCACCTTGTCGCCGGCGGAGTGCCCCAGCGTGTCGTTGATGTCCTTGAAGTGATCCAGATCGATGTAGACGACGGCGGTTTTCCTGCCCTTGACGGCGGCTTCTTCCAGAATGTCGGTCAAGAGCGTGTGGAATCTGGCCCTGTTCGGTAAGCCCGAGAGCTGATCGTGACGGGACGCGTGGACCGCTTTTGCTTCGCTGCTGGCCAGGCGCCGGGTCATTTGACGGGTGAATACGATCACGGCGATCACGACCGCGGCGATCATGAAGGCGGCGACCGCCATGTAGCGGATGATGCGCTCAAGCATCTGGCTGCCCGGCTGTGTGGCCTGCCAGGCAATGACACCGACCTTTCGGCCACGGGGCGAGCGCATTTCGAACATGCCGAGGGCGTCGCGGTTGGCCTGATCGTTCGTAAGCGCGAACGTGTCCAGGCCGGTCATTTCCAGAATATCTTTCAGTTTTTCACCGCGCAGGGGAATGAGACCGATCAGAACCGCGGGCGGGTTGCGTTCGTGGGATATCGTCTGGACCTGCGGCATGACGGCGGCGGCGGTGAACAGATAAGGTTCGCCGTCGATGGAGACGGTGCCCGTCTGCGCGATCGAATGCCGGGCGCTGCTGTCCCTGGGAACGTAGCTGTGAAGACCGGACGGGGTGCGGCGAAAGGAGGAGATGTAGCGGGCACGGACCTTCGCGACGGCCGGCTGAAGCTCATCGAACAGCTCCGGCGGCATCCAGTCTTTCTTGTGATTGCTGGAATAAGCGTAGGCAATCTCGAAGTTCCGGTCGACCAGCGCCGACTTGGTAAAGCCGTGCGCCTGGTACATCCAGTGCATCATGTTGTTAAAGATCCAGCTCCGGTCCGGCTGCGGCTGATTGACGACGCGATAGGCCTTGTCCCAGATAACGACACCGGTTTGCTGCTTCGCCATGTAGTTCAGGGTGAGCTGCAGGGCGCCGGCTATCAGCGTTTGCTGGGACTGCTTGGCGCTTTGGTCGGACAGGCGCGCTGACCAGTGCATCAGGCCGAAAATTCCGGCGACGGCGGCAAGAACCACGACGACCATCGGAATGATGATCGCATTGGCTATCTTTCCAGCTGAGTTGTTTTTTATATGTTGCATCTACAGCCCAGTCACATCAGGGGCTGTTGAGAATGAGCTTCCCGCAGCTTAGCCTTCCGATCCCCCGCTTTTGTTGTGGATCGAAAAATACCCTTGTCTCAGCAGTCCCTGAGACGACTATCGCCGGGTGAGGTTAAGGAATGCCCCTCAATTCGTAGTAAATTATCAATGAATGACCGTTGAGCCGGATAAGATCCGGCCGGGCAGTTTCGAGGGGCGGGGTCAGATCAGGCGCAGGCTGCGGAAGCTGACCGTGTTCCTGAGGCCGACGATGACATGGTCGTGCACCTCGATGCCGAGCGGTTTGGCGATGTCGACGATCTTCCGGGTCATCTCGATGTCGGCGCGCGACGGGGCCGGGTCGCCTGAAGGGTGGTTGTGCACGAGAATGAGCGCGGTGGCGCCCAGTTCGAGCGCGCGGCGGATCACCTCGCGCGGATAGACCGGGGTATGATCGACGGTCCCCGTCTGCTGGATCTCGTCGGCGAGCAGGCCGTTCTTCTTGTCCAGGAAGAGGATCCGGAACTGCTCGATATCGGCGTGTTCCATCGAGGCCTGCAGGTAGGCAATCACCTTGGACCAGGAGTCCAGAAGCCGGCGCTCGTCCAACTCCGCCCGGTGATAGCGGGCGATCGCCGCATGAACCGCCTTCAGGGTGTCGATGCTGACATCCGACAGGCCGGTAATCTCCTTCAGGCGCGCGCGCGGCGCGGCAAGGGCCGCCGAAAAGGAGCCGAAGCGCTTCAAGAGGGCCTTGGCGATCGGCTTCGTGTCCTGCCGGGGCAGGGCGGAAAATAACAGGAATTCAAGCAGTTCATAGTCGGCGAGGCTTTGCTCGCCGTTTTTACGGAATCTCTCCCGCAGTCTTTGCCGGTGGCCCTTGTGGTCCGGCTGGGACGCCTTCGTCCCGGCCTCGGGCTTTGGGTCGGACATGGAACTCCTAGTCGTTCGGCAGACCGGGCTTGTGAAGGCCCTTCGGAGAGAGCGTGAAGATCTCGCAGCCCTCCGCCGTGATGCCGACGGAATGCTCGAACTGGGCGGAGAGCGAGCGGTCGCGGGTGACGGCGGTCCAGCCGTCGCTGAGCACCTTGACGTGCGGCCGACCGAGATTGACCATCGGCTCGATGGTGAAGATCATGCCGGGTTTCAGCTCGACCCCTTCGCCGGGACGGCCGTAATGAAGGATATTTGGCGTGTCGTGGAACAAAAGACCCACGCCATGGCCGCAGAAGTCGCGCACGACCGAGCAGCGCTGGGCCTCGACAAAGGTCTGGATCGCCGCGCCGATATCGCCGGTGGTGTTGCCCGGCCTGGCGGCCTCGATGCCGCGCATCAGCGATTCGTAAGTGACATCGATCAGGCGCTCTGCCGCCCGCTTCAACGGGCCAACCGGATACATGCGGCTGGAATCGCCGTGCCAGCCGTCGACGATATAGGTGACGTCGATGTTGACGATGTCGCCCTCGCGCAGGGCCTTGTTGTTCGGAATGCCGTGGCAGACGACGTGGTTGACGGACGTGCAGGTGGATTTGGTGTAGCCGCGGTAGTTCAATGTCGCCGGCAGGGCGTTGTTGTCCATGCCGAACTTGTAGACGAAATCATTGATTTCCTGGGTCGTGACACCCGGCTTGACCAGATCCGTCAGCTCATCGAGGCAGGCGGCGGTCAAACGACCGGCACGCCGCATGCCTTCAAAATCCTCAGGGCCGTAGAGGCGGACCTGGCCGGTATTCTTCAAGGGGGCTTCGGCGGCGTCGATATAGCTGACCATGGGATACGTGTCTCAAGCTCGATGGGTGCGCCTGACCGGAACGCTTTCAATCAAGCATCGCATCGGCACGGAGCACATGGTTTTTTGATCTTCCTTGTTCACATACTCCCGCCGGGCGCCAATTTCCAGCTTCCGTTGCCGTAAAAACCGCCGGACCCGGAACATCGGCTGTTTCCGCCTGTGAAATCAGCCGGTCCCGGCTTGCGCTTTTCCGGTGGGCCGGTTAGGGGAGAATTGGAACAAGCGGGCGTGGTGGAACTGGTAGACACAAGGGACTTAAAATCCCTCGGCCCTAGGCTGTACGGGTTCGAGTCCCGTCGCCCGCACCAATCAATTGCCGTTGCAACCTCGTATTCCGTGCAGGGCAGCCTCTTTCACCCTCTCAACGCCCGCTTCTGGCGAGCATGGCTAAAGCCCTCAGCGGTGGTGCAGCTAAACTGCTCCTACGCCGGCATCTCCATCATTTCCGAGACTTCCAGCGTTCCTTCGAACATATGGAGGTGCGGGCAGTCTTTCAGGAGATCGATGGCTGCGTCCATGCTTTCCGCCTCGATAATGGAAAAGCCCATGATCGGGTGCGGTGAAGGCTCATCTGAGACGCCGTCTTTCGTCAAGACCCTGGTCATGCCTACGGGGGTGCCTGGGTTTACGAGTGCTTTTCCCAGACCAGCGGCCCAGGCCTTCCACTTTTCCATTCCCTCTTTGCCGGCTTCGGGCGTGTCGGGTTTTTTGCCGCCGTGATAGGTGAAGAGAAAGCTAGGCATGACGTACTCCTTCGGTTGCGGGCCGGTTTCTGAAAATAAGGCCCAAAGCTGTGCCAGTCAGGGTGAACTGGATGACCTGAAAGACTGTATGGTAGGCAAGAAAGGGCAGGATCGGATCGATGTCGAACTTCGCCGCCGTCGCGAATCCCATCGCCGTGTAGGTCATCAGTCCAACGATCAGATTGAATTTAACGCCCTGGAGGACCGGATTGCCTTCGCCCTTGTCGTAGAAGGGATAAAGATACCCGATCACGGACCCCTGGATCAGGATGGCGGCAATGCCCAGTGACATGACGGGCTCGGTCCGCTGGAAAGCACCCCACTCAACATATCGGTCGTGAAAAAACATCATGTGCCATGGGTAGGCCCAGGCCATGGTGATGACGAAATAGGCGGCGACGAACAGAGCGATCCTTCTAAGTTCCATGGAACCGGCCTTTCCGTTGAAACTTGATCAAATAATTCTATAATAGAAGTGATAAGAGGTGTAATTCTAATATGCAAGTGTTTTTTGATGGTCGCGAAAACCGAACATAGAAGCCGCTCGGGCTGTCCTGTCGCCTGTGCCCTGGATATCGTGGGCGATCACTGGACGTTGCTGATCGTCCGCAACCTGATGTTTTTGGGGGTGCACGAGTACAAGGACATGCTGGCCGCGGAAGAGCAGATTTCCAGCAGCATTTTAAGCGAGCGCCTGAAAAAACTGGAAGGCGAAGGGCTTGTCGCGTCCGTCCCCCATCCGGCCAGCAAGCGCCGCAAGTTCTATTTCCTCACTCCGATGGGCAAGGACCTGATCCACGTGATGCTGGAACTGGTTTTATGGTCGAACCGGCACCTGAGCGTGTTTCTGGATATTCCAAAGGAGAAGAAGGCGTTTCTCGAGCGGGATCCGGCCGGGTTCAAGGCGCATGTCCTGGCCGAGCTGGACGCCTGGGAACGGCAGTTTCTGAACAATGAGAGATCCTTCGCCGATTGACCGGTTTCCGTACCGGATATAGCCGGCTCAGACTGCTGACAAACCTCTCGAAGTCATTCCGGACAGCGTGACGTGAAGCGTCATTGCGTGAGCCGGAAACCAGACATAAGCGCGAGCGATAGCGAGTACCGAAACATCTTGAACTCGGTAAACAACAGACAAGGCGCGCCTTTGGCGCAGACTATTTCTGGGTTCCGGATCTGCGCGCAGCTCCGCTGCACTTGTCCGGAATGACTGTCAGATGGGGTGTCAGCAACTTGGGCCGGCTCGCCGGTTACTCCTCCCGCCAGAGCCGGTTCATATCGAACGCGTGCACGTCCTTGAGCAATTCGACAAAGCCCCGGGCCGCGTGGTCCAGCGAGAGCCTGCCCTTTTCCGGGGTTGCGATCGAGGCGTCACCGACGGCTCCGGCCGGGTTGAGGTCCTGGGCCTTCCAGCCGAATTGCTGGGGCCCGTGGGCGCGCAGGTATTTGAAATCCTCGACAAGGCCTTCCTGGGAGGAGCGGAAGTTCTCGGCCTTGTCCATGCGCACCAGCTCCGGGTGGAGATGCAGCATGATAGAGGTCTCGACGTCACCGCCGTGAATGCCGAAAGCGAGTTCGTGGTCCGAGAAGATGCCATCGGGCTGGCCGAAGCGGGCCCAGGCGGTGCCGACGGCCAGCATGCCGAGATTGACGCGCAGTTCGCGGGTGATGATGTCGACCAGGGGAAAATTGCCGCCGTGGGAATTGATCAGCACGAGTTTGCGAACACCTGCGCGGGCGACGCTCTCGCCGATTTCGAGCCAGGCCTTGATCGCCGTTTCCCAGGTCAGGGTGAGGGTGCCGGGCGAGGAAATGTGTTCGTTCGACTTGCCGACCGCCTGAACGGGCAGGAATGTGGCTGGAAGATCGTCCGGCAGCAAATCGATGACGCGCCGGACCTGACCCTGGGCGATGGCGGTGTCGGTGAAGACGGGCAGATGCGGCCCGTGCTGTTCTATTGCCGCGACCGGCAGAACGGCGATCCAGTTGCCGACAGACGGGCTTGTGAAATCCGTCGTGGTCATGTTCTGCCAGTAGCGCGCCGGGATTTTCAAGTCCTGCATTAGAATTTTCTTTCAATTAATTGTTTTTATGCCGCTAGTCGGCGGTTTCGGCAGCCGCGATGACCTCGATCTCGACAACGAATTCCTCCCTCGCGAAGCCGGAGACGATCATAAGGGTCGAGGCCGGAGGCGGCGTCGAAATGAACTGATCGCGGGTCTTCATGTAGCCGGGAAGATGCTCGCGGCCGGTCACATAGGCGTTGATGCGCACCACGTCGTCAAGGGTCATCCCGGCATCTTCCAGAATGGCGCGAATGTTTGCGAAACACTGCCGGGTCTGGCCTTCGACATCGGGGGGGACGGTCTCATCCGGCGCGATGCCAAGCTGACCGGAGGCAAAGAGCAGGCGGTGCCCCGGCGGGACCTCTATGGCGTGGCTGTAGCGGGCGAAAGGCGGGCGGATGCCGGCCGGGGTATGAGAACGTTTCAAGATGGGAGATCCTGTCCGTGGTGGGAAGGCAAAACCTAACCGCATGTTTTGTGCCGTGCAAACACCAGTCTTGCGCAATAAATCAGCTATGTGATTAAAAAATAGTCACGACTAATTTTTATGCTGACAGGCTTTTTCGCATGTGCGAGTGTTCAGTCGGATCCGGCGGCAGTTTACATCGCCGAGACCAAATGAGCGAGTCGGATTTTAATCCTGCGACTCTCTTTCTTGCTGTTCCGCTCTCAGGGCCTTTTTGGCACAGCGGCAGAGCATTCGGCCCGTTGTGGGCGGATTGACCTGCGCGGTGTTCGAAAAAACGGGGAAGGCGGACTGATGAATCTTTCAAAAACACTTGGAATTGCAACGCTTGCTTTGATGGCCTCCACGAGCGCGCAGGCGCTTGAGAAGGTGTCCTTCGGCACCAACTGGGTCGCGCAGGCGGAACATGGCGGATACTATCAGGCGGTCGCCGACGGCACCTACGCCGACTGCGGTCTGGAAGTGGAGATCAAGCCGGGCGGGCCGCAGGCCAACAACCGGATCCTGCTGCCGGTCGGCAAGATCGATTTCCTGATGGGCGGTAACATGCTGCAGGCCTTCTCGGCCGTGGAGCAGGACATCCCGACGACTGTTGTCGCGGCTCATTTCCAGAAAGAGCCGCAGATCCTGATGACCCATCCGGGCGAGGGGCTCGACACCTGGGAAAGCCTCAAGGAAATCGATCTCCTGCTCGGCAAGGGCGGTCTCAACTCTTTCTATCAGTGGATGAAGGCGGAGTTCGGGTTCACGGACGAGCAGGTCAAGCCCTACACCTACAACTCCGCGCCGTTCCTTGCGGACAAGCGCATCGGCCAGCAGGGTTACGTGACCTCCGAGCCCTTCGCGATCGAAACGGAAGGCGGCTTCAAGCCGAACATCTTCCTGATTGCCGATTTCGGCTACGACAGCTATTCCACCACCGTCGAGACCCGCACCGAACTGGTCGAGACCAAGCCCGAGGTGGTGCAGTGTTTCGTGGACGGCTCGGCGATCGGCTGGGTCAATTTCCTTTATGGCGACAATTCCAAGGCTCTGGAGCTGATCAAGAAGGACAACCCGGGCATGTCCGACGAACAGCTGGCTTTCTCCATCGAGAAGATGAAGGAATACGGCATCGTCGACAGCGGCGACTCCCTCGAAAAGGGCATCGGCGCAATGACCGACGAGCGCAACAAGTCCTTCTTCGACAAGATGGTCAAGGCCGGTGTCGTCAAGCCGGACGTCGACTACACGAAGTCCTACACGCTTGAATTCGTGAACAAGGGCGTCGGTCTCGACCTGAAGAAAAAGCTGCTCGGCAACTGATTGCGGAGCTCTTCGTGACAACCCGAAAAAATGCAACCATGGCCGGAGTAAACCAATGACGGCCATGGTGGAAAAGAAAATGCAGGAAACGCCGGCTCAAAGCGCGCCGATCATCTCGCTGAAAGGGGTCTCCAAGACCTTCTCCAACGGCACGGTGGCGCTCAACAATATGTCGCTCGACATCCGTCAGGGGGAGTTCGTCTCGCTGCTCGGGCCATCGGGCTGCGGAAAGTCGACGGCGCTGAGGATCGTCACCAACCTTACCGGTCCGACATCGGGAAAGGTGGAATGGCCGCAGGAAAGGGCGAACCAGAAGGAGCACGAACTGAGTTTCGTCTTCCAGGAGCCGACCCTGATGCCCTGGGCGACGGTCTTCGCCAATGTCTGGCTTCCCTTGCGTCTGAAGGGGCTTTCCAGAAAAGACGCCGAGGACCGGGTCATGGAAGCGCTCCAAATGGTCGGGCTGGACCAGTTCGCGAAAAGTTATCCGCGTGAACTGTCCGGCGGCATGAAAATGCGGGTTTCCATCGCCAGGGCCCTGGTGACCAAGCCCAAGGTTCTGTTGATGGACGAACCCTTCGCGGCGCTCGACGAGATCACAAGGTTCAAGCTGAACAACGACATCTTGAACCTTTGGGAGACCTTTGGCTGGACGGTCATCTTCGTCACCCACTCCGTTTTTGAATCCGTATATCTGTCCAACCGCATCGTCGTGATGGCCGCCCGTCCGGGGCGGGTCGTCAACGACATGCCGATCGACGCGCCCTATCCGCGCGACGAAAGCTTCCGCACGTCGTCCGTGTACGCCGGCTTCTGCCGGGACGTGTCCGGCGCGCTCCATGCGGCGATGGGCTCGGGGGAAGAGCACTGATGCGCCGCGCAGAACAACTTTCAGTCAGCCGCAAAGAGGGGATGTCATGAGCGTTGCGATGACCGGAGATCGGGGCGTTTCCGCGCAGCCGGAGGCCATTCCCCTTGATGCCGAGGAATTGAAGCGGGCGCGCGCGGCGAAGATCGAGGCGGTCGGCCGGTGGGTGATTCCGATATTCGTGCTTGCGGCCACGGTCGTTCTCTGGGACCGGGTCTGTGTCTGGAAAGAGGTTCCGCACTACATTCTGCCGCGCCCCGGGCTGGTCTTTCAGACGCTTTTGGCCGACTGGTCGATCCTCAGCATCGCGCTTCTCAACACGCTTAAGATCACCTTCGGCGCCTTGTTCATCGCAACAGCCGGCGGCCTCGGGCTCGCGATCCTTTTTACGCAATCGAAGTGGATCGAGATTTCGTTCTTTCCCTATGCGGTCATTCTGCAGGTGACGCCGATCATCGCGATTGCACCGCTGATCCTGATTTATGTGGATTCCCTGACGGCCGGCCTGTTGATCTGCGCCTGGATCGTCGCCTTTTTTCCGATCCTGTCCAACACGACGCTCGGGTTGAACTCGGCCGATCACAATCTGCAGAACCTGTTCCGGCTTTACGGCGCCAGCCGCTGGCAGACGCTCCGCTACCTGCGCCTGCCGTCCGCGATGCCTTATTTCCTCGCGGGCCTCAAGATCGCCGGTGGCCTGTCGCTGATCGGAGCGATCGTGGCGGAGTTCGTCGCCGGTTCGGCGGGCTCCGGCTCGGGTCTGGCCAACCAGATCCTGGAAGCCAGTTACCGGCTGAACATGCCGCGCATGTATGCGGCCCTGATCCTGATTTCCTTCACCGGCATCCTGATCTTTCTGACCATGACCCTGATCTCTCACCTGCTGTTGCGCAAGTGGCACGAAAGTGCCCTGAAGCGGGAGGTTTGAATGGGACGGATCGTTCCCGGCGGGGTCCATGGCACCGCTCTTTTGAAAAACGCGACGGTTCCGGCCTGTCTGGTTGAAGACGTTCCGTGCAGCGATCCGGCCGCGCTTTTGAGAGCGGATGTCGAAATCGCGGATGGCAGGTTGGCGCGCTTTCTGCCCACCGGATCCGACGCGGGCGGCCTGCCGGTCCATGACCTCGACGGCGGCCTGGTTCTGCCGACCCTTGTCGATCTGCACACACATCTGGACAAGGGTCATATCTGGCCGCGCAAGGCCAATCCGGACGGAAGTTTTGTGGGCGCGCTCAACGCGGTCGGGGAAGACCGGATCGCGAACTGGACCGCCGACGATGTCCGGACCCGGATGGAATTCGCGCTGAAATGCGCCTATGCCCACGGTACTTCCGCCATCCGCACGCACATCGACAGTCTGCCTCCCCAGGAGGAGATCTCCTGGCCGATTTTCGAGGAACTCCGGCAGGAATGGTCCGGGCGGATCGAGCTTCAGGGGGTATGCCTGTTCGGCATCGACCGTCTTCAGAGTGACGCCGCTTATCTGGAGGCAATCGCGGACAGGATGGTGACCTCCGGCGGGATCATGGGGGCGGTCACCTATATGATCCCGGACCTGGACAGACATCTGGAGGCGGTGTTTCGGGCGGCCATGGCGCGCGGGCTCGATCTCGATTTCCATGTGGACGAGACGCTCGATCCGAAAGCCGACACGCTGCGCCATATCGCGGAAACCGCGTTGCGTCTCGGTTTCGATGGCCGAATTGTCTGCGGCCATTGCTGTTCTCTTTCCGTCCAGGCCGAAGCGGAAGCCGATCACACGCTGGACCTTCTGGCGGAATCCGGCATTGCCGTCGTTTCCCTGCCCATGTGCAACATTTATCTCCAGGACAGAAGGGCGGGCCGGACGCCCCGGCGCCGAGGCGTCACCCTGCTTCACGAAATGCGGGCGCGGGGCATTCCGGTGGTCGTCTCCTCGGACAATACCCGCGATCCCTTCTATGCCTATGGCGACCTCGATCTCGTCGAGGTCTACACCCAGGCAACGCGCATTCTGCACCTCGATCATCCGATCGCGGATTGGATCGACTGCGTCACTAAGACGCCGGCCGGCATTATGGGGTTGTCTCACGGACAGCTTAAAGCCGGGGGCACGGCGGATCTGATTTTGTTCAACGCGAGAGACTGGAACGAATTGCTGTCGCGCCCCGCGGGGCCGCGCGAGGTGCTTCGCAAGGGCGTCAGCATCGACGGCAATTTGCCGGATTACCGGGAACTCGATCACCTGATGATGGAAAGGCAGGCCTGACCATGAGCGCCATAGCGGCTTTGAAAACCGATCTCGAAGGGCTTGAGATCGAGGACAATCCTCAGATCGTCAAGCAGAAGAGCCGGGACTTTTTCTGGTATTCCCCGGTGCTGAAGGAACAGCTCGATAGCGTTACCGGCGATCTTGTGGTGACCCCGAAGTCGGAAGAGGAGGTCACCCGGGTCCTGAAGGCCTGTTACGCGGCCGACATTCCGGTGACCACCCGAGGGGCGGGAACCGGCAACTACGGTCAGGCGATGCCGCTGTCCGGTGGTGTGGTCCTCAATCTTGCCGCGATGACCGCCATCAAGGAAATCCGCCCCGGCTCGGTCGTTGTGGAAGCCGGCGCGATCGTTTCGGATATCGACGCAGCCACGCGCGCGCATTCGAACCAGGAATTGCGCATGCATCCCTCAACCTGCAAGACGGCGACCATCGGCGGTTTCATCGCCGGCGGTTCGGGGGGCGTGGGATCCATCAACTGGGGCGGACTGAGGGACCTCGGCAACGTCATCCGGTTGCGCGTCATCACCATGGAGGCGGAGCCTCAAATCCTGGAAATGACCGGCGAAGACCTGCAGAAGGTCATGCATGCCTATGGAACCAACGGGGTCATCACCGAAGTCGAAATGCCGCTGACGGCGAGCTATGCCTGGGCCGATGTGCTTGTGGGCTTCGACGATTTCATGGATGCGGTCGCCTTTTCCAACGACCTCGCCCGGCAGGACGGGATCCTGACCAAGAACATCGCGCCGATCGCGGCACCCCTGCCGCACGACTATTTCCTGAGGCACAGGAAGTTTATCCGTCAGGACCAGTCCGTCGCCGTCCTGATGGTGGCGCCGTTCGCCCTGCCGGCGTTCGAGGCCTTCGTGAAGCGCCGGTCCAAGGGGGAAATCCTTTATCGATCGGACAAGGCGTCCGAAGAGGACTTGAGGCGCCTGCCTCCGGCATACGAGATTTCCTGGAACCACACGACGCTGCGCGGGCTCAGGGTCGATCCCACGATCACTTATCTCCAGGTGCTCTATCCGTTCCCGAATCAGGTGGAGCTTGTCGGCAAGATGCACGAAATGTTCGGCAACGAGGTGCCCGGACATCTGGAATTCGTGCGTTTCGACGGCGATATCACCTGTTTCGGCCTTCCGGTCGTGCGCTACACGAGCGAAGAGCGGCTGAACGAAATCATGCGCCTGCACGAGGACAATGGCTGTCCGATCTTCAACCCGCACCGCTACACGCTGGAGGAGGGCGGCATGAAGCAGACGGATGCGGTCCAACTGGCCTTCAAGAAGCAGGCCGATCCAAAGGGCCTGCTCAACCCCGGCAAGATGATCGCCTGGGATAATCCGGATTTCGATTTTTCGAGCGACCACGTCTATCTTTTTCCCGGTTTGCAGTCTTCCTGACATTCCCACCCGCAAAAAGCGTTCGACACCTTTCCTGTTGACCTGTTGTTTCAAAGGCCCCGCATATGCGCGTTCTCGTCGTCTTCTGTCACCCGTGCAAGGAAAGCTTCAACGCGGCCATCTGCAAGACGGTGACCGCTACGCTGGAAGAGAACGGTCATGAAGTCCGGCTGAGCGATCTTTACGCCAGCGGTTTCGATCCGGTCATGAGCGCGGAGGAGCGGCGCGGGTATCATGCGGTCGAGGACAACACCATCCCCGTTGCCGACCATCTGGCGGATATCATGTGGTGCGAGGGGATCGTCTTCGTCTATCCGACCTGGTGGTTCGGTCCGCCGGCGATGCTGAAGGGCTGGCTCGAGCGGGTCTGGCTGCCGCATGAGACGTTTGAAATGCCGACCGCCGGCCGGGGCATGCAGCCCAAGATGCAGCATATTACCCGAATCGGGGTGGTGACCACATGCGGCGCAAGCTGGCTCGTCTCGAAGCTGGTGGGCGAACCGGGGCGGAAAATCATTCTGAGAGGCATCCGGTTGCTGGCGCACCCGCGCTGCAAGACCATGTACATGGCGCATTTCAAGATGGACAGTTCCACTCCGGAAAGCCGTGAAAACTACCTGGCAACCGTAAAGCGCAGGCTTGGGTCCTTTTTCCGGTAAAACCCTGAAATCGCGATCAATCTGCTTCCCTTGCCGTGTTCGGCGAGGGAAGATCCCTTGCGGCGTGAGACGCTGATCCTGCCATCGGTCGGTCTGTTCCGGTAACCTGCAGCTGTGGAGATATCTCTCGTCTGGCTGAGGATACCGGCGGAACGGGGATGCGTCGTGGCGCATGTGGGCGAGTTTTTTGAAGTATATTTATCGAACTTATTTGTTGAGTTGTCGATTAAAAGTCAGTCTTAAAATATATTTTTTAATTGGTGTGGTAGATTCTCCGAAATTCAATCGTATTATATTCGCTGATTTTGATTTTTCTCTAATCATATTTTGTTTGTCGTCGAGTTCTGTAAGCGAAAATCTCCTAATCACTCTGCGTTCCGGGAGCGAAAGCTGTCGACGTCCGGACCTTGTCCGGGCCGGCGGCGTTTACCTTATGAATAGTTAATGAAACTTTCGGTTCCAACCAGGGTAAAAAATATGTAAATGTCGAGTGACGAATTTAAGATAAGTCACAAGACACTGCCGGTCTCCTGCCATGAACGAGTTTGTCCAAATCGCCCAGGTTTCCACTCAACCAGGCGTGGTAAGCGATCCGGCGCCAGCCGATGCCGGCAAGGCTCTTGAACTCTCAAGACCCGCAGCTCAGTCAAGCCTCGTCTTGCTCAGGCTTCCGGGTCAATTTGTCGATTTCCGCGAGATTTTCAGCGAAGATATCTCCTTCTTTCGCATCGGCGGCGACCTGCAGATGCTGTTCGCGGACGACAGCTCCATCGTCGTGAAGAACTTCTTTGTGGGGGAAGCCGGAGAGCCTGCGGTTATTGTCGGTGACGACCGGTTTCTCTCTCTCGACGAATTCACCGCAGCGGCCACTCCACAGGAGGTCGAGGAAATTCAGACCGCTGCCGGCGAGGTCAGCAATCTGGCGACCGAGCTGGGCGGCGCGCAGGGATCCGGTCAGAATTTTCACGATCCGGACATCGAAGCCTTGGGCGGGACGACACTTAGGTCTGTCCTGATCGGATCGGTCGAGACAGAGGACGAAGAGGAAGACGACGACGTCGACTTCGTGTCGCCGGAAGAAGATACCGTGCCGATCATCGTCGCGGAGGCTCAGACCGCGGCGTTGGATGAGGGCAACCTGCCGGACGGAAACGAACCGAATGCGACACTGTTGGTTTCGACCGGCGGACTCGGGATCAATTTCGGGGAGAATGCCGGCGATAACCCGACCCTGACTTTCAACATGGCAGCAGGCGTACCGCTGGATGCTGAGGGAATGCCTTTGGCATTGTCTTCCGACGGTGAGCCCCTGAGCTATCAGAAACTGACCAACGGAGACGGCGGTCAGACACTGGTTGCCTATAAGGCATCTACTCAGGAAGTGGTCTTTACCGTCCTACTGGATATCGTGCCGAACGGGTTTGACGGCGGCGCCTCCAGCGCAAAATATGTTGTCACCCTCTATGGCAATCTGGACAATGCCGGAGACGCCGAAGACGTCCTGGCCCTGTCATTCAGCGTGCGGGCAGCGGACTCCGACGACGATTTCGTCAATCAGACCTTCTCTGTGACTATCGGGGACGACACCCCGGAATTGGCTGCAAATCCGGACAGCGGCAAAGTTGAAGAAGGGGCTTTCTTCCGGCTGTTTTCAGAGGAGGAACCCCTCGAGAACGGACCGGTTGCCGCGGGCAGTCTGAATATAGCCTGGGGCGCCGACAACGGTGACGGCGACGATGCGGCTTCGCTGGCCGGAGAACGTCAGGGTGGACAGTACGTCCAGGATACGCCGGGCGGGATCGGCGACCGTTCTGTTGTTTTCGGCTCGACGGAAGGTGCCGAGGATGCGCTTTCCGGAGAGGCCGAAGAGCGCTACATCCCCGACTTCGTGACGCTTGGCGATGGGTCCGAAACGCTCAGTCTTTCCGAATTGTCGTCTGGCGGGGTGTTGCTGACGTACGAGTTGTCGGCGGACGGCACGGTCTTGACCGCCAGCGCGGGAGAAAGCACGGTTTTTGTTGTCTCACTCTCCGATGAGGAAGACGGCGGTTACCTGTTTGACCTGCAGGGTGTCCTGGACCATCCCGTCGACGGCCCGGATGACCTGCTGCTGACCTTCGAGTTTATCGCCTCCGACAGCGACGGCGACACAGTTTCCAGCAGCTTCACGGTTACGGTGAGAGATTCCGGACCGACGGTCGCCGACGAGGGCTTGTCCCTGACGTCCGACGAGGACGACATTGCGTCCGTTGATGCTCTCGGGACGTCGCCGGACGGTCCGGCGACGCAGCCGGTTGCCGGTGAGGCGTTTGGCGAGACGGGGGAT
>NZ_JAEKJZ010000001.1 GCF_017309185.1 Roseibium aggregatum | reverse complement strand
GCGGCGCTGTTTGCGGGTGTCGCCAATCCGGGCAGCGACAGCGATCTGCCGGCACCGGTTTACGCCCGGAAGGACATCGTCGACGGGAACTCGGGATATTCCGGCAACGGCGCCGACTTCTACGCGCCGGAGGCGCAGAGCTTCACGCTTCAGATTGACGCGGACAATCCGGACAGCGGTCTTGTGACCAGCGAAGGGGAGGCGATCACCCTTTTCCTGGAAGACGGGCTGGTTGTCGGGCGGATCGACGATGCGGAGAGCGCGAACAACGGCAAGGCGGTGTTCGCGATCCACATGGCGAGCGCGTTCGACGTGGCTACGGGTGCGGACCTGAATGAACTGAGCATCGTCCAATATCAGTCTGTCTACAACGCGGACAGCACGTCCAGCGACGACACGGTCGATCTTTCGGGCAAGGTCTATGCGGTCCTGACGATCACGGATGCGGACGGCGACGCGGTGTCGAGCGACCCGGTGGACATCGGCTCCTCGATCCTCTTTGCCGACGACGGACCGGAAGCGCTTTCCGGCGGATCCGATATCGCTCTCGATGAAGCGAGTGCGCTTGCAACGCCAATTCAGGGTCAGTTGAGCTTTACTCCCGGCGCCGATGGAGCCGCCGTCAGCGAGGTCTTGCTGGTTCAGTCGGATGCCGGCCATGTGCAGCGTTTCGATCTGACGGACGGGGCTGGAGCGACCGGCGAAGATCTGCTTGTGGGTGGCAACCGGGTTACCCAGGACGTTTCCGAAGAAAACGATGTTATCACGGTTGTGGGTGTTGTCGATGACGGTGCCGAGACCCCGACGATTGCCTTCACCATCATGATCGACCCCGACGGGGAGTATACCTACGAACAGCTGCTGGCCTTCGATCATCCTCAGGCCGGGGAAGACGATGTCATCGCGCTGCGCATGAACTTCACCGTCACCGACGGGGATGGCGACAGCGACAGCGCTCAAGCCAATATCTATGTTGCCGATGACAGCCCCGTTGCGGGCGAACCGGGTACGGAGACAGTCTCGGAAGACGGCATTGCGACGGAAAGCGGTGCGATGCTGGAGGGCATTTCTCTCGGGATCGACTGGGGGAATGACAGCTATTCCGGCCGCGGTGTTGTCTTTTCCGAAGCGACACCTGTTTCCTATAGCGATGCAAACGGTTCCCTCACAGCGCTGACCTCCAACGGTGCAGAGGTTGCCTATACTTCCATCGATGGCGTTCTGGTGGGCTACACCGGGGCGAAGCCGTCCGATCTGGCGGCCGATAACATCGTCCTGACCGTTTCCCTGTCCGAGGACGGCGCGGGCAGTTACGATTTCACCCTTCTGCAACCGCTCGATCACGCCGATCCCGTCGACGGTGCGCACTACATCGATCTGACATTTACTTTCAATGCCGTGGACTCCGATGGTGACGTCAGCGCAGACAGCACATTCACGATCCGGGTTGACGCGGCCGGCGAAATTTCCTCGATCGATTACTCCGCCCTGACCTCCGGTGTGTTCATCAACCTTGGCGAAGGTGCTGCGAAGGTCGACGGACAGAAGGTCTCAGGCGATACGGCGACGGATCTTTCCGGTACCGGCCAGCCAGTGGTCGGTATCGACGGTGTCGCCGGGATCGCGGATGCCTATGGCGGGGCCGGGGACGATGTCCTGATCGGACATGATGGCCAAGTGAATATCCTGGCCGGCAATGCGGGCAACGATACCTTCGTTCTGGGAGCCGAAACCGTTTCGGAGGCAGACGAAACACGAGCCGTGATGCTCGGCGACGGAACCACCTTGGATGTTTCCGTTACCGGTCTTGTCGGCACCAGCGACACGGTTCTGGGTGGCGAGGGTGACGACAAGGTTGTTCTTGACAAAGGGTCTTCCAAGACCGGTTTCCTGCTCGATTTCGGACAGGCAACCCTCGAAGGCATAGAGCAGGTCGAAGGAACCGGCAAAGGCGACGTGATCGTTACCGGCAGTTCCTATCTGAGCGACGCCGACGATGGCGGAATCGCGATCGATGGTCAGGGCGGCCATGACATCATCCAGAGCGGCGCGGGAGACGATACCCTGCTCGGAGGGCGCGGCAACGATCTGCTCTCGGGGCTTGATGGCGACGATCTTCTTATCGGAGGTTCCGGCGACGACGAACTTCATGGCGGCGCGGGCGAGGATGACCTGCGCGGTGGCAAAGGCAGCGACCTTCTGATCGGCGGCGCCGGTGATGACGTGATCGACGGCGGCAAGGGCGACGATACCATCGTCTGGAATGCCGGGGACGGCAGCGATGTCGTGGACGGCGGCAGAAGCCGGGATACGGATACCTTTGTCGTGAACGGCAGCGGATCGGGCGAAACATTCCTGATCGAAACAGTCGATGCCTATGACGCCCGGACTTCGCTTGGCGCAAGCCTTGCCGGCGGCACGGAGATCATCGTTTCGCGCGCGGTGAACGGCGGCGGCTATGAGATCGTGGCGCAACTTCAAAACATCGACGATATCGTCATCGATGGCGCGTCCGTCTCGCCGTCCGGCCCGGGCATCGGCGTCACCGTGTCCGGAGACTTCTCGTCCACCGACCTTGACGCGGCGACGATCACCATCGTCGGGACCACGGGCGACGACGTCATCAATGTCTCCGATTTCACCGGCAGCAACGCCGGGGGCGAGCAGCACATCTTGTTTGTTTCCAATGGCGGCAACGACCGGATCGAAGGTGCCCGCGCGTCCGATGTCTTCGATATCACCGGCCGGATTGTCAGCGGCGTGGAAGTGTCCGGCTCCGGCGAACGGATGGTTTCCTTCGAAGACGGCAGCACTGTCGTCTTCACGGGCGAAACGCCGGTCTTCGTGACCGATGCCGGTACGCAGAACGAAACCGTCGTCAATCTGCCGCCGATTGCCTATGGCGATGCGGTTTCCGGCGAAGAGGATCAGGTGGGTGGCATCCTCGGAAATGTCCTGGCCGACAACGGTGAAGGGGCCGATCTGGATCTGGATGGCGGCTCGCTGAGTGTGGTCGCGGAGACCAAGGCGACCGCCAATGGTGTCGTTCAGATCTTCGAGAACGGCGATTTCATCTACACGCCGGCTGCCGATTTCAACGGAACCGACAGTTTCGAATACACGCTCGAAGACGGCCAGGGCGGTTCGAACACGGCAGGCGTCACCGTGACCGTTCAATCGGTCAACGATCCTGCCGAGGTGAGTGGCGAGACCAGCGGTTCGGTTGCCGAAGACGGTGTCACGGTCGTGACCGGTGACCTCGACCATTCGGACAGCGACAATGCCGACGATGTCTGGCAGACGGTTGACCAGCCGGCTGCAAGCGACAACGGTTACGGCACCTTCACGGTAACGGCCGGCGGTCAGTGGACCTACACGCTCGACAAAAACCATGAGGCGCTGCTGGATCTGGATGCCGGCGAAACGCTGGCCGACACCTTCACCGTCTACACCGAGGATGGGACGTCCAGCCTGGTTTCGGTGACGATCAATGGCGCCAACGAGCTGGCTTACGCGGTTACCTATGAGATCGGGACGTCCGCAGGGACCACCTTGGGCACGGCCTTCGATCTGACGGGGCTGAATTTCGTTACTTCTCAAGACCCCGATATCGGCGACTCCCAGCAGAACCCCTCCGTTACCATAAGTGCGCAGGGAACCGAGGGCGAGTGGGACTACTACCGGATCGATATATCCGAGGACGGCACAGAGCTCATTCTGGATGTCGACTACGGTTTTTCCGCCAGCCAGTACTACGATGCCTGGATGAACCTGCTCGACGCCGCAGGGAACACGATCGCCTCCAATGACGATGCCCTCACGGACAGCGGTGGAGAGGGCAGCGCGTTTCCCCTGGACTCCTACCTCAGCGCCACCCTGGATGCCGGCACCTATTATGTTCAGCTCGGCGGCTTTCCCGATCGTCCCTTTGAAAGCGACTACACCTATGAGCTTCAGGTGTCGGTCGTTGCGCCGGGCGATCCCATCGCGCTCGATCTGAACGGCGATGGCGTCGATCTTTCCGCGTCCGTCGCGTTCGATATCGACGCCGATGGCGACCTCGAAGAGATCGGCTGGGCCGGGCCGGAGGACGGGCTTCTGGTCATGGACCTGGATGGGTCCGGCGCGATCGAGAATGGCACCGAGGTCTTTTCCGAGATCTTCAACGGCGGGTCTTTCGAAACTTCACTTGAGGCCCTGGCATCGCTCGACGACAATGGCGACAGCACTATCGATGCCCGGGATGACGCCTTCGAGGGTATTCAGGTCTGGCGCGACGCCAATTCCGACGGAGCGGTACAGGACGGCGAACTGATTGGGCTGAGTGAACTGGGCATCGAGTCCATCGACCTTGAAGCCGCCGCTGTCAGTCAACCGGTCGACGGCAATACCGTCTTTGCTGAGGGCACGTTCACAAGGGCGGACGGCAGCAACGGCACCTATGTCGGTTTTTCCTTCGGTGCCGCGAATGAAGATGGCCGGGAGAGCGAGGAGACCACCCGTCAGTCAACCGCGATCGCCGCAGGCGCCGCGCTCGTTCTCTACACGGCCTCCGCGGAAGAAGTTGCCGCCGGGCTGGCGAAGGTCGCCGTAACAGGCGCTCCCGCGCATGGCGAGATCACCGTGACGGACGACTTCACGGTTACCTTCGCAGCGGATGAAGGTTATGAGGGACCGGATACCACGCAGCTCGAGCTGGTGTTCGAAGACGGTTCCGTGGTGACGCGGTCACTGGAGCTGGATGTTCTTGGCGCGGACGAAGTTTACGCCACTCCAACCTCCGAAGCTCAGCAAGCAGACGCGACTGCGACAGAGAGCCAGTCAAATCCCGTTGCCGATGCGGAGAACGGGGCCGTTCCTCAGGCCACGCCGAAAATCACCGCGTCGGTCATCGCCGGTGACGACGGCGACAACATCCTGGTTGGAACCGATGGGGACGATATTCTGGCCGGAGGACTCGGTTCGGATATTCTCACTGGCGGCGAAGGTGCGGACACATTTGTTCTGAGTTCGCTGGCAGAGGCCGATGTGATCACCGACTACACGTTCGAAGACGGCGACAAGCTCGATCTCGGACTGCTTCTGGACGGGGCTTTCGGTCCCGGTGACGACATCGATGATTTTGTCCGTGCGCAGCTGGATGCCAACGGAGATATCCGCATCGAGGTGGACCTGGACGGGGCTGGTACAGACCACGGCTGGCAGGACGCGGCCGTGCTGCAGGATCACGTGTCCATGGGCGAGACGATCCAGATCGTGCTTGACACCCACGGCACGGAAGCCGGGGTTGACGTTACCGGGGCGTAATCGCTTGGAAGTTCTCGGCACGGTGCAGCCGCATTCGGCGTGATTCGCGAGAGGGCCAAGCGGATTATTCGGTCGAAGGCCTCACGCGGGCCGCGAGGCGCACCGGATTGCCCGCCTGCGCCACATGGGACCATGCGCCGGCGGCATTGACGGAATAAAGCGCCCGGTAATTCGGCAGGTCCCGTTCGAAGCGGACGCGGGAAAAGCGATTGTCCAGAACGAGCCAATTGCCCTCGTGGCGCACGCTGAGAACCGCGTGATGACGTTTCGCCGCCGTATCGCGCAACACCACGATCCTCATGTCTTCGTCCGCTATGCCGAGATCGCGCAACAAGGCGTATTTCAGGATGGCGTAGTCTTCGCAGTCGCCCGCGCGCCTTTCCAGTGTCTCGGCCGGGCTTGCCCAGTATTCAGGCTTTTGCCAGAGACGTCCGTCCTGTCGGTAGGCCACCAGCCGGTTGACCATGTAGTTGACTTTCGGGATCTGCAGTCCGCGCCGTGATTTGCCGGCCTGCTCCAGAATGGCGGCATATGCCCGAAAGTCCGCGCGGAGCGAACGGCCGGTGCGGAGGCCGCCGAGCGCTCGTTGCCAGCGATCGGAAACCGGCGTCAACGCCACCGGATTGCCAAGGGCGCCGAATAGGGACGTGGATTTTCGCTCTCCGACGGACCCGGGCGACCATTCGACAGTTTCCTGGCTGCGGCGTGCACGCACCGGCTTGGCGGATGGCGACCTGATTTCTGTTCCCGCGAAGGAAGCAGAGGGCGGAAGACCGGTCCGCACTTCCCGGGCCGTGAAGGGTGAGCCGAACCGGAATTCAACTGCGTGGGTAGCGAAAGGCGCCGGGTGAAACAGGGAGATCTGGAGCAGGGGCCGGGCATCCGATGGGGCATCCGCCATTTCCGTGGCCGGACTGGATGCGCAGGACGCCTGAAGGGCGAGCGCCGCAAGCCCGATCCGCCACAAGGCAGGCACAGCTTTTCTGTTCGCGGCCGGATATTCCGGCGCGGTCGCACTCTGTTCCATCTGCCGATCGCCTCATTTTAACGAGACGTCAGCGCTCCCGGAGTGCCTGGTCCCGAACTTTTTTGATCGGCTTCAAGATGTAGTCGAGAACGCTTTTCTCGCCGGTTAATATATCTACCGACGCGACCATTCCCGGTATTATTGGTAAAGGATCGGTTTCAGAACCAAGATAATTTTTATCTGTTCTGATCATGACGCGGAAGAAGCGGTTACCTTCTTCATCTTCCGTCGTATCCGCGGAAATGCGTTCGAGCTTGCCTTCCAAACCGCCATAGATGGAATAGTCGTAAGCGGTTATCTTGACTTGCGCCATCTGGCCCGGATGCAGGAAGGCGACGTCCTTTGGTCGGATCTGCGCCTCGATCAGCAAAGTATCTTCCAGGGGGACGATCTCCACCAGATCCGCGCCCGGCTGGACGACGGCGCCGATTGTGGTGATGTTCAGCTTGTTGATGATGCCCTTGACGGGGGAAACCAGCTCAGTCCGGCGGACCCGGTCGGCCGCGCCTTTCATGCTTTCCTCGATCACGGCAAGCTCGCCGCGGGCTTCAGCCAACTGCTGTCTCGCTTCGGAAACGAAGGTCGAAACCGCGTTGCGCGAGCGTTCGCTGGCTTCCTCCTTCGCAGCCAGGGCCCGTTTCACGGAGGCCTTGGTGATTTCAAGCTCGCCTTCGCTTTCCGTCAACTGGCGCTGCAGTTTCAAAAACTCGATTTCTGGCAGGACCTTGCGCTCGAACAGTCGCTGGTTGATCTCGACCTCGCGCCGCATGATTTCAATGACATTGTCCAGCTTGGTCTTCGTCGCCAGGAGTTCCTGGTATTCCTGCTCTTTCTGCGAGGCCTGATTGCTCAGGACGCCCAGTTCGTTTTCCAGGCTGGTATTCTTGTCCCGAAAGACATTCTGTTCCTCGGCAATCAGGGTGGGAACCGCTTCTCTCAATGAGGCGGGGAAGCCGAGCTCCGTCCGGTCGGCTTCCGCCTGCAGCCGCGCAATGCGGGCCAGCAGGGCGAAGCGGCGCTGACGGATTTCACCGAGCTGGGAGGAAAAGGTCGTGTCGTCGATCTCGATGAGCGGCTGCCCCTCTTCGATAATGTCGCCTTCCCGCACCAGGATCTTTTCCACGATCCCGGTGTCCGGCGCCTGAACGACCTGGATCTGACGGGAGGGGACCACCCGGCCGTCGCCCCTGGTCACCTCTTCCAGCGTGGCGAAATAGGCCCAGACCAGCGCGACGACGAAGAGAAGGAGCCCGATGCGAACCACGTTGGTGGTGTAGCGCGGCGGTCTGGTCTGGATGATGTCGCGGATGTCGTTGGCGTAGTTCCAGCCGCCCGTGCTCATACCGTGCCACCTCGCGGGCCCTGCTGGCTGGCGGCATTGACCGCACCCAGTTCCTGAAGCTTGCGAAGCACTTCCTTGCGCGGGCCGTCGAGCGCGACCTTGCCGGCTTCAAGGGTGATCAGCCGGTCGGTCAGTTCGACCAGGCTCATCCTGTGGGTGCTGATGATCACTGTCGTGTCGGGACTGTTGAACTCCTTCAATCGGGCGATGAGGCGGCGCTCGGAAGCCAGATCCAGATGGGCGGAGGGTTCGTCGAGGAAAAGCACACGCGGTTTCCTGAGCAGGATCCTGGCCAGGGCGACCGCCTGTTTCTGGCCGCCGGAGAGAAACCGGCCGCCTTCGCCGACCTGCAGGTCGTAGCCGAGCGGATTCTGGGCAATGAATTCCTCGACGCCCGCGATCCGGGCGGCTTCGATCAGGTCGTCATCATCGGCGAACGGGTCGCCCGCGCCAATGTTTTCGCGCACCGTGCCGCTGAACAGCACATTGTCCTGGGACAGAAAGCCGACATTGGATCTGAGATCCGCCGGATCGAACTGCCGTGTTTCCGTGCCATCGATCAGGACGGAGCCGTTCGAAGGATAATAGAGGCCGGAGGTCAGCCGGCCGATGGTGCTTTTTCCCGAGCCGACCCGGCCGATCAGGCCGACAGTCTCTCCGGGGCCGATCTTGAACGAGACATTTTTCAGGCTGTCGTTCTCCGCACCGGGATAACGGAAGTCCACGCTCGTGAACTCGACCGACCCGGATGCGATGCGCTTGTTGATGTAGGTTCGGCCCGGCTTGCGTTCGGTCTCGGTGGCCATGACCTCGTTCAGGACCTTGAATGAATGCATGGTCTGGCGAAGGCGGGTCAAGGTGTTGGCGACGTTGGCGAGCGGCGCCAGTACCCGGCCGGACAGCATCATTGCCGCGATCAGCGCTCCCATGGTGATATCGCCGTCTGCGATCAGGTAAACGCCCCAGACGATGATGCCGATGGACACTGAAGCCTGGACCAGGCCCGTTCCCGATTGCGCGATCAGCGCCCAGAAACGGCCCGTCATGATGGCGGCGCTGCTGGCGGCAACGGACCGCTCCCATTTCGTCTGCATCCGGCCTTCGGCGTTGAGGGCCCGCACCGTGTCGAGATTGGCGATGCTTTCCACCAGGATGGCGTGGCGGATCGCGCTTTCCCGATGAGACTTTTCAATGGCTCCGGAAAGCGGCGCCTGGACAAAAAGACTGATCGCAAGGACGATGGGAATGGCCACCAGCGGCACGATTGCTAGCGGTCCGACCAGCAACGCCAGAACCGCGACGAAGATGCCGATGAAGCAAAGGTCGATCAGCGAGACCAGCGAGGAGGACGTTATGAACTCCCGAACCGTCTCAAATTCGCGGATGTGATTGGCGAATTGTCCGGAACTGACCGGCCGTTTCTCGAAGTCTATGGCGAGCGCATGCGCGAAGATTTTGCTGGCCAGTTCGTTGTCCGCCTGTTTTCCGGCGACGTTGATGATCTGGCCGCGGGCGATCTTCAGCACGAAGTCGAAGATGAGGGTCAAAATGACCCCGATCGCGAGGGCCCACAAGGTCGGGATCGCGAAATTGGGAACGACACGGTCGTAGACATTCATCGTGAAAAGCGGGGAGGCAAGCGCAAGCAGGTTGATCAGCAGCGCGGCCAGCGCCACGTGAACGTAGTCCCGCCAGTACGACGAGACCGTGCTCCAGAACCAATGTCCCCTGGCGCCGAGTTCGCGTGCGCTTTCTCCGCTTTTGTCCACAGCAGGCTGGAAGAAGATCGCATAGCCGCTGTACTCGTCCAGGAACGCATCGAGAGGACGATTGAGCTTGCTCTTCAGGTCCACGGGATCGACAAGTTCGACGGTGCCTTTGTCCTTGTGGATGGCGGTCAGAACGAACATTCTCGAATTGCGGGTCACGACGATGCAGGGGAGCGCTGCAAGCGGGATCGTGTCGAGATCCTTCTGGTCCGGGAGCGCGTTCAGGCCGCAGTTCGCCGCCGCCCGCCCCAGGGCTCCGACGGACAAGGTTTTCTGTTCCTGGGGAAGACCGCTCCAGATGACGCTGTCCGTCACATGATACCCATGAACCCGGGCGACATACTTCAGTGCTTCCGCAAGCAGGTCCTTGCCAGACGGCGTTTCGCCGACTGTTCCGGCTTGCGTGTTCGGGTCGGTATCGTGATGCAGCATCTAGGGGTAAGCCCTTGTGTCCCCGCGGATTACTTCAGGCGCCGGTGTGCAGGCCCGTCCGGTCTGTGCGCCGGGGCAGGCCCGGCGAGTGAGGCGTTCCGACTCGGTCCGGCATTGCGGCGCCATGAAGTGTAATACAGATTGCCTGAAGGTCAGCAGGGCAATCTTACCCGAAATCGTTAGAATTTGCGTAACGGCTCAAGGCTGAAACCGGTGCTCTGCGGGAAGATCGATCTGTTGTCTCGCTGGCCGTCTGTGGCTTCCACGGGCGGGATCACATTCATGTAGGCCAGAAGGTCGCCGCTGGTCGCGCGCAACTGATAGGTCGAAAACGCATAGATGGCGCGTGCGGAGATCAGTTCGATCTCGCTGTTGAAGAGTGCGTTTTCGGCGTTCAGGACATCCAGCAACGTGCGCTGTCCGATGTCGTATTCCTGGCGGTAGCCGTCCACGACCTGCCTGTTGGCGGCCAATTGGTCACGCAGCGCCTTGATGCGGCTCGTCGTGGTGGTCACGGAGGCCCACGACCGCTCGATACCCTCTTTCAATTCCCGGCGGACCCGGTCCACGCGGATCTGCGCTTCCGCCAGGCGTTCGCCGAACTCCATAGAGAGGGCGGTATCCTGACCGCCGTTGAAAAGGTTCCAGGAAAAGACGAGTTTGCCGGAATATTCGTTGTTGCGGCCTTCGATGCCGCCCAGGTCGTCACCGAGCGCTGCCTGTCCCCTCAGGGCGACTTCGGGGAGGAAGTTTCCTTTCGTGGATTCAAACTCGTATCTGGCCGCGTCGACGTCGGCGATGGCGGCACGCACCGTCGGATGAACCTGGACGGCCGTGTCGACGAGCCGGGTTACCGAGCCCGGCGGGATACTGGCCGGCTTGGCCGGTGCGAGAGAGGACGGTTTTTGACCGACAACCCTTTCGTATTTCGCGATGGTATCGAGAAGCGATTTCTGGACTTCGCTGACGATGACTTCCGCCGCTGCCACGCGTTCGCGCGCCTGGGACCGATCCGCGGCTCCGGTTTCTCCGCCTTCGAACCGCTGCTGGACATCGGAATAGATCCGGCGGTGTTTCGTCACGTTCATGCGGGCTTTGGCCAGAATGGCCGTATGACGGAGCACATCGATATAGGCTTCAACCGCGTCGAGCGCGGTGGCCTCGGCCCGTTCCATGACCCGCAGCGCGGCACCGTCAACGCGTGCGCTCTGTCGGTAGACCTCGTTGACGGAGGAGAACCCGTCAAAGAGGAGCTGCTCGACCGTTACGGTAAACTCCTTCGAGAACCGCCATTTGTCGTTTTCGTTTGTGGTGAAGGAGTTCGGACGGTCGAGACGTTCCGGACCAAGTTCCGCGGAAATATCCAGAGAGGGGAGAAACGCGCCTTGAGACCGCCTGTATTCATAGTTGCGCGCACGTCTGTTGGCCGCAGACTCAAGCACATCCGGGTTGGTCGATACCGCCTCCTGGACAACCTGCTTAAGGTCTGCGGCGGAGGCCATGTTGCCCAAACATGCACTTATCAGGAGTGCCGAAACTGTACGCATTACCTGCTACGCTAACGAAACCGAATTCCCGGAGACAATATTCCAGGTCCCAACCATTCCAAAGCTCCAACTTTTTGCCCGCGGCCGTTCGTGTCCCGGGTGTTGCGTCGAAGCAACTAAATTACGGATAAAACATTATTTGGAACAAGTCATTAACGTATAATTAACCATAAGCTAAAATTGCGATGGGGCGAAGCATGCGCCTGTTGGCCGTTTGAATATGGCGGATCACGCCCGGCAGGTCGGGGCGCGAGGGGGCTGTCTAGACCGGCAACTGGCGTCTGAACATCGAACTTGACCGGACCGTCCCCAAAACAAGCCAGACGATCAATGCAGGGGGAGATCCGGCAATTGCCGGCGGTCCTTGATCTTTCACGACACCGCCAACCGATAAGCCGCGTTCATTTCACAGGCGTTCAGAAAAGATCGTCCGGGCTATTCTCCTGCCGGTTCTGGAAGCGGCTGCTCTGTTTCCGGATTGAGCGTCTGATCCGCATCGCTGGTGGGCTGTCTGGTAAAGCCGCGCAGACCGCCGAACTCGCGCGCGTCGCGCTGGATTTCGACGGGGCTGAGCGTGTAGCCGGTGGCGAGTTCCGCAAGCGAGCGCAGGGCGTGCATGTGAATGCGCTCATAGCCGTGGCTGGCGTCGATACCGAAGGTGATCAAGGCCGTTCGAACGTCGGCTCCCGCCTCGATGGCCGTTGCCGCGTCCGATCTGTAATAGCGGAAAACATCCTTCTGGTACTTGATGTCGTTGTCGCGGCACAGTTGAACCATCTTCCGGGTCAGATGGAAATCGAAGGGGCCGGTCTGGTCCGCCATGGCGATGGTGACACCGAATTCGTCGGAATTCTGGCCCGGCGCCGTGGTTCCGTTGTCGATGGCGACGAGAGAGGCGATCTCAGGCGTCAGGATCGATTGTGCGCCGTGACCGGTCTCTTCCGCGATGGTGAACAGCCAGTAGACATCGACCGTCGGCTCGACATCGGCTTCGACAAGGGCCTTGATGGCCGCCAGCATCACCGCAACACCCGCCTTGTTGTCCAGATGCCGCGAAACGATGAAGCCGTTGTGAAGAAATTCAGGCATCGGCTCTATGGCGACGAAATCGCCGACATCGATCCCGAGACGGTGCAGATCGTCCGTCGACTTGGAATAGGCGTCGACCCGGAGTTCGACATACTCCCAGCCGACCGGCAGCTCGTCCACTTCCTTGTTGTAGGTGTGGCCGGAGGCCTTCAGCGGCAGGATCGTTCCGGTATAGGCGCCGTTTTCGGAAAAGAGCGTCGTGCGGGAGCCCTCGGCGAAGCGGGCGGACCAGTGGCCGATCGGAACCAGTTCGAGCCGGCCGTTGTCCTTCAGCGACTTGACCTGAGCGCCGAGCGTATCCAGGTGAGACACGAAGGCGCGAGCGGGCTTGCGCTTCTTTCCGGGAACTTTCGCCCGCACGCCGCCGCGCCGGGTGATTTCGTAAAAGACCCCGAGCGACTCCAGTTCCTTCGAAACATGCCGGACGATCTGATCCGTGTAACCGGTGGGGCTCGGGACCTTGAGCAGGTCTTTGAGGCGATCGGTCAGATAGGAAATGTCGATGTTTAGAAGGGTCATGTCCCCACTCTGCTCAAGGTCGTCCTGACCGGCTGCGGCACCGACAGGGGGAAGAGAAAGTCGACGAAGCGCTCGGCGGTCGGCTGCGGTTCGTGATTCGCAAGGCCGGGCCGTTCGTTGGCTTCGATGAAACGGTAATCCGGTTTTCGCGGGTCTTTCACCATCAAGTCAATGCCCGTCACTGGAATTTCGATGGCGCGCGCGGCCCTGATCGCGGCGTCTATGAGGGCATGGTTGGTTTCGCCCGTGACATCGTGAATGGTCCCGCCGGTATGCAGGTTCGCGGTGCGCCGGACCGCCAGGGTTTCTCCCTCCGCCAGAATGTCCTGAAGGTCGTATCCCTTTCCGGCAAGGCATCGGCGTACCTCGTCGTCGATTACGATCCTGCTTTCTCCGCCTGTCGCCGCCGACCGCCTGCGGGACTGCGTCTCTATCAGGTTTTCAATTGTCGCCTTGCCGTTTCCGGTCACTTCCGCCGGTTTGCGCAAGGCCGCGGCAACGACCCGGTAGTCGATGACAACAAGGCGCAGATCGTGGCCGGTGACACATTCCTCGATCAGCACATCGTTCGAAAAGGTCCGGGCGACGTCGACGGCCGCTGCGATTTCCTCCGGCGTCGTCAGGCCGATCGCAATGCCCTTGCCCTGTTCGCCGCGGGCCGGTTTGACGACCACGGAGCCGTGTTTTTCAAGGAATGCTCCGAGGTCGGCGCCGGAACCGGCGAGGATCTGGTCGGGCACGGTCACGCCGGCACGCTGGACGATGCGTCTCGTCGTTGCCTTGTCGTCGCAGATCGACATGGCGACGGCACTGGTGAACTCGCTCAGGGATTCCCGGCAGGACACGGAGCGGCCGCCATAGGAGAGGCGGAAAAACCCGCCTTGCGCGTCGACGATCTCCGTCTGTATCCCGCGCCGCCGCGCCTCGTTGATGATGATCGTGGCGTAGGGATTGAGCTTGTCCTCCATGGGAGGGCCGGCGAAGAGCGCCTCGTTTATCGTGTTCTTGCGTTTGACGGTGAAATAGGGAACGCGCTCGAAACCGAGCTTTTCGTAAAGTCCGATGGCGAGTTCGTTGTCGTGCAGGACGGAGAGGTCGAGGTGCGGCGTGCCCTTGGCCTGGAAGATCTCCGCCAGACGCCGGACAAGGCCTTCGCCGATCCCCGCGAAGCGCGCCTGGGGGGAGACCGCAAGGCACCACAGCGAGCAGCCCGTGTCGGCCCCGTTGGTTGCGCGGCTGTGGTCGACGCCCATGGCGGTTCCGACAATCGCACCGGTTTCTTCTTCTTCCGCGACGAGCACCGTGATCGAACGGGGGTCGAGTTGCGACCAGAAGAAATCCGGCGGAACCGGAACCATGCCGCGGCTCAGGTAAAGCTCGTTGACTGCTTCCGCATCGTTGCGCGAGGACAGGCGGCGAACCGTGAACCCCTTCCGCAGGTCGCGGGCCGCCCGGTAGGTTGCCAGATCGAGACGAAAGGTGTGGGAGGGGTCGAGAAAGAGTTCCTGTGGCGCGGTACCGACCAGCACATGCGGATCGCGCACGTAAAAGGCGATGTCGCGCCGGTCAGGCCGTTCGTTGCGCAGGACCTCCACGAGCTTGTCGGTCTCCTGATAGGTGTTCGCAAAGACCAGCCGGCCCCAGCCGCAATCGATGTAGCGGTTTTTCTGCGCTTCGGTCTCTTCAAGCCGGTACTCCGGCTTGAGGCCATGTTCGCGCATCCGTTTCAGGCGGTGGTCGAACGCGCCCTTGGGCCGCGACTGTTCATTCTCGGCCATGGTCAGACCTCCTGCTGTTGCAGCCACATTTCCAGAAGTGCGACTTGCCAGAGTTCGGAGCCGCGCAGGGGGGTGATGTATTTGGTCGGGTCCGCGTAAAGCTTGTCGAGATAAGGCTGGTTGAACAGGCCGCGTTCCCGGGCTGCGCTGCTGGACAGCGTGTCGCGCACCATGTCGAGATAGTCGCCCTGGATGTATTTGAGCGCCGGGACTGGAAAGTAGCCCTTGGGACGGTCGATGACCGCGCTCGGTATGACCATTCGCGCTGCTTCCTTCAAGACGCCCTTGCCCCCTTGGGCGAGTTTGAATTCGGCCGGGATCCGGCCGGCGAGTTCCACCAGCTCGTGATCGAGGAACGGAACGCGGGCTTCCAGTCCCCAGGCCATGGAGTGGTTGTCCACCCGTTTCACCGGATCGTCCACCAGCATGATATTGGTGTCCAGCCGCAAGGCCTTGTCAACGGGGTCTTCAGCGCCTTGTTTCGCGAAATGCGTTTCGACGAAGGCCAGGCTTTCGTTTCGCTCGCAGTGATAGTCGGGCGAGACCGCTTCCGTCATCTGTGCCTGCGTCCTGTCGAAGAAGGCTGCGGCGTAATCCTGGACGGGCTGATTGGAGCCGGTCAGTTTCGGGTACCAGTGATAGCCGGCGAAAACCTCGTCGGCACCCTGGCCCGACTGGACAACCTTGATGTGTTTCGACACCTCGCGCGACAGCAGATAGAAGCCGATGTTGTCGTAAGAGACCATCGGTTCCGACATCGCCCCGATCGCCCCGGGCAGGTTTTCCTGCAGTTCCGACGACGGAATGAAGATCTTGCTGTGATTGGTACCGTAATGTTCGGCGATCAGGTCGGAGTACTGGAACTCGTCGCCCTTTTCGCCGTGGGCTTCCTCGAAGCCGATGGAGAAGGTGGCCAGGCCCTGTTGTCCTTCTTCGGCGAGCAGGCCGACAATCAGGCTGGAATCGACACCGCCGGACAGGAGAACCCCGACGGGAACGTCGGCGACCATGCGCCGGCGGACCGCCTTGCGCAGGGACTCCAGGACGAGATCCCGCCAGTCTTCGGCGCTTCGACCGAGGTCCTCGGCGGTCTTTTCGAAGCCCGGCTCCCAATAGGTATGGTCGCTGGACCGCCCATCCGTCTCAAGAGTGCGCACCGTGGCCGCGGGAAGCTTTCTCACGCCGTTCAGGATCGTTCTGGGGGCCGGCACGACCGCGTGCCAGCTCATGTAGTGGTGAAGCGCAACCTTGTCGATCGAGGTGTCGATACCGCCTCCGGCCAAAAGAGCGGGCAGGGAGGATGCGAAAGCGAGTTTGCCGCCGCTCTCGCTGAAATAAAGGGGCTTGATGCCGAAGCGGTCGCGGGCCAGATGAATGCGGCCGCTCTCGTGCTCGTGAATGGCAACGGCGAACATGCCGTGAAAGTGCGAGAAGCAGTCCTTACCCCATTCCGCCCAGGCTTTCAGAATGACTTCCGTGTCGCTGGTGGAAAAGAACGCATAGCCCTTGGCGGTCAGCTCCTCGCGCAGTTCCTGGTAATTGTAGATGCAACCATTGAAAACCAGGGACAGGCCGAGCGCCATGTCGGTCATGGGCTGCGTGCCGCGTTCGCTCAGGTCGATGATTTTCAGCCGCCGATGGCCGAAGGCGACCCGGCCGCGCTGGGTGACGCCCATGCTGTCGGGACCGCGGGCTTCCATCGCGTCCGCCATCCGGCTGACCCGGATCACATCCGACTGAGCCCCGTTGAAAACCACTTCGCCGCAAATGCCGCACATATTGACAAATTTCTCCGTTTCCTGAAAAGACGGGCACTATATAGAACTCAAATCATTAGAGTTCAATTCAATAGAGGTGTAACGATGGCGTCCGTCCAGTCGTCGCAAGTTGTCAAGGCCATCCGCAAGATCGTCCGGGCGATCGATCTGCGGTCGCGTGAAGTGTCTCGGTCAACCGGTTTGACCATCCCCCAAATCGTCGTTTTGCAAGGTGTCCGCGACATGGGAGAGGTTACCACGAAAGCCCTGTCTGAACATGTGGACCTCAGCTCTTCCACAGTGGTGACCATTTTGGACAAGTTGGAGGCAAAGGACCTTGTCGAACGCTATCGATCGGCCTCCGACAGGCGAATCGTCCATGCCAGGCTGACGCAAAAAGGCGAGGAGGTTGTCGCCGATGTCCCCGGTCTGCTGCACGAGGAATTCGAAAGGAAGTTCGCGGATCTGCAGGCGGGCGAACGGGCGGACATGATAGCTGCCATCGAGCAGATCGCCGAAATGATGAACGCCGACAAACTCGACGCCGCTCCGCTCCTGATGACCGGCAAGGTACAGGATTGAACCGGGTTGCCGGATCAGGCCCGCCGTTTGCCGGGACGGGAGGCCCTCGGCTTCGTTACGCGCGGCAGATCAAAGGACTGATGAAACGCGTTGAGCCGCGCAGGAATGTCATGCGCCGGCACAGGCGGCGAGCAGAAATAGCCCTGAATACCGTCGCAGCGGTGAGCCGAGCATAACGCGAACTCCTGAGCGGTTTCGGCGCCCTCCGCGATGACACGCAGGCCGAGGCTGCGTCCGAGGCCGGCAATCGCCTGGAAAAGATGCTCCTTTTGCGGATCGCTGCAGGCATCGGACAGAAAGACACGGTCTATCTTCAGTTCCTGGAACGGCAGCCGGTGCAGATAGATCAGCGAGGAATAACCGGACCCGAAATCGTCGAGCGACAGCTGTACGCCGATTTCCTGCAATTCGGACAGAACGTCGAGGACCATCTTCTCGCTTGTATCGACAAAGACATTCTCGGTGACTTCCAGGCACAGGATTTGCGGCGCCAGCCCGTAGCTCGCCAGGATCTCCCTGACGGTGCGGGCGAAACTCTGCTGGCGGAACTGGATCGGAGAGACGTTGACGGAGATATGTCCGAACTCGAACCCGGCCTGTATCCATTTCGCGGCCTGCTTGCAGGCTTCCTCGAGCACGAAGTGTCCGACGTCCAGAATAAGGCCTGTCTTTTCGGCGATCGGGATAAACTCTCCCGGAGGAATGAACCCCCGGGTTTCGCTGCGCCAGCGGATCAGCGCTTCCAGTCCTATCAGCCGACCGTCCGTGGGGTTGAGCTGCGGCTGGTAGTGGAGCGAGAGCTGCCGGGTTTTCAAGGCAGCCCTCAACAGCGTTTCGGTCAGCATTTCCGTCTGAACGCGTTCGTTGAGCGGCGCGGTGAAGAAGCGGTAACAGGGTTCGCCCGCTTCCTTCGCGGCCCTCAGGGCAAGCCCGGCGACCCGGTGAGCGGTTTCCACGTCCTCAGCGTCCTGGGGCAGCAAGGCAATGCCGATACAGGGCTCGATCCTGATTTCGGTATTTTCCAGATGAAAGGGAGCCGACAGTTCCTCGATCGTCTGAAGCGCCTTGTCCTCGGCCACGGTCCCTTCGCCGTCAAAAGGCAGCAGAACACAGAAGTCGTCTCCGGAAATGCGCGCAATTTTCGCTCTCGGGCCGAAAATGCCGGCCAGGCGGGCGTAGGCCTGCAGCAGCACGCGATTTCCCGCTTGCTGCCCGAACGTGTCGTTGATCTTGGCAAAACCGTTGAAGTCGAGATGGAGCAGCGAGGCGCAGTATTTTCCCGACTTGGCTTCTCTGAGGATCTTTGAGAGATCGGCGAAGTAGCGTGTTCGGTTGCCGGCCGTGGTGACCGGGTCGGTGTAAGCCAGCTTCTGCAGCTTGTCGTGGAGATCCATGACCTTTTCGAGGCCATGGGCGAGATCGCCGATTTCATCCCCGCGGTCGCAAAACGGGATCGTGTCGGGTTGCTTGCCGGAGGCGAGCTCTTCCGCCGTCTTGGCCAGTCTGCGCAGCGGGCGAAGCTCGAATCTCAGGAGAAGACCGCCGATCAGAACGGCACCCGCCAGTATCAGGAGAGCCGCGGCAAGGATCTTGCCTTGCAGTCTTTCCCGGTCGGCCTGCAGGGCATCCGCCCGGCCGACATCGACGGCGACCGCTCCGGCGAGGTCACGGTCGGCGGTCAGGACCGGCACTAGATACGCCAGATGCTGAGTGTTCCGGACCGGTACCTTTCCTTCGTAAGGACGTCCGGCCGTCAGATCGGCGTAAGCGGGATGGCCTGCTTCAATCGAAAACGAAGCCGCGGGGCTTCCATCCGGTTTGGTGAAGGTCGTGGCAAACCGATCGAAGGATTGCGTCGCTTCCGACCACTTGAACAGATTGACGGCGCCCTGGTTGCTGAAGCCGATGGCCTTGATGAGTTCGGTCAGCATGGCTGAGGACCCAAGCTGCGAACTGACGTTGCCGTCCTTGAGTATATAGGCGACCGGTCGTGCGCTGTTGTCGAATTCCGGCTGAAAAGGGGAAGATGTCTCAAGCGAGAGCATTGCCGCCGCGGTGCGGGCGGCGCCATCGATCTGCAGCGTTGCGTTCTCCTGAGCCGTACGAGAATTTTCGTAATAGCTCAGGGCTGCGATGCAGCCGATGCTGCAGAGCACCATTAGGACCAGGATTGTGCTGATCCTGAGAACGAGCGAATGTGGCCCTAGCCGAGAAATTGAATCTGACCCCTGTTAAATCTACGCTTGGCGAGTTTCGCACCTTTTGCATCGGAAAGTAGTACACATTCGCTACGAAAGTCTGAACAAAAACCTGATTTTTGAGTAATAAGGTCAAGATAATAATAAAAAAATTTGCCTCCCGAATGCAACTTTCTGGTGTATGCTTGGATGTACTGGCAAAAATCTTTTCGTTTAGAGTAACCGTGTGAAAACTGACAGGTCGGGCGACGAAGACGAAGACGGATTTGTACTGCGATCAGAAACATGCCGCGTCCCGCTAGCCGCCGTCGGTTTGAAGGCAATCGTCCGGGTGTTCAGGGGAACGTACGACCTGCCCATTGGAAAATGTTCAGAAAGAGGCTAGGACGAGATGCTTTTGTTTTCGGTGCGGGAACGAAGGCCTGGGTCTTGTTGTTCGGGAAGCGCGGTACTTGATTGCTCTCAGACCAGTTTTGAATGTCCTCGGTTTTTTATATGTCGGTCTTGCGACCGCCATGCTGATCCCGGCAATCGTGGATGTGGCGCAGAAAAACCCGGACTGGCAGGCGTTCGTGTTCTCCGCGCTGCTGACGGGCATGTTCGGCATGCTGTTGTCGCTCGCGGTCGGGGGCGCCTTGCGGGAAGGGCTCGATACGCGGCAGACCTTCATCCTGACGACCCTGGCCTGGGCCACGCTGCCGGTCTTCGGCGCCTTGCCGTTCTTGTGGCTGGGGGTCGGCTATGCGGACGCTGTTTTCGAGGCCGTCTCCGGGTTCACGACCACGGGCTCCACGGTCCTGACCGGCCTGGACAGCCTGCCGCCCGGCTTGCTGGTCTGGCGCTCCATCATGCAGTGGATGGGCGGAGTGGGAATTATCGTCATGGCGATCGTTCTGCTGCCGTTCCTGCGAATCGGAGGAATGCAGCTTTTCCAGAGCGAGAGCTCCGACCGCTCCGAGAAGATCGTCAGTCGGTCCGTTGAACTGATCCGGTTGATCGGCCTTGCCTATCTGTTCCTGACCGTGTTGTGCATCGCGGCCTATCTTGCGACCGGCATGGAATTGTTCGATGCCTTCAACCATGCGCTGACCACCATCGCGACCGGCGGCTATTCGACCCACGATCAGTCCTTCGGCTACTTCAAGAATTCCGCATCCGGCTGGGTGGCCATCGTCTTCATGGTGATCGGAGCGCTGCCGTTCGTTCTGATCATTCAGGCTTTGCGCGGTCATCCCCTGCATCTGTGGCGCGATCCGCAGGTGCGCGCGCTGCTCGGGTTCCTCGCACTGGTTTCGCTGACGCTTACGGTCTACCTGGGCCTCGAGATGCGCTTTCCGTTCGACGAGGCGCTGTTGCGGGCGACCTTCAATGTGGTTTCGATCGTCACGGGCACAGGCTATGCGCTCGGGGACTTTTCCCAGTGGGGCGCTCCCGTGGTGGGCATTACCCTGCTCTTGATGTTCGTTGGCGGCTGCACCGGGTCGACCACGGGCGGCATCAAGGTCTTCAGGTTCCTGGTTTTCTTCGGAACGGTGCGCGCCCACCTGCGCCGGATGGTGCGGCCGCACCGGATCATGTCGGAAGAATACGCGGGAACGCGGCTGACGCCTGAACTGTCCTTCTCCGTCCTTGCGTTTCTCGTTGTCTACATGGGGTCGGTCGGCATCATCACCGTGGCTCTGTCCTTTTTCGATCTCGACCTCGTGACAGCGATTTCCGCAGCGGCGACATCCGTCGGCAACGTGGGGCCGGGGCTCGGTCCGGTGATTGGTCCGGCGGGCCATTTCGCGCCGCTGCCGGACGGCGCAAAGTGGCTCCTGTCGTTTGCCATGCTGGTCGGACGGCTTGAACTCTTCACCGTTCTCGTCCTTCTGGATCCGGATTTCTGGTCCAAGTGATTCCAAGCCGCCAAGGCGGTACGTTTCCCGAAGAGGCTTTTCATGAAGTTTCCAGCTCCCCTGGTCAGCGGACGACTCGTCAAGCGGTACAAGCGCTTCCTGGCGGATGTGGTTCTGGACGAAGACGGGGCCGAAGTTACTGCCCATTGCGCCAATCCGGGCTCCATGCTCGGCCTGAAGGAGCCGGGCGCGCCGGTCTGGCTTTCGCAATCGGACAATCCCAAACGGAAACTCAAGTATTCCTGGGAGGTGATTGAGGCCGATGGTGCGTTGGTCGGCATCAATACGGCGCATCCGAACAGGCTTGTGGAGGAAGCTCTGGATGCGGGCCGCATCGCGGAGCTGGCGGGCTACGCGTCCCTCAGGCGGGAAGTCAAATACGGCAAGAACTCACGGATCGACCTTCTCCTGGAAGGCGCGGGCGGTGAGCGAACCTATGTCGAGGTGAAAAACGTCCACCTCATGCGCGAGCCCGGTCTGGCGGAGTTTCCCGACAGCGTGACGGCACGCGGCGCGAAGCACCTTGGGGAGCTGGCCGACATGGTTGGCGAAGGGCACCGGGCGGCCATGGTCTTTCTGGTTCAGCGGCCCGATTGTCCGCGGCTCAACCTCGCGTCCGACATCGATCCAAATTACGCGGCGGCTTTCAAGGCGGCGCGGGCGGCGGGCGTCGAAGTCTATGCGATCGGTTGCGATGTCCGGCTGGACGGAATTGACGCTGTCAAACCCGTCGAAATCGTCATCTGACGTGAGCCGCCCGCCAATACCGGCTCAGGCCTGCCGAACGACGATCGGCGTGGCGTCCGGCACCCGGTTGTAGAGATCGATCACGTCCTGATGCAGCAGGCGCACGCATCCGGAAGATACCGCCTTGCCGATCGACCAGCTTTCGGAAGTGCCGTGGAGGCGATAGAGCGTGTCCTTGCCGCCTTCAAAGATGTAGAGCGCGCGCGCTCCGAGAGGATTGTCGAGACTTGGCGGCATGCCGTTGCGGAATTCTTCGAGTTCCGGCTGACGGGCGATCATCTCCGCCGGCGGTGTCCAGGTCGGCCACGCCCTCTTGTACTGGATCTTCGCCCGTCCGCCCCAGGCAAATCCGTCGCGGCCGATGCCGACGCCGTAGCGCATGGCCTTGCCGTTTTCCATGGTCAGGTAAAGGAACCTGTTCGGCGTGTCTACGATGATCGTGCCTGCGGGCTCCTGGGCGCTATAGTCGACCAGTTGGCGGTAGTAGGCCGGATTAATCTGCGTCAGGTCCACGGCCGGGATCGGGAAGCGCTCCTCGGGCATTGCCCGGTACATCTGCACATATTCAGGCGATATACGCGCAGCGGTCTGCTGAGGCGTGCCCGGAGCTCCCGGGCGAAGAGGAAGTTGTCCACCGCGCCGATTGGAGACACACCCCGCTGCAAGGGAGGCTGCGGCGGAGGCAAGGAACAAACGTCGATTCAGCATTCAATATTCCGTTCGGTGTTTCGCGTTTCCGCATGTTGGAGATCGTTGCAGAACAACGCGGAACAAGCTCCAGAGTTCTATGTTGACGGTTCGTTGATCCGAACTCTCGATCGCGTGAAGCGCATCGGTCCGGCGTGGGGGACGAAAAAGACCGGCTGGACAAGGTGTCCAACCGGTCGAAAAAGGCCTTACCAGATTATTCGGGGCGGAAAAGTGGCGGCGTCATCACCTTGCGGTGAAGTGCGCAACGGCAGTGCGTGCCGTTGGTGCGCCGGTTCAGCCCGCCGTGTCTTTCGTCAGGGGCGGTTGGAACTGCCAGCCCATGTCCCAGGGGAAGTAAATCCAGGTGTCCTGTGAGACTTCGGTTATGAACGTGTCGACCATCGGGACACCGACCGGTTTCGCGTAGACTGTCGCGTAGTGCGCCTTGGGCAGCATGTCGCGCACGACCTTGAGTGTCTTGCCCGTGTCGACGAGATCGTCGATCACCAGCACACCGCTGCCTTCGCCTTCCTTCAGGTCGATCACTTTCGGGTCGATCGGCTTGATGACCTTCAACTCGCCCTGGCTGTCATAGTCGTGGTAGGAGGCGATGCAGACCGTTTCGATGGTTCGGATGCCGAGTTCCCGGGCGACGATGCCGGCGGGAACAAGGCCGCCTCTCGTTATGCAGACAATGGCCTTCCATTCGCCCTCGCTTGAAAGCCGCCAGGCCAGGGCGCGGGAATCTCTGTGAAACATGTCCCACGACACCGGGAACGCTTTATCTTGAGCAGGGTTTTCCATGGTTCTTCCTTCAAGTTATCCGGAAAGCTCGGCAACGGCCCGGGCCACGTCGCGCGTTGCGGCGTCCAGAATGTCTTTGTCGCGCGAACGGATAACGATCTGTGTGGTGAATTTTCCGTCGTTTGCCCTTGGATAGGAGCCGATCAGGGTCTGTGGATGCGCACCCTGGATGTCGGCCAGGCGTTCGGCGATGCGGCTTTCGGGCATGTCTGCGGGAACGGTTTCCGACAACATCTTCCTGCCTGTTCTCAGGGTCGGGGCGATGGCGTCCATCATGGCCTGCATTATGGCCGGCACACCGGCCATGACATGAACGTTGCCGATCCTGAAGCCGGGCGCTTTGGAGACCGTGTTTTCGATCAGGTCGGCGCCCTCGGGGATGCGGGCCATGCGCTTGCGGGCGTCGGTAAATTGTCCCGGCGCGTAATGCGGCTCCATGATGGCGACGGCCCGGGGGTCCAGAAGCAGGGGGACACCGAAGGCAGCCGCGATGCATTCCGCGGTGATGTCGTCGTGGGTCGGGCCGATGCCGCCGGAGGTGAAGACATAATCGTAGCGGGCCCTGAGCGCATTCACGGCGGTCACGATTTCGGATTTTTCGTCCGGGACGATCCGGGCTTCCTTGAGGTCAATACCGATTGAGGTCAGGTAGTCGGCGACAAAGCCGATATTCTTGTCCTTGGTCCGGCCGGACAGAATTTCGTCTCCGATGACCAGCAACGCAGCAGTGACAGCATCGTCTGCTTTTTCTCCGATCATCTTCATTCTCCATGGGCCACGAGTGGGACTTGGCTTTATCTCAGGTTTTCATCCAGCTCAAGCGCCACCGCGACGATCAGTCCGGTGTCCAGCCATAAATGTCGTCGAAACGGGCCGCCAGTTGCAGAGGTGAAGAAAAACGCAGAACCGCGTCCCGGGCCATGGCCGGAAGGCCGGAATAGTGGAAGACCTGTGCATTCGTGAACGCCCGGTTCTGAATATGGGCGGCTCTGGATTTTCGCTGGCGCTCATAGGCGCGCAGCGCTGCGGGAATATTCGCGACATCCCCGGGCAGGTGCCGGCCCAGGATCGCGGCGTCTTCGATGGCCATGCCGGCGCCCTGCGCCATGAAGGGCAGCATCGCGTGGGCCGCGTCGCCAAGCAGCGCGATGTGGCCGTGAGTCCAGGGCCCCGTGGCGTTCACGCTGCACAAGGCCCATTTCAGCCATGTGTCCGGCAGGGCGAGCAGGTTGCGGACTTCCGCCGGCCAGTCCTTGAAGACATGCAGCAAGGCTTTCTTGTCAGCCGCAGCGGACCAGGTTTCGTCCTTCCAGTCTTCGGTCGCCAGGGCCACGATGTTCAGTTCCCTGCCGCCTCGTATCTGGTAGTGGACCAGATGCGCGTCCCGATGCAGCCACAGGCCCGAGTCACCGGTCCACCGGTTCGGAACCTGTTCGATCGGCAGGGTGGCCCGGTAGGCGACCTGTCCGCTGAAGCGGGCGTTTTCATGGTTGGGCAGAAGCTGGCGGGTCTTCGACCACACGCCGTCGGCGCCAATCAGGGCCCTGCAGTCCAGGCTGTGCGTATCCGGACCGGTCCGATACTCGCACGCCAGGTAATTGTAGGGCGTCGACTTGAGGGTCTGGACCTCCGCTCCTAGCCGGAGATCAATGCCCGGCGTCTGACTGACCCGGTCCAGAAGCACGCTTTGAAGATCGGCTCGGTGAATAACCCAGTAGGGATGGCCGTGCCGCTCTTTCAGGAAAGACCCGAGCGGCACCTTTGCCAGCAAGGCGTTTGACCGGGCGGAATGGATCTGCAGGAAATTCGGTGCAAAGGCGTGAGGCTCCAGATCGCCGAGCACACCGAGTTCGTCCAGCACAGAGCACGCGTTCGGTGAAAGCTGGAGGCCGGCGCCGACCTCCGCAAGCCGAGCGGCCTTGTCCAGAAGCACAACTTCATGCCCCTGCCGCCTGAGGGCGAGCGCTGCGCAGAGACCGCCGATGCCGGCTCCGGCGATGACGATCGGGTGATTGGTCTCACCTTCCTGGGGCATTTTTGCGACTTCTTACGGGCAACGGGCTTTTTCAGGCCGCAGCAGGAACCCAGCCGCAGTCGGCGGGCGAGGATTCCTCAGCCTTGAGGGTCGGATCGAACTTGTAGAGGGTGGAGCAATAGGGGCAGACGATTTCGTTCTCGCTGCCCATGTCCAGAAACACGTGGGGATGATCGAACGGCGGATTTGCGCCGATGCACATGAACTCGCGCACGCCGACAGCGATTGAGTCGTGTCCGGCCGAGTTTTGAAAATGCGGGACAACATGATCTGCCATTGTCGGGATCCTCTTCGTCGCTTGGTTTTGCGTTCCAGTAGCAAATTTCAAGGACCATATCCATTCGTAATATGAAAGGACAGGGGCCCGCGTTGCGCTCCGGCGCCGCAGGGGAGAAGCCCGCCGGACAATGGCATTTCCGCTTTGCCAAAGGATCGTCTTGCCTTTACTGTGATGAAGAAACGTCTTTTCCGTTTACGTAAAGGTAATATTGCACATGCCCCAGTTTGACCTGGATGGAGTTCGTATCAGCTATCTGGACGAGGGCGAAGGAGATCCGATTCTGCTGATCCACGGTTTTGCCTCCAACAAGAAGGTGAACTGGGTCAATACAGGATGGGTGGACCTGCTGGTCAAGGACGGCCGCCGCGTGATCGCCCTGGACAACCGGGGGCATGGCGACAGCCAGAAATTCCACGACCCGGCGGCCTACGGAGCCCCGACGATGGCGGAAGACGCAAGACGGCTGCTCGATCAACTCAAGATCGAGACCGTCGACGTCATGGGGTATTCGATGGGCGCCCGCATCTCCGCCTTTTTGACGCTGAACCATCCGAACCGGGTTCGCCGGGCGGTTTTCAGCGGTCTCGGCTACGGCATGATCGGCGGCGTCGGCGATCCGGAACCGATTGCCCTGGCTCTTGAGGCGGACAGTCTCAAGGATGTCGAGGACCGGACCGGGAGAGCCTTCAGGGCCTTTGCGGAACAGACCGGATCGGACCGGCTGGCGCTTGCCGCCTGCATGCGTTCGTCGCGGCAGAAAATCAGCGAGGAAGACGTCGCACGGATCGAAAGGCCGGTTCTTGTCGCCGTCGGAACGAAAGATGATATCGCCGGGTCGCCGCAGAGGCTTGCGGATCTGATCCCGCACGCAGAAGTTCTGGAGATTCCGGGCCGGGACCACATGGTCGCCGTCGGGGACAAGGTTCACAAACAGGGCGTGCTGGCGTTTTTGAACAATGTGGAAGCTTGAACGAAGAGAGGTGTCGGGAGGACACCTTGCCAAGGGGAGGGGACATGCAGCCGGAGCGCGTTGAATTTCAAGGGGCGGAGACCAACACTCTCGTTGCGGACAGATACGGAGGCGATGGCCAGCCGGTCGTGATGTTGCACGGGGGCGGCCAGACGCGTCATTCCTGGGATGCCGCCTCGCAGCGGATCGCGGGTCTCGGCCATCCGGTCTATACGCTCGATCAGCGTGGCCACGGGGAGAGCGATTGGGTCGCATCGGGCAACTACGGTTTCACGGATTTCGCCCTGGATCTCGTCGCCGTCACACGCATGGTGGCCGCGCGCCACGGTGCGAAGCCTGTTGTGGTGGGGGCGTCTCTGGGCGGTTTCGCCGGCATGCTCGCGGAAGGCCGGGAAAACCCCGGCGGCCTGGCGGCGCTCGTTCTTGTCGATATCACACCGCGGATCGATATGGGCGGTGTCAGCAAGGTGCTGGGCTTTATGGGCGACAGGGTGGACGAAGGCTTTGAAACGGTTGAAGAAGCGGCAGAGGCGATCGCGCGATACCTGCCCAACCGGGCAAGGCCGAAGGATCTCTCCGGCCTGTCGAAAAACCTGCGTCGCCGGGACGATGGCCGTCTGCGCTGGCACTGGGATCCGGCCTTCCTGAAAACACGTCAGCACCGCGAACCGGAAGCCGCGCTGGCGGCCCAGGATGTGATGTTCGCGGCCGCGGGGGATCTGACCTTGCCGGTGCTGCTCATTCGCGGACAAAATTCCGAACTGGTCTCCATGGACCATGTCCGGGAGTTTCAGGAACAGGTTCCCCAGGCGAAATTCACCGATATCCGGGATGCGGGACACATGGTCGCCGGCGACAAGAACGACGTGTTCGCCTCCGCGGTCGAGGATTTCCTGACGGAGCTCAAAACGGCGGAAGTGCTGGCGTAAGCTCCTGTTTGCAAACTGTTGCAGGGTTTTGTTGAGAAACTGAATCAGCCGCGCAATCGCAGGCAGCTTCGCTTGCCGGCCGGCAAATCCTTCTGAGCGGCTTACCGTCCCTTGAACGCCGGCTGGCGCTTTTCCAGAAAGGCGCGGCAGCCTTCCCGGTAATCCGCGCTGTCTATGCAGGCATCTGCGTTCGCGAGCGCCTCGTGCAATCCCGTACCGGCTTCGGCGCGAGACAGCAGGTTCACCGCATGTTTGGCCGCCTTCAGCGATAGGGGCGCATTTGCGCACAGCGTAGAACTCAACGCCAGAACACGTGCCTCCAGCTGACCGGGCTCGGTGACTTCGTCGATGAGGCCGATCCGAAGCGCATGCTCCGCCGTGAGGCGCTGGGCGCCAAACAGGATTTGTTTTGCGTTGGAGGGAGAAACGGCTTCCAGAAGATCGCTGAGGGCTTCGGGCGGATAGGCGAGACCGAGCCTGGCAGCCGGAATTCCGAAAAAGGCGCCGGGCTCGGCGATCCGGATGTCGCAGGCAAGCGCAAGGCCGAGACCGCCGCCGAGGCACGGCCCTTCGATGGCGGCAATCACGGGGATGGAAAGTGATTTCAGCGCCTTGAAGGCGGCGACGTTGATTTCATCGTATCGTTTCGCGGCTTCCGGAGTTGACCGTATCGCTTCGAACTCGGAAATGTCTGCGCCCGCGCAAAAGGCTTTCCCGCCGGTCCCTCGGACGATGAGCACCCGGGTCTCGGATTTTTTCTCAATCTTCCGAAGGGCTTCGGGAAACCGCTGCCAGGCAGCGAGAGGCAGGGCGTTCTTGCGGTCCGGTGCGTTCAAGAACAGCTCTGCAACAGGGCCGCCGGCCATGACAAGGGGATTGTCGGCTGCTGTGCCGCTTTCGTTGGTCATCTGTGCCGGTTGCTCCTCGGTTCGCCTGGCCTGCTACTAGGCTTTCCATATTGTGAAGGCCGCCAAAACAAACCGGAATGCCCCGGAAAGTCTCGGTTCATAAAGATGGTGCATATCTGATATCAGGAAGTTTGATTTGGGAATAGCAGACGACAGTCCTATTTTAGGGGCTCAGTTTGACGGATTGAAAAGGAGAGAGGCCATGTCGACACCGATCGCAACGACCGGCTTGAAGCACGTGCCGACCCACGATCCGGTCTGGCAGCGGGTTCGGGACGAAGCGCAGGACATGGTTGCCGCCGAACCCGCCCTGTCGTCCTTCGTTTACGAGACGGTCCTCAATCACGAAACGCTGGAAGAGGCTGTGCTGCACCGGCTTGGCGACCGTCTGGGCCGCGATGTCGTCTCCGCGTCGCTTATCCGCCAGACCTATCTGGAAGCGCTGGCCGACGAGCCGGAGCTTGGCAAGATTTTCCGTGTCGACATTGTCGCCGTTCACGATCGCGATCCGATCTGCTTCCGCTACCTGGAGCCGGTTCTCTACTTCAAGGGTTTTCACGGACTGCAGACGCACAGGCTCGCCAATTGGCTTTGGCGCAAGGGCCGCAAGGATTTCGCGCTTTACCTGCAAAGCCGTGCGTCGGAAGTCTTCCAGATCGACATTCATCCGGCCGTGCCGGTGGGACGGGGTATCTTCATCGACCACGGCACCGGCATCGTCGTCGGGGCCACGGCAACGATTGACGACGATGTCTCCATCCTCCAGGGCGTGACGCTCGGGGGGACGGGCAAGGAAAGTGGCGACCGTCATCCGAAAGTCCGCCATGGCGTGCTTATCGGCGCCGGTGCGAAGATCCTTGGAAATCTGGAAATCGGTCATTGTTCCCGGATCGCGGCCGGTTCCGTGGTTCTCAAGGATGTTCCCGCGAATTCGACCGTCGCGGGCGTGCCGGCCAAGATCGTCGGCAAGGCCGGTTGCGCGGAACCTGCGCGCAGCATGAATCAGCTCTTGAGCGAAGAAGCCGCGCATTCCGAGTGATTTACAGCCAGCGCATGCGTTAAAAGTGATTTGAGGAAGACGGGGAAAGCCGACGGAAATTCCTTGGCATTTCGCCATGGTCTTGTAGGGTCCGCGCCGGGACGATTGAGATAAGGCAATCACAAGGAGAGCGCCGTGAAACCCGATGAAATCCGAAAGATCGAAGCTTATCTGCGTTCGAAATTTGAATTGCCGAGCCTTCAGGTCAAGGCGCGTCCGCGCAAGGACGACTCCGCCGAGGTCTATATCGGCGACGAATTTATCGGCGTCATCTTCCGCGATGACGAAGATGAGGATCTGAGCTGGAATTTCCAGATGGCCATTCTGGAAATCGATCTGGAAGACGTCTGACGCCCATCCTTCAAGCGATTTCCCGCGGCCTCTTCGGAGGCCGCTTTTTTGTGTCATCGCTCACGATTTTCGAAAGCCTTCAATCCTTGCGACCAGTGCGGGCTCGATCTCGCGCCAATGCGGCAGCAGGGACTGGTCGAAACGGTATCGCAGCTCAAGCCCCTTTGAAAGGGTTACGGCGCGGTGGCACACCGGTTCCTCGGCGGGAGACTTTTTCAGGCAGCGGGCAATGAACCCGTCGGGCGTGTCGGGGTCGTAGGCAATCAGGTCGGTGGTGGACGCGCCGCGCGCGGACAGGGTCAGGATTTTCAGGCCGTCAGGCCCCAACAGTTCGCCACCGCGCGCCAGCCGGCGATAAAACGGTTCGAGCCGGGCTCTGAGACTTTCCTTTCCCGTGTCGCTGTCGAGTTCGACCAGGATCGTCTTGCCCGCAAAGCCGTAGCTGGTGCGGTCAGGGGTGAGGCCGGGCCAGGTCATCAGCAGCCGGAGGGTCCGGAAACGGCCATCCCGGGACAGAGCCCGGTCCTGCTGGCTGGGCGTCGCGATGAAAGCCGCCGGCAGCCGGAAACCGGCTTTGCCCACCGACACCTCAACGGATGTGGCTGAAAGGGCGTTGGCGGCGCCGATGCTCCAGTAGCCGGACCAGTGGCTGACACGCGCGGCGATCAGCGCTGCTCCGAGAACGCAGATTGCCAGAACGAGACAGGTGAAAATGCGCGGCTTCGTTCCGCTCGGATCGGGAAGCGTCATCGGCGTCACCGCAACAACTCCTTGACCCCGTCTGCGCAATTCCGGGACAGCCTGTCCCGAAACGGAACACACGTCTCACCTGGAGACCTTCCGCGCATCCTCAAAAACGGTGGTATTTCAGGGTATTTGCCCATTTGCCCGTTCGGCACAGCCTTTGCACTTGACCGTTTAGAATTTCTTAATCACTTTCCGGAGTGAAACGTTAACAAGGGGTTAACGATCGTGTTTTTCGATCTACTTCTCGTGGGATATATCGCGTGCGCCGGGTTCGTGGCGGCCGGTGTGCTGGGCAGTCTTTATCAGCTCGTAACCAGCAATCCTCCGCGCTTCAGTTTCGCGAGCGAAAGCCTGCCGGTGTTTCTCGCGGATATTTTCGTCTGCCTCTTTGCCGGACCTTTCATCATCATGCGCAATGCCATCCGTGGCCGGCGAATTGAAAAGCGGCCGCTCGGCTGGCTGGTGGCGTCCTCGACGATCGCAGGCATGTGGAGCATGTGCTCCGGCGTTCTCGTCATGAACGTCGTCCTGGTCGTGGTCGGCGTTTCCTAATTCCTGACACGAGGTTTCATGACGATTTATTCTCTTGACGGACGAACACCCGTCTTTCCCGATGACAACGACTTTTGGGTCGCCCCGAACGCCACGCTGATCGGCGATATCCGGCTTTTGTCTGCGGCAAGCGTCTGGTTCGGCGCGATACTGCGTGGCGACAATGAGCCGATCACGGTGGGCGCGCGGTCAAACGTTCAGGATGGTTGCGTGTTCCATACGGATATGGGCTACCCTCTCACGATCGGGTCCGACTGCACCATTGGCCACAAGGCCATTCTTCATGGCTGCACCATCAAGGACAACTCGCTGATCGGTATGGGGGCGACCGTGTTGAACGGAGCCGTGATCGGCTCGAACTGCATCGTTGGCGCCAATGCGTTGATCGCCGAAGGCAAGGAGATCCCGGACAATTCCCTGGTCGTCGGCGTACCCGGCAAGGTGGTTCGAAGCCTGCCGGAGGATGCCGCGGAGACGATCCGCAAGTCAGCGGAAGGCTATGTGCGCAACTGGCGTCGCTTCAAGGCTGGTTTGACGGAGGTTTGACCCATCCTTTCCCGCCGGAAAAGGCAGGAACCGGCCTGCTGGGGGAGCGGGCCGGTTCCCTGGATCCGGTCGTGGTAGGGATGGGGAGGGTGGGGACGCGACCGGATCGTCCTAAGGACCCGGCATCCGGCCGGGCCGATCCCAAGAGTTAGCCGTTCTACCTGGACACGCTGCTCACCGTGGTGACGCGGGTGTCCGAAATGCCCGTCCACTTTACCGTCGAACTCGCGGACTGACGTTTGATGTAGCGGTACGGTGTCGAGTACCAGGGCAGCACCGCCTCGATCTGGTTGTCGAGGATCATGTCTCCCTGATCGGTCCGCACGGTCAGAACGGCATGCCCTGAATTTTCGATGTCCTTCGCGACGGTGATGAGCAGGGCACTTCTCGGCCAGCCGGCTTCGATCAGAACGCGTTGCTTTTCGAGGACATACTCTTCGCAGTCGCCGTAACCGTTGACCGGATAGGACCAGTGCTCCGGCTTGCCGAACAGGTCGTCATCGGTCATGGGACGGATGCGTCGATTGACCTCCGCATTGACGGCGATGAGCTGGTTCCAAAGTGTTTCGCTCAGCCGGACCACCACCGGATCGTAGCGGTCATTCGGGCAGGCCCAGGAATTGTCCCTGCAAAATTGCAGATGCCCGATCGGCGCCTTCGCGGCCCGTTCCATTTCCATGAAACGGCCGGGACCCGCATGCGCGGTTGAGCCGACGGCGAAGGCTGCCGAGGCTAATAAGGTGGTGAATAAGTATTTTCCAAGTAAGTTCATCGTAACGCCCTCCCCAAGGCTGACGTAACGATGCCGTATTCATTTTTATTTCCCGGAAAACTTTAAGTTAGAACTCTAATCTACTTTGAGGAAAATTTAAGATGCATTTTAGTTTAGTTTGAATAGTGTTTGAATAAACTTAGCGGAAGATTTTCATAAAATTTGAATCATCCTCTGCATGCCCCTGGAAAGGCAGGTTTTTTTTGATTTAGAGGGTTTGAGATAAAAAAATTTTTTTAGTGAAGCATGGCGCCCGAGCCGATGGATTTCGCCGTTTCCAGGGTGTGTGAGGCGTGAAAAAAAAGCCGGAAAATTATGCGCTCACGCATGGTGCCGCGACCGGTTACGCCACCGCATCTGTGTGATTGTGACGATTGAGCGTGCTGTGGTGGAAGCCTGCTGGCCGAAAAAAGCCGTATCGACCGATCAGGAACCTGAGTCGGGGGCGCTCAGGTGATGTTCGAGAAGCTCGCGGTTCTGGACGGCGGCGAACTCGATGGCAATTCCGCCTTCGATCTGGCGGACGACCCGGGCGCGCATCTTTCCGAGCGTGATGCTCTCGCCCATTTCCGGAACGAAGTCCGTCGCAATGGCCGCGCCCGACAAGGAGACGTCGATGATCCGGCAAACATGCTCCGAACCGTCCGGCAGGACCATTTTGGTCATCGGGTTCTTGGGAACGAAACGCTCGTGGCGGCGGTCTTCCGGAAGGTTGAGTTCGTCCCGGTTTGCCAGCCAGGTCAGAACGTTGGCGATCTTGTCGCGTTTGCGAACCGTATTGCGCAGTTCCACCGCGAAGCCGCCGTCGATCAGCCGTGCGATACGGCCCTCGACGCGCGACAAATGATCGAGATAGGCGATGACCCGTTCCCCGACGCGGCCGGAAACGGGGGTGATCATGGCCATGCCACCTGGAGACATGTCTATGACCTGGCAGGGGTATTCGCGGCGATCTTCGAGCATGAAACGGCCAAGAATGTTCACCTGAACCCGTTGATGACGCCGGCGATCGGTGACCTGAAGCGACTTGCTTCCTTCTGTAGCTGTAGCCAATCCGGCGCTCATGCCCGCTTTATCCATATCCGTGCGTCAACCGCACTACCCCCGGGAGAGAAATGATTCTCTAGACATCCGGAGAGTACTTTATGCAGACGGTGTTAACGATGTGTAAGAGTGACCCAACACGCGGCGCAGGTCTAGGGTACGGGCTCATAAAATTGTGCTTTCAGGCGTCAAGCGGGCAAGGAAAAGCCTGCAGAGCTATGCTTTCGCAAAGGTCAAACGCTTTGACGCGGCTTTTCAAAGCCCGATTGGTGTCCTCAAGCCGGCCGGGGGCCGAAGCCGGTCGGTCCGCCCTGGGCGGCGGACCGGGAGACCGGGCGGCTTATGTGCCCGTTTGAGCCGGACCTCAGGATTTTCCGCCTGCGTAGACCGTAAGGTGGCCCACTTTGCGTTCCGCTCCTTGCGGCAGCGGTTGGGCCTGCATGGGCATGCCTTCGACGGTGAAGCGCGGCACAAGCGGATTGACCTTGGCCGGTCCGTCGACGAAGTAAGGCCGCTCGTCGGGCCAGATCAGGCGCAGACTGCTGATGGACTGGTTCAGGATGGGGTGCAGGCCGATCCAGTACGGTTTGTCCATGGGTGTGGAACTCCCGAGTATGCGGATACGGCCTTCTCCGGGAACGTTCAGCGGCAACAGCAGCATTTCCATCTGCAGGATCTGGCCGTGTTCGGTGTGGCCGTTAATGCCGATCACAGCCGCGGCGGCATCCTCGGTAATCGCAGCGATCAGGCTTTCCAGGGCTTCTCGGTCCTTGCTGTTCCATCCCCTGAGGAAATTTCTGCCTTTCAGTTCCCGGCAATGGGCGGAACAGAGCCGTGTGCCCGCAAGACGGTAACGTACGTCCTTGGGGCCGTTGGTTTCCAGGATGAAGGTGTCGCCCAAAAGACCGCGAATTTCGCCGGGGTCGACTTCGCTGCGGTTCGGAGCGGGACGCGCACCGCGCAGGTTGTCCCAATAGGAATAAAGAGTTTGCGTCACGCCGTGTTTCATCTGGTCTCGCCTCTTTGCCAAAATCGTCCGCGTGTTTCGTCTCAAGACAGTCTCTGTTTCAAAACGGGACGTAGCGGATCTTGTTTGTCTGTCTGGCTCAGACAAAGCAGGGGGCGTGCCAAACGATCGGGATGCCAAAACGGCTGCGTGAAACGGGTTTGTTAGGGTTAATGGAAACTGAAGCTTGTGAGGAGCGTCGTATGTTGGCAGGTTAAGGATCTGTTCACTTGCTGGCGGGTGGGAGGAAAACCGTCAGCCGGGCCAGGCCGAGAACCAGAAAAACGCCGGCCGATCGTGAACAAGATCCTTTGAGGGAGCGTGGGGACGCGACCGGAAAAGGGAGGCAAGGCAAGGCGTCGGTTCGCTCAAGCGACCGGCGCCTTGTTTTCTTGCGCAACGCGGACCCGGATGCGTTTCATACAGGTTTTATTTAGTGTTTTGCCGCGACAACAGCGTTGTGCGGTCCGCAGCCATTGTTTTGTCCCGGATCTTGGCTAGAAAAAGAAACCGAAAGGCGGAGCAACCATGAACGTTTACAGATTCGACGAAGAGCGTGACCGGCGGGAGCAGGCTGCCAAAAGGCAACGGCCTCCCCAACCGTCCGAACCGCCCATGTTCAATCTGCCCAACGTGGTTCTTTGGCTTGGCGGGGCTATGATCCTCATTCACCTGTTGCGCGAACTCGTTCTTCCTGCGGTGTGGGGCAACTGGACGATCTATCTGTTCGCGTTCTGGCCGGCGAAATACACGGCGCTTTCCAATCTGGCGCCGCTGGATCTCGCCTCCAGCGTCTGGGCATTCGTGACCTACAGTCTGCTCCACGGCGGCACTATGCATATCGTGTTCAACCTGCTTTGGATGGCGATCTTCGGCAGTGCGCTGGCGCGGCGCTACGGGGCGTTCCGGTTTCTGATGTTTTCCGCCCTGTGCTCGGTGGGGGGCGCCGCGGCGCATCTGGCGACCCACTGGGGGGAATCCGCGCCCATGATCGGTGCCTCCGCCGCGGTGTCGGGCCAGATGGCGGGCGCGCTCCGCTTCGTTTTCGAACTCGGCGGCCCGCTGGGGGCATTCAGGCGGTCCGACCGGGCGGCCTACCACGTTCCCGCGCAACCGCTGGCCGACTGTATCCGCAACCGTCAGGTGCTTGTGTTCGTGGCGGTCTGGTTCGGGCTGAACCTGTTCTTCGGCCTCATGAGCGGACCGATTGCCGGCCAACCGGCGACGATTGCCTGGCAGGCGCATATCGGCGGTTTCGTGGCGGGGTTGGCCCTGTTTCCGTTTTTCGATCCGGTGCCGCAGCGTCGAATTTAACATGACTTAAGGTCGTAGTTTCCGCCGCGCGAATTTTTTGTCATGATATCGGTCCCCCGGAGACTTCGGGGAGTAGATGCCATGGGAGGGGTTACTACATGACCGTTGCGGCAATCCTGAGTGGGAAGGGCCATGAAACGATAACGGCAGACCGCGATGCACCGCTGGGTGAAATCTGCAAGACTCTGGCGAAACACAAGATCGGCGCCGTGGTCGTCTGTGGAGCGGACCGGGCAATCGAGGGGATTGTCTCCGAGCGCGACATCGTCCGCGCGATCGGGACCGACGGATCCGTGGCTTTGAACCTTCCCGTATCGAACGTGATGACCAAGGAAGTCGTCACCTGCGTGGAGGAAAACAGCGTCAACGAGGTCATGGCGCGCATGACCCAGGGGCGGTTCCGTCATATGCCCGTGGTCAAGGACGGCAAGCTTACCGGCGTCATTTCCATCGGCGACGTGGTCAAGTTCAAGATCGCGCAGGTCGAGCTGGAGGCGGAGCAGATGCGCAGCTACATAACGATGGCGTAAAACAAGGCTGTCCGGTATATCGTTACCGGCTAGCAGCCCTTGCTGCCTCTCAAGGTGGCCATCGAAATACCGGAGTGTCTGGACGTGGAAACAGAAGCACGGCTTGCCGAAGGTATAAAGGCCCACCAGAACGGCGATGTTGAAACCGCCCTAAGCGCTTACAAGGATGTCCTGTCGGAAAATCCGGATCATCCGGACGGATTGCATTTTCTCGGCCTTCTCCTGTTCAAGCCGGAAGAGCCGGAGGATGCGATTGCGCTCATTCGGCATTCTTTGAAGATAAACGGCCGGAACGCTGCCGCGCACAACAATCTCGGCAATATCTTCAAGTTGGTGAAGCGTCCGCGCGAAGCGCTCGAGGAATATATCGAAGCCCTGGACATCGATGCCCATCAGGCGAATGTCTGGCGGAACATCGGCATCGTAACGGGCAGCATCGGTGAGGACGCCGACCTGTTGGACAGATTGGCCGACCTGACCTTGCGTCATCCGGAGCAGGGCGAGCCATGGGGCGTTTACGGCTTTCGGCTCATCAAGTCCGGACGGACGGAGGAGGGCGCGGATGCGCTTGAAAAGGCGCTGACGCTCGGTGTGGAACTTGTGCCTGCGGCCCTCAAGATGGCGCGTTACCTCCATGCGCTCGGACGGGTGGAGGTTGCCGTAACGCATCTTGAAAATCTGGCGGAACACAACCCGGACGATCCGGCGGTGAGTTTTCAGCTGGCTGCGGCCCGCGGCCAGTCGCCTGAAAAGGCGCCGGAGGCCTATGTCAGATCTCATTTTGACACTTTCGCGGGCACATTCGACGAAGTCCTGGAAGGGCTGGAGTATTCGGCTCCGGAGATTGTCGCCGACGAGGTCAAGGCACTCGCCGCCGAGAGCGGCCCTATTTTCCAGGATGCATTGGATCTGGGGTGCGGGACCGGACTGTGCGGACCGCTCATTCGCGATCTGTGCGGGAAGCTGACCGGTCTGGATCTGTCGGGCGAAATGCTCCGGAAAGCCTCTGAAAGACGTGTCTATGACTTCCTTGTCGAGGGAGAAATGGTCGCCTTCCTGAACGCCGACCTGCCGACGCAGTTCGATCTGTGTGTCTGCGTCGACACCCTGATCTATCTCGGCGATCTGACCGGCTTCTTCGAGGCTCTTTCCAAGGCACTCAAGCCAGGCGGCGTTCTGGTGGCGAGCGTGGAGCGGCTGGAGACCGAAACCGGCTCCTACCGGCTCCATTCAAGCAGCCGCTTTGCCCACCATCCCGACTACCTGCGGCGCACCGCGGAAGCGGCCGGGCTGGTTTTCGGTCCCGAGCGCAGGCACGTTCTTCGAATGGAATTCGGCAATGAGGTGGCCGGGACGGTTTTTCATGTCCGCAAACCGGCGGCAGCGGCTCAGGATTTGCCGTAAACCTCGGCCGGATCGTAGACCCGCTCGGCTTCGACCCGTTCCAGACGTACCGCACCGGTCTCCGGCCTGACGATCCTGCGGTAGAAGCAGGACCGGTAGCCGACGTGACAGGTGGCGCCGTTGCCTTCCACGGAGACCTTCAAAACGAGCGCGTCCTGATCGCAGTCGGTCAGTATTTCATGAACCTTCTGGACCTGGCCCGAGGTTTCGCCCTTCTTCCAGAACCCTTGCCGGGAGCGGCTCCAGTACCAGGCCTCGCCGGTCTCGACGGTGCGCTTCAGGGCTTCGGCGTTCATGTAGCCCACCATGAGCACCTCTCCGGTGGTGGCTTCCGTCACCACCGCCGCGATCAGGCCATCGGCGTCGAATTTGGGCATCAGGAGGTCGCCGTTCTCGACGATTTCCTTGTCGCCGCGGTCAGAAAACGTGTAGCTGCTCATGAGAGTTGATGCCCTTGCAGGAAAATCGGTCGCAAGGGCCAGGAAACTTAAAGGCCCTTGCCGCGCACCAAGGACATGAATTTGGCCTGTTCGGCCGGATCGTCCTGGAATACGCCGGTGAATTGGGTGGTGATCGTGGAGACCCCCGGCTTCTGGACCCCGCGCATGGTCATGCACTGGTGCTCGGCTTCCAGCATCACGGCCAGCCCGCGCGGCGCCAGGGCATCGTCAATGACCGATGTGATCTGCGAGGTCAAGTTTTCCTGCGTTTGCAGGCGCTTCGCGTAGATGTCGACCACCCGGGCGAGCTTCGAAAGGCCGACCACGCCTTCGGCCGGATAATAGGCGATATGTGCCTCGCCGATAAACGGCAGCATGTGGTGTTCGCAATGAGAATGAAAGGGGATGCCGCGCACCAGCACGATATCCTTGTAACCGCCGACATCCTCGAAGGTGCGTTCAAGATGTTCCGCCGGGTCCTGAAAATAACCGCCGTAAAGCTGACTGAGCGCTTTCGCGACCCTTTTCGGGGTCTCAACCAGACCCTCGCGGTCCGGGTCGTCGCCGGTCCAGGAGATTATCGTGCGAACCGCTGCTTCGACTTCCTCGCGGCTCGGCCGGTGCAACTCATCCGGGGATTTTCTTTCGAATTTCTTTTCGACCGGCTTGAGGACAGCGTCCATGTGAATCCTCGCAAATTTACCCTTGTCACTCATTCTACGGCGCTCGAACTCGCATAGATTACCCGGTCCACATTCCAGGGAGGCGGACCATTAACACACTCTACGCAAAAAACGAACGAACAGTTTCGGCCCGGGATTTACTGAAGAACAAGCGCACGAACGAAAATATCAAGTTCCTGCGACATTCCTTCTACCCCTTGCGAAATTGCCGCAACACCTGATCTATATATATAAAACCCATGCGCCATCAACGTGTCGCGCATCACAGGCTTTCACGAAGAGGCGAGAATGCTTGACGACATCTACAACGCCAGGATCCTGGACTTCGCGGGCAACATACCGCGGGTTGGCCGCCTGGAGAAGCCTGACGCTTCGGCAAAGGCGCATTCCAAGCTCTGCGGTTCGACAGTGGTGGTCGATCTTTGCGTGAAGGACGGCGTCGTGACCGATTTCGCCCATGATGTGAAGGCTTGCGCGCTCGGTCAGGCGTCTTCTTCCATCATGGCCCGCAACGTCATCGGTGCGACGGACGGGGAATTGCGCGATGTGCAAAAGACGATGCGCGCCATGCTGAAGGAAGGCGGCAGTCCCCCCGAGGGACGCTTCGCGGACCTGAAATTTCTCGAACCTGTCCGCGACTACAAGGCGCGCCATGCCTCGACGATGCTGACCTTCGACGCGGTTGTCGATGCGCTCGACCAGATCGCCGGAAAAGCCGAGGAAGACGAAGCGGCGGCCCTGGCGCGGTAGAACCGTGCGCATCTTTCGATCATGTGTCCAAGACCGTCTCTGAAATACGACCCAAGCCGTCCCCTGTCGCTTGCCGGGCGCCTGGCCATTGGCCTGATCTGGCTTTACCGGCATTCCCTGTCGCTGGTGATGGGGCGTGGTTGCCGGTATGCGCCGACGTGCTCCGACTACACCGAACACGCGATCCGGCGCTTCGGGTTCTGGGCCGGCGGCTGGATCGGGCTCGCCAGGATACTGAGGTGCAATCCCTGGGGGGCGTCCGGCTTCGATCCGGTGCCGGAACAGTTGCCGGAAAATGCCCGCTGGTATCTGCCCTGGCGCTATGGCCGCTGGACCGGAAGGCATATCGAGGAGAAGTACCGTCTCGATTAGCGTCCGAAGGACAGTCTCAAGCTTGACGTTGCGGAAGACTGGTGCGACGGTCTTCGCCGAGGCAGATGGCGGAGGGGATCCATGGACGCAGGCGACTTCCATTTCGTAATGATCAAGCCGACCCATTACGACGACGACGGCTATCCGATCCAGTGGCTGCGTTCCGCCATTCCTTCCAACACGCTGGCAAGCCTGAACGGACTGGCGGAGGCCGCGCGGGCGCGCAAGGCGCTCGGTGACGATGTCCGCATCCATCTTTCCACCTATGACGAGACCAACAGGCGCATCCGGCCTGAAAAAATCGCGGCCGAGATCAGGCGGAAAGGCGGCAAGGCGCTGATCGCCCTTGTCGGTGTGCAATCGAACCAGTTTCCCCGGGCGGTGGATCTCGCCCGCAGATTCATGGCACAAGGCCTCCAGACGGCCGTGGGCGGGTTTCACGTGTCGGGCTGCATCTCGATGCTCGACGAGATGCCGGAGGAAATGGTCCGGCTGCAGCAGGAAGGCGTGGTTTATTTCGCAGGCGAGGCGGAGGACCGCCGGCTGGACATGGTGTTTCGCGATGCCTGGAACGGGGAACTGAAGCCGCTCTACAATTTCATGGCCGACCTGCCGTCCCTGGAGGGAGAACCGACGCCGATCCTGCCGTCCAAACATATCCAGTTTACCGCCGGCTCCCACTCCAGTTTCGACCTCGGCCGGGGCTGTCCCTATCAGTGTTCCTTCTGCACGATCATCAACGTCCAGGGGCGCAAGAGCCGGTTCCGCTCCGCCGACGATCTGGAGCGGATCATCCGGGAGAACTATGCCCAGGGCATCGACCGGTTTTTCATCACCGACGACAATTTCGCCCGCAACCGCGAATGGGAGCCCCTGTTCGACCGGTTGATCGACCTTCGCGAAAAGGAAAAATTCGACATCAAGTTCATCATCCAGGTGGACACGCTCTGTCACCGTATCGAGAACTTCATCGAAAAGGCCACCCGGGCCGGGGTGACCCGTGTTTTCATCGGACTTGAAAACATCAATCCGGACAATCTGCTTGCTGCCAAGAAGCGCCAGAACAAGATCACCGAGTATCGGGAGATGCTGCAGAAATGGCGGTCGCACGGCGCGACCACCTATGCCGGCTACATCATCGGATTTCCCGGAGACACCAAGGAGTCTGTTCTGCGCGACGTGGAGATCATCAAGAAAGAGCTTCCGCTTGACCTCCTGGAGTTTTTCTATCTGACACCGTTGCCGGGGTCGGAGGATCACAAGGTGCTGTTGTCCAAAGGCGCCTGGATGGATCCGGACCTCAACAAATACGACCTCAATCACCGGGTCACCCATCACCCGAAAATGAGCGATCGGGACTGGGAGGAGGCCTACAGGTACGCCTGGGAAAGTTACTATTCCGACGACCATATCGAAACGGTTCTGCGCCGCGCGGCTGCCCACAAGAAGGGGCGCCCCGGCAACAAGTTGTTCCTGATGATGTGGTTCAGGCTCATGGTGCAATGCGAGGGAGTTCATCCTCTGGAAGGCGGGTATTTCCGCCTCAAGTTCCGGAAGGACCGGCGCTCGGGTTTGCCGGTCGAACACCCGCTGGCCTTTTATCCGCGTTATTTCTGGGAGATCGCCGCGAAGCATTGGGCCTATGTGTCGTCGACCTGGCGGGTGTACCGGATCTACAAGAAGGTCAAGGCGTCGCCGGACCGCAAAGCCTACACCGATATCGCGATAGCTCCGATGACGGAGGCTTCGGAGCAGGATCTCGCGATGATCAGGGAAACGCGCGGTGGAACGGAAGCCGTGGCGAAGGGTGTCCGCAACGCCGCGCTGAAGAAGGCCGGCAAGGACCGGGCCAAGGCTGCGGCCTCAGTGTGAGCCGCCGGTGAGCTTAGCTAGGGGCAGGAGCCTCCAGCCAAAGGTCATTCCCGTTGCGGCGAAAACGATGGCGGCCGCGCCGGCAAGCTGTTCCATCTGAAGCGCGTGATCGAAGGCGATATAGTCCACAAGGATCGCCACGACCGGATAAACGAAGGAAAAGGCCCCTTGCAGATAGGTCGGCAGTTTCTGGACGGCATCGTACATCAGGATATACATAAAGCCCGTATGGACTGCTCCAAGCGTGATCAGTGAGCCCCAGGGGGTCGCGCCTTCTGGTAACGCGGTCCAGTCGACGAAGGGGGTGAGCATGAGAATTCCGACGCAGACCTGAACGAGAGCGATCAGTTGCGGTGGAGTGCCTGTCAGCTTCTTCGTCAACAAGGCAGCAAGCGCCCAGAAGAAGGCGGCTGCCAGGGCGAGCGCGACGCCGAGAGTGTAGTCGCCCTGCGCTTCACCGGCCTGTCCGGCTTTCGACTGGACGATCAGGACAACACCGGCAAAGGCGAAGACAAGCCAGCCGAGCTTCGTGGCGGTGACCTTCTCTCCGAGGAAGGCAACGCCCAGAGCGACCAGTATGAATGGCTGAGTGTTATAGACTGCCGTGGCCACACCGATTGACGCTTCGCCATAGGCGGTGAACAGCAACGCCCAATTGACGACGATCGAAACGCCTCCGAGTGCAGCGAGGCCCAGCTTTTTCGGGGTGATCTTCTGCCTCAACAGCCCCTGGGCGGCGCAGATGATCAGCAAGGTGAAGGCGCCAAAGGCACAGCGCCAGAAAACAACGTTGATTGCGCCCTGACCGGACAGGATCACGAACAGGCCTATTGTACCGAGAATGGTCATTGCGGCGGTCATCTCGGCCGCGCCGCGAAGCGTCTTGTCCATTTCGTCTCCTTGAAACTCATGTGAGCTCAAGGGTGACCAAAATTTTCCGGTGTCTCCATTCGAAATGTTAGGTTGTCTGTGCTATTATTCAAATAATCTAAGTTAACTAGCGATCGTTGGTTTAGAAATGAAAATCGATGAAGCGGACGCCAAAATAATCGAAGGCCTGATCAAGGATGCCCGAATGTCCTTGAAGGATCTCTCGATTCTGTCCGGCCTGTCCTCGCCGGGCGTTTCGGAGCGGATCCGGCGGCTTCAGGAGAGAGGTGTCATCTCAGGCTTCTCCGCGGAGATCGATCCCAGGGCGCTGGGCTACAGCCTGCAGGCCATTGTCCGTATCCGGCCGCTGCCCGGAAAGCTTCATATCGTGCAGCAGCTCATTCAGGACATTCCGGAATTCATAGAGTGCGACAAGGTGACGGGAGACGATTGTTTTATCGCCCGCCTGGCAATTCCGGATATCGAAAAGCTCGATGGCATTCTGGACAAAGTCTCCGACAAGGCTGAGACAAGCACCTCGATCGTAAAGTCACAGCCGATCCGCCGCCGTCCGCCACCGCTTACCGTCGAAAGCAGATAGGCGGCGGCAAAGGGTTGCCGTTTGGCGCCGAATGGCCTATCAGCAGCCCGTTCCAGACCCATTGAACAGCTTACCTGCCTTGTCTGCAGGAGTGAGCAGGAGACAGAAGATGATAGAACTGACTTTCCCCGACAATTCCGTTCGCGAATACGAGCCCGGCACCACCGGCCTGGCCGTCGCCGAAGGCATTTCCAAATCGCTTGCCAAGAAGGCCGTCGCGATGGCGCTCGATGGGGAATTGAAGGACCTTACCGATCCCATCGGCCGCAACCACAAGATCGAGATCGTCACCCGTGACGACCCGCGCGCGCTGGAACTGATCCGGCACGACGCCGCTCACGTGATGGCCGAGGCCGTGCAGGAACTCTGGCCCGGCACCCAGGTGACGATCGGCCCGGTGATCGAAAACGGTTTTTACTACGACTTCAAGCGGGTTCATCCGGACACCGGTGACGACTGGCCGTTTCATCCCGACGACCTGCCGGTGATCGAGAAGAAGATGCGCGAGATCGTCGCGCGCGGCGCTCAGTTCACCAAGGAAATCTGGACGCGCGAGGAAGCCAAGACCTATTTCGCCGCCAAGGGCGAGCATTACAAGGTCGAGCTTGTCGACGCGATTCCGGAAGATCAGGACATCAAGATCTACAAGCAGGGCCAGTGGCTGGACCTGTGCCGTGGTCCTCACATGGTGTCGACCAAACAGATCGGTGACGCCTTCAAGCTGATGAAGGTGGCCGGCGCCTACTGGCGCGGCGACAGCAACAACGAAATGCTGTCACGCATCTACGCGACCGCCTGGCACAACGAAAAGGAGCTGAAGGGCTACCTTCACATGCTGGAGGAAGCCGAGAAGCGCGATCACCGCAAGCTCGGACGGGAAATGGACCTGTTCCACTTCCAGGAAGAGGGCCCGGGCGTTGTCTTCTGGCACCCAAAGGGCTGGGACATGTTCCAGTCGTTGATCGCCTACAAGCGCCGGGTGCTGCGTGACACCTACAAGGAAGTCAATGCGCCTCAAGTGCTTCACACCTCGCTCTGGGAGACCTCCGGGCACTGGACCTGGTACAAGGAGAACATGTTCTCCGTGCAGTCCGCCGACCCTGAGGCCGAGGACAGCCGGGTCTTCGCCCTGAAGCCGATGAACTGTCCGGGACACGTGCAGATCTTCAAGCACGGGCTGAAGAGCTATCGTGACCTGCCGCTGCGCCTTGCCGAGTTCGGTGTCGTGCACCGCTACGAGCCCTCCGGAGCCCTGCATGGCCTGATGCGCGTGCGCGGCTTCACCCAGGACGATGCCCACGTCTTCTGCACCGAAGAGCAGATGGCGGACGAATGCCTCAAGATCAACGACCTGATCCTGTCGGTCTACAAGGACTTCGGCTTCGACGAGATCGTCGTCAAGCTGTCCACGCGTCCCGAAAAGCGCGTCGGCAGCGACGAGCTCTGGGATCATGCCGAAGAGGTCATGGGCGAGGTCCTCAAGCAGATCGAGGACCAGTCCGAAGGCCGAGTGAAGACCGACATCCTGCCGGGCGAGGGGGCCTTCTACGGTCCGAAGTTCGAATATACCCTGCGCGACGCCATCGGCCGCGAATGGCAGTGCGGCACCACCCAGGTGGACTTCAACCTGCCGGAACGCTTCGGTGCCTTCTACGTCGACAAGGACGGCGAGAAGAAGACACCGGTGATGATCCACCGGGCGATCTGCGGTTCGATGGAACGCTTCCTCGGAATTCTGATCGAAAACTATGCGGGTCATTTCCCGCTCTGGTTCGCACCGTTGCAGATCGTGGTCGCCACGATCACCTCGGAGGCCGATGACTACGGTCAGGAAGTCGCGGATCTGCTCAAGGCCAAAGGGCTCAAGGTCGAGACCGACTTCCGCAACGAGAAGATCAACTACAAGGTCCGGGAACATTCCTTGGCGAAGGTTCCGGTGATTGTGGTTTGCGGTATGCGCGAAGCGGAGGAAAGAACGGTGAATGTTCGCCGCCTCGGCTCCAAGGACCAGAGATCGATGGGGCTCGACGAGGCGGTATCCGCATTTGCCGAGGAAGCGGTGCCGCCGGACTTGAAATAAGCGCTGGCGGTCCGATTTAGGTGGAAAAGTGACAGCTTGCACATTGCCCTGACCTTGGGGCAATGTGCTGTCACATTAGTGAAACGAAGCTTCTGGTATTTGGTTTCAAATTTGCCAGAAAACCGGTTCAAGACGATCGCCGTGAACTACGCTGAATTCAGTTACGCCAATCCGGAGCACCCGCCGCTGAAACGGTGGACGATCCGCGCCATCGAAGGCATGTCCGGACGCCGGAAGCTCGTGGACCTCTATGAGGTTTGGAAACACACGATGGTCGGGACTTCGGATTACATCTGGAGCGACCTTCTGGGCCTGATCAATCTGGATGTCGCCGTGGCCGACGGTGAATGGCCTCCGAAGAACCTGCCGGAAGGCCCGCTCGTTCTTATCGCCAATCACCCATACGGTATCGGCGACGGCCTGGCCATTCTGGCGCTTGCGGAACGCCTCAACCGTCCGTTCAAGATCCTGATCAACAACGAGTTGCTGAAGGTTCCCGAGGTCAGGCCGTTTTCTCTGCCGGTCGACTTCGAGGAAACTAAGGAAGCCTTGAAAACCAACATGGACACCCGCAAGGAGGCCTTGCGCCTTCTGCAGGAAGGGACGACCGTCATCGTGTTTCCGAGCGGGGGAGTGGCGACCGCGGCCAAACCTTTCGGGCGGGCCGAAGAGCTGCCGTGGAAGACCTTTACCGCGAAGATGATCCGCTCATCCAAGGCAACGGTCCTGCCGCTTTATTTCGACGGTCAGAATTCCTGGCTGTTCCATCTGGTCAGCAAGTATTCGCTCACATTGCGGCTGTCTCTTCTTGTCCGGGAATTCCGGCGCATCCTCGGTTCGGTGATTACCGCGCGGGCGGGCCAGCCAATCCCGTTCGAAACCCTGTCCGGCTTCAAGGACCAGAAGGAAATCATGGATTTCCTGCAGACCAAGGTCATGGAAATGGCTCCCCCGAACCGGCGGTCGCGCTTGCTGGGGCGGCGGTCTTAAACGTCGAAATGGTCTCTCAATGATCGTGTCGCAAGGGCTTTTCCGAAGCGACGAAGAGCACGGCGTGACGCGGTTGTAGACCGACTTCGCGGGCAGCCCGTTTGCCGTCAGTTTTTGGCGGTGTCACTTGCGAGAAGTTCGCTAACGGAGGTGACCACCTCGACTTCTCGGTCCTCTCCAGGCGTCACGTCGAATGTGTGCAAATAGATCCGGCCGTTGTTGCGTGCAATCGCCTCGTATTCTCCCGCGGCCAGAACGAAGTCCGGAAACGCGCCGCTGGCTTCCACCACGGTGTCGCCGCCAGGGCTGAGAACCGACCATGTCGTGTTGGCGATGGCCTCTCCACCGCGTTCATTGACCAGTTTCAATGTAATGTCGGCGGCCTTGTGGAAGATCGTGGCTTCCGTCAGCTTGCCGGGCAGGACCTGAATATCGGCGCGGATCACCGCGTTCACATCGCCGTAGCGGCTGACGACGTGGTAGGTGTCGGCATTCAGCCGGACGATCGAGCCCGGCTTGATATCGCTGGCGATCACTTCCCGTTCGCCGCGCTGGTTGAAGTTCATGCCGTAGATTTCGAAGGAAATGGGTTTGCCGTCGAGGGTGTCGCCGTCCTTGAGAGCGGCGCCGAACTTGATGCCGCCCGCGTTCAGGGTCACCATCTTGGATTCGACCTCCTTGCCGATCCGGATCCGGTTGGTCGCTTGCGCGTACCCGTAGGCGGTGTGGATCAGATAGGTGCCCGGATCGAGACGAAACTCCGCATCGCCGCCATGGGAGGTGGCGACCAGTTGCAGGCGCCCGTTCTCGTTTGTTGTTTCCGAGTAGATCCGCCAGGTCAGACCGTCGTTCAAAGGCTCGTTGTCGGGGGAGAGCCGGGCCAGAAGGTATAGAGCGCCCTGCTGCAGGCCGCCTTCGATCCCCGTGGCCAGCGAACGGGCCGGCGCGTAGGGAACCAGCGTGTCCGAGAACAGAGGTTCAGGTTCCCGGTCCAGAAGGTTGACGATCGGGTTCTCAGGCGCGGCGCTTGGAGCGTTCGGATCGGGCTTCGCTGCCGGGGGCATCGGAATTTCGGTATCTTGCGCGTAACCGGGCGCAGCCGGAGCGACAATTCCGGGCATCGACACGAGGATCGCGACGGCAGTGCTTCTGACGAAACGGGAAAAGGCCGTACGGCTCGAAACAGTCACTGAATTCAACATGCCCACTTCATTACAAATTTAATGCGTTCGATTCTACAGTCTTTTAGGCTCTATTCCAATCGAAGACCGCATCCTTTCCGATTGCAGCAACATGAGACGGACGTGTCTCGACTGAACTGCCCGGGCGGCTGGAAACGCGCAGTACAAATCTCTGGAATCCGTTTGCCGCAGCAATCTAAAGGGACTTAAAATCGGGCAAATTCAAGACCTTTGGACAATGAGTTGACAAATTTCGCCAATCGTCTACTAGATTGTTACAAATGAAACTAATTATCGGGAGCCGCGCATGCCTACGGTCATCCACCGGTCTCCGCAAACGCTGGAATTTCTGCGTAGGCGGCGGTCTCACCCATCGGCGACCATGACCGGTCCCGGTCCCACTGAAGAAGAGTTGCGTGACATTCTGACCATTGCGGCCCGCGTGCCGGACCATGGAAAACTGGCGCCCTGGCGTTTCATCGTCTACCGGTCGCAGGAGGGAAGCAGGGTCGGAGAACGGCTGAGCGCGATCGCCGAACAAAGATTCGGTCCACTCGGGACGGAACAGCGCCAAAAGGAACTTACCCGCTTCACGCGGGCGCCTCTTGTGGTCGGGGTTGTCAGCAAGGCCGCCGAACATCCCAAAATTCCGCTCTGGGAACAGCAGCTTTCGGCCGGCGCCGTCTGCATGAACCTGGTTACGGCGGCGGCCGCTTCCGGTTTCGCTTCCCAGTGGCTGACGGAATGGTACAGCTTCGATGAGGAGGCGGCCCGCTGCCTTGGGGCGCGAGACGGCGAACGTTTCGCAGGATTTATACAGATCGGAACGCCGACTCAGCCTCCGGTCGAGCGTCCCCGTCCCGACCTTTCAGACCTGATTTCGAACTGGAAAGAGACCGATTGAACCATGTTTTACGAAACCGAGACAAACGACCACGGACTGCCGCACAATCCTTTCAAGGCGATCGTGGCTCCGCGGCCGATTGGCTGGATTTCCTCCGTCGACAGGGAAGGCCGTCCAAATCTCGCGCCCTACAGCTTCTTTAACTGTGTGGCCGACCGGCCTCCCGTGGTGATGTTTTCATCCTCCGGGTACAAGGACAGCGCCGCGAACATCGATGCGACCGGTGAATTCGTCTGCAACATGGCCAGTTACAGCCTGAAGGACGAAATGAATCAGTCCTCCGCAGCGGTTCCAAGCGGCGAATCCGAGTTCGAATTGGCCGGTCTGGAGATGGCGCCGTCCCGGCTTGTGAAAGTGCCGCGTGTTGCCAAAGCCGTGACTGCGCTGGAGTGCAAGCACCTCCAAACGCTCAGACTGAAAACCCTGAAGGGCGATGAAACCGACAATTACGTGATTTTCGGTCAGGTTGTCGGTGTTCACATCGACGACAGCATCATCGTTGACGGACGGGTCGATGTGACCGTTTACAAACCGCTTTCCAGATTGGGGTACATGGATTACGCGGTTGTCACCGAGGTCTTCGAGATGGGCCGTCCGAAGGCCTGAACACGAAGGAAAAACGCAGACGGGCGCCGGTAGAGCCGGTGCCTGGACTGTAACATCTGTTTCTCATTTCTGTTTGCCGGGCCAAAAGAATCGGCTTATTTTGCGGCGTTCTTTCGTCCATTGGAAAGTTTTCTTTTCCAGAAAAAAACGACGGAACATGGCGGATATCAACAAAACCGGCTTTGTCCGTCCGTAAATGTTCGCAGATTCTTAGAAAAAACCAGCCGCCTGTTATGCCGATACAAGTTAACCGTGCCTTGTTAAGGATTTGTTAACCATTGGGGCGCGAAAGTTAAGAAAGTCATAACCAGTTTCGTCGAGGAGACAGCGTCATGCGGGTTGCTGACACTACCTCGATCGCGTCTCGGATCGAGCTTGCGTTTCAGTCTGCGAGTACATCGACAGGTACGTCCTTCGACTACCTGGTGAAGACTGCCGCGCGGGAGTCGTCGTTCAATCCGGCGGCCAAGGCAAAAACGTCCAGTGCGACCGGATTGTTCCAGTTTATCGAATCCACCTGGCTGGAAACCCTGAAAGAAGCCGGGCCGGAGCACGGTCTCCAGAAATATTCCGACCAGATCACGAAGACCAAAAGCGGCAAATATTACGTTAGCGATCCACAGGCGCGGCGTGAAATTCTCGACTTGCGCAAGGATCCTGAAATCTCGTCCACGATGGCCGGTGCGCTCACGCAGAAAAACTCCAGTTATCTCGAGCGGAAAATCGGTCGTGAACCGACGGACGGTGAGCTCTACATGGCGCATTTCCTGGGGGCGAACGGAGCAAGCAGGCTGATCGACGCCGCGCAATCCAATCCGGACATGCGCGCCGACAAGATGTTTTCCGCTCAGGCCCGCGCCAACAAGCCGATTTTCTATCACCGGAACGGCAAGGCACGGTCGATGCAGGAGGTCTACGAGACCATCGTCTCCAAGCACGACGCGGTTACCATGATCGCCGAAGCCGGCGGCAAGAAAGATCTGCGGACTTCGGGCGAGCTGACCAATGTCGCGGTTCTTCCGAGTTCCAAGCCGGACAAGCCTCTCATCAACCAGAAGGGCTTCGATCACCTGGCAGGCGATCCGGCGGCGGCCTTCGCCCTGCGGGGCAAGCCGGCAGGGCCCGTTGAGATTGCGGCAAGCGACCAGGGCATCCCGGACTTGCCTGAAAACAATCCGCTGGAACTTGCAGAGACGACCGTACCCTTGCCGGTGGGGGCGGCGGCGGAGACCGCTGCCGGAACTCCGAGCGCGGTGTTTGTCCAGGAACAAACCGTCGCCGCGGTGTCCGCGGATCCGGCGCGGGCGTCCATCAACCCGGCCGAATCGAATGTCGCGTCCTCAAGGGTTTTGTCGGCGTTCCAGGCGACCGAAACCGCCAATCCGTTCGAGGCGTTGTTCCGCAACGACGAAGAGTCTTCCCAGGCCGGGGTCAATCCGAGATTTGCATCGGCTTTCGCGGCTGTGGAGGAGGCCGCACTGTTTAGCGCCGTCTCCGGCAAGTCGAATCAGGTTGCCGCGCAGGAGCTGGCCCTTGCGAACCAGGGAGGGCCACTGGACCTGACCCGGTTCCTCAGGCTGAAAGCGGAGGAAGAGCAAAAAGACCTGCTGCCTCCGGCATGAGGCCTCAGGCGGCCGAGGGCGGCGAATACTGTCAAAATTATGGTGAACCGATCGTTAATCCTTTGATGCCAGACTTCAGCCTGACACTTGGAAAGATTGCTTACCGCCATGACAGCATACGACATTTTGCATCACAGTGAGGTCGAGCGCGCGCCGGATATCGAGACCGCGTGCAAGCTTGCCGAGCGTTATTTGGCTGCCGAACCAGGCAGCAGGGAACGGACCGACATGGCTACGGCATTGACAGTTCTCCTGGACGATCCAAGCAGGGCGCTCCGGAAGGCGATCGCGAAGATCCTGGCGCCGAGCCGGCATGCCCCAGGCCTCGTCATCCGCTGTCTGGCGAACGATGCCGACGAAGTCGCGGTTCCGGTTCTGAAGACGTCGCCAATCCTGACGGAAGCCGAACTCGTTGATCTTTTCGCCGAGGGCAGCGACGCAGTTCAGTGCGCGATTGCGGGCAGGGGAGGTCTGTCGGCCTCCCTGAGCGCGGCGATCTGCGAAGTTGGGAGCGAGGCGGCCTGTCGTACGCTCTTGAACAACGCCGGCGCACAGGTTCTGCAATCCTCGTTGCTCCGTCTCGCGCAACGGTTCGAGAACCGGCCCGATATCTGCGACCAGCTTCTCAAGACCCGGGATCTTCCGCTGACCATGCGGTACGAGTTGCTGATGCGCCTGGCCGAGAACCTGGACGATCACCCGATCGTTCTGGAGCGGGTGCCTGAAAACCAGCGGCACACATTCTTGAGCGATGCGGAGGACAAGGTCGTTCTCCGTCTTGCCCTTGAAGCCGGAACGGACGATCTGCCGGAGTTTGTGGAGCACCTTCGCCTCGACGGCAAGCTGACCACGCGCCTGCTGCTGCGTGCGGTGTGCTGCGGCCGCCTGCGCTTTTTCGCTGCCGCCCTTGCCAATCTCGGACAGGTGCCCCTGCCGCGCCTGTGCAAATTGCTTGTGACGGTGCGCCGGTCGGCCCTTCAGGCTATTTTGCGCAAGGCGGGGCTGCCGCTGCGCGCGCATCAGGCGTTTTTGCTGGCCATCGATATTGCCCGTCAGGCGGAGGCGGATTTCACCTACGACCTCGCGCTCGACGAAGCACGCGCGCTCACGGAGACGCTGCTTGAGGAAATGCAGGACGGCGCCCTGGGGGCAGACGGCGATGTGACCGCGTTCCTCCGTCGCTTCGCCATCGATGTTGCCCGCCTGGAAGCCCGTCTTCTGGCGAGGAACAGCGGCTTGCGGATCACCGCAGCCGCCTGAAGACCTTCACGGGTCCGGGTCTTGGGGCGCAGATCCTGAAAGACGAGTTCTTTCTCTCATTTCCCTTGGTGTAGGCACCAATTTTCATCGCTTTTCGGAATCTTCGAACCGGTCGAGGGGCGATGGTTGCCGCGAAGAGGCCCAAAAGGGGTCTTAATTAAGCCTTCGCCGGATTTCTAGAATGACACGCAACGGTCACGTCCGATCAGACTTTGTCGAGCGGTGGCCGAGAGTATGATATCAGGATAGCAGGCACGATCCGATGACGTGCGGGAAGCAGGCCAGGTTGTTTTTTCGCGTCGTCCTGTCCATTCTTGCCTGAAATGAATTTATCGTCTTTCAATGTGCGGGATTTCGAACATGAAAAAGTTTATCGCATCCGTCGCAATTCTTGGAATGGTGTCCGCTGCGGCCCTGACGTCCAAGCCGGCTCACGCAGGAAGCGGCGGAGCGGCGATTGCCGGTGGTATTGTCGGCTTTGCCGCGGGTGCGATTGTCGGAAGCCAGCTCGCCAAGAACCGGGGCCATCGAGGCGGCCACCGCCGTGGCAGTTACCGGCAAAGCGGATCCGGTCTGGCGCTGCAAAGAGATCTCGCCACGCTCGGATTTGACCCGGGCCCGCTGGACGGCCGGCCGGGTGCTCAAACCAACGCCGCGCTTGTTGCCTATCAGCAGACATACGGCGAAGTACCGGACGCGACCCTTACCGCCAGCGAACGCCGGCTTCTAAGCGCAAGGGCCATGATGGTCACGATGCCGTCGACTTACGGCGATCGGACCTACTGGCGCCACGTCCAGGCGTCGCTCTACCTGAACGGCTTCGATGCCGGGTCGTTCGACGGCAGGCCGGGACGAAAAACCCAAAATGCGATTCAGCAATACCAGTTCCGCAACAATTACGTCCCGACGGGGCAACTGACCCCGGACCAGTCCCAGGCGCTGTTGGCGTCGGCGCATGATTCGGTTGCGGTGGCGTCCAATGCACAACCGGCCTGGGCAACGCCACTTGGCGGGACGCAGCCCAATCCTCCCGTGGCTTCGCTTCCGGCCTCGGCCGTCGAGCCGGACTTTCAGGACACGATTGGTGCCGCAGAGCCGGAACAGGCTCCGGAGTCCGTGTTCGACTGGGAAAATACCGACCAGGGAGGCGAGACAACCGAAGCCAGGGCCGAAGACATTCCTGACGAGGACGATACCGTTTCGACGAATGATGCCGCAGCCCCGACAGTGACGGCGTCCCAGACCGCCGAGACGCCTGCGGCTTCGACGGACCAGGCAGGGGACCCGAAGATCCATGTCGATGCGGATGGCAAGCCTTACATCGTGATGAAGGGGGTGAAGTTCTACATTCAGGCCGCGCCGGACGGGCAATCCCCGGCGTCACCGGATGCGCCGGCGGGCAATGACAATGCCGATTTGCTGACGGCGAAAACAGTCGATTAGATTAGCCTGCCGTTCCCCAGAAACTGCGGCACCTGGTGCGAAATAGTTCTTTGCACAAGCTTGGGTGATGAAGGGGATGGGCCGCCCAGGTCCACCCCGTCGTCTTCGAAAAGCAATTAGAAGACAGGCTTAACAGTTTCGCGTCCAAAATTAGATTGTAAATTTAAGATTACGCAACGTAGTATGCGTCTTGCGATCATTGAGTTTTACCCTGCCGTTGCGCTTGTCGAGCCGCAGCTATCCGGCAGCGCCCGATATGTTTTCAAGGGTGCAAAACACTCGCGAACACGTTTGAGAAGCCGGAACCGCCAGCGTTCGGCCGGTCAAAGGCCCGTACGCGAAAGCAAAAGGTGCAAACGAGCATAAAGCCATACTCATAATTCAGGTTCTTTCAGTCGGTCGGGGGGAGACGATGGCATCGAAAGCGGATATCGAGTGGTTCAAGACCACATTCTGGCACCGGATCGCGCCTGCCTTGCAGGGGACCGTTTTCGATCCGGACATGCTTGTGGCCATCGCGTCCCAGGAAACGGGGTACCTTTGGTCTCCGATGCGCAAGAAAGGGCTGTCCGCGGATGAAATCGTCCGTTTGTGCTGTGGGGACACGCTCGACGACGACAAGGGCCGCAAGGCATTTCCGAAGAACTTCGATGAACTGGCAGCCCATCCGCGCGGCGACGAAATGTTTCAGGTTGCGCGTCGTGCGTTGCTGGAGATGGCTGAACATGTACCCGGCTTCGGCTTCGCGCAAAACCGGCCCAAGAAATTCTGCCGCGGGTTTGGTGTCTTCCAACTGGACCTGCAGTTTTTCAAGCAAGATCCCGATTATTTCCTGAACAGGAAATATGAGACGTTTGAAAACACGCTCGATCGCGCCGTGCGTGAGCTGAAATCCTGTCTCAAGAAAAGAAATCTCGAAAATGCGGAAAGCATCTCCGACTTCGAGTTTTGTACGCTTGCGATCACCTACAATACCGGCAGGTTCAGACCCAACAAGGGCCTTCGGCAGGGACACTTCGACGGGACGAAGTACTACGGGGAGCATATTCGGGATTATTTGGCCATCGCCCGCAGTTTCCCCGATCCAGGGAGCGGGAGCGCGCCGCCGGTTGAGGGCAAGGCCAACATTACGCGCGAGTATATTCCGAAGGCGACCGGCCCGCATATGCGGGTGGAGACTCTGGAGTCGAACCTGCGGATGAGGAGCGAGCCGGAAGTCAGCGTTCCGCTGTCCAGGAATGTGTTCGTTGAGTTGCCGGACGGCTGGCCAGTGCGGGCGATCACCGGGGAGGTTGTGAACGGCTTCATAGAGGTTGAAGCGGCCTTGAATGACGCAATTTATCGCGGGTTCTGTTCACAAAAATACCTGATCAAGGCCGGAGGACCGGAAGATCCTCCCGGGCCGATCGAGGAGCCGGGATTGGACCTCGAAATCCCCGCTGTTTATATGCCGCATGCTGTCGGAAGCGTTACAAAAAGAACCGAGAACGCCGGCGCCCATTCGCTCAACGAGGCCGGCATGCCGACCCGTACCGGTACGACACCGGACGAGCTGCGCGCCGACATAGACAGGATCATCGGTTATCTCAATCCCGGCGACAGCAGACACAAGCGGTATTGGCCCCGCTCCGGGCTGACCTTCTGCAACATCTATGCTCACGACTTCTGTTTGTTGTCCGGTGTCTATCTGCCGCGCGTGTGGTGGTCGGAGAAGGGGCTTCTGGCGTTCGCAAAGGGGAACACTCCGGTGCCGCGTTATGGGGACACTATCCGGGAGATGCGGGCCAACGACCTGTTTCGCTGGCTACGGGATTTCGGACCGCAATCGGGATGGCGAAGGGCGATTTCAGCGACCGAGTTGCAGGATTTCGCCAATCTCGGTGCGGTGTGTATCATCATTGCCCGGCGAAAGGTGGAGGGACGATCGGGTCACGTCTCCGTGGTCGTTCCGGAAACCAACACGCATCAGGCCAAGCGCCTGCCGGGCGGTGAAGTCTCCTCGCTATTGCAGAGCCAGGCCGGCTCAAGCAATTTCAATTACAGTAACGGCAAAAGCATGTGGTGGACGTCTCCCAGGTTCGCCGAGTTCGCCATGTGGTATTCGAACTGACGCGCTGAGACGGAGGCCGGATTGCTTATTGGTCGTCGTTTTTTTGCGGAAACTGCTTCAGAAATTCCGCGGTGACGGTTTCGAGCATTTCCAGCAATTCAACCCCGGTCTTGTTGTGCTCGTCCTTTGCGCCTTCAGACACCATGGCCCGGATGGATTCCACGAACCTGCCGGTCAGGTCCATCGGCAGCAGTTCGGCGGAAGGCAGGTGCTCGATCAGGTGGCAGAAACTGGCGGCCACCTGTCCGACCAGGGGGAAACCGAGGGTCAGTGCCTGGCCCTTGATGTTGTGGGCGGCCTGAAACAGAGGCGGCAGCGTTTCGTCGTTGGGCCCATCCGCCTGCATGGCTTCCCAGGCTTTGAGGAGCTCGGCGGTTTCGTTCTCCATCCAGTTGCCGAAATGCTTGGACAGACGATTCAAGGCGTCTTCGGCGGCTTTCACCGGATCGAATTTCTTGGCTTCGCGCGGTGTCAGCTCCCGGACCTTGCTGCGCAAATCGGTCGGGTTGGGCAGGATCTCGTAGTCCTGATCCTTGGCACTCTCAGCCATGCGCGTATGTCCTCGTCTCAAGGGTCGGCTAGGAACGTCTCCGCTCAGTATCGGCAATTATATTTAACAGGGTCTTGCCGGCCGCATCAGTAGCGGAACATTTCGCTCAGGATGCGTTCGTCCCAGCCGTGGTCGGAATCGAACATGATCAGTCCTTCCGCGTCGGTGGCCTCCTTAATGGAGACATGGGTCACCCGCCGGATCTCTGTGTGATCGGCGGTGGCGCTGACCGGACGCTTGCCTGGATCGAGAATGTCGATGTCCACCGTTGCGCGGTTCGGCAGGAGCGCACCACGCCAGCGGCGCGGCCGGAAGGCGCTGATCGGTGTCAGGGCAAGGAGTTGGGCGGCAATCGGCAGGATCGGCCCGTGCGCGGACAGGTTATAGGCGGTGCTGCCGGCCGGTGTCGCGACGATGATACCGTCGCAAATCAGTTCCTCCAGTCGGACCCTGCCGTCGACCGAGATCTTGAGGCGGGCCGCCTGCGAGGTTTGCCGCAACAGCGAAACTTCATTGATCGCGAGCGCGTTGTGTGCCGAGCCGTCTTCGGTGACAGCTGTCATTTGAAGCGGCCGGATGGTGGTGACATCGGCCATCGCAAGCCTGTCGGTGAGATCGTGCTCCCGGTATTCGTTCATCAGGAAGCCCACCGAACCTCGGTTCATGCCGTAGATCGGTTTGCCGCTGCCCATATGGGTGTGGAGCGTTTGCAGCATCAGGCCGTCCCCGCCGAGGGCGACGATCACATCGGCTTCCCGGGCCGGAACGTTGCCGTAGCGCTCAGACAGGCTCTGGAGGGCATTTTGGGCTTCATCCGTGTCGCTGGCGACGAAATATATCTTGTCCGCCTTGGCCAGATGCGTCGGAATCGGCTGGGGGGGAAGCATGGTTCGGTTCATCTTCCAAAGGATCTTTGCGGCTGAAAGTCGCTACGGGTCAATACCATATCCGGGAATGGCGTCGAGGGGCAGTTAATTTTCAAAAGCTTGCGATTGCCAGGCGTCACTTGTCGGGTTCCGTCGAAAGCGTCGGTTCCGGATCTGGCCCGCCGGTCGCGGAGGCGCATTGGGCATTGGCCAGAAGATCCTGCCAATTGGGAAATGGGACCACGGCGGACAGATAGTCGTTGAACTTCGCGACCATGATGCCGGCCACTCTGGGACCGTCCGGCGTGTCTATGAGAAACGGGCCGCCCGAGCCGCCGCTTTCCGTGATGCAATCCGTTACCCAGATGTTTTCGCGAGAATTCATGACCCTGCAGTTGTTCACCGCGGTGGGCAGGAAACTGCGGCTCCTCCAGTACCCGACCGACCGAAACCTCACGTCCTTGGTCAGAAGGCCTGCGTCCTTGGGCGACAGGACCGGAAGAGGGGGGATCTGGCTTGGTTCCTTCAGGAGAAGAAGGCCGACATCCTTGTGGAGGTCGCGCAGTTTGGGCCTGTTGCTCGGCATCTTGCTGTCAAGCGTCAGGATGCAGGAGGTCTCCAGCCGGGCGGCGTATTGATCCCGGCGGACACCGGCGATGAAGAGAAGCTTGTCGTTGGAATAGTGCTGGCGTTTCTTGCGATTGAAGACGCAATGGGCGGCGGTGAGAACGATGCGGGGAGAAATCAGTGTCCCGGAGCACGTCGACTTCGAGCGGTAGCCGGCAAAATTGACGCGTCCGATGGCGGTCCAGGGAGGTTCGGCGCTGTCGATAATCTCCACGCGCGGGTCGACCGGCTTAGGCTGTGCATCCGCCGCGTGAGCCGCCGGGATCTGGCAGGCGGCGAGGAGCTGAACCGCCAGAAAGGCGGGCAAGAATCTCTCGATCGTCTTCATTTCCGTCAGGATGCGCACATCCGCCCTCAGATGGAGTTGTGGTCCCGGACCGGTCTCGCACGAGCAGTCTCCAGCCCCGTGCGGCCGATGTTAGTTCATCCTGTCCCGCTCTGAAAGAACACAGAAGTCTTAATTCCAAGGGGGAAAATCAACGACGCGTGATATCGCGGTCATGGTATTCCCAGACCAGGGTCCGGGCGAGGGTCTCGTCATTGTGGCGCATTCGGGTTGTCAGAAGGGCTTCGAGACGGGCCCCTGCGATATCGGGACGCTCAAAGGCAATGTTCGCGGAAGGCGGCGCCGTGTCCGTGCTGGGCATAAGCAGGTTTGGCAGCCTTGCGAAATGGACATACTGCCAGTTCTCGTCCAGACGGCTCATCAGGGCCGTTGACGCTTGCTCCGCCCCTTGCGCGAAATGCCCGGGCCAGCGTTTGAGAAGGTGCCGGAAATCGTATTCCCACAAGGCTGCGTCGCGCCAGGAGGTCGGCGTTTGCCCGTCCAGGAACGGGAGAAGGCTCGCGCCGTCCGGCGCATGCCTGGAGTCCAGCTCAAGAATGTTCAAAAGCGTCGGAAAAATGTCGGCCGCGGAAGTGAATGCCGATACCCGGTTCGCCCTGGCCTGTCCGGGCGTCCGGACAAGAAGCGGAATGTGGTAGCTCTCCTTGTAAAATCCTCCTTTGCCGAGCATCCAGTGATCGCCCATCATGTCCGCGTGGTCGGATGTGAAGATGATCAGGGTGTCGGTGTGCTCTCGAAGCGCGTTGAAAAGCCGCCCGAGTTGGGCGTCCACTTCCGAAATCATGCCGTAATAGAGTGCGCGAATGCGTTTCAGGTCGTGCCGGGTCAGGTCCCTGACATGTCCCTCCGCGCCGGGAACATGGCTTGAGAGATGCTGATAGTCCTGAAGAGCCGCGATCAGAGGGTGCAAGGCGGCTTGCTCGTCCGCGCTCGCCGCCCCCGCGAAGTCGGGTCCGTCCTCGGGGTCGTACAAGGTGTTGTAGGGGTCCGGGACAGCTATCGGCGGGTGAGGGCGCAGGAAGGAAATATGCGCCATCCAGGGAGTGTCACCGTCCTGTTCGCCCAGCCAGCTTAGGAACGCATCTGTCAGAAAGGCGGTCTGCGTCTCGTCCCTGGAATAACGTGGCGCTTTCCTTGAAACCCGTTCTCCGTTTTCCGGTTCCACCTGGTGAATGGTTTCGAAAGCTGCCGGGTCGTGCCCGCGCGCGGCCAGCCAGGACAGCCAGGGCTTGTCGTCTTCCGGCAGCGACTGCCGCACCGAGAACCCGGGCAATACGCCCTCGTAGGTTTTCAGAGCCGGGTCGTTCGGGTGGTGCTTCCGGGGGTCGGGTGCGGTGTCCGTATAGCCGAACAATGTCGGCGTATAGCCGGCGCGCCGGGCCGCGCGTGCGATGTTGTCGAAACGGTCGTCCAGGGGCGCGCCGTTCCAGACCACCCGGTGGTTCATCTGATAAAGGCCGGTGTACAACGAAGCTCTGGCCGGAGAGCAGGGCGCGGTCGTCGCGTAGTGCTGCTCGAACAGTGTCGCCGTTTCGGCGAACGCATCGAGATGTGGCGTCTTGACAACCGGATGTCCGACCGTGCCCAGACAGTCGCCCCGCCACTGGTCCGCCGTGACCAGAAGTATGTTCGGGCGGTTGGTCATGCCTTTTCCAGCTTTTCGATGAGCTTCGGCAGGTCTGCGACCGTGTCGATCACGTAGTCCGCTCCGGCTGCCTTCAATTTCTCCGTGGCGGTCTTGCGGATCGCGTCGATCTCTTCCTCCGGCATTGCCGCGAGTTCCTGCGGCGTTTTGCCGGCGTAGTTTCCCGACAGGGAGAGACCGACCGTCACGCAGCCCGCAGCGACCCCTTCGGCGATCCCCGGTTCGGTGTCGTCCACCTTGATCACCGCGCTGGGCGGATAGGCGACGAGATCGACAAAGCACTGATACATGCCGAGGGGGCCGGGACGTCCTTCGGGAAGATCGTCGGCGCAGATGAGATTGTCCGGCTCGTAGCCCTGTTCGGCCGCTTTCGGCAAAACCCGTTCCATGATCGAGCGGGTATAACCCGTGGTCGATCCGATCTTCAGCCCCTTGGCGCGCAGGCTGGCGATCATCTCGGCCGCGCCAGGCACCAGATCGGAAAAGTCGGCAACCACTTCCTCGTTCATCGGGACGAAGATCTCGTAGACCTTGTCGACATCCGCATCCGTCGGTGCCTGGCCGTATTTCGCCGTCCATTTGGCGGAGATATCCGGGTCGTCCATCATCGTGCGGATGTGGTCCCATTTCGGTTTGCCCATGGGTGCGCGAGCCTGCTCAATGGTGACCGGAATGCCGAACTTTTCAAAGGCTTTGACGAAGACGCCCATCGGAGCGAAAGAGCCGAAATCGATCATCGTACCGGCCCAGTCGAACACGACGGCTTTGAAAATTTTCATGGGTTAACCTCCCTGGAATGACGGATGTTCAATCGGAACCGATCGAGTGCCCCAAAGTTGATCGGATCAAAAGTGGTGGAGTGCCTTTGCGCGTTTTCCTGAACGCGGAAGTTACTAGGAATAGAGGTTGGCGATGGTTTCCTCGCCGATGGCAAAGGCGGTGGAAGCGCCGCAGCCGGCTGTGACCATCACGACGCGGGTCGCGTCGTCCGGGGCATCGGTCAGTCGCCAGCGATCCGGCGCCGACGCATAGGTTCCGATCCAGGTCTCGGAAATGTCATAAGGCCCGAGCTCCAGAACGGTGTCCATTTCCGACAGGATCAGATCGTTCACGCTCTTGTCGATGAACGGGTCCGGCGTCTGGTCGTAGTGATGGCTGTCGCCGACCACAAGGCTGCCATCCCCGGACTGGACGACAATGAGGTGAATGCCGTTTTCCCTGTGCGCGGTCATTTCCGCGTCGAGCCTGGTTTTGAGGGGCGCCGCCTCAGGCAGTTCCGCATAGCCGAGATATCTTGCCAGGCCCAGGTCCGACATCAAGGCGGTGCCGAGCTCCGTCGGCCGGTGAGGTGAGACGCGGAGCATCTGCAGCTTGCAGCGCGTGACTTCGTAAGAGGCGATCCTGTCGGCGAACAGGGTCGTGTTGTCGTCGCCAGGGCAAACGATCACCGTGTCCGCGTGGATCGGGCCGCGGGAAGTTTCCAGCCGTGGCGTCTCGACCGTGTTGACGCTGGTCTGCCACAGGAAATCGACCTGATGCACGCCTTCAAGCCAATTGGCAATCTGGGGGACCGCATCCTTGGATTCCACCCTGACTTCCACAGGCGAATAGAGCGCGCAGCGGATCTGGTCCGTACGGAGGGCGGGAACGCGCTCCGCGGCCTGGTCGGGCGTCAGTCGCCGGCACTGAGCGCCCATCTCGGTCTGAAGAAAGGCATCGATCACCGCTTCCGACTCCGGGAAGCGAGCCGTCATGGTCAGGCCTCGATGCAGCAGCGGAATACGAGCCGCCTCGGCGACCTCTGTCCAGACCTCGCGGCTGCGGGTGGCCATTTGCCAGCAGTCTCCGGATTGCTGGCCGGTTACGGTGACAAAGCCGAAGTTGCGGATCGAAGCACCGTTGGCGCAGCTGTCCCGGTCGATCACCACGACTTTTTTGCCTCGCCGGGCGGCGGCAAGCGCATGGGCGAGCCCGACTATCCCTGCGCCGACGATCGCAAGGTCATAGGATTTCTGTCTCATTCGATCATTCTCTCGGTTCTTGGCCTTTTTGTCTCGAGAAATCGAATTCTTCGGTGAAATGACAAGCGACGAAGTGTTCGATATCGACTTCCCGCCACTCCGGAGCCTCTTGCGAACAGCGTTCCCTTGCGAAAGGGCAACGGCTGTGAAACCGGCAACCGGAAGGAGCGTCCAGGGGATTCGGGATTTCACCCTGCAGTTTGATGGGGTTGAACTCCGCGTCCGGGTCGGCCCGGGGGATCGCCGAAAGCAGAGCGTGGGTGTAGGGATGCCTGGGGGCGAAGAAGAGTTGTTCCGTCGAGGCATACTCGACGAATTTTCCGACATACATCACCGCGACCCGGTGGCTCATTTGAGCGACAACGGAAAGATCGTGCGCGATAAACAGGAAGGCAACTCCCATCTCTTTCTGAAGGTCTTTCAACAAGTTGACGATTTCCGCCTGAATGGAAACGTCAAGAGCGGATACGCTTTCATCGCAAACGACAAAATCGGGCCTGGAGACCAATGCGCGGGCAATGCAGATGCGCTGGCGCTGGCCCCCTGAAAAGGCGTGCGGAAATCGCCGCAGGTGTTCCAGGTTGAGCTTGCAGCGTGCGGCGATCTCGCGGACCCGGTCGTCGATCGCTTGACGGTCCTTCATCATGCCGGACGCGATGAGGGGCTCGGCGATGATATCGCGCACGGTCATGCGTGGATTGAGCGATGAGTAAGGGTCCTGGAAAACCAGGCTCATCCGAGAGCGGAACAGGCGCAACCGGTCGGAAGCGAGTGACGACAAGTTCACGGACCCTTCGGAGAAGACCATGTTCATATGCTGCCGGAACTTGCGCAGTTCTTCACCCTCGGCCTGAGCGATGTCGACATCGTGGCCGTTGGTATGGAACACGACCTCGCCATCGCTCGGGTCGATGGCGCGCAGGATCGCGCGCCCCACGGTGGTCTTGCCGGAGCCGGACTCACCGACAAGTCCGACGGTCTCGCCTCGCTTGATGTCGAAGGAAACGCCGTCGACGGCGCGCAGCTGTTTGATCTCGGAGGAGAACAGCTTCTTCTTGCGGATCGGGAAACGGACCTGGAGATCCTTCACCTCGATCAGAATGTTCTCTGCGGCCGTCATGCCGCGCTCCTTCCGCTGTCCGCGCCGTTGTGGAGCCAGCACCTCACCGAACGCCCGGGCAGCGGCGAAGTTTCGACCGGTGTGTTGACATCGCAGATGCCGTTGATGAAGTCGGGGCAGCGGGTGTGAAACGGACAGCCGGAGGGGCGTTCCGTCGGGCTCGGTATATCGCCGGGAACCGGAGACAGGCGGTCGTGCAGCGTTTCCAGGCTCGGGATCGCCTTTAAAAGCCCCTGCGTATACGGATGCTTCGGATTGCGGATGACGTCCCGGGTTTCTCCGCGTTCGACAATCGTGCCGAGATACATGACCGCGACCTCGTGCGCGATCTGAGCGATCACGCCCAGGTCGTGGGTAATGAAGATCATGGCCATTCCCAGATCGCGCTGCAGGCCGCGCATCAGATCGAGCACCTGGGCCTGAATGGTCACGTCGAGCGCCGTGGTCGGTTCGTCGGCGATCAGGAGGGCGGGGCCCGCGGAAAGGGCGAGCGCGATCATGGCGCGCTGACGCATGCCGCCCGACATCTCATGAGGATACTGATCGACACGGTCCGCCGGGTTGGAAATGCCGACCTTGTCGAGCATCTCCACCGCAAGCTCCCTTGCCTCGCGCTTGCCGCAGTTCCGGTGGAGGCGGATGGCTTCCATCATTTGGTTGCCGACGGTGTAGACCGGTGAGAAACTCGCCATCGGTTCCTGAAAGATCATGCCGATTTCTCCACCCCGCAGATGGCGCAGGGAGGAAGAGCCGGGTTTGATCTTGTGGATCTCGACCGTCTTGCCGTCCCTTGCGCGGTACGCGATCCGCGTTTCCGGCGACAGGGAGGCGTTGCCGGGCAGTAGCCGCATCAAAGCCTTGGTCGAGATCGACTTTCCCGACCCGCTTTCGCCGACCAGCCCCAGGGTCTTGCCGGCTTCGACGGAAAAGCTGACGCCTTGAACCGGCGTGATCCTGCCTTCGTCCGTGTGGAAGGAAATGGAGAGGTTTTCGACGCTCAGCATGTCTTGTTCCTCATTGGGCTTCGCTGTAGGGGTCGGCCGCGTCGCGCAGGCCGTCGCCGATAACGGTGAAGGCGAGAACCGCCACCACGACGAAAACGGCCGGTATGAAGAGCCAGGGGGTCTGTTCGATCACCCGGACCGACTGGGCCTGCTGCAGAAGCACACCCCAGGACACGGTCGGTGGACGCAGGCCGAGACCGACGAAGGAAAGCGCGGTTTCCGACAGGATCATGTAGGGAAAGGAAATCACCAGGTCGACGATGATGAAACTGGTGAAACTCGGCAGCATGTGCTGGCCGATGATACGGCCGGGACGGGCACCGGCCAGACGGGCCGCGATCACAAAGTCCTCGCTTCGGATGGACAGGAGCTGGGAGCGGATCCGCCGGGCGAGGGTGGGCCAGCCGAACAGGCCGAGGATCAGGGTCATGGCGAAGTAGACCTGGGTGGTCGACCATTCCTTCGGCATGGCGGCCGCCAGACCCATGTAGAGCGGGATAATGGGCACCACGCGGACCACCTCGGTGACGCGCTGGATCACATTGTCGGTCATGCCGCCGGCATATCCGGCGACGCCGCCGATCAGAAGCGCCAAGACGAAGGAAATCAGGACGCCGAGCACGCCGATGGAAAGCGAGGTGCGGGTCGCGTACATGGTGCGGGAAAAGACATCGCGGCCCAGGTCGTCGGTGCCCCAGAGATGCAATTTGGCGTTCGCATCCGAGAGGCCGAACAAATGGATCGTGGTGGGAATGAAGCCGAGTACCCGCGTTTCCTCGCCGGACGCCAGGAAGGCGACGTAGACCCTCTTGTCCGGATCGGGCACCGAGATGGCGCGCAGGGTGACCGGATCGCGCTTTGTGGAGACCCCGTGGATGAAGGGCGTGGCCGAGCAGCCGTTCTGGTCGCAGAACATCGGGATCTGCGGTGCGCCGTCGATATATTTGGTGTCCCTGGTCGTCGGCCCGTAGGGCGCGACGAATTCGGCGAAAACGCCGAGCAGCGCCATGAGGCCGAGGATGGTGCCTGCGACCATCGCCGCTCGGTGACGTCGGAACCGCCACCAGATCAGCGTCCACTGCGAGGCCGAGTAATATTTCAGCCGCTTCTGGCGTTCTTTTTCCTCTTGTTTGCCAGGCGCGCCCGTTGTTGCGTCCGTCATGGATCAGGCCCCCAGTTTGATGCGCGGGTCGAGCCACGCCAGCAGAAGATCGGAAACGAAATTCATGAAAACGATGATGAAGGTCAGCAAGAGCAGGATCGCCCCGGCGACATACATGTCGAGATCGAGATAGGCCTTGAGCAGAAGTTCGCCGAGTTCGGTGAGGCCCAGTACGGCGGCGACGATGGGCAGTTCGGAAAAGATGCGGTTCACGTCGAAGCCTATGGTGGAGACGATCGGATTGATCGCGAGGCGCGCCGGATATTTCAGCAGAAGCTTTCCTTCCGGGACGCCGCGTGCACGGGCTGCCGTTACCGACAGGCGGTTCAGCTCGTCCGACATGGTCGCGCGCATCGTCTGGATCTGATAGGCGACAGCGGACCAGGCGAGGACGACGGCGGGCAGCCACAGGTGCTTGACGAGGTCCCAGAACTTGCCAAGCGACCAGGGAGCGTCCTGATAGCGGGTGGAAAACAGTCCGCCGATATCGGCCCCGAACCATTTGTTGGCGAAATAAAGCAGGATCAGAGCGAGCAGGAAGTTGGGCAGCGCCAGTCCGAGGTAGGAAAAGATGGTCAGCCCGTAATCGACCGCAGAACCGCGCTTGACGGCGGCGTAGATCCCGACAGGCACTGAAATCGCGTACGTCAGAAGAAGCGTCGTCAGGAGGATGCCGAGTGTCAGCCAGGCCTTGTCTCCGATGACTTTCACCACCGAGGTTTCGAAGGCGAAGGCCTGTCCGAAGTCGCCACGCAACACGATGCCGCCGATCCAGTCGAAATAGCGCAGCACCATTGGCTTATCGAGGCCAAGGTCGCTGCGGATCGCCGCGACATCGGCTTCCGTCACGCTGACCCCGGTGCCTGAAAACTTGCGGAAGGCATAGCGGTCGGCGTAATCGCCGGGCGGGATTTCCATGATGATGAAGACCATCACGGACACGAGGGCCATGGTGACAACCATGCCCGCAAGGCGTTCGAGCGTGAAGCGCAGCATCGGACCTCTCCCCGGCGTGAAATAAAGCACACCGGGGCGCGTGCGCCCCGGTGCCGTTCAAGAACGTCTTACTGTTCGAGCGACCACTGTTGCGGGCGGTACGGATAGGTCCAGTAGAAGTCGTAGGTCTTCGCCTTGATCGGCTTCACGTTTTTCAGGTCGTTGCGGTACATGAAGGGAGCGACGATGTCGCCGACCGTGCCGATCTTCAGCAGGTTGTCGACGTGGATCTGGGCGATTTCCTGGCCCAGCTTGTTGCTTTCCTCGGACCCCATTTCGACCTGAATGAACTTCTCCGACAGATCCCAAAGCTTCTTGATGTCCGCCGGAGGCTCGGTGCCTTCCGCGCCGTTGGATTCCTTCCAGGCGGCCCATTCGAAGCCCGTGCCCGGATTGAAGTAGTCGCCGAACGGCGGGATGAAGGCGGTGACGTCCTGGGAGATGGTCGGGCCGGCGTTGCCGTCATATTTCCAGGTGGTGACGTCGAGGTCGTTGTTGTTGCCGGCGGCGCGGTATTCGTCGGAGGTGACTTCCTTCAGGTCGACACGAACACCGGCAGCAGACCAGTAGTCGCGCACCAGTTCCATCATTTTCACCGGCACGCCCTGCGTGGAATAGACCATGCGCACAACGAGAGGTTTGCCGTCCGGACGCTCCAGCGTGCCGTCGCCGTCGCTGTCTTTCAGTCCCATTTCCGCAAGCAGGGCCTTGGCGGCGTCGACATCGTAGGCGATGTCCTTGTTCAGCATGTCCTGGGTGATGAAGGTGACCGTTTTTTGCTCAGCCGGAACGCCCTGCATCGGAGTGCCCTGGCCCAGATAGACGATCTCGTTGATCTCGTCGCGGTTCATGGCATGGGACATCGCCCGGTTGAAGCGGACGTCGGAGAAGATCTCCGCGAGGACTGGGTCCTTGTGGGTCCGGTTGAAGGAGAAGAAGACATTCTCGCCGAAGGTCGGAGCGAAGGAGACGGTGTAATTGCCCTTGGCTTCGTTCTCTTTCAGAAGCGGAAAGTCTTCCAGGAAGATTGCCTGCTGTTTCCAGACCACTTCGCCGTTCATGATCTTGAGGTTCTGGACTTCCTTGTCGCCGATATAGATTTCGGAGATCTCGGGAATGTAGGGCAGCTGGTTGCCGGCCGTGTCCACCATGTGGAAGTAGGGGTTGGCAACCAGTTTGCGGCCTTCGGACGATTCCTCCACGACGATGTGGCTTTCCAGCGTCGGCACGACCGCGCGACCGATCTTGGCGGCCTTGTCGCCATCTTTCAGAAGCGGCGAGGGGACGTCTTTCCAATCGGAGCCGCCATAGTAGAAGTCGACGGCGGCGGCTGCGTTTTCAAAGCCGTGTTCCTTGGCGAGCGCTTCGGCGTTCTCGTTGTATTTCGGCATGAACTGGCCGAGGAAGTGCTTCGGCTGGAACGGCTGGCCGTAGTCGGTGGCGAAGCGGTTCAAGATGCCTGGTGTCGGAACCGGGAAGGTGAATTTGACGGTGAGCGGGTCAAGGGCTTCCACCTTGACCTTTTCGCCGGCAAACAACCAGCGGCCGGGCGTTTTTTCGTAGACGTCCGGGTTCAGGATGATGTCGTTGTACCAAAAGGCGACGTCTTCAGCCGTGAAGGGTTCACCGTCGGACCACTTATGACCCTCGCGCAGGGTGATGGTGAGTTCGGTGTAGCCATCGTTCCAGGACCAGCCCTTGGCAACGTTCGGGACAACGGTCTGCAGGTCGTCGGCATAGCGAACGAAATTGACGTGGCGAACGGACAAAAGGTCGGAGGTGCCGGATTCCGTGCCCTTGGAAATTCCGGTCAGCACGCCGCCATAGGTGCCGATCTTGTCGTAAGGAGCAACAACCAGGGGCTCTGCCGGGAGGCGTTCGGCAACCTCGGAAAGCGCGCCGTTGCCTAGAATTCTACCGTTCAGGCCGTTGATGTCAGGGTTCTGGTTGAAGGTCAGAGCGCAGGACGCCTTTTCTTCAAACTCGGCCAATTCGAATTGCTGCGGATAGTCGGCGGTGAGGCCTTTCATGTCGGCAACTGTGACTGACGGGCAGTTGGCCAGGGCAGGCGACGCCAGAACAGCCAGGGCTGCGCCGGACAGAAGAAGGGACTTGAAGGTCATGCTTGGCTCCTCGACGGAAAAATGTGCGAGGCCCTAAAGACGCTTCGTTCTTAACAGTATGATGAAATTCTCAAATGTATAATTTCAAATTATGGAATGCGCGGTGACATGGAACTGTCAAAGAGCATGCAGGCCTTCCCGAAACGCTTCCACGGCGGCGACCTTTTCCATGTCCTTTTGCCAGACAGCATAATGATTTGCCTTCAGGGAGGGATCGTCGATCTGAATGGGCACTATTCCGTCCCGTTCGGTGATCTCCGCCTCCATGGCGATACCGACGCCGACACCCGAGCGGATCAGTGTGGCGATCGATCCCCAGGACCCAAGCGCCAGGACGGTTCGCGGCTTGATGCCGGCAACCGTGGCGGCCGCTTCGAAAATCTTGCGCGTTCCGGAAGAGCCTTCCCGCTGCAGAATGGAGAGACTGGCGATGTCGTCCCAGGTGGCCTTGCCTTTCCCGACGAGGGGGTGGTCCGGAAGGGCGGCTATCACGATCCGGGATTGTACCATTAGTTCGCCGTCGAGGCCGGCGGGAATTTCCCGGCTGGTGATGAACCCGATATCGATCTCGCCGTTTTCGAACAGGCCGAGAATATCCAGTGTGGCGAGCGCCCGGGCTTCGATGGTGATTTCCGGGTGCATGGACATGAAGGCTGAGATCCTGGGGATCGCGAGCTGATAGGTTGAGTAGCCGATCCTGAGTTCGCCGGAGGCAAGCGCCTGCGTTTGAGACAGTTCCGTTTCCAGATCCCTGGTAAGAGCCAGAACGGCCCGGATCTTCGGCAACAGGCTTTGAAGGGTTGGCGTCGCCGACACCGAATAGCCGGACTTGGCCAGAAGCTTGGTTTTGAATCGGGTCTCCAGGCCTTGCACGTGGTTTGAGATGGACGGTTGCGATACGCCGATTTCCTTCGCCGCCGCGGAAAAACTGCCCGTGCGAACAACAGCTTCCAGGGCGCGCAGTTGACCAAGGCTTAAAGTGTTCTTGAGGCGGCCGGTCTGCTTTTCCATAGGGGTTCCGTCTTTCCGGTCAGGATCGGTGCGCATCTTTCTTGGGGAAGGGGATACTGTCCAGTGCCGAATTGCCGCTTGAGGCAAAGAGTGCCGGCTGCGGTTGCTGCGCCGCAGCATAAATGTTGCATAACAAATGGCTCTGCGCATAATGGCGGCATGAGCGGCGGGCTTTCGATACTGGTCATAGACGACAACAAGATCCGGGCGTCCATCATCGAGCAGGGATTGCGCGATGCGGGGCACGAGCGGGTTATTCTTGTCCATCAGATGGAAGGACTCGTCCGGCAGATCGCGGATATCAATCCGGATGTGATCGTCATCGATCTGGAAAACCCCAACCGTGACCAGCTTGAGCACATGTTCCAGGTCTCGAGGGCCGTGCGCCGTCCGATCGCGATGTTTGTCGACAAGTCGGACAGCCATTCCATCGAAGCCGCCGTCGACGCGGGTGTTTCGGCCTATATCGTCGACGGCTTGAAGCGGGAGAGGGTGAAACCGATCCTCGATATGGCAATCAGCCGGTTCCGGGCATTCTCGAAGCTGGCGGAAGAACTCGAGGAAGCCCGAACCGAACTTGCCGACCGCAAGACCGTCGACCGGGCCAAGGGCATTCTCATGAAATCCAAGGGGCTGAGCGAACAGGAAGCCTACGACCTTCTGCGGCGGACGGCCATGAACCAGAACCGCAAGATCATCGACGTCGCACAGAGCCTGGTGATCGCGAGCGGTCTCCTGGGAGAATAATGATGACAACAAGGACATGCACCGGTCGGGGAGGAGCGGCCTGTCAGGAGACCGGAGGACAATGGACACTCAACTGAAACCGGTCATTGCCGGGTATATTCCCCTGCTTGACAGCGCGGTGCTTGTCGCCGCTTCCCGAATGGGCTTCGCGGAGCGGGAAGGCATCGCCTTGAAGCTGGTCCGGGAAACGTCCTGGGCGAATATCCGCGACCGTATCGCGGTCGGGCATTTCGATGTCGCGCACATGCTCGCGCCGATGCCTATCGCCGCCAGTCTGAACCTGACGAGCCTGGCCGTGCCGACCCTGGCGCCCATGCTGCTTGGGCTCGGCGGCAACGCCATCACCGTATCGGCCGCCCTCTGGGCAGGAATGGCTTCTGCCGGGGCGGACGCCGGCGGAGATCCCGCGTCAACCGGCGCTGCGCTGGCAAAGGTGATTCAGGAGCGGAGAAGCAAGGGGCATGCTCCTTTGCGGTTCGGCGTGGTTCACCCGTTTTCCTGTCATGCCTATGAGTTGCGCTACTGGCTGGCCGCCGCCGGCATCGATCCCGACGATGACGTGGAGCTCAATGTTCTTGCTCCGCAGCTTATGGCGGATGCGCTGGCAGAGAGCCAACTCGACGGATATTGCGTCGGTGAGCCCTGGAACACGGCGGCTGTGGTGGCGGGGACGGGCCGAATTGCGACCTACAAACAGGCGATCTGGCCCGACAGCCCGGAGAAGGTACTCGGCGTGACCCGGAAATGGGCGGAGACGCAACCGGACGTTCTGGCCGCGCTTCTCAGGGCGCTGTCGGCGGCAGCCGACTGGTGTGCCGACGTGGGCAACGCGGAGACGCTCGCCGAACTCCTTTCCGGACCCGACTACCTGGCCTGCCCGATCGAGATCTGCCGGCCGGCCCTGACCGGTCAAATGCGGTTCGGCAAGAACACAACCAGACTGATCTCCGATTTCCTCACCTTCACCGGCGGGGCGAAGGCGGCCCCCGCGGGAGCCTACGGCGATTGGCTCTTCGAGCAAATGGTCAGGTGGGGCCAGGCCAGCCCGTCCGAGGATGCCAGGTCAGAGGTGCGGAAGGTGTTTTCGCCGTCGATCTACCGGTCGGCCCTGGCTCTGACCGACGCATTGTCGGAGCCGGCTTTCCGCCTCTTTGACGACGTCTGAAACCCGCCGGGAGCATGAGGAAGCAACGTTTTTTCGGTCACCTGGATGACGTTGCGTTGCACAAAAAAAGCTCAATTGCCTTCTGATTGGGCCAACATAGTGTGCAGACTGGTGTGACAGCTAAATTTCAGAATTTTTCTAAAGTGCTGAAATTATTAAAAGAAGTATAAATATTCTAAACTGGCACGCTTCGTGCTTTCGATATTTTGTGGCCAACGTCGGCCTACGAGATACCGCACCCATTGCCGGGTGCTCAGGCAAAGCCGCCGATCTGACTTGCATGGTTCTCCTCCCATACATGCAGGGTCAGCTCGGCGGCTTTTTTGTTTTGCCCCCCTGCCAGGGATGATGGCACGGGACAATAGAGGGAACAGGACGTGACAATGGCAAAGACCTTTAAAGTGACCCGCAGAACCGCACTTGGCGCCTTGATGGCCGCAACCGCTTTGATGCCTGCTTCCAGCGCCTTTGCGGAAATGCTGGATGTCGAGAAGGACGAGCTGACCTTCGGTTTCATCAAGCTGACCGACATGGCGCCGCTCGCCGTTGCCTATGAACTCGGTTATTTCGAGGAAGAGGGGCTGTTCGTTACGCTCGAGCCGCAGGCAAACTGGAAGGTGCTGCTCGACCGGGTGATCACCGGCGAGCTCGACGGCGCGCATATGCTTGCCGGTCAGCCGCTGGCCGCGACCATCGGGTTCGGCACCAAGGCGCATATCGTGACGCCCTTCTCGATGGATCTGAACGGCAACGGCATTACCGTTTCCAACGACATCTGGGAAATGATGAAGCCGCACCTGGAAATGCAGGACGACGGCAAGCCGGTGCATCCGATCAAGGCCACCGCTCTGAAGCCGGTCGTCGAGAAGTTCAAGGCCGACGGCAAGCCGTTCAACATGGGCATGGTTTTCCCGGTTTCGACGCATAACTACGAACTGCGCTACTGGCTCGCCTCCGGCGACATTCATCCGGGCTTTTATTCCGACACGGACATTTCCGGTCAGATCAAGGCAGACGCGCTTCTGTCCGTGACGCCGCCGCCGCAGATGCCGGCAACGCTGGAAGCAGGTACCATCTACGGCTATTGCGTGGGCGAGCCCTGGAACCAGCAGGCTGTATTCAAGGGCATCGGCGTTCCGGTTATCACCGACTATGAGATATGGAAGAACAACCCGGAAAAAGTCTTCGGTCTGACCAAGGAATTCACCGAGGAATATCCGAACACCACGCTTGCCATCACCAAGGCGCTGATCCGCGCGGCAAAGTGGCTCGACGAGAATGACAACGCCAACCGCATGGAAGCGGTCGAGATCCTGTCGCGCTCCGAATATGTCGGGGCAGACGCGGAGGTGATCGCCAACTCCATGACCGGGACCTTCGAATACGAGAAGGGCGACAAACGCGACGTTCCGGACTTCAACGTCTTCTACCGCTACTTCGCGACATACCCTTACTACTCCGACGCCGTCTGGTATCTCACCCAGATGCGCCGCTGGGGTCAGATCGGCGAATACAAGCCCGACAGCTGGTACGACGAAGTGGCCAAATCCGTCTATCGCCCGGACATCTATCTCAAGGCCGCCGAGATGCTGGTCGAGGAAGGCCATGTGGCCAAGGAAGACTTCCCGTGGGATTCCGACGGTTACCGCGCTCCGACGCCGGCCGGCGACATCATCGACGGTGTTGCATATGACGGCAAGCAGCCCAACGCCTACATCGACAGCCTGCCGATCGGCTTGAAAGGCAAGCAGGTCGTGAATGGCAGCGAGGTCGTCGGCGGTTAATTCCGCTCGATCGGAGCGGCGGAGGCAGCCCCGCCGCTCCCTTTTTCCAATAGCTACACGAAGCACCAGATTTTCGAGCCAAGGAACATCGAGATGGCCAATGTTGAGACCGCCGGCGGTCAGGACCTTGCACGGACCGCGCGCCGGGAGAAACTATTCACACGCATCAACAAAGCCGCCGGCTGGCTGGACGCATTGGGTCTGTCCTGGAGCGTGCCACTTCTGAAAATCGCCGCGGGCGACAGCCCGAAGGAACAGCTTGGCGAACTCAAGCGGGTGCTTTTGATCCCGCTCCTGGGCATTGCCGCCTTCCTGGTGCTTTGGGGAGTGCTGGCGCCTCAGGTTCAGACCTCGCTCGGCGCCGTGCCGGGGCCCGCTCAGGTCTGGTCACAGACGCTCAACCTGTGGGACGATCACGTTCGCGAGCGTGAGAAGGCCGCTGCCTTCTACGAGCGTCAGGACAAGCGCAATGCCAAATACGAGGCGGAGGGCAAGACCGACAAGATCAAGTGGCGGAGCTACACGGGCAAGCCGACCTATATCGATCAGATCGGTACGTCCCTGAAGACCGTCGGTCTCGGCTTCCTGATCGCGACGATCATCGCCGTGCCGCTCGGGATCGCCTCCGGCCTGTCGCGGACCTTCAACGGCGCGATCAACCCGCTGATCCAGATCTTCAAGCCGGTCTCGCCGCTGGCCTGGTTGCCGATCGTCACCATGATCGTCTCGGCGACCTATGCCAACCCGGTCGACTGGCTGTCCAAGTCCCTGCTGATCTCGGCCGTCACCGTGACGCTCTGCTCCATGTGGCCGACCCTGATCAACACGGCGCTGGGCGTGGCCTCCGTCGACAAGGATCTGATGAACGTCGGCCGGGTGCTGCAACTGCCGACCTGGAAGACCATCACCAAGCTGGTCCTGCCGTCGTCGCTGCCGCTGATCTTTACCGGTCTGCGCCTGTCGCTCGGTGTGGGCTGGATGGTGCTGATCGCCGCGGAGATGCTGGCGCAGAACCCGGGTCTCGGAAAATTCGTCTGGGACGAGTTCCAGAACGGGTCCTCCCAATCGCTTGCGAAAATCATGGTCGCCGTTCTGACCATCGGCATCATCGGCTTCATGCTCGACCGGCTGATGTTCGCCCTGCAGCGCGCCTTCACGTTCAGCGCGAACCGTTAAGGAGACGGATATGTCCTTTCTGGAAATCTCCGGCGTCTCCAAGTCCTACGGCGAAGGCGCCAACCGGACCGACGTGCTGGACAACATCAACCTGAAAGTGGACGAGGGCGAGTTCATCGCCATCGTCGGCTTCTCGGGAACCGGCAAAACCACCCTGATCTCCCTTCTGGCGGGCCTGATTGAGGCCGATACCGGGGGGATCATTTTCAAGGGCAAGGAAATCGACGGGCCGCATCCGGACCGGGGCGTGGTGTTCCAGTCCTATTCCCTGATGCCCTGGCTTTCGGTCGCGGGCAATGTGGCACTGGCGGTGGACACCGTCTTCAAGAAAAAGAGCGCTTCCGAGCGCAAGGCCATCTGCGACAAGTATATCGAGATGGTCAGGCTCGGCCACGCCAAGGACCGCAAGCCCGCGGAACTGTCCGGCGGAATGCGCCAGCGCGTTGCCGTGGCAAGGGCGCTTGCGATGCGGCCGGAACTGCTGCTGCTCGACGAACCGCTGTCGGCGCTGGACGCCTTGACCCGGTCCAAGCTTCAGGACGAGTTCGCCGCGATCTGCGAGCAGGAGAAGAAGACCATCGTTCTCATTACCAACGATGTGGACGAGGCGATCCTGCTGGCGGACCGGATCGTTCCCCTGAAACCGGGAACGCCGGCGACGCTCGGACCGGAATTCAAGGTTCCCTTCAAGCGCCCGCGTGACCGGGGCGAACTCAACCACGATGACGACTTCATCCGTCTGCGTGCGGAAGTGACCGAATTTCTCATGGAAGCCGGTGCGGAGCGCGGTAGCGATCTTGAACGCGACATCGTTCTGCCTGACATCGTTCCGATCACCCAGCGACCGAAAAAGGGCGAAAAACTACCGGAGGCCTATCAGCGAGCGTCGGAATCCGTCACGCAGGACCGGTACCTGGAATTCTCGCAGCTCAAGAAGGTCTATCCGACACCCAAAGGCCCGCTGACGGTGGTCGATGGCTTCGAGCTGAAAATGAAGAAAGGGGAATTCATCACCCTGATCGGTCATTCGGGCTGCGGCAAGTCGACGGTTCTGTCCATGGTGGCCGGTCTCAACCCGATCACCGAAGGCACGATTGTTCTGGACGGCACCCATGTTACCCAGGCGGGGCCGGACCGGGCTGTTGTGTTCCAGGCGCCGAGCCTGATGCCCTGGCTGACCGCTTACGAGAACGTGGCTCTGGGTGTCGACAAGGTCTATCCCGATGCGTCAAAGGCCGAAAAACGCGACGTCATCGAATATTACCTGTCCAAGGTCGGTCTTGCGGACGCGATGGAAAAACCGGCGTCGGATCTGTCAAACGGCATGAAGCAGCGGGTCGGCATCGCCCGGGCCTTCGCGCTGTCGCCGAAGCTTCTTCTGCTCGACGAGCCGTTCGGGATGCTCGACAGTCTGACGCGCTGGGAACTTCAGGACGTGTTGATGGACGTCTGGAAACGGACCCAGGTTACGGCGGTTTGCGTCACCCACGATGTGGATGAGGCCATCCTGCTCGCCGACCGCGTCGTGATGATGTCGAACGGGCCGAATGCCCGCATCGGCAACATCATGGAAGTCGATCTGCCCCGGCCGCGCTCGCGCAAGGAACTGCTCGCCCACCCGGATTACTACGCGTACCGCGAAGAGCTTCTGGACTTTCTGGAAGCCTATGAGGGCGGCGCCGATCCGAGCGAGGAGCAACTCAAGTCGATTCAGGAAAAACGCGCAACCCGGATGGCAAGGCAAAAGGCCGCCATTCAGGCAGCTGAATGAAAGGAAGGGGGAGAGGCATGACCAAACAGAAGCTGGTAATCGTCGGCAACGGCATGGCGCCCGGCCGGATGCTGGAATTCCTGTTCGACAAGGACAAGGATGCTTACGACGTCACGATTTTCAACGCGGAACCCCGGGTCAACTACAACAGGCTGATGCTGTCTCCGGTCCTTTCCGGTGAAAAGACCTACGAAGACATCATCACTCATGGCGACGCCTGGTACGCCGAAAACGCCGTGACGCTGCACAAATCCGCGCGTGTCAGCGAAATCGACCGCGAGGCGAAGACGGTGACTTCCGAAAACGGGATCACGGCGCCTTATGACAAGCTGGTGATCGCGACCGGGTCCAATCCCTTCATCATTCCGCTTCCGGGCAAGGATCTGGACGGGGTTCTGACCTACCGGGATCTGGACGATGTCGAAAAGATGCTTGCGGCCGCCAAGCGCGGCGGACGGGCGGTTGTCATCGGTGGTGGTCTGCTCGGGCTGGAAGCGGCGGCCGGCCTGAAAATGCAGGGCATGGAGGTCACGGTCCTGCACCTGATGCCAACCCTGATGGAGCGTCAGCTCGACCCGTCCGCCGGTTTTCTTCTTGAGGAAGAGTTCAAGCGGCGCGGCATCGACGTGCGCACCAAGGCCAACAGCCACGAAATCGTCGATGACGGGACCGGCAAGGTCAGGGCCATCCGGCTCGATGACGGCACGGAGATCGAGGCGAGCATCGTCGTCATGGCGGTCGGTATCCGTCCTTCGGCCGATCTCGCCAAGGCGATCGGTCTGGAGACCAACCGGGGCGTTCTGGTTGGCGACGACATGCGCACGAGCGATCCGGACATATTCGCGCTGGGGGAATGCGTCGAGCACCAGGGCATGTGCTACGGCCTCGTCGCACCGCTCTACGAAATGGCCGGGGTGATTGCCGACAATCTGCTGGGTGAGACATCCGAGTACACCGGCTCGGTCACCGCGACAAAGCTGAAGGTGACCGGCGTCGATCTCTATTCGGCCGGCGACTTCGTGGAAGGCGACGACCGCGAGGAAATCGTGCTTCGGGATGCTTCAGCAGGCGTCTACAAGCGTCTGGTCCTGAAGGACAACAAGATCATCGGCGCCGTGCTCTACGGTGAGACCGCCGACGGTCCGTGGTTCTTCGATCTCCTGAAGAAGGGAACCGACGTCTCGGAGATGCGCGAGACACTGATTTTCGGCCAGGCCTACCAGGGGGGCGCCCCCCTGGACCCTACGGCGGCCGTTGCAGCCTTGCCGGATGATGCGGAAATCTGCGGCTGCAACGGCATTTGCAAGGGCAAGATCGTATCGGCGATCAAGGACAAGGGGCTGACGACGCTCGACGGCGTGCGCGCGCATACCAAGGCCTCCGCATCCTGCGGCACCTGCACCGGGCTGGTCGAACAGCTCATGCAGGTCACGCTGGGCGATGCCTACAACCCGGCGGCGGTGACGCCCATGTGCGGCTGCACGCATCTGGGGCACGACGAGGTGCGTCGGCTCATCAAGTCGAAGGAACTGAAAACCATTCCCTCCGTCATGCAGGAACTGGAATGGACCTCTTCCGGCGGCTGCGCCAAGTGCCGCCCGGCGCTGAACTACTATCTGGTTTCCGACTGGCCGGATGAGTACGCGGACGACTACCAGTCCCGGTTCATCAACGAGCGGGTTCACGCCAACATCCAGAAGGACGGTACCTATTCGGTGGTTCCACGCATGTGGGGCGGTCAGACCTCTTCCAAGGAACTGAGGGCGATCGCCGACGTGGTCGACAAGTTCAACATTCCGACGGTGAAGGTCACCGGCGGCCAGCGGATCGATATGCTCGGCATCAAGAAGGATGACCTTCCGGCTGTCTGGGCGGATCTCGGCGAGGCGGGTTTCGTGTCCGGACACGCCTATGCCAAGGGCCTGCGCACGGTGAAGACCTGTGTCGGTTCCGACTGGTGCCGGTTCGGCACGCAGGATTCCACCGGTCTCGGTGTGCGCCTGGAAAAATTCATGTGGGGCTCCTGGACGCCGGCAAAGGTGAAGCTGGCGGTCTCGGGCTGTCCGCGCAACTGCGCGGAAGCCACCTGCAAGGACGTCGGCGTTATCTGCGTGGACAGCGGCTTCGAGATCCATTTCGCCGGGGCCGCCGGCCTCGACATCAAGGGGACCGAGGTGCTGGGCCTGGTCAAGACCGAGGACGAGGCGCTCGAATACATCGTGGCGCTGGTCCAGATGTACCGCGAGCAGGGCCGGTACCTGGAGCGGATCTACAAGTGGGCCAAGCGTGTCGGCTACGACGAGGTCCGCCAGCAGATCATGGAAGATGCCGAAAAGCGCAAGGCCTATTTCGACCGCTTCGTCTTCTCCCAGAAATTCGCCCAGGTCGACCCCTGGACGGAGCGCGTCTCCGGCAAGGACAAGCATGAATTCAGGCCGATGGCGGTCCTGCAAGCGGAGGCGGCGGAATGAACGCGGAAACGAGAAACTGGGTCGAGATCGGCGATCTGACCGACATCCCGCGGGAAGGGGCACGTGTGGTGAAGACCAAGGCGGGTTGCATCGCGGTGTTCCGTACTGTCGACGATGCGGTATTCGCCCTGGATGACCGCTGTCCGCACAAGGGCGGGCCACTCAGCCAGGGCATCGTCCATGGCACTTCGGTGACCTGTCCGTTGCATAACTGGGTCTTCGATCTTTCAACCGGTGTTGCCAAAGGCGCGGACGAAGGCTCGGTGCCGGTTACGGCGGCAAGGGTTGAAGGCGGCAAAGTCCTTCTGGCCGCCGACGATCTCGCCCGCCGGGGCGAGTAGAGGCAGCATCCGTCCCCAATAGGATTCCATTGTCCGTTTCCGGACCGTTCACTCCCGGAAACCAAAGTCAAAGGATGGCAGAACATGACCGGTAAAACAGAAAAAACGGTCAGAACAACATGCCCCTACTGCGGCGTCGGCTGCGGCGTGCTTGCAACGCCGCACGCGGACGGTTCCGTTACTGTTGCAGGTGACCCCCATCACCCCTCCAACTTTGGCCGGCTTTGCTCCAAGGGCTCGGCGCTCGGCGAGACGCTTTCCCTGGACGACAGGCTGCTGTACCCGGAAATTTCCGGAAAGCGCAGCGACTGGGACACGGCCCTGGATCTTGTGGCGAAGCGGTTTTCGGACGCTGTCGCGGAGCATGGTCCGGACAGCGTGGCCTTTTATGTTTCCGGACAGATCCTGACGGAAGATTATTACGCCGCCAACAAGCTGATGAAGGGCTATATCGGTTCGGCCAATATAGACACCAATTCCCGCCTGTGCATGGCGTCCTCGGTCGCCGGGCATCGCAGGGCCTTCGGGACCGATACGGTGCCGGGAACCTATGAAGATCTCGAACAGGCGGATCTGGTTGTTCTGGTCGGCTCGAACCTCGCCTGGTGCCATCCGGTTGTCTTTCAGCGCCTGGAGGCGGCGAAGGCGGCCAACCCCGCGATGCGGGTCGTCGTGGTCGACCCGCGCCAGACGGCGACCTGCGCCATCGCCGATCTGCATCTGGCCCTGAAACCGGATACGGATGTGGCCCTCTTCAACGGATTGCTCGCATTCCTGGTCGAGGCCTATGCGACAAATGATCAATATATCAATTCATTCACGGAAGGATTTAAGGAAGCGGTTCAAGTAGCGGGGCCGTGTGAAATCGGCTTGATCGCGGAGAAGACCGGCCTGTCCCGACAGGACATCGCGCTGTTTTACAAGATGGTCCTGAAGACGGAAAAGACCGTCACGCTTTACAGCCAGGGGGTCAATCAGTCCGTTGTCGGTACCGACAAGGTCAACGCCATCATCAACACCCATCTGGCGACCGGGCGGATTGGCAGGCCGGGAATGGGACCGTTCTCCATCACTGGCCAACCCAATGCAATGGGGGGGCGGGAAGTCGGCGGGCTGGCCAACATGCTGGCCGCGCATATGGCCCTGGAAAATCCGCATCACCGACAGATCGTCCAGGAGTTCTGGAACAGTCCCGAAATGGCGAGTAAGCCGGGGCTGAAGGCTGTCGACCTGTTCAAGGAAATCAGGGCGGGCAAGATCAAGGCGCTGTGGATCATGGCAACGAGCCCGGTGGACAGTCTGCCGGATGCCGACAGCGTTGCCGAGGCGCTCGAAATCTGTCCCTTTGTTGCCGTCTCCGAAGTTACCCGCGCGGCCGATACGGTCCGCTATGCCGACGTTCTCTTGCCGGCGGCGGCCTGGGGAGAGAAGGACGGGACGGTCACCAATTCCGAGCGCCGGATATCCCGCCAGCGCTCCTTCCTCGACCTGCCTGGCGAAGTGCGTCCCGACTGGTGGCAGATCACGCAAGTGGCGCGGAAAATGGGCTTTGGCGCAGGCTTTGCCTATGAAGACCCCGCTGCTATCTTCCGGGAACATGCGGCGCTTTCCGACTACAAGAACGGCGGAACCCGCGATTTCGATATCGGGGCCTACCGGACTGTTTCCGGGACGACCTATGACGCGCTCGCTCCCTTCCAGTGGCCGCAGGAGTTCGGGACCGAGGCCAGGGAAACCCGGTTTTTCAGCAAGGGTGGTTTTTTCACCGAGGGCCGCAAGGGCCGCTTCGTGCCGGTTTCCTACCAGGCTCCCCGCAAACGCGAGCGGACCTATCCGTTCACCCTGAACACCGGCCGCATCCGGGATCAGTGGCACACCATGACCCGGACCGGCAAAACGCCGCGCCTGACGAGCCATATCGCGGAACCTTTCGCGGAACTCAACCCCGACGACGCGGCAAGGCTCGGAATTCAAGCGGCGGACCTCGTCGCTGTAAAAAGTCCTCATGGAGGGGTTGCGGTGCGGGCGCTGGTGACGGAGCGGGTCAAGCCCGGCGAGGTCTATGTGCCAATGCACTGGACCGACCAGTTCACGTCTCTCGGGCGGGTCGACGCGGTCGTGGCACCGGAAACGGACCCGCATTCCGGCCAGCCCGGATCGAAGTTCACGCCGGTATCGGTCACGAAACTGGAAATGGCCGTCTATGGCTTTGCCGTCCTGCGCAACCGGCCGGACGCGGTCCCTGCGGATTACTGGGCGATTGCGCCGGTTCCCGGCGGTTACCGCCTGGAGTTCGCGTGCCGGGAGACAGTCGACACCAACGTGCTTGCCGCCCGGCTGGCCGGGACGGGTGCGAACGACCGGTCGGGGATCGAAGACCCCGCAGCCGGCTGGAGCCGTCAGGCGTTCTGGAAGGACGACACCCTGCAGGCCGCCGTCTATTTTTCGAAAGAACCGGTCGAGGTCTCCCGTCAATGGGCCTGCGGACTGCTTACGGCCGGGGCGCTGACAAGTTGCCAGAGGTCTCAGGTCCTTGCGGGGCGGGCGCCTTCGGACCGGCCGGACCCGGGGGCGACCGTCTGCTCCTGTTTTCAAATCGGCTGCAACCAGATCGCCGCGGCCGCCAGGGAAGGTGCGACAACCGTCAAGGCGATCGGAGACGTTCTGGAGGCCGGGACGAATTGCGGCTCCTGCCGCTCGGAAATCCAGGCCCTGCTCGACGAGATCACCAAGGAAAACCCGAATGAGACAAAAATCGCGCAAGCCGGTTGAAGTCAGGAAGGATCGCCGTCCGGCCCGGGTCAGTGCTTTGGCGAGCCTGCCGCTGTTCTTTCCGCTGGAAGGCCGCAAGGTCTTGCTTGCGGGCGGAACGGACGCTGCGGCCTGGAAAGCGGAACTGATCGCTGCCGCCGGTGCCGAAGTACACGTCTATGCGGAGACCCTGGATCCGGTATTCGAAAGCCTGCTTGAAAAGGGGAGCGTCAAGGGACGATTTGTTCATCACGCGCATTCCTGGACGACCGGAAGTTTTGATGGTGTGGCGTTGGCGATCGCGGATGCCGAAACCGATGAGGAGGCGGAAGCCTTTGCCTCTTTGGCGCGCGGCATCGGCATTCCCGTCAATGTGATCGACAATCCGCCCTATTGCGACTTCCTGTTCGGCTCGATCGTCAACCGGTCGCCGGTGGTGGTCGGGATCTCGACCAACGGCGTCGCGCCGATACTGGGGCAGGCCATTCGCCGCAAGATCGAGACACTCCTTCCGGTAAGCCTGCAAGGCTGGGCGGAGCTTGCCGGACGGGTGCGGGGCAGCGTTCTGTCATTTCTCAACGCCGGGCTGGAGCGGCGGCGTTTCTGGGAACGCTTCTCCGATCTGGCCTTTTCCGGACGCTCCGCGCCCCAGGAGCTCGACGACGGTTTTGCGCAGACCCTTCTGGATAATGCCAGGACGAGAGCAAGCGGCCGCGTCACCCTGGTCGGGGCGGGGCCGGGCGACGCGGAGTATCTGACCTTGAAGGCGGTTCGCGCGCTTCAGTCCGCCGATGTCATCCTGTTCGACGACCTTGTGGACGACGCGGTGCTTGAACTGGCGCGGCGCGAGGCGAAGCGGCTTCTTGTCGGCAAGCGCGGGGGGCGGCAAAGCTGTCGCCAGGAGGACATCAACAACCTGATGGTCACACTCGCGCATCAGGGCAAGCATGTGGTTCGGCTGAAATCCGGCGATCCGATGATCTTCGGGCGCGGTGGCGAGGAACTGGACAGGTTGGCGCAGGAAGGCATCCCGGCAACCGTGGTTCCCGGCATCACGGCGGCTTCCGCCATGGCGGCACGGCTCGGCGTTTCCCTGACCCATCGCGACAAGGCCCAGTCCGTTCGCTTCGTCACCGGCCACTCCCGACATGGCGATCTGCCGGAGACGGTCGACTGGAAGGGGCTGACCGACCCGGCGACGACCACGGTATTCTACATGGGCGCGCGCATGGCCGGTCGGATCGGAGAGCGCCTGACCGGGGAGGGACTTTCACCCGATACGCCGGCGGTTGCCGTTTCGGGGATCGCCACGCCGGACGAGGCGCGCTGGTCGGGACCCTTGAGAGATCTGGAGGCCGGTGTCGCGGGGCTTGGCCTCGAACGGCCTGTTCTGATCGCCCTCGGCACCGTCTTCTCCCGGAAAGTCGCCGAATCCCTGCCGGAGGACGAGCGCCGGATGTTGCGCCAAGCCGGCTGACGCGTTTACGAACATTCAAACCCGACAAGAGGTTCCCCATGTCGAATGGGGGATCGACCCCATACGGTTATCGCGTTCCAGCTGCCACCTTTCCGTCATCGACTTATCGATGAACCCGCTCCGAGAGAGCAGATACGGAAAGGAATTGACTTATGAAATATTTTTCGAAAACCGCCGCCGCCGCAGGCTTTGTCGCTGTCGCAGGACTGGCTTCCCTCTCAAGCCCCAATGAAGCGCACGCGATGTTTGATATCTGCAAGAAGGTCAACATCACGGTCCAGAACCAGACCGGGGCGCCGATCCAGCTGTTCGACCTCGACTACCATGACTACGGTTCGAACAGGAAGCGTTCCGAAAACATCACCAACCGGGTCATCCCGAATGGTGGCTCCTACAGCTGGCAGCGCAATCTGGAAGGCGTCAACAACGCCAAGACCTACATTCGCGCTCAGTTCCGCAAGCTGAAATCCAACGGTCGCTGGGACCTCGGCAGGTACTGGTGGCAGAATTCCGCAACGTCGGTCTGCAGCCGGGGCAAAAGCTACCGGGTGGTGCTGCGCTGATCCCGGTCTGAAATTTAACGGCCGCACCGGGTTCCGGTGCGGCGGTCTTCTTCACAATTCTACTTCAATGACTTCGAGCCCGGGCGCGTTCGCTTGCGGCGCATGTCTCGGGCGACAGGAAGGAAATCCCATGATCACCAAACATCTGCCCAGGACCATTTTGATCAGCTCAGCCTCCATCATGACACTGGCCATCGTCGGCATCGCGGCCCAGACGGTGGACTGGAGCGAGCTGACCCGCTGGATCCCGCCAGGCGCGGAAGACGCCGCGCCAGAGGACGACGGCCGGCTGCTCGGGCTCTTCGGCCAGACACAGACGTTGGAGGAGGCGCCTCAATCCGAGGCCAAACCGGTTGGGCCGATCGTTTCCAAGAGAGGGCCTGGCGATGCGAAAAGGCCCGCGCCATCCTCGCAGGGCGGATTGATGTCCCTGCATTCGGGCCCATCTCCCAAATTCCTCTCGCCCAGTGGTGGCGGCATTCATCTTCAAAAGAACACGCGGATCGCCGTGGCTCCTCAAGCCGACCGGGAGCGTTTCGCTTCGGAGGATCCCAATCCTTTGAAACGGGTCGTGAAGGATCCGGTATCGACCTTTTCCGTCGATGTCGATACGGCCTCTTACTCCTATACGCGCAGCGCTTTGGCCGGTGGCCGGCTGCCGCACCCGGACGCGGTCCGCGTCGAGGAAATGATCAATTACTTCGATTACGACTACAAGGTCCCTGAGGATCGGACCACGCCGTTCACGACGAGCGTATCGGTGGTGGAAACGCCCTGGAACCCGGACACGAAGCTGATGCAGGTCGGAATTCAGGGGTACAAGGTTCCCCTGGCCGAGCTGCCGCCGCAGAACCTCGTTTTTCTGATAGACACCTCCGGTTCGATGGCTCAGGCGAACAAACTGCCGCTTCTGCAGCAATCCTTCCGCCTGCTGCTGTCGTCGTTGCGCGACGAGGACGAGGTGGCGATTGTGACCTACGCGGGAACCGCGGGCGTTCTCCTGGAGCCCACCAAGGTCGCCGACAAATCCCACATTCTGGAAAAGATCAATGCTCTGACGTCCGGTGGCTCGACAGCCGGACAGGCCGGTCTGAAGGGGGCCTATGCGCTGGCGAAAAAAATGTCCGGCGAAGGCGAGCAGACACGGGTCATTCTGGCGACCGACGGCGATTTCAATGTCGGGCTGTCGGATATAGACAGCCTCAAGAAATACGTAGAGGAACAGAGAAAACAGGGGACCGCTCTGTCGGTGCTTGGCTTCGGCCGGGGCAATTACAACGATGAACTGATGCAGACCCTGGCGCAGAACGGGCAGGGGGTCGCCGCCTATATCGACACACTTTCGGAAGCCCGCAAGGTGCTCGCGGACCAGGTTGTCAGTTCGATTTCGATGATTGCCCAGGATGTGAAGATCCAGGTCGAGTTCAACCCGGAAACGGTCGCCGAATACCGGTTGATCGGTTACGAGACACGCGCCCTCAAGACCGAGGATTTCAACAATGACAAGGTCGATGCCGGGGATATCGGGGCAGGGCACAATGTGACCGCTCTATACGAGATCACGCCGGTTGGATCCCCGGCGCGGAAATTCTCCGATCTTCGCTACGGTGGCGAGACCACGCCCGAGACCTCTATCAACGCTTCCCTTTCCGGCGAGCTAGCTTATGTGAAGCTGCGCTACAAGGCGCCCGGCGGATCGGAGAGCGAGCTGATCGAAACGCCGGTTTCCGCGAACGCCCGGGACATTCCTGTTTCGGAGACACTGTTTGCCGCTTCCGTGGCGTCTTTCGGCCAATTGCTGCAGGGAAGCAAATACCTTGAGGACTGGTCCTTCGAGGCCGCGGAGAAGCTTGGCCGCGAGAACATGGGCGCGGACAGGTTCGGTTACCGGTCCGAGTACCTGACCCTGGTCAGACTGGCGACGGTCGCCGAGCGCTAGGGATTACAGGGCTGAGGGACCGGGCAAGCGCTCGTCCCTCAGCCTCTGTCCGCATCAGAATGGTTTTCAATCTTTTCAATGACGTTTCTTACTGTGTTTTCAAGTGAAGGAAGGTCACTGTGGATTGTTCTCCAAACGATCTCCAGATCCACTTTGAAATAGCCGTGGGACAAGGCGTTTCGCATCTCATATGCCACGGCAAGCGGCAGTTCGGGATGCTCCGCTGCGAAGGACGGATAGTGTTGGCCGATGTTCCTGGAGGCTTCGCCGATCACTTCAAGATTGCGAATAACCGCATCCTGGACGAGCGTATTTGTCAAAAAAACGGTTTCGTCCGTTTCTGCGGTGTATTCTTCGATACGGTTTATGGCCTCGAGTATATGCGCGAGGTAGTCTAGGAGGCGTTGCCGGTCACGGCTCATACGGGAAGGGCTTCTTTAATGACCCTTTCCCGGCAGGAGTCCGGCAGCGCTCCGGGGGTCAGAACATCGACTGGGATCCCCAGTAGGATGCGAAGCCTGTGACGGATCGCGCCGATATCCATCAGCGTGGTCTGCTGTGTCGTATCGACAAGGATGTCCAGATCGCTGTCCGCGGTATCGTCGCCGCGCAGTGCAGACCCGAAAACGCGTGCGTTTTGGGCGTGGTGTTCGGAGACGATGTCTCGAATTTCAACTCTGTGGGCGTTGAAGATCTCGGATGGCTTCATTGGACCGAATGTTCGTTGTCAATACCCGTAAATTGTCACCCGATCCCGGATGCAAGTAAAGAGGAACCGATCCAGCAGGTTTTCGGCCCAAGCACGGATGGTGACGAGACTTTGTTAGATCACCGGTCCCTGACCCAATCCAGCGTCACCTTGGTCCCGTCGGATTCGTTCAGGTCCAAAGGACTGGAGAGAATGAGGGCGAGCTTGCCGCCATCATTGGTTTTCCAGAGATAAAGCGTGTGCTGGGTCGGCTCGAACCGTGCGCAGGAGGTCGCGCCGATCGCGGCAACGAACCGGGGAGGACCGTCGCGGCGGATGTCGAAGGCTTTGTCTCCAGAAGCACTTCTGGGGTTGGTCAGACAGACCGTCACGAGCCGGGCGTCGATTTCCGCCGGCTCATCTTCCCGCTCCCGGGCGCCTTCGCCGGCGTCTTCCAGGGCGTCGGAAGCCAGATCTTCTTCAAAAGCGGTTTCGGGCGAAGCAGCCTCGGCCTGAGGAGCCGGGGTTGTGGCAAGCCGGCCAGCCGGTGCCTCGCTGGAGTAACCTTGAACGGATTGGGTCTTGTCACGTGCCGGATCGGACTTGGCCGGTCTGGCCATCGGGGCGGGGCGGATAGCGTCGTCGGCAGGACTGTCTGCTCCCGGAACGCCGCCCCTTTGAAACTCGATCAGATCGTTGTCGCCGCTTTGCAGGTAGGTCGGTTGCGCGCTGTCCGCAGCCAAGAAGGAAGGCACTGCAAAGGCCGTCAGCGCTCCGGCCAACAGGCCAAGCACCCGACGGCGGACAGATTTCGCACTCCGTTTTCTCATCGCTTTCCGTCTGGTTGTTCACAAGCAGCTTCCGACCGTCTCGTGTCTCTTGAAAAGGCCCTGATGGTCAATTGCGCAATGAAGATAATGGGAACTTCACAGGACACAAACAGACCCGCCGATATTGAGGCATGTTTTCGTTATTGGCATGTTCCCTCGCTGGTTTCTCCTCGCGCGCAAAGCTGTTTGACCGCCATGCTCAGCAGTTCCCACTCGCCCTTGCTCGTCTGGATGACGTAACCGCGAAAATGTTCGCCGAGAACGCTGTCGTCCAGATAGCCTGTCTTGACGATTTCGACCCGAAAACCGGAACCCGCCTTGTCTTTGTTGACGGACAGTTCCATCCCCGCATTCCCCTCGGTGGATTCCGGGTGGCCGTCCAGGAAAGGCTTCAAGACCTCGATAAAGCTCCTGGAAGTTGCCATGCCGGGGGCAACACGGATTTCGCGGAAGCCGTCCTGCGCATGAACTGTCTGAATGCCGCTTGTCACGGCCAGGGACAATCCGAGGAGGAGACTTGCGGTTTTCGGTCTGATGGCAGGCATCGGGGGGTCCTTTCTTCGGTTATGCTGCTAGCAATCTCCAACGAAACACCTCTCCGGCCCATGGGGGCGATCCCCCATTCCTGAGGCCATCACCTAGAGTTCCTTCGACGGATCGATCAGCCCTTCCTTCAGCGCGCGCGAAATGAGTTGCGGTACGGAATGAACGTTCAATTTCTGCATCAGGCTGGTGCGGTGCTTGTCCACCGTCTTGACGCTTATGCCGAGGCCTTCCGCGATTTCCTTGTTGGAACGGCCGGACAGGATCATGTTGAGGGTCTGCCGCTCCCTGTCTGTCAGGACGGGCGGTTTCGGCGTTTCTTCCAGGATATTCAGGAAGTATTCTGAGATGTGCCGTTGACCTCTGAGGATGCCGGGCAGCCTGGTATAAAACTCCGTGTTGTCTGAAGCCTTGGAAAACAGGCCGTCGACGCCGGCGTCGACAAGGTCGGAAATCAGACCGACGGCCGAAATCCCGGTAAGCACAACGACCCTGGTCTCCTTCGACCAGCGGCGGGTCTCGATCAGGACCTCGACCCCTCCGGCCATCGGCATGGCGACATCGAGCAGAAGCAGGCTCGGCCGGTGCTTGCGGACTTCCGCGATTGCGCTGAGCCCGTCTCCGGCCTCCGAGAGGACCCTGATCCCGTCCGGCTCGATCAGTCCCGGTTTTTCAAGCGCATCTTTCAGGCCGGAGCGAACGATGGCATGATCGTCGGCGATTACTGCGTTGTATTTCGGATCGTTCACTGCAAGACACCCATTCTGCCTTCAAGGAGCCAGCCTGACATGCCCGAGGTGAAATGACCAGATTTCCGCGCCTCGGGATCGTGTTGCTGTTCAGTCTTTTTCTGACCGGTTACGCAGGAGCGGAGACAGTCAATCTGCAGCCGGGCCAGGGCATTTCTTCCCTCAAACCGCACATGACCTATCTGAGTGAGCCCATGCTTTCGCTCGGCGACGCCCTGAAGCGGTACCGGTCGGGTGACTTCCACCGGGAAATGACGACGTCCATGACGGACTGGAACTATGCGCCGGAAGCCTGGGCGGCGGTGGAGATCTTCAACGCGACCCTGGACGACGGGCGCGGCGTCGATCCCTTTGTCCTGACCCTCGACCTGCCACTGGTGAGCGAGGCTGAAATCTATGTGATCCGCGACAGCGGTTTTACCGAGAACCTGCTCAGATATTCGCTATTCGAGCCCTTCGCGCCGCAACAGCATTCGGTCACCCGGCTCAGAACGCCGGTTTTTGAGATCGCTCCGCAGGAACGTGTGACGGTCATGGTCGGTTTCAAGTTCGGGCCGTTCCAGGGGTTCAAGATGGCCCTCGAGACGCCGGTCGAGCTGGAAACGTCGGCCTTCGCCTCCGGTATCTCCCACACCGCGTTTTATTCGTTCGCGATATCGTGCCTGATTTTCTTCGCCGGTTTTCACATGGCCCTGAAAAACTGGATCGGGCTTCTTTACGCGGTTCAGTTCGCGTTCGGTCTGGGGCTGATCGCCCTGATTGACGGGCTCTGGTTCAGGTTCGCCGTTCCGGACGATCCCGAGTACCTGGGCAAAATCGGGTTTTTTCTCTTCTTTGCCGTCTCCGGTCTGGGCTTTTTCATTTCGAGCCGTTCTTTCGTTCGCGACGGCCGTGAAACGGGACTGTCTCTCGCGCTGCTGGCGCTGTCGCTTTTTTCCGTCGCCGGTTACCTCGCCTCGCTCTATTCCCCGGGCACCTATGTGACGATCTTCGGTAATCTGCTTATCGTTTTGATGTTCGTCTCGTTTTTCATTTCCAGCGCGACCTGGCGGCGGAAAGAAGGGGACGTCCACCTGTCGTCAATGCTGATTTCCGCATTCGCGACACTGGCGGTCGTTTTTCTCGTTGCGGTCATGATCGTCGGCAGCCGGGCTGAAATCATTCCCTCGGCCACTGCGGTCAAGGGCATCTATTTCATTCTGCTCCTGTCGACGATGACCGGCCTGACGACGCATATTGTCCAGTTGCGCCGCACGCATGCCAACGCCGTGGCGTCGCAACTTGAAGCTCTGGAAGCGGAGGCGAAGCGAAGCCAGGAGCTTTTGGTCGCGGAACGCAACTACACGCGTGCCCGCGAACTGGCGAGCCTGAGACAGCGCCAGCTTGCTACAGCCTCGCACGATCTGAAACAGCCGATCATGTCCCTGCGCATGAATATCGATACGCTGACGGCCAACGTCGAACCGGGTGTCAGGCAGCGCCTGAGGGAAGCGTTCGACTATATCGAGGCCCTGTCGAACGACTATCTGAGAGAGACGTCGCCGGCAGAGGATGACCCGGGGTCGGCTGAGGACGGGGAGGGCGGTGCCGAGACCACTGACGCCGAACAGGAAGTCTATGAAGCCGGGCTGGTGATCGACACCGTCTTCGAGATGTTCCGGGAGGAAGCGGTCTCGAAGGGCGTGGACCTTCGACGGGTTCCCTCGACACTAAAGATCGCGGTCCCACCGCTGATCCTGATGCGCATTGTCAGCAACCTCGTGTCGAACGCCGTCAAATACACGGTCAGCGGCCGCGTGCTGGTCGGCGCGCGCCGACGGAAAGACCGGTTGCTTCTGTGTGTTTGCGATACGGGGCCCGGCATGGACGAGGCGGAAGTCGCGGAGTTCGCGACAGCCTACCGCAAGGGGGAGACCTCGGAAGGTCATGGTCTCGGCCTGGCCGTCTGTTACGAGCTGTCCAGGGAAAATGGCATGGAGCTTGGTTGTCACTCCAGGAAAGGCTGCGGGACCGTGTTCTCCCTGTCGGTTCCCCTCGCGGCCGGTCCGTGAGCGCTGCTCCCGATCTGCGGAAACAGCTCATCGGCTGCTCTTTAAAACGTTACAATGCTCCGCTAGGCTTCCAGGACGCCGCGAATCTGCGTTAGTGGTTGTGTGTCCCGATTCGTTTCTACCTACGTCCAAGCCGACCGGTCATCCACCGGTTTTCCGGGACAGTCACTTTACCTCCGTCACCCTTTGGAGGAGCAAGACCAGATCGATGACCCGTTCGATATTCCCCCGGTTACAAGTACCCGTCATGTTGGCCGTTATCGTGCTGTCTTGCCTGACGCTTCAGGGGTGCGGGATCTCCGACGCTCCGGTGCTCAATCCGAAAGGCCCTATCGCGCTTCAGGAGCGAAACCTCCTGTTCACCGCCTTCGGTTTGATGATGATCGTCGCAATCCCGGCGATCCTCCTGACCGTGCTTTTTGCCTGGCGCTATCGCCGGACCAACGAAAAGGCGGCCTACACGCCGGAGTGGGGCGGCTCCTGGGTGGTCGAGGCGGTCGTCTGGCTTGTTCCGGCCGCGATCATCGTCGTGCTCGGCATGCTGGTCTGGAACACGACCCACAAACTCGATCCCTACAAGGCGCTGGCGTCCGGCAAACCCGCCTTCAAGGTGCAGGTCGTGGCGCTCGACTGGAAATGGCTGTTCGTCTATCCGGAACTCGGTGTCGCGAGCGTCAATGAACTTGCGTTTCCGGCGGACCGGCCGGTAAGCCTCGAGATCACCTCCGACACGGTCATGAATTCTCTGATGATTCCGGCTCTCGGCGGCCAAATCTACGCGATGGCCGGCATGCGCTCAGAACTCAACCTGCTCGCCGACGGACCGGGCGTCTTCAAGGGGCGCAACACCATGTATTCCGGTGATGGCTTTTCCGATCAGCACTTCCTGGCGCACGCGCTTTCGGAAGACGATTTCGACGCCTGGAAGAAGAAGGCCTCCGGCGCCTCCGCCGTGCTCGACGCGAAGACCTATCTCGACCTGCGAGAAAAAAGTGTTGCCAACCCGGTGGCCTATTACGGCTCCTTCGAACCGGGACTTTTCGATATCATCTTGCGCAAATACGCGCCGATTGTGGGCCCCTATGAGAGCGAAGCGGCCGAACTGATCTGCAGGGGGGCTGTCTGAATGCTGGGACGTCTGACACTTGATGCCTTGCCGTTTTATTCCTGGGTCGCCATGGGCGGAGCCGGGGTTACCGTCGGCGGCGGTCTGCTGGTCTTTTGCCTCATCACCTATCTTCGCGCCTGGAAGGTACTGTGGACGGACTGGCTGACCAGTGTCGACCACAAGAAGATCGGCATCATGTATGTGGTGCTGGCGCTGGTGATGCTGGTGCGCGGCTTCGTCGACGCGCTGATGATGCGGGCGCAACAGGCGTTCGCGCTCAACAGCGAAGGCTATCTGCCTCCCGAGCACTTCGAGCAGATCTTTTCCTCGCACGGCACGATCATGATCTTCTTCGTGGCCATGCCGTTCCTGACCGGGCTGATTAACATCATTGTGCCGCAGCAGATCGGCGCACGCGACGTGGCCTTTCCCTTCCTCAACTCCGCCAGCCTCTGGATGACCGCGGCAGGCGCGGGGCTGGTGCTGATCTCGCTGGTGATCGGCAAGTTCTCTCAGGCCGGCTGGACCGGCTATCCGCCCTATTCGGGGATCGAATACAGTCCGGGCGTCGGCGTCGACTACTGGATATGGGCGCTTGCGGTCAGCGGGGTCGGCAGCACGCTGTCGGGCATAAATTTCATCGTCACCATCGTCAAGAACCGCTGCCCGGGCATGACCTTGATGCGTATGCCCATGTTTACGTGGACAACGCTGTGCATCTCCATCCTGATGACCTTCGCCTTTCCTGCACTGACCGTGGTGGCTGCCCAGCTCGCCCTTGACCGGATCCTCGGCTTCCATTTCTTCACCAACGGCGACGGCGGCAACATGATGATGTACGCCAACCTGCTCTGGATCTGGGGCCACCCCGAGGTCTATATCCTGATCCTGCCGGCCTTCGGGATCTTCTCCGAGGTCGTGGCGACCTTCTCGCACAAGCGGCTCTTCGGCTATCAGTCGCTGGTCTATGCCACCGCCTGTATCGCGATCCTTTCCTTCACCGTCTGGCTGCACCACTTCTTCACCATGGGGGCGTCCTCCAATGTGAACGCGGTTTTCGGCATCGCCACGATGATCATCGCGGTTCCCACGGGCGTGAAGATCTTCGACTGGCTGTTCACCATGTACCGGGGCCGGATCGAGTTTCACCCTTCCATGGTGTTCACCATCGGCTTCATGGTGACCTTCGTGATCGGCGGCGTGACCGGCGTGCTCCTGGCGTTGCCGCCGGCCGATTACCTGATGCACAATTCCACCTTCCTGGTGGCCCATTTCCATAACATGCTGATCCCCGGTGCCCTGTTCGGCTATTTCGCCGGCATGAACTACTGGTTCCCCAAGGCCTTCGGCTTCAAGCTCGACGAGAAATGGGGCATCCGGTCCTTCTGGTTCTGGATCATCGGCTTCTATCTCGCCTTCATGCCGCTCTATGTGCTCGGCTTCATGGGCATGAGCCGGAGGATGGAGCATTATGCCGACCCCAACTGGCAGCCTTATCTGATCGTTGCCGCGCTCGGCGCGGTCTGCGTCCTGATCGGCATCGTCTGCATCGCGGTCCAGCTTTACGTCTCGGTAAAAACCTGGGGCTCGGCGCGGGACGTGACCGGAGACCCCTGGAACGGGCGTACGCTGGAATGGGCGACGTCCTCTCCGCCGGCTCCTTATAATTTCGCCGTTCTGCCCGAGGTGCGCGACATCGATGCCTTTCACGACCAGAAGATCCTCGGTCTCGCCTATCTGCCGGCCGAACGCTACGAGGACATCGTCATGCCGAAGAACACCATGCTGGGGCCCGTTCTCGGTGCACTGGCCTTTGCCCTCGGCTTCGCCATGGTATGGCAGATCTGGTGGCTGGCCGCGCTCTGCCTGATCCTCAGTCTTGTCGGTGTTGGCATTCGCGCCTGCAACGACGACACGGAATTCGTGTTGCCTGCCGCGGAAGTCGAGCGGATCGAGACCGAGCGGCTTGCGCAGATCACGCCGGCGGACCTGCATGACATGCGCGAATACGCGCCGCGCGGCGCGGCGTCGGGCGCAGTCCTGACGGGGAGGGCATGATGGCGGACACATCGGTGAGCCTGAGCATCCTCGAAGAGGAAGAGAAAAAGTCTCTGGAAGCGCGGGAATTCGGCTTCTGGGTCTACCTGATGAGCGACGCGGTCATTTTCGCGCTGCTGTTCGCGACCTACGTTGTGCTGTCCGGCAATTCCGCCGCCGGGCCGACCTCGAGGGAATTGTTCGACCTTGGGCATACCGCTGGCGAAACGGCGCTGCTTCTTTTGTCCAGCCTGACCTTCGGTGTTGCGACGATCGCCATGGGCCAGGGGCACGCCGGACGTGTCGTCCAGTGGCTGATCCTGACACTGTTGCTCGGCCTCGGGTTCATTGCCATGGAGGTCTGGGAGTTCTCGAGCATGACCCGGCAGGGCGCCGGCCCCGGCACGAGCGGTTTCCTGTCGGCTTTCTTCACCCTGATCGGCACCCATGGGCTGCACGTGACGCTCGGGGCGGTCGGCATCTGCGTGATGATCGGCCAGGTGCTCGTCAAGGGTCTGACCCTTCCGGTCCGCTCCAGGATGATGCGGCTGGGGCTGTTCTGGCACTTCCTGGATATCGTCTGGATCGGGATCTTCTCGGTCGTTTACCTGCCCGGCGTGATGTGAGGAGGCCGACATGACCCACTTTGAAGACCGCAGTCTCGCCACCTATCTCACCGGTTTCGCCCTGGCCATCGTACTGACGGCGATCCCTTTCGCGCTCGTCTGGGGCGGGCTCCTGACCGGTCCTGCGGTCTACGCGGTCATTGCCGTCGCCGCGGTCGTGCAGGTTCTGGTGCACCTTGTTTTCTTCCTGCATATCGACCTGAGATCGACGCCGGTGGAGAACCTGTTCTTCCTCGCCTTTGCCGCGGTGCTCCTGTTCATCATGGTCGGCGGCAGCCTCTGGATCATGTTCGACCTGCACCATCGCATGATGTGAGCCTTCGACTGAGTGCATGGCTGGCATGCGGGCGCGGCTGAATTGTTCTAGATCAAAGCCGCATCTGCGACAAAAGTATGATGTCAAATTCTGTTTTCTGAACCGGAAAAGGAAAGTGCCATGCCGTCCATGAAAGCCGCCGTCGTTCGCGAATTCGGAGCGCCGCTCGATCTGTGCGAGGTCGAAAAGCCTGAAGTGGCGGACGGCAAGATCGTCGTCAAGGTGGTGTCTTCCGGCGTCTGTCACACCGACCTGCACGCCGCCAACGGCGACTGGCCGGTCAAACCGGCCCCGCCGTTCATTCCGGGGCACGAGGGCGTCGGTATTGTCGCGGAAGTCGGCAAGGGCGTGACCGCCGTGAAGGAAGGCGACCGGGTCGGCATTCCCTGGCTGCACAGCGCCTGCGGTCATTGCAAGCACTGCATGGGTGGCTGGGAAACGCTTTGCTGCGAACAGACGAACACCGGCTACAGCGTCAACGGCGGCTTCGCCGACTATGTGCTTGCCGATCCCGATTATGTCGGTCATCTGCCGGACGGGCTGGATTTCGCTCCAGCGGCGCCCGTGCTGTGCGCCGGTGTGACCGTCTACAAGGGCCTCAAGGAAACCGACACGCGACCGGGCCAGACCGTGGTAATTTCCGGCATCGGCGGTCTGGGCCACATGGCGGTGCAATACGCAAAGGCGATGGGGCTTCACGTGATCGCCGTCGATATCTCCAAGGAAAAACTCGATCTTGCGAAGTCGCTCGGCGCGGACATGGTCATCAATGCGCTTGAGACCGATCCGGTGGCGGAAGTCCAGGCCGGTGGCGGTGCGGAAGGCGTCCTGGTCACGGCGGTCGCGGGCAAATCCTTCTCCCAGGGCGTCGGCATGCTGGCGCGTGGCGGCACCATGAGCCTGGTCGGCCTTCCGCCGGAAGACTTCCCGCTGTCGATCTTCGACACCGTCCTGAACGGCAAGACCATCCGGGGCTCAATCGTCGGCACACGCCTCGACCTGGCGGAATCGCTGCAGTTTGCGGCCGAGGGCAAGGTCAAGGCCCACTACAAGGAAGAAACGCTGGCCGACGTCAACAGCATCTTCGACCGGATGAAGGCCGGCACCATCGAGGGACGAATCGTGATGGCGATCTGACGACCGGGTGTCAGTTTAAGATCAGTACGCAGGCGGCCGAAGGGTCGCCTGTCTCGCGTCAAGCGGGATGTTCATTCCCCTGCCACCAAATGTGATGCATAGTTTGCCGGTCCCGGTTTTCGCCGGGCCTGATCAGGAGAAAAGGGGAGAGTGCAATGGCGTTTTTCAACAGTGTCAGCCGGGTTGCGTTCACATGTGTTGCGGTGCTGGGCTTTACGATGAGCGCCGCCCTTGCGGATTGCCAGGCGGATATCGACAAGGTCGAAAGGGCGGTCTCCAATCCCGGACGGGCAGGTATCGACGAAACCGTCGTCATGCAGATGCGGGAGTTGCTCGATGACGCAGTCAAGGAACATCGCGCGGGCAACGAAAGCAAATGCCAGGAACTGATCGACAAGGCAAAATACATGGGGGCTGTGGAGTAGGCGTTTCAGCCGGGTTTCCGTTATTTGCTTCTGGTGTCGGTCGATTGCCTTTCCGCTCTGCCTGATCGTGACCGGATTGATTGCCGGTTGAGATATCGACGCTCAGCTCACATCGCCGGCTTTCAGGGCGGCGACGACGGCGTCGGTGGTTCTCTGGATATGGGCGGAAATGACGGTCGCGGCCTTGCCGACATCCCTTGCCATCGCCGCTTCGAAAAGAGCTTCGTGCTCCTCGTGGATGTCTCGCGTGAGGACTGATTTGATCCGGCTGAAGCGCCGGTAGCGCTCGTGCTGGCGGAACAATTGCTCGCGCAGTCTCAGCAGCCATAGCGAGTCGCAGGCCGAGACCGTCGCGTCGTGGAACGCCGAGTTGTGCTTTTCCCAAAGGTCCAGCTCGCCGATCCCCTGGTCTTCACCCGTCTCCAGCCGGGACAGGCGGTGATAGGTGGTGATCAGCCGTTCTTCCCATTCGGTGTCGCCGCGCGGGATCGAGCGCGCCAGGGCCTCGACTTCCAGAAGCTTGCGCAGGTCGCCGATCTCGGCCACGTCTCGGGCGGAAATCGGGGCGACCGCAAAGCCCCGTTGGCCCAGAACCTGAACGAGTTGATCCCCCGACAGCCGCGAAAGGGCCTCCCGCAACGGAGCCGCGCCGAAACCGTACCGCTGCCTGAGGGACTCGATCTTGAGCTTCTCACCCGGCTTCAAACTGCCCGAGACGATGTCTTCGCGTATCGTGCGGTAGGCCCGCTCCGAGATGGTTTTCTCCGGCAGTTTCTGATCCACAGCGTTCAAACCCCTCATCTCCTCTCAGCCTGCTCGCGTTCTCTACCTATAGAATATGCGAATTGGAAACAAATGCAAGAATATCGATTTTCTGTTTGACAATATAAAAATATCGATATTCAGTCACCGGCAATTCATGTCAACGACGTTCCGGGGAGGATGGACTGGATGATGGCAGACACAGGGAGGCAGTCGCTTGAGCCGGAGAAAAATCCGCTGCTCCGGCTGAGTGGAGCTATCGCCTGGTTCGAGGCGCGTTTCGCGGGAGGCGTCATTGCCGCGATACTGCTGTTGCTTCTGGCCAATGTCGTCTCCAGGAGCATGGGCCGCCCGCTCATCTGGACTGACGAACTGGCGGTTTATCTCATGGCGATCGGTGCGTTCACGGGGGCCTCCCTGGGTGTTGCGCGTCGCCAGCATATTGCCGTGACGCTGGTCGCGGACATGCTGGATCACAACGCACGGAGGCTGCTCACCTATGTGGTCGACACGACGCTTCTCCTGCTGTTTGCCTGTTTTGCCTGGATGCTGTGGACCTGGTTCGATCCCATCGGAGTGCTGAGCGCCGAAAGCCTCAAGGCCTATTCGCGCACGACCTTCAATTTTCTCTACCGGGAGCCCACGACGACACTCGGCGTTCGCAAGGTCTGGTTCTGGCTGATCCTGCCGGTGTTCTGTCTTTCGGGTTTCATCCATGTGCTGGCCCGATTTGGCGCCGTGCCGGAGAAACACTGATGGTCGGATTTGCCTTTTTAATCCTGCTGATCGCAGGCGTTCCAATCGCTTTCGCCCTTGTCGCCTTCGCCGTCATCCTGATCTGGACCAGCGGCAACACCATCCTGTTTCAGAGCTTTCCGCAGCAGTTTTTCGGCGGATTGGAAAATTATGGCCTGTTGGCGCTTCCGCTGTTCATTCTGCTGGGAGAATTCATGAATGCCGGCGGCATTGGCCGCAGGCTGATGGCCCTGGCCATGGCGCTGCTCGGGTCCGTTCGAGGCGGGCTCGCCTATGTCAATCTGGTCGCGAACATGATGATGGCGTCCATCCTCGGTTCCACGGTCGCGCAAATCACCATCATGTCCCGCATCGCCGTGCCGGAGATGGAGCGCACCGGCTACCCGCGCGACGTCAGCGTGGCCATCACCGCCGCGGGCGGCATGCTGGCGCCGATCATTCCCCCTTCCATGCTGTTCATCATTTTCGGGGTTATCGCGCAGCTTCCCATTGGGGATCTGTTCATCGCCGGAATCGTGCCGGGAATCATTCTGTTCATCGTCTTTCTCGCGGTGATCGGCTGGCTTGGGCGGCGGTACAATTTTCCCGAAAGCCAGTCGATTTCCATGCGTGAACGCGCCCTGGCGGTCTGGGACGCGCTCCCGGCCTCGCTGATACCGATCGTGATCATCGGGTCCATTCTCGGCGGCATCGCGACGCCGACGGAATCGGCCGCGGTGGCCTCGGTGATGGCCGTTGCCATCGGCCTGTTCATCTACCGCGAGATGGCGCCCCAGGATATCTGGCCGGCTTTCATGCGCGCGGCGGCTTCTTCCGCGATCGTTCTTTTCCTGATCGCGGCCGCCGGGCTCTTTTCCTGGGTGATCACCTTTGAGAATGTCCCGGCCATCGTCTCCGAATGGGTGCAGTCCCTGACGGATTCACCGATCATGTTCCTGCTGCTTATCAATCTCATGCTGCTTTTCCTCGGCATGATCACGGATCCCATTCCGGCGATCATTCTGGTGGTTCCCGTTTTCCTCCCCGTCGCTACCGGCGTTTACGGGATCGACCCTTTCCAGTTCGGTGTGATCGTGTGTCTCAACCTGACCGCAGGACTTCTTACGCCACCAGTGGGCACCGGGCTCTTCACGGCGGCGCTCCTTGGCCGGGTGCGCGCCGAACGGCTTGCTTTCCTGATCCTGCCCTTCTTCCTGGCGGTGGCACTGGTCGTGCTGATGCTGGTCTTCTTTCCGCCACTCAGCCTCGGTCTCGGAAAGGTCTTGTCGTGAGCAGGGTTGCCGTTGTCGGCGGGGGATTGATCGGAGCGGGCTGGGCCGCAGCCTTCGCCGGAGCGGGGCATCAAACCCTTGTGCTGGATCCGGATCCGTTTGCAGCGGACCGCACCGCCGCGACCTGGGAGGCCGCGCGTGACGTGCTTCTTCGTCTTCAGGTCCTGGCGGATGAGGCCGTGCCGCCGCTGGTGGTTGCCCGGCCTGAAGATCTCGGGTGTCCGGACTTCGTCCAGGAGGCCTTGCCGGAGCGGCTGGAGCTCAAACGGTCGGTGCTTGGTGCGCTGGAACCGCAGCTGTCGCCTGAGACAGTGATCGCCTCGTCCTCGTCCAGCTTCACGGCCGACGAGATTGCCGAAGGGCTACACCGCGGCGAAAACCTCTTGATCGGCCATCCCTGCAATCCGCCGTATCTGATGCCCGTTGTCGAAATTGTCGGCGGAAGCACGACGTCTTCTCAGGCGCTTTCCTTCGCACGAACTGTCTACGAAGGCATCGGCAAGACAGTGCTCGAATTGGACCGGCCGGTGTCGGGCCATCTCGTGAACCGCCTCCAGGCGGCTCTCTGGCGCGAAGCGGTCCATCTGGTGGCAAGCGGGGCGGCCAGTCTTGCGGAAACCGAACGCGCGGTGACGCTCGCGCTGGCGCCGCGCTGGTGTCTCTTGGGGCCGAGCAGCATCTTCGCGCTGGCTGGTGGCGACCGTGGCATGGAAGGTTTCCTCGACGCGCTCGGAGACCCGTTCGAGGCCTTGTGGGACGATCTCGGGACACCGCACCTGGATGAAAAGACCCGGAAAACGCTCGTGAGCGCCTTCGAAACGTCCGGATTGCCGTCTCTGGAGGAAATGGCGGCCAATCGGGACAGGAATCTCAGCGTTCTGTTGACCTCGCTTGCCAGCCTCGGCGGGACTGCAGCGGAAAAACGAGATAAATCCAATAAATCGTAATTTATCGATTTTTTTCTTGTCAAAATAAAAATATCGATATTTTATATCAGTGTCCGGTTCAGGCTACACGCGTGCCGGTCGCAAGTTCAGGGAGGAAAATGATGAAACGACTCGCAGGCGCCGCACTCGCGGTTTCTTTCGCAGCCTTCACCGCCGGGGGAGCGGTGGCCGAGGAATACAGGATGGGGCTGATCACCCCGCCGCCGCATCAGTGGACCGTCACCGCCAAGGAAGCCGCCGACGAGATCAAGGCCAAGACCGATGGTCGCGTCGATATCCTGATCTTTCCGTCGGGCCAGCTTGGCAGCGAAGCACAGATGCTGCAGCAGTTGCAGACCGGCGCGATGGACTTCGCCTTCTTCACGCTTGGCGAGTTCTCGAACCGCGATCCCAACTACGGGATCTTCCTCGCACCTTTCATAGTCGATGACGTTGCCGGCGCGCAGAAGCTGCTGAAGGGCGAGACGGCCCAGAAGCTTCTCGACGGCATGGCGGATTTCGGCCTTGTCGGCCTCGGCTGGGGCATGGCGGGCATGCGCATGATCGTGACGTCCGATCCGGTCGAAACGGTCGAGGATCTGAAGGGCAAGAAAATCCGGACGATTCCGTTTGCGCCCGAACTGGCCTTCTGGGAAGGGCTGGGCGCCGCGCCGACACCGATGCCGCTTCCCGCGCTGTATGATGCCTTCGCCAACGGCCAGGTTGACGGCATGCAAATCGACGTGGAAGGAACCTGGAACTCGAAATATTTCGAGCATGCAAGCTCCATCATCATCTCCGACCACATGATGTTCCCGATGGCGGCTATCGCTTCCGGGCGCAAATGGGCAGGCATTTCCGAAGAAGATCGCGCCATCGTCGAGGCGGTCTTTTCGGAGAAACTGGACAGTCTCGTGGCCGGTTACGCCGAAATCGACGCCGATTACCGCAAAAAGCTCGAAACCACGGAAGTGACCGTCATGGACGTGGACCGGGACTGGTTCGGGCCGGCGCTGGAGGAATGGTACGTGCGCTGGCGCGAGGAGGCGCCCATGCTCAAGGAGCTTGAGGCGGAAGCCTCCGGCAAGTGAGTATCGGTGCAGAATGAATTTGTCGGGATACGGACGATTGGCGCCCGTATCCACCCCACAACAGGGAGGACCCAGTGACTCAATTCCGCGACCTTCGATACCTCAGGGTAGCCGTGGACGACCTTGATGACGCGGCGCGCTTTGCCGGTGACGTTTTCGGTCTTCAGGCCGGCGACCGCGACGAGACCCGCGCCATGTTCCGTTCGGATGCCCGCAACTACGCGATCTGCTTTTCAACCGCCGCTGGCGAGGGAGAGGCGGTCGCGCTGACAGTGGCGCGCGAGGAGGACCTTGAAACCGTCAAGGCGCGGCTCGAAAGCAGCGGCTATGCACCGGTTTACCTGTCGGAGGAAGATGCGACGGTCCGCCAGTCCAAGTCGGTTCTGGCAGTCAGCGCTCCCAACGGGGTCACGGTGGAAATTGTCTGGCGGCCGCTTCATTCGGGCTGGCGGTATCACGGTCCGCGCGACGCGGGCATTGTCGAATTCAGTTCCGTTCAGCTCGCTTGCACGGACATTGGCGCAAACGAGGCGTTCTGGACGCGCGGGCTCGGTCTTCGGGTCTCCGACTGGGTGGGAGACGCGGCCTATCTGGCGCTCGATGACGCGCATCACCGCATCGTTCTTTATCCCTCCGACAGGAACGGCATTCTCGGAGCCTGTTGGGAGGTGGACGAGAAGGACAGCCTTATGCGCAACTGGTATTTCCTTCAGCGGAGCCAGCTTCCCGTGGTGGCCGGTCCGGACCGCCAGGCGGCGTCCGGCGCCATCTATGTCACGACGCGCGGTCCGCGCGGGCTTTTGATGACCTATGTCACCGAAATGGAGAAGGGACCTCAGATCGAGCAGCGCGGTCCCCGCCAGTTCGCCAACACCGCCCGCAGCCATGGCATCTGGGGCTCGATGACCGAGCAGACCGAGTTTCTTGGAGGAGACCTGCAATGATCGAACTGAAAGACGTTGTCTATTGCCGTCTTGGAACGCGGGATCTGGACGGAGCGGAATGGTTCGCAACCAATATCCTGGGCCTGGAAGTCTCCGAACGCCGCCGGGGCGCAACCTATTTCAAGTCGGACGAACGGGCGCACACCTTGTGTTACTTCGAGGGTGATCCGGAAGACCAGGTCACCGCCTTCGAGCTCGGCAGGGGGGAGGACCTGCAGACCGCGGCAGCCACCCTGGAAGCGCTGAACCACGAGGTGCATTACGGGACAAAGCAGGAATGCGACGCGCGCCACGTGCGCGAGTTCATCCGGTTCCAGGATCCAACCGGCAATGCCATCGAGTTCGTTGTGCGCCCGGAGACCACCGGCGTGAACTATCACGGAAATCGCGATGCCGGGATCACCGGTTTTTCCCATGTGGGCCTGTGCACCACCGATGCGGCGCGCGATGAAGCGTTCTGGACAAATGTCTGCAACGCGCGCGTCAGCGACCGGATCGGCGACGCGCCGTTGATGCGGCTCGGAACGATCCATCACTCGATTGCTCTTTTCCCTTTTCACAAGGCGGGTATCCAGCACATCAATCACCAGGTCGGCGGCACGGACGACATCCAGCGCAGCTTTAATTTCGTCCGCGACAACCAGGTGAACATCACCTTCGGTCCTGGCCGGCACCCGACGTCGACCGCGGAATTTCTGTATTTCACCGGTCCGGAGGGGATGACCTTCGAATATTCGACCGGCGTGAGTGAAATTCACGATGAGCCGCTGTGGCGCGACCGGCAGTTCCATTTCGAGCCCAAGGGTTTCTGCAGATGGGGCGCGGCACCGCGGATTGCTGCCTTCGACAATGGCGGCAGCGAATGAGCGATCCTGCCGTTATCGTCCGGTTGGCGGCCAGAGCCCTGTCGCGCGCGGGACTTGTGCATGCCTATGGTCATTGCTCCGCGCGTCTCGACGCGGACCGGTTTCTGGTCTGTCCTCCCGAACCCATGGGGCTTGTCGAGGCCGGAGCAGCCTGTCTGGAAGTTCCGGTGAAAGGGCGGTTGCCCGAGGGGGTGCTTGGAGAGGTCCGGCTGCACCAGCGCATCTATGCGTCCCGGCCGGACGCCGGCGGAGTGGTGCGTTTCATGGGGCCGAACGCGATGGCCCTGGGAGCACTCGGAACCGTTCCCGCCATCCGCCACGGCTTCGGCACCTATTTCAACCCCGGTGTCGGACTTTGGGGCGACCCCCAGCTCATTCGCGACGACACACGTGCCGATGGAGCAATCGCCGCGATGGGCCAGGGGGCCGGCCTGCTCATGCGCGGCAACGGCGCCGTGACCGCAGGTGTCAGCCTTGAGGAGGCGACCGTGTTCGCCTGGTACCTGGAGGACATGTGCCGGATCGAACTGGCCGCGCGTTCGGCCGGACTGGCGGACGCGCCTGCAATCTCCGCCATGGATGCGGAGGCCCGCGCCACCAAGGCAGGGCGGATCATTGAGAGGATGTGGGACCATCTGACGGCCGGCGATCCGGAAAAGCCCACAAAAAACAAGGACGGGGCAGAGTGACCGAATTCATGAATTTTATCGACGGACGGTATGTTGCCGGACGTGGCGAAGCCTTCGCCAACCATTTTCCGACGACCGGGGAGGTCACGGGCGAGATCCGTGCCGCCGACCGGGATCAGGTCGATGCCGCGGTCGGGGCTGCAAAGGCAGCGTTGAAGGGGCCGTGGGGCCGGATGTCCGTGCCGGAACGGATGACACTTTTGCGCAAACTCGCCGACGGCATCAACGCCAGGTTCGACGAGTTTCTGGCCGCGGAGATCCGCGATACGGGCAAACCGCGTTCGATCGCAAGCCACATCGATATTCCCCGGGGAGCCGCCAATTTCAACGTCTTCGCCGATCAGGTCTCCGTGCTTGGGACCGAAAGTTTCGCGCAGCCGACGCCCGATGGAACGGGTGCGCTGAACTACGCCGTGCGCATGCCGCGCGGGGTGATCGCGGTGATATGTCCGTGGAACCTGCCGCTTCTCCTGATGACCTGGAAGGTCGCGCCCGCTCTTGCCTGCGGCAACACCGTGGTTGTCAAACCGTCGGAGGAAACGCCGGCAACGGCAACGCTGCTTGGTGAGGTCATGAACGACGTCGGAATTCCGGCCGGGGTCTACAACGTGGTTCACGGGCGCGGTCCCGGGTGCGCGGGAGAGTTTCTGACCTCTCATTCCGGGGTCGACGGGATCACCTTTACCGGGGAAACACGCACCGGAGAGGCTATCATGGCAGCGGCTGCGCGCGGTGTGCGGCCGGTGTCGCTGGAACTCGGCGGCAAGAACCCGGGCATCGTTTTCGACGATGCGGATTTCGACAAGACCATGGAAGGCATAGGGCGTGCCTGCTTCGCCAATACGGGCCAGGTCTGCCTCGGAACGGAACGGATGTATGTCCAGAGGGGCATCTTCGACCGGATCGCGGAGGGGCTGGCGGAGAAGGCGCGCGCCTTCCGGTTTGGCGATCCGTTCGACAAGGCAACCACGATGGGGCCGGTCATTTCCGAAGAACACCGGTCCAAGGTTCTGTCCTATTACGAAAGGGCGAAGGGCGAAGGCGCAACCGTGATCGCCGGAGGCGGCGTACCCGAGCTGCAGGGGTTTGAAGGCGGTTATTGGGTCGAGCCGACCGTCTGGACGGGTCTGCCTGAAAGCTCGCCAATCGTCCAGGAGGAGATCTTCGGACCGTGCACGCATCTGACGCCGTTCGACACGGAAGAGGAGGCAATCGAGCTGGCCAACGCTTCTCCCTATGGGCTGGCAACTTCGATCTGGACGGAGAATCTGACGCGCGGACACAGGATCGCCGCCGCTGTCGATGCCGGGATTACCTGGGTGAACTGCTGGTTCCTGCGCGATCTCAGAACGCCCTTCGGCGGTTCGAAGGCGAGTGGCATCGGCCGCGAGGGCGGCGTGCACTCCATGGAATTCTATTCCGAACTCAGAAACGTCTGCATCAAGCTTTGAGGACAGAATGCTCACTGAAGACCAACGTGCGGAGGCCGTCGCCTCCCTGCTCGAAAGCCATCGCACGAAAATCCAGGGCAAGCGGCCTTCGGAAATGTTCCCCGAGATCCGGATCGAGGATTCTTACGCGATCTCTTCCGCTGTCGCCGAGGAAAAGGTCAGGCAGGGCCACAAGATCGTCGGCCACAAGATCGGCCTGACGTCCAAGGCCATGCAGGCTTCGTCCAAGATCGACGAGCCGGACTACGGCTACCTGTTCGATGACCTGGTTCTCCAGGATGGCGCCAAGGTGCCTTTCGAGAATTTCTGTGTGCCGCGCGTCGAACCGGAACTGACCTTCATCCTGAAAGAGCCGCTGAAGGGGCCGGGCGTGGGACTGGTCGATGTCATGCGGGCCACGGAGTGGGTTGTGCCATCGATCGAGATCATCGATGCCCGGGTCACGGAGCCGCGCAAGATTTTTGACACTGTCGCGGACAACGGCGCGGCCGCGGGGATCGTGCTGGGTGGACGGCCGGTGCGCCCGGAAGACGTCGACCTGCGCTGGGTCGGCGCGATCTTCTACCGAAATTCGGAAATCGAAGAGACCGGTATCGCCGCGGGCGTGCTCGGCCATCCGGCGATGGCGATTGCCTGGCTCGCCAACAAGCTCGGTCCCTTCGGCACGACGCTTCAGCCCGGGCAACTGATGCTGTCCGGTTCCTTCACCCGGCCGGTCTGGGCGGCGAAAGGCGACACCCTTCATGCCGACTTCGGTCCGCTCGGTTCGGTTGCGGTGCAGTTCACATGACCGGGGCTCCACTCAATGGCTTCAAGGCGCGTCTCAGGGACGGTGAAACCCAGTGGGGCATCTGGAATTCTCTTGCCAGCCCAGTCGCGGCCGAGGCGTTGTCGCTTGTCGGGTTCGACTGGATGCTGTTCGACACGGAGCATTCGCCGGTCGAGGTCGCCGGACTGATGCCGATCCTGCAGGCCGCGGCGGCTGGCACTGCTTCCGCCGTGGCCCGTCCCGCCTGGAACGACAAGGTTCTGATCAAGAGACTCCTCGATATCGGCGTTCAGACCCTTCTGGTTCCCTTCGTTGAAACCGCGGAAGAGGCGGAGGCGGCCGTTCGCGCGACCCGTTACCCGCCGAACGGCATTCGCGGCGTCGCCGGCTCCACACGGGCAAGCCGTTTCGGCATGGCCCCGGGTTATCTCCAGAAAGCCAATGACGAAATCTGCGTGCTGGTCCAGATCGAAACGTCGGGCGCGCTGTCACGGCTGGAGGAAATTGCCTCTGTCGAAGGCGTCGACGGGGTTTTTATAGGGCCGTCCGATCTGTCAGCGTCGATGGGGTTTCTCGGCAATCCAGCCGCCCCGGAGGTGCAGGACGCGATCCGTGAGGCCGCCGGTCGCATCGTCGCCAGCGGGAAGGCACCGGGCATTCTTGCCACGAAGGCGGAAGATGCGTTGCGCTATCACGAGTGGGGTTACCGGTTTGTCGCCTCGGGCGTCGATATTCCGCTTCTCGTAAATGCCGCGCAATCGATGTTGCGTCAGGTGCGTCCCCAATCGGTTTGAAATCCGGGGCCGATCGCCGACAAGCCTTGACCGAGGGGGCGCTCAAGCTGCCATCTTCCGGAACCGTGGCGAGGCCCCGTGCTCGCCGGACCCCCGGCGTTGTCGTGACATTGCCGTCCATGACCGGGCCTCGGGGGCCTTCTTCCCGCCGGGAAGAAGGCGGCACCATCAAGATCCCGGACCAAATTCCTGGCCAAACGGCGCGATGACACTGGCCTGCGGGAAAAGGGTCAAAACGTCGTCTGTGCTGTCTTCCAGAAAGATCAGTTTGACATTCGGCCCGGCATCCATCGTCGCATAGGCTGCAACTCCGTCTGCCCGCGCTTGCCAGAGGCGGTGAAGCACCGTCCAGGTCTCGCCGGTCAGATAACAAAGCGGTGGGCGCGCGGCCATCATCGTTGCATGCATGCCAAGTGCGTTGGCTTCAACCAGGGGGCCGAGGTCGTCAAACGCCTGCGCGGCAATCGCGGCTTCAATCGCCTTGCAGTCCTGCTCAGCCTGGGCGGGCCAGGGCGGAAACAGCGGGCTGGTCTGCGTCGTATGGTTCATGCCATCGCGCGAGCTTTGCGGCTTCGGCCCTTTGTCGAGGGCGACGATCGCGATCCGAAACGCCGGCCAATCGAGATCGAGCCTTTCACCGTAGCTGTCCAGACCGTCCGCGCGGTCACCTTTGTTCCAGCGCACAAACCCGTGCCACAATGAGCGCGCCGCGCTTCCGCTGCCCAGGCGCGCGATCCGGCTCATGTCGGTCTCATCGAGATCAAGACCAAACGCACCGCAAAGCGCTCGGGTCAGAGCGGCAAAACCCGACGCCGAGGACGCCAGTCCGGCGGCTGTCGGGATCGTGTTGCGTGTCGTGATCGACAGCGGCAGATCAGAGGAGCGACCGGCGCGAAACAGGTCCGCAAACTGCAAGGCGCGGCGTGCAAAACTGTCGTCGGAGGCGAGAATATCGCCATTATGGCTCACCACATCCCGGCCTGAAGGCGCGGGGCCGACTGTCGTATGCGACCCCCAATCCGCAAGAGAGATGGAAATCGAGCTGTTCGTCGGCAGATTGCGCCGCGCGTCGCGCTTGCCCCAGTATTTCGAGAGCGCGATATTGCTGGGTGCATAAGCGTCAAAGCTTCGCACCTCCGAGACATCCGCCATCGCTCTTAGAAGCAACTTACGCACCGCTTCAGGCATCGATTGTCAGCCCTTTTTTCGCCAGTGTCACCGGAACAAATCCCGTCGGAGGCGTCCCCAGAGCCAGCACGCAATCGCCGAGACCCGATCCGGATATCTTCGCTGCCAGAGTGGAGGATTCCGACCGCGCCGAGGTTATGATCTCGCCGAGGGTTTCGTCGCAAACCCCCAGGTCTTCCATTAACGCCTGATAGCGGTTGAGCCCCTCATAAAAACCGTCCCAATTCCCGCATTCCGCCGCCGCAATCGTCTGCGCGGATTCTGCGCCCATGCGATCGTAAAGCGTATTGAACCGTGCTTCGTCACCGGCCATTTTCTCCGCGATCATGCGTAGAACCTCGCTGGTGGGTGTCTTGTAACCGCAATATTTCAGGCTTACCGCCGCAGGAGGCAGGGGCAGGGCCTGGATGACCCCGTTTCCCAAGGCTTGCGGGGCGCGGTAGGCGACGAGACCGCCGTGAAAACTCGCGGCGAGATCGGCACCGCTGCCGCGTCCCTGCAGTTTGCGCACGATCGCCAGGGCATCGGCGTGAAGCCCCTGCTGTCCTGTGCCGGCAAAACGCGACAGCGCCCCAAGACAGGCCACGGTCACGGCGGCGGAGGACCCAAGGCCCAGGGTCGGGTCGATCTCGGAACGGATTTCAAGGGTGAACCCGGACGGCAAATCCGCCAGGTAACGGGCAATTGCCGCCAGGACAAAGCGGTAATCGCCCCCCTCGGGCAAGGCCTCCAGAGACAGCTCGAGGGGTGCGGCGATTTCGGATGTAATCCGGACCAGCCGGTCGGAGCGCGGCGTCAGTGTTATGGAAATCCGTTGTTCGATCGCGGACACGACCGCCCTGTGTCCGTAGACGACGGCGTGTTCCCCCGTGACCATGATAGAACCGGGCGCACTTGTGCGAATGGTGCTGTTCATAATCGTCACACAGGCTGCTCCGGCACGTTGGCCACGCGTGGTGCGAGCCCGGCAGCGGCTCCGGTGGGGGACATCTTCAGCGGCGCCCAACTCAGTCCGGGGTGTTTTGTCATGAGCGCGGCCATCGCATCGGGATCGTCCAGCCGCACCAGCACAACACCACCATGATCACCGCGCACGGCGCCCGCACCGCAGATTTTCGCGGCACCTCCAGCGGCCTCGACTTCCGAAATGAATGCCTTTGTGCTTTCAGGCACAACACCGATGTGTTCGAGCAGGCGCTGGTTTTCGGAAATCGCGGCCCTGGGGTCTTCACCCTCCATGATCGCCTGTTCCATTGCGGCGGTACAGGCTGCAAACGCTTGCCACAGAGCGTCTTCAGAGCCGTGATCGGCGGCAACCTGGCTCACGCATTCGCCGGTTCCACAGTCGGGTCTGCCATGAAGCACCCAATACCATCCCTGTCCGGTGGCGAGGTCATGGTCACCGGACAGTTCAATCGAAGCGACAGAGGCACTGGCGCTGTTGTTCACCCGCACCAGACCGCCGTATACGACACTTGCCGCATCGATCGGTCCGGCTTTGCCATGTTTCAGTCTTTCACAAAACCGCACGCGTTCCATACGCTCGGAGGGCGTCTTGTGACGATCCAGGAGGGTTTCGAAAAGCACGGTCGTTGCAGCGACAATCGCGGCAGAGGACCCCATGCCGGCACCGATCGGCAGTCCGGTACGGCTGCCCAATTCACCGGGGATCGGTTTGTGATTTAACGTGCCGATTCCGGGTACTGCGGTCGTTCCCGAGGGTTTGTCCTGCAACAGGGACGCCAGCGTGTAGATCGCCAGATCGTCGAAATGCGACAGCACCTTGTGCACCTTAATATCGCCGCGCAAAAACTGTTCGAACCGGGTGTCCAGTCGAGATTTGAACCCGGATATCAGCTTGAGGGGATAGGTGGCGCCCGCCGAAATGTTGGAAAAAGCGGTGCGCACCCCATCCAGACTGAGCGGGGTGAACCAGACCTCGGTGTAAAGCGCGATGCCCATTGCAAGGGCAGGGGCACCGTAAAGAACGGAGTGCTCTCCCGACAGTATCAACTTGCCTGGAGCATGTGCGCACGCTTTAGGCGTTCCGGTCGACATAGATACGCTTTTCGTCTTCAACGCCGGCAAGCCGGAACCGCCCGCGCGCCTGCTCAGGCGCGCCCTTGCTCAGGTCGATCTCCTCCCACAGGGCCGCATAGTTGTCGTAGGATACGCTTTCCCGCTCTTCGAGCATCCGCCTCTGCTGCTGCGTGAACAGGTGATCGCGGTACCCGGGCAGGATCCTTGCGTCGAAAAATTCGCCGGTCGCGCCGGAGCCATAGCTGAAAAGCCCGACGTTGCTCCCTCCCAGATCGTCCTCGGCATTGTCCAGAAGAGATGCGAGAGAGAGATAGAGCGCGCCGGTGTAGCAGTTTCCGACCTGCCGATTGTAGATCAGTCCAGGCAGAACCTTTTGCGCATCGACAGGAACGCCGTTGGTCTTCGCCAGATGGCTGTTGGCCTTCTCTCCCATGCGCGAGAATGGAATATGATAGCAGAAATGGCTGAAGTCCTCGAAACTCAGTCCGCCATTGGACTGATAGTCGCGCCATGCTTCGACAAGGGCGTTGAGATAACGCAACGTGGACGCCTTGCCATCGAAAAGCGGCGTGCGCCGGTTGTTGGGGCGCCAGAAATCCATGATGTCTTCGGTGAAAAGGCCCGAGATCGCGCCAATCTCCGCGACCTTCGGCGTGGCGCTCACGAGCATTGCGACGGCGCCCGCGCCCTGTGTCGCTTCGCCGGAACTGTCGCGATCATAACGGGCCACGTCGGAGGCGATCACGAGCACCTTGCGATCCGGTTTGCGGGCCACGTAGCTGCACGCCATCTGAAGCGCGGCGGTGGCGGAATAGCAGGCCTGCTTCAGTTCAACACAACGGCAATTGGGAGACAGCTTCAGAAGCCGGTGCAGATAGACCGCCGCTGCCTTGGACTGGTCGATACCGCTTTCTGTGGCAAACAAAACCGTATCGATGCCGTCTGCGCCGTATTTGTCGATAATCAGTTGGGCTGCTTCGGCAGCCATTGTGACGATGTCTTCATCGTGGCCGGGCAGTGCGATCTTTTCCTGGCCGATCCCCTTGGAGAACTTTTCCGGATCGATGCCCTGCCGCTCCGCGAGGGCATCCAGCCCCACGTAGACGCGTGGGATGTAAAAACTGATCGCTTCAAGTCCGGTTGTCATCATGTCAGGCACTTTCATTTTCGGATAAGCGAGGCATTGTCCTTGAGCTCGGCGAGTGAGCCACAGCCCAAAAGGAACATCGCGGTCCGGAACTCCAAATGCAGCTTTTCGATGGCACTTGCGGTTGCTTCACTGGACACTTTTGCGGCTTTCAGCAGGGGGGCGGCCAAACCGCACATGTCAGCGCCAAGAATGATGCATTTCGCCATGTCCACACCGTTGCGGATGCCGCCGCTGGCAATCAAGATATGGCTCTCTTCAGCCGCAGCAAGATGCGCGCGTGCTTCACAAAGCGCGTCCACCGTGCGCAGTCCCCAATCCTGGAACACCAGTCCGAGATCATCGTCTTCGCGATTGCGACGCAGATATTCGATCCGGCTCCACGACGTTCCGCCGCGCCCGGCGATATCGAAATGGCGGATGCCCGCGGCCCACGCCAGATCGATATCGGCCACCGACAAGCCGCAGCCGACCTCCTTGAGCAGGAGAGGGACCGGCATCTGTTTTGCAAGTGTACGGATCTGAGCGGCAAGACCGGAAAAATTCCGGTCGCCTTCGGGTTGGACCGCTTCTTGAAGGGGGTTGACATGGAGGTAGAGCGCGTCGGCCTTCAGCAGTTCAATCGCCTCAAGACACTGGTCTGCGCCAAGTCCCATATTCAACTGGACCGCCCCGATGTTGCCGATGAGCGGCACGTTGGGCGCTTCTGAACGAAGATCGAAACTTTTTCGCGCCGCCGGATCAGTGAACATGACGCGTTGCGATCCGACAGCCATGGCGACGCCTGTCTGCTCGGCCGCACGCGCAAGATTGCGATTGATTGTCTCAATCTCCAAGTCCGGCCCGCCGGTCATCGAAGAGATCAGCAGAGGAAAGCTCAAAGGCTTTTCCAGAAAGGTGGTGCGCGTGTCAATCTGCTCGAAATCAAGTTCCGGCAAGGCTCGATGGGTCAGTTTGATCCGGTCGAACCCGCTGTCATTGCGTTCGATATCCGCATCATCTTCCAGGGCCCTGAGATGATCCATCTTACGTCCTGCGACACGGGTGTCCTTGCCGTGGCTATCCGCACTCGATGTCATCGTTCCATTTCCATGTGCGTACGAACCAACTCGCCGGGATTTGTCTGTGCCGCCAGCAGCGACAGCTCTCCACACAGCACAACACCGGCGCAAATCCCCGCTAGCCGGCGTGAATTTTCACCCGGCGCAGTGTCCGCCTTGCAGCCAAGGCGCGCCAGATTGTCCTCGATCTCGGAAATTTTCTTTCCCGCGCCCACAGATCCCACAATCAGGTTCGGCAGGGTACAGGAGAAATAGAGATCCTCACCGCGCGCCTCGCAATGAACGAACCCCTGGCTGGCCTCGATGATATTGGCGGCATCCTGTCCGGTCGCCAGGTAGAACCCCAAAAGCATGTTCGCGAAATGCGCATTGGCGCTGCGCAACGTACCGGCAAGGCTCCCGCCGACATAGTTCTTTTCATAGTTCAACTGAACCATTTCCGCAGCGGAGCAGCGCAGGAACCGTCTCAGGAACTTTCTCGGGATTTCAATTTCCGCGACCGCATATTTGCCGCGCCCCAAAAGTCCGTTGACCGCCGAGGCTTTCTTGTCCGTGCAGAGGTTGCCGGAAATCGAGGCGTAGCTCAAAGACGGATAATTTTCGAGGACCCAGTTCTGCACGGCCTCGGAGGCTTTGGTCACCATATTGTGGCCGGAAGCATCGCCCGTGCTGCATTCGATGCGAATATAGAGGAGATTGCCTACGATCTGGCGGTTCAGCTCAAGCAGACGTGCGAATCGGCTGGTGGAGGCGACGATTTCGGCAATTTCATCCTGGCGCGATTTGATGTTTTGCCAGGCGGCGATGGCGCTTGCACCGTCCTGCGCCCGCAAAGCGATCGAACGGCTCATGCGCTCGTCCAAGAGGCTGACCTGAATGCCACCCGAATACCGGGAGACAGCCGCACCGCGCGCGGTCGACGGCCAGAGTGGCGTTTCATAGGTCGCAAGCGGTGCACTGACCGGTCCGTCGACCACCGGCCCCCTGAATAAAATGGGTCCAACCCATTTGGTCGGGACGGGCGTATGCGAAATCGTTTGGTCTTTCTCGGTCACTTCAGCATCTACTTGTCGGAACGCACCGACGCTTTGCATTTTTCGGCACGGAAGTCTAGGCGTTTGCCCTGTGACCTCATGACCTCCCCAGCCGAAAAACGCAACCGGATATGGGGCAACCCTGCCGGTCGCGGCCACAGAAACGGTCACGACAGAACCGGTGTGGATCACTGTGCCTGTTGTCCAAATAGAGGGGTCGGGCGGTTCGGGGCCGAAGTCGCTCAACACCCGGGCTGAGGGCGCGGCCTTTCGCCAAGGGCTGCGCCAGACAGGGACGGGGTGGCGGCTTCGCTCGCCGCCACCCGGTCACCTTTGTTTGAAACGGAAGCTCGTTCCGGGCATATCGCGAACTCGCGCGAACATCTACGCGGCTGCGTAATCGGGAGCGATGGGCTCAGCATGTGGACCAAACGGCTTCCGGCGCAGTCCGGGCTGGTCAGTTACTGAAAGCCGGAATGATGTCGTTGCCGTAGTCGGCGATGATTTTCTCCTCGTCGCCACTGTCCAGGTAGATGTTGAACTGTGTCACGCCAGCGCTTTCGAGTTCTTTCAGTTTGGCGATGTGCTGATCGCTGGTTCCCAGTACGGCGAAGGAATCGACAATCTCGTCCGTGATGAAATCAAGGAACGGGTTGTCGCTCTGTCCGTGCTTGGAATAGTCGTAGCCGCGGCGTTTTTCGATGTAGGACGTCAGGCTCGAGGGGACGCTATCCGTGTCGGCCCCGTATTTTTCGACGATGTCCGCAACATGGTTGCCAACCATGGCAGGGAACCATTTCACCTTCTCTCTCGCATGCTCGATGTCGCCGGTATAGGCCGGCGCCGCTGCCATGATCCGGTAATTGGACATGTCCCTGCCGGCTTCCTCGCCCGCCTTTTTGGCGGTGTCTCCCAACCATTTGCAAATACCGGGATCCGCGATCTGCAGGATCAGTCCGTCACCCACCCGGCCGGCAGTAGCCAAGGCCTTCGGACCGTATGCGGCTATCCAGATGGGCGGTTCGTGGCCGACAGCCCAGGGGAACTGAACCGGCTCCGGACATTCGCCATATTGGGCCTCTTCCCCCTTGATCAGCTTGCGAATGACATCGGTGAACTCTTCGAGACGCTTCAGGGTCGCGGGCTTTTTGCCCATGACGCGCACGGCGCTGTCACCCCTGCCTATTCCGATGTCGAACCTGTCGCCGGACTGTTTGGCAAGAGAGCCGAAGAGGCTGGCGGCAACCGACCAGTCACGGCTGTTCGGGTTGGTGACGCAGGGGCCGAACCTCATGTGCCTGGTGTGTTCCATGCACATGGCCATCGCCACGTAACTGTCCCGCCACAGGATGTGGCTGTCATAAAACCAGCAATAGGTGAAGCCTGCATTCTCAGCCTGCCGAACAAGGGCTTTGGCTCGATCTGCATCGACAAAACCTTTAAAACAAATTCCGAATTCCATAGTGGTTTTCCCTCTGCATTCACTTATGGCGATAAATTTGACATTCTTTTTTTTCGTCTTGGAAATGTTCCGCGAATTGACTGCGCCGTCAATTAATTTTGACCAATTGATAAAATTTTTTGCCCGCCTTCCTTGATCGTTTTCCGCACATAGGTAATCCTCCATATCGTAGCACGCCCGATCGGGTGACCGTTGAAGACTGCGTTGGAACACCTGAATCAAGAATTCACCGTTGTCTGAACCGCGCGAAAGACAGGATCCCGAGATGGGCTCAAAAAAGGTAATTGCGCTTTCCGGCGGCGTTGGCGGAGCAAAACTTTCGCAAGGCCTGGCGGCTGTGATGCCGCCGGAAGATCTCACGGTAATCGTCAATACGGGAGACGACTCGCCCCATTACGGATTGTTCGTCTGCCCGGACATCGATACGCAGCTCTACACTCTTTCCGGCCGCGCCGATCTGGAGCGGGGGTGGGGGCGTCGCGATGAAACCTGGAACGCGATGGGCGCCCTGCGCGAACTCGGCGAAGACATCTGGTTCAATATCGGCGATCAGGACCTTGGCCTGAACCTTTTGCGCACGATGCGGTTGGCGCGGGGAGACAGGCTCACCGAAATCACGGCGGATTTCGCCAGGAGCTTCGGCCTGACAAGTAAAATCCTGCCCATGTCCGACCAGCACGTCAGCACCCTGATAAGGTGTTCGGATCGCGATTACGAATTCCACGAATGGTTCGTTGAGGCGCGGTGCGGTCCGCAGGTCGTTGACGTGATTTTCAGAGGGGCCGAAGACGCCCGGATGACCAGGGAGGTCAAGGAAGCGTTCGAAGACCCCGGTCTCTGTGCGGTCGTCGTTTGCCCCTCCAATCCCTATTTGTCCATTGCTCCGATACTGGCCGTTCCGGGAATGCGCGAGGTTCTTCGAAGCTGCCGGGCTCCCGTCATAGGCGTGACGCCGGTCGTTGGCGGCGAGGCCGTCAAAGGCCCGACGGCCGCCATGATGACGGGCTTCGACATCCCTGTTACCGCCGCCTCCGCGGCCATGCTTCACGCGGATATTTTCGACGGCTATGTGGTCGACAGGCGCGATGGCGAACAGGTCGCGGAATTCGGAAACATCGGAAAAGGTCTGGCGGCAAAGACACATGACACGATGATGGTCGATCTTCAGGCAAAATCGAGCCTCGCGAATTCCGTACTCGATTTCGCCGAAGACCTAGGCGGGGCGTGACATGACGGTTTGGGCCATGATTCCGGTCAAGAGTTTCGAGGGTGCCAAGTCCCGTCTCGGAAGCCGTCTGTCGCCGGACCTGCGCCTAGAACTCGCGCAAGCAATGTATGCGGATACGCTCACGGCAATCGCCGGTTCTTCGGAAGTTGAAAGGTTGGCGGTGGTGACAAATGATCCCGAAGCACGAGAACAGGCAGAGCGCCGCGGCGCCGACTGCCTGCACGACCCGGACGGGGGGCTGAACCCTGCATTGGAGAGCGGGCGCACAACCCTGCTTTCAAAAGGGGCGTCGACGATTGTCGTGTTGCCGTCGGACATTCCGGCCGTTCGCCCCGCCGACATCGACGATATCGTTCGCGCCGGACGGGAAAGACGCTCGGCCGTCATCGTCCCGGATCGCCTGCGGCAGGGCACCAATGCTTTGTTGGTGCAGCACGACATGCAGCTTCCGTTTCGCTTTGGAGCCAACAGTTTCGAAGTGCACCTTGATCTGGCAAGGGCGAAAAACCTTCCCATGCGCGTCCTCAGTCTTCGGCATGTTGAATGCGACTGCGACACCCCGGAAGACATTTACCGTCTGGCTGCCATTCACCCGGGCCCGCAGACCGCGCAAAGACTGCGCGCGATGGATCTGGCTCTGCAAGAGCCTGGGAGGACCGCTCCATGAGAGTAGCATTGCGGTATCCCGATGCCGGCAGCCTGCTGGAGCTGGACAACCTCGACGATCTGCTGGCCGAAAGCCGGGCGATACGGGACGCCGGTTTCGGGTCCGTGATCACTTACTCGCCAAAGGTCTTCATCCCCTTGACGAAGGCCTGCCGCGACGTCTGCCATTACTGCACGTTCGCAAAACCGGTGCGCTCCGGGCAGAAGGTCTATCTTGAGCCTGAAGAAGTCCTGGAGATTGCGCGCAAGGGGGAGGCAGCAGGCTGCAGCGAGGCGCTGTTTACCCTGGGCGAAAAACCGGAGCTGAGGTACAAGGCTGCTCGCGAGGCGCTGGACAAGCTCGGGTTCGAGAGCACCGTCTCCTATCTTGCCCACGTCGCGGGACTGGTCAGAGACCAGACGAACCTTTTGCCGCATCTCAATCCCGGCACGCTGACGGCGGAGGAGTTCAACCGTCTCAAGCCTTTTGCGGCCTCAATGGGAATGATGCTGGAAACCGCTTCGGACCGGCTGTCAGCACGGGGAGGTCCACACTTCGGGAGTCCGGACAAGTCTCCCGCCGTTCGTTTGCAAACGCTCGACGCCGCCGGCGAAGCCGGGGTAGCCTTCACGACCGGGCTTCTCGTCGGCATCGGCGAGACCCGCCGGGAACGGATCGACGCCATTCTGAAAATCCGCGAGTCCCATGAGCGGTACGGTCACGTCCAGGAAGTCATCATTCAGAACTTCCTTCCAAAGCCCGATACGAAAATGCGTGCCTACCCGCCGGCGGATCCCTTTGAGCACCAATGGACCATTGCGGCGGCCAGATTGCTGCTTCCGGGCGACATAAGCCTGCAGGCTCCGCCCAATCTGGCGGCGGGTACAGGAGCCGAGCTTCTGGAGGCGGGCATAAACGACTGGGGAGGCGTCTCTCCGGTGACGATCGATCATGTCAATCCGGAGGCGCCGTGGCCGTCTCTCGAGAAACTGGCGGACATCACCGCCTCTTGCGGCAAGACGCTGGCCACCCGACTGACGATCTATCCCGGATTTCTCAAGAACGCGGAAAAATGGCTTGATCCAAAGATGCGCCCGGGCGTTTTGCGGGCGAGCGATTCCGAGGGCCTGGCGTTTGAAGGGCGCTGGACGCCGGGTGGCTTGGAAAAGCCGCCTGTTATCCGCTCCAACGGCGCCGTGGATCCCAGGATCAGGCAGGTTCTGGACCTCGAACCCGGAACCGAACTGGACGAGCAGCAGATCGTCGCCCTGTTCTCAGCGCGCGGAAAGAGCTTTCATGCCGTGTGCGCTCACGCGGACAGCCTGAGGCAGAAGGTCAACAAGGAGCGTGTCCACTACGTCGTCACGCGAAACATCAACTACACAAACGTGTGTACCTACGGCTGTCGTTTTTGTGCCTTCTCCAAGGGGAAGAAACACGAGTCCCTGCGCGGCCCGGCCTACGACCTCGACATGAAGGAGTTCAGCCGCCGCGTTGCCGAGGCCTGGGACCGAGGCGCTACCGAGATCTGCCTCCAGGGAGGTATACACCCCGGCTACACCGGGGAGACCTATCTGAACCTTGTGCGGATCGCCAAGGAGGCGGCCCCGGAGATCCACATCCACGCCTTTTCGCCGCTGGAGATCTGGCAGGGGGCCCAGAGCATCGGGCTCACGCTTGCAGATTTTCTGTCGCAACTTCAGGCGGCTGGCCTGTCTTCTTTGCCGGGCACGGCCGCGGAAATCCTCGACGATGAAATCCGGTCGATCATCGCTCCGGACAAGATCATGACGGATCAATGGTTCGACGTCATGGAGGCGGCCCATGGCCTCGGGCTGAAAAGCACGTCGACCATCATGTACGGACATGTCGAAACGCCGGTGAACTGGGCACGGCATCTGATGCGCTTGCGACGTCATCAGCAAAGGTTCAACGGTTTCACCGAGTTTGTGCCGCTCCCATTCGTGGCGCTTGAAGCCCCGATGTATCTGCGGGGGCAATCGCGGCGCGGACCCAGCTGGCGTGAAGCGGTCCTGATGCATGCGGTCGCCCGCATTGTCCTTTATGGCGCGATCGATCACATCCAGACATCGTGGGTCAAAATGGGTCCGGAGGGAGCGGCGGTTTGCCTGCGTTCGGGCGCGGATGACATGGGCGGGACACTGATGAACGAGAGTATCACGAGGGCCGCCGGTGCGGTTCACGGGCAGGAGTTCGCTCCCTGGCAAATGGAAGAGCTCATTCGCTCCGTCGGCCGCGACCCCGTCCAGCGATCCACGGTCTACGGACCTGTCACGAGCGAGCGCAGGCAACGCGCCATGCAGGCCGCCCCGCTGGATCCAATGGTCAATACGCCGTTTTCCGGTAAGCGCCTCCGGCAGACACAACAAGCATGAAATCCAGAATTTCGAGTGGAGAACAGACAATGTTGCGCATCGGATACAAGGCGTCGGCAGAGCAATTCACCCCCGGGGAATTGGCCGATTTTACTGTTCTGGCGGAAGAACTCGGCTTCGACAGCGCGTTTATCTCGGATCATTTCCAGCCCTGGCGGCACACCGGCGGTCATGCGCCGCATGCCCTTGTCTGGCTTGGGGCAACTGCCGCACGAACCAGCCGGATCCAACTGGGAACCTCGGTTCTGACGCCGACCTTCCGCCACCAGCCGGCCATGATCGCCCAGGCTTTCGGTACGCTCGGATCGATGTTTCCCGGCCGGATCATCCTGGGCGTGGGAACCGGTGAGGGGCTGAACGAAGTGCCGGCGATCGGTTGTGAATGGCCGGAGCGGAAGGAACGGTTCGCGCGGCTGCGCGAAGCCATCCGGCTCATTCGGAAACTCTGGCGCGAAGAGCGGGTCAGCTTCGAAGGGGACTTCTACAGGACCGAAAGCGCCACGATCTACGACCGGCCCGACAGCATGATACCGATTTACGTTGCCGCCGCGGGGCCGATGATCGCCAAATATGCAGGGCGGTTCGGAGACGGTTTCATCTGCACCTCAGGCAAGGATCCAAGCCTCTACAGCGAAACGCTGATCCCCAATCTGGAGGCCGGGCTGTCCCAGCAGGAGCGTCAGACGGAGGATGTCGACCGAATGATCGAGATAAAGCTCTCCTTCGACACGGACGTTCGCCAGGCCAAGGAAGACACGCGCTTCTGGGGAGCGCTGGCGCTCAGTCCTGAACAGAAGATGACGGTGGAAGACCCGCTGGAAATGGAGAAACTTGCGGACAGTCTGACGTCCGATCAGACCGCCAGCCGCTGGATCGTCACGGCGGACCCGGACGAAGTGGTTGAGAAGATCCGCCCTTACGCGGATCTCGGTTTCAATCACCTGGTGTTCCATGCACCCGGTCCGGATCAGGCCCGGTTTCTGCGCCAGTTCTCCGAACACGTGATGCCGCGCCTTCGCACGGCGTTTGGCTAGAGCGGCGATGACAAGGATTTGCCTGGAAACGCTGGACGGTTTTCCTCTGGTTGAGCCTGGAGACGATCTGGTCGAGCTGATCTGCAGGTCTCTGGAAGCGGGAGGTCAGGTCCTTGAGGACGGCTGCGTGCTTGTCCTGGCCCAGAAAATTGTATCCAAGGCCGAAGGCCGGTACAGAAACCTGTCCGAAATCGTTCCAGGTGACCGGGCGAAGCTGCTGGCCACCGAGACGGCAAAGGACCCGCGCCTTGTTCAGGCCATTCTCGACGAGAGCACCGAGGTTGTCCGCAGGCGAAAGGGCGTCTTGATCGTACGGCACAAGCGTGGCTGGGTGATGGCCCAGGCCGGCATCGATCAATCGAACATAGAAGGCGGCGATGAGGGGCGTATCCTTCTCCTGCCGGAGGACCCGGATGCCTCGGCCTTGAAGTTGAAGACAGAACTTGAGCGGCGGTCGGGAGTGTCGCTCGGAGTGGTCATCGCCGACAGTTTCGGCCGTCCCTTCCGAAACGGCACGACGGGCATCGCGATAGGGGCCGCGGGACTGACGAGCTTTCTCGACAAGCGCGGCCACAGGGATCTTTTCGGAAAAACGCTGCAGGTATCCACCATCGCGCATGCCGATGAAATCGCCTCCGCGGCGTCCATCCTGATGGGGCAGGCCGACGAGGGAACCCCGGTCGTTTTGATAAGGGGGCTTAGCCCGTCAGCGCATGTCGATGCGTCTTCCCTTGTCCGGCCGATCGAGGACGACATGTTCCGCTGAACGGGTCAACCGCACGCGACCTCGTTCGGGCCGGTTTCTTCAAAGGAAGCGTCACACCTCAGATAATGAAGTTCGCGATCGCCTCATTGTAGGTGATGTCTTCCCATCTCACGTCCGAGCGATCGAAGCTTTCATGAAGCGTTTTGAAATTGTCCGGGTTCTTGGTTTCGATACCCAGAAGCACGGAGCCGAAGTTGCGCGCCGATTTTTTCAGGTATTCAAAGCGGGATATATCGTCTTCGGGACCAAGCAGGGACAGGAAATCCTTCAAGGCGCCCGGGCGCTGCGGTAACTGGATCACGTAGTATTTCTTCAGCCCTGAGAACCTGAGGGCCCGTTCCTTCACCTCAGGCAACCGCTCGAAGTCGAAGTTCCCGCCGGAGATGACGCAGACGATCTTCTTGCCGCGAACCTGCTCGACGGGAAGCCGTTTCAGCGCGTCGACCGCGAGAGCGCCCGCCGGCTCGAGAACCACGCCTTCGACATTGAGCATATCGATCATCGTCGAACAGACACCGTCCGTCGGGGCCAGAATCACGTCATCGGCCGAGAACTTGGAAAGCTGCCGGAAGTTTTCCCGTCCGGTCTGGGCCACCGCGGCGCCATCCACGAAATTGTCGACGCGGTCCAGCCGAATGCGTTCACCTGCCCGCAGGCTTTCATAGAGGCTGGGCGCCTTGTCAGGTTCGACAAAGCTGAATTCTGTGTCGATGCCCGTTTCCTCGAAATAACGCGTGATACCGGCGGCCAGGCCGCCGCCGCCAACCGGCAAGATCACGCGATCCCACTCCAGCCCCTCCGGACTCTGTTCAAGGATCTCCTTTCCGACCGTTGCCTGGCCGCGAATGATGGTCGGATGATCGAATGGAGGGACCATCAGTCCGTTGTGTTCTTCGCAGTAGCGTATTGCCGCGGCATTCGCAGCGTCGAAGCCATCGCCCAGCAGCTCGATGTCAACCAGAGGAGCGCCGAAGGACCGCGTCTTCATGATTTTTTGCTGGGGTGTCGTCAGCGGCATGAAGACGATGCCTCGCTTGTCGAAGTGCCGGCATGCGAAGGCAAAGCCCTGCGCATGGTTTCCGGCCGACGAACACACAAAAAGGGACCGGTCGGGTTGGTCCCGCAAGGCTTCCTGAAGGAAGGCAAAGGCACCGCGAACCTTGTAGCTCCGAACGGGGGTCAGATCCTCCCGCTTGAGCCAGATTTCTGCCTGGTGACGATCGGAAAGATACTGGTTTCGCTGCAGTGGAGTGGGGTCAAGGACCTTGGACAGAAGGTTGTGAATTCGATGGACATCGTCTGCGAACTGACCCACGTCTTGCTCTTTCCGTTGATCGCGGCGGTCCTGGACCTCGTGCGTTAAGCCCATGCCGCGAAGTGGTGATTACCTCTTGGCCCGCATCTGCAAACATCCGGCGCCGGCCTAGCGGGGAGAAAGCCATCCCACCCAAAGGCCATCCGGCCGCGACAATTCTCCAGGTGGCCGTGACCGGATTTGTTCAGCTCTCTGCGGATGTGCTTAATCCGGTTCTTGCCGGGCGCGCAACCCAACGGTGCTTCCGACCACGGGGCTCTCTGCCTTCGGAACTGGTCTGGCAGTTTGCAGAGCCAAACCTTGGTGGGCAGCAGACGCAAAGCCTGGATACAACCTTTGCCGGATCAGCGACCGGTTTTTGCATACTTGAACGACGCAACGGACACAATTGCTCAATTTGCAACGATGGCTTGAGAAGATCTAATGTTCGGGTTTTCTTCACGAGCCGGAAAATCTGCGCGAAATTCGAATGTGAGCACCGAGACATGAGGCTTGTATCACCGGAATCGGATGCAAGTCACGTGAGGAGAAAGGAACTGGATCGGACAGGGGGAGGGAATGGTGCCGGCAGCAGGATTCGAACCCGCGACCCCGAGATTACAAATCACGTGCTCTACCAGCTGAGCTATACCGGCGCCGGAGTGGCTTCTACCAGATTGGGCGCGGTTGTCCATGCCTGCCGTGGAATTTTTCGGGGTGCGGTGACCGAAGCCGTCTAAGTGCTTCCCGATCCTGACGGAAATGCATAGCCGCTGTGGATAAGACAAAGGCGCTGGCCGCATTGATGCACGGCGTTGTTGCTCCGGGCGCTTCAGCCGGAAGCTGGCGGGCGAATACGCGATCAGAGACCGGATCTCCAGAAGACCGTGACGTTGACCCTATGAAGCAAAAGGGAGATCCGGTGAATGTCCCGTTATGGGAAGACCGGTGGCCGGCCCGGATCACAGCCCCATCTTCGATCGCGCGACATAAAGCGACAGCACGGCGGCATTGGACACGTTGAGCGAGCGGATTTCGCCAGGCATGTCGAGCCGGGCGGTGAGGCCACAGGCCTCGCGCACGCCCTGGCGCACGCCTTTGCCCTCCGAGCCGAGCACAAGCACCGTCTTTTCGGTGAAGGGCGTGTCTTCGAGTGCCGCCGGTCCGTCGCTGTCCAGCGCAATGCAGGAAAAGCCCTGATCCTTCATCTCCGCGACGAAGCGGGCCATGTTCTTCACCCGGACATGCTTGATCATGTCGAGCGCGCCGGAGGCGGACTTGGCGAGCACCGGGCCTTCTTCAGGGGCGTGGCGCTCAGTCGTCACCACGGCATCTGCGTCCAGCGCCACCGCGGAGCGAAGAATCGCTCCGACATTGTGCGGATCGGTGACCTGGTCGAGGGCGAGGACCAGACGGGCGCCCTTGAGATGCTCGACGCCATAGGCGGGCAGGGGATCCGCTTCCAGAATCATGCCCTGGTGCACCGCGTCCTTCGTGACCATGCGGTCGAGCGCTCTCGGCATCATCGTCTCGACAGGCACGTCGACCTTCACACCACGTTCCTCCAGACGCCGTTGGGCGTTTTCCGTGGCAAAGAGCTTGAGCCGTTTGCGGTCGGGGTTGGCGAAGGCGGCTTCGACCGTGTGCAGTCCATAGAGCAGGACGGGGCCTTCGGGCGGCAGGCCCGGGCGCTTTGGCCCCGGCTTGCCGGTGGATTTCCTGTTGCCGCGGAAACCGGACTTTGGGCCGGGGTGCTTTGGTTTCTTGGTTTCGCTCATGGCGCAGCACTAGCGTTAAAAAAGGCTCAGGGAAAGAGGCAAGCAAACTGTGCGGCCGACGGAGCGCGGAACGAGCACCGTCATGCGCTGTCCGGTCGGGGCGTGCCACCAGACGTCCTCGTCCTGGCTTCCATGAGCGCTTCACCGCCCAACAGAATCGCTAAGTCGACCTGGAAGCCACCTCCCGGCATGGCAACAAGCGCAAGGCGGAAGGTTCGGCAGGCATTTTGCGATTCTCACCTTCAATTGCTCCCCGTCGGTGGTCGCCTGCAGGTCCCGGCCATGAAGTAAAGCCCGGGAACGGCGTCCTTGCCGTCTTGTCCAACACACGCGCCACTTCAACTGTCTGGATTTGCGGGTCTGAAAAGACGCGCTGAAAAGCTGTTTTCAAGCGCCTCTGTTCCGGTCGCGGGTTGTCCACAGACCTGCGGGAGATGCGAGCCGGAATGTGAAAAACCCACGAGAGCCGTGACAATCGCGCAGCGCCGGGGCATTCTGTCGGAAAGGATGGCCGGGGTGTTCCCACGCGTTCGAAGCGCCCGTTTCGAGCGCCTCCTCGATTTTGTTCATTTCTTTGCAAAATCGGCGTTGACAGGGCAGGTTCCCATCTGCATAACACGCGCCACGGGATTGCTCGCCCCTTTCGGGCGGGCTCTTCGGTTAGCCATCCTGATCGCTTCGGCGTGAAGCAGGACGAGATGGAGGAGTGCCCGAGTGGCTAAAGGGGACGGACTGTAAATCCGTTGGCTATGCCTACGTTGGTTCGAATCCAACCTCCTCCACCATCGTTCCGGTTTCGCTCGGTGTGCGGGTGTAGCTCAATGGTAGAGCAGCAGCCTTCCAAGCTGACGACGAGGGTTCGATTCCCTTCACCCGCTCCATCATGGGTGCTGATCGGAGTGTCCGGAACGGAAGGCTCTTTCGCCCGGAAATCCTTGAAAATGAAGTTCAACGGGAAGCAATTCGTCGCTCGAGGATCTGTCCAAGGCGCGGAGCGTGTCCCGACGCGAGCCTTTATCGACCGAACCGAGTATTGGACAGAGAGCGACGCCGATGGCGAAGGAAAAATTTGAGCGCACGAAACCGCACGTCAACATTGGCACGATTGGCCACGTTGACCACGGCAAGACGACGCTGACCGCAGCAATCACCATGACGCTGGCGGAAGCCGGCGGCGCGGAAGCCAAAGCTTACGACGAGATTGACGGTGCGCCCGAAGAAAAGGCGCGCGGCATCACCATCTCCACGGCGCACGTTGAGTATGAGACGGAAAACCGTCACTACGCTCACGTTGACTGCCCTGGTCACGCCGACTACGTGAAGAACATGATCACGGGTGCGGCACAGATGGACGGCGGCATTCTGGTGGTGTCCTCGGCTGACGGCCCGATGCCGCAGACCCGCGAGCACATCCTGCTTGCGCGTCAGGTTGGCGTTCCGGCCCTGGTCGTTTTCATGAACAAGGTCGACCAGGTCGACGACGAAGAGCTGCTTGAGCTTGTCGAGATGGAAATCCGCGAGCTTCTGTCTTCTTACGAGTTCCCGGGCGACGACATTCCGATCGTCAAGGGCTCCGCTCTTGCGGCCGTTGAGAACCGCGATCCGGCCATTGGCCGCGACGCGATCCGCGAGCTGATGGCAGCGGTCGACGATTACATCCCGACGCCTGAGCGTCCGAAGGATCAGCCGTTCCTGATGCCGATCGAAGACGTGTTCTCGATCTCCGGCCGCGGTACGGTTGTGACCGGCCGTGTCGAGCGTGGCGTCATCAAGGTTGGTGAGGAAGTCGAGATCGTCGGCATCAAGGACACGGCGAAGACGACGGTTACCGGCGTTGAAATGTTCCGCAAGCTGCTGGATAGCGGTGAAGCGGGCGATAACATCGGCGCTCTGATCCGCGGCGTTGGCCGTGAGGAAGTCGAGCGTGGCCAGGTTCTCTGCAAGCCGGGTTCGGTTACGCCGCACACGAAGTTCAAGGCCGAGGCCTACATCCTGACGAAGGAAGAGGGTGGCCGTCACACGCCGTTCTTCACGAACTACCGTCCGCAGTTCTACTTCCGCACGACGGACGTGACCGGCGTGGTTTCTCTTCCGGAAGGCACGGAAATGGTCATGCCGGGCGACAACGTGTCGGTTGACGTTGAGCTGATCGTGCCGATCGCCATGGAAGAAGGCCTGCGCTTCGCGATCCGCGAAGGTGGCCGTACCGTCGGCGCCGGCGTCGTCGCTTCCATCATCGAGTAAGATGAAATTCTGGCTGCCGGGCCTTGTGCCCGGCAGTTCTGCCTCTTAAGTCTTGCGATGCGGGGCTTCAGGGGGTATCAGGAGCGAGGCTGCGAAAGCGGTCTTTTGAAGGGGTATAGCTCAGTTGGTAGAGCGACGGTCTCCAAAACCGTAGGTCGCGGGTTCGAACCCTGCTGCCCCTGCCATTTTGCTCTTGATTAATCGGCCTCGAGGGCTTAAACAGTTGCCTCGAGTGAGGCGCGCGAATGATGTTCGCGCGCCCGCTCGTATTTAACAGACCGGAACCGGAATGGCGAAGACCAATCCCTTTAAATTCATCCAGGAAGTGCGCTCCGAAACCTCCAAGGTGACGTGGCCGACGCGCCGGGAAACCGCCGTGACAACCGCTATGGTGTTCGTCATGGTGCTGATTGCCTCGATCTTCTTTCTCGTGGCGGATCAGCTGATGAGTCTCGGGATCGGATATCTGCTGGGCGTTGGCGGCTGATCAGCGGGCCGTCCGGTTTGTCGACAAAAGAATAAAGAAACGGAACAGAAGAACCATGGCCAAGCGCTGGTATATTGTGCACGCCTATTCCAATTTTGAGAAAAAGGTCGCCGATTCCATCCGCGAAAAGGCCGAGCAGAAGGGTTTGTCCGATCTGTTTGAGGAAATTCTCGTTCCGATGGAAAAGGTCGTCGAGGTGCGTCGCGGTCGCAAGGTCGATGCCGAGCGCAAATTCTTCCCGGGTTATGTCCTTGTGAAGATGGAGATGACCAATGAGGCATTTCACCTGATCAAGGAGACGCCGAAAGTTACCGGGTTCCTCGGTTCGGATCAGAAGCCGATGCCGATCCCGGAAAAGGAAGCGCTGCGCATCCTGAATCAGGTTCAGGAGGGTGTCGACCGGCCGAAGCCGTCTGTCACCTTCGAGGTTGGCGAACAGGTGCGCGTGTCCGACGGGCCGTTCGCGTCCTTCTCCGGTCTTGTGGAAGAGGTCGATGACGAGCGCGCGCGTCTCAAGGTGGCCGTGTCGATCTTCGGGCGTGCGACGCCTGTGGAACTGGAGTTCGGTCAGGTCGACAAGCTCTGACCCTATCCGCCGTCCTTGCGGGCGGCGCAAACGCCCGGCCTTTCCGCGGTGCCTTGAGGCATCTGGGCCGGGATCAAGTCGGTGGAAGGTGCCGATGTTCTTCGCCGGACATCGAACAGGCAGCCGGACCACCAGCTCCCCGTCAGGCGGATCGCCTTCCGTCTGCGTATGATTGGAGAAAAACATGGCGAAAAAGATTGAAGGCTTCCTGAAGCTTCAGGTGCCGGCAGGTTCCGCGACGCCGTCGCCGCCCATCGGGCCGGCGCTGGGTCAGCGCGGTTTGAACATCATGGAGTTCTGCAAGGCGTTCAACGCGCAGACCCAGGATGTCGAAAAGGGCGCTCCGTGCCCGACCGTGATTACCTACTACTCCGACAAGTCCTTCACGTTTGAAGTGAAGACGGCTCCGGTGAGCTTCTTTCTCAAGAAAGCCGCCAAGCTGCAGAAGGGTTCCCAGACCCCGGGCCGCGGCACCGTTGGTTCCGTGTCCAAGGCTCAGGTGAAGGAAATCGCCGAAGCGAAGATGAAGGACCTGAACGCCAACGATGTGGATGCTGCAATGCTGATGGTCGAAGGCTCCGCCCGGTCCATGGGCCTTGAGGTAACGGAGTAAGATCATGGCGAAAGTTGGAAAGCGTATCAAGGCAGCTCGGGAAGGCATTGACCGGAACAAGCTGTATCCGCTCGACGAAGCCATCGGCCTCGTGAAGGAGCGCGCCAAAACCAAGTTCGACGAAACCGTCGAGGTGGCGATCAATCTGGGTGTGGACCCGCGTCATGCCGACCAGATGGTTCGCGGCGTGTGCGTTTTGCCGAACGGCACCGGCAAGTCCGTTCGGGTCGCCGTGTTTGCCCGTGGCGACAAGGCCGAGGAAGCGAAAGCCGCCGGTGCCGACATCGTCGGTGCGGAAGAGCTGGTCCAGGAAGTGCAGGGCGGCAAGATCGATTTCGATCGCTGCATTGCAACCCCGGACATGATGCCGCTGGTCGGCCGTCTCGGTAAGGTTCTGGGTCCGCGCGGCCTGATGCCGAACCCGAAGGTCGGTACGGTGACCCCGGACGTGACGGCTGCGGTGAACGACGCCAAGGGCGGTGCGGTCCAGTTCCGCGTCGAGAAGGCGGGTATCGTTCACGCCGGCGTTGGCAAGGTGTCCTTTTCCGAGGAAGCGATCTCCCAGAACGTCAAGGCTCTGGTCGACGCCATTCAGAAAGCGAAGCCGTCCGGTGCGAAGGGTTCCTATCTGAAACGTATCGCGGTGTCCTCCACCATGGGCCCGGGCGTAAAGATCGAACTGGCCAGCGTCGCTGGTGAGTAATCCGGCGCGTCCGGATTGCATTTGAAGAGATTCCGGCCGCAAGGCCGGAGAGGTCCGGCGGTTCGCCGCCGGATCGCCCTGTCCGAGACTGCAGGTGCCGGGAAACCGGCTTAAGCCCGAGAAAGGCCTGCATAGATGGGTGAGAACCGGATTTCCCGCTCCGGCGGAAGACCTGGTTCGAACCAGACCTTGCCGCGCGCTTGTTGCGTGAAGGTGAGGGGACAGGACCCTGAGCGTCGCCTGCTGGCGGTTCCGGGTTCGGAACCTCCGCCCAGGCGGCAAAGGTAAACCGGTGGCGGCAACGCCATCAAATGGAGAAGGCAAGTGGAAAGAGCGGAAAAGCACGAGTTCGTGACGTCCCTCAACGAAGAGCTGGTTGGAACCGGCGTCGTTGTCGTCGCGCACTATGCAGGTCTTTCGGTTTCTCAGATGACCGCCCTGCGGGCATCTGTGCGCGAAGCCGGCGGATCTGTCAAAGTCGCAAAAAACCGCCTTGTGAAACTCGCCCTCAAAGGCACGGACCTTGAGCACATCTCCGACCTGTTTCAGGGCCCTACCGTTCTCGTCTATTCCGAGGATCCGGTAGCAGCACCGAAAGCAGCCGTCGATTTCGCCAAGGCAAACGAAAAGTTTGCCATCCTTGGCGGTGCTCTGGGCACGACCAACCTGAACCCGGAAGGGGTCAAGTCTCTGGCAACCATGCCGTCGCTCGATGAGCTGCGCGCGAAACTGGTTGGCATGATCCAGACCCCGGCTTCCCGGATCGCCCAGGTTGTCAACGCACCGGCCGGGCAGCTTGCCCGCGTCTTCGGCGCGTATGCCAAGAAGGACGAGGCCGCATAAGGCACCCCAACACACTGTCTATGAAACCAATTTCTGGTTCGAACTTAAGGTACTGAAAAATGGCTGATCTTGAAAAGCTCGTAGAAGAACTCTCCTCGCTGACCGTCATGGAAGCCGCTGAACTCAGCAAGCTTCTTGAAGAAAAATGGGGCGTTTCCGCTGCCGCACCGGTTGCCGTTGCAGCCGTTGCAGCCGGTGGCGATGCCGGTGGCGCTGCAGCTGAAGAGAAAACCGAATTTGACGTTGTTCTGGCTTCCGCCGGCGACAAGAAAATCAACGTCATCAAGGAAGTCCGCGCGATCACCGGTCTTGGCCTGAAGGAAGCGAAAGAACTCGTCGAGTCCGCTCCGAAAGCCGTCAAGGAAGGCGTTGCCAAGGACGAAGCTGAAGAGCTGAAGAAGAAGCTGGAAGAAGCCGGCGCTTCTGTCGAGCTCAAGTAATAAAGGCGCAGGCCTTTTGACGGTCCCGGTTTTCCGGGACCGTTTCTTGCCCCGGCGGGTCCGACCCGTTTCCGGGGCGTACGTACCACTGGGCCATGCCGTGTTCCTTCGGATGCGGCGTTCATGACCCAGACCCCTAAGTCCGGTCACCGGCAGCTTCCAGGCGATACCACAGGGAAGCGGGTGAACCAGGGGGGACGGTTTTCCGAAGCGCCCGGGCGGTTGCCCGATTGGAAAAGGGGCGTTTCGGGAAGCCGTTAACCCGGCCGATACGAGGAGCGACAATGTCCCAAACGTTCAACGGTCGCAAGAAGGTCCGCAAGTATTTCGGATCGATCCGCGATGTCGCGGCTATGCCCAATCTTATCGAGGTGCAAAAAGCATCCTACGACCAGTTTCTGCAGGTCGACGAGATGCCGGGCGGCGGCCGCAAAAATGAAGGCCTTGAAGCGGTCTTCCAATCCGTGTTTCCGATTTCGGATTTTGCCGGCACCTCCCTGCTGGAATTTGTTTCCTACGAATTTGAAGCTCCCAAGTACGACGTCGACGAGTGCCGTCAGCGCGACATGACCTTCGCGGCGCCGCTGAAGGTGACCCTGCGCCTCATCGTGTTCGATGTGGACGAGGACACCGGCGCGAAGTCCGTCAAGGACATCAAGGAGCAGGATGTCTACATGGGCGATATGCCGTTCATGACCGACAACGGCACCTTCATCGTCAATGGCACCGAGCGTGTGATCGTGTCCCAGATGCACCGCTCTCCCGGTGTGTTTTTCGATCATGACAAGGGCAAGACCCATTCCTCCGGCAAACTGCTGTTTGCCGCGCGCGTGATCCCCTATCGCGGCTCGTGGCTCGATATCGAGTTCGATGCCAAGGACATCGTGCATGCGCGTATCGACCGCCGCCGCAAGATTCCGGTGACCTCGCTTCTGATGGCGCTTGGTCTAGACGGCGAGGAAATCCTCAACACCTTCTTCAAGCGGATCGACTACGCTCGTCAGAAGGACGGCTCCTGGCGCATGCCGTTCGACGGCAACCGCCTGAAGGGTACGAAGGCGTCCTATGATCTCATCGACGCCGACAGCGGCGAAGTCGTTGTCGAGGGCGGCCGCAAGATCACCGCGCGCACCATCCGTCAGCTCAGCGAAAAGGGCATCAGCGCGCTGAAGGTCACCGACGAGGACCTGCACGGACAGTATCTCGCTGAAGACATCGTCGACATGCAGTCCGGCGAGATTTACGCCGAGGCCGGCGATGAGATCACCGGCAAGGTGCTGGAGGAGCTGGTCGAGCGCGGCTATCACGATCTGCCGGTTCTCGATATCGACCACGTCAACACCGGTCCCTATATCCGCAACACGCTCAATGTGGACAAGAACGAGTCGCGCGAAGACGCGCTGTTCGACATCTACCGTGTGATGCGTCCGGGGGAGCCGCCCACCATCGACACCGCCGAGGCAATGTTCCAGTCGCTCTTCTTCGACGACGAGCGCTACGATCTGTCCGCCGTCGGCCGCGTGAAGATGAACATGCGCCTCGACCTGCAATGCGAGGACACGGTCCGCACGCTGCGCAAGGAAGACATTCTCGAAGTCATCCGGGTGCTTCTGGAGCTGCGTGACGGCAAGGGCGAAATCGACGACATCGACAACCTTGGCAACCGCCGGGTCCGCTCGGTCGGCGAGCTGATGGAAAATCAGTACCGCGTCGGCCTGTTGCGGATGGAACGCGCGATCAAGGAACGCATGAGTTCCGTCGAGATCGACACCGTCATGCCGCAGGATCTGATCAACGCGAAACCGGCCGCGGCCGCGGTTCGGGAGTTCTTCGGGTCCTCGCAGCTTTCGCAGTTCATGGACCAGACCAACCCGCTGTCGGAAGTCACCCACAAGCGCCGCCTGTCGGCCCTTGGCCCGGGTGGTCTGACCCGCGAGCGCGCCGGCTTCGAAGTGCGCGACGTGCATCCGACGCACTATGGCCGTATCTGCCCGATTGAAACGCCGGAAGGCCCGAACATCGGTCTGATCAACTCGCTGGCCACCTTTGCCCGGGTCAACAAGTACGGCTTCATCGAAAGCCCGTACCGGAAGGTGAAGGACGGTGTCGTGACCAACGACGTCGTCTACCTGTCCGCCATGGAGGAAGCCAAGCACTACGTGGCCCAGTCCAACGCCGTCTACGACGCCGAGGGCCGGTTCACCGAAGAGCTGATCACCTGCCGTCACGCGGGCGAAAACATGATGGTTCCGTCCGAGAGGGTGGACCTCATGGACGTTTCGCCCAAGCAGCTTGTCTCGGTCGCCGCGGCGCTCATTCCGTTCCTGGAGAACGATGACGCCAACCGCGCCCTGATGGGCTCGAACATGCAGCGGCAGGCCGTGCCTCTGGTCCGTGCCGAGGCACCGTTCGTCGGCACCGGCATGGAGCCGATCGTTGCCCGCGATTCCGGCGCCGCCATCGGTGCGCGCCGCGCAGGTGTGGTCGACCAGGTGGATGCGACCCGTATCGTCATCCGGGCGACGGAAGAACTCGATCCGGGCAAGTCCGGCGTCGACATTTACCGTCTGCAGAAGTACCAGCGTTCCAACCAGAACACCTGCATCAACCAGCGTCCGCTGGTGCGTGTCGGCGACCGGGTCCACAAGGGCGATATCATCGCCGACGGCCCGTCCACCGATCTCGGCGATCTGGCGCTCGGCCGGAACGTGCTCGTCGCGTTCATGCCCTGGAACGGCTACAACTTCGAGGATTCCATCCTGCTGTCCGAGCGGATCGTGTCCGACGATGTCTTCACCTCCATCCACCTTGAGGAATTCGAGGTGATGGCGCGCGACACCAAGCTTGGTCCGGAAGAGATCACCCGCGACATTCCAAACGTTTCGGAAGAAGCGCTGAAGAACCTCGATGAGGCCGGGATCGTCTATATCGGTGCCGAGCTTCAGCCGGGCGACATCCTGGTCGGCAAGATCACGCCGAAGGGCGAAAGCCCGATGACGCCGGAAGAAAAGCTTCTGCGCGCCATTTTCGGCGAGAAGGCGTCCGACGTGCGCGACACGTCCCTGCGTCTGCCGCCGGGCGTGTCCGGCACCGTCGTCGAGGTGCGTGTCTTTAACCGTCACGGGGTGGAAAAAGACGAGCGCGCCATGGCGATCGAACGCGAGGAAATCGAACGCCTCGCCAAGGACCGCGACGACGAACAGGCGATCCTCGACCGCAACGTCTATGGCCGTCTTGCCGAGATGCTGATGGACAAGACCGCCATCGCCGGACCGAAGGGCTTCAAGAAGGACACGGTGCTGACCGGGGACGTCCTCAATGACTTCCCGCGCTCGCAGTGGTGGCAGTTCGCCACCGACGACGAGAAGTTCATGTCCGAGATCGAGGCTCTGCGCGGTCAGTATGACGACAGCCGCAAGCGTCTCGAGCAGCGTTTCATCGACAAGGTCGAGAAGCTGCAGCGCGGCGACGAACTGCCGCCGGGCGTCATGAAGATGGTCAAGGTCTTCGTTGCCGTGAAGCGCAAGCTTCAGCCGGGCGACAAGATGGCCGGCCGTCACGGCAACAAGGGCGTGGTCTCCAAGATCAACCCGTGCGAGGACATGCCGTTCCTGGAAGACGGTACGCATGTCGACATCGTTCTGAACCCGCTCGGCGTTCCGTCGCGCATGAATGTCGGCCAGATCCTTGAAACCCACCTGGGCTGGGCCTGCCGCGGCATGGGCCACCGGATCGGCGAAATGTACGAAGAGTACAAGAAGTCGGGCCAGATCGAGCAGCTGCGCGGCAAGATCGTCGAGATCTACGGCGACAACATGAAGGGCGACAACGTCAAGGAATACGACGACGAAGGCGTCGTGCGCCTGGCGGAGCAGCTGAAGAAGGGCGTCTCGATCGCGACGCCGGTCTTCGACGGTGCCCGTGAACCAGATGTTGTCGAGGCGCTGAACATCGCCGGCTACGACCCGAGCGGACAGTCCGTCCTCTATGACGGCCGGACCGGTGAAGAGTTCGACCGCAAGGTGACCGTGGGCTACATCTACATGCTGAAGCTCCACCACCTGGTCGACGACAAGATCCATGCCCGTTCAATCGGCCCGTACTCGCTTGTCACCCAGCAGCCGTTGGGCGGTAAGGCGCAGTTCGGTGGCCAGCGTTTCGGGGAAATGGAGGTCTGGGCTCTTGAAGCTTACGGCGCAGCCTATACGCTTCAGGAAATGCTCACGGTCAAGTCGGACGACGTGGCCGGACGTACGAAGGTCTACGAGGCCATCGTTCGCGGCGACGACACGTTCGAAGCCGGTATTCCGGAGAGCTTCAACGTGCTTGTGAAGGAAATGCGGTCCCTGGGTCTCAACGTTGAACTGCAACGTACCGATGCACCCATGATTACCGAGGAAGAAACCGCAGACGCTGCGGAATAACCCCGGTAACGGACTTAATGACTTGGCATGCCGGTTACGGGGGAAGGCGGAACAGCCCACTCCCCGGCCGTGCATCGAAGGAGATGGACCATGAATCATGAGGTCATGAACCTGTTCAATCAGCAGGCTCCCGCACAGACCTTCGACAATATCCGGATTTCGCTCGCGAGCCCGGAAAAGATCCTGTCTTGGTCTTTCGGCGAAATCAAAAAGCCGGAAACCATCAACTACCGGACGTTCAAGCCGGAACGGGACGGTCTGTTCTGCGCGCGTATTTTCGGGCCGATCAAGGACTACGAATGTCTTTGCGGCAAATACAAGCGCATGAAATACAAAGGCGTCATCTGTGAAAAATGTGGCGTCGAAGTCACCTTGTCGCGGGTGCGCCGCGAGCGTATGGGGCACATCGAGCTCGCCGCTCCGGTCGCGCACATCTGGTTCCTGAAATCGCTCCCGAGCCGCATCGGCCTTCTGCTCGACATGACGCTGAAGGATCTGGAACGCGTGCTCTACTTCGAGAACTACGTGGTTCTTGAACCGGGCCTGACACCGCTCAAGCAGCATCAGCTTCTGTCGGAAGAAGACTTCGTCGCCGCCCAGGATGAGTACGGCGAGGACGCCTTCACCGCCATGATCGGCGCAGAAGCGATTCGCGAGATCCTGATGAGCATGGATCTGGAGCGCGAGAGCGAAAAGCTGCGCCAGGAGATCGCAGAGGCGACCACAGAGCTGAAGCCGAAGAAGCTGGCCAAGCGCCTGAAGGTCATCGAGGCCTTCATGGAATCCGGCAACCGTCCGGAATGGATGATCATGACCGTGGTTCCGGTGATCCCGCCGGACCTGCGTCCGCTCGTGCCGCTCGACGGCGGCCGGTTCGCGACGTCGGATCTGAACGATCTCTACCGCCGCGTTATCAACCGGAACAACCGTCTGCGCCGGCTGATGGAACTGCGCGCTCCGGACATCATCATCCGGAACGAAAAGCGCATGCTGCAGGAATCCGTCGATGCCCTGTTCGACAACGGCCGCCGCGGCCGCGTCATCACAGGCGCCAACAAGCGTCCGCTGAAGTCGCTGTCCGACATGCTGAAGGGCAAGCAGGGCCGGTTCCGGCAGAACCTGCTCGGCAAGCGCGTTGACTATTCCGGCCGGTCGGTGATCACCGTGGGTCCGGAACTGAAACTGCATCAGTGCGGTCTGCCGAAGAAGATGGCGCTTGAGCTCTTCAAGCCGTTCATCTATTCGCGTCTCGACGCCAAGGGGTTTTCCTCGACCGTCAAGCAGGCCAAGAAGCTGGTCGAGAAGGAGCGTCCGGAAGTCTGGGATATCCTCGACGAGGTGATCCGCGAGCATCCGGTGCTTCTCAACCGTGCGCCGACGCTGCACCGTCTGGGCATCCAGGCGTTCGAGCCGACCCTGATCGAAGGCAAGGCGATCCAGCTGCACCCGCTCGTGTGTTCCGCGTTCAACGCCGACTTCGACGGCGACCAGATGGCCGTTCACGTGCCGCTGTCGCTCGAAGCTCAGCTTGAGGCCCGCACGCTGATGATGTCGACGAACAACATCCTGCATCCGGCAAACGGTGGCCCGATCATCGTGCCGTCCCAGGATATCGTTCTCGGTCTCTACTACCTCTCCATCATCGCTGAAGGCGAGCCGGGAGAGGGCATGGCCTTCGGTGACATCGGCGAGATCCATCACGCCCTGGCCAACAAGGTCATCACGCTGCACACTAAGATCAAGGGCCGGTACAAGTCCATCGATGCGGACGGCAATCCGACCTCCGAGATCATCGAGACCACGCCTGGCCGGATGCTGATCGCGGAACTTCTGCCGAAGCACCACGAGGTGCCCTTCGAAGTCTGCAACAAGCTGATGACGAAGAAGGACATCTCCCGCATGATCGACACGGTCTACCGTGCCTGCGGTCAGAAGGAGACGGTCATCTTCTGTGACCGGATCATGCAGCTTGGCTTCAAGAATGCCTGTAACGCCGGCATCTCGTTCGGCATGGACGACATGGTCATTCCGGATACCAAGACCAAGCTTGTTGCCGAAACCTCCTCGCTTGCGACGGAGTATGAGCAGCAATACAACGACGGTCTGATCACCCAGGGCGAAAAGTACAACAAGGTTGTCGACGCCTGGGCGAAATGCACCGACAAGATCGCCGACGAGATGATGGCCCGCATCAAGGCGGTCCAGATCGACGAGGAGACCGGGCGGCAGAAACCGATGAACTCGGTTTACATGATGTCCCACTCCGGGGCCCGTGGTTCACCCCAGCAGATGAAACAGCTGGCGGGTATGCGCGGCCTGATGGCCAAGCCGGACGGTTCGATCATCGAGAACCCGATCATTTCGAACTTCAAGGAAGGCCTGTCGGTTCTCGAGTACTTCAACTCCACCCACGGCGCCCGTAAGGGTCTTGCCGATACCGCGTTGAAGACGGCGAACTCCGGTTACCTGACCCGCCGCCTCGTCGATGTCGCGCAGGATTCCATTATCCTCGAGCAGGATTGTGGTTCGACACGCGGTATCACCGTGGCGCCGATCGTCGATGCGGGTAACGTCATTGCCTCTCTGGGCATGCGCGTTCTCGGCCGGACCACCGCGGAAGATGTCTTCAACAACCAGACCGGAGAACTGCTTGTCGCCAAGGGCACGCTGATCGACGAGAAGGATGTGGAAGCCATCGAAGCCGCCAAGGTTCAGCAGATCAAGATCCGCTCGGTTCTGACCTGTGAAACCGAAACCGGCGTGTGCGCGACCTGTTACGGCCGTGACCTGGCACGCGGTACGCCTGTGAACATGGGCGAAGCTGTCGGTGTCATCGCCGCACAGTCCATCGGCGAGCCTGGAACGCAGTTGACCATGCGTACCTTCCACATCGGCGGTACGGCGCAGGTCGTCGACAGCTCGTTCATCGAGTCCAACGTCGACGGCACTGTGAAGATCCGGAACCGTTCGGTGAACCGGGATTCGGAAGGCAATCTGATTGCCATGGTGCGCAACATGTCCATCGTTATCATCGACAGCGACGGCAACGAGCGCGCCGTGCACCGTATTGCCTACGGCTCCAAGCTGCATGTGGACGACGGCGATACCGTCAAGCGCGGTCAGCGGATCGCGGAATGGGATCCCTATACCCGTCCGATGCTTGCCGAAGTCGACGGCGTGGTGGATTTCGAGGATCTGGTCGACGGTGCCTCCGTGCAGGAAACGGCCGACGAGGCAACCGGTATCACCAAGCGTGTCGTCATCGACTGGCGTTCGTCCCAGCGGGGCGCGGACCTCAAGCCCGCGATCGTCGTCAAGGACGAGAAGGGCTCGGTTGCGAAAAACCAGCGCGGTTCGGATGCCCGCTTGATGCTGTCCGTGGATGCGGTCCTGTCGGTTCAGCCCGGCGCGACGGTCAAGGCCGGCGACGTTCTGGCCCGTATCCCGCTGGAAAGCGCCAAGACCAAGGACATCACCGGCGGTCTGCCGCGTGTTGCCGAACTGTTCGAGGCGCGCCGTCCGAAGGATCATGCCATCATCGCCGAGATCGACGGCACGATCCGTTTCGGCCGCGATTACAAGAACAAGCGCCGGATCATCATCGATCCTGCGGAGGACGGCGTCGAACCGGTCGAATACCTCATCCCGAAAGGCAAGCATTTCCATCTTCAGGAAGGCGATGCCATTGAAAAGGGCGAGTACATCCTCGACGGAAACCCGGCACCGCACGACATTCTGGCGGTCAAGGGCGTGGAGGCCCTGGCGGCATATCTCGTCAACGAGATCCAGGAGGTCTACCGGTTGCAGGGTGTGACGATCAACGACAAGCACATCGAGGTGATCGTTCGCCAGATGCTGCAGAAGATCGAGATCACCGAGCCGGGCGACACCGAGTTCTTTGCGGGCGAACAGATCGACAAGATCGACTTCGAAGAGGCCAACCGCAAGGCGATCGACGAAGCACGCGACCCGGCCAAGGGTGTTCCGGTTCTGCTCGGTATCACCAAGGCATCGCTGCAGACCCGGTCGTTCTTCTCCGCCGCCTCCTTCCAGGAGACGACCCGCGTTCTGACCGATGCGGCTGTCAACGGCAAGACCGATCCGCTCGTCGGGCTCAAGGAGAACGTCATTGTCGGCCGGCTGATTCCGGCCGGTACCGGAGGGGTGATGAAACGCATCCGCCAGATCGCAACCCATCGGGACGATCTAATCCAGGAAGCACAGCGCCAGCAGTCTTCGGAAAGCGCGGCGGAAGGACTTCTGGAAGACATGAGCGGGGCGGCGGAGTAGTCGCTGTCTTGAAGAGTAACGAAAGGCCGCCTCCGGGCGGCCTTTCTGTATGAAGTCTGGAACAGGATGATCAGCGATGAACGATAATGAATTGGATCTGGAGCCGGTTGTCTACATCGTCATTGGCCGTGTCTGGCAAGACGAAGATGCCAGTCCCGACGATGCCATCACGATCCATGCGCTACTGACGGCGCCCGATGACGACGATGCGGTGCGCAAGACACTCGAGTCGCTTTCGGCACAGGGGTTTGCGGAAGCGGAACTCGATCAGATCGGAATCATGGACGGCGAGCCCGACGATCCGGTCTACGAAGGCGCATATCAGGACGCACTGTCGGGAAATGTGGCCATCGTGACCTTTGCGGGCTGATGCACCGGACACGAATCTCCGGAAGAACCTGCTTCAAGGCCAGATAACGGGCGAGCCGGGCAGGGGCCATGGCGCCGGCTAGCCGTCGACCGTGCGTTTGATTCCAAACAGCCAAGGGTGACAGGTTGAAGTCACGCAATAAAATTACAAAACCGCTCCTTAAAGCGGCTACAAATTGTTCCAAGTCCCGGAAATTCTTTTGAAAATGCACTGCGACCGGCTCCGTGGCGGGATTTGCGGTTTTTTCGATAAATCACTTGACGCAATGGGTGCATATGAGTAGTTTCCGCGCATCCCAAGGACAGGCGGTAAGAGCGAACCCGTCCAGCGCTGATCAAGGCGCAGGACCCAGTCCTCTTAAACGCTGTCGGGTTAGATAGGCGAATATACGCGTCGATTGCATGACCGCGGGGCAACTCGTGGTCCTCTGGTTTTTCGCAGCGCCGGCCGCTCTTCTGTGAGCGCGCGGGCGCGATTTTGCATGCTTGAAGGCTTCTTGCCGAAGGGTGTCAAGGTCTGCGGAGGACTGCAGTTGCAGACGAATTTTTGGATGGACAAGGTAAAGGGCACAGAATGCCGACCATCAACCAGTTGATCCGCAAGCCGCGGAAAGATCCGGCGAAGCGGAACAAAGTGCCGGCCATGGAGGCCTGCCCGCAGAAGCGTGGTGTTTGCACCCGCGTTTATACCACTACGCCGAAGAAGCCGAACTCGGCTCTGCGTAAGGTGGCCAAGATCCGCCTGACCAACGGCTTCGAAGTCATTGGCTACATCCCGGGTGAAGGTCACAACCTTCAAGAGCACTCGGTGGTGATGATCCGCGGCGGCCGCGTCAAGGATTTGCCGGGTGTCCGCTACCACATCATCCGTGGTGTGCTCGATACCCAGGGCGTCAAGGATCGTAAGCAGCGCCGTTCGAAATACGGCGCCAAGCGGCCGAAGTAAGGAGCACGTAAGATGTCCCGTCGTCACCGCGCTGAAAAACGCGAAATCAACCCGGATCCGAAGTTCGGGGATGTTGTCGTCACCAAGTTCATGAACTCGATCATGTATGACGGCAAGAAGTCGGCTGCAGAACGCATCGTCTACGGTGCCTTCGACGTCGTCGAGAACAAGGCGCGTGAGAACCCGATCGAAGTGTTCCACGCAGCTCTTGAGAACGTTATGCCGCAAGTGGAAGTGCGCTCCCGCCGTGTTGGTGGTGCGACCTACCAGGTTCCGGTCGAGGTTCGTAACGAGCGTCGCCAGGCGCTGGCGATCCGCTGGCTTATCGCCGCTGCGCGCAACCGCAACGAAACCACGATGATCGATCGCCTGTCCGGCGAGCTGCTCGATGCGGCAAACAACCGTGGTACCGCTGTCAAGAAGCGCGAAGACACGCACCGGATGGCTGACGCCAACCGCGCGTTCTCGCACTATCGCTGGTAATTTGTGACTTCGAAGGGCTGACGCTATGTCGCGCACGCATAAAATCGAGGACTACCGCAATTTCGGCATCATGGCTCACATCGATGCAGGTAAGACAACTACCACCGAGCGGATCCTTTACTACACGGGTAAGAGCCACAAGATCGGCGAAGTCCATGACGGCGCAGCCACCATGGACTGGATGGAGCAGGAGCAGGAGCGTGGCATCACGATCACCTCTGCTGCGACCACCGCTTTCTGGAAAGAAAAGCGTCTGAACATCATCGACACCCCGGGCCACGTTGACTTCACCATTGAAGTCGAACGTTCGCTGCGCGTGCTCGACGGTGCTGTCGCCCTTCTGGACGCAAACGCCGGCGTTGAGCCGCAGACCGAGACTGTCTGGCGTCAGGCCGACAAGTATCACGTTCCGCGGATGATCTTCGTCAACAAGATGGACAAGCTCGGTGCCGATTTCGATCGCTGCGTCGAGATGATCGAGAAGCGCCTTGGCTGCACCCCGCTGGTCATGCAGCTGAACGTTGGTGCCGAGAACGAATTCGCCGGTGTCGTCGACCTTCTGGAAATGAAGGCTCTCATCTGGCAGTCCGAAAACCTCGGCGCTGCCTGGGACGTCGTCGACATCCCGGCCGATCTGGTTGACCGTGCCCAGGAAGCGCGCGACGCTCTGATCGAGACGGTTGTCGAAATCGACGAAGCCGCCATGGAAGCCTACCTGGAAGGCGAAGAGCCCTCCATGGAAACGATCAAGAAACTGATCCGCAAGGGCACCATCAACAACGATTTTGTCCCCGTCTTCTGTGGGTCCGCGTTCAAGAACAAGGGCGTTCAGCCGCTTCTCGACGCGGTCGTCGATTACCTGCCGAGCCCGGTCGAAGTGCCGGACATCAAGGGGATCGATCCGAAGACCGAAGAAGAGCTGCTGCGCAAGTCTTCGGACGAAGAGCCGCTGGGCCTTCTGGCGTTCAAGATCGCAAACGACCCGTTCGTCGGATCGCTGACGTTCTGCCGCATCTATTCCGGTGTTCTGAACAAGGGTGTGTCCCTGCTCAACACCGTCAAGGAAAAGCGTGAGCGCGTCGGCCGGATGATGCAGATGCACTCCAACTCCCGTGAAGACATCGATGTGGCCTATGCCGGCGATATCGTTGCTATCGCGGGCCTGAAGGACACCACCACGGGCGACACGCTCTGCGATCCCCTGAAGCCGGTGATCCTGGAGCGCATGGAATTCCCCGAGCCGGTGATCGAGATCGCTGTTGAGCCGAAAACCAAGGGCGACCAGGAGAAGATGGGCCTGGCCCTGAACCGCCTGGCTGCGGAAGATCCGTCTTTCCGCGTGAAGACGGACGAAGAGTCCGGTCAGACGATCATTGCCGGAATGGGCGAATTGCACCTGGACATCATCGTCGACCGCATGAAGCGTGAATTCAAGGTCGAGGCCAACATCGGTGCGCCGCAGGTGGCTTACCGCGAAACCATCACCAAGACCGCCGAAGTGGACTACACCCACAAGAAGCAGTCCGGTGGTTCCGGTCAGTTCGCTCGCATCAAGCTCACCATCGAGCCGGCCGAGCCGAATGAAGGTTATGTCTTCGAAAGCAAGATTGTCGGCGGTAACGTTCCGAAGGAATACATTCCGGGTGTTACCAAAGGTATCGAAAGCGTCATGTCGTCCGGCCCGCTGGCAGGCTTCCCGATGCTCGACATCAAGGCAATCCTGACCGACGGTGCTTACCACGACGTCGACTCATCCGTGCTCGCCTTCGAAATCGCCGGCCGTGCCGGTTTCCGCGAAGCGATCCAGAAGGCCGGCCCGAAACTGCTCGAGCCGATCATGAAGGTCGAGGTTGTTACGCCGGAAGACTACATGGGTGACGTTATCGGTGACCTGAACTCCCGCCGCGGTCAGATCGCGGGCACGGAGAACCGGGGCATCGTCACCGTCATCACCGCAATGGTTCCGCTGGCCAACATGTTTGGTTACGTGAACAACTTGCGTTCCATGTCACAAGGCCGTGCCCAGTATTCGATGGTGTTCGATCACTACGAGCAGGTGCCGCAGGCTGTCGCCGAAGAGGTTCAGGCGAAATACGCCTGATCCCCAACCTCTTAACGTCAAGAAGAAATAGAGAAACGGAGTAATCCGATGGCGAAGGAAAAATTTGAGCGCACGAAACCGCACGTCAACATTGGCACGATTGGCCACGTTGACCACGGCAAGACGACGCTGACCGCAGCAATCACCATGACGCTGGCAGAAGCCGGCGGCGCGGAAGCCAAAGCTTACGACGAGATTGACGGTGCGCCGGAAGAAAAGGCGCGCGGCATCACCATCTCCACGGCGCACGTTGAGTATGAGACGGAAAACCGTCACTACGCTCACGTTGACTGCCCTGGTCACGCCGACTACGTGAAGAACATGATCACGGGTGCGGCGCAGATGGACGGCGGCATTCTGGTCGTGTCCTCGGCTGACGGCCCGATGCCGCAGACCCGCGAGCATATCCTGCTTGCGCGTCAGGTTGGCGTTCCGGCCCTGGTCGTTTTCATGAACAAGGTCGACCAGGTCGACGACGAAGAGCTGCTTGAGCTTGTCGAGATGGAAATCCGCGAGCTTCTGTCCTCTTACGAGTTCCCGGGCGACGACATTCCGATCGTCAAGGGCTCCGCTCTTGCGGCCGTTGAGAACCGCGATCCGGCCATTGGCCGCGACGCGATCCGCGAGCTGATGGCAGCGGTCGACGATTACATCCCGACGCCTGAGCGTCCGAAGGATCAGCCGTTCCTGATGCCGATCGAAGACGTGTTCTCGATCTCCGGCCGCGGTACGGTTGTGACCGGCCGTGTCGAGCGTGGCATCATCAAGGTTGGTGAGGAAGTCGAGATCGTCGGCATCAAGGACACGGCGAAGACGACGGTTACCGGCGTTGAAATGTTCCGCAAGCTGCTGGACAGCGGCGAAGCGGGCGACAACATCGGCGCTCTGATCCGCGGCGTTGGCCGTGAGGAAGTCGAGCGTGGCCAGGTTCTCTGCAAGCCGGGTTCGGTTACGCCGCACACGAAGTTCAAGGCCGAGGCCTACATCCTGACGAAGGAAGAGGGTGGCCGTCACACGCCGTTCTTCACGAACTACCGTCCGCAGTTCTACTTCCGCACGACGGACGTGACCGGCGTGGTTTCTCTTCCGGAAGGCACGGAAATGGTCATGCCGGGCGACAACGTGTCGGTTGACGTTGAGCTGATCGTGCCGATCGCCATGGAAGAAGGCCTGCGCTTCGCGATCCGCGAAGGTGGCCGTACCGTCGGCGCCGGCGTCGTCGCTTCCATCATCGAGTAATCGACAGCCGGGCCTGCCGGCGGCTTTAACGAAACGCGGGCAGGCCCGCAGTCTTATTGGGAACAATAACAATGAACGGTCAGAACATCCGGATCCGCTTGAAGGCGTTTGACCACCGTATTCTGGACGCCTCCACCAAGGAGATCGTCAATACGGCGAAGCGGACCGGTGCTCAGGTGCGGGGTCCCGTGCCGCTGCCGACGCGGATTGAGAAGTACACCGTGCTTCGCGGACCGCATATCGATAAGAAAAGCCGCGATCAGTTCGAGATGCGCACACACAAGCGCCTTCTCGACATCGTTGATCCGACGCCCCAGACGGTGGACGCGCTGATGAAGCTCGACCTGGCCGCTGGTGTGGACGTCGAGATCAAGCTGTAAGCCGGATCGAAGGGGACAAAACCATGCGTTCTGGAGTGATCGCTCAGAAAGTGGGCATGACCCGCATCTACAACGATGCAGGCGAGCATGTTCCGGTTACCGTTCTGCGGCTGGAAAATTGCCAGGTGGTAGCCCACCGGACCGAAGAAAAGAACGGTTACACCGCGCTGCAGCTTGGTGCGGGTACCCGGAAAGTTAAGAATACGCCGAAGGCGCTGCGCGGCCATTTCGCCGTGGCACAGGTCGAGCCCAAGCGGACCGTCGTGGAATTCCGCGTGTCCGAAGGCAACATGATCGATGTCGGCGCCGAGCTGACCGCCGATCACTTTGTCGAGGGCCAGTTCGTCGACGTGACCGGAAATTCCATCGGTAAGGGTTTTGCCGGTGCGATGAAGCGTCACAACTTCGGCGGTGGCCGTGCGTCGCACGGTAATTCGATCTCGCACCGTTCACACGGTTCCACCGGTCAGTGTCAGGACCCGGGCCGCGTGTTCAAGGGCAAGAAAATGGCCGGTCACATGGGCGACGTCCGCGTGACCACGCAGAACCTGAAGGTTGTGCGCATCGATGTTGAGCGTGGCCTGATCATGGTCGAGGGCTCTGTTCCGGGCGCCAAGGGCGGCTGGATCCTGGTTCGCGACGCGATCAAAAAGGCGCTGCCGGAAAACGTTCCGGTTCCGGGTGCTTTCAAGGCATCCGAAGCGACTGAGGCTGCCGGGAAGGAGAGTGAGTGATGGAACTTGAGGTCAAGACCCTCGAAGGTGGGGCGGCCGGTTCGATCACGGTGTCTGACGAGATCTTCGGTCTCGAGCCGCGCACCGATTTGATCCACCGTGTGGTGCGCTGGCAGCTGGCAAAGCGCCAGGCGGGCACCCACAAGTCGCTGGGCCGTTCGGAAGTTTCCGGCACGACGAAGAAATTCGTCCGCCAGAAGGGCTCCGGCGGTGCGCGCCACGGCAACAGGAAAGCTCCGCAGTTTCGCGGCGGCGGCAAGGCTTTCGGTCCGATCGTTCGGGACCACGGCCACGACCTGCCCAAGAAAGTGCGCGCTCTCGGACTGAAACATGCTCTGTCGGCGAAAGCCAAGGCAGACAGCATTGTCGTCGTTGAAGACGCCAAGGCGGCCGAAGCCAAGACCAAGGCCCTGAAGAGCCAGCTCGCGAAGCTCGGTCTCAGCAGCGCTCTTGTTATCGACGGCGCCGAAGTCGACAACAATTTCGCACTGGCTTCACGCAACATTCCTCACCTGGATGTGCTGCCGGTTCAGGGCATCAACGTTTACGACATCCTGCAGGCCAACACCCTGGTGTTGACCAAGGCTGCGGTGTCCGCACTTGAGGAGCGCTTTAAATGAGCAAACTTCCTCACTACGACAAGATTGTCGGCCCGGTGATCACCGAAAAGTCGACGATGGCTTCCGAAGAGAACAAGGTTGTCTTCAAGGTTGCTAACGACGCAACCAAGCCGGAAATCAAGGCCGCAGTCGAAGCTCTGTTCGGTGTCAAGGTCACGGCGGTGAACACCCTCGTCCGCAAGGGCAAGGTCAAGCGCTTCCGCGGACGTCTTGGCCGCCAGTCCGACTTTAAAAAGGCCGTCGTAACGCTGCAGGAAGGTCACGGCATTGACGTGACCACCGGGCTCTAAGACGGGGACATAAGAAAATGGCACTCAAGACATTCAATCCGACGTCTCCGGGCCGCCGTCAGCTCGTTCAGGTTGACAGGTCCGGTCTGTGGAAGGGCAAGCCGGTCAAAACTTTGACCGAAGGCCTCTCCAAGAGCGGTGGACGCAACAACACCGGCCGTCTGACGTCTCCGAACCGCGGCGGCGGTCACAAGCGAACCTACCGCCTTGTGGACTTCAAGCGTCGCAAGTGGGACGTTCCGGCGACCGTCGAGCGTCTGGAATACGATCCGAACCGGACCGCATTCATCGCGCTGATCCGCTATGAAGACGGCGAGCTGAGCTACATTCTGGCTCCGCAGCGCCTGGCCGCTGGCGACACGGTCGTCGCAGGCGAGAACGTCGACATCAAACCGGGTAACGCAGCACCGCTGTCGCGCATTCCGGTCGGTACGATCGTTCACAACATCGAGCTGAAGCCCGGCAAGGGCGCGCAGATCGCGCGGTCCGCAGGTGCATTCGTTCAGATTGTCGGCCGCGACCAGGGTTACACCACGCTGCGCCTTATGTCCGGCGAGCAGCGCCGTGTGCTTGGCACCTGCATGGCTTCCATCGGCGCCGTGTCCAATCCGGACCACGGCAACGTGAACCACGGCAAGGCCGGCCGTTCCCGCTGGCTTGGCATTCGCCCGCATACGCGCGGCGTCGCCATGAACCCGATCGACCACCCGCATGGCGGTGGTGAAGGCCGGACCTCCGGCGGTCGTCATCCGGTTACTCCTTGGGGTAAACCGACCAAAGGCAAGCGCACGCGGCGCAACAAGCAGACCGATAAGTATATCGTCCGCAGCCGCCACGCGCGTAAGAAGTAAAGGACAAGGATCGTGGCACGTTCGATCTGGAAAGGTCCGTTTGTCGACGGGTATCTGCTGAAGAAAGCTGACAAGGTCCGCGAGTCCGGCCGGAACGAGGTCATCAAGACCTGGAGCCGCCGCTCGACGATCCTGCCGCAGTTCGTCGGTTTGACCTTCGGCGTCTACAACGGTCAAAAGCACGTTCCGGTGCTGGTGTCTGAAGAAATGATCGGTCACAAGTTCGGCGAATTTTCTCCGAGCCGGACCTATTACGGACATGGCGCCGACAAGAAGGCGAAGAGGAAGTAACGATGGGCAAGCCGAAGGGTGAGCGGACGCTCGCTGACAATGAGGCACGGGCAATGACGCGGATGATCCGCGTTTCCCCCCGCAAGCTGAACCTCGTTGCGGCCTCGATCCGTGGTAAAAAAGTCGGTTCCGCGATCGCGGACCTGACATTCTCCCGCAAGCGCATTGCGCAGGACGTCAAGAAGACCTTGATGTCCGCCGTTGCCAACGCGGAAAACAATCATGACCTGGACATCGACAACCTGGTGGTTGCCGAAGCCCATGTTGGCAAGGCCTTTGTCATCAAGCGGTTCCAGGCCCGTGCACGCGGACGTGTTGGCCGGATCGAGAAGCCGTTCTCGAACCTGACCATTGTCGTGCGCGAAGTTGAGGAGACTGCCTGATGGGACACAAGACAAACCCGATCGGCATGCGCCTTGGGATCAACCGCACCTGGGATTCCCGCTGGTACGCGAACAAGAACGAATACGGCGATCTTCTGCACGAAGATTTCCGCATCCGTGAGTTCCTGCTGAAGGAACTGAAGCAGGCCGCAGTCTCTAAGGTTGTTATCGAGCGTCCGCACAAGAAGTGCCGCGTTTCCATTCACTCCGGTCGTCCGGGTGTGGTCATCGGCAAGAAGGGTGCGGATATCGAACGTCTTCGCAAGAAGATCGCCGACATCACCAATTCGGAAGTGCACATCAACATCGTTGAAGTTCGCAAGCCGGAAATCGACGCTACCCTGGTTGCGGCTTCGATCGCACAGCAGCTGGAACGCCGTGTTGCCTTCCGCCGCGCCATGAAGCGGGCCGTTCAGTCCGCCATGCGTCTCGGCGCCCAGGGCATCCGGATCAACTGTGGCGGCCGTCTCGGCGGCGCGGAAATCGCACGTATCGAATGGTACCGCGAAGGCCGGGTTCCGCTTCACACGCTGCGTGCCGACATCGACTACGGTGTTGCGAGCGCACACACGGCTTACGGCGTGTGCGGCGTGAAGGTCTGGATCTTCAAGGGTGAAATTCTGGAACACGACCCGATGGCGTCCGAACGCCGTGCAACGGCCGTGTCGGACGGAAACCAGGGTGATCGCGGCGGACGCCGGGATCGGGGCCGCGAGCGCGTAGCTTAATTCAAGCTGCCGCCTGCTCGTAAGATAAGAAAGACGAGAGAAGAACGATGCTGCAACCGAAGCGCACAAAGTTCCGCAAGCAGCACAAGGGCCGCATTCACGGCTTGTCGAAGGGGGGCACCGACCTCAACTTCGGCGCATTCGGTCTGAAGGCTGTTGAGCCGGAGCGTGTAACGGCACGTCAGATCGAAGCGGCCCGTCGTGCTATGACCCGCCACATGAAGCGTGCGGGTCGTGTTTGGATCCGTATCTTCCCGGACCTTCCGGTTTCTTCGAAACCTGCCGAAGTCCGCATGGGTAAGGGTAAGGGTTCTCCGGATTTCTGGGCTTGCCGCGTCAAGCCTGGCCGGATCATGTTCGAAATCGACGGTGTGCCGGAAGATGTGGCTCGTGAAGCCATGCGTCTTGCGGCTGCCAAGCTGCCGATCAAGTGCCGATTCGTTCAGCGTATCGGCGAGTAAGGCAGGCGAGGAGTTTAAGCCATGAAGGCTACCGATGTACGGGCCAAGACCCTCGATGAGCTTCGCACGGAGCTCGAAGGCCTGAAGAAAGAGCAGTTCAACCTGCGCTTCCAGAAGGCAACGGGTCAGCTTGAAAACACTGCGCGTGTCCGGCAGATCCGCCGCGACATCGCGCGCATCCAGACGATCATGCGCGAAAAGCGCGTGTCGGCGAACGCTTAAGGAGACGGCTATGCCAAAGCGTATCCTGCAGGGCACCGTTGTCGGCGACGCCAATGACAAGACGGTGACGGTGAATGTGGAGCGCCGCTTCACGCACCCGCTTTTGAAAAAGACCGTGCGCCGGACCAAGAAGTACCGCGCACACGACGAAAACAACCAGTACAAGGTTGGCGACACTGTCCAGATCGAAGAGTGCGCGCCGATCTCGAAAAACAAACGTTGGACTGTGGTCACCCAGTGACCGCTCTCTGACAGAGTGAGCATCAGGCGCCCGCGAAACGAGCGCCACAAGAAGAACAAGGCAGCCAGTCATGATTCAGATGCAAACAAACCTCGACGTCGCCGACAACTCCGGCGCCCGTCGTGTCATGTGCATCAAAGTGCTCGGCGGCTCCAAGCGTAAATATGCCCAGGTAGGCGACATCATCGTCGTCTCCGTCAAAGAGGCAATTCCGCGGGGCCGTGTCAAAAAGGGCGACGTGATGAAGGCTGTCGTCGTGCGCACGGCTAAGGATATCCGCCGTCCCGATGGCAGCGTGATCCGGTTCGACCGCAATGCGGCCGTGCTGGTGAATAACAACAAGGAGCCGGTCGGTACGCGTATCTTCGGCCCGGTGCCGCGCGAACTCCGTGCAAAGAACCACATGAAGATCATTTCGCTCGCGCCGGAGGTGCTCTGATGGCTGCGAAAATTAAAAAAGGCGACACGGTGGTCGTGCTGACCGGTCGTGACAAGGGCAGGTCCGGCGAAGTCATTCAGCTGATGCCGGCCGACAACAAGGCTCTGGTCCGCGGTATCAACATGGTTCAGCGCCACCAGAAGCAGACGCAGACCCAGGAAGCCGGGATTGTCTCGAAAGAGGCCCCGATTCACCTGTCCAACGTTGCGCTGGCCGATCCGAAGGACGGCAAGGCGACCCGCGTCGGCTTCAAAGTGCAGGACGATGGCACCAAGGTCCGTGTGGCCAAGCGTTCGGGAGACCTGATCGATGGCTGAGACCACTAACGTGCCGCGTCTGAAAACGCATTACGACGAAGTCGTGCGCAAGCAGCTTCTTGAAAAATTCCAGTACAAGAACGTCATGCAGGTTCCGCAGCTGGAAAAGATCGTCCTGAACATCGGTGTCGGTGAAGCGGTTGGCGACAGCAAGAAGGCGCGGACCGCGGCGGATGACCTGGCTGCGATTGCCGGTCAGAAGCCGGTGATCACCAAGGCCAAAAAATCCATCGCGACCTTCAAGGTTCGTGAAGGCATGCCGCTTGGCGTCAAGGTGACCCTGCGCCGCCAGCAGATGTTCGAATTCATGGACCGTCTGATCACCATCGCGCTGCCGCGCGTTCGTGACTTCCGGGGCCTGAACCCGAAAAGCTTCGACGGTCGTGGCAATTACGCCATGGGCATCAAGGAACACATCGTGTTTCCCGAGATCGAATACGACAAGGTCGATCAGATCTGGGGCATGGACGTGATCGTGTGCACCACGGCGCCGACGGATGACGAGGCGCGCGAGCTTCTGCGCGCGTTCAACTTCCCGTTCACGAAGTAACGGGCAAGGAAGGGAACGACGATGGCGAAGAAAAGCGCAGTCGAAAAAAACAAGCGGCGCGAGCGGCTTGTCAAGAAATATGCTGAGAAGCGCGCGGCTCTGAAGGCAATGGCTAAGGATGAAAGCCTGTCTCTTGAAGAGCGTTTCAACGCACGCCTGAAGCTGGCGAAATTGCCGCGGAACTCCGCGCCGAACCGCATTCGCAACCGTTGCGAAGTGTCCGGCCGCCCGCGCGGTTATTACCGCAAGCTGAAGATGTCGCGTATCGCGCTTCGTGAACTGGGCTCCCTGGGCAAGATCCCGGGCCTGGTCAAGTCGAGCTGGTAAGGAGATACTCCGATGGCAATTTCAGATCCGTTGGGGGATATGCTGACCCGGATTCGCAACGCTCAGATGCGTCGCAAGAACAAGGTCAGCTCACCAAATTCCAAATTGCGCGCGCACGTACTTGATGTGCTCGCAAAAGAGGGCTACATCCGTGGCTACACCACGGTTGACTACGAGGGCGGTAAGTCCGAGTTGGAAATCGAACTGAAGTATTTCGACGGTGAACCGGTCATCCGCACAATCGAGCGGGTCTCCAAGCCGGGCCGCCGCGTGTACTCTTCGGTGAAGAACATCCCGCATGTCTCCAATGGCCTGGGCGTGTCGATCATTTCGACTCCGCGCGGCGTCATGAGCGACCATCAGGCGCGGGAAGAAAACGTAGGTGGCGAGGTTCTTTGCCGCGTCTTCTGACGCGGCGGGCTCGCTCTTTATAAAACGACAAGGTTGGTCATATGTCTCGTATTGGCAAAAAGCCAGTCCCCGTGCCGAGCGGGGTAACGGCATCGATCGACGGTCAGACGGTTACGATCAAGGGCCCGAAAGGCGAAAAGTCTTTTGTGCTCAATGATCTCGTTCTGGCCGAAATCACTGATGACGGGATCAAAATCGATCCGCGCAATACCTCCAAGCCGGCACGCTCCATGTGGGGCATGAGCCGGACGATGGTCGCGAACCTGATCACGGGTGTTACCGAGGGCTTCAAGAAAGACCTCGCGATCACCGGCGTCGGTTATCGCGCCCAGATCCAGGGGCAGAACCTTCAGCTTGCTCTGGGTTTCTCGCACGACGTTGTCTATCCGATCCCGGACGGCATCGAAATCAAGTGCCCGAAACCGACGGAAATCAACATCACCGGCACCGACAAACAGCGTGTCGGCCAGGTGGCGGCTGAAATCCGCGAGTTCCGTCCGCCGGAGCCCTACAAGGGCAAGGGCGTTCGTTATGCGGACGAGTTCATCGTTCGCAAAGAAGGCAAGAAGAAGTAACGGATCAGGATCATGGCGAACAGCAAACAAGCTTTCGAGCGCCGCCGCGATCGCGTGCGCCGTTCGATCAAGAAAGCCGCTGGCGGCCGCCCGCGCCTTTCCATCTTCCGCTCGTCGAAGCAGATCTACGCCCAGATCATCGACGATGCGAAGGGACATACGATTGTCTCTGCCTCCACGATCGAAAACGATCTCAAGGGCAGCCTGAAGACGGGCGCCGACGTTGCCGCAGCCGCGGCCGTTGGCAAGCTTGTCGCCGAGCGTGCAGTTGCCGCCGGCGTCAAGCAGGTCGTGTTCGACCGGGGCGGGTACATGTATCATGGGCGCGTGAAAGCGCTCGCCGATGCGGCCCGCGAAGGTGGACTTGAATTCTGACCAGCGCCCGTTGGCGCTCTTAAGAACGGAAGACGTATAATATGGCGAGACAGGATAATCGCGATCGCGAAGAGCGAGACAGCGAATTCGTCGACAAGCTCGTGCACATCAACCGCGTAGCCAAAGTGGTCAAGGGTGGCCGCCGGTTCGGTTTCGCAGCCCTCGTCGTGGTTGGTGATCAAAAGGGCCGTGTCGGCTTCGGTCATGGCAAGGCACGCGAAGTGCCGGAAGCCATCCGCAAGGCAACAGAAGCCGCAAAGCGCACGATGATCCGTGTGCCGCTGCGCGAAGGCCGGACCCTCCACCACGATGTGGAAGGCCGTCACGGAGCCGGCAAGGTGCTGTTGCGCGCCGCACCGGCCGGTACCGGTATCATCGCCGGCGGACCGATGCGCGCCGTTTTCGAAACGCTTGGCGTTCAGGACGTTGTGGCAAAGTCGCTGGGGACTTCGAACCCCTACAACATGGTACGCGCAACTTTCGCTGCGTTGACCAGGGAAGACAGCCCGCGCTCCGTCGCTGCCCGCCGTGGACTCAAGGTCTCGGTGCTGCAGTCGCGGCGCCGCGACAACACCGACGAGGCGGCTCCGGCTTCCGCCGAGGCTTGACCTCGGCGGTTCCGGCCACCAGTTGAAAGAGGGTAGGTTCCATGGCGAACTCAGAAAAGACTGTTACGGTCGAACAGATCGGCAGCCCGCTGCGCCGTCCGAAGGACCAGCGCGCGACGCTTGTCGGTCTTGGCCTGAACAAGATGCACCGCCGTTCCACACTGAAGGACACTCCGGAAGTGCGCGGAATGATCAATAAGGTCCAGCATCTCGTTCGCGTCGTCGAAGACAACGCATAAGGACGGGGTGAGGAGAAAACAAATGAAGCTCAACGAACTTCGTGACAACGAAGGTGCCGTGAAAGAGCGCATGCGCGTTGGTCGCGGTATCGGATCCGGCAAAGGCAAGACCGGCGGCCGTGGCGTCAAGGGACAGAAGTCCCGCTCCGGCGTGGCGATCAAAGGCTTTGAAGGCGGTCAGATGCCGCTTCACCGCCGTCTGCCGAAGCGCGGTTTCACGAACATCTTCGCCAAGGACTTCAACACCGTGTCCGTTGGCCGCGTTCAGAAGGCGATCGACGCCGGTAAGCTGAACGCGTCCGAGACCGTCACCGTGGAGGCTCTGAAGGCCGCCGGTGTCGTCAAGCGGGTTCGCGACGGTGTGCGTATTGTCGCAAACGGTGAAATCACCGCGGCAGTGACCTTCGAAGTCGCAGGTGCCTCCAAGGGTGCCGTTGAAGCGATCGAAAAAGCAGGCGGCAAGGTCGCCGTTTTGGGAGCTCAGGCTTAACAGCCTGGGCTTCACCCTTTTGTGGGCATTCTACGACCGGAGTAGGGCATGGCATCGGCCGCCGAGCAACTGGCGTCAAATCTAAACTTTTCAGCTTTCGCCAAGGCTGAGGAACTCAAAAAGCGCATCTGGTTCACACTGGGGGCGCTTTTGGTTTATCGACTGGGCACCTATATTCCGATGCCCGGTATCAACCCTGAAGCGTTCGCGCAGGCCTTCGGCCAGGCCCAGTCGGGCATCATCGGCATGTTCAACATGTTCGCCGGCGGCGCCGTCGAACGCATGGCGATCTTTGCGCTCGGCATCATGCCGTATATTTCCGCCTCCATTATCATGCAGCTGATGACGACCGTGGTGCCGTCTCTGGAGCAGATGAAGAAGGAAGGCGATCAGGGCCGGAAAGTCATCAACCAGTACACCCGCTACGGGACCGTTATTCTGGCGGCTTTCCAGGCGTACGGGATTGCGGTCGGTCTGGAAGGCGCGACAAATGTCGTCACCGATCCGGGCTGGTTCTTCAGGGCGTCCACGGTCATAACGCTGGTCGGCGGCACCATGTTCCTGATGTGGCTCGGCGAGCAGATCACCTCGCGCGGGATCGGTAATGGGATATCGCTGATTATCTTTGCCGGGATCGTCGCAGGCCTGCCCGCAGCGATCGTGCAGACCCTCGAGCTGGGCCGCCAGGGGTCGCTTGCGACCTGGATCATCCTTGCTGTGATCATCCTGGCCGTGGTTGTTATTGCCGTCATCGTCTTCATGGAAAGAGCGCAGCGGCGTCTTCTGATCCAGTATCCGAAGCGTCAGATGGGCAACCGCATGTTTGAGGGAAATACCTCATTCCTGCCGTTGAAACTGAACACCGCCGGTGTGATTCCGCCGATTTTCGCTTCCTCCCTTCTGCTGGTTCCGGCAACGGTTGCCGGCTTCGGTCAGGGCGCTGGAAACGAGTGGCTGACTTACATTACCGCCGCGCTCGGTCACGGGCAGCCGTTGTATATGGTCTTTTACGCGGCGATGATCATCTTCTTCTGTTTCTTTTATACCGCCATTGTGTTCAATCCGAGCGACACGGCGGACAACCTCAAGAAACACGGCGGTTTTATTCCGGGTATTCGTCCGGGTGAGCGGACAGCGCAGTATATCGATCACGTTTTGACGCGTATCACCGTGGTCGGCGCCATCTACATCACCATCGTTTGTCTATTACCCGAATTCCTTATTTCGGCGACTGGCGTTCCGTTTTATTTCGGGGGCACCTCTTTGCTTATTGTCGTGAGCGTGACAATGGATACAGTGTCACAAATACAGGGACACCTGCTCGCGCATCAATATGAGGGGCTGGTGAAAAAAGCGAAACTCAGGGGGAGACGTCGATGAGGCTTATTCTGGTAGGACCGCCGGGGGCGGGGAAGGGAACGCAAGCGGCCCACCTCGTTGAGAAATACTCCATTCCGCAGCTTTCCACCGGCGACATGCTGCGTGCTGCCGTTGCCGCGGAAACTCCGATCGGTCTCCAGGCTAAGGCGGTAATGGATGCAGGCGGTCTTGTTTCCGACGAAATCGTTGTCGGTATCATTCGCGACCGGATCGCCGAGGATGACGCGAGGAACGGTTTCATACTGGACGGTTTCCCGCGCACCATCGCTCAGGCCGAAGCGTTGGATGGGATGCTCGATCAGGGCAACCTGAAGCTGGATGCGGTCATTGAGCTTCGGGTCGACCAGACCAAGCTCGTCGACCGCATCATCAAGCGCGCCGAAGACGCGAAGGCTGCCGGTCAACCGGTGCGCAAGGACGATGACCCGGAAGTGTTCAAGGACCGGCTTGAAGCATATAATCGCGATACCGCTGTTGTCGTTCCGTATTACGAGAAGACCGGCCTTCTTACGGTGGTAGACGGAATGCAGTCCATCGAAGAAGTGACCGCGGCGATCGATTCTGTTCTGCAAGGACTTGACGAAAAGGTTTAGAACCGTTAAACGACGCGCTCTACCTTACAGTTGAGCCGGTTCCATGAAAGTGGGACCGGCATTCTCTGTGCCGGGGTTCCCCCGGCATTTTCGTACCCCGCAAGGGCCGGCCTCCACCGGACGCGGGATTTACCCACTGCGGCCAGTGCTTTGCGCACAGCCGCTTACCATGGAGATAGACGTGGCACGTATTGCTGGCGTTAACATCCCGACGAACAAGCGCGTTGTTATCGCGCTTCAGTACATTCACGGCATTGGCCCCAAATTCGCTCAGGAAATCATCGAAAAGGTGAATATCGAGCCGGCGCGCCGTGTGAATGAGCTTTCCGATTCGGAAGTTCTGCAGATTCGCGAAACCATCGACCGCGACTACCTCGTGGAAGGCGATCTTCGCCGCGAAACTGCAATGAACATCAAACGTCTGATGGACCTGGGCTGCTATCGCGGCCTGCGTCACCGCCGTGGCCTCCCGGTTCGCGGTCAGCGGACGCATACGAACGCACGTACCCGCAAGGGTCCGGCGAAACCGATCGCGGGCAAGAAGAAGTAATCAACATTTGGCGATTGGTGGTGGAGCTGCCGGCATTACGGCAGTGACGAGATCAAAAAAAGGATAAGAGAATGGCAAAAGACACGACTCGCGTGCGTCGCCGTGAGCGCAAGAACATCTCCTCCGGTGTTGCGCATGTGAACTCCACGTTCAACAACACCATGATTACGATCACCGATGCGCAGGGCAACGCGATCTCCTGGTCGTCGGCCGGCGCGCTCGGTTTCAAGGGGTCTCGAAAGTCGACCCCGTATGCCGCTCAGGTTGCTGCCGAGGACGCTGCAAAGAAAGCGGCGGAACATGGCATGCGCACTCTGGAAGTTGAAGTCCGTGGTCCGGGTTCAGGCCGTGAATCCGCTTTGCGCGCCTTGCAGGCTGCCGGTTTCCTTATCACGTCGATCCGCGACGTGACGCCGATTCCGCACAATGGCTGCCGTCCGCGCAAGCGCCGCCGCGTCTAAGGCTTTCCAGCTTTAGGTACCTGTTTCTCCAAATGGCAAAGAATAGCCTGGCCTGAAGAGCCGGGCGGGATAGCCGAAGGGACGCAAACGTGACCATTCAAAAAAACTGGCAGGAACTGATCAAGCCGACCAAACTCGAGATCAAGCCGGGCGACGACCCGCGCTTCTTGGCAACAGTCGTTGCCGAGCCGCTCGAGCGTGGCTACGGTTTGACCCTGGGGAATGCGCTGCGCCGCATTCTTCTGTCCTCTCTGCAGGGGGCTGCCGTCACCGCCGTTCAGATCGATGGCGTGCTGCACGAGTTTTCGTCGATCCCGGGCGTGCGCGAAGATGTCACCGACATTGTTCTTAACATCAAGGAAATCGCCATCCGCATGGAAGGCGAGGGCCCCAAGCGCATGGTTGTGCGCAAACAGGGTCCTGGTGTCGTGACCGCCGGAGACATTCAGACTGTCGGCGATGTGGAAGTGCTCAACCCGGATCTTGTGCTTTGCACGTTGGACGAAGGCGCCGAAATCCGCATGGAGTTCACCGTCAACACCGGCAAGGGTTACCATTCTTCCGACCGGAACCGTCCGGAAGACGCCCCCATCGGTCTCATTCCGGTCGACAGCCTGTATTCGCCGGTCAAGAAGGTGTCCTACAAGGTGGAAAACACCCGTGAAGGACAGGTTCTCGACTACGACAAGCTGACACTGACCGTCGAAACCGACGGATCGGTGAAGCCGGATGACGCCGTGGCCTTTGCCGCACGCATTCTGCAGGATCAGCTTTCGATCTTCGTTAATTTCGAAGAGCCGCAGCGCGAAGTTGCCGAGGACACTGTCCCGGAACTGGCGTTCAACCCGGCGCTTCTGAAGAAGGTCGACGAGCTGGAACTTTCCGTCCGCTCCGCGAACTGCCTGAAGAACGACAATATCGTGTATATTGGCGATCTCATTCAGAAGACCGAAGCGGAAATGCTGCGCACGCCGAATTTCGGCCGCAAGTCGCTCAACGAGATCAAGGAAGTTCTTGCCCAGATGGGTCTCCATCTTGGCATGGAGGTTGCCAATTGGCCGCCTGAGAACATCGACGATCTCGCCAAGCGCTACGAAGATCATCAGTATTAAGGGGCGTACGCGTCCTTGTTGGATCAACCGGGCAAGTGCTGTTGAAGGATAACGAGCAGACTGCCTGAAAGAAAAAGGAGAGGGCCATGCGCCACGGTAAATCCGGCCGCAAGCTCAACCGGACATCCAGCCACCGCAAGGCGATGTTCGCGAACATGGCAGCGTCGCTGATCAAACACGAACAGATCGTCACGACCCTGCCGAAAGCTAAAGAAATGAAGCCGATCATCGACAAGCTCATTACGTTGGGCAAGCGCGGCGATCTTCATGCACGCCGTCAGGCCATTTCGCAGATTCGCGACACGGCCATGGTCGCCAAGCTTTTTGACACGCTCGGCGAGCGTTACAAGGAGCGCAACGGCGGTTATTCCCGTGTACTCAAGGCCGGGTTCCGGTACGGTGACAACGCGCCGCTGGCGGTGATCGAACTCGTCGACCGCGATCCGGAAGCCCGGGGAGCGGAAGACCGCGCACGCGTGGAAGCGGAAGAAGCATCGGAAGACGCTGCGTAAGTCAGCGCGATGCAGGATTTCAGGAAAAGGCGGGCAGTTTGAGCCCGCCTTTTTTTTACGCTTCCGGACTGAAACTCGAGATAACTATTGTCTAAATTATCAATGATTTAAGGAAGGACACCTATCATTCCTAGTGGCATGCAAGAGATGCAACTGATGTTAGGGGGTCCGCTTTGACTGGCAAAAAGAAATCCGGCGACAAGAAGATTTCGACTTCGCTCCGCCTTTCCTTTGTTATTCCGGCTTTGATGATCGTCATTACGGTCGCCGCCTGTACGGCAGTCGGTTTCATCGGCTACATGTCTGGCCGCGACGGCCTGCAAAAGGCCGGCAAAGCGGAATTGGCAATGGTGATCGCCGCCAGATCCGCTCTATTGAAGAGCAAGTTGCGCGCCGCAGAGGTCGAGACAATCAATCTGGCCTCAAGTGTCGGAGAGCCTTTGAGCAATCTCACGAACGCGACACAGAACCTGTCTTCGGAAAAGGATGAGATCTTCAGTTTCTTCCAGTCGCCTCAGTCGGCTGAAGAACGCGCCAAGCTGACCGGGGAAAAACAAAAAACTATGTACGCCTGGCGGCATGCGGAAGCGCACCAGGGCTTTTACAACGTCTGGAAAAACGGGGGCTATGCCGATCTCTATCTGATCGGGCCGGATGGCCTCGTTCTTTATTCGGTGACGAAGGGAAATGAGTTCCTGCAAAGGATCGGCGAGGGTGATTCCGTCGATGGTACGGGGTTCGAAGCCACCTTCAGGTCCGCACTGAAACTTGAGGAGGGGCAGGTGGTCTCCAGCGTGTTTGAGCCCTTCGGACCGGCCGGAGAAGAAGGATCCCTGTTTCTTGCTTCTCCGGTTTACATCAATTCATTCGGTTCGGTTTCCCTGGGCGGTGTTGCCATGATCCGGCTCGGGTCCTCGTTTCTGAACCAGGTTGCCGCCAGCCGAGAAAACCTCGGCGACACCGGTCAGGTTTACATGATCGACGGGGACGGGCGCCTCTTGACCGATTTGCCGTTGTCGGACGCGCCAACAGCGCTTGTTGCGCATACCGGAGCGAAGCCGGCCCTGGCGGCAGCGGAAGGTGCTGAAACGGCTGAAATCGTGACGGGGGAAGACGGTGTTGCGGATCTCATGGTGGCGCGGCCGTTTAAGTTTCTTGGCCACAATTGGGCCATCGTCGCGGAAAAAAGCGTTGAAGAGACCCTGGCGGCCGTGACCAACATGCGTAACCAGATGTTCCTCTGGTCTTTGGCAACGATTGCCGTTGCCGCGGTCATCGCCCTGGTCTTTTCCCGCTCGATCACCGGACCTCTGTCGACCATGGTCGGTGCCCTGAATGCGATTGCCGCAGGCGATCTGGCGACCAGCATCAAGGCCGCGAGCCGCAAGGACGAAATCGGCGACATCGGCCGCGCTGTCCTTCAGATCCGTCAGAACGCGGCGGAGGACAACGAACGCCGTGCGGCGGAAGAAGCCGACGCGGCACGCCATCAGGCCGAACAGCGCAAGGAAATGCTTTCAAGCCTTGCCGGCGAGTTTGAGGCAACGGTCGGCACGGTCGTTGACAAGGTTGCCCATTCGGCGGCTTCCTTGCGCGAGTCCGCCGAAAAGATGCGCAGCATGACCGACACTGCCGGCGAAACCTCCGTGAACGCCGCGGCCATGTCGGAAACCACTCTTGCCGAGGTGGAATCCATTGCGGCGGCCTCCGATCAGCTTTCGAGCTCCATTCAGGAAATATCGACTTTGATCGAACGTTCTTCCGAAGTGGCGTCGGCCGCCACAAAAAGGGCGGAGTCCACCAACCAGACCGTCAAATCGCTGGCCGAGGCCGCGAACAGGATCGGCGAGGTCGTAACCTTGATCAGCGACATCGCGGATCAGACAAACCTTCTGGCGCTGAATGCCACGATCGAGGCGGCGCGCGCGGGCGAAGCCGGCAAGGGGTTTGCCGTCGTCGCTTCCGAGGTCAAGGAACTGGCTTCCCAGACCGGCAAGGCCACGGGCGAAATTCAGCAGCAGATCGATGCGATCCGGGGTGCCACCGACGAAGCCGTCGACGCGATCGGAGACATTCAGAAGACCATCGACGAGATCACCAAGTCGGTCAGCGAGGTTTCGGCCGCGGTAACGGAGCAAAGCTACGCGACCCAGGGGATTGCCGAAAACACGCAGCGGGCTGCGGGAGGCACATCCAAGGTGACCGAAGACATTCGCAATGTTTCTTCTTTGTCGAGCGACGCAAATTCCGCGGCGCAGGATTTTTCCGATCAAGCCGCCAACATGGCGACGGACGCGGAGCATCTGGACAGGGAAATGCGCGGCTTTCTCGACCAGATCCGCTCCGCATAAAGCGGCGCAACAGAAAAGAGCCAGAAGCCGCCGCCCGTTCGGTGGCTTTTTGCTTTTGTGTTTGCCTCTTTTCCTCCCTATCTGCCATGTATCGGCAGACTGGAACGAAGATTCGGAAAAGAGGGTTCTGGCAATGCGCCTGGCACGAACTGGCAAGACAGATCTATTTATTCGCGCGGCTCTGGCCGGTCTCTGCACGCTCTGGACGGTGGCTGCAACGGCCCAAGCGGTTCAGCCGTCCGCGGAAGACCTGAGGCTTGTTCCCGAAACGGAAGCGCAGATCAAGTTGTCCTTTGCGCCGATTGTCAAGGCGGTCGCGCCGGCGGTCGTCAATGTCTATGCCAGCCGTAAGGTTGTGCAGCGCCAGCGTGTATCGCCGTTTTTCGACGATCCGTTCTTCCGCCGCTTTTTCGGCCAACCCGGCGGTGGTTTCGACCGGCCGCGTCGGCGTGTTGAGTCCTCGCTTGGGTCCGGGGTGATCATTTCCGCGGACGGTACAGTGATCACCAATCACCATGTCATCAAGGATGCGGATGAAGTTCGCGTCGCGCTGAACGACCGGCGCGAGTACGACGCGGATATCGTGCTCATGGACGAGCGGACAGATCTGGCGGTTTTGAAAATCCGCGACAAAGGGCCGTTCGAACATACCGCTTTCGCGGATTCAGACAGTCTTGAGGTCGGGGACATCGTGCTTGCCATCGGCAACCCGTTCGGCGTCGGTCAGACCGTGACCCAGGGGATCGTGTCCGCCACGGCGCGCACCCAGGTCGGGGTCACCGATTTTCAGTTCTTCATCCAGACGGATGCGGCGATCAATCCGGGCAATTCCGGCGGCGCGCTCGTCGACATGACCGGCAAGCTTGTGGGCATCAACACGGCGATCTTTTCGCGGTCCGGAGGATCCAACGGCATTGGCTTCGCTATCCCAGCGCATATGGCGCGCTTTGTTGCAAAGGCGGCCGACCATGGCGGCAAGGTGCAGCGGCCGTGGCTTGGGGCGACTGTGCAGACGGTCAATGCCGAGATTGCGGAAGCGCTCAGCCTGGAGCGGCCGCGCGGGGTTCTCGTGACCGCCGTTTACGACGGCTCCCCGGCTCAGGGCGCCGGACTGAAGGTTAGCGATCTCGTTGTCGCGATCGATGGCAAGGAAGTGCTCGATCCGAATTCCTTCGGATACCGGTTCGCCACCAAGATGATCGGTGAAAAGACGGAATTCCGGATCCTGCGCGGGGGCAAGGAAGTCTCCTTGCAGGTGGCTCTGGAACCGGCTCCCGAGACCGTGCCCCGGGATACGAGGGAAATGCGGGCTTACTCGCCCTTCGAGGGGGCGACGGTGATGAACCTTTCTCCGGCGGTCGCGGAGGAACTCGGCGTCGAAGGCGTGTTTGAGGGCGTTGCCATCGCCGAGGTCGACCGGGGCAGCACCGCCGACCGTGTCGGGTTGCGGACGGGCGACATCGTGCGGTCTGTCAACCGGACCCCGATTGAGACAACCCGGATGCTGGAAACGATCACCAAGACGCCTCCGCGCGTCTGGCAGCTCGATATCGAGCGGGACGGCAAGGTTTCCCAGATCACCTTGCGCGGGTAACGGGGCCGGTGAGCGATCTGTTCGAAGCGTCGGGTTTGACGCAGACCGGGCCCCGGCCGTTGGCTGACCGGATGCGCCCGACCCGTCTGGGCGATGTCGTCGGTCAGGACCATCTGCTTGGCCCGGACGGGACCCTGTCGCGAATGCTGAAGACCCGCAGCCTGGGATCCCTGATCTTCTGGGGGCCGCCTGGAACGGGCAAGACGACGATCGCCCGCCTGCTTGCCAACGAGACCGATCTGGCTTTCGAACAGATCTCGGCGATTTTCTCCGGGGTTGCCGAGCTGAAGAAGGTTTTTGAGGCGGCCCGGGCAAGACGCATGGGCGGCCGGGCAACCTTGCTTTTCGTCGATGAGATCCACCGGTTCAACCGTGCGCAGCAGGACAGCTTTCTGCCCGTCATGGAAGACGGCACGATCACGCTTGTCGGGGCGACCACCGAAAATCCCTCGTTCGAGCTGAACGCGGCGCTCTTGTCCCGGTCCCACGTGATGACGTTTCAATCGCTGTCTCAGGACGCGGTTGACCAGCTTCTGGCCCGGGCCGAGAAACTGGAAGAAAAGGCTCTGCCTCTGGACGCGGAAGCCCGGCAGGTCTTGATCCGCATGGCGGACGGCGATGGCCGGTCCGCGTTGACGCTGGCGGAAGATATCTGGCGGGCGGCGGATGAGGGCGAAATTTTCGATGCGCAACGCCTGCAGGACATCGTGCAGCGTCGGGCGCCAATCTACGACAAAAGCGCCGACGGGCATTACAATCTGATTTCGGCGCTTCACAAGTCCGTTCGCGGCTCCGATCCGGATGCGGCACTCTACTGGTTCTGCCGCATGCTCGACGGTGGCGAGGACCCGATGTTTCTCGCGCGCAGGCTGATCCGCATGGCGGTGGAGGATATCGGTCTTGCCGACCCGAATGCTCTGGTTCAGGCGAATGCGTCCCGCGACGCCTACCAGATGCTGGGATCGCCGGAAGGCGAGCTGGCGCTTGCGCAAACAGTTATTTATCTGGCGACCGCCCCGAAATCCAATGGTGCCTACGTGGCTTACAAGGCTGCCATGCGGGATGCCAAATCCAGTGGGTCGCTGCTGCCGCCGAAGCATATTTTGAACGCCCCGACCAAGCTGATGAAGGAGGAGGGGTACGGCTCCGGCTATCAGTACGATCATGACGCTCCGGACGGGTTTTCCGGACAGGATTATTTTCCGGAGCAGATGACCCGTCGGACCTATTACGATCCGCCGCAACGCGGTTTTGAACGCGAGTTGCGCAAACGGCTGGAATATTGGAGCAAGCTGCGCAGCGAAAGGTGAAAAGACGGCGGTTAAGCCTGGAGGAAGACAGCGGGGATAAAATCTGAGTAACTAGCGACACCGCGCTTTTTCCGGCGGATTACCCGTACCCCGAGGCGGCTGCATCATGAAGGAAATCGAACTCAGACTTGCGCTTGTGTTTTACGGCGGGGTGTCTCTGGCCGTTTACATGCATGGCGTCAGCCGGGACATCCTGAACCTCGTGCGTGCCTCCGCATTGCGGCTCGACCGAACAATCGCTGCGCCTGAGGCACAGCACACTCCGCCCGTCCAGGCGGCCTTCAAGGAGCTTCTGGATCTGGTCTCGGCGGTCGCGGACATCAGGGTCGTGGTCGACGCCATCGCCGGCGCATCGGCGGGTGGGGTCAACGGCATCATGCTGGCGCGGGCGATTGCCCACGACCTGCCTTTGGACAGCCACAGCGAACTCTGGCTGAAAAACGCGGATGTCACCCGCTTGTCCCGGCCGCAGTCGGGCTTGTCGAGATACCTGAAGCTGACGGTTTCGCCGGTGCTCGACCAGCTCATTTCCTCCCGTCTCGACAAACAGATCAAAAACCAGGAAACCCGCGAGAAGCTTCGGCAGTTCATGCAGGCCAGGTGGTTCTCTCCGCCTTTTTCCGGCGAGCGGTTCAGCGGATGGATGCTGGACGCCTGCCGCGAAATGGAAAAGGACTGTGAGTTCAACCGAACGCTGATCCCGACCGGGCAGACGCTCGACCTATTCGTCACGATCACCGACTACAATGGCGTCAAACGGCGTATTCACCTGGATGATCCCGCCTTTGTCGAAGAATGGGATCACAGGCGGATCCTGAATTTCCATGCCGTTCACCGCACACCGGGATATGTCGACAGCCAGTTCGGGGCCGAACATGTCCCGGAACTGGTGTTCGCCGCGCGTGCGACTTCCTCCTTTCCAGGGGCCTTTCAGCCGGCGACCTTGACGGAGATGGACCGGGTGCTTGCCGACAGGGGCCAGTCCTGGCCGCATCGGTCCGACTTTCTCGCGCGGGGTTTCGGTCTGACGCCGGAGACGGTGCACCAGCATTGTTTCGTCGATGGCAGCGTCGTCATGAACAAGCCGTTCGCTCCGGTCATCAGTGTCATTCGGGACAGGCCTGCCGCGAGGGAGGTCTCCCGGCGCCTCATCTACATCGACCCTTCGCCGGTCGAGCCGCCGCCGCATTCGGGATCGGTCGAAATACCCGGATTTTTCCGGGTGATTCTGGCATCGCTGGCGCATATACCGCGCAACGAACCGGTCGGTGACGATTTGCGGGATCTGGAGAAAAACAACAGACGCAGCCGGTGGCTGGCGCAATTGGTCGATGCCGCTTCCCCGATGGTGGAAGATGTGGTCGCCGGATTGCTGCCAAGACGCAAGCCGTTGACCGCCGAAGGTTTGTCAAAGTGCCGAAAGCAAGCAACCGTTGCGGCGTTCGAACAGGCCGGTTTTGCTTTCCTCAATTACCAGTCTCTGAAGTTGCACGCGCTGGCCGACCGGCTTGCCAAGCTCACCGTTCGCCTGGGTGTTACAGGGGATCGGGAACGACTTGAAGAGGATATTCTCTCCATATATTCGCGGCACTTCATCGCATTGGCTTCGGCCGGCAGCAAGGATATGGGCCGAACCGACCCTGATGTGGTGGCCTTGTTGCGCGGGCTCGACGTGGACTACCGGGTTCGACGCCTGCGGTTTGTGATCCGCAGGTTGAACGGGTTTTATCGCGATCGACCAGCCAGCAGTGATTTGCCGCCGGACACTGCCGCTCTCGATCGGTTGAAAGCGACGCTTTATGAGCAGATAGATCATTTGCGGTGGCGTTGGAGCGACCGGTTTTACGGCGGAAAATGCCGGGATCAGGTGGAGCGCTTTCTGGTGGATATCGAAAGCGGATCGGCAGCCGTTTCCAGCCATGTCGCTCCTATGATCAGAACCCTCACATCCATGATGGGGCTGGCGGACCTGGATCGGCTGCATGACGAGATTTTTGCCGAAACCGCGCAAGACCTTCTCGAACCGGCACACCACAAATCCCTGATGCGCTCCTATGTCGGTTTCGGCTTCTACGATCTCATCACCTTTCCAGTTCTTCAGCGCAATGACTTTGCGGAGGTTACCGAAATACTCGTGGACCGGATCAGTCCGGGCGACGCAACGGCTCTTTTCACCGAGGGCTTCCAGCTCAAAGGCAAGGCCCTCAACAGTTTCGGTGCGTTTTTCAACCGGTCGTGGCGGGAACACGACTACATCTGGGGACGCCTCCACGCGGCGGACCGGCTTGTGAACATCGTCTTGTCGGCAGCCGAAGGGGGATCGTTGCCGCAACACCGTATCGACCAGGCGCGCGCCCAAGTCCTGCTGGCGATCCTGGAAGAGGAACGCGACAAGCTGAGTGAAATCGGCGAGGAGATCGAGCGTATCGATGCTCTGATCCGGTCCATCTATCCGGACTTTGCCCATGTTGCGCGGGAGGTTTGAGGCCGGCGCGTTCGCACGAGATGTCACGGCGATGTCTTGACGGTCCCGCGATGCAAAAATAGGCTTGCCGGTGAAACGGTTGCGCACAGGTGGGCCAGATTTGAAGCATCTTATTCTCGTCATGCTGGGGGGCGGTCTTGGAGCCGGTGGGCGGCATCTGGTGTCGATGGTGACGCTGAGACTGTTCGGTCCGGGGTTCCCGGTTGGAACGCTCACCGTAAACGTCCTCGGCTCCCTGATCATGGGGCTCTTCATTGGCTGGCTGGTCAAGCACGGCAGCGCTCAATTGCAGGATCTGCGCTATTTCGTTGCCACCGGTGTACTCGGCGGGTTCACCACCTTCTCGGCCTTTTCTCTCGACACCTCGGTCCTCTGGGAGCGCGGCGACACGCATCTGGCGCTTGGTTACGTGCTGGCGTCCGTGTTCCTGTCGATTGTCGCGGTCTTCGCCGGCCTCATGATCATGCGACAGTTCGGGCCGTAAGTTTCCCTTTCCTTCGAAGGGAAAGTTGCCTATACGCAGCGGAACCATTCCGGGCGAGATCCGGGGCGTCCACCGCAGGCAATCATGGACGCTGCAACATGAGCTGACAGTCAGCCAAGCTTGAGTCAAAAAATGTCCGCGATCGAACAGAAACAGGTGACCGCCGATGAGGCGGGCATGCGGCTGGACCGTTGGTTCAAGGCCCACTATCCGGGTCTCGGATTTGGCCGTCTCCAGAAACTATTGCGCACGGGTCAGGTGCGTGTGGACGGCAAGCGTGTGGAAGCAAACACCAGGATCGCCAAGGGGCAGACGGTTCGTATTCCGCCGCTTGGCGTGGAGCTTCCGGCGGACGACAAGAAAAACGCCAGACCGAAATCCACCAAACTGATCGCCGACGACAGGAAAGCCATCGAAGAGATGCTGCTTTTCGAGGACAACCAGGTCATGGTCCTGAACAAGCCGGCCGGCCTTGCGGTCCAGGGCGGCTCGGGCCTCAAACGGCACCTGGACGGCATGCTGGACGCCTATACCGACCGTAAAGGCAACAAGCCGCGGCTGGTGCATCGCCTGGACAGGGAGACATCGGGCATCATTCTGGTCGCGCGCACGCGCCAGGCGGCGCAGGAACTCACCAAGGCCTTCCGCCACCGCAACACGCGCAAGATTTACTGGGCGATGCTGGCCGGCGTTCCCAAGCCCAAGCAAGGCCGCATTTCGACCTTCCTGGCCCGTAACGAGGGCGAGGAACGCATGCAGGTGGTTCGCCAGGGAGAGGACGAGGCGCAACACGCGGTCTCGCTTTATTCCGTGTTCGAGCAATCCGCGCAAAAGCTCTCCTGGGTGACCATGAAACCGATCACCGGTCGCACACACCAATTGCGCGCCCATGCTGCCCACATCGGCCATCCGATCATTGGCGACGACAAGTATTTCAATATCGAGAACTGGGAATTGCCGGGCGGCATACAGAACCGGCTGCATCTGCTGGCGCGCCGGATCGTCATCCCGCACCCCTCGGGCCACGGCACGATCGATGTCTCCGCGCCACTGCCGCCGCACATGCAGCAGACCTGGAACCTGCTGGGTTTCGATGCCTCCGATTACGACCCGGAAGTTGACGATCCCGACGAGGACCTGATCAGGCGGTAGGTCTGCTTTCAACTTTCAGACTGAAACCCGGTGAACCATGATGTTGAAGCGCTCGTCTTCGGAGGGGGGCTGGAAATGCTCGGCTATGCGCTCAAACTGGTCCTCGGTCACCGAAAACTCGTGTTCGCCCGATGCGTTGCGCTGCCCGAGCCGCGACAAGCATATCTCGTCAGGAACGTCCAGATAGTGGAGCTGGTGAAGACACTCGGCTCTGTCGATGAGTTCCTGCATCCAGAGCCTGTCATCTTTCGTATTTGCCGGAAAGTCGAGAACGACAGAGGTTCCGCTTTTCAACAGCGCGACGATATATGATGCCATCGCCTGCTTGAGACGCGCGGAAAACTTCACGTAGTCTCGCAGTGTCTTCAGTTCCTCACCGTAGAGGCTGGAGAGCCAGAAGTCCTCGCGCAAGAGAACGGTGTTGTGAGTGGAGGCCAGGCGGTCCGCCAAGGTTGACTTTCCTGAAGCAACCTTGCCGCACAGCATGAATAGGGTTGCCGGAGGGGTCTTGAACATGTCGACCTACCAGTCAGGCCGCGGGAAACAGCGCGCGCTCCTGGGTCATACCCCCTGAAACAAGGCGCTCAGTACCAGCGATGCGAAGGTGAAGCCCATCACACCCGCGACAAGCTTCCAGGCGTCTGACCGCTTCTTCAGACCAGGCCATCCGAGAGGCTTGATCACCTGGATTGCGGCAATCAGAAACAGCAGCAGCAGGACGATCTTGGTCAAGAAGGGCTCCGGTGCGGGCGGAAAAGAGGGATCTCCCCCGGCATAGCCAATCCCCCGACCGGCTGCAAGCCACTTAAGAGGCGCCGGTGTGGCGCTCCAGCATGGCCATGTAAGACGGCAGCTTGTTCATGGACGGCACGACGATCATCGTCTTGACCTTGCCTGTTTTGAAGGCGGTCAGGAACTTCTTGTAGTCCTTGAATGCCACGCAGCCGTGGGAGCCGATGGAGTTGCGCAGGAGCCTGGTATGGGTCAGCATGCCGTCGCGCCCCTTCATGGCCGCCTTGTCGTAGGGCAGCATCCGGATGGCTTCGACACCGTGGAAGCGGCGCTCCCGCATGCGGAGCTTGTAGACGTTCGGGGGGGTCGGGCCAAGCATCCGTACATGGGCGTACTTCGGATTGTCCATCCGGTGCCCTATACCCGAATGAGCTTCCAGCTTCGTTCCGTCCGGCATGTGCACGGTTGCCGCGCTGATGTCGTAAATCGCCACACCCTTTCTACGGGTGGCAATGCCTCCGCCGCCGAAAAGCTTGCCGAGGCCGCTGAAGACACCCCCGTCCTCATCGTCCGGGTTTCCGGGGGTTGCATAGGCAAGGACCGGTGCCTTGGCCTTACGGTCCTTGTCCTTCGACGGTTCTGCGACGGCGCGGCGCGGCGGTTCAGGCTTGATGCCGGGAGCCGGCGGGACGATGGTTCCGGAGTTTGAGGGAAGCTCGGCTTCCAGTTCAGCGACCGCCGTTTCTTCCAGTGCCGCGACAATGCCGGTTTCCGCACCGGCCTGCGCGTCGTCGCCGAGAAGCGCGGACACGGTTGTGGAGCGTTCTGCGCGGGTGTCCGGTTCGCCTGAGGTTGCCAGGGCAATGTCAAAGGCGCCGGCATGTTCTTTCGCGATACGGGTTTTCGAGGCAGCCTGAGCGGCCAGAAGACTGCCGGCAAGCCTTAGTCTGGCGAGTTTTCGGACGAGCGTTTCCTTGGCGGTCTCCCGGGCTTCCGCTGCCTTGATCGCTTTGAGGTCCGGACCGGCTGGCTGCCTGTCTGCGAGGCTGCCTGCGTCCGGCGTCACAGCCCGAAGCGGCACAATCGCGTCTTTAACTGTCCGGGCCGTTTCCAGGCGGGAAAGAGAGGCGTTTTCAGGTGTCGATGCCAGGCTCGCGACATGAGAGGGCGCGAGAGCCGGTTCCATTAACATGGCAGCCATGGCAAGAGCGAAAATCAGCAGAGTTACACCGGAAAGAAGGGCGTAGGGCATCCGTCCGTTTTTGGAGGGTGTTTTCGACCCCATGCGGGCGGGGGGCTGCTTCTTCTGAGTCATTCAGACAAAACCATCGTTTTCGCGCAGCCGGTCATGCTGCGTTCCGTGTTCCGTATTCTTTGGCGACAAACTTGCCCCAAGCGATCATCCCCACCAGCACACGCAAGTATCGCGGGTCATGGTAACCAATCGGTTTACGTGCCTGCGCCCGGTAATATGTTCGCTAACCATCTTAAAGCGGCGAATTTCGGGCAGGTAATTTGAAATCGCGGATATCCCAAGTTCGGCAGTCGATATGTCGCAGCGTGGGAACGAATTGCCGATCGGACGAGACGAGGCGGCAACTCTTGACCCCCGGTGCAAAACCGGTCACATGCGAAAGCCGCTAACTGGAAGCTGGATAATTCATGTATCTCATCATTTTTGACGTCGACGGCACGCTGGTCGACAGCCAAAACAGCATTCTTCACGGATTGCAGGTTGGGTTTGACGCCGCCGGCCTGCCGATGCCGGACCGTCAGAGGGCTCTTTCCATTGTCGGACGGTCATTGGAGGAGGCGTTCTCGGATCTGGTTGGCCCGGCGTATCAGGACAAGGTGGCGATGATGGCGGACGCCTATCGGCAGTCCAAATTCAGCCGGCGGGAGCAGGGCCTTGAGATCGATCCGCTGTATCCCGGCGCCAGGGAGGCGATCGAGCGTTTTCACGCCCGCGAAGATGTCCTGCTGGGCATTGCCACGGGCAAGGCTCTGAGGGGCGTTAGGCACATGCAGGAGGTCCACGATCTGCACGGCATGTTTGCAACCATCCAGACGGCCGACACTTCTCCTTCCAAACCGCATCCGGACATGATTTTTCGGGCCATGGCGGAAACCGGTGCGGAGCCGGGCCGCACCGTCATGCTCGGCGACACCGGCTTCGATATGACCATGGCGAGAGAGGCAGGGGCTCATGCAATTGGTGTCACGTGGGGCTATCATGAGAGCACCCGCTTGAACGCGGAAGGGGCGGAACTGATCGTCGACAGCTTCGAAGAGCTGGATCAGGCAGTCGCGGAATTGTTTAAATTCGACGAGGAAACAGTCTAATGCGCGATTTTCTTGAAGCTTCGAATGAGGAGTTGTCAAAAGATCCGGAACAGCGTGCACGTGAGCTGTCCAAACGTGAACTGCCCAAGAGGTTTTACAAGGACGTGACTTATGTCGCGGGGAAAGACGGCTTTGCGATCCACCTGGACGGCCGTACTGTCAAGACGCCGGCCAAGGCGACGCTGCTCCTGCCGACCGAAACGCTCGCAGCCGCGGTTGCCGCGGAGTGGGACGCACAGGAAACGGAAATCGACCCGGTGCGCATGCCGTTGACGCGGATTGCGAATTCCGCACAGGACGCCGTCCGCGATCGTTTCCGGGAGGTTGTCGAGGACATTGTCCGGTATGCCGGGAACGATGCGCTCTGCTATCGGGCGGATGATCCTGAAAGTCTGGTTCAAACACAAGCGAGTTTGTGGGATCCGGTGGTCGAATGGGCAGGCCGTCTGCTTGACGGACGCTTTGTCCTGATCGAGGGGATCATTCACAAGCCGCAGCCGGAAACCGTGTTGCGGGCTTTCGGGGAGCGGCTGGCGGATGAAACGCCCTTGCGTCTCGCAGCGCTCCATACAATCACGGGCCTGACAGGTTCAGCTCTCTTGGCGCTTGCTGTGAGAGAATCATATCTCGACGCGGACGCGGCCTGGAAGGCTGCGCATGTCGAGGAGGATTTCAACATCGAGCGCTGGGGCGAAGACGCCGAGGCCGCGCAACTTCGCGCACGCAAGAAAACCGAGTTCGAAGCGGCGGTGCTGGTCCTCAAGGACGGGTGAGGCGGCTAGGCCTCGCCGGCAGGAGGCGGCGCGGCCGCAAAACTCTCATGTGATGTAAAATGTCGTTGCCATCAGGAAGAAGATCAGCACGCCCAGGACATCGTTCGAAGACGTGATGAACACTCCTATGGCCATGGCCGGATCGATGCCGATCTTGTCGAGGACAATCGGAATTGTCGCGCCGACCATTGCAGCGAGAGTCGTCACGCACAACAGGGACAGGGACGTGGCGATCGCCAGATGGAAGGGAGCTTCCAGAGGGACGACAAGCGACGCGGTCATCACCAGGCCTCCAAGGATGGCTCCGGCGATCGCTCCGTTGAACAACGCTGCGACAAGTTCCTTCAAGAGCCGGAAGAAGATATCGCCGGACCATAGGGCGCCCGTGGCGATGCCCTGCACGGCGACGGCGGAGGCCTGAAGGCCGGCATTGCCGGCCATGGACATCGTCACGGGAATGAAGGCGGCGAGAATGGCGGCTTCGGCCAACTGGTCTTCATACGAACCAACCACCGTGGCGGCGATGCTCGCGCCGACAAGTCCGGCCAAAAGCCAGGGAAGACGGCCCCGGACAATCCTGAATATCGTGTCGTCGGAGCGGGCTTCACCCGACACGCCGCTCATCAGCAGCATGTCTTCGTTGGCCTCGTCCGCGGCGATACGGGTCAACTGCTTGGGGGTGATGCGTCCGACAAGATGCCCGTCTGCGGAGACCACGGGCACGGTACGCATGTCCCGCTTGCGCGCCAGACGCAGGACCTCTTCCTGATCCGTATCCGCGGACACCGCGATGACATCCTTGTTCATGATGTCCTTGAGAGGTGTTTCCCTGGGGGCGAGAAGCAGCTTTCCGACTTCGACCGTGCCGGTGAGCTTACCTGCCGCATCGATCACATAAACCGTGAAGATCTTGCGGATCCGGTCCGCTTCCTCACGCATTTGCGTGACGGCCTCGCCTGTGGTGCAGTTCTCCGGCAACGCGACGAATTTTCGGGCCATGACCCGCCCGGCGGAATCGTCGGCATAGCCGGCGCGGGTGGAGATCTCTTCAACGTCCGGCAGGCGCGCCGCCAATTCGTCGGCAACATCTTCCGGAAATTCGTTCAGGATTTCGGTGGCGTCTTCGGGATCGAGTCCCGCCAGAATGTCCCGGAACTGTTCGAGCGTCGATTCTTCCATGAGGATCGAACGGAACTCGGGTCTCAGTTCGGCCACCACCTTGATGGACGGGTTCGCGGGCAGCCACTGGAATAGTTTGCGGGCGTGCTTGAGCCTGAGCCGCGTCAGAAGCTGCATGACGTCGACCGGGTCCCAGCGCTTGAGCAGATCTACGGTCTGATTGCGTTCGCCGGACTTGATCATGGACCGGATCGCCCTGAGCGCCGTATCGTTTTCTTCCAGCGGCTTGTTGGCCGGTTCCCGCGTCCAGGTGATGGCGTCAAGATCCGTGACGGTGCTGGAGCTACTCATTGCAACATGTTCTCCGGAAAGATCCTGAACGCTTCTACCGGTGCAATATGACGTCTGCCTGAAGGTTTGTTCCTGCGTCTGGAACGAGTGGTGTCAGACTTCGAATTCGTCAATGTCGGCAAAGGCTTCGCGCAATTTGTCGGACCATCCTCGGGACAGCTTCTGGAAATAGGGATCGTCCTGGTCGATCCGCACCTGGCGCTGAGCGGTAAAGGAATCGGTGTTGTAGAGCAGCATGTCGATCGGCATGCCGACCGAAAGATTGGACCGAAGCGTTGAATCGAACGACAAGAGTACCAGCTTGGCAGCTTCGCCAAGGCGCATTTCCGCGCGCGTGACCCGGTCAAGTATGGGTTTGCCGTATTTGTGTTCGCCGATCTGCAGATAGGGCGTATCCTCGCAGACCTCGATGAAGTTGCCTGCCGCATAGACCTGAAACAGGCGAGGCGGCTCACCCTTGATCTGACCTCCGAGAATGAAGGTGACGAAGAAGTTGTCGGCGTTGGCCGCAAGGGCTTCTCCGTCGATTTCCTTGACTTCGCGTACCGCACTGCCGACCAGGCGCGCAACCTGGAACATGGTCTTGGCCGTCATCAGCGTCGCTCGGTCGCTATCCGCCGATGCGATGTGTTCGCTGAGCAGGGAAACGACCGCCTGGGTCACGGCCAGGTTTCCCGCCGAAAGCAGCGTGATCACCCGCTCGCCGGGGTCCTCCCAGACGTGAAGCTTCTTGAAGGTCGAAATGTTATCGACGCCGGCATTGGTTCTCGTGTCCGCGGCAAACACCAGGCCGCGATCCAGTTTTAAGCCGACACAGTAAGTCATGGCCGCGCCCCCCAGCCTAACAATGGTTTCTTCTTGCCAGTGAACCCGGTTTTGGCGTCCGGAAAATGACAGCTATTGCTGCTGTTGAAAAGCGGCTTGTGCAACATCGACTTCAACATGAAGGTTTTCTTCCAGGCCGCCGAACCGGATGCCCCTGATCGGCGCGGCCGATCGGGAATCGAGGCCGACCGTCAACCGGATGTAGCGGTCCGTCGGGCACACGGCGTTGGAGATGTCGAACCCGGTCCAGCCCAGTCCGTCGATCATCACTTCAGCCCAGGCATGGTGAGCTTCCGAGGCCTGTTCCTCTTCCAGGAGGAGATAGCCCGAGACATAGCGTGCCGGAACGCCGAGCGACCTTGCCGCGGAGATAAAGATATGGGCGTGGTCCTGGCAAACGCCTTCGCCGGCCGCGAGCGCGGATGTCGCCGAAGCATGGGTCTCCGTCACCCCGACCTTGTAGTCGACCTTGTCCCGGATCGCGTGCATGAGGTCATGGAAGCCGGAGACTTTGTCCGCGACGTCCGCATGGGCTGCCAGTTTGCGGATAGCCTGATTGAAGTGCGTGAGCGGCGTGATCCTGGTGTAGATGCGCGGCGGCGCCTTTGCATCGGGCTCGAAGCCAATGACACCGTTCGTATCGATGGTTTCCAGCGTGCCGGAGGCGGTAATTGCGACGTCTTCGACAGGGCCGCTGCGCGAGACCATATGCACCTGATTGCCGAACGCGTCCTTGTAGGTGGTGGCCCGCGCGATGCCGGGCGCATCTATTTCCCAGTCGATGACTTTCTGTGCCGGGCCGTCCTCCGGTGTCAGGCGGAGCTGCTGCATGGCGTTGGCTAGCGGCGAGTCGTATCGGTAGCTGGTGGTATGTCGGACGGTCAGTCGCATGCGGCACCGGGTTGTCGGGTTCGAGGATCAGGCGAAATTATAGTCTTCAGATAACTGTTGTGCGAACTGATTGTTCTTGCCAATGAAAATTGTCAGAAAATCGTGGAGACCTTCTTGATAGATGTCGCGCATCTGTTTGCCGGACAGTTCCCGATGGATCTCGATTGCCAGGTCCAGGCTGGGTTCGCGCGAACCGTAATACTGCGCCAGGTCCTCTGCCGTGTCGGCGATCCAGTCGAAGCAATGCGCGAGCGAACGTGGCATTTCCTGCCTCAGGATGAGGAATTCCGCGATGTTGAAGGCTTTCAGGCGCGCATGCGGATAGGCGAAACGGTAACTGCGCCGTCCGGACAACGCTCTCAGGATTGCCGACCACTGGTAGCGCTCCGTTGAGCCATCGTCGATGATGTCGTTATCCGGCAGCAGGGACCAGTACTGGGTGTTGAGGATCCTGGCCGTATTGTCCGCGCGCTCGACGAAATTGCCCATCTGACTGAAAAAGTATCCGTCATTCCTGAGAACGGTGTTCAAAAGCGCGCCGCGGAACAGGTGGGCTCTCTGATTGATCCATGCCAGAAAATCCGGCAGCTTTTCCTGGGTGACACTTTGCGGATTGACTTCGGTGAACTCGATCCAGGTGGTGTTCATGGCCTCCCAGAGTTCGGCGGTAATGCTTGTGCGCACGGCCCTTGCGTTGTTGCGGGCAAGCTCGAGCGAGTTCCGAACGCTGAGCGGATTGTCCTTGGCGAAGATCATGAACATCGAGACGTTGCGAATATTCAGCTCTTCGTATTTCTGGCGGTAGTCGCTTTCGAGCCCGGAGTTGGTCAGGGCGAAGGTAAGATGAGTGCCGTGCTCCTGACCGTTGTGCGACATGATGGCGCCGCGATAGGCGACCTCCAGCAGACGAGTGACATTCTGGGCGCGTTCATGATAGCGCGACATCCAGAAAAGCGAGGCGGCGGTTCTTCCGAGCATTTAATCCTCAGTCTTCTAGTACCCAGGTGTCTTTGGTGCCGCCGCCCTGGCTTGAATTGACGACGAGCGACCCCTTTTTGAGCGCGACCCGGGTCAGTCCGCCAGGTGTGATGCGAACCTGATCGCCAATCAGGACGAAGGGACGCAGATCGACGTGCCGGGGGGCGACGCCGGAGGCGACGTGTGTCGGACAGGCGGAAAGGGCAAGGGTGGGTTGGGCAATGTAGTTGGAAGGATTGTGCTGCAGGACCTTCCGGAATTCGGCGATTTCCCGTTTCGATGCGGTCGGGCCGATCAGCATGCCGTATCCGCCCGAGCCGTGAACCTCCTTGACGACGATGTCGTCGAGATTGTCGAGCACATAGGCCAGATCCTCTTTCCGGGAGCAATTCCAGGTCGGGACATTGTTCAGAAGCGGCTTTTGACCGGTATAGAATTCGATGATGTCGGGGACATAGGCATAGATAGCCTTGTCGTCGGCAATGCCCGTGCCCGGTGCGTTGCAGATCGTGACATTTCCGGCCCGGTAGGCGTCGAACAGGCCCGGAACGCCAAGCATGCTGTCCGGATTGAAGGTGAGGGGATCCAGAAAGGCATCGTCGATGCGCCGATAGATGACGTCCACCTGCTTCGGCTCGCGGGTGGTGCGCATGTAGACCTTGCCGGCGTCGACGAAGAGGTCGCGGCCTTCGACAAGGTCGACACCCATGGAGTCGGCCAGGAAGGCATGCTCGAAATAAGCGGAGTTGTAGATCCCGGGAGTCAGAACCGCGACGGTCTGATCGGATTTGCCGCCGTCGGGGGCGACACTTTCCAGAGTCCGGCGCAAGAGTTCGGGATACTGCTCGACGGTGGCGACCCGGTTGGTCTGAAAGAGTTCCGGGAAAAGGCGCATCATCGTTTCGCGGTTCTCCAGCATGTAGGAGACGCCGGACGGTGTGCGGGTATTGTCTTCCAGAACGTAGAACTCGTCTTCGCCCACACGGACGAGATCGGTTCCTATGATGTGGGCGTAGACCTTTCGTGCCGGGGTGAAACCCACCATTTCAGGCAGGAAGGCCTCGTTTTGCAGGATGAGCGCTTCCGGAATGACGCCTGCGCGGAGTATTTCCTGCCGGTGGTAAATGTCGTGCAGGAAGGCATTAAGCGCCCTGACACGCTGATCGATGCCTATGGAAAGCCGGCGCCACTCCGCGGCGGAGATTATGCGGGGAATAGGATCGAAGGGAATCAGACGCTCGGTGGCCTCTTCGGCACCGTAAACCGCGAATGTGATTCCCAGTCTGCGGAAAATCATTTCCGCGTCGCGGCTCTTCTTCGTCAGAAAATTGGCGGGCTTGTCTTCAAGCCATTGGGCAAGGCGGGCGTAAGGCGGGCGTGGCCCGCCGTTTTCATCGAGCATTTCATTGAAGAAGTTGCGGTCGTCCGGCATTGCCTCCCCTTCGGTGTGCTTTCTTCTTATGCATCATCGCAAAATTCCGAAGGCTGTCAAAGCGCAATATCTCAGCGGCCGTGACTAGTAATTGGGCAAATGGGCTGAGAAAGACGAAAATCCCTGTTTTTCTCCCGCCTGTGGGCCTTGTCGTCAAACGGCCGGTAAACCTTTAAAAGCAAAACGGCCAACGACTTGCAAAAAAGCCGAAGCTGGAAACCAGGGCGAAACGATCGGTTTGCCTCCGAAGCATTTTTCCTGCCGATAGACGCGGCAATTTATTGATTTCTGCCCGGCTGGGCGACCAGGCAACTCGAAACCGCGATCTTAGGAAATGCGTGAACAGCAATGCCGAATTCAGCCGGCTCCCCGTATTTGCTCATTTGATATGCAACTTGAATTCAATACTCTGCTTCGGACTTCAACCTGGACCGACGGTATGCGCCGGGCCGGCACCTGGCACCAGAGGATGCCGGTTCACGGGCATGAGCGGACCCGGAACCGGCGATGAACCGGTGCCATAAGCCCTTGTGCTGACTTTGCCTCGCATTTGGTTCATGTTACGGCCTGAAAAACCGAATTTTGGGAGGACCGGATGAAAGAAGTTCTGGCCGAATTGGAACAACGCCGTGAAACCGCGCGCATGGGCGGCGGACAACGCCGCATCGATTCCCAGCACAAAAAAGGCAAGCTGACCGCGCGCGAACGGATCGAGGTTTTGCTGGATGAGGGCTCCTTCGAGGAGTTCGACATGTTCAAGCAGCATCGTTGCACCGATTTCGGGATGGAAGAACAGCATATTCCGGGTGACGGTGTGGTCACCGGCTGGGGAACGGTCAACGGCCGCACGGTCTATGTCTTTTCCAAGGACTTCACGGTTTTCGGCGGCTCCCTTTCGGAGACACATGCCGAAAAGATCACAAAGCTTCAGGACATGGCCCTTCGGAACCGGGCCCCGATCATCGGCCTGTTCGATGCCGGTGGTGCACGAATCCAGGAAGGTGTCGCCGCGCTGGGCGGCTACGGCGAGGTGTTTCACCGCAACGTGCTTGCCTCCGGCGTTATTCCGCAAATCTCCCTGATCATGGGCCCGTGCGCCGGCGGAGATGTCTACTCGCCCGCGATGACGGATTTCATCTTCATGGTGCGGGACACGTCCTACATGTTCGTTACCGGGCCCGACGTGGTGAAGACGGTGACCAACGAAACCGTGACGGCCGAAGAACTCGGCGGGGCATCGATCCACACGACCAAGTCCTCGATCGCCGACGGCGCCTTCGACAACGATGTCGAGGCTCTCCTCGAAATGCGCCGTCTCATCGACTTCCTGCCGATGAACAATCAGGCAGAGCTTCCCGAGTTGACGAACTACGACGATCCGGAGCGGATCGACACCAGTCTGGACACCCTGATCCCGGACAACCCGAACAAACCCTACGACATGATGGAGCTTGTCTCCAAGACGGTTGACGAGGGGGATTTCTTCGAGATCCAGGGCAGTTTTGCGAAGAACATCATCACCGGATTCGGCCGCATGGAAGGGCGCACCGTCGGGATCATCGCCAATCAGCCGATGGTGCTGGCCGGCGTCCTCGATGCCGATGCAAGCCGCAAGGCCGCCAGGTTCGTCCGGTTCTGCGATTGTTTCAGCATCCCGATCGTGACCTTCGTCGACGTGCCGGGCTTCCTGCCGGGCACCTCACAGGAATATGGCGGGCTGATCAAGCACGGTGCCAAGCTGCTGTTTGCCTACGCGGAAGCAACGGTGCCAAAGATCACGGTGATCACCCGCAAGGCCTACGGCGGCGCTTACGACGTCATGAGTTCCAAGCACATTCGCGGTGATGTCAATTACGCCTGGCCGTCCGCCGAAATTGCGGTGATGGGTGCCAAGGGCGCGGTCGAGATCCTCTACCGTTCGGAACTCGACGACCGGGAAAAGATCGCCAAGCGGACGAAGGACTACGAGGACCGGTTCGCCAATCCTTTCGTCGCGGCGGAACGCGGTTACATCGACGATGTCATCCGGCCGCATTCCACCCGCCGCCGCATAGCCAAGGCGCTCGCGCTGCTCAGGTCGAAGCAGGTCGAAATTCCCTGGCGGAAACACGACAACATTCCGTTGTAGACCCGATCCCGCTGACAGTCGCCGCGCTCCGTTTAGAACGGGAAACGCGGTGCTGTTGTCGTTCCGCCGATCCTTTCGCGCGGGACCCGGGGCGGTTTGCCGATACATTTGCTTTCGCAGTCGTCTCCGCCGTTCTCGACGGGAGGTTTCTGCTGCGGGCAGGACTACCAGCGCCTGATCCCGTGGCGGAACAGGCGTTCCTGGCATTTAAACGCCACGGGGCACTTCGGGGTGTCCAGGGTCGGCCCGTATTGGGTGAAGAGCGATTGTCCGCGATCGCAATAGCTCAGGTTCGAGACGAACCTTGAGAATGTGTGTTGTCCGGTTGTGAAGACCAAAGCGCCGTGCTGCCGGACCAGGTTCTGGGCCTGTGCGCAGGTCATGCGGCGAAGGTCGGGGCGGGCCGCTTCGGCGGCGGTGGTCAGGGCAACGCCGGCAAGCGCGAGCGTGGCTGTCGCGAGATGACGAATTCGCATCGATAGCTCCTAGTAGCTTCCAAAATCCACTGGCCGTCCGGATTTTACCATTCATTTCCGGCAGCGTGTGACACAAAGAATTTAGGGAGCGGCATTGGCCGCTGCTGTGATCGTGCGCACAGCTCGGGTGAAAGCATCGGGAAAAGCCCCTCTCGCCCTTTGGATAAGTTGCGCGTGAGGGACCCCCGGCCTACAAATTCAAAAAACGATCCTGCTGGGTGGAGTTCATGTTCTCAAAAATACTTGTCGCCAACCGGGGCGAGATCGCGTGCCGGGTCATCAAAACCGCTCGCCGGATGGGGATTAAGACCGTTGCGGTGTATTCCGACGCGGATCGTGAGGCGCTGCATGTGGAGATGGCGGACGAAGCCGTTCACATCGGACCCGCGGCGGCCGCGGAATCCTATCTGATCGCGGATAAAATCATCGCAGCCTGCAAGGAAACGGGCGCGGAAGCGGTGCATCCGGGCTACGGATTCCTGTCCGAACGGGCGAGCTTCCCCGAAGCACTTGCGAAAGAAGGCATCGTCTGGATCGGTCCGAACCCGCGCGCCATCGAGGCGATGGGTGACAAGATCGAATCCAAGAAATTCGCCAACGACGCGAAAGTCAGCACCGTTCCTGGCTATCTCGGAGTGATCGAAACGCCGGAACACGCAGTGGAGATCGCCAAGGAGATTGGCTATCCGGTGATGATCAAGGCGTCCGCTGGCGGCGGCGGCAAGGGCATGCGCATCGCCTGGAACGATGCGGAAGTGCACGACGGATTTGCGCGTTCGAAGTCCGAGGCGGCCTCTTCGTTTGGCGACGACCGCGTGTTCATCGAGAAGTTCATCGAAAATCCGCGGCATATCGAAATTCAGGTGCTGGGCGACAAGCACGGCAACGCGATCTATCTGGGCGAACGCGAATGCTCCATTCAGCGCCGGAACCAGAAGGTGATCGAGGAAGCGCCGTCGCCGCTTCTGGACGAGGAGACGCGCCGCAAGATGGGTGAGCAGGCGGTTGCTCTTGCCAAGGCGGTTGACTATGACAGCGCCGGTACGGTGGAATTCGTCGCAGGCCAGGACAAGAGCTTTTTCTTCCTGGAAATGAACACCCGCCTCCAGGTGGAGCACCCGGTTACGGAACTGGTTACCGGCATCGATCTGGTCGAACAGATGATCCGGGTCGCAGCCGGGGAAAAGCTCTCCCTTGCACAGGATGACGTGAAGCTGACCGGCTGGGCCGTCGAAAGCCGCATCTACGCGGAAGATCCCTACCGGAACTTCCTTCCCTCCATCGGCCGCCTTGTGCGTTACCAGCCGCCGGAGGAAAGCGCCGACGGGACGGTGACGATCCGCAACGACACCGGCGTGGTCGAGGGGTCGGAGATTTCCATGTTCTACGACCCCATGATCGCCAAGCTGATTACACACGCACCGAGCCGCGATGAAGCCATTGAGGCAATGAGTTCCGCTCTGGATGGCTTTTACGTCGATGGAATCCAGCACAATGTTCCGTTCCTGACGGCGCTGATGAACCATCCCCGCTGGCGTTCCGGCGAACTGGCGACCAGTTTCATCGCGGATGAGTATCCGGACGGTTTCTCTCCCGCTGTCCCCGATGACACGGCCTATTCCGTGCTTGCCGCGGTTTCGCTTTCGATGGGCGCACTGGAACGCGAGCGTCTGGATCACCTTCCCGGACGGCTGCGGGCGCATTCCGGCGCCATTCGCGAAGACTGGGTGGTCAAGCTGGACGATACGTTCGTGCCGATCCGCCTTGCCGCGGGCTACCCGGGCACCCCTGTCGAAATCGACGTGGCCATCGGCGAGGGACCTATTCTGAACGTGGAATCCGACTGGGCACCGGGTGCCCCGCTTTGGACGGGCCGGGTCGGCGAGGAGCAGGTTACGGTTCAGGTTCGCCCGGTAACCGGTGGCTATCGACTTGACTGGCAGGGCTACTCGGTGATCGCAAAGGTGATGACACCGCGGATCGCGGAGCTTGAGGAGCTCATGCCGGAGAAGCTGCCGCCGGATACCTCGAAGATGCTGCTGTGTCCGATGCCGGGCCTTGTGGTTTCCATCGCGGTCTCGGAAGGCCAGGAAGTCAAGGCGGGGGAACAACTCGCCGTTGTCGAAGCCATGAAAATGGAAAATGTGCTTCGGGCCGAGCGGGATTGCGTGGTTTCAGCGGTCAAGGCAGTCCCTGGAGACAGCCTGGCGGTCGATGCCGTGATCATGGAGTTTTCCTGATCCACGCCACGCATTGACACGATTGGCACGCTCGCTCATTTGTTTGAAACCGGTCCGGAGCTTTTCCAGGTCGGTTTCTTTTTGCTGGAGGGCGCATGCCAATCTCAACCGTGTTGTTCGATCTCGACGGGACGCTGACGGATCCTTACGAAGGAATTTCCAGGTCCATTCGATACGCCCTTGAAAAGATGGGGAGCACGGTGGCGGACGGAGACGACCTTCGCTGGTGCATCGGTCCGCCGCTCTGGGAGAGCTTCAGGGTTCTTCTGGGAACGGACGAGCAGCCGGAACTGGACCGGGCAGTGGCGTTTTACAGGGAACGGTACACACAGACCGGACTGTTCGAAAACTCGTTGATCGGCGGAATACCGGAATTGCTCTCCATGTTGCGCGCCGAGAACCGGCAGCTTCATGTCTGCACCTCAAAACCGCATGTTTATGCCTCCCGGATTGTCGAGCATTTCGGGTTGAGGCGTTTTTTCGGTACGGTCTATGGCTCCGAGCTCGACGGTACGCGGTCCTCGAAGACCGAGCTGATTGCTCATATTCTGTCTGGTGAACAGGCGTCGCCGTCGGAAGTCCTTATGATCGGTGACCGGAGACACGATCTGATTGGCGCGAAGGACAACGGCGTTGCCGGCATCGGCGTGCTTTGGGGATATGGCAGCCGGCAGGAACTCGAAATGGAAAAGCCTGTCCTGATTGCAGAGACGCCGGGGCAGGTTGAGGCTTATTTCCAAAGGGCTTCTTGAGACCGGGACCGGAAGACACCGGATCGTCAAGAGCTCTTGAGGCGTTTCGGATGCGCACGCACGTCGTGTCCGATGACCCGCACTTCTTCAGGTCCTGCAATACCGGTTCACCAAGCGCGAACCGGTATTGAAACGCCTGCCGCTGACCAACGTTGCGCGCTTCGCGGCAAGCTGTTCGCCACGATCGACCGTACCCCTGTCCGCACCCGATGCCGCCGGCAATGCGATCCGGTCCCGGTTGTCGGTCAGGCCGGATTGCGGAAGCGAAGATTGTCGCGGCTGAGCTGGTCGAGACTGGTGATGCCCATCAGCTTCATGTCGCGTTCTATTTCGGTTCTCAGGTTGCCCAGAGCGCGCTCGACACCAGCCTGGCCCGCAGCGGCCAGGGCGTAGAGGTAAAGCCGGCCTCCTGAACAGGCTTTCGCACCGACCGAGAGCGCCTTGAGCACGTGTGTGCCCCGCTGAATTCCGCCTTCACAGATGACGTCGATCTTGTCGCCGACCGCATCGACGATTTCGGCAAGCTGATCGAACGGACTGCGCGAGCCGTCAAGTTGTCTGCCGCCATGGTTGGAAACCATGATGCCGGTGCACCCTATGTCGACGGCGCGCTTGGCGTCTTCGACGCTCATGATGCCCTTGAGCGCAAATTGGCCGTTCCACCTGGCGCAGAGCTCTTCCGCATCCTTCCAGTTCATGGACTGATCCAGCATCGTCGAGAAGTAGTTTCCGACGGAAACGGCAACATTGGTGCCTTCGCTGACGTAGCCGGACAAGTGAGGCATGTCGAATTTGGGCTTGGTGTAGAAGTTCCAGGCCCACATCGGATGCATTGCGAAACTCAGGAGAGAGCCGAGCGTAAGCTTGGGCGGCGAGGTGAAGCCTGTTCTGAGGTCCCGTTCCCGGTTGCCGCCCGTGATCGTGTCAACCGTCAGCGCCATCACCTCGAAGTTCGCGTCCCGCGCCCGTTCCAGCAAGGCATCGTTCAGGCCACGGTCCTTGTGAAAGTAGAACTGGAACATCTTCGGGGAACTTGCGATCTGGGCGATTTCCTCGACCGTCACGGTCGCAAGGGATGACACGCCGAACATGGTGCCGAACTTGCTCGCAGCACGCGCCACCGCGCGTTCGCCATCGTGATGGAAGAGCCGCTGCAACGCGGTCGGAGCGCAGTATAGCGGCATGTCCAGCTTCTGCCCCATGACTTCGACGCTCATGTCGACAGTCTCGACCCCCGCGAGCACGTTCGGCACGAGGTCGCAACTGTCGTAAGCCTCGGTGTTCCGCCGGTAGGTGACCTCATCGTCCGCCGCACCGTCGATGTAGTTGAAAATGGGACCGGGAAGCCGCTTGCTGGCGAGTCTCCGGAAATCCTTGAAATTATTGCAATCACCGAGATTCACAGCAGCTCTCCCAAACTAAATCCAACCAAGATGTGCTTTGGTGTATTTTTCTTACCAATTTTTCAATGGCCACTTTTTTCCTGATCGAGGCCCTTCAAAGCGCGTGGACGGGTTCCACTCGCAGTCGAATGGGGTAAAAGAAATAAAAATCAGTATCTTACGCGATTTTGAAGGTTTCAATCCCTTCGTTGGCTTTCAAGGGAAGAAAAAGTGCTTTTCCAATAGGACTCGGTTGCAAAGCGCTGTTCAGGACCCCGGATGTTTGTTTTCGAGAGCAATTCGTCATCCGGTTGCGGGCATCGGCGCAGCAGCCACTGTCTTGCATGACTGCCGAGCAAGGCCTGTCTCTCGGTGTTAGCCGAGGCAGGTCCAATGACGAGAAACGGGAAGCCAAAAACAGGGTCCCGGAGAGTGTCTGCGCGGTCACCTTGGTCACGAAACTTGCCGGCCTCATGTGCGATTTCTCACGCAGTCTATCCGGGAGGAGCTCCGCTCACTTCGAGAAGGTTTCAGTGAGCGTTGCGACGAAGGCTTGCCTGGAGATGTTGCGCGGAAGGCAGGCGTGAGCCTGGACGTCTATCCGGCGGTCTTCGCCCAAAAGGGACAAGAAGCGGTTTATGGCATCGATTGCGTCGGTGGAGACAGGATCGATCAGCATGATTGCGTGCGCAAGAATGGCGCTTCTATTTCTGTCCGCCTTTCCGCGGCGAACGCGCATGGCCGTTCCGGCGAATTTTCTGTTGTTCAGCTGAACATTGAACTCACCGTCGCAAAAAGCGCCGGGTTGCCAGCCCCTGCCTGCACCGGGGCCGAGCGCCTGTTCGAGCGGTGTGCACAGCCGGTCGTACTCTCGCTTCAGATCGACCGGTTTTCCAGGCTCTGTCGCGTAGACATGAGAAACGTTCACGATGCCCGCGCCCTGCGGTGTAACATCCCCACCGGTACTGCGCAGATTAACCGGCCAACCTTCCGCTTCGAGCACGCTCGACGCCTGTTCAAAGTTGGCCTTGTTGCTCAAACTCTTCGGGGCGACAAGGCATTTGGGGCTCTCCCAGAACCAGAGATGCCGCCGGTCGGGATTCCGGCTGACATCGTCGAGAAGATCCAGCTCTTTGGCAAGTGCCTCCGATGCATCCAGGAAATCAATCAAGGGTCACCTTCTGTTCTGCCTGAGTACTTGTTGGATCAGTGCAATTAGTCCGAACCCAGGCGCAAACACAACACAGTCCTTGAGAAGGCCGTTGTGATCCGGAGGTCGTCCGCCTGGAGTTTCCCTGCCAGATACTCGCGCCGAGCCTCGCGACGATGTGCGCTTGTGCATCGCGGAAACGGACGAGGCTTCAGAGGTCCGGACCTTCGGTTTCAACGGGAGAGCATGGATTCCAGTGCGATTTCAATGGGGCGGGCTTACATTCGAAGCTCCTGGCGGGAAAAAACAAAAAGCCTGCTATTAACCGTAGATTTAACGGTATCGCGCAAACTCACCGCTTGATTATGGTAATATGGGCGATTGCGATGAACGTTGGGGACGCCGGACGCAAAACGGCAACCTGCACGGAGCCGGTTGGCATCGGTTGTTATATGAAGTCCGGTCATCCATCTCCGGAACTGCCCGATGGATACGACCTGCAGACTTTCGACGCCTTTTTGCATTCGGACATTTGCACCTTCCAGATCTGCCTCTTAGGAGCTGAACTGGCCGAGTTCGAAGACTTGCTGGCAGAGGCGAGGTCCTTGCTGGGTGACGATTGCCATTTCATCGCATGTGTCCAGAACCGTCTGGATGTTCAGCATTCGCTGAACCTGCTCGACATGGGGATGGACGATGTGGTTGTCGCCAGCGACAAGGACGGTGTTGCTCTGGCGTTGAAACGCGCGACGAGGGCGGTGGATCGGGAAAACAGCCTTCGCCAGTTGCATCGGCAAGCCGTGGTCGAGCGAAACAACCTGCAGGCGGCGATCGACAATCTGCCGTCACCGATTTTTTTCAAGAACAGAGCCGGAATTTACAGTGGCTGCAACAAGGCTTTCGAAGAGTACATCGGTCTGCCGTCGGACGAAGTGCACGGTTCGAGCGTTTACGATGTGGCGCCTCCGGAACTGGCGAAAATCTATGAAAGCGCCGACGAGGAGCTGATGAGCCGGGGCGGCGTGCAGATCTATGAAGCCGAAGTCCGCTATGCGAACGGCGACATCCGCAACGTTACGTTTCACAAGGCGGTCACCCATGACAAGTCTACAGGCGAAGTGAGCGGGCTTGCCGGCGCCATGCTGGATATCACCGACCGCAAGAGGCTTGAGGAGCGGCTCAAGCGGGCCGCCGAGCGCGATGACCTGACAAATGCCTATAATCGCCGGAAGTTCTTCGAGATGGCGGGCGAAATCGAGATCCGCTCCAGGCAGGAAGGTATCGACCTTTCCGTTCTCGTGGTCGATGTCGACCATTTCAAGCAGATCAATGACCGTTTCGGCCATGCGTGCGGCGACAATTCGCTGTGTCACCTTGTCGGGATACTCGAAAAGGAACTGCCGGAACCGCACGTCTTCGCACGGGCCGGCGGCGAAGAATTCTTCTGCCTGCTCTACGACTGCGATATCCGCAAGGCCTACCGAATTGCCGATGCCATCCGGGCGAAGGTGGATGTTTCACCTTATAACTTCGACGGACTGGAAATCTTCTTGAAGGTCAGTATCGGCGTAGCCGACGTCGGTGACGGAGAAAAGCTGAGTCAGGCAATCATTCGCGCCGATCAGGCTCTCTACCGGGCCAAGGAAGAAGGCCGTAACCGGGTCATTACGGCCTGAACGCTCCCTACAGACCTCAATAGGCAAGGTTGTATTACGGGAGCCAACGGCCTTGCCGGAGTGAACGACTTGCCTTGTTGCAAAATGTCATCGCCGTGACAACAAACGTCAGTTGAAACACGTTCGTTGCTTTACGCGCATGGCGACGCAGCGTAAATAGCCTGCGTCGCAATCCCGAACCGTTTCGGCCAGTTCAATGTAACGCCTTTTCGCACATCGCCATTTTCATCGCGACCGTTGTCGCGGTCGCTGCAACATCGATCAACTTCGAACATTCAGTCGATAGGCATTGAATGCGCGTTGAGCCGGTGCATGTGCAATTTCCGCACCCATGTCCATTTCCGAATTAAACTGCCTGTCGCGCTCGATCGGAGCCGGCGAAGGCAATCGAAGGTTTGTGCGTGGATGGCGGACAGCAAAGAGCAAAACCATGGAACTGACAAAATACCCGCGCACGCGGCACCTGGAGGGGTCGCGGCTGCAAGCGGGAGACTTGCCGGACGACCAACCGATCGCGGATCTCGCCGGGAAATTGCTGGTCGTCGAAGAAAAACTCGATGGGGCCAACTGTGCCGTGTCCTTCGACCGGAGTGGCGGACTGCGCCTGCAAAGTCGTGGTCATTTTCTCGGCGGAGGTTACCGCGAACGCCACTTTGACCTGCTCAAGACCTGGGGCTCCGTTCACGCTCCGCGGTTATGGCAGGCGCTGGGGAGCCGTTACATCATGTATGGCGAGTGGCTCTTTGCCAAGCACACGGTCTATTACGACGCCTTGCCGCACTTCTTTCTGGAGTTCGACATCTATGACAGGAAGAGCGGGCTCTTCCTGAGCACCGACCATCGCCGGGAAAAACTAAAAGGTCTTCCCGTCATGCCGGTCCCGGTCATTCACCGTGGCGAGTTGAGCTCGGTTGCGCAGGTCGAGGGACTGATTAGTCCGTCCCTCTACAAGACGCCCAACTGGCGCGAAGCGTTGCGCGTGTCTGCCGAAGCGTCCGGGAACCGGCTCGAAATGGTCAGGCGGCAGACCGAGGACACGGATCTGGCGGAAGGGCTCTATGTCAAACAGGAAGACGCGTCGACGGTCCAGGGGCGCTACAAGTTTGTCCGATCGGGATTTCTTCAGACGATAACCTCTTCGGAGGGGCACTGGCATTCCCGGCCTGTCCTGCCCAACAAGCTTGCGCCGGACGTGGACATCTTTGCGCCGGTTCTGGGGCTTGAGGGAGCTTACGATGAAGTATGACGGCTCAAGGCGCGTTCCCTTCAAGAGGCTCATGGATCTTGTCCCCACCGCACCCGGCTGGATCGTGGACTGGGGCGGTGTCTGGGGCCTTTGGCCGGAGCTTGCTAAGCTCGATACCTGTCTCCAGGATCCCGTTCATCATGCCGAAGGAGATGCGGGAACGCATACGCGCATGGTTGTGGAGGAACTGGTTGCCTCGCCGGGTTGGCGCGCGCTCTCCCGTTCGGACCAGTCCTGTCTGTTCTGGACGGCGGTGCTCCATGACATCGGCAAACCCGCCACGACGCGGTACGAGGAAGATGGCCGGATCACGTCCCGGGGACACTCCCGGGTTGGAGCGGCCATCGCCAGAAAACTCCTCTGGGAGGTGGAAGCGCCCTTCGAGTGGCGGGAGCAGATCTGCGGGCTGATCTCCGGTCATCAGCTGCCTTTCTGGCTGATCGAGCGCGAGGAGTGTGACCGGCTGGCGATCAAGACATCCTGGAAGTGCCGGCCGGACCTGCTTTGCCTGCATGCGGAGGCGGATGCCCGGGGACGGATTTGCGGTGACAAGAATTCGATCTTGGACAATGTGGCCCTCGCTCGGCAGCTCTTTGAGGACAATAAGTGTCTCTCGGAAAGCTTTGCATTCGCAAATGACGAGAGCCGCGTTGCGTTTTTCGAACGATCGGACCGGGATCCGTATTTCGCGGCCCACGAGGATTTCAGGTGCAACGTCATCATAATGTCGGGCCTTCCGGGTTCGGGAAAGGACACCTGGATCGGGAACAACAGGCCGGATCTTCCCGTGGTCAGTCTCGATGCCATCCGAAAAGAACTCGATGAAAAGGGTACCGGCAATCAGGGGCGGGTGGTCCAGGCTGCCTATGAAATGGCACGTGGGTTCCTGAGGGAAAGGCAGGATTTCGTCTGGAACGCGACGAATGTCACCGAGCAACTGCGCGCCAAGCCGATACGGTTGCTGCGCGACTATGGAGCCCGGATCGAAATTGTTTATCTTGAACCGCACCCGGACAGGCTCTTGGCCCAGAACAGGAACCGGTACCAGGCGGTGCCTGAAACGGCCCTGGCGAACCTTTTGAACAAGTTCGAGCCGCCCGGAGACTGGGAAGCTCACGCGGTTCACAGGGTTGTGGAAGGGAGCGGCGGCGATTGACCACGGGTACTTTGCCTGTCCGCCGTTCTCGATTTAAGTTCGGCGGACAGTTGCAAATCGGGAGAGACAGATGACAACCGATCCCTTGACCGTACATGTTCTGATAGAAGGCAGGGTGCAGGGCGTCGGTTACCGAGCCTGGTGCGCCTCGGCGGCCGAAGCGCGCGGATTGTCAGGCTGGGTGAGGAACCTGAAAACCGGCGCGGTCGAGGCGGTTCTGAGCGGCCCCTCCGATACGGTGGTGGACATGATGGATCAGCTTTGGCAGGGTCCGGCTTTCGCACGTGTCAGTGCCATCCGGGATCTTGATCCCGTCGATCCGGCGAAAGGTTCGTTTGCGGTCCTTGAGACCGCCTGAAACCAGCCGTTGCGGGCTCCGCTTTGTCGCAGCGGCGAAAATCAAAGTCGTTTGTCATTTAGGTATCGCATTAATCTGCTCATCCATGGTACCCGATTAACGTCTTGATCCGTTTCGTTTAGGGAGACTGCTTGTGAAGATCGCGATACTCGGTGGTGACGGATTTGTCGGCTGGCCCACATCCCTGCATTTGTCGGACCAGGGCCACGAAATTCACGTGATCGACAATCTCAGCCGCCGGTGGATCGATGCGGAGCTCGGCGTCCAGTCGCTTACGCCGATGGATTCCATTCAGGAACGCGTGCGTATCTGGAAGCAGGAAACCGGCAACACCATCCATTTCCATCTGATCGACATCGCCAAGGACTACGAGGTTTTCAAGGCGTGGCTTGCTGACAACCGACCCGATGCCATCGTCCACTTCGCCGAGCAGCGCGCCGCCCCTTATTCGATGAAGTCGGACCAGCACAAGAACTACACGGTCAACAACAACGTCAACGCCAGCCACAATCTCCTGAACGCGATGGTCGAGCTGGACCTTGACGCGCATCTCGTCCATCTGGGCACCATGGGCGTCTACGGTTATTCCAACGTGGGGGCGGCTATTCCGGAAGGCTATCTCAGCGTCGATGTGGAAACGCTGAGCGGCGAGAAGGCGTCACAGGAAATTCTTTATCCGGCTAATCCGGGCTCGATCTATCACATGACGAAGTGTCTGGATCAGCTTCTGTTCCAGTTCTACGCCAAGAACGACGGGCTCAGGATTACCGACCTCCATCAGGGCATTGTCTGGGGTACGCATACCGAGCAGACGTTGCGCCACAAGCAGCTCATCAACCGGTTTGACTATGACGGCGATTACGGCACCGTTCTGAACCGCTTCCTGATCCAGGCGGCCATCGGCTATCCGCTGACGGTGCATGGCACCGGTGGACAGACCAGAGCCTTCATCCACATTCAGGATTCTGTGCGCTGCGTCGAGCTCGCCCTTCAAAACCCGCCGGCGAAGGGCGACCGGGTGAAGGTCTTCAACCAGATGACGGAGACCCACCGGGTGCGCGATCTGGCGGAGTTGATCTCGAAGCTCACGGGCGCGAAGGTCGCTTATCTGCCAAACCCGCGCAAGGAAGCGCCTGAAAACGACCTGGTCGTGGAAAACAAGCAGTTCCTCGAACTCGGCCTGAATCCGATCACGTTGGAAGACGGTCTTCTGAGCGAAGTCGTCGATGTCGCGAAAAATTTCGCCTACCGGGTCGACCGCAGCCGGGTGCCTGCCGTTTCGGCCTGGACCAAGGAAATCGCGGAAGAGATCGAGCGCGATCCGGAACACCCGCGGCTCAAGTCAGTTTCCTGAGGCTGCACCATGACGGATGCTCCCGAGTTCGACCGGGCACCGGCGAGCCCGCTCGCCTATGTCACGCTGGTCACGAATCCTGACTACGTTTCGGGAGCTTGCGCCTTGCTGCGCTCGTTGCGCCGGACCGGAACGGGAGCTGATCTCGTCGTGCTCTATACGCCGGGTGTGGCAGACGAAGATCTGGCGGCGTTGCGGGAATTCGAGCCCCGGCTGGGGCGCTGCGAACGCCTGCCGACATCGGAGTCCTTCAACGAGCGCCACGAACGGGGCAGGCTGCACACGGCAGCCCCGTTCACCAAGGGCGGCAAGCCCGTGTTTCATACGCCTCTGGACAATTTCGTGAAGCTGCGTTTGTGGCAGCTGGAGGAATACGAGAAAATCGTGTTCATTGACGCGGATGCGCTTGTCTTGAAAAATTGTGACAAGCTTTTCGGCTATCCGGAATTCTGCGCCGCGCCGAATGTCTATGAATCACTTGTCGATTTTCACCGGATGAACAGCGGTGTCTTCACCGCTTGCCCGAACGCGGCCACCTACAAGGATATGCTGGCACGCCTTGACCAGCCGGATGCCTTCTGGCGGCGCACTGACCAGACGTTCCTGCAAAGCTATTTCCCGGATTGGCACGGCCTGCCGGTCTTTTACAACATGCTGCAATATGTCTGGTTCAATCTGCCCGATCTGTGGGATTGGGAGCAGATCCATATTCTGCACTACCAGTACGAAAAGCCCTGGGAAGTTGGCCACGACAAGAGCGAGAAACTCAAGCCGTTGATCGACTTGTGGCAGGCCTACGCCACCGGGAACGGTATCCCGGAGGACAGTTCCAAGCTGGCCGAGCGGTCTGTCAAACAGGCTTCCTGATGCATGTTCTGGTGACCGGTGCCAGCGGAACGGTCGGGCGGTTCATTGTGAAAGGTCTTCTGGACCAAGGCCATGCGGTGACGGCCCTGGGGCGTCGGCCGCTGCAAGGCTGGCCCACAGCATTTCACCCCTTCGACCTTGGTGACGACGTACCTGTGGTGCCGCAGTCGGATGCACTCGTCCATTGTGCTCTGCTTCACGAACCGGGGCGGTTCCGGGGCGGGGAAGGGGACGATCCAGAGCGCTTTCGGCGTTTGAATGCGGACGGTACGCGGCGGCTGTTTGAAGCGGCTCGCAATGCCGGCTGCCGGGACGCGGTGTTCCTGTCCAGCCGGTCGGTCTATGGCGATCACCGCAAGGGCGAGACCCTTCTGGAAACCGACCGGCCCGAGCCGGACACGCTCTATGGCCGGGTGAAGCTTGCAGGTGAGGAGGCGCTGAAGGGCCTGTCGGGAGCGGAATTCAAGGGAACCGTGTTGCGAGCCACAGGCATTTACGGCTGTCCTCCGGGGGAAACGGCTCATAAATGGTCTGAGCTCCTGAAAGACTTCGACCGAGGCGGCGACATTTCTCCGAGAGTGGGAACGGAAGTCCATGGCGACGACCTTTCCGCCGCCGTCTCGCTGGTGCTGAACACGCCGCACGACAAGCGCCCGGCCTTCAATGTGTTCAACGTGTCGGATCTTCTGCTCGACCGTCGGGATCTGCTGACACTTTATGGAGAGCTTGCCGGGATATCCCGTCCGTTGCCTGAGCGGTCCGGGGGGGCGCCAGGTGTCATGGACACCGGAAGACTTCGAGAGCTTGGGTGGACGCCGGGCGGTATCGAGAAATTGAGATCGTTTCTGACCTGCCTAGTCAAAGGCCATTCCTAGAGAATCCGCAAGTCACGCGCTGCCTGACGAAACAACCGGCCCGAAAATCTTTTCGAATTCCGCTCTCAACACGATGTCGTTTTCCGCCATCGTCACCGGAATGCCGAGATCGACCAGACTGGTGACGCCGTGTTCGCTGACACCGCAGGGAACGATGCCGGAAAAATGCTCCAGCTCAGGTTCGACATTGAAGCTGATGCCGTGAAGGGTCACCCATTTGCGCAGTCGGATGCCGATGGCGGCAATCTTGTCTTCCGCCGTTTGGCTGCGCTCGGGCCGCCGTACCCAGACACCGACCCTGTCTTCCCGGCGCTCTCCCCGGATGTGGTAGTGCCAGAGGGTATTTATGAGCCAGGCTTCCAGGGCGGAGACAAAGACGCGCACATCCTGTTTCCGCCGCTTCAGATCCAGCATGACGTAGGCAACCCGCTGGCCGGGGCCGTGGTAGGTGTGCTGCCCGCCGCGTCCGGTTTTGTAGACCGGGAACCGGTCCGGAGAGATCAGGTCGCTGTCTTGTGCCCTGGTCCCGGCTGTGTAGAGCGGAGGATGTTCCAACAGCCAGACCAGTTCGCCCGCTTCTCCGGAACTGATTCCCTGCACCCGGTCGTCCATTTCGGCAAGGGCGGTCTCGTAGGGGACGAGATCGTCGGATATACGCCATTCGACCGGTGGAGCGCCGTCCTTGGGCAGGAAACTGAACTCCAGGGCGTCTCTTTGGGAAGGTGACATGTGGATGACACTTCTTTGTTTTTTGAGCGGGCTTGCAATGCCGTGGTACACTTCAGCGCTGGCAGGTTCTGCCCTATTTAAGGATCGTTGCGTCTGATGGCCACCTTTGATGAGATCAATGTCGACATTTCCGTCGTGCTCGGCGAATCCGAAATGCCGGTTCATCAGCTCCTGCGCATGGGACGTGGCGCGGTTATCGACCTCGATGTATCGGAAGACGACGACGTGAAAATCTATGCCAACAACACGCTCGTGGCCAAGGGGCAAGTGGTGCTGCTTGGCGAACGGATCGGCATTTCCATCACGGAAGTCCTGATGCGTGCGCCGGACCAGAGACCGATGCGAAGCGACGGGCCGCTCTGAAGCCGTGCGAAATCGAAGCGTGTAAGAAATTTCCTGTGCCTGTGAATTATTCCGATTTCCGCTCTTGCGCCCAGAAAGCCCTTTTGCTACATGGAGCGCCTCGACGCTGACAGGCGCCGGGAGCAACTGAATATGCGGTCGTGGCGGAATTGGTAGACGCGCAGCGTTGAGGTCGCTGTGGGGTAAAACCCGTGGAAGTTCGAGTCTTCTCGACCGCACCATATTCAAGTCGAAAGACGTTGTTCAAAAGAGCCGCCTTCGGGTGGCTTTTTTGCTTTTCAGGCGCCGTCCTGCTTCCGGCCAATTCGAAATCTCTCTGTTCGTCATCTTGCGAATGTGCTTAGTAGCATTCGGTCCACGCTGTTTTGTCGCGCAAATCGGGAGCGTCAGGGAATGAGACCCATTTCCTTTCTTGTTTCAATGGCTTTTGTTGCACTTGCGGGGAGTTCCCAGCTGGCACTCGCACAGCAGGCGATGGTCCCGGCCATGTCGGTCGCCGGTGTTGAGACCGTTCCGGTTGACGGCGATATTTTTCGCTACCGGGCCGTTCTGGCGGATGGCGAGGATGGCGGCGATCTTTACATTTTCACCGACGCTGGCAACGGTTGGCAGCAGGCGGTTTATGCCAGGGGACTCGTCTGGCGTGGCGCCATGTACGGTACGGAACCGTGGATGGAAGCGACCGAACACGGATCGTTGAAAATTCACTCGGAGAATTCCGCGATCGGCCGCAATCGCTGGGAACAGGTGCTGACCATCGCCTACAGGAAGAACCAGTTCCTCGTCGCGGGATACACCTACAGCTACTACGATACGCTGGATCCGAACGGCGCGGGTCAGTGCGACGTCAATTTGCTGACCGGCAAGGGCAACTTGAACGGCAAGACCTTCAAGACGTCACTTCCGTCCCTGCCGGTCGCCGAATGGACCATGGAAACCCAGCCGCGCGAATGCATCGTGGAGTGAGGGCATTGCGCTTGGGTGCGATTGCGGGTGGTGGCGGCTGGCGGTGACATTGAGCTTCGAGACGATCCTGAAAAGTCTGGCGTTCAAGCACGACTGGCGCAGTTATCAGAAGCGCGTGCTTCAGGAGCTGGAACGGCACATGGAGGACACGCAACTGCATGTGGTTGCCGCGCCCGGGTCGGGCAAGACTGTCCTCGGCCTGGAAGTCATGCGCCGTCTGGGGAGGCCGGCGATCGTCTTTGCGCCGTCCCTTGCAATCCGCAACCAGTGGAAGGCCCGTCTGGTTGAGTTGTTTTTGCCGGAAGATGCTGACATCAGCTGGATTTCCTTCGACGTACGCAACCCCGGGCCGCTGACGATTGTCACCTATCAGGGCTTTCATGCGGCCTTGAGTGGAGATGCCTCTTCAGAGGATGGTGAAGAACGGGACCTCTCCGGGCTGGATTTGATCACCCGTTTCAAAGACCAGGGTGTCGGAACGCTCGTCTTCGACGAGGCGCATCACCTTAGAAAGGACTGGCAACGTTCGCTGGTCCGTCTTCGCGAAGCGCTGCCAGCCTGTGCGACCACCGTTTCGTTGACGGCGACCCCGCCCTACGACACTGATGCCTCCGAATGGGATAGTTACGAAGCGCTATGCGGCCCGATCGATTGCGAGATCTCCGTCCCGGAGTTGATCAAAACCGGCGATTTGTGTCCGCATCAGGATCTGGTCTGTTTTTCCGCTCCCACCGATGATGAAACGAGGTTTATCGACGCCTTCGCGGAAAACGTAAACGGGTTCGCCTATAATCTGCTGAACGACGAGCGTTTTCTGTCAAACATGGCCCGCATGCCCTGGTTCGCAGACCCGTTGCAGCATGAGGAGGAGGTGTTCAAGAACTCCGGGTTCTTCCTGGCCGGGCTGGTCTTCCTCAAGGCAGCTGGCCGGACGCTTCCGGCTGAGGCGCTTCAGCTCTTCGGTCTTGAGGAAGAGCATGTCCCCGCGCTCAACCGCGATTTTCTCGAACGCCTCGTTGCCGGAGTTCTGACCGGAGACGGTGCTGACTGGTTCGATGAAAAAGGCTGTCACCAAAGGCTGAAAACGGATCTCAAGGCGTTCGGTGGCATTCGCGGCGACCGTCCGATGCTGGCCAACATGGACAAGATCGACCGACTGCTACGCAACAGTCTCGGAAAGATACAAAGCATCAGATCGATTGTCGCCGCGGAAAGTTCAAATCTTGGCGCTGGGCTGCGCATGGTCATTCTGACCGACCATATTTACCGCGATCTGATGCCATCCCCCTCTCAACGGGTCTATGAGCCGGTGAAAATCGGTGTTGTACCGCTGTTTGAGGTTCTCAGGGAACACGGAGACTATTTTTACAAGGTCGGCGTGCTCACCGGATCTCTTGTTGTTCTGCCGGTGGAGGCGGTTCCTCTTTATCGCGAAGCCGCCGCAGCGAAAGGGATCGCTGAAAAGGACTTCAGCACGCGCCCTTTGTCGCATGCTCCGGACTATGTCGAAATCGAGTTGCGTGGCGCTTTTCAGCACGAAAGCGTTCGTTTGGTGACCGAGGTTTTCGAACGCGGAGGCGTCACGGTTCTTGTTGGCACCCAATCTCTTCTCGGCGAAGGCTGGGATGCGCCCTCCATCAACGCGCTCGTGCTGGCAAGCACGGTGGGATCGTTCATGCTTTCCAACCAGATGCGCGGACGGGCTATCCGAACGGATCCGAACGCGCCGCGAAAGACCGCCAATATCTGGCACCTGGCCTGTGTGACCCTTCCTGAACCAAAGGGACCACTGAATAGCCTCGACAGGATTGGCGGAGTGAAGCTGCCGGGCGGCCGGCCCGGTTATCCTCGCGGCGCGCTGCCTGAAGATCTTGGCCAGGACCGGGATCTGCTGGTGCGCCGCTTCAAGGCCTTTGAAGGCCTGAGCGTGTCCGATCCCCCTTTCATAGAGACGGGTCTCGGCCGGCTCGGTTTTGAAAACGTCAGTTGGACACCGGAGGGGCTGGAACGGATCAATGGCGCGACCTTCGCCAGGAGCGCCGACCGCGTGGCGCTTGCCGTGCGGTGGGAGAGTGCCTTGTACCTCGACACCCCGGGTGCCCGATTGCGTCCGATGGTGACCACCCGCCGACCGGCGCAAAAGTGGGTCTATCGCCATCCCCTGCGTTCGCTGTCGTACTCGGGGCTTGCGGCGCTTCTTCCAGTTGCCGGCATGGCGGTTTCCGGAGTGTCGGTGACTTCGGCTGTTGTCCTGACAGCGACGGCTCTGCTGGGATTGGGTGTGGCCTTCCTGCGCGGATTCAATCCTCTGCGGACCGCGGCCCTCGTTTTTCGGAACAGAAACAAGACCCGGAACCTGTCACAGATCGCGCGGGTGGTTCTGGAGGCGCTGGCTGCGACCGATCAGCTCGAAAGCCCTTTGGCGGATTTGACACCGGTCGTGCAAAAACTGCATGAGGACCATCTTTGCAGTCTTGAAGGCGCGCAGCCAAAGGAGCGGGCCGTGTTTCTGGATTGTCTTGCGCAGCTTCTCGGCCCGATCGATAACCCCAAGTATATCTTGCTACGCCGTGCCAGGGGGCTCGGCAAGCTTCTGGAGGACTATCATCCGGTGCCGGACTGCCTCTCGGGTAAAAAGGCCGACGCGGAAGTATTCGCCAGGCTCTGGAACGGCCGGGTTTCAGATGCGGTTCTGGTATCGGCAAGGTCCAGGGAAGGGCGGAAGGTTCTGTTGCGGGCTCGTGCCAGGGCCTATGCGAGCGAAGAAGCGGCAGTCGCGGAACGGTTGGGAAGATGGCAATAGAAACCCGGATCGACTTGCCCGCGCCTGCGTGGCTGGGGGCCTCGCGGGTCAGAGCCGGACGGCCTTCTTGCTGGAAGACCCCGCATACCTCCGCGAGCGTATTCCAGCTTAAGCCGGTCAGGACGGGACGGTTTGTCCTGACGGGGTTTTTCTGGGCGCTGACTTGTCTTGCAGCCGGTGGGCAGACCCCTTCCGTCGATCCGGGCCGGTTCGGAGCCATGACCTGTCAGCAGCTCTGGTATGTGGAGCAGCAGGTACTTGCGGAGGGCGGCGTCTGCCTCAAGACCGAGCGAGCGCGACGAGCGTTTCGCAAGTCAGGACGATGTATCTCGCCCGACGAGGACATCCTGCCGGTAAAGGCTCGCGATTACCTTGCGAATTTGCGTGGCGTTGCCAGAGAGAAAGGGTGCCCCGGTTCTTAGGTGCCGAATTTTCTCGCGCGTGCCGCAGACGGGCTTCCTCCGCGAATTCAGGAAACGTGCCTAAGACTGTGGACCGGCGTTTCTTTTCCTGTGGCGCTTTGGCGCTTCAAGGGATAGTTCTGGAGAACCGTTCCGGGCCTGTTTTCCGGGCGAAATATCGTGCGGAAAGGAGGGAGACGTATGAGCGACGCTACCGAGCTTGAAAAGACGGTTTCCCCGGATCCGCAAACGATTCCGGTACGCGACGAGGACGAGCGTCTCAATCCGGATTTCATCGCAGCCGTAGAGACGGCCATCGAGGCCAGCGACCAGTTTGCCCTGAAGCAGCTTGCCGCCAATCTTCACGAGGCCGACACCGGCGATTTGCTTGAAACGCTGGCCGCCGACGAGCGGGCGGCCTTCATCCACCTTCTTGGCGACGAATTCGATTACACGGCGCTCACGGAAACAGACGAAGCGGTTCGTCTGCAGCTTCTGGAAGACTTGCCGAACGAGGTGATCGCGGAGGGTCTCGGAGAGCTCGATTCCGACGATGCCGTCTACATCCTGGAAGATCTCGACGCGGACGATCAGGCGGCCATCCTGGAAGAGCTGCCCTACGCCGACCGGGCCCAGCTTCGGAAAGCGCTGGACTATCCGGAAGAAAGCGCCGGGCGGCGCATGCAAAGCGAATTCATCGCGGTCGCGCCGTTCTGGACCGTGGGACAGACCATCGATTACATGCGCGAGGCCCGGGACCTTCCCGACAGTTTTTACGAAATCTATGTCGTCGATCCGACCTTCAAGCTGCTCGGGTCCGTCCATCTGGACAAGATCCTGCGGACCAAGCGGGCGGAGAAGGTTACCTCCATCATGGAGGAAACCCGGCAGGCGGTTCTGGCGACCGAGGACCAGGAGGAAGTCGCAAGACGGTTCGAGCGCTACAACCTGGTTTCCTCGGCTGTCGTGGATGAAAACGACCGCATGGTCGGGGTGCTCATGGTCGACGACATCGTCGATGTCATCCAGGAAGAGGCGGAAGAGGACCTGCGCGCGCTTGCCGGTGTCGGCGACGAAGAGATTTCCGACAATGTGATCACCATTGCCCGTTCCAGGCTTGCTTGGCTTGTGGTGAACCTCGGGACCGCGGTCCTGGCCTCCGTGGTGATCGCGCTGTTCGAGGACACGATCGAAGCCATGGTCGCGCTTGCGGTGCTGATGCCGATCGTTGCGTCCATGGGCGGCAATGCCGGCACCCAGACGATGACGGTGGCCGTGCGCGGTATCGCGACCCAGGAACTGAGCGCCCGAAACATGATGAGGGTGCTCAATCGCGAGGTGCTGGTGAGCGTTCTGAACGGTGTGGCCCTGGCCCTGTTGATCGGTCTGACCGCCTGGTTGTGGTTCTCAAGCGTCGGGCTCGGTGTGGTGATTGGCGGTGCGATCGTCATCAACATGCTGTTCGCGGGTCTTTCGGGGCTGCTGATCCCGATTGTTTTGGACAAACTCAATGTCGATCCGGCAATTGCGTCCAGCGTGTTCGTGACGACTGTTACGGACGTGGTCGGCTTCTTCGCCTTTCTCGGCATTGCCGCGCTCTGGTTCGGCCTGCCTTTTTAGGCTGTTGCATGACTGCAGGAGAGGCTCTGACAACCGGGGTTCGGGCGCGTGTCCGTTTCCGTGCTTTTCAGGCTCTCTCTCATTTCATTCTCCGCAAATCATGACTTTCTGACGCTCGCAAGCCGCCGTGCGGTGGTGAAACGCTCGTCTGTAGTGGTCGTCGGAATAGAGGGCCATGAAAGACTTGAGGTTCGGATAAGCGCCGATAGCGACAAGATCCCAATCTTCGTCGTCTCCGAGGAACATTCCCTGATAGGGACCTACAAAAAGAAATTTGCCTCCGGCCCTTTGCATGGCGGGAAGGCTAACCGCCGCGTAGTCCGAAAAGGCTTGCTGACCGCTCACCTCGGGCGTCTTGTCCTCATACGCGGCCTTGCCTCGGAATTTGAAGAAATTGATCAGTGTGAGCGGCTGTTCGGGCGAGCGGTTCAATATTCTGGTCCACTGCGACCCCGTTGGGCAATTTCCGTCGTTTCCGGGGCCATACCATTCCGTGAATTGAGCGATCTGCTGATTGACGTCCATGCGGCAACTCCATAACTTGACAGGTGTCAAAATAAGAGAAACTTTACACGTGTCAAGTCAGCGCAGGGTGCAGCGAACCCGTAACGAGATTCTGGACAGGGCCTGGAGTCTGATTTCCGAGCAGGGAGCGGAGGTTTCGCTGGGGGAAATTGCCAAGGCCGCGGGCGTCAGCCGACAGTCGGTCTATGACCATTTCGGGTCCCGGGGCGGGCTGATTCTGGCGCTGGTCCGTCGGGCCGATGAGCGGCTTGACATCAAGAACAGTCTTTTTACCGCGTTCGATTTGCAGGATCCGGAGGAGCGGCTCAGGGTAACGATCGATGTCTGGATATGTTTCGTGCGGGAAATCTATCCTGTCGCGAGCGATTTGATCCGGCTCCGGAAGACGGATGAAGATGCCTCGGCCGCATGGGAGGACAGGATGTCCGACTTGAGAGCCTGGCTGAAGGTTCTGACCAGCTCTCTCGAAAACGACCGGGCCTTGCAGCCGGTCTGGAGTGCTCAGACAGCGTCCGAGTTTCTCTGGGCTTCCTTCAGTGTGCAGGTGTGGGGACTGCTGACCGAGGACTGCCGCTGGAGCACGCAGGATGCGTCAAGCGTCCTGAAACGGACCCTCTGTCAAACGCTGTTGAGGGCCGGCGGATAGAATCCGGCACACGCTGCGGTCTTTCTTTGAAGAAGACGCTCAAGGAGAGGGGGCTCCAGTTCAGGAGCTTGGCTCCGCTTGCCGCAGATTGTCGCGAAGCTTCATGATCTTGCGCTGCAGATCGGCGACTTCCTCGAGCTGCATGCCGGTCGCGCCGAAGACGCAGTTCCCGAAATGGGCGGTTTTCTTCTGCAGGGCGCGGCCTTTTCGGGTGAGCTTCAGGATCACCTGGCGCTCGTCTTTGACGTTGCGCGTTCGCGTGAGCAGTTCCATGGCTTCCAGACGCTTCAGAAGCGGTGTCAGCGTGTTGGTGTCGAGCTGCAGTTTTGAGGTGATCGCACCGACTGGAACGTTGTTTGTCTCCCACAAAACGGTCATGGCCAGAAACTGAGGATAGGTAAGCCCGATTTCCTTCAGAAGCACTTTGTAGACGCCGTGCATGGCGTGGTTCGCCGAATAAAGCGCGAAGCAGAGATACTTGTCGAGGGGCAGGGGACCTTCAGGCAGCTCATCCGTTTCAACGGCGGCTTCGGGTGCGGGGAGCGCGGGCTCCTGGCGGCTTTCAGGCGCGCTCGGTGCCTGTTCCGGAACCCGGATATCCGTTTCTGTTTCCACATCTGGTGCGTTCTGCCTGGCAGGCTTTTTCCTCCTGGGCTTGGCGGCTGCGCCGGAGCCTTTGACTTCGGGCGGCTGTTTCGCCTTTTCGGTTTCCTTGCGCACGGAAAAACCGATCGCGTCCAGTAGGGACATCTGGTCTGTTGTCTCGCTCATTCCGCAATCTATAAATCGTGCACGATATGATCGCAAGAGGTTGACGAGCTGGCGGCGGCGGCATATGTGGATATTTATATCGTGCACGATATTAACGTAAGCGATATAAAGTGAGTTGGTTGAACTGGTGAAGACAGAGGAGAAAACGATGGCTGTGAATGTCGTTTACGAAACGAAGGCAAAGGCGACCGGTGGCCGCGACGGTGTCGCGGAAACCCTGAGCGGGTCCTTGAAGGTCGATCTCGCGACGCCGAAGGAACTCGGCGGAGCCGGTGGGGCGGGCAACAACCCGGAGGAACTCTTCGCGGCAGGCTATGCGGCCTGTTTCATCGGAGCGCTGAAGTTTGTCGGCGGTCAGGAAAAGGTCGCCGTACCGGCGGATACGGCCATTGTTGCCACCGTTGGCATCGGGCCGCGGTCGGAAGGAGGCTTCGGGCTGGAGGTCGCGCTGGAGGTTTCGCTCCCCGGCCTGGACAAGGAGGTCGCGCAGGACCTCGTGGTCAAGGCGCACGAAGTCTGCCCCTATTCCAACGCAACTCGCGGCAATATTGACGTGAAACTGTCGATTGCCTGATCGGAAAAAGGGTCCGGCTACACAGCCGGGCCTTATCTGATTGATGGCGATCTAAATCGCAAGGCGCTTCTTTTTCGCCTGCGGGAAAACGTCTTTCAGGTACCCGTGGGTCTTTTCCAGGATGGTGGGGATCATGTGGTGAGCAAGCTCCCGTTCATCGACCCGAACGAAGGTGACGGAGGGACTCCACGGGACGTAGTCCTTGCCGAGGGTCAAGGGCACGGAGGTGCCCCCGAAGCGGACGCAGGGAACGTCCATCACACCCGCCAGGTCGGCAATGTTGGTGTTGGCCGAGATGACGACGTCGCAAATGGCGATCAGCGACGCCACGGAACCGAGATCGTTGTAAAGATCGACATCCTCGAAATGATGAAACGCGCGTCCTGGCACGGATGACAGCGCCTTGAGTTCCGGAGGGTGGGCGAGATACTGAAGATTGAGGAACACCGCGTCCTCGCTTTCCACGATCGCGCACATTTGCTCCGCGGTCATGTAGTAGCGCGCCCGGTAGGCCTCCATCTTCTTGGACCGCCAGCACAGACCGATGACAGGCTTGTCGGCCGCCCCGGGTAAACGCTCCATGAAGCCTAGGCTTTTTTCCCTGTCGAAACGGATGGACGGGCAGCGAAGCTTGTCGAAACTTGCCAGGGAGGGGCGCAGAAACCGGGCGATGTCGGTGGTGTTGGAGACGAAGTCATAGTCCCGGTCCGGATCATCCTGCGGCGCGGAGTTCTGCCCCGGGGAACCGCCGATGCGCCGGCACTCAATGCCTTCCAGGGCCTGTGAGAAAAACGGAACGAAGCGCGGATTTGTTTCAAGGATGACCTTGCCGGCCATCTGTTTCAGGTCCGATAGCATCGTCGTCGATTTAATCGTGTCTCCCAGCCCCTGGTCCGACCAGATCAGGATCGCCTTGTCCGTCAGGTCTTCGCCGTTCCACAAGGGGGCCGGGTAGTCCCACCACTTCGCTCCCTTTTCGTGGAAGCGGGCCGGGTGGAGTTCCCAGCCTTCCTTCAGATTGCCGCGTGCGAGTTCAATGTTGGACTTGATCCATTTGAGTTGTTCCGCTTTCTCCGCGCGATGTTCTTCGGCCAAGACGATTGCATCGTAAGCTTCGTCATAGCGTTCGAGCTGGTTCAGAATATGCGCGTGGATCAGATGGCCCATGCCGCTGTCGGGCACGTTTTTCGTGTAGTACTCGATGTATTTCAGGGCTTCGTGGTGCCTGGACAGTCTCAGCAGAAGCTCCGAGAACAGGAGGGACAGGTTCAGGTCCGCCGGAAACCTGAGCAGCGCCTGGGATAGTTCGTCAAAGCAGGTGAAATAATCCTCGTCTGATATTCTCAGCCATGCCCGGTCCGCGTAATGGGTAACCGTGTCCGGGTCGAGTTCGATCATCCGGTTCAGGAAGGCGCAGGCGGCTTTGCGCTGCTCGACCTTCGCAAACGCACTGACGCAGTATCTCAGGAAGACGATGTCTGGGGTGTCGGTCGCGGCATGGCGCTTGATGAGTTCGAAGGCGTCGGCGTAGCGGCCGGCCTTGACCATCACGTCGACTTTAAGCGCGACGGTTTCCATGCGCTCGGGATCGAGCGCAACTGCCGCATCCAGCGTGTCGAGGACCTTTTCGGCGCTCTCGCCGGCAAGAAACTGGCAACGGGCCAAGCTTATCAGGGTGGCGCTGTTCTGCCCTGTCAGTTTCAGGGACTTCCTGAAGCAATCGGCTGCCTTGCCGTATCTCTGCTGGCCTTGATAGGCGGTTCCCAGAAGGTTTTGCAGTTCCGGCGACTTGGGCAGTTTCTTGACCACGGACTTGTAGATTGCCGCGGCCTTGTCGTACTGCTTCGTCTGCAGGCAGGTCATGCCTTCCTTGATCTTGAGTTGAAGCGGTTGAGCGTCTGTTTTCGGTACCGTCTGATATTGCACGCTGTCCTGTCCGTGGTTTCCGGGGTCTTGCGCTGCGCGAAGACCGGCCTGGCAGAGGAGTGTCCGAACGGGGACCGGGATTGTGATCCGGGTCGTCCTTCCGGCATGCTAGGTTGGGAAGCTGGTGCGGACCTGATGCCTTGAGCCAACCGCTTTCGCGGGGCGTGTTTGACAAAGGGGGGGGTGGCATGCGGCCAAATCTGGGGGGAATTCTCGAAACGGCGGTCTATGTCGATGACATGGAATTGGCACATGCCTTTTATTCAGGCGTGCTTGGCCTGACACGCATGGTCGCCGGCGACCGGCTCTATGCCTATGACGCGGGGCCGTCTCAGGTGCTGCTTGTGTTCCATCGCGGTCACACCGGTGAGGATGTCGAGACGCCGGGAGGCATGGTGCCGGGCCATGACACGTCGGGGCATAGTCATTTCGCGTTCAAGATCCCCGCGGACCAGGTGCAGCCCTGGCGCGATTTCCTGTCCCGCGAGAAGGTCGAAATCATCAGCGAAGTGGTTTGGCCGGCAGGGGGAACCAGTCTTTATTTCAACGATCCGGACGGCAATGTTCTGGAACTGGCCGCTGCACCTCTCTGGCCAAACTTCCTAACCTGAATATTAACATGTTCCGGCTATTTTAAGATTTGCCTTCGGAACTGTTCGGGTGGTGAAATGAATTTCTTGCAAGCGGTTTTGCGGACCATATTTTATATTGTGGTCGGCGGAGTGATATCGATTGCCGGAGCGGCGTATTTCTTCATGAACTGGGAACCTGACCGGGACGAATTTCCGATCCGCGGTATCGATGTGTCTCATCATCAAGGAGAGATCGATTGGCCGACGGTTGCCGGCGACGATGTTGCCTTTGCCTATATCAAGGCAAGTGAGGGAGGCGACTTCAAGGATGGCGCCTTTGCCCGCAATTGGGCGGGAGCCGGCGCTGCCGGAATTGCCCGGGGCGCCTATCATTTTTTCAGCTTGTGTAAACCGGGGCTCGAGCAGGCGGAAAACTTCCTGAGCGTGCTGCCGCAAGACAGCCGGATGCTGGCCCCCATGGTCGATCTCGAGTTCACGGGCAATTGCGCACGGCGCCCGCAGGTGACGGAGGTACTCAAGGAGATCAGCGATTTCGCCGCGCAGGTCGAACAGGCCAGGGGTCGGCAGGTGATTTTTTACGCACCGAAGGATTTTTTCGTTGCCTATCTGAAGGACCAGGGCCTGAACCGGCGTCTGTGGACCCGTTCCATCTGGCGGTCGCCTTCCTACGCCAGGGATTGGACGATCTGGCAATACCATCATCAGGGATCGGTCGAGGGAATCTCCGGCAGCGTTGATCTGAATGTTCTTGGCCCCGGCATAGCGGTCGAGGATCTGGTTGAGTGATTGCTAATCATCTGTAAATAAAATAAAAACAAAGACGTATTGACTTAAACGTAAAAAGGCTGAACTGTGCCCGCCAAAAGGAGAGGGCATGCAGCGGTACTTCACGATCACCCAACTGACCCGGGAACTGGATGTCACCACGCGCACCTTGCGGTTTTATGAGGCGCAGGGGCTGGTCTCGCCCACCCGGCGTGGGCGCCAGCGTCTTTACAGCCAGGGGGACCGGACCCGCGTCAAGCTGATCCTCAGAGGCAAGCGCCTCGGCTTTTCCTTGAATGAAATCAAGGAAATCATAGAGATGTACGACAGCGCACCTGGAGAGACCGGGCAATTGCGGCTGCTGTTGAAAAAAATCGCCGCGCGCCGTGAAGAGCTTCTGGAAAAGCAGCGGGACATCGAACTTACCCTGCTGGAACTTGAGGAGGTGGAGGCCGGGGCACGCACCCGAATGGCCGAACTCGCTCCGGGCGCGACGCAGGAGGAAGTGTGATGAACTTGGAACCGCGCGATCCCGATTGGGAGAACCGTGTCAGAACCAGTTTTGCCAGCCAGAAGTTCATGGTCCATCTGGGAGCGGAACTGGTCCATCTTTCGCCAGGGGCGGTGGATCTGGAGCTGAAACTTTGCCCCGAACTCACCCAGCAGCACGGCTTCTTCCATGCCGGCGCCACGTCGTCGATCGCCGACAGCGCGGCGGGCTACGCGGCACTCAGCCTGTTCGCGGAAGGCTTCGGCGTGCTGACCAGCGAATACAAGATCAACCTGCTCAACCCGGCCAGGCAGCCGGTCCTGATCGCGCGCGGCAGGGTGGTGAAACCGGGACGGACCCTGACCATTGCCAAGGCCGATGTCTACGGTCTCGGTGACGCCGAACAGGTGCATGTCGCGACCGGACTTTTCACGCTGATGAGCGTCTCGGGAATGAAGGACTGATCCGATGACGGACGTGACCATCAGGGACTTGCGCCCGTCCGACAAAGCGGAATGGCTGGCCCTCTGGCGGGGATACCTGGAATTCTACAAGCAGGAGCTGCCTGGAGAAGTCACAGAAACACTGTTTGACAGGCTGTTGTCCGAAACGAAAGGGCATGACGGGCTTGTGGCCGAACAGGACGGACGGCTTGTCGGTTTCGTGCATTACCTTTTCCATGCGAGCACATGGTCGACGCAGGCGACGTGTTACCTGGAAGATCTTTATGTCAGCGAACTTGCACGTGGCGGAGGAGCCGGCCGCAAGCTGATCGAGGCCGTTTATGCGGCCGCCGACGCGAAGCCGGACGCCAGCGGCAAGGTCTATTGGCATACCCATCATTACAATGAACGCGCCCGGCTTCTCTATGACCGGATCGGCGTTTTGAGTGACTTTGTGCGGTACGATCGCCCCTGAATCTCAAGGGGCCGGGAGGAGCAAGAATGATCCGCAACGATTTTCCCACCTTCAATTTCGATCTCGGCGAAACAGCCGACATGCTGCGCGATACCGTGCGGTCCTACAGCCAGGACCGGATCGCGCCCATGGCCGAAAGAATCGACAGGGACGACTGGTTCCCGCGAGAGATCTGGCCGGAAATGGGCGAACTCGGCCTGCATGGCATCACTGTCGAAGAAGAATGGGGCGGTTCCGGCCTCGGGTATCTCGAGCACTGTATCGCCATGGAGGAAGTCAGCCGGGCGTCGGCGTCCGTCGGACTCAGCTACGGCGCGCATTCCAACCTTTGCGTCAACCAGTTGCGCCGCTGGGGTTCGGACGCGCAGAAAAAGCGGTATCTTGGCAAACTGGTTTCCGGGGAACATCTCGGCGCCCTGGCCATGTCCGAACCCGGCGCCGGATCCGATGTGGTTTCAATGAAGCTGCGCGCCGAAAAGAAAGGCGATCGGTATATTCTGAACGGCTCCAAGATGTGGATCACCAACGGGCCGACCGCAGATACGCTGATCATCTATGCCAAGACCGATCCGGACGCGGGCCCAAAGGGCATTACCGCCTTTCTGGTAGAAAAAGGGTTCGCAGGCTTTTCGGTGGCTCAGAAACTCGACAAACTCGGCATGCGCGGGTCGGAAACCGGTGAGCTGGTGTTTCAGGACTGTGAAGTTCCGGAGGAAAACGTTCTCGGCTCGGTGGGCAAGGGCGTCAACGTTCTCATGTCCGGCCTCGACTACGAACGTGCCGTTCTGGCCGCGGGCGCGGTGGGGATCATGCAGGCGGCGATGGACGTCGTCATTCCCTATGTGCACGAGCGCGAACAGTTCGACAAGCCGATCGGTACGTTCCAGCTTGTCCAGGGCAAGCTTGCGGACATGTATGTCACCATGAACGCGACCAAATCCTATGTCTACATGGTCGCTCGGGCCTGCGACCGTGGGGAAACCACGCGGGAGGATGCGGCCGGAGCGATTCTCTTCGCGGCGGAAAACGCCACCAAGCTCGCGCTTGATGCCATCCAGCTTCTGGGAGGCAACGGCTATATCAATGAGTATCCGACGGGGCGCCTGTTGCGCGATGCCAAGCTTTACGAAATCGGCGCCGGAACCTCTGAAATCCGCCGCATGCTGATCGGGCGAGAAATCTTCAACAAGACGGCGTGAAGAGACCAATACACAGCGGATCTTTTTGGGAACCTGTGATCCTCAAAAGCGATTGAGGCTGTGGGTGTGACATGTTCGGGCGAATGCAAGGCTTTCGGTGGCTTCGACAGGTCACCGGAGATCCAGCTTTTTACATCTTCCGATGGATAGCGGGCGGCAAAGGGGTATCCGCACAAAATATTTGACCTGAACGCGGAGAGTGTTCCAATTAGGTGAATACGTGACAGTTCTTCAGGAGCGGAACAAGTTTTCAGCCTGGGTCTTCTCGCTAGGTCTGGCCGCGCGTGCCAAACTGTTTTCTCTGTCGGCCGCTGCCGACGGCACGGTTCTGTGGTGAAGCGGAAGGGATTGAATTTCCTGTCGTGTGCAAATCAGGAGCGATAACGGTTCCGGTATGGAGAGATCGCTTGGGAAGGAAATTTCTGAGTAGTCCGCAGATCGCGACGTACAGGAGCGCAAAACGCCAGACAAAGGACCACGCGTATGACAACCGTCCCGGAATGTCGTTCGTGAGGTATATCTCGTCAGGGTTACCTCTAACATAGGTGAGGCGCACTGTTGGCAGCTTACGCAGCCAGTCGAACCTGCTCCGACGGACCTGAAGCTCTGCCTGGTGTTCCATCCCGGCGGCGGGGAAGAAAAACCGGGCGTAATACTCCTTCTCGCCGTAAGTCCGTTTGGTGTCCTCTTCCCACACAGCTACGGTCTGGGCTTGGACATCCACACCGAAAAAGATAGCTGGAATAGACTTTGGAGCCTTGATGACCCCGCTGATGAAGGAGGGGCCGGTTAACAACAGACCGAGAACAAAGGCTACCGTTGTACCCCAGAGAGCGGGGCCGGATGTCGGACGCTGTATTTCCTGCAGGGGGACGCCGTCGATGAGTCTGCGGGCCATTCTGCGGATTCCGTACCCAATAAGAAGCAGGGCCGGAAAGAGAAGCCACAACCACAAAATCGGTGGCTGAAGGAACAGTTCCGGTTGTTCCATCGCACCAGCAAGGGAATCGGCCAGCAACAGGGCGAGACTCGCCCCAGCCTCTTTCTCGCCGGGCATCGTCGCCATGAATTTGTAGGTGGAGTGGAAATTCACCAGGGAGTAGAGAATTAGACCTAGCCCCGTGAAGACCATCATGCCACTCAGAAAAAGACTGATCGCAAAACGTATGAAGCGCTCCATCTGCGAACCTCAATGACTACACCGGTAAAAACTGTGGAACTCTAAAGGTGCAATTATAAATAGAAGGTTGAGCGTCGAGAATGCCTGATTAGTTCCGGGAATGATGAAACCGTCCCGACAGCCAAAGAGTTGCGTGCTGTCATGAAAGCGGGAGAAAATGCCTTCATGAAAACCCAGTCGAACGGTGAGACCGATCTGGAAAGACTGATCTCGAAGATGCGGCCGGTTCTGGACCCGCTGCGCTACGTGTTTTGCAGTTTTCCGGAAAAAACCATGAGCGAGCTGGCTGTCTACGACCCTGCCGGACTTATTGCCGAGAAAGAGGGGATGACCGCGATATTCACTGCGGAACAGGCAAACGAGATGGGACTTTCAGAGCAGGTAGTGTTCAGAAGGATAACCCTCACGGTGCATTCCTCTCTCGAAGCCGTCGGCCTGACAGCAGCCGTATCGAGGGTGCTTGCGGCAAAGGGGATCTCCGCGAATGTTGTCGCTGCCTTCTATCACGATCATGTTTTCGTTCCCGAAGCGCGCTCGAAGGACGCCATGGACGCGCTTCGGGAGTTATCCGCAGGTGGATAGAGGATTGTGTCGCAAGGCGTCCCGGTCCACGCGTTTCGCTATCATATGTTACAATTTCCGGGGAAATGTTCTTGCATTTTGCGGGCTGGCTTCCCATTCCTAAGCATGAGCAATCAGGGGTAAGCGTATGCAACGGGTGAAGCGGCGTCTGGCGGCGATCATGTGCGCCGATGTCGAGCAGTATTCCAAGTTGATGGAACGCGATGAGGATGGGACACTCGACCGGTTGAAGGCTTACCGGGAGGTCATGTCGTCGCTCACCGACCGTCACAGCGGTCGGATCGTCAACACCTGGGGCGATGCGGTCATCGTCGAGTTCACCTCGGTCATAGAAGCCGTTCAATGCGCGGTAGAGATCCAGAACGAGCTGACTCACCGCAACAGCGATCTGCCTGACAACAACCGGATGGAATTCCGCATTGGAATCAACCTCGGCGATATCATGGTCGAGGGCGATGACATCTACGGCGATGGCGTCAACGTCGCCGCCCGGCTGCAGGAGCTTGCGCCGCGCGGCGGAATCATGTTGTCGCAATCGGTTTACGATCAGGTCCGGACCAAGCTGGCCCTCGGGTTCGAGAATCTCGGACCTCGAAAGGTCAAGAATGTCAGCGAGCCGGTCGAAACCTATTCGGTCAGGCTCGGAGGCCGCAATGCTCCCGAGACAAGTCTCGGACGCGAGGAGCCGGACGCGGCCGCAGAGGGCCACGCGGCTTCACGCGGCCCGCACGACTGGGAAAAGGACACGCGGGCAGTGGGAGATGGCCTGGAACAGGCACGCCGCTGGCTGAGAGGCCAACCGAGGCGCGTTCAGGGGTGCGTCTTCATGATCGGCTTCTTTCTGGTTCTTAATCTGCTGACCACCGGTTTCCACGAATTCTGGTTCGTGTGGCCTTCGCTGCCGTTCGCCGCCATGCTGGCCTGGCACTTTCTCGTGGGTCAGAAGGACAAGAAGCTGAATGGTTAGACCGGGCAGGCCGACCGCTGAGGACTGTCAGGAGGCTTGTTGCCAATCTGATAACTCTTTTCAGGCTATTCAGGTTCACACGATTTGCGAGCGCCCGTCACATGGCTTACACATACCGTAAAAGCCGGACCGGCGTATCCGGCCGTCAAACGTCAAATTGCCGGGCCGACCGGCTCAACAGCCAAGGGAGCTAAATCCTGCGCATGAAAAACTACTCGACCACGGTGCCAGCACACCTCGACGATGACGACGAGGAAAAGACCAAGAGCCAGCAGTCGATTCAGGTCGACAAGCATTTGTTCGACGCGCGCACGGTTCTGATCACCGGTCCGGTCACTCAGGAAATGGCGCGCGATGTCTGCGCCCGCCTTCTTGCTTTGGCACAGGTGTCCAACGATCCGATCACGGTCATCGTTTCTTCTCCGGGCGGTCATGTGGAATCCGGTGATATGATCCACGACACCATCAAGTTCGTGGCGCCGGAAGTACGCATTCTCGGCATGGGATGGGTCGCTAGCGCCGGAGCGCTGATCTACGTCTCCGTTCCCAAGGACAAGCGCTTCTGCACGCCGAACACGCGTTTTCTCCTGCACCAACCGTCCGGCGGGGCCGGCGGCATGGCCACCGATATCGAGATCCAGGCTAAGGAGATCATCAAGATGCGCGATCGTCTGAACAAGATTTTCGCGGATGCGACCGGTCAGCCGATCGAGCGTATCGAGAAAGACACCGACCGCGACTATTGGATGGGCCCGGAAGAGGGCATCGAGTACGGCCTCGTCGGCAAGGTTGTCGTCACGGTCGACGAACTGGGCTGAACAAAGCCTTCGCAACAAGCGAAAACGCCGGGAACATCCCGGCGTTTTTCGTTCTGGGTCTCTCCTTTGAATTCGAGCGTTGCCGGGTTGCCCGCATCGGACAACGGGTCCGCTTCAAGCACTCAACATGTCCGTCTCGAGGGAATAAACCAGGACCGGCGCGACCGGTTTCGGGCACAGGACCTGAGGCCTCAGCCTGTCCATCAGGTTTCGCAGATCCTCTTCCGCCGCGGCGATGGCGGTACCGTCGAAGAACACGGCGACGAGGTGATCGACGAAACGATCATAGACGTCCGCGCAGGTGCAAATCGGCGACAACAGAGCATTCACCGGTTTGCCGTCGTAGAATGGAGCGCCTCCGAACAGAAACACCAGGAACTCCGTCAGATCGTCGGAACGTTCGAACTCCTGGCGGAACTTCGTTAGGTCGAAACAGGGGTCCTGCTCGAGACGGACTTGAAGGAGCGGCATGGCCTGCATGATTGCCTTGCGCCCACCGAGTTTATTGTAGAGTGTCATCTGGCTAACCTCACTTAAGCCTTCGAAACTGCTCCAGTAAATTGCCGCATCCAGTCGGCGAACCCAGTGACTCAGATCACTAATCTGACCTTTGAGAAAAACGACAAGGCTTCCTGTTGCGCGGCAGGGGCAAAGTTTCGGATCTCGTGACGGCAAGTTGGCTCGTTGGCGCGGCGGAGAATGTCGGTAAACTGTGACAGGCAGTTTACAGATTTGTAACAGGCGTGATTCTGACCGGCAGTAAGTGGAAGTGTTTTGCGGATTTTGCGTAAGTAATTAATATTATTTGGAAAAGCCTTTTCTGATTTCGTTGGAAAGACGTCAGATTCGAGGCTTGAAGCGGTTTGTGGAGCTCTTTGGTCGCGCGCCGCGATGGTCCGGCGCATGCCGGGGGAAGGGGCTTTCCACTGGTGCCGATCCTGCTGTAGATGTCCTTGCCCGCAACGGTCTGGAGGTCCGGCCCATGTTTTTTTACCTCGCCAAAATTGGATATTTCCTGATCCAGCCTTCGAATTTTCTGATTGCCATGGTCGTTTTCGGATTGCTGATGAGGGCTGTCACGAGACGGAAGAGGCTGGGGCTCGGACTTGCCTGGACCGGCTGCCTCGGGCTACTGATCTGCGGGTTCTCTCCGGCAGCCAATTGGCTGATCCTGCCTCTTGAAGACCGCTTTGCGCGACCGGTGGAAATGCGCGCTGTCGACGGCATTATCGTCCTCGGAGGCGCCGTTGACACGATCGTAACCGGCACCCGGGGCGATACCGCGCTCACCACGTCGGCGGAGCGCATCACCATCACGGCCAGACTGGCGAAGCGATTTCCGCAGGCCAAGGTCATTCACAGCGGCGGGCACGGCATCATCGTTCCCGCGCAGGCGACGGAGGCGGAAGGCGCCGCCCGGCTCTTTGAGGACTTCGGGATCTCCGCCGAAAGGGTGATCTTGGAAGACGCCTCAAGAAACACCTGGGAAAATGCTGTGCTGACGAAAGACCTTGTCGATCCCAAACCGGGACAAACATGGCTGCTGGTGACTTCGGCGTACCACATGCCCCGATCCATGGGTGTCTTCGAAAAAGCGGGCTGGACAGGTTTGACGGCCTATCCGGTGGACTACCGCACTCGCGGGCCGGAAGACAGGTCGCTTGGGTTCGGCGGGGCATCGAAAGGGCTGAGGCGCTTCGATGTGGCCTTCAGGGAATGGGTTGGTCTCCTGGTCTACTGGCTTACGGGTCGTTGCTCGTCACTGTTTCCCGCCCCCTGAGGTTTGGAAATTTGTTCCAGGCAACGTCGCGTTTTCAGTAAGAAACCCCTTTCTCAATTGGTCGCCAGGCACCATATAACGCCTGAATCATGATTTGAGAGGGCGCTCGAAAATGGTCCTTGAGGCACCGATCGTTTCGGCCGACGTCGTACAGTGGCTTTATAGCGAAGCACCGCAATTGAAGGGCACGCTTGAGATTATCAGCGAAACCGCTGAGCGCTTGCGTGCTGGAAATGTTCCTGTCGATCGGGCGACTACCGGGATCTGGGTGGTTCATCCGAACGTCCGGGCGGAAGCCTCCATCTGGAGAAGCGAAGGCACGCGTGAACTCCGCCTCTATACGGAGGACGACGGTTCGGACAAGGATTATCAGACCAGTCCGATCAGAAGGGTACACGAAACCCTGAAACCGGTTCGCGTTGAAATCGGCAAACATTCTCGGAAGGCGGCAGAGTTTCCGGTTACAGCCACGCTTCGGGAAGAAGGATATACAGACTATATCGCGCTTCCGATGCCGTTTTCCGACGGCTCGGTCAAGGTCGTGAGTTTCGCGACCAAAACCCCGGACGGTTTTACGGACAAGCATCTGAGTGTGTTCGACTCCATCGTGCGGCCGCTTGCGCTTGTCTGTGAGTTGAAAACGCTGCGGCGCACGGCAGAAACGGTGCTCGATACCTATGTCGGACCGCGCGCCGGTCTGAGGGTGCTCGACGGAACGACCAGACGAGGTGAGGGCGAGTGGATCAAGGCTATCGTCAGCTTTGCAGATATCAGGGGATTCACGGTTCTTTCCAATACTTTGCCTGCCGACAAAATCGTTTTGTTCCTGAACAAGTATTTCGGGGTTATGACGGCGGCCGTTGAAGCGCACGGTGGCGAGGTGTTGAAATTTATCGGCGACGAGGTCATGGCGATCTTTCCCTATGACACCGAGAGCGAGGCGGTCGAAGCAGCGCACCGGGCGCTCGCGGCCGCGCGTGACACGATGCTGCGGATCGCGGAAATCAACACCAAAAAGACCTGTATGGTCACTCCCGACATGAGTGTCGGTATCGCGCTGCATGCAGGGGATGTGTTCTACGGTAACGTAGGCAGCGAGACGCGGCTGGACTTCACTGTCGTCGGCCCCGTTGTCAATCTGGCCGCACGCATTGCGGAATTGGCAAAGGACATGGAGCGTCCGATCCTTGTTTCCGACGCGGTGGCCGACATCATGGGGTGCCGGTCGGGATTGTTCGGCAGCTATAGGGTCAAGGGATTTGAAGACCCGGTCTCTGTCTATTCTCCGGACCTGTCCAGCGATACCGTATCCGGATACTGCCCGGACAATACCGCCGCGCGGGCCTTGGAGGCGAACTGACGGCGGGCAAGGACCAGAAAGACCGCTAGCGTGGTTGCCGCGAAAACGTAAGGGCCGGCGAACCAGCCGAGAAAACCGATCGAAAAGAAAAACGCACGCTGGCCGCGATTAAAATGGCGGCCGGCGAGAATGTTCAGTTCTGCCGCCTGGAGAGCGATGTTGCGTATCTCCGTGTCACTCGCACGACCCCGGTCCGGCACCGCCCCCATGATGATGCTGGCATAGTTGAACAGCCTGTAAGCCCATCCGAACTTGAAAAAGGCGTAGGCGAAGATCAGCATCAGGCCCAGCACCTTGATTTCCCACAGGGCCCGGCTCTCGCCCACCGGAATCGAGAGGTCTCCGGCAACCTGGAGGATCGTGTCGGTTGCATCGAGCAGTGCGAAACCGCCACCGATGGCAATGAGGGAGGTGGATGCAAAAAAGGCGGTGCCTTGCTGCAGACCGGACATGATGGAGGTATCCATGATGCGTACCTCGCGCAAACACATGGAAATCATCCAGCCTCGGCGGAAGCCCTCCATGGCACTTGACAGGGTTTTCTTGCGCAATGGGCTGACATCAATCAGGAAATTGAAACCGAACCAGGCAAGAAGGAACCACGCTGCCGCTGCCTGGTCGAGTTGCGATAAGGCGTGCATCGTGACCCTTTCCGTTCAATCGTCGATGATTACTGGCCGAATCGTGACCCGAACCCAACGATAATACACAGGCCCGGCCGATTTTGGCTTAATTGCTCGACTTTGCGTACCTGTCCAACAGGCGTGTCGCCAAGGTAGGTGAATCCCATCGGGCAGGGAGTTTGGAGAGGGTGGGAAGGCCTGCGGGAGCGAGTTTCCAAACGGTCAGTCTTGAGGTGGCGAAGCGCTAAATATCTCGTCGATCAGGGCATTTTTCCGCCCTGCGAAAAAGTGAGGTCAGATGCTCTAATTTTGCACTTGCGAAATGGTAAGGGATCGTTTACCTCGTTGCCCCAATGGCGCCATAATTGGGTTCTCAGGGGGATGGCGCCGACAATCGAAATGTAGGGCTTTCATGGACGAAAACGTGCAGAAATCTTGCTGGAGCGTCACCTTGTGGACCGTTGCAGCAGCAGGCATTGCGTTGACGATGATCCTTTTGTTCAACGATGTGGAATCTGCCCAGCAAGCCGTCGCCGTTGCCCAGTAAGGCAAACGGGACGTTTTCAGAACGAAGGCGCAGCCACTGGCTGCGCCTTTTGTTTTTCAGTCGTTGTCCGCGTTTGCAGCCATTTCGTGAGACGGGTGCGAAAACTCCGGCCGGTTCGCGGGACCAAACGTTTGGCGGAACTCCATCTGACGGACGACGGTTTTTTCTCCTGGGTGGCTGATAACAAACCCTGTGAGTGCATCGATACCAAGCGGCAGAAGGACAATTTCCACGGTCCCGTTCCCAGGCCAGTCGACACGAGCCCCCCAGACCGGGATCTCGGCGCGGTCGCTTTCGCCCAACAGCGCCTGAATGTCTACGTCGTGCAAAAGGGCGGTTGCCTCGGCGTCCCAGCTCAGGGCGTCCAGCCCGTTGGCGACCGGAAACAGACCGATTTGCGTATTGTTGATTTCCAGAAGCAGTGTGCCGTCGTTCTCGCGGCCGATCGTGGCGACTCCGGCGTTCTGATCCAGTTCAAGTGGTTGGCGGATACCGTTTTCTTCCACGAAGCCTGCCGAGTTGACCACCTGAAACGTGCCGAGTGGAAAGTTGCTTTCCGCCCTCAAAGGGGTTGTCAGGCAAAAAATCGCGATCAGCCCTGCGATCGCCTGAGCGCGCGCGAATAGATTCAGGTTTGTTGCCAATGTCTGTTCCCTGCCGGCCACAAAGCTAAGGTCGGGAAACGCTAGCAGGGAAACCTTTAAAAAGCCTTGTTGAGCATATCATAGGCGATTGAAAAGACTAAGTAAATTTTCCATGTGTCTATTTTGACAGGGCGACGATCAGGTCCTCGACGGTTGAGTGCTCCGGTTGCCAGCCGGTAGCGCGCCGGGCATGGTCGATGTCCACGGTTTGCGAAAGTGCGTAGCCAGCGGTCCAGTCGCTTGCCGGATCGATATCTTTCGGGCTTGCCTGCGTTTCAATCTCGAGCGGCAGACCATGGCGTGCCGAGATATGTGAGGCCAGGTGCGCTACGGAAATGCCAGCAACGCCGGCGGCGATGAGCGAGAGGCGAAACCGGGCCTGTTTGAGCGCTGCAAGGTAGAGATCCGCAAGGTCCCGCGCTTCAACCAGAGGCCAGACTGTTTCGGGACGCGCCCGGGTCTGAAATGCGCTGCCCGCCTTGAGCGCACGGGTCATCTCTGCGATCGGACCCGACGTCCGGCTGCAGACCAGAGCCGGGTGTATCACGGCAAGGGCAAGGTCGGTTCCGTTGGACAGGAAGCGGATCGTTTCGCTCATGAAGCGAAATGCCGGTAGTGGAGAAAACGGCGTCTTTTCGGTAATGATCTTGCCTGTGCCGCATGGCGGATACAGCCAGATGCCACCGGTATAGATAACCTGCAAGGGTTGTTTTCGGTGTCTGGCGGCCTGTTTCAGGCAGAGCATGGCATGGCGATCGATCCGGCCCATGTCGCTTGCAAAGGTGGCGCCCGCGTGGATAACCGCGTCACAGGAGGCGGCCCGGCTCACCCAGCCTTCCGGAGCGCGCAGGTCGCCGGGATAGGCGCTTGCGCCCGCAGAGCGCAGTTCCTCGGATGCGGCATCGGACCTGGCCAAGCCGATAACATGAGCGCCTTCCTGGAGCAGTTTGGCGACGACCGGGGCGCCAATGGTCCCCGTGCCGCCAGACACGAAAATATCCATGACCAAAGAGAACCTGTTTCGGCGCCACCGTGCAAGGACCCACGTTCCAACCCTGTGCAAAATCCGGCGCCGGATTATCCCCCAGCTTGACGCGGACGGCGGGGCTGCTAGGTCAGGGGCATGACCTTGCATCTTGTAAAACTGTGTGTCGGTGCGGACAGTGTGGAGTCGTTGCAGGCCTGGATCGACTTTCGCGTCGATCAGGCGCGGGCAGCCGGGCTGCCGGCGGAAACGACCCATACGACCCGGATGGTACCGACGCGGCGCGACGAGCTTCTCGACGGCGGGTCGCTCTACTGGGTGATCAAGGGAAAAATTCAAGCCCGGCAGCATCTGGTCGATATCAGGCCGTTTACGGACGAAGCCGGCATCAAGCGCTGCGACCTCGTGCTCGAGCCGAGAGTCGTTCTGACCCAGTTTCAGCCGAAGCGTCCCTTTCAGGGGTGGCGTTATCTCAAGGCGTCGGATGCTCCGAAGGATCTACGGCTTGCCGGCGACAGTTCGGCGCTCTCGGAGGCCATGCGTCAGGAACTGACCGAACTCTGCCTCCTTTAGGAGCTTCCGTGCCCGTTGCTCCTGTCGCCGGGCAGAAGTCCTTCCGCTTTGTCGGCAGCAAGAGCCCGCTCCAGGTATTGGAGCAGCGATCCAAGGTCAGGCCATGTCAGGCCGATTTCCGGGTTTTCCCTTTTTCTCGTCATACTCAGATGAGCGTAGCCGTGCACAAAGGACCAGACGAGGATTTCCAGATGCGCGGGCTCCGACCCTTCCGGCACCAGCGGTGCGCAGACCTCGCGCAGGATGGCATAGGCCTCCCGGGCCGCAGCATCGTACTCCTCGTCCGACTCGTTGAATTTCTGGCCTGAGAAAATGAACAGAAACAGTTCGGGGTGCGCGGACGCATAGTCCAGGTAGCCTTGGCAGATGGCTTCCAGGCGGCTGAAGGGCGCTTCGTCCGCCGCGGCCAAACGTTGTTTCATCGCTTCGCAAAACAACCGGTAGCCACGGGCGGCGATCGCCGTGGACAGTCCCATGAGATTCTTGAAATGGTAGCCGGGTGCCGCATGGGAAACACCCGCATTCGCGGCACACTCGCGCAAGGAGAGGCCATCGGGACCACGGTCGCGCAGAAGCGACACCCCCGCATCGATCAGGTCATTCCTGAGAGACCCGTCTCTCTTTCGTTTCAAAGAAGCGGCTGTTGGCATGGAACCTTGATGAAGGATCTACTTGACAGTGTCAAGTCAATCGATATCTTGACACTGTCAAGTTTGCAGCGAAGGATCAAGAGCCATGCATCCATCAATCCTCTCGGCGCGGCGTACGGCTTTCTGGGGTGCGACCGTAAGCGCGCTTGCGGTCGCGCTGATCTCCTACCGGTTTCTTCCACTCGGCGTGGAGGTGGCAATGGATTTTCTGGCGCACAATCTCGATGGGAACGCGATACCGCTCTACGCCCACATCGGGGTCGCGCCGATTGCGCTTGCCCTGATGCCTTTCCAGTTCATGGGGCGGCTGCGCGCAGGCAGGCCGGCACTGCATCGATGGATGGGACGAGCCTACGCGGCCGCTATCCTTGTGTCGGGACTTGCCGGGTTTCAGCTTGCCTTCCATTCGACCGCCGGAAGTGTCGCAAGCGCAGGCTTTGCATGCCTTGCCGTCCTTTGGCTCGCCACGACCGCCCAGGGCGTCATATATGCGGTCCGGCGCCGTTTTGCTCTGCACCGTATCTGGATGCTTCGGTCTGCATCGCTCACTTTCGCTGCTGTCACGCTCAGGATCTATCTCGGGACGGCACTGGCGCTCGATTGGGATTTTTCCATCGCCTACACCGTGATCGCCTGGCTATGCTGGGTGCCGAATGCGCTGGCGATCGAGATTTACCTGAGGGTTTCTGGCGCGCTTGACTGCATTTCGAGACCTGTGGCGGCTGAATGAGCTCTCCTCTGTGGCACATGGAGACGCGCGGTGCTTGCCAAAACGGCTCTTCGGTCCCAATTTCAGGTTTTGGAAGCAGGGACCGGGACCGGAGGAAATGACCAAAACGGGCGAAAGCGGAAAAGAGGCGATTGCCACCCGGACGGAAACAGGTTCGCTCCGATCCGCCGATACGGAAATCTCGGCTTTTCTCGACAAGGCCAAGGGTCTCCAGCCGGCGGGGGACTGTGGCGGTCGTCTGATCTTCGCGCTGGATGCAACCATGAGCCGGCAACCGACCTGGGATCAAGCCTGTCATATCCAGGCAGAAATGTTCCAGGAGGCCGGCAAGATCGGTGGCTTGAATATCAAGCTTGTCTATTTCCGTGGATTTGGCGAATGCAGGGCCTCGCGCTGGTTCGAGCGGGGGGAAGAGCTTGCACACGCCATGAGCAGGATTTACTGCCAGGGGGGGCGTACGCAAATTCGCAAAGTTCTTTCCGCCGCTCTTTCCGCTGCCGAAAAGGAAAACATTGCGGCCCTGGTCTACGTCGGCGACTGCATGGAGGAGGATGTCGATCTTCTGTGTGACAGGGCAGGTCAGTTGGGAATGCTCGGTGTGCCGATGTTTCTGTTTCAAGAGGGACGCGATGGCGTCGCCGAGAGGGCCTTCCGGGAGATGGCCAGGCTGACCGGTGGCGCTTATTGTCCCTTCGATGCGGGCTCCGCCAAGCAGTTGGCGGACCTGCTGAAGGCCGTGGCCATTTTTGCCAGCGGTGGACGGGCCGCGCTTGAGAAACTCGGAAAGCAGGGAGGGCAGGGCGCCCGGAGGCTGCTGGAACAACTTAAACGCTGACGAAATTGCCGTCGGCTAAGAAAGACGCAATGCTTTATCTGGTTATCGGAACGGTTCTTCTCGTTGCTCTGCTGGTTGTAGGACAGAGTTTTGTGCAGGCGAACACCGCTGCCCTGGCCAAAAGCCTCAAAATCTATGGCGGCATATTTCTTGTTCTGCTGGCCGCGATTTTCGCTTTTACCGGCAGGATTGGTTTTGCGGTTCCGCTCTTCGGCCTGGGTCTGTCGGTGCTTGGTCTCGCCGGGCTGGGCGGCGGTTACAAACCGAACAAGGCGTCTGGGCAAAGGTCGCGGGTGCGCACGGCGATGATTGAAATGGAGCTGGATCACGACACCGGAACCATGACCGGCACGATCCTGGCCGGCGGCTTTCACGGCCGCGGCCTTGACGATCTGAATGAGCAGGACCTGCATGCCTTCTGGCAGGAAACGGCGCAGGACGAGCAGAGCCGCAAGTTAGTCGAAGCTTATCTCGACCGCCGGCTTGCCGGATGGCGTGAACACTTCCAGTCGGATGGAACAGAGCGGCAGGGAAGCGCGGCGGGCGCGGGCCCCATGACAGATGAGGAGGCCTACCAGATCCTGGGGCTTTCTCCCGATGCCGGGGACGCGGAAATTCGAGCCGCGCACCGACGGCTTATGATGCGAGTCCATCCCGACCAGGGTGGATCCAGTTTCCTCGCGGCGAAAATCAACGAGGCTAAAGACACGCTTCTCAGAGGACATTGACGGCATCCGTTACGCGGTTACTGATAGATGGCGAAGCAAGCATATTTGGCCTTCTTCAGGGAAGAACAGGCTTTCCATGCTGCGGATTTCGTGTCGAAGCCGACAAAGCGGGCTCTGTAGAGCGTCTGGCCGCCGGATTCCACGGGTTCTGTGTAAGGTTTGCGGCCCCTAAGCGCTGAGCCGGCTCTGGCCTTGGCGTTTTTCAGCATTTCGATGGCCTGGTTTTCCGTTTCCGTCGCTGCGATCTGCACCTGCCAGCCCGGATCTGCCTCCTGGGTATCGCTGGTGGCGACCGTTACCGTGTCGTCCTTGTCCTCGATTTCCGTGGCGGCCTGTTCGGCGCTGACGGAGACAGGAGCAGTGCTGGCGACCTTGGTCGCGCCGGCCACGTTGTCCGCCTTGACGACTGTCACCGGAACGGGGTCGATTCTGATTGTTTCGACTTTTACGGTTCGGGCGGGTTGCACCGATGCGGGCTGGCCTTTTCCGGTTCCTGAAACTTCCTTCTTCGCGGCTTGCAGCAACTCGGCCCTGCTGATGGAGTTGGTGGTGAAGGAAGCGCCTGGACTTTGTGGCGGTATCGGTGGAAGCGACGTCGCGACGGCAAAGGCGGCGTCAAAGCGCTGCTTGACCATCTTCGGCGGAACCGGCACCGCGTCACCGAAACCGGGGACGGGCGGCGGCGCAGGAACGACGGATACCGGGGCGGGAGCGGTGAGGGCGAGCACCATCGGAGCTCCTGTCGACTTTCCGGTCTGCGGTTTTGCAGTGGGCAAAGGTACCGTATCCAGTTTGGCTGCCTGGAAGCTTGGTTGCGCACCCCGTTTTGCAATGGCCGGGGCGGTTCTTGCGCCACGGCTGGCCTTGGGCAGGTAGCCCTTGATCAGCTTTACCATCTGGGCATCGCGGGAGGAGCCTGTTCGCCCGCCCATGACGACGGCGACGATGTGCCGGCCGTTGCGTTTGACGGAGGAGACGAGGTTGAAACCCGACGCGCGCGTGTAACCGGTCTTGATCCCGTCAACGCCCTTGACCCGACCGAGAAGCTTGTTGTGGTTCGCATAGGTGCGTCCCTTGTACTTGTAGGCGCGGGTTTTGAAGTAACCGTAGTATTGCGGAAAGTGCTCCTGAATAGCCCTTCCAAGCGTCGCCATGTCCCGGGCCGTGGTCCGCTGACGGCTATCGGGCAGGCCGTGCGGGTTCCGGAATGTGGTTTTCGACATGCCAAGGCTGCGGGCCGTGCGTGTCATGCGCTCCGCGAACCTTGCCTCGGATCCGCTGATGTTTTCTGCGATAACGGTGGATGCGTCATTGGCGGATTTCGTCACCAGTCCGAGGATGGCGTCCTTGACCTTGATGGTTTGACCTGGCTTCAAACCAAGTTTGGTCGGCGGCCGGCCGGAGGCGTATTTCGACACGGTCAAGGCGCTGTTCAGTGACAGGCGGCCCGCCTCGAGTTCTTCAAAGACCACGTAAAGGGTCATGATCTTGGTCAGAGATGCCGGGTACCGGTAGGCGTCCGCTGAAGACGAGTAGAGGGTCTTGCCGGTCTTCGCGTCTATGACAATTCCGGCATACTTGGAGTTGGCGAGAGCCGTTGCCGGAATACTCAAGCTTACGAGGAGGAGGCCGAGACCCAATGCCCTGCCAGTTCCGAGCAGAGCCTTTATTTTGCGGAGAAGACGCATACCAAACACAGTTACTATCCCAATTCGGGTCACGTGATAAGTGTTCTGACTTTCGCGGACCGAATTCCTGAACCCCCGTTTTGAATCGGTGCCGCGTTCTTTCTGTACGGATTATTTGAGGGAATTACGGTTACGAATGTGTAAATAGTCCGGCCAAAAAACACTTTAAAATTTTCACTTCCGTTAGAGTTAATCGTTTGTTAATTCTGTTTTCTGCCGCTTTATTTTCTTTTCAAATGTAGTTTTTCGAATCTTAATTTGTTAAAAGTTTTGTTCTATGAGAAAAATTCATGCTTATATTGTTTTTTGTTCTGTTGTCCGGCGCGATTGTTTGAGGTTGTTTCTGTCTATACTCTGGCGCGCGAAAGCCTTTTTCACGTATGGTGTCGAACCTGTCCATGTCGGGTTGTTCGATATTTCTCGCTCAGGTTGTTTTTGCGGTGCAAAAAAACCTTGACTTCGATTGTGCAGTGCATTATCAGATTTCCCGTAGGTAACGCGATGCGCGCACCGGTCAGCCAGTCGGGTTCGTCCGTGGCTTCCGGTTCGCCGGAAAAGGGCAGGAAAATGATGAGCAACTTTGAAGAAATGCAGAAGTTGAGCAAAGACAACATGGATATGGCCATGGCGTCCTTCGGGACCATGAGCAAGGGTTTTCAGGCGATCGCTGCAGAAGTCGCCGATTACCAGAAAAAATCCTTCGAAGAAGGCACGGCAGCGGTCGAGAAGCTGGTTGCGTCCAAATCCCTGGACAAGGCATTCGAGGCTCAGGCTGACTACGTCAAGACCGCTTACGAAGGTTTTGTCGGTGAGATGACCAAATTGGGTGAAATGGTCACCGACATGTCCAAGGATGCCTACAAGCCTTACGAAGGCGTTTTGGGCAAAATGGCGAAGTAAATTCCGTTTTCGATTGCCGCATGACGGCATCAGGACATGAAACCCGGCTCATCGAGGCCGGGTTTTTTTGTTTTCGAAAGTTATGCCCAGAAACCTGGGGTTTTCAGGTTTCGACTCGTGACCTGTGCCATCCCGCGCCGTCTGCCCATCTTTATTTCGCTTTTAAGACACCTACATTCATTCGTAACGGTGGGCCCGTTTGCGAAAAATGCGGGTCCCCAGGGTACTTGATGAAATCGACCATTGCACGAATGCGGCTCGCGCGGCAGGATTACCAGACAAGTCTTTCATCCGGCGGGCCATGGGCGATGCCGGAGAGAGCCCCGGACCAGTTTCACTGAGTAGGGTGATCTGCAGTGCTGGGCAATCCACGGCGCGGGAGTTGAGCGCGTCCGGAACGATAGAGGCGTAAGAAACAGTAATGTCGGCAGGCTCTGACTATGACAATGACGGTGGCGACACCGGTACGGTTGTTGTTACCAGAACCAAAACAGTTACGAAGCGGCCAAACCTCTATCGCGTGCTGCTTCTAAACGATGACTACACTCCGATGGAGTTCGTCATCCATGTTGTGGAGAACTTCTTCCAGAAGAATAGGGAAGAAGCGACCCGTATAATGTTGCATGTCCATCATCACGGTGTCGGGGAATGTGGGATCTACTCCTACGAAGTCGCGGAGACCAAGGTGACCCAGGTGATGGACTTTGCCCGCAAGCATCAGCATCCTCTGCAATGCGTCATGGAAAAAAAGTGAGGACAAACGCACGTGCCTTCTTTCTCACGCAGTCTTGAAAAAGCTCTTCACCAGGCCCTCGCCTTCGCAAACGAGCGGCAACAGGAGTACGCGACTCTCGAGCATCTGCTTCTTGCATTGCTGGACGATCAGGATGCCGCGGCTGTCATGCGGGCCTGCAACGTGGACCTGGACACGATCCGGCGAAACCTTCTGGAATATATCGAGACGGAGCTCGACAATCTGGTCACCGACAGTGACGAGGATTCAAAGCCCACAGCCGGATTCCAGCGTGTCATTCAGCGCGCCGTCATTCACGTCCAGTCGTCCGGGCGGGAAGAGGTGACCGGTGCGAACGTCCTGGTAGCGATCTTTGCCGAGAGGGAAAGCCATGCGGCCTATTTCCTTCAGGATCAGGACATGACCCGCTACGATGCGGTCAACTACATTTCGCATGGCATCGCAAAGCGTCCCGGCATGTCGGAAGCCCGTCCCGTCGAAGGGGCGGAAGAGGAAGACGTGCTGCCCGGTGCGGAAGCCGAGAAGAAGTCCAGCCAGAAGACCGACGCGCTCGAAGCCTACTGCGTCAATCTCAACGACAAGGCGAAGGGCGGAAAGATCGATCCGCTGATCGGTCGCGACAGCGAAATTCAGCGCACGATCCAGATCCTGTGCCGCCGCTCGAAGAACAACCCGCTTTTCGTAGGCGATCCGGGTGTCGGCAAGACAGCCATCGCCGAAGGCCTGGCGCACCGGATCGTCAAGGGTGACGTTCCGGACGTGCTCAAGGAAGCGACCATCTTCTCCCTGGACATGGGGTCGTTGCTGGCCGGAACCCGCTATCGCGGCGATTTCGAAGAGCGCTTGAAGCAAGTGGTCAAGGAAATCGAGGATTACCCCGGCGCGGTGATGTTCATCGACGAGATCCACACCGTCATTGGCGCGGGCGCGACCTCGGGCGGCGCGATGGATGCCTCGAACCTGCTGAAACCCGCGCTGGCCTCCGGTGCGATCCGCTGCATCGGCTCGACGACTTACAAGGAATACCGGCAGTTCTTCGAAAAGGACCGCGCGCTGGTTCGCCGTTTCCAGAAGATCGATGTGAACGAACCGTCCATTCCGGACGCCATCGACATTCTGCGCGGCCTGAAACCCTATTTCGAGGACTTCCACAAGGTCCGCTATACCAACGACGCCATCAAGACAGCGGTGGAATTGTCGGCGAAATATATTTCCGACCGGAAACTGCCGGACAAGGCCATTGACGTTCTGGACGAGACGGGCGCTTCGCAGATGCTGGTTCCGGAGGCTCGGCGCCGGAAGACCATCGGCGTCAAGGAGATTGAGAATACCATCGCGACGATGGCGCGTATTCCGCCCAAATCCGTCTCCAAGGACGATGCGGAGGTGCTTGAAAACCTCGGGACCGACCTGAAACGGGTGGTCTACGGTCAGGACGACGCCATCAGCACGCTTGCATCGGCGATCAAGCTTGCCCGAGCCGGCCTGCGTGAGCCGGACAAGCCGATCGGAAGCTATCTGTTCTCCGGGCCCACAGGCGTCGGCAAGACCGAGGTGGCGCGTCAGCTGGCATCCTCTCTGGGTGTCGAACTCATCCGCTTCGACATGTCGGAGTACATGGAGCGGCACACGGTTTCGCGTCTGATCGGTGCGCCCCCGGGCTATGTCGGCTTCGATCAGGGCGGTCTGCTGACGGACGGTGTCGATCAGCATCCGCATTGCGTGCTGTTGCTCGATGAAATCGAAAAGGCCCATCCCGATCTTTTCAATATCCTCCTGCAGGTCATGGACCATGGCAAGCTGACCGATCACAATGGCAAGCAGGTCGATTTCCGAAACGTCATCCTGATCATGACGACGAACGCGGGCGCGGCGGACATGGCGAAAATGCCGGTCGGCTTCAACCGGGTGAAGCGCGAGGGCGACGACGCCGAGGCGATCAACAAGCTGTTCACGCCGGAATTCCGGAACAGGCTCGATGCGATCATTCCGTTCGGCAATCTGCCGATCGAGGTCGTCTACAAGGTGGTCGAGAAATTCGTCATGCAGCTGGAAGTCCAGCTCGCGGACCGGAATGTGACCTTCGAGCTGACCGACGATGCCGTCAAATGGCTGGCGACAAAGGGCTACGACAGCCAGATGGGCGCCCGTCCGCTTGGCCGGATCATCCAGGAACACATCAAGCGTCCGCTCGCCGATGAAGTTCTCTTCGGCAAGCTGAAGAAGGGCGGCATGGTCAAGGTTTCGGTTTCCGAGGACGGCAAGGGTCTGCTTCTTGAAAGCGTCGAGGAACGGGCAACGCCACCTAAGGCCAAGACGGTTGCAAAGCCCAAGCCGAAACGCAAACGCAAGCCGGCCTCAAGAGCCGCTGCGGCCAAGGACGCCAAGGCTTCCCCCGGGAAGGGGGGCACACCCAAGAAAAGCCTTGTCCCGAAGGTGCCGCTGGCGGACTGAACGTCCGCTGCTTGACCCCGCAAAAACAGGTCAAAGCCCCGGAGCGATCCGGGGCTTTCCGATTCCGGAGTGGAGGCCTTTCATTCCGCAGCTTCAAGTTCCTTTTGAGGTTCCGGAGCCAAAGGCTTTCCCATGCTGTTTTCCAGCCTGTTCTTGTGGGTTCTGACGAATACCTCTCCCGTCTTCCGGCCGATCTCGAAGAGTTCCGTCAGATTGAAGTTGCTCCAGTCGAGCACGTGAGGCCAGTGGTCTTCTGGAATGTGCTGTCTGAACGGCATGCGCAGGAGTTCGGTCCGGCTGCGGTGGATGGAGCCTTCCGACTTGCCGACCATCTCCGTTTCCCTGTTTTTCAGATAGGATTCGCGCTCATTCGCAAAGCTCGGGTCTTCCGCCATCGCGAGATCGACAAGGTCCTTGAATGCCGGGTCGCTGGTTTTGTCCAGATAGGCCTGGGCGCGGTTGTCGAAGGCCGCCATATCCGCGTCCGCGCTGCCCAGAAGATCGACGAGTTGGTAGAGGTCGCGCTTTCTCTGAATGAGGTCGCAACCTTTCTTGAAGTCCGTTGTCTTCGTCCCCGCCGTTTCGGCTGCCTGTTGCATTTCTCTCAGGAACAGCTCGTGGGCGTGAATCTCCCGCCTGTTCTTGAATTCGGTCAGGCTGTTTTCGGCAAGCCGGGTGAGGGGGGCGATGATGGACTGGACCCAGGCATCGGTCAGGTCACGAGGTTCGTCGATCAGTTCCCGGTAGCCGAGCACGTCCATGAAGACGATGGTGTCGATATCGTTTTCGACCATGACGTCGCCCGGGTTGAATTCGAGTGGGTTGAACGCGGATCCCTCCAGGAAGGTCTTCGGCTTGTCCGCGTCCGGCAACTTAAGCTTGAAGGGTTCGTAGATCAGCGGCATCGCGAGGGCCGCCTTGGTGTGATCGATGGTGATTTCGTTCCGGTTGAAGGTGATTTCCTTCCTGTCCTCGACACTGTAGGCGGTGAGCCGGAAGAGGGTGTCGCCAAGGTTCTCGACAAGCTGTTCGAAATCGACAATCGCTTCGATCCAGGAGGGCGCCTGGCAGAGGCCCTTGCTGAAGGGGGTGAGGTTGGATGGCATCAGCGTTGCCGCCACAAGCGCCGTCCAGTCCCGCAAAAACTGCTGCGCGGGTGTTTCGTTTTCGAAGGGGCGCAGGAACCAGGCATTGAAAACCGGAGCCAGCAATTCCGCGGCCGGACCCGGCTTCTGGAAAATCTTGTAGTTGATGGGCATGACCTTGTAGATGAGGTCGTTGATGCCCAGGAACTGGGTTTGAAAGAGTGCATCGCGGCGGGCGGCGATCAGGTCATCGTCCGGCCGCGATTTCTGCGGCGAGGCATAAAGCAGTCCCGCCAGCATGCCGGCGCCGGTTGTCGATATGACCTTGTATTCGAGCCCCGCTTCGTCCAGGGCCAGCAAGGCGCCGCTCATGAGCGGCAGATTCGGGGCGCCTCCGCCCAAAACCAGTCCAATAGGCATAAGTCTATCCTCTAAAGAAAAACAATTAGAGGTTTACATTAACAAAAATCTCGCCTCTTGGTGCTCAAAAAAATGCCTGCCGGTGCGTTTGCCATGGAAGTCATTCCGGGCCTTGATGAAATTCATTCAGCAAATTTGTTTGCGTGTCGGATGAAGGCTTCCTAGCTTGATTGGATGTGCAGAGGAGAAATCGAATGACGGATACCAAGGTTGCCCTGGTTACCGCCGGAGGGTCCGGCATGGGGGCGGAGGCCGCTCGGCAGCTTGCCGCCGACGGATTCAAGGTTGCGATCCTGTCGTCTTCCGGAAAGGGGGAAGCCTTGGCGGAAGAGCTTGGCGGGCTGGGTTTCACCGGCTCCAATCTGAGATCCGTCGACTTGAAGTCGTTTGTCGATAAAGCTCAAGAAGTTTATGGAAGAATTGATGTTCTTGTGAACTCGGCTGGTCATGGGCCGAAAGGGGATATCCTGGATATCAGCGATGAGGACTGGCATTTTGGCATGGATGTCTATCTCATGAATGTCATCCGCCCGAGCCGTCTGGTGGCTCCCTTGATGGCCGCGCAAGGCGGTGGCACCATCCTCAATATCTCCACCTTCGCAACATTCGAACCGGATCCGATGTTTCCGACCTCCGGGGTCTTCCGCGCCGGCCTGGCGAGCTTTACGAAGCTGTTCTCCGACAAATTCGCGGACCGGAACGTGCGCATGAACAATATCCTGCCGGGCTTCATCGACAGTCTGCCTGAGAAAGAAGACCGCAAGGCGCGCATTCCGATGGGCCGATATGGCCGCTCCGACGAGGTCGCCGGTCTGGTTTCCTATCTTGCCAGCGATGCGGCCGCCTATATCACGGGGCAGAATATCAGGATCGATGGCGGGCTGACGCGGTCGGTTTGACAGCGACAGGCTGCATCAGAAGGTCATACCAACAAGTCGAGGTGGTTCCGCTCGGTTTCCCTGGGCATAGTCAAGCAGCCCACGGAGCCACAAGACACCACTTTCAAAGGTATCCTTGGAAAGCTCTTCCGGGCGGGTGTCAATAACGCGTGCAACATTCTCAAACTTTTTGCACGCTGGAAACGACGTTCTCTTGCCGTCTATACCAATCGGGCACCAGAGTTTTTGGTTGGCGAGTGCGCCCCAGGCGATGCCACGCTCGTAACATGTTAGCGCCCGGTATTTCGGTTCTATAAACACATTGTCCTCACGGTCTTTCATTCCCCAAAGACCGTCTTCTTCGAAACGTTTCAAAATACCGCCGCAACGTAAGATCGCTTCGCCTTCTTCTCCGGTCGGGCCGCTGGGTTTTGAAATCTCGTTGTTTTGTGAGTCAATCCAGAAGTGTCTGCCGTTTAGCTCGGCTTTGAATACATTTAGCAATCTTTCGGTCGGAGAAGTGGCTGTGTACCAATGGCTGTTACCCAAATGTGGGGAGAGCTTGTCGTACACCGGTGGAACCAAGAAAAGTCCGGTTTCGCTGATAATACCCCATTTCCCTTCAAAAGAGACTACCGCCCTTCCGCTTTGGAATTGGAAAACATTGTCATACCAACCGGTTGCAGGCAGGATCTTTCCATCCTGCGTCACGAATTTGTACCGACCTTTGTCGGCCCACACCAGATACGGATTCCTGCAATGGTCGCTGGTAAGAAGTAAATTTTTCGCGCTTCTTTTTGACCGTATCAAACGGGGCAGTTTTGGATGAACTACGGAAAAGAAACCATTTATTTCAATTATCTGGAGGCCGTCCGGGCAACTTAGGTGAACATGGCCGTTTCGCTGGTCTTCGAGCAGTTTTCCTTCCGAAGTGACGCTGTACCACCTTCCGTTTTTAAGAACGCGCGGCAACCGTCGGTCAGTCGATCGTTCGACATTCTCGTAATAGCGGCCAGTCAGTAGTTCTCCTTTTGGTGTTACCAAGCCGAGTTTGGGATTATCCCCAAACTTGCGGGCAAGGCCATAGCCGCCCATCCAGTAGCTCAGGCCCTCGTACTTCAGCGGAATGACCAATCTGCCGTTTTTATCTACCGCTCCAGACATCTTTTTCCGGGTTTGGGAAGACGTTTCTTCGGCATCGTCGGAAAAACCTTGCACCGTGGCAAAGTTGCCGATGACCCTATGGACCTTGGTGTAGCGAGGTGTAACCTGCCAGGTGCCGTCCGCTCTTAGGAGGCCAAAGAGCGGATCTTTGCCTTCCGCTTCGGAGGCCCAAAACAGGCCTTGGCTTGGCCTATCAAAGAAGTTTATTTTGTAGCGTTTTTCCGACAACCAACCCCGGTTGATGCGGTAAAGCCCAAATCGCCTTTTGAAAATGATGTCGCTTAGGCTTTCGAAGGGCGCAAGTCTCCAGCTTTCTTCGGGGTGCCGTTGTCCCTCCGCTATAAGAACAATGTCTTCAGTCAACGGAATTGCGCGGGCGAATTGCGTCTCGACGACGAGCTTACCGTTTCGGTCGATGACACCTGCCTGATTATCCAGAACGACCTCCGCATGTCCGGACGTGAAGGCACCAGCAAGTTCGAAGCGCGGCTTAATGACCATCGAGCCCGTGCTGTCGATGTAGCCCCATTTGCCGTGGCTTTTGACCGCCGCCAGTCCGCCGGCGAAAGGGGAGGCTTCTTCGAACTTGAAGGGGATCAAGGTTTGTCCCGATTTGCGGTCGACATATCCGCAAAGGTTGAACACCCCGCCACATTTGAACGAAAAGGTGGTAGCGTCAGCGACGCTCAGCGAACCCGTAAGCAGAAATGAGAAGAGGAAGACTGAGAAAAAGAACAATTCGCGAGACATCTGGACTGCTCCGCATCAAGTATGGTTGTAACTTGATCCTTCGAAAATGCGGCTTTAATGCAGTCAACGGTTGCAAAACTTGCTGATCCCAACATCTTGGGAAGTTTAAGAGATTGGTCGACCGACACCATGTGCCTGCGTACCAATCCTCCATTGGGTGCACTGGACAGCATTTTTGCGAAAAGGTAAGGCTACCTTACTAACTGCCGAAAGATGAGTCAGCTTCATGACGGCTTCGGACCGGTCCGCATCCGCCAAAACACCGCTAGATCCATTGGTCCCGTCAAGGGTCTGGGTGCTGCGCGGCGCGTTCTCTGCCATCTCCATACCCGCCTTTATCCTGAGCGCCGCCTTTGTCGGCTATGCGGGGCTTGCCCGGGAAACCGGACTGACCCTTATAGAAACCCTCGCCATGACAGGACTTGTCTGGGCACTGCCGTCGATCGTCGTTCTGACGGGCGCCCTGCAATCCGGCATGGGCATGATACCGGCGGCCATCGCCGTCGCTCTGGCGTCCGTCCGGCTCATGCCCATGACCATGGCGCTTCTTCCGATCATCAAGGTTCCGGGGAAGACCAAGACCTGGCAGCTTCTTCTCGCTTCCCATTTCGTTGCCGTGACAGCCTGGGTCTTTGCGATGAGGAACCTGCCGGAGCTCCCCAGGGAAGCCCGTCTGCCGTTTTTTCTGGGGTTCGGCGGGGCGTTGACGGGTTTCGTGTTTTGCATAACGGGCATTGCCTATCTTCTGGTTGAGCAACTTCCACAGGTTGTGGCCGGTGCGTTGTTCCTCCTGACACCGATCTATTTTCTCTGTTCTCTCTGGGGTGCGGCGCGGCTCGGTGCCGACAAGGTCGCCTTGGCCGTCGGTCTTGTTCTCGGGCCGGTGTTCTACGTCTATTTTCCCGGGCTTGATCTGCTCTTGACGGGTGTCATCGGCGGAACGCTCGCTTATGTCGGCTCGCGGTTCATGCGCAAGGGGCTGTTGTCATGACGCAGACATGGTGGTGGCCGCTCGCGATGATCCTGATTGCCGGTTGGCTGGCAACCGATGTCTGGCGCTGGATCGGTGTGTTCGCAGGCGGCAGGTTGCGGGAAGACGGCGAACTTCTCATCTGGGTCCGGTGCGTCGCGACGGCGCTTGTGGCAGGACTGATCGCCAAGCTGATCCTGTTTCCGCAAGGCACCTTGTCCGAAACGCCGATGTGGTTGCGTCTCGCGGCCGCGGCTTTCGGCTTTGCCATGTTTCTGATCGCCAAGCAGAGAGTTATCGCCGGCGTTCTGGCCGGCGAGGCGTTCCTCATCTGCGGGTGGGTGCTGCTCGATGCCGAGGCCTGGATGCTCTGACCTGTAGCGGACACGGACAGGTTGCGCTATCGTTTCGGACAGGTGCTCGGAGAACAAGAGGCGGGCAATGGCGGATCAGCTGGAACTCTTCTACAGCCCACGAACACGGGCAACCGGCGTGCGGGTGCTTCTGGAGGAGCTGGATGCTCCCTACAAACTCAACGTCTTGAACCTGAAGCTCGGGGAAAACCGCAAGCCGGAGTTTCTGGCCGTCAACCCTTCCGGCAAGGTTCCAACGCTCCGTCATGGCAACGCGGTGATCACGGAGCAGGTTGCCATCTACATCTATCTGGCTGACCTGTTTCCGGAAAAAGGCCTGGCTCCGGCGCTGGACGATCCGCTGCGGGGCCCTTACCTGCGCTGGTTCGTCCACATGGCGTCCTGTTTCGAACCGGCTCTTGTCGACAAGGCGATGCAGCGGGAGGAGCCGCCGCAATCCATGTCGCCGTACGGCAGCTTCGACACGGTCATTGAAAACATGCGCGCGCAACTGGCCGAGGGGCCTTATGTGCTTGGCGAAAAAATGACGGCGGTCGATGTTCTTTGGTCGGCCGGTCTCAGATGGGGCATGCTCTTCGGCATCGTGCCGGACCTTGAGGAATTCAAAGATTATATCGAGCGCAATTTCGATCGTCCGGCCGCTCAGAAGGTCATGCGTGAAGATCAGCAGTTGGCCCAGGAACAGGACGACGCTGCGGAAAGGGCCGGCGTCGTCTGAACCGGTCAGGCAAGGGCCGCGCGTATTTTTTCCGCATGCGCGGCCAGAAGATCGTTATCTGCCATTTCTCCCGTGTGCGGTTTCAGGCGAACGCCCTCGAAACGCGGGATAATGTGGACATGGGTATGAAACACCACCTGGCCTCCGGCCGGTTCGGAGAACTGCTGGATGGTGGTTCCGTCCGCGTCGAAGGCCTTCAGGACCGCGCGAGCCATTTTCTGCACGGTCGCCATGAGCGACGACAGGTCCTCCGGAGCAATGTCGAGAATGTTGCGTGACGGTTCCTTCGGAATGGCGAGGATGTGACCGTCTCCACGCGGCATGATATCCATGATCACCAGGGTATTGTCGTCTTCGTAGATCTTGTGACTGGGCAATTCGCCCCGCAGGATCTTCGCGAAGACATTCTGATCGTCGTAAGCGGGCGTGGACATGCTGCAAGTTCCCGATTGAATTGATTGGCGCTCCGAAGGGTTGCGCGCGAGACTAAGCGCACATTCGTGGGCGGAGCAAGAGCGAAATGGACCAAAGCGGTCCGCCGGCGCTCAAGGCAATCTCGAAGAGCCTGAGCGCCGGCTTGAGGGTCTTGTCAGGCCGCCGCCTTGACTGTTCGGTCCACCGACACAAGGTTGGCCACACCCGCGAAATCCACCTTGCCGCTGCCCAGAACCGGAACCTTCGGCACCACGCGAACGTCCGCCGGGATCATGAGATCCTGCGCGCCGGATGTCTTCGCGGCTTCGATGAAGGAGGACCGTGTCGCGTTCGGGCACTCGGTGATCAGGATGAGTTTTTCACCCTTGCGCGGGTCCTTGACGGCGGCGACGGCGGAAAGATGCTCCGGCCAGATTCTCCCGGCGATGGCTTCCACGGCGGCCAGGGACACCATCTCTCCGCCGATCTTGGCGAAACGCTTTGCGCGCCCCTTGATTGTCATGAAGCCTTCCTTGTCGATCTCGACGATGTCGCCGGTGTCGTGCCAGCCGTCGACCAGCGGTTCGACGACGCCTGGCTTGTCCGCCTTCAGATAGCCGACCATCACATTGGGGCCCGTGACGAAAAGACGGCCGCCGGTTTCGACACCGGGCACGGGTTCGAGGCGCGCGGACATGCCGGGCATCAGCTGGCCGACCGTTCCCGCCTTGTTGAACATCGGTGTGTTGAGCGCGATGACGGGCGCCGTCTCGGTAACGCCGTAGCCTTCCAGCACCCGGACACCGAAACGCTCCATGTAGGTCTGCCGCGTCGCGGGTTTGACCGGCTCGGCGCCGGCGAAGCAGTAGCGCAGGGAGCGGAAATCGTAAGCGTGAGCCACGCGTGCATATCCGTTCAGGAACGTGTCGGTGCCGAACAGGATGGTGGCGTTGGATGCGTAGATCAGCTCCGGCACGATCCGGTAGTGGAGCGGCGAAGGGTAGAGATAGGTCGGCACGCCGGAAATCAGCGGCAGGATTGTTCCCGCCGTCAGGCCGAAGGAATGGAACATCGGCAGCACGTTGAACACCTTGTCGGAGGGGGTGAAGTCGATCCTTGCCGCCGCCTGGTTCGCGTTAGCCAGAATGTTCCTGTGGGTCAGGACGACGCCCTTGGGAGTGCCCTCGGAGCCCGAGGTGAACAGGATCACCGCGGTGTCGGAGGAACTGCGCCGGACAAGGGGACGCCTTTTGGTCAGGAGGCCCCGGACCTTGTTCAGGATTCCGATTTCCTGGCGCAGGTCCTCGAGCCAGACGACATTCACGTGCTGTTCCAGTCCGGCGACCAGAGCCTCCAGCTTGGCCTGCTTGACGAAGGCCCTGGAAGACAGGATCGTGCCGAGATCGGCCGCGCGGCAGGCTGACAGGACATTTTCCATGCCAGCGGTAAAGTTGAGCATGGCCGGTACCTTGCCCGCGGACATGGCCGCCAGAACCGTCGCGGCGCAGTCGTTGGCATTCGGCAGCATGACGCCGATGGCGTCCTTGTCTTCTTCCAGACGTCGGATTTTTCGGCCAAGCACGGAGACACCGGTCAACAGCTTGCCGTAGCTGAGCTTGCCGGTCAGCGGATCTTCCAGCGCGGTTTCGGAAAGTCCGCGCTCCGCTGCGGTCGCGATCACGGTTTCCAAGATGGTCTCGTTCTTGGCCAGGCTGGTGTCGAACATGAGGCCGGACATGATCTTGTACAGGGCGGCGCCGGCGGCGGAGCGGCGCTGGCGGCCCTTGAGGTCCTCAGGCAATTCCAGGCTTTGCGGTTCCATGATCGTTACCTTCACTTTCGGAAACAGGGCTTTACGGATCTGGCCGGGTTTCAGGTAGGAAAACGGCGTCTTCTCCAGACCGTCGATGCGGATGGGTACGATCTTGGCGCCCGTCTTGTCGGCAACCATCGCGGCGCCGTCATAGATCTTCATGAGAGTTCCGGTGACTGTCAGGCGGCCCTCTGGAAAGATCGCCATCGGTTCTCCGGAATTCACAACCTTGATCAGCGAGCGGGTCGCCATCGGCTTGGCCGGATTGATCGGCATGGAGTTGGCGAGTTTCAGGAAGGGTTTGACCCACCAGCGTCTGGCGATGTTGTAGTCCACCGCGAAGGTCGGCTCCCTGTCGGTCAGTGTCAGCGCAAGGCCGGCATCCAGATAACTCACATGGTTCAACGCGAGGATCGGTGCGTCACCCGCCTTCTTCAGGTTCTCAAGACCCTCGATCTCGACGCGGAAGAACACCCGGTAGAGGATCGAAATCGCGTCTCGCATGGGATTGGTCGGCAGCAGTTTGAACATCAAGATCGCCACACAGGCATTCAAGATGGCCAGGGTCAGGAAGATGCTCTGCAATGAAAGACCCAGTTTCTGGGCACCCGCGAGGAGGAGGCTGCCGAGAACCATGATGGCGGCTCCAAGAGCATTGCTTCCGGCAATGCGCCGGGCGCGGTGTGCGGGGTCGGCCCAGGCCTGCAGGGCTGTGAAGGTCGGAACGGCGAGGAGGGCGCCGGAGACAGCGAGCCCGGCCATGTCGATACCGAGCTTCGTGACTCCTTGCTGCTGGAAGAAGTCACCCGCCGTGAGGGAAGGCGGGACTGACGGGAGACCGGCTAGGGTCAGCGCGGTGTCCAGCATGAACAGGGCAATCAGCGCGGTGCCGACCGGGGCGGGCAGCAGGACAACCCGACCCGCGGAAAGCCATGCGGCAAGAGCCGAGCCGAGGCCGACGGACAAGGCGAACACCGTCAGGAAGCCGGTGATAACCGTTTCATCCCCGCCCAGGGAGTTCTTCACCATCAGCGGCAGAAGGGAAAGCACGACCGCGCCGGTCAGCCAGAACCAGGCATTCATCAGGGCGACCTTGAACAGGCGTCTGTCTTCAGCCAGATCGGCCATGATGCGCCAGGTTGCGGTCAGCACGTTCCAGTCGACCTTGAGGCCTGGATCGGCCGCGGGCGCACCGGGGATCAGGCGGCTTGCGCCGTAACAGCCCAGTGCCAGCAGGATCATGACCGGGGCAAAGGCCAGCGCCGGAGTTTCGGAGGTGAACAGGAAACCGGCGGAAATCGTGCCGCCGAGGATCGCCAGGAACGTACCGGCTTCGACCCAGGCATTGGCGCGAGGCAGTTCATGCGTCGCAAGATGATCGGGAAGGAGCCCGTATTTGACCGGGCTGAACAGCGCCGACATGGCGCCGAAAACGAACAGCGCGGCAAAAAGCACCGGCACGGAGGAAACGATCATGCCGGTGACCGCAAGGCCCGCGCCGGCGACCTCGACCGATTTTGTGAGCCGGGCGAGTTTCGACTTGTCGTATTTGTCCGCCAGCTCGCCGCCAAGGGCGGAAAGAAACAGGAAGGGGGCAATGAAGACAGCGCCGGCCAGTGCGACCAGAGTGCCGGTTCCCGTGGACGCCGCGCCGCCCTGTCCCAACTGGAACAGGACCAGGAAAATCAGCACGTTCTTGAGAAAGTTATCGTTGAAGGCGGACAGAAACTGCGTCCAGAACAACGGGGCAAACCGCCGGGATGTCATCAGGGAATTGCGCATGAGTGTCCTCCTTGAGCGGGCCGGTCCTGTCAAAGGCCGGTAATCCGCTCTTGCGCTTTCGTTGCGTAGGATTTGGGTGAAAGGGCGGGCCGGTCCGGAGAGGGCGGCGCTCGGCCGCCGCGCCCGGACCGGAAGGGTCAGGCCTGTTCAGGCTTGCTGATGTCCATGAGGAGTTTCTCGGTTTTGGCGTCTTCAAGCCGGTTGTGGAACTTCGAGGCTTCTTCCCGGTCCCGCAAGGTCTTGGTCAGGGTGACCGCCGAATGCACGAGCATGATCGCGGCCATGGTGTAAAACCCTTTCGCGGAGAAACTGGCTTCCAGATTGTAGATGCCGAGACCCATCATGATCGCTGCAACTGCGAAGCTCACAACAGTGAAAATCGTCCAGTTCTGGGAGTGTTTGGCGGTTGTGTCCTGCATGGCAAAGTCCTTTCTCAGGAGTTGGATTCAAGAAGGAGGGGCATTTCGGATTTCAGGCGCGCAAGCACCTCGTCCGCGCGTCTGCGAACAGGCTTGCCGCAGCCGGCTTCGGCAAGCTTTTCAATGACGGCGTTTGCTGAGTCCGCCGGCGATAGCGCCGCGAACTCTCTATCGGCCAGCCGGTCACGTTCCTGCCGGTTCAAAATGTCGTCGAGGCGGTTTTCCGCCTGGGCAAGGGCCGACTGACCGGCTGAAGCCCCCATAGACTGCGCCTTTTGGATCTGCTCCCGGACCTCGGCCGTGCGTTCCCCGCGTTTCAGGGCACGCAGCCGGTTTTGTGCCCGGTACAGCTGGTCTGTGAGCTGGGCCAAGTCCTCGTCAAAGGACTTGATCGCCGCCTCCAGCTCCGTTTTTTCGTCTTCGAGAACGGCGATGGCCTCGGCGGCCTCCCTGGCTAGGCTTTCAGCTCCTTTGAGCACGGCGTTTCGCGTCCGGTTTTCCAGGTCCTCGATCGACGCTTCGAGTTTTTTCAGGCGTCGGCGGTCGAGTTGCTGCTCGGCCTTCGCCCGGGCCAACGCGGCCTGGGCCGACCGGACGGACTGCGCGGCGGTACGCAGCGTCCATCCCAGGGCAGGCAGGGCGGATGGGTCGCCGGTGCCACCTGGGGTGTTGTCGAAAAGCGCCCTTAATTGGGCGATGAATGGTTCAAACATGGTGCCTCCGCGAAAAGTGAACAGGGTTCACTATTTGACAAAGCCACGTCATTCGGGGTAAGTCAAGAAAAAAATGAACTGAGTTCACTTTTATGGAGGGGCCCGGAATTGGCCGGAATTCAAAAAGCGAAAAGCGAAGAGACCCAGAGGCGCGTGCTGGAGGCGGCGGTTGCCGCTGTCGAGGCCGGGGGGCTGGAGGCGATTCACATCAGGAAGATCGCGGCGCAGGCGGGGTATTCGGTCGGGTCGATCTACAAGCATTACGAGGATCAGGACGCCCTGATACTGGCTGTCAGTTCCGTTACGCTCGGCCGGATCAAGACGGTCATGGCCGAGGCTGTCGAAGGCATTGAAGAACCGTTGGCAAGGCTGAAGTCTCTTGCCCAGTCCTATCTGACCTTTGCGCGCGACAACCGGAACCTGTTGACCGCATTGTTTGCTTTTCAAATTTCCGAGGGAAAACAGACGCCGGACTGGCATATCCAGGAAAATATCGCCTTGCTGGGTTTTATCGCCGGGCCGTTGCGGGAGCTCGATCCGGATCTTGACGACGAGGCGCTGGCCGCCCGCACCCGCACGTGTTTCGCGGCCGTGCATGGTCTCGTGACGATCAGCCTGGAAGAACGGTTCATCGGTCTTTACGGCGACCGTCTCGAGAAGGAAATGGACTTTCTTGTCGAACGGCTCGCTGGGTGAAGGGCGAAATCTTTCGAAACGGTCAGGTTCCACAATATGTTCTGTAAGCGCCAAAATCGTCCGGAGCCGGCATCGCATAGTCTTCAAGACCGGGTCTTTCCTCAAACGGCGCGGCAAGAACGGTCAGGAGTTTTTTGACCGGCTCGTAGTCGCCGGTTTCGGCCGCGCCAAGGGCTTCTTCCACCTTGTGGTTCCGTGGAATGTAAACCGGATTGCAGAGGTTCATCCGTTTCCCGATCTCTTCCGGAGCGCAGCCTTCTTTCGCAAGCCGGGCTCGCCAGTCTTCAAGCCAGCTGTCGAAGGGGCCGGATTCCTGGAAAAGTGTGCGGGCGCTTTCCGCCGGGCCGGAGGTCACGTTTGCAAGACGGCGGAACAACAACGTGTAGTCGACCTTCTGGCGTCTCATCGCTGCAAGCAGGGTCTCGATCAGCTCAAGGTCGCCATCCTCTCTGGTCGCCAGTCCAAGTTTTGCGCGCATGCCTTCTAGCCAGAAGCCCTGGTAGAGCTCGGGAAACCGCTTGAGTTCGCCGGTGACCCTGTCAACCGCGCGATCGACATCGTCCGGCTCGATCAGCGCCAGAAGGGTTTCGGCAAGACGGGCAAGGTTCCACTGCGCCATCATGGGTTGACGGCCGTAGGCATAGCGGCCGCCGGTGTCGATGGAACTGAAAACGGTTTCGGGATCGTAGGCCTCCATGAACGCACAGGGCCCGTAATCGATCGTTTCGCCGGAAATCGTCGTGTTGTCGGTGTTCATCACGCCGTGGATGAAGCCCACCAGCATCCAGTTGGCGATGAGGGATGCCTGACGTTCGACGACCCGGCTGTAAAGGGTGAGATATTTGTTTTCCGCCTCCGCGAGGTCCGGATCGTGGCGGGCGATGGCATAATCCGCAAGCTGGCAGAGCTTGCCTGTTTCTCCGCGGGCGGCGAAAAACTGGAACGTGCCGACGCGCAGATGACTGGCGGCAACGCGGGTAAGCACCGCGCCGGGCTTCGGACCCTCGCGGAAGACTGTTTCGCCGGTGGTCGCGGCAGCCAGGGCGCGGGTTGTCGGAATCCCGAGCGCATGCATGGCCTCGCCGAGGATATATTCCCGCAACACCGGACCGACGACCGCTTTGCCGTCACCGCCGCGCGAAAACGGCGTCGGACCGGAGCCTTTCAGATGAATGTCGCACCGTCGGCCTTTGGAATCGATCACTTCGCCGATCAGGATCGCACGTCCGTCTCCGAGTTGGGGCGAGAAGCCGCCGAACTGATGACCGGCGTAGACCTGGGCGAGGGGAGAGGCGCCGGCCGGCTTTTCGGCGCCGGTGAAGATGGCGGCGCCTTCAGCCGTCTCCAGTTGGTTCGCGTCGAGGCCGAGATCTTCAGCGAGGGGGCGGTTCAGAAGGACCAGTTCCGGCGCCGGCACCTTCGCGCCCTCCCAGGCGACATAAAACCCGGGCAGTTCCCGGGCGTAGCTGTTGTCGAACTGGAAAAGAGGCGGCTTGGCGGTCATGAAAAGGATCCGGCGACTGATGGCGTTGTCCTGCAGCATATAGGTCGTCTGGGCAAATCGTGCAGGTCCCGCTCCAAACTGTTTTCCGGAACAAAAAGAGCAGCCCGGAGGCTGCTCTAAGGCTGCTGACAAACCCTCACAAGGTCATTCCGGACAAATGCAGCGGAGCTGCGTGCAGATCCGGAACCCAGACCTATTCCGTGCCGAAGGCGCTCAATACTCTAATTTTAACAGATAGATACGAGAATTTGTGCTCGCTGTCGCTCGCGCTGATGTCTGGATCCCGGCTCACGCGACACCGCTTCGCGGCGCGCTGGCCGGAATGACTTCACGAGGTTTGTCAGCAATCCAAGAGCAGCCCGGAGGCTGCTCTTGAGGGTCTTGCCGGAAGAGATGTCGTCTCTTCGGGTGTCCGTCAGTGTTCCAGGATGTATCTGCGTCCGGTTTCCTGCAGCGGGCGCGCGTTCGAGGAATACAGCGCCTCGAATTCCGCGATTGCGTTCTCTGATACCTTGAGTGGTTTCTTCAGGAGCGTCCAGATGACTGTTTCGGAACAGGGAGGTGTCGTGAGCGAGCCCTGGTAACGGTAGAAGTGCTCGCCGGTTGGAATGATGTCGGCCGGATTTGCCGTGCCGAGATTCACCGTTTCACCGGAAGACCTGGGAGCCGAGTCCATCACCTTCTGGAAGAGGCCGTTGTCGCTACCGCCTTCGATCATGGCGCCCAACACGGCAATGGTTCCATCGTCGGCAACATGAACGAAATGGGCTTCCATCGGAAATTTCCGGCCATCAATGGCGTGTTCGGAAGGCGCATGGAAATGGAATTGCACCAGCTTGTAGGTCTTGCCGTTCAGCTCGATCGAACCGCCGTTTTCGCTGTTCGCCTGGATGCTGTGGCCGTTGTTCACTTCCGTCCAGTCCGCATCCTTGTTCCAATGGAACACGATGGCTTCCGGCTCCGCCTTGATGGCGTTGGTCAGATCGACCGGCGATTGTTCGTCTCCGGCCTCGCAAGTTTCGAAGTTTTCGGCAATCTGACCCCAATGCGCCGGGCCTCCGGCACCTTCGTAGGACCAGTGCGGCTTGTCCGCAGCCATGACGGACGTGGTCAGCGCGATTGCGGTCGCCGCCGTTGCAAGAAAACGAATTTTCATGAGTTACTCCGTGTCACCCCGGCGCGGCACTTCCGTCGCGTCTTCTAGGGTGTTCATGGCTTACGTAGCAGTCTCTTCAGCGTAAAGTTAAATTTCTTTAATTAAAAAGTAAGTGAGTGTATTTGCGTAGTTGACTCTAACTAAGGTTGCTTTGAAGTGTTTGTAAAGAACTTTCAATTTCCTTCCGAATTTCGGAGGTGAGGTTTTTGGGATTTGCTTTGTTGTCGATTGATTGTGAAACGATCAATTTAAGTGCGTGGGTGGTAAGAGACTTCTTTACCGGCCGTAGGCGGCCAGAAATATCTTTACGGCTTCGTTGACGTTCTGGTCGACTTCGCCGCTGTTCGGCTGCGGCCCCGCGTTCAGGAGCGATCGTCTGAGCAGACCTGAAACGCAGAGGTCGAAAAATTGTCCTGCCGCGAGTTCCGTGTCGCAGGGACGCAGGTCTCCCTTGGTGACACGTTCCTGAATGAACGCGCCAAGTTCGCGCCGCCCCCGGCAGGGACCGGACTCGTAGACCAGTTCGCCGAACTGGGGGAATTTCTCGGCCGCGCCGATCACCATGCGCAATGTGGATATTTTCTCGGGCCGAACCATCTTCATGACATAGTTGCGCCCGATCCGCTTCAGGTCGGTTTCGATATCCGACTGACTGATCAGGATTTCCTGCATGCGTTCAGGCTGTCCGAGCCGTTCTTCCTGGATCAGAGCTTCGAACAAGGCTTCCTTGCTGTTGAAGTAGACATACAAGGTGCCTTTGGAGACACCGGCCTCTTTGGCGATGACCTCCATGCTGGCCCCGTCAAACCCCTTGGCGCGAAAGACCGTCCGCGCACCGTCCAGGATCTGCCGGCGCTTGGCATTATCGGTTGTAGGCGCGGGCGCTTCCGCCACAGCGGCCATGTCTGGGGTATTGGAGTTCATTTTTTCCGGTCGACCTGAAAACGAGATTTTACGTGTCCGTACCCTAGGCGAATAACAGCTCTCCGTTAAGCATGCTGCCTTTTAAATGTCCTGTCACCCTCTTGCGTCGGGACGGTTTTATAAGCATATAGATGTTATTGACCGAACCGTTCAGTCAATAGGCTGCGCCAAGAAATTTTCAGCAAAGGACATCCCAGTGCCACGCACGGAAAAACAGACGGACAGCGATGCGATCGAGCGCGGTGCCGAAGCCGTGGTCAATCAGGACCAGGGCGATCCGGGCACGACATCGGCAGCGGCGTCCGGCGTGTCCGTCAGAAATTCAGCCTCGTCCGGGGATAAACCGCTCTCGAAACAGGAAACGGTGAAAACACCGGCAGTCCGGTCGGACCAGAACGCGGGTGCGCCAGAGCAGAAGAAAGGCTCCAAGGCGAAACGGATCTTCATGCTCGTCTTGCTCGCCGGGCTCGGCTTCGGAGGGTATGAGGCCTATCACTGGTGGACCGTCGGGCGGTTTTTCGAAACCACGGACGACGCTTATGTCAAGTCGGACATAACCGTGATTTTGTCCAAGGTCTCCGGCTATGTCTCTTCGGTTGAGGTGAGGGACAACCAGCATGTGAAGGCCGGCGACGTGCTTATCCGTATTGATGACGGGGACTACAAGCTCGCCGTGAAGTCCGCTCAGGATTCGATCGGGAGCGCCGAGGCCACCGTCGCTCGCATAAAAACCCAGATCGAGGCTGCCAAGACTTCGGTTCTGCAGGCCGAGGCGTCGGTCGCCTCCGCCGAGGCGGGCAACGATGAAGCGCAGGCGAATTACACCCGGCAGAAAAAACTGGCCGACAACAAGTTTGTCAGCCAGGCAACGCTCGATACCGCCGAGGCCAGCCTCAAGCAGGCTCAGGCGGACCTGAAAAGTGCCCGGGTCGCGGTCAAGCTGGCGAAAGCGGATGTCGAGGTGCTGATCGGTCAGAAAAAGGAGGCTGAGCAGGCCATCGTCGCCGCGCGGACTGCCCTGGAGCAGGCCAAGCGCGATCTGCAGTTCACGGTATTGCGGGCACCCGTGGACGGGATTGTCGGCAATCGTGCCGCTCAGGTCGGATCTCTGCTGCAGGCCGGCAGCCGCATCGCCGCGATCGTTCCGCTGGCCGATACCCATATCGATGCGAATTTCAAGGAAACGCAGCTGGAAGGGATTCATCCTGGCGCGGAAGTCGCGATCTCCGTCGATGCTTATCCGGACCAGCCGATCAAGGGGACGGTAGAGAGCATTTCGCCCGCGACCGGATCGGTCTTCTCTCTCTTGCCCTCGGAAAATGCGACCGGAAACTTCACAAAGGTAGTCCAGCGGGTTCCCGTCAAGATCAAGGTGCCGGAAGAGGAGATCGCCAGCGGCCATCTGCGCGCCGGCATGTCGGTCGTCGTCGAGGTCGACACGAGAACGGGCGGCGGAGACAGCGGACACCTGACCAAGGCCGCCATGCGCTAAGGCATATCCGCGGTGAGGTTCGAGAAACCGGTTCCGTTCTTACCGGAACCGTTACCAAGGCAATTCCGATGAGTTCGGCAGTCCAGAGTGCGTCCATCGACGGACGCAAACTAGTCACCTTTATCTTCATGGTGTTCGGGATGTTCATGGCCATCCTGGACATTCAGATCGTTTCCGCCTCGCTGTCTGAGATTCAGGCGGGACTAGGCGCATCGCAGGACGACATTCCCTGGGTTCAGACAAGCTATCTGATCGCGGAAGTGATCATGATCCCGCTGTCCGGTTATCTGTCGCGCATGCTTTCGACACGCTGGATGTTTGCCTTTTCGGCCGCCGGTTTCACGATCATGAGCCTGTTGTGTGCGACCGCTTCCACCATCGAGGAGATGATCCTCTATCGTGCGCTGCAGGGCTTTCTGGGCGGCGGCATGATCCCGACGGTGTTTGCGACGGCCTACCTGATTTTCCCGCGTGAGAAATTCAACGTCATTTCACCGGTGATCGGCCTGGTCGCCACGCTGGCGCCGACCATCGGGCCGACCCTCGGCGGCTACCTGACCGAATTCGGCTCCTGGCACTGGCTGTTCCTGATCAATGTCGTTCCCGGTATTTTCGTCACGCTCGCCGCGGTCACCATGATCGACTTCGACGAACCGGATTTTTCGCTTCTCGATCATTTCGACTGGTGGGGCTTCGCCGCCATGGCGGTGTTCCTCGGCTCGCTCGAATTCGTGCTTGAGGAAGGGGCGGGGGACGACTGGTTCCAGAGCGAGGAGATTCTGTTTTTCACCGTGTTGTGTGCCGCAGGGGGCTTCGCGTTCTTCTGGCGGGCCTTTACCGCGCGCGAACCGATTGTCGATCTCAGAGCCTTCGGTGACAAGAATTTCGCCATGGGCAGTATTTTCAGTTTTGTCATGGGCGTCGGCCTCTATGGCCTGACCTATCTCTATCCGGTTTATCTGAGCAGTGTGCGCGACTACACCTCCCTGCAGATTGGCGAGACCATGTTCGTCAGCGGTCTGGCGATGTTCCTGACCGCGCCGATCGCGGGTCGACTGACCTCGCTGCTTGATCCGCGTCTGATCATGGGGATCGGCTTTGCCGGTTTCGCGATCGGAACCTGGATGGTTACGGGCATTACCCATGACTGGGACTTCTGGGAGTTGCTGGTGCCACAGATCCTGCGCGGCTGCTCGCTGATGCTGTGCATGGTGCCGATCAACAACATCGCGCTCGGCATGCTGCCGCCGCATATGATCAAGAACGCTTCCGGGCTGTTCAATCTGACCCGCAACCTGGGCGGAGCGGTCGGGCTTGCGGTTATCAATACAGTCTTGAGCAACCGGCAGGATTTTCACTACGAGAGGATCGCCGAGACGGTCAACTGGTCCCGTCCGGTCGTCAACGAAACCCTGAACTCCATGGCCCAAGCCTTCTCGTCGCTCGGTGAAACCGCCCAGACGGCGGCACTGAAGTCGTTGTCGCAGATCGTGACCCGGGAAGCGTTTCTGATGTCCTTTTCAGACCTGTTTCTGATCCTGACCGGCCTGTTTCTGTCTCTGGTCCTGGCTCTGCTCTTCGTGGAGAAGCCGAAACCGGCCGCCGCCGGTGGCGGCGGCGGTCATTGACGAAAGCGGCCCCTAGTTCACCAGATCCCTCACATCCTTCTTGATGCGCGCCAGGACAGTTGGATCGGAAGAGTAGTGATCTTCCGCCTTAGCGAGTGCGGCCTCTGCTTTTTCCCTTTCGCCGAGATGGCTGTAGGACCGCACAAGCATTACCCAACCATCGGGGTTGTCCGGATTTTCCTCCAGTTTGGCGGCGAGGCCGGCGACCATTCCTTCGATCATGTCGGCCTGTTCGTCCGCCGTCAGACTTTGAGCGGCGGCGATATCGTCTTCGGTCGGACCTTTGGTTTCCTTTGATGCGGCAATCAGATCGAGACCCAGATTTGCCGCGGTTGCGTTGATCTTCGAAAGAAGGAACGGCGCGGCCGCGAAGCGCTTTCGGGCCGTTTCAATTGCGGCTTTGGCCTTCTCCGTGTCGCCGAGCGCCGCGCGGATCTGGGCAAGTTCCTGCCAGCTCTTGTAGTCGGCCGGGTCTTTCGCCAGCTTTTCATCGAGCGTTTCCGCTCGGGCCTCCAGAGCGTCCTTGTCGTTTTCTATCGGCCTGCCTGCCGCCTTTGCGGTTTCGGCGGGTGTCGCATCGGGCAGGTAGGCCTCAAGATCGCTTTCCGTGAACCTTGCCATGTTGACGATGTCACGCCGGACCAGCGCCATCCAGGGAGCGTTGGGATCGGAGTCCGCGGCCAGCGCCGCCCAATCCGTCAGAGCGCCTTCGAAATCCTGTCCCTGCGCCTTGGCGAGCGCCAGATAGTATCGAGCGCGCGGGTCGTTGGTCTCGTCGCGAATCTGCTGAAACAGTATCTTGGCTGCGGTGGGAACCTTGTTGCCGTTGGCAAGCGTCATTGCCTCGGCATAGGCTGACAGCACTCCCGGATCGTTTTCGGAAAGCTCCGCGGCTCTGCGATAGGCATCGGCCGCAGAGGCGTTGTCGCCGGTCGCGGCGTAACTGCGGGCAAGCAACCACCAGTCTTCGAACGAGTCCGGGTGCTTCTCGACCGTTTCCAGCAGCAACTGGATTCGGCTTTTGATGTCTCCCGCCTCGGCCTTCTTGACGAGAGCTTCCGTCTTGCGGGCAAAGAGCGGGCGGTCTTCCGATCCGGGAGTGCCCAGCCACGCATACCCGGCGAATGATCCGGCAATCATTGCGACCGCTATCCCCAGGGCAAAGACTGGTGAGCGATGGGAAATCGACATTCCGCCGACCGACCGGCGTGCAGCCTGGAGAGCCCTGGCTTCGATCTCGCGTTCGGCGGCTTCAGATTCGGACTGTGAAATCAGTTCCGCTTCGAGATCTCGGTGAACCTCGTCCAGCTGGTCGCGGTAGATTGAAAGGGCTGCATCGGTTTCGTCGCGTTCCGCCTCGGTGCGGCGGAGAAAGGGAAGGGCGAGCCAGATGGCGCTGATGACAATGGCCAGAGCCGAGAATATCCAGAACGAGGTCATGACCTGCTCTCCTGCAACAGTTTGCGCGCTGCTTCGCGTTCGTCTTCTGAAAGGGAAGCGACTTTGGGGACGGTGGTGCGGGATCTCAGGTAAAACGCCGCAAGGATCAGTCCCAGCCCCAGCACCACGGCCGGTGTCGCCCAAAGAACCGCGTTTTGAGCGGTGAATCTGGGCTTCAGAAGCACGTAGTCTCCGTAGCGGTCGGAGATATACGACAGGATTTCCGTGTCGCTGTCGCCTTCTTCCATTCTGGCGCGGACAAGAACCCTCAGGTCCTTGGCCAGTCCCGCATTCGAATCGAAAATGGATTGGTTCTGGCAAACGAGGCAGCGAAGCTGACGTCCGATCTCGCGGGCACGGGCTTCACGCGCCGGGTCCTGGAACATCTCGCTGCCGTCGATTGCGAAAGCGGAAACGCTGAGACAGACAACAGCTACAAGCGCCAGCAGCGTTCCGAAGACCTTGCGGACGAGGATAGGCATCGTCGTTTTCTCCTATTCGGCAGGTTGGGCGGCAGGCGCAGGGGAGCGGCGGGGCGAGGGAACTCCGACCCTCAGCCGTCTGTCGGCAAGGGATATCAGGCCGGAAAGGGATATCAGCAACGCGCCCAGCCACATCCAGGGAACACCAGGATTGTAGTAGAAACGCGTGACGAAGGTTCCGTTGGCCGCCGGATCGCCCAGTACCGCGTAGAAATCGCCATGCCAGCGTGTTGCAATTCCGGCCTCTGTCGTCGGTTTGCGTTCGACGGGATACCAGCGGCGTTCCGGATAAAGCGTGGTCAGGGTTTTTCCGTCGCGGCCGATCTCGACCCTTGCGATCGAGGTCTGGTAATTCGGACCGACACCGTTTTCGACTTCATGAAGCGTGTATTCGTAGGGCCCGACCGAAACCGGATCTCCAGGCGTTACGGTCTGGATCTTTTCCACGCTCCACAAGGAGGCGGCGATAACGCCGGCCGAGGCGAGCGCGAGACCGAAATGACCGACATAGAGCCCCCATGCCGAAAGCGGCAGGCCGGCCAGGCGACGGGGAATGCTCGACCATTTCGCGGAGCCTAGTCCGGCGCGTCGGGCGAGATCGAAAAGCGTCGCGACAGCCAGGAAAAGGGCGATCGCGATGCCGAAGAGGCTCGCGACATCCGGAATTCCGTAAAAGATCAAAAGCCCGATACCGAGAAGTGCGGCGATGCCGCCGGTGATCGCGACGTCCTTGCGGACGCGCCGGACATTGGCGCGTTTCCAGGACAGGAACGGCCCAACGGCAGCAAGCAGGGCGACGGCGCCGAAGATCGGCAGGAAGGTCCGGTTGAAATAGGGGGCGCCGACAGTGATCTTTTCTCCGGTCGCGATATCAAGGAACAACGGAAACAGCGTGCCGATAAAGACAGTCGCCGTGCATGCACTCAGGAGCACGTTGTTCATCAACAGTCCGGATTCGCGCGAAAGGACGGCAAAAGACCCTCCCTCCCTGATTTCCGAAGACCTCAAGGCGAAGAGCGTCAAGGCGCCTCCGATCGCGAGGACGAGCAAAAGCAGGATGAAGACCCCGCGTTCCGGATCGTTGGCGAAGGCGTGGACGGATGACAGGATGCCGGACCGCACCAGGAAGGTGCCGATCAGGCTCAAGGCGAACGTGATGATGGCCAGGAGAATCGTCCAGGTGAGCAGCGCCGCACGCTTTTCGACCACAATGGTGGAATGGAGAAGCGCCGTTCCAAGCAGCCAGGGCATGAAAGACGCGTTTTCCACCGGGTCCCAGAACCAGAAACCGCCCCAGCCGAGTTCGTAGTAGGCCCACCAGCTTCCGAGCGCGATACCGGCGGTCAAGCCGGACCAGGCCAGCAGGATCCACGGCCTCATCCAACGAGCCCAGCTCGGATCGACCTGTCCGCGGACAAGCGCCGCGATGGCAAAGGAAAAAGCGGTCGAAAAGCCGACATATCCGAGATAAAGAAGCGGAGGGTGAAAGGCCACGCCCGGGTCCTGTAGGAGCGGGTTCATGCCTTGTCCGTCAAGCGGCGGATTGACGACCCGTTCAAACGGGTTGGAGGTCAGCAATATGAAGGCGAGAAACCCGACACCGATCATGGCCTGCACCGCAAGCACCACCGAACGCATGCTGACGGGAATGCCTTTTCCGAAGATGGCGATCAGAACACTGAACAGGGACAGGATCAGAACCCAGAGCAGCATGGAGCCTTCGTGATTGGCCCACACGCCCGACACTTTGTAGAGAAGCGGCTTTGCGGAGTGGCTGTTCAGCGCGACGTTCAGCACCGAAAAGTCCGACACCACATAAGCATACGTGAGCGCACCGAACGCGGTGGCGATAGCCAGAAACTGGATTTCGGCGGCATTGTCGGCAAAACGCATGGCCGAAGCGTTGTCGGTGCGAAGCCCCCAGAGGGGGATCGCAGACTGAAGAACGGCTACGACCAGGGCGAGGATAAGGCAAAAGTGGCCAAACTCGACGATCATTGTCTGACTCCGTCAAATGATGCGGCGTGTCCATGCAGCGTGGAGAGGAACGTCTCGAGCTGATCCAGGGACATGTGGTGCGGAACGGGAAGGGGAAGCCGGCGTTCCAGCCGTTCCGGTTCGGGAATGGAAAACGAGCTTCTTGAAGGAAACTGGACCAGCTTGCTTTTCTTGAGCCGGGTGAAGATCCGGCTGATCGTTTCGGTGTTCAGGCCGAGATAGTCAGCGATGTCTTCGCGCGTCATGGGAAGTTCGACGAAAACTGCCTGGCCGCACGGGCGGCCCAGCCGGATTGCCATGTCCAGCAGAAAGAGCGTCACCCTTTCCGTGCTGTCCAGTCTTCCCAGGGTGACCAGGTGGGAGGAATATCGCTCCAGGCGCTGGTGAATGACGCTGAAGAGGTTGGCGATGACTTCCATGCCGTCCGACGGTGCGGCGTTGTCGGCTTGGAACTGAGCGGCGACCTGAAGCTCGAGTTCGCACAGGACGGTGTCGCAGAAGGCTTCAATCCAGGCGCCGGAATGCTGACCGGTGCTCATGCCGCAGATGATCCCTCCGGGCACATCGAGGCCAAGGATCTGACGGCGCCCGTCCGCCAGTCCGACGCACATCGCGGTCATGCCATTCAGAAGGATCCAAACCTTTCGGCAGGACCCGTGTTCCAGTTCGAGCCGGTCGCCCCGGCGCAAAACCTTATGCCGTTTTAGTGGCTTCGGGCCCGATATCGACCGGCAGACCCTGTGCTGGCAACCGGCGTCATCACAGCCGGTGTGGCCTGTGACCGTAGAAACGTGGGTCATCGTTTGCGTCCCGCTTGGTCCGGTTCCGCCTCTCCCACGGCTCCCCGGTTTCCTTACGCAGGTGAAACTATTGGGCCTCTCAAGAGGGAACTATGATCTAAATCATTTCAAGTATTTGAACTTTCATAGGTGAAAAGGTCGAAAGTGTAACCGATGCGTGTAACTGGTCTTTCCTGATAAATGTCAGGGACCGGCCACAACCCGACTCTTACTGTCGCCATCGTTGGAACTGTACTCGTGAGGGAGTCGGGTCTGTGAGATACCTAATATTCGCAATTGGCTTGTTCGCCTTCGGAACAGCCTTTGCTCAAGATGTCCCGGAAACGGTCGATCAAGCCGTTGCCGCGGAAAAGGGCTGTATGTCCTGTCACGAAGGAATCGAGAAATTCACCTCCGGCGTTATGATGGAATCCATCGAGGCCATGGGACCGGATCTGGGCGATCCGGCGGGGTGCGTGGTCTGTCACGGCGGTAACCCGCAGGGGCTGACCGCAGAAGAGGCCCACAAGGGAACACCCGCCGATCTCGCCGAGGCCGGCGGTCCGCACATGTTCTATCCCGATCCGGGCGCGCTCTGGATCGCGGACAAGTCTTGCGGCCAGTGCCACGAGGGCTACGCGGAACGTCTGACCAAGTCGCTGATGAACACCGAGGCCGGCAAGCTGCAGGGGAACCTGTGGTCCTGGGGCGTGATCGACACCCACCGGTCCGTTTACGGCAACTATGATCTTGTCGACGAAGACGGCAATGTTCCGACCGTTGGCACGGATGCCTACAAGGACTACATGGTCGCCTTCAGCGAAGCGCATCCGGACCAGATGCCGACATCCATGGAACAGGTCCCGGAAGTCGATGTCGATGCTGTCTCCCAGCATCCGAATCTTGCCGGTATCACCTATTCCCGCCAGCAGTGCCAGCGCTGCCATGTGGGCGTCACGGGCCGCGAAAAACGGGGCGATTTCCGTGGGGCTGGTTGTTCGTCTTGCCACGTACCCTATTCCAACGAAGGGCTTTACGAAGGCAACGATCCGACCATCGCCAAGGACCAGCCGGGCAAACTGCTGACACACCAGATGCAGGGCACCCGGAAGTCCAAGGTCAAGGTCGGTGAGGTCGAGTACTCCGGTATTCCGTCCGAAACCTGCAACTCCTGCCACAACCGCGGCAAGCGTATCGGCGTGAGCTATCAGGGCATCATGGAGTTCCCCTACGGGTCACCCTACGATGAAAAGGGCGGCAAGCAGCCCAAGCTGCACACCAAGAACTACGTCTACATTAAGGACGACCTGCACCATTCCATCGAATCGCGGGAAGGCAACCCGGCCGGCGGCATGCTCTGCCAGGACTGCCACACCTCCGTGGACATGCATGGTGACGGCAACCTGCCGGGTACGACCCTTGCACAGGTGGAAATCGAGTGTGAGGACTGCCACGGTACCGTTTCCAAGTTCCCCTGGGAATTGCCTCTCGGATATGGCGAGGAGCATGAAACGGATATTGGCGACACGGCACGTGGCCTGGCCGACGATGTCACGGCGGAGCAATATTTCGCGGAAGTCTATGACGCGGAAGACGGCTATCTGCTGAGTGCCCGCGGTAATCCGCTGGGGAACGTCATACGCCGTGGCGACAAGGTCATCCTGCACTCCGCATCGGGCCTCGATTTCGAAGTTCCCGTTCTGCGCCAGTTGGCGATCGACGGAACCTGGAAGTCTCCGAATGCCGAAGTGGCGATGATGAGTGTCGGCAAGCACATGGAAAGCATGGAATGCTATGCGTGCCACGCGGACTGGGCTCCGCAGTGCTATGGCTGCCACATCACCGTGGACTACTCGGAAGGCAAAACCGATGTCGACTGGATCCACAACGCCAACTCGCGCGGCGAGGACGGTCTGACCGCAGACAACCAGTTGGGTACGAACGGCCTGACCAGCCCGGGTAAAGTCGCCGAAACGCGCTCCTACCTGCGTTGGGAAGAACCGACCCTCGGTATCAACGGTGAAGGCCGCGTCAGCCCGCTGATGCCCGGTTGTCAGGTGATCACAACCGTGATCGACAAGGACGGCAACACGGTCGCCCATAATGAAACCTGGATGACGCCGGATGCCGGTGGAACGAAGGGTCTCGATCATGCAGCGGTTCAGCCGCACACGGCCGGACGGGAAGCCCGGACTTGTGAGAGCTGCCACAACAACCCGAAAGCACTGGGTTACGGCATCTCCGGCGGACGCTTCATGAAGGGTTACGACAAGGGCTTCACGGTCGATCTGGAAACAGCGAAGGGTGAAATCATCCCGAAACAGACCCAGATGCAGTCGCAGGCTGTTCCAAGCCTCGACCATGACCTGAGCCGGATCGTGACCGAAGAAGGCAAGCAGCTTGTCACGGTCGGGTCGCACTGGCCGCTGACCGGTCCGCTGCCGCAGGACATGCGTGAGAAGATGGAGCGCACGGGCCTGTGCATGGGTTGCCACCAGAACATGACGAACGAAGACCTTTGGAACAAGGTCAACTCGCCTGCCTTCCTCAATAACGAGGAACACCAGGATGTCATGAACAAGGCGGTTCACGCCCTTGCCGACAAGAAGAGTGCGCAATGACGCGCAGCATCCCCCGCTCTCGCAGCGGGGGATGCCTCTGGCTAATCCTTGGGGAGCAAACCGATGCGTTTCAGCCTAATTTTCCTCATACTGTCCGGCCTTCTGGCCGTTCCCGCCGCCGCAGCGCCCGGTTCGGTGCTGCTCATTCACTCCAACTACACCGCCGGAGAGCTTCTCTCGCCCTGTCAGGAAGCCGACAATGACGCCCGTTGGGGCCAGGCGGCTGAAATCGAATGCGAGCAGTACATCATCGGCTACATCGATGCGCTGGAAGCAACCGGCGCCGTTGGTGAGGGAACCGATATCTGTCTGCCCGCGCAAAATACCCCTGACGAGGTTCGCTGGGCATTCATGCGTTGGGTCCATGGCGCCTTCACCAAACGCAAGGCCATGATGGCGGCCGAGGCGCTGATGGAAACACTGAAGCAGGACTTTCCCTGCAAAAAGTGAACTTCTGGCGGCCGAATGAAACAAAGGCACAAGCTCCGGTGGAGCTTGCGCCCTTGTCTGTTTTGACAGGCCTTAACGGCCGGTCTCCTCAAGGCTTTTCGGGCATTGCGCCGTCGATGAAGCTAGTTCGTTCCCGGCGGAGGCGGCAGCTCTTGGAGAGCGGCGGCACAGGCCTGCTGGAGCTGGTTCATGTTGGCGTTCAGGCAGGACAGAATGCGGCCGTTACCTCTCGGGACGTTTGCACAGAATTTCTGGTAGTCGGCGCGGCAGACCGACATGGTTTGCCGGGCCTTGGCCTTCATTTCCGGCGTGATTGTCGTCTGTGCCAGGGCGAGGGGAGCGCTCACGGCACTCGCGCAGCTTGCCGCAAGCAGAATTCCAAGTAGCCGTTTCCGGATCTGCATCGTCATAGTGAATTTCCTTTTGGTTGCGGTTCTGAGGGAGAGGGAGGCGGGAGCATTTCATCCCGGCGAGGCGCGTTTCCGCCGCGCTTGGCGATGGAAATGCCCGGTGGACCGAACAACGACAAAATCCTGTCGCGCCATGTCGCGGCCGACCTGAAGTCCTTGGCCATGGCGATCCATTCGGAAAAGTTGATCCGAACCGGATTGAGATCCGGGTCTTTACCGGCCAGTCCGTAACGCAGACGCTCTTCGACCGGCGCTTCCGCGAAGGTGCCGAACAGCCGGTCGAAAACGATCAGGATGCCGCCATAGTTCTTGTCGAGGCAGGAGGCATTGGAGGCATGATGGACCCTGTGGTGGGCCGGTGTGTTCAACACCCACTCCAGCGGCCCCAGACGAGGCACGGCTTCCGTGTGGACGAAGAACTGGTAGGCGAGGTTGAGGCCGAGCATGCCGACTACGGAAAAAGGATGGAAGCCGATCAGCGGCAGCACCAGAAAGAACAGGAAGTTGCCCGAGATCTGGCCGGTCCAGCCCAGGCGGATCGCAGCCGTCAGATTGAAGTGCGTCGCCGAGTGATGCACGCTGTGGGTCGCCCACATCCATCGTATCCGATGCGACGCCCGGTGAAACCAGTAGTAAAGGAATTCCGTCGCCAGGAAGAGCGCGGCAATGGCAAGGGGGGCAGTGGCGGGAAAGTCGAACAGACGATGCTGATAGGCCAGCACGAAGGGGATGGCGACGAGACCCGCTTCCAGTCCCTTGACGATCTTGTTGCCGACGGCAATGACGAGCGACGTCGCGCTTTCGGCCAGGTCGTAGGTTGCGTGGTCGTGCCGGGCAAGCCGGCTCACTCCGAATTCCAGTGCGATCAGGCTGATCGCGATAACCGGCATCACATAGCGAAGAGGGGCTTCGGGCGAGAAGAAAAGTGTCGGGTCCATCGCTGGGACCTCCCGAACCTCGTGTGAATTTTCAATGCGCAAACAGCGGTGCGGGAAGACCTGGCGGTCTGAGCCGGTCAGGTCTTCCAGACAGTCAGACCCTGTTAGCGGGAGATGGTGGTCTGGCGGTTGATCGATCCGCCATAGGAGCCGGAACTGGTGGACGACCGTGTGCAGGTGCCGTTCGCGCAGACGGTGCTGTTCTGGGTCTGGATCTGATTCCCGTATGGAGTGGTGCGCGTCGCGGATCGATTGCAGACGCCGTTGGCGCAGCTCCCCGTGGCGCTGAAGGTAGCCGTCCCGGCCGGTCCGGAACGGGTGGTGTTGCGTGTCCAGGCACTGGCATCGGCTGCCAGCGCGAGGGAGAGGGTGGCGGCGAGAATCGAGGTGGACAAAATGCGTTTCATCGAACAGTCTCCTTCAGTGTTTTCGCAAGGCCGGTCCTCCACCAGTTGCTGGAGCCCGGGAATGGGACCTTTCATCCGGCGCAGGGGGGGGGCGTGCCGGGTGAAGTCCGGCGGACGACCGGCTTGCAACGAAGACATTGGGAGGGGAATGTCGTTGGCGTTTGACGCCGTTGAATCAATGCGTTTCAAAAAGTAGCGGTTGCGTAACAGAATGTTGTCGGCCAGGGCCGCGGTTTCCGTCCACGCACCGTCAGAGGATACCGATTTGACCTTTCTTCGTTTCTTTTTCATAAGCCTTTTTGCTTTGGCCGTTTTTCAACCGGCACAGGCTCAGGACAATCCTATCGTCAAGAGAATGGCAGCGTTCGTGAAGGCCTATAACGCGCAGGACGCCGCAGCCGTATCGACCTTCTACACGGACAAGGCCGCTCTGCTGCCGCCGCGGAGCAAGGCGCTGGTCGGACGTCAGGCGATTGCAAACCACTATGCGCAAGCGTTTCAGAATGGCGTCGAGGCGCTCATCTATCAGGTGATAGAGATCGATCAGGCGGGTCCCGGTTCCGCGGTCGAGATTGGCGAAACCCGGGTCAAGTTCAAAGCCCAGTCGATCGCCGGGCGGTCCATTCATGTCTGGAAAAACGTGAATGGCGAATGGTTCATTCACCGGGACATGTATCACGTGCTGGCCATTTCCGAATGACGCGTCCGCAGCCCCTCCACCGGAGGGGCTGCCGGCGTGCTGTCCATTGACCCTCAGCTATCGTCGGTCGAATGTCCTGCGGTCTTGCGGGAGAAGAGCGGCTTTCCCCAGTAAACCAGCAGCGTTCCAGCCGTTGACGCGAGAGCAGCCAGACAGAGGATCCATTTTGTAAAGCCTTCCATCGCCCCCTGGATGAGAAGGGCATGGATGACGGTCGCGACCACGACGACCAGGGCGAGCCCGTTGTGAACAAGCCGCCATGCGGAATAGCGCAGGCCCCACCGGCGCCGGAACATGACAAGAAGGGTGGTAAGCAGAATTCCCCACAAGGCGATCACGCCGTAGACCGAGAACGGTGTCGGTGCGACAAGCAGAAGGGCGTCCAGCGTGTCCGCGGCGCTGGTGAGGTAAAGGCCGGCGAGATGCAACAGGACGCAAGCGACGATCGCGGTGCCGACAAACCGGTGCCATCGGCGCTGCTTTAGAACACCGGGGCCGGGCAGAAATCCTGCCGCCAGCAGGGGCTGGATAAAAAAGAAGGCCAGACCGAAAATTCCGGCGAAACCACCGAAGATGTAAGCCGTGTTTCGATATGCGAGATAGGGGCTTGCCGTAGCCATGATGACCGGAACGGTCATCATGGCCGCAACGCCGGCCCAGACAATGATGAGGTGCGTCATCCGCCGTTTCGAGGTGAGCATCCCGGTCGGCGTAGTCTCAGGCAGGCGCCAGGACGAAATCTGCATTGACCGAAGTGTCGCGCGCGCTCGGCATCACGGGGCGGAGAAACACGGTCTCGAATGCACCGTCGTCATAGGCGAGGTGGGCGTGGGGCTGGCCGAAATTCGGCACGATCTGCTCTGTCTCCAGCCGGAAGCTGCCATCTGCGGCCGTCAGCACGCTGCCGTGATTGCGCGGCTCGCGTTCTCCACCCAGAATCGTCGCGGCCCAGATCTGAATTCGCACTCCCGAAAGGGGCGCACCGTCTCCAGCCCTTCGCACCGTTCCGGTCACCCAGAAGCCGGAGCCGAGTCGGTCGACCAGAGGCGCGTTGGGCCGGTAATTGTTGCTGCCGCCGCGCATGGTGCGTGTCGGGGCGAGGCCATTGGCCTGTGCAGGCAGGCTCAGGCCCACCGGTCCCTGAGCCAGGGTCATGCCGGTCATGCCGGCGGTTGTCAGAAAGCTGCGGCGGGTAAACAGGAAGGAGCTCATGTTGGTGTCGCCTTTTCCCGGAGATTGTGTGGCGGAGAGCGGCGTGAACCCAGGCTCACCGCGCCTAGTAAACAGTATAGTTTCCCTTCACGATCAGGATACGTTGTGTCCGCGCACAATTTTGTGATCCGGGAGGCGATCGGCATTTCGCACCAAAGCACGCATGGAGTTGAGATGAGGCCTGAATTGAAGAACCGGTTTGCGGAAACGCTGGCGCATCGTTCACCCGGGACTTTCCATTTCCGTGAGATCTACGGACCGGACTGGGAGGACCTTTCCATCGGCGACCGGGTGAAACTCGGGAATGTCTTTTTGCGCATGGTGCGGAATGCGACCTTTCCGGACGTGCGCGATACAGGCCAAAAGAATGCCGGCGGCCGGATCTACGTCAAAACCGGTTGAACAATTTTCTCGAAACTGGCCCCCGGCAAGCCTTCGAACGTGGTTACACCGGCTTCGAATCGTATCCGGCCTCCTTCAGGACCGCTGCGATTTCCTCCGTGGAGCGGGTGCTGTCGATGGCTACCGTCCTGTTTTCCAGATCGAACTCAAGCGACGCGGCTCCGTCGATCTCCTTGACCGCATTATCGATCGCCGCCTTGCAGTGATTGCAGCTCATGTCCGGAACGCTGAACTTCATTGTCGTCTCCTGTGATTGACGAGGACGGATTGTTCCGGTTCCAGTCGCGGGAGGGTCAAGAGAAAAAATTTAATCTTCGCGAGGACTTGACCTTCCAGTCACTGGAAGCGCCATCTGGAGGCAATCGTTTTGCCCCTGCTGGAGTTCTCTCATGTCCGCCCGACCGAAAGTTACCCTGTCCGTGCAGGGAATGTCTTGCGCGTCCTGTGTCGGTCGGGTCGAGCGCGGCCTGGCCGCCGTCGACGGCATCGGTGATGTCTCGGTGAACCTCGCAACGGAGAGCGCGCAGTTTACGGCGGCGCCCGGCGGAACTGCCGCGGCTGTCGAGAAGCTGGAGCAACTCGGTTATCCGGCAAGGAGCCGGACGGTGAGCCTTAACATCCAGTCCATGTCCTGCGCGTCCTGCGTCGGCCGTGTCGACAAGGCGCTGAACGCAGTTCCCGGAGTTTTGAGCGTCAGCGTCAATCTGGCATCGGAGACCGCCAGCGTGAGCTATGCCGAAGGGGCGACGACGGTCCAGGACCTTTTGAAAGCGAGTGCCGACGCCGGGTATCCGGCAAGTGTGGCGGAGGCCGGCGCCACGCAGGACCGCAGCGAACGCAAGGAAGAGGAAGCGCGCGATCTCTCGCGAAAGATGCTTGTCGCGGGCGCCTTCGCGCTGCCTGTGTTCCTGATCGAGATGGGAGGGCACGCGATTCCAGCTCTTCATCACCTGATCGCGTCGACCGTCGGCCAGCAGGCAAGCTGGGTTCTGCAATTCGTTCTGACGACCATTGTGCTCGCCGGTCCGGGGCGCATCTTCTACCTCAAGGGTATACCCGCATTATTGAAGGGTGCCCCGGACATGAACAGCCTGGTGGCTGTCGGAACGGGTGCTGCCTATCTTTATTCCGTGGTCGCAACCTTTATGCCGGAGCTTCTTCCGAGCGGGGTGCGCGCGGTCTATTTCGAGGCGGCTGCGGTCATTGTCGTGCTGATCCTTCTGGGGCGCTTTCTGGAGGCACGCGCCAAGGGGCGAACGGGCGAGGCGATCCGCAAACTCATGGGTCTCCAGGTCAAGACGGCGCGGGTTCTGCGCGACAATGAAACGCTCGAGGTCCCCATTGACTCTCTCGGCCTTGGCGACATCGTCGTGGTGCGTCCGGGGGAGCGGATCGCCGTCGATGGCGAGGTCATGGATGGATCGTCTCATGTCGACGAGAGCATGATCACGGGCGAACCTCTCCCGGTCGTGAAGTCGGCCGGAAGCGCGGTCACCGGCGGCACGGTCAATGGCGCGGGCGGGTTCCGCTTCAAGGCGACGCGCGTCGGCGCCAATACGACGTTGTCGCAGATCATCCGCATGGTCGAAGAGGCGCAGGGCGCGAAACTTCCGATCCAGGGGCTGGTGGACCGCATTACCCTTTGGTTCGTTCCGGCGGTCATGACGGCGGCCGTTCTGACTGTCCTCGCTTGGCTGATTGCCGGGCCCGACCCGGCGCTCACGCTGGCCCTGGTCGCGGGCGTGTCCGTGCTGATCATCGCCTGCCCGTGCGCCATGGGGCTGGCGACGCCGACATCCATCATGGTCGGGACGGGACGGGCCGCGGAAATGGGCGTCTTGTTCCGCAAGGGGGACGCGTTACAGCAACTGGCCGAAACCGGCACCGTTGCGCTGGACAAGACCGGCACGGTGACGCAAGGCCGTCCGGAACTCACCGATCTGGTTCTGGCCGATGGCTTCGACCGCGATTTCGTCTTGTCGCGCATCGCGGCGGTCGAGGTGCTTTCCGAACATCCTGTCGGCGAGGCCATCGCGCGAGCGGCCGTCAACGAAGGGGTGGAGCGGCTTGAGGCGGAGGGCTTCACCTCGGTCACGGGGCACGGCGTCGGCGGGACAGTGGAGGGACTGCGGATTCTGGTTGGCGCCGATCGCTTGATGGAACGCGAAGGCCTTTCGACAGAAGCTTTTGCCGAGAAGGAAACGGAGCTGGCGAAGCGCGGGCGTACCGTGCTCTACGCGGCGGTTGACGGCAGGGTTGCCGCCCTGATCGGTGTTGCCGACCCGGTCAAGCCTTCCAGCCGCGCTGCCATTGCAGCGCTGCACGATCAGGGCCTGAAGGTCGCGATGATCACCGGAGACAAGCGTGAGACCGCCGAGGCGATTGCCGCGGAAACCGGTATCGACACGGTGATCGCGGGCGTGTTGCCCGATGGAAAGGTCGCGGCGCTGAAGGCTCTGCAAGGCGAGGGGAGCCGCATTGCCTTTGTCGGCGACGGTATCAACGACGCGCCCGCGCTGGCGTATGCCGATGTCGGTATCGCGATTGGAACCGGCACGGATGTGGCGATCGAATCCGCCGATGTGGTGCTGATGTCTGGCGATCTCCGGGGCGTCGTCAACGCCTTCGAGGTTTCCCGCCGCACCATGCGCAACATCCGCGAAAACCTCTTTTGGGCCTTCGCCTACAACACGGCTCTGATACCCGTTGCCGCGGGCGTGCTTTATCCGGCGTTCGGCGTGCTGCTGTCGCCGGTTCTGGCCGCGGGTGCCATGGCACTGTCTTCCGTCTTCGTTCTCACCAATGCCTTGCGCCTGCGCCGGATCGCCCCGGCCATGGACGAGACGGAAACCCGGGGTACGGTCAGTGCGGACGCGCCGGCGATGCTTGCGGAGTGAGGTGAGGGGCAGACGAAAGACGTTTACCGTCATTCCGTTTGTTCGGCCTGGTCCATTGCCTTCTAGAAAACCGGGTGGAGCGCGCTTCTCTGATTTTCCAACGTGAACACAACGACAAAGGCCGGGCGTTGCCCGGCCTGTCAGTTTCAGGGAGCTGCAATCCGGAGATCAGCTCGTCGCGCGGTTCCTACGGCGGGAAACCAAACCCAGTCCGCCTACGCCGGCCAGGAGTAGCGGAAGTGCCGCCGGAAGGGGCACGGCTGCAACGGTAAGGCTGGCAGCCGTGATGTTGGTATTGCCGTCGTCATATTTCGATACGCCGCCAGCCAGGAACTGGACCACGTTGGCATAAATTTCCAGACCTTCCAGCAAGGCGAGACCGACGGTGCCGAAGGAGCCGTCATCATGTTTGGAATACAACGGGTTTGCGACTTCCGTGTTCCAGGTGGTTCCCCCATCCGAGGAATATTTCAGGATGACCTGTTCGACGGCGGGTGTGGTGCCGTCGTCATCGTCATAGGTCAGCATTCCGGAGAAAGCGAGTATCTTCACAACGCTATCGAACTGAACCTGAACAAACTCGTTTTGATTGATCCCGTCCACTTCGTTGTTGTTGCCGCCGCCGGTTACTCCGAAGCCGACATCAAACAGTGATTTCTTTTTCTTTTGCTTCTGCTTCTTCTTCTTTTTTGACGACACAGTTGAACTGATCTCGTCACAGGCGAAGCTGGTGCCGCAGCCGTTGTCGGTCTTGTGCGTGGCGTTGATGAGGTCACCGCCGGAACCGGAAATCGTGTAGCCGGTGCCTTCAACGGTACCGACGACCGTACCTCCCGGTGTCGCAACATCGATCGAGCTGGAAGTGAAGTCCAGGAAAGTGACTGCACCGGCCGGGCTGGCGAAGCCGACCATCAGTGCGGCGGCAAGAAATATTTTTTTCATGGTCAAATTTCTCCGCACCGCCTTCTGCGGTAATTAAAATTTGGTTTACGCTACACTTTTGACTCTTTTTAATCAAGTAGTGTTTGCAATTTTAGCGATAGTCGCCTTGTCTACGATCCTGCCAGCCAATTTAAGACTTTGTCGCGCGTTCCTTTTTTTAGGTCGAGTTGTAATCACGTTAAATAAATGACTTGGCTGAAGACCCCTGTCTGTAAGGTAGTTTACGTGAACGACAGAAACGGCCTTATACGGTCGCGTCTTCCGGCCATTTTTGCAAAGATGCCGTGGCGCGATTGCTTGTTGCACGATCCAACGTTTTGTTTCCTCATGTCTTTCGTCCCTCCGGTGTTTGGCCGCTCTTCCTTCGGTCAGGTCTCTTGCCTTGAATTCTCCGTAAGACGTTCCAGCAAGCCGGCCAATGTGAAACAACGGTTGAGGGGAGCAATGGACCGCAGCTCAGGGGAATGCCGAGCGGCTTTCCGGCCAGTGCCCATGGAGGTCGTCGATCACGACCGGGTGGCGATGGTCCTTGGTGCCATGTTCTCTCAGATGGGGATGATCCGGTGGCAGGTCCGGATGGGAATGGCGCAGTGTTTCGGGTTCCTTCGCGGGCCAGAGCAGCAGAGCGCCCGCGACACCGACGGTGGCCAGTCCCGCCATCAGGACGAAGGTGGTGTCAAGGCCCAGGGCGGCGCCGAAGCGGCCCGCCAGCGGATAGGCGATCAGCCAGCAGGCATGGCTGAGGGCGAATTGGGCGGCAAAGAGAGCCGGACGATCCTCCGCATGTGCCGACCTGCGCAGTAATCGTCCGCTCGGTGTCTGGGTCAGGCTGAAGCCGAAACCGAGGATCAGCCATAGGGCCATCACGGCCGTCAGAGAGGTGGCAAACGGTCCGGTCAAGGTTCCGGCGGCGAGAAGTGCCGCGCCGGCGATCATCGGCGGCCGGTCGGGCATGTGGTCGAGCAGGCGGGGGAGAAGAAACGCCGCGGCCATGGAGCCGCCACCGAAAGCCGCCAGGGCAAGCGCGACCTGCGTTTCTCCCAGCCCAAGGCGGGCCTGGACAATAACAACCGTGTTCACGATCACCATGGAACCGGCGGCGGACACCGTGAGGTTCAGGGAGAGCAGACCCCGCAGACGCGGGGTGGCGAGATAGATGCGGATGCCCCGCGTGGTCCGATCCCAGATGCCGCGTGGAACGGCCGGCTTGGGTGATGGCAGGGTCACGGAGACGACCAGCGCCGACGAGGCGAGGAACCCGAGCACCGTGCCGCCGAAAAGAACCGGAAAGCTGACCACCGTCAGAAGAGCCGCCGCCAGCATCGGCGAGAGCAGGTTTTCAAGGTCATAGGCCAGCCGGGACAGCGAAAGGGCGCGCGTGTATTCGGCTTCATCGGGGAGGACGTCGGGAATGGTTGCCTGGAAGGTTGGTGTAAAGCCGGCCGACGCAGCCTGGAGCAGGAAGATCAGGAGGTAGATCTGCCAGATTTCCGAGACAAACGGGAGCGCCAGCGCGATGGTCGCCCGGACAAGGTCCAGGGCCACCAGCAGGGCTCGTCTTGGAACCCGGTCCGCAAATGCGGAAGCAATCGGTGCCAGCGTGACGTAGGCTATCATCTTGATCGCCAGCGCTGTGCCGAGAACCAGGCCGGCCTTGTCGCCAGCGATCCGGAAAGCGAGCAGGCCGAGAGCGACCGTCGCAAGGCCGGTACCGATTAGCGCGATTACCTGTGCCGCGAACAGATGCCGATAGGTGCGATTGGCGAGGACGCCCAGCATGAAACCCTCAAAGCAGTTTGGCGAGCGCCCGTATTTCGGCGAGATCCTGCTCGCCGCCATGACCGAGGCAATGATCGATGTGATCGTGAATCAGCATGCGTTTGGCAGCGGTAATCGCCTTTTCGACGGCCTGAAGCTGGATCGCGATCTCACCGCAGGGCTTCCCGTCCTCGATCATCTCGACGACGTGGCGCAGGTGTCCGTCGGCGCGCTTCAACCGCTTGACCAGACCGGGGTGGCTTGCGTGTTTGTGTTGATCTGTCATGGGGGGATTTTATCCCCCAGGGGGGGATAAAACAAGATCCGTCGTGCCGAGCCTGGAAGGTGTAGGCCGAACCAGGACTATTCCGTATGAGCGCTGGCTGCCGTACCCTGGGGTGTGGGCCCGCAAACTTGTGCGTTCAGGTCGCTCAGGAAAGGACTGTATTCAAAGCGTGAAAGCGCAGGAGACAATCCTTTCCCGAGCGATCCGGAAGACACCAATCGGGCGTTGAAAGGCCGTGTCAAAGCCATTGGCCCATGCGAAAGCATAGCTCCGCAGGCTTTTTCTTGCTTTTCTGTGCCCGATTGACGCCTGAAAGCACAATTTTATGAGCCAGTTCCCTGGATCCGGCTCACCCCCACCCACGCGGCGCGTATGCCTTCCATGTCATAGGGTTTGCTGAGAACGGGAATGTCGCGAACCTCTTTAGGAAGAGTGCTGTTTTCGCCGTAGCCCGAGGCAAAGATAAACGGGACATTTTTTGCTATCAGTTCAATCGCGATCGGTATGCTGGTCTCTGAGCCCAGGTTGATATCGAGCAGAGCGAAGTCGAACTTGATGGTGTCGAGAAGCTGAAGCGCCGCGCCAACATTTCCGCGAATTTCCACTTCCTGTGCTCCAAGGCGCCGCAGTGCGTCTTCTCCGTCCATCGCGATAATCATGTTGTCTTCCACCAGCAGAACGCGTTGCGGGAAACCCTCGGTATCGGCAGCCGTTTCCGGGGGCTGCCGGTCCGCGGCCGGTACGGCAACGACGCGGGGTGCGTCCTTTAGATGGATTTCAGGAATGCGGAACCGGGCTCGCAGTCCTGTTACCGCGAAATCCACTTCGGCTTCTCCGCGAAGCTCGAAGGGTATGGTTCGTTCAATGATGGTTGTTCCAAAGCCTTTTCGTGTTGGCGCCTTGACGGGAGGTCCGCCGATCTCCTCCCAGGTCATCACGAAGGAATTGTCTGCATCGCGCTGGAAGCCGATGGATACATTGCCGGTCCGGTCGGAAAGAGCGCCGTATTTTGCCGAGTTCGTGATCAGTTCATGCACGACGAGGGCTACAGTCGAAAAGGCGGTCGGCACCAGCAAGACATCATCGCCGGTTACCTTGAGGCGATGCGCATTGTCGTTCAGGTATCCCGCAGCCTCCGTTTCGATCAATCTTCGCACGGACGCCGGAGACCAGTTTTCTTCGGTTATCTGGTCATGGGCACGGGCCAGGGACTGAATCCGGCTGTCGAGTATCCGGGCAAACTCCGAAGTTGAAACGTCATCCGATTGAGTTTGGTTCAACAGGCTGCGGACGAGGCTCAGGATGTTCCTCACACGGTGATTGAGTTCCGCGATCAGAAGTTCCTGTTTTTCACCGGCGCGCTTTCGCTCCTTGGAGGCTTCCTCCATGAAGCGAAGAACGACCTCCAGAATTGTCAGTCGCAACTGTTCCGCCGCCCGGTGATGCGAGGTGAGCCACTCTTCACTCTGTCCCTGGACAATTTGTTGCCAGGTTTCGAAGCTTTTTCGAGGTGTTAGCCGCGCACCGTTCGGACCGAAAGTCACCGGTTTTTCCGGATTGCCGGCCCAGGAGACCTTCTTGGACACTTCGCGGCGGAAAAACATGATGTAGTCGCGAGGAGACTTTGAAATCGGGATTGCCAGGAGCCCCGCGGCACGCTCGGCAAAGTCGGCAGCGGCAGGCAATTGCGTCCCGAGTTCTGAACTGGAAAAGATGACGCCCGCCGGATTGCGGTTCAGGAACCTGGAGACAACGACGATTTCTTCGTTGGACGGAGTCGAACCGACACTTTCGATCTGTCCATCGAGCATCAGGGTCATTCCGTCCGCTTCCATCAGCTTTAACAGCTCGTCCGAATAGGAAACCAAAATCTCGCCGAGGCCGCCCTCCGAACCGGCAACTCGGGATATGGCGTTGCTGAGTTCCGTGGTCGCGTGTTCGAGATGCAGGTCCTGGGTCGCGAGTCTCTCCCGCAATACGAGCGAGAGAATCTGTCCGAACAGGGACAGGGCGTTGCGGGTCGACTGAGACAGAAGTTTCGGCGTGTTGTGGTGACAGGCGATGAGCCCCCACAGCGTATTGTCGACGACAAGAGAGATCGACATGGAAGCGCCGACGCCCATGTTACGCAAATACTCAAGGTGAATGGGCGAAACGCTTCTTAGAACGGCGTCCGACAAGTCTATCCCCGCGCCTCCGTTGCCCGGGTTGATCGGACTTCCCGCGTCCTGGACATCTGCGATAACGCGGATCGGTGTCCGCACATAAAGAGCACGCGCCTGTTTTGGGATGTCCGATGCGGGGTAACGGAGGTTCAAAAATGCAGCCATCCCGCTTCGAACGGCCTCAGCCGCCACTTCGCCGCTTCCGTCCGGCAAAAAACGGTAGGCCATGACGCGATCGTAACCTGTCAGGGCTCTGACAAACCGAACCGTAAACTGAAGGGTTTCCTCAACTGTCCTGGCTGTGCCCAGGCGGGTTACGGCGTTTTGGACCTGGATCACTTCGTCGCTGACCGAGGACAGGGGGAGCGACGGTTCGAATTCCAGAACAATTGTCTGCTGGGAGACGTGTACGGAAATGTCGTAGCATCTGCCGTTTTCACCGACCTCCACATTTGTGGCGATTTCACATCCCGGACGCGCCCCCAGGAACTGGAGCCGGTTGCGGACGGCATGCAGCGCGCGGTCGTTCAGAAGAGTCGATACAGGAAGTCCCAAGACAGATCCGGAAGAAGGAACGGGCAGGAATGACCCGATGTTCTCCGAGGCATGCGAGATGATCCAGTCGGAGGTCACGCCGAGCAGGAAACCGAAGGACTGGACTCTGCCGAGCAGATGGATGGGTTCCCGGTCGCAATTTGTCAGGTCGACTTCCGGAGACGTTTGATTGCTCATCCGAAGACTAACTCCCTGTCGTCACAGGCTGATAGGTTTGCATTGAAGATCGATAACGCGCTCACGCGCGTTGTCGATATCTCACCCGATGTCCAATTTTGTCTGTTGAGCCATTGGACGAAAGAATTCCAAAGGTGCCGGCCCGCGCCAGGGGAGAGAAACCGGGACAGCAAGATTGAAACTGGGGAATTCAGCTGGCGAAGAATAAACTTGAATCCGAGACGCGATCCCTCAAGTGCACATAGGTCTCCGGCTACAGACGCCCTGTCGGGAACGAAGTTCATTGCCTTGCACGCGGGTACTTTCATTCCCAAATGGTCATGGTTGCCGAGAAGTGCTCCGGCACGCCAGCGCTCGTCGATGAAAGGAACTGCATCGATCACCGTCTTGGACTTTACTGCGGCCTCGAAAGGCGGCACAACCATCGCGTTTGCTGTCTGGAATTTTTCGTAATTTGCACGAAGCCTACTTGGTCCGGCCGTCATTGAGCTCTCAGCCATTTGATGGATTTTCTTAGTTGATTTCCTTAATAAATCGCGCATTTTTTCCGTTGAATTATTGTTGAGTGTTTTTTTGTGGTGATGGCAGTATTTATACTTTGCGTAGTCTAGAGTTAACTCTTCACTTTCTCAACATTATCATTGTATTGGAAATAATCAAGCATGATTGATGGGTGCGAAAATTTGCGAAGTTCTTGAATTAACAGATCTCTTGAGTATTGTGAGTCAACGAACAGCTCTGCGATCGCTCTGTGGTTGTGGCTGGGGAGGTGGAGACTCCCTGTGAGCCAGATTTTTTAAAGAAATTCCAGAGCGACCAGCGCGACCGCGATATAGCGCCCGGTCTTGGCGATTGCGACCAGGATCAGGAACGGCCAGAAGGGCTCCTTCAGCAATCCGGCAGCCAGGGTGAGCGGATCGCCGATGAACGGTGCCCAGCTCAGCAAGAGACTCCACTTGCCGTAGCGGCGATACCAGGCGGACGCCCTGTCCAGCTTCTCAGGCTTGACCGGAAACCAGGACGCATGCGCATAGGACACCGCTCCGCGTCCCAGGGCCCAGTTCACGACCGAACCGAGCGTATTGCCGAGGCTGGCAACCGCGATCAGCAGCGCGGCCGGTTGGTCCCCCAGATAAATCAACGCGGAAAGCCCAAGCTCGGACTGTGCCGGAAGCAGGGTAGCGGCGAGGAAGGAAAGACCGAAAAGGCCGACAAGGGAACCGCTCACAGGGCACGGCTTCCGGTTCGTAATTCACGGGCAGGGGGCGAAATTCGAATTACCTTCTCGTTTCATCGGCAGGATAACGAAACCGGGCATTTTAAAGCGGAGCTTGTTTGTCCGGTGTTTGGGGCTGGTTCTTCGAACAAGCCCCCGATGCCCGCAGGGGTATACGAACTTGCGCCCGGTTATCAAGACGGGGAGGCGTGGATATTCAACAGCGGCCCCGATCTTTTCCGGGCAGATCCAGCTTGGGCGGGTCTTCCTGCTGTGACCAGCGCCGATTTCCCAACTCGGGCAAGCGGGAGCCAGTTGAGAGGCTTCTTTGAAGATGCAGAACCCATCCGATCGTCTCCGATGGGCGGGTGCTTTGGTTCCAGGGCTGGTGAGCCGGTCGACGGATGCTCTGAAACCGAGTGCTGGCATGCCGGCACGCTGGCCGGCGCCATCAGTTCTCCATGACCGTGCGGCCCAGAATTTCGTCCGTGTGTTCTCCAAGTCGCGGAGGAGCGGTAGGCTCGGCAAGAGGGGTGTCACTGAAGTTCAACGGCGAGCGGACCAGCTTGAGCGTACCATGCACTGGGTCAGCAACTTCGATGACGAGACCGCGTTTCATGACCTCGGGAGATGAAAAAACTTCGCTTACCTTGCGGACCTTGCCGCAAGGCACCTTGGCCGTTTCGAGTTTCGTGAGCCACTCACCGGTCGCTCGCCCGCTGAAGATCTCCGCAAGGACTGGAATGAGAACTTCCCGGTTATCGACCCGATCCCGGTTGCGGGTGAAACGCGGGTCCGCCGGCAGATCCGGGCGTTCGAGCGCGGCTTCACACATTGCGCGAAACTGGGCGTCATTGCCGCAGGCAAGCGCCAGGGTGCCGTCCGATGTATCGAACAACTGGTAGGGGACCACCGTTGCGTGCGCGTTTCCGAAACGGCGGCTTTCCTTGCCGGTCTGCAGATAGCCGCTGGCGACATTGGCCAGCATGGCGACGGCCGAGTCGAACAGGGCGATGTCGAGGTTCTGGCCGCGTCCGGTTCGGTCGCGGGCATAGAGTGCGGCGAGGATCGCCTGTGCCGCGTTCATGCCGGTCACAAGGTCGGTGATCGCGACACCCAGCTTCATCGGCTGTCCGCCGGGATCGCCGGTAATTGCCATGAGGCCGCTCTCAGCCTGGATGGTGAAATCGTACCCGCCCTCGGCGGCGCGCGGACCGGTGCGTCCATATCCAGATATGGAGCAATAGATGAGGCGCGGGTTGATTTCGGCAAGAGCTTCATATCCGAGCCCCATTGCGTCGAGCGCGCCGATCCTGAAGTTCTCCACCAGGATATCGGCCTCGAGGGCGAGGCTTCGGATCGCTGCGCGGCCCGTTTCCGACTTCAGGTCGACGGTTGCCGATTTCTTGCCGCGGTTGCAGCACAGGAAGTAGGTGGATTCGCCGCCGATGTCCGGCGGCATCCAGCCGCGGGTGTCGTCTCCGCCCGCAGGGTGCTCGATTTTCCAGACTTCCGCACCGAGATCGGCCAGTGTCTGGGTACAACTCGGCCCGGCGAGCACTCGTGACAGATCGAGGACCCTGATGCCTTCGAGTGGTGTGCGTGTCATTGAGGTGCCTCGATCATGTGAAGTCCGGATCCCAGATGGGCGGCACCGTCGATCTGTATCAACTGGCCTGTCATGAGACGGGCGGCTGGGCTTCCAAGGAACGCCGTCAGTTCGGCAACTTCTTCCACGCTCGTCGGCTCGCCCATCGGCGTGGCGGCGATCAGCCCGTCTAGCAAGGCGCGGGCCGCCTCGTCGGCCAGTCCCGCCGTGACGACCGTTCCGGGTCCAAGGCAATTGAGCCTGATGCCGTCGCAGGCCCATTCGAGTGCCAGCGACCGCGTCAGGCCGAGAACGCCGGCACGGGCCGCGACCGAATGGGCGAGCCCCATGGATCCGCGGTCCACGCCAGACAGGGAGATGTTGACCACCGCACCTTTCGCCTTCTTGAGGTAAGGGTAGGCGGCCTTCGTCGCAGTGAAAATAGCGTTCAGGTTGAGGTCGATGACCGCGTCCCAGCCGCGCCGGCTGATCTTGATCGCCGGGGCGAAAAACTGGCCGCCGGCATTGTTGAAGAGAAGGTCTATACCATGCAGATCGCCGGCCTCTCGTATTGCTTCCTCAAGCGCTTCGGTGTCCCTGACATTGACCGAGACCCCGCGGAAAGTTCCGGGAAGATCGCGCGCAAGGTCTGCGGTTTCCTGTAGCGCCTCCTCGCGGCGGCCGACCCCAGAGACATTCATGCCGAGTGCGCATAGCCGGAGAGCCACGGCGCGTCCGATGCCGCTGCCGGCTCCACTGACAACCGCGCCCTTTCCCTTCATGATGCCGGAATCAAGTACTTCCGGGCCTGCTGCGCTCATGATCTTTCTCCTGAAATTGTCCTGGCCGGCTGTTCGGCGCCGATTTCAGGCGCGCGCGTGCGGGCAATCCGTGTGCCGTTGAAGAGGGCCGGGAAGCTGGGAACGTGCTCACCGTTTTCTAGCTGCTGCGTTCCCCCGCCGGTGCGGAGGGCGCGGATACGCTGGATGCCGTCAGCGGGATGACGAACGGCGCCGGCGGGAATCCCAAGCCGGTTCATGTCGGAGAGCACCTGGTCCATGCTGTGTCGGCGCGTCCAGTGCTCCACCATCTGGTCGAATTCGCCGGCACGTGACATTCTTTCTTCGATGCTGGCCTCCTCGCCGCCGACAAGAGGACGCAGGGAGGCCCAATAGCCGTCGAGCCCGCCATAGATGTAGACGTGGCCGTCGGTGCACTCGTAGATGCCCGAAGGAGCGGAAGCGCGGTCACGATTACCCGAGGGCGGGCCGAGCTGGGCCCCCTCCGACAGCAGAAGGGCGGAGGGGCCAAGCAGCATGGCGGAGGCGACTTCCATCATCGTCAGGTCTATGACGGTTCCGCTTGCGCGTGCGCTGTCCAGCATGGCCATTGCGGTCGAGAGCGCCGCGTATAGACCGGAATAGAAGTCGACTGGCCAGGATGTCGAAATTCGGGGCGAACCGTCCGCATTTCCGTTCATCCAGGCGAAGCCGCTCTCGCATTGGGCGATCGTGTCCATGCACGTACGATCATCCTGCTGGCCGAATCCCGAGATGTATGTGGCGACCAATTCCGGAAAGCGGTGCAGAATATCACCGGGGCCAAGGCAAAGGCGCTTCAAAGCGCGGGGGGACAGATTGCAGATGAAGGCGTCCGCGTCCCGGAGGAGCGCGGCAAGGGCCACGCGGCCCTCCGGGCTGCCTGTATCGATGACGTGGGACTGCTTGCTGGTGTTGAAGGAGCGGAAGTAGGCGCTGCCGAATTCGGTGCCCGGCAAGGCCCGAGAGCCGTCACCTTGTGCCGGTTCCACCTTGATTACGTCCGCGCCGAAGTCGGCAAGCAACTGCGCCGCCGTCGGGCCGGCGATGAACTGGGTCAGTTCGACGACGCGCCTTCCGGCCAGCGGTCTGGGCGTAGCCATGGGTTTATTCCTTCAGCACGCGCTTGGCTTTGTGGACGGTGCGCGGCAGGCTGCCGGCCTCCAGCACCTCGACATTGAAACTGACGTTGAGCTTGGCCTTGAGGGCGGATTTCAACGCCTCGCCGAGCCCATTGTCCGAGGGGTTGCTGCGTTCGACCCGCAAGGTGACCGTGCGCAGCATTCCGGTGTTGGGGTCCTTCATGCTGTCGTCGATGACGAGCGCGTATTCGTTGGTCGTGCCGGAATGGGCCCGTACCACATCCTCGACCGCGCTCGGAAACAGGTTCACGCCGCGCACGATCAGCATGTCGTCGGCACGCCCCTGTACGCCGCCGCTCAGGCGGGCATGGGTGCGCCCGTCTGCCGCCATGGAACTGTCGCGCACGACAATATCGCCCGTCCACCAGCGAACCAGCGGACAGGCCTGCTTGTCGAGGTGGGTGAGGACGAGGACACCGGGCGTTCCGTCCGGTACTGGATCGTCGGTGTCAGGATCGAGGACTTCGACATGGATGAAGTCCTCCGCCAGCGTCGGACCAAGCTGCGCCGCCGTATCCCAGCCGATCGGCTGGCATTCCAGTGCGCCGTAGCAGTCGAACATCCTGGCGCCCCAGTATCCCTCGATCCGTTCGCGGGTACCTGGAATGCTCGCACCGGGCTCCCCGCCGACACAGACCATCTCGACCGATGAAGAAGCGAGGTCGACGCCCCGGCGCAGCGCCGCTTCGGCAATATGGGCCATGAAGGAGGGGGTGCCGATCACGCAGCGGGGCCGGTATTCCAGAATCGTGTCGATCTGCCGTTCGGTATCGACCGACCCGCCGGGGATGACCAGCGCGCCGACCCTCTGGGCGGCCATTGTCGCGCCGAGGCCGCCGACGAACCAGGAATAGCCGAACATGCAGTGAAAGACATCGCTGCGCCTTAGCCCCTGGGCGTAGAGATAGCGGGCGTAGAGATCGGCCCAGCGGTTGATGTCGTGATCCGTCCAAAGAACTGGAGCGGGCCGGGCTGTCGTGCCGGAAGAATAGTGCACGCGCACCGCGTCGGCGATGTCGACCGCCCGGAAGGTCCCGAACGGCGGGTCTTCGGCGAGCCCCTTGACGTAATCGGCCTTGCGCGAGAGCGGGAGGTTCCGGATTTCCTCTAGGGACCTGAAGTCGCGCGGATCGAACCCGCAGTCGGCGAACACCTTGCTGTAGTGTGCGCTTCTCTCGGCCACGCTTGCGAGCTGGCGCTTGAGTGCGTCGGTCTGGAATGCTTCGATCCGGTCCCGCGACCAGGTTTCAACCTCATCCCAGATAGTTTCAGAATAGGGCGTGCTAGCCCTTTCCGTCATTCCCATCCTGTCCTCCCTTGCGGATGCCGCGCATGGCGAAATCGACCAGCGCGTCCGACATGACCTTGATGCTTTCGGGGTCCTGCAGCTTTCGGGGGCGGTACCAGACCATCACCCAGTTGAGCGCTCCGAAGAACGGTTTCGTCAAAAGACGGGGCGGGAGATCGACGAAGACTCCCTCGCGGGTTCCCTGGTCGATGACCTCCGCGAAAATTTCCTCGTACTCGTCGCGCAGCTTGTTGATCTCCCGGATCTCGTGGACATAGCGAAAGCCCGAAGACTCGAAGAGATACCGCTCCAGAGCCTGGACGGTGACCTTCTGGACCGGCATATCGTGGATCAGCAAAGACAGGTGCGCCTCTGCCATGCGGCGCAGCCGTACATCGACGGGATCCGTGGAGCGGGCGATGGGTTCCACCAGTTGCGTCAGCCGGTTCATCGCGGTGCGCTGAACGTCGAAAAAGATCTCGGCCTTGCTTCCGAAGTAGTGATAGACGCGCCCCTTGGTCGCCCCCATCTTGGCGGCTATGGCGTCGATCGAAGTCGCCGTGAAACCGAGGTCCATGAACAGTTCCGCCGCCGCCTGGATGATTTCCTCCTTGGCCGCGAAGGCGGTCTCGCTGGTTTCTTCGGTCTTGTTTTTCACGTGGCTTCCCCGTCTGTCAGCTCGCTGCACCGCGCAGCAACTCATCGGCCTCTTTACGTACAGCACGGGACAAGACAAGGCGCTGGATTTCTGACGTACCTTCGTAGATTTCCAAAATCCTCTGGTCGCGGTACAGCCGCTCGGCGAGGTTCGGCTTGCAGTATCCGAAGCCACCCCAGATCTGGATGGCGGCATCCGCGGCCCGGTGGGAAACTTCCGATGTGTACAGCTTGGCCATTGCGCCAATATTCGCGACATCCTCGCCAGCGTCGTAGGCGCGGGCCGCTTCATAGAGCATCAGCCGGGCAGCCGAGATCTCGGTGGCGGCGTCGGCGAGACGGAAACCCAGTCCCTGGTTCTCGATGATCGGCTGGCCGAAGGCATGGCGATCAACCGCGCGGCTGGCGCCGGTCCGGTAGGCGGCGATTGCCAGGCCAATGGACTGGGCGGACACCATGATGCGCCCGACATTCAGTGTCTGCAGGGCGAGGCGCAGAGCGCGGCCCTCATCACCGACCATGGCCTCGTTCGGGACCCATGTGTCGAGCTTGAGGTTCGAGGTCTGGGTGCCGCGAATGCCCATCTTTTCGGACAGTTCATCGATGGTCGCACCGTCCTGCTCCTTGTCGACCATGAAGGCGGTGATGCCGCGTCCGCCCGCCTCGGGATCGGTTTTCGCGAAGACCACGTAATAGCGTGAGGCTCCACCATTGCCGATCCAGTATTTCTCGCCCGTGATGCGCCAGCCGTTACCGTCTCGCGTCGCCGTCGTCGTGATCGCGGCGGCATCGGAACCGGTCGACCGTTCGGAGAGGGCAAAACTGGTGGCGGTTCCGCGAGCCATTTCGCCGAGATACTTTTGTTTTTGCGCCTCGGTTCCGCCAAGCAGGACCGGAAAGGCACCGAGTTGGCAGGCGCAGAGAATGGCGGCTGTCGAGGCACACCCCGTGGCGACGGTTTCAACCGCTGCCACCGTTGCGCTCAATGGCGCACCGCTTCCACCATAGGTCTTGGGGATGAAGATCCCTGCCAGTCCGCTTTTAACGAGGGCCTCGACGCTTTCCCATGGGTAGCGCTGATCGCGGTCGAGTTCGTCGGCAAGGGGAGCGAATTTTTCATCCGTCAGCCGCAAGGCGAGATCGCGCCATGTGGTGGCTTCATCGTCGAGTTTGGGTTGCCAGATCACGGACATGTATTTTTCTCCAGGTGAGCGGATCAGGAATTGGCTGCGGAGCGTCGCCTGGCGAGCAGACGATAGGTATCGATGGCGACACCGCTGAGACCGCGAGGAAGGAAGGAGAGGACGGCGATCAGCACGCCACCCAGGATGATGCGGTCGTAGTAACCGCCCAGCGACAGGAATTTCTCCTGCAGGAGGATCAGGGAGACGCCGATGAGCGGAGCGGCGAGCATCCGGCGTCCGATCAGCACGACGGCCGTCAGCATCAAGATCAGGAAATACATGTCCAGAACGTCGGCGCTGATATAGGCGCGCTGATAGGCGTAGAGCCAGCCGGCGGTTGCCGTGATGGGTGCTGAAACCATGAACACCAGCATGCGGATCCGCTGCGGATCGATACCGGACATGGTGGCGAGCTTGGGGTTCAGGTGAATGGTCATCGCCTCGAGCCCAAGGCGCGAACGGCGGAACGAACTGACGAGGTAGATCGTCAGCACCAGGAATAGCCAGGCAACCGGCCAGAGCGCCCGGTCCGTCCTTGCGGCATAGCCAAAGAGCTGGAAGACGGGAATTCCGGCAATGCCGTCCGAGCCGCCCAGAAAGCTCCAGTTGGCGGCGAGCGTCATGCCGACAACCGTCACCGCGTAGGTTACCAGCGAAAAGACGAATTCGCGCAGTCTCAGCGTGACCAGTCCGATCAGCAGAGCGACCGCCAGGGAAGCGACAATGGTCAGGATCAGTGCCGAAGCCGGATCCAGTCCCCAACGCGCCGAAGCCAGCGCAGTCGTGTAGGCGCCGGTCGCAAAGAAGACGGGGTGCGCCAGGCTGACTTCGCCAAGGTCGGATACGATAATGTCCAGTCCGTAGGACATGATCGCCAGGATCGCGATGAGAACGAATGCACTGTACACCGCACCGCTTCCGCCAAGCGCCCAGGGCGCGGCAAGCAGGCATAGCAGAGCGGCCCACCAGGCAACCGATTGCAGGGGGTGATGCATTTCAGTGCCCTCCCGGGCGCGTTGCAAGCCCGCCGGGGCGGATGACGAGAACGATGATGAGAACGATGAACATCGCTGCGGTGGAATAGGCGGCGGAAACGTAGGCGCCGAAGAACGCCGTGAAGAGGCCGAGTCCGATCCCTGCCATGTAACTGCCGGCCACGCTGCCGATACCACCGAGAACCACGACGACGAAGGTGATGATGACCTCGTTGAACCCCATCGAGGTCAGGATCGGCGTGCGCGGAGCAACAAGTGAAGCCGCCAGCGCTACGGCGGCCCCTTCGAAAGCGAACACGCCGAGATAGATCTTTTGGATATCGATGCCGGCGAGCGCCGCCAGCTTCGGGTCCTCGGCCACCATACGGATCAAGCGACCGAGTTCGGTTTTCTCGATGACGTACTTCAGGCCGGCGAAAAACACGACGGTGACCAGGATGATGGCGATGTCCTGCCAGGTGATCCAGATGTCGGCAATATAAATGTTGCTCAAGGACAGCGGCGTGTCGAGGATCTGCCCGGTCGATCCGAAGAACAGGGCGGCGGCTCCCTCCAGCACATGGCCGAAGCCGAGCGTGACGATCATCACCGAGACGAGGTCCTGCTTGATCGTCAGCTGGAGCATCGTCCGCTGCATGAGGTAACCGACGGCAACGCCGACCGTCATCGACAACGGAATAGCCACCAGGTAGGGCAGTCCGGTTTTCGCCATGACGAACCAGGTGACGAAAGCCCCCAGCATGTACATCTGGCCATGGCCGAAATTGACCAGCCGCGCCACGCCGAGAAGGACAGTCCAGCCGATGGCGATCAGCGCATAGGCATGTCCGAGGACGAGACCGTTGATAAGTTGCTGGGCGAAATTCATGCGCCGGCTCCCAGATAGGCTTCCGCCAGGCGCGGATCGTCACGCATCTCGTCGGCTGTGCCGGAGGCTACGACATGGCCGCGGTCGAGAAGGACGAGCCGGTCAACGACGCGGATCGCCGCCTTGACGTTCTGTTCCACCAAGAGGACGGACAACCCCTGATCGACGAGTTTGCGGACGGTTTCGAGCACCACCGAAACGAGACGGGGAGCCAGGCCGATCGAGGGTTCGTCCAGAAGAAGCACACGCGGCGCAAGGCGAAGCGCCCGGGCGATGCCGAGCATCTGCCGTTCGCCGCCCGACAACTGCCCGCCGAGGTGCCGGCGCCGTTCGGCCAGGTTCGGAAACAGCTCGTAAATTTCCTGGATCGAATAGATGCGACGGTCACCGGAATGACGCTGATCCGTGCAATGGGCGAGGTTCTCCTCGACCGTCATCGTGGCGAAGACGAGATCGCTTTCGGGAACGAGAAGCAGGCCCTGCCGCACCCGTTCATGCGTCGACAGCGAAGAAATCGCGTGGCCGTTGAGGAAAACCTTGCCGTTGATCCTGGGCGTTCCACGCGACCAGCCGAGCAAGCCGTTGACGAAGGTGGATTTGCCGGCGCCATTGGCACCGACGACGCCCGCCAGCTCACCTTCGGCCAGAATGAAGCTGTTCATATCGAGGGCTCGGTTGCCGGCATAATCGACCGTCAGGCCGCGCACTTCGAGAACCGGCGATCCCGGTTTCGTGCCGAGCGAGGAGGGGGTAGGCTTGCTGCTCATTCGTCGCGTCCCAGATAAGCTTCGAGTACCCTGGGATCTCGCCGTATTTCCTCCGGCGTGCCATAGGCCAGCATGCGGCCTTGATCCAGAATGACGATGCGGTCGGTGACGTTCATGATGAGGTCCATGTGATGTTCGATCACGATCAGCGCCATGCCTTCGGCACGCAGGGCAAGAAGCAGATCCTTGAGCTTCTGCATGTCCTCCCCGCCGAGCCCTGCGGCTGGTTCGTCCAGCATCAGCGTTCGGGCGCCGGTGGCATTGGCGAGGGCAATGGAGAGCATGCGTTGCGTGCCGTAGGGGATTTCAGTCGGGTAGAGGTCGTGAAACTGTTGCGGTACGCCCAGGTGTTCAAGGGCCTTTGCCGCGACCTCGCGGGCTTGCATTGCCCTGCGTCTCGCATGGAATGGCCGAAACACGGTTTCCGCCAGACCGGTCCCGTATTCAGGCTGGATCACGGCGATCATGTTTTCCAGCACGGTGAGATTCTTGAAGAAGGTGTTCTGCTGGAACGCCCGGCGCAAGCCAAGGGCGGCCAGCCGGCTGGCCGGAACCTCCGTCACGTCCTTGCCGTCGATGAACACCTTGCCGCTGTGTGTCAGCATGTTGGTCGTCGCATTGTAGCAAGTGCTCTTTCCGGCGCCGTTGGGGCCGATGATCCCGAGGATCTCCCCGGGGGCAACGCTCCAGGAAACCCCGTCCAGGGCGACGAGCGCCCCGAACGCAACCCGCAGGTTTTCGACCCTCAGCCGGCTTCCGGCGTCAGTGGCAGTGGACATGTCCAGAGGTCCCATCCAACCGGTTCAGTTTGAGGTGCGGACCACAATCTTCTGGTCTTTGACGTCGAAGATGTAATGGTTGGTGTCGAGCTGGCCGTCGGCGGCGAAACTCATGTCGCCAAGAATGGTGTCGGAGAATTCTCCGCCACGGATCCGCGATGCGACCTGGGTCTTGTCCAGGCTGCCAACTTCGTTGGCGGCTTTTGCCCAGACCTGCAGCGCGGCTGCGGCCAGCGCCATGAACTTGTCGGGCGTGTAGTCGTGCAAGTCCTGCGTTTTGGCAATAAAGCGCTGGTTGACAGAATTCGAGGCGAAGGGCTCGACATCCGGGAAATAGATGTCCGCGCCGATCAATCCGTCGCTGGCCTCGCCAGCCACGTCGATGACGCTTGGAGCGACCGTGCCGACAGCGGCGACCAGCTGGCCGGGCAGGCGGCTGCTCTTGGCCTGCCGGATGATGGCGGGCATGCCGAGACCTTCATTGGCGTTGATCGCCACCGTGATGTCCGGATTGGCCGCCTTCACATTGGAGAGCTGCACGCGGAAGTCGGCCTGCTTGAAGGGAAACTTCTCTTCCGCGACCTTCTCGTAGGTGTGCCCCATCTCTTGCAAGGCGCCTTCGATCGAAGCCTGGGCACCATTGCCGTAAGCATCGTTCTCAGTCAGGAACGCAACCCTCTTGGCACCCTGGTCGGCAATGAACTTGGCGATGACCGAGCCGTCCTGGGCGTTGGAGCTGTTGAGGCGGATAGCCAGGGGGTTGCCTTCGCCCGAAAGGATGGCGTCTGCCTTGGCGATGGCGGTGATGTCGAGGACGTCGGCACGCGCAATCACCGGCTGCATGGCCAGCGAAACAGGGCTGTTCCAGCCTTCAATGATGACGCTGACTCCCTCGGAAAGAAGTTCATTGGCACGCGACACCCCGATCGCCGGCGTTGACTCGTCATCGCGGGTGAGCAGTTCGATCTGGCGGCCCAGGACGCCGCCATCCTCGTTGATCATGTGCGCCATTGCGTCGAGTGCCCAGGTCACATGCTGGCCCTGCGGTCCGGCGCCGCCGCTAAGCGGGAAGATGACGCCGACCTTGATCGGCTCGTCAGCCGAGGCCGTTCCCGCGGTCAGCATTGCCGCCAGTGTGATACCTGCCATTCCCAGTTTCTTGATTCCAAATGCCATTCTACTTCCTCCCAGTTTTGGCCTGTCACTTGGACCGATTACAAACGTTCCCGAAAGTCTGGACGGCAGCTGAACCGTCTTTTGGGCCGGTTGAACCGGACTGCTTTCGAGCGATTGTCGCTATCTGCGAAGCTGGAATTGCTTGCTTGAACTCGCTCGCCCGGGCCCGCGGTGTCTGCCCGCGCTGCCCGCATCAGAATTGACGGCGATATCATCGATCATGCGCACCCTCCCATGTGCGTGGCCTTAAAAAAGATACTGATCAGAATGTGCGCTCGTCAAGCGGTATTCTGAGAAAGTCATGTTGCATGGCGCAAAAATGGCATTCCTCGGACTGTGAAAAATATTCCCTATAAACAAAAAAAAGACAGTAAAAACAAGTAAATAATTGATTTTCGATGGCGAACTTATCCAAAGTTTCGAATTTCATGCCAGCCGATTCTGGGTCATTCTATGGATGAAAATTTCAAAATCATATTGCAAAGATACTAATCAGTATGTCAGTGTTTGCGCATGGAGGAGATGTCATGAGTGAGACGGATCCGGCTGCTGCCGGCCTGGTGACGTGCGAAATTGCCGAGGGTGTGGCCTTGCTGCGTCTTGAGCGACCTTCGGTGCGCAATGCACTGAGTCTGCCGTTGCTTGTTCGTCTTGCCGGGCTGATGGTGTCGTGCGATGCGGACCGGGAGGTTCGCTGCATCGTCCTGACAGGCGGTGTGCGCGTCTTTTCCGCGGGGGCGGACGTCGAGATGCTCTCGGGACACAACCCGGCAAGCTACATGGTTTCGGAAAATCGCCAGGCCTTCGACCGGATACGCGAAACACGGAAGCCGGTCGTTGCGGCTGTCGCGGGCTATTGCCTTGGCGGCGGCTGCGAGATTGCCCTTGGTTGCGACTTCGTCGTCGCAGCTGACAATGCCGTCTTCGGACAGCCTGAAATCAATCTCGGCATCATTCCGGGAGCCGGCGGCACCCAACTGTGGGCCCCGCGCGCCGGTTCGGGTGTCCAGGCCCGCGCAGTGCTCGAGGGGGGGCTGGTCGGAGCTTACGAGGCGAGGCGCAGGGGCATTGCCGATTGCGTCGTGCCGGTAGAGGCGTTGATCCCGGCTGCGATGGAAATTGCCGCGGCGCTTGCCGCAAAGGCGCCGCTTGCCGTTCAGGCGGCGAAGTCTGCGATGCGTTTCGGCTGGCGCGCGCCGATGGCTGCTGCGCTCGAGCTGGAGGTCGTGACCATGGCCGGCCTGCTTGCGTCGGAAGACGCTGCCGAAGGTATCGACGCGTTCCTCGCGAAACGCCAGCCCAGTTTTGGCGGACGCTGACATGTCCGAGACGGGATTGGAAATAGTGGAATTGTCCGCGATCGGTTCTGACGAAGAATTTTCGTCTTCGCTTTGCGGATCAATCCGCCGGGTTCACGGCGAGGCGTTGCTCATGACGGGTGGTCTTGACGCACCATTGAGGTCCGGCGCCACCGGATGGATGACCGCAATCGAGAATGCCGATGTGCTGCCCATGGTCGTCGCCGACGGCCCCGTCGGTGAACGCGGTATCGCGTTGCTGCTGTTGGCGGACATGGCCTGGATCGGTCCGGGCGCGCATATCGCGGGCCGGGTGCCGCGGTTGCCTGAACTGGCGCAAATCCGCCTCGGTCCGCTGGCGGCCAGGCGGTTCGCATTCGCCTGCGATCCTCTGGATGCGCTTGTTGAACTGGGCCACTGCCGGCGCGCGGACGATCCGGCAAAGGCCGCGGCGGCCTTCGCGTCATCCTGGACCGGTGGAATTGCCGGACGGCTCCGCCGGGGCTGGCGCGCCGCGCGCGAACTCGCGCCGGACGAGGCAATGACTTTCAGCGCCTGGATGGGGCGCATAGCTGGGGAGATTGAGTGATCATGACCGATCCGCGCTTCGATGGTCCGGGTCCGGATGCTGCCTGGGAGGACCTCCTGGGTCAGGGCGTTTTCGCGGTCCAGTTCTGCGGAAACTGTGGCATAGCCCAGTTTCCACCCGGTGTCGTCTGCCGGCATTGCGGTGGAACGGACCTGGTGTTCCAGGCAGCGTCGGGGGAGGGAACTGTCTACTCGACCACGACGGTCCGAAGCCGCGAAGGCGGTCGCAACGTCGCCGTCGTGCAACTGGCCGAGGGGCCGCGCATGATGAGTCGCGTCGAGGGGGATCCGGAGACCGTGACGATTGGCCTTGCGGTCGTCGCAAGAATTTCGGGCGACGAGACGCCTGTTGTGGTTTTCGACCGGAAGGAACAGGCATGACCGTCCTGCTTCGTGGCAAGATCGCCATCGCGGGAACCGGCAATACGCGTCGCTGGTACGCGCCGGGCCGCAGCGCCTTCGAACAGCTTGCGGAGGCCTCGGTTCTGGCTTTGGAGGATTGCGGGCTCGGCCTGAAGGACGTCGATGCGCTCTATTGTGCCCATTCGACTTCGGGTTTGCCGGTTCTCAACATCGCCGAGCGGCTGGGGCTCGGTCCCAGGTTGCGCCACGCTGACGGGACGATGGTGGGCGGAGCATCCTTCCTGTTCCATCTGAGGTCGGCGATGTCGGCGCTGGCTGCAGGCCAGTGCGACGTGGCGCTGGTCTGTTACGGATCGAACCAGGCGAGCGCCGGGGGCAAGCTGGTTCCGATGCCGGATCCTCAGCCTTATGAGGAGCCCTACGGCGCGCGCTATCCGCTGTCGAGCTACGCGCTCGCCGCAGCGCGGCACATGCATGAATACGGCACAACGCGTGAGCATCTGGCCCATGTCGCGCTGGCCGCCCGCCAATGGTCCAAACTCAATCCGGATGCCCGGGAACGCGGCGATCTTTCGCTCGACGAGGTCCTGTCCGCGCGGATGATTTCCGATCCTCTGACCAAGGCCGACTCTTGCCTGGTGACCGACGGGGGCGCGGCTGTGGTCCTGACACGCGCCGACATGGCCAGGGACTTGAAACGCATGCCGGTGCATGTTCTCGGCACCGGCATTGCGGTCAGTCACCGGCAGATCGCGGCGATGCCCGATCTTGCCCGCAGCGCCGCGCATCAATCCGGTGCTGCCGCTCTACAGGCGGCCGGGGTGTCGCTGACCGATATTGATCACGTAATGGTCTACGACGCCTTCACGATATGCACCTTGCTGTTTCTGGAAGATCTTGGTTTTTGCGCCAAGGGCGAGGGCGGCCCCTTTGTCGCGTCCGGCGCGATCTCGCCGGGTGGCAGCCTGCCCGTCAATACCAACGGCGGCGGTCTCTCCTGCAATCACCCGGGCATGTACGGCCTGTTCACCTTGATCGAGTCGGTGGAGCAATTGCGAGGGACCGCAGGTGCACGTCAGATCGAGGGTGCGAAGATCTCGCTCGCCCATGCCAACGGCGGCGTGCTGTCCAGCCAGGCCACGGCAATCCTAGGCACACCGGACACTGTCTGAAATCGGAGTTGAAAGAACATGAGTGGAATTCTCGAGGGCAAAGTCGCGATCGTGACCGGGGCGGGACAAGGTGTCGGCAAGGCGATTGCCGAGGGGCTCGCGGGCGAGGGCGCCCGTGTCGTCGTCAACGACATCGGCGTCTCGCTGACCGGAGAGGCGGAGAACGCGTCGGCGGCGGACGAGGTGGCCACCGGTATCCGCCAGACCGGTGGAGAAGCCGTTGGCTGCGCGGAATCGGTGTCCGAATGGGAAACGGCACAGAAGATCGTGGCGTGCGCCCTCGACAATTTCGGACGTGTGGATCTCGTCGTGAACAATGCCGGCATTTTGCGGGACGCCATTTTTCACAAGATGGAGCCGGACCAGTTCCGCGCGGTCCTGGATGTACATCTGTTCGGCAGCTTCCATCTGAGCCGGGCAGCGGCGCCTCATTTCAAGGCACAGGAAAGCGGTTCTGTCGTTCACATGACGTCGACTGCCGGGTTGATCGGCAATTTCGGTCAGGCCAACTACATGGCCGCCAAGATGGGGATTGTCGGGCTTTCCCGCGCCATCGCGATGGACATGCAGCGCTTCAAGGTCCGCTCGAACTGCATCGCGCCGTTCGCCTGGAGCCGGATGGTCAGCTCGATCCCCACCGAGACCGAGGCCGACCGGGACCGCGTGGCGAAGCTCAAGCGCATGACGCCGGAAAAGATTGCCCCTCTGGTGGCCTTTCTCGGCTCGGATGCCGCCGCAGGCGTTTCTGGGCAGATCTTCTCGGTCCGCAACAACGAGATCTATCTGTTCAACCAGCCACGTCCGATCCGCAGTATCCATCGCGGCGAGGGCTGGACAGCCGGCAACCTGGCGGAAGTCCTGCCTGGGGCTTTCGGACCGAGCCTGACGCCCCTTGAACGTTCCGCAGACGTCATATCCTGGGATCCCGTCTGATGGCACTCGATCCGAAGGCGCTCATGGCGCTGGAGATCCCGGCGGTGCGGCGTGCCTATGACTGGCGCGATTGCGCAATCTATGCACTGGGCCTCGGCTACGGTGAGGATCCGCTGGATCAGGGCCAGCTTCGCTACGTGGTGGAAACCGGACAACAGGCCATGCCCGCCATGGTCAATGTGCTCGGCCACGACGGATCCTGGATGAAGCGGCCGGAGACAGGCATCGACTACCTGCGCGTCGTGCATGGCGAGCAGGAGATGCGCCTGCACCGGCCTCTGCCGGTCTCGGGCGAGATTGTCGCTCGAACCGTTATCGAGGAGGTCGTCGACAAGGGGGAGGCCAAAGGGGCTCTTGTCACCGCGCGAAGGGAAGTGTCGGACGCCATGACAGGTGACCTTGTCGCAACGGTCTGGATGACGATCTTTTGCCGGGGCGTCGGTGGTTTCTGCGGCAATCCGGACAGTTCCCGGACCCCGCATCCGCTGCCCGAGGGCGCGCCCGCCAAAACGGTGAGCGTTGCGACATCGCCGCAAAGCGCTCTGATCTATCGCCTTTCCGGTGACTACAATCTGCTTCACGCGGACCCGGAGGTGGCCGCCAAGGCGGGCTTCGACAGACCCATTCTTCATGGCCTCGCCACTTTCGGCATCGTCTGCCGCATGCTGATGGCGGAGTTCTGCGGGGCCGATGGAACCCGGGTTGCCGGTCTTCAAGGCCGTTTCTCCGCTCCGGTCTATCCCGGAGAGATCATTACAATCGACATCTGGCCCGAAGCGCCCGGCCGGGCAGCCTATCGCGCGCGCGCAGGCGAACGCGATGTGCTCAGGAACGGACGTTTCGACTATCATCCCTAGGAGCTTCCGATGGACTTCACCCTAAGCGACGATCAGCGGCAACTGCGCGAAACGGCGCGTAAATTCGCCGGCAACGAACTGCCGAAACTGGCCGACGAGATCGATGACACGGGGCACCCCGTGAACGAGGCCTGGCTTGAGCGCTACGCCGAGATGGGCTTTCTGGGCGTCAATACGCGCGAGGAACATGGCGGCCTCGGGCTGCCGCATCTCGACGCCTATCTTGCGATGGAGGAATTCGCCCGTGTTTCCGTCGGCGTTGCCTTTCCCGTGTTCGAGTGCTGCGCGGGTCCCGTGCGTATTGTCGAGGCCCTCGGTCACCCGGATCTTGCCGCGCGTGTTGTTCCACTGGCCGTGCAAGGCAAGATGCTGGTCGCGATTTCCATGTCCGAACCGGATGCCGGAACGGCCCTGACCGATCTGCGCACGACCGCCCGGCTGGACGGCGACGACATCGTGCTGAACGGCACCAAGCGCTGGTGCTCGGGGGCCGGCCATTCACAAGGCTATGTGGTCTTCTGCCGTTTCGACGGCATTGCGGGCGCCAAGGGCATTGGGGCTGTTTTCGTCGATCGCGATACCCCCGGTGTGAGCTTCGGGCCTCAGGAACGGCTCATGGGCTTCAGGGGCGTACCGTCCGCGGACATCATGCTCGACGAGGTTCGCGTGCCGCGTGAACATCTCCTCGTCGGGGCTGGCGGCTTTTCCGAACTGATGGGCTTCTTCAACATCGAGCGCCTCGGCAACGCGACCATGTCTCTCGGTGTGGCGGCGGGCGCGCTCGAACAGGTGACAACCTATGTTCAGGAGCGTAGCCAGTTCGGCCGGGCCATCGTCGACTTCCAGGCCGTGCAGATGCGGCTTGCCGAGATGGCGATCAAGGTCGAGGCCGCCCGCTTGATGATCCACCGCGCGGCGGCCAATGCCGGCACCGGACTGCCGAATTCGACCGAGGCGGCAATGGCCAAGTGTTTCGCCAACGAGATCACGCGCGAAGTCAGCACCACGGCGATGCAGTTGATGGGCGGCTACGGCTACGCCCGCGAATACGGAATGGAACGGCGCGTCCGGGACAGTTTCGGCTGGGGCATTGCCGGTGGTTCGATCGACATTCAAAAGGTTAATATCGCCGCCGGCCTTGTCGGCAGGCGCTTCAACCAGCGGGCCTGATCCGGTGACCGGCCATGTACTCATAGCCGGAGCTTCCGGCGTAATCGGGCAGGCGGCGTGCGCCGAGTTCGCCTCCAGGGGCTGGCGCGTGACGGCGCTGTCGCGCCGCCGCCCGGCGGTCAGCGCTGCCTTCACGCATCTTGCCGTCGACCTGACGGACCCAGCGGCATGTGTAGCCGCCCTCGCCACCGTCGGGCCGGTGACGCACGTCGTCTATGCCGCGCTCTACGAGGAGCCGGACCTGGTTGCCGGGTGGCGGTCGCAGGCCCAGATGCGGACGAACCTCGCCATGCTGCGCAATCTCCTGGAGCCCTTGCTGGAGCGTGGCGACCGTCCGCACGTCTCGCTGTTTCAGGGCACAAAGGCCTACGGGGTCCACATCCGTCCCTTTCCCGTGCCGGCGCGCGAGCGGTGGCCGCGCCACGACCACGCCAACTTCTACTGGCTGCAGGAAGATTTCATTCGCGATAAGTCCGCGGAGCACCGGCTGACATTCACCATCTTTCGGCCGCAGGTGGTGTTCGGGGAAGCGGTCGGCGTGGCCATGAATATCGTTCCCGTCATTGGGGCGTGGGCTGTCATGCGCGCCGCCGAAGGGTTGCCATTCGGTTTTCCCGGCGGCCCGCCGTACATTCTGGAGGCGGTCGACGCCCGGCTAATCGCCCGTGCTCTGGTGTGGGCCGCTTCAAGCGAACGGGCGCGCGGCGAGACATTCAACATCACGAATGGCGATGTCTTTGTCTGGCACAATGTCTGGCCCGTCATAGCCGAGTCGCTGGGGGGCGCGAACGCCCCGCCGGAGCGCGTCGTTCTGGCCAAGGACATGCCCGCCAGGGCGGATCTCTGGCGCAAGCTTGCCGGCAGGTTCCGCCTCGCCGAGCCAGCGCTCGATGCGCTGATCGGCCATTCGCATCATTATGCGGACTTCACCTTCGCGACCCACGCCCGCAAGGATCCGGCGCCTGCCATAGTCAGTACCATCAAGTTGCGGCAGGCGGGGTTCTGCGACTGCGTCGACACAGAGGACATGTTCCGCGCCCATATCGCGGCGCTGCAGGACGCCAATATCCTGCCCGCGAGTGAGGTCGTGGCCAGGATCGCGGCCGCGGGCAGCAATCAGGAGACAAACGCATGAGCCAACGCTGGAAGAACCGGCCCGAAGGATCGAATTGGGGCGACTTCGGTCTCGATGATCAGGTCGGGCGCATGAATCTCGTCACGCCCGAGGCGCGGCTGCGGGGGGCTCGGGAAATCCGTGAAGGGCTGTCGTTCTGCCTCAGCCTGCCCCTCGATTACCCCGGAGGCAACGCGCTGATGCCCTACCGCAGGGAGCCGGTCTTTCACTATGAACGGCGCGGCGAGGGGCATAATTACAACTTCCGCCTCAGCAGCGTCTCTTCGTGCTATTGCGACGTCGTCTCCGACGATGCCGTGACGCTCTACACCCAGTATTCCACGCAATGGGACGCGCTCGCCCATGTCGGCCAGTTGTTCGACGCCGACGGCGACGGTGTGCCCGAGAAAGTCTACTACAACGGATTTCGTGCCGGTGAAGACATCAGCGGGCCGGATGAAACCGCTGGACCGGGCGGCGCACAGGCGCTCGGCATCGAGAACCTGGCGCGAACAGGTGTTCAGGGGCGTGGCGTGCTGATTGATCTTGAAAGCCGCTACGGGCGCGAGCGGGCGATCGTCGGCTACGATGATCTCATGTCGGCCTTCGACGACCAGAAGGCCGAAATCCATTCCGGCGACTTCCTTTGCCTTTACACCGGTTTCGCGGACCTCGTCCTGTCGATGAACAAGCAGCCGGATGGCGACGTCCTGGCAAGGTCCTGTCCGGTCCTCGACGGGCGCGACCCGAAATTGCTCAACTGGGTCACAGACAGCGGGCTGGTCGCAATCTGCGCCGACAATTTTGCGGTCGAGGCCTATCCCGCACGCATGATCGAGGGGGAGAGTTTCCCCGGATTGCCGCTCCACAACCACTGTCTTTTCAAGCTGGGGATTCACCTCGGTGAACTTTGGTACTTCCGCGAACTTGCGGACTGGCTCAGGCGGAACGACCGCTCCGGCTTCTTCCTGACCGCGCCGCCGCTACGGCTTCCACGCGCCGTCGGCTCGCCGCTGACCCCGGTTGCAACCGTTTAGGCAGACTTTGATTTTCTTTCAGGCTTTCGATTTGTCTGCCGGACGGGATTGGTGGCACTGCGACCCGTAGCCGGAACTTGCGCCTTATGGGCAGCATGGTTTCCATGAGCCGGGGTGCTGGTTAGATTTCGGCTTTCAACAGGTTGTCCATTCAGATCTCCTTGCCTCAGACTTTGGAAAGAAGGCGGCCACAAACCCATGGGGTATTAACTGCCTCGAAACCTGCTGACAGAAACAAACCCGCCCGATCGTTTCCGAAGGGCGGGTTTTAGTGTTTCAGGGCCTTTTGAGCCGCTTATTGACCTGAATTGGCCATCCTATGCGACTTGGGTCAACACCGAGCCGAGCATCAGCTGCAGCCGCTGGTCGACCCGCAAGTGTCGCACTTCAGGCAGGTGCCGTTGCGGACCATGGTGAAGTTGCCGCATTCCGCGCAGCTTTCGCCTTCGTAGCCCTTCATGCGGGCCTGGGCGATCTGCTGGGCCGCGCTTGAGACCTGCGGGGCAGGGGCGGAGACTTCGACTGCGGCAGCCGCTTCCGAGCCGCGGGCAAAGGCGGTGGCAACCGCCGAGACCTGCGCAGCCGGAGTGCTTGCGGTCTGCACCGAGATCGCTTCGGTGGCTTCGCCCGCCGGCTCGCCGGCGCTGGAGACCAGGCGGAAGCGCTCGGTCTGGCCGCGCACGAGACCGTGGGAGACCACGTGACCGCCCTTGCTGTCGTCGCGGCCCTCGTTCGGGCCCTTGCTCATGGCCGTGTTGCCGATGGCTTCCGGCGGCACATGGGCGAGGTCGTGACGGCCAAGATAGGAGACCGCCAGCTCGCGGAAGATATAGTCGAGGATCGAGGTCGCGTTCTTGATCGCCTCGTTGCCCTGAACCATCCCGGCCGGTTCGAACCGGGTGAAGGTGAAGGCGTCGACATATTCCTCAAGCGGCACGCCGTATTGCAGGCCGAGCGAGATCGCGATGGCGAAGTTGTTCATCAGCGAGCGGAAGGCGGCCCCTTCCTTGTGCATGTCGATGAAGATCTCGCCGAGACGGCCGTCCTGGTATTCGCCGGTGGTCAGATAGACCTTGTGGCCGCCGACACGTGCCTTCTGGGTGTAGCCCTTGCGGCGGTCCGGCATCTTCTCGCGTTCGCGCACGGTGCGCTCCACGATCCGTTCCACGATGCGCTCGGCGATGACTTCCGCGCGCGCCGCCTGCGGCTTGGCGGCAAGCTCCTCGGCGATGTCCTCCTGATCGTCGTCGTCATCGGCCAGAAGCTGGGCGTTGAGCGGCTGGGACAGCTTGGAGCCGTCGCGGTAGAGCGCGTTGGCCTTCAGCGCCAGCTTCCAGGACAGCATGTAGGCTTCCTTGCAGTCCTCGACGGTCGCATCGTTCGGCATGTTGATCGTCTTGGAGATCGCACCGGAGATGAACGGCTGGGCCGCGGCCATCATGCGGATGTGGCTTTCCACGGACAGATACCGCTTGCCGATACGGCCGCACGGGTTGGCGCAATCGAAAACCGGATAGTGTTCGGTGCGCAGGTGCGGAGCGCCTTCGAGCGTCATCGCGCCGCACACATGGGTGTTGGCGGCCTCGATGTCGGCCTTGGAGAAGCCGAGGAAGGTCAGAAGATCGAATTCCGGATCTTCCAGTTGCTCGTCGGTAACGCCGAGCGCCTTCATCTGCGCGTCGCCGAGGGTCCAGCGGTTGAAGACGAACTTGATGTCGAAGGCCGATTTCAGACCGTCCTTCAGTTTCGCCAGGGTTTCGTCTGTCAGGCCCTTGGACTTCAGCACGGAGGGGTTGATCGCCGGGGCCTGGTCGAGGGAGCCGTGGCCGACCGCGTAGGCCTCGATCTCGCCAATCTGGCTTTCCGAATAGCCGAGCACGCGCAGGGCTTCGGGAACCGCGTGGTTGATGATCTTGAAGTAGCCGCCGCCGGCCAGCTTCTTGAACTTCACCAGCGCGAAGTCCGGTTCGATGCCGGTCGTGTCGCAATCCATGACCAGGCCGATGGTGCCGGTCGGGGCGATGACGGAAACCTGCGCGTTGCGGTAGCCGTTCTTCTCGCCGAGTTCCAGCGCGCGGTCCCAGGCCTTTTTTGCCCGTTCGACGAGTGTCTTGTCCGGACAGGACCCATGGTCGAGCGCAACCGGGTTGGTGCTCAGGCCTTCGTAGCCGTCCGCTTCGCCGTAAGTGGCGCGGCGGTGGTTGCGGATTACCCGCAGCATGTGCGCGGCGTTCTTCTTGTAACCGGGGAACGAGCCGAGCTCTCCGGCCATTTCGGCGGACGTCGCATAGGAGACGCCGGACATGACCGCGGTGAGCGCGCCGCAGAGCGCGCGACCCTCGTCGGAATCGTAGGGTATGCCGGAGGTCATCAACAGGCCGCCGATATTGGCGTAGCCGAGGCCGAGCGTGCGGAACTTGTAGGAGCGCTCCGCGATTTCCTTCGACGGGAACTGCGCCATCAGCACGGAAATCTCGAGAACGACGGTCCACAGGCGCACGGCGTGCTCATAGCTGTCGACGTCGAATGAGCGGTCTTCCCTGCGGAACTGCATCAGATTGAGCGAGGCGAGGTTGCAGGCCGTGTCGTCCAGGAACATATATTCCGAGCACGGGTTGGAAGCCCTGATCTCGCCGTCGGCAAGGCAGGTGTGCCAGTCGTTGATGGTGGTGTGGTACTGCAGGCCCGGATCGGCCGAGGCCCAGGCGGCGTAACCGATCTGTTCCCAGAGTTCCTTCGCCTTGACGGACTTCAGAACCTCGCCGGTGCGCCGGGCGGTCAGGTCCCATTCGCTGTCGTCGACCACCGCATTGAGGAAGCCGTCGGTGACGCGCACGGAGTTGTTGGAGTTCTGGCCCGCGACGGTCAGGTAAGCGTCGGAGTCCCAATCCGTATTGAAGGTCGGAAACTCGATCTTCGTGAAGCCCTGGCGGGCGAACTGGATGACGCGCTGGATGTAGTTCTCCGGCACCATCATTTTCTTGGCCGCGCGGATTTCCCGCTTCAGGGCCGGGTTCTTGGAGGGCTCGAAACAGTCGCCGTTATCCGCTTCACAATTGACGCAGGCGCGCATGATGGCGGACAGGTGCTTCTGGCAGATCTTGGAGCCGGTGACGAGCGCGGCAACCTTCTGCTCTTCCTTGACCTTCCAGTTGATATATTCCTCGATGTCGGGATGGTCCACGTCGACCACGACCATCTTGGCCGCGCGACGGGTCGTGCCGCCCGACTTGATCGCGCCGGCCGCCCGGTCGCCGATCTTCAGGAAGCTCATCAGGCCGGAGGACTTGCCGCCGCCGGAAAGCCTTTCGCCCTCGGAGCGGACGTGGGAAAAATTGGAGCCGGTGCCGGAACCGTATTTGAACAGCCGCGCCTCGCGGACCCAGAGGTCCATGATGCCGCCGTCGTTGACAAGGTCGTCGGCCACGGACTGGATGAAGCAGGCATGCGGTTGGGGGTGTTCGTAGGCGGTCTTGGATTTCACCAGCTTGCCGGACTGGAAGTCGACGTAGAAATGACCCTGGCTCGGACCGTCGATGCCATAGGCCCAGTGCAGGCCGGTGTTGAACCATTGCGGCGAGTTCGGAGCGACCTTCTGGGTCGCCAGCATGAAGCGCAGTTCGTCGTAGAAGGCGTGCGCATCGGCTTCCTGGTCAAAGTAGCCGCCTTTCCAGCCCCAGTAGGTCCAGGTGCCGGCCAGACGATCGAACACCTGACGGCCATCGATTTCCGAGGTGTAGCGCTCGTCTTCCGGCAGGGCCTCGAGTTCGGTTTCGTCGGCTTCGTGACGCCACAGCCAGGAGGGGACCGTGTTTTCCTCGACCGGCTTCAACCGCGCCGGAACGCCGGCCTTTCGGAAGTATTTCTGCGCCAGAATGTCGGAAGCCACCTGCGAGAACTGAGCCGGAACCTGTATGTTTTCAAGACGGAACACGATCGAACCGTCCGGGTTCCGGATTTCGCTTGTCGCCGTTCTGAATTCAACATCGGCGTAAGGCGATTGCCCTTCCTTGGTGTAGCGCCGCTCGATCCGCATTCTCAAAGTCCCCTTAATTTCCCAAACCGGTTCGCCCCGAACCGGTCCCAATCCGCATCTCACCCGGAGTGACGTTTCCGCCGGCCTCTGTTACCGGATGCTGCCCAGTCGTTCACAGGCTATGGAGCCTGTATGTAGCGTTTCTTGGGTTGTGGTCCACTATATATAGTGTTCATCAACAGGTTTGTCACGATGCGCACAGCTCAAACAGACACACAGATGCCGTCCCCCGGCTCAAGGTCGAAAAGCACGGAAGCGGAACGCGGTTACTTTCTGATTTGGATGACCTGAGCGCCTGATCAGGCGTTCGGTTACGCACATCGCAATGATAGGGAAATTAATGTAAATGCTTTCTTAAGGTCAAGCCGCAAGCGACAACAGCTAGTGCCCAACAGGCGGGTGGTCGCAAAATATTGTGTGCCGATGTGGATTGTGGGGAGTGCCGCGGATCGAGAGCAAACCGAGGAATTTCGCGCTTGCTTTCCCGGCGAAGGAGTGCAGCCGGATGCTCCGTTCACAGCTGTGGATGATTATAAAAGGCTTTTTATGAAAATTTGAAGAAAATGACCGGTGCGGAGTTCAAGCCGGTTTAAGCCCGGTCTGATTGAGTGCGTAGCTGACAGGAAAAGGCTCGCATTCTATGAAACATCACGCTGCTTTCGGGCTTGCGATGGAGGACATCGACGCGGTTGTCGTGGAAGACAGCAAGCCGATGCAGACGATTCTCCGGTCGATCCTGCTCAGTTTCAAGGTCGCGAGGGTGCGGGTCTTTGATTCGGTCGACGAGGCGTTGGAAGCAAGCCTCGCCGAACCGCCGAATGTGATTCTCACCGACTGGCGCATGGAACCCACATCCGGCTATCAGTTGCTGCGCCTCGTCCGGCATCGGCACATGGAACCGCTTTGCTATGTGCCGATCCTGTTCATCACGGCACATGGAACAAGGCCGCTGGTGGACAAGGCCCTGCGGGCGGGGGCGCATCATGTGCTGGTCAAACCGGTGTCGCCGCTTACCCTTCACAAGCGGTTGAACTGGCTTTTGAATGACGACCGGCCGATGATTCTGGAACATTCCGGCTTCTACAATATCTACGGTATTCAGAAGGCCATGGATGCCCAGGCCGAGAAAATGCAGTCGCTGGCCGGCGCACGTCTGCACCACAGGGCCGCATTGCAGAAGCGGGCGGAAGTCGAGGGCGCGGTCAAGGAAGCGTTCGAGGACCGGTCCGGCGCGGGAACCGAGCTGGACGAAACCCGGACTCTCACCGTTCCGGAAGTGAGGAAACTGCGGACCCCCGGTTTTGCCAAGGTCAAGGCGCCGCATTCCAAGGGACACTGAATCTCCGCAGGGCATCTGGCGGCGACGGGTCGCGGTGCAGAAGATTTCTCAGACCGTGCGACGGTGCGGCACTGGACAGAAGCGGCAGTTCCCGCCATAGTCCTCCAAAATCCGCCGCACGCCCGGCGGGACCCACTGTCGCAATCGTCACGTTAAGGACCTTTCAAGGGCCATGAAAACGCTTCTTCTTGAACTTTTCACCTGGTGGAACAGCCAGACCATGGGCACCCGTTTCTTCACCTGGCGCAAGGGTGAGTTTGTCGGGGAAGACGAGTTCGGCAACAAGTATTACAAGGAACGGGGCGGCAAGAAGCGTTGGGTCATTTACAACGGCCTGGCTGAAGCTTCCGCGATTCCTCCCGGCTGGCACGGCTGGATGCACCATCGTGTGGACACGCCGCCCCCGGAGGAAACCTATCACGCGAAAAGCTGGCAGAAACCGCACCGGGTCAACGCCACGGGAACGCCGGAGGCCTATCGTCCGCACGGCTCGATCCTGACGCCTGAAAAGCGGCCGGAGGTGACCGGTGACTACGAAGCCTGGACGCCGGGTAGCTAAAAGAACCCAGCCTTGAAGACTTGAACGAACCCCGCCGTCCGGCGGGGTTTTTTGTCAGGCGCCCTAACGGGCTTTCCAGTTGTCGAGCACGTCCAGGACTTCCTGTCCGCTGGCCTGGGGGGGCAGGGCGTAAAAGTCTGTCTCCAGCTTCAGGGCCTCTCCGAGCCGCTTGTTGTAGTCGGCCTGGGAGACTTCGACGGTGCCGAATTTGCTCAAGTGGTCCGTTACGAATTGGGTGTCGAGCAGGGAATACCTGCCGACGATCAACCGAGCGACCAGGTGAGCAAGACACACCTTCGAGGCATCGGTCCTGAAGGTGAACATGCTTTCCCCGAAAAAAGCGCCGTTCAAGCTGACGCCGTAGAGACCACCGACGAGTTCGCCGTCCTGCCACGCTTCGATCGTGTGGCAGTACCCCATATCGAACAACTCACCGTAAAGCCGGCGGATCTCACGGTTGATCCAGGTCTTCTGTCGGCCCGGCATCGGTTCGGCACAACCATCGATGACGCCCTGGAAGTCGGTGCTGACCCGCACCTCGAACACATCGGTGCGGACGGTTCTGCGCAGACGACGGGGCAGATGGAACATGTCCAGCGGCAAGATGCCCCGGCGCTCTGGCTCGAGCCAGAACAGGCCGGGGTCCTCCGCGGATTCCGCCATTGGAAACAGGCCGCAGGCATAGGCTTTCAGCAAGACCTGCGGCGTGATTTCCATCACGATGTCGTCTTTATGTTCAGCCATGCGGCCTCACTGTCCAAGCGGAAGGGGGCATGCCCCTTTTTTGAAACCGGTCAGCTCGACTTTTCTGACAGGTGCTTTTCCAGCCAGTGAATGTCGTACTGACCGTTCGCTATGTCCTGATTGTCGACCAAATCGCGGAAAAGCGGAATAGTGGACTTGATCTCGTCAACGACAAATTCGTCCAGACAGCGGCGAAGACGCATCATGCATTCGACGCGGTTGCGGCCATGGACGATCAGCTTTCCGATCAGACTGTCGTAATAGGGAGGTATCTTGTACCCTTGATAAACGCCGGAATCGACGCGCACACCCAGCCCGCCCGGGGGGTGATAATAGGTGATGGTGCCCGGCGAAGGCGCGAAGGTCAGCGGGTCTTCCGCATTGATGCGGCACTCGATGGCATGACCTTCGAAGGTGATGTCTTCCTGAGTGAATTCCAGGGATCCGCCGGCGGCGATACGGATCTGTTCGTTGACAAGATCAATCCCGGTAATCATCTCCGTGACCGGATGCTCAACCTGGAGGCGCGTGTTCATTTCGATGAAATAGAACTCGCCGTTCTCGTAAAGGAACTCAACGGTGCCGGCGCCCCGGTACTTCAACTTGCGCATCGCGCTCGCGACGATTTCACCGATCTCGTTTCGTTGAGCCGCGTTGAGGCAGGGGGAAGGGGCTTCTTCAAGGACCTTCTGGTGCCGGCGCTGCAAGGAGCAGTCGCGCTCGCCGAGATGAACGGCGTTGCCCTTGCCGTCGCCCAGGACCTGAATCTCGATGTGGCGGGGCTTGCCGAGATATTTTTCCATGTAGAGGGCGTCGTCGCCAAAGGCGGATGCGGCCTCGGCGCGCGCGGTGGAGAGCGCTGTGTCCAGATCGGCTTCGGATTGCGCAACCTTCATGCCGCGTCCACCGCCTCCGGCCGCTGCTTTCACCAGCACGGGATAACCGATCTGGCGGGCGATCGCGTGGGCGTCGTCAGCAGGGGTCACGGCGCCGTCGGATCCCGGGACCACAGGGATACCAAGCTCCCTGGCTGTCTTCTTTGCCTGGATCTTGTCGCCCATGATGCGGATATGGTCCGCGGTCGGACCGATGAAAACGATCTTGTGGGCTTCCAGGATTTCCGCGAAGCGGGCGTTTTCCGACAGAAAACCGTAGCCCGGATGCACCGCATCCGCACCGGTGATCTCGCAGGCCGCGAGAAGCTGGGGGATGTTCAAATAGCTGTCGCGGGCCGCGGGCGGACCGATACAAACGCTTTCGTCGGCCAGGCGAACATGCATGGCGTCCGCGTCGGCGGTGGAGTGAACGGCGACCGTGGGAATGCCCAGCTCTTTGCAGGCGCGCAGGATTCGCAAGGCGATCTCGCCGCGATTGGCGATGAGAATTTTGGAGAACATGGCCGCGACGGCTCCTTACTCGACGATAATAAGAGGTTCGCCGAATTCCACCGGCTGAGCGTCTTCCACGAGTATTTCCTTCACAACGCCGGCCTTGGTCGAGGGAATGTGGTTCATCGTTTTCATCGCTTCGATGATCATGATCGTCTGGCCTTCAGAAACCGTGTCGCCGACCTGGACGAAAGCAGCCGCACCGGGTTCGGCAGCCAAGTAAGCGGTGCCAACCATCGGTGATGTCACAGTGCCTGGATGCGCCGCGGTTTCTGTCGGGGCAGGGGCGGAGGCTGCAGTTGCCGCCGGAGCATGGGCGGGCGGAGGCGGGGGGGCAGCGACATTGACGGGAGCATTGATCGACATCTGCCGCGCAACGCGGATCCGCGTGTCGCCTTGCTCCAGTTCGATCTCCGTCAGATTTGTTTCGTCCAGAAGGACCGCAAGGTCACGGATCAAGGCCGTGTCGAATTTTGGATTGTCACTACGCATAATGTTGGCTCTCGTACTCAGACCGAGGGAAAAACGCAATATCGACCGGCAAGCCCCCGCTTATGCCAGACGGTCCCGCGGTAGCGGTATCACACCCGTCACGGGCTTGAAGCCGCCGGCCACCGGTATATCGCGTAGCTTGCTTCCCTAATAGCAATGCTCATAACGAACTGGACCCGCCGTTCAGTCGAAAGTGAGCTGGCTCCTTATAGGCATTGAATTAGCACAGTCAAACCCTGTCCCGGTACGAAAATGCGGGAACAGTGCTTCTCCGCCGTGCTCTCAGCAGGTCGTTTCACCACAATTTTTCAAGGCCTGCAGCTTGGAGCGCAATTGCTGGTAACCGACCGCACCCATAACGACCTCGTTTCCGACCACATAGGACGGCGTGCCGGTGAGGCCGAGCCTGTTGGCAAGAGAATAGACTTCTTCGAAGGTCTCTCCGGCTTCGTCCGTTGCCATCGCGGCCAGAAGGTCGTCTTCGCTGATCCCGGTTTCCGTTGCCGCCTTAAGCGCGCTTGCCTTGTTGGCCTGGCCACGGCTCAGCAGCAGCTTTTCGTGGAACTCGGCATATTTCTCCGGAGCGACGGAATTCACCGCAACGGCGACCTGGGCCGCCTCGACGGATCCCTGGCCAAGAACAGGGAACTCCTTGAGAACGATCTTCAGATCCGGGTCCTCGTCGATCAGTTTGACCATGTCGCCATAGGCGCGTTTGCAGTAGCCGCAATTGTAATCGAAGAACTCGACCAGGGTGACGGTTCCTTGCGGATTGCCGAGGATGACCTGACGGGTCGAATTGAACAGGATGTCAGCGCTGTCGGTCAGGGCCTGAACGCGCGCCGCTTCCTCGGCGGCTTTCTCGCGCTTGTCCAGTTCGGTCAAGGCTTCGCCGATGATTTCCGGATTCTCCAGGATATACTCGCGCACGATTTTTTCGATTTCGCTACGGTCCAGGTCCTGCGCCGACAAAGGGGCGGCACCGACGGCGAGGCAGACGGCACAGGCGGACAGCACGCGCACCAGAACGGCCGGACAGAATTGCCGGGGTGAAAAAAGTCGTTGGGTCATTCAGCGCTCCTTCAGCAGTGGCGCATGTTCAAGTTCGCGCGGGCACTGCCGTGATGGGGGATCTTCGTGTTACCGGCGATTCGGCAGCTTGGGTGGTTTGTACGCTACAATATCGTCCGCTTGAAGCCATGCGGGCGTTCCCCGCTTCAAACTTTTTTGAGCGCGAGCCGCATAACGCCGTGCAGCCTCAAACTCGCCGTTCACCATGAGGCCCTTCGCGGTCGCCAGATCCGCCTCGGCGCGCTCGCCCTGACGGCCGTGCGCAATGGCAAGCTGGCTGTAGGCCACACCAGAATCCGGGTCTCTCTGGATGGCCTGTTTCAACAAACGCTCTGCTTCAGGAAGATAGGCCGGGTTGTTGGCGCCAACCAGGGCGTATCCGAGCCAGACCAGGAACTGGGGTTCATTGGGCTTGAAGGACAGGGCCTTGCGGAATGGGGCAATCGCGGCCTTGGGGTCGCCCCCCTCAAGCAGGGCCTGGCCTTTCAGTTCATAGTAATAGGGATTGTTGGGCTGCGTCCGGATAAGAGCGTCGATCTCCTTTACGGCTCCCTTTCCACGGCTCTTCATTGCGGCGATCGCGCGAGCGTATCGGGCCGCGGGGCTTTTGTCGCTGCGCGGAAAAGTCCTCAAAGTGGCCGAGGGGTGGGACGTGTAGGCGTAAAGCTTGGCGCGGATAAGGTCGTGCCTGTATTGCAGTACGTAATCGTCGGGTTTGTCGAAGTACTTTGATTTCCGAGCATCGTTCAGGAGGCTGCTGTAGCGTTCCTGAGCCATCGGGTGGCTCTGGGCGTAAGGGTCGGCATACTGGCGGGAAAAGAGCTGCTGCTCGGCCATGCGCTGGAACGTTTTAAGCATTCCGCGGGCGCTTTGGCCAGTTGCGTTGAGATACTTCAAGGCCGCCCGGTCGGCTGCGGCTTCCTCGCCGCGCTGGTAGGAAAGCAGCGTCCGCTTGCCGACCGAACCGGCACCAACCGCCGCCGCCACGCCACCGGTTGTCGCCTGGCTCGATCCCGCTGCCGCTCCGGCAGCCGCCGCACCGGCTCCAAGTATCGATGCGAGCACCGCCATGATCTGAGCATTGCTGGCCGCTGTGCGCAGCCGCACAAGGTGACGTCCGGCGATGTGACCCGATTCATGCGCGATCACACCAATCACCTCGTTGGGCGTTTCAGCCTCAAGCAGCACCCCGATGTTGATGAACATGCGCCGGGAATCCGGCACGAAGGCGTTAAACGTCTTGTCGTTGACCAGAACTATCTGCGGTTCGGAATGCGCGATCCCGGCCGCCTTGAAGATCGGTCTCGCATAGTCGCGCATGAGTGCTTCGGTTTCAGCATCCCGAATGAGAGACAGTCTCCTGCCTTGCGCCTGGGAGGGCACCGCCAGCAAGGGCAGTGCGATCGCCGCCGAACATGCGCATGCAATCGCCTTCCGAACGATACGGGTGTCGGGCAATCTGTTTTGCAAGGCGGCAGCAAAGACGGTGCGCGGCAAGTTGAAAACTCCGGTTTCAAGCGAATTCGCTATCCGTGTACATGACTCTGTGGCGAAGGTATGGAGACAGGCCGTCCCGGTCAAGAAAACCTAAATGACAATTGCGCAAGGTCTTTCGGCAGGGCGGTTGGCCGGAGGGCTAACCTTCGGACGAGCGGATTGCATCCTTGCGGAAAATCCGCAATACGGGGTGGAAATAAATGTTTTCCAAGCCGGATTATAAACTCACATGATGTCTGCCACGTACAAACCGTCCCGTCGCAGCGAGGTCGCCCCTTTCATCGCGATGGATGTGCTGGCCGAAGCCGCGAGACTGGAAGCCGAAGGACGCAAGATCGTTCACATGGAAGTTGGGCAGCCGTCGGCTCCCGCGCCGAAACCGGCCCTGGACGCCGCACGGCAGGTGCTGGAACACGGCCGTGTCGGCTATACCGAAGCGCTTGGCATCAAACCTTTGCGCAAGGCGCTTTCATCCCATTACCGGAAAACCTACGGCGTGGAGGTTCCTCTCGAGCGCATCATGGCGACCACAGGGTCGTCGGCAGGCTTCAATCTTGCGTTTCTCGCCGCTTTCGATCCGGGAGACCGGATTGTCCTGTCTGCTCCGGGCTATCCGGCTTATCGCAACATAATCAAGGCGCTTGGCTTTGTACCCGTTGAGGTGCCGGTCGGCGCAGAGACCCGCTGGTGCCTGACACCTGATCATCTGGAAGCTGCCCGAAAAGAAGGGCCCATCAAAGGGATCCTTGTGGCAAGTCCGGCAAATCCCACCGGAATCATGATGACCACCGAGGCTCTCGAGGACCTGATCCGCTATTGCGAAAAGCATGGGATCTGGTTCGTTTCCGATGAAATCTACCACGGTCTGGACTATGCCGGTGAGCAGAAGTCCGCGCTTGAGTTTTCTCAAAATACCATCGTTATCAATAGCTTCTCGAAGTACTACTGCATGACTGGTTGGCGGATCGGCTGGATGGTCTTGCCTGAAATCCTTGTCCGTCCGGCTGAACGGATCGCCCAGAGCCTTTATATTTCGCCTCCGGAGCTTTCCCAGATCGCAGCGACTGCCGCCCTGGACGCCGTGCAGGAACTGGAAGCGGTTAAAGCCGGCTATGCCGCCAACAGGGAGTTGCTTCTGGAGGGGTTGCCCAGAATAGGTCTCGACAGACTCCTGCCGGTGGACGGTGCTTTCTATATCTACGCCGATGTCAGCGCGTACACTCGAGACAGTCTGGAGTTTGCGAAAAAGATGCTGCACGAGGCTGGTGTGGCAGCGACACCCGGTGTCGATTTCGACCCGGTGCACGGCCACGAGTTTCTCCGGTTTTCCTTCGCCGGTGCTCACGAGGAGATGAAAGAGGCCTTGCGCAGGCTTTCGGTCTTTCTGAAGTAAACGGAGGCTGGCGAACAAGCCGCTCCTTCTTCGAGTGACTGCCCTAAACGAAAAAGGCGGCCGATTGGCCGCCTTTATTGCTCGAGTATCGATGACTTAGAAGAACGACCGACCGCGCTGCCACCAGCCGACGCGTTTGGGTTTGTCTTCCGCGGCCTCGTCTGACGATTCGCTGGTCACGACGGGTTCCGCCGGGGCGGCGGGTTGACCCTCGACGGATTCCCCGGTCGAACTGTCAGGCTCGGATTGATCGGTCGTTTCCGTTTCACCGGCGGCTTCCGCTTCGCCATCGCCGGTTTCTACCGGTTCAACCTCTGCGTCCGTCTGTTCCGGCGCATCGGCGGTCGAGACTATGGGGGATTCGCCCGTGTCCGCGGCAGTCATCTCAGGTCCGGCGGCCTGACCGTTCAGGGCCTCTTCGGTTTCCGGTTCAGCCGATACGGCTGCATCGTCCACAGTGTCTGTCGACGGGGCGCTGTCCTCGCCGGATTCGGTGTCTTCGGTCTCAGGTAGCGCGGTGACTTCCGTTTCCGCTTCGGTGGCCTCGTCGTCAGCGCCGGCTTCCACGCCGTCGCCGTTCCGGCGTCCGCGGCGTCCGCCTCGGCGACCTCTACGGCGCTTCCGCCGGGGTTCTTCCTCGTTGGTATCGTCTTCCGAACGGGCCTCTTGCGTCTGAGCGTCATCGCCTTCCGCCTCGTCGCCTTCGGAAAGCCGCTGGTCTTCGGCACTGTCTGCCTGAGTCTCGGACCCGTTGCGCCGGCGCTTCCGCCGGCGGCGCCGGCGGCGTTCGCCGCCGTCCTCGTCAAGTGCCTGTTCTTCGATTACCGGCTGTTCGGTGGTGTCGTCGATGATTTCAACCGTGTCCGGCTGGACGCTGACCGGCGGAGCCGGGAAACGGTCCCGGTCAACCTGCTCGCCGCGTTCAAGAACGTAGAGCTGGCCGTTGACCATTTCGTCGGCCTGAACTTCGATCTCGATCGCGAAGCGGGTTTCCAGGTCGAACAGGTTCGAGCGTTTGTTGTTGAGGATATAGAGCGCAACGTCGGTCGTCGTGCGGATGATCAGGTTGTGGGACGCGCCTTTCAGCAGATTGTCTTCGATCGAACGAAGCACATGAAGCGCCACGGACTCCACGGAGCGGATCATGCCCGTGCCCTGACAATGGGGGCAGGGCGTTGTCGAGCTTTCCAGGACACCCGTGCGGATACGCTGGCGCGACATTTCAAGAAGACCGAAATGCGAAATTCGTCCGACCTGAATGCGTGCGCGGTCGTTCTTGAGACAGTCCTTCAGTTTGCGTTCGACGGCGCGGTTGTTTTTCGATTCCTCCATATCGATGAAATCGATGACGACCAGTCCCGCGAGATCCCGCAGACGCAGTTGCCGGGTCACCTCTTCGGCAGCTTCCAGGTTTGTCTGGAGCGCCGTGTCTTCGATGTTGTGCTCCCGGGTAGACTTGCCGGAGTTCACGTCGATCGAAACCAGGGCTTCTGTCTGGTTGATGACGATGTAGCCGCCGGATTTCAGGGTGACCTGGGGCGAGAACATCGCGTCAAGCTGCGGTTCGACCCCATAGCGGATGAAGAGCGGCGAGGGATCGCGGTAGGGCTGGACGTTCTTGGCATGGCTCGGCATGAGCATGCGCATGAAATCCTTGGCTTCGCGATAGCCTTCGTCCCCGGCAACGAGAACTTCGTTGATGTCCTTGTTGTACAGGTCGCGTATGGAGCGCTTGACCAGACTGCCTTCCTCGTAAACGAGGCTCGGGGCGCTGGACTGGAGCGTCAGTTCCCGGACATTCTCCCAAAGCCGCATCAGATATTCGAAATCGCGTTTGATTTCAGCCTTGGTCCGGCTTGCGCCCGCCGTGCGCAGGATCACGCCCATGCCTTCCGGAACATCCAGTTCGGATGCGATCTGCTTGAGGCGTTTGCGGTCTGTCGGCTGCGTGATCTTCCGCGAAATACCGCCACCGCGGGCGGTGTTCGGCATGAGAACCGAGTAACGGCCGGCAAGAGACAAATAGGTGGTCAGGGCCGCGCCCTTGTTGCCGCGTTCTTCCTTGACGACCTGCACCAGAATGATCTGGCGCCGTTTGATGACTTCCTGGATTTTGTACTGCTTGCGCATCGGCACGATGCGCTCCGGAACCTCTTCCAGTGCGTCTTCCGCGCCGACGGACTCAACGGCATCGTCGTCGTCGTTCTCGGCGTCGTCGTCTTCTTCGTTTTTGCGCCGGCGCCGGCGGCTGCGGGCTCTTACAGGAGGCTCGTCCTGGTCTTCGTCCTGCTCCTGGGCGCTGTCCCGGGATTCCTCCGCGGTCTCTTCGTCATTTTCGTCTTCGCCACCGGTCATTTCCGGTTCTGAACTCTCGGGCGATTTTGCCGCCAGTTCCGCGGAGGTTTCCTCGGCAGCATCGGAGGCGTCGCCGCCGTCCGTCGCCGCACCTTCGGTTTCTTGATCCGGAGCAGCCGGGTCCTGCGATTGTTCGTCCGGGCCGGGCTCCACCTTTTCGCTGGCGACGGTCTCGGTGGACTCGTTCTTGGCCGCACGGGACCGGCGGCGGCGCTTGGGCTTTTCTTCCGCTTCCGCGTCATCACGTTGACGCTCGGCCGCTTCCGCAGCAAGAAGGGCTTCCCGGTCGGCGACCGGGATCTGATAATAATCGGGATGTATTTCGCTGAAGGCGAGGAAACCGTGCCGGTTTCCTCCGTATTCCACAAATGCCGCCTGGAGGGAGGGCTCGACCCGGGTAACTTTCGCTAAATAGATATTCCCGCGAAGCTGTTTTCTGTTTGCTGCTTCAAAGTCGAACTCTTCAACCCGATTGCCACGTACGACGACAACCCGGGTCTCTTCCGGGTGGCCCGCGTCGATCAGCATTTTGTTTGCCATTACTAAACGTCTCCACGGCGGCGCTGCTTGGCGCGTATCCGAAACGCGCATCGCCCGAAAGGAGGATGGCCGCCGTACTTGTATTGCTAAGATGGGGAAGGGCGTCTGCGCCCGGCGCGGTCGTATGATCAAAGCAAAGCGCCGCCGAAGCGGAAACCTGCTTTCTGTTGATCATCATGTGCATCGCGCGGGTCCTTCGGGGCAACGCAGGCCCTTGAGTTAAGTATTTGTTTCGTCAGCCGGTTCGCCAGTCAGATTTTCACCGTTCTGGCAGCTTCCGTCTCGGGAACGGTTCGCCCTCATGCTCGCCGCGGTCCATGCAAGCAGGTCAACCGGGTTAAACGGGTTGACCTGTCCATCCGGCGGCTTCAAAGAGGAGCCGATACACGATCCACTGTAGGCCGACTCCTCTTTGGAAAATGGACAGAACGACCTCTGTTCTGCCTCTTGAGGGCCTTAAGCTACGATGACGTTGTGGATAGAGTCCCCTGGACGTCATCCGGGAAGGTATCGGTTTTGAACCTGAATCCGTAAGATACTTTTACGTTCCGTCGATGCGCATTGCAAGCAATGTAAAACGGATAACCTATTTTCCTCGCCCGCCGGATCGCTTATGAGAAGGCTTGCGGGGGCCGTATGCGGACAAGTGGCGAGTCTCATGGCCGGAAGAAACGAGAAGAAATCAGCGGGAAAACGCCGTCCGGGCAGGGGGGATACCGTGCCGAGCAGGTGCTTTAGGCTTGCCGGAGCCGTGCTCGCGGCCTGGGTGGCCGTGTTTGCATTTGCCGGTGGCGAAAGCCATGCGGAAGGGGCGAAGCCGGTGGTTCTCGGCGCCAGAATGGCCGGCGACGAAAGCCGGACGCGATTCGTTTTGGACATGGATCAACAGGTGACACCCGTCATCAAAGGTCTGGCAAATCCCTACAGGCTGATCATCGACCTGCCGGAGGTGGCGTTTTCAATTCCGCATGATGCCGGTTCAAAGGGACGGGGTCTCGTCGCGGACTGGCGGTTCGGGCTGTTTGCAGACGGCAAGTCGCGGATCGTGATGGACCTGACCGGGCCGGTGGATGTGGACAAGACCTTCTTTCTGCCACCGGTGGACGACCAGCCGGCGCGCCTGGTGGTGGATCTGGTAAGTGCAACGCCGGAGTCCTTTGAGACCTTCGTCAAGGCGTCCAGGCCGAAATCCTCGCAAAAAACCGGAAGTTCCGCCGTTAAAAGCGATAGGAAGTCAGGACAGGAAGCCGCCGGGAAACCAGTGATCGTCCTCGATCCGGGGCACGGGGGAATCGACAGTGGCGCAACCGGGGTCGGCGGAACGCTCGAAAAAGCCATCGTTCTGGATTTTGCCAGGCTGTTTCAGAAAAAGCTCAATGAAACAGGGCTTTACGAAGTTCACCTTACTCGTTCCGACGATACTTTCGTCCCGCTTTTGCGCCGGGTCGAGATCGGCCATGAACTCGCTGCCGACCTGTTTGTGTCGATCCACGCCGATTCGGTGCGCAGAGGCCAGAAGTTCGCGCGCGGATCGACGGTCTACACCCTTTCCGACAAGGCATCGGATCAGCTTGCGGCCGATCTGGCCGAGTCGGAAAATCTGTCCGACGTCATTGCCGGTGTCGACCTTGAGGAGGAGCCTTCGGACGTCTCCGATATCCTGCTGGATTTGGCCCGGCGTGAAACGCGTTCCTTTTCGGTTTATTTCGCAAGAACGCTGGTGAGTGAACTGCAAAGCGCGGTCCGGCTGATCAACAATCCGCACCGGTACGCGGGGTTCAGGGTCCTGAGGGCGCACGATGTTCCTTCGGTTTTGTTGGAGCTTGGATATCTTTCGAACGAGCACGATGAAAAGCTGCTGGTGTCGGACGAGTGGCGGGAGCGAATGGCAAACGCCATGACCGAAGCGGTCAATGCCTTTTTCCAGCCACGGCTGGCCAGGCAGCAAGCGACGCCTTCGCAGTGATCGCCACGGCCAAAGATGCCTCCCAAAACAGCCGCTTTGCCCCGAATTGCCTCAGCATCGCCATATTGGTACCTGAGAAGGCGTAAAACACGTTAAAGACAATGTGACAGACTGCCCCCGGGGGTGCCGGATCGAGGTATCCGTGCTAGAAAGTTGAATGCCCTCAGGTCGGGGAAAGACGAGCCCGCAGTATGAAATTTTTGGTGAAGTTTTTTGGCTATCTCTTCGGTATCGGAACGGCCCTTGCCCTTCTGGTGGCGGCCGGGGTCTGGATGTACCTGCAGCATGTCAGCGAAGGTTTGCCGGATTACACCGCGCTGAAAAACTACGAGCCGCCCGTCATGACCCGCGTTCACGCGGCCGACGGAAGTCTCATGGCCGAATATGCCACGCAGCGCCGCATGTTCCTGCCGATCCAGGCGATTCCGGACCGGGTCAAACAGGCTTTCGTCGCGGCGGAGGACAAGAATTTCTACACCCATATCGGTGTCGACCCGGAGGGCATCGCGCGTGCCGCCGTTCGCTTCATCCAGAATTACGGATCCGGTCGGCGTCCGGAGGGCGCGTCCACGATCACGCAGCAGGTCGCGAAGAACTTTCTGTTGACCAACGATCTGTCGGTTGTCAGGAAGATCAAGGAAGCCATTCTCGCGCTGCGGATCGAACAGGCCTACACCAAGGACGAGATTCTCGAGCTCTACGTCAACGAGATCTACTTCGGTCTTGGTGCGCATGGCATAGCCGCGGCCGCCCTGATTTATTTCGACAAGTCCGTCCACGAACTGAACCTGGAAGAAACGGCCTATCTGGCGGCGCTGCCCAAGGCGCCCAACAACTATCATCCGTTCCGTCACACGGATCGCGCGGTCGCACGTCGCAACTATGTGATCGACCGCATGGTTGCGGACGGTTATGTGTCCTTCGACGAAGGCGCGGAAGCAAAACAGAAACCGATCGTCGTGAAACCGCGGGAGACGGGATCCCGTCTCTTTGCCGCGGAGTATTTCACCGAGGAAGTGCGCCGCGAGGTCGCCGATATTTTCGGCGACAAGAGACTTTACGAGGGCGGATTGTCGGTTCGTTCCACGCTTGATCCGGAACTTCAGAAAATGGCCCGGAAGTCCCTGATGGACGGGCTGATCGACTTCGATCACAAGCGCGGCAGTTGGCGCGGTCCGGTGGACCGGATAACAATCGGCGCCGATTGGGGCGTCGACCTTTCCAAAATCGAGGCTCTCAGCGATCTCCCCGAATGGACCCTGGCGGTTGTTCTCGAGAGCGGAGGGGAGTCCGCAACGGTTGGCGTTCAGCCCGAGAGGCTGGTCAGCGGCAAACTGTCCACCGAACGCAAGACCGGAAAACTGTTTCTGGAGACCATGAAGTGGGCGCGCGTCAAGGGCCGTGCCCCGGGGGCCACTTCGGACGTTCTTGCACCGGGTGACGTGGTCTATGTGGCAGAAAGCCCGGTGGCGCCGGGCACCTACGAACTCAGGCAGATACCGAAGGTCTCCGGCGCAATCGTCGCCATGGACCCCTATACGGGCCGCGTTCTGGCGCTGGTTGGCGGATTCAGTTTCGCTCAAAGCGAGTTCAACCGCGCCACTCAGGCCTATCGCCAGCCGGGATCTTCGTTCAAGCCGTTCCTCTATGCGGCAGCGCTTGACAACGGCTACACACCGTCCTCGGTCATCATGGACGCCCCGCTTGAGATCAGCCAGGGGCCCGGGCTTGGCACCTGGCGGCCACAGAACTACGGCGGCAAATTCTACGGTCCCTCGACCCTGCGCACGGGTATCGAGTTGTCCCGGAACGTCATGACCGTGCGTCTGGCCCAGGACATGGGCATGCCGCTGGTCGCGGAATACGCCAAGCGCTTCGGCATCTACGACAACATGCTTCCCGTTCTTTCCATGTCGCTCGGAGCGGGGGAAACCACGGTCCTGCGCCTGACCACGGCTTACGCCACGATCGCCAACGGCGGACGGAAGGTGCGGCCGACCCTGATCGACCGCATCCAGGACCGCTACGGCCGAACGATCTACAAGCACGACAGCCGGATTTGCGACGGCTGCACCCAGGATGTCTGGGAAGGTCAGGGCGAGCCCAGCCTGATCGATAATCGCGAGCAGGTACTCGATCCGATGACCGCCTATCAGATCACGTCGATGATGGAAGGCGTCGTGCAGCGCGGCACGGCAACCTCGGTGCGCGCAGTCGGACGCCCGGTCGCCGGCAAGACGGGAACCACCAACGACGAGAAGGACGCCTGGTTCATGGGCTTCACGCCCGATCTCGCCGTCGGTGTGTTCGTCGGTTACGATACGCCGAAACCGATGGGACGGGGCGCGACAGGTGGCCAGGTCGCGGCGCCGATATTCACCGACTTCGTGAAAAAGGCGCTCGCCGACAAGCCGCCGGTGGAATTCCGCGTTCCCAAGGGCCTGCAGCTGATCACGATCAACCGCAAGACCGGACTGCGAGCTGCTCCCGGAACCCCCGGTGCGATTGTGGAGGCCTTCAAGCCCGGCATGTCGCCAAACGACAGCTACGCCATCATCGATTTCGAAGGCTCGCTTGGAACGACCTATCACAGCGTTTCGCCGGAAGCCCAGCAGGCGGTCACGGTCGGCACCGGTGGTCTTTACTGATATCAGCCGTAAGTCACAGGCATTTATCTGACCGGTGTCGGAGCCTGTTCGGTCCGGAGCGTGCGGCAGGGCGATGCGTTTTCCCAGCAGACTGGAACGTGCCAGCAAGAGGCGGACGGCTGACAACTGCAGCTGGCACAAGGTCTTTTCTTCAAGACGCGGCAGTCTGACGGTTTGCCGCGTTTGCGTGGTTTACACAAAAAGCCTGTCCGGCTAATGTCCCGCTCCAATTCACGGCCCGGTCCCTCTGTCAGGAGCCCGGGCTTCTTCGCTTGAAAGAGAGAGGTATCCGATGCGCGCCGAAATGGAAGCGATCGTCGATGAAATCAAGCAGGCCGTAAGCCTGCTGAGGAGGCATCTTTGACTGGGATCAGGCTGTTGTCCGCCTGGAGGAGCTGAACGCTCTTTCCGAGGCCCCTGAATTCTGGAACGATCCGACAAAAGCGCAGAAAATGATGCGCGAACGCCAGCACCTTGAAGACGGTATATCCGGGGTCAAGGGGCTGGAACAGGATCTGGCCGACAACATCGAGCTGATCGAACTTGGCGAGATGGAGGACGACGCCTCCGTTGTCTCGGACGCCGAAGACGCCCTGCGCGGGTTGAAGGCAAAGGTCAACGATCTCCAGCTCAAATCCCTGCTGTCCGGGGAAGCGGATGCGAATGACACCTATCTGGAAATCAACTCCGGTGCAGGCGGTACGGAGAGCCAGGACTGGGCCTCCATGCTTTTGCGCATGTACCGCCGATGGGCCGAAAAACACGGTTTCAAGGTGGAGGTGCTGGAGTATCACGACGGCGAAGAGGCCGGCATCAAGTCTGCGACCCTGCAGATCAAGGGCGAGAACGCCTATGGCTGGCTGAAGACGGAATCGGGCGTGCACCGCCTGGTGCGGATATCGCCATACGACAGCAACGCCCGGCGGCACACCAGCTTTTCCAGCGCCTGGGTCTATCCGGTGATCGACGATTCGATCGAGATCGACATCAACGAAAGCGATTGTCGGATCGATACCTACCGGGCCTCCGGAGCCGGCGGTCAGCACGTCAATACGACGGATTCGGCCGTGCGCATCACGCACCAGCCTACGGGCATCGTGGTGCAGTGCCAGTCCGAGCGATCGCAGCACAAGAACCGGGCGACCGCCTGGGGCATGCTGAAGGCCCGTCTTTACGAGGCCGAACTGAAAAAGCGCGAGGAAGCGGCAAACGCGGAAGCGGCCTCCAAGACCGATATCGGCTGGGGCCATCAGATCCGCTCCTATGTGCTTCAACCCTATCAGCTGGTGAAGGATCTTCGGACCGGTGTTGAAAGCACGTCGCCTGGGGATGTCCTGGACGGTGATCTCGACAAGTTCATGGAGGCCGCCCTGGCCCAAAGGGTCTTCGGAGGAGATCCGGTCAACGTCGAGGATATCGACTGATTGCCCACGGGCCTATTGAAGAACGCAAACGGGGCCGGATCGGCCCCGTTTCAGTTTCCGGCTAGAGGGTCAGTTCGGCGAGCTTGTCTCCGGCGGTCAGAAAAGGAGCCGGATCGCTCGGCTTGTCGGCCCGACGGATCTCATAATGCAGGTGCGGTCCGGTCGAGCGCCCCGTGGAGCCGACATTGCCGATGAGATCGCCGGCCAGAACGTGATCGCCCTCCGAGACCTGATACCGGCTCAAATGCGCATAGCGCGTGACAAAGCCGTTGGCATGGCGGATCTCCACCATTTTGCCGTAGCCGCCATGACGTTCGGCGCTAACGACCGTACCCGGTGCGGTCGCGTAGACCCGTGCGCCATAGGGAGCCTTGAAATCGATGCCGGAATGCATCGCAAGCCGTCCAAGAAACGGGTCGACCCGCGGACCGTAACGGCTGGAAACGGCACCGTTGCGTACCGGTCTTTTCAAAGGCAGGCGAAGTGCGGTGAACTTGACCCTGCGAAAGGCTTTCAGGGCGCCGTCAGCGCGTTTCAGGCGGTCTGGAAAGGTCTCTTCGGTAATAGGCTGGAACGGACCGCCGATTGCGCTGTCCTTGCGCAAGGCCGCGTTCAGGCCCGGGGTCAAAGGACGTGTAATCCCAAGGATGTCTTCTATCCGGCCTTCCGTTGCCACGGTTATGGCGTCGACCGCCGCCGTGCTTTCCATGTCCATAACGGAGATATGCGCCTTTACCGCATCGAGAGCAGCCTGTTTTTCAGTGTTTTTTTTTACGCTTTGCGGATCTGAAGGAGCGGTTTCAACCGGTTTCTGAAGGATTGTCAGCGGATCGAAGCTTTTGCTTGCGCCGTCTCGCAGACCAAGGGCCTTGACCGGTTCTTCGATCAGTTCGCTTTCGCCGCCGATCGCGAACTTGTCGTTTGTTTCCACCGAGGCGAGGTCGCGCGCATTGGGTGAAGGTTTGTGCGGAGGCAACGGCTTGTCGTTGCTGAGATAGATGCCGACCTGCTCGGCCCGCGCGACAAGGTCGGCCACAATGGCATGTCGTTCGTTGAGATCCTGCTGCCGGCGAAGAACATCCATGACCTGTATTTCGACGGTCTCCCGATCCACCATCTGCCGGCTTGTCAGATTTTCGATTTCGGTGCGAAGCCGGTCGATGTGGTCCTGGTACTCAAGAACAAGTTCTGTTCTTTCGGCGCTCGCCTCCGCGAGCATGTCGCTATGCAGATAAAGATACCCAAGGGCCCCCGATGCGGTGAGAGTTGCCGTAACGCAGGCGAGTGCTCCGCATATGAGGTGCAAGGGACGAACGCTATATGTGGTCGTCCTGCTGCTTTTGCTCAAAGCCGGATGATGCGGGGCTGCTTTGGGCCCACGATGGGGCTGCGTCGATTCTTGGCGCTGTTGCATGGTCACTCAGTCACTGTTTGCATTCTGCAAGAGAACTGAGTCTGATTAGAGTTTGGTAAGGTTAATAATTCGTCTTCACGGCGCCTTTATCTAGCCTTTGAGAGGGGCCAGAGGCTTGTAAAAACCGGGTGTTAGGCCTGCTTCCGAACGTGCCCGGTCATTGAATGGGGGTTTGAGGGACCCGCGGAAGTGGCGCCGGACAAAAAAATGAAAGGCCGGTTCGGGTCTGATTCCCTGGCGGTCGCACAGGAACCGGAACCATTTCGCACCGAAGGCGACGTGATTCTTTTCGTCGCGATAGATGATATCCAGGCATTTGGCGGTGTCTTCGTCGCCAATTTCGCGCGCTTTTTCGATCATGGGCGGTGTGATGTCCAATCCGCGCGCTTCCAGTACCAGAGGTATGATTGCGAGGCGGGCGGCCAGATCGTGGCCGGTATCTTGTGCCGCCTGCCACAGGCCATCGTGGGCCGGAAGATCGCCGTAACGCGCATCGAGCCCGGCAAGCCGATCCTCCAGCATTGAAAAGTGTTTGGCTTCCTCCAGACCAACACGGACCCAATCGTCATAATAAGACCGGGGCAGGCGCACATGGGCAAATCGGCCAATCAGGTCCCAGGTCAGATCCACCGCGTTCAACTCGATATGGGCGAGGGAATGGATGAGCGCGAGGCGGCCGGCCTTTCCCGTGAGACTGCGCTTGGGCATGTCACGCGGGGCGCGCAGTTCCGGACGCAGCGGCCGCCCTGGACGGTCCGGCATCGAGCCGTCTTTCGACGGCGACCCGAGCGCAAGGTCCCGGCGAAACCAGGCTCTGGAAACGGCATAGGCCAGCCGGACCTTTTCCGACGTATCAGACGCGGAAACAATCGCTCGCGCGCCGGCCACCAGGCTGGCAGGCAGGGCAGCGGAGTGTGTATCGGGCATTTCCGGAAAATCCTGGACGGTGTGAGGGGGCGACATTCTTTTGGAGTGTTCTGCTTCTAGAGTGCTCTGACTGTGTCCAGAACATCTTCAGCGTGCCCTTGTACCTTCACCTTTCGCCAGATCCGGGCAAGCTTTCCGTTCGCGTCGACCAGAAATGTCGAGCGCTCCACACCCATGTACTTCTTGCCGTACATGGATTTTTCCACCCATACGCCATAAGCCTCCGCCGTTTTGGTGTCCGTATCGGCACCGAGGCGAACGCTGAGGTTATGTTTGGCTATAAAGTTGTCATGCTTTTTGGCTGAGTCCGGAGACAGTCCGATGACCGTCACTCCAAGCTTGTCGAATTCTTCGGTCAGACCGGAAAAGGCAATGGCTTCCTTTGTACATCCCGGCGTGTTGTCCTTCGGATAAAAATAGACGACAACCGGCTTACCCTGGAGCGCGCTCAGGGAGACCCGTTCACCGCCATCGCCTTCCAGGTTGAAATCCGGTGCTGTGTCGCCAATGGTCAAATCGGCCATTCTGCCTTCCTTCTGTCAATCTTTGTGCGTTAGTGCCCGCATCCGGTGTCGGGTGCAGCAAAGCGGTCGCTATTTGAACCGCTTTTGCTCTATCATAGGCCGCCCCGTGACTCGTTCAACGTCGCGAGGCCGGAAACATGTGCCCTGTTAACAGTTGCAGTTTTGGGTTAGCTAGTTGCCTTCAAATGCAGAAATAGGCCGAGGTCATTGACTGAAACCAGCGATACGGCGGAAAAAAACAGAAAGACGGCTAAAAAGCCCTGGCGCAGACGTGCCGTTTTTCTTGCCGGTGCTTTGCTGCTTTGTCTGGTTTCAGCCCTTGCCGTGTTGTTTGCATCCGGCCCGGTCAGAATTCCCCTGCTCGGCAGCCTCTTGGCGATGCAGGGAACACGAGGCCCCGTCCAGCTTTCCGTCGAAAGCGCGAGCCTGGATTTTACCTCGCCCGACGGTATCGATGTCATCATCGAAAACGCTCGCGCCAAGATCTCGGGCAACGCGCCGGTCAACATCGTTTTGCCGAAAGTGGTTGCTCCCCTCAAAACCGACGCGCTGCTCAAAGGTCAGGTTCACTTCGAGTCCCTCAATCTGGAAAGGCCTCTGGTCAATCTCGTCTTGAGCGGCGGTCCGGCGAAGATTCCGGAAATGGGCCCGCTGATGGAGGCCGTCGACCGGGTGAGTGATGTCGTCGACGACCAGTTTGCCCGCCGGGGACTGAGATTCGTCAGAATCCGCGACGCTTCCTTTGAGCTCGGCGGGTCCGCTCCGCGCCAATTCGAGGGGATTGATGCGGATGTCCTGCGCTCGCAGAACCGGACCATCCGCGTCTATGCGAAAGTCGCGGGGAATGTTTCCACCTGGAGCCTGGAATTGGTCAGACAGGCGCCTGAAGGTGGGTCGTTCAAGAGCATAGGTGTCGTGGTCAACGGCATCACCGTCGCGGAACTCCTCGGTCCACAGGCCTCTATCCAGCCTGGCAAGGGCCTGGGCATTCCGGCTGCGGCAAAGATCGAAACCCGTTTGGATGGCGACGGCAAGTTCGTTTCCTCCAATCTCGTGGCCAGAGTTGAAAACGGTTGGTTCCAGCTCGGCAAGACCCTGGTCGCCTTCGATGACGCGGCGCTGTCTCTTGTGTTCCAGGCGGGGCTGCCCGCAATCGAGATCACGAGGTCCCATGTGCTGCGGGGCGAAACACGCATCTTTTTCACCGGTACGATAGAGCCCGGTGCGGGAGATGCGCAGGACTGGGTTATTCAATTGGAATCGGAATACCCCCAGTTCGGCTCTGCCGACGTGTCCGAGGCCCCCCAGATGCTGGAGGGCATTCGGGTCGAAGCCCGTTTCGACCCTGAGGAGCGGCTTGTGAGCATCGATCAATTCGTTGCCAGATCTGGGAAAGCCGCCGTTTATGCGAAAGGGACGATAGAGATCACTGAGAAGGGCCCCTATCTCGCCATTGCCGCAGAAGCCGAGGATATTCCCATCGCGCTTGCCAAGCAGGTCTGGCCGATCACGCTTGTTCCACCTGCGCGGCAGTGGGTGATCGAAAGGATCAAGCAGGGACTGATTGAAAGAGCGTCCTTCAGTGCCGCTGTTCGCCCCCCCGCTTTCAACCACCGTGATCCCGATGCCGGTTGGTCGGGTGACGACATGGAAGCTGAAATCGCGTTTTCGGACGGAGCGGTCATGCCCTTCGGCGAACTTCCCGAAATCAGGGGGCTGCGCGGCACCCTGACCGTCGAAAACGAGGTCCTGGCCGTCGCCGCGGAAGGCGGCGTGGCGACCTCGTCGAATGGCGGTGAAGTCAAGATCCCGAGCAGTTCGTTCGAGATCCACAATCTTCCGCTTCGCAAAGGCAAGACAGCTCGGGTTTCCGCGTTGCTTACAGGCGGAGCCAAGGACCTCGGAGCCGTCGTGAACAGCGCGCCGTTCCTCGTGCTTGACAGGGCCAATTTGAAAAACGACGGGGTATCGGGAACGGGTAGCCTGGATATCCTGGCGGCGTTTCCGCTCGATCAAAAGGTCGATATCAGTGAAATTGACTGGAGCGCGACCGGTGAGTTCCAGAACTTTACCGACCGGAATGCCATCATGGGCCACACGGTCGAAAAGGCCGATGTCAACCTGAATGCCGATCCGGATCAGGTTGCGATCACCGGCAAGGGGATCTTGGACGGACTGAAGGCGGACATCGATCTTGTCGTCCCCTTGAAGGACACCGGTGTCGCTGCGAAACAGGATGTGGTTGTTTCCGTCACAGCGGAGAAGCTCAAGGAAAAAGGGGTCGACCTAACCGCCTTTCTGAGCGGTGACCTGACCCTGAATGTCGCGAAGGTGAGCGACGGCCAGGAATTCAATATCGATCTGGACCGGGCGGAAGTGACGCTGCAGGCGCTTGGCTGGAAGAAATCGAAAGGCGTGCCGGCGACCGCTTCGTTCAAACTCGTCGAAACCGATGAAGAAAAATATGTTCAGGATTTCAAGTTGAAGTCCGAGGGTGCCGACGTCGAGGGAAGCATGCGCCTTTCCGCAGCCGGTGATTTGCTGCGCGCATCGTTCGAAAAGTTCAAGCTGAGACCCGAGGACGATACCGAAGTGGATATCCAGAGGGCCTCGGACGGGCGTTACGACATCGTGTTTTCGGGACAGTCCTTCGATGGACGCGGGTTGATCCGCAGTCTGAGCAGCCCGGGCGGAAGCAAGGGAGCGGGCGATTTTTCAAGCGGGGCGAGAATTGCGGCGTCGATAGATCGGGTCATCGGGTTCAACAACCAAACGCTCAACGGGTTTTCCGGAAAGATCGAAACAGGCGCCAAGGGTTTGAGATCCGCGGATCTCAGCGGGCGCATCAACGGCAGGTCTGTTTTTGAATTCGCGGTGACCGAACAGGGTGGCAGTCAGCTTGCCACCGGCGAGTTCAGCAATACGGGCGATACGCTTCGTTTTCTAGACATGTACAAGCGCATGAGCGGCGGTCAGGGGACGGTTTACGTGGCCATGGCCGACGAGGACAGCTGGGCGGGAGACTTCAAGGTCCGAAATCTGCGCATCACCGAAGACCCGGCGATCAAACGCATCCGCGAGAGGAACCAGACCGCTCGCAACCAGGGCCGTGGAGCCACCGGTAATGGTGACAAGGAGGATTCCGCCTATTTCGATTTGCTCGACATCGATTTCACGCGCAACGGCGATATCATGCACATCAGCCGGGGCGCGCTTCAGGGTAATGTCCTGGGCGGCACGGTTTCGGGGTCGGTCAATCTTGCCCAGCAGACACTTAACCTGACCGGGACTTTCGTTCCGATTTATGCGCTCAACAACTTCTTCGCCAAGATACCGCTGCTCGGCTTCGCCCTTGGCGGAAATTCCGGCGAGGGCCTGATCGGCGTCACCTACAGGCTGTCCGGGTCCGTGAGCGACCCGGTTCTGTCCGTCAATCCGATTTCGGCGATCGCGCCCGGGATATTCCGGAAAATGTTCGAGTTTCAGTCAAACTGAGACCCGCTTCGGAACGGTCGGCCCCATTCGATCGAGAGGGCGATCGAGAGGGGCTGTCCGCTCAGACCGGCTTCAGCAGAACGTGCTTTTTCTTGCCGAGCGAGAGTTTGATCACCCCATCTCCGGTCACGTCGTCCAGTGACAATTGCCGCTTGTCATTCTGCTCGCCCCGGTCATTGACCTTTACGGCGCCACCCTTGATGTTCCGGCGGACGTCGCCATTCGAGGCACACAGGCCAGCCGTCACGAAGGCTGAAAGAACTCCGATGCCGGCCTCCAGTTCCGTTCTGGAAACCTCGACGGTCGGAAGACCCTCCGCGGACTGGCCCTCTTCGAAGGCCCTGCGGGCCGTCTCCGCCGCGGCCTCCGATTTCTCCCGGCCGTGGATGAGTGCGGTCGCTTCCGTCGCCAGGATCTTCTTGGCCTCGTTGATCTCCGATCCTTCCAGTGCGGCAAGCCGCGAGATTTCGGCCATGGGCAAAACCGTGAACAGCTTCAGGAAGCGTTCGACGTCGGCGTCCTCCGTGTTCCGCCAGTATTGCCAATAGTCGTAGGCGGAAAGCTGCTCCTCGTTCAGCCATACGGCCCCTGCGGCGGTTTTGCCCATTTTGGCGCCCGAGGCAGTGGTCAGAAGCGGGGAGGTGAGGGCGAAAGCTTCGGTTTCCGCAACGCGGCGCACAAGATCGGTCCCGGAAAGAATGTTTCCCCACTGGTCGGACCCACCCATCTGCAAGCGGCAGCCGGTGCGCCGGAAGAGCTCCAGGTAGTCGTAGCCCTGAAGGAGCATGTAGTTGAATTCCAGGAAGGAGAGATGCTGCTCGCGCTCAAGGCGCAGCCGGACAGAATCCCTTTGGATCATCTGGTTGACGGAGAAATGCCGGCCGATGTCGCGCAGAAACTCGATGTAGTTGAGTTTCAGAAGCCATTCGGCGTTGTCGAGCATGAGCGCGTCGCCCGGACCATCGCCGAAGTTCAGCAGCTTTTCGAAGACCTTTTTAATGCCGGCCTTGTTTTGCTCGATTGCCTCTTCAGTGAGGATCTTGCGAGACTCGTCTTTTCCCGAAGGATCCCCGACCCGCGTCGTGCCACCGCCCATGAGGGCGATCGGCCGGTGACCGGTCTTCTGGAACCAGTGCAGCATCATGATCGGGACAAGAGATCCGGCATGCAGGCTGGGAGCGGTACAGTCGAAGCCGATATAGGCCGTCACGGTTTCCTTGGCGCAAAGTGCGTCGAGACCGTTTGGGTCGGAAATCTGGTGAATGAATCCGCGTTCCGAGAGTACGTTTAGAAAGTCCGATTTGAACTCGCTCATGCTTGCCTGTCCGTCCGTAAAGTCTTTGGGCGCCATTTGCCGCCGTTACGAACGTGCTCTAACCTGTGGCAGGGAACTTGTAAATTGCAGTGCTCCGGAAATCGGAGTTGACTGGCCGGTCTCAATTCGGTGCGGGTTCCGTGCCGCGAACCTTCAGGCAGACATATTTCAGTTCCCCGGCCTCCCAGGCCAGGCGCAGGTCCTCTGAAAGTGTGCGCGGAACCGCTTCGCTCAGCGCGGCTTCGCAGGCTTGAGCGCTTTCGAATGTACCTTCATTCGTCACGACCCAGACGTTCGGACCTGAAAGCATCTGAATCGAGACCGCCAACATCGCCCACATGGAAACTCCCCTGTCTATTGTTCGGTGGTCCTGACATTCGCTCCTTCAGAGCGTCGCCAGGCCAATGTGTGTTCAGCGCGTTCGGCGAGACAGACATCGATCTGGAGCTATGGCCTGCGCAACGGAATTCAGGATTGACTGACCTGCCTTCGGCAACTTTAGCAGCATTTCGCGGAAAACCACAGCAAAGTGACCTAGCGTGATTGCTGTCACAGATGGAAAATCCGAGCACGGCTATGTTTGGCTCATCAGCGCAGGGGACGTCGCTGACAACGAGTTGAAGGAGCCTAGACATGTTTCGTAAATTTGCCATCGCAGCTGTTGCCGTCGCCACAGTGGCCACCGCAGCCGTTACCATCACCCCGAATGAAGCCCACGCCAAAAACCGTGGCGGTGCAGTCGCAGCCGGCGCCATAATCGGTCTTGCCGCCGGTGCCATCATCGCCTCCCAGGCACAGCGTGGTCCGTATTACGCTCCGGTCCGCTGCCGCAACCAGCCGGTTCGCCGCTGGAGCCCTTACTACGGCCGTTACGTCGTTGTCGGCTATCGTCAGGTTTGCTACTGAGCCGCGACCGACACCCGGGCGGATTTCAGCCTGGGCCTGAACATGCGAATGGCCTCCTTCGGGAGGCTTTTTCGTTTGTGGCTGGTGAGAAATTCCTGACGACTTTCTTGGGTGTTCGCAGCCGGGATTGCCGTCCCGTCCCCAAGCCTGTTTGTCGGGCCTGATATCTCTTCTACGGGAAAACAAAAAACCCCGGCCTTTCGACCGGGGTTTTCCATGTCCGAAAGAGTAACCTCTTAGACGGAGTAGTACATGTCGAATTCGACCGGGTGCGGGGTCATTTCGAAACGCTCGACTTCTTCCATCTTCAGTTCGATGTAGGCGTCGATCTGGTCGTCGTCGAACACGCCACCGGCTTTCAGGAATTCGCGGTCTGCGTCGACCGATTCCAGAGCTTCGCGGAGAGAGCCGCAAACGGTCGGGATCTCTGCGAGTTCTTCCGGCGGAAGATCGTAGAGGTTCTTGTCCATCGCGTCGCCCGGGTGCAGCTTGTTCTTGATGCCGTCGAGGCCGGCCATCAGCAGAGCGGAGAAGCAGAGGTACGGGTTCGCGGACGGATCCGGGAAGCGGACTTCAACGCGCTTGGCTTTCGGGGAAGCGGTGAACGGAATACGGCAGGATGCCGAGCGGTTACGCGAAGAGTAGGCCAGGAGAACCGGAGCCTCGTAACCCGGCACCAGACGCTTGTAGGAGTTGGTGGACGGGTTGGTGAAGGCGTTGAGCGCCTTGGCGTGCTTCAGGATACCGCCGATGAAGTACAGGCAGGTCTCGGAAAGGTCGGCATACTGATTGCCGGCGAAGACCGGCTCGCCTTCGTTCCAGATGGACAGGTGGCAGTGCATGCCGGTGCCGTTGTCGCCGAAGACCGGCTTCGGCATGAAGGTCGATGTTTTGCCGTAGGCGTGCGCAACCTGGTGAACGACATACTTGTAAACCTGCATGTGGTCGGCGCAGACCGTCAGCTTGTCGAATTTCATGCCGAGTTCGTGCTGGGCAGCCGCCACTTCGTGGTGGTGCTTTTCGGTCGGTACGCCCATTTCGCCCATCACGGACAGCATTTCGGAGCGGATGTCCTGAGCGCTGTCGACCGGCGGAACCGGGAAGTAGCCGCCCTTGGTGCGCGGACGGTGGCCAAGGTTACCGGTTTCGTACTCGGAACCCATATTGGACGGCAGTTCGGCGCTGTCCAGGATGAAGCCGGTGTTGTACGGGTCGGCGTTGAAGCGGACGTCGTCGAACATGAAGAATTCGGCTTCCGGACCAACGAAGATCGTGTCGCCGAAGCCGCCGGACTTGACGTAGGCTTCCGCTTTCTTCGCGGTCATGCGCGGGTCGCGGTTGTAGCCTTCACCGGTGATCGGGTCGATGATGTCGCAGAAGATCGCCATGGTGGACTGTGCGAAGAACGGGTCCATGTGAGCGGATTCCGGATCCAGGATCAGCATCATGTCGGACTCGTTGATGGCTTTCCAGCCGGCGATGGACGAGCCGTCGAAGGCGACGCCTTCAGCGAACATGTCTTCGTCAACAAGTGCGACATCCATGGTGACGTGCTGCATTTTACCCTTGGGGTCGGTAAAGCGCAGGTCGACGAATTTCACGTCCTTTTCCTGAATTTCCTTCAGGACTTCAGCGGCAGTGGTCATAATGTCCATCCCTTTAGTTTTTCGTGTGAACGGTTGGAGGTGTTCCGGTCCGGTTGAGACTTTTAAGATTGGCTCCGTGAAAAAGGACCGGAAATCGGAAGTACCGGCAGAAGCCGGAATAGGTGGGTCAGATAGCGTCGATGCCGGATTCGCCGGTCCGGATTCTTACAGCTTCCTCGATATTGGATACAAATATCTTGCCGTCGCCAATGCGACCGGTTTGCGCAGCGGAGCGGATCGCTTCAACGGCCTTATCGACCATTTCGTCTCCGAGTACGATCTCGACCTTTACCTTGGGAAGAAAGTCCACGACATATTCGGCGCCACGGTAGAGTTCCGTGTGACCCTTCTGGCGGCCGAAACCCTTGGCCTCGGTCACGGTGATGCCTTGGAGGCCGACCTCCTGCAGAGCTTCTTTGACCTCGTCCAGTTTAAAGGGTTTGATGATCGCTTCGATCTTTTTCATCACCTTGTGTCTCTCTCCACATAACAGGCCGGACCTAAACGGCGGGCCTTTTTTCGGTCGGCTCAGAACAAGCAGCCCGGACACGCCGGGTCAAGGCCGTTGCAGCCTCTTAAAGCATGATATGTGCCAGTCCGGAACAGGAATTGTATTTTTTTGCGGAGTGGAGAATTCCGCCGTCAAAAAGGGCAACCCCCTCCCGGGACCTCTGGGTGAAGCGGGCCGGAAGGTCATGTGTCTGATTAAAAAATATGCACCTAGATCACTATTTGGGCAAAATGAGGCGTTTCGGCCTGTGATGCTTGGGCTCGACAATCATACCGCTTATCGGCAGTGTGCGGAACCGGGACCAATGGAGGCTTATCTGGCATGCGCGAAAACCGGCTTTTTTCCGAGGCAGTCCTGCTTTCGCCGAAAGAAATGGGCGAGTCGGACCGGCTGACCATCGAAGGCGGCGTGCCCGGGATCGAGCTGATGGAAAAAGCAGGGCAAGCGGTTACCCGGGCGGCGGTGTCGATGATTTCGGCAAGGGCGCGAATTGCGGTCCTGTGCGGTCCCGGCAACAATGGTGGCGACGGCTTCATCGCGGCACGCTGCCTCAGGGAGGCCGGCCATCTGGTGGAGGTATTCATCCTGAGGGATCCGGGGGAGCTTAAAGGCGACGCCGCAGAGGCTTTTACCCGGATGGGACTGGCGCACAATCCCGTGGCAGACGGGAGCGGGATCTCGACCGGTCTGTCCAGGGCCCTGGCAACCGCGGACCTGATCGTCGACGCGCTGTTCGGCGCGGGGCTCGACCGGCCATTGGAAGGCGTAGCTCTTCAGCTCGTCAGCGCCGTGAACGCCAGTCCCGCACCGGTGCTGGCGGTTGACCTTCCCTCCGGTCTCAACGGGGCGAGCGGTCAGGTCCTGGGTGGCGCGGTCATGGCCCGGCGCACCGTGACGTTCTTTCGCAAGAAGCCGGGTCATCTTCTCATGCCTGGCAGAGGCCTGTGCGGTGGCATCACGGTTGCCGATATCGGCATCCCCGACGAGGTCCTTTCCAGGATCTCTGCCGCCACATTCGAAAATATGCCCGGTTTGTGGCTGAATCACTGGCCGCGGCCGGAGGTGGACGGGCACAAGTACAGCCGTGGCCATGCAGTGGTTTTCGGCGGTCCGATGGCGGCGACGGGCGCGGCGCGTCTGGGGGCCGGGGCGGCTTTGAGGGCCGGGGCCGGGTTGGTGACACTGGCGGCGCCGCCGGATGCCATGATGGTCAATGCCTGCCATTTGACCGCAGTCATGCTGCAGAAGGTGAGGGACACGGCAGCGATTCCCGATCTTCTTGCCGACCGGCGCCTCAACGCGGTGCTGATTGGGCCCGGATACGGGGTTGGGCAGGGAGCCAGGGAGGCGGTGAAGGCCATTCTTCAGGCCGGGCGGGCGACGGTTCTCGACGCGGATGCGCTGACCAGTTTCGGCGACGACCCGGACATGCTGTTCGAGTGGATCAGGGCGATGTCCGAACCTGTGGTTCTGACGCCGCATGAAGGAGAATTTGCCAGGCTGTTTCCCACCCTTTTGGGCGACAAACTCACCAGAGCCGGTGCGGCTGCGAAGCTTTCCGGCGCGTGCGTCGTCGTGAAAGGGGCCGATACCGTGGTCGCTGCGCCGGACGGGCGGGCGGCTGTCAATTCGAATGCGCCACCCTGGCTGGCCACGGCGGGCTCTGGCGATGTGCTTGCCGGTGTCGTGACGGGTCTTCTCGCGCAGGGCGTTCCGGGGTTCGAGGCGGCTTGTCAGGCGGTCTGGCTTCATGGGGAAGCGGGGAGGGAGGCCGGTGCAGGCCTTACATCCGAAGACCTGGATGCCGCCCTGAAAATCGCAATCCAGGGGCTTGTGGACAAGGCTGGCGAGGCTTGAGTGGCGAGCCGCTTTTTCCTTTGACGGAAAAAATGACGGTGGTATAGAAGCCCCGCTTCAACGCCGGGGCTTTTGACCTCGGGCGGCGCGGATGTGGTGAAATTGGTAGACACGCCAGATTTAGGTTCTGGTGCCGCAAGGCGTGGGGGTTCAAGTCCCTCCATCCGCACCAATTCTTCAAATTGTTTTCTGTAAGGCCACCGGCGGATGACGCCGCGCTGTCAGGCGCGGCGCTCTTGGTTTTGCGAGAGGCTTTCACCCCTCGTTCGTTTAAGACTTGTTTTTGCTGACTGCCGTCAGCGAACCCGGTTTTGAAACTCGTTGTTATAGTGCGACGTGATCTGGGAATAAGTTCCGTTGTCGATAATCTTCTTGAGGCCTTCGTTGAACTTTTCAACATAGGTCATCGTGTGCATCGGGTTGTCTTTGTAAGTCAGGAGGTAGATCCTTTCCGGGACCGTGAAGCTCGCCATCCTGACATTGTCGCGTATGCCCATCGCGTGAGCGGTGGCGACACCGGTGAAGCGGTTCATGATGACATAGTCGACTTCCCCGGCCAGCAGCTTGTCGAAACAGTCCTCGACGCGTTCGGCCCGAACCAGATTGTTCAGCTCAATGCCGTGTTCGAGCATTTCGAAAGTCGACCAGCCTTCCGGACGGCACAGGCGCATCGAAGCCATGTCTTCGAAGGTTTTGTCCTTCAGGTCCGACCGGCCGACTTCATGGAAGAAGCCGAGCGACACGGTTACGATCGGGTCTGACTTTTCGAACTTGCAGTAGATCTGGTAAAGCTCGCGCAGGCGGGAACAGTCTTTCCAGAAATTCATGTCCGGCATGCTCCAGCCGAAGCTCAACTGATATCGGTTGTCGGGAAGCAGTTCTTCAAGTTGCGCTTTCCAGTCGCTCACGTGGTGGATACGGATCTTGTCGCCAAGACCGGCAGCCTCGAAAGCGGCGCGAACGATCAGTGTCACCAAGCCGCCCTGCGGCCAGTCGGAATCGACGTAAGGAGGTTTGTCGTCGCCCGTAACGATGTAAATGGTGCTTGGTTGGAGAGCATCGAAGGGTTGGGTTGTGGGCAGGTTTTCCGCCGTGACATTCTTGACGGGCGCGCTGCTTTCCCATTCGACGCTTGGAAGCGCCGTGACGCTACCCGGGCACGGCGGGATTTTGAGGACTTCGCCAACTGTCAAAACGTTCGGATCTCTGCCGATCACCGCATGGTTGCCGGGATACTCGTAGATCAGATGCCAGTCGGCGTCTCCACCAAAAACCTTTTGCGTTATGACGGACAGGGTGTCGCCGGGAGCAACCGTATATTCCTGAACCTGATCGGTGCAGGTGGCCGCGTTAACCGTTGTGCCGGTCACTAGGCCCAACAGGGAGAGGCCTGTAACCATGCTCAGCGAATAGAAACATTTCATTGCACAGTGACTCCGTTCTTGGATGTTTTGTATTTCGACTATGGGGGTATAATTTCTTTTTTGCGTATCTCTGCTGCCTGTTAAACCTTTGGCGTCGCGGTAAAGACATGATGTTCCAAGTAATTGTCGACCCATTCTTGGGGGACCCCGACGCGACGTCTCAGGGTGCGCCCAGTCTCTCATTCTGCATGTTCCTGCGCGTACAGGTGACGCGCTTTTTCTTCAGGACAGCCGGGCGCCGGTCAGAAGGTTGCGGCCGTCCGAATTTGTTTCAATCCAGAGAAGTACTCGTATCTGGTTGTGAATGAGGGGCTGCAGTCTAACGAGCCAGGCGAAACCCGATCGAGGAGTAGGGGGCTTCCAGGGCCTTGCCCAACCGGAAGTTCATCGAAACCGTGTCCTGGTTCGCTTCCCCAAGCGGCGCGCCACGCACGACGCCAAGCCCGCGATAGCAGCCATTTGTATCCATCTCAGCCGTCCAGCAGTCAGAAGTTCGTTCTTCCGCGTTTCCGACAATGCCCGTCAGGCCATTTATGGTCTCTGCCTCGGATACAGGGACGAGTTCGCCCGTTTTCCTAACGTATGCGGGGTCAAACCGATCTCCCCAGGCGAAATTCCGGGTTTCCTCGGATGCGCCGCGCGCGGCGACCACCCATTCCGCATCGGAAGGCAGACGGTAGGCCGGGGTGTCTTTCGGACGTTGGCTGTTGAGCCATTCGATATATGCCATCGTCTGATCGTAGGTGATCGAGGTGATGGGAAGGTCGGTGTTCGCAGCTGCGAAATAGCCTTCATCGAAGCCTTCGCCAGGGCAAGCACCGGCGGCGACGCATTGAAGCCAATCCGCGCGGGAGACTTCGTGCCGGCCGATCGCGAATGCGCCGATTGTAACCATTCGCTCCGGATCCAGCACGTTGTCTGCCCGCATGAGCGGAACCTGATACGTGCCGGCGGGTATCGAGACCATGTCCGGGAAAGGTGCCGTGGCTTTCGCAGCGTCGGGATTCTGTCCCGCGTTCGCGGTGTTCCGGGGCAACTGGGGTGAGGCCGCGGTTACGGTCTTTGTGGGGGCGACATCCGAATTTTCGCCGGCTTGCGTTTTTACCGCTTGTGCAGTCGTTTCGGCGGGTTCGACCGCTTTAGGAGACGGTCCTCGCCCGACCATCGCCGCCTTCAGCGCTTCGCGTGCCTTGTTGATTTCCTCGCGGTTTGTCTCGGCCAGGTTTTGCGTGGTTCGGCTAGCGGTCGCGGCAGCGCTCGTCTCCGAGCCTTCGCCTGACTCCTGAAAATAACCGCCGAAACCGGAGAAATAGAGGACGCCGCCAAGAGCCGTTGTTACGAGAAGCGCAGTAAAGACAGCGATCCACCTGAACGAAACCGCGCGGGTCGCGCTTTCTTCCCCGGCATCCGGCGCATCCTGTCGCCTGAACACCTCGGGTATCGTCTGGATTTCGTCGTCGTCGTTGTGCCACTTGATCGCGGGCTTTCGAGCCTTGTCCCAGGTTTTGGCGGGGGAGCCCGTTTCTTCGCTTGCGGATACAGGGAGATCGTTGGCCTCCCGTTGAAGCCAGCTATTGGCATCCTTTGGCGTTCCAGGGGCTGACTCACGTGGCGGGAAATCTGAACCGTCCCGGTTAATGTAATCCGTTGCGGATGGAATACTCATTTTACAAACACCATCGCTATTCACATGCCGACAATACTGTAACGTTTCTCAGCAAGTTCCCTTAGGTTGAAACGGCATACTTGCTTCACGTTGCCTTCACGTTTGGCGTGTCTCTAAGGCTTTAGACGGGGGGAGTCAATTTTGGCCATTAGAGGGTTAGTATTGCTCAGGTAGTCGTCGTTAAAGAGGACAATTTTTAGTATGTTTCTGCGCGAAATGATTGCGGGGAGCGTTCGGCTTCTGCGACAGGCCATCGATATCATTGACTCGCTGCCTTAGAGAAAATTCTTTCTTGCGCGCAGTGAACTCAGAGCGTTTAACATGCTGAAAAAATTGCGCTAACTGCCTGTGAACGCGTTGTCGCAGCCAAGAGGCGTGTCCTCCCGATCCTTCGTTTGGTTGTTCAACGGAAGGATCCGTGTGTTGGCGAGAGGTTGTGTCGGGAATGCGCGTTTACCATGTTTTGATTTAATTTGATGATCGAAAAATATTTTCCGCTTACGTAAGCGCTAGGTTGTCTTGAAAGCGCTACAGACCCGTTTCGTTTGCTGGGTTTGAGGACAAATGAAGCGGCAGTTTGCGCGCAAAATTTCTGCTCGTGGCCCAAATCAGTCCCTCACAGCTCTCTGTTCCGGCGCGTTCTACCGCACGGCCATGCGTCCCTTCCGGTCTGTTGTTTAGCGCTGGAAAAAAACATGTGCCACGGGCAAGTCTGATTATGTGTTTCCTGTGGTCCTGTCAGCAGGCTGTACGGAGGTGGTAGGGCACCCACCGCCGGTCTTGCATTCGGTTCGGCGAACCGTTTGTGCCCGCGGCCCGCATTGAATGAGGGATCGGGGGCGCAATCACTCGAAAGAAGCGCGTCAATTTCCCAGGCTATTCCTTCTCTGCCCTTGACTCGTATCGGCCCAAGCAGTATCGCGCTTTCATCGTGCGTCCCGGGTATCGCTCGGGGCGATGCAACGCTTTTCTGAACGCTCCTGGAAAAAGGGGAGTGCAGGCGATGCGGCTTACGGGATTTTTAAAAACAAAACCTCCGGGGCGGAACGACGCTTTGGATCGAGGACGACAAAACCCATGCAGGTAACAGAAACCCTTTCCGAGGGCCTCAAGCGAGAGCTGAAAATCGACATTCCGGCCGGCGACCTTGCCGCCAAGCTCGATAACTACATGGCCGACATGAAATCCAAGGCGAACATCAAGGGCTTCCGTCCGGGCAAGGTTCCGGTCGCGCACCTGAAAAAGATGTATGGTCGCCAGGCCATGGCCGAGATCCTGTCCAACACGATCCAGGAAACCACGCAGAAGGCCGTTGAGGAGCGCTCCGAGCGCCCGGCTCTGACGCCGGAAATCGATCTGCCGGAAGAAGACGCGGAAAAGATCCTGGCGGGCGACGCCGACCTGTCGTTCAAAATGACCTACGACGTCCTCCCGGACTTCGAGATCGTCGATTTCGCGGGCATCGAAATCGAGCGCCCGGTTGTCGAGATCGCCGAATCGGAAGTCGACGAACAGGTCGCGCAGATCGCCAAGAACAATACTCCGTTCGAGCCCAAGGAAGGGTCCGCCGCGGACGGCGACCGCGTGACCATGTCCTATCTCGGCAAGATCGACGGTGAGCCTTTCGAGGGCGGTGCCGACGAGAACGGCATGCTCGTTCTTGGTTCCGGCCAGTTCATTCCGGGCTTCGAAGAGCAGTTGATCGGCGTCAAGGCCGGCGACGAGAAGGTCGTCGAGCTTTCCTTCCCGGAAGACTATCCGGCTGAACATCTGGCTGGAAAACCGGCAACCTTCGATGTGGTCGTCAAGGAAGTTGCGGCTCCGGGCGAAGCTACGATCGACGATGAATTCGCCAAGGGTCTCGGTTTGGAGTCTCTCGACAAGCTGAAGGAAATCGTTCGCGGTCAGATCGAAGGCCAGTTCGGCCAGATGACCCGGCAGCGGGTCAAGCGCCAGCTTCTCGACAAGCTTGACGAACATTACTCCTTCGATCTGCCGGAAAAGCTGCTTGAATCGGAGTTCAAGATCGTCTGGCAGCAGGTCGAAGAGGACATGAAGCGCAACGAAAAGACCTTCGAGGACGAGGAAACGACGGAAGAAGAGGCGAAGGCGGATTACCGCAAGATCGCTGAACGCCGCGTTCGCCTTGGCCTGGTTCTGTCTGAAATCGGCGAGAAAAACGACATCCAGGTGACCGAAGAGGAGCTTCAGCGCGCGCTTTACGACCGCGTCCGCCAGTTCCCGGGTCAGGAACAGCAGGTGTTTGAGTTCTACAAAAGCAACCAGCAGGCGCTCGCTTCCCTGCGTGCGCCGATCTACGAGGAAAAGGTCGTCGATTTCATGCTGGAACTGGCCAAGGTGACCGACAAAACGGTAACCAAGGAAGAGCTTGAGAAGCTTGTGGAAGAAGATGAGGACGACGCATAAGCGCTGTCCAGGAAATCAACAGATACGGCATGGGTCTTAACTTTGCCTTCATGCCGTATCAGTCATGACTTTGCGTAGCGGGCGACATCTCATATATACGGGATGTCGCTTTTTTCGAGTCAGGCCCCTGATCGATGCGCTTCAAGGGCCTGTTTCCTGCCCGGCCTGGCTCCGGGCATCATCTCAAGCTTATGGATGAGGTATGAAGGATCCTGTCGATATTTACATGAACACTCTCGTGCCGATGGTTGTCGAACAGACGAACCGGGGCGAGCGGGCCTTCGATATCTTCTCGCGCCTGCTCAAGGAGCGCATCATCTTCCTGACCGGACCGGTCGAGGATCACATGGCAACGCTGGTCAGCGCGCAGCTTCTCTATCTGGAAGCGGAGAACCCGAGCAAAGAGATCGCAATCTATATCAATTCCCCGGGCGGTCTCGTGACCTCGGGTCTGGCGATCTACGATACGATGCAGTTCATCCGGCCGGCGGTATCGACGCTCTGCATCGGCCAGGCTGCCTCGATGGGATCCCTGCTGCTGGCTGCCGGCGAGAAGGACATGCGCTTCATTTTGCCGAACGCGCGGGTCATGGTGCACCAGCCGTCCGGCGGCTTCCGCGGTCAGGCCGCCGATATCATGCTTCATGCACAGGAAATTCTGGCAATGAAGCGCCGGCTGAATGAAATCTATGTGAAGCATACGGGCCGAAGCCTCGATCAGGTCGAGGACGCGCTGGAGCGCGATAACTTCATGACCGCTGAAAAGGCCAAGGAATTCGGTATCGTCGACAATGTGATCACGGATCGGGCCACTCTCGGCGGCGAGAACGAGGAATAGGCGGAACACCCGGTCTTAAGGATAGAATGAATTTTCGTCCCCAGGTCCGCAGAAACCCCAATTGTTGCGGTGTTTTCATCTTCGCCTTAAACCTATATTGATTTTTAATGGCGAAGCATGGTGACATCTCCGGATTGAAGCGGTGCTTCGCCGGCGTCACTTCACAACCGGATCGGGCCCGCAAGGGCCGCAACCGGTCTGATAAGGGGGAAGGCCCCATAAACGCGAGGTTGACTACATGACAAAGGCCAGCGGCAGCGATTCCAAGAATACGCTCTACTGTTCCTTCTGCGGCAAGAGCCAGCACGAGGTTCGTAAGCTGATCGCCGGCCCGACTGTTTTCATTTGCGATGAATGTGTCGAGCTGTGCATGGATATCATCCGCGAGGAGAACAAGTCCTCGCTGGTGAAGTCTCGGGACGGAATACCGACCCCTCAGGAAATTCGCGACGTTCTGGATGACTATGTCATCGGCCAGGGCAGCGCGAAGAAGGTTCTGTCGGTTGCCGTTCATAACCATTACAAGCGCCTCAATCACGCATCGAAGAACAACGATGTGGAACTGGCGAAATCCAACATACTCCTGGTCGGTCCGACCGGTTGCGGCAAAACGCTTCTGGCGCAAACCCTGGCCCGCATTCTGGACGTGCCCTTCACCATGGCGGATGCCACGACGCTGACCGAAGCCGGTTACGTCGGGGAGGACGTTGAAAACATCATCCTCAAACTGCTTCAGTCCGCCGACTACAACGTCGAGCGCGCGCAGCGCGGCATCGTCTACATCGACGAGGTCGACAAGATCAGCCGCAAGGCGGACAATCCGTCGATCACACGCGATGTGTCCGGTGAGGGCGTGCAGCAGGCTCTGCTGAAGATCATGGAAGGCACGGTCGCTTCGGTGCCGCCGCAGGGCGGGCGCAAGCATCCGCAGCAGGAATTCCTTCAGGTGGACACGACCAACATCCTGTTCATCTGCGGTGGTGCGTTTGCCGGTCTCGACAAGATCATTTCCGATCGCGGCACTCAGACTTCCATCGGCTTCCAGGCCAAGGTTCATGCTCCGGAAGACCGCCGGATCGGAGAGCTTTTCGCGGAGCTGGAGCCCGAAGACCTGCTGAAGTTCGGTCTCATTCCGGAGTTCGTCGGCCGCCTTCCGGTGATCGCGACGCTTGAGGATCTGGACGAGGACGCGCTTGTTACCATTTTGACGGAGCCGAAAAACGCTCTTGTCAAACAGTACCAGCGACTGTTCGAGATGGAGCAGGTCGAGCTTTCCTTCCATGACGAGGCTCTCAAGGCGATTGCCCGCAAGGCCATCGAACGCAAGACCGGCGCACGCGGACTGCGGTCCATTCTGGAAGCCATTCTGCTCGACACCATGTACGAACTGCCCGGTTTGAAGGGTGTCAAGGAAGTGGTGATCTCGCCGGAAGTCGTCAAAGGCGAGGCGCGTCCGCTCTACATCTATGAAGACCGCGAAGAGACGTCCGCCACCAGCGCGTGACGGTTGCGTTTCGGCGCTTCGAGACAAGGATGAATGCCGCTCTCGTGGGCGGCATTTTCTTTTCGGACCAGTCGATACCGGCTGTTTGCCGTTTTCCACCATTGCTTGGGTTCGTCAACAGGCAACAGGCTGCAAGAGTGCGGCATTGCCTTGACACCGGGGTGTCCGGTGTCCACCTAATAGCTCTAACGAACGGCTCGTGCGAATTGAGGTCCGCCCAACCGGGGGGCCTCGATCTGGCCTGAGGGGCGCCAAACCTCAAAGCCGTTTTCCAGTGTTCCGGTTGCTTTTTTCGAGTAGGGCCGGAACACGCTGAGAAAGGATAAAAAATGAGCGACACAGAAATCCGCGCCGCAGATCCGGACAGCACCGCTGTCTATCCCGTTCTTCCCTTGCGCGATATTGTCGTTTTTCCGCACATGATCGTGCCGCTTTTTGTCGGCCGCGAGAAGTCCATCAAGGCGCTGGAAGAGGTGATGACCACCGACAAGCACATTCTCCTGGCGACCCAGGTGAATGCGGCCGACGACGATCCGAATCCGGATCAGATCTACAGCGTCGGGACGCTTGCAACCGTGCTCCAGCTCCTGAAGCTTCCGGACAACACCGTGAAGGTCCTTGTGGAAGGAGGCGCGCGCGCTCAAATCGGCGAATACACCGGCCGTGACGACTATTTCGAGGCCTCTGCGACCGTGCTTCCTGAGCGCGACGGCGAGAACATCGAGGTCGAGGCGCTTGCCCGGTCGGTCGTGTCCGAGTTCGAGAACTATGTGAAGCTGAACAAGAAGGTTTCTCCAGAAGTCCTCGGCGCGGTCAACCAGATCGACGACTATTCCAAACTCGCCGACACGATTGCCTCGCATCTGGCGATCAAGATTCCGGAGAAGCAGGAAATCCTGGGTGTCGTTTCCGTCGCCGAGCGTCTCGAACGCGTTCTCGGCATGATGGAAAGCGAAATTTCCGTCCTGCAGGTCGAGAAGCGTATCCGTTCGCGCGTCAAGCGGCAGATGGAGAAGACCCAGCGCGAGTACTATCTGAACGAGCAGATGAAGGCCATTCAGAAGGAACTTGGTGACAGTGAGGACGGTCGCGACGAGATCGCGGAACTCGAAGACAAGATCAAGAAGACCAAGCTGTCCAAAGAGGCGCGCGAGCGCGCTGCGGCGGAGATCAAGAAGCTCAAGCAGATGAGCCCGATGTCGGCGGAAGCCACGGTCGTGCGCAACTATCTGGACTGGCTGATCGGTATCCCGTGGAGCAAGAAGTCGAAGGTCAAGCACGACCTCGCCTTCGCCGAGAAGGTTCTCGATACCGACCACTACGGTCTCGACAAGGTCAAGGAGCGGATCGTCGAATACCTGGCCGTTCAGAGCCGGGCGAACAAGCTGCGCGGACCGATCCTTTGTCTGGTCGGCCCTCCCGGGGTCGGCAAGACCTCGCTTGGCAAGTCGATCGCGAAGGCGACGGGGCGCGAATTCGTGCGCATGTCTCTTGGCGGTGTGCGCGACGAAGCGGAGATCCGCGGTCACCGGCGGACCTATATCGGCTCTATGCCGGGCAAGGTCATCCAGTCGATGAAAAAGGCGAAAAAGTCCAACCCGCTGTTCCTGCTCGACGAGATCGACAAGATGGGCATGGATTTCCGGGGCGATCCGTCTTCGGCGCTGCTTGAGGTGCTGGATCCGGAACAGAACTCCGCCTTCATGGACCATTATCTTGAGGTCGAATACGACCTTTCCGATGTGATGTTCGTGACCACGGCCAACACGCTCAACATTCCGGGTCCCTTGATGGACCGAATGGAAGTGATCCGCATTGCCGGCTACACGGAAGAGGAGAAGGTGGAAATCTGCCGCCGCCACCTCATTCCCAAGGCGGAAAAGGACCACGGTCTGCGCGAGGGCGAGTTCACGATCGAGGACGACGCGCTGCATTTCATCGTCCGCCGCTATACCCGCGAGGCGGGGGTGCGGAACCTTGAACGCGAAATGGCGACCCTTGCCCGTAAGGCGGTCAAGGACATCCTCATGAGCGAGAAGGAGAGCATCACGGTCACTCCGGAAGTGGTCGAGGAGTATCTCGGCGTTCCCCGCTATCGCTACGGCGAAGCGGAACTTGAGGATCAGGTCGGTGTTGTCACCGGGCTGGCGTGGACGGAAGTGGGCGGCGAGTTGCTGACCATCGAAGGCGTCATGATGCCTGGCAAGGGCAAGATGACCGTGACCGGTAACCTCAAGGACGTCATGAAGGAGTCGATCTCTGCAGCCGCTTCCTATGTGCGTTCGCGTTCCGTCGATTTCGGTATCGAACCGCCGCTCTTCGACAAGAGGGACATTCACGTGCACGTGCCGGAAGGTGCGACACCGAAGGATGGTCCGTCGGCCGGCATCGCCATGGCGACGGCTGTCATCTCGACACTTACCGGGATACCGGTGCGCCGAGATGTGGCCATGACCGGGGAGATTACACTGCGGGGCCGGGTGCTGCCGATCGGCGGTCTGAAAGAAAAACTGCTTGCGGCCCTGAGGGGCGGTATCAAGCTGGTGATGATCCCGGAAGACAACGCGAAGGACCTGGCGGATATTCCCGATTCGGTGAAAAACGCGCTCGAGATCATTCCGGTTTCCGGCATGGACGAGGTTCTGAAACATGCTCTGACTCGTTTGCCGGAGCCCATCGAATGGACTGAACCCGCTGCGGAAGCTACAGCCGGAGCGGGTGACAAGGACGAAGATACAGCGGGTCTTTTCGCTCACTGAGGCCCTCTTCGCACCGCAAAAAACGTCAAGCCCCGGGTCAACCGGGGCTTTTCTTTTGAAAAACCGTTAAAAATGGCGGTTTTCTGCGAAAAAACCACTTGCGTTTCGAGTCAAATCACACGAATTTCGCGCAACGGCGCTGACAGGAATCGTCGGCAATCTGCCGTTTCTTAGAAAGGTATCTGCTATGAACAAGAACGATCTGATCGCAGCTGTCGCAGAAAAGACCGGCCTGACCAAGGCGCAGGCGGGCGAAGCAGTTGACGCAACTTTCGACGCAGTCACGGAAACGCTGAAAGGCGGCGATGAGGTTCGCATCATCGGTTTCGGTAACTTCACGGTTTCCGAGCGTGCGGCAACTGAAGGCCGTAACCCGCGGACCGGCGACACGATCCAGATTCCGGCTTCTAAGACGCCGAAATTCAAGGCCGGCAAAGGCCTGAAGGATGCCGTGAACTCCTAAGCGTTCACGAACGTCTTTCTGAAACCCCGTGCCCGGTTCGCCGGGGGCGGGGTTTTTTCTGGCCCCAGGTCCAACGAGTGAGCGGCAAGGCGCCTGCGACGACAGAGTTCCTGGCTCCTGCGACCCCGGTGGCCACGCGACCGTCCACAGGCCCGGTTCGGGATCTGAATTTCTTCCATTTAACTCTTGCCAAGCGTCAGGGGACCACCTAAAAGGCGGGTCACCTCGTTGAGGGCGATTAGCTCAGTTGGTAGAGCGCTTCGTTTACACCGAAGATGTCGGGAGTTCGAGTCTCTCATCGCCCACCATTCCTCCTTGAAAACCGGTCCGAACCTTTGAGTTTCTGGAGACTTTCCAGAGCGGCGTCTCTGAGAAATTCAACGGGTCGTGCACCTTTTGCGGCTGGTTTCTGACTTGTGCAAGCCCTGCATGCGTCAAGGTTGCCGTTAGGCTGATATCCGCAATAGAAATGGCAAGAAAGAACAGGGCACGAAAGCACCGCCCTGACAGAGTTCGTGCATAAGCAGTAAACGGCGGGAACGTCCCGCCGTTTGCTTTCCGTTGCCTTAGTCCTTGATCGTGGCTCCGGATTTTTCCGGAATGACCAGGGACAGGAGGATGGCGCTCACGCCGCTCAAGGTGATGGGCGTTGCGAAGACCTTCTGGATAATGTCCGGCAATTGTTTGATCGCGTCCGGCACGAGGGTTACTCCGAGACCGAGACCGAAGGAAATCGCCATGATGTAGATCTTGCGATGGTCGATTTCCTGGGAGGCCAGAATACGGATACCCGCCACGGCGATCGAGCCGAACAGAACCAGTGTGGCGCCTCCCAGAACCGACTTCGGCAGAAGGATGAAGACCCCTCCGATGATCGGAAAGAATCCGAGGATCACGAGGATGCCGGCAATGTAGTAGCCAACGTGGCGGCTGGCCACTCCGGTCATCTGGATCACGCCGTTGTTCTGGCTGAAAGTGGTGTTCGGGAAGGTGTTGAAAATGGCCGCGATGCCCGAGTTGACGCCGTCGGCCAGAACCCCGCCCTTGATGCGTTTGAGATAGGTTGGTCCCGAAACCGGTTCTCCTGAAATGACCGAGTTGGCGGTCAGGTCTCCTGTGGTTTCAATCGCCGTGATCAAATAGACGAAGGCGATTGGAACAAACAGGGTCAGATCGAACGAGAAACCGTATTTGAACGGCATGGGAAGCGCGAACAGCGGTTGCGATCCCAGGCCGGAGAAGTTCACCTTGCCAAAAGCCGTCGCCACGATCAGGCCGGCTATCAGGCCCAGCATGATGGCTGAAATGCGCAGCATCGGGTTTTTCTGAAAGCTGAAGAAGACGATGACGACAACCACAAGGAGGCCAAGGCCGAGATTCGCCGGTGAGCCGAACTCATCCCCGGCGCCGAATCCTCCGGCGAAGTCGGTGAAGCCGACCTTCACGAGGCTGAGGCCGATCACCGTGATAACGATGCCGGTAACGGTCGGCGTGATGATGCGGTCCATCTTGTCGATGAACTGGCTCAGGATCACCTCGACCAGGCAGCCGACCAGGCAAAGGCCGAAAATCATTGCCAGCATGTCTTCAGGCGTGCCCCCTTGCGCCTTGACCCCGAAACCTGCGGCCAGGATCACGCCAAGAAACGCGAAACTCGTTCCTTGAAGGCTCAAAAGACCGGAGCCGACCGGACCGATCCGCCGGCATTGGATGAAGGTTGCGACCCCGGAGACAAACATGGCCATCGCAATGAGATAAGGGACGTGTTCGCCGAGGCCGAGCGCTCCGCCGATGACAAGCGTCGGTGTTACGATGCCGACGATACTGGCCAGTATATGTTGAAAGGCCGCCAGAAATGCGGGGGCCGGGGGAGGAGTGTCGGTCAAACGATAAATGAGATGCGGTCTTTCCTGTTCGGTCGTATCTGTCATTCTGGTCCCCTTGGTTTTGGTTTGTTGACCGCCTCCTCCAAACGGCCAAGCCATCAGTAGAACTGCTGTGGTTGTAATTTGCAATCACGTTTTCGCCGCATTTCCTTCAGCGTATAGAGAACAAGCAAAGCCCGGGTTCATTGATATTCCCGGGGCGATACGGCCCCGTTCATGCAGACGGGGCTGAAAGCGGTTGCAGTTGAGGGTTGAGCGTGCCGAAGAACGGCGTGTGCCGTCAAACGGAGCGTTTTCGGATTTTTCGACACGCGGCGAATCCGTTTGTTTTGTGAAATCTGCGCCTTGTTTTCCACACGGAGGATTCCGGCAAATGGCGGGGAGTGCCGGAAATCCAAGGCTTTCGCAAAAACGACATATTTCCTGCAAGAGGGCGCTTGACTTCCCCACCCAGCCGCCGTACATCAGCGCCACTTCACGGCGACAGAGCGTTGCCGGACGAAGCGGGTGTAGCTCAGTTGGTTAGAGTGCCGGCCTGTCACGCCGGAGGTCGCGGGTTCGAGCCCCGTCACTCGCGCCACTTCCCATTAAATAGGTACAACCTGTTTTCGGGAAGGGCGCAAATACCGTGAATGTGCGGGTGTAGCTCAGTTGGTTAGAGTGCCGGCCTGTCACGCCGGAGGTCGCGGGTTCGAGCCCCGTCACTCGCGCCACTCACGGTCTTTCTGCATCAGGTACTTACCCTGATTTACTCATCCTAAATCGAAGATAGCGTAAGCTCCAGGGCGTGTATGCTTCAGGTGGCCGCACGTGCGGGCTACCTTTGTGTTCCCGAACGGAATGCGAAGCCTTGCCGCAGCTTGTTCATTTAACTGGACTTTTGAACGTATGTGAGGTCTTTTTCGAATCTCGGCTTCCGGTGAATACCGGTAGGCTGCGGCAAAATCGGCTGAAGCAGATTCAAAGTTTTTGCTGTGGTGCAAAATGGCCGGAACAAAAGGGTTTGCCGGGGGAGGAGAGGCAAATCGCGGCAGGTGTCGCAAGAGTTTGACCTGGACAGGGTCTTGCGTTGCACCAAGTCGTAAGTTAAGCGTGCGCTCGCATGTTGGTTTCAGTCAGCCAACGGGCTGCGCGCGACCTGGGGGTTTCATTAGGCATCAGGGACCGCAAGCCCTGGCAAGGGCCGTACCCGGCCCACCTCCATATGCAAGGACGCGAAAGACATGGAAGAATTGTTGCGGGAATATATCCCGATCGTCGTGTTCATCGGCATTGCGCTGGTGATCGGTCTTGCTCTTTTGATTTCCCCCTTCCTGCTGGCCTACAAGAACCCGGATCCGGAAAAGCTTTCCGCCTACGAGTGCGGCTTCAACGCGTTTGACGACGCGCGCATGAAGTTCGACGTACGCTTCTACCTGGTTTCGATTCTGTTCATCATCTTCGACCTCGAGGTCGCTTTCCTGTTTCCGTGGGCAACGGTGTTTGGCGATCTGGGCTGGTACGGGTTCTGGTCCATGATGGTATTCCTCGGCGTCCTGACAGTTGGCTTTATCTACGAATGGAAGAAGGGAGCGCTGGAATGGGATTGACCACACCCGAGCCGCTCGTCGCACCGCAGCCGAAAGGCGTCATCGACCCGAACACAGGCAACCCTGTCGGCGCGGACGACGCGTTCTTCCTGGAAGTCAACAATGAGCTTGCCGACAAGGGCTTTCTCGTCACCTCCACGGACAATCTGATCCAATGGGCACGGACCGGATCCCTGATGTGGATGACGTTCGGTCTTGCGTGTTGCGCCGTTGAGATGATGCAGATGTCGATGCCGCGTTACGACGCGGAGCGGTTCGGTTTCGCACCGCGGGCATCGCCGCGCCAGTCCGACGTGATGATCGTCGCCGGAACGCTGACCAATAAGATGGCTCCGGCTCTGCGCAAGGTTTACGACCAGATGCCGGAACCGCGTTACGTGATTTCCATGGGCTCCTGCGCAAATGGCGGTGGCTATTATCACTATTCCTATTCGGTGGTGCGCGGCTGCGACCGGGTCGTGCCGGTCGATATCTACGTACCTGGCTGCCCGCCGACCGCAGAGGCGCTTCTTTACGGCGTGCTGATGCTGCAGAAGAAGATCCGCCGGACGGGAACGATCGAACGGTAGCGCACTTGCCGGGTTCTTCGACGGATCTAGAACATACGGGTGCGACCGGCACCGCTTGAACGGGCTCCTGTGGAGTGAGGTAGAACACGATGGACGAGACTTTGAAGGAACTTGCCGAGCATATCGAGCTTGGCCTGGCAGAGTCGCTTGTGTCCTGGAAAGCCGAGTATGGAGAGCTGACGCTGACCGTTGTCGCGACCGACATACTCGACGTTGTCCGTTTCCTGCGCGACAACAGCTCGTGCAAGTTTGTCAACTTGACGGACATCTGCGGCGTAGACTATCCGAGCCGAGAAAAGAGGTTCGATGTCGTCTACCATTTCCTGTCGCCCGTGCAGAACCAGCGTATACGGGTAAAGGTCTCCACCGACGAATCCACTCCTGTTGCTTCACTGACGCCGCTCTTTCCGGGAGCGGAGTGGTTCGAGCGCGAGGCCTATGACATGTACGGGATCCTGTTTTCCGGTCATCCGGACCTGCGGCGGATCCTGACCGACTACGGGTTCGACGGCCACCCGTTGCGCAAGGATTTCCCGGTGACGGGCTTCGTGGAGGTGCGCTACGACGACGAGAAGAAGCGCGTCGTCTACGAGCCGGTAAGGCTGAACCAGGAAATGCGGTCGTTCGATTTTCTTTCGCCCTGGGAGGGCACGGATTACGTGCTGCCGGGCGATGAAAAAGCAACGACGAACTGAGGCGGGACGAGAATGAGCGATCGGTTGTCCGGCGGATGTCTTTGCGGTTCGGTCCGTTTCTCTGCCCGTCCTGAAAACGGCGAGATGGCCGTGTGCCATTGCAGCATGTGCCGCCACTGGTCCGGTGGCGCCTTCATGGCGGTCAGCTGCGGTACGATGGACAGCATCGAGGTCAAGGGAGAGGACACTCTGGGTGTCTACAAGTCCTCCGATTACGGCGAACGCGTGTTTTGCGCCAAATGCGGTTCCAATCTGATGTGGCGCATGGCCGACGGCTCGCACACCAGTGTCGCCGCCCAGGCCTTTGACGACCCGTCAGCCTTCAAATTCACGACGGAAATCTTCGTCGACGAACAGCCGGCCAATTACGCCTTTGCGAATGACACCCGCAAAATGACCGGCCCGGAAGTCTTTGCGTTATTCGCACAACAGCAGGACCCTCAACATGGCTGAGGCTCAGGTTCGTAACTTCAACATCAACTTCGGCCCGCAGCATCCGGCGGCCCATGGCGTGCTGCGTCTTGTGCTGGAGCTCGACGGCGAAGTGGTGACCCGCGTCGATCCGCATATCGGTCTTCTGCACCGTGGCACCGAAAAGCTGATCGAGCAGAAAACCTACCTTCAGGCCGTCCCCTATTTCGATCGTCTCGACTACGTGGCGCCGATGAACCAGGAGCATGCTTTCGCGCTCGCGGTGGAACGCCTGCTGGACATCGAGGTGCCGAAACGCGGCCAGCTTGTCCGTGTGTTGTTTTCCGAGATCGGTCGTCTGTTGTCGCATCTTCTGAACGTGACGACGCAGGCGATGGATGTCGGCGCCCTGACGCCGCCGCTTTGGGGCTTCGAGCCGCGCGAAGAGCTCATGGTCTTCTATGAGCGCGCTTGCGGTGCCCGCATGCATGCGGCCTACGTCCGTCCGGGTGGCGTTCACCAGGACCTGCCGCGCGCGCTCCTGGACGATATCTGGGACTTCTGCGATCCGTTCCTTCAAACACTCGACGATATCGAGGGTCTTTTGACCGACAACCGGATCTTCAAGCAACGCAACGTCGATATCGGCGTCGTCGATCTGGACGATGCCTGGGCCTGGGGATTCTCCGGGGTGATGGTGCGGGGCTCGGGGGCTGCCTGGGATCTGCGCAAGTCACAGCCCTACGAATGCTATTCGGAACTCGATTTCGACATTCCGGTCGGCAAGAACGGCGACTGCTACGACCGCTATCTGATCCGCATGGAAGAGATGCGCCAGTCGGTCCGGCTGATGAAGCAGTGCCTGGAAAAGCTGACGGTCGAAACCGGTCCGGTTTCCTCCACCGACGGCAAGATCGTGCCGCCGAAGAGGGGCCAGATGAAGCAGTCGATGGAAGCGTTGATCCATCACTTCAAGCTTTACACAGAAGGATATCACGTGCCGGCCGGCGAGGTTTACGCCGCCGTCGAGGCGCCAAAGGGCGAGTTCGGCGTCTATCTTGTTTCAGACGGTACCAACAAGCCGTACCGTTGCAAGATCAAGGCACCGGGATATGCCCACCTTCAGGCCATGGATTTCCTGTGCAAGGGCCATTTGCTCGCCGACGTTTCGGCGGTGCTGGGTTCCATGGACATCGTGTTCGGCGAGGTCGACCGCTGATGCGGTTCGCCGGCCAAAGATTTTCGACCCTGGCAGCCGCCCGTACGGCTCCGGTCAGTGTGATAGAACGGGGATAACACCATGGCAGTTCGCCGACTTGCCGCGGAACAACCAGAAAGCTTCGAGTTCACGGAGAAAAATCTCTCCTGGGCTAAGAAGCTGATCGACCGCTATCCGGCCGGCCGCCAGGCCTCTGCGGTAATACCGCTGTTGTGGCGCGCTCAGGAACAGAACGACGGCTGGGTGAGCGAACCGGCGATCCGCTATATAGCGGACCTGCTCGACATGCCGAACATCCGTGTTCTGGAGGTGGCGACCTTCTACACGATGTTCCAGCTTCAGCCGGTCGGCAAGAAGGCGCATATCCAGGTTTGCGGCACGACGCCGTGCCAGCTTCGCGGCTCGGAAGACCTGATCAGGATCTGCAAAACGCGCATTGCCAAGCACATGCACGAGATTTCCGAGGACGGCATGTTCTCCTGGGAAGAGGTTGAGTGCCTCGGGGCTTGCGTGAATGCGCCGATGGTCCAGATCTTCAAGGACACCTACGAGGATCTTACCGAGGAGAGCTTCAACAAGCTCATCGACGATATCGCCGAGGGCAAGGAAGTGACCCCGGGTCCTCAAAACGGCCGCCGGTTTGCCATGGCCGAAGGTGGGCAGACCAGTCTGACGGAGATCGACGACGACACCAAGGGCGGCCTTCCTGTGCCCCATCTGGTCGAAGGGGCAGAAAAGGCGTCGCACGCCTTCGCCGGTGCGCCGATCAATGCGGACGGAAACGATTTCGACGGTGTTCCGACACCCGCCGAAGATGCGGTGGCCAAGGTGAGGGCCGAATTTTCCGCGAAAGCGGAGAAAAAGGCCGAAGCGCCGGCGGCGCCCAAGGCTGAACCCAAAAAGGCCGAAGCCAAACCTGCCGAAGAAGGCAAGTCTGATACCGGAAAGAAGCCGACGACGAGCGAAGCGCGCGCTGAAAACAAGGCCAAACCCGTGGCGGAGGACCGCCCGGAAGTTGAGGTGGCCCGTGCCGCCGATACCAGCGAGGGCGGCGACGACGACGAGAAAGAACCGGAGCTTCTCAAGGAAGCGCGCGGCGGCAAGCCGGACGATCTGAAAAAACTGAAGGGCGTGGGTCCGAAGCTGGAAGCAACGCTCCACGAACTCGGTTTCTTTCACTTCGATCAGGTCGCAGGCTGGGGGCCGCAGGAGATTGCCTGGGTCGACAGCCGGCTGAAGTTCAAAGGCCGTATCGAGCGCGACGGCTGGGTCGAACAGGCCAAGGTCCTCGCATCCGGCGAGGAAACAGAATTTTCCAAGCGTGTGGAAGCCGGCGAAGTGGCTTCCTCCAAGAGCGAAGACTAGGGGGAAGAGATGCTGACGGATCAGGATCGGATCTTCACCAATATCTACGGTCTGCATGACTGGGGCCTTGACGGCGCCAGGAAGCGCGGCCAGTGGGACAACACCAAAGGTCTTCTGGACAAGGGGCGCGACTGGATCATCCAGGAAATGAAGGACAGCGGTCTGCGCGGCCGGGGCGGAGCAGGCTTTCCGACCGGGCTGAAGTGGTCGTTCATGCCCAAGGAAACGGATGGTCGTCCAGCCTATCTGGTTGTCAATGCCGACGAATCTGAGCCGGGCACCTGCAAGGACCGCGAGATTCTTCGCCACGATCCGCACACGCTGGTTGAGGGCTGTCTGGTCGCGGGCTTCGCCATGGGAGCGGTTGCCGCCTACATCTACGTGCGCGGTGAGTTCATCCGTGAACGGGAGCGCCTGCAGGCGGCCATCGATCAGGCCTACGATGCGGGTCTCATCGGCAAGAACAACAAGAACGGCTACGATTTCGACATTTACGTGCATCACGGTGCCGGCGCCTACATCTGCGGCGAGGAAACCGCTCTTCTGGAAAGCCTGGAAGGCAAGAAGGGCCAGCCGCGGCTGAAACCGCCTTTTCCGGCGAACGTGGGCCTTTACGGCTGCCCGACCACGGTCAACAACGTCGAGTCGATCGCAGTCGCGCCAACCATTCTGCGCCGCGGCGCCGCCTGGTTTTCCGCGCTTGGACGTCCGAACAACACCGGTACCAAGCTCTTCTGCGTCTCCGGACACGTCAATCAGCCGGCGACTTTCGAGGAAGAGCTCGGCGTGCCGTTTTCCGAGATGATCGACAAGCATTGCGGCGGCATTCGCGGAGGCTGGGACAATCTCCTGGCCGTCATTCCGGGCGGGTCCTCCGTTCCTTGCTGTACGGCGGAGCAGATAAAGGACGCGCCGATGGATTTCGACACCTTGCGCGGCATGGGGTCGGGTCTGGGAACCGCGGCGGTGATCGTCATGGACAAGTCCACCGACATCATCAAGGCGATCGCGCGGCTTTCCTACTTCTACAAGCACGAAAGCTGCGGTCAGTGCACGCCGTGCCGGGAGGGCACCGGCTGGATGTGGCGTGTCATGGAGCGAATGGTCAAGGGCGAGTCCTCCTATGAGGAAATCGACATGCTGTTCAAGGTGACCAAGCAGGTTGAGGGCCATACGATCTGCGCACTCGGGGATGCGGCCGCCTGGCCGATCCAGGGATTGATCAAGAATTTCCGGCCTGTAATCGAGCAGCGCATCGATGACTATGTCGCCAGGTCGAAGTCTTCTTCGACCATGGTGGCGGCCGAGTAAGCGGAACGGGATTTGGAGAGCAACGGATGACGAAGCTCATCATCGACGGCAAGGAAGTTGAAGTCCCGGCGGACTACACGCTGCTTCAGGCGTGTGAAGAAGCGGGCGCCGAGGTTCCGCGCTTTTGCTACCATGACCGGCTGTCCATTGCCGGCAACTGCCGCATGTGCCTGGTCGAGGTCAAGGGCGGGCCGCCCAAGCCGACCGCATCCTGCGCCATGGGCGTCAAGGATCTGCGTCCGGGGCCCAACGGCGAGCCGCCTGTGGTCGACACCAAATCCGAAATGGTCAAGAAGGCCCGCGAAGGGGTGATGGAGTTTCTGCTCATCAACCACCCGCTCGACTGCCCGATCTGCGATCAGGGCGGTGAATGCGACCTGCAGGATCAGGCAATGGCCTATGGTGTCGACGGCTCGCGGTTCCACGAAAACAAGCGCGCCGTCGAAAACAAGGAAATAGGTCCTCTGATCAAGACGATCATGACCCGCTGCATTCACTGCACCCGTTGTGTCCGCTTCACCACCGAGGTGTGCGGCGTAACCGACATGGGCCTGATCGGACGCGGTGAGGATGCAGAAATCACCACCTATCTCGAAGCGGCGCTTTCGTCGGAGATGCAGGGGAACGTCGCGGACCTCTGCCCGGTCGGTGCGCTGACGCACAAGCCTTACGAATTCCATGCCCGCCCTTGGGAGTTGACCAAGACGGAGAGCATCGACGTTTCCGACGCGGTCGGCTCGGCCATCCGGGTGGATACGCGTGGCAAGGAAGTCATGCGTGTGATGCCGCGGCTGAACGAGGAGGTCAACGAAGAGTGGATCTCCGACAAGGCACGCTATGTCTGGGACGGTCTGAAGACCCAGCGTCTGGACCGGCCATACGCCAAGAAAGACGGCAAGCTGCAGCCGGTTTCCTGGTCCGAGGCCTTTCAGATCATCGCGGACAAGGTCAAAGCCTCCTCCGCTGAAAAGATCGGTGCGCTCGCGGGCCAGCTTGCCGGCGTGGAAGAGATGTTTGCGCTGAAAAGCCTGATGGAAAAGCTCGGCGTCGCCAATCTCGACTGCCGCTTTCCGGGATCGCCGCTCCATCCGAAAAACGGACGTGCAAGTTATCTTTTCAATTCGACCATTGAGGGGATCGACGAAGCCGACGCGATCATGCTGATCGGAACCAACCCGCGCCAGGAAGCGCCGGTTCTGAACGCGCGGATCCGCAAGCGCTGGACCCGTGGCGACCTGACGGTCGGCCTGATCGGCGAAAACGCCGACCTGACCTACCCTGTCACCTATCTCGGAGCTGGTCCGGAAAGCCTGAAGCAATTCGTCGACCACGCGCCCGCCAAGTCCGAGAAACCGATGTTCATCGTCGGGCAGGGCGCCTTGAACCGGGCGGACGGTGCCGCTGTGCTGGCGACCCTTGCGGCGGCGGCAAAGTCGCTCGGTGTGATCAAGGACGGCTGGAACGGGTTCAATATCCTGCACACCGAAGCCTCCCAGGTGGGTGCGCTCGACATAGGCTTCGTGCCGGGCGAGGGCGGCATGGACACCGGAGCGATGCTGGAAGCGGGGGCGCTCGACGTCCTGTTCCTGCTCGGTGTCGATGAAGTCGAGGTTCCCGAAGGCGCTTTTGTCGTCTACCAGGGCACCCATGGCGATCGCGGAGCGCATCGGGCGGACGTGATCCTGCCGGGGGCGGCTTACACGGAAAAATCCGCGATCTACGTCAACACCGAAGGCCGCGTGCAAATGGGCGACCGGGCCGGATTTCCCCCGGGCGATGCCCGCGAGGACTGGGCGATCCTTCGGGCGTTGTCGGCAAGTCTCGGTCAGACGCTTGAGTTCGACAGTCTGAGCGAGCTGCGTGCCAAGCTGTTCGAGGCGGTGCCGCATATGCTGAGCATCGACGCCGTCGAGCCGGGCGATGCCGCCGACATCGAAAAACTCGCCGACGCGAAGGCGAAAATGGACAGCGCCGGGTTTGCCAACGTGATCCGGGACTTTTATTTGACCAATCCGATTGCCCGTGCCTCCAAGGTCATGGCCGAGTGTTCGGCGCTCGCCACGTCGCGGGCGGCGGAAGCAGCGGAATAAGGGGTAGGGGACCGATATGGCAGAGTTCATGACGACCTACGGCTGGCCGTTCCTCTGGATGGCCTTCACGAGCATTCTGCTGATGGTCGTGCTTCTGGTGATTGTCGCCTATGTGCTATTGGCGGATCGCAAGATCTGGGCCGCCGTTCAGATCAGGCGCGGGCCGAACGTCGTCGGGCCATGGGGGCTCTTGCAGAGCTTCGCCGACCTTCTGAAATTCGTTCTGAAGGAGCCGGTGATCCCGTCCGGGTCCAACAAGGTTCTGTTCCTGCTGGCTCCGCTGATCTCCGTGCTCCTGGCGCTTGCAGCCTGGGCGGTCATTCCGGTCGCCGACGGCTGGGTGATCTCCAACATCAACGTAGGCGTTCTGTTCGTCTTCGCCGTTTCGTCGCTGGAAGTTTACGGGGTCATCATCGGCGGTTGGGCGTCGAACTCGAAATACCCGTTCCTCTCGGCGCTCAGGTCCGCGGCGCAGATGGTCTCCTACGAAGTCTCCATCGGCTTTGTCATCGTGACCGTCCTGCTGTGTGCCGGTACCTTGAACCTTTCCGGCATCGTGCAGTCGCAGGAAACCGGCCTGGCGACCATGCTCGGCGTGCCCTGGCTGTCCTTCCTGAACTGGTACTGGCTGCCGCTGTTCCCGATGTTCGTGGTGTTCTTTGTTTCCGCTCTTGCGGAAACAAACCGACCGCCCTTCGACCTCGCGGAGGCGGAATCGGAGCTGGTTGCCGGTTTCATGGTGGAATACGGTTCCACACCGTACATGATGTTCATGCTCGGCGAATATGTCGCCATCTGCCTGATGTGCGCGCTCATGACGATCTTCTTCATGGGGGGCTGGCTTCCGCCGCTCGATTTCGCGCCGTTCACATGGGTGCCGGGCGTCATCTGGTTCATTTTGAAGTGCCTGCTCGGCTTCTTCATGTTCGCGATGGTCAAGGCAATGGTGCCCCGGTACCGCTACGATCAGCTCATGCGTCTGGGCTGGAAGGTCTTCCTGCCGCTGTCGCTGGCGATGGTCGTGGTTGTCGCGGTGGTCTTGATGGTGATGGGATGGGCTCCGACTTCGGCGTGACTATCTCGCTCGCCGGTCTGATCGGGGCTGCCGTCGGCCTTTACGTCGGCTGGCTCGACTGGAAGATCCTGAAGGGATTGCTTCAGGCGGCGGAAACGAAGAACAGACAGGCCGGCGGAGACGGTGGTCCCGCGGCCAGATACAAGGCGCTCCTGGGCGCAGTCATATTCGCGGTTCCGGTGATCGGTTTTCCGATTGTCGGCTATTGGGCCGCCAGCGTGCTGGTCGGTTGAGGAAAGAGAGGCAAAAAGCGATGGGACTCAGTCAAGCCGTCAAATCGCTGTTTCTGCAGGAATTCGTATCGGCGTTCTTTCTGGCGATGCGGTATTTCTTCAAGCCGAAACCCACGGTCAACTATCCCTTCGAAAAGGGACCCGTTAGTCCGCGGTTCCGGGGTGAGCATGCCCTGCGCCGCTATCCGAACGGGGAAGAGCGCTGTATCGCCTGCAAGCTGTGCGAAGCGATCTGCCCGGCCCAGGCGATCACCATCGAGGCCGGTCCGCGGCGCAACGACGGGACACGCCGGACCACGCGCTACGACATCGACATGGTCAAATGCATCTATTGCGGCTTCTGTCAGGAAGCCTGCCCGGTGGATGCCATCGTTGAAGGGCCGAATTTCGAATTCGCCACGGAAACCCGCGAAGAGCTTTACTACGACAAGCAGAAGCTTCTCGCGAACGGAGACCGCTGGGAACGCGAAATCGCCCGTAACATTGAAATGGATGCTCCTTACCGCTAGGAGCTAACCGTGAAGTTTGCATTCTGCCCGGCAATCCGGCCGGGCCCCGCAGTTCCGGCCCGTCAGGGCCACTCGACAGGCAGGTCTTCGATATGATCCTGAAAGCCCTTTTCTTCTACCTGTTCGCCGGCGTTACTGTTGCGTCCGCCCTGATGGTGATCGCATCCCGGAACCCGGTCACTTCGGTCCTGTTCCTGATCCTCGCCTTTGTGAATTCCGCCGGTCTCTTCATTCTGTTGGGTGCCGAGTATCTCGCCCTGCTGCTTGTCGTGGTCTACGTCGGCGCGGTGGCGGTGTTGTTCCTGTTCGTCGTCATGATGCTCGACGTGGATTTCGTCGAACTCCGTCAGGGCTTTCTTCAGTACCTGCCGGTCGGCGCGCTTGTCGGACTGATCCTGCTGGTTGAACTTCTTCTGGGACTTGGCGGCTGGGTGATTGCGCCTGAACTTCTCGGACACGGGGCGGAGCCGATGCCGGCCCTGACCGAGACGAGCAACATTCAGGCGTTGGGTTCGGTGCTTTACACCAAATACATCTTCTTCTTCCAGGTCGCTGGCCTGGTCTTGCTGGTGGCCATGATCGGAGCGATCGTCCTGACCTTGCGCCACAAGCCGAATGTCAAACGCCAAAGTATACCGGACCAGGTGGCGCGAACACGCGAAACCGCGATCGAAGTCCGGAAAGTGGAGAGCGGCAAGGGAATCTGACGCAAATCCTTGCGTCTTTTAAGCTAGTCCGGATACCGGCACGCTCCTCCGTGCTGTTTCCGGTTGGGGTAAACGAGGGGAGCACGGCGAGGCGCCCATGGAAATCGGTCTGTCGCACTATCTGTCTGTCGCGGCGATCCTGTTCACGATCGGGATTTTCGGGATCTTCCTGAACAGGAAAAACGTGATTGTCATCTTGATGTCCATCGAGCTGATCCTTCTGTCGGTGAACATCAACATGGTTGCCTTCTCGTCGCATCTCGGCGACTTGATGGGGCAGATCTTCACCATGCTGGTTCTGACCGTGGCCGCCGCCGAAGCGGCGATCGGGCTTGCCATCCTGGTGGTCTTCCACCGGAACCGCGGTTCCATCGCCGTGGAAGACGTCAACGTGATGAAAGGGTAGGAGCCGATGTATTCCGCAATCCTGTTCCTGCCGCTGATCGGCTTTCTGATCGCCGGTCTTTTCGGCCGGTCCATCGGCGCCAAGGCCTGTGAATATGTTACCAGCGGTCTGGTGATCCTCGCCGCGCTTCTTTCCTGGATCACGTTTTTCGGTTTCTGGCTCGGTGGGTCGGAGCTTCAGGTTGTCGAGCTGTTCCGCTGGATGGATGCAGGAGACCTCAAGGTCTCGTGGTCGATCCGCGTAGATACGCTGACCGCGGTGATGCTGGTCGTGGTCAACACGGTCTCCGCGCTGGTGCATGTCTATTCCATCGGCTACATGCACCACGATCCGCACCGGCCACGCTTTTTCGCCTATCTGTCGCTGTTTACCTTCGCGATGCTGTCGCTGGTGACCGCCGACAACCTGCTGCAGATGTTCTTCGGCTGGGAAGGCGTGGGGCTCGCCTCGTATCTCCTGATCGGCTTCTGGTACCAGAAACCCTCCGCCAATGCCGCCGCGATGAAGGCCTTCGTCGTCAACCGTGTCGGCGATTTCGGTTTCGCGCTTGGTATCTTCGGCGTGTTCTATCTGTTCCAGAGCATCGATTTCACGACCATCTTCAACGACGCTCCGTCATTCATCGAAGAACACGGTGAAGTGCTGACCTTTCTCGGCTACCATCTCGACCCGCACGCAGCGATGACCGTGGTCTGTCTGCTGCTCTTCATGGGAGCCATGGGCAAGTCGGCGCAGTTCCTTCTGCACACCTGGTTGCCGGACGCCATGGAGGGCCCGACGCCGGTTTCCGCGCTTATTCACGCGGCGACCATGGTGACGGCCGGTGTCTTCATGGTGGCGCGCCTGTCGCCGCTTATGGAACTGTCGCACACGGCGCTGGCGGTGATCGTGTTCTTCGGCGCCACGACGGCCTTTTTCGCGGCGACGGTCGGTCTGGTTCAGAACGACATCAAGCGGGTGATTGCCTATTCGACCTGTTCACAGCTCGGCTACATGTTCGTAGCGCTCGGGGTCGGGGCCTATTCGATCGGTATCTTCCACCTGTTCACCCACGCCTTCTTCAAGGCGCTCCTCTTCCTGTGCGCAGGCTCCGTCATTCATGCGGTGTCCGACGAGCAGGACATGCGCAAGATGGGCGGTTTGCGGAAGCACATTCCGATTACCTACTGGACCATGATGATCGGAACGCTGGCGCTGACCGGTGTCGGCATTCCGTTCACCCATCTGGGCTTCGCAGGCTTTATTTCAAAGGACGCGATCATCGAGGCGGCCTTTGCCGGGGCCGGGGGCGAACATGCAAACCCGATGGCGCTCTATGGCTTCTGGATGACGGTCATCGCGGCCGCGCTGACGTCCTTCTATTCCTGGCGCCTGACCTTCATGACCTTCCATGGCAAGCCCCGCGCACCGGTCGACGTGATGAAGCACGTTCATGAATCGCCTCTGGTGATGACCGTGCCGCTGTTCATCCTTTCCGTCGGCGCGGCGTTGGCCGGGATGGTCTTCTACGGTTCGTTCTATGGCGAGGGGTACGCGGAGTTCTGGAAGGGCGCGTTGTTTAACAGCGAAACCAACCACATCCTCCACGAAATGCATCACGTTCCCGGCTGGGTCAAAGTCTCGCCCTTCGTCATGATGGTGCTTGGTTTCGTGGTAGCCTGGGTGTTCTACGTCCGCTCACCCGAAATGCCGAAGCAACTGGCGCAGCGTCACTCCGGCCTCTACCAGTTCCTGCTCAACAAGTGGTATTTCGACGAGCTTTACGACTTCATCTTTGTCCGTCCCGCCCTGTGGATCGGCCGTGTGCTCTGGAAGAAGGGCGACGGTACCGTCATTGACGGTTACGGGCCCAACGGGATCGCGGCCCGGGTGCAGAACGTCACGGCATGGGTCGTGCGGTTGCAGACCGGATATCTTTACCACTATGCATTTGCGATGCTGATCGGCGTAGCTGCGCTGATCACCTGGTCGATGTTCACCGGTGCAGGCACCGGCGGGGGTGCTCACTAATGATTGACTGGCCAATACTGTCACTCACGACGTTTCTGCCGCTGCTCGGCGTCCTGTTTATTCTTCTGGTTGCCGGAGACGACGAGGTCAGCAAGAAAAACATACGCATGGTCGCCCTGGTGACCACCGGTGTCACCTTCCTGCTTTCTCTGGTGATCTGGGCCTATTTCGACTATTCGAATCCCGGATTCCAGTTCGTTGAGCATAAGGAGTGGCTTGGCAGCGACATCAGCTACCGGATGGGCGTTGACGGCATCTCGGTGCTTTTCGTGATCCTGACCACCTTCCTGATGCCCTTCTGTGTCCTGGCCTCCTGGGAGAGCGTGCAGAAACGGGTCAAGGAATACATGATCGCTTTCCTGGTTCTGGAAACGCTCATGATCGGCGTGTTCTGTGCGCTCGACCTTGTCGTCTTCTACGTCTTCTTCGAAGCCGGACTGATCCCGATGTTCCTCATCATCGGTGTGTGGGGCGGGGCGCGTCGTGTCTACGCGTCCTACAAATTCTTCCTCTACACACTGCTCGGCTCCGTTCTGATGCTGATCGCGATGATGGCGATGTACTGGAACGCGGGCACGACGGATATCGAGCAGCTTCTGGCGCATTCCTTCCCGGAAAACATGCAGACCTGGCTGTGGCTCGCCTTCTTCGCCTCTTTCGCGGTCAAAATGCCCATGTGGCCGGTGCATACCTGGCTTCCTGATGCGCACGTGGAAGCGCCGACGGCGGGCTCGGTCATCCTGGCGGGTGTGCTGCTGAAGCTCGGCGGCTATGGCTTCCTTCGCTTCTCGCTGCCGATGTTTCCGATCGCGTCGGATATGTTCGCGCCGTTCATCTTCACACTCTCGGTGGTTGCGATCATCTATACCTCGCTGGTGGCGCTTGCGCAGGAAGACATCAAGAAGCTGATCGCCTATTCGTCGGTCGCGCATATGGGCTATGTGACCATGGGCGTTTTCACGATGACCCACCAGGGTGTGCAGGGTGGCATTTTCCAGATGCTCTCCCACGGGATCGTGTCCGGGGCGCTCTTCCTTTGCGTTGGCGTGATTTACGACCGGATGCACACCCGCGAGATCGCCGCTTATGGCGGTCTGGTCAACCGGATGCCGAAATACGCGGTCGCGTTCCTGATCTTCACCATGGCCAATGTCGGATTACCCGGAACCTCCGGTTTCGTCGGCGAAATACTGACGCTCATGGGCGCGTTCCAGGTCAATACCTGGGTGGCGTTTTTCGCGACCACGGGTGTCATCCTGTCCGCGGCCTATGCGCTGTATCTCTACCGGAGGGTGATCTTCGGGGCCCTTGAAAAGGAAAGCCTGAAATCGCTCCTCGACCTGGACCTCCGGGAAAAGGTCATTCTGGTGCCGATGATCGTTCTGACGATTTTCTTCGGGTTCTATCCGATGGCGATCCTGGATGTGACCCAAGGCGCGGTCGACAATCTTATCACTCAATACACTGCAGCGCTTGACGCGGCCGGGGTCTCCCAGCACGCGGCAGCGGCTGCCGCGGTGTCTCACTAAGGCTTCGAGGACGAGACAGAGCTATGTCGGACATGACCCAATTGCCGGATCTCCAGCCGGCCCTGCCGGAGATCATCCTGGCCCTCGGAGCCATGGTTTTGCTGATGATCGGCGCCTTTGGCGGCAAACGCGTCAGCTACGCGGTTTTCGGCGGTGCCATGGGGCTCCTGGGCTGTACGTTCCTGGTTCTCCTGTTTGTCCCGAGCTTCGGCGAGACCTTCGGCGGGTCCTTCGTGCTCGACGATTTCGCCTATCTGCTCAAGCTCCTGGTCCTGGTCGGGTCGTTCTTTGCGATCGCCATGTCCTGGGCCTATGCCAAGAGCCAGTCCTTCGATCATTTCGAATATCCCATCCTGATCGTGCTCGCGACGCTCGGCATGCTCCTGATGCTGTCGGCCAGTGACATGATCGCGCTCTACCTGGGCCTCGAACTGCAGAGCCTCGCGCTCTACGTGGTTGCGGCCATCAACCGGGACAGCGTGCGTTCGACAGAGGCCGGCCTGAAGTATTTCGTTCTCGGTTCGCTGTCTTCAGGCATGCTGCTTTACGGCATGTCGCTGGTCTACGGCTTCACCGGCCAGATCTCCTTCGACGGCATCGCCGAAACCATCACCCATGAAGGGGCATCGATCGGCCTGGTGATCGGCCTGACCTTCGTTCTCGCAGGCCTGGCCTTCAAGATTTCCGCCGTTCCGTTCCACATGTGGACTCCGGACGTTTACGAAGGGGCTCCGACACCGGTGACCGCCTTCCTCGCCGCAGCTCCGAAAGTTGCCGCCATGGGCATGACGGTCCGCATTGTCATCGAAGCATTCCAACCGGTGACGAGCGACTGGCAGCAGATCGTCGTCTTTGTCTCGATCGCGTCCATGGCACTCGGTTCGTTCGCCGCAATCGGTCAGCGCAACCTGAAACGGCTGATGGCCTATTCCTCCATCGGTCACATGGGCTATGCGCTTGTCGGACTGGCGGCCGGAACCCAGACCGGTGTCGAAGGCGTCATCTTCTACATGATCGCCTACCTCGGCATGACGCTTGGTGTATTCGCCTGCATCCTGTCCATGCGCCGCAAGGACGGCATGGTTGAGGAAATCGACGATCTGTCCGGTCTTTCGCAGACGAACCTGCCAATGGCCGTGCTGCTCGGACTGCTGATGTTCTCGCTGGCCGGGATCCCGCCGCTCGTCGGGTTCTTCGGCAAGTGGTATGTGTTTGTCGCCGCGGTTCAGGTCGGACTGTATCCGCTTGCGGTGATCGGGGTCCTGATGTCGGTTGTCGGAGCCTACTACTATCTGAGAATCGTCAAGGTGATGTTCTTTGACGAGCCGGTCGAGAAATTCGAGACGATGCCCATGGAACTGCGGGTTGTCCTGGGATTGTCGAGTGTCTTCGTGATTTTCTTCTCGGTCGCGCCGGGCCAGGTGGTCAATGCGGCAAGCGCTGCGGCGCAGTCGTTGTTCTAGTACATCGTGCGGTCCGCTGACGGAACGATGGTCATTCCTTCCGGAATCGGTCAACCTTTGTCAGGTGAGTCGGTTCCGGTTGATACTCCGGTGTTCTAGAAGATCCATATGACCCAGTCCAATTCCGAGTGTCCGGCGCCCGGTGCGCCGGACTTTCGCTATGAAGCGCATGAAAACGTCGGTTCGACGAATTCCCTTTGTTTCGAACGCGCCCGAAGCGGGCATCCGGGGCGACTGTGGATACGGGCCGACGTTCAGACTTCCGGCCGAGGGCGCAGGGGGCGCGAATGGTCCTCTCCGGCAGGGAATATGTTCGCAAGTCTTTTGCTGGTCGATCCGGAACCCGCCGACAGGATCGGCGAGTTGCCGCTGGTGGCGGCTGTTGCCCTGGCTGAAGCGGTTGACAAAGCCGCCGGGACACTGCAACTGGTCAAACTGAAATGGCCGAACGATCTCCTGATCGAGGGCGCCAAGCTTTCCGGCATCCTTCTGGAATCGGAAACCCTGGCCGGCGACCGCCAGGCGGTGGTCCTCGGGTTCGGCGTGAATTGCGTGTCCCACCCGCCACTGTCGCTCTATCAGGCCACGGACCTGAGAAGTCTCGGCTATCAGGTGTCCGCCGAGAGCCTGTTTGGAAGTTTGAGTGCGGTCTTGGCGGAAAAACTGGCTGTCTGGCGGCAACCCGAAGGGTTCAGGTCGATCAGGAAAGACTGGTTGGGACGGGCGGCGCATCTGGGCAAGGAAATCACCGTGAGATCGGCCCAGCAGGAGATTACCGGTACTTTTGCCGATTTGGATGAACGTGGCCATCTGGTGATACAACAGGCCGATGGACGACAACGGACCATCTATGCGGGCGATGTCTTCCTGCCCGGCGTTTAGCCGGCAGCGAAGTCTCCGCGGGAGGGTCAAAGGAGCAATGCATGGCTTCGGCCAACAATAACGATTACGACATAGTGTTTCTTCCCCTGGGAGGGGTCGGGGAAATCGGAATGAACCTCGGTCTGTATGGTTATGGACCGGAAGAGGACCGGAGCTGGTTGATTGTCGATTGCGGCGTGAGTTTCGCCGGCCCGGACCTGCCGGGTATCGATATCGTGGTTCCGGACATCAAGTTTCTCGAAGAGGAAGTCGACAATGTCGTCGGCATGGTGATCACCCATGCCCATGAAGACCACTATGGCGGTATCCTGCATTTGTGGCCCTTTTTGAAGGTTCCGGTCTACGCGACCGCGTTTACCGCGGGTCTTCTGGCGGCCAAGGCAGAGAGCGAGCCGGGCGAGGAAGACGTGCCGGTCACGATCGTGAAGCAGGGCGAGCGGCACAAGATCGGGCCGTTCGATGTCGAATTCGTCGCCATGTCCCACTCCATTCCCGAACCCTGTGCACTTGCCATCCGGACGCCCGCAGGCCTGGTTCTTCATACCGGTGACTGGAAGATCGATCGGACGCCCGGCGTCGGACATCCGATCGATCTGGATCGGCTGGCCGAACTCGGACGCGAAGGCGTCATGGCTCTCGTGTGCGACAGCACCAACGCGGTGAGGGACGGTGTCAGCCCGAGCGAGGCGGATGTGGCGGAAACCCTCAAGGACGTGATGTCGAAGGCCAGGCACCGGGTCGCCGTTACAACCTTCGCCTCCAATGTCGCGCGTATCCGGGCCATTGCCGAGGCGGCGGCGGCGAACGACCGCGATGTCGTGGTGGTCGGCCGGTCCATGCACCGGGTGATCGAGGTGGCGAGCGAACTCGGATATCTGGAAGGTCTGCGCACCTTTCACGAGGAAGAAGCCTTCGGCTATCTGCCGCGCGAGAAGGCGGTGCTCCTGTGCACCGGGTCCCAGGGGGAAAACAGGGCGGCGCTCGCACGGATCGCAGCCGGCGATCATCGGCATATCGCGCTGTCGAAGGGCGATATGGTGATCTTTTCCTCGAGGACCATTCCGGGCAATGAAAAGGCTGTCGGCGAGGTGATGAACAACCTCGCGGACTCCGATGTCGAGATTATCACCGACAAGGATGCCCTTGTGCATGTGTCTGGACACCCGCGGCGCGGCGAGCTGGAGCAGCTATACAAGCTGGTCGGGCCGAAAGTCGTGCTTCCCGTTCACGGTGAACCGTTGCATCTTGCCGCGCACGCCGCGTTTGCCAGGGAACTTGGCGTTCGGGAAGTCGTGCGCGGGAAGAACGGAAACATCGTCCGTTTGAACGCCGGTCGGGCCGCCGTCATCGACGAGGCCCCATCCGGCATTCTGGTGAAGGACGGCGGAATTCTGGACGACCCGGAAGTTACCGGCGTGAAGGAGCGGCGCAAGCTTTCCTTTGCAGGGGCGGCGGTGATCGCGCTGATTGTCAACCGGGCAGGGGAGCTTCTGTCCGATCCGGAGATTGCCTTGCTTGGTCTTCCCGATACGGACGACGAGGGAGAGCCGATGGAAGACCTTGTGTCCAAGGCGATCGTCGGTGCGGTGAAAAGCATTCCGAAGGCCCGGCGCAAGAACAAGGACCTTGTCGCGGAAGCCGCACGGCGCGCCGCGCGCTCTGAAATTCTGGATGTCTGGGGCAAAAAGACGCTCTGCAAGGTGATGGTGACCCAACTATAATCAACGCACTCGGGCAGCATTCTAGCGGCTGCCTTTCGAGGAGGAGAGAACATGATCGGACGGCTTAACCACGTTGCCATCGCGGTGAAGGACATTGAAGCAGCCACCGCTGTCTACCGGGACACGCTTGGAGCGGAAGTCTCGGCGAAGGAGGCACAGCCGGACCATGGTGTCAGCACGGTATTCATCACCCTGCCGAACACCAAGATAGAGTTGCTGGAACCGCTCGGAGAGAATTCTCCTATCGCGAAGTTTCTCGAGAAGAACCCATCGGGCGGCATCCATCATGTCTGCTACGAGGTCGATAACATTATCGCGGCGCGGGACAGGCTGGTGGCGGAAGGGGCGCGTATCCTTGGAGACGGTGAACCGAAAATCGGTGCGCACGGCAAGCCGGTCCTTTTCCTTCACCCCAAGGATTTTCTCGGCACCCTGACCGAGCTGGAAGAGGCTTGAGTCCCGATGTCCGTGGCGTTCGGGCTGGCGATCTATTTCATCCTCTGGTGGATCATCCTGTTTGCGATCCTGCCGTTCGGTCTTCACCGGACGCAGGAGGAAGCCGGCGACATCGTTCCCGGATCGGAACCGAGCGCCCCGGACCGTCCGCGGTTCCTTAGAGTGATTCTGGTGACAACGGTCATGGCCACGCTTTTGTTCGCAGCCTTTCTCGCCCTGCGAGCCAGCGGTTTCGGTCTGGACGACATTCCGTTCTTTAAACCGCCGGGGGGCAGTTACGGGCATCCGGGAACGTAGTGGGACAGATTTGCCGGATGGGCCGTGAACGGACACGACGGCCTTGCAGACAAAGAAAAAGGCAGAGCCTGGCTCTGCCTTTATTGAGTTCCGCGTCTAAATTTGACCCTGTTCTCTACCGAGACATTTCATGTCGTTGTAGAGGGCTGCGAACTGTTAAGTCGCGCCAAAAGGCCATTCCTCCCAAGACTCAGACCGCGATGACCTTGAGCTTCATGGTATTTCTACCAAGGCGTCTTTTTGTTATAGATTTGAAACTTAGCGGATTGTTTTTGGCTTGTCACCTATTTGTAGTGGGTAGCCTACATTTTTTGCTTGCCTATTTGATTTGCGTCGATTGTGGCAAAGTCATTGGTGTCTCTTCTGCTTATGTGTTTGCTGTCTAAGTGCCTTCACATGCGCTCCGGGGTGCCGGTCTCCTCACATATTCAGTAAAACCCCGCCGGGCCGGTTCAAAAGGCTTGTTTTTGTGTCCGGCTTGCGCTTTGACTGCGCAAGAACAGAGCAAAGCCAAATTGCGAGAACATTGATGCGTCTTTCCCGGTACTTCCTGCCCATCTTGAAAGAAACGCCCAAGGAAGCGGAAATCGTTTCCCACCGGCTTATGCTGCGTGCCGGTATGATCCGGCAGCAGTCCGCGGGAATCTATTCCTGGTTGCCGCTGGGGCTGAAGGTCTTGCGCAAGATTGAACGCATCGTGGAAGAAGAGCAGGCCCGTGCCGGGGCCGTCCAGCTCCTGATGCCGACGATCCAGTCCGCGGACCTGTGGCGGGAAAGCGGCCGCTACGATGCCTATGGCAAGGAAATGCTCAGGATCACCGACCGTCACGAGCGCGAGATGCTTTACGGTCCGACGAACGAGGAAATGATCACCGACATCTTCCGCGGCTATGTCAGATCCTACAAGGACCTGCCGCTGAACCTCTATCATATTCAGTGGAAGTTCCGCGACGAAGTCCGTCCGCGCTTCGGCATCATGCGCGGACGCGAATTTCTCATGAAGGACGCCTATTCCTTCGATCTCGACAAGGAAAGCGCGCGCCACGCCTATAACCGCATGTTCGTGGCCTATCTGCGTACCTTCGACCGGATGGGTCTCAAGGCCATTCCGATGAAGGCAGACACCGGCCCGATCGGTGGCGACATGAGCCATGAGTTCATCATTCTGGCGGAGACAGGAGAAAGCGAAGTCTTCTGTGAAAAGTCGCTTCTGGAATTGCCGATACCGGCCGAGGATACGGACTTTTTCTCAGATCTGACCCCGGTTGTAACCCGCTGGACGACGCCTTATGCGGCGACCGACGAAATGCATGATGAAACCGCGTTCAACGCGCTTCCCGACGACCAAAAGGTGTCGGCGCGAGGCATTGAGGTCGGCCACATTTTCTATTTCGGGACCAAATATTCCGATGCCATGGGCGCCAAGGTCGCGACCGCCGAAGGCACGGAGGTTCCCGTCCACATGGGTTCCTACGGTGTCGGGGTGTCCCGCCTTCTTGGCGCCTTGATCGAGGCCAATCATGACGAGAATGGAATCATCTGGCCGAAGTCGGTTGCGCCGTTCCATGTCGGTCTGGTCAATCTGAAGCCGGGGGACGAGCTGACGGACACAGTCTCTCAGGACCTTTACGCCAGGATGGAAGCAGCCGGGATCGAGGTGCTTTACGACGACACGGATACCAGGGCCGGGGCAAAGTTCGCGACCATGGATCTCATCGGCCTGCCGTTCCAGGTCGTTGCAGGTCCCCGGGGCCTGAAAGAAGGACTTCTGGAGGTCAAGGACCGGGCAACTGGGGAAAAGGAAATGCTTTCTCCCGAGGCCGCCTTGAACAAGCTGACGGCGGCATTGACGGATTGAGACGCTCCGGCAATCCTTCAGACTGGCCCGCTTTCAGGTGGAATCACTTGAGGGCGGGAATCAGGTTGGGGAATGATCCGGCTGAAATTTGATCAGGTGGCGTTCGGCCAGTGGGCTGTGTTGAATGTACGCTGAAGTGGGTGGACAATGGCAGCGGTAGATACAGCAGACGTTGACGGCGGCGCGCAGAGCGCTGCCCCCACGCGCCCGTTTTCCGCTTTTGAATGGATGATCGCCGGGCGGTATCTGCGCTCCAGGCGCCGCGAGACGTTTATTTCGGTCATCGCAGGGTTTTCCTTCGCGGGGATCATGCTGGGCGTTGCCACCCTCATCATCGTGATGGCGGTGATGAATGGCTTCCGCTCCGAGCTTCTCGGCAAGATCCTCGGGATCAACGGCCATATGCTGGTGCAGCCGATCGATCTGCCCCTGACCGATTACGATGCCGTGTCCGCGCGGCTGGAAGGGGTTCCGGACGTCGTCAGCGCCATTCCCTTTACCGAGGGTCAGGCACTGGTTTCCGGTCCTTCCGCCAATCTCGGCGCGCTGGTCCGGGGTATTTACGAAAGCGATTTGCGGCGCATTCCCCTGATCGCTCAAAACGTCCTGTCGGGCACGCTCGACGGGTTTGACGAAGGTTCCGGGGTCGCCATAGGTTCAAGCATGGCCGAGCAGCTCGGCTTGCGAGTGGGCGACAAGATTACGATCATTTCGCCACGCGGCAGCGTGACACCCATGGGCGTGACGCCGCGGCTCAAGGCGTATCCCATCTCAGCGATTTTCCAGATCGGCATGAGCGAGTATGACGCTACCTTCCTGTTCATGCCGCTTCCCGAAGCCCAGGGCTATTTCAACATGGACACCAAGGCGACGGGTATCGAGATCTATGTGGTCGATCCCGACAGGGTTGGCGTGATGCGCAAGGCGATCGAGGAGGCCGCGGAGAGGCCGGCATTCGTGACCGACTGGCGGCAGCGCAACGTTACCTTCTTTTCCGCGCTTGAAGTGGAACGCAACGTGATGTTCATCATCCTGACCCTGATCGTTCTCGTCGCCGCCCTGAACATTATTTCGGGCATGATCATGCTGGTGAAGGACAAGGGCAAGGATATCGCCATCTTGCGGACGATGGGCGCTTCGCGCGGGGCGATCATGCGCATCTTTCTGATCACCGGCGCCAGCATCGGCTGTGTCGGGACGTTGGCGGGATTTGTGCTCGGGCTGATCGTCTGTCTCAACATCGAAAGCATCCGCCAGTTCGTATCCTGGATGACAAGCACGGAGCTGTTCTCGCCGGAGCTCTATTTCCTTTCGAAGCTGCCGGCGGATATCGATAGCGGCGAAACCATTTCGGTGCTGCTGATGGCTTTGCTGCTCTCGCTTCTGGCCACCGTTTATCCCGCATGGCGGGCCGCACGGCTGGATCCGGTCGAAGCCCTTCGGTACGAATGAGGAGCGCAGATATGGACATGTCCGTTGAATCGCGCCGCGCACCGAATCTGAGCCCCGCCGCGCTGGAACTGGCAGGCATCACGCGCAGCTTCTCGGAAGGTGACCGGCAGCTGGACATCCTGAGTGGAGCGAACCTGCGTATTGAAGCTGGGGAGATGGTCGCTCTGGTGGCACCGTCGGGCACCGGCAAGTCCACGCTTTTGCATATCGCCGGGTTGCTGGAGCGTCCGGACAATGGCGATGTTTTCGTCGGAGCGGTGAATTGTACAGAGCTTTCCGACGAGCAGCGCACGGCGATCCGGCGCAACGATATCGGTTTCGTTTATCAGTTTCATCATCTGTTGCCGGAGTTCACCGCCCAGGAAAACATCATGATGCCGCAGATGATCCGGGGACTGTCGCGGGCAGTCGCGGCCGAGCGCGCCGATGAGTTGCTCAATTACATGCGTATCGGAGAGCGCGGCAAACACCGCCCGTCGGAACTCTCCGGTGGCGAACAGCAACGGGTTGCGGTTGCCCGCGCGGTTGCGAACGCCCCGAGGATCCTCCTTCTTGACGAACCGACCGGCAATCTGGATCCCAAGACGGCGAATTATGTTTTCGACGCTCTGGCAGCTCTGGTGCGCGCCTCCGGCGTGGCAACGCTCTTTGCCACCCACAATATGGAGCTCGCGGGCCAAATGGACCGGGCGATCACACTTCAGGACGGACTGGTCACGCCGCTTTAGCGGAGTTCGAGGACCAAATCGACCTGCCGGGGGTGCTTTCAGACCTCAAGACACGATCGATCGGATCAGTCAGGCCGGGTCTGAGAGCAGGTGACGGGTTCCTGTTCTGTGGCGCGAGAACAAAGCAAAAACCCGAGATTTTCCGCAAATTTGATTTACCTTAAGGCAAGGGGAACAAAAAGGGCTTGCAAAAGGAACAAAAATGGAACATGCTGGTTTTATGCAATGAGCCTTGGTTGGAGGGTGTGATGTTCCATATCGCTCGTGATTTTGCCGCTTTCGGATCTCTCGTTTGCTTCTGCACCACATTGGTCGTCTGGGGCGACGTGCTGTTCGCCGCAGGCTAATTGTGGAGCCGTGCGGAAAAAGGGTTGCGCGCGTCTGCGAGCGTCCCGCGCCGGAAGGCGGGTGTTTCCTGGAAAAGAACTGCGGTGACAACTCGATGCACGTCTCGACTTGCCTTTCGTGACAGGTTTCACTTGGAGCCTGATTCTGTGAGACAAGACGAGCGTTGCAATGACCGGTTCCGACACGACCTCCCAGGGGGGGCTTAGCACCACGAAAGGTGAGGGCGAGACGTTGGGGCCGGGGTTCGTTCATCTGAGGGTCCATTCTGCCTTGTCCCTTCTGGAAGGGGCGTTGCCGATCAAGAAACTCCTGGATCTGGCCAAGGACGACGCTCAGCCGGCCCTTGCGATCGCCGACACCAACAACCTCTTCGGGGCGCAGGAGTTTTCAGGCAAGGCCTGGGGTGCTGGAATACAACCTATTACGGCCTGCCAGCTTTCGATTTTTTTCGATGACGGTCTCGATAGCGGACGGCGCGGAGAACCGGCGCTTGCCGATGTCGTTCTGATCGCCATGACCGAAGCGGGTTATGGCAACCTGATGGAACTGTCCTCCCGGGCCTTTCTCGATACGGAAACCGGTTTGCGGCCGCACGTTTCCGCCGAGTACCTTTGCTCCAAGTCCCAGGATGTGATCTGCCTGACCGGCGGCTGTTACGGTCCTGTCGGCGCCGCTCTTCTGGCCGGACGCAGGGATCTGGCGAAACAGCGTCTGGAAATTCTGGCAACGGCATTTTCCGGCCGGTGTTACGTCGAGCTTCAACGGCACGGCATGGAGGCCGAGCGTAAGACGGAGCCGGCGTTTCTGGACCTGGCCTATGAACACGACCTGCCGCTGGTCGCCACCAACGAGGCCTTTTTCCCGAAGCGCGAAGACTACGAAGCCCATGATGCGCTCATCTGTATTTCCGAAGGCCGGGTGCTGATTGAGGACGACCGGCGGCGCCTGACACCGGAACATTATTTCAAGTCGCGCGCCGAGATGGGGGCGCTTTTTGCCGACCTGCCCGAAGCGCTGGCGTCGACGGTGGAAATCGCGAAGCGGTGCAGCTTCCGGCCCTTGAAACGCGCGCCGATCCTGCCGCGCTTTGCGGGCGCCGATGCCGATCCGGAAGAAGCGGAAAGGGCCGAAGCAGCCGAACTCATCCGTCAGGCGCGTGAAGGTCTCCAGGCGCGTCTTGACGCCCATGGGCTGGCGCCGGGGCTGGAGGAAAAAGATTACTGGGAACGTCTCGATTACGAGACCGGCATTATCGAGCGCATGAAGTTTCCGGGCTACTTCCTGATCGTTGCTGACTTCATCAAATGGGCCAAGAACAACGACATTCCCGTGGGGCCGGGCCGCGGGTCCGGCGCGGGGTCCCTGGTCGCGTGGTCGCTCACGATCACCGATCTCGACCCGATGCGCTTCTCACTGCTGTTCGAGCGATTTCTGAACCCGGAACGTGTGTCGATGCCGGACTTCGACATCGATTTCTGCCAGACACGGCGCGAGGAGGTGATCCGCTACGTCCAGAGAAAATATGGCCGTCAGCAGGTTGCGCAGATCATCACGTTCGGGTCGCTGCAGGCCCGTGCCGTTCTCCGCGACGTCGGCCGGGTGCTGCAGATGCCCTATGGCCAGGTTGACCGGCTGTGCAAGCTGGTGCCTGCGAACCCGGCCAATCCGGTGACACTTGCCCAGGCGATTGCGGACGAACCGCGCCTGCGCGAGGCGGAAAAGGAAGAAGAGATCGTCGCCCGGCTTTTGAACATGGCGCAAAAGCTTGAAGGGCTTTACCGGCACGCTTCGACCCATGCCGCCGGCGTCGTCATTGGCGACCGGCCTCTCGAACAGCTTGTTCCGCTATATCGAGATCCGCGCTCCGACATGCCGGTCGCGCAGTTCAACATGAAGATGGTGGAAGACGCCGGGCTGGTGAAGTTCGACTTCCTCGGCCTGAAGACGTTGACGGTGATCGACACCGCTGTGAAGCTGATCGAGCGCCGCGGCGTGACCGTCGATGTGGCGGGTCTGCCCATCGACGACGAGAAGACCTATCAGCTTCTTGCTCGAGGCGAGACCTTCGGCGTGTTCCAGCTGGAAAGTCAGGGCATGCGCCGGGCAATCGCCGGCATGAAGCCGGACCGGTTCGAGGACATCATTGCGCTTGTCGCGCTCTATCGTCCGGGACCGATGGAGAATATTCCGGTCTATAACGCGGTGAAACATGGCGAACAGGACCCGGACTGCCTGCATCCGCTGCTCGAACCGATCCTCATGGAGACGAATGGCATCATCGTCTACCAGGAGCAGGTGATGCAGATCGCCCAGGTGCTGTCCGGCTACTCGCTCGGCGAAGCGGATCTGCTGCGCCGCGCCATGGGCAAGAAGATTGCCGCGGAAATGGAGATCCAGCGAGCCCGCTTCGTTGACGGCGCGGTGGAACGCGGCATCAACAAGACCCAGGCCGGAACGATCTTCGACCTCGTTGCGAAATTCGCCAACTACGGTTTCAACAAATCGCACGCGGCCGCTTACGCCCTGGTCTCTTATCACACGGCCTGGCTCAAGGCGAACCACCCGGTGGAGTTCATGGCTGCCTCCATGACGCTCGATCTCGGCAACACCGACAAGCTTGGGGATTTCCGGCAGGAAGCGCGGCGCATGGGGATCGACATCGTGCCGCCGTCGATCAATCGGTCGCAGGTTCATTTCGATGTTGCGGACGGCAAGATCCTTTACGCCATGGGGGCGATCAAGGGTGTCGGCGAACAGGCGGTGGAACACATCGTCGAGGCGCGGGGTGACAAGCCTTTCAAGAGCCTGGGCGATTTTGCAAGACGAATCTCGCCGCGGGCGCTTAACAAGCGGACGCTCGAGAACCTGGCCGCCGCCGGTGCCTTTGATGAATTGGAACCGAACCGGGCCAGGGTCTTTGAAGGTCTCGACCGGGTTATGGGGCTTGCGCAACGCACGGAAGAAAACCGGACGCTCGGTCAGGATGAACTCTTCGGCGCCAGCGACAGCGAGGAACCGTTGCAGCTCGACGAGGTCCGACCGTGGACCAACGAGGAAAAGCTGCAGCGCGAACATGCTGCCATCGGGTTTTATCTCTCCGCCCATCCGATCGACGAATATGAGAAAATCCTCGCCAAGATGCGGGTTCAACCCTGGACCCGTTTTGCCGAGGCGGTGAAGAGCGGCAAGTCTGCACATGGCCGATTGGCCGGAACCGTCATTTCCATGCAGGAGCGCAAGACCAAGTCGGGTACCCGTATGGGAATCGCGCGGCTGTCCGACGCCACCGGACAGTACGAGGCTCTGCTTTTCCGTGAAAAGCTTGAGCAGTTCCGCGACGTCCTTCAGGCCGGACGGTCCGTTGTCGTACTGGTCGGCGCGGATATGCGCGACGACGAACCTTCCTTGCGCATTGAGAAAGTCGATCCCATCGAGACCGAGGTTGCGCGCCTGCAAAAAAGCATGCGCGTCTTTGTGCGCGACGAACGTCCGATCCAGAGCCTCGCCCGCCATCTCCATGTGCGCGGCGAGGGGGACGTGACGGTGATCGTGCTTCTGGAAAACGGTGCGCGCGAGGTTGAGGTGAAATTGCCCGGCCGCTTTCGCCTGTCGCCGGAAATCGCCGGGGCGCTCAAGGCTGTGCCGGGCGTAACCGATGTGCAGATGGCGTAGGCCTGCGCGCTTTCCAGGGTCTGGCCGTTGTGCGGGGCCGGCAGGTGCCGCGTGAACCGGACGGCTGTTTCGTGATCGGCCGATTCGAAGCTTTCCGACAATCGAGCTGAATGGCTCGGCGGCGGACATGACTTCCAAACCCTTGGAGAACCAGGAAGCGCGGGCGTGCCTGCGGTTCAGGTCAGTACGATAATCGCCGTGCCGACAATCGCGGCAACTGCCCCAAAGACCGCCCTTGGGGCGGGTGCCCGTCCTTCCCGCACCCAGAGAATCGGAAGCACGAGAACGGGTGAGAGTGATCCCAGAACGGCGGCGAGCCCGGCGTGGAAGTTGGCGAAGGCATAAAGCAGCAGGGACGAAGAGACGACGTAGCCGATAAAGCCGGGCAAAATCGTCCGGCCGAGCAGAGAAGGTGTCAGTTTCTCGCCAGGCCGGAAAGCTTCCGCGGGCCAAAGGCCGATGATCGAGATCAGGAACGCGGCTCCCAGCAAACGAACGGCCGAGACGGCGAGGGGGGGCATGCCTTCCGCCATTGCAGGTTTCACCACCAGGAAGCCGAAGCCCTGGCTGACGACGGCAAAAAGGCCCAGCAGGACAACGATGCCTAGGCTTCCGCTGACCCTGTCGCTTCGTGATGTTTCCGGACCGGAAAACTGAACCGAGAGCCAGATGCCGGAAATGACAATCAATCCGCCAGCGACATCCCAGAGGTTCAGGGTCTCTCCGAACCACAGATAGGCCATCAAGGCGACGACAGGCCCTCTTAGCGCGAGCAGGAGTTCGGTCCTGCGCGGGCCGCCCCGCCGCAGACATTCGATCATTGCGAGGTTCCCGGCAAGAATGCCGAAGACCGCGCTCAGCAAGAAAGAAGGCCAATGGTGCCAGGGGATGGCGGACCAATAGCCGAGGCCCGCCGAGAGCAGGGAAACGAGTGCCGCGCAGGCGGTGAGCTGTATCCGCGTGAATTCAAAGGCTCCCAGACGTCTCGCAGGTTGCTGGGCAAGCACGATGCCGGAGGCCCAACCCAACGATGCGCCGACGGCGGCGGCAACTGGCAAAAGCAACATGACAGTCAACCCAATATTTGCTACATAAACGGTAGCAATATGGCTGCTACATAAAAAATAGCAAGAGGGGTGAATGGCAGTATCCATTCCAAGACCGGGAACGCCCGTCCGGGGCTCGAAGACCGGGAAGCCGATTATGGCTCTTTTCGACCTGCTGGGACGAAGCTGGACGCTCGGAATCATTTGGCAGCTCTCGGAAGACGCCCTGACCTTTCGCGATCTTCAGAGCCGGTGCGAGGGCGTATCGCCGACAGTGCTCAACAAACGCCTGAAGGAGTTGAAGGAATGCGCTCTGGTCGACCACGGCGGCGAGGGATATCGCCTGACGGCGCTGGGGCAGGAGCTGTTTGCTCTTCTTGCGCCGTTCGGCAGCTGGTCGCAAAACTGGTCGCGTAACGTGTTCGGCGAGCAAGGAGGGGAGGAATGACCGGCTCCGGGCGGTCTTTCGTTCAAGCGTAAGGCGGAAAGAAGCAACTGTGTGGCTGGGTGAAGAAAACCAGCCGTTGGCCCTTGAAATAAAATTCCTCTCCCACTATAAGGCGCGCATTCCACACGCAAGGGGCGGAACCTGAGCTTATCGGGGTCCATCCGGTGGCCGATCGGGAGCGATCCTCCGGCCCAAATCCTCTTGCGGAGGTTAAACCGGAAAACTCAGGAGATATAGGGCCATGGCATTGCCCGATTTCACCATGCGTCAGCTCTTGGAAGCTGGCGTGCACTTTGGTCACCAGAAACACCGCTGGAACCCGCGTATGGGTCAGTACATCTTTGGTGTACGCAACGACGTCCACATCATGGATCTGTCCCAGACCGTTCCGCTTCTGCACCAGGCGCTGAAGGCCGTGTCCGACACGGTTGCAGGCGGTGGCCGCGTGCTGATCGTCGGCACCAAGCGTCAGGCACAGGAAGCCGTTGCAGCATCCGCGCGTAACTCCGCCCAGTATTTCGTCAATGCCCGCTGGCTCGGCGGCATGCTGACCAACTGGAAGACCATTTCCCAGTCGATTCAGCGCCTGCGCAAGCTGGAAGAGACCCTGTCTTCGGACGCGGCCAACGCCCTGACGAAGAAAGAGCGCCTGTTCATGGACCGCGAGCGCGAGAAGCTTGAGCGGAACCTTGGCGGCATCAAGGACATGGGCGGTATCCCCGACCTGATCTTCGTGATCGACACCAACCGCGAAGCCATCGCCATTCAGGAAGCTCGTCGTCTGGGTATTCCGGTTGCCGCGATCCTGGATTCGAACTCCAATCCGGATGGGATCACCTACCCGGTTCCGGGCAACGACGACGCCGGACGCGCGCTGTCGCTCTACTGCGACCTGATCGCCCGCGCCGCCATCGACGGTATTTCCCGTGCGCAAGGTGCCGCTGGAATGGATATCGGCGAATCGGAAGAGGCGCCGGTTGAAGAAGCTCTTGCCGAAGCCTCCGAAGAGGCGGCTCCTGCCGAAGAAACTCCGGCCGAAGCAGAACCGGCTGCGGCTGAAGCTTGATGATCTGCTGCCGCGGCTGCCCGCGGCAGTTTCTTGTTAAATTCGCTAGACGGGCTGCAATTTGTTGCGGTCCCGTCATAAAGGCGCGGAAAGCCATCGGCTAAACCGTGTCTCATCTGAAACCCCCATCCACGAGGCAATCGATGAGCATTACCGCTGCGATGGTAAAAGAGCTCCGCGAGAAATCCGGCGCTGGCATGATGGACTGCAAGACCGCCCTCAATGAGTCGGGCGGCGATATGGAAGCGGCTGTTGACTGGCTGCGCACCAAGGGCCTGGCGAAGGCGGCCAAGAAGGCCGGCCGTGTTGCCGCTGAGGGTCTGGTCGGTGTTGCCGCCGAAGGCGGCAAGGCTGCGGTGATCGAGCTGAACTCCGAGACCGATTTCGTTGCGCGCAACGAAGGCTTTCAGGAGCTTGTCTCCAAGGTTGCCAAGGCGGCTGTCGAAACAGACGGTTCCGTCGAAGCTGTTGCGGCCGCCGATCTCGACGGCAAGCCGGTTTCCGACGCAATCACAGATGCTATCGCGACCATCGGCGAGAACATGACCCTGCGCCGGTCCGCGATCCTGTCGGTGAACGAAGGCGTCGTCGCCACATACGTACATGGCTCCGTTGCCGATGGACTTGGCAAGATCGGCGTTCTGGTCGCTCTTGAATCGTCCGGCGACAAGGACAAGCTGAACGCCCTTGGTCGTCAGATCGCCATGCACGTTGCGGCAACCAGCCCGCTGGCTCTGAACACGGAAGAACTGGACCAGGCTGTCGTCGAACGCGAAAAGACCGTGTTCTCCGAGCAGGCTCGGGAATCAGGCAAGCCGGACAACATCATCGAAAAGATGGTGGAAGGACGTTTGCGCAAGTTCTACGAGGAAGTTACCCTCGTCAAACAAGCCTTCGTCATCAACCCGGATCTGACGGTTGAAAAGGCTGTCGAGGAACTTGCCAAGGAACTCGGCACGGAAGTCAAGCTCACCGGATTTGTCCGCTTCGCCCTAGGCGAGGGGATCGAAAAGGAGGAGCAAGACTTTGCCGCGGAGGTGGCGGCAGCCACCGGGCAGTAAGCTTCAGAAAAAGCGCCGGCCAGTCCGGCGCTTTTTTTATAGAAAGACAATTTGACCAGGGTGCACCTATGACGACCTCCTTACGTTGGAAACGGATTCTCCTGAAACTCTCCGGTGAGGCCCTGATGGGGTCCCAGGCGTTCGGAATCGATCCCTCCATCGTTCAGAGGATCGCGAAGGAAATTGCGGACGCGGTCGCCCTCGGTGCCCAGGTCGGCGTGGTTGTCGGTGGCGGCAACATTTTCCGCGGCGTTGCTGTGGCCGCCAAAGGCGGCAACCGGGTGACCGGCGACCACATGGGCATGCTCGCGACGATCATGAACAGTCTGACCCTTGCGGACGCTCTCAGGCGGCTGAAGGTGAATGCCCGGGTTCTGTCCGCCGTTGCCGTTCCATCCATCTGCGAGACGTTTTCCCAGAGGGTTGCGGACCGCTATATGGAAGACGGCGACGTCATCGTGTTTGCGGGCGGAACGGGCAATCCGTTTTTTACCACGGACAGCGGTGCGGCCCTGCGCGCCGCCGAGATGAAATGCGATGCCTTTCTGAAGGGAACTCAGGTGGACGGTGTCTATTCCGAGGATCCGAAGGTCAATCCGGATGCCGAACGGTATGAAACGCTCGGCTATGAAGAAGTTATTCAGCGCAACTTGAAGGTCATGGACACCACGGCCATCGCTCTGGCGCGGGACAACTCAATTCCCGTCATCGTGTTTTCCATCCACTCGCCCGGCGCCTTGGTCAGCGTGCTGCAGGAAACCGGAACCTACACGGTCGTCGGCGACTGAAAGTTTTCAACCGTATCACCGCACAAGCACTTGTGTTTCGGCGCGTTTATGCCATGTTGGCGCGCGCCGGGACTCTATGAAACCAAGTACAAAACAACTGTGAGGACAAAATGTCGGTAGAAGGTGTAGATCTGGACGATCTGAAGCGCCGCATGCAGGGGGCTCTTTCGGTGCTGAAAACCGATTTCGCCGGCCTTCGAACCGGCCGGGCATCTTCTTCCATGCTGGACCCGATCTCAGTTGAGGCCTACGGACAGTCCATGCCGATCAATCAGGTGGCAACCGTTTCGGTCCCCGAACCGCGCATGGTCGCCGTTCAGGTGTGGGACAAGAGCATGGTTGCGGCGGTTGAAAAGTCGATCCGCGAATCCAACCTGGGCCTGAATCCTGTTGTTGACGGTCAGTTGCTTCGCCTGCCGATTCCCGAACTCAACCAGGAACGCCGGCAGGAACTCATCAAGGTCGCGCACAAATATGCCGAACAGGCGAAGGTCGCTATCCGTCATGTCCGCCGCGATGGCATGGACGATGCGAAGAAGGCCGAAAAAGACGGTGACATTTCCCAGGACGATAGCCGTGTCGCTTCAGAAGAAGTGCAGAAACTGACCGATCAGATGATCGCCGAGGTGGACAGCATGCTGGAAAAGAAAGAACAGGAAATCTCTCAGGTCTGATTGAACCAGACCTGAACAGCGGGGTAGCCCATGAGCGCCAGCCAGAACCGGAAACCGCATGTGCTTGCTGCGGATGGCTCCAGCGTCAAGCTGCCGCGCCATGTCGGCTTCATCATGGACGGCAACGGACGTTGGGCGACTTCGCGCGGTCTGCCGCGCACCGAGGGGCACCGGCACGGGCTCCAGGCCCTGCGCAACGTGATCCGGCATGCGGGCAAGATCGGTATCGAAGTCATCACGATCTACAGTTTTTCGTCGGAGAACTGGAACCGGCCGGAAACGGAAGTCGCTTTCCTCATGAGTTTGCTTCGCCGGTTCGTGCAACGGGACCTGAGCGAACTTCACGACGCCAATGTCCGTATCCGCATAATTGGCGGGCGCAGCGATCTTGAGCCGGGCATTTTGTCCCTGCTCGAGGAGGCGGAGGAACTGACGCGCAACAACACGGGCTTGAACCTTGTCGTGGCTTTCAACTACGGCGCCCGTTCCGAGATTGTGCGTGCGGTGCAAAGTCTGGCAAAACAGGTCGCGGCAGGGGACTTGAAGCCCGAAGACATTTCCGAGGAACGCGTGTCCAATGCATTGGACACCGGGGGGCTGCCGGATCCGGATTTGATTGTGCGAACCAGCGGTGAAATGCGTTTGTCGAATTTCCTGCTCTGGCAGGCAGCATATTCGGAATTCTATTTCTGCGATCTGCATTGGCCCGATTTCGACGAAGCGGCCTTTGACAAAGCGCTTGAATGCTATGGTAGCCGCGAGCGCCGGTATGGCGGACTTGACGCCAAGGCGCTGTGACGGCCGGCTGATGTGATGGCGGTTTCCGATCGACCTCCCGGGAAAAACTCGGATCTTGGCTTGAGAGTGGCATCCGCCGCTGTCCTGGCACCCGCGGTGCTTGGTCTCACGTATCTGGGGGGGGCGGCGTATTCCGTTCTGATGTTTGCCGCTGCCGCCCTTTTTCTGTGGGAATGGTTCAAGATCACGGGAATTGGTGTTTCGTCGGGTGCGGCTCTGACCGGTTTCGCGTCGCTCTCTGCTCTCGCTGTCCTGGTCTTTTTCGGGTTTCCGCTGGCAGGGCTCGCCGTTCTGCTTGCGGGCGTCGCCAGCGCATATGCGCTTCTCCGGTTTCAACGGTCCGCGCGCTGGTGCCTGGAAGGTATTCTCTACAGTGGGTTTGCACTCTATTCGCTCCTTCTCGTCAGGGAAGGGGAGCATGGGTTGCTGTTCTCTTTCTTTCTCCTGATTGTGGTTTGGGCCACAGACATTTTCGCCTACTTCACCGGACGCGCGCTCGGCGGCCCGAAACTCTGGAAACGGGTTTCTCCCAAGAAAACCTGGTCTGGTGCGATCGGTGGCCTGGTCATTGCCACGTTGTTTGGGGGGGGCATTGCCTATTTCTCCGGGGCGCGCAACGTTGCGGCCTGGACTGCGCTTGCCTTGGCTCTGTCTGTTGTTTCCCAAGGTGGAGACCTTTTGGAATCCGCGATCAAGCGACGGTTCGACGTCAAGGATTCCAGTCAACTCATACCCGGCCATGGCGGCATTATGGACCGTATTGACGGGCTCGTTGCAGCGGCCATCGCCGCCGTCGTCGCCGGACTGGCGTTCGGCGGGACGCTGGACGATCCGATTTCCGGTTTCGGACTGAGTTAGGTTCGCGGAACATCCGAGACGTCTTGAGCGGGGATGTTCGATGCGACAGGACCCGGTAAAACAGGACCTTTGATCTTCGAGGCCTGATCCGGTGTGGCGCTCAGGTGCCTGACGTGGCCTGACGGCCAGGCCGATACGGAGTTCAGGCCGTTACGGAGTTGATGGCGTTTGAAAATTTCTTTTTGACCATTAACACGCCGTAATTTTCTTTTTAGTACAGAGCTAGGCATACGTCCAAGCTGCGCAGGTGGGATACACTCAATGGATCTTGTTCTTTCCGCTTATTCTCTCATTGTCGGAACCATTGTTCCCTTCCTGTTTGTTTTGACGATTGTCGTTTTTTTTCATGAGCTTGGACACTTTGCGGTCGCACGTTGGTGCGGTGTGAAGGTGGATGCGTTCTCGGTTGGCTTCGGCCGGGAGATATTTGGCTGGACAGACAGCAAGGGAACGCGCTGGAAGCTGTCCTTGATCCCCTTGGGCGGTTACGTGAAGTTTTCTGGCGACGAAAACGCGGCCAGCGTGCCAAATCGTGACGCGATCGCACAAATGAGTGAGGAGGACCGTAAAACGGCCTTCATCGCCAAACCCGTGTGGCAGCGAGCGGCTGTGGTTGCCGCCGGTCCTCTCGCGAATTTCCTGTTGGCCATTGTCATCTTCAGCGTTCTCTTCATGTCTGCCGGGAAACAGGGATTCGTGCCGGTCGTGGAAGAAGTGTTTCCTGGCGGCGCTGCCCAACGGGACGGCATTCAGGCAGGGGACATCGTCCGGGAAATCGACGGTCGAAAAATCGATACCTTCGCGGATCTGCGCCAGATCGTGCTTATGAGCCCGCATACGCCTCTCCTGTTTCAGGTGGAGCGTGGCGGTGAACTGGTCGACCTGACCGTTACGCCCGGCGCAAAGGAAAAGGAAGTCATGCTCGGCGAGCGCCAGATGGCGGGGGATGTCGGGCTGCGCGGAACCAATGATCCGGAAAACATGGTCCGCATCAAATATTCGCCGCCCGAAGCGGTGGGCGAGGGTGTCAAGGAGACATACCGGATCATCGAAGGAACCTTCAGCTATGTCTGGGGCATGATCAATCAAACCCATTCGGCTGATCAGCTCGGAGGTCCCATCCGGGTTGCGCAGATTTCCGGAAAAGTTGCCGAGATCGGTATTTTGCCGCTAATTTCTCTCACGGCTGTTCTTTCGGTGAGCATTGGCCTGATCAACCTGGCACCGGTGCCGATTCTGGATGGCGGGCATCTTGTCTATTACGCCGCCGAGGCCTTGAGAGGAAAGCCGTTGAGCGAAAAGGTTCAGGATGTGGGATTCCGGATCGGATTGGGGCTGGTTCTGATGCTTATGGTGTTCGTGACGTGGAAGGATATTTTAAGACTTGTCGGTACCAATTCTTAGTTGCCGTGACATTGACGCAACGTCTTCTGACTAAATCGCTTTCAGCCACGAAGGGCGGTTGCGTTATCGGTAAAAACCTATAAAACGATCCTCGGTTCCGAGAATCCGCTGGGGTGAAGCGGGTCTCGGGAGGGGTTTAAAAACAAAGGCATAGCGCACTAATGCAGCGATTGCAGAAATACATACAGGCCGTTTTGATGGCCGTCGCCATGTTCACAGCGGGAGCGGCGCTGCCTCATGGGAATGGGTCCTTTTCCTTCGTTACGCCGGCAGAAGCCGCCGTTGCCAGAACCATTCAGGTCAATGGCAATACGCGTGTCGAGGACGAGACCGTTATCAGTTACCTGACCATCGTTCCCGGGCGTTCCTACAGCGCGTACGACGTCGATGAGTCTCTGAAGGCGTTGTACGCTACCGGCCTGTTCGCCACGGTCGACATCACCCCTCGTGGCAGCGTTGTCGTCGTTACCGTTACGGAGAACCCGATCATCAACAGGGTTTCCTTCGAGGGTAATCGCAAGATCAACGACGAGGCGCTCGGTACGGCAGTCCGTTCGCAGCCGCGGGCGATGCTGTCGCGCGCCAAGGTTCAGGCGGACGTTCAAAACATTCTTGAATCCTATCGTCGTTCCGGCCGTTACGGCGCGTCCGTTGAACCGAAGATCATCGATCGCGGCCAGAACCGCGTCGACCTGGTCTTCGAGATCAACGAAGGTGCGAAGACCGGTGTGGAGCGCATCAGCTTCATCGGCAACAAGGCTTTCAGCGACGGGCGCTTGAGGGAAGTCATCCGGACACGGGAGAGCGGGTTGTTGAGCTGGTTGCGCAGCTCGGACACCTATGATCCAGACCGGTTGGCCGCGGATGAAGAGCTGCTGCGTCAGTACTACAACAAAAAGGGCTATGCGGACTTCCGTATTGTCTCCGTGAGCGCGGATCTCGATCGCGAGCAGAACATCTTCTACGTGACCTTCACGGTCGACGAGGGTGAAAAATACAAGATCGGGGACGTGGAAATCGTTTCGACGATCTCCGATGTCGATCCCGATGAGCTTCGCCGCTTGCTGCGGACCCGTTCGGGTCAGACCTTCAACGCCCTCCGTATCGAGCAGACTGTTGAAGACATCACGTTGCGCGTGTCGGAAGAAGGGTATGCCTTCGCTCGCGTTCGTCCTCGGGGTGCGCGCGACTACGACAACAACACGATCTCGTTGATTTACTACATCGAGGAAGGTTCGCGGGCCTATGTCGAGCGGATCAATATCATCGGTAACGACCGGACTCGCGAGTATGTCATTCGCCGCGAATTCGACATCGCCGAAGGGGATGCCTTCAACAGGGCGCTTCTCGACAAGGCGGAGCGCCGGCTGAAGAATCTCGGTTTCTTCGAGCGTGTCGCGATCACGACGCAGCAGGGCAGCTCTCCGGACCGCGTGGTCGTCAACGTAAGGGTGGAAGAGAAGCCGACTGGAGAAATCTCCTTCGGTGTCGGCTATTCCACGGTCGATGGAATCGTTGGCGATATCTCGATCACGGAAAAGAACTTCCTGGGCCGCGGTCAGTTCGTGAAGATCGCCGTTGGTGGCGGTACGGATACCCAGTCCTACGAGTTCCGCTTTGTCGAGCCGTTCTTCATGGGTCGGCGCATCGCCATGGATCTGGACCTGTATCGGCGGGTTGACGATGCCAACGACTACCGATCCTTCGATCAGGAAACGACCGGCGGTGCGATTGGTTTCACGCTTCCTCTTCGGGAAGACGAGCTGACGGTTCGTTTGTTCTACAACCTGTTCCAGGAGCAGAACACGGATCCGGACGACCAGTCCACGAACATCAACAACTGTAACACGTCCAAGCTGTCCCTTGCGGTCTGTGACTCGCTCGGTACCTATCTGACGTCGTTGGTCGGTTATGAGTTCCGCTACAACACGCTGGATCGTTTCCTCGATCCGACGGATGGCATCTACGCGTCCTTCGGGCAGGAATTCGCCGGCGTGGGTGGCGACAGCTACTACATCAAGACCGAAGCCGAGGCACGCGCCTACAAGGAAATTCTGGCGGATTACGGTCTTGTCGGCAGCCTTGCGGTTCGCGGTGGTAACATCATGGCCATCGGTGACGAGCGCCTGAGGGTTTCCGATCAGTTCATGCTTGGCGGCACGCTTGTTCGCGGCTTTGAAAATCAGGGTATCGGCCCCCGGGATGCGCGCACGGAAGATGCGATTGGCGGTCGTTTCTACTTCGCCGCAACCGCCGAGTCCGTGTTCCCGTTCCCGATCATCCCCAAGGAAATCGGGCTCAGCGGCGCAGTGTTCGCGGATGCCGGCTCACTCTGGGACGCAGATAGCGATCTGGTCAATCTCGTGGAGAACAACGGCGGCGTGATCGACTCCAATGACTTCGCGCTGCGTGCGTCGGTCGGTGCGGGTATCCGCTGGCAGTCGCCCTTCGGGCCGATCCGGGCCGACTTCGCTTATCCGCTCGTGAAGGAAGATTCGGACCAAACCCAGATCTTCCGGTTAAGTGGCGGTACCCGCTTCTAAAGTGCGGTCATATGAGATAAAAAACGGCCGCCGAAGCACCGGCGGCCTTTTTTGTTGGCTGGCCAACAAGGATTAAATCATGTCCGAGCCAAGATTCTTCGAAACGCCTGCTCCCGTTTCCCTATCCGATATCGCCGACTGGGCTGAAGCCGAGGTCGCGCGGGGAGAGGGAACTTTGGAAATAACCGGCGTTGCTCCCTTGGAGGAGGCCGGGCCGGGCAGTCTCGTATTCTTCGACAACACCGCCTACCTCAAACAACTTGAGACAACGACTGCCGCTGCCTGCCTCGTCGGCAAACGCCACAAGGACAAGGTGCCGGAGGGCGTTGCATTGCTGGTGTGTGCGGATCCCTATCGGTCCTGGGCCAAGGTTCTGGCGAAACTTTTTCCCGCGGCAATGGTGCCGAAAGACGATGTTGATCCGTTCGTTTCAGAACGGGCGGCGGTCGACAGTCAGGCGCGTCTTGAACCGGGAGTTACGGTCGAACCCGGGGCGGTGATCGCAGCCGGCGCCGAAATCGGCACGGGGACGGTAATCCGGGCCAACGCCGTGATCGGACGCGGTGTTAAGATTGGCCGTGATTGCGTGATTGGGCCAAATTGCTCTGTTCAGCATTCTGTTCTTGGCAATCGTGTCTATTTCCATCCTGGCGTATGCTGCGGGCAGGATGGCTTCGGATACGCGATGGGCCCGCAAGGCCATCTGAAGGTGCCACAGGTCGGTCGCGTGATCGTTCAGGACGATGTGGAAGTCGGCGCGAACACGACCATCGACCGGGGCGCCAATCGGGATACCATCATTGGGGAAGGCACAAAAATCGATAACCAGGTTCAGATCGGACATAATGTGGTTATCGGTCGTCACTGTGTTCTCGTTTCCCAGGTCGGTCTTTCGGGTAGCTGCACGCTCGAGGATTTCGTTGCGATTGGCGGTCAAACCGGCGTTCGGGGGCACGTGACAATCGGCATGGGGGCGCAGGTCGCGGCGGTCAGCGTGGTGGGCGACGATTTGGCGCCGGGAGGCCGCTATGGCGGCGCACCCGCAAAACCCGTCAAACAGTGGTTCCGCGAGGTCGCGGCGGTCAGAAAACTTGCAGAGCGTGGCAGCGGGTCGTAAACGACAACATATTTGGATCTGAAGGCGCTCATTTGCCGAGGGGCTTTACATGGATGAAATAGAAAACAAGGTGCTGGCCAGCGCGGATATCATGCGCATCCTGAAGCTTTTGCCGCATCGTTATCCGTTTTTGCTTATCGATAAGATCATCGAAATGGACGGCGATAACAGCTGTATCGGCATAAAGAACGTCACGATCAACGAACCGCATTTCAGCGGTCACTTTCCGGAGCAACCGGTTTTTCCCGGCGTGCTTCTGATCGAGGCGATGGCCCAGACCGCCGGGGCGCTTTGCGTTCATTCGAGAGGCGACGATGCGCCGCCGCAACTTGTCTATTTCATGACCATCGACAAGGCCAAGTTCCGAAAGCCGGTTATGCCCGGCGATCAGGTCCATTTTCATGTCAAGAAAATCAGGCAGCGGGCCAACATCTGGAAATTCGATGCCGTCGCCCTGGTTGAAGGCGCCAAGGTTGCCGAAGCCGAGGTGAGTGCCATGCTGGTGGATGCGTGAGGATACATGACTAACATTCATCCGACAGCCGTCATCGAAGACGGGGCCGTCATTGGCGAAGGGGTTCGCATCGGACCCTTCTGTGTGGTCGGTCCGCAGGTCTCTCTTGGCGACGATGTCGAGCTGAAGTCGCATGTGGCCGTGGCCGGGGAAACGTCGATTGGCGCCGGTACCTCCATTTTTCCCTTCGCCTCCATCGGGCATCAGGCGCAGGACCTGAAGTTCAGGGGCGAGAAGGCGACCCTTACGATCGGCGAGGGCTGCATCATCCGTGAAGGGGTGACAATCAATCCGGGGACGGAGGCCGGCGGTTCTTCGACGACGATCGGCGACAATTGCGCCTTTCTGGCGAATTCTCATGTCGGTCACGACAGCCATCTCGGAAGCCGGATCATCCTCTCCAACAATGTCATGATCGCCGGACATGTGGACGTCGGAGACAATGTCATCTTCGGTGGAGGCTCAGCCGTCATTCAGTTTGCGCGTATCGGCAGGAATGCTTTTGTCGGCGGTCTGTCTGGCTTGGAAAACGATCTTATTCCCTTTGGCATGGTCACCGGAAACCGCGCGAAACTGGGCGGTTTGAATCTTATCGGTCTGAAGCGGGCGAATTTTCCCCGCGAGCAGATCCATGCCCTGCGGGCGGCCTATCGGGACCTGTTTGAAAGCACTGAAGGCACGTTGCGCAGCCGGGCGGAGGCAATCGCTGCGGAGATGACCGATCAGCCGCTGGTCAGGACCGTGACCGATTTTATCCTGGAAAAGGATGACCGGCGCTTCTGTACGCCTGGGCTCGAAGACTGATGCGATGGCAGGCGCGGGGGAAGGGCAGATAAGAAGCCTTGCGCTTGTAGCCGGCAACGGCAGTCTGCCAGGGCAGATTGCCGATGCGTTGACCGGTTCGGGGCGAACCTTTCGGGTCGTTGCGATCAAGGGCGAAGCGGACGAGCGTACGCGTGCCCTGGCCGATACGGAACTCGGCTGGGGAGAAATCGGCCGCCTTTATGAGTTTCTGAACAAAACGGGCGCGCAGGATGTGCTTCTCATAGGCGGGGTTTCCAAAAGACCGGATTTCACGTCGATCCTGGGCGATTTCGGTACCTTAAAGCGCCTGCCGACCATCATTCGTGCGCTGGCGGGCGGCGACGACAGTTTGCTGACCAAGGTGATCCGTCTGTTTGAAGTCGAGGGGTTTCGTATCGTGGGGATCAAGGACGTCGCTCCTCAGTTGTTGGCTTCAAGCGGGGTGCTGGGAAAGGTAAGGCCGAAGGACGCGGATTGGCGGGATTTGCAGCTTGCCCTGCAAGCGACCGAGAAGCTGGGTGAACTCGATATCGGCCAGGCAGCGGTGGCGGTTGGCGGGCGTGTCGTCGCGCTTGAAGGCGCAGAAGGAACCGATGCCATGCTTGCCCGCTGTGCGGAGCTGAAACGCATTGGCCGGGTACGGGCTAAGGGGCGTTCGGGTGTTCTCGTAAAGACGGCCAAGCCTGATCAGGATTTGCGGGTGGATCTTCCGACCGTCGGTCCACAGACAATCAAGCTTGCGGTTGATGCGGGTCTTGCGGGCATCGCGGTCGAAGCCCATGGCGCGTTGATCGCGGAAAAAGACGAAACCCTGGCCATGGCCGACAAATCCGGATTGTTTGTAATCGGCATAGACCGGGCGCGGGACACCGAGGACGCCTTCTAATGACTGGTGCGATGCCAACGATTTGTATAGTCGCGGGCGAGGAATCGGGGGACCAGCTTGGATCCGAGCTGATGAAGGCCCTCAATGCCAGGTTGGGGGAAGGGGTCAGGTACTGCGGCGTCGGTGGCGAGCGCATGACGTCGCTTGGTCTGGCCAGCTTTTTTGAGATGTCCGATGTATCGGTCATGGGCATCAGCGCGGTTCTTGCCCGACTGCCGCTTATCGTTCGCAGAATCTATCAGACGGTTGATGCCGTTATTGCCGCGAAACCGGATATTCTGGTGATCGTCGATAGCCCCGATTTTACCCATAATGTCGCGAAAAGGGTTCGCCGCCGCGCACCGGAGATACCGGTGGTCGGTTATGTTTCTCCTTCGGTTTGGGCCTGGAGGCCGGGCCGGGCGAAGAAGATGAGCGCCTATGTCGATGAGCTTCTGGCGTTGCTCCCTTTCGAACCGGAAATTCATAGAAGGCTGGGTGGTCCGAATACCCACTATGTCGGTCATCCGTTAAGCGAGAACGTCGCTGAATTGCGCCCTGCCGACGGAGAAAGGGCTTCCCTGGACGATCGCGGAGCGAAAAAGGTTCTGCTGGTGCTGCCCGGCAGCCGCCGATCCGAGATCGACCGTCTTTTGGATGTGTTTGGTGAAACCGTCGCAAAGGTGAAGCAAACCGAGCCGGATATCGAGGTCACGCTGCCTGCGGTAAGCCACCTGGAAGACCGCATTCGCGCAGGCGTGGCCAATTGGCCGGTTCAGCCGGAGATCGTAACGGGTCTGGACGCCAAGAAGGCGGCATTCCGGCGCGCCCATGCGGCTCTTGCGGCATCCGGTACCGTGTCGCTGGAGCTCGCTCTTGCCGGCGTTCCGATGGTCGTTGCCTACAAGATCGATTGGTTCTTCCGCCGCATCAAAGAGCTCAACAAGATCTTCAAGTTCTCCAGTGTGGACTCTTTCGTTTTGCCGAACATCATTCTCGGCAAGATGGCGATACCTCAATTTCTGGATGACGAGGTTGAACCGGAAATTCTGGCACGCCACCTGACGAATTTGCTTTCGGACAGTGAGGAGCGGCGGGACCAGCTTTCCGAGCTGGCCCGGCTCGATGATGAGATGCGGCTGCCGGACGGATACAGTCAAAGCGCTGCGGCAGCCGATGTTGTCGTGTCTTTGATGCAATCGCACCGGGCTCGCCCTGAGACGATCTCCCGGACATGAAGCAAAAAAGCTCCCGGAACATTTCCGGGAGCTTTTTCTTCTCAGATGAGCTGACCTTGAAGGTCCTTTGCCAGGTTCAACGCCGCTGATCGATCGGCGTGTAGTCGCGTTTGGAGGCGCCTGTGTAAAGCTGGCGCGGACGGCCGATACGCTGGGACGGATCTTCCACCATTTCCTTCCACTGGGCGATCCAGCCGACCGTGCGCGCGAGGGCGAACAGAACGGTGAACATGTTGGTCGGGAAACCAAGAGCGCGCAATGTGATGCCGGAATAGAAGTCGATGTTCGGATAAAGCTTTTTCTCGACGAAATATTCGTCGTTGAGGGCGATTTTTTCCAGCTCGATCGCGACATCCAGCAGCGGATCGTCCTTGATGCCCAGTTCTCCGAGCACTTCGTGAGTGGTCTTCTGCATGATCCGCGCGCGGGGGTCGTAGTTCTTGTAGACCCTGTGGCCGAAGCCCATCAGGCGGAACGGATCGTTTTTGTCTTTCGCGCGGGCGACGAACTCGGGGATCCGGTCGACACTTCCGATTTCCGAAAGCATGTTCAGGGCCGCTTCGTTCGCGCCGCCGTGGGCGGGGCCCCACAGACAGGCGATGCCGGCTGCGATGCAGGCAAACGGGTTGGCGCCCGAAGACCCGGCCAGACGCACCGTGGAGGTGGATGCGTTCTGTTCGTGGTCGGCGTGCAGGATGAAGATACGGTCCATGGCACGGGCGAGAACCGGGTTCACCTTGTATTCCTCGCAAGGCACGGCAAAACACATGTGCAGGAAGTTCGCCGAGTAATCCAGATCATTGCGCGGATAAACGAAAGGCTGACCGATGTGGTACTTGAACGCCATTGCGGCGATCGTCGGCATTTTGGCGATCATGCGCAGAGACGCGACCATGCGCTGATGCGGGTCGGTGATGTCGGTGGAGTCGTGATAGAAGGCCGACAGGGCGCCGACCGTGCCGACCATGATCGCCATCGGGTGCGCGTCGCGGCGGAAGCCGGAGAAAAACCGGTTCATCTGCTCGTGGATCATCGTGTGATAGGTGACCCGTTGAACGAAGTCGTCCTTTTGAGCCTTGGTCGGAAGCTCGCCATACAGCAGCAGATAGCAGGACTCGAGAAAGTCGCCATGGTCGGCAAGCTGCTCGATGGGATAACCGCGGTAGAGCAGCGTGCCTTCGTCACCGTCGATATAGGTGATTTTGGATTCGCAAGACGCGGTCGAGGTAAAGCCCGGGTCGTAGGTGAACATTCCCGTGTCCTTGTACAAGGACGAAATGTTCACAACCGACGGTCCGATGGAGCCGTCAAGAACGTCGAAAGAGTGGTCGTTGCCACCGACGTTGAGCTTGGCGTTGTTGTCGGCCATTCAGAAAACCCCTTTGCGTTAACCTGGCGAACCGTCCTGAAACCGGCTGTCTCGCAAAGGGAGATGGCGGGTGCCGGACGGCACTGGAGAATTTTTCGCGTCTTGCGTAGCCCATTTACCGCACTGCCGCAAGCAGGTCGGTATAACCCTTTGGTCAAATGTAATTTTCCGCCGGACAAAGGGCGCTTATCGGCGGAAAACGGTCAACGAGAGAATTGTTGCCGGTTGTGGCGGCGGACAGTTCCCTAGGCACCTTGATCGTCAATTCTACCGAGGGATTCTTCCTGCCCCAGGGCGACCAGAACGTCATAAATGCCGGGTGAAGTGCCGCGGCCGGTCAGAGCTGCGCGAAGCGGTTGCGCCACCTTGCCGAGCTTCAGGTCCTTTTGCTCGGCATAGGCTTTGACGGAGGTTTCCAGCGGTTCCGCAGCCCATTCGGGCACGGTGGAGAGAACGCCGTGGAGGTCCCGCAAAATCTGCCTTGCTTCGTCGGTTAGGATCTTTTCGGCCTTTTCATCGGAGTCCAGCGGACGCTGGCGCCACAGATAAGAGGCGCTTTCGGTCAACTCCACAAGGGTCTTGGCGCGTTCTTTCAGGCCGGGAAGGGCGGTGAGAGCGGTTTTCTCGTTGTCCGGATTCGACATCCATTGGAGAACCGGGGCTCCGTCTTCCGCGTGGGTGAGATAGGTTTTCCAGTGGCCCAGCAGTTCGGCGTCGTTTGTGGCCCGCATGTAGTGGCCGTTTAGATTTTCAAGTTTCTTGAAATCGAAACGGGCCGCGGACTGGCCGACGGCGTCCATCCTGAACCATTTTATCATGTCCTCCAGTGACATGATTTCCTCGTCGCCATGGCTCCAGCCCAGACGGGCGAGATAGTTGCGCATCGCCTGTGGCAGGTATCCCATGGCACGGTAAGCTTCCGCACCCGTTGCTCCATGACGCTTTGAGAGCTTCGCGCCGTCGGGACCATGGATAAGTGGAATATGGGCCATCTGCGGTACGTCCCAGCCAAGCGCCTTGAAGATCAGCGTCTGGCGGGCGGCATTGGTCAGATGGTCAACACCACGAATGATATGCGTGACGCCCATGTCGTGATCGTCGACCACGACGGCGAGCATATAGGTCGGCGTGCCGTCGGACCTCATCAGAACGAAGTCGTCCAGATCCTTGTTTGGGATCACGACGCGGCCTTGCACCATATCGTCGACAACCGTTTCGCCTTCCCGTGGCGCCTTGAGCCGGATGACCGGAGCAACACCCTCAGGGGCTTCGGACGCGGAACGCTCGCGCCAGGTGCCGTCATAGCGCGGCGGTCTGCCTTCCGCGCGTGCCTTCTCGCGCATGGCGTCGACTTCTTCCGGGGAGCAGTAGCAGCGATAGGCGGTTCCGTCGGCGAGCATCTGGTCGACAACTTGCCTGTGACGGTCGACGCGGGAGAACTGGGAGACCGGCTCACCGTCCCAATCGAGCCCGAGCCAGGTCAGGCCGTCGATCAGGGCGTCGACTGCCTCCTGTGTTGAACGGGCGCGATCCGTGTCCTCGATGCGAAGCAGCATCTTGCCGTTGTGATGCCTGGCGAACAGCCAGTTGAAGAGCGCGGTGCGGGCTCCGCCGATATGGAGGAAACCGGTCGGGGACGGCGCGAAACGCGTGACGATGTCTTGTGCCATGGTGCTTTTTGAAAGTCTCTGTCAGAATGCTGGCGCAAGGAGCGCCTCTTGTCGTGGCGCGGTCTTAGCACAGGCTTTTGCCGGGGCAAAGTGACCAGGAGTTCTCTTCAATTTTGGCCGGAAAGGTGAGAGCAATTGGTGGCGCGTGACCCGCCGCCATCGACACTAAAAATCAAGCGCCGTGTGAAACCGGCTCGGGAAGCTGATTCCGGTTCGGTAATACAGAAACCAGCGCAGGACGATGGGCGGGCGGCGGAGGGGAAATGGCCCGGTGAATTTTGGCGGCGGTCGACGACCGGTGCAGGGGACCGGCGCGGTGAGGCGTCTGACGACGGTTTTTGGGACCGCCAGGGTCTTCTCTGGCTGAGTTTCGCCTTCGCGGCCGGAATCGCCGGATATTTCTTTTTGCCCGAGGATCCCTTTTGGCCCCTGCTGGTCTTCCTCTGGCTATCGATAGGGGTGGTTGCAGCCTGGCAGGGGCGCGGACGGTCTCTCGGCAGGCCGGTTCTTTTTGCGTTCGCCGTCGTGAGCGGGCTCACGGCTGGAGCGGTCCGGACTTCTTCAGTGGACGCGCCGCGGCTCGCGGAGGCGATGAATGTCACGGTGACGGGCCATATCGCCGAGCGCGTCCGGCTGGGGTCCGCTTTGCGGCTGCTATTGAAGGTTGAGACTGCGGATGGGCGAAGCCGGGACGAAGTGTTGTTTCCCGAATACGTGCGGGTGCGGGTTCCGAAGGAGACAGACGCGCGCGTCGGCGACCTTGTTCGTGTTCGTGCCAGGTTATTTCCGCCCTCGGGACCGGTCAGCCCGGGCGGTTACGATTTTTCGTTTCGGGCCTATTTCTCGCAAATCGGCGCGACAGGCTTCAGTTATGGTGCTCCTGAAACGATTGGACCGGGCGACACGCCTTTCCGTGTTTCGCTTGCGGCCAGGGTGCAAGGCGTTCGGGACTTTCTGTCTTCCAGAATAAGAAACAGTCTAGCCGGACATCCGGAGGCTGAATTGGCCGTCGCCTTACTGGTCGGCGAGCGCTCGGGTATTTCCGAGGAACAGGAAGACAATCTGCGGGCGGCGGGGCTCGCGCACATCCTGGCAATCTCCGGGCTGCACATGGCGTTGTTCGCAGGCGGGGCCTACAGTGCCTGCTATCTGCTGCTGGCGCTGGTGCCATCCTGGACGCTTCGCTGGCCGACGCACAAATGGGCCGCGCTCATCGCGTTGTCGGCGGCCTTTGCCTATCTGGTCGTCTCGGGGGCCGCCGTCGCGACGCAGCGTTCTTTCCTGATGATCGCGCTTGTGTTCTTCGGCGTGCTGTTCGGCCGCAGGGGGCTGACCCTGCGCAGTGTCGCGCTGGCCGGCTTGTTTTTGTTGCTCCTTGCGCCCGAACGTCTGTTTTTTCCAGGGTTTCAAATGTCTTTCGCAGCGGTGATCTGTCTGGTCGCGGTCTATGATGTCTGGCGGCGGCGGGAAAGATTGACTGTGGGACAAGACGCCATGCCCGGCACCGCGGGCCGGATCGGCCGGTTCCTTTTCAAATGGGGGGCGGGCGTTTTCGTGACCGCGCTTGTTGCCGGACTGGCAACGGGTATCGTCGGAGCGCATCACTTTGGACGAATTGCCCCCTTCGGTCTGCTGGGCAACCTTCTCGGAATGCCGGTTTTCACACTGCTGGTGATGCCCGCGGGAGCATTGGCGCTGGTTCTGATGCCCTTCGGCCTCGCCTGGATGCCGCTTGTGGCGATGTCCTACGGCCTCTCAATTCTTCTCGATATTGCGGAGTTTACTGCCGGACTGGGAGAGGGGGCCGGTTCGGTTGGCCGATTGAGCGCCTTCGCCGCCTTCCTGCTTCTGTCCGCGCTGTTTCTTGCCCTTTTGCTTCCGGGACGCAGGCGTCTGACGGCAGCTATTCCGCTTATTCTGGGCGTCGTGTTGGTGGCTGTCTCACGGCCTCCGGATATCCTTGTTGCCGCGTCAGGCACTTTGATCGCCGCGCGGGATGAAACCGGAACCTTGAGACATACCGGGCGGCGCGACACTTTTGCCAGCGAGCTATGGCTGCAGGATGAAGGTGTCTCGAGCGAGGCGATTACATCGCGCAAGATGAAATCGCCTCAGTTGAGCTGCGATCCCAAGGGGTGCGTTGCATTCGGCCATGGTGGTGCAGGACGAGACGGAAGCCGATACACACTCGTAATTGCCACACCAAAGCTTGCCGGAGCCCTGGAATCCGACTGTCGCTTCGGCGATATCATCGTGAGCGATCTAATCGCTCCTGAAGCGTGCGGCGCGGCTCTACTTCTCGACAGGAAGATCAGAAAGAAGAGAGGTGCGGTCGCAATCTGGTTGTCGTTGGAAAGAGAAAACGAAAGCACCACCAAGGGTGCGGGGCCGGTCGACAGGGGCAGATCGGAAACCAGGCCGAACGGGGTGAAACGCCCCCGGATCGAAAAGGTCGTTTTCGCAATTCCCGATCCACCAAGACCCTGGCACCGGCCGGGTGATGTCACAAGAACAAGTCTGAGGAGACAATCGCGCGCGCCCCGATAAGAGGGCGCGCGGTTCGTGATTTCGTGTCAATACTGACGGAACAGGGCGACGAGCCGGCCCTGGACCCTCACGCGGCCGGGGCCGAAAATACGGGTTTCGTAAGCCGGATTGGCCGCTTCCAGCGCGATCGACGCGCCTTTTTTCCGCAGGCGTTTCAGTGTCGCTTCCTCGTCATCCACAAGGGCGACGACGATATCGCCACTGTCCGCGGTGTCGGTTCGGCGGATGAGGACCGTGTCGCCGTCAAGAATGCCGGCATCGATCATGGAGTCGCCACGCACTTCCAGCGCGTAATGCTCTCCCTTTCCGAGCAGTTCCTGCGGCACGGTGATGGAGTGGCTGTGGGTCTGGATGGCTTCGATCGGTACACCGGCGGCAATCCGGCCCATCACCGGAATTTCGGTTCCAAATGTCTCCGGTTCGGGGGCAAGCTTCTCGGCCTCCGGTTTGCCGAGGGACCCCTCAATCACTTCCGGAGAGAAACTGCCTCGCGGTCGCGGATGACCGAGGCCGGGCGAAATCGAATCCGGCAGTCGCACGACTTCCATTGCCCGGGCACGGTTCGGCAGACGCCGGATAAAGCCGCGTTCCTCAAGCGCCGTGATGAGGCGATGTATGCCCGATTTCGAGCGCAGATCCAGGGCATCCTTCATTTCATCGAAAGACGGCGGCACGCCGGTTTCCTTCAGTCTTTCTTGAATGAACATGAGCAGTTCGTACTGCTTGCGTGTGAGCATTTTGGAATCCCCTGACCGTATCTCGGGCTGGTACAAATCAAGAACATCATACCTGTTCCCATTGTGTTCCGCAAGGGTAAATGTTCTCTTACTGTTCCGGGTGCGTCCTGTCCGCTGCGGCTGGTCGGGCACGGGTTTGCAGGTCTTGCGGCAACGTGCCGTTTGTCCGCTCAGGCCGGCGCAACGGTGCGGATCAGCAGCAGTTCGCAGGTGATCAGGGTCGGGCCTTCGCCTGCCAGGATCCGGCCCTCATGAAGACCTCCGTCGAGGTCGACGGCCCTTACCGGCAGATTCGAAACGCGTCCTTTCTTCGGGAGGTCAGGGGAATTGACGAAGATTTCCGAGATCAGCGCGGTCATGGGAGGGGCTTCCGCGAATCGCGCGCCGGCAAGGCTGCCGACACCGTAAACGGCACATGTGTCGGCGTTGAGTTTAGACGAGAGGTCTTCCACGCTTCTCTGGAGGTCTTCGAACGGGGCCAGGGTGGCAATCAGGGCGTTTGGCTCGCCGCCGGTCCAGCTTGCCGCATCCGGCTTGACGCGAAAGAGCGAAAATTCCGTTTCGGGGTCCGGGGCGACCTCGAATTTTGCTCCTTTCAGCCCATAACCTGAAATCCTCGAGCAGGTGCTGGCGACGAGGGTGTCGGGCAGCAGGTGCGCGAGATGGCCGGTTCCAGCGTCTTCCCAAAATGCATGAATGTGCGCAAACCAGTGGCCGTTCCTATGGCCCAGTATGGCAACCCCATCGCTCATGCAGGCGCCTCCGGATGACCTGGTATCGCTGTACCAGGCGACATGCCGGTCATCCGTGGCACGGTCGGGCATGACATAGTCGAACGGACCGAGTTCAAGACCCGTCAGGTCGAACACCGCGGAAGAGTATCCGTTGCGGCCAGCCCAGGATCCCAGGGCATCGAGCAGCGGCGCGTTTGCGCCGAACTCTATCGTGGCGGCTTCGGCGTGGCAGGGAACATGGGGCCTCCGGTCATCGGCTCTTGGACCGGGGTGCTTAATATCCTGCAGGGTTCCGGGCGCCGGCCGTCTCATAGAAAACCCTGCTCCTCAAGGAAGGTCCGAACCAGCTTTTTCGTGATCTTTCCATAGGCGCTTGTGGGCATCTCATCGATGAACAGATAGCGCGAAGGCTGCTTGTAGCGGGCGACCTTGCCGGACAGAAAGGTGGCGATCTCCTCCTGGTCGGGTGACGCACCTTCCGCCGCCACGCAAACCGCAAGGCCGATTTCCCCCCATTGTGGATCGGGTATTCCGAGAATGGCCACTTCGGACAGGGAGGGGTGGGCGAGAAGAACCTCCTCGACTTCCTTCGGATAGACGTTCGAGCCGCCGGATATGTACATGTCCGAGGCCCGGCCGGTGAGATAGAGATAGCGCGCGTCGTCCATGTGGCCGATATCGCCCGTGCGAAACCAGCCGTTCCGGAAGGATTTGGCATTCGCCGCATCGTCGTTCAGATAACCCGCACAGACGGCCGGGCCGATAACGCAGACCTCCCCGGTTTCGAAAGGGGGAAGGATCTTTCCCTCGTCATCCTGAATGGAGATCTCGATCCCGGTTCGTTCGGTGCCGCAGGTTCCGGCACGGGTCTGCGGTCCGTCCTCGAGCGAATGATCCTGCGGGCGCAGAACGGTGATGTTGCCCGTCACCTCTCCGAGCCCGTAGTACTGAACGAGCACCTTGCCGAGTTTTTCAAGCGCAAGCTTCTGGTCTTCGCGATACATGGGGGCGCCCGCGTAAATCACATGCCGCAGGCTGGAGTGATCGAAGCGCTCGAGGGCTGGATCCTCGACCAGCCGTTTGACGATTGTCGGCACGGTGAAAAGGTTGCCGATATTGTGTTCTTCGATCAGCTGGAAGGCGTTCGCAGGATTGAAACCGCCCTTCGGCATCAAGACGTGCGCGCTTCCTGCGGAAAGCTGTGCGATGAGATGCAGTCCCGCGCCATGGGACAGGGGGGCGATGACAAGCGAGGCGTCCCTTTCCGTCGTGCCGGAGAGAAGGTCGGTCATGTAGTTGACGCAGACAAACCCGATTTGCCCATGGGTGAGGACAACCGCCTTGGGCCGGCCGGTCGAACCGGAGGTAAAGAACAGCCAGCAGGGGTCGTTGTAGTCGACGGGGGCGTTGTCGCAGGGAGATGACAGGTAGGCGGAGACCAGATCTTCGTAGGAGGCCGCGAACGGGCTGTCTCCGATGCTGACGATGCCGGCCAGATCCGCTCCGGCTTGTCTGACCGCCTCGGCCTGATCCTCATATTCCGCGTCGCACAGGAAAACCCTGGCGTTGGCTTTCTGCGCGGCGTAGGCGGTCTCGCCCGGAGCCTGACGGAAATTGCAGGGCACCCACACCGCACCCAGCCGAAAGGCGGCCAGCATGATTTCAATCATCTGGTTGGAATTTTGAGCCTGAACAAGCAACGCGTCGCCCTTTGCAACGCCATACTCCTTGTGCAGGGCCTGGGCCAGCGCCGACACACGGGCGTCAAGTTCCGACCAGGTCCAGGCTTTTTCCTCCCAAACAACCGCCGTGCGCGCAGGCCAGCGGCGCGCGTTCTTGGTCAGGAAATGTGCCAGGTTGGCCACGCGATTGGATGAGCGCTCCATTGTTCCTCCCGTAGTTTTCGTTTTCAAGCGACGTTATGCCGGGCTCGGTCGATTTGACAAGACAGGCACTTGCGGGATCATCCGTCCAGCGGTTTGTTGTGCCTACCTGAACGCAATATCCGACAGAGTCGCTTGAGGGGGATTTGAGATGACGGAACCGCAGATCGACGATTGGGACGACGCTTACGCCAATGCGGCGCATATCGAAGGAGCGGCGGAGTACCCGGTCCGCTGGGCAAAAGAGGCGGAAGCGTTCCGGTCCGGCTGGGCGGGCAAGGAATTGGACATCTGCTACGGTAAGGGCGACCGTCAACGGTTCGATCTGTTTTTTCCGCGCGGTAACTCCAAAGGGCTCGTTGTCTTCGTTCATGGCGGGTACTGGCTGAGGTTCGACAAGTCCACCTGGTCTCATCTGGCAAGGGGCTGTCTTGAAAACGGCTGGACGGTCTGTCTACCGGGATACGATCTGGCGCCGGACGTTCGCATCGCGGAAATCACGCAGGAAATAACCGAGGCCATCGAGACAGCGGCAGCGCGCGTCGCAGGACCCATACGCCTGACAGGACACTCGGCTGGCGGTCATCTGGTGACACGCATGCTGTGCGAGGATGCGGCCTTGCCTGCGGCCGTGATTTCCCGGATCGAGAAAGTGGTGTCGATCAGCGGGCTTCACGATTTGCGCCCGCTTCTAAGAACCGAAATGAACCGTAAGTTCAAGATGACGGAAGAAGATGCGGTGGCGGAAAGTCCCGCCTTGAAGACGCCGGTCGGGAATTGTCCCGTCGTCGCCTGGGTGGGGAGCTCGGAATTACCGGAATTTCTCCGACAGTCTGAGATGCTTGCGGCGGCTTGGCCGCTAACAGTTTGCCGGCACGACCCGGGCCTGCATCATTTCAACGTCATCGACGGGCTGAAGGAGCCTGGAAGCCCCCTGACCTCGGCTTTGTTGGGGCCGTGAAACCGAGTCGCCCGGGGTGGCTGTCACTCTTCCACGGCGTAGAATTTCTGGGCGAGCTTTCTTATGCCGGCGTTGGCGTAGAACTTGATATCCGCAGGGGGGACGAGATAGACGACCCCGGCGGCCACGCCATCGCGCCAGCGAAGCTGCACTTCCGCAACGGTTTGCGCCACGGCGTCAAATACATAGAATTCCTTTGGCAGACTGGCGTTCCGATCCAGTACGAGACGCAGGCCACCCTCCGAGATATCCCGGATGGTGCAATCGCACAGGTACTCGTTGTTGAGACTTGCCAGTTTTCCTGGGCGAAGGCGCGTACGCTGACGTTCGTGAATGCGCCGTTGAGCGGCCTTTGCGGAAGCGCTTTTCTTGTCGGACATGAATGACAACATCTCGCTTCCTCAGCGTGAAGGGGCCAGTGGCGCCGTCGGCAGCGGCGGGGCTGGCGGTTCCAGCGATCCAAAGGGTGGTTGCGCGGGACGATAGGACGGATCGCCGAGAGTCGTTGGACGATGCGTAACCGACGACTGGCTGTTCCGGCACATTCTGTAGGCCATGTCGTAGAGGCCGCGCCAACCGGAAGGATAGTTCCCCAGGGAGTCGAGAACCGAAAGGGCTGCTCCGGCTGCCGCGCCACGGCGGGCCCCGCCCGGTCCCTCCCAGGCTCCGCCGATAACAGCACCACGCATGCCGCCGTCAGCGACGGACAGGTTGCCCGGATCGGAAGTGACATGGGCATCCGCGTAGGCTCTCGCATAGGACGCGCAATCGACGCCCTGTAAATCCGCGGCCTCTGTTGGCGACAGGCCAACGAACAATGCCGCCGCGCTCATGGGCAGACCCGTTCCAGTCAACAGTCCGGAAACCAAACGGTTTCGTTTCCTTCTTGTCGGCAATGACATCACGAACATTGTGTCGTCTCTCCTCAACAAGGTTGCGTCCGGTCCGCGCGCGCACCGGATAAGTGCAATCCTGTCTGTCGAAGATTGCGCGAGGCTGACGATAGGTCAGTTTTTCGAATTTGCCGGTACAGCCTCAGACAAGCTTGCCCGCTTACCTTCCAACCCAACCCGAATTGAGAGGAGACTTTCGATGGAACCGGTGTTCCTGAACAAACTCGTTTCAAACAACAATGAATGGCTTTCGGTGCGCGAGGCGACAATCGCCGAGAACATCGCAAATGCCAATACGCCCGGGTTCCGGGCCAAGGATCTGGAGCCGTTCACCTCGGTGATCAGCAAGACCCAGCTTGCCATGACCGCGACTCACGACGGACATCTCGGTCAGACGACTGAGGCGGCTCGTCAGTCCGAAGTCGAAAAGGCTGAGAGCTGGACCGTCACCCATTCCGGCAACTCGGTCAGCATCGAGCAGGAACTCATGAAGGTCGGTGAGGTGGCGCGCGATCACTCGCTGAACACGTCCATCGCGAAGTCCTTTCACCGAATGTACCTCTCGACCGTGAAATCCTAAGGAAACCAGTCATGTCGGATCCGTTAGCCGCCACCCTTCATATTTCAGCAGCGGGACTGAGGGCTCAGTCCGAAAGGTTGCGTGTCGTATCTGAAAACCTGGCCAACGCGCGTTCGACTGGCGAGACGTCCGGCGACGATCCCTACCGGCGCAAGACGATCACGTTCGAAAGCGAGTTCGATCGCGCGCAACAGGCCAATCTCGTGTCTGTGAAGGGCATAGGAACCGACAAGGCCCCCTTCACCGTCGAGTACGACCCTGGGCATCCGGCAGCCGATGTCGACGGCTATGTGAAAATGCCGAACGTCAACACGCTGCTTGAGCTTGCGGACATGCGCGAGACCAACCGGTCCTACGAAGCCAATCTGAAAGTAATGACGCAAGCCCGTGAAATGGTCATGCGCCACATCGATCTTTTGAGGAATTGAGCATGATCAACGAAATTTCCGCCCTGTCTTCCGCGACCACCGACGGCATTCTCAAGAGCGCGTCAACGACGCGCTACACAGCCGGCACCCCCGATCTGGGTGGCGCCGAAGCTGCCGCCGAGGTCAGTTTTTCCGATGCCATGGCTCAGGTTTCCCAAGGGGCCATCGAAAAGATCAAGGAAGGAGAGGCGGCTTCGATCGCTGGCGTCGATGGACAGGCTTCCGTTCAACAGGTCGTTGAAGCCGTGATGGCCGCCGAGAGCACTTTGCAGACGGCTATCGCCATTCGCGACAAAGTCGTGTCCGCCTATCAGGAAATCAGCCGAATGACGATCTAGGCCGCGAATTTCCGGCTTGAACCGTCACGCGACCCTCCAAGGAGACTATCCATGAAAGCTCTGGCTATCGCAGCGACAGGCATGAGTGCGCAACAGCTCAATGTTGAAGTTGTCGCCAACAACATTGCCAACATGAACACGACCGCATTCAAACGCTCGCAAGCCGAGTTTTCCGACCTTCTTTACCAGGCGGAACGGCTGCAGGGCGTCCCGAACCGCGGCGGAGAGGACCCTGTTCCGGAAGGCGCGCAGCTCGGGCTTGGCGTCAGGACGGCCGGTATCCGGAAACTGCATGCCCAGGGGTCGCTGACCAACACCGGCAACCAGTTCGATGTCGCGCTCGACGGTCGTGGCTGGTTCGAGATTACCGGACCGGACGACGAGACGCTCTACACGCGCTCCGGTTCCTTCAACAAGAACGCGGACGGGCGGCTCGTCACCATCGACGGATATACCGTCGAACCGGCCATCGTGGTCCCGGAAGACACGATCGAGGTGGCCATCAATGAATCCGGTCAGGTCTATGCGAAGATCGACGGTGAAATAACGCCGCGCGAACTCGGTCAGCTGACGCTTGCCAACTTTGCAAACGACGTCGGCCTTGAGCCGGTGGGGGGCAATCTCTTCAGAGAGACGGAAGCCTCCGGCGCTCCCGTTGGCGGCGTGCCGGGCGATCCCGGATTCGGCGTGATCCGCCAGGGCTATCTGGAAAGCTCGAATGTCGATCCGGTCAAGGAAATCACAGCCCTCATCAGCGCGCAGCGCGGCTACGAAATGAACTCCAAGGTCATGAAGGCCGCCGATGAAATGGCCGGAACGGTCACCAACGGTATCCGATAGGGAAGGTTTGAGGCAATGAGCTTCTGGATCAGATCGCTCCTGGTCATCCTCTTTACGGCCGGTTCCGGACTGGCCGTACAAGCGGCCAGTATCGAGCTTCCCGTACCGCGCCAAACGATCCATCCAGGGTCTGAAATTGCGCACAAGGACCTGATTGAACGCAAATTTCCCAGCCGGACCGCTCAGCAATTCGCCGTGCACACCAATCGTGGCCAGGTCGCGGGCATGGTCGCGCGGCGGACACTGCTGCCGGGTCAGCCGATTCCCGTCAACGCAATCGAAAAACAGGTTCTGGTTCGTCGTGGCGAGCCCGCGCGGCTGGTCTTTCAAGAGCAGGGCCTGACCATCGTCATGCAGGTTGAAGCGCTTCAGAACGGCGGAGCCGGAAATTTCGTCCGGGTGCGCAACATCGACAGCGGACTGATCGTATCCGGTCGGGTGCAGCAGGACGGGTCGATCCGCGTGGAGAATTGATTGATGAATCGGCTAATCATTGTCTTCCTGGCTGTCCTGACAGCCGCCACCCCGGTGTCGGCGATGGTCCGGATCAAGGACATCGCCAGTCTGCAGGGGGTGCGCGACAACCAGCTTGTCGGCTACGGGCTCGTCATCGGTCTTAAAGGGTCGGGCGACAGCCTGCGCAATTCGCCCTTCACAGAGCAATCGCTTCAGTCGATGCTCGACAGTCTCGGCGTCAACGTCCGAGACACGGCATTGCGTACCGATAACGTTGCCGCGGTTGTCGTGACTGCCGAGATGCCGTCGTTCGTCGGTATCGGTTCGAAAATTGACGTGACCGTCTCTTCCCTCGGCGATGCTACCTCGCTTGCCGGAGGGACACTGGTCGCGACACCCTTGCTCGGCGCCGACGGTCACATCTATGCGGTGGGCCAGGGACCGGTGGCTGTGTCCGGCTTTGCCGAAACCGGCGATGCGGAAAGCCTGACGCAGGGCATTCCGACCGTCGGAAGGGTTCCCAACGGCGCCTTGATCGAGCGGGACCTACCCGCCAAGTTTGCGCAGATTCCGGGTCTGGTCCTGGAGCTGACCAATCCCGATTTCAGAACGGCCGTCCGGATCACGGATGCAATCAACCGTTATACCAAGGAGCGATACGGACTTGTCGTCGCCAAGGAGCGGGATTACCGGACGGTTGACCTGACGCCGCCGAAGAACCTGAGCATGACCCGTTTCATGGCAGAGATCGAGGCGATCCGCGTTCGGCCGGACCAGACGGCCAAAGTCGTGATCGACGAACGAACGGGCACGGTCGTGATCGGCAAGGACGTACAGATTTCCACGGTGGCGATCACCCACGGCAATCTCACTGTCCGAATATCAGAGGCTCCGGAGGTGTCGCAGCCGTCGCCTTTCTCCGACGGGGAAACCGTCGTGGTTCCGCGCACCTATGTCGATGCGCAGGAAAGCGGCGGACAATTAGCCGTCGTCGGAGGCACGGATCTTCCGACCCTGGTGCGCGGGCTCAACCGGATCGGTCTTCGGCCGACGGGTATCATCGCGATCCTTCAGGCGATCAAGACCTCCGGTGCGCTCCAGGCGGAGCTGGTGGTTCAGTAGGGTCATTTCCCGAGCCAAAGGAAGAGCGCTGCCTCAACGGCGGCGCTCTTTTTCGTTGGCACCGCCAGCCTCGCGCAAGCTCGATCCCTGAAGGTGCATCCTAATGGGATCAGCACAAAGGACGGCTTCCATGCCCCCGATAATGGACGGCTGCCGCGCGGCAGCTCTTCTGGCGTTTTCAGCTTTCTTCATCACGTTGAACGGCTCTCCCGGAGCGGCGCAAACTCCGCGGTTGAAGCCGCGTACGCTGGTGGAAGTGGAAGCGGTGGAGCCGCCTTCCGACAGTGAACTCTATTGCAAGAATATTGCCGAGACCGCTTCCGAGGCCCGCCTCAAGTGGCAGACTTGGAAGCTGATCAGTCTCGAGGCCCGCCTCAGAGACAGGATAGCGGAGCTCCAGCGCAAGGAAACCGAGTTCGAAAAATGGGTCGAACGGCGGGAGGTCCTCCTGAACGAAGTCGAGGATCAGGTTGTTTCGATCATCGGCCGCATGCGCCCGGATGCAGCCGCGGCCCAGCTGTCGACGACCGACGAGGAAGCAGCGGTCGGAGTCCTCCTGAAGCTCAAGGCCCGTGCCGCCAGCAGTATTCTGGATGAAATGGAACCTTCCCGGGCGGCTCAGCTTACTCAGTCCATGATGGGTCTCACCGATCCGGAAACACAACGGAGCTTCTAATGCGTGCCCTCATTGTCACCCTCGGCGCACTTGCGGTGTCGGGTTGTTCCGGCCAGTTGCAGGATGTCGGCAAAGCTCCGGAAATGTCGCCGGTCGGCTACGGTCTGGCGGCGCAGTCCAACGCGGTCTATCCGCTCAGCACGTTCGCGCCGGGTGGTGTGAAGGACTACAACTCGCTCTGGATGAGCGGACGCGACAATTTCTTCGCCGATCCGCGCGCCAAGAAGATCGGCGATGTTCTCACGGTTACGATTGAAATCAACGACCGCGCCAATCTGGACAACAGTTCCGACCGCCGGCGCACGTCCGACATCGGGCTGGGTGGCTCGTTCGAAGGCACCTGGGATGGGACGACGAGCGGTGGAGACGCCAACCTTGGCGTTGACAGCGGTTCCGGTTCCTCGGGATCCGGCTCCATCGACCGCTCAGAGGTGATCGAGCTTTCGGTTGCCGCGGTCGTGACCGACCGTTTGCCGAACGGTAACCTGGTGATCTCCGGATCTCAGGAAGTTCGTGTGAATTACGAAATGCGGATTCTTCAGATCGCCGGAATCGTCCGGCCCAGGGATATCCAAAGCGACAACACCATTCCCTACGACAAGGTGGCCGAAGCGCGTGTCTCCTATGGCGGTCGCGGCAGGATTACCGAAGTTCAGCAGCCAGGCTGGGGACAGCAGGTCTACGACATCATTGCGCCGTTCTAGAGCAACCCGGGAAGGCAAATATGGCTAACATCATAGTGGCTCCTGGCGGAGGTTCACGATCGTCTTCGGACAACGGCGGCTTCCTGGCCGCAGTCGTTCTGCTGACCCTCATCGCCGGTGCGGCGGGCGCGGGACTAGCAGCCTTCGTCTACCAGTATTCGGAAGACGAAGTGCGCGGGCGCATGCGGTTTCAGCAGACCTTCGCGGAAACGCTGCCGTTCTCGACCTCCGCGCGGGTACAGCAACTTGAGCCGATCGTCACCAATCTCGCAGCTCCCAAGGACGCCTGGATCAGGCTGCAGGCATCCGTCCTGCTCGACAAGGATGCGAAGGTCGATATCGGCATCATCCGCAAGAAGGTCGAGGACGATTTCCTTGCCTACATGCGAACCGTCACCCTGTCGCACCTCGAAGGAGGCAGTGGCCTGCAACACCTGCGCGAGGACCTGACCGAACGAGCCAGGACGCGGACGAAAGGTCAGGTTCAGGAAGTCATGCTGGAGTCAGTGGTCATTCAATGAGACAATTGTTCCTGATCCTCGCCGCGATGCTGGTCATGACCGGCGCGGCTTCCGCCCAGGTGCCGGACCTGTCGACGCTTTTGCCCGCAGGCGAAGGCAGCGCCAGCGGGCGGATCATCCAGATGATCGCGCTGCTGACCGTATTGTCGCTGGCGCCGGGTATCCTGATCATGGTGACCAGTTTCACCCGTTTCGTGATTGCTTTTTCGTTCCTTCGCTCCGGCATCGGTCTGCAAACGACTCCCGGCAATCTGATCCTGATCTCCCTGGCCCTGTTCATGACCTTTTACGTGATGGGACCGACCTTCGACAAAGCGTGGCAGGACGGTGTCCAGCCGCTGATGAACAACGAGATTACCGAAGAAGAGGCTTACACACGGATAACGACGCCGTTTCGGGAGTTCATGCTCAGCCAGGTGCGCGAACAGGATCTGGTTCTTTTCGACGATCTGGCCGCGGGCCGGGTCACTCAGTCCGAAGCTGCCACGCCTGAAGACGTCGAGCTGAGGGTCCTGATCCCCGCCTTCATGATTTCGGAACTCAGACGCGGGTTCGAAATCGGTTTTCTGATCGCGCTGCCATTTCTCGTGATCGATATGATCGTGGCAACGATCACAATGTCGATGGGTATGATGATGTTGCCGCCGACCGTGATTTCCCTGCCGTTCAAAGCGCTGTTCTTTGTCCTGATCGACGGCTGGAACCTTCTGGTCGGCAGTCTCGTGAGATCCTTTTTCTGAAATCTTGCCAAGTCACCGGGACTGAAAGGCGGGGCCGGAAGGCTCCGCCTTTTATCGTTTGCGATGAGGTCATAAGCGATCAAGGCGCGTATTGGACCAGGCAACAAGAAAAACGGCAATCGATAGAATTGGATCTAACGCCGTAAGCTTCGCGCAAGGTTGGACCTCTAGGGTCTCAATCACAGCAGGTTGAACCGCAACTCATTCGAGTTCAAAAGCATGACGCTGCCCCTGCTGTGCCGGACAAGCCCGGCATGTCCCAATCTCACAATCTTATGAAAAAGGGACACACTCATGTCTTCCAGCTTGATGACAAACGCGTCTGCAATGACGGCATTGCAGACCCTCACTGCAACCAACAAAAACCTCGCAACCACTCAGAGCCGCATCTCCACGGGTTACCGTGTGAACGGTGCTGAAGACAACGCTGCCTACTGGTCGATTGCCACAACCATGCGTTCCGACAACAAGGCGCTGTCCGCGGTTTCCGATGCTCTCGGTCTTGGTGCTGCAACGATCGACGTCATGTACACCTCCATGGAATCCACCGTGGATGTCATGAACGAAATCAAGGCCAAGGTTGTTGCGGCTACGTCCGAAGGCGTCGACCGCGCGAAAATCCAGGAAGATATTTCGCAGCTTCAGGCACAGCTGAAGTCGATCGCCGACGCCTCCGTGTTCAACGGTGAAAATTGGCTGGCCAACGATGAATCCGGTGTCACCACCGCGAACATCGTCAGCTCGTTCTCCCGTGCCGGCGGTTCGGTCGACATCCAGACCCTGACCCTCGACCTGGACGAACTGCGCCTGTTCGACAGTGGTACCGCAACGACTGCTGTTAACGGCATCCTTGAGTTCGACCTGACCGGCGTCGCCGCGACTGTCTCCAGCACCGGCGCCACGTACAGCGGTCTGGTCGACGACACGGGCACCGCTTACACGCTCAGCGGTAACTTCTCCGGCACCAGCATCTATGACTTCGACATTTCGGGTGTCTCAGATGCGGACACCGCCGACCTTGAAGCCTGGACCGGCGCCATCGACTTCGCTCTCGGCCAGATCACCGACGCAGCGACGGTTCTCGGTTCGGTCAAGAGCCGCGTCGATCTTCAGGCGGACTTCGTGTCCAACCTGATGGACGCCATCGATCGTGGTATCGGTCAGCTGGTCGATGCTGACATGAACGAAGAGTCGACCCGCCTGCAGGCTCTGCAGACCCAGCAGCAGCTCGGTATTCAGGCCTTGTCGATCGCAAACTCCAACAGCCAGAACATTCTGTCGCTGTTCCGCTAATCTCCGCGGATTTTTGGAAATGGGACCGCGCCTCCGGGCGCGGTCCTTTTTTGTTTTGGCTGTTCGACCGCCGTTTCTTCCATATCAGGCTCGCGCAAGCTCCGTTTCCGATAGTGGCACGAACAAAACGATACGTGCATGAAGGGGTTATGCATGCCGGGCCGCGAACACGCCGAAAAACTTTGGGCAAATCTGATGGAACTTGGCGCGCGCCGATTGATCGCGCTCGCTATAATCGGACTCGCCACAATTGCGACCGTCGGTGCGGGCGCCTTTTATCTGAGCCGTCCGGAACAAACAGCACTCTACACCGGACTGGACGGCGAGGACGTTACCCGCATCGGGTCCGCGTTGAGAGATGCCGGCATTTCCTTCGATATCAGTTCGGATGGCAGTTCGGTTCTCGTCAGCCATGCCCAGACCGCCAAGGCGCGCATGCTCCTTGCCGAAAAGGGCCTGCCGCGCGGCGCAAATTCCGGGTACGAGCTGTTTGACGATCTCGGATCGCTCGGCCTGACGTCGTTCATGCAGGAAGTCACGCGTGTTCGCGCCCTGGAAGGAGAGCTGGCCCGGACCATTCAGCTTATGCAGGGCATACGCGCCGCGCGCGTGCACATCGTTCTGCCTGAAAAAGGGTCATTCCGCCGCGATCAGCAGCCACCGTCCGCGTCGGTGGTCATCCGCTCGGATGTTCCTGATGACGTTCGCACAGCCGACGCGATCCGGCATCTTGTCGCCGCCGGCGTTCCGGGCATGAAGGCCAGCGAGGTTACCGTTCTCGATACGTCGGGAGGCATTCTGGCCGCCGGCGAGGATCCGACCAAGGCATCCGCGGGCCAGATGGCGACGCTTGAATCCGCGGTGAGCAACCGCATTCAGGAAAATATCCGGAAGACGCTGACCCCTTATCTGGGATTGGACAACTTTCAAGTCAGCGTTGCCGCGGAATTGAACACGGACAGGAAGCATATCGCCGAAACGATCTTCGATCCGGATTCGCGGACCGAGCGCTCCGTCCGAACGATCCGCGAAAACGAGAATGCCCAGAATTCCAGCGTCGCCGCGCCGACAACGGTTGAGCAGAATCTCCCGGAAGAAGATGTCACCGCCGATAACGGCGAGCGGTCCTCGGAGGAAAACGAACGCCGGGAAGAAACGGTGAATTATGAAATTTCCTCCAAACGCATCGAAACTTCGCAAGACGGTTACCGTGTCGATAAACTTTCCATTGCCGTCCTGGTGGACAAGGCCCGTCTGGCGCAATCCTTGGGCGGAGACCCGACCAAGGTGCAAATCGACGAACAGCTTCTGGAAATCGAAGCCCTCGTCGCCTCGTCAGCAGGGGTCGACAAGGCCCGCGGCGACAATGTCAAGGTGGCGGTCGTCGACTTCGTGGACGGTGGCCGTGCACTCGCGCCGATACCGCCTCTCAGCGTAAGCGAATACCTCTTGCGCCAGTCCGGAAACATCATCAATGCACTCGCCATCCTGACCGTCTCGATGCTCGTGATCTGGTTCGGTCTGCGTCCGGCTGTTGCCGCCCTGGTGCCGCAGGTCGGCAAGCAACAGGTCGAAATGGCGGAACTCGGCATGCTGCCGGAAGACGCGGAAGGGCATGTCGAAGGGCTTGCGGAAGACCAGGCCTACCTCCTGCCGCCAGATCATTCGGACATGCTTCACGACCTGAACAGCAAGCGCAATCAGTCTGCGCTGAAGAAGCTGGAATCTCTCCTGGAATACAACGAGGAACAATCCGCCGCGATCCTGCGCCAATGGCTCTATGAATCGGAGCGCGTATAATGTCGACATCCATCGTTTCCCATATTCCCGTCCTTTCGGTTCCCACTTTCAAATCCCTGGGGGCTTACGATCCGGCCCTGGTCGATGTGCTGGAGCCGGAAGAGGAGTTCGTTGCCGAGGCAACCGAGGAAGAAAGGCTGCAAGCCGAATTTCAACGGGGTCTGAGCGAAGGCGAGGAACGTACGCGGAGCCATTATGAAGCGCTTCTGGAAAAGGAGCGCGACGCGCACGCCAAAGCGCTCGAGGAAGAGCACTTGCGCTTCGATATGCGCGAGGCGGCGAACATCAGTGCCGCGATCGACGGTTTCCTGAACGTCGTCGAACAACGCATTTCCTATTCGATCGCCAGGCTTCTCCAGCCGTTCCTGAAAGAAAAGATCATCGAGCAACTGGTGCATGCCTTCACCGGCAACCTGCGTCAGATCGCCCAGGAGTGTGACGGCAAACTGATCCGGCTGAGCGGACCGGAGACGCTCGTCCGTCAGGTTCTGGAGCAGATGCCGGGATTGCGGGAGCAGATCGAGGTTCAGGTGTCCGATCAGGTCGAACTCGTTGCCCTGCTCGACGACACGACGGTCGAAACGCGTCTGGGCCAATGGCTGAGCCAACTGGATGACCTTGAGAAGGAGTCGGATTGATGCTGGACGGCGTGCCGAACGAAATTGTCATTGTCCGGCGGAAACATGGCTGGGATGACGACGAGAAGCCGCATGGCGTGTGGAAGATCGCCTACGCGGATTTCATGACGGCGCTGATGGCGTTCTTTCTCGTCATGTGGCTGATCAACGTCACCGACGACAGCGTACGCAAAGGTGTCGCCCAATATTTCAATCCGGTCAAACTCGCCTCGACGGCGCCGAACCGCAAAGGTCTGAACGATCCGAGTCTCGACGGGGAGACCAACGAAAACGGTGAGAAGCTCTTCAAGGGCAAACTCGGCGGTACGGACAAGCCGGCGGAGCAGGGGGATAACCTCGGCGAAGGCATCAAATACGAACGCAGCGCGACCGGCACAAAAGACCAGCCGGACCGGTCCAGTGTTCCGGCGACCGGTCAATTCACGCAAATACACGCTGAATCGATCCTGTTTTCCGACCCTTATGCGGTTCTGGACACGCTGTCTGAAAAGATCCGGGTGGTGGATTCCCAGGAAGACAATCCGCAGGGCATCGGATCAGGCATGCGCAAGAACCAGGGTGTCCAGGGCGGTCAGGCGTATCGCGATCCCTTCGATCCCATGTTCTGGCAATTCCGTCCCGGGCGTGGCGTGGACAGTGCAGGACGGGCGTCCGAGCCTCTTGCGGAGACAGGCAGGAACGGCGCCGGTCCGGCGGAGGTCGAACTGGAAGGCGTTTATGCCTGGGGCGCCCCCTTCGAGGAAGGTCAGTCACGCGCACCGGGGCAAATCGAGGAGCAGTCCAAGCCGGATGCCGCCGATCTGCCGGACGGCGAGGGAGGTCTTCCTGCCGAAAGGACAGCTTCGGGTTTCGAAAAAGAACAAACCGATCCGCTCGAGCCCGGTGCAAAGTCGGTCAATCCGGTCATCGCCCATGTCATGGGGCGGACATCCGGTTCATCGGTCGGCGCGATGGAAACCTCTGAATCGGAAGCGGTGGAGATTGAGACCGAGACTGTAATCGCGGCCGAGCCCGACGAGGATCTTGAAGAGATACTTGTAACCAGGCTGTCGGACGTTTTGGAGAGCACCGAAGGGACCGTGCTGGAAGAGACCGCGCGCCAGATAACGGTGACGCGGGCGGACGAAGGAACATTGATCAGCCTGACGGACGATCAGGACTTCGGAATGTTTGCCATTGGCTCCGCGGAGCCCCGGCCTGAACTGGTCAAACTGCTTGAGCGTATCGGGAAAGTCGTGTCCGAGGCACCCGGGCGGATCGTGATCAAGGGGCATACGGATGCACGGCCGTTCCGAAACAAGGCCTATGACAATTGGCGTCTGTCTTCGGCGCGAGCCCATATGGCCCTTTACATGCTGTCCCGTGGCGGCGTTGCCAAGGACCGTTTCGAGCGGGTGGAGGGCTACGCGGATCGGGACCTCAAAACGCCCGCAGATCCTTATGCGGCAAACAATCGGCGCATAGAAATCTATCTGCTTGAGGGGCGTGACTGATGCGAGCGATTTTTCATAGAGGATTACGTTTCCAGTTAGTGGTTTTGGCCTCGATGCTGAGCCTGGCAACCTTCGATTCCACTGATGCGCAAACCTGGGAAGACCGGTCAACGTATCCGCAACCCTTCGAGATGATCAGAAGTCTTCAGTCGCTTCAGGAACAGGTGGCTCAAGGCAACAGCCACGCGATGTTCGCGCAACGGACCTTGCTGACAAAGATCGACGAGACCTTCCTCGCGCTCCCTGTCGATGTCTGGCAGGAACCGAGGAATGCGCGGGCGGCGGTCATCCATATTCTCAGCGGCGGCCACCCTCTGGTGATGCGCCGCCTGCTGACTGTCGATCCGGAACCCAAAATCGATCGACGTCTCATGGAGGCCTCTCTCGCCTATGTGGAGGGGCGGGAAGAGGAGATGCGCACGCTTCTTGAAGACATCGATCCTCTCGATCTGCCGGCGGGGCTCGGCGGACACGTCGCCCTGGTCAAGGCCGCGCCCTATATCCGGACCGATCCCGCCAAGGCCCTGGAGCTGCTTCAGGTCGCCAGTCTTCTGATGCCGGGAACCCTCGTCGAGGAAGCGGCCCTGCGCAGAGAGGTGTTTGTCGCGGGCATCCTGGGCGATGTGGAACGCTTCCGCATGCTGAGTATCCGATATCTGCGCCGTTTCAGAACATCAATCTATGCCGGCGACTTCCGACGCCGCTTCGCACTGGCGCTGGACTCGCTCGGCTTTGTACAAAGCGAAGGCAAATATGCCCTCTTGAACGATGTTCTTCTTGAATTCGATGCCGATTCCCGGCGCGCGCTCTACATGCGGCTTGCCCGGTCCGCTCTATTGGCCGGGAACCTGAACGTTGCCCGCACTTCGACGGAAGAAGCGCTGCGGCTCGCGGTCGAAGGGACCAGGGAAAAAGAGATTTTGAAAATATACCTGGTCGCGACCAGGCTCGACCCGGAAACGATGCTGGCGAACCGCGATCTGCTGTGGTCGATCGACAAGGCCGACCTCGAAGAGCAGGATCTCGACCTTCTCGACGGGGTCTATGCGGTCTTCAATTCCGTCCGCCATTTTCCCGAACCGCCAGTGAACGTCATCGGGGAGTTCAATGTTGCCAGCAGCATTGGCGAGCCCGAAGAGCGTGACTGGCTTTCCGCCGACATGGAATTGGCGGAGAGCCTGCTGCGCCGAACCGACATGACCCTTGGGCGGATGGGAGAGTGACATGAGCCTTAGCACGCAAGCGTTTGTTCCCGCGGCGACGAAGAAGTCCGCGAACACCGGCGACGGGTCCACTGCTGAAAAAGGTCAGGAGTCCGCGCAAACCGCAGCCGAGTTCCGGTCGTTGCTGCAAGGCATGAAAAAGGACGAGGCCACGCCGAGTCGGGGCTCGGAGACGACGGGATCTTCCGGGAACCAGGTAGAAACGCCTGCCATGGGTGAGGTTGAAGGCGGAAATTCGTCCGTTTCGACCGACGGACCGGCAAAAGCCATCGAGACCGGTAAAACCGGCTTTGCGGCCAGTAACATTGCCGACGCGCTGAGGCAGGTTTCGCAGACCGTGATGTCTCAAAAGGAGCAGCCACTGCTTCCAAAGGAGGGGGCAGACGGTGATGCAGGACCTTCCGACGCGGTTTCAGGTCCGCAACTGCCAGGTCACCTGTCGGCGTCATCTTCCGCGTTGGCGGTCAATGCCGTCCTTGCGGCTCGTGCGGATGCACAAGCTCAAGGGTCCGGGACTGCGCAGCAGGGCCGCCCTGTGATGCCTTATCAAGGCGCGGGCGACGCGGCCGCATCCCGGAAAGGTGCAGGCGAGGGGGAGATCTCCAAGACCGGGACCTCCTCTCTCTTTGCCCAGTTCGGCGTCGAACCGGAAAAGGTTGCCGATCCCCTGTCCGATCGTTCAGCAGGCCGTTCGCTCCTTTTGGACGAGGCGGCTGGATCCTTGAAAGTCCTTCGTCAGGAAACGCATTTCGCTCCCAACATGAGACTGTCGCCCGCGCAACAGGTGGGTGACCAGGTTACGACCGCGTTGAGCGAGCTTACCGCTGGCAAGACGTCCCTGTCCGAGGGGATTTCCACCAAGGCGGAAGGACCTGTGCTGAAAACGCTGGATATCCAGCTTACGCCACATGAACTCGGAACCGTAAAGGTGTCTCTGAAGATTGTTGGCGATACCGTCGAAGTCTCGATGGTGGCGAGTAACGCGCAGACCGCCGAGCTGTTGAAGCAGGACAAGCAGATGCTTGACCAGATGTTGCGCGCGACGGGATTCAAGGCGGATACCGTAACCGTCCAGGCTGCCGACGACCGCACTGCGGTTCAACAAACAAGTCAGGCGGGTACCAGCGGGTCGGCGACAAGCCAGAACGGCGCGGGGCAAAGCGCGGCCGGCGATGGGTCAGCGCAGAACTTCAATGGCAGCGGTTCCGGACAGCAGAACGGCCGCGCCGGGCAGAACGGCCCTGAAGAAGTTTTCCGTAATTCCGATACCACGAAAGGAAAAGGTCATGAAGAAAGCACTGGCGTCAGCCTTTCTGATGGCATCTATCTGTAGTTTCGCCACCCTGAGCGGCGGTGTCCGGGCGCAGGCCGAGGTGCAGAATGTCTGCGAACGGGAAATGATCTCTGCCGCCCAGAAATACCGTGTGCCTCTCGGCGTTCTTTATGCTGTCGGTCTTACCGAGACTGGACGCCGGAACTCGCTTTATCCCTACGCCCTGAACATTGAGGGAAAGTCGGTGTTTCCGCCGAGCCGGTCGGCCGCCCAGCAGGATATCGCCAAGGCGCGTCAACATGGCAAGAAGCTGATCGATGTGGGTTGCATGCAGATCAATCACTATTACCACGGTAGCCAATTCAGGTCGGTCTCGCAGATGCTCGAGCCCCGCGCAAACGTGCAATACGCAGCCCGCTTTCTAAAGGACCTCCGCAAAAGCCAGGGATCCTGGACCATGGCGGTTGCACGCTATCACGCCGGCCCCAACAATAATCCCGCCCAAAAGCGGTATGTCTGCACGGTGATCAGGAACATGATCGCATCCGGCTTCGGCAACTGGACTAAAAAATCGAAGAAATTCTGTAGCGCCTGAGAAAAACGTTTCCAAAGCGTCTTTCAAAGGCGCTTTTTTCTTGAATAGTTAAAATTTAAAATAATTAAGTATCTGAATGTAAAGAAGAAATATTATCCAGAACAGCTTCACGCAAGATAGATCGGTTTGACTATGGTCTGTTGATTTGGACATAGGAGACCTGTCATGGGGCTTTTTGGAGTTATGCGGACTGGCGTGTCCGGCATGAATGCGCAGTCAAGCAAACTTGGTACCGTAGCGGAAAACATCGCGAACTCCAGCACGACTGGCTACAAGCGGGCCGAGACGCATTTTTCGTCCCTCGTGATTTCTCAGCAGGGAACGGGGTCCTTCAACTCCGGCGGTGTCCAGGCCAATACGGAATATGAGGTCTCCAAAGCGGGCACTATCAGCTACACGACGTCGAGCACCAACCTTGCGATTGAAGGGAACGGCTTCTTCGTCGTTGCCGACGAGGCCGGGGCAAATTATCTGACGCGCGCAGGGCATTTCGTTCCCGATGGAGAGGGGTATCTGGTGAATACCGCCGGATATTACCTGCAGGGCTATCCGATCAATGCCGGGACTGCGCCGACGGTCATCGCCAACGGCCTGGGCGGGCTTGAGCCGATCAACACGACCCAGAACCAGCTGGAAGCGACGCCGACAAGCAGCGCCTATTTGCGGGTCAACGTGAGTGAGGACGAAGCGATCGTTCCGGCAGGCTCGAGACCGTCAAACAACGTGGCTGGCTCAACATTCTCCCACAAGACCTCAATGATCGTTTTCGACAATCTCGGCAACGAGGTCCAGCTTGACGTTTACTACACCAAAACAACCGAGACGGCGGTTGATTCCGAATGGGAAGTCACTGTTTTCGATGCCGCGGACGCAGCGGCCGGCGGTGGATTTCCATACAGCTCCGCTCCGTTGAACACCGCGACGCTGATCTTTGACGTTACCACCGGAGACCTGACCGCCGCGAGCCCGACGACGATTAACGTCGCCGTTCCCAATGGCGGCACCTTCGACATCGATCTCGATCAATCGACTTATCTGAATGCCGATTTCACCGTGACCAACGTGGATACGGATGGCAACGCGCCGAGCGCGGTGAAAAGCGTCGAGTTCGACGACCTGGGCGTGCTCTATGCGGTTTACGAAAACGGGACCCGCACCGCGATTTACCAGATCCCGATCGCCAACGTCATCAGCCCGGACAAGCTTACGCCGGAAACGGGCAATGTCTTCAGCCCAACCCAGGAGTCCGGCGACGTGCGCGTTGACCTTGCCGGGCAGAGCGGCATGGGAACGATTGCAGTCGGCGGTCTTGAGAGTTCAAACGTCGACCTCGGCGACGAGCTGACGTCCATGATTGAATCCCAACGAACCTACACTGCGAATTCGCAGGTTTTCAAAGCCGGGTCCGATCTGCTCGAGCAGTTGGTGAACCTGGTCCGCTGAATCGTCGGGCCGCCGCTCACAACCGTCCGGCGGCCTCAAACAAAATCAACTGAAAGAGCGGCTTTACCGCAAACCCGAAAGGTGTCGTCATGAGTTTGTCCGTAGCCCTGCAGGTGGCGCAATCCGCCCTGGCAGCCCGGCAAACCGAGTCCTCCGTTGTGGCCCGGAATATTTCGGGCGCTCAAGAGAGCGGTTATTCCAGGAAGTCTGTCCTTCTGAGCCAGACCTATACCAGCTCCGGTCAGGCGGGGGGCGTGCGTGTCGACGGGATCGAGCGCACCACGGACAGTGCGCTCTACACTTCGCTCTTGAAGAATACGTCGATTGGAACATCGCAGGAGGCGGTGCTGACCGGGCTTGAGCGGCTCGCGGAAACAACCGGTGACACGGAGCTGCTGCTTTCCCCGGCGGCTGTGCTCGGCAAGTTGCAGCTGTCGCTGCAAAGTTTCGCGTCCGATCCGAACAACACCATTCTGGCGCAGGATGTTTTGCAAAGCGCCAAGGATGTCGCGGACACGCTGCAGTCGGGATCGGCGCTCGTTCAGGACGTTCGCGCCTCGGCCGATGCCGATATGGCGACTTCCGTCGCCAACATCAACTCGCTGCTGACCCAGTTGGAGGATCTCAATTCCGTCGTTGTCGAAGGGACGCAATCGGGAAATGACGTGACCGACGCTCAGGACGCGCGCGATCAGGTCCTCCTCAGTCTTTCCGAAGAGATCGGTATCACCACACTGAGCCGGGCCGACGGAGATATCGTCGTTTATACCGACAGCGGTGTGACGCTGTTCGAGACAACGGCGCGCGACGTCACTTTCGACGCGACACTTATCTACGATGCGACGACCGTTGGCGGCTCGGTGGTCGTGGACGGCGTGGCCGTCGCGGGACCTGGTGCGGTTATGCCGATCGATTCCGGCCGTCTGCACGGTCTTGCGCAGCTTCGCGACGATGTTGCCGTGACCTATCAGAACCAGCTGGACGAAGTCGCGCGCGGCCTCATAGAAGCCTTCGCGGAAGCCGACCAGACTGCTGTGGGACCGGATCAGGCGGGTCTGTTCACCTGGTCCGGCGCGCCTGCCGTTCCTGCCGCCGGCACCTTGATCAGCGGTCTGGCGGCGGACATCGAGGTCAATGCCAACGCCGACCCGGATCAGGGCGGAGACCTGGACAGATTGCGGGATGGCGGCATCTCGGATCCGGCGGATCCGGACTATGTCTACAACACCACAGGCGCGGCTGCCTTTTCCGACCGGCTGCAGGAGCTGGTTTCGGCGTTCGATGCCCAGAGAACCTTCGATCCCGGTGTCGAGCTTGATCCGACGGATTCCCTGAGCGGCTTTGCTTCCTCGTCCGTGAGCTGGCTGGAAGCCGGCCGGCAGGCCATGACCAGCAATGTGGAGGTTCAGTCCGTGCTGCTCAGCCGGACCGCTGAAAATCTCAGCAACGAAACCGGCGTCAACATCGATGAAGAGATGACGCTTTTGCTTGAAATCGAACGGTCGTATTCGGCCGCGTCGCGCCTGATTGCGGCGGTCGATTCCATGCTGGAAGACCTTCTGGACATGACGAGGTAAGCATCATGAAAACCACATTCATCTCCACGCTTTCAATATCCGACGCCTCGCGCCGCCAGATCATGAAGCAATCGTCTCTGGTCAACCAACTGAGCGTGGAACTGTCCTCGGGCCGGAAATACGATATCGGGCTGGATCTCGGCAGCAGCACCGGCGAAGCCGTTAATCTCCGGGCGGAGTTCAATTTTCTGAACGGCATTGTCGATACCAATGCCCTGACGGCCTCCCGCCTGGATGTGAGCCAGGCGGCGATGGACGACATCCTGACCGACGCGCAGGAGTTTCTGAGCACGCTGGTCGCGTTGAGCGAAGATCCCTCAAACGCGGACATCGCCGCCGCGGATGCCGCGGGCAATCTCGAACTGCTGATGTCGCGGCTCAACACCCAGCTGAACGGAAACTACGTTTTCGCCGGTATCAATTCCGATCAGGTACCGTTCAACGACTATTCCGATTTGACCTCGGCGAACAAGATCGCCGCGGACGCGGCGTTTCTGACGGAATTTGGTTTCGCTCAGGATAACCCCAACGTCGCCACGATCACGCCGGCAGCCATGGAGACATATCTGACAGGCGCATTCGATGCGATGTTCGGCGATCCCGCCTGGGGTGCGAACTGGTCGAATGCCTCCGACAGCGTCGTCGTGAGCCGGATATCGGCCAGCGAGACCGTCAACAGCTCGGTCAGCGCGAATGAGCAGGCTTTCCGGGAACTGGCTGAAGCCTACGTCATGATGTCGGATCTGGGCAACTCTGCGCTGGATGGCGAAACCTACAAGACAGTCGTCAACAAGGCGATTGAAAAGGTCGGATCCGCGATCAGCGGCGTCACCACCTTGATGGGAAAGCTTGGAACCGTACAGGAGCAGGTCGCCCTGGCGAGTGACCGCCTGTCGGTTCAAACCGACATTTTGAACGCGCGTATCAACACGCTTGAGAATGTCGATCTGGAGGCGACCTCGGTGCGGCTCAACACGGCTTTGACCCAGCTGGAGACCACTTATGCCGTGACGGCCCGCATGCAGGGCCTGTCCATTCTGAACTACATCTGACCCGCCTAAGTTGACGAACTATCGACATCGACACGGAAAACCTTGAGAGGACCCATGTACAATCTGTCTTACGCCGAGGTTATGGACGATCTTTGCAGCGATCAGCGGTTAAACGAGCATCAGGCCATGTCGATTGTCATCGACAAGCTGTCGGTCGCGAAGGAGAGGGGGGTAAAGTCGGCCGAGGCGGTGGACGCGCTTTTCTACACACGCCGGCTGTGGAGTTACTTCCTCGAACACCTGGCGGACGATGCCAACGAGTTGCCTCTAGAAACGCGAGCCAACCTGATCTCCGTCGGGATCTGGGTACTGAAGGAGGTCGAGGCCCTGCGCCAAAGAAGGCAGGACGATTTTTCCGACATCATCCAAATCAACTCCATCATTCGCGACAGTCTGGACGGATAACACATGAAGATCGGCTTGAAGGCGGGAGAACGCCTTTACATCAACGGTGCGGTGATCCGTGCCGAACGCAAGACCAATATCGAACTTCTGAACGACGCGGTGTTTCTGCTTGAAGCCCATGTCCTTCAGCCGGAGGACGCGACGACACCTTTGCGGCAGCTCTATTTCATCCTTCAGACGATGATCATCGATCCGCAGTCCGCTGCAACCGCGCAGGAAATGTTTCATCTGGTGCTTGGTTCGGTCAAAGCGGCGTTTTCCACGGAAGAGGTCTTGAACCGCCTGGAAGAGGTGGAAGAGCTTGCCAAGACCGAACGCTGGTTCGAGGCGATGAAGATCGTTCGCAGCCTTTACCCGATCGAGGCGAAGGTGATGCAGGAGAACCATCGCAGGGAAGCGCACACGAATTCGTCGATTTCGCCTGTCCCGGCGCGCGGGACGTTTCAGTCGCGTGCCGAGATGGCAGCCATTTAAGGAGATGCAAGATGACGACAGTTGAGAGTGTCAGTGCAACCACCGCCACCACGACGGCCGCGGCCGCCCAGGAACAGCTGACCGTGGACTACGACACGTTCCTGCAGCTTATGATGGCCCAGATGCAAAACCAGGATCCCACCGATCCGATGGATGCTTCCGAGCAGCTGTCCCAGCTGGCAAGCTTCAGCCAAGTTGAGCAGGCTATCCAGACCAATGCCAAGCTGGAATCAATGCTGATGAACATGTCCTTCGGTCAGGTGGACGACCTGATCGGGCGGACCGTAACGGACGCGAACGGAACGACGGGCGTGGTCACGTCGGTTGAGGTTTACTCCGACGGCACGGTTCTCGGTCTGGATAACGGCAGCGGCGTCCTGCTTGGCGCGGGTGTGACGATTACCTGATCGGACGAGGCAAAATGAATGAAGTTGACGCGCTGGACCTCGTGAGGTCCGCCATATGGACGATCCTGGTTGGGTCTGCGCCAGCGATCGTGCCGGCAATGGTTGTCGGCATCGGCATCGCCCTGCTGCAAGCCCTGACCCAGGTGCAGGAGATCACGCTGACCTTCATTCCAAAAATTGTCGCCATTCTCGTCATGATCGTCATCGCAGGCCCCTTTATCGGTGGCCAGATCTACGGACTGACCGCGTTGATCTACGGCCGGATCGAAAACGGTTTCTAGCGGTCTCCGTCTATCGACACCTTCTCTGGCGAGTTCGGCACCGGCCTGCATTCCAGCCTGCAGGCCGGTGTCCGCCGTTTGTGGTCTGCTCAGTCGCGGCCAAAAAATCCTGACCGAACGGCCCCATAAAAGCCTCACGCAAGCCTGACCCCTGATTTTACCTTCCATCGGACCAGCTCCAGAGGGAAGGCATGACGGACACCTCCATTTCTTCTATACCCGGCGACACGCCTGAAAGCCGGCGCGATGTCTTGTTCGCGCTCGGCATCGTCGTCATTCTGGCGGTTCTTTTCCTGCCAATTCCGACGTTCCTCATCGACCTGGGACTGGCCATGTCGATCGCGTTGTCCGTCCTGATCCTGATGGTGGCGCTCTGGATTCAGCGGCCGCTTGATTTCTCGTCCTTTCCCACGATCCTGCTGATCGCGACAATGCTCCGGCTGTCCCTCAATATTGCGACGACCCGCGTCATTCTGGCCCACGGTTATGAAGGCACGGACGCGGCCGGCTTTGTCATCAACGGGTTTTCGCAATTCGTCATGAGCGGCGATTTCGTGATCGGTCTGATCGTGTTCGCCATCCTGATCATCGTGAACTTCATGGTGATCACCAAGGGCGCCACCCGTATCGCGGAGGTCGGCGCCCGGTTCACGCTCGACGCCATTCCCGGAAAGCAGATGGCCATCGACGCCGACCTGTCGGCGGGGCTCATCGACGACAAGGAAGCCCAGCGCCGGCGCAAGGAACTGGAAGAGGAGAGTTCGTTCTTCGGCGCCATGGACGGTGCGTCCAAATTCGTTCGCGGGGACGCGGTTGCGGGTCTGATCATCACGGCGGTGAATGTGTTCGGCGGCATCGTCATCGGTGTCACGCGCTACGACATGTCGGTCTCCGACGCAGCAGACGTTTTCACAAAACTTTCCGTCGGTGACGGTCTGGTGTCCCAGATTCCGGCTCTCGTGGTTTCCCTGGCCGCGGGCCTTCTCGTGTCGAAGGGCGGAACGCGCGGCTCGGCCGACAAGGCCGTTCTCGGCCAGTTGGGCGGTTATCCGCGGGCCCTGTTCGTCGCTGCGATCCTCATGGGTGTGTTCGCGATCATGCCGGGTTTGCCCATGCTGCCATTCCTGCTTCTGTCGGGTCTTATGGGCTTCATCGGCTATGCGATACCGAAGCGTGTTGCCGCGCAGAAGAAGGTCGAGGACGACAGAAAAAAGGCGGCTGCGGACAAGGAAAGGGCACGGGAAAAGGACTCCGTCAAGGAAACCCTGAAATCGGCGGAGATCGAGCTTGTTATCGGCAAGCAGCTCTCGGCCGGATTGCTTGCCAAGCATGGCGAACTTTCGCGCAGGGTCGCCAAGATGCGGAGAAAATTCGCCGAGCAGTTTGGATTCGTGGTGCCTGACATCCGGGTGACCGACAGCCTGACCCTCGATCCGAAATCCTACCAGATCAAGATCCACGGCACGATCATCACCGCCCAGCAATTGAAGGTAGGCGAGCTGCTGGTGATACCTCCGGCCGACGAAACGCTTCCCGTTCCGGCCGATCCGACCAAGGAGCCCGCTTTCGGCATGCCTGCCTACTGGGTTCCGCCCGCCTATGCGGAGGAACTCAAGCGCAGCGGTCTGGCGCCGGCGGAAAACATCACGGTGATCCTTACGCACTTGAGCGAGGTGATCCGGAACAATCTGCCGCAGCTCTTGTCCTACAAGGACATGCGCCAGCTGTTCAACCGACTGGAACCTGAGTACCAGAAGCTGCTCGAAGATATCTGCCCGGCCCACACCTCCTTCTCCGGTCTGCAGGCCGTGTTGAAGTTGCTGCTTGCCGAAAGGGTTTCGATCCGCAACCTCAACCTCATTCTCGAGGCGGTCGCGGAAATCGTTCCCCATGTGCGTCGCTCCGAGCAGGTCGCGGAACATGTGCGCATGCGGATTGCCCAGCAGATCTGCGGGGATCTCGCCGAAGGCGGGCCGCTGAAGGTGCTTCGTCTCGGCAACCGTTGGGATCTGGCGTTTCACAATGCGCTGAAACGGGACGCCAAGGGTGACGTCATCGAATTCGATATCGAGCCTCAGCTTGTCGAGGATTTCGGGTCTCAGATGTCCGACGCGGTCAAGAAACACATGAAGGAAGGCAGCCGTTTCGCCGTTGTCGCCGCACCCGATGCCCGGCCTTACGTTCGTATGATCGTGGAGCGCATGTTTCCAAATCTGCCGGTGCTGTCGCATCTGGAAATCGCCCGTGGTGTCGATGTTGCAGCTCTTGGAAGCGTCTCGTGATTTCCGGTGGCCTGGTGTTCAGCACCTACAGCGCGTCGCTTCTGCTGGCCGTGTTTCTGCTGTTTTGCCGGATCGGCGCATGCCTGATGGTCATTCCGGGTTTCGGCAGCAGCCGCATCCCCGTCCGGGTCCGTCTTTTCGTGGCACTGGCCGTGTCGCTCGCCCTGTCACCGTTGCTTGCCGGCGGGGTTCAGGACGCCTTGCCCGACGAAAAACTGGCGACGGTTGCCTGGTTCATCGGCTCGGAACTCCTGACCGGCGCGTTTATCGGCTTTCTGGGGCGGGCCTTTCTGGCCGCGCTGGAAACGCTGACGACTTTGGTGTCCATGGCGATCGGCATGTCCAACATGCCGGGCATGCCGATCGAAGGAACCGATGCGTTGCCGCCGGTCGCAAACATTTTCACCGTTACCGCGACCGCGATGGTCTTTATCACTGATCAGCACTGGGAAATCCTGCGCGGCCTGGCGGCCTCCTATGAGGCCATTCCGGCCGGTCAACCGATTGCGGCGGTCACCAGTCTGGAACAGTTCGCCGAACAGATGGGGCGAACCTTCGTTCTGGCATTGCGGGTGTGCAGTCCCTTCATCGTTTACACGATCGTGATCAATCTGGCGGTCGGTCTGGTCAACAAGCTGACGCCGCAGATCCCGGTGTACTTCATCTCGATGCCCTTTGTTATCGCAGGGGGATTGTATTTTCTTTACCTCACCATCGTCGAGGCAATCATGATCTTCCTCGACGGGTATTTCACTTGGCTTCAGGTAGGATAGTCCGATGGCGCGAAACAGTCAGGAACTCGAACGGTTGTTCCGTATGCAGAAGCAGATCTTCCTGTTTTCCTCGTGGCTTCTGCAAAAACTTGACTCGCAGGTCTACCAACTTAACGAAAAGGAGCGACGCATCCTCGTGGCGCTGTCGAACGGCGACCTTGCACAGCACGATCGTTTCATCGCCAACGCAGCCGAACGCCTGCGACGGATCATCGAAGAGCTGGCTCAGGTCAGCGAGGCCCGGGCGAAGGTCAATTCCGAGTTCGATCAGCAAAGGATGATGCTCAACCTGATGGCTGACCGGCTCGCCCGCATGCGTGGTGAGGAGCAGCGTGCGCAAGAGGAGCGCGACCTCATGGAACTTCTCGATCGGCGCTACGGGTAGGGCCGGGGGGCGGTTGGACGCCAGGCATGATCCGGCTTGCCTCATCGGACGGGGCGTATCGGAGAGCCGGCGCGTGTGCGGTCAGAAATGAAACGGGTCCCGTCTCTGTTGCCTGGAGAACCGGGTGCTGAGAGGCCCCTGTGTAGACCCTCCACAGACCAGTCCAGGTTCCAGCCTTTCAGTCGCCGTCCGAGACGGCGACGCAAGCCTCCCGCAAGCTGGATACCCTACAACGGAAAGCGCAAACAAGGTCCGGCTGAAAGCATCCCTGCTTGCCTTGCCCTGTCACCTGGCCGGGCCTTGTTTGCCCCATCGATCCGAAAGAGACCCGAGGAGTTGTTCCATGGCGATTACGCCTCCGTCAGACCTGATCCTGGATGTCGCCAAGGCCGCGGACCCGGTCAGTCGGCAAATCGCCACAAACCGGTTGCGGTCCATCGCCGCCTCAGGAACCGGGGAGGGATTCGGCCTTGCCTTTGCCGATGCTTCCGCCGGGTGGGAAGCGAATTTCAACAGGTTCAGTTCTGCCGCCGCCACCGGCAGCTCCGGAAGCGGCAAGTCGCCGGCGGAGAAATTCGAAGCCATGGTGCTGAGCCAGTTCGTCGAAACAATGTTGCCGCAAGATGCGGATGCCGTCTTCGGTGAAGGCGCGACCGGCGAAATCTGGAGATCGATGCTGGCCGAACAGGTTTCAAACCAGATTGCCGCGTCGGGAGGCGTCGGTATCGCAGACCTGATTTCTGACTCTCTCAAACAAGGAGCGAACGCCTGATGGAAACCGGCCAGGAGATTGCCGTACAAGAGGGACCTGTCCATCCGGGACAATTCGCGCCCCTGACCCTTGCCGTCCGGCGAGCCATCGATGCGGTCCAGTCGGAAACCCGGGCGCTCCGCGCGAACCCGACCGCTGATCTCAAAGCTTTTGAATATGGCAAGAGCCAGGCGCTTCTCGATCTTACCAGGGCGCGCGCAAACGTTCCGGGCACCATCCTGCCGCAACAGGTGAAGGACGATTTGCAGGAATTCAAGGGTGTTCTGGACGAAAACGTCAGACTATTAAAGCACCACATGAATGCTGTAACAGAAGTCGTGGAAATGATGTCAAAAACAATGATTGCCTATGAGTCGGATGGAACCTACCAGGCACCGTTTCCGGAGCCGGCGCGATGATGAAGATCCTGGCGGCAGGGGTCTGGTTGACAGCGACCATGCTGGTGTCCGGATACGGAACCGCGCATTATCTCGCCTCCAGGAACAGTGACGGCGGCGAGAATGAGGAAGTTTTCGTCGGACTGGACTACGAGACCGTCAATCCGGTCAACGTGCCGATCCTTTACGAGGGCACGATCCAGGGTTATGTGGTCGCCAAGCTCGTCTTTACCGCGGATGGCGAGACCCTCCGCCGGCTACCCGTCCCGCCGCATCCTTTTCTGGTCGATGAGGCCTTCCGGGCGCTCTACGCCGACGAAACGCTCGATTTCCAGCGTCTGGAGCGTTACGACCTGGACGGGTTCGTGGACCGGCTCAAGGAACAGACCAATTCCCGTCTGGGCCAGCCGGTAATCCATGACGTTCTGGTCGAGGAGTTCAATTACTTCGCCAAGGAAGACGTCCTGACCGAGCTGCCGGGCAGCGCGATCTGAGACCCGCCTACTGATTTACCTGCCGCCTCCCAGGCCCCGGCGCTTGTGTTCCATCGCAAGCGCCGTTTTTTTGTCCAAGGAAGGAAACCCGCTGGGGTCGTCTCCTGATGCCGGTGCACGAAGGCTGAGAGGTAAGGAGCGGTCCGAAAGAGGTCACGGTCTGGTGAAAACCGTTGCTTGATAGGCTGACGGACACCTCAGTGAGGCAACTGTAACGCACCCTTTGGGAGTTGCTTCCATTTTCAGACCGCAACGAACCGGTATCCAATCCGATGTCACGTTCCGGTTCGCCGGCAAGACGCGTTGCGCGGAACGACCCGGTTGGTTGTGCAAGTCAGCGCAACGCCTTACAGGAACCACCAAAGGCCGGTTTTTTGTTCGTTTCGGTTGGCGTTAAAGCGCTAGCGCACCGGGAAGAGCTACGTTCAAGCCTATGACCAGCCTGTCGCTGCGCGTTTCCTCATTTCGTTTTTGTCGTCATCGAGGAAGAGTTTCGCACAATCTCGCGTCCCGTATCGGCTTTTGGCGCCCGGCGCCTTTGGGAAGGCTTTTTCTGATTTTCACTGAAAGAGAGACCGGCAGGTTCTGGAATCTGCAGGAACCTATCGGAGCGCCTGAGGACCCTGTTTGCCCGGAAGCCTGGCCTCTACTTCAACCGTGCGTCCGCCAGCGCCTCGAGCAGCAACTCCGTTTCCTTGACCTTGTTGCCGGCGGCGTCCGGGATCTCGACGTAGGAAACGTTGACCGCGTTGTCCGGAGAGGCGAGCACGACGGTGAAGTAGATCCATACGCCCTTGTTGAAGAATTCAAGGTCCAGTGAAACCCTGGGTGTGGTGTCCCATTCGATTTCGGCCTGGGCGGCCATGGAGTAGCGCAGACTGCCTTCCTTGAAGAAGAGCTCGGCCGAAGATTTGATCAGTTCCTCGATGTTGCCGTGCCTGTCCGAACGGATGTAGGCGATGAAATCGACAACGTCGACCAGCTTCAGATCTTCGATGAAATCGGCAAGGGCGGAAGCGATGGCTTCCTGGCGCTGCCGGTCGCAACTGAGCGAGGACATTTTCTTTTCGCGCCCTCCAGGCAGATCCTGCATTCCCCCAGACCTCCGAAAATTCATTTATCTATACAGCAGCCTTCCCCTGGCGTGAGTACACGTAACAGATAATTTCTGCAACCGCCCTGTAGAACTCTGGTGGTATCATGCGTTCAACTTCCGATGACGCATAGAGAGATCTGGCGAGCTGGCGGTCCTCGATCACCGGGATCCCGTTGCTTTCCGCGATTTCGCGGATCTTGAGCGCGATCAGGTCCTGGCCCTTGGCGACCACAACCGGTGCGGGATTTTGGCCGCCGTCATAGCGGAGCGCAACGGCATAATGTGTCGGATTGGCGACAACCAGGGTTGCCTTGGGGACGGCGGCCATCATCCGGTTTCGGGCCCGGTCGCGTGCGAGGGAGCGTTGACGTGCCTTGACGATCGGGTCGCCTTCCATCTGCTTGTGTTCGTCCTTGATTTCCTGCTTGCTCATGCGCAGGTTCTTGCGCCAGTGAGAGCGCGACCAAAGAACGTCGACGGTGACCAGCAGGATCGTTACGATGCAGACACCGGCGATCAGACGCATGGAAATCTGCAGGATGACTTCGGGCAGGGCACTTGGATCGGTGAACATGGCGTTGATCAGTTCCGCTTCATTCGCCCGGAACTGGCCATAGACAATGGCGCTGACCGTGGAGAACTTGAAGACCGCCTTGAGGAATTCGACAAGGCCTTGGGCGCCGAATATGCGTTTCCAGCCTTTCGCGGGCGAAAGTTTGGAAAGCTCCGGCTTGATGCGGTTGAAGACGATGCGAGGGGTGTTTTGAAAGAACGCGGAAGCAAGCCCGGCCACGGTGAGCAACGCGATGATGGGCGCCAGGAATTTACCGGCTTCGATTGAAACCGCATGGCTGAGCAGCAAGGCATCCGCGCTGTTCCCAAGATCCACTCCTCCCGATATGTCCAGGAGGTGGGTCAGCGTCTTGACGAGCTGACCGGCTCCCGAAGTCACCACGAAGCTGCCGATCAGAAGAGAGGCGATGAAAGTCGCAAGGACCGGAGCTTCCTTGGAAACCGGTGTGTTGCCCTTTTCGATGGCATCGCTGATTTTCTTCTCGGTCGGTTCCTCTGTTTTTGAATCCTTGTCCGTATCTTCCGACATCGGCCCACCCGTTTATCCGGTGAACCCGGCGTAGCCGAAAGGTCGCCGGCGGTTACGCAAAATACGCACCTTCGTCCTGTTTCGGATTGAGCTCGATTTCTCCCCGCCCGGCCATTTCCAGCGCCAGGTTGGTGATGGCGCTTCTGGCGTCCAGGACGTCGCGCTGCGCGGCCGGCTCGCTCGCCGCGAGTTCGTGTTCGGCGATACGCCGCGCACGGGAAGTCAGGGATGACAGGATGACCTCCCGGAACTGTCCATTGGTGCCTTTCAGCGCCAGAACGATCCGGTCGGTTGGTATCTGATCGAAAATCGCCATCCGGGTGCGGGCGTTGAGGTTGATGATGTCGTCGAAGGTAAACAGCAGGCCCTTCAGGAGTTCCGCCGTTTTCGGCCTGACCTCGTTGAGGTTTTCCAGGGCATCCTCCATGTGGTCGCGGTCCATCTTGTTCAGGATGTCGGCCATGCGCGCATGAGAATCCGCCTCCAGGGTGCCGGACAGATTGAGCATGAAGTCCTCGTGCATCGTCTTTTCGATGTCGCGCATGATTTCAGGCACCACCGCCTTGATCGACAGCATGCGCCGAACAAGCTGGTTGCGAATTGGGGCCTGAATCTGGCTGAGGACCTTTGCCGCCGCGGCCGGCTTGATCTTGGTGAGGATCAGGGCCGCGGTCTGGGGATGTTCCTTCAGAAGGTAGTTTGCGAAAACCGTTTCGGAAACGGTGGTCAGCCGGTCCCAGATCGACCTGTTGGAGTTGCCGAGCACATCCGACATGATGTCCGCGAGCTGATCTTCCGGCAGCACGCCTTCGAGCATCTTTTCCACTTCGTTGGCAGAGCCGAAAAGGGTCGTGCCGTGGGAAAACTGCTCGATGAACTCCTCGGCCAGCCGGTCCAGTTCGTCGGGCGAGACCGTGCCGAGCTGGGCGGCGGCGACGGTGATGATCCGGATTTCGTCCTGGTCGAAATGCTGCAGCAGTTTCTGGGAGTTGGTTTTGCCCAGCGACAGCAAAATGGCCGCCACTCGCTGCGTCCCGTTCAGGCGGCGTGCGGGAGGCGCGGGCGGTTTCATTATATTAGCCGCTTGCGTCGAGATACCGGCGGCAGTGGCGGAGCTTGTCATTATCGCTCATTCCCGGAAAAAGTGAGTGTTTGAACGGTCAGATGGCAACAGGATCGGGTGCGATGCCCGGATCAGACATCCAGGGCGCCGGACTGGGAGCTGATGATCTCCGTGAGCGACACGCCGAAGCGGGAATTGTCGTCTTCGACCACGACCACTTCGCCCCTGGCGATCACGCGGCCGTTGACCACGATATCGATCGGCTCCCCGACACGATGGTTCAGGGGGATGACGGCGCCGCGGCCAAGTTTCAAGAGGTTGGACACAAGCATTGTCGCGGAGCCAAGAACGACCTGAATGTTGACCGGAATGCCGAGGATGGTGTCCAGGTTCTTGTCGTCCCCCATGGTCCCATTGGAGGCGCCTTTGTCGGGGGATTCGACCTTGGCGAAATTCGTTGCGTCGGCCGGTTTCGCTTTCGGACCGGTTTCCGTGGCAATGTGATCGATGGTTTCGGACATTACATTTTATCCTTCTGGTTCATGGAAACGGTGCGGAACGGACTTGCCAAAGGTGTGTCTATGCGGTGGACACGGGTTTCCACCGTTTCGAGGGACGCACTCCGCAACACGGTGTCGCCGTCGGCGACCTTGGAAGAACGTCCGTCCCGGGGTTTCGCGGATTTGGCGTTTTCCGGATCGGCTTCGAAAATATCGAGGTCATCGTGGGTTGGTGTGAACCGGCGGGAGCTGTCGAGCATGGCGGTCGCTTTCGATAGCTCCTTCAGTTCCGCCTTCAGGACCGATTGCTGCCGTTTGGCTTCACGCGTGAGGCCGTCGATTTCCGCAATCAGCTCGCGGGCATCGTCCATGCGGTTTCCAAGGGCGTTCAGGATCTGGGCGCCCTTGACGTTGATTTCCTGGATGGAAACCTCGATCCCATCCAACGCCAGGGCGGTCTGGTCGAAAATACGCTGATAGTCCTCGTGATAGGAGCCAAGGCGGCGCAGCTCCTTGTGCATCTGGAGCATCCGGACCGTCGTCGCCACGAGTGCGACAAGCAGGACGCCGTCAACGATTGCGGAGATCATCGAATAGATCCTTTTCTTCCTCGTGGATGAGTTCTTCGATCTGCAGCGTGTAGGAACCGTCGAGCTGACCGAGCTGGCAGGTGAAGATGGGCTGTTCGTTACAGGCGAGCGTCACGGGCGTTCTGGCGGTCGCCTGCAATTCGATGACCTGTCCGACCTTGAGGTCGGAGAGATCGCCAAGCGACATTTCCCGTTCTTCCAGGATGGCCTCCAGTTTGACCTCGGTGCGCTGGATTTCATTGTGGAAATGCTGGGTCCACTGCTTGTCGCGTCCCGCCATCTCGCCGGACAGGACCTGGGACAGGCGCTGGCGGAGCGGGTTGAGCGTGGCATGCGGCATCACCACGAAGACCTCGCCACCGCGGCCGATGGCCTGCTGGAGCAGGCGTGCGACCACGGCCGGATTGTTCCGCCGGCCGATCACCGCAAAATCCATGCGACTTTCGATCCGCTCGATCTTCATGGTCGTTTCGGCGATCGGCGAGAAGGACTCCGCCAGTGCCTTGGCGGCGACCTCGAACATGGTCCGCGCGATACGCGTTTCGATGTTCGAGAAAGAGCGTTCCTCGTCTATGGGCGGTTCGGTTCCGTCGGCACCGAACAGCACATCCACCAGGGTGAAGATGAAGTCGCGGTCGAAACCGATCAACACCCGGGCATCCCACTCCGGGGAATAGAGAACGGCGACAAGCGCGTTGGATTCGAACTCGTCGAGAACGTCGCCGATCCGGTTGTTTTCAACATAGCTCACCGAAATATAGGACGGTGAGGGGGATTTCTGACGCATGGCGTCGGCCATCAGCCGGGCCATGCGGTCGAACACCACCGGAAGCATCGGCAGGCGGTCGACGGAGATCCCCGCCGCATCCAGCAGGCGGTCGGCTATTCTTGCCCGTTCGGAGCTGGAAGCGTTGGAACTTGCAGTCGCTGCTTCAATCATGGTCTAGGCGGCTCCCTGAAGATCCTGAACGTTGTCGCCGGCGCCGGTTCCGGCGCTCATGGTTTCGTTTTCGACCTCATCGATGGTGGGACGGTCATAGTCGGAAATCGTCTTACGGCCGTGTTCCAGCGCGATCTGCGGATCGGCGCCGTTCATGAAGGCCAGCAGGGTCTGCTTGACCACGATGTAGGTCCGCAGGCGGGACTCGCGGACGATCTTGATCTTGGCGGCCAGCGGGCCGAACAGCGAATAGGAGAAAAAGATCCCGACGAAGGTGCCCACAAGCGCCGCGCCGATCAGGCTGCCGAGGAGCTGCGGAGACTGGTCGATTGCCGCCATTGCCTTGATCACGCCGAGAACGGCCGCGATGATACCGATTGCCGGCAGGGCGTCCGCCGTACTGCTCATGGCGTGATAGGGCTTCATCTGATCGCGGTGGATCGTTTGCAGTTCCTCGTCCACCAGGGCTTCGATCTCGTGTGCCCGCGCGTTGCCGACGATGATGAGCCGGAAATAGTCGCAGATGAACGTGGTCAGGTTGGCGTTGCGCAGCACCCCGGGATACTTCTGGAAGATCGGCGAAGTGTTCGGGTCTTCTATGTGGGGTTCAACCTGGTTCCGGCCCTTGGCCCGCAATTCGCGCATGAGGCCGTAAAGCAGCGCCAGCACATCAAGGTATTCCCGCTTGTTCGGGACAGCGTTACGCAAGGCGTCGGAGACGGCCGCGACCGTTCCCTTGATTGTTTTCATGGGGTTGGCGACGACGAACGCACCGATGGCGACGCCAAGAATAATGACAAGTTCCCAGGGCTGCCAGAGCACGGAGACCTTGCCTCCGAGCGCGGCGAAACCGCCGATGAGGGACGCACCCGCGATAATCAGGCCGATAATGATAGTCACCTAACAGCTCCCGACTGGTGAGAAATCCAACTTTGATCGGGAGGACGCTAGAAGGTGAGACTTGTCCGAAGCTGACCGCAAAGCAGGCCTCCCGGGTCAGGGGTGCCGCCAAGGCCAGGTCAGCCTGGCGTAAGGTTTGTGACCGAAGGTCCGTCCAATGCTTTCACCCGTATTGGGGACGAGGATATGATCAACACATTGACCCAGCTGCAAATCGTACGCAGCAACATGGAACGCTCCTTAAAGACAGTCGAAGCCGACCCCACGGTCGAGCGTCAGACCGAGTATTACCTGGATAACATCCGGGACATTAAGACTGTAGAGGAGTTCCTGTCCGACGACCGCATCTTCAACTATGCGATGACGGCCATGGGTCTAGAGGACATGATCTACGCCAAGGCCTTCATGCGCAAGGTGCTGGTGGAGGGCGTCGCGGACAGTTCGTCTTTTGCCAACCAGCTTACGGACACGCGATACGCCGAGTTCGCCAAGACCTTCAATTTCGAACAATACGGCGAAGCCACGATGTCCTTCGAAAGGACGCAGCAGGGTGTCGTCGACAAGTATTACCGCCAGGAACTGGAGGTGAGGGAAGGCGAGCAGAACGAAGGCGTCCGGCTCGCGCTTTACTTTGAGCGCAAGGCGCCGGACATCGATAGCGCCTATGACATCCTCGCCGACCGGGCGCTGGCCGAAACCGTTTATACGGCCCTCGGCCTGCCGGACGAGTTCGCCATGACGGACATCGACAAGCAGGCCCAGTATCTGGAAGAGCGGCTCGAGGTGGATAAATTCTCCGACGCGGATTACCTGTCAGATTTTCTGAACAGGTTTTCAGCGCTCTACGACCTTGAAAACGGATCGCAGGCGGTTGTCTCGCCAACGGTGACCCTTTTCGCAAACAACCAGGGTGTCGTCCAGATGAGCGACGACCTGCTCACCAGCATTCAGAGCTTCAAGCTCGGAGGGGTTTGATCCATGGAGTCCGCTCTTTACGTCGCTCTTTCCGCACAGGTCGCGCTTTCGAACCGTCTTGAAACGGTTTCTCGCAATGTAGCCAACATGAACACCGCCGGCTACCGGGCCGACGAAGTGAAATTCGCGGAGCTGATTTCGAAAGCCGGTCAGGACGAGGTGAGCTTTGCGACGGGGGGCGAGATCTACATCTCGCGTCAGGGCGGCAGTCTGAACAAGACCGACAATGCTCTCGACATTGCCGTGGAGGGCGACGCCTGGTTCGCGATCCGCGATGTCAACGGAAATGTTTCCTACACGCGGGACGGCCGGCTCGAAATCACGCAAGACGGTATGGTTCGCACGGTGACAGGACAGCAGATCCTCGGAACCGGCGGACAACCGATCACCCTGGACCCGGAGGCCGGATCCCCGCTTATCACCCAATCGGGCGAGATTTCGCAAGGCGAGGCGGGAGTGGTCGGTCAGATCGGTCTGTTCCTGATCCCGGCCGAGGCCAATCTGACCCGCCGGGAAAACTCCGCGGTCGTTCCGGATTTGCCGGCCATACCGGTACAGAATTTCGATCGCAACGGTGTCCGCCAGGGGTACGTTGAAGGCTCCAACATCAACCCGGTGCGAGAGATGACGAAACTGATCATGATCTCGAGGGCGTTCGAGAGCGCCACCAAGATGATCGACAACAGCAACGAAAGCCAGGAAAAGGCTATTCGGGAGCTCGGGGCGACATCATGACTGCAGTCGAAGGGGTGACCACAGCGGGACAAACGTCATCATCGAAAGCCGGGCAAACGGATCCGGGTTTTCGGCCGGACGCGCTGAAAAACGCGGGCAAGGCGGAAAACCGTTCCTTTAGTTTCGCGGATTTCATCGATGTGATTAATCCCCTCCAGCACATTCCGGGGGTTGCGGAAATCTACCGCTCGATAACCAACGACCAGATCTCGGACGAGGCCCGCAAGACTGGAAACGTCATTTACGGGTTCGCACTCGGCGGACCTGTGGGTGTCGGTGCCATGATGGCCTACAACGCGGTCGGAGACCGGTGGAGCGCGGGAGCTGATCAACAGGCGCCTGCAGGTGTTGCTTCGGCTGAACAAACGCCGGTTCCGTCCGGACCGACCGAGGGAGCAGGCATGGATTCGGAAGTCGGGACTGAAACAGGCTCGGCGCCGGTTCCAGATCCCAAGCCTGCGGAAATTTCCGGCGAAGTGCCTGGCAAGAAGCCGGCCGAAAGGGCGGATCGGGCTGAAGTGATGGGGGAAACCGTTGCCGCGGCAAAGGCCCCAACAGGCGTGCCGTTGAACCTTGCGGAGCTGATAAGCGGCTCAAGGCAAACGAAAGATGCCACACAGAAGACGGCGATATCGGCGAAGGCGCCAACCAGCACCGAAGCATCCTCTGTTTCCTATCTCGAAGGCGCTGCAGAAAAGCAGCGCGTTGAACCCTATTTGCCGGACCAGGACGACCTGGGTCATTTGGCGACCCACCAGGCGAACCGGCTTCCTCTCGATGTATTGAAGGCTCTCCAGGAACGGCATGCCCAACGCACCGCATCTGAACGCACTTGACCAGATTTCGGCTTCGCTGGCCGCCTTGGAGACGGAAGTTGGCCCGGTCAGGCTGAGCGGCCGGGTAACGCAGGTTTCTTCCGAGGCGATCAGAGTGTCAGGTCTCTCAAGGATTGTCTGCCTTGGCGATCTCGTCGAATTCGAGGGCCGGGCCGGTGTCCGTCAGGGAGAAATCATCCGCCTGGATCAGAATGACATTGTCGTCAAGCCGCTGGAGCGGGTGACGGATATCGGTATCGGCAGCGTGGCCTCCGTTATGGGAGGGCTCGCGATTCATCCGGATATGAGCTGGCGCGGCCGGATCGTCAATGCGCTCGGCGATCCGATCGACGGGCAGGGGGCGCTGACCCATGGCGTCGAAGCCTTCCTTCTGGATCGTGCGCCCCCTCCGGCCATGAACCGGGCGAAGATTTCGGAAGGTGTGAAAACCGGCGTCCGGGTGATCGACTTGTTTACCCCCCTGTGTGTGGGCCAGCGGATCGGCATCTTCGCGGGCTCGGGGGTCGGCAAGTCGACCTTGCTTGGCATGCTGGCCGGGTTCGGAGAATTCGATACCGTCGTCGTCAGCCTTGTCGGAGAACGAGGCCGTGAAGTCAGGGAATTTGTCGAGGACATCCTTGGTGAAACCTTGAGCAATTCGGTAGTCGTCGCGTCTACAGGCGACGAAAGCGCGATGCAGCGCCGCCTCGCGCCCAAGACCGCGATGAGTGTGGCCGAATATTTCCGAAGCCAGGGCCACAAGGTGCTTCTCATTCTCGATTCTGCGACCCGCTTCGCCCATGCGGCCCGCGATGTTGCCCTTGCCGCCGGAGAACCGCCTGTCGCGCGTGGTTATCCGCCGAGTGTGTTTGCGGATCTTGCGCGGCTTATCGAACGCGCGGGGCCCGGACGCGGCGGAGAAGGGTCTATTACCGGTATCTTTTCCGTCCTGGTGGACGGAGACGATCACAACGATCCGGTGTCCGACACCATTCGGGGGCTCCTGGACGGTCATATCGTGCTGGACCGCCAGATTGCAGAGGCGGGGCGCTACCCGCCTGTGAATGTCCTCAGGTCGACGTCTCGCCTTGCATCCCGCGCCTGGGCCAAGGATCAGCAGGAACTCATCCACCGGATCAAGGGCCTGATTTCCCAATACGAGGACACCAAGGACCTGAGGCTCATGGGCGGGTTTCAGACTTCCGGTGACGAACAACTCGAAAAGGCGTGCCGGCTGGTTCCCAGGATATACGAAGCGATGCGCCAGCGCGCGGATCAGGTCCTTCCGACCGATCCATTTGCGGAATTGGCTCAAGCCCTTGCTGGCCCTACGTAAGTTTGGGGTTTTCCTTTCAAAAGTAAAAATACGGGATTGCCGCTTTTATTTGCGGCAATTTTCGTATATATGTCTTCGGATAACTATTAATCGCGCGAAAAATGCGGGATAGGCGATATTTTAATCAATTTTTTTGCCAGTTTATTCTCAATGTTTCTGAATTTTTATTTAGTTTGTCGGTAGGAAATATTGTTTTCATCTACTATGATTTTCAAATTAAAAGCAGTAGTGTGGAAGATATATTGACCTGACGAAGCTCCAAAATTACGGATTGTATATTGGTAATTCTAAGGGGCTGACACATGTTTATCATCGTAGATTCAAGGGAAATCGTGACGGCAGGCTATGCCTCCGCGTTTGAGCGAGAAGGCTACGCGTCGCTTGAACTCCAACCCTCAGAACTTCTCGACTGGCTGGAAATAACTTGCTCGCAGGACCTGTGTTCGGTCGACGCGATCTTGATCGGTGAGTGCGAGGAGCGGACCAGTTTCGTTCCCTCGATCCGTAGCCATTGCCCCGAGGCACAGATTGTCGCGCTGGAAGATACGGCGAGCCTGGAAAGAACCCTGGACCTGTTTTCCGCCGGTCTGGACGACGTCTTGAAGAAACCGGTCCACGTCAGGGAAATTATCGCACGCGTGGGTGCTTTCCGCCGGCGGATCTCAGCCCGCAACAGTTCGGCCGGGACCGGGGCAATCGAGGTTTTCTTCGATGGACGCGATCCCATGGTTGCCGGCGATGTCATGGAGCTGCCGCGCCGCGAGCGGCGCATTCTTGAGTATCTGGTCAAGAACAAGGGACGGCGCGTCACCAAAACTCAGATTTTCAATGCCGTTTACGGCGTCATGAACGACGGCGTCGATGAATGCGTGGTGGAAAGCCATATTTCGAAGCTGCGCAAGAAACTGCGCAAGAAGCTCGGGTACGATGCGATCGAGTCCACCCGTTACATCGGTTACATGCTCAAGGACGGTTCCGCACCGAAGCAAAAGGTCGGGGATACGCGGCGTCCGGTCCAGGCGACTGCCGTGTCTGCGCAACCGGTTGAAAACCCGGTGGAAACCAAGACCGTCAAGACACCCTACCTTTCGGTCGTGAGCGCCTAGGTCAGAAGCCTGGCCGGTGCGGCGGCAAGACTTGAGCAGCCGGAACATCCGAAGGGCATGCCGGCTTTCGAGCGTGCAGTCCCTGTCGGGCATCAGTCGGGAGCAAAACTTGCCCGAATGGTGTAGTATAGAAAAATTCCGGATAGTCGTTGTGCGTGTTGTTTGAATTTACAATTGTTTTTTATCGAAAATTTAGAAAACCTACCCAAAATGTAGTTAAGCACGAATTCCCGTTCACTTGAGAATGAAAAGCCTTTGTGTGCCGGCGGGAGTTCAGATCGTTGTTGAAACGTCTGTGAATCAAGTATTGTTCACCGGTCCGGGAGGACGTGTCAGATTCGACCGCTAGAGCGTGGTGCGTTTGCGGCAGAAAAAGCCAGAACGCTCTGGAAACATTCCGCGACTGGGCCTTTAGGCCGTTCGGGTCGGAGGGGCGTCTTTCACGGTGCGGAATTAAGCGGCGGTCTTGGCTCGTGTCCGAGCACGGGAAAGAGGGTCCCAAGTTTGAGGTGGCGCTTTGAATTTTAGTGGCAGTTCGTCGTTGCCATACGCACCCAAGGAAATGGGCCGGGCAAGCCTGTCCCGTACGTTTATTCTTTATACGCTCGGTTTGTTCGCCATCCTGGGCCTCATTTTCGTAGGCGTTCTGACGAAATTTACCTGGGATGCAGCCAATGCAAGGGCGATCGGCGTAACAGAGGCTTTCTTTGAAGCTACCAAGCAGCCGTTCGAGCGTGCGATCTGGACCGTGAACGCGGATGCCACCTTGCAACTCATTCGAGGGCTGGAAAGTCTCGATGTTGTGGAGAGGGTTTGGGTCGAAACGCCGGACACCGGAAATTTCGGGGAGCCGGTGTCCGGTTTCCGCCGATCCGAGGCTTTGAGCTACACCTTGAATTCACCCAGCACGATCCTGCACAAGGACGCAATCGGCCAGGTGTTCATCCTGATCGACAGACAGACGATTTCTTATGAGATTGTCTCCACTGTCGGTTTCATCGCGTCTGCGATCGTCGTTTATCTGCTGTTGCTCGCGATTGTCATCCGCACCGTGTTCCGGCGCCTGATCGGTCTCCCCCTGTCCAGAATCGTGAATTACCTGTCGACGCCGAGACTCATTGAGGATCCGCCGAAAGATCAGCTGATGCCGGGTCGAGTCGATGAAATCGGCATTTTGTCCGGCAGTTTGCAGGCAATGGTTCAAAGGCGACATCTGGATCTGAAGAAAATTCAGGAATACCAGACCAATCTGGAGGATCTGGTCGCGCATCGGACGGAGCAGTTGAAGCTCGTGCAGGAAGAACTGATCCAGGCCGACAATCTCGCCGCGCTCGGCGCCCTTGTTGCGGGCGTGTCCCACGAGCTCAATACGCCCCTTGGAAATGCCTTGATGGCGGCGACCACGATCAAGGATTCCACCGGTTATCTGGAAAAGGAACTCGAGCAGCAATCCCTGAGCAAGGAAGCGCTGGAATCGGAAGTCCAGAAGATTTCCGATACCGCGAACATCATCGAAAAAACACTCAGTCGGGCGCGTGATCTCGTCGGCAATTTCAGGCAGGTCGCCGTCGACAGGCAAAGCGAGAAAAAGCGGTCCTTCAATTTCGACCACATCATTCGTGAAACCCTGGCAACCTTGCAGCCTACCTTGAAAAAGACGCCCTTCGAAGTCGACCTCGATCTCAATGCGGACAAGGTGATCGACAGCTATCCGGGAGCCGTTAGCCAGCTCGTTTCAAACCTGGTGGAGAATGCGATCAAGCACGGCTTCGAAGGTCGCCGCAGCGGTAAGGTCGAACTCTCTTCGAAGGTGGTCACCGGCAAGGTTGACGGCGGTCCCGAAGGCACCTCGAAGATTGTATTCAAATGCAGGGACGACGGTGTTGGAATTCCCGAGAAAAACCTGAAGAAGGTTTTCGAGCCCTTCTTTACCACCAAGTTCGGCAAGGGCGGTTCGGGACTGGGGATGGCGATCTGCTACCAGTTGGTAACGGAAGCCTTGAACGGGACGATTTCAGTCGTGTCGGAAATCGGGTCCGGTACGGAATTCACGATCGAGATCCCCGTTGAAATACCGCAGGCCATGACAAGAAAAATCGACAAGGAAGGCGCATTGAAATGGTGATGGACTTTCTTGTGCCTTCGACACCGGAGACCAAAGAGAACGCCAGGGCGCCATGGCGGATTCTGATCGTCGACGACGATCCGGACGTGCATGAAGTCACGAAAATCGCCGTGTCAGGCTGCCGGTTCGAAGATCGGGAATTTGAACTGTTGCACGCGCTTTCGGCCGCTGAGGCGCGCGATATCCTTCGCCGGAATACGGATATTGCTGTGGCGTTGGTCGATGTGGTCATGGAAAGCGATACGGCCGGGTTGGGGCTGGTGAACTGGATTCGTTCCGAGCTGGAAAATCCCTTCACCCGGTTGATCCTGCGCACGGGGCAACCGGGTTACGCGCCTCAGGCCGATGTCATCATGAAGTTCGATATCGACGGTTACGCGGAGAAGGCGGAGCTGTCGAGAACGAAACTCATCACCGCCATTGTCACAGCCTTGCGCGGCTACAAATTGGTGACCTCGCTTGAGGCCAACCGGCAGAAACTCAAGCAGCTGAACGAGCAGTTCTCGAAAATTGTCGAGCAAAACGCCGTGTCCGAGTTTGCCGCGGCCGTCGTGGACTTTTTCGAGGACCTTGTCGGCCAGCCTGTCGACTGTTTCCTGTGCGGGCCGGAAGCGCTTTCCGACTACGGTTATACCAACAGATCCGATATCCGGATTTTGGCGGCGACAGGCATCTTTGAAAACATGGTCGAATTGCCCGTTGATCTGCTGAGCGATCATACGGTACGTAAATCCGTTTCCCAGTGTATTTCGGATCGTGCCGCACATAACTCGGAAGACGGTGTCGCTCTCCCGCTTGTCACCCGGAAGGGCATGACAGGAGCGCTTTTCATCGGCTTGCCCGAGGATCGTATCGACGAACTGGTCGGAACGGAGGTGGTGCAGCTATTCGTCTCGAATGTTGCGCTCGGATATGAAAAGACCGCTCTTCTCGAGCACATACGGGATCTCGCCTATGTGGATCGCGCGACGGGGCTGTCGACCTATTCCGGTTTCGTGGAAGTATTCCAGCGTCATTGCCTGAACGAGGGGCCTCTTCTCGTTGTCCATGCCGACATTCAGCGTTTCGGGGTTGTCGTCGATGGCATTGGAGACGAAAAGGCCTCCGCCGTGTTGTGGCGGGCCGGACAAAGGCTGTCGCAAACCTTTCCCGACGCGTTGACGATCGCGCGAAAGGAAAAGGACGAGTTTCTCATTCTTCTGAAGGGCGGCGACGAGAATAAGGTTCAGGATATTGTCGCACGGGTCGAAGAGGCCTTTCAGGAACCGATCACGCTCGACGATACCCAGATAACCTTGCGAATGCGTCTTGGATTTGCGCCGACCGGCAGCGAAATCAGGGAGCCGGAGCAACTGGTGCGGTTCGCTTCTATTGCGTTGAACGACGTCCGGCAAAAAGGCCTTACCAATCATGCGGTCTTTCATCCCATGATGCAGGAGGCCGCGCTTGAACGGCTGCGCCTGGCTTCAATGCTCACCGGTGCGACGGACAAGACGGAGTTCTTTCTGAACTTTCAGCCTATCATGGCGGCCTCGGACGAGAGCATTGCGTCTTTCGAGACGCTGATGCGGTTCCGGACCCCCTCCGGGAGCCTGTTGAATACCGCACGAATGATAGAAGCGGCGGAGGCCAGCGGGCTCATTTCCGAGATCGGCGCCTGGATGTTCAAGAACGCCTTCAAGGAATTCAGCCAGTTTAGCGGATTGTCCGAAAGCGTTCGGCTGAATGTCAACCTGTCCCCCAGGCAAGTGCAGACGAACCGTATATACAAGGACATTGAAGATGCGGCTTCCGCCGCCAGCCTGCCGTTGGACCGGCTCGTGTTCGAAGTGACGGAGGGCCTGTTCATCAATAACGATCAGGTGACCCTTTCCCTTTTGACCTGGCTCCGCAACAAGGGGGCGAAAATCGTCATTGACGATTTTGGAACCGGCTATTCCTCTTTCAGTTACCTGCGCAAACTACCGGTCGACGGCATCAAGATCGACCGGAGTTTCATCATGAACATGGATCAGGACCCGGATGCTCTGGCGGTCGTGAAATCGATCATCGCAGTTGCCAAGGCGCTCGATCTGTCAGTCACGGCGGAAGGCGTGGAAACGGTCGCACAGCGCGGGATCATGCAGGATCTTCAATGCGATTACCTGCAGGGATTTCTTTATTCCAGACCCTTGTCCAGCGCGGACCTCGCCCGATTTATTCAAGAGGTTCCTTCTCAGGGATTCCAGTTCGGCTGACCCGTCTTCACACCGTTTGAACCAGGTTCGGCGGTCCGGCCGGCGCATACCGGATGCCGATTGCATTCAGGTGGCGTGGAAAATTTGAACCTGCTGAGATAAGCGATTGAACTTTTGCGCTAAACAGGCTCTCATGGAGAGATCGTGCCGGCACCGGACGCGCAAGAAGCATCGGGCCTCACTGATTTTGAAGACAAAGAAGCCAAGCACGGCTTGGGGAGAGAACGCATGGACATGAATGGCTCCCACCGGATACCGGCCAAACGGGAGGTCGTCTGGGAGGCTTTGAACGATCCGGAGATACTCAAAGACTGTATTCCCGGTTGTGAGAGCCTGGAGAAGACGTCCGATACCGAAATGACGGCGGCGGTCACCACCAAGATCGGTCCCGTCAAGGCCAAGTTCAAAGGGTCTGTAACATTTGAAAACGTCAGTCCGCCGGAGGGATACACCATCGTCGGGGAAGGCAAGGGCGGTGTCGCCGGTTTTGCGAAAGGTTCGGCCGATGTCAAACTGACGGATGAAGGCGAGGAGACGCTTCTAACCTATGAGGCCAAGGCTCAGGTCGGCGGTAAACTTGCTCAGCTCGGTAGTCGTTTGATCGATTCCACGGCCAAAAAGATGGCCGAAGAGTTTTTCTCGAAATTCAGTGAAAAAGTCGGAGGTGGAAACGCTCCGACAGACGATGAGCTCGACGCCGGTGTGGCCGAGGAAGCCAAACGGATCGCTCTCGAGGAAACGCCTGGAGAGGTTATTCACGCTCTCGAAGAGGCGGAGCACGCGGTGGAAGATACGCTTCACAAGGCAGAGGAAAACCTGGAGGCCGCGGCCGGTCGCAACGCCTTTGGCGGTCCGATGGTCTGGGGGCTGGTGCTTCTGGCAGCCTTGATTGTGGTTCTCGCTCTTGCGAGTTGACACGGTGGGCCGGGTTTTGGAACGATCCGGCCGGCAGATTGTGCCGGCCACGCAAGGAGGGTTTAAAAAACAGAACACGGTGTGAAGCCGGAGCGTTTTGAGCGATTGCTCGAAGAATTTCATGAGGGAGAGAAATTCATGTCGAAGGTATCGATGGTATTGAACGGCAAACCGGTTGCGGCGGATGTCGAGGACCGGACGCTGCTCGTATCGTTTATCCGGGAGGTTCGCGGCCTGACCGGAACCCATGTCGGCTGCGATACGTCGCAGTGCGGCGCCTGTGTCGTTCACGTGGACGGCAAGGCAGTAAAATCCTGTACAATGCTGGCCGCGCAGGCAGACGGCGCGGAGGTCGTGACCCTTGAGGGGTTGGCGAGTGGCGGTGCCCTGCATCCGGTGCAGGCGGCTTTCAAGGAAAACCACGGTCTTCAGTGCGGATTTTGCACGCCCGGGATGATCATGAGCGCTGTCGACATGATCAACAGGCACGGTGCCGGAAATCTCGACGAGACCACCATTCGCCATGAACTCGAAGGCAATATCTGCAGGTGCACGGGTTACCATAATATCGTCAAGGCGATCAAAGCCGCTTCCGACCAGATGGCGGGCATGGCGCAGGCTGCCGAATAGGCAGTTCTTCCTGAATTCGATGCGCAGGCAATTGCGCCGCGAAAGCACAGAACCAACAGTCTGATTTGCCGCCGGGAGGATATGGCGCGATCGGGCAAGCCGCCTGGTTTTGGACAGACCGCCGTCATCGTGACGGCTGCCGGATAAGTCGGCAGAAGGACGAAACCGGACAGGCGGGACCGGAACGTTTTGGGAGAGAGAATATGGCAGTCGAAGGGATTGGCGCCCGCGCTTTGCGCAAGGAAGACAAGCGCTTCATCACGGGCAAGGGCCGGTATACGGACGACATGGTGCTTCCGGGAATGGGGCATGCCGCCTTTGTGCGCTCGCCGCACGCTCATGCCAGGGTCAAGGGCATCGATGCGAGCGCGGCGCTTGCGATGCCGGGTGTTGACGCGGTTCTGACCGGCGACCAGCTGGTGGGAGACGGCATTGGCAATCTGATCTGCGGCTGGATGATCCACTCCAAGGACGGGTCGCCGATGAACATGGGCGGCTGGCGCGCGCTGGAACCTGAAGTGGTCCGGCATGTGGGTCAGGCGGTGGCCGTTGTGGTCGCCGACACGCCGGCGCAGGCCCGCGATGCTGCGGATGCCGTCGTCGTGGATTACGAGGAACTGCCGGCGGTCGTCGATGCGATCGAGGCACTGGCGCCGGGCGCGCCTCAAATCCATCCGGAAGCGGCCGGAAACCTGATCTTCGACTGGGAGATCGGCGACGAGGCCGCGGTCGAGGCTGCTTTCGACAATGCAGCGCATGTCACCCGCATGGAGATCCGCAACAACCGTCTGGTTCCCAACCCGATGGAACCAAGGGCGGCGCTTGCGAGCTACGACGACGCGGAAGAGCACTACACGCTCTATACGACATCGCAGAATCCGCATGTCGCCCGCCTCGTTCTGTCCGCCTTCTACAATGTCGCGCCGGAGCACAAGCTCAGGGTCATCGCGCCCGATGTCGGCGGCGGGTTCGGCTCCAAGATCTACATCTATCCGGAAGAGATGGTCTGTCTTTGGGCCTCCAAACGGGTCGGACGCCCGGTCAAATGGGTGTCGGACCGGACCGAGGCGTTTCTGACCGACGCGCATGGGCGGGATCACCGCTCGGAAGCGGAGTTGGCCCTTGATGCCGATAACCGGATCACCGGTCTGAGAGTGAAGACGATCGCCAATCTCGGCGCTTACATGTCCCTGTTTTCGTCTTCGGTTCCAACCTACCTTTATGCGACGCTGCTGTCGGGGCAATACGACATTCCCGCGATCCACGCGAACGTGAAGACGGTCTACACGAACACCACGCCTGTAGATGCCTATCGCGGAGCGGGCCGTCCGGAAGCGACCTATCTGCTTGAAAGGCTGATGGAAACCGCGGCGCGGGAAGTCGGCTTGTCTCCGGCCGAGTTCCGCCGCAGGAATTTCGTGCGGAGCTTTCCCCATCAGACCCCCGTCATCATGTGCTATGACGCGGGCGACTACGACGCGACCCTGGATGCGGCCATGAAAGCGGCCGATTACGACGGTTTTGCCGCCCGCAAGGCCGAGGCGGCGTCGCGCGGCAAGCTTCGGGGTATTGGCCTGTCCTGCTACATTGAGGCTTGCGGCATCGCTCCGTCGGCCGCCGTCGGGTCTCTGGGCGCCGGCGTCGGGCTCTGGGAGTCCGCGGAAGTGCGGGTGAACCCGGTTGGAACTGTCGAGGTGCTGACGGGGTCCCACAGCCACGGCCAGGGGCATGAGACAACCTTCGCGCAGCTCATTTCGGAACGCTTCGGCCTCGATACGGATGCCGTTTCGATCGTGCATGGCGATACGGATAAGGTTCAATTCGGCATGGGCACCTACGGCTCGCGCTCAGGTGCCGTTGGCATGTCGGCCATCGTCAAGGCCCTCGACAAGGTCGAAGCCAAGGCGAAGAAGATTGCCGCGCACCTGATGGAGGCCGCCGAGGGCGATATCCAGATCGAAGGCGGAGAACTGAAGGTTGCCGGGACGGACAAGAAACTGACCTTCACCGAGGTCGCGCTTGCCGCCTATACCGCGCATAATCTTCCCGACGGAATGGAGCCGGGGCTGAAAGAGGGCGCGTTCTACGATCCCACGAACTTCACCTTCCCGGCAGGAACCTATGTCTGCGAGGTCGAGGTCGATCCGGAAACGGGCAAGACCGAAATCGTGAACTTCGTGGCGGCGGACGATTTCGGAAAGGTCATCAATCCGATGATCGTTGAAGGCCAGGTCCATGGCGGACTGGTACAGGGTATCGGACAGGCGCTCCTGGAAAATGCCTCTTACGACGAGAACGGACAGCTGCTGACGGCCTCCTATATGGACTACTCCATGCCGCGCGCGGATGATGTTCCGTCCTTCAAGCTGACGACCCATGAAACGCTGTGTCCGGGCAACCCGCTCGGCATGAAGGGCTGCGGCGAAGCGGGCGCCATCGGATCGCCTCCTGCAGTGATCAATGCAATCACGGATGCGATCGGCAGCAACGATTTGGCGATGCCGGCCTCGCCGGAAAAGGTCTGGGCCCTTTACCGGTCGGCCATGCGCGAAGCCGCGGAGTAATGGTGTACCCGGAAGACGGCGTTAAGCCGGTCTTCCGGGAGTGCCTGAACATAGTGAGAATTCTGAACCCATTTTCGTGGGAGACGCGATATGTATGAGACAAGCTATCATCGTGCCGGTTCGCTCGCCGAGGCGGCCCAACTGATTTCCAATGCCGACGACGGCAAGTTTCTTGGTGGCGGGCAGACCCTGTTGCCGACAATGAAACAACGTCTTGCAGCGCCAAGCGATATTGTCGATCTGACCAAAATCCCGGAGTTGAAGGGTATTCGGGAGGATGGCGGCAGTATCGTTATCGGCGCGGCGACAACCCACTACGAGGTCGCGTCGTCTGCTCTGCTGAAGGAAAAGATACCGGGTCTCGCGGCCCTTGCAGGCGGGATCGGCGATCCGGCGGTCCGCCACATGGGGACCCTGGGCGGCTCGATTGCCAACAACGATCCGGCAGCGGACTATCCGTCTGCCCTGGTCGCTTTGAATGCGACCGTCGCAACCAGCAAACGTTCGCTGTCGGCCGAGGATTTCTTCGTCGGCATGTTTGAAACGGCTCTCGACGACGATGAAGTCGTCGTCAGCGTTTCATTCCCGATCGCACAGAAGTCCGCCTACTCGAAATACCCCAATCCGGCGTCCCGTTACGCCATGGCCGGGGTGTTCGTGGCGCGTCTTGGCGATGGCAGCGTGCGCGTCGCCGTTACCGGAGCGGGGCAAAACGGCGTCTTTCGCGCAACGGCAATGGAAGATGCCCTGTCCGGAAACTGGTCGCCGGATGCAGTTGCGGGCATAGAAGTCGGCGCCGATGACATGCTGCACGACATTCACGGGTCTGCCGACTATCGCTCAAATCTGGTGACCGTGATGGCCAAACGGGCAGTAGCCGCCACCGGCTGACCCGTTTTTCATGTTTCGCGACAATACCCGGCGAATGTTCGCCGGGTATTTTTCGTTTTTTCAGAGTTTATATTGACACGTCATTGAATTGTTACCGATATCGTAGCAATTCTTCCTTAGCCTTGAATTGGAAACCAGCAACAAGCAGAAATCCATGCGAAAGGCGTATGACCTGCCGGTAACTGGGCGAGGTTCTTTTTCCGGCAGGTGTTCGGGATAGGTGGAATGTGAAACGAATTTGATTTCACGTTCATGGACCGAACGATAGTCTGCCGCTTCGAATGTTTTCGCATTTAAGGATCAGGGAATTAGATGTCTGGAGCCAGTCCGCGCACTACAAAACAAAGAAATAGCCGCGACAATCCTGTGTCGGTTGCATTTCGTCCGATCCGTACCGCGTTCTGGGGTGTGGCCCTCGTCAGTTTCGTGATCAATATCCTGATGCTGACCGGACCGGTTTTCATGCTTCAGGTCTACGACCGGGTGCTAGCGAGCGGTTCCGTGCCGACGCTCATCGTTATCGGCGGGCTGGCGATAGTGCTTTACGCGTTTTACGGGGTTCTGGAGGGCGTCCGGGGGCGCATTCTGTCCCGTCTCGGACAACGTGTCGACGCCAGGCTCTCCGGGCTCGTCTACAAGATTTCAAACAGCTTGCCAGTCCGTTTGGGCCGTCAGTCCGCGCGCATGCGTCCGGTGCAGGATCTCGATACCGTCCGCCAGTTTCTGTCCGGTCCCGGTCCGGCGGCCATTTTCGATGTTCCCTGGTTGCCGCTTTATCTCGGTATCGTTTTCCTGTTTCACCCGCTCCTGGGCGTGGTGGGGCTGGGTGGGGCGCTGATCATCTGCGTTCTCATCGGAATGAACGAAATGATGTCCAGGGGACCTTCGGAGGAAGCGGCCGGGCAGGCCGGCATGCGCATGGCCACGGTCGAAATGGGGCAACGTAACTCCGAAGTGGTCACGGCGATGGGCATGCAAGGCGCCCTGACCGGCAAATGGGATGCCCAGAACAAGGATTACCTGGAGACGCAACGCCTGGCTTCCGACCGGACCGGACTGTTCGGCACAACGATCAAGACCATCCGCTTCATCCTTCAGTCCACGATCCTTGGCGTCGGGGCGTGGCTCGCGATCAAGCAGGAGATTTCTCCCGGTGTCATGATTGCCTCGTCCATCATGACCTCCCGGGCCTTGTCGCCGATCGAGCAGGCGGTCGCACAGTGGCGCGGCTTTGTCGCCAGCCGTCAGGCCTTGCGCCGCTTGAGGGAAGTTCTTCAGATTGCCGATGGCGAGCCGGAAAAAATGGATCTGCCTCTGCCAAGCAAGAAGTTGTCGGTCGAACAGGTGTTCTGCGGCCCCTTCGGCGAAACCATGCCGTTCGTTCAAAACGTTTCCCTGGACCTTGACGCCGGCGACGGTCTCGGCGTCATCGGACCGTCCGGATCGGGGAAATCGACTTTTGCGCGGGCGCTCGTCGGCGCGGTTCCAGCCTTGAAGGGCGTCATTCGCTACGATGGCGCGGAACTCGGGCAATGGCCGAGCGACAAGCGGGGGGACTTTCTGGGATACCTTCCCCAGGACCTGCAGCTTTTTGACGGCACGATCGCGGAAAATATCTCAAGGCACAGGCCGGATGCGTCATCCGACAAGGTCATCGAAGCCGCGAAACTGGCTGACGTTCACGATTTGATCGTGGCACTGCCGGAAGGCTACAATACGGTCATTGGCCGGACCGGCCGTTTGCTTTCCGCCGGCCAGCGCCAGCGCGTCGCACTGGCCCGTGCGCTTTACGGCAACCCTTTCCTCGTGGTGCTGGACGAACCGAACTCCAATCTCGACGCTGAAGGCGAGGGGGCTCTGACAAGCGCGATCAAGACGATGCGGGAAAAGGGGTCGATCGTTGTGGTGATCGCTCACCGGCCGAGCGCGATCGCGACCGTCGACAAGATCCTGTGTCTGAAAGACGGCAAGATGGCCGGTTTCGGCCCCAAGGAAGAAGTTCTCAAACAGGTTGTTCAGCCGGTGCAGCAGCGTATGCGCGCCGGAGCAGTCTAGAAACGGGACGTCATGTCTGTGATCAAGTCCAAAGGTCCTCAACTGTCCGCTGCGGAAAACGAGGCGGATGAAACATTGCGTAGAACGGTGCGCAACCACCTGCTTTTTTCGCTGGTTCTGGCCATTTTCGTGGTTGCCGGAATCGGAGGCTGGGCTGCCCTGACGGAGATTTCCGGCGCCGTTGTCTCTTCGGGAACCGTCGTCGTTGAAAGCAGCACCAAACAGGTTCAACACCGTGAAGGCGGCATCGTTCGCGAAATCCGGGTCAAGAACGGCGACGTGGTGAAGGCGGGCGATCTTCTCATAAGCCTTGACGATACCGTGACACGGGCCAATCTCGCGGTGATCACCAAGCAGCTCAGGGAACTCACGGCGCAGGAATACCGCCTGGAAGCGGAGCGAGACGATGTGCGCGCCATTCAGTGGCCTCAGGAGCGCGCCGCGCAGCTTGGAGATATCGAACGCGGGCAGCAGATGTTGCTGGAAGCGCGGCAGAATTCCAAGGACGGGCGCAAGAACCAGCTTGAGGAACAGATCCGGCAGTACAATCAGCAGACTTTGGGGCTTGAAGCTCAGGTGACCGCGAAGGTATCCGAGATTTCCCTGATCAAGGAAGAACTTTCGGATCTCGACAATCTCCTCGACAAGCAACTTGTTTCCAAGAGCCGGGTTACCGCATTGAAGCGGGAACGTGCGCGTCTGGAAGGCGAATATGGCGACCTGATTGCGCAGATCGCGCGTACCAGGGAGGCGATCAGCGAAAGGCGTATCCAGATTCTTCAGATCGAGGAAACCTATCGGGCCGAGGTGCTTGAGAACCTGCAGGACGTGCGGTCTCGCATCGCCCAGCTTGAAGAGCAGCAGATCGCCGCGGAAGACGAGTTGACCCGTGTCGACATCCTGGCCCCGAGAAACGGTTACGTTCACCAGCTGTCCGTGCACACCATAGGCGGTGTTATTGCGCCCGGTGAGACCGTGATGCAGGTCGTTCCCAAGGAAGACAAGCTTATCGTCGAGACACAGGTGAGGCCGGTCGATATCGATCAGATGGCGCCAGGCCAGACGGCGCGTGTGCGGTTTCCGAGTTTCGATCAGCGCACCACGCCGGAGTTGAACGCGGAGCTTCTGACCGTGTCGGCGGATCTCACGAAAGACGAACGGACTGGAACAAGCTTCTACGTGGCCCGTCTTTCGATAGACGATCAGGAATTCGCCAAGCTCGGCGACAAGGAGCTGGTTCCCGGCATGCCGGTTGAAACATTCATGCAGACGGGTGACCGCACGGTTCTGAGCTATCTGATGAAACCGATCGTCGATCAGGTGGCCCATGCGATGCGTGAGCGGTAGTGACCGGTTGCCAACCGGGTCAGAGAACCAAAATCGGAACGGACGCGCCGGCTTTTTCAGCCGGGGCGAACGGCGGCCGGATGACAAGGGCGCCTGATTTCGCCAGAAGGTTCAGCATCGAGCTATCCTGCTTGAAAAAAGGCGTCACGAGGAGGCGTCCGCCTTCGTCTTCGGAAAGCGTTGCGCGGACATAGTCCTGCCGCCGGTCGTTTTCAGGCAGATCCGCTCCGAGAACGGCATGAACGGGGCTGGTAAGGTCGGGCTGTTCTCCGAGCATCGCCTTTAAGAGCGGCTTCAGGAAAAGCAGTCCGCATACCAGGCTGGACACAGGATTTCCCGGAAGTCCCAGTACCCTGGTCGAACCGAGCCGTCCCGCCATGAGCGGTTTTCCCGGGCGCATGGCAATCCGCCAGAAGGAAAGGTCCATGCCTTCCTGACCCAGAACCTCTTGCACCAGGTCATGATCGCCGACGGAGGCGCCGCCGAGGGTAATCAGAATGTCGGCGCTCTCCGAAATCGCGCGGCGCACATGCATGGCCATCTCGACCGGATCGTCGCGCGAAATGCCGAGATCGAGCGGGTCTCCGCCACAGTCCTCCACCAGGGCCGCGATGCCGGCATGGTTGGAGGCGATGATCTGGTCCGGCCCCGGGTTTTCGCCTGGACGCACGAGTTCGTCTCCGGTGGCGAGAATGGCGACTTTGGGCTTGCGAACGACCGGGAGTTCGGCGTGGTTCATGGCGGCTGCGAGGGCGAGATGGCGATAGGTCAGCCTGAGCGGCGGAGCAAGCAAGGCCTCGCCTTCCTGAAAATCGAGGCCGGCCGGCCGGACATGGGCGCCGGTATTCGGGGTTTCCCGAACTTCGATCCTGTCGCCGTCGCGGTTGGCGTTTTCCTGGATGAGGATCGTGTCGGCTCCCTCAGGCAGAGGGGCGCCGGTAAATATCCGCACGCATTCGCCCGCCTTGACCTGGCCTGAAAATCCGTGACCTGCCGGCGCTTCCCCTATGACCGTCAGTATTGTCTGTCCACCGGCGACATCTGCATGACGAATGGCATAACCATCCATCGCCGAAGCTGCGAACGGCGGTTGGGTGCGCCTGGAAACGAGCGGCTCAGCCAGGAACCTGCCATTCGCCTGATCAAGCGGAACCACCTCCGTCTCACAGGGTGCCACACCCTCGAGAAGCCTCTCCAATGCCTCTGAAACCGGCATCAGGCTCATCAGGTGCCGCCTTCGCTGCCGTCTTTTTCCAGCGTCCAGTGACCTGACTTGCCGCCGGCCTTTTCCAGCAGGCGGATATCACCGATCACCATGCCGCGGTCGACGGCCTTGGCCATGTCGTAGACGGTCAGACAGGCCACGGAACAGGCGGTCAGGGCCTCCATCTCAACCCCTGTCTGCCCGCTGACCTTGGTTGTTGCGGTAACGACAAGACCTGGAAGCGCTTCGTCCGCAACAATGTCGAGACTGACCTTGGACAACATGAGCGGATGGCAGAGCGGGATCAGTTCATGGGTTTTCTTGGCTGCCATGATACCGGCGATGCGCGCGGTGGCGATGACATCGCCCTTCTTGGCATTCCCGTGCTGGATCAGGTCGAGCGTTTCCGGACGCATCGTGACTGTCCCGCGTGCGACGGCGATCCTGTGGGTGACGTCTTTTGCCGAGACATCGACCATGTTGGCCGCGCCTGCGTCGTCGATATGGGTCAGTCTTGGGGGCTGGCCGGTCATCTCAGAAGAGGCCTAAACCGCTTTCGACAGGGAAGGGCGCGCGAGAAGCGTTCTGGTCGCCTCCGCGACGTCGTCCTGGCGCATCAGGCTCTCCCCGATCAGGAAGGTGGAAATGCCGACCCGGTTCATGCGCGCGAGGTCGTCCGGTCCAAACAGACCGGATTCTCCGACGACGATTCGGTCGTCCGGGACCTGGGGCGCGAGATCCTCGCTGGTCTCCAGCTTCGTTTCAAAGGTCTTGAGGTTCCGGTTGTTGATGCCGAGGAGCTGCGACGACAGTTTCAGGGCGCGTTCCAGTTCCTCGGCATTGTGGACCTCGAGCAGAACGTCCATGCCGAGGCCGAAAGCGGTTTCTTCGAGAGCCTTGGCGGTGTCGTCGTCAACGGCGGCAAGAATGATCAGGATGCAGTCACCGCCCCAGGCACGGGCTTCATAGACCTGATAGGTGTCGTAGAGAAAATCCTTGCGCAATGCGGGCAGGGCGACTGCATCGCGTGAGGCCGTCAGAAACTCCGGTTTCCCCTGAAAGGACGGCGTGTCGGTCAAAACCGACAGGCAGGCGGCCCCACCGTCTTCATAGGCTTTGGCGAGTGCCGGCGGATCGAAATCTTCACGGATCAAACCCTTGGACGGGCTGGCCTTCTTGATCTCTGCGATCAAGGCATATTCACCGGATGCGTGCTTCGCCTCGATTGCCTTCAGGAACCCGCGCGGCGCGGAGACGCCGGAAATCCGCGCCTTCAGTTCATCAAGAGACAGGGCCGCCTTGGCCGCCGCGATTTCCTCGCGCTTGTAGGCTTCGATTTTCTGCAGGATATCGACCATGTGACTACCCGTTGGATGCCGCGACTAGTTTTTCGAGCGTGTACGCCGCCGAGCCGTCGTCAATCGACCTGGCGGCCAGCTCAACGCCTTCTTTCAAATCCGCGACCTTGTCGGCAACGATCAGCGAGGCTGCTGCATTGAACAGAACAATGTCCCGATAGGCGTTTTTTGCGCCGCCAAGAACGGCACGAAGCGCTTCGGCATTTTCCGAAGGCAGGCCTCCCTTGAGGTCCCCGGCTTCTGCGACAGGCAGTCCGACATCGGCTGGCGAAATCTCGAAGGAACGGATCGTGCCGTTGTTCAGTTCGCTGACAAAGGTCGGACCGGTGGTCGTGATTTCATCCATGCCGTCCGATCCATGCACCACCCAGACCTTTTCCGAACCGAGTTCCTTGAGGGAGTGCGCGATCGGTTCGACCCATTTGCGGGCGAACACGCCGACCATCTGGCGTTTCACGCCGGCGGGGTTGGACAGCGGGCCGAGCAGATTGAAGATCGTCCGCGTGCCGAGTTCCATCCGGGTCGGACCGACGTGTTTCATGGCTGCGTGGTGGAGGGGAGCAAACATGAAGCCGATCCCGGCCTTGTGAAGGCACTCGGAGATCTTGTCGGGTGAGATGTCGATATTGATCCCGAGTTCCGCCAGGGCTTCGGCGGACCCGGATTTAGAAGACAAAGACCGGTTGCCATGCTTGGCGACGGGAACCCCGCAACCGGCAACGACGATAGCGGTGCAGGTGGAGATGTTATAACTGCCGGAGTTGTCGCCTCCGGTCCCGACGATGTCGATGGCACCTGCGGGAGCCGACACAGGCAGCATCTTTGCCCGCATGTTTTCCACCGCACCAGTTACTTCGGCAATGCTTTCTCCCCGAACCCGCAACGCCATCAGGAAACCGCCAAGCTGGGACGGTGTCGCGGATCCTGACAGGATCACGTCGAAGGCTTCGCGCGCTTCGTCCAGGGTCAATTCATGGCCGTCGGCAACCTTGGCGATGAAATCCTTAAACGTGCTCATGTCGGTATCAAACCTTCCGCGAATTCAGTTCTGGTCCAGACCGATGATTTGGGCGATTGCCGCCTGGTTGATCTCGACACCCGCCTTGGTTTCCTGATCGGAAATGAACTGTCCGAGCAGGGAGTCCTGCAATTGCTGTGAAAGCTGGGTTGCCAGGGCCGCCGTTTCGGCCGCCGTCTCGCTGAATTCGGGAATATTTGTTCCGGTCACCTGGAACACCAGCCGCCCTTTGCCGTCGGCAGCTTCCGTCGTGGCGTTCGTACCCACCGGTCCCGAGAATACCTCGGAAAGAGCGGCCTGTCCGAAGTCGCCCGCAGGGTTGGCGCGGGTCAGGCCTTCCGCGCTCTTGAGCTCCAGTTCGGTTGTCGCGGCAAGGTTGGTAAGAGCTGTTCCACTTTCCAGCTGCTTGAGAAGGTCTCCAGCTGTTTCAGTCAGGCGCTTTTCCAGTTCGCTTGCCTTCCATGCGGCAATTGCGTCGTCTTTGACTTCCTCGAGCGCGCGGTCCCGTTCCGGTATGACCTTGGCAACCTCGTACCAGAGATAGCCCTGATTACCGATCTGCAACACGTCGTTTTCAATGCCGATGTCGCTGTCGAAGGTTCCGGAAACCAGACCGTCCGCGTTCGGAAGGTCGGCGCTGCCGCCGGATATGGTTTTTCCGGAAGCGTCGAACGCCTCGGGTTCGACGACCGTCAGCGAAAACCGGTCCGCGATTTCGTCCAGCATGGCTCCGCCGGCACGTGCGTCTTCGATTTCATCCACGAGATCGAGGATTTCCCGATCGGCCTGATCCTTGGCGAGTTCGGCGACGATTTCCTCCCTGACGTCTTCAAACGGCTTGGTGGCTTCCGGCAGGACTTCCTCGACATTCAGGATCACGGTTGAAAACCGGCCGTCGACAGCGCCGCTGCTTGCGCCTTCTTCGAGGGAAAAGGCGGCTTCGCCGAGGGTCTCGTCCAAAAAGTCAGCCTTGGCCATCACGCCGAGCGCCACGTCGTTGCCGGTCAGATTGCGGTCGCTCATGAGCTGGTCGAAGGTCTTGCCGGCTTCCAGCTCTTTCGCGGCTTCTTCGGCGGCCTCGGCGGAGGGGAAGGACATCTGCCGGACTTTGCGGCGTTCCGGCTGGAAGAAGTCGTCCGCCCGCCGTTCGTATTCAGCGCGGGCCATGGCATCGTCGATGTCTTGCGGGCGGGCTAGAGCGTCCGGAGACAGAGTGACAAACTTGATTTCACGAAATTCCGGAGCCTTGAAGTCGCTCTTGTTGTCTTCGAAAAAAACGGTGAGCGCGTCAGATGCCGGGTCTTCGATTTCTCCCACCGTTTCCGCGGTGACCAGGAGATAGTTCACGCTGCGGGTTTCGCTCTGGTAGGCAGACAGAGCTTCGAGATAGCTCTTCGGCGCCTCCACGCCGCCGGCAAGGCCTTCCGCGATTTGCGCTCTTTCCGCGACCTTGCGGCGCTGAACGACATATTCGTCCTCGGTATAGCCGTTTGAGCGCAGCACCTGCTGCAGGCGGGTCCGGTCGTAGCGGCCGTTCAGGCCCTGGAAGGCGGGGTCGGTCTGGATGATCGTGGCAAGTTGTTCATCCGACACGCCGAGCTTCATCTGGGTGGCCGTGTTGTTAAGCGCGGCTTCTGCAACCAGTTTTCCCAGCGACTGCTGCGGAATGCCGAGTGCAGCACCTTCCGATGGTGTCAGCTGGCGCCCGAACTGCTGTCCCAGCCGGTTGAGATCCTGGCGGTAGGTGCGGTCGAAGTCGAAGAGAGTCACTTCCGTGTCGCCGACCCTGGCCGCCGTATTCTGGCCGACGCCGGTCAGGAAGCCGCTGATGCCCCAAACGGCGAAGCTAAAGATCAGCAATGCGATAAACAATTTGGCAACCCAGGTGCCGGCGCCCTTGCGCAGCGCGTCAAGCATGACGTCTCCCGTATTCTATTTTTTGCTTCTGCTACTTGCTTCCGCAACCTGATATGCCGGCAGCGCGTGTAATCGAGCCCGCCGGAGCGGGCGGATCATAATGAGGTGGCGGCGCTGCCGCAAGGCGGCCGCGGCGAAACTTGGAACAGCAGGCTCTTTTCGAGGAATAAAGGATTATTGAAACGCATGCGGGGTTCTGCTCTATAGGCGGCAATCGAGATCAACATGTTGAGAGGCAGCTGAATATGAGCGCATCGGTCAAGCCCCTGGTCGCCGGGAACTGGAAGATGAACGGGCTGAAGGCCGACAAGGCCGAGTTCGATAAAATGATCGCCGGTCTCTCCCAGGCGCTTTCTGCGAAAGTCGACACGATGATCTGCGCTCCGGCGACGCTTGTCGCTCTTTTGGCCGAGACCGCGAATGGGACCGCGCTGGCCGTCGGCGGTCAGGACTGCCACGCGGCATCCTCGGGTGCTCATACGGGCGATGTTTCCGCCGAAATGCTGAATGATGCCGGCGCCAGCGCCGTCATCGTCGGGCATTCCGAACGCCGCACCGACCACGGCGAGAGCGATGCCGATGTTCGTGCGAAGGCAGAAGCCGCCTGGCGCGCCGGCCTGGTGGCCATAATCTGTGTGGGTGAGACCGAAGCCGAACGAAAGGCCGGGGAAGCTCTGTCCTTGGTAGAGCGGCAGTTGAACGCTTCTGTTCCGGAAGGCGCAACCGCAGCCAACACCGTTGTTGCCTATGAGCCGGTCTGGGCGATCGGAACCGGTCTCACACCGACGGCCGTTGATGTCGCGGAAATGCATAAGGTCATGCGTGACAATCTCGTCAGCCGGTTCGGCGGGGAAGGGGACGCGATGCGTCTTCTATATGGCGGCTCCGTCAAGCCCGCCAACGCCGCCGAATTGATGGCCGTCGGCAATGTCGACGGGGCGCTTGTCGGCGGCGCCAGCCTCAAGGCCGCGGACTTTCTGGGTATCCTCGACGCCTATTCCTGATCCAAAGCTGTTGATGCTTCCATTGCAAAGGTGCAATTGAAGGGTGGAAAGCCGGTGGCGTCTGGTGTAGAAGGCCGCAAATCTTGAATTCAATACAGAATGGCGTTCGATGGAAACCGTAGTCATCGTAGTTCACCTGATGGTCGTGCTGGCCCTCGTGCTGGTCGTGCTCCTGCAGCGCTCCGAGGGCGGTGCGCTTGGAATCGGCGGCGGCGGAGGCGGCGGACTGATGTCGAGCCGTGGAACCGCCAATGTGCTGACGCGGGCAACCGCCATTCTCGCGGTGGCCTTTTTCGCGACGTCGCTGACACTCAGCCTGATCGCAAAGAATCAGGAACGTCCGGCCTCCATCCTCGACGCAGTGCCGGGCGCCGCCGAAACCGCGCCGGCAACGTCGGATGAAAGCGGAGCGGGTGGCGCCGGAGGCATTCTCGATTCGCTCAAGGGAATGAGCCAGGAGCCCTCCGGTCCTCAGGTTCCCACCGCTCAGTAACGCGGTTCCGGCGGGTTCTCCGCCATTCACCTGCCAATGCCCTGCGGCCCATCTCGCAGGGCATTTTTATGTGTTAAGAACGCAACTCCCGAGTGGTCAAAAGGCCCTTGGCAAGGATATGGTATTGATCCATGGCGCGATACATTTTCATCACCGGCGGCGTGGTTTCCTCGCTTGGAAAAGGTCTTGCTTCCGCGGCTTTGGGCGCTTTGCTCCAGGCCCGCGGATATAAGGTCCGCCTTCGCAAGCTCGACCCCTACCTGAATGTCGATCCGGGCACCATGAGCCCCTACCAGCACGGCGAGTGTTTCGTCACCGACGACGGCGCCGAGACCGATCTCGATCTTGGTCACTATGAGCGGTTCACGGGCCGTCCCGCAAACCAGCAGGACAACATCACGACGGGCCGGATCTATCAGGACATCATCGCCAAGGAGCGGCGCGGCGATTATCTGGGCGGAACCGTGCAGGTCATTCCGCATGTGACCGACCAGATCAAGAATTTCGTCCTCTCGGGCAATGAGAACTATGATTTCGTCCTGGTGGAAATCGGAGGCACTGTCGGCGACATCGAAGGCCTGCCGTTCTTCGAGGCCATCCGTCAATTGGGGAACGATCTTCCGCGCGGCGATGCGGTCTATGTCCATCTGACCCTGATGCCGTTTATTCCAAGCGCAGGCGAGATGAAGACCAAGCCGACGCAGCACTCGGTGAAGGAATTGCGTTCCATCGGCATCCAGCCGGACATCCTGATGGTGCGCTGCGACCGGCCTATCCCGGAAACCGAGAAGCGGAAACTGTCTCTGTTTTGTAACGTGCGCGAGAGCGCCGTGATTCCTGCCTACGATGTCCAGTCGATCTACGACGTGCCGATCGCCTATCACAAGGAAGGCCTGGACGACGAGGTTCTCGCCGCCTTCGGGCTGAAGGGGGCGCCCGCCCCGGTGCTCGACCGCTGGGAAGGGATTTCAAAGGCCGTCGCCAATCCGGAAGGCGATGTCAAGATCGCGATCGTCGGCAAATACACGGTCTTGAAGGATGCCTACAAATCCCTGATCGAGGCGTTGGTGCACGGCGGCATCGCGAACCGGGTCAAGGTGGATCTGGAATGGATCGAATCGGAGACCTTCGAGAAGGAAGACCCGAGCCCGTACCTGGAAGGTGTTCACGGCATCCTGGTGCCGGGAGGCTTCGGCGAGCGCGGCGCGGAGGGCAAGATCGCCGCGGCGCACTATGCCCGCACGCGCGAGATTCCCTATTTCGGGATCTGCTTTGGTATGCAGATGGCTGTACTGGAAGCGGCGCGCAACCTTGCCGGGATCAAGAACGCCAATTCGACCGAGTTCGGGCCGGCCAGCGAACCTGTCGTTGGCCTGATGACCGAATGGACCAAGGGCAATGAAAAGGAAACGCGCATGGCCGATGGCGATCTCGGCGGAACGATGCGCCTCGGGGCCTATCCCGCGAGCCTGAAACCCGGGTCGAAGATTGCCGAAATCTACGGACAGACAAACATCTCCGAACGTCACCGGCACCGCTACGAGGTCAACATCGGATACCGCGAACAACTCGAGGATTGCGGCCTGATCTTCGCAGGAACCTCGCCGGACGGCGTGCTGCCGGAGACCGTCGAGATCGAGGATCATCCGTGGTTTGTCGGGGTGCAGTATCATCCGGAACTGAAGTCCCGTCCGTTCGATCCTCACCCATTGTTCGCCTCCTTCATCAAGGCGGCTGTCGCACAGAGCCGCCTGGTCTGACGACGCTTCACCAAACAGGGGAATGGCATGGCTCGCGGTCTCGATCACCTGGTTGTGGCGGTAAACGATCTCGAGCGGGCTGCGGCGGCCTACGCCGCGCTCGGGTTTACGGTCACGCCGGAAAACAGGCACCCCTGGGGAACCGCGAACCGCCTGGTCCAGCTCGACGGATTTTTCATCGAACTCCTCAGTGTCGCGGACCCGGAACTGATAGACGAACCCGCTGAGGGTATTTTCTCCTTCGGTGCCTTCAACCGCGATTTTCTCAAGAAGCGGGAAGGTGCCAGCATGCTGGTTCTCGAAAGCGAAGATCCCGAATCGGACCGAAGCGATTTTTTGAATGCCGATCTTGAGGTTTTCGCCCCGTTTTCCTTCGAGCGAACCGCGAACCTGGCCGATGGAACGACGGCGCAGGTCGCCTTTGACCTCACGTTTCTCAAGGACCCACTCGCCCCGGAGATTGGGTTTTTTACCTGCCGGAACCGGTATCCCGAGCATTTCTGGAAGGCTGCGTTTCAGGCTCATGAAAACGGGGCCCGCTCTGTCGCCGCTGTCAGTCTGCTTGCTGAAGATCCCGCCGGTCACCGGGCTTTTTTGAGCGGCTTCACAGGGGTGAGCGAAACGCGCGAAACACATCTCGGACTTGAGCTTGAAACACCGCGCGGGATGGTTGCGGTGTACAATCCCGCCGCGTACCGGACGGTTTTCGGCAACGAGGCCGCCGATTCCCTTCAAGGGGAGATTCCTCAGATTGCCGCTCTTCAGATCGCCTGCCCGGGGCTCGAAGAGAAAAAGGTTGTTCCGGCCAGCGCGCTTTTCGGACTGACCCTGGTTTTGTCTCCAGTGGAATAGATGTTACCCGGTGGTCCCGCCGGTTTGGTTCAGGTAATTCCTGAGACGGCTATCCGTATTGAAAACTTTAGGTAAAATTAGCTCTTTCGAGCCACGAAGAGTTGCAGATTTGTCTTGTTGAATCAAACCGTCCTTTTATAGTGAGGTCACGATATGCGCATGGCTCATCGGGTCAGACTTCGGAGCTTCAGAATGATTTTTTTTCGTGCCGCCACTCACTCCCGAAACCTTGCCCTGGCTGCCGTAACATCCGTCCTGCTTGCAGGCTGTAACGACAGTGCCAAGCAGGCTCAAGCGCCTGCCGCTCCGCCGCCATCCGTCACCGTGGCAAAGGTCACCAGCGAGAGCGTGCGCCAGAGCGCGCAGTTCGTCGGGCAGATTGCAGCGGTCGATCAGGTCGATCTTGTCGCGCGTGTCAGCGGTTTCCTCGAAAAGAAGGCCGTTCCCGACGGATCGCAGGTCAAGAAGGACGCGTTGCTCTTCACCATTGAAAAGGCTCAGTACGAGGCTGAGCTTTCAAAGGCAAAAGCCGATCTCGCAAGCGCCAAGGCGAATGCCGGGCTGCAATCCGCGAATGAACGCCGGGACAGGGACCTTCTCGACAAGGGCCATATCTCCCAGGCCAACTACGATGCCACCCTGGCGCAAAAGCAGCAGGCGGAAGCCTCCGTTCAGGCCGCGGAATCGTCCCTTCAGCAGGCCGAGCTCAACTTGAGCTACACAGATATCTCCGCGCCGTTTCCGGGGCAGATCGGCAAGACCACCTACAGTGTCGGCGAAGTTGTCGGGCCAAGCACGGATCCGCTTGCCAAGCTGATTCGGCTGTCGCCGGTTTACGTGAATTTTTCCGTGAGCGAATCGCAGTATCTCAATGCGGTGAAGACCCACGGCATCAATCCAGCCGATATTTCGCCCGACGAGTCTCCCGACATCAGCCTGATCCTGCCCAACGGCACTCCGTATGACGAAAAGGGCAAAATCGTCTATATCGACAATCAGGTCGACGCCACCACGGGGACCATTTCCTTCCGCGGTCAGTTCGACAACAAGGACATTCGCCTGCTTGCCGGAACCTACGTTACGGTCGTGCTTGAGGCGCCAGAGTCCGAAACCGCGTTGCTGGTTCCCCAGGCGGCCATTCAACGCGACCAACAGGGCGCGTTTGCGCTGGCCATTTCCGCGGACAAGAAAGTCGAACAGAAATATGTCGAGCTTGGTCAGCAGATCGAGACCAACTTTGTGGTCACCAAGGGCCTGAAGGAAGGCGACGAGGTGATTGTCGAGGGGTTGCAGAAGGTGCGGCCCGGCGTTGAAGTGGACCCTGTTCTTGCATCCAAGCCGGCGGAGCAAAGCTAAATGTTTTCGCGCTTTTTTATCTACCGGCCGAAATTCGCGCTGGTCATTTCCATTGTGATTACGATTGCCGGGGTGCTTGGCTATGTGGCGCTTCCGGTTGAGCAGTTTCCCAATATCACGCCGCCGGTCGTAAACGTTTCCGCCACCTATACAGGGGCGAACGCGGAAGTTCTTGAAGAAACGGTGGCGGCCCCGATTGAGGGGCAGGTCAACGGCGTCGACGACATGATTTACATGCAGTCGACCAGTAACGACAGCGGAAGCTATTCCCTCAATGTGACCTTCGCGGTCGGCACCGATCCGGATATTGCCACCGTGAACACCCAGAACCGGGTCAGCCAGGCGACCAGTCAGCTTCCGAGCGAAGTGACGGCGAACGGCGTGACGGTTCAGAAGGCCAGCACCAACATGCTGCTGGTTGTCGCGCTTTATTCGCCCAACGGCACCTATGACGAAGTTTTTCTATCCAACTACGCCTCGATCAATCTGAAGGACTCACTGGCCCGCGTTCAGGGTGTGGGCCGTGCCGATGTTATGACGGATTTCGCTTACGGCATGCGGATCTGGCTCGATCCGGACCGGCTGACCAGCCTGGGCATGACACCGAGCGACTTCATTTCAGCGGTTCAGGACCAGAATATTCAGGTGGCGGCCGGTCAGATCGGTTCGCCGCCGGTCCCGTCGGGCCAGCAGTTCCAGTACACGATCAAGGCCAAGGGGCGGCTGTCGACGCCGGAGGAGTTCGAGAAGATCGTTCTCAGAACCGGTCAGGACGGCGCCGTTGTGACGATCGGGGATGTCGCGAAGGTGGAACTCGGCGCCCAGTTTTATGCGGCCTCGGGTGAGTTCAACGGTAAACCGGCGACCGTTCTGGCGATCTATCAGGCTCCGGGTGCAAACGCGTTGCAGGTGTCAGAAGCCGTTTTGAAGCGACTTGAAAGCCTGTCGGAGAATTTTCCGGACGACATGGCGTACGGCGTTCCCTTCAACACGACGGACTTTGTCGACCAGTCGCTGAAGGATGTGATCACGACGCTGTTTTTGACCTTCATTCTCGTGGTGTCGGTCGTGTTCATCTTCCTGGGCAACTGGCGGGCAACGATTATCCCGACCGTCGCGATTCCGGTCTCCCTGATCGGTACGTTCGCGGTGCTTCTCGCCCTCGGCATGTCGCTCAACACGATCTCGCTTTTCGCTCTCGTTCTGGCCATCGGTATCGTCGTGGATGATGCGATTGTCGTCGTCGAGAACGTCGAGCGAACCATGGCGGACGAAGGGCTCGCGCCGAAAGAGGCGACGGCAAAGTCGATGGAGCAGATCACCAGTCCGATCATCGCGACCACCCTGGTGCTTCTGGCCGTTTTCGTGCCGACCATCTTCATGCCCGGCATAACTGGCCGGCTTTATTCCCAGTTCGCCGTTACCATTTCTGTTTCGGTGGTGATTTCGTCCATCAACGCGCTGACCCTGTCGCCCGCGCTTTGCGGTCTTATCCTCAAGCAAAGGTCCGGACCGCCGAAGGGTATCATGGGTCTGTTCGACCGGGGTATCATGGCGGTGAGGGGAGGCTACACAGCCATCGTGCGCCGACTGGTGCGCGTCGCCGTTGTCGGCCTCGTCGTCGTTGCCGGGGCGGTCGCCATGATCGTCACCTTCGGCAGCAACCTGCCGCAGGGCTTTCTGCCGTCGGAAGACCAGGGCTATCTGATGGTCGATGTCCAGCTTCCCGACGGAGCCTCGCTGGAGAGAACGGAAGGCGTGACGGAACGCGTCGTCGAGCTGACCAGCAAGACACCCGGTGTGGAGAACGTCGTTATCGTCAACGGCTTCTCGATCCTGAACGGTGCGACCTCTTCGAACGCCGCGCTTGTGATCGCGACCATGACCGGCTGGGAAGAGCGGCAGGCGCCTGACTTGCGCATCAACGCGATCCTGGCGAAGTTCTGGGCGGATTTTGCAACCATTCCCGGAGCAAGCATCATTGCCTTCAATCCGCCGCCCATTCCCGGCCTCGGCACCACCGGCGGCGTTCAGATGATGCTGCAGCAGACCAGCGGAGGAACGCCCCAGGACCTTGCTTCGGCGGTCGGGTCGATGGTCTATTCGGCCAATCAGAGTTCGGACATCGCCCGTGCCTATTCGACATTCCGGGCCAACGTCCCGCAGGTCTTTGTCGATCTTGACCGTGAAAAGGCCAAGACGCTCGGCATCAATGTCTCGGATGTTTTCGTAACGCTCCAGGCCTATCTCGGGTCCTACTACATCAACGACTTCAACATTTTCGGTCGCGTCTACAAGGTCATGATCCAGGCCGACGGCCAGTTCCGCGACCGGGTTGAGGATATCGGCCGGCTCTACGTGCGCTCCAGCGAAGGCACAATGGTGCCGTTGAGGAGCATTCTGACGACGGAAAACGTGCTCGGTCCGCAGATCCTGACCCGTTACAATATGTTCCGTTCCGCCGCCGTCATGGCCGATCCCGCGCCGGGAGCGTCCACCGGTGTCGTCATCAACGAGGTCGAGGCGGCCGCGGCGAGCGCGCTGCCGCCGGGTTACTCCTACGAGTGGACGGGGACGGCGCTGCAGCAGCTCGGTTCGGGCCAGATCGTTACTTTCATCCTGATGCTGTCGATCCTGTTCACCTATCTGTTCCTGGTCGCGCAGTACGAAAGCTGGACGATGCCCGTCGCGATCCTGATGTCGGTATCCTTTGCGATCTTCGGAGCGTTGTTCGCGGTCTTCGTAACGGGAGGCGACGTCAATCTTTATACCCAGATCGGCATGATCATGCTGGTGGGCATGGGAGCGAAAAACGCGATCCTGATCGTCGAATTCGCCATGGAACAGCGCGATAGCGGCAAATCGATCCGCGACAGTGCCGTGGAAGCGGCTCACCTGCGTTTCCGGGCGGTGATGATGACGGCCCTGTCCTTCCTGCTTGGGGTGGTACCCCTGATGACGGCCTCGAGCGCGGGGGCGGCCAGCCAGAAGGCGATCGGTTTCGCGGTCTTTGGCGGCATGTTCTTCGCCACGTCTATCGGCATCCTCATGATCCCGATCCTCTATGTCAGCCTTCAGACGATCCGCGAAAAGGTCAAGGGCTGGATGGGAATGAGCGACACGCCGGCACCGACCACTGGCGAGGAAACCCCGGCGGTTTGACGGGACGCCCGTAGCGTGGGCCGATTGATGCGGGAAGCTGTCGATGCCTTTGACGTGTGCGACACGATCAGAGCCGGAGATTTGCGCTGAGTCCGGTTCGCGTGCTCGTTGTTTCGGTCGTCCGATCACCGGATCCCGGATATCGAGGCAAGAGAGATGCGCAAGCCGGTGCGGCGCATCTTGCACTCACGCGGTGTGTTTCTAGCCGAAACGTTGACAGCCGGAGCACTCTTCCGGGTGTTTTCGTGCTGTTTGATCGAGAATGTCAGGATTTTTTCCAACGGGTGCATTCGCGAAATCTTGGTGAGCCGACAGGGGTTCGAACCCTGGACCTACTGATTAAAAGTCAGTTGCTCTACCAGCTGAGCTATCGGCTCTCACCAAATTTTCGGAACGATGGGCTTCGCTTGCTGCGGAGCACCGCGTTGGTGGCGTGTGTGTAGGCTGTCATAGGCGACAATGCAAGAGGCAAAATCAATTTTTTCAACAGGCACGCCGCCAACCGTTCGAGCCAAGAGTTGCCTTCGCATTCCGGTTCGATTGACGCTGTTTTGAAACAGGTTACCTGTATTGTTTCAATTTTATGACATTGCCTCTTCAAGGTAATAAGAAAAAAGTTCGAGATATTGTTATATATTACTCATGAAGCAACAATTTTAGGCAAATAAAGAACATTCTACTGCGAAAACTGTCAGGTGGCGTGAATTTGCTTTGTGCGGTAACTTGATGGAGTACAAGAGAGGTTACATGCACACGACACCGTTTGAGACACAAGCGAACTCCGTTGAGTTCGATTTCGTGAAAGGGCACATCGCTGCAACGATGACCCTCATTCACGGACTGATTGATCAGGGCTTGCTCGACCGCGATCGTCTTGACGCGTTTTTCGCGGCCTTTATCGGAGATTTGCCGCACAGCCGGGAAACGCTTGGATTGCGTCTAATTCTCGATCAATGGCGGCAGGGACTCACGGATGGCGAGCCCGAAGAGGAATTGAGAGGCAAGCTTTTCGAAGTCATCAGGGGGGGGCGCTCAAATTAACCCGAACCGGAGTGACCGGCCAGGCTGGGGGCCGGGACACACTCGGTTGAAAAGCATCCCGTTTCAGGTTTCAGGCGCGGCGGCGCCTTTTTTATTGCCCCTTTCCAATAGCATGTGGACCGATCGGCCTTGCCGCTCATGCGTCCTCTCACGCACAACTGGTTTTTCGACTGGTGGTTTGATATCCCTTGCGTAACAAGACAGGCCGGAGTTCGGGGCGCGAAGGGATGGCACGGATCATGGGTTTCTTGAAGACGGTTGCGGCCGGCACTGGCTTTTGTGTCGCGAGTTCGTTCGCTGTGGTTTGCATGATGCTTGTCGCCATGCCTGTCCGGGCGGCCGATCAGCAATTCATCACGATCGGAACGGCCGGTGTGACGGGGATCTACTACCCGGCGGGCGGCGCGATCTGCAGGATCGTCAATGAAGGCCGGAGCGAGCACGGCGTCCGCTGCTCGATGGAGGCGACCCTCGGATCGATCGCGAATGTGGAAAAGATCCGCAAGGGCGAACTGGAGTTCGGTTTCGTTCAGTCGGACTGGCAGCATCACGCTTTCAACGGGACCTCTGTGTTTGAGGAAGAAGGCGCTTTTCCCGATCTTAGGTCCGTTTTCTCTCTTCATGCCGAAGCCGCGACGCTCGTGGTCAGGTCGGAGGCATCATACAAGACGTTCGACGATCTGAAGGGCGCGCGCGTCAACGCCGGAAGCGAGGGGTCTGGGTCTGAAGCCTCTTTCAGCGTGCTGGTGGATCGTCTGGGCTGGAGCGAGAGCGATCTTCAGGGTGTGACCAACTTCAACTCCACCGAAGTCGCCGAAGCGCTGTGTGGCGGGCAGATAGACGCCTACTTCCTGCTCATCGGACACCCGGCGGGCGTGATCGAGGAAACTGCGGAGCAATGCGGCATCCGCCTCATCGGCATGGACGACAAGTCCCTCGATACCTTTCTCGAACATGCGCCCTATTACATGAGGACCGAGATTCCCGCCGGGCTCTATGGTCTGGAACAGCCCGTCGCTTCCTACGGTGTCGTCGCGACCGTCGTCACATCCGCCAAGCTGCCGGACAGCATCGTTTACACGCTGGTTGAGACCGTCTTTGACGGGTTCGAAAGTTTCAATGGCCTGCATCCCGCGCTAACCCATTTAAAAGCCCGGGATATGGCCGGCGTCGCGATGGCTGCACCGCTACATCCTGGCGCATTGAAATTTTTCTCGGAAAAAGGTCTGCTGCCCGCCAGGTGATCTCATGGGCTCTGCCGAAACGCGGGCCAAATCCATCCTCTCCAAAAGGTGAGCGGTTTTTGTTTTTCTCTGCTGCGCCACCGCGATTAAATCGGAACTACCCTTTCTCCGGGCCTTGGACCGGAAACTGCTGAACGGAACCGAAAACTAATGATCCAGGACATAACGATTCTCGGGGCTGTCTTCGCCGGCGTCCTGTCCTTTGTATCGCCCTGTGTGCTGCCGCTTGTACCTCCGTATCTCGGATTCCTGGCCGGCGTGTCTCTCGAACAACTGACCGGTGAAAGCGAAGATGGCGGCGAGGCGTCCCGTCGTGTTTTTATCAGCGCCGTTGCCTTTGTCTTGGGATTTTCGACCGTTTTCGTGCTGCTCGGGGCGACGGCAAGCTTTCTGGGCCAGTTCGTGCGCACCTATATCGATTACCTCGGTTACCTCGCGGGGGCCGCGATCATCGTCATGGGCCTGCATTTCCTCGGACTCCTGCGGATCGGCTTTTTATATCGCGAGGCCCGGGTTCACGTGGACCAGAAACCCGCCGGATTGCTTGGTGCCTATGTTATCGGGCTGGCATTCGGCTTTGGCTGGACGCCTTGCGTGGGCCCTATCCTCGCGGCCATTCTGTTTGTCGCGGGGACTGAGGACACGGTCGTGCGCGGTGCCCTTCTGTTAAGCGCCTATGCGATCGGTCTCGGAATTCCCTTTTTGATCGCCGCGCTGTTCGCCGGTCCGTTTCTTCAGTTCATGAAGCGCTTTCGCAAGCACATGGGTCTTGTCGAAAAGACGATGGGCGGTGTTCTCGTCCTGACCGGGGTGATGTTCCTGACAGGGCAGATGGCGACACTGTCCTACTGGCTGCTGGAGACCTTTCCGGTCTTCAGTTCAATCGGATAGCGACCGGACCCTGCACCGTTAAAATCCGGTTTCCCGCATGTTGGCGGCCGAAATCAGAGGTTCGCCGGCAAACAGCGTCGGGTGGCAGAGCGCAGTAACGTCCAGGAGGTGCAGACAGGCGACCGCGGCGTCGGCGGCGTTCGCGAAGGGGCCGACGAGGAGGGACACACCGCCTTCTTCAACCTGTCTTGTCATCAACAGCGGCTGGAGGTCCCGCATCCGCTCGATATTCTGCTCCTTGAACGATGCCCAGGCCTTTACCGCCTCGGCTTCCGTGGCGTAGCGGCCAATCACGGCTCCAAAGTCGCTGCGCTTCAATTTGCTTTCGCCACCGCCCTTGAGCCGGCCGGATGGTTCCGAGGGGGCGATGATTTTTGGCTTGAGCGCGGTTCGTGTCGGCGTTGCGTCGAATTGTTCGGGTAACCCGGCTTCTTTCTGCGTCGGAATGGACCCGGTGACAGCAGGCGGGACACCGGCCGCAGGCAGGTCGACGATCCGGACCGGTTCGCTCGGATTGGCAATCCGCTTCGGTTTGGACGCTGTCCGAGGTGCGGTTCGATTCACGTCTATCACGCGCATCGGTGCCGGCATCGATCCGGCGACCGGCTGGGCGGTTGCGTCATTTGCGTTGCTTGCCGCCGGCGTCAAGGCCTGTTTTGGTCGGGGGAGCGGTTCGGGAGCAGGTTTAGTGATCACGATGCCCGGCGACGGTTCTGCAGGTGTTGCCGGCAGCTTGTTTCCGTTGGCTGGCGTTTTCACGGACCCGGTCAGCTTGGCAAGCGCGACTTCCTTTTCCAGGGCCGCGATGCGGCGGGAGTAGGTCAGGTTCTGTTCCGACAACGCGCTCAGCCTGCGGCGGAGGCCGACCACCTCACGCTGCAGGACCTCGATCTGGCCTTTGTTGTCGCTGGTTTCCGAGTAGGTCGGCGCGGAGCGCTGAACCTGCATGATCTCGAGTGGATAGCCGTTGCCCGCATATCCAATCGAGGCCGTGCTCTCAACGTCTCCGGAGGGGGGGAGGGGCAGCTTCTGGAAAAGAACGGTTCCCGACCCCGACCCGGCCGCGCCGCTACCGAACTGGTAGGAGGCAAAGCCTACGGTTGCCATAAGAACGGCCGCGAACGCCCAGGACAACAAGCCGACACGCGAAGGCGTTACCGTCTCGCGAACCATGTCCCTTAAGGACTTTTTTGCCTGAGGCTCTCGCAAACTGCTTTCTTCCCGATTCCGAACCCGAATCTCACGCACACTAAACCAGTTGGCGTTAATTATGGTTAATGAACCGGAAACCGGAATGGCCAAGCAGTCGGATCTTTCATTGTTCTGTGGATCGGGGCATATAAGGGCGCACTCAAACGGTCTCATCGATACTCATTTGGAAATTTCATGACGATGCGCTCCTGTCTCTCCGTCGTCCTTGCCGCCGGGCTTGGCACCAGGATGAAATCCGATCTTCCGAAAGTCATGCATGAAGTCGGTGGCCTGGCCCTCGTCGGGCATGTCCTGAAGGCACTTCAGTCGGCCGGATCGGAGCGGGTGTCGGTGGTCACCGGACCGGACATGCCAACTCTGGAAAACCTCGTGCGTGAAGTTTCTCCTTCGGCACAGTGTCATGTGCAGACCGACCGGCTGGGAACGGCGCACGCCGCGCTGGCGGCGAAGCCCGCCCTTGAGAAAGCGGCCGAAGACGTTCTGGTGCTTTTCGGCGATACGCCTCTGGTAACGCCCGAGACGATCCTGGCTGTGCGCGCAGCCCTCAGAGAGGGCGCGGATCTTGTCGTGCTCGGCTTTGAAGCCGACAACCCGTTCGGCTACGGCCGTCTTTTGACGGAGGAGGGACGTCTCGTCGCGATCCGGGAAGAAAAGGATGCGTCGGAGACCGAGCGAAGGGTTACTTTTTGCAATTCCGGTATCATGGGCTTCAACGGCCAACATGCCCTGGCGCTCCTGGAAGCAATCGGCAACGACAACGCCAAGCGCGAATTTTACCTGACCGACGCGGTGGAAATCGCCAATGCCCGCGGGCTGAAGGTGGTCGCCGTCACAGGATCGGAGGCCGAAACACAGGGTATCAACACGCGAGCGCAGCTTGCCGCCTGCGAAGCCGCCTTTCAGCAGCGCATGCGCGAGGCAGCGCTGGAAAACGGCTGCACATTGCTTGCCCCTGAAACGGTTTTCTTCTCCCACGACACGAAGCTTGAACCGGATGTGACGGTAGAGCAGAACGTCGTTTTCGGACCAGGTGTGAAGGTTGCGGGCGGTGCCCGAATAAGAGCCTTCAGTCATCTTGAGGGCGCTCAGGTGGGAAGCGGCAGTCTGGTTGGACCCTATGCGCGTCTGCGACCCGGGGCGGTGCTTGGGGCGGATACCCACATCGGCAACTTCGTCGAGGTCAAGAACGCCACGTTCGGCTCCGGCGCCAAGGCCAATCACCTCAGTTATATCGGCGATGCCAGCGTCGGCTCCAAGACGAATATCGGCGCGGGGACGATTACCTGCAATTACGACGGCTACCTGAAACACAGGACCGAGATCGGGGCGGGCAGTTTTGTCGGATCCAATTCCACCCTGGTTGCCCCGGTGAGACTGGGCAACGGGGTTTTCACCGCGGCCGGCAGTGTGATCACCAAGGATGTCCAGCGGGATTCGCTGGCGTTCGGCCGCGCCAAGCAGGTGGTGAAGGACGGCGGCGCCGTCCGGTTGCGCGAGAAACTGCAGGCCGCCAAGGACGCCAAATCCTGAAGAGTTTCAAGTCCGTAGGGGACTTGTCACGTTCTGAAACAGGGATTGATTTCAGCCCTGACGCCTCTGTCGTCTAAAGCAGATCAGCCAGATTTTAATTTTAAAGGGAATAGTCCATGTGCGGAATTGTCGGCGTACTGGGTAAATCCGAAGTCGCTCCATTGATCGTGGATTCGCTGAAGCGGCTCGAATACAGAGGCTACGATTCCGCCGGTGTCGCAACGCTCGATCAGGGCAAGCTCGTGCGCCGCAGAGCGGAAGGCAAACTCCGGAACCTTGAAACTCTGCTCGAAAACGCGCCCTTGGCCGGGTCCGCCGGTATCGGGCATACCCGGTGGGCGACCCATGGTGCGCCGACGGTACCGAACGCGCATCCCCACCTGGCCGGGCGTGTGGCCGTCGTCCATAACGGTATCATCGAGAACTACCTCGAACTGCGTGAGGAAATCGTCGCAGCCGGAGCGATCCTGGAATCGGAAACGGATATCGAACCCGTCGCACATCTCGTCAATCTGGCGCTCGACCGGGGCAAAACACCCCGGGAGGCGATTGCCGAGGTGCTGCCGCGGCTGAAGGGCGCCTTTGCTCTGGCATTTCTGTTCGAAGGCGAGGACGATCTGCTGATTGGCGCGCGCAAGGGATCTCCGCTCGCTGTCGGGCACGGCGACGGCGAGATGTTTCTCGGCTCCGACGCAATTGCGCTTTCGCCGTTTACGGACCGGATTACCTATCTCGAGGAAGGCGACTGGACCGTGGTCAGCCGGACCGGTGTGGAGATTTTCGACAAGGACAACAGGCCGGTCGAACGAGCCGAGGCTAGGTCCTCGGTGACCTCCAGCCTGATGGACAAGGGCAACTACAAGCACTTCATGGCCAAGGAGATCCACGAACAGCCGCAAGTGCTCGGGCATACGCTGTCGCGCTACTTCGATTACACGACGAAAACGGCCAGGGTCGCCGGCGCCGAAGGACTGAAATTCAAGGATTTGCAGCGGCTGACGATTACCGCCTGTGGCACGGCCTATCTGGCGGGCCTCGTGTCCAAGTACTGGTTCGAGAAATACGCACGCCTGCCGGTGGAGATCGATATTGCCAGCGAATTCCGCTACCGGGAAACGCCGCTCAGTGAAAAGGACACGGCGCTTTTCATTTCACAGTCCGGGGAAACGGCCGACACGCTGGCGTCCCTGCGCTACTGCAAGGCTCACGGCGCCGCGATTGGCGCTATCGTAAATGTGGCGGAAAGCACGATAGCCCGCGAAGCGGATATGGTCTTTCAGACCATCGCCGGGCCGGAAATCGGCGTGGCGTCCACCAAGGCCTTCACTTGCCAGCTTGCCGTGCTGGCCGCCCTTGCCCTTCAGGCGGGCCGGGAAAGAGGTGTTCTGAGCGCCGAACGGGAGCGAGAACTGGTGGCGGAGCTCATCGAGGTGCCGAGCCTGGCGCTGCAGGCGCTGTCCTGCGAGGCCTCGATTGAAAAGCTGGCGCAGCCCTTGTCCAAGGCAAGCAACGCGCTTTATCTCGGCCGGGCGACGAATTTTCCACTTGCTCTGGAAGGGGCCCTGAAGCTCAAGGAGCTGTCCTACATCCACGCCGAGGGCTATGCGGCGGGCGAGTTGAAACACGGACCGATCGCGCTGATCGACGAGAATATGCCGGTGTTCGTCATTGCGCCGCACGACGCCATCTACGAGAAAACCGTCTCCAACATGCAGGAAGTGGCCGCGCGCGGCGGGCGCATCGTGCTCATCACGGATGCGCGCGGTGCCGCAGAAAGCGGCAGTTCCGCTGTCAGCACGGTTATCCTGCCAGACATGTCGGATATCGTGGCGCCCATCGTTTACGCTCTTCCCGTCCAGTTGATTGCCTATCACACCGCCGTTTTCATGGGGACCGACGTGGATCAGCCGCGCAATCTGGCGAAGTCGGTGACCGTGGAATAGGCGGGATGCCGTCCTGAATCGGTCAGGGACGATCCGAACATTTTTCCAAGCCTGCATCCTCCGGGGCTTCCTTCGGTCCCGACGGGCGGGTCAGGACGTAGGCCGCGGAGCCGGCGATGAACAGGCCGACGACAAGTGCCAGCCAGGGGGCGGGGTTCGCGGTGTAAAAGAACATGCCATAACCGAAGGCCATGCCGGATACGGCGAAGATCTTGGCTTTGCGGGGTATGGCTCCATGTTTCCGCCAGGCAACGACGGACGGTCCGAACACCGGATGATCCAGGATTTTCTTTTCGAGTGCGGGAGAGGATCGCGCAAAACAGGCCGCGGCGAGAATGAAGAAGATTGTGCTGGGAAGAATTGGCAGAAATGCCCCGAGGATGCCAAGGCCGGCGCAGCCGGCTCCTAATAGTTTGAATGTGGTCCGCCGCAACACCGCCTCCGTAACCGGCACAATTCTTGTATATCAAAAAAATAAATCGCGCGAAGGATACCGCACCGCGATAAACGTGCTTATCTACCCAGATGCGGGTCCACGGACACACGAACTCGCTAGAGGACTTCGATCAGGTTTCGCTCATGAGCCGCCACAAACATAAAGCAGATGAAGCGCACATGGTAGGCCATCGGCCGGGTGCGGCAACTCGTCTCCGCAACTACTTTCTTACCGGTCTTGTGATCACCGGCCCCATCGGGATCACATTGTGGCTGACGTGGACCTTCATCAAGTGGGTGGACGGCTGGGTCAAACCCTTTGTCCCCAAGGTTTATAATCCGGACACCTATCTGCCGTTCCCGGTTCCCGGTTTCGGTCTGATCGTCGCGTTCTTCGTGCTCACGATCGTCGGTTTCCTGGCTGCCAATTTTCTGGGCCGCAGCCTGATCTCCTTTGGAGAGAACCTCGTTGGCCGCATGCCGCTTGTTCGTAACATTTACAGTGGCTTGAAGCAGATTTTTGAGACAGTACTTGATGAACGTGGCAACACTTTCACGAAGGCTGCGCTGGTTGAATACCCCCGCCGTGGGCTGTGGGCGATCGTGTTCATTTCTACCGACACCAAGGGCGAGGTGGAAAAACGGTTGAAGAACAAGGCGGACACCGTTTCCGTGTTTTTGCCGACCACCCCCAATCCGACGTCCGGTTTTCTTCTGTTTGTCCCGAAGGAAGATGTCGTCGAGCTCAAAATGAGTGTCGAGGATGCCGCGAAACTGGTCATTTCGGCGGGACTCGTCAGCCCGAGTTATCCGGAGATCCTGGAGGATGTCGTGGAAGATCCGGAGAAACTGGAAACGATCCGGCAGCGCGAAAAAGCCTGATCAGCCCGCCCTGAGCAATCGGATAGCCGTATCCCGGCCGAACAGGTAGAGCAGGCAACGCAGGGCTTCGCCGCGCTCAGACTTCAGGTCCGGATCGGTTTCGAGGATCAGTCTCGCGTCGTCGCGGGCGATCTCCATCAGGTCCGCATGATCTTCCGCCCGGGCAATCCGGAACCCCGGTGTGCCGGATTGCCGCGTGCCGAGGATTTCGCCGCCGCCGCGCAGCTTCAGATCTTCTTCCGCAATGAGAAAGCCATCGTTGGTCTCGCGCATGATGTTGAGTCTGGCCCCCGCTGTTTCTCCGAGTGGGCCTTTGTACAGAAGAACGCAGGAGGACGGTTTGTCGCCTCGTCCGACCCGGCCCCTGAGCTGGTGAAGCTGTGCCAGTCCGAAACGTTCGGCGTGCTCGATGACGATGATTGTGGCGTCGGGAACGTCGACACCGACCTCGATCACCGTGGTCGCGACCAGCACTCTTGTTGCGCCCGATTTGAAGTCGGCCATGGCCGCATCCTTCTCGTCGGCGGTCATCCGGCCATGAACAAGTGAAATGCGCTGGTGCAGTTCGTGTTCCAGGACCCTGTGCCGGTCCTCAACCGCCGCCAGATCGATTTTTTCCGATTCTTCCACCAGCGGGCACACCCAATAGACCTTCTGACCCTCGGATATCGCCGCACCGACGCGGGACATGATCTCGTCCAGCCGGTCTAGGGAGACCGAAACCGTCTTGATCGGCTTGCGGCCGGCGGGCTTCTCGGTCAGGCGCGACACATCCATGTCGCCGAAGCAGGTCAGCACCAGAGTTCGGGGAATGGGGGTCGCCGTCATGACCAGCACATCGACACCTTGCCCCTTGCCGGAAAGCGCCAGGCGCTGGTGAACGCCGAACCTGTGCTGCTCGTCGACGACCACCATCCCCAGGTCCTTGAAAGTCACCGAGCCCTGGAACAGCGCATGCGTGCCGACAACCAGATCGATTTCGCCGGCGTCAAGCTGCTCCTGCCGGATCCGGCGCTCCTTCTGACTGTCCTTGCCGGTCATCAGAGCGAGGCGGATGCCGGCTTTCTCGCACAGCGGCGCCATGGAAGCAAAATGCTGCCGCGCCAGGATCTCGGTTGGCGCCATGAGCGCCCCCTGCGCTCCGGTCTCGATCACCTGTGCCAAGGCCGCGAGCGCGACGACCGTCTTGCCTGCGCCGACGTCGCCCTGAAGCAGGCGGAGCATGCGCACCGGTTCCGCCAGATCCGCATTGATGTCTTCGATCGCCTTTGCCTGGCTGGCTGTCAGCTGAAAGGGCAGGGCGCCGATGACCGCATTTTGCAATGCCCCGCTCGGTGTCCTGGCGATGCCTCCGAGCGTGCGCATGTGCGCGCGGACCAGGGCCAGAGCCAATTGGCTGGCCAGCAGTTCGTCATAGGCAAGCCGCTGGTAAAAAAGAGACTGAGGCTCGATATCGCTCTTTTCCCCGGGCGCGTGAAGCGTCTGCAGCGCTTCCTTGAAGTCCGGCCAGCCTTCACGATGCAGATGCGCTTCGTTGAGCCACTCGGGCACGTCCGGGAGTTTTTCCAGGGCGGCCTTCATCGCTTTTTGCAGGGTCTTGGACGCAAGTCCGGCTGTCAGAGGATAGACCGGTTCGATTGCCGGCATCTGGGCGGCTTCTTCCGGTTTCAGCGAGTAATCCGGGTGGACCATCTGCGGGCGTTCGTGGAACCATTCCACCTTGCCGGAGACGATCCGCCGTTCGCCTTCCGGAAATGTTTTCGCCAGCCAGTCCCCCCGCGGATGAAAGAAGACGAAGTCGATCTGACCCGTGTCGTCAAAGGCGGTGATCTTGTAGGGAGCCTTGGAGTTGCGGGGCGGAGGCATGTGCCGGCCGATGGTGACGTCAAGGGTCACGATGTCGCCGTTTTCCGAATAGGCAATGCCTGGCCGGTGGCGACGGTCAATCAGGCTGTGCGGAATATGAAACAGCAGATCGGCGACGGTGGCGTCCCTGTCGGGCAGGCCGCCGACCAGGCCGGAAACGAGCTTGGCGATTTTCGGTCCGATGCCGGGAAGTGTCGAAACGGGAGCAAACAGGGGATCGAGGACCGTGGGGCGCATGTCTGGTTCGAGAACCTGTCGGTTTGACTTTGCTGAACTCGCCGAGAAAACTCTCGTTTGAAAAACTGTTCTGCCATGAACCGGCGGGGATGTGCAACAGATAGAACATATTGTGAACAAATGAAGGCGCCAGGGATGGAACTTGGACGCTGACAAGCCGGATATCCGGCGCTATATAACCGTCACGAAATGCATCGGGCCGGCGGATATGTCGAGACGCGTTTGCTTTCCAGACCGCCACCCAACCCGCTCCAGATAGGTCCCTCATGTCCGATACGCCCGGTACAACGAACACCAGCCCCACCGATGCCCGTGATCCCCGGCGAAAGAAAATTCTGTTCCGCTGCTGGCATCGGGGCATGAAGGAGATGGACCTGCTTCTGGGCGGGTTTGCGAATGCGGAGATCGACAACCTTTCGGATCAGGAGCTTCTGGAACTTGAGCACCTCCTGACTGCCAACGATCAGGACCTTTATGCCTGGATGACCGGCCGCAAGCCCTTGCCTGCGGAATGGGACGGCCCGCTCTACCGGAAGATCATCGCCTATCACAAAGTTTCCGGTCCCGCCGGTTTTGCAAAGTAATTCAAGAAAAGGACGGTTGCTCGTGTTCGACAGCCTGCTGAAAGACCAGGCCAATGTCACGCTGGCCGGCGTGCCCGACGGTGCCGAAAGCTATGCGCTCGCGAGACTTCTCGCCGAAACCGAGGCGGAGGGCCTCGCGCTGGTCTTCGTCGCGCGGGACGCCACGCGCATGGCGATGGTGAGCGAAGCGCTGAGTTTTTTCAATCCGGACGTCGAGATCCTGCAACTTCCGGCCTGGGACTGTCTGCCTTACGATCGCGTGTCTCCGAACGCGTCCATAAGCGCGCGCCGGCTTCTCGCGCTCGGAAGGCTTTCCCGGGGCATCGTGGCGGGCCGCCGGACCGTATTGCTGACGACTTTGAACGCGGCCCTTCAACGCCTTCCCGAACGTTCGTTCATGACAGAACATACGTTTATCATGGCGCCCGGCAACCAGGTGGACATGGCCGAGATTACGGGCTGGCTGGAGATGAACGGGTTTTCGCGCACACCGACGGTGCGCGAAACGGGTGAATACGCGGTGCGCGGCGGGATCGTCGATCTTTATGCTCCCGGCGCGGAAGAACCGGTCCGGCTGGACTTTTTCGGCGATACGCTGGAATCGATCCGCTCGTTCAACGCCGAAACGCAGCGAACCTCGAAGCAGCTCAAGCGTCTCGATCTCGTGCCGATGAGCGAAGTGGTGCTGTCCGAGGACGCGGTGTCCCGATTCCGGCGGTCCTATCTGGCGAGTTTCGGCGCGGCGAGCCGCGACGATGTGCTCTATCAGTCGATCAGCGACGGCCGACGCTATGCCGGCATGGAGCATTGGCTACCGCTTTTCCATGAACGGCTCGAAAGCCTTTTCGACTATGTCGGCGATACGCCCATCGTGCTCGACACCAGCATGAGCGATGCGGTGCGGGAGCGCGCCGAGCAAATCGATGAGTACTTCCGGGCACGGCAAGAAGCGCGCGAGATGGGGGCGGGGAGCGGAACCGTGCCCTACATGCCCGTCGAGCCGGGCTCTCTTTATTTCTCCGAAAGCGAATGGACCGCTGCCGTTTCGGACAGAGCCAGCGCCGCCCTCGATCCGTTCACACCGCCGCCCGGTTCGGGAAAGACCGTGATAGAACTCGGCGGGCGCCAGGGCCGAAGTTTCGCTGCGGAGCGCGCCGCCGGCGATGTCAATATCTTCGATGCGCTGACCGCTCACGTTCGGGATCTTCAAAAAGCGGGCAAACGCACCGCGATTGCCTGCTGGTCGGACGGCTCCCGCGACCGGCTGGGTCAGATCCTCGCCGACCACGGGCTCGGCCCGCTCCAGGACGTCGACAGTTTCCAGCAGGCGGCCGCGCTCCCGGAAAAGACGACGGCCCTGTGCGTGCTCGGGATCGAGCACGGTTTCGACCTCACGGACTTCGCCTTCATCGGCGAGCAGGACATTCTCGGCGACCGGCTGGTGCGCAAGTCACGGCGCAAGGCGAAGGGGGCGAATGTCATCACCGAGGCGACAGGTCTGTCGGAAGGCGATCTTGTCGTTCACGTCGAGCACGGCATCGGCCGCTTTGTCGGTCTGAAAACGATCGAGGCGGTCGGCGCGCCGCACGATTGTCTGGAACTTCAATATGCCGGTGGCGACAAACTGTATCTGCCGGTGGAGAATATCGAGCTCCTGTCGCGCTATGGCTCCGAGGATCAGGAGGCGCAACTCGACAAGCTGGGCGGCGGCGCGTGGCAGGCGCGCAAGGCCAAGCTCAAGAAACGCATTCTGGAGATCGCCGACGGTCTCATCAAGACGGCAGCGGCCCGTGCCCTCAAGACGGCCCCGGTGGTCGAGACGCCGGATGGGGTCTACGACGAGTTTGCCACCCGGTTCCCCTACGAGGAAACGGACGATCAGCTCACGGCCATCGATTCCGTGTTTGAGGATCTGGCCTCGGGGCGTCCGATGGATCGCCTGGTCTGTGGCGATGTCGGCTTCGGCAAGACCGAAGTGGCGCTCAGGGCCGCCTTTCTGGCGGCCATGTCCGGCCGCCAGGTGGCCGTCGTCGTGCCGACGACCCTTCTGGCGCGTCAGCATTACAAGACTTTTTCCGAGCGGTTTCACGGGCTTCCGATCAACGTGGCGCACGCCTCCCGACTGGTTCCCGCCAAGCAGTTGACCCAGACGAAAAAGGGAATTGCGGACGGCTCGGTGGATATCGTCGTCGGCACCCATGCCCTGTTGGGGAAATCGATCCAGTTCCGCGATCTTGGCCTGTTGATCATCGACGAGGAGCAGCATTTCGGCGTCAAGCACAAGGAGCGGCTGAAGGAGCTGAAATCGGACGTCCATGTGTTGACGCTTTCGGCGACGCCGATTCCGAGGACCCTGCAGCTTGCCCTGACCGGGGTGCGGGAACTTTCGCTGATTGCCACACCGCCGGTCGATCGGCTGGCGGTGCGCACCTTCGTATCGCCCTTCGACCCACTGGTGGTTCGCGAAGCGCTTCTGCGCGAGCATTACCGGGGCGGCCAGAGTTTCTATGTCTGTCCGCGCCTTTCGGATCTTGCCGAGCGGCAGGCGTTTCTTGAAGAGAGCGTTCCGGAACTGAAGGTCGCCGTCGCCCACGGCCAGATGCCGCCGGGCGAACTCGAAGACGTGATGAACGCCTTTTATGAAGGCAAGTACAATGTACTTCTGTCGACCACGATCGTTGAATCGGGGCTCGATATTCCTACCGCGAACACGTTGATCGTCCACCGGGCCGACATGTTCGGCCTGGCGCAGCTTTATCAGCTTCGCGGCCGTGTCGGACGATCCAAGACCCGGGCCTATGCGCTCTTCACGGTGCCTGCCAACAAGACCCTGACGGCGCCGGCGGAACGACGGCTGAAGGTTCTTCAGTCGCTCGAAACGCTGGGCGCGGGGTTCCAGCTCGCCAGTCACGATCTCGATATCCGGGGGGCTGGCAACCTGCTCGGGGAGGAGCAGTCCGGTCACATCAAGGAGGTCGGGTTCGAGCTCTACCAGCAGATGCTGGAGGAAGCAGTCGCACAGCTGAAGGACGGCGGTGCGGACATTGGCGAGGAACAGTGGTCGCCGCAGATAAACATCGGCACGCCCGTTCTCATTCCGGAAGACTATGTCGCCGATCTTCAGCTCAGGCTGCAGCTCTACCGGCGTCTCGGCGATGTGACCGAAGCGGAGGACATCGATGCCTTCGGTGCGGAGCTGATCGACCGGTTCGGTCCGCTGCCGGAGGAAGTCCAGCACCTTCTGAAGATCGTCTTTATCAAGGGATTGTGCCGCAAGGCGAATGTGGAGAAGGTCGATGCCGGTCCGAAAGGCATCGTCGTCAGCTTCCGCAACAGCGAATTCGCGAATCCCGCCGGCCTTGTGTCCTATATCGCGGAGCAGGGCGTTCTGGCGAAGATCCGGCCCGACCAGAAGGTGGTGCTGACCCGCGACTGGGAAAAGACGGACGCGCGGTTGAAGGGAACGGCGACGGTGCTGACCAAGCTGGCGCGACTGGCGGCGGCCTGATCCGCGCTTAGCTCCTGCCGTCAGGACTTTTGGTCCAGCCGCCTTCGCCGACCAAAGGCACGAACGCGACGCCGCCGAGGTTGTCCGTCCGGTAGTCGTCCTTCGAGAGCCGGGTGATCTTCAAGAGATCCTGATATCTTTGACTTTCCCCGACGGGGATCACCAGCCGGCCGCCGGTCTTGAGCTGGCTCTTCAGGGCGTGCGGAGGGACGGGAGCGCCAGCGGCAACCGCGATTGCGTCATAGGGGGCTTCCGCCGGATACCCCAGGCAACCGTCGGCGCAATGGACTGTGACAGTGTCATAGCCGGCCGCTTGAAGGTTTTGGCGGGCAAAGTCCGCCAGATCGGGAAGCCGTTCGATGCTTATGACTTTTTGCGCCAGTTCGGCCAGTACGGCGGCGGCGTAGCCGGAACCGCTTCCGATGTCGAGGACCTTCATGTCACCGGTCAGGTTCATTGCCTCGCACATGAGCGCGACAATATAGGGCTGGGAGATGGTCTGGCCGAAGCCGATCGGCAGCGGGCCGTCGCGGTAGGCACACTCCAGGTCTTCCGGCTGTACAAAAAGATGGCGTGGCACCTTGCGCATGGCGTCCAGCACACGGGCATCCCGGATGCCACGGCTTTCAAGCTGATGCCGCACCATTTCCTTCCGCTGCTCGGCGAACCGGTCCATCGCATCTCTCCAGATCTTTTGAAGTTTCCAGCCGTTCGTGTTCGCTTTTCAAGACTCTATTAAACCTAACGGCGCATATTGATCGAACAAGAGACCATGGTTCAGCGTTAAGGTCCCAAGAGTGCCCCGAGCAGCCACGCGACAGCGTAAACAGTCCTTTCTCCGTCGTTTGATTACACCCGTGATCGCGGTGTCCGCGCTCGGGTACTTCGGGTTTCATGCCATGAGCGGCGAACTCGGAATGGTTGGGCGTGCCATGATCGAGCGTCAGGTCTCTGAACTCGAAGCCGAACTGGTGGATCTTTCCGCGGAACGGCGCGAGCTTGCGGCGAGAGTCAGCCTGTTACGTCCTGAAAGTCTGGATCCGGATATGCTGGATGAGCGCGCCAGACTTAATCTCAATTTGGCGCAAAAGAACGAGCTTGTTGTCCTTCGTCCGGGACATCGCTACGACATAAACTGACTATCGGTTTATTTTGCAGTATTAACAAAAAATCAGTTAAAATCAAAATCTGTTCTAGATACCAATCTTTTATGGCGTTTTCGCTTCCTCAAAAACACAGATTGGATTGACAGACGCGAGAGGATAAGTTGCTGCTACCTGTCTTAGGGGAAACGTTACGCCGAGAAGAGGGTTATGGCCGCAGCAACCAAGAGCAGTTCCGGCACCAGCCGGACCCGCAGTTCCGCCAAAAAAGCGAAACCTGCGATCGCTGAGTTCGACAAGGACCAAGAACTTCACGCCTATCGGGAAATGCTTCTGATCCGCCGATTTGAGGAAAAGGCCGGCCAGTTGTACGGCATGGGCTTCATCGGCGGTTTCTGCCATTTGTATATCGGACAGGAAGCTGTCGTCGTCGGTATGCAGATGGCGAAGAAGGACGGCGATCAGATGATCACCGGCTACCGGGACCACGGCCACATGCTCGCCATGGATCTCGACCCCAAGGGTGTGATGGCCGAACTGACCGGCCGCCGCGGAGGCCTTTCGAAAGGCAAGGGCGGTTCCATGCACATGTTCTCCAAGGAAAAGCACTTTTATGGCGGCCACGGCATTGTCGGCGCGCAGGTGTCGCTCGGCACCGGGCTCGGCTTCGCCAACAAGTACCGCGAGAACGGCAATGTCGCGATGGCCTTCTTCGGTGACGGCGCGGCCAACCAGGGTCAGGTCTACGAGAGTTTCAACATGGCGGAACTCTGGAAGTTGCCGGTCGTCTATGTGATCGAGAACAACAAATACGGCATGGGCACCAGCATCGAGCGCGCATCGGCGACCACAGACCTCTCCCATCGCGGCGCATCCTTCGCCATTCCGGGCGAGCAGGTCGACGGAATGGATGTGCGTGCCGTCATGGCCGCCTCCGAAAAGGCGCTGAAGTGGTGCCGCGAAGGCAAAGGTCCCTACATTCTGGAGATGATCACCTATCGCTATCGCGGTCACTCCATGTCCGACCCGGCGAAATATCGGTCCAAGGATGAAGTTCAGAAAATGCGCTCCGAACACGACCCGATCGAGCAGGTCCGTACGCGGCTCCTCGAGAAGGGATGGGCGAGCGAGGACGAGCTCAAGGCCATCGACAAGGATGTCCGGGCCAGGGTCGCGGAAGCCGCTGAGTTCGCACAGACAGATCCGGAACCGGATGCGTCTGAACTTTACACCGATATTTTGCGCTAACGCCGGGGGTTATCATGCCGATCGACATTTTGATGCCGGCGCTCTCGCCGACAATGGAAGAAGGTAAACTCGCCAAATGGCTGAAGGCCGAGGGCGATACGATTTCGGCGGGCGACGTGATCGCGGAAATCGAGACTGACAAGGCAACGATGGAAGTCGAAGCCGTCGACGAAGGAACGCTTGGCAAGATTCTGGTTGCCGAAGGAACCGACAACGTCAAGGTCAACGAGAAGATCGCCGTCTTGCTGGCCGAGGGAGAGGACGCAAGCGCGATCGACACCGCTGCGTCGGCTCCGGCGGCCGCGCCGGCCGCGGCAGAGGCGCCGAGCGCGCCGGCAACTCCCGCCGCGCCCGCTACACCGGTGGTCAGCGAGCCTGCAGACGATCCGGAAATCCCGGCCGGGACGGCGATGAAGTCCTCTACAGTCCGCGAAGCCCTACGCGACGCCATGGCGGAGGAGATGCGCAGGGATCCGGACGTTTTCGTCATGGGCGAGGAGGTCGCCGAATATCAGGGCGCCTACAAGATCACGCAGGGCCTGCTGGACGAGTTCAGCGCCAAACGTGTCATCGACACGCCGATCACCGAGCACGGCTTCACCGGTCTCGGGGTCGGTGCGGCAATGGCGGGCCTGAAGCCGATCGTCGAATTCATGACCTTCAACTTCGCGATGCAGGGGATCGACCAGATCATCAACTCCGCCGCCAAGACGCTTTACATGTCCGGCGGTCAGATGGGGGCACCGATCGTTTTCCGTGGCGCCAATGGCGCGGCGGCCCGTGTCGGAGCGCAGCACTCTCAGGACTATGCGTCCTGGTATGCGCATGTTCCGGGGCTGAAGGTGATCCAGCCCTATTCGGCGGCGGACGCCAAGGGGCTCCTGAAAGCCGCGATCCGCGATCCGAACCCGGTAATCTTCCTGGAAAACGAAATTCTCTACGGGCACTCCTTCGAGATCCCCGACATGGAAGATTTCGTCCTGCCGATCGGCAAGGCCAAGATCGAGCGCGGCGGCACGGATGTTACTCTTGTGTCCTGGGGCATCGGCATGACCTACGCCTTGAAGGCGGCCGACGAGCTTGCCGGAATGGGGATTTCCGCCGAAGTCATCAATCTCAGGACCATCCGTCCGCTCGACATCGACACGGTTCTTGCCTCGGTGCGCAAGACCGGGCGGGTCGTGACCGTCGAGGAAGCGTTCCCGATGTGCTCGGTGTCTTCGGAAATTGCCTTCCAGGTCCAGGAAAAGGCTTTCGATTATCTCGATGCGCCGATCCTGCGCGTAACCGGCAAGGATGTTCCGATGCCTTACGCGGCCAACCTGGAAAAGCTCGCACTGCCGAGCGTTCCGGAAGTCATCGATGCGGTCAAAGCCGTAACCTACACGGCCTGAGGCGAGGGAGGCTGAAATGCCAATCAATATCACCATGCCGGCCCTTTCCCCGACCATGGAAGAGGGCAATCTGGCCAAATGGCTGGTCAAGGAAGGCGACTCGGTTTCCGCCGGAGACGTGATCGCCGAGATCGAGACCGACAAGGCCACCATGGAAGTGGAAGCCGTTGACGAAGGCAAGGTCGGCAAGATCGTGGTTCCGGCCGGCACGCAGGGCGTCAAGGTCAATGAGCTGATCGCCGTACTTCTGGAAGACGGCGAGGACGCAAGTGCCATCGACACGTCCGCCGGTGCCGCGGCGGCACCGGCCGGTGGCGACAAGGTTCCGGCGGTGCCGGAAAGCGCACCTGCGGTCGAAGTCGGCGCGAAAGCGGCGACGGACCCGGTGCCCGCGCCGATAACGGCGGACGGCGGGCGAATATTTGCTTCGCCCCTGGCCCGTCGTCTGGCTCAGCTCAACGGTCTCGACCTGACAGCTCTGTCCGGCAGCGGTCCGCACGGACGGATCGTCAAGCGAGACATTGAAGCCGCGCTTGCCGCCGGGACCGGCAAGGCGGCTCCGGCAGCAGCCGAGGCGCCGAAGGCAGTTGCGGCGGCAGCACCCACCGGCCCGTCGGCGGATCAGGTGCTGAAACTGTTCGATGAGGACAGCTATGAGCTTGTGCCTCATGACGGCATGCGCAAGACGATCGCCAAGCGTCTCACCGAATCCAAGCAGACCATTCCGCATTTCTACGTGTCCGTCGATGTGGAACTGGACGCGCTTCTGGCACTCAGGGCGCAGCTGAACGGCGCGGCCGCCACCGACAAGGACGGCAAGCCCGCCTACAAGCTGTCGGTCAACGACATGACCATCAAGGCCTTGGCGCTTGCCTTGCGTGACGTGCCGGATGCCAATGTCTCCTGGACCGATGACAACATGGTCATGCACAAGCATGCCGATGTCGGCGTCGCGGTTGCCATTCCCGGTGGCCTGATCACCCCGATCATCCGGCGTGCAGAAGAGAAGCCGCTTTCCGTCGTCTCAAACGAAATGAAGGATCTCGGTAAGCGGGCGAAGGAACGCAAGCTCAAGCCCGAGGAATACCAGGGTGGAACCACCGCGGTCTCCAACATGGGCATGATGGGTGTGAAGAACTTCTCTGCCGTCGTGAACCCGCCGCACGCCACCATTCTGGCGGTCGGAGCCGGTGAGCAGCGTGCCGTCGTCAAGGACGGTGACCTGGCGGTTGCGACGGTGATGACCGTGACGCTGTCCACCGACCACCGTTGCGTGGACGGGGCGCTCGGAGCGGAACTGCTTGCCGCCTTCAAGGGCTACATCGAAAATCCGATGAGCATGCTGGTTTGAGGCATGTTCTCCGGCGCGGCGGCCAACGCCGCGCCGTTTTTTGAACGATGACCATTTTCGCCGGGGAAGACACCATGGCTGACACCAACTACGACGTCATCATCATCGGCTCAGGGCCGGGTGGTTATGTGACCGCGATCCGTTCCGCGCAGCTCGGCTTCAAGACCGCGATCGTCGAGCGCGAGCATATGGGCGGTATCTGCCTGAACTGGGGCTGCATTCCGACCAAGGCACTGCTCAGGTCCGCGGAAATCTATCACTACATGCAGCACGCCAAGGATTACGGCCTGTCGGCGGAGAAGATTTCCTTCGACCCGGCCGCCGTGGTCAAGCGCTCGCGCGGTGTCTCGGGTCAGCTGAACGGCGGCATCGGCTTCCTGATGAAGAAGAACAAGGTCGATATCATCTGGGGCGAGGGCAAGGTCACCAAGGCGGGTGAGGTCACCGTTTCCAAGACGGCCAAGAAGGCCATGGAACCGCAGCACCCGGTGCCCAAGGGTACCAAGGGCGAGGGGGTCTACAAGGCCAAGCATGTCATCGTGGCAACGGGCGCGCGGCCGCGTGTGATTCCAGGCATCGAGCCGGACGGCAAGGACATCTGGACCTATTTCGAGGCCATGGTGCCGCCCGCCATGCCGAAATCCCTGATCGTCATGGGGTCAGGTGCGATTGGTATCGAGTTCGCGTCCTTCTACAAGACGATGGGCGCGGATGTCACCGTGATCGAAATGATGCCGACGATCATGCCGGTCGAGGATCCCGAGATTTCCGGTCTTGCGAAAAAGCAGATGGAAAAGCAGGGCATCAAGTTCCTTCTTGAAGCCAAGGTGGCCCACGTCAAGAAGGGCGCCGGCGGCGTGACCGCGACCGTGGAAACCAAGGACGGCAAGAAGCAGGATCTGACAGCCGAGAAATTGATTTCTGCCGTCGGCGTGGTCGGCAACATCGAGAACCTCGGGCTTGAGGAACTCGGCGTCAAGACCGATCGGGGCTGCGTTGTGATCGACGGCTACGGCCGAACGAATGTGCCGGGCATCTATGCCATTGGCGATGTCGCCGGCCCGCCGATGCTGGCGCATAAGGCGGAGCACGAAGGCGTCATCTGCGTTGAAAAGATCGCCGGCAAGGACGTCCACCCGATGGACAAGAAGATGATCCCGGGCTGCACCTACTGCCATCCGCAGGTCGCCTCCGTCGGTCTCACCGAACCCAAGGCGAAGGAAGCCGGTTACGACATCAAGGTCGGGCGGTTCCCGTTTGTCGGCAACGGCAAGGCAATCGCGCTTGGCGAGCCGGACGGCATGATCAAGACCATCTTCGATGCCAAGACCGGTCAGCTCCTCGGCGCGCATATGGTTGGCGCGGAAGTAACTGAATTGATCCAGGGCTATGTGGTCGCCATGAACCTGGAGACCACGGAAGAAGACCTGATGCACACCGTGTTCCCGCATCCGACCCTTTCGGAAATGATGAAGGAATCCGTGCTCGACGCCTACGGCCGGGTACTCAACATGTAGGTGAAATTGCCGAGTATCCTTGGACCCTGACGGCGAAACGGGTAACGTAGGACTGTCGGGGTCGGATCCGGACCAATCTTTATCTCAGATCGTCATGCGACTGCAGAACTGTTGGCCGACCCTGTGAGACAGGCAGCTTACGAAGGGAGCCTTCAGGCATGGATGTCAAAGCAATTCTGATCTGGGTGGCTATCGGCATCATTGCCGGCTGGCTTGCGAGTGTCGTTGTCGGCGGTGGCGGCCTGATCCGCTATCTGATCACGGGTCTGATCGGGGCCTTTATCGGCGGGTTTCTGTTCAAGCTTGTCGGCGTGAACGTCAATCTCGGCAATCCTTACGTGAACGAGATCGTGGTGGCCGCGGTCGGCGCAATTGTTGTCGTTCTTCTCGCACGGCTGATTGCTTGACCGACCCAGTCAACGGCGGATGATCAATTTTCTCGAACTAATCGGGGCACTAGGTGACCTCCTGAAGCTCCTGAACTTTCCCTCTGAAAAGGTTCCAGAGTCCGAGAAAAAACGTCGCAAAAAGTTGTACTGGGGTGGTTACGTCTTTGGGGTGGTCGGGGCCGGTCTTGGGGTCAAACTTGTGTCCAGGCTTGAGGTCTCCGGCATAACGAATTATGCCCTTTGGCTTGTCGCAGCCGTCACCGGTTTCTTTCCGTGCCTGGTCATTTGGCGAAGGATTCTCGGCTAGGCTCTGTCATCAAACCCAGCTCGGCTGGTTGAGGTACTAAGGAGTGCCCGAGATGGGCCTGATCGTTTCAATTGTTATCGGCCTCATCGCGGGCGCCGTCGCGCACCGGGTGCTCAACAGCCGTGGGGGCTTCCTGGGTAGTCTTGTCGTCGGTCTTTTCGGGGCGCTTGTCGGCGGCGAGCTGGCATCGCTCTTCAATCTGAACATGACCGGCGGACTTCTCGACCGGCTGATCGTCGCGACCCTGGGTGCGATCCTGTTCCTGTTCGTCTGGAAAAAGGTTTTCAAGTGACAGTTCTGCCCGAAGGCTTTGCAGCAGTTTCAGATTTCCCGGTTAGCGCGAAGGACACAATCAGATACGGAGATACCGACCGGCAGGGTCACGTCAACAACGCGGTGTTTTCGACCTTTCTGGAAACGGGCCGGGTCGACTTTCTCTACCGGGAAAATCTGACGGAGACCGGTGCGGCTTTCGTGATCGCGCGACTGGAGCTCGATTTCCTGGGAGAGATCAACTGGCCGGGGGATGTCGAGATCGGGACGGCCGTGCTCGAGGTCGGGCGCAGTTCCTTCAAGCTCTATCAGAAGGTCTTTCAAAACGGCGTCGCCGTCGCGCAGGCAGTGAATGTTTGCGTTCAGATGAACGAAGAAACCCGGAAGTCCCAGCCTCTTTCGGAAAAAGCCCGGCAGCGGCTGAAAGAATTGACCAGACATGCACCCGCGACATAACTGGCTCTACAGCTTTATGCCTTGACCTTGACCGGGAATAACGACACTTAAAAGCTCATGGTTACGATCGTCGACACGCTCAATCGCCCGCAAAACAGTTCAGAAGCGCGGCCGCGCCATCCGGAAAAGGCGCACCGCCCGGACAACCCGGTACAGCGCAAGCCGAAATGGATCCGCGTCAAGGCGCCGACTTCGCCGGTTTACCGCGAAACTCAGGACTTGGTACGCGCCAACAATCTCGTTACGGTGTGCGAGGAGGCCGGCTGTCCGAACATCGGCGAGTGCTGGTCGAAGAAGCACGCCAGTTTCATGATCCTGGGCGATACCTGCACACGCGCCTGTGCCTTCTGCAATGTGCGGACCGGGATGCCCGGACCTGTCGATCCGAAAGAAGCGCAAGGGGTCGCGGATGCCGTCGCGGCAATGGGGCTGGAGCATGTGGTCATCACGTCCGTGGACCGGGACGATCTCGACGATGGCGGCGCGAAACATTTCGCCGACGTGATTTCGGCGATCCGCGCGACATCGCCTTCAACGACGATCGAGGTGCTGACACCGGATTTCCTTCGCAAGGACGGCGCGCTCGAAATCGTCGTGGAGGCGCGTCCCGATGTTTTCAACCACAACCTTGAAACCGTTCCCTCAAAATATCTGAAGGTCCGCCCTGGTGCGCGGTATTTCCACTCCGTGCGCCTCCTTCAGAAGGTGAAGGAGCTGGACGACGAGATGTTCACGAAGTCCGGGATCATGGTCGGGCTTGGCGAGGAACGCAACGAAGTGCTTCAGCTCATGGACGACCTCAGGGCCGCTGACGTGGACTTCCTGACGATCGGGCAGTATCTGCAGCCCTCCAAGAAACACCATCCGGTCCTGTCCTTCGTAACGCCGGAGGAATTCAAGGGCTATGAGCGGATTGCCTATGCCAAGGGCTTCCTGAAGGTCTCGGCGACGCCATTGACCCGTTCATCGCATCATGCCGGCGAGGACTTCGCGGATCTGCGTGCTGCCCGCAAGGCCAAGCTCGGCCGGTAAGGCCCGTTTCGCGAAAGGGGGCGTTTTCGGGCATGCCTAGTTTCTCATCCGAGCACAAAGTCAACCACAACGCGGAGGACATGTTCAGCCTTGTCGCCGACGTTGAACAGTATCCGGAATTCGTGCCGCTGTGCAGGGATCTGCATATTCGCGGCCGGAAGGATCTGGGCGATGGACGAAGCGTGCTGATTGCCGACATGACGGTCGCCTACAAGCTCTTCAAGGAGACCTTTACCAGCCGCGTGGAGCTCGATCCGGAAAACAGAACGATCCTGGTGGAATATCTGGACGGACCGTTCAAGCATCTGGAAAACAAATGGACCTTCGTGGACGGCGGGGAAAAAGCCTGTACGGTCGGTTTTTATATTTCCTACGAATTCCGCAGTAAAACCCTCGGATCGCTCATGGGCGTGATGTTCGACAAGGCCTTTCGCAGATTTTCGAACGCGTTTGAAGAACGCGCCGACAAGGTCTACGGAACCTGAGGTTCATTTATACTGCTTGAAAGCGTCGCGAATGGTTCTGATCCGGCTCGGTTTCGCGGCTTGCGGCGAGTCCTTCTCGCGAATGGCCTTCAGTTCGAGGCGTTTCAGACCAAGATCGTCGAGTGTGGCAAAGGCGTCTTTGTCCGAGCAGATCACCCGGCGGTTGTCACCGTCGTTTTCTTCCAGGAAGAGGTCGTTGCCGGCGGCGGTCTGTTGTTCCGTCCACAATACCGTGTTCGAGGTCACCCAGAAGGTCCGGTCGCAGTAGAGGGCTGCGTGATAGCCTTTTTTGGGCGCGGTCAGGATTTCGTGAAACCCTGTAAAACTGCCGTTGGTGTAGTGGGATCTGATGTAATAGTCACTTTGTCCGAGCGCGTGGCCGGACAGGAGAACGCTGGATCCGAAAGTGATGACCATAACTGCAATGGAGCGTTTCATCTCCGGAGTCCTTCGGTTTATTTCCTCAATTTTCCTTCTGCATTGCTAAGACTATAGACACGTCAGCTTACCTGAGCCTTACCGGACCGGGTGCGCGCTCTTTATTTGTCGTGATACGACTTGGCCATTTCCTGGGCAGTCTTGAATGATTTCCGAATGGCCGCGAACCGATTGATCTTCGGTTCCGTCGGGCCGTCATTGTACATGACCATCCGCGGGTCTTCCGAAATGCCAAGATCTTTCAAGGTGACCTGTTCCTCAGGGTGTTCGCAAATCGGACGCCAGCCCTTGCCCCAGTTATGCTCTACCTTGACCACGTATTCGTTTTCGACCTCGACCTGGGTCCAGGCAACGGTCGCGTAGCGAACCCAATATGACCGGCCGCAATACTGAACCTCGACCAATCCGTCGGCCTTGCGGTTGTAGATCCGGTGTGATCCGCGGAACATCCGGCCGTCGTCTCTGGAAATGATGTAGATATCGCCTTTTCGCGGAAGTTCGCCTCCGGCGTGTGCACAGGTGTGCGCGAGAAAAAACGCAGCGAGCGCAAGAAACGTCTTTTGGACTGACATATCCCAATTCCTTCAGCGCGAACTCATTTCGCGTTGTATATTTTACCTAGCCGGACAATAGGTGCGAAGATTTGCGATCGGATTTCGATCCATCGCCGCGTTTTACTAAAGTTTTACCGATTTTTTGTTCGGCCGGCTGGACGCAGCGGACCGGAGCGTCAACGCCTTACGGCGTATGATATGTGGTGTCGAAACCCGACCCTATGGCGGACAGCCGGTTTTGCGAATTGGTGCGAACCGCGGCTTGCGCCAGCAAATCCTCCGGGTGAACATCTATGCCGAGATCCTTTAGGGTAACCTGGCGTTCCGGACCCGCGCAGATCGGGCGCCACCCGCGTCCGAAATTGTATTCGATCTGCACCCTGTGCCCACGCTGGGATTCCACCTGGGTCCAGGCGACGGAGTTGCTGCGGACGAAGTAGCGTCGGTTGCAATAGGAAACCTTGCTCAGGCCTTCGGCATAGTCCGTGAAAAGCTTGTGGCTGCCGACGAACAGTCCATCCCGGTCCCGTGAGATGAGAAAGAAATCTCCCTGCTTCGGAATCGCGTCGGCGAATGCCGCGCTCCCAAGACCAAGTATGCCGGCGGCGAGGATCGCAATGCGTTTCATTTCAAGCTTTCTGAGGTTCCGTTGAGGTCAGTTTTGCGCGAACTATAGTGATGACGAATACGGAAGCCAGCGGCAACTCGAGCCAGAGTAAATGAGGATTTACTCAGTCGAGTGCATTTAGAATTGAGGTCAGGGCGGTCCTTATGGTTTCCAGCCTGATCGATTTTCGGCCCCGGTCGGCGAACCAGCAATGCAGGTGGGCGGTGGGCCTGTCCCTGACGGCGACGGCGACATGCACGGTGCCGACCGGTTTTTCAGCACTTCCACCGCCGGGACCGGCGATTCCGGTAACCGAGACGGCGATATCCGCGTGCGAGCGTGCCAATGCGCCTTCCGCCATGGCGATCGCCACGTCCTTGCTGACGGCGCCAACCTTCTTGATCAGGTCCGGCGAAACGCCCAGGAGCTCGCTCTTGGCTTCGTTGGAGTAGGTCACGAACCCTCTGTCAACGGCGGCGGAAGACCCCGAGATCTCTGTGAGGGTGCCGCAGATCAGTCCTCCGGTGCACGATTCTGCCGTGGCCACCATTTTTTTTCGGGCGATCAGCTCCTCCAGGACGGTAACGGCCAGGGGGGTCAGATCCTCAAGGCTGTCAGGTGTCTTGTCTGTCATGGCTCTGCTCATTCGTTGTCGTTGAAAGGTCTGTGGACTGCCGCGCAGGCAAGTCCGGCCTGAGTGCCGTCCGCATCCATATCCGCTTTTTCATGCAACGACCGACAGAGCGGGAAAGACGAAGAGGCGGGCGGTCTCGTGAAACAGGACATGTTCGGCATCGGTATTTGACAGTGCCTTGAGACCCTCGTAAACGCTTTCCTGCCTGGATGAGCCTCCCGGGACGGTAATCCGGAGTTGTCATTCACGTGTTTTCCCGATGAGGCGACCGCGTCAGAGTGGTTGTTGCTCCGTTCGGGTGAAAGACGGTTGCAATGTGGTTGTGAGAGGGATGACTCGCAAGCGCGATAAGAGTATGTGACGGAGCAGTCCGGCAAGCCAGACGAGGATACGCGCTCAGTGTCTATTCAGGAGCCGCCAGGCAAGTGCCGAGTTCAGCAGCAAAAACGAGAATTGCCGCCGTATTAGTCATTCCCGAGCTCCTTCTCGCTGGCGCCAACCGCGTCGTCTTAACCGTTTTTATCGAAGAACTTGTTCGGACCGCAATTTTTGACTTGTTGCATTGCGTGAATTGTCTACAATATAGGCAACTCAGAAATTGCACAGACAATAAGCAGTCTATTCCCTGGTGTTGCTGTTGATGAAACCTCTGTCGATTGGACGACATACATTGCTCAACCGGGCTGTGCTTGCTCCCATGTCGGGGGTCACGGATCTCCCGTTTCGCAAGCTCGCGGCGCGCCATGGCGCCGGGATGGTCGTCAGTGAAATGGTCGCCAGCGAATCCTTCGTCAAGGGGGATGCGGAAACGCAGATGCGTGCCGAATCTCAGGAGACCGGTCTTCACGTGGTTCAGCTCGCGGGCCGGGAGGCCCGCTGGATGGGCGAGGCGGCCAGGGTCGTCGCGGACCTTGGCGCGGATGTTGTCGACATCAACATGGGGTGTCCGGCCAAGAAGGTGACGTCCGGCCTGTCCGGATCGGCCCTCATGCGGAACCTTGATCACGCGCTGACCCTGATCGAGGCAACCGTAGATGCGGTGGATGTCCCTGTCACCCTGAAGATGCGCCTCGGCTGGGACGAGACGTCCCTTAACGCGCCGGAGCTGGCGCGGCGCGCGCAAGATGCAGGGGTTCAGCTGATTACGGTTCACGGACGTACGCGGTGCCAGTTCTACAAGGGCAAGGCGGATTGGGCCGCGATTTCGAAAGTGAAGCAATCGGTGACAATTCCGGTCATCGCCAACGGTGACTGCAAGGAGGCTCGGGACGCGGTCAGCATGCTGGAACAGTCCGGAGCCGATGGTGTGATGATTGGCCGTGGGGCCTACGGACGCCCGTGGCTGCCCGGGCACATCGGGCATTACCTGGCGACGGGGGAACGGCTTTCACCACCCGGCGGGCGTGAGCTCTCCGACCTTGTCGGCGGTCACTACGAAGACATGCTTCAGCATTACGGGCCCGTTGCGGGCGTGCGCATCGCGCGCAAGCACATCGGCTGGTACATCGACGAAGCCGTTACTCAAGGCGCGGATCCAATGCCGACGTCGCTCAGGAAAACGCTTATGAGTTCCAATCAGCCTTGCGAGGTGTTGCGCCTTGCGACCGATTGGTTTTCCTCCTCAAACGAACGGGAAGCCGCGTGACGACGACAAAGTCCCCGACGGGCCGGACAGCCGCACTTGCCAGTGACGGGCCGACCATCCTGGATGCCCTTCCGCATCCGGTTTTACTGGTCGCCCCAGACGGCGTCATCGAATCGGCCAATATGGCGGCCGAAATCTTCATGCGCTCGAGCGTGTCGGTTCTGCGCCGCTATCCTATCAGCGAATTTGTCCCCTTCGGCAGTCCCTTGCTGACGCTCATCGAGCAAGTGCGCGAGCGCAGCGCTCCGGTCAATGAATACAAGGTGGATATCGGTTCCCCGCGGATCGGAGCGCCAAAGGTGGTCGACATCAACGCGGCGCCCGTCGCTGAGCGACCCGGGGCCGTTGTGCTGATGTTCCAAGAACGCACGATGGCGGAAAAGATCGACCGGCAACTGACGTCGCGCGGCGCGGCGCGCACGGTGACCGGGCTGGCGGCGATGCTGGCACATGAGATCAAGAACCCGCTTTCTGGAATTCGCGGCGCGGCCCAGCTTCTCGAGCAGTCCGTCCCGAACGAGGACCGGGCGCTGACCCGTTTGATCATGGACGAGACCGACCGGATCGTGAAATTGGTCGACCGGATGGAGGTTTTTTCAGACGAACGGCCGATCGAGCGGGAGCCGGTCAATATTCACGTCGTTCTGGATCACGTGAAACGGCTGGCCGACAGCGGATTTGCCCGGGGAAAACGGATTGTCGAGACATACGATCCCTCGCTTCCGCCGGTCTACGCGAACAAGGACCAGTTGATTCAGGTCTTTCTCAATCTGATAAAGAATGCCAGCGAGGCCATAGGCGACGATCCGGACGGCGAGATCCGCATTTCGACCGCTTTCCGGCCGGGCGTGCGTCTCTCCGTTCCCGGAACGGACGAGAAGGTCAGCCTGCCGCTCGAGTTTTGCGTTCAGGATAACGGCCCGGGCGTCCCGGACGATCTCCTGCCTCATCTTTTCGAGCCATTCATCACGACCAAGACCAACGGATCCGGCCTTGGACTGGCGCTCGTTGCCAAGATCATCGGAGATCATGGCGGCGTTATCGAATGTGACAGCCAGCGTCAGAAAACCGTTTTCCGGATCTTAATGCCAGCTTTCACGGATGCCGCTGCGACGACTTCCGAGCGGACCAGAAAAGGAACTGATTGACCATGCCGACAGGCACGATCTTAGTTGCGGACGACGACGCGGCCATTCGCACCGTCCTCAATCAGGCCCTGTCCCGGGCCGGTTACACCGTCAGACTGACCTCGAACGCGTCGACGCTCTGGCGATGGGTGTCGTCGGGCGACGGCGACCTGGTGATCACCGATGTGGTGATGCCGGACGAGAACATCTTCGACGTTTTGCCGCGCATGAAGAAAATGCGTCCGGAACTGCCCGTTCTGGTGATGAGCGCCCAAAACACGTTCATGACGGCAATCAAGGCGTCGGAGAAGGGGGCTTACGAATATCTTCCCAAGCCGTTCGATCTCAAGGAACTGACCAGCATTGTCCAGCGGGCGCTGGAAGAACCCAAGAAGCGTCCGGCGGTCGATCTCGACGATGCGGGAGAGGGAATGCCGCTGGTCGGACGGTCTCCGGCCATGCAGGAAATCTACCGGGTTCTGGCCCGGCTGATGCAGACCGACCTGACGGTCATGATCAACGGGGAATCCGGAACCGGCAAGGAACTGGTCGCAAGAGCCCTGCACGACTACGGCAAGCGCCGCAACGGTCCGTTCGTGGCCATCAACATGGCAGCGATCCCGCGCGACCTGATTGAAGCGGAACTCTTCGGGCACGAAAAAGGCGCCTTCACCGGTGCTCAGAACCGCAGTTCAGGCCGCTTTGAGCAGGCGGACGGGGGCACATTGTTCCTGGATGAAATCGGCGACATGCCGATGGAGGCCCAGACGCGTCTGCTGCGCGTTCTGCAGCAGGGCGAATACACGACCGTCGGCGGGCGGACGCCGATCAAGACCGATGTCAGGATTATCGCCGCGACCAACAAGGATTTGCGTCACCTGATCAATCAGGGTCTTTTCCGCGAAGACCTTTATTTCCGGCTGAATGTCGTTCCGATCCGTCTGCCGCCGTTGCGCGAACGCGTGGAAGACATTCCTGATCTGGTGCGTCATTTCTTCTCGCTCGTGGAAAAGGAAGGCCTTCCGGCCAAACAGATCGACCAGGGCGCGCTCAACCTGCTGCGCCGTTACCGCTGGCCCGGCAACGTTCGCGAGCTTGAAAACCTGGTCCGGCGACTGGCTGCGCTCTATCCGCAGGACGTGATCAGCGAAAGCCTGCTGGATCATGAACTGAGCCAGCCGACCACCAGTCCGATCGAGGATGAAACGCCCGAGACGGTCAATCTCGGCGGCGCCGTCGAACGTTATCTGGCGGGCTATTTCGAAACCTTCGGGGATGCTTTGCCGCCGCCGGGACTTTACCATCGCATCCTTCGGGAGGTGGAGTACCCCCTGATCAGTGCCGCGCTTGCGGCGACGCGCGGCAATCAGATCAAGGCGGCGGAACTGCTTGGCGTGAACCGGAACACCCTGCGCAAGAAGATCCGGGATCTCGACATTCAGGTCATGCGTTCCACGCGTTAGGCCAAGACCGGTGGTCGTCAACACCATGGAGCGGCAGCGGCCGCCGCAACTCGTCCAATGCTCCCGGTGCTCTGGCTTTCACCGCCGGTTTCAGTCATCCACCGCATTTTTTCCCAGGCCGTCAAATCTGTCTCAATTTCGCAACATTGTGTGGTAACTTTGCCGCAAATGTTGAGGCGCGTCGCCAAGAGTTGAACGGTGACAGGTATTTAGAGGCCGAATGATCCTTGGAGTGAGCGAGAGAGCCGGCGCACGGTCGGGCGGACGGGGAAAACTCTGGCGGCGAGCCGGCCTCGCCATCATGGTGATCGCGCTCGTCTCCATCGGGGTGACCTTCGCGATCCTGATGGGGCTGACCACCATCGATCCGACCCGCGACGTGATCTTGAAGGCCATGGCGATCAACGGTGCCTTGGCCGCGATCCTCCTGTGCCTGATCGCCTTTGAGATCGTGAAGCTCTGGCAAGCGCGGCGCCGCGGCCGAGCCGCGGCACGGCTCCATGTCAGGGTCGTCGCACTCTTCAGTATCGTCGCCGCGGTTCCCGCGGTCCTGATGGCAATCCTTGCGGCAATCACGCTTGACCGGGGACTGGACCGCTGGTTCGAGGAACGGACCCGGCAGATTGTCGATAACGCCCTGACCGTTGCCCAGGCCTATCTCCAGGAGCATGCAAGGGTGTTGCGCGGCGATCTCATCGCCATGACCAACGATATCGACAGGGCCAAGGCCGTCTATGACTTCGAGCCCAGCCGGTTCGATCAGTTTTTTTCCACGCAGGTGTCCTTACGCGGGATCCTCGCCGCCTTTATCCTGAATGAAGACGGAGAGGTGGTGACAAGGGTTGTTCACGATCCAAACGCGAAGATACCTCTGCCGCCAAATGACAGTTTTTCGAAGGCCAAGGAAGGCGCGCCGGTCCTGATTGCGCCAGGGAGTTCCAACCTGGTCGGCGGAATCATGAAACTGTCCGCCTACGACAATTATTATCTCTACGCGGTCCGGGCGATCGATCCGAGGGTTCTCGACTATCTGCGCCTGACCGAACAGGGCGCCTCCCAGTATCAGCAGATGGAAAACAGCCGGTTCGGGGTGCAGGTGGCCTTCGCGCTTGTCTATCTCGGTGTCGCCCTGGTTCTGCTTCTGTCCGCGATCTGGATCGGGTTCGGATTCGCCAACAGCCTGGTCTCGCCCATCAGAACCCTGATTTCCGCGGCTGACGAAGTGTCCAAGGGCAATCTGGCGGTAAAGGTCGAAACGGACAAGGCCGGAGGCGATCTGTCCAATCTCGGGCTCACCTTCAACAAGATGACCGGTCAGTTGCTCGGTCAGCGCGATGCCCTGCTGGCGGCAAACGAGCAGATCGACCGAAGGCGCCGGTTCAACGAAGCGGTTCTGTCGGGGGTTTCCACCGGTGTGATCGGCGTGGACGACGAGGCGTCGATCATGCTGATCAACAGGTCCGCCCTGGAACTTCTTCAGCTTGACGAGGTGCAGATCCTGAACCGGTCGTTGATCGAAGTCGTGCCGGAACTGGCCGACTGCATCTCCGATGCCCTGAAAAACGACACGGACCGTCTTCCGGAAACGCAAATCGAGATCACGCGGGAAGGGCGCCTGCGGACGATCAACGTGAGAATCACTCAAGAGCAGTCAACGCGTCGGGAACATGGGTTCGTGGTCACGCTCGACGATATCACGGACCTCGTGTCGGCCCAGCGCAACTCCGCCTGGGCCGATGTGGCCCGCCGCATCGCGCATGAGATCAAGAACCCCCTGACACCGATCCAGCTTTCCGCGGAGCGGATCCGGCGGCGTTACGGCAAACGGATCGAGGAAGACCGGCAGGTGTTCGATCAGTGTATCGACACGATTGTCCGTCAGGTCGGCGATATCGGGCAAATGGTGGATGAATTTTCATCCTTCGCGCGCATGCGCAAACCGACGAAGTCCGCGGGCGACCTCAGGGAAGCCGTCCGGGACGCCGCCTTCATGCAGTCGGTTGCAAATCCGGAGATCAGCGTGACCGCCCAGGTGCCCGAGGCTCCCGTCAAAGCCGTGTTCGATGCCCGTCTGGTCGGTCAGGCGCTGACCAATGTGGTGAAAAACGCGACCGAGGCTGTCGCCGCGCGAACCGGGGATGAGCTGCCGAAGGGCAAGGTCACGGTTTATCTGCGCGGCGAAACACAGGACAGCGGCGGGCGGATCGTGATCGACGTGATTGACAATGGTGTCGGTCTGCCGGAAGAAAACCGCAGCCGGTTGCTTGAGCCCTATATGACGACACGGGAAAAGGGCACTGGCCTCGGTCTCGCCATTGTCCGGAAAATTCTCGAAGACCATGGCGGCGGCATCGAGTTGCTCGATGCGCCCAAGTCCGGTCCGGACGACACGGGTACGCTCGTGCGGTTGACCCTGGCCGCGGACGCTAAAATTGAACCGGAAACCGAAATCGAAGAGCAGACAGTGACAGCTCATGGCGCATGATATTCTTGTCGTAGACGACGAAACCGATATTCGCGAAATGATCGCCGGTATTCTGGATGACGAGGGCTACGGCACCCGGACCGCCCACGATTCCGACAGCGCGCTTGCTGCCGTCAAGGAGCGCAAGCCTTCGCTTGTGGTTCTCGACATCTGGCTCCAGGGCAGCCGGCTCGACGGGCTGGCTTTGCTCGACGTCCTCAAGGAAACCGATCCGGACCTGCCGGTCGTGATCATTTCCGGTCATGGCAACATCGAAACCGCCGTCTCGGCGATCAAGCGCGGTGCCTATGACTATATCGAGAAGCCGTTCAAATCGGACAGGCTGATCCTGATCGTCGAACGGGCCCTTGAGGCCTCGAGCCTGAAACGGGAGGTCCGCGACCTCCGTCAGCGGAGCGGCGAGACGAGCGATATCGTCGGAAATTCCTCCGCGGCCCATAATCTTCGTCAGACAATCCAGAAGATCGCCGGCACGAACAGTCGTATCCTCATCGTCGGCCCTTCCGGTGCGGGCAAGGAACGGGCCGCGCGGATGATTCACGATCTGTCGCCGCGGATCAAAAGCCCGTTTGTCGTCCTGAACGCCGCCACGATCACGCCGGCGCGCATGGAGGAAGAGCTCTTCGGGATCGAAGACGAGCACGGCAATCTGAGGAAGATCGGGGCGCTGGAAGAAGCCCACGGAGGCACGCTCTATCTCGACGAAGTCGCGGATATGCCGGCGGAAACCCAAGGAAAAATTCTGCGTGTGCTGGTCGACCAGAGTTTTTCCAGGGTCGGCGGCACCCAGAAGGTCCAGGTCGATATCCGCATCCTGTCCTCGACGTCGAAAAACCTTGAGGAGCATATCGCCTCGGGCCTCTTCAGGCAGGACCTTTATCACAGGCTGAGCGTGGTTCCCTTGCGCGTCCCGGGGCTCGCCGAACGCCGGGAAGACATTCCCGTGCTGGTGGCGCATTTCATGGAACAGATTTCGGCTGCTTCAGGCATTCCCCTGCGGCCGATCGGCGACGACGCAATGGCGGTGCTGCAGACCCACGACTGGCCCGGCAACGTACGCCAGTTGCGCAATAACGTGGAACGGCTGCTCATCTTGAGCCGCGGCGATCCGGACAGCACCATCACCGCAGACCTTCTGCCGTCCGAAATCGGCGAGACGCTTCCCAGCCTGCCGTCGTCCGGGACCGGAGAGCATCTCATGTCCGTCCCGCTTCGCGAGGCGCGCGAAATCTTCGAGCGGGAGTATCTTCAGGCGCAGATCAAAAGATTTGACGGGAATATCTCGCGTACGGCCGAATTTGTCGGTATGGAACGTTCTGCGCTTCACCGGAAGCTGAAAACCTTGGGCATGACCTGAGGCGGTCGGGCGCGGACGGTCATCTTCGGGCGGTAAAGGGGTCTTCCCATGAAAATCGTTATTTGCGGCGCCGGGCAGGTTGGATACGGCATCGCCGAACGTCTCGCCGCCGAACAAAACGATGTATCGGTGATCGATTCCTCCCCGCAGCTGATCAATGCCATCGGCGACCAGCTCGATGTGCGCGGTTTTGTCGGGCACGGCGCCCATCCGGATGTGCTCGCTCAGGCCGGAGCGGAAGAGGCGGACATGATTGTCGCGGTCACGCTCTACGACGAGGTCAACATGGTGGCCTGTCAGGTGGCGCATTCGCTGTTCAATGTTCCAACCAAGGTTGCCCGTATCCGGGCGCAATCCTATCTGCAGGGCCGCTGGCGGAACCTGTTTTCAAGAGACAACATGCCGATCGACGTGATCATCTCGCCGGAGATCGAGGTCGGGGAAATGGTGTTGCGCCGGCTTGCGCTGCCGGGCGCTGTCGAAACGGTCCGCTTTGCCGACGACAATGTGGTGGTGGTCGGCATCATGTGCGAAGAGGACTGTCCGGTGGTCGACACACCGTTGCGACAGCTCACCGAACTGTTTCCGGATCTGGGTGCGGTCGTCGTCGGGCTTTACCGGAACAACCGGCTGTTTGTTCCCAAAAGCAGCGACAGCATCCTGACCGGCGATCTGGCCTATGTGGTCGCGCGCCGCGACCAGGTCCGCAGAACGCTGAGCATTTTCGGGCACGAGGAACCGGAAGCCGGAAAGGTTGTCATCGCCGGTGGCGGCAATATCGGTCTTTACGTGGCAAAAGCGCTGGAACAGCGCCAGAGCGGCACCAAGATCAAGCTGATCGAGGCGTCCCGCGAGCGGGCGATGGCGGTTGCCGACGATCTGAAACGGTCGGTCATCCTGCATGGCAGCGCCCTGGATCAGACCATCCTGAACGAAGCCGATGCCGGTGACGCGGATACGATGGTCGCCCTGACCAATGAGGACGAGGTGAATATCCTGTCTTCGGTCATGGCCAAGAAGCTGGGCTGCAGGCGCTCCCTGTCGCTTTTGAACAATCCGAGCTACCCGGCATTTGCCAATGCGCTCGGGATCGACGCCTTCATCAATCCGCGGGCGGTCACCATATCGCGCATCCTGCAGCATGTCCGCCGGGGCCGCATCCGTGGCGTGCATTCGCTTCAAAACGGTGCCGCGGAAATCGTCGAGGCAGAGGCGCTCGACACGTCTCCGCTGGTCGGGAAGCCGCTCAGGGAAATCGATCTGCCGACCGGCATTCGGGTCGGTGCGGTGTTCAGGGCCGGTGAGGTGCTGACCCCAGACGGCGAGCTGCAGATCCAGGCGCAGGACCGCATCGTCATTTTCGCAGTCGCGAACCGCGTGCGTCAGGTGGAACAGATGTTCCGCGTCAGCCTGGATTTCTTTTAACGCTTTCCATGTCGGTTTCAGGCCTTGCATTTGTCGCGCTGAACGGCCAAAAATATAAATTATACCAAACGGTTCAAATTGAACTGTGCTTCTGGAGGGCTTATGAGCCGGATTGCATATGTCAACGGGCAATATGTGCGTCACGCTGATGCTGCGGTGCACGTTGAAGACCGCGGTTATCAGTTCGCGGACGGTGTCTACGAGGTTTGTGAGGTCTGGCAAGGCAATATCGTCGATGTTCCCCGGCATCTGGACAGGCTCGACAGATCCTTGAAGGAACTCCGGATCGACTGGCCGATGGCCCGGTCCGCGGTGCAGTTTGTCCTGCGCCAGGTCGTTCGGCGCAACAGGGTGGTCAACGGGCTGGTCTATATCCAGGTTACCCGGGGCGTCGCCCGCCGGGATCATTTCTTTCCGTCGGACGATGTCGCGCCGTCCATTGTCGTGACCGCGCGTTCGGCCGATCCGAAAGCCGCGCAGGCTCAGGCCGAAAAAGGTATCGCAGTCGTAAGCTATCCGGAAAACCGTTGGCCAAGGGTGGACATCAAGACCGTCGCCTTGTTGCCGAACGTGCTTGCCAAACAGAACGCCAAGGAAAATGGCGGGAAGGAAGCCTGGTACGTGGACAAAGACGGCAATGTGACCGAAGGTGGGTCGACGAATGCCTGGATCGTGACCAAGGCAGGTGTGCTGGTTACAAGGCCGGCCGAAAGCGGTATCTTGCGAGGCATTACCCGGCAGGCCATACTGGAACTTGTAGCAAGGGAAGGGCTGACGTTCGAGGAGCGGCCCTTCAGTCTGGCGGAAGCCTATGACGCCAAGGAAGCGTTTGTGACGGCTGCCACGACAATCGCCATGCCGGTGACACGGATCGACGATAGAATTGTCGGGAACGGTCATCCGGGTACGGTTGCAACCCGATTGCGCGAAATGTTCCATACTGCTACTGATTTGCAGGCAGTATGATTCGGTGGCCGCAATCGGTCGTTTATGGGAAGAGAATCAGAGCCGGAAGAGCCGGCTCTGTCTGGTGGGCAGAAAGAAGTGGGCGGACGTCAAACCTTAGAGTTTGAAATTGAACGGATTTTGACGGTAAGCTGCTTAAAAACCGGATGCTCGGCCGCATCCGGATAAAACAGGATAAAAAGACTGATGGCTGAGCGCGCACAAAATCTTCAAGACACTTTTCTTAATCACGTTCGCAAACAAAAAACGCCCCTGACGATATTTCTCATCAATGGTGTGAAATTGCAGGGTGTCGTAACTTGGTTCGACAACTTTTGTGTCTTGCTGCGCAGAGACGGGCATTCCCAGCTGGTCTACAAACATGCGATTTCCACAATTATGCCAAACGGACCTGTTCAACTGTTCGATCAGGCTGAGGAAAACGCTGAAAAGGCTAACTGATTGAAACCGAAGTCTCGCGCGGACGATTTTTCAAAATCAAACGGGGCGGAAGAGCCCGGACAAACATCGCTGAGACTGAAAGACACTGGGGTGGATCGTCTGCCCCAGCCGTTTCGTGCTGTCCTTCTCGAGCCGGTGCTGCATATCCGCAGCGAGGCAGCGTCCCATGATCTTCGTGGGAACCGCAGCCCCGAGGCTCGTCTTCAAGAGGCCGTCGGCCTCAGTGCGGCGATCAATCTCAACATCGTTCATTCCGGTGTCGTCAAGGTCAACAGTCCCAAACCGGCCACCCTGTTCGGCGAAGGCAAGGTCGCGGAGCTTGCGGGGATCGTCGCCAGCGAGGAGATCGACCTCGTGGTGGTCGACCATCCTCTGTCGCCGGTGCAGCAGCGCAACCTTGAGCGGCGCCTGAAAACCAAGGTGATCGACCGTACCGGACTGATTCTGGAAATTTTCGGCGACAGGGCGCGCACCAAGGAAGGTCGGCTTCAGGTGGATCTGGCCCATCTGACCTGGCAGAAAAGCCGGCTGGTGCGCTCCTGGACCCACCTGGAGCGCCAGCGCGGCGGGGCGGGTTTCATGGGCGGTCCGGGCGAAACCCAGATCGAGGCCGATCGGCGTCAGATCCAGGACCGCATCATTGCGCTGCAAAAGCAGCTCGAGAGCGTCCGCCGCACCCGGGACCTGCACCGAAAGAAGCGCAAGAAGATCCCGCAGCCGGTTGTCGCGCTGGTCGGTTACACAAACGCCGGAAAGTCGACGCTTTTCAACCGGCTGACGGAATCCGACGTGTTCGCCAAGGATCTCCTGTTCGCGACGCTCGATCCGACCTTGCGCAAGATTACACTGCCGCATGGCCGGGAAGTGATCCTTTCGGATACGGTGGGGTTCATTTCCGATCTGCCGACCCATCTGGTCGCTGCATTCCGGGCGACGCTCGAAGAGGTTCTGGAAGCCGACTTGATCCTGCATGTACGCGATATCTCCCATCCCGATACGGATGCGCAGGCGGAAGACGTCAAGAAAACGCTCAATGATCTCGGTGTCGATGCCCAGACCGGAGCGCCGATTATAGAAGTCTGGAACAAGATCGACTGCCTCGATCCTGCCTACCGGGACAAGCTGCTGAGTGACGCCGGCAGCGAAGGGCCGGTGGCGCTTTCAGCGCTGACAGGCGCGGGGATCGATCAGCTTTCGACACGCATCGATGCCTTTATCGCCCAGCACGACGATGTTCTTTCGGTTCGTATTCCGGTGGAGGAGGGCGCGCTTCTGGCTAAGCTCTACCAGATGGCGGAAGTTCTGGAGCGAACCGACGCGGAGGACTGTGTCTCCGCGGAGGTGCGCGTATCGGACAAGCAGCGCGGTCCTTTCCGAGACACTTTTGGAGCCTTTATCGACAAAGGCTGATCATTTTCCCTTTGCCGCCTGCCAGGCAGACTCCATCTCCTCGAGGCTCATGTCGTCAAGCGTCGTGCCGTTTTCCTTCGCGTGATCCTCAATGGCCGCGAACCGGCGGCGGAACTTTCGGTTGGTCCGGCGCAGGGCTTCTTCCGGATCGATGTCCAGGTGCCGGGCGAGATTGGCGAGGGCAAACAGCGTATCGCCGAGTTCGTCGGTGACCCGGTCCTTGTCCGGCTGTCCTTTCGCCAGTTCCTCGTCAAGCTCATGGGTTTCTTCCCGGATCTTGTCCAGAACCAGGCGTGCATCGTTCCAGTCGAAACCGACCCTGGAGGCACGGTGCTGAAGCTTGTCGGCTTCCTGCAGGGCCGGGAAGGCGGTTGGGACATCGTCCAGAAACCCTTTTTCGGCTTCGGCCAGTCCAAGGGCTGCGCGCGCTGCCCGCTTTTCCGCGCGTTCCTCGGCCTTGATCCGTTCCCAGATTCCCTTGACCAGGTCCGGCTTGTCGCCGTTTTCGTCTCCGAAGACATGCGGGTGCCGGCGGATCAGCTTTTTGGTGATGCCCTCAACGATGTCGCCGAAATCAAAGTGCTCGTCTTCCTCCGCCATGCGGGCGTGATAGACCACCTGAAGCAGCAGGTCGCCGAGTTCCTCCTTGAGTTCGACCAGGTCGTTCTTGGCAATCGCATCCGCGACCTCGTAGGCCTCTTCCAGCGTGTATGGAGCAATCGTCGCGAAGTTCTGCTCAAGATCCCAGGGGCAGCCGGTCACCGGCGTGCGCAGGGCTTCCATGATTTCGATGAGACGGGAAATGTCGCGGCTTGGGGTCATGAAACAGGCCTTGGCGTTTTCAGTTCAATATAGGATTTTGTCGTTCCGGTTGAGGCGAAGCGCAAGGCGGGGATCCAGTAACCCTGGTCTTGACTGTAAGATCCCGACGTCTGTGTTTACTGGTTTCCTGCCTTCGCAGGAATGACAGGAACACGTAGCTTAGGGACTTTTCCGCGTTCAAGTCATCCCCTGATCGACGGGTGCCAGAAGGTCACGGCCCGTTCGAGCAAAGCGACGGCTCCGTAAAAGAGAGACCCGGCAAGTGCTGCGACGGCGATTTCCGCCCAGACCATGTCCACGTTCATGCGGCCGACTTCGGTCGAGATCCTGAAGCCCATTCCCACGATCGGCGTGCCGAAGAACTCTGCGACGATGGCTCCGATGAGCGCCAGGGTCGAGTTGATCTTGAGCGCGTTGAAGATGAACGGCATGGCCATCGGCAGACGCAGCTTGAAGAGGGTCTGCCAGTAACTGGAGGCATAGGTGCGCATCAGGTCGCGCTGCATGGCGTGCGATGCCGCAAGACCGCTGACCGTATTCACCAGCATCGGGAAGAAGGTCATGATGATCACGACGGCGGCTTTCGACGGCCAGTCAAAACCGAACCACATCACCATGATCGGAGCGACGCCGATGATCGGCAGGGCAGAGACAAGGTTGCCGACCGGCAGCAGTCCCCGGCGCAGGAACGGAATGCGGTCAACCAGAATGGCGACGAAGAACGCCGAACCGCAGCCGATGACATATCCGGCGAGAACCGCTTTCAGAAAGGTCTGCCGGAAATCCGCCCATAGGGTCGGGACGGAGGAGGTCAGGCGCAGCCAGATTTCGGACGGCGCAGGCAGAAGCACCTTCGGGACACCCGCTCCTGTGACGACGATCTGCCAGATAACCAGAAGCGTGATGCCGAATATGGCAGGGATCGCGAGGTTGACGAGACGCCTTGCGAAGGGTGAGCCGACTTTCCAGGTCGCCAGCCGTTCCACGAACAGCCAGGCGGAGGCCCAGGTCGCCGCCGTCAAGGCCCAGAACCCGGCTTTCGCGTCGCCTGCATGGTTGGAGGCCGTCGCGATCAGAAGCCAGGCGGCAACGGCCGTTACAAGTCCGAGAACAACGTCGCCGATCCGGTTGCGCATGAAGCCGAGTTCGTAGCGCACACCGGCGATCGCAAGGATGACAAGGCAAACGGAAAGACGCGGGACGTCCATGACGCCGAGATCGGGTTTAAAGATCGGAAAAATCAGACCGGCAATGACCATGGCAACGATGAACCACGCAAGAAGGGCCGCCATGTCGATCCGGCGTTTGGCTGTGGTGCTGGCTTGGGTACTGGGGGTCATCGCACCATTCCCATGCGTTTCAGGGTCAGTGTTTCGAGCAGTCCGATCAGGGCAACGAGCGTGCCCGCCAGGATTGCGGCCATGATGAGCGCCGACCAGATCTGGACGGTCTGTCCATAGTAGGACCCGGCCAGAAGGCGGGCGCCGAGACCGGCGACCGCGCCTGTCGGGAGTTCACCCACAATCGCGCCGACGAGCGAGGCGGCCATGCCGATCTTCATGGAGGTGAAGAGGTAGGGCACCGCATAAGGCAGGCGCAGTTTCCAGAATGTCTGGAGGCGAGAGGCGGAGTAGGTGTGCATCAGGTCCATGTGCATGATTTCCGGCGAGCGCAGGCCCTTCACCATGCCGACCGTTACGGGGAAAAAGGAAAGATAGGTGGAAATCATCGCCTTGGGCAGAAGTCCGGAGATGCCAACGGCGTTGAGCACCACGATGATCATCGGGGCAATCGCCAGGATCGGGATCGTCTGGGAGGAAATCACCCAGGGCATCAGGGATTTGTCCAGAACCTGCGAGTGCACGATGCCAACCGCCAGCAGGATGCCGAGCGTTGTGCCAATCAGGAAACCCAACAGTGTGGACGAAAGCGTTATGCCGCTGTGATAGACCAGCGAGCGTTTGGAGGTGATTTTCTTCTCCACCGTGGTGTTCCAGATCTCGACGATCACCTGATGCGGCGCCGGCAGAACCGGCCGCTCCTGTGCCAGGGTATCTGTCACGAGCTGGGATATCGGCACGTCTGTCAGGTCTGCACGCTTGTAGAGTTCCTCCTGGAACGGTGTGTTGAGGGCAACGGCGGCGATGTACCAGATGGCGAGAATTGCCGCGACCACGACGATCACCGGCCCGACGGTGCCGGAAAATAGGCCGGAAAAGGGATTCAGGCTGCTGCGGGACGGGGTGAGGGCTGTGTCTGTCATCTATTCTTGCCCTCTCGGTCATCCCATGGCGTGATCCATTGCTGTCCGGTAACGCGGCTACCTCCGGGTTTCCTGAGCGGTGCACCTTGATGCAGTTCCCCCCATTGAGGCGAGAGGGGAGCAAGCTGCGAAACCGAGCTGTGTCGCGCAGCCCCTGAAGATGGGAGAGAACCGGAGACGACAATGGCTTTCCCAATAAGCTGAGACCGAAACCGTAGTGTGGCGGGCTTCGTAACGGGGTTTGTTTTTCTGCTGTTCCTCGTGTTGAACCCGGACCTTTTGGGAACGCAAACGGGTTCGATTGCCGGATCGGATCCGGCATTGACCAGAGGAGGGAGCTTAATAGCCTCAGTCCTCATAGGAATGTCCCGCCTTCAACCCCTCGCGCACCCGGTGGGCGATCTTGAGGAATTCCGGTGTTTCGCGGACATCCAGGGTCCGGTCGCGCGGGAGGTCGCTTTCGATGACATCGTAGATCCGTCCCGGACGCGGGCAAAGCACCACAATCTTGGTGGAGAGAAAAACGGCTTCCGGTATCGAGTGGGTGACGAAGACGACTGTCTTGTTGGTCTTGGCCCAAAGCTGCAGAAGCTGTTCGTTGAGATGGTCCCGGACGATTTCGTCCAGGGCCCCGAAGGGCTCGTCCATCAGAAGAAGATCCGGTTCGACTGCGAGCGCACGGGCGATCGAGGCACGCTGCTGCATGCCGCCGGAAAGCTGCCAGGGAAACTTTTGTTCGAACCCGGTGAGGTTCACCAGCTCCATGTTCCTGGAAATGCGCTGCTGCTGCTCGGCTTTGGACAAACCCATGATCTCAAGCGGCAGGGCGACGTTTTTGGCGATGGTCCGCCAGGGGTAAAGGGCGGCTGCCTGAAACACGTATCCATAGGCACGTTTCAGACGGGCGTCTTCCGGTGAGACGCCGTTGACCGTGATCGATCCGTCCGTTGGCTGTTCCAGATCGGCGATGACGCGCAAAAGCGTTGTCTTGCCGCAGCCGGACGGGCCGATGAAGGACACGAAGTCGCCTTCGTCGATCTTCAGGTCGATATCGGACAGCGCATGCACAGGACCGTCATTGGTCTCGAAGGTAAGCGAGAGCCTGTCGATGTCGATCACCCGTTTCGGGCCGGTTTGCGGAGTGTCCACCATCGCGGTGTCCTTTGCGCTGGCTGGTGCGTTCATTTTAGTCCTCGTAGCACGAGTCTGGTCCGTTTCGGCAAACTCAACGATTGACGTGTCATTCGAAAAGACTGGTGCAATTGCAATCTTTTTCAAACGTTGAGGCGAGCTCCTGATTAACCTCGCCCGTTGGGAGAGGTCGGAGCGAAGCTCCGGGTGAGGGGGCGGCCGTTTCGCATTTCCTGGACGTTCGAGCCGTTCACCCCCAGCCCTCTCCCGATGGGAGAGGGAGCACTGGTCGTGCCATCCGTAAAGGCTTTGCCTGGTGGATCAGCAACGTCGTTTAGTCATACGCCGCTTGCCGGGATGCCCGTGCGCTCCACCTTACGCGGAGCGGTCAGTTCCTTCCAGGTGCTGAGGGCCTTGTTGACAGCCTGGAAAGGCTTGCGGGCAACGAATTCGCCGTGGCCCTGCTTGTGGTTGACGGTGCCGTCTTCCACCGCGACGCGGCCGCGGCTCAGCGTGTAACGCGGCAGGCCCTTGACCTTCTTGCCCTCGAAGACGTTGTAATCGATGGCCGACTCCTGGCTGGAGGCGGAAATCGTCTTTTCCTTTTCCGGGTCCCAGACCACCAGATCCGCATCGGCTCCGACCAGAACAGCTCCTTTTTTCGGATAGATATTCAGGATCTTTGCGATGTTGGTTGAAGTCACCGCAACGAATTCGTTGGGTGTCAGGCGGCCTGTGCCAACGCCGTAAGTCCAGAGCATCGGCAAGCGGTCTTCAAGGCCGCCGGTGCCGTTCGGGATCTTGGTGAAGTCGCCCACGCCCGTGCGCTTCTGGTCCGTGGTGAACGCGCAGTGATCGGTGGCGACCACCTGAAGCGACCCCGAGGCAAGGCCTGCCCAGAGGCTGTCCTGGTGCTTCTTGTCCCGGAACGGCGGAGACATGACCCGGCGGGCGGCATGGTCCCAGTCGGCGTTCTTGTATTCGCTGTCGTCGAGCGTCAGATGCTGGATAAGCGGTTCGCCATAGGCGCGGATGCCGTTCTGGCGCGCGCGGCGCACCGCCTCGTGGGCCTGTTCCGAGGACGTGTGGACGATATAGACCGGCACGCCGGCCATGTCGGCAATCATGATGGCGCGGTTGGTGGCTTCGCCTTCCACTTCCGGCGGACGGGAATAGGCGTGGGCTTCCGGGCCGTTGTTGCCTTCGGCGAGCAGCTTCTGCTGAAGCGTGGCGACGACGTCGCCGTTTTCCGCATGTACCAGCGGCAGGGCGCCGAGTTCGGCGCAGCGGGAGAACGACGCGAACATCTCGTCGTCATTGACCATCAGCGCGCCCTTGTAGGCCATGAAATGCTTGAAGGTGTTGATGCCCTTTTCCTGCACGACCGTCTGCATATCGTCGAAGACCTGCTCGCCCCACCAGGTGATCGCCATGTGGAAAGAGTAGTCGCAATGGGCGAGGCTGGACTTGTTGTCCCACATCTGCAGGGCCTCGAGTAGCGACTGGCCGGGCGAGGGCAGGGCGAAGTCAACCACCATTGTGGTGCCGCCGGCCAGCGCCGCGCGCGTGCCTGAATCGAAATTGTCGGAGGAGAACGTGCCCATGAAGGGCATTTCCAGGTGGGTGTGCGGGTCGATGCCGCCCGGCATGATGTAGCAGCCGGTTGCGTCCAGCGTTTCGTCACCGGCAAGGTTCGGGCCGATCTCGGTGATCTTGCCGTCCTCGATCTTCACGTCGGCTTCATAGGTCAGGTCGGCGGTGACCACCGCGCCACCCTTGATTACCTTGCTTGCCATTGTCGTTCCCCTTTTCTCGATGCTTAAAGGTCCGGCGCTTGCAACCGGAATGTTGTTCAGTTTTCGTCAGGACACCAAAGGGCCGGAGCCGTGAGGTCGCGGTCCTTCAGGATCATTGATAGTCCGTATTTTTCGGCCACCGTGCAGGCCTTGCTGAAATGGATCGGCCGGTCGGTATATTCCGCGTCGAAGACCGGTTTGCCCGCGTCGGCGTAAGCCAGATAGGACTTGCAGCTCCGGTCCTGGTAGCAGCTTTCGGCAATCGCGAAGTCAAGGCTGTCGACAAGGTCTCCGGTCAAGTCCGGGACGTTCTTCTGACCGATCTTCAGGCCGATGCCGTGGGCGGTTGCAGCCAGTAGGCGGACATAGGCGATGGAATGTTTCGCCGTCACCGGAAACCCGCTGTCGTTGTGATGCACATCCATGTTGTCCGGCTCGATTGCGTCGAAGCCCATTTCCTTGCAGCGTTGAAACCGTGCCGTCATGATCGGCAGCAGGACATCGAGCCGGCGAATGTCGAGAAACTTTTCGTCCGGCCAGTCGCCGTAGATCTTGCCGACGACGTCTTTCGGGAAGGCGGCCCTGTCGGGTGCCGTTCGTTCCAGGGTACCAACGCTGACGTAACAGATGGTCTTGATGCCCCTGGCCCGCAATCCGGCAAGATCTTCGGGCGTGACCAGATCCGGATGCAGGTCAAGAACCTGGACAGCACGGTTGAGGTCGGCGGGTTCCGTCAGTTGCCAGTCCCAACTGTCGCCCGCGGAAAAGGCGAGGGCAGATGCGGGCGCCAAAAACAGGCTGCCGGCAATCGCCAAAGCTTTTCCGTTAAAACCCATACCTTCAGCCGTTTCTCGATAGGAGGTCCCGGCGCAGGACCGGGACGCTCTCAAAGGTTCCGGTTACTCCACGATCTCCGCCGTCTCTACCACCGCGTGAAACAGAACATCGGTTCCGGCCTTGGCCCAGTCCCTGGAGATCTCTTCGGCCTCGTTATGGGAGAGACCGTCGACGCAGGGGCACATGATCATCGCCGTCGGGGCGACCTTGTTGACCCAGCAGGCATCGTGACCAGCGCCGGAAATGATATTCTTGTGGGAATAGCCAAGCCGTTCTGCAGCGCTGCGGATTGCCTCGACGCAGGTCTTGTCGAATTCGACCGGATCGAAACCGCCGACCTTTTCGAATTCCACCTCAAGACCCATGTCGTCGCAGATCTTTTTGGCCTCGATCTTGAGCCGGTCTTCCATGTCCTTGATCACGGCGATGTCCGGCGAGCGGAAATCGACGGTGAAGACGGTCTTGCCCGGGATCACGTTGCGGGAGTTCGGATAGACGTCGATATGGCCGGCGGCGCCGACCGCATGAGGGGCGTGCGACCAGGCGATTTCATCGACAAGCTGCAGAATGCGTGCCATGGCTAGACCGGCGTTCTTGCGCATCGGCATGGGGGTCGAACCGGTGTGGGCTTCCTTGCCGGTCACCGTCACCTGGGTCCAGGAGAGGCCCTGGCCGTGGGTGACCACGCCGATGTCCTTTCCTTCCGCTTCCAGGATCGGGCCCTGCTCGATATGGAGCTCGAACATGGCGTGCATCTGGTTCGCGCGCGCGCCGACTTCCTCGTCGCCGACCCAGCCGATGCGTTTCAGTTCGTCGCCGTATGTCTTGCCTTCCGCGTCTTCCCGCTCATAGGCCCAGTCCTGGGTATGAACGCCGGCGAAGACGCCGGAGGCGAGCATGGCCGGAGCGAAGCGGGTGCCTTCCTCGTTGGCCCAGTTGGTCAGCACGATCGGGTGTTTGGTCTTGATCCCGAGGTCGTTCATGGTTCGGATCACTTCCAGACCGCCGAGCACACCGAGAACACCGTCATATTTGCCGCCGGTGGGCTGGGTGTCGAGGTGGGAGCCGACGTAGACGGGCAAGGCGTCCGGATCGGTGCCGGGACGGGTCATGAACATGGTGCCCATGGTGTCGACGGCCATGGTCATGCCGGCGTCTTCGCACCATTTCTGGAAGAGCTTGCGGCCTTCGGCATCCTCATCCGTCAGGGTCTGGCGATTGTTGCCGCCGGCGACGCCTGGGCCGATCTTCGCCATTTCCATAAGACTGTCCCACAGACGGTCGGCATTGATCCTGAGGTTCTCGCCCGGAGCTGCCATTGCCACTCTCCTATTTCAGTTCGGTTTCGACGAAGGACATGGGCACATCCCCGCCGTTGATCACATTGTGTTCGACGCCTTCGTCGCGGCGGTAGACGGTTCCGGCCGGGATAAGCACCTCACGGGTCTCTCCACCCGGCTCCTCAAGCACCATGCGGCATTCGGTCAGCGTTGTGATCACGTAGTCCATGCCATGACGGTGCCAGCCGGTTTCCGCGCCCGGCTCGAAATCGAAGCGAGTCACCCGGACACGCGCGTCGTCGATCAACTGGCTGGCCGTTGCCTGAGGTCTTGTCATCGTTACTCTCTCACACTCAAAAGCTGGAAAGCGGCGGCGGTTTGAGGACCGCCGCCGGAATTCATCAGTCGATGGCGTTCAGTACATTGCGCAGCTTGTCGAACAGCTCGTCGATCTGCTCCTTCGAGATGATCAGCGGCGGCGACAACGCGATGATGTCACCGGTGGTCCGGATCAGAAGGCCCTCGTCGTAGGCCTTGAGGAAGGCTGAGAACGCGCGTTTGGTCGGTTCTCCGGCAATTGGTTCCAGCTCCACCGCCCCAATCAGGCCGAGGTTGCGGATGTCGATGACATGCGGGCAGTCCTTGAGGGCGTGAAGGCCGTCTTCCCAGTGCTGGGAAAGCTCGGACGCGCGCGTGAGCAGACCTTCTTCCTCATAGGTGTCGAGCGTGGCCAGGGCCGCGGCGCAGGCAAGAGGGTGAGCGGAGTAGGTGTAGCCGTGGAACAGTTCGATCATGTGTTCCGGACCGGTCATGAAGGCGTCGTAGATCCCGGAGGCGCAGAAGACCGCGCCCATAGGAATGACGCCGGAGGTAATGCCCTTGGCGGTGGTCACCAGATCCGGCGTTACGCCGAAGAAGTCGGTGGCAAACGGCGAGCCGAGACGTCCGAATCCGGTGATGACCTCGTCGAAGATCAGCAGAATGCCGTGTTCGGTGCAGATGTCCCGCAGGCGCTCCAGATAGCCTTTCGGCGGAATGAGCACGCCGGTCGATCCGGCCACGGGCTCGACGATCACGGCGGCGATAGTCGACGGGTCGTGAAGCTGGATGATGCGGATGAGATCTTCCACATATTCGGCACCGTTTTCCGGTATGCCGCGCGAGAAAGCGTTGCGTTCCGGGTCGTGTGTGTGACGCATGTGGTCGACGCCGGTCAGCAGCGTGCCGAAGGTCTTGCGGTTGGAAACGATGCCGCCGACGGAAATGCCGCCGAAACCGACGCCGTGATACCCCCGTTCACGCCCGATCAGGCGCGTCCGGGTTCCCTGGCCAATGGCGCGCTGATAGGCAAGCGCGATCTTGAGCGCCGTATCGACGCTTTCCGAACCGGAGTTGGTGAAGAAAACATGGTCGAGCGGCGAGGGCATCTTGGCGGCGAGCCGGGCGGCCAATTCAAATGCTTTCGGGTGGCCCATTTGGAAGGCGGGCGCATAGTCGAGTTCGGCGATCTGCTTCTGCACGGCCTCGACGACCTTGGGCCGGGAATGGCCGGCGTTGCAGCACCACAGACCCGCTGTTCCGTCGAGGACCTGGCGGCCGTCCGCGGTCGTGTAATGCATGTCCTTGGCGGCGACGAACATGCGCGGCGCCTTCTTGAACTGACGGTTGGCGGTGAACGGCATCCAGAAAGCTTCCAGATTGTTTGTGGCTGCCTGGTTCGGTGCAGCTGAAGATGCCGAAGATGACATGCGTCCTCCTTGCGGCCGTCAAGAGGTTCGGCCGCGGCTGGTTCTGAAGCGGTTTGCAGATCCGCTCCGAGCAGGCACCCGGCACGAACCACTCCCCGTGTTTTCCCTTAGCGTGTCAGGCAGGCGTAGCCCTCCAAACGAACGCCGATTTTCTCTGGTTGGCCCCATGGCCCGGACCGGTTGACGCCGGTTCTGTTTATGATGATCTCTTCCGTTCGAACCTTCAAGCGTTACCCGTTGCAGGCCGCAGAACGATCGACTAGGCTTCTGACCATCTGGTCAATTTACACTAGGAACGATTTGACCAAATGGTCAAGATGCAAATCCATTCGTCATGATTAATTTCCAGTCAAACAGGAATGGCGGCAATCGAGAGCTGCCGGAGCCTTTGGATTGACACAGGAATGCGGCTGTTGAGCCAAAGCGATGAAAAGGACGGCCTTCGGGGGTCGAAAATGGAATTATAGATGACAGGTCTCAACGAGCAGTCCAGGGAACCCTTCAAGACCGGCGGCATCAGCCGCATTCAGGAAAAGAACCGCTCCCTGATCCTGGAAGCCGCCCTGGGCGAATTCTCGAAGAAAGGGTTTTCCGGAGCAACGGTTGAACGGATTGCCGCGGAAGCCGGCATGTCGAAATCCAACCTGCTTTACTATTTCCCCTCGAAAGAAGCGATTTACAATGCGGCGCTGGCGCACATCCTCGAGGTCTGGCTCGCGCCCTTGAAAACGCTCGACCCTCAGGGGGAGCCGGCCGACGAACTGGCGGCCTATATCCGGCAAAAGATCGCGATGTCCGCGACCTATCCGGAAGCGTCCAGGCTGTTCGCCAACGAGGTGATGCAGGGAGCCCCGCAAATCCTGCCGATTCTCGAGACGAACCTGAAGCGTCTGGTGGATGAAAAATGCCAGGTCATCGAAGACTGGATCGCGGCGGGCAAGATACGGCGCATCGACCCGGTCCATCTGATATTCACGATCTGGGCAACGACCCAGCATTACGCGGATTTCTCGGTTCAGATCAAGGCGCTGACGGGCAAGGACCTGAGCGACGAGGATTTCCTGCGGGAGACGGAACAATCGGTCACGGCGATCGTATTAAACGGTCTCGGGATCACCTGGCCGCAAGCTGAACAAGGCGCGGAATGACGGACAGCCGGGAAGATCCGTTTGCCGCGTCGCGGATTTCCGTGACAGGTCGCCTGTTCATTCTCAAAGACGATATTACCGAGGATTTCATTCGTGCGTCGGGGCCGGGCGGCCAGAATGTCAACAAGGTGTCGACGGCGGTCCAGCTCCGGTTCAATCTGGCAGGAAACGAGACGCTGCCTCAGGAGGTTAAGGCGCGTGCGGAGAAACTTGCCGGCAGCCGGCTGACGCTTCAGGGCGAAATCGTTCTTCAGGCCGACCGGCACCGGACGCGGGAACGCAACCGCGAAGATGCGCTGGAGCGTCTGCTCGACCTGCTGCGCAGGGCCAGCGAAAAACCTAAACCCCGTAAGGCGACGCGCCCGACACTGGCATCGAAGCGACGCAGGCTCGATGCCAAGAAGCAAAGGGGCCAGGTCAAGAAACTGCGCGGCCGGACAGGGCGGGGGGACGATTGAGCGCGTTTCGGTGGCCCTCAGCGCGGCTGCAGGCCGTGGACCAGATGGGCGATGCTGTGTTCCAGGTAGGTTCGTATGTCGGAGATGCCTGAGGGGCCTTCAGGTGAATCAGGCCGGTAGAGCCGGGCGCCGACGAGAATGTCCATGAGGTATTTAGCCGTATCCCGCGGAGAGGAGGTCACGATCGTTCCCTTCTTCTTCTGCGTGTCGACCCAGTCCGCCAGAAGATCGAGAAGGCCGGCGCCGCAGTGTTTCCTGACCAGATCGCCCAGTTCGGGGTTCGCGATGGATTCGGCGAAAAACAGGCGCATTTCATCGATCTGTCTTTGATGCTCGGCGTCGGTCTGATCGACCTTGAAGATTTTTCTCAATGCAATATCGAGCGGGCAATCCTCGTCCATCTGCGTCAGGTCGACCACGTTCGACCGGTGCCGGATGGCCATTTGCGTAAAGAGTTCCGGTTTGGACGGAAAGACCTCGTAGAGCGTTCGCTTCGATATCCCCGCGTTGGCAGCGACCCTGAGCATGGTCGAGCCCTTGTAGGAATGTTTTTGAAACGTCCGGAAAGCGACATCCAGAATTTTTGACTTGAGCGTTTCGGTGTCATGGACCTTCTGGCGGCCCCTAGGACGGCATTCGCGAGGAACGGAGGCCTCTTCACCGGAACACTGCGAAACATTTCTGTTCGGTTTCGTGGAAATTTTCTCCTCCCAATCAGTTCGTTACATTTTGTTGCGGAAATTCGATTGACTGCCGCACTGCACAAATAATATTGGTACCAGAGGGTTTTCTAAACCTCAACAAAAGTCGCGTACCTGACAGGATTCGCTCCAACACATGCTTAGCACATTCTCTTTCGTCGCTTCGGGACGTTTCTCCTCCCTTTCCCGCGCGGCGCTGACAGCCTGCCTGTTTGTTTCGGCAATCACCGCTTCCGCCCCTCTTCAGGCGCAGCAGGGACAGGGTTCGGCACCGAAACCAGAGGTCGGTGTCGTCGAGTTGCATCCGCAATCCGTCGCGATCACCGCCAAGCTCTCCGGACGCACAGTGGCTTCGCTCGACGCCGAGGTCCGGCCCGAGGTCAGCGGCATCATCAAGGAACGCCTGTTCAAGGAAGGCTCCGAAGTGGAGGCCGATGCGGTGCTTTACCGGATCGATGACGAACTCTACAAGGCCGCACACGACAGCGCGGTTGCCGCCCTGCAAAAGGCCGAGGCGGCTCTGCCAAGCGCCGAGACGAAAGTCGACCGCTACAAGGAACTGATCACGCAGAATGCGGTTGCCAAACAGGAACTTGAGGACGCGCTGGCCGACCTTGCCCAGGCGAGAGCCGATATCGCGGCGGCAAAGGCCGATGTTCAAACCGCGAAAATCAACCTGGATCATACGGTCATCCGTGCACCGATTTCCGGACGTATCGAGGCTTCGACGCTGAGCGTCGGCGCGCTTGTCACGGCCAACCAGAGCGATGCCCTGACCACGATCCGTCAGCTCGATCCGATCAACGTCGATGTCACCCAGTCAAGCACCAACCTTCTCAATCTGCGGAAGGCGGTGAGGGAAGGGCGGATCAAGCTCAACGGAGACAATGTGACGGTCCGTCTGCTTCTTGAGACGGGTGAGGACTATCCCGAAGCCGGCAAGCTCGAATTCTCGCAGGCCTATGTCAATCCGACGACGGGCACCTATACCCTGCGCGCTGAATTCGCAAATCCGGAAAGACTGCTGCTGCCGGGCATGTATGTGCAGGCGGTCGTGGAAGAAGGGGTGGCGCAGGACTCCTATCTCGTTCCCCAGCGTGCTGTCTCTCGCAATGCCAGGGGGGAGCCCACCGCGTTGTTTCTCGGCCGGGACGGCAAGGTTGAAGAGCGCGTGCTTCAGGTCGGCGGCAATGTCGGCAACAACTGGCTGGTGAGCGAGGGGATTTCCGACGGCGACAGGGTGATTGTTGAAGGAACGCTGTTCGTCAAAGCGGGCCAGGAGGCAACCGGCGTGCTTGTCACCATCGACGAAACCACCGGCGAAGTCGGAAGCCGCGGCGAAACCCTGGACAATGCGGGCGAGGCGACCGACTGATGTCCGCGTTTTTCATTGACCGGCCGATTTTTGCCTGGGTAATCGCCATCGTGACGATGCTTGCGGGCGCGCTTGCCATCACCACCTTGTCCGTCGCGCAGTATCCTCAGATTGCGCCCACAACCGTCAACATCAACGCCAGTTATCCGGGGGCGGACGCTGAAACCGTCGAAAACTCCGTCACGAAGGTGATCGAACAGGGCATGTCCGGTATCGATCACCTGGACTACATGACGGCGACATCCTCCAATACCGGGCAGGCACAGATTTCTCTGGTCTTTTCCAACGACGCCGATCCGGATGTGGCTCAGATGCAGGTGCAGAACAAGCTGCAACTCGTCACCAGTCAGCTTCCGCAAATCGTGCAGAACACGGGCATCACCGTGACCAAGTCGACGACCGGCTTCCTGCTTGTGATCGGATTTGTGTCGTCGGATGGCCGTCTGACCTCTACCGACATCGCGGACTATGTGGACAGCACGCTGAACGACACGTTGAAACGGGTCGAAGGTGTCGGCGAGACCCGCCTGTTCGGCTCCGGCTATGCCATGCGAATCTGGCTCGATCCGGAAAAGCTTTTGAAATACAACTTGATGCCGAGCGATGTCAGCTCCGCCATCGAGGCGCAGAATACACAGGTTTCAGCCGGTCAGCTCGGCGGTCTTCCCCAGGTCCAGGGCCAGCAGCTCAATGCCACGGTCACCGCATCGAGCCGCCTGCAGACGGTTCAGCAGTTCCGCGACATCATCCTGAAGAGCTCCCAGGAGGGGGCCATCGTGCGCCTTAACGACGTCGCACGGGTGGAAATCGCCAACGAAAGCTACACGACGCTGGCCTCGTATAACGGCATGCCGGCCTCCGGTCTTGCCGTTAGTCTTGCCACCGGCGCCAATGCCATCGATACGGCGGAACGGGTACGCGACACGATCGAGCGTTTGTCCCCCACGCTGCCGGCAGGGCTTGAGGTTGTCTATCCCTACGACACCACCCCCTTCGTCGAATTGTCCATCGAGAAGGTGGTGCACACGCTGATCGAGGCGGTCGTCCTCGTCTTCCTGGTCATGTTCCTGTTTTTGCAGAACATCCGGGCGACCCTCATTCCCACGCTCGCGGTTCCGGTGGTGCTGCTCGGCACGTTCGGGGTGCTGGCGCTTTTCGGCTACTCGATCAACACCTTGACCATGTTCGCGATGGTGCTTGCCATCGGCCTTCTGGTGGACGACGCCATTGTCGTTGTCGAGAACGTCGAACGCGTCATGGCGGAGGAGGGGCTGTCGCCCAGGGAGGCGACCCGCAAGTCGATGAAGGAAATCACCGGAGCGCTGATCGGTATCGCGGTCGTGCTGTCCGCCGTCTTCGTGCCGATGGCCTTTTTCGGCGGTTCGGTCGGCGTGATCTACCGGCAGTTTTCGATCACTATCGTCTCGGCGATGATCCTGTCGGTCCTGGTGGCCCTGATCCTGACGCCGGCGCTCTGCGCGACAATTCTGAAATCCGGCAGTCATGGGCACGCCCGGGGACCGTTTGCCTGGTTCAACAAGGGATTCGACGCCAGCGCCAACGGTTATCGTGCCGCGAACGGATTCATCCTGAAGCGGAGCATTGTCTTTCTGATCCTGTTTGTCGGCGTGTCCGGCGCAATGGGCTGGATGTTCACCCGCTTGCCGAGCTCGTTCCTGCCGCAGGAAGATCAGGGTATCCTGATCACCAGCATCACGCTGCCGGTCGGCGCGACCCAGGGAAGAACGCTCTCCGTGCTCGACCAGGTCCGAAATCACTATCTCGAAAACGAGCCCGATGCCGTCCAGAGTGTCTTCACCGTCGCCGGGTTCGGCTTTGGCGGGCAGGGGCAGAACGTGGGCATCGCCTTCGTGCGAATGAAGGATTTCGCGGAACGCGAGGACCCGCGGCTGTCGGCTCAGGCGGTCGCCGGGCGGGCCATGGGCGCGTTTTCTCAGATGAAGGATGCCCGGGTTTTCGCCCTGGCGCCGCCGGCCATTCAGGGCATGGGCAATACCAATGGTTTTACGTTCTACCTTCAGGACATCAACGGTGCGGGCCATGACCGGCTGATCGAGGTGCGCAACCAGCTTCTCGGGATGGCGGCACAGTCCCCGAAGCTTACGGCAACCAGACCGAACGGTCAGGAGGACCAGCCGCTCTTCAAGGTGAATATCGATACGGAAAAGGCACGTCTTTTCGACTTGTCCATCACCGATATCAACAACACCCTGTCGATTGCCTGGGGGTCCGATTATGTGAACGACTTCATGGACCGGGGGCGGATCAAGCCGGTTTACGTGCAATCGGACGCGCCCTTCCGGATGCAGCCCTCCGATCTCGACCGTTGGCATGTGCGCAACGACGACGGCGACATGGTGCCGTTTTCCGCCTTCGCCACCAGCCGATGGACCTACGGTTCGCCCCGGCTGGAGCGCTACAACGGTTCGTCGGCCGTGGAGTTGCAGGGGCAGGCGGCCACCGGTGCGAGTTCCGGCGAGGGGATGAACGAGGTCGACAACCTTGTCGCCCAGCTTCCGGCCGGATTCGTGCATGAATGGACAGGGCTCTCTTTCCAGGAACGGTTGTCGGGAGATCAGGCGACCTCTCTCTACGCGATCTCGATCCTGATTGTGTTCCTCTGTCTCGCAGCTCTCTACGAAAGCTGGTCGATCCCCTTCGCGGTGATGCTGTCCGTGCCCATTGGTATCTTCGGCGCGCTGGCGGCCGCGTTGCTCTTCGGGCAGACCAACGACGTCTATTTCAAGGTGGGTCTTTTGACCACCATCGGTCTTGCGGCGAAGAACGCCATCCTGATCGTTGAATTCGCGATCGAGCAGCAAAGCCGCGGGAAAGGCCTGATCGAAGCAACGCTCGACGCGGCCCGCCAACGCCTGAGACCTATCCTGATGACGTCCTTCGCCTTTATTCTGGGGGTCACGCCCCTCGCAATCGCGACCGGTGCGGGGTCGGGTGCTCAGAACTCCATCGGCATCGGCGTCATGGGCGGCATGATCTCTTCGACCGTCCTGGGCATCTTCTTCGTGCCGCTGCTTTTTGTGACGGTGCGGCGGGTCTTCGGCGGCAAGAAGGCGGTGTTGCCGGGTGGTGCACCGTCGAGCGAAACGCTTTGAGGCGACGCGCAATCCGGATGACGACCTTTCAAACAATGGACCGCTTCAGTCGAAGGCGGAAAGAAAAACAGGACTTGGGTGGCGATGTCTAAGACGGCGCTTAAATCGGTTGGGGCAGGGCTACTGATCGCCGGATTGCTGAGCGGCTGTGCCGTCGGTCCGGATTATCAGCAACCCAATATTTCAGTACCTGGCCGCTGGTCGAACACCAGCCAGGCGACGCCGTCCGGCGTGCCGCAACTGGCCTACTGGTGGACACGGCTGAACGATCCGGAACTGAACCAACTGATCGAGATCGCGATCAACAACAACCTGGATGTGAGATCGGCCAAGGCCAGGGTTCGGGAGGCGCGCGCCAGCTACAAGCAGACGACCGCGTCCCTCTTTCCGAGCCTCGACGGATCGGCGGCGGTAACCCGATCGAAGTCAACCGGCAGCTCGTCCACCGGCTCCGGAAACTACAGCACGGTTTGGAACGGCGGTTTCGACGCGGCCTGGGAAATCGATCTCTTCGGGGCCAACCGCAGGGCCAAGGAAGCCGCAAAATACGGGATCGACGCGGCGGAGGAAGATCTTCGCTCGACGCTGCTGACGCTGATTGGCGACGTCGCCACAAACTACGTGGAAGCGCGCGGTTTCCAGCAGCGGATCCATCTTGCGCAGCGAACGGCGAAATCGCAGTGGGACACGGCCGAACTCACGCAAAAGCGGTTTGATGCAGGCACGTCTTCCGGAGTCGATCTCGCCAACGCAAAAGGGCAGGCCGCATCCACGGAGGCGGCCATCCCCACGTTGAAAACATCGCTTGCCGCGGCACAGCACAGGCTCGGAGTGCTGACCGGACAGGAGCCGACGGCACTGACGAAGCAGTTGAACAAGAGCAGCCGTATCCCGGTGCCGCGGATACCAATACCGGCGGGTGTGCCGGCCAACATCCTGTTGACCCGGCCGGACGTCCGGCTCGCCGAACGCCAGCTCGCGCAGGCAACGGCCCAGATCGGTGAGGCGGAAGCCGCCAGGTATCCGTCGATCAGCCTGACCGGGGACATCGGGACCAGTGCCTCGGATTTCGGCGATCTCGGCAAGAACTCCTCCATAAGCTGGTCGTTTGGGCCGAGCCTTTCGGTGCCGATCTTCAACGCCGGCAAACTTGCCGCGGCCGTGGAGGTAACCAAGGCGCAGCGTGACCAGTACTTCCTGGCCTATAAGGCATCGGTACTCGAAGCGCTCGAGGATGTCGAAAACGCGCTTGTCGGCTTCAACCAGGAACGGCGGAGACTTTCGAGCCAGAGGCAGTCGGCGCAAAGCTACAAGAAGGCTGCGGAACTGTCCCGTTCACTTTACACCACCGGTGCTGTTTCCTTCCTGGATGTGCTCGATGCCGAACGCTCGACGTATTCCGCCGAGGATACGCTGATCCAGAGCAGGGTGCTTCTGACCACTTACTATATCTTTCTTCAAAAGGCACTTGGCGGCGGCTGGAACGGGGAAGTCGAAACGAGCACGCCCGAGGTCGTCGATACGAACACGGGGCCGCATTTTCAGAATTGACGCGAGCCGGTCCTGACCTTGCCGCGCCAGCGGGAGGGACCGGCGGAACTCAAGCTGTTTTCACGAATACGCAGACGGCAGGCATATCGCGAAGGTCAGGAACGGACCGGGCGGAATCATCTGTCATTGGACATCACGATGACATCGATCTGGGGAAGGCCCTCATCCCGTCCGGGAAAGACGCTTCTCCCGACCTCTTTGAAGCCCCACTTTTCGTAGAAGGGAGCGGCATTCAAAGTGGCCTCGATCTTGACGATCCCGTGCCCATCAGGCGTGGTGTCGCGCAATGCGCGTTCCAAAAGAGCTGCGCCAACACCTCTTCCGGCATGATCGGCATCAACGAACAGGCGTTTCAATTCTCCCGGCACGCCATGGGCAAACCCGATTGGCACGGATCCAAGCTCCGCGATCCAGATCTGCTGATTCCTGCAATCTTCGAGATAGTCGTCACTCGCACGTCCAGCCATCCAGGTCGCTACGACTTCACGAGGGTAGGGATCCGGGCTCAGAGTGCGAACGGAAGCGCCGACCAACGCAAAGACGGCTTCGGCGTCGTCGGCGGTTGAGCGGCGGTAGGTAATTCGGTCAGACGTTTCCATGTTTTCCAGCCGTACGTCTATCGGATGAGTTTAGAAGAATTTCCATGAAAACATCAGATCTGTCCAACGAGTCCTGACAGGGGCAGGAGCCGTTTTCACCCAGGGTCTGTGACTCCTATATGTCCACAGACCGTAGGTCGCGTGCTGTGACAGTTAGCTCGCGAAGGCCGTAATCAGGATCGTCACGCTGGATTTTTGAAATGCTTCAATCGAGCGACCGGACGATCGGTCCCCTGAACTTGCAAACGAAATTCTGCCTTGAACAGGTCAGTCCTAATCCTTGTCGGCCGTGCCAATGAACCGAGCTCCGGGCGGTTTTCGGTCATTTTGGCGGTGAGGGGGCGCTGTGGATCTCGAGCCAGACATTGACATGAATTCGGCAGAACATATCCTCGGCCGCAACGTCGGCCGAGGTATTTGTTTTGGTGGTGGTTTCACGACATCTGATTAAACGGGACGGTGGCGACACGGTTGAACTGTTCCAGGCAAAGGGGGGCAACACCCCTCATGGCGGTGCCATGCTGTTTGTTCATGGCAATCAGGGCGGTCGTCTTATCGGTGCTAAGGAAGCCGTCGATAGCGGGATATTGGCGCGTGTGTCTGCGCGGTTGAACATCACGGCAGCCGCAGTCTCCCAGCCTGGCTTCGGAGCGTCCGACGGACCGCCAGATTTCTGCGGACCCGAAACTCAACAGGCGATCATGGCTGCTTTGTCTTTTTTGATGGAACAGCCATCGGTCGATCCTGAGCGTGTTGTCCTCTACGGCAACAGCCGCGGCGCCGTTGCATCGGCGATGGTTGCGTCCCGGTTCCCGGAGCTGCGGGCCGTCGTCCTGTCCAGCGGCGTCTACGATCTCAAGGAAGTTATCGCTCATTGTTCAGAGGGCCTGCGACGGGCTATTCGAACGGAGGCCGGTCTGTCGAACGAAGCCTTTCGGCTTCGGTCGGCCCTGTACCATGCGCACAAGATCCGGTCGGACGTCCTTCTTTTGCACGGAAGATACGACGACCGCGCTCCGGTAACCCAAGCCGAAGCATTTTCGGACGCATTGGCGGATGCCGGAGTAGCTGCCGTCCTGAATGTTTTCGATTGCGGTCATCGTATCCCGCGGGAATTGACGCAAAGTGTTCTTGGACCTTTTCTCAAAAGGATGTTCGGTGGCAACGAAACCTATCACTGATCCTGTTGATGGCGTTCCAAAACACGCCGCCACGCATGCAGAACTTTTTCGGTCGGCGAGGGCCACAATGATTCAACGGTCAGTTCACTTTCTTCTGCCAGTTTTTCTGGTCTTGAGCAGTGTCTTGCATCCGTCTCAGGCCGAGACGCTCAATCGGAAACTCAAAGACAGTTTCGAGGCGGGTGAGTTGCCGGGCCTCCACGGGGCGATCATCGATTTCAAGGACAAGCGCCTGGCGGAAGTTTATTTTCCCGGCTCCGACGAACGCTGGGGCGATCCGCTTGGAGAGCGCAGGCACTCGGCGGAAACACTCCATGATCTTCGCTCGGTCACGAAATCGGTTGTCGGACTGCTCTACGGGATTGCCTTGGCGGACGGCAAGGTTCCCGACCCTGATGCACCGCTTTACAAGCTGTTTCCGCAGTATGCAGACCTTGCAGGGGAACCCGGGCGGGAACGCATTCTCGTGGCCCATGTTCTGTCAATGCAAATGGGTCTGGAGTGGAACGAGGACCTGCCATATTCGGACCCGCGCAACAGCGAAATCGCCATGGAAAGAGCTTCCGACCGGTATCGCTATGTTCTCGAACAAGCCATCGTCGAACCTCCCGGTCAGTCCTGGCGATATAGCGGCGGGGCCGCGGCGCTTATCGGAAAGCTGATTGCGGATGGAACCGGACTGGACCTGGATGCCTATGCCCGGGAGAAGTTGTTCGAACCGCTCGGCATCGAGACCCATGAATGGATCAAGGGAGCGGATGGGGAGGCCTCCGCTGCTTCGGGTCTGCGCCTTACATTGCCGGACCTGATGAAAATCGGCCGGCTGGTCGCCCAGGACGGCGTTTATGACGGCCAGAGGATTGTGTCTTCGGACTGGCTGGCACGTTCATTCGAACCGCAGGTCAAGATCAGCGATCAGATCCGGTACGGGTACCTCTGGTATATCGCCGGACCCGAAAACCACGTCGTCGCCATCGCTGTCGGAAACGGCGGTCAGAGATTGACGGTGGAGCCGGACCCGGGCCTGGTCGTCGCATCGTTCGCGGGCCGCTACAACGATCCGGAGAGCTGGCGGACATCGATCAAGGTTCTGTTCGAGTTTGCCGTGCCGGAAGTGAGAAAACTGATCGCCGGCTCAAAATAATATCTGGTTTGGCGCTGGCCGTTTTCCGAAAGTGCGGTCAGGCATTCGCTATGCGGGGCAGAGTGGACGTGAGCCCCAGAAGCGATACCGACACAGCGCCTACCAACGAAATTCGCATAATCAATATTATGGAATATTTTTAATTGGGTGTTTGGCGCTGAAAATCAGTCACTTGGCGGATACCCCCGCTGGAGCGTCGCCGGATGCGTCGGCTTCCGTGTCGATTTCTCCGTCCACGACCCTGCGCGCGAGCTCGAATGAAAATCCAGCACGGCACATGGCGGCAAGATCCTTGTCACGGCGATCTTCGCGCTCGGTTGCCTTGCGGTATGGGCCAAGGCGTTTTCGCCGTGCGAACGCCTTGGCGGCGTCATCGTCGGTCTGTGCGTCCTGATCCAGAACGCTGCGGATCGTTTCCCGGTCGACGCCTTTGGCCGCGAGCTTCGCCTCGATCTTGCGGCTCGATGCGCCGCGCCGCCTGAGGCTTGCGGTTTTGGTCTCCGCGAAGCTCCGGTCATTCACCAGACCGGCGCGCACGCATTTCTCGACGACTGTGCGAACCAGGTCTGAATACGTCTCGAGATCTTCATCGAGACTCAGACAGGCCTTGAGAACCTTGCGCTCCAGAACCTTGCGTAAATTCACCTCGGATGACGGGTAACGCTCAAGATAATGGACCGCGGCTCTGGTCAGCCGGTCTTCGGTTGGCAGCTTGTAACGCGGCTTATCCCGCATCGGCTGTCAGGAAGGTCTCTTCGGCAGGATCTTGAAGGTTGATGCGCAGGCCGTCATAGGCCGGCACAATCGATTCCGGCAGTTCCGATTTGAGTGCGTTATAGTCCAAGTCATTGTGAAGATTGGTGAAAACGGCTTTTTCAGGCGCTAGTTCCTTTGTCCAGGCCAAGGCATCGTCAAGGCAGAAATGGCTCGGATGCGGACGGCGCCGCAGGCAGTCGAGAATGAGATAGTCCAGATTTTTCAATCTCTTGGCACTCTCACCGTGGATGTCCGAGACATCCGGAATATAGGCCGCGTTTTCGATGCGGAAGCCCAGAGCGGTGATATCGCCGTGGATGACGGGGACCGGTTCAAGAGCGATGCTTCCACCTGCACCGGAGATGACCACGGGACACTCCGGGTCAATCGGGAAATGCTCCAGAATGGGTGGATAGTTCGACCCGTGAGGCGTTTGAAAACAGTAGGTAAAGGCTGAGAACGCGCGCTCGTACGTCGGCTCATCCATGTAAACCGGGACTTTCTTGCCCGTGTGGACCCAAAAGGCTCTTAAGTCGTCGATGCCGTGAAGGTGATCGGCATGGGCATGGGTATAAAGAACCGCATCGACACGGCCGACGTCAGCGTTCAGAAGCTGTTCCCGGATGTCGGGGCCGGTGTCTATCAACACGGTTGTGCACCCGTTTTCCCCAAACTTTTCCACAAGAAGCGCACAGCGTTTACGGCGGTTTTTCGGCTCGAGCGGATCGCACACACCCCAGTCGTTGCCGACGCGGGGCACGCCGCCGGACGACCCGCAGCCGAGTATTGTCAGGACGGTTCCCATCAGTGGGCAGCCTCTTCCCGAACGTGCGACCTGGGCACTTTCTTGAACAGGCGGAAGAAATTTTCCGTCGTCTGGCGGGCGATGTCTTCTACCGAAACGCCCCGTGTCTCCGCGAGTACGGCGGCGGTCATCGCCGTATAGGCCGGCTCATTGCGTTTGCCGCGCTTCGGTTGCGGGGCCAGATAAGGCGCGTCTGTTTCCACCAGCAAACGGTCCGCCGGCAATTCCCTGGCAATCTCGCGCAGTTCTTCCGAGCGCTTGAATGTCAAAATGCCGGAAAAAGACACATAAAGACCCAGTTCGATACCGGTCAGGGCAAGGTCGCGGCCGGAGGAAAAACAGTGCAGGAGGGCAGGAAACGCCCCCTTCCCCATTTCCTCTCGCAGGATCGCGGCCATGTCATCGTCGGCATCGCGCGAGTGGATGACGAGCGGCAAGCCGGTCTCCCGCGCGGCCTCGATATGGATGCGCAGTCCCTCGGCCTGTGCGTCTCGCGGGGCCTTGTCGTAGAAATAATCCAGACCGGCCTCGCCGATGGCGACGACCTTCGGATGGGCGGCGAGACGGATGATCTCGTCAGCCGGTATGCCGCGCTCTGCTTCCGCATTGTGAGGATGCGTCCCGACAGAGCAATAGACTTCCGGGTAGGTCTCGGCGATCTCCCGAACCCGGTCGAAATTCCTGATATGCGTGCAGATGGTCACCATCAGATCGACGCCGGCGTCGTGGGCACGCGCGATCAGGTCCTGACGTTCGCCGTCGAAATCGGGAAAATCGAGGTGGCAATGGCTGTCAACGATCATGAAAGGTCCACAGTGATTTTGAAATTATGTATTTAGCTGCACGTCAGGTGAGTCTGATAGACGGAATGCTCGGAATTGCCAACCGGGCGGGTCTCCAACTTTCGCGCTCACCGGGGGCCGGGCCGGGTCTTTCGAAAAATCTCAAAACGCCTGCAAGCCACGCAATGCCAGAAAGAAATCGAGAACCACCTGTTTGCGGTCGAGGTTGAGGGCGTCGCTTTCCCCGATGGCTTTTTTGGTCTTCTCCCAAAGGCCGACATATTCAAAGGCGTTCGGGATACCGCTCTTGAGTGCCTGACGCATACGGGCATGCAGCCAGGTCTCGGCGATGTGCTGGAAGCTGTCCCAATTGTCCGATTGACCGCGTGCCGCGACCAGATCCGCAAGAGCGTGGACTGCCGCCAAGTCGAGCCCTTTTGCCGTTTCAGCCAGTTGCCGAACCCCCTTGGCGATGGTCAGACCGTCACCCGACAGAAGGGTCAACGCCGACCTCAGACTTCCGTCCGCGGTTTTCGCGATCTCCATGAGATCCGCTTCGGACGGCAGCGCGGACGGCGCGAGTTCGCGCAGACCCGTTATGATTTCCTCCGGTTCAAGGGGCGCAAGGTCCAGCCTGCGGCATCTGGAACGGATGGTGGGCAGAAGCCGGCCGGGCGCATGGCTCAACACCAGAAAAAGGCAGCGTTCGGGCGGTTCCTCGAGGATCTTCAAGAGCGCGTTCGCGGAGCTGATGTTCATGTCGTCGGCGGCATCGACAATGCAAAGGCGCCAGGCATTGGCCGATGCGGTCGTTCCGAAAAAGGACACCGTTCTGCGAATTTCATCCACCGGCAGATCGCTCTTGAAGCGCTTGGACTTTTCGTCCCACGGACGGCGGAGATGCAGGATGTTGGGGTGACCGCCCCCCTTCAACTGTCGCGCAGCCGGGTGATCTTCCGGGACGCGGAGCGTGTTCTTTGAGGCCGTCTCGGGTCCGAAACGATCGGGATGGGCGACGGCGAACCGGGCCAGGCGGAAGGCCAGCGTCGCCTTGCCGATCCCCTTCGGTCCACCCAGGATCCATGCGTGGTGCAACCGTTCCGACCGGTAGGCTTCAAGCAGGGTGGCTTCTGCCGCCGTGTGGCCGATCAACCGGTCACGTTCATGGGGAAGCGGCACGCCCGGCAGCGCATCGACCTCCGGTGTTTCGACAGGCTCGCGTCTCGGCGCCATCAGACGGGCTCCGCCCCGTGTTCAGACTCGTGGCGCACCGGCTTCAACGTGCTGGAAAAGGCTTTGAGAACGGCGTCCCGCACGGCCCTTTCGACACGATCCGGATCTTCCGTGCCGTCGATCACGGCGAAACGGTAGGATTCCTCGTTCGCAAGGTCCAGAAACAATTGACGCCGGCGCTCATGAACGGCGAGCGCTTCTTCCTCGAAACGGTCCGGTCCATCCGAGTTTTCCTCACGGGCGCGGCTGGCCACGCGGCCAAGTCCGAGCTTTGCCGGAACGTCGATCAGGACCGTCAGTTCGGGGCGAACCCCGGCAACGGCCGCGGTTTCGAGAAGCCTCAGGTAATCGGTGTCGACGCCGGCCTCGCCCTGGTAGACCCTGGTTGAATCGGCGTAGCGGTCGCACAGGACCCAGTCGCCGCGTTCCAGCGCCGGCTTGATCTTGGTGTCGACGTGGTCCGCGCGTGCGGCGGCGAAGAGCATTGCTTCTCCCCTGGGGCCCAGTTCCCGGGCCTCGCCCGACAACAGCAGCGTCCGGATCTTTTCCGCTCCGGGCGACCCTCCTGGCTCACGCGTGACGATGACGCTTTGTCCGCAGCTTTCCAGAAACGTCTTGAGCCGTTCGATCTGTGTCGACTTTCCGGCCCCTTCTCCGCCTTCGAATGTTATGAAGTGTCCAAGCACCCTGTCCGCGGCCTTTCCAAGTTTCCACAGTGGTTCCCGGCGCTCTAGCCGATCCAGCCGAATAGCAATTCCTGCAGTCCATCGAGCGCGCGGCCGAACATTTCGCCCTGACCGATGTCTGCACCGGTCACCAGCGGTGCGCGATAGACAACTCCGTGCTTTCCGAGAACTCGAATTTCTCCGACCCTGTCGCCTTGTTTCACCGGCGCGCGCAGCGGTCCTTTGTAAACCACCCGGATCCGGTACTCCAGAGTATCTCCCCGGGCAAGCAAGACGTCGATATCGGTTTTTGAAACGAGAGGTACCGAGCCTTCAACACCGCCGTAGACGCGGGCTTCAGCGACCTGCTCTCCCGCCTTGAAAACCGTGCGTATGCTGAAGAAATCCCATGCGCCGGCGATCACTTCCTTCAGCGTCTGGAGCCGGTGTTTGTCGGAAGTCAGGCCCGCGACTACGGCGATGATCCTGCGGCCGTTGCGGTTGACCGATCCAAGGCCGGAATAACCGTCGTTCTTGTCGATTCCGCCGCCAAGACCGTCCAGGTTGCGGATTTCCCCGATGAGTGGATTCTTGTTGCGCTGAAAAATCTTGTTCCAGGTGAATTCCGGCAGGGCGAACAGCGGGTAGAAGCTTGCATGGTTCTCCAGGATATATTCCGCCAGCAGCGCCTGGTCGCGCACAGTCGTCTGACTTGGAACGGTGTCGTAACCCGTCGGATTGCCGAAGCGGCTGTTCTTCATGCCTATGGCCTGAGCCAGTTTCGTCATGCGCTCGGCAAAGGCTTCCTCAGATCCGTCCAGGCATTCCGCAAGAATGATCGCGGCATCGTTGCCGTTGTGAACAAGCAGACCCTTCAGGAGGTCTTCAACGGCGATTTCCGACTTGATCGCGGCGAACATGGTTGACCCCCGCGACGGTGCGCCGCCGGTGCGCCAGGCGTGTTCGCTGACTTTGCAAAGCTGATCTGTTTGCATCTCCCCGTCTTTCAGGGCGCGAAAGACGGTCGCGGCGGTCATGACCTTGACCAGCGAGCCCGGGGCGAACGGGTCGTGCGGGGCTTTGGCAAAAAGAATAGAGCCTGAGGAAGGTTCGTAGAGAAATGCTTTTGGGGCCTTGGTGACGATCGTCTCGGCGGCGTTGATGTCGCTCGGCGCGGCCAGCAGCGCGCCCAGAACCATCGGTACAAGCCGAAGGGCGGCACCCCGAAACACTTTCCGCTGCAGTCGCACAGTCAAAGCGCGCGCCCTCACCGTTCAATCCGTCCGCACCATGTCAAACCGAAGAGTGAACGGCCCTTCGATTCCCTTTATTCGTCGGACGGGATATTAGCAGCAAGTTCACGCATGGAAAGGCTCGGGCCAAAAGTAGCGGTGGCCAAAAGCGCATGAGCGCCGGAGACCCGTTCGTTGGCACGGAAAGAGGACACGGCGCCACCGCCCTGCAAAGCGCTGGCCGGCAGGATACCCAAGGTGCCCGGCGCCGGTGCCTGTTGGGGGGCATAGGCGGAGGGAGACGGTTCGAACCTGTTGTTGGAGGCAACCTCTATCGTCGGCCGTCCTGCTTCAAACGCGATGGCCGGGTCGAAGGCAACGGACAGCGGCGCCGGAGACTGCGGACGATAGGCGGCGACAGTGGTTGGGGCGCTCAGGTAAGGGCGCGGGCCCGGTGCGGGCACTTTTCCGAAAACCACTCGCGGCGCGGGTTGAAGCGTTTGGGGATCGGCCTGGGCCAGAAGTGTTCCGGGCATCGTGCCGCCGGGGACAACGGAATCTGCGCCCTGCAAGGATGCCATAAGATAGGCTTCGTCCTGGCCGTGGAGCGGCGCCTTGCCGACATACTCGACCTTGACCTTGCCGACGCCTGCGGACTTGGTGCCCAAAAGGGTGGCGACGCGCTCCGACAAGTCGATGACCCGGTTGCCGTGGAACGGGCCTCGGTCGTTGACGCGCACGATCATCGAGCGGCCGTTGGCCACGTTTGTGACGCGCGCATAGGACGGCAAGGGCATCGTGGTGTGCGCGGCGGTCAGGCCGTTGCGATCAAAGACTTCGCCATTCGCGGTCTTGCGGCCGTGAAAGGTCGGACCGTACCAGGACGCCAGTCCGGTCTTCTTGTAGCTCGTATCTTCCTTGGGGTAGTACCATTTGCCGGCTATCTTGTATTTCTTGCCGACCACGTAGCGCCCGCCGCCCTTGGGCACGGGCTTGCCGGCGGCAACCATGCGCGGGCTGGCCTTCACGCCGTATTTCTTTTCGCTGAATTTGACTTTTTCAGGAGGAGCGCTGCTGCAGGCAGCCACCGCGGACACGGCCGCGATGACGACCAATCCGGAACGAACCTGTCTCCAGACCGTTTTACCGGTGCGCTGACTTAGTCGTTGCGCGCCGGCTTCATCCCCACAAGACGTTCCCGCCACCTGGCGAGTTTCCCCGTCTATCCCTAGCATGTCGCCGTCCTACTCACTTACGCGTTGGCGGCCCCGCAGCTCACGCGACTTTCCCGACACTGGCTTACATCCGCGCCGGTTTAAAAAGGCAATCGACACTCCGACGATCTGTCCCCGCAAGACGCACTGCCCCCGCTACGCGTCCCACATTGCCCTGTTTAATCCCATGTTCCTTACTTCAAAGTAAATCTTGCGTCGAGGCTTCAGGCGCGCGACCTTTTGGCTTTCAACGGTTTAACGAAGACTCCGCCAGCGACAGAAGGTTCATTTGATCGCTAGAATGCTGATTTAATTTTATTTTCCCGTTCAGCTTCCGCCGTCACCGAACTGTTGCCTGTAGAACACACGCGAGGGAAAATCGGCAAAGAGCCTCGTTGTGACATAGGTCACATCCGCGTTTCGGGATTGCTCCTAAGGTCTCCTTATTGCCGATGACCGCCCTGTCACGGCAATGCTGGACCCCACCTCCAGCTTCGGCCGCCGGTTCAAAACCCTGCCCACGACACCGGACCGGCGGCCTCTTAACTTTGTCCATGTTCCGGCGCCCAAGCGCACCTCCTGCCCCTACCCCTTGATTGCGCAAGGGCCCGGAACATGGCAAAGCCTTCCGCCTCTCCGCGCCATCCGATCCAAACCCCATCCACACGAATCTCCGCCCGCTTCGACGCGGCCGTTCACCCGGCGCTTGACTTTCTCGCCGAGACGAAGGAAACGGAAGACAGCGCAGCCGACCGGAGACCGGATCCGGCTGCCCAGGTGAGGTGGCCGAGTGGTTTAAGGCAGCGGTCTTGAAAACCGCCGTGCGTGAGAGCGTACCGTGGGTTCGAATCCCACCCTCACCGCCACTCCCCTAAAGAGCCCAATTATTTCAAAATCCCTTTATTTTCCGGTTGGTTGGCGCGCCTCGAACCGAGTAAGCTAGGCTACCAATCGGGCGATATATGGCGAAGGTTTACAAGCGCGGGATCCCGAAAGATTTTCATGCGCTTTTCGGCGATCGGAAAATTAAGCACAGCCCAAAAACTGACAGTTTCCGAGCCGTGACTATCGCCGGTCAACGTCTCGATATCTTTTACGCCGATGAGTTCAGCCCTTTATTGCCTTGGGCCGCTAGGGCGCGGACGATCAATAGGATCATTGTGGATCCGGTGAGCCAAAAAACGGACGGATGACCGCCCGCTCTCTCAGCGGCCCAACCCGCCTCGCCTCCTGCGTAATCGATTAAAATCTACGTCGAATTCGTCTCAAAGACACACCGCTCGATTATCGGACGGGCAAGACATCCCTGCTTTCATGGCCCATAGATGCACCAGAGGACCGGCTGCAATGGGCGCCGGTGGGAGAGGTGAAACATGTCCAGTGACGACAAGGCAAGACCAGCCGCACAAGTGGTGGTGTTTGCCTCGCAAAAGGGCGGATCGGGCAAGACCACGGTCTCGGCTCACATGGCGGTGGAAGCCGAACGGGCCGGCTATGGCCCGGTGGCGCTGATCGATACCGACCCGCAGGGCTCGATGACCAAATGGTGGAATGCCCGAGCCAGCGCCACCCCGGCCTTTGCCCAGATTTCCGTGCTCGATCTGGCCCGCGACATCGCGGTGCTCGAGGAGGCCGGCTACCGGCTTATCGTTATCGATACGCCGCCGGCGGTGACCTCAACCATCGCCGAAGTGATCATTCATGCCGATCTGGTGGTGATCCCGACCCGGCCCAGCCCGCACGACCTGCGGGCGGTGGGTCCCACGGTGGATATCGTGCAGATGCAAAACAAGCCGCTGGTATTTGTGGTCAATTCGGCCACGTCCCGGGCCCGGATTACCGGCGAGACGGCGGTGGCCCTGTCCCAGCACGGCACCGTGGCGCCGGTTACCCTGCACCACCGGGTCGATTTTGCCGCCTCGATGATCGATGGCCGTACCGTGGGCGAGGTCAATCCTGATAGCCGTTCAGCGGTGGAGACCGCCCGGTTGTGGGCCTATTTTCAGGACCGGCTGATGCGGATGCGGGGCGACGGGCTGGACTTGATCGACCGGCCGCCGCGACGCACCTTCGAGGATGATATTCTCAGCCCGGCCACGGCCGGGATGTCGTCCCATGTCGAAGATGAGGAAGAGATCCCGCTGGAAGACCGGCCCGGCTATGCCTTGTCCGGCCTGGCGCCGCGCTTGGGCACCGGCGCCGGTGTCGCAGTCACCGAGCCCGATCCGCCTGCCGAGGCGGAGAATTCCAACTGGGACGGGGTGGAGCGCCGGCGCGCCGATACGGGGCCGCCGCCAGGCCAGCCCGATCGCCGCCGCTCCCATCAACCTTTCGGCCGCCGGCATATAGCATAAGGAGACCGATACGATGAGCCGCTACGCCAGTCTTCATGCCGGGCTTCTCGCCCGCAAGGGCGAGGCCTCGCCCGCTCAGCCCTCGGCCTTTGCCGGTGCCAGCTATGTCGATGCACCCGCGCCGGAACCGCGGGGTCCGGAAGAACGTCGCGACGCCACCTGCGCCGACCTGCCAGCCCGGACCGTCCTGCTGAGTAAGCCCCCCGCAATCGATGCGGCCAGAGCCCCCGCCCGTGAACCCGCACAGGCCACACCGGATGCGCAGCCCCTCTCTGCGGACGCAGCCGCCCGCGGCTGTTGTCAAGGTGCCGGGGTAACATGGCCCGCCGATCCCCATGCCGGCGTCGACCGCCTGCACCGGGTCGAAGCGCGGCTGACGGCGGAACAGAAGCGCCGGATTCTGACCGTCGCCGTGCAGAGCGGGCACAGTCAGCAGCGCATCCTGTCCGACGCGCTCGACGCCTGGCTGGACGCGCTGTCAGCCGGAGATATGCAGGGATGCGCCTGTCTGAAAGCCCGCACGCCTGAGTCGCGGTGATATCATCCTCCGGCGATCACTTTACCGTGCCAGGCAAAGCGGTCGCTGATTTTTTTGACACATTCGACACTCCGCCGGCCCTTCCGCCGACGTCCCCCAATCTACTGTCTGAAGATTTCTCAGGGTGTGGTCACTCCACCCTTTTCCTCCTAGATTTCAGTCTTTCGAATTCAGAGACCGTTTGAGGGGACGACACTTGCGTTTTTCCGTTCAACACGAAACCTGCTATCAATATTCCGTGCCGGTCAGCCTCGGCGATCATCTGCTTCGCCTGACACCCCGTCCGGACAGCTTCAGAGTTCTTCAGCAAAATTTCGAGATCGACCCGGAGCCGGTCTGGCGGCGCGACGAGCTTGACCGGTACGGCACGCCTGTCACCCGGTTCGGGTTCAGCGGCGAAACGCAAGTTCTACGGATTGTCAGCAAGTTCGAGGGAGAAACCGTCAGCTACGCGGAGCCCCTACCCGGTCTTCAGCCCCTGCCATGGAGCCAGGGTTCGATGGTGGAGTATCTCGGCGCGGGAGAAAACGCGCCAACGCACCGTTTTGCCGGCGACCTTGCAGCTGAATGCGGAGGTCAGGCCGAAACCTTTCTCAATCTCCTCACGCGGGTGCTTTTCGAGCGTTTCGACAGGCATATCCGGATGGACGGCAATGCCCAGAGCGCGGCGGAAACCTTGGCGCTGGGGCGTGGGGCTTGCCGCGACCTGGCGGTTCTCTTCATGGCGGCCTGCCGGAGCCAGGGCATTCCGGCGCGTTTTGTCAGCGGCTACCAGGCCTTCTCCGAGACGGCGGACGGCGGACGCCACCTGCACGCATGGCCCGAGGTCTGGTTTCCCGGCGCCGGGTGGCGGGGCTACGACCCGACCCACGGGATAGCGGTCCGCGACGGCCATGTCGCTCTCGCCGCGGCACCGGATCAGGAGGCGACAATGCCCGTGGAAGGCGGCTTTTGGGGAAATGGCGTTACCTCCACCCTGGATTACCGGGTGCGGATCGAAGCCGGTTGAGCTTTTCCGTAACCGGTGCGGATGTCGTGCGACACGTCAAGCCCCGGCTTCAACGGCAAGCCTCTACGCAGCCAACTGCCGTCCGCGAACGAACTGAGCGGTCACCTCGGCGACGCGCCGGCCGAGATGGCGTGCGGTTTCCAGATCGGCCGCCGGTGGCGCCGTGTCCGGCCCTTCGTCGGTATTCGATTGCGCGGTCGCGCCGAGCCAGCAGCCCAGGCGGTTCAGGTCTCGGGCCGACCCAAGGGAAGAATTGTTGGCCGGCGGCAGATCGAGATTGACCCAATGCATGCCGTGCTGCGCCGCGAACAGGACGAGCTGCATCAGGGTCGCCAGCTTGTCCCCGGACTGGGCGCCGGAATTGGTGAAGCCGGCGGCAATCTTGTCCTTCCAGAGATAGCCGCCTGTCATGATTTCGCGCGAACTGGCGTCCTGAAAGGCCTTGAACTGCGCGGAGGGTCCACCGACATAGGTCGGCGCCCCGAAGATGATCCCGTCCGCCGCATTCAAGATGCCCCATGAGGCCGGGGCCGCGTCAACGGAGAGCAAAGTTGCCTTTGCGCCTTCAGCGTCTTCGACCCCCCTTGCCACCGCTTCGGCCTGCCGGGCGGTATGTCCAAAGCCGCTGTGATAGACGATGGCGATTTCCGTGTTCATGAGCTTCGGTCCTTTAAATCGGTGTGAAGGAGGAATGTCAGGTCTGCTGCGCCAGGCTCCGTTGAAGACTGATCAGCTTGTCCGGGTTGCGCAGGACAAAGACGGCGGACACCGCACCCTCTTCGATCTGCAGCGCGGTCGTTTGGAGGATGTCACCGCCCTCGACGGTCACGAACCCGGGCAGGCCGTCGATGCTTGCATATCGGACCAGGCGGGACGGTTGTTTCCGGAACAGGATCGCGAGTTGCGCAAAGCGTCTCATGACGTCGTCGATGCCGACGATTGGCCGAAGCGAGGCGGCAACCTTGCCGCCGCCATCGGAATAAGCCGTGGCGTCTTCGCGCAGCAACTCGCGAAGCGCGTCCAGATCGCCGGTCCTGGAGGCCTGGAAGAACGCTTCGGCCAGCCTTCGCCCTTCCTTTCTGTCGACGGCAAATCTCTGCCTCGCGGCGTGGATGTGTTCGCGCGCCCGGCTGGCAAGCTTGCGGCAGGCCGCTTCTTCCCGGCCCAGGGTGTCGGCGATTTCGCCGTAACCGACCGCGAAAATGTCATGCAGGAGGAAGGCAGTCCGCTCCAGGGGCGACAGGCGTTCCAGCGCCATCATCAGCGGCAGCGTGATATCGTCCGCAATGTCCTCGTCTTCAGGGTCGAACACCGGTTCTGGCAGCCAGGGACCGATATAGGTTTCGCGCTTGCGACGGGCAGACTTGAGCACATTCAGGCAAAGGCGCGCGACAATCGTCCGTAAATAGGCTTTCGGTTCGCTCACCGCTTCGCGCTTCACATCGAGCCAGCGCATGTACGCGTCCTGCACCACATCTTCCGCATCGGCCACCGAGCCGAGCATGCGGTAGGCAAGACGGATCAGCTGCGGCCTCTGTTCGGTGAAAAGCGGATCGTGACCCGTATCGGACATCTTCGGTCGTTCTCAAGCGTTGGCATTTGCGTCATCGACCCTGCAAGGGCCGGGCAGGACGGATCGGGTGAACGGGTTTGGCGGCATGCTTGCCTCCTTCGAAGTGTCGGTTCGATAGACAAGACAAGGCAGCCGGACCGTTTGTGACATGGTGAAGATATTTTCTTTTGCGACAAGCAATTCTCTCGCAGCGAATTGGCAACGAAACTGACCGGAAACTGTTCACCTGCCGCCCAGTTTTTAGCCAGAACATTGATTGCAAGTTCGTTCTGTCGTCGAGAAGAAATTACCGGAACAAAATAAGTCATTGATAGTTCGAGAGCTTTACATTCCGCCCAAACTGGCACTGCGCTTGCTTTCCTTAATTTTCGTGCAGCGCGCCTAGGGATCCGGTTTTTTTCAAAAACGCAGGACCGAGAGGCGCAAGCCGGGCAGGAAGGGTCGTTTTGGCCTGCATAGCCCGGTGACACGGCGGGACAAAAACCCGGGAGACAACTGCACGAGGTTTCGCGCGCGCGAACCTGCTCCCGGCCGTGCGCAAGAACCTCAAGACGTAAGCCCAGATTGAGCGCTCCTCTCGGGAGGAGTTCAGGGGCCCAAGACAGGAGACGCGCACAGATGCTGAAATCGATTGCCAAAGCTTCCCTACTCGCCGCAGTGCTTTCCATGCCGCTGTCCTATTCCGCCGCCCAGGCGGAGGAAAAGAAAGACTTCAAGGTCTGCTGGTCGATCTATGTCGGCTGGATGCCCTGGGGCTATCTGCAAGACAGCGGCATCATGAAGAAATGGGCCGACAAATACGGGCTCGACATCGAAATCGTCCAGATCAACGATTATGTCGAATCCATCAACCAGTATACCGCCGGCGAGTATGACGGTTGCTCCATGACCAATATGGACGCGCTCTCCATCCCGGCCGGCGGCGGCATCGACACCACCGCTCTGATCGTCGGCGACTATTCCAACGGCAACGACGGCATCATCCTGAAAGACAAGACCGAGCTTGCCGATATCAAGGGCCAGACCGTCAACCTCGTGGAACTGTCCGTCTCGCACTATCTGCTGGCGCGCGCGCTCGATACGGTGGATCTGAGCGAAAAGGACCTGAAGGTCGTCAACACCTCGGATGCCGACATGATCGCCGCCTACGCGACACCGGATGTCACCGCGGTCGTTACCTGGAATCCGCTGCTTTCCGAAATCGAAGCCCAGCCGAATGCCAACAAGGTCTTCGACAGCGCGGGTATTCCGGGCGAGATCATCGACATCATGATGGTCAACACCGACACGCTCGCCGACAACCCGGATTTCGGTAAGGCGCTTGTCGGGGCATGGTATGAACTGATGGCGCTGATGGCCTCCGACAGCGAGGAAGGCATTGCCGCGAAAACCGCCATGGCCGAGGCTTCCGGGACCGACCTTGCCGGCTACGACGCGCAGCTCGCCACCACGAAAATGTTCTACACCCCCAAGGACGCGGTCGATTTCACCAAATCGGAGGATCTGCCCAAGACCATGAAATTCGTGGCGGAATTCCTGTTCGACAAGGGCATTCTCGGCGAAGGCGCGCCAAGCCCGGAGTTTGTCGGTGTCTCCTTCCCGGACGGCTCCGTCTACGGGGACAAGAACAACGTGAAGCTGCGTTTCGACCCGAGCTTCATGGAGATGGCCGCCGGCGGTTCTCTCTGATCCTGACGTCTCCGGCGGGATCCGCTCCAACCGGGCCGGGTCCCGCCGGTTCCTCCCTCGAGATTTCCAGGATCGAGCCATGCGCGTCATCAACCGGTCGCCCTCACGGCTGACAGCCCTTGCCCTGGGTCTTGTGCCCTTTGTCGCGACGATTGTTGCCTATGCGGTTGCAAGCCACTACCGGCGTCTTGAAAACCCGGCGGACAAGCTTCTGCCGTCCCTTGAAAGCATGGGGCAGGCCTTCTGGCGCATGGCCGCCGTTCCGGACAAACGGTCCGGTGAATTGTTGCTTTGGCTCGATACCTTCGACAGCCTTTGGCGCCTGGGCACGGGCATGGCGCTGGCCACCGTTTTGGCTCTTCTCATCGGCATCGGGATTGGCTTTGTCCCGCATGTCCGCAGTGCGCTCGCGCCCTATATCGCGACATTTTCCCTGATCCCGCCGATCACCGTCCTGCCGATCCTGTTCATCGTGTTCGGGCTGGGAGAGGTATCGAAGATCGCGCTGATCGTCGTCGGGACGGCACCGGTGATGATCCGCTACACCGCCCAGGCGGTGCTCGATATTCCAAGGGAAATGATCATCAAGGCGGAAACGCTCGGCGCGTCCGTCTGGCAGATGGTCACCCGGCTGGTCGTGCCGCAGGTGCTGCCCAAGCTGATCGCCTGCATGCGGCTCAGCCTGGTACCGGCCTGGATCTTCCTGATTTCGGCGGAAGCCATCGCCTCGACCAGAGGGCTCGGCTACCGGATCTTCCTGGTCCGCCGCTATCTGGCAATGGATGTGATCCTTCCCTATGTCGCCTGGATCACGCTGCTGGCCTTCCTGCTCGACCGGTTGCTGTTGCTGCTCTCCCGCCGGGCCTTCCGCTGGCATCATCTGGGAGGCGACGCGTTATGACCGTTTCGCAACAGCCGAAACTCTCCGTTCGGGGAGTTGAAAAGTACTATGACGGCACGCCGGTTCTGGAACGGGTCGAACTCGATGTCGCGCCGGGCAGTTTCTGCACGATCGTGGGCGCCTCGGGCTGCGGCAAATCCACATTCCTGCGCATGCTCCTCTCCCAGGAACTCCCAACCCGAGGCGATATAATGCTGGACGGCAGGCCGCTGCCGGACGAACCGACCCCGGATCGGGGCATCGTTTTCCAGAAGTATTCCGTGTTCTCGCATCTCACCGTTGCGGAGAACCTCATTCTGGCAAAGGAATTCGAAGCAGCCACCCTCACCGGCAGGTTCTTCGGATCAAGCCGGCGGACTGCCTTTTCGGACATCGAGGAGCTCCTCGAGCGTATCGGCCTCACCGCCGCCAGGAACCGCTATCCCGCTCAACTTTCGGGAGGCATGCAGCAGCGGCTGGCGATTGCCCAGGCGCTGGTGAAAAAGCCGGCCATCCTGCTTCTGGACGAGCCTTTCGGCGCGCTCGATCCCGGTATCCGCGTCGACATGCACGAGCTGTTGCTCGGGCTTTGGCAAGACCTCGGCATGACCATTTTCATGGTCACCCATGACATTCACGAGGCTTTCAAGCTCGGCACGCGCCTGCTCGTCTTCGACAAGATCCGGCACGATCCGCAAGCGCCCGAGCGTTTCGGAGCGACCATCACCTACGATCTGCCCCTTTCGGCCCCGGTCGCCGGCCCCAGGCAAAAGCCGGAGGACATCGCCACTGTAATCGGCGTGCCTTTCAGTGCCGAAGCGGCCATCCCTTCAGACCCCAACCATCCGTGAGGAACGTCCCCATGAGTTTTTCAACCGAATTAGGTCCCTCTACGCGCCATCGCGCCGCCGGCCAGCTGACGCGCGAACCGGCGAAGAGACAGCACCACCCGGATTTCGACAAGCTTCAACTGCGCGGCTGGAAGTCGGCGGAAAAGGAAGGCACCCTGCCCTCCGCGGCCTGGGAAAAGGAAAAGGCCTGGGCGCTGCGCATGGGACTGACCGGCTCCGACAGCCTGACGGACAAGTCGATCCCGACCTTCGCGCGCGGCGAACTCCCCCACTATGCGGGCATCAACACCTTCCTCAAGGCGCCTTACATCGAAGACGTGACCCAGGTCGGCGCCTATGATGCCGCCATCATCGGCGTTCCCTTCGACGGCGGCACGACCTACCGGCCCGGAACCCGCTTCGGTCCCCAGGGCGTGCGGAAGATCTCGGCGCTCTACACGCCTTACAATTACGAGATGGGCGTGGATCTGCGCGAACAGATGACGCTTTGCGACGTCGGCGATATCTTCACGATCCCCGCCAATATCGAAAAGACCTTCGATCAGGTGACAAGGGCGGTGTCTCACGTGGCCTCCTCCGGCGCCCTGCCGATCATGATCGGCGGCGACCACTCCATTGGCTTTCCCTGCGTACGTGGCATTGCGAACTGCACTTCCAAACGCATCGGCATCGTGCATTTCGACCGGCACATCGACATTCAGGAAAAAGATCTCGACGAACGCATGCATACGACGCCGTGGTTCCATGCCACGGATCTGGTCAATGTGCCCGCCGTGAACCTCGTTCAGATCGGCATCGGAGGCTGGCAGGTGCCGCGCGAAGGGGTCGAGGTGGCGCGCGAACGCAACACCAACATCTTCACCATGCGCGACGTTGAGGAACTCGGCCTCGCGGAAACGGCCGCTCGCGCCCTGGAACTTGCCTGGAAGGATGCGGACGCGGTCTATATTTCCTTCGACATCGACAGTGTCGACTGCGGCTTCGTTCCGGGTACCGGCTGGCCGGAACCCGGCGGTTTCCTGCCGCGCGAGGCGCTCGAACTTGTTTCTCTCGTTGCCAAGGAAGGCATTTGCGGGCTGGAAGTGGTCGAGGTCTCGCCGCCTTACGATTGTTCCGACATCACCGCCCTGCTCGCCACAAGGGTGATCGTGGACGTGCTCGGCACCCTCGTCTCGCACGGAAAAATGGGCGCGCACAAGCATATCATCGACAAGCCGGTGTCCATCCCGGCCGGTCCGGACGTGGAGTGACAGATATGGCTCATCACCACCACAATCACCCTCATCAGCACGGACATGGTCACGCTGCTCACGACCATTCCCATGCGCATGATCACGGTCATGCGCATGGTCACAATCACGCAGGCCACGATCATCTGCATTCCCACGTACACGGGTCTTCCGATGCGGACAGGGCCGAGGAACTGCAGGCGCTGAGTGTGAGTTTTATCGACGGGTTCCGGGCAGCAGAGGACAAGACCTCCTATCTGAGGCTCGCCGGCGTACCGTTCCACCGCCCGGGTTCCGACGGACTTGTCCAGCATCTCGTCGATGCGAAAATCGAAAGCAACTGGCAGGTCGGCACGGCCTCGCCCGCCTTCGCCTCCAAGGAACTGGTCTATATGCCGTTTCCCGGGTCCATGGTGCAGGCCCGCGAGACCATGACATTCACCTATGTGTCTTTGACCGAGCGCTCCGACATCGACCTGCTCGACACCTTGAAAACTCGGCTGACAAGCGGTGAAATTGCCGGCTAAAGGCGCAGGTTCGGTTGAATGGGGACCCAGCCGACGGTTCCGGCGCGGTCCCCAATCTTAGGCCTCCTTCAGATCGGGGTGCCGATGTCCCTGGAAAAACAGGGTCTTGATATCGTCGATGGCCATCGGACCGCCGAAAAGATACCCTTGGCCGTTGGCGCATCCCAGGTCCGCGAGAACATCGCACTGGTCGACGGTTTCGATCCCTTCCACAAGAACCTCCGAGCCCATTTTTGCGGCAATGCCAAGTACGAGTTTGAGAATGTCCCGGATCTTGTCATCGGAGGTCGCCCTGGTGGCGAAGGCACCGTCGATCTTGATCAGATCCCAGTGAAAATCCGTCAGACACGACAGTTCCGAAAAGCCCATGCCGAAGTCATCGAGTACAAGAGCAATGCCGAGGGATCGAACGGACGACAGCGTTGTTTGGATCTGGGCACGATCGCTCATCACGGTGGTTTCCGTGACCTCAATCTTCAGCCGGCTCGCCGGCAACCCTGTCCGCTCGAGGCAGTCTTCCAGCATGAAGACGACATCTTCATCGAGCAATTGTGAAACAGACAGGTTGAGGGAAAGTGTCAGATCGCCTGGCAGTTTCAGGATTTCACGGCATGCCCGCTCCAGAATTTGCCAGCCGATCGGAACAATATCGCCACTGTTTTCCGCAAGTGGAATAAACTCAGAAGGAGAGATCCAGCCAAGGTCCGCATGGTTCCATCGGGCCAGTGCCTCGACGCCCACGATGCGTCCCGACATCAGATTGAACTGCGGCTGATAGTAAGGGAGAAATTCACCGTTCTCGATGGCATCCGGTAGAGCTTGTTCAATCGATATCGTGCGGTCCAGAGCCGCGCGCATGGAGGGCTGGTAGGTAACCGGTCTTGCGAGAGGATTTGCGAGTGCTTCGTAGGCTGCAAGGTCTGCATTCCGAATGAGTTCGGCCGGATCCTTGTCAACGGTTTCGGTGTTGGCGATGCCGATTGCCGGAGGCAGGAGAAAGGCCCCCCTGTCGGTCGCGACGGGATGTTGAAAGCCACGGCGGATTCGCATAACCAGGTCATGCGCGGCCGGATCCTCTGTTTCCGAAGTGGTGAAATAGGCAAGAAACCCCTTGCCGTTGGCCCGAGCGAGGCAGACGGCACCGACAGCAACGCCGGCGGCGTGGCGCAAGATGTCGGCCGCCGAGACCAGGATCGCATTTTCGATCGATTGACAATACTCGGCGGTTTTCGGAGATTTCGCGTCGAGATTGATGCTGACAACATTCAGCACCTGCCCCTCGGACAGCTGTTGATAGGTTCGTCGCAGCCTGGCTGAAAATTCCTTCTGATTGAAAAGCCCGGTCAGAGGATCGTGACTCTGGATATGCAAAAGGCGGTCTGTGTCTTCCATGCGGTCCTGGCATTCCTTTCGGAGAGCCGAGTTCCGGCTTAGGAGCAACACAACCCAGCCAAGAGCGCTGGCGATTGTCGCGAGCGCCAGCCCGGTTTGCATGCCCTGACGGATCTGAAAGGAGCGGCGCGCGGTCTCGGCGCGCGTGTCCGCTTCCCGGGTTGTCATTTCGGCGATGTTTTGAAGCGCGGCCGCGACGGTCTCAGGAAGAACGACCGCGCGATCGACAGGCAGCAGCGCATCCAAAGCATAAAATGCCGCTGTGTTGCCGTTCATTGCGGCCACGGGCGCAGCGACCCAATTCTGAAAAAGGTTTGACCGGTCAAGCACCGTGCTGAATTCACGGCTCGGAAGGTTTTCCAGTGTGGCTTGAACCGACTTTCCACCTAGCTTCGGGAGCTGTCCTTCGCCATGTCCCGATCGGGTCGTGTAGCGGGAAAAGAAGTCCTCGAAATCAGAAGTGTTCAGCCGTATGGCTTCTCGGAAGGAAAACCACTCCAGCCGGTGGTTCTCCTCGAAATCCGAGCGGGTTTCGATGAGACCGTAGGTATTTAAGGCGAGGAAAACTGCGAAGACGCCGCAAAGCGCAGGGAATAAAAACAGCAACAGTCTGTCAAATGACATCGGCCGATCCGTTCGATTGGTCAATCCGGTCTGGTCTGTGTTGCATGCCTTGGTTAACCGGTGCCCCCCGGTTGTTATCGTTAGGGAAACAATTTCAGGCCTCCAGGCCCGTGCCGTTTCCCGCTGAGGCACAGCCGGCTTTTACGCTAGTCCGTTAAACTTTCACGAAACTTGCGGGCTGGCTGTGCTTGTGGGGGTCCGAAGTCGCAGACGCGTCTGAATTCCGGCTCCCCGCTACCGGGTGCGATTTAGACCCGGCAACTGTTAATTCTGTCTAAATGTCACGATGCGCAGCGTAATTTTTATCGATTGAATTCGGCAGCGGTCATTTGAATTGCCGATCTATCGTGCCGTCGCAAGAGGGTGTCATTCTTGCGCAAATGGCCGATACTACCGGTGTTTCAAACCTTTGATGCAGTGTGCGCGATGGCTCCCTTTAAAGCATTCCGGGACGGCTGGTCCCCTTTCGGTTTCGTGGTCGCAGTCAGTTTCTTCGGAGCGGCGTTAACACCGTCCCTGATGCCGCGAGACCCGCTGGTTCAAAGCATCCTGGCGGCAGTCGCGGCCAGTCTGGGATACGAGGCCGCACTTCTGATGCGTTCGCTGTGGAGATATCTGGAACTGCCGGACTGTCCCACCGCGTTGAACCGATGGTGCAGCACCGCCGCGTTGCTGACCGGCGGCGTCATTTTGTTGTACTCGCTGTTGAAAGCCGGGAGCTGGCAGAACGCAACCCGGGCCGCGATGGAGCTTCCGCCCCTGGAAACCGGCGCACCGGTTTTCATCTTTCTGGTCGGTGCCTTCGCAAGCTTTGCTCTTTGGGTCTGTTTTAGGCTCGCGGGAATGCTGAGACGGGTCGTCGCCGTGCAACTGGACAGGGTTTTACCGAGGCGCGTCGGAGTGGTTCTGTCTGTCGGGCTCGTCGGATGGGTCGTGTGGGCAGTCGTCGACGGGGCGCTTGTACGAAACTTTTTCAAGGCTGCCGATGCGTCTTTCCTGGCGGCGGACAAGCTGATCGAAGCCGATATTGCTCAACCGAAAGAAGACAGAAAGACCGGAAGTCCGGCCTCTCTCGTAAAGTGGGAGGAAATGGGACGCTGGGGACGCCATTTCGTCGCGACGGCACCAACCATAGAGCAAATTTCTGAATTCCAGCATGGCCGCGTTATTGAGCCCATCAGGGTGTATGTCGGCCGCCGGGCGGCGGACACGCCCGAGGAACGGGCACAAATCGCTCTAAAGGAACTGATCCGTGTCGGCGGTTTCGAGCGCTCGGTTCTGATCGTGATGGTTCCGGTCGGTACCGGCTGGATGGATCCAGGCGCACATGACACGCTGGACTTCATGCTCGCCGGGGACGTGGCGACCGTTTCCGTCCAGTATTCCTATCTGACCAGCATGCTGGCGCTGCTGGCGCATCCGGACTATGGCGTCGACCAGTCCAGAGCTCTTTTCAACGCCATTTACGATCATTGGACGGACATGCCGAAAGAAGATCGGCCCGATCTCTATGTGCATGGCCTGAGCCAGGGGGCGTTCAACTCCCAGGCCACCCTGCCCTTGCTCGACATGCTCGGCGATCCGATCCAGGGCGCGATGTGGGCCGGTTCGCCGTTCTTTTCGAGGTACTGGTCGGAAGTCAGGGATCGTCGCAACGAAGACAGCCCCGCCTGGCGACCGACTTTCGGCAATGGGTCGCTGGTGCGTGTTCTCGACCAGTATGGTGGGCTTGATGGGAATTTTGCCCCTTGGGGACCGATCAGGGCGGTGTTCCTGAATTACGGCAGCGACCCCATTGTGAATTTCACATTCGACAGCGCGATCAAACCGCCGGCCTGGATGAACGAACCGCGAGCGCCCGACGTCACCGACAAGCTCTCGTGGTTCCCCGTGGTCACCATGTTGCAGCTCGCGCTCGATTCCATGTTCGCGCTCGATGTCGAGAGGTTCGGACACTATTACGTCGCACCGGACTATATCGACGCCTGGGCGGCCCTTGTGGAACCGGAAGGCTGGTCGAAAGCCCGGGCCGACGAACTGAAGGCGATTTTTTCAAGACGCGGTCCGGCGTTCTGAGTCATGAGCCGTCCAATAGCGTGCTCAATTCTCGCTTGAAGACTTCTTTCGCGGGCTCCGCCGCCTTAACGATGTCCTTGATTTTGAAGAAATCCATCGTGTTGAAAGTGCCGATGGGCGGCTCTATCAAAAGGTCCGGTTGAGCGCAGGCAAGCTTTGCGGCAACCAGCGAATGCAGCGTGATGGAAAACGAGCCGATCCAGGTTTCCAGCCCGCTGGGAAAGGTCTTTCTGGACGAAAATGTGCTGCCGGTTACGTCTACGCCGACGGTCACGAGATCAGCCCGGTCAAACACGTCGAAGGGGGTCGGATTGACGAAACCTCCGTCGATCAGCACGCGGTCGTCGATCCGGACGGGCGTCAGCAGCATCGGCAGTGCCGAGGAAGCCGCGATGGCCGGCAACAGACGGCCCTGTTCCAGGACCACCTGGGACTGATTGTAGAAATCCGTCGCAACGATCTTCAACGGCAGGCGCAAGTCGTCGAAGGTTTCCGGCCGGTCTTTTGGAAAGACGGTTTCAAACAGAACAACCGGATCGATTATCGCCGGTCGGGTCATGTTGAGCAGCGAACTCCATGTCCGGCCGTTGGACAGAAACAGCTTCTGCAGCAACTGGGGTTTGCGGGTGAACAGATCGACCGCGAAATCGCGGATATCACGTCCGCTCATGCCGCCCGCATAGAGCCCTCCGAGAATTGCACCCATGGAGGTTCCCGCGATTTCTTTGGGCATCACGCCGAGTTCGTCGACGGCCTCGAGGATCGGAATATGTGCAAAGGCCTTGGCTGCCCCACCTCCAAGAGCCAGTGCGAAACCTTCCTTCTTTTTTGCTGAGGCGGATGGAGTTTCCTCGGATGAGGCCTGACCTTGAGCGGCGGATAAAACCGGGAGCGAGCTTCCGCCCGCGGTCACGGCGGCCAGCATGAGTTCACGTCTTTGCAGCATGGTTCGCAGCGCCAATGATGATGTGAATACCGGAAAACCAATCGGAGCCGATCCTACCATCACGGGTGGCAAATGCGATCCGTTTGTCCTCCTTCAAACGGATAGTCGCCTGATCCGGTCTATTCGGCGATCCGGTCTTCCAGGCGAAACCTGAAAATGCGGGCGATCTGGGTCAACGCAACCTGGAACTCCTTATCCGGATCATTGCCAATTCTGTCTTCGAAAGCGGCCAGGATCATGTGTTTGGTCGATCCCTTGACCGCGAAGATAAAGGGGAAACCGAATGTCTCCAGGTAGCGGCCGTTGAGGTCAGTGAACCTTTCAAATTCCGCGCCGGTAAGCCTGTCGAGTCCGGCCCCGGCTTGCTCTTTCCTGGAATCCACGGCGATATCGCCTGCGATTGCCGCTTTTCCCGCAAGATCCGGGTGAGCACGGATCAGGGCCAGTTGTTCGTTTCGGTGGGCTGCGGTCATGGCTTGTTCGAAGGCGGAGATCACGGATTCGCGGGTTTGAAACGGAGCGGCGTCAAAAGCTTTTTCCGCAACCCAGGGCGAATGCTCCGCCACATCGCCAAAGGCTGCAAGGAAGGCATCCTTGTCCATACGGTTGACATCTGAAAGGCTGGTCATGGTCTTCTATTTCGACTGGCTGATCCAGGCGCCGAGCGTGGCGCGTTCTTCTTCCGTCATGCCGGTCTCGTTGCCGAGTGGCATGGCGTCGGATTGAACGGCCTGCTGCATGATCTGGTCGGCATACCGGTGCAGGTTTTCCAGGCTGTCCAGTTCGATCTCCTTGGGCGGTTCGTCGAAGCCCTCGTATTGCGGATTGGCTGCGTGGCAGACGGCACAGTGTTTCTGCGCAATTTGCAGCACCGTGTTGTCGGCGACCTTTTCGGAGCCTGAAAAATCCCTGGGTGCCGTCATCACCATGGCGATGACAATCGCGATGGCGGCGGCCGGAAGCGACCACCAGAATTTGCCGAGATCATCGCCCGCGTCGTGACGATTGAGGAAATGGCGCATCATTGCACCGGCGATCAGCACGAGTGCGACCAGCAGCCAGGAATGCGGATGTCCGGTTAGCATCGGATAATGGTTGGACACCATCATCAAGAGAACGGGCAAGGTCAGGTAGTTGTTGTGGACCGAGCGCTGTTTGCCCATGGCCCCCAGGGCCGGATCGGGGGCTTCCCCCGCCATCAGGCTGGCGGCAATTTTCTTCTGGTTCGGGATGATCACGCCGAACACGTTGACGGCCATGATCGTGCCGATAAAGGCGCCAACGTGGATAAGCGCCCCTCGCCCGGAAAAGACGTGGGTGAACATATAGGCCGCCGCCATGATCAGCACGAAAACGCACAAGGCAAGCAGTGGCGTGTTCCTGCCGATGGGCGATTTGCACAGTCGGTCGTAGATCAGCCAGCCGCCAACGAGCGACGCGACGGAGATGAGAATTGCTTCGCTTGGCACGAGCTTCAAGACATTCGGGTCAATCAGATAGGCGGTGGCGTTGAAATAATACTGGACAATCAGCAGCGCAAACCCCGTGACCCAGGTCAGATAGGCTTCCCACTTGTACCAGATCAGGTCGTCGGGCAGTTCCTTGGGCGCAACGGTGAATTTTTCGACGTGATAGAAGCCGCCGCCATGAACCTCCCAGGCGGTTCCGAAAACCCCCTCCTTCATGCCTTCCCGTTTGCGCAAGGACAGGTCGAGCGCGATGAAATAGAAGGATGTGCCGATCCAGCCGATGCCGACGATCAGATGCGCCCATCGGAAAAGCAGGTTCAGCCAGTCCATTGCAAAGGCAAGGGTCATGAAGTCCGCGTCCATGATAAGAGGTGAAGGTCGACCGGCCCGGAACATGCTCCCGGGCCGGTTGCGTTCATAAGAACCTTATTGCGGCAGCTTGTCGTCGACGCCCTGGACGTACCAGTTCATGCCCAGAATGGCGCCGTCATCGAGCGTCACGCCATCTTCCGCCGCAACCGTACCGTCCTGCTTGGTGATCGGTCCGGTGAAGGGTTCCCAGCCACTCTTGATCTTGTCTTCGGTGGCCTTTGCCATGGCGACGACATCGTCCGGAAGGTTGGTGTAGGGCGCCATGACAACGTGGCCTTCGGCAATGCCGTCCCAGGTGCTCTCCGATTTCCAGTTTCCGTCCAGCACTTCCTGAATACGCTCGATGTAATACGGCCCCCAGTCGTCGACGATTGCCGTGTATTGGGCGTCCTTAGCGAATTCGATCATGTCGGAGGCCTGGCCGAAGCCGTGCACGCCGCGTTCCTGGGCGACCTGGAGCGGCGCGGTGGAATCCGTGTGCTGGGTGATGATGTCGACGCCCTGGTCGATCAGCGCCTTGGCGGCATCGGCTTCCTTGCCCGGATCGAACCAGGTGTTGACCCAGACCACCTTCAGCTTGAAATCGGGATTGACGGACTGAGCGCCCAGCAGGAACGCGTTGATGCCTGCGACGACTTCCGGAATCGGAAACGACGCGATGTAGCCCGCTACGCCGGTCTTCGACTGTTTGGCCGCGATCTGGCCGATGATGTAACGGCCTTGATGGAACTTGGAATTATAAGTCGCGACGTTGTCGGCGGTCTTGTAGCCCGTGGCGTGCTCGAATTTCACGTCCGGAAACTTCTTGGCGACCTTGATGGTCTGGTTCATGTAGCCGAACGAGGTGGTGAAGATGATGTTGCAGCCTTCGCGGGCGAAACGTTCGAGGGCGCGCTCGGCATCCGGTCCTTCCGGCACGCTTTCAAGAAAAGCGGTTTCCAGCTTGTCGCCGAAATGTTCGACCGCGTCGAGGCGGCCCTGGTCGTGCTGGTAGGACCAGCCGAAGTCGCCGACCGGGCCGACATAGATGAAGCAGGCCTTGACGTCGGCAGCGCTCGCCGCCGAACCTGCTGCGACCAGAACCGCTGCGGCGGCGGTGGCTTTCAAAAGAGATTTCATGTGTTTTACCCCTGTGTTTTTCTCAGGCGCGATCTTGCGGATTATCCCGCCCCTGATCGCTTCGGGGCCGGGAGCTGACCGGGAGCATGACTACCGGTCGGGAACAAAAGACTTGCCGAGACAGGCCGGCGTGTTCACCAGCGTCAGTCTGCGGTTCGCCGAAATGAGGACAAGGACCAGGATGGTCGCCAGATACGGCAGGCTCGACAGGAACTGAGACGGTATGTCCATCTCCATGGCCTGCGCGTGCAGGTTCAGGACGTTGACGGCACCGAAGAGATACGCCCCGACGATTACGCGCAACGGCAGCCAGGACGAAAAGACCACCAGCGCCAGCGCGATCCAGCCCCGACCCGCCGTCATGTTTTCCACCCACTGCGGCGTGTAGGCCAGAGACAGGTAGGCGCCAGCCAGTCCCGAGCAGGCTCCGCCGAACAGGACGGCCATGAAACGGATCCTGATGACGGAATACCCCAGCGCATGGGCCGAGCCGTGATTGTCGCCCACTGCGCGCAGGATGAGACCTACCCGCGTTTTGAACAGCGTATAGGCAACGGCCGCGACCAGCGCGAAGCTGATGTAGACGATGGCGTCCTGACGAAAGAAAACCGGGCCGAAAAAGGGTATGTCGGACAGTCCCGGAATTACGATTTGCGGCAATTTCAGGCCCGGAACGCCGATAAAGGCTTCACCGATGAGTCCGGAAAACCCGATACCAAGGATGGTCAGCGCCAGTCCCGTTGCAACCTGATTGGCCACCAGGTTCAAGACCAGAAATCCGAACAGGGCGGACATGGCGACGCCGGCGAGGATTGCCGCGAAAATGCCGAGTGCACCGGACCCGGTCAGATTGGCGACGGCAAAGCCCATCACCGCGCCCATGATCATCATGCCTTCCACGCCCAGATTCAGGACGCCGGACCGCTCGACGACAAGCTCTCCTATGGCGGCGATCAAAAGCGGCGTCGCGGCGGTGATGACGGTCAGTAGAACGGCTTCAAACATGGGATGCCTCCCCGCCTGGAGCCCGGCGGGAAATCACGCGAACCCGGTACAGGATCAGGGTATCACAGGCGAGAACGAAAAAGAGCAGAAGCCCCTGGATCACGCTGGCGATCTTGTTGGAAACACCCAAAGCCGTCTGGACGGCCTCGCCGCCGATATAGGACAGCGCCAGCACAAATCCGGCAACGATGATACCCAGGGGATTGAGACGTCCCAGAAACGCGACGATGATCGCGGTAAAGCCATACCCGGGCGAAATCGTCGGCAGGAGCTGGTTCAAAGCGCCGGAGACCTCCATGGTGCCGGCAAGGCCGGCCAATGCACCGGCAAGCGCGAAGGAGAAAAGGGTCAGTCCCTTTGCCGAGAAGCCTGCGAAACTGCCGGCTCTGGGGCTTTGCCCCATGACGCGGATCTCGAACCCCTTGAGGGTCTTTGCAAGCAGGACCGCAAGGACGATGGCAATCACCAGCGTGATCGGCGTAGCCAGGCTCAAGGCGCCTCCGAAGACCTCAGGCAGTGTCGCCGCGTCCGAAAACATGCGGGATTCGGGAAAATTGAACCCTCCGGGATCGCGCCAGGGTCCGCGAACCAGATAATCGAGAAGCAGACTGGCCACATAGACCAGCATCAGGCTGGTCAGGATTTCATTGGTATTGAACCGGGTCTTCAAGAGGGCCGGTATCAACGCCCACAAGGCTCCGCCAAGCGCCCCGGACACAAGCATCAGCGGCAGCGTCGCCCCATTCTCAAAATCCGGAAACAGGATGGGCAGAAAGGAGCCGAACAAGGCGCCGATGATGAACTGGCCTTCCGCGCCTATGTTCCAGTTGTTCGACAGGTAGCAGATGGCCAGACCGCAGGCGATCAGGATAAGAGGCGTGGCCTTGTCGATCGTCGCTTCCAGCGACCATTGCTGGGTCAGGGGCTCGATGAAGAACTTGTAGAGCCCGAGAGCCGGATTGTGGCCCGTCAGGGAAAAGATGATCGCAGCGGACAAGGCCGTGAGAGCGATCGCGATGACGGGAGACAGTAAAGCCATCGCCTTGCTTTGTTCTTTTCGTTTGACCAGTTCGATACGCATCAGGCGACGTCTCCCTGGGTTTCGGCACCACCGGCCATCAAAAGTCCGACCCGCTCCCGGGTCATTTTTTCCGCCGGCTCGGCTTCCGACAGGTATCCGCGTGAAATCACCGCGATCCGGTCGGCGATCTCAAATATCTCGTCGAGGTCCTGGCTGATCGCGAGAACGGCGGACCCGGATCTCGCAAGGTCGATCAGGGCCTGTCGAATGAGTGCCGCGGCGCCGGCGTCCACACCCCAGGTGGGTTGATCGACAACGAGCAGGCCCGGCTTGCGGTCGAGCTCCCGCCCGACGACGAATTTTTGCAGGTTGCCGCCGGACAGCGAACGGGCTTCCGGATTGTCGTGGGACATGCGGACATCGAAATCCCGTTTGATGCGTTCCTGGATCGATACCGCTTTGGGCAACGACACCAGACCGCCCCACGAAAGGCCGTCTGATGTCGCATGGCGCGTCAGCACAACGTTTTGGGAAAGCAGCATTCCCGGCACGGCGCCGTGCCCGAGGCGTTCCTCCGGAACAAAGGCCGCGTTCTGGCGCCGGCGCCAGGTGATCGATTTCGTGCCGCAGGCGGTGCCGTCGATCTCGATCATGAAAGACCTGACCGGCCTTTCGCCCGAGATCGCGTCGAACAACTCCCCCTGCCCGTTTCCGGCAACTCCCGCGATCGCAACGACTTCTCCGGCTCTGAGGTCAAGGGAGATTTTGTTAAGGGCGGTCGCGAAGGGTGTCGCGGCCGGTGCCGAGAGGTTCTTCAAGCCCAGACGGACGCCGCCGAGGTTCGCCTTCTTTTCGCTTGCGCTGACCGCGGCCACATCCGCACCGACCATCATGCTCGCCAGCGAAGCGGGCGTTTCCTTGGTCGGATCGCACTCGCGCACAACCTGACCATGGCGCAGGATCGTGGCGTGGTGGCAGATCCTTTTGACCTCTTCCAGCCGGTGGCTGATGTAGAGAACGGCACAGCCTTCTTTCGCCAGCCTTTGAAGCGTCAGGAAAAGTCGATCAGCCTCCTGAGGTGTCAGCACGGACGTCGGTTCGTCCATAATGATAAGCCTCGGTTCCTGCAGCAGGCAGCGGACGATTTCAATCCGTTGACGGATGCCCACCGGCAGATCGGCGACCACATCCGTCGGAGTAAGCGGCAGTCCGTAATCCTTCGAGACCGCTTCAATCCTCTTAGCCAGATCGGCCATCCTGCCTGGATTTGGCAGGGCGAGTGCGATGTTCTCCACCACCGTCAGTGCTTCGAATAGCGAGAAATGCTGGAACACCATACCGATGCCGAGTTCCCTGGCTGTTGCCGGGTTGTCGATCTTCACCCGGTTGCCCTGCCACAGGATTTCTCCTCCATCCGGTTCCAGGGACCCGTAGAACATCTTCACCAGGGTGGATTTGCCGGCGCCATTCTCGCCGAGCAAGGCATGGATTTCGCCCTTGTTGATGACGAGATCAACACGGTCGTTGGCGAGAATATCGCCGAAACGCTTGGTCAGCGCGCGCGCGTCCAACAGCGTTTCGCTCCCGGATCGGCTGCTTTGCCCCGCCTCTGTTTCCGCCTGTCCAAGGCCTGTCTCTGCCAAGTTGCCCCCCAAAAGAATGCTGCTTTATTGACCAACTGGTATAATTTGTGCAAGCGAGCCGTCCACGGCTGCTTGATTTTCCCGGGTCTCGTCCCGCTGCAAAAGATCGACGGCAATGCCTGCGGCAATGGCTGCCGGCAGTTTCGATCTTATGCCTGTCACGCCAACGGGGCAGACCATTCCCGAGATGAGTGCGTCGTTCAAACCCCGTGCCTTCAAACGCTTCTGAAACCGGGCTCGCTTGGTTTCAGAGCCGATAACCCCGCAGTAGCCGAACCTTTGGTGAAGCAAGGCGCATGCCATGATGTCCTCATCCAGTGCGTGTGAATGGGTCATAGCGAGAATGAAAGCGCCGTCAGGAGCCCGGTCCAGAACGGCGGCGGGGGTTGAGGACAGAATTTTACGCGTGTTTGCGGGCGTTGCCGCCGGAAATTGCTCCGCACGGCTATCGACCCAAACGACCTCAAAGGGCAGAGACGCCAGCGCAAGAACCAGTGCCCTGCCCACATGACCGGCGCCGAACAGGTAAAGCGGGCGAACGCGTTCCCCGAAGCGTTCCGAAAGAGTTCGCCGGTTCGCACCTTCGTCACCGTCCAGGCCGAAGATTTCTGCGGGCGGCGTATCGAGAACAGACCGGGCGCCGAGTTTTCCGTTCTCCAGCGTGCAGACTGTTCCGAACGGTTTTCCTTCGGATTCTCTCAGGGCCAGCGTTTCGGCGGGTGCACGATCGTTTTCGGTCAATACCTCAATCGCCAGGTCGACCCGGCCACCGCAGCATTGCCCCAGGTCCGGCCCGAGGGAAACCTTCTGACAAAAAAAGCCGGATCGCCCCTGGGAAGCCGCTTGTGCCGCGCGCCGGATTGCCGCCAGTTCCAGGGTGCCGCCGCCGATCGTGCCATAAAAGCCACCATCGGCCCTGACAACCATGCGGGCACCGGCTTCCCTCGGAGTCGACCCCTTCGCCTGCGCCACGGTCACAAGGGCGCAGCCCTCCCCGTCCTTCAGACAGGCGGCTATTTGCGCCCAGACCTTCATTGGGGCGCCTTTCTCATCCGCATGTCCCGAACGGCTTTCATGATGGCTTCCGGCGTAGCCGGAGCGTCGAGTGTCGGGACAACGCCAGGGTTGAGGCTGGCGACCGCATCTGTGATCGCACAGAAGACCGAGTTGGCGAGCATGACCGGGGGTTCGCCGACCGCCTTGGACCGGTAAACGGTTGCCTGTGGGTTCCCCTGGCTTTCGTAAAGATTGACGGTGAAATCTGACGGGATATCGGAGGCCGCAGGGATCTTGTAGGTCGAAGGCGCATGTGTCCTCAGCCGGCCGGCCTCGTCCCAGACAAGTTCTTCGGTGGTCAGCCAGCCCATGCCCTGCACAAAGCCGCCTTCGATCTGACCGAGATCGATGGCCGGGTTCAGGGAATGGCCGACATCGTGGAGGATATCCACCCGGTCGATCGTCATTTCGCCGGTCATGGTGTCGATGGTGACTTCGGCACAGGCGCCGCCAAATGCGAAGTAGTAAAACGGCCGACCGGTCGCGCTGTCGCGGTCCCAGGTAATGCCGGGGGTGGCGTAAAATCCCGCATGGGAGAGTTGAATACGGGCCATATGGGCCTGATTGGCGACCTCAGCCAGGGAGAAACTCCGGTCGGCCACCAGAACCCTGTTGTCGACGAAAAGGATCGCCTCGGGTCCGCACTGATGCTGCTCGCAAAGGAACGTGATCAACCGGTTTTTGATTTCACCGGCGGCAATCTTCGCGGCCATCGCATTGAGATCGGTGCCGGAAGAAGCCGCCGTCGGGGCCGTGTTGGGCACCTTGGAGGTGTTGGTGGCTGTGATCCGGACCTTGTCGAGCGTGACGCCGAATTCCTCGGCGACCACCTGCGCAACCTTCTGATAGAGCCCCTGCCCCATTTCCGTGCCGCCGTGGTTCAGATGCACGGAGCCGTCGGTATAGAGATGAACCAGCGCGCCGGCCTGATTGAGATGCTTCAGAGTGAAGGAAATACCGAATTTGACGGGCGTCAGCGCCAGGCCCTTCTTGAGGACCGGATTGACCGCGTTGAAATCGTTGACCTCGTCACGCCGGTTCCAATAGTCGGAACTTTGTTCCAACTGCGCGATCAGATCGTGCATGACCTCGTATTCTTCAACGGGCATGCCGTAGGGCGTCAGGTTTCGTTCGCCGTCGTAAAAATTCAGCTTGCGGATATCGAGCGGATCCTTGCCGAGGCTGATGGCGACCGCGTCGATCATCCGTTCCGCGGCGAGCATGCCTTGTGGACCGCCAAAACCACGGAACGCGGTGTTCGAACATGTGTCGGTGCGCAACCGGCGCGAGCGGATCGACGCATCCGGATAGAAATAACTTGAGTCCGCATGAAACATCGTCCGGTCGTTGACCCCGAGCGAGAGATCGGCCGAGTAACCGCAGCGAGCGAGAAATTCCATATCGACGGCACGAATGCGCCCGGACCTGTCGCAACCGATCTTCCAGTCCACTTTGAAATCATGCCGTTTGCCGGTCATGATCATGTCGTCGTCCCTGTCGAGGCGGACCTTGCAGGCGCGGCCCGTCACGCGTGCAGCCAGCGCCGCGAGGGCCGCCCATTGGTTCGCCTGGGATTCTTTCCCGCCGAAACCGCCTCCCATCCGACGGACCTCCGCCGTTACCGCGGCATCCGGGACTCCGAGCACCTTGGCGACCGTGTGTTGAACTTCGGTCGGATGCTGGGTCGAGGTATAGACCATCATACCGCCATGTTCTTCCGGCTGAGCCATGGCAACCTGGCCTTCGAGATAGAAATGCTCCTGGCCGCCGATATGCATCGCGCCGCTGAAGACATGCTCGGAGGCCGACAGACCCGTCTCGGGCGAGCCTCTGCGGAACTGATAGTCCGGCAGAACGGTGGTATCGGCGTCGACCGCGTCTTCTGCGGTCAGGATCGGGGTGATCGGCGCGACCTCTATCCGCGCTTTCGCCGCGGCCTTGCGCGCGGCATCGCGGGTTTTGGCGACAACGGCAAAGATCACCTGGCCGTAAAACAGGATTTCGTCTTCCGCCAGAACCGGGTCGCCACCGAACGCGGAGGAACAGTCGTTGATGCCCGGAATATCCCGCGCCGTGATAACGGTAATCACACCGGGTGCATCGCGGACGTCGCCGAGATCGACGGACTCGATCCGTCCGCGGACCGCCTGTCGAGCCCAGCCGGGCACCACGTGAAGCGTCCCGGCGGGTTCCGCCATGTCGTCGATATAGGTCGCCGTGCCGGTCACATGCAGTCTGGCGCTGTCATGCGGCAGGTCCTTGCTGACGTGTTTCAGCGTGGCGTCAAGGCGATGCTGATCAGGCGGCACGGTCACGGTCGGCCTCCCGTTTCGCCAGCACCCGGATTTCCTCCGGAGCGGTCCCGCTGATTTCCATGAGCGCCTTGGCCAGAAGGGCCCGGGCGGTTTCCATCCGGTACTCCGCGCTCGCTCGCATGTCGCTCAGCGGCGTGAAGTCGGACAGAAGCGCCTGCATGCCGGCGCCCCAGCTCGAGGGATCGTCCAAATCGGCGCCTTTCAGCGCCATTTCCGCCGCTCTCGCGCGTTTCGGCGTTGCCGCCATTCCGCCATAGGCGATCCTGGCTTCCGTGATGAGACCGTCGTCGATCGTGAACCGGAAGGCGCCCATCACCGAGGAAATATCCTGATCGAACCGTTTGGAGATCTTGTAGCAGCGAAACGCCTGATTGGCGGACAGTCTCGGCACGAACAGGCCGGTGACGAATTCGCTCTCGCCCCGGTCCTGTTTGCCATAATCGAGAAAATAAGCTTCCAGCGGCAATGCCCGGGAGCCTTCCGGGGAATGAAGCTCCAATGTCGTTCCGAGGGCAATCAGGGCCGGCGGTGTGTCACCGATCGGAGATCCGTTGGCGATGTTGCCGCCAACCGTGCCCGAAGCGCGCACCTGTTTCGAGCCAATCCGGCGCCAGAGTTCTCCAAGGCTCGCGGAGAGCCCGGTCATCGCGTCCTCGGTAGCCTGATAGGTTGCGGTCGCACCGATCAGGACACCCGAGGCCGTGTCTTCAACCCTCTCGAGCCCCTCGATGCGCCCGAGCCAGATCATTTTTGGCAGCTCACGCAGGTGTTTTGTAATCCAGAGGCCGACATCCGTCGCGCCTGCCACCAGCGTTGCGTCGGGATGCTGGCCGTAAAGCACGGCCAAACCGTCGAGGGTCGACGGCGAGGCGAAAAACCTGTCGCTGTCACCGAGAAAGATGTCGCGGCTGTCGGCAAGTGTCTGCAGCTTTTCCCTCGTCTCGTTCGCGCGCCAGGAAAACGCGTCGTCGGCCGCCTCGAAACAGGCGTCCAGCGCCGCGTCGACGATCGGACGGTAACCGGTACAGCGGCACAGGTTCCCTGCAAGCCATTCGGTGACCGTCTCGCGCGATCTTTCGACATCCGTCGCATGGTAAAGGGTGAACAGGGACATGATGAACCCCGGCGTGCAAAAGCCGCATTGGGAGCCGTGATGCGCGACCATGGCGGCCTGCACGGGGTGAAGCCGTTCGTCCGCGACCAGATCCTCCACCGTCACCAGTTCCGCTCCGTCGATCATGCCGAGCAACTGGATGCAGCTGTTGACCGGCTGATAGACCAGCCTGCCATCGATGAGGCGGCCGAGCGCGACCGTGCAGGCGCCGCAATCGCCTTCGCCACAGCCTTCCTTGGTGCCAGTTTCCCGGCGCCTCAGGCGCAGGTAATCGAGGAGCGTTTCCGTGGGAGCGACGTTCTCCAGTTCAACGATCTCGCCGCCTTTCAAGAAACGGATGCTGTCCCTCATGCCTCAACTCCCCCGGTATGTCGAATAGCCGAAGGGCGACAGAAGAAGCGGCACGTGATAGTGGCCGTCCCGGTCCGCGATCCCGAAGCGGATCGGAATCAGATCGAGAAACAAGGGGTCCGGAAGAGCCTGGGCCGTCTGCCTCAAATAGTCTCCCGCGTGAAACCGGAGTTCGTAAACGCCAGGTTCGAATGCGTCATCCTGGAGGATCGGGCCATCGACCCGGCCGTCGTCGTTGGTCACGTGCGAGGAGATGTGTCTGATCGTTTCTCCGGCCGACCAGAGCTCGATTTTAAGCCCCTCGGCGGGACGGCCCAAGGCCGTATCCAGCACATGCGTCGTCAAACGCCCCATAAGTCATCTCCCTCGCCCGGCGCGCGCCGTCAAACTGTCACAAAAATGTGCCCTAAAAAATCGTCAAACCAAAGCGTTCATTTGAGACCCTATTGATGCCTATTTGGCATCAATAAGCGGTAACCGATCCCGCAACGCGAACACAGCGTGATCGAAAAACATGGCCGGCGCGAGCGCCATGGCGCGCAGGGAAGACGTCACGACACACAGTTTGTCCGCCTGTAAAGGCGCGTCCGACAAAGGTATGAAGACGAGCGCTCCAGATGTCAGATCGTCCTCGCATCCGATCAGCGTTTGAAATCCGATGACGTTGTCCTCACGGGCGAGTGCCCGCATGAGCCTGAGTGAATTGGCTTCCACGTATGTTCTCGACACGCCGTGAATGCGGTTCCGGACAACGTCGATCCTCGTGCGAATCGAAAGCCCTTCCGCCGGCAGGGCGACGGGATATTTCAGGCAGTCGTGCAGACAGAGAGACGGCTCCCCGGCGAGCGGGTGGTCCGGCTTCATCAGGGCGCCTATGGCGACTTCGTGCTGAAAGGCCAGGGTCAATGCCGAGGTTTCCGGAGGATCGAAGGTGAAACCGACATCCGCCTCGGCGGCTTCAACTTTCCTCGCCGCCTCCCTGGAGGAAGACACCGTGACATTGACGTGGATGCCGGGATAGCTTTTACGAAAGTCACTGATGATCGAAGGCAGGAGTTTTTCAGCAACGCTTTCGACTGCCGCGATCGAGACCGTGCCCCGACGCAAGCCCTTCAAAGCATCGAGTTCAGCCACGGTGCCTTCAAAATCCGAATAGGTTCTCCGGATGTGAGCAAGAAGCAATTCACCGGCCTGTGAGAGCCTCAACCGGCGTCCGACCCGCTCAAAGAGCTGTAACCCGAGGGCTTCCTCCAGCCAAAGGATCTGCCGATTAACCGCCGAAGAGGCGACGTTCAGCTCTCTCGATGCCGCCCTGATCGACCCTGCTTCGGCCGCGGCCAGAAAATAGCGCATGGCCGGGCTGTACAGATTGCGCGACAGATCCTGTGCCCGGCCGGAGCGCATGTTACGGGATCAGGACCGTTGTGCCGGTTGTCTTGCGGCCTTCCAGATCCTGGTGCGCCTGCACCGCTTCGGCCAGCCGGTATTCCTGATTGACCTCGATCTTGACGATACCCTTTTGCACGACGTCGAAGAGTTCTCCGGCTGTGGCTTCCAGGTCTTCGCGTGAGGCGATGTAACTGAACAGGGTCGGCCGTGTCGCAAACAGCGACCCTTTCGGCCCCAGAAGCGCCAGGTTGAAATCCGTGATCGGGCCGGAGGATTGACCGAAACTCACCCACAAGCCTCGCGGCTTCAGACAGTCGAGCGAGCCCGGATACGTGTCCCGGCCGACCGAATCATAGACGACGTCGCATTTTTTCCCGCCGGTGATCTCCTGCACTCTCTCGACGAAGTTTTCCGTCCGGTAATTGATCATGTGCTGGTAGCCATGCGCCCGGGCGAGCTCGATTTTTTCCTCAGAACCTGCGGTGCCGATAACGGTCGCACCGAGATGCGCAGCCCACTGCCCGGCAATCAGACCGACACCGCCGGCCGCGGCATGGAACAGGAGCGTCGTTTCCGGCCCGACCTTGTAGGTCTGACGCAGCAGATATTGGGCAGTCATGCCTTTCAGCATCATGCCTGCGGCGGTCTTGTCGTCGATACCTTCGGGAATGACCACCAGCCGGTCGGCCGGGACGATCCTTTCCTGGGCGTAGGCTCCGAGAGGCCCGACATAGGCGACGCGATCGCCCGGTTTGACGTTGGATACCCCGTCGCCAACCGTTTGTACGATGCCGGCGCCTTCGTTGCCCGGGCTGAACGGTGTCCCGTCGGGAGCCGGATAAAGGCCGGAGCGGAAATAGGTGTCGATGAAGTTCAGGCCGACCGCCGTATGACGGATACGCGCTTCGCCCGGTCCCGGTTCGCCAACCTCTACCTGTTCCCAACGCATGACGTCCGGACCGCCGGTCTCGTGAACACGGATTGCTTGGACCATTTCTTTCTCCCCGGCCTTGCCGTCGTCAGGTGTGCTTAGTTCGGCGCCCACTGCGCGCGGCAGGCACATTAGTAACTTCAACGCCGGCAGGAAAGGTCGCCATGAAAAAGAAGTTGCGGTCCGTTTTCGGACGGCTGACCACGCTGTGCGACAGGACAGTTCAAGTCTGAAGGGAGCCGTTCAATCGACCCGGTCGAGCAATTGCTGAACGGCGGAAACCGAGAACAGGTAGACGCTGGCCAACGTAAACAAGATCGCCGGCAGGCCGACAAGCGACATGCCGTCCAGAATCGCAAGGGCTGCCAGCAACATCCACAAGAGCGTAACCGGCAGGGTCACCACGCGCCAGCGCCGGACCCGAACGGGATGAACAAACCTGATGGGAGCAAACGTCAAGGCGCAACAGAGAAGGACAACGCCGATGGTGAAACCTTGTGAGGGCGACAGGGCCATCAGGCCGAACACCACCATGTTCCATCCGGCCGGGAATCCCTTGAAGGATCCGTCCGGGGTTTTCATGCCGTTATCGGCGAAGTACAGCGCACCCGTAAAGACGATCAGACCACCGCAGATCCAGTTCCACGGTTGTGAAAGCATCAGGCTCCAGGAAAGGGCGAAAGCCGGCAAAAACACGTAGGTCGCGTAGTCAATGACGAAATCGAGCGATGCGCCGGACCAGCGCGGCAGGCGCTCGGCAATCTTGAAGCGCCGGGCCAACGGACCATCGATGCCGTCGACGAAGAAAGCCAGGCCGAGCCAGGCAAACATACCTGCCCAATCCCCTTGAGCACCGGCAAGCAGCGCCACCAGCGCAATCGGCGCTCCAGAGGCCGTCAGGAGATGGATCAGAAACAGAGCGGGCTCCGGAGCCTCTTTGTCTGGCGTGTAATCCGTCACGGAAATTTCCTCACCCTGGAAGCGGGCAAGCGCTGTTTTGCCGCTTGTCCCGTGCGTTCGGTTCAAAGTGGACGACTTGAACCTGAAAGACGGATTTCAAACCCGCATTCTCACCGCCGCTGCTTATTATTACGATATTATGACACTGTGAACTCAAAAAACAGCCTTGGCAAACAAGTTCACCGGATCAGCCGGCCGGGGAGCCGAAAAAGATGAGTGCAGTCAGAAGACCGGCCCACACAATCAGGACCACGCCGATCGCGGCTGGAAGAACTCGGCTCGGCAGGGATTTTTCCAGCGCCATCACGCCGCCAAGCAGGGCGATCCAAATGATGTTCATGAGCCCGACCGCAAACATGACCGTCATGACCGCCCAGCAACAGCCGAGGCAGGCCAGGCCCTGAACGAGCCCCTCCCTGAACCCTGCATGTGCTCCGGAGCGCTGCAAAGCGGCGAAGACAAAACGTGGATACCAGCAGCGGGCGAGACAGGCCTGTTTTGCAGGCGTAAACTGGTAAAGCCCCGCGGCAAACAGAACGGATGTCGTCAGGGCCATGCTCACCGGCGCCATCATGTCGTTCATGGCTCCGAACCGGTAGAGCCCCCATTGAACGGCCGTCGCGACCACCGCGTAACCGACCCAGACCGCGAGATAACCGAAAACGGCCATGACCACAGGCACTGTAGAGGAAAGCGTTGCGCCCTCGCCTTTCCCCGCCGTTTCCGCAGAATAGGCGCGGAGCATGGGAAGGGCGGAAGGCAGCATCATGGCCAGAGCCATCATGGTCCACATCGCGAAAATCCTGAAGAGATCCGCAGGTCCCATGTCCGGTCCGGGCATGCCGAAAGTCGCTCCCGCGGGCAGACAGATCACCGCGAGTGCGGCCCGGGCCTCCGCCGACAGCCCCTTGAAGAGATTGAACTGGTTGAGGATGCCCATTCCCGGGCCGGCCTGGGTCATATCCATGACCGGAACCATGTCGGCGACCATTGCGACCAGATAGGTCCATCCCGTCAGACACAAGACCGCGACGGTCATCAGGACGAACGGCCAGCCGCGCCCGGTCTTCCCGCTTTCCAGCCGGTCTTTCCGTGTTCCCTCGAAACTGGGCAGGAATGTCATTGTCGCGGACCTTGTTCATGCGTTCTTGCGCGGCGAAAGCGCATTCACTACCCGATGCCCCCGGGTTGCGAATTGATCTTTCTCATATCATACCGGTCGCGCATCGCTGGAATTGTGACGGGAAAAGGCTGCGTGATTTCGTCCCGTTGAAATCGCCACGATGTGCAGCACATAAGTTTGCAACGATTTTGCCTCCGGATTGGACAGATGGCGAGAAGAAAACCGAACCAGGCCTTTGATATCGCGGTTGTCGGCGGCGGGCCGTCCGGGCGCATTGCCGCCCTGACCCTTGCCCGGGAAGATTTCAAGACGGTGCTTGTTGCACCCAATCCTGTGGGCATGGACGGGCGCACGACGGCCCTCTGGCAGAAGTCAATTGCGCTCCTTGAGAAGGTCGGTGTCTGGGCGCCGTTGGAGTCCAAAACGACTCCTCTCCGGAAGATGCGCATGATTGACGACACGAACCGTCTGGTGCGTTCGCCTGAGGTTGTTTTCGACAGCAACGAGCTTGGCATTGAATGTTTTGGTTTCAATATCTTAAACAATGATCTTAATTTAGTACTGGAGGAATTGTGCCGCCGTCAGGACAACCTGACGATCGTGGAAGAGTCCGTACAGGCCGCGCATTTCGGCAGCGACCTGGTGGAGTTGCAAACGACGGATGGTCAGAGCGTCAAGGCCCGCCTCGTCGTTGCCGCGGACGGACGCAATTCGCTCATTCGCGAGACCGCGCGGATCGATGTCCGGCGCTGGGCCTATCCCCAGGAGGCTGTCGTCCTTAACCTGGAACACACGCTTCCCCACCGGGATATCTCGACCGAGTTCCATACGCCGACGGGACCTTTTACCCTGGTTCCCCTGCCCGGTCGGAAATCCTCGCTCGTGTGCGTCGAAACCGCGGAAGGTGCCCGCCGCCTACTTGCGATGGAGGACGAGGACCTCGCTCTTGAGCTTGAACGCCGGGCGCATTCGGTGCTGGGGAAGTTCAAGCTCGCCACGAAACCGCAAAGTTTCCCGCTCGCCGGTTTGACCGCGACCAGATTTTCGGCGAACCGGCTGGTGCTGATCGGAGAAGCCGCGCATGTGTTTCCGCCCATCGGCGCGCAGGGACTGAATCTGACTTTGCGGGATATCATGGATCTGGAGCGAATCTTGATCATGGCAAAGGCGAAGCACCAGGATCCCGGCGCGAAGACGGTTCTCGAAACTTACGAGGCGAAACGCACCAGCGACATCCACTCGCGCACGCGCGCTGTCGACGCATTGAACAGATCTCTTTTGACCGATTTCCTGCCCGTGCAAGTCGCGCGCAGCGCGGGCATGTATTTCGCAGGCAAGATCGGACCATTCAGGCGTCTCCTGATGCGGGAAGGCATGGCGCCGGGTTCTCTTTTCCGGTTGAACCGCTAGACGGCAGAGCGCGACTTGGCCTCCCGAAATCCGGTCTGTTTCGAGCCCGTTCCTTGCTTCCGGCTGTGATAGGTCAACGCCATGACGATCATCGCACGCAGCTCTTCTTCCGGAAAACCTTCGGAAGTTTTGAAGTGCACGCTGCGATCCCCGCCGTATGTCAGTGTCGGGAACAGTCCTCGCCATTCCGAGACGAGCGAGGATTGGCAACTGACGTACAGCGCATAGTCTCCCGTTCCTGAGGTGTCGCGGTCGATACGGATTGTCGTGCCGGTTTTGGGCCGTTCGGTGAGATAGCTGGGTTGTCCCCATTTCAGGGTCTCGACAAGGCGCCCCGCATCGCCGGTTCGCTCCGCGGTATCGACGATCAAAGACCGGAGCTTTTTCAGCGCCAGCCTCAGGTCCTCGGGATAACCGTCTATGAGGGCCAAAACGTCCGGATTATCCTGCATCTTCTTCGCGCCCGTTCACTCAAAGTCCAAATCGGTGCGAGGGTAGCGCAAGACAACGAACCGATCACCCGCCTTGCAACGGCGTGTCGAACAGAACGCCGCTCGTCAACGCCCAAATGAAAGCGGTCACGGTCACGATGGAGATGGCTGTGCCGATCATCACGAAACTCGAGGCGCGCTGGACGTAAACACCGTATTGCTGGGCAATGACGAAGACATTGGTTGCCGGCGGCAGGCATGCCATCAGCACGGCGGTCGCGACCCAATTGCTGTCAAAACCGCCCAGCCAGGACAGCAGCAGGAAAATAAGGATCGGATGCAGGAGGAGCTTGACCGACAAGACGACGGGCAATTCGACAGGAATACGGCCGATCGGTCGCAACGCGATATTGACCCCCATTGCAAACAAGGCACAAGGCGCCGCCGCCGAACTCAGATAACGGAGCAACGTATCGATAGCCTGAGGCGGACGGAATTCGACGGCGGCCGCGAGCACGCCGGCAATGGTCGCCACGATAAAGGGATGCGTGAAAATCTTGATGACGATTTTTTTCAGGGTTCCGGCGATGGTCTCGTGCTCGGTGCCGGCCAGGGCCATGAGCAAAGGCGCAAGGATAAACATCAAGGCATTGTCGAACGCCAGGATGAGAGCTGTCGGGACGGTCGCCTGTTCGCCAAGCACCGAAAGCGTCAGGCCCGGTCCCATGTAACCGACATTGGAATACGCGCCGGCGATCCCGAGTATGGTGGATTCCCCGATATTGCCTCGGGTCGCCACGACACCGATGCAAAAGGCGATCGCAAAAACGATGTAGGTGGTGAAGGTCGTTGCCGTAATGAAGGAAACGTTGGCGAGCTCTTCAAACGGGGTTTCGGACAACAGGCGAAAGAAGAGCGCCGGCAATGCCAAATAAATGACAAAGAAATTCATCCAGCTCAATCCACTCTCTGGCAGATCGCGGAGCTTTCCAGCTCCGAAGCCCAGGAGTATCAAACCGAAAAACGGCAGAGCCAGCGAGATGACGTTCTGCATCTAAAACCCAAATGCGCAAAGGCCGCGGCTGTGGAAACCGCATGCATGAAGGAGTAACCGGTGTTGACCGTTCAACGGCAGTGAAGGAGCTTGCATCTTGCGCCTTGCTTGGATATGGACGCGTGACTCATTGGCCGCCGCGATCAGATGCGCATTCCAATCAGGTCTCAAGCTGCATCGCAAGGCCCAATCAACTCGGAAAAGACCGGAAAAAGCTCTCTTTCCAGTGAAAGAGGCTCGACAGTCGAAAGCACTTCACCTGAATGTCTCGGAAACTCAGACAGCGCAAAGCCCCCAGACGGTTGGAGTTCCAAAACCGGATTGAAGGTATCGCGCTGAACGCCGCGATCCGGGTGTTTCGCCTGATCCCTGTCGCTACCGCGTCTTTTCTCATGGGTAAAGCTTGGCGGTTGTTCGGACCGTTCAACGCCCGGCACCGCAGGGCGCTGCAGCATGTTGAGATGGCTCTGCCGGAAAAGACGGCTGCGGAGCGCGACGCGATTGTCCGGGACATGTGGGAAAACCTCGGCCGGGTCGCTGCCGAGACGTTTCACATCGACAGGCTGCTCGATCAGGACCGGCGTTTCGAATCCGTCGCCGACGAACGAATGTTCGATATTCTCAAGGAAAAAAACGGCTGTATCCTGGTCTCCTTCCACAGTGGCAACTGGGAACTGTGCGTTCAACCGCTCGTCGGATTGGGATACGAAATCACGGGAATCTATCAGGCGCTCAGAAATCCCGAAGCGGACAAGGCCCTGACCAATCTGCGCAAGGACCTCTACAAAGGCGGTCTCCTTTCGAAGGGCCACAGTACAGCCCGAAAAATTCTGACGACACTGAAAAACGGCGGAATTGTCGCAATGATGGGCGACCTGCGGGAAACGCGCGGCATCCAGGTACCTTTCTTCGGCAAGATGGCCTACGCCAATCCGGTTCCGGCGTCACTCGCCAGAACCTGCAACGTGCCGATCGTTCTTGGCCGGGTCGTCCGCAAGAAAGGCGTCAATTTCCGGATCGAAGGTCACGTCGTTTCCGTTCCTGTGACCGAAGACCGGCAGGCCGATATCCTGGCCGCGACCGAAGACATTCACCGGATTTTTGAAGGTTGGATCCGCGACTGCCCTGAGCAATGGATGTGGATCCATAAAAAATGGGCGAAGCCCGGCACGCAAAAACAAGCCCGCAAGGCGGCCGCACGGCCGAGAACCGGACCGGTCTGATTTCTCTCCCCCTGTTGGGTTTCGCCTTTCGGCGGATGGTTGCAGCGCAACACAGACGCTATAGGTTACAGCTCTACAGGTGGAGGACCCCCTTTCATGAAAACCCCAAACGCCTACTACAAACCCCTTGCGATCGGCGCTCCCGCTCCGTTCCGCGAGCGCCCCGTTTCCCTGGAGCGCATGATTCACTTCGTACCGCCGCATATTGAGAAGATGCGCGCGAAGGTTCCGGACCTGATTCAAAAGGTCGACGTTGTTCTCGGCAACCTGGAAGACGCAATTCCCGCCGACGCCAAGGAAGACGCGCGCAAGGGCTTCATTCAGCTCGCCCAGGAAAACGATTTCGGCTCCACCGGTCTGTGGACACGGGTCAACTGCCTGAACAGCCCCTGGTTCCTGGACGACCTCATGGAAATCGTTCCGGCCGTCGGCGACAAGCTTGACGTGATCATGCTGCCGAAGGTGGAAGGCGTCTGGGACATTCACTATCTCGATCAGCTTCTGGCGCAATTGGAAGCCAGGTCCGGTCTGACCAGACCGATCATGATCCATGCGATCCTGGAGACCGCCGAAGGCGTCAAGAATGTCGAAGAAATCGCGGCCGCGAGCCCGCGGATGCACGGCATGAGCCTGGGTCCCGCCGATCTCGCCGCATCCAGGGGGATGAAGACCACCAGGGTCGGCGGCGGGCATCCGGATTATGCGGTTCTTTCCGACCCGGCTTCAACCGGTGAACGGACCGCCTACCAACAGGACCTGTGGCATTACACCGTCGGCAAGATGGTTGACGCCTGCCTGTCCTGCGGATTGAAACCCTTTTACGGGCCATTTGGCGACTTCTCCGATCCGGCGGCCTGCGAAAGCCAATTCAGGAATGCATTCTTGATGGGATGCCTTGGCGCCTGGTCGCTGCATCCAAGCCAGATCGACATTGCAAAAAAGGTGTTCTCACCCGACCCGGACGAGGTTGCCTTCGCCAGAAAAATTCTGGAAGCCATGCCGGACGGCACAGGCGCCGTAATGATAGACGGCAAGATGCAGGACGACGCGACCTGGAAGCAGGCCAAGGTGATCGTTGACCTGGCTAAGCTCGTCGCATCCAAGGATTCGGAGCTTGCCGAAGTCTACGGTCTTTAGAGATTCGCAAGGCTCAATGGATAAGGTTTCATCTTGGAACGCTTGCAAGCAAGATGCTGACACGGTATCCCGGCAATGCATGCAGTAGGCGGATGAGTAACCATGCGAACGGCAAAATTCAGAATAGGACAGGTTGTCCGGCATCGGGTTTATCCCTTCAGGGGGGTGATTTTCGATGTCGACCCGACGTTCAGCAACACCGAAGAGTGGTGGAATGCCATTCCCGAGGACGTACGCCCCCGCCGCGACCAGCCATTTTACCATCTTCTCGCGGAAAACGAGGAGACGGAATACGTCGCTTACGTGAGTGAGCAGAACCTGGAACCGGATATGACCGGTGAGCCCGTCCGCCATCCTCAAGTCGATGAGATTTTCGAAGAGCAAACCGACGGAACCTACCTGCCGCGCGGCGTCGAAATGCACTGACACCGATCGCTCCGCTTTTAGCGGGCAGTTGAAAACGGGTCGCCCAAAAATCAAAAGGCCGGAACTTTCGTTCCGGCCTTTCTCGTTTCCAGGCGCTTGTGACGCCCTTCAATATACGGTCACTGACCTTGTTTCTGTGCGTCGATCAGTTTCTGACGGGCTTCGTCCGCCTTCTTCTGCAGTTCGCTCTGCAATTGTTGCTGACGTTCCTGTCTTTCCTGAAGGGTCATCGGAGCGCCGTCATAGACCTTGGTGAAACCGATCAGGGTCGCCTTGAACAGGTTTTCCTTGCCGTACTGGTTGAATACGACGATGCGCATCTCACCGCCCTGCTTCATCGCATTGATGAAGGTGTCGTCAATCGCCAATTCAGCGATACAGGCGTTCGGTGCACAAATGCTGTATTTCGGCTGAAGCGGTTTGTTGTCATCGATCCGCACGCTCAGGCCCGGCTGAAGAAGGACACCCGTCGGCACGGAGATAATCAGCTTTTTGCGCGCTTCTCCCTCGATCTCCTGAATGACGACGCTCGTGAGGAACTGGCCCGTGTTCGTGCGCACTTCAATCAGGGTCGCACAGATTTCCTTTTTCGTATTCGGATGAACATTACAGAACTTTTCCCAAGGGCTTTTTTCCTCCTGGGCGATTGCCGGAGCACCGGCGAAAGAAGACAGCACCACGCCTGCGCCGAACGCGCAACCGAGCAATCCTCTTTTCAAAACACTCTTCATCGATACGTCCTCAATCGTGCGTGTACGATACTTTTGCGTTGTTCTGAGGCATTCCGGGTCTGTCCGCAAGAGCCGTCAGAACATTCAAACCGCGAAAACATGGTAACGCACTTAATTTGGGCAAGAGGGTGGCCGATTTGCAACGCGGGCACAGTCGGTCGCTATCGTATCCTCTCTTTGATGCTTCTTCGCCTTTCCGAAAGTAAACGGAGATCATTCCGTTGTTCGGCCCCGGTTCTCCCTTGGATCGGGCATCTTGCTCCGCTGCCGCGATGTCAAACCGGCGTGGGGGTCAAACGACTGGAAACAAGTCTGAATATCTCTGCGATTGTTTCTTGCATCGGGCGCACACGCGTTAACCATGTGATACCCTGACGGGTGAGAATCAACGGAATCTCGGGCTATGGCTGGGCGTATCAGGACATTTATCGCGGCTCTCTTTCATCTCAAGGTGCATTTCCTGCTTGCCGCAGCGGTTTGCGCGACGGTTCCGGCCCTGCCTATGGCGGCGGAGGACACCGCGTTGCCCTGGACCCATGCCATTTCAATGCATGGGACCCCTGCCCTGGCCCCGGACGAGCCCTTTCCCTATGTCGATCCTGACGCTCCGAGAGGCGGAACACTGACCCTGGGGGTTCAGGGAACGTTCGACAGCCTGAATTCCTTCATCGTCCAGGGTGGCTGGACCTCCGCCCGGGGCATGCGCGAACGGCAGTTCGGCAACAATATCCTTGAAAGCCTCATGGTACGCTCATATGCGGAACCATTTTCGCTCTACGGGCTGCTGGCACAGCAGGTCCGGATGCCAGACAGCCGCGAATGGATCGAGTTCGAATTGAACCCGGCCGCCAGATTCTCGGACGGAACGCCTGTAACCGTCGAGGACATCATCTTTTCTCTGGAGATTATCCGCGACAAGGGCCGACCACCGTACCGTACGTGGTACGGCGAGATCGTCAAAAAGGAGGTGACGGGGCCAAACCGTCTCAAACTCTTTTTCAGGGACGGAGAGAACAGGGAGTTGCCGCTCCTGATCGCGCTCGCACCGATCTTCTCCAAGAAACACACGGACGCGGCGACCTTCGACAAGTCCTCGCTGACCCCTCCGGTCGGCAGCGGACCGTATACCTTCAAGACGATCGAGCCGGGGCGTCTGGTCGTCTACGAGAAGAACACGGACTACTGGGCAAGAGACCTCGCGGTGAAGACCGGGTTCGACAACTTCGACGAAATCCGCATCGAGTATTTTCGGGACGAGACCACCCTGCAGGAAGCCTTCAAGAAAGGTCTGATCGACGCGCTGCAATTTCGCGACCCCGCCCGCTGGGCGACGGGCTTCGATTTTCCAGCCGCGGAAAACGGAGACGTCACAAGACTTGAGATTCCTCTCGGCGTTCCGGCAGCGATGCAGGGCATCGCCTTCAACACCCGCCGGCAGCAGTTTTCCGACCGCAATGTTCGCAAGGCCCTGCGGATGCTGTTCGATTTCAACTGGGTGAACCGGAACCTTTACCACGGTCTTTATACGAGAACGGCCGGATATTGGGATAATTCCGAACTGTCATCCATCGGCAGACCGGCCAGCGCCCGGGAAAAGGCGCTCCTCGCTCCGTTTCCGGATGCGGTCGACCCGGATACCCTGGCCGGCACCTGGCGGCCTGCCGACGCGGACGGCTCCGGCCGTGACAGGAAGGTACTGCGCGCCGCCTTGGAGGAATTCGGGAAGGCTGGTTATGGCCTCAAGGACCGGAAACTCGTCAACCGGGAAACAGGCCAGGCTCTGGCGTTCGAGATTCTTGCAAAGAACGAGGACGAGGAGAAACTCGCGCTCACCTACATCCGCACTCTTGAATTGCTTGGTATCGACGCAAGTGTCCGAAGCGTCGATCCATCCCAGTTCGAAGACCGCCGGACGAAACGCGAATTCGACATGGTGTTCAACACCTGGACGGCATCGCTATCGCCGGGCGCTGAACAATACGGACGCTGGTCGTCGAAGGCGGCGGATACGGAAGGATCCTTCAATTTCGTCGGCGCAAAGGAACCGGCCATCGACGCGCTGATCGATGCCATTGTCGGGGCGCGCAGCCGGGAGGATTTCGTGGATGCGGTCAGGGCGTTCGACCGTGTCCTGATCTCCGGCGCCTATGCCGTTCCGCTCTATCACGTTTCAAGCGACTGGGTTGCCCACTGGAATAAGGTTGCGCCGCCTCAACATCATTCCCTTTACGGACATGAGTTCGACACCTGGTGGTCGTCTTCAGCTCAATGACCGGATCTACGGAAACTTAAAGACATGAAAGCCACGCCCGAAAGTCTGTCTCAAGAGTATCACGAAAGTGGAGCCTGGTCCGATGTGCCGCTTGACGAACTCTTGCGCCAGACGGCAGCGGAACATCCCACACGCCTTGCTCTTGTGGACGCACCAGACCGGACCGCATGGACCGGTGGCGAGCCGAGGTCCTTGACTTACGCGGAGGCCGACAGGGAGATCGACAGGCTCGCGGCCTTTTTCAAAACAATCGGTCTCGCCTCCGATCACGTGATCGGCGTACAGGCGCCGAATACCGTGGACACGGTCATAGCAGTCCTGGCAGCCTTGAGAGCAGACCTTATCGTTTCGCCACTGCCCCTGCACTGGCGCCAGAAGAACGTTCTTGAAGCGCTGAACTCAGTTGGAGCAAAGGGACTGATCGCCGCGGACCGGATCGAAACGCGAAACGTGGGGGCCGCGGCTCGCGATGTAGCGGCGGATCTTTTCTCCCTGCGCTTCGTTTTCGGGCTGGGAAAGGACATTCCCGACGGATTGATCGAACTCGGTCCGATGCTGGCCGAAATGGGGGACGACTTTCAGTTCGAACCGGCCGAGCGACCGGACCCGGCAGACCACACCGCGACAATCTGCTGGAGCAGAAGCGGCGAGGAAAACGTTCCCGTAACCCGGTGCCACAACCATTGGGCCTCGGTGGCGCACATGATTGTCGGCGAGGCGCATATCAAGGATGCAAGCACCATCGTCGTCCCCTACTCCCTGAGCGGATTGACGGGTCTGGGCGGGGGATTGGTTCCCTGGCTGCAGACCGGCGGGACGTTACACCTTCATCACCCGACATCTCTCGCCAATCTTGCCGCACACGCCAATCAGGTTTCGGCGGATGTCGTCATGACCCCCGGCCCGCTGGCTCAGACCCTCGATCGGAAACTGAGCAACTCCAACACCACGATACTGGCTGCCTGGAATGTTTCGTCACCGCATCCGACGACCTTTGTGGCCCGAAGGCGGCTGGTCGACCTGCAGGTTGCCGATGAATTTGCGCTTCTCGCCAAGGCGCGCGGGCCATCCGCCAAGATGAAGCCTATTCCCCTGGGAAAGCATAACGGGCCGAACGGGTGCGAAAGCGGGCCAGCCCTTCTGGAGATAGAGATTACCGAGGAGGTCGAGGAACAGCCGCCGGTGCTTCTTGTGAAGGGGCCCTCGGCACCCGATGTCGGCTGGCACACCATCAACGGCAACCAGCGCCGCGTGCGATGGGAAGGAACTGGCTACCTCAACACCAACATCAAAGTCGAAAAAACAGAGGGCGGCATCGTCGGCTTCGGCATTCCGGGCCTGTATGCTCTTGGAACCGGAAACCTGGAAACGATAGACATGATCTATGCGAGCTATCCGGGCATTCGGGAAGCCGCCGCGTTTATCGTCGAAGACCCTGTTCTGGGCGCCAGAATGTATGCGGCCCTCGTGCCGGAGACCGGCAGCGTCCCGGATGCGGGTGCGTTCTTCGCCTATCTTGACGCGGAAGGGGTCGACCTGGCCAAGATTCCGCATCGCGTGCTGATCCTGCAATCCCTGCCGATGAACCCGGATGGAACAATCTGCCGCGACCGCCTGACCATGCGCACTCAGCGCTTGCCTGCCAAAGTCGCGTAAGGGGACCGGACATGGATGTTGAGACATCGCTTTCCTGGCGCGGTCCCTATTGGTACGCCGGTCGCCGCCCACGCAGAAGTGGAAACGGCGACGCGCCGGAGGCTCTCGACATTTCGCTTGTGAAGATGTTCGAGCGCGGTAGCAGACTGCCGACAGCATTGCCTGCGGCGATTGTCGTCGACGTGACCTGCTCTCTGGATGGGACGCTCGATTCGTTTTTCGAATGGCTTCTTCCGTTTGTCAGAGACCTCGCATGCGATGTGCCTTTTTACATTCTGACCGGAGGTGACGACGACATTCCGCAGGGCGTGCAACCGACTGCGGTCATCAATCGCACGGTTCCCGACGACGTTCTCTTGATGCTGATTTGCATCCATCAGCGCGCGATCCTGCGTTTCGAGGAAGCCCAGTTGAGACGAAACGTGTTCGGACGTATTCCCGGTTTCGGATCTGCGCCTCATCACTCCGGTACCAGCAGCCTCATGGTTGTCGGCGTGAGCGGCCGGTTCCTCGAATGGCAGGATGCGATCGACGAAAAGTTCGAGGTCGTGGGTGCGTTCGACGGATCCATGGCGGTGGAGTTCATGGCCTTGCGGGCTTTCGACGCGGTTGTGGTGGATGCTCCTTTTGAAGACGCTGTCGATTACATCCAGCAGATTCGCAGGGATGCCCGTTTCGCCGGATTGCCGGTCCTGGCCGTTTGTGAGGACGAAGACGACACCGTTCACCTTTTCAGAAACGGTGCCTCCGATGTTCTCATGGGCGAAAACCGGAAAGACACGCTTGCCAGCCGGCTGGCTACTGCGATCCGCTTCGGCAAACGCCGCCGTCTCGCCGACCGGGGGCTTGCGGAAAGCCGGATGTGGCTGCGCCAGCAAATCAATCACGGCGGGCTCGATATCGATTATTACAACAGCTACCTGGACAGCTGCAGCGCCGCGCTCGCGGTCCGCGGACTGGATCTGTGGGAAATGCGCCTTCAGCCGGAAAACTTCGGCATAGAGGTGTCTTCGCCCGACGAGTTGGAGGAAACCTATTCGACGCTTCTGTCGATTGCGGATGCGACCAGCCGGGAAGAGGACCTCGTCTGTCTGGTCAAGGACATGGGTCCTGTTGCCGTCTTGAAAAACGAGCAGGGAACGCTGCGGCTTCAAAACCGCATCAACATGATACTGCGTCACACCGTGCGACAGGGAACTCCAACGGGTTGCGACACCTGAACGAGGCGTCAGCCTTGCGTTTTCCTGGCAAAATGAATGCTTCCCGTCCGATTTACCTTTCCCACATTCAATCGCCCCTCGAAACTTTGTTCGGTTTATGAAAAAATCGGCGGTCAAGTACGAGCAGGCTCAAGAAGGGTTCCCAATGAATGACGACACCCCGATCACCATCGACATTGTCTCAGACGTCATGTGTCCTTGGTGTTACATCGGGAAACGGCGGCTGGAAAAGGCGCTAAAGACTGTTCCGGATCTCAGGGTCAAAGTTCGCTGGCACCCTTTTCAACTGGATGAAACGCTTCCCGGGACCGGCAAGGACCGCAAGCAGTATCTCAGCGACAAATTCGGCGGCCTGAAACGTGCCGGCGAAATCTACGCCCAGATAGCGACTGCAGGCGCGGAAGAAGGAATCGATTTCGCCTTCGATGCCATAGCGCTGTCGCCGAATACCCTGGACTGCCACCGGCTGATCCTCTGGTCGCGGGCAGACGATCTGCAGGATGAAGTGGTTGAACGGCTTTTCCAGGCCTATTTCCTGAAAGGCGAGGACCTGACCAAATCGGAGACGCTTGTTCGAATTTCCGAAGAGGCCGGCATGCAGTCGGACCTCGTTGAACAGCTTCTGGAGACGGAAACGGACCTGGACAAAGTCCGGGACCAGATCGCGAAAGCCCAGGAGTCGGGCGTGTCCGGTGTCCCCTGCTTCATTATCGATGGACGCTTCGTTCTGGCGGGCGCGGAAAAACCGGAAACCATTGCGGCCGCGTTGCTGCACGCGGAAGAAACACGGACAAATCCGGACGCCGAGATTTCCGGTTAACTCCTGAAAACAGGAAAGACCCCGCGAGTCGCGGGGCCTTTGAACCTTGAACCGGCGATCCGTTATCCTTTGAGGATCGAACGTCCGGCGTAGACGGCCTGCGGGCCGAGCTCTTCCTCGATGCGAATGAGCTGGTTGTATTTTGCGAGCCGGTCGGACCGCGCCAGAGAGCCGGTCTTGATCTGTCCGCAATTCGTGGCCACAGCGAGGTCGGCGATGGTCGAGTCTTCGGTTTCGCCGGAGCGGTGCGACATGACCGCCGTGTAGGCTGCCTTGTGCGCTGTTTCGACCGCGTCCAGCGTTTCCGTCAAGGTGCCGATCTGGTTGACCTTGATGAGGATCGAATTGGCGACACCCATGTCGATGCCCTTGCGCAGACGTTCGGAGTTGGTCACGAAGAGATCGTCGCCAACGAGCTGGCACTTGGCACCGATAAGGTCCGTGGTCGCTTTCCACCCGTCCCAGTCGTCTTCGGCCAGTCCGTCCTCGATCGAAATGATCGGATACCGGGAGACCAGATCGTCCAGGTATTTCGCCATGTCTTCCGGTGCCAGAGACTTGCCCTCGCCCTCAAGCACATATTTGCCGTCCTTGAAGAACTCCGTGGAGGCGGCGTCGAGCGCGAGATAGACGTCCTCACCCGGCTTGTAGCCCGCGGTTTCGATGGCTTTCATGACGAAGCCGATCGCTGCATCAGTGGATTCCAGATTCGGAGCGAACCCGCCCTCGTCGCCTACGTTGGTGTTGTGTCCGGCCGCGTTCAACGCCTTTTTCAGGGTGTGAAAGATCTCGGAACCCATGCGCACCGCCTCACCGAGCGTTTCGGCGCCAACCGGCATGATCATGAATTCCTGGAAATCGATCGGATTGTCCGCATGTGCGCCGCCGTTGATGATGTTCATCATGGGAACAGGCAGCGTACGCGCGGAGGTTCCTCCGACATAGCGGTAGAGCGGCAGGCCCGAGGCCTGCGCGGCTGCGCGCGCGACCGCGAGCGATACACCGAGAATTGCGTTGGCGCCCAGACGGGACTTGTTCGGCGTGCTGTCGAGATCGATCATGGCCTGGTCGATCTGAAGCTGGTCTTCCGCTTCCAGGCCGCCAACGGTCTCGAAAATTTCGCCGTTGACAGCGTCGACGGCCTTTTGAACGCCCTTGCCCATGAAACGGTCGCCGCCATCGCGCAGCTCCACTGCTTCATGTGCTCCTGTGGACGCACCCGACGGGACGGCCGCGCGGCCGAACGATCCGTCTTCAAGGAAGACGTCGACCTCGACAGTCGGATTGCCGCGGCTGTCGAAAATCTGGCGGCCGATGATGTCAATGATGGCGGTCATGGAAAGAACTCCCTTGTCGCGTTTAGCAGACCATTAGTTCACCGGTTCAGGGACCGGCACGAGATGCAAAGCCGTTGGCAGCTTGTCGAAAAATCTATTCAGCGGCTGTCGCAGGCGTCTTGACGACGTCATCAAGGGCCTTGAGTTGTTTCAAAAGCGCCTCGAGATCTTTCAGCGGCACCATGTTCGGGCCATCGGATGGGGCGTTGTCCGGGTCCGGGTGTGTCTCGATGAAGAGCCCTGCGACGCCAACAGCGACAGCAGCGCGCGCGAGCACGGGTACCATCGCCCGGTCCCCGCCGGTCGAGCGTCCCTGCCCGCCCGGCTGCTGAACCGAGTGGGTTGCGTCGAAAACGACGGGTGCACCAGTTTGCGCCATGATCGGCAGGGCACGCATGTCGCTGACAAGGGTGTTGTAGCCGAAACTGGCACCGCGTTCAGTCAACAAAACGTTCGGGTTGCCGGACCCCGTCACTTTGCCCAGAACATTCTTCATGTCCCATGGCGCGAGGAACTGACCCTTCTTGACGTTGACCACCTTTCCCGTCTGCGCCGCCGCGATCAGCAAATCCGTCTGACGGCACAAAAAGGCGGGTATCTGTAGAATATCGACCACCTCGGCGACCGGAGCGCATTGGTCCGGGGCGTGGACGTCGGTCAGAACAGGCATCCCGTACCGTTCCCTGATGTCCGCGAATATCGGCAGCGCCTCACTCATTCCGATACCACGCTTTCCGGACAGGGACGTCCGGTTGGCCTTGTCGAAGGACGTTTTGAAAACCGTACCGATTCCGAGCCGGCCACTGATTTCCCCAATGGCGGCGGCACATTCCATGGCGTGTTCGCGGCTTTCCAACTGGCACGGGCCGGCAATGAGGCTGAACGCCGTCTCATTGCAGAACGTTACGTTGCCAACGGATACTACGCGGTTCGCTTCGGTCATCAGTCACCATTTTCAAGCAGTTCGCCTGCTATTGCCATTCCGTTTTCGGACGGGCTAGAACTTCCAGGCAAAGTCGGGTGTTCCATAGCGCTCTTTTGCGCTGCCTGCAACATCGGTTACTCCGATGAGTTTTAAACTATTTTCAAACGACTTACTCTGAAAATTAATGTTTTGACCGTATCATCAAACTGTCGTAAGTCTCATCAATATTTTGCATGTGCGTAATTAATCTTTTGCGCCGCAAAATTAGAAGCCGAAGAGTTCAAGGCGCCCGGATTTTTATTGAGAATGCTATCAAGGACATAAACCGCGCAAAATTGGATGATCGATTGCGGGAGTGTCACGCATTTTCTTCAAGTGTGGGCAAATGGTAGGAAATATCGCTGAAGTACAGCATTGGAAGGCTACACCATGAACAAACGTATTCGTAAAGCCGTGCTGCCCGTCGCAGGATTGGGAACGAGGTTTTTACCGGCCACGAAGGCCGTTCCCAAGGAAATGCTGACCATCGTCGACCGGCCGATCATTCAATACGTTGTCGATGAAGCACGAGCCGCTGGTATCGAACACATTGTTTTTGTCACGGGCCGCAACAAGCACGTGATCGAGGATCACTTCGACGTGGCCTACGAACTCGAGGACACGCTGAAGGCACGCAACAAGACCGCCGCGCTCGAACTCCTCGAAAAGCACCGGCCGCAACCCGGTTCGACCAGTTTCACCAGGCAGCAGGCTCCGCTCGGCCTGGGTCATGCGATCTGGTGTGCGCGCGACATCATCGGCGAAGAACCGTTCGCCATTCTTCTTCCCGATGTCATCATCAAGTCGCAAGTTTCCTGCCTGAAACAAATGGTCGATCTCTACGAGAGAACCGGAGGCAATGTCATTGCTGTTGAGGAAGTTCCGGAAGATCACACCCATCAGTACGGCATCGTGGAACTGGCGGAAGAACTCTCCGCGAACGCAAGCCGGATTTCGAGCATGGTTGAAAAACCGGCTCCGGGAACCGCGCCGTCCAATCTGATGATCACCGGACGGTACATTCTGCAGCCGCAGATCTTCGACCTGCTGTCCGCGCAGGACAAGGGCGCCGGTGGCGAGATTCAGCTGACCGACAGCATGCTGACTCTCATGAAGGACCAGCCGTTTGCGTCCCTCAAGTTCGAAGGACGAAGCTACGACTGCGGCAGCAAGGCGGGTTTCCTGAGTGCCAATATCGCTTTCGGCATGGATGACCCGAAGCTTGTCGAGGAACTCGTTCCCTTCATGCGGGACATGATCGAAAGCCCTCTGGCTGCGGAATAGTCCCGCGCCACAAAGTGGACTTGCATTCGATCGGAAGAAACGATTAGGAGTGGGTCGGATCGCGCCGTCGCGGTTCGGCCCTTTCCTTTTCAGGATGTCCAATGTCCATTCCCTCAATTCAATCGAAGTCAATCGCAGTCATCGGTCTCGGTTATGTCGGGTTGCCGGTTGCGGTCGCCTTTGCGGCCCGCGGTTTCGACGTCTTGGGCTTCGATATCGATCGGGGCCGGCTTGCAGAACTGAATGAGGGAATGGATCGGACGGCTTCCGTCACTTCACTGGAGCTTGTCCAGGAAACGTTGAGCTTTTCGGCCGATGAGGAAGCGTTGTGCGGCAGGGACGTCATGATCGTGGCCGTACCGACGCCTGTCGACGCGGCGAAACGACCGGATCTGACGCCGTTCCAAAAGGCGGCTGCAACGGCGGGACGGCAAATCCGCCCCGGTGCGATTGTCGTTTTTGAATCAACGGTGTTTCCCGGGGCAACGGAAGATGTCGGCGTGCCGATCCTGGAACGCGAATCCGGATTGCGCTTGGGAGTGGATTTCGAGGTCGGCTACTCGCCGGAACGCATCAATCCCGGCGACACCGCGCGCGATTTCAGCGACATCACGAAAATCGTGTCCGCCTCATCCGCGCAGGCGTCTGAAACGCTTGCGTCACTTTACGGTGCCGTCGTCACCGCGGGTATCCACAAGGCGCCGTCGATCAAGGTCGCCGAGGCGGCGAAGGTGATCGAGAACACCCAGAGGGATCTGAACATCGCCTTGATGAACGAACTGGCGATGTTGTTTCATCAGATGGGAATAGATACGCGGGATGTGATCGAAGGCTCGCAAACAAAGTGGAATTTCCTTCCCTTTCAGCCGGGTTTGGTCGGTGGTCACTGCATCGGAGTCGATCCTTACTATCTGACGCACAAGGCGCATGAAATCGGGTTCTCGCCACAGGTCATTCTCGCAGGCCGCGGCACCAACGAAGCGATGCCGGCCTTCGTCGCCGGGAAGATCATCCAGGAAAGCGTGAAACTAGGCCTGCCCATGCCGCCGAAGGTTGCGGTGCTCGGCCTCACCTACAAGGCGGATGTTCCCGACACACGCAACTCCAAAGTCGTGGACCTGATCCGGGAACTGGAGCGGTTCGGCGCCGAGGTGCGCGTGCACGATCCGTTGGCCATCCCTCACCAGGTCGCTGAGGAATACGATCTAACGCTCCATGATCTTGAAGACATTTCCGGCGCACATGCCGTTATTCTGGCGGTACCGCACGCGCAATTTCTGCAGGGCGGCAATGGTTGGAGAACCGTTGCCGGTGTTCTGAAAAACGGATCCGGGCTCGTTGCGGACCTTCCGGCGGCCCTCGAGCGGACCGCGGCTCCGGAAAATATAACGCTCTGGCGGTTATGAATGCCGATGGTATTTATACGGGTAATTGCGTTGGTTACCCGGCTCACCGGTTTCCCTGCTCAATAAAAAGCCGTTACGCGCCGAAATTGCTCAAGTTAACGTCGGGGATTGCGCGAATTTTAGGAAACTGAAAAGAGTTTTCCGCCGTATACTGTTCAGGTTCAGAAAAGGAGATCCTGATCATGGCGAAAGCTCATTTCTGGAAATCGGCGACAACCGCAGCCCTGGGCGCGCTGTTGCTTTCAGGCGCGGCGCGTGCCGACGACGGGCTGGACAGCAGCGCATTTCAAACCATCATCAAGAAACAGATGTCCGCGTTTGCCACGGAAAACGCCGAGGCGGCCTATGCCTTTGCGGCAAACTCCCTGAAGCGGAAGTTCCAGAACCCTGAATTTTTCATGGAAATGGTACGTCAGGGATATCAGCCGGTCTACAAGGCGAGAGACGTCACCTTCGGGCGGTCGAAAATGACGAAATACGGGCCGACACAAGAGGTCTTCGTCACCGGTCCCAAAGGCAAGGACTGGATTGCCCTTTACAGTTTTGAGCAGCAAGATGACGGAAGTTGGCGGATCTCCGGCTGTTACCTGACGAAATCGGAAGGTATTTCAGCTTAGGTTCCGAACTCGGGGATATCACCGCGCGCCCAGTCTTCCTTGGTTCTGGCGTAGAAGTCCTCGAACCGGCTTTCTTCGATGGCGTCTCGCATGCCCTGCATGAGCTGCTGGTAATATGAGATGTTGTTCCAGGTGAGCAGCATGCCGGCGAGCCCCTCGCCCGCCCGAACCAGATGATGGAGATAGGCGCGGCTGTAAACGGACGTTGCGGGACACTTGCTTTCCTCGTCGAGCGGGCGCGGATCGTCCTGATGCCGGGCGTTTTTCAGGTTGACCTTGCCAAACCTCGTATAAGCGAGCCCATGCCGGCCGGCGCGTGTCGGCATGACGCAATCGAACTGGTCTATGCCCCGTTTCACACTCTCCAACAAATCGTCCGGCGTTCCCACCCCCATCAGGTAACGCGGTTTGTCGGCGGGCATCGCCGGCAGGGTCACATCAAGCATCGCAAGCATGACCTCCTGCGGTTCGCCGACCGCCAGACCGCCAACGGAATACCCCTCGAAAGGCATTTTTGAGAGTTCTTCCGCCGAACGGATGCGCAGGTCGGCCTGGTCGCCGCCCTGAACAATGCCGTAAAGGCCCTGGCCCTTGCCGGGACCACCCATGGTCTCGAACTGGCTTCTGGAGCGTTCCGCCCAGCGAAGGGACAGCTCCATGGCCCGCTGAATTTCTTCCTTCGGGCTTGGCAGCCGGATGCATTCGTCGAGCTGCATCTGGATGTCGGATCCGAGCAAACCCTGGATTTCGACCGAGCGTTCTGGGGTCAGATGATGTTTGCTGCCGTCGATATGACTTTGAAAACGGACGCCGCCCTCGTCGAGTTTTCTGAGCTGCGCCAACGACATCACCTGAAAACCACCACTGTCCGTCAGGATCGTGTGCGGCCAGTTCATGAACTTGTGCAGACCGCCAAGCCGGTCGACACGTTCCGCCGTCGGACGCAGCATGAGGTGGTAGGTATTGCCAAGCACGACGTCCGCACCGGTTTCCCGGACCTGATCCGGGTACATCGCCTTGACCGTCGCCTGGGTTCCGACCGGCATGAAGGCCGGAGTGCGGACCACACCATGGGGTGTCGTGATTTCGCCACGCCGGGCTCTGCCGTCTGTAGCGATCAGTCTGAAACCGAATTGTCTGGTCTTGTCCGTCATGCTGTCTCCTGCAGCGCTGTCTTGCAGGGAAACAGCAGCGAAGCGTCCCCGTAACTGTAAAACCGGTAGTCCTCGGCAATGGCGTGCGCATAAGCGGCACGCATTGTTTCCAGGCCGGAATAGGCCGACACCAGCATGAACAGGGTCGATCGGGGAAGGTGAAAATTCGTCATGAGGGCGTCGATGGCCCTGAACCGGTAGCCCGGTGTGATGAAGATGGAGGTTTCGCCCGTGAAAGGGGAAATTCGACCGGTTTCGCTGGCTGAACTTTCCAGAATTCTCAAGGACGTCGTTCCAACGCTGACAACCTTGTTGCCGCGTGCCTTGGCTTCCTGCAAAGCGGCTGCGGTTTCCTCAGGGACTTCTCCCCATTCCGCATGCATCTTGTGATCAACAGTGTCCTCCGCCTTGACGGGCAGGAAGGTGCCGGCTCCGACGTGAAGGGTCACCCGGTGCTGTTCCACCCCGCGGTCGTCCAGGGCTTTCAGAAGGTCCGGTGTGAAATGAAGACCGGCAGTCGGGGCGGCGACGGCCCCCTCCCGTGCGGCGAAGATCGTCTGGTAGTCCAGCCGGTCCTGAGCGTCTTCCCCTCGTTTCTGGGCGATGTAGGGCGGCAACGGGATATGGCCGACGGCGGCAATCGCCGCGTCGAGTTCAGGCCCGGACCTGTCGAACACCAAAAGCACTTCTCCGCCGTCGGTTTTCTCGGCAACACGTGCCGTCAGGCTCTCTTCGTTGCCGGCGAACACGACCTTGTCATCCGTCTGAAGTTTTTTCGCGGGCCGTACGAATGCCCGCCAGCGATCGGCACCTGACCGGAGATGCAATGTCGCGCTGATCCCCGCAGTAATCTCTCCCCTGAGGCGCTTGCCTTCCAGCTGGGCCGGAATGACCTTCGTATCGTTGAAGACCAGTGCGTCGCCGGGGTTGAGAAGTTGAGGCAGGTCGCGGACGGTCCTGTCGCTCAAAACCGGCATCCCATCCGGTTGAACAAGGAGCATCCGCGCTGCGTCCCGAGGCCTCGCCGGACGCAAGGCAATACGTTCATTGGGAAGATCAAAGTCGAATTGTTCGACGCGCATCGGGTTTTGCTCAGGCAAGAAAAGGAAAACGGAGCGGTCGGATGTCGCGTTCCAGTACCGCGCGCCCGCTCATAGACGCGATGCCCTTGGCGGTCAACCTGCCAGGATCCGAACGCCATTGGAGAAACGTGATGGCATTGGTTCCTGCAAACAAAAAACGCGGCCACCCGGGCCGCGTCTCTGCAAAAGTGTTTCTAGCCAGGAACTCAGGCCGCGTCGGCTGCGACTTTCAGGGAAACGATATTGTCCGGATCAACGACCGGTTCGCCGCGCTTGATCTTGTCGACGTTGTCCATACCTTCGATGACTTCCCCCCAAACGGTATATTGACCGTCGAGCCAGGGAGCGTCCGTGAAACAGATGAAAAACTGGCTGTCGCCGGAGTTCGGATCCATGGCGCGGGCCATGGAGCAGGTGCCGCGGGAATGCTTCTGCTGGCTGAATTCGGCCTTCAGTTTCTGACCGGACCCACCGGTCCCGGTGCCTTGCGGACACCCGGTCTGTGCCATGAAGCCGTCGATGACCCGGTGGAACACGATGCCGTCATAAAACCCTTCGCGCACGAGTTCCTTGATGCGGGCTACATGGGTCGGGGCAAGATCCGGTTTCATCTCGATGACGACCGATCCCTTGCTGGTTTCCATGAGCAACGTGTTTTCGGGGTCTTTTATGTCTGCCATTTTAATCTCCTTGGGTCAGTAATCGTCTGCGGCCGGGCGTCCTCACTGCGCGTCGGCCGCAATCTGCATCTTGACGATCTTGTCCGGGTTCGCCGGCGGCTCGCCGCGGGTAATGCTGTCTATGTGGTCCATGCCGTCAACGACTTCGCCGAAAACCGTATATTGTCCGTTCAGCCAGTCGCCGTCCGCGAACATGATGAAGAACTGGGAGTTCGCGCTGTTCGGATTTGCGCTGCGCGCCATGCCGAGCGTTCCCCGCTTGAAGGAAGCCTTGGAAAATTCAGCCTTGAGATCGGGCAGCTTTGAGCCCCCCATTCCGGTTCCGGTTGGATCGCCGGTCTGCGCCATGAAGCCGTCGATGACCCGGTGGAAGACGATCCCGTCATAAAAACCCTCGCGGGTCAGCGACTTGATCCGTTCGACGTGGTTCGGCGCCAGATCGGGACGAAGCTGAATGACGACCCGGCCATCCTTCAGGTCCATGTAAAGCGTGTTTTCCGGGTCCGCTGTCTGCGCCCCGGCAGCCGTTGGCAAAATCACAAGAGAAGCCAATATGGCAAGGATTGAAAGTAGTCGTGACACTGGGGACTCCTGAAGTTGAGGTCCGTTTAAAGTCTGGATACCTAAACACCGGCTCCTGAACGCAGGCGCAAAGGTTCAGCGACCGGCTCCGGGACGAAGGCGGAGATTTCCCCACCCATTTTCGCGATTTGCCGGACCAAGGTGGCGGTGATGTGGCGCACCTGCGGAGACGCGGGAAGAAAAACCGTATTTATGTCCGGCTGCAGCGTTCCATTCATGCCGGCCATCTGCATTTCAAAGTCCAGGTCGGTTCCATCCCTCAAACCACGCACGAGGCAGGCAGCGCCGTGATCCCTTGCGGCATCGATTACCAGACCGGAGAAGGAAATGACCTCGAGCCGGTCGGCATCTGCCTCGCTGAACTCCGTTCGCGCCGCCTTGCGGATCAAGTCCACCCGCTCCTCAAAGGAAAACAGGGGCGTCTTGCCCGGATGAATGCCGATTGCGACCACGACCTTGTCTGCGAGCGCAAGCGCCTGACGCAGAATGTCCATGTGGCCGTTTGTGACAGGGTCGAACGAGCCCGGGTAAAGTGCGATGCGTTCCATGGCACTTCCTTACTCTGCTTGATCCGGAGCCACAAGGGAAACGGGCTCCCGAGGACGTCAAGCGCTCACAATCGAGGGCCACAGTGCCTTTAAAACCGGTTTTTTAAACGAAAACCGCATGTATTGGGGGTGATGTTTTTTCGGCGGCAACGTCTGCGATTCTTCCGGAAGAGTATTTCGTGCGGGCCCGGAAAAGCTCGATTTCGCGCCAAAGGATGCAGACGTCCGCATTGCGCACCCTTGCACCAGAAGTTGTTACCGCTGCGGCAGCAAACCGAAAACAGACTATTTCTTAAGCCTTTATGTCTCAACTTATGTCAAATTCTTTGTGACCTTTTATCGTATTTTATGAGGACATGACTAAGTTCCGCTCCGAAGCCTTTTTGCCACTAACTGACAATGTGTGACCGCCGTCACATCGGTCTTTTCATCAATACGGCAGTCTGGCGGCATCAAAGAAGAACGGCGTGAGCAGGAGCCAGACAAATGAGGAGCTACAAGACTTTCGACTTGACCGACACCCAGCCGGTTTCCAAGCCTTTTGCGATAGAAACCAAAGCCCTGGACCGTTCGGTTCAGATCAAGATGGCCGCGGTGTTCATCCTGGCTTTGCTGACGGTACTGCTGGTAGGCATCTTCACTCTGCATCCGAGCAATGCCTCGCAAGCCGACAGAATGACCAACCTCGCGACCCAGGGACTGACCTCGACGAAGTCTGACCGTATGCCGGAAGCAACGGTTGGAAAGTCTTGCGAATCCCAGGCGTGGGGAGCATGGAGCGAAGATTGCGCGGCCGCACTGACCGGTGCGAGCAAAGTTCGCAACGTATCCTTCGTGACCGTCGAGAAGTCCTCTCCGACCGTGAATGAAACCATTTTGGCGCGCTACCCTGTGACCAACTGACGATCAGTCCTCTTTACATCCCCCCGCAAACGGCAAACAGCGGCCCAGTTTCCACCCTGGCCGCTGTTGTCGTTTTTGCGCGTTTACGCGTCTGGTTCAAAGGTCAACTTTCCGGTGTGCCGTCTCCCTCGTCCCCCGTTTCCTCGCCGGCTGCGGGTGGCGTGTCGCCATTCGAGGTTTCCTGACCGCCTTCTTCCTCTTCGAGATCCTCATCTTCCTCGACTTCGGAGATCCCCTCCACGGCAACGACCTTTTCGTCGGAAGCCGTCTTGAAGACGATGACGCCCTGTGTTGCCCGGCCGGCGATACGGATACCGTGGATCGGACAGCGGATGAGCTGACCTCCGTCGGTCACGAGCATGATCTGATGTCCCTCTTCCACGGGGAAGGACGCAACCAGGCCACCGTTGCGATCGTTGACAGCCATGGCGGTGATGCCCTTGCCGCCGCGTCCGGTGACCCGATATTCAAACGAAGAGGTTCGCTTGCCGTAGCCGTTTTCGGAAACTGTCAGAATGATCTGTTCCGCGGCACTCATCTGTGCGTAGCGTTCCTGCGGCAGATCGCCGGCGACAACGCCTTCTTCATCGGACGCGCCACCGTTTTCATCCGCTTCACCCCGCATCGCCCGTGAAAGCTTGAGATAGGCAGCCCTTTCTTCGGCATCCACATCGATATGATGCAGGATCTGCATGGAAATGACCCGGTCGTCGTCGGCCAGGCGAATGCCTCGCACCCCGACGGAATTGCGGCCGGCGAACACCCGGACATCCGTCACGGGGAAGCGGATGCACTGGCCGAAATTCGTGGTCAGCATGACATCGTCATGCTCGGAACAGGTGTCGACGCCAACGATGCCGTCACCATCTTCCAGTTTCATGGCGATCTTGCCGTTCCGGTTGATGTTCACGAAGTCGGAGAGTTTGTTCCGGCGCACCGTGCCACGCACGGTCGCAAACATCACATCGAGATTTGCCCAGCTTTCCTCATCCTCCGGCAAGGGTAGAATGGACGTGATCTGTTCGCCCTGTTCCATCGGCAGGATATTGACCAACGCCTTGCCGCGCGATGTCGGCCCGCCGAGCGGCAGGCGCCAGACCTTGAGCTTGTAGCAGATGCCGCGCGAGGAGAAGAACAGCACCGGCGTGTGAGTGTTGGCCACGAACAGCCGGGTCACGAAATCCTCGTCTTTTGTGGCCATGCCGGAACGGCCCTTGCCGCCCCGGCGTTGGGCCCGGTAGGTGGCAAGCGGCACGCGCTTGATGTAGCCGCCATGGGAAACGGTCACCACCATGTCCTCGCGCTGGATCAGGTCTTCCTCATCGAAGTCCGCGCCGCCCTCGACAATTTCCGTTCGCCGGGGCGTTGCGAATTCTTCCTTGATCTCCAGCATCTCGTTGCGGACGATTTCCTGTATCCGCGCACGGGAGCGCAAGATATCCAGAAAATCGGAAATCTCCGCGCCGATCTTTTTCAGTTCGTCGTCGATTTCATCGCGGCCAAGCGCTGTAAGGCGCTGAAGCCTCAGATCGAGGATTGCCCGGGCTTGCTCCTCGGAGAGCTTGTAGGTGCCGTCTTCCTGGACCTGGTGGCGCGGGTCATCGATCAGACGGATGAGCGGCTCAACGTCACGCGCCGGCCAATCGCGCTCCATCAGTTGCGCTCGTGCCGTCGCCGGATCCGGCGCGGTGCGGATCAGATGAATGACCTCATCGATGTTGGCGACCGCAATACCCAAGCCGACCAAAATATGTGCCCGGTCCCGGGCTTTTTTCAGCAGATAGCGCGTGCGCCGCTGAACGACTTCCTCCCGGAAGGCGACGAAGGCGCGCAGCATGTCGGACAGGTTCATCTGCTCCGGCTTGCCGCCGTTCAGAGCCACCATATTGGCGCCGAAGGACGTTTGCAGCTGACTGAACCGGTAGAGCTGGTTCAAGACAACGTCGGGAACGGCATCCCGCTTCAGTTCGATGACCACGCGCATGCCCGAGCGGTCGCTTTCGTCGCGGATATCGGAAATGCCTTCGACGCGCTTGTCCCGCACAAGCTCGGCGATTTTTTCGATCATCGTCGCCTTGTTGACCTGATACGGGATCTCGGAGACGATCAGCGCGTTACGGTCCTTGCGGACTTCCTCGACATCGACCTTGGCGCGCATGACGATCGAGCCGCGTCCGGTGTCATAGGCGCTTCGGATACCGGAGCGGCCGAGGATCATGGCGCCGGTCGGAAAATCCGGTCCCGGCACGATCTGCATCAGCTCTTCCAGCGACATCGCCGGGTTTTCCATGATGGCGATAGCGGCGTCGATCACCTCGCCGAGATTGTGCGGCGGGATGTTGGTTGCCATGCCGACGGCGATGCCGCCCGCGCCATTGACAAGAAGGTTTGGAAACTTCGCCGGCAGAACGACAGGTTCGCTCTCGGAGTTGTCGTAGTTCTCCTGGAAGTCGACGGTGTCCTTGTCGATATCGTCGAGAAGCTTGTGAGCGACTTTTTCAAGCCGGCATTCGGTGTAGCGCATGGCCGCAGCCGGGTCTCCGTCGACCGAGCCGAAGTTCCCCTGCCCGTCGATCAGGGGCAAGCGGAGAGAAAAGTCCTGCGCCATGCGCACAAGCGCATCGTAGATCGCGCTGTCGCCGTGCGGGTGATACTTACCCATGACGTCACCGACGACGCGCGCCGACTTACGGTAGGGTTTGTTCCATTCATACCCGTTTTCGTGCATCGAATAGAGGATGCGCCTGTGAACGGGTTTCAAGCCGTCCCGGACATCGGGCAGCGCGCGCGACACGATCACGCTCATGGCGTAATCGAGGTAACTGCGCTTCATTTCATCGACGATGGAGACCGGTTTGATATCGGACGGAAAACCGTCTGAAGGGGTGTTGTTGTCCTGGTCGGCCAAAGAGACACTCATTTGCTTGTTATTGCTGTTTCTTTTATAGCCGATTCAATCTGCCGAACCAAATTCCGGGCCATTTTCCGGCTAATCAAACACGCAATTAATTCAATGGTTTGCATTGAATATGCACAGGGGCAAAAAATGATTTTCACCTGGCGAGACCGGTGCGATGGATTAGAGCCTATAGTCGGGTTGAAATCACATCCCAATTTCGGCAGCGGGAACTGATCATGCTCGACTATTTCGTCAATGCCTTCGCGACCCTTTTTGTCACGATAGACCCGATCGGCCTTGCCCCGATGTTCCTGGCCGTGACCGCCGGAATGAGCCGAGCCGACCGCCGGCGCGTGGCCGTCAGATCCGTTCTCACAGCCGCCGGCATCCTTCTGATCTTCTACGCCTTCGGGCAGGCCGTTCTGAATGTCCTGGGAATTTCCGTGTCGGCCTTCCGCGTGGCGGGCGGTATTCTGCTTTTCATCATTGCGCTTGAAATGGTTTTTGGAAAAAGGCAGGAACGCAAAACGGAAACCGCCGAAAAGGCAATCGAACCCGAGACCAACCATGGCGCGGTTCACGAAATAGCGGTGTTTCCGCTCGCCATTCCCCTGATTTCCGGACCTGCCGCGATTTCCGCGATTATTCTGCTCACCGGTCAGGCCCCGGACACTCTGTCATATGCGGGCCTCGGTGCGGTCATTGCATTTATACTGCTGTGCTGCCTGGGAACTTTTCTTCTCGCCGACCGGATCGAGCGTTTGCTCGGCGACACGGCTCAGCTCGTGATCACCCGCCTTCTCGGCGTCCTTCTGGCTGCCTTGTCGGTTCAATTCGTAGCGGATGGCGTCCTGGCGTTTGTCGCGCGCTGACCGGGTCCGTCTTCCCTCGCCCAGGAGTGTTATCTGTCGAGAGAAACCTCAAATGTTTTGTCCGAAAACCCGTGTTTCTTGTCCCGGGCGCGAATCCGAACGCTGCCCACCCCATCCGGAATTACGACGCCTGAAAGCGAGCGGGTGAAAGGTTGCTCGTTTTCATGAGGGTGCAGCAATACACGCTCCCCCAATACGGCACCGTCCGGTCCGAGTACCTGCCACAGATCCGCATAGTGATCCCATCCTTCATCTTCATGGAGAAGCGTCACTGAGAAGGTCCACGATCCGCCCTGTTGACGCGCCGTGGCGTCCACGATTTTAACCTCTCCGGCCAAAACCGGTTTGATGCTGACGAGCGCCAGCGCTAAAAGACAAAAAAATCGCATGTCGCGGCGGTCCCTTGTGTGGATCAATCGCTATCCGGACGCCACCATGCTGGGAATTCCGCACCGGTTAAAGTCACGAATGCGTCAGTTGCTCAACCGGACAGTTGGACGTGGCGGCGCAGTCTAGACAGAAAGTCGGCCACCTGACGCGTTGCGCGGGCAACGGGAAAGGCTTTCAGGCTTTCTTCCGACCAGTCCGTTTCCGGAGCAAGGATTTGCCTGAGACCGGAGAGCTCCAGACGTTCGTCCGGGTCGAGGGGAAGTTTTGCCGCTGCGCCAAGCAGCAACAGCTGTTCGTGGATCTGGCGCAAGACGGACAAGGCATCGCCCATCCGGTTCATGAGAATCGGGTCGTCGCGCCAGCTCCTGCCGCCAAACACCTCTTGTGTCACGCGCTGGCCCGCACCGTGGCAGTCGTAGGCAATGCAGCCCCTGAAGCCGAGCGTCTCCCTTTCCCGGAAAATGGTGCATTTGCCGCAGGTATCGAGATTGGGACACACTTCGCCCGCCGCCTTGTCGATGGCGAAGGACTCGGACTTGTCGAACACGAACACCACACAGCAGAGTGCGGCGCAATTCTCACATTGCGGTTCCAGAACCAGTTCGTCCGCCGTTTTCGTCAATTGATACCCACGTTTCAATGAAGTGCCTTCACGGGCCCAGTCCGACCCTTTGCCCGGCGCCGTCGATCAGTTCGGCGATCTGTCTCTGAAATCCCGAAAAAGATCCTACAGGCATATAGCGCTCGAGTACCGGCAAGCCATTGAGTTTCGGCAGAGGGCCATCCGTCACATGGTTTACGCGCGAGCGAGACAGCAAAAAGGCCGAATAGCCTTCCCGCGCAAGGATGGTGCAGGTTTCGGTGTCGAAGGTCTCGAGGCCGCCGAAGGGTACGGAAAACACCTGTGTTGTCTTTCTGCCCAGGGTCTCCAGCAAGGCCGCGTTTCTCCGGATTTCGCGCCGTTGCTCAGCGCCGGACAGAGACGCCAGGACATAATGGTTTTCGGTGTGGTTGCCGTAGGACAGGAGCGGGTGCTCAACCAGCTGCCGCTCATCGTCGGCGCAAAGGTTCCGTTCTCCTCTTCCGGAAACCACCCGGGCATCCAGGAACGCGCTCAGGAGTTTGTCGAGTTCCGCGCTGTTGACGCTTGGGCACTTGCTTTTCTTGTAAAGATTGTCGGCGTCGATGCGGTTCGATCGGCAAAACGCTTCTGCCCATGCAACAAATTCCGCGGAAAGACCGGAACCGATCAGCATGCGCATCTTGTCCCGCCAGAAGATTTTGCCGGTCAGGGTGCTGCCGATCACGAAAACACTTGCGGGAAGGTTCAAGTCCGCGAGGATTGGCAGTGCGTTGGTAAAGACGCTCTTGTAAGCGTCGTCAAACGTGATGGCGCACTTGCCTTCGCGATCCTGCAGACGGGCCAGGCTGTCCAGGTCGACAACGTCGAAATTCTGCTTGACCCAGGAAAGCTGCTTGAAAAGAACGTCCGGGCATACGTTGTGCAACTTCATACCCGGTTGGACCGGCAGGTTTTCGCTAACGGCGTGATAAAGCAGGACGTGCGCGAAGAGACGCTTTTTCCGTTCGCTAGCCATCGACCATTCTGCCATTCCGCACGATATTGATGCCTGAGAATGCCCCGGTTTCTTCACCTGCGATCTGCCGGTGAAGCAGCCCCTCCCGGTTTTCGAAATACGCTTTGGCGGCCTTGAAGGTCCAGTCACGATCGTAAAAGGTCTTGCCCTCGGTCCATTGCGGCAAGGCTTTGCAGGTGCCTGCCTCGATGCTTTTCAGCGCATCGATCATAAGTCCGGTCCCGGCAACGATGCTTTTGCAGTTGATCGCGGCATAGGTATCGCCGGGCTCCACAAGCACGCGTTGAGAATGGATGATGTCACCTGAATCGATGCCTGGCGACATTCTGTGTACCGTGACGCCGAAATAGCCCGGCGCATTTTCGACGAAGGGCCAAAAATTAGTCCGCCCGCCCCTGTAGTAGGGCGACAGACCCGTATGCATGTTGAGAACGTGTGGCGCGCTGTCCAGGATCTTCCGGCCGAGCATGCATGTTCCCATGACTGCGATGATATCAGGCCTGGCATTTCGGATGATGTCGACCATTCGCTCGGCGTTGATGGAACGGACTTGGCCGTCGACATGAGCGATGACAAGATCGGCATGATCGGCCATGAACCGGGACCTCTGACCGCCAAAGTACCGCCCTTCGGCTTCTCGTTTTTCCTGTTTCAAGGCATTGCCGTAAGCTCGGTAGCGCTTGTGGTAGAAACGCTGCTTTACGGTTTGGAACGGGTGGCGAAAAGTGGCTCGGCGCAGCTCTTCCAGCCGGCTGCGATTGATTTCCTTACCTCCGGTTACGACGCCCACAACGGTCCCGGTCTCCTTGATGAGACGGTTACAGAAATAGAAGTGCCGGTCGGCTCCATCGGTTAGTATGACTATGCGGTTGCTCATGTTCCGTCGGTTGGCAGCCAATGGTGGTTGTCGTTTCAAGTCTAAAGGGGATGGAGCAGCGAGTCGGTCTCGATCTGGCGAAGGGCTTCCTCAAGAGGAACATCGGCGTGGCGGCAGAACCACTGGCCGGTATGCCGGTGCCACATCACGTTGAAATGGAGAGCCGTGTGCCGCTCTTCTACAAGATCGAGCCGTGCAAAGGCGCGATCGAATTCCTCGCCAAGATTTTCAGAAAATCCCGAGCGATAACGGGTCATGAAGCTGTACTTTACACCGCGCCATTTTCCGGAAATATCGACGGGGTAATTGAATTCGGTCTCGCGTATTTCCTGAAGGAATCGTGGTTTCAGCTTTTCATCTATGAAATGCCGGCAAATGCCTTCGACTTCCCGTTTTTCCGTATTCGTCAGAACCCTGACCCATGTCCCCCCTCCCCGTGGCATGCGTTCTAGCCCCAAAGCTCTCTCGTTTGCGGAAACTCTTTGTGGCAGTACTCATAGACGTCTTTGTAGGTTTGCTTGATTTCCGCCTCTAATTCTGGATCGATACCGGCTTCGATCTTGGTCTTGTTCTTGGTTTTGTTCACATAGACGGAAGAATATTCGAAATTCGGTTCAATGCCCAGAAACGCCGACAGCTTTTCGATCTGAGCGGGCTCAAACATCGTCTCGTAGAGACCGACATAGACCTCTTTCTTTTCAAAGGCGCCGTAGAGGCGCTGTATCGTCTCATGGTAGCTGGATCGTAACCGGCATTCCTCGGTCTTGAAGTGACTGCGCAACGCGGCGACAAAATCGGTCACTCCGGCTTCGACGCCCGCACCGGTTTTTCCCTTACTCAACATGAAGCTGATGTTGCTCTTGATCCGCTCAACGGGATCGCGGATCAGGACGACGGCCTTGCATTTAATGTTCCGTTTCTCAAAACCCTGGCGAATGAAACGGAAACGCTCCTCGCTCAACCCGCTGTAAGATGGCGTTATGTCGGCGGTCAGACGCTGTTCGGGGCTGCACAGGGAATCGAAGTACTTGAAGTAGAAGCCCGGCTTTGTCTGCATCAGGTAGAGCAACGCGTCGTTGCGCTTCTGCAGACGGTGGCGCAACGAAGGCCTCGGCGCCAGCATCATTTTCATCGTTTCGATATCGACACAGTCCCAGATATGGTACTCCTTGGTGAAACCTTCGGCGAATTCCCCGGATTGCAGCATGTAGCGATGCAGCCAGCTCGTACCGCATTTCTGGCAACCGGCTCCCAAAATGAAGGTCTTTTCTTTCATGCCATTCAAATTTCACTTTGTTGGATCGGGGGGATCGGCACTCCTGCAAAACCGGAAAAACACCGGTTTCGTTCACTGCCTTTCCAGCCAGTTGGAGCAGATAGTATAAAACTCCAAGTCGGCGCGATACCATTGTTCCAGGTTCTGTTTGGCAAGGTCCGAAAGGGACGGGTCCTGGGTGTACGCGTATTTGTGGGCAGACTTTTCATCCTGTGCGATCGCCAGATCCGCGACGGACAAATTTGAGTTCAACCTTTGCAACAGAACGTCGAAATCGTTCTCAAAAGCTTCCTGCCGAACGATCCAGACAGGCGGTCGTTCCTTCAGAAAGTTTCCGGAGAGCTGAAACCAGTCGGTTTGTCGTGTTCTTACATGACCGATGCTGTTCATCGCCCAGAAGGCGTTCTCTCCGATGCCGTCGTTCCTGAAAAGCGCTTCTGCGAGGTCGTTCGCATGTTCGAAATTCGCAAAGGCTTGCTCTTCTTCTTTCTTCCACTCGTTGTAGAGCCTCGGCTGGCCTTTCCTCTTTCGAGAATAGAAACCTGACCGGAAGCGTGAAAGGGGATGTCTTACGGAAAAGAAATATGGAACGTACTCAGGCACATCCTTGAGCTTCAGGCCATGGCCAGATGAAACAATTCTGAAGTCGTTCTGGAGAGCGTTCAATTGTGTCGACAACTGAATGATCTGTGTTCCCGCGTTCTTTCCGATATGCAGGAAAGCGACATCGTTTGCGGTGAACTTTTCCGGGACGGACTTGCCCTTGAGCGCCTTTCTGATTTTCTTTCTTGTTTTTTTGAACATTTTTTCGCTCTGAAAAGACAATCGGCGAACCGGAAAGATGTCGCCCGGTTCCGGAAAATCCTGGATCGAACTACCCTATTCCCACTCAATCGTTCCCGGAGGCTTCGATGTGATGTCGTAGGTAACCCGGTTGATCCCCTGGACCTCGTTGATGATCCGGGTCGCGGTTTCGCCCAGAAACTCGTGGCTGAAGGGATAGTAGTCCGCGGTCATCCCGTCGACGGAGGTCACGGCCCGCAAGGCGCAGGCGTAATCGTAGGTTCTGCCGTCGCCCATGACGCCCACCGTGCGAACCGGCAAAATGGCGACGAACGCCTGCCAGATTTCGTCATAGAGCCCGTGTTTGCGGATCTGGTCGATATAGACGGCATCCGCCTTGCGCAAGATCTCTAGCTTGTCGCGCGTTATTTCCCCCGGGCAGCGGATGGCGAGACCAGGTCCGGGGAACGGATGGCGTGCAATGAAACTCTCGGGAAGCCCCAATTCCCGTCCAAGCGCCCTCACCTCGTCCTTGAAAAGCTCCCGCAGCGGTTCGACGAGTTTCAGCCCCATCTTTTCCGGCAGCCCACCGACATTGTGGTGCGATTTGATGGTCACCGAAGGCCCGCCCGAAAAGCTAACGCTTTCAATCACATCAGGATAGAGTGTGCCTTGGGCAAGGAATTCCGCACCGTCGATCTCATGGGCGTGTTTCTGAAAGACATCGATGAACAGCTTGCCGATCGTCTTGCGTTTTGTCTCGGGGTCGGAAATCCCCTCGAGCGCTCCGAGAAACAATTCCGCTTCATCGGCGTGAATGAGTGGAATGTTGTAGTGATCGCGGAACATGGACACCACTTCCTGCGCCTCGTTCAGACGCAGCAGCCCGTGATCGACGAATACGCAAGTCAGTTGATCGCCGATCGCTTCGTGGATCAACACGGCGGCAACGGAACTGTCGACGCCCCCGGACAAACCGCAGATGACCTTCTTGTCACCGACCTGTTCGCGGATTTTGGCAATCGCGTCGTCCCGATAAGCCCCCATGGTCCAGTCGCCGGAAAAGCCGGCGAGTTTGACGAAATTCTCGTAAAGCGTTTTGCCATTCGGCGTGTGGTGAACTTCCGGGTGAAACTGCACCGCGTAAAAATTCCGAGCGACATCCGCGGTGATCGCAAAAGGCGCGTTCGGCGATGTTCCGTAGACCTCGAACCCGGGGGCAATTTCGCTGACATGATCGCCGTGGCTCATCCAAACCTGTTCCCGGCCATCGTCGAACCAGCCGTTCAGCAAGGCGATAGTCCCGGTCTTCGGCACGACGTAGGCCCTGCCGAATTCGGCGGTCCCATGTCCCCGCTCCACCTTTCCGCCCAGGCAGTGCATCATGACCTGTTGTCCGTAACAAATGCCAAGGATAGGAACGCCGAGATCGAAGACACTTTCAGGCGGCATCGGTGCGCCGTCCGCGAAGACCGAAGACGGCCCACCGGAAAAGATCACGGCTTTCGGGCTGAACTCCTGGAGGAAAGCGTCGGTAACGTTCTGAAAGGGGTGGATCTCGCAATAGACCTTGAGCTCGCGCAGCCGGCGTGCGATCAGCTGGGTAACCTGGGATCCGAAATCGACGATCAAAAGGCGGTCATGATGTGTCATGGCCAGCTTTTAACCGGACTGATGCGCAAATAGAACCCGAAATCTTCTAGTTACCGCATCCCGCACAGGTTTCTGCTCACGACTGGAAACGGCGTGCTCCTGTCATCGGCGGAAGGTTTCAGCCGGACGGGTTCCGCCCCGCTTTAGGCAGTTTCAGGCTGTTGAGCGATCCTGCCGCGTTTGCCCTGCCCCCCCTGAAGCAGAGGTCTTTCGGGAGCAAGCAGGCGCACAAGCTGTGCACGGTTGAATTTCCCTTTTGACCCCTCTCCGCCCGTTTCTTAGGTTAGCCGCTACCCCGGCGTCTGGAGTTTCAAGTTCAGTTCGGGCCATCGGAAGTCAAACCGCCGGGAAACAAATGACGCTAGCCGCCCGTAAAGCCTTCGACGAAGCCGTGAGACTTGAACAGTCCGGAGACATGGACAAGGCGCTTGTCTCCTACCTGAAGGCTCAGGAACTCGCGCCCAACGATACGGAAATCGCCTACCGCGCAGCGTCCGCGCTGCTTCAGTCGGGCCATGCGGAAGAAGCGCAGTCCCAGTTGCGCCGGATCGTCTTTACCGAGCCCGACCACCTGCGCGCACGGGCGAGCCTCGGCAATTGCCAACTTCTGCTGGGGGATACCGCCAATGCCAAACAGAATTTCACGGATGTTCTGGAGTTGGAGCCTGAGAACAGAAACGCCCTTTACGGGCTCGCCAGCGTTCTTCTGAAGGAGGGAAAGGCTGCCGAAGCCAGCGGTCCCGCGAAGCGTCTGCTGGATCTGCTGCCGGATTCCGCGGCGACTCTGACTGTTTTTGCTGAAACCCAGTCCAAAACCAACCAGTACAGCACCGCGATCGCCGCCTACCGCAGAGCGTTGAAGATCGCTTCGAACCATGTCCCAGCAATGGTGGGGTTGTCGGAGGTTCTCCTGCGCCGGAGCCGGTTTGACGAAGTCGTCGAGCTCACCGTCAGGACAAACCAACTTGTCCCGAACGACCCGTTACCCCTTGTCATCCTTTCCGACGCCCTCGCGGGCAAGGGCGCCCTTGACGATGCCTATGAGGCCGCCCAAGAGGCTCTCAAGTGCGACCGGCGTTCCACCGCGGTCCTCGTCAGGCTCAGCGTTCTCTCGCGCAAGCTCGGAAACGCCGGGCAGGCGATGATGTTCGCGCTCGACGCCCACGATCTGGACGCGCAAGCGCAGGGGCCGTTGAACGCTCTCGGCGCAACCCTTGCCGCCGGGAAGTTCGCCAACCAGGCCCGCTCTGTACTGACTGCCCTGTCGTCCGGCAAAGGGCTTGATCCGGAAGTCAGGCAATTCATCGAAGACCTGATCCAAAACGACGCTGAGGACGAAGTTTCCGGGTCAGCGTTCCCAGAACCATCAGGCGCCGAAAAAGCTAGCGATCAACCAACGCCCGAACCCGCAGTCACACGAGCAGACACGGAAACAGGAGACGATCGGCGAGCCGAATCGGTTTCCGGGCTTCTGCCGGGAGATCACGAACCGCTTCCCAACGTTCTCGGGCTGCGACGGCAGGATCGGTCCTCCTCCTGAGGGTCTGCGAGACCCTTCTTCGTCGGCTCGTCGCAATCGGCCCCGGCAGTGAGGCGACCATATTTCGTTCACAATCCTGATGAAATCTGGTTGCGGTGCAGCAACCGCCCGTCGGAACGCGCCTTGGACCTTCGTGCGGGAGCCTAACGATGTCTGTCAAGAATCGCATCCTCACCGGCCTATCCATCGAAGTCGGGGCACTCCCCGGATGAGGCCGAAGATCATCCTTCATGTCGGACCTCACAAGACCGGCTCGACCTATCTCCAGAAACGTCTGACCGAAAACCGCGGTCATCTCGAGGATTTGGGGGTCTTCATTCCATCCACCGGATGGGGAACAACCGGTCACCACCAGCTGGTGGATGTCTTGCGCGGCTGGCTGCCGGTTTCAGAGGAATGTTCGCTCAATGCATTGAAATTCGAGATTTCCGGCCATGACCTTTCACTGATTACCAGCGAAAACTTCATTTTCCTGAACGAACAGCAGCTACGGGTTTTCCGTGATCTTTTCAGAGGTTACGACATCGAGGTGGTGTTTTTTCTCCGCCACCCGGCCAATGTCTGGCCTTCGCACTGGCAGGAACTGATCAAGCACGGGGCCGACACGACATTCGCTGAATACATGCTGTGCATATTCGGGCTTTCCTCGCTGGTTGACGTGTCCCCCGTGATGCCACGCCTGCAGATCAGGCGTCTGAGCGAAGTGTTTGGTATCGGCAGCCTGAAAATCATTTCCTACGAAAACCTGCTTGAGGCCGAAGAAGATTTCTTCGAGTTTTTCTGGCGTTCCATTCTGCGCAAACCGGATCGCGCATTTGCCGGCGATCGTGAACTGGTCAACAAGTCCTTTGCCGCCGATCATGTGGAAATGGTTCGGCAGCTCAACACGACCTATCTGCTGGAAAGAGGCCAAAGCCCGGGAACGGCGCTCAGACGAGCGTACGAAGTAAGTTTGCGCGACCGGGACCCGGCCGGACCGTTCAAGGCCTTTGTCGAAGAGTTCCGCGAAAATGCCGCTTCTCTTCGCCTGTCGAGCGATTTGCCGATCATGGCCGAAATCTTCGAAGACCTTGCGGGCGAGTTCGGCTCGGTCATCGTCAATCGTCACACCGACAAACAGATCCTGAAGCGCCCCGTCGGTGAGCGGATGGTAACCTACGGCTCAAGAGACTGGATCTTGCGGTCCGGTCAAAGCAGTTATGTCCGTGAAATCTATTCGAAGCTGGTGCGCGACCTGAACGAATAGCGGGTCGTCAGGCGGGCACCGCAACCCTTTTTCCTCGCAGGCCGATCCGGGCCAAGGGGAAAATGTGCCAGCCGCCTGCTGGATCAGCTTGTACGCTGAAAAATTGCGACGAAAAAGCCGTCCGTTGCAGTCGAAGCGGGCGTCATAAGTATTTCACCGCGCTCCGACACGTATTGTGGCTGACGGATATTCGGCAAGGTTTCCCGCCAGATATCGGCGGCCGGCAGCGAAACGAAATCCTGACGACTGCCCAGAAACCATTCGACCTGGTCCTGATTCTCTTCGCGTAACACAGAACAGGTAACGTAAACGAGCCGTCCGCCTGGTTTGACATACCGGCTGCCGTGCTCAAGCACGTGGCGCTGGTCTTCCAGCCGGTCGCCGAGCGCTTTTTCAGACAGACGCCACTTGCTGTCCGGCCGCCGTCGCCAGACACCAGTACCGGTGCAGGGTGCGTCGATGAAGACGAGGTCCATCTGCCGCTCCAGATCATTGAGACTGGAACTGGCCGGATCGCGAACCTGGATGTTGCGCACGCCGGCGCGCTGCAGGCGCTCATGGATCGGTGCCAGCCGCAGCCTGTCGGCATCATAGGCATAAAGCTGGCCCTTGTTTTCCATCGAGGCGGCCAGAGCGAGGGTCTTGCCGCCGCCGCCGGCGCAATAGTCCAGAACCTGTTGCCCGGGCCTCGCCTGTGCAAGATGAGCCGCAAGCTGGCTTGCCTCGTCCTGGAGTTCGAACCAGCCCTTGCGATACCCTTCCTCCGCCTGAACGTGCGGCATGCGCCCGATTCCCGGTTTGGCTTCGATGCGAATTCCCACGGGGGAGAGACCGCAAGCGTCCGCACCGGTATGAGCCAGACGTTTCAGCACCTTTTCCCGGTCTGCTTTCAGGCTGTTTGCCCTCAGGTCGACCGGAGCGCGTGTGGAGAGCGCCCTGCCCTCCTCGACGGCGTGCGGACCGAACACGGCCTCGAACCGTGGCCAAAGCCACTCCGGCACATCAGCCTGCGCGGCGGCCGGCATCTCCACCGGCGCATCCCCGGACAAAAGGTGCGTCTCGTCTTCGGACAGGGAATCCGGCGCATGGCGGTCGTTGGCCAGAGCTTCAACGAGGGAGGGCACGCCCTTGCCCCATGAGCGGACATAGGTCGCCAGAACGAGTGACCGCGCGGCATCGGTTCCCATGACCGAGGCCAGAGATGCCTTGTTCCGCAACGCATCGAACACCAGATTGCCGATGACCGTCCGGTCTCCGGAACCGGCAAAGCGGTGCGCCGCTCCCCAATCCCTGAGCGCGAGCTGCACAGGCCTGTGCCGGTCGTTGACCTCCGTCAGGACTTCAATCGCCGCCGCCAGGCGTCCGCCGTCTTTCATGAGAACCCCTCGGTGCGGGGTGAAGTTGTCAAGACCGCACCGTCTTTGGTTTTTTAAACATTGGAAGGATAATTCGGGCTTTCGCGCGTGATTGTCACGTCATGGGCATGGCTTTCACGCAAACCCGCGCCGGAAATCTGGACAAAACGCGCTTTTTCCTGAAAATCCTTGATGGTCTTGCCGCCGACATATCCCATGGCCGCGCGCACGCCGCCTGCCAACTGATGCAGGACGCTGCCGAGCGCCCCCTTGTAGGGAACCTGACCTTCGATACCTTCCGGAACCAGTTTCAGGCTGTCGCGAACCTCTGCCTGGAAATAGCGGTCCGCGGAGCCCCGTGCCATGGCACCAACGGACCCCATACCGCGATAGGATTTGTAGGAGCGGCCCTGGTGAAGATAAACCTCGCCCGGGCTTTCTTCGGTGCCGGCCAGAAGCGACCCGATCATGACGGACGACGCTCCGGCGGCAATAGCCTTGGCCAGATCGCCGGAAAACTTGATGCCGCCGTCGGCTACCACCGGGATACCGTGCTTGTCGGCTTCATTGACCGATTCCATGATGGCGGTCAGCTGCGGCACACCGACACCGGCAACGATCCGAGTGGTGCAGATGGAGCCCGGTCCGATCCCGACCTTGACCGCGTCGGTGCCAGCATCGATCAGGGCCTTCGTTGCCTCGGAGGTCGCGACGTTGCCGGCCAGAACCTGAACGGAATTGGACAAGGTCTTGACCCGGCTGACCATGTCCAGAACCTTCTGGGAATGCCCGTGTGCCGTGTCCACCACAACCATGTCGACACCGGCATCGACAAGCCGCTCGGCCCGTTCGAAGCCCTCGTCACCCACGCTGGTTGCCGCTGCAACGCGCAACCGACCTTGCGCATCCTTGGAGGCGTTCGGGTTGAGCTGCGCTTTTTCCATGTCCTTTACGGTGATCAGACCGATACAGTTCCGGTCTTCGTCGACGACCAGAAGCTTTTCGATGCGGTTTTGATGCAGCAACCGCTTGGCGTCTTCCTGGCTGACATTGTCGCTGACGGTGACCAGGTTCTCGCTTGTCATCAGTTCATGGATCTTCTGCTCGGGGTTAGAGGCAAAGCGGACGTCCCTGTTGGTCAGGATACCGACCAGCTTTCCCGTGATCTGACCGCCGGAACCGCCGTTGTCGACAACCGGAACGCCGGAGATTCCATAGTGCTTCATCAGGTTCAACGCGTCCTGAAGAGTGGCGTCCGGACCGATCACCAGCGGATTGACGACCATTCCGCTTTCGAACTTCTTGACCATGCGGACTTCTTCCGCCTGCTGATCGAGGCTCAGGTTCCGGTGAATGACGCCGATGCCGCCTGCCTGCGCCATGGCGATCGCAAGACGTCCCTCGGTAACCGTATCCATCGCGGAGGAAATGATCGGAATATTGAGTTCCAGCTCGCGGGTGACCTTCGTCCGCAGGTCGACCTGGCCCGGCATGACTTCCGAATGACCGGGGATCAGCAGAACATCATCGAATGTCAGGGCTTGCTGCCCTGTCGATGGGACAAAGAAAGACGCCATGGCCAATTCCCCTTAAATAGAGTGCCTGAGACACGCGCTTGAATGAACAAGCCCGTATCTTTCGAGTCGCTTCGGCTGTGCCGGAGAAGTTGGCGCGGGTCAATAACATGCGGGTGACAGAAAGAAAAGAGGCGAATGGTTTCTCACCTGCTTCCCCGATTGTTTCGAGCTGCCCGCCGCGAAGGTGGTTCCGTGACCCGACCGTCAATCAGGCGGAAGGTCGCTGCCGCGAAATCCTTTCGCGATGACATAGAGTTCCGGGCTTTCCTTTCGGCTGGCCGGCGGCTTGAGGTGGGCGACCGTCTTGAAGTCACGCTTCAGGTCCTGCAACAAAGCGTTTTCCGTGCCGCCACGAAAAACCTTCGCCAGGAAAGAACCGCCCGGCACGAGGTTTCTGCGAGCGAAATCAACCGCGATTTCAAAGAGGTGAGTCGTTCGCAAGTGGTCCGTCTGCTTATGGCCGGTCGTCGGCGCCGCCATGTCTGAGAGAACCACGTCCGGCTTGTGTCCGCCGAGCGACTCCATCAGCATGCGAGGCGCATCGTCGTCGAGAAAATCCTTTTTCAGGAAAATGGCGCCACGGACATGATCCATGTCCAGGTAATCGATACCGACCACCTTCGGCGCCTCGACGCTCGACTGGACCCGCTCGACCGCCACCTGGCACCAGCCGCCCGGCGCACAGCCCAGATCGACCACCCGGTACCCGGCTTTGAGCAGTCTGTGCTTGTCGTCTATCTCAATGAGCTTGTAGGCGGCGCGTGACCGGTACCCGTCCATCTTTGCCCGGCGCACATAAGGATCGTTCAATTGCCGCTCCAGCCAGCGGGTCGAGGATTCCCGTCTTCCTGCGGCGGTCTTCACCTTCACATGGAGGCCCCGGTCTCCGGTGCCTTTTTTCGAGCGACTCATGATCTTTTCCTCTGGCGGAGCCGGTCCCGGCGTCTGCCGTTTTTCTTCGTGGACCAAACCCCGTCGGCCGCCATCAGTTCGGTCAAGATGCCCTCGCGCAGCCCCCTGTCGGCGACACGGAGCCTTGAACAGGTCCAGCGCCTTCGAATCGCCTCCAGAATGGCGCAACCCGCGAGCACAAGATCGGCACGGTCCGCGCCGATACAGGGGTTTTCCACGCGCGCCTCATAGGGCATGTCGCGCAACTGATCAATCATTCTGGAGACGTCCCGGTCGTCGAGCCAGGTTCCGTCGACCCGGCGCCGGTCGTAGCGCTTCAGACCCAGATGCACGCCGGCAAGCGTGGTGACCGTACCGGATGTGCCCAGCATGTGGACGCCTCCGCCGGCAATCGCCTCGCTGAGATTGTCGGACAGGTTGAAGGCCGCGAGATGAGAAGACGCGTCATCGACCATGGCTTCGAAAATATCCGGGGTCACATGAACCCCACCATGACGTTCCGCCAGATTTACGACGCCGACAGGAAGCGATATCCAGGACCGGATAAACCGGGTCAGCGCATAGCCTCGCGCGCCGCAGCGGTTGCGCAGATCCAGCCAGACGATCTCGGACGAACCGCCGCCGATGTCGAACAGAATCACGCCATCGGCTTCGTGATCGACCAGCGACGCACATCCCGCCACGGCAAGTCGGGCTTCCGTCTCCCGGTTGACGATTTCGAGCGCCAGTCCCGTTTCCTGCCTTACCCGCTCGATGAATTCGTCCCCGTTCTCCGCGGCTCGGCAGGCCTCCGTGGCAATCAGGCGCGAGCGGGCAACACCCCTGTCCGCGAGCTTGCGGTGGCAGTTGGCCAAGGCATCAATCGCCCGGTCCATGGCTGTGTCACTCAATCGCCTGTTGGAACCGACCCCTTCGCCGAGCCGGACGATGCGCGAGTATGCGTCGACGACCCTGAAACCGCGCTCTTCCGGACGAGCGATCAGCAGCCGGCAATTGTTGGTGCCAAGATCGAGCGCCGCGTAAAGCGGAGACCCGTTGCGAGCGGTCCGGGAAGGTTCCCTTCGTCCAGCCGGCTTCGTTTCAGCGACACGCGCTCCGTTCTGGGTCGGCAGCCGTATCTCCGCCGGCGCCTTAGCCGATTCGGAAAACGTCTGCACGTCGGAGGCCATCCTGCCGTTCGGCACACCTGTTTCGAATTCGTTGTGTACGGGCCTGCCGTTGACCGCTCCGTTGGCGGCCTGCCGGCGTTTGCGCCCTCTTCTGCGGGCCGCTTTTTTGCCCTTCGCGCTTGTTGCGCCGTCCGGACCCTTGTCACCTTCATTGCGCGCGGACATTCCGACACCGAGATCGGTTTTTGCCGCCTCTCCACCAGTCTGCGCTTTTGGGTTCCGCTTGCGTTTCTTTCGGCGCTTTCCGGAAGAAACGGCACTTTTCTCCTCCTGTCCGGATTCGGACCGGAGACCTGCGTTCTGATTGACGGTACCGGATACAACACGGGCCGTTTGCGGCCCCGACACCTGCGGCTCCCCGGACACGGCGCTCGGCTTCTGCGCCGCCTCTCCCCCCGGCGACCCCTGGCCGGGTCGGCGCTTACGCCGCCTGCGGCCTGGTCTCTTGTGCTCCTTCGGAGCTGTGCTGTCTCCGGACCCGTCAGCGGTACGACGCCCATTCAGGGGCGGTTCCTGGCCTGACTGTGTCACGTTTTTGCCTTTCAGACCCGGGGAACCCGCCCTTCACACGCCAAGCGTTTTGGGGAGATTCCTCCGAGGCCACATCTTTCGTTGACAAAACTGTAACAGGTTGGCCGCAGTTGGAAAAGCGTTTCAAGGCTCGATTGTCGCGCGCCTTCCTCATGTCTGCAAAGTGCGCTCTTTTCAGAAAAAAGTCACAGGCGGCACTTGCATTCGCCACGGTGTTGGATGTATACGCGGCTCACTCATCGGCCTCGCAGGTTCTTGAACGGACCTTGCCCCTCTCACACACCGATGAGCCGTGTTGGGGAATAGGTTAACGGTAGACCCGCGGACTCTGACTCCGTTAGTCCTGGTTCGAATCCAGGTTCCCCAGCCAACATTTCTCATTTTGAAATCAATCACTTAATCGGAAGCGGCATTGCGTTAGCTTAAGAATTTTCTGAGCACATGTCGCAGGCATTTACAGCAGTTTCCCTTGGTTTACCAAGGGCTCCGGCAAATTCGTGCGACATGAGACTGCGGCAACTGCGCCTAAGATTGTGCGCGACGTTGCTTCGCGAGACACGCCACATCATTTAACCTAAAGCTCATCTGGGTTGAAAGACACAGCTTGATAACAACGTAATTTTATTGATTTGGGACGACTGCTTCTGTTGCTCGATCGCTCCTCTGACTGTTCTGCCTTTTTCGGGCGGGAAGACTTCATCGGTCTCATGTTTTTTCGGCAAGATATTCATTTGAATAGTGCCAAACCAGGCCGATGAATACGCTATCCTTTAGTGACCGCATTGGTGACGTCACCAGATGGCCGGTTCCGAGAAATTCGGTCACCTTAGCTGACATTCGTCAGGACAATTTCTTTGGCCGCCTTCGGCTGAGAGCAGTCGATGAGGTGCGCCGCGGCCAAGATCCGGTTTGCGTACTCATGTTGTTCGATTCAGTTTGAAAATGCGCTTTCCAAAACCGGACATTGGCGGGCCTGGCGTTTGAACGCGATTTGTACCTGTCTCACGCCCCTCACACAGTCACAAAAGGGAGCGCAGTCGCTTTGATGCCGGCCGCCCAAGTTCGACGACATTCGCGCCGGTGCTGAAGTAAATGCTGCTCCGTCCGGAAGCGTGCCAGTTGACGCGCTGGATCTTCGAGCAGTTCACGATGGTGGAGCGGTCCAGCCGATGAAAGGGCGGTGCCGGAAGTCTGGTTTCGAAGACGCGTAAAAGACCGCTGGCGAGATGCTGCTGCCCGTTTTCTAGATAGACGCGGGTGTAGTCCCCTTCGGCTCGCAGAAAGGAAACTGCCTCATGGGGCACCAGAATCGATGCGGAGCTGGTCTTGAGCTGAAGACGGTCCTGTGCCGCTTCCGGGGCGGGAGACGTGTTTTTCTCTAGAGCAGACGGGCGCGATGGCAGCCTTTCGCGCAAGCGGCCGATTGCGGTTTCCAGCCGTTCTGGCTTGACCGGTTTCACCAGGAAATCAATCGCGGCCACATCGAAGGCATCGATGGCATAGAGGTCATAGGCGCTGACGACGATAACGAATGTCTCCGGCGGCAGATCCGTCGCGAGGTCCAGTCCCTTGCCATTGGTCAATTCCACATCCATGAACACCGCATCGGGCCGGGCCCGGTTCATCACGTCCCGGGCAGAGACCAGGTCGCCCGCCTCCCCGGCGATCGTGATGTCGGGATATTCGCCGAGCATGCGCCTGAGACCGCGTCTGGCCGAGGGTTCGTCGTCGACCAGGACTACACGGAGCATGCCGGGCCCTTCAGCAGGATGCGGGCGACGACCGTGCCTTGTCCTTCGCTCAGGCTGAACTCATGCATATCCGGATAGTAGAGCTGCAGGCGCTTTCTGAGATTGGCATGGCCGATCGACTTCCGCGTCGGGTCCGTTTCAGTAATCTTCCCGGAATTCGTAACTGAAACATCGACCTGATTCGTCCCGAGCCGGCGGACGGACACGTGAATGTCTATCCGGTTCGACTGATGCTTCAACCCGTGCTTGACGGCGTTTTCGACGAGCCCCTGCAGAATCATGTGCGGAACGATCATGTCCCTGACCGTCTCGTCCACGCTTACGGTGCATTGAAGCTTGTCCTCAAACCGGATTTCCTGGATGCGCAGATAGGCGTTCATCGCCTCCACTTCTTCCGACAGCGGACAAAGGTCCCGGCGCTGCTGGTTGAGGCAATAGCGCAGGTAACCTGCGATTTCCCGTACCATTTCAAGCGCGGTATCGGGTCGCTCGTGAATTTCCGACGCGACGGAATTGAGCGCGTTGAACAGGAAGTGGGGCGCAAGTTGCAGCCGCAGTTGTTCTAGTTCGGAGCGCATGGCCTCCGCAAGTGCCTCGCTGCGCCGAAGCCGTGCGATCCGCGCCTCGTAATCGGACCTCAGGCAGAAATAGGCCAGCATCCAGCCCAGCAGAACCGAGGTGTAATAAACCACCGGCGTCAGTGGCGTGTTGAAAGGGAACGCCTCGGGAAAAAACAGATCGCGCAGGAGCCAGGCTACATACGTCTGCAGGGTGCCGCCGGCGAGCGAGAGCGCCGCCGCCCCCAGAAACACCGGAATCGTGATCAGCCGCTGGACGTTCCGGAGAAAATAAAGATGCGCCGCGCTTGTGAGCAGAAAGCCGACTGTGTCCATCGAAAGGGTCAGTGTGAGCGCAAGCCGAAAGTCGGAAAACGTCAACACCCGGGCGAAGAAGCCGTAAACGACTATGAACAGCCAGCCGCCGATCTGCAGTTTCCAGAAGAGATGTTCCGTCTCAGGTTGCAGGCTTTCCTCGTGAAGAGGACGCCTGGCGGCCGGCGCACCGGCATCTTCCAAAGGTGCGGAAACGGACCTGCGTGTCATTCCCGGAATGGCTTCATCTAAAATCATGTTTCAAGCGATCTCGTTCTGAACAGGCAGTTTCGAATATAGGACCACTCCGGCGGCACGACTTACAATTTCATCGATGAATTCAGCTGGTTCATCGAATTTGCAGTGAAAACCACTGGCCCGCAACCATAGTTACTCCCGACGAAGAAGAGCAAAAAAGTTCCGACTCAGAACGTTTTAAGACAATTGCTTCAGGGATAAAAAAATGGGCCGTGGCCTTATATCCGACGGAAAAGACCGGGTCTCTCGTCCTTCGGTCAGGGGAAACGTCCGCTTAAAATCGCTGCTGCTGTCCACCGCATCCGTTGCGAGCCTGTGCCTTTTAACCCCTTCCCTGGCGGATTCCCTGTGTGACGAGTCCGGCGACCCGTGGGTTTGCACCTTCAATTCCGGCACGGATGTCAGTTACGTCGATCTGACCGCAACGGGTGCCTCCGCTGGCGCGCTGGCACCCGGCATCACGATTCAGAATTACGGCCAGCAGGATATGGTCATCCCGACCAGCGAAGGCGTCTATGCAAACTGGTATGTCGAATCCAGAGGGTCGGCCGGCGAGGACTCCGGGGCCGCCGGAGCGGGTGGAACCGTTTCTATCGTCAATCAGGCAAATATCGACATCAACGCGTCGGAAGTCAGCCAATTTGCGATGGGCATCTTCGCCCAATCCAGCGGCGGCGAAGGCGACCAGTCCAACGGGGATAACAATTCCAGCGGCGGCGCCGGCGGCAATGGCGGCTCGGTTCAGGTCACCAACAACGGCATTGCGGGCTATACGGCCGTTGGCTACGCCAATTTCGGATTTGCCATTTTCGTTGCCGAAAGCAAAGGCGGAACGGGAGGCAACCAGAACAACAGCGTCCTGTCCGACCAATATGGCGGTAAGGGCGGAGACGGCGGCAGCGTCACCGTCAACAACACCGCCCCGAGCAGCTTCGCCGTCGGCTCGAGCGACGGCCGGTTCCAGGGACTTGGAGAGGGCGGCGGTTTCATCGCCAGATCCCTTGGCGGCAGCGGCGGCGACAACAACGGCAATGCCGGATCCGGCGGAACGGTCACAATAGACAACGCCATGGACGGCGATATCTATTGGGATGTCACCATGAGCGACGGTGACGGCCTGTTCGTCCTTTCCGGTTTGAGCGCGGGAGGCGCGGGCACCTCCTCGACCGACAATAACGACAACGGTGGCGATGGCGGCGATGGCGGCAATGTGTCGATCACCAATTCCGCAAGGCTCATTCTCGACGTTACCGGCGCCAGCTATGAACCGAGCGCGGCAATCGGCGCGAAAAGCACCGGGGGCAAGGGCGGTACCGGCCCCACCAAAGACCAGAGCGGCGGCAATGGCGGGACAGCCGGGTCTGTTTCGGTGTCGCTTGAAAACGGAAAATCCCTCCAGACGAGCGGCGTCAACGTTTACGGCGTACTGGCGCAGAGCATCGGCGGCGAAGGCGGAGACGGCGGCGATGGCACCGCGCTCGCCGGCACCGGCGGCGGCGGCGGTTTCGGCGGCGATGCCGGCACGGTTTCAGTCAACGTTTCAGGCGGCACCGGCATTGAGACAAGCGGTGCCTTTTCCGCAGCCATCGCCCTGCACTCCATCGGTGGCGGCGGCGGAACGGGTAGCGATTTCCAAAGCGTTCTCGGTGGACAGAGCGGCAATGGCGGCAATGGCGGCGACGCCGGAAACGTCTATCTCTCCCTCGGCAATGCCACGGTCACGACCGCAGCCGATCATGCTTTCGGCGTTGTCGCACAATCGATCGCGGGAAGCGGCGGAACCGGCGGGATCGACGCCTCCACCTTCGTCGGACTGGGCGGCGACGGCGCCGGCGGTGGCGCGGCCGGCACCGTAACGGTCAATTCCAGCGCCGACATCACGACCTATGGTTTCAACTCGCTCGGCATCATAGCTCAATCGATTGGCGGCGGCGGCGGTGCGGCAGGCTCTTCCAGCGGGTTCGTCAGCATTGGCGGCAGCGCTGCCGGATCGACAACGTCAAATGGCAGTTCCGTCGGAGTTTCAAACACTCAAACGGTCACGACCAAGGGCGATTCCTCGGCCGGCATCCTGGCGCAATCGATTGGCGGCGGCGGCGGGTCCGGCGGCGACTCCACCGGCACTGTCGGTGTCGGCGGTCAGGGTGCGGCGGGCGGGAATGGCGGCACGGTCGCCATTCCGAATATCGGAACCATCGTCACCTCCGGCGGCTATTCGCCGGGAGCCGTTATCCAGTCCATCGGCGGTGGCGGCGGCAACGGCGGCAGCGTGCAGACACTGTCGACCATCGCCTCCATCGGCGTCGGCGGCTCCGCCGATCTGGGCGGCGACGGCGGAGACGTCTGTGTCGACAACACCGGCGGATGCGTTTACTCCAACCTCTCCTCCCTGCAGGCCGCCACAAGCGACGGCAACGCAAACATCACGACCACCGGCGTATACGCGCCGGGGCTGATTGCCCAGTCCATCGGCGGTGGCGGCGGCAATGGCGGCAGCGTCAAGAATTTCGGTGTGCTGTCCTTCCTCGCGTTCCAGATGGGTGGCAGCGGCGGCGATGGCGGCGACGGCGGAACCGTTTCCCTGACCCAGAACCGGTTTTCCGCCGCGACCTCGGGTGCCCAGTCGACAGCTGTCCTCGCACAGTCCATCGGCGGCGGCGGCGGCACAGGTGGCAGCGCCAATTACTTCGACGCGACCGTCGGCTTCAACGCCGCCTTTGTCCTAGGTGGCAGCGGCGGGGCCGGAGGCGATGGGGACGACGTCACAATCGACCTTTCGAGCGGCACCATCGCCACCGGCCTCTCCGCGTCTTCCACTTCCAAATACGCCCCCAACAATGCGACCGGCATTCTGGCGCAATCGATTGGTGGTGGCGGCGGCAACGGCGGCTCGACATCCGCCGGCGATTTCCTGGTTGCCGCTCCAACCGGCACCGGCGTTCCCCTCGCCTTCAACTATGTGGCAACCGTTGGCGGCAACGGCGGCAACGCGGGAGCCGGCGGCGACGTGGCCGTCACCTATGACCAACCCTCCAGGCTCACGACAATCGGCGATGCCTCTCACGGGATCCTGGCCCAATCGGTTGGTGGCGGCGGCGGCAATGGCGGCGATGCGTCCGCGCTGACAGCCACGCTTGGCGACAAGGACACGGTAGAATCCACCGCTACCGTTGCTCTGGGAGGCGGCACCGGCAATGCCCTGAGCGACTACAATTCGGATTATGCGTTCACGACATCCGGTGGCGGCAATGGCGGGGAAGTCAGTGTAACCCTGGGAACCTACGGTTCGTCTTCCAATTCAGGCGGCACTGCTGCAACGAAACTGACAAGCCTGGCGCCTGAAAGCACGCTTTTCACTTTCGGCGATGGTGCCCATGGCGTTCTGGCACAATCGATTGGCGGCGGCGGCGGTAACGGTGGTCTGGGCAACAGCAACGCCTATACGCAAGGCGGTATTGCGACGCTGGAAGCGAAGATTTCCCTGGGTGGCCAGGGTGGTTCGGGCGGTGACGGCTCCTCCGTCGAGATCCATAACTTTGCCGGCTACACGGTTCAGACGCAGGGATCGGGCTCCAAGGGCCTGGTCGGACAGTCCATCGGTGGCGGTGGCGGCAATTCGCAGGGCGGCACTGTCTACCTTGGCGTTGGCGCCAGCAGCGTATCCGGCAGCATGTCCCTGGGAGTTGGGGCGATAGGCGGCAGCGGCGGCAACGGCGGCACCATCTACGCCGAACAATACGGTCGTATCGAAACCTTCGGCGGCGACTCGGACGGTGTCGTGCTGCAATCCATCGGCGGCGGCGGCGGTATTGGCGGATCGCTCGGCAATGACGCGTCGTCTCACAAGGTTCTTGACGCCATTGGGACCTTGAAGAAACAGATCAAGCGCCTGTCGGATGCGGGAGCTTCCTATTCGTTCACAGTGGATGTCGGCGGCGGTGGCGGGTCCGGCGGTGACGGCAATCAGGTCAGATATTACCATGATGGCCAGATCATCACGCAAGGTGCCTGGGCGGATGGGGTCGTCCTGCAATCAATTGGCGGCGGCGGCGGTCAGGGTGGCTCGTCAACGGCCAGTGGCAGCGAAGTCAGCGCCGACATCGAACTTGCCGTCGGCGGCAGGGGCGGGTCCGGCGGGGACGGCGGTGAAGTCGCCGTCTGGCTGGCGGAAGGTGACACCAATTTCATCAACACAGCCGGTTTTGCTGCCACCGGCATGACGATGCAATCCATCGGTGGCGGTGGCGGCCAGGGTGGCGACGGCTCGGACAACCAGACCGGCACACTGGCAATCGGTGGAGACGGCGGCGGCACAGGCGGCGCGGGCGGCGATGGCGGCGAGGTTCACACCTATGATACCAGCGCGGTAACGATCACCACCAGCGGCAACGATGCCACTGCCATGGTTGCCCAATCGATCGGCGGTGGCGGCGGCACAGGTGGGGTCGGCAGCAGTGCAGAAACAACCCGTGTGGACGGTAGCGAGCTGAGCGTCTCTATTGGCGGTTCAGGCGGTGTGGCCGGCAATGGCGGCACAATCGACCTGACGATGGACACGACGATTGCCACCTACGGCAACCGCTCTCACGGCGTTCTGCTCCAGTCCATCGGCGGCGGCGGCGGTTATGGCGTTACAGGTAGCGTCGAAGGCGGGCTTGATCTTGCAATCGGCGGAACGGGCGGTGCGGCAGGAAACGGCGATGCTGTGACGTTCCAGCTAACCGGTGGCGCCGGCATCCAGACCCACGGCGACGGCGCTTTCGGCCTGGTGGCACAGTCCATCGGTGGTGGTGGCGGATTGGCGGGCGATGCGACCGGCGGTTCCATGACCAACGCCACCGCAAACCTGACCTCCGGCGGGGCCAGCGGCAACGGCGGCCAGATCACACTGGATATCGACGCGCCGATCTACGTCACGGGTGACGAGTCCATCGGTATTATCGCCCAGTCCATCGGCGGCGGCGGCGGTATATCGGGAACCGGCACCGGCGGCGCCGCTGGCCTAATGTCAACGGACAGCACAGGGACCGCGGGCGCTATCGATCTGGAAATCTCAAGTCAGGTCTATGCCACCGGATCGCGCTCGTCAGGTGTCTTCGCGCAAAGCCAGGGCGCAGACGGCAACGGCACAATCGGGATCATGGTTGACGGACAAGGCAACGTCCAGGGGGGCACGGATACGGATGCCGCCGCCATCAGGGTCTCCAACGGGCTCAACAACACGCTGGCTCTGAACGGCAATGCCATTGTCCAGTCAGGCGCGTCGCGCAACGGCACCGACGAGACCGCCTCCTATGCGGTCTGGTATACCGGTACGGGCACGACGGCTGACGGGGCAATCCTTGACGTGACCGTCAACGACACCGCGTCGCTCTATGGCAATGTCGTCCTTACCAATGCCAGTGGTGGCGGCGCCGGCACGGTCACCAACAACTCACCCAACACCCTTGCTGACGGTTATCTGTACGATGCAAATGTGGTCAACAACGGACGCTTCGTGCTGGGCCGCGCACGAGACCCCGGCAAGACCGTGATCACCGGCAACTTCACGCAAGGCGCACAGGGTTTTCTGGTCGCGGACATCGACCTGAACAATTTCGATTCCGATTGGCAGGACGTGCGCGGCGACGCGACGCTTGCAGGAACACTCGGTCTCAATACCATCAGCCTTCTTCCGGACAGGAAGACGAAGGTTCTGTCGGTCGGCGGGTCTGTTGCAGGCACGCTTACCCCTCAGGATTCTCTCATCTTCGATTATCTGTTCAACGCGGAAGGCTCCGATTACTATTTTCAGGTCACTGGAGCCGACTTCACGCCTAACAGCCAGGTTACGCTCAACCGCGACCAGAAGGCCGTTGCTCAGAACCTACAAGATATCTGGGATCGCGGCGGTAACAACCTTTTCGGATCATTGTTTGGTGCCATTGCCGACGAGGTCGACAATCGGTCTGGAAGCTACGCGGAGACCCTGAACCAGCTCCTGCCGCGCACCGGGCTTGCTGCCGTCGTCGAACAGACGTTCGAAATGCTGTCCTTCGGTGACAGCCTGATGAGTTGCCCCGTCTTCGAAGGTGATGGCGCTAGCGTAACCGAGGGGTCTTGTGGCTGGGCACGCGTAACCGGCGGAACAGGCCACCGCGCAGCCATTGGCAATTCACCGAGCTACAACGCCGACGCGCTGACCTATCAGCTCGGTGGACAACGTGAAATCGCTCCAGGCTGGTTTATCGGCAGTGCGGCTGCCTTTCAGCAATCCTGGATTTCACAGGCCTCCGGAACCGTCAGCGGAGACGGTAAGTCGGGATATCTCGGGGCAAGCCTGAAGCGGGAATTGGGGGCCTGGACTTTTTCGGCCGCTGCCGCCGGCAGCTATGGGACAACCCGGTTCGAGCGCAGTCTGTCGATCTCTGGTCTTTCCGAGACGATCTCCAGCTCTCCCGACGTGCTGGCAGGCTCCGTCAGGGCACGGATCGCACGCACCTTTGCGGCCACGAATGTTTACGTCAAACCCTATATCGATTTCGATGCGATTTATTCCAGGGTCGGCAGTTACCGGGAGAACGGCGCATACGGGCTGGAATTCGAATCAACAGGGCAGTGGAATTTCGCCGCAACGCCCTCCGTCGAGCTTGGCAGCCGCCTGCGCTACAAAAATGGCTCTGACCTGCGTGTTTATGGAAAACTCGGCCTGTCGTTTCTGTCCAACGACCAATGGCAAACCGATGCAGGTTTCGCCAACAGTGCCGGAGGCACCGCCTCGTTCAGGACGTCGCTCGAACATGAGGATCTCTTCGCATCCATCGGGGCAGGCCTGCAGCTCACCTCCATCGAAGGTGTCGACCTGCGGCTTGAATATAACGGCCGGTTCTCGGAAAAACTGGCCACCAACAGCGGCTCGCTCAAACTCAGCATTCCCTTTTAGCAGGGGTATGAGAAAGGCGAATCACGGCCCATAGCGGTCATTCGATCCGACCGCAACAAAAGTCCGCTTTCCGCCCAGTCGGGACCTCAGGGCAAAGCGCGGTGAATGGCTGTTTCTACGCGTTGGTTTCAAGATCGCGAAGGTCCGAGATGGGAATGCTAAGCGGTCGTGGTCAGAAATTTCTGGCGAGGATAATTGGACTCGAAGCTTCGATGCTCAGCAGCAACATCCATGCGACATAGAAGGCGAGTCCAATCGGTGCGATCACCGGATTCCAGTGGTAGAGAGGCTGTTCCATGCCGTCCTTGGCGGTCACCCCGTCGCCAATGGAACGGCCGCTGTAGTCCTCGCCGCAGGTGATCAGCGGCCAGCCGTGGTTCTTGCCCGCCTCCGGTCTGTTCAGTTCGCCTCCGCCGCGTGGACCGTGGTTCGACGGTCCAGAGCGCGCCGTCAGGACCGATGGCCGCCGCCTGCAGGTTCCTGTGACCGTAAGACCAGATTTTCGGCAATGTGCCGGGAATAGCCGGATTGCCGTCAGCTGGCCCGCCGTCCGGCAGAAAGGCCGCGCCCCAGGGATGTTCAAAGCCTGAAGCAATGTCATCCTTGCGCAGAACCAACGGATCCTCGATCACCGGCGCCCGGGTCTGTCCGGCATAGGCGGGTCGCTGGTCCGGAGCATTCGGGGCGGCTGCGTTGATATCCTGTGCAGCCGCCGACCCCGTCAATACGATCACGGCAGGGAGACAAAGGCAAAGGATACGCCCAGGTAAACCGTCTTACGGAAGTCCTTGTCTCGAATGTCCGGTTCTATCTCACATACCTTGCCCTTTCCGGTCTCTCGCCATCGGTAACCGCTTAGTTCACTGTCGGATTTCAGTCGGTCGCCGTTGCCGTTGCCGTTGAATAGTCTGCGTCGCTGACCTTCTCCAGCCAGGTGACAACTTCGCCTTCCAGCGCCTCCGCGACAGCCAGATGTGACATTCCTTCGGACGCAGACGCGCCGTGCCAGTGCTTCACCATCGGCGGTATCCAGACAAGATCGCCCGGCTTGACCACCTCGACCGGCCCGCCTTCCATCTGCACCCAGCCTGTCCCGGAAATGATGAACAGGGTCTGCCCGAGCGGATGGGTGTGCCAGGCCGTGCGCGCACCGGCCGAAAACTCTACGGTCGCCCCGCCGATACGGGCTGGTGCTGTGCCATTGAAATAACCAAAGACCTGGACCTTGCCGGTGAAGTAGTCTTCCGGACCGGTGACCGCGGTTTCCGGAGCGGCCCGGACAATTTGTATTTTCTCGTCTTCGGCGATTGCCGTCATTTCACTGTTTTCCTCTCGCGCTGCAAAGACATCCTTCAGGATCGGCACCGCGGACATGGCCCGGGGCCAGCCTGCGTAAAACCCGATATGTGCGGGCACTTCGGCGACCTCGGAGCGGGTCAAACCATTGTCCATCGCCCTGTTCAGGTGGAAGGTCAGTTGTTCAGGCTGGCCGATGGCTATAAGCGCGGACATGGTGACGAGACTTCGGTCGCGCGCGGAAAGATCAGGCCTTTGCCACAAGTCACCGAAAAGCACCCGGTTGGTCAGTTCCGCCAGAGCCGGCGCGGTCGGCGCCACCAGAGTGTTGACGGTCTCCGTCCGGGTCGCTTCGGCAGCGGCTTCCAGTTCGATCCGCGCCTCATCGCTTGCCGAGACCGGTCCGATACCGCGCTCTTCAAACACCTTCTTGACTTCGGCCACCGCTGAAACCGCATTCGGCCAGCCGGAATAGAAAGCGAGTTGCGTGATCAGTTCCCCGATCTCTCCAGGCTCGACGCCGTTGTCGAGTGCGAGGCGCACATGCGATCCGACCTGTGGGATCTTGCCGGTTGAAACAAGTGTCGAAACGGTCACCAGGCTGCGATCGCGCGGCGCCAGTTCGGTGCGTCTCCAGACCTCGCCGAAAAGTACGTCGTCGGTAAAGCCTCCGAGACCCGGCGCGACGTCATAGACCGCGGGCGGTGCAATTCTGTTCCTTGTTTCCTGTGCCTCGCTCCCCGTGGCCGCTAAAGCGGAAACGGCAAGTGTTGCGGCGATCTTCTTCATGCCCTTTTCTCCGTGTCGTCCTTTGCGCCGGACCCGTTGCAAGAACATCCGGCGGTTCCACTGACTTCAGATAGGGAAAAGAACTCTTCGAATTAGATCGTTCGTTTCGAATGCCGCTATATGCCGATTTCATAAGTGCGGCGTTGGCAGCGCATAGATTTATGCTTTCGGAGCATAAGCCCATTCGGCCTTGGCCAACTAATCATAGGGAATTGAAGGGCCTATTTTGACTGTGATCCAGTCTGCAGCGCTCCGCCTTCCACATGGCGGAAGGCGACCGGACGGATGGTGAAAACCGCTATCGCATTCAAGAAAGTCCGAAGGAATAGTGAAATGCTTGGAACAGTTCTCCATGCGCCAGGAGACATCCGCTGTGAAGAGGTATCCGAACCCGAGATCCTCCTGCCGACCGACGCAATCATCAAACTCTCGGCAAGCTGCGTCTGCGGCTCCGATCTATGGCCGTACCGCGGTCTGAACGACGTGGCGGAGCCCATGCACATGGGTCACGAATACTGTGGTGTCGTGGTTGAGGTCGGCAGTGCCGTAAAAACCGTGAAGCCCGGTCAGTTCGTGGTCGGATCGTTCTGCCTCTCCGACAACACCTGCCCCCACTGCAAGGTCGGCTTTCAGTCTTCCTGCGAGCAGCGCGAATTCATGACCGGCGCCCAGGCGTCCCTCGCCCGGGTCCCGCTTGCGGACGGAACGCTGGTCGCAACTGCGGAAATGCCCTCCGAGGATCTCATTCCCAGCCTGCTTGCGACATCTGATGTTCTCGGAACCGGCTGGTACGCCGCCGTTGCGGCTCAGGTAAAACCCGGTTCGACGGTCGTGGTCGTCGGCGATGGCGCCGTCGGCCTGATGGGCGTCCTCGCCTCCAAGCAGATGGGCGCCGAGCGCATCATTGCCATGAGCCGCCACAAGAACCGGCAGGACCTTGCTCTGGAATACGGTGCAACCGACATCATCGCCGAGCGCGGCGACGAGGGCATCGCCAAGGTAAAGGAACTCACCAACAAGATCGGTGCAGACGCCGTTCTGGAATGTGTGGGCACGAAGCAGTCCATGGATCAGGCCCTGCATTGCGCGCGCCCCGGTTCGATGATCGGCTATGTGGGCGTGCCGCACGGTGTGGAGTTCGACGGCCAGCAGCTCTTCTTCTCGCAGGTCGGCATGCTGGGCGGACCAGCTCCCGTGCGCAGGTTCCTGCCTCATCTCATGGATCTCGTTCTGACCCGCAAGATCAATCCCGGCAAGGTTTTCGACCTGGAGGTTCCGCTTGCCGATGTCGCCGAAGGCTACAAGGCAATGGACGAGCGGCGGACAATCAAGACGCTGCTCAGGGTCTAACGGGACCGGCCGAAAACTCGTGGAACCTGTCTGGCCCGGGAAGCTTTCGGCTTCCCGGGCCGCTTTTTTTGCGTGGCCTTTACGACAGGGTACGGGACCGCCTTTATGGCGGTCCCGCGCTTTAGGGTGTTCAGCTTGGGTTCGCGCGGAAGTCGAAGTTCTGCAGCGGCATGTTGCGAACCCTTTTGCCGGTTGCCGCGAAGATCGCGTTCAGAACAGCGGGAGCCGCCACGGCGATTGTCGGCTCGCCGACGCCGCCCCAGAAGCCGCCGGACGGTATGGCAATGACTTCGACCTCGGGCATTTCGTCCAGGCGCATGACATTGTAGGTGTCAAAGTTCTCCTGTTCGATGCGGCCGTCCCGAACGGTACATTCGCCATAAAGCATTGCCGACAGTCCATAGACGAACGAGCCGGCAACCTGTGCCTCGACCTGCTGGGGATTAACGACGTGTCCCGGATCCGTTGCGGCGACGATGCGGTGGATCTTCACCCAGCCGTCGGAGACCGATACCTCCGCGGCCGCCGCCACGTAGCTGCCGAATCCCATGATCTGGGCGAGACCGCGGTGAATGCCTTCCGGTGGCGGTGTGTCCCAGCCGACGCCTCTTGCGGCAGCTTCCAGGACTGCGAGGTGCTTCGGATGGTTGGCCATCAGCTTGCGGCGGAAGTCCAGCGGATCCTGGCCGGTTTCATGTGCAATCTCGTCGATGAAACTCTCCAGGTAGACCGCATTCTGGTTCAGGTTCACACCCCGCCAGGCGCCCGGACGGATGTGCGGATTGCGCATTGCATGGTCGACGAGAAGGTTCGGGATCGTGTAGCCGATTGCCGTTTCGTCGCCATCCGGATTGAGCCCCTGGAAGACAAAGGGGTCGCCGTTTTCCGTCATCGCGCCTGGAAAGGCATAGGCGGCAATCGACTGGCCGGAGATGCGCATGTGCAGGGCCTCCAGATTGCCGTCCGTGTCGACGGCGGCACGAAGGCGGCACTGGGTGACAGGGTGGAAACGTCCCTGCACCATGTCTTCCTCGCGCGTCCACATCATCTTCACGTAGCGATTCGGGATCTGCCTTGCGATCCGCGTGGCCATGCCCACGTAGTCTGACTGCAGCCTGCGTCCGAAGCTTCCCCCGATCCGGGTCACATTGACTTCGCAGGCCTCCGGCGCCAGCCCGGCGGCTTCCGCCATCGCTGAAAGAGCGCTCTCGGGCACCTGGGTCGCGCCCCACATTTCGCAGCGTTCGGGTGTCCAGCGGATCGTCGCCGAAAGGACCTCCATGGGAGCGTGATTCAGGTAGGGAAAACTGTAGTCGGCCTCGATCACACGGTCGGCGCCAGCGAGGACGCCTTTCGCGTCGCCTGCCTCGTTGCCGATGTAAGGCGTCTCCGCCGTCAAGCCCTCCCGCAGCATTTCGGCGATGGTCTCGCTGGAAACGCCCGCGTTCTCGCCTTCGTCCCATTCTATCGGCAGGGCATCGAGCGCAGTCTTCGCCCGCCAGAAGGTATCGGCCACGACGGCGACCGTTTCGTCGTCGACGCGCAGGACATGTTCCACGCCGCGCATGTTCGTGATCGCCGATGCGTCGAAGCTGACCAGCTTGCCGCCGTGCACCGGGCAGGCCTTCGGAACCGCGACAAGCATGTCCGGAAAGGTGACATCCGTGCTGTAGACGAGCGCACCATTGAGCTTGTCCATGGTGTCGATGCGCTTGACCGGCTGACCGGCAATTGTCCAATCGGCCGGATCCTTCAAGATCACTTCGTCGGGAGGCGTGATCGCGTTTGCCGCTTTGGCCACCGCACCGTACGTGGTGGACCGGCCGCTGGCATCATGGGTGATCACGCCTTTCGAGACACTGCATTCGCCGGCGGGCACGCCCCATTCGCGCGCGGCGGCCTCGACCAGCATGGCCCGCGCCGTTGCGCCGCCCTTGCGCACGTACTCGTGAGAACCGCGAATGGCACGCGAGCCACCGGTGCTCTGGCGTCCCCAGACGTTGTTCCGCGCGCTGTTTTTTCCAGGCTTCACCAGCTCGAAGGTCACCTTGTCCCAGTCGCACTCGAGTTCCTCGGCGACAAGCTGCGACAGGCCGGTCAGCGAGCCCTGCCCCATCTCGATACGCGCAATGCGGATCACAACGGTCTCGTCCGGCTTGACGACGACCCAGGCATTCACCTCCGGTGCGCTCGTCCGGGCAAGACCAGGCGATGCCAGCGGAAAGGAGAACCCGAACGTGAAGGCTCCAGCCGCAGCGCCGGAAGCTCCCAGAAACGAACGCCTGGAAAGACGTGCTGCATCATTGATCGTGGCTTGCATCTTCTTGCCCTCCTCAGCCGCGCATGCGCTCGGCGGCGCGCATTACGCCCGCCAGTACGCGCGGATACGTGCCGCATCTGCAAATGTTGGTGATTTCGGCGCGAATGTCCTCGTCGGACGGATCCGCGTTCTGGTTCAACAGGGACGAAGCCGCCATGATCATGCCGACCTGACAATAGCCGCACTGCGCGACGTCCAGCTCCGCCCAGGCGGACTGGACCGGATGCGGGGTGTCGCCCTCCGCAAGTCCCTCGATGGTGACGATCTCGTCGTCTTCGCTGACGGCGCTGATCGGCAGAACGCAAGACCGCGTCGCCTCGCCGTTCAGGTGAACGGTACAGGCGCCGCACTGGGCAACGCCGCAACCGTATTTCGTGCCTGTCAGGCCGACATGTTCACGAATAACCCACAGCAGTGGCGTCTCGTCCTCGACGTCCACCTCGACGGATTTGCTGTTTATCTTCAACTTGGTCATCATTCATTCCTGGCTGGAACGGGGGGGGTCTGGCTAGTCGGAGCTGGCCGCCTGTTCGAGGAAGGCGACAATGTCTTCCCGGTCATCTTCGTTGCGGATGGCGATCGACATGCTTGTACCGCGCACGAGATCACGCGGACGCTCAAGAAAGGCTGTCAGCGTTTCCGGATCCCAGAGGAGGTCGGCATCCCGCATTGCCCTGGAATAGCGCGCGCCCTGTGTGCTGCCGGCTTGGCTTCCGACAATACCGTGCAGAGACGGCCCGATGCGGTTCTCGCCCGCTTGAAGCGAATGGCAGGAACTGCAGCGTTGTCTGAAAAGCCGTTCTCCGGCATCTGCGTCCTGTGCCTGTGCCACTCCGGACATCGGTCCAACGAGCGACAGGGCGAAGAGAGATACGATTACTCTCGTCAAGTACTTCTCCAGTTTCTTGGTTTCCAAGCCCCCGGAAGCCCACATATTCGGCTGTTCAGCTCTTGTCGTTTCGCGCGACGCAACAGGCTCGCACGTATTTCTACTCATAACGCCCGAACAGCGACCCGATTAGCCGGACATTGACGCTTGGGCTTATCTGGCAGGTTCATGAATGGTGGGTCCGCACCCGAGATTTGCGGCTCCGGTCCGGGATCAGTGCTTGCCTGCGTTCGTTCGAACAGAGACCAGTCTTGCGTGTCCGAACTCGATCAGATTGAGGACAAGGCATGATGCGACAGCGAACAATCCGACAATGGCTATCCAGTGCAGGAAAAAACGGGCCGCATCGGCATTGAAGTCCCACATGACCGGGCTCTGGCGGAACGTCAGCCGTGTCCAGACATCCAGTGCGGCGGCGCTTTCCAGGCCTAAGACCAACAGGATCAGGGCACTTGTCGCCGATCCGATTTTCCAGGAAACACCCGCAAACCGGAGTCCTGTCAGATTGCGCATGAGAGACACAAGCCTGCTCCAGTTGAGCCCGATATGCAGCCCGACAAGGGCAATCATCCAGTAGGCGGAATACCAGTGCACCTCTCGCAGAACAAAAACCTGCTTGACCGAGAGAAATGCGAAGACACTCCGGGAAATCAACAGGCTCGAGATCATGAGCACAATCGTTGCGCTCGCCAGGAGCGCGGTGATCGCGACGCTTGCCGCGCGGCGGAGCGTGTAGTTGCCCTTTGGCAGGGAGCACCACCAGTTCAAGTTGGACCGGATGTGAAATCCCAATACGAGAAACAAAGCCGTTCCAAAAAGCTCGTGCGCGAGATTGCCCAACCACCAGTAGGCAAAACACAGCAGCAGCAGGAGGCTGGCACCAAGCACAAGCGAGAGGCGATACGAACTTCCTCGCAGGCTCATTCGTAGTTTCTCAGTTGGTCGAAGGTGTACATGAACTCACGTCCGTCCCGGGCCTGGTGACAGGAGCGGCAGCGCTGCGTGTTCTCATTCAGGTTGATCGAGCCGTCCGGCCAGAACCACTGGAACTGCCAGTTTTCGGTGCGCATCGCTTCTTCATAGTCATCGCCCCAGTTCTCGCCCTTCTCCATCACGAACAGACGGTAGACTTCGCCGTTACGCCAGTCCTGGAGGATGACCTGAGTTCCCGGCGGGATTGGCTCACCGGCCTTCGCTGCATCGGCCGCTTCCCGGGATGTATACATGAACTCCGTTACTTCGCCGCGTCTGACAGTGGTGTAGTGCTCCAGCTCGCCCAGATTGCCGGGAAAGCGGACCCTGTTCTGCTCCGCGAGTGCGGAAGCGGTTGAGACCAATGTGGCAGTTACGGCGCCGGCAATAACCGTGCTTTTCATAATGGGAGTTTTCCTCTTGCCCGGACCGGCACGCGCCGCCGGTCAACTCTCGGAGATATCTGGGAGGGAATTCGGGAAAGATTAGCTGGCGTTTCCCGATAGGCTCTATGAGCACAGCGGATGAATGCGTGCGACGCTTCAGCTCTTCACGCCGGAGACTTCAAGCCAGGAAGACACACGTTCGATGATTGCCCGTTCCTGGTCGCATTCGAGGACAAACGGGTCCAGGACCGTCGCTGCCGGAACGAGTTCGGCAACCGTTTCGAGAGCGCTGCCGGGTCCATATCCGCCATGGGTCACGAACGGAACAAGCCGCTTTCCCGAAAAATCGTTCGCGCTCAGGAAGGTTCTTACCGGCGCGGGCAACGCTCCGCCCCAGATCGGAAAGCCGAGAAAGACCACATCGTAGCCGGCGAAACTGGCGGGCAGATCCTCAAGTGCCGGTGCAATTTCGGCGTCCCGCTGGCGGCGCGCGAGATCGACATGCCGGTCGTAGTCCTCCGGATAGGGTTCTCGCGTCCTGATTTCAAAGAGGTCCGCGTCCTGTTCCCGGCTAAGAAAACCGGCGATCACTCGCGTATTTCCACTGCGCGACAGATAGGCTACGAGCGTTTGATTTCCGGGCGAGGCTGGCAGCGCTTTTCCCGTGCTGCCTGCCAGAGCAGCCAGAAAGAGCGTGTTGACGGCATCCCGCCGCGTGAGCACCGATGGTATGGTCATGTCGCCTGTTTCCTTTTAATTCCTCCTCAGGACCTCTCGATCACCCGGCTCAATGCGGGAACCTCCTCGACACCCCTGCCGGCAAGCGGATTTCTGACAAGGAAGGCGAGTGCGATCGCGAGCGCTGTCGCAAGGAAAGTGCCGCCGGCCGTGAAGGTGAAGGCAAGGCCGCGGGCAAGTTCATCGCTGCTCTCTACCGCCTGCGGAGAGACCAGCGAAAAGACCACCAGCAGGACGGCCAGGCCGAGGGCCCCGCCGAGCTGATGGAACACATTCACGAGCCCGGACGCGGCGCCGGTATCCTCGGAACGGACACCGCTGACGCTGGCCACCGTAAGCGGACCGAGGGCCGCGCCGTTGCCGAGGCCGATCAAAATCATGGGGAGCGCGAAGCCGGCGATGAACGAGCTGTGAGCGGTTGCCTGCCCCAACCAGAACAGTCCGGCAGAGCCAAAGGCAAGGGCGAGCGCCATCAGGCCGCCGTTGCCCAGGCGTGCGGTGAGCCGGGGTACGAACAGCGATGCAAGGAAACTCGGGATCGTAAGCGGCAGAAACGCCATGCCCGCCTGCGTCGGCGTGAACCCGAAAACGTCCTGCAGGAACTGTGTCGTGAAGAAGAAGAACCCCAGCATTGCGCCGATGAACAGCATCCGGGCGAGATAGGCGGCAGAGCGCTGGCGGCTGTTGAACAGGCGCAGCGGCAGGATGGGCTGTTCTGCCTTTCTCTCGTTGATCACGAAGAACAGCAGGAGAAGAATGCTCGCACCAAGCGAGGCAAGAACAGTCTCGTCGTAGAAGCCGTCCGCGGCCGATCGCTCGATTCCAAAGACGAGTGCCGTCATGCCGAGCGTGGAACTCAGCGCTCCCGCCAGATCGAAGCGGCCGGTCTGTCTGTCTGTCTCATCGAGAATGAGGCGGGCGACAATCATCAGTCCGATGCCGATCGGCACATTCATGAAGAACCCGACACGCCAGGAGAGTTCACCGGCGAGAAGCCCGCCGACCAGAAGGCCGAGGCTGGCCCCGCCCCCTGCGACAGCGGCATAGTAGGCCAGCGCACGCGTTCTTTCAGCTCCTTCGGCAAAATGCACGGAAAGCAGGGCGAGCGTGGACGGTGCGAGCACCGCAGCACCGATCCCCTGCACGGCCCGGCCGGCGACCAGCGCCGCCGGTGTCTGGGCAAGACCGATCGCCATGGAGGACAGGGTGAACAGGCCCAGCCCCCAGATGAACATGCGCCGGCGGCCGGCAATGTCCCCTGCCCGCGCGCCCAGAAGCAGCAATCCGCCGAAGCTGAGCATGTAGGCGTTCTGCACCCAGGAAAGCGCGGATGGTGTGAACCCGAGGCCGTCGCGGATCTTCGGCAAACCTGTAATCACGATGGACGTGTCGAGCACGATCATCAGGTAGCTGACGAGAACGATCACCAGCACGGCACCGGGGTTGACGTTCCCTGTTTCAGTTTCGGACGGCGTGGTCACTGGCAGTCTCCTGGATGTCTTCGGTCGAACGACACCCTCGGGTTTCGCGCAGTCCCCACCAGCCTGGGGACGCCTGCGTTATCGGGCGTTCGTGAACCGTGAAAAAAGTGGAATAATCCGTCGGTCGGCAACCGCGCGAACCTTCTGATACATAGAATAGGGAGCCGCCGGCTTATTCACTGGACGACATAAACCGAATGGGCTTATGTCTCAATTTCATGAAAACTCGCGTGCGGCAGATTGAAATCCCGTCCGAGGTCATTAATTAGCTTTCTTGGAAAATGTCCCTTTTGCCTATCGCTGGAGATCATGAATGAAGCGGGATGAACTCGGAGACCTCGCAGCCTTTCTGGCAGTTGCTGAAGAACAGAGCTTCACCCGTGCAGCCGCTCGCATCGGAACCTCCCAGTCGTCCTTGAGCCATACGGTCCGCAGGCTGGAGGAACGTCTTGGGGTCAGGTTGCTGACAAGGACCACGCGGAAGGTGTCGACCACCAAGCCGGGAGAACTCCTTCAGGAAACGCTTGGCCCGGCCTTCGAGGACATCCGCCAGCGCCTCGACACACTGAATGAATTCCGGGAACGGCCCGCCGGCAATCTCCGGATCACGTCGAGCAAGCACGCTGCCCAGACCATTCTCCTGCCCGCGATCACCAGGCTCATGCGGGACTACCCGGACATCAATATCGAGGTCGCGGTAGACCAGAAGCTGACCGACATCGTCGCCGAACGCTACGATGCAGGAGTGCGCCTGGGCGAGCAGGTCGAAAAGGACATGATTGCCGTGCGCATCGGGCCGGAAACCCGAATGGCCGTGTTCGGATCACCGGATTATTTCAAGGACAAACCTGTACCGGAAACGCCCTACGACCTGACGGACCATATCTGCATCAACCTTCGCCTGCCTACGCTTGGCGGGCTCTACGCGTGGGAGTTCGAGCGCGACGGACGTCCGCTCAATGTCCGTGTCACCGGCCAATTCACCTGCAACGACGTCGAATTGATCATCAGATCGGCGGAAGAAGGCCTTGGTCTGGCCTGCCTGCCGCAGGAGCATATTGGCGACCGCGTAAACTCCGGCAAGCTGATCCGGGTCCTTGAGGACTGGTGCCCGCCCTTCCCCGGCTATCATCTCTACTACCCAAGCCGGCGCCAATCGTCGCCGGCCTTCGATCTGCTGGTCAACGCCCTCCGCTATCGTGGATGACCCGGTACCGAGCAATTTGCGATGGATCATCGAGCTTTTCATGAACCAGAACGCATAGTTCATGTCGGAACGGACCTCTAATCGGTCCTGGCTCCTCACCTTAGATTGGAAACCGGCAGAGAATTGGACGGGTGGTTTCTCCAACCCGTCAACTCCGCCGAATGTCATTCAATCGGAAGACGCACCGTGAGCGGCCGTAGCAGCCGCCCAAAAATTGGGCGTTTCCAGAAAAGGAGCCAATCATGAAAATGCGCAAACTCGGCGTGCGTGGACCCGAGGTTTCGACCGTCGGTCTCGGCTGCATGGGCATGAGTTTTTCCTATGGCGACATTCCCGATCCGGTCGACATGATACCGGTGCTTCGCCAATCCTTTGAGGCCGGTGTCACCTTCTTCGACACCGCCGAGATCTACGGTCCCTTCACCAACGAACTTCTCGTCGGCGAAGCACTCGAACCGTTTCGCGACAAGGTAACAATCGCAACCAAGTTCGGTTTCGACATTTCGGACGACGGCAAGATCAACGGGGTCGGTTCCGATCCGGACCGGATCCGCAGGGTTTGCGATCAGTCGCTCAAGCGTCTGCGCACGGATGTGATCGATATCTTTTATCAGCACCGTGTCGATCCCAACGTGCCGATCGAAGACGTCGCGGGAACGGTCAAGGATCTGATCGGCGAAGGTAAAGTCCGGCATTTCGGCCTGTCGGAGGCAGGTGCGGAGACGATCCGAAGAGCGCACGCGGTTCAGCCGGTGTCGGCCCTTCAGAGCGAGTATTCACTCTGGACCCGACAGCACGAGAAAAACATCATGCCGACCGTGGAAGAACTAGGTATCGGCTGGTGCGCCTATTCTCCGCTCGGCAAGGGATTTCTGACCGGCAAGGCACCGGATGCCTCGGAACTCAAGGACGGCGATTTCCGCAAGAACCTTCCGCGCTACCAGCCGGAGGCGATGAGGCACAATCAGGCGCTGGTCGACCTCTTGCGCGAAATCGCCTTCGGCAAGGATGCCACGCCGGCACAGGTCGCGATTGCCTGGATCCTTGCGCAAAAGCCCTGGATCGTCCCGATCCCCGGCTCGACGAAGCTTCATAGAATAGAAGAAAACATCGGCGCGACGGAGATCGAGCTCACGTCATCAGACCTTGCCCGCATCGATGAAGCCGCGGCAAAAGTGGAAGGTTCCCGGTATACAGAGGCACTTGAGGCGTCGACCGGGCTCTAAAGCTGAAGAAAGATCCGGTCAGGCATGGTCGCTTGCGTGCGCCTTGCAGGTCAGGATCCAGTTTACCCCAAAACAACTAAAGGCGGACAAACGCTCAGGGCCCCGGGCGAAACCGCAAATCGTCTGGTTTCTGAGACTCTGCGTAACGATTGCTTGCGCCAACACCACGGGTTTCAAGCAAAGGCTTGCGTCGCTTTTTGTCACGCAAGCCACGATACCGAGCGAGCTTCCGGGCTTGTGCTTTCCAGGTGCGTCACCAGCCAGGGTATCACCCAAGACCCCTCCAATCATCGACAGTTCACGGCTCGCGTAGGCAATCTGCGCTCCAACGAAACCTAAAGACGTGGTGGCCTCTGTGACGACGATTGACCAAATCGAGACTGTGATCCTCGATATTCCGACCATCCGCGGACATGTGCTTTCCATGGCCACGATGCGGTCGCAGACGGCGGTCCTTGTCAGGGTGAAGTTCTCGGACGGTTCGGAAGGTATTGGCGAAGGCACGACAATCGGCGGCCTCAGCTACGGTGCGGAAAGTCCGGAAGGCATACAGTCCGCAATCGACACCTACATTGCGCCAACCCTCGCAGGGCGAGACGGAAACGATGTCAACGGCGCCATTCAGCTTGTCGACAGGCTGGTGAAAGGCAACAGGATTGCCAAGACCGCGGTCGAGATCGCCCTTTGGGACGGTTTGGGTAAGCGTTTGGGCGTGCCGGTGTCGCAGCTTTTCGGCGGCGCTGTTCACAAGGCATTGCCGGTCGCCTGGACATTGGCATCGGGCAACTCCGAGACCGACATCGCCGAAGCGCAGGAGATGATCGAAACCCGGCGCCACAACATCTTCAAGCTGAAGATCGGCAAACGTGGCGTCCGCGACGACATAGCCCACGTTGCGCGGATCAAGGCGGCGATCGGCGATACCGGGAGTGTGCGCGTCGATGTCAACCAGGCCTGGAGCCTGGCTGACGCCCGCTGGGGTCTCAAAGGGCTGCAGGAAGTCGGGTGCGAACTGGTGGAGCAGCCGGTGCAGGCCCGGTTCCGCAGGGCAATGGCCGAACTGACCAACGGGTATGAGATCGCCGTCATGGCGGATGAGGCGCTGAACGGGCCTGAGGATGCCCTGACGGTCGTCGCCGGCAATGCCGCAGACGTCTTCGCCGTGAAGGTGGCGCAGTCCGGCGGGCTCAAGCGGGCTTCCGAGGTGGCGGCCATCGGACAGGCAGCCGGGCTGGGCCTTTACGGCGGCACGATGCTCGAAACAGGTCTCGGCACCGCCGCCGCATTGCAGCTCTTTTCAACGGTCGAGGCACTGCGCTGGGGAACCGAGTTTTTCGGACCGCTTCTCCTGACCGAGGAGATCCTTTGCGAACCGATCGTCTATTGCGATTTCTGCGTCGAAATCCCCACGGGGACCGGCATCGGCGCATCCCTGGACCCGGACAAGGTCGCATTCTACCGGCGGGATCGCGGCCGGACTATCAAGGCAGCCGCTGGCGAATGACCGGCGGCTGGGAGGACAAATTTCAAGGCGCGCCCGAAGCGCCTCGGCAGTCAGGAGGAGGACCACCGATGTTTACCCAATCCAATCTCGACGAATTCGAAAGGCGTGTCGACGGAGCGATCCAGGAAGATCCTGAGAACGGCGTTTTCCGCTGCCGGCGAGACATCTTCACCGATGAAGACCTGTTCGAGCTGGAAATGAAGCACATCTTCGAGGGCAACTGGATCTACATGGCGCATGAAAGCCAGATCCCTGAGCCGGGCGACTATTTCACCCTCTTCATGGGCCGAACGCCCGTGGTCATCACCCGCGACAAGGATGGCGAACTGCACGCGCTGGTGAATGCATGTTCGCACCGGGGCGCGATGCTCTGCCGTTTCAAGCGCCGCAACCAGAAAACCTTCACCTGCCCGTTCCATGGCTGGACGTTTTCAAACACGGGAAAACTTCTGAAGGTCAAGGATCCCAAAGGAGCCGGATATCCGGAGCAGTTCAACAGGGATGGCAGCCACGATCTGACCAGGGTCGCCCGGTTCGAGAATTACCGCGGTTTTCTTTTCGGGTCTTTGAGCGCCGATGTGCAGCCGCTCGAGGACTACCTTGGCGAAGCCCGCAAGATGATCGACATGATCGTCGATCAGGCGGACGACGGCCTGGAAGTTCTGCGCGGCTCTTCGACCTATACCTACGACGGAAACTGGAAGCTTCAGGCCGAAAATGGCGCCGACGGCTACCACGTGTCAGCGGTCCATTGGAACTATGTCGCAACCACCGCCCACCGCGGCGACGAGGGCAAGGAAGACACCATCAAGGCGACTGATGCTTCCAAGTGGGCCAAGCAGCGCGGCGGTTTTCACGCCTATGAAAACGGTCACATCCTGCTTTGGACCGAGTGGGCCGATCCGACCAACCGTCCGGGCTACCCGCGCCTCGAAGAGTGGAGCTCCAAATTCGGCAAGACGAAAGCCGAATGGATGGTCGGCGTACTGCGCAACCTCTGTCTTTATCCGAATGTCTTCCTGATGGATCAGTTCAGCTCCCAGATCCGGGTTTTCCGGCCCGTCAGCGTCGACAAGACAGAGGTCACGATCTACTGCATCGCGCCCAAGGGCGAGAGCCAGGAAGCCCGTTCGCGACGGATCCGGCAGTACGAGGATTTCTTCAACGCCTCCGGCATGGCCACGCCCGACGATACCGAGGAATTCCGGGCAACACAGCGCGGTTATGCCGGTGGGGCGCATGCCGAATGGAACGACCTGACCCGCGGCGCGACCCAGTGGATCGAAGGGCCTGATGCGGACGCCAAGGAACTGGGCATCAACCCGGTGCTGTCAGGCGCCCGCACCGAGGACGAAGGGCTCTTCGTCATCCAGCACACGAACTGGTCCGAACGTATGGCCGACGCCATCGTCAGGGAACGGGGCAATGCACAGCCTGTGCCCGTAGCGGCTGAGTGAGGAGGAGGAACCATGAACACCGTAGCGCTTAACCGCCCTGCCCCCCAACCGGAATGCGCATTGAGCTTCGATGAAATTCAAGCGTTTCTCTACGCTGAAGCGCGCGCGCTGGATGACCGCGACTGGGACACGTGGCTGACCTTCTACCACAAGGATTGCCCATTCTGGATGCCGACCTGGGACGACTTCGATGAGTTGACGGAAGACCCGCAGAACGAGATGTCGCTCATGTACTACCCAAACAGGCAGGGCATCGAGGATCGCGTTTTCCGCATCAAGACCGACCGGTCCTCGGCGACCTCGCTGCCCGAGCCGCGCACCAATCACAACATCTCGAATATCGAGGTGGTGGCGGTAGAAGGACCGGAGATCAAGCTGCGCTTCAATTGGCACACGCTGAGTTACAGGTATGGGGTCACCGACCAGCACTGGGGCACATCGTTCTATACGATCGACGCCAGCGGCCCGGGACCGCAGATCACGGACAAGAAGGTGGTCCTGAAAAACGATCACATCCATCACGTGATCGACGTCTACCACATCTGAATTCTTCCAGCGGGAGCGGAAATAACCTTCGCACGCCCCTCAAGGGTGCGCGGCGACGGGAGGAGCATGCCATGACGAGCTACACAATTGCCCTGAATTTCGAGGATGGCGTTACACGCGTCATCCAGTGCGAGGACGACGAGAAGGTCACCGATGCCGCCTTCCGCCAGAAGATCAACCTGCCGATGGATTGCCGCGACGGGGTTTGCGGCACCTGCAAGTGTTTCGTCGAGCAGGGCGCGTACGAGCTGGAATTCTACATGGACGAGTCGATGAGCGATGAGGAGGCCGATCAGGGCTATGCCCTCACCTGCCAGATGATCCCCGAAAGCGACTGCGTGGTCCGGGTGCCGGCCTCGTCATCTGTTTGCAAGACGGCTCCGGAAACCGTCGACGGCAGGGTTCTGGCCGTCGACCGACTGTCGGAAACGTCATTCGGCCTGCGTGTCGAACTGGCCAGGCCGATCAACTTCCTGCCGGGCCAATATGTGAACCTCAGCGTTCCCGGCACTCCAAATCACCGCTCCTATTCCTTCTCGTCCGCGCCGGGCGCACAGGAGGCGTCCTTCCTGATCCGGAACCTGCCAGGCGGACTGATGAGCACTTATCTCGACGAACGGGCACAGCCAGGGGACGAGGTGACGGCGACCGGCCCCATGGGCGCCTTCTACCTGCGCCCCATCGAACGTGCCCAGGTTTGGCTGGCAGGCGGAACCGGCCTGGCTCCGTTCCTGTCAATGCTGGAGCAGGTTGCCGACCAGGGTTTGGACCATCCGATCATTCTTTACTATGCCGTCACCCGTGCCGCCGATCTGGTCGAGTTGGGCCGCGTAAACGAGCTTGCTGAACAGATCGGCGCTGTCACGGTCATCACGATCCTGGCGGCTGAGGATGAAACACACGAGCGCAAGGGCTTCGTTACCGATCACGTGACGGTTGACGACCTGAACGGCGGCGATTGCGACGTCTATCTCTGCGGTCCCCCGCCAATGGTCGATGCCGTCCGCAACCACTTCGGCAAGCTCGGCGTCGAGCCGGCGAACTTCTACTACGAGAAGTTCAATCCGACGGAAGCCGAGGCCGAAGCCGCATGACCCGCCGTTTTGACGAAAAGGTCATGGTGGTGACCGGCGCGGCACAAGGCATCGGACGCTGTGTCGCGGAGTGCGCCGCAGCCGAAGGGGCCCTTGTGCTGATTGTCGACCGTTCTCCCGCCCGCAAGGACGTCGTCAAGGCAATTCGCGCGGCAGGCGGCACGGCCGAAGCGATTTCCACCAATCTGGAGACCTGGAACGGGTGCGAAAAGGCGATGCAGAAGGCCATCGACCTTTGGGGACGGATCGACGTTCTCGTGAACAACGTCGGCGGCACGATCTGGGCCAAGCCCTATGAGCACTACGAACCCAAGCAGATCGACGCGGAAGTGAAGCGTTCCCTTTTCCCGACGCTTTACTGCTGCCGCGCGGCAATCGAACACATGCTTCAAAGGCAGGCCGGCGTGATCGTCAACGTCTCGTCCATCGCCACACGCGGCCTCAACCGCGTGCCCTATTCGGCGGCCAAGGGAGGCGTGAATGCCATCACCGCCAGCCTTGCGTGGGAAGTCGCCGAGCGCGGCATTCGTGTTGTCGCAACCGCACCCGGCGGGACTGAGGCTCCGCCGCGTATCGTGCCACGCAATCCGAACGCGGACCAAGAACAACGCGCGGACTGGTACCAGACCATCGTCGATCAGACGATCGGATCCACTTTCATGAAGCGCTATGGAACGCTCGACGAGCAGGCAGGGCCCATCCTGTTTCTGGCGTCGGACGCCGCTGCTTACATCACCGGGGTAACCGTCCCGGTCGGAGGCGGCGACCTGGGTTAGGTCCTGAGGAGGGGCCAGCCAACCTACCGGAGGAGAACATACGATGAAACGCGCAATCCTGGCAGCCCTCGGGCTTGCCTCCAGCTTCACATTGCCTGCGAGCGCCGAAGACATCAAGGTCGGCCTGCTGCTGCCGTTTTCCGGTGTCTACGCCGCGCTCGGCAATGACATCGAGACTGGGTTCAACCTTGCCCTCGAACATTTCGGCGGTGAGACGGACGCCACGTTCGAAATTCTCAAGGAAGATACGGAAGTAAAGCCTCCCGTTGCCCTGGGCAAAGCAAAGAAGCTGATTTTGCAGGATAAGGTCGATGTCATGGCCGGGATCGTCAGCTCCGGCGTTCTGGGGGCTGTTCGCGATCTGGTCCACGGCGCGAACGTTCCGTTGATCGTGGCCAACGCCGGCAACGACGAAGCCACCGGGGCCAATTGCTCGCCTTTCATCACGCGCATGTCGTTTTCCAACGGACAGGTCAACCGTCCGATGGGCAAATGGCTGCATGACCAGGGTATCGGCAAGGTGTTTACCCTGGCGCCGGACTATGCCGCGGGCCGCCAGATGATCGACGGTTTCGTTTCAACTTTCGCTAAAGCGGGCGGTAAGATCGTCGGCCAGGAATTCACCCCGTTTCAGAAAACGCAGGATTTCGGGCCTTATCTGGCAAAAGCAAAAGCCAGCGGCGCAGATGCGGTTTTCGTCTTTTACGCCGGCGGCGAAGCAATCTCCTTCGTCAAGCAATACGACAGCTTCGGTCTGAAGTCAGACCTGCCTCTTTACGGTTCGGGCTTCCTGACCTCGCCGCTTTATGTCAACGCGGAAGGCCCTGCAGCCGAAGGTGTGATCACCGCCCTGCACTACGTTCCGACCATCGAAAGCCCCGCGAACGAGACGTTCGCCCAGGCCTTTGAGGCAAAAACCGGCCGTGTACCATCGGAATTCGCGGTCCAGGGATACGATGCCGCGCGCGCATTGATCGAGGCGAGCAAAACCGGTGCGAATGATCGTGAAACGCTCGCCAACGCATTGCGTCAGGTCAGCTTCGAAGGGCCGCGCGGCAAACTGTCGATCGATCCCGCGACGAACAACATCGTTCAGCCAATCTACGTCTACGAGACCGTAATGGGAGAAAACGGCCTGACCCAGAAGGTGCTCGCCCAGTTGTCCGCCGAGGCTGACCCGGCCAATGGCTGCGAGATGGCTCCCGTTTCCAAATGAGGCAACCTGCCCGGCCGCATTCGCGACCGGGCCATCACTGGGAGGAGCGTTTCTTATGGCTCACGATTTGGGGTTCTGGACGCTTCAGACGCTGAATGCGCTGCAACTGTCCATGCTGCTTTTTCTGCTTTCGATCGGTCTGACGGTCATCTTCGGGCTGATGCATTTCGTCAATCTCGCGCATGGATCCCTCTATGCGCTGGGAGCCTATTTCGCCGCTTCTCTGGCGGCTGTTGGCGGCTACTGGATGGGATTTTTCCTGGCACCTGTCGCGGTAGCCGGCATCGGTATTCTGCTCTATTCCGGCTTCATCAAACGGATGCGCAAGTCCGGGCCGATGGCGCAGGTTCTGGTGACCTTCGGCCTCATCTTCGCGCTTCTAGATCTTACCAGGATTTTCTGGGGCGACCTTGCGCTCGCCATTGAAGTTCCCTCGGCTCTGGCCGGACGTCTGGATTTCCTTGGTGTCGAATACCCGGCCTACCGCCTGTTCATCATTGTCCTGGGGGTTGCGATCTTCGGCTTGTTGGCTTTCGTGTTGGGACGCACCCAGATCGGCGCAATGATCCGCGCGGGGGTCGACAACGATGCCATGGCCGCCTGCCTCGGTATCAATGTCGAAAGGATGTTCTTCGTCGTCTTTTGCGTCGGCTGCGCTCTTGCGGGCCTTGCCGGCGCCGTCGCGGCGCCGCTGCTCAGCGTCACGCCGGACATGGGTCTCCACGTTCTTATTCCGACGCTGATCGTCATCGTCATCGGCGGGCTCGGATCCCTCAAAGGCGCGATCGCGGGGTCGCTGATCTACGGCTTTGTCCAGACTTTCGGCGCGGTGCTTGCCCCGCAACTTGCCTCGGTTCTCATCTATGCCCTGCTGGCGGCGGTCCTCGTGATCAAACCTGTGGGCCTGTTCCCGGCGAGAGGATGACACCATGTTCCGTCACAATGCACTTCGCTATGCCGTTCTTGTGGCTCTTTCCCTGGCCGCGTTGTTCCAGGCTTTGACGGCCGAGTATTTCGGCCTGGAAATCCTGACAGAAATCCTCATCCTTGCGGTACTCGTCCTCGCGCTGGACATGGTGGCGGGATTCGGAGGTCAGGTCTCGCTCTGCCATGGCGCGCTCATGGGCGTTGGCGCTTACGTTTATGCTCTGGTCTCGGCGAAGGCGGGTATCGCGCCGCCGGTGGCAATGGCCTCCGCCGTAGCCGTGACCGGCGTCATCGCGTGGGTGATCGGCGCCATTTGTTCGCGCAGTCACGGCATATATTTCATCATGGCGACGCTCGCCTTCGGCCAGATGGCCTATGCCTACGTGTTCGAGGCACCGGTCTTTGGCGGAGACGACGGCCTGAGCGGTATCTCCAGGCTGGATCTGAGCCTTTTCGGTATCGACCTCGATGACAGCCGCAGTTTCGCGCTGTTTTGTCTCGCAGTCGCAGGGGCTGTCTACGGCGCGTCTGTCATGACGCTGCAGTCGGGGCTTGGGCGCTCGCTCACGGGCGTCATGCACAATGAGCAGCGCATGCGTGCATTAGGACTGACCGTCTGGCGGGTGAAAGCGGACGTCTTCGGTCTTTCGGGCATGATTGCAGGCCTTGCCGGAGTTCTGGCTGCCCAACACGTCATGTATATCTCGCCGGGCCTCCTGAGCTGGACGGTCTCCGGAGAGGCGCTTGTCGTCGTGATACTGGGCGGCTTGGGCACTCTGGTCGGTCCTCTCATCGGCGCCGCAGCCTTCGTTTTGCTCAAACATGAAATCAGTGCCTGGACAGACCACTGGCATCTCGTCGTGGGCGTCGTGCTGATCGCCGTGGTGATGAGCGGCGCCAATGGGATCTTCGGCTGGGCCGAAGCCCGCTGGGGCGGCTGGCTCGAGCGCCGCATGGCCGATGCCACCCGAAAGCACGAGCAGGAAGAGGTTGTGAGCGATGCTTGAAACGCGAAACCTGGATAAGAGCTTTGGCGCTGTTCACGTCACACGGGACGTGTCATTGAAACTGGAGCGCGGAGAACGGCGGGTAATACTCGGCCCGAACGGAGCCGGCAAGACCACGCTTTTCAACCAACTCGTCGGTGAACTGACGCCCGACAGTGGTTCGGTTCACCTTGCAGGGGAAGATGTGACCGCTCTGCCCGTGGCCAGACGGGCCCGGCGCGGTCTGTCGCGCAGTTATCAGAAAAACACGCTGTTCGACGGACTGACCGTTGAAGAAAACCTCAGCCTTGCCGCAGCCGTACACACGGGAAACGCAAGCCAGCTCTGGTCGGACAGTTTTACAAAGCCCGAGGTCCATGAAATCGTCGCCGAGGTGGCGGAGCAGGTCAATCTGATGCCCTACATTCATGCCAGGGTCTCCGAGATCAGCTACGGTGTCCGGCGACAGCTCGAGGTCGGGGTCGCCCTTGCCACACGCCCGCTGGTGCTTCTGATGGACGAACCGACAAGCGGTGTCGGACCAGAGATGTCGAAGGGGTTTCATGACCTGCTCAACAATCTGCCACGCGATCTTACTCTCCTGATCATAGAGCACGACATGGACCTTGCCTTCGATGTGGCGGACACGATCACTGTGTTGAACTACGGCGAAGTCGTGTTCGATGGCGTACCGGAGGCAGCACGCAATTCGAAACTGCTCAAGGAGATCTATCTGGGGAGCTGGGAAGATGCTTAAACTGAACGCAATCCAGTCCGGTTACGGTGAAACCCAGGTCCTCTACGGATTGTCGCTTGAAGCGCTTCAGGGAAGGATACTGGCCATTCTGGGACGCAACGGCGCCGGCAAGTCCACGACTCTCAAGACCATCATGGGGCTGTTGCCACTGAAATCGGGAGAGATCTTTTTTGAAGGCAAGCCAATCGCGTTTCAACCGTTCGACATTGCCAAGAGCGGTATTGCCTACGTGCCGGAGACGCGCGACATTTTTCCATCACTGAGCGTGCGAGAAAATCTCGAGATCGTCGCCAAACGGTTCGGCAGTTCCGGGGCGGTGTGGACAATGGAGCGTGTTCTGGAGCTGTTTCCGCGACTAGGCGAACGCCTGGAAAACGGCGGCACCCAGCTGTCCGGTGGCGAACAGCAGATGCTCGCCATCGCCCGCGGACTTTTGATGAACCCGCGTCTTCTGATCCTCGACGAGCCGACCGAGGGACTGGCACCGATTATCGTCAAGCTAATCCACGACAAACTGCAGGAGCTCAAGAATACTGGGCTTTCCATGATAATCGTCGAACAGAATTTCGGCTTCGCAACTTCGTTGGCTGATGATGTTGCGGTTGTTGGCAAGGGCAAGGTTGTCTGGACCGGCAGCTCCGGAGAAATTCGCGCGGACGAGGAGGTTCAGCACACTTGGCTTGGCGTTTAGTGAGGACCGGAAGACATTCGGCAAACAGATCGATCTGAGAGCTGCGCGGCACGTGAACACAGGCTCCGCATGCTCCGCACGGCAAAGTTCAAGGTGATCAAAGAACCTTGCGGGCAACCTTGTGCGCCAGGCGGACAAAGTTCTGAACGTGCACACCTTGTTCGTCCAGCCTGTAGTTCACAGACAGGGTTGTGCGTGCGATTTCCGGTTCGATATTGAGGAATTTCATGTTCTTTCGCGGAGCGGTGGCAACAGACGCCGGAACGATGCAAACACCCTCCCCTACCGAAACCAGACTCAGAGCCGTTTGAAGGTCCATGCACCAGACGCGCAACGGCACTTCGAACCCCGCATCCCGGCAGGCATTCAGAACGAAATCGGCGTAGCTCGGCCGGGGATACTCCGGATAGAGGATCAGGTGATGGGTTTCCAGCCGCTCCAACTTTGCGATTGTGCGCCCACCGGTGTCGATCGAATCCGGCAAAGCAAGGATCAGCTTTTCTTCCATCAGTTCCTTCGTCAGAAACTCAGGATCCTGCAAGGCAGGCCGTGCGAACGCCACATCGATCTCGCGTGACACCAGTGCACGGTGGAGCTGGGCGTTGTTCATCGGGATGAGGTTGAGGTTCACCTCGGGAAAGGTTGCGCGGTAGGATTTGATGATGTTGGGAAGGATTCCAAAGGTGGCGGAGCCGACAAAGCCAATTCGCAGCCGCCCCTCCGCTCCCTGCCCGAGCCGGCGGACTTCAAGTCGTGTGTCAGCAAGTTGCGCCAGGATCGACTTGCCTCTTTCGAGCAGTCGTTCACCGGCCTGGGTCAACGTGATCGCACTTCTGCCCCGGTTGAACAGAGGCGCCTCCAACTCTTCCTCCAATTGCTTGATCTGCCGACTAAGTGGAGGCTGCGCCATGCCGAGACGCTCAGCCGCGCGACCGAAGTGCAGTTCTTCAGCAACGGCGATAAAATATGTCAACTGTTTGAAGTTCAATGTTCGCCCTCCCCCGGCTGATTGTCTAGGATACAAGTTCGAACGAAAAAAGGCCCCCTTCCAAAGGGAGCCAGTCTTCAGGGAGAATACTTGGGACTACTCTGCCGCGATTGCGTGTTCCGCAGCGGCGGCCTTGAGTACGAAATCGAATTCGAAATGCAGGTCCGTGCCCAGTTCCTCAGGCGCGGGCTTGAAATTGCCGATCAGGCTTTCCTTGACCGCGAAAACGCTGTCTTCTTCGAGCCACTCACTGTCCCCGTCGTAGATCTGGCTGATCAGCGGGCGGAAACCTTCCTTGGAAATGATGAAGTGCATGTGGCCTGGCCGGTTCGGGTGGTGCCCCATGAAGTGCAGCAGTTCGCCGGCGGTTTCGTCTTCGGGGATCGGATAGGGAACAGGACGCACGGCCACGAAGGCATAGTGACCGTTTTCGTCGGTCTCGTATCGGCCGCGCAAGTTGTATTCGGGTTGATCCGGATCGAGGTTTTCATAGATGCCGTTCGGAGCGTCCTCCCAAACGTTAAGGGTAACGCCGGGAATGCCGTCACCGTTCTCGTCGCGGATGTAGCCCTCATAATAGGCGGTTTCCTCGTTGTCGAAGTGCTTCTGGATCATTGAAGCGCCTTTGGGCAGGACCGGCGGATTCTCTCGGTAGAATGGTCCAAGCACGGTCGACTCGCTTTCCTTGCCTTCGACCGGATTGGTCAGCATGTCGACCAGCACCTCAACCCCAAGAATGTCGGCCAGCAGAATGAATTCCTGACGGTTTTCGTTACAAAGCTTGCCCGCGCGCGCGAGGTAGTCGCAGGCGGCCAGGAATTCGCCGTGTTGCAGTTTCACGTCCTTGACGAAGGCATGCATGTTCCTGATCAGCGAAACCATGATTTCGCGCTGGCGATCTGTGATGTCGCCATGCTTGCCGAGACTCTCGATCACGACGTCCGTTATGTTGTCCTGATTGACGATACCCATGATTTCTCCTCCTCCTGGCACTCTGGGATACGTGCTCGGGACGCTCCCACGCCCCTTCGACCAACACACTTGTCGAAATCACAGGCCACCCCAATGCCTGCTGCGGTATCGAGTAATACTGTTTTGGATTGCCTCGTCATCGCGTTTGACTGCCGAAGATCCGCAACAGGCTGCTGCCCTGGCCTATTACAGAGTATCGCCCCATACCCTCACCGGCATAGCCACCCATCGGCCGGTCATGTCAGCTAGGCGCGAATTCAAGAACCGACGACAGGAGGCGCGCGTGATCAAAACCTTCAGACATATCCAGTCGGCCCTGGAGGAAACGCCTCACCTGCTACGTCTCGGTCAGTTGTTCAGTGAGACCGTACTGATCGAGGTCGACGGCAATGAATACTATCTGACCTTCGAAAAAGGACACCTCTCGGAGGTGGTCGAGGGCCCAAGCCGGAAGACACCCTGGCGCTTTGCCTTGCGTACCGACACCGAAGCTCTTCGCAAGTTCTGGGAGGCCTGCCCTGACCCCGGATTTCATGACATCTTCGGGCTGGTGAAGATCGGCCGCGGCAGGATCGACGGCGATATACTGAGCCTCGTGAAGAACCTGCGTTTCATGAAGGAAGTCCTCACGCTTGCGCGCGCAACAAAGGAGCTGGCCGCATGAGCATCGAACCGATTACCGGCCGCTACATGACCGTCAAGATTGGGGGAACGTCCCGGCGGATCTACTTCGAGGAAGCCGGCCAGGGCCGGCCGGTCCTCTGCCTGCACACGGCCGGCGCCGACACCCGTCAATGGCGTCATCTGATGAACGACAGCGAAGTCACCGCATCCAACCGCCTGATCGCTTTCGATATGCCCTGGCATGGCAAGTCGCTACCGCCTGAAGGCTTCGAGACGCAGGAATACCTTCTGACGACAGAAGCCTATATCGAGACCGTGCTTGCCGTGACCGAAGAACTCGGACTCGAACGCCCCCTGCTTGCCGGCTGTTCGATGGGTGGGCGGATCGCGCTGCAACTTGCGGCGTCCCATGCGGACCGGTTCAGCGGGTTCATTGCGATCGAAGCCTCGGATTTCCAGCCGGCCTGGTATGACATCGACTGGTTCCATCGTCCCGACGCTCATGGCGGCGAAATGGGGGCGGCGCTGGTCTCGGCCAATATTTCACCCTACGCCCCGAATGCCGAGCGTTGGAACACGCTGTGGATGTTCATGCAGAGCGGACCGGGCGTCTTCAGAGGAGATCTGAGTTTCTATACGAGGGACGACAGCCTGATCCCGCGTCTGCCCACCATCGATACCTCGAAGACACCGGTTCACATCATCGTCGGCGCCTATGACCTGACCTGCACACCGGAAGATGCCGAGCGAACAGCCAAGGCAATCCCGGGCGCGACACTCGCCGTAATGGATGAACTCGGACATTTTCCGATGAGCGAGCATCCCGCGGGGTTTCGGCCTTATTTCATCGAAGCCCTCGGCAGGATGCCGTCGTATACGGCCGAAGCCGCCTGACGGATCGAGAGCTGCACGAGGGTCGGAGCAATGCCCATGGTCCGGAAGTAAAAATCGCCATTCCGGTCGATCGGACGAGTTCGACATTTATCTCTTGCGGAGCGACCCATGGCAGCTCCACGAACCGGGTTGCGGACCAGCGTTCGGCTGACACCATACCTGGCCGGAATGACGACACGATGGTATGTCGGCTATCCGCGAGAGCCTTGTTCTCGTGTTCCTTCTTTTGCCCCCCGTTCAGAAACACTCAATTGAAGAAGGTGCCATCGAAAGGGATCGTGAGAAGCCGGTCCACTCAACGTTCGGCAAACAAGCCTTCGCTCGTGTAAACTGCGCCAGAGCTACAGGAGAGACCGGCACTCCCAGCGACCGCTGGCGATTTCTTCCGACAGGATTTCAATGAAGAGATCCCGGACATAGGCCATTGAACGGGACGTGGGCGCATCGCGACGCTCGCAGAGGTACAACGAACGCTTGATCGACGGATCGACGATTTCACGTCCGATGATGTTCGAGTTGAACGCGCCATGGGCGAGATTTGCAGGCGTGCCCAAAATGACTCCGTAGCCGCTGTTCACGAACAGCGCCGCTGCCGCAACGTTTTCGGAAAAGAAACTTGCATTGCGTTCGAGCTGCTTTTGAATATCCGTATCGTCCGTTATCGGTCGCCCCCTCGGTCCCTTGCGCGTAAGCACAAAGCGTAAGGTCAGGAAATGCTCGAACGTCATGGGTTTGTCCGGATCGCCGATCAATTGGCGTGTTCCCAGACACAACATGTCTTCTTCAAGCAGGGGGGTAAGCGCCAGGCGCGAGTCCCGCGGTGGATTATAAGCAACCGCCAGATCGACATCCGCTGCGAGCAGCCGCTCGATCGTGGCCCCGGAAACGCTCTCGGCAATTTCGAGCTGCAGGCCCGGCTGGCGTTCGGCGACCGTCTGGATCAGTGGCAAGGCAGTCCCCATCACCGCCGAAAAAGCCAACCCAACCACGGCGCGGCCTGTGAGGCTGTCGGTCGTGTCCCGCATGTCGCTCTCGGCATTGTCTACCGCCCGCAAAATGGCCGCCGCGTGCAGATAGAATTGCTGTCCCGCCGCCGTCGGCAACACGCCGCGCGACGAACGTTCGAACAGCGTTTGCCCTAGCCTGTGCTCGAGGTTGACGAGATGATGAGCGATGACCGAGGGAGCACATCGTTCCAGTTCGGCCGCACCGACGATACTGCCGGCGTCAAAAACCGATTTGAAAACGCGTATCTGACGAATATCCAACTTGCTCTCGATTTTTTAGAGACCTGATAGCTAATCATTATAATACATAGAGCCTTTGAACGGCGCTATGGTCTTTCCAACTGGAGGAAGGACGGTATGACAGACGCATTCAGACCGCTTGAGGGTATTCGTGTCGTGGAGATGAGCCACATGATCATGGGGCCCTCCTGCGGCATGTTCCTGGGCTATCTCGGTGCCGAGGTCATCAAGGTCGAACCGCCACAGGGCGACAAGACTCGTAGCTTGACCGGCATGGGACGGCCGATGTTCCCGCTCTTCAATCGCGGCAAGAAGTCGGTGACCATCGACGTGAAGACCGAGGCGGGCCGAAGCGCTCTGGAAGACCTGCTGTCGACCGCCGATGTCTTCGTCGAAAACTTCCGCGATGCCTCGCTGGCCAAGGCGGGGGTCGATGCGGAAACCCTGCGCCGGAAATTTCCGAGGCTGATCTTCACCGCCTGCAAGGGCTTCCTGTCCGGCCCATACCAGAACCGGACCGCACTGGACGAGGTGGTGCAGATGATGACCGGCCTCGCCTATATGACCGGACCGAGCGGCCGGCCGCTGCGCATCGGCTCCTCAGCCAATGACATCATGGGCGGGCTTTTCGCAGCCTTCTCCGTTCTCGCCGCGCTGATGGAGCGCAAGGAGACGGACACTGGCCGGACCGTTCGGGTGGGTCTTTTCGAAAATTGCCTGCTTCTCGTCGCCCAGCACATGGTCCAGTTCGAACTGGAAGGCAGAAATCCGCCACCGATGCCGGAACGGGAATTTTCCTGGCCGGTCTACGACATCTTTGAAGACATCGACGGTCAGCAGATTTTCGTGGGGGCCGTTACCGAAGGCCAATGGGCGGCAATTTGCAAATTGCTCGGCCTGGAGGGTTTGCTTGACGACCCGCGATTGCAGACCCGGATGGACCAGATCAATGCCAGAGAATGGACGATCCCGCTGGTTGCGGCGAAGATCGCCGACCGCAGAGTAGAAGATCTGGGCCCTGCTCTTGAAGCGGCCGGCCTTCCTTTTGCTCCAATCGCCAAACCCTGCGACATGTATGACGACCCACATGTCATGCGCGAAGGCGGCATGTCGATTTCCACCTATGAGGACACGTCCTTCCGCGCCCCGGCATTGCCCTTCGAGATCGACGGAATGATGCCGACCGGCGGAGGCGACGTGCCGGAAATCGGTCGCGACAATGCGGAAATTCTCGGTGCGCTAGGGCTCTGCGGTGCCGAACTGGACGCCGTTACGGGCCGCAAGTCGGAAGCAGCCTGATGCGTGCGGACCGCCTCTTCCCGAAAGACAGGATTGTCCTGCGCGAGGTTGGATTGCGTGATGGTCTGCAATTGACCAAACAGTATCCGACCACAAAACAGAAACACGACTGGCTGCTGCGGGAGCATGCCGCAGGCGTCAGGCACTTCGAAGTGGGATCGTTCCTGCCTGCGTCGCGCTTTCCGCAATTCGCCGATCTGCGCGAGTTGATCGAATTGGTCGGCGCGTTGGACGGCGCTTGTTCAACCGCGTTGACCCTCAACGAGCGCGGCGTTGCCGATGCGCTCGAGACCGAGGTCGACGAAATCATGTTCGTCCTCTCAGCAACAGAGAGCCACAGCCTTGCCAACACCCGCCGCAGCCGGGCCGAAGCACTCCGGATGCTGGAACGGATCAACCTGCAACGCTTGAACGGCAGGGGCAGACCGCCGGTACTGACGGTGGGGATCGCCATGGCGTTCGGTTGTTCGCTGGAAGGCGAAGTCGCCCCGAAGGAAGTCATCCGATTGGCCGAAGCCTGCAAGGCGGCGGGTGTCGACACGATCGCCGTCGCAGACACGGTGGGATTTGGCGGCCCGGCTCAGGTCGGACATATGGCGCATGAACTGCGCCGGCTCCTCGGCGACGATCAACCGATATCGATGCATTTCCACGATACACGCGGCCTCGCCATCGCCAATTGCGCGGCCGCCCTCGACAACGGCATCCGTATTCTCGACGGCAGTCTTGGAGGGCTTGGCGGCTGTCCCTTCGCCCCGGGTGCAACCGGAAACACGGTTTTCGAGGACATGGTGTTCCTCTGCGACACGATGGGCCTTGAGACCGGGATCGATGTAACCGCCCTGGCGGAGGTACGCGCGGTTCTGAGAACCGCGCTGCCGGACGAACCGCTCCATGGCGCGGTGGCGCGTGCCGGAGTGCCGAAGGTGCTGGAGGTCACCTGAGGCGTAGATTCAGAATCAGATCAATATGGGAGGAAAATTCATGATCAGTTTCAGAGCCATAGTGACAAGTGCCGCGGTGTTGGGCGTTTCCGGTGGCGTGGCGGCTGCGCAGGACTATACGATGCGTCTAAGCCATCAGTTTCCGCCAACGCACCACACGGCCGTGCGAATGCAACAATTCGAAAAGGACGTCGAGGCGGAGACCGGCGGCGCGGTGGACGTTCAGATTTTTGGTGCCGCGCAACTCTACAATCCGAAACAGCACCATGCGGCGGTGGCTGCCGGTGAAATTGAATCCGCAATCATCCTGAACCTGCAATGGGGAGGTACCATTCCGGAGATGGCAGTCACGCTCATCCCGTACCTCATGTCGTCTCCGCAAGCCCAGCAGGCTTTCATGGGTTCGGAAGCCGCCAGCCTTCTGGACGATAAAATGTTGGAAAAGGGCATCCGCAATATCGGCTGGATAGTCGACACGAACGATCTGATCTTCACGTCTTCCAAAGAGCATCTGGATGAACCGTCGGACTTCGAAGGCATCAAGATCCGTGGCCTGACGCCACTCTTCAACGAAGGCCTCGTGGCGCTTGGTGCGACCCCGGTCAACATGCCAGGCTCGGAAACCTATCAGGCGCTCCAGACCGGCGTGATCGATGCGGGTGTGACCGGTGTCGCCGCTGCCTACAGCCGGAAATTCTATGAAGTGCAAGGCTACGGCACGGCAACGCCGATGTTCCTGGCATTCGACAATCTCGTGGTGAACCCAGCCTGGTGGGACGGACTGCCGGAAGAAGTGAAAAGCGGAATTCAGCGCGCGGCGGACAAGGCGGTCGAAAGCTCGATCATCACAATCGACGGGATCAGGCCAGAAGACATCGAAAACCTGAAAAGTGTCGGGATGGACGCCAGGGTCTTGACCGACGAGCAGATGGCCGCCATGCGCGACATCATGCAACCGGCTGTTACGGAAGCCTTTCTGAAAGAGACCGGCGAAGACGGAAAGCACCTGCTCGGACTGCTCGGTCAGAATTGAACCGGCATGTCGACTGAAACCAAGGACCGCGGCTCCGTGAACGCGGACGGATTGCCATCTGACCGGTTGCGCGCTTACGAGCGCGCAGTCAGTTTCCTGGTCGAAGCGGCCTTCGCCCTCGCGACTTTGCTGGTGCTCGTGGACCTCGTGTTGCTCGGGATGTCGGTGACGGCGAGGTATCTCGTCAACATGCCGATCACCTGGAGCGACGAAATCGTAGCGCTCTCATTGACGGCGATCACGATGCTGGCAGCCCCGAAGGTGCTGTTCGATCACGGCCACATTGAAGTGGACATCCTCACCTCGATGACACGCGGCAGGCTGTCGCTGGCGCTCCGCGTGTGGTCGTCCCTTGCGGTCTTGGCCGTCGCCCTGCTGCTGATCTTCAATGGCTGGTCGACCGCAATGTTTTCCAGGCTGATCGGCCTGCTGACCGAAGGTTACCTGGAACTCCCGCTTTGGCCTCTCCAGCTTCTCCTGCCGCTTGGAGGAGCGCTCCTGACCCCGGTCGTCATCCTTCATCTGTGGCAGATAGCGGTTCTGTGGCGGCAGAACGGGTCGCGGTCCCCGCAGGATGCTTCGCTCATCGACTGAAAGAGCCGGAAATGATCATCGCCATTATTCTAGTTTCGCTGCTGGTTCTGCTTTTCACCGGTCTGCCGATCTTTGCCGGACTTACCGTCTACGGTGGCGCACTGCTCCTGATGACACAAGGCAATTTCGGGCCGGTGACCGACATCATGTTTCACGAGGTGAACCGGTACTTGCTGGTCGCGATTCCGCTGTTCGGCTTCATGGCCAACATCATGATCAAAGGCAAGGTCGTCGACGATCTGTATGACGCAGCCTACACCTTCACCCGCCATCTGCCCGGTGGACTTGCAGTGGCGACGATCCTCGCGTGCACCGTTTTTGCCGCGATCTCCGGTTCCAGCGTGGCGACTGCCATGACGATCGGTTCGGTGGCGATTCCACAGATGCTGCGCTTCGGGTATGACGAGCGACTGGCCTATGGTGTCGTCGCCGCCGGTGGTACGCTCGGCATACTGATCCCTCCCTCCGGCCCGATGATACTTTACGGTGTCACAACGGACACTTCGATCGGGGGCCTCTTCATGGCCGGCATGGTACCCGGCGCGCTGATGGCCGGCATCTTCATCGTCTGGGCTCTGGTTCGCACCACGATTTCCGGCACGACGACGCGGGAAAAGATGGCCAGTGTTGATGAAATGGCTCTCGCGATGCGCAAGTCCTTCTGGGCGATACTGATGCCATTGATCGTCCTCGGTGGCATGTATGCGGGCGTTTTCACGGCCACCGAAGCCGCGGCGGCGGGGGCCTGGCTGGCGCTCCTCATCACCGTTTTCGTGTATCGCAGCGTCGGACTGCGGGCGATTTGGCAATCGGCGGCGGAAGCTGCCCGAATGTCGGCTATGCTGTTCATGATACTGGCTGGAGCAACCGTGTTCAGTCATGTGCTCACCAAGATGCGCGTTCCACAACAGTTCGTGGAAGCTCTCGTTGCCGCGGATCTTGGAATGATGGGCTTCGTTGTCGTGATGATGGCTGTCGTGCTGATCCTGGGCATGTTCCTGGAGTCGGTCGCGATCATCCTTATAACCGCACCGATTATTCTGCCCGCGATGATTCATCTCGAGATCAATCCGGTCTGGTACGGGGTGTTGCTTGTCGTCAACCTGGAGATGGCGATGATCACGCCTCCAGTAGGCATGAACCTCTTCACACTCAAGGCGATAACAGCCGCCCCCATGGCGCGGATTGTCGCCGGTTCTGCCCCCTATGTTCTGCTGATGGGCCTGATCTTGGCACTGCTTATCCTGTTCCCGCAACTCGCGCTCTGGCTGCCTTCGAAGCTTCTGTAGTGGCGAGGCATTGCGGTCGAGCCCTCAAATGCCGGGCAAGGAAGAATAACCATGACGGTTGCCTCCCGGCGCGAATTCCCCGTCACCAAAGACAAAGGGTGCGGAGACGTTAAGTCTCCGCACCCTTCGAAGTCACGCCAATCGGCGAAGCGCTTTTTACGCTGTCGCGCTTTTCCGCGAACGGCGTCTCGAGACGAGACCCAGGCCGGCCAGGGCCGAGCCGAACAGCAGCGCGCCGGCCGGAAGCGGAACCGCCGTGAGCTGGCTGTAGGTCAGAGCCCCGTCCAGGAAATAGAAGTTTTCCCATGAGACGAGACGGAGCGTCGTGTCACCGGACAGTCCGAGCGCGGTCAGGAGCAGGATCCCGTTTTCCATGGAAACTTCGACATCGCTGCTCAACAGACCGAGGAAGGTGATGCTGTCCTCTCCGTCGCCGCCGTCGAACAGACCGCCGTCACCGAAAGCGCCGATGGACGTGTCGAAGAAATCGTAGGAGAAGACCATGCTGTCATTGTCGTCACCGAAATCAGCGCCACCGATGATCGAGCTTCCCGCAAGGCTGACCAGCGTGTCCTGCCCAGCCCCGAGGTAAAGCGCTGTGCCGCTGGTCCCGATGAGCGCACCCGCGTTGATGATTTCCTGCCCCTGCGTATCGGCATCGTCGGTGTTGACCGCGATGGTTCCGGAAATGAGGCCGAAATTTTCGATCTGCGAGGACTTCGCGCCGGGATCGAAATCGATGGCGGAGTTGGTGGTGGAGCGGATCTCACCGAAGTTGGTGATTTCGCCGCTGTCGATGTCGATGGCATCCTGCGCCTCAAGCGATGGGTTCGCGGCGAGATCGGCAGGCGTCTGGGTGTTCGCGATGGTGCCGTGGTTGACGATCACCGCATTTTCACCGACCTGGATCGCATCGTCGAACCCCGAGATTTCGCCATGGTTGGTGATTTCGGCGAAGTCTCCGGTCTCGATCGCTTCATTGGCAGAGGATTTGATGACGCCCGTCGCGGCGTTGGTAATCCGGGCGTTGTCGCCATTGGCATCGACGGCTTTTTCGACGGCGGAAATGGTTCCGGCGTTATCAACGCTCAGATTGTCACCGCCCTGAATGCCTTCATCCTGGGCCTCGATCAGACCGCCGGCACTGTTTTCCACCGAAAGGCCGGTTCCGTCCCCCACATTGATCGCACGGTCGCTGGTCTGGATCTTGCCGCTGTTTTTGACGGTGACAGAATTGGCGTCCGCGTCATTCTCGGTTTCGCCGACGATCCCCTGATCGACCGCCGAGATCTGACCGCTGTTGACTACGGTCATCCCGTCGCCGCCGACAATGGCTTCGTCGCCGCCGGCAATGGTGCCGCTATTGTTGATCGTGCTTCCGGTGTCCTTGAGCTTGATCGCGTCCTCACCGGAGGCGGTCGTGTCGATAGACGCGCCGGCCTCGACATTCACCGTCACATTCTTGCTGCCGTCATCGATCTCACGGGTTTCGATGGCGTCCGGACCGTCGAACACATCGGTGGCCGTACAGGTGACCGTGTCGCCGTTGCCTGGAGACAAGTCATCGCAGTCGGCCAGGGCGATATTTGCGAAAGAGATTGGGACGAGCGCGATCGCGGTCGTCATCAAGAAACGTTTCATTGAGCATCCCCGGGTTTATTATATTCTTGGAGTACTCAGGCTGGATGACAGATATATGTCAGCCTGCCACGAGGTGTGGCATGCAGGCATCACGGACGGGAATCTCGTTCCTTCCGCCGTGCGGATTGCGCTGCTCCCGCCAGAGACATCCAATGACCGCAGTCTTGCAAGCTCCCGGATCACCAGAGGCTCAAGAACCATTTGATGAGGATGGCGTTTGCGATGTCGACGAAAAAGGCGGAAACGAGCGGCAAAACGATGAAGGCGACCGGGGATGGGCCGTATCTTTGCGTCACGGCGGTCATGTTGGCGATGGCCGTCGGCGTCGCGCCCAAGGTGAAACCGGCGAATCCCGCGGAGAGAACCCCAGCAAAGTAGGTCCGTCCCATGGCCCGGAACACAACCAGGACAATGTAGGCCACCGCAACAACCGCCTGCATCGCCATGGTCACCGTCAGAACACCGGCGCTCGAGGCAAGGGTCCAGAGTTCCATGCTCATCAGGGACATGGACAGAAAAACCGAAAGGCTGAATTCGGAAATCAGGTCCGTCGCCTTGCTGCGGGCACGCCATTTTCTCCTGGGAAAGATCGCCGGAATCACGTTGGCGAGCAGGATCGCACTTAGAAGGCACGGCACGAACAACGGCAGCTTGACCCCGGCTTCCTCCAGGGCCGTGAACACCGTGAAGCCAATCGCAATGGACAGATGGATCCACAGGATGCTGCGCATGATTGAGATCTTGTTGATCTCTTTATCGTCTTCTGCCCCTTCTTCCGGCGCGGCGGCCGTCGGCATGTGTTCTTCGGGATGAATTTCCGCGACCAGATTGTTTCTCTCGATCAGAAACCTGGCGATCGGCCCCCCCAGAAGACTGGCCAGGATCAGGCCGATCGTCGCTGACGCGATGCCCAGTTCCGCCGCGCCGGAAATGGCATAGTCCGACTGAATGGTCGGTCCCCATGCGATCGCCGTTCCGTGACCGCCGATCAGCGACGCGGTCCCGAGCAGCACTCCGGCCTGGGGCGGCAGTCCGAAAAGCGTCGCCCCCAGAGCCCCGATCAGGTTCTGAAGGATCATGTAGCCGATGGTCAGGCCAAGCAGGACAGCCAGCACGGGCCCGCCCCTGAGCAAATCGGAGACACGGGCATTCAGGCCGACGGTCGTAAAGAAGTAGACGAGCAGAAAGTCCCGCGCCGTCAGGTCATAGGAAATTTCACGCCCCGTGAAAACCACGACGGCCAGCGCGACAATCGCCGCCAGAAGTCCGCCGCTGACCGGCTCCGGAATACTGTAGCGTTGCAGGATCGGGAATTTCCTGGTCAGCCGCGCACCGAGAAAATAGACGACGATGCCCAGTGTGAAGGCTCCAAAGCCATCAACGACAAACGGGTCCACCATTGTTTCGCCTTCCACAGCACGCCCTCCCGACTAAGCCGACCTGTCCCCGGTGCTTTTCCATGTTTCGGATTTCAGCATACGGATGCCAAGAAACGCAAAGGCAACCGTCACGACCGGATTCAAAAGATTGAATACGGCAAAGGGCAAATACGAGACAGTCGCGACTCCCAGCGTGGCAGCCATATAGGCGCCGCAACTGTTCCAGGGAACCAGGGCGCTGGTGACAGTGGCCGAATCCCCAAGCGCGCGCGACAGGACTTCCGGCTGAAGTCCCATTTTGCGGAACGCCTTCTGGAATATCTTTCCAGGCAGAACGATCGCAATGTACTGATCCGAGGCCAGGAGATTGGTGCCTATGGCGGCCGCGACAAGGGCGCCGACCAGCCGGCCGGATGTATGTGCCGCCTTAAGAATGCCGCCAAGCAAACGATCCAGCACACCAATCCTGTCTACGATGCCGCCGAAAGCGAGCGCGGTGAGAATAAGCCAGACCGTCACGAGCATGCTTTCCATCCCGCCCCGGGTCAGGAAACTGTCGATGACCGCGACGCCGGTCTCAGAGACATATCCCTGCGCCATGACCGTCCAGACGCCTTTCAGGAGTGCCCATCCTGCCGGCAGTTCGGGATCCTGCGCCATCAGCGCGACATTTGAGGGATAAAGGAAAACCGCTATGACCCCGCCTGCCAACGCACCAGCAAATATCGTCAGGAAAGGAGGAAAACGGACTACGGCAAGGACCAAAACGAAAACGAGTGGCAGGAAGGGCAGAAGACCGACATCAAAAGACTGTTCGAGCGCGCCGGTGAAAGTCGTGGGGTCGAAATCCCCCGGAGCTCCGAAGAACAAGAACACGACAAGACAGATCCCCAGGGTCGGAACCGACGTCCAGAGTGTCTCGGTGATGTGCCGGTACAATTGCGCACCGGCCGCTGCTGTCGCCAGGTTGGTCGCATCCGACAGAGGCGAGGACTTGTCGCCGAAGTAAGCACCGGAAATGATCGCTCCGGCTGTAATCGCCGGATTGAGTTCCATTTGCTGGGAGACCCCCATGAGGCCTATGCCGATCGTTCCCGCGACGGTCCAGGAGCTTCCAACGCACAGCGCGACAATGGCGCAAATCAGAACGACGCTGAAATAGAAGAAGTCCGGAGAAAGGATCTTCAAACCCCAGTAAACCATGGCGACAAGCGTTCCGCTCATCGCCCAGGTCCCGATCAGCGCGCCGACCGCAAGCAGAATGAAAATCGCACCCAGCCCGGTGTTGACGCTTTCGACCGCTGCCTCGCGCATGCTGTCGTAGGAGTGTCCGTGACGCCGGCCAATGGCTACGGCAACCACGGCGGCGAAAGTCAGAGCAAGCTGGTTGGCACCCTCCGCAGCGTCATCGCCATAAAGACTGTATGCTGCCATCAGCAACAAAACCAGGACGACAACCGGCATTATCGCCCAGATCAGTGCCGGTTTGCGCGGATCGTCCGGCTGAGATGGTCCATGCTTCTTCTCGTCGATCACGGTATCCCCCCGGCACCTTGAACGCTTGCCACAGTGTGCAGCATACGGGGTCTGGGTGGCAACGGAACAGAAAATCTACACAGGCACTTTGCCGGGTTCCTCGGTTGGCGGCCAGTTTTTGAAAATGTCAGGTTCGATGCCGACACCTTCGAATGGCGAGCGATCCGGAAACATCTGCCGTTTTGCCCCGACCCACAAACGCATTCCATCCTCCAAATCGCGCAAGTACGGCTGTCCGCTGCTTCCACCGGTTGGCTCACCAACGATCTCAGCCCGCTTGTTGTCTTTGAACGGCGCGACAAAATCTTCGGCCGCCGAGAACGTGCCGCCGTCGATAAGGATGGTCAGCTTTCCTTTAAACGCCTCCTCAGCCGGCTCGACCCAGTCCGCCTCCGAGACGATCATGCGGGGTGGCTCCCCACGAGCACGTGCGAGGCCGTCGGAACAGGGTGTTTCGTAGGTCCAGAACCGATATCGAGTTGGCATCAGCGCCGAAACTAGAGCTTCTGGTGTATTGCCGCCGGCATTGCCGCGAACATCGATCACCAGATGAACGGTATCGGTGAGTGAGCGCAGAAGCTCAATTGCGTCAGCTTCAAAGCGAGGTTGAGCAAAGCTCGGGATTGTGAGGAGATAGCGCTGGCCGTCCTCCAGCCAACGGCCGTCCGTTTCGGCGGGACCTGGAGGAAGCTCAGTCCCCCTCTCGATCCATCTAGTCGTGCCATCCTCCATGACAATCTCAAACGATTGGGGAAACAAGAATGGCCGTGAGAAGAGGCGATTGCGCTGTTCCCGGATGCTGGACCCGGACACAAAAGCCAGTAGCTTTGACGCAAACGCATCTATCGGCTGGCCGCCGATCCGGACGATTTGCGCACCCGGAGCAATATCCTCATAAGCCGACTTGGTAACGCACCACCCGGCTGCATCGTGTCTCACGGCAAGACCGATCGGCGCGCCGTGTTCCCGCCACAGCCAATCGTCGGCAAATGCAGTGTGACCGTTCTTAAGGCTCGCAATCAGCCGCATTGTGGCCAGGTCGAAACCGAGGCGGTCCGGCGCTTCAAAAGCTTCAACGAGATAGGCCTTGAAAACTGCCTCGAAATCGAAACCGGGTAGCGTTTCCCAGTGCGCAAAGCAGGACTGGACGGCTTCATATACGCCCACGACGATCTCACCCCGCCGCGCCACGGATAACGTGCTGTCAGATGAATTGTTAGTCGCTGCCCGCTTTGCCAATTCGATTCCTCAATATCTTTCCGGAGTATCGCAACAAACCCCATACCCTCCAAGTTAATGTGAACGTCGGAAACGAGCACCCTGATTGGCTACATGCGTGTTTCTACCGGCGTGCAGTGTCTCGATCTTCAGCGTAACGAGCAGGAGCGTTGAGAATGCCGAAACATCCGGATACGCGAGCGCCCGTCGACGCACTTAACATGTTTTGGATCAGCATTTCGGCTTGAACGGTTTTTTCCTGGCGACAACAGTTTTCCCGAAATCACCTGACTTCATTTTTACTGATCGGACAGCAAGGGCATGAAGAGCGAGAAGAGTTCCGCCTGTGAGGAGATAGTGCACTTCCGGTAGAGCTGCTTGCGGATCACCTTGACGGTCTGGAAGCTGATACCGAGTTGCAGACCGATCGAGACGGACGAATGTCCGCGCAAGATCAGCAGAGCGACCTGTGCCTGGCGCGGGCTGAGCCGGACGCCCAGTCGGCTTTCGCCGGCTTCGATCAAGCGGTTCATGACGTCTTCTTCCGAATAATCTCCGCTCGACTGCAAACCGAACCAGTGCTGGCGCACGAGACCGCAGACGATCGGGGACAGTCTTTCGGCCATCGAAAGATCGCGGGCGCTGAAACGTCTGCCGGACGAGGCGTCGCGGCCGAGGCAGATATGGACCGATACGCCGTCTGACGGGTAGTCCACATAGGCGATCTCGTCGATGAGGGTCGTGCGTTGATAATAGGAAGCGAAATACTCGTTTCTCTGAAACTGATCCGGTGCGATATCCTTGAGGCGGTAGAGACCGGCCGGCGCCCGATCCACATGCAGGGCGTGAAACGGATCGAGCAGATAGATCCCGGACAGGTAATCGGTATCCAGCTTTTCATGCACATTGCGTTCCACCGCCTGCGCGAAGAGCACCTCCGGTTTCCGGTTCTGGAAATAGGCAAGCATGGTGGTGTTGTCGATCTGGAAACACCGTGCAAGCCATTGAAATAAAGCTGTTTCGAAGGTGTCCGATCCGATGGCCGCAATCGTCTGACCTAGCTGCTTTTCGGCGGAATTCGGTAGATTCACGTGGGTACCCCCTTAGGGGTATATACCCCCTCAAAGCTTCATTTTACCGTTCATTCAATGAATAAAGGGGTATCAGCAATGAGGTGCACATGACCAGTCCCGATATTGCAGTCGCCGTGGATCGGGTGATCAAGCGATACGGTTCTGTCACCGCGCTGCACGGAGTGTCGCTCGATATCCGCGAAAATGAGTTCTTCACGCTGCTCGGCCCTTCGGGGTGCGGCAAGACTACCTTGTTGCGCGCCATTGCCGGCTTCGAGGATGTCACCGAGGGCCGCATTCTGCTCAAGGGACAGGACCTTACGGGGCTACCGCCGCACAAGAGACCGGTCAACACGGTTTTCCAGCAGTACGCTCTCTTTCCGCACATGACGGTCACGGAAAACGTGATGTTCGGGCTGCTGCGCAAGGGCTGGTCCCGACCGGAGGCCGAACGGCGGGTGCGGGACGTTCTGCATCTGGTGCAACTTTCCGATTTCGCCGCGCGCAAGCCCGGGCAGATGTCCGGCGGCCAGCAGCAGCGTGTGGCGCTCGCCCGCGCACTCGCGCCGCGGCCGGAGGTCCTCCTGCTTGACGAACCTCTATCCGCGCTGGATTTGAAGCTGCGTCAGGCGGTCCGCATGGAACTGAAGGCCCTGCAGCGCGAAACCGGCATCGCCTTCATCTTCGTCACCCATGACCAGGAAGAGGCCCTGACCATGTCCGACCGGATCGCGGTCATGTCCGCGGGACGCGTTCAGCAGGTCGGCAGTCCGAGAGAGATCTACGAAGCGCCCGTGAACAGGTTCGTTGCCGACTTCATCGGAGAAACCAATCTGCTCGATGTGGCGGTTCAATCGATATCCGCCGGACAGGCGAACGTGCTTCTGCCCGGCAACCATCCCTTTACCTGCCCGGCCGCAGCGGTCGTCGAGCCCGGTGCCGGTCACCTGTCGGTGCGCCCGGAACGCATATCCCTTTGTCCGGAGGATCAGGGCCATCTGCGGGCGACGGTTACCGGACACACCTATCTCGGAACGGATATTCAGCTGCATGTGGTTCTGGTGGATGGCGAGACCATGAGCGTGCGGCTGCAGAACGCGGAAACGACGCTGGTGCCGGACACGGGAAGCGTCATCGGCCTCAAGCTGGAGACAGGCGCGGCACGCCTGCTGGCCGACTGATGGCCGCCGGACCCGCAATGGCCGGAGGCGCGTCCTCCCGGATCTACGAAGGCGCCGGCCTCAAGCTCATGCTGCCGTCCTGGCTCGTCATCGGCATCTTTCTGCTCGCGCCCGTCGCCATGATGGCGGTCTATTCCTTCCTGACCAAGGAATTCCGGGGCGGCGTCATCTGGGAATTCTCGCTGGCCGCCTACGATCAGTTCTTTTTCGACCGGGGGCTTTTCGGGGATGAGGCGCCAACGATCGAATGGACCTATATCGGCATATTCTGGCGCTCCATATGGCAGGCCGGACTTGCCACCCTCGCCTGCCTGCTGATCGGTTTCCCGACCGCCTGGTTCATCGCCACGCGCGACCCCAAGACCCGGTCCATCTGGTTGTTCCTCGTAACCATTCCCTATTGGGTCAATCTCCTGATCCGCACGGTCTCGATGAAGTTCCTGATCCGGGACACAGGCCCCCTGAACGAGTTTCTTCTCGCGCTCGGCGTCATTGACGAACCGCTTGGCCTGATCAACACCAATTTCGCCGTTCAGCTCGGCCTCTTTTACTCCTACCTTCCCTTCATGGTTCTGCCGATCTACGCAGCGGTGGAGCGCTACGACTTCTCGCTTTCGGAGGCCGCCGCCGATCTTTATTCCGGCACCTGGACCACACTTCGTCTCGTCATTCTGCCGGTCGTTAAGCCCGGCATCGTCGCCGGCTGCATCCTGGTGTTCGTGCCATCGCTCGGAGCGTTTCTGGCGCCCGATCTCCTGGGCGGCGCAAAGACCTTCATGATCGGCTCGCTGATCGAGGAACAGTTCAAGGGAAGCGCCGGCAACTGGCCGTTCGGCGCGGCCGCGTCGATGATCCTCTTGACCATCGTGATGTGCGTTCTGCTGGTCTATGCCCGCAACCAGAACAAGGGAGAGACCCGCTGATGGCCGCCAAAGTCGATCTGCGCCGCTTTCCCGGTTTCCTGACCGTCACGATCCTCTGCCTTTTTGTGCTTTACGCGCCGCTGATCGTGGTTGCGGTCTACTCCTTCAACGCCTCGTCCTCGATCACCAATTGGGGCGGTGTATCGCTGACCTGGTACGCGGATGTCTTCACCGGACCTGAAGCACCGAAGTTTCAGAAGGCTGCCCTGAATTCGCTCGTGATCGCGGTTTGCGCCGCCACCGCAGCAACGGTGATCGCCACACTGGCCGCCGTCGCCATGACACGGGCCGGCAGATTCAAGGGCAAGACCCTGGGCTTCGCGCTCATTAATCTGCCGCTGATGGTGCCGGAGGTTGTCACCGCCGTGGCGAGCCTGGTGTTCTTTTCCGCCATCGGCTTCACGACCGGCCTGATGACGATCCTGATCGCCCATATCGTCTTCTGCATTCCCTTCGCCTATCTGCCGATTGCCGCGCGCATGCAGTCCATTCCGGACATGTTCGAACAGGCCGCGATGGACCTCTATGCGACGCCGCGCGAAGCCTTCAAGCTGGTGCTGCTTCCCCTGATGACCCCGGGAATCCTCTCCGGGTTCCTGCTCGCCTTCATCATTTCGCTCGACGACTTCCTGATCACCAATTTCGTCAAGGGCGCGGGCGTTGAAACCCTGCCGACCGCGATTTTCGGGTCGGTGAAACAGGGCATCAAGCCCAATATCATGGCCATTTCCACCCTCATGCTCGCCGTGTCGGTGGTGTTCGTATCCCTGTCCTGGCTGATCGGCCGGACCGGGCAAGACAAAAAACAAGCAAGGTAACCGCATCCAACCAGAGTGGAGACGAAAATGAAGAAACTACTGGCAACGACAGGGCTGGCTCTCCTGAGCCTCACCGCCGCAGCGCAGGCCGAGGGCAAGCTCTCGATCTATCACTGGTTCGAGTACATCCCGCAGGAACTGCTCGACAAGTTTTCGGAAGAATACGACGTCGAGGTGACCATGGACACCTTCGACAGCAACGAGGCTTTGCTGGCTGCCCTCAAGGCCGGCAAACTCGGCAGCTACGATGTCGCCGTACCGGGCGACTACATGGTCAAGATCCTGAATTCGGAAGGCATGCTCGACACGTTCGAAGCTTCCGAACTGTCCAATTTCGGCAATATCCAGGATCAGTGGGTCGATGTCGCCTTCGATCCGGGCCGCAAGAGTTCCATTCCCTATCAGTGGGGTTCCACGTCCTTTTCGGTGAACCGGGACGTGTTCGACGGCTCCATCGACAGCCTCTCCGTCATCTTCGATCCGCCGGAAGAGCTGAAAGGCAAGATCAACGTTCTCGACACCGCAGGCGAAACCCTGACGCTTGCGTCCCTCTATCTCGGCATCCCGCAATGCACCTCCGACCGCGACCAGCTGAAGGAGCTGAACGCGCTGGTGCAGAAGGCCAAGGCGTCCTGGGCGTCCTTCGGCTCCGATGTCGCCAAGGACGTGCTTGTTTCCGGCGATGCGGCCGCGGGCATGATCTGGTCGGGCTTCTCCGCCAAGGCCCGCGCGGAAGGCGCCAACATCGAATACGCCTTCCCGAAGGAAGGCATGATCGTATGGATGGACAACGTGGTGCTGCTTAAGGACGCCCCGAACCGGGACAACGCCCTGAAGTTCATGAACTTCCTGCTTGAGCCTGAAAACGCGGCAGCCGTCACGAACTACGCGCAGTACACCGCCGGTGTCAAAGGGGCCGACGAGTTCCTCGATCCGGAAGTGAAGAACTCGCCCGAATCCAACCCGCCTGCGGACCAGAATGGTGTTTTCGTCGAAGCCTGTCCGGAAGAAGTCCAGGTTCTATACGACGCCATCTGGACCAACCTGAAGAAGTAAGTCTTAGGAAACGACGGTCATGAAACTGGCGCTCTATCAGGGGCCCGCCATCGGCGGGGATATCGAAGCGGGCTTTGCCCGTCTCGAGACCCAGCTCTCGGCCGCCGCCAGGGCCGGCGCCGCCATGGCCGTCTTTCCCGAACTTTTTCTGCCCGGCTACAACAGGCCGGACCTGCATCGAAACCTCGCCCAGCCATTGGGCGGGGTCTGGAGCGAACGGCTTGCCAGGCTTGCCCGACAGACGGGGTGCGGCCTGACGGTGGGCTGGGCCGAACGGGACGAGGACAACGTCTACAACGCGGCGTCGGCTTTCTCGGAGACCGGGGAGCTTCTGGGGCATTACCGCAAGATCCAGCTTTTCGGGCCGATGGAAAAGGCAAGCTTCGTTGCCGGCGAGAACTACACCGTCTTTGATTTCCAAGGTCGGAAGACCGCGCTTCTCATCTGCTACGATATCGAGTTTCCCCAGCACAGCCGGGCGCTCGCAGACGAGGGTGTCTCCCTCGTTCTGGTTCCAACCGCGAACCCGCAGCGCTTCGACCATGTTTCCAGGGTCTTCGTACCGTCCCGGGCGGCGGAGGCTGGACTGACGATTGCCTACGCGAATTATTGCGGTTCTGAAAACGGCCTCGCCTTTTGCGGGCAGTCGCTGATCGCCGGGCCCGACGCCCAGGTTCTCGCAAGCGCCGGACGGGGCGAGACGCTCCTCGTGGCGGACCTCACACCAATCACAGACATCGCGCCGGACCTCCTGTCCCTGCAGCGCGAGGATTACCGGGAAGGAAAGTTTCGATGACCCTGATGCCGAACATGACCACCGACGCCGTTCTCACCGCGGATACCCATCTCATTCAGTCCTTCGCGGATCTCAATCTGCTGAAGCAGGACGGCGCGCGGACCGTGATCGTCGGCGCGGACGGAACCATGGTGCGCGACAGCGAAGGCAACCAGTTGATCGACGGTATCGGCGGCCTTTGGTGCGTCAATGTCGGTCATGGCCGCAAGGAAATCATCGACGCGATCACGGAGCAGCTCACCCAGCTCGATTTCTATTCCACCTTCTACAACTTCACGCATCCGGCGGCGGCGGCTCTGGCTGAAAAGATTGCCAGCCTGGCACCGGGTCACCTGAACAAGGTCTATTTCGGGAATTCCGGATCGGTCGCCAACGACAGCGCGGTGCGTATCCTGCATCACTACAACAACCGTCTCGGCCGTCCGAAAAAGAAAAAGGTCCTGAGCCGTATCGGCGCCTATCACGGCTCGACCCATCTGGCGATCGCCATGACGACGCCGCTCTATTCCGAAGGCTGGGACCACGTTGAAGGCCTGGTCCACCATCTGAAGAGCCCGCATCACTGGCGCGAGGGCGGCGGCTTGAGCGAAACGGAGTTCTGCGATGCCCTCGTTCAGGACCTGAAGGACAACATCGAACGGATCGGAGCGGAAAACATCGCCTGCTTCATCGCCGAACCGATCCAGGGCGCCGGCGGTGTCGTTGTGGCGCCGGAGGGGTATCACACCCGCATGGCCGCCGTCTGCGCGGACTACGACATCAAGTACATCGCCGATGAGGTCGTGACCGCCTTCGGCCGCCTGGGCCATTTCTTTGCCTCGCAGGACGTCTTCGGCCATACACCAGACATCATCACCACCGCGAAGGGACTGACCTCCGGCTATCAGCCGCTGTCGGCCACCATCGTTTCCGACGAAATCCATGAGGTGATTTCCCGTCCCGGCGGCATGTTCCTGCATGGCATGACCTACTCCGGTCACCCGGCCGCCGCCGCGGCCGGGCTTGCCAACATCGCCGTCATGGAACAGGAACAGATCCCGCAACAGGTCCGGACAACCGGCAAGGTCTTCGAGAACGCCCTGCGCGGGCTTGCCGATCTCGACATCGTCGGAGAAGTCCGCGGCAGCCACTTCATGATGGGCATCGAATTCGTGAAGGACAAGGCGACGAAGGAAGGCTTTGCACCGGAAGACGCCATCGGTCTGAAACTGGCGAAGGCCGCCCAGAAACGCGGTCTGATCGCCCGTCCGCTCGGCAATATCCTGATCCTGTCTCCGACGCTGATCTTGTCTGAGGAACAGATCGCGAAGATCGCAGATATTCTGCGGGAGAGCATTCTGGAAGTCACTGCCACGCTCTGACGCACTTCGAGGTTCGGCGACGATCCGAACCTCGGTCAATGCACTTCGAGCAGGCAGCTCCGAAAGATCTCGGCGACGCGGGACAGCGTACTCACCGGGTAGTGGGCGATGCACATGCCGATCTGGAAACTGACGAGATCCGGCCTCAACGCCCGCATTTCGCCGCGTTCGACCCATTGCGCCGCGTAGTGGGTCGGCAGGAAGCTGACATAGCGCCCGCTCAGGATGAGATGGGCGAGCCCTTCCATCGAATAAGCGGTCGCCCGGGGCGGATGCGCGAAGACGGAATTGTACGCCGTTGCGATCGTATAGCCGCGCCGCGCGTAGGTGAGCTTTGAAATCCTGTCCAGTGAAAGCTCCCCGGACTGCGCGGCGAACAATTCGTGCCGCGTACCACAGTACAGGTTCTGCTCCTCGTAAAAGAGCTGTTCCAGCTGCAAGGCGGCGTTGAGCGGCTGGTTGGCCACGATGGCCACTTCGATCTGCTTGTTCAACAGCGCGGTGCTAAGCTGGTTGGGCGACAACACCATGATCGTCACATTGACATCCGGAACCCGTTCGTTGAACAGCGCGATGGCATCCGGCAGGTGGCATTTGGGGTTCTCGGCCAGTACGTCGACCGCGCCGATCCGCAGTTCACCGACAAGCCCGCCCCGCATCACACCGACTTCGTTGCGGAAATTCTCCAGAGCCGCGAAACACTTGATCGCTTCGGCGTAGATCTTCTGGCCCTGTTCGGTGAGCGAGAACCCGGACCGGCCTCTCCGGCAGAGTTTCAGGCCCAGACGTGTTTCAAGCGCCGCCATCTGGGCGCTGATCGTCGATCTGGACAGACCGAGTTCATCCTGGGCCGCGGTAAATCCATTGTGGTCGACGACCGCACGAAAGATGCGCAACTGACGCAGGTCGACGTCGCTCAAGGGGGAGACGGAGGAAACCATGATACATTGAGATCTTCGGACGTTTACTCTTGTAATTCGATATTATCGGACGTGATGTTGCATGGCAACATGGCGCTCTTGACCAATCGTGGAGCACACCATGTCCGAGCCGACCGCATCCGGTCCAGGGTCCGAACAGGACAACGAATTCTTTCAGCCGGTTTCCGGTTTCGACCTTCCCAGATACGCAGGCGTGCCGACGTTCATGCGGCTGCCGCTTCTGGACCTGGAAGACGAGAAGACCGATCTGGTCGATATCGGCATCGTGGGCGTCCCCTGGGACGGCGGCACCACCAACCGGCCGGGCACCCGCCACGGTCCGCGTCAATTGCGCGACCTGTCGACCATGATCCGGCGCATACATCCCGCCCTCGGCACGCGTCCCTTCGAGGAGCGCAACGTGGCCGATCTCGGCGACTCCCCGGTCAACCCGGCTGATGTCGCCGACGCCCTGGACCGCATCACCGGCTTCTACACCAAGCTGAAACAACGAGGCATCACACCGTTGAGCGCCGGTGGCGATCATCTGATCTCCTATCCCATCCTCAAGGCGCTTGCGGCGGACGGACCGGTCGGCATGATCCATTTCGATGCTCATACCGATCTGTTCGACAGTTATTTCGGCGGCTTCAAATACACCCATGGCACGCCATTTCGCAGGGCGATCGAGGACGGTTACCTCGACCCCAAGCGGGTCGTCCAGATCGGCATTCGCGGCACGATGTATGACGACGAAGACATCAAATGGGGCCTCGCACAGGGCGTACGGATCATCCGCATCGAAGAACTGGACGAGCGCGGTGTAGACGAGGTCATGGCCGAGGCCCGCGCGATCGTCGGCGATCTGCCGACCTATGTCAGTTTCGATATCGACGGCATTGATCCGGCCTTTGCACCGGGGACCGGTACACCGGAGATCGGAGGCTTCAGCACCCGTGAAGCCCAGCGGATGGTGCGTCTGCTGGACGGGCTGAACGTCATCGGCGCGGACCTCGTTGAAGTCTCACCTCCGTTCGACACGTCGGGAGGAACGGCCTGGGTCGGTGTGTCGATCATGTTCGAATTGCTCTGCGTTCTCGCACGAGCACCGGGGACGAAACGCTGAGGACTGGAACCAACAAAAGAAGCAGACCCGACAAGGGCAATAACAACGAACGACTGCAGCACAACCCAACCATTCCGGAGCAGAACACATGAACAAACTGATTTCCCGCCTCGGCGGCGCAGCGCTTGCGGTGGCAACCGCGTTTTCCATGGCCCCCGCGCAAGCCGCGGAAAAACTGACCGTCGGCCACTCCACCTGGGTCGGCTACGGACCGCTCTATATCGCCAGGGACAAGGGCTTCTTCGAGGAGGAAGGTCTCGATGTCGAACTGATCGTCATGGAAGACACCAAGACGCGTATGCCCGCGCTTGCGGCCGGCCGCATCGACGTCGCGGTGACGACCATCGATACGGTTCTGGGCTTCACCTCTCCCAAGCGTCCCCTCACCTATCTGTTCGCGCTTGACGACAGCGCCGGCGGTGACGGCATTGTCGCCAACAAGGACATCAAGTCCGTCGCCGATCTCAAGGGCAAGTCGGTCGCCTACACGGAAGGCTCCGTTTCCCAGTTCTTCCTGAGCGTCCTTCTGAAGGAAGCCGGTCTGAAGCTCTCCGATGTCGAAACCCAGAACATGACAGCCGGTGATGCCGGCGCGGCTTTCGTCGCCGGTCGTGTCGACGCCGCCGTGACATGGGAACCGTGGCTGACCCGCGGCAAGGACACCGAGCACGGCACGCTTCTGATCGACAGTTCAGCAACGCCCGGCCTGATCACCGACGTGGCCGTGACCACCGAGAAATTCCTCGAGGACCACAAGGCCGAAATGCAGGGCTTCTACAAGGCCTGGGTCAAGGCGGTCGACTGGCAGAAGGCGAATGAAAAGGAAGCCGACGAGATCATGGCGAAAGGTGTCGGCGGCTGGCTGAAGGATCCGGCGGTCTTTGCCGAAACCCGCGCCGGTATCGTCTTCTACGACGGCGACATGAACGTCAAGTTCATGGATGCTTCGAACGCTGACGGCATTCTTGGCACCATCGCCGACGCGAAGGCCCTCGGCGAGGAAGCCGGTCTCTTCAAGCTTGAAAGCGATCCGGCTTCCATGGTCGCGACCGGCATCGTCCAGTAAGGCGGCGGAGCAGGCATCATGAACACCACCTCGCTGTTTTCACCGAAAACCGAAATACCTCGAAGCTACTACATTGGCTTGAGCATTTCCTCCGTGCTCGCGGTGCTGTGCTTGTGGTGCCTGCTCACCTACGGCGGCTACATGCCGCCAGACTTCCTGGCGACGCCCGTGGAAGTGTTTTCCGCCGGCGTGGAGCATGTCTCGGACCTGTCGCTCTTCAAGCACATGGGTTCGAGCCTGACCGTGATCCTGTCCGGCTTTCTTCTCGCCTCCGTGCTTGCCGTTCCGCTCGGCATTCTGATGGGCAGCTTCAAGGCCGTTCAGGCGTTCATGGAGCCAATCACCGGCTTCATGCGCTATATCCCGGTCTCCGCGCTGATCCCGCTCCTGATCCTGTGGGTGGGCATCGGACTGGAGCAGAAGGTGATGGTCATCTTTCTCGGCACCTTCTTTCAGCAGCTCATCCTGATTTCCGACGTCTCCGCACGGGTCAGCAAGGATCTCATCGACTGTGCCTACACCCTTGGCGCAAACCGCAAGCAGGTCGTCTGGCGCATTCTCCTTCCGGCCTGCATGCCCGGCGTCATGGACAACCTGCGCGTCACAATGGGCTGGGCCTGGACCTATCTCGTCGTGGCGGAACTGGTCGCCGCCAACAGCGGTCTTGGCTACATGATCCTCAACGCCATGCGCGGTCTGTTCACGGATGTCATCCTGCTTGGCGTCTTCACCATCGGCATCCTGGGTCTTTTGACGGATTTCCTGTTCAAATGGCTACGCCAGCGCCTGCTTCCCTGGTCCGCGGATTTTTGAGGTCTTAGTCGATGAGCCTGCTTTCTCTTGCCGATATCACCGTGCGTTTCGAGCCCAAGGGCAAACCCGCGGTCCTGGCGCTCGACAATGTCTCGCTGACGGTCGCGCACAACACCTTTTCCGTCATTGTCGGACCCTCCGGCTGCGGAAAATCCACGCTGCTCCGTCTGGTCGCCGGTCTGGAAACGCCGACAAGCGGCCAGATGGACCTCGACGGCAAACCGATTTCCGGTCCCTCCGCCGACCGGGGCATGGTCTTCCAGAGCTACACGCTGTTTCCCTGGCTGACGGTCCGGGAGAACGTGATGTTCGGTCCGAAACTGAAAAACCTGCCCAAGTCCGAGTGCGAGGACATTGCCGATACACTCATCGGAAGTGTCCATCTCAAGGGCTTCGAGAACTCCTATCCGAAAGAGCTTTCCGGCGGCATGCGCCAGCGGGTGGCGCTCGCGCGCGCTCTTGCCAACGACCCACGGATTTTGCTGATGGACGAACCCTTCGGCGCTCTCGACAGCCAGACCCGGCAATTGATGCAGGAGCTTCTTCTGGAGATCTGGCAGAAGCATCGAAAGACGGTGCTCTTCATCACCCACGACATCGATGAGGCGGTTTTCCTCGGCGACGAGGTGCATGTTATGTCCGCGCGTCCGGGCCGGTTCAAGAAAACACTGTCCATCGACATCGAACGCCCGCGCGGCATCGATGTGCTGACGTCACCGCAATTCATGGAATACAAGCGGGAAATCCTGTCACTGATGCACGACGAGGCCATGCGCGCCCAGATGGCCTGACCCGGTCCCATAGGACCGTTCCACAAAATGGGACTGGCCAAGAAGCCGCAAATATCGTGAATTGCCGGCATGACCAATGCATTCGATATCCTGGACCGACTGATCGCCTTTCCCTCGGTGAGCCGGGACGGCAATCTCGATCTGATCACCTTTGTCGCCGACCTCTTGGGACGAAACGGTATCGAGTGCCGGCTTTTTCCCTCCGAGACCCGAGACCGGGCCAGCCTGTTCGCGACAGTCGGTCCCGCAGGGCCCGGCGGGATCGTTCTATCAGGCCATACGGATGTGGTGCCTGTCGACGGACAGCCCTGGACCCGTGATCCCTTTCGCCTGAGCGAGCAAGACGGCCGGCTTTATGGGCGCGGCACCGCGGATATGAAGGGTTTTGTCGCCTGCGCCATCGAGGCGGTTCTTGCGGCCCAAATGCACCCGCTGAAGCGTCCGTTGCATCTGGCGCTTTCCTACGACGAGGAGATCGGCTGCGTCGGCGTGCGGCCCATGCTCGGCGAACTAGCAAAACAGGGTTTCCGACCGGACTGGGTGCTGATCGGCGAACCGACCTCAATGCAGATCGCCACCGGCCACAAGGGCAAGATCGGCGCGCGGGCCACCTGCTGCGGTGTCGCCGCCCACTCCGCCCTTGCTCCGACCGGCCTCAACGCTATTCATCTTGCCGCCGATTTCCTGCAGGAAATCAGGACCCTGCAAACGGAGATCGTGGAGACAGGCAGCCGGGACGACGACTACGATATCCCCTATTCGACCCTTCATGCCGGTATCATTCAGGGGGGCACGGCTCTGAACATTGTTCCGGACGCCTGCACGCTGGATTTCGAAATCCGAAACATCGCCAGCGACGATCCGCGGTCCCTCCTGGACAGGCTGTTCGACGCGGCAGAAAAATTGACGAAGACCTCCAGAGACCGGTTTCCCGATGCTGGAATAAAGATCGATGTCGTCAGCGACTATCCCGGTCTCGATACGCCCAGCCAGAGCCGCGAATTCGCCACGGCCATGTCGCTTGCGCAAGGCAGCCAAGCCATCAAGGTCGCCTTCGGAACGGAAGGCGGTCTGTTTTCTTCCGCGCTGGATGTCCCGGCCCTTGTCTGCGGTCCGGGTAGCATGGATCAGGGCCACAAACCGGATGAATTCGTGACCCGCGCGCAAATGGAAGCCTGCAGGTCGATGCTGACCCGCATAACCAACCGCCTTGCTGCTTAGGTTTTTTTGAAGCTAAAGTTTGAAAAGTAAGATTTTATCTAAGCTCCGGCGTCTGACATGGTGGTCGTTCTGACCCACGGCAGCAAAGAGGACGGATATGCCAGTTGAGAAAGTGGAAGCGCTTGTCGTCGGCGGCGGGCAGGCCGGATTGGCCATGAGCGAGCATCTGAGCCGCGCAGGCCTTTCCCATGTCGTTCTGGAGCGCGCCCGGATCGCGGAGCGCTGGAGATCTGAACGCTGGGATTCGCTCGTCGCGAACGGTCCGGCCTGGCACGACCGGTTTCCCGGCATGGAGTTTCCCGACACCGATCCGGACGCGTTCCCCGAGAAGGAAAAAGTCGCTGACTATTTTGTCGCCTATGCGCAGAAGATCAATGCACCCGTCCGGTGCGGCGTTGAAGTAACCGAGGTCCGTCGCCTGTCCGGGCAGCAGGGATTTCACGTCGAAACCACCGATGGCACCTTTGAAGCCAGCTTCGTGATCGCGGCGACCGGAGCTTTCCAGACCCCCGTCTTCCCGAAAATGGTGCCGGACACCGCCGGTGTCTTTCAGCTGCACTCTGCCTCCTACAAGAACCCCGGGCAATTGCCCGAGGGGGGCGTCCTCGTCATCGGAGCGGGATCGTCGGGAACCCAGATCGCCGACGAACTGCAGCAGGCGGGACGAAAGGTCTATCTCTCCGTCGGTCCCCACGGCCGACCACCGCGCAGCTATCGCGGCCGGGACTTCGTCTGGTGGCTAGGCGTCTTGAATAAGTGGGACGCGGAGGCGACGCCCGGCGTGGAGCACACGACGATCGCCGTCAGCGGTGCTGAGGGCGGCAAGACCGTCGACTTCCGGCGTCTTGCGGAAGGCGGCATGACCCTGCTTGGTCGAACAGCAGGCTTCGAGAACGGCATCATGCGCTTTCAACCGGACCTCAAAAAGAACATAGAGGACGGCGATGCCGACTACCTGGCGCTCCTGGACGAAGCGGACGCCTATGTGGAACGCAACGGGCTCGATTTGCCTGTCGAGCCGGAGGCCCGCGAAATCGGCCCCGATCCGGTCTGTGTCAGAGATCCTCTTCTGGAACTCGACCTGAAAAAGGAAGGCATCTCCACCATTCTGTGGGCGACCGGGTTTGAACGCGATTACGGCTGGCTGAAGGTCGACGCCCTGGACGAAACCGGTGCGCCGAAACATCAGCGCGGCGTGTCGAGTGAACCCGGTGTCTACTTCCTGGGCCTGCCCTGGCAGACACGGCGGGGATCGACCTTCATCTGGGGTGTCTGGTTCGACGCCAAGTACCTGGCCGACCACATGTCCAAGCAGCGCGGTTACATGATCTACGAAAGCCAGGCTGAAAAAGCCTGACCGGCGATGCAAAAAGAAACGGAGCGGCTCATGGCCCACAAACGTATCCGCAAGTTCAATACCAAGGACACCTATCCGGAGCAGGCGCTCGACAACGATCTCTGTCAGGTCGTGGTTGCCAAGGGCACCATGGTGTTCGTCCGCGGTCAGATCGGACAGAACCTCGACACCTCTGAAAATATTGGCGTCGGCGATGTGACAGCGCAGGCCGAACAGGCCATGGCGAATATCAAGATGCTGCTGGAAGAAGCCGGGTCCGAGCTGGCGCATGTCACCAAAATCGTCATCTATATTGTCGATCCGCGTTACAGAGAGCAGGTTTACCGGGTGGCCGGCAAATGGCTGAAAGGCGTCTTTCCGGTCTCCACCGGCATTGTCGTTTCGGCTCTTGCCCGGCCGGAATGGCTGGTGGAGATCGATGTCACCGCCGTCATTCCCGACGAAGGTTAGGATTATCGCATGACGTTTTCGATTGCCGCCCGATGTGCAGAGACCGGCGCGATGGGGATTGCCATCTCCTCGTCTTCGCCGGCTGTCGCCGCGCGCTGCGCCCATGCCCGTGCTGGCGTGGGCGTTGTGGCGTCTCAGAACATTACGGACCCGTCGCTCGGACCGAAGGGCCTGGATCTGCTGCAAGGCGGCCTGGACGCCGACCACGCGCTTGAAGCGCTTTTGCAGGATTATCCGACGGCGGACTGGCGTCAGCTCGTGGTACTCGACTCGTCGGGCGGGAGCGCCTTTTTTTCCGGGTCTGAAACCCTCGGAACAAACGCGACCGCGAAAGGCGTGGACTGCGCGGCGGCAGGCAATCTGCTCGCCAACGAAACCGTCCCCGGGGCCATGGTGGCCGCATTCGAAGAATGGCCCGGCGCGCTCGGCGACCGGCTGATTGCCGCCATGAAGGCCGGGCTCGAGGCCGGCGGAGAAGCGGGGCCGGTACACTCCGCCGGTCTTTATATGGTGCGCGACGTGAGCTGGCCGATCGCGGATCTGCGTGTGGACTGGACGGAAGACTGTCCGATCGAAACCCTCAAGTCGCTCTGGCATATCTATCAGCCACAGCTCGAGGACTACGTCACCCGCGCCATCGATCCCACAGCGGCCCCCAGCTACGGCGTGCCAGGCGACGAATAGACATCAAAAAGCAAGGACCTTCAAACATGGAACTCACGCACAAGGATTGGGTCGCAAAGGCGGAGGCAATCCGGTTTCCGGCGCATGCTCTTATCGACGGCAAGCCGGTTCAGGCCATTTCGGGCAAAACCTTCGACACGATCAATCCGGCAACGGGGGCCGTGCTTTCCACCCTGCCCTCCTGTGACGCGAACGATGTCGATGCCGCCGTCAAGGCTGCCCGCGCCGCCTTCGAGGACGGGCGCTGGTCCGGAAAGTCGCCGGCGGAGCGCAAGGCCGTCATCTTGAAGCTTGCGGATCTGATCCGGGAAAACGGCGAGGAATTCGCCCTTCTGGACAGTCTCGACATGGGCAAACCTGTCCGGGACGCGGCAACCATCGATGTGCCGGGAGCGGCTGCGATCTTCCAGTGGTACGCGGAAGCCATCGACAAGGTCTATGACGAGATCGCCCCTACAGGCGAAGGCGATCTGGCACTGGTCCGGCGCGAGCCACTCGGCGTCGTCGGCGCGGTGGTTCCCTGGAACTTCCCGCTCGACATGGCCACCTGGAAATGCGCACCCGCCCTGGCCATGGGCAACAGCGTCATTCTCAAACCCGCCGAGCAGTCGCCGCTTTCCGCCGTCCGGCTGGCGGAACTGGCTTTGGAAGCGGGCCTTCCCGAAGGCGTTTTGAACATAATCACCGGATACGGCGAAACGGCAGGCAAGGCCATCGGTCTTCATCCGGACATCGACTGCGTTGCCTTCACCGGATCCACGGAAGTCGGCAAGTACTTTCTGGAATATTCCGGTCAGTCGAACATGAAACAGGTCTGGCTGGAATGCGGCGGAAAGAGCCCGAACCTCATCTTCGCGGATTGCGACAACCTGGATGCCGCCGCCGACATGGCCGCGCTCGGCATCTTCTTCAATCAGGGCGAAGTCTGCACCGCGAACTCCCGCCTTCTGGTGGAGGCCTCCATCGCGGAGGAGTTCGTTGCAAAACTCGTTGAACGGGCCGGAAACTTCATGCCCGGAGACCCGCTCGATCCGGCCTCATCCATGGGGGCGATGGTCGATGAGAAACAGACCGATCGCGTCATATCCTTCATCGAACAAGGCCGGTCCACCGCGAGGCTACTTTGCGGCGGCAATCGCGTTTCCGTCGATGGGAAAGGCTGCTTCATCGAACCAACCATCTTCGCGGATGTCGCTCCCGGCAACCGGCTGGCGGCGGAAGAAATCTTCGGTCCGGTCCTGTCGGTGATCAGTTTTGAAACGGAAGAAGAGGCCATTCAGATCGCCAACGACACGATCTACGGTCTGGCGGCCTCTGTCTGGACGTCCAATCTGTCCCGGGCGCACAGGGTTTCCGCCAAACTCAAGGCGGGAACCGTATCCGTGAACACGGTAGACGCGGTCTCTCCGATGACGCCGTTTGGCGGCTTCAAGCAGTCGGGGATCGGCCGGGACCTGTCGCTGCATGCCTTCGACAAGTTCAGCGGACTGAAGACCACGTGGATCAAGTACTGACAACCGCAACGTCGAGGCATGAATGCGCTTCACGCTGAAACAGCTTGAGTATTTCGTTGCCGCGGGCGAAACGGGAAGCATCGCCCGGGCCTCGGAACGCATCCATGTCTCCCAGCCGTCGATCTCGACAGCTATTGCCCAACTGGAGAAAGAGCTGAACGTTCAGCTCTTTCTGCGCCACCACGCGCAAGGGCTTTCCCTCACCCCCTCCGGGCGAACGCTCTTTCAAGAAGCCAAGCGTTTGCTCGAACAGGCCGGCGGGCTTTATGCCGCCGCCTCGCAGATGCACGAAGAGGTCCACGGAAACCTCAACCTGGGATGCCTGACAACGCTGGCGCCGATGATCCTTCCGGAACTGACTCTCTCCTTTACGTCTGCGTTTCCGAAAGCAAGCGTATCCCCGCTGATCGACCATCAGGAGCGGCTCCTTGCGAGCCTTCGAAGAGCGGAGGTCGACATCGCGGTGACTTACGATCTCCGGCTTTCCGAGGATGTGACGTTTCAGCCTCTGGTGGAGCTGCCTGTCCACGCTCTTGTCGGCGAGAACCATCCGCTGGCACGGGAAAGCAGGACGACCTTGAAAGAACTCGCCGCTCTCCCCCTGGTGTTTCTCGACCTGCCCCATTCAAGAGACTATTTCCTGTCCCTGTTCGACATGGACGGCCTGACACCGAATATCGCCTACCGGCTGACTCAGCCGGATGTCATCCGCACAATGGTGGCCAACGGGTTCGGTTATACCCTGGTCAATACGGCGCCACGCTCCAATGTGGCGCTGGATGGCCGGACGTTGACCAGGGTGGCCATTGACGGCAGCCACCGCCCCATGACCCTCGGGCTGGCGACCCTGACCGCGCTCAGGCAAACCAAGCTTCTGGAAGCTTTTGTCAGCCATGCGAAAAGCATCATTTCTCAAGGATATATTCCCGGAATGATGGCTCCTTGACGCCTCCCCTCTGATTGATCCGTAAGTCGTGGAGTCCGTTGCGTCGCCTTCGACGCCTCCGCAGCAAATCGGGTCAACGGACCGGTCGAATTTCGATCGAAAACCGCTGGGTGTGCGCGTCTGTCGCAGGTGGAAAATTGAGGTAAATCAAATCCTTTTGCCGATTCAAGGCGTCTAAATAGAATTGTTCTAAAGAAAGGGTGCTGTGCAACACGACCCTGTCTTCCCGACGCAACTTTCCTGCGGAGGATAAAACCATGAAACACTTGATGACATCCATCGCTGCTGTCAGCTGTCTGCTGGCGGGAGCCGCTTCGGCGCAAGAAGACCTGCGTTCCGAAGCAAAGGACCTGTTCGAACCGGTCCCCTCTACGACCCCTTCGGTTCAGGACAATCCGATCACTCCGGAAAAGATCGATCTGGGCAAGGCGCTCTTCTTCGATCCGCGCATGTCCGCGTCCGGCGTGTTCTCCTGCAACTCCTGCCACAACCTGGCGACCGGCGGTGACGACAACATGTCCACCTCCATCGGTCACGGCTGGCAGAAGGGACCGCGCAACGCACCGACCGTCCTGAACTCCGTTTTCAACGAAGCCCAGTTCTGGGACGGTCGCGCAGCCGACCTGGCCGAACAGGCCAAGGGCCCGGTTCAGGCCGGTGTCGAAATGGCCAACACGCCTGAAAACGTGGTTGCGACCCTGAACTCCATGCCGCAATACGTCGACTGGTTCAAGGCTGCCTTCCCGGGCGAACAGGATCCGGTCACCTTCGACAACTTCGCCAAGGCGATCGAAGCCTACGAAGCCACGCTGGTCACGCCGGCACCGTTCGATGCCTGGCTGAACGGCGACGACAACGCGATGACCGACCAGCAGAAGGAAGGTCTCCGCGTCTTCATGGAAGCCGGATGCTCCGCCTGCCATAACGGCGTCAATGTCGGCGGTCACGGATACTACCCGTTCGGCCTCATTGAAAAACCCGGTGCGGAAGTTCTTCCCGAGGGTGACCGGGGCCGGTACCAGGTGACCGAAACCGCCGATGACGAATATGTTTTCCGCGCAGGTCCCCTGCGGAACATCGCCGTGACGGCCCCCTACTTCCATTCCGGCGTCGTCTGGGATCTGAAGACGGCCGTCGAGATCATGGCTTCATCGCAGCTTGGTGCGGACCTGTCCGAAGACGAAATCGACTCGGTCGTCGCCTTCCTGAACGCCTTGACCGGCGAGGTTCCGGAAGTCGTCTATCCGATCCTGCCGGCTGAAACGGGAACAACGCCGAAACCCAGCGGCGTCGTTATCGACGAATAAGCAAACGGCGCAATCGTGCAAGAACTCGAGAAGGCGGTGCCACTGGCGCCGCCTTTTTTCTGGCTTGCGAAGCTTGTCCGGACCGAAAGACCGTTCTCCGCCCTCACCCGGCCTTGGCCGGCTGCCCCATGATCGCCGGGACAATCTTTTCCGGCGGGCCCATCATCGCGATCTGACCGGACTTCAACACCACGACCCGATCCGCCAGTTTCATATGGCTGGGCCTTTGAGTGTTGAGAAGAACTGTGGCCTTGCCGTGAAGCGCCTCGATCATCTCCATGAATTTCTTGTCGCCTTCGAAATCGAGATGCGTGCCGGGATTGTCGAACAGATAGAGCGGTGCGGATTTGATCAGCGCGCGGGCGAGAACGATCCGCTGTTTCATGTCCTCGGTAATCAGTTTGAGGCTCTGACCGTTGAGCCTGGTTTCCAGTCCGTCGAAATGAACGTTCAGGTAGGACAAAAGGCCGAGTTGCGACGTGATTTCGACAAGCCTCTGGTGACTTGCACCCGGATCGGACAGGCGCAGGTTCTGGTCGACCGTGCCGTAAAAGAAATCCAGGTTGTCCGGAGCGTAACCGATCGCGGACCGCCACTCGGACGTGTCGAGCTGGCGCACATCCAGTCCGTCGAAAAGAATGGATCCGACCTGGGGCTGGAACAACCCCGTTATGGCCTGAAACAGCGCGGTTTTCCCAGAACCGCTCGCCCCGGTGATTGCAACCGTCTCGCCTTCGCCGACAGTCAGGTCTATGCCCTTCAAGGTGGCTTCCGTCGCTCCCGGATAGCGCAGCACGAGTGAAGAGATCTTCAGTTCGCCGCGCATTTCACGCTTGATCTTCGGCAGATGACCGGGCTCGCGCTCCAGGGGAACCTGCATCAGGCTATTGATCTGATCGATCACCACCCGGCTTTGCGCGAACTGAGTGATACTCAAGAATGCCTGGTTCATCGGGCTCAGGACGCGCCACGACAATGCCATTGTCGCGATCAGCGCGCCCAGGCTCATGTCTCCGTTCATTGCCTGCCCCGCGCCGATCCCCAGAACCAGCACGCCGCAAATCGTCATCAGCGTCTGGGAAACGGTTTGAAGGACATGGGTCAGGTTGCGCGCGTGCAGATTCAACTTGTTGAAATTCTCCGACAGGGTCGACAGCCGATCCAGCCAGACGTCATCCACCGACAGGTTCCGGAGCGCTCTCTGGTTCCGGACGGTTTCAATCATGAAGTTGTTGAGCCTGGTCTTCTGTTCTCCGACGAGTGCGACCTCTCGCTGGATCCTGGGCAGAACGTAAATGGCCATCAGCGTATAGAGACCGAGAAGCACCAGGGGCGGAAACGCCACGGGACCGCCAATCAGGAAGATTGCCGCGATGAAGATCAGGGTAAAGGGGATATCGACAATGGCGCTGAGAAGAGAACTCTGAAAAATGTCCCGAACGCTGCCGAAGAACCTGAGACGCGCAACCTGGGTCCCGATCGGAGCTTCCGACAGCATGGCATAGGGCAAATGCAGGATGCGTTCGAAAGTCTTGTTGCCGACAAGGGCGTCGATGCGGCCGCCGAGGTAGGACTGCAGGCGGTTCTTGGCCCTGCGCAGCCCTATTTCGCAGGCTAGAATGATGACGATACCGGCGGCCATCGTGAACAGCACATCGATCGCCTTCGCGCCCATGGCCTTGTCGTAGATGGCCATGATGAACAACGGCGGACCGAGCGCCAGGACGTTCAGCACAAACCCCAGTGCCAGGATCGCCAGGACGCTGCCGCGGAATTTTCTGAACACCTGCGAGAACCAGCTGCGGCCGTTGCGGGCCTTGCCGGTCTCTTCAACGTCTTCCTTGACCAGATAGACTTCGTCTCGCGTAATCTCTGCCGTCGGTACGGTTTTCGCCTGCCCCTCGCAGCCGGAGTAGACACGGAAATCGCCTGTATCCGACATGCCCGCGATAATCTGCACGTCGCCACCAGCCACTCTCAAACACGGGAAATGGCTCTTGTCCAGATTGCGCGCCTTGCCGTGATAGAGGGTTGTCCTCACATTCAAGCGATTGAGTACGGCCCTGAGATCCTGAAAATCCGCAACGGAATCAAAATGCGGAAGAGCTTCAAAAAGGAGCCGGCTGTTTCCGTGCCATCCCAATTCCTCAAGCAGCGGAACGAGGCAGTTCTCGGCGGGGGACGCGTCCGCCCGCGACGCAGCATCGGGCGAAGCGCACAGCTCGGCGGACAAATCGCTCAATTGCTTGTGGACCGGGTTCTCCGGGAAATCCTGCTCCGCCAGATTAAACAGTCCTCTGTTCATCCGGCGACCTCCACGCTCGCCGGCGCCCCGGCGTGGGCTGTGCCCCCGTGGAGATATATCTTGCCATCGCGCAGTTCGATCTGCCGGTCCGCGACCGCAAGCATTGACGGCCGGTGACTGACGATCACAACGGTCAGGAGCCCTTTCAGGCGCCGCAGAGCGGAAATCAGCCCTCTTTCAGCCGGCAGGTCGAGCAAGGCATTGGCCTCGTTGAGGACCAGTATTCCGGGTTCGACGGCAAGTGCTCTTGCGATGCAGATTCTCTGCAGGGTCGATGTCGGGACCCTGCCGCCAAGGTCGGATCCGATCTGTGTGTCGTAGCCCTTCGGCAACAAATGGATTTCTTTTTCCAGCCCGATAAGCCCCGCGGCCATCCTGGCCCGGGCGATGTCCGAGACAGCACCGAACATCGTGATATTTTCCAGGATGCTGCCGTTGAAGATGGCCGACTGGCTATCGAGATAGGCAACGTTTTTTCGAAGCGCCTTCCGCTCCGGTCCGGAGTAATCGTGTCCTCCGATCAAAACGCGCCCCTCGTCGGGCTGAATTTCTCCCGCGATCAGCCGCATGAGATTGGTCTTCCCGCTTCCCTCCGGTCCCCGCACCCCCAGAAACTCGCCTGCCTCGATCCTGAGGTTGACGTTCTCAAGCACGCGGTCTCGACCCTCGCCCCTGAGCACGGACACGTTGACGAGTTCGATCGAACTGTCGGTTTCCCCGACCGGGGTGCGATTGTCTTCGACCACCGGCAACTGAAAGAGGGCCTTCACCTGGGAATAGTCGTTGTTCAAACGCTGCATGTCCGTGAGTTGATTGATTGCACGCAAAAACGGTTGGACGAACTGGCCGGACAAAAGCGTGCTTGCCGCGACTCCCCCGATGCTGAAGTTTCCGTAAATGACCATGGCGGCGCCAAAAACCACCACGCAAACCGTCGTCGTCGTTCCGAAAATCGATGCGATGTCCCGCTGCTGTCCAGAGAGCCTTATGAAATTTGCATTCAGTTCGGCTGCCTGTTTCTGCAGGCGCTCGAACCTGCGCATGATCAACGCTTCCATGGCCTGCGACTTCACGGTCTTCGCGCCGGAGAGCACCTCGAGAATAAAATCGGACTTCCGGTCGCCCTGTTCCGAGCGTTCTGCAATGACTTTCTGCAAAAGTCGGTTTCGCTTCAATGCGAACATCAAAAATCCGCAGAGCAGACACAGCGGGACAAGAGCCAACGGGCCGGCAATATACGCAAGAACCACGAAAAAAATCGTTCCGGCGGGAAGATCGACGGCGAGCAGCCGTCTCTGATCGCCGTAGTGTTCCGCAACCGACTGAAGCGAACGGAGTCGATGCGCCTGTACGGAGACAGGAACGCTTGCGAAAAGATCCGTTTCGGCATCGAGGATCCTTCGGAAAAGTTCCTTGTGGGCCTGATGATTGAACCCCGCCCCCAATCGGCCGACAACAGCCGCGCGCGAAACCTTGATGACGCCATCGGCGATCAACACCGTCACGACGCCCGCTATAAGAACCCAGAGCGTGTTCAGGGACGCATTCGGCAAGACCCGGTCATAGACCTGCAACACCGCCAGAGGCATCGCCAAGCCGAGAATATTGGTCAGAACGGACGCCACGACCACATCCCGCGGCAGCCCAGGCGAGGTAATCCACCTGCCCGACGGCGAATGCCGAATCCGGAGCCGAGGAAGAAAGAAGGATGAAACAACCGATTTCAGCATTCAGCGAGCCACAGTCCTCTAGAGCTCGTTTAAAATGCGCCAATCCGGTTTAAAAACGGTTTACCCTAAATCCCGAATTGTAGATTTAAATTGAACTAACATACAGATTTCCGGTTCTTTTTTCCGTTTCCTTAAGGCTGTCGGCGTTCCATCGACCGATCTTCAACCGTGCGGATGTGCGACCGGAATGGCGAACGAAATCGAAAAACGGAATCAGGACGAGACAACCGAGAGCAGAACCACCCTGACCTCGGACAGCTACCTGAATTCCGGCTTCCTGGAGCCCGACGGCCAGCATCTTGACCAGGCGCACGACTACCACCTCGACCAGGACCTGGGCGAAACCATGGAGCAGGTGAACGCCAATCTGCACCTGGGCAGCGACACCCCCGACCGACATACGGGGTCGTTGGAGGAAACCGGTCAGGGCGTCTTTGAAACCATATTCGAGGCACCACCCCTCAACGGATCCGACAACGATGGTACCGCTTTGCCGGACAATGCGGCCGATGCCGGTCTGCCGAACGCGTCTGCCGAGGAAGAAGGAACGCGCTCGGTTCACATTGCCGACGCATCCGATGCGCCCCTGAGCAATGGGCTGTCCAGCGACCCTGCCGACCGAATCCTCAACGGATCCGTGCAAGAGCAGGACCCGATCTCGGAAGAGCGCCTGGAAACCCCACCAACCCAGGAAGCTGCAACGGCAAAGGCGGTTCTTCCCGATGAGACCGATGTTCCCGGAACGGACCCTGCGGAGCCCTCTCCATCAAATCTCTCCGGAATAACGGATATCGATCTCGCGGACGATTCCGTTGACGAAGACGCGGCCTCCGGTTCGGGAACGGGCATACAGGCCCATGCGGATGTCTCGGACGGCAATCAAGTCACATACAGTCTACTGGATGACGCCGGTGGATTGTTCTCCATAGATCCCGCTAGCGGCATCGTCTCTGTTGCCGGAGATCTGGATGCGGAATCGGCCGGCAGTCACGACATCGTCGTCCTTGCGACTGCCTCCGATGGACAAACGCAAACCGAATCATTCACCATAGGCGTTCGGGACGTCAATGAATACGGCGTTTCGCCCGTCACGGATATCGACGCCACGGACAACGCCATCGCGGAAAATGCCGCCTCGGGCGAAACCACCGGAATAACCGCGAGCGCGGAAGATCTGGATGTCTCCGACACGGTGTCCTATTCGATAGACGACCCGAGATTTGAAATCGACGAAAACGGCATCGTGACCGTTGCCGACGGCGCAAATTTCGATGCGGAAACAGAAAGCACAGTCTCCTTCACGGTAACGGCCACGTCGACCGATGGTTCGCAGTCCTCCCAGGTCTTCAACCTGACGGTCTCTGATGTGAACGAAAGCTCTGTCTCAGCCGTTTCCGATACGGACGCCACGGACAACACCATCGCCGAGGATGCGTCCTCGGGCACAACAGTTGGCATCACCGCGCTTGCCACCGATGCCGATGTCACCGACACCGTCAGCTACACCGTCGACGACAACCGGTTCACCGTCGATGCGAACGGTGTTGTCACCGTTGCCGACGGAGCAAGCTTCGATGCAGAGACCGAAGGCTCCATCGACGTCACCGTGACGGCGACCTCTTCCGATGGCTCCACCTCCCAGGAGACCTTCACCATCTCCGTCTCCGACGTCAATGAATCCGCCGTCTCGTCCGTCTCTGACACGGATGCCACGGACAACACCATTGCCGAAGATGCATCCTCGGGCACAACAGTTGGCATCACCGCGCTTGCCACCGACGCCGATGTCACCGACACCGTCAGCTACACCGTCGACGACAGCCGCTTCACCGTCGATGCAAACGGGGTCGTCACCGTTGCCGACGGAGCAAGCTTCGATGCCGAGACCGAAGGCTCCATCGATGTCACGGTGATGGCCACCTCTTCCGATGGCTCAACCTCGCAAGAGACTTTCACAATCTCCGTCTCCGACGTCAACGAAAGCGCCGTTTCTGCTGTGTCAGATACGGACGCCACGGACAACACCATTGCCGAGGACGCAGCCGCAGGAACCGAGGTCGGCATTACGGCGCTTGCCACCGACGCCGATGTCACCGACACCGTCGGCTACACCGTTGACGACAACCGGTTCACCGTCGATGCGAACGGCGTTGTCACCGTTGCCGACGGAGCAAGCTTCGATGCAGAGACCGAAGGCTCTATCGACGTCACCGTGACGGCCACCTCTTCCGATGGCTCCACCTCGCAAGAGACCTTCACAATCTCGGTGTCAGACGTCAACGAAAGCGCCGTTTCCGCCGTTTTAGATACGGACGCTTCGGACAACACCATTGCCGAGGACGCAGCCGGAGGAACCGAGGTCGGCATCACCGCGCTCGCCACCGACGCCGATGTCACCGATACCGTCAGCTACACCGTTGACGACAGCCGCTTCAGCGTGGATGCGAACGGGGTCGTCACCGTTGCTGACGGCGCCTCGTTCGACGCCGAGACCGAAGGCTCCATCGACGTCACCGTCACGGCGACTTCGTCCGATGGCTCCACCTCGCAAGAGACCTTCACCATCTCCGTCTCAGATGTGAACGAGTCCGTTGTTTCTGCCGTTTCCGATACGGACGCCACGGACAACACAATCGCCGAGGATGCATCCTCGGGCACAACAGTTGGCATCACCGCGCTTGCCACCGATGCCGATGTCACCGACACCGTCAGCTACACCGTCGACGACAACCGCTTCAGCGTCGATGCGAACGGCGTTGTCACCGTTGCCGACGGAGCAAGCTTCGATGCCGAGACCGAAGGCTCCATCGACGTCACCGTGACGGCGACCTCTTCCGATGGCTCCACCTCCCAGGAGACCTTCACCATCTCCGTCTCCGACGTCAATGAATCCGCCGTCTCGTCCGTCTCTGACACGGATGCCACGGACAACACCATTGCCGAAGATGCATCCTCGGGCACAACAGTTGGCATCACCGCGCTTGCCACCGATGCCGATGTCACCGACACCGTTAGCTACACCATCGACGACAACCGGTTCACCGTCGATGCGAACGGCGTTGTCACCGTTGCCGACGGAGCAATCTTCGATGCAGAGACCGAAGGCTCTATCGACGTCACCGTGACGGCCACCTCTTCCGATGGTTCCACCTCGCAAGAGACTTTCACAATCTCCGTGTCAGACGTCAACGAAAGCGCCGTGTCTGCCGTTTCCGATACGGACGCCACGGACAACACAATCGCCGAGGATGCATCCTCGGGCACAACAGTTGGCATCACCGCGCTCGCCACCGACGCCGATGTCACCGACACCGTCGGCTACACCGTCGACGACAACCGCTTCACCGTCGATGCAAACGGCGTCGTCACCGTCGCAGATGGCGCAACCTTCGACTATGAAAGTGAACCGTCAATCTCGCTGATCGTCACGGCGACCTCTTCCGATGGATCGACCTCCCAGGAGACATTCACGGTTTCCGTATCCGACGTTGCTGAAGACTATCAGCTAGACGACGGGGGCCAGTCCTTCACGGACAGCGGCGTTGCGGAAACAACGATCACGGGCGGAACCGGCGACGACACCATTACAGGCCACGACGACGGCGCGACCATCGACGGAGCCTCGGGGAACGACGACATCTCCGGTGGATCCGCGAACGACACGCTGTCTGGAGGATCCGGCGACGATACCGTTTCAGGAGGCGACGGCAACGACACGCTTTACGGAGAGGCCCAGTCAACCAACGGAACCTGGCATTATCAGGTTTACGATCACGATTTCAGTTATGCCTCCGGACAGGCGGGCGACATCGAAAGCGGGTCGATGATCGATGAAGGCACGACCGATGCCGTCGACGTTAATGCCCTGATTACGACCGCGAGAGGTTCCACCGACAATCAGGACGACTTCGGCGTCATTCTGACGTCCAATTTTACCGCGACCGACGGCGGCACCTATCGCTTTTCGACGCGCTCCGACGATGGTTCGACAATCCGGATCTACGATTCCAACGGAAATCTGGTGACCTTCACGGATTCCTATGGCAACGAAAGCGACCATCTCGACAACGATCACGATCAGTCCGCAACGACCAGATGGGCGGAAGCCGACCTGGACGCCGGTGAAATCTACACGATCGAAGTCCGGTACTGGGAAAATGCCGGCACCGAGACGCTTGAAGCGACAGTCACACCTCCAGGCGGCAGTGCACAGGATCTGTTCACCTCGGAGTTTGTCAGCTCCTCTGAAGATATCCCTGGAGACGATACGCTGAGTGGCGGCGCCGGCGACGACACGATTGATGGGGGACTGGGAACCGATACCGCTGTCTATTCGGGGAATTTCTCGGATTACACAATCACGGAAAACGCTGGCGTTTTCACGGTGACCGACAACAGGGACGGATCCCCGGACGGAACCGACACGGTCGTGAATGTCGAAAATTTCCGTTTTGCCGATGGCGATGTTCTTGCGGGCGATTTGATCGCGCAAGATATAGGCGCGATCAGCGACACGGACGAAACAGCGAATTCCATCGCGGAAAACGCGGCCGAGGGGGCGGCTACCGGGGTCACGGTTCTGGCAGAGGATGGCAATACATCCGATACAGTTTCCTACTCCGTCGATGACAACCGCTTCGCCGTCGATGGGAACGGCGTCGTCACCGTTGCTTCCGGAGCGTCTTTCGATGCGGAAACCGAAGCCTCCATAGACGTCACCGTTACAGCAACTTCTTCCGATGGGTCCAGCTCGCAAGAGACCTACACAATCTCCGTCACCGATGTGAATGAAACCGCGGTTTCCCCCGTTTCCGACACGAACGCCACAGGCAACATAATCGCCGAAGATGCAGCCACTGGAACCGAGGTCGGTATCACCGCACTGGCCACAGATGCCGATGTGAGCGATACTGTCAGTTATTCGGTCGACGACAGCCGCTTCGCCGTAGATGACAACGGTGTCGTGACCGTCGCATCCGGCGCAGCTTTCGACGCGGAAACCGAAGCCACGATCGATGTTATCGTAACAGCGACTTCTTCGGATGGCTCGACGAGCACGGAGACCTACACGATTGGCGTCTCGGATGTGAACGAGACAAGCGTATCTGCGCTGGTGGACGCGGAGGCGACGGTAAACGCGGTCGCTGAAAACGCGGCCGAAGGCACCGCAGTCGGCCTCACCGCTTATGCGACGGACAACGACGTTTCAGACACGGTGAGTTACACGGTGTCCGATAGCAGGTTTGCGGTGGATGCCAATGGTGTCGTCACGGTCGCTGCCGGGGCGACGTTCGATTATGAAAGCGAACCGTCCGTTTCCCTGACCGTGACCGCAACGTCTTCGGATGGTTCCACGGCACAGGAGACCTTTTCGATCGCCGTTTCTGACGTCGTAGAGGACTATCAGATGAAAGACGGCGAGACCACGTTTACCGATACGGGCGTCGCCGAAACGACGATTACCGGACATGACAGCGCCGATACCATTACGGCCCATGACGACGGCAGCACGATCTATTCTGGTGCGGGCGACGATATGATCTACGGTGGGGACGGCAACGACACTGTCATTTACGGAACCGGCGCGGATACTGTTTATGGTGGAGGTGGCGACGACTTCATCGACGACGAAGTCGGCACCCAGCCCAATAACGACAACAACTATCTGGACGGCGGTGCAGGGAACGACACGATCTATGGCGGCGGCGGCAATGACTTCATGCTCGGGGGAAGCGGAAACGATACGCTGTATGGTGAAGGCGACAATGATATTCTCGCCGGTGGTGAAGGCAACGACCTCCTGGTTTCCGGCTCAGGTGACGATATTCTTGTCGGTCAGACAGGCGACGACATTCTCATTGGCGGTGATGGCTCCGACCTGATTTATTACGGGCTCGGCGATGGCAACGATACGGTCAACGCAGGTATCGGCGCCTCGTGGACGGACGTGATCGACCTCGGAGGTTATACCGGGACGGAATCTGCCGGGGAGTTTGGGACGGATTGGACCGTGACCGTCACCAGCGGATCGATACACCATGTCGACGCGATCAACGGAGAGATCGATCTTTCTCAGGACGCTGACGGCTATATCGATTTCTCTGACGGAAGCCGCGTCACCTTTAGCGACGTCGAGGAAATTCGCTGGTAAGGCCTTATCCTTTTTCCAGAAAACGCCCGGCACAGACGGCTTGGCCGAGTTCGCCAACAGCCACACGTACAGATTGTCTAGAAAAGCGAGGCGTAAGTCGGGTGCAGATCCGCTATCCGGAGATTGGCAGGATGTTGTGAATTCAAGGCCGATGACTACAAATCGATGCTCGCCCTTGTTCACCGCGACAGCCGGATTCCGGCTCACGCAATGCCGCTTTGCGGCGCTCTGTCAGGAATGACCCCGAGGGGGGCGCCAATCTCAGCTTCGCACGGTCGGCGGGCGTGTTTGTCAGGCCGGAAAACACCAACGGTGCATTTTCCGGTTCTACCGTTCGCTGAGCGGATCGCCGATCGCTCTCGTGACGGGCTTCAGAAGATACTGGAGAACGGATTTGGAACCGGTGACGATCTTTGCATCCACGACCATGCCGGGAGAAATCGTCTCGGCCTGGCTTCCGTGGCCGATCCGGTTGGTGGTCAGCGGTATCGTCGCCTTGAAGAAATAATTGCCGTATTCGTCGCGGAAACTCGAGGCGGACAGCACCGAAACCTCCCCCGTGAGCGTACCCTGAATATTCGGATCGAAGGTGGTTATCGCAATCTCCGCCTGGTCGCCAACCTCGATATGGCCGATATCTCTCGGTGAGATCCGCACCTCGGCTACAAGATGGCTGTCGCTTGGAACAATCTCGGCAACTACTTCCCCCGGAGCGACGACACTTCCCGTCCCTTTCAAGTTGAGCGCCTTGATATGGCCGCTGACCGGCGACCGCACAAAAAGCCGTTCGAACCGGTCCCTTTGCTTTTCGGCCTCAAAGGTCAGCTCGTTGCGCTCCTGTACCACCCGGCTGCGCTCTTCGGCGAGTTCTTCCTCGGCAACGGCAATTGATCGTTCGAGGCCCGCCTTCGCCTCGGCCAACTGAGCTTCCGCCTGTCCCTGCATGCCCACCAGTTCACTCAACTGGCTCTGAGCGGTTTGCAGGGAAGATTTGGCATCGAGATAACGCCGTTTCGAGGAATAGCCCTGTTTCAGCAGGTTCTGCTGGATTTCATATTTTTCGTTTTCTATTTCGAGCTGTGTTTCCTGCAGGGACACACGCTCGACAAGGCTCGCCAGTTCGACCTCTTTTTCATTTATCCGTGCCTTGAGCGCCTGCTGTTCTTGCTCGAGTGCTTTTTGCTGCGCAGTCAGAGCCGCCTGCTGCGCTTCGCTGAAGCTCACACCGCCACTGAGGCGAAGTCCGGAGGGACCTGTCCCTGCCCCTCTCGTGGCCAGACGTTGTTCTTCGCCTGCCAAAAACCTCAGGCGGGTCTGAACCTTTTCGAGATCGCTGGAGGCTGCCGTCTCCTGAAGGCGCACCAGCGGAGCCCCCGCCTCGACAAGCTGTCCTTCCTGAACGAGAATTTCCGCGACGAGCCCGCCTTCGAGATGCCCGACGGTCTGAACCTTTCCCGCCGGAACGATTTCGCCTGTCGCCTTGGCGACTTCACGCACCTGACCGACCGCCGCCCATGCGAGAAAGACAACCGTGCCGACAGACAGGATGCGCAAGGCCTGACGGTAGGCAACCGGCGGTGGCCCCTCCTCAAGTTCGAGAGGCATATCCAGCGAGGTGTCGTCTGCAGCGGGTTTTCGAGTGAACATTATACGCGATCGATGATCTGGTTCTTTCCAGTCATCATTGGCGCATCAAAGTAAAGATCCACTGAATCGGCGCGCCATTTTGAAGAAATAAAACTTTTAGTACAGATAGTTACCTATGGCAGAACTACCGTAGGGGTTCCAGGGACTTCAGGCGTGCGGACACCGCCTCGGTGGTTCTTTCCATCGGACCGTCCCGATTCAAAAAGTGCCGACAGATATATTCGTCAGCGGCGCCCGACAATGCGCGATACAGCTCGCAAAACAGGGCCCGCGCGACGGTTCCCGGCCATTCCACGGGCAAAACGGATACCGGCAAGCGCGGATCCCTCAAACGAACGGCACGATACGCGTGAACGAGCGCCACCCGGTAAACCAAGGCCGGCGCCCCCGCAAGCTTCTTCGGAAACTGGGTTTTCAAAGGCTCGAACTGCCGGATGAATGCCGCGTAGTCGCGGCTGAGCGTTTCAAGATCGTAGGCGTCAAAGGCCAGCGCCTTTAGGGCCTCGCTTTCAGGTTCCAGCGGCGAGGCGCGGAATGCGGTTCCGCCGATTCGGCGGCCCGGACGGTCTGATCCCACGAAGACGTCGCCCCCCAGCGAAACGAAGCCCTGTCGCCTGAGATCCTCTTGTGCCTTCCATTCCGGACAATGGGCGATGATCCACTCGCTTTCACCGTCCTCTTCACCGTATAGGACTTCCGCTGCGTGCCTGTATTCGGTCCCCGCTTCCGGGGTCAGCGCATAGAAGCTTCGGCGTCCCTCTCTGTACCCGACGAGCTGCCCCTGGGAAACGAGACGCGAAACCGCCCGTCTTGCAAGGGACTCATTCACGGCAAACCCCGCGCAAAGACTGATCAGGTCGCCCATCCAGATGGAGCCACCTCTCGGCTCGACGACATCGCCGTAAATCGTCGCGATCAGATGCGTGGCTTTGGGCGGGTTGGGAGAGACAAAGCGGTCTATGGTCAGTTCGATGCTGGGAGGCATGAAGCAATCGATCCGTCGAAGTTTTTTCAACCATAGCCGCGCCCAGGGACCAAGCCAATATCGAAGCGCTTAACAATTCTGCCTAGAGTGAATCGCGCTACATCGGCTGCGCCATTCGATGACTGAATTCAAGGAACCCAAACCGAATGCGTCGGGGTGTTCCGGTGAAACGCCAGACTTGCGCGTGAGGTAAAATTGGAGCCCCTCCGAGAATTGCCGCAAGTTCAGCAACGCACTTCAATTCCGGAAACCGAACCCGAAACATGAATCTACGCGGTGACCCATTCCAGATTCAAGGCCGTTGCGGGCATTCCTCCAAACGATATGAGTTTCAAAGACAGGCATCCTGGCGAAAATCGCCTTGCGTCATCGAAAGCTCATCGGTATTGAGTTATACGTTATTACGTTACACTCAACCGGAAGCCAGATACCATGACCTCCCGTTTCTCCGTCCCGGCATTGGCCGGGTCCCTGTGCCTGGTGTCCGCGGGCACGCCGGCACTGGCGGATGCCCTGACGGTGGTGACGACCATCAAACCGATCCATTCGATAGCCGCCGCGGTCATGAAAGGTGTCGGCGAGCCTCACATCCTGATTGACGGCGCAGCGTCCCCTCACGGTTTCGCGCTGAAGCCATCTCAGGCGACCCTGCTGCAAGGCGCGGACGTGGTCTTCTGGGTGGGGCCGGAGCTCTCTCTTTCTCTCGAAAAACCAATTCACTCCATGGCATCTAAAGCCGAAGTGATCGCCTTGATGGACGCCGACGGCATCGAGCAACTGGATATCCGGGAAGGCGCAAATTTCGACGCCCACGATCATGGGCACGCCGATGAGCACGGACACGAGCATGACGAAGACGCTCATGGCGATGATGACGGCGATGGCCATGAGCATGAGCATGAAGACCACGCGGATGAGCATGACGATCATGAAGAGCATGCCGACCACGCCGATCATGAAGAGCATGACCATGAGGAGGAGCATGCGTCAGAAGATCACCATGATCATGATCACGGTGAGGAAAAGGACGCTCATATCTGGTTAAATCCGCAAAACGGCATCGCGATCGCCGGCGCCATGGCCGAGACGCTGGCGAAGATCGATCCGGAGAATGCAGGCACCTACCAAGCCAACGCAGCCGCGTTTGCCAAGCGTATCCAGGACCAGGAAAAGCAGATCGCTGCTGAGTTGGAGCCGGTTTCCGGCAAGAAATTCGTCGTCTTTCATGACGCCTACCACCACTTCGAGCATCATTTCGATTTCGAAGCCAGTGGCGCGATCACCGTATCACCGGAAACGCTGGCCAGCGCTGACCGCATCGCCGAAATCCAGCATCGCATCGAAGAGCTTGATGTGACCTGCGTGTTTCAGGAACCGCAGTTCGAAGCGAAACTGGTCGATGTCGCTCTGGAAGGCAGTGGCGCGCGCAAGGGAACGCTCGATCCCTTGGGAACGCAGCTTGAAAACGGCCCGGATCTTTATCCGCAACTCCTCGAAAACCTGGCCAGGTCGCTGAGCGATTGCCTGTCGGGTCAGTCCTGAAATCTTCTGACAATCCAAAGAAAAACGCCGGACAAGTTTTGTCCGGCGTTTTGTCATCCAAGCCTGCTCAGGATTGTCTGGCTTTCGCCCTGGCTGTCTCGGTCTTTTCGATGGCCTTCAGGAGATAACGGTCCCGGTCGTAGACATCGGCATAATAGGCGATCTCTCCGTCAAGCTCCGGCCACGCCGTGAAGTAGGACACGTAGACGGGAATGTCTCCGGTCACCTGTTCCTGCTCGTTTTGTCCGCCAGCAATGCGCGACGAAACGTAGTCCTTCGACTTTCCAAGCACGGCCGCCGCCATTGCCTTGGGGTCCTGAAGGCGGATGCAGCCATGACTGAAGGCACGCATGTCCTTTTTGAACAGGTTCTTGGACGGCGTGTCGTGCATGTAGATGTGATGCTTGTTGGGGAAGAGGATCTTGACCTCGCCAAGCGCGTTCGAGCGGCCCGGATACTGCCGGACATTGATGGATTGCTGTTTTGCGGCAACCGCATACCAGTCCACAGATGCGGACGAAATCTGGCGCCCGCCCGGTGTCGTCACCTCGTATCCCGCACGGTCGAGATAGCTCGGATCCCGCGCCAGTTTCGGCAGCATCTCGTTGACGATGATGGAATAGGGTACGCCCCAGTACGGATTGTATTCGACAATCTCGATCGTGTCGTAGAAGAAATTCGTCTGGTTCGACTTCTTGCCGACCACAACGCGCATGGACAGCGGAACTTGACCCGGCGCGAAATGGGTGGCGGTGAAGGCCGCCTGGTTGATGAAGACCTTCCGCTCACCGAGTTCTTCGGGGATCCAGCGGCTGCGTTCCATCGCCAGTTCGACCTTCGCGATCTTGGCCGCATTGGTCTCTCCCACCATCGCCATGATCGTGTTTTTGCCGACAATTCCGTCCGGGGTCAGCTTGGCCTCCTTCTGGAAGGCCTTGACCAGATCGACGAGCTCCGGTGCGTAGAGGTCGGATCCATCGTAGGCCTCAAGGGTTTCCGCATGCGCCGTCTTCAGGTCGTCGGAGCCGTTCTTCACGATGGCCGCAACAATGTTTTTCAGTTCCGGGCTTGATTTTCCCGCTTTCAGAAAGGTTCCCGGAGCGATCACGATCTGATCGGCTTCCTCGTCCTCGGCCTTCAAACGCGCCAGTTCCGCGGTCAACTTCCGGAAATGGTCGTTCCGGGGCTGGTGGGCTTCCAGCAAGGACCCCGGGGCGTCGGAGGAAGCCAGCTCGGTGAGAGCGGCGATAAGATCAACAGTGTGCCGCGGAAGATCGTGGTATTGGGAAATGCGGTTGGGGTCGACCCGACCGCGCTCGGCATCCAGAGCATAGGTCAAGGCTGCAGCGCTCAGTTCCATCTCGAAGCGCATCCGCTCGCTGTCGCGTCCTGCCTCGTCGAGACCGGACGACTGCGGCAGTGCGACGAAATAATCTTCCGGGTTCAGCGCGAATTTCGCCGCCCCGGCCAAAGCCTTGCGCACATGGGCGGCCTTCGCCGTCGGCTTGCCGTCTTCGGTCCAGACAAAATCCGGATGCTCGCGGTAGTAGCCGATCAGGGCCTCGCCGACCTCGGGAAGTGCCACCAGGGACAAATCCTTCAGCGCAGGACGCGCTTTGTCGAAGGCGGTCAACACGACAGGCGTGCTGGGCGATGTATCGCTCTCAACCCGCTGAGCGTCTCCGGCTTCCGCGGTTTCATCCGACGGCGTCACTTCAGCGGTTTTCTTTTCCGACAAGGCGGCGAGCGAAACGCTTTTCCAGGCATCGGGCGAATAGTTGAGATACCGGGGAGCCGAGACTTTCGTCGTTGCGGCTTTCTTGCGCAGCTCTTCCTGGCGCAGCCGTTCCTGTTGCTGGCGCTGGTACTGCGGATTGAAGAGGCGCTGGAACAGACCTTGCGCGTCCGCCGTATCGACCTTCGAGACGGAAAAACCGGTCGCCAGAACCGTTGCCATGAGCGCGGCCTTCACGGTCTGCCCCGCAACGGACTTCGGCCGGGCCGTTCGAAGGCCTTCCCGGCCCTTGTCGTTCAACCGGCCTTGTTCCATCGTCTTCGCTTGCATCGATTTAACCTGCAATTCTATTAAAACGTTTTTTCGGCATCTCGTTCCGGCAAACCAGACCGTCTTGTTCCAACCTGGATAGGGCCCGGTTCCGTCTGCTCCGCAGACGTCAGATCGGCTCGCCGACCAATCCCGATGACGGCCCGAATCCGCGTCTACTCCGCGGAACTGGAATTCCATACTATATCAGGCCTGCTCATGTGGTTAAGAGCCGGTAGTCTTTACCCGTCTGAAAATCAAAACACTGTGACGAATTTGCCGCTCCGTCAGCTTGACCGGAGCGTCTTGCGTCTGGCCACATGGAACATGTTCATTCCGGAGGAAAAGCCGGGTTCAGGCCATACGCGCCACGCAGATCGCAGTGCCGGAAAAGCCGGACGAAACTGTTCAGGGACGACCGGCGTCGTTTTGCCGGCTTACCTGTGGAGGAGCGGGGCCTTGCCTCCGGCACCCGGGCTTCTGGAGCAAATCGCGTTTCACCCGAATCGCTTTCACGGTCTGGAACCGGCGCTTTCAACGCACCGAGACGATAAAAGATATGCCCGGTCGAACGCGACACGCTCCGGAAACGCCCGCAACGAAGCTGTGCGGCGCCGAAGCCTCGATCGCACCGCACTTCGCTCCAGATGTGTCTTAGAACGGAATTTCGTCATCCATGGGACCGGATCCGCTGCCGCCCGAACCACCGAATCCACCGCCGCTCGAGCCGCCGCCGTAGCTGCCACCCGAACCGCCGCTGAAACCGCCGCCCTGAGGTTCGTTGCCGTAGTCAGGCAAGCCACCCGGCTGGCCGCCGCCCTCGCCGCGTCCATCCAGCATGGTCAGGGTCGAATTGAAACCTTGCAGGACCACTTCCGTCGAATACCGGTCCTGACCGGACTGATCCTGCCATTTGCGTGTCTGGAGCTGGCCTTCGATGTAGACCTTCGAGCCCTTGCGCAGGTAATTTTCCGCGACCTTGCACAGGCCGTCGTTGAAGATGACCACCCGGTGCCATTCGGTTCTTTCCCGGCGCTCACCGGAGTTGCGGTCGCGCCAGGTTTCGGACGTTGCAATCCGCAGGTTTGCGATCGGCCGCCCATCCTGTGTCCGGCGGATTTCGGGATCGGCTCCGAGATTGCCGACCAAGATGACTTTGTTGACGCTGCCCGCCATGCTGCACTCCTGTTGGTTTTGCCACGATCCGCCGGCCTCAAGCGCATGCTGCGCTCGCTGGTTCGCCTGTTAGTCCGCGCCGTAAGCTTCGCTGCAAGAAATCAGAAGCCTCGCGGAAGGCCAACCATTTCCTCCGATATTTACGGCTCCGGCAACCATTTTCCACAACGCAGGACGACGCGGACAAGGCCCGGGAAACCCGCCGGAGACGACGAAAGCCGTCAGGCGCCGTTCAAACGCCTTCAAAAAGAGAGCCTGCCACATTTCGCCCCATCTTTGTTCCCCATGCGCCGCACAGCCCGTGTCAGGACAGATGTTCGGGTTTTCAGCGCCTCGGGACGCAAATGGCGTGAAATTGCTGACTCCGGCGCCTTGTATGTACTTGTTTTGTTCTTATCATTTTCGTAAGATCGTTTCAACCGCACAGCATGCATTTCAGACCGTTCCTTTCCGCAACGCAAAAGCTTCTCTGGAAGCCTTGCTTGAAACTGCTATATCGGGGGAATGGCAAGCCGGACGTGGTCCGGAGATGCGTGTTTGAACGTCCCAGCGGCAAAAGCCGCGCCAGAGGCAGGAAGAGTTTAGAATGACGAACCCCAAAGCTCCACAGCCGGAGGATTCCTGGAAGACGGATCCTACAAAGATGCTGAGCATTCGCGGAGCAAGGGAACATAATCTCAAGAACGTCGACCTCGATCTGCCCCGCGACCGGCTTATCGTGATGACCGGCCTGTCCGGCTCCGGCAAGTCCTCGCTGGCCTTCGACACCATCTATGCCGAAGGCCAGCGCAGATATGTGGAAAGCCTGTCTGCTTACGCGCGTCAGTTTCTGGAGATGATGCAGAAGCCGGATGTCGACCAGATTGACGGTCTGTCGCCCGCCATCTCCATCGAACAGAAGACCACGTCCCGCAACCCGCGCTCCACCGTCGGGACGGTCACCGAAATCTATGACTACATGCGCCTTTTGTTCGCGCGGGTCGGGGTCCCCTACTCGCCGGCAACCGGCCTGCCGATCGAAAGCCAGACAGTCAGCCAGATGGTCGACCGCCTCATGGACCTGGAAGATGGCGCGCGCCTCTATCTTCTTGCGCCGATGGTTCGCGGGCGCAAGGGCGAGTACCGCAAGGAACTCGCCGAGTTGATGAAAAAGGGTTTTCAGCGCGTCAAGATCGACGGCACGTTCCATGAAATCGCCGACGCCCCCGCCCTTGACAAGAAATTCAAACACGACATCGATGTCGTCGTGGACAGGATTGTCGTGCGCGATGATATCGCCGGCCGCCTAGCCGATTCCCTGGAAACGGCGCTCCAACTGGCCGACGGTATCGCGATTGCGGAATTCGCCGACAAGTCGGAAGAGAACGGCGATCCGCAAAGGATGATTTTTTCCGAGAAATTCGCCTGCCCTGTTTCCGGCTTCACGATTCCGGAGATCGAACCGCGACTTTTTTCCTTCAACAACCCGTTCGGCGCCTGCCCGACATGCGACGGGCTCGGTACAACGCTGGCCTTCGAGGAAGATCTCGTGGTCCCGGATCATTCGCTGTCGCTGCGCGAAGGCGCCGTGCTTCCCTGGGCGAAGACCGGGTCGACGTCCCCATACTACAACCAGACCCTGGAAGCGTTGTGCCGTCATTTCGACTTCTCCATGGCCACACCCTGGAAGGACCTTTCGGCAGAGGTCAGGGACGCCATCCTGCACGGAACGGGAAAGACCAAGATCGAGTTCGTCTATGACGACGGCGTGCGCAGCTACCGCACGGAAAAGACCTTCGAGGGTGTCATCGGCAATATCGAGCGGCGCTGGCGCGAAACCGAATCCACCTGGGTGCGCGAGGAACTGTCCAGGTTTCAGTCAGACCACGCCTGCCCCGCCTGTTCGGGCTACCGGCTCAAACCGGAGGCGCTGGCGGTCAAGATCGCTGGCAAGCATATCGGGGAAGTCACCGAATACTCGATCCGTCTGGCCGCGGACTGGTTCGAGCAATTGCCCGCAAAACTGAACTCCAAGCAGAGCGAAATCGCCGGCCGAATTCTCAAGGAGATCCGTGAACGGCTGAAATTCCTGAACGATGTCGGCCTTGAATACCTGACATTGTCGCGCTCCTCGGGAACGTTGTCAGGGGGAGAAAGCCAGCGCATCCGGCTCGCCTCGCAGATCGGCTCCGGCCTGACCGGCGTCTTGTATGTGCTTGACGAACCGTCGATCGGTCTTCACCAGCGCGATAACGCACGACTGCTCGAGACCTTGAAACATCTGAGGGATCTCGGAAACACGGTGATCGTCGTCGAGCACGACGAGGATGCGGTTCTGGCCGCTGACTACGTGGTCGACGTCGGTCCCGGCGCCGGCGTTCACGGCGGGCAGGTCGTCGCCAGGGGAACACCCGGCGAAATCATGGCCAATCCCAATTCGCTGACAGGAGAATACCTGTCGGGTACAAAGATGATTTCCCGCTCCGAAGGCCGCCGGAAGATCAACAAAAAAAGAAAAATCTCGGTGCACGGCGCGCGTGGCAACAACCTCAAGGACATCGACGTGGATGTCCCGCTCGGCACATTCACCTGTGTGACCGGCGTTTCCGGCGGTGGCAAATCGACCTTCCTGATCGACACGCTCTACAAGGCGGCCGCCCGGCGGCTGAACGGGGCCCGGGACAATCCCGCTCCGCACGACCGGATCGACGGACTGGAAGTGCTGGACAAGGTGATCGACATAGACCAGTCGCCGATCGGCCGGACCCCGCGCTCCAACCCGGCCACCTATACCGGTGCTTTCACTCCCATTCGGGAGTGGTTCGCGGGCATGCCGGAAGCCAAGGCGCGTGGGTATCAGCCGGGGCGCTTCTCCTTCAACGTCAAGGGCGGCCGCTGCGAGGCCTGCCAGGGCGACGGTGTCATCAAGATCGAGATGCACTTTCTGCCCGACGTGTATGTGACCTGCGACGTCTGCAAGGGGCGCCGCTACAATCGCGAGACATTGGAAGTCGAATTCAAGGGCAAGTCCATCGCGGACGTTCTGGACATGACCGTTGAAGAGGCGGCGGACTTCTTCTCCGCCGTTCCGGCTGTCCGGGACAAGATGGAGACCCTCGCACGCGTGGGTCTTGGATATATCAAGGTCGGCCAGCAGGCCACGACCTTGTCCGGGGGCGAAGCGCAGCGCGTGAAACTGGCCAAGGAACTCTCACGGCGGTCGACGGGCCGGACGCTCTACATTCTGGACGAACCAACCACCGGCCTGCATTTTCACGACGTGGCCAAATTGCTCGATGTTCTCCATGAACTGGTCGACCAGGGCAACACGGTGCTGGTGATCGAACACAATCTCGAAGTCATAAAAACCGCGGACTGGATCATCGATCTTGGTCCGGAGGGCGGCGACGGCGGCGGGAGCATTGTCGCGACCGGACGGCCTGAGGATGTCGCCGAAGTCGCGGAGAGCTATACCGGCCAATTCCTTCAAGAGCTTCTGCTACGACGGCCTAACCGGGCCTCGGACGCGGCAGAATAGCGCAGCCAAAGACTTGCCTTTGCCGATATGTGCACCGCACACCGATTCGTATGCGCTTGAATTTGCGCGTTTTTGGCGCTTTCATCGCTGAAATTCATATTGTGTTTGCTGCATTGCACCAAATGCATGTCTGACATGCACAGATGGCACTTCTTTTATTTTGTCGGGTGAAATATATCTGTTTTCAACAACGGCGGGGAACACACCGAGGTTCTTCGCTGACAAGGAAAAAAGAAAATGTTCGACACTGTGCGTCAAAGATACAGCAACTGGGTGAGCTACCGCCGTGCGGTTGACGAATTGTCCCGCCTGTCCACCCGTGAGCTATCGGATCTTGGGATCTGCCGCAGCGACATTAAGTTCGTTGCACGCCGTTCTAACAACGGCTGACATATAGAGATCGCGTCCGGAGGCATCCTCCTCCCAGCCGATGGGCGTGTGACACGCAGGGCATCCTCCTCCCAGCCCTGCCACGTCGAAACGACACCCGCCAGTACCTCCTCCCACTGGCGGGTGTTCGTTTGTCTGGCGTTTGAAATCTTCTCCAACAAAAGCTGCTGTGAGTTTCAAGGGGCGCCGTAAGCGTTCCTCGGACAAGATGAATGCGCGACGCGACAGGGCGGCATCCAGCCTTGTTATTTCGCACTTGCGAAATGAGTAAATTACGAGCTATGCATTAGAGGTGAAAAACGACGGATCTAAATTGTTTTAAACAGTTTTTTACCCTGCGTTTTTTGCATGGCTGCTTCGCGCTTTTGGCTCTACCTTGCAGTGCACAATTTTCGTATATTGCAAACATAAGAGAACGGGCCAGACGCCGATCCGCGGTGATGTGGCCATGAGATAGTGAAAGGCCTGAACCATGATCGACACCGTCGTTCGCAAATACAACAACTGGAAGCGTTTCCGTCAGACCTATGACGAACTGTCCAGCCTGAGCAATCGGGAACTCACGGACCTGGGCATCGCCCGTGCAGACATCGTTCGCTTCGCACGCATGACTGCAAAATAAATCAGTTTCGCGGCCTGAGAGCATCCTCCTCCCAGTTTTCGGGTCGCGTATTCTGTGGGTTATCCGCAGAAATCCAAGAGCGCCTGCCGGTACCTCCTCCCACCGGCGGGCGTTTTTTATTGCGCCTAGTATCGTTGCTTCGCAAAAACATTCGGTGTTATCAGGACGGACTGATTTTACCGCATCCGTCTCGCGACCTTACGTCGTTTGAGACTGCGGACCGACCCCAAGGGAAGATGATGAGCCCAATCCATGTCATCGGCGGCGGACTTGCCGGCTCCGAAGCCACCTGGCAGATCGCGCAAGCCGGTCTCGACGTCGTATTGCATGAAATGCGTCCCGTGCGCGAGACGGATGCCCACCGGACGGACGGACTCGCCGAGCTGGTCTGTTCCAACTCCTTCCGCTCCGACGATTCGGATCACAATGCGGTTGGGCTGATCCACCATGAGCTCCGCCAGCTCGGGTCGCTGGTCATGGCCTGCGCGGACCGTCATCAGGTGCCGGCGGGAAGCGCGCTTGCCGTCGACCGGGACGGATTTTCGGCGGCGGTTACGGCTGCCCTTTCAGAGCATCCGAAAGTCACGATCGAGCGGACTGAAGTCGCGGGCCTGCCGCCCGAGGACTGGCAGAAGGTGATTGTGGCGACCGGTCCCCTTACGTCACCTGCCCTGTCGCGGGCGATTCTTGAGAAAAGCGGTGAAGACGCATTGGCGTTTTTCGACGCCATCGCGCCCATTGTCCATTTCGACTCAGTTGACCTGTCGAAAGCCTGGTTCCAGTCCCGATATGACAAGGTCGGCCCCGGGGGCACGGGCAAGGACTATCTCAACTGTCCGATGAACAAGGACCAGTACGAGGCCTTCATCGATGCGCTTCTTGCCGGCGAAACCGCCGACTTCAAGGAATGGGAAGACAACACGCCCTATTTCGACGGATGCCTGCCGATCGAGGTTATGGCCGCGCGCGGTCGGGAAACCCTGCGCCACGGACCGATGAAGCCGATGGGTCTGACCAACGCGCACAACCCTGACGTCAAGGCTTATGCGGTGGTGCAGCTCCGTCAGGACAACGCGCTCGGTACGCTCTACAATATGGTCGGTTTCCAGACCAAACTGAAGTACGGGGCTCAGGCTGATATTTTCCGGATGATACCAGGGCTCGAGAACGCCCGGTTCGCCCGCCTCGGCGGCCTCCACCGTAACACCTTCCTGAATTCACCCAGGGTTCTCGATGCGACGCTGCGCCTGCAAGCCGATCCTCGGCTTCGCTTCGCCGGGCAGATTACCGGCTGCGAAGGCTATGTGGAGTCCGCGAGCGTCGGCTGCCTTGCCGGCCTCTTCACCGTGCTGGAAACACGCGGCCGGGAAATCGTAGCGCCGCCGGAGACAACGGCAATGGGAGCCCTTCTCGGCCATATTACCGGCGGCCACATAATGCGCGACGACGGTGCTGGAAATCCCGGTTCCTTTCAGCCCATGAACGTGAATTTCGGCCTGTTTCCACCGATTGAAGCTCCTTCAAGGGACGAAGACGGCAAGCGGCTGAAGGGCAAGGAAAAAGCCAGGGCTAAAAAACTGGCCATGACCAGACGGGCGAAGGCGGATTTCGCGGACTGGCAAGCGCAAATCGGCGTTGAGAGCATCGCTGCCGAGTAATCCCCTCCGTCAAATCCGCTGAAATACCTTGCCGGCCGCGCGCCACAGGATCCACTGACGGCGCAATTGCGACAGCTCGACAATCTGCTTCAGCGGATCGAAACCAGGGTTTTCCAGTCCTTTCAGATAAGGCTCGACCAAAGCAAGGGGCAAAAAAGCCGCCTCACACAGTTGCGGAACATCGCCCGCAGATTTCCGGATCCGATCCAGGTGATGACGCACATGGCCGCGCATTTCTTTCAGGACCGCGGCGAGTTCCGGCGACGTTTGCCCCTTGAAGACAGTCTCGGGATCGAGATTGTGCCGGGCCTGAAGGTCTTTGGGCAAATACATCTGCCGGCGGGACGCGTGCCAGGGCAGCGCCCTCATCAGTCCTGTCAGGCCATAGGCAACTCCCGCATGTCCGGCAACCGTCGCGGTTCCCGGGTCTTCGCCGTCGTTCAGCACGAGACACGCGAGCTGCACAAGCGCGGAGACCGTCTCCCCCGCATATCCCTCCAGATCGTGCAGGCTCGGCATCGGATCGTTGTAAAGATCGAAAACCCTGGCCTCTGTCATCGCGGCGAGCGCCCTGGTGGGAAGCTTGTAGCGTTCGATCGCCTGAAGAAGCGCGTTGGCAACGGGGTTGGAAGCGACCGCCCCATGTTCGGTGCCTTCCAGCAGATCGCGCCACCATTGCAGCCTGACTTCCCCCGGCAAAGGTTCGGATACCACCTCGCGCACGCGGGAAATCTCCGCATTGAAGGCGTAAAGCGCCATCAATGCCGGACGATGGGTCTCCGGCGCGAGCAGAGCGCTCAAGTAGCGGTCGCGGTCGAACCGGCGAACCACATCCGTGGCATGATCAAAATCGGTGGTCATTTACGCCCATATGGCCCGGACACAGGCTTCAGTCCACCGCGAGAAGCGCGGCGGCAACCGCCCGGTCCTCGGAAAGTAGCACGTTGTAGGTCCGAACGGCCGCACCTGTGGACATCGGATCCGCCAGAATGCCGGCCTCCCGGAACATCGCCTTCAGGTCTTCCGGCAGCGGCTTGAGCTCGACCCCGGTACCAACGAGAAGAACCTCGATATCCGCCTGCTCCTCGAATACCCGCTGAAACGCCTCTTCACCGAAGCCGGACGAGTCCGTGACATCCCAGCCGTAGATGCCACTCGGTACGCACAAGAGCGCGCCGCGATGGGACATATTCGCGAAACGAAAGCCTTGGTTGCCGTAGGCCTCGAGCGGCGCTCGTCCCGGGAAGTGCGCCTTCCGGATTTCCATCGTCAGGGCCCTTTATACGGTAGCCTTGGCGCCTGACCCTTTCTCGCCGTCGCCGTCCTTCTTCGACAACGCATCCGCCCTGAGATTGAACAGGATCAGGAATGGCGCGGCCAGGAAGATCGAGGAATATGTGCCGATCACGATGCCGAAGATCATTGCGAGCGTGAAGGACTGAATGACTTCACCGCCGAAGATATACAGCGCGATCAGGGCCAGGAGTGTCGTCACGGAGGTCATTGTCGTCCGCGACAGGGTCTCGTTGATCGAAAGGTCCAGAACCTCGGTCAGCGGCCGCTTCTTGTATTTTCGCAGGTTTTCCCTGATGCGGTCGTACACGACCACGGTATCGTTGAGCGAATAGCCGATGATGGTCAGAACCGCGGCGATGCTGGAAAGCGAGAAATCCAGCTGAAGCAGCACAAAGAGCCCGATCGTGATAACGACGTCGTTGGCCGTTGTCAGGATCGCCCCGACCGCGAACTGCCATTCGAAGCGGAACCAGATGTAGATCAGGATTGCCAGGAGAGACGCGGCCACGGCAATGGCGCCGGCTTGCGCCAGTTCTCCGGAAACGCGCGGGCCGACGACCTCAACGCGTCTGAAATCGACATTCTGGCCTTCGAAAATGGTTCTGATCCGCTGAGCGACGGATTGCTGGGCCAGTTCCCCGCCGGGCTGCTCCTCGACGCGAATGAGTATGTCGTCGGTCCCGCCGAACTCCTGAACCTGCACGTCGCCAAGATTGAGCGATGACAGGTCGGAACGGATCGCGGCGATGTCCGCCGGTCCGTCGGTCTTGATCTCGATGAGCGTGCCGCCCTTGAAGTCGATGCCGTAGTTCAGGCCGACCAGAAAAAAGGCGGCGAGCGAGGCGATGACCAGCAGAATGGACAGCGGAAAACTGATCTTCCGCAGCCACATGAACTTGATATGCGTGTTGTCCGGAACGAGTCTCAGCAACATTGAACAGTCTCCCGGATCAAATCGGCAGTTCGGACGGACGGCGGCGGCGTATCCACAGCGCCACCAGCAACCGGCTGAACGTGAAAGCGGAGAAAACGGTCGTGAAAATCCCGATCGCCAGCGTTACCGCGAAGCCGCGAACCGGCCCGGAGCCGAGCTGGAACAGGATGACGGCCGCGATCAGCGTCGTGATGTTGGCGTCCAGGATGGTCCCGAGCGCACGGCTGTAACCGGCATCGACCGCGGATATGACCGACCGGCCTGCCCGGGCCTCCTCCCGGATACGCTCGAAAATGAGCACGTTGGCGTCGACCGCCATACCGATGGTCAGCACGATGCCGGCGATGCCGGGCAGCGTCAGCGTGGCTTGAAGCACCGTCAAAGCGCCGAATATCAGGAAGACGTTCGCCATCAGTGCGATGTCGGCAATGACCCCGAAGCGTCCGTACGCGAGGACCATGAAGACGATGACGGCGACACCGGCAATGATAGAGGCCAGTTTGCCCGCCTCGATGGAGTCAGCGCCGAGACCCGGGCCGATGGAACGTTCTTCGATGACGGTCAGTTTCGCAGGCAATGCGCCTGCCCGTAACAGCACCGCCAGGTCGTTTGCGCCGTCGACCGTGAAATTGCCGGAGATCTGGCCGGAGCCTCCGGTGATCGGTTCGCGGATCACGGGTGCGGAAATCACCTCGTCGTCCAGCACGATGGCGAAGGGACGATTGACGTTCTGCTGCGTGATCTGGGCGAATTTCCGGGCACCGGACTGATTGAAGCGGAAGTTCACAACCGGTTCGTTGGTCCGCTGATCGAAACTGACCTGCGCATCGACGAGATCCTCACCCGATAACAGCGGCGATTCTTCCAGAAGATAGGGAAATGGAGGATCGTCCACAGACAGCAGGACGACAGTGCCCGCCGGCGGGCGGTTCTGAAGAGCCTGCTCGCCGGACATGGAGGTATCGACCATATGGAAGGTCAACTGCGCCGTCTGACCCACAAGGTCCTTGAGACGCTCCGGATCGCTTTCGCCCGGGGCCTCCACAAGAATGCGGCCGCTGCCCTGGCGCTGGATATTGGGTTCCGTCGTGCCGAGTTCGTCGACGCGGCGGCGAATGACTTCAATGGACTGCTGCACGATGGCAGCCATGCGGTCGTTGAGACCTTCTTCCGTGTAGCTGAAACGGATAAGCCCGTCTTCACTGACGCTGATCTCAAATTCGTTGACGGGCTGGCCGCCAAAAAGGTTGGAGACCAGCGGGTTGATCAGAGGCTGGAGACGCTCCTCCGCTTCGTCCAGCCGCGTGAGGTCGCGAATCCGCACCTGAGCCGTGTCGCCCTGAACACCCAGCCCGGTATAGCCGATGCGCGGATCCTCGCGCAGTGTGGTGCGGATGTCGCTCACCAGCGTCTTCATGCGCTTTTGAACGTAATCCTGTTCATCGACCTCATAAAGCAGATAAGCGCCGCCCTGCAGGTCGAGGCCGAGCACCATCTGGCTCTTCGGCAGGAAGTCCGGCCAGCTTCTCAGCTGTTCTTGTGAAAAGAAATTCGGCAGTGTCGTCAGGATGCCTGCGGCAACCACAAGCACGATCAGCGCAATTTTCCAGCGGGCGAAATAGAGCATGGTCTGGCCTTAAAAGCTGCCAGGCCGATTGACAACCGGCCCGGCGAATTCATCGAAACGGCGCGGCTAGGCCTTACGCGTTCTCTTTGGCTGGCTCGGTCTTGGAACGGACTTCCTGCACCATGGAGCGAACAACGCGCACCTTGACGCCTTCCGACAACTCCACCTGCAATTCGCCATCGTCAACCACCTTCGAAACCTTCCCGATCAGGCCGCCGGTGGTCACAATCGTGTCGCCGCGGCGCAGGTTTGCGACCATGTCCTGATGGGTCTTCATGCGCTGGCGCTGCGGGCGAATGATCAGGAAATACATGATGGCAAAGATGGCCACGAACGGAAGGATCTGAATCAGGAACCCAGATGTTCCGGCCGGTCCGGCCGCCTGTGCATATGCGGGGGTGATAAACATTAATCTCTCCTAAGGGGGCGCATTTGATGTCCGAAGGCCATGGGCCCCGGCCGGACAAAAACGCTCTCATTCTGGTGGCGCGGACTATAACGGCGGCGCGCCTCATTTCAAGCTTTGCAAGCGGTTTCCGGCGTACCGGTATCGGAATAACTGCCGTTTTCGGCTTTCAATCGCCGTGATACTCCTCCAACGACTTTTTTCAGGGCCTCACATGGGCCTTTTTCTCAAGGGTTGCAAGAACAATGAGTCCGCAGAACGACCTTGCCGCATTGAATGCGAAACTCGATTCCCTGATCGAGCTGATCGCTCGCGCCGTACCGACCGCCGCCAAGGAACCCGACTGGGCGGCGGCCGACGCCTTTGTCTGGGTACCCGAGCCGGGCGACTTGCATCCCGTGAAGAAGGTCAATCGTGTCGAGATCGACCTTCTGTGCGCCGTGTCCCGTGTCCGGGACCTGCTTCTGGACAACACCCGAAGATTCGCAAGGAACCTGCCCGCCAACAATGCGCTGCTTTGGGGCGCGCGCGGCATGGGAAAGTCCTCTCTCGTCAAAGCCGCTCATGCGGCGGTCAATCTGGAAATTTCGGCATGTGACCTCAAGCTCATCGAAATCCACCGGGAAGACATCGAGACGCTCCCCCGGCTCATGGCCCTGATCAGGAGCGCTCCCCACCGCTTCATCATCTTTTGCGACGATCTCAGTTTCGACAATGACGACACGTCCTACAAATCCCTGAAAGCCGTCCTTGAAGGCGGTATCGAGGGACGCCCGGAAAACGTGATCTTCTACGCGACCTCCAACCGGCGTCATCTTCTCCCAAGAGACATGATCGAGAACGAACGCTCAACCGCCATCAACCCGGCGGAAGCGGTCGAGGAAAAAGTCTCGCTCTCGGATCGTTTCGGACTGTGGCTCGGCTTTCACAAGTGCAGCCAGGACGATTATCTCGACATGGTGCGCGGTTATGCGGCCCATCACGGTCTGGAGATAGAGGATGAGGATCTGCGGGCCCAGTCGCTGGAATGGGCAACCACCCGCGGCAGCCGGTCGGGCCGCGTCGCCTACCAGTTCATCCAGGATCTGGCCGGACGACTTGGCAAAGCGCTGTCATAAAACAAAACCCCGGCCATGTGGCCGGGGGTCTTGATCGTACGCAGTGTGAACTCTCAGCGTTTCGGCAGGTATTTCAGCGGATCGACCGGCTTGTTGCCCTTCCGCAGTTCGAAATGCACCTGCGGCTGGCTGACCGACCCCGTTGCCCCGGCAAGAGCGACAACGTCTCCACGGCGCACCTTGTCGCCACGCTTGACCTTGAGTTCACTGTTATGGGCATAAGCAGAGACCCAGCCATCGCTGTGCCGGAGCAGGATCAGGTTGCCGTAGCCCTTCAGCTCATTGCCCGAATAGATGACGGTCCCGTCGTCTGCCGATTTGACCGGCGTACCTTCCGGCACCGCGAGATTGACGCCCTCGTTCTTTCCGCCACCCGGCTTGGCGCCGAAATCGGAAATGATGCGCCCACGGACCGGCCAGCGGAAGATTTCACTGGAGGTGTCGACCTCTTCCTGAACGCTTGCGACCATCGCAGGCGTCTTGATCGGTGCTGTCGGACGCGCCTCATTTGTCAGCGCAGGTGCGGGCAGCGCCGATTTGTCGACTGCGCCGGAAGGCGCCGCGGCAATCCCTGAGGGTGCAGCGGCCTGCGGCTGACGCGGTGGCGCGGGCACTTCAGCGGCGGCTGATCCGGCGGAGACGGATGCGGTCGTCAGATCCCGGCTGCGTTCACCCGGCTTGCGTTTCGGCAACGCACTGACCCGAAGGACTTCAGCTTCGCCGTCCTTCACCGGACCACGCTTGACGTCGGCAAAGCTTGGCTGGCTGCCAGGCTTGCGCCCCGGACGCGGCAGATCAGCGGAGGATGTCGTAACAGATCCTGTCACGATCTTCTCGTTGCTGTTCGCAGGCGGCAGCTTGACCTTGCCTGTTTCACCCGCGGTCACGCTCGTTGAAGCATTGCGTTCCGAATAGACGTAGGTCGGGATTACAATGCTTTGCCCCGGACGCACAGCCGCCGGGTCGTCGATGCCGTTCACCGCCGCAACCGCCTGGATCGGCACACCGTAACGACGGGCGATCTTGTTCAAATCATCACCCTGACGGACCTGCACCCTTGTTCCGCCAGCAGACGTCCAGCCTTTCCAGGTTTTCGCGGGAGCTGATTTCGAAGTCTCAGGCGCCGGCAAGGTGGCGACGGACGCCGTCCCGGCCGGCGCGGTTGAGGAGGCCGACGGCGCCGGGAGAGGCGCGGACTGGATCGAAGCCTGAGATTTCGGTATTGACCCGGTCGTCACCGGAGCTGACGAGGCAGGAGGCAGACCGGCAGAGGTTCCGCCCGGCCCGTTGACGATGTCCTGATAAGTCGGCTGCGGCTGCCCATTATTGAGAATTGCGCGCTGATTGTCGGTATTGCCCGTGTAGAACGGTGGCTCACCGAACCTTTCGACCGCGCTGGAGCATCCCGCGAGGCAGGCCGCGACGAGCGAGACTGTTGCCACTTTTCCCAGAAGATCCCTGCGGAGGGTACGCATCCGCTTTTTCATCGCACTAAACTCTAACCGCTAACATTGGCTGCTATGGTTAAGATTAGAAACCAGTAAGGTTTATAAAGGCTAAAGACGCCGCGCCGTTTTCCGTAAAAACCGGGAAATCGCCTCAAGTTTCAAAACGCGAGTTTGCGCGATGCACCCACCACGGCAAATCCCAGCAAGCTGATAGACTTGAGGCTCAACAAGAGAAATTCTGCGTTCTTCTGAAAGGTGGGAGCCTTCAAAGTTTATTTGCCAGGCCCGGCTGCAGCATAACGGTTCGGATCTGAACAAGGGTCTCCGCCGTCATGACATTGTCCGCCTTGTGAAACTTTATGAGCGACTGTGGCTGCTTGGGCTTCCCAACCGGCGCAACTAGGTATCCCCCGGGCTTGAGCTGTTGCACCCAGGCATCCGGAACGGCTTCGACCGCCGCGGTCACGACGATTCTGTCGTAAGGCCCCTTTTGCTTGAAGCCGGCGAATCCATCGATTTGACGGGCTTTGACGTTTTCGAGCTTGAGCGCCGCGAATCTTCGATTGGCAAGATCGGTCAGTGTCGCGAAACGGTCAATTGTCTCGACCCTGGCAGCGATATGCGCCAGTACCGCGGCCTGATAGCCGGAGCCTGTCCCGATTTCCAGAACGGAATGATCGGGAGCGAGCCTCAAGGCCTGCACGGCAAGCGCGACGAGAGACGGCGCGGAGACGGTCTGTCCGCATTCAATCGGCAGGGCCGCGTCTTCATAGGCCAGACCGTGATGACGCGCGGACAGGAAAAGGCGGCGCGGCACGCGCTCGATCGCGGACAGGACTTCCCGGGCACCTATTCCGCGCCGGCGCAGGCCGAGAACGAGCGCGGCGCGCGCTTCGGCCTCATCCGGCAGTGCCGCCCCTTTTTCGACCTGTTCGTCGCCGGGCCTCTGACCGGCCATGGGTAACTCCCCGTCCGGGATTACTGAAGTGCCCCGGCCAGGTGACTCACCAGGTCATGGGCTGTCAGGTCTATGCGTAACGGCGAAACAGAAACATATCCATCGGCAATCGCCTGCAGATCCGAATTATCAAGAACGGATTTGCCCCGATCCTCGAAACCCAGCCAAAAATACGGGTTGCCGCGGCCGTCCCGGCGCTCGACGATCGACAGGCCGCTTTGTTCGTGATGGCCCTGCACCGTTACCTTCACGCCTTTGACGCTTTCGGATGCACAGGCGGGAAAATTCACGTTGAGCAACGTGTAGGGTGGAAGCTGAAACCCGATCAGTTTCCGCAGCAATTCGGGTGCATGGTCCGCGGCCACGCGGTAGTCCGGGTCGGAAGACACCGCCCAGTTACAGGCCTGGGAAACGGCAATTGAACGAATCCCGAGAATCGCCGCCTCCATCGCACCGGCCACAGTTCCCGAATAGGTGACGTCTTCCGCCAGATTTTGTCCCCGATTGATTCCCGAGAGAACCAGATCCGGAAGAGCCGGAAGAATCTTGCGCACCCCCATGATCACGCAGTCGGTGGGCGTCCCCTTCAGCGCGAAATGGCGTTCGTCGATCTGCCTCAACCGGAGCGGATCGCTCAAGGTCAGAGAATGGGCCACGCCGCTCTGATCGGTCTCCGGCGCGACCACCCAGACATCGTCCGACAACGTCCGAGCAACGGCTTCCAGAACGGACAGGCCCTCGGAAAGGATGCCGTCATCGTTGGTGATCAGAATGCGCATGTACCCTCGCTTCGTTGGATTGATGACGGCCACAGAACGGCCTTGAGAGACGTCACGCCGGCCCGGCGACCCAAAGAGGCCGGACCGTGCGTTGTCAGCCGATCTTTTCGAGACCGCCCATGTAGGGTCGCAGAACCTCGGGCACGGTGATCGTGCCGTCCGCGTTCTGATAGTTTTCCAGCACGGCGATCAATGCCCGGCCGACGGCGATCCCGGACCCGTTCAGTGTGTGGACAAATTGCGGTTGCTTGGCGTCCGACGGTCTGAACCGGGCGTTCATGCGCCGCGCCTGAAAGTCGCCGCAGACGGAGCAGGACGAAATCTCGCGATATGTGTCCTGGCCGGGAAGCCAAACCTCGATATCGTAGGTCTTTCGCGCTCCAAATCCCATATCGCCGGTACACAGCGTCATGACCCGGTAATGCAGTCCGAGTTTCTGCAGGACCGTCTCCGCGCAGGCGAGCATGCGCTTGAGTTCGTCAAGCGACTCCTCCGGCCTCGTTACGGAGACCAGCTCACATTTCAGGAACTGATGCTGACGCAGCATGCCGCGCGTATCCCGTCCGGCGGAGCCCGCTTCGGAGCGGAAGCAATAGGTCAGCGCGGTCACCCGCAACGGCAGAGCGTCTTCTCCCAGGATTTCTCCAGCCACCAGATTGGTCAAAGGCACTTCCGCCGTCGGAATCAGATAGTGACCGGAGGATGTCTTGAAAAGATCCTCTTCGAACTTGGGAAGCTGACCTGTGCCATAAAGCGGCTCGCTGTTGACCAGGAGCGGCGGCGAGACTTCGGTATAGCCATGTTCCTGTGTGTGCAGGTCGATCATGAACTGACCGAGCGCGCGCTCCAGGCGGGCGATCTGGCCTTTCAACACGACGAATCGCGAGCCCGAAAGATTGGCCGCAGTCGAGAAATCCATCCCGCTGAGTGCTTCGCCGAGCTCGAAATGTTCCTTCGGAGCCTCGTTGAAATCGAAGGTCGGCTTTTCGCCATGCGTTTTCAAAAGCGCATTGTCGTTTTCGTCTGCGCCTTCCGGGACATCGTCATGCGGCAGGTTCGGAATCACGGCCATTGCCGCGTCCAGCTCCGCGATCAGCTTTCGTTCCTGGTCTTCGCCAGACTGGATGAAGGCCTTGATCTGGGCAACCTCGTCGATAAGCTCCTGAGCGCGCGCGTCGTCGCCCGCCCCCTTGGCCTTGCCGATTTCCTTGGAAGCGGCATTGCGCCGTTCCTGGGCTTCCTGAAGCTTGGTGATGTGAGAGCGGCGGGCGTCGTCCAGCGCGATCAGCCTAGCGGAAGAAGCCTCATAGCCCCGCTTGGCAAGGGCCTTGTCGAAAGCGTCTGCGTTTTCCCGGATCCACTTGATATCGAACATCTTCACTTCCCGAACGGCGGTCGTAGGTTTTGCGTTCCGTCAGACCGGCCGGGATGCGGAAAGGACGATACGTTAAACGGCCGCGTCTTCCGCTTCCGCTTCGCGTTCGGCCTCGCGCTCGGCGCGCTGGCGGTCCACCAGTCTGACTGACAGAATGGAGACTTCGTAGAGAAGCAGCGTGGGCAGTGCAAGACCGATCTGCGAGATCGGGTCCGGAGGGGTCAAAATAGCCGCCGCCGCGAAAGCCCCGACGATGGCGTATTTGCGCTTTTTCCTCAGATCCTCGGCCGTGACCAGACCGGCGCGGCCCAGAAGCGTCAGGACGACGGGCAACTGGAACACCAGTCCGAAGGCGAAGATCAGAATCATGATCAGGCCGAGATACTCGCTGACCTTGGCAAGGTGTTGAATGGCGACCTTGCCGTCTCCGGCCATCTGCTCCTGGGACAGGAAGAAGCCCATGGCCATCGGCATGACCAGGAAATAGACAAGGCAGGCGCCGATCAGAAAGAGAATCGGCGTCGCGACCAAAAAGGGAAGAAAGGCCCCGCGTTCGTTCTTGTACAAGCCCGGAGCCACGAACATGTAGACCTGACTTGCGACAACCGGAAACGCCAGAAAAAGAGCGCCGAACAACGCCAGTTTGAGCTGGGTGAAGAACCATTCCTGCGGCGCGGTGAAGATCATTTCAACCGGGTGGGAATCGCCAGCCGCCCGCAAGTAGGGCACGGTGAGAATGTTGTAGATATCCGTCGCGAAATAGAAGCAGATGACGAACATCACCAAGATCGCCCCAATCGACCACATCAGCCGCTGGCGCAATTCAATCAGATGCTCGATCAGGGGCGCCTTCGAGGCGTCGATATCTTCCTGGCTCATGCCTTCACTTCTTCCGTGAGCGGAGTGTCAGCCGGTTTCGGCGCCGATGCGGACGGCGCCACCGCATCCTTGGTCCCGACGGAGGTTTCTCCTCCATCAGCAGGTTCGGCACCGCTTTTTGCCGCGTCCGGGTCAGATGGTGCTTTCGGAGCGTCGGCTTTCTTGCCGGCCGCATCCTCCTCGATCGACTTTTTCAAGTCGCCCAACGGATTGAAGTTCGCCGCCTCTTCGACCTGTTTCTTCATGTCGGCGATATCTGCCTGTTTCTCGGCTTCGCGCAACGCATCATTGAAGGTCGATTGAAACTCACGCGACATGCGCCGCATTTTCCCGACCGTCTGGCCGAGCGTGCGCAGCATGCGCGGCAGGTCTTTTGGCCCCACGACGATGATCGCCACGCAGGCAATCACCAGGAGTTCGGTCCAGCCGATATCGAACATGAGAGTTTTCGTCCCTTAAGGAGACGCGACGCAGATTGGGCTCCTGCCCTAAGATCAGCTCGCTTTGGACTGATCTTCAGCTTTGGCGGACGGCGCCGCTTCGCTGGCCTGATGGTCGATTGTCTTGGGAGCGTCGGCGGTGTCGTCTTCGGCCATGCCCTTCTTGAAGCTCTTGATTCCCTTGGCAACGTCGCCCATCAGCTCGGAAATCTTGCCACGTCCGAACAGCAGAACCACCACCACTGCGATGATCAGGATCTGCCAGATACTAATTCCCATACCCTAAACTCCTACTCAACGGCTCTCGAGCCCATTGGCACTTGTACAAAAACGGCTGTCACCCTGCAACCTGTCGCAGCCGAACATTTTCGGTCCTTAGTCGGAATGATTAACCGCGGTGTTTCTTCAGACGTGGGTGTCCTCTCGCGGAAAAACAAGAACGTCCTTCGGATCGGTCGTCACCGCGACATCCATTCCCTGGTCCCAGGAGCTGCCCGCACGCACTCTTGCCTGGACCGGTTGGTTCAATCCTTCGATCGCGATCGTCAAAAGATCGACCTCCCCCACGAATCGTTTCGACCGAATGCGTCCCCGAACACCCGCAAGCCCCGCCTCGTGCAGCAAGATGCCCTGTGGCCTGACACAGATATCGACGGACCGGGCGTTTTCAACACCGTCCGCCGGCAGTACGCCCAAGGGAGTTTCGATACCCGCGCCGGTGACGGTTCCGCTGACCTGGTTCAATTCCGAAAAGAAGCGGGCGGCAAAAAGATCGGCCGGACTGTTGTAAAGTTCAGCCGGAGTACCGTACTGGACGAGCCGCCCATTGCGCATCAGAACGATTTTGTCGCCCATGCGCATGGCTTCTTCCGGATCGTGGGTCACGATGATGCAGGTTGCCCTGGTCTCCCGGATAACAGCAAGGGTGTCATCGCGAACACTGTCACGTAGCCGCTTGTCCAGGCCGGAAAAGGGCTCGTCCATCAACAGGATGCCCGGACGCGGCACCAAGGCTCTGGCCAGAGCGACACGCTGTTGCTCTCCCCCCGACAACGCGTGCGGGAAATCGGAGGCATAGTCCGCAAGCCCGACCCGTCCGAGCGCGCCGAGCGCCGCGGATCTGGCATCCTTTTTGGCCAGGGCTTTCAGCCCGAACATCACGTTGTCCAGAATGCTCATGTGCGGAAAGAGGGCATAGTCCTGAAACATCAGCCCCACACCGCGTTTTTCGGGCGGCGTGAAAACCGCGTCACCGGCCACTTCGCGACCGTTTATCAGAACCCTTCCCCGAGACTGGCGTTCGACACCGGCCGCGATCCGCATCAGCGTGGTCTTGCCGCAGCCCGAATGGCCAAGAAGACACAGGATTTCTCCCGGCGCGACTGACAGAGTCATATCCCGGACGGACTCCACGCCGTCGTAATCGTGCGAGACGTCTTCAAAAACAAGTCCCGCGGCGATGGTGGCCCCGGCTGTTCCCGGCGCGCCCCAGTCCGCCCGTTGGTCGTTGCCGTTGGCGAATGTGTTATCGTTTTGTGGCATCAAGCTCCGGCGGTTTCTTCCGTATCTTCACCGAACAGAAAGCCGTCTTCGAGCGCATCTTCCTCCTCGTTCAACGCCGCGTCGTCATTCGGCGTTGGCACCAGGAAGGAGGCCGGAACTGCGCTGTCGAGAAGACCGGCTCCTTTCAGTTCTTCCAATCCCGGCAGATCTTTAACACTCTCAAGTCCGAAATGGATCAAAAATTGTTCGGTCGTGCCATATGTCACCGGCCGGCCCGGTGTCCTGCGCCGGCCGCGCATGCGGATCCAGGTCGTTTCCAGAAGAACGTCCAACGTTCCCTTGGAAGTGGAAACGCCGCGAATTTCTTCAATTTCGGCACGGGTTACCGGCTGGTGGTAGGCGATGATCGCCAGCGTTTCGAGGGCAGCGCGCGACAGTTTTCGTTGCTCTTCCACATTCTTGTGCATCAAAAAGGCAAGATCGTCCGCGGTCCGGAAACACCATTTGCCGGCCACCTTGACCAGATTGATCCCGCGCGGCGCGTAGTTTTTCTCCAGCGTCTCCAGAAGTTTGAGAACGTCCGTTCCGTCGGGAAGGCGCAGCGTCAACTCTTCCAGCGACAGGGGATCGGACGACGCAAACAGCAAAGCCTCGACCATTCTCAGGACCGACAGGTCGTCGCGGCCAATGCTCTCCCTGTCGTCTCCCCGCTCCGAAGCGACCCCGTGTCCATCCTCAGGTGCCATGGTCTTGCTCCTTCACCACGGAGCGAATGTAGACAGGGGAAAACGGCTCGCCCTGGCGGATTTCAACCTGGCCCTCGCGGACCATTTCGAGACTGGCCGAAAAGGTGCTGGCCACAATCGTCGCCCAGTCCTTGTTGTCGTAGAGATAGTCCCGCAGATAGGCGTTCAGGGGGGCCCACTCGCTGATGCGGCCGACAAGTCTGGTCAGAAGCTCACGGGCCTCCTGAAGCGACCAGACGGTCCGCTTGAGAACCCGAACCGAGGTAACCGACTGGCGCTGCCTTTGCGTGGCATAGGCCGTCAACAGATCGTAGATCGACGCGTCCCAGATGCTCTTGTGCTGAACCGACATGGTTTCGGGCGCGCCCCGGTGGAACACATCCCTGCCCTGCCGGCTCCGGGTCATCAGTTTTTCGGCGACCTCCCGCATGGCCTCCAGACGTCGAAGCCGGAAGGCGAGCGCGGCAGCCAGTTCCTCCCCGGTCGGCTCATCCTCGTCCTTCTGCTCGGGCAGAAGAAGCTTGGACTTCAAATAGGCAAGCCAGGCCGCCATCACAAGGTAGTCCGCCGCCAGTTCCAGGCGCATGCGACGGGCTTCCGCGACAAACTCCAGGTACTGCTCCACGAGTTCCAGAATTGAAATCCTTGTCAGATCCACCTTTTGAGTGCGCGCGAGACCGAGCAAGAGATCGAGCGGCCCCTCGAATCCTTCGACGTCAACAACAAGCTGCGGATCGCTCGTCGCACGGTCTTCTTCCGCTCCGACCGCGCTCAAAAGATCGAAGGACCCGTCCTCCGCTGTCTGATTGTTTTTCCCCAAGTCCGCCATGTCAGCCGCGCCTAAACACCTTGCCAGCCCGTGATGGAACGAAACTCCTCCCAGGCCGCGTCACGATCGAACCCGGTGGCCGGAGGTTTGATGCTGTCCAAGGCCGCGTCACAGCGCTGTTTTGCCCTGCCGGCGAGTTCCGGAACGGCGGCCGCCACAGCGCGCATTTCCTCCATATCGCCGTTACAGTGCAGAACGATGTCGCAACCGGCGTCAATGGCCCTTTGCGCACGATCTGCGTAGCTTCCGCCGAGCGCATTCATGGAAATGTCGTCGCTCATGAGGCAACCGTCAAACCCGATGTCCCTCCGGATGACCTCCTGAATGACCCTTGAACTTTGCGTTCCGGGTCTTTCGTCGTCCACATCCGCATATACAATATGGGCTGTCATGCCCAAAGGCACGCCGGAAAGCGCCTTGAAAGGGCGGAAATCCACGCTTTCCAACGAAGACTTGTCCGCCTCAACCCTGGGCAGTTCAAGATGACTGTCGACGCGCGCCCTGCCATGTCCGGGGATGTGCTTGATCACGGGCAAAATCCCACCGGCGCAAGCGCCGTCCACCATGGCCTGGCCGAGGAGCGCCACGGTTTCCGGCTCGGCCGAAAAAGCCCGGTCTCCGATGGCATCGACCGTCTCGGGAAACCGGGTGTCGAGGCAAGGCAGGCAAGCGACCGTGATGCCCACATCATGGAGATCTGCCGCGATCAACCGGGCGCCGAGCCAAGCACTCTTGAGGCCGGTTTCCGGTTGCTCATTGAAAAGATCGCCGTAAAACCCCGGCGCGGGATACTTGGGCCAGTGCGGTGGTTTCATCCGCTGAACGCGTCCGCCTTCCTGATCGATCAGTACCGGCGCATCGGCTCTGCCGACTGCTTCGCGAAAGCTGGCGGTCAGAGCCCTGACCTGATCCGGCGACACGATGTTGCGGGCAAAAAGGATCAATCCCCAGGGATCGCTCCGCGAGAAGAAGACAATCTCGGCTTCGGTCAATTCCGGCCCGGCACAGCCGGAAACAAAGGCTCTGGTCATGAATCCGGCTTAGCGGGCGCCCATGGTTCCGTCAAGAAAGACAGCGCGGGTACTTGAACGGGTGTACCGTACCTGCGATTGAGAACCCTGAGGAAATTGTCCCGAACGGAGCTATCCATGCGCGCACGTCACGATATTCCAGCCGGCAGCTTGCACAGGATTTCCCTGAAATCTGAAATCCTTGAGCAAAACCGGCTCGGCGATCCCGCGACCCGCGACATTGTCGTCTACACCCCTCACGGCCACGACGGCAGCGGCCTGCCTCTTTTGGTGGATATCGTCGGTTTCACGGCCGGCGGTCCGGCGCATGCCAATTGGAAAAACTTCGGCGAAAATGTCCCCGAACGGCTCGACCGGCTTATCCACGACCGTGAACTGGCCCCCGTCGTCGTCGCGTTTCCGGACTGTTTCACCCGTCTCGGCGGCAACCAGTACATCGACAGCATCGCGATGGGCCCGTGGGCGACCTGGCTGACGACCGAGATGCTGGAAGCGGTTGAAGGCCGCTTCAAATGCGGCGGTACCGGCAGGCGCGGCATATTCGGAAAATCTTCCGGCGGATATGGCGCATTGGTCCACGCCATGAAACACGCCGATGTCTGGTCCGCGGCGGCCTGCCATTCCGGCGACATGGCTTTCGAGCTTTGTTACCTGCCGGAAATGCCCAGTGCCCTGCGTGCCATTGCGAAAGCCGGCTCCATAGAGGCCTTTGTCACCGATTTCGAGAAAGGGCCCAAATATCCGGGCAATTCGCTTCACGACATGATGACATTCGCCATGGCGGCGACTTACGATCCCGATCCGGACCCCGATGTGTTCTGCGGCATTCGCCTCCCGGTCGACCCGGAAACCTGTGAGCTTATCGAGGAGCGCTGGTCTGCCTGGCAGTCCTGGGATCCCGTGCATATGGCGGATTTGCACATCGACGCCTTGAAGTCCCTGAAGGCGTTATGGATAGAATGCGGAAATCAGGACCAATATAACCTTGTCTACGGCGCCCGGCGGCTCCACAGGAAACTGGATCGCTTCGGTGTCGCGCACGTCTACCGGGAATTCAACGACACTCATTCGTCCATCGACTACCGGCTGGACGAAAGTCTGCCATTTCTCGTCAACTGCCTGATCGACTGAAACGGCAGAAGCCACTCGGCAAACACGGGATCAAAGGCAGGCTTCCCCGCCCCTGTCCTGAACGTCGACTTCCAGATCACGGCTGCCTGCGCACGAAGCAGTCCCCGCCGGCGCCTTGCAGGCTCTGGCACAGGGTGTCCGCCTCCCCGCGGGAGCCTGTCGGAATTCGCGCTCTATAGTAGATCCCGCGATCTCCCAGATCCGCCGCTACGATCACAGCTTCACGGTTCCCCAATATGCCTGGATAGCGCCGCTGCAGACCGGAGTAGGCATCGCTTGCCGCCGCCGCGGTGCGTTGTGACGTGACCTGCACGATATATGTACCGGATGGAATGGTTCCCGTCGTCGAACCGCTGCCAGACGAGGTCGTCTGAGGGGACGCCGGGGTTGACTGGTTCAGGTTGAGCGGGCCCTCGGACCGGGTGGTTGAAGGCGTCTCGGCTTGTGCCGGAGGCGCAGTTGCGACTTGTACCGGTGCATCCGGCTTTTTCCTGGGAAGCACTGTCGGAACAGGCGCGGCCGGTTCCGGCGTTGCCACCTCTTGCGCAGCCGCAGTGTCTTCGGCCGGGGTCGGCGCGGCAGGCGCCGGTGTCTCGCTACCTTCAGAAACGACGGCCGGCGTCGCGACTGCAGGCACGCCTGGAGCCGGTGCGGCAGGCGCATCCGCAACCGGATTGGAGGCTGCCGGCACCTCCGGGGAACCGACGGGGGCGTCAGACCCGTTGCCGGAGGTAACCGGCGTTGTCGTCACGACGCGTGTCGCCCCGTCCGCAGCAGCCGGAGCAGGCGCAACCGCCACACCCGGTGCAGCGGGCGAAGCACTGTCGCCGTCGGAAATGATCGTTCCATCCGGCCGCACCACCAGGGTTCTGACGCGTTTTGGCGCACCGGGAACCAGCTCCGCTCCGCCATTGGTGTCGGCTGGCGCCGGCGGCAGCTCTGCAGGTTGCGGTGACTCAGGCAGAACCAGACGGTCCGGACCCGCATCCTGCGCACCGTCGACCCTGTCATAAATGAGCTTTGCGGCCTGATCGTTGGCGGGTGCCTGACTTTGTTCCGGATGGATCTTCAACGGTTCCTGCAATCCGCTGATGACCGGCGGAGGACCGCTTGGCACCTGGACCGAATTGCCATCGATCAGAAAGAAACCCGCAGCTCCAAGCACACCGACACCGAGAACACCGGCGGCAACGAAAACGCCCCGCCTCGACCTTTCCCTGGCATGCGGAACCGCAGCTCTCTCCGCAGAGGAATGCGGCGGCAACACGCCTGCTCCGGTCAGGCTCGGATCGCTTTCCTGCATGGCCCTGGCGACCGCATCGAGATCGTACCCTTCGGGCGGCGGTGGCGTATCGTCTTCCGCGGCCTGCGGCACCTCTTCGGCGGCATCCGGCCAGACCATATCGTCGATCTCGTCAACGCTGGTTTCAGGCTCTTGCGGCTCCTCGGGCTGACGCATGGAGGCAGCAGGTCTCCGCTCCACCGGCTCGGGGAAGTCGAGGTCGGCGAACAAGGTTTCTATGCCGGCCGGGTCGTCTTTCCTGCCGGGCGCCGTATCCAATTCGCTTCGTTCGGATCCGGGCTCCTCCGAAGGAGTGTTCAGAGCGGCGAGAAAATCGTTTTCGTCGATCGATGGCCGACGGTCTTCAAGCCGTTGCGGCTGCACGTCATACCGGTCCGGCCGGGTTTCCGGGGAAACCGAGAACGCCGCCGCCATCGACGTGCGAGGCTCGACGGGCTGAACAGTTCTGACCGGCTCGTCCTCAAAGACACTTCGGTCCCTTTCAGAGGACAACTCGACCATCGGGGCCTGCGCCGAGCGGACTTCAACGTCCACTTCCGGTTCCAATTCGACGGAGGGAGGCTCCGGCAGCTCGAAACGGGCCGCATAGCTTGGCGGTGTCTGAGGCCTTTCCGGTTGGGAAGGCGTTTCGAAGCGCTCGTCGGTCTGCTGGTCGACGGATTGACGCAAGGCTCCGATCAGCTCGTCTTCGAGTTCGGCCGTCAGATTTTCTTCCAGATCGAGCGAAAGGGAGGGAGCAAGACTTGACTGACCGCTTGCGTTCCCGGCGTCGCCGGAAATCTCGTTTAAGCCACCTAAATAAGGGTCGCGCTGGTCCTTCAGCGCAACGTCCAGTTCCGCTTCAAAGCCTCCCGGCCTATGCTCCACCGCTTCAGCGAATGCCTGCTCAAGTTCGTCCGCTTCAACGGGTTCCGGTTCCGTTGTGACGCGTTCCTCTACCGGCTGAAACTCTTGCGGGTCTTTTGGCCAAAGACTGGACACATGGTTCGAGCGGTCTTCGAGATCTTGCGGGGCGGCTTCCGCAGAAGCCTGCTGAAAACCGGCCATCGCAAGCCTTTCGGCACCTGCGCCTCGGTCTTGTGTCTGATAAGCCTCAGCCTGCGGCGCCTGGTACGGTTCCAGCCGGACCGGTTCGATTGCATGGCGGCTATCCGTCGCCGGACTGCTGCCGGTCTTTGCTTCTCCGGTAAAGGAAGGCTCGACCCGCAACGTCGAAGCCGGCTCTGGACCGGGCCCGGACTCGGATTCCGCGACATCTTCCAATCCCGCGAAATAATCCGTGGCGCCTACCCGACCGCTGCTCACACTGGACCCCACTTGCTTGTTTTTCTGGACAATGCGCGCCAATTCGAGCAGCGGATCATCAACGATCGGACGCTCCGCGCCCTCACCCGTTGAAGGCGCGCGTACACCCGATTGCTTTGTTTCGTAATCTTCTGCCATGAGCTTTACGAAAGTCGGTCCAGTCTAATCACCGTCGCGCTCATGTTATGCACATGAGCCTTCTTTTATCACCTAGCGCATTTCTTCGGGAGCATTGACGCCCAGAATCGAAAGACCTGAAGCGAGCACCAGAGATACTGCACGAACCAATGCAAGACGCGCCAGCGTTAATTTCTCGTTACCAGGGTCAATAAATCGTAAATGCGGCGATTCCTTGCCTCGATTCCAATGAGCATGCAAAGAACTTGCCAACTCATGCAGATAAAATGCGATTCGGTGCGGCTCGTGGGTTTCCGCCGCGGCATCCAGCAATTTCGGCCATTCCGCCATCTTCGCGATCAGCTCCAGTTCGCCGGAATCGCTCAGCAGCGTGAAGTCGGCCTGGGCAAGCTGACGATCGTCGAACCCGATTCCCGGAAGTTCTTCCGCGGCCTGACGCAAGACCGACCGGCAGCGGGCATGGCCGTACTGAACGTAAAAGACCGGATTGTCCTTCGACTGCTCGGTGACCTTCTTGAAGTCGAAATCAAGGGGTGCGTCGTTCTTGCGGTAAAGCATCATGAAACGGACGGCGTCGGAACCCACCTCGTCGACGACTTCGCGCAATGTAATGAAATCGCCCGACCGTTTGGACATTTTCACGGGTTCACCGTCACGCATCAGCTTCACCAGCTGGCAAAACCGCACGACAACTTCGGTCTTTCCTCCGGAGACTGCCTTGCCGACAGCCTGCAAACGCTTCGCATAGCCGCCGTGATCCGCGCCGAGAACATAGATCGTTTCCTGGAACCCGCGCTCGAACTTGTCCTGGAAATAGGCGACATCTGCGGCGAAATAGGTGTAGGAGCCGTCCGACTTCTTCAAGGCCCGATCCGTGTCGTCGCCGAAATCGCTGGCGCGGAACAAGGTCTGTTCGCGGTCTTCCCAGTCGTCGGGCACCTGCCCCTTCGGCGGAGGCAGGGTGCCTTCGTACACAAGCCCCTTGTCCCGGAGACCGTCGAGCATCCTGTCGATCTTGGACCCATTGGACCCGCCACGCGCGTGCAGCGACCGTTCAGAATAGAAAACCTCATGGGAGACGCCGAGAGCGGCCAGATCCTCTCTGATCAGGTCCATCATGGCGGCAATCGCTCTTTCCTTGACGATTGGCAGCCATTCCTCTTCGGCCTTCTCAAGCAGCGAGCCACCAAACTCCCGGTCGAGCATTTCCCCGACCGGTTTCAGGTAATCGCCGGGATAAAGACCCGCCGGAATCTCGCCAATGGTCTCTCCGCGTGCCTCGCGGTAGCGCAAAAAGGCGCTGCGGGCGAGCGTGTCGATCTGCGAGCCCGCATCGTTGATATAGTATTCCTTGGTAACCTCGCAGCCGGCGAATGTCAGAAGGTTCGCCAGCGCGTCGCCGACAACGGCTCCGCGAATGTGTCCGACATGCATCGGGCCGGTCGGATTGGCGGAAACATATTCAACATTCACCTTCGGCGCCGGAGATTGCTCAATGGCACCGAAGCCATCGCCGAGCTGCAGAACGCTGCCGAGAACGCGCTGCCAGACAATGGGCGCGACCCGCATGTTGATGAAGCCCGGGCCCGCGACCGACAGTTCCGTGATATCGGGATTTTCATCGAGCTTTGCGACAAGCCGCTCGGCGAGCTCCCGCGGTTTCGTTCCCAGGGGTTTTGCCAGAACCATGGCGGCATTGGTGGCAAAATCGCCGTGCGCCGGATCCCTCGGTGCTTCGACAACGACCCGGGATAGATCGATAGGTTCGCCACTTGTATCCTTAAGATCAAGTTCTTGCAGAGCTGATTTAACGCGTTGCGTGAAGTCCGCAAAGATATTCATGCTACTCCGGCCGGCTTTCTTGTTTCAAATACAAACTCCCCGTGCGCTGCGAAGGGAAAGCCTTCGGCGCCACGGGGTTGTCAAGTCGTCCTTGCGCCTACCCCAAATCGGGTGTGTCGTCAAACAATCTGCGATGTTCCTCAATCGCATATCTGTCGGTCATGCCAGCGATATAATCGCAGACCCGTCTCGCCGTTTCCGTCTCGTTCAGCCCCGCCAAACCCTTGTTCCAGGGGTCCGGCATCAGATCCGGCTCAGAGAGGAACCTGGAGAAGAGGTCCCGCACGACACGGGCGACCAGTCGGCGGACGGCCAGAACATCCGCATGGCGGTAGACCCTGGCGAACAGAAACCGTTTCACTTCCTTTTCCGCGACCGTCATTTCGCTGGAGAAGCCGACGAGGCACCGTCCCGCCTCCCGGATCTCCAAGACGCTTTGCGGGTTGACCTCAGCCAGATTGCTCACCCCTTCCCGGATGACATCCTCGACCATTCGCGTGATCGATCTGCGCACGATTTCATGAATGCGGCGCCCCTCCTCAAGACCCGGGTACTTGGTATCGACCTCACCGAGGATATCGGCCAGAAAGGGAACCTCTTTCATGTCCTCAATGGCGAACAGGCCCGCTCTCAGACCATCATCCAGATCGTGTGCGTCATAGGCGATGTCATCCGCGATTGCCGCCGCCTGGGCTTCCGCGCCCGGCCAGGTGTCAAGCAGCAGGTCCTGTCTTCCGGCATAGTCGCGAATTGCGAAAGGCAACTGGCCTCCCCTGAACTTTCCCAAAGGCGCGCCGTCCGGACCGATCAACGGGCCGTTGTGCTTGACGAGGCCTTCGAGCGTTTCCCAGGACAAGTTGAGACCGTCGAACTCCGCATAACGATGCTCGAGAAGGGTCACGACCCTTAGCGACTGCGCATTGTGATCGAAGCCCTCGAAGGGGGCCATGCATTCATGCATGACATCCTCGCCCTCGTGGCCGAAGGGCGTGTGACCGAGGTCATGGGCGAGCGCGAGACATTCGGCGAGATCCTCGTCGAGCCTCAATGCGCGCGCGAGCGCGCGGGCTATCTGGGAAACTTCGATCGTATGCGTCAACCGCGTCCGGAAATGATCGCCTTCGTGATAGACGAAAACCTGGGTTTTGTGCTTCAGCCGCCGAAATGCCGAAGAATGGATGATGCGGTCGCGGTCGCGCTGAAACGGCGTTCTGGTCGGACTTTCAGGCTCCGGAAAAAGCCTTCCCCGGCTTTTCGCGGGGTTTTCCGCGTAAATCGCCAGCGATTGCGCTCCAAACCCGATGTTCGGTCTCATTTGCGTGGTGCCACTCACCGAATATCCCCATGTCTTGTTTGATTATAACCGATCGGTCGACATTGACGCGCTCTTCCGCAAAACTTACCTATCAGAAGAAGGCGTTTTGACAGCCTTGGCAGCAGCATGAGCACAGCGAGTCGGCGAAGTATGACCGAAACACTTGAAAATCGAGTAACAGTCAGCGACCGCGCTGCCAAGCGCATCGCGGCAATATTGTCCAAGGAAGCCTCGGGCAGCATGTTGCGCGTGAGCGTCGAAGGCGGCGGCTGCTCCGGTCTGCAGTACAAATACGACGTGGTCGACAATCGGGACGACGACGATCTTGTCATCGAGAAGACCGGCGCGACCGTGCTGATCGATTCCGTTTCCCTGCAATTCATGGCGGGGTCGGAGATCGATTTCGTCGACGATCTGATCGGGCAATCCTTCCAGATCAACAATCCCAATGCGGTTGCCGGCTGCGGTTGCGGCACCAGCTTCACGGTCTGAAGCGCCCTGCCGCGCTCCATCCGCCGGTTGCCCCGGCACCTGTTTTAACGAGAGGCAACCGCTTCATGAAAATCGCGACCTGGAACATCAACGGCGTCAAGGCCCGGCTCGACACGGTTCTGGACTGGCTGAAAGAAACCTCCCCCGACATCGCCTGCTTTCAGGAAATAAAATCGGTAGACGAGAATTTTCCGCTCCAGCCCTTCGAGGACCTTGGCTACAATGTCGCGACCCATGGGCAAAAGGGGTTCAATGGTGTCGCACTCTTGTCCAAAACCCCGCTCGAAGATGTAAGAAGGGGTCTTCCAGGCAATGACGATGACGAACAGGCCCGTTACATCGAGGCCGGTGTCTCGACCAGCGCCGGGGCAATCCGGTTCGGCTGTCTCTATCTGCCGAACGGCAATCCGCTCGGGACAGAAAAATTTCCTTACAAGCTGGACTGGATGGACAGGCTGATTGCCCACGCTGAGGCCCGGTTGAAAGAGGAAATTCCGTTCCTGCTTCTGGGCGACTACAATGTCATCCCCGATCCGATTGACGCGAAGAACCCGCAGAACTGGGGTGACGACGCATTGTTCCAGCCCGAAAGCCGTCAGCGGTTCCGTGCGCTCACGCATCTCGGCCTCACGGAGGCCGTGCGGAGTTGTACGGAAGCGGAAGAAACCTTCACCTTCTGGGACTATCAGGCCGGAGCCTGGCAGAAAAACAACGGCATTCGGATCGACCATATTCTGCTGTCGCCGCAGGCCACCGACCTTCTGGACGGCTGCGGCATCGACAAGCACGTGCGAGGCTGGGAAAAACCGTCCGACCACGTTCCGGTCTGGGTAAAGCTCGCCGCCTGAACGGCCGGCCAACCCAAACGCTCACTCCACCCGGAAAGGCGCGACTTGCGGTTCGCACTCCCCGTGGTAGTCTTTGCGGTGCTATGGGGTAAGCAAAGGCCAAAACAGGTCCGCCCGCTCATTGCGCGGACACATTCTGCCGGTGGCAATCAGAGGCGCCGGGCGCGGAGCTTTTCGTATCTGTGTTTCCGCGATTTTCGTCCTGACCGCATTGCCATCTCACACAATTCCTGCGGCCGAGGCGCCGACGCCTTCCTGTACGTGCCGATACGAGGGCAAGAACTACGGGCTTGGCGAGACCGTTTGCCTGAAAAGTCCAGATGGAATGCGTATGGCGACCTGCTCCATGGTGCTGAACAACACCTCATGGACATTCAGCAAGTCCCCCTGCCCGCTTTCGAATGCGGGCCCTTCAATACGGTTGGTCTACAAATGGGAAAGCGCCTGGAACAGTCCCTCTACGTCTGGACCGCAGGTGCGGACCCGGCAACCGGAGCAAACGCTACGGACGTGCCTTCGGGTTTATTGAGAAGGAAGCTGCTGCGCCGTCATCATGTCCGGGCGGTTTTGCTGCAGCCAGCCATCCGCAAGCGAGCGGGCCAACTGCCGGACGGTCTCCGTGGACACGGCAAAATACTGCTCGTGCATGTCGTTGATCCAGGTGGCCCCGGACCCGGCGGCCTGCTCCCGCGCCACGGTCATCCACATCAGCCCGCGTGCTTTCTTCTTGTCGGAATTTCCGAGGGAATAGAGCGTTTCACCGAGACGGGCCTGCGCGCCAATGTGACCTTTGAGCGCCGCGAGGTTGTACCAGCGAACCGCCATCCGGCTGTTGCTGTCCTGATACATGCGCCCCAGTTCGAACTGCGCCTCCGCATCGCCGAAGTAGGACGCCGCGTGGGTGAAAATCTGCCTGGCCCGAGACTCGTTCTTCGGAACGGTCCCCTCGATGCCATTCAGGTAATAGGTCCCGAGCGCGACAAACGCGCTGGACACGAAAGGCGCATCGGGGGCATCCGGACGGTCGTCACCGTGCTCGCGCACGATCTGGCTGTAGTATTCAAACGCCTTGAGGTCGTCTTCCTGAACGCCGTCGCCGCTGGCGTACATCTCTCCGAGTTTCCAGGCGGCCATCGGCTGCCCGTTTTCCGCAGCATAGCGCAGCGATGTCAGCGCCGCCGCCTTGTCGCCGGAATAATACTGCCGCGCTCCGGTTCTCAAAGCTTCGGTCGGCGTCAGTTCCAGCGCATCAATCGGGTTGCTTGAGGCCGGCTGACCGTCAAAGGCTTGAACACTGCCCGTCAAACCGACAAGCATCAACGCGCCAAGCATCTGCCTGGCAAAAGTAAGGCGTTGATATTGCGAACTGTTTTTCTTCATCCCCGTCACACTATAAAACGCCGGCCGAAACCTGTCGGGTTGCCGGACGATCTTTCCGGCCTTATTTTTTGTCCGCGCCAAGCGCATTGTCTGAACTCTTCTGCCCCTGAGTTGTCTCAGTTCGGCTTGTTGTTCTCGAGCAGCCTAAGGTGGCCAATCAATTCGGCCTAAGTTGGGCCATTCTTGGCCCAAAAGAGACCATTTTCGTAATCGGTCGCCGAATTCCTTCCCACGCCGCCGGAGCGGCTGCGGCAGGTGAACGCAACTAATCTAGCGCAACGGGTGACGGTCAAACATGGCCGAACATGGGCAGCAGCCTTATTCGCCGGTTTCCTGAAAGACTCTCTTTGCCGGTGTTGCCGATTTAGCACAATTTTGATGTCCCCATCCCGCTTGAACGGCATTCCAACATGCCGGGGTTGACGATATCTTTCCAGCGGGGCCGTAACCCCTCCGTTCTGTTGAAAACGGGGGCTTATGGTTAAAAACCTTTCTCGTTCTACATTTGTCCTTCAAAATCGAAGTCGATTCGGTATAGGTACCGGTTTTGAAGCTCCGGACCATGTACTCCAACCCTCTCAGGCGATACGGAATGAGCGCTAAAGACGATTTGTTTGCAGGCAACGCGGCGGTTTCCAAGCCGGTCACGGAAGACGTTCCGGCGCCGGTGACCAAAAAGCCGCGTTCCGTGGCAACAGCGCCCGCGCCCGAAGACTACTCGGCCGCCGACATCGAGGTTCTCGAAGGCCTCGAACCCGTGCGCCGTCGACCCGGCATGTACATCGGCGGCACCGATGAAAAGGCTCTGCATCACCTGTTCGCCGAAGTGATCGACAATTCCATGGACGAGGCTGTCGCAGGACATGCCACCTGGATCGACGTCACCCTGACCGAGGACGGCTATCTGACGATCACCGACAACGGCCGCGGCATACCTGTCGACCCCCATCCGAAATTCAAGGACAAGTCCGCGCTTGAAATCATCATGACGACCTTGCACGCGGGCGGAAAGTTCGACAGCAAGGTTTACGAAACATCCGGGGGCCTGCACGGCGTCGGGATCTCGGTCGTCAATGCGCTTTCCGAGGAACTCGTCGTCGAGGTCGCCAGAAGCCGCAAGCTCTACCGGCAGATATTCCGGCGCGGTCATCCGCAGGGTGGGCTGGAACTTGTCGGCGACACGCACAACCGGCGCGGCACCCTGGTCCGCTTCAAGCCGGACGCGCAAATTTTCGGCAAAGACGCCAGGTTCAAGCCTGCCAGGCTCCTCAAAATGGCGCGTTCGAAGGCCTATCTGTTCGGCGGCGTCGAAATCCGCTGGCATTGCGCGCCCGATCTTCTGAGCGACAAGGACGAGACACCCGAGGAAGCCGTCTTTCATTTTCCCGGAGGATTGAAGGACTTTCTAGCGGAACGCCTGACCAAGGAACGGCGCGTCGTCGACGAGATCTTCGCCGGCAGAACCGATCACACCGGCAAGCACGGCTCCGTCGAATGGGCGGTGAACTGGTTTGCCGGCGACGGCTTCGTGAACTCCTACTGCAACACCGTTCCCACACCTGAGGGCGGAACCCACGAGGCTGGATTCCGCTATGCGTTGTTGCGCGGCCTGAAGGCCTATGGCGAACTGACAAGCAACAAGAAAGCAGCCATCATCACCGGAGACGATGTGATGACATCGGCCGGCGGCATGCTGTCTGTATTCATCCGCGAACCGGAGTTCGTCGGCCAGACCAAGGACAAACTCGCGACCAACGAGGCGACGCGGATCACCGAGGCGGCGGTTCGGGACGCATTCGATCACTGGCTGACCGCCTCCCCCAACCAGGCCAACAAGCTTCTGGAATGGGTCATCGACCGCGCAGAGGAACGTTTGCGCCGCCGGCAGGAAAAGGACGTCGCGCGAAAAACCGCGGTCCGCAAACTGCGGCTTCCGGGAAAGCTTGCCGATTGCTCCGCCAACCAGGCCGACGGCACCGAGCTTTTTATCGTCGAGGGCGATTCCGCGGGCGGGTCCGCCAAGCAGGCCCGCAACCGGTCCAACCAGGCGGTGCTGCCCTTGCGCGGCAAGATCCTGAACGTTGCCAATGCGGGCCGGGACAAGCTTGTGGCCAACCAGCAACTGGCCGACCTCATCCAGGCGCTCGGCTGCGGCACGCGGTCGAACTACCGTGACAGCGACCTGCGCTACGAAAAGGTCGTGATCATGACCGATGCGGATGTCGACGGCGCGCACATCGCTTCGCTGCTGATCACGTTTTTCTATCGCGAAATGCCGGACCTGATCCGCGAAGGGCATCTCTATCTCGCCGTTCCGCCGCTGTACCGGCTCAGTCAAGGCGGCAAAACCCTCTACGCCCGCGACGATTTGCACAAGGACGAACTTCTTGCCACCGCCTTCAAAGGCAAGTCAAAGGTTGAGATCGGCCGCTTCAAGGGCCTTGGCGAGATGCTGCCGGCACAGCTCAAGGAGACGACCATGGATCCATCGAAGCGGTCTCTTCTCAAAGTCGATGTGGAGGAAACCGCCATCGCGGACACGAACGACACAGTCGAACGGCTCATGGGGAACAAACCCGAGGCCCGCTTCCGGTTCATTCAGGATAACGCAGAATTCGCCGAAGACCTTGATATCTAAACAGAGAAGCTCCGGCTGTTTCTAAATTAAGTTGCGCAAACAGTTTTCGTTACCACGGCGCGGATAAGTTTCCATATTAACTTCGTCGGCAAAATTAGCCGCAAATACTCGAATTTCCTCGCATTCTACCTCACCCGCGCATTGACACCCGAATTTATAAATGTAGGGTGTGCGCAGTTTGGCACCGGTCCATCTCAAGGTGCCTTCATGGACAATCACAACATCCGGGCAAACCGCTACATGGCATTTGATACTCTCGGTCTTAGCGAGAAGGTCCTCGCTGCAGTTGAGGCAGCAGGTTATAAAGAACCTACGGCAATTCAGTCCGGCGCAATTCCCCAGGTGCTGGAACGCCGGGACGTTCTCGGAATTGCGCAGACGGGAACCGGCAAGACCGCAAGTTTTACTTTGCCTATGCTTACGCTTCTGGAGAAAGGACGCGCCCGCGCCCGTATGCCGCGCACGCTGATCCTGGAACCGACGCGCGAACTGGCGGCGCAGGTCGAAGAAAACTTCGAAAAATACGGAACCAATCACAAGCTCAATGTCGCGCTTCTGATCGGCGGCGTGTCCTTTTCCGAACAGGACAAGAAACTCGACCGCGGCACCGATGTGCTCATCGCGACGCCGGGCCGTCTGCTCGATCATTTCGAACGCGGAAAACTGCTGCTTCAAGGCGTCGAAATTCTCGTCATCGATGAGGCGGACCGCATGCTGGACATGGGTTTCATTCCCGATATCGAACGGATCTGCAAACTCATCCCGTTCACGAGACAGACGCTTTTCTTCTCTGCGACGATGCCACCGGAAATCCAGCGCCTGACGGAAACGTTTCTGCAAAACCCGGCCCGCATCGAGGTCGCCCCGACATCATCTACCGCCGACAATGTGGCTCAGTTCCTGAAGGCCTCTCCGTCAAAGGATTACGAAAAGCGGGCGGCGCTTCGCGAGTTGCTGGAAGGCGCCGAAGACCTGAAGAACGCCATCGTCTTCTGTAACCGCAAGAGGGACGTGTCCACCCTGTTCCGCTCCCTGGAACGACATGAATACAATGTCGGGACATTGCATGGGGATATGGATCAGCGCACCCGCATGATGATGCTCGACAACTTCCGGAAGGGCAATATCAAGCTTCTGGTTGCCAGTGACGTCGCGGCTCGGGGCCTCGACATTCCCGAAGTCAGTCACGTCTTCAACTACGACGTTCCGATCAATGCGGAAGACTACGTTCACAGGATCGGCCGAACCGGCCGCGCGGGTCGGTCGGGAATCGCCTATACCCTGGTCACGCCTGAAGATCAGAAGTACCTGGAAGCGATCCAGGTGCTGATCAACAAGACGATCGACTGGCTGGGTGAGGAAATCGATTTCGAAGAGGCTGCGAGAGAACGCAAGGCACGACGGAAGTCCGGGCGCTCTTCCAAGGCAGGCAGTTCCAGCAACGACAACGAAACCGACACCGCCAAATCCTCCGGACGCCGGCGTGGGGGCAAGGCCAAACCAGAACCGGTTGAGAGCCTTGAAGAGATTTCCGACGACGCAATCCCGTCGACGGTGGCGAAAATGCCGCAAAAACCAGCTGGTCGAAAGTCAAAAACCGACAAACTGGAACCGGCATTCGCGCCTGGCGTGCATATCCCCGCCTTTCTCCTACGTGAGCCGCGCCCAAAAAAGGCGTCTTAATCGCTAGTTTTACTAATAATCAGCCTTAGACTTAACGTGTCCTTAAATTTTCCATCCGAGTTTCAACACTAGGACTCGCAACCGTGTGGGGCGGATTCGCGATACTCCATCGAGAGAGTGTTTATGGCGGAAGAAGACGACCATAAGCGGACCATCAAATATGGTGAATCCGCTATCAGCTATATCAAGAAGAACACGTTGCCAGCTTACCCACGTTCTTATGAACTCTGGTACACGTATTCGGCTGGTTACAATCAGGGTCTCAACCGCGCCATCAACGAAACACTGAAGACAAACGGACGCGTCAGCACCGACGAGATGCTTACCCTTTACGGTAGGTTCCTGTCGCCGACCCGTTTGGGAGACCGCCTGGACGAGGTGGGGTCCAAAGTTTCCAAAGAAGTCGAGGAACTGGTCGATTCGTTGCAGTTGAGCGCGGACGCCACCTCCGACTACGGACAGGCGCTGGAAAAGGCGAGCGCCAAGATCAAGACCGTCACCGATGCGAGCAAGCTACAGACTTATGTGACCCATCTGGTGAAGTCGACACAAAAAGCGGTAACCTCGAACCGCAAGCTGGAAAGCCAGCTTCTGGAATCGAAGAAGCAGATCGAAACCCTTCAATCGTCTCTTGAGGCGATCCGCTACGAGTCGCTTACGGACGAGCTGACCACGCTCAATAACAGAAAACATTTTGAAAACTCCATTGAACGCCTGGTTGACCAGTTCCACGAAAGCGGACGAGGCTTCGCTCTGGTTCTGACCGATATCGATCATTTCAAGGCTTTCAACGATACCTACGGTCACCAGACCGGCGACCAGGTATTGCGGCTTGTTGCCCTTGCCGTGAAGCAAAACGTCAAGTCCGAGGACATTGCCTGCCGTTACGGCGGCGAGGAATTTGCGATCCTGCTGCCGAATGTTTCCACGAAGGATGCCGCCGAAATCGGTGAGCGTATCCGGCTGGCGGTCATGTCGAAGGAGCTTGTGAAACGCTCGACAGGAGAAAACCTCGGACGGGTCACGATTTCCGTCGGAATCGCCACGTATCGGGACATGGACACAGCCCACTCCATCGTTGCGCGCGCCGACAAGGCGCTTTACGCGGCAAAGGGCGACGGCCGCAACCTGGTCAGGACCGAGCAGGACATCGACGATACCGAGGAAGAGAAGGTCGCCTGACGCCGTCCGTCAATTGGGATAACAGCCAGGCCGTCTCATTTCTGTTTGCAAGGCTGCCGGGGTCAGTTTCCCGCTCTGAACCCCATCTGCCAGAAGTCGCTTTCCAGCCTGCATGCCTTTTCGAACAGCGAGAACACGCGCGGATACCTGTGCTCGGTCAGGGATTGGTCCGCTGTTTCGTTGAACCAGCTTTCAAAGTCACGCGCGAGTTGCTGATAGGCATCGCCGGAGTACTCGGCGATCCAGCGCCGATAGGGATTGTCGGGACCACCGGCCCCCTCCGCCTGTAGCCAAGACCCTATTTCGGCGTATCCCAGAACGCAGGGGGCCAGGGCTGTCTGCAGGTCGAGAAGATCGCCCGACATGCCTGCGTCCAGAACGAAACGGGTATAGGCCATGGTCGGCGTATCCTCATGCGCGTTCTCGATTTCGGCCCGGGACATGCCCCAGGTGCCGCAGATCTCGATGTGCAGCTCCAGCTCCACATCGAGGATTGCCTTCACCCCTTCGAGCGAGCGGCGCATGTCCTGCGTCGTCTGGCTCTTGTAGACGGCAAGGGCATACGCCCGAGCGAACTGGATCAGGAAAAGGTAGTCCTGAACGAGATAATGCCTGAAACTTTCTAGCGGCAGAGATCCGTCGCCAAGCTGCCTGACGAACGCATGCCTGGTGTAATCGGCCCACTGCGGGCGTGCGTCGGCTTTGAGCCGGTCGAACAAACTCATAAAAACCTCAGGAAAGACAATGTGTCAGACGATAGTTGGCTCCGCCTGATTGTTATCGGACCGTATTCTAACGCGCCAGGGCGCTCAGATCCGCGGCCTGGAGAGTGACGGATTCTCCGCAGCCGCAGGCGGACACTTCATTCGGGTTCTTGAATACGAAACCGGACCGGAACTTGGTCACCTCGAAATCCATTTCGGTGCCAAGCAGAAAAAGAACCGCCGACGGATCGACAAAAAGCCTTGCCCCCTTGTCTTCAATCACATCGTCGCCCGGCTGAGTGTCCTCAACCAGTTCCATGGTGTATTCCATGCCAGCGCAGCCGCCCTTCTTGATGCCGATGCGCAAGCCGACGGCTTCCTTGTCGGAATTTTCGACAAGGTCCCTGACACGGTCTGCTGCTGCGTCTGTAAGGGACATTACCTGGAATTTGCCGGCGGCAGCCATGTTTTCCTCTTTCGATCCGTACCTTCAGACCCGATTGAATGGTTTCACGGGCTAAAAGAAATATGGTCCTAATACCAGTTCAGGGCAACCTTCGCTTCATCCGACATCCGGTCCGGCGTCCAGGGCGGATCGAAAACCATGTCCACATTGACCGGCCCGACACCGGGAACCGAGGATACCGCGTTTTCCACCCAGCCCGGCATTTCGCCGGCGACCGGGCAGCCGGGGGCGGTCAGGGTCATGTCGATGTTGATCGACCTGTCATCCTCGATATCGACCTTGTAGATCAGGCCCAACTCGTAGATATCGCAGGGAATTTCCGGGTCATACACGGACTTCAACGCACCGATGATGTCGGTCGTCAGCCGGTCGAGTTCTTCCATCGGAATAGCGCTCACGGTGGAGACTTCTGTCTGAAGCTCTTCGCCGGCCGCGTTGGTGTCGATCGTGGTCGCATTTTCCATGCTGGGATCCGTCCTTACCCGAAAAAGCTCTGTGCCCGCAACAGGGCCTCATAAAGCGCGTCGACTTCCGCGCGCGTATTATAAAGGCCGAAGCTCGCCCGACATGTAGAGGTCACACCGTATTTTGCCAAGAGGGGTTGGGCGCAATGGGTACCAGCCCTCACCGCAACCCCTGACCGGTCGATGATCGTCGCGACATCATGCGCATGTGCCCCCTTTATCTCAAAAGAAACGATGGCTCCCTTTCCCGGTGCTTCACCGAAGATACGAAGAGCGTTGATTTCTTTCAATCGCCTGTGGGCGTAGTCCTTCAGATCGGCCTCGTGACGGGCAATGTTCTCGCGACCGAGCGCATCCATGTAATCGAGCGCTGCCCCCAGTCCGATTGCCTGAACGATGGGGGGCGTTCCCGCTTCGAAGCGGTGCGGCGGATCATTGTAGGTGACCATGTCCTCGGTCACGTCGAGGATCATCTCGCCGCCACCGTTAAACGGACGCAAGGCCTTCAGCCGCTCGGGCTTGGCCCAAAGCACTCCGATGCCGGTGGGACCGTAGACCTTGTGACCTGTGAAGACATAGTAATCGCAATCGATGTCCTGAACGTCCACCGGCAGGTGCACCGCCGCCTGGCTGCCGTCGACAAGCACCGGAATACCGCGCTCATGAGCGATCCGGCAAACCTCCTTGACCGGCACGACCGTCCCCAGGACGTTAGACATGTGGGTGATGGCAACGAGCCTGGTCTTGTCCGAGAGTGCGTCGGCGAAGGCATCCAGGTCGAACGAGCCGTCTTCTCGTACATAGAGCCAGGTAAGCTTCGCTCCATGACGTTCCCGGTGAAAATGCCAGGGAACGATGTTGGAGTGGTGCTCCATGATCGACAGGACGATCTCGCCGCCGTCGCTGAAATAGTCGGGGCCCAGACCGTAAGAGACCAGATTGATCGCCTCGGTGGTGGATTTCGTGAAAACGATCTCCTCCGGCGAACCGGCATTGAGAAATCGGCGCACCTTCTCGCGTGCGGCCTCGTAATTGTCGGTCGCCGTGTTGGAGAGGAAATGCAGGCCCCGGTGCACATTGGCGTATTCTTCCGAATATGCCTTGGCGATCGCGTCAATGACGGCCGCCGGCTTCTGGGCGGAAGCGCCATTGTCCAGATAGACGAGCGGTTTTCCGTAGACCTCACGCGACAGGATCGGAAAATCCTTGCGAACGGCTTCGACGTCGTAGCCCGGTGCTTGAATTGTCTCTTGTGCTGTTGCGACCGTCATGCGGTGCTGCTCCCGTTTCCCGTGCCGGTTTTGCGCGCCTGCTTAGTGACTGGCGAGCCAGTCTCGAACGCGCGTTTCCAAGCCTTCTGTCACGTCCTCTTCATCGTACTCTTCAATTGCTTCCGAGAGAAACGCCAGTACGAGAAGCGTTTTCGCCTCGTCTTCCGGAATGCCCCGGGCGCGCAGGTAGAAGAGCAGATCCTCGTCAATCTGACCGCTGGTCGCGCCATGGGCACAGATGACGTCGTCGGCGAAAATCTCCAGCTCCGGCTTGTTGGCCATCTCGGCGTCCTCGGACAGGAGCAGAGCCTGGGTCATCATCTCGCCATCGGTCTTCTGCGCATGGGGCGCGACATTGATACGCCCCTGATAGACGCCCTTGGCGCGCCCGTCGAGAACGGTCTTGAAGAACTCGCGGCTGTTGCAATGCGGAACCGCGTGATCGACGATCAGCGTCTGGTCCGCAAGGTCCTCGCCGCCGGCCATCGAGACGCCATAGATGTTCGCCTCTGAGTTTTCGCCGGCAAAATTGACAAACTGCTGATTGCGCGTGAAGCGCGGACCTGCGATGAAACCGAGTGACTTGAACTCGGCTTCCGCGCCAAGGGTCGCAATGCTGGTGAACAGGCGCGCGGCTTCGGTCTTACCGGTCATCAGGCGTGTCGCCGCAAGGGAGGCCTTGTCGCTGACGTTGTAGTCGAAGACCGTGTTGAGCTCGCCCGCTCCCGTGTCGCCGACAAAGGTCTCAAGCAGGTGGAGTTTTGCCCCTTCGCCGAGGGTCACCGCGTTGCGGACCGCCTGCGCGCCGGCGCTTGTCGCGACCTGCACAAGTTCAATGGGCTTTGACACTTCCACGCCGCTCTTGACGGCAATCACCACGCCGCCCCTGACAAATGCCGTGTTGAGAGCGACGACGCCGTCCTCTGGACCGGTTTTCGGTGTCTTGAGCATCTGGCTTGCATCCGCGTCATCCAGCGTATCGGCGAAGCTGAACACCGACACACCTTCGGCGAGAAGCTGGTCGACGTCGGACAGCTCCGGCTGGAACACACCGTTGGCGACGACCACTCGGTAGCGGTCGAGATCGCCGAATGTCTCGGCGCTCTCCACAACGGCCTTCGTTGCAGCCAGGTCCGTCGCCGCAGCCAGCGGCGCGGCCGACTTCATGAAGGCCCGCAGGTCCGAGTACTTGTACTCTTCGACCCGGCGGTGCGGCAGGCCGCGGTCACGGATCTGGCCGAGCGCGGCTTCGCGCAGAGCCGTCACGGTCACCGAACCGGGCAACTCAGCCCTGGTCGTTTCGAACCGGGACAACAGATCGCTTTCGGCCTGGGTCTTCTGGATGGGTGCATTTGCGTTCATGTCGCTTCGCTCCCTCAAGCCGCCGCGTCGATATAATCGGCGTAACCGTTCTTTTCGAGCTCAAGCGCCAGTTCCTTGCCACCGGTCTTCACGATCCGGCCCTTGGACAGGACATGCACGACGTCCGGAACGATGTGATCGAGCAAGCGCTGGTAGTGGGTGATCACGATCATGGCGCGCTCGGGAGAGCGCAGCTTGTTGACGCCTTCAGAGACGATCCGCAGGGCGTCGATGTCGAGGCCGGAATCGGTTTCGTCGAGAACACAGAGTTTCGGCTCAAGAAGCGACATCTGCAGGATCTCCGAGCGCTTCTTCTCGCCGCCGGAAAAGCCGACATTGAGCGGACGCTTGAGCATGTCCATGGAGACGTTCAGATCAGCCGCCTGCTCCTTGACCCGCTTCATGAACTCCGGAATGGACAGCGCTTCCTCGCCGCGCGCCTTGCGCTGCGCGTTCATTGCCGTCTTCAAAAATTCCATGGTGGCGACACCCGGAATTTCGAGCGGATACTGGAACGCCAGGAACAGGCCAGCAGCGGCGCGCTCATCCGGCTCCATGTCCAGCAAATTCTCGCCGTTGAAGAGGATTTCGCCTTCCGTGACCTCATAGTCGTCCTTGCCGGCCAGAATGTAGGACAGGGTCGACTTGCCCGATCCGTTCGGGCCCATGATGGCATGGACTTCTCCGGCATTCACCTTCAGGTCGATGCCGCGCAGGATTTCGGTTTCGTCTTCCGCGATGCGGGCGTGCAGATTTTTGATCTCAAGCATCTTTGATTTCCGTAGCGTTTTTCGTCGTCTGTTTCTGCTCCGCCATCCGGCGGAGATCCTGAAGTCTTTTTTCGCGAACTGCGGCTGTTCGCCAGATTTTCATTGCAAACACGGCAACAACTGCAAGCCCCAACAAGCCGAATGCGATGTCGACCGTCGTCAGGATGGCCGTCACCAAAAGGAGCAGGATCGCCAGCAGAAAGAGCACGCGCTCCGTCATTTCGTGACGGACAAATCGATGTTGTTCTTTCAGCCCGTCCTTTTCGGATAGGCGTCTCTGTGCCGCGGCGGCCTGAGCCTGCGCTATGCCTAGTTCAAGGCAGTCTGTCTTGTCAGCCATTGCCATTGGCTATCCAATCTCCATACCCGCCTTACCGAACCAGCCACCAAAAGAGGCTGATCTCAGATTCGATTCATCTGGCCAGTATTTCGGATACGGCCTGATCAGCAGCCGGAAGAGCATCGCAAAAGCAAACAGCACATCAGGCCCAAGGACCAAAGCAAGTGCCGGCTTTGCTGAAATCTGCATGCTCTTCGGCTTCCTCTTTTAACCCACCGAACCTTCCAGGCTGATCGAAATCAGCTTCTGCGCCTCGACGGCGAATTCCATCGGCAACTGCTGGATCACGTCCTTGACGAACCCGTTGACGATCAACGCCACGGCCTCTTCCTCGGACATGCCGCGCTGCTGGCAGTAGAACATCTGATCGTCGGAGATCTTCGAGGTCGTCGCCTCGTGTTCGAACTGGGCCGATGCGTTCTTGCTTTCGATGTACGGCACCGTGTGCGCGCCACAGTCCTGACCGATCAGCAGCGAGTCGCACTGGGTGAAGTTTCGCGCGTTGGAGGCTTTCCTATGGGCGGAAATCAGCCCGCGATAGGTGTTTTCCGACTTGCCGGCCGAAATCCCCTTGGAGATGACCCGGCTGGAGGTGTTCTTGCCCAGGTGGATCATCTTGGTGCCGCTGTCGATCTGCTGATAGCCGTTCGACACGGCGATAGAATAGAACTCGCCGCGTGAATTCTCGCCGCGCAGGATGCAGGACGGATATTTCCAGGTGATCGCCGAGCCGGTTTCCACCTGGGTCCAGGAGATCTTGGAGTTCCTGCCCCGGCAGTCGCCGCGCTTGGTGACGAAATTGTAGATACCGCCCTTGCCGTTCTTGTCGCCCGGGAACCAGTTCTGGACGGTGGAGTACTTGATCTCCGCGTCATCCAGCGCAACCAGTTCAACGACAGCCGCGTGAAGCTGGTTCTCGTCACGCTGCGGCGCCGTACAGCCTTCCAGATAGGACACATAGGCGCCCTTGTCGGCGATGATCAGCGTGCGCTCGAACTGTCCGGTGTTCTGTTCGTTGATCCGGAAGTAGGTCGACAGTTCCATCGGACAACGCACGCCCTCGGGCACATAGACGAAGGACCCGTCTGAGAAGACAGCCGAGTTCAATGTCGCATAGTAGTTGTCGGTGACCGGCACCACGGAACCGAGGTACTTTTTCACCAGATCCGGGTACTCACGCACGGCCTCGGAAATCGAGCAGAAAATAACGCCTGCCTTTTTCAGCTCTTCCTTGAACGTGGTGACGACCGAGACACTGTCGAACACGGCGTCGACCGCGACGCGGTTCTTCGGCTCGACGCCGGCCAGGATTTCCTGCTCGGCCAACGGGATGCCCAGTTTCTCGTAGGTTGCCAGCAGTTCCGGATCAACCTCGTCCAGGCTCTTCGGACCTTCGACGGATTTCGGAGCCGCCCAGTAGTAGAGGTCGTCGAAGTCGATCTTGGGATAGGAAACGCGTGCCCAGCTCGGCTCTTCCATCTGCTGGAAGCGGCGCAAGGCGTCGAGACGCCATTCCGTCATCCATTCCGGTTCGTTCTTCTTGGCGGACAGAAAGCGGATCGTTTCCTCAGAAAGGCCTTTCGCGCCCTTTTCAGACTCGATATCCGTTACGAAGCCGTATTTATACTGGTCGACATCGATGGCTTTCACCCGATCGATGGTTTCCTGTACCGCAGGCATTGTGCACCTCCATATAACGGACGCCGTGTCCGCGTTTCTTTTCATTCATCGCAGGCATTGCCTGCGAGAGCTTTCCTTGCCGCCATTCAGCGGACTATCCCTACGCCGCCCGGTGGCGGGCATCCGGGTTGAGCCGTTCCACGATCTTCGGCCAGACCGACAGAAACCGGTCGATTTCGGCTTCCGTCGTCTTCCATCCCGTGCTGACACGCAGGGCACAGCGTGCAAGCTCTTCGCCGACCCCCATCGCGGTCAAGACATGAGAGACCGACACCTTGCCCGAGGAACACGCGGAGCCGGACGACACCGAGATCCCTTCCAGATCGAAAGCGATCAACGCGGTTTCCGCCGGTATTCCGGGAACCGCGAAACAGGTCGTGTTCGCTAGGCGGCCGGAGGCCTCGCCGAAAACTACGGTTCCCGGACACACGGCCTTGATCCCCGATTCAAGCCTCGTTTGCATGTCAGCGAAATGGCGCGTGTCCACCGCCTCTTCAAGGGCCTCTTCCGCGGCAGCACCGAATCCGGCAATCGCAGCCACGTTTTCCGTACCGGCCCGACGCCAGTTTTCCTGGCCACCGCCGGTCATCAATGCCGAAGGCACCCGCGCGGTAGACCCGACGACCACTGCGCCAGCCCCTTGGGGACCGCCGAACTTGTGAGCAGACAAGGTAAGGACGTCGGCCTGCCAGGCGTCCATATCGATTGGCATGCGCGCTGCTGCCTGAACCGCGTCCAAATGAAGGAAATGACCATAGGTCTTGACGATGGTCCCGATTTCCCGGAGCGGCTGAACAACGCCCGTTTCGTTGTTGGCCACCATAATGGAAACAAGACTCTGTTCGGCATCTTTAACGGCAAGTTCAAGTTCGTCAAGACGAACCCTGCCTTGCGAATCGACCCCGATCGAGATCTGGTCGGCGGTGGCGAAACGCCCTCCGGAAAGCACCGATGGATGCTCGACCGCACTCATGACCAATTTGTCGAGATAAACCGGAGCACCCCGGTCCTGCCACGCAGGCGTAAGCGCGGTCATGTTGGCTTCGGTTCCACCGGAAACGAACGTCACCGCCCTGGCCTTCACATCACAAAGCCGGGCGACCTGTTCCCTTGCCGCCTCGATCCGGCCACGTGCCCTGCGTCCGTGCGCGTGAACGGATGACGCGTTTCCGGGGTCGTTCAAAACCTCGATCATCACATCCCGGGCGCGGGGGCGAAGGGGTGCCCCTGCGTTATGATCGAGATAAATCGGGTCGAAGCGACGTGCCATTGCACCCCATTAGCCGGATTCGAGACTGAGTTTGGTTCGAATATCCGCAGAATTGCCAAGCACATGTTCGAAAAACTTGAAATTTTTCGCCGCGATGACGATAACACCCCCCAACCGGTCGAACAGCGTGTTGTTTGCCTTTGGGCGGCGATGCGAACTTTCGAATAATTCTAAACAGGGTTCTAGAAACTTGGAGACTAAGAGTCAAGTTTAGACTTACGGGAAATCACGTATCCAGACCCCGATTTGCCGCGTTCAAAGAGTGGCGCGACAAAATAACAAGGACATAGCGCTTCATGCCTGAGGTGATCTTCAACGGTCCCGCCGGCCGGCTCGAGGGCCGGTTCCATCCCGCCAAAAAGCGGAATGCCCCCATCGCCCTCGTTCTGCATCTGCACCCTCAATTTGGCGGCACGATGAACAACCAGATTGTTTATCAGATGTATTACATGTTCGCCCGCCGGGGGTTCGCGGTTTTGCGATTCAACTTTCGTGGCGTCGGACGCTCTCAAGGCTCGTTCGATCATGGACAGGGCGAACTTTCCGATGCCGCGGCCGCACTCGACTGGGTTCAGACCGTTCACCCGGACGCACGCGCCTGCTGGATCGCGGGCTTTTCCTTCGGCGCCTGGATCGGGATGCAGCTTCTCATGCGCCGGCCGGAAGTCGAGGGGTTCATTTCCGTCGCGCCGCCCGCCAACCTGCACGACTTTTCCTTCCTCGCCCCCTGCCCGTCTTCAGGCCTGATCATCCATGGCGACAATGACAAGGTCGTTCCGCAAAAGGACGTTCAGACGCTGGTCGACAAGCTGAAGACGCAAAAGGGAATTGTCATCGACCACGAGACCGTTCCGGGCGCGAACCACTTCTTCGAAAACGACATGGACCTGCTGATCGAGCGCTGCGGAGACTATGTCGACGGCCGCCTCGGCCTGACACCCGCCGACTACGTCGACATCGACTGATTTCCGATCCTGGAGCCCGCCATTTCGGCGGGCTTTTTCTTTGTCAAAGCGACCTGTCATTTATGACTGACACAGATCAAGAACTGGTCATTCGACCGGCGACCGTGCATGATTTTTCCGGACTGCTGGACCTTAATCGCCAACTTATAGAAAATGACGTTTTGTCTGATGAAGGCAGACAACTCCAGACCTTCAAGCAGATGCTCGCACATCCCGGCCTGACCATCCTGCTTGCCTTGAAGGATCAGAAACCCGTGGCCACGTGCCTGCTCGTGATCGTTCCAAATTTAACCCGTGGGTGCGCATCGTTTGCGATCATCGAAAACGTGGTGACGCACAGCGACTGGCGCGGAAAGGGCATCGGGCGGGTGCTACTGGACAACGCGATTGAGCGCGCCTTCTCCCACGGCTGCTTCAAGGTCATGTTGCAGTCCGGCGCTGCCAACGAGAAAGCGCACCGGTTTTACGAGAGGTTGGGCTTTTCGAACACAAAAGTCGGGTACGAACTGCGTGCGCCCGGATATCCCGCCCGGAAGCTGAGCCGATAAACTTCCGCGATTTCAGCCTTGAAACGGTTTGGGCCGAGGGACGCCGGGGCCTGACTCCACACCGTCGTCGGGTCCGGCCAACGGATCCTCACCGTCCGCTACGACGCCCTTGATCGGCGGGCCGTCATAATCGTCCGGCGGCGGCACCTTCGACGCCAGTTTGCAGTCGGTCAGCCAGATATCGTAGACCGGATGCTCAACCGCGTGCAGGCCGGGGCTGGCGGCATACATCCACCCGGAAAAAATCCGACGCACCTCGTTGTTGAGAGTGATTTCATCCACTTGAACGAAGCCGGTGGTCAAAGGCGATTCCGTCTGCGGGCGCGTGTGGCAGACCCTGGGCGTGACCTGCAAGGCCCCGAACTGCACCGTTTCGCCGATGTAGACGTCGAAGGAAATGATACGGCCGGTGATCTTGTCCAAGCCGGAAAAGACCGCGACGGGATTTTCAATCTTTTCCGCGAAACCAGAGCCGCTCAAACCGACCGTGACAGTCAAGGCTAGACCCAGTAGCGCCGATAGGCGTTGTGCAGCTTTTCCGGTTTCAGACAAGTCGGCCATCAGCTTCAAAAAGATTCTTTCCTGCAGCATACGGGAGTTATCGGTTGTCGCGCTAGCAGTGAAATACGGCCCGGTTGGGACAAGCCACTCGCCCGGGCCGAATTATGTGGATTAGCCGATCTCCTCAAGTCGCTTCAGGGCGACTTGAACCTTCTCGAGCTTTTCACTGGCTTCCGCGATTTTTTCCCGTTCGCCGTCAACGACGTCTTCCGGTGCTTTTTCGAGGAATTTCGGGTTCGCAAGTTTCTTTTCGATCTTGGAGATTTCACTCTCCAGCTTGCCGGCATCCTTGTTCAGGCGGGCCTTTTCAGCACTCAGGTCGATGACGCCGGCCAACGGCAGGCAAACAGTCGCCTCCCCGACAATGATCTGGGCCGAACCTGCCGGTGCCTTGTCGGCAACTTCGACCGTTTCGGCGCGGGCGAGGCGCAGGATCGCAGATTCGTGAACTTTCAACCGGGCCAACGTTTCCGCACTGGCGCCTGTCACGACAATCGAAACCTTCGCGCCGGCAGGAACATTCATCTCCGCACGGACAGACCGGATCTCGGAAATCAGGTTCACCAGCCAGTTGATTTCGTCTGCCGCCGCTTCGTCCGAAACCCCGGCTTCCGGCCAGGCAGTCAGCATCAGCAAGCCGTCGGACTTGCCCCCTTCGCCGCCAAGGCGCGCCCAAAGCTCTTCCGTCAGGAACGGCATGAACGGGTGCAGGACCTTCAGGATCTCGTCCATCGCCCAGGCCGCCGTCGCTCGGGTTTCGGCTTTGGCGGCTTCGTCGTCGCCGTTGAACACCGGCTTGGCCAACTCCAGGAACCAGTCGCAGAACGTGTTCCAGGTAAACCGGTAGACTGCGCCGGAGGCATCATTGTAGCGGTAGTCCTCAAGCGCCGCCGTGACTTCGGCGATGCATCGGCCCGTTTCCGTGGCGATCCAGCGGTTCAGCGTGTGCTGAGCCGTCGCGGGGTCGAAGCCTTCGACGCTGGCGCAGCCGTTCATTTCGGCGAATCTCGCAGCGTTCCAGAGCTTGGTCGCAAAGCGTTGACCGCCTTCCGCCGCCTGGTCGGACATACGCAGCGTCCGGCGCGACTGCACTTCCTGGCTGGCGAGCGCGAAACGGGTCGCATCCGCGCCGTAGCTGTCGATCAGTTCCAGCGGGTCGAGAACGTTGCCGAGAGACTTCGACATCTTCTTCCCGTTCTTGTCGACCACGATCGAGTTGATATAGACCGTGTGGAACGGCACTTCGTTCATGAAATGAATGCCTTGCATCATCATCCGGGCGACCCAGAAGAAGATGATGTCGAAGCCGGTGATCAGGACATCAGTCTTGTAGTAACGCTCCAGTTCCGGCGTTTCGTGCGGCCAGCCAAGCGTGGAGAACGGCCAGAGCGCGGAGGAGAACCAGGTGTCGAGAACGTCTTCGTCCCGGGTCAGCGCCTTGCCGCCCGCCTTCGCCACGGCTTCTTCTTCGCTTTCGGCGCAATACTCGTTGCCGTCTTCGTCATACCAGACCGGGATCTGATGCCCCCACCAGAGCTGGCGCGAGATACACCAGGGCTGAATGTCGTTCAGCCAGTTGTAATAGGTCTTGTCCCAGTTTTCGGGAACGAATTTGGTCGAACCGTCCTGAACCGCTTTCAACGCCGGCTGTGCCAGGGTTTTGGCATCGACGAACCACTGGTCCGTCAGCATCGGTTCGATGACAACCTTCGAGCGGTCGCCGAAGGGCTGCATGATCTTCTTCGATTCCACCAGAGGCAGCCGGTCCGGGCCCTCCGCATCCTCTTCGAGCGGACGGACGACCGCCTTTCCAAGCGGGCTCCAGCCCGGCGCCTGCCCCTTCATCCAGGCCACGTCCGGATGATCGGCGGGAACCGTGACCGCGAGGCCCTCGGCCGTGATCTGTTCGATGACGCGCTTGCGCGCCTCGAAGCGATCGAGCCCGCGCAATTCATCAGGCACGATGTTGATGAGGTCGATCTCATTGATCGTCATCTCGGCGCCGTCAATGATCGCCTGCGCCTTGGCCGCTTCCTCCTTGTAAGGCGCACCATCGGCGCGCATGGCGCCTTTGGTATCCATGAGGCGGTACATCGGGATCTTGTTGCGCTGGGCAACGCCATAGTCGTTGAAATCGTGCGCACCGGTGATCTTGACCGCACCGGAACCGAACTCCGGATCCGGGTAGTCGTCTGTGATGATCGGGATCAGGCGGCGGTGCTCCTTCGGCCCGACCGGGATCTCGCAGAGCTTGCCGACGATGGGCTTGTAGCGATCGTCGTCCGGGTGAACGGCGACCGCACCGTCGCCAAGCATGGTTTCCGGGCGTGTCGTGGCAATGGAGATGTAGTCGCGGGTCTCGCGGAGGGTGATATTCCCCTCCTCGTCCTTTTCGACGTATTCGTAGGTCTCCCCGCCGGCCAGCGGATACTTAAAATGCCACATGTGACCGTCGGTCTCGATATTCTCGACCTCGAGATCGGAAATGGCGGTCTCGAATTTCGGGTCCCAGTTCACGAGCCGCTTGGACTTGTAGATCAGTCCCTCATTGTAGAGGTCGACAAAGACCTTGAGGACGGCGGCCGACAGATTGGGCGACATGGTGAACTCGGTCCGGCTCCAGTCGCAGGAGGCTCCGAGCCGTTTCAACTGACCGAGGATCGTGCCTTCGGACTTGCGTTTCTGCTCCCAGACCCGCTCGACAAAGGCTTCGCGGCCCATCTCCCGGCGGCCGGGCTGCTGGGTTTCCATCAGCTCGCGCTCGACCACCATCTGGGTTGCGATGCCCGCGTGATCTGTGCCCGGCTGCCAGAGAACGTCATATCCCTGCATGCGCTTCCATCGGATCAGGATATCCTGAAGCGTGTTGTTCAGCGCATGGCCCATGTGAAGCGAGCCCGTCACATTCGGCGGCGGAATTACGATGGAAAAGGCTGGCGCGCCCTCTTCGGCGCCTGCGCCGGCCTTGAAGGCCTCTGCCTTTTCCCAGGTTTCGTAAATCCGCGGCTCAACGCTGGCCGCATCGTAGGTCTTTTCCAGCATCAGGGTTACTCAAAGGGAGAGAATTTCGGTTTTCGTGAGCCCTCGTGTAAATCGGAACCGTCCGCGCAAGTCAACCGCCTAAACCGGCGAAACGCCGTACAGTTTCGCGCTTTCGACCCAAAGTACCGTATTCGGGAAAGCGGGTTCGGGCCGGTCTATGCAAAAATGGCATTTTTGCCGCCATTCAAATCAAAAGGGGCCGCCTGCAGGCAGCCCTGAATGAAATGATTTGCCTGGCTTGAAAAGTCAGCGGCGGCGCGTGACGCGCTGGATTTCCTTCTGGACCATTTGCTCAACCATGCCAGGAAGGTTCTGATCCAGCCACGCCTTCAGCATGGGCCGCAGCATTTCCTTGACGAGTTCCTCCACCGTCTGCGCCTGCGAACCGACGAACATGTTTGCCAGATTATCGAATGCCGCATGGACGGCTTCACCGGTCATATCTGACGTCAGCGGATCGTCGCCGGCAACGTTCGGCAACTCATCCGGCACGGGCATTGCCGCCAGCGTTTCCGCGAAGGCGTCCGCCGGGTCTGCTGCCGGTTCAGGTTCGGGTTCAGGTTCCGGCTCTTCGGCGAACGAAAGATCGCCTTCCGGGCTATCGAAGCTTTCCGCCAACCCCTCGACCATTTCCATGGTGTCGTCTTCGGAAACCGCCAGTTCCTCGGTCAGTTCGAGAACGTCGTCTTCGGGCTCATCCTCGACGGCATCGGCCGCCATAGCCGCAGCCATATCGTCATCATCTTCTTCAGGTGCGCCACTGTCATCGCTGTCCATGTCGAACAGCTTGTCGAGATCGTCCTGGGACATTTCGGAGGCATCGCCCATATCGTCCGCCGCCTCTTCTTCAACTGGGGTTTCGATTTCTTCGTTAGCGTCGCTTTCACCGGTGTCCGCGCCTTGGGAGTCTTCGTCGGATATAATACGGCGGATCGATGCGAGGATCTCCTCCATCGACGGCTCTTCAGCCTTTTTCGCCTGAGACATCACTTCCCCCGTACCTGTAGGCCACGCTACGCTTTACTCAACTCGATCAAAATGATTCGATACTCGAAATTATGCGGGTCAACAGCATAGGCGCAAACAAGGCGCGCTTCCTACGAACGCCTTTTCCCCTTTTTAGTCCGAAATTACCAAAGTCCACCTGATTTCCCACGCAGGTTTCAGGATTTCCTACGGAATTTTGTCACAATGAAGTGAAGCGGAACCACCCACGGCAACATCCCGGACGAAACGCCAGGGAATGCAGTCACTGGCCAAAGGCTCACAAGCACACGGCCTTCGCCGGGTAAACATGGGAGGTTTCAGCACCCCGGATCCGCTCAATCTGATCCGATCCTTGGGGGGTCGGGGGCTCCTCATGAACACCCGTCGGTCTATCGTCCGTCAGGCGTACGCAGGCCGATCCACTTGTCGCGAACCGCTTCGTAGTGCTGTTTCGGATCGTACCGGGCTACATTCAGGCCAAGCGTCATGGCATCAAGACGCCCGACGGCCGCGACCAGCTGGTAGCCTCCGATGATCCGGTTGCGCTGCGCGGTCACAAGGCTCGATTGCTGGCTCACCAGTTCGCGCTGGGCGTCCAGAACATCCAACGTCGTGCGCTGACCGACCCGCTGCTCTTCAATGACCCCTTCCAGGGCAAGTTTTTGGGCCTCTACGGCGGCTTGCGCCGCAACGATCGAAGCCTCGGCGGCCTGATAGACCCCCCACGCGGAAATCACATTCGCGCGGACCTGATCCCGGGCCACATCCAGCTGGAGCCGCGTCTGCCCGAGTTCTTCCTTGGCCTGGCGAATACCGGAATAAACGCTGCCACCCTGATAGATCGGAATGCTCACGTTACCGGAAATCGTTGCGGAATCGCTGTAGCCGGTATCGAACCAGCTACGTGAGATGCTTCCATCGACCGAAACAGACGGCAGCAGGCTTCCTTCGACTGTTTTCACGTTGAAGATGGCGGCATCGACAAGGTGCTGGGACTGGCGGATCAGCGGCTGGTGAGTCTCGCTGAGACGCAAGGCTTCATCAATCGACTTCGGAACGAAACGGCTGATCGAAGTGTCCGCGGACAGGCTTTTTGCCTCAATGCCGACGACCTGGCGATAAATCGCCCGACTGGTGTTCAAGTTCGCAAGCGACGTGTTGAGGCTCGCGCGCGCTTCCGCCGCACGGGCTTCCGCCTGACTGACATCGGTCCGCGTCCCCTCGCCGACATCAAAGCGGTCGCGTGCTGCCCGAACCTGTTCCTCGAGAAACTTCAGGTCGCTTCGTTGCAGCGAAACCAGCGCCGTATCACGAATCACGTCGACATAGGCCGACGCGGCGCTGAGAAGCGTGTCCTGCTCCGTCGAATTCAGACCTTCGCGCTGTGCTTTCACAACCGATTCAGCCTGACGAACCGAGTTGATCGTCTGGAAGCCGTTGAAAATGGACTGACTGATCGAAAGAGAGAGCGACGCGTTGTTCTGATAACCGATAACAGCGTTGGTTCCGGACGCAGACCGGCTTGCCGCACCGGAAGCCGTAATTGTCGGACGCCAGCCCGCCAATGCCTGAGGCACGCTTTCATCCACCCCGCGCAATCCGGCCCGGGCCGCGTTCAACGACGGGTTGTTGGAATACGCCAGAGCCAGCGATTCGTATATTGTTTCGGCTGCGGCGTCAGAGAGAGCGCCGACGATCAGGCTTCCGGCGGAAACCCCGCCCATCAGTCCCAATGCTATGGCGGCTGCTTTCAAAGTCGAACGGCCAGACACCCGACACTCCTCGTTGGATCATTCCGATTTGATTTAGTTGAGTAAACCGGAGAGTGTTTTTCTTCAACCGCCACGGCAGACGATCAGGCAATGGAAATCCCGAATTTTCCGGAGTGCGGCATTCGGGCAACAATTCATTTTAGCCACCGTGGACCGAATCTGTTTCATCGGCCCGTTTTTTACATCGGACCACAACGTTTCACCAAATTTCAGCTTAGAAAACAAATTCTTTCGTTTTCGCAAACTCCGGCAACAGGGCAACGGATGCATTGAACCCGAAGCGGGCGCTCACGGCATCGCCGGACTTCTGGTAAAGTCTGGCGACCCCTGCGCCACCAAGTCCTTCTATCACCGCAAGGCGGCCTTCCGGTTTCAATTGCCTGGTCAGTGCCTCAGGCAAGACCTCAACGGCCCCGTCAACCAGAATCGCGTCGTAAGGTCCTTCCGCCGAATATCCCTCGACCAGCGGCCCTTCCACCACGACCGCATTCTCAATACCGAGGTCAATCAGGAGTTCGCCGGCGGCTTTCGCGAGTTCCGGGTTTTCTTCCAGCGCGACCACCGAGGCGGCAAGCCTGGACAGGACGGCCGCGCTGTAACCCGTTCCCGCGCCGACCACCAGAACGACATCGTCTTCCCGCAGTTCGGCCAATTGCACGAGTTTGGCGAAGATATGCGGCTTCATCAGCACCCGCCCGGATTCGGCGGCGCCGATCGGCAGGTCTTCGTCAATATAGGCCACGGCCTTCTTGGAGGCCGGTACGAAGCGCTCCCGGGGAACAAGTTCCATTGCATCAAGGATACGATGATCGGTAACATCGTTGGTGCGCAACTGGTTATCCACCATCTTGCGGCGGGACTGGTTAAAGTCCGTCATTTCGACCCTCACTTTGACTTGCCGGAGTTCCGGCGCCTCTGAGCAATGTTCATAAACGACGCGCGAGCAGCCTGACAAGTATCCGGCTTTGCGGAATCAGGTCACGGGTCGAAAATTGAAGGCTGCCGCCGGCCTGTTTCGGCGCTCGTCATGACAGACGCATGCGTTCGGACATCAAACGCGTCCGTGGAAATGTGTAGCGGCTCGGATTCAGGGCTTGACCAAACCGGACAACTGGCTGATAAGGCGCGACACACCACCGAGGGGCCCTGTGGCGGAGTGGTGACGCAGCGGATTGCAAATCCGTGTACACCGGTTCGATTCCGGTCGGGGCCTCCACTTAATTTTCCAATTCCTGGCTGCTTTCCTGTAGGGTTGAACGGTTGCTCACCGGTGCCTGGCACTGCGCACCGGTCCTTTTTACCGATCCGCGTTTTATGCATTTCAGGAGACGAGTCATGAAAACAACGGGTGGCAAATCGCATCTTGCGAAACCGGCAAGGCCGGTAACAATGTCGACGATGAAAAGGGTCGCTCCTCCCGGAGCGCGCAGGCAGTGCACACCGGTCGTTCAATCCGACAACACGGAGTCGCTCGTAGAGTCCCTTCGCCAGCGTTTGAACGAGCTCGAAACCCGCGTCGCCGAACTTGAAAACATCATTTCCCTGCAAAACGGCGACGTCACGATCAACGCCTCGAAGAGCGTACTTATCCAGGCGCAGCACACGGTTGAGGTTACCGCCGGCAGCAAGTTCATGGTGTCGGCGACCCAATACGAGTGCAACGCCGCAATCGCCAGGTTCGCCGGACTTCTGGATTGCGACACCGTCAAAGCAAACCTGGTGATGGGCGCCACCTACACGCCCGGCGCGGGCAATGTCTGGTGACGATGCCCATCAGACACCGTCGAGTGCCGCCGCCTTTTCTTCTGCTTGACTTGATATCGTCATTTTGACGATGCTCTCAACATGAAGGAACCCAATTTCAGCATCGGCGTGGAAGAAGAGTATCTTCTCGTCGACACGACAACCCGGAAACTGGCGAGCTCTCCACCTGCGGAATTCTTCGCAGCTTGCGAAAGAGCTCTTGAGGGACGCGTCAGCCCGGAGTTCCTGAGATGCCAGATCGAGGTCGGCACGCCGGTGTGCATGACACTGGCGGAAGTGCGCGCGGAACTCGGTTATTTCCGCAAGACGATCGCACAGGAAGCCGCCAGATACGGGCTCGCGCCGATCGCGGCGTCGACACACCCCGCCGCAGAATGGACCGACCAGCCGCATACCGACAAGGAACGCTACAACGACATCGCCAAGACCATGCAGGTGGTCGCCCGGCGAATGGTGATCTGCGGCATGCATGTCCACATCGGCATCGAGGACGAGGAATTGCGGGTCGAGCTGTTCAATCAACTCGCCTACTTCCTGCCGCATCTGCTCGCGCTGAGCACATCCTCCCCCTTCTGGCGGGGCCGGCGGTCGGGCCTGAAATCCTACCGGCTGTCGGTCTTCAACGAATTGCCGCGCACCGGCCTGCCGCCCCGGTTCGAGAGCTACCACGAGTATCGCCACACGGTCGATATCCTTGCCCATGCGGGCGTTCTGGAAGACGCCACCAAGATCTGGTGGGACCTGCGTCCCTCCGACCGGTTTCCGACACTGGAAATGCGCATCACCGACGTCTGTCCGAATCTGAACGACGCGGTTGCGATCGCGGCTCTTTTCCGGTGCCTGTGCCGGATGCTTTATCGGCTGCGCTGCGCCAACCAGAGCTGGCGGATCTATTCCCGGTTTCTGCTTGCTGAAAACCGCTGGCAGGCGCAACGGCACGGAACGGCTGCGCGGCTGATCGATTTCGGCCGAAACGAGACCGCCGCGTTCGCCGATCTTATCGAGGAACTCATCGAGTTGGTGAGCCCCGATGCAGCGTTCTTCGGCTGCGAAGCCGAACTGAACCATATTCGTGAAATCGCCTTGCAAGGCACGTCCGCGGAAAAACAGCTGGCGCTTGCCGGCGACGTGCCTGAAGACAGCCCATTACCGGAAGAAACGCTCAACCGGATCGTTGACCACCTGATCGCGGAAACCATGGCCGGACTTTGACTGTGGCACGCCGGAAGGACATGTTTCAGGCCCTCTGCGTGTCAGCCAGCCCCCTTCCCGCCCCGCGCCGGCGTGCTGTGCCCCTTCAGATGAAAATAGTCGCGCGCGCCGGTCAGAATGAGAGCGAACTCATCGATCTCCGCGATAACCGCTTCCGCGGACCGGCTCAGACCGGAGCGTGGCCGCAGGGATTTCCGAGCCAAAACCAGGATGCTGCGCGCCTCGCCAAGGGCCGACAAAACGCCGTCGCGATCAAAATCGGCAAGGGGCGGGTTTCGGCGTCCCACTGGCATCCATCTCTCCACACAGACTATATGTTCTTTATTTGTTCTTTTATCTGAAGGGCGATTTCCCTGTCAATCTGCGTTTCTGACAAGGCCATGCCGTTTCTGGCGGTGACCTCACGGTTCAAATCGGCTACCCGTTGGACCACCACCCGTTCAGGACCGAAGCAAGCTATTGGAAAGACTGGCAAGACGGGAACCAAACAGGAAGGGACGCTCGCATGGAGCATGGCGGGGATCTGACGCTTGCAATGGAACGCTTTGGCGGCAACCGGGAAGATTGGCTCGATCTGTCCACCGGGATCAACCCACACAGTTATCCGCTCAAAGGTACCCTGCCCGGACATGTCTGGTCGGACCTGCCATCCAGGTCGTCTGAAGAAAAACTGCTGAGTGCCGCGCGCCAGGCTTATCGCATTCCCTCTCAGCTGGGTCTCGTCGCCGCACCGGGCACCCAGATCCTGATTTCGCTGCTTCCATCGATTCTTCCAGAAGGTTCGGTTGCTCTCGCCTCGCCAAGCTATGCAAGCCACAAGGCCGTGTGGGACCGGGAAAACCGTCCACCGACCGAACTTTCAAGCGTCTATGCGCTTCCCGCCGATGCCCGGATCGTGGTTCTCGTCAATCCCAACAATCCGGACGGACGTCTGATCGACGTCAAAAGCCTTCTGGAAATCGCACGTACCGTGACCGATCGGGGCGGCTTTCTTGTTCTGGACGAAGCGTTCGCCGATGTGGTTCCCGGCTCGAGCCTTTTGCCGCATCTGAAGGATGAGAACGTTGTCGTGCTGCGTTCGTTCGGCAAGTTTTTCGGCCTGGGCGGACTGCGCCTCGGTTTTCTCGCCGGTCCGCATTCCGTCACGCACAGACTGTCCGCCCTCCTGGAAAGCTGGTGCCTGAGCGGTCCGGCGCTGGAGATCGGCACGGCGGCCTTGCGCGACACGGTCTGGCAGGAGGGCATGGTGCGCCAGTTGGCCGACGAAATGGCGGACCTCTCCCTCGTTCTTTCCGAACATCACTTGAGCATCTTCGGCGGAACGACCCTTTTCGCCCTTGCCGCTTCGCGCGAGGCGGGCGCATTGCACGAGGCACTTGCCCGCCGCCGGATCTGGACGCGGATCTTCGACTACGCGCCGACCTGGATGCGTTTCGGCCTGCCGGGCGGCGCGGACAACCTGGACCGGCTGTCGGCGGCCCTTGCCGAAGCTCAAAAAGAGCTCTAACCAGCTTTCATGCTGATCTACGATAATGCGTTGTGGCTGCTGCTCGCGGCTCTTCTGATGGACGCCATCGTTGGCGACCCCGACTGGATGTGGGAGCGCATCCCGCATCCCGTCGTCTGGATCGGCAAGGTCATTACGATTTTCGACAGGACTTTCAACAAGACAAGCTATGCGCCGACAATCAGGAAATTCGGCGGCATTCTGACCTTGGGCGTTCTGGTCGCGGGTTCAGGACTTGTCGGCCTCGCCATTCACGTCCTGGCCTCCAAGCTTCCCTTTGGAGACCTGATCACGGTCGTCCTCGCGGCAATTCTGATCGCGCAAAACAGCCTCTACCGGCATGTCGCGGCGGTTCGCGACGGGTTGAAGAACGGCGGTCTGGAGGCAGGACGCAAGGCGGTCTCCCTGATCGTCGGGCGCGACCCGAAGCAACTGGACGAAGCCGGGGTTTCCCGCGCCGCGATCGAATCCTGTGCGGAGAATTATTCCGACGGTGTCGTCGCCCCGGTTTTCTGGTTCGCCCTGCTCGGCCTGCCGGGCCTGATCGCCTACAAGGCCGTGAACACCGCCGACAGCATGATCGGCCACAAGAACGAGGTCTACGCCGACTTCGGCTGGGCCTCGGCCCGGTTCGACGATCTGATCAACCTGCCGGCCTCCAGGCTCGCCGGGGTTCTGATTGCCCTTGCAGCCCCATTGGCGCGCGGCTCATTTCGAAAAAGCATGTCCTGTGTCTTCCAGGACGCCAAAAAGCACCGCTCTCCCAACGCCGGCTGGCCGGAAGCGGCCATGGCCGGCGCACTGGGGATCGCCCTGGCCGGTCCGAGGATCTATCCTGGCTACACGGTCAACGACAGATACTTGAACGCCACCGCGCGCAAGGAGGCCAATGCAGCGGATATATCGAGAGCACTCAACATCATGTTGGGGGCCATGGCGGCACAGGTGGTTTTCGCGCTCAGCTTGGCCTCAATCACGATTTATTAGCACTAGCAAGCGCCACGATTGCGTCCACGTCCAGCGCCCTTTCCAAATGATTGGCCAGGTCATCCAAGACACGGTCAATGTCCGTTTCGTAAGTCAGGCCTGACCGGGTTTCAAAACGCGCCAGATATGCGGATCGGAAGGTATCGCCTGCAAAAAGCCCATGCATATAGGTGCCGGACACGCGGCCATCTGCCGAGACCGCACCGTCCGGCTGACCATTGTCAAGGATCATCATCGGACGGGCGCAATCCGGGCCTACTGTCCTTCCGATATGGATCTCGTAGCCCTTGACGGGAACGCTACTGGCGACATGGGTTCCAGAGGCGGCAACGGTCGATTTGTCCGGTGTCAGGACGGTCTCGACGTCCAGATAGCCGAGCCCTTCGGCGGTGCCGGGTTCACCCTCGATCCCGTCCGGATCGGCGATCGTCCTGCCCAGCATCTGATAACCGCCGCAGACACCGAGAATATGGCCACCACGCCGGTGGTGGGCCTTCAGGTCGATATCCCAGCTCTGTGCACGGAAGAATGCCAAGTCGCCGACGGTCGATTTCGAGCCCGGCAGCAGGACGACATCGGCGTCGCCCGGCAAGGGGTCTCCCGGCTGTACCAGTTGCAACGTGACGTGCGGTTCCAGCCGTAAAGGGTCGAGATCGTCGAAATTGGCGATCCTGGATATGACCGGCACGACGATCTTGAGTGCGCCGTCGCCGAAACCGTCCGAAAGGCCGAGCGCGTCCTCGGCGGGCAGTCTGGAGGCATCGGAAAACCACGGCACGACGCCAAGCCCCCGCCATCCGGTCCGCGCCGAGATTTCCCGCATGCCGTCGTCGAAGAGACTCGGATCGCCGCGAAACCGGTTGACGAAAAAGCCTTTGATCCGCTGACGTTCGGCAGCCTCCAGAACTGCGTGAGTGCCGACGACAGACGCAATCACGCCGCCCCGGTCGATATCCGCGCACAAGATCACCGGCAGGTCAGCCGCCTCCGCAAAGCCCATGTTGGCGATATCGCCGGGCCGAAGGTTGATTTCCGCCGGACTGCCGGCACCTTCCACGATGACCAGATCCGCTTCTAAGGAGTTAGTTGAAAAACTTTCCAGAACCTTCGGAAGCAGTTTTGCTTTCTGTTCTCCATATTCGCGGGCCCGCATCGTTCCGAACCGCGTCCCCTGAACAATGACCTGTACACCCGTGTCTGTTTCCGGCTTCAGGAGAACCGGGTTCATGTGAACGGATGGGGGCACCCGACAGCCGATGGCCTGCAGCGCCTGGGCCCGGCCGATTTCGCCACCATCAGCGGTCACGGCCGCATTGTTCGACATGTTCTGCGGCTTGAACGGACGGACGGCGAGGCCCCGGTTGGCAAACAGCCGGCACAACCCCGCCACGATCAGGCTCTTGCCCACATTGGAACCCGTGCCCTGAACCATGATGGCCGGTGTTTTGGTCCCCGCTGCCCCGGTTGTCATTATCCTTGAAACCCGCGCCTAGAACTCGATGCCTTCCTGCGGCTTTACGCCGGAACGGAACGGATGCTTGATCTGGGTCATCTCGGTCACCAGGTCGGCGATGTCGATCAGCTCTTCCTTGGCGTTGCGTCCGGTGATGACGACATGAACGTCGTCCGGCTTCTCGTTCTTCAGGAAGTCCACGACTTCGGCGATATCGAGATAATCGTAGCGGAGCACGATGTTGAGTTCGTCGCACAGGATCAGGCGGTAGTCGCCAGAGGTAATCATCTCCTTGGCCGCGTCCCAGGCCTGGCGGGCCGCCTCGATGTCACGCTGCCGGTCCTGGGTTTCCCAGGTGAACCCTTCGCCCATGCGCTTGATGGTCACGAGATCGGAGAACCGCTCCAGCGCCATGCGCTCACCGGTCTCGATCCGGCCCTTGACGAACTGGACCACACCAACCCTGTGACCGTGCCCGAGGGAACGGAACACCATGCCGAAACCGGCGGTCGACTTGCCTTTGCCCTTTCCCGTATGGACGACCAGCAGGCCCTTCTCGATGGTTTTGGTCGCCATGATCTTGTCGCGCGCGGCCTTTTTCTTGCGCATTTTCTCTGCGTGGCGCGCGTTCAGTTCGTCTTCGGTGAGATCCGGCTTGTCGGTATCGGCGGTCACGGCGTGTCGCTCCCTTCCAGTCTTGTCTTCAACTCGTTAAGCGCAGCATGGGTCGAATTGCGCCGCGGTGTCCATAACTCCCGCTCGATCGCTTCCCGGAATCGATCCACCATTTCCTTCAAGCCCGCCGGATTGGCGTCCTTCAGGAACTCAAGCACGGTCCGGTCGTCGAGATATGCTTCATATAGCTGATCGAAGTGATGATCGCCCACGGCCCTGGTTGTGGCCGCGAAGGCGAAAAGATAGTCGAGGGTGGCAACCATCTCGAAGGCGCCTTTGTAGCCGTGGCGCATGACGCCCGCGATCCATTTCGGATTGGCCGCCCGTCCCCTGACGACCCTGCCGATTTCCTCCGACAGGCTGCGCACCACCGGGCGCTCGGGACGCGAATGGTCATTGTGATAGACCTTGGGCGCTTCGCCCTTCAGCGTTTCCACCGTCGCGGCCAGTCCACCCTCGAACTGGTAATAGTCGTCGCTGTCGAGCAGGTCGTGTTCCCGGTTGTCCTGGTTGTGAAGCACCGCATCCACCGATTTCAGCCGGGTCTCTAGTTCCGTGCGCGCGCCCTCTCCGGAGGCACCGCCGCCATAGGCATATCCCCCCCAGGTCAGGAAGGCTTCCGCGAAATCGCCTTTTTCATCCCAGATGCCCTCGTCAATCAGGGCCTGAAGACCGGCGCCATACGCACCCGGCTTCGATCCGAACACACGGTAGCCCGCTCTGCGCTCCGCCTCGCTGGTGCTCAGGCCCTCGGCCAGATATCGTTTCGTCTCGGATCTGATCCGCCCGGCGATCGGGTTGGCTTCCGCGGGTTCCGCCAGCGCGCCGACCGCGCGGGCAGCACTGTCGAAAAGATCCATCTGATGCGGAAAGGCGTCGCGGAAAAAGCCTGACACACGCAACGACACATCGATACGGGGACGCCCCAGTTCCGACAGCTTCAGGATTTCAAAGCCGGTGACCCGGCCCGACCCCGGTTCCCAGACCGGTCTGGCGCCGATTAACGCCAGCGCCTGGGCGATGTCGTCGCCCCCGGTGCGCATGTTGGCCGTGCCCCAGCAGGTCAGTACCAGCGACTGCGGCCATTCGCCTTCTTCCTGGAAATAGCGCTCGGCGACGAGACTGGCGGACTGCTGGCCGAGCCGCCAGGCAGTCTCCGTCGGAACCGCACGCACATCGACCGAGTAGAAATTCCGGCCGGTCGGCAGAACATCCGGCCGCCCGCGCGTCGGCGCGCCCGAGGGTCCAGGAGGAACGAAGCCGCCGCCAAGCGCGGTCAGAACCGCAGCGGTTTCAGAGCCGCCCGATTGCGTGACCGACGGCCGAAGACGGTTGTCGATTTCGGTCATTACGGCGGAAACGGCACTAAGGTTACCGGACACGCTTCTATCGTTTGCGATCAAATTTTCATCCATGCTTATGTCGCCCGCGATCAAATCGCGGCACAGCATTTCGATGCGCTCCACCGTGTCGCCGTTGGAGCGCCACGGTTTATCGGCGCGATTACGCAAAATGGCGGGTTTTTCACCCTCCCAGGTGGCTGAGAAGTCGCAATCGAGGGGGTCGAAGCCGGCCAGCCCCAGGTCGTTTGCGACAGCCCGCTGCAGGCTTTCCCCAGCGGGGTCCGTTCCCCTGGGCACCCGAACGAGCGCGGCCAGAAGATCGGTCAGAAGGTCGCCTTGCGGACTTTCGCCCAGAATGTGCAATCCGTCCCGGATCTGGAGTTCCTTCAGGTCGCAGAGATGCGCGTCCAGCCGCGCCAGACGTGTTTCCTCGTCCATGGCCTCATCGAGACCGATATCCTTGTCGAGCCCGTGCCGGTTTGCCGCGTCCAGGATATCCCGTGTCAGCGCTTTCAGCCGCCTCGGATCGACGCCGCTGGCGAGGTAATATTCATCCAGCAAAACCTCGAGTTCTTCGGCGACGCCGTGGCTTTCGGCGCGGGTCAAGGGTGGCGTCAGATGATCGACGATGACCGCCGCCGTCCTGCGCTTGGCCTGGGCCCCCTCGCCCGGATCGTTGACGATGAAAGGACAAATATTGGGCACCGGCCCGAGAACCGCTTCGGGAAAACAGGCCTCCGACAATGCGAGCGCCTTGCCCGGCAGCCATTCCAGATTTCCATGTTTGCCGAGATGAACCACCGCGTCGACGGCAAAGTGGTCCCGCAGCCAGATGTAGAAGGCGAAATAATGATGCGGCGGCACCAGATCCGGGTCGTGATAGGTTTCTTTCGGATCGATATTGTAGCCCCGCGCCGGTTGAATTCCGACGATCTGGTTGCCGAACCGGTGCAGCGCCAGCCGGAAGGCACCCTCGACGATATGCGGGTCCTGCTCGGGCGCGCCCCAGCGCGCATTGACCTGATTTTGCACCGCTTGCGGAAGCCGGGCGAAGGCCGAAAGGTAATCGCTCACCGGCAGGGTTTCGAAACTCTCGCGCGTATCCCGGCCACCGAGCGCATTGGTTACCCCGGTTGTCAGACGATCCATGAGGTCGCGCGATGTTTCCGGGGCCTCTCGGACATCGTAGCCCGCACTCCCCATCGCCCTTAGCAGCGCGCAACAGGAGGCGGGCGTGTCCAGTCCGACGCCATTGGCCAGACGGCCGTCCTTGTTGGGATAGTTGGCCAGGATCAGCGCGGTCTTCTTTTCAGCCTCGGGAATGCCGCCAAGCCTCGCCCAGGCCGCCGCAAGCCCGGCGACGAACTCGATCCGGTCTGGAACCGGCATGAAGCGGACCGGCGTCGACTGGGTGTCTTCGTCGAAGACACCCTCCTCCTTGAAGGAAACGGCCCGCGTCAGAAGACGCCCGTCGATTTCCGGCAGGACCACATGCATGGCCAGATCGCGGATCGAAAGTCCCTGATCGCTTTCCTCCCAGCCTTCTTTCGAGGAAGAGGAAAACACCACCTGCAGAATTGGTTTTCCGGGACGGTCCAGCGGCGTCGACTGGTGTGCCGCTCCGGCCTTGGAAACGGCGAAAGCGGTTCCGTTCAGAACCACGTCCGGCGGCATCTGCTCAAACAGCGCGTCGAGAACCGCGATGGACTCAGCTTCCTTCAGGCTGGAGACGAACACCGGCAAGGCGTTGACCCCGGCCTCATCAAGTGCCGCAACCAGCGCGTCGACGGGCGCGGTCTGCGCGCCTTGAACCAATGCCCGGTAAAAGGTGATCGCCGCCACCGGCCGCGACGGGTCCTGCCATTTGGCCCTGAGTGTCTCCAGGTCCGGAACGGCGTGGCCCGGCAGGTAGATCCCCGCACGCGGCAGCGGCACCGGATGCGCGGGCTCTTCCGCCTCACCGATCAGGAAGGCGGCGAACCGCAGGGCGTTGGCGTAATTCTCCGAGCCCCCCTCGACACAATACCGCCAGACCCTTTTGACCTCCTCCATCGGACGAGTGGACCGGCTGGCGAGGTCTTCGTCCCACTTGTCATCTCCCGGAATGACGATCAGGCCCATGCCGTTCGCGCGGGCTTCCTCCTCGAACCGTTCCAGGCCGTAACGCCAATATTCACTGCCCCCGAGCACCCGAAGGATCGCAAGCTTCGACCCGCGCAGGGTCTGTTCCGCATAAAGATCGACCGAATAAGGATGAGACAGGGCCATCAGGTTCGCCAGCCGGAGGCTGGCGCTCCCCTCCCCGAGACCGGCTTGCGCGGCGGCGAAACCGCCGAGTTCCGTATCGGCCGCCGACAAGAACAGGATTTCGGCCGGAGACTGGCCGAGATCGACCGCGTCTCCGCCGTCGTCGATCCGGCGCGTCTGACTGGCTAGAATATGCATCTTTGGCTTGTCACTTCAGATCAGGCGGCGGCTCTCACCGTTCCGAGAAGGGTCCGTGCGGCTTCCAGATCCAGCCCCTTCAAGCCGATCACCACGAGTTTTCCGGCATTTTCCGCCCCGGTCGCGAACCAGGTCTCCACCCGGGGGCCGACTGCCTGCACCATGGCCGGAGCCGCCTTGCCCTCGATCGTGACCGCACCCTTGATCCGCAGGACGCCTTTCAGAGCCATGGCTTCAAGAACCTTGCTTTCCGCTTCCTTCAGGCTGGCGAAACCGGAGACGTCCAGTACGTGGCTTTCGAAATCGTCGTGATGGTGATGATCATGGTGGTGATCTTCGTGATCGTTATGATCATCGTGGTCGTCATGATCGTGGTGATGACCGTGATGCTCGTGCCGTCCGGCCATGTCGTCTTCCGCCGCCGAGCCCCGGCCAAGCAGAACCTCGATGGGCAGCGTCCCTTTTTCAGAAGAGACGATGTGCACCGCCGGACGGAGGTCGACCGAAATACGGTCATGAACCCCCTCCAGCACCTCGGCGGACACCAGATCGGCCTTGTTCAGGACAACAAGATCGGCACAGCGAAGCTGATCGTGAAACAGTTCCTCGACCGGGCTCTCGTGATCGAGGGCTTCGTCCGCCGCGCGCTGGGCCTCAAGCGCTTCTTCGTCGAGCGCGATACGGCCCTCGGCAAGCGCGGCCGCGTCGAGCACGGTCACCACGCCGTCGACGGTCACTTTGGGCTTGACGCTCGGCCAGGAAAACGCCCGCACCAGCGGTTGCGGCAGAGCCAGCCCCGAGGTCTCGATGACGATATGGTCCGGCGGCAGATCCCGGGACAGCAGCATTTCCATGGTCGGCAGGAAATCCTCGGCCACCGTGCAGCAAATGCAGCCGTTTGTGAGTTCAACGACCTCCTCTGCCGAACAGCCCGGGTCGGCACATCCGTTCACCAGCGAACCGTCAAAGCCCATGTCGCCGAATTCGTTGACGATCAGCGCGATGCGCTTGCCGCCCGCGTTCTGGAGAAGGTTGCGGATCAACGTCGTTTTGCCGGCGCCCAGGAACCCGGTGACGATCGTTGCCGGGATCTTGCCGGCCGGCTTGAAGGAAGTGTTGGTCATAGGTCGATTTCCGGTTGATCTTGAGGCTTCATGACGAGCGGAAGACCGGCGGCGACGAAGACCACCTGTCGGCAAACACGCGCCATATCCTGGTTGAGCCGTCCCTGCGCATCGCGGAACGACCTTGAAAGTCTGTTCTCCGGCACAATTCCCATGCCGACTTCATTGGAAACGAAGATGCAGGGCCCGGACAGGGCAAGCACCGCCTCGCAAAGCCGGGCTGTCTCTGTGGCCGGATCTTTTTCCGAAAACAAAAGATTGGACAGCCACAGGGTCAGGCAGTCCACAAGCACCACCCGGTCCGCGCGGCAGTGCGCCTGAAGCACCGGGCAAAGATCGAGCGGTTCTTCCACGGTTGTCCAGGATGGGCCGCGTTGCAGACGATGCTGCGAGATCCGCTCCGCCATCTCGCTGTCAAAGGCGGCTCCGGTCGCAACGTAGATTTTTTCCAGGCCGGATTTGACGGCAAGCCCTTCCGCGAACCGGCTTTTGCCGGAGCGGGCACCGCCGAAGACAAGCGTGGCGCGGGGACCTTGTGTTTCCGTCACTCTCTACTCCCGGCCGTCCACCCGACGGCAGTAAGGGTTGCGCATTCGACGGCCGGTCTCCTGGCTTGCGGCTCACCGCGCCTGACACCCCTTCCCGGCCGCTTCGGCCAGTGGTTTTCGTGCAGGCGCTTACCGCTCACAGTTGCGGGGGCAGCTCCGGCTTTACGAACGAACGCGTTCGCCACCGGATTCCCGTTTCATCCGGACAAGGAAAAATCCCAGCCGGAACCGTCGAATTTCTTCCTAGACGGATATGACGGGAGAAACAAGCGTAGCGCTGAAACCGCGGGAGGTTTCAGGCAAGGACCGGAGTGCTACGCCTCCCGGTTCACTTCCGTTCCGAAACACACCTGGCCGGGGGTAACGCATTGAAATCCCGCCGGGTATCGGATGGTTTCCAGGCAATACAAGCCTGCTATTTTTCTGATAAATATGGACTTTCCCACATGCCGGATAAAAAAATGACGGCTTGATGAAAAAATCGCCACAAAGGGCTTGGCAAACGGATCAAGCGTTTGATATACGCATCTCCATCGACGGGGCGGCCGCGAGCCGGGCCCGTTTGTGGTGATCCCCAGTAGCTCAGTTGGTAGAGCAAGCGACTGTTAATCGCTGGGTCGCTGGTTCGAGTCCGGCCTGGGGAGCCACCACCACCTCCGTTGCAAAATTCCAAGAAAAACCTGTTTTCAACAAGCATGCGAGTGTTATTTGCCTCGCGTGACCGACCGCGTTCTGGAAACTCTCCAAGGCAAACCTGATACCGACAGGTGATCAACTCAAACTGGCTTTCGCTGTCCTCGACCCGAAGTTGATTTGTAAACAAACCTCACACCGATAGGCCACCAGGCCCCACGGATGTCACTTGAGACAACCTGGCGTTTCCTTGCCCGGAGCGCTCCTTATGCCATGCTGGCCATCTTGCAGATCGCCCTGAAAGTTCCGGTGCCCCCCCCTTCCGTATTTGTGAAAGACAAACTTGGGCTCAACCGGAGAACACCAGTTCAATCTCCGTGAAAGAGTATTGCGCGGACGAGTACCGGTATCTGAAAACGTCAAAAGCCTCGGACGAGCTTGTGATGAACAGGGGCTTCAGTGCCTTTGTCGAGCTGAACTATGCGATCGACACAAGCCGCGAGGACGGTGTGTCGTCCGCACAAGCCGAGGCCCTGCAGGCGCCCCCTGCTACGGCGACGGCCTTCTTCTCAACGGATAAACCCTGGCGGCCGTCTTGAATTTTCAGCCGTCCGAAACCGACGGAGCGTTCGCCTTCACCGTTGAAAAGAAGTTCCGGTGTTCAAGCGGGCAGGAAGAAAGGGCCTGAATTATCCCGGTTTTGCGGCGGCAAGCGCATAAAGGCTTTCTGCTGCGATTGGACTTTGGGAGAACGGAAGACCTGCGTTCAGTCGTCGCCGAACATGTAGCGAGGCCGCTGGTGTTGTTTCACTGGCAGACGAAGCGGACCTAGGACGATTGGACTTTGGCAGTCAGTATCTTGAGACTTGCGGTTCCGAAACCGATGGCAAAGGCACCTTCAAATCCGCGCCGCAGCTTGAGGTAAAATCTTGTCATCACCTTTGAGGAAAAAAGCAGTGCATAGCCATGAAACACAATAAAGCTCTGCAACCCGACAGCACCAATGACCAACGCAAGGTTCGCCACGTCTGTTCCGGGTGGCAAGCCAAGCGAGAACAACGATCCAAAAAACAGAATTGCTTTCGGATTCGTCAGGTGAAGCGCCAGCCCCTTTGCGTACAGAGAGCGTTTCCCACCCGAGAAAGATCGGGTCGCCAGGTCCTTGCTGGAAAATGCGGAGCGCGCGGCTTTGTAAGCGAGATACATGAGGTATGCCGCTCCAAAGTAACGGATCAGTTCAAAGATCCATGCATTGGCGAGCATTATACCTCCAAGGCCAAGAGCTGCGGCAACCGACCACATCAGGGAACCGGTGGTAATACCAGAGGCAAGAGCAAGACCGGATGACCGTCCGGAAGCCATAGACGTTCCCGCAAGAGCCAGCGTTGCAGGTCCAGGGCTGATCGAGGCGACAAGCGCGGCCAGAAGTATCAGGGGAAGGTTTATGTCTATGGGCATCGGTCGACCTCGCAGAAATATTCTGCGCAGCTTTCAGCAATAATGGAAGGATGTCAATTTGTGGGTCACCCGAGACAATCGGTCTTAACGCTTGCAATGTCAGGTGCTTACCGGGAAAGCGCACCTTGAACGGCAGGCTGGTGGTGTGTTTCACGCACCGCAAAGAAGCTATCCGAGTGCACTACGATTCCTCGGGTTCCAAGAAGGGGTCAGCGTGCGGAGACCGGAAGGCTCTGACAAAGGTCATTCCGGTTTGAGAGCCGCTGGCGTTTGAGCACTCCACCTGCAGGAAGCCCTGCGGGAGAAACGAGGACTGGGGATACTCGCGAGGCAGGTTGACATCCGCGGACCGTCCGGATGTCACACGAACGATATACCTATCCGCTTGGTTCTGAGGTCTTCCGGCTTGAAGCGACCGCCCACTCTTGCCCAACCGGCGGAACCGAATCGAGCCAAACCCCTGTATAAGCGACCATCGGTAAAACGGGAAATCGTACCCCGCTGCGGCGTTGCAACCAATATTTTACATTCGCTTAAAAATTGCGCGCATTAATTTAGAGGGGCAAAATAAGGCACAGCTTCAGAGTGTCCATCTGAATTCCATTTGAATTCAATTGATTAGGTTTAGCCTAAAGCTCGCCTTCGGATCAGCATTAAACCTCACTGCAAATTCTGACAGGGTTGCGTATATTCAGATGTGCAGCTTCATTCCAATTGATAATTGACAGGGTTCTTTCCTGCGCAGGCTTTTCCGGCCAATTGCCGAAAAGGGCTTACCCGCAAGAGGTTACGGGCAATGCCAAACGATTAGCCTGCGAAAGAATGCAGAAGATTCCCCGCGCTCAAGACGGGGATCTCCGGGACAGCGATGCATAAAGCCCCATCGATCGACCGTCCCGTAAATGCTCCGCTGCAAGACCGCAGTGGAGCATTTTTTTGTCTGCGGCCGTCCCCGCCGGTGTGCCCGGATTAAGGGATGCACCTCACGCCAATGCCGTAACGGCAGAAAGCCAGCTGCTGTCCGTAGTCTTTTAAATACGGCATAGTAGGTAATTTTTACGAAGTGGAATCAATCACTTCAAGGTGAAAGACCTTGAAATATGAACGCAGCGCCACATTTATTAACAGAAAGTAAATGAAAAAACCCGAATTTGTGATGTGTATTACACCTATTAACCAGAATGTGGTGCGACAATGGCGAAATCGTGACTGCGCAGAGGGGCGCTTCATCACAATCGCAGGAATTCCGGTAAAGAGTTCTATCAAGAACCGAACCATCGAGCCCCTCGCGCGTTAAGAGAGTTGTATCAGCCTTGGGAGGCGTACATGCAACGGAATAGAAAAGCAGGAACACTTGCGCTTGGCCTCATGCTCGCATTCATGACAGGCGCAATGGCAGCCGAGCCGCTGCCGCAAGAAACGATTACGCTGCCGGAAGACCGCCTGGCCGTGACGGTCGCATCCGCGTCTGTCGACCAGTCCGATCCGCTCGAAAGCGAACTGACCATCTGGGTCGGCGAAATCGAGCTGGACGGGCGCAAGACGGTCTGGGTCGAGTTGATCGATTCCTACGGGGAAGTCATCTACGATTCCGAGGTCAGCACCAACGAAACCCATCTGCTGCCGGATGGTCGGGCCGTTGTCGTCAAGGCAATGGACACAGAGACCGTTGTCGCCGGCAAGGATGACTCGCGGTTGCCAACCGAGGGGACCCTGATGGTTACGCGGCGCGTGGTCAACGATGGCAGCGACGCCACGACTGTGGAACTGATCGAAACCAACGAGGAACCGGTCAAGCGCGGCCCAATGCTGCAGGTTGCGGATTTCGGTCAATCTGTCTGGAATCAGATCGTGGCGTTCTTCGCCGCCGCGAGTTCCCGGGTCCAGGTCGCATGGAATTGGCTGGTCGATACCCTGCAGGCCTGACACTTTCGAAATTGGCCTACCTGACGCACTAAAACGTGCTAAGGCGAGAATTGACGGCAGGTCCGGTGAAAGGACCTGTCTCCGTCCTACGGCTTCAGGCGGTCGCCTGCTTTCGGCGGCAAGTCAATGCGCTGCGCGGTCCGCCTGTTTTTACAGAGCTTTCGCTAAATTTCACAATCCGCATGATCCGACGCGTGGTCCCTTCCGTAAGCAACTAGGATCACAAGGAAACTTTCCGCTTCGGATCATTTCATTGCAGCCGGGGCGGGCTGAGCGAAGGACAGAACATGCGGATTGCCGTCATCGGCTCCGGAATTTCCGGTAACAGCGCAGCTTGGGCATTAAGCGACAGTCACGACGTCACACTTTACGAAAAACGGACGAGACCCGGCGGACACAGCGCAACGGCCGAAATCGATTACGACGGGACGAAGGTCTGTGTCGATACGGGGTTCATCGTTTACAACGAGCGCAATTACCCTGCCTTCACCGCACTGCTCGACCACCTTGGCGTCGCAAGCAAACCAAGCGACATGAGCTTCGCCGTTTCAGCGGACAACGGCAAGCTGGAATGGTCGGGCCATTCCCTGAACACGGTGTTCGCGCAAAGAAGAAACCTTCTCTCTCCGCGGTTTCTGCGCATGCTGCAAGATATTTTCCGTTTCAACAAACAGGCCGTTCTCGACCTGCGATCGGGAGACCTCTCCGGTCAGACGCTTGGAAACTATCTCGACAAGGAGCGCTACTCGAGCGGTTTCGTAAACGATTATCTGTTGGCCATGGGGGCGGCCATCTGGTCCACGCCCATCGGCGAAATGCGCGACTACCCCGCGGAGAGTTTCGTCGCGTTTTTTGAAAACCACCGCCTTTTGTCTTTCGACAAGCAGCAGTGGCGAACGATTTCAGGCGGAAGCCGTTCTTATGTCGAGCGGCTGATTGCGCCGCTGCATGGCAAAATGCGCCTGGGCCGGGCGGTTGTGGAGATCACACGCAAGAACGGCAAAGTCCACGTCACGGATTGCTCAGGGCACAAGGATGTCTTTGACCAGGTTGTCCTCGCAAGCCATACGGATCAGAGCCTGGCCATGCTGGGCGACCCAAGCGAGCGGGAGCGCGACATCCTGAGCGCGATCCGATACCGGCCAAACGAAGTCTATCTCCACCGGGACGAAGCGCTCATGCCCCGGCACAAATCCGTATGGGCCTCCTGGAACTACATGTCCGACAGGAACGCGGGCGAGACCCGCGACGTCACCGTCAGCTACTGGATGAACCGGCTCCAGGACATTGACAGGGAAAAACCGGTATTCGTCACGCTCAATCCGTTCGAACCTCCGCGCGAGGACAGGACCTTTGCGAAATACGTTTACGACCATCCGCAGTTCGATGCGTCCGCCCTGGCCGCGAAAAAACGCCTGAACGACATTCAGGGCGTCAACGGGATTTGGTATTGTGGCGCCTGGCAGGGCAACGGGTTTCACGAGGACGGACTGGTTTCCGGTCTTGCGGTTGCAAAGGCGCTCGGAGCCAATGTGCCTTGGGAAAATGAGCCGCCGGCGCAGGCGTTCCTGGATGCCGCGGAATGAAGCAGAAAAAACATAGCAATCGGCTGAGCGACAATGGCGAGCCTCCGCGCAGCGCCGCATCCCTTTATTCCGGCTCCGTGATGCATCAGCGGATGAAGCCGAAAAGCCACCGCTTTCAGTATCGGGTTTTTTCCCTGCTCCTGGACGTGGACCGGCTGCAGGAAGCGTCCAAAGCCAGCCGGTTTTTCTCCCTGAACCGGTTCAACCTGATGTCGTTTCACGAAAAGGACCACGGCAAAAGAGACGGATCCGGTTTACGCCGGTTCGTCGAGGACCTGCTCGCGCAAAAAGGGCACGCAGCACCGCACCGCATTCTCTTGCTCGCCTATCCGCGGCTGCTTGGCTACGGCTTCAATCCGCTCAGCGTTTACTACGCGTTCGATTCCGAGAACCGTCTGGATGCAATCGTCTACGAGGTTCGGAACACGTTCGGCGGCATTCACACCTATTGCCTTCCGATCGAACCTGCTCAGGTAGCCGACAGTGGCATCCGTCAGGAACAATCCAAGGAATTTTACGTCTCTCCCTTTATCGGCATGGAACAACGTTATTGTTTCCGCATGCTCCCTCCGGGGGAAAACGTCAGGGTACGCATTCTGGAAAAAGATGCCGACGGTCCAGTTCTGGCGGCAACTTTTTCGGGGACTCACAAGACTTTCTCGACGGCAACGATCCTGGCGGAATGTCTTCGTGTCCCCCTCCTGAGTTTCAAGGTCATTGCCGCGATCCATTGGCAAGCCTTTAAAATCTGGCGAAAGCGTGTACCATTTCACCGTCGACCCGAGCCGGGGATGCCGGGTATGGAAGCCGACCCGTCGCACCATCCGGTGTCAACGACCCCTAATTATTGACATTTCAAGAGGTTCTTCCATGAGTGAGCCTATTGTTCTGACAAAAGAAAATCTTCGCTCCGAACTCAAAGGTATGCCCCGGCTCGCGAAAATGGCCGCCGGGCTCGCAATCTCGATCCAGTTCGGAACGCTGAAGATCGAATTTCCTGACGGCCGGGCTTTTGTCATTCAGGGACAGCAGGACGGCCCCTATGGCGTCCTTGTCATTCACGACTGGCGTTTTTTCAAGATGGTGGTCCAGTCCGGTGATGTCGGCGTCGGCGAAGCATTCATTTCGGGATATTGGTCTTCTCCCGATGTAACGACGTTCCTGGAACTCTTTTGCATCAACCAGGAATCGACACTGCGGGCCATTCAGGGAAGTCCAGTCGCGCGTGTTCTGATGTCCATCCGCCACTGGCTCAACAGCAACACGAAACGCGGTTCGAAACGGAATATTTCCGCCCATTACGACCTTGGGAACGCGTTTTACGACAAGTGGCTCGACCCGTCGATGACCTATTCCTCGGCGATCTACAGCAATGAAACCAACGATCTGGAGCAGGCCCAAGCAGCGAAATACGCTTCTCTGGTCCGCGAGACAGATATCGGACCGGACCACACGGTTCTCGAGATCGGCTGCGGCTGGGGCGGTTTCGCTGAGTACGTTTCCAAGACGGTGGGTGCACATGTCCGGGCGCTGACCATATCGCAGGAACAGTTCGACTATGCCCGCGAAAGGATCTTCAGGGCCGGCCTGAACGAAAAGGTAGACGTCGTCTTTCAGGATTATCGCGACGAAAAAGGTGTCTATGACCGGATCGCGTCCATCGAGATGTTCGAAGCCGTCGGCGAGAAATACTGGTCGACCTATTTCAGCCAGCTTGCGAATTGCCTGAAGCCCGGCGGCAAGGCCGGTCTGCAGATCATCACGATCCAGGACAAGATGTTTGAGGATTACAAACGCGGGACCGACTTTATTCAGCGTCATGTCTTCCCGGGTGGAATGCTGCCGCCGCCTGGCCGGCTTGTCGATATCGGTAAGTCCCTCGGACTCGATCTGGCCAACCAGACAATATTCGGGCAGGACTATGCCAGAACCCTTTCCGAATGGCGTCAGCGGTTCGGACAGGCCTGGCCGCAGATCCGCCCGCTCGGTTTCGACGACCGCTTCAAACGGCTTTGGGAATTCTATCTTCACTATTGCGAAGCCGGTTTCCGCTCCGGCAACATCGACGTCCGCCAGATGGTCTATGTGAAGACCGAGTGAGGGAGACGGCCGGGTCTGTCGCCAGGCGCCACTGATCAGCCGGCGCTCTTCTTGTCCCAGCCGGTCGAGCGTGCGACGAGACGGAAATACAGGCGGTCGGGCAGAAGCCGAAGAAGCTTGAGTTGCCGGACAAAGGCCCGGGGAAACGCGATTTCGAAGGTGCCCGGTCGATCGAGCCCTTTGACGATTTGCGCGGCCGCATCCTCAACCGAAATCAGATGTGGCATATCAAAGGGATTCGACCGGGTCGCCGGCGTGTCGACAAAGCCAGGATTGACAACCTGAAGCGTTATTCCTGCACGGTCGAGATCGAACTTCATGGATTCGGCAAGGTTGATGAGCCCGGCCTTTGTGGCGCCATAGGCGGCGGAAGTCGGCAACCCTCGATATCCGGCCACGGAAGACACCACAGCAACCTGTCCCCTACCCCGCGCCTTCATGACCTCGACCGTCGGCAGAAGAGCGTTGACGGTTCCCATCAGGTTCACGTCGATGCTCGTGCGAAATGCCTCCGGGTCGGCGTTCAAACCATCCTGGGGAAGATAGATACCGGCGTTGGCGACCAGAAGAGCCAGAGGCCCGAGTTCCGCTTCAATCGCCCGGCAGATCGACCTCATATGCGCGGTGTCCGTCACATCTCCTGCAAACGCACGGATCCGCCCCCTCAAGGCGCCCGATTCCTGTTCCAGGTCCAGAAGCGCCGACTGAGAACGGGCGGTCGCGGCGATCTGCCATCCCATGTCCGCTAGCTTGAGTGCGACGGCCCGGCCAATGCCGGAACTTGCGCCGGTAATCCAGACGCTACCTTCTTCCGGCCGGGCGCGATAGTTTTTCCGGGACACATGAATCTCCTTCTGCGTTCGATCTGAATACGCAAAACGAAACCGGGCGGATCGATTTTCCGCGTGTCATTTCAGAGATTTGTGCGAGCCGTCGAGTGTGCCGAAAAGGCCTGGTTCACCTCAGCGCATGAAGGGGGCGAACCAGCGCCCGACCGGGCCGGTAAGCTGCAGCCTGCCTGCGGTGACGGCAAAGCAGATGCAATCCTCGTCCTCGTCGGCAATCGGCTTATGGTCGACATCACCATCCGCGAAGGCCACATCGCCGGCCACATAGTGACCGTCTTCGTCCTTGAAGCCGCCCTGCAAAACCAGCGTCAGTTCCGTTCCGTGGTGGGTATGGGACGGCATGGCGCGTCCGGCGCGAACCCACAAAAGACTGCTGACGCATCCGTCGATCTCGCCGAACTTGCATTCCCTCACCCCGGGCAACAGCGTTTTCCACGGAAGGGATTGCATCGACTGACCGACAATCGAACGCAGGGACTGAGGAACGGGCCCGGCCTCTTCGGCTCCGCCGTCCGGCTCCGGCCCGTTTTCGTTCAAGGGCATGTCGCCACTGGCGAAAACGGACGCCAGAAGGGCCTCGCGGTCGGCGAGAGCAACAGGCTCGACCTGGTCCAGTGCGACTGCCGCAAGGGTTTCCAGTGACGAAACATAGGCCCTGTTGCGATCGCTCAGTTCCAAATGCGCACCGACCAGCGCCTGTGCCGGATAGGTCAAGGATCCGGCGGCATATCCCGCCAGAAGCTCATCCATTCCAGTCACGTTTTTTTCCATTCGCGCTCTCATTAATCTCCAAAGCCTGATTTATCCCGACACTGATACGCAAGACAACAGGCACCGGATCAACTCATACACCATTCTCTCAAAACCGGTAACCCGATCGGGACCACCGGCCGCAGAACTGCTTACCCGCTAGCTGTGATATGGCAGAAAAACATTCGCCGGAAAGAGGATCGATTGAAACGTTCGGTTCTGGCAATACGGCCTCGAAACCTTACATTCCAGCCTTGATCACATGAACACGGACGATTAGCGTCCTTATCCCAACAGGTTCCAATCGGCCGGTCAAAACAGAACGGCCTGATCAGCCAGGAATTTACAAATGTCGGTGTCCGAATCCGTAGTCGATGCAATCGGCAACACTCCTCTCATCCGCCTGAAAGCATTGTCGGAGGAAACAGGCTGCGAAATCCTCGGCAAGGCCGAATTCATGAATCCGGGACAATCCGTCAAGGACCGGCCTGCCCGCCAGATGATTCTGGAAGCCGAAGCACGTGGTGATCTGAAACCCGGCGGGGTGATCGTCGAAGGTACGGCCGGGAATACGGGCATCGGCCTGGCTCTGGTCGCGGGTGCGCGCGGATACCGGACCGTGATCGTCATTCCCGAAACGCAAAGCCAGGAAAAAAAGGACATGCTGCGCCTGTGCGGCGCCGAACTGGTCGAAGTTCCGGCGAAGCCCTTCAAGGATCCCAACAACTACCAGCATGTCGCCCGCCGGCTGGCCGAGGAGATGTCCAAAACCGAGCCCAACGGCGTCATCTTCGCCGACCAGTGGAACAATCTGGACAATCCCAAGGCTCATTACCTGACGACCGGACCGGAGATCCTGGAACAGACCGGCGGCAAGGTGGACGGGTTCATTTGCGCGGTCGGCTCGGGGGGGACCCTGGCCGGCGTGTCGCGATATCTGCAGGAGAACAAACCGGGTATCAAGATCGGCTGCGCCGATCCCGAAGGTGCGGCCATGCAGTCCCTGTTCTCCAGGGGGGAAGCGGTCGCTTCGGACGGCTCATCGATTTCCGAAGGCATTGGTCTTGGCCGCAACACACCGATCGTCAAGGATGTGAAAGCCGATTTCGCCTACACGATACCGGATGCGGAAGCGATGCCGCTCGTGTTTTCGCTGGCGGAAAACGAAGGCCTTCTCCTGGGGGGCTCGACCGCCATCAATCTGGCCGGCGCCCGGCGCCTTGCCAAGGAAATCGGGCCGGGAAAGACCATCGTCACCATTCTTTGCGACCACGGCACCCGATATCAGTCGAAACTCTACAACCCGGATTTCCTGCGGTCGAAAAACCTGCCGGTGCCCGGCTGGCTGGAACGAAGTGTGGCCATCCGCGCGCCGTTCGTCTCGTAGCCACATATCCAGCTGGCATGTGATGGGACTGACAGATCCAACCTTCGCTCAAGACGGCTCCGGCGCTGAAGCAGTCGTCCAGGACGCGGTCACCGATTTCGACCTTCTGGAAATACTTCTGGACAACCTCGGCTTGGTCGCCGCTTTCGTTGCGATTGTCTATGTCACCGCCATCGTTTGCGCGGTGCGGGAAATCATGAACTCCCGCACCGCGCAAGGATCGATCGCCTGGCTCCTGTCGCTCTTCTTTCTGCCTTTTCTGACGGTTCCGCTTTACTTCGTATTCGGCTGGCGGTCGTTTTCCGACTACGCGAATATCCAAGCCACGCTTGGGCGGTCGGAGAGAGCCAGGCGAGCCGACGAACTCGGCCTGACGGATCACGACGAGACCCGGGAATGGCCTGTTCTGTCGCGGGTCGCGGGCGTTCCGTTCCTCGCCGGCAACAAGACCGACCTGCTTATCGACGGCGACGCCACCTTTGCGGCCATCAAGGAGGCCATTGCTCAGGCTAAAGAGGTCATCTTTTTCCAGTTTTTCGCCATTCACGACGACGAACTCGGCAGAGAAATGGCCGAGGCGCTGGTCCAGAAGGCAAAGCAGGGCGTCAGAGTCTGTTTTCTTTACGACGATGTCGGCAGCCACGCCCTGTCCCGCAGCTTTCTCGGCCGACTCAAGGATGCCGGCATCGAGGTTTGCGGCTTCAACGAAAATCACCGGTTCCTGCGTCTGCTCGGTCCGATGAGGCTCAACTACCGCAACCACCGCAAACTGGTTGTGACCGACTACAGACAGGCCTTTGTCGGCGGTCACAACGTTGCCGACCAATATGTTGGCAGGGACAAATGGTTCGGGCACTGGCGGGACACCCATGTGCGGGTCGAGGGACCGGCGGCTATTGCCTGTGCGCTTTCCTTTGTCGAGGATTGGCTTTGGGCCAGCGGCAAGCGGATCGATCTGCCCCAGGTCGGCGACGTCCCGATGCCTGGCGACGAACCGGTCCTGGTCATGCCGACCGGTCCGGCCGACAAGCTTGAAGAATGCGCCATCGCCTTTGTCGAGGCGGCGGCAAAAGCGAAACAGCGCCTTTGGATCGCAACGCCTTACCTTGTGCCCTCCCTCGACGTTCAAACGGCCCTTTGCGCCGCGGCCATGCGCGGGATCGATGTGCGCATCCTGCTGCCGGAAAAACGGGACCACTGGACGGTCTGGCTCGCCAGTCACGCCTATGAAGAAATGCTTATCCAGCGAGGCGTGAAGGTTTACCGTTATACGGACGGCTTCATGCATCAGAAAGTGACCTTGCTGGACAACGATCTCGCGTCGGTCGGAACCGTGAATTTCGACAACAGGTCGTTTCAAATCAATTTCGAAATGACCCTCTGGTTCACCCATCCCCGAACGATCCAATCGGTGGAAGACATGCTGGAAACCGACTTTCAAAACGCACGGCTCACCTGGCCGGACGCGTTTCAATCGCGCAGTTACCTGTTTCAGGTGCTCGCTCAAGGCGCCAGACTTCTGTCTCCCATTCTTTGACCTGTATGCTCTTGAATTGACAAGGAGCGGTTTCCCGGTGTTTTCCTAAAGCCCGTCCTCCCCTTGCTCCGGCAGGCAGGATATCTTACCAGAATGTTTTCGCAGGGCGGCAGAGGCGGCAATGCGCAAGCGGAGAAGCTTTTCTTTCATTCAACCCGCAGTCCGAGACGGAGACGCTTGACCATGACGACCCCCTTGTTCCGGCACGACGCCTATCTCCGGACTTGCGAAGCGGAGGTGACTGCGGTCAACGACCGGGGCGGCATCGTGCTGGATCGCACGGTGTTTTATGCGACCGGCGGAGGCCAGCCAGGAGACAGCGGCTACCTCGAGCTGGAAAACGGCGAGAAGATCGAGATCGCCACGAGTGTTTACGGCGAGGATAGAATGTCCATTGTCCATGTCCCGGCGGAGGGACAGGACCTGCCCCAGCCCGGTTGGAAGGTGGCGGCCCATGTCGACTGGGCGCGACGCTACCGGCACATGCGCGTGCACACCGCCTTGCACCTTTTGTCGGTTGCCCTGCCTTATCCCGTCACCGGCGGTCAGATCGGCAATCCCGAAGGCCGTCTTGATTTCGACATGGGCGAAGACACCATCGACAAGGACGGTTTGATTTCAAAACTCGAAGCATTGGTGGACGGCGACCACGAAGTATCGACGGAATGGATCACGGACGAAGAGCTCGATGCCAGTCCGGGCCTTGTCAAAACCATGTCGGTCAAGCCGCCACGCGGCTCCGGCCGCGTTCGCCTGGTTCGGATCGGCGGCGAGGTCGATTTGCAGCCATGCGGGGGAACCCATGTCAGTCGAACTTCCGAGATCGGGCGGCTGGAACTCGGCAAGATCGAGAAGAAAGGCAAGCAGAACAGGCGTGTCCGGATCCGGCTCAACGACTGAGTTTGCACATGAGAGGGAAGACATGAAACTTCAGGGCAGCTGTCACTGTAAGGCGGTCTCGTTCGAGGTGGAGAGCCGGACGCCCTACCCCTATATGCGCTGCTATTGCACCGTTTGCAGGAAAACCGGCGGCTGCGCGGGATACGCCATCAACCTTATGGCCGAGAGCAGCACGTTAAGTTTGCAGGGTGCGGACGCCAAGGCCGTCTATCACGCTGTCATCGACGGCGAGACAAGCCCGGCGGAACGGCATTTCTGCCGCCGCTGCGGCAGCCATCTCTGGCTTTGGGATCCGCGCTGGCCTGAACTTCTTCATCCCCATGCCGGCGCTATCGATACCCCCTTGCCAACACCACCGGAGGTCGTCCATATCATGCTTGAATTCAAGCCTGACTGGATCGACGTGCCGGATGGGCCGGGACACGTTCATTTTCAGCGGTACCCCGAGCTGTCCATTGAGGATTGGCACAAGTCCAAAGGCCTGTACGAAGCTTAAGGAGCTCAAATGACCGACCAACCACTCGTCTCCACCCAATGGCTGGCCGATCGTCTGTCCTCCCCGGACCTTGTGGTCGTCAACGCCTGGATGCCTCCTGTCACGGAGCCGGAGGCACAACCGGTCTACCCGACGGCGCATATCCCCGGCGCGGTGTTTTTCGACATCAACGAAATCTGCGACAAGCAGTCCGATCTGCCGCACATGCTGCCGCAACCGCACGTCTTCTCCTCCGCGATGCGAAAGCTCGGGATCGGGGACGGCCAGACCCTGGTCGTGTACGACGATTTTGGCTTTTATTCCGCGCCGCGGGTCTGGTGGACCCTGAGATGCATGGGCGCCGAGCGCGTCTTTATCCTCGACGGCGGCCTGCCGAAATGGCAGGCCGAAGAACGGCCCGTCGAGGATACGGTTCCCCATCGTGTTCAAAGCCATTTCACCGCGCGACTGAACCACGGCGCTGTGGCTGACCTTGAAAACATCCGGCACTCAATTTCATCGGGGGCCCGTCAATTGCTCGATGCGAGATCCGCTGAACGGTTCGCCGGCGCCGCACCTGAGCCGCGGGCGGGCCTCAAGTCCGGACACATGCCGACCGCGCTCAATCTTCCCTTCACACAGTTGATCGGCACAGACGGCACCTTCCGCTCCAAGGCAGAGCTTGCCGAGATTTTTCAGGCAGCCGGCGTGGATTTCGAGAAACCCGTAACAACGACCTGCGGCTCGGGCGTGACCGCGGCGATACTCACTCTCGGCCTCACGATCCTCGGTGTGAGAGACCTAGCCCTTTACGACGGTTCCTGGGCGGAATGGGGTGGGCGCGAGGACACGAAGATCGCAACCACGCCTTCCTGACGGCAAGCTTCGCCTGCAGCCGTCACCCGGCCTTCAGCGCTTCGAAGAAATCGGCAATCTCGACAGAGATGGCATTTGTGCTGGCGTTCATCCGACGGGCCGCTTCCATAAACGCGCCGGCTGTCCTGTCGCTGGTCTCTATGGCCTGCCCAACCCCTTCTATATCGTTGTCCAGCGTCCCGGCTCCCGAAGCGACCGACTGAATGCTTTGCGAAATTTCCTGCGTCGCGGCGCCCTGCTCCTCGACCGCGGCAGCAATCGAAGCCGTCATCTCGTCGAGGTTCTTGACCACCTCGGAAATCGACTGAATAGATCCGACCGCCTTGTCCGTCGATTCCTGGATCTCCGTGACCTGCTGGCTGATTTCTTCCGTCGCCTTCGCGGTTTGTTCGGCCAGCGTCTTCACCTCACTGGCAACCACGGCGAAGCCCTTTCCGGCCTCACCGGCCCTTGCGGCTTCAATCGTCGCATTCAGGGCAAGAAGATTGGTCTGTTCGGCAATCGCCTGAATGAGACCGACAACATCGCCGATCTTCTGCGCAGCTCCGGCGAGGCTGCCCACCTGGACACTGGATTGCTCCGTGCCGCCAGCGGCTTCGCTCGCAATCTTTGAAGCTCCGACAATCTGTTTCGATATTTCCTGAATGGAACTCGAAAGCTCTTCCGTGGCCGAAGCAACGGTTTGAACGCTCACGCTGGAATCCTTGGAAACGGCGCTGGCGCTTGAAACCTTTTCCATCGCGGATTTGGAGACCAAGGTAAGTTCGTTCGCTTCCTTCTCAACCTTTCGAGCGCCTTCATCGACTTCCTGCAAGGGTTGCCGCACCTTCGCCTGAAATGCCTCGATGGCCAGGTTCAAACGTTTCATCTGCTCGGCACGTTCCTCGAGCAGCTTTTCCTCATAGGTCGAAATCGCGAGATCCATGTCCAGCATAACCGCGGAGGAAACGGCGCTGAGCAATCTTTCGACGTCTTGAAACGATCTTCTGTACTTTCGAAGAATCAACGCATGCAGACGGATCAGAACGAACTTGTAACCGCCAATGTACCAGGCAGGCTCCAGGCCGATCTTGCAGTGAACATGACCGATCCGGTTGATGCTTTGCTGATAGTCCGCGTCGAAACCGTTTGTGAAGAGCTTTTCCCAGTGGGTTTTCTGGGCCTCGACCAGCCTTGGCTGCATGCTGCCGACCATGGCGGAAAGATGTGCGTTGGTCTTTACATGCGCGTAAAACGCATCGAGAACCCCATCCAGGGACGGCTTCACGACCGGCCAGATTTTTCTCAAAATGGCGATAGTTTCCCGGTCGATTTCAGCAAACCTCAACCGGTCCTCAAACTCATGATCTTTGTCGTGCATGGCCGCTCACCCATTAATACTGACCCTACGACAATTGAAAAGAATAAATAAAAAATAAAATAAAATTTACAGTGAAATATTCGACAGCCCACCATCTTGAATTGCCGGTTTATAACTCGATATTTTTGCGTATTTTTGAGCTTGCAACTCCGTACGCAACTTCCAGTCGAGGGCAGATAGAATCGCTCCGCAGTTTCGCGGCAATGCGATCCGGCCCAATCGGAAATTTTGGCCGTGGCGGAAACAGCCGGCGATCTCCTTTCGGGAGATGTTGAGGTAAGCCAGAGACCCGGATCAGGGTGGCGGGAAAAGCGATGCCGAAACGGCAATGGGCCTCGGAACACCATTCCAAGGCCCATTGTCTAAAAAACGGCGTCAACAAACAGGCAAACAGCGAGCAGACCTTTTCGTGAAAAGCTGCACCTGCCTGCCGCCGGTCCGTCGTCCTAGTGGTGCAGGATCTGGCTCAGGAACAATTTGGTCCGTTCATGCTGCGGATTGGTAAAAAACTCCTCCGGCTCGTTCTGTTCCACGATCTGGCCGGCATCCATGAAGATAACCCGGTTTGCGACCTTGCGGGCGAAGCCCATTTCGTGAGTCACACAGAGCATGGTCATGCCTTCTTCCGCCAGGCCGACCATAACATCGAGCACTTCCTTGATCATTTCCGGATCGAGCGCCGAAGTCGGCTCGTCGAACAGCATGATCTTCGGGTTCATGCAGAGCGACCGGGCGATCGCGACGCGCTGCTGCTGGCCGCCGGAGAGCTGGCCGGGATACTTTTGCGCCTGCTCGGGGATCTTGACGCGCTCAAGATAGTGCATGGCGATGTCTTCGGCTTCCTTCTTCGGCATCTTGCGGACCCAGATCGGGGCCAGCGTGCAGTTTTCAAGAATGGTCAGATGCGGAAACAGGTTGAAGTGCTGAAAGCACATGCCGACTTCCCGGCGGATCTCATCGATCTTTTTCAAATCGTCGGTCAGCTCGTTGCCGTCGACGAGAATCTGACCGGACTGGTGTTCCTCAAGCCTGTTGATGCAGCGGATCATGGTGGATTTTCCCGAGCCCGATGGACCGCAGATCACGATCCGTTCGCCGCGCATCACCTTGAGATTGATGTCGCGCAGGACATGGAACTCTCCATACCACTTGTTCATGTTGTTGATTTCGACCGCCACTTCCGTTTCGGAAACCGTCATCTTGGCGCGGTCGGCGGAAAGGTCCTCGTCGCGTACTGTATTCTCAGTCATGGTTGTTAACTCCAAGAGTGTCTGTCGGCCGGGGCGCTGCGATAAGGCGCGCGCCCCGGAAAAATCCTTAGCGTTTGTGCCCGGTGTGCAGCTTCTTCTCCATGAAAATGGAGTAGCGAGACATGCCGAAGCAGAAGCACCAGAAGACGATCGCTGCGAACAGATAGCCTGTATGGCCCTGACTCGGGGTCGACCAGGTCGGGTCTGTGAAGGACGACTGGATCTGTCCAAGCAAGTCGAACATGCCGACGATCAGCACCAGTGTCGTATCCTTGAAAAGACCGATGAAGGTGTTGACGATGCCCGGGATCACCAGCTTCAGCGCCTGCGGAAGGATGATGAGATACATCATCGGCCAGAACCGGAGGCCGAGCGCCATGGCACCCTCATACTGGCCCTTCGGGATCGCCTGCAGCCCCCCACGGACCACTTCGGCCATGTAAGCGGCGGAAAACAGGGTCACACCGATGAGGACGCGCAGCAGCTTGTCGAACGTCACCCCTTCCGGCAGGAACAACGGCAGCATCACCGACGACATGAACAGCACCGTGATCAGCGGCACGCCGCGCCAGAACTCGATGAAGATGATCGACACGAGCTTGACGATCGGCATTTTCGAGCGCCGGCCAAGGGCAAGCGCAATGCCAAGCGGAAGTGAAGCCACGATGCCGGTAACCGCAATCACGAGGGTGACCAGCAAGCCCCCCCACACAGCGGTTTCCACAATCGGCAGAACAACCGTATCCCCGATCACCAGACCGGTCAGCAGGAAATAGGCAACGACCGGAAACACGACCAGAAACAGGATCGCGTTGGCCTTCTTGAACGGCGCGCTCGGGATCGCCAACGGCACCAGAAGCACGGCAAACAGGAAGTAAACGATGTTTACCCGCCAGATCTCCTCCGTCGGGTACCTGCCGTAAATGAACTGGGGGAAGTAGGCCTTTACATAAGCCCAGCAAGCCCCGCTGTGGCCACCGTCCTGCGGCAGGCAGGCTTCCCTGTTTTCTCCAGACCAGACCGCGTCGATCAACGCGAATTGAATGAGCGGCGCGATCAGGGAATAGGCGATCAGGATTCCAATGACGGTCAGTATGGTGTTGCCAATGGAGGAAAACAGGTGCTGCCGCATCCAGCCGATGGCGCCGGTGGTCGAGATCGGCGCCGGCAAGCGCGGCGCCTCCTCGGTTCTGATGTGGAACATTTCAGAATTAGTCATGGGACGCTCTCCTTACCGTTCCACAAGCGCCATGCGCTGGTTGTACCAGTTCATGAAGGCAGAGGTGATCAGGCTGAGCGACAGGTACACCGCCATCCAGATGCCAATGACCTCGATCGCCTGGCCCGTCTGATTGAGAACCGTGCCGCCCATGGACACGAGATCCGGGTAAGCGATTGCGACCGCAAGCGAAGAATTCTTGGTCAGGTTGAGATACTGGCTCGTGAGAGGCGGAATGATGACCCGCATTGCCTGAGGGATGACGACCAGGCGAAGTGTCGGGCCGTTCCGCAGTCCGAGAGCATGAGCCGCCTCGGTCTGACCGTGGCTGACGGCCTGAATGCCCGCGCGAACGATTTCCGCAATGAAGGACGCGGTGTAGATCGACAGAGCCGCCGTTAGCGCCAGAAACTCGGGAATGACGTTGATACCGACATTCAATTCGAACCCACGGCGCAGGATCGGACCGGTTTCGACGAAATTCGGGTGTTCCAGATGCATCGGCATGCCGGTAACGAGATACGTCAAAACGGGCAATCCGACGATCAGGCCGACCGCTGTCCAGAAAACCGGAAACTGCTGACCGGTCTGATCCTGGCGTTTGTGCGCCCATCTTGAAACCACAATGGAAGCAATGATCCCGAGAATGAGGGCAAAGCCTATCCACTCGGCTCCCGGTTCCCAGATTGGTTTGGGACCGCGCAAACCGGCGATATTCAGATGAACCGTATCGAAAAAGAACGACCACTTGTCGCGTTTTCCCGGGACCGCGCGCAACACCGCGAAATACCAGAAGAAAATCTGCAGCAGCAGCGGGATGTTCCGGATCAGTTCGACGTAGCAATAAGCGATACGGCTGATAACCCAGTTGTTGGAAAGCCTTGCAACCCCAACGATGAAACCGACTACCGTGGCGAAGAAAATGCCAACAACCGCAACAAGCAGCGTGTTCAGGAACCCGACAAAAATAGCCCAGCCGTATGAGGACGTTTCAGAGTATTCCACCAGGGACTGATTGGTGCCGAAACCGGCTGTGTTTTCAAGAAAATCCCAACCGGAAGCAATGTTCTGCCTTTCCAGGTTGGCAATCGTGTTGGTGACGATAAAGTATCCCGATACAACTAGCGCGACGATCAACACCGCCTGATAAAAGTAGCCGCGCGCTTTTGGATCGTTGATCAGCGAAGCACGCGCCGGCGCCTCCGCCGTGTCCCGCTCCATTGAAGTCATAGAACCTCGCCCAAGTTTTAACGGAAAGAAGCCGGCATGAAGCCGTGTGTCTTTCTCGTAGAAAACCGCTTCCACACTGCGCTTTTCGCGCGTTCCCCTATCGGCGTTCGAAGCAGTTCGTTCCCCACGTTTGACCGGTTTTGCCCGGTTCTCAACGCATGATGTTTATAAAAAAAGGTTCCGGCAGGCGTGCCGCCGGAACCCTTAATCCTCAGATCTCAGCTAAGAGGATTAGCGGATCGGCGGCGCGTACATGAAGCCGCCCTTGTTCCAAAGAGCGTTCACGCCGCGGGAAATGCCGAGCGGAGTGTCCGGACCGACGTTGGCGTTGAAGGACTCTTCATAGTTGCCGACGTTCTTGATGATGTTGTAGGCCCAGTCGTTGGAGAGGCCGATGCCTTCACCATACGCACCTTCAACGCCCAGAAGACGTTTGATGGACGGGTTGTCGGAAGACTTCATCTCGTCGACATTTTCGGAGGACACACCGAGCTCTTCAGCGTTGAGCATCGCGTTGAGTGTCCACTTGGCGATGTTGAACCACTCATCGTCGCCCTGGCGGACAACCGGCCCGAGAGGCTCTTTGGAGATGATTTCCGGCAGGACCATGTGGTCGCCCGGATTGGTCAGCTTCAGACGCTGGGCGTACAGGCCGGACGCATCCGTGGTGTAAACGTCACAACGGCCGGCGTCATACGCGGCCACAACCTCGTCGGCTTTCTCGAAAGCGACGATTTCGTACGGCATGTTGTTCGCACGGAAGTAGTCGGCGACGTTCAGCTCGGTGGTGGTGCCAGTGTTGGTGCAGACAGATGCGCCGGACAGTTCCAGAGCGGACGTCACACCGAGATCCTTGCGCACCATGAAGCCCTGGCCGTCGTAGTAGTTCACGCCGGCGAAGTTCAAGCCCAACTGCGTGTCACGGGACATGGTCCAGGTGGTGTTGCGCGGCAGAACGTCGACTTCACCCGACTGCAGAGCGGTAAAACGCTCTTTCGCGGACAGCGGAGTGAACTTGGCGGCGGACGCGTCCCCGAAAACAGCAGCGGCCATTGCACGGCAGAAATCAACGTCGAGACCGGTCCAGTTGCCCTGTGCGTCCGGATTGGAGAAACCCGGAAGGCCCTGGCTCACGCCACACTGAATAAAGCCCTTAGCTTTGACGTCTTCCAGCGTCGTCGCACCGGCAGCCGTCGCCGCAACGGCACCCATGGCAGCGCCGAGTACGAGCGGAAGGAATTTTTTTGACATGGATATGCAGCCTTTATTTGTTACCCATACTTTTTTGTCGGGCCTGATCGGAGAACTTCCTCGTTGCCTCGCTCCGCGGACAACAGTCAGCCTCAGCGGCCATTTCCTCCAGAGTTTCCCCGGCCCGCCCGACGCGACCATACGATGGCATTTAGCTGTTCGGGTCAAGTACTTGCTGCCATTATCTCGTCAAATTTCGCGGGCGGCGATGCAATTGCCTCCCGCCAACACGCACAAATAGTGAACATGGCTAAATCGAATTCAATCGATGCCTAAAAAGGGATCAATTACTTTTTCGATTAAACATAAGCGGTATCGCAGGTAGAAGAAGTCCCCGGAAATCGGCTCGAAAAAACGGCGGCCGGAGTCTGTTGCAGCTCCGTAAACTTTGACTAGAGTGCGCATGGCCCGGTGGGCCGACCTGCCCGCACGAGCCCCTTCCCCCTCAATTGCACTCTCAAGATACAACCGGACCAAAACATGTCTCTCAAGCCCGATACCAAACTCATGCACGCTGGCCGGGATCCGCAAGCTTTTCACGGGTTCGTCAATCCGCCTGTCGTCCATGCCTCCACCGTGCTTTATCCGGACGTGGAAACGATGATCGGCGGCAAGCAAGCCTATTCCTACGGCCGGCGCGGAACGCCGACGACCAATTCGCTGGAGGCGGCGATCGCGGAACTCGAAGGGGCGGCCGGCGCGAAACTGGCCAATTCGGGCCTGAACGCGATTGCGCTCGCGCTGTTGTCGTGCGTCAAATCGGGCGATCACATTCTGCTGGCGGACACCGTCTACGGCCCGACCCGCCATTTCGCGGATACCGTCCTTCCCGGTTTCGGGGTTTCGGTGGAATATTACGACCCGGCCATTGCGGGCGGTATCAAGGCGTTGTTCCGGCCAGAGACCACCGCAGTATTCGTCGAAGCTCCCGGCTCCCTGACATTCGAGATGCAGGACCTTCCGGCGATTGCCGCGGCGGCGCGGGAAATCGATGCAACCGTACTTGCCGACAATACCTGGGCGAGCCCCCTTTACTGCCAGCCCCTGTCCCTGGGAGCAGACCTCTCGATCCAGGCGTGTACCAAGTATATCGTCGGCCATTCGGACGCCATGCTCGGTTCGATCGCCGCGAACGAACGGGCCTGGCCGAAGCTTCAAGCGCTGCACGGCGCAATGGGCAGCCACGTCGCGCCGGACGATGTCTTTCTGGGCCTGCGCGGATTGCGCACCCTGTCGGTTCGTCTGGAGCAGCACAGGAAGAACACCCTTGCCGTGCTCGACTGGCTCAAGGACCAGCCCCATGTCGGCAAGATCAGATACCCGGCACTCGCCGCCGATCCGGGATACGAGATCTGGAAGCGGGATTTCTCCGGCAGTTCGGGTCTGTGCGCCTTCGACTTCACCGAGGGCGCGTCGCTACAGCAGACGCACGCCTTTCTCGATGCGCTCTCTCTCTTCGGCCTCGGTTTTTCCTGGGGCGGCTTCGAAAGCCTGGCAATTCCGGTAAGGCTCAAAGGCATGCGCACGGCGACGCAGACCGGTGAAAACAGTCAGTCCGTTCGCCTGCATATCGGCCTCGAAGACCCTGAAGACCTCATCAAGGATCTCGACAAGGCTCTTAGGACCGCCTTCCCGGCGTAATGCATTGCCAGAGACGGAACGGTCAGATGGTCGGATCGTTCCGTTTTTCCCTGAAGATCAGCCACAGGTTCCGGAAGTAGATCAACAAGCCGAGCCCCTGCCCGGCGATGAAAACTGGATCCTGGCGCTGGATGGAATAGATCAGCAGCAACGAACCGCCGGCGACGGAAAAGAACCAGAAGGCGACCGGAACGATCGAGCGGCCGACCCTTTCCGACGCAATCCACTGGATCACGAAGCGCATCATGAACATCGCCTGGGCGACAAATCCCAGAATGACCCAGAAATTGAATTGCTCGATGAAGACAGCGTGTATCCAGTCGAAGAGAGCGGTCATGTGGCTTTTCCAGTTAATTGCGTTTCGGCGTTCCGCCTTGAACTTTGCCCGATGAGAACGCGATCAGGTCAGCGGCCGGACACTCGGGATGTTTTTCCGGCGCCGGCGCAGCCACCAGACACCGAAAAGATCCCATACCCCGATCAGGGCCCGGTCGAAGATTCCGTATTTGGAGGTTCCATGGCGACGCTGGCGGTCCTGTACGTCGATATGGACGACACCGTACCCTTCCCGGATCACGAGCGCCGGTAAAAAACGGTGCCAGCTGTCGAAATAAGGCAGCTGAAGAAAAACTTCCCGGCGAAGCGCCTTGAGGCCGCAGCCGCTGTCGCGCGTGTTGTCCTTCAGGATCGCCCCACGGATCTTGTTGGCGAATTTCGATGCGTAGCGTTTACCGAGACTGGCCTTGCGGCCGAGACGCTGTCCGGCGGCCAAGGCGACAGACGGACCGGAACTGTTCAGCGCATCGAGAAGTTCAGCAATATAGACCGGATTGTTTTCACCGTCGCCGTCGATGGTCGCGACCACATCTCCCCGGGCGTTTTGCAGCCCGGTTCGTACCGCGCAGCTTTGACCGCAGGACTTGTCGTGCCGAAACGGCCGCAGCCAGTCGTGCGTCGACGCATAATCCTGAAGAACGATATCGGTCCCGTCCGTCGAGCCGTCATCGACAACGATAACCTCAAACCCGCGCCCTTGAAGCGCCGCCTCGATCTCATCGAGCAGGATCGGAAGATTTTGCGCCTCGTCCTTGGCGGGAACGACGACGGTCACGGCAAGCGTTCCCCTGTTGCTTGCCAATCCTTCCAGATAACTTTGCGTCATGTGTCGATCCGTCCTGTTTCTTCCGGCGCCGCCGGTTCCACCGAGACGCGCCGTGCGCCACGCTGCCCGCGCAGAACCTGCCAGACCGCGCGCAGACAAGCCTTCGCGGACCGGGCGTTCATATTGGGTTCTATTTTCCCGGAAGAAGAAATGTGAAAACCGATCCGGCGCCGCGCCATGGCCCGGACGGTGAAAAAGGTGAACGAGATCCCGAGCAGGGTTCCGGCAATCACGTCGCTCGGATAGTGCGCGCCGACCATGACGCGACTGAAAGCAAGCCAGAAAGCCGCGACGACGATGAGCCAGCGGTAGGCCGGAAAGATGAACGCCAACGCGGTCGCCAGCGCCGCCACGGTCGTCGAATGCCCGGAAGGAAAACTCGTATAGGTGCCGTCAAAGGCCAGGAAGTCGAACCGAACCGGGCCGACTTCACTGTAGAGCTTTGGACGGGCTCGGCCCAAGGTCCACTTGAAGGCGATGGCCAGCAGTCCTGTCGCCGCGACGCTGTAGAAGATGAAAGCCGCATAGGTGAAGATCGCGCCCACCGTCATGCGCAGCCGGAACGCGTAGCGCCCGGCATCCAGTGCCAGCAGGGCCAGGCAAGTCACACCCGTCGAAATCAGGATCCAGTCCGCCTTGCCGAAATCCGTGAACGCCCTGAACGCTGACCGGTACACACCTGGAAGCGAACGAAGCCAGGGATAGGTCGGAACATCGAAGACGACAACGGCAACGCCGACGGTCAGAAGCAGAACGGCCAGAATGTCCTGGGGCCTTTGCCCTGGCGGGAGCCGGTTCAGGTTGTGGCAGGCGCGCTCTCTTCGACCGGAAAACAGCATGGCAGCCCGCCGAGCATTCCCGCGCAAGCGCGCAAGGATCCGCCAGACATGGTTGCTACTGCTCTTCATTGCCGTTTTCTGCGTCCGTGGGCGTATCTGCTTTTTGATAAAGGGCGATATCGACCTTGTCGCCGCCGTTTATATTGAGGCCCTCTACCCTTTTTCGAACCTCCGGCACAAGACCAATCTCTTTCGCCGCCTTCAAAAACGCCGGTTCTTCCCGGCTTTCTATCGCCGCAACCCGGCAGGAAGCCGGCTCTCCATCGTCCGGAGACGACAGGAAAACCGCCGCTTTTTTCGGCGAAAGGATACGGGTCCCGGTTCCCTCCAGAAAGATGAAACTCGGTTCGTGGAACCCGGAGGTTACCACCTGACGGCCTGTCCTGTCCGCGCATCCCGGTATCGTATCCAGCGCTTCCACCAGCCGCGGGCTGACCCAGATCGGTGTCAGGGCCGGACCGACGAACCCCCAGACGCCGACCGCAACGCACATGGCCGTTGCCGCCGTTGCCGGGACCGCGTAGAGCAAAGGCCCTCGCAGAACCCGCCTGGCGGCGGCAAGCGCGACGACGGCGCCGATGGAGACGATGACGACACCAGGCGGCGAGGGCCAGGTTCCAAGCACGAACGGTCCGGCAAAAGACACCGCCGCCAAACCGATCGGCGGAAGCGCCAGAAGGACAGCCCCGACCCATCGCACCCAGGATTTGGCCTGTGTCCCGGCACCGTCGATCATCGCCGCTGCTACGGGCAGAACCAGCGCCGGCAGAAGCGGCATGGTATAGTGTGGCAGCTTGGTCGCCACGAGTTCGAAGACGATCCAGCTCGGCACAAACCAGGAGACGGCGAAGACCACGAGCGGACTGTGCCTTTCCTTCCACATCAGCGGCAGGGCGATCAGAAAAAAGGTTGGCAGCGGCCAGAAGATTCCGAACATCGCTCCCAGATGCGTCAGAGGCGGCGCGCCGTGGCCTTCCTGGCCCTGCCCCACCTTGCCGAGCAGGTCCTTGCCGATGGCCTCGGTAAAAAACGCCCCATCCGTCGCAATCCAGATCGCGACGAACCAGGGCGAAACAAGCAGCAGAAACCAGAGGACCCCGATGACCGGCGATGCCCCCCTGAACCAGGCTGCCTTTCTGCCAAGCACCATCAGACCGATTGTCGTCAGACCGACAACCATAAGGCCCACCGGCCCCTTGATCAGCACACTTGCGGCCAGCGCCGTCCAGAAAACAAAGCTCAACGCCCAAAGGCGTTGACCACGATCCTTGAGCCAGATGCGCGCCAGCGCGCCCTGGGCGACGATAATGGTCGCAAACAGCATGGCGTCCGTCTTGGCCAGGCGCGCCTCTACTCCGACGATGATGGCCAGACCGACGAAACCTCCGACAAGCAGCGCACCGGCCGGTCCCATGAAGGCCCGGGCCATCCAGAAACTCGCGAGAACGCTCAAGACAGCGCCGACGATTGAAGGAATCCGGTATGTCCACAAAGGCGCATCCGATCCATGACCGGTCAGTTTCACCGCCGCGGCCTGGAGCCAGTAGATGCCGACCGGTTTCTTGTAGCGTGCCTGATCCTGGAAACGGATGTCGATGTAATTGTCCGTTTCAAGCATCTGCTTGGTTGCCTGGGTGAAGCGCGGTTCGTCCCGATCGAGCGGCGGAACCGTCCATTGCCCAGGAGCGAACAAAACGAGCGACAGCAGGACAAGCAGAAACGGAGCCGAAATATCGTGCCCGAAGAGGCGTAGCCAGACGGGCTTGCGAACCGGTTGCGCCCCAATCTCCGGATGTGCCTGTTCCTCCGCGCTCCCGCCCGGCGCGAAAGTTTCCCGAGACGTCGCGGTTCCCGGTTCCCCGGCCGTCATGTCCTGCTTCTCATCCGGACCGTCGTTGGTCTTGTCTGCCATCAACTTTCGTTTCCAAGCGCTCGCCTGTTTTCAAATCCACGGACCCGTTACCGGCGGCGATTTCCTTTCGGTTCCAGTCCGCTTCTCCTACATGAGCTTTTCAAAAAGGGAAACCAGTGCTTGCCCTCATTCCGCGCTGAGCTATCGTCGCTTCAGCCGATTCCATTGTTCAAAACTTACAGGTTCGCAATGACTTTGATTGCTCACATAACGGATTTGCACCTTAGGCCGAGAGGCCTGACATGTTATCGTTTTTCAGATACAAACATGCTTGCGGAGCGTGCCCTGGGCGCCGTGCGGGCGCTCGACCCGAAAGTCGATGCGCTGATTGTCAGCGGAGACCTGACCGACCGGGACGACCCGCGTGAATACGCACTGGCGCGTGACCTGTTTTCACGTTTCGACAGGCCGATCTACCTGATCCCCGGCAACCACGACAGCAGCGAAGGCATGCGCCGGGAGATGCGCGACTTTCCAGGCATGTCGGAAACCCGCGACGGCAAAATTTTCTACAGCGCGCGGATCGGCAGCCTCCGCCTGATCGCCCTGGATTCCCACCTGTCCGGCCAGTCGCAAGGCGAGCTTGGAGACGAGCAGCTGGCGTGGCTCGACCGGGAGCTCGGCCATGACAGCACGCCGACCCTGATCGCTCTCCACCACCCACCGGCGCTTTCCGGAATTTCCCACATGGACAAGATCGGCCTTGTCGACGCGGACGCTCTGGCGGAGGTCGTCGCGCCTCATGCTCAGGTCGAGAGACTGATTTGCGGTCACCTTCACCGGCCGATCATTGCCGGTTTCGCGGGAAAGATCATGACCCTTGCCCCCAGCACCGGTCACCAGGTGGTTCTCGACCTTTCCGAGCACGGTCCGCCCATGTTCAATTTCGAACCGCCAGCCTACTTCCTCCACTATCATTCAGACAAGACCGGCGTGGTCTCTCATCTGGCCTATGTGGAGAACTTCCCCGGACCGCATCACTTTTTTGCCGATCCCGGCGTGACCTGGCCAGGAGACGAGCGCGGATGACCAGCGCTTCGTCCTCCAGATACCTTTTGACCGGGCTCCTTTTCTGCGTGCTGTCCTGGACACTTGCGGCGTGCGGCGCCTTGCCCGGTGGAAGCGACCTTGAGGACAAGACCGTCCTTTCCGACCAGGCGGTCGACAAGCAAGAAATGCTGGCGCTCATCAATGCCTACCGGCAACAAAACGGTCTGGCAGCTCTCCGGCACGACCCGGCCCTGGACGCGGTTTCTCAAAAAATGGCCCGTCATATCGCGAAACGAGACAGCATGGACACATGGGCTCACAGTGCGTTCGGCCTGTCGCAAAGGCTCGACAAGGCGGGATACGCCAACTACGCCGGTGCCGAGAACCTGGGCGCGGGATATGCGGATCTGCAAGCGGCCTTCAAAGGCTGGCAGGGTTCCCAGGGACACAACAAGAACCTGCTCAATCCGTATGTAACCCGCGTGGGGATTGCCAGAACCAACAGAAACGATGGCAAATGGCGCAATTTCTGGGTGATGACGCTTGCCCGCCCATTTGAGGACGGACGCCCCTCCGCTCTGTAGGACTTTCGAAAAAAGGGCGGGGTCTTCCCCGCCCAAGTCTCTTCCAGAGATCGGATGACCCAGTCATCATCCGCACTTCGACATCATAAACATGAGTGTCGAAGTCATGTTTTCTTAGTCTCCGTGCCGCAGGCTGTCAAACCTCAAAACGGAAACGGCCGCGCGGCGAATTCCGCCTCCGTCGCTTCCGAGACGCGAAGACCGCGCTCGACGACGCCGGTAAACAGCCGCGACTTGCCGAAGCGGGGTTCCCAGCTGCACAAATCCGGTGAAAGGAGTTTGACGCATGGAATGTTCAGGTCGGACCGCGTGGCGTTAAACTCCCAAACAGCAAGGTTCCTTTCGAGACAGTGCTGCACCAGCGCCTCATAGGAAAATTCCTCTTGCAGATGAGTTTCCGTGGCCCGGTCCATGTCCGTCATCGGCAGATCCTCGAAGACGGATCTTTGCCGCGCATAGCGGAGCTGCCGTGGAAGTCCCCGATCGGGCGTTTTTCCGTCCGGATAGGCGTTGGCCATCAATTCCAGCGAATTTTCCGCCTGCAGCATTTCTTCGAGTGCGCTCCGGCAGGCGGAAGCGGCCGACCAACCCGCCGCGGAGCCGAATGCCGTTCCGTATCCATCCCTGTCGTGGGAGACCGCCAGCACCACGTGAGCCGGCAGGTCCGTACTTACATGAAAGACGTTCCAGCGCCGCTTCGATCCGGACAGAAATGTAAAAAAAGGCTCAGGAAGAAACGCGGCAAGGACCTCTTTTTCCATCGAGGTTATCCCCAGGCGGTTGTACCACATTTGCGCCACGGCATCGCGCTCGACCAACTCCAGAAACGCCCTCTCCCTGGCACCCTCCAAATCCGTCCAGACAGCGCAACCAATGCTTGAAGCCACGCCAGGCAGGCCGCCAACCTTTACTCCTGCCGCATTGAATAAAACACCGTAATGCGGCAACTGTGCGGTGTCTTTCGCGCCCAGACGACGAACCTTCACGAATAGGTCCGTAAACCGGTTCCAATCTACTGTGCCGACACCCCCACCCTCAACGTCACCCGACAGACCTTCGCCGACCGCGACCTCCTGAGACTGACTGAAACCAAGCAGCGACCCAAGCCCTACTTCTGATTGCTCAACATCTTTCTGAAAAACACGATCATCGGTTGCTCCCAGGGTGTAAAGGCTTAATCTTTCAGCCAACTCCCCCAAACAACTTAAAGCTGCATCCCTGAGAGTGGCGCCCTGCCCTCCCGCAGGCAACGGGCGAACCGGAGAGCGATTTTCGTCCGCCGCCTCCCGGTCGCGTTCAAGCAAGCCGGTACAAAAGCGAACCGGGCAATCATCGGCCCGTCGCAGCGGCACAAGCTTGATGTCGAACGACCCGAGCAACGGCAGAAAAAGCGACAGCGCGGCGTCGAACTCAAGACCCACAGCCTCTCCGTCCGCGTTCGTCGCCGAAGCCAGCCCCACACGGCGCAGGCCCGCGATCGTTTGACTTTTCAAGTTCAGGGCACCGCCCGGCACTTCATTGCTCATCACGCCGACTTGGCCCACACGGCATGTTTGCAAGTATCTTCGAAATACTCGTGTTCACCTTCAAATTGCATATCACGTATTTTCTCACACCTATTCTTGAATAAGCGTCTTCGGCGGAACTAAAGTATCCATGAAAGCGGTCAAGCAATAGTAAATTTATACTACTATTTATCTTTTACTAAAGTTTGACCTAATTCAGTTTAGCCGCGTGACCATCCAATCACCCGCTAAGACGCAGCACAACTTTAACTTATGGAGACTCGTAATGCACACCAAAACGACTTCGCAAACCAACCTGGAAATCGGTTCTAAACTTGGTGCAATCATTCAAGATACGAGCAGCCGTACAGAATTGATCGAAAACCCTTCACAGGTTCTCGCGGAGATTGGGGTGACGGGCGACGTTACACTTCTCGCGGATACGGCCGACATGGTTCATCTCGTTGTGCCTGCGGATGTCGACGTGAATCGTGCGGCCGCCGGTGACGAGGCCTATTTCGAAGAGCTGGGCCGCGCTGCGCTCGGAACCTGCTTCTACGACGATCTTCCGGAGTAATCCGGACCGGCCCATTGGATGTCGCCTGACCGCGGTACCCGCGGCAGGCGGCTCATTCAGGAGGATCATAATGGCGCGCTTCCCGTACTACCGAAAGAATTTGAGAGACCTGGGCGAGCTTTTGGCGAGAGCGGCGATGGATGAAGGCTTGCGCAAGGAGTTTCAAAGCGATCCGAAGAGATTTCTCTCGGCGATTGGTCTGCCTGCGAAGACCACCGAGCTCCTGCGATTTACTGTCGTAGACGAAAAAGAAACTCCGGGTGCAGTTGCCCTGCCCTTCCGCCTGAACGACGCCAAACTCGGCGCCTCAGACGATGCCTACCTGTCTAGCTTGTCATCAATGTTCGTTCGGCCCCGGCTAAACTGACCCCGCCCCATCGAACAGAAACCTCTGGACCAGAGCGGCTCCCTTGTCGAAATTCGCTCGTACCTTCGCGTCCTGAAAGAAGTTGACCCGTGTTCTCCAAACGACGGGATCGTTCACGAAATCCGGCGAATTCTTCAAGATGGTGATCCTGTGCTCGCTGAACCGTCTCAGCGTTTGCAATGCCTCGTGCTCCCGACCCGAGCAGACAAGCGCGGCAACGCGCGTCGTGAGGCCGCCAACGGTCACACCGGCGCCTTTCTCGGTCTGTCGAATTGCAGTCTCGTAATCTTCAGCCGCGAAACAAATATTGGCCAGATACTCGTAGAACACCCGCGGGACGAAGGAAAACAGGCTAAAGGCGCGATCCGCCGTGTTTTTCGCTTCGGCAACATCGCCCGACAATGCCAGACCTTCAGCCACGGACATCAGGTTCGCCGGATCGGCCGAACTCAGGCGTCCGGCATGTTGAAATGCCCTGCGTGCTTCCTCCGGCATATTGGACAGGATCGCCGCCCAGCCATAGACCCTCTGATTCACGGCCTGCCAGGGATCGAGGACAATGGCTCTTTCGGCCAGGTCCAGAAGCCCGTTCAGTCCGTCTGAAGTCGTCTTGTCATAAACCGGGAAATGAAGCTCCTGTTTCATGATGACCGACGCCTTTCCGGCATAGATCATCGAAAAAGAACGATTTGTCCGCTCCAGATCGTCGAGAAGACGCATCGCCTTTTCATCGGACTGAGGCGTGAAGTCCCACAGCAGCGATTCCACCTGGCACCAGCGCGCGAAGACCGAAGTGTTAGCGGGGTTTCTCAGCCGTCCTGTCGCATGAATGTGGATACGCCTGACGATCTGGCTGGCGACGGAGGCAACGTCTTGAATCAGAGCCGGATTGGTGATTTCGTTGAACACGATCTGACCGCTGGTCCGGTCTTCGAATTGAACGACGATCTTGCCAGACCTCTGATCGTGCCGGAATCGCAGCAGGTAGCTGCCCAACTCATGCCCTTCCAGCAGAGCCGGTTTCGGCATGCTTTCGTCGTCGAAATAATCCGATTCGAAGAGATCGAACGAGCGAAACGACGACAGTCCGGAGACGATTTCCTCCCGCAGATGAATGGCGTCCTGCAGACCGTTCTTGTAGAGCGCGGAGGAAACGACGGATATCTCCGGAAGACGGATCGGTTCCTCGCCATTCGCATAAACGCTTCCCGAAGAAACCGCTTCGACCACCTGGCGCATGACCAGTTCGGACCCGGGGACCGGCTCGCCGTGTTTAAGGAGATCCTGCGTTTCCTGATCCGGAGCCTCGTCGAGATGAAGACGCATTTCCCGTTCACAGGTCTTGAACTGCTGGGTGGCCCGTTCACGCTGTCCCAGCTGCATGTACAGCCGGATCAGGACCCGGTGCGCCGTTTCAAGAGCCGGGTCGACCTTGAGAAGAAACTGCGCGCCCGCCTCAACTTGAGCACCGCCGTCTTCCACCTGCGTCTGGTTGAGATGCCTGAACGCGGCGGAGATGACCTGGGAGCGAAGTCTTTCGCGCTCGACCGTGAGCCAATCCGAAAACTCCGGATCGATATCTTCGAACCCGGCAAGGAACTCTCCACGCCACAGGGTGCCCGCCTGAACGAAATCCTCAGCCCGCCCCTTGTCCAAAAGCTCCAGAACCTCGGTCAAATCGGACGAGAAGGTTTCCGGATCGAGCTGGACGTGCCCGGCGGACGACAACACGATGTCACGCCCGGTTTCCTGCTCCGCGGTCTTGAGCTGACGCAAGGCCTGGCGCAGGGATTGCATCGCCTTTTGCCGTTCCGCATTGCTCCAAAGCAGATCCGCAAGCGCCTCTCGAGGGGCGCTCATCGCGTTCATTCTGCAAAGATAGCCAAGAATCGCCAGAGCCTTACGGGTTTTGACGGCAACAGGCTCCTGATCTTTGCCCAAGAGCAAAGGTCGCCCAAGACAAGCGAAACAGTACGCGTTTGCCATCAATTCCCCGCAATTTACGCACAAAATTCTGTTGTGTTGCCGCAAACGGATATGCAACGGCATCGAAGTTGCATTAACACTTTATCACGCTCGTTTCACGCTGCAACAGCATGCTTCCGAGTGGATGGTCACAGCAGATATGCTGTTCTCGGCGAAACAAATACTAGTGGGTAGGTATTATGTCTAAGACAGTTGGCAAACCGAAAAGCGCGGACACCGAGCAAGAGCCGGCCGTTGAGGCGATCAAGCGGATGATCCGTTACACAAAAAAAGAAGCCGACAAAGACGGGCGCACCTTCTGTTCCTATTGCCTCGACATGGCACTCCAGTCCCTGGAAGACGGCTCGGACGACCTCGATCTGATTCTGAAGTCGAAGATAACGCCGCTCATGGTCGGTCAGCAAAACGCGGATTCCGCGAAGGCCTGAAGATCCTGACCCGGTCGCAGCCGCGCCCCGCCATTCAAGCCGCACCGGCTGCTGTTTCTTTGACCGGTGCGGTTGCGCGCAAGACTTTGGATGTCGAAGGAAGTCGTTCAGAGGGCGTTTGCACGTGCGTAGCTCTCCGCAACGAACCGCTCTGCGAATGCGGTTTCCTTCTGATAGGGTCAAGCTGTGAAGAGGTGGCGACCCCGACAGGATTCGAACCTGTGACCATTCGCTTAGAAGGCGAGCGCTCTATCCAGCTGAGCTACGGGGCCTGATGCTTTGAGCGGGCCGCAAACGCGACCGCTTAGACACGATTTCTAAATTGCCTAAAATCGGTCTTTTGTCGATCCTGGACCGCCTGTTTCAACAGGCAATCCCTTCATTTATTTGCCCACTGCCTGAGGGCGTCAAGTCTCAATGCGTCCAGGGAGCAACCCGGTTAAAGCGAAAATTATCCGCGTAGGCAGCGCCGCGCACGACCCGGTTCCGGGGCTTTTCAACACGGTGCGGAATATTGTGGCGCCTGGCATAGGCGACCGCTTCCTCCTGGGTGTCGAAATACAGCCTGACCTGCTGTTTCATGTCGGAAGAAGATGTGTAGCCCATCAACGGCTCGACCGCCTTGGCAACCTCCGGCTCGAAGTCGAGAACCCAGCGCTGGGTTTTTGCCTTGCCGGACTGCATGGCCGTTTTCGCCGGACGGTAGATGCGCGCAACCATTGCCTTTGGCCCCTGGTTCGGTTCATCGGAAAACTAAAATCTGCTTCTTCAGCTTTTTCCCGCCTTTTCGGCGGAAGTCAACATCAAATCTTGCCGGTCGGCGCGAACTTCAGACCCGACAGTGATCGCTAAACTTTTACTAAAATTTCGCCTTCGAACAACACCCGGGTATTAACGCTGAAACCGAAAACTGTCTGTTTTGACAATGAATTAAAATGACAAGGATGGAAGCTCCGTGCTATGAAAAGTGCATCAGGGATTACTTTGTACGAGCAGGAAAACTCGCTCGGCCGCTCAGCGTTTGGTCGGGCTGTCGAATTCCAGCAACCGGACCTTCCGGACGGCAGTCCGTTTGATCCGGGTCATTCTATGTCAGGCGAAGCGCATGCAACAGTTTTTTCAAAAGGGATTGAAAAACTACGTTCCGGAACACGTTCAACCGAGCGTCTCGGATCATAGCGAACTCAAGTCGTCCATCGACGCCGCAAACCTGACCGACATGTGGGACATGATCCTGACCCTCGACTACGGTGTCTCCGGCGTCGAAGATTTGCCGTACGAAAAACGCGATGAATTTCTCAACGTCATGTCGCTGCTCTTAAAGGCGTTCGATAAGTAAGAACGCAGTTTCCAGGCCGATCCGCCATGCTTATCCGTTCTGAAACCCTTTTTACCGAACTCGGCACGCAGGCCATCGAAAGCGGCCTGGCGGATACGACTTTGTCGACCTTCTACGAAACCGTCATGGCACAGGACACCGACGGCAATTTCCAGCAGCGTCTCAAGCCCTTCATGCCGCAACTCAGCCTGTGTTCGGACAAGATGATCAACGGCGCTCCGCCGCCGATCTTCTACGTTGGCCAGGACAGCTGCCAGAGAAGCCTGTTCGGTGAAGACTGGGCGAGCCCCGAGAGCCCTGTGTCGCCACTGCGCACCCCCGACCCGGATCTGGAACTGGCTTCCGCCGAAGGCTATCGCAATGCCCTGAACGGGAAACCCTATTACGGATATGCGAGGGTCCAGGTCGACGTGAACGGGATCGGATACGAAGTGGCCTTCGAGAGACTGATCCTAACGGTGCGCCCTTCCCTGAAATCGACCACCCGTTTCTGCGCCTTTTTCGGCGTCATTCAAGATCTTCAGCGGACGTTCTGACGATCGACTGCGCCAGGATGTGAAGGTCGCTGCGGGTCGAATAAACGAGCCAGTCATCGGCCCGGATGTTGCCCGGTGCGATTTCCCAATGCGTTCCTCTCGGGACAAATCGGCGAAAGCCGATTCTGATCCCGAAACCCCGCTCGGCACTTTTCGCCGACATGAGCCCGTAGTGATAGTCCGGTGACCATTTCAACAGTGAAATCAGGAAGCCCAACTGGGTCAAAGGGACCGCCACCCCCTTGCCACGCAGGTCACGCCGCAGCCAGAGATTGCCGTGATATACAATTCTGCCACGCATGAAATAGGCGTCGTAGGCATGGTCCGTGCCTAGCCTCGCCTGGGGATTGGGGTCGACGAAAATGCGCCGTTGCTGCTGCTGCCAGTAATCCGCGAGACTGCGGTCCTTCAGATCGTCAACCTTCGCCGCCTGGACGGAAACCACGTTTCCAAGGTCATCGTAGGCTCCAAGCCAAAAGGCGGTCGACCCGTGAAGGTCGAAGAACCGCGGCGAGAAATCCTCCATCAGGTATTTGTCCGAAGTTGCCCTGATCGTCTTCTCGAACGCGCTGAAATCCGAGCTTTCCTTTACTGTCAGACCACTTCGCGTGATTTCGGAGCGCAGGACGGCGACCGCCTCCGATACCTCCAGCGTTTCCTGTTGATCGATATCCGGTAACATTCGCCCCACTTGGCGCGGAACGGTTGCCGCGTGTCCGCACCTTCCAAAAATTGAAAGATTGTTGGACAAGAAGACTGTTATGCGGCACCTCGTTACACAAGTCTGCCGAAAAAAAACTTGATGGTTTTCCCTATATTTATTGAGGCTCGGACACGCTTATTGTCGTTAAGGTAAACAAGCGCCAGAAAACCTTCATTCAGACAAAGAAATTATGACACTGCATTCAGAAAAGTTCCAACTTATGGAAAAAGGACGGCTGAAAACGGTTGCGCTCAAGGCAATGCGTCAGGAGCCTTTTGCCGTTGGAGAATCGATCAACAACCGGATGTTTTCATCAAGGCGAGGGATCGCCCGCAGACGGCCCAAACAACCGGCACTGCCGCTGAACTGAAAATCGAAAGGAAAATGGTCGGGGCAGCAAGATTCGAACTTGCGACCCTCTGGTCCCAAACCAGATGCGCTACCAGGCTGCGCTATACCCCGTACCTTGGAATGCCTGCGGTGTATCCGCGTTCGCCGTTGCCGTCAAGTGCGCGAACCCGGGGCTGTTGAGGAAAAGGCTGGCTGCCCGGCAAACGGCCTTCGTACTCTTGCTATTCCCTGTCTATGGACGGGCTGGACACCGTGTCTCCGGGACCGATTCCGAGCTTTGACGTTATGCCGGCATTGAGTTCCAGCACGAATTCCGCCGGTTGTCCGGAAGGAATGGCAACTTCGGAAAAGGGCGTCGTGTCTTTAGCGATGCTGACGATGCGGCCTGTTTTAGCGATATAGATGATGTCGAGCGGCAGCGGCGTGTTTTTCATCCAGAAGTAACGCTCGCCCTCCCCCTCGAACACGAACAGCATACCGTGGTCTGCCGCCATTTCCTCCCGAAACATGAGCCCGCGTGCCCGCTGACGGTCCGTCGACGCCACTTCAGCTTCGAACCGGTGCAAGCTCTCGCCGGATTTGATCACTACCGTTTCCTGCGGAAGCGGCGCCTGCCTCTGCTGCGCCGTCGCAGCCTGGCCGGACACGCCGAGCAGAATCAGAAAAGCCAGAAGCTGGAGCGACCTTTGAACTGCTTTCTCAATCATCTTGAAGCCCTCTTGTCGGCCAGATACCGGCAGACGCTCTTGCGAATTCCGCGCGTACCGCGTTTGACTGGAAATCTCTTGCATCGCCCTCAGCGTTAAATTTCCGGTGTCCAGACAGCAAACGGCGGTTTCGGTAAAACGCGGTTTGCTCCGGTGTTCGGTTGACACCTCTTTGCCTGAACAAAACTGCTTTTCCAAAAAACATTGGCCGGAACATGTCCGGCCATCGAGGAATTGAGCATCGTATCGAAGTTAGTGGGAGGCTGGGATATGGGTTCCTGACCCCAGCGGCCTGATTTCCGCGGCCATCCTGCCCTTCGGACCCTGGCCGAAGCGCACAAGAACGTCCTGGCCCGGTCTCAATTCGGTAATACCGTAGCGGCGCAGGGTTTCCATATGGATGAAAATATCCTCCGAGCCTTCCCCTTGTGTGAGAAAGCCGAATCCCTTGACGCGATTGAACCACTTGACGGTCGCCTTTTCGAAACCGCTTTCCGGCACCACTTGAACATGGGTTCGAGAGGGAGGCAACTGAGAGGGGTGCGTCGCCGTCGACTCGTCCATGGAAAGGATGCGAAACGCCTGCAGTCCGCGCGGCCTGTCGAGGACTTCACAAACGACGCGCGCGCCTTCGTACGCTGTCTGGTAACCGTCCCGTCTGAGGCAGGTAACATGCAGCAGAATGTCATCCTCACCGCTATCGGGGACTATGAAACCGTAGCCTTTCCCGACATCGAACCACTTGATCGTTCCGGCAATCTCAAACACATCGACGGCAACGTCATCCGCCAGTGTTTCGAGTGCGCGGGGTTCCCGTGCGGTTTTAACCCCCATAGCCAATCTGTCCCGTTTCTGGTCCGCATCATGAAGCCAAGTGCGGATAACGACTCACCGCATGGCTGATTCCTGAGAAAAGGATAACATTGCGCTTAATGACGAGAAGCGGAATTGTCGAACTAACCACAGACCATTTAGACTATTTTCGCCGGATCTTAGCCAAAATTTGAAAATGTCTGCGCCAGGGGCGTGCGAATGACAGCCGTGGCCAGCGAATCGAGCGGCGTTTCCTGACCGTTGAGAATCACCAGTTCGGCTCCCCCCTGAACCGCCAGGACCGGCAGCTGTGCCGCCGGGTGGACAACCAGAGATGAGCCGAGAACGAGAAAAAGGTCGCAGTCCTGCGCGCTGAGCGCCGCTCTCTGCAACTCCTTCTCCGGCATCTGCTGACCGAAGCTGACCACAGCCGCCTTCAAAAGACCGCCGCACCGGCCACAGAGCGGGCTCTTTCCGGCGTCAACGGTTTGTCTTTGCGGCTCAAGCTCGGCACGGCTGCCGCAGGACAGGCAGGTCGCGTAAGTCGAATTGCCGTGAATTTCAATCAGATGCTCTTCGGGAAAGCCCGACGCCTGATGGAGGCCATCCACATTTTGCGTGATCAGGGTCTCCAGGCGTCCGGATCGGGCCAATTCGGTCAACGCTCTGTGCGCCGCATTCGGTTTCGCGCGCTGAAAGAACTCCAGCATTTCGAAGCGGCGGTCCCAGTCTTCCAGACGGCTTTCCTCGAACGCCAGGAAATCCTGGTATTGAACCGGTTCCCGTGAAGACCATATGCCGCCGGGCGAGCGGAAATCCGGAATCCCGGAATCGGTTGAGATGCCGGCGCCCGTCAATGCCACGATCCTGAGGTGGGAACCGCTCAGGAAGTGTGCGACAAACTCTTGCGCTTCGGGCAGGCTGATGATCGGTGTCATGGCCGTCCGGCACCCTTTCGAAACATCCCTCGACAGAGGAAAAGGACTAAATCATGCGGTATTTGCACACGATGGTTCGCGTAACCAGCATTGAAGACTCCCTGGATTTTTATTGCAACAAGATGGGAATGGTCGAAACCCGCCGGATCGACAACGAGAAAGGACGTTTCACGCTGATCTTCCTGGCGGCTTCCGACGACATCGAGACAGGAAAAGCCAATGCCGCGCCTCTTCTGGAGCTAACCTATAACTGGGACCCGGAGGATTACGACGGCGGCCGCAACTTCGGCCATCTTGCCTATGAGGTCGACGATATCTACGCGTTTTGCGCCAGCCTGCAGAGCAAGGGTGTCACCATCAACAGGCCGCCGCGTGACGGCAGGATGGCCTTCGTTCGTTCGCCGGACAACATCTCCTTCGAACTGCTTCAAAAAGGCGGCTCCCTTGAAATAAAAGAGCCATGGGCCTCGATGCCCAATACCGGCGAATGGTAAAATAAGCGGTTTGGAGACAGGGGCAGGCCCGATCAACCGGGCCTGCAAAAAATTGTCTGCTTGGCTCTTGCGGGCGAAAGAATTCCCGCCTATAAGCCTCCCCACGACGCAGCCGCGTCGTCCGCGCGCCCATCGTCTAGCGGTCTAGGACGCCGCCCTTTCACGGCGGAAACACGGGTTCGAGTCCCGTTGGGCGTGCCAATCTCACACTTCACATGCTCTGATCGCCGGCGTCTTCCGACGCAACGGTGCCTTCATCGTTTTCGTCCGGCCTCGTCCCTGATCGGTTTGTTTCCAAAGCGAGCGTTGGCCGATCCGATGTTCGTGGCGGTGTCCCGCGTCCAGGAGGCATGCCCTTCTCCCAGGTGTCTGCATCGGCTACACCCAGGTTTGCGATGCGACGAAGGTTTTTCGTGGAGCGCCGACATGGGAGCGCCCGCCAGAAACGTCATGGTTACCCCAAGGTTAGAATGTGTCATAAATTCGCGCGGGCGTACGTGGCGTAACGGTAACGAAAAAGGTATATTGGAACGGAATGAAATTTGTATCTTGATCCCCAACTCGGGTTGCGGACACAAAATGAATTAAAAGGGCACGGGAAACGGCAATTCGCAGACTTGTGACCCCTATTACAGAATGCAAGTGACGTTCGTCATATTGCTCTTTTCGGAGGACGCAGTCCTCACAATCAAGATCGGTTAATCCGACAGGCGACAAAGATTTACGAGAGGACAGGAAATGTTCAAACGCGTGATCGCCGTGCTGGCAATTCTAACGGTGTGGACTGCCCCGGCATTTGCAAAACGTGTTGCCTTGGTTATCGGCAACGGTGCTTACGAGCACACGGTAGCTCTTCCCAATCCGGCCAATGACGCACAAACAATGGCGACCAAGCTGCGCAGCCTGGGATTTGAGGTGGTCGCAGGACAGGACCAGACCTACAACGACATGCGCCGCTCGGTTCTGGACTTCGCCAAAAAGGCCTACGGTGCGGAAATCGCCCTGTTGTTCTATGCCGGCCACGGCATGCAGGTTGCCGGTCAGAACCTCCTCGTTCCGATCGATGCGAAAATCGAGGACGAAACCTCCCTCGACTTCGAAACCATTTCGGTCGACTTCATTCTCCGCCAGATGTCGAAAGACGTGAAGGTGCAGATGGTCTTCCTGGACGCGTGCCGCGACAATCCGCTGGCGCGGACACTCGCCAGGCGCATGGGCCCGAGCCGGTCCGGCAGCCTCGGTGCCGGTCTTGCTGAAATCAAACCGCAGGAAACCGGTGGCGAAGGCTCCGTGATCGCGTTTGCGACAAGCCCTGGCGATGTCGCCCTGGACGGCACGGGAGATAACTCGCCCTTCACCACGGCTCTCATCCGCCACATCGATACTCCGAACGTGTCGATTCAGACCGTTATGACGCGCGTGACCGGCGATGTTTACGACCAGACGGAAAAACGCCAGCGGCCCTGGGTCAACGCCTCGCTGATCGGCGAAGTGTTCCTGAACAAGCAGGCGCAACCGGCCGGCCCTCAGGTCGCCTCGCTCGGCAACACGGCAACCTCGACAGCCCCGGCCCAGGCCCCGGCAGCCTCCGCGGCCGTCAGCGCGGCAACCAAGTCGACGATCGACTGGGAGCGGGAAAAGCTGATTTGGGAAACCGCAAAGTCCAGCGACACCGTCGCAGACTACGAGGCCTATCTGGAAGCTTATCCAAACGGCACGTTTGCAAATTTTGCGCGCAACGCCGTCAAGCGGCTGAGCGGTGGTTCCCAGGTCGCCTCGGTCGATCCGTCGGTTGCAGCCGGCGCTGCAGCGCCTGGCCTGCCTGATCCTCAGAAAGCGGTGCCCGGCACTCCGGAGACCGAAGCCGCCCTCGGCTGGAACCGCACCAAGCGCCGGGAAGTCCAGACACGCTTGAACCTTTCCGGCCAGAGTGTCGGCAGGCCCGATGGCGCTTTCGGCCCCAAAACCCGCTCCGGCGTGACGGCCTGGCAAATGGCGAACGGCATTACGCCGACAGGCTATTTCACCGCGGCCCAGTTCGCCCTGCTGACGACCCAGACACAGGTTCAATACACGGCTTACATGGCTGAGCTGAGCCGCAAGCAGCAGGCGGCGGCAGCATCGCGCAGCGCGACCAGAAGCTCCAGCAACAGGGCCACGAACACACAGCGCAAGTCAGGCGGCGGTGGCGTCAATCCGGCCGGGGCGGCCTTTATCGGCGGCGTTGTCGGCGGCATCATCGGTGGTGCGATCGGTCGCTGAACCACTCATCTGCGAAACAAGACGAAGATGGCCCGGCACAGTCCGGGCCATTTTCTTGCGGAGCATCCTGGTTTCGACAAAGAGGTCGAAACTCTCACCTCAACTGCAAGCTCACCCTTTTGATCCGGGACGCTCTGGCCTCATCCAGAATGCGCACGACAAGCTGGAAATCCGTTTGGCCCGAGGGAACGAGCACCGCCGTTTCCGCCCCCAGTCCGGCAAGTCTGTCGAGCTCCTGCGAGAGCCGTTCGAACGCCAGGTCAACACCATTCACGTTGATGACCGGTTGTTCAAGACCGGGCCTGTTCCGGATCGATATGAACACGGAGGGCTTTTTCAGCTCCTCCGAGACCACCGGCCCGGAAGCCTGTCGCCCGAGCAAAATGTCCAGCGGCCGCCAGACGCCGAAGGAAGACGACAGCAGAAAAAACATGATCAGGATGAAAATCACGTCGATCAGCGGCGTCAGCGGGAGACGCCTGCGCTTGCCGACCGGGGCCGGTATCATCGTCATGCGGTGCGAACCTCGTTCAGTCGGCAGCTGCGTTCAACAAGCCGCAGTTTCGTGAAGATTGTCCGAAACCGCAATCTCAATCTACGGCCGGGTGAGGAAATGCAATCTCGGCCGAGGGAGTTTCTCAGTTCGAACGGTTCAATTCGATCTGAAAAAGCTTTAACCTGACATGGGCTTACACCAAGGGCCCTCGGTCTGGATTCGTTTGATTTGGCTTGGCGATGAACGCTCTGAAAAAATTCTCCTGTTGCTGGGGTCCGGCGCTTGGCAAACCGATGGCGGCAGCCCGTCTTGCCGTGTTCCTCTGCGCCGTCGCTCTTGCAAACACGGCCGAGGCGGGTCTCAGGGTTTGCAACGGGTCTGTCGATCTGGTGAACATCGCGATCGGCTACGAGACGGAAGACGGCCTGAGAACCGAAGGCTGGTGGACGATCACGGCCAACGCCTGCAGCCAGGTGCTTCAAGAACCCTTGCGACAGACAAAATACTATCTGCATGTCGCTGATGGTTTTAGCGAAAGCCGTCTGGGCGGGGACATCACCCTTTGCATACGGGAAGAAAAATTCGTCTTGTACGATGGCGACCAATGCTGGCAAAGAGGATTGATCGAAGCTGATTTTTTTCAGATCGAAACCGAAGGGGCGGAAGACTGGACGGTTCTTCTGTCATATGACTGACCTGGGTATGGCCGGGTGATTGAAATCCGGCTCTGTGCCGAAAAGCTGTTTTGGGGGAATTGATGCGTTTTTCAGCAAGAATTTTACTATCCGCCCTGGTTTGTTCCGCTATGGCTTCCGCCACGCAGGCTCAGGACCTCACCGGTAAAATCGCACTGGAACTCAATCATGTTCAACCCACGCAGGACGGCGGTTGCAGGTTGTCGATCATTGCGACGAATGGCCTGGAAAGACCCATGAGTCAGCTTGGACTGGAAATGGTCGCGTTCAACAAGGACGGTCTCGTTGACCAGTTCCTGCGCCTCGAGTTTTCGCGGATCTCCGCTGGAAAAACCAAGGTCCTTCAATTCGATCTCGCCGGCAAGGCTTGCGACGGCATCTCCCGGCTGCATATCAACGATGTTCGCAATTGTGTTCCGGAGAGCATCCAGGATGTTTACTGCCCGGACCTTCTGGTGCTGAGCAACAAGACACCCATTCAGTTCGGCGACTGACCGCCCCTCACAGTCTTCGGTAAGGGAATGCCGACCGTATGATTGAAACATCCACCTCCCTGCTTGAACTCGGCGGACCGGTCGTTCTGGTTCTGCTTGGCGTGTCCATCGCGGCGCTCGCCGTCATTCTTGCCAAGGTTTTTCAGTTTTCGAACGCCCGGGTCGGCCGGCATGTTCTTGTGCGCCAGGCCGTGTCCCTTTGGCGTTCCGGCGACCGGACAAAGGCCGCCCAAATGCTTCTGAAAGACCGTTCCCTGTCCGCCGGACTGGTGCGCAGCGCGATGGACGCGATCCAGATGCTCGACAAGCAGACCCTGTCCTCCCAGGAACGCGACATTCGGGAAGAACGGCTCAGGGAAGAAATTTCCGCAAGAGCGGCCGACCGCCTGTTTGCTCTGGCCAGTTGGTTGAAGGCCCTGGATCTGGTTACCCAGATCGCACCGCTCCTGGGTCTCCTCGGAACCGTGCTCGGTATGATCGAGACCTTTCAGACGCTACAGGAATCCGGCGCTTCGGCGAACCCGGGTGCTCTGGCCGGCGGTATCTGGGTGGCTCTGCTGACGACCGCTTGCGGCCTTGCGGTCGCAATTCCCGTGTCGGTGGCGGTCACCTGGTTCGAAACGCGGCTGGAAAAGGAACGGGCGGCACTGGAGATCTCGCTTACCGGTGTCTTTACCGCAGGCGCCGTGACACAGCCTGCATCACCGTGAAACCTTGAAGGAAGAAAGCGAAAAGACACCCGGCTCCGCCAGAACAGACGCGATACGGTTTGCAGGCAGCGTTCCGAATCGCGCGGGCTGATTCCGGCTCGGCCGGTTCCAGACGGCAAGCACAAGGGCGGTTTCGCTCTTTGCCCGGGATTGGAGCGTTACCGGCACCGCAAATCGCCAGCCTCCAGCGGTCACGGCGTTTGAGGCGGGAAGGATAAAGCCGCGGCCGTCATGTATTTGACCGGCATCGTCGATCACGTAGAGCTCCGGAGGACCCCTGCCGTTCAAGGGCATGCCGGACTGTTGCGCCTCGGCGATCCGGTCGAGCGGCAAATCCCGTTGAACGATCCCGGTCACAGCACTTCCGCTTTTCACAACCGTCCGGTCGAGATCGACAAGACCCGCGGCTTCGATGCCGTTGGACAGGCCAAGCGCCTCAAGCAACGCGCATTGCGGGCGCGTTATCAAAGTGACGGCAACATTGGCTTCAAAGCCCTGGTCGGCAGCGAATTTTCTGTCAAAATCGATAAAGGCTTCAATTCCGGCGCCATACGCGGCAACCGACGCGCTCTCCGCACCGGCATCTGTCACCGTCAGATGGGCACAGGCACCCGGATCATAACCCGCGACATAAGACGTAACCTTCGCCAGAGGGTCGATGCTGGCAACTTCCTCGGGAGGCACGCCCGGCGCCGCATCGGCAGGTGGCGCGAACACCGGGACGGGTGTCGTTTCTGGCCGGTTTGGGGAAACGGTAGACGTATCGATGTCGCTCGGCTGAACCGCGGCAAGCTCTTGCTTGACCGCGTCAACCGGTTGGACCGCGGGGGTACTCGTTTGTGTGACGATGGCCACCGCATCCGGTGTCCCGACCTGGCCGCTGCCTGAAGAAGGCGTGACGGTGGCCGACACACCGGGATCGACTTGCGCGTCGGAGACCGGAGGTGGCGATATCGCGTTCGCCGTTTCCGGTTCGGTTCCGCTTGAAGCAACGACGGTGGCGTTTTCCTGTGCCAGGACCGGAGCAACGTCCTGATTGCTTTGAACGACCGGCTGTCCCGCTGCCGGGGCGACTACCACGGCGGTAGGCGTGTTGACCGGCGCAACGGCTTCCACAGCCGAGACGCCAGAAAGAGGCGCGACCGGTTCCACAGCGGCCGACGGCGCTGCGACGGAGGAAATCGGCGCGGCCTCTTGTGCCTGCAAAACGACTGCGGGGCCAATATCCTCGTCGCCCGTGACGGTCGCCGGAGCGACGCTGGCCGGCGTTTTCACATCGGGCACAACCGTGGCCAACGGCACAGCCGCTGCGGCCGTTTCCGGCTCCGGAGAGGTCTGCAAGCCAGCCTCCGGCAAAACAGGCGAAATCTCCTGGACGGGCGAGAGTGCAGCTTGCGGTGCCTGCTGGGACTGAACCTGACCGGCAACCACGGTTTCTGGACGCTCAGCAGCGACCGTGGCCACCTGAACGCTCTGACTGCTTACCGCAGTCGCCTCGATCGCATCCGCCTGCGGCACGAGAGGCTTGGCCGGTATGACAGATGGATCCGTTTCCGCCGTTTGCGGCACCGCCGCTTCAACCGTCTCGATCTCGACAGCGGTGGCTGCCTCGAAGACCGGGCCGCCCTCTTCGAGAATGACTTCCGTCTTGACCGGATCGACCGGTTTCTCGGAACTCCAGGGAAAAGCCGGCAAACCATATACAAGAACAGCCAGGTGAAGTGCGACCGAACATCCAAGCACAGCCGGCCAGATATAGGCGGGAACGTCCCACTGACTGTCCAGATTGTACGGGACCGCGGTCACGGGCCGTCCGCTTCGATGGTTACGAGTGACAGTTCTTTTACCCCGTGCCCTCGTAAACGGTCCGCCAGACCGGCGACAGCGGCCATCTCCGCCCGTTTGTCCACCTGCACGGAGACACGCTCGGCGTTTGCGGCAATCGCCTTCAAGAGGTCTTCGGTTTCTTCCACCGACAACAGCCGGCCCTCAAACCAGAGATCGCCGGTCTTCGTCAGCACAAGGCCATTTTGAATGTCGCCCTGGCCGCTTCCGGTGCTGGTTTCAGCCCAGGCAAAGTCCTCAGGCAGAGGTGGCCTGAGCGTTCCGGCGACGAGCAGAAACAGAAGCAGAAGAAACGCAACATTGATCAATGCCAGCGCGCTGTTGTCGGAGCGTTGCGGCATCGTCTTCGGCAGATGGATCGGCTTGGTGTAACGCTTCATGACCGCTTCCCGGGTTTTGAAATCAGGTTATCCGGCCCTCACGGCTCGACCTTGACGGTTGTCGCCGTGGCTCGCACGACGGGAACGTCCCTCATGAGGTTCTCAAAAAACGGTCTCGCCTGCTTCTCCTTCCGGCTGGCAAGGACCGCTCCGATGTCCGGCCCCACCAACGCAATGATCAGCCCGGTTTCCTCCGTCGCGGTCTTGAGATTCAGCGGAACCACAAATCCGGCTCCTCCGTCATCCGACCTCAGATAGGGCGTCAGATTTGCGACGCCCCCCTTGCTGTCCACAAAGAGCAGGCCGAGTTCACCGGTTTTTCGGTCAAAGCCGGAAATGCGTCCGGCCATATTGTCCCCATTGGGCACGACCGTGCGCTGCATGTCCAACGTCAGTCCGGTCTTGCTGCTGCCTTGAGGTGTGGCCCGTAAAAAAGCGACCGCAGGACATTGAGCGTCGCTGACGAGATTGACCTGGATCTTGGCTTCGAAGCCCTGTGATTTGGTGAAGTCGCTGTCGAAAGCGATAAAGGGCGGCGTTCGGGAGGCGAAACCCTCGATTTCAGCCGACCTGCTGGCGATCTGAACGGGCTGAAGATACATGCACTCGCCGGCCTGATAACTGGTGACATAGTTCCGGACACGGTCTTCAGGCTTCAGGACTTCCGGCTTTTCCTCAACGGGCGTATCTTCGGCGGGCCCATCGGTATTCACCAGATTGAATTCGTCCTGTTGCGGATCCTGGCCGTCCTCAACCGTCCCGCCATCTTGTCCGTCGCTGCCGGCCTGATCGAGAGTATCTGTTTTCTCCGGGACCGGTATTACGGGAACGGTGGCGGGTTCGGTGTCCTCAACAGGCGGCTCTTCCACTTCGGGAGTTTGCGTCGCCGGAAGCACCGGTGCCGTCGGAGCATTCTCCTGCGGCGGAACAACCAGAACGGGTTTTTGATCCTGCTCTGGGACCTGCTGGCCGACAACGAAATAAACGCCCCCTGCTCCAAGGCCCGCAAAACCGAGAAGAGACAAGGCCACCAGAATACGACGTCCCCAGCGCACCGGTTGCGACGGCAGATCCAGCGCCGTTTGTTCCGGAGCGGGCGCGGACGGCCTGATAACGGTTGCTTCTGCCGCCATGCGCCGGTTCATTGGCGCTCCCAGGGTCCATTCGGCAATCTCGGCCATGCTCGCAGGCCTGTTGGCCGGATCCGGCTGCAGCATGGTTTCAAGGAGAGGCCGGAACCGGTTGTCGATCCCTTCCAGCGGAGGCATGTGCCGGCGTTTTTCGACGATCTGGGCCTGCGTCCCCCCCATGTCGATCTGCTTGCCGGTCAGGGCTTCGGCGATGACGAGACCAAGCGAGTAGATGTCACTGCGCGCCGTGACCTTACCGTCGAAAATGCCGACCTGTTCAGGCGAAACGTAGTTTATCTTGCCGGCGAAGCCGTCCCCGATGATCGTCGGGCCGCTCGATTTGTTCGCCTTGGAAATGCCGAAGTCGATGATCTTGGCCTGACCGACGTCGGCGTTCTGCAGAATGATGTTGTCCGGGGACAGGTCCCGGTGGATCACGTCGCTCTGATGGACCGCCTGAAGCGCATCCGCCAGTCTTTTGAGAAGACGATAGACGGCCTCCGGCTCCAATGGGCCGGACTCAAGCCGCTGGCTGAGCGACGGGCCGCTGACGAATTCCATGGCGAGATAATAAATTCCGAGCGTCGGTTCCTTGGCGAACACGAAATACTGCGTCAGCGCATCGTGCTTGAAGGTTCGCAGGATCTTGGCCTCGCGCTTGAACAGATCGAGGATCATCGCATCCTTGGCAAAGCTCGCCAGCAGCACCTTGATGGCCACCGGATCGCCGCTCTCAACATCTCGTGCCCGGTATACGGTGCCGATTCCGCCATCGGCGATGTGCTCCTCAATCTCGTAAAGATTGTTGAGCCGCGTTCCTCTCGGCAGATGATGGTCGGCTGAGTTCATATGCGGGTCACTCCTTCACCCGATGCGGCGCTGTCGATGTCGACGATGACCACGGTCACATTGTCCGAACCGCCACCATCCAAAGCACCTTTCACGAGACCTTGCGCGGACGCGTTCGGTGCGGCATTGGCTAAAAAGCTCTGAATGACCGCGTCGTCAAGATGTCCGGTCAACCCGTCGGAGCAAAGCAGAAACCTGTCTCCCCGCTGCAGGTTGCCCGAAACGACGTCAAGTGCGAGTTCGAGGCCCGAGCCGATCGCCCGGGTGATGACATGGCGACGGGCAAAAGTCTTTGCCTCTTCCTTCGACAGGACGTTCCGGTCCACCAGTTCCTGGACTTCCGTGTGATCCGTCGTCAGTTGCTCGAGCTGCCGGTTCCGGTAGCGGTAGACCCGGCTGTCGCCGGCCCACAGGCAGGCGAAATTCGCTCCGTAGGTCAGCAACGCGGCAATGGTCGTGCCCATCGGTCCGTCATTGACCGTCTTCGCAGCGGTCTCGATCCTGTCCTTCGCCGCGACCACACGCGTTTCGAACTGCTCAAGCAAATCCACCGCGCTCCTTGGCGAAGAAATGGTGCAAAGCGCCTTTTTCACCAGGTCAGACGCCATCGCGCCTCCGTTGAGCCCGCCGGCTCCATCCATGACGGCGAACACGCCCTTGGCTTCATCGATGAAATAAGCGTCCTGATTTTCCTCCCGAACGCACCCGACGTGAGTGAGCCCGACCGCAAATCCGCGCATTGCTTCCTGTATTGTCCCCGTCATATCCGATCGTTCTCCGGATCAAGTCGCCCCTCAGTTGACCCTGCCACGCTGGTCCGGCTTTCCTCCGAGCCGAAGGTCTCCGGCAGCAACAGCCAGCGGAACGCCTCCGCTCGCGGCACTCCCCGGCACCGGAATGCATATCGGCGCGGTCCCCCCTCGCACCAGAACTCCGTCAGAGCCGCCGGGGCCGCCTCCGCGTCGGCCGCAAGCTCGCGCATGTCCCCCGGAGGCAATTCAATTTCATTGATACAGGGCGCGCCAAGCCCGGCCACCGCGTCTTGAAACTCGGCAAGACCGGCATCCTCCGCCAGGACGCTCAAAAGCGCGCTTTCCGCCTCCGCGAACCAGCCCTCGGCACCTCGGCCATCGGGCGCAACGCCGGAATTGGCCGCAGCGACAATCGTCAGCGGAAACTTTCGCCCGACCTTGTCCACACTCGGCATGAGAGCTCCCACGACCGGGTCGGCCAGAGCCCCACCTGTTTCCACCGGCGTCAGACGAAACCGCCAGACAGGCATGGTCATGTAGGCCTCCTCCCAGGCATCCCCCAGATCCTCGCGGGACTGGATGAGCCCCTTCGTGACAAAGAGCTCCCACAGTTTCAGGAAACCCGGCGGGCAGGCCGAGACGACAAAATCGGCTCTGTCCGGCAATTTGCCGAAATAACCCGCACCGGGTCGCCCTCCTCCCATTCCTAGAAACTCGTCGGGCAACTGAAGTCGCCGACCGCGGACAGGAAGAATGGATTCGGCTTGGAGCGCAGTGTCACGGTGAATGCAACCTGTCGACCGCCCAGGGTCTCCCGGATCACAAATTTGTTTTGACCGGAACTGACCCTGTTGGACTTGACGAACCTGTAGAATGCCCAGTCCCCGTGGATCTCCTGACGTGACCGGTAGCCGGGAACCTCTGGCTGGATCACCAGAACGACGCGCGGCGTGGCTGTGTTGCTTGGCCAGTCGAAGCTCGCCGGCAGCGGTTGTATCTCCGCATTGAACCCGGGGCCGCGTGTAACGAGAACCAGGTTTCCGTTCACTTCCAGGCTGGCGGAATCCGCTTGCTGAGACAGGGCTCGGGGCACAACCTGAAGCCCGACCGACGGAAACGCGTTGCCCGTCGGGAAGAAAGCCTGCTTGATCAGGTCAGCCCGCTCGAACTGGCGCAACGTGGCGTTGGACAGGCGATCGGCCTGGGTGACTTCCGGTTTCCAGTTCCAGGGACGCGACGAGGTATCGACAAGCGGCTTCAGATTGTCGTCGAAAAACCGCTGCATGATGCCGGATGGTGAAAACAATTTCGCGAATTCGGTCATCGGCACTTCCGACCGGCCGTTGGTGAACGGGAAGTTCCGGGCAACGATCTTCTGGCATGCGCCGGTGACCTGTGACTTCAGCTTTTCATTGAGCTGGGTGATCGAGGTTTCCTTGAACTCCTCATCAAACTCCTTGGCGGCCTGCAGGATCAGCTTGTCAAAGGGTGATGGAAACCGGGTTGCGTTGCTGCGCAGAAGCGAGGCCTGGATCTGGACGTTGGAATTCGCCGTCTCGCTCTGCAGCGGGTTGTTGGCGACCACGAGCAAATTGTCGAGGATGTTCTTGAAGTTCAGCAGCAGGGCGTCGATCTTGCGGCTGTTTTCGCCCTCCACCAGCACGTGATAAGGCCGGAAGTGGTCTTCAATGGACTTGCCCGGAATGATCGCGGGGCCACTGTTGCCGGTCGCCGCGTCGACAGCCTGGGACAATCCGCCCGGAGCCAGCGCGTCCAGGCCGGCCTGAAGACCGATGCGCTTCAGACCGCCGCTCGCGTCCAGAACATATTGCTGGAAAATCCTCTGACCGGCTTTCTTGCCCGCCTGTTCAACATTTCCGGCCGTGGCGGCGTCCGCGACCCCTTCGGTCGACAGGTCCTGGGTCAGCAGCGTTTCCCCGCGGATGCTTTCAAGCAGCTGGACGATCGGCGACGTCGGCGCCGAAACCGCCTGCAGGGTCGTGTACAGCGGTTTGTCGCTGCTCATGGACTTGAACTTCAGATTCGCGAGCGCCGACTCCCAGGCCGCGATGAAGTCCTTGGTGTAAAGCTCGAGAACCTCACCGGGCAACGACTGATACTGATCCGCGAAGGCATTGGCCTCGCCGATGTCGCCGAACACCCACTTGTCGCGTTCCAGTTCCTGCCGGATCCCCGCAAGGTTCGGCAGAACCGACAGGTGAAATCCTGGATAGGTGTAGAACTTGTCGACCACCACCGTATCCAGCGTGTCGCCGTTTTCCGTCTCGAAGACGGTCTCCATGTCCGGGCCGCCCCGTTGCTCGGCGATCCAGTCTTCGCTGGCGAGCCCCTTGGACCTCGACTTCAGGAGAGCGTAGCCACGTTCCGCAAGGCTGACGCGCGCCAGTTCCCTTTGCACTTCGGCGACCAGAACGCCGTCCAGCTGATCGGTAAGAACATTGCCGCCGAAATCGAGATCGAGCATTGCGGCAACGTGGTTGTTGAGTTCGTTGCGGAGCACCTCTCCCTGTGGTCCGGGAAAGCTGAGCAGAAAATCCGCACGGAACGAATTGACGATCTGATCCTTATCGATCTCGGGCGCGTCGCCGGCCACCATTCGATAGAGCTTCATCAGATTGTAGAGTTTGTCGATGTCATCGCCACCCGGACCGGTCCGATTGTCGAGAACATCGGTCATCTGCTCCTCGATGCGCAGCAGGAGACGCGGCCGCAAGAGACGTTCCAAACCACTGCGGTAGGAGGTTACGCCCGCCGATTCGAGGCGCTCCCGCTGGCTCAGGCCGAATTGTTCCGTCAAAGGCGTCGGATCGTTTCGGCTGTCGTAGCCGACGGGAAGTTTGCGCAGCAACGACAATATGTAGGCCGAATCGCGCAGACTGTCGTCGCGCACGACGCGTTCGCTTAGAACCCCCTCGCCTTCAGCCCTGACGGAGGCAATCGCCTTGGCGGTCTCATCGATCAGCGCGCGGTTGTTGAAATAGCTCACGGCCCAAAGACTGCCGAGGCCCAATGTAACGAGGACGACAGCAGCATAGGCCGCAATACGGCCCGCCGTCGCCAATCGCACGGCCTGGCGGTTGTGGGTGACCCAGCCGGCCTCGCCGATGATCACTTTGGTCAGTAGGTCCTTGAGAAAGTAGCTCTTGCCCTGCCCTGAAAGCGCCGCCGCCTGATAGGCGGTTCCGAAGGCCTGACTCATGGAGCCGATCACCCGGTCGATCGCGGTTCCGGTCTGCGTGCCGGAGGTGAAATAAAAGCCGCGCAACACTGCATTCGGATAGTAACGGCTCGGTTCAAATATCGCGTTCAAAAAACCGGTCAGCCGGTCTTTCAGTGCGGCGACCTGGGTCGGAAACCCATAGAGCATCAGGCGCGCGCGCGGATCAGGTTCCTCCTGAAGCCGGTCAGCCATCTCCTCGTTGAGCCGCTCAATCAGGAGATCGAACTCGGCCGGGGTCTCGGCGACCATGTTCTTGTTTTTCTCACGGGTCTGGAAGGTCGCGCCCCACACAAGACTCCGCCGACTTTCCGGATAGGAGCCGAAAAACTCCATGAACCCGGCGACCGTGTCCGCCTTGGTAAAGATGACATAAACCGGGAAATCGACTTTCAGTGTCTTGTAGAGTTCGATCAGCCGCGCCCGGATCGCATCCGTGTGCTGTTTCAGTTCGTCCTCCGATAGCGTCATCAGATCTTCCAGGCTGATGGACACCATCACACCGTTGATCGGCTGGCGCGGGCGGGCCTTGCGCAATATACCCAGAAAACCGAGCCAGGCTTCGCGATCGTGCTCCTCGTCGGAATCCTGGGTGGTGTAGCGGCCCGCCGTATCGATCAGAACCGCGTTTTCAGCAAACCACCAGTCGCAGTAGCGAGTGCCGCCAAGACCCTCGAGTTTCTGTGCTTCGCCTTTCCCGCGCGAGTTTGCGAATTTCAGGCCGGAGTGCATCAGGGCGGTCGTTTTGCCGGCACCCGGAGGACCGATCATCAGATACCAGGGCAGATCGTAGAGATAGGTCCGCGCACTGCCACTCGCCGTTTTCAGCGTCTTCAGAGCATCCTTCATGCGCTCCGAAAGTATCTGCAGATCTTCGTCACTTGCCTTGGTCTGAAGGATTTCCCGTTCCAGCGCCCGGTTGGCGGCGATCCGCTTGTAGATCCTGTAAGCGGTCCAGCCGCCTATCGTCAGAAGAAGGAAAAGCGCGAGTGACAGGCGCACCCACAAGGGTTCGAACGGCCGCACCCCTGCGATGGCGAGGAATGGTCCGCCAAACCAAATCAATGCAATAAGGGCAAAAATGCCTAAAAAGATTGCCGTAATTCCGAGCCAGAATTTCATCGATATTGCCTTGTTCTGCGGTAGCCCCGGCTAAAAAATCAGTTGTCGATCACCAGACCCTGCGATCTCGGTTTCAGGAAAACCTCGACGCGGCGGTTCAGCGCCTTGCCTTCGCGGCTGGTGTTGGGCGCAATCGGCTCATCCGCCCCGCGTCCTTCAACCTGGACGCGGTCGCTGTCTTCGAGGATGCCCTTCATAACCTCCGCAACCGACTTCGCGCGCTCCACCGACAAGTGCCAGTTGGTCGGAAACCGCGGATTGTTGCGGATCGGATCGCTGTCGGTGTGGCCGACGACCAGGATTTCCCCGTCGACCGTGTCGAGCGTCTGGCTGACCTGTTCCACGAGAAGCTGAAACTCCGGTCTCAGCGTGGCCGCGGCAACGTCAAACTGCGCGCGCATGCGCAGCATGATCGCCGGTCCCTCCTGGGATATTTCCAGACCTTCGAGACCTGCAAGCTGTTCCGAAAGAGAGTCGATGGGAGCGTCTTCCGGCGGTTCCGGAGCCGGCGGCGGTTTTGGCTGGTAGCCTTCCCGTGCCAGTTCGACCGGACCGGTCGGATAAAGAGATGCCGCGCGGCTCGCAATAACCTCGCTGCCGTTGGACAAGAGCAGCATCAAGGTAACGTAACCGCCGAGAAGCAACGCTCCCGCCACTGCGGCAACCGACCAGATCGGCACGGAAAAGCCGGTTCGTTTCTGCAACAGGTCCAGCCCGCGCCAATGCGGCGACAGGTCGTCGCCCGGCCGCGGCCGGACGCGTCTCAGAATCTCGTGCAGATCGCGGCGCTCGCGCTCCAGCCCCTGCTGACCGCCCTGGATGGCACGGTACTTGCCGTAAAACCCGAGAGACAGGCAGGAATGCATGACCTCGAGAACGCCGTAATTCCGTCCGGGATCCTGCTTGGCCTTTTCCAGAAGCTGATAGAATTCCACGCCGCCGGTGGCCTGACCAAAAAACTGCGTCAGCATGGAGTACTGGGTCCACTGGTGACGGCCGGCGGACGGCAGGTTCTGGACGATATCGTCCGAGGTGGCACAAAGCGCGTAGGCCGCCGAGCGGATCTGGTCGTCCGCGATACCGGCGCTGCGCAAATCCTGTTCGAACGTCTTGATGGCGTTGTAAACATCGCGCATCAAGGCATCGAACTGCGCGTCCGTCATCGTCAGATGCAAGCGTCCGAGAAGCAGCAGCAGCGGGGCTGCCGCGCGCGAAATCGGATTCCGGTTGGCGACGCGAATCTGGTTGATGTCCGGCGTGTGCGCGAGCTCTCCGGCTCCCTGTGGCCCACCAGGACCCGGTGCCATGCCGCCATGCTGCTGTGGCGGAGGTTGACCGGCTTCCGGCGGCCTGTGAATGTCGGGAGCCTGCTGCTGCCCGTATTCGTATCCGGCCGGCGTCGGCGCATAGGGATCCGGGCCGGCAGCTCCGCCGCCCTGCCAGGGGTCGGCCGGACGGCCAGGCGACGGACTCTGGCCCGGAGACGCCTGAGGCGGCGACGCCGGGGCTGCCGGTTGTTGCGGCGGCTGAGGCGCACCGGATGGCTGTGTTTCGCTCCAGCGCCCGCCCGGATTGGGACGGACGATGGTCTTGCCCTTCCGCTTGGAGACGCCGAACGGGTCGTCGCTGTCCGACATTTAGCGTCCCTCCCGGATGGCGTAGAACTCAAGCTGCAGATCCGGCCAGTTTCCGGAAAACTGCAGACCGATCGCCGAATCCTGACTGAACTCGCGCCAGAGCGGCGTCGTCTTGTCGAGCCGGAAATAGACACGGTCGGTAAGCGCGCGGATCTGCGCCGGCGGCACGGGCATGTGAATCAACGGGATACCCGGCAGGTTGGAATAGACGATCTGGCGCATCTGGCTGAACGGCCCGACCTTGAAGAGGCGGGGAAATTCGTTCTGGATTTCCGTCAGCGGCCGGCGGGCGGCCACCTCGATCACAAAGCTTGCCTGCGAGAACAGATTCCGGTCGACGATGGTCGACTTGAAGGCATTCGCGGCAAGCTGTTCCAGAGGCAGACGGATCGCTCGGCGGTCATATCCGGCAGACAGGAAGGCCTGGATGTCCGCCAGCAAGGGTTTGAAAACATCGTGGAGCTTGTCATGGTCGTAGACCGGGTAATTGCGCGCGCGGCGCTCCTCCGTCGCGAAGGTTGCCAGTTCACCGGCCAGTTGCAGAAATTCCGAATAGAGCCGCTCGGGATGCACGTAAGCGGATTTCCGCAAATGCATCAGCAGCGGATGGGTCCGGTTGAGCATCTGCAGCGTCAGGTAGTCGAAATTCTGCAGCCCTCCGCCGGCCGATGTGTCGGCGGCGTAGCGCGCCAGTTCGCTGAGTTTCCGTTCGACCCAGCCAATCACGGAATCGATCCAGCCGGTCACCACCGGGTGGACATGGCATGCCAGAACCGGCGGCGCGAAACTGCCGTCGGTGATGACAATCCGGTCCTTGACCTCCGTGATCCGCGCCACCGGTAGGCAGACCTGGCCGGGATGTGGCGTTGAGCGGATCGAATACATGAGACGCGGATGCGCGACATCGATTTCTTCCTCCTGGCGAATTGCGGAGGTGGAATCGATGATCGTTTCGCGGCCCTGAAGGTAACGGGTCGCGGCGTCTTCCCGTCCGTTTGCCACTTCGACCGCGTTGACCGTTGTTTCCGGAACACCGAGCCAGACAATCTGCCCGGCGGCGTCCTCCGGAACATCGATTGCCGGCGGCGGGGTTCCGTCCGCGGGAAAGTTGAACACGGTCCCGTCCGGGAACACGCCACGGCCATAGCGCAGGGCGAAACGGCATTGCTGACCGACATCCTGGTCGATCTCAACGTCGGAGAATCCCCATGGGTAGGGAGAAGCAAGCCGGACCCGCTCATCCACCAAATGCTCCGCGTAGCGGTCGCTTTGCTGCAGATGATGCGGCCGCAAAAACAGCCCCTCGGTCCATGCTACCTTGCTATACCACGACATAAAGGAAAGGCTCCTTAAGTATTTTCACGAATTTCCGGAAACAATCTCTTCCGCTCAGCTTTGAGCGCTTCGCCCACAAGTGTCAGCCGCTCCGTTTTCCAGATACCGCAGCCACCGCTGGGACCGACGATCGTTACCCAACTCTCATGCCACGGACCCGGTTCTTGCCAGATCTGATAACGAATAAGGACCCTGTTGCCTTCTCTGCCGATGCAGAGCGCGATGTCTGTTTCATCTGCCGTTTGACCGACGACATGCATGACGAAGTCTCCAGGCTCCGGCAGCACAAAGCCTCCCGCCGTCTTGGTTCTCATCCAATCACATACGCTTTTCCAGACCCAGGAAAATGCAACATTCACTTTCGACACCCGGAACGTCGAAGCGCCGCCGGCGATTCCGCCCGGCTCCAGGCCCTGCGGGCAACTTGACTGTGAAAGCGCGTGTGCCCACCCGCTCCAGCAAGCTGCCGTCACATCCGCGTTCCTGCTTCCAGCCGAGACCTTCATCTCACTTCCTCAGTTTCGCCGGCACATTCCGGCGCTCAAAACCTGAAAACGCTTCAAACAAACTATTGGGACGGCAGCTCGGGATCTTCGCTGCTCAATTCCTCGTAACATTCCGTGAAATACTGCGTGAACACCCCGACGATACCGTCGTCATAGGCCCCGGAAAGGGATGTCCAGCGATCCTGAATTCGCTCCCACAGCTTTCCCTTGGGATTGCTGAATGTACCTTTTTGCACCTTTCCTTCGCCTTCGATTGCTGCCGGAGACAAAGTCTGGTCGAAACGCGCCGCGGCTTTCTGCATGGCCGCATAGGTCCAGACATGGTGTTTCTGGATATCCTTGAACGCCGCTTTCAACGCCTTGTCGATCGGCAGGTAGCCGTTTTCGACCGCGTTTTGCGACAGCATTGTCTGAAGCGCCATCTGCGGTGTCGGGGAGAACTTCAGCGCATTGTTGCCGCTGCGGCCGATCAAGGTGCGGTTTGCGTTGCGCGTCATCGCCTTGACCTGACTGCGCGCCTGCAAAAGACCCATGAGATCGCCGGTAATGTCTTGAAGGATCGTCCCGAGTTCGCGGGCAAGCTCCTCCGGATCCCTGCCCTCCAGGACACTTGCCGGAATACCCGCTCCTTCGGCGAACGCCTTGACGAAATCCGCATTCCCGGCCACGACCTGCGTGCTCCCGGAGTTCTGCGCGAGCGGTACGTTGCCGGTTTCAACGGGCTGGTCAGCCGGTTCCCCGGAAGGCAAGGCCGACGTCGGTTCCGCCGGTGCAGCTTGCGGTGGCGGTGGCGGAGGTGGCGGCGCCTCGACTGGCGGCTCCGCAGGCTGAGGGTCCGGCGCGGCTTCCGGCTCATCAGTCTCCGGAGCCGTCCACGCCGGTGCCTCGGGAAACGGCGTGGCAAGCTGTTCGTTCGCTTCTGGCTCCGGTTCGCTTGCCGGACCCGTAGGCGCTTCAGCGGCGTCTTGCGCCCCGAAGTCCGGCATGCCGAACAGCGGCTGGCCGTCAGTGGGTCCGTCCGGCGTTTCTCCGAATGGCGGGAAAGGCGACACCTGGCTCACATCCGGCTGAACCGGGTCCGGACTGTTGGGAAACGGAGCCGGTTGCTGCAGGTCCGGCTGAGCGGCCAGATGATCGAGGGGATCCGCCTGAGCGGGCCTCGCGGCTTCCCGCTCCGAAACCTGTGCGTTGGGATCGTAAAGCGACGGGTCCGCACTTCCCCAACCGTGCCCCTGGCGGCTCCAGACGTCATCCGCCGGCGTTCCGATGCCGGGGGCAGATGACGGGGGCGCGTGCCGTCCCTCCATGCCAGGCGACGGAGTAGCCCATGGCCCGCCCTGCTCCGGCATCGGATAGGATTCCTGCCGGGGGGATGAAGGCGTCTCAGGCCAGGCCGGTCCGGCCGGTTGTGAAGAGGCCGGTTGAGGTACGTCCCAGGGCTGCCCCTGAGACGTTGCCGGTGCCATAGCCGCCGAAGGTTGCCCGAAGGAGGCCGACGAACTGTCCGCCGCATCCAGCGCAACCGAAATAATGTAGTCGCCGATCATGACGCGGTCCCCTGCGCGCAGAGGATGCGGCTTGTCCATGCGGTTGGGGCTGCCGTTGACGAATGTGCCGTTTGTGGAAGTGTCGTAAAGAATGAACTGTCCGCCTTCGAAGCGGACTTCGCAGTGTTTTCCGGAAATGACCCGCTGCGGATCCGGCAGGCTCCAGTCAAGGTGCTCGTGACGGCCGATATCGAACCCGCGGTCGGCGCAGCTGTAGGAGACCTGACCGCCGGTTTCGAGCCGATCGACATTTTCGATTTGAAGCGTTATCCGCATGCCCACATTTCCTTCGGACGGCTTCAGGTCAGAGCCTGCGTCCGGCTTTTAACAGTTACGACCGGCATGGTACCACCCTCGGCAAAGGATAAACCGGCAGCGAGACAAGATTTCAACGCCTCGTCGCGGTCATTCGGTCCCAGGGAGCCGATCGCGATCTGAAGACCCGCATTCAAGGCTTTCGCCGTCAGATCGTCCGGTGTGTCGACACGGTAGTCCGGGTTGGGTGACAGTGACCCTCCACTCCAGCCGGCGGCCAATCCGACCCAGGCCGAGGCCGTATCCATCTTACCCTCCTGCGCGGCGTCATGAACCGCCGTTCGGGCTTCCTCGTCGCCTTCCCTGACCCAGGTTTCACTCAGCGCAAGAATCTTCTTGTCGGCTTCGCTCAGATTCTCCACCAGGCCGGAAACGCACTGAATTCCCCACCAGACGGCCTCGCGTTTCGGCAAAACGTGCGCGAAGTAAGTCAGCGCGTTTTGAGGATCGTCACTACCCAGCAGCGCCTTCGAGTATTCCGCGGGCGCAATATCGGTTTCCGGTTCCGCGACGGTTTCCACAAGGTCCGGAAACGTCTCGAACACCTGTTTTGCCCTGGTAAAGCGGATTCGTGATGCCATCGGCTTCATTCCCTGATCTTAATGCATAAACTGGTTTCGGCGGCAAAATCAGTTGATCATGACCAGTCCACCTTTCAGCGTCAGCAGCCCGCTGCCGGTCACCTGTGTCACCGGAGCCGACTCGGTCAGCATACCGCTAGCCTTGATGTTGATCATCGGAGACTTGATGTCGATCGACGACGGCGTCATGACGATCTTGCTCGCGCCGCACTTGAACTCGATCATCATCCCGGCCTTCACCTTCCACATCATGCCGATATCCTCTGTCACGTTCTGGCCGACTTTTTCGGTGCGGTTGACATCGATTTTCGTGTCACGGCAATTCTTGACGTGGAGGCTTTCGTTGTTTTCGATGACGGTATCCATGTCCTTTTGGGCGTGAATGCCGATCTGTTCCTGGCCTTTCGAATCGTCGAGAACGAATTCGTTGTAGCCGCCGCCACCGGTTGTCGAATCGGACTTGATGCCGGCCTTGTTCTTTTCGCCGGGCAGCGAATAAGGCGGCATGTTTTCGGCATTATAGACGGTTCCGACAATGATCGGCTGGTCCGGGTCGCCCTCCAGGAACTGAACGATCACCTCCTGTCCGACACGCGGGATGTATATGCCGCCCCAATTCTTGCCGGACCAGACCTGCGCCACGCGAACACGCCGCGACTGGGTCTTGTCGCGGTCCCAATGGAATTCGACCAGGATCTGCCCGTATTCGTCCACATCGATTTCCCCCTGACCGACGACCTTGGCCGTCTGCGGGCCGGGGATCTGGGGCTTGCGGGTCAAGGCGGGCGTTCTGAAGGGTATGTCTGAGGACAGGACGTCATAGGTCCCGGTATAGGCTTCGCCCTGTTCCTGGACCCCTGAGCGGTAGCTTTCCGTGATGATATGATGGCTCGCACGCACCACCAGGTATTCCCGGTTCTGCGGCCCGTGGGGATGGTCGCTGAGCGTGAACAGGCCGCCCGCGTACAGACGCGGCACCTCGCCCGCGGCCTCGATCCGCTTGTCGGCGGCCTGCTCCGCTTCCAGCCTGATCTTGCTGAACGTCGTTCCCTTGTTGGTTTCCGTGTAGCGGCCCGGATAGTCGTATCTCTCCAGGGATCCGGCACGGTAGGCGGAGCCCGCATCTCGTTCCGATTCGAGCGAGGCACTGGGTTTTTCGAAATCGTAGTCGTTCATGGCGAACTTGCCGGTACGGAACTTTCGACCGGGAATCCAGTGGTAGAGATGCTCCTCCTGCCGCTGGCTGTCGCCTCCGAGCGCGATATAGGGAACGTTGGAATCTCCCTGGATCGAATTGTAGGACGACTTCGCGTCCGCGAGGACCAGGGTGTGCTTGCCGTCACTGTGCTCGAAATAATAAGAGATCCCGAACTCCTCCATCAGGCGGCAGCAGAAATCGAAATCCGATTCCCGATACTGAACACAATAGTGGATCGGGTCGTAGCTTTCGGTGAGGTTTTTTACATGATCGTTGAAATCATGCTCGCCAAGCACCTGGGAAATAATGTCGGGAGCCGACATGTCTTTGAAAATCCGGCAATTGGAGTTCTTCGTCAGCAGCCAGAACCAGGGGCGCAACGTCAATTTATAGACATAATAGGCATCCCGGTGACCCAACCATCTTGCGTCGGTCAAAAGGCCATCGAAATAGCGCGTATCGCCGTTGTTGGTGCGAACCTTGACCGTCATGTGCGTCGCGATGGCCCGGTCGAAATCCAGATCCTCACTCTGACTGACAACCTCCAGACTGATCTCGAAGTTCTCGCTCAGTCCCTCGTCGCAATCGATCGTCACAAGGGAGAGCACATCTGTCCCAAAAACCGATTTGAGCTCGGCCATCCGGTCAGTTTGCCTGATTTGTCCTAGGGCCACGAATTACTCCTCGAAAATATTGAGATGCCAGTCATCTACGGCGGTTAATTGCCGCGTTTCAGGTTCTAAAGTGTTTCAGACGAAAATTATGTGCTCCGTAACACAGTAGGTGCAGTTACGATAAATGCCGATGGCTATAGTTTCCAAGCTTTGTCTGCGGCCGCAGGCATTTTTTTGGCCAGCCTACAATTCGCAAGGCCGGATTCATTAACCAGCTTAGTAGACGCCGCATAGGGACTTGCTTATTCTCTGCAAAGCGACATACTCGGAGCAAATCGTTTTTTAGTGACGTTCGCCACACTCAAATTTCCACGACAATGGCACGATGCATTTCGAAGCCCAAAGCAACATCGCTTTCGCAACCCTACGAAAGAGGATTGAAATCGTGACCTTTCTCAAGAACCCGGAACACCGGACCAAATCCAGCCGCGGCAGATCGGTCCGCATGGTGTTGGCGCTTGCAGTGACGGCCGTACTCGGCGGATTTTCCGCCGGATATGATTCCGCGGCTGCTCAGGACCCGACCTATTCCGCCGACGAAGTGACCCGCCACTTCAAGCAACTCAAGACACGTTCGCTGAAACCGACCGGCACGACTCGCGCCCTTTGCATTGGAACGCGGGACGAATGCAATCCTGACGCAGCGGCAGGCGAAGGCGGTCAGGTCGCGGTTACCCAGGACGGCGACACCACGCAGGCCGCTTCGGCGCAGACCGGGGAGACACTTGTCGTCGACCCGGACACTCATGCGATCGACAAGGGTTTCAACCTTCTTGTTTCGTTTGAATATGCGTCCGCCCGACTGAGTTCCACGGCCAAGGCGAATTTGCGCGAATTCGCCAAGGGCATCGCCGATCCCGAACTCTCGCAGGCCACGTTCCTGATCGAGGGACATACCGACGGCATCGGCTCCGCCCCCTACAACCAGCGCCTCTCCGAAGACAGGGCCCAGGCGGTTACCGAATATCTCGTTACGCTCGGCGTCGGGAGAAACCGCCTGAAGACGGTTGGATACGGCAAGTCCCGGCCCAAGGTTGCCGACAATGTCAACGATCCGGCCAACCGCCGCGTCGAGAGCAAGCTGATCATAGAATAAGGAGCCTGGGCACCGGAGCGACCGGCTCTTCGCCCGAATCTGAAGTCCGTAGCTTTTTTGCTTGCTCAAACGGACTTCAGATTCAACAAATGACAGCCACATCAATGTTTCTAATTGGCTTTTCGAATTTGAGATCCGTTTTTGAGCCTGCCGCGAAACGAGGCGGATTTTCAGTTTTATCAACGCCGGCTTAAGAGCTGGCAATCAGGTTTGCAGAGCCTGTTTTTGGGGCTGAACGCGGGACTGGGGGGCAGATGAAATTCGATCCGGAGACTTATGGCGCCGAACTTTCGCCAGGCGCCGGCTGCGGTCCTGATCTTTACGACACGGAGCCGGCGTTTGCCGCGCTCATGGACTCCTGCGAGGAAATGCTCCCCGAGCGCTTCAGCGAGTTCGACAAGTCGGCCGTCGACTTCAGCGACCTGTTCAAGCAGATGGAAGGCTTCCTCAAGCAATCCCGGGATCTGCGACTTCTTGTTTTGATCGCTCAATTCGGGCTGCTCGGCGGTCACCTGGAGACGTTTGCCGACGCCGTCAGAATTACACGAAGACTGCTTGAAAACCATTGGGACAGCGTTCATCCGGAGGACGCTGATTTCGGCCACATGGAACGAATGGGCGCGGTCGAAGCGCTCAACAACAGGGCGACGGTCTATTTGCCTCTGGAAAGCTGCCCGCTTTTCAAAACCAGAAGAACGGGTGCCATCAGCTACCGCGCGATTCAGGTTGCCGCCGGAAACGTCACCGCACGGGAAGACGAACCGACGATTTCGCTTGGGGCGCTCGAGGCCGCCCTCACCTCGGGAGAAATGGAACAGGACGTCATAGACGATGTCCTGAAGAACCTGAATGAGCTCCCGTCCGAGCTCGAGGCCATTTCCGAAATCTGCACGGAAAAGCTCAAGCAGAACGACGCCAAGGCGGCGCCTCCAAACTATGAAAAACTGTGCGAGCTCCTCAGAGACATGACCAAGGAAGTCAGCACCCGTCTGGGGCTGCTGACACCCGAGGAGCAGGAGGCATCTTCGGAGGAAGACGTCGAATCGGAACAGGCGGAAACGGTCGAAGCCGCCGGTGGCAAAGCGGATATCGCGAACGCCGCCCAGGCAAAACTCGTGCTTGAGGCCGTCGAAAGCTATTTTTCTTCCCGCGAGCCATCGCATCCGGCCCTTTTTCTGGTGCGTGAAGCCCGCGGTCTGGTCGGCAAATCCTACCTGGATGCGCTCAAGATCCTGATGCCGCGCCGATTCGACGAGGTCTCGCTGCTGCTCGGCACCAGCGGACTGCAGATCTCCAACGACCGGCTGGTGGATCTGAATGACATGGGAAGCGGTGATCTGGGAGAGACCGATGGATTCGAAACGCCTGTCATTGCAGGGAGAAACGATGCGATGAAGGCGATTGCGGCCGTCAAAGGTTACTTTTCCGCCAATGAGCCGACCAGTCCGATTCCCATGCTCCTGGACGAAGCGCAAAACATGAGTTCAGGCTCGTTCTCTGGCCTGCTGAACCTTTTTGTGCGCCCTGAGGAATAGTGAGGATAACGCGACGTCCACACGGGTTGCACGGAGCGCCGGAGCCAGCGCCGTTCTTCCTTGACTCACAACGCCAACAGGTCCTCAATAATCTGCAAAATGAGCCTCAAGCGGCCATCCTGTGATTGTGATCACTTCCTCTGGCGACAGGGTGAAGTACATAAGAACCACCAACGCAAAACTTGGTATTCAAACACTAAAACGATAACGAAGAGCTTAGCGAAGATTGTGGACCGAACTTTTCTCGGTCGAGAAACTGAAAGGCAAGTAAAATGGCATCGAATAGTGGGCAAAGCTTTATCAAGCGCAACAGGCCTCCCCGCGTTCACATCTTCTACGAGGATCCGTTTGACGCCGAGCAGAAAGTCGAACTGCCTTTTGTCATGGGTATCATGGCCGATCTTTCGGGCGACAACCCCGGGGTTGAAAAGGCCGACATCGACGACCGCAAGTTCCTCGATATCGACATGGACAATTTCTCCAAGCGGATGGAGGCGATCGAACCGGGTACATCCTTCACGGTGACCGACAAGCTCTCCGGCGAAGAAAACTCCAAGCTGAGCGTTCAGTTGCGTTTCAAGAACATGGACGACTTCACCCCCGGCAAGGTCGCGGAGCAGGTTCCGGCCCTTAAAAAGCTTCTCGACGCGCGCCGCAGTCTTGCAGCGCTGCGCACCATGATGGACGGGCGCGTCCAGGCGATCCACCAGCTGGAAGAGCTGACGCGGGATCCGGCTCTGATGCAGGCCCTCGCCCAGAAAATAGAGTCCGACAAAGGGGATTCCAACGACGGTGCATCGAAGACCGACGGCACGGAGGAGGCGTAAATGAGCAATACGGATACCAGCGCTCAAACCGGCGCAGCAGCAGCCGGCGAAGCCGCAGCGGAAAAAAGCCCGGAGGAATTCGCCTCCATCCTGAAGCAGAACTTCCGCATCAAGAGCGAACAGGACACTGCCAACCAGCTTGTCGACGATGCCATGTCGACGTTCCTGGCCGAGGCTCTCTCCGACCAGGCGCTGATCAAGGACGACGTCTACGACACGATCGACGAGATGATCGCGAAGCTGGACGAAAAACTGACCACACAGGTCAATGAAATCATCCATGCGCCGCAGTTCCAGCAGTTGGAAAGTGCCTGGCGGGGTATCGACTATCTCGTCCACAACTCCGAAACGGACGCCAGCTTGAAGCTGCAGTTCCTGAACATCTCCAAAAGGGAGCTTGCAGGGGTCTTCAAGAGCTACCGCGGCGCCAAGTGGGACCAGAGCCCGCTGTTCAAGCAGATCTACGAAGCCGAATTCGGCCAGCTCGGCGGTCAGCCTTACGGATGCCTCGTCGGCGACTACGAATTCTCCTACGATCCGCAGGACATCACGGTGCTCCGCGGCATGGCGAAAATCGCGTCGGCGGCCCACGCTCCGTTCCTTGCAGCCGCCAATCCGCAGCTCATGCAGATGGAAAGCTGGACCGAACTCCCGGCCAAGCGCGACCTGTCCAAGGTCTTCGACACCGAGATCCACGCTCAGTGGCGTACATTGCGGGAATCCGAGGACGCCCGTTACCTTGGCCTGTCCCTGCCGCGCGTCCTTGCACGCCAGCCCTACGGGGCGAAGTCGGACCCGGTTGAGGAATTCGCCTTCGAAGAGGAATTCGGCGAAGACAGCCACGACAACTATGCCTGGATGAATTCCGCCTATGCGATGGCCACCAACATCAACAAGGCCTACAAGGAATATGGCTGGACTGTCCGTATCCGTGGCGTGGAAAGCGGCGGCCTGGTGGAAAACCTGCCGACCCACGTCTTCGAAACCGACGATGGCGGTGTTGACCAGAAATGCCCGGCCGAAATCGCGGTTTCCGACCGGCGCGAACATGAAATTTCCAATTTGGGCCTGATCCCGCTGATCCATCGGAAGAACACCGACCAGGCGGCCTTCCTGGGTGCGCAGTCGGTCTTCAAGCCGCGGCAGTTCTCCGGTCCTGACGGCAAGGATGCAACCGCTTCGGACAATCTGTCCGCGCGTCTGCCCTACATGTTCGCGACCACGCGTTTCGCCCATTACCTCAAGGTCATGGTGCGCAACAAGATCGGCTCGACCAAGGAATCCGCTCAGTTGCAGCGCTGGCTGAACGACTGGATCATGGACTATGTCGACGGCGATCCGGACAATTCCACCGAGGAAACCAAGGCCCGCAAGCCACTTCGCGAGGCCAAGGTCACGATCATCGATGACGAGGAAAACCCCGGCTACTACAGAGCCCAGTTCTTCCTGCGTCCGCACTACCAGCTGGAAGGCATGGATATCGGCATGAGCCTCGCCTCCCGCATTCCGCAGGATGGCAGCTGACGCCACGAATAGCCGATGGGGCGGCGTTCCGCCCCTCCGGCAGGCATTCCGACGGGATGCCAACCGGCTTTGCCGGGTGGAGGTACACAAGGCGCGACAGCGTCCAGGGGTTTGGACCAAAAGGTCCGAAATAGTTGCAAACTTTAGAGATACGGACCGGGCCCATTGCCTTGTTCGATGAAAGACCAAAAGGATCTATTGAAATGGCTGTTGATTTTTTTCTGAAACTTGATGGCATTAACGGCGAAGCTCAGGACAAGAGCCACAAAGGCGAAATTGACGTCTTGTCCTGGTCCTGGAACGCGACCCAGTCCGGCACAACTCACATGGGCAGCGGCTCCGGTTCCGGTAAAGCCTTCTTCGGCGACCTGTCGATCACCAAATATGTCGACAAATCGTCCCCGGTTCTGCTGCAGCATGTCTCCACCGGCAAGCACATCAAAAGCGGCACCATGTATGTCCGCAAGGCGGCCGGCGACAACCCGCTTGAATACATCAAGCTGGAAATGAAGGACATCATCGTCACCAGCATCGGGACCGGCGGCAGCGGTTCGGAAGACCGTATCACCGAAAGCGCAACCCTGAACTTCGGTGAGTACAAGTTCATCTACACCGAACAGAACCCGGACGGCTCCAAAGGCGCGGCTCCGGAGTTCGCCTGGGACATCGCGGCGAACGAAAAGAAATAAGGCTTCCAGCCGGACCGGCTGCCGTTTCGAAGACGGCAGCCGGTTTTCAGGTCCCTTTTGCAGACCCGATCCGGATATCCGGGCGACAATCGTCTGTCATCGTTTCACTTTTTGCTTGGGCAGCCGCCAGCGTGGGCATAGCCAATGGCTAAATCGACCGTAAAACTGCATTCCCCGCTGATGTGGGCATTCCGGGCGATGGACGATCCGGACTACAAGGCCGCGCAAGCCCGCCAGAAGGAAGATGTCAAGGACCGCAACCTGAAATCGGGCCGACGCCTTTCCCGCTCCTACGGTGTGTCAGAACACACATTGCTCTCGGAAGTCCGCCGCGACCTTCAGGCACTCCTGAATACGGTCAACCTCAACTCCACGCAGGATCTCGCCGACTTTCCCGAAGTGGGCAATTCCATCCTCAACTACGGACTGCCCGATCTCTCGGTTCATGTGGTCGATTCAATCCGGATCGAGAAACTCGCGGACGATATACGCGAAGCGCTTCTCCACTTCGAACCTCGGATGGACCCACGCACACTGAAGGTCGAACGGGACGAAGAGGCCGACAGCGATACCTTCAAGGTCCGCTTTCTGATCAAGGCCGAAATCCGCTGCGACCCGATCCGCATCTCGAGCGAATTCATTGCAGACGTCGATCCGGCCTTCGGACGCATAAAGATCATCGGGGCAACCGCATGAACCGGGAATTTCTGGACCTCTACAATCAGGAACTCATCTACTTGCGGGAACAGGGCGCCGCGTTCGCCGACGCCTATCCAGCCGTCGCGGAGCGCCTGGGCGGTCTGCTTGAAGACAAGTCGGACCCCATGCTTTCAGGGCTTCTGGAAGGCACAGCCTTTCTGGCGGCGCGTGTTCAGCTCAAGATGAAGCATGAATTCTCCGAATTCACGTCCAATCTTTTCGAGCAACTCTACCCCACCGCCCTTGCCCCAATCCCCTCCATGGTGCTTGCGCGCGTCACGCCGAAATACGGTGACGCGAACCTGCGCCAGGGCATCAAGATCCAGCGCCACGCCCCCATGGAAGCCGTTTTCCGCGAACGCCAGGGGGAAGTCCGCTGCCGGTTCACACTGACGGCGCCGATCACCATGACGCCGCTTGAACTCAGTGGTGCGAAATACCTGAGCTCGGCCGCCCAGATTTCCGGGCTCGGAGCGGAAATGGCGGAAGACCGCCGGGCCCGTGCGGGCCTGTCCATCACCCTGACGCACCGCATGTCGGAGGACCGGGACCAGGAAGTATCGGCTGAAGAGGCCCTCAAGAAGCGCGAATACCAGGTCGCCGGCTGCCGTATCGACGAGCTGCCGATCCGCCTGATCGGGCCTCTGGACCTTGCGGCACGGGTCTACGAACAGATTTTTGGACATACGATCGCGATCTACATGAGGACAGAGGACGCCTACGGACAGGCGACCTTGCAGCGCCTCCCGGTGAGCGCCATCGAGCAGCTCGGCTTCGATGAGGAAGATGCTCTGCTTCACAACGACAGACGGCTCTTCACCGGCTTCGATCATTTACGCGACTATTTCAATTTCCCGCGCAGCTTCCTGGGATTCCGGCTCACGGGCCTGCGGCGCTACATCGACCGGGTCCACGCAAAGTCCTTCGAACTTGTTTTCGTTTTCGACGAAGCGGATCCCCGCCTTCCCGCCCATGTCGAGCACAAGATCTTCGCCTTGCACAGCGCACCGGCCGTCAATCTGTTCGAGCGCCAGACAGACCGGGTTCCGATCAAGAAGGGGCAGCACGAATTCGCGGTCATCACGGACCGGACCCGGCCCCTCGACTACGAGGTGCACTCAGTCAAGGAGGTCAACGCCCATTTCTCCGGCGGCGAGAAGCGGACGGTCGAACCGCTCTACAGCGTGGCGCCGGATACGGACAGGGCGGGTCACGAATGGTTCTACACCATCCGCCGACTGCCGCGCCGGCAATCGTCCAGCGAACTCAGGCGCATGCAGCCAAGTTCCTATCTCGGCACGGAGACCTTTATCTCGATTTCCAGCGGCGCACACGCGGCCGCGCTCCTGAACAGCGGCGACAAGAAACTCGCGGAACTCTCCTTGAAGGTAATGGCGTCCAATCGGGCGCTCGCCGCCGACCTGCCGGTCGGCAGCACGCCCGACAAGTCCCCGATCGGAGACTTTCGTATTCTTGAGGATGTCAACCTGAAGGTCGATTGCGTCGCGGGACCGACACCGCCGCGGCCGCCTTTGCTTTCCTACAACGAACGTCTTGGGGAGAGCGGCCATGTTGGCGCGATCGCCTGGCGCCTGATCAATATCCTGGCCCTCAATCACACCGGTCTGGTTCATGACGGAGCGGGTCAGGATGGCCGGTCCTTCCGGGATCTGTTGAGTGTTTTCGCCCCCCTGTCCGACAACTCCGCCGACCGGCAGGCCCAGTCCGTGCGCTCGGTGTCGACGCGGCCTGTGGTACGCAGGCTGCAACAGAAGTCCGGCACCGGCGTCGCCAGGGGGCTGGAGGTGACGATCACGCTCGACGACAAAGCCTTCGAGGGCGCGAGCGCCTTCCTGATGGGCGCGGTATTGGACCGTTTCCTCGCCGAATATGCCTCCATCAATCACTTCACCCAATGCGTGATCGAGACCACGGAACGCGGAACGATCATGAAATGGCCGCCCAGGATCGGCGCGAAAGGGATCCTATGAGCAGGCCGGAGGACAAGGACCAATCCGCAAAGGCGGGTGCCGGAGCCGCTTCCTCCGCCCGTGACAAGACCGTGCTGCAATTCGCGTCCCCGCAAGCCCCTGTCTGGCCCGACACGGAGGAATCCGGCGCGTCCCCCAGCGAGGATGGCCCGGCAGCGGACGCGGAAACACACGAAGAACAGGCCGCAGACTCCGTTGGAATGCCCCTTGCGGACGATCAGAGGGTCCCGGAGCCCGCGGAAGAACTCCTGCCTGAACCTCTTGAGGCAGACAAGGAAGCCGAGGCCGAGGCCGCGCCGGCGGTGCCGGAACCTGGCCCGGAGCAGCCCGGCGAACCGTTTCCGGATCAAACCGCCGCCCCCGACGAGGAAGCCGCACCGCCGGAGGAACCATGTATCGAGGTTCCGGTCCAGCAGCAATATGCCTCGCTCCTCGCCGCGTTGAACGAGCGGATCGAAAAGCACCCGGGCGGGCACGACCTGCTTGCCGTCCTGCGCATGCTGGAAGGTCAGACCGCCGAAAAGGAGTCTCAAAACCGGCAAAAGTCTTCAAAGGACGATGAGCCGGCCCCGCCCCGGATCGGCAAAAGTCGGCGGTCCATGGAAGATATCGTCCGTTTCGGCCAGGACCCTTCAAGCGAATTCGCAACCTCGACCATCGAACGAGCCAAACGGGACGCGGACGGCGGACTGGTGCTGCTGGAGCGTTTCCTGGGGCTTCTCGGCCCCCAAGGCGCTCTGCCGTCGTCTCTGACGGATGAAGCCATCATGCGCGGACTTCAGGGAGATGACAGTTTCCCGCGCTTTCTGGATGTCTTCAACAACCGCTTTGTTCAGCTCTTTTTCCGGGCCTGGGCGGACGCACGGCCGCTTGTACAGCATGACAGGCCGGACGACGACCGGTTCCTCGGTTATCTCGGTTCGGCCATCGGTGTCGGCTCACCAATCTATCGCGATCTTGACCGGATCGACGACCGGTTGAAACTGCTCTACGCGGGCCTGATGTCGCCCAAGTCGAAAAGCGCGGCCCGCCTGAAGGCGCTGATCACCGGCGTATTCGGTGTCAGAGTGGAAATCGATCAATGCGTCGGCACCTGGCTGCATCTCGACCCGGACGATCAGCTGAGCCTCGGCGGTCTCGGACCGGCTGGCGCGGGCCGCCTCGGCGCCGATACAATCGTCGGCGCGAAGGTTTACAGCGTCAGCGACAAGATCCGCATCCGGATCTTCACAAAATCCCTCGAAGAGTACCGGAGGTTCTTGCCTCCGACACGGTCAAAGCCCAATCAATGGACCGAAAAACTATTTGATCTCATAGATTTCTACCTCGGTCTTGAAGTCGAATATGAAATAGAACTTGCCTTGCCCAGGAGATGCGCATCCGAGATTCAGATGAACCGAGCGAACTCCGCCACCCTCGGCCATATCGGCTGGCTGAAGCCCGCAGCCGGTCCAAAGGAAGAAGAATTGCCGGCGGAAGACGAAGATATGCTGACAGATACCCGATTCCGGCCTGTGCGCCGCCATACCACCGTTTATCAATAGGTCTCAAATCCGAAAGGCCGAAGCCATGAGTGACATTCTGGTCGAAACCGTTGCCAACAAACTCACCACCGTCAGTTACGAGTGCCTGGAAAAGGCCATGCGGCTGACCAAGAGTTCAGGCCATCGTCATCTGGAGATCCTGCACTGGCTTTACTACCTGGTGCGTGACGAAAACTCCGACCTGCCCCATATTTTGAACCATTTCGGCATCGATCTCGGTACCGTTCACGCGGATCTGCAAAAAGCGATTTCGGAACTGAAAATCAACCAGACCGAACTGCCGTCCATGTCCGCTCCCTTCCAGGAGGCGCTTGAACGCGCCTGGTTCGAAGGTACGCTGCGCTACGGCGACTACAAGATCCGCTCCGCCTATGTGTTGATTGCCGTGATGGGCGAGAAATCCGTCTGGCGTCAGCTTCGCACTTACTGTGCGCAGTTCGACAAACTGAACCGGGACACGATCACCGACAGTCTGGACGGCATTGCCGGCGCATCGGCTGAGACCGGGGCCCGCCCAGTGGATGGATCGGGGCCGAAATCCGCGGCGCCGGCAACAGCCGGGGACGGTGGAGACATGGCTCCCGGCCGTGGTGTCGGCGAGGACGCCCTCACCCAGTTCACGGTCGATTTCACCGCCCGGGCCCGGGCTGACGAATTCGACCCGATCGTGGGCCGCGACGATGAAATCCGGCAGGTCATCGACGTCCTCATGCGCCGTCGTCAGAACAACCCGATCCTGACGGGGGAAGCCGGTGTCGGCAAAACGGCGATTGTCGAAGGGTTCGCCCAGAAGATCGTCGCCGGAGACGTTCCACCCGCGTTGATCGGTACGCGTATTGCTGCGCTCGACCTCGGCCTGCTGCAGGCCGGCGCTTCCGTGAAGGGCGAGTTCGAAAAGCGCCTGCGCGCGGTCATCGACGCGGTCCATGCGTCAATCGTGCCGACGATCCTGTTCATCGACGAAGCCCACACACTGATCGGCGCGGGTGGTGCGGCCGGCACGGGCGACGCGGCGAACCTCCTGAAACCGGCTCTTGCCCGCGGCACTTTGCGGACGGTTGCCGCAACGACCTGGGCCGAATACCGGCAGCACTTCGAAAAGGACCCTGCCCTGACCCGGCGCTTTCAGCCGGTGCAGGTCGACGAACCCGACGAGGAAAAATGCTTCACCATGGTGCGCGGGTTACTGTCGCCGATGGAATCCCACCACCAGGTGCGCATCCTCGACAGCGCGGTCAAAGCCGCCGTGTCCCTGTCCCGCCGCTACATTCCCGCCCGCCAGTTGCCGGACAAGGCGGTCAGCGTTTTGGATACCGCGTCGGCCCGGGTGAACATTTCCCAGGCGGCCCATCCGGCACGCCTGACCGATCTCTTTGCCAAGAAGGGGTTTCTCGAGACGGAGAAAACCGCGCTTCTCAACGATTCCGAACTCGGCACCGTCACGGACGAACATATCGAGGCCATCGACAGCGCCATTACCGAAACGGAGAGTTCAATTGACGCGGTTCGCGACAACTGGGAACGTGAGCGCAAACTTGTCTCCGAAATCCGCCGCCTGAACGCGGCCCTGACCCGGTTGAAGAGCGGCGACGAGGAACAAGTCGAGGAAAGCGCCAAGGCCGAAGCCTCGACGGACACGCCGGAAGATACGGCTCTTGTGCCGATCGACAGCCTCGAGCTGGAACTCGACATCGACCTGGAAGACGAAGACGCCATCCGGACCGCGCTTCACGAGAAACGCAAGGAGTTGTCCGAAATCCCGGATGAGGACCGCATGGTCTATGCCTATGTCGACGACGACGCCGTCGCCAGCATCATCTCCGACTGGACAGGCGTGCCGGTGGGCCGCATGGTTCAGGACGAAATGCAGACCATCCTGTCGCTCGCCGATACGCTCAACAAACGCGTGATCGGCCAGTCCCACGGTCTCGGCATGATCGCCAAGCGCATCGAAACCAGCCGGGCGCAGCTCGGCAACCCGAACAAACCGATCGGGGTGTTCATGCTGTGCGGCCCCTCAGGCGTCGGCAAGACCGAAACGGCGATCGCGCTGGCCGAGTCGCTTTATGGCGGCGAGCACAATCTGATCACCATCAACATGTCCGAGTTCCAGGAAGCCCACTCCGTTTCCGGTCTGAAGGGCGCGCCTCCGGGCTATGTCGGATACGGCGAAGGCGGGCGTCTTACGGAAGCCGTGCGGCGCAAGCCCTATTCGGTCGTCCTGCTGGACGAGGTCGAAAAGGCCCATCCGGACGTGCACGAGATCTTTTTCCAGGTCTTCGACAAGGGCTGGATGGAAGACGGCATGGGGCGGAAGATCGATTTCCGCAACACACTGATCCTCCTGACTTCCAATGTCGGCACCAACGAGATCATGGACGCTTCCGCGGCGATGCTCGACACGCCCGTCTCAAGCGACCCGGCCCTGGCGGCGACCGACCCGAATGCCCCCGATCCGGAAAAGCTTGCAGAAGACCTTCGTCCGGCCCTTATGGACGTCTTTCCGCCTGCCCTTCTCGGGCGCATCGTCACCATCCCCTACTACCCGCTGTCGCCCTCCGTGCTCGGCTTCATCGTCCGCCTGCAACTGGACAGGGTCGTCAAGCGCGTGAAGGAAAACCAGAACGCGGAACTCGTCTATGGGGACGACGTGGTCGCTCATATCGTTTCGCTGTGCCGCGACCCGGACAGCGGCGGCCGCATGATCGACAACATCCTGACCAACGACCTCCTGCCCAAACTGTCGCGCGCCTTCCTCACCGCGCAAATGCACGGCGACGAAGTATCCAAGGTCACCCTGACAGCGGGCGACGACGGAATCGCGGTTGAAGCCGGCTAACCGGCTGGCAGAAATGTCGTCCGCACAGCGAAAGGCCCGGGTCCAGGTGGACCCGGGCCGTTTTTTAGTTGAAACCGAAACGCGGGCCGCAAATTGTCCGGTCAACCGGTGACCGGCCTGCTGCCAATTCGCCGGAGCGGGGACGTTCCTGTGGTTTTTTGAGCCCACTATTGGGCGACGAGGATCTCACCGATCAGAGACCGGTATTGCTTGAGATCGGCGCTTGCCACCGATTGCGGCGCATCGGTGCCCGCTTCCATCTCGAAGGCAAGCGGATCGGTCGGTTCGCCGCGCTGGCGGATTTCAAAATGAAGATGCGGTCCGGTGGAGAGCCCTGTCGTGCCGACGTAGCCGATCAGATCGCCCGCCTGAACGACCGATCCAAGCTGGATGCCGTCCGCATATTCGTGCATGTGGGCATAGCGGCTGGAGATGCCGTCCTTGTGGGTCAATTCGATGAAATTGCCATAACCGCCCCGGACATCGCGATATGTCACCTTGCCGGAGAAGGCGGCGCGGATCGGCGTCCCGGTCGGCGCGGCCCAGTCGACGCCGGCATGCAGGCGTTCGATTTTCTTGATCGGATGGTAGCGCATGCCGAACTTGGACGTCAGAACGCCTTTGACCGGAACCAGCATGGCGCCCGAAAGACTGACCTTGCCGCCTTCGTTCACACAGGCAAAACCGCGATTGCCCGGTGCCTTGAGCACGTAGCAGCGCACCGACCACTTGTCCCCCTGGCGGACGCCGGCGTAAAGAACCCGGCCACCGCCGCGCTTTTCGTCGCGCGGAACGCCGGTGAAAACCAGCGTGAAGCGCTCGTCAGGCTTGATGGTCCGTTTCAGGTCGGTCATCGGCGCCAGATACGCGATCGCCTCGCCGACGATCGAGGCAGGCACGGCGTTGCGGACGGCCGTGGCATAGAGGCCATCGATCAGGCGATGGCTCTTGGCATCCACAGCGCTTCCCGCGTCCGCCACCTTTTGCTCTTCCTCGACGATGGTCTTGCCGAACCAGGGATCCGCGCCATGAACGTAACGGCCCCCGTCCCGGTCCACGGAGTAGGCCGCTGTTCCGATGTAGCCATCGCTTGAATAAAAGGAGATCTGAACCGGACGATAATAGTCGCCGATGCGGCCGACCTTGTTGGGCAGCCGTACACCCCTGACCGCAACCTTGTCGCCGACGGCCAGACCGGTCTTCTGAAACTCCTGCGCGCTGAACTCCAGCAGGGACTTGCTGGTCTCCTCATCGAAGCTGTGCTCCTTCAGGAACGTCTCCAGCGTGACCGCTTCCTTGATCCCGGTCTTGATCTCGATCCTGCTCGCTCCCTGGCCAATCGGCCGTTCCGTCAGGAAAAGATCCAGGGTGTTGCTAGGCGGCTTCAGGAACACCGGCAGGTTCGGCTTGTCGCTTGCAGCAGATTGGTCCTCCTCGACCACAAGACCTTCGCTGTCCTGTCCGCCGCCGAAGTTGCCGAACTGGAAATCGGCTTCGCTACCCGGTGCGCGAATGACCAGATCGCCGCTGTCGTTCAGCATGCGGCTGTCGAGAACGAAGGCGGTCAGCGCCGGCACCGCGCTCTCCCCACCCGTGGCTGAAGAAACCGGTATCGGGCGTTCCGACAGTTCGATCCGTTGTCCTTCGCCGCCTCCTTTCAGAAGCACAGGGTCGCCAGCCAGCGGAATCACCGCAGACAGCGCCATGTCGAAGAAGGGATCGGCCGGAAGGTCAAGATCTTCCTCATTTTTGGAGACCGTTTCCGTGGGGGCCATCTGCGGTGGCTCCTCGGCCTCCTGCGACCCGGCTGTCACGGTCTCTTCGTTTGCCGGCCCGGTGTCCGGGGACGACGGGATCGGCACAGTGGACCGTTGCGGTTGTCCGCCACCACCTGCCTCCGATGCGATTTCCGGTGCGACCTCAGGCGCGGAGAAGGAAATCGCACCGGAATTGATCAGATGAGCGAGACCGCCAATGCCGCCGCCCAGACCCAAGAAAACCAGGGCAAGGGCAACATAGGCAATTTTCGACCCGCGTTTAGGCTCGGCTTCCACGTGTCGCGGAACTGCGGGCTCCGGGTCTTTCGGCGGGTCTTCCGGAAGCTTCGGCCCCTGGCCGGCTGGACGGATGACGGTCCGGTCGAATACGGGACGTTGATCGCCCTGGGTTCGATTTTGTGGCCATTCCACCATGCTGCTACCTGGACCGAGTCTTCGACGAAGCGCGATTATACGGAACGTTTGCGCAGTCCGCCGCTTTTTCCTGTGTGCTTTTCCCGCGCCGCCGGAGCGATCCGTTCCATTTTCATTTCAGCCGTATCCAGGGTAAACACCGTTGTATCCTTGCTCAATCCCCTGAGCAGGCCTGTCCAGATCGCCTTTTTCGGGTAGCTTTCAGGCAGTTTGTCCGCGATGGGTTTGCTGAACGCCAGGCGTACCCTGTTTTCTTTCGCAACCGCTTCAATCCTGCTGGCCGTGTTGACGGTGGTTCCCATGACGGTGAAAGAGCGTCTGTACTCACCGCCGATATCGCCGACCAGAACATGGCCGGCATGCAAGGCAACACGCAGATCCAAAGCCGGTTGTCCGGTCTTGTCCCGCATCCGATCCAGAAGCCGGACGATCTCGCATGCGGAATCGACCGCCGCCCGTTCCGGATCGTCGACGGTATTGGGCGCGTTCCAGACCGCCATGATCGCATCGCCGATGTATTTGTCGATATAGCCCTGATGCGCCGTGATGACCTGGCCGATCGCGTCAAAACAGGAGTTGACCACGCGCACCACCTCCCGGTCCGCGAGACTTTCCGACATTTTGGTGAACCCGGCGATATCGATGAACCCCACAACAACGTGGCGGGTGTCGCCTCCGAGTTCCGGCAGCTGTTCCGACTGGGCCATCTGGCGGATCACATCGGGCGCCAGATAATGGCTGAAGAGGCGCACAAGCGAGCGTTGCTTGCGCTGCAGGATGCCGACCTTGCCGACGGCGGAAACAACCATCGCGCTGACGCAGGCGACCGGGGCCACACCGGGTGCGAACAGAACTCCGAACTCGAGCCCCGCGAGACTGACGCCGAGTCCCGCCACAATGCCCGAAAGTGCGACGGCGGGAAGTACCATCAGAGGCAGGAAAAGTCCCGCCAAAGATCCGGCGACCGCGAACAGGATTGCCACCGCGGGCAGCACCCCGCGCGGCGGCGCCTTCGCCACCCGTCCAGATACCGCGGCTCCGACAATATCGGCGAGGATCAGTACCCCGGCGGTCTGCGGCTGAACCCGAGGGCGGCCACTCGGCCCGGTCATTGCCTCTTTCGCCGGCAGGTGCGGCAGGAACCTGTCGGAATAAAGATGCTCGTCCTCATACGGCAGCATGCTTCCGAACAGAACTGCCCGACCGCCGACGAAGTCTTTCAATGCCTCCTTGCCCTCCTCCGTTTCCAGCATGGTCAGAACGTCGACCAGAGACAGATAGGGGGTCGAAGTCGCCAGGCGGCTCGTCGGAATGGCGACATATCCTTCGGAGATATCCGATCCGAGTTTGGCGAGGACGGCATCTATCATGTCCGGCGAGTCCACAAGAGGCGCATCCGGCGCGTGCCGTCGAACAATGCCGTCGCTGTCCGTCACCACCAGTACCGAACGGACGCCTCCGGCGCCGGCCACCGCGGAAAAGCTGCGGTGCGGTACGCCGATCTCGGTGTGGGCGATAAAGACCTTGCCTCTGTTTTGAAGAAGGAAGCGCTTGAAGGGAACGTCCAGTCCGCGCAAACTGGCTTCGCCCGATCCGGGAAACTGGAAATCGTCGGCGCTGTAGGCGAAAACGAAATCGAAACCGGCCACGAGAGCACCGGCATCAATCACCCCCTGCCCGGCCTTGGCGAAAAAGGGGGTCATCAATACGCGTGGCAAGACCGCCAGTTTTTCTGAATCCAGCGAGACCTGGTCCAGACCAACCACGACAACCGGTGCCGGGGTTTTCGCCTGCGCGGGGCGCAACACGGTACGCAACTGGAAAAGCCGGTCAATCACCCAGCCTTCCCACACGGCCTTTTGGGCCGACAAGCCCACACCAATGCCCGACAATGCCGCGACAAAGGCAATAAGAACGATAAGCTGTTTCCGGCCGAAGACGACGTCCGCAAACCGGCCGCGTGATGTCATTTTACGATGACGACCGCGGTGTTACGGCCGACCTGCGCGGGATCGACTGTGAATTTGCGCATGACAACTCCGAAATCCGGTGCCTTGCCTTGCAGGAACAGTTCGACGTTGACCGGCTCTTCCTCGGTCTGGCGATCCGGCATCTCGGTCAGAATATGATCGAGAATGTCAAAGCGCTTCGGCGCTCCGCCTTCGAATGAGACGAACACCGTGTCGTATTCCTGGCGCAACTGATTGTCGAACCGGAGCATGAGCGAGGCCGCTTTCTTGTTTTCGAGCGCCAGGCCACGCAGTGTAACGGTCAGGCCCTTGTCGGGTTTTTCAGAGTTGGAGCCGCTGTCCGCCTGAAGGCAGTTGCCTGCCCTGAGAACGTCTTCCTCACCGCCCGCCAGCGTGTAGCCAGAAGAGGAAACAGTCACGGTTCCGGACTTGAGACGAACTTCCTGACAGGCCGAATAGTCGAGAAGGTCGACAGTGCCGTCGGCACCGAGTTCCACGACATCTCCCGGCATCAGTTCTGTAAAGGCAGCGACCGCCACGTTTTCGGACTTGTCCAGCACGAGGGCGACAGGATCCGCCAAGGCGGCGCCACCCGACGCGACGAACGCCAAAGCGGAGCACAGGAATTTCGATTTAAATCTTGGCACGATGGAAACGCCTTTCTTCAAACGGGTCATAACGGTCTCCTGAATTACCGACCTTCTACCAAGCATCACCGACCATGATCCTCCCGGCTGGCCAGTGACCGGCTCCAGAGGCTCACCGGGCAGCGCCGCGCCTCTTGGGCGTTTGCCGAACAAGCCGTCGATACGCTCCTGGCCGTTAAACCTGAAAAGACGGCCGGATGTGACATGGTCCTGTCGCCTGGTATTATGGTATCCGAAAAATATTCAAGCAATTGCTCAATCGGGTTTCATCTCTAGCAGACCATCGGGGCATGACTATGATTTCGATCACAGTTTCCTGCAACTTGCTCGCCCCGGCTTCCAGTCGTCCGGCCTTCGCCTACCCAGCAGGTTCCGTGTAGACACTCGCAATCCCGAGGCCATCCGCAGTTTCGGCGATCAAATCGAGAAGCTTGGCCTCGACGCTCATCGTCATTGGCCGCCCGTCCAGCGCCTTCAGCACACTCAACAGCTTGGGCATCGGCTCAGAGGACTGAACCATGACGATGTGATCCGCGCCAAACGGCAAAGCCGCCCGGAGCCTGAGAGCATAAGGCTCTTCGGCGTTCAAGGCCGTATCCCTGCCGAGCGGATCAGCTTTTTCGTCGGGCGCAAGCAGGCGTAGGGTTCCATCCGCCTCCAGCGCGAAGACGGCCACAAAGCCCTCCATCTCGGATGTGAGACCAACCTTGAAAGGAGCGCCTTCCCGAACATGCCCGACAGACGGTTTGATCTTGCCTTCAATCGGCTGCACGCTGAATGCGACATCGAAAAGGTCGGAAAGGAAGACCCATTTGGTCACCACGTTCGAGAAGCGGTCCGCATTGGTGGCCTGTCCGCGAAGGACGACATCGCCGAATTTCGTCAAAACGTCGCCCGCCTCGATGTCCCAGAACAGGTCGGCCGTTTCGTCGCCCGCGCGTTTCAGCCGGCCGTCGAACTGTTCCGTCAGGCTCTGGAGCAGCGGTCCCGCGGTATCGGTGCTGGCCGATACGGTGAGCGCGGCGTTGTTGCGCTCCAGGATATTTCCGTCCACCCGCGGCAATACCGCCGCCCGGGTCGCCCCGCCGACATCGAGGCTCGGCGTCTGGCGCCCTTCGGTCGCCACCCGTACGGTTTCCTGCAAGAAGCGGCTGAGTTCCGACATGCTGATGCCGCCGTCACGGTCCAGGTCCGCCCGTCCTTCGACCCCGCGTGCGAAGGCCCAACTCAGAGCGCCACGCGGTTCGCCGGCAATCATCAGCTCGGGGATCACCTGGCCGTCGACGGTCGCGCCGACATATATGACGTTCGGCAGATGCTCCGGCTGATCGGAAGCCGCCGCCGCCTTTGCCAGCGCGGGAGGCAGCGACTCGGACCGCAGCACATCGTTTTCGAAAGGCGGCAATCCCACAAGGCGCGTTCCAAGCCGGGTGATGCGCGGGTCGACCGACCTCGTCATGGTTCCCGAATGGCAACTGTCGGCCAGCACCATGACGCTTCGACCGCCGGTCGCCTGCAGCATGGCGGCGATGTCGTCGTCGCGCAGCCGCTCGCCATTGCCTGGAGCCGTTACGTCGAAGCCGGCCAGAAGAAAGACTTCGTCCAGACCGTCGTCTTCGGACCCTTTCACCCATTCCTGTTCCTGCGCGCCGTGTCCCGCGTAGGACAGGACGAGAATATCGTCCTCGGACGACCGTGCGATCAGGTCCTGCCACGCTGTCAAAACGGCGGACCGTGTGGCCGCACCGTCGTAAAGCGTGGTCAGGTCGCTGACGCCAGCGGCCTGCAAGGTATCGGCAATGTCCTTTGCATCGTTCACCGCGCCTTTGAGCGGTGAGACGTGCTGGTAATCGTCTATGCCGATTACCAGGGCTCGCCATTCGGCGGCCGACACGGGAGCGCAAAGCAAAGCAAGGCATGACAAGACACGAACCGGCACCAACGCAGGCTTCAGGGTCTTGTTCCAGGAATTCAGGAACATTTTATCTCTCGTTCAGGTGCGTTGATCAGCCCCAACCGCCGCTGTTGCCGCCCCCGGGGCCGCCACCGCCGCCGCCGCCACCGCCGCCGCTGCCGCCACCGTTGCTTTCCGGCTGCCGGACCACAGGCGCCGTTCTGACCGGCGCCGGCGCGGACGTTGTCGGTGCCGCAGGGGACTGGACCGTCGGTGCTGCGGCGGTTCCACTCGTGTTCTGGCATCCGGCAAGCGAGAGAGCCAAAACGCCAAGCGCTGGTCCTGCGAGCAGAATTCTCTTCATGGTTATCTCCTTTTGTCGTCAGTTCTGTTGCGGTTCGCGTCGAAGCCTTCGCAGCTGCCAGATGGCGAGACAGGGCGGCGAAGACGGCATCCCGAGGACGCCTCCTGCTGACCCGCAGCTCTATCGGACAGGTTCTTCATCAACGCCACCGCCAATTCCTTTTCCTCAATAAATCCAGATCAGTGCAAATTCGAAACACGCGTCGTTTTCCGTTCAATGTTCCGGCGCCAGTTTCTGAGTTGAACCGCCAGTTACCATTTTCAATCCGACATTCGCTCCGTGCATGCCGCGGCTTGAGACGAACCCCGGTTACCGGTGATCAGAACAGATCGTAGCGTGGGCGATTCTGTTCCCACTGATGCTTGACCAGCGTAACCACTGCGTCATCGCCCTGCACGGGTTTACGGCCAGTTGCCTCAAAAAACTTTGACAGGGCTGCGCGGGTCTTTCCACCCGGTTGACCGTCGACCGGTCCGGGCTCATAGCCAAGATCGGTCAAAGCCTGCTGAAGCACCTTTGCCTTCAAAGACCCGGACGCCGACTTGAGGTCCTTGCGGGCGTTATCCGCCGGCTCCGACGAAGGATCGATAGCCACCGCCAGCGCCAGCATCCTAACCCGGTCACGGCCGGCCTCTTCGCCCGATTTGGTGCCGAGCATCCAGGCGGTGTTGTAGGCGCCCCAACCATCGCCGCGCAGACCGCTTTCGCGGAACCATCTGGTTGCTTCCGCCTCGTCCTTCGCCACTCCCTGGCCATTGTAGTACATCAGACCGATCGCGGTTCCGGCGGCCGGATGCCCGCCTTCGTGAGCCTTCTTGAACCAGCCGAGCGCCGCCTCGTAATCCTGGGGAACGCCTTTCCCGTCACGGTACAGCGTTCCCATGTTCAAGAAGCCGTAAATATCGTTGCGGGAGGCCGAGCGGTTGAAGTAGTAAACCGCCCGGTCCGAATTCTCGGCGACATGCTCTCCATTGAGATAGAAGGTGCCGATGGCGTTGAAGGAAAAGGTATGCCCGGCCTCGACGGACTGGAGAAGCTTTTCCAGGCCGGCCTCTTCGTTCTGGGTCGTGCCATCTCCCTTGATCTGCGCCATGCCCAGCGAATGAAGCGCGTAAGCATCACCGCGCTCGGCTGCTTTCCTGTAAAGTTCGACAGCCTTTTCGCGGTTCCGGTCGATGCCGGCGCCCAGGAAGTACATCCTGCCGAGCACCTGGCCGGACCGCACATGACCCATCTGGTAGGCCTGCTCGAAATAGTCTCCTGCCGCCGACAGATCGCCCGCTGCAAATGCGCCTCGCCCGCGCTGGAAGACAAAGCGGCCGATGCCCGGATAGGCGGCCATGGCCTCGCCGCAGGCCTTGTCGACCTCCTGGGGATCCAGCTGATTGGCGAGCCGGCCTTCGGTCACCGCCTGAAGATCGAAAGGCTGGGTGGCCAGCTGGTCGCATTGGGTTACCCGCGGCTGGACCACCTGAGTGAGCGTTTTCGGCGTCTCTCCAGCCTGGGCGGGAAGTTCCAGTTCGAACCGCCCGGCTTTCGTTTCGCTGCCGATCTGGGGACGGACCGTCAAAGTGGACAGAGCGGAAACCGGAAAGCGGTCGCCGGGCTGCAACAGCCGGCCATCCGACGAAAGCTGCAGATCGTCGTCAAGCGAAACGATTTTCAGCCACTCGTTGGTTGCCGGCAGCCCCTTCACCGGAGCATCCGGGTAAACGAGCACGGGGCCGACGCCGATATCGGCCTCGACCACGTCCGACGCGGCCGAGCTGGTCAGCCAGGACAAAAGCGCGTCGTAAAGTTTCTTCGCCTCCTGCTGCCGCTCTTCCTCGCTCGGACCGGCGGCCTGCGCAACCGTGATGGACGCGATTGCGGACGCTGTTCCGCCCCACTCGTCCTTGACATCGTAACCGATCAGTTCGACATCGCCGGCCCCGGCATCCGCGGGCAGATATGAAAGCCCGGCCAGTTGCGTGGCGCTCAGCACATCGCCCTCGCCAACGGATTGGCCGTCCGGCAGGCGCAATTCGCCTTTTTCCGGCAGAAGGGTCATGGTCACGTCGATGCCACCGCCTTCGGGCTGAACCGGTTCAGGTATGTTGAGCGCCGCGGCTCCGCCCCCCGCTTCAATCGTGACGCGATGATGGGCGGTAACGACCGGCTCCGGTTTTGGCGGCACGAAATAGAAATCGGTGACCAGAGTGGAGTCCTCATAGGGCACCTGCTGACCGCCGGTCTTGCGAACCACTTCGTCGCGGACCCTCGTCATCAGGTCCTTGATCTCCAGGGACGGGTTGAGAGCGTTGTCCACGACAGAGGACGTGAACGGGCTCAACGGACCTTCGCCGTCAAAAGCAACCTGACCCGGACGGGTCGCATAGGAAATGAAAGCGCCGAGTTTGTTCGGAATCCTGCGCAGCCCACGGGTCTTGCCGAGCGCGTATTCCTCCTCGCCGTAAAACAGGCTGCCAATCTCGAACGGATTGTCGCGGCAGGCATCCAGCATCACGATCTGCAGACTGGACGCGGCTTTCATATAGTCCAAAAGGTGGGAAACCTTGAGGCTCTCGAATTCCAGGTCGTATTGGGAAGCCAGCTTGGCATCGGTCGGAAGAATGAAGTTCGCGTCACCGACCTGCAGCGCATGGCCGGAATAGTAAAACAGGGCGGTGTCGCCTTCGTTCAGTTCACGCAGGAACCGCCGGACAACCTGCTCAAGGTCCTTCTTGGCCAGGTTGGTTCCCACGGTGACATCGAAATCGGCCTCCCTCAGGATCCGCGAAACTTCGGCAATGTCATTGAGCGGGTTCACCAGCGGCTCGACAAACTCGTAGTCCTGATTGCCGATCACGAGCGCCACCCGCCGACCGTCGTCCGGTGCGGTGGACGCGACAGCCGTTGACGACAGAAGCGCCAGGCCCAACGGCAGTCCGACGACCCCGATCCGAACGGCTTGGAGCAAGCGGGCTGCCGGTTTTGCTTTTACCGATCCGGCTTGCCGGCTGGCACGGTGTAGATCTTTCCGTTTTCGCATAACGTCCTCAGCGCAGTAATTTGTGTCGCACTTTCGCGCCATAACAAAAAAAAGTCTGTGACGAACCGCACACCATCGACCGTTCTGACTGAAGCGCGCCAAACCCGCGTCGACATGACCCTAAGGAAGAAGATGCATACTTACCGCATGGACGCAAGACGGAACGCGGACAGAAATGAGGGTTTTTACCGATGGCCGTTCGAAATCACCCGGTTCGACCGGTTTCCTTTTTTCTCAATACCTTATACCAAGGATCGTTGAGGAAGGCCCCGTGCCATCAGAGGCTGCCGCCTCTCGCACACCACAGATTATGATTGCGTTGCAAAGCCGTCGGGAAATCAGATGACAGAGCCCCTTCGAATTCGCCCACTGAGCGCAGAAGAAATGCACATCCCTCTCGAAATGGCCCGGCAGGAAGGCTGGAACCCGGGCGCTGAAGACGGGCCCGCCTTTCTGGCCGCCGACCCAAACGGTTTTTTCGGCGGCGAACGGGACGGAGAACTGGCCACCGTGATTTCAGCGGTGCGTTACGGCGAAAGCTTCGGATTCATCGGCTTTTACATCTGCAGGCGCGAAGACCGACACAAAGGCTACGGTCACCGGATCTGGCAACACGCCATGGACCATCTCGGATCGCGCGTAATCGGTCTCGATGCGGTCAAGGAACAGACCGGCAGCTACGCGGGGCATGGCTTCAAGCCGGTCTACCGCAACATCCGCCAGACGGGGACCGCGCTCTGCGACACACCGATGGACCCCCGCATCGCGCCACTCGGTCAAGGCATCTTTCCATCGGTTCTGGAATATGACCGCCGTTTCTTCCCCGCCCCTCGTGAGGAATTCCTGAAGCTGTGGACCTCGCCCACCCTCGAAACCCGGCGCGGCTTCGTGTTCGTTGAACATGGGACCGTCAAGGGCTACGGCGTCATTCGCCAATGCTACGAAGGTTTCAAAATCGGGCCGCTGTTCGGCGACACACCGGAAATCGCCGATATCCTGTTCCGCGCGCTCGCCGGCCAGGTCAAGGGACAATATATCGTCCTGGATACGCCGGAGCCGAATTCCTCTGCTCTGCTAGTGGCTGAAAAATACGAACTGTCGCCGGAATTTGAAACGTTCCGCATGTACCGCGGTCCGGCACCGGAGCTGCCGGTCGACCAGATTTACGGCATCACGACTTTCGAGCTCGGATAACGCTCGGCCACGTCCCTTCCCGGTTCGCTGAAGCGTTCTGTCTCCAATTCCACTATCGGCCGGGCCCCGCTCGAGACCGGTCCCGAACGCATGAAAGCGCGTCAAGCCTGGCTGTCTTGCGCCGCGTGAGCTGCAACTTGCCAATTTTCGCAAGTCCGGAAGCAGCAAAGGTTCATCAAACTGACATTCAACCGATACATATTTGTCATACAGCAGCCCTATTGAAGCATCTGATTGTCGCTAAGTGTCCATCTGACAAAGTTTTTTCATGACAACCAATCCGATTTCCATGTCTGGCAAGCATGCTTTGTCCGTTCGGTCTCTTTCCATGAGTTACGGTACCGAAAGAGTCTTGAACGAGATCAACGTTGATCTCCGCGCCGGGCAGGTTCTCGGGTTGCTGGGCCCTTCCGGATGCGGCAAGACCACGCTCTTGCGATTGATTTCCGGCCTCCTGCTGCCGGACGAGGGCGAAATCGAGATTGCCGGTGAAAAGGTCGCCGCTCCGGCTGTCGGCATTGCCCTGCCGCCGGAAAAACGCGGCCTTGGAATGGTCTTCCAGGACTACGCGCTGTGGCCTCACATGTCGGTTGCCAGGAACGTTGCGTTTCCACTCGAAATGAAGCGCCTCGGCGCCGTCGAGCGCAAGGAACGCGTGGTCAAGGCGCTGGACCGTGTCGGCCTGGCCGCGATGGCTGAACGGCGGCCGTCCGATCTGTCCGGCGGGCAACAGCAACGGGTCGCGATCGCGCGCGCGATCGTGGCCGAACCGCCTCTCGTCCTCTTCGATGAGCCTCTGTCCAACCTCGACCGGGAACTGAGGGAAACGATGGTGGAGGAGATCGCGGATCTGGTCGGCGAGCTCAATCTCAGCGCCGTTTATGTGACCCACGACCAGAGCGAAGCGCTCACCCTCGCAAACCATGTCGCCGTGATGCGTGCGGGACGGATCGAGCAGCTTGCGACACCCGATGACCTCGTCAATCAGCCGAAATCCCCGGCGGTCGCCGATTTTCTCCGTCTGGGGTGCCTGCTGCCCGCCGTAAAAGATTCGGACGGATGGACCGTCAAAGGCACAAATCTGCGTTTGCCAGCCGCGCCGTTCGACGGCGCCGAAGCAGAAGTCCTTTTGCCCGAGCGGGCCTTGTCCCCAAACGGATCCGGAACGGAAAAACTCCAGGCAGAAGTCGTTCGCACGCAAATGCACAGTGCGGGACAGGCTCTCAGCCTGCGCGTCTCCGGAACAGACCACTTGATCCGAATTCTGACGTCAACACCCGTCCGTTCCGGTGAACTGCTCGAGCTATCCTTTTTACCCGAAGACCTGCGCTGGTTCCCAGTCGCAGCCCAAGCAACTTGATGGAGATACTTATGCGCCGTTTTTCTCTGGCCCTTGTCCTGGGCCTTTTGGCCTCGACGGCCGCCCATGCCGATGTGACCGTCTATTCCGCGGGCCCGGGAGGACTGATCAAAAGTCTGGCCGCGGGCTTCACCGCAAAGACAGGCATCAAGGCCAACGTGTTCCAGGCAACCACGGGCAAGGTCATGGCCCGTCTGGAAGCGGAAGCATCCAATCCGGTTGCCGACGTTGTCATTTCCGCATCCTGGGGAACCGCGACCGACTTCGCGGCAAAGGGCCTTCTGCTTTCCTATGAAAGCCCGAACGCGGCAACGGTTCCCGATTTCCTGAAAACGGAAGGCGCCGTCGCCCAGGGCGTCGCCGGGATCATCATCGCATGGAACACCAAGTCCGATACGCCCATGCCGACCGACTGGTCCGACCTGACCAAGCCTGAATACAAGGATCTCGTTACCCTGCCCGATCCGGCCGCATCCGGTGGCACCTACACCCTTGTTGAAGCGTTTTATGCCAACGGCATGACCGACATTCTGCAGGGCCTCAAAGACAACGGCGCGATTGTCGCCGGTGCCAACAAGGCGGCCCTCAACCCGGTTCTGCAGGGCGCCAAAGCGGCCGTCTTCGCAGGCGTGGACTACATCACCATGGGTGCCGCGGCCAAGGGTGAAACCATCGAAGCCATCTTCCCGGCCAGTGGCACGGTGGTCGCACCGCGTCCGATCATGATTCTCAAGTCTTCCCAGAACCAGGAAGACGCGAAGAAGTTCGTCGACTACGTGCTTTCCGAGGAAGGTCAGAAAGAAGTAGCGAAGGTCTACCTGATGCCGTCGCGTACCGACATCGTGGTCGACCGTCCGCTGATTGGCGATCTGAAACTGCTTTCCAAGGAAGGCGCGCCCTCACGGGACGAAGTCCTGGCCGGTTTCAAGAAGATCTTCAACTAATGGCCGGGGGATCCGTGGCGACGGGCGCGGAAGGCAGTTCCTTCCTGAAATGGACCGCTACGCTCGGATTGCTCATCGTCGTCGCGGTCCCCTGCCTTTTCATCGTCGTCCAGGCGATTTTTCCCGAATTCGGGAGTGGCTCTTTCGCCGCTCCCTTTTCCCTGTTTTTCAAGACGCTCGCCGATCCCGACCTGTTCGGCCTTGCGGGCAACACCCTGATCCTGGGGGTCGGCACGGTCGTTTGCGCGGCCATCCTTGCGGTTCCCATCGCCGCCTTGCGGGCGTTGTTCCGAGTGCCCGGCGCGCTGATCTGGGATGCATTGCTTCTCGTCCCTTTCATGATACCGCCTTATATCGCAGCGCTCGGTTGGATCATGACCCTGCAGCCGCGCGGCTACCTCGAGCAAGTCGCGGGCTTCAATCTGGCGCCACTGCTGTTTTCCGTCTACGGCATCATGCTGATCATGGGCCTCAACACATTTTCCGTCGTCTATTTCGTGCTGTCGCGGACCTTCGAGACGATCGGTGCCCGATACTCCGATGTCGGGCGGGTGTTCGGCGCAGGACAGTGGAAATCCTTCTGGCGGATCACCTTTCCGCTCGCCATGCCCGGTCTCGCCGCCAGTCTTTTATTGGTCTTCGCCATGTCGATCGAGGAATACGGCACACCGGCCGCACTCGGCCGTCGGATCGGCTTCGAAGTTCTGGTGACGGGCATCGAGAACCGAATCTCCGAATGGCCGATCGACCTGCCCGGCGCCGCGACGCTTTCACTCGTGCTGGTCTCGATGGCGCTTGCTGCGTTCACGCTTCAACGCTGGCTTCTGACCCGGCGCGACTATCGGATTGTCAGCGGCAAACCCCAGGCATCTGACAAGCGGCGTCTCGGTGTCTGGGCCCTGCCCGTGGTCGCCCTTTTCGCGTTCCTCTCTTTCCTGGCCACAGGCTTGCCCATCCTCGCCATCCTCGCCACGGCGCTGACGCGCACCATATCCGGCGGCTTGACACCGTCCAATTTCGGACTGGACAATTTCCGGGAGCTGCTGGGTTCGGGCAGCGACGGCCTGGTCGCGCTCGGCAACTCCCTTGCGCTGGGTGTCACTACGGCGTTGCTGGCCGGTTTGCTCGGCGCGATCACGGCCTATTCCGTCGTCAAAGGCAGAGGGCGTTTCCGCATCGTGCTGGACGCCTTGTCGATTACGCCAAATTCCCTGCCTGGCGTGGTCGTGGCGGTCGGCATCATTCTGGCCTGGAACCAACCCTGGCTGCCGGTCACGCCCTACAACACGCCCTTCATCCTGTTGCTCGCCTATATCTGTATCCTGTTGCCGCAACCGGTCCGCTACGCCACCGCGTCGCTGCATCAGCTGGGTGACAATCTGGAGGCGGCGGCGCGGGTCAGCGGGTCAGGTCCCTTGCGCGCGTTTGTCAGGATTGTCTTGCCGCTGATCCTGCCCAGCATGGTGACGGCAATGATCCTTGTGTTTGCGGTGGCCTCGCGAGAACTCGTCGCCTCGCTCCTGGTCGCACCGATCGGCTTCCAGACCATCGCAGTCTACATCTGGCAACAGTTCGATCAGGGCTCCGCCGGGCTCGGCATGGCAATGGCCTTTTGCGCCCTTGTCATCACGACGCTCATCCCGCTGGTTCTGGTATCGCTCATGCGGTGGATCTCGAAGGGCACGGTTGCCGGCCTGAACTAATACCAACCGCCCCGAGCGTCCGATAAAAATCAGTGCTCCACATTGCGATAAGCCAAAATGGCCCCGGCCAGATCCTCCAACGCCGCCCCGACCGACTTGAACATCGTCACCGCGTCTTCCGTTTGCCGGCCCGGATGCTTGTCGCGGCACAAGTCGTAGAGATCGGCCTTCACGTCGTCCGGTGAAATGAGCCCTGACTGGAGCGGCTGAACAATATCGCCGCCTTCCACGAGGCACCCGTCCCGCGTATCGACGAAAATCTCCGCCCGCTTCACGAGATCGTCGTCGCTTTCGCGCATGGCCGGCTTGAAGGCACCGACGAGATCCACATGCGCGCCCGGTTTGAGACACTCGCCCAGGATCAGAGGTTCGGACGACAAGGTCGCGGAACTGACGATATCGGCGCGGCCGAGTTCCTGCTTCAGGTTCTCGGCGACCCTGACGGTTGCCGGAACCTTGTCCTTGAGCTCATCGACGAGTTGGGCAGCCTTGTCTGCGGACCTCCCCCAGATCACGACTTCTTCGATGGACCGCACCGCCATGTGGGCAGCGACCAGGTTCGGCGCGAGCCGCCCCGTGCTCAGCACCAAAAGCGTTTTCGCGTCGGAACGCGCGAGATAGCGCGCAGCCAGCGCGGACGCCGCCGCGGTACGCCGCGCCGTCAGTTCACCGCCGTCGACGAGCGCCAGCATTTCTCCGGTCCTTGCGTCGGACAGCAGATACTGGGCGGCGACCGCGGGCAGGTTCCGTTCGGAATTTCCCGGAATCACGTTCACGACTTTCACACCGGCGTAACCCCCGGGCACCCAGGCCGGCATCAGAAGCATGGTTCCGTCAGGTTCGCCCGGGATCTCCATGTCGTGATGATGGCGTGTCGGCATCACGCAACCGGTCCTGAAAATTTCGGCGATAGCGTCGATCAGGTCGGGGAACGGTAGCGCTTCGCGCGTTTGGATTTCGGATAAAAGCAGCATTTTGAACCGGTTATTCAAGGTGGGACGAGCCCGTGACAAAACCATATATGACGTGTCCGACCAAGCGGTGAAGGGCGTCAAAACCGTCCTGGCCGCGAAAAAGTCTACGACAGATCGAAAATCATCAGCACATAGGCGGCAAACAAGGCCAGATGCACCGCGCCCATCAGGTAGTTGGTGGTCCGGCTGCCGAAGGTCAGCAGACTGACGAAAAGGGTCAGAACCAGCATCACGATTTCCGGCTCCTCGAGACCCAACTCGATGGAGTGGCCGGTAAACAGGCTGACCATGAGGACCGCGGGAACGGTCAGGCCGATTGTGGCGACCGCGGAGCCCAGACAAATGTTCACGGCGCGCTGGAGCTTGTTCTCCCGGGCCGCCTGGATCGCGCTCAAACCTTCCGGCATCAGAACAAGCGCCGCGACAATGAACCCGCTCAAAGCCAGCGGCGCTCCCACTCCGGAAATGCCGAAGTCGACATAAAGCGCCAGCTTTTTGGACAGAAGGATGATCGGCACCAGAGCCCCGAGAAGCCCGATCACATGGAACGGCAGCGAGCGCACAACGACGCCGTGATGGTGCTCTTCATCGTCGGCAGCGTCGGGCTGACGAAAGATGTCACTGTGCGTGACCGTCTGGATCGCAAGGAAAACACCGTAAAGAAGGACTGACATCACGACTTCGAACCCCACCTGGAGCAAGGAGAGCTCCCCACCCGGAGCGGAGTGCGTGAAGCGAGGCAGGACGAGAGCGAATACCGAAAGCGGAACAAGCACGGACAGGAAGGCCTGGGCGCCCTGGAGGTTGTAGCTCTGTTCCTTGTGACGCAATCCGCCGATCAAAAGACACAGACCGATGAGACCGGCCAGCACGATCATGACCACCGACAGCATCGTGTCCCGCGCCATGGTGGGGGCGGCGTCGCCCGAGAGCATGATTGCAACGATGAGTGCGACTTCAATGCCGATGACGGCCAGGGTCAGGATGAGTGTCCCGAAAGGCTCACCCAGGATCGTTGCCAGGCATTCCGCATGCCTGACGACGGAAAAGGCGCACCACATGACGGTGAGGAAGATCACCGCGAGCATGACAAGCGACAGGCCGACGCCGAGCTTTTCCGGCTTGAGCGCGTCGCCCGCCACCGTGAACGCGGCAAAAACCGCAAAGCCCGTCAGGCTGGGCAATTCCGATTTGAGTATTGTCACAGGTCACCATCGAGGCATGAATCGAAAAACGAATAGGATGACCGAACTATAGGCTGGCCCGGCGGCCTGCCGCAACAATGGGGCTCTTCACTGAACGGAAAAGCTTCGGGCCGGCAGGTGCCGGCCCGAAGCCTGATGAAGAAAAACCCGGATGGACTCGTCAGATCGCAAGATATTCCTGACGGAGCTCCGCGTTGTCGAGCACTTCCTGGGCTGTTCCGTCGAAGACGACCTCGCCCATATCCAGGATCACGGCCCGGTCGGCGAGATGAAGCGCAGCGATGGCATTCTGTTCGACGATCACCGTTGTGATCCCAAGATCCTTGACACCTTCCAGAATGCGCTCGATCTCCTGAACGATGACCGGGGCAAGTCCTTCGTAGGGCTCGTCAAGAAGCAGCAGCTTGATGTCCCGCGCCAGAATCCGGGCAACGGCCAGCATCTGCTGCTCGCCCCCGGACATGGTCACCGCTTCCTGCTCCCGCCGTTCGGCAAGGCGCGGGAAATGGTCGTAGATCCGCTCGATGGACCAGCCTTTCGGTTCCGCTATCTGTGACAGTTCCAGATTCTCCTGAACCGTGAGACCCGGAATGATGCAGCGGTCTTCCGGCACCAGTCCGACGCCATTGCGTGCCGCCTGATAGCTTTTCATTTCGTGTAGCGGCTTGTGATCCAGCCAGATCTCGCCATGCGTGAGCTGGGGATCGTCCATGCGCGCGATGGTGCGCAAGGTCGACGTCTTGCCCGCGCCGTTCCGCCCGAGCAACGCCAGGATCTCGCCCTCGCGGACATCGAACCCGACGCCCTGGACGATATAGCTCTCGCCGTAATAGGCATGAATGTCCCAAGCGGAAAAGAACGCGGGCGCGGTTCCGCGAGCCTTGACCGGCTGCACGCTCGGCGCCGTTTTCCCGGCAAACTGGTCTTCCAGAATGGTGGTCACAGGTGCGCTCCTCCCAGATAGGCTTCCTGCACTCGCGGGTCGCCCTTGATGTCTTCCGGCTTGCCTTCGGCGATGATGGTTCCCTGCGCCAGAACGGTGACTTTGTCGGCCAGAGAGAACACGACGTGCATGTCGTGTTCGATGACGACCTTGGTTATGCCCCGGTCGCCGATCCTCTTCAGGAGATCGATCGTGTTGTTGGTATCCGCCCGGGACATGCCCGCGGTCGGTTCGTCCAGCAACAGGAGTTTCGGTTCCTGAGACAGGCACATCGCCAGTTCGAGCCGGCGCTTGTCGCCGCGCGACAACGATCCGGCGATGCTATCCTTCTTTTCCGCCAGGCCCACATCTTCCAGCATATGCAAGGCCTGATCGACGATCTCGGTGTCCTGGTCGAGGCGCTTGAACGCATGCAACGCGAACACGCCGTCCCTTTTCGCCATGGTCGGGATCATCACGTTTTCCAGAAGGGTGAGTTCGGAGAAGATCTCCGGTGTCTGGAACACGCGCGAAACGCCCACCTGATTGATCTCGTAGGGTTTCATGCCGGTGAGCGAAATATCGCCGAACTTCACGGTTCCGGTATCGGGCGCCAGGCGCCCGATCATGCAGTTCAGGAAGGTCGACTTCCCTGCCCCGTTGGGGCCGATGATCGCGTGCACCGTCCCTTCTTCAACGGAGAAGTTCACATTGTTGAGGGCCCGCAAACCGCCGAAGGATTTGTTCACACCCTCTACACGTAGGATTTCCATGTTTGTTTCCTTACTCTGCAGGGGCGGCCGCGCCGCTCGGTTCAGCCTTGCCGGGCTTGCGCCTGAACAGCTTCCTGATCCGGGCAATACCTTCCATCAGTCCGCCAGGCAGGAAAATGACGATCAGCATGAACAGGACGCCGAGCGTCAGGTGCCAGCCCTCGCCGACGAAAAGGCTCGAGACCGACACGATCGGGTACTCGATCCAATCCGGCAGGAAGCCGAAAATCTCATGCAGTGTCTGTTCGTTGAACGCGGAGAAGATGTTCTCAAAGTACTTGATCAGAGCTGCGCCGAAAATCGGACCGAGCAGGGTTCCGGCACCTCCGAGGATGGTCATCAGAACAATCTCGCCGGATGCCGTCCACTGCATGCGCTCCGCCCCCGCAAGCGGGTCCGTGATACACATCAGAGCCCCCGCGAGACCGGCGTACATTCCCGAAATGACGAACGCCGCCAAGGTGTAGGGACGCGGGTTCAAACCCGTGTAGGTCATGCGGTTCTGATTGGTCTTGACCGCCCTGAGCATGATGCCGAAGGGCGAGCGGAAAATCCGCTGCGCGATGAAGAAGCCGATCAGAAGAACCACCGCGCAGAAGTAGAACCCTGCGTAACCGGTCATCTCGATGCCGAACAGGTTCGACAGAAGCGGCCCGTCGCTTTCGGTGGAGCCGTCGAACAGGCGCGGATCGGATTGCAAGACGCGCAACCCCGTTTCGCCGTTGGTGATCGGCGTGAGCACCGAGTAGGCAAGGTTGTAGGACATCTGAGCGAATGCCAGGGTGAGGATCGAGAAATAGATCCCCGACCGGCGCAGCGAGACGTATCCGATCGCAAGCGCGAACAGCCCGGAAGCTATGACCGCCATGATGGCGGCCGGGATCGGATTCATCCCGAGGAGCTTGAAAGTCCACACCGCGGTGTAGGACCCGACCCCCAGGAAGGCGGCATGACCGAACGACAGGTAGCCGGTCAGACCGAACAGCAGATTGAAGCCAGTGGCGAAGAGGCCGAAAATGGCGAATTTCTGCAAGAGATCCGGGTATCCGGCTCCGATCGGCTCAAGCCAGACCGGCATTGTCAGCACTGCGACGGCAAAGACGGCGAAAAAGATGTAGTCGCGCATGGGAGATGTTTGCGTTGCCATGATTTGTTAGCTCTCCATGACGCCCCTGCGGCCGAGCAGCCCGCGCGGACGCACAAGCAGGATGACCACAGCCACGAGATAAATGATGATCTGGTCGATGCCGGGCAGGATCGCCTTGACTTCGTTCATGGAAGCAAACGACTGCAGGATGCCGAGCAGAAAGCCCGCGGCGACCGCGCCGGGCAGCGAGCCCATGCCGCCAACAACGACAACGACGAAGGACAGCACAAGGAAGTCCATCCCCATGTGATAGTCCGGCGGCAGTATCGGCGTGTACATGACCCCAGCGAGGCCCGCGACGACGGCGGCGATAGCGAACACGATGGTGAAGCGGCGCTCGATGTTGATGCCGAGCAGTCCGACCGTGTGCCTGTCGGCCATACCGGCGCGCACGACCATGCCGAAGGTGGTGAATTGCAGGAAGGCGAAAACGGCGGCGATCACAACGGCGGCGAAACCGAGGTAGACCATGCGCCAGTACGGATAGACGATCACGCCGGGATCAAAGCCCAGAACCGCACCGATGTCGGCAGCCCCCCTCACCGTTTCCGGAGCGGATTGCGGAATCGGGTTGGCGCCGAAGATGGATTTGACGACTTCCTGGAGAACGATCGCGAGACCGAAAGTCACCAGGATCTGATCCGCATGAGCCCTGTTGTAGAAATGCTTGATCAGGCCGCGTTCCATGACAAAGCCGACCAGCAGCATCACCGGGATTGCAAGAAGGATCGAGACCGGAACCGAGAAGTTGAGCAGCCAGGCGCCGAAGTCCCCGAGATAGGCCTCGACATAGGGCGTGCGGATTTCAAGCGGCGTTCCCCACGCGGTGGTCTTGTCCGGATCGATTGTCACCAGTTCCAGACTGAGCAGCGCGTTGAAGGAAACCGCGCAGAACGCGCCGAGCATGAACAAGGCGCCGTGCGCGAAATTCACAACACCGAGCGTGCCGAAGATAAGGGTCAAACCGAGCGCGATCAGCGCGTATGCACCGCCCTTGTCCAGCCCGTTGAGCAATTGAAGTAGTATGACATCCATGATGGTTTAGCCGTTGGTTCCTGAACCCTCTGCCCGAAAAACCGAACAGCCGCCGAGCCGTTTCGTCCGGCGGCTGTTCTTTTCATGAGCGCTTATGCGCCGTTGTTGCAGGTACCGAGGTCGCCCTTGACGTCTTCCATGTCGGGAGCGTACTCGACCTGGGCGCGCGGAGTGATCTCGACGACTTCGAGAAGGTCGAACTGCGAGCTCGGATTTTCCTTACCCTTCACGACCAGAACGTCCTTGAAGCACTGGTGGTCCGCGCCACGGTAGAGGGTCGGACCGTTGCCGAGCCCGTCGAACTCATAGTCTTCAAGGGCCGCTGCAACCGCGCAGGGTTCAAAGGTTCCGGCGCGCTGGCAGGCATCCGCGTAAAGGATCGCCTGCGCGTAGCAGGTGTGCGCGGCCTGGCTCGGCGGGAAGCCGTATTCCTGACCGAAGGACTTGACGAATGCCTGTGAGCCTTCGTCCTGCAGCGACCAGTTCCAGTTGGTGGAGCCGAAGATGCCCTTGATGGCATCGCCCGCACCCTGCGCCATAAGGCGGGAGAACAGCGGAACCACGATTTCGAACTGCTTGCCGTTGACCTGCTTTTCACGCAGTCCGAACTGCACGGCCTGGGTCAGAGAGTTGACCATGTCCTTGCCGTAGTGGTTCAGGACAAGCACGTCGGCGCCGGAGTTGAGAACCGGTGTCAGGTACTGCGAGAAGTCGCCCGCCCCGAGCGGGGTGCGGACTGCTGCGACCGTATTCCAGCCAAGCGCTTCGGTATACTTCTTGATCGACCCTTCCTGAGACCAGCCCCAGGTGTAGTCGGCGGTCAGGTGATAGGCCTTGCGGTCGGTGCCGAAAGCGTTTTTCAGCACCGGAGCCAGGGCGGCGCCGGTCATTTCCGTGTTGAAGAAGTGACGGAAACCGTTCGCCCGACGGTCCTTGCCGGTCGTGTCGTTGGAGTGGGTCAGACCGGCCATGAAGATGACGCCGGCTTCCTGGCACAGCGACTGAACGGCGATCGCAACGCCGGAGGACGAACCGCCGGTGATCATGATGGCGCCGTCTTTTTCGATCATGCGCTTCGCCGACGCGCGGGCGGCGTCCGACTTGGTCTGCGTGTCGCCGGTGACGTAAGCGACTTTCTTGCCGTTGACACCGTTGCCTCCCAGCGCCTTCGAGGAGAAGGTGTTCAGCATGCCGCCGTCGCCTTCGCCATTGATGTGCTTCACGGCAAGCTGATAGGCGCGCAGTTCGTCCGCGCCTTCATCGGCGTAGGCGCCGGTCTGCGGAACGTTAAATCCGAAAGTGACTTCTCCGCCCTTGGGCTCGTTGAGATAAGGCGCAGACCAGGCGCTGCTGGTAAATACGGTCGGCGTCGCCAAGGCGGCACCGCCCATGGCGCCCGCACGCAGAATGGAACGCCGATTGAGGGGTTTACGAATTAAGCTCATGCTTTCCTCCCAGAAGGCGGGTGCATCCACCTCGGACGCACCCGTGATAGCTGTACAGCCGCAAGCGGTTTCGACTTTTACCCTACCGGCGCACCGGTTCCTCCGCGTCAAAACCACAAGCTGGCCCGACTGTAGAAAAATCAAACACTTTACAGCAATACGACTATCGGCGCGCTTCAACGTAATCGATTATTATACTTTGGGTGTATTACATTTCCTTTTCTTAATACGGATACTTTGAAATAATGCGTTGCAGCATTCGATTAAATACATTTACTCAATAATTTAGCGACCTCGTTTTTGGCGCTGCGAAGTTACTTTGACGTAATGGTAAAAGCATACGGCCGCGCTACCGATAGACCAAAGTTGAGGGTCAGGCCTGCGATGCAAATTCATTGACCCTGTCGAAAACCGCGAGATAAGGTCCCGGTCTTACCTTTCCTTCCGATGCAGGACTCCGCTCAAAATGATCTTGAAATCACTTGATGAACTCCATTCCCATTATGGAACCGCAGGCGAAGCGTCCCTGATCAAGGAAATAGACCACCTCAGCCCCGCTTACAGAAAGGTCGTCGAGGCGTCTGTCTTTTGCGCGCTGACGACTTGCGGACCGGAGGGGCTGGACTGTTCTCCGCGCGGCGACGACGGTCCTGTCGTGCGGGTGGCGGATGAAAAGACATTGCTGATGCCGGACCGCAGAGGCAACAACCGGATTGATTCCCTGCGCAATATCATCCGGGACCCAAGGGTCTCCCTGATGTTCATGGTGGCGGGCTGGAACAATGTGCTCAGGGTGAACGGAAGAGCGGAAATATCCGTCGACCCGGACCTCATCGCTTCCTTTGAAAAAGAAGGCCATCTGCCGCGAACAGTGATCGTCATCCACATCGAAACCGCCTACTTTCAATGCGCAAGAGCGATCCTGCGGGCCGATCTCTGGAACCCGGAGAAAAGAATCATGGAGGGTGACCTGCCCAGCCCGGGCGCTATCATGCAGGAAATCAAGGATAGTTTCGACGGGAAGACCTACGACGCGGATTGGGTTGGCCGCGCGGCAAAAAGCATGTGGTAGGTCAAATTCCGTCCAAGCGGTGCGGCGCAATCAAGGAAAAGGCCCTTGGCTGCTGCTCTGCAAAGCGCCATATCTGAACCAACTGAAAACCTTTCCTCTTGAGGGTACCCATGACCGTCAATCCGCTGCTCGCAGACTGGACCACCCCTTTCGAACTTCCCCCTTTCGGCGACATAGAACCGCGCGATTTCGACGAAGCGTTCGAAAAGGCGATGGCCGAAGCGCGCGTCGAAATCAACGGTATCGCGAGCCAGACGGCCGAACCGACTTTCGAAAACACGATCACCGCGCTTGAAGCGTCCGGGAAGCAATTGTCAAAAGTCGCGCGCACCTTTTTCAATCTGACGGGCGCGCACACCAACAGCGATCTTCAGAAAATCGAGCGCGACGTTGCGCCGAAGCTGGCAAAGCATTCGTCCGACACGCTCTTGAACGCCGACCTCTACAAGCGCATCGCAGCCCTTTGGGACCAGCGTGAATCCCTCGGTCTCGGCGACGAAGAGACGAAAGTTCTCGAACGCTATCAAAAGATGTTCCAGCGCGCCGGCGCCGGCCTCGGCGAAGCGGACAAGACACGCATGGCGGAGATCTCGCAGCGGCTGGCGGTGCTGGGAACCGGTTTTTCCCAAAATGTCCTGAAAGACGAGTCGGACTACCAGCTCGTTCTGGAAAGCGCGGAGGACCGCGCCGGTTTGCCCGATTTCCTGCTCACCTCGGCGGCAGAGGCCGCCCGGGAGCGCGGCCTTGACGGCAAGCATGTCATCACCCTCTCCCGCTCCTCCATAGAGCCTTTTTTGCAGTTTTCGACCAACCGGCGGCTGCGCGAGGAAGCGTTCAAGGCCTGGGCGAGCCGCGGCGAAAACGGCGGCGAGACGGATAACCGGAACATCATCCAGGAAACGCTGGCCCTGAGAGCCGAAAAAGCCAGGCTCCTCGGATTTGAGAATTTCGCCGCCTTCAAACTCGATGACACGATGGCGAAAACTCCCGGTAACGTGCGCGATCTCCTGACCAGGGTCTGGGAACCCGCCGTCGCGCAGGCCCGCGCAGAGGAGGCCGCGCTCGCGGATATGGCGCAAAGCGGCGGAGAGAATCATCCGATCGAGGCCTGGGACTGGCGTTTTTACTCCGAAAAGGTCCGAAAGGCGGAGCACGACCTCGATGAGACCGAACTGAAGCCTTACCTTCAGCTCGACAAGGTCATCGAGGCCGCATTCGACACCGCCGGACGCCTCTTCGGTCTGTCCTTCAAGGAACTTCACGACCTGCCGGTCTATCATCCGGACGTGCGCACCTTCGAGGTGCTCGACCGGAACGGCAATCATGTCGGCCTGTTTTTGGGAGACTATTTCGCCCGCTCCTCGAAACGCTCCGGCGCCTGGATGAGCGCCTTCCAGTCGCAGCACAGGCTTGACGGCGACGTCCCGCCGATCATCGTCAATGTGATGAATTTCTCCAAGGGAGCACCGGGAGAAGCGACCCTTCTGACCTTCGACGATGCCAGAACGCTGTTTCACGAATTCGGCCACGGCCTGCACGGGCTCCTGTCGAACGTGACCTACCCCATGATTTCAGGAACAAGTGTTGCACGGGACTTCGTCGAACTCCCTTCGCAGCTCTACGAGCACTGGCTCTCGGAACCCGAAGTTCTTTCAAAATATGCCGTCCATTACAAAACCGGCGAGCCCATGCCGGAAGAACTCCTTACCAAGCTTCTAGCGGCGGCGAACTTCAATCAGGGTTTCGCCACCGTCGAGTACACGGCGTCGGCCCTGATCGATCTGGAGCTGCATCTGCTCGAGCGGCCGGAAGATCTCGATATTTCGGCCTTTGAGGCCCGGGAACTCGGTAAACTCGGCATGCCGAAAGCCATTACCATGCGCCACCGGATTCCGCATTTTCAGCACGTCTTTTCCGGAGACGGCTATTCAGCGGGATACTACAGCTACATGTGGTCCGAGGTGATGGACGCCGATGCCTTCGACGCCTTCAAGGAAGCCGGAGACATTTTCGATCCCGAAACGGCGGAAAAGCTGCTGACGCATATCTATTCCGCCGGAGGGCGGCCGGACCCGGAAGAGACCTATATAGCTTTCCGAGGCCGGGCGCCAAAGATCGACGCTCTTCTGGAAAAGCGCGGATTTGCCGCGTAAAAACGAAGGTGATCGAAGATGACCCTCCACCTCGACCCGACGACGCGGCTCTCGCGCCTGTCCCTCGCCCTGGGCGGGCTTTCCGGTGCCTTGGGTGTCGTCAGCCTTGCCCTTTCGGCTCATAGCTCGGCGTCGGATCTCATGGCGACCTCGGCGCAGATGCTGTTGTTTCACGCACCGGTGTTCCTCGGCCTCGGCATTCTGTCCCAGGTCCGCAGCAGCCCGTTCCTTACCCTCTCCGTGCTCCTGTTCTCTTGCGGCCTGACGCTCTTTTGCGGCGACCTGTTCTCGCGCATGATCCTCGGCCACCGCCTCTTCGCGATGGCCGCTCCGACAGGAGGACTGCTGGTCATTCTCGGTTGGATCGCAATCGGCCTCAGCGCCTTCAGCATCAAACCGAGACGATCACCTTCGTAGCCGGATCAGCCTTTCAGCCGCTCCGCGTGCCAGCGAACGTGATCACGCGCAAAGGTCGACACGAAATAATAGGAATGGTCGTAGCCGGCGTGCATCCGGTAGCTGTGCGCCGTTTTCGTTTCGGTCAACGCTGCGCCCAGCGCCTGTGGCCTCAAGAGGTCCAGAAACTGGTCGTCAGCCCCCTGGTCGATCAGTATGTCTCCGGCCCACCCCTTATGTCTCAACAGCAAGGTTGCGTCATGGCCGGACCAGACGGCTTCGTCCGGACCGAGATAGGCGCCAAGCTGCTTCCGGCCCCAGTCGGATTCGGTGGGATTGGCGATTGGAGCAAAGGCGGACAGGGACTGGTAGTGTCCGGGATATTTCATGGCGAGCGTCAGCGCACCGTGTCCTCCCATGGAATGTCCAGTGATGCCATGGAGCACCGAAACGGCGAAGTTGTCCGTTACAAGATCCCTAAGTTCGCTTGCGATATAGGTCTCCATCCGGAAATGCGGTGCCCAGGGAGACTGCGAGGCATCGATGTAAAAACCGGCGCCCTGGCCGAGATCGTAGGCTTCGTCGTTGGCAATGCCTTCGCCACGCGGGCTGGTGTCGGGAAACACGAGCGCCAGTCCAGCCTCCGCCGCATGCGCCTGAAGACCGGCCTTTGTCATGGCGTTTTCGTGGGTACAGGTCAGCCCGGAAAGGTACCAAAGACATGGCACCGGTCCTTCCTGTGCCTGCGGCGGCAGATAGACGGCAAAAGTCATGTCACAGCCGCAGGCCTGCGAGGCATGGCTGTAAACGCCCTGGATGCCGCCGAAGGATTTGTTTTCTGAAACGGTTTTCATTTGGCGGAAAGCTCCCGTCTGCCGGTCGACCCGGACTCGATTTGAATGGGGGTTGAGAAAGGACCGGCAGGACCGGTCCCTCCCTGACGTTGTCAGAATGTGCTCAGCCGATATGACAAGGGAATTACCCTCTGTCTTCAGTAAAGCACCACCGACCTGATGGATTCACCGGAATGCATCAGGTCGAAACCCTTGTTGATGTCTTCCAGCGGCATTGTGTGTGTGATCATCGGATCGATCTCGATCTTTCCGTCCATGTACCAGTCGACGATCTTCGGAACATCCGTGCGCCCGCGCGCGCCGCCGAAAGCCGTGCCGCGCCAACTCCGCCCGGTGACCAGCTGAAACGGACGGGTGGAGATCTCGGCGCCCGCCGGAGCCACGCCGATGATGATGCTTTCGCCCCACCCCTTGTGCGCCGCTTCCAGGGCGGTCCGCATCACCTGAACGTTGCCGGTCGCGTCGAAGGTGTAGTCCGCACCGCCTTTGGTGAGGTTTACCAGATAGGGAACCAGATCGCCCTCGACCTCCGACGGGTTCACGAAGTCGGTCATGCCGAAGCGCTCTGCCATTTCCTTCTTGTCGGGATTGAGGTCAACGCCGACAATCTGGTCCGCGCCTGCGAGCCGCAGTCCCTGGATCACGTTGAGGCCGATGCCGCCGAGACCGAAAACGATCGCCCGGGAGCCGATCTCCACCTTGGCCGTGTTGATGACCGCACCAATTCCCGTCGTTACGCCGCAGCCGATATAGCATACCTTGTCGAAGGGCGCGTCGGGGCGAATCTTCGCCAGTGCGATTTCCGGAACCACCGTGTAGTTGGCGAAGGTCGAGGTCCCCATGTAATGAAGGATAGGATCTCCATCCAAGGTGGAAAACCGGGACGATCCGTCAGGCATGAGACCTTGTCCCTGCGTGGCGCGAATCGACTGGCAGAGATTGGTCTTCGGATTAAGGCAGTATTCGCAGCTGCGGCATTCGGGCGTGTAAAGCGGAATGACATGATCGCCCGGTTTCAGGCTCGTCACCCCGGGTCCGACCTCGACGACCACACCCGCACCTTCGTGGCCGAGAATAGCCGGAAAGAGACCTTCCGGATCGGCGCCGGAAAGGGTGAATTCATCGGTGTGGCATATTCCCGTGGCCTTGACCTCAACGAGAACCTCGAAGGCACGCGGACCTTCCAGATTGACAGTTGTTACTTCGAGCGGTTTTCCGGCTCCCACGGCGACAGCTGCACGAACTTCCATTGATCCATCTCCTTAGCGCGAACGTTCGCTGAGACATACCTCTTGGTCATCCGATTGCAAGAACCGAAACGGCACAGGGTGTCGGGATTGCGCTATCTGTGCCGGAACGTTCAGGACGCGGCGACAGAGGCCGGAAGCTGTGTCACTGCGTTTTCCGCGTAGCGCAGCACTGGAACGATTGGCCGCAGCCGATAAAAGACCCATGTCGCATTCAGACAAGCAAGCGACCGAAACCTGATATGCAACCCCATGACCAATCGCGAATATGCGCGGCATTGGACGGGCCGCTGCCTCATAAGCTACGGTTGAGACCTGAACGACTTAACTCCACGGCCGTCGCATCCTGAGCGCCAGGGCCGGTAACCTGAAAACGTGCGGAGCCGCTGCTTTATGAAGCGTTATTCCTTCCTGGAACTGGCGAAAAACGCCTTTTCCGCGCACCAGAATTGGGGTCGCCAATGGCGTGCGCCGGAACCGAAAGCCGAATATGACGTGGTCATTGTCGGCGCCGGTGGCCACGGACTGGCGACCGCCTACTACCTTGCCAAGGAACACGGCATCCGTAATGTGGGTGTAATCGAGAAAGGCTGGCTCGGCGGCGGCAATACAGGCCGGAACACCACAATCGTGCGCTCCAACTATCTTTGGGAGGAAAGCGCGGCCCTCTACAATCACGCGATCGGCCTCTGGCAGAACCTGTCTCAGGACCTCAATTACAACGTCATGTACTCCGCACGTGGCGTCCTCATGCTGGCCCACACCGTTCACGACGTTCAGTCTGCGCAGCGCCATATCCACGCCAATCGGCTCGCCGGCGTGCAGAACGAGTGGCTGACCCCCGAACAGGCGAAAGAATACTGCCCCCCGCTCAACATCTCCAGGAACATCCGCTACCCGGTGATGGGTGGAGCGCTGCAACGCGTCGGCGGCACCGCCCGTCACGACGCCGTCGCCTGGGGGTATGCACGAGGCGCCGACGCTCTGGGTGTCGACATCATTCAGAACTGCGCCGTGACAGGCATCCGCCGAACACCGGACGGTGCCGTGGAGGGCGTTGAAACCGCCAAGGGCTTCATCAAGGCCAAGAAAATCGGCGTCGTGACCGCCGGGCACACGTCTGTGGTCATGTCCATGGCCGGGCTCCGGCTGCCGCTGGAATCCTTTCCCCTGCAGGCCCTTGTCTCCGAACCGGTGAAACCCGCCTTTCCATGTGTGGTCATGTCCAACACGATCCATGCCTATATTTCGCAGTCGGATAAAGGCGAGTTGGTCATCGGCGCGGGGACGGATCAGTTCGTGTCCTACTCCCAGGCTGGCGGCATCCATATCACCAACCACACGATCGACGCGATTTGCGAGCTTTTTCCGCATTTCCGGCGCATGCGCATGCTGCGCAACTGGGGTGGTATCGTCGACACCACGCCGGACCGCTCTCCGATTCTCTCCAAAACATCGGTACCGGGTCTTTACGTCAATTGCGGCTGGGGCACGGGTGGCTTCAAGGCGACACCCGGTTCCGGGCACCTCTTCGCCCACACCATCGCCAAGGACGAGCCGCACCCGATCAACGCACCCTTCACCATCGACCGGTTCAAGACCGGCCGGCTTATCGACGAGGCGGCCGCGGCCGCTGTGGCCCACTAGGGGAGACGCCAGCCATGTTGTTGATTTACTGCCCCTACTGCCAGGTGAAACGCGCCGAAACGGAGTTCCATTGTGGTGGCGAGGCTCATATCGCCCGCCCCTCCGACCCGTCCAAGACAACCGATGAGGACTGGGTGGATTTTCTTTACACGCGCAGCAACATCAAAGGCGTCTATGCCGAACGCTGGCGCCATATCCACGGATGCGGACGCTTCTTCAACGCTGTGCGCGACACGGTGAGCGACGACTTCCTGAAATTCTACAAGGCCGGGGAACCGATGCCGGATCTTAACGCACTTGCTGCGGAGGCAGGCAAATGAGCCAGCCGTTCCGTACAGAGAAAGGTGGCCGGATCGACCGCGCCGAACAGCTGACCTTCACTTTCGACGGCGAGGAGCTGCACGGCCACAAGGGGGACACCCTTGCCTCCGCCCTGTTGGCCAACGGCATTCACCTGGTCGGGCGGTCGTTCAAATATCACCGCCCTCGCGGGATCGTGACCGCCGGCTCGGAAGAGCCCAATGCGCTGGTCGGCATCTACCGTAACGGGGACCAGACACCGAACCTGCGCGCGACCCAGGTTGAACTCTATCAGGACCTGCAGGCGATTTCCCAGAACCGGTTCCCGTCCCTCGGTTTCGACGTCGGGGCGGTCAACGATCTCTTGTCGCCGCTGTTTCCCGCCGGTTTCTACTACAAGACCTTCATGTGGCCGAAATCGTTCTGGGACCGCGTCTATGAACCGATCATCCGTTCAGCGGCGGGGCTCGGCAGACCACCGAAGAACCCCGACCACGATTACTACGGCAATCAATATGCTCACTGTGACGTTCTGGTTGTCGGCTCCGGCCCGGCGGGCCTCGCCGCGACGCTTGCGGCGGCGGAAACCGGAGCGCGGGTTATCCTGTGCGACGAGCAAGCGGAATTCGGTGGGTCTCTCCTGAGCGTAGCCAGCGCGAGCATAGACGGCAAGGACCCCTCGATCTGGGTCAGCGAGACAATTCAGAAGCTCTCCGCGATGGCCAACGTGACCTTGCTGCCGCGTACCACGGCCTTCGGATACTTCGCGCATAATTTCATCGCTCTCGCCGAAAGGGTGACCGAGCATCTGAAGGACCCGGACCCCAAGCTGCCGCGTGAGCGGCTGTGGCAGGTACGGGCCAGGGAAGTCGTCATTGCCGCCGGCGCAATCGAGCGTCCCATGGCGTTTCCGGAAAATGACCGACCCGGTGTAATGCTCGCCGAAGCCGGCCGCACCTATCTGAACCGCTACGGCGTGAAGGTCGGTCACAAGGTTCTGGTCGCCACCGCCTGTGACACGGCCTGGCAGGCCGCTTTCGACCTGGCCGACCACGGTGTCGAAGTGGTGGCTATCGCGGACATCCGCGAGACGCCGCCCGACAACCTGATCAGCATCGCCAAGGCGCGCGGCATCCGTGTCGAAGCCGGCTGTGTGGTGACCGGAACCCTTGGCCGCAAACGGGTCAAGGCAGCGCTGCTGGGCAGGCTCATGACATCCGGACAGGTCGCCTCCGGCGGTCAGGTCGAATGCGACGCTCTGCTGATGTCCGCAGGCTGGACGCCGACCGTAAGCCTTTATTCCCAATCGAGGGGAAAAGTCGTCTGGGACGCGGAAAAAGGCGCCTATGTTCCTGGCAAGCCGGTCCAGAAAGAACGATCGACCGGCGCATCCAAAGGCCTCTACGGTCTTCAGGCGACCCTGGAAGACGGCTATGCCGCCGGCGAAGAAGCCGCCCGAGCGGCGACGGGGAAGACCGCGACCTTCACGCGCGCGACCGCGTCCGGCGGCGAGGCCGGGAACGGTGGAACGCTCGGCGCCCTGCCCCACGACCGCGACGCCTCCCGCGTCAAGGCTTTCGTCGACTACCAGAACGACGTGACGGCGAAAGACGTGAAGCTGGCGGTGCGCGAGGGAATGCACTCCATCGAGCATATCAAGCGCTACACCACCACCGGCATGGCGACCGATCAGGGCCGCCTGTCGAACATGAACGCCCTGCAGATCGCCTCCGGTTCGCTTGAGCGGCCGATGCCCGAAGTGGGACTGACCACGTTCCGGCAGCCTTACACGCCGACCACCTTCGGTCTGTTCGCCGGCGTCGCACGCGGTGATTTCTTCGATCCGGTGCGCAAGACGCCGTCGCATGATTGGGTGGTCGGGAACGGCGGCGTCTTCGAGGACGTCAGCCAATGGAAGCGGGCATGGTATTTCCCCAAAACAGGTGAAGACATGCATGCCGCCGTCGCCCGGGAGTGCAAGACCGTGCGCGAAAGCGTCGGGCTTTTCGACGCCTCCACGCTCGGAAAGATCGAAGTGGTCGGTCCCGATGCCGCCGAATTTCTGGAGCGGATGTACACCAACCCCTGGAAGAAACTGGCACCGGGGCGCTGCCGATACGGTCTTCTGCTCAACGATGCCGGCTTTATCACCGACGATGGCGTGATCGGCCGCCTGGCGGAAGATCGTTTCCATGTCACGACGACGACCGGCGGTGCGCCGAGCGTCTTCGCGACGATGGAAGACTATCTGCAAACCGAATGGCCCGATCTGGACGTCTGGATCACTTCCACCACGGAGCAATACGCGGTCGCGGCCGTTCAAGGCCCCAAGGCCCGGGAGGTTATTGCCCCCTTCATCGAAGGTGTCGACCTCTCCGCCGAGGCCCTGCCGCATATGAGCGTCAAGGAAGCCACCTTCTGCGGCGTTCCCTGCCGCCTGTTCCGGATTTCCTTTACCGGAGAGCTTGGCTTTGAAATCAACGTACCCCGGCGCCACGGCAGGATGCTGTGGGAGACCCTGGCGGCGGAGATCGAGAAGCACGGTGGAACGCCCTATGGCACTGAGAGCATGCACGTTCTGCGCGCCGAAAAAGGCTATATCATTGTCGGCCAGGACACGGATGGCACCGTTACGCCTCACGACGCCGGCATGAGCTGGGCCATCGGCAAGAAGAAGTTCGATTTCGTCGGCAAGCGCGGTCTGGAGCGTCCCGACCTCATCGCTGAAAACCGCAAGCAATTTGTCGGCCTGCTCACCAAGGACCCCAAGGTGAAACTTGAGGAAGGCGCTCAGATCACGACGGCGGAAACTCCGGCAACCGGTACGCCCGCGGAAGGTCATGTGACCTCGTCCTACTATAGCCCGGCGCTGGACCGCACCATCGCACTGGCTGTGGTCAAAAACGGACACGCGCTGGAAGGGCAAACCCTCTACGTCCCCATGCCTGACGGCAGCATTCCGGTCGAGGTGACCGGAACGGTGTTTTACGACAAGGAAGGAGCACGGCTCAATGTCTGACGTTCTGGCCGGCGGCCTGATCACGCCGGATGCCGGCGAAACGCCGCTTCTCAGCCTGAGTTCCCTCTCGATCCTGAAAGCCGCGCCCCTGGCCCGGCTGTCGTTCCGGGCGCGAGAAGCGTCGCTCGGCGCCGCGGGTACCGCCTTTGGCCTGGACCTGCCGGTCGCTCCGCTGTCGTCCAACTCCGCCGAAAAGCGGGCCGCGCTCTGGATGGGCCCAGACGAATGGACCCTGCTGGCCCCGGAAGACGAACTTCAAGCCGTTTTCGATGCGATCGAGTCCGCGCTCTCGGGACATCCACACGCGCTGGTCGACGTTTCCGACCGCTCGGAGACCGTCATCGTCAGCGGAGAACAGGCCGTGTGGCTGCTCAATACCGGTATCTTCATCGATTTCTCGCTTGAGGAGTTCCCGGTAGGAACCGTGACCCGGACAGTCTTTCACAAGGCGCCCGTCATGGTCTGGCGGCTCGCGGAAGAGACGTTCGCGGTCGAGGCCTGGGCGACGTTCATGGACTATGTCTCCGGTCTTCTGGTGCAGTCCGCGAAAGAGCTGGAAGCTGCCTGACGGCTCACGGAACCGGGCAAGACCCGATCTTCGTCTCACGCCTTCCACCGGATACGAAGCGGAAGGCGCGAAACTTGAATTCGGACACGAAAGGTTAACGGAATGCCGGTCCCTGGGTATATCGCCTGACCGGGTCTTGCCATTTCCGTTAAAAGCCCGGCACTCTCGGGCCATGCTCAAGATCGGTTCCTACAACATCCAGAAAGCCATCGGCGTCGATGCCCGCCGCAAGCCACAGCGGATCATGAAAGTCATTCGTGAGCTGGATTGCGATATTCTCGCGCTGCAGGAAGCCGACAAGCGGTTCGGGCCGCGCGCCAGCACGCTCGACCGCAACGTGCTTCTATCCGAAACCGATTACCGGCCGGTGCCCTTCGCCACCAGCGACCGCAGCCTTGGCTGGCACGGCAACGCTCTTTTGATCCGCAAGTCCATCGGCATCCTGGACCACCGCCGGATCGACCTTCCCACTCTTGAGCCGCGCGGCGCCGTCGCCGCGGATCTGACCGTCGGAGGCGAAAAAATACGCATCGCGGCGATGCATCTCAGCCTGGTCGGACATTTCCGCAAGAAGCAGGTCGCGTCGCTGATGCATCAGTTGCACGAGCATCTCGACTATTTACCCACCGTTCTGATCGGCGACCTCAACGAGTGGCGCGACGGTTCCAAGAGCCTGAAACTCTTCGAGCAACACTACGAAGTGACGACCCCCGGCCGCAGCTTTCCGAGCCCGATGCCAGTCGGCAGTCTGGACAGGATCATCACCAGTCCCGAGTTTACCGTCCGGCGCGCCGGCGTACACAAATCCAAGACGGCCCGTGTCGCTTCCGATCACCTGCCCGTATGGGCGGAACTCGCCCTCGAGCCGGCCGGGCACCTTGCCGGATGACGAATGCCGGTCGCCGGTTCTGTTAGGAGCGTAGCGAAAAGCCGGTCACTGAAAAATCACCCCAAGCGCACCAACCAGGGCGGCGGACAAGAGCGCGGTTATGGGAACCGTCACCGCCCAGGCAGCTACTATGGTCAGCAGACTGGCGCGCCGCACGAGCAAACGCCGTTTGTGAACTTCACGATTGCGCAGCGTTTTTCGAGGCTTTAGCTGGTTACCCTCCGCCACATAGCGATTGAGATACCACTCACGGAAAAATCCGACACCAAACACAGCCCCCACCACCGTGTGCGTCGAGGAGACAGGCAACCCGAGGCTCGAAGCAGTCAGGACAGTGACCGCCGTCGCCAAGGTGACGCAAAAGGCCCGTATGGGGCTCAATTTGGTGATCTGCTTCCCGACCACCGTTACCAGGCGGCGGCCGAACAGAAGCAGTCCGGCAGAAATGCCAAATGCCCCGACTCCGGTGACCCAAATGGGAACGTTCGACTGCACCCGTTCGATATACCAGGCGCTCAAATCGGTATCGCCCGCATGGCTGCTGACTATCGCCGCGAGCGGCCCGATGGCGTTGGCGAGATCGTTCGCGCCGTGCGCGAACGACAGAAGAGCCGCCGTCACCATGAGCGGCACCGCAAACAGCTCTTTCAAACCTCTTGAGTTGTCTTCAAGTTCCGGCAACCGGCGCGCGATCACGGTGCGGTAGAGCCGCCAGACAAGCAGACCTGTCAGCAAACTGATACAGGCCCCAAGCCACCCCGGCAGGGGCAACTGATGCTGCACGGACTTGAACAGGAGAAAAGCCGTGAAGATCGCACCGGTCAGGCCTAGGAGCACCGGCAACCAGACATAGGCCGCCTCGAGCCTGTCCCGGCGATAATAGACAAACCTGTTCATGAAGGCCATCAGGACCGCCGCAATGGTGCCGGCGATGACGGGTGCCGTCATCCAGGTGAGCGCGATCGCAGAGACCGTGGACCAGTCGATGGCCGACACTCCGCCGAGTGCCATGCCGGCTCCCACAACCCCGCCAATCACCGAATGTGTCGTTGAAACGGGCGCACCGACAAAGGTTGCAAAGTTGATCCACAAGGCGGAAGCCACCATCGCGGTCAACATGCCTTGCATGAAGATCAGGTTGTCGCCGATGTTCGCGGAACTGAAAATGTCCTGGGAGACAGTCGAGACCACCTCACGGCCCGCCAGAAAGGCTCCGGCCGTCTCGCAAACCGCGGCCAGCAGGAGCGCCCCCGTCAGACTGATGACGCGGGCACCGACCGCGGGACCGACATTGTTGGCGACGTCGTTGGCGCCGATATTGAGCGCCATGTAGCCTGCCGTTGCGCTTGCCGCCGCAATCACGAGCACATGCGACACTTCCTGCGAGAGAACCTCCGCAGCGGCGACGGCGGCGCAAAGAGCAAGAAAAAGCAGAGCAAGCCCCGGCCCGGTCAGCCGGCGTCCCATGGCCTCGGCCGCGTCCGCAAAAAAACCGATCCTGTCGAGATCCTTGTCGAGACCCCTGGAAATCGAGTCATTGTTTTTCAGCAAGCAGCCAACCTCGAAAGGAAGAGCACCGGGCAGGCAACCGAAGCAAAGACCTTCAGCCCGGCGCCAATGATGATCGCGCCGGGAGAAGGCCCATCGGTTTGAACCTGTTTACCGAATCTCGGATTTATGATCGCGCAGGAATCGCTTGAGCGCCGTTTCGTCGGCCGCCTCCATCGCCTGCGATAGCGGCAGCCAAACGCATTTGCGCTGGCCGAGTTCGGGATACTTCTTCAATTGTTTCTTGAACGTGACCTTGAAAACGACAACGGTCGTGCGGAGTTTCAGCCCGGTGCCAAGGCCTTTGAAAGACCGGAAACTTCCCATCGGACGCGTTCCCGCCTTGCCGATCACGCCCGCTTCCTCATAGGCTTCAGTGAGAGCGGTTTCATGGGCAGGCCTATCCTTTTCCGGCCAGCCCTTGGGCAAAATTAACCTCCCCGTGTCCCTTGTGGTCACAAGCAGGATTTCAGGTTCCTTTTTGCCCGGACGCACGCATAGCGCCGCGATCTGCAGACGGGCCGGCTTAACGAATAAGCTTCCCAGCCCCCGCAACCACGAGTCATCTTGCGCCGAAACTGTTCTGGCGATGGTCATCTCCACACCCATTGGGCCTAAACTTAGCCGCTATATATGGAGATTCCGATGCACAGTCCAGAAAAACATGCACTTGGTGCACATCAATACGCGTCTATCGTTCAGACGGCCAGCTCGTCCACTTTTACCGCTACGTGGTCGGCCGTCCAGGCTCCCGGCCAGACTTCCGCCTTGCCGGTTTTCAAGTCTCTCAGCTTTTCAAAAGGCACGCTGGCAATCAAAAACGGCTCTTCTCCCCGGGTTCCCCCCGTCGGAGCTATTTCCGCGGCGATCCCAGAATATCCGAACTCCTCTTCGCAGGGCAGATAGAGCGCGGCGCCTGACACATTGGTGTCGTTTTGTGTCGTTCCCTGCGACCTGCCGACAACACCGCAAACGGCGACGGCGCACATGAGTTCAACGGCCCTTGCCTTCGCACAACCGAAGACACGGTGGTAGCCGGAGTGCATCTCAGTCATCGAAGGCACGATCAAAAGATCGAGATCCTGTTTGGCCAAAAGGCCGCTGAGCGCCGGCATTTCCACATCGAGGCAGATCAGGATCGCCATTTTCAGGCCGTCCAGCTCAAACACCCGCAGTTCTTTTCCGGGGATCAGCCGCCAGGTGTCGGAATTTTGTTCAAAAGGGGTCAGGCACAATTTGTCCTGCCGGATTTCCCGGCCGTCAGACGTCAGAAGAACCGCCGTGTTCGTGATCCCCTCAGGCGTCTTGACCGGCATCGATCCGGCAAGCACCGAGAGACCGTATTGTTTCGGCAAGGGCGCGATCAGGGGGAGCAGCTCTTCGCCGACGCTGGCCAACCAGTCCATTTCCCGGTCGGGCCTCAAACCTTCCGGCTTAAACGCCAGGCAGCACTCATTCAGATACTCTGGAAGTACGAGAAGCTTTGCACCTTCCGAGGAAGCCCGCTTCATTCCGTCCTCGATCTGTTCGGCAAACTCTCTTACGGAGGCCGGAGCGCGACCAAGGTTAAAAGACCAGAGAGCAATAGGATATTCGGTCATGACGCCTGCACCGTTTCAGTTACTGCGCCTGACTTAAAATGTTGTCGCCGGTAAGATCAAGCGGCAATGGCGCCGCCGACGGCTATTCGACAAACAATGCAACGAAGGCGGTCAACACGGCCAGAAACACCGTGCCGACAAAAAAGGCATTCGGCTCTTTTGGAAGCGATTTGAGTTTCGCCGAACGCCGGACCTCGCGTACTCCCTTCAGGGCCCTGTCTGTACGGCGGTCGATTTCCGCAAAATACGGCGAGAGCTCATTCTGAGCGCGCATGCCTGTTCCTCACGATTCCTTCGTTCAGAACAACCCTAGGTGAAGAGGCTTAGCGAAGCGTTAACACCCCATTTACCATGTGAATTCAAAGACGGCTTTTCTGCGGATCGGCGACGTCGAGGATACGCAACTGGACCTTGGGGCTGCCCTGCCACGTATCAATGGAGAGCGTTCCGGCAACGTGAAGAGACTTCCCTCTCCCCTCCAGCAGCATCTGCCCGTGGGGTTTGTCGGCGGCCTTGAAACAAATCGATTTCAATGTGCTGCCGTCTCCGGCTGCCAGCGTCGCCCGTACATGTCCGTTTCCGACAACATCGGCAAAGGACACACGGTGGGACGGAAAAGCGAAGACAGGCTCCGAGTGACCGGCACCGTACGGTCCCGCCTTTTCCAGAAGTTCGAGAAGATCCAGCGTTGCACCGGTCCCGGTCAGGGCCGCGTCGATCGAAAGATCCCGTTTCGAAGCCGCGACCTCCACCGCCTCGGCGAGCGTTTCGTTGAAAAAGGCCTCAAGGTCCGCAGCCTTTTCCCGCCGGACCGTCAGACCGGCGGCCATGGCGTGTCCCCCACCTTTCTCAAGTAATCCGTTTTCGACGGCCTGACGCACCGCCTTGCCGAGATCCACCCCTTGAATGGAGCGGCCGGACCCTGTCCCCTTGCCGCTGGCGTCATAGGCAATCGCGAAGGCCGGACGCCGGTGCGCTTCCTTGAGGCGCGATGCGATCAGGCCGACGATACCCGGATGCCAGTCTTCCGAGCCCGTGAGCAGGACGGCGGGATCGCGGGTCTCGATCGCCATGGCCGCTTCGGCGCCCGCCTGCTCGAGCATGACGGCTTCCATCGCCTGACGCTCGCTGTTGAGCTGGTCGAGGCGTGCCGCGATCGTTCTCGCTTCGTGAGGATCCTCCGTCGTCAGGAGACGCGCACCCAGGGCGGCGTCGCCGATCCGTCCACCCGCATTGATCCGGGGGCCGATCAGAAAACCCAGATGGTAGGGCGCGGGTTTTCCGCTCACTCTGGCCACGTCGGAGAGAGCCGTCAGGCCGTAGTTCGCGCGCCGGTGCATGACCGTGAGTCCACGGGTAACATAGGCACGGTTCAGTCCCTTCAGGGGCACAACGTCGCAGACTGTCCCCAACGCAACCAGATCCAGAAGTGTCATGAGATCGGGCTGCGGACGTGTCTGGAAGGCTCCCCTTCGGCGCAATTCGCGGTTCAGGCCGACCAGAAACAGGAAGGTGACCCCGACCGCGGCGAGATGCCCCTGTCCCGACAGATCATCCTGCCGGTTGGGATTGACCAGGGCGCTGACGTCCGGAAGGCTCTCTCCAACCTGGTGATGGTCAATGACCACCACGTCGAGATCCAGTTTCGAAGCCACTTCGAAAGCCTCGAAGGAGGTACTGCCGCAGTCGAGCGTGACGAGCAATTCGGCTCCGCCCGCACACAGGTTTTCGATAGCCGGCCCGTTCGGTCCGTAGCCTTCTATGATCCTGTCCGGAATATGAATGACGGGGTCGAGCCCCAGCCATTGCAGGTATTTCGCAAACACCGCCGAGGACGTCGCCCCGTCGACGTCATAGTCGCCGAAGATCGCGATCTTTTTGCCGGATTGCACGGCATCCGCGACCCGGGAGACCGCCCGATCCATGTCCACCAGACCGGATGGGTCCGGCATGAGGGACTTGATGGACGGCTCCAGAAATTCGGCAGCGGTCTCCGGGGAAACGCCCCGGGCCGCCATGACCCGGGCCAGAACATCCGGCAAGCCATGCGACTGGGCAATGGCGAGAGCGGCACGGTTTTCAGAGGCACTGAGACGCTCTCGCCAGGCATTGTCGTTTGCCGACCGGGTCACCCCCAGGACCAAGCGCCTTTCGTCTTCTTCCATTGCCCTTGTTCGGTGCCGCCTTAATCCAGATGAAACTTGGCCAGATCCGTGTGCTGGGCCTTGATGTAGCGAACCGTTCCAGTCGACGAGCGCATCACGACGGTATGTGTGGTGATGTGGTTGCGGCCGAAGCGCACGCCCTGCAGAAAGTTGCCGTCCGTTACACCGGTTGCCGCGAACAGGACATCCGGACCGGCCATTTCCTCAAGCTTGTATTTTTTCTTGATGTCGTCGATGCCCATGCGATGCGCCCGTTCGACCTGCTCGTCGCGGGTGATCACGAGGCGGCTCTGCATCTGGCCGCCAATACAGCGAAGCGCGGCCGCCGCCAGCACACCTTCAGGCGCACCGCCAATACCGGCGTAAATATCGATCCCCGTTTCATCCGGATCGGTCGTATGAATGACGCCGGCAACGTCGCCGTCGCCGATCAGGCGGATGGCGGCTCCCGTGGCGCGGATTTCCTCGATCAGGCGGGCATGGCGCGGCCGGTCGAGCACACAAGCCGTCACCTCCTCGACCTTGACGCCTTTTTCCTTCGCAACGGCGGCAATGTTTTCAGCGATCGGCACATCGAGATCGATCAGGTTGTCAGGATAGCCGGGGCCAATCGCGATCTTGTCCATGTAGCTGTCCGGGGCGTTCAGAAGATCGCCCTCAGGCGCCAGCGCGATCACGGCCAACGAATTCGGCAGGTTCTTGGCGCAGATTGTCGTGCCTTCCAGGGGGTCGAGCGCGATGTCGACCTTCGGCCCCTGTTTTGTGCCGACATTTTCGCCGATATAGAGCATCGGCGCTTCGTCGCGTTCGCCTTCGCCGATGACAACGGTGCCGTCAATCGGCAAACGGTTCAGTTCGCGCCGCATCGCGTCGACCGCCGCCTGGTCCGCCGCCATTTCGTCGCCATGGCCGCGCAGCCGGGCAGCCGAAACAGCCGCTCTTTCGCTGACGCGCGCCAGTTCGAGGGTCAAAATGCGATCGAGGCCGCTTGACGGCTGGTTTTCAGTATTGGACATCAACATCTCCGCTCTCCCCGCAAGATAGCTGGACAGGCACTCTACTCAGTTCAGTTTTTCAATTCGGATCATCTGTGGGCGCTCGGCGACCACACCTTTGGACATAATCGTCTCCAACGCCTCCTTGATCGCGACCTCGGTGGTTTCATACGTGATCAAGATGACAGGTTGAGGCACATCGGCGTCAAATCTTGCCGGAGCGTCTTCTCCCGCATGGCGCTTCTGGACGATCGATTCCAGAGAGATTCCCACGTCGCCCATGCACCGTGCGATCTCGGCGAATGCACCCGGTCTGTCAAAAACCGACAGGCGAATGTAATAGCCCCCTTCGTGAAGGCGCATCCGGGCGCGTTGATACTCTTTCAGATCGGCGGACGGGGTTCCAAGCACCGGCGTTTCATCGCCCCGGGCAACATCGGCAATATCGGCAACCACAGAGGAAGCCGTGGCATCGCCACCGGCCCCCGGACCCACAAGAACGATTTCGCCGACGAAATCACCGTCCACGGCCACCGCGTTCAGGACGCCGTCGATCCGCGCGATCGCGGATGTTTTCGGAACCATCGTGGGATGGACCCGCTGTTCGATACCGGTTTCCGTCATCAGCGCCACTCCGAGCAGCTTGATCCTGTAGCCCAGTTCGTCGGCCGCCTGAATGTCTGCGGTCGTAATCGAGGTGATGCCTTCCATATAAATGTCGTCGGCGGCGATTTTCGTCCCGAAAGCCAGGCTGGTGAGGATCGCCAGCTTGTGTGCCGTATCGTTGCCCTCGATATCGAATGTCGGATCGGCCTCCGCGTAGCCAAGGCGCTGCGCATCGGCGAGACACTCCTCGAAACTGATCCCCTCGGCTTCCATCCGGGTCAGAATGTAATTGCAGGTGCCGTTCAAGATACCGTAGATCCGGCCGATGCCGTTGCCGGCCATGGATTCCCGCAGCGTCTTGACGATCGGAATTCCGCCGGCCACGGCGGCCTCATAGTTCAGACACGCCTCGTTGTCTTCGGCGAGGCCGGCAAGGTCCACACCGTGACGGGCCAGCAGCGCCTTGTTCGCGGTGACGACATGGATACCCCGGCTCAGGGCGGCACGCACGCTGTCTTCCGCCGGGCCGCTGTCGCCCCCGATAAGCTCCACGAAAATATCGATGTCGGCCTTTTCCGCCATTTCAACAGGATCGGTGAACCAATCGAAAGAAGAAACATCAACTCCTCTGTCCTTGGACCTGTCGCGCGCGCTCACCGCGGTGACGCTCACTGCCCGGCCGGACTTGCGAGCGATCTGCCCGCCATGTTTTGTCAGAAGTTGAATGACAGACGCTCCGACGGTCCCCAGACCTGCAACGCCTATTTTCAATGGTTCAGCCATATGGAGTTAAATCCAGTCCTGTTCAACGAGAACTCTCAAGCGGGATGACGTTGTGCAGCTTTTGCTCCGCGGTTTCAAGGAAGCGGCGGATATTTCTTGCGGCCTGACGCAATCTTTGTTCGTTTTCCACCAATCCGATACGCACGTATTCGTCCCCGTGTTCGCCGAAGCCGATGCCCGGTGCGACAGCAACCTCGGCACGTTCCAGCAGCAGCTTGGAAAACTCCAGACTTCCCAAAGAACGGAACTGCTCCGGGATCGGCGCCCAGCAGAACATGCTGGCCTCGGGGGCCGGAATATCCCAGCCGGCACGCCCGAAACTATCGACAACGACATCCCTGCGCCGCTTGTAGATTTCCCGGGTTTCGCTGATACAGTCCTCCGGTCCGTTCAACGCGGCGGTCGCGGCCACCTGAATGGGGGTGAAGGCACCGTAGTCCAGATAGGACTTGACCCGGGCGAGCGCCGCGATCAACCGCTCGTTGCCGACCGCAAATCCCATACGCCAGCCCGGCATGGAAAACGTCTTTGAAAGCGAAGTGAATTCGACCGTGATATCCAGCGCGCCCGGCACCTGCAGGACCGAGGGCGGCGGCGTCTCGCCGAAATAGATCTCCGAGTAAGCCAGATCCGAAAGAATGAAGATGTTGTGCTTGCGCGCGAACGCAACGACGTCCCTGTAGAACTCCAGGTCCGCGCAACAGGCCGTCGGATTTGACGGGTAGCACAGGATGATAGCGATGGGTTTCGGCACGGAATGAATGACCGCGCGTTCCAGTGCGTCGAAGAAGCCCGTCCCCGGCTCTGCCGGTATGTTCCGGATGGAGGCCCCGGCCATCAGGAAACCGAAGGTGTGGATCGGATAGCTCGGGTTCGGGCTCAGAATGACGTCACCCGGCGCCGAAATGGCCTGGGCCATGTTCGCGAAGCCTTCCTTGGAGCCGAGCGTCGCGATCACCTGGCTGTCGGGATCGAGCTTCACGCCAAACCGGCGGCCGTAATAGGCGGCCTGCGCCTTGCGCAGCCCCTGTATCCCTTTCGAAGCGGAATACCGGTGGGTGCGCGGGTCCTGGACCACCTCGGTCAGCTTGTCGACGATATGTTTAGGCGTGGGCAGGTCCGGATTTCCCATGCCAAGATCGATGATGTCCGCCCCTGCCCCGCGCGCCTTCGCCTTCAAACGGTTGACCTGTTCGAACACATACGGCGGCAGCCGTTTGACTTTGTGGAATTCCTCCATGGCGCGGATCCTTGCGAGTTGACCTTGGATCAAGGGACATCCGATCGAAACCGGGCGGGTATCCGCTGATCGATTTAGACAGTTGGAGCATCTTGATTGCGTTCGTCCGAGCGCAGACAAGATGCTCCATCGGCCGCATGGAACACCGGACGTTGCACCAAGCGGCGCGGCTCTTTTAACAGCCTCAACCGAAATGCGCACCCGTCTTTAGCTCAATAGCCATCTAAACTTAAGGCGACCTGAACGCCAATCGCACCGGTTCCATGCCGGTTCACGGCGTAGTCGCCGATCCTGTCTATTCCGAGGCAAGGGATTTCAAATAGGCTTCCGTCGCCTCGCGGTCCCTGGCGTTGATCAGACCGGACGCTTCGGCGCCCCCGACCGGGGACCCGTATCCCTTCGGTGGCGGCACGTTGCTGCTGACAGTACCGGGATTTGCCTTGAGAGCATCCACGAGCGGCGTACCGGGCCCGATCGCGCAGGAGCAGAGCCAAAGCGACAGTATGCTGCAAATCGCCACAGGGTGCGTGCGTCTCATTGAGCCATCCAACCTTTCCCGGGGCGGTCCGATTTCCGTGTGCGCTTTTTTGATGGCTTGAAATCCAATCGACTGAGCCAGATCATTGTGTCATAAATACCTGCTAGTCCAAAATACAAGCTAAATTATAATAAGATAAAGCTTTTTGAGTTTGAAAAGCCCGCTGGCCCGTATTGGCCGGAAGAGGCGAAGGAAACCGGAGGGGACGCCCGCCCATGGCCGACGAACGCCAGAATCCCATGCTGCAGTACATTATCAGTAATCCGGAGGCTTTTGCCCAGAATCTGGCGAAGACTCTGGAGCAGGCCGGCAAGGCGCTCGCAGCCTATATCGAGCCGAGGGAAAAAGGGACGATCAAGCACGAATCGACAGACGAACTGACCGGAGTGATCAAAACGCTGGCACAGGTGGGCGAGTACTGGGCGTCGGATCCTCAGCGCGCGATCGAAGCCCAGTCGCGGCTCTGGAGCGGTTACATACAACTCTGGAATTCGTCCTTGAAACGCATGATGGGCGAGACCTCCGTACCGGCTGTTCAGACCCCGTCGAGAGACAAGCGTTTCGCCGATCCCGATTGGGAGAACAACCAGTTCTTCGATTTCATCAAACAGCTCTATCTGATCACCAGCCAGTGGGCCGAAGAGATGGTCCACGAAGCGGAGGGGCTCGACGACCACACCCGTCACAAGGCGCAGTTCTACGTCACACAGATCTCCAACGCGGTTTCACCGTCCAATTTCGTTCTGACCAATCCGGAACTGTTGCGCCTGACGCTTGAAAGCAACGGCGAAAATCTGGTCAAGGGCATGAAGCATCTTGTCGAGGACCTCAAGACCGGCAAGGGCGAACTCAAGATCCGGCAGACCGATGCATCGAAGTTCAAGCTGGGCGAGAACCTGGCCACGACGCCGGGCAAGGTCATCGCTCAAAACGATGTCTGCCAGCTGATTCAGTACACGCCGAGCACCGAAGAAGTGCTGAAGCGGCCGCTGCTCATCGTTCCGCCGTGGATCAACAAGTTCTACATACTCGATCTCAACCCGGAGAAGTCCTTCATCAAATGGGCCGTCGATCAGGGACATACGGTTTTTGTGATTTCCTGGGTCAATCCGAACGAGAAACAGGCTCAAAAGAGCTTCGAACACTACATGAAAGAAGGCATCCTTCATGCCCTGGACGTGATCAAGCGCGCCACGCGGCAGGAGGAAGTGAACGCTATCGGCTATTGCGTCGGTGGCACGCTTCTCGCGGTCACGCTCGCCTACATGGCGCGCGTCGGCGACGAGCGCATCAAGACCGCCACGTTCTTCACGACCCAGGTCGATTTCACCTATGCCGGCGACCTCAAGGTGTTCGTCGACGAGGACCAGATTGCACTGATGGAAAAGCGGATGAAGGAGGCCGGTTATCTGGAAGGCTCCAAAATGTCCTCCGCCTTCAACATGCTGCGGTCCAACGACCTGATCTGGTCCTATGTGGTCAACAACTACCTGAAGGGTGTGGAGCCCTTCCCGTTCGATCTGCTCTACTGGAATTCCGATTCAACCCGCATGCCGGCAGCCAACCATTCATTCTACCTGCGCAATTGCTACCTGGACAACAAGCTGTCCAAGGGCGAAATGGAGATTGCGGGCGAGGTCCTCGACCTTTCAAAGGTGACGATACCGATCTTCAACCTGGCGGCGCGGGAAGATCACATCGCGCCCGCCCAGTCGGTTTTTGTCGGGTCCGGCTGTTTTGGCGGACCGGTCGAATACGTGCTCGCAGGATCCGGACATATTGCCGGGGTCGTCAATCCGCCGGTGCGCAAGAAGTACCAGTACTGGACCGGCAGTGAGCCCAAGGGGGCGCTCGATGCCTGGATCAAGACGGCCGAGGAGCATCCGGGATCCTGGTGGCCCTACTGGGATCGGTGGATCCGCGACCAGAATTCGCAGACAGCCAAGGCGCGCAAGCCCGGGGCCAACCGGGTGAAGGTGCTGGAGGATGCGCCGGGCTCCTATGTCATGATGAAAGTCTAGGGCACGGACCCAGGAGCCGGCGGGGCCGGCCGACAATCAGATATAGGCCCGCTCGATGGGAACATCTATGCGCGTCAGGGTCATGGCAAGCAACTTGCCGAGCCTGTCCGCGCTCATGGGACGGCCGAAGTGGAACCCCTGAACGGTTTCACATTTGCAGCTTGCCAGAAACGCCTGCTGTTTCGCGGTTTCCACGCCTTCGGCAACGACATTCAGACCAAGTTCCCGTCCGAGGGATATGATCGCGCGCGCAATGCAGCGGTCGCTGTCGGTGTTGTCCAGGTCCCGGATGAAACTCTGATCGATCTTGAGCCGGGTCAGAGGAAAGCTCTTCAGGGCCGCCAGGCTTGAATAGCCGGTGCCGAAATCGTCGATCGCAAGTTTCAAGCCTATTCTGCGGAAGTCGTCCATCAGACGGACCGCCTGGTCGGCATTCTGGATCAGCAGCGTTTCGGTGACTTCCAGTTCCAGGTATTTCGCCGGAAGGCCGGACGTCTCCATCGCTTCGCAAACGTCGGTGACGAGCCCCGCGTCCCTGAACTGGCGCGGAGATACATTCACTCCAACCGTAATCGGCTCAAGGCCTCTCTCCTGCCACATCTTGTTCTGCCGGCAGGCTTCGTTCAACACCCAGCGGCCCAAGGGAACGATCAGACCGCTTTCCTCGGCAAGCCCGATGAAATCGCCCGGCATCAGACGCCCCAGCGCCGGGTGTTGCCATCGCACCAAAGCCTCGGCGCCGACAATTGTTCCGGACATGAGATCGTATTGAGGCTGATACTCCAGAAAGAATTCCTGCCGGGCTATACCGCTCCGCATTTCCTCAAGAAGCGTCAGTTTGTTCAGCGACCTTCCGGGGCTCGAATGCTGATGAATCCTGATCTCGTCCCTGCCAGATGCCTTTGCCTCGAACATTGCCTTGTCGGCGTTCTGGAGAAGCTCGGCGGCGTCCTTGGCATCCTCGGGAAAACAGGCCGCCCCGAGACTGCATGTCACGTGAAAGGACAGATCTTCCAGATGAAGGGTCTGAGTGATGTCATCCCGCAACCGCGCAAGAAACGTCTTCAGCCTGGTCTTGACGGCGCCGTGACCTTCGACAAGCAGGACAAATTCGTCGCCACCGAAGCGGATGGCCTGACAGGCCTCGTCTCCCGAAGAGGCAATCCGTTCCGCGATAATCTTCAAGACCTCGTCGCCAACCGAATGTCCGAAGCTGTCGTTGACCGTCTTGAAATTGTCCAGATCGACAAAAACCACCGCCACCGGTTCACCTGTCAGCCGGCTCGCCGCGATCTTCCTTTCCAGTCGGCTGTTGAACTCCAGCCTGTTCGGCAGTCCCGTCAATGCATCGTGATGGGCGAGAAAGCGAATTCTTCCTTCCGCACGATCCCGCTCAACCGCGATCGACGCCAGATGCGCGGTTTCTCCGGCGATCTTGTACTCGTGCTCCGTCGGACTTCGGTTTTCCCGAGAATAAAGACCAAACGTCCCCAGGACGTTCATGTCCTTTCCGAGAATCGGGATCGACCAGCAGGACCGAAACTCCAGGTTTCTGATTTGCTCGGAGTAGCCGGAGCAAAGCTCGTCGTCCTGGATGTTCTCGACAATTACGGTTTCGCGTCTATGGGCGGCTGCGCCGCAGGAACCGGACCGCGGACCGATCGGAATTCCATCCAGGTCAGCCCAGAATTCCTTCGGCAGGTTCGGTGCCGGGCCCGCCACGAGCCATTTGCCGGTCTCGTCAGCCAGCATGACGGAGCCCACTATTCCGTCGAGTTGTGCTTCGATGGTCAGGACAAGTGTCTCGAGCACCGTTTGAAGCGGCTGACCGTTGGCGATTTCCTGCAGAACCTTGTTTTGTCCCTGCAAAAGCAGTTCGGCTTTCTTGCGCTGAGTGATGTCCCGGCAGATGCCCATGATTCCGACAACTTCGCCCTGCGCGTTCGTCACCGGAAATTTCGAGGAGGAAAACCATTTCCGTTTTCCGTCCGGCAAAATCATCAGCTCTTCAAAATCGACCTTCGGCGACTTGGACACCATGATTTCCCGTTCGGTGGAAAAATACACAGTGCCCGTCTCGGCAGGATGCAGCTCAAGATCCGACTTTCCGATAAGCTGCGAGCTGTCTTCGTAGCCGATGTCCAGCGCGACCTGATCGTTGGCCATGACAAAGCGGCAATTCCGATCTTTCACGAAGATGTAGTCGGAAACCTGATTAACGAGGGTCTTGAGCCAGTCAAAGCCGAGGATCAGTTCGTCGGCTCCCCCCAGTTTCGCCACGTGGTTCAGACGCGAAAGCTCGGTTGCCAGGGACGGCTCATTGTCGATTTTGAAAGAGTTTCCGTCGTCACCGCTCCACTCCGAAGCCATTCCATTGTCCGATTCATATTTTTATTAAGTGATTGAAACTTTCACACCGCATAAATTCAAGCTAAAAAACCTTGAACACGATGCCAAATTCGCTGCTATTCAAAAGTTTTTTTTAAATCTAAGTTTTTAGTTCAAATGCCAATGCGATAGACTTTCCGGAAAATATCGACAGGAAGTGTTTTTTGCCTTTGGCGGCATCCCAGCCCTTCCGTTGAGCCAGGTTTCTTTGCCAACAAGATGTTTGCCAGACTGCATCAACCGCAGCTATGATCCCGCGATCCTTTTTGACAAGTAGCCAAGCATGCAAAACCCGCGGCGTCTTCTTTCCCCCCGTTTCAGTCAAGGTCTGCCTGACAGCGACCGCGTGGCGGTCCTTTCCAGTCTGCCCTTGAGCGGACGATCCGGCCGGCCGGCCACGCCGGTTTCTATTTGTCTCAAGTTCCTTGCGCCAGGCCTACTCACCGCACTGCTCTGGCTGCAAATGTGGCTGGGGCTTTCTGGAGCGCTTGCGCTTACGGCCGCTGTGGCGGTGGGGCTGATCGCGGTTCAAAAGACATACCCGGGTCGGAAATCGGGAGACGGCTGGCTGTCTCAAGCCGGCTACGGAGAACGCATCTGGCTGAACCGCTTTATTGTTCCAATCCCGCCGGAGCTTTACACCGGCATCACTCTCCTTTACCCGGTATTCTGGAGCGGCGCCCTGGCAGCGCTGCTCGGCGGATATTCCATGTCCGCGCTTTTGACCGCAACCGGTCTTCTGGTTGCCCATTCCGCGCAATTCGTCTGTATTGAAAAGCAGATCCGGCTCTACCGGGAAATGAAAAACAAAGCGCCGCTCTACCGTTTTTGGGCATCCGTTCCGGACAACGACAATCGTCGCTCTCAAAAAGCGACGACTTAGGGACCGATCCTCCTAACAGGAGTGCTTCCCGGCCCGTTTCTCCGCAAGCAACCCGATATAGGTCAGCGCGACACTCGCGCCGGCAATCGAGGTTATGTCGGCGTGATCGTAGGCTGGGGCCACTTCCACGACATCGCCGCCGACGAAATTGAGCGCGCCGAGACCGCGCAGGACGGATAGTGCCTCCCGCGAAGACAGGCCCCCGGCGACAGGTGTGCCTGTCCCTGGTGCAAAGGCGGGGTCGAGGCAGTCGATATCGAAAGTCATGTAGGCCGGCGCATCGCCAACGCGCTCGATTATCCGCTCGATCACGCCGTTCAGTCCGAGTTCGTCCATCTGATATCCGAAGACGATATCCAGTCCGCAGGTTTCCGGCGCATGGGTCCGGATACCGATTTGGATGGATTTCTCCGGGTCTATCAGGCCTTCACGCGCGGCCCTTCCGGTGAAGGTGCCGTGATCTATGCGATCGCCCTGATCCGGCCAGGTATCCTGATGCGCATCGAACTGGATGAGCGCCATCGGGCCGTGTTTGGCCGCATGTGCCTTGAGCAACGGATAGGTGACGAAGTGATCGCCCCCGATGGAAAACAAATGGGTTCCGCTGTCCAGGATTTCCGCAGCCTGTTCTTCGATGTGACCGGGGATATCGCCGTTGCGCCCATAATCGAAGACACAGTCGCCATAATCCACGCAGGACAAAACCTCGAACGGGTCCATTTCAAAGGGATACTGCGGATCGCCGTCGAAAATCGCCGAGGCGCGCCGCACTCCTTGCGGACCGAAGCGCGCACCCGGACGGTTGGAAACGGCGGCGTCGAAGGGAATGCCCCAGACCGCCAGATCGACATCCGTGAGATCGCGGCTGTAGCGCCGGCGCATGAAGGACAACGCTCCACCGTAAGTCGGTTCGTGCGAACCGCCTTTCACCGAGGTCCCGAGAAAGGCGTTATCTGTCGGACGCGGCAATTTGACTGACATGGTGTTTTCCCGAAACTGCGAATGACAGGCTTGAAACCCCGTCATAGCTTTTAAGCAAGCCCGTTTACGGGGGCTCGACATCTCCTCCCCCGGTTCACTCCGTCTGTCAATCGGGTTTCGACACCTGCCAACGAATGGAAACCCATCCAATGAGCCGTTTCCGGCAGTCAAAACCCTCTCGCTTCCGCTGGTTCGGCCACGATCTTACTGAATTGTTTTCCGTGGCTTGAGTTCGCACCGATCGCCTTTATCATATCCTCCGAGTTGGCCAACGCGAACGCGCGCGCGGGTCAAAAATCAGGGCGCGTTTCCAGCGCCTGTCATGCATTTCTTCAAGGAACTCAGTCTGTGGCGGACAAGAACACAAAAATTCTGCGCGGCAGACTGCTGACCTTTTCCGACACTCCGAACGGTCCGGATGATACCGGCGCCTATTATTACGAAGAAGACGGCGCGCTTCTCATAACCGGTGGCCGAATCGAAGTCAGGGGCCGCTACGAAGAGGTCAGCGTTTCCGCTCCGGCAAAGACCCCGGTCGAAGATCACAGGCCGCATTTGCTTCTGCCGGGATTTATCGACACGCACATACATTTTCCGCAAGTGCAGGTCATTGCGTCCTGGGCGGACCAGTTGCTGGATTGGTTGAACGACTACACCTTTCCAGCCGAGCAGCGGTTTGCCGACAAGAGCCACGCCGACCGTATCGCCGGCGCGTTTTACGACGCTCTCTTGAGCCACGGCACGACGACTGCCGCTGCCTATTGTTCCAGCCATGTGAACTCGGTCGATGCCTATTTCGAGGAAGCCGACAGGCGCGGCATGCTGATGCTCGGCGGCAAGACCATGATGGACCGCAACGCTCCGCCAGCCCTTTGTGACACAGCACAAGCGTCATACGACGACAGCAGGAAGATGCTGGAAAAATGGCATGGCTGCGGGCGCGCGCACTACGCCATCACGCCGCGTTTCGCCATCACCTCGACGCCGGAGCAATTGGACGCCGCCGGCAGTCTTCTGAAAGAGTTTCCGGACTGCCACCTGCAGACGCACATCAACGAAAATCCGAACGAAATCGCCTTCACCCGGGAGCTCTACCCTGACTCGGCGCATTATCTGGGGGTCTACGAGAGCTTCGAGCTGCTCGGCCCCAAATCTCTGCTCGGCCATTGCATCCACATGACAGGCCATGAGCTTCACGTCATGCGCGACACCGGAGCTGTCGCGGTCTTCTGTCCGACGTCAAACCTGTTCCTGGGGAGCGGTCTGTTCGACAAGGCGGGCATCGAAGGCGCCGGGATCCGGACGGCGATTGCGACCGACGTCGGCGGCGGCACCAATTACTCGCTTCTGCGCACTCTGGACGAAGGCTACAAGGTCCTTCAGCTTCAGCGCCAGCGGATGCATCCGCTGACGAGTTTCTACTGGGTGACCCTCGGCAACGCCCGGGCCCTGTCCCTGTCGCACAAGATCGGCACTCTGGACCCCGGGACCGACGCGGATATCGTCGTACTCGACGCAAGAGCGACGCCGCCCATGGCCTTGAGGATGGAAACTGCGGAAACGCTGTCGGAAGAACTCTTCGTGCTCCAGACGCTCGGCGACGACCGGGCGGTGGTCGAAACCTATGTCGCCGGAAAGAGGCAAAAGAGCCGTATTCCGGCTTGAAGTTTCAGACCTCCATCCCCCGTTCGGCTGTTTCCTTTTGCCGGATCCGGCGCAGGAGAACGGGAACGAAGCAACCGGCCGCGAAAAGCGTCAGGGTAACCGCAGCCGCCCTGTAGACCATCGCAAACCCAAGGCTCTGGATTACAGGTGTCAGCAGGAGTGGCGACACCACCTGCCCCAGAAACATTGACGTCGTGACGATCCCCGAAACGGTTCCCCGGCGCTCCGGCGGAGCCACCTGCAACGCCAACATCAGGAACCCCGGCTGCACAAAGGCGTACCCGGCGCCTACCAGGGCCGCACCGGGCAGAATCAATAGCCAGACGGGCTTTATCGCCAGCACCAGGAAACCGGCGGACATCAGCACCAGTCCGAGCCCGTATGCGGCAAACACACCCAGACGCGCGCTGACCCTTTTGAAGGCAAGCGCGAAGGCACCGCCAGTCAGGGTCAGGGCGCCAAGCCCCGCCGCCGTTCCCTTTGCGGCGTCGAAGCCGTTCTCATGCAAATAGAACGGCAACTGGCTCGGCATCAGGAAAAACAGCATGACGGTCGCCATGGCAAGCGCGCCCACCGCCAGGGACGCAACCAGCCAGCGTTTCCGGTCCGCCCCGGTGTCCGCTCCGTCCGCAACCGGCCCAATCGGCTCCGGGCTGCTGTCTTCACGCCTGACCAATGTGACCAGCAGCGGCAGCAAGAGCACCGGCAACGCGTAGACCAGAAACGGCAGCCGGGGCGAAACGCCAGCCAAAAGACCGGCGGCACCGATGTATAAAAACCCGCTGAAATTGATCGCCGCGGTCTGCCAGCCGAGAAACGTGCCGCGTCTCGGTCCGAAAAACAAGTCACCGACCAAAGCCACTTGAGCGGTCATGACCAGCGCGACCGCAAAACCGAGTGCGAACCGGCTGAACAGGATTGAAGAAAGACCGGGCAGATAGGCGCCTGCGCTTCCAGACACCGCGAACAGGGCAATCCCCGCCACCAGAAGCCGGCCACGGCCATAACGATCGGTGGCAAGCCCCGCGAAGGGCGCGACCAGCACGACCGTAAGCGACGGCGCCGACACCAGAAAACGGGTCAGATAAGCCGCATTGGGATTATCCGGGAACGCGGCCTGCAGACTTGGCAACGCCGGGCTGATTGTCGCGTTGGCCATGATCTTCAGCGTTGCCGTCAAGAGCAGCGCAATCGCCACACTGTCCAGCCATAACGGCCTTTCGCCAGCCGCCTTGAGTTCAGACATGTCTTTTTTCCTTGCAATCGGGAAGCATGGCCGACAGCCTACAAATTCAAGTCGACTTGAGGTCAAGATATGAAATTGCTGGATATTTCAGAAATCTCGAAACAGACCGGCATCGCGGCTTCCGCGATCCGGCATTACGAGGAAAAACACCTGGTTACCTCCGTCGGCCGGCGCGGATTGAAACGACTCTTCGGGCCCGAGGTCCTGGATCAGCTCGCGCTGATCACGCTTGGCAAGGCAGCCGGCTTTTCGCTGGACGAGATCAAGGCGATGTTCGGCCCGGACGGCCGCCCCGCTCTCTCCAGAGCCACGCTTCACGAAAAGGCAGACGACCTCGACCGCCAGATCGACCGGCTGTCCGCCTTGCGCGACATGATCCGCCACGTCGCCGACTGCCCGGCGCCGTCACACATGGAGTGCCCGAAGTTTCAGAAGCTGATCAGGATCAGCGGCAAACGAAAACACCACGCGCCGCCTCAAAAAACGCCAATGCCACTTGGCGATCTGTAGTTGAACAATCCGAAACCGTTTTCATATGGTCAAAAGGCTCTGAAATCAGGAAGTGTCAGTGCAACTTTTGCGACGCATGTTCAGCCGCAAACGGCCAAGCCCGATCTTCCCGGGCGACGTTCAGATGAAGTTGCAATGGATCCTTCTCAGCGCGCTTTGCGAAGCGCACGATTATACTTGGTCGGGGAAGCCTGGGCCTGCCGCTCTTAAGGCGCACTTCTCTTCGGCGCTCGGCCTGCCGATTTATTCTTCCGGCGATCCGAAAACAAAAGGCGTTCGACTTAGGGAGTGCAAAAGCCGGCAGAGCTTTTCAGCGTGGTCAGACGATCGGATTTGGCCCTGACGCGATGCGACAGAAACACTTTTCACCCTCACGTCGATCCGATCTATATAACAATCATGAGCCAGGTCTTTTTAGGATCTCGCCTGCCTAGATTTCGTTTTCGAAAGGCATTCCATGTCCCCGGTGCCTCTTCGCACTAAGTCTTGTTCTCGTGAGGCATATCAATTGCGAAATTGCCCGGTATGTTCAGGAAGTCGCAGATTTTTGACGTATCCCTCTCTTTCGTGACGTCAATGATCAAAAGCTTTTCAGGAGTATCCGCAAAATATTTCTTGATACTCAGATTTCGACTTTCATAGAGATCTATGTAATAGTCCTTATCATATATTTTCTCCCATTGAACTTCCTTCTTGCGCCCATCAAATGACGTGAGAAATCGTTTCGTCTTGGTGTGAACGTATCCCGGATACAGATAGTTGAATTTTTCAAGAATAACTTTCTCGGATACGTCATTGATATCTTCAATGCCATAGATTTTCTTATGAAAATTCACGAGGGATGAAAACCAGCTTTCCGGGTCTCTCTCTGTGAGTATGAACTTGCTGTTCGGGAACAAGGCATCCGCCGCGACATATGTGAGGCCCTGCGAGAAAGGCATATCCTGGAACGCATCGTAGCGACTGCAAAACCGCGTCAGCTCTGTGTAATCCGTTTCGAAAACGCGCTTCGTTAGCCTGATTTCCTGCTCCTGTTGATCAGGCAAATGATAGCCATAGAGACGGAGGACCCTTTCCAGGGTTGTCGTTCCCGTCTTGTTGTCACCAATACAAAAAATCTTGTTGAAATTCTTGTTGGCGATGACGGCCCATGACACGGCATTGGAAAATTCTTGAGGTGTCAATTTCCCCTCCATTGCTGGACCGACGGTTCCAAGGACCTTCGCTCAAATGCAAGTCCTGGTTCCTGGCGCGTGCGCGTCATACCCCTTGCGCATCAACTCAGCGGCCTGTGCAATCAGCTGAGCCAGCTCGTACGATTTTTTTCGTGCCTTACTTTGCCGATATGCCGATGTTTCAACAATAGGGCCTTGGGGGCTTGCCCGTGCGTCCTCCGTTAATGTTGAGATTTCAGTTCCAGCAGGCAAGAAAAAAGGGCCCGCGAACCGCGAGCCCCTGGATTTTCGAAAATATTGCCGTTCCAGCTTAACGCTTGGAGAACTGGAAGGACCGACGGGCCTTGCGCTTACCGAACTTCTTACGTTCCACGACACGGGAGTCGCGGGTCAGGAAGCCGTTTTTCTTCAGAATGGCACGCAGTTCCGGTTCGTAGTGGGTCAGAGCCTTGGAGAGGCCGTGGCGCACCGCACCCGCCTGCCCGGAGAGCCCGCCACCGGTCACGGTCGCAATGACATCATACTGACCGGCGCGATCCGTGAGCATGATCGGCTGCTGAAGGATCATCTGAAGAACCGGGCGAGCGAAATACTCGGTGAAGTCCTTCTTGTTGACGACGATCTTGCCGGTGCCCGGACGGATCCACACGCGAGCGATCGCGTCTTTCCGCTTGCCGGTTGCATAGGCGCGGCCCTGAGCGTCCAGCTTCTGGACATGGACCGGTGCTTCGGGGGCTGCGGTCTCAACCGCGCCGCCCAGTTCTTCCAGGGATTGCAGCTCAGCCATGATTAAGCCCTCTTGCCGTCATTTTTGGGGTTGAGGCCCTTAACGTCGACCAGTTCAGGCGACTGAGCTTCATGCGGATGGTTCGGGCCGGCGTAAACCTTGAGGTTGCTCAGCTGCTTGTTGGACAGCGGACCGCCCGGCATCATGCGCTGCACGGCCTTTTCCAGGACGCGCTCGGGAAAGCGGCCTTCCAGGATCGCGCGTGCGGTGCGCTCCTTGATGCCACCCGGATGGCCGGTGTGCCAGTAGTACTTCTTGTTGTCGTACTTGCGGCCGGTGAGCACCACCTTATCGGCGTTGATGACGATGACATTGTCACCGGTATCGATATGCGGAGTGTAGGTCGGCAGATGCTTGCCGCGCAGGTGGTTGGCGATGAAAGCGGCGAGACGGCCGACAACCATGCCTTCTGCGTCGATCAAGATCCACTTTTTCTCGACCTCAGCCGGTTTGGCAGAGAAGGTCTTCATGAGTATGATCCGTAATGGTCGGGTTACAGAAAAGGCCCGTGCGGATCTTCAAGAAACCAGCGAACGGACCTCAAATTCGGTCGAGGCAGCTTATAGGCCGACACGGAAATGTCGTCAAGTTCATTCTACACCCTCCTATAGTTTATTTCTGTTTATTTTCAATTACTTATAAAAACGGTATTCAGATACCTCATAATTTGCCGCAATTTTTGCAAACACCCCCTGTTGCAAACCTGAGCAGTTTCGACGCCTTTTCTCGTCAATTTTACCAATCCTTAAAACCTGAAGATCACTTTCACGATGAATCATGAGGAACTCCTGCACGATGGGTCTATCAAGCCTGAAAACTTGGACCAAACGTCCATTGATTGTGGCAACGATGGGCGCCGCGTTGCTCCTTCTGGCGTCCGTTGCAGCCCTTGACGTTCTGATCGACTGGCAGGTCGATGCGGCCATCAAGGAAGAGGCAGAAATTCGGGCCCTGAACTGGGCGGAAAACTTCTACCGGACCACGCCTTCGGCTCGCCGCATGATCGGTCAGGGCATAACCACGCGCCAGGAGGCGGAGAGGCTCGAGAATTCCTTTGCCCTGGTGGGTGTCGTGCGCTTCGAGATGTTCGACGACCAGGGAATGATCACGCTTCTGTCGGACATGGGCGGCCCAATGCCGGAACAGCTCTTCAACGAGCTCGCACTCAGCGTCCATGAAAGCGGCGAGCCGCAGGTTGCCATTGTAAGCCAGACAGGCGCAGCGGCACCAGAAAAAACCTATGCGCAAGTCTACCTGCCGGCCGTGCTCCCGTCCGGTGAAAACATCGGCACGCTCGAGGTTCTTGTCGACGTCAGCAATTTCAGACAGGCCTTGCAGGCCGCTTTCAAGAAAACCGGCGGACTGATGGTTGCCGGAACCGCGGTATTCCTGCTCGTCCCGGTGGTGATTTACGTTCACCGGACGCGTCAGCTGAGGCACAAGGACAGGCAACTCCTGGAGCTGACGCGTTACGATCAACTGACCGGCACGCTGAATCGCAACAGCATTTCACAGATCTTCGACGATCATTTCGAAAATTCCGAGACCCCTCTCAACCTCGGCATCCTTTTTGTCGACATCGACTACTTCAAACAGGTGAACGACCAGTTCGGCCATGTTTGCGGCGATCTCCTGCTTCAACAGATCGCGCATGCGCTCAAGGCGTGCCTCAGAGGAGGAGGTGACGCGGTCGGACGCTTCGGCGGAGATGAATTCGTGCTCCTGCTGCCTGAAATTTCCTTGAAGGACTTCAGATGCCTCTATGGGCGCGTCATGGAAAAAGCGACATCTCCGAAAGACGTTTCCGGAGCCATCTACGCCCCGAGCCTGAGTATCGGCGCCTATCTTGCCGTGACCGGCGACACCGGCCGCTTGGCCCTGCACCGCGCCGACCTCGCCGTCTATGCGGCCAAACGCCGTGGCCGCAGTCAGATCGTCGAATACTCCGAGGAGCTTGAAGGTCTGTTCGAGCAGGAAGACATTCTGAAAATCGCCTAAGGGGCGCGTGGAGGCACCGAATAGGTTGCCGTGGCATGCGCCACCAGGTCTTCCTCCCCTTCCCCGGCAATCCCGCAGTCGACCACGACCAGACGCTTGCCGAGCTTCAGAATGCGACAGGTGGCCAGGAGATCACCAGGCTCGGGCTTGCGCAGAAAATTGATGTTGAGATTCGTGGTCACCGCCAAGGCCTGTGGCCCGATGTGCGCCAGGATCACGACATAGGCGGCCAGATCCGTCAGGCTCATCATGGCCGGACCGGAAACCGTTCCCCCGGGCCGGAGGTGCAGCTCGTTGGCGGACAGACGAACGACGGCTTCACCGGACGAAACGCCTTCGATGGCGTACACTCGACCACCGGCATGAATCTGCGGAAACTCCCGGTCCAGCAATTCCATGACTTCAACAGCAGACATGACCGGCTGCATTTTAGCTCCTCCCAACCCCATAAAACCAAACCGATTTTTTTATGCAGCTTACGCTAACGTCAAAACGGTGGAAAGCAACCGGGAATCGTCGCTGGCATCCAGACCCCGGTGATTGTAAATTTTCTCGAGGGCTGATGTCGTTGGTTTCGTGGCGGCCTTGGGCCTTGACGAAGACGAGGCTTCAACACGTTCGGCGAGAAGCGGCATTTCCGGCTCCGGAGAAAGGAAAGATCCGATGCCCCGTTTTACACTTCTGCGATGCGCCGCTCTGGCCGCCACCTGTCTGCCGTTCGGCCTGGGCCTTGCGCCCTATTCGACACAGGCGGAAGGCTGGACCTATATGGATGACCGCTCGACGCCTCAGAAACTGGTCGAGAGTTACTATTACGCCATCAGCAACAAGTTATACGTCCAGGCCTACAGCTATTTTCAGGCCGAAGATGCGCCCGCAGACTTCGACAAGTGGGTGAAAGGCTATGCCGGGACGGAGACCGTGCAGGTCAAGTTTGGAGAAACGGAGCCCGATCCGGGCGCCGGGCAGATCTACTGGGCGCTTCCGGTGGCTCTGGAAGCCAAGCAGACGAATGGCTCCACCAAGGTCTTCACCGGCTGTTACAAGATCCACATGATCAATATCGGCATGCAGGCCGACCCGCCCTACCAGCCCATGGGCATTGTCTCGGCAAAGCTTGCCGAGACAAAGGAGAGCTTTTCCAAGGCACAGCCTGGAAGCTGCTGACGCAGACCTGACAGCCGGCCCAGCGCGCCCGCAAGCTATCCTCGCCGGCGGCCCCGGCGGCGGCCGGTCCCGTCACCGCCTTCGGCCCGCGCAGCATCCGCCGCCTTGTTGGGGGGCGAGACCAGCGGTCCGATTTCGGCAATGACCTCATCGAGGGTCGGGCGCGTTCCGGCCCGGTGCGCGTCAAGCGCCGCGCGCATGGCCGCCAGATGAACCGGCGACGTTCCGCAGCATCCGCCGACGATCCGGGCGCCGGCGTCCAACGCCATATGGGCATATTTCGCCATCAGTTCGGGCGTGCCGGTATAGACGACCTCATCCCCCTTGATCTGCGGAATGCCGCAATTGGCCTTGGCGACGACAAACGCCTCCGGATAGGCTGCCGTAATGTCCATGATCGCGGCCAGGAGGTCCGATGCCCCGACCCCGCAGTTGGAGCCGATCGCGACAGGCGTGCAGGCAAACTGGGACTGAAGGTCTCCGAGCCCTGTCGGCGACAGGCCCATCATGGTCTTGCCCGCCGTATCGAAGCTCGCGGTCAGCACCAGCGGCAGGTCGAACTCCTTCGCCGCCTCGGCAGCCGCTTTCATTTCCTCAACCGCGGACATGGTCTCGACCCACAGAATATCCGCTCCACCTTCCACAAGACCTTCGATCTGCTCACGAAAGGCAGCGACACCGTCCTCGTAGCTGAGTGCGCCGAGCGGCTGGAAGAGTTCGCCGGTCGGACCGATGGACCCGCCGATGAGGACTTCGCGATCGACCGTCGCAGCCACTTCCTTTGCAAGTTTCACGGCAGCGATGTTGAGTTCCTTCACCCTGCCCTCGGCCTTGTGCAGCTTCAGCCGGTGCCTGTTGCAGCCGAATGTGTTGGTCAGGATGATGTCCGACCCGGCATCGACGAACGACTGGTGCAGCGCCTTGATCTTTTCAGGCTCGTCCGTGTTCCAGAGTTCCGGCGCATCGCCCGAAACGAGCCCCATCTCGAACAGATTGGTTCCCGTCGCCCCGTCGGCGAGAAGTGCCCCTTTCCGGGCCAGAAGATCTTCCAGTTTGGACATTCGTCAGTCTTTCGTCTTTGTACGTGGCGATCCGTTCTGAACGGCCTATCCCGCAATAGCAGACCCCGCGCGGAAGTCCACGCGGGGTTTGAGGTCATCTCCGGACTCTGCCGTATCGACGGCTCCCCGGCAGGGTCCAGCCGGCGGTTTCCCGACCCGACAGGTCAGGAGCGCGGCTTCAGGTTTTCCGGATCGTAGAGCGGTTTGTAGCCGACTGCGACCACTTCAACCGGATAGGTTTCGGAGAAGTATTCGACATTGAGCTTGCGGCCGACCTCGCAATAATCCTGCGGCAGGTAGGCCAGCGCGATGTTCTTGCCAAGCGTCGGTCCGTAGGCAATCGAGGTCGTGTAGGACAGGCGGCCAAGGCTATCGACAAGCGTCTTGCCGGTTTCCGGATCCATGACCGGCAGGGCACCGACGGGAAAGCGCTCGATGCCGTTCCCATCGGTGTTTTCCGTCATCACGAGGGTGCAGAGCATGGCCGGCTGCTTGTCGCGCGCCCTGTATTTCAGATGCTTGGCCTTGCCCCGGAAATCGGCTTCCTTCACCTTTGGCCTAGCCAGATCCGCCTCGTAGAGATTGTACTGGGTCAGAAGGTCGGCATTCTGCAAGCGCAGGCTCTTTTCCATTCGGCGCGAGTTGGCGTAGGTCTCGACGCCGACCGCCATGACGCCGACGGCGCGCAGAGCGTCCCAAACCGCAAGGCCGTCCTCGTATTTCATGTGCAGTTCCCACCCCTGCTCGCCAACGTAGGAAAGCCGAAGGGCGGAGACCGGCTTGCCTGCGATTTCGATCTGCCGGATGGCCGCAAAGGGGAAGTTTTCAGGGTCGAGCGCTGCCGGGTCGGCAACGACCTTTTTCAGGTTCTCACGCGCGTTCGGCCCCCAGATGCCGATGGTGGTGAACTGTTCGCTCACATCGGTGACGGTGACGTCGAAGCCTTTGTCCTCCGCAATGCGCTTCACATAGTGGAAGTCGCGCGGGCCGGCGTCGGCGCCGTCGACGATGCGGCAGCGGTCGGCCATGCGGAACACCGTCAGATCGGCGCGAACATTGCCCTCGTCATCGAGAAAATGGGTGTAAATGCCCTTGCCGACATTGGCGTCGCCGCCGATTCTGGCCGCGCACAGCCATTCCAGCAGAGCAACATGGTCTGGCCCTTCGACGTCGAACATGAAGAAGTGCGACAGGTTGATGAGGCCGCAATCTTCGCTCAGCGCCAGGTGTTCGGCATTTGACACGCGCCAGAAATGCCGGCTGTCCCATTCGTTTTCGCGGACCGGGACCCGGTCGCCGTATTTTTCCAGCAGCGGTTCGTTGGCGGCATAGCCGTGAGCGCGTTCCCAGCCGCCGAGCTCCATGAAATAGCCGCCGAGTTCAACCTCCCGCTCATAGAATGGCGAGCGTTTGACGTTCCGTCCCGTCGCGTAGGGTTCGCGCGGATGGATCGCCGGGAAATAGATCTTCTGGGCGGCTTCGTAGCAGCGGCCCTCGATGAATTCCTCGGTCAGCTGATGCCCATAGAAGCGGGAATAGTCGATGGATGCGTGATCGATTTCAGTTCGGCCGTCGGTCATCCAGTCGGCGATCAGTTTGCCGTATCCCGGCCCGTCCTTTACCCAGATGGCGACGCAATACCAGAGTCCACGGACCTTCTGGCTCTCGCCGCAGGACGGACCGCCGGCGGCAGAAACCTGCAGAAGACCGTTGAAGGAATGACCCTCGTTGTAGCCGATTTCGCCCAGGATCGGCGTCAGTTCCATGGCGCGTTCGAGCGGTTCGATGACCTGCTCCATCTCCAGATCGCGCTGCGAGGGCGACAGGCGCGCCTGATCCTTTTCCAGCAGATCGCGCGGGTGGCACATACGCGGGTTGTCCGTTTCGTAATAACCCCACTCGATCTGGCCGCCCTCTGTCGTCTTCGGGTCGCCGGTGTCGCGCATGTAGGCGGAATTGCCCTGGTCGCGCAGAAGCGGAAAACCGATGTCCTTTCCGGTGCCTTCAAACTCGTTGTAGGGACCGAAAAAGGTGAGCGGATGATCGACCGGCATGACCGGCAGGTCTTCGCCGACCATTTCGGCGATCAGCCGGCCCCAGAGACCGGCACAGACGATGACATGATCGGCCAGGATGGTTCCGCGATGGGTGACGACGCCCTTGATGCGGCCATCTTCCACCAGCAACGACTGCGCGGGCGTGTTGGCGAAGACCTTGAGCTTGCCGCTTTTCTCGCCTTCATCCACCAGCTTGCCGGCAACCGTCTGCGACCGCGGCACCACGAGGCCGGCATCCGGATCGAACATGCCGCCCTGAACCATGTCCTCTTCGATGAGCGGGAACATTTCCTTGATTTCTGCCGGATTGACGAGGCGGACGTTGGTGCCGAAGGCCTTGCCGGAGGTTACCTTTCGCTTGATCTCCTCCATCCAGGCATCGTCGCCGGTCCTGGCGACTTCAAGGCCGCCGACCCGCGCGTAGTGGCCCATCTTGTCGAAGAAATCGATGGAATACTGGGTGGTCCAGACCGACAGGTAGTCGTGGCTCGTCGTGTAGCAGAAGTCCGAAGCATGCGCCGTCGAGCCGATATCGGTCGGAATCCCGGACTTGTCGATGCCAACGATATCGTCCCAGCCGCGTTCGATAAGGTGATGCGCCACCGAAGCGCCGACAATGCCGCCCAGACCGACGATGACGACTTTTGCCCTGTCAGGAAATGCTGACATCTTTCATTCCTTTTCACTATTACCGAAGGCTCCGCGCCGCCAGTGCAGCACTCCCGATTTGACCAGCCACGGCGAATTTCCCGTCCTCTCGATGGGCACTATCGCGACAGATTATTCGCGAAAATAGCTCAATTGCGTCATGGCGGCAGCATCACCGCGACACGCCTCCGCGAAATAGCGACACATGCTGCCGTTCCGCCTTCTCCTCCGGCTGCGCCACGTACCCGGGCGCAGTCAACCCGGAAATTTCCAACACGCCCTTCATGCCGGATTTAGAGTAGGGTAAGACGCTTCTGGACCCGGACCGTCGCATGACTTGAGAAAGACTGCGACACACGAAATACCAATTTGGGAGCGAAGACATGTCAGACGCCGCACCGTCAGGCCGCCGAGGAAGATCCGCACGCCGCGAACGCCGGCAGGCCGGATCCGGCGGTCAGGCCGTTCCCTACATCTCCCGCAACATTCCGGTTTACGATGTCTTGAGCGACGAAGGCGCACAACGAGTCGAGGCGAACGCCGACCGGATTCTTGCCGAAATCGGCCTGGAATTCCGCGAAGATCCGGAGGTTTTGAACATCTGGAAAATCGCCGGAGCCGAAATCGACGGCGAGCGCGTGCGTTTTCCGAAGGGCATGCTGTGCGAGATCCTCAAGACCGCTCCTTCGCAGTTCACCCAACACGCGCGCAATCCTGCCCGAAGCGTCGAAATCGGTGGCAACAACCTGGTGTTCGCCCCGGTCTACGGTCCCCCTTTCGTGACCGATCTCGACCAGGGCCGCCGATACGGCACCATCGAGGATTTCCGGAACTTCGTGAAACTGGCCTACATGTCGCCATGGATGCACCATTCTGGCGGGACGGTGTGCGAACCGGTGGACTTGCCGGTGAACAAGCGGCATTTCGACATGGTCTATGCTCATATCAAGCATTCGGACAAACCGTTCATGGGCTCCGTGACCGCTCCCGAACGGGCGGAAGATTCCGTGCGGATGGCGCAGATCGCCTTTGGCGAGGACTTCGTCGACCAGAATTGCGTGATGATCCAACTCATCAACGCCAACTCGCCGCTCGTCTTCGACGCGACGATGCTCGGTGCATTGAAGGTCTACGCGCGCAACAACCAGGCCTGTATCGTTTCGCCCTTTATTCTGGCCGGCGCGATGAGCCCGGTCACCGTTGCCGGAACACTCTCCCAGGTTCTGGCCGAGGCCATGGCGGGCTGTGCCCTCACCCAGCTGATCCGCCCCGGGGCTCCCGTCGTCTTCGGCGCCTTCGTCAGTTCCATTTCCATGCAGTCCGGCGCTCCGACCTTCGGCAGCCCGGAGGGCTCGCTTCTTTTGAACGGCGCCGCCAAGCTGGCCCGGCGGCTCAACTTGCCTTTCCGCTCCGGCGGCTCCTTCACAGCCTCCAAACTTCCGGATGCCCAGTCGGCGCAGGAATCCGCCCAGACCATTCTGGCCACCGTGCAATCCGGAGTGAACTTCTGCCTCCACGCCGCCGGCTGGCTCGAAGGCGGTTTGTGTTCGTCCTACGAAAAATTCGTCATGGATGCCGACCAGCTCGGCATGATGCATGTGCTGGCGAAAGGCATTGACGTTTCGGAGGAAAGCCTCGCGATGGATGCGTTGCAGGAGGTCGGGCCCGGCGGTCACTTCCTCGGGGCCGCGCACACGCAACGCAATTTCGAAAGCGCCTTTTACCGCTCGTCTATCGCCGACAACAATTCCTACGAACAGTGGCTTTCCGACGGCGAACTCGACTCCGCACGGCGCGCCAACCTGCGCTGGAAGGAACAGCTCAGAGCCTATACGGGTCCGGAGCTCGACCCCGGTGTCGACGAAGCCCTGCAGGCCTTCATGGCCGAACGCAAGGCGTCGTTCCCGGACAGCAACGTCTAGGAGTTTTCTCCGGAACAAGGAGACTGCGGGCCTGTGACTTTGGTGTAACACCCGGCCCGCAATTCCTGACTCCCGGAACCATTTCCGGCTCGCGGTCTTTAGTTCGATAAACAGGACAGACTACCCTGTCTCAACTGTCCTGTGTGCGATCCCCTGGGCGAGAGGAAATCGATGTCCGCTTCCGATCAGACTGCCGACTGTCAAACCGTAACCCGTCTGGCAAGGGAGCTGACTGACTGGCTCACTCAAAAAGCCCTGCCGACATGGCTGTCCTGCGGCACCGACTTCGAAAAGGGCGAGTGTTACGAAGCGATTGACGTGCTCACCCGCGAACCCGTTTCCGTGCCACGCCGGGCGCGCGTTGTCCCCAGGCAGATCTATTCGTTCCTGGCCGGCGCCGATCTCGGCTGGAGCGGACCCGCAGGCGAAATGGCCGGAAACCTCCAGGCCTGGTACCTGGACCGTTACTTCACCGAAGAGGGTTTTGCCGTGGGAGCCGTCGGCATCGACAACCGTGTCACAGACGGCGTCTTCGATCTCTACAATCAGGTATTCGCGCTGTTCGGCTTCGCTCAGGTGGCAAAGACGCTTCCTTCGTTGAAAAACGAGTCGGTCGACCGTGCGACCAATTTGCTCAACTTTCTGATCGATCACTATCGCCACCCTGAAGCCGGTTTCCGGGAAGCCAATCCGGACAGACGGCCTCTGTGTTCCAATCCGCACATGCACCTGTTCGAGGCCTGTCTGGCCTGGGAGGCCATTTCGGACGATCCGGCGTGGTCCGAACTTGCGGATGAAATCGCGGAATTGGCGCTGACACGGTTCATCGACCCGATCAACGGCGGCTTGCGGGAGTTCTTCGACCTGGACTGGACGCCGATGCCAGACGACACAGGCCGGGTCATGGAGCCGGGCCACCAGTTCGAGTGGGCTTGGCTCCTCACCCGCTGGGGAAGCTCCCGGAAGGATGCCGGCGCGCTGATCGCTGCCCGCCGACTTTACGATATCGGCTGGACCTATGGCATCGACGAAAGCCGGGGCGTGACGTTCATGTCGCTCAACGACGATTTTTCCGTCCGCGATCCGCTCGCGCGGCTTTGGGGCCAAACCGAATGGATCAAGGCGGCGGTCGGATTGGTCAGGGTCTCGACAGGTCCGGAACGGGCTGCCTATCTTTCCGATATTCCCGACGCGGTTCGCGCGCTTCAGATCTTTTTCGAAGGTGTGCCCGACGGACTGTGGCGGGACAAGATGAAGCAGGATGGCACTTTTGTGGAGGAAGCAGCGCCTGCCAGCTCCCTCTATCACATTGTCTGCGCTATCGCGGAACTCAATGAATTCGTGAACAGCGCCTGACAGCGGCGGCATCTGTCCGAAGATCGTGACGGAAGCTGAGAGGAAAATGACGCAAACGGTCTTTTTCATTTTCCAACGGCGTTCTATAGCTGTGCGCCGAAAACGACGTCTTTTGCAAAAGAACAATCGGGAGGCGGCATGCCCCAGGCAAAAATCATTGACGGAAAAGCCATAGCGGACTCCGTCAGAGAGGAAATCGCGCGCCGCGCGGCTGCATTGCTGAAGGCCACCGGCAAGCGTCCGGGCCTGGCGGTCGTTCTGGTCGGCGAGGATCCGGCGAGCCAGGTCTATGTCCGCAACAAGGACCGCGCCGCGGAGGCCTGCGGTTTTCACTCGGTCAAACACACGCTCGCGACCGAAACAGGCGAAGAAGACGTTCTCGACCTTGTCGAGAAGCTCAACAACGATCCGGACATTCACGGCATCCTGGTGCAGTTGCCCCTGCCCCCGCATATCGACGAAAGCAAAGTGCTGCGCCTGATCCGTCCCGAAAAGGACGTCGATGGCTTTCATCCGATCAACGTCGGCCTTCTTACAGCCGGTGAACGCGACAGCGCTCTGGTTCCCTGCACGCCGGCCGGCAGCCTCGTGCTCTTGAAACGCACTCTCGGCGAACCCCTGGCCGGGTTGAGCGCCGTCGTTGTCGGGCGCTCCAACATCGTTGGCAAACCGATGGCAAGTCTGCTGCTTCAGGAAAGTTGCACCGTCACCATTGCTCACAGCCGCACGAAGGACCTTGCCGACGTTGTGCGTTCTGCGGATATCACGGTCGCCGCGGTCGGACGGCCGGAGATGATCAAAGGCAGCTGGATCAAGCCCGGCGCGACCGTGATCGACGTCGGCATCAACAGGATCCCGGCTCCCGAACGCGGCGAAGGGAAAACCCGGCTTGTCGGCGATGTCGCCTTTGACGAAGCTGTTGAAGTGGCGGGTGCCATTACGCCGGTCCCGGGTGGGGTCGGACCGATGACCATTGCCATGCTGATGGTGAACACCCTGACAGCAGCCCGACGCCTTCTGGGTCTTCCCGAAGAAGATGCGCTCTTTTGAAAACACCCCGTAAAAGCTAAACTCTTGATGCCCCTTCGTACTTGCGTTGGATACTGAGCCATGGTCTATCGTGGTTCAGTAAACCTTAACCATGGCATCCTAATCTGCTCAGGTAGGGGCTGCGTAAGCAGTTTGGCGGGATCTTAAGCGACATTTAGTATCCATCCGGCCAGGCCAATTCGACAGGCGGCAGTAAGTGAAGGGTCTACCGTCCTGCAAGTCCGACTTCTGTTCGGACGTGCATCATAGCGCGAAATCGGCACTGGCTGCGGGATTGGCAGCCGGAACCCTTTTACATGTCCGGGCTCTCTTCACCTCCGTTCTGGTTTGCCTGGCTCTGTTACTGGCCGCTCCCCCCGCGCACTCCTTTGAATTGTTCGGCTGGAATCCGTTCGGCTCCAAAGAAGAAGATACCGAAGCGGTGCCCGATCCCTTGCCTTACGAGGCAGAGCTGTCCGTTTCCGGGGACAGTGACGATCTGGCTTCCGGCCTGAAAAGCGCGTCTTTGCTGCTTCAACAACAGAACAAGCCGCCGTCCGGCGAAGCCGGCCTGATTGCCCGTGCGCTTTCGGACCGGGAACGGCTGGTTGCCAAACTTTACGCGGACGCCAGGTATGGCGGCACCGTAGATATCAAACTCGCAGGCATTCCGCTTGAAACAGCGCTTGAACAGAGCGACCTTCCGAATGCCAGGCCGGTCAAGGTCGTCATCCTGGTCAGCCCCGGTCCCGCGTTCACATTCGGCGACGTCGCGATTTCAGCGCGCGGCGGCGAACTTTCCACGGACCCGTCTTTCTGGGAGCTCTCCCGCGGGGATCCTGCAGGCTCGGGCAAGATCCTGACGGCGGAAGGCCGGATCGTGAACGTCTTGCGCGGACGCGGCTATCCCAAGGCCAAGATCGCCGAGCGCCGGATCACCGCCGACCACTCCAGTAACACTCTGGCTGTCACGCTGATCGCGGACGCCGGCCCGCAGGCCCGTTTCGGCGCCGTATCCGTTACCGGGACGGAAGTCACGGACCCTGATTTCGTCATTCAGCAGGCCATGCTGCCCGAGGGGGGCATCTATTCGCCCGAGGACCTGGCCCGTGCCCGCAAACGTCTGAACGAACTTGGCATCTTTTCGTCCATCAGACTCGTCGAGGGCAACATTGAGGGTCCGGACGGAGCCTTGCCCATTACAATCGAAGTCAGCGAGCGCAAACGTCATGTCATCGGCGCCGGTGCATCCTGGTCCAGCACCGAGGGTTTCGGGCTTGAAGGATATTGGAGGCGCCGGAACCTGTTTGGCCGCGGAGAACTTCTGTCGGTCGAAGGCTCCATCGGGCGGATCGGCACCGAGAGCTTCGAAAATCAGGAATACTCCGCAAAGATTGCTTTCGAAAAACCGGGCGTTTTCGGTCCGCTGACCAGCTTTTCCACGAGCCTGGAAGCAAAGCAGGAAAATCCGGACGCCTATAAAAGCAAATCGGTGACCTACAACGCCTTTTTGAACCGGCAGTTTTCGGAGACCTTGAACGGACGGGCCGGCGCGGAAGTCTTCTACTCTTATGACGAGGATGCTTTCGGCGACAACGACTATCTGCTGGTCGGCCTCCCGGCGGATCTGACGTTCGACAACCGGGACGACAAGCTCAATCCCTCCAAGGGGATCTTCGCCGCCCTGTTCGCTGAACCGGCCTATGACACCCTGAACTCGAACGCGATGGGGTTCGTGAAGGGTACTGTTTCGAGCTATTACGCGCTGGACGAGGCCAAGCGCTTCATTCTGGCAGGAAAGGTGACTGCAGGGTCGATTGTCGCGCCCTCCGTCGAAGCGGTGCCGGCCAGCCGGCGCTTCATCGCCGGCGGTGGTGGTTCCATTCGCGGTTACGCCTATCGCAACGTCGGACCGAGGCTAAACGGCGAAGTCATCGGCGGCCGCTCCCTGATCGAATTGTCCGGCGAAGTCCGTGTCCGGATCACGGAAACGATCGGCATCGTCGGTTTTGTAGACGCCGGGAACGCCTACGAAGACAGCGTTCCGGACTTTTCGGAAGAGCTGAAGGTGGGCGTCGGCGCCGGCCTGCGCTACTTTACTCCCATAGGCCCGCTTCGAATCGATGCGGCCATTCCGCTGGACCCGGATCAGGACGATCCGGATTTCGCGTTGTACGTTGGGTTGAGCCAGGCGTTTTAATACCTATGCGACTTTTAAGTCTCTTACTGCGGATCTTCGGATTCCTGCTGGCGCTTGTCGTCATAACGCCACTCGCCGCGATCGGCCTGCTGCAGGTTCAGGCAGGACGTACTCTCGTGTCCAGCGTCGTCAGCAACCTCGCGTCCACCGATGCGCAGACGATTACGGTCGAGGATCTCTACATGAGCTTCGGCCTGAATGCCGATGTCGGCCGGATTTCGGTCGGCGATCAGGAGGGCGCCTGGCTCAACACGAGCGGTATTTCCCTCAACTGGCATCCGCTTCAGCTCATCTCCGGCGATCTGGACATCACCTCCTTGTCCGTCGAGCGGATTGACATGCTCAGGCTGCCCGCCGAGCAGCAGACGGCCGCGACCGGTGATGAGACGGAGAGCTCTGACGCCGGAGGGTTTTCCCTTCCCGTGAATGTCTCGCTGTCCCAGCTTACAATCGACGAGATCAATGTAGCGGAACCGGTTCTTGGCGCCCCCGTATCACTTTCCGCCTCCGGGTCGGGATCCTTCGCGCTCGACCCCGCCTTGATCACCGCAGACCTCGGAGTGCACAGGATCGACGGGATCGAAGCCGGCCTGAACGCGAAAGCCGCGTTCGAACCCGCGTCGGAAACGCTTGCTTTCGATGTCAGAGTGTCCGAACCGCGCGGCGGACTGGCGGCGCGATTGCTGGACGTTCCGGATCTTCCCGCCGTTGACCTGGTCTTGCAAGGCGACGGTCCCTTGACCGATTGGGCAGCCAAACTTGAGCTTGCCCTGGACAACCGGAAAACCGTCACCGGCTCGGCCAGTCTCAAGGAAACGCCAACCGGCCGCACCCTTGATTTCGACCTTGATGGCGATCTCACGGCACTTGCTCCTCCAGCCGCGCAAGCCTTCGTTCTCGGCACAACGCACGCGAAGGGAAGTGCGGCCCTGTCTCCGGAATTCGCACCACGCTCCGCACAGCTCTCGCTAAGCACCCAGACCGTTTCGCTGGAAGCAAACGCGGCCCTCGGCAACAACACTCTCGACGCCCGGACCTCTCTCTCCGTAAGCGCGGGCGACAACGCCCTGATCGCCGTCGACCTTTCAGACCGGCGTGTCGCATTCGGTCCGCTGAAGATCGAAGCCTCGGTCTCAGGGGAGCGAACTGCGGCCGACTGGTCCGTGCAGGTCGATCTCGCCTCCCTTCAGACCACGGAAGCCAGAACCGGCGCGTTCACACTGCAGGCCTCCGGAAAGGGCGCGGACCTGTCGCCGGAGGTTCTGACAACGCCATTCGCGCTTGAAATGAAGATCGCTGCCCTGAAAGGCCTGATCCAGCAAACCGAGCCGCTTTCGGGACCGGTGTCCCTCAGGGCCGCCGGCACGGCGGATGGCGGAAAACAGACGGCTCACCTCTCCGATCTTGCAATCGATACCCAGGTCGGGACGGTCACGCTGAACGACAGCCGGTTTTCAGCCGAGAAGGTTTCCACTCAGGGCCGGCTTTCCCTGGCTGACCTTTCGAAATTCGCAGGTCTTGCGGGCCGCGAGCTTGGCGGCAGCGTTGCGGCATCGTTTTCCGCAGACCTTGACCCCACGGCTGTAGACGGGTCAGCCGCCATTGCCCTTGTCACACGGGACTTGATCACCGGAACGGCCCAGGCCGATGCGCTTCTTACCGGAGAAAGCCGGATCGACGCGTCGATCCGGCTGAACGGGCAAGACGACATCGCGGCCGAAAGCCTTGCCCTGAAGAACGAGGCACTCGATGTGTCCGGCAAGGCGGCCTATCGGGACAACACGCTGACATCCGACCTTTCCGCCAGCCTCGCCGATCTCTCGAAAGTCGATCCTCAACTCGGCGGCAGCGTCAAGCTGAAGGCGACCACCTCCGGACCGGTCGCTGCGCTCAAGGTCAAGGCGGATGCGTCTTCGGACGAAATCCTGTTGTCAGGCACCCCTCTGAGAAACCTGGCATTTTCCGCCGACGCCACGGCAGACCCCAAGGCTCCGACGGCCGTCGTCAAGAGCTCGGCTTCCCTGAACGGCCAACCGATCGAGGTCGATGTCGAGCTTACCAGCCGGGATGGCGGCGCTCAGATCTCTCCTCTTTCGATTGCCTTGGCCGGAAACACCATCTCTGGAGATCTCGCCATCGTGGATCTCGCCAATCCGGTGGAAACGCTGGAAGGCAACCTGAAGATCGATGCCCCGGATCTCGCCTCACTGTCGCCACTGGTTCTGACGGATATCGGCGGGCGCCTGCAAGGAACAGTCACCGCCGATCCAGATGGCAAAACCCTCTCGCTGGATGTCACCGGAACCGATATCGAAGTTCCGTCGGTCAGTATCGGGACGGTAAAACTCAAGGCCGATCTGGCGGCCCCTTACGCCGCTGAAACGGTCACCGCGGACATTCTCGTTTCCGAGTTGATCACCGACGCAACGCCGATCCACAGCGCCAAGATAACGGCGAAGCCGGACAACGGCGGCACCGCTCTGACGGCCGATGTGAAAATGGATGAGAGCGGTAAGGACGGCTTGACGCTGACGAGCCGTTTCAGCCAGCCGGAGTCTGGCGGCTACCTCCTGGCACTTTCGCAACTGGCGATGCGCTATCAGGGGATTTCCAGTGAACTGAAAAACCCGACCACCGTCTCCTATTCCAATGGCAATGCGGTGATCGAACCATTGGAACTGCAACTCGGCAACGGTTCCTTCGCGGTTTCCGGCACGGCGGGACAGACCCTCGATCTCAACGCCGAGCTCAAGGAAGTTCCGCTGAATCTCGCCAACGCCTTCGTGTCCTCGCTCGGGCTCGGCGGCAGCCTGTCGGGGACCGTGTCCGCCAAGGGCAGTGCAAGCGCGCCTGAGGCCAACTGGTCGATCACGGGCGGCGGCCTCATCGCCAAACAGCTGAAAGACAACGGGCTGTCGGCCCTGACCTTGAAATCGACCGGAAGCCTCAAGGACGATCAGATCTCCCAATCCACCAGCGTTACGAATTCCGGTGGCCTCGACCTCAAGACGTCGGGAACGGTCGGATTGGCGGCACCCAACGCTCTGGCGATAACGCTCGACGGCACGGTTCCGACCGCCGCCATAAAGAAACCCATGCTGGAGGCAGGCATTCGCGCCGACGGCGCCATTTCCCTGAAGGGGACCGTGAGCGGGTCTGCCAAGGCTCCGACCTATCAGATCACAGCGACGCCCGTGGGGCTGAAAGTCACCAGTCTTTCGACGGGCCTGACCGTTCAAAATATCCAGGGGTCCGCGACGGCGACACAGGACCGGGCCTCGCTCGACGGCATCCGCGGCGAGCTTGCGACCGGGGGGACATTGGCGGCGTCCGGAACGGTCGGCCTGAAGAACGACTTTCCGGCCGATCTGTCGATCAAGCTGGACGAGGGGCGCTATATCGATCCGGGACTTGTAACGGCCAGTGTCGACGCTGACGTCAAGATTGCCGGGCCCCTCGCCTCGCCGAGCGCGTCCGCGCTCATTTCGGGGAAAGTGAACATCAACAAGGCGGATATTTCCGTGCCGGAATATCTGCCCGGCAGTATCCCTCCGGTGGACGTCCGGCACGTCAACGCCTCCAGGGCCGTCCGCGAGCAGGTCGCGGAGCTTGGCGGCGAGACGAAACAAAGCCAGGCGCAACAGAAGAGCAATCCGCCCCGGCTGAATATCGTGCTGTCCGCGCCCGGCCGGATCTTTGTTCGCGGCCGGGGACTCGACGCCGAACTGCAAGGCAATCTGAACGTGGTCGGAACCACCGCCGATCCGCAGGCCATCGGGGCCTTTTCGCTCAAGCGCGGCCAGCTCGATATTCTGACCCGCCGTCTCGTCTTCTCAGAGGGAACCGCGACCTTCGATGGTTCCCTGTCCCCGATCCTTAATTTCGTGGCCACAACAACGGTGAGCGACACCACCATCACGGTAACGGTCAGCGGCGAGGCGGACGATCCTCAAATTGCTTTCAGTTCGTCACCGGAGTTGCCCCAGGACGAGGTTCTTGCGCTGCTGTTGTTCGGGAAAAGCGTCGGCAACCTTTCCGCCACCCAGGTGGCCCGCCTTGCCGCCGCCATCGCGACCTTGACCGGTGGAAGCGACAACGGCCCTCTCGCCCAGATCCGGAAGTCACTGGGCCTCGATGCCATCGACATCAACACCGATGGCGACGAAGGCCCGTCCGTGGCGGTCGGCAAATACATTAACGACAACATCTATCTCGGCGTCGAACAGGGAACCGGTTCAGATTCCAGCCGCGTGAAGGTCGATATCGATCTGGACAGGGGGCTGAAAGTCCGGGGCGAAGTCGGCGCGGACGGATCTTCAAAAGCCGGGATTTTCTTCGAGAAGGAATACTAATTCCAATGCTCGCGATCAATTTCCCTTGGAGCAGCCTTGGTCCGCGCGGCGTCATTTTTCACGAGCCACTGGCCGAAACACGCCCCAGTCTGACCCGGACGCGACAATTCTCCATGGCTGCGGTTGCGGTGCACAGAGGTAACGTGCGAGTGTGCCCGCCATGACCCACCCTTTCAAAAACACGCCCCCATCCCATTCCGGGGACCCCGATCAACAGGCTTTGGAACGCCAAGAAGCCGACGGGAGTTCGGTTATGTCTTCCAAGAGCAGTGACTACACACTCGGCGAACGTATCTGCAAGGCCCGAGACGTTTCAGGCCTGTCCACGGCGCAATTGGCGCGACGGCTCGGCATCAAGACCTCCACGCTGCACAGCTGGGAATCGGACCGCTCCGAACCGCGTTCCAACAAGCTTGTTCTTCTTGCCGGCCTATTGAACGTCAGCCCAACCTGGCTGCTCGTCGGCCGGGGCACGCCCCCGGTCATGGACGAACCGGCTTCGGCGGATCTCGACGGCGTGAGGGTTGCTCTGGACCGGCTCCAAAGACAGGCCCAGGGACTTGCCGACGAGATCGCGGCGTTACAGGAACGGCTCAACGGATCCTGACCCGGGCAAACGGACCTCGAAAACGGTCAGCAAGGCTCCCTGCGGATCTTTTCGGTCCTAGATGCCTGTCTCCTCGGACCGTTCTCCGGCCAGCAGAAGAAGATCCCGGTACATTTCCGCAGGGACCGAAAGACCGGCACGGGTGGCTGCCTCACGTGCTTCCAGTCTACGGCTGCCCGGCATGCGGGCGCCGTCCGTCTGTTCGATCTCCTCGAACAAAACCGCGATCCTTTGCCAGTATGCTTCGTTCGACGTCACGCCCGGGTCGATCGCCAGAATGGTCTGAGAGAGATTCGGCGGCTCTCCTTTTCCATCGAACAGGCCACTGGCCTCGAAACCGAAATGCGCGCCGACGAGCGCCGCCGACAACACTTCGATCATCATGGCCAGGGCGGCTCCCTTGGCCTCCCCGATCGGGATCATCGTCCCTTTCATGGCATCGGCAGCGTTTGTTGTCGGTTGACCTTTTTCATCGAGCGCCCAGCCTTCCGGAATGGATTTCCCGGTGCGCTCGGCTGCCATGATCTTGCCCTTCGCAACCCTCGAGACCGCGAAATCGATCACCAGAGGCGGCATTCCCTCCGGGCCCGGCGCCGCGAAGCAAATCGGGTTGGTGCCGAAAAGCGCGCGGGAACCGCCCCAGGGCGCGACGGCCTTCGGAGCATTGCCGAAAATCATGGCCACAAGGCCGTTTTCCGCCAGACGTTCGCAATGCGCCCCGCCTTGTCCGAAATGGTGCGATCTTCCGATTGCGGCGAGTGCGACGCCGTTGGCCCGAGCCATCGCAGGCAGTTTTTCAAGAGCGAGCTCGATCGCGGGATAGGCAAAGCCGAATCCCGCATCGATCCGCAAAACGCCGGGCTTGACGAGTTCAGCGGAAGGAACAGCCCCGCCGCGAACCTTGCTCGTTCGCACCTGCTCGACATAGGACGGAATTCGCGACAGACCGTGCCCCGGCTGTCCGGAAGCCTCCGCCGCGACCAGCGCGCGCGCGACGGGCCTGGCGTTTTCCGGCGCCGTCCCCGCCGCGATCAACGCGGCCTCGGCCAGTCGCTGTGCCTCCGCGATTGAGAGTGTTTTTTTCAATGGATTGTCGAACCCCGTGCTGCAGTTACTCGGGCCATCATGAACAAGACGTCTTCAGCTCCGGATATTGGCCTGCCGAAGCAAGAAGCGCAGACAGTTCTATAGCTGACATCGGACGGCCATAAAGGTATCCCTGACCGTACTGACAGCCCAGCTCGCACAATTTCCGAGCCTGGTCCGGTGTTTCAATCCCTTCGACCAAAACGGACATATTGTTGCCCGAGGCGAGATGCAACACGGCCTCGATGATTGCAATGTCTTTTTCGCTGTCGATATTTTCGCGAACGAAAGAACGGTCCAGTTTGATTTTTGAAAACGGATACTTGGGTATGTATCCGAGCGAAGAATACCCCGTTCCGAAATCGTCCAGCGAGAAACTGCAGCCAAGAGCCTTCAACTCTTCCATGCAAAACCGCAGATCCAGGCTTTCGTCGATAAACAGAGACTCCGTGATCTCCAGATCCAGTCGCCCCGCAGGGAAATTTGTCCGGTCCAGAGCTTCAATGACCGTCGACACAACGTTGCCGCGGCTGAACTGAATGGCCGATACGTTTACGGACAGCCGCAACGCATCGGATAGTGTCATCGCTTCCTTCATGGCCCTGTTCAAAACCCAGGCCCCCAGTTCGACGATGTAACCGTTCTCCTCGGCGATGGGAATGAACTCGACCGGTGAGATTGACCCCATCAGTCGATGCTCCCATCGCAGCAGGGCCTCGGCTCCGACAATTGCGCCATCCTTCAGATCGACAAGCGGCTGATAAACCACTCTCAACTCGTCCCGCACGATTGCCTTGAACAGTTCGGTTTCCAGTTTCCGGCGTCTTTCCAGGGCTTCGTTCATTTCGGGACGGAATGCCAGAACGGCGCTTCGCGTTTCCCGGCGCACCCTGGAGAGCGCGTTTCCGGACGCCTTGAGAACCTCATCGGCCGCCATCGGACCGTTGGATCGTACATAACCGAATTTCAGCTGCACGGTAATGCGGGAGCCATCAAGGGAATAATCTTCCCCAACGACTCGCTCCACCGTTTCGACAAAGGATTCCTCGAAATCAGCATCTGGATCGATTGCCAGTGCGCCAGCAAACACATCGGCCGTGATTGCCGACCAGACCACCTCATGCTCCAGATAGTTTTTTAGCCGTGAAGCAACCGCATGCCGAATCTTGTCTCCGAAAGAAAACCCTAGCGACGCGATGATCTGGTCCAGATTGATAATGGCAAACTGGACCACGAGAAGATCCCGGCCGCTCGTCCTCGTTCCCGCGGCCAACTTGGTGAGTTCGTCTTCGAAACCGGCCCGGTTCAGGAGGCCTGTAATCGGGTTGAACCTGGCCAGATATTTCAACTGCGCGGCAGATTCACGCTCTTCGGTCACATCGCGGCAGGTCAGACAGGCAACGGCTTGCGTTTCCACCTGTCGGCGCCGGTCTGCTTTCGCAACTGCTCTTTCAGAGCGGGTGACGACATACTCAATGTATCTGTGTTTCTCCCCGTGCCGATGCAGCACCGAAATCTTGGGAACCGGTACAGTTGTGGATTGCATCGCGAGCACGGAATTGGCTTCGTCGACAAGGTCCTGCGGCAAGAGGTCGGCGGCGGCCTTGCCCACCGGTTCGTGACACTTGAACAGAGTGCGCGCCACCTGACTTGCGGCGGTGATCCTTCCTTGCGCATTCAAGACGACAATCGCGTCGAAACTGTCATCGAACACGAGCCCGAGCATCCGTTCACTGTTCCGCTTGCCGATGGTGGTGACATGCAGGAGAATCTTGTGAAATCCGAGTTCACGGAACACGACGCCGGCAGCGGCGATGAGGAGCGCAATATGCGCGCTCGCGGTCGAGGCCAGGAGAGTTTCGTTCTTGTGGAGTGCGAAGGCGATGACTTCGATCACCACGGCGCATAGCCCCAGGATCACGACCTTGACCCGCCATCCGTCAATGCTGGTCATCATGAGCAGCAACAAGACAATGAGCACTCCGGCGACAGCGACCCCTTCCCCGCCGATTGTCAGCGCACGGTTCTGGATCAGCGTCTCGGCGCCAAGCGCCTGGATAAGGCTACCGGGCAGCAAATCGAAGACCGGAACAGCGAACAGATCACGAAGCTCAAGCGCACTCGCACCGACGATAACCTTTCTTCCCGCGAACGTTTCCTCATCCGCAGCGGCGTTCAGAGCATCGATCAGGGAAACGCGCGGCAACTGGTCGATCGCTATCCCGAAATCCAGCGTGAACGCACCTGCAGGGTCTCCGGAATACCCGCTCATGTAAGAGGCAACGGAAAGTTCTGTTGTTCCGCCAATGTCATAGCCATAAAGGTTTCGCCAGATCCGGCTGTCGTCCTCCATCGGCACCATCACCACCACCGGCCATGCATTTTCCAGGAACATATCCAGTGGTCGATTGATGATCTGGCCAGAGTCCGGATCGGCTGTGGCTGATTGGAGAAAGACGGCAAGGCTTACGTTTCCGGCCCGTTCGATCGCCGAGGCGAAAATTCTGTCTTCCTCGGCATCGGAAGCGGAGCTGAAATCAACGTCGAAAACGATTTCCTCAGCACCTGCCGCGTTCAATCTGTCAATCAGGTCGGCGTAAATGCGCCGTGGCAACGGCCAGACGCCAAGCTGGTCGAGGCTCCTGGCGTCAATGTCGACCATGACGATTTCGCCGGACACGGGTCGCTGGTCCAGGCTGAACCGTGTTTCCCACAGATAACGGTCAAATTCGGCTGTAAGCCCCCATGCGCGCATAGCCAGAACACCCGCCACGATAATGAGTGTCAGGATCATTGCGTTCGTGGCGCATCTCATTCCTTGTTTGAAGGACTTCAGCACTCTCTCTAACCAAATTCCCGTTTGAACCGGGGTCGTTGATCATCACCCCCGGTCTTGATCCCATCGCTCGCTCTCAAGGAAGCAGCAGTCCGCAACGTCGAACGGCCAACGGCTCTCCCGGAGCCGACTGCCTGACGTGCGTTACTTGTTTTTTCCGTTGGCATTGCCGTTGCCGTTGCCACCGGCATTGCTGTTGCCCGAATTGCCGTTGCCATTGCCATTCCCGCCAGCGTTGCTGTTTGAGGAATTCCCGTTGCCATTCCCGCCGGCATTGCTGCTGCTCGAGCTTCCGTTGCCTTTGCCTCCGGCATTGTTGTTGCCCGATCCGGAATTGGAATTCGACCCCGCCGACTTGCCGGAGTTGTTCGAGGCGCCGGATAGGGGGCCGGTCTGAGCGTTGAACAGAGGAGCCCGCTTTTTTCCAGGGCGGGTCTTGGGGCGCGTCGCCCCACCCACGGACAAGCCAGCCTTTCTTCCAGGCTCACTGGAAGCGCTTTGTCCCGCACCCAAATCAACGCGTTCACCGGACGCAAAATCTTCCACCGCGACCAGCCCCCTTTCGACGGAGACTTGTGCCTGTCTGGAACTGACCGAAACGCCAAATCGCGTTCCTTTCACGACCGCAGCCAAAAACGGCGTTTCAACTGAAAAATGGGGTCTCGCTCGCTTTTGAACATCGATCGTCAAATTACCCTTGCGCTGCAGAAGTGTTGTCTTCCGTCCCTTGCTGAGCTGTTTCGACAGTGCAAACGTCGTGTTGGGACCGACGGATATCGTCTCTTTGCCGCGAACAATCAGTGCACGACCGCCGGCGCGCGTGCCCATAGTGTAGCCCTTTTCGAAGACCATGCCTTTCTTGACGCGAAAAGCCTGGACGCCCGGGGCGACGAAGTAGACAACGCCGGATACCCGATTGACCACCCACTCTTCCGCAAAAGCAGTTGCCCCGTTAAACGCGGCAATCGACAATATTAGAACCTGGACAGCAAAAATCCTGCCGAGGCTCGGTGCCGCGGCACCGGTAAAAATCGGATTTCCAAGTTTATTCATCACTTCCAAAGTCTGTCGAACGAACACCAAAGACATCGAGGCATCACCTTAGATCAGCTACTCGTCGAACCTTGACAAGGCGTCACTTAACTTGAAGTGAACCAGTAGAAAAAACGCAATAGATTATTGTTATTTTTTACAATGACAATTAAAAAACTTGAAAATTACGGTGAATACTTCAACAACAAATTCAGAATTCGCCTTACGAACAATGAGATAGAACCCTCATTCCAGTGTCCTATGGGACAGGCGCCCAGCCTTGAAAAAAGGCCCTGGAGTTGAAGCAATCTGACGTCTTCCAGAAACCCTAACGATCAGCCGACCTTGTCTGACAGAAGCCCCCGACGCCGCAAGGGCTACTTGTTTTTACCGTTGCCGTTGCCGTTGCCGTTGCCGTTGCCGTTACCGTTGCCATTGCCATTGCCGTTGCCGTTGCCGTTACCGTTTCCATTGCCGTTGCCGTTGGAATTTCCGTTGCTGTTACCGTTTCCATTGCCGTTGCCGTTGGAATTTCCGTTGCTGTTACCGGATTTTCCGTTGTTGCTGGAGTTGCTATTCGCCTTTCCACCGGATGAGGCCGAGGTGTTTTTGCTGCCCTTGGCCTTGCCTGTTTTGGACTGGCTGTTGGCTGCCTTGGCCTGGCTCGCCGATACCGGCACATTTCTGATGACGCGCGTCTTGAAGGCTGGCGCTCTTTTTGCCCCCGCCTTGACCGCGGGCTTGTTCTTGCCTCGAACGTTCAATCCCACACTGCGCGAGGGAGCGGAACTCGCGGACTGGCCAGCACCGACATCAGCCGTTTCGCCTGAGGCAAAGTCATGAACATTAACGAGACCGCGCCCGACAGAAACGGAGGCGCTCCGACGGCCGACATTGACCGTAAACTTCGTCCCCTTCACCACTGCCGCCAGCAAGGGCGTCTCCACTCTGAAATGCCGATACCACCGTCGCTTTACATCGACCTCAATTCGGCCCCGGTCCTGATAAACGACCGTTTTCCTTACAAAAAGCCCCTTGGCCTCAAGCGTTGCCACGGTGTTCGGCGCAAGTGAGAAATTTTCCTGTCCCCGCGAGATCTTCACTCTGCCGCTGCCGGTATTCACCTTCCAGCCCCTGCGGATTTTCATGCCGCGCTCGAGCGCGATTGTTTCGCCGTCTTTCGTCTCAACGACAACATTTCCCCTGACCCGCTCAACCTGCCAGTGCCATCCGGGAGAAGTCCCCGACTGGTCCTCCGACCTGGCTTCCACGGACGTAAAGGCCAGAAGGACGACGGCAACGAGCAACGATGCGATCGATCGCACTGTTTCGCCAACTCCCACCGGGAAGCCGGCGACCATGGCACCGGACCTATTGTCTATTTGAGAGAAGTCGCAAGAGCACAGCTTTGCCATAGGGAACGCCCCGCACCAGATATTACATCTGGCGGAACGTACATTCTCCCCCTTAACAACCCGCAAATGCGCTTGAAAAAGGCGACAGTGTGATTAGTAAGCAGAGATGATAGTCTCACTTATAAACCTATAGAGGAAATTTACCCCCCTTACACCCAAGTATAAGAAGTCAACATTTTCACATCTCTCGCTTTAATTACTTACGCCGGTTCCAGCAGGTTCTTTTCAACTGCACGAAACGTTTCCACATGGTCGATATTCATTTGTTCGACCTCGCATCGTACAGCCCACTCGAACACAGACCGGTCGTCGCCACCGTAAAACATCTGGGTGATCAGCCCGGCATCCTTGGCTCTGGCAACCTGTTCCGCATCGATATTGTCTTCGTGAAACTCCAGGATGTGGGCATCCTGGGCCACGGCCCGGTCTACAGAGCCAACGTGCATGAAGAGAACCATGCGCTTCAGATCGGGCACGCGCGCACGCGCGCCGGCAAGAATGGACTGGTCAAAGGAAAAGGTCCAAGCGTCGTTCAGCATGCCGCGAACCGCGAGCATGTCACGCACTTCGACCGGATCGCCTTCCTTGATTTCGACATAGGTCCCGACCCGCCCCTTGCAGGCATCCAAAAACGCATCCAGTCTTGGTACGCGCTGCCCCTCGAAGTCGGCGCCGAACCAGGCGCCCGCGTCGAGCGTGTCGATATCCTTTGCAAGCAAATCGGTTATGCGGCCGTGCCCGTTGGTGGTTCGATCCACCGTGGCATCGTGAATAACGTAGAGGATACCGTCCTTTGAAGGGCGCACGTCGAGTTCAACGTAATCGGCACCGATCTCGATCGCCTTTTCCAACGATGCGAAGGTGTTCTCCGGCGCCAGCAGACTGGCGCCCCTGTGGCACACAATGACCGCGTTTTTCACGTCAATTCTCCTGTGTCTCCAGACCGGTTTCCAACCAGCATCCGGGGGTTTCCGGGGCCTGGGTGGAACGGTGCTAGAGGGAAATTGGACCAACAGGTGCCTGACTTTCTTGATGGATTGATGACAGGTATATTTTTCCTTCCCAATCAATATCTTAACTCTATCAACAATCCTGGATTGCAGGTTGTGACTTGCCTGAAGACCTCTCTTTGGCGAAAATGATTCTGTTTTTCCTGTCTCGAGAGACGCAAACTCCTTTCCAAACCGGCAAACCGCTCAATCAGACCTGCCTGCCATCCCGGCGTTGCGAGAAAAATTGTTCATTCCTTACGAACAGTCAGTCAAATGGCACTTCCGGATTTTTCTCTTATCTTCCCGACTAAGCGTTCAAGAGCGAACGCTTCCGTAACATCACACGAGGTTTGATCATGATCCGTCTCGCGGCTTCCGCACTCGCCCTTTCTCTTCTGACCGGCACCGCACTGGCCGAACCGGTTGCCTATGATTTCGACAAATCCCACGCCAACCTGAGCTTCAGCTACAACCACCTCGGTTACTCCACCACGGACGGCCGCTTCGGCAGCTGGGAAGGAAAACTGCTGGTCGACAAGGATGCTCCGGAAAACTCCTCCATCGAATTTACCATCGACGTCGACAGCCTCGACACCTTCTGGGCGGACCGGGACAAGCACTTCAAAAGCCCCGACTTCTTCGATGCCGAGAAATTCCCGAAAGTGACCTTCAAGAGCACCAAGGTCGAGCAGACCGGGGAGAATGAACTCGAAGTGACCGGCGACCTCACGATCAAGGACATCACCAAGCCCGCAACCCTGAACGTGACCGTCACCACCCTGGGCGAGCACCCGATGGCCAAAAAAGAAGCCGCCGGTTTCGCGGTTTCCACAGTTGTGAAGCGGTCCGACTACGGTATGGACATGTATGTTCCGTACGTCGGCGACGAAGTGACCGTGACATTCCACGCGGAATCGCTGAAGGCCGACACGACCAACTGATGTCTACAGCGAAGGCCGTTCAGCGGCCTTCGCCACTCAAGGATTTCCAAATGCTGCGCAACACCCTGTCGGGATACGGTCTGATCGCCATCTTGTTTCACTGGACGATGGCCTTGATGATTGTCTTCATGCTTGCGCTCGGACTGTACATGAAGCAACTGCCCCTGACGGAGCAATCGACGTTCCAGCTTTTCCAGTTGCACAAGTCGATCGGCTTCGTGGTTCTGGCGCTTGGCCTGCTGCGCATTCTCTGGCGGATCGTCAACCCGGTGCCTCGACTGCCTGCCGGCATGGCAGGGCTGGAGAAACTGGCCGCTCATGCGGGCCACTTCGGTCTTTATGCCCTGATCTTCGCCATGCCCGTGACCGGCTGGTTCATGGTATCTGCCTCACCCTGGGGGATTCCGACGATCCTGTTCAACATCTGGCCGGTGCCCCACCTCCCGGTCCCTTCGGCCCTTGGCTCGCAGGAGCAGGCGGAAAGCTTCTTCAAGCTCCTGCATGAGTACGGCGCCTACCTGCTGATCGCCCTGGTCATCGGCCACGTCGCGGCAGCTCTCAAACACCACTTCATTGCCCGCGACGACACGCTGAAACGCATGACATCGACAGCTCCCGCGAAGGCAAAGGCCTGATATTTCACTTTAGAGAGACACTCCATGCATCTGAAATTCTGCTCCTATCTAGCAGCGGCAGCTTTCACTTTTGGCACCGTGGCACCGTCCCTGGCCGACACCTGGAACGTTGACCCCGACAGAAGCAAACTCGGTTTTGAAGTTCAACAGGGCCAGGGAACGGTTCAGGGGACTTTCGAAACATGGACCGCCACCATCGAGTTCGATCCGCAAAAACCGGAAGACGCCAGGATTTCCGCACGGATAGAGCCTGCAAGCGCCTCCACCGGCAACGCGCAATTCGACGGCACGATCCCCTCGAAAGACTGGTTCGACGTCGATGGTTTTCCGGTTGCGGAGTTCAAGGCGGACGGCGCCCAGAAAATCGACGGAACCAGTTACAAGGCAGACGGTGTCTTGACCATAAAGGGCGTCACGCAGCCGATCACCCTTGAGTTCACGCTGGAGATTGACGGAGACACGGCGAAAGCCGACGGAACAGCGAAACTCAATCGTCTCGACTACAAGCTCGGCGAGGGCGTGGGCTCCGACACCGTCGGCGATGCCGTCACCGTCACGCTTGATCTGACCGCTGTCCGATAAACACCGACGCGACCCGGCAAACACCGGGTCCGACCAATTTGGCAGGCCGTGCGACTTGGCGTCCACGGCCTTTTTGCCGTATGAGAACAGCTCCGATTGATCCAGCGCCACCCGGTCATCTCGCTCGTGGGTGAAAGCCAGACAAGGAATGCCGTCATATGAACGCTCCCGTATCCCCTCCCGCCTATCATCACAGCGCGCTTTTCCCCCAGGGCGAAGACAAGACGCCCTACCGGAAGCTGACGTCGGACCACGTCAGAATGGCGGAATTCAACGGTGAAGACGTCCTGGTCGTTGAACCGGAAGGTCTCCGCCTGCTCGCCGAGGAAGCGTTCAAGGACATCAACCACTATCTGCGCCCGGGCCATCTAGAGCAGTTGAAGAAAATCCTCGACGATCCGGAAGCGACCGAAAACGACAAGTTCGTCGCCTACGACCTTCTGAAAAACGCCAATATCGCTTCCCATGGCGTCCTGCCCATGTGCCAGGATACGGGCACCGCGATCATCATGGGCAAAAAGGGGCGCAGGGTCTGGACCGACGGGATGGACGAGGCCAGGCTCGGAGAAGGCGCGCGCGACGCCTATTTCAAAAAAAACCTGCGCTATTCACAGCTCGCGCCGGTCTCCATGTTCGAGGAGAAAAACACCAAGAACAACATGCCGGCGCAGATCGAGCTCTATGCGGAAGGCGAGGATGCCTACAAGTTCCTGTTCATGGCAAAGGGCGGCGGCTCCGCCAACAAGACGTTCCTTTTTCAAGGCACCCCGTCGCTGCTCACCCACGACCGGATGGTCGAGTTTCTGAAGGAAAAGATCCTGACGCTCGGCACGGCGGCCTGCCCGCCCTATCACCTGGCGATCGTGATCGGCGGAACGTCGGCGGAGATGAACCTGAAAACCGCCAAGCTCGCCTCCGCGCGCTACCTCGACGGTCTGCCGACGCAAGGCTCGGACCTCGGACATGCCTTCCGTGACCTTGAGATGGAAGCGGAAATCCACAAACTGACCCAGGCCACGGGTGTCGGCGCACAGTTCGGAGGCAAGTATTTCTGCCACGATGTCCGCGTCATCCGGCTGCCGCGCCACGGCGCGTCGCTCCCCATCGGTCTGGCGGTTTCCTGTTCGGCGGACCGCCAGGCGGTCGGCAAGATCACAAAGGACGGTATTTTCCTGGAGCAGCTTGAAATGCATCCGGAGAAATATCTGCCCGAGGTGACCGACGAGCACCTGTCGGACAATGTGGTCAAGATCGACCTGACGCGGCCGATGTCCGAGATCCTCGGCGAACTTACCAAGCATCCGATCAAGACCCGGCTTTCGCTGACCGGCCCGCTGATCGTGGCCCGCGACCTTGCCCATTCCAAATTGCGCGACCGTCTCGAAAGCGGCGAGCCTCTGCCCGACTACTTCAAGAACCACCCGATCTACTATGCTGGACCGGCCAAGACACCGGAAGGCATGCCGTCCGGGTCTTTCGGTCCGACAACGGCTGGACGAATGGACGCCTATGTCGATCAGTTCCAGGCCGCTGGCGGCTCCATGGTGATGCTGGCCAAGGGCAACCGCTCCGCCCAGGTGCGCCGCGCCTGCCAGGCGCACGGCGGCTTCTATCTGGGTTCCATCGGCGGCCCCGCCGCCCGTCTCGCCCAGGACTGCATCAAGAAGGTGGAAGTGGTCGAGTTCGAGGAACTCGGCATGGAAGCCATCTGGAAGATCGAGGTCGAGGATTTCCCGGCTTTCATCGTCGTCGACGACAAGGGCAACGACTTCTTCAAGGAATTGAATCTGGGATAATCCCCCAGGGTCCGCGTCCAGGGTGACAAATGCTGTCGGCCGGTGCGCATCTCGCGTCTTGCGCGCCGGAGACAGCGCAAGACGTGCTTCCGGGCCCCCTCCGCAGATCCAGATCCGGTCCCGGCCCAACGGCCGGGACCATGCGTTTTGCGCGGAAGACGTGCCTGATCGTTTCCCGAAAAAGAGCGGCCCGGAACAGAGGGACGAATCGCTGATTACCGCTCCGCCGTCAGGAATGGTTCACCGACAATTCCGTTGCTCACGCATCTGAAAACGGCAACCATTCCGGGAACAGTGACACGCAGCTCGTTCCAGGAGAGAAAAACGTTGCATTTTCGGCACATTTTGACGGCGCCGACCACACTCACATTAACGTGAGATTCCATTTTCGCCTATTTTGGGCCATCATCATTAACACTGCGGCAAGGACCTTCTCCTAACGTAAGGGCGAACGCAATGTATGCGCTATGGTGGGTCTGGCGCGAATGGGGATCAGAATGAAGACGCTTATTTTTGCATTGTTTACACTACTGGCCGGTACGATGCTGCTGCCGGAAACGGCTTCTGCCCGGGCTGGCTTTTTCGATCACAGCACCAACACCTGGGTGACACCGAAATATCATCCGGGCGGCAAATCGCCGGTCCGGCGCAAGAAGGTCAGATACGATGGCCCGTACGCTCCGGGAACCCTGGTGATCGATACGTCCGAGCGCCGGCTGTATCACGTCCTTCCGGGCGGCAAGGCCATGAAGTATGGCGTCGGCGTCGGCAAGGACGGCTTCCAGTGGGCCGGCACGCACCGCATCAGCCGCAAGGCTGAATGGCCGGGCTGGACGCCTCCGCCGCAGATGCGGGCTCGCGAACGCGCGAAAGGCCGTATCCTTCCGGCTCATATGCCGGGCGGTCCCAACAACCCTCTCGGCGCCCGGGCGCTCTACATCGGCTCGACCCTGTACCGTATCCATGGAACGACTGAGCCGTGGACCATCGGTTCCGCCGTTTCTTCCGGCTGCATCCGGCTGGCAAACGAAGACATCATCCATCTTTACAGCAACGTGAAGGTCGGATCGAAAGTCGTCGTCAAACGCTGATCGCGCTCATAAAGACATTGAAAAGCCGGGCCCTTTCGCCCGGCTTTTTTGTGCCCGGAACATCCGGCAATTTATGCAAGCGACACCTTACCGGCCCTCATCCGGTCGTCCGCTCCGGGGCCAATGGGCCCGAATGTGACAAGACCCATCCCCATCCATTGCGGGTGCCTTTACCGGTCCCGGCTCAAACCTTTCTCTTCCAGCTCCTTGAGATAGCCACCCCAGTGGCGGTCGCGCTCATTGCCGAGTTCCCGCAGGTAGGTCCATGTGAAAATACCGGAGTTGTGCAGATCGTCGAAATGGATCTTCACCGCATAATTGCCGACCGGCTCGATTTTCAGGATCTCAACGCGGCGTTTGCCAGGCACGGTCCGCTTTTCGGATGGTGCATGCCCCTTGACCTCTGCCGAGGGAGAGCAGACCCGCAGATATTCTGCGGAGAGCGCATGCCGTTCCCCGTTGTCGAAAGCGACCGTGAGGCTGTCACGGTCCTTGGAGACCCGGAGTTCAGTCGGCCAGGGGGCGGTTTCGTCGGTCATTGGACATCCTGATTGCAGAGAAGGACCGTTTGTGATTTTACGCAGACGATAGTCTCACCCGCCCCGCCGTCAAGCCGGGTCTCGATTGGCCTGTTTCACCGCCTCATATCCCTCCAGCGCCGCCTGACGGGCAGCGGCGTGGTTCACGACAGGATACGGATAGGTCTCGCCAAGCCGCACACCCGCCCTTTCCAGAACCTCCTCCGCGGCCTCGAAAGGCGCGAAAAGCACTTCGGTCGGCAGGTCTTTCAGTTCAGGCACCCACTTGCGCACATAATCCCCCTCCGGATCGAATTTCTCGCCCTGCGTGATCGGGTTGAATATCCGAAAATAGGGCGCGGCGTCAGCGCCCGAACCGGCCACCCATTGCCAGCTGGCAGAGTTGTTCGCCAGATCGGCGTCGAGCAGCGTATCCCGGAACCAGGTTTCGCCATGGCGCCAATCGAGTCTCAGATGCTTGATCAGGAAGCTGGCAACGATCATGCGCACCCGATTGTGCATGTAACCGGTTTGCCAGAGCTCCCGCATCCCCGCATCGACGATCGGATATCCGGTACGCCCCTTGCGCCAGCGTTCCAGATCGCCAGGCGCTTCCCGCCAGGGATAGGCATCGAAAGCGGGCCGCCAGTTTTCCGAGGGAAGTTTCGGAAAGTGATACAGCAGGTGATAGGCAAACTCCCGCCACGCCAGTTCACTCAGGAACTTCGTTCCATCCCGGGACGACCCGTCGCCGGTTTCCGTGTGTCGCAGAGTTTCGTGCCAGACCTGTCGCGGCGAAATATCGCCGAAATGCAGGGCGGGCGACAGCCTCGACACGTTTGGCAGGTCCGGCCGGTTCCGCAAGGTTCCGTAGCCGTCCAGACCGTTTTGCAGAAATGCCTTCAACCGCTTGTGCGCGCCTTTTTCTCCGGGTTCCCAAAGCTCGCCCCAGCCCTCGGCCCAATCGGGATTTGAAGGCAGCAGTCCAAGCGCTTCCAGTGCTTCGCCTTGCGGCCCTTCGGCGAACCGGACATCGTCTGGAGCCGGAAGCGGCGTTTCCACCTCCAGGTCCTGCGCGGCTTTCCAGAAAGGGGAATAGACCTTGAACGGACCGCCGGACTTGGTTTTCAGTTCCCAGGGCTCGAAAAGCAGCGAGGCCTTGAAGCTCTTCGCCTCAAGCCCATCCTCCTTCAGCACGGCCTTGATATCGGTGTCCCGTTCGATGGCATGCGGTTCGTAGCACCTGTTCCAGTAGACGGCTTTGGCGCCCGTCTCCTTCGCGAGTTCCGGAATCAAATGGCGCGCGCTGCCGCGCAGAAAAACCAGCCCCGGCAACGCCTTTTTCAGCGCGGCCAGACTGTGATACAGCCACCAGCGGCTGGCTCCCCCCATTGGATGCGAGTCCCCGGACTGATCCGCCGTTTCCAGTACGAAAACGGGAAGAACGGCCCCTTCCCTCGCGGCGTGAAAAAGAGCTGGGTTGTCGCTGACGCGAAGGTCCTGGCGAAACCAGACAAGTGTGGTCATGATGGCTCTTGCTTCCTGTTCGAAGAGACGTTTTCCAAGCGCACTTCACCCGCCCCGGTCTGAGCGTGTTTGGCACCTGTCCGGCCGTGTCCACCTCCTTGGCCGGGCACGCCCTTTAGTCCTGCGGCAGGCTTCCGGGCGAAAGCGCTCCAGAGACAGCCGGACCGGATGCCGTAAAGTGCAGTAGCTAATACGGCTGCGCCGGCAATTGGATCAAAGCCCTTGCGCAGACAAACCGGTATCGGTGCCGGATGGATTGACATAAGTATACTATCCAGTTTACCTGAAGCGGATCTGCGGTCCGTTCGGTTCGGTTTCGATTGATATTGTCTGCCGTAACGCCATATGATCGGAGAATAAATAAAGTTTCCAGGGAGAGGAAAACGTGACGGACGGTAAGATCGTGTTGCCGGTGACAAAAACGGACGCATTGTCCGCGCCATCCCCCATGATAGACCCCTTCGGCCGCGCGGTGAGCTATCTTCGCGTGTCGGTCACCGACCGCTGCGATTTCCGTTGTGTCTACTGCATGGCGGAAGACATGACTTTCCTGCCCAAGCGCGAGGTTCTTTCTCTCGAGGAACTGGACAGGCTTTGTACCGCCTTTATCGAGAAAGGTGTTCGCAAGCTGCGTCTGACAGGCGGCGAACCGCTTGTGCGCAAGAACATCATGAGTCTGATCCGCAGTCTTGGGCGACACCTGGAGTCAGGTCTTCTCGACGAACTGACGGTCACCACGAACGGCTCACAGCTTCAGCGCTTCGCCGGGGAGCTACACGATTGCGGCGTGCGCCGGATCAACGTGTCCCTCGACACGCTCGACCCTCAGAAGTTCAAGGCTGTGACCCGCTGGGGCGACCTTGGCAAGGTGATGGACGGTCTTCGGGCGGCGCGCGAAGCCGGGCTCCAGATCAAGATCAACATGGTCGCGCTCAAGGATGTGAACGAAGACGAGATCGTTCCCATGCTCAAATGGTGCCATGACGAGGGCTATGATCTGACCCTCATCGAAACCATGCCGCTCGGTGAAATCGACGGAGACCGGACGGACCAGTATCTTCCGCTTTCAACCGTGCGGGCCCGTCTTGCCGAGCGTTTCACGCTGACGGACATTCCTTACAAAACGGGTGGCCCCGCGCGCTACGTCACTGTTGAGGAAACGGGCGGACGGCTCGGCTTGATCACGCCGATGACACATAATTTCTGTGAAAGCTGCAACCGGGTTCGCGTTACCTGCACCGGCCAGCTCTACATGTGCCTGGGGCAGGATGACATGGCCGACCTGCGCGCGCCTCTCAGAGCCTCTGAAGGCAACGACCTCCTGAACAAGGCAATTGATGAAGCCATCGGTCGCAAGCCGAAGGGACACGACTTCGTCATTGACCGTACCACCAACCAGCCGGCGGTCTCCCGTCACATGAGCGTTACAGGCGGATAAATCCGTAAAAGACGGGTCTGACCGTCCCTGAACGCAAGTCGTTCATTCCGCCGGCACCATCTCCCGGCGGGTGGAGACCAGTCTTATTGCGACTGCCGCGATCAGACCGGCACCCACGCCGGCTGCCATAATCCAGATCATCGCCCAGGGCGACCCGGCGAGAAAACCGTCCGCGTACAGCCTTGCAACCAGGGAACCGGCCACCGCTCCGGTCGCGACTTGCAATGACGCAGTCAGGCCCGAGGCCGATCCGGCGAGGTCGGGCCGCACACTGACGGCGCCGGACAGCGCGCTCGGCAGGCAAACGCCGTTGCCCAGTCCAAGAACGAACATCGGCAAAAAAAGGCTCGCCGGCGTCAGCGCCTCGAACAGGGTGAACCCGGCCACCAACACGACCGCAAGCCCGCTTATCAAGGTGCCGGCGAGTACCATTGGAAACATGCCGACGCGTTCGGCGTATTTTCCGGACAGGAAATTCCCGGCCATATAGCCGAGCGCGACAAACATGAAGTAAAATCCCATTTCGGCAGCCGTCATGGACATAAGTCCGGCCGCGATGAACGGGGCGCCGCCGAGATAGGCGAAATATGTCAGCGCCGAAAAGGTCGCCGTCAGCGCGTATCCCCAGTAAAGAGGCTCCCTGAAAAGGCGAAGATACGATTGCAGGACCTGGCGCGCGGTCACGGCCACGCGTGTCTTGTGGGTTTCCGGCAGGCGGTAGACGCTGGCCCAAAGGACCCCTACGCCGAATATCAGCATGAGAAAAAAGCCGCCTCGCCAACCGTAGAACTGATCCAGCACCCCTCCCATCGCAGGTGCGAGCGCCGGCATCACCGCCAGCCCCATGGTCACATAGCCGATCATGCTTGCCGCTTGCCGCGGACCATAAAGATCCCTGACGATCGCGCGACCGAGAACCAGACCCGTGCAGCCGCCCGCGGCCTGGATGACCCTCGCGGCGATCAGCCACTCGATCGACGGCGCGAGCAGGCAAAAGATGCTGCCAACGACGAAAAGGGCCATTCCGATTATGATCACTGGACGCCGGCCGAACAGGTCCGAAAGCGGGCCCCAGAACAACTGCGACACGGCGACAGAGATGAAGAACGCGGACATGGAGAGCTGGATTTCGCCCGCCGTGGCGGAGAACACCGCCATCATCCCGGCAAGAGATGGCAGGTAGATCTGCATGGCCACCGGGCTGACGGTCGAAATCGCAATGAGGACCGCCAGTGAGGGTTTCGGTTCACCGGCAGCGGTCTGAGGATGGGCTGGCGTCATTCCCGGGAAGGAACCTTTGTTCGTTTTTCTTTCCGCACAATCGCGGGCCTGACCCTAGGCAAACCGCGTGATCAGGACGTGAAAAACCTAATTGTTCCAACCGCTAAGGATTTCACACCCTTCTAGCGAGCGAAAATTCGGCCTAAACCCTCAAATTGATCCATAAAACAAAATATCGTCTTTTTTTCTTTCGCGACGTGCGATTTGGCAAAAAGCAGTGAGCCTGGAAACCGCATGCGATTCGGCCAGAGTCGGAATTCGCTGCCAATCGCCATGGAAAAACGGCTCGGCAACTCCGCTTGCAAGCGCCTTGAGGTAGCGAAACGAGGGGCTCTGAAAGCCCCAGACCAGGCTCAGTCGAACACAATCTTCGGCGCGGCTCTTTCCGCGCTGGCCGCGGACTGTTCGATACCCGCGACGACCTTTGCGGCGATGTCCCGGTAGATGGCCGCGACAGGCCCTTCGGGATCGGAGACGACAATGGGCGTTCCGGCATCGGACGTTTCCCGGATCTTCATGGTCAGAGGTATTTCGCCCAAAAAAGGCACATTGAGGTGTTCGGCTTCCTTGCGCGCGCCCCCATGACTGAAAATGTCGTGGCGGCTGCCGCAGTCAGGACACAGGAAGTAGCTCATATTCTCAACGATCCCGAGCACGGGAACATCGACGCGCTTGAACATGTTCAATCCCTTTCGCGCGTCGATCAGGGCGAGATCCTGAGGTGTCGATACAATTACCGCGCCGGCGAGCGGGACTTGCTGCGCCATGGTGAGCTGGGCGTCTCCGGTGCCTGGAGGCATATCCACGACGAGAACATCGAGTTCGCCCCAGGCGACCTCGCGCAACATCTGTGTCAGGGCGGAAATCACCATCGGTCCCCGCCAGATCATCGGCGTTTCCTCTTCCACCATGAAGCCCATCGACATGACCTTCACGCCGTAGCCCTCAAGGGGTTTCAGCAGCCGGCCTTCAAGCGGTTCGGGCCGACCGGATACCTTGAACAGGCGGGGAACGGACGGACCGTAGATATCGGCGTCGAGCACACCGACCTTCAGACCGTTGGCGGCCATGGCGAGGGCCAGATTCGCGGTCGTCGTGGATTTCCCCACACCGCCTTTGCCGGAAGCGACCGCGATAATGTGCCTAATCCCCGGAACGCCCGGTTTGGCGGACGCATCTTCCCGGACAGGCCGCTGAGGCTGACGCGGCGCCGGTCTCTGTGCCGTGTTCCGGGCGTCTCCAGGCGCCCGCTCCGCCGTCAACGCCACCATGGCGTTTTCAACGCCTTCTACCTCCTTGACGACCTTTTCCGCCGCCTGCCGCAAAGGCTCGAGTTCCTGAGCCCGTTCCGCCGGAACCGTGATGGAAAACGCGACACGGCCGTCCGACACGAAGACGTCGGAAATGAGGCCCAGGGAGACGATATCTCCTTCAAGATCGGGTCCCTTGATCTGCTTCAGGCGTTCCATTACCGCCGATTTGATCGTGTCGTTCATTCGTCCGTCCTGCTGTCGAAGCCACCGTATCGGGATATCCCGTAAGCGCTTCATCAAACTTTTCAAATGGCGCCGCCGTAACAAAAATCAAACCGCCGCACGGCAGCGTCCCTCTCCCTCGCTCGAGGTCACAGATAAAATCCTTCCGCCGGTAAAACAAGCCTGCCGCAGCGCCACGCTTTGTCGCGCGGCAGGAGAGCCGAGGGCCCTGTGCGAGGGCAGCAATCTTTCGGTTGCAAGCCTGCCAAAGCCGATTACCCTGATCGGCGCCCCTGCTTTCAGACGTTCCTCCCCTCTCAAGACCTGCTGGATATCAACATGCCAACCTGCGTCATCACCGCAACGAACCGCGGGATCGGATTTGAACTTGCCCGCGTCGCGCTCGCCCGCGGCTGGACCGTCTTCGGCTCAATCCGATCAATGGAGAACGCGGAGACCTGCGCGGCGGCGCTCGGCGACGGCTTTCTGCCTCTCGTCTTCGACGTGAGCGACCATGCCGCCGTCCAACAGGCAGCGGCAAGGATCCCGGAAGGCATCGACCTGTTGATCAACAACGCGGGTGTCATAGGCCCGGAGCGGCAGACACCGTTCGACATGGATTTTCCAGGTTTCCAGGAGACGCTTGCCATCAACACGCTTGCCCCGCTGGCGGTCGCGCAGGCTTTTCTCCCTCATCTCAGGCGCTCCGGGTCCGGCAGGATCCTGACCGTTTCAAGCCAGATGTCCTGGATGGGCTACCGCAAGTCCGACACGCTGGCCTACCGCGCCTCGAAAGCGGCGGTCAACAAGGTCATGCAGGGGCTCGCGACCGAGCTTGAGCCGGAGGGTATCCCGGTTGTCCTTGTCGACCCGGGCTGGGTCCGCACCGATATGGGCGGCCCGCAGGCCGACAATTGTCCAATCGAGGTGGCAGAGGGCATTTTCAGGATCGGCGAGGGCCTGACACTTGCCGACACCGGTAAATTCCTTCGGTGGACAGGCGAAGAACGGCCGTTCTAAAACAGAAAAAACAATCGGGAATGAAAACCTATGCCCTGGCCTTTGCCCGTCACCCTGAAAGGCGCTTATGCCACGCTCGCGCCCTTGTCCCAGTCTCACGCGGCCGATCTGGCGGAAGCGGCCTCGGAAGGAGAGCTCTGGAAGCTCTGGTACACATCCGTACCGGAACCCGACGCGGTACCGGCTGAAATCGACCGCCGTCTGGCGCTTCAGGAAAGCGGGTCCATGCTGCCCTTCGCCGTGCTGACGCCAGATGGCAAGGCGGTCGGCATGACCACCTACATGAATATCGATGCCCTTCACAAACGGGTGGAAATCGGTTCGACATGGTACAGAAAGGCGGTTCAGCGCAGCCCGCTCAATACCGAGTGCAAGCGGATGCTGCTCGGCCATGCCTTTGAAGACCTCGACTGTATCGCCGTGGAATTCCGGACCCATTTCCTGAACCGCCAAAGCCGCGCGGCGATCGAACGCCTCGGCGCAAAACTCGACGGCGTTCTGCGGTCCCATCAACGCTCACCCAACGGGGCCCTGCGCGACACGGCGGTGTACTCGATTCTTCCCCATGAATGGCCGGCCGTGAAGGCGGGGCTCGATTTCAAGCTCGCCGAAGAGCGGTGACCTCCTTTTCCACACAAAGTTAAGCAAACGTAATTTTACACAGTTTTCTTATCTGCCGGCTTCATCATCAAAGCACTGCCTTCCCCAGACCTTTCCGTAAATTGCGTCACTATCAACACTCTTCTTCCAAAACGTCTAAAATTTTAAGCAAATGTGAGGAATTGAAGCGCAGGCTGGTTCCATCGGCAAAAGGATGGAACGGCCATGGAATTTTATCGCGCCTGCTTCAGAAGCAAAATCAGATGGGACAAGCTCAGGCTGTCCCTGCCCGACGAAATCGAAAAGACGCTGCTGCATATCCGGCGGAGCAACCGCTCGACCGGCGTTACGGGAGCCTTGCTGATGGTCGATCAGCATATCGTCCAGATCCTCGAAGGTCAGCCTGGGCCGGTTCTCGACACGGTCTATTGTGTCATGAACGATCCGCGTCTCGAAGACATCGAAGGCATCATCCACGAACCGGCGGATTTCCGGCTCTTCCCGAATTCCCTGATGTTCTTCAGAGATCTGAGCGACGGTGTCGCGGCATCCCAGAATGCGGTCCTCAGGCCGTTGCTCGATCATCCGGGCGCCCTCACCCGGGACGAAGCCTATCTGGCGTTCAGTCATTTCGCCGGAGAACTCCAGGCAGGCCGACTGACCAATGCCATGCTGATGATCTGAAACGCTCCGTTGCCAGGACGGGAGCGTTTTCAGCGGGCAAAAGATTGTGATCCTGTGGCTTTATTGCCCTAGTCTGTTCTAGCCGCCCCCGGATAGTGTGCCTCTTCGATTTTCAGGGGTCACGCAATGTCCGGCGGATATCCGACACTTCAAACTCTTTCCGCGGGTCTTTTGGCAGCCATCGTCGGATTCGCGAGTTCCTTTGCCATCGTCATCCAGGGCCTTGCGGCCTCCGGAGCCAGCCCCGCCGAAGCCACCAGCGGACTGATGGCGCTTTCCATCTCCATGGGGCTGTGCGCGATCGTCGCCTCCCTCGCGACCAAGATGCCCGTTTCGATCGCGTGGTCGACGCCGGGCGCCGCCCTTCTGGCTTCCGCCGGCGCCGCCGACGGCGGTTTTTCCGCTGCAGTCGGGGCCTTCCTTCTCTGCGCAGTGCTCATCGTTGTTTCCGGCCTGGTCCGCCCGTTCGGCCGTGCGGTCGCCGCCATTCCCGGTCCCCTGGCCAACGCCATGCTGGCCGGTGTCCTGTTCGGTCTCTGCCTTGCTCCCGTGAGGGCGGTCGCCGAACTGCCTGCGAGTGCGCTCGCCATCATCTTGACCTGGGCAATCGCCTTTCGCTTCGCCAGGCTCTACGCGGTTCCGCTTGCCATGATCGTCACTTTCGCCATCGCCGGCTTGACCGGCGGTCCGGTGGATCTGTCCCAAGCCGATATCATCAGCCGGCCGGTCCTGATCGAACCCGCCTTTACCCTCGAAGCCGCCGTAAGCATTGCGCTGCCGCTCTTCATCGTCACCATGGCCTCGCAAAATATTCCAGGCATCGCCGTCCTGAGAGTTTATGGCTATCATCCCGCGAGCGGACCGCTGTTCACCCTATCCGGCGTTTTCAGCCTTCTTGCCGCCCCCTTCGGCGGTCACGCGGTGAACCTCGCGGCGATCACCGCAGCCATGTGTGCCGGCGAAGACGCCCACAAGGACCCCGCGCAAAGGTACTGGGCCGCTGTCGTCAACGGCGTTGCCTATGTCCTGTTCGGCCTGTTCGCCGGTCTGGTCATGGCCTTTGTCGCGGCAACGCCGTCTATCCTGATTGAGGCGGTCGCCGGCCTTGCCCTCCTGAGCGCCTTTGCCTCTTCCATAGGCGAGGCAACAAAAACGCCGGAAACACGGGACAGCGCGATCATCACTTTTCTTGTCACCGCTTCCGGGGTCAGCTATCTGGGCGTATCCGGTGCATTCTGGGGGCTTATCGCAGGCGGCGCCTTCATGGCGCTGACACGCAGGCGGTCGACCGGGTGAAGCGAATTGACCGCGCGGCTTCCTAAATGCCTTGCCCTCACGCGGTTGCCTCCCCTAGGGTACAGGCTGAACAGAACTTGGAGCATTCCGGCCGTGACAGGCCCGTTTTTACTGAAGACCGACCCTGACGACCCCAGCCTTTCAACGTCCGTTAGCGGCATCGACCAGGATGGCGTTTCTGTTGAAACCAGGGTTGTGACCGAAAAAGCGCTGACGCTTTACCTGAACTCCCAGGAAGTGGTCACCATGATGACCATCGGCGACCATCCCGAGCTCCTGGCCGTGGGCTACCTGAAAAACCAGAACATGCTGGCTGCGGACGATGTCATTACCGGGATAGACTACGACGACGATCTCGAAGTTGTCGTGGTCCGCACGGAACGGGAAACCGATTTCGAAGAGAAGCTGAAAAAGAAGGTCCGGACATCGGGATGCGCTCAGGGCACCGTGTTCGGCGATGTCATGGAGGGCTTTGAAACCGTTTCCCTGCCGCAGGACGCACGCCTGAAAACGTCCTGGCTTTACGAGCTGACCAGATCCATCAACACGGCGCCGTCGCTTTACCTGGAAGCGGGCGCGATTCACGGCTGCGTTCTGTGCCGGGAAGACACGCCGCTGGTCTACATGGAGGACGTCGGCAGGCATAACGCGGTCGACAAGATCGCGGGCTGGATGGTGCTGAACGAGATACCCGCGCACGACAAGATCTTCTACACGACGGGACGGCTCACGTCCGAAATGGTGATCAAGACGGTGATGATGGGAGTCCCCATTCTGGTGTCGCGGTCCGGGTTCACCGCCTGGGGCGTCGATCTGGCGCGCCGGGCCGGTCTGACGCTGATCGGCCGCGCCCGAGGGAAGCGCTTCGTGGCCCTTGCCGGAACGGAGCGGATTGAGTTCGATATGGCGCCGGAACATGCGGAGGACGAACCCCGCAAGGCACGGCGCAAGGGGAGCGCTCCGGAGACATGATGGCGCAGGACGGAAATCTCACGCCCAAGCAAGTGATCGGCTGTGTCCTGGCGGGCGGCCAGTCCAGGCGCATGGGCGGCGGCGACAAGAGCCTCATGGACCTTGGCGGGAAAACCATGCTGGAAATGGTCCTCGAACGGCTCGGCCCTCAGGTTCCCGAGATCATTTTGAATGCCAACGGCGATCCGTCACGATTCGCTCATACCGGCCTGGAGGTCGTCGCCGACCCGGTTGGAGATTACGCCGGCCCGCTTGCCGGCGTGCTTGCCGGGCTGACCTTTGTCAGGAACCAAAGACCTGAAACGACGCATGTCGTTTCCGTTGCCGGCGACACTCCCTTTTTTCCGGGCACGCTTGTCGAAAAATTCTGTTCGGCGCTCCCGTCGATCGATCCCGTGATCGCGCTTGCCACTTCCGCCGACAAACTCCACCCTGTTTTCGGGTTGTGGCCCGTGGCTCTCTACGAGGACCTGAAGGCATGGCTCGAGACAGGCCAAAGCGGCAAGGTACTCGCTTTCGTAGACCGTCACGACAGCATCGAAGTCTCCTTCGAGAAGGACCCGGCAACCGGAATGGACCCGTTTTTCAATGCCAACAGACCGGACGATCTCGTGACCGTCCGCAAGGCGCTCGGGCACCCGCTGACATGACAGACACTCCCGTATTCGGAATCACGGGCTGGAAGAACTCCGGCAAAACGCGGCTCATGGCCAGCCTTGTGCGCGAATTCACGGCGCGGGGCCTCAAGGTCTCGACGGTCAAGCATGCCCATCACAACTTCGACATCGATCACCCGGAAACGGACAGCTACCGCCACCGGGAAGCGGGTGCGTGCGAGGTCGCGCTCGTGTCCGGCCGCCGGTGGGCGCTGATGCACGAACTCAGGGATGAAAACGAGCCTCCCCTCCCGGAGATCCTCGCGCGCCTTGCGCCTTGCGACCTCATCCTGATCGAAGGCTACAAACGCGAAAGCCACTTTAAAATCGAGGCCAGGCGCCTGGAGACGGCCGACCGCGGCGCGCTTGCTCCGGCCGATCCCGGTATTCTGGCCGTTGCCTCGGATCACGAACTCCCCGACGAAACGCTGCCGGTCTTTCATCTGGACGACATTCCGGCGCTCGCGGATTTCATTCAGCAGACCCTGAAGTTGAAGGGGCGCGCCTTATGAGCGGAAAACCGTTGCAGGACGATTGTTTCGTGCACGACAAGGACCGGCTCAGGCACCAAGAAGCGCTTGCCATCCTGAAGGAACGGCTATCGACCGTCGCCGGAACCGAAACCCTGCGTCTCGAAGAGGCGTTGGAACGCATTCTGGCGGAAGCCGTCATAGCGCCCCGCGACGTGCCGCTGACCGACAATTCCGCGGTCGACGGCTATGCCTATCGGCATTCCGATCACGACGAAGCGGGCGGATTTTTCCGGCTCCAGCAGCGGATCGCGGCCGGGCAGACAGACGCGACGGCCCTTTCTCCCTGGGCTGCCGCGCGGATCTTCACCGGTGCGGTCATGCCGCCCGGCGCCGACACGGTCGCCATGCAGGAAGACTGCGAGACGCATGAGCAGGACGGTCAGGACTTCGTGATCGTGCCCCAGGGACTGAAAAAGGGCGCCAATTGCCGCAAGGCCGGCGAAGACGTCCCGAAAGGAACGGAGCTTCTGTCTCCCGGCCAGATCCTGCGGCCGCAGGATCTGGCCGCGATTGCCTCCACCGGCCAGGCCGAAGTCTGTGTCTACCGGAGGCTCAAGGTTGCCCTTGTCTCGACGGGAGACGAGCTGCGCCGTCCCGGAGAGGCAATCTCGTCCGGCGGCGTTTACGATTCCAACCATTTTCTTCTCAGGGGCCTCTGTGCGACCCTTCCCGTCGAAATTGAAGACCTCGGCGTCCTGAAGGACGACGCGGATCTGATCGGCGCGACGTTGCAGGACGCAGCGGCGCGGTGCGATGCGGTGATCACCACCGGCGGCGCCAGCAAGGGCGAAGAAGACCATATCCTGCGCATTCTGGACGAGCTTGGAAAGCGCCAGATCTGGCAACTGGCGGTCAAACCGGGCCGGCCAATGATGTTCGGCACGCTCGGGCGCTGCGCCTTTCTGGGGTTGCCGGGAAACCCGGTTGCAACGATGGTCTGCTTCCTGCTCTATGCCCGGCCCGTTCTCAGCACTCTTGCCGGCGGTCCTTTCCTGGAACCAAGAGGTTTCCAGGTCCCGGCGGCTTTCGAAGTTCCGAAGAAAAAGCCGGACCGGCGCGAATTCTACCGCGGCTATCTGGGAACCGACGCGCAAGGCGCCACCGTCGCGCATAAATTCCTGCGCGACGGCTCCGGCTTGATCACGGGACTGCGCGAGGCGGACGGGCTGATCGAAATTCCCGAGGAAGTCACCCGGATCAAAAAAGGCGATCCGGTGAAATTTCTGCCCTTTTCCGGCTTTGGCATTCGCTGACCGCCCGGGCCCGACCGGCAATCAATTTGAAGGTCAGGCCCGGATTTCGGTTCAGTAGGCGTAAGGCCAGCCGGCCGCCACGAAACGATAGCCGTCGCTTTCCTTCACAACGCGGCCCATCCCCGGAAACGGAATATGCGCTCCGGCAAACAGCAGTTTTTCAGTCGCGGCCTGATCAAGGAAGCGCTTGCGGGATGCCGCAGCCATTTTGGCATCGATGTCAAAGCCAATCCCCCAGTCCGGATTCTCGAACTGATAGACCGCCATGTGGACGACATCTGCCGCAATGACGAGGGTTTCACCGTTGCTGTCGAGGACATAGCCCGTATGTCCCGGCGTGTGACCGGGCAGCGCCATCGCCTGGATACCGGGCAGGATTTCCTTGTCGCCCGAAAAGAGCGTCTGACTGCCTTTGTAGGCGTCCGCGGCCCGGCGCGCGCCGACGAAAAACGGCTTGAACTGCTCGGGGGCGCCGCTCATGGCCGCGTCATCGAACCAGAAGGCGTTATCGACTTCCGGCAGGATCAGTTCCGCGTTCGGAAAGACCCGGTTCCCATCCGCGTCAACGGCACCGAAGAGATGATCCGGGTGCATGTGGGTAATCAGCACGGCGTCGATCTGGTCCGGAGACACGCCTGCCTCCTTGAAGGCCAACGGAAGCCGGCCCATGGTCGGACCGAGCGCATCGGCGGTTCCCGCGTCCACCAGGATCAGCCGCTCACCCGTGTTGATCAAAAAGGCATTGACGGGGATCCGCAGCGCGTTTCCTTCAATCAGCGCCCTGTCGCGCAGACGTTTGCCTTCCGCTTCCTCATAGCCAACGACAACCTCCGGCGTGATATCGAGATACCCGTCGAGCAGCGCGGTGACTTCGAAGTCGCCGACCTTGTATCGAAGCGCGCTCGCCATGGGCGCCCCGGCCAGGGGCGCTGCGGCCTGCGCGGAGGACGACAGGAGGGAGAGCCCTCCGGCGGTGGCAGCCAGTGCACCTGCACCGGCAACACCTCCCAAAAGACTGCGTCTGGAGAGGGAAAGAGATGGAATGGTCATGAACGGACTCCCGGCTTGACCTAAGAAAAACAGGTGTTGGATGGCCCGGAACGTACAGAAGCGACCGGACACAGGTAGAGATGTTTCATACGGATTGTTTTTAAAGCCCAGGCGATCTTATATGAATGATAAGTCAGACTTATAGGTTTGAGAAATCCGCGTCCATTGAAACTGCCGGAGCCTCCCGATGGACAAACTCGTAGCGCTCAAAAGTTTTGTGCAATCGGTGAAATTCGGCAGCTTTTCGGCGGCGGCGAAACACATGGGTATCTCCCAACCCGCGATCAGCCAGCAGATCCGTTCCCTGGAGAACGAGCTTGGCAACCGTTTGATCAACCGCACGACGCGGCAACTCAACCTGACGGAAGCCGGCCAACGCTACCTTGTCCATGCACAGGACATACTTGAGCGCCTTGAGGAAGCCGATCGCTCGATCCGCAGCGAAGACGACCAGATGACCGGACTGCTGTCTCTTGGTCTGCCGAGCGGCTTTTCGGAAACCCTGCTGTCGAATTTTCTGCTTGATTTCAACACGGACTATCCGGGGATCGTTCTCGACATCTCCCTGTCCGACCTTTACGCCGACGTGGTTCAGGAACGACTGGACGTGGCGATCCGGATGGGGGACATCAGCGACGACCGTCTCATCGTGCGCAGACTCGGAACCGCGCAGCGCTGCCTGGTCGCCTCCCCGCGCTATCTGGATGAAAGAGGGCGGCCGAAACACCCCTCGGATCTGTGCACCCACGACTACCTTCTCTACAAGACCATTTCGACAGGCTTGCAGGTCCCCTTTATCAGCCCGGGCGGAGAAAACCTCTCTGTTCGGATAAAACCCTCGATGATCGTCAACAACAGCGCAATGCTGCGGCGGGCCGCTCTGGCCGGGCGGGGCATCGTGCTGGCGAACCGCTGGCTGATCGATCCTTACCTCCGGTCGGGCGAGCTTGAACTCGTGCTTCCGGAGTGGCGGTACCCGCCACACCCGGTCTACGCGGTTTATCCCTCCAACCGATTTATTCCGCTCAAGGTCCGCCGGTTCGTCGACCGGCTACAGGGGTTTCTCGACGAGCAGAAAACGTTCTCTAACAGCCACATGGCCGCCGCGGAATGATCCGCGCCCCCGATCAGATTTCGTCGACGGCGACGGTCCAGGTTTCCTTGAGCGCCTCCGCCTCCCATGCAAGCCAGGCCTCGGTTCCGGTCATGGAAGCGTGATAACGGGCGAAAACCGGATCGTCCGTCAAAGTGTAGGTCGCAATGCGGCTGACGACCGGGGCATACATGGCGTCCGCGATCGTGAAATCGCCGAACAGGAAAGGTCCGCCGGATTTTTCCAGGCACTCGCTCCAGATCGACAGGACCCTCCCGACATCCGCCTTCACCGCGTCGCTCACCCCGAGCGTTTCCACGGGACGGCGCATGTTCATCGGGCAAGCGTCCCGCAACGCCCCGAAACCCGAGTGCATTTCGGCGGATACGGACCTGGCAAGAGCCCGCGCGGCGCTATCTTCAGGCAACAGGCCTTTTTCGGGATAGCATTCAGCCGCGTATTCCAGGATCGCGAGACTGTCCCAGACCGTGAGGTCGCCGTCTTTCAAGACCGGGACTTTCATACTCGGCGAAAAGGCGGCGAAGTCCGGGTTGCCATTTTCAAAGTCGAACGGCACCAGTTTCTCCCGAAACGGTATGTTTTTTTGGCGCAAGGCGATCCATGGCCGGAAAGACCAGGAAGAGTAGTTCTTGTTGCCGATAAAAAGTTCAAAATCCATCACGCCACCCATGTTTGACGACCCCGGACCAAGGTTACGGCCGGCCGGCCCTTCCCTGTCTTTCGGTAAATTTCTACCTATTCCGACAAGGGCGGCGGTTCAAATTCATTAAAATCATGGGTTCGATCAAGGATTTCGATGCGGACACTCGGCGCAGGTCTTGCTTTTTGTTTGCGATTTTCACAGGCGCGTCCCCGGAGTCCGGCACTTGTCAGTTCGAGAGCCTGCAATGCGCTTCCCGGAACCTCCTCTTCAGGCAACACCGGAAGTCACACGTCTGCACGGGCCGCTCCTCCTTTGGTCTTATTCTCCAGAATCATGGCGAAGAAGCAGAGGCTGCCGCCCCAGACGCGGTGTCCTTTCCGCATCGTCGAGCGCATCCTGCGCGGAAATGAACCAACCACATAAGGCTCCCGGAGCACTCAACCATTCCCTTTTCCTTCGGCGACGAAGTTGAAATTGACGATATTGTGTTTCGACGCTGCGTTTTTTTCCCAGGCATGGTTGAAATTTGATCTGAAGTGTATGGAATAGAAACATCGGGCGAACGGGCGGGAGGAACCCGCCTGTGCCACGAACAGATATTAGGGGAACAAATAATATGCGTGTTTTGCGTATGGCTGCGGCTGCTGTGGCCGTTTTGGCTGTTGTGGGTGGCGCGGAAGCGAAAGACTGGTCCAAGGTCCGCATCGGAACCGAGGGCGCTTACCCTCCCTTCAACTCCCTGACCGCAGACGGTGAACTCGTCGGATTCGACGTCGATATCGCCAAGGCGCTCTGCGAAGAAATGAAGGTCGAGTGCGAGTTCGTCACCCAGGACTGGGAGGGCATGATTCCCGCTCTGCAGGCCGGCAAGTTCGACGCCGTGATCGCATCCATGTCGATCACCGACGAGCGGAAGCAGCAGGTCGATTTCACCAACAAATACTACAACACGCCGCCGGCCATCGCCGTGCCGAAGGATTCCAAGCTTTCCGGCACCAGCGACGCGGACCTGAAAGGCATCACGCTTGGAGCCCAGAGCTCCACCACGCATTCCAACTATGCGGAAGAAAAGCTGCCGTCCGTTGAGCTGAAGCTTTATCCGACGCCGGACGAGTACAAGCTCGACGTTTCCAGCGGACGTATCGATGCCGTCATCGACGACGTCGTTGTCCTGTCCGACTGGCTCGGCACCGATGACGGCGCCTGCTGCAAGCTGCTCGGGACCCTTACCCCGGATCCGGTCATCAACGGTGAAGGCGCGGGCATCGCGATCCGCAAGGAAGACGGCGACCTGAAGGAAATGCTGAACAAAGCCATCGCGGCCATTCTTGCGAGCGGCAAGTACCAGGAAATCAGCGACAAGTACTTCACGTTCGACGTTTACGGCGGCTGATCTCGCTGAAACCGGTAGCCAAGCGACACAGCGCGATTTCGCGCTGTGTCTTTTTTCGAAAATAAGATTTCTATCCGGACAGCAGTTGCAAACACTGTTCGAGGAAAAGGAAGACGCGCCAGCTTATGAATGAAGCTTTGACGCTGCTATCGTTTGGGGAACATGGCTGGGGCGACACGATCGCGATTGGCGCCCTGGTGACGGTTTCACTTGCGCTTGCCTCCCTGCCATTCGGTCTAGCGCTTGGATTTCTTCTGGCGCTTGCAAAAAAGTCAGCCGAACCGAGCCTGAAGCTTGCGGCCAATATCTACACCACCATCTTCCGCGGTCTGCCCGAGCTTTTGACACTTTTTCTGGTCTATTTCGGCGTTCAGATCGGATTTCAAAAGGCGTTGAAACTGATCGGGATTGAAACCTATTTCGAAGTCAATTCCTTCGTCGCCGGGATGTTCGCGCTGTCGTTCGTGTTTTCCTCTTATGCGTCAGAAGCGTTTCTGTCCGCCTTTCGGGGAATTCCACAGGGACAATTCGAGGGCGGTCAAGCTCTCGGATTGAGCCGGAAGCAGACGATGACCTTCATTATCCTTCCCCAATTGGTCCGATTGGCTTTGCCTGCTCTGGGCAATCTGTGGCTGATCCTATTGAAGGAAACGGCACTCGTCTCGACAATCGGGCTTGCGGATCTGATGCGTGAAGCCGGAATTGCCGCCAGAGTAACCAAGGAAGCCTTCCTCTTTTTCGGCGTCGCCTGCCTGATCTACCTGATTCTGGCCATAATCTCTTCGACCGGCCTGGCGCGATTGGAACGTTGGAGTAAACGCGGAGATACGGCAAGATGACTGTAGTCTCTTCCGACACGGCGCTGCCGCCTCCGCCGCCACTGCCGCGCCGCTGGACCAAGGCCAGAATTCTCGGTCACGTGCTGATGGCGCTCTGGATCGTGTCCGGGGCCTCGCTTCTCTTTTATCTCGTCACCAACATCAACAGCCCGTTTGTCCAGAAATACTGGCCTGACTATGTCGATGGCTTCCTCGTCACGCTGCAGATCGTCAGTGTTTCTCTGTTGATCGGCGCGCTGCTCAGCCTGCCGATTGCAGCCGCCCGCGCGTCACGTTGGAAGGTTCTCTCCGCTCCGGCCTACGCCTACGTCTATTTTTTCCGCGGCACACCGCTGCTGGCCCAGACATTCCTGGTCTATTACGGAGCCGGCGGCTTCCGTACGGAACTGGAGGCAATCGGCCTTTGGACCTTTTTCCGGGAAGCCTGGTACTGCGTGATCTTCACCTTCTCCCTGAACACCTCCGCCTATCAGGCCGAGATATTGCGGGGCGCCATCCTGAACGTTCCAAAAGGCCAATGGGAGGGCGCGGCCGCCCTGGGACTTTCCCAGCCTGTTACCTTTTTCAAGGTCATCCTGCCTCAGGCCCTGATGGTTGCCCTCAGGCCCTACGGCAACGAGATCATTCTGATGATCAAGGGCTCTGCGATCGCTTCAATCGTTACCGTGTTCGATCTCATGGGTGAAACTCGCCGCGCTTATTCGCGCACCTATGACTTTCAGGCCTATATCTGGGCTGCGGTGATCTACCTCATGATGGTGGAAACGCTGCGCAGGGTGTGGGACCGTCTCGAGATGCGTCTGACCCGCCATCTGAAGCGCTGAGTCTGTTGCGACCCGCCGCCCCCGCGGCGGGCGCACCCGTCCTTTGAAATCAGGAATATCCGATGACCAACACGCCGACCAAGACCCCGGGCCTCCATGTCGACAGCCTGCTGGCCCATGGTGGCGGCGGGTTCGATCCGGCCACCGGCGCCGTCGTTCCGCCGATCCAGACGGCAACAACCTTCGTCCGCGACGAAACCTACGCGCCGGTCCTGCCGGGCCAGATCTACAGCCGGGACAGCAATCAGCTTTACAAGCAAACGGAAAAGCTGATCGCCGCCCTTGAACTCGGTGCCGACAGCCGGCTTTTCGCTTCCGGCATGGCCGCCGTCGCTGCGGTCGCGCGCATCGTCAAACCGGGAGGCACCCTGCTGGCGCAATCCGGGATTTACTGGGGCACGACCCATTTCCTGCGCAAGCACTGCGCCCACAACGACATCGCGCTGGTCGAGGCCGATGCCAGCGATCTGCAAGCCCTTTCCGACGAGATGTCCGTCACCCGTCCGGACCTCGTCTGGCTTGAAGTGCCCAGCAACCCTTTCCTGAAGGTCGCGGATATCGGGAAGATCGCCGAATTGTGCAAGACGACCGGCTCGCTGCTTGCCGTCGACGCCACTGCGGCCACACCGCTTGTTCTCAAGCCGCTGACCCTCGGCGCCGATTTCTCCATGCACTCGGCGACAAAAGCGCTCAACGGACACTCTGATCTTCTGGGCGGCGTTGTGACCGCCAGCGACGCCGCCAGCGAGGCCTGGTCGTTTGTCTGCGAGGAACGCCTTGCCGGAGGCGCGGTGCTGGGCTCCTTCGAAACCTGGCTTCTGCTGCGTGGCCTCAGAACGCTTGCCCTGCGCGTCGAGCGTATGAACAGGAACGCCATGGCGCTCGCCGACTATCTTGAGGCGCACCCGAAGATCGATTCCGTGCTTTACCCCGGCCTGGCAAATCATCCGCAGCACGCGCTCGCGAAAGAACAGATGACCGGCGGATACGGCTCCTTGATGTCGGTTCTCGTCAAGGGCGGCAAGGACGAGGCCTTGAAGGTGGCCGGCAGTCTCGATGTGTTCCAGCGTGCCACCTCTCTGGGCGGCACGGAGAGCCTTGTGGAGCATCGCTTCACGATTGAGGGGGAAGGCTCCGGGATACCGGAAAACCTTTTGCGGTTGTCCACCGGCATTGAACATATCGGAGACCTGACAGCCGATTTCGACCAGGCGCTTGCGGCTCTCTAGAACGCTGTTGAATAAGCCGGGTCTGCACCGGCGTCGCCCCGGGCAAGCGCAGCGCGTTCCGGGGCGACACATTGGGTTTCATTTCAACACCCGGCCACAAAGGCCTTATCAAGCGCCCTCTTGTTCGTCGCGCATCGACCTCAGCCAGCGCAGAAAGGCCTTGACCGGTTCGCGCTGGATACCAGGTCTGGTGACGATGTGATAGCCGGAGCCTTCCGAGCGGATATCCTCGAACAGGACCCGCAGCGTGCCGGCCTCGATCTCGGACTGCACGAAAACCTTTGACATCGCCGTTATGCCGTATCCGCGGCGCACGCCGTCGAGGATCATGTAACCCGGCAGGTTTGAAATATTGAGCTTCTTGTTCGGAACCACCCCCTGCTCTTTCAGCCAGAGGGCCAACTCGTTGGTGCCCAGTTCCTGAAGCCAGGGAAACCGGAGAAGGTCTTCGGGCTTGAAGTCCGGCGCATCGCCAACGAGGCAGGTCGCTCCGACGACAACGTAATTGCTGGCGACCAGCATTTCACTCTCGAGCCCCGGCCAGTTTCCCGAACCATAGCGAATGGCGAGGTCGACGCCGCCGGGTTCCAGGGTGACAACATCCGCCGTCGGATTGATAGACAGTTCGACATCCGGATGCGTGTTGCGGAAATCGGATATGCGCGGCATCAACCAGCTCACCGCGAAGGTCGGTGTTGTCGAGACATTCAAGGGGCGCCCCGCGTTCGCCCCCAAAAGCAGTTCCACCGTCGCGAGGATCTTTTCAAATCCGCTTTGAACCCCTTGAAACAACTGCTCGCCTTCAGGGGTGAGCGCCACCCCTCGCCCCTCCCGTGCGACCAGGGCGCAGCCGAAATGGGCCTCGAGCGCCCTGACCTGCTGGCTGACCGCCGCATGGGTAACGTTCAATTGCCGGCCCGCCGCCGAAAGGCTCTTGGTCTCGGCAACGGCCGCGAAGGCTCTCAGACTGTTGAGCGATGGCATGGCCCGCCAATCCATATGTAATCTCACCTTATATTTTGAAAATCTTCCTGACTCGCATTCACGGCGCTGAAGGCGCACATTCTCTTCATCGAAACGCGAAACAGGAACCAAGTCAATGTTAGATATTTATGCAAAAAGCTTCTTGGAAGCCAGCCGTTTTACCGGCAACACCCGTCCGGATCCGCAGACCCAGAGGCACCTGGACCGGCAGTCGTCCAAGCGCGAACAACACACCCGACTTTGGCGGCGGTCTCCTTACTGGATCTGACAACCGATTGTTCCCCTTCGGTCGAAACAGTCCCCCGCCGAGCTGACAGACACCTGCAAATGCCGTAAAACATGACGAACGAAATCAAGCAGGCCCGGTCAAGATGCCGGGCCTTCTCATGCGAGGGGAACGCTGACATGGCAAAGGTTGCATTCATCGGTTTGGGCGTCATGGGGTATCCGATGGCCGGGTATCTGAAAACCAAGGGCGGTCACGACGTCACCGTCTACAACCGCACCACCGCCAAGGCTGAAAAATGGGCCTCCGAATATGGTGGATCCTTCGCGAAAACGCCGAAGGAAGCCGCTGACGGTTGTGACTTCGTCTTTGCCTGCGTCGGCAACGACGATGACCTGCGGTCCGTGACCACCGGCCCGGACGGCGCGTTTCATGGCCTCAAGCCAGGCGCCATCTTCGTCGACAACACCACCGCTTCCGCCGAAGTCGCCCGCGAACTCCATCGCGCGGCTAAGGAAAAAGGCTGCGGCTTCATCGACGCACCGGTCTCCGGCGGCCAGGCTGGCGCTGAAAACGGTGTCCTGACCGTCATGTGCGGTGGCGACGAGGACCAGTTCGACAAGGCCAAGCCCGTCATCGAATGTTTTGCCAAGTTCGTCGGCCTGATGGGAGAGAGCGGCGCGGGCCAGTTGACCAAGATGGTCAACCAGATCTGCATCGCCGGCCTCGTTCAGGGCCTATCCGAAGCCATCCACTTCGCCAAAAAAGCCGATATGGATGTTGAAAAGGTCATTTCCGCGATCCGGGGCGGCGCGGCCCAGTCCTGGCAGATGGAAAACCGTTGGGAGACCATGAACCAGGGTAAATTCGACTACGGTTTCGCCGTCGACTGGATGCGCAAGGACCTGGGGATCTGCCTGAAGACGGCAAACGAAACCGGAGCCCGCCTGCCGGTCACGGCCCTGGTCGACCAGTTCTACGCCGAGGTTCAGGCGATGGGAGGCAGCCGCTGGGATACGTCCAGCCTGATCGCGCGCCTTGAAAACGCCGAGAAGAAATAACCCGCCGGCCGCGGGGCGCACCGAAACCGTCGCTGGCACCGCCGGCACTGTGCTCACCGAACTGCGCTCGCTCGGCACGGAAGAAAACCGCGCCGGGATGGCGCGGTTCGGTATCGAAACGCAGCACGCCTTCGGTGTCCCGATGGCAAGGTTGCGCCCGCTCGCCAAAACCATCGGAAGCTCTCCCGACCTCGCCCGGGAGCTTTGGGAAAGCGGCTTTCACGAAGCCCGCCTTCTGGCAATTCTCCTGACACCGCCCAAATCGCTGACACCGGATCTTGCTCTGACCTGGCTTGAGGACATTCGCTCCTGGGACCTGTGCGATCAGCTCTGCAATGTGCTCGCTCGAAGAGAGCACACGGATGAACTTGTTCCACTCCTTGCCGCGGACAAACGGGAGTTCGTTCGTCGCGCCGGGTTCGCCCTGATCGCCTGGCGCGCCGTGCATGCCAAGAAGGCTCCGGAAAGCGAGTTTTCAGGGTACTTTGGCCTGATCAGGACCGCGGCGGAAGACGAGCGGAACTTCGTCTGGAAGGCCGTTCACTGGGCGTTGCGTCAGATCGGCAAACGGTCAGCCGCCTTGCACGGCCCTGCTCTGGCACTGGCTGAAGAACTCGGTGCATCGGACAACAGGACAGCCCGGAAAATCGGACGGGAAGCGATCCGGGAACTTTCCTCAGAAAAGGTCCGCACCCGGCTGGGTTTGGGTGCGGATGCCTGCAGTCAATAAAGCAGCGCCTATTGACCGGCCGCTTCCCTGGCGATCTCGTCGAGCAAGGCATTGACCTCCGCAATCGCCATCTTCGAGGCCTCCGGCCCCGTTTTGGTCAGTTCCCGGTATCCGACCGTCACGCTCCCCGGTTTGTCGGGCGTTTCATAAACGAACACGGTATAGGGGCAATAGGCAATGTTGGCCGGATCGGCCTCCATGGCCTTTCGCGACAAATTGGCGGAGCAGAAGAGCATCGACTGAGCGTCGATGAAGATCTGCTTCTCGCTGCCCACGTCCGATCCGGTCCTGTCCAGCATGTTGCCGATATGCGAGACATAATCGATCACCAGGCCACGATTGACGATGGCGTTTTCCAGGTCGAACCTGATGTCCTCAAAGGCGCCGGACACTTCGTATACGGTCACGCCTTCAGGCGACGCACCGCCATCGGCCGACGCCGCGCCGCCACAGATGAAAGCGGCCGCTGCCAGAACCGAACCGGCTTTGCAGATTTTTCCCAACATTGAATTTCCTCCCACAGTCCAGACCAGCGGGCCTGTTACCGGTACCGACCGGCACCGGAAAAAGCCGAAACACTGATCGTTTCCATTTCGATCCAACACCCCGCGCCCGATCGGACACGGTCTGCTCTCAAGTGATCAAACTAGAAGCCGACAATGCGGGAAACATTGACACATAGCAATATTTGAATTCTTTTTCCGAGAACAACGGTGAGCCGATTTCCGGGATCAGATCTCCACTTCCACGGTTCCGATCGGGTTGGAGCAGCAGGCAAGGATGTAGCCGGCTTCCACATCGTCGTCGCTGATGCCGCCGGAATGGACCATATGCACCTCGCCGGAGAGTTTCTTCACCTTGCAGGTGCCACAGACGCCGAACGTGCAGCCTGAGGGGATGTTCAAACCGGCGTCCTTGGCGACCGCCAGGACCGTGTCCGTCTCCGAGCACCAGGCTGAGACCTGCGAGTTTGCAAAGACAATCTGTGCCTGGGCGTCCTCCTGAGGCACCACATCGTCGAACTCGGTCAGCTCCGCCTTGGTCTCGGCAGGCGCCTCGAAGCTTTCCTGGTGATAGCGATCCATGTCGTAGCCGAGCGCGTTGAGAATTTCGCGGACGGTATCCATGAAACCTTCCGGACCGCAGCAGTAGACGTCGCGTTCCAGGTAGTCGTTGCACATCAGCCCAAGCATGAGCTGGTTGAAGTATCCCCGGTAGCCGGTCCAAACCTCGTAAGGATCGCTTCTGTTGACCACAAAGTGAAGCTGCAGGCCGTTCACGCGGCTTGCTATATGCTCAAGCTTCTTGCGGAAAATCAGTTCCACCGGACGGTTGGCGCACTGGATGAAGCAGATGTCCGGCTCCTCGCCACGCTCGAACAGGGTTGTCGCCATGGACATCATGGGCGTCACGCCCGAACCGGCGGAAATGAACAGGTACTTGCCGTCCGGGTTGGCGGGCAGATGAAACAGGCCAGCCGGTCCGTATGCCTTGAGGCGCATGCCTGGCTGGAGGTTGTCCAGCATCCAGCGGGTGCCAACGCTGCCCGGTTGCGCCTTCACCGTCACGCAAATGTAGGCATTGGTCAGGGGCGACGAGGAAATCGTGTAGGTGCGTTGAACGTTGCCGCCGGGAACCGGCAGGTCGAGCGTGATGAACTGACCCGCCTTATACAGGAACGTTGCCCCGGACGGAGGCCGGAAAGTGAAGGTTTTCACCTCCGGCGCCTCCGGCAACACGCTGACGCATTCCAGTAATTCGCTGTCTGTCCAGACCGGCGTGTCCCGACCGGGCATGGGTATCATGATGTCACTCCGCCGCAATTCGGAAGCGGCCGATCAGGCCGTTTTCAAGCGTCCGCGCGTACCAGTCGATGAACTGGATCACACCGCTTTCCTGAGCCATGGAATAGGGTCCGGGTTCGTAGGCCGGCGAGTTGATCCCCTTTTGGTTCTCCTCGACGATCTGCCTGTCCTCGTCGTTGGTGTGGATCCACACCTCGCTCAGCCGCGTGAGATCGTAGTCAACGCCTTCCTCAGCATCCTTGTGCACCAGCCAGGTCGTCGTGACTTCGGTTTCCGTGGGACTGACCGGAAGCACCCGGAAGGTCAGGACCTGATCGGACAGGAAATGGTTCCAGGTATTCGGGTAATGGAAGAACAGGCAGGACCCGGCGTTGTCGAAGGGAACCGTGCCAACCCGCTTCGAGACCGCCGCCTTGCCGTCCATGGTGTAGCTCACCGCATTTCCGAGGAAGGGAATGCGCACGAAGCGCCACTGTTCGGAGGGGTCGATGAGAAACTTTGACGGCAAACCCGCGGCTTCGCAACGCTGAACATGCTCCAGCCCGAGGTTTGACGCGGCCGAGTCGTCTCCTCCAACCAGGTTGGGGTCGTCCGGAAAGGTACGGCAAAGGGAAGGATGAGAGCCGGCGCAGTGGTAGCATTCCCGATTGTTTTCCAGAACGAGCTTCCAGTTGCCCTGTTCCGTGATCGTCGACTGGTAGGCGACCTTGAGATTGGCAAGGTCGTGCGGATCGAAATAACGCGACGCCTGCTTTTTGAGCTCGGTCATGTCCGGCGCAACCTCAGCCAGACAGATGAACACCATGCCTGAAACCGTTTCGCAGTGAACCGGTTTCAACCCATGATCAGCGGGCTTGAAGTCCGGCCCCATCTCCTTCGCCCAGAGCAGCTTTCCGTCGAGTTCGTAAGTCCACTGATGGTAGGGGCAAACGAGCTTGGGCGCGGAGCCTTTCGCAGCGGAACAGATACGGCTTCCCCGATGCCGGCAGGAATTGTGGAACGCCCGGATCGCGCCGTCGGCGCCACGCACGACAATTACGGAATAATCGCCGATCTGGAGCGTGATGTAGTTGCCGGTCTTCGGCATTTCGGCGGAAGGGGCGGCGAAAATCCACTCTTTTTGCCAGATGTGCTTCAGGTCGCTCTGATAAACATTCGCGTCCGTATAGAAGGCCCTTGGAAGGGAATATCCGGCACGGCGGCCCATTAAAAGAGAAAGAACTTCCGCATCGCTCTGCATGTCACACGTCCTTTTCAAGCCGTCTCCCCGGCCCAGATCATCGGGAGAAACTAGGGGCACTTTACCCCTGGCACGTAGTCCAAAAACGGCATGCGCTTATTCAGGAAAGACCTGCCCATCGAATTTTTCCGCAGCGCAAAATCCGCTAGATATTCTTGACCAGACGTAAGGCGTCGTAGATCGCCGCATGGGTGTTGCGGGCAGACACCGCATCGCCGATTCGGAAGAGCGCAAAATCACCCTCCGGATTTGCCGAAAGCGGTTGTTCCCGTCCGAAAATAAGCGCTTCCTGATCGACAGCACCGAGGTTTTTCGATTTCGGTTTCAGGTCGAAATAGAGTTCGTCGAGCGGAACGGTGCCGTGGTTGATCACGATCTGGTCGAAGTCCCGCTCTTCGAGATGATCCGAATAATCCGTGCCGATGACAGCCGTTATCATGTTGCCGGAGCGCCTGGCCGCCATGAGCCGATAGGTGACCGTGAACCGCACGTCCCTGCCCTGGAGCGAACGCATATAGGGCACCAGGTTCATGCCCATGACTTCTGGGGCAAAGGACCGGTCCGGCGTCATGATCTCCACATGCGCGCCGGATTTCGCGGCGATTTCGGCGGCTTGCAAACCGGCGTGATCCCCCGCGTCGTCATAGACCAGCACCCGTTTGCCAGGTCTCACGTCGCCGGCAATCAGGTCCCAGGCAGAGACCGTCAGATCGTTTCCTTCCCGCAAAACTTCGGTATGCGGCAGGCCTCCGGTCGCAACGATGACCGCGTCCGGGGTCTCGGCTGTAACGTCCTCAGCCTCCGCGTAACTGTTGAAGCGAAAACGGACACCGCGCGCCGCGCATTGCTCCAGGCGCCAGCCGATGATCGAAATCATCTCCCGGCGGCGTTCGGATTGCGCCGTCAGACGGATCTGGCCGCCCGCATCCGGTGCGGCCTCGAACACCGTCACCTGATGTCCACGCTCCGATGCCACGCGCGCGGCTTCCATGCCGGCCGGTCCCGCACCGACCACGACGACCTTCTTCTTGACTTTCGCTTCGGGAATTTCATGGGGCATGGTCAGCTCCCGTCCCGTTGCCGCGTTGTGGATGCACAAGGCCTCACCGCCCTGATAGATCCGGTCCAGGCAGTAGGTGGCGCCGACGCAGGGCCGGATGTCCCCTTCCCGCTTTTCCGAAATCTTCTTGACGATCAGGGGATCGGCCATATGCGCACGGGTCATGCCCACCATGTCCAGAAGCCCCTCGGCGATGGCGTGACGGGCCGTTGCGACATCCGGTATCTTGGCGGCGTGGAATGTCGGCAGCCCGATCTCCCGCCGGATCGTTCCGGCAAAATCCAGATGTGGTGCATTGCGCATGCCTTGCACCGGGATCACATCAGTCAGGCCCGCATCCGTGTCGATATGCCCCCTGATGACATTGAGGAAATCGATCTGCCCGGTCGCCTTGAGACGCCTGGCGATTTCCAACCCTTCCTCGGGCGTGATGCCAACGTCCAGTTTCTCATCCGCGGAGAAGCGGATGCCGACGATGAAATCGTCGCCGACCCGCTTGCGGACGGCATCGATGACCTCAAGCGAAAACCGCATGCGGTTTTCAAGCGAGCCGTTATAGGGTCCGTCGAGCGAATTGACGGCCGGCGACCAGAACTGGTCCATCAGGTGGCCATAGGCTTCAAGTTCAATGCCGTCCATGCCTCCGGCCTTCATCCGTTCCGCGGCGTCGGCATAGTCCTGAACAATGCGCGCGATATCCCAGTCTTCCACCTTCTTCGGAAAAGCCCTGTGCGCCGGCTCCTGGGCATGCGTGGTGGAGACGGACGGCAGCCAGTCGCCCTTGTTCCAGGTCGTGCGGCGCCCGAGATGGGTAAGCTGGATCATCACCGCGCAACCGTGTTCGTGGCAGGCATCCGTAAGCCGTCTGATCCACGGCACCACTTCGTCCTTGTACGCGAGGATATTGTTGAAGGCGGGCGGCGAGCTTCTGGAGACCGCCGCGGAGCCGGCGGTCATGGTCAACGCCACTCCTGCCCTGGCGCGCACCTCGTGATAGGCCCTGTACCGGTCTTTCGGCATGCCGTCTTCGGGGTAAGCCGGTTCATGCGAGGTGATCATGATCCGGTTTTTCAACGTCAAGGACTTCAGCCGGTATGGCTGCAGCAACGGATCTTTCGACATGCGTTTTCCCTCAAAGCGCCTGCCCGCGTCCTCTCAGCAGGTCCTGAGGACACAATAGAATCCGCGTCTTTCTCTTGAAAAGTCGCAAAAGCGACATTCTTGTCGCTTTTCATGACACAGGTGTCGGATTCTGTTGCATCCAGAAAAACGCGCTGCTATCGACCTTGCATGACCGATCCATTAATCGAGAAAACGTCGGGCTGGCGCGGAACGCGGGAGATCTGGCTGCAGGCGGCCTATCAGGCGCTTCTGGAAAGCGGCATCGACGGCGTCAAGGTCATGCCGCTTGCCGAGCGCCTTGGGCTGTCGCGCACGAGTTTTTACGGTCATTTCTCGGACAGGGACGACTTGCTGGGGGCGCTGATCACGCTCTGGCAGGCCAAGAACACCGGCAACCTGATCAAGCGGACCGAAGACTACGCCGAGACGGTGACCGAGGCGATGCTGAACGTCTTCGACCTGTGGCTTTTGCCGGATCTCTTCGATTCCAGGCTCGAGTTCGCCGTTCGCAACTGGGCGCATTCGGACGAGAGGCTATCCGTCATGATGGAAGATGCAGACCGGATTCGCGTCGAGGCACTGGAGGCCATGTTCCTGAGGTTCGGATACGATGACCACTCCGCCAATGTGCGGGCAAACACGGTCTATCAGACCCAGATCGGCTACATTTCGATGAAAAAAGACGGGCCGCTCGAATTGCTGGAACCGCGCCTCAAACGCATGCCGCACTATGCGGAAATCTTTACCGGCCAAACGGTCTCCGAGGCGGAAATCGCCCGATTTCGAGCCCGGCACATTGCACAGGACCCGGTCACGAACGCGCCGACCCCGGCCGCCCTACCCTAAATTCCGGAAATCACGTGTCGGGGCGCGTCTTTTCCGTCGCGACATAGGAGAGCGGCAGCGAGGTGGTGTTCTTGATCTGCTCCATGGCGAACGTTGTCGACACGTCGGATATGTCGATCTTCGCAATCAGCTTCTTGTAAAAGGCATCGTAGGCTTCGATATCGGGCACTGCCACGCGCAGCAGATAATCCACCTGACCGGCCATGCGGTAGAACTCCACCACTTCGGGAAACTCCTGAATGACGTCGGCGAATTTCTTAAGCCAGTCCTCCGAATGCTGGCTGGTGGTAATCGCAACGAAGGCCGTGACCTTGGCGTTCACCTTGGCCGGATCCAGCAACGCGACGCGGCCGGTTATCACACCGTCTTCTTCCATCTTCTGAATGCGGCGCCAGCACGGCGTGGTCGACAGGCCGACCCGGCGGCCGATTTCCGCGACTGGAACGGTGCAATCCTCCTGAAGGATGGACAGGATACGGCGATCAATACGGTCGATCATGAACGGTCACCCAGTGTTCGGCGTCGTGAAACTTCGGCATGAATGTTCGAAAGTTGGGAAATAATTCTCCAAATTCACGTCAACGTCTATTTGAATTTCAATGATATTGTCAAATCACGCTCAATTGAGAAAATTTTTCGATCCGCAGTCATATCAGCCTGGCAACTTCCCTCTGGAGCACCGGCAAGAGGTCTTCCGCGAACCAGGGGTTTCTTTTCAGCCAGGCATTGTTGCGCCAGGACGGGTGCGGCAGCGGCAATATGGCGGGTTTCCCCGGAGCTCTCGCCGCCTCCAGATATCCGCGCCAGCCCGCCACGGTATCCGTCAGCGACGTCTTTCGCGCGCCCCCGAGGTGGTAGGCCTGGGCATACTGACCGATCACCAGAATGAGCTCGAGCTGAGGCATGGCCTCAAACAGACGATCGTGCCACGTCCTTCGGCATTCGGCGCGTGGCGGCAGATCTCCCCCCTTGGCGTCGAGACCGGGAAAGCAAAACCCCATCGGCACGATGGCGAGGCGCCCGGCGTCGTAAAAAACGTCCTCGCCGATGCCCATCCAGTCTCTCAGGCGATCGCCGGAGGGGTCCGTGAACGGGCGGCCGCTTTTGTGAACCCGCGTTCCCGGTGCCTGGCCGCAGACGCAAAGTCTTGCGGTCGAAGACACCTGCAGTACCGGCCTCGGCATGTGCGGCAAGGGTGACTTTTCCGGATCGTCGAGACAGATCCGGCATGCGCGGACAGCCTCCGCGAGTTCTTCGAGCGTTTCGGATTTCGCAAGTTCAGACACGGAGTAACGCCTTGAAACAGCCGGTTAACACTTCCCTTACCACGCTCTTGAGGACGATCTTAAGATTTGGTGAGCCACATTGCGGAAACACGCAGTATCACAATAACGACTTAGACACCCTGCGAGCTGCCTATGGGTTCCCTGGCACCAGATATGGGCGACGACAAATACGCCATCAACCGGCAGCGGGCCATCCGGCGACGGGAAATGGCGCGCTCGGTAAAGGACGTGCGCAGCCGCCTCGGCGCTCCGCGGAACCGGCACACGACCTTCGATCTGGAGCGACAGCACCTTTTCGCCGACACACGCATCAATGCCGCCTTCGCGGTGCCGTTGCTGGCCCTCATCGTGGCGGCCATTTCCGTCTTGTGGGTCAGCCCGGACATCATCGCGGCCTGGTTCGCCGTTACGATCTGCACGCATTTCCTGATGGTGGTGACGAGCCATTCCTACGAGAAGGCCTCGTCCGATCAAAAAAACAAGTCCTGCTGGCGCAGGCGCTTCGCCATGGGCGATTTCATCTACGGCAGCAGCTGGGCCCTGTTTTTCATGCTGCCCATGACGACAGATGCCGGCGACGGGTTCGTGATCTTTCAATTCGCGACGCTATTGATCGTCGTTGCAATGAACACGATGCAGTCGGCGACGCTGCCCAGGTGCCTGCTCGCCAGCACCCTGCCGATGACGCTTGTCGTCACCGTCAGCTTTCTGCGCCAGGCGGATCCGATCCACTACACCCTTGCCGCAATGGCCATCGGCGCGCAGGGTTTCTTTTTCATCCTCGGCAACCAGCTTCTGAAGAACGCCAACACGATGCTGGAATACCGGGCCGACAAGGACCATCTGATCGCCGAGCTGGAAACAGCGAACGCCATGTCGGACGAGGCCCGGCGCAGAGCCGAGGCCGCCAATATCGCAAAGTCCCGCTTTCTGGCCACCATGAGCCACGAGTTGCGCACGCCGCTCAACGCCATCCTCGGCTTTTCCGAAATCATGAAGGATGAAGTGCTCGGGCCCATGCAGAACAACAACTATCAGTCCTATGCGGCGGATATCCACGGCTCGGGGCAACACCTGCTCAATCTGATCAACGAGATCCTCGACCTGTCACGGATCGAAGCCGGCCGGCACGAACTCCACGAAGAAGCGCTGCTCCTGGACGACGTCGTGGAGGAATGCGGCACCATGATGAAGGTACGGGCCAAGGCCAAGTCGATTTCGCTGCATCATGCGCACGAACCGGGTCTCCCCCGTGTCTGGGCGGACGAGCGCGCCTTGCGGCAGGTGGTTCTGAACCTGCTTTCGAACGCGGTGAAATTCACTCCGGCGGGCGGGGATGTGCGCGTCAAGGTGGGATGGACCACGGAAGGCGGTCAGTATGTCTCCATCAAGGATACCGGACCGGGTATTCCCGAAGAGGAAATTCCGATCGTCCTCGAGGCGTTCGGGCAGGGATCTCATGCCATCAAGAGCGCGGAACCGGGAACCGGGCTGGGACTGTCCATCGTGCAGGCGCTCATCGGCATGCATGACGGGCGGTTCTCGCTGAAGTCCACCCTCGGTGAAGGCACGGAAGTCACCGTCTCCCTCCCCGCCTCCCGGAACATGAATTACTCGGAAGGTGTGACGACCGGTTTCGGCAGCAAGGACATGCCGAAGTCAGAGCAGACCCGCTCCGCCTGACCGGCGGAACAAGGGTTTCAGGCCGGCTTTTCCGCAACGCCCGCATCCGCGAATGTCGCCATGCCGGAGTGCATCTCCGCGGCCGCCTTGACGACGCCCGCCGCAAGCGCGGCGCCCGATCCTTCCCCAAGACGCATTCCGAAGTCGAACAGCGCTTTTTTGCCCATGTGCTCCAGAACCCGCGCATGCGCCTGTTCGGCGGAAACGTGAGAGAACAGGCAGTGGTCCAGGCCCGCCGGGTCCATGGCGTAGACGACAGCCGCGGCCGCGGTGGTGACGAACCCGTCCACGACGACCGGCACCCGCTGCAGCCGCGCGGCAACGATCAGTCCTGCCATCGCCGCGATTTCCCGGCCTCCGACCTTCCGCAAGACTTCCAGGGGATCTTTTTCGCCGTTCAGGCGGGCGACGGCCTTTTCGACCGCCTCGCGTTTGCGTGCGAGACCGTCTTCATCGACACCGGTTCCCCGTCCGACCCAGTCTTCGGCCCTGCCGCCGAAGAGGCCGTTGACCACGGCGGCGGCCACCGTCGTGTTGCCGATCCCCATTTCGCCAAGACAGGCCAGATCGATCCCGCCTGCCAGCGCCTCCATCCCGTAGGCCATGGTCGCAGCGCAATTCGCCTCGTCCATCGCATCTTCCACGGTAATACTCGGTGTCGGCATGTCCACGGCAAGATCGAACACCTTGAGACCGATGTCGTAGGCGCGGCAAAGCTGATTGATCGCGGCTCCGCCGGCGGCGAAATTTTCGACCATCTGCCGGTTCACGGCGCTCGGAAATGCCGAAACACCTTCGTCGGCAACGCCATGGGCCGTCGCGAAGATGGCGACCAGAGGCCGTCTGACTTTCGGCGGCGCGTTGCCGGACCAGGCGGCCAGCCATTCGGCGATCTCTTCCAGCCGCCCGAGCGACCCCGCGGGCTTGGTCAATTCGGCATCCCTGGCCCTGACCCTGCCTACAGCTTCCTCGTCCGGCCCCGGCATGGACTTGATCAGATTTCGGATATCGTCGAAAGGAAGCGCGGTCTCGGATAGGGACATGGAATTCAGGTTCCCGGTTTGCCGGACATCTTCGCCGGCGGCTTGGTCTTGATCAGCCGCCGATCTATAACGGGGCCTGGCAAAACTCAAGCGCGGGACCGGCCATATGAGCTCCGAAACGGACCAATCCTTTGAAAACGAAAGAGACTCCGGACCGGACAAAACTTTGGATCAGTTTTCACGGCTGCGTGAAGGCCTGGTTCGGCTTGCGGCGGACACCGCGGCCTGCGTGCGATTCTTCTCTCGCCTGCCCCTGCCGAAAGTCAACCCGGCCGACGATCCCGCAGCCGCACCGGACTTCAATACAGTCGCGCGCGCCACGCCATTGGCAGGTTTCGCGATCGCGCTTCCGGCGGCGGGGATCGGCATGGCGCTCGGGTTTACGCATCTGCCGGCTCTCGCCGTTGCCGCATTGACCGCGGCCACTTTGGCGGCCACCACCGGCGCTCTGCACGAAGACGGCCTGAGCGACGTCGCCGACGGTTTTTTCGGGGGCGGCACCCCTGAGAGGCGGCTCGAGATCATGAAGGACAGCCGTATCGGGGCCTTCGGTGCCCTAGCAGTGGTCCTGACAACGATTTTGCGGGTCGGCCTGCTTGCCGCGCTCTGGCAGCGCTTCGGCCCGGCGGACGCGGCCTTGCTGTTTCTCCTCGGCGAGGCCTTCAGCCGACTGCTTGTCGTCTGGCAATGGCAGCGGCTGCCACTCGCGCGCCCCGACGGACTGGCCGCCCGCTTCGGCAAGCCCGGCGCCGGTACCCTTCGACAGGCGACGCTCCTATCCCTCCCCTTCCTGGTTCCAGCTCTTCTTCTTCTTTCCTTCGGCGCACTTTGCCTGGCCCTGCTGATTGCCGTAGCGGCCGCAAACTTTTGCGGGCGACTGGCCCTGGACAAGACAGGAGGTGTCACCGGCGACGTTCTTGGCGCGATTCAGCAAATCAGCGGACTTGGATTCCTGCTCGGGATGCTTATGGTGCCGTGAGAGGGAAAGACTTGAGGTTGCGTATCACATGGCCGGACACAATTCAGCCGAGGACAGGTTTCGTCTCCGGGTCGGGGCCTTAAGACTGGTAGTTCTGGCCCTGTTTTGCATCGGTGTCAGCGGTTGCGCGAGCCGGCCGGAGTTCGGAACGCTGGCGCTCAGCGACGTTCAGGTCGAAGGCGCAGAAACGCACGACATCATGATCGTGACGACGCGCGCCCGCGATGACCATCCGGACACTTTCTTCAGTGGCGAACGCGCTCCCCAGGTGAACTTTGCCCAGGCTTCCATATCGGTGCCACCTTCCCACAAGGCAGGAGAAATCGAATGGCCTGACAGTCTCCCGGGCGATCCGAAAACCGACTTCGTGGCAAGACGTGCCGGGTATGTTCAGGACAGGGCCGCATTCACGCGGGAGATTAACCAGCGCCTGGCCAAGCTGCCAAAGGGCAAACGGAATATCTTCCTGTTCATTCACGGCTATAACACCCGTTTTCCGGAGGGCCTCTACCGGTTCACCCAGATGGTGCACGACGGAAAACTCGACACGGTGCCGGTCCTCTTCACCTGGGCATCGCGCGGCAAGCTTCAGGACTATCTTTACGATCTGAACAGCGCCGCGATTGCGCGCGGCGCGCTTGAGGAAACCTTCAAGCAGCTCAGCCAGACGAATGCGGACAACATAACCATTCTCGCGCATTCGATGGGAACATGGCTGCTCATGGAAACCGCCAGCCGTTCGGACCGGGCGGATCTGGCCAGTGTGACGCGCAAGATCGACAAGGTCATTCTGGCGGCGCCGGATATCGATATCGACCTGTTCAAGGCACAATTGCGGCGCATCGGCCGGCCGAAAAAACCGTTTATCGTCATTGTGTCGAAAGACGACCGCGCCTTGCGTCTGTCGCGCCGCATTGCCGGCGGGAAGGAGCGCGTCGGCGCCTATTCCAATGACCTGGAACTTGCTGAACTCGGCGCCATCGTTGTCGATGTCACGGACCTGGAATCCCTCGATGGCTCGCATCACTCCAAATTCGCGCAACTTGCGGAGTTCAATTCCGAATTCCGGGACACGCTCGGCCGGTCGAACCTCACCTCGATCGCCGACATGAGCGGGGCTCCGGACCAGGGCAACGATCTGGCCGGCTTCATCGGCAACACGGTCGCCTTGCCCATCAGGATCATCACCGCACCGGTCACACTTGCGACAGGCGGTTCCTGACCGTCCTTGCAGCCCGGTAAACCGCCACTTTCAGTCTTGGCAAAGCCACAATCAACCGCCATATCGACACTATGAAATCACCCTGTGTGAACATCTGTCAGATCGAGCAGACATCCGGACTTTGCACCGGCTGCCTGCGCACGCTCGACGAGATCGCGGGCTGGTCCGGTTTCAGCGACGCAAAGCGCAACGAGGTGCTGGCGGACCTGAACAGACGCCGCGCCGAAACACGCACGAAGGAGAACCGCGTTTGAAGGGAGGCCGGCAAATGCGCGGCCTGATGGCGGTCGTGCTCGTGATCGTCATGGCCGTCATGGCCTTCTATGCCTTTTTCGGCGACCCGACCGACCCGGAGAACGCCAACTTCGACGACAGCGGCCCGCGCATCGTCGCCCTCTCCGCCTTGGCGTTCGTGTTTCTGGCTTCGTTCATCTTCGGTCAACCCAAGATCCGGGAAATCGTCCAGGGAACGTTCTTCTGGGGCGGGCTGGCTCTGCTTCTGGTCGCCGGCTACACCTATCGGGCCGACATCGTGCAGGCCGGCTATCGCGTGCTCGGCGCGCTGGCTCCGGGACTTGCCGTCACCCAGCCGGACGGCACCATCCTGATCGTACGCGACGCCAGTGGCCATTTCGTGCTGGATGGACGCACCAACGGCGCTCAGACGCATTTTCTCCTCGATACCGGCGCCAGCGCGGTGGTGCTGACCCACCGGGACGCCAGCCGGGCGGGATACCGGGACGAGGACCTCTCCTTCACGGTCCCGGTTTCGACCGCGAACGGCCGTGCACTTGTCGCCCCGGTCCGGATCGACACGCTCGCCATCGGTGATCACACGTTGCGCGATGTCCGCGGGTTCGTCGCCCGGGAGGGCAGTCTGGAGTCAAGTCTTTTCGGCATGTCCGCCCTCGACCGGCTGCAAGGCTGGCGCATCGAAGGCGACAAGTTGATCATGTCGCCTTAGGAACGGACTTACGCCCGTTACTCGGCCGCGGCCAGTTCGGCCCCTGACGGGCTCACGGCCGCCAGAGCCCTTTCCACCACTTCGAGCCCGGCACCGGGCTTTATCGCCTCGACGGTGAGGATGCGGCGCCAGGTGCGCGCACCCGGACGGCCATGGAAAAGCCCGAGCATGTGCCGGGTCATGCGGGCAAGCTTGACGCCCTTGCCGAGTTGCTCGTCCAGATAGCTCATATGCGCCCGGACCGCCTGCCAGGGCGTGACATCCGCGGTGTCCTGGCCGTAGAGCCGCCGATCGACCTCCCCCAGGATCTGGGGCGTGTGATAGGCGGCTCGGCCGAACATGACGCCATCAAGCGTTTCAAGATAGGGCTCGGCCTGATCGAGCGTCTCGAGACCGCCGTTGAGGCCAATGAATTTCTCCGGCAGACGGGCTTTCAGACGCAACACCCGGTCATAGTCCAGCGGCGGCACGTCCCGGTTCTCCTTCGGGCTCAAACCCTGTAGCCAGGCCTTGCGCGCATGGACCCAGAGCGCATCCGCGCCCGCTCCGAATGCGGCGTCCGCCATCCGGTCGAGAGCCTCTTCCGGGTTCTGGTCGTCCACACCGATCCGGCATTTCACCGTGACCGGCACGGATATCGCTGCCTTCATCGCTTCCACACAGGCCGCGACCGTCTCCGGTTCCCGCATGAGGCAGGCACCGAACCGCCCGGACTGCACACGGTCGGACGGGCAACCGACATTGATATTGACCTCGTCGTAGCCGAAACCCTCGACGATCCGCGCCGCCTCGGCCATGTCCTGCGGCTCCGATCCGCCAAGCTGACAGGCAATCGGATGCTCCGGTTCCGAGAAGCCGAGCAGATGCTCCCGGTCGCCGTGGATCACGGCACCGGTGGTGACCATCTCCGTGTAAAGCAGCGCCTGACTGGAGAGCTGCCGGTGGAAAGCACGGCAGTGACGGTCTGTCCACTCCATCATGGGCGCCACGGACAGGCGGGAAGCCAATGATAAATCTTGTTTTTTAATTTTATCAGTCACTTGTATGCGCCTCACCTTCGTCTCGTTCCGGCCTATTCTGTACCAAATACGCCGATTTCGACGCTGGACTTGGTACAATGTACCAAGTAGGATTCCCATGTACCAAGTCAGGAGGCCATCATGGGCTCGATCAGTATACGCAAGCGAAAGGATGGCAGCAGCAGCTACCTTGCGCGCGTGCGAGTGATGCGAGAAGGAACCTCCTATCATGAGACGAAGACCTTTGACAGACGCCCTGCCGCAACCGCCTGGATAAAGAAGCGCGAGAAAGAGCTAGCAAAACCTGGTGCCTTGGAGGAGTTGAACGTATATGATCCCCCGTTGTCCAAAGCGATTGAGCGCTACACCGAAGAATCGGTGAAGGACATCGGTCGCACAAAGGCGCAGGTCCTCAGGACCATCGCCACCTACCCGATCGCCGATCTGCCCTGTTCCACCATCAAATCGAAGGATATCATCGAGTTCCTTCAGTCACTGCCCGGGCAACCGCAAACCGTCGGGAACTACGCGAGCCATCTCGCCTCCATATTCGCGATAGCTCGACCGATGTGGGACTTCCGACTGGATGACCGGGAGATGAGAGACGCGATCACCGTCGCGCGCCGTATGGGGATCATCTCCCGTTCGGCGCAGCGGAACCGCAGACCTACCCTCGATGAACTCGACCGACTGCTGGCTCATTTCATTGATCGGCGTCAGAGAATCCCTCAGGCCATGCCTATGCACAAGGTGATCATTTTCGCTCTTTTCTCAACCCGCCGCCAGGCAGAGATCACCCGTCTCACCTGGGATGATTTCCAGAAGAAGCACAAACGCATTCTAGTCCGTGACATGAAGCATCCCGGCGAAAAGCTCGGCAACGACACCTGGGTCGATCTGCCCGAGGAGGCCATTCGGATCATCGGCAGCATGCGCAAGAGCAAGGCTGAGATCTTCCCTTACTCACCGGACGCAATCACGGCCAACTTCACCCGCGCTTGCAAGCTGCTTGGAATCGAGGATCTGCACTTTCACGATCTGCGCCACGAAGGAATTTCTCGGTTGTTCGAGATGGCTTGGAGTATTCCCCATGTCGCAGCAGTCAGCGGACACAGGTCGTGGGTAAGCCTGAAACGCTATACGCACATCCGGGAAACAGGTGACAAATTTGCAGACTGGCCGGGCCTGCAACTTACGATCGACGGAGACTGAGCCGGCCAGCCCTGCTCGGAGTTTGCCGGCCCAACCTTTTGAAAAAGAATAAAATAAGCCAAACCCCAAGCGAGCTGTTTTCTGATCGTCAATGTATCGTCTCTTACTGGAGCGTGCAAACAACGATGCTTCAGATTGGTCGACCGCCAAATTTCCAAACTCGCTGTTTAACGTAACTCATTTGCGCCTTTTTCACGCAGTCGTCGGCCTTAGTCAAAACGCGGACGCGGGTCAGGCTGAAGTCGAGAACCAAGTCTATCAGCGCACATTTCTTCGTCCCTAGGTCGAAGACGATATTCCCTGGGTCGAAGACGATATATTGGCAGCTCCTTGAAGCTACATCGTAGAAACCAAAGACATCCGGGCATCCGGGTCCACGGGATGCGCTTTTTGAATGTACGATAGTTACCTAGTCCGTTTTTCGATCATTCTATTGCTTTGACCGGTTTGGCAAGCGCGTTCCAGGCGTCATACTGGGACAGGAAAACTCCTCCGTTGAGATGGCTGAGGAAGTGCGTGGTCTTAAGGCGATCCATCAACGGCCCCTTCACTTCCGAGAGGTGCAGCCCGACACCCAGGTCCGTGAGCCTGTGATTGATCGCCTCCAGGCTCTCGAGAGCCGAGTAATCGATCTCGTTCACCGCGGAACACATGAGGATCACGTGACGCAGCGTGGCGCCGTCGATCACGCGGTCCTGGATCAGATCCTCTAGGAACCGGGCGTTCACGAAGTAGAGGCTCTCGTCCACGCGCAGAGCAAGTACCTCGGGATCAATCTCGACGCTGTGCCGATTGATATTGCGGAAATGGTTGGTGCCCGGAACGAGACCGACCTCGGCCACATGGGGCTTCGACGTCTTGTAAAGGTGTAGCGCGATGGAAAGGATCACACCGGAGGCGACCCCAATCTCAACGCCCAAGGTCAGCGTCAAGAGAATCGTAGCGGCGACCGCGGTGAAGTCGGCGCGCGAATAGGACCACGTCTTCCGCAGGATCGAGAAATCGACAAGGCTGAGAACGGCGACGACGATGGTGGCGGCCAGCGTCGCGTTGGGCAGATAGTAGACCAGCGGCGTCAACGCGAGCGCGGCAATGGCAAGGCCGAAGGCCGTGAAAGCGCCCGCCGCAGGTGTCTCGGCGCCAGCATCGAAGTTCACAACCGAGCGCGCGAAACCGCCGGTGACCGGATAGCCGCCGGTGAAGGCCGCGCCGAGATTGGCGGCGCCGAGGCCGATGAGCTCCTGGTTCGGATCGATGCGCTGACGCTTCTTGGCGGCGAGCGTCTGCGCGACGGAAATGGATTCCACGAAGCCGATGATGGAAATCAGGATTGCCGGGATCGCCAATTGGCGGATCAGGTCCGGCGCGAAACCCGGAAGAGTCAGCGGCGTCAGGGCCTGCGGCACCTCGCCCACGATGGAGACGCCGCGGCCTTCGAGACCAAAGGCCCATACCGCGAGCGTCGTCACCACGACCGCTGCCACCGGCCCAGCCTTGGTGACAATGTCGGCTAGAAGGAGACCTGCGCCCATCCTGCGCAGGAGTGGCTTCAGGCCCTTGCGCACCCAGAACAGAAATGCAGTCGCCGCGACGCCGATGACCACCGTTATCGGATTGATCTGCCCCAGGTTTGAAACAAGCGCACCGACCATCTCGATCAGCGTGTGGCCGCTCGCCTCGATCCCGAGGATATGCTTGAGCTGGCTCGTCGCGATCAGAATGCCGGAGGCCGTGACGAACCCCGCGATCACCGGATGGCTCAGGAAATTTGCCAGAAACCCCAGACGGAAGACGCCGAGCAGCAACAGGAAGCTCCCGGAAAGACCCGCGAGCGTCAGCGCGGCGACGGCATAGCCCGCTGTGCCCTGCTCGGCGACCTGACCGACGGCGGAGGCTGTCAGAAGCGAGACCACTGCCACAGGCCCCACCGCGAGCGCGCGGGAGGTGCCGAAAACCGCGTAGAGGAGGATAGGTGCTATAGAGGCGTAGATCCCCGCCTCTGGCGGCAAGCCTGCCAGAAGCGCATAGGCAAGCGACTGCGGAATCAGCATTATGGTCACGATCACCGCCGCGACGAGATCTTTCGTCAGCGCCGATCGATCATACTGCCGGCCCCATGTAAGGATCGGCAGATAACGCGCAAATCGTGGCTTCATTGAGTTCTCTCAGCATTGTGGGAGCGGGGCGCAGCCTGTGCGCCCCGCTCGCGAACGCGCGGTCGGCGGGAGGAGATGCCTGCGCGCCGTTCGTTTATTCTGCCGCGGTTTCGAGCTTTTCGGGCTTTGCCATCCATTCGCGCCCGCGAAGCATCGCTTGCCAGTAGATCGGCGGCAGCATCTTTTCCTTCAGGAACCACGCGGCCCGGCTTGGCTGCGTTCCGTCGAGCATGAAGGCCGGGAAGCTTGGCTTCACCGCCCCTCCGTAGCCGAACTCCGCGAGCACGATCTTGCCGCGCTCGACCGTCAGAGGGCACGAGCCGTAGCCGTCGTATTGTGCCACGGCCGAGCGTCCGGCGATGTCGGCGACGATGTTGTCTGCCACCGTGGGCGCCTGTTTGCGCGCCGCCGCCGCCGTTTTTGCGTTGGGCGCGTTCATCACGTCGCCAAGAGCCCAGATATTGTCGAAGCTCTTGTGGCGCAGCGTCGCCTGGTCAACGTCGACCCAGCCCGCCGGATCGGAGAGCGGCGAGACGCGAATGAAGTCCGGCGCCGTCTGCGGCGGGCAGACATGCATCATGTCGAACTCCATCTCAACACGCCGTGGTTCCTTCTCGGGTTCTTTGACCTCGAAGGTGGCCGTCTTCGCTGGCCCGTCGACCGCCACGAGATTGTGGAAGAAATCAAGCGTCGCATCATATTTCTTTACGTATTCCATCAATGCTGGCACGTAGTCCTTCACGCCGAAAAGCACGCCGCCCGCGTTGCAGAAGTGGATGTCGATGTCCTTCAGGCGACCGGACCGATTCCAGTGGTCGGCCGAGAGATACATCGCCTTCTGCGGTGCGCCGGCGCATTTGATCGGCATCGGCGGCTGGGTAAAGAGCGCGGTCCCGCCGCGCATCTCCTGCACCAGTTGCCAGGTATAGGGCGCAAGGTCGTAGCGATAGTTCGAGGTCACCCCGTTCCAGCCGAGCGTGTCGACAAGACCGTCGATCTTGCGCCAGTCGAGCTTGAGACCAGGACAGACGATGAGGCGATCATATTTCACGACGCGGCAACCATCGAGAATGACCGCGTTGTTCTGCGGCTCGAAGGCCGCGACTGCGGCCTTGATCCACTTGATCCCTTTCGGGATCAGGCTGCCCATTGTTTTGGCGGTTTCTTGTGCCTCGAATATTCCACCCCCGACCATCGTCCAGCCGGGCTGGTAATAGTGAATTTCGGCGGGATCGATGATCGCGATCTCGAGGCCTGGCTTGCGCGACTTGAGGCTTGCCGCGACCGCGATGCCACCAGCACCCGCGCCGACGATGACCACCTTGTAGTGAGCATCGCCAGTGTTGGTCGGGGTCTTGCCGCCGTTGGCTATCCGGCGCGCAACGCCGTTCATGTCGTAGCCTGCCGCCTTCGTCATGGAGAGGATCTCAGGCACGGGCCGCTTTTTCGACTCGTGCAGCGACCAGAGTGTCGCCGAGCGTGTCCCAGTCCGGCAATAGGCCAGCACAGGGCGTTGCACCTCGGTCAGTGCCTGGCCAAAGTCGGCAACGTCCTCATCGGTCACCATACCCGACGCAACCGGGACATAGCGTGTCTCGATCCCTTCGGCCTTGGCAGCGACCTCGATCTCTTCGTAGCTCGGTTGATCCGCGCCCTCCCCATCGGGGCGGTTGCAGATGATCGCGCGATAGCCTGCCGCCTTGATTGCGGCCATGTCCATGGCTTCGATCTGCGGGGACACCGTGACCTTCGGTGAGATTTTCTTCAGTTCCATCGTTGCATTCCTCCCGGTTGGTTTCGATCAAAGGCCGTTGATAGGCACTTTGAGCGTAGGATTGCCGTCCTTGTCTGTCGGCACCTCACCCGCGCGCATGTTCACTTGCAGCGACGGAATGATAAGCCGGGGCATTGCCAAGATCGCATCCCGCTCGGTGCGAAACTTGACGAAATCCTCTTTCGTCTTGCCGCCGCCAACATGGATGTTGTGGGCCTTCTCGTTGCCGACCGTGGTCTCCCACTGTATGTCGCGCCCGTTGGGCCCGTAATCGTGGCACATGAGCAGCCGCATCTCATCAGGCAGGGCCAGGACTTTCTGGATTGAATCGTAGAGTGTCGCCGCATCGCCGCCTGGAAAATCCGCACGCGCCGAGCCCCCGTCGGGCATGAACAGCGTGTCGCCCACGAAAGCCGCATTGCCCATCACATGCACCATGCAGGCCGGGGTGTGGCCGGGCGTGTAGATGGCGAATGCCGGCAGGTTGCCGATCATGTAGCTGTCGCCGTCCTCGAACAGACGGTCGAACTGGCTGCCGTCGCGCTGGAATTCGGTGCCTTCGTTGAAGACCTTTCCGAACGTGTCCTGCACGACCATGATTTTCGATCCGATGCCGATCTTCCCGCCCAGCTTCTGCTGTATGTATGGGGCTGCCGACAGGTGATCGGCATGGACATGCGTCTCGATGATCCACTCGAGTTTGAGGCTCTGCGCCTTGATCTGTCGGATCAGTTCGTCCGCGTGATCGTAGGTGATCCGGCCGGCCGCGTAGTCGATGTCCATGACGCTATCGACGATGGCGCAAGCCGACGAGGATGGGTCCTTGACGATGTAGCTGATCGTGTTCGTGGCCCCGTCAAAGAAGGCCTGAACCTCGGGTTTGATAGTCATGTCCACGGGATAGGTCATGGTTTTCTCTCCTGCAGTGGTGCGGTGGATCAGGATGCTGCGCGCGGTTGCCCGAGTGGCGCGACGACGCGGCGAAGCCAAAAGCCGAGGATGACGGCGGCCAGGAACAAGGCGACTTCCCAGCGTCCGGTACCGAGGGCCGGAATGGCCGCGCCGGGACAGAAGCCAGCGATGCCCCAGCCGATGCCGAACAAGGCCGACCCACCGACGAGCTTCATGTCGATGTCGGTTCCGGTGGGAACCTGGAAACGTCCGCCGAAGAGCGGGGCATTGCGCCGCCATGCCAGTCGGTAGCCGATCGTCGCCACGACCAGCGCGCCGCCCATGACGAAAGCTAGGCTCGGGTCCCAGCTGCCCGCGACGTCGAAGAAGTTGAGAACTTTGGCCGGGTCCATCATGCCCGAGAGGGCGATGCCGGTGCCAAAGACGATACCCGAGAAAAGTGCAAAGATGAGTTTCATGGATCAGCCTCCGAACACGTGACGGACGAGGAAGACGGTGATTGTGGCCGTTGCCATGAAGACGGGCACAGCGACCAGCGAACGGACGGACAGACGCGATAGCCCGCAGACCCCGTGTCCCGACGTGCAGCCGGAGCTGAGACTGGCGCCTAGCCCCACGATGACACCGCCTACGGCGATCATGGCCGGATTGACTGGAACCGTCAGCGCCGGCATGGTGCCGGAAACAGTGAAGATCAGGACTGGGGCCAGAACCATTCCAAGGAGGAGAGCCACCCGCCAGCTCACTTCCTCCCGGCTCTCCGCAAAGATCGCCCCCGACAACACACCGGTCGCGCCGAAGATCCGGCCGAGCCCGAGCATCAGAAGGACCACGCCTAGACCTATAAGCAGTCCGCCACCGAAGGATGTGGCGGGCGTAAACGCCGTATCCATCCTCAACACTCCCGGCATGTCTTGACGCCGAAAATCGCGTAGAGAGGGCATAACCTCGTCACCGACGTCACGAACATGACGATGCCGATGACGGTTGCACCAAACTTGCTCAGCGGCCCGGCGAAGAATTGGATACCGCTGAGGAAGGCGAGATAGAGCAAGGCCAGTCCGAGCGCGGCGCGCAGGATCCGGTCAAGGGTTCCGACATTGGTTGTCACGGCGTTCTCCTGACTTGGAAGTTCACCATGACGTATAACTTTGACGACATCGCTTCAGTGATATTGTCACCGAGCGCCAATTTTCTTCAGCGATCCTCTATGCCCTGTCGGTAAGCGCCCCCAGCGCCGGCTTGTCGGTAACCTGTTGATTTCCACTGAGAAGTGACCCGGCTTGGCCTGATATTTCCATTGAGAATTGACCCATGTTTGAACCTTCCCTCGCGTGTTTTCAGCGGGGGCTATGGAGTGATCGACATGGCGTTATTGAGCGTGATCCGGCGCTGGCATTTTCGAGAGCATTTATCGATCCGGGAGATCTGCCGCAGGACTGGCCTGTCCCGGAATACCATTCGCAAATATCTTCGTTCTGGCGGTGTTGAGCCGAAGTTCAAGTTACCCGAACGGCCGAGCAAGCTTGACCCGTTCGCGGACCGGTTATCGGCCTGGCTGAAGACGGAAGCCAAAAAGAGCCGCAAGCAGAAGCGAACGATGAAGCAGTTGCATGCCGATCTGGTCAGCCTCGGCTATGAGGGGTCCTACAATCGCGTGGCGGCGTTCGCCCGGGAATGGCGTGAAGACCGGCAGAGAGAATTGCAGACGACCGGCCGCGGCACGTTTGTCCCCTTGGCATTCGAACCAGGCGAAGCCTTCCAGTTCGATTGGTCGGAGGATTGGGCGATAATCGGCAACGAGCGCACCAAGCTGCAAGTTGCTCATACGAAGCTGAGCTACAGCCGCGCATTCGTCGTCCGGGCCTACCTCCTACAGACGCACGAGATGCTGTTTGACGCCCACAATCATGCCTTCCGCGTCTTCGGCGGCGTGCCGGGGCGCGGCATCTACGACAACATGAAGACGGCGATTGATAAGGTCGGACGCGGCAAGGAGCGTGATGTGAATATCCGTTTCCAGGCGATGGCCAGCCACTACCTGTTCGAGCCGGAATTCTGCAATCCTGCTTCTGGCTGGGAAAAGGGGCAAGTCGAGAAGAACGTTCAGGACGCCCGGCACCGGCTTTGGCAGCCCACGCCCCGCTTTCCATCACTGGAAGCCTTGAACGATTGGCTGGAGCAGCGCTGCAAGGAATTCTGGGCACAGACCCCGCACGGTCAGATGAGAGGCACTATCGCCGACCTCCTGGCGGAGGAAGCTCCAGCACTGATGCCTGTTTCCAGGTCGTTCGACGGGTTTGTCGAATACACCAAGCGCGTCTCTCCGACGTGCCTGGTGCATCTGGAGCGCAACCGCTACAGCGTCCCGGCATCCTTCGCCAATCGGCCAGTCAGCTTGCGTGTCTACCCGGATCGTATCGTTGTCGCGGCGGAAGGTCAGATCATCTGCGAACACCGTCGCGTCATCGATCGATCCCATGACCGGCCTGGGCACACCATCTATGATTGGCGGCATTATCTGGCGGTCGTGCAACGCAAGCCCGGTGCTCTTCGCAACGGCGCACCATTCACCGAGCTTCCCGACGCATTCAGGACCTTGCAGCAGTATCTGCTCAAGAAGCCGGGCGGGGATCGCGAGATGGCCGATATCCTGGCACTTGTCCTCCAGCACGACGAACAGGCTGTCCTGTCGGCTGTCGATATGGCGCTGAAGTCGGGTGTTCCAACCAAGACCCACATCCTGAACCTGCTGCATCGCCTGGTCGATGGCAAATCCCTCACGCCTCCAACCGTGAATGCACCTCAGGCCCTGACGCTTGCCAACGAGCCCAGGGCCAATGTCGAGCGCTACGATGCCCTGAGAAAGACGGAGGCTCGCCATGCGTCATAATCCAGCAAGCGGCGCGATCGTCATCATGCTGAGAAGCCTCAAGATGCACGGTATGGCACAGGCTGTCGGCGAATTGACCGATCAGGGATCGCCGGCATTCGAGGCAGCCATTCCGATCCTGTCACAGCTTCTCAAGGCGGAGACGGCGGAACGAGAGGTTCGATCCGTTGCCTATCAGCTCAAGGTCGCACGCTTTCCAGCCTACCGCGACCTGAACGGCTTCGACTTCACCAGCAGCGAGATCAACGAGGCGCTCGTGCGCCAACTCCATCGCTGCGAGTTCCTCGACGAAGCCAACAACATCGTCCTGGTCGGGGGGCCCGGCACCGGCAAGACGCACATCGCCACCGCAATCGGCATCCAGGCCATCGAGCATCACCACAAGCGGGTGCGGTTCTTCTCAACCGTTGAACTGGTCAATGCACTGGAACAGGAGAAAGCCCAGGGCAAGGCGGGGCAGATCGCCAACCGGCTCGTCCATTCCGATCTCGTGATCCTCGACGAGCTCGGATATCTGCCGTTCAGCGCGTCCGGGGGCGCTCTGCTCTTCCACTTGCTGAGCAAGCTCTATGAGAGAACCAGCGTCATCATCACCACCAACCTGAGCTTCAGCGAATGGGCCAGCGTCTTCGGCGACGCCAAGATGACAACCGCGCTGCTCGACCGGCTAACCCACCACTGCCACATCCTTGAAACCGGAAACGACAGCTTCCGCTTCAAGAACAGCTCCGCACATGAGCCCAAAACGAAGAAGGAGAAAGCTAAGAACTTGACCGAACCCACAGACCCGAAACATACCTAAAGGGCGGGTCAATTCTCGGTGGAAATGCCGGGTCACTTCTCAATGGAAATCAACAGTCATCCCGCCCCGCGAGAACGCGAAGTACTGGGGGACCATCACCGCTGGAGCGGTGGCGCGCAACGAGGCCCTCCGCGCCTCGAAATACCTCGGCCGCGCGATCTGGCGGAAGTGGAGCGGATACCACCGCCGAAGCCGCACCGAGACGAAGATGCATTGGCTGAAGCTGCTGGGACAGAGTCTCATGGCACGCGACTTCGATCGCCATGTCGCAGAACTCCAGATCCGCGCCTCCGTCTTGAACGGCTACGCCGCGCTCGGCATCCCGATTACCGAGCCCGTGGGATAAGTGTGTCCGGGGAAAGGGGAAGTCCGAGCTTCACCCTCTTTGCGCAACAAAGTCGATTGGCGATCAAGTGTGGTCCTTGTAAGGAGACTAAGTGCACCGTGACCTGGCGCTTTGGACGACCCTTGCACCGGCTTAGGGCCCCGGGACACCCCAGTCGCGTCGCGATCCGAGGCGAGCACCGGCATAACACCCGCCGCAGTCAGATCATCGTCGACACGTCATCCGTCTCCTGCATCTTGTCTCTCCGCAGATCGTCCGTCCGCGGAAGCGTCATTGTTTCGTCATGGGACATCGAGGCCTCCTCTCGATCGCGAAGAGGACCAGGTTCTCATTTCGTCAGAGGGCTAGTCTGTCCTGTTGCGAGACAGCAAGCGCGGGCTCCGTCCGCCTGTAATCGCGCTAGTATCCGTCGATTGATGGCGAGGCAGTTAATCGCAATAGATCGAGACAGTTTCCAGAGTCAGCGGCACTCAGAACGGTAAGTCACTATCTCCCTTGCAGCCGCCAATGCAATGTCCCGCCTGACCCGGTCAACTGCTGAGCCGATATGAGGTGTCAAGACAGTACGCGGATTGGCAAGTAAGCGTGAATTGACACCGGAAGGTCGATCTGGATGTGCCCAATCTTCGGTTTCAAATACATCTGCGGCATAACCGCCAAGCCGACCTGACTCCAGCGCATTGGCAACTGCGGCCTCGTCTACGAGTGATCCTCGAGCCGGATTGATCAAGAATGCTCCAGATTTTACTTTCGAGAGCGCCACGGCATCAATTAAATGTTTTGTCGTTGAAGTAAGAGGTAATGCGAGAACCAGAAAGTCACTTCGGGCTATCAACTCGGGGAAATCACAACGCAGGAGGCCAAGCATATCCTCTCTATCTGGCGGTGCAGGAGAGCTATCGCAATACAACAATCGACAGCGGAATGACCGCAGCCTGTGAGCAATAGCCTGACCCACCGCCCCCATTCCTATGATACCAACATCCGCACCATCCAAACCGCTCCCATATAGGACTGGCCTCCAGCCTTCGTAGGGTTGCTTCCGTATGGTATTGTCACCAATCAGAATGTTGCGTCCAAGCGCAATCATTAAGCCAATTGCGAGTTCGGCCGTTGGTACAGTCAACAGATCTGGAACTATAGTTAACTTGATCCCTCGAGCTTTGCAGGCGTCTGCGTCGAAGTTGTCAGCGCCTTTAAGCGCGCACGCAATTATTCTCAATTTCGGACAGGCATCCAGAAATTGGGCATCAATGTAATCCGTCATAAATGCCAATATCGCCTCAGCGTCCTTTGCTCTTCGCAGAAGGTCATCCCGAGGCCATGGTTCTCTCCGCTCATTTGCGTCTACCGGCCCTAGAGTGGCCAGTAAGTCGAGCACCTCGGAGTGTACCCAGTTTGTAACAAGAGTCTTGCCTGACATGATAATCCCTTGAGTGTATGAATTTTGCTGATGGGGAGCTAAGTTCTTTCGCCGTAGAGCTTGGAGTTCGCGCAGTAACTTGCGAAGTCTCGCGCTAGCGAAGATTGTGGGCATTCTCGGTGAATTCCAACATATAGTCGCTTGAAAATATCTGCTTCCTCCAGCCCTAGAGTGACTAGTGTGCCCGCACGTACTTCGTCGGCAACAGCGCACTCGAAGACAATCGAGATGCCTAGGTTGGCCTTTACCGCCTCCTTGACCGCAGCTGTGCTTCCAAGATTCCGGCTTATGTTAAGCCGACTCAAATTGTCCCCGAAAACACTCGAAAGCGCTCGTCCGGTGCCTGTTCCAGGCTCACCGCCAATCATGGAATAACCGACGAGCATTTCACATGTCGCAAGTTCAAAAGAAGCAAGCGGATGAGTTGGAGCAGCGATCACAACCAGCTTCTCGCGGCGCCACGACGTCCACTCAATCGCTGGATCATCTTCATGCCATTCTGTGAGAGCTACATCAGCTTGCCCCGCTGAAAGTGCGTCGATGGCGCCTCTGTTCGTGCTTATAACGAGGTCTACGCCTCCCCCCTCACAGGCTACATCCCTCTCAAAGCCCGCGGCGATCCGTGGAGCAAGAAACACCCCTACATTCCCGCTCGCGTAGACACTTAACCGTCGGCTTGAGAACGCAGTTGTTGCACTACGCGCTGCCTCAATTAGTGCACGTGCTTTCGGCACAAACAATGCGCCCTCTTTTGTCGGAACTGATCTTGTTCGATTTCGCAACACTAGTGAGACGCCAAGGAACTCCTCCAGCTTACTCAACTGTCGCGACACAGCGGGTTGGGAGCAAGCAAGTCGCGAGGCTGCAAGTTGAATGCCACCTTCATCAACGACTGCAAGAAAAGTATGTACGTGCGACAAGTTGAGCATCGTAACCTCCAGCCTCCACTAATCTTGATCGACGATTTCTCGTATACCTAATATGCATTGAAATAAGTCGTACATGCTCAATCATCATGATGCAAGGGCCGATCCGTGGACCAACCGCAGCAGACGCCTGACGCGTGAGTCTGCAGGACACAAGACCGCAGGCGGCTACACCGCCACATAAGCGGCCCCAACACAGCCGAACTCTCCGCAATCATCTGGCATAGGTCGTGGGCACTGGCTTCCCCTTGCCGCTTCGGTCTGCCTGCGAGGCTTCTGGCCCTATTCTTTAGCTAGCCCGCCGAAGCTCTCGATTATCCTACCAACCTGGTCATCTTCAGTGCCGCGTTCGAAACTTGCGATCCCCGCACTGCCGCTCCGGTGGCGTGTGTGGTGGTGGCGCGACCATCACGGGCATGTCCCATCGCACCTCCTTCGAATCCAACAGATGGATCGCAACACCCAACCATTGGATCAAACACATCAGTCCTGCGCGCAAGCTCCACGATGCGCGTGCTTGGGGCACCCGAAGCACCCGCCAGACAAAAGACTTCAAACCAGCGCCACCACACCGGCAGAGCTTCATGCCATTGTCATAAAAGCGTGGCACGACTCACATGCGATCTCGTCATCTTATCTGCCCATACCCTTACTATGGTTATGTTTAAAGCTCGAGATATGAGAAGCGCTGATATTTGGTCTAACGAAAGAGGTCCTCATGATTACTCGCCGCCGTTTTGGGGCTATCGCGACATCAGCTTTAGCCCTTCCCTTCGTCGCCAGCCCTGCAATGAGTCAGCAGACACGAAATGGCAAGTTGCACTTGAGATTCGCAATCGCCCCGGTTCGCCCCACACCTGCAATAACGATCGAAGAGTTCGAACCTGTCTTCAAACATCTCGCCGATGAATTAGAGGCAACCTATGAATTGATCAGTCCAGAAAGCTGGGCGGCAATTTCTGTTGCCATGAGCAACGGTCATGTCGATGTCGGTTGGTTGGGGCCGTGGGGGTACGTTCTAGCGAACAAGCAGGCTGGAACGGAAGTGATTGCCACTGTGAAGTATCAAGGCAAGCCATCGTATCACGCCATAATTGAGGGGCGCCCCGGGCTCGACATCAAGGAGTTTCCAAAAGATGCAAAGGGTATGAAATTATCGCTTAGCGATCGAGGTAACACCTCAGGATGGCTGATCCCTTATGCATTCTTTCTGAAGAGCGGAATCGATCCCAACGAATTCTTTGAGCTTCGCGAGGGCGCAACTTTTGGCAACAACGTCTCAATGATTCAGCAAGAGCTCATTGACCTAGGTTCAAACATGGATCGGGGTAGAAATGGTATGATCGAGGCGGGCGAAATGGATCCGTCAAAGGTAGTTGTTTACTGGACATCCGAGCCACTACCCAATGACGCGATCTGTGTCCCGAAGGACTTCGAACCTCAGCTGAAGGCGAGAATCCGTGAGGTTCTAACGGGTCTTCCAGAAGACAAAGCGCAGATGCTTATGGGGAGCGGCTACAACGGCTTTGTTCCCTCATCCCATGGCGATTACGGTCTCGTCGAGGAAGCAGGACGGCTGGTGGGCATACTCCCTTCATGATCCTCGCAGGCTTAGCGTCAGTGGGCGCGGCAGTTGCCGGGCCCACTTTTTCAACATCTTCACTGTCAATCGAGTTTTCCTGATCTTCACGAAAGTGACCTTATGATTGTCGAGAGCCTCAACCAAAGTAGATATGACGAGCCAACTCTACCTCTCATTTCTACGAAGCGCGTGAAGCGCGCCCTCATTTTTTTGCTCGTAATTATTTTTGTCGGTGCTTGTTTTTCAGCAGCCAAAGTCGATTTCTCGAAGCTCATCGACGGGCTTCCCAGGATCGCGTCCTGGTTCACTCAAATGTTTCCACCTGATCTGGAGAACATTGATCGTGTCTTGCGCGACGCCTTTCAAACCCTAGCAATGGCAACCATTGGCACCATAGGCGCGCTGATCATTTGTATACCGTTGGCACCCCTGGCGGCACGCAACACCACCCCTAACATGTTTGTTTATCGCATGGTCCGGGCAGTCTTTGCGGCTTTGCGGGGAACCGAAATTCTTGTTTTCGCACTCATCTTCGTTGCGGCAGTTGGATTTGGGCCGTTTACCGGCGTCCTTGCGATTATGTTCAATATGGTGGGGGCGCTAGGAAAGTTGCTGACAGAAGTCATTGAGCCGGCTGACCCCGGCCCGGTCGAGGCAGTAGAACTCACGGGAGCGAGCAGCTTGCGGGCGTACCGATATGCACTCGTTCCAGACGTGTGGCCCAACATAGTGGCAGTAACCCTCTACATTTGGGAGTTTAATGTGCGCGCGTCTACAGTGTTGGGCATTGTCGGAGCGGGTGGCATTGGCCAGACCTTGAAAGACTCCATCGATTTGCTCGACTTCCCAAAGATGGCGACCGTTCTCGGAGTGATTCTGATCATGGTAATCACGATCGATACCTTAAGTGGTTTTCTTCGCCGCCGCGTGTTGAATCCTGAAACTGCTTCAGTTCGAGAAGGCGTCCCAAAGAGACTTTCGCAAACCTATGGCGAAGCCCTGGAAAGTGGCAGGAACAAACAAAAATGAGCATTGCATTCTCGACCGAAACGGCCGCTAAAGGTAGCTACCGCCGGAATGAAACCGCTTGTGCTATTGAAGTTCGTGATCTTAGCAAGACATTCAATGGTCGAAAAGTACTCCATCGGATTTCCTGCAAGGTACCTGCTGGCCAGTTTGTGGTTCTGCTTGGGCCTTCAGGCTGTGGGAAATCGACTCTCTTTCGTTGCCTTACGCGGCTTATCGAACCCGATAGTGGCACCATCTCCATTCGAGGAACTGACGTTACAGCGTTGAAACAGGCCGAGCTAAAGGCTTTGCGTCGAAAGGTCGGTTTCGTTTTCCAGCAGTTCAATTTGGTAAAGCGCTTTAGTTCGATTGATAATGTGCTTGCTGCGCGGTTGGCACGTGTGCCGTTTTGGCGGGCGATGCTTTGCCAATTTGAAAGCCAAGACCGACAACTCGCCCTGGCATGCCTCGACAGCGTCGGACTTCTCGATCAGGCATACCAGCGTGCGGATCGACTTTCTGGCGGACAACAGCAGCGCGTGGCAATCGCACGCGCATTTGCTCAACAAACTGACCTTATTTTAGCAGACGAACCGATTTCCAGCTTGGACCCAGAATCTTCGGAAAATGTACTGAACATCCTTCAAATGGCAGCACGCGAGAAGGGTATTTCGGTGCTTTGCAGTCTGCACCAGTTCGATCTCGCGGTCCGGTACGCCGATCAGATTATCGCTTTACGCGACGGTCAGGTTTTCTTCGAAGGACCGCCAAGTTCGTTCACCCCTGATCTGCGAAGGAAACTCTATCGTGCGCAACCCACCTGAACTAGTAGATGAGCGCGAAAGAAGGGCCATTCAGGACGCCCTCGCAAGTGGTAGACAACGGGACCGGCTTCTAGAAATACTGTTGGATGTTCGCGACGCTAAAGGCGGGATCGGCATATCGAAGAGCGGTTTAATGTTTCTTGCGGAACAATTGCGACTCTATCCAGCTGAAGTTTATGAGGTGGCGACAACATACCCTTCTACGAAGTTCGTTTCTCCGACACCTGCTGTCGAAAAAGCAGCCACGGACCTGGATTCCGAGTGGCGGGTTGCCCCCGCTAAGAGCGCCAGCTTCTTCGGAGGCTTGGTTGATGGTTCAAATGGGTCCACACCGCCACGCAGTCTTGCCGATTACCGTGAAAGTGGCGGGTACGAGATACTGCACATACTCAAGTCCGATCCAACGGCAGCAGATGACCTGATGCAAAAGGTTGCAGCTCTCAACTTGAAAGGGCGCGCTGGAGCGGGATTTCCGGTAGCAAGGAAATGGAAACAAGCCAAAAGATCAGCAGGCACGCCTGTCGTTGTGGTCAACGGAAACGAAGGAGAATTGGGTGTATTCAAAGATCGCTTCATACTTGAGAACGAACCCCATGCTATAATCGAAGCGGCTTTGGTCGTAGCCCATGTTACTGGTGCAGACCACGTGTTCATTTATCTGCAAGATGAATACAAGTTTGCTCAGTCAATTTTCGCCAAAGCTGTTGCTGAGACCATGCAGGCTGGCCTCGCCGAAACGGTGACGTTGGACCTACGTCGCAGCGGCGGGGCCTACATCTGCGGTGAAGAAACTACCTTGATTGCCAGTTTGGAAGGCCGGGCAGGACGACCGACGGAACGACCGCCTTATCCTTCAGAGATGGGCTATAAGGGGCGGCCGACGATTGTACACAATGTCGAGACCTTTTTCCGCTTGCGGCGCGCCTGGGGGGCTCAGTCTGATGTCGAAATTCCTGTCTCGCGTTTGCTCGACCCAAACACGTCGCTTTTCAGCGTAACGGGTCGAGTAAGGAACCCAGGGCCGAAGTTGATGAGCAACTTACTAAGGCTTGTGGATCTTTTGGATCTCGCAGGAGGACTTTCACGTGGCGTAGAGTTAGGAGGGATGGTCGTAGGGGGCTCCTGTGGAACTCTGATCTCAGCGGTCGATTGTGAGCGGCCACTGCCTGACTTAGTCCAGAATGGGCTTACGTTAGGAACCGGCGGAGTCTTTGTTTTTTCATCAAAAGACGATCGTCGAGCTATCGCGTTCGAGATGGCTGCCTTCGCCGCTCGCGAAAGCTGCGGCAAGTGCGGACCCTGTAGAATTGGATCAAAGAAGGCAATGGAAACATTAGTGAGCAATGGTCCCCTCGACACCGTCTTGATCGACGAGCTCTCCACTGTAATGGCTGAAGCTTCACTTTGCGGGCTAGGACGAAATGCAGGTCGTTTCCTGAAAACCCTCCCTTCATATTTTGGCGATCCCCAACCATGAACGAATACACGATAGAGATAGATGGTTTAAAAATTGATGTAGAATCAGGGCAGACTCTACTAAATGCTGCGGCAGCGGCCGGCATCAAACTACCACATTTATGTGCGTCGAACCGTATGGGTTATCCTGCTATTGGAAGCTGTCGTACATGTCTCGTAGAAGTAGTTGGAGAAACAGAACTGGTAGCTGCATGCAATCAGCAAGTTTTTCCCGGCCTTTCCGTCTTGACGAATACTGATCGTGTGAGCCGGGTCCGACGGCTTGCTTTGGAGCTCCTGGAGGCGGAAACATCCGCAGAACCGACCAGCGGTCATCGATACAGCGAGTTCTCGCAACTTCTCGATGGCAATGATGCTAGACTCAATCACTTTAGCAGGACAGAGCAGCGGCCCGAAGTTGACGCAAGCCACTCGGCCTTTGTCTTCGATCCCGGAGCGTGCATTCGCTGCGGAAAATGTCAGACAGCATGTCGAGATGTCCAATCAAATGGCGTTATTGGCTTCGCAGGACGAGGCGACGCAGCGCGGGTGACTTTTGACGCAGATGTCAAGATGGGTGACAGTTCCTGCGTGTCATGCGGAGAGTGCGCCCAAATCTGTCCAACTGGCGCGATTGCGATCAAACAGTCGGCCAATTCGCGAGATCGAAGTAAGATTGATCGGGTAGGTGAAACTGTCTGTCCGTTTTGCAGTGTTGGCTGCCGTGTTGAGCTTCAATCGTCCGATGGACGATTGACGCACGTTGATGGCGCAGACGGCCCCGCGAACCACGGTCGTTTGTGTGTCAAAGGGAGATTCGGCTTTAGCTTCCTAAATCATCCGGAACGTCTTACCACGCCCCTCGTTAGGCGAGAAGGCATCGCGAAATCAGAAGGACAATCAATTCAAGGCAAAAACATTCTAGATCTTTTCCGGCCAGCAAGTTGGGACGAAGCTCTGGAACTGGCTGCAAAAGGTTTTGAACGAGTAAGCCAGAATTTTGGCGGCACTGCCATCGGTGTTCTCGGTTCTGCTAAGAACACGAATGAAGATGCTTACATGCTTCAAAAACTAGCACGCGTCGGGTTCAGAACTCCACACATTGACCATTGTACTCGTCTTTGCGCTTCAGTTCCGCCCTTAGCAGAGGCCACTGGCCTTGCAGCGGTCACTGCTCCCATCGATGAGATTGCAAATTCCGATGTGGTACTGATGGTCGGCTCCAACCCAGACACGAACCATCCCGTTGCGTCTTCCGTGATGAAAAATGCATTCCGAAACGGCACCAAGCTGATCCTGATAGATCCTCACATCCAGCCGCTGTCGCGCTACGCCCACCATCACTTTCGTATCGCCCATGGGACCGACGTCGCTTTTTTTTCAGCAATGACTCATTACGTTATACGAGAGGAACTTTTTGATAAAGCATTTGTTGAATCGCGCGTTGAAGGTTTCGAAGCGCTCCGCGATAGAGTTGCTCCTTATACTCTCGAAGTTGCTGCAAAACTCTGTAGAGTTAATGCGGAAGATATAAGGTCGGCGGCCGAACTATTTGCCGGCGCGCGCGGCGCCATGAGTTTTTGGGGCATGGGTGCCTCGCAACATGTCTTTGGCGCAGACAACATTAGAGCTATCATCGCTCTTGCTTTGGTGTGTGGTCAAGTTGGAAAACCTGGCGCTGGGCTACATCCGCTACGGGGACAGAACAATGTGCAGGGCTCCTGTGATGCCGGGTTGTTGCCGGACTATTTACCCGGCTACCTTGATCCTAGGAACGCTTTCGATCGCTCCAAATGTAACTTGTTGTGGAATGCAACAATACCGCCCGATCGAGGGCTATCTATTGTTGAGATGTTCGATGCGATAATTGATGGCAGCATTCACGGGCTTTATGTTGTCGGTGGCAACCCTTCTCTTTCCAATCCCAATCTGAATAAATCAAACGAAGCGCTGTCCAAGCTCGAGCACCTGGTTGTTCAGGACATCTTCCCTACCGAAACGGCTATGTTTGCCGACGTCATACTTCCAGCTGCTGCACTGGCTGAAAGGGAAGGAACAGTTACGAATACAGACCGCATAGTGCAATACATAGCGCCTGCCATCGAGCCACCTGGAGACGCTCGACCTGACTGGGAAATTGTTCGCGATTTGGCAGTGAAGTATGGCTTGCATTGGCAAGATCGCAACGTCGAAAACATCTTCGCAGAGATGTCGAGCTTGGTACCGTGCCTGGAAGGTTTTTTCTGGCGGGATCTCGTTTCAAAAGGTTACATGCGATACCCGCTTGAATCCAGCAATAAAAGCAGCAATCTGTTTGCGAAAGCTTTCTATCGAGGCAAAAAAGCATTAATCGCACCGCTTGATGGAGGACAAATTAGCGAACAGACTGATGCCAATTACCCATTCGTTCTGGTTACTGGTAGAGTGCGAGAGCATTGGCATACTGGTTCGATGACTCGCAAGGCCAGTGTGCTAGACTCTCTAAGTCCTTCACCAAGTGCTCACCTTAATCCGAGGGACTTTGCGAAAATGCAGTTCTTTGAAGGAAACTTCGTGGAGGTGAAAACGCGCCGGGGAAAGATACAACTTGCGGCGGTGCGGGATCCCGATGTGATGCCGGGCGTAATTTGGGTAGCTATGTCCTTCTTCGAAGCTGCAGCAAATAAACTTACAAATGATCGGATCGATCCTACCACCCGTGTGCCTGAGTACAAGTTTTGCGCCGCGTCAGTTCGACCAATCAGAAAATAGATAAGGAGCAGTCCTGTTGAACACAGAAACTGCCCGGCGAGAGTTTCGATCTATCCAAGCAAACGAAGAGATTCTTCACTTAGATGACTATTGCCCCGAAACCCAACTTTGTACCGCCCGTGTTGCGCCCCGTAAGAACTGGATCGTTTGGAGCTGAAGTTTTCGGCCAATCTTTCCTGGCTAGGAGTGGAGGGGAAACGCATGACGGCATCGAAGTTCACGAGAGCTCGGGAGGCCCTTATCATGAAGCGGGGAGAGCAAGGAACGCCGGTCGCAGAAATCTGCCGCAAGGCCGGTATCGGCCAAGCGACCTATTTCAGCTGCAAGAAAAATACGGTAGGTTCCCGCCGGATGAGATGCGCCGACCAAACGCGCTTAGGGACGAGAGCGCCCGGCTGAAGAAAATCGTGGCGGTCTCTACCGTTGCAAGCTCGTCATATCACCTCGCATTTCCTTGAAGGGCCGCGCGGCAAGTATACTATCGCTGAGTTTTTTGGCGCGATTCGAGGGAGACGATGGTCGGCAAACCGAAACGGCTTGTCAGCGAAGGATGAGTGCACCACATCGCCGGCAACCAAGTACGGGTTCGTCGGGAAGAGTTTCATCGACTGCGATGCCCGTTAGTGGCCTTAAGGTTGTCTTAAGTTTGGGCGGCTTCTGCTTCCGCAACTCTGCATTGAATGGAGTTGCGAGGGGAGGACGGGCACATGGTGACGATGGGGCTGTTGCTGGCGCTGAGTTTTGTGGTGTCGTTGCTCGCCCTCGGGTTCCTGATCTGGGCGATCAGCAACAAGCAGGTTGCGCCCGACCAACATGATGCCCGCGTGATCTTCGATCCCGGCGATGAAGGCCACGTCGAAAGCGGCGAGACGGCGACCTCCAGGCCGTATAATTTCGACACGGTTCGTAGCGGCATCGACGCGATTTCCGCTCGGCCCGTAGCGGTCCTTCTGATCGCCGCCACGGTCTGGCTGGTCGTCGGCTCCGGTTTCGGTCTCGTCTCCTCGCTCAAGCTGCACTTGCCCGACTGGCTCTCCGACCACGCCCCGCTAACCTTTGGACGCGTTCGCACGCTCCATCTCAACTTGGTCATCTATGGCTGGCTGTCGCAGGTCGGCATCGCGGCGATGATCTGGATCCTGCCGCGCATCTTCCATACCCCGCTGCGCGCGCCGCGCATGCCGCTGATCGGAGCCGCACTCTGGAACCTCGCGGTCCTTCTAGGCGCGCTCGCCATCGCAAACGGCTGGACCGATGGTGAGGAATGGCTGGAGATTCCCTGGCAGCTCGACCTCATGCTTGCGCTCGCTGGCTTCTTCTTCATGGTGCCACTGGTCAAAACGACGCTGGCCCGGCAGGTCCACCACATCTACGTCACCGGCTGGTATTTCCTCGCCGGCATCCTGTGGTTTCCCTGCCTCTTCGTCATCGCCAACCTGCCCTACGTGCACTCCGGCGTTGAGGAAGCGACCGTCAACTGGTGGTTCGCCCATAACGTACTCGGCCTTTGGCTGACTCCGCTCGGCGTCGGCACGGCCTACTATTTCATTCCCAAGATCATCGGCAAACCGATCTTCTCCTATTCGGTCTCGCTGCTCGGCTTCTGGGGGCTGGCGCTGTTCTACAGCCAGGTCGGCATCCATCACCTGATCGGCGGCCCGGTGCCGACCTGGGTCGCCACGCTTTCGGTGGTTCACTCGGTGATGATGTTCATCCCAGTCATCGCGGTCGCGATCAACCAGCACATCACCGTCGGCCGAAACCTATGGGCGCTGAAGGAATCGCTGCCGCTGCGCTTCATCGCCTTCGGCGCGCTCATGTACACTATGGCGTCGTTCCAGGGCTCGATCGAGGCGCTGCGCTCGGTCAACTCGGTCACGCATTTCACGCATTACACGGTCGGCCACGCCCATCTCGGTGCCTACGCCTTCGTGACGATCACCATGTTCGGTGCGGCCTATCACATGCTGCCGCGGATGACCGGCCGCGCCTTCCGCTGGCCGGCGCTGATCAACGCCCATTTCTGGCTTATCGTCGTCGGCTTCGCGATCTACTTCTTCGGGCTCTCCATCGGCGGCTGGCTGCAAGGGCTCGCCATGCTCGACGGGACGCGGCCGTTTTCCGAGAGCGTCATCCTTACCAAGCCCTATCTCGAGGCCCGTAGTGTCGGCGGAGCGTTGATGACGCTCGGCCATATCCTCTTCGCCTTCAATGTCGCCAGCATTCTCCTGCCGCAGCGCGCACCGGAAACCGTCCGCACGGTGCCAGCCGAATGAACAACTATCTTCCCCTTTCCATCATCTCGCTCGGCATCCTCGCCTTCGCCACCCTCATGCTTGTGATCGCGCCCGGTATCGAAATGGCGAGGCCGGAACCGCCCGCCGGGCTTCAGCCCTACACCGTCGAGGAGCAGCGCGGTCGCGACGCCTACGTCTCGATGGGCTGTCTCTACTGTCATAGCCAGCAGCCGCGCGCGCCCGAGCAGGCGCCGGACGGCGAGCGCGGCTGGGGCCGTCCGTCGGTCTCGGCCGACTATTTCTACGACTCTCCTCATCAGCTCGGCACGATGCGGACCGGTCCCGACCTTCTCAATGTCGGTGCGCGCCTACCGTCTGAAAGCTGGCATCTGACCCATCTCTACCAGCCGCGCGCGATCTTCGAATGGAGCATCATGCCCGCCTATCCCTTCCTCTTCGAAGTGAAGGCCGAGGCGGAGGAAGGTGACGTCGTCGTCGCTCTGCCGCCCGAATTCGCTCCCGCCGAGGGCGTGGTGGTGGCGAGCCAGGAAGCCCTGGACCTCACGGCCTATCTGCTCTCGCTCGACCGGACCTATCCGGCGCCGCAGGACGGCATCCGCGACGATGGCTACCGCCCGCGGGGGGATGCCGAATGACCGCCGACCGTCGACCCGAGCAAGACCCGCGCCATCCCGACGAGCATTTCGAGCCCTACGAACTCGATGCCTCGATCCCCTGGCCGCTTCTCGGCATCTCCATCGCGCTCGGCGTCTGGGGTGCCGCCACGTTGTTCGACACGCGCCGGCACGAGGAGCGGGCGCAGGTCGAGCGAGTCGAGGACACCCAACTCGCGACCGGGCAGGCAGTCGAGCCTGGGCACGCGCTGTTCGAAGCCAGTTGCGCGACCTGCCACCAGCCGGACGGTCTCGGCATTCGTGGCGCGGTTCCGCCGCTCGCGGGCTCGCCCTTCGTTCGCAACGGCCCCGAACTGGTTGCAAACATCATGCTGCGCGGGATCGACGGCCCGATCCGGGTTAACGACTCGCTCTATGACGGCCACATGCCGAGCTTCGCCAGCGTCTTCACCGATGTCGAGGTCGCCGAACTGGCATCCTACGTGACGTCGCGCTGGGGTGAGAGCAACCGGGCTCTGGAAGCCGCTGAGGTTGCCGAACTGCGAGGCCGCGTCGCCGACCTTGGAAGCTTTCGAGGTGGGGCAGGCGTCGCCGAGGATACAGGTTTCGCGCTCGACGAGCAGCCGACATTTGCCAGCGGCACGAGCCAACCCGTCTCGCCAGAAATCTCCGCGCTGATCTTCGAGGGACGCGGCGGCCAATGGTCATGCGCGAGCTGTCATGGCGATCTCGGCCAGGGCCGCGAAAACACGCCGCGACTGGCCGGTCTGCCGACGGACTACATCGTCAAGCAGCTTGGGGATTTCGCAGCGGGACGGCGCATCAACGAATCCATGGCCGTTGTGGTCGCCGAACTCTCCAACGAGGAGAAGCGGGCGCTCGGCGTCTACTATGCCGGTCTGCGGGTGCCCTCCAATGCGCGGCCCGACCTCGGCGGCGATCTGGAACGAGGTGAGCAACTGGCGCGTGAAGGCGACTGGAGCCTGACCGTCCCGTCCTGCTTCTCCTGCCATGGTCCATCCGGTTTCGGCGTTGCGACGGAGTTTCCGCCACTGGCGGCCCAGCACGCGCCCTATACGGCAAGCCAACTCGCAGCCTGGGCGGGCGGACAGCGCACCAATTCTTCGCTCGACCTTATGGAGCACATCTCGAGCGCGCTCAGCGCGGCCGATCGCCGGGCCGTTGCCGATTATCTTGCCTCGCTCCCGCCCGTCCCGGCCGGATCGGGCGACATGCTCGCCGAACAGGGAGAAGGACAATGAGCTCCGAAACAGAACAGGACGTGCCTGCCAAGCCTGCGAGCCCACGCAAGGGGCGTCTCGTCAAAAGCCTGATCTTCGCGGGCGGGGGAACGCTCATCATTGCCGCCCTGGGTGCGCTTCTTTACGAGTCCGGCTTGATTCCCGGCCTTCAACGGGGCGATCAGACGGTCGCGTCGGGATATTTCCAGCCACCAAGCAATGACGAGATGCCGGATGGCGCGTTCGGCGATTCCGTCCGTCGCGGCCAGGCGATCTTCATGAACACCGCCACCAATGCCTCGCAGCATGTCGGCAACGGGCTGTCCTGCGCCAACTGCCATCTCGGCGAGGGCCGTCAGCCCTATTCGGCGCCCATGTGGGCCGCCTGGGGCCGCTACCCGCAATACCGGGCGAAGAACGACCAGATCAACACGATGGAAGACCGGGTGATGGGCTGCTTCACCTTCTCCATGAACGCGCAGCATTCGGTCTCCGGAGAGCCGCCGCCGCATGGCGACGACATCTACCGCGACCTCCAGAGCTATTTCTACTGGCTGGCGAGCGGCGCGCCCAACAACACGCAGATGGAAGGTGGCGGCTTTGGGACCGTCCCCAAGACCGAGCTCGGCTATTCGCCCGAGCGTGGGCAGGAGGTCTTCGCCGCCAATTGCGCCGTCTGCCATGCCGGCGATGGACAGGGCCAAAAGGACATCAACGGCCGCTACGTTTTCCCGCCGCTCTGGGGGCCGGGTTCTTACAACTGGGGAGCCGGCATGGCGCGTATCAACACGGCCGCGGCGTTTATCCAGAACAACATGCCGCTTTCCAGGCCCGGGACACTGACCGATCAGGAGGCGTGGGACGTCGCCGCCTATATCAACAGCTTCGAACGGCCCAAGGATGCGCGTCAGGGCGACATGACCGTCGAGGAGACCCGCCGCCTGTTCCATGACGGCGACGACATCTACTACGGGCAGGAGGTGAACGGCGTACTGCTCGGCGTCGGCACGCCCGACCCGGTCCGCCCGGTCGGCGCGCCAGAATGACGACGGCATGCGGCGGCTCTTTGCCATCGAGGGTCTGGCTTGCGGCGGCTGCGCGCGAGGGCTGGAGCGGCATCTAAGCCGTCTTCCGGCCGTCCGCTCAGTCGGCGTCCATCATCTCACCGCTTCGGCCCTGGTGGATTGGGACGAAACGCGGCTAAGCGTCGAAGGGATCGGACGCGCCGTCGCGGTCGCCGGCTACCGGCTCATCGAACGTCATCATGCCGAGGAACTGGCGTCGCGGCTCGATGCCGACATTCGCCGCCTGTCTCTTCGGCTCGCCGTCGCGGTGATGGCCGGCATGTGGTCGATGGCGCTCTCTATCGTCCTTTACGTCTCCGCGGTCGATGAAGCGACCGGCTGGTGGATCGCGCTTGGCGCAGGGGGGCTTGCCTTGCCGGTCCTTTGGGCCGGGCGCGGTATCTTCTGGATGGCCGCCCGGTCGCTGCGACTGCGCACCCCAGGCATGGATCTCCTGATCGCCGTTGGCTCGCTCGGCGCGGTCACCATCTCTATTGCTGCCCTCGTGCACGGCTCGTCGCATGTCTATTTCGACACGGCAACGATGCTTGTCACCTTGTTGCTGGTCGGCCGGCTGCTCGATGCGATCACGCGGCGCAGCACCATAGAAGCGCTGACCGCCCTTCAATCCTCCACTCCCGAAACCGCGATGCTTGTGACGGGTGGAGCGACGACAGAAACGCCGCTGGCGATGATCGCGCGCGGCGCACGGGTGCGGGTGGATGCCGGCGACGCCATCAGCGTGGACGGCATCGTCGTTTCTGGTACGAGCGCCGTCGATCGATCCGTCCTGACCGGGGAATCCATGCCCATCCCCGTCTGTGCAGGAGCCCGCGTCGAGGCCGGCGCCGTCAATCTCGAACGGCGGATGTTCGTCGAGGTTGACCGTGACCACGGAGATCGCGACATCGACCGTATGGGCGGCGCGATTGCACTCGAGATCGCCCGCCGCGGCACCCTCGCGAATGCCGCGGACCGCATCGCAGGCCAACTCTCATGGGAGATCCCGGGACTTGCCCTTTCGATCTTGATCGTCACGCCAATCTTTGGCGTGTCCATGATCGACGCGGCGTTGCGAGCGCTTGCCATCCTGGCCGGTGCCTGTCCTTGCGCCCTGTCACTCGCCGCACCGCTGGTCCAGGCGCGCGCGGCGGGGATCGCGGCGGCGCGCGGCATCCGCATCCGCGAGCCTAACGCCTTCGAGACATTGGCGCGTGTCCGGACCGCCATTTTCGACAAGACGGGAACGCTGACGGAAGGCAGGCCCCGCGTAACCGGCGTCCTGCCGGAACCGGGCTGGACCAGCGACGAGGTTCTCGGCCTGGCGGCGCGGGCCGAAACCGGAATCCTCCATCCTCTCGCGCAGGCAATTGTCGCACGGCACGGATCGGAGATTGGAGAGGGCGGTTTGCGCCAGCCGCGCGGTGCCGTCGCACAGGACGAATCAGGACGCGTTATCTCGGTCGTTGGTAGCTCGACCGACGCCGGGCTGACACGCCTCATCGTCGCGCTCGACGGCAAGCCGATCGGAGCGCTCGATCTCGCTGACCAGCTTCGTCCCGACGCCGCTGGACTGCTGGCGTCGCTTGGACGCGACGGCGTTTCGATTCAGATTGCGACGGGCGACAGTCAAGGGCCTGCACGGGCGGTCGGCGCGAAGCTCGGACTCGATGAAGCCGACATTCATTTCGCCTGCACCGCGCAGGACAAGGCCGTCCTGGTGGCGCGGTCGAAAGGCCCCGTCCTGTTCGTCGGCGACGGCGTCAACGATGCGCCCGCGCTAGCAAGCGCCGGCTGCGGTATCTCGGTCGCAGAGGCGCACAGTGCAGCCGCGCAGACCGCGGACGTTGCAATCCTGCACGGCGGGATCGAGCAGGTCGTGACCGCGATCTCCATCGCTCGGCGCAGCGTACGCATTGGTCGGCAAAACATCGGCCTCGCCCTCGTCTACAATGCCCTGATTGTCCCCTTCGCCTTAACCGGTCACCTCTCGCCGACAATGGCGGCCCTCGCTATGCTCGCAAGCTCGCTGTCGGTGTCGCTGAACAGCCTAAGGCTCGCAGGTCCCACACGACTGGCGACCGACCCGAGCGCCGTTGTTTCAAACAGGGAACCTGCCTAGATAAGCTAATGTGGAAAAATTGCTATGATCGATCCGACTATGTGTTCGGTGCCGATCCCAAACGTTTTCTCAAATCGTACGGACTGCTTCTCTAGCCAGGCCAGGCTGCACTTGTCCTCGCGGACGGTGAGGGACGCAACAGCGTCTGGTTGACTGAGCAGCGGTTGTAGGTGACGCCAGCCGACGTCTCATCGATCTGCATCGGGAACCCTCGAGGCTATCGCGAACGGACATCCCCAAAGCCAGTTCGACGACCTGCTGCCAAAGAATTTCCGGCCGTCAAGTTGATCAGGCCGAGGGTCTCGGGCGGCGCTTACGTTTTTCTCAGCGATCGTTCTGCGGCAGACCGTCAGCAATTTCGTAGTAATCGCCTTTCTCTGATACGAATATATGCATGGAGAGTTTTGTGCCTGTCGATCCGTCGAAGGCACCCATCGCAATTGCAGTCCAGTTATGATGAACAGGATCCCAGAACAGGGTTGACCCACAGGTCCCGCAGAATCCGCGCCGAACCTTCTCTGACGAAAGATACCATTTCACGTTCTCCTCACCCTCGATGCGAACCGCTGCTCTAGGCACGTCCAGCGAGGCGCCGAAGTGGCCGGTTTGCTTTCTGCAGGCGTTGCAATGGCAGGCGTTCGGCTGCGGGAGGTCGCCTTCGACAGTGATGCGGACTGCGCCGCACAAGCATGAGCCCTTATGCATGACGAAGCTCCTCTTTGGGGTCTGGCCGCACTTTCCGCCGACTGGAAATCAAATGAATTAGCGCTTTGGCTTCGGGTGGCGGCTCCTTCTCGCGGCGCCGATAGTCTGTCCCGTCAGCCTTGCGGCTGAGCAGCCCGGTGGGAATCAACGTGCGCCGCAGCGTTGCCGGGTCTTCGAAGAGATGCTCCGCAGCGAGGCACGCATTGACATCACGTTCCGACATCCTTTTCTCAGCCGGAAACGCCAACCAAAGCACCCAGAGCGCGACGTTCTGCGTCTGTCGCTTGGCCGGCCAGCGTCGCAGTCGACCTGCGGCATCGAACTGGTTCAGCGCTCGTTCGACAATACGACCGTCATAGTCGGTATCCTCCACCGCGCTGAGAACACGACGCGTCGCGGCCCGGGATGCGCGCAGGTGTTGCAGGTTTTCGAACCCTGCGGCGCGTGCCAGCATGTTCATCAGCTGAAGGTGGCTTGGGCTGGTGTTGCCGAGCTGCTTTGACAGGGCACTTGCGAAGAGCGTCAAATCCTCGACATGCACCGAAACGGGGACTTTGGGCATAACACATCCATATCCGGCGCTGGCCAATGTCGTTGGTCGCTGTCTTGACGACGGGCGCCGGGATGAATGCGGAACCGATCGAGAGTTTGGCAGGTTTAGCACCCCGAAGCGGGGCAGCGACGCCTTGGTGTCTGCCGACCGACCTCTGAGTACCAAGTCAATATCGGATTTCCAAGCGCCAAATGATTACATCGGTGATCGAATCACGGCCGATTTGACATCCGGACGCAACCATCGTGGAGGAACGGTTTGTTTAGCATACCGAAATTCGAATTGATCGGCTCAGGGCACGAACTCGATGCAGACCCATTTCTGTGGCGTGCTTGCGGCTTGCAGATTAGATTAAACATACTGGCCTGAACATTTGACCCCCTCAAGAAAGCTCCTAACGTAAATGTGGATGCTCTCTCGGTGTCGACCTCTCAGGGCTGTGCTCCGGATTGTGTGTCAGATGATGCTACCGAAGAGCACGTTCGATCTCGCCCGAAGAATTCTTCGAGCCGGACGACCGCAACGCGGGACGGAGCGTACTTTCGCTGCGGTTCCGCTATTTGCCCGGTTTCTTGGATTTGCTTGGATCTGGTCTAAATCGGCGCAGCAAACTTCGGACAACCCACTCGGCTCGGCCTTCATCAGACCCGGTCATGAAGAAACAAGCGGTGCGGGCAGCGTCCGAGCCTTCCGTCCGGTAGAGCGCCGAGACCGAGAACGGCCCCGCGCCGGAATGTCCGACGACCGATCCGATGTCTGGCATCGTCCCACACATCAAACCCAGCCCATACGACGACGTCTCCCACGGTCGACCTTCCATGGGTCCCAATTCGATCCGCCTCAGCATCAAGTCTTTCGTGTCGGCATTCAGGAAGTTGGTGCCGAACACACCGTCAAGAAAGCGGATGGCGTCTGATGCGGAGCCACAGATCAGACCATGATAAACCCAGCCCGGATGATAGCCTTCGCGATCGAGTTTTTCGCCTCCAGCATCTCCGGGGGCGAGGACCACTTGGGTAGCCTCCAGCTCCAGAGGATCGAGAACCAGTCGGCGAAGCGCCCGATCAATCGGTTCGCCCGCCGCGTCTTCGATCATCCGACGCACGAAGGTGTAGCCTGTGTTGGAGTAGACGAGCCCGCGGCCGGACGGAAAGTCCGGCTCGTCAAGGCGTATCCTGGCGATCATCTCTTCGAAGGTCCAAGGCTCGCCCCGAAGCGCAACCGCCTTTGTGTAAGCGTCGAGCCGCGTATAGGACGGCACGCCGCCCGTGTGCCTCAACAACTCGAAAAGTGTCGTCGGGAAGAGTGGTGATGCAGTGTCTAAGGCCAGTCTGTCTTGCTCGCAAAGCCGCAGAGCCGCCACGGCGAGGACCGTCTTGGTGATGCTCCACCACGGCCACGGCACATCGCTGTCGGTTTGAAGCTCACCCTCGCTGCGAAAGGCGTAAGCGCCAGGTTGGGAATGGCCGTGGATCATTTCGTTCTCCGGTTCCCGAAACCAACACATTTTAGCTCAATCCAAGGACGATAGGGACACTATACAGCGGCCACAAGGTCTACCTACGATGCCGACATTCGTTCTCGCCATAACACTCGCTACTTTGAACTCATTGCCACCATTGAACATTCGCCGGAGCCCCCCGGGCACGAATCTGGGCCCGAGGTTTCTCGATCAACATTCTCCTGAGGGGCATGTCGGTGACTAGCCGACAGCATCACATGTAACACTGTAGACAGCGGTTACCCTCCCTAGCGATAGCATTGGGCTAAAGCTGCTCAAATTTATCACAATCAAACCGAAACAGTTCCGACACGGCCGGGCGACATTCCCCATCGTGCAATGCCGCCCCGCCACATTGAACTATTCCCGCTCCAAGGCAAATGCCTTATGATGATATACTTCCCCATGTGGCTCTGTTTCATCAAAAGGCAGCGCTTGTACGACTTCGGGGGGGCAACCAGCCACAGTCATGTTCGGGAACGCTCTAAAACCGAATCGAGAATAATAACTCGGCTCACCAACCAACACCACTCCGCGCCTTGTTTTACGAAGACGATTAAGAGCATCATTCATCAAGAGCGTTCCGATGCCTTGAAGTCGCCTGGAAGGCAAAACACCAAGCGGACCAATTAGGCTCCAACCTCCCTGCTCTCCGATACGCGCATCTGAAGCAGCAAGATATCCGATTACCTTACTGTTTTCGACCGCCACCAGAGACAGGTCCAAGGCGCTTTGGGCCCGCAGAGCCTCAACGATTTTTGCTTCTGTACCGGTAGATTGCGGAATGATTGCCAGTGATTCAGTGACTAATGAGCTGATCGCCGCAATGTCCTGTTCGTGTTCGGTACGTATCAGCATGTGACGTTCTCCAGGTCAGCTTGCAAGAGGTGGTTTTGTAGGTGATTGAAGTGTTTTGGCGTTATGTGCCGGTGATTTCCATTTGGAGTAGAGTGAGGCTGCATCGTAGAATTATCACTCTCCACCGGATTCAGCGCCCAAGGGGTATTCAATTTTCGCTCATGCATGGCAGTCATCTATTTCCGCTTGTCATTCTGTTTCTTAAAATTTCGAACCATTTTTCCAAAGGCCTTATCTTTCTCCTTTCTCTCGAGAAGACTTGTGGAGTTGAAGGCATCCTCAGCCTTTAGCTTTCGCCATCGTGCGAGCCGGGCTGGATTAAGGTCTCCAGTTTCGATCGCTTTCAAAACGCCACACCCTGGTTCTGTTTCGTGCTTGCAGTTCCTAAAGCGACAGCTTTCCGAAAGCTCACCAATATCGGCAAAGAGGTCTTCAATGCCCGCCGCTGCATCCGTGAGTTGAAGTTCACGCATGCCCGGAGTATCTAGAATCAGACAACGATTGGGCATGGTGTGCAGTTGTCGCCGTGTCGTCGTGTGTCGACCTTTAGCGTCATCCTCGCGAATGGACTGCGTTGCGATGGAATGCGTCTCGAGCAGCGCATTTGCCAATGTAGATTTACCCACACCAGATGACCCCAGAAACGCGACTGTTGCACCCGGCTTGCACCATTCAGCGAGCTTTAGCTTTGGTTCATTGCTCTTCGCATCAAGCGCGACGACATCTATGAGCTCGGACACTGTTTCAGCTGCTTCAATATAGCCTTGCGGGTCAGAGATCATATCCGTTTTAGTCAGAACAATGACCGGAGTAATATTGGCCTCGAATGCCACGGCAGCATAGCGCTCAAGGCGAGCCACTTTGAAATCCTGATTACAGGACGACACAATGAATGCTGTATCAATGTTTGCAGCAATAAACTGCTCTTGCCGATCAGTGCCAGGCGCGCGCCTTTTCATCAAGCTTTTACGAGCGAGTACACGGCTAGACTTCAAGTTATCTCGGTCAAGCAACAGCCAATCACCTACTGTTGCGTCGTGGCGTGGAGGTAACATTTCGTCAATACCGTCGCCATGAACATGAAGCGCATTGCGGTGCACCTCAACGACACGAACGGGCGGTGTTAATACTAGCTCGTTTATATCGATTTGTTGAGAGAAGTAAGGCTGCCAGCCAAGAGCGTTTAGAACGCTAAGTTCTTGTCGTGAGGCGTAAACCCCTGATTGAGCGGGGAATAATTGGGAGTAGTCACGTGTCATCGTGGATTGTCTTTCATGTCGCGAACTTGAGCGTGGCTCAGCTCATCCGGTAAGGTACAACTAGGCAAAACAAAGAAAGCCGCTTCTGTTTACCAGCAGCGCTTTTTGCGTTTCAGTTTTGCATCGGGAGGACTTCAGCCTCCCCACTTTACCGGGACATCAAATCTCCATCGTGATCGCAGCTATGTTAGCTCCAAGAGCCTATGTTTTCAACACCTTTTCGGCTCTGTTGCACAAAGCCGGTGCAGGGATTCATCTCGTGAGCCAGCGTGGCACCTGAGCTGCACGAGCCCCCCGCCCCGCCTACAAGAACAGAAACTGGCCGACCTACAACGAAGCGCGCAAGCGCGAGGGTTCGCTGACGATCAGGTTCATTCGGAGATGAGCTTGGATGCGCGACCGACAGGCAGACGTGGCCGCGAGGAGACCTACAGCGACACAGCAGTCCGGCTAGACGTTCTTGACAATGAAGGAACTATTCGTCACCGCGCTGCGGCAGACGACCGGCTTTGTCGAAAGCCTGTTGCGGCTTGTCGGCCTTGACGGGTCCGTGCTCGACCTCAGCACGCTGTCCCGCCTACAGAAGGCCTTGGGCAGTTTTCATCCCGTATCGCGGCTCCAAGGGCCCGCTGAACCTCCTGATCGACGGAACTGGGATCAAGGTCGAGGGGTAAGGCGAATGGCAATGCGGTCACAAGCAGCGGGTCTGGCGCAAGATCAATCTCGGAATCGACGATCAAACGCTGGTGGTTCCGGGCGTCGAGATCAGCGGTTACACCACGTCTGTGACGCTCCTGTGCCACCTGAACTTCTCGACCACTTCCCGTCGGATCAGCGCCGCGCTCGAAGCGTACGATCGCTGTATTGCTGCTCGCATCGCGCGCGCGGTACTGGTGCGTCCGTGAAGAGTTTGTTCCACAGTGCGTCTTTTTGACGGTCACAGACTGGTAGATTTTCACACACTGAGACGAAGGACCCAAGGATCGTTGAACGCTAGCTTATTGGCCAACTGCCACAACAAGTCCCAAAACCTAATAACAGCTACTCAAGGTCATGCGTGAATCCGCCGTCATCTGGTTTCGGGTGGAGAAACACTTTCGCGTCCAGCGGCACGCGGTCGTAAAGGTCGACCATGTGCTCGTTGGTCAGGCCAGCGCAACCATTTGATACTGCTCGTCCGATAGTGCTAGAGTCATCCGTTCCATGGATACGCAGGAAGGTGTCACCTCTTTCTACGGTGAAAAGGTAGAGGGCACGTGCACCCAGCGGGTTCCCTACGCCACCGGCCATGCCAGTTTCCGCGTACTGAGCGTACTTTTCCGGCTCGCGTTTAACCATGTCGGGCGTCGGAACCCAGGATGGCCATTCTTTTTTGGCACCGATGAAGTATTCACCGGCCTCGTACAGGTCGCCGCGCCCGATGCGAACCGGGTAAACAATCGCGCGCCCCGCCGGAAGGGTCCAATAGAGTCGGAACGGTCCGGGCATGACATGGACCTCGCCAGCAGGTGGAAAGGGCTCCGCCAGTTCGATGATATGCGGTGCCCAAACACTCGACGTGTCCTGTCCCTGTTCCTGTGCCAGCGCGCCTCCGAGAGTGGGCAGCCCCGCACAAGCGAGACCCCCAATGATCAATTTTCTTCGGTGCACCATGGCCTCAGATGATCCTGACCTGTGTCCCGATTGGGCATAGCCCGTAAAGCTCTTCTATCATGTGGTTATAGAGGCCGACGCAGCCGTCTGAAGAGGGTCGGCCAATCTTGCGGGTGTCGTGGGTGCCGTGAATGATGTAGGCGGGCCAACTGAGATACATGGCATGGGTGCCAAGCGGATTGTCTGGGCCCGGAGGTACATATTCCCAGCCGAAGCGCTCGACCTGGCTCGGCGTCGGGGTCCAGTCGGGCCCTACCTTCTTGCGCACGATGCTGGTGTAACCCCGCTTGGTCAGTTCCTCGGTCATCGGCACAGAGGTCGGATAGATCCTGTAGTCGGTGCCGTCGTGGTTCCAGAAATGCAAGGCGCGGGAAGCGGTGTCGGCTACGATCGTCGCCTTACCGAGATCGTCGAAGTGGTCGCGCCAATCCTGCATGGTAAAGCTTGAGGTATTGCGACGGGCGCTCTCGGCCCACAGCATCGAAGGTGCGGCAAGGCTCGCTCCACCGGCCAAACCGACGGAAAGCGCCCTGCGGCGTGTGAAGGATCTCTTCATGTGTAGTCTCCTGTTTTACTGTTTTGGAAGGGTTTCGCTGTCCCGTTCGAAGGCTGGCTGTGACCTGCTTCAACTCGCGGCGCGAGCTTTTCTGATGGCCTCCTCCAACGTCGCGCGATCCAGGGCACCGCTGTAGAGAGTCTTCTCGATGGCGAAAGCGGGGGTTCCTCGGAAGCCCAGCGACACGGCCTGGTGATCGTTTCGTTCCAGAAGCCCGTCCCATTTCGCGCGATCGGCGCGATAGGCTTCCATGGCATCGTCGATCTTGAGAACAGAGCCGACCGCAAGTTCTACATCAGCGTTGCTCAGCTTGGCCTGGGTTGCCATAAGCGCATCGGTGACCTCCTCGTAGGCATCGAGCGATACGGCTCCGAGGGCGAGTTGGCTGGCGCGTACCGAAGGCGCTCCGAATATTGGCCAATCCTTCAATATCAGGCGCACGTTGCCGTCATCCTTGACGACGTCCTTCAATGTCGGGTGCATGCGCTTGCAGAATGGGCACTGGTAGTCGAAGTACTCGACAATAGTGACATCGCCGTTCGGGTTGCCCATCACGGGAGCATCGGGATCGCGCAGGACCGCTTCGACGGTGAGTTCCTGCGCGCGGCCAGCGCCGGGCAGAAGGCCAAGCGCACCGGTACCGAGCAGCATAGCACCTCCCGTCGCAAAAAGTCGGCGTCTGGTTAGAGGCATCAAAAATCTCCTTGGTTAGTGGGTTGAGACGCGCGGTCGGCGTCGGCCTGCGGGGCCGCGCTTTGAAGCGTCGCGATCTGAGACAAGAGTTCGGCGCGGGAAATCTCGCCAAAGTGCGCATCCCGGAGTGTACCGGAAGCATCGAAAAACAGCGTGGTGGGCAGGCCCATCGCGTTGAAACGGGTCATCAGGCTGGAGGTCGGATCAAGCGACACATGCTCCCCGTCTTCATCGAGGTTCTTTAGAAACGTCGCGATCCGTTGCTCGGTCTCGCCCTGATTCGCGAAGACAAGTTCGGCCCCCTCGATCCGGTCCGCGACATCCATCATCATTGGCATTTCGCGCCGGCAGGGCGGGCACCAGCTGGCCCAGAGGTTCAGCACCAGCGGCGTACCCTGCCGCTCGTCGAGCCGAACAGGTTCGCCTGCCATGTGCGGAAAGGCGGTCTCAGGCAAAGTCGTTTGCGCGCCCGCTTGTTGTTCTTGCGATCGCAGCACGAGTTCACCCGCCAGCCAGCCAACAAAAGCCGCGCCCATGATCGGCGCAACAACAGCCTCGCGCCGGACGAGGAGGAAGAGGGTGAGAACTCCTAGTCCCAGAAAGCCTGCGCCGACAGAAATGCCTCCCTGCCACAGTTTGAGCATGTCGAGCGGATGTTCGAGAAAGACCGCCCAGTGCTGCAACACGAAGCCCGTCCGTGCCGCCACAAGCCAACTCAGTGCGGCCGGAATGGCCCAGCGGCGCAGGTCGATGCCGCGCCGCGCCTGTGGAATTGTCATGACGTGGAAGACAGACATGAAGATCAACGCCGCGACTACAAACGCGAAGCGCTCAATGTCAAAGGCGATCGGTCCGATGGAAATGCCGTTCATTGCGACACCATGCGGAGTGAGCGCAGCATGTCTTCGCTCTCGGTGTCACCCACGATGCGACTGCCCGGAGCCTCGGAGACGCTCTCGTCGAAGAACACCATCGTAGGCGGACCGGCCGCGCCCAGCATGTCGAGCAGAATCTGGCTATCGGGACCGAAATCAGTCACATCGACCTTAACGAGCGAAAGCTCGCTCATGGCCGCCCGCACCTCGGGATCAGAGAGTGGTCCACGCTCAATGCTACGGCACGTAGTACACCAATCTGCTGTGACATAGGCCATAGTCGAGCCGCCCGCGTCAGTCAGCGCGGCCTCGAATTCCGCCGCTGTGAAGACAGTGGCGAAGCCGTCGCCTTCCGGTTGCGCAACACTCTGCGACGCGCCGGTGGCAAGCGGCGCCAATGGACGCAGAGGATCTTTTCCTCCGACGGCAGAGCCTACGCCCTGGAGCGTGCCAGCGAAAAGCACGATCGCCCCGAGCGCGACGCCGAGCTGACCGGCTTTGACGTCGCGCGGCATCTGGGCGAGGATTGCTCCTACTCCGATCAGAAGTGCTGACCACAACGCCAGTGTCGCGGGACCCGGCAAGATACGGCCTGCCAACCAGATCGCGAAACCGAGAAACAGGACACCAAATACCCATTTGGTCGCCTCCATCCACGCACCGGAGCGTGGTAGAATACGGGGCCCAAAGGCACCGATGAGAAGCAGAGGGACACCTTGCCCAAGCCCCAACGCGAAGAGCGCAAGCGCGCCTAGCACCACATCCCCGGTCTGGGCTATATAAAGCAGCGCACCCGCCAGCGGTGCCGTCACGCAGGGGCCGACAACGAGAGCAGAAGTAAAGCCTAGCAACGCAGCGCCGCCGATGGAGCCGCGACGTCTTTCAATCCGCTCCAGGCGGTTTGCGACGAAACGCGGCATCTGGAGATTGAAGAGGCCAAACATCGACAAGGCGAGGAGCACAAATATCGTTGCCGCAACTGAAATCGCCACAGGAGATTGCAGCGCAACCTGAAGATTCTGCCCCGACCAAGCGGCACCGACACCAAGCCCGGCGAACGCGACAGCCATTGCCAGTACATAGGCGGCCGAGAGGGTCATACCTTGACGGAGGCTCGGCGGCTGGCGCTGCCCCATGACGAGGCCCGCCACGATCGGGAACATTGGAAAGACGCAAGGCGTAAGGGCCAGTAGGAGGCCGAGACCGAAGAAGCCGGCCACCACAAGCGCTGCGCCACCGCGCGCCGAGAGGCCGTCGAGCAGACCGGGCTCATTGGCGAGCTTCAGGCCTTCCGTGCCGTCGACGGCAGCCGGTGCGGGCGCGGCAAGTTGCACTGGAGACATGCTGGTTCCCGACCCGGTGTCGGGTAACGTCGGCCCAACACCCTTCTCAAAGGAGATTTGGCGGGTCTGTGGCGGATAGCAGATGCTGTCTTCCATGCAGCCCTGCCAAGTCAGCAATATGTCAGAACCTGTAGGGACCATCTGAATGGAAAGCGCGTCGTGATAGACCTCGACCACACCAAAATTCGGGTCGTCCTTTAACTCGCCATCTGGAGTTTGAATGGCCAGTTCGGTGCCATCCGCCGTCGTCGCGGCGATGTAGTCGCGATAGAGGTAGTAGCCCTCCTCGATTTCCCATGACAGCGTGACCGCGCCGCTCTCCGATGTCACGGTTAGAGCGAAGGCCTCATCCGCCGGAAGCGGTTGAGATGGAACTTGAGCGGAGGCCGCGCTGGCTCCGACAAAAACAACTGCCGTCAGCGCGGCAAGCAAGAATCGTCGCATCATCATGATACTCCAAGTCCTTTTCCATTCTTAAGCGAGCCTTAAGCTTGACAAGTAACGTCGGAAGAGGAAGGAGCGATGATGCGGATACTGATTGTGGAAGACGACGACATTTTGGCCGACGGTCTCACCGTAGGGCTGCGCCTGACCGGGTTCACTCCCGATCATGTAGCGACAATCGCCGATGCCAGGGCGGCAATCGAGACCGTCGATTTCGATGGCATCGTGCTTGACATCATGTTGCCGGACGGTCTCGGGCTGGACCTACTCGAGGAGATCCGTTCGCAGGGGGTGCGACTTCCGGTGTTACTGCTAACGTCGCGGGATCGCGTTCGCGACCGGGTCCGGGGTCTCGATGCGGGCGCTGATGACTACCTTGGCAAACCATTTGACTTGGACGAGCTTTCCGCACGTCTTCGTGCGATGCTCAGGCGGCGTGTCGGTCGGGCTAGTAGCATTCTAAGCTATAACGGACTCTCTATTGACACCTCTTCACTGACTGGTCGTTACGGCGACAAGCCCATCTCCTTCTCCAAGAGAGAATTCGCGATACTGTCCGCGCTCATCGAACACCCCCGGCATATACTGTCGCGGGATATGCTGGAGGAAAAGCTCTACGGCTGGCAGGAAGACATCGAAAGCAACGCGGTCGAAGTGCATATTCACAAGCTTCGCACCAAAATCGGTCGATCCTATATCGAAACTGTGCGTGGGCTGGGCTATCGACTGGCCGAAGAGGAGACCAAGCCATCTCCATCCGACTGAAGCTCTTTTTCATTCTCATGGTGGCCACCAGCGCCGTCTGGCTGTTCGCGGTCATCTGGATACAGACTTCGACACGCGCGGAGGTCGAGCGCGTGCTTGACGCCAGGTTGTATGAGGCGGCTCACATGGTTTCGTCCCTTCTTGCGGATCGCCAGATTGAGGTCGGTCAAGCCGAAACGAGTCCAAACGCGATCCCGCTCCAGTCAGAATCGAGTTTTTCCCGGCAACTGTCCTGTCAAATCTGGACGCTTGATGGGGGCATAGTCGGCCAGTCTGGTGGTGCTCCGGATGTCCAACTGACCGATCGAGTCTCCGAAGGTTATTCGCAGTCAGTCGTAAATGGCGAGCCTTGGCGCGTCTATACGTTGATCAATAAAGAGTTAGGTGTCCGCGTGATGGTGGGCGACAGTCTTGGCGTTCGCCACCGTCTGGTCTGGGACGTTCTGGAAGGGCTTTTGCTTCCGGGAGCGTTAGCGCTTCCTATTCTGGGAGCTATTTTGTGGTTAAGTGTTGCGAAAGGGATGGCGCCCCTAGAGCGACTAGCCTTTGCTTTACGAGGCCGGGCACCAGATGATCTGAGCGCCATTCCCGATGGCGTCTCTCCTCCAGAAATCGAATCCGTCCGCCAGGCCTTGAACACTCTTTTTTCAAGAGTAGCGGCCGCACGAAATATTGAACGCGATTTTACGACTTATGCGGCGCACGAACTCAAAACTCCACTTGCAGGACTACGCACTCAGACTCAGATCCTACGATTATCAGATGATCCCAAGATTAGAAAGAATGCGCTCGATGCGCTGGAGCGATCGGTTGATAGAACAGATAGGATGGTACGGCAGCTTCTCGAGTTGTCGTTTGTCGAGAAATCAGAACTGGCTTTCGAGGACACGGACCTTCATCAATTGGCCATCGAACTCGTCACAGATCTTCTGCCATTTGCGAAAGAGAAATCTGTTACTCTCGAGACGCAAAGGTCGGCAGAGAATTTAGTTCGGTCAACAAACCCGTTCCTATTTGAAACTGCACTGCGAAACATTATCGAAAACGCCATCCATGCCTCACCTGAGTGCGGCGAAGTCTTGGTTGTCCTCGAGGGCAACGCTGTATCCGTAAAGGATCAGGGTCCGGGCATGAGCGATGAGGAGCTAGAAATGATGAACACTCGTTTCAAGAGAGGGCACGAAGGAAGCCCGAATGGAAGTGGGCTTGGTTTAACGATTGTGGCAAGCGCAATGGAGAGATTAGACGGAAGAGTCGTCTTCGAACGCATGAAAAACGGGGGCCAATGCGTGAGCTTGCATTTGATTAACGGCGTTGTGTAACCGGTGCAATCAGAAATTCATCGGCCTACTGATGAGAATATCGGGGCAAACAGAAAAACGAAATAAAATACTTGGACCCGGAAGAACCGCTTAACACAAGTCTCTCCCGTTCTTGAGAGGCATTGTCCGATCCGAAAACCTGTTAATCGTGAGTGCTGTCTATTTCCTCGAAGGGGACAAAATCACCATCTGCCTATAAGGAATCCTGGTTTGAAAGAGGGTCCAAAGCGACAAGAAATCGAGTTACGCCATATTCGCCACTTCATCGCAGCGGTCGAGCAGGGCAGCTTTCGCAAGGCGGGTGTTGTGCTTGGATTGTCACAATCGACGATCAGCCGATGTATCGCGGAACTCGAAGACCGTATCGGTGCTTCATTGTTTCATCGACACTCGTGGGGTATCTCCGAGACTTTTGCAGGGCAGCGCTTTTTGACGACAGCCCGCAAGACGCTCGAGACAGTTGACGCAGGTACCCATGATGTTGCAGCGGTCGGTCGAGGCGAGCACGGGTTTGTGAGAATAGGAATCTATTCCTCCATTGCCTGGGGATTTCTCGCAAGACTTTTAAGGGAATATTGTGCGCTCCACCAGGATGTTCAGATAGAGATGATTGACGGGCCTGCAGAAGAGCTTGCCTCAGAGATCCGACGCTTGCGCCTCGACGTCGCCTTTCTGGCCGGGACGCCGGAATTGCGCGACTGCGAGCACTCACAACTATGGTCAGAACGTGTCTTCGTAGCCTTGCCAAATTATCATTCACTTGCAGACCACGATACTCTGGTTTGGCGCAACTTGGTCGGGGAAACCTTCATCGTAAGTGCCTCCGCATCGGGAGACGAAGTTCGCGCGCACCTTGTTCGCGAACTAGTAGGCCTTGGTGGATGCCCCTACATTGAAGTTCAAGAAGTCGGGTTGGACAACTTACTGCCTTTGGTCGCACTTGGCCGTGGACTTACACTGGTGTGTGAGGCAATGACCGTGGCGCAGTTCCCCGGTGTCACTTACCGCCCAATTTCGGGAGAGTTGGTTCCTTTCTCCGCAGTTTGGTCGGCGAGAAATGACAACCCTGCATTTCGTCGGCTGCTCAGTCTCGCGAAATCGATGGCCGTCAGGTCTCAGCCTTCGGCACCTGAACAGAGCGCCGCGCCTTCGCAAACCCACGATCCGTTGTCATGAATCTTTCGAGCATCGGCACGACCAACCGAACAGGATCACTTATAGGCTGCCCAGTCTCCCGCCCCAGCACCTCGGCATAGGCGATCAAATCGCGGTGAAGCGGCGCGGGCAGTTCCAATGTCACCTTCACCGGCTTGTCATCGGGCAACGGCCCAAGCTTCAGTTTAGTCATGATCAACCTCCTGCGGGTTCGAATACCAGATCGCGGGTGACGATGATCCTGACCGGGAACCCCGGACGGATGGTCAGCGTCGGCGCGACCTGCAACTGACGCTGGACGATCTGCTGACCGGCCTGGTTGATCGTGTCCACAGCACCATCGCGGATCGCCTGGACCAGGCGGTCTTCGTCATCGGTGGCGAGGTCCGCGCCGATCGCGAGCAGCGTGGACAGACCCGCTGCGCGCATAAGAGCCCACCAGTGGTAGTCAACGCCATCCTCGAGGCCGGCATAGCCGCTCACATCCGCCCCCGGCAAACGTTCGAGAACAATGGATTGACCGCCGGGAAGGATCAGGCGGTTCCAGACCAGCAGCACGCGGCGTTGGCCGAACGTCAAACCGTCATCGTATTGGCCGATGATGCGGGTTCCTTGTGGGATCAGCAGCAGCGATCCGGTCGGGCTGTCATAGACATTCTCGGTGACCTGCGCGGTGATCTGGCCGGGGAGATCGGAGCGAATGCCGGTGATGAGCGCGGCCGGGATCACCGCTCCGGCCTGAAGGATGTACGGCGAGGCTGGCGGCTGAATGCGATCCGATGCGACGGTTTGCCGGTCCACCGGACCGTTGAGGAAAGCCGTATGCCGGCTGCCCTCGGGTTGTTCGGTGCCGCCCAGGCCCGGAAGGTTCACGCCGACCCCGGCCGTCGTTTCCCTGCCAGACGCCGTCTGGAAAAAGACACCGCTCAGACGCGCTGTTTCCTCCTCTGCCCTGCGGCGCTCCGCGTCCGGATCGACATTCGGGCCCACAATCGGCGGAGGGCCCACGGGCACTCCCCGCTCCTGCGCATCGAGGATCGGCCGCCCGAGGTCACCGGGCAGTGCGGGTCCCAGAACCGGTCCGGAATAGTCGGACGGCAACCCTTCCAGGCCGTCCGCTGCCGGTCGGTTGTCGATGGAATAGAGTTCTCCACCTCCCGGCCCAGCCTCATGGGTCTGGAGCGCATAGATCAGCGCGCCTCCAATGCCGAACAGAGCGACCGCCCCGACGCCGGCCAGAACCTTGCGCGACAGCCTCGTCACGCGCGGCGGATCGGGGCGCAGACGCATCGGAGCTGCAGGATCGGTGTCACTCATGACGCCCCTCCCCTTCGCGCATCCGCCTCGCCCTCCTCCATGCGCACGATACGGACCGCCTGCTGGCGGTCTCCGGCCCCCAGCCGGAGCTCGGCGGCGCCGAAGAGGCGATCCACGATCAGCACGTTCCGGTGGATACGGCTGTTGACGATCTGCGGCTCTCCATCGGCGCCGAGAACGAAGAGCGGCGGCATTTCGCCCTGGGCGATGCCAGCCGGGAAGACGACATAGACGCGACGGCCATCGTCAAAGACCGAGACCGGGCGCCAGGGCGGCATTTCACCCTGGATCTGCAAGCCGTAACGATGATTACGGGCCGACGGCGCCGGGATGGTCGGCGCGGTCGCCACAGCCTGTCGCCCACCACGGGGCGCAGCCGGATAAGCCCAGGCGACGGAGGGCATGTAGAGCGCCTCGCGCGCACGCAACTCGATCGTATACACCCGCCTGTCAGTGCTGATCACCAGATTGGTCGAGATGTCGTCCCGCGTCGGTTTGACGAGGATGTGGACGCGGGCGGTTGATCCGGACCCGCTCTCCGTGTCGCCGATGATCCAGCGCGTGGTATCCCCTGCGGCGATCGGCCCCGCGCCGGTCAGACGCTCGCCCGGCTCGAGTGCAATATTGGTGATCTGACCCGGTGCGGCATAGACCTGATAGAGCGCGCCTTCCGACCAGGGATAGATCTGGATGGCGTTGTAATAGCCCTCGCGGCGCGGCTCGACCCGGGCGGCGGCATTGGCGTTTTCGATACGGCCGGTCGGTGTGCCCGCCGCCGCTCCGCCATGCGCCACTGTCCAGACTGGCGGCGTGTGCAAGGGCCGAGGGTGTTCCTCGGCAGCCGAGGCGGGCGGAGTGGGCAGCGGCGGCACGGACTCGTCGTAGCTGAATTCCGGCACCCGGTTAGTGGCACACCCCGTCAGCACGGACGCGGACAGCAGCAAGGCCACCAAGGTGGGCTTATTGACACCCGGAGACCTGATTGCATGAAGATGCTGTTCAGTCATTGGCTCATCTCCCGCGACCAGGAGATCGCATTGACGTAGATACCGAGGGGATTGGCGCGCAGGCGCTCGGCGCTGCGCGGGGTCTGGATCACGACGGTCAGGATCGCGGTCCAACGCTCGGTCGTGGAAAGCTGACCGTTCTCGTAGTGGCGCTCGGTCCAGGCAACGCGGAACGATCCCGGTGAGGCCCGGATGACGGAGGACACCTCGACGGCGATCTGTTGACGGCCGACGCGGGTGAACGGGTCGTTGGCGCGGGCATAGTCGTTCAGCGCGGCCGCCCCACGATCCGTGGTGAACTCATAGGCGCGCAGCCAGTTCTGCCGCACGATGATCGGGTCGGCCGGAATCGACCGGACCTGTTCGATGAAGCGGCCGAGATGGAAGGCGATCTGCGGATCGGTCGGCTCGTAATCGGCGGAAGCCGGAGCGACGGTCTGGGCCTCACCGAGCGCGTCGACCTGAACGACCCAGGGCACGACCGTGCCACGCGCGGACTGCCAGACCAGGGCACCAGCAAACCCCGCCGCGAGGATCAGGCTGCCGAAGGCCATGTAGCGCCAGTTGCGGGCCTGAACGCGGGCGGAGCCGATACGCTCGTCCCAGACCTGCGCGGCCTTCTGGTAAGGCGTCTCTGGCTGAGGTGTCTTGCCATAATGAGTGGCTGAGCGCCTGAAGAGGTTCATGAGCGATCCCTTTCGGAGAGATTGACGGAGGTGCCCGAGCCGTGGCTGTCACCAGACCGGACGGCATGGGCGGCAGCGCGCACGCCGTGGCTCACGGCCTGGCTATGGCGCATGCGCTTCGCCCAGGCTGGCGGGCCATCGGAGGCGGACGGGCTGGAAGAAGGCACGGGCGCCGCTCCGCCGACCGTGCCCATCGAGGTGGTTCCGCCCGTCGCCGCAACACCGCCCTTGACGCCCTCGGCGTAGCTGGACTGGATGCCGCCAGCCGCGCGAGAGGACGCCTTCTTGAGCGGTGATGCCGAGGCGGCGGCCCCGGCGCGCGCTACACCAGCCATCCCGCCCGCGAGACCTCCTCCGCCCATCGAACCGAACGTGTAGGCGCTCGAGGCAGCGCCCGCCGCGGCCGCGCCGCCGCGTGCGAGGGCGGCGCCTCCGGAGAGTGCAGATCCGGCTCCGCGTGCTGCGAGCATGGTTGCCCCTCCGGCCCCGATCGCAGCGCCACCAACGGCAAGGCCGGTACCTATGGCCGCCCCCGCGCTGAGTTGCGGCCCGCCGGACACCAGACCCGAGGCGATGCCGGGGCCGAAGATACCGAGGCCCAGCAGAGACAGGGCAGCCAGCACAATCGCCATGGCGTCATCGATGGTCGGCGTCACGCCCCCGAAACCCATGGTGAACTGGCCGAAGAGCGTCGATCCGATGCCGATGATCACGGCGAGGACCAGGACCTTGATGCCGGAAGAGATGACGTTGCCCAGCACGCGCTCGGCCATGAAAGCGGTCTTGCCGAAGAGGCCGAAGGGGATCAGCACGAAGCCCGCAAGGGTCGTGAGCTTGAACTCGATCAGGGTGACGAAGAGCTGCACCGCGAGGATGAAGAAGGCGAGGATCACCAGCGCCCAGGCGAAGAACAGGCAGAGGATCTGAACGAGGTTCTCGAAGACCGCGACCCAGCCCATCAGATCGGAGATGCTCTCGAGAAGCGGTCGTCCGGCCTCGAGCCCGGTCTGGGCGACGCGGCCGGGGCGCAGAAGATCGGCGGCGGAAAATCCGGTGCCCGAGGCCATCAGACCAAGGCCCGCGAAGCTCTCGAAGACGATCCGGGCGAGGTTGTTCCAGTTGGAGATGATATAGGCGAAGACCCCGACAAAGAGTGTCTTCTTCACCAGTCGGGCGATGATGTCGTCATCGGCGCCCCAGGCCCAGAACAGGGCCGCCAGCGTCACGTCGATGACGATCAGCGTGGTGGCGATGAAGGCCACCTCACCCCCGAGCAGCCCAAACCCGCTGTCGATGTAGCTGGTGAAGATGCCCAGGAAGTTGTCGATGACGCCGGTTCCACCCATGGCTCATTGGTCTCCCGAATGCTGCGGCGTTTCAGATGCAGGCGTCCGGCCGAGGAACCGGTCGCGGTTCTCTGCCCAGGCGGCGAGGCAATCCGCATTGCTGGCGGCGGCCTCGCCGAGTTGCTGGCAATGGCGAAGCGTCGCGCGCAACGGGTCGGCCGGCGGCTGGAGCGCGGGCGCGGTGCTGGCCGGCACGGGATCTTCTTCGCGTGTCATCTCGATCACCGTGGCGGTGATCGCGATCGCCACAAACACGATGGCCGCGATCCGGGCCAGCACCTTCCCCTCCATCGTCTCCCCCTCCCGGCCTTAGTTGAACATCTGCGCGTTGCCGGGTTGGTAACCCGCGCCCGGCGTCAGGAAGCGCTCGCGCTGGATGCGGCCCTGTTCTGCAGCGGTGGCGCGCTCGGCCTCGGACAGCGCATTGGCGCGACCGTTTGCCGAGATCACCGCGATCAGGTCCGAGAGCTGCTGCGATTGCAGTGCGAGGAGTTGGTTGCCCGCCTGCGTGGCCTGCAGAGCACCGACCGCGTTCTGGCTCTGCCCCACGAGCGCGGACATCTCTGCGCGGTTGGCATCGATGTTGCCGACGACACCGGCCTGCACGCGCATGGCATCCTGCAGGCCGCCGACGGTGTTTTCCCAACGGGACCGGGCCTCGGCAATCAGTTGCTGGTCGGTCGCCGTCAGGGAAAGGTTGCCATAGTCCTGCTGGAACATCTGGTCGATGCTCTGCACATCGAAGGCGATGTTCTGCGCCTGCGCCAGGAGCTGCTGCGTGCGGCTGACGTTCTGCTGGATCTGCTGAAGCGCGGAATACGGCAGGTTGGCGAGATTGCGCGCCTGGTTGATCAGCATCTGCGCTTCATTCTGGAGCTGTGCGATCTGGTTGTTGATCTGCTCCAGAGCGCGCGCCGCGGTCAGGAGATTTTCCGCGTGGTTGGTCGGGTCGTAGACGATGAACGGACCGCCGCCGATGCCGAAGAGCGCATGGGCGGGCGGCGCTGCGATGGGCGCCATGGGCATCGCCAGCGCGAGGGCGAGCAACGACGGGCCGGCCAACCGGGGCGTGATCTTGCGTGTCATGGTGTAACTTCCTCTTCTTCAGTGTCGATGTCGGCGTCCTCAACAACAGCGGCGGCCGGAGAGACCCCCTCTGCGTCGATGGCGAGATTGGTGAGGACGGGGATCAGCTCGGCAGCCCAATCGAGGCCATGCGCCGTCAGCCAAGCGGCGAGGAAGCCGTCTCGGCCGTGCTCGGAACAGATCTCGGCAATCAGAGCCTGATCCGATTTGGCGGAAGCCGCGCAGAGTGCGAGCCCGACCTCGCTGAGGCCCAGTTCGAACAGCCGGTTGCCACGCCGCGACTGACAGTAGTAGTCGCGCTTGGGCGTGGCCCGCGCGAGGATCTCGATCTGCCGGTCATTGAGGCCAAAGCGACGATAGATGGCCGTGATCTGCGGCTCGATGGCCCGCTCGTTGGGCAACAGGAGCCGTGTCGGGCAACTTTCGATGATCGCAGGCGCGATGGTGCTGCCATCAATGTCGCTAAGGCTTTGCGTCGCGAAGATCACCGAGGCGTTCTTCTTCCTCAGCGTCTTCAGCCATTCGCGGAGTTGCTCCGCGAAGGCATCGTCATCGAGCGCGAGCCAACCCTCGTCGATGATGAGCAGCGTGGGGCGTCCATCGAGCCGATCACCGATCCGGTGGAACAGGTAAGAGAGGACGGCGGGCGCCGCGCCGGTTCCCACCAGCCCCTCGATCTCGAAGGCCTGCACATCCGCCGATCCCAGCTGTTCGGCCTCGGCATCGAGCAGCCGACCATAGGGTCCACCCACGCAGTATGCGCGGAGCGCCTGCTTCAAGTCGTTGGATTGCAGCAGGACCGCAAGGCCTGTCATAGTCCGTTCCCCGACAGGCGCCGAGGCCAGCGAGGTCAGTGCCGTCCAGATATGTTCCTTCACATCCGGGGTGATCTGGATGTTCTCGCGTGTCAGGATGGCGACGATCCAGTCGGCCGCCCAGGCGCGCTCCGACGTCTCGTGAATGCGGGCCAGCGGTTGCAGCGAGACGGAGTTCTCGTCCGCGTCGGTCAGCTCTCCGCCGAGGTCATGCCAGTCGCCGCCCATGGCGAGCGAGGCGGCGCGGATCGAGCCGCCGAAGTCGAAGGCGAAGACCTGGCTGCGCGGATACCGCCGGAACTGCAGCGCCATCAGCGCCAGCAATACGGATTTGCCCGCGCCGGTCGGGCCGACGACCAGGGTGTGCCCGACATCCCCCACATGCAGAGAAAACCGGAACGGGGTGGAGCCTTCGGTCCTGCCGTAGAGCAACGGAGCGTCGCCGAAATGCTCGTCCTGCGCCTCGCCCGCCCAGATCGCCGAGAGCGGGATCATATGGGCGAGATTCAATGTGCTGATGGGAGGCTGGCGAACATTGGCATAGGCATGCCCGGGCAAACTTCCGAGCCAAGCATCGACCGCATTGACCGTCTCGACCATGACGGTGAAATCGCGGGACTGGACGATCTTCTCGACCATCCGCAGCTTCTCGTCAGCGCGGCGGACATCCTCGTCCCAGACCGTGATCGTCGCGGTGACATAGGCCATGCCGGCCACATCAGCGCCGAGTTCCTGCAGAGCCATGTCCGCATCAGCGGCCTTGTTCGCCGCGTCGGTATCGACCAGTGCAGATTGCTCGTTGGTCATCACTTCCTTGAGGATCGCGGCGATGCTCTTGCGTTTGGCAAACCACTGACGACGTATCCGGGTCAGCAGCTTGGTTGCATCCAGCTTGTCCATGATGATGGCCCGGGTCGACCAGCGATAGGGAAAGGCCAGCCGGTTCAACTCGTCGAGCAGGCCCGGGGTCGTGGCGCCGGGAAAGCCTGTGATCGTCAGCACGCGGAGATGATGATTGCCCAGGCGCGGCTCCAGCCCGCCTGCCAGCGGCTGGTCGGGCAAGAGCGCGTCGAGATAGACCGGCACCTCGGGTACGCGCACGCGGTGCCGGTTGGTCGAAATCGTCGAATGCAGATAGGTCAGCGTAGCTGCGTCATCGAGCCAGTGGCAGTCCGGCAGGAAGCCGTCGAGCAGCGCCAACACGCGATCGGTACGATCGATGAAGCCGCGCACCTGTTCCCAAGGGTTCACACCCGAGGTTTCGCGGCCCTCGTAGAGCCAGGATTCTGAGCGTGCCGCGTCCTCCGCAGGTGGAAGCCAGAGAAGCGTCAGGAGGTAGTCGGAAACGAAGTGGCTCTCGTCCTCTTCGAATTCGGCTCTGCGCTCGGCATCGACCAGCGCGGAAGCTGCATCCGGGAAGTTGCTTACCGGATAGGTCGCGGCCTCAGAGCGCTGTGCTTCAACAAAGATCGCCCAACCCGAACCGAGGCGGCGGAAGGCGTTGTTCAGCCGTCCTGCCACCGCGACCAGTTCTGCCGCAACGGCGCTGTCGAGATCGGGACCCCGAAAGTTAGCCGTTCTCTGGAACGAGCCGTCCTTGTTGAGGACCACGCCCTCCCCGACCAGCGCCACCCAGGGCAGGTAATCGGCAAGGCGCGAGGCGGTGCTGCGGTATTCTGAGAGATTCATCATGGGAGTTCACACCGAGAGATGACCAGGAATGCGCAGATGGCGACGGGCGGCCTCGACGAAGAGCGGATCGCGTCTGGCCGCCCAGACGGCGGCGATGTGGCCGACGGCCCAAATCAGGATCCCGACGAGCCAGAGCTGAAGCCCGAGGCCGACCGCACCTGCGAGCGTGCCATTCAGAATGGCAATGGAACGCGGGGCTCCGCCGAGCAGGATCGGCTCGGTCAGCGCGCGGTGAACCGGCACGCTGAATCCCGGCACCGCGTCGAGGGCTTCGAAGCTTTGCCATTCGCTACCGCTCATGGCGTTCCTCCCTCGAAACGCTCCCACGGAGCCTTTCGTGTCCCTGCGGGCCAACGGTCGTCACCATCAAATCAGCGCCCCGCCACCGAAGCTGAAGAAGCTGAGGAAGAAGGACGAGGCCGCAAAGGCGATGGAAATTCCGAAGACGATCTGGATCAGCCGCCGGAAGCCACCCCCGGTATCGCCGAAAGCCAGCGTCAGACCGGTGACGATAATGATGATCACCGCCACGATCTTGGCGACCGGCCCCTCGACGGATTCGAGAATTGATTGCAGCGGCGCTTCCCAGGGCATGGAAGACCCGGAGGCATGAGCAGCCGGGGCGAAGAATAGGCTGACGTAGGTGGCGGCAACCGCAGTGGCGATGTGTCGGCGGATGTGCTGATCGTGACGGATCATTCGGGATCTCCTGGTTCGTGAGTGATGGCGGGTACTGAAATGACAGGCGAAATCCGGTAGTCGCCGTCCGGCCCGAGGCCCTCGACGCGGGCAAGCTCGGCCAGACGGCGCGCGGAGCCGCGTCCGGCCAGGACGGCAACGAGGTCGATGGTCTCCGCGATCATGGCGCGGGGCACGGTAACGACGGCTTCCTGGATGAGTTGCTCGAGACGGCGCAGCGCGCCGATCCCGGAACCGGCATGGATGGTGCCGATGCCGCCCGGATGTCCGGTGCCCCAGGCTTTGAGCAGGTCCAGCGCCTCGGCGCCGCGCACCTCACCGATCGGAATTCGATCGGGGCGCAGACGCAACGAGGACCGCACCAGATCGGAAAGGCTTGCAACACCGTCCTTGGTGCGCATGGCCACGAGGTTCAGCGCGGCGCATTGCAGTTCTCGGGTGTCCTCGATGATCACGACGCGATCCGAGGTCTTGGCCACTTCGGCGAGCAACGCATTCGTCAGCGTCGTCTTGCCGGTCGAAGTGCCCCCCGCCACCAAGATATTGTCACGGGTCGCAACCGCCTGCCGCAGCGCATCAGCCTGCATCGGGCCCATGATCCCGGCGGCCACGTAGTCTTCGAGTGTGAACACCGCGACGGCTGGCTTTCGAATGGCGAAGGCCGGGGCTGCTACGACGGGCGGCAAAAGCCCTTCGAAACGTTCGCCTGTTTCCGGGAGTTCCGCGGAGACGCGCGGGGACAGGGCATGAACTTCTACACCAACATGGTGCGCGACCAGCCGAACGATCCGCTCGCCATCGGCTCCAGTCAGCGTCTTACCGCTGTCGACCAGCCCCTCGGAAAGTCGGTCGACCCAGAGCCGCCCATCGGGGTTGAGCATCACCTCGACGGTCATGGGGTCGTCCAGAAACTGGGCGATCGCTGGCCCGAGCGCGGTGCGCAGCATCCGCGCGCCTCTCCGGATCACCTCTGGTCTCTGATCGGTCTTCGCCATGCCGGCCCCGCTCCTTTACAGGCGCCTCCAACAGGCCGCCCTGGATCGAGGTCGATTAAGAAAGCCGGAAATCCCTACGGCTCAACAGGTTTCCGAGGGGCGTAGTACCATAGCGTGTGAAGACAGGTAAGCGGCGGAAGATCCCGTGCTCACTGCCAAAGGAACGTTTCGTGTCAACCTAGATGACTAGGTCTCCGCGGTGTCGGTCCACTCAGCCGGGAACGATGGGTCCCGACATCCGGCGCGGCTAACGAACGGGGCCATTTCGGTGGCGTTGCAAGGCGGTGCCGAGCCCACTTTGGGCAATGCGGCAAAGGAAATGAATGCCCGCATCTGCCTTCTGGCACAGCGCGCGGAGCGTCATCCAAAGCGATATGGCCAAGAAACTGCATTGACGCTTTCCTGGCCTTGAATTAGGTAACGGTGAGCAGGGGCGACCTGCTACAACAAAGGAATGTTGCCAATCCGGCCGTGCCAAAAGTGCGCAGGCTGGAGCCTGAAAAAAATCTAAGACATACGTAATCACACATTTTCGCGGAAGACGCCTGCACAGTCGGTATCTTCCTAAAACATCATCGCGCCTGAAAAGTGGCGTGACGGTTGGAATGTGTCTTGGTGCGTTTGTTCGGGTTGTTTTCAGGATCGACGCATTCAATGACGCTCTGCCGCCTCAAATCCTTACAAATCCTCAAGACCATGCCGCCTACATTTAAATGGAGGCCGACATGTATGTCGCGCGAAACCAAAAGATCGCCCTATGCGGATTGGGTGAGGAGCTGGGCTTTGTCGTTCCTGAAAACAAGAGCCGTCAGGACAAGCAAAAAAAGGTAAGCGCCGTCTGCGGCCCATCGGTTTTCAGCTTGACGGGGTGAAGTTCCACGGCAGGAGTTCGTCGATCCTGCTTTTCGGATGGCCGGCGGCGATGGCTTCGAGGGTGGCCTTGAGATAGGCGAAGGGCTCGACGCTGTTGATTTTCGCGGTCTCGATGAGGGATGCGATGCGGCCCCAGGTGCGGCCGCCCTCGTCATGACCGGCGAACAATGCATTTTTCCTGTTCAGTGCAATTGGCCTGATTAGATTCTCGACACTGTTGCTATCAATCTCGACACGGCCATCGTGCAGGAAGGTCTGCAAACCGTCCCAGTGGCGATGGATGTAGGCAAGCTTCTCACCGAGGCGGGATTTGGCGGAGACCCGGCGACGTTGCTCTTGCAGCCATTCCCCGAAGGCGGCGACCAGAGGCGCGGTGCGGGCCTGCCGGGCCGAGTGCCGCTGCCCTGGCGCCGTGCCGCGGATATCGGCCTCGACCCTGTAGAACTCAGCGATCCGGCGCAGGCCCTCGGCGGCGATTTCGGAGCCGTCGCGGTCGAAGACCTCCTTCAGCTTCCGCCGTGCGTGGGCCCAGCAATGGGCCACGCGGATCGGATCGCCGCCCTTGCGGGACGAGCGCGTCAGGCAGTTGTAGCCCTGGTAGCCGTCGAGTTGCAGGATCCCGTCAAAGCCACGAAGGATTTTCTCCGCGTTCTCTCCGCGGCGGTCAGGCGCATAGAAGAAGACCACGCCGGGTGGATCGTCCCCACCCCAGGCGCGGTCGTCTCGGGCCAAGGCCCATAGATACCCGGTTTTCGTCTTGCCGCGGCCCGGATCCAGCACCGGCGCCGTGGTCTCGTCCATGAACAGCTTGGTCGACACCTTCAGATGCTTGGCCAGCCGGTCAACGACGGGTGCGAGGTGGAACGCGGCGGTGCCGACCCAATCCGCCAGCGTGCTCCGATGGATATCGATGCCCGACCGGGCAAGGATCTGGCTCTGCCGGTGCAAGGGCAAATGGTCCGCGTACTTGGCAACCAGAACATGCGCAATGGCGCCTTCCGTCGGCAGACCGCCTTCGATGAGATGCGCCGGTGCCGGCATCTGGGTGACGCCGTCGGTACAGGCGCGGCAGGCGTATTTGGGGCGGACGGTGACGATCACGCGCAGCTGTGCGGGCACGATGTCGAGCCGCTCCGTGCGATCCTCGCCGATCTTGTGCATCACCCCGCAACCGCAGGGACACTCAAGACTGTCAGGCTCGATCAAACGCTCGATGCGGGGAAGGTCCTTCGGCAGGTTGCCCCGATTGCGACGGGCAGGACGGCGGGTTCTGCCCTCGGAAGGGCGCTGCTCGTCCTGGCTCTCTTCGACCTCGGCGATGGCAGTCTCGAGGTCTTCGAAAGCCAATTGCCGTTCATCTTCGCTGAGCTTTTCCGACCTTTTGCCGTGAACCGCGTGGTTCAACTCCGCGACCAGGTGCTCCAGGCGCCTGTTGATCTCCTTGAGCGCATCCCTTTCGCGCAGGAGCGCGGCGACAGCCTCACGCTGGTCAGCGGGGATCGCGGAAAGATCGATGGCGACAGTGGAAGGCATGGGCCGAGAATAACCCGGGACCGCTCCGGATGCCCGCCATTTCCGGCACCTGATTCATTCTGCCGCAGCCGGAGAACGAGCCTCCAATGCCTTCACCTTGCGCCAGTCCAGGCCCGAGAACAGCGCCTCGAACTGGGCATGGTTCAACGACATCATACCATCCCGAACGGCGGGCCAGGTGAAGGTCGTATCTTCCAGCCGCTTGTAAGCCATGACCAGGCCGGTGCCGTCAAAATACAGGAGCTTCAAGCGGTCGGCTCGCCTGGACCGGAACACAAAAACCGTGCCGGTGAACGGGTCCTTGCGCAAAACGGACTGGACCAGGGCGCTTAGCCCATCATGTCCTTTTCTGAAGTCGACTGGCTTTGTCGCCACCAGGATACGCACACGGTTCGAGGGGAAAATCATGATCCACGCCCAAGAGCGCGCACGATCCCAGCAATCCTGTCCGGGCTCACGGAAGCTTCCAGCCGGATTATGGTTCCGCCGTAAATGATCTCCACCGTGGCCAGCGGCTTCGCATCCTCTTCAACGGGCGCCGGAGACGGTTCCAGAACGGCTGGTACAAACTCCGCTCCCGGAAGATCCGGCACCACAAGTTTGCCCTCCCGCGCCAAACGACGCCATGCCGAGAGATGGTTGGGCTTCATGCCGACACGCCGGGCGACCTCGTTCACTGTCACCCCGGGAAGATAGGTCTCCGCGACAAGCTGCCCCTTCACTTCATTGGGCCAACGGCGCATTCCCGTGTCGCGCGGCAAAATCTCATAACCGCATACGGACTCCATATGGAGCTCTCTATGGACTCCCAAACCTGCCTCCATCCCCAAATCGACAATGGGTATGGATTCCAGCATCACGACGGGAGCGAACAGGTGGGATCCAGCCGCCGTTTACAAAAAAAGGTTGAACAGATTCTCGCATTTGTTGAGCAGATCGCAGCCGTCTCAAATCGCTACTCAGCGAGCAAGTCACTTCAATTTGTCGATGGTGCTGCGGGGAGTTGTGCTCTCAGTTTCTTTGTCTACCAATACTATCATTCCCTGTTAGGACGCTCTGTTGAGATCAAGTCCATCGACACAAATTCGGCCCTTATGGACAAGGCCGCCAATATGGCGAACAATCTGGGTTTCTCAGGAATGCAATTCCGCGATGCGGACATTCTGGACGTTGAGTTGAGTATCAGGCCAGATGTTGTCTATGCGCTTCATGCCTGTGATCTTGCAACGGACAAAGCCATCGCTCTCGGCATCCAATCTAGAGCGCGCAACATACTTTCGGTCTCTTGTTGTCAGCACAGCTTTCGCAGAAGAATGAGAGCGGGTTTGGTAGATAAATTATTGATGAAGCACCAGATTTACCGGGACCGCATGACGTACGTTGTCGCTGACACTATGCGCGCTTTGCTTCTGGAAATGGTCGGATACAAGACAAGCATCGTGGAGTTCGTTTCGTCGCGCGCAACCGATAAGAACACGATGGTGCGGGCGACGCTCACTAACCTACCCGCATCCCGGTCATCAATTGAGAGCTACTTGCGTTTGGTTGAAGCATATGGAGCAGCACCGCGTCTTGAGGGCTATCTTCAAGAGTACGGGTTGTTGCCATCTAGTCTTAGGTGATGAAGGCATATTCAATCACCGTGACAAGCTTCCAGGGCTTTGGTGGCATTCCAGCGCTGTATAGCTGTATATATGTGCAGTAAACTTTCCATGTTGGCTGGCCCGGAACATCACCCGTGCCTTTGCACTCGCTTTTGAAAGTGGCCTTTGGAGCAGCCGCAGCGAATTCGCACTTCGTCCCGCAAAGGGTGAGTTCTCCTGTGCCTCGGAGTCGCCACCTGGGCGAATGGCCGGTCATGGGAAGCTAAGCCGCGGCGGGTCACGATAGAGCGGATGTCAGGAGAGGACCGTTCAAGCCAACGACAATGACACTACCGGCGGTAACCCATTTGCGTCACCAGAAATCAATGTTCCTTCGACGTACCTTTTGGATGCTTTGCGCCCTCATGCACATCCTCGGATACTTCCTGTCGCAGTTTCGGCCCCTGTGCGAGGCGCCGGCCAAGAGCTGCGACAAACGCCTCGTATCGCTCACCTGCTTTCGCCCGTGCTGCCTTGGCCGCGGGTTCCGGTAGAGCCGGTGTTGTCGCAAGCCAAAAACGGATGAACACAGCCAGGCTTTCGACGGAAATCCCCACATCCCGTTCCAGCCGGGTGATCCGTCTGTCGATCTGATCCAAGCGTCTGGCCAGAACCGCCTCGCGCCACTCCGCGTCATCCGGAGAAAGGAAGGAAGCGATCGCTGCCTCGGCCACCATCGATTGGGATCTGTCGCGCCGGGCGGCAAACTCCGCCAACATCTGCAAGACCTCAGGATCGAGATAGACCGAGATCTTTGTCTTCTTGCGCCTCAAGGCCATGCTCAAAGCTCCATGCCGTCGTCGGGATTGAGGGAGACCTGACGCGCGACACCGCGCATCTGGTGCAGGATACGTCGAATGCGGATTGCGCCATCCTCCTCATCCTCGGGTGGATCGAATTCAAACTCGTTCTCGAGAGATGTCTGCCTGTCGCGCGATTGAGCCTGAGCCAGTTCCGGCTGAAGACGACGCTCGGACGCTGTCGGTTCCTCATCCTCCGATCCCGTCTCGGATGCTCGCTCAGGCTCGTCGTCCTGCTTTGGGACTGACAGACCGCTCCAGTCATTCTCCTCTGAAACGCCAACATCCACCAAATCGGGGGGCGGCAGGACACGCTCTTTGAACCGCTCATCTTCGTAATACCGTGCTTTCGTCGCCCGGATCGGGGGCGTGCCGGCCACCATCACGATCTCATCGGTTGGCGGCAATTGCATGATTTCGCCGGGGGTGAGCAACGCCCGCGCAGTTTCTGATCGCGACACCATGAGATGGCTGAGCCAGGGCGCCAGACGATGCCCCGCATAGTTCTTCATCGCTTTCATTTCAGTGGCGGTACCGAGAGCATCAGAAACCCGCTTGGCCGTGCGCTCATCGTTGGTCGCGAAGCTCACCCGGACGTGGCAATTGTCGAGGATCGAGTTGTTCGGACCGTAAGCCTTCTCGATCTGGTTCAGCGACTGGGCGATGAGGAAACTCTTCAGGCCGTAACCCGCCATGAAGGCGAGTGCGCTTTCGAAGAAGTCGAGGCGGCCGAGCGCCGGAAACTCATCAAGCATCAAGAGCAGCCGATGACGATCATCCTTGCCCTGCAGATCCTCGGTCAGACGTCGTCCGACCTGGTTGAGGATCAGGCGGATAAGCGGCTTAGTGCGGTTGATATCCGAAGGGGGCACCACGAGATACAGCGTAATGGGGCGCGCTCCGCCGACAATATCGCTGATCCGCCAGTCGCATTTGCGCGTAACCTGCGCGACGACAGGGTCACGATAGAGCCCAAGGAAGGACATCGCCGTCGAAAGCACGCCGGAACGTTCATTCTCGGATTTGTTGAGCAATTCGCGGGCGGCACTGGCAACCACGCGATGCGGTCCCGCCTCGCCTAGGTGCGGCGTCCGCATCATGGCACGCAGCGTCGCCTCTACGGGACGCCGCGGATCGGACAGGAAGTTTGCGACACCAGCCAGGGTCTTGTCCTTCTCGGCATAGAGCACATGCAAGATCGCACCGACGAGCAGGCTGTGGCTGGTCTTCTCCCAGTGATTCCGCCGCTCCAGGCTCCCCTCGGGGTCCACGAGGATATCGGCGATGTTCTGGACGTCGCGAACCTCCCATTCCCCACGGCGGACTTCGAGCAGGGGGTTGTAGGCCGAGGAGTCTGGATTGGTTGGATCGAAGAGCAGGACCCGACCGTGCCGGGCCCGGAACCCTGCGGTCAGCTGCCAGTTCTCGCCCTTGATGTCATGAACGATGGCCGAGCCGGGCCAGGTGAGAAGAGAGGGCACGACGAGCCCTACCCCCTTACCGGATCGCGTCGGCGCGAAGCAGAGTACATGCTCCGGCCCATCGTGGCGCAGATATTCCCGCTGATAGCGACCGAGGACCACGCCATCCGGGTCAAGAAGTCCGGCCGCCTTCACCTCGCCCTTCTCGGCCCATCGGGCAGAACCGTAAGTCGCGACGTTGGGCGCCTCGCGGGCGCGCCAGACCGACATGGCGATGGCTACGCCGATGGCGATGAAGCCCCCAGAGGCGGCGATGATCCCACCGGTCGCGAAGATCGGCGGCGCATAGGCCTCGTAGAAATACCACCACCAGAAGATGGCCGGTGGATAGTAGACGGGCGTCTCGAACAGCACGAACCAGGGCGGGCCCAGCTGTGCCTGATAGCCGAGGCTCGCGGCCACGTATTGCGTCGCGCCCCAGGTGGTGCCCAGAATGATGAGGAAGACGATGGAGATCTGTCCCCAGAGGATCTTCGTCGCTGAAATGACTGTCGCTCCTTTCCGGTGTTTGTTCAGAGGCCGAGGCCGCGCTTGCGGCCGAAGTCCCAATTAACCCCGCCGTCCCCGCGCGCGATGCCGGTGACATCCCGGCCGAGGTGCTTTTCGAGGGAGGGGGACCAGGGCACGAGTTGGAAGCCGAGCGCGCCGTCAGCTCCATAGCCCTCGATCATCGCAAAGCGCCCCGAAGCCAGCGCGAGACGCTGGCGATAGATACCGTTGACGTAGTCACCCGGGTCCGCCTTGTTGAACGGCAACCCGGTTTCCCCTGAGAGCTGCTCGCCAACCGCCTGCAGCTCCCGGTCGCGCAAGGTTCCGAGCAGGCGCCGGGCAAAGACCACCCTGCCGCCCCGCCGCTCGGCGAGCCCCTCCGCGGTCAGATGATCGGCCCGGGCTTGCAGGGCCTCCCGGACCTCGGCACCGAAGCCCTGGTCCGACAAGGCGAGCGGGTCGCGCGCGATGGCCTGCCGGTCGAGCCAGGTGGCCCCGGATGCGGTCACTTGCGCTGCAAGGTCCAGGTCGGACCGAGCCGCCAGTGCGACGCGACGCTGGCCGCGCGCATCGTCATAGGTGCGGAGCTCCACGATCGAGCCCGGAGCGCTGTCGCCGGCGGCGTCGAGATGGGGCAGACGGATATGGTGGCTCCGGCCATCGACACCATCGACGACGGCATAGGCTGTCCCCTTCAGCTCGTCATCGAGACCGCGCTCGACCAGACGACCGATGACGGGAACATTGAGGCTCTCCGCGGCAAGCACGTAACTCGAGGACCCGCGCTCGATCCCCCGGTCCGTGAGAGCGCGATGCATTCGCTTGATGATGTCGCCACGCTCCCCCATCTCGCGCAGGACCGCCTCGACATCGTCCCTGATATACCATTGCGACTGTCCGATCTGGTCGGCGACGCCGAGAACTTCGAGCCGGCGCAGCCGCCCGACCTTCAGTGTGTGAAACGCATCGGGCTGCCGATCCGCATCCGGCGCCATGTTGAGGATGCGCGAACGCCCCGCATCCCGCAGCAACTGACGATCGATCTGCGTCCAGCGCTCAGCCCCGATCTGGCGTTCAAGTGTGCGGCGGATGTCGAGATCGCTGCGTGGGCCCAGTTCAAGGGTGATGAGATCCCGTGCCCTGTCGCGCATCCCCTCCTTGATGTAGTCCCGCGAGATCACGAGATCCTGGCCGTCGTCGCGCGTACCCCGAACGATAAGATGGACATGCGGATGGGCGGTGTTCCAGTGATCGACGCCGACCCAGTCAAGAGATGTGCCGAGATCCTGCTCCATCCGCCCGACGAGATCGCGGGTGAAGGATTGAAGGTCAGACATGTCCGGCGCGTCGTCGGGTGAGACTATGAAACGGAAATGATGACGGTCATCGCGGCACCGCTCGGCAAAGGCCCGGCCATCGGCATCCTCCGTTCCCGGCCCGAAGAGCCTGGCCTTCTCCCCGTCCCGGGTCACGCCGTCCCGGCGCAGGTAATCGAGGTGGGCTCCGAGAGGCGCGGACGTCCCGCTGTGCCGCACCACACGCGCCTTGACCACCGCGCCGCGCGTGCGGGCGGTGATGAGGCGGTTGGCCTGAATGCTGGCACGCTGACCGCGCCCGAAGCTGGACCGATTGCCCGGGGTGACACGTCCGGCCCGCGAGACGCCACCACCGACCTTCTTCGCCGCAGCCAGGGCCTGTGCGACAAAGGGCCGGGCCTGCTGCGCCCGTGTCGAACGGATACGCCCCGGGCGGATGCGGAACTCGCGGTCATCGGGCATGGAAGTTCCCCACACGGTGCGAAACAACGCAAAAGATCAGAGTGTTAGGGACATCTCGCACGGTGCGAACAAGTGCCACACGGTGCGGCACGCGGCGAAAACATGAACAAAAACAACCGCCCAACCGCCGCGCACCGTGCGCCCTTTTATCCTGCCATCCTTCGGTCGTGGTGCCTGCCGCCGCCCCTCGCGCCCTCCAAGACACGCCAGAGTACGACAGAATGCGAAGCGTGATCTTTCGGGTCATGGCCTGGCCTCACCAGTCTTCCGCTGGACAAAGAGGCCCTCAGGCTGCGGGGCTATGCGCGCATGTGGCACCGCCGGGACGGGTGAAGGAGCGCCGCCGACCGTCCGGTGAGGCGACACGGGATCGATCGCAGACGCGCCATTGTCGCGGCTGATGAAGAGCGCCGCCTCACGCCAATCGAGCAGCCGGGCTGCAGTGATAGCGGTGCCCGATGGCCGCTCGCCAAGCAGCGCGGGCGCAAGCGCAGCGACATAGGCACGCGTCTCGGCCGGCAACGGACGATCCGCAAGTCGGTATTCGTCGTAGCGGGCGGGGCCCGCGTTATAGGCCGCCAGCATCGCCGCGACATTGCCATAGCGATCCCACATCTCGCGCAGATAGGCCGTGCCCGCGAGGATGTTGTCACACGGCTCGAAGGGATTATGGCCGAGGCCATAACGGATGCGCAGCCCGGCCCAGGTCTCGGGCATGACCTGCATCAGCCCCATCGCGCCAGCGGAAGAGACAGCATGCAGATCGCCCGCGCTCTCTGTCCGCATCACTGCCATGATCCAGGTCGTCGGAATGCCGAAGCGCTGCGACGCCTCAGTGACTTGGGCGGCGTAGGGATGCGCGGCGACTGCGTGTTCGGGCACATCGTTTTGGGCCATAAGCGGTTGCGTGGCGGTGACCGGGAGGAAGAGGCCGGAAAGAAGAAGGAGGAGCATGCGGCGGCAGGCGCCGCATCTCCCCAGAGCGGGAGGGGTGCAGGACGCGATCATCGTCAGTGCTGCTCATCGCGTTTCTTCGGGCGGGTCCAGTGCAACCCCCACGCCCTGCCCTCCTCATCCGACTGGAACAGGCGGGTGCGGATCGGATGCCGGAAAACCGGATCATCGAGCAGGACCGAAACGAACGCCCCTGCGGTTTCGCCTGTGTGTTTCCAGCCCGCGCCAACCTCCGGGCCGTCCTCGTCACCGAGGTGGATGCGATACGCAGGAGCCTTCTCGGAATCGACGTGGTTGGTGTGAACCAAGGTCAGCTCCAGGTCGAGCGAGAGCGTGCGAATCTGTCCGGAATAGCCGGACGGGGTGCGGGTGAATTGGCCGATCTGTGGCATTGGAGGTTCCTTCTTCATACGGTTGTTAGGAGGCAGGCCGCTTTCGCGCCCCGCCACGGACGCGCCGTCACCGCTCCGGCGCGCGCCAGACGAGGTGGTCATCGCCACCCTCGTCTGTGAACAGTGGACTGGCCTTGCCGATCACCGCCGAGGTCGGGAACGGGCCGAAATAACGACCATCGAAGCTGTCCTCGACCGCCGGGTTCATCAGGAAGACCTCGCCCTCCGCGATGGTGCGGCAGCCCTGCCAGACAGGAAGATCGCGGCCATGGCTGTCACGCTCTCGCGCCTCCCCCAGGTAACTGCCATCGACGGTGACCTCAGCACCGTCACGGCAAACCCGTTGTCCGGGCAGCCCGATGACATGCTTCAGGATCGGCACATCGCGACCGATATAGCCGCGAGCGACCATGAAACCCGCAAGGGGTTCGGGCGGCATGACCGCGACCAGATCTGGCACCTTGAGCCGATCCGCTGACGCGATGGTGTAGAAATCAATCGGCACGCTGGCCGAGGCGTTCCAGACCAGCCGTGGCGCAGTCGGAACGCTGCTGGCGATGACGGTGGCGAGCGCCGCGACCGAAGCCATGATGTAGCAGGCGCGGGTCATTGCCCGATTTCCCGACGCCGGATCCATGCATCATGGCGTTCCGCCGTATAGGGTCGCGGCGCTTCGCCCGCCTTCATCCAGTGTGCGACATGCCGCCAGTGGTCGGGATCGGCCTCGGCGGCGTCGATGCCGAGAACCTCGATGGCATCGACATGACGCAAGACCTCTTCGACCTTGGGCCAGCCTTCGATCTTCAACAAAATCTCGCCACCGGGACGCACGAAGGGCAGCGTCTGGTAGGCGTTGCCAGGCGCGATCGCGCGGAGAATGTCGATGCGCGAGACAATGGTTCCATAGTCATTCGCCGCCCAGCGGACGACGGCGAACACGGAGCCGGGACGGAAGAAGACAATGCGGCGGCTGCGGTCAAGGATCTGCGTACCGGCCTCCTGGCCGAACCGGATCCAGACCTCAATCCGCTTCTCCACCCAGGTTAGTTCCACGCGCGTCAGCTCGCCGCGGGAATGTGCGTCGAAAGGTCCGTCTACGATCACGCCAGGGATCACAAAGCCGGTCATCGAGGTTCTCCTTCGGTTTTCGGGTATTCGCGCCCAAGCAACTCGCGCAGCATGCCAGCGACAGTGACACCGCAGCCGAAAGCTGCGACCTTGATGCGACCGCGCAGGTCCGGGGTGATGTCGATGGTGAGCCGGGCCGTGGAGATCGCCGCTACGCGACCGTGTACGGATGGCGCCTCGCCAGCCTTGATCCAGGTCTCGACATCGACCGGCCGCGCGGCGAAACCACGCTCGTCATTGCGCCCCGTCATACCGCCACCTTCCCGAGACTGAAGCGCCCGATCACAGACGTCAGCGCCGCGATCTCGCGGGCAGCGGGCGATTGGCGGTCGATTTCACTGGCGAGGTGACCAGACTGCGCCGCATCTGCAAAGACAACGCCGCCTTTCTGATTGAGCAAAGCAATGATCATTCGCGACCCCCCGGCAATTCGAGAGTAAGGCGGGGCGTATCTGGACCATCGGAGGCTGCTACGACACGATCAGAGGCAGTTCGCGGCACCGATGGGGTGACATCTGCCTTTGTCTTGCCGGCTAGTCTGAGGCCTTTTGCAGTGGCAAGGATGAGATTTTCCACATCACGCGCGCGCTCTTCAAAGTTAGACTCTTTGTTAGACTCTAAGTTAAGGGCGGGATTTCCGATTTCGTTTCCGTGCGTTACCCCCTGTTTGGGTTCCTGATAGCACGCCCCCCCGGTTCCTGATGGCACGATAGTCCGGGTTCCCGATAGCACGAGCGCATTCACAGGTCTTCCACAGCCCGGTGCGGGCTCGAAGGCCAACAGCTTGCGGCCACCAACCTCAGTCTCGAGAAAGAGCGTGTAGCCCGGCAGCGGCTGTCGCCGAATGATGTCGCGAAGCTCAAAGGCGAAGCGCTTGAAGGGGGACAGCGCCCCGGACTTTTGATGAAGATGATGGAAGTCGAAACGCCAGCCATCGCGCTGTCGGCCACCGTGCTTGCGCACCAGGCGATACAGCCAGCGGTCAAGCCCGCCGGTCAGGTTGAAATAAGCCCGGTCGATCGTGAGGATGAGTGCGTTGTCGAGCACCGCTTGGTAAAACCAGTCGGGAACGATCAGCTCAATGCCGTCCGGGCAGCCGTCCCTGTCGCTGCGCTCCTGCCATTCGTTGATCCAGGAGAAGCGATGGCGGCGGCCTTCCGCCGGCTGCCGGATCGAGGTGGAGATCGTCGTCGACTGCAGACGATCCAGCGCCGCCTTCAGGCGCCGATAATCCCGCGAACTGGTTCCGCGACCGACATAGGTGAGGATCTCATATGGGGTGGCGGCCATCAGCCGGGAGGTGCGCAGACCCGCGTCACGCGCCTCGACGATCTGGCTCGCGGCCCAGATCAGGATGTCGGCATCCCAGATCGTGGCCATGCCATGATCGGGAACCGCCTCGACCCGGATACTGACGCTGCCAGCGGCAAAGTCGATTGGCGCAACACGCTTCGACTTGGCGAGGGAGAAGAAAGGATAGGCCATAAGATCCTGCGCATCCCTGGGAGCGAAGTCGCCGGGCAGCGCGCGGAAGAGATCGAGCTGTCCGCGCTCGGAACGGGATTTTCGTGCACCAGTCATGAAAGCGTCGGCTCCCTCGTCAGCGCACGAAGCGGCCAGGCTGCGGGAGGTTGATGAGCTGATGGCGTTTCGCCGGAAGCACTTGTCCGCGCGGGTCGGATGTCGAAGTGACCGCGCCCCGCCCAACCCAGGCCTGGAGGTCCTCGATTGCATAGACCACACGCCCGCCAAGCTTGTGGTAGGCGGGACCGGTGCCGTATGTCCTGTGCTTTTCCAGTGTGCGCGCGGACAGGCTGAGGAACTGGGCGGCTTCCTTGGTGCGCAGATAGCGCGGGGGAAGTTCGGTTGAGATGGCGGACATCGGGCGTCTCCCTTCTGTGTGTGACCAGTGCCGCGAAACAACGGCTGATGTCGGTCACGATGGCGAAGCGCGTCCGGTCAGATGCAGTGGGAAGGTGGGTGGGGTAAATCCGCACACCACGGCGCGGGATCGCGGATCTAGAGACGGCGCTGGTGACGAAGAAGCTTGCGATAGCCTCCGGCGATCAGATTACGCCCCTCGCGAAGGAGGCTGGAGACGGCAAAACGGGCCGAGGAGACCTGCCATTCATCGCGGTCCAGGCGACCGGTGCGGAACAGCACTTCAGCGATCTGCTTTTGGGTCGCGCCATGGAAGGCGGCGTCGGAGGCCTGGAGGACACGGCGCAGCCGCGCTTTCTGCTGCGCGGTCAGACGGGTGTCGCGCGGGATTGAACGACGTCGATGCTGGTCCGCCAGCAGCCGCTGGATCGCCTCGATGCGATCAAGGCCCTCAGGGCCGAGAGGAACAGTGGCCACAAGCCGACCACCGTCTTTCAGGGGAGCGACGAGATGCAGGTAGGTCCCGTCCGGCAGCCTGTGGCGCAGGTGTTTGCCAATGGGGGACGCCCTGCCCTCGGGGGCAACGATCTCACCGACGGGGGCGTCAGTTTCTCCAGAGAGCGCCTCGGGGTCGACCGCGAAGACCACGGCGCTGGTATCGATCTCCGGACGCCAGAATATCTCTGCAACAGTCGCGGTCAGACCGGGCCGGATCGGGAAAGCACAGACCCCATCGACGGCCGATCTGATCCCTCAGGTCAGCCCTCTCAGGTGGTCCCCCTGCAAGCTCTGCATAGTCATGTTGATATTCGGGATTGCGGCGCAGGCATTCCCAGCCGAGTTCCGGTGCGGCCAGATCATCAAGATAATCATAAGCCGCCTGGTCACGCCAATTCGAACGGTCGGGTTGCATGACATAGTCTCTCCCCTGGGTTGAACTCCCCAAAAGGATTCCGATAGATCAATAACTTGGGAAGTCCGCTGCAAAGCAACAGGTGATGCGTGCGACGCATCACCTTCTCAGCTGGTGCGCCCCGCCGCCAATTGTCGATAGCCCTCGGAACTTAGCCAGCGCGCACGTTCAAGATGGGCGTCGTGGACCAGGCGCGCCCGCTCCGGCTCTTTCTGCGTATCGAGCCCCAGGATGATCTGCGCGGCCTCCTGCCAGCTCGCGCCCTCGCCTGCAGCGTCGAGCAAACGCATGTACTGAGTTATGTGACGACGATCATAATCCGTCACCACGGCTCCCTGCGGCGGCACATCCTGCAATTTGCTGATCGTCACGCCAAATCCCATTGTGGTTTGCGAGCATAGTTACCACATTTGCTTAATGTTCTCGTGAGCATGGCGACAGCGAGCATCCCAGTTCGGGCAGACGTGCCGAAAAACTCAGCCCTTCGAGATGTTCTTCGCCTGAACATGCATCACTCCAATACCCTGGTCGGAGTTCAGGAGAAGAATGCCATTCGCTTCGAAAGCTCGTCGAACCTGATCGCGCGTGGTTTCGTAGACCTCGAGCCCGCTTTCGGATTCGAGGCGCTTTAGCGCGGTCAAAGATACCCGGGCCTCATCCGCGAGCTGCTCCTGTGTCCAGCCAAGAAGCGCTCGCGCGGCCCGCGATTGTCGGGCGGTGATCATGCAGATCACCTCCCATCCGGCCCGGCGCGCACGCCAGAACTACGACTATTATAGTCGCTTTTGTAAGTATCTCCACCGAAATTATTCGGTGTTTTTATCGCGTTTTCGCATTAGCACTGCAAATTCAGGGAACTGATTCGGTTGTCCGAGATGGAGATCAGCCCCGGCCTTTCGGCCGGGGCCTTATGGCGCTGCTACTCGCTGCGGCGACCGTTCGGGCGGGACCAGATCAGCGCGTAGCTCTCGCCGTCTTCTTCATCGAACAGATTGGCGTAGATCGGAGCGGTGAAGCTCGGATCGTCGAGCTTGAGGCCCAGATAGTCGCGGCCCTCGCCCGAGCGCTTGGACCAGGCGGCGCCGATCTCCGCGCGGCCGACCAGGACCCGGTGGCTGGGGGCGTTCTCGCCGGTGGTGCGGGTGTCTGGAACGATACGCACGCCCTTGGCCTGGACGCTGAGGGTGACGATTTCACCGGTGAATTCGTTGCCGGTCTTCTTGAAGGTGCCGATGGTGGCCATTGTTAGTCTCCTTTTTCTGTTTCCGGATCCGCACCATTGCGGCCCGATGGCGATCGACAGGCCGGAGACGACAGGCGGCGCACCCTCGGCTTGCCGGGGGCAGGACAGCAAAGGCATAACTTTCTTGTCTCGCGCGGAATGGGCTCAGCCCAGGGGAAGAAAGTTGTGGCGACGCTGTTGCGCCAAGCCGGTCGAGGCACAGCCGGTCTTCGGCCAGATCAGGCCATTGAAAGGGCCGTATGGAGTGGACATGAAACGGGCATGTAACGGAGACGATGGCGACCGCGGATGCTCGTCAGCCTGACCGGCCTTTTCACCGGCGGGTTCGCTCACCCGCGCCAGGTTATGCGCATCGTTCTCCGGACGCCCCGACCGACGTGCTCCCCGCAATCGCAGGAGCGATTTGCCGCTTGAACGGTCCGCCATTCCCACCGCACGGTCACGGGTCGCGACGCGAGCCTCATGCCGATCGGCACACCGCCCCGTACCGGCATCCTGATGATTGGAAGGGCGTTCCATCATTGATCAGATCCTGCTTGATGGAACCACCGGCAGTGTCAGGCGCTCACAGTAGACCGATCCGAAGGCGCGGCGGCCGAACCGGCAATGCAGAGAAAGGCGGAAATGCGCATTGCACCAGCACCGATGACCGCGAAGACTACCTGCCATGTCTCCGAAGGCATCATCGCCCTGGTGATCCCAAGGGTGGCATTGAAGCCGGCGAGCACCGCCACCACTACGGAGATCAGGGCGATGGAAAGCGCGCTCAGGGCGGCCGGACGAGCATCATCTACGCCCGACCGATGGCAAGCGTCAGGCCGGCGGCAAAGCCACCAGCGAGGACTGCACCGAGCCAGATTGCTCAACTGCCGTAAGCCCCAGGTGCCGACACGAAGTCCGACGAGGAACGGCAATGCGAAGACGGCCAGGTTGAACAAAAACCAACACATGGCCGCGATCCTGGCCAAAGATGCAAAGAGTCCGGTAGCGAGAACGGTGGTGCCTCCCGTCCAACGTGGAACGCTCTCGGCTACCACCACCGTGGCGCGAACTGAAAGTTAAACGAACTCTCGGCTTCGGGCCATTGGAAAGGCGTTCCACAGGTCATCAGTGCGGACAAACCTGCCGGTCAAACGTCGAGATTCAATTTCCGCTTTCGGACATTGGCCGCAAATAGGTTGGAACTCCTCATGGACTTTTTTGCGCCATTTCCCGGGCCTCAATTGAGGTTCGACCGCTATGGTGCGTGGTTCGAGACTTGCGCGCCGAATTCGGCCCGTGCAGAACAGGTCGAGCTCGCTCCACTATCCAGCGACCTTTTTCGAGGCCTATGACCCGATCCGCGCGATAGCGGAGCAAACGGGCCAAGCCACAAAACACCCGACTTGCGATTGATCTTCACTACTGATCCGGCGCCGCCTGCCCGCACCCGTAATTGCTCCAGATCGCAACCCCCAAGGCGGTCATGGCCAGGGCGGCAGCGATGAAAAACGTCATCGTAAAGGCGTGCGAGACGTCGGCGATCAGCGCTTCCGCCGGATCACCTGTTCCCATAAAGACGACGAACAGGGTGGACATCGCGGAGGCGCCGGTCATCAGGCCCAAGTTTCGCGACAGGCCGAGCAGACCGGAAAGGCGCCCTCGTTCCTCCCTCGAAGCCCCGGCCATGACAGCCGTGTTATTGGCCGCCAGGAACATCTGAAAAGCTGGAGTCAGGATGATCAGCGCGGCGACATACCCGCCGACTCCAAAATAACGCGGCAGAAAAGCAAGAATGATCAAACCAAGCGTGGTCTGCATGAGCCCGGCAAACATCACGCGCCGCGCACCGAAACGATCCGTCAATCGCCCCGCGGGCATCCCGGAAAACGCGGCAACGACCGGCCCAACGGCAAGAACCAAACCGACAATCGACTCTTTCAGCCCGAGGGAAAATGTCAGGAAGAACGGGCCAACGACCAGAGTCGCCATCATTACGGCTCCAATCAATATGTTCATGGCGAATCCCGCACCAGTCATCCTGTCCGTGAGGACGGCCATCGGCACCAGTGGCGTGGTCACGCGGGTTTCCACCGCCACGAAGATCACGATCGCGAACAGCGCACCAGCCATAAGCACGGCCGGCGAAACTGGAATGCCTGATGCGCCACCGCTCGTACCAAGCGAATAGGCCGCAAGCGCAACTATCAGCACAATGGTCCCTGGCAGGTCCAGCGACATCAACGATTTCGGGCCGTGAAAACTGTCGCGCCGGATTGCGAAAACAGCGAGACCCAGTGTCAGTGCGGCGACCCCCGCTAGGAGCCAGAAGGCCGTCCGCCAGTCGCTCCAAGCCAGAACGAGCCCGCCGAGTGAGGGCCCGAGCGCGGTTCCGGCAGCGGACGTGGTTCCCAACAGGCCCATGACACTGCCGAGTTGTCCGGCCGGCACCATATCGCGTGCAATCGACATCGGAAGCGCGATCAGTATTGCCCCACTCACTCCCTGAAGCGCACGCCCGAGGATCAATAGGTCGAGACTCGGCGCCAAAGCGCACAGGATGGAAGCGGCAAGAAAAGCGACCAGGCCGGAGACCATCACCCGTCGGTGGCCGAACAGATCACCAAGCCGTCCTGCCGAGACGATGGTGACCGTCACTGCCACGAGATAGGCAAGCACGACCCATTGGGCCTGTGAAACGGTTGTCCCAAAGCTGCGTGTCAAAGTGGGCAGCAGCACCGAGGCGATGCTGATCCCAAGCGAAGCAGTCAGGGAGGCGGCGGCTAGCGCAATCAGGGTAGAAAGCGGCGCACGCGCCTCGTTCGTTCGTGTCATGGTCAGTTCTCTTGCGTTGACGATTGGCGGAGGCTACCTTGCCACTTCAAGTAAACTTGAGGTCAACCATGAAACTGCTCGATATCGGTGTGCTTTCGGAACAGAGTGGTGTCTCCCCGTCGACGCTGCGCTACTACGAGGAAATTGGACTGATCCAATCGGCCGGGCGGCATGGATTGAGGCGGCAGTTCGACGCACAAACGGCCTGGCAACTTACGCTGATTGCGCTCGGGAAGATGGCCGGGTTCTCGCTGGACGACATTAAAGGGATTTTCGCCAGGGACGGTACGCCGCAATTGCCACGCACCGAGTTGCATCTGCGCGCCGATGCACTTGACGAACAGATCCGGGGCCTCACTCGGCTCCGCGACGCCCTGCGTCACGTAGCGGATTGCCCTGCCGAAAGCCACATGGACTGTCCAAAGTTCAGACGCCTGTTGAACTTCGCTTCCCGCACCGCCGCCAAGCACCGGGCATAAATGCCGCCGCTGATGAGCTCATCGAACAGAAAGACCCCATGCTGAAATCCGCTTTAACCCTTCTGATGAGCTGTCTTTGTGCCGGACCCGGTTTCGCGGAGCCCCATATCGGGGTTCAGACAATTATCACTCGTGGCGATGACGATCCGCGCCACCTGTCGCTTTCGGTCTGGTATCCCGCGCAGGAAGGCGGATCGTTTGAAGTTGTCGGAGGCAACGCCGTCTTCGTCGGGCAGCCCGCGTATCGTGATGCAGCGATGGCACCGGGAAAGTATCCCCTTGTCTTGCTTTCGCACGGCGGATTGAGATCAGCGGCGGATTCTGGTGCCTGGTTGAGTGGCCGACTTGCAGAGGAGGGTTTCGTAGTCGTGGAAGTGAACGGACCGCGCCCGAATAGTGCAGAGGATGCCGTAAACGATATCTGGCGGCGGCCGCAGGATGTCTCACGTGCGCTTGATCAGCTTCTTCGAGACCCGGTCTGGTCGACTGTCGTCGATCCAAGCCGTATTGCCGTGGCGGGATACGCGCTTGGCGGCACTGCGGCCCTAGCCCTTGCGGGCGGCAGGTTCGACGCCGACGCATTCGTGACCGCCTGCGAAGAAATCGAAAACGGCCTGGACTGCGCTTGGTACGCGGCGCAGGGCGTGTCTTTGGCCGCCGTTGATCGAGAGATGCTCGAACGCGCGCATCGGGATCTTCGGATCGGCACTTCTATTGCTATCGACCCGGAATATGAGGGTATTTTCCTTGCCCCGAGCTTAACGGGGCAAGGCGCCGACCTTAGGGTGTTCCGGCTGGGCGCAGCAGATCATGCCAAGTTTGACACCATCGGCCTCGCGCAGGCAGTGATCGAGACTGCGACACGCTACGACGCATTCCCGCTTTGCACGCCGAAGGGCAGGTTTATTCTGGCGGAGGACGGCGGTGATGCCGCATTGTGTGAAGGAGATCCAGTTGAACGCGCGCGCATCCACGACGAAATCGCGGATCGTCTCGGCCGAAAGAGCGTTTCAGACTAAGCTTGGGACCGAGAGAAAGCGAACCGCAGGGCGGCATCTGGGCGGTACGCATTTGCGAGAAAGCACTGTAATACGGGCGTTTCTCGAAACGCTTCAGGAATGTCGGTATGGCTGACCTCAATCCACAGGGTGCCGGAACTGAACATCCGTTGTCACTGACGCATTCCAACCTGCGGACATTGGAATTGGCCGCAGCATTCGTCAATTTAAGATCGAAGCTGCGATTTCGAGGATAGGCAGCGCTCACGCGCTGCCCTCCGCCAGACGATAGACCGGAATACCCATTTTGCGGGCCTTGTCAGCGAGGTTTTCCTGGATGCCAGTACCGGGAAAGACGATGATGCCAATGGGCATGGCGTCAAGCATTCGGTCGTTGCGCCTGAAGGGCGCGGCCTTCGAGTGTTTCGCCCAGTCCGGCTTGAAGGCAACCTGCGGCACCTTGCGATTGTCGGCCCAAGTGGCGGCGATGCGTTCCGCTCCTTTCGGCGACCCGCCATGCAGGAGGACCATGTCAGGATGTTTCGCATGAACCTGATCGAGCTTGTCCCAGATCGTACGGTGATCGGTGGTGTCACCGCCAGAGAAGGCAATCTTCGGTCCGGCGGGTAGCAGTACCTCGTTGTCGGCCCGGCGCTTGGCGGCGACGAAGTCGCGGCTGTCGATCATGGCCGAGGTCATCTGGCGATGGTTGACCCGTGATCCGGAGCGCGGCGACCAGGGGGTGCCGGTGCTGCGCAGGTAGAGGTCGGCGGCAGTGTCGCGGAAAGTCTCCATGCTATCGCGGCGCTCGATCAGGTTTTGGCCGATGCCGATGAGGGTTTCGAGTTGGACGGATTTGACCTCGCTGCCGTCCTGTTCGCGCTGAAGGCGCTTCTGGGCCTGCTCGTTATCGTCGAGTTTGCGTTCGATCCGCTCTACGGCGCGGTGGAAAGTGTTGACGGTGGACCACATTATCTCGTCGAGGTCGAAATCGAGGCTGGTGTCGGCCATGGTGGAAATCAGGGCATCGAAGATGTCGGCAACCGCGCCCCGGATGGCGATGTCCTCGGGCGTGATCCGGGGATCGGCCTCGCCCTGGGCGGGACGGTAGCCATAGAGTTCCAGCGCTTCGATGACATTGCCGGTGGAAGACGTGCTGTGATCGGGTTCGAATTCGTCATGGGCATACATGGGATGTGTCCTTCGGCTGGACCGCGACCGTCGCGGCCTTCATGGCGACGACAAGCCCACGGGCGCTCCGGCCTGGCAGCCCGGGCCCTTTGGCTTAGGGCCTTGATGGCAAAGCCCGGCTGATTTGCTTCGCGCTGTAAAGGCGGGCATGCCCGCCGACGGAAATCAGTCGGGCGCCGCCATTGCCGGGCCGGAGCGCTTGTGGGCCGCTCGCCCTCTCAAGAAGGCCAAGGCGCGGTCCTCTTGCCGAGGTGCTACTATCCCTTGCCCATGTCGGGATCGTTTGTCCCAGACCACGGCCCTCTCTGGCTATGGTGCGCAAGACATGAAACGGCTGACGTCCTCAGGGGTAATCTGCACCCGGATCTGCGCCCGAAGCGCCTCCAAGCCGAAGCTGACGAGATCTTCGTTGAAATCCCCCAGCATGGGAGAGAGCGTGATCGCCTCGATCCCGGCCTCTATGGCACGGTCCACCAGGCTATCCCGCGCGCCGTCGCCTGCCGGATCATTGTCGCGTACGATATAGAGCCTGCGCAGATGCGGCGGGAACAGGATGGCGGCGAGATGCCCGGCGGAAAGTGCCGAGACCATCGGCATCGCGCCCAATCCCTGGCGGAGCGACAGAATGGTCTCGATGCCTTCGCCTGCGGCGAGCACATCCTGCACCTCCCCCAACCGGACGGCGTTTCCGAGCAGGTCTCCCATCGCCTTTCTCGGCGGATAGACCGGCGCTTTACCGGAGCCATCACGTTGAATCCAGGTGCGATGCGCACCGGTGATCCTGCCGTCGAGGTCGGTGACGGCGGCGATCATGGCCGGCCAGGATTCGGTTGGGCCGTCGCCCTCCGCACGCCAGTAGCAGGTCGGGTGGAACCGCAGATTTGCGGTTCCGCGTAAATCCGCAATGCCGCGTTGCCGTAAGTACGCCTCTGCGACGCTACCGATCAGAGGCCGTGACATGCGCCAGAGGCGGCGGGCGGCTTCGGACGATCCCGATGGTGCTGGCTGTGTTCGGGATCGGCGGCACTGCGGGTCCGGTTCAGGATGTGGCAGGCTGAGAAAGCGGCGCGCTTCTTCGGCAATGTCTGCGAAGTCGATGAGGCCAAGGGCTTCGCCGATCACGTCGAGCAGATCGCCGTGCTCGCCGGTCGATGCGTCGGTCCATTTGCCGGCAGCCCCTTTCCCGGATTCCGGCCCGGTCAGACGGACGAACATAGAGCGGCCTGGCGTATTCCGCACATCCCCGACCTGCCAGTACTTGCCCTGCTTGCGCCCGTTCGAGAGATAGTGGCGGCACACCGCCTCGGCCTGTCGAGCGAGACGGTGTGCCAGTTCGGAAGCGTTGAGACGTGCCATCACGCAGCCACCCGCTCACCAATGCGCTCAACCGGGAAGCGGTCGAGCAGTTTGCCGATAATCTCCGGCCCCGATGCGCCCACCGGCACGAAGAATCGTAGCTTCCAGCAGATGATCTCGCTGAAGAGCCCATAGGCCCGCCGGCGTTCGCGCATCGTGTCGGTGAAGCCGGTGAGCTCGATCCGGTTAGCGCCCATGACCCGGACGCGACGCAGTTGCAGCCCCTCGGTGAGATCAAGGATCGTTCGGCCTTCGATCAACGCGGCATAGGCGGCATCCGGCGTCAGGCTGCTGGTGACGCCGCTGGTCGAGGCATTGGCGGCCCATGCGGGCGAAACCCGTCGACCGATGATGCGTTCCCCCTCATCGGTCTGGAGCCGGTAGACCCGGGAGGGCTCCTGCGGCAGTCGTTTCCAGATCGGCAGCAGGAGCCCGGTCACCATGTGCATGATGTTGTCCGTGAACTCTGGCACCTCGGTCAGTTCCGCCTCCCAGGATGAGGCGAAGGCAGCGTGGTCGGCCTCGACCCAGTGAGTCTCGCCCATCATGCGCACTGGCACGTTCTGGGCTTCCATCGGCCGGATCAGGCGGACGCGCCGCTCGATCTCGCCATCGTCGAGCATGACGCTGGTCGTCGGGACCTGCACCGCAGCCCGTCCGGACCGCTCGTTGACGAGCAGCTTCGCTCGCAGATCACCGAGGTCCGCCAGGGCTGCATCCAGCGTGACCGGCTGATTGCGCTTGCGCTCGGTCAGGGTCAACAGCCGGCTTTCCGCACCGGTACCCGGATGGGTGTGGATCACCTGCCGGTCGGTGACGATGAAGCTTTCGGCACGCAGCGTCTCCAGCCCCATGTCATAGGTGCCGGAGGCAATTGCCCCGTTGATCCGGGCTTGCAAAAGCTGCTCGAAGGCCGAGAACAGGATGCCCTGCAACTCGATGGTCAGCGCCAGAAGACGGTTCAGGAAGGTGGTGATCGGCGGCAGGTCGTCCTTGATGCCGTTCGCGTCCATCAGCTTCAGGCCGGTGGCGGATTCAAACCTCTCCAGCGAGCAGCCCTCGACCTTGCCGCGCACGATCAAAAGGTAGAGCTGGCGCAACGCATCGCGGGCATAGGCGGATTCCAAGTTATCCTCGGGCCGGAACAGGCCCTGACCGCCGGTCTGGCGCTGGCCGCGGGTGATCGCGCCCAACGTGTCGAGACGGCGGGCGATCGTGCTGAGGAACCGTTTCTCGGCTTTCACATCCGTGGCGATGGGCCGGAAGAGCGGCGGCTGGGCTTGATTGGTGCGGTTGGTGCGGCCCAGCCCCTGAATGGCGGCATCCGCCTTCCAGCCCGGCTCCAGCAGGTAGTGCACCCGCAGCCGCTGGTTCCGCGCCAAAAGGTCCGCGTGATAGCTGCGCCCCGTGCCCCCGGCATCCGAAAAGACCAGAATGCGCTTCTGGTCATCCATGAAGGCCGAGGTCTCCGCAAGGTTCGCGGAAGGCGCGCGGCTCTCGACAGCAAGGCGCGCCGATGCACCATCGCCCTTGCGCACGATGCGGCGGGACCGCCCCGTGACCTCCGCCACCACATCCGTGCCGAAACGTTGCACGATCTGGTCCAGCGCGCCCGGAACCGGCGGAAGCGAACCCAGCTGCTCCAGCATCGCATCGCGTCGGGCTACGGCTTCGCGGCTTTCGACCGGCTGGCCGTCCCGGAACACCGGCCGCGACGAAAGATTGCCCTCGCTGTCGGTGAATGGTTCATAGAGCTGCACCGGGAAGGAATGCTGCAAATATGAGCCGACATATTCCCGTGGCGTGACGTCGACGGAAATGTCGTTCCATTCGTCGGTGGGTATCTCGGCTAGTCGCCGTTCCATCAGCGTCTCGCCGGTGGAGACGATCTGGATGACGGCCGCATGGCCCGCCTCGAGATCGGCGTCGATCGAACGGATCAGCGTCGGGGTTTTCATCGAGGTCAGCAGATGGCCGAAGAAGCGCTGCTTGGTGCTCTCGAAGGCTGAGCGCGCGGCGGATTTGGCCTGCCGGTTTAGCGTGCCTTCACTGCCGGTGATATTCGCGGCTTCCATGGCCGCATCAAGATTGTTGTGAATGACGGCAAAAGCTTCCGCATAGGCATCATAAATGCGCCTCTGCTCATCCGTGAGCTGGTGCTCAACCAACTCATATTCCACCCCATCGTAGGAGAGCGAGCGAGCCGTATAGAGGCCAAGGGAGCGCAGGTCGCGGGCCAGCACCTCCATCGCCGCCACACCCCCGGCCTCGATCGCCTCGACGAACTCGGCGCGGGTCTGAAACGGAAAATCTTCGCCGCCCCAGAGGCCAAGGCGCAGCGCGTAGGCGAGATTGTGAACTGTCGTGGCGCCAGTCGCCGAGACATAGACCACACGGGCGTCGGGCAGTGCGTGCTGGAGCCGCAAGCCTGCGCGTCCCTGCTTGCTGGCGGCGATATCGCCGCGGTCTCCCTTGCCGCCTCCGGCATTCTGCATGGCATGGCTTTCGTCGAAAATGATGACCCCGTTGAAATCGGAGCCCAACCATTCAACGATCTGCTTGACGCGCGAAACCTTTTCGCCCCGGTCGTCGGAGCGCAGCGTGGCATAGGTGGTAAACAGGATGCCTTCCGAGAGCGTGATCTTTGCGCCTTGAGGGAAGCGCGAGAGCGGTGTGACCAGCAGTCGTTCCATGCCGAGCGCCGACCAGTCGCGTTGCGCGTCCTCGATCAGCTTGTCGGACTTGCTGATCCAGACCGCCTTGCGGCGACCGCGCAGCCAGTTGTCGAGGATGATCCCAGCCGACTGACGGCCCTTGCCGGCGCCGGTGCCGTCACCGAGCATGAAGCCGCGGCGGAAACGGACAGCGCCGGCAGCATCCTCGGCGGCGGCGCTCACCTTGTCGAAATGCTCGTCCACGGTCCAGGCACCCGCGAGGTGATCGACATGGGCTTCCCCGGCGTAGATCACCGTCTCCAACTGCGCGTCGGAGAGCCGGGTACAGATGTCGGCGGGCAATATTGGCCGGTAGGACGGCTTTGGCGGCGCAACCGAGGCCATGGCCGCGGATTGCACCAGCCTGGTCGGATGCGGCTCAGCGCCCGGAATGCGCAACGATTGCAGCGAATATTCCTCGTAGATCGCATCGGACAGGCGCGCGCCCTCAGGGGGCGTCCAGACCACGGTCTCATAGTCGAGTTCCACGCCCTCGGGATCGGACGCCGGTGCGGCAACAGGCCGGGAGGCGGCAGTGCGAGCGAGATAGCTCCGCATGGTTTTCGGCGCGGCGGTCGGAGCGGGTGCCACCATCTTCGGCAATGAGACGGGCGAACGCTGCGGGACCTGCGCCTCGATCCATCCGAGCAGCGTGGTAACATCAGGCGCGATCCCCGGTGAAACCGGGAAGCGGGCCGGATCGTCGGCGGGCAGCTTGTCGATCACCGTCAGCCGCGTGTCGATGCCGGTGCCGTGCTTAGCAAAGACCGCGCCATTGACCGCGGCGGTGAACACCACTTGTCCGCGTTCCTGCAGGCGCATGAAGGATTCGCGCCAGGAAGGAGATTCCGGTCCGAAATTGGCCCCGGTGATCGTGACCAGCCGTCCGCCGGGGGCGAGCCGGGCCAGTGCCGAAGCGGCATGACGATAGGCAGCGTCCGCCATCTTTCCCTCGACATTGGCCATGACCGAGAATGGCGGATTCATCAGCACAACGGATGGCACGGCCTCCGGGGCCAGATGATCGTCGATCTGGGCGGCGTCAAACCGGGTGACGGGAAAAGCTGGAAAGAGGGAAGAGAGAAGATCGGCGCGGGTCTCGGCGAGTTCGTTGAGGATCAGCGAACCGCCGGCGCTCTGGGCCAGGATCGCCATCAGGCCGGTGCCGGCCGAAGGCTCCAGCACCACATCGTCCGGCGTGACCCCGGCCGCCGCCAGCGCGGCGAGGCCGAGAGGCAGAGGCGTGCTGAACTGCTGGAAGCTCTGGCTTTCTTCGGAGCGGCGGGTCTGCGTCGGCAGTAGGCCCGCGATCTTCGCTAGCGGAGCGAGCCGGGACACCGGAGAGGCGGCTTTACCGAAGAGCGTCTTTCCGTATTTACGCAGGAACAGAACCGTGGCGCCTTCGCAGGCTTCATAGGCGAGCTTCCAGTCCCAGGCGCCAGTGGCGTCGGACGCACCGAAAGCTGCTTCCATTGCATCGCGCAGGATCGCGGCATCGACGCGTTGACCGCGTTCGAGATGGGCAAGAATGAGATGGGCGGCGGCCAGGATCGCGGGTGCGGCGCCGAGCGGCGTGACCGGATCGGTCACGGGAGACGAGATGTTCATGTCGGGGATCCTCGGAGAGCGGGAGGGACATGCCCGGACGGCGCTCTCTCTCGACCACCCGGACTCAACCCGTCCTGGCACCTCTCTGACTCTGGAAACGACGACATGAACAAAGCGCCCCGACCGGATGGTGAGGGCGCTTGTCAGGATCAGCCGGACCTGCGTCCGGCTTCGGTGAAGGTGTAACCGTTGGCGATGATGGCCTCATCGACGACCTCATCCGAGGACAGATAGTCGTATTCACGCTCGAGCTGGCGGTAGAGCCAGCAGGCCAGATCACGCAGCGCCTCGATGATCGTCTCCTCGGCATCGGCGGTCATGTCCTGCCCGGTCGGACTGTCACGCTCGACCGATATCGCCATGCAGTACTCATGGTAATAATGGCCGCGATGGCCGGCCTCGGCGCGAAGCTGATAGAAATTACGCCGCTGGACCGCCTGCAGGGCATCGGCGATGCGGTGCAGTTCGGTGTCCTGCGGGGCGTATTCCCTGATCCGGCGCGGCGCATGTTTCTGGTAGGAATACCAGGTTTCAAAGCAAGCGCCGTCCCCCTGCGAGGAGAAGCCCCGGAACCAGATGCATGGGTCTTGCCGCAAGCCGCCACTCATCAACCGGACGGATTGGGTCTTGAGGTTCAGCCCGAGGATTTCCGCGATGCCCTGGAAATCCTCATAGACGGCATCGTACCAATCATGATCAAAGCCACCCTCCCGATACCAGGCGCGGGCCCTGTCCCGTGCCGTTTCGGAAAGTTCATCAAACCAATTGACGATAGTTTCGATAGTATCAGGCATTGTGGTCGCCTCCGTCGAGAACGATGGCAAGCCAGCCGTCAGTGTAGATCCAGTCCAAAGTCTCGCCGGTGGCGAGATCGAGGACATGAGCACCGCCACCGAACCCGTCCACATGCGGTTTCGAGCAGGTTTTGGCGTATTGCATCCCCCAAAGGCCGGTCAGTCCGAACTCCTTCGCGCAGCGTTTGACGAACTGGATGACGTGTTCGGGATCGCCGGTGCCATCGTCGCGCATCCAGAGTTGCGTGCCGCCATGCTCAAGCTGAACGGAAAGCAGAAACCCGTCCGAAGGTGGATCTTCAGCGGCGTTCTCATTCGAGAGCGCAGTGAAGAGATCGAGCGCGCGGACGGCGTGTTCAGGGTAGCCTACGTCGAGCAGACAGGAGAAATGGTTAGAATAGTCGGCCATATCAGGGTCCTGAAAAGAGAAAGCCCTGCGCGAGGCTGGGCGAAGGGATAAGGAAGGCTGATGAGGGATCAGGCGGCTCGAAGCCGCCCGATCTGCAGGGCATCCCGCCAGGCCGGGTCGACCAAACAGACATCAAGGGCGGTGGCACAGCACTGCAGATCACGCGCTGCCTCGTACTCGCCCCGATCCAGGGCTGCCATCGCCTGCCCCCGCAGCGGACAGGCCTTCTGCACCACACGCCGCGCTTCCGCCTCGGAGGCGACAGGTGCGCGCCAGTTCAGGCCGGCAGATGTGATCTGTCCAGCTAGGCACAGCCGTTGCTGGTGGTCCTGAAGCACCAACAGGTTCGGCGTGAAACCTTGCAGGTATTCCGCGCGAAGCCCGCCGGGTCGGCCCCAGCGCGCGGCACAACCAATGGCCTTTTTAAGCTCTCGAAACCGGCCCAGTAGGAAGGTGGTCTGGACTGGACAGGAGCCGAGGTCGGGTCGTGAGCCACGGTTTCGCCGAAGCAGATCAGGCTGAAAGGGCCGGCGTCGGCGAGCATTGGCGACAAAGTAATTGCCGGGGAACAGGAAGTAAGTGCGTTCATCGGGACATCTCCGCGACGGGCGCCGGTGGCCCCTCTCCCGGCTTTCAATCCGTCACGGAAACCCCTTTCCGCCTCTCCCTCTAACCCGAACCGGTGGGCCGTGCGGCGAACGGATCGACATCCGCCTCAATCTGCGACCCTCCGAAAGATCGGAGGAGAGTCGAGGCTCAGGTCGGCTTTAGGTGCCAAACTTGGATTAACCTTGCGTCATCGCTCATCAACGAGGATCCCAACTCCGAGTTTACTTTGCCAGTGCAGAATACTAAGGTCTAAGCTGAAACGATTGATGAGAAACTGACAAATAATGGCCGTGACAAGCTACATCTTCGCTGTTTCCCCTCCGCCGCTCGCCTAAAGGCGTTCTTTGCTGCACGCACGGGCGTGTGGGACTGACGCTTGCGCGAGTCGTCGCATAAGTCGTGACACTCCTGCTTTGCACGCAGGATGAATGTTACGTGCGCCTTTTCGCCTCCAAATCTTGAAACTTCCAATCGTGATGTGACCGTCTTTTCGACGGTAAAGGCATCGTGCTCGTCTGGCTGTCTGGAGGCCAACTCGAATGAAAAAACCTACTCCACTCTTCATCCTCAGTTTGTCAGCGACACTGCTGATGATTGGTGTCGGCATGATTGTCGCACTTCTTCCGCAACGGGTTCACGCTATGACGAGATCGCTGGAAAGCGTCGGTCTCGTCGCCTCTGTTTTTGCCTTCGCCTATCTACTCGCACAGTTGCCGATCAGCGCTTTGTCAGACCGCCTAGGCGCAAAACGTTTTCTGGTCGTTGGTTATTTTCTCTGTGCGGTGTCCGGCGTTGTCTATGTTTCCACCGAAACAGCAACAGGCCTATTTCTAGGCCGAGCCATTCAAGGCCTTGGCGAAGCTCCGATTTGGGCACTTGGGCCCGCTATTCTTTCGCTGGTCTATCCGGCAACCAAAGGGCGTGTGACTGGTATTTATAACGCGGCAATTCATATCGGCCTGACGGCGGGACCATTATTGGGGCTGCTCGTCGTGCCGAGCGGCCAAGGTAGTCTCCCGTTTTTGATCTTTGCTGTGTTGTGTCTAATGGCTGGGCTTTGCGTACTAGTCTTTATCAAACCTGTGTCCGTTACCGTTGCGGCTTCCCGACCAAGCTATACGCAATTCATCACCCTGTTGCGCCGAAAGCAGACGTCAATCTTGCTGTTAGGTGTATTACTCTATGGCGCAGGGTACGGTGTGTTCGTCACGGTACTGCCCGTATCGCTTGCGCTCACCCATGGCTTCGGAACGACCGCTATCAGCCTACTGTTCGTCGTCTTTTATGCGGCCATCAGCTTTTCTCAGATCGTGTCAGGAACACTTTCAGATCATTTTGGACGGAAGGTTTTTTCGATCTGGGGTATGGCGGTGGCGGCCGTGGGGCTAGCGACATTCCCATTTTTTGGCGGGTTATGGGTGTACATTCCACTTGGGTCTGCAAGTGTCGGATTGGGAATGTTTTGCGTCGCATCAATCACTGATTTGAATGAAAAAGCGCCTGACACACTCAAAGGGGCCATATCAGGAGGTTACTACTTCTTCTGGGCAGCGGGCTACGTGTTGGGCCCGCTGGTAATTGGCGCAATCGCTGGAAACGCCCCCCTACTTGGATTCGGAATCCTCGCCACCTTGTTTGGCATTCAAGCATTAGCCCTCAGGCGATTTCAAGGCTGATACACTTTCAGCATGCAGGCGTCCTCTTTCTTCTAATGAGATGCCTGCATCGACACTTACTGCTCAGCCTTTACCTGTTTATTTGGCCATGAGGGGCCTTGGAAAGCGGTGTTTGGGGCTAGCCGAGGAATGATCGGATCTGTGGTCACAAAGTATCTTGCCACCCGTCACAACTGTTCGGCCATCCGAACGGTAGAAGGGCATTCGCGGCTGAGCATAATCGGGGATAACGCCAAAGACATGCGTAATGTTTCAAGCGAAGCAGGTCGCCGCGACATCATTGCCTTCGAAGTTTCCAAAGCCAGCCTGACGGTTCATTGCCAGCCAAATGATCGACAGGTCGCGGTCCCGGACACTGACGCCGCGACCACGAAGGTCCTGAAGGTGAGGTCCAGAAGCTGTCCGCCGCGTGTCATCTGCGAAGTTTCCGTTGGGGAACTGGATCAACCGTTCCCGCGCCTAACAAGCTGCGAAGACAGTCCGCCTCCTCGCTGCGGATGTGGACCGGTGTGAACCAACCGGTGCGCGCAAGCTATGCCAGACCTTCGGCGCCGGCAGCATCCGACTGCGCCACGGGGAGGTGGGGCAGCGAACGCCGCCCCGCCTGAGGATCATTCGGCAGCGACCATCGATTGCTGGTCGTCCTCCGTGGCCTCTTCTTCCTCGCCGTGCCCGGCGAGGAACTCGGGCAGGTCCTCCGCGTCTCCGTCGATCCCCGCATCGCGATCCACCATACGCAACGGCTCCGGAAGCCAGCCGGTTTCGGCGAGCAGCCGCTCGGCCTCCTTGGCCATATCGCCTTTCTTAAGATGGTCGATGAGCTGGGCGGCCAGTTCGCCGGCGCCTTCACGCACCGCCTCGATGATCCGCGGCTTGGTCACGCGGCCGAGATAGTTGCAGACGGTCGGCCGCCACCCCACGGCCACCATGTCGAGGCCCGTTGCCGACGCCAGCCGGTCGGCCTGGGACAGGCGCACGTCGAGCGCGTGCTGGCTGACGCCCATGCCGCCATAGGGGTTGGGCTTCTCGTGCAACGCGTTGACGCCGAAGCTGACGCAATGGGCGAGCAACTCCATCCGGGTGTCGTCGTCCTGATCGGCCAGCCAGTCCCAGAGCGCGGCATCGTCAGCCGGGATATGATCGCCCCAGCGTTCGTGCCGGTCGGCGATGGCGCGCGCCGAGGCGCTTTCGCCCAGGTCGTCGGCCTGTGCCGGGAAGTGAACCTCCCGGACATGGGACTCAAGGCACCCCCTGGTGGAGTGCGGCAGGAAGCAATCGGTAACCAGCCGATGCAGCAGCGCCGTCATCGCCACATGCGGGTTGGACGCCACGGCATCGCGGAGCGCCAGCGTGCGATGCGCAGTCAGCTCGCTGACGAGGCGGTCGGGCAGCGGCCGGATGGTTTCGGTCTCCTCCTCCTCGGGTTCGGCCACCGCACCGCCCACCGTGATGACACCGTGCTGCGGACCACCTGCGTCGCCACCCTCTGGAGAACACCCATCGGCACCCTGCCCTTCCTGACCTTCCATCGCCTCGTCGTCGGCACGGACATAGCCGGGCTCGATGGCGAGCTGGCCGTCGTGGCGGATGCTGACGAAGACACCGGCCCTCGCCATCTGGTCCGCGTCATAGCGCATCGGCCGGGCCTCGAAGGCCTCCAGCGCGTCCTCGATCTCGCCGAGCCGCGCATCCACCTCGTCGGGGAACTCATCGGCCTCGGCATATTCCGCCTCCAGCGCGTCGAACTCGTCCCGCAGCTTCTCACGCTCGGCATGCTCCTGATCGGTCAGGTCGATGGTGGTGCCCGCCAGACGGCGCATGCCGCTGGTATGGCCATAGGGGAAGTCCACGGCGATCTCGATCCACTTCCAGCCTTCGGCGGCGATGGTCTCCGCTTCGGCCATCAGCTTCTCGCCGGCCAGCCGGTCGAGCAGCACCGGGTCCTGCAGCCAGCCGCCATCGTCCTGCTGGAAAAGATCGCGCAGCACATAGCCGCCCGCCGCCTCGTAAGCCTCGATGCCGACGAAGAGCGCCCGCTTGTCGGAAGCGCGCACCGTGGTCTCGGTCAGCATACGACGAATGGTGTATGGCTCCTTCTGCCAACCATCCTTGATCGCCTCCCAGACCTGTTCCTGCCGGGCATGGTCGTCGGAGATTGTGAAGGCCATGAGCTGCTCCAGCGTCATACCTTCCTCGGCATAGGTCTCGAGTAGCGCCGGCGAGACCGAGACCAGGCGCAGACGCTGTTTCACCACCTTGGCGTCGACGAAGAAGGCCGCCGCGATTTCCTCCTCGGTCATGCCCTTCTCGCGCAGCACCTGGAATGCGCGGAACTGGTCGAGCGGGTGCAGCGGCGCGCGCTCGATATTCTCGGCCAGCGAGACCTCGTCGATCAGGATGTCGTCACTGGCCTCCGAGACGATACAGGGCACGGGCGCGGTCTTGTTGAGGCGTTTCTGTTTGACCAGAAATTCCAGCGCACGGTAGCGGCGGCCGCCAGCCGGCACCTCGAAGAGGCCGGTTTCCTGCCCTTCGGCGTCGAGCTCGGGACGGACATGCAGCGATTGGATCAGCCCGCGACGGGCGATGGACTCGGCCAGTTCCTCGACCGAGATACCGGCTTTCACGCGCCGGACGTTGGACTGGCTGAGCACCAGCTTGTTGAAAGGGATGTCGCGCGAGGACGAAAGGGTGATTTTCTGAGTGGCAGTGGCCATGTCAGGGTCTCCATGACGGACGCCGGGGAGCCTCTCTCTCCGGCAACCAGCCCGTCACGAAACTCCCCCACTCCTTTCCCTCTCATGACCAAGCCGCGGATGGACGCGCAAACCCATCAGAGCTCACCGCGGGCGCGCAGACTGGTCTCCCGGCCGGCGCCGGTGATGATGTGGTCGTGCAGTATCACCCCAAGAGACCCACAGGCGTTCCGGATTTCCTTCGTCATGGCGAGGTCGGTGGCCGAGGGCTCGGGATCGCCGGCCGGATGGTTGTGCACGATGATCAGCGCGGAGGCGTTGAGCGCCAGGCAGCGCCGCAGCACCTCCCGAGGATAGACCGGGACATGATCGACTGTGCCGGTGGCGAGGCATTCGTCTGAGATCAGCCGGTTCCTGCGGTCGAGATAGAGAACATGGAAGCGCTCCACATCGCCCCTGATGGTGAGGGCGCAGTAGTCGAGCACCGCCTGCCAGGATGTCAGGACAGGGTTCTGATTGAGGTGGCGCAGCAGGATCTGCCGGGCCTCGTAGACCACGGCCTGCTCCTGGGCGGAGAACCGGAGCGGCTGTGCTTCGATGGCGGATGTTCTCATGTTTCGTGTCATGGTGCTGTTCTCCGACGGGCAGCCGGCCGGGCGCCGAACTTTCACCGCGTCACGAGGAGAAGCACCGCCCTCTTCCTGCGAAGAGAGCGGCGCGGACGCCGGAAAGCTGGAAATCAGGAAATCATGAACGCCGAGTCTCCGTATCGGAGGATGTCCCGGACGACACGCGGCCCGAGCGATAAAGCAGGCGCTCGGCATCGCGAATGCTGCCAGCCTCGCGGGCGGTCTCGGCCCAGACCGAGATCGGGAAATCGCCCGTGAACAGAAGATCCCGCTCGATCCCCATGCCGAAGGGCAGCCGGATCGAGCGCAGTTCGTTGAGGCTCCAGGAGCCGAGCTCGGGACAGCCAATGTCGGCCAGTCCAAACATGATGTCGCCGTCCTCGTCGAGCTCGGTCGCGAGCCAGACACCGGCGCCAAAGGGATTGAAGAACTTCACGACCGGAATGTGATCCTGATCGCGATCGCGGCCATTCGCCAGCAAACGGTCACGCTGTGTGTCGGTCAGGAGGATCATGCCGCGGCCCTCCCGTCCGTCGAGGTTTGCCGATCAACATCGGTGCTGTCGTCGGGCAGATGGGCCAGCAGCCAGTCGGCCGCCTTGCTGGCCTGCGAGGCTGCACGCACAATGGCGCGGGAATCCCCGCGCATCACCTCCAGCCACGCGCCCACGTAATCGGCGTGGCGCACCGTCGGGATAATCCCGAGCGAGGCGCAACAGAAGGCGCTCGAAATCTCGGCGATCAGTTCCTCGAAGGCGTATTTCTTCGTGCCGAAACCGCCCGAGAAGTCCCGCCCCAACCGTGAGGCATGTCCTGTCGCGTGCCCCATCTCGTGCAGGGCGGTCCTGTGCCAATTGATCGGCTCGAAATAGGCCTGCGGCGGTGGGACCTGCACGTAGTCGAGGCGCGGTACATAGAAGGCGCGATTGCCGCCGATCCGGAAATCGATTCCGGTCGCCTCGATTAGCGCTTCAACCCGCGGCTCGATCATGCCGGGCGGCGGTGGCGGCGCCTCGACGGCGATGTCGTCGGGCAGACCCTCGCATTGCGCCGCGTTGAACACGGTAAAGCGCTTCAGGAACGGGATGCTACTGGCGTCTTCTCCGGTCTCTCTCGCCCGACGCTGTTCATCCTCCGGGGTGAAGCGATCGGCGTAGACGACGGTGGTGCCGCGCGCGCCCTTTCTGACATTGCCGCCGAGCGACAGCGCCTGGCGAAAGGTAAGCCAATGCTGGCTCGGATAGCCATGCTGGACCACGGCGCCCCAGAGGATCAGGACATTGATCCCGGAATATTGCCGACCCGTGCTGACGTTGCGCGGCATGGCGAGCGGCGCCTGCACCGCCGCCGTTCCCCAGGGTTGGACCCAGGGCAGCCGGCCTTCCTCCAGCTCGGCGATGATCTTGTCGGTGATGTCGTCATAAAGGTTCGTGCGCGGGCCGCTCTTGCGGGCTGCGCGATGCTCTCTGGTCATCGGAATGATCTCCGCGACGGGCGCCGGAAGCCTCTCCTCCGGCCTTCAACCCGTCACGGAAAACCCGCCCGCACTTTCACTCTGAAGGGGGCGTTGCGGGGTCTCCCCGCTGATGGGGGTGTGTCGGTAACGCAGTGCCGACCAAGGGGAAGGCTTTCCCCCAGACAATCCTCGTATTCAGCCGAGGCAAGCATGAAAAGGCAAAAGCCACCAACCGCGAGCCGCCAATCCCCGACGTGTTGTAATCCCCAGGATATCTGCGCTTATCTGACACGCAATCGCGGTGCCTGCTTTCCAGCGCCAGACGCGTTTCTTCCCCAAGGCTCGGGCTCAAATCCACCGGGCAAGACAAGAGGACCAGATGGCGGATATCGATCTTAACGCCTTGTCGCTCCGCGAGTTGAAGCAGTTGCAAAAGAATGTTGCGAAGGCCATCGCCAGTTTCGAGGACCCTCGCAAGGCCGAGGCCCGCGCCAAGGTTGAAGACTTGGCCCGCGAACTCGGTTTCAGCTTCGACGAGCTTGCGGAATCCGCTCCCACCCGGAAACGCGCGGCGTCTGCGCCCAAGTACCGCCATCCGGAAAACGCCGAAATCACCTGGTCGGGCCGTGGGCGCAAACCGGCATGGATCGCCGAGGCGCTGGCTTCGGGAAAATCGCTCGAGGATTTTGCGATCTGACGGGGGGACCTGTCTTGTACCAGCCCGCGAATGCCGTCCGCCTGCATGTCTCTCTGGCGGAGATTGACCCGCCGATCTGGCGGCGACTTGTCGTGCCGTCGGACTGGACGCTCGACAGGCTGCATCTGGTGCTGCAGGCCGCGTTCAGCTGGACCGACAGCCATCTGCATGAGTTCCGGATCGGCGGGCTGCGCTATGGTGACCCCGATCAGCTTGAGGATGGCTTCGGCGGGCCGCAGACCTTTGACTACACCGGGGTCAGGCTGGCGGATTTCTCCGACCAGGATCTGACCTTCACTTACCTCTACGACTTTGGGGATGACTGGACCCATGTGATCCGGATCGAGGAGTGGCTATCCCTCGATCCCCTGCCCCGCCACGCGGAATGCACCGAAGGTGCCCGTGCCCGGCCGCCCGAGGACGTCGGCGGCCCTTGGTCCTATGCCGATTTCCTCGAGACCATCCGCGATCCGAACCACGAGGACCACAGCTCCAACCTTCGCTGGGCCGGCGGGCATTTCGATCCGGACTGGTTCGACATCGACCTGATCAACAAGGATCTGCGCAACACCTTCCGCAAGAACACCAGCCGACGCCTGCATCAGCCCAAGCCAAAGCCTTCTGGTCGGTGAGCGCAGAGGGCTCGGCCCTCAGGGCGGTGTCCCGGGCCTGGATGACCCTCCTCCTGCCGACATCGTCAGAGTGGTAGCGCCTCCAGCGGGATATCGGGCTGTCTGCACCGCAAATGGTGCACTGATGTCGCGTCCTTCCCAATAGCGTTGCTTGGCGCCGAGGCTCCCGAGCGACTTAGTCAGGCACGGGTTCCCTACCCCTTCACACGCTTCAGATAATCTCCGCGATCCAACGCTCCCGTCCGATTTGCGCTCTATGCTATCCGCTACCCCGCCAACCCGCTGCGCGCCCTTCTCCCAACTATGCCATCGTGCTTCACTCCGGGATCATGAACACGGCGTTTCTCTTGATAGCAATGTATTCCGGGCGACCGATCATTCCCGCTGAGGATGTCGCCAAGGATTTTTTCGGCCTGAGTACCGACAAGTTCATCCGCAAAGTCTCGGCTGGTTCCATCGCCCTCCCCCTCGTCCGCATGGAAGCGTCCCAGAAATGCGCCAAAGGCGTCCATATCGATGATCTGGCCGAGTACCTGGACAAGAGGCGGGCTGCAGCCGTCAAGGAATGCCTGCAACTGCAGGGTCTTCGGTAAGCGTGTTCCCCTCTGAAAATCGCCGAAGGCCAGCCTGCTACCCACGGTACGAAGCCACCACCCTCTTCATCTCGCTCAACAGCACGGATTGAAATCTGTCAGAAAACTGCGTATATTTCTGACAGGAGAAAGATCATGCAGCACCTTGCAGAACAGATATTGACCCATGCAGAGGGACTTCCGGAAGGAGCACCACTTGCCGCAAAGGGCCTGCTGCACCTCGGCAGCCGTGCCGGTGTGGATCAGGCCTTGTCGCGCCTTGCCGAGCGCGGCCAATTGATCCGCGCCGGACGCGGCGTTTACCTGCGACCGATCAAAAGCCGGTTTGGAACGCGCGCTCCGTCCGTGGAACAGGCCGTCGAGGCCCTCGCGGCGCAACGTGGCGAAGTCATCGTTCCAACCGGCGCCGCCGAAGCGAATGCGCTCGGGTTGACAACGCAAGTGCCTGTTCGCTCCGTGTATCTGACCTCGGGTCGCAGCCGCACGCTCTCCTTGGGCAAACAACTCGTCGAACTGCGCCACGCCCCCCGATGGCAGCTTGCCCTTGGGAAGCGGCCGGCAGGCAGTGCCGTTCGCGCCCTGGCCTGGCTCGGGCCGGAACAGGCGGAATCCGCGCTCAGATCGCTGAAGCAAAAACTGCCCGCAGCGGCGTTTGACGAATTGGTAACCGCCGCACCGCAGTTCCCGACCTGGCTTGCACGCAGTGTCGGAAAGGCGGCGCATGTCTGAGCCCTTCCTGTCGTTGTCGTCTGCAGACCGCAAGGAGGCCCTGGCCGTAGCTGCAGATCGCTCCGGGCCGCCCGCGCACCTGCTCGAAAAGGACGTCTGGGTTGTCTGGGCCCTTCAGACCCTCTTCAGTTCCGAGCTTGGTGAGCACCTCGTTTTCAAGGGCGGAACATCCCTTTCCAAAGCCTATGGGGTGATCCAGCGCTTCTCTGAAGATGTCGATCTGACCTATGACATACGGGCAATCGCACCTGATCTGGTGGGAGAACGCGCCGAAGCCCTGCCAACCACACGCAGTGAGGAAAAGCGCTGGTCGAAAGCTGTTCGGGATAGATTGCCGAAATGGGTCGTCGAAACGACGCAGCCCTTGATTCGAGACGCCATTGCCGCGCAGGGGCTCCCCGCCTCGACACGGGCAGACGGCGACAAGCTTTTCATCGATTACGAGGCCGCCTCTTCTGGCTCCGGCTATGTCGCCCCGAGCGTAATGTTGGAGTTCGGCGCGAGATCGACGGGCGAACCGGCGAGCCTGCGTGACGTCGCCTGCGACGCGAACGGGCTGATCGAGGGCGTGACCTTTCCGACCACGACCCCGCGCGTGATGCATGCCGAGCGGACCTTTTGGGAGAAAGCCACGGCGATCCATGTCTTCTGCGTACAGGGACGGCTCCGCGGGGAGCGCTTCGCGCGCCATTGGCATGACCTGGTACGCCTCGACGATGCAGGCATCGCGGAAGTGGCTATTTCCGACCGCGACCTCGCGTCAGCAGTGGCGCGCCACAAGCGTATGTTCTTTCCGGAGAAGACAGCAGACGGAACACCCGTGGACTATGAAGCCGCGGTTCACGGCAATCTGCAACTGGTCCCAAACGGAGGGGCTCGCACCGCGCTCGCGGCTGACTACGCGCATATGGTCGACGACGGCCTCCTGCTTGAAGGCGCTGAGCGTTTCGACGAGCTAATCGAACGTTGCTCAGCGATTGCCGAGTGCGCAAAGCTCGCAGCAAACAATCAGCACATCCGTACGCCTCATATATGACCTCACAGGCGCATCCGGCTCCTTCCCAACCGATCACCTTGTCGATCAATGCTGCACCGAAGTTCGTCGAACCTGACGTTCGATCTTGGCCGCAACATGTCGATCGAGTAATTGGGGCCTGCGGACAAACGCTGCCATCTGTCCCGCCCGAGGCAATGACGGCTTCGGCCGGTGGTGGACTGGCTGGTTCCGACCTACCGCCGGCCGAAGCGGACGTTCGTCGGCGTGTGAACGGGGCATGGCCGCCAATCGATCCAACGCAAAGAAACGTCCGCATGGCGCGAAATACTGTCGATAGATCATCCTCTGGATGCTACGCTGAAATGAGGAGGCAGCATCATGCGGATCAAGTTTATTGAGATCTCTAATTTTCGAAAGCTGAAAACAACCCATCTAAATTTCGACAAAAAGACAACAATTCTGGTCGGCGCCAACAATAGCGGCAAGACTTCTGCGATGGTCGCTCTACGCATCTTTCTCCTCTCGCCAAGCCGTCTTGCGCTACGCGACGTGACCATCGCCAACTGGATCAAGATCGACCTCTTGGGCGAACAGTGGGAAACGAATGCTGAATCGACGGTCGATTTTGATGCGCTCCTTCCTTCGCTCGACGTTTGGCTCGACGTGCCGCTCAGCGAGATTCAGCACGTTGTTCACATATTGCCAACGCTGGATTGGTCCGGCGGATTGCTCGGCGTGCGACTAAAATACCGTGCTAAAGATCTGGAGAATCTAAAGGCCGAATATATCGCGCAGCGGAGTGCTGCCCGGGATGCGTCAACTACCGGCCCGAATGGAGAAGCGATCAAGATAGCGGTGTGGCCTCGCAGCCTGACCGACTTCCTCGAACGGCGATTGCGAGCGCATGTTGAACTTTCGGCTTACCCGCTTGATCCGACTGCGGTCACGCCACCGGGCGGGAACGGTCGGGCAATACCTCAATCCTTGCCGGCCAGTGCTCTTGCATTCGATCAGCCTCCTTTCAAGAATCTCATTAAGATTGACGAGATTGCGGCACAACGTGACTTCGCCGATGCGGGCGGCAACGACGGCGGAGAAGACAAGGGTGATGCGCCCAGCCGTCGCTTCAAGCGCCGTTTGTCCGACCAATTGCGCTCCTACTATGATCGCCACCTCGACCCATCCAAGACTCCATCTGACAAGGACTACGAGGCGCTCGGGGCGATCCAAGCCGCCGAACGCAGCTTTGACGCGCGACTTGAGGCAGGGTTCGCGACTGCCTTTGAAGAGTTAGAAGACCTTGGATATCCAGGGATGAGCAACCCCAAACTCAAAATCTCCACGCTCCTTCGCGCGACGGATGGGCTAAAACATGGCTCCTCGGTACAGTATCAAGTCGCTGATCCTTCCGGCGATGGCACCAAGACGCTCAAGCTCCCGGAAGACTATTCGGGCCTAGGCTATCAGAACCTAATCGCAATGGTGTTCATGCTGATGGGCTTTCGCGACGAGTGGATGCGTGTAGAAAAGGCGGGCCTCCTCGACGGCGTGGATGTGTCACACGAGATTCAACCTCTCCATTTGGTGCTTGTCGAGGAGCCGGAAGCCCATCTGCATGCCCAGGTGCAGCAGGTCTTCATCAACAAGGCCTACAACCTTCTCAGAAAGCATCCTGATCTAGGTGCTGAGGACAGCTACTGCACCCAGCTCGTCGTCAGCACCCATTCCAGCCATGTTGCGCACGAGGCCGATTTCGCGAGCCTGCGATATTTTCGGCGCCGACCCGCTGCGAGCACAGGAGAAACGCCAACCACAACGGTCGCGAACCTCTCTCACATTTTTGGCGAGGGCGACGATACAACGCGCTTCGTAAAGCGTTATCTCAAGGCGACGCATTGTGACCTGTTCTTTGCGGATGGGGTCATCTTCGTGGAAGGCCAGGCCGAGCGCATCCTTGTACCACACTTCATCCGCCATCATTTTCCGGAGCTTTCACGTCGCTATGTCTCATTGCTCGAACTCGGCGGCAGCCATGTGCATAGTTTTCGGGATCTGATCGATGCACTCGGGATAGCAACCCTGATCATCGGCGACCTCGATGCGACTGCGGCCGTCAAAATTACAGACAAGAACGGCCACGAAACGACCCGCTGGAAGTCCGCGCGTCCCGAAAAGGGGAAAGGGCAGCAGACAGCCAACTCCGTTCTCAAGGAATGGCATCCGAAAAAGAAGCTGATCGACGAATTGGTGACACTTGCGCCTGAAGGGCACGTATCGGACGGGGGAGAAGACTACGACCTCTACGTTGCCTATCAGAAGCCGGTCAAAATCAATTCCAGCAGTCAGGACGATGTCATCGTCATTCCTCGAACATTCGAGGATGCCCTGATCCTGGAGAACCTCACTGTTGTCGAAAATGTTCAAGGCTCTGTGACATCGGGAAAGATCCGAGCGATCGTTGCACAAAGTCTTTCTGGAGATGATCTTGAAGACGAGCTGTTCGAGCTACTGAAGACTGCCGAGAAAGCAGCATTCGCACTCGATTGTCTGATGCTTGAAGATCCCAAGATTTTGACGCCACCGAGCTATATCGCGGCCGGACTTAAATGGTTTGAACGCGCTGTGAGTAAGGACATTGCGGAAAGCGAAATCAAAGCGGGGAAAGCCGATGGCGGACATTGAGACTGCGCCGGCTGACTTCGATGATAGCGCTGACGCCCAGATAAGAGACTGCCTGAACCCCGCCAATCCGCAGAGCTTCTTCCTGTACGCGGGCGCCGGCTCGGGGAAGACGCGCTCACTTAAGAACGCGCTGGATACTTTCGGCGAAGATCACGGCACAGCTTTCAGGCGTAGCGGCAAGAAGATCGCGGTGATCACCTATACGAATGCAGCGGCCGATGAGATCGCAGAACGCGTAGGTGAGGATCCCTTGTTTCCGATCTCGACGATCCACAGTTTCTGCTGGAAGCATATTGGAACCTACCATAGCGATATCCAGGCATGGCTGCTCGCGACACTCCCCGCCGATCTGGTCGAACTGCACGAGAAGCAAGCAAAGGGGCGCGCCGGCACGAAGGCCGCCCTTGATCGCGAGCGCGCAATCGCCTCAATCACGCGACGCCTTGAATGGCTCAGCACTCCTCGGCGGTTCACTTACAATCCGAACGGAGACAATTTCGGCCAAGACTCGCTGTCCCATTCCGAGGTACTGAAGATCACGGCGGCCTTCATCGAAACCAAACCTTCGATGCAGGCCGTTCTTGTCAACAAATATCCCTTCCTGCTCATCGATGAGAGTCAGGACACAAACAAGGGACTACTCGAGGCCTTCTTCGCACTCGCCGCGGCGAACAAGGGCAGGTTCGCTGTAGGTCTGTTCGGGGATATGATGCAGAGGATTTTTCTCGACGGTCATCCGGAGCTAGAGCGCCTCGTTCCCCAAGATTGGGCGCGTCCCGTGAAGCGAATGAACCACCGGTCACCTCAGCGCGTGATCGCGCTTGGCAATGTACTTCGCGCTCCAATTGATCACCGAAGCCAGGTAGCCCGCGAAGATAGCGATGTCGGCCTTGTTCGATTGTTTGTCGCCTCAAGCAGCACGCCCGACAAGCCAGCGTTCGAGCGGCAGGTTCAGGATCGAATGGCTGAATTTTGCGGCGATCCTGATTGGCGGGACCAAGCAGGAGTGAAGGCGCTCACGCTCGAACACCATATGGCGGCGTCAAGGTACGGGTTCCTTGAAATGTTCCAGGCGCTTGACCGGGACTCGCGCCTTTCGACCGGGCTTCGGACAGGAGAGCTGGCGGGCCTAAGGCTTTTTACCGAACGCGTCGCTCCGTTAGTCGCGGCTGCACAGGCGAACAATGCCTTCGCGGTCATGGCTCACCTCCGCGCAACTTCTCCCCTTCTGAAGCGATCAGCGATTGCTGAGAGATCGATAGCCGCCGACGATCCATTGCAGCCAATTCGCGCAGGTGTAGATGCGCTTCTGGACCTCGACACAGAAAGCCCAAAAGCAACTTTTCTCACCGTTCTCCAATGCGTGGCGGAACATGGACTGTTCGAGATTCCTGCTGCCCTGCAGCCGTTTGTCGCTGATGAACCGAAGGCCGATGTGGCCGCGCCTGAGCCAACTAGTGAAGACGCAGAATCGAACGAGGAGGAGGCTGTCGCGGAGGCATCTCCCGAGAGTCTGGAGGCTTGGAGGGCATTTCTTGAGACACCGTACCACCAAACGGTCCCTTTCGCAGAATATGTCAGCGATCGTGGTTCCTTCGGAACCCACCAGGGCGTAAAGGGTCTTGAATTCGACCGCGTATTGGTAATTCTTGACGACAGCGACGCGCGTGGTTTTCTGTTTTCTTACGATAAGTTGTTCGAAGCCAAACCGCTGTCGGACACTGACCGGAAGCATCTTGCCGATGGCACTGAAGGCGGCATCACGCGCACGCGGCGCCTCCTCTACGTCACATGTACACGAGCGCAGAAAAGCTTGGCGCTAGTCGCCTATTCCGAAGATCCCGACACTCTCGTCGCTTCCGCACTTCGTAACGGTTGGTTCGAAATTCATGAGATCGAACGACTTTGACCACGGGTTACGCAGAATACGATCGTTGATCTGACAATTAGTGCAGCACCCCGCGAAAGGACCGTGGGCCAGAGAACCGCCGTTGGTCCCCTCTGTTGTGAAGTTCGACTTCAGTGATCCGGATCACTCCATGACAGGCGCCGCCGAACCTCTCCCCAGCCGGTTCTGAGCAAGCTTGGTATCCGCATCCCGCTTCCGCGGGCCTTTCCTTTCGTCGACTGATCCATGACCCGATCCTCCTTTCCCAATGACCTGCCCCCCGGTCTCCTCCTCTTTGGTCTGACGTAGCTCCGCGATCGCGTTTGATGATGCACGATTGAGTTGAAGCCCTTCCATCCTGTGGTAGGTTCTCTATCCATTGCTAGAGGAGATACTTGATGCCGAAGAACATTGTCGTTTGCTGTGACGGAACGGGCAATGAAATCGGCGTCAATATGTCGAATGTTCTCAAGCTTTATCGTATTTTAGAGAAGAATGAAAATCAGGTTGTGTATTATGACCCCGGAGTCGGGACCTTGGGCCAAAGAAAGACTTGGGGAAGATTTAGCCAGAACGTTAGAGGTATCCTGGGCTTGGCCACCGGCTATGGGCTGGACGACGATGTCCTCGGCGCTTATCGGTTCCTAGCCAACAACTACGACGATGGCGACCAAATCTTTCTCTTCGGGTTCAGTCGAGGGGCCTACAGCGTCCGCGTCCTTGCCGGCTTCATGCATCTCCTCGGACTGCTGCGCCCGGACCAATTGAATTACGTCGGCTACGCATTTGCGGCCTACAAGCGCGCCGCGATGGATGGGGAGGATCTGTCTGTCGCCTGGCATTTCCGTAGAATCGTAGGCGGGCGAACGATACCGATCAAATTTCTTGGCGTATGGGATACGGTTGCATCGGTCATCGTGCCACGCCCAGACCGCTTCTATTTCCCTAGCCTGGAGACGCTGCCCTACACGCTGCAGAACCCCAGCGTTGAAGTTTTTCGTCAAGCGATCGCTATCGACGAATTTCGCCGGATGTTCCGTTTGCGGCCTTGGAAAGATGAACAGGAGTTCAAACCCAACCGCTTCTCGACGTCAGAGCCTCGAAAGCAAGACAGCCGGCAGGTTTGGTTCTCGGGTTGCCATTCCGACATCGGAGGTGGCTATCCCGAAGCTGAGAGCGGCTTGTCAAAGTTTCCACTCCATTGGATGATCCGACAAGCACAGGCACACGGGTTGAATGCGAACACGTCGATGTTCAATCATCTTGTGGAAGGTAAGGCGAGACGTGGAAGCCAACATGAATACGTAGAACCTAGCGCGGGTGCGGAGTTGCATAAATCTGCAACCGGTGCCTGGCGGATCCTCGAGTGGCTACCCAAGAAGGTAAAATGGCGAGAGTGGCCAGCACGCAAAGCCAAGTTCGGATTGTATCTGCCGCACTACGAGCCGCGCGTGATTCCGGAAAATTCTCTTATCCACGATTCGGCGTTTCAGCGGAAAAACACCTTTCCATCCTACCAGCCGCAGAATCTACCAAAATCATTTGAGATAGAGACGTGAGCGCGCAGAGAAACTGATCAGACCCCTACTGGTCACCCACCGAAGACCAGCAAGCTGAGAGATCCCAATGGCAATATCCAGCGATCAATGCACACCGTATCTGTCTGTTGCGCTTTACCGTGCAACAAATAATCAGGCGATTGACCCGAGCGATTTGATCGCTGCGATCCGCGATCTTATCAAGGAAAATGCGGAAAAGAAGGACAAGGAAAAACCTAGATTTCCGACTGTTCTGGACCCCTGGATCGAAGTTGAGGGAACGACGATCGCCCTAGCGCACTATGTCGAAAAGAGAGTTCCGAGTTGGTTCGTTGGAGAAGGTATTACAGACACACTAAATCAGCTGATCATCGCCGCCAGACGCGGAAGTCTGTACGCCTTAGTGTTCTCCGACAATGGCCTTCGAAGCTCGGTTTCAAAGAAGGTCCTACGAGCCGCCGACGGACCCTTTGCGAGCATCACGCGGCTCAACTCGAGCCAGATCAACAAGGCATTTGTCGAGAGCGAGGTTCGGACGCTTTGGCTCAGCGGGACACACCGTCGAACCGCAATCAAGCCTGACTCCAAGATTCTCTCGGGACTCGAATTGGAGACCTCCCTCGATCCGCTTGGGGACCAGACCTATTACTTCAGCTCGGTCCGCAGTACGATGTCGCTATCAGACGACTTGACGGGTGCGATCGTCGGTGCAAGCCCGTCGGGAGGCCGTATCTGGATTGGCCCCACCCGGTCCTGGAACGAATTCACCAGATCCATCGGCATCATTCTCGACCGAGCGGCGACGTGCATGAACGATGCTACGCGGCCGGACAAACCTCTCCCAATTCTCGCCTCGACGATCTCTACTCTAGACGGAATTGAGCAGCCCTACGACCTCGCGTTCATTGCACCCGAACAGGTGCACGATGGCGACGGCGAGGCAGATGAGGGCGAACTTCGATGGCTCCAGCAGTTTGGCGATGCAGCTCGGTTTGAGGTCACAGCCGTCGCCGGAAGCGCAAACTTTGAGGCTGACGTATACTGGGCAACAGACAGGCTTGGGCGACTGGCCTACGACTTCGAGCAATCCACAGGCGCAGATTTCCGACTCAAAATTCGGCAGGTCGACGGTTTCAACAACAATGACCGGGATCCTGAAATTCTTACGATCTGCCGGGACCAAGGAAACCTCACGGTCTATTACGACACGGGCCATACTTTCTCGCGCGGTCATTTCTACGAAACCCGCTTCAGAGACGCCAGGTTCTCCGACTGGCAATGGGTTTCGATGGCGCAGGATGATACCGCCTTCTGGCAAGAAAAGCCATTGGACGGCAAACGGTTTGCGGTTGAGAACACCGGCAATGCCGACGACAAATCCCTTTTTGGCATGGTTGCAAGACACTGGCCAAATCTGGCGGAACGAGGTCCGCAGACCGGCTGGCTCGTTTGCGACGACGGAGCCATGGAGTCGGCCGACTTCATTCACATTAACGACGTAAGCGATCCTCCTGAACTCACGCTGATCCACGTGAAGGGAAGCGGGTCAGACAATAGCAATCGCGGACTTTCCGTTTCCGACTATGAGGTTGTCGTCGGGCAGGCGGTCAAGAACCTCCGCCACATCGACCGCGGGCTGCTGCGAGAGAAGCTGCCGGCGAACGCTAACGGCGCTCTGCAGAATGCAGTCTGGCATGAAGGCCAACGACAAGAGAACCGAGACGCGTTGCTCGCCATGCTTGATGAGCTGGGCTCAAACATGAAAACGACTGTGGTTGTGTTCCAACCGCGGGCGCGCCGCTCTGTTCTTAACAGCATTCGAGAAAGGATGGATGATGGTGACCTGAACCGATCAGATGTCCGTCGCATGCAGCAACTGGATGCTCTTCTTCTCGGAGCGCGGGCTGATTGTTTTTCGCTGGGAGCGGAGTTCTGTGTGATTGCGGATGATGGCTAGCCAGGATTGTCGGCCATCCACAATTGCACCCCCGCAGGCCCCTCGGGAGCTCATGTACCATTTGTCGCTTTGATTAAAAGGAGGCCCTTTGCCATGGCGTTTACGCTGCCAAATACCCGTCCCCTCGACGATCTGCTCGAAGATCTCGTCGAGGAACTGCAGGTACCGCCAGGCCGCTACGAGCAGGCCGAGAGAAGCTACAAGGCGCTTGGTGAGTGGTTGCACAGGCCGGAGTCAACCGTCCGCGAGAGCGATCCGGACGTTTATGTGCAGGGCTCATTTCGCTTGGGGACGGCAATCAAGCCCGCGTCGGACGAGGAAGACTATGACATCGATATGGTCTGCCGTCTCGGCTACGAGAAGTCTTCCCTGAGCCAGGCGGAGCTCAAACGGCGGGTTGGCGTCGAAATCAGGGCCTATGCAAAGCGCCACGGCATGAGCAAGCCGGATCACGGTCGGCGGTGCTGGACACTGGTCTACGCCGACGGTGCCCAGTTTCATATGGACGTTCTGCCGGCCGTGCCGGATTCCGAGAAGAGGCGATACCTCAGGGAAGCAGGTCCGGTCCTTGCCCGTCTCGGGGCCACCGCCCTCGCCATCACGGATAATGAACACCCTGATTTCCAGCGGATCGCCGGAGACTGGCCGCGCAGCAATCCGAAAGGCTACGCTCTGTGGTTCAGGGATCGCATGGGCCAAGCCTTCCGAACCCGTGCCCTGAACGAGGCCCACAAGATGCGGGCCAGCGTCGAGGAAGTGCCAACCTACCGCGTGCGTACGCCTTTGCAAGGGACCATCCAGATCCTCAAGCGTCATCGTGATATGATGTTCAGCGACCGAACTGACGAGAAACCGATCTCAATCCTGATTACGACGCTTTCCGCCCACGCCTACAATCAAGAAGATGATCTCTCAGGTTCACTCTTTTCCATCCTCCGCAACATGGACAGGTACATCACGCAGCGCGAAGGTGTTGACTGGGTCGAGAACCCGGCCGACCCTGCGGAGAACTTCGCGGACAAATGGGGAGAATATCCGGAGCGGCGGGATGCATTTCACGAATGGCTCGCGCAGGCCCGTGCCGATTTCGCGTCCGCTCACCGGGCCGCCACGGCCGATGTCGCGGGAACCATCCTGAACGAGCACATGGGCACGGCACTGGTCAATCGGGCCCTCGGGCGGCGCAATCCGGTCCAGAAATCGGGATACGTAGCGCCGCTTGTGCGCGCCGCCAACCTTATCCTAGCGCCGGCCTATATGCGCAAACCGCGCTGGCCCCATAAGCCGGAAGGCAGAGTCTCCATCGACACCGCGACATTCACGCAAAAGGGGTTTCGTCCCCAGCCTTTCATCAGTGGCGGCGCTGCGTTGCCGAAGCACAGCTCACTGAGCTTCAAGGCCGAAACGACCCTGACGGGCCGGTTCAAGGTTTATTGGCAGGTGGTGAACACCGGGCACGAAGCGGAGGTGGCAGATTGTCTACGCGGCGGATTCAATCTGGATTCAGCGGTGCGGGGCGGGCTGACCCATACCGAAAGCACACTCTATCGCGGTCAGCACAGTATCGAGTGTTTCATCGTCAAGAACGGTAAGCTGGCGGCGCGCAGCGGCCAGTTCATCGTCAACATCGCCTGATGCGGAATGCTGGCAAGATGAAGCGACGGAGGTCTCGTCATTGGTAAGACCCTCCCGGGTGAATTCGACTGTCCGCCAAGTATGAAGATGGCAACCACCCCGACCCGATCTAATATGACATCGTTCGCCACTCCGAGGGCGGCCTGAATTTGGAGGATGACCCTTGTCCAGTTCCTATATCCCGAAGGCGACGCAGATTTCCCTTTGGACACTCGCGGCCGGACGGTGTGAATTCGTTGGTTGCAACCGCTTGCTGATCGGCGACCTTATCGCCGGAAAGGAAGACGGCAAGTTCGGCTTTATCGCCCATATCGTGGCCGACAGCGAAAACGGCCCGCGTGGCGACAAGGTCAGGTCCCCTTTGCTGAAACAGGACATCAGCAACCTGATGTTGATGTGCCCGATCCATCACAAGCTCATCGATGTGGATCATGTGGACGACTATCCGGAGGCCATGCTCATCGCGATGAAACAGGAACATGAGAGCCGGATCGAGATCGTGACCGACATGGATGCCGACCGCGCGGCCCACGTGCTGCGGTTCGCCGCCAATATCGGACAGCTCGAATCGCTTGTCTCCACCAAGGCGATATTCGCAGCCATGCCGCCCGACCGGCATCCGGCGGAGCGACGCACGATCGACATCGAGCTCAACGCAGAGGTGCGAGACGGTGAGCCGACCTTTTGGGCTATGCAAAGCGAACACCTACGCAGGCAGTTCACGCGTAAGGTCAAGGAACGGGTCGAACAGAGAGAAATCCAGCAACTGAGCGTCTTCGCGCTTGCGCCGCAGCCGCTTCTGATCGAACTCGGCACGCTGCTCGGAGACATCATGCCGGTTACGGTTCATCAGAAGTATCGGGAACCGGCGACCTGGAAATGGCAGTCACAGCAACCTGCCATTACTTTCCGGACCCAAGACCATTCCGGTGCGAAGGAGCTGCCAGTCGCCCTGAAACTGGGTGTGAGCGCCACGATTGATGACGACCGGATCTTTTCAATCCTGGGAGAGAATGCTGCCGTCTGGTCGATTACCGCGGAGAACCCTCATAACGACATCATGAGGCGGCAAGACGATCTATCGGTCTACAAACGACATCTTCGCGGCATGTTTGATCGGATCAAGGCGCACCATGGCGAAAACGCTATCATCAATGTCTTCCCTGCCGTTCCGGTGTCCCTGGCCGTGGAAACGGGACGCGCCTGGATGCCCAAAGCCGATCTGCCCATGCGCATCTTCGACCAGAGCCGAGAGGCCAAGGCGTTCGTAGCGACAATCACTATCGGTGGGTAGCCGCAGTTCATGCCTAATGAGAATTTGGTACTTGGTACAGACGACGCACGACTTACGAATTGTTTTCATAGCATTATTTACGATCTACCCGTCCAATCCATCATGGGCGCGACGGAAAATTTGTGCTGCTTGTAGGTCACCTTTTCCCTGGGGTCTCGTTGTCAAGGCAATGGGCACGGTTATTCCGGTCCCCCTATACACTCAGGTGGAAACAGAACCAACTGTTTCGACGAGCTCGACCAGTTTGCCTTTGATGCCTTTTAGAAATCCCAGTCCTCGTCCTCCGTCGCGACCGCCTTGCCAATGACATAGGACGATCCGGAGCCGGAGAAGAAATCGTGGTTCTCGTCAGCGTTGGGGGACAAGGCCGCCATGATCGCCGGATTGACCTGGCACACGCTGTCGGGGAACAGCGGCTCGTAGCCGAGGTTCATCAGGGCCTTGTTGGCATTGTAGTGGAGGAAGTGCTTGACGTCCTCGGTCAGGCCGACACAGTCGTAAAGGCTTTCGGTATATTTGCTTTCGATGTCATAGAGATCGAACATGAGAGCGAAGGTAAAGTCCTTGATTTCCTGCTGCTCGGCCTCCGGCAACGTTTCCAGCATGCGCTGGAACTTGTAGCCGATGTAATAGCCGTGCACCGCCTCGTCGCGGATGATCAGGCGAATGAGGTCGGCGGTGTTGGTGAGCTTGGCCCGGCTGGACCAGTGCATCGGCAGGTAGAAGCCTGAATAGAACAGGAAGCTCTCCAGAAAAACGCTGGCGACCTTCTTCTTCAGCGGTGACGACGTGGCATCGTATTCGTTCAGGATCAGGCGGGACTTCGCCTGCAGAAACTCGTTTTCCTCCGACCAGCGGAAGGCCTCGTCGACATCCGCCGTGCGGCAGAGCGTGGAAAAGACGGAAGAATAGCTGCGCGCATGCACCGCCTCCATGAAGGCGATGTTGGTCAGCACCGCCTCTTCATGCGGCGTCAGCGCGTCGGCCATCAGGGTGGGCGCGCCGACCGTGTTCTGGATCGTGTCGAGAAGGGTCAGACCGGTGAAGACCCGGATGGTCAATTGCTGCTCGTCCTCGTGCAACGTCGCCCAGCTCTGGATGTCATTGGACAGCGGCACCTTTTCCGGCAGCCAGAAATTGACGGTCAGGCGGTTCCAGATTTCCAGGTCCTTGTCGTCCTGAAGCCGGTTCCAGTTGACGGCCTTCGGCACCTTGCGAGCCGAAGCGGAAACGGAAGTATGGATGTTCATCGAATTGTTTCCCTAGAGCGAACAGGACACGCAGCCCTGCACTTCGGTCCCTTCCAGGGCCATCTGGCGCAGGCGGATGTAGTAGATGGTCTTGATGCCCTTCTTCCAGGCATAGATCTGGGCGCGGTTGACATCCCGCGTCGTCGAGCTGTCGCGGAAGAACAGGGTCAGCGACAGGCCCTGGTCGACATGCTCGGTGGCGGCCGCATAGGTGTCGATGATCTTTTCCGGACCGATCTCGTAGGCATCCCGGTAGTAGTCGAGATTGTCGTTGGTCATGAACGGGGCCGGGTAATACACGCGGCCGATCTTGCCTTCCTTGCGGATCTCGATCTTCGAGACGATCGGATGGATCGAGGAGGTCGCGTTGTTGATGTAGCTGATCGATCCGGTCGGCGGGACGGCCTGAAGGTTCCTGTTGTAGAGCCCACCGGACATGACGGCCTCCTTCAGCGCCTGCCAGTCCTGTTGCGTCGGCAGAGATATCCCGACCTCTTCGAAAAGCTGCCTTACCCGTTCTGTTTTCGGCTCCCACGCCCGTTCGGTGTATTTGTCGAAGAAGGTACCATCCGCGTAGCGGCTGTTCTCGAAGCCCCTGAAACTCCTGCCGCGTTCCCGGGCGAGCTTGTTCGATGCGCGAATACAGTGATAGGCGACGGCGCAGAAATAAACGCTTGTGAAGTCGACGCCTTCCTCCGAGCCATAGTGGATGCGTTCGCGGGCAAGATAGCCGTGCAGGTTCATCTGCCCCAGACCGATCGCGTGGCTTTCGTCGTTGCCCCGGCGTACGGATGGCACGCTGTCGATGGCGCTCATGTCGGAGACGGCGGTCAGCGCCCTGACGGCGGTCTCCACGGTTCCACCCAGGTCGCCGCCGTCCATGGCCCTGGCAATGTTGAGCGAACCGAGATTGCAGGAAATGTCCGTGCCCAGGTGGCTGTAGGAGAGATCCTCGTTGAACTCCGACGCCTCGTTGACCTGGAGGATTTCGGAACACAGGTTCGACATGTTGATGCGGCCGTCAACCGGGTTGGCGCGGTTGGCCGTATCCTCGAACAGGATGTAGGGATAACCGCTTTCGAACTGGATCTCGGCGATGGTCTGGAAAAAGCCCCGCGCGCGGATCTTCTTCTTGCGGATCCGCGGGTCGTCGACCATTTCGCGGTATTTTTCCGTAACAGAAATCTGCGAGAACGGCAGACCGTAGACCTTCTCAACATCGTGGGGCGAGAACAGATACATGTCCTCGTCGTCCTTGGCGAGTTCGAAGGTAATGTCCGGGATCACGACGCCCAGCGACAAGGTCTTGATGCGGATCTTTTCATCGGCGTTTTCCCGTTTGGTATCGAGAAATCGCAGAATGTCCGGGTGATGGGCGTTGAGGTAGACCGCGCCGGCGCCCTGGCGCGCGCCGAGCTGGTTGGCGTAGGAGAAGCTGTCTTCCAGCAGCTTCATCACGGGTATAACGCCGGAGGACTGGTTCTCGATCCCCTTGATCGGCGCCCCGGCCTCCCGGATGTTGGTCAAAAGCAGCGCGACCCCGCCGCCGCGCTTGGACAGCTGCAGGGCGGAATTGATGCCCCGGCCGATGGATTCCATGTTGTCTTCCAGACGCAGTAGGAAACAGGAAATCAGCTCGCCGCGCTGCTTCTTGCCCGCATTGAGAAAGGTCGGCGTCGCCGGCTGGAACCGGGCGGAGACGATCTCGTCCATCAGCCGCATGGCGAGGTCCTCGTCCCCCGCGGCCAGGGCAAGCGCCACCATCACCACCCGATCTTCGTAGCGCTCCAGATACCGCTTCCCGTCGAAGGTCTTCAGCGTGTAGCTGGTGTAGTACTTAAAAGCGCCGAGAAAGGTCGGAAAACGGAACTTGCGGGCATAGGCAGCCTCGAAGATGGCCTTGACGAAGGCCGGATCGTATTGGTCCAGCACCTCGTTCTCATAGTAGCCTTCGCGCACCAGGTAGCCGAGCTTCTCCTCCAGTGAATGAAAGAAAACCGTGTTCTGGTTGACGTGCTGGAGGAAGTACTGGCGCGCGGCCTGCCGGTCGGCGTCAAACTGGATCCTGCCGTCCTCGTCATAGAGGTTCAGCATCGCGTTGAGCGCGTGATAGTCGAGCTCCGCTGCCGGAGTGACCGGGCGCTCTAGGACTGTCGTTTCCAAAGTTCTGTCATCCCGTGTTCGACGCGGAAAAGATCGGTGTCGGTTCCCGAAAGCTCAAAACGGTAGAGCAAGGGAACACCGCATTTGCGGGACACCACGTCTCCGGCATAGGCAAAATAGGCCCCGAAATTGCGGTTGCCTGAGGCAATCACGCCCTTCAGGAGCGATCGTGTCGGCGCATCGTTCAAGAACCGGATCACCTGGCTTGCGACCGCCCCCCGGCCTTCTCCATCCGCATAGGTCGGCACAATCAGGACGAAAGGATCCCCGATCCGGGGAAGCGCCTCCGACTTGTTGCGCGGTATACGGAGCGCCGGGGCTCCAAGCTTTTCGATGAAACGGTGCGTGTTTCCGGATGCGCTGGAGAAATAGACGATTTGGCCCACTTCAACAGACCCGCAACCGGCTCAGGCCAGCGCCGCAATCTTGTCCGGCCGGAAGCCGGCCCAATGCTCGCCCTTGGTCTCGACGACGGGTACCTGCCGGTAGCCAAGCGACTGGACATGCTCGAAGGCTTCCGTGTCTTCGCTCAGGTCAATCACGGTATAGTCGACGCCACGCTGGTCGAGCGCGCGATAGGTTGCGTTGCATTGGACGCAGGCAGGTTTGCTGTAAACGGTGACGGTCATGTCTCTTGCACCCCGAAGAACTTGTTTTGAGAGTTGGACGGCAGGAAGCACAAGAGGGCGTGAGGCTGTTTCACGCCATCAAGCGTCGCCCGGACCCGCCGTCCGCTGACGTTGTTCGTTCAAGGCAGGTCTCCTGGCTCACGGGTCCAAGCCGTGTCATCCACCTTCCCGGTTTTCCCAGTGGTTTCCGGATGACGGCTCGCCGTTCACAGTTGCGGGGGCAGCGCCGGACTTGCCTTTTCAGCAAGGCTCACCGGCTTCCCTCTTAGCCGGCAACTCAAAAGAATCGCCAGACCTTGAATACTAGATAGAGTATGTTAAGTGTAATTTTAGTCAATATATCGATTGTGCCTGACGCGTTTTTCGATGGGGAAAACCCGGAGGCGAAACGGAATTCGCAGCCTGCGGCAGGTGCGGCTTGGCTCTGCGAACCACAGTCAGCTTCGTGAAACCAGAACGCCGTCTTCCAGGCGCAATGCGCGGGTACCGAGACGCTCCCGGAAATCGGCGTCATGGGAAACGATGATCATCGCCTGAGGCAGGCTCAGGAGAATGTCGATGAGACGGCCTTCGTTCTTTTCGTCAAGCGCGTTTGTGGGTTCGTCCAGAAGCAGTACATCCGGCTCCATGGCCAGAACCGTCGCCAGGCTGACCAGGCGTTTTTCTCCGCCGGACAGTTTGTAGGTGACCCTGTCCCTGAAAGCAAAGATATCGAGCTGCATAAGAACCCGGTCGACGATCCGGGCGGCTTCTTCCCGGGTCTTGCCCAGGTTGAGAGGCCCGAAGGCGATATCCTCGGCCACCGTCGGGCAAAAGAGCTGGTCGTCCGGATCCTGAAAAACGAACCCGGCTCTGCGACGAACGGCTTGAAAATCGCTTTCAGAACGGCAATCGATGCCAAAGGCGCGGACCCCGCCGCGGTGCGGCTTCAAAAGTCCGACCACCATACGCAGGAGTGTGCTTTTCCCGGCACCGTTGTGACCACTGACACAAAGCCGCTCGCCTTCGGCAAGACTGAGTGACGCGCCTTTGAGAACCGGCTCATGGCCCGGATAACCGAAATGGAGATCGGTCAGTTCAATAAGCGGCGCCAATCTTCCACTCCAAAACGACAAGGGTGACGGCCAGCAGTGCTGAGACAACCGTAAAGACCGCGTCACGGGCCGAAAAACGCATCGCGCCGAGCAACGGGATGGCCCCATTGAAGCCACGGCACTTCATGGCGGCGAGGATCCGCTCGGACCGGTCAACTGAACGAACCAGCATCATGCCGACGAGATAGCCTATGGACTTGTAGGTATGCAGGGAATTGCGCAGCCGGAAGGAGCGTACTTTCATTGCCGCGCGCAGACGCTGGTACTCCTGGTGGAGCACACTTATGTAGCGCACCGTGAACATCAAGAGGTGGACCAGCGTTTCCGGTGTCTTCAGCCGGTGAAGCGCGTGCCCCAAGGTAACCGGCTCGAGCGTTCCGACCAGTACCATCAGCATCAGAATGACGGCATTGGCCTTCAGACCGATTTCCACGGCCCGCAGCAGACCTTCGAAGGTGAAGGGAAACCCAAAGAGGAAAAACAGCGCTTCACCGGGAACAGTGAACGGCAACAGCACAAGCATGAAGACAATGAAGCTATCCATAGCCGCCATCCTGCGGAGTGTCGCCTTCACCGGCAGGCGCGTAGCGAGCAGCGTGGCGACCGACAGACCGAAACCGAGCGCCAGCACCGTCAGGCTTTTCAGACTGACGATCAGAATCGCGAAGGCAAGAGCTGCCGCAATGCGGCTTCTCGGATCCAATCCGTCAAGCACGCTGTTCGCGCTCACCGTATCGGCACTCACAAGGACTTTCGGTCCGGAGGAGACGAGGTGTCCCATGCCTTACCCCTGCCCCTGCGCCAGTTTGCGCCGCGCGGCGAGGTAGAAGACCACACCGAACAAGCCGGCGATATAGCCGATACCGCCCAGGATCGTCTGAAAGTCGTTTTTCTCCTTGTAGGCGGCGATTTCCCGGCGCAGCGGGGTGATCTCCCGGTGGATCATTTCGCGTATCAGCTCCCGGTTCTCCTTGAGTGCCGCAGCGCTGATCTGCCCACCGGGCCCGCTGTCCGGATTTCCAGCCGCAATCGTCGCGGACGAGCCTATTTCCGTTGCCTGAGCAGCTCCCAAATCGTTCGAAGCATTTTCAGAGGGCGCGCTTCCGGCGATATCCGGAAGATCCTCGAGTTCCATCCTGACTTCGGCCACATGCCCGGAGCCCAGGTTCGCCTTGAATACATGGACAACACGTTTGGTAGGATTGAAGGTAAAGAAGCCGTCGCTGTCGGTCGTGACCTCGCCGAGCTTGTTGCCCTCATCGTCGAACACCTCGACCAGCGTCCCGGCCGCCATGTCGCCATTGGAAAACCCGATTTCGCCTTCAATAGACCCGCCGCTGGCAAAGACGGAGGCGATGACCTTGTGGGCAAGAGCCGGTTCCCCGACCGATCCGAGGAAAAGGAGTGTCAACGCAAAGACGGTCACCTGTTTCATTGAACGCCTCCAGCGGTAGCTTCAACACCCGCGAAAAGGTCGGGCTTGACCTTGCGGGCCAGATAGACGGCAAAGCCCGTCAGCACTGCCTCGACCGCCATCACCGGGATATGGGTCACCAGAACAAGCTTGGCGGCAGGGATAAATTCATCGCCACTGAAGGCAAGCGCGGCACCCACCAGTATCGTTGTCAGGACAATCGAGAGCGCTCCGCCGACCCCGCCCCAGATCGCGGCGACAACGGGCGAGTGCGAGGCAATGCCGTGCCGGCAAAGATAAAACACGGCGACGGCCGGCAGGGCGATGTTCAGCGTGTTGATGCCGAGGACCGTCACGCCTCCAAAACCGAAAAAGACGGCTTGCAGCAGCAGCCCGACGAAGAGCGCCGGGAAAGCGGCCCAGCCGAGGACAAGCCCGGCAAGGCCGTTCAGGATCAGATGGACACTGGAGGGGCCGATGGGCACATGGATCAGCGACGCAACGAAAAAGGTCGCGCTGAGCACGCCGGCTACCGGGATCTTCTCCATCGGCAGCTTTTTGAGGCCAAGCGCAATACCGCCGGCCGCCAGCACCGTTCCGGCGATCAGGACTTCGGTCGACAAGGCGCCGTCGACGATATGCATCGGCTTTCCCTCCGTTCCGTTACGCGTTATTCGACGTCATAGGCGCGCACCCAGATGACCGCGTCCTGGCTGAGTTCCTTGCCTTCGTGCTCCTTGACCGGGCCGGAACCGAGCGCGGCGAAGCCCCAGAACCCGGCCTTCGGAATACCGAAGGTAAAGTAGCCGTTTTCATCGGAGATCGCGACGACGGCACCACCCGGCATCGGCGACGCCTTCGGGGCCAGTGGCTTGTTGGCGGCCATGTCCGGTTCGGCGGCCATGTATTCGATCTCGATCTCCGCACCCGCCACCGGCTTGCCCTCGGCAAGGACCCGGCCTGTGAACGTCGAGCCGGCAACGATGTTGGTCGGGCGGTTCAGAGGCAGGATTTCGGTGGCGAGGCCCTGCGCCTCCATCCAGTCGGTCGGGATCTCGTTCCGGTTCAGATAGGATTTCGTGATCTGCTGAATATAGATGTCTTCGCTTTCCTCGTAATAAGGAGCCGGCTCCACCACGAGGACATAGTCGCCACTGCGCTTGACCGGCAGGGACGCGTCATAGGCGGCGGCCTCGTTTTCCGTGCCGGTGAAGGTGATCGGCTTGAGACTGTCCTTCAGGTCGATCTTCTCGCCGCGGTGCACGGCATAGAACTCGAGCGGTTCGGCCATGTCCATGACATGACCGTTCTCGAACGGATGCCAGAAGATGAGTTTCAGAGGCGTGTCGCCGGCTTTTTGCAGGTTGACGTCGGGAGTGTAGACGAGCTGAAAATGGGCCTGTGCGGCTATTGGAGTAAACAGTGTCGCCGCGCAAAGGGCAGCAAAACCAAGCTTGCGAAGTGTCATTTGACGTCTCTCTCAATGGGCCACCGGACTTGAAGAACCGGTTCGGTCGACTGAAAGGACGGTCGGGGAAGGATGCGGATAGCAGAAAGGGGTGTCCCTGGTGCCAGACCGCGTGACGCTCACCCCGGCGTCCGGTTGCGGTGTCCGTCTCCCGAAAACGGGTCAGGACGATCTGCGGCAGGTCTCCTGGCTTGCGGGTCATCGCCTGATCCGGCCTTCCCGGCACTCATCGCGCCAGTGGCATTGTCGGATCCGGCTCTCCGCTTACAGTTGCGGGGGCAGCCACGGATTTGGTCCCTGTTGGGTACGCCTCACCGTGTTCCCTTTTAATCCCGGGGCCAGACTTGGTCCCGGAAACCGAAGATGCATGTAGATGCACTCAGTCTGCGACCATTGTCAATTGCCGTGTTGCGGTACACGGAAAATCCATGTTTGCCGTTTTGGCCCGACGTGACCCGTCAGGCAGCACTCGACAACCCGCATGCGACATGCGACGGTTCGCATCTCAGGCTCCTTGTTCTCTTTGCTTGCGCATTGGAAGATGCGGTCTTTCCTTAACCTCGCACCCTCATTCGCTTCCTCGAGCGGTCGTCCGTGACCGGAGAGGACGGAACACCGATTCCAGCTCCCTGCACGGCAGGAAACCAAGAGGAACACATCATGACACCGGCAGCGGCGGCTCCGAGATCTCAGGCAATGGCCGGTATCGTCATGATGTGCGTGGCGGTGGCCCTTCTTTGTGTCAACGATGCATTCGGCAAGACGCTGGCAGCCGACTACTCGCCATTTCAGATCCTCTTCCTGCGCAACCTCATCGCTTTGCCTTTCGCGGTTCTGATCGCCCTGAAGATGGGCGGCCCCAGCGCGCTGGTCTCCCGCCGTCCGGCAGCGCATCTTGTGCGCGGACTGATCTGGGTTGCGGCAGCGGCCACCTTTTTCACCAGTCTGACATTCCTCGGACTTGCCGAAGCGACCGCGCTTGTCTTTGCAGCGCCGGTATTCGTCACCGCCCTTTCGGCTCTGGTCCTGAAAGAACAGGTCGGCTGGCGGCGCTGGAGCGCCGTTCTCGTCGGTTTTGCGGGAGTGGTGATCGTGGTGCGTCCCGGCAGCGGAACGTTTCAACTGGCGTCGCTTCTCCCGGTGGCGACCGCGTTTCTCTATGCGTCGCTGATGATCAGCGCCCGCTGGGTCGACCCAAGGGAAAGCGTCTGGACGCTCATGCTCTATCTTGTCGGTGCCGGAGCGATGCTCTGCGCTCCGGTCCTGCCCTTTGTCTGGGTCGAAATCCGGGCTCAGGATATTTGGCTCTTTGCCGGCATCGCTCTTTTCGGGACCGCCGGCGTTACCCTGATGACCCAGGCCGTGCGGCTTGTCCCGGCGGTCGTCGTGGCGCCCTTCGACTATACCGCTCTGATCTGGGCGACGGCTCTTGGCTGGCTCGTCTGGAATGAGATACCCGATCTTGCGACCTATATCGGAGCGGCCGTCATCATCCTGAGCGGACTTTTCATCGTGTTTCGGGAACGGCAACTGGAAACCGCCGAACCTGATGACCAAGGAGTTTCGCCCGGAAGCTGATTTTTGGCAGCTGCCGGTCGCCGCATTTCCCCCTGCCCGTCCCCTCAAGGATTCCTCGCACCCTGCCGCGCGAGCCTCGCTTGCTGCACTGCCGCATCAATGGGCAGCATTTGCCAGTTTTGTATACAAAATTTGATTTCTTGATATTTTTGCATACTAGATTTCCCTATTTTTCTGTTTGGCATACGTTTTGCTGACGTTGATCCGAGTGTGTCGACCGACAAACATTCACGATCAACGTCCAAAGGAGATCCACCTTGCAACGCCGCCAATTCCTCACCGGCTCAGCCATCGCCGCCACGGCCACCCTCGCAGCGCCGTCCGTGGTGCGGGCTCAGACGAGCTTTTCCTGGAAAATGACGAACGCCTACGGTCCCGGTTCGCCCTACTATGTCGAAGGCCCCGGCAGCCCGACCGATTTCTGCAAGAAGGTCGAAGCGCTCAGCGGCGGCCGGCTGAAAATCCAGCACTTCGCTGCCGGCGAACTGATCCCGGCCCTGGAAGGCTTCGATGCGGTTCAAAACGGCATCGTGGAGATGAATGCCGCCAACGCCTATTTCTGGGCCGGGAAAATCCCTGCGGCGCAATATTTCACCACGGTTCCCTTCGGCATGGACGTGAAGGGCACCAACGCCTGGATGTACGAAGGCGGCGGCATCGAACTCTGGCACGAGCTCTACGAGCCGCTCGGAATGCTGGCCTTCCCGATGGGCAATACCGGCGTTCAGATGACAGGCTGGTTCCGCAAGGAAATCAATACGGTCGAAGACTTCTCCGGTCTGAAGATGCGCATTCCGGGTCTGGCCGGCAAGGTCTATGCGAAGCTCGGCGTGAACGTCCAGCTCCTGCCGGGCGGCGAGATCTTCCCGGCGCTGGAACGCGGCGTCATCGACGCGGCCGAATTCGTCGGCCCCTATCAGGACCGCCGGCTGGGTCTTCAGAAGGCAGCCAAATACTACTACACCACCGGCTGGCATGAGCCGAACAACGTGACCGAACTCCTGATCAACAAACAGGCCTGGGAAACTCTTCCCGCCGACCTTCAGGAAATCGTCAAGATCGCCGCCATGGCCTGCAACATCGAGAGCAACGCCTGGTGCGATGCCACCAACGCGGCCGCCATGCAGGACCTCGTCGACAACTTCGGCGTTATCGCCAAGGCACTGCCGGACGACGTCGTCGCAAAACTGCGGGAAGTCACCGCCGAAACGCTTGAGGAAGGCGCTGCCGCCGATCCGAAGACCCGCAAGGTTCATGACGCCTACATGGCCTTCAAGAAACAATACGGCGACTGGGCCGGGCAGTCCGCGGAACCCCTCCTGCCGGTTCTCTACAAATCATGATGTCGATGCTCAATCGGCTGGCGGACGGGGTCGATGGCTCCGTCCGCCGCATTGGCGAAATCATGGCCTGGACGGGGCTGGCCCTGGTTCTCGTCATCGCCTTCAACGTCTGCGCCCGCTACCTGGTCTCGTTCGGCGCGGTCGCGCTCCAGGAAACAGAGTGGCACCTGATGGCGGTCGGCGCCCTGTTCGGCGTGCCCTATGCGCTCAATCGTGGCGAGGAAGTCCGGGTGGACGTGTTCTACGGGCATTTTTCTCCCGGTGCCCGGCGGATCGTGAACGCCACCGGCGCTCTGCTCCTTGCGCTGGCGTCCCTCGTGATCGCCTATCTGTCGCTCACCTTTGTCCAACAGTCGTTCATGCTCGGCGAAGGGTCGGCAGATCCGGGTGGGCTCCCCGCCCGCTGGCTGCTCAAGGCGGCCATCCCGATCTCCTTCCTGCTGCTCGCCCTGCAGTCGCTGAGCGCATTCATTCGCCAGCTCACAGGCGCGACGGCCCCGCATGAAAAGAAAAAGAAACCAGGGGAATACTGAACCCGATGCCGGTTAATGAAATTCTCGCGCTCGTGATGATCGGAGCGTTCTTTCTGCTTTTGCTCGGCGGCCTGCCCGTTCCCGTTTGTCTTGCCGCCTGCGGCTTCGTGTTCGGGTACATCGGCTTCGGCGATCTCCTGTTCGGTCTGCTGCCGGCGCGCATTTTCGGCGTCGTGACCAATTACACGCTGCTGGCCCTGCCGCTTTTCATCTTCATGGGGATCATGCTCGAACGCTCCAAGATGGCGGAGGATCTGCTCGATGTGATCGGGCTGGCCATGGGCGGCCTGCGTGGAGGCATGGCTCTCGCCATCGTTCTGGTTGGCGTGCTGATGGGCGCCGCTTCGGGCGTTGTCGGCGCGACCGTCGTGACGGTCGGCCTGATCGCCCTGAACCCGCTGATCCGGCGCGGTTACGACAAGGGCCTGACCGCCGGTGTGATTTGCGCCTCCGGCACGCTCGGCCAGATCATACCGCCAAGCCTTGTCCTCATTCTCCTGGCGGACATCATGGGGGAATCCGTCGGCACGCTCTTCGCCGCCGCCCTCCTCCCGGGTCTGCTCCTGTCCGGTCTGTTCATCGTCTACATCATTTCGCTTGGCTTCTTCCTGCCGGAGGCAGTTCCGGCCCTGCCTCTCGAAGAGCGCCGGCAGGTTTCCAGAGGAGAGCTGGCGAAGCGCATGCTGACGGTCGTGCTGCCTCCCCTTGCCCTGATCTTTCTTGTGCTCGGTTCGATCATCGGTGGCGTCGCCGCCCCGACGGAGGCGGCCGGAATGGGTGCGTTCGGATCCATCCTGCTGGCGCTTTTCACCGGCCGACTGAACGCGAGGGTGATGACCGAGGTCGTGCGCGACAGTTTCGTCACAAGCGCGATGGTGTTCTTTATCCTGATCTTCGCGCAGGTGTTTTCCCTGGCCTTTCGCGGCCTGGGCGGAGAAAGGCTGGTTCAGGACGCCTTTGCCTTCGTGCCGGGCGGCCTCGACGGCCAGCTCATCTTCCTGATGGTCCTGCTGTTCGTCCTGGGCTTTTTCCTGGAATGGATCGAAATCTCCTATATCGCCCTGCCTCTGGTCCTTCCCGTGCTGCATCAATCCGGTGTCGACATGGCCTGGGTCGCCATCCTGGTTGCCGTCAACCTGCAAACCTCCTTCCTGACCCCTCCTTTTGGCTGGGCCTTGTTCTTCCTCAAGGGCGTCGCACCGCCGGAACTGAAGACCAGTCATATCTACCGCGGAGTGATCCCTTTCATTTTCCTGCAGATTATCGGTCTCGTTCTGGTTTACACCTTTCCCGAAATGGCGCTTTGGCTGCCGGACGCCATCGGCTGGTAGGAGGAGAAAACAAAATGCTGCATTCCGCAACGGGCCGGAACGGCTGCATCAGTGCACCGCACCAGGCCGCGGCACTTGCCGGACGCGACATCCTGGCAAAGGGCGGTACGGCCATCGAAGCGATGGTTGCGGCCGCCGCGACGATTGCCGTCGTCTACCCGCACATGAACTCCATTGGCGGCGACGGTTTCTGGATCGTTCAGGAGCCGGGCAAATCTCCGGTAGGGATTTCGGCCTGCGGCAGAGCCGCGGAACTGGCAACACCCGACTTCTACGCAAGGAACGGTTTTCAAGACACCATTCCGGCAAGGGGACCGCTTGCCGCGCTCACCGTGCCCGGCACGATTTCGGGTTGGTCCAGGGCTCTTGAACTGGTCCCTGCCGCCGAACGCCTGCCGCTTGGCGACCTTCTGGCCGCAGCTCAGGCCTATGCACGGGACGGCGTGGTCGTCACCGGCAACCAGGCGGATTGCATGGCAGCCAAGCTGGAGGGTCTCAAGGATGTGCCCGGTTTCGAGGACACCTACCTTCCCGGCGGCCGGGCGCCGCTCGCCCTCGACCTCTTCAAGCAGCCCGCGCTTGCCGAAACATTTTCGACCCTCGCAAGCGAAGGGCTGGACAGCTACTACCGGGGCAGCCTGGCGCGTACCCATGCGCGTTTCCTCGAAGATTCCGGCTCGCCGCTCAGACTGTCCGATTTCGAGCGCTTCGAAGCCGAATTTGTCGAACCTCTCAAGGTGGACACGTCGGCAGGCACCCTTTTCAACATGACACCGCCCACCCAGGGAGTAGCGTCCCTGATCATCCTGGCGCTCTTCGACAGGCTGAAAGTGAAACAGGCGGAAGGCTTCGACCATATACACGGTCTGGTCGAGGCGACCAAGCAAGCCTTCATCCTGCGAAACGAAGGCCTGGGCGATCCCGAGCGCATGGAAACGCCTGCCGAGGACTGGCTGAAGAGCGAAACTCTGGATGCACTTGCTGCCCGGATCGACCGGCAAAGGGCCTTGCCCTGGCCGCATGAGGCAAAACAGGGCGACACGATCTGGATGGGAGCCGCCGACAGGAACGGCTGCGTCGTCAGCTTCATCCAGAGCATCTACTGGGAATTCGGCTCCGGTCTGACCTGCCCGCGAACCGGTGTCGTGTTTCAGAACCGGGGCGCCGGCTTTTCGCTTGAACCGGGACCGAATGAACTCGGCCCCTTCCGACGTCCCTTCCATACGTTGAACCCGGCTCTCGCGCATCTCACCGACGGCCGCGTGATGGCCTATGGCACGATGGGAGGCGAAGGCCAGCCGCAGACCCAGGCCGCGATCTTTTCGCGCTATGCGATGTTCGGCCAGGGTCTTCAGGAGGCCGTAACAGCGCCCCGGTGGTTGCTCGGCCGGACCTGGGGCGATGCCACAACCTCATTAAAGCTTGAAAGCCGGTTCGCAACTGAGCTAGCCCAGTCCCTGCAATCGCACGGCCATGATATCGAAACGATCGCGCCGTTCTCCGACCTTGCCGGCCATGCGGGTGCGGTCGTGCGTCATCCGGACGGAACGCTGGAGGGAGCCAGCGATCCGCGCGCCGACGGTGCCGCGATTTCGTTTTGAGAACAAAGTGTTGGGGGGACCAGAGCGATGACGACGGAAACGAAGAACAAACGGGCAATCCACAGCGAGCTGATCGCGGAGCAGATCGAGAAGGAAATCGTCGACGGAATATTGTGCGCCGGCGCGAAACTCGACGAGGCCGCGATTGCCGCGCGTTTCGGCGTTTCCCGGACGCCGGTGCGCGAAGCCTTCATGATTCTCGTGTCGCGCGCGCTTGCCGAACGTGTGCCTTACAAGGGGGTGATCGTGTGCAATCTCTCCTTCGAGCGGATTGAAGGCATGTTCGAAGCAATGAGCGAAATCGACGGCCTGTGCGGCCGTCTTGCCGCGGGACGGATGACGGCGGGCGAGCAGGCTGTGCTGCAAGATCTGCATCTCTCCATGGCGGCCCTCGCCAAAGCAGGCCACTTTGAAGCCTATCAGAGCGCGAACTGGGAGCTCCACGACCTGATTCACCAGGGCACGCACAACAGCGACCTGATCGAGATCGCCCGCGGTATGGGCGTCAAGCTGGCGCCCTTCCGCCGCGCCCAGCTCCTCAATCGCGAGCGCGTCGAACAATCGCACGAGGAACACGAAGAGATCGTCCAGGCCCTGATTGAACGAAACTCCGTCACCGCCGAGCGTCTGCTGCGCATGCATCTGCTCAGCTCCGCCCGCAGCTATCTGACCGCATTCGCGGCCCGGTCCAAGACCGCAGCAACCGGGAGCGACGCGTTCGAGGGACGGCGGCGCGCGCGCGGACGGAACAGAAAACTGGGCGCCAATTGATACGATGGCGCGTTCCCCTCACCTTCGAAACCGCTCCGGGCCCGAAAACAAAGGCAGACATCCATGACGCTTCCCAAGGTCGACAAGTTCGTCATTGCCCTGGCGAGCGTCGTGGCGCTGGCGGTACTGTGGCCCGAGCCCGGTCGCACGGGCGGTCCGCTGCAGTGGCAGTATGTGACCACTTACGGCATTTGCGGGGTCTTCTTCCTCTACGGCCTGACCTTGGCGCCCGAACGCATGATGCGTGGCATGACCCGCTGGAAGGCGCATCTGGCAATCGCGCTGACAACCTTCGCGCTTTTTCCGGTCATTGTGCTTGCCGGCGAGAGGCTTTTTCCCAATCTGCTGCCGGAAGCCGCCGATATCGGTTTCTTCTACATCGCCGCCCTGCCCTCGACCGTGTCGTCGTCCGTGGCCATGGTGTCGCTCGCGCGCGGCGATATTCCCGTCGCCATCTTCAACGCGACGCTCTCCAGTCTGCTCGCTGTCGTTTTAACTCCGGCGTTGATGGCCTGGTACATGCAGTCGAGCGGCGTGACGGTGCCGCTTGGGCCCACCGTACTGAAAGTGATGTTGCTCGTCGTATTGCCAATCGTCCTCGGTCAAATAGCGAGGCGCTGGCTGTCCGTCTGGGCGGAGCGCAACATCAAGGCAATCAAGATCGCCGACCGGGCGATCATTCTGGCAATTGTCTACGGTGCATTCTCCGACTCGGTCTCCGAGGGCGTCTGGCAAAGCCATGACGTCTTTCTCGTTGTGGAGATCGCCATCCTCGCGATTGCCCTGTTCGCGATCGTCTATCTCATCGTCGCTCTGGCATTGAAGATTACGCGGATGCCTCGGGAAGAACGGATCGCGGTCCTGTTCTGCGGTTCGAAGAAGTCGCTTGCGACCGGAATCCCGCTGGCGCCGATCATCTTTTCGGGACGCGGCGATGTCGGGCTTATCATTCTCCCGATCATGCTGTTTCACTTCTTCCAGCTGCTCATCGTCAGCTTCCTGGCGACCGAGTACCAGAAACAGGCGGAAGGCGAAGCCGCCGCCTGAGAGAAGCGCAAGCGGCCGGCTCAAAAGCATCCCGCCGGCGGTCGCCGGCGGGACCGTTGCTGTCAGACCCGTTGAGTGTAGGTCGCCGCCTTCATCAAAACGGCATAGTCCTTTGCCAGTTCGAGGAAGGCATCGTAGCTCTTCTGAACTTCGGCGAAGGCCGGGTTGGCTTCGGCGTTCTCGGCCATGACCTCTGCCACGGCCTTCTTGAGCGCCACCTGAACGTCTTCCGGAAAGGCCGCGAAGGTCACACCATCCGATTTCAGTTTCTGCATCGCGACCGCATTGAAATAGTCGAACTGAGAGGTGGTCTCGACCGATGCGGCTTCCGCTGCGTTGGCGATGATAGCCTGAAGATGGGCCGGAAGACTGTCGTAGGCTTCCTTGTTGACGACGATCTCAAGAGCGGCCGACGGCTCGTGGAATGCCGGCACATAACAGTATTTGGCGACCTTCTGCAGACCGAAGGCCTGATCCAGCATCGGCCCGACCCATTCGGCGGCATCGATCGCCCCCGACTGGAACGCCGGAAAGATTTCCGGAGGCGGCAACAGAACCGCGTTGACGCCAAGCTTGCGCATCGCCTCGCCGCCGAGACCGGCAATCCGCATATTCAAGCCAGCCAGACCATCCAGGTTTTCGACCGGTTTCTTGAACCAGCCCGCGGCCTGGACGCCCGAACTTCCGGAATAAAACGGCTTCAAGCCGCGCTCTTCGTAGATCTTGTCCCAAAGGTCCTGCCCGCCGCCGTAGCGCAGCCATGCGGTCGTTTCGACGGAGGCCATGCCGAACGGAACGGCCGAGAAAAAGTGCAGAGCGGAATTTTTCGACGCGGCGTAGTAGGGCGTCGAGTGTCCGATCTCCGCGGTGCCCTGCTCAACTGCCTCTTCGACACCAAACGGCGGCACGAGTTCACCGCTGGAAAAGACCTTGAACGTCAGTTGACCGTCGGACATCGCGGCCACCCGATCGGCGAAGGTCGTCACATTGGTTCCGACACCAGGGGCTTTTGCGGGAAAGGAGGTGGGCAGCTTCCATTCAATCTTGCCCTGCGCCACGGCCGGTGCGGCCAGCAGGCTTGCGGGCGCGGCAGCAGCACCCACCTTCAGAAAATCGCGTCTTTTCATTTTAATCCTCGCCTAGTGGGGTTCTAAAACAATGTCCCGGGCAGCCAGGTCGCCAGAGCCGGGAACAGGGCGACAAGCGCCAGCGCCAATACCTGGATCGCGACGAATGGAATGACCGAAACGTAGATCTCCGTGGTTCTGATATCCGCAGGCGCGACAGAGCGGAAGTAGAATAGCGCGAAACCGAAAGGAGGCGTCAAAAAGGACGTCTGCAGATTAAGCGCGATAAGGACGGCGAACCAGACGGGGCTGATGTCGGATTGCAGAATGATCGGACCGACAATCGGCACGACGATGAAAATGATCTCGACGAACTCCAGGATGAACCCGAGCAGGAAGATCACGAGCATCGTCAGGATCAGCATTCCGTAAGCGCCCCCCGGCAGCGACCGGAGAAGTTCGGCGACATGCTCGTCGCCGTTGAAACCGCGAAAAACCAGCGAAAGGATACCGGCTGCGATCACGATGCCGAAAATCATCCCCGTGATCGTCACGGTTTCCTTGAGAGCGGGAAGAAGAACGCCCGAGCGGAGCAGCGTTGAAGCGCTGGCAAGGAGCAAGGCCAGCGCGGCTGCGGTCAACGCCACAGAGAGCAGCGTCATGCCAGTCCAGTAGATCCGCCCCCCGGAGAAATCAACACCGAAAAGACCGGACTGGCGGAGGATCAGAAGACCTGCCATCAACACCGTGCATATCATCGCGGTTCGCGCCATCGGCCCTCCCTGCCCGCCCGCGGCAATGAGAATGGCGCCGGCGACACCAACCCCGGCCGCCTCGGTCGGCGTGGCGATACCGACAAGAATACTGCCGAGGACCGCGACGATCAGCCCCAGTGTCGGAGCGATGTTTTTCAGAAGGTCCAGCGCCGTGACACGGTCTTCCTGCGACTGCGGCCGGTCTTCACCGGGCGCGGAGCGCAGACGAACCAGCACATAGACCGCGTAGAGCGCCACAAGCAGCAGACCGGGAAACAACGCACCGGCGAACAGGTCTCCGACGGTGACCGGATCCGGGGCGAAATTGCCCGCTTCCTGCTGCGCCTCGAAATAGGCGTTGGAGACCTGGTCGCCCAGCAGAATGAGAACGATGGACGGCGGAATGATCTGGCCGAGCGTCCCGCTGGCACAGATCAGGCCGCTGCTCATCTTCCGGTCGACCCCGGCCGACAGAAGCGCCGGAAGCGTGATCGTGCCGAGCATGACGATGGTCGCGCCGATAATGCCCGTCGAGGCCGCAATCAGCGCGCTGACGAGCACCACGGATAATGCAAGCGCCGACCGCTGGCCGCCCAGAACGGCGGTCAGGCTTTTCAGCATGAGTTCCGCCTGCCTGGACTTTTCCAAAAGAAGGCCCATCAGCACGAAAAGAGGCACCGCCAGCAGCAGCGGATTGGTCATGACCCCGAACACCCGCTGCGGTACGGCCTGGAAAAAAACGAGATCGAAATCGCCAAAGCACGCGGCCAGAAGCGCGATAAGCGTAGGCGCTCCGGCAATGGCCAGGAGCACCGGAACGCCGGTCAGAATGCAGGCGAAGACGGCAAGCGCCATCAGGACAAGCCACAGGATATCGGCGCTCATGAGTACGCCCGCCGGAAGAAATCGACGAGCCGCTTGACCGTGAGGACAACCACCAGCAGGGGCAGCAGAACCAGACAGGTCTTGACGAGAAACAGGCCCGGCAAGCCGCCGGTTTCGGGAGACCCTTCCAGGATCGCCCAGGAACTGCGCACGAGGGGTATCGCCGTCCAGAGCATCAGCGCGAAAACGGGTAGCGCCAGCGCCAGATTGCCGAACCAGTCGATCCAGCGGTTGGTCCGGTCCCGCCAGTTCTGGCGAAAGACATCGACGCGAACATGTTTGTCGGCCTCGAAGGAAACGGCGACGGACAAGGCGACGAGCGCCGCGAAGGCGTAATTGACCGCATCCTGAATTTCCAGAAAGCCGATGCCGAGCAGATAGCGCATCAGGACCATGACCAGCTGACCGAAGAAGACGATCGCGGCAAAGCCCATGCAGAGCCAACGCACGGCGCGAAACAGATTTCCCATCGAAATTTCACATTTGCCCGTTTGAGATCCCGGCGTGTCCGTAGCGCCGTGGGAAGCCAACGCACGCCGGACGCCCTTAATGGGCAAAATGCGGCCTGCTTACAAGTCCGCGCCGGCCAAATTCGTTAACATTTTTGCTCCAGGGGCGGGCTCCATCCCGATGCTCGAGCAAGCCGCCCGCACAAAAACCGCATCGCAACATAAAAACCCGGCAAACCGAATTATCGATATTGCCATGTCAACGCCAGTCGAAAGAGCCTCGAATTTTTCCTATATTTTTTATACCCTTAGAAAATTCCTCTTGTTCAAAAGGGGTTTTTCCGGGTTTTCAAAGCGCCTGCCCTCTTGCCGCATCGCACCATTTTCGATACCGATGAAGCTGAAATGTCGTTTAGATATCGCCTCAGGCGGGTCCTAACCTCCCGGGACCATGGCCACACCTCCCAAGACAACCGGCGTGTCTCGCATTTGAAAACCAGGAGATAAGCAATGCTCGGAAAAAAAGTTCCGTTTGTTACCTTCCGCACCCGTGTGCGTGACGAAAGCATCGAAGGCCCGAACCCGTTCCGCTGGGAAGACATGACCAGCGACGATTACTTCAAGGGCAAGAAGGTTGTCCTGTTTTCCCTGCCCGGCGCCTTCACCCCGACCTGCTCCACTTTCCAGCTGCCGGACTTTGAAAAACTGTCCGACGAATTCAAGGCCGAAGGGGTCGATGAGATCTATTGCATTTCCGTCAACGACGCCTTTGTCATGAACGCATGGGCCAAGGCTCAGAATGTCGACAAGGTCAAGGTCATTCCGGACGGGTCCGGCGAGTTCACCCGCAAGATGGGCATGCTCGTCTGCAAGGACAATCTGGGTTTCGGCATGCGGTCCTGGCGTTACGGCGCAGTCGTGAACGACGGCGTGGTTGAACAGTGGTTCGAGGAAGAAGGCTTTTCGGACAACTGCGAGACCGACCCCTATGGCGTTTCCTCGCCGCAAAACATCCTGGAAAAGCTGCGCGAGTCGAAAACCGCAGCCGCCTGAGTATCGCCGGGAGACCTTTCTCCCCGGGGCTTCCAGCCAACAGAAAAACCCCGGATCACGCGTCCGGGGTTTTTCTTTGAGATCAAAAACGGATCAGCTTCCGCCGTCCTGCTGCCTGCGCTCGTCGTCCGAACGCATCTCAAGCCACATGGCGTTCAAGATGGCCAGACAACAGGCCAGGGGCATTCCGAGGATCCAGGCAAAATACCACATCGCTCTCTCTCCTCAGTAGGCCGTGTGATTGTCTTTTTCGATGGTTTCCTCATCCACCTTGCCCCAAAGCACTTTGTAGACCCAGGCCGTGTAGGCAAGGATCAAAGGCAGGAAGATGATTGTCGCCACCAGCATGTTGAACAGGGTCCGGTGGCTGGACGAGGCATCCCAGACCGTCAGGCTCGCGTCCGGTTGCGCGGTGGACGGCAAGATGAAGGGAAACATCGAAACACCCACCGTCGAGATAATGCCGAAGACCGCCATCTTGGAGAACGCGAAGACCAGCGCGTCCATCCGGCTTTGCAACAGCACCAGCGCGCCCAGAAGCCCGATGAAACCAAGCGCCGGCGCAAGCCAGAGAACCGGATGCACCGAATAGTTCCGCATCCAGGCTGTGCCTTCGACGACGGCCTGTTTGGCCAGGGGATCGGCGGGCATGTCCGGAGTGATGGCGGAGGTAATCCGGAACCCTTCGACATAACCGCTCGCGACCAGATAACCGCCCAGAGCGAACAGCGCGATTGCAAGGATCGCTGCGATTGACCCGAACCGACGCGCCCTGACGACGACGTCCCCGCGAGCGCGCATGCTCAGCCAGGCGGAGCCGTGCACGACCAGCATGGAAACCGACAGCAGTCCGCACAGTAGCGAGAATGGGGAGAACAGACCGAAGAAGGACCCCTCGTAGGTCATGCGCAGATCGCTGTCGAGCGTGAAAGGCACGCCGAGCAACACATTGCCGACCGCCACGCCGAAGACGAGCGCCGGCACGAAGGACCCGACGAACAACGCCCAGTCCCATGCCGTCCGCCAGGCGGGGTCCGGTCGCTTGGAGCGGTATTTGAAGGCCACGGGCCGCAGGATCATGGCGGCAAGCACCACGAACATGGCAAGGTAAAAGCCCGAGAAACTGATCGCGTAGAGCGGCGGCCAGGCGGCGAAAATCGCGCCGCCACCCAGAATGAACCAGACCTGGTTGCCTTCCCAGGTCGGGCCGATGGTGTTGATGACGACGCGCCGCTCGATATCGGTCTCCGCGACGAAGGGCAGCAACGCGCCGACCCCCATGTCGAAGCCGTCGGTGGCCGCGAAACCGATCAGAAGCACACCAAGCAGCAGCCACCAGATCATCTTCAGCGTGCCGTAGTCGATTAATTCATGCAGGATCATCGCTGTTACTCCGCTGGCATCGTCATTGCGCCGGGAACCGTGCGCGCCGCGGCGAGCGGTGGCACCTCTTCCGCCTCGCCGTCGTCCGGACCGATCTTGATGTATTTGATCATCAGGGTGATCTCGACCACCAGAAGAGTGCTGTAGAGCGCGACAAATCCCGCCAGGGTCAGCAATACTTCCGTCACGGTGAGGCTCGATACAGCCGCGCTTGTCGGCAGCATGCTCTCGATGATCCATGGCTGCCGTCCGTATTCGGCGACAAACCAGCCCATTTCGCACGCGAGCCAGGGCAAGGGTATCGACCAGACGGCGATATGCAGAAGCCAGCGACGCTTTTGCCGCAGGACATCGAGCTGACCCGACGAGGAATAATAAAAGAACACCGTGGTCATCAGGATGAAGAAGAACCCGCAGGCAACCATGATCCGGAAGGCATAAAACATCGGCAAGACTTCCGGCACGGTGGACCATGCGGCCGCGTCGATCTGCTCTTCCGTCGCCTCCTTCGGAGTGTCGGTATAGGGCAAAAGCAGATAGCCGTAGCCGAGGGAGTCGGCGTTCTGACGGAAGGTTTCGCGCACGTCCTCACCGACGGCTTCGGGATTGGCCCGGATTTTCTGCAACGCGTCCCAGGCAACCGCCCCCTGCCGTATACGGTCTTTCGAATGCTCGACCAGTTCCTTGATGCCCGGAATGACCGTGTCGAGCGACCGGGTCGCGATCAGTCCCATGACGTAGGGCACCTCGATCGCAAAAACGTTTTCCCGTTTCGCCATGTCCGGCAAGGCGATCAGATTGAAGGACGCCGGCGCAGGCTCCGTGTCCCACATGGCCTCGATGGTCGCGAGTTTCATTTTCTGGTTCAGATTGGCCTCATAGCCGCTCTCGTCCCCAAGCACGACGACGGAGAGAGCCGAAGCGAAGCCGAAAGCGGAGGCAATCGCCATGGACCGTTTGGCAATCTGCAGATGCCGCCCCTGCAGCATGTACCAGGCGGAAATCCCCAGCATGAACATGGCGGCGGTGACATAACCGGCGGAGACCGTGTGAACGAACTTGGCCTGCGCCACCGGGTTGAACAGAACATCGAAGAAGCTCGAAACTTCCATGCGCATGGTGTCCGGATTGAAAACCGCGCCGACGGGATGCTGCATCCAGCCATTGGCGATCAGGATCCAGAGCGCGGAGAAGTTCGTTCCTATGGCGACCATCCAGGTGGCGGCCAGATGGCCACGGCGGGAAAGCTTGTCCCAACCGAAAAAGAACAGTCCGACAAAGGTTGCTTCCAGGAAGAACGCCATCAGGCCTTCGATCGCAAGAGGCGCGCCGAAGACATCGCCGACATACTGGCTGAAATAGGCCCAGTTCATGCCGAACTGGAACTCCATGGTCAGTCCGGTCGCGACACCCAGCACGAAGTTGATCCCGAACAGCGTGCCCCAGAACTTGACCATGCGCTTCCAGATCTCGCGACCGGTCATCACGTAGACCGTTTCCATTGTCGCGAGAAGTATAGAAAGCCCGAGCGTCAAAGGCACGAACAGGAAGTGATAGAGCGCTGTCATGGCAAATTGCAGCCGCGACAGGTCAACGATGTCCAGTTCCATCCTCTTTCCCCTTTTCAAGCCGGACGAGGCTTGAGTACTGAGCCGGCTTACAGGAGACCGGCGAAAACATCAGTCCGCAATCACTTGGCAGCCTACACGATTGTTATTAAGGGACTTTTAAGCCAACGAGCTTGTCGGCTCATGAGCTTGGGAAGCGTATCCAACCGTCAAGGATGGTGACGGAAGCTCCGCGCCGGGTCAATCACACAGATCGCGGCCGGACGGTCCAAGACCACGCCCCCGGCTGCCGGCACGAGGTTTCTTCAAAGGCCGGGCTTAACGCGCGTTTCGGGAAATCTTTCAAGGAGTTCGGCATATCTCCGCTCGGCGGCTTCGCCATCTCCGAAAAACAACCCCACAGCCATCCGGTAATAAGCCCACAGGTAAATAAATAGAGGCACCATCAGAAATACCGACGGAATAAAAAATAGTATAAGCGCAAAACCTAAATCTACTTGGGCTAACAACAAAAAAATTATTGAAAACGGAATACAGATCACAAACCACCAAACAAGAATCCACGCGCCAATAAAGAGCATTGCTATCAGTGGAAATCGAATCGCAGGCTTCAACGACCACATTTCGTGGCGTGCATGCAGCTCTCTAAGCCAGAAAAACAACCTTTTCATTTATTGTCGCGACGGCGCCCGCTTCGTCAACCTTTGGCCATCATGATAATGCGGTTTGCTACTTCAAGTTCAAGCTTTTTATGAGCGATCATCAGGACCGCCTTATCGCCCTTGTGCTGAAAAAAGCGGGACAAGACGTCCGAAGAAGTCCGGGCATCGAGACCTTCCGTCATCTCATCCAGAATAAAAAGCGCCGGCCGGGTCAGAAAGGCACGCGCGAGTGCCAGGCGGCGCTGCTCGCCCCCCGACAAGCCGAGACCGCCTTCGCCCAACACGGTTTGCAGACCGTCCGGGCTCCTGGAGATCCGCTCCGACAGGGCTGCATGTTCCAGCGCGGTCCAAAGCGCGTCATCGGTCGCCCGGGGATCGGCCAGACGCAGATTTTCCGCTACGGTCTCGTTGAAGAGATATGGACGCTGGCTGAGAACCGTCACGGACCGGCGAAACCTGTCCTCGTCAATGTCCTGGATGTCGGTCCCGTTTAAAAGGATGCGTCCGTCTTGCGGCCGGCGCAGGCGGGAACACAAGGCTGCAACCGTGCTCTTGCCGCACCCGCTGCGTCCGGCAATCGCCACCACCTCGCCCGGACCGACCTCAAATCCGAGGCCTTCGAGCACAGTGCGCTCGGCGCCCGGATAGCGGAAGGACACGTTTTCGACGATCAGGACGGAAGCGTTCTGCGGGTTCACGTCCGCGGTTTCCGGCACCTCCGGGCGCGCGCCGTTTTCCGACTGAATTCCATCGGTGCGCCGCGCAGCCAGCGCCGTGCGCGGCAGTTTCGCCAGGCCGGGCAGCGCCATGGCCACAAGCTCAGGCAGCGCGATCACCACCAGGACCAGCCCCACTCCAAGCGCCGGCGAGAGATGTCCGGACGCCGCCCCCCAAACCACGACGGCGAGCGACGCGGCCAGAAACAATTGCCCGATCGCCGTGGAGATGCCGGCCAGCCGGGTCGCGCGCAGATCCTCGGCCTCTTCGGCCTTTGTCAGGCGCTCACCGGCCGCCAGGATCGCCTGTGCGGCTTCCTCCAACCCGCCGTAAACCGCGAGATCCCGCCGTCCGGCGGCAAGGTCGGCGGCCCGCAGGCGCATGGCGTCGGAGGCTGCGTCGGCGCGCCGGGCGGTCTTTCTGTCTGACCGGGCATAGGCTGTCCAGGCCAGTGCCGCCCAGGCCGCGAAAAAGATCAATCCGGTCAGGAACATCGCCGCGGAGACCGAAGCCCAAACCGCAAGCAGGCAAAGCGCTGCGACGCCGGCCACCACGATCGGTACGGCGAGACGCAGATAGACCGTATCCAGTGCCGTGACATCGCGTGTCAGACGGTTGAGAACGGTGCCGGAGCGCTGGCCGTAGGTTCCCCGGGTCGCGAAGGCACCGAACAGGCGGTTCCGCAAATCGGCGAGAAAGCGGAAGGTGGCGTCATGGGTCAGGACCCGTTCGCCATAGCGCCCGGCGGTTCTTGCGATCGCCAGGCCCCGAATGATCGCGCTTGGCATGAAGATATTGAGAAAAACGCCGGTCAGCCCGGCGACGGCGGCCGCGGTGATGAACCAGCCGGACACGCCGAGCAGGAGAATACCGGCGGCGGCAGGCAGCAGGGCCATGCCGATCCCGAGCCAGAAATGAAGCCGGTCGTAACGATGCTGAGCCGAAATAACGCGCCAGACCGCTCTCATATGGCCGCCTCCAGCGGAAGTTCGGATGCACGCGCATTCAGATCGACGCGCCGGCCCGGCATCGCCAGCACCTCCGGATCGTGCGTTGCAATAACGGCCGTGCGTCCCGCCGCAAGCGTCTTGAGTCCCTCGATGACATCGCGTGCGGTTTCGTCGTCCAGCCCTGCCGTCGGTTCGTCGGCAAGGAAAAGCACCGCGTCCTGCCGCAAGGCCGCGCGGGCCAGGGCAACACGGCGGATTTCCCCGACAGACAGGCCGAATCCTTCCTCCCCGAGAAGTGTCGCAAGACCGTTGGGAAGGCGCCTGACCAACTCGTCCGCTCCGGCCAGGCGAAGTGCCGTCCAGATATCTTCGTCGGTGACCCGGCCAGGTTCCTGGGCGCCTTTCAGGAGGTTCGCCTTCAAGCTTCCGTGGAACAATCGCGGCGCCTGCCCCAGCCAGATGGCGTGACCGCGCAGCCTTTCGGAAACGGACACGGGATCCGCTCCACCGATCCGGATCGTTCCACCGTCAGGCCCGTGATAGCCAAACAGACAGTCCAGGATCGTGGTCTTGCCGCTGCCGCTCGGGCCTTCGAGCAAGATGGTTTCCCCGGCCTCGATGGACAGGTCGAAGTCTTTCAGCACCTCGTGTCCGCCAAGGGACAGGCTGACTGTGTCGAACCGGATGGCGGGAGGCGATGCCAGAGGCGCCTCGGCCTGCGTGCCGGCAGGCGCATCGGTGCGGTCGATCCGGATTTCCTCAAACAGCACCCCCAGCTTTTCCTGCGCCGCCAGACCGGCTGCCCGGTCGTGATAAGCTGCGGCGTAGGCTCTCAGGGGCGCGAAGAACTCCGGCGCCAGCAACAAAATGAACAGGCCGGTGGAATAACCAAGCGGTGGTCCCCAGGTTCCGGTGTTGATCTCTCCCAGCAGCGAGAAGCCGACAAACACGGCGCAAAAGGCAACGCCAAGCGCCGAGAAAAGCTCCAGCACCGTGGAGGACAAAAACGCGATCTTCAAAACGCGCATTGTCCCGATCCGGAAGGTCTCGCCCGCCCGTTCGATATCGTCCTTCGACCGATTCAGCGCTCCGAACAGGGTCAGGGTTTCAAGTCCCTTGATGCGGTCCATCAGGATCCCGCTCAGGCGTGTCAGTTCTTCCTGCTGCCGGGCGCTCGCGGATTTCGCCCGCATGCCGATCAGGGCCATGAAAAGCGGTATCACGGGGCCGCAGATCAGCAGGATCAGCGCCGCCAGCCAGCTGAACCAAAGCGTTGCAAGCACGATCCCGATGGGCACCAGCTTCAAACGCATCATCTGGGGCACGAAATTGCGGAAATAAGGTCCAAGCAGATCAATCTGCTCGGTAACATGGGCCGCGAAGGCGCCGGAGGATGGAAAGCTCGCCGCCGGAGATCGGCTGGTGGCCGCCGACAGCAGCTCCGTTCTTGCCCGGACCTGGATCGCGGATGCGGTTCTGCGGGCCAGATTCGCCGCGCGAAACTGCAGGCCCACGCGGAGTGCCGCCAACAGGGCAATCCCGAGGACCGCAAGCGCAACCGGTCCGAAGAAAAGGCTAGTGGGTGTCGCATCGTCCTGCGGAGCGTAGATCGCCGCAAGCAGTGTCCCGAGCGCAACGGCGATCAGTCCGGCCTGCGGAATCCACAAGAGGTCGGCAACAGCAAGCAGCCTCCCCGAGCGGCGAAGCGCGCTGTTTTCCGCGTCAAGCGGCCGACCAATTTCCCCAGTTTTGCCCGCGTCCCCTTTACGGGCGCTTTTTGAGCAGTCGCCTTGTTGCATCGGAGTGTGATGTCACGGTGTCCTCAGGAATTCAAGTAGGGGATTGCCGCAGTCAGGTCTTCAAGGGAAACGGTTGTGAGACCGGCCCGCGTCTCGCGCGGCATCACGTTTGCGCTCCAAAACGCAAAAAAGGCGGCGCCGAAGCACCGCCCTTTTCCGGATTGCAAGGTCCTCAGATCACTTCATGGTCGGGATCGAGAACTCGGCGCCGTCCTTCACGCCCGACGGCCAGCGGGAGGTTACGGTCTTCGTGCGGGTGTAGAACTTGAACCCGTCCGGACCGTGCTGGTTCAGATCGCCGAAACCGGATTTCTTCCAGCCGCCGAAGGTGTGATAGGCGAGCGGCACCGGGATCGGCACGTTGATGCCGACCATGCCGATGTTGATGCGCGACGCAAAGTCGCGTGCCGTATCGCCGTCGCGAGTGAAGATCGCGGTGCCATTGCCGTATTCGTGGCTCAGCGGCAGCTCGAGGGCTTCCTCGTAGGTCTGTGCGCGAACGACCGACAAGACGGGTCCGAAGATCTCGGTCTTGTAGATTTCCATGTCCCTGGTGACATTATCGAACAGGCAGCCCCCCATGAAGAAGCCGTTTTCGTAGCCCTGCATGGAGAAGTCCCGGCCGTCCACGACGAGCTTCGCGCCTTCCTTGACACCCTGGTCGACAAGACCTTTCACACGGGCAAGCGCTTCCTTGGTGACCAGCGGGCCGAAGTCGACGTCGTCACCGGCGGTGTACGGTCCGATCTTCAGCGCCTCGACCTTCGGCGTCAGCTTCTCGATCAGTGCGTTCGCAGTCGCCTCTCCCACCGGCACGGCCACGGAAACGGCCATGCAGCGCTCGCCGGCGGCACCGTAGCCCGCGCCGATGAGCGCGTCGGCAGCCTGATCGAGATCGGCGTCCGGCATGATGATCATGTGGTTCTTGGCACCGCCGAAGCACTGGGCCCGCTTGCCGTTCGCCGTGGCGCGCGCATAGACATATTGCGCGATCGGAGTGGAACCGACGAAGCCGACCGCCTGGATGGTGTCATGATCCAGGATCGCATCCACCGCGCTCTTGTCGCCGTTGACGACGTTCAGGACACCGGCCGGAAGACCGGCTTCCATCATCAGCTCGGCGAGCATGATTGGCACGGAGGGGTCGCGCTCGGACGGTTTCAGGATGAAGGAATTGCCGGAAGCGATCGCCGGGCAGAACTTCCACATCGGGATCATGGCCGGGAAGTTGAACGGCGTGATGCCGGCCACCACGCCCAGAGGCTGGCGCATGGAGTACATGTCGATGCCCGGGCCGGCGCCTTCGGTGAACTCACCCTTCAGCAGATGCGGCGCGCCGATGCAGAATTCAGCCACTTCGAGCCCGCGGATCACGTCGCCCTTGGCGTCCGGGAAGGTCTTGCCATGCTCGCGCGACAGCGCTTCGGCCAGCTTGTCCATGTCCCGGTTGAGCAGATCGACGAATTTCATCATGACGCGTGCGCGCCGCTGCGGGTTGGTCGCTGCCCAGCCCACCTGAGCCGCTGCGGCATTGGCGACCGCCGCGTCGATTTCTTCCTGGGACGCCAGAGCGACCTGCGCCTGAACTTCTCCCGTGGCCGGATTGAAGACATCCGAATACCGGCCGGAAGTGCCCTCTACCTGTTTGCCATCAATGAAATGACCGATTTTCTGCATCGCGCGCTTCTCCCATCTGATCCGGGTCTTCCGGCAGAATGGCCGTCCCGGTTGAATATTCCGCTTTTGTCGCTTTTATTTTTGTCACATACAAGAACCAGATTTCCGGATCTGTTGTGCATTTTTTATAGTTATGGCACATAGCAACAGCGATCTTGCAGGACACAATAGCCTCGCAAAGAGAAAAGGCTACAGCAACCGCGAGCTCCGGAGCTTAAACCGGGAGTTTTCCAGTCTTCGCACCAGGGCGGCCCGGGATCCATGCGTGGCGGTGCGGAGATCTTTTCGCGCGACATCAAATCAGGCCGGTGGGAACAGAAAATGAACTGGGACGATATCCGCGTATTCCTCGCCATTTCCCGGACGGGACAAATTCTCGCGGCCGCCAGGCGCCTCGGGCTGAACCATGCCACGGTAGCGCGCAGGCTCTCGGCGCTTGAAGACAGCCTTGGAGCCCGTCTCTTCGACCGGTCCACATCTGGCTGCGTGCTGACGGACGCCGGTAGCCGCTTCTATGAGCGGGCCGAGCGCATGGAGGCGGAAGCGGTTGCCGCCGAAGCGGACCTTGGCGGCGACACGCCCGAGATATCGGGGACCGTGCGGATCGGAGCGCCGGACGGGTTCGGCGTGGCCTATCTGGCACCGCGGCTCGGCCGGCTGACCCAGAAACACCCTGGCCTCACCCTTCAGCTCGTGCCGGTGCCACGATCGTTTTCCCTGTCCCGGCGGGAAGCGGATATCGCGGTCACAATCGACCGGCCGGAAACCGGCCGCCTCCGGGCGTCGAAGCTGGTCGATTACGCGCTCGGACTTTATGCCTCGAAATCCTACATTCGCGACCGCGGCGCACCTTCCTCTTCAAGCGATTTAAGCGCACACGACCTTATCGGCTATGTCGAGGACCTGCTTTACTCGCCTTCGCTCAATTACGGAACCGAAATCACCAAGGACTGGATCGCGCGGTTCGAAATCGCCTCCGCCCTCGGCCAGACGGAGGCGGTTCGCGGCGGTGCGGGGATCGGCATCCTGCACGATTTTATCGCGCGCGGGCAATCTGAACTGGCGCCGGTCCTGCCCGAGCTCAAACTGCGCCGGTCCTACTGGATGGTGACGCATGAAAGCTCCCGCCCCCTGCGCCATGTCGCAGCTGCCCAGGAGTTCCTGCGCGATCAGGTTGCGCGCGACAGAGCCATGTTCGGGTGACCGTTCAAAAGACCGGTCAGCGTCTCGCCTGCGTCGCGACCAGCCATGCCTGCACCCGCGCTTCCGGATCGTTGTGCCTCAGGACGTCGCCGATCACCGCGATGCTGTCCGCCCCATTTTCGTAGACCCCCGCGCTCCGTTCCAGGGTGATGCCGCCGATCGCCACGAGCGGCAGATCGCCGACCTGCCTTTTCCATCCCGCGATTTTCTCAAGCCCCTGCGGTGTCCATTTCAGATCCTTGGAGCCGGTGGGGAAAACCGGTCCGAGCGCGACATAATCGGGATCGACTGAAAGCGCCTTTTCAAGCTCGTCACCGTCGTGGGTGGAAACGCCGAGCTGCATTCCGGCCTTTCGGATGGCGGCGAGGTCCGCGTCCGCAAGGTCTTCCTGACCGAGGTGAACGAAGCCGCATCCTTCCGCGATAGCTTCCTGCCAATGGTCGTTAACAATCAGCCGGCAATCGTGCCGCCTGCAAATCTCCTGGGACCGGGAGATCTCACCGCAAAGGTCTTCCGGCAACCGGTCCTTGATACGTAGCTGTACCAGCCTGACTCCCAGTGGAACAAGGCGCTCAACCCAGGCGGAGCTGTCGACGAGCGGATAGAACGGATCGAGTTTCATTGAGATTGCCGGACTGTCAGAGGAACTTCCCGCTTTTTCCGACAGCGACGCCTTCTCCGTCAAGACCGGACAGGAACGCTCGCACGTCCCCCAACGTACGGAAGCGATGACAGGTCAGATGCCGCGGCGGCGCCTGGAATACTGCTTCCAGTTTCGACCTGGACGTCTTCCTCGTGCGCCAGATGAACCGGAGAAATTCGACCGTTTGCCGATTGAACCGCTCCGGACATCCCTCGGGAAGATCCGGGCGGGTCCTGCCATGGAATTTGACTGTCCGTCTCAACACCCGGAGCGTCCGGCGCATGACCGGAACATCCAGCCAGATGAAGGTATCGGCCCGCGCAATCCGTTCGGAATAGGTACTGGAATGTCCACCTTCGAAGATCCAGCGCTCCTGGACATGGACCTCGTGGGTCAACCGGTCCTTTTCCTCCCGGGATCGCTCGACCCAGCCCGGCCGGTAATGGATCCTGTCCATGTGAAAGACGGGTAGCCCCGTCTTCTCACCGAGCGCAACGGCCAGCATGCTTTTGCCCGAGCCGGGTCCACCGGCAATCATGACGCGTTTCATGGGACACCTGGAAGGTCATGGGAGGGCCAGTGGTTATATACGTTCCGCGTAAGATGGAAAGGCAGAAACAGACTGTTCAATAGACACCCTGGACGCTGCCGCCCTATCTATCCGCCAGACGCCCACGCGAACATAGGAGAGGCCGATGAGCTGGCTGAATTGTCCCGATCCCATTCCCGGTGACAGCGTAAGCAGTGATCCGATCGAAACGATCATCATGCCGCGCACATCGGACCTCGGCGGGTTCTCCGTGCGCCGCGCCTTGCCGTCCGCGCGCCGTCGCATGGTCGGCCCGTTCATCTTTTTCGATCAGATGGGGCCGGCGGAGCTTCTGGTCGGCGGCGGCATCGACGTGCGGCCGCATCCCCATATCGGTCTCGCCACCGTTACCTATCTGTTTGAGGGTGAAATGTATCACCGCGACAGTCTCGGAACGGAAATCGCCATATCGCCCGGCGCCCTGAACTGGATGAGCGCCGGCAAGGGGATTGTCCATTCGGAACGCGAGCGCCCGGAGCGTCTTGCGGAAAACCGGCCTCTCTTCGGATTGCAAAGTTGGGTCGCCCTGCCGAAGCATCTGGAGGAAGGTGAACCGACTTTTCAGCATCACGGCGCCGGAGAACAGCCGGAATTCGCCGACCGGGGCGCATCGGTCAAACTGATCGCCGGAGCGCTTTACGGACAAAGGGCTCCGGTCGAAACCGCATCGGAGATGTTTTACGCCGACATCCGCCTGGACCCCGGCGCTAAGGTGCCGCTCGATGCCGGCTGGGAGGAACGCGGGCTCTACACGATCTCCGGACAGGTCACGATTGCCGGTCAGAGCTTCGATCCGGCGCAATTGCTCGTCTTCAAGCCGGGCGATCACGTGGTGATTGAAAACGCGACTCCCATTCCCGCCCGTTTCGTCGTTCTGGGCGGCGAGCCGATGGACGGCAGGCGCTATATCTGGTGGAACTTCGTGTCCTCGTCGAAGGAGCGGATCGAACAGGCCAAGGAAGACTGGCGCCAGGGCCGTTTCGACACCGTTCCCGGCGACGCAGAGGAATTCATCCCCCTGCCCGACCGATCGGGGCCATAGCCAAACGGGTTGAGGCGCACCGCTCCAAAACCCGTGATCCGATCTGAAACTGCAGGTTTTTTTGTTTCGCCTCCTTGAAAACAGCATCCGAAGCCTGCCATCTTGAGGAAGGCGCAAGTCTTTGAATAAAGTCCGCGCCGTCCTCTCTTTCCGCCGAAGCGCCGCGACCCGCCATGACCTCTTTTCCAGACGACACCGCCGACCTGCGTCTCGAAATCATCGAGACCGCCCGGGCCCTGCCCCGCCTCGGCCTGACCAAGGGAACCTCCGGCAATATCAGCGCCCGAACCAAAACCGGGTTTCTGGTGACCCCTTCGGGAACACCTTACGAGGACCTGAGCGTAGACAAGATCGTCGCCATGGATCTGGAAGGCTGCTACCGTGGCGATGTGCTGCCCTCGTCCGAATGGCGCATGCATCTCGATTTTTATCGCGCGAAACCGTCCTGCGGCGCGGTGGTTCATTGCCACAGCCCGCGCGCGACCGCCCTCTCCTGCCACCGCAAGGGCATTCCGGCCTTCCACTACATGGTTGCGCTTGCCGGCGGCGACAGGATCGAGTGTTCCGACTATGCGCGTTTCGGGACCCGGGCACTCTCTGTCGCCATGATCGCCGCGCTCGGTGACCGCAATGCCTGCCTGCTCGCCAATCACGGCCAGGTTGCCGGAGGTCCGAATCTCAGTAAAGCTCTGTCGGTCGCTGAAGGAGTGGAGGATCTGGCGGACCAGTATCTCTCCGCCCTTACCCTCGGCGAACCGATTCATTTGAGCACCAAGGAAATGATCGCCATTTTGAAAAAATTCAAAAGCTACGGCAAACAGACGGACGAGCTGGAGCCCGGCCAGGAAGCCGCTTTCGAATTGCCGACCCGGGTAGGCTGAAATGCGGTTGGGGATCGACTGGGGCGGCACCAAGATCGAGATCGTCGCGCTGTCCGGCGATGGCCATGAGCTGTTCCGGAAACGGGTCGACACGCCGCGCGACGATTACCAGGGCTGTCTCGACGCGGTGAAGCACCTGGTTCAGGCGGCAGAAGAGGCAACGCATGCGACCGGCACGCTCGGTCTTGGCATACCGGGTTCCCTGTCGCCGAAAACGGGCCTCGTGAAGAACGCCAACTCCACATGGATGAACGGCAAACCGCTCGACAAGGATCTCGAAGAGGTACTTGGGCGGCCGGTACGCATTCAAAACGATGCGAATTGCCTGGCCGTCTCGGAAGCAACCGACGGCGCGGGCGCCGGCGCGCATGTGGTCCATGCCATCATTGTCGGAACGGGCAGCGGCTCGGGGATCGCCATCGACGGCAAGGCACATCTCGGCGCCAACGGTATCGGCGGCGAATGGGGAGCCATCACCGTTCCCTGGCTCAAGCCAGACGAATTTCCGGGCCCCGACAGCTGGATCGGGCACAAGGGCGTCATCGACAGATGGTGTTCGGGCACCGGCTTCCAGCTCGACTACAAGGACAGAACCGGGACCCTTCTGAAGGGGCACGAGATCATGGACCTGAAACGGGCCGGAGATCCAGTCGCCGTCAGAGTCTATGAGGACTACGTCAGCCGGCTCGCCCGCGCGCTGGCCATGTCGGCCAATCTCCTGGATCCGGATGTCTTCGTCCTCGGCGGCGGCATGTCGAATATCGACGAGCTCTACCAGGACCTTCCACCGGTCATGCTGCCCTATATTTTTTCCGATACATTCGACACGCCCATCCGCAAGGCCATGCATGGCGACAGTTCCGGTGTTCGCGGTGCGGCATGGCTCTGGGAATAGGGTCCGCACTCAAAGCCGCCGCCGTCCGAGCGTGACGAGGACAATGCCGGCGCCGACCGCCAGAACGGCCATAAGTTGCCCCAGGCCCGGCACTTCGGAAAACACCAGATACCCAAGCCCCAGTCCGGTGACCGCGGCCACCGACCCGATCTGGCTCAAGTAGACGGGTCCGGCGGTTTTCTGCAGCCGGAAATAGAGGCCATATTGCAGGGTGAAGACCACTATTTGCGCAGCCAGCAGGCCGACGGCTTCCCGGTTCCAGACCAGCGGCCTCTCGGGAATCCCCATAAGGCCGTTAAAGACGGCAAGTCCCAGGAAACCGACAAGCATCATCCCCAGAGCGAGATCGACCGGCCTCGCGTTCTCCGGCCATTGTACGGTCCGATAGATGTTGCCCACCGCCAGAAACACGGGGATCGCCATCGCGATCAACGACCAGAGGGAGGCCTCGCCGGAGAGCTTCGCGCCGGACAGCGCCAGCAAGAGGCCGCCCGCAAGTCCGAACACCACCCCTGCCGCCCTGACAATCTGAAACCGCTCCAACCTCAAAAAAACGGCGAAGCCGTACGTCAGGACAAGCGGAAAGGCGTAACTCAGCGCGACAAAGCCCGCACCGACCTTTGACGCCGCGACAACCGCGATCATGTTTGGCGCGATAAACAGCAGGCCGCTGACCGTGAGATAGAGCATCATGCGCCCTTTCCATCCCGGAGCTGACTTCCGGTCTTCCGTGTCCTTGCGCGCACCGAACATGCTTGTAACGGCGAACAGAGCGCCCGCGCCGCCGAGGACCGACCATTGCAGCAACGCAAGCGGATGCCACCCCACCGCCGGCGCGGCCTTGGCGAAAACCGTGGCAACCGCGAGAAGCCCTCCGACGACCATCAGCAATACGAATGGGTTTTCTAAAAGCTTCGCGGCATCCGATCCGAGCGAACGATCGTTCTCTCGCTTGAAGATGGCTAACGGATTGAATTCGGTCCTGGGCATAACTGTCACCGGTCGGTTCGTGGTTCCGCTGCAAGCGGCGTTTCGTAACAGATAGCCATTTTTATCTTTATATCAAGATTCTTTTTTTCAAGTTTCTTGATTATCTTGACAAATGCCGTTCCGATGGGGACAGTCCGGTCTGCATCGGAGCCACCGTGAACGAGACCCGCCGAGATGACCGAGCCCAAAGACACCGGACAGCCACCCGTCAGACATCTCTTCGGAGATCCCGAGGAATTGCTCATGGACAGGGCCGAGCGGGCCAGAAAGCAATGGCAACAGGAAGTTCCGCAGGTCGCGCAACGGCTCACCCCCATGGTGCTCATTGGACGCCTGAACGAAGCCGCCCAGATTCTCGGTAGAGATTTTCTCGCTCCGGCCTACGCCGAAATCGGCCTGAAGAGCGGTGAGTTCGACGTACTTGCGACCCTCGTACGCTCCGGCCCGCCCTACAAGCTCACTCCAACCGAGCTCTACCGGACAACCATGATGAGTTCCGGCGGAATGACCGCGCGGCTGGACAAGCTCGAGAAGGCCGGGCTCGTTGAACGCTCTCCCCATCCGGAAGACCGGCGGGCCCTCAGTGTCTGCCTGACGCCCAAGGGGCGCGAGCTGATCAAGAGCATGATCCCAGGCTACGTCGAAACCCAGCACCGGGCGGTGGATGGGCTGACCGAAACCGAGCAGGAGCAACTCTCCTCTCTCCTGGAAAAACTCATCCGTTCCGTGAACGAGAAAATGACCGGCTGAAGTCCGAACACCATTGCGGGATGCGTCAATTTCCCCCGATGGAATTCCAGGCGCGTCCAGTTAAAAGCCATACAAGCAACGGTGATTTGCCTCGCTTCCAACAAAAAGAGAGGCTACGCCCCGACCTGAGTTTTATCAACGGAACCGGTACTATGAAAAAGTGGCTCTCCAGCATCCTGACCGCGGCGTTTCTGGTTCTGCCGGCAACAGCCCAGGAAACCCTGCAAATCAAGGACATAGAAAAAGGCACTGGCGAAGAGGCCAATGTCGGCGAGACCGTGGTGGTGCATTACACCGGCTGGCTCATGGACGGCACGAAATTCGATTCCAGCGTTGATCGCGGCACGCCGTTTTCCTTCACGCTCGGCGAGCGCCGCGTCATCCCCGGTTGGGAAAAAGGCGTCGAAGGCATGCAGGTCGGCGGCAAGCGCGAATTGATCATTCCACCGGACATGGCTTACGGCGCTCAGGGCGCCGGCGGCGTGATCCCTCCGAACGCAACCTTGAAATTCGAGATCGAGCTTCTCGACGTCAAGGGCAAGAAGTTTTCCGACATTGGCAACGACGGTCTGAAGTCGAAACTGGCGTCCGGTGCGACGGTGATCGATATCCGCCGTCCCGAAGAATGGAAGCAGACCGGTGTCATTCCCGGCAGCCATCTGGTCACGTTCTTCGATACTCAGGGAAAGGTGAATCCGGAATTCGGCACGGAACTGCAGAAACTGATCTCCGGTCCTGCCGACGAGGTGATCTTCATTTGCCGAACGGGTAACCGCAGCAAGGTTCTGTCGGAATATCTGTCCGGGCAGGCCGGGTTCACAAATGTGGTCAATGTCGAAAAGGGCATTACCGACTGGATCGCCAAAGGCGGCGACGTGACCGAAGCAACCATGCCGGAAAGCTGCTGGCTCTGCTAGGACCGACCACACTTCACAGCCGCCCCTCTGACCGGGTCTGGAGCCTAACCGGTCATGAAGGTGCAGGGCGATACGCTATTGATTCCAGGGTGCGCGACGTCATTGAAAAGGCTCCGGACGCCACCTCTGGTGGCTTGATATGGCCCGCCCGACGGCGCTGAACAGCTTTTCCAGCCGGGAATCGAAACCACACGGACGGTCAAGACGATGCGTGCGAGACCGGCGCAAAGGAACCCGTGGCGAGCGATCGCCATGGCATTCCGCCCCCCCTTTCCGATACCCATATGTGTGCGCTTGCGGCCACCGCTCTTGCGCCTGTAGACGGTACGTGACTGGCGTCATGGTTTTGTTGCCGCCATGCGGGCGTTGAGAGCATTGGATAACTTTCCATCGGGCCAACGCAGATTTCCTTGTCGCCGGATCTTTAACGGAACCGGGCAAGCCCTCTCCTTCTGAATGCCTGCAACACCGCTCCGCCTCTCCATTGGCTTGCGGGAGTCCGTCAACGCAGAAAAAAATCGTTAAGAAGCGGACACTGCGCTCAGCCTTTTTCGGCCTGCTCCGTTAACCATCACCCCCATCTTCGTTTTACCGACCGCGGCGGAGCTGAGCGCGCAGTTGCGACCGGATGGATCGGCAATTGATACATTGGTTTTTTAGCGTTTTTCCCGGTTTCCGGTGCTGTTCTCTGGTCCGACGGCAACATTCATTCAAGTGATTCACATCACCGGCGCGGCACGCGGCAGCCGCCATATGACCAGCGGGGGCCACGAAACCTCTGCAGGCAGAGGGCCTTTTTTAATGGAGAACAATAATGAAATACTTAAAAACAATGCCAGTTGTGGCCGCGTCGTTTGTCATGATGGGCGTTGCGGCGCTGACACCGAACCAGGCGTCCGCCAAGTCGGCGGTCACAGTCAGCGGCCTGAACATGCGTGCGGGTCCCGGTACCAAGTACCCGGTTATCGGCAGTCTGCCGACCAACACCTCAGTGAACATCTATCGCTGCGCGTCCAGCTGGTGCGACGTCCGTTTTGGAAACGAGCGCGGCTGGGTTTCAGCGAACTATCTGGAAGTTGAAGAAAACGGTCGGCAAGCCGGAAGGCCAGATCGCGGAAGACCCTTCTGGAATTTCGGCAACGGCATTCGCGGCGGTGAAGACAGTCGTCCTGACGTCGCCCAGAACGGCGGTCAAAACGGTGGTCAAAACGGTGGTCAAAACGGTGGCCAGAGCGGTGAGGATGACGGCGATAATGGCGGAGGCTATGGCGGCGGTCATGGCGGCGGTCATGGCGGTGGCCACGGCGGCGGTCATGGTGGAGGCCACGGCGGCGGCCATGGCGGCGGTCACGGTGGTGGTCATGGCGGTGGCCACGGCGGCGGTCATGGTGGAGGCCACGGCGGCGGCCATGGCGGTGGCCACGGCGGCGGTCATGGTGGAGGTCACGGCGGCGGCCACGGTGGTGGTCATGGCGGTGGCCACGGCGGCGGTCATGGCGGCGGTCACGGTGGTGGCCACGGCGGTGGTCATGGCGGAGGCCACGGTGGTGGTCATGGCGGTGGCCACGGTGGCGGCTTTGGCGGCTAGGTCACTTCCAACCCCTGACGCTTTCCAGCATGAGGTCAGACAGCTCCGGTCGGCGGCGCAGGCAATTCCGCGGTGTCGCCAATACCGGCCGATCATGGACCAAACGCGACCAATGGGACCGTGTTAACGTCCCAACCCCAACGATGCCCGACGCCACCCGCGCCGGGCATCGTGCCATTCGGAAAAGAGCTTTCAGGTTATCCGGATCCGAAGAACCTGCTGCCCGGACCAGCTTAGGTCCGCAATGCCAACTCAAGGGAATAGCGGTTGTGGTCCCGGACGACGGGTTCCATATCCATCGTGGCGATCCGGCCGTCCTCCACGACCACCCTGCCCTGGATCACGGTCGTTTTCACAGTCTGCGGCGCGCAGAACACCACGGCTGCGACCGGATCATGCAATGCTCCGGCAAATTGGATCGTATTCAGATCGAGCGTGAAGAAATCCGCGCATTTTCCCACCTCCAGAGATCCGACATCGTCTCGGCCGAGCACGGACGCGCCGCCAAGCGTGGCCAGTTCCAACGCTTCGCGGGCGGTCATCCATTCTCCTGCCCGCAAGGGGTGGGAGGCCGGCAGCAAGGCATGTTTGCGCGGGCCTTCCGGTGGCTGGAGGCCGAGCTGCAAGCGCGCCAAAAGCATCGCCTGACGCACTTCCGCCAGCATGTTGGAACCGTCGTTGGAGGCCGAACCATCCACGCCCAGACCAACCTTCACTCCGCCAGCCATGTATTTCTTCACCGGTGCGATGCCTGATGCCAGACGCATGTTGGAGCACGGGCAATGCGCCGCGCCGCAGCCCGTGTCGGCAAACAGCCGGATCTCGTCATCGTCCACATGAATGGCATGGGCAAACCAGACATCCGGCCCGGTCCAGTCGAGTCCTTCCATCCACTCCACCGGACGTTTGCCGAACCGCTCGAGCGTGTAGCGTTCTTCGTCGAGCGTTTCACACAAATGGGTGTGCAGCATCACCCCCTTGTCGCGCGCCAGACGCGCGCTTTCGCGCAGGAGATCCTCGGAAACAGAAAACGGTGAACAGGGGGCAACGACGACCCGTGTCATCGCTCCGGGCGAAGCATCGTGATACCGGTCGATGACCCGCACGCTGTCCTTGAGGATCCCGTCTTCATCCTCGACACAGTCATCGGGCGGCAGACCGCCTTTGCTTTCCCCCAAAGACATGGAGCCTCGGCTGGCATGAAACCGGACACCGAGTTCACGGGCCGCCTCGATCTGATAGTCGACCTTGTTTCCACTTTGAAAAAGATAGGTATGGTCGAAGACCGTCGTACAGCCGGAGAGCGCCAGTTCCGCGAGGCCGACCAGCGTGCTGGTTCTTGACGCCTCCGGGCCGGTCCGTGCCCAGATCCGGTAATGAGCCTGCAACCAGGGAAAAAGATTGTTGTTTTGCGCCGCCGGCAGATTGCGCGTCAGCGTCTGGTTCAGGTGGTGGTGGGTGTTCACGAAGCCCGGCAGCACGATCTGTCCGGTTGCGTCGATCACCCTGTCCGCCGTCTCCGGCAACGTCCCGGACTCCCCGACCTGCCTGATAAATCCGTTTTCCGCGTAAAGCCCCCCGCCCGCGATCTCCCGGCGGTCCTCGTCCATGGTGACGAGCATGTCTGCGTTTTTCACGAGTAGAGTGTCAGGCATGGGGCAATATCCGTTTCCCGGCAGGTTTCAGCTTTCCAGGGGCGGCATCCGGTTCCAGGCGTCAAGCGCCGCGATCTTGTAGGCTTCGGCCAGGGTCGGGTAGTTGAAGGTGTTTTCGACGAAATATTCCAGCGTGCCGCGCAGGTTCAGCACGGCCTGACCGATATGCACGAGTTCCGTCGCCCCTTCGCCGACGATGTGACAACCGAGCAGGCGGCGGGTCTTCAGCGAGAAGATCAGTTTCAACATGCCGGTATCGAGCCCCATGATGTGCCCCCGCGAGGTTTCCCGAAAGCGGGCAATCCCGCATTCGTAGGGAATGCCGCGCTCCCTGGTTTCTTCCTCCGTCATGCCGACCGTGGAGATTTCCGGTACCGCGTAAATCCCGTAGGGAAAATATTCCGGCGGGTCGTAGGCCTTCTCCTCGAGCGCCTGGCAGGCGGCGATACGCCCCTGCTCCATGGAGGTGGAGGCAAGGCTCGGGAAGCCGATCACGTCTCCGGCCGCGTAAATATGCGGAACACCGGTCTGGAAGGTCATCTTGTCGACCGTGAGGCGTCCTCGGTGATCGACTTCAAGACCGCAATTTTCAAGGTTGAGCGCTGGCGTCGCCCCCATGCGGCCAGCGGCGAACAAAACGACATTGGAGCGTACGCAGCGTCCACCCTCCAGGGTGGTTTCGCAGTCGCCGGGACCGTGTTTTTCAATCTTTTCGACCTTGGTGCCGAAGCGGAGCGCGATTCCGTTGTCCCGAAGCTGGTGGGTGAAATCCGCGACCAGTTCCTTGTCGAGGAAATCCAGCATGCTGTCCCGCGGTTCGACGAGGGTGACATGCGTATCGAGGGCCGCAAAAATCGAGGCGTATTCGACGCCGATCACACCTGCGCCGATCACCGTGATCGAACGGGGCAGCTCTTTCAGCTCCAGGATCTCGTCGCTGTCGAGAACGAACTCGCCGTCGAATGGTACATAATCCGGCCGAAACGGTTTGGTGCCCACGGCGATGATGTACTTGTCCGAAGTGAAATTGTGGATTTCTCCCGCTTCACCCGCAACCTCGATCTTTCGCGGGTCGAGAAAGCGCGCCTCGCCCTTGATCGTATCGACCTTGTTGCGCGCAAACTGATGCTCAAGCACTTCCACCTCGTGATTGAGCGTGATGTGCAGTCGCGCCCGGAGGTCGGCCGCCGTAAGATCCTCCTTCACCCGGTAAGACCGGCCATAAAACCCCCGTTCCCTCCAGCCGGTCAGATTGAGCACGGTTTCGCGCAGGGTCTTGGACGGAATGGTGCCGGTGTGAACGGAGACGCCCCCGACCCGGCGGCCGCGTTCCACAACCAGTACGTTCCTGCCGAATTTCGCTGCCTGGATCGCAGCGCGCCTTCCTGCCGGCCCGCTGCCGATTACGATAAGGTCGTAGTGTTCCATAAGCCCCTCACAATCGTCTTTGCGTAACCCATTAACCGTTTGAAATTACCATTTTCTCAATAATCGTTGCGCTGCAAAAACAGCATCCTGGGTAAAGGGTCAAGACGGGATTGCGAAAAGACAGTGACTCCCGACCATTTTGGAATTCCATTTCAAACACTGCGGGTTTAGCGTCTGGAAGGTTGACACAGCCTGCCGCCAAGACTTGAAAAATCTCTTTTAGGGGAAGGGAGCAAACACGAGTATGAGAAATTGCAGTTCTGGAAAGGCAAACCAGCCGGCAGGCATGCCTTGTTTTTTCAGGTTTTTCGCGCGGTTTCTCGCAGCCGCGGTTCTCTTCGCAGGCTCGGCAGGCGCGAGCACGGCCGGGCAGCCGCCGCTTTGCCCGATCAGCGATGAGATTGTCATCGCCGCGGAAGACGCCTTTTTTCCTTACTCGGGTCTCTACAAGGGCAAGCTTCGGGGCTTTGCCGTCGACATCGTCTCGGCGGCATTCGGCGCGGCTGGCTGCCCGGTGGTTTTCGACGTCATGCCCTATTCCAGATGCTTGCGGGAGGTGGAGCATGGTAGGCAGCTCGGGTGCTTTAACACGACGGGATCGGCGGAAAACCGACGGAACTTCGTTTTCCACCGAACGCCGCTGTTCAAAGGAAAGATCCTGATCTTCGCGCACCCGGACACTCCGGCCGGGTTTCGGCAGGAATACTTCAGGCGGAAAACCTTTTCCGTCGTTCGCGGATATACCTACACCGACACCTTCGACGCCGATCCGCAGATAACCAAGATCGAGGTCGATTCCGATCTGCAAACCCTCGCCCTGGCGGCCAGGAAACGCGCGGATTATGCCGTTGTCTACGAGAAGGTCGCCGCCTACCACATCAGCAACAGTCCCGAAATCATCTCGCCTGTTCCCAAGCCGGTTCGGGAACTGGTCCGGTTCGATCTGTACGTTTCCTTTTCCAGAAAAACGCCGAGACGTGCGAAAGCCGTCGTCGGCGTGCTCGATCAAGGTCTGGACGCGATCCGGGCAGACGGAACCTATGCCCGGATCGAAACGGCCTGGGACGACTGGCTGGCAACCGGGCTTAAAGATGGCACTCCCGCGCCTTTCTGGGGGGCCGTGAGTGTCGGCGACTAGTGTTTTTTCATTGCCAAGAGTTTCGACATATTCTATCGGTCTGTCATGAACACGATCCGGAAATCAGCTTGGTGGTGGCGTCGCGCGACATAGGCGGCCAGCGATCGACCATGCTTTGAACGGATCGACAAACTCACCAAGGCCGCCGCGGGATATCCCCGGCGGCCTTGGTGCTTTATAAGGCCGCCAGCTCACAGGCAGCCACCAGAACGGGACACTTGAAACCATGCCGGCACTGGCAGACCAGACCTTTCAGACCAAGGGTGGCATCACCATCCACCGCTCCTCGCGTCCGTACGACTATGAGACCGGAACCTCGGAGTGGATCGACCGGCTGGACTCCGAACTCGGTGCGGTTCTGTCCTCTTCCTACGAGTATCCGGGCCGCTACACCAGGTGGGACATGGCGCTTGCCAATCCGCCTCTGGTCATGGAGGCCGCCGACCGCGACGTGGAGATCCGGGCCCTCAACCCGCGCGGAGAACTCCTTCTTCCCGCCATTGCGGACATGCTGAAATCCCATCCGGACGTTGACACGTTCGAGGCCTCGACGAAGACAATCAAGCTGACGGTCACAAAACCGGACCGGCTTTTCAACGAGGAGGAACGGTCCCGTCAGCCGTCCACATTCTCAATCGTCCGGGCGCTGAAGGACTTTTTTGCCTGCGACGACGATCAGCTCGGTCTCTATGGTGCGTTCGGCTACGACGTGGCTTTCCAGTTCGAACCGATCGACCTGAAACGTGAGCGGCCAAGCGACCAGCGCGACGTGGTCCTGTTCCTGCCGGACGAAATCCTGATCGTCGACCACCACGGCAAGCGGGCCTATGTTCTGGAATACGACTTCGTCGTGAACGGCAAAACCACCAAGGGTCTCGCACGGAGCGGGGAGAAACACCCATATGTCCCGGCCAACCGGGATCCGGGCCGCGGCGATCACGAACCGGGCGAATATGCCCGTCTGGTGGAGAAGGCGAAGGATTACTTCAGGCGTGGCGATCTCTTCGAAACCGTGCCGGGCCAGATCTTCTACGAGCCCTGTGCGAACCCGCCTTCCGCGGTCTCCAGGCGTCTCGCACAGATCAACCCCTCCCCCTACTCCTTCTTTTTCAATCTCGGAAACAGCGAATATCTCGTTGGCGCGTCACCAGAGATGTACGTCCGCGTGACCGGCGGGCGGCGCGTCGAAACCTGCCCGATTTCCGGCACGATCCGGCGCGGCAAGAACGCGATCGAGGACGAAGCACAGATCCGCAAGCTCTTGAACTCCGCCAAGGACGAAGCCGAACTCACCATGTGCTCCGACGTCGACCGCAACGACAAGAGCCGGGTCTGCGTTCCAGGCTCCGTCAAGGTCATCGGCCGCCGGCAGATCGAGATGTATTCCCGTCTGATCCACACCGTCGATCATATCGAAGGCATCCTGCGCGAAGACATGGACGCGCTCGACGCGTTCCTGTCCCACACCTGGGCGGTCACCGTGACGGGCGCGCCCAAGCGCTGGGCGATGCAGTTCATCGAGGATCACGAAAAATCGCCGCGGGCCTGGTATGGCGGCGCGATCGGCGCGGTTCTGTTCAACGGCGACATGAACACCGGCCTGACCCTCAGAACGGTACGTATCAAGGACGGGGTCGCCCAGATCCGGGCGGGCGCGACGCTTCTTTACGACAGTGTACCCGAAGACGAGGAAGCGGAGACGGAACTCAAGGCCGAAGCCATGCGGGCAGCGGTGCGCGAGGCCGGACTGGCGGCGCAGGCCCTGGAGAAGCGCGACGAGAAAAAACCCGGAAAGGGTCTGAAAATCCTGCTCGTCGATCACGAGGACAGCTTCGTCCATACGCTTGCAAACTACTTCCGGCAGACCGGCGCCGATGTCGTGACCTACAGGACGCCGGTTGCCGATCACGTGTTTCACGATGTCGATCCGGACCTTGTCGTGTTGTCTCCTGGGCCCGGCAACCCGAAGGATTTCGACTGCGCGGCGACCATCGGCCGGGCGCGGTCGCGCGCGCTTCCGATATTCGGCGTCTGCCTGGGACTGCAGGCCCTGTCGGAGTATTTCGGCGCCGAACTGGGTCAGCTCGACATCCCAATGCACGGCAAACCGTCACCGATCACCGTGACCGGCAACTCCACTCTGTTCGAGGGGCTGAAAGCGCCGGTTGTCGTCGGCCGCTATCATTCCCTTTTTGCCAGGCGGGACACCCTTCCCGGCGACATTCGCGTTACCGCGGAAACGCAAGACGGTGTCGTCATGGCGATAGAACACGAAAAGGAAGCGATTGCCGCGGTTCAGTTTCATCCGGAATCGATCATGTCTCTCGATCAGGATGCCGGGCACAAGATCATCGAAAATGTCGTCACCCGTCTGGTTGCCTCCAGGAGAGACAAGGTCGCGGCCGCATCGTGAATCCACCGGAAGCGATCTGCGCCAGCATCGGTTTTGCCGCGATCGGTCCCGGCCTTTTCAAATTTCAAGAGCGCAGGCTCTAAGGAAAACGGAAAAGCCCACCGACCGCGCCAAATAAACAGGCTGCGTGCCTCTCTTTGTCCGCAAAAATTCGATATACAGCAACAAACCGCCAAAACAATTCTCAGGGAGACAATATGAACGGCAGTGCCCACTGGCTTGGCGCGCGGCTTCCGCAGCCTTTTATACGTTTGTCCGGTGCCCTGCTCGCCTCCGGTTTGCTCGCCGTTGCCATGCTTGCTTCTCCCGCGCTGGCCCGTCCGCCGCTCAAGAACAATCTTCTGGCCATCGGCAATTGCCCACCCTGGAACCCGCAATCCGTCGAAGTCTGCAAGCACAGCCTAGAGAAAGTAGTTTCGGCCCTGTCCCCCAGGATCGATGCCGGGCCGGACGCGACGCATCTGCTTATCAACGAGGGGGCGAACGCTACCGCGCTCAAGCTGAAGGCCACCGAGCTTGCGAACAAGCTCGGCAAGGAAGACAGGCTGGTCATCTACGCCAATCTTCCCCTCGCCCCTGCCGAAGAGACACAGCAAAACGAGACAACCGGCTACGCCCTCGAACTCTGGGCAGATGAAAAGCCGGTCTCCACCAACGAGGCCATTGCCGAGGGGACGTGGGTTTCCGCTTCCGCCTTCGCGGCCATGATCCACACGATACCGGCGGGCGAAGTCATCCTCATCCTGGATACCAACAACTCCCACGCCATCAACATGCATCTTCTGGAACAGCACAGCGTTGATTTGAAGGAGCGCCCCGAAGCGCTGATTTCCTCTGCGGGCCAGGGCCAGGCCGCAAATTATTCCGAGGACCGGACAATATCGCTCTTCGCAAAACACCTGGCAGCGGCTCTCGACGAAACGGAAGGCTCTCTGCTGGATGTTCTGACCGTTGCCGCGAGCGGCACCCGACAGGCGGCGATACCGATTTGCGCGAGCCTGAAGGAACACAACGGTCAAGCGGAGGACAAGCCCGCCGACTGCACCCAGGTGCCTGAGGTTCACGATCCCGGAGATATTTTGGGACGAACCGTTCTTGCCCCCCTGGAAGTGACGGAGCTGAATTAGCGCTTCGGGCCCATGGCCCGGACCGCTAGAGCCTTTCACGGCTAGATTGAAGCATTCTGTTTGTCGTCCGGCGAGTCGCGCTGCGCGGAGGGACGTGAAGCCCATAGCGGGCTATGGGCAAGCGGCGCGACAAAGCAGGCGGCCGCCGGACGCGAACCCGAAGGGTCGGGCCGATTAGGCCCAATGCCGTCGGGTTTTGCCTCGACCGTGCAGCCAGCACGGCCTTCGTCAAAGCCCTTGGGCTTGAACCAAATCTGCTCCGGCAGAATGCTTCAATCTAACCGTGAAAGGCTCTAGCTTGCGATCTCTTTCGGAGTTTCGCTCTCGAACATCTTCACACCACCGAACCGCAAGGTATCGAGAGCGTCCCGGACCTCCGTCGGCACCGACCTCGCGAGTTTGTCGACCGGGGCCGGCATACCGATCAGGTAGCCCTGGGCCTCATGACAGCCACGCTGGGCCAGCAGGCACAGGATTTCCGAGTCCTCGACGCCCTCCGCGACCACGCGCATATCGAGCGCCTTGCCGAGCCGGACAACGGTCTCGATAATGGCGAGGGATCCGTAGTTCGGCCGGCTCTCGCGCACAAAGGACCTGTCGATCTTGATGCAATCGAACGGGAAACGGCTCAGATAGCTCAGGGAAGAATAGCCGACACCAAAATCATCCAGAGCAATCTTGACCCCGATCTCCTTCAGCCGCGTCAAAATGGTGAGCGCTCTGGCGTCATCCTCGATCAGCGTGTTTTCGGTAATCTCGAGCTCAATCCGTTCCGGCGGAACGCTGGATTGTTCGATCGCGCGCTTGACGTCGTCGACAAAGTCCTTGTCGCGGAACTGCACGGGACTGACATTGATGCTGATGTTGGCCGAAAGAATGCTTGTGGACGCGACTTTCAGGGCTTCGTCCAGCACGTATTTGCCGATCGCGACGATCTGACCGGAGGCTTCCGCTACCGGAATAAAATCCGTCGGGTTGACCAGGCCGTGTTCGGGATGCTGCCAGCGGATAAGCGCCTCGTAGCTGTCGATGCCTGCGGTCACCAGATTGAGACGTGGCTGGAAATGGAGCACGAACTGGCGCTCCGACAAGGCCGCGGTCAGGTCTTTTTCCAAGGCGCGCCGTTGGCGGACTTCGTCGCCCATGCCTTCCAGAAACACGCAGTATGTGTGCCGGCCGCCGTTCTTGGCGTTGTAAAGCGCGATGTCTGCATTGGAAATCACCGTGTCCTCGGCATCCTGTCCGGCCATCAGGGCGATACCGATGCTGGCGCTGGGTTTCAGCACCAACCCGTGTCCGCAATCGATCGGTTGCGACAGCGCCTGAACCAGGCGCACCGCCATATCTTCCGCCTGATTTGAAAACTGAATGTCGTTTTGGACGATCGCGAATTCGTCTCCGCCCAACCGGGACACGATGTCGCCGCTTCGGCTGCAGTTCCGCAGACGCTGCGCGGTCACGCGGATCACCGTGTCGCCCACCGGATGGCCGTGGAGATCGTTGATGTCCTTGAACCGGTCCAGATCGATGAGCAGCAGCGCGGCCGCATGTCCGTTCCGTTCGCATTTCCTCAGGGTCTGTTTCAGCTCCGCGTTGAATACCGCCCTGTTGGGCAGATCCGTAAGCGGATCATGTTGCGCAAGGTGCAGGATCTGGGCTTCCGCCTTCTTGCGTTCGCGCAGATCGACAAGCGCCGAGACGCGTGTCGGTATGCCCCGATAAGAGATAACGCGGGTCCGGATCTCGACAGGCACACGCTCACCGCTCCGGCTGATCAGGGTGACCTCACGCGGTTCCTTTTCGGCCTTGATCAGATGTTCTTCCAGAGTGCCGGCCAGCCTGGTGTCGACAAATTCGTACAGACCGCGCATTTCAAGCTCGCCGATGCTGTAGCCGATCAGGTCCTCGAAGGTCTTGTTTCCGTCCAGGATACGGCCGTCGACCGAGATAACAATGGCGTCGAAGGTTGCGTTCGCCAGGGCGGACAGTCGTTCGGCCTCCTCCTGGGACCGCTTGGCGTCGGCGGCCCGCAGATGCGCCTGCTCCTCACTTTGAACCGTATCCATCAGCGCGTTGAACAGACGGGTCAGCCGCTCTGAATCCTCGCCCTTGGAAACGTCGAGGCGCATGGACAGATCCGCCTTTCCGGCAATCAGCCGGTCAAGCGCGTCCTCGACATGCCCGATGCCAAGGCGCGTGCCATGCTCAGCTTCATTGAGGCCGAGGTCCTCGGCCGCGGCGTCCAGCCTGATCGGCTGCAGCAGGTTGACCGCCGAGAGCGTCAGCCAGCCCATGCCGAAAGACCAGATGAAACAGGCGGCCACGCCAGCGAACTGGATCGCAACCTGCGGCAGGCGCGCGCCCATGGGCAAAAGCTCGACCGGCGCGAGCAAAGCCAGGCCGAGGGTCCCGACGACACCGGCAAAACCGTGGACGCTGATGGCCCCGACCGGATCGTCGATCCTGAACACCCGCTCAAGCAACCATGCGCCGGCGATCGCCACGGCACCTCCGGCCATTCCGACGACCATCGCGCCAGCCGGCGTCAGGACATGGCAGCCCGCGGTAATGGCAACGAGCCCGCCGAGCAGACCCGATATCGAGTTTTCCGGCAGGATGACCTTGTCTCTCCAGCGGCCGACAAAATAGCCGGCACCGGTGCCCGCGGCGGCAGCCAGAACGGTATTCGCCAGAATTTTCGGGACGTCCCACGAGGCCGCCAGCGTGGACCCGCCGTTGAAACCGAGCCAGCCGACAAAAAGGATCAGGGCGCCTGCGGTCGCCAGAACCGAGCTGTGCCCCTGTATGCGAAAGGGACGCCCGTCCGTGCCGAAACGCCCGATCCTCGGCCCGAGCAGCACACAGGCGGCAAAGGCGATCCAGGCACCCGTGCCATGAACGACGGTGGACCCCGCGAAATCCACGAAACCGGCATCGCCCAGAAACGCGGTCGCTTCGGAAAACAGAGCCGAGCCCCAGGCCCAATGCGCAAAGACCGGATAGATGAGCCCCGCGGTCAGAACGGAACACCAGATATACGCGGAAAGCCGCATTCGTTCGGCAACGGCGCCGGAAATGATGGTGGCGGCGGTTCCGCAAAACATGACCTGAAAGGCAAAAATCGTCAGGACCCAGGGGTCCATGTGGGACAGCCCCAAAAGACGCGTATCAAAACCGGCAAACCAGTTCCCGCCCGCACCGAAAGCAATGGCGAACCCGAAGGTAGCGAAGATCAGAACCGAAACCGCAAGATCAAGAAGATTTTTCTGGGCGACGTTGATGGAATTCTTCGAACGTACGAGACCTGCTTCGAGCAGCATGAAGCCGACCTGCATCAGAAGCACCAGCCCGGCCGCGACCAGCACCCAGACCATATCGAGACTTTTTTGAAGCGACAGGACATCGCCCGCTACGGCGGCCTGAACCCCACCGGCGTCAAGTACTCCAGCCAAGCCCAGAACGGTTCCTGTGACGACCGTCCCTGTTTTCATGCGTCTGCCCCGTGGATTCACAACAGCCGCAATGATTAAGTTGAGAAGTTAATTCTCTCTTGCAAAAAATACCACCTATGCCACCTGTCAGGAGTTGCTTATTTACTCACCACTCAACCCAGACCGAAATCAAAAGACTAAATCCTCATAAATTATTGTTTTTTTTCGTGTATTTAACATTACGTAACGGAAATTCGCTACTTGACCCGCCAGAGAGCACAAAGGCTCTCCGCCTAAAATTTGCGCAAGTCCAAATGCATCTTTTCAGATGCCTTCGCGAGTTTCGAACCCGCCTTTCAGGCGAGCCCGAACGTTTCGTTCCAACACAAGTGACCGATGGAAAGTCCGGAAAGCTCTTCCAAAGATCTAATCGACTTCTCTCACCGCCCCCTTGGACGCACTCGTCGTAAGTTTGGCATAAGCACGCAACGCCTTGGAGACCTTTCGCTTGCGCTGTTCCAAAGGCTTCCAGGCCTTGGCACCTCGTGCCTCCATCGAGGCCCTGCGTTCACCCAATTCCGCGTCGGAAAGGTCGACTTTCAGAACCCGGTTCGGAATATCGATGACGATCATGTCGCCTTCTTCGACAAGGCCGATTGCCCCGCCTTCCGCCGCTTCCGGCGAGATGTGCCCGATGGATAGCCCCGAGGACCCGCCGGAAAACCGGCCGTCGGTGATCAGGGCGCAGGTCTTCCCAAGCCCCTTGGACTTCAGATAGCTGGTCGGATAGAGCATTTCCTGCATGCCCGGCCCGCCGCGCGGTCCCTCGTAGCGGATCAGGACCACATCGCCTTCCTTGACCTTGTTGGTCAGGATCGCCGAGACGGCGCTGTCCTGGCTCTCGAAAATACGGGCCGGTCCGGAGAAGGTCAGGATGCTTTCGTCGACGCCCGCCGTTTTCACCACACATCCGTCTTCGGCAATGTTGCCATAGAGCACGGCAAGTCCGCCGTCCTTGCTGTAGGCATGATCCATTTCACGGATCACGCCGGATGCGCGATCGAGATCGAGATCGTCCCAGCGCCGCTCCTGGCTGAAGGCAACCTGGGTCGGGACACCGCCGGGCGCTGCCTTGAAGAAGGTATGGACGCTCTCGGAGTTCGTCTGGCGGATATCCCAGCGTGCCAGCGCCTCTTTCATGGTGGCGGCATGGACGGTCGGCAGATCCGAATGCAGAAGTCCGGCCCGGTCCAACTCGCCCAGAATGCCCATGATCCCGCCAGCCCGGTGCACATCCTCCATGTGGATGTTCTCAACCGCCGGCGCGACCTTGCACAGGACGGGGACTTTCCTGGACAGGCGGTCGATGTCGTCCATCGTGAAGCCGACCTCGCCTTCATAGGACGCCGCCAGAAGGTGCAGGATCGTGTTGGTGGACCCGCCCATGGAGATATCGAGGCTCATGGCGTTTTCGAACGCCTTGAAGCTTGCAATGCTGCGCGGCAGAACGCTCTCGTCATCCTGCTCATAATAGCGTTTCGCCAGATCGACGATCAGATGGCCGGCCTCGACGAATAGGCGTTCCCTGTCCGCGTGGGTGGCGAGCGTGGAGCCGTTTCCGGGAAGTGCAAGACCGAGGGCCTCCGTCAGGCAGTTCATGGAATTGGCGGTGAACATGCCGGAGCACGAGCCGCACGTCGGACAAGCGTTCTGTTCCATGGCCAGCACGTCGGCATCGGACATGCGGTCGTCAGCGGCCGCAACCATCGCATCGACGAGATCGATGGCCTTGGCAACACCGTTTTCCAGAACCACCTTGCCGGCCTCCATCGGGCCGCCGGAAACAAACACGACCGGGATGTTAAGCCGCATGGCGGCGTTCAGCATGCCCGGCGTGATCTTGTCGCAGTTGGAGATGCAGACCAGCGCGTCCGCGCAGTGGCCGTTGACCATATATTCGACCGCGTCGGCAATGACCTCACGCGACGGCAGGGAATAGAGCATGCCGTCATGGCCCATGGCGATGCCGTCATCAACCGCGATCGTGTTGAATTCCTTGGCAACGCCGCCGGCCTTTTCGACTTCCCTTGCAACGAGCTGGCCGAGATCCTTCAAATGCACGTGCCCGGGCACGAACTGGGTGAAGGAATTGGCGATGGCGATGATCGGTTTGCCGAAATCGTCGTCCTTCATACCGGTCGCGCGCCAAAGACCGCGGGCACCGGCCATGTTGCGGCCATGGGTCGAGGTTCTGGAACGATATGGGGGCATCTTGTCTCTCCCTACGATACTACAGGGCGATGGGTTTGTTCCGGCGGCTTCGCACGCCAGACCACGTCAGTTCGCCGCGCCCTTTCGATTTGGTAGGGGTGTGACAGGTTTTTGACAAGACCGAAAGGGCGGATTGCGCAAAAAGTGTACGCTCCGGTACGGTTCATAATTCTCCCCCCCCCCCCGCGGATCGGCATGCCGCTCAAAAAGAAAGCCGGTGCAGGCGAATTACATCGCTCTGCACCGGCCCGCTATCAGACTGCCCTGGTTGGGGGTATGGATGTCGGGCAGCCTGAAACCGGTTATTCGGCCGCCGCCGACGCCTGCTCCAGGGTCGGGTAATCGGTGTAACCTTTCGCTCCGCCGCCGTAGAAGGTGTCCCTGTCCGGCTCATTAAGAGGGGCGTTTCTCTTCAGGCGTTCCACAAGATCGGGATTGGCTATGAACGGCCGTCCGAAGGCAACGAGGTCGACGGCTCCGCTTTCGACTGCCTCGATGGCGCTCTCGCGACTGTAGCCGTTGTTGCCCATAGTGGTGCCGTCGAACAGCGCATAAAGCGCCGCCAGATCGCCGCCTTCCGGAATGTCGCGGGCCCCGCCCGTCTGGCCTTCGACGAGGTGCAGATAGGCCAGGCCGTAACCGTTGAGAAGCTTGATCGCGTGGGAAAAAGTCGCCTGCGGATCGCTGTCGGCGATATCGTTGGCGTTCGAAAACGGACTGAGACGGATCCCGACACGGTCGCCGCCCCACACGCCGACAACCGCGTCCATTACCTCCTTCAGGAAGCGCGCGCGGTTCTCGATCGGACCGCCATACTCATCCTGCCGCGTGTTCGAACCGTCGCGCAGGAACTGGTCGATCAGATAACCGTTGGCCGCATGAACTTCTACGCCGTCAAAACCAGCCTTCTTGGCGTTTTCCGCAGCTTTCCGGTAGTCCTCGACAATTCCGGGAATCTCATTCCTTTCCAGGGCACGCGGCATCGGGGTATCTATGAACTGTTCGCCATCGAAGGTCTTGGAAGCCGCTGCAATCGCCGACGGGGCAACCGGGTCGGCCGCTCCGGGCTGCAACACCGGATGCGAGATCCTGCCTACATGCCAAAGTTGAATAACAACCTTGCCGCCCTTGGCGTGGATGGCGTCGGTGACATTTTTCCAGCCCTCGACCTGTGCATCGGAATAGATCCCGGGTGTCCAGGCGTAGCCCTTGCCCTGCGGCGAGATCTGCGAAGCTTCGGTGATGATCAGACCCGCCGTGGCGCGCTGCTCATAATATTCGACGTTGAGTTCAACAGGGACATCGTCCTCCGGCCGCGCCCGGTTGCGGGTGAGCGGTGCCATCACCACGCGGTTCTTCAATTCGATGGCGCCAGCCTGGGCCGGCGTAAACAGTTTCGCATCGGACATCGTCGCATTTTCCTTCGGTGCTGTTTCGATTGATTTGGCAGTTTTTGGACTATTCAGTCCTAAATTGTGCAGACTTTTTCAGGGCCTTTGAAACTTGAACGACCGACCCTCCCTATCCTGTCAGGATCGTTTTGGCTTGCTTGAGGGTTTCCTGAATGCGATCTGCGGATATGCCGCTTTTCCGCAAAGTCAGCGTGCCGATCGCCAGGGAAGCATACGCCCTTGCCGCATCACGCACGCTGTCGGGGTTCCCGGGATTCAGCGCGGCGGCAAAAATCTCCTCTATGGCTTCCAGATGGCGCCGGCCGATTTCCGCAACCTTGTCGTCATGAGGAGCCAGTTCGGTGATGCAATTGATCAGCAGGCACCCTTTGGGACTACCTTCCGGGTCAGAAAGAGCCAGCATCATGGCGTCGACAGGATTGTCTTGGGCCGTGCCGGCCACTTCTCGAAGACCCCGCAGGCCATTCCTCGAATAATGCTCCAGCGCCCGTATGAATAATGCCTGCTTGCTGTCGAACGCCCCGTAGAAGCTTGACCGGCTGAGCCCCATGGCCCTTGTCAGATCGTCCAGAGACGTCGCTTCATAGCCCTTTTGCCAAAACACATTCATCGCGGCTTCGAGAGCCGTGGCCTCGTCGAAACTGCGCGGCCGCCCCGGCCCGGGAGCCTTGGCGATGGAAACGGAGCTTTGAGAACGAGCCTCGGTCATACCCCGGATATGGATCGCTCGGTCCAGAATACAAGACCGCCACATAACTTTCCGGACCGGACAGTCTTGAATTAATGGCGCGCCTGAAGCGACCTACATGCGGCAGGAGCCGGAATACGCATCTCCGACATCGTCGAAGACCCGTGCCACGGCTTCCATTTCAAAAAGCCTTTTTGTGCGCTGGACGCCTTCGACCAGATAAAAGTCCTGAACGGGAAACTGGTTCGAATTGAAGCGGAAGTCGCCTCGAACGCTTTCGAAGGGCGCCGACTGAAGTATGGACAGCATTGCTTCCGCGTCCTTGCTCCCGCCCGTCAGTTCAAGCGCGAAGTGAATGAGTCTGCCTGCATCATAGCCCTGGGCGGCATAGACCGAGGGCGAATACTTGTATTTCCGGCTGAACTCCATGACGAAACGTTTATTGGCCGGATTGTCCAGATTTGGCGCCCAGGAGGATGCGGAAAAAAGGCCCTCGGCCGTTTCCTTCGTGTATGGCAGGCTGACCGCATCGATCGTCTGAGCGGAGAGGAACGGCACGGCCCCCTTCATGCCCGACGTGTGGAACTGCTTCACCAGCGCCACTCCCATTCCTCCCGGCATATAGGCATAAATCGCGTCCGGCTCGATTTCGGAGATCTGGGAAAACTCCTCGGAGAAATCGGTCTTTCCGAGTTTGGGATAAATTTCCCGGGCAAGCTGGCCACTATAATGCCTGCGGAATGCGGCGACCGCATTCCGCGCGGCTTCGAAGTCGGGCGCAATTGTCACAACACGCCGAAAGCCTTTCACGCTCGCATAGCGGCCCATCGTTTCGTGGACCTGGTCGTCCTGCTCCGCCGTTGAGAAAAAGTACCGGCTGCATCCACGGCCCGCGACGGGCGCCGGACCCGAATGGGTTCCGATGAAAGGGGTCTTGGTCCGCACGACAGGATCGTGCACGGCGAGCATCACCTTGGAAAAATTCACGCCGACGAAAAAATCGACGCCGTTCTCCTCGATAAGCTTGGTTGCCTGTTTCAAGGCATAGTCCGGGTCGAGCTTATCGTCGACAACGATGACGCGCGTTTCGAGGCCGCCGAGTGCGCCATTGGCCTGGTCCACGGCCAGCAGAAAACCGTCGCGCATGTGCTCTCCATAGACGGCGGCCGGTCCGGACAACGTCGCCATCAGTCCGATCCTCACAACCGGCGGCTCTTGCGCCTGGGTCGTCTGACCGAAGGTGGCGACGATTACCGCCAGGGCCACTGCGTTCGCTGCTAACTGCCTGATCCAGCGTTTCATGTTTGTTTCTGCCCGTCGTCTGTCTCTGCTGCGCGAACCGCCGCTTGGGTTGCGCGGCGGGTTTCCTTTCCCGCAAGATCATTGCAAACACTGGTTAGGTATTTGCAAACGGACGCCAGCGTGGGCCGGATGCGGCCGCGACCGCGCCAAGTTTCCCGAAAAACTCCTTGGAGACGCCGCAATCCTGCCCGCCTTCCGACGCATTGACAAAGATTAATGCCTCACTCGAAAAGGCCGTTTCCGCCATCCGCCATATCGAACGCCCGAAGAGGCAGCCGCTCGGGCGCGGTGGATACTCAAAATGCGGAAACGTAAAACCTGGAGGGCCAAATGTATTCTGTTTCCGCGCCAGCCATATCTTATGAACCTGAGACCAACCGCCAGACGAAAGCCTCTCCCCGGCCGCAAGACGGGAATGACCTGAAGGTCGTCGAAAGGCCGGTTTCCGCAAACGAGGGAGACCGGGGCCAATCCGAGGTATCTCAAAGCGAAATCGCCGCAAAAATCCTGGAATTGCATGCCGCCTCAAACGATGACCCTTCCGATGAACCATGCGCTCGCGGCCGGCCCGACTTGAGGAAGGAGCCTCCCCTTCAAACGCCCGGCGTGTTTCCGGGGACCGGCGCCGGACGAAGACGAACCGGTGACAGCGCGACCGTATCTCGGCTGCGCAGGAGCGGTATGCCAGCCTCGAACCCGACCGGACCAAGTTTCAGGGCACTCTTCGCAACGACCTTCCTGATCGTGGCCGCCGGAGGCGCGGCAATGGCGTTTGGCCTTCCCGACCTGCTCACAGCCAATGACACCTCAACGCGAACCGTGGAGACCGAGTTCATCTCGGTCGGACCTTCGGCAGAGACACAGGCTGCGGCCACCCGGAGTGTTGCGGCCTCCGGAGGTTTCGACGCACGAGGCCTGAACGACAGCTCTGAACAATTTGCAACGGCTGCGCAAATCGCCGATGCGAAAGCACGCATGCGCAGGGCACTTACGGTCGGAAGCACCGGCGGCACAGCCGCCTTGACTGCCCCCGCACAAGTTGCAGCGCCTGCTCCCGTCGAAGCCGTCGCGCCCCGTCCGGCGCAAGCGCCGTTCATTGTAAGGGAGGTTCCCCCGGCATCCGAAGAGGCAACGCGTTCCGCGCCAATCGACAGGACGACGCCGACTGCCGCCGCGGTGCCGGCCGCCGTGGCCGTTGCCCGGGCGGACACCGTCCAGCAGGAGCCTCCCTTTTCTCTTGTGCATGATCCCGCACCCAAAGCCGAGCCGCTGTTCGAGCAAGAAAGCGCTCCCGCCACGGCACAGGCCTTGAACGACGCTGATCAGAGCACCGGAAAAATCGTCTCCGCCGTAAATTTGAGGCAGAGCGGGCAAAATGGCGCCGCGGTCATTGGTGTTATTCCGCAAGGCGCCAGCGTGTCGTTCCGACACTGCGACGACTGGTGGTGCGAAGTCACTTACGAAGGCAGGAGCGGCTTCATCGCCGAAAAATATCTCCAGCGGTAACGCAAAACAGCTTGGACATTCGGGAGAACCGCGCAGCAGCTTGTTAAGGTCCTGTCGTTATCCTGTCTGGTGAATTCCCTGCCGATCGCCGCTCGTATCATCGCGGCACCAAATGACGCGGCACGGCGTTTCTGGCATCGACCGCGGGAGACAAACATGAACGCACGGCACCCGAACATCTTGAACTCGGTCCTTTTTGCAGCCTGTTGTCTCACCACCTTTTCCGCTTCTGCCCAAGACACCGACTGCGTGGTCTATGCGACCGACTATGCCAATGCGCGCATGGGAAGCGGTGACGTCGTTGGCGACGCCGTTTCCGGCGGCATGACGGGAGCCGTCGCCGGCGGTGCATGGGCTGGCCCCGGTGGCGCAATCCGCGGCGCCCGCGCCGGAGGCGCGCTCGGCGTCCTGGACAATCTCGGCTCGATGCCCGGCGGCTGGCAGGCTCTTTACGACACGGCCTATCAGATGTGCCAGCAGCAATCGGCCAACGCCGGGGTCGCGCCGGCCTATGGTTCGCCTCATTATCCAAACTCGGACTGCCGGTCTTCCGCAACCGTGACAGAGACCTTGAATGGCGCTCCGAAGAACTCGTTTGGCGTCGGCTCGAGTTTCGGCACTTGCCGCTGACCCCGTTTTTCCAAAGGGTCCTGGGTAAAGTCTCGCCAGAGCGGTTGACCTGACTGTCCTACACAAGTCAATGATGGTCGCCAGAATTCCGGTTTCTGCAAGGGACATCCTTCTCCCGCCCATACTGACGACAGGACTTTTCATGACCCGCCGTTCCAACCGCGCCACAAAATTCACGATTACGCTCCTTGCCGGCCTCGCCTTTACCGGCGCATCCGCCTCTGCCCAGCAATGCGGCGGCGATTTCCGGCAGTTTTTGGCCGGTGTCAAACAGGAAGCCGTTTCCAAGGGCTTGTCCGCCCGCGCCGCGGATCAGACGCTTGCCGGTGCGCAGATCGACCGCAAGGTTCTTTCCCGCGACAGGGCCCAGGGCGTCTTCAAAATGACCTTTCTGGATTTCTCCAAGCGGGTGATTTCGGGCTACCGGATGAAGAACGGCGCGGCGAACATGCAGAAATACGCGAGCATCTTCGACCGCACCGAACGAGAATATGGCGTTCCGGCCCCGGTCATCACAGCTTTCTGGGCACTTGAGACCGACTTCGGCGCCGTTCAGGGCGATTTCAATACGGTCAACGCTCTCGCCACCCTCGCCCATGACTGCCGCCGGCCGGAACTGTTCCGGCCGCAGCTGATTGCGGCGATCGAAATGGTCCAGCATGGCGATCTCAACCCGAGGACCACGACGGGCGCCTGGGCCGGTGAGATCGGTATGGTTCAGATGCTGCCCGAAGACATCATCAAATTCGGCCGGGACGGCGATGGAGACGGCCACGTGCGCCTGAAGAAGAGCGCACCGGACGCGATTCTCACCGCCGGCGCCTTCATCAATCACCTCGGCTGGCGCGCGGGCGAACCGTGGCTGCAGGAAGTCACGGTGCCTCAGAACCTCAACTGGGCGGACACGGGTCTCGGCAAGTCCAAGACGGGTGCGCAGTGGGCGGCTTTGGGCGTCCAACCGCGCTGGGGACAGATTTCCTCCAACCTGCCGGCTTCGCTGCTTCTGCCGCAGGGACGTAAAGGTCCGGCGTTCCTCGCCTATCCGAACTACAACATCTATCTGGAATGGAACCAGTCCTTCGTCTACACGACGTCGGCGGCCTATTTCGCCACCCGCCTGGCCGGCGCGCCCCGATACAACGCCGGGAACCCGGAGCCGGGCCTGAACGACGCCCAGATGAAACAACTCCAGACCAAGCTCTCCAACATGGGGTACGACGTCGGCAAGGTCGACGGTATTCTCGGAGCCGGAACCCGTTCCGCCGTTCAGCAGGTTCAGCAGAAACTCGGCATGCCCGCCGACGCCTGGCCGACACCGGCACTCCTGAGCAGGCTTTGAAGGGGTAACACCACCGAAACGGAGCTGCCGTTTTCAGGACAGGCGCCGGATAAGCTGGTTTAACTCGGTCCGGCGGCCTCCGTCCTCGCGGTGCCCACTCGTCGTTTCCAAGACCGCCGCTAACCGGCCTTCCGGTCGGTTGCGCGCTACTCGACCTTTTCCATTTCGGCACCCGGCGCGTCTTCTTCGACCACGGGAACGCCATCATCGCCAAGCATATATACGCTCAGAACTCTAGCCGGCCCCTCCCCGGTATTCACCCCCCGATGGGTCACATCCATGGCTTCGAGAAACCCGTCGCCGGCGCGATAGATCTTTTTGCCGAGTTCTTCATAGATAACAGTGATTTCACCTTCCAGCAGATAGGCGAACATCGGCGCATGATGCTGATGCCATTCGGTTTCCTCTCCCGGCAGCATGGTGACGACCAGCGCCTTCACCGAAGGATTTGTCTGCGGAAACGCAACCTTCTCACCCGCCACGGTCGTATCGCCGGAAAAGACTTCCTGCACTTTTCGATAGGCCTTGTCAGCCGCTTCCGCGTCCTGAGCCGCTTTTGAGCCAGGCTTGGCATGGGGTTGGGAAGGCGCCGGCTTGCCGCCGGGCGTGACCGACTTGTCGGCGGCCAGCGAAGGCGTGCCAGCCAGAAACAAGGCAATGCACAGGCTCAAGGGCAATCTGGACAGGAGCATCTTTTTCTCACATTCGCGCGTGTGTCTTTGACAGACGCCGGCGGGTTACCCTCCGGCGTCTGTCTGCTTCAATTCAATTATAGGTCGATACTGCTGCCCGGCGCCATCGATTTGACGAGACCGGCGCTGCTACCCATCTCCTCGACAAATGTCTCGGCCGTCTGATCGAGGATCGGGAACGTCCCGTAGTGGCAGGGTACGACGGCATCGAACTGAAAATACCGCGTGCAGGCCAGAGCCGCGGCCTTGCCGCCCATGGTGAAGCGGTCGCCGACCGGCACAATGCCGACCTTCGGCTGGTAGAGTTCGTTGATCAGAGCCATGTCGGAGAAAATATCGGTGTCGCCCATGTGGTAGACGACTTTCTCGCCGGGGGCCTCGATGATCACGCCGTGCGGATTGCCGAGATAGATCGCTTCGCCTTCCCCCTGCAGGGAGGACGAATGGTCGGCTCTGGTCATCGCAACGCTAAACGGCCCCGTATCGACCTTGCCGCCGGAATTCATCGGATTGATGTTGTCTATGCCCTGCCGGTTCGCCCACATGCAGATCTCGAAATTGGCGGTCAGTTGCGCGCCGGTCTTTTTCAAAATATCCACCGAGTCGCCGACATGATCGTTGTGGCCGTGGGTTAGGATCACATGCGTGACGCCTTCCGATACCGAATCGGCGCTCAGGCTTTCCGGGAAGGACGGATTACCGGTCAGGAACGGATCGATCAGGATCGATGCTTCTCCGGTCTCAATCTTGAAACTGGAGTGGCCATACCAGGTGAGTTTCATCAAAATCGCTCCTAAATCAAAATGTCTGCCAGCCATGGCTCGAGTGTACGCCACGGACAGCAACTGCTTTTTACGTTACGGACATTCTTTCGCCATTGAGACAATATCGTGACCGACTTTTTTGAACCCAGCAGAGGAGACAAAATCGAGTTGCGGCCAAAAAGCACGGCTGGGAATGGAACCGCCCCGGTTTTGCTGGCCTCTGCGGGAAAGCCCTGATAAAGCCCTGACATGGCGAACGATCCAGCTCTTGCTCTAGACGATTTCATTGCGGCTCTGCCACCGGGCCGCAGGCTCATCGGCCTCGACCTCGGCACCAAGACCATCGGACTCGCGCTTTCCGACCTTGGCCGGGGCATTGCAACGCCGATGGAGACAATCCGTCGGAAAAAGTTCACGCCGGACGCGGAAAAGCTGCTGGAAATCTGCGCCAAACAGGACGTGGGCGGAATCGTGCTCGGGCTCCCGCTCAATATGGACGGCAGCGAAGGGCCGCGCGCCCAGGCGACCCGGGCCTTCGCGCGCAACCTGTCGCAAATGACGGAGCTTCCGATCACCTACTGGGACGAACGTCTCTCGACCGCCGCCGTGACGCGAACCTTGCTGGAAGCCGATTCCAGCCGTGCCAAACGCGCCGAGGCCGTGGACAAGATGGCGGCCGCCTTCATCCTTCAAGGGTTTCTGGACCGTCTCGGGTTCATGGGACTGGATAGTTGAGGTGATTTTCTCGTCGCCCGCCAAAGGGGTGCGCTCGCACACGCTTGAACCAGAACGTCCACCGCAGGGCCTCGACACCGACCGGAACACTTCATGCTGACGACACTTGCCGCCCTGATGCCGGTCATCCTCGTGATCGCCTCCGGCTATCTGATCGCCCGAACCGGTCTGATCACCGGAGACCAATGGCGCGGCATCGAGAAACTGGCCTATTTCGTGCTGTTTCCGATGGTGCTTTTCAGAACGATCTCTCAAGCGGATTTCACCAGTTTCCATGCGCTGAACATGGGCGGCGCCCTGTTGATGTCGATTTTCCTCATGACGGCCCTTTTGCTTGGCGCCCGCAAGACAATCGAGAGGATCTGGGGCATCCCGGCGGTACGGTTCACCTCGATCTTTCAGGGAACGCTGCGCTGGAATGCGATGATCGCGCTGGCGATCGCCGACAATGTCGCGGGCAAGACCGGGCTGGCGACGCTGGCTGTCGCCATGGTGTTCGTTATCCCGGTCGTGAACATTCTCAGCATTCTGGTTCTGTCCCATTTTGCCAGCGGTTCGGCGCCGAGTGCCCAGAAGATCCTGAAAGACCTCTTCTCCAATCCCTTCATTCTCTCCATAGGACTAGGCGTTCTCTTCAATCTCAGCGGACTGACCCTGCCAGGCGTCGTCGGCGACACCGTGGAGATTTTTTCAAGGGCGGCCCTGCCGATCGGCATCATTTGCGTCGGCGCCGGTCTCGACCTGAGCGCGCTTCGCCGGCCAGGCCCCGCCCTCACCATGGGTACTTTCCTGCGGCCGGCCTTCATGCCGCTCCTGGCATTCGGATGCGCGATGCTCTTCGGAGTAAGTGGTCCGGCGCTGGTCGCGGTGGTCATTGCCAGCTCCGTGCCCTGCGCCAGCAATTCCTACCTGCTTTCCCGGCAGATGAACGGTGACGCCAAACTGATGGCGGAAATCATAACGTTACAGACACTCGCGGCCACGGTTACGACGCCGCTCGCACTCTTTCTTCTCACGTGAACAGACGGTGCGCCGGGCACCAGACCAGGCCCGGTCGGATGCCGCACATGTGTGGACAGCGGGTACGGGTTGATTTCTGGTCTTGTTCCGTGCGCCGATTCCCCGTAAAGCAATGATCTCGATGACCGCGACAGACACCCATCGAGACACGCCTTATCCCCATCGCCATCTGCTGGGTATCGAGGGCCTTCACCCCCACGAAATACTGGGTCTTCTGGACCGTGCCGAAGAAGCCGTCGAGGTTTCGCGGCAGGTGCACAAGCGCAAACTGGTTCTGCAGGGCCGGACCCAGATCAATCTCTTCTTCGAAAACTCCACCCGCACCCAAAGCTCCTTCGAGCTGGCCGGCAAACGGCTCGGCGCGGATGTGATGAACATGGCGGTGTCCCAGTCCTCGGTCAAAAAGGGCGAAACGCTGATCGACACCGCGGCGACCCTGAACGCCATGCATCCCGACCTGCTCGTGGTGCGCCATCACGCGGCCGGCGCGGTGCATCTTCTGGCGCGCAAGGTCGGCTGTTCCGTGGTCAATGCCGGCGACGGGCCGCACGAACATCCGACCCAGGCCCTTCTCGACGCTCTGACCATCCGCAGGCACAAGGGCAAGATCGCCCGGCTGACGGTGGCCATTTGCGGCGACATCGCCCATTCCCGCGTCGCCCGCTCCAACATCATCCTGCTTAACGCCCTGGGTGCCCGAGTGCGTGTCGTGGCGCCTTCGACTTTGCTTCCCTCCGGAATCGCGAAAATGGGGGTCGAGGTCTTCACCGACATGCGCGAAGGCCTCAAGGGAGCCGATATCGTGATGATGCTGCGCCTGCAGCGCGAGCGCATGAGCGGCGCCTTCATCCCCTCCGTGCGCGAGTATTACCGGTACTACGGCCTCGACGCGGAAAAGCTCGCCTACGCCCGGGAGGACGCTCTCGTGATGCACCCAGGACCGATGAACCGCGGCGTCGAGATCGACGCCTCCATCGCCGACGGCGCGCAAAGCCTGATCCGGGAGCAGGTCGAAATGGGGGTCGCGGTGCGCATGGCCGTGCTGGAAGCGCTCGCCGCGAACCTGCCGAATAACTAGAGGACCTGAAAAAGTGGCAGCCGACGCACCCAAACCCCTGGTTCTCTCCAATGCCAGGGTCATCGATCCGGCGCGCGGCCTGGACGCTCCGGGCTCGGTGATCATCGCCGACGGGACCATCCTGGCCGCCGGGCCGGAAGCGGCCAATCAGGGCACGCCATACGGCGCCGAGGTTTACGACTGCAAGGGCGCGATCGCCTGTCCCGGCCTGATAGACCTGTGCGTTTCTGTCGGCGAACCGGGCGCGGAGCACCGGGAAACGCTGGCCAGCGCCTCGAAAGCGGCCGCGGCGGGCGGCGTGACCACCATCTGCACGATGCCCGACACGGACCCGGTGATCGACGATCCGGCCCTGGTCGATTTCATCCTGCGCCGGGCGCGCGACACAGCCATCGTCAACGTGCTCCCTCTTGCGGCCCTGACCAAAGGCCTTGAGGGCAAGGAAATGGCTGAGATCGGTCTCCTGCAGGAAGCTGGCGCCGCTGCCTTTACCAACGGCAACAGGTCCGTCAAGAATGCCCAGGTCATGCGGCGCATGATGACTTACGCCCGCGATTTCGGCGCGTTGGTGATCCATCACACGGAAGATCCGGACCTTGCCGGCGGTGTCATGAATGCCGGCCTGAACGCAAGCTGGAAGGGTCTTTCCGGGGTGCCGCGCGAGGCCGAGATCATCATGCTGGAACGGGACCTGCGCCTCGTCGGCATGTCCAAGAGCAAGTACCACGCGAACCTGATATCCACCTCCGACAGCGCCGACGTCATACGCCTCGGCAAGAGCCGCGGGCTGGACATCACCGCAGGCGTCTCGATCAATCACCTCACCCACAACGAGAACGATATCGGGGCCTACCGGACCTTCTTCAAAATGTCGCCTCCCTTGCGCGACGAGGACGACCGGCAGGCGATGATTGCCGCGGTCGCCGACGGTACGATCGACATTATCTGTTCCAACCACGATCCGCAGGACGTGGAGACCAAGCGTCATCCCTGGGCAGAGGCGGAAGATGGCGCGATCGGCCTTGAAACCCTCCTTGCGGCCGCGCTTCGTCTCCATCACTCCGGTCAGGTCGACCTGGTTACCCTGCTCGGTGCCATGACCAGCCGCCCAGCGGACCGGCTGGGCCTTGAGACCGGACGCCTGTCGAAAGGGGCTCCCGCAGACGTCATCGTATTCGACCCGGACCGGCCGTGGGTCCTGGAAAAGAGCGCGATCCGGTCCCGGTCGAAGAACTCCCCCTTCGAGGATGCTCGCTTTTCGGGGCGAACCCTGCGCACCGTCGTCAGCGGGAAAACGGTGTTTGAATACGCTTGAGCTGAGTCATCGCGCTGAAACATCCCATTTCACGCCACAATTCTCTTTATAAATGCGCGCAAAGTCGTTTTATTCTGGATGTAACTGATGCGCCAATTTGTTGTTTTTCTTGCTTTCCTTGTGTCTTTTACCGGTGCCGCTCCGGCAGATAGCCTCTATGTCAAATACAAACTCTACGCCGTGGGGCTGCCTATCGGTTCCGGTGTACTCAACCTCGGCCTGTCAAAGGACAGCTACACGTTGAGCGGCAGTGGCGAGACGTCCGCGTTCGGCCGCCTCGTTTCCGACGGCAAGGGCACCGTCAAGGTGAAAGGCGGCATCGGCGACGGCCGTTTCACCCCGGAAAGCTACAACTTCAAAATGACCAGTTCCGACGACTCCGGCAAAATTTCAATGAAGATGAACGGCGGTAAGATCGATGAGGTTTCGGTGAACCCGCCGCAGGACAGGATGAAGCAGCGGGTCAAGGTCACCCAGGATCACCTCACGGATGTCCTCGACCCCCTGAGTGCAGCCGTCCTACCGGCCCCCAAGGGCCTCAATCCGGAAAGCTGCAATCGAACCTTGCAGCTCTTCGACGGCAAGGAGCGCTACAACGTCCATCTTTCCTACAAGAAGCGCGACACGGCCAAGACCGCCGATGGCCGGTTCAATGGCAAGGTGCTGGTTTGCGGCGCCCGCTACGAGCCTGTGGCCGGACACCGGCGGAACCGGAAGTCCATCGAGGAACTGGCCGCCAACAAGTCTCTCGAACTCTGGCTCGCGCCGGTCGGGAAGTCGGGGTATCTCTTTCCGCTCAAGGCCAGCATCAAGGTGCCGTTCGGCGCCCTTGTGGTCGAGGCGGAAAAGTTCAAATTCTCCAAGTAAGCCACGCCTGGTGTCGTTCCAGACATTCGGGCCTTTACAGACCGGGCGCAAATCCCCTACCAAGCACCTTAAGTTGCGCCTTTCAGGGCACCGGCCTGAAAGGCGACCGATCTAGGGAGGAGTATCCGGGTGCCGGATCCGATCAGCTGGGGCCTTGCCTGGCCTTATTATCTCGCAGCTCTTGCCTTCGGCTATCTGCTCGGGTCGGTCATGTTCGGCCTGATCCTGACCCGGATGGCCGGTCTTGGAGACATCCGCAAGATCGGCTCGGGCAATCTCGGCACCACCAACGTGCTGCGCACGGGCAGGAAGTCCCTGGCCGCGGCGACACTTCTTGGCGACGCCCTCAAGGGGACCGTTGCCGTTTTAATCGTTCGGCACTTCTACGGTCAGGAAATGGCGATCGTCGCAGGCTTCGGCGCCTTTTTGGGTCACCTTTATCCGGTTTGGCTGAAATTCAGCGGCGGCAAGGGTGTCGCCACCTATCTCGGTATCGTTCTCGCGCTCTTCTGGCCGGCCGGACTGGCGTTTGCCGTGGTCTGGCTCGCGATGGCTTTCAGCTTCCGCTTCTCGTCCCTGTCGGCGCTGGCCGCGAGCCTTGTTACGCCCGTCCTGCTGTATCTGGTGTTTAACCAGGCTCAACTGGCGGAGATGACGTCGCTCATGACCGTTTTCCTATGGCTGAAACACCATGAGAATATCGGCCGTCTGCTCCGGGGCGAAGAAAGCAGGATCGGGGCGAAAACCAAACCGGTTGCGGAGCCTGGCACGGAACCGGATGGCGGAGGCGCGTGACCGGCCTGGACGAGGATAAAACTGTCCGCCTCTCGGAGGCCGAGCGGCTTGCCTGGCTGCGCCTTATACGATCGGAGAACATCGGCCCGGCGACTTTCCGCGACCTGCTGAGCCACGCCGGCTCCGCGGAAGACGCGCTGGAACTGCTGCCGGAACTTTCGAGGCGCGGAGGCCGCAAAAGCTACCAGCTTTGCAGCGAGGATGACGCCCAGGCGGAAATGGAAGCGCACCGCAAGCACGGAGCCCGGCTCGTGGCGCTCGGCGAAGCGGATTACCCGCCCCACCTCCGGCACATTGACGGGCCGCCGCCACTGCTGTCGGTCAAAGGCGGCGACACCCTGGCCCGGCCCAAAATGCTGGCTGTCGTCGGCGCCCGAAACGCTTCGCTTTCCGGGCGCAAGCTTTCCGGGATGTTCGCGCGCGACCTCGGCGCCCATGGCTTCGCGATTGCCTCCGGCCTGGCACGCGGCATCGATGCCGCGGCCCATGAAGCAGCACTTTCGACCGGAACGGTCGCGGTTTTCGCCGGCGGCATCGATAGGCTTTATCCACCGGAACACGCCCGGCTGCTGGATGCGATCCTGGAAACGGGCGGCAGTGCCATCAGCGAAATGCCACTCGGCTGGAAACCGCGCGGACGCGATTTTCCGCGCAGGAACCGCCTGATTTCCGGCACTTCTCTCGGCGTTATCGTGATCGAAGCGGCCAAGGCTTCCGGCTCCCTGCACACCGCGCGCTTTGCCCTGGAGCAGAACCGCGATATTTTCGCGGTGCCCGGCTCGCCCCTGGACCCGCGATCCGAAGGCGCCAACGGCCTGATCCGGCAGGGCGCGGCCCTTGTGACCTCCGCGGAAGACATACTGGAGAGCCTGGCCGGACGGCTGGAGCCGGAACTGCCTCTCGGCACAGGCCTGCTGGAACCGGATCGCGCGCGACCGTCAGGTCAGCGAAGCCCGAACGAGGCTGTGCGCGACAGAGTCATCACGGCACTTGGCCCCGCTCCGCTCGATCTGGACGAACTCATCCGGTACGCGGACGCGGAGGCAAGGACCGTGCATGTCATTTTGCTGGAACTGGAACTTGCCGGGCGGCTGGAACGCCACCGCGGAAACAAAATTTCACTACTGATGTGAAACAAGGATTTGTTTTTAAACTCAGTGGATAACCCCTCCCCGGACCGGACGGGTTGACCGGAATTCCTCAAAGGTCCATTTGACACATGGCGTCCGATCCCTGATCGTCAGCACCAAATCAGGCAACTTCTTCACCGGGCGGGGGCTCCGTTTCGGGACAATATTATTGGGTAAGAATGAACGTCGTCATTGTGGAATCGCCGGCTAAAGCCAAGACGATCAATAAGTATCTTGGCTCCGACTATACGGTGCTCGCCTCCTACGGCCATGTGCGCGATCTGCCGCCGAAGGATGGATCGGTGCAGCCGGACGATAATTTCGCCATGAGCTGGCAAGTGGATTCAAAGTCCCAGAAGCGCCTGTCCGAGATCGCAAATGCCGTCAAGGAAGCCGACCGCCTCATTCTGGCGACCGACCCCGACCGCGAAGGCGAAGCCATTTCCTGGCACGTTCTGGAAGTCCTGCAGAAAAAGCGTGTCCTGAAAGACAAGCGCGTCGAGCGTGTGGTGTTCAACGCCATCACAAAATCGGCGATCCTGGAGGCGATGGACAATCCACGTGAACTGGACGCGCCGCTCGTCGATGCCTATCTGGCGCGCCGGGCACTTGATTATCTGGTGGGGTTCACCCTCTCCCCCGTTCTCTGGCGCAAACTGCCGGGCGCGCGCTCCGCGGGCCGCGTGCAATCGGTCGCTCTGCGCCTCATCTGCGACCGGGAAATGGAGATCGAAACCTTCGACCCCCAGGAATACTGGACGATCCTCGCCAACATGAAGACGCCCGGCGGCGACATGTTCCAGGCAGGGCTCACGGGATTCGACGGCACGAAGATCGGCCGCCTCGATATCAAGACGGAAGCGGACGCGACCGCGATCAAGACGATGCTGGAAAGCGCCAGCTTCAAGGTCGACAGCGTCGCCTCGAAACCGGCCAAGCGGAACCCGGCAGCGCCGTTCACGACATCGACGCTGCAGCAGGAAGCTTCGCGCAAATTCGGCTTCGCCGCCTCCCGGACGATGCAAGTGGCCCAAAAGCTCTACGAAGGGGTGGCCATGGGTGGCGAGACCTCGGGTCTGATCACCTACATGCGTACCGACGGCGTTCAGATCGCAGGCGAAGCCATTGCCGCCGCACGCTCGGTGATCGGACAAGACTTCGGCGACAAATACGTGCCGGAAAAACCACGTGTCTACTCCTCGAAGGCGAAAAACGCCCAGGAGGCCCACGAAGCCATCCGCCCGACTGACCTGTCGCGACGCCCCAAGGATGTCGCGCGTTTTCTCGATCCGGACCAGGCCAAGCTTTATGAGCTGATCTGGAAACGGACCATGGCGTCGCAGATGGAATCGGCCGTTCTGGAACGCACCACCATCGAGATCCTGGCCGACGGTTCCGGCAAGCGCGCCAACCTGCGCGCCACCGGTTCCGTTATTCGCTTCGACGGTTTCCTGGCGCTCTATCAGGAAGGCCGGGACGACGACGAGGACGAGAACTCCAAACGCCTGCCGGCGGTCGACCAGGGCGCGTCCCTGACCGCGGCCTCGGTCGACGGCAAGACCGACGCCATCGACGCCTCGCAGCACTTCACCACGCCGCCGCCGCGCTATACGGAAGCAAGCCTGGTGAAGAAGATGGAAGAGCTGGGCATCGGCCGGCCATCCACCTACGCCTCGACGCTGCAGACCCTGCGCGACCGCGACTATGTCGAACTCGACAAGAAGCAGCTCGTTCCCATGGACAAGGGGCGCATCGTCACGGCGTTTCTGGAAAGCTTCTTCCGCCGTTATGTCGAGTTCGACTTCACTGCCAGCCTGGAAGAACAGCTCGACAAGATTTCGGCCGGCGAATTGTCCTGGCTCGACGTTCTGCGCGATTTCTGGACCGGATTCTCCGGAACGGTGGACGAGATCAAGGACCTGCGCGTCGCCGAAGTGATCGACGCACTCAACGAATTGCTCGGCCCGCATATCTTCCCGCCCAAGGAAGACGGCTCCGATCCGCGCAAATGCCCGTCTTGCGACTCGGGCCAATTGTCCCTGAAGGTCAGCCGCTGGGGCGCATTCATCGGCTGTTCCAACTATCCCGAATGCGGCTATACCCGCCAGCTCGGCAAGCCGAACGGAGAAAACGGCGACGCCGACGAGGGGCCGAAGGTTCTCGGAACGGACCCGGAAACCGGACTGGACGTTTCCCTGCGCACCGGCCGGTTCGGTCCCTATGTGCAGCTCGGCGAAGAAGCCAAGCCGAAACGCTCCTCGCTGCCGAAGGGCTGGTCCGCCGCCGATCTGGACCTCGAAAAGGCCTTGCAGTTGCTGTCCCTGCCCAGAGAGGTCGGACCGCATCCGGAAGACGGCAAGATGATCTCCGCCGGGATCGGCCGCTACGGCCCCTTTGTTCTGCACGAGGGAACCTACGCGAACCTCTCGACACCCGATGAAGTGTTTTCGGTCGGCATCAACCGGGCGGTCGATGCACTGGCGGAAAAACGGGCCAAGGGCGGCGGGCGCGGCCGGGCGGCGGCAACCCCGCTGAAGGAACTCGGCGAGCATCCGGAAGAAGGCGGACCGGTCAATGTCTATGACGGCCGCTACGGGCCCTACGTCAAGCACGGCAAGATCAATGCGACCCTGCCGAAGGACACGGACCCCACGTCGGTCACGCTTGAAAAGGCGCTCGAGCTGATTGCCGCCAAGGCGGAAAAGAGCGGCACCAAGAAAAAGACAGCGGCGAAGAAACCGGCCGCGAAGAAAACCGCTGCGAAGAAGACGACGGCCAAGAAGCCGGCGACCAAGAAAAGCGCCAAGGCCAAGGTCGATGCGGCATCAGAGGATGTGCCCTGGGATGATGCGACTTGAGCCCAAAACGGATCAACACGCGCAAACATACCCATCGCAAACACGCCAAGATCCCTGGCGAGATGCCTTCGAAGGAAGATATTCTCGCCTTTGTCGCGGATAATCCGGGCCGGGCCGGCAAACGGGAGATCGCCCGCCATTTCGGCATCATCGGCGGTGCGCGCATCCATCTGAAGAAGATGCTCAGGGACCTTTCCGACGAGGGGCTTCTTGAAAAACGCAACAAGCGCATGATCCGTCCGGGTGACCTGCCGCCCGTGTTCGTGGCCAACCTGGTTGCCCGCGACAGCGACGGCGATCTTCTGGGCACGCCTCTCGACTGGGATGACGAGGAAGGCGATCCGCCGAAGATCCTCATTTTGACGGGCAAGACCAAGACCACGCAGCCCGGCCTGGGCGACCGGGCCCTGATTCGTTTAACGGAGGCGGAAACCGGTCCGGAAGCCGAGTACGCTGCGCGCGTCATCCGGGTTCTGGAAAAACGCCAGGGCGCGATCCTCGGCATTTTGCGCCAGCGCGACGGCAACCGTCCGCCCTATCTGGAGCCCATCGACCGCAAGCAACGTGAGCTCGATGTAGATCCCACCGACCTGAAGGACGCCGAAGACGGCGATCTTGTCAGCGTCCAGGTCAGCCGATCCGGACGCTACGGCCACCCGCGAGCCTCCATTGTGGAGCGGTTCGGTTCGATGCATTCGGAAAAGGCCGTCTCCGAAATCGCGCTCCAGTCCCATGGCATTCCCCATGTCTTTCCCGCCGCCGTGGTTGACCAGGCAGAGGCCGCCAGACCGGTCGAAACGCTCGGGAAACGCGAGGACTGGCGCCAAATCCCGTTGATCACCATCGACCCGCCCGACGCCAAGGATCACGACGACGCGGTCTATGCGGAGCCGGATCCGGATGAAGACAACAAAGGCGGCCAGATCGTTTATGTCGCCATCGCGGATGTCGCCCACTACGTGACACCCGGGTCTCCCATGGACCGGGAAGCGAACCTGCGCGGCAACTCGGTCTATTTTCCGGACCGGGTCATCCCGATGTTGCCGGAACGGATTTCCAACCAGCTGTGCTCCTTACGCGAGAAGGAAGACAAGCCGGCGATGGCCGTGCGCATGGTCTTCGACAGGAACGGCCGCAAGATCAGCCACAGTTTTCATCGCGTCCTGATGCGCTCCGCCGCCAAGCTCTCCTACATTCAGGCACAGAAGGCGATCGACGGCGCCACCGACGAAGCGACCGAAACGCTTCTCGACGGTGTTCTGAAGCCGCTCTGGGCCGCCTATGATGTCCTGAACAAGGGCCGGGAGGCACGCGAGCCCCTGGACCTTGATCTGCCCGAGCGCAAGATCAAGCTGAAGGACGACGGAACGGTCGATCATGTCTATGTGCCGGAGCGTCTCGACGCCCACAAGCTGATCGAGGAATTCATGATCCAGGCCAATGTCTCGGCCGCCGAAACGCTGGAAAAGAAAAAGAGCCCCCTGCTCTACCGCATTCACGACGCCTCCACTCCGGAAAAGCTGGAGAGCCTCAAGGACTTTCTGTCGACGCTTGACATGAAGCTGCCGTCGACCGGCGGGCTGAGACCTTCGGTCTTCAACGCCATCCTGGCGAAAGTGAAAGACACGCCCCAGGCACATCTTGTCAACGAAGTGGTACTGCGCAGCCAGGCGCAGGCGGAGTACGCTCCGCAGAACATCGGGCACTTCGGCCTCAACCTTCGCCGCTACGCCCATTTCACCTCACCGATCCGGCGCTACGCCGACCTGATCGTTCATCGCGGCCTGATATCGGCACTCGGTCTTGGCGGTGACGGGCTGCCGGAAGGCATCGAAAGCAAGCTGGAAGCCATCGGCGCGGAGATTTCATCGGCGGAACGCCGCGCCATGCTGGCGGAACGGGACACGATCGACCGGTTGATCGCGCTCTGGATGACAGACCGGATCGGGGCGACCTTTCAGGGCCGGATCGCAGGCGTGGTCAAATCCGGGATGTTTATCCGCCTGGAAGAAAGCGGCGCGGACGGCTTTGTGCCGGCCTCCACGATCGGGCTCGACTATTACCGGTATGACGAAGCGTCGCACGCCCTGATAGGTGACAAGACCGGCGAAACCTACCAGCTTGGCGATCAGGTGGAGGTCCGGCTGGTGGAGGCGGCTCCTTTCGCCGGAGCACTGACATTCGAAGTGGTCAGCCACGGGCGGATTGCCGGAAAGAAGATCCGCAAGGCGTCCGCCCCGAAGGCGCGGCGTGGTCCGCCCAAGGGCGCGCGCGCGAAGAAATCCGCAGGAAAAGGAAACCGCAGGAGGAGTTCGTGACGGTCCGCTATCGCTCAAGCGACGAATTCCAGGCCGCTCGGGAAGAGGCCCCGAAACCTCATCGCCCCGTACTCAAGGCCATGCTGCGCGGCGCATGCAATTCCTGCATGCAGTGCGGTCGCGGCAGTGTCTTCAACGGCTTTCTGGCGGTCAGTCATGCCTGTGCCGAATGCGGCGAGGAATTTCATCACCACCGGGCAGACGACGCACCGCCCTATTTCACCATCACCATCGTCGGCCATATCGTCATTCCCGCGCTTCTGCTGGTGGAGGTCCTCTACCGCCCGGCCCTGTGGATTCACATGTCCGTCTGGCCTCTGCTGACCGTCCTGCTGTCCCTGAGTTTGATGCGCCCGATCAAGGGTGCGCTGATCGGACTGCAATGGGCGCTTTACATGCACGGCTTCGACCCCGACGCGGATGACGATATCCCTGCCATCCCCGAGCCATCCGAAAAGACCTCATGAACAGTTCCTTCGAAGCACAATTGGCGAAAGACGAACGCGCCGGCAATCATCCCTACATCCGGCCGAAAGACGCCGCGACGCTCCTCATTCTCGATCGCGAGGACGACGGGACGGTCAGACTTCTGATGGGACGCCGGCATAAGCGCCACACATTCATGCCGGGAAAGTTCGTCTTTCCCGGCGGACGGGTGGACCCGGCGGACTCAAGGATCGCAAATGTGCTTCCCTACGATCCGGATGTGGAGCGCAAACTTTCCAAGGAACTGAAAAGGGTCAAGACCGCGTCCCGCGTGCGCGCATTCGCGCTTGCGGCAATCCGCGAGACTTATGAGGAAGCCGGACTGTTTATCGGCAGGAAGGCGGACGACGGGTCTCTGCGCCTCGGAACCGGCTTCGAGGCCTTTGCCGAAAGAGGCATCCGGCCGGACCTGGGCGGCCTTCGCATGATCGCCCGCGCCGTTACCCCCACACAGCGGCCAAGACGCTACGACACGCGTTTTCTGGCGGTCTGGGCGGACGCGATCGCGGATCGCCTGCCGGAAGGCACTGGTCCCTCCGGTGAGCTGGAAGACTGTGCCTGGCTCACCTTGGCGGAAGCGCGGGAAAAGGAACTGCCGATGATCACCAACAAGATCCTGACCGATCTGGAACACCGTCTTGAAACGGATCCGGAGCTGTCTCCGAAAACGGCGGTACCTTATTACTTCGTCCGCAACGGGTTGTTCGTGCGCGAGTTGATTTAGGGTCTGTGGGAACGCTCCGGACCGGTCAACCGGTTCAAACTCATCGCCAGGTGCACCAGGGTTCCGCGCTCGCCTTGGTGCTCCCAAACCTGGCCGGACCGGGCAAACCAAACGGCCTAGCACCCAGCAAAATGTCTCGTGAAGCATATGGAGCGCTTGACTTTCGCGCTCTCTTGAGTAGTTTGCGCGCTGATTTCAGACATTGGGGCAGATTCACCGCCAGCCAATCTGGCCACGAGAACCCTTTGCCCGACAACCGAGAACAGGATCCAAGGCCATGGCCAAGGCGACAACAATCAAAATCAAGCTTCTCTCCACGGCGGACACCGGTTTCTTCTATGTCACCAAGAAGAACTCCCGCACGATGACCGAAAAAATGGTCAAAAAGAAATACGACCCGATTGCCAAGAAGCACGTCGAGTTCAAGGAAGCCAAGATCAAGTAATTCGGTCTTCCCGATCAATGACAAAGCCCGCCGTTTACGGCGGGTTTTTTGTTCGTCGGCCGGGATGGGAACAGGAAACCGACGGCGCAAGCTTTGCGGTCACGGATCACCTGTTTTCCGGATTTGGCCGGATCGATCTGTCCGGAAAAATAGTGGTCGGCGGGAACACGGCATTCGAGGAGGCCACTCATCGGCCGGTTCCCTGCCGACCTGCCCCACGGACCCAGGAGATGCGGCGGACCTGAGCACTCCGAGGGGAACTTTAGCTGCTGAACGATCGCAGCAGAAAAATCTGTTAATCAAACGATCAGGAAATTTCCTTACGCGTCGCCACCCTACCTTATTGTTGCCCGAATGCAATATTTTCTGCGAAATATTCACAGAAGATACACTTCTTAGTAAATCTGTAACCTTAATATGATGCCCGTTCACAAGCGTGACAACGTGATACGTTGGTCATGTCCGGATGTGGGAACTGTTCGCTTTCCTGAAACCTTGTCCAATTCTTTGCCCGGCAGGGCCGTCAAGAAATGAAAAGGTCAGGCTTCTCCCAAATAGGCACGTACTGTTTCCAGAAACTTCGCCACTGAAATCGGTTTGGATATATAAGCCTCGCAACCGCCCTGCCGGATGCGTTCTTCATCGCCTTTCATGGCGAAAGCGGTCACCGCGATAACGGGAATGGAGGAAATGCTTTCGTCTTCCTTGATCCATTTCGTCACCTCCAGTCCCGAAACTTCCGGCAACTGGATGTCCATCAAAATGAGATCCGGATGGTGGTCCCTGGCAAGTCGAAGCGCCTCAATTCCGGTGCGTGTCTGCAAGGTCTGATAGCCGTGCGCTTCGAGCAGATCATGAAACAGTTTCATGTTCAGCTCGTTATCTTCCACGATCAGCACGGTTTTCGCCATCTTGTCCGGCCCTTTACCCGGCCATCCGCCGGTCCCACTAGTCTCGACCTTGCGATTTGTTCTCCGCGGTGGAACCCCTCTCCAGCCCGCATTAGGGTTGTTCTAACCCGGAATCGTTTCAGAAAGGCAAAAAAACACAATGCAAAATACACCCGGAAAGTCATTGTCCATTGAAGAAGCTCAAGGAATCGCTACCGAAGCGCTTCTGCATCTCAGCCGTGACCCCGAACAAATCGGCCGGTTTCTGGCGTTTTCCGGTATTGGCCCTGAAATGATTCGGGAGGCCGCGGGAGAACCCGGATTTTTAGCCGGCGTACTCGAGTTCTACATGATGGACGAGCCCCTGCTGCTTGCCTTCTGCGAGAACGCCGGAGTCCGGCCAACCATGATGGCCGCCGCGCGTTTCGCGCTTTCGGGAGGGATGGAAAATGCCTAAACCTACGCCCGTCCAACCGGAGGTTCTGGCGCAAATCCGGCAGCTTGAGGTTTCGGGAAGGCCTTTGATCATCTGCGACGTCGACGAGGTAATCCTGCATATGATCAGCCACCTTGAGGACTACCTCGACACATACGGGCTGATGTTCTTGAACGACGAGTTCCGCCTGACTGGAAACATCGCACCGAAAGACAGCCGAACGCCCTTATCGTCCGTGACAGTGCGCAATCATCTGCTTTTGTTTTTCGAAGAATATTGCGACCGGCAGGATATGGTTCCCGGTGCCAACGAGGCCCTTGCCAAGCTTGCCGGCGATTGGGACATCGTTCTTCTCACAAACCTGCCAGGCTCGCATAACAAACCCGTGCGCGAGAAACTGCTGGCCGGTTTCGACATCTCCTATCCGCTCGTGACGAATTCCGGTCCCAAGGGCGGCGCTGTCGCAGCACTTGCTGCCAGACGGCCCTCACCCGTGGTCTTCATCGACGACAGTCCGGCCAATCATTCTTCCGTGAGCGCCTCGTTTCCCTCAGCGGTGCAGATCCAGTTCATCGCCGATCCCCGGTTTCGCAACGCCATGAAGAAAGAAAGCCATATCGATCTCCTGACCGGAAATTGGCAGGAGACCGAAACCTATATCAGCGCTATTTTAGACGGCTAGAAACCCCGCCCCCCTTCCGCGGAAGCCCAGGACCGTGAGAACCGTGACACCAATGGCTTCGGAAAATCGAGCGCTCTGCCGGGATTGTGGCGCCCGGTTCGCAGTCGTGTCACCGCGTTGTCCGTCCTGCGGCAGTCCGCGTGCCGTTTCGCATCTGGAGCTGGACGGTCTCGCGATTGCCCATATCGACTGCGACGCCTTCTACGCAGCGATCGAAAAGCGCGACAATCCGGAGCTTCAGGACCGGCCGGTGATCGTTGGCGGCGGTCAAAGGGGCGTTGTATCCACATGCTGCTACATCGCGCGGATCTACGGTGTGCGCTCCGCAATGCCCATGTTCAAGGCCCTGGAGGCTTGTCCCGACGCGGTGGTCATCCGTCCGGATATGGAAAAATACGCCCGGGTCGGAAAGGACATCCGCGAGCGCATGCGCTCCCTCACACCGCTGGTGGAACCGCTGTCCATCGATGAAGCCTTTCTCGACCTGACCGGCACCGAGCGCCTGCACCGGGCGACGCCGGCCGAAACGCTCGCAAAGTTCGTTCGCGATCTGGAAACCGACATCGGCATCACCGCGTCGGTCGGCCTCGCGCCCAACAAATTCCTGGCGAAACTGGCGTCGGATCTGGAAAAACCGCGCGGCTTTTCGGTCATCGGAGCCGCGGAAGCGAAAGCGGTGCTGGCCGCGATGCCGGTCGGCCGCATCTGGGGCGTTGGCAAGGTCTTTCAGAAAAAGCTGGAACGGGACGGGATCAGGACCATCGGCCAGTTGCAGGACATGGAAGCGAACGATCTCGCGCGCCGCTACGGCTCCATCGGACTGCGCCTCGCCCAGCTCTCTCATGGCGAAGACAGCCGTCTCGTGAAACCGGAGCGCGGGGCGAAGAGCGTGTCAACCGAAACAACCTTCAGAACGGACATTTCCAGTTTCGACACCCTCCGGCCCATCCTTCGAGACCTTTCGGAAAAGGTATCCGCAAGGCTCAAGAAATCCGGACTTTCCGGGCGTGGCGTCACCTTGAAGCTGAAGACCGCGGACTTCAAGACGGTCACGAGAGCCCGCCATCTCACCGACCCGACACAGCTTGCAGACAGAATTTTCGCGGCCGGCGTCGCCCTGCTTGAGAACGAGGCGGACGGCCGCCGCTTCAGGTTGATCGGAATCGGCGTGAGCGACCTTGAAAGCGAGGACCGCGCCGACCCTCAGGATCTCGTCGATCAATCGGCCGAACGGCGCAAACACGCGGAACACGCCATGGACAAGCTTCGGGACAAGTTTGGAAAATCCGCCGTGGAACTCGGCCTGGTCCACGCGGCCCGAACGGTGGAAACTCCGAAGAAATCGTAATTCGAGAAGGGCCACTACGGCAAAGGACAGGCCGTCTCGTCCAGAAACTCCAGAGACGCCATTCTGCCCTGAATGATGAAATCGCCATAGTCCAGCTTCAGATGGGAGCTTATGCCGTTCTGATAAAGCCAGAAGGAAAGCTGGTAGACGGGAAGAAGTTCCCCGGAGGCGTTTTCTTCGCCCGGATCGAAATAGGCAACCGTCACCGGCCAATAGGGTTGCCCGGCCAGCGGCGCGTCCGGGCCGTCCTTCACGGTGCTTGCCGGAGTGACGGACCTGGCGCCGATGACACTGGTGGTGGCATACACCTTTTCGCCGGTCTCGGCCCCGTCGTAAATGTCCGCCGGCAGAAAAGACCGTCCCTCCCCGGCGGCCTTCAGGATCGCCAACAGGTGTTCCGTCGGAAACAGAACTTCGCGCTTGATCTGAAGCGATTTCTCGGAAGGCACCTTGAGTTCCACGGTCCTGCTGCCATTGTCGACACGAGCGGTGCCGCGGGTTTCTTCGACCAGTTCCTGATCGACATAGGTTTTTGACAAGAACTGATAGCTCGCCGTCTTCGGCTCCTCAAAGGAGGTGGTTTGCAGATCCGTGATCTGCGATCCGCCGTCTACGTCCTGGAATTCCGTGACAAACCGGAAGTTGACGCTGTAGCCCTCGCAGGCATTCCCGGAAAAATCGTAGACCATGCGCCCGTTCAAGGCCGTTATCCCGGATTTCTCTTCCTTTTCGGCGAGTTCCATGTCGTAAACCACCCTGTGGGGAACGAGTTTGACACCCGCTGCTCCACCGACGGTTCCCGCGAAGCTGCCGGTCCCGGACAGGACACCCGACATGCACGCCAAGGTGACCATGAGGCAGAACGGGGACAGGGACTTGCGATCGCAGTGCATTTAACGAACCTCTTACTCGCCAGGCGCTTAAAGGATCTCGGAGAACTCGTGAACTCCATGCCTTGAACCGCTGGATCATTGCCTTGCCATTATGCGGCAATCGGTTTTTTCCGTCACCGGGAATATTCAGGCTGGCGGCATTATCGATACCTGAACGCCTTATTTCACAGTTTTCAAAGGAATGAAGAGCTTTCCGCCAACCCGGCCTTCAGTCCTCCACAGGTTCGTCTCCCGCGCACCGGTGAATTTCTGCCTTGTCACCACCGTTGAATTGCGCCAAGACACGAAAAAGTCAGTCCGCCAAGGAGTCGTCGCATGAGCAACACAATCGAGAACCGGCTCGCGAGCCTGGGGATCAATCTGCCGGAAGCCGCCGCTCCCGCGGCGAACTATGTGCCCTTCGTCCGGACCGGAAACCAGCTTTTCGTTTCCGGACAATTGCCCATGGAAGACGGCAAGCTGCAGGTGACCGGCAAACTCGGAGCGGATCTTTCCGTCGACAGCGGCAAGGCGGCCGCGAAACTCTGCGCAATCAACCTGCTGGCTCAGGCAAAGGCCGCGACCGGCGACCTCGAAAAGGTGGCGCGGCTTGTCAAAATCGTCGGCTTCGTGAATTCGACAGCCGACTTCGGCGATCAGCCGCAGGTGATCAACGGAGCGTCCGATTTTCTGGTCGAAGCGATGGGCGACAAGGGGCGTCACGCCCGCTCGGCGGTCAGCGCCGCCTCCCTGCCCTTCGGCGCGGCCGTCGAAATCGAGGCCATCTTCGAAATCGTGGACTGACTGCCGCCCCGCGCGCAATCGCTCGACAGGCCCGCTACCGCAAAGACCCGTTTCATGCCGCCAGACCTTCAGGCCCTATTCGCCCGCCCGATCGCCCATCGCGGCTATCACGACGCGGACAACGGCATCATCGAAAACACGCCCACGGCCATCCAGCACGCGATGGACCGGCGCTTCGGCATAGAGGTCGATGTTCAGGAAACCTCGGATGGCGAAGCCCTGGTCTTTCACGACTACACGCTCGACCGGCTGGCGGAAGGTACGGGCAAGGTCATCGATCGCGATTCGACGGAGCTCGTTCAAATCCACATGAAGACCGGCACCGACACGCTCTGGCTGCTGCCGGATCTTTTCGAGCTTGTCGGCGGCAAGGTGCCGCTCGTGATCGAGATCAAGTCGCTGCTGCGCCGGGACGCGCAGGGTGACTTCGTGCGACGCGTCGTGGACCAGGTCGCGGCCTACAAGGGCCCGGTCTGCATCAAGAGCTTCGACCCGGACATGCTCTCGATCGCAAGACGGCACAATCCGTCCGTGCTGCGGGGCATCGTGGCCGACAGCGCCCGCCCAGGCCCGGACTATGCCGGATGCAGCCGCACGGACCGGTTCATTCTCAGGCATATTCTGCATGCGCCGCGCACGCGGCCGCATTTCATCTCCTACGGCGTCAACGATCTGCCGGCGATCGGGCCGAGCGTCTTCCGGACAATATTCAAGACCCCGCTCATGTGCTGGACCGTCCGCACCCGGGATCAGCGTGAAATCGCAGCCCGCCACGCCGATCAGATCGTCTTCGAAGGCTTCGACCCGGACAAAACCGACCGAGCAATCGCATAGGCACGGAGTCTTGCCTCTTGCACTGCAAAATGGCAGCTCTACATTCCTGATATGGCTCCGTACTCTGGTTTTTTCGACGCATGACCTTCACCGGTGCAAAGGGCGGCAAGACCCCGGAAGCCGCCCGGCCTCAGCCGACATACTCCCTGCGGATCGTGACCTCCCTCAAGGATGTCGCGGCGGCGGACTGGGATCGGGTGGCCAATCCGGGCTGGCGTCTTACGGGTCGCGGACTGCTGGAAAAGGACCCGCACTGTACGCCTCTCGGCGAGCTGGCCGGTCTGGTGGAAGACAATCTTCATCCACTTTCTCAAGAAAAGTCATTCAACCCTTTCCTTTCTTACGATTTTCTCGAGGCACTTGAAGCCTCCGGCTGCGCAACGAACGAAACCGGCTGGTACGCCCGGCATACGCTTTTGATGGATGACGAAGGGTTGGTGCTCGGGGCGGTCCCCGCTTATCTGAAAAGCCATTCGAAGGGCGAATACGTGTTCGACCACGGCTGGGCAGACGCATTCTACCGGGCCGGTGGCGACTATTATCCGAAGCTGCAGATTTCCGTGCCGTTCACGCCGGCGACGGGACGCCGGTTTCTCACCGGGCCGGGCATCAACCGGGAGGCCGGACTGCAGGCGCTTGCCGCCGGGCTTGTTCAGGTGTGCCAGCGCCACAACGCCTCGTCGGTCCATGCCACCTTCCTGACAAAGCCGGAATGGGACGCACTGGGAGAACTCGGTTACCTGCAGCGCACAGACCAGCAGTTTCATTGGGAAAACAAGGGTTACGAGAGCTTCGAGGATTTCCTGGCCGATCTCGCCTCGCGCAAACGCAAGGCCATCAAGAAGGAACGCAGGGAGGCGCTGAGCACGGAAGGCCTGGAGGTGGAGTGGGTTACCGGCTCCGACCTGACGGAGGCCCACTGGGATGCCTTTTATTCCTTCTATATGGACACCGGTTCCAGGAAGTGGGGACGCCCCTATCTCAACCGCGAGTTCTTCTCGCTCATCAACGAAAGGCTCGCGGAGCGCACGCTACTGGTGCTGGCCAAACGGGATGGGCGTTACGTCGCCGGCGCGCTGAATTTCATTGGATCGGAAACGCTGTTCGGCCGCCACTGGGGCTGTACGGAACATCACCCGTTCCTGCATTTCGAGCTCTGCTACTACCAGGCCATCGATTTTGCCATCGCCAAAGGCCTGCAGCGCGTGGAGGCAGGCGCGCAAGGCGCGCACAAGCTTGCGCGCGGCTACCTGCCGACCACCACCTATTCCGCGCACTGGATCGCCCACGAAGGGCTTCATGAAGCGGTTGCGGATTATCTGGAGCACGAACGCCGCGCCGTTGAGCGCGAGAACGAGGCACTCGCCGAAAACGCGCCCTTCAAGAAGGGCGACTGAGCGGCCCCGCCAAGGCGCGACTTCAAAAGACCAGGCGCATATCGTACTGTCGCAAGATGTCCTGCGCTCCTGCCCGGTCCAAAAAGGCATTGAGCGCCGTGGCGTTCCGGTCGACATTGACCAGCCTGAAGGTCACGGCTTGCATTCTCCGGCTGACCTCACGCAGCAGCGCGCTTCCGATGCCCTGCCTCCGGCGTCCCTTTTTGACGGCTAGCTGCGCCACCGAGAAATCCTCGTAGACCGCAATCCAGCCAAGCATCTCTTCATCCGTGCGGGCCACGACGATGACGACACGCTCTGTCAGGCCTTCAAGCGCCGTTCGAGCGTTCTGTGGGGTGGGATCCGTGTCGAAGAACGGCGTTTCGTCCACCGGAAGGTCCTCGACGCGCGCAGTTTCGAATGTCAGACCTTCCAGACACGCGGAAGATCCGGCGTTGGCCGGAACTTCGCAGATACGCAAATCGCGGCAGGTCCGGAAGCCGAAGGTCTCATAGGCTGATATGGCGTGCCGATTTGTGGTTATCACTTCCAGCTGCAGACCTTGCCCCGCTGCCTGCTTCTGCTTGTTCACCACCGCCTGAAAAAGCCGTCGGGACAATCCTTTGCGCCGATGGGCTGGGTCGGTGCCGACGGAAAGCGTATAGGCCCTGTTTCCATAGGCGGGAAGCGGAGCGCTGGAAAACCAGAATGCCGCGATGTCTCCATCCGCAAGTACGGCGAAGGAGTGTTCGGCGGAGAAACCCCGCTGAAGCCGAAAAGTCGTAAACGTCTCCGCTGTCATGGTTACGGGAACGACATAGTCGGAAAACGCCGCATTCATGGCGGCACACAGTCTGTCATCGGTCAAGGCCCGGCAATCGACAATCTCGTCAGTCATGCAAGTGCTCGTAACTCCGGAGAACAAGCGGCAAACCTTCGCGACCCGGGCCTTGTCTAACCGAAACTCTCCGCCACGTCATACATGACCGGCTCGAAGCTTTTGCACAGCGCGCTGATGCGCCTGTTCCGCTCGCGCATTTCCGGAGAGCGCAGCATGGCCAGGAAATCCTCCCGCTTGCGCCACTGCGAATAATTGGCGATCCGGGTCTGGGCGTCGTTCACGTGAAGTCCCGCGCCGATAAATCCCGGCTGGTGACGAATGAAGCTCTCGTAGGCGTCCTTCAGTTCGTCAAGAAGATCGAAACATGTGCCCGGGGTCATCTCGAAGGTCGTGATGACGGTCTGGCAATCGCGGTCGCTGGAAATCTCCGGCATGGCTCTCCTCCTCCAAGGCTATGGAGAAGGCTGTCACGATTTGAGAGGCCGGGCAATATCCGCAGTCACACGGACCGGCGTACGGGACGCCGGTTTCTCCGGCGCCCCGTGAAGTCAGAAGACAGTCGCTCCTAGATCCCGCCGAAGCAGAGATACTTCATCTCGGTGAAGTCGTCCGTGCCGTATTTGGACCCTTCCCGGCCGAGACCGGACTGCTTGATGCCGCCGAAGGGCGCCACTTCGGTAGAGATCAGACCGGTGTTGATGCCGACCATGCCGTATTCCAGCGCCTCGGCAACGCGCCAGACGCGCGACAGATCCCTGGCATAGAAATAGGACGCCAGACCGAAGATCGTGTCGTTCGCCTGCTCGATGACATCGTCCACGGTGTCGAACTTGAAGAGCGGCGCGACCGGACCGAAGGTCTCTTCGGTGGATACCTTCATGTCCTTGGTGACGCCGGTCAGGACGGTCGGCTGAAAGAACGTGCCGCCCTTGTCGTGGCGCTTGCCTCCCGTCACGAGCTGCGCGCCCTTGGACAGCGCGTCGGCAACGTGGTCCTCGACCTTTTGAAGGGCTTTTTCATCGATCAGGGGGCCGGCAACAACGCCGTCCTCGAATCCGTCGCCGACCTTCATCTTTTCAACCGCCTCCGCAAGCTTTTCGGCGAAAGCGTCATAGACGCCCGCCTGGACGTAGATGCGGTTGGCGCAGACGCAGGTCTGGCCGTTGTTGCGGTATTTGGAGATCATGGCCCCTTCCACGGCGGCGTCGAGATCCGCGTCGTCAAAGACGATGAACGGCGCGTTACCACCCAGTTCCATGGACGCCTTGAGCACCTTGTCGGCCGCCTGGCGCAGCAGGATCCGGCCAACCTCGGTGGAGCCCGTGAAGGTGATCTTGCGGACCTTGTCGTTGCCGCAGAACTCCTTGCCGATATCCGAGGACCTGCTCGAGGTGATCACCGAAAACAGCCCCTTGGGCAACCCGGCCTCTTCGGCAAGCTTCGCCATGGCGAGCGCCGACAGAGGGGTTTCACCGGCAGGCTTCGCCACGAAGGCACAGCCAACGGCTAGCGCCGGCCCGACCTTGCGGGCGATCATGGCATTGGGGAAGTTCCACGGCGTGATGGAAGCGACCACCCCGACCGGCTGTTTCAGGACCACAATCCTCTTGTCGCCCTGGTGCCCCGGAATGACGTCGCCATAGACGCGCTTTGCTTCTTCGGCAAACCATTCGATGAAGCTCGCTCCATACAGGATCTCACCCTTGGCCTCGGCAAGCGGCTTGCCCATTTCGGCGGTCAGGATGGCGCCGAGATCGTCGGCATTTGCCACCATGAGATCGTACCACTTGCGCAGGACAGCGGAGCGTTCCTTGCCGGTTTTCGCGGCCCAGTCCTTCTGCGCAACATAGGCCGCGTCGATCGCCGCCCTGGTTTCCTCCACGCCCAGATCCGGGAGGTTGACGATAAGTTCCCCCGTCGCCGGGTTCGTCACGCCGAATTCTTCGCCGGAACCGCCGCTTCCAACCCATTCACCTCCCAGGAACGCTTGGGTGCAGAGCAAATCCGGGCGCTGCAGCCGCTGGGTCAGGCTTTCATACATGGTTGGCATCGGAAACTTCCTTTTCACAGTTGACGGCCCCGTGTCCTGCATGAACGCGGGGCCGGGCCGAATGTTCCGAACGGTCAGCGGATGGCCGTCGGATTGATCATCATCTGGACGGCCCCCTTCATGCGGGTGACGCCCAGAACGAACATGAACTCGTACGCCTTGTCTTTGGCAAGTTCACGGGTATCCATGTTTTCGAGAATGTAAATACCATTTTGCGGAATTAGTATCTGATGAACGGCGAAGACACCATCGGATCCTTTCTCGAAAGGAACAGCTTCAAGGCCCCAGGTGTCGGCCCCCGCCGCCACGACGCCAACCTCGGCGAGATATTCCGCGCCGGAGATACCCAGTCCCGGTTCCACCTTCACATAGCGCTCATGGTCCGGGTTCTCGCCGTCGAGCAGGTTCAGCCAGCCCGAGTGAAACAGAACGACATCTCCCTTTTTCAGCTCGACTCCCTGCGCCTCGGCGGCTGAGATGATATCTTCCCTCGTATAGGGCGTGCCTTCCTCGACAATGTCCTGCCCATAGAAAGCGGCCATGTCGAGCAACACGCCACGTGTCACGATCGGCGGCAGCTTTTCCAGTCCCAGCTTGGCAAGCCCGTCCGCCTTGGCGACCTCCGCGCCGGCAAATCCGTTATAGTAGGTATGCTTGATGCCGATATGACCGAGACCGTCGATCTGCGGTCCGATGCCGAGCCACCCCATGAAGATATCATCGTTGTAGGTCATGCCGTTCGTGCCGAGGCCCTCAGTCGTGATCTGGTTGGGCTGCAGCACGGTTATGCTCATGGATCGCGGGGAAAAGGCCGGCGTCGTTTTACTGACCTCGATGCCGAGATTGTATGTCTTGCCTGTCTTGACGAGCTTCGATGCCGCCAGCACGCTTTCCGGCGTGATGAGATTGGCCGCACCGAGTTCGTCTTCCGGCCCCCACGGGGACGTATGCCAGCCCTCGGCCAGGGCAGCGCCCGTCAGCCCGCAGCAGAACGCCGCGGTCAGAAAAATGGATTTCATCGTATTTACCTCCCAACATGCGGTCTTTTCCATCGCGTCACGGCAACCGACCGCGATATTGCCGCGCCAAAGCACTCCCCGTCAGAGAGAGGCTTCATAGATCCGCGCCGCGTCCTCCTCCCGGACTTCGCGCGGATTGTTCACCAGGAGCCTGGTCTGGTTCATCGCGTCGGACGCCAGCTTTGGGATATCCGACTTCGTTATGCCGACATGGCTCAGCCCCGGCTCGAGACCCAGATCGCGGTTGAGTGAAACGAGCCTTTCGATGAAGTCCAACGTTACCGCCTGACTTGACCGGCCCGTGTCGATATCGGGAAAGACATGCGGGGCGAGTTCGGCGTATTCGGCCCCGCAGTCGGCCGCGTTGAAGCGCATGACCTCGGCAAGCACGAGCGCGTTGGACAGACCGTGCGGGACATGGAAGAGACTGCCCACCGGATAGGCCAGAGCATGCACCGCCGCGACCGGAGAATTGGCGAAGGCCTGACCGGCCAGCATGGAGCCGAGCAGCATGTTGACTCTCGCCTCCCTGTTGCTACCGTTCGCGACCGCTTCGCGTATATTGGCGGCGAGCAGGTCGAGTGCCTGCTTGGCGAGGGTTCGTGAGATCGGATTGTTGTTGGCGCTTCGCGAGGTGAAGGCCTCGATCGCGTGAACCATGGCGTCAACGCCCGTTGCGGCCGTTATGTGCGGAGGCAGGCCGATGGTCAGATCGGGGTCGAGCAATGCGATATCGGGCAGGATGATCGGGGTGACGACCCCCTTCTTTTCCTCCGTTCCCGTCGTCAGGATGGAGACGGCGGTGACCTCCGACCCCGTGCCAGCGGTGGTCGGCACAAGCACCAACGGCAGTCTCTTTCCCTTCGCCAGATTGACGCCGTAAAGCGCGTCCAGCGGCTGGTCGGCCCCGCACAGGAGCGCAACGACCTTCGCCACGTCCATGGAACTGCCGCCGCCGAAGCCGATTATACAGCCGATCCCGGCATCCTTCGCGATGGCAGTCGCCTCAAGCACGGTTTCCGCCTTGGGATCGGCTTCCACCTTGTCGAACACCAATGTCTTGATCTTTCGCGCCTCAAGGCTCTCCAGGGCCGCGTCGGCAAGCCCGAGCTTCATGATGCCCGGGTCGGTAACCAGCATTGCACCGCGCTCCTGCGCGGCGATCGGCATATCCGCGAGAATATCGCCGAGTTCAGCCGCGCCGCCGCTCTTCAGGCGAATAGAAGCCGTTGTATTGAAGATAAAGTCGTTCATGGCTCGCCTCATGCTGCAAGCGCGTTCATCAGACTGATCTGACCGCGCTCGATGGAATAGACCTTGTCGACCACATTTTCCGAATGGGTGTAGTCGGACTCGGAAATCAGGACCGTCAGATGTTCCGACTTCAGGTCGGAAATCACTTCCATCAATCGCTTCGCCAGAGCCGGCGCGACCCCTTCGAAGGGTTCATCCAAAAGCAGGAGATTCGAGCCGGCCACGAGCGCCCGGCCCAAAGCCACCAGTTTCTGCTGTCCACCGCTGAGCGTCATCGCCTTGCGCGAGGCGAAGCGGCCGATCTCCGGCATCAGCTCGTAGACCCAGCTCACGCGGGATCGGTCAGGGTTGCCGGTGGCCCAGAGCGACACGAGAATGTTCTCCTCGACGGTGAAATGCGGCACCAGACGCCGGTCCTCCGGCAGGTAACCGATGCCGAGCTTCGCCCGCTCGTGCGCCCTGGCTTCGTCGAGGGAGGCATGATTGAACCGGATGGTTCCGCTTTCGATCGGCAGAAGCCCCATGATGGCGCGCATCAAGGTGGTCTTGCCCGCGCCATTGCGGCCGATCAGCCCGCAGGTTGTACCCGTATCGATCTCCAGATCGACGTCCCTCAAAATCGGCACGCGCTGGATGGACAAGTTGATGTCGGTTACGGTCAGCATCAGGCGGCTCCCTTTCCGGTGGCTGTCTCCACGCTTTCGTCGGGCTTGCGGTGGAACTCGCTGCCGATGACGAACTCACGCACTTTCGCGTCCTTGAGCACGTCCCCAGTCGGTCCATCGGCCAGAATCGTGCCCTCGTAAAAGGCCACGCACCGCGGCGAGAATTCCTCGACGATCTCCATATCGTGCTCGATGAACAAAACGGCCGTGTCGGTCGATTTGAGGGCGTCGATCAGGACGCGCATGAAGTCCATCTTCTCGTCCGCGCTCACGCCGCTTGTCGGCTCGTCCAGGAACAGGAGCGCGGGATCGGAGACCGTGGCCATGGCAATATCGACCAGCTTGCGAACGCCCTGCGGCAGGGTCTGGATTTCCTGATGGGCGTAACGTTCGATCCTGAAACGTGTCAGCAGCGCGATGGCTTCATCCTCGACGACACGGTCGATGGCCGGCCGGAACAGAACCGGCTTTTGCTGTTTCGCGATCGTCAGGGCGATCAGCATGTTATCGAGGACGCCCATTTCGGGAAAGAGTTGCGGGATCTGGAAAGACCGGCAGATGCCGAGCCGCATGATCTCGCGCGTCGGCTTCCCCGTGATCGGCGCTCCGCGATAGAGTATCTCGCCGGAACTCGGCGGCAGATAGCCGGTCACCATGTTGACGAAGGTGGTCTTGCCGGCCCCGTTGGACCCGATAACGCCCAGCACCTCGCCGGCGTCGATCCGGATATTGATGTCCTTTGCCGCGACGACGGCGCCGAAGGTGCGTTCCAGGTTTTTGGTTTCAAGAATGGTCGTCATGTCATTCTCCCGCAACGGCTTCCGCAGCCGGGACCGTGCCGGTTTTCTTCTTTGCGGTATTCATCAGAGACCAGAGCCCCTTGGGAAGGAAGACGATGGTAAGCAGCATCAAGGTGCCGAGAATCATCTGCCAGGTATTGGGAGAGACCTCGACCGCGTAGACGCGGACAATTTCCAGTATGAAGGTCCCGATCAGAGGGGCGACGATGTTTCCGGTTCCGGCAAGGATCGAAACGAACACGAACTGTCCGGACGTGGTCCAGTTCGTCATTTCCGGGTCGACATGGCCCAGCGCCATGGCCCACAGAACCCCGCCGGTTGCCGAGACGGCCGCGGCGATCACATAGGTGACGTGAACAGCCTGGCGCGCCGAGGTGCCGAGATATTCCACGCGCAATTCGTTCTCGCGAATGGCTTCGTTGATGTATCCCAGCGGGCTGCGCAGGATCCTGTTGAGCGCGATTGCCCAAATCACCGTGACGACGCACGTTACGGCGTAGAGCATCGTTTTGCCCGTGTCGCCCTCCGGCGCCCAGCCGAAATAGGTCGCCTGAGGCAGGTTGAAACCGTCCGTGCTGCCGAGTTCCTCGGTGCTGGACAACAGACCGAACAAGATCATGGAGACCGCCAGGCTGAGCATGGCGAAGAAGATCTCCCGATAGCGGCGCAGAAGGAAACCGAGCACGAAGGAAATCAGGATACCGGAGACCAACCCCAGGACCAGAAGCAGGAAAACATCCGAAATGCCGAGGAATTTCCCGGCAAGCCCCGCCGAGTAACCGCCGACGCAGAAGAAGAGCCCCTGCCCGAAGGAAACGAGCCCGGCGCGCATTTGAATCGTGACACCCAGGGCGACCAGACCGGTGCCGAGCGACACCTGAACATAATTGACCACCCAGGCCGGCAGGACGAAAATCAGGCAGATGAGAACGGGAAGCGCGACCATGAGCCCCCATTCCGTTTTGTCGAAGGACTTGGTCATATCTTTCTGCTCTCCGCGAGTGCAAACAATCCGTAAGGCTTCACGGCCAGCACGGCGGCCATGACGAGATAGATCGAGAAGAGTTCGGCCGGCGGGTATAGGTGAACGAAGGCGGCTCTCGAAAAGCCGACGATCAGGGCACCGAGCATCGCGCCCCCGATAGACCCCATGCCACCGATGACGATCACGGCGAAGGCCATGACAATGATTTCCGCGCCGATCCCGGGGACAACGGAAATCTCGGGCGCGGTCAGAGCGCCGCCGAGCGCGCCGAGCGTCGCCCCGATGACGAAGGTCACCGTGAAGAACAGGGTCACGTTGATGCCGAGCGCCTTGCTGACCTCCCGATCCTCGATCACGACCAGCAGGAGCTTGCCGACCCTCGTGTGATTGAGCGTGACATAGAGCGCCGCTCCGACCGCGATGGCGACGGCGATGATGAGAAACTTGTAGACCGTGTAAGGCAGGCCGAAAACGTCGATCGTCCCGAGCCAGTAAGCCGGCTGATAGGAGACATAGGAGTCGGTTCCCCAGATGAGTTTGGTCACGTCCTCCAAAATCAGGAAAATCGCATAGGTCACGAGAACCATCAGGACCTCGTCCCGGCCATACATGAAGCGCAGGATGCCGCGCTCGACCAGCAGACCGGAGACGACGCCGGCAACCAGGGCCGCGAGCGGAATGATCAGATAGGTCAGCGCGATCGTGCTGCCGGTCTGTGTGTAGAGACCGACCGCCCAGGCTGCCGTGTAGGCGCCAAGAGCATAGAAACCGCCATGGGCGATGTTGAGGATCCGCATCACGCCGTAGATAAGCGTGAGGCCGACCGAAGACAGGAAGAGCCACGCGGCAAAGCCGAGCCCATCCACTGCTATCGCGACAGCGGTAAGCATTTGAAACTCCATAACAGTCAGAAATCGAACGGTGCCGGGCGGCGGCACCGCCGGGAAAGGGCCGGGTCCCGGAGGCATTGCCTTCGGAGACCCGGCGATGCGTCAGACGGAACGTCCCGGGAGGAAGCCCCTGACAGGCAAGTTTTCGGCGTTACTCACACTTGGCGCCTTCGAAGCCGCTTTCGATCCAGTCGATGGAATTCATGCCGGCGGGCGGGTTCACGCATTCGGCATCGTAGCGAACGACGTCGACCAGCGCGGCCTTGCCGGTCTCCTTGTCGAACTTGTAGGTGCCGTAAGCCGTTCCCTGAATGGCCTGGTGGCCATTGGCTAGCGCCATGGAAACCTTGCCGCTCGGACCTTCCCACTCAAGCCCCTTCAAGGCCCCGATAACGGCATCCTGATCGGCGCTTCCGGCCTTGTCGGCGGCCGCTTTCACGCCAAGCAGAGCCTGTGCCATCTTGTAGGAGGGATAGGTCGGCAAGGTGCCGAAACGGTCGAAATAAGCCTTGCGGAACCAGTCGTTGAGGTCGGACTCCGGGGCGAGATCGCCGTGGGGGCCGCGCGCGCCGATCACCGTGCCATCCGGCATCTGGGCGCCCAGCCGGTGCATGGCGGTCTCGCCCGTGGTCAACACGACTTTCGAGCGCTCAAACACGCCGCGAGCGGAACCCTGGATCACGAATGCCTCCATGTCGCCCCCCCAGAAACTGGAATGAATGACATCCGGCTTGGAGGTCAGCAGCGCCGAAATCTCGGAGCCGTACTGTCCGGCATAGATTTTCGGAAACTGTTCCGTGGCAATGGTCGCCTCGCCGTCGACCTGGGCCATGGACGCGGAAAAGTCGCGCCAGGAGTCCTGACCGAAGGCGTAATTCTGATTGATGCCCGCATAGGAGCCGGTCTTGACGCCGGTGTCGACAAGGTAACGGGCCGCGGCAACGTTATCCATGGTCGCATGAGCGCCGGTCCGGAAGGTGTATTTGGGATCCGTGACGATCTCTTCAAAAATCTGCGGTGTGCCGCAGTCGAACAGGATCGTCAGCTTTTCAGCCTTCTCCGCCTCGGGTGCGATCGCCTTGCAACTGCTTGAGGAGATATAGCCGAGCACCATGTCGACACCGTCTTTTTCGACGAGTTTCTGGAAATCGGCGTTCTTCTGCTTGGAGTTCTCGTCGACGAAGATGGTCTCGATCTGCCTGCCGGCAAAACCCGCGCTGTCGTAGGGCGCGGGAAGCGACCCGGCATTGATTGCACCGATCACCAGTTCGGCGGCATTTCGCGCCGGAACGCCGAACGGCCCCGCGGCTCCACCGGACAGGAAGGTCACCAGTCCGATCTTGACCGGCTCTTCCTGCGCCTGGGCGCTGCCTGCAGCGACGAAAGACGCAGCCAGGCCGAGCGCCGTTGCCGCCATGAGAATGTTTCTTGAGCTTCTAGCCGCGCGTGCGCGCGCCCCCTTGTTGGCTGATGCCATGATCAGTCCTCCTCCAATGGTCTGTCGAGGGGAAGGCACCCGCAAGGGTCGGCGCGCGTCGACATGTGCGGCCGGTTTACGTGTTGCGATGCGGATTTCCTCCCCGTGCGCCTTGCCGGTGCACTGCGATCAGTTTTCGCGAAACGGGGGGCCGGAGCCATTCGGAGAGAGAAGGAAAATGAGCGGTTGGCGCTCATTCGGCTTCATTCCTGCGCGGAGAGCGCTCAAACCGTCAACTGCCGTTTTTGAAGGTCGGCCAGCTTTCCGGAGGATAGTAGATCCGCCAATCGCCCAGCATGACCTTGGCCGGAGCGAAACTGTTGTTGAAGATGGTCTTGCCGATGGCCTGGACCTGCAGGATCTGATGGTTGACCGGGTCCATTTTCGAGCGGAACCCGTCCGGATCCTCCGGCAGGCTCAAGGTCAGGTGTTCCAGGCTCTCGCGGATCCTGTCCTTGTCTCCGGTCCCGCCGGCGTTCCGCACGGCTTCCGCCATGGCCAGTATTCCGGCATAGGCTCCTTGCGCGGCATAGCTCGGGTAGCGCCCGGCCTCCTCCCGGAACTCCTCGACAAAAGCGCGGTTGCGCTCCGTCGGCGGCCAATTGACATGATGGCGCGCCGACAGGACGAGCCCGAGCGGCATGTCGTTTTCCAGTTCGGCCAAAAGCTCGTAGTTGCCGCCGGCATCGAAGTTCATGAACTGCAGGCGATCGAAGAGACCGAGTTGTGCGGCCTGCTTGACGAAGGTGACGAAGTCGAGCCCCCACTGGCCGTTGACGACAATATCCGCGTCGGTGCGAAGCAACGACTGGATATAGGGTGAGAAGTCCGTCTCAAAAACCTTCGGCCAGTATTCACCGGCGATCTCGAATTCCGTGCCTTGCTGTTGCAAAAATCTGCGCAGGTCGTCCCAGGCCTGATAGCCGTATTCGTAATCCGGACCGATGAAAGCGATCTTCACCGGCTCGCTCCGGTTTCCATAGGTTTCGCGAATATACTTGGCGCCGGCGCGCATCGACAGGCGGGTGCCGTTGTTCACGCGGAAGTAGTAGGGATGCAGGTCCTCGGAGGTCAGCGCCGGTGAGGCATGATCTGTTCCGATGAAAAACACCTCCTCGTCCCGCGCGAGACCGGAAACGGCCCGTGCGACGCTGGAGTTGACGACGCCACAGAGAAAATCGACCCGGTCTTCGTCGATCAGCCGCCGCGCGATCTGAAGCGAGCGAAGGGACTTTGACCGCGTATCCTCGACGATGACGTCGACCTGCGGATAACCGAAAGGTTCGAGGCTTTCTAGGTGCTTCTGGGCAAGCTTGATCGCAACCGTGCTGTCGCGCCCGTAAAGAGCTCCCGGTCCGGTCAGGGGGAAAAGGCACCCCGCCTTGATGCGCAGGCTTTCGCCCGCGACAGGCAGTGTCGCCAGAAGGATGCAAAAAAAGGCAAGGAATGCCCGGCACATCGTCGTCATGCCAGCCCCAGCCGCTGCATCTTGCGTTTCAAGGCATGGCGGGAAATACCAAGCCGGTCCGCGGCGAGCCCCTTTTTACCCTTGCTGCGCATGAGGGCCTCTCGAATGAGGTCGCGTTCGACATTTTCCATCGACTGTTCGATCGAGAGTGCCCGTTTGGGTTCCACCGATTTGATTTCAGGCGGCAACCTGTCCGCCGTGATCGTCTGGCCGGGGTAGAGAATCGAAAGCCGCTCGACCAGGTTCTTCAGTTCGCGGACATTGCCGGGCCAGTCGTAACTCAGGAAGAACTCGCGCGTGGTCTTGTCGAATCCGATCGGGGCGGACACGGACGACTGCGCGTGTTTGACCGCGAAGTGTACCGCCAGAAGTTCGATATCCTTTTCCCGCTCCCTCAACGGAGGAATGGCGATGGGAACCACGTTCAGCCGGAAAAACAGGTCCCGGCGGAAATCTCCCGCGTCGACCGAGGCGGCGAGATCCTTGTTGGTCGCCGCGATCACCCGAACATCGGCATGATACTCCCGATTGCTGCCGGCGACCCTGTAGGATCTCGTTTCCAGAAAGTTCAGCAATTTCGCCTGAACCTCGAGCGGCATTTCCCCGATTTCATCAAGAAAGAGCGTGCCGCCATTGGCGATCTCCACCAGTCCGCGCGGCCTTGACGGCGAACCGTGCCCTCCGCCTCTCTCGGCTCCGAACAGTTCCGTGTCGATCTGCCTGACGGGCAAAGTGGCGCAATTGACCTCGACGAAGGACGCGTCGAGGCCGCTGCCCTGCCGGTGAAGTTCGCGCGCGACCACCGCTTTGCCGACACCGGTTTCTCCGGTCAGAAAAACCGTCTGCGCCTGGCTCGCCGCGATCCGTTCGATATCGCGGCGGAGCTGAGCGATCCCCGCACTGCCTCCGATGAAGTCGAACTCTATGGACCGTTCCCTCAGGTAGCGGACCTCAGACGCCAGTTGCCGTCTCGTCTCCGTTTCGTTGAGCAGGTGGATCAGTTCGTCAACGTCGAACGGTTTCGAGACATAGTCGACCGCGCCCATCTTGATGGCGGAAACCGCATCCTGCGTGTCGTCGAGGGCCGACATCATGATCACCGGAACGCCGGGCAGCTCCTCGTTGAACCAGCCGAGCACCTCCAGTCCGCCCATGCCGGGCATGCGGACATCGAGAAGGACGATATCGGGCGTCTCCCGTTGCGCGATCTTGCAGCCGATATGACCGTTATGCGCTTCCTTGCAGTCCATGCCCGCCTGGCGCAGCGTGAAGGCCAGCGAGCGGGTCAGATTGATTTCGTCATCGATGATGAGGACATTCGGACTGGTCATTGTTGCCCCCCACTCCCCCTTGGAAATACGAGCGTAACCGTGGTTCCGTGACCGGCCTCGCTCTCGATGAAGAACTCGCCGCCATTGGTCTCCACAAGCTGCTTCGTGACCGGCAGGCCAAGCCCCGATCCCTTGGCGCGCGTGGTGAAGAACGGCCGGAGCACCCTTTCCCTGGTCGCGTCATCCATTCCCGAACCGTCGTCGGACACGGTGACGTGAATGCTGCCGCCGTCCCGGTAGGCACGCAGTTTCAGGTGGCCGCCGTCCGGCATGGCGTCGAAACCGTTGAGCGCCAGGTTCAAAAGGATCTGGCTGAAGTGCGCCGGGTCGATTTCGATTTGAAGACTGGAATCCCCGGAGAGATCGATGACGATGTTCTTTTCGTGCGCGCTGGTTGCCAGCAGCGTCCGGATCGACCGGAACGCGTCCCGGATCAGCACCGGTTCCCGGACCGGCGGGCTGGGTTTGGCGTAGTTGAGGAATTCGCCGATCGTCTTGTCGACGCGCGTGATCTCCGAGGAGATAACGTCGAACATCTGCCGGCGTTCGGGGTCGTTCTCGTTCCGTTTCAGGCCGTGCACGGTGGTGACGACGGTCGCCAGAGGATTGCGGATTTCATGGGCGATGCCTGCCGCCATGCCACCGAGCGCCGCGCGGCGTTCGACCTCCACCCGGGAGGCGATCAGGGTTTCCAGTTGCTCGCGCATCCGATTGTAGGACCGCGCAAGCGTGCCCAGTTCGCCCGGCCCGTCCTCGGAAACAGGCACATTGAAATTGCCGTCGGCGATGGCTTTCGCGCCTTCGTTCAGCGGAACGAGATAGCTGGACAGCCTTTGAGACATCTTGAGGAACAGGGCCACAAGCACAAGCGCCGACACAACGGCGGCGAAGAGCAGGACAAAGCGTATCCGTTCGCGCGGCTCTTCCAGATCGCCGCCGCCTTCGACAAGATGGATGCGCCAACCGGGCAGGAACTGGCGCGAGCGCGCCAGTTCCTTGGTTGAGAAGGCTTCGGTTCCGACCGGGGTCATGCGTACCCGCTCGAAGACGACGATCTGCGGTTGGTACACATCCGGCTCGACAAGTTGTGCCGCGAGTTCCGTCAGCGACGACAGCCGCATGCGCAGCGAGACGACGCCAATCTTTTGCTGATTGAGGAAAACGGGCATGCGGATCAGGAACCAGCCCGGCCGTCCCTGTCCGGGCAGAACCGGCCCGAGAATTTCAACGGCGCCGTGCTGGACAAGCGGCAACGTATTGAGACCGGCCGGGTCTTCGCGGGTGCGGTTGGCCGGAACCGTCGCGACCGTTTCCCCGGACACCCTGGAAAGCTCAATCGCGTAAACGTCCGGACTTTCGACTTCCAACAGGAGAAAATCCCTGAGGAGCGGTGAAATCGCGCTGCCTTCTTCTTCCAGGAAAAAGTCCGTCGTGTCCGGCAGGTCGACGATGCTTTCCAGCTTGTTGACCTGCACGGCCATGAAATTGCTCATGCGAACCGCCGCCGCTTCCAGATTGGCGTTGACGCGGTTGGTCACGAGATTGTCGACGAGGTCGGCGCTGTAACGGTCGTAGAGGGCGGCGATGAAAACAAGCGGAATCAGGGCGGCAACAAGTGCCCCCCAGAGATACCTCCTGGCGAGATTGAGCCTGTTGGCCCGCAATGGCATCAAGTTGCCGTTCCTCCCGGCAGCACACTATGCCAACGCCCTGTTCCAGCAAACTCCCCGGACGTCTTTTTTGAGCGGAAACCGCTCATAATTTTTCCCGCGTCCTGGCGGTCGCCCTCTAGGGAAACCGTCCCTCTTGCGCGGCAGTCTACAGAAAAACTTGGAAATGATTTGCATCAAAACCACGGGAAACCCTTTGTGTAAAAATCCAGGCGGGGAGTGAATTGGGGGGTAAAGATGCACCGGTTAGGCGCTTTTCTTGTCGGACTTCTTTTGGTGGGAGGCGTTCCTCTTTCCGCGGTCGCGCAATCCGGCTCCGGGGAGATCACTTTTTGGGAAAGCGTACGCGACAGCAGCGACCGGGCTGAGCTGGAAGCTTACCTGAGCGCCTATCCGAACGGCCAGTTCGCACCGCTCGCGCGTCTCAGATTGAACAAGTTGCAAGGGTCGGCCGCCGGACAGCTCTCCGGACAGTCACCCGGTACAGTGCCGTCCTCCTCCGGTTTGACGACTGCCGCCGCGCCGGGTTCGAAGAAAACAGCACCCGTTCAGGACTGCGACAGGCTTGCAACGCATCCGCTCGATGCAAAAAGGGTGACCGTGGGGGTCGACTACGACTGGATCGATACTGCCCGTGCGGTTCCAGCCTGCCGTACAGCCGTGGCAGCTTTTCCGGAAGAACTCCGGTTCCGCTATCAGCTCGGGCGGGCACTGGAAAAAGCAGGGTCAAGCGAAGCATCGGAGCATCTTCTGGCTGCGGCGAATGGCGGCTATCCGGCAGCCATGACCAGAATCGGGCAGCGTTACCTGACCGGTGTCGAATTTCCGCTCGACACGGGCAAGGGAATTGACTGGCTCACAAAGGCAGCCGCGCGTGGTTCCGCACAGGCAATGACACTCCTCGGCATCGCGTTCATGGAAGACAAGGAGGTTCCAAAGGATCCCGATCGCGGAGCCGGATGGCTCCTCAAGGGAGCTGAAAACGGCGATGTCGACGCCATGTATCTTCTCGCGTTTGCGTATCTGGAAGGCGACGGCGTTCAGCAAAGCACGTCCAGTGCGATCCGGTGGTTGGAAAAGGCATCCAAAAAAGGTGACTGGGAAGCCGCTCTGGAACTTGCCCTCATTCACGAAAAGGGCCGAGGCGTACGAAAAGACCTGCAGAAAGCCTTTCACTGGTACCGGAAGGCAGCCGATCACGGCAGCGCCTACGCCCATTACCGTCTCGCCCAGATTTACCGGAAGAGCCTCGTTGTCGAGCGTGACGATCGCGCGTCCGCCGAGCATCTGTTCCGGGCCATACAGGATGGCTACCGGATCAGCCCGGCCCAACTGGCCTCCGAAACACGCCCCTGGGGTGCGCGCTTCCGTTCGGATTTCCAACAGATATTGAAGGAGGAAGGCTTTTACGACGGAGCGATCGACGGAAGTTTCGGTTCGCAAACGAAAAAGGCGATGGAAGCTCTTTCCTGGGCGCTTGAAGACAGCGATGCAAGAGTATCTGACAACGACACCGAGAACCGGGAGATGCGGGTCAACATTCCCGAACTCAATGTCTTTCCCCGCGCAAGCGTCCGGAGCCAACGGCTCGGGTCGGTGATCATGGACGATACAGTTGTTGTCCGGCAACGGCAAACCGACCACAACGGCGACCAGTGGGCACGCGTTTGCACCCATCGTTATTGCGGTTGGGTCGCGGCGGAATTTCTCGCCGAGCCTCCCGCCTCCTCCGTTGAAACCGGGCTCGACCGGACTGAGACCGTCGAAGCTCCCGTTGCCGTGGAGCCGCAGACGGCTGCACCGTCATCGGAGACATTGCCCTCTATAGAGGAAGGCCTGGGAGAGTTGGACTGATGAAAACGATCCGGTTGCCTTTCGACCGCCTGGTCGCGTGCGCTGTGATAATCTTGCTCTCAGCCGTGCCGGCCAAAGCCACCAGCCCTTTCGGCATTCCCTACACCTATCTGACGGTCGACCAACTGAACGCCGCAATGACACAAGCGGCGGAAGCGCCGGATAACCTGCGCCCGGACCTAGGGCCCCGGCCCGACGTCGGAGGCGTCTGCCCGACGATGCTGGACGCCTTCTGGAAATTTCCCTCGGCATTGGTCGAGCAGTGCATTTCGCCTTCGGTCGCGGAGACCTTGAAGAAGTGCAAGGTGGCTACCGACGGAAAGATCGGTCCCGGCGTCATGACCGGCGCGGCCGACTGCTTTGAAAATCTGACCGAGCAGCTCGATTTTTCCGAACCTGTCGATCGGATAACCGGCGCGTTGCAGGGATCCATTGCCTGCATGGCGAAAAGCGTCGTCCAGTCCACCAATCTGTCGCCGCAGGAACAACGCACGGCAATGGGGGTCATCGACGGCGTCAAGGCGACCTATGACGAATACCAGAAACTGGCGAAACTCGCCGGCAAACTGGCGACCGGCGGCCCCGATGTCATACCGGAATTCCTGGTGATCGATTTCAGCGGCAACGACGGCGACAACACCTCGCTCAGCATCGGTGACTGGCTGATGGAAGCGGACAAGGTCGCCGCGGACCCGGCTGCCTATGCGCGTTCCGTCTCGACGGACAAGATCAAAACCGGTCTGACGGCCGCCGTCGCCAACGCGGTGATGAACCCGACCGAGACCATCGAGCAGTTGCAGACCTACTGGGATCCGGACCGGCCGCTCGGCGGAACGGATGAGCTTCTGCGGCAATGCAATCTGGGCGACGCACAAGTCATCTGGGCCACGCGCCGGGCGTCTCTGACGACCGCCGTCGCCGACGCCAGGATCTCCATGGAGCATTACCGTCACCTGACTTACTGCCAGATCACGGCCGGCTCGCAGTCTTTCGATACGATGTCGATCCGCGACAAGACCTATCTGCTGGAAGGCCACGACATGGCCGGCCAACGCAAGTCCCACGTCACCCATTTCCAGAAATGGGCGCGTTTTCAACGCGACTACGAGCGCGCGCATTTGGCCTATTCCGACTTTCTGAAGAAGGAGGCCGCGTTCAAGGAGAAGTTCCAGGCCCGTGCAAGGGAGCTCGCACCGTTTCTGAAACGGGCCAAAGAGCTTGAGGCACTGGCCCGCGCCAATATCCGGAAGTGCGGAATACTGCTTGCTCCCAATGCGCTGATCAGCCCGCTGTCCGACAGTCCGGCCGAAGAGATGAACCATCGGATCCGCGACCTGAAAGCAAGCCTTCTGGGACAGGGCTGTTCCATACCCGTGGCCAATTCCGTGGTGTCCGGGATCCAGTTCGAAGTCGACTACCCTTACCGGAAATGGTCCGATTTCCTGTCCTGGGCCCAATACACGTTACGCTCCGGACGCGCCTGTTCCTCACATGGCTTCCGCCAGTTGCACGAGAGATACCAAACAGCCGTCAGAGAGAGCTTCGGCACCGCCGCGAACATGATGTCCTGCCTAAGCGGTGAACGCGAAAGGCAGATTATCGCGGATATCGATAATTTCTCCGGCGCTTTGGCCGACCTGGACGACGTTATCGGCGTTCTGGGCAAGGAGGTTGCGGCCTGCGACAAGCCCAAGGCGACCGATACCCTGTGGAAAGCGCATGCCCTACTCTCCGATCTGCCTTGCGCTTCCCTGAAAGGTGTCAGCAGCCGGAACGACCTTCTGCTCGCGCTTTCGCGTAAACTGCAGCGCCCCGAATGCGGCGTCGCTCCCGCCGCGCGGCCCGCGTCGCAAAACCTTCAGGTCGTCTATCGTGTCACCGGAAGCGGTTTCATCCCGCATTACGGCGGCGCCAGCAATTTCACCAAGGGCCATCACGATGTGCTCGTGACGCTAAAGGAGCCGCCGACCGAAGCCTCCTTGAACGAACTTCTCGCCAATGTGAAGGACGCTCTCACCAGAGACCCTTGCGAAGCCCAGATACCGGCCATACCGGGTCAGGCGAAGCTGCCGACATTCTGGGCCAGCGGCCCCCGGATCGAGTTTGTCCTGGGACCGGCTCCGGAAATCGACCGGGCGCGGCTTGAGGATACCTGGAGACGCGATGAGCAAAGGGGGCCTTCCTTCATGGAACTGAAAAAGGCGGCTTGCCGTTGAAACCGATCCTACGCCTCCTCTTCGTCCTCGGGCTGCTGGTTTGCAGCCCGTCCGCCCTGGCGCAAAGCCTTTCCGGCGTCGTGATATCGGCCGGCTCCGGTCAGGCGCAGATCCTCATAGCGGAGGAACCTGTGCCCGGCACGAATGCCCGGCTGACCGTAGCGCAAAACGAGATCCTCGGCGCATCGACCGCTTCCGGCCTTGCCACCGTGACCGCCACCGACGGTTCGGTCATCACAATTGAGACCGAAAGTCCCCTCAAAGCCGGTCCGGTTATCGTCCAGATCATCGAAGACGGCGACACCGCGACCGGCGGCGGGGTCGGCCTGGACGGGGCGGTCGGAATGTCGGTTGGCGACCTGAAACCCAATTTCACGCTCCCCGGTGCCGATGGCGTTGCGCAGGCGGATGGCGCAGGGGACCTCGGCCGGATCCTGCCGCTGGTCCGGGAATGGATTGCCCTTGCAGAGCCGCCGGACAACGCCAAACCCGGCTATCGGCTGAAGTACTCGAACTGGGCGCAGATCTACGGGTCAACGCCGACCGGGACCATCACCCTCAACGCCAAGCCGGACAACACCGGTGGGCTCGACTACGACATGTATCTCTGGACCCGGTACCCCGACCTGCCATCGTTGAACCACTGTTCGTTGCGCGACTTCGTCACGGCGAAGCTGGCCGGGACCGCCATCGATGGCTGCCGGGGCCGTTCTCCGGCCCTTGAGACGGTTGTCCTGGCCGACTTCACCGGTCAAACCTTAGGCATTGCGCGCCGCGCTCTAGGCGAAAAGCAGTTGAAGGTGGCGATCAGACCGGGCGATCCGGCGCCTTCCGGCGCGCTGGAGAAGACAGTCCTGACACAAGCGCCCCGCCCGGGCACGGCGGTCGAGCCGGGGCAAACGGTCACGCTGACCGTCTATAGCGACTACGTCGTGCCCGCGGGCACGCGCGCGCAGATCGAAGCAGCGCTCGGCAGCTGCCGGTTCGAGCAGGCCAACAGCCTGATCGCCGCCATCGACACCGACACGGCGCGTGCACCGTTTACACGTCTCTACGGCAGCGCTTTTCAGCGTGAGGAGAAGACCAGGGACCTGTTCAACAGGGCCAACGCACTTTACCGCGCCTGCGACTTCAGCGGCGCACAGGCAAAGCTCTCGGAGGCTGCCCGCAACACCGGCTGCGAGCGGTACCGCACGAAAATCGCGGACTCCCTGCAAAAGATCGCGGCCGCATCGAGCCACGCGGCAAGAACGGCCACTCTTCTCAGCGATGCCGACCGGCTGATCGGCATGTGCGACTTTAAAGAAGCCCAGGCCCGGCTCGACGACGCAAGGCGAAACAGCCAGTGCCCCGATCACAAAGACAGCGTCAAATCCCTCGCTGCAAAAATCGGTGCCGCAAGCACGCGGGAAGCCCGGACCAAAATTCTCTTTTCGGAAGCCAACCGGCTGTTCGGCCAAAAGGATTTCAGCACAGCACTTACCAGATTGGAGGCCGCGAAAGCCAATACCCGCTGCGAGCGTTACGTAACGAGGATCAATGAAGCGCTTGCAAAGGTTCAAGGCCACACCGAACAAGCGGGCGCAGGCACATTCGAGGTCGGGGTTGACCGGATGGGGGGCGACTACCGGAGCTTCTGGCTGCCGCGGCCCGAACCGGCCCTTTGCCAGAAGCAGTGTGAGCAGGAGGAGCAATGCCGCGCCTGGACCTATGTCGTCCCCGGTCACCAGGGAAGCCAGGCGAAATGCTGGCTCAAGTCGCGCGTTCCAAATCCACGTAACGCGCAATGTTGCGTCTCGGGCGTGAAAACGGGGGCAAAAGACACCAGACCCTCGGCCGATGGGGCATCCGCTCCAGAAACGCCGTCCGGCCCCGTCGACCCCTCCTATTTCGCCGGAACCTGGGGGCTTTCGCGAAATGCCTGCACCGGCTCTCTGCCACCTCCCGAAACCGGCCCCTCTGACATTGCTCCCGGATCGGTCGGCGACGCGGTTGCGGAAGGCATCGGCAAAGCCGTGGAAACCATTATTTCCGTTGCTAGAATGAGATTTGCCGACACGGGCGAGCTTTACATGGTGTTGCCTGGCGGCGAAGCACACCCGGTTGGAAACTGGCGTGTTGAGAACGGTTATCTGATCACGAGCGAAACGGGCAAAAGCAAAGTCAGCCGGGCCCGAGTTCTGGAACGGCGGCCCAATCAGGTTTCGTTGGTCGATCCAACCAGCGGCGACACCATGATCATGTACCGGTGCCGTTGACCTCTCAGCGGTCAAGACAGTTGATTCAAAACAGGCACTATATCCCGAGTGCCGCCTCGATCGCGGCGATCTGGCCGGCGTGATTGACGAAGACCTCGCCGGTGTTCTGCAAAGTCCGGTCTTCGAGAACGTCCTTGTCCGGATACTCGCTCATCCAGGTCTGCAGGGTCACGTCGCGTTGCCTCAATAGCGCTTCAAGCTGCGGACGATAGAGAATGACCAGATTGGTGAGCCAGTCGTTCAGAACCTGGCTGGGCTCGCCGGTCTCGACGCGGAAACGCTCAAGCAGGGGGATCACGTCTTCGGAGCGGTAAAGGGTTTCGTTGGTAACCCAGCGGTTTGTCGCGAAGATGCGGATCAGGCGGCCGTAACTATCGACGCTGATGGCTCCGATATGCACGAAGCGATCACCCGGCTCTTCGGGAACGGTCGCACCGGGAAGCCGCCACGGGTCCATCCGCCTGTTCACACCCGCCGGCCGGACGAAGAGGTGGAAATGCCCGTTCTCGTCCTCGGCCATCTCTTCCGGCGCATGAGCGTGATAGAAGTAGTGGCTGTGGTTTTCCAGATCGAATTGGTCGCCTTTCGGATAGCGTTCCCAGGTCAGAAAGTCCCCCTGCCCGCGCAGAACCTCCATGACGACGCTGGAGCCCGTCTCGGCGAGCTCCCGCTCGCTGGCCAGAACGGCCGCCGCCGCGTCGTGCATGGCCTCCAACCGCTCCACCGGCAGGTCGGCAAGGTCCGGAACGTCAGGCAAGCACGGGACCTTTTGCGTCGTTTTACTCATTGTCGCTCCTTTGCGCTCAGGACGACGGGTCACATGCCTTTCGTGCGGAGCCTAAGCCTGAATTCGCCTCTGCCTCAACGAAATGAAGAGCCGCCGCGAAGAATGGGCGGCACGCTCTCAACCGAGATGCACAAGCTGTCCGACCGGGACCTGTCGGATTTCAGAGCGGCTCCATGCCGAGCTGTTCGCGCACGGCCCCTTCGCGGCTGGTTTTCATTCCGACTGTTCGGCCTTCCTGAATGGCGATCTCTTTCGGAATGCCGGACGCGGCACGGTAAAGGGCCCACATCGCACCGACGCGGTTGGAGGATTCGCAATGCAGCAGGATCGGATAGTAAGCCGGATCCTCGGCAATCCTGGCAAATTCCGCCACCTGTTCGGCGTTCGGCGCCGTGGTCGGCACCTCGATGTTGATGTAGGTCATGCCGGCCTTCTCAACCATCGGACCTTCCGTGACCGAGCCTTCTTCGGCGGTGTTCAGATTCACGATCGTCTTGAAGCCGAGCCCCGCCAGGGTATCCAGCCCAGTCGGTTCCAGAACACCGCCAGTGCCGATGTAGGGCGTGGCGCGCAGATAATTCTTCACCAGATCAGGCATCTTGTTGCCGTATGGCGCCTGGGGAAACTTGGTCGTGGTGTCGAACATGTCCCTGGGCAGCGCCGCCTCATCTGCCTTAGCCTTCGCCGGAGCGGCCGCGGGGGCGCAAGGGTTGGCGGGCGCGGCGGCCGGGGCACAGGGATTGACGGGTGCGGCAACCGGCGCACACGGGTTTGCCGGCTGCGCCTTCACAGAGGAGGGCTGCGCGGCGCCGACGGCCACGGCGGCGGCTGGAACGAGCGCGGCCGTCAGAAGACTTTTGCGGAGAGATTTCTTCATGGGACGATTCCTGCCTCGGTGTTGAAGGTCGTGTTCTGGTTTTTGGCCTTGGACGTGTCTTCACCATTGACATCCTCGGCGGTGAACGGTCCGCCTCGGGCGCGCTCAAGTCTGCTGCCAAGCACAAACCCGGCAATCGCAACAACGATCAAGACGGCCAGAATGAGCCACTCCGGCAGGCCGAGCAGATCCGGCAACCGCTGGGCGTCAGGCCCTTTGGCCGCGAAATAAAATCCCTGGATCGGCTCATAGACCCCGGCGAAGGCCATCGTTCCGACGATCATGCCGACGACGAATACCACCGCGTCGACGCGCCCGGACACGATGCCGACCAGAGACGTGCCCGGGCAATAACCGCCCATGGCAAATCCGGCGCCGATCAACAGTCCGCCCGCGGCCATCGCCCAGAGGTAAAGGGTCGGGATGTAAACCGAATTGCCCGCGATCATCCCGCCCAGGCGGAGCAGATAAAGACCGACGGCGGCGACCAGAACCGCGGTGAACATCACCTTGAACACGGACCAGTCTTTCAGCGAGAACTGGCCGGTGAGTTTACGCGCGCTGCCGAACCCGGCCGCCTCGAGGACGTAACCGAACAAAATGCCGCTCAAAAGGCCGCTGGCAACGCCGGAATCGTAAAACGGTACGCTCATTGCCATGCCCTCCGGACCAATGCGCTGACGACGAAGCCGGCAATGAAGAAACCGGCGAGAAAGACGAAGCCGGCGACCGCAAGCGTCGCGCCGCCCGACAGGCCGAGTCCGCTGGTGCAGCCGCGGGCCAAACGCCCGCCGATCCCAACCAGGGCGCCGCCGATGAATGCGAACGCGAAGCGCTGGCCAACGGAAGCCTGGGGGCCGCGCTCGACCATGAGACGGGACCGGCCCGCCGTGCGGGCCCCGACATATCCGCCGATCAGGACACCGATGACTTCCCATGTGATCCAGGATGCAAGCGGTGCTCCGGCCGTCAGGAACGGCCCGAAATAGGCATTTGCCGTCGTCAGGTCCGGCGCGAGCCAACCGCTGATCTGCGCGCTCAGCCGGGTGACGAAGCCGGAAGCGCCAAGGCCATGTCCGGTGATCAGAAAGGAAATCAGCAGGGCGATCCCGAGTGCGGCCCCGGCAACGAGCGGTGGCCAGAACGGACGAGGACTTGAGGTCATCGGTTTGCTCCGGTATATGTAATTTCGAATTTATGAATATTATGAAATTACCGAGTCCGTCAATGGTGTTTTCAACGCCACCGCCCTTCCCGGCTCGCAGAGCTTGTCCCGTGTCAGGACATTGTGCCCTGTTCCCCCAAGGCCATGCGGAAAACCGTCGCTCACGCGCGCGTCGCCAAACTGCCGATGAGTGGCGTCGGTGTGATGGCCGCGCGTCTGCCAAACCGCGTCTATGCGTTGAGCGCCACGACGACAAGTGCCGCTTCATCGCTCCCGTTGCCAATCGATCCGCTCACGCGCGCCGTCCGGTCTCAGCCGTCCACTGCCTCCAGTCCTTCGACCTGCATGTCCGTCAGGGTCTGACGCGCGTGCACCAAAAGCTCCTCGAAGTGGTCCGAACGCGAGCTTCCCGCGCGCCAGACGAGATGAATCGTTCGCTTCATCGCGGCGCCTTCAACCCGCTTCAGGAGCAGGTCCGGTTCTTTCGGGAACTCCGAAGCGATATAAGCGGCGGGAAACAGGGCAAGGCCCATGCCGATGGAAGCCATCTGGCGCAAGGCGTCCAGGCTCGTTCCTTCGTAGTCCTGAAGAAACTCCGCCCCTGCCGCCCTGGCAAGCGCCTGCACGTCGTCGTGAAGGCGGAACCCCTGACTGAGCGACAGCAGCTTCTCCCCCTTGAGAAGAGAGACGGGGACGACGTCGAGACCGGCGAGCGGATGCGTTCTTGGAACCGCCAGCGAGACGTTTTCCCGGCACAGAATCCGATCCGTCAGATGACCGCTCGGTGGCATGTCCGGTGTGATGATACAGTCGAGCTTTCCAGACGACAGGCTCTCTTCCAACAGACTCGGCCGATCCTCGCGGATATAGAGCTCCAGCTCCGGAAACTCGCGTTTCAGGCGCGGCAGCAAAAACGGCATGAAATATGGCCCGAATGTGGGGGATACGCCCAGCCTGATCAAACCGCCCATATTTGACCTGCCCGCCTGCGCCAATGCCACAATTTCGTCAAGCTTCTCAAGCGTCTGCCGGGCGACCGGCAAAAGACGTTCACCTGCGGCGGTCAAACTGACGGCGCCGCTTCCCCGTTCCACCAGCGAACAGCCGAGTTGTTCCTCCAAGAGCCTGAATTGTGACGACAATGTCGGCTGGGACACGTGACATCGCTCCGCCGCCTTCCCGAAATGCAGCGTCTCCCCAAGGGTGACGAAATACTCCAATTGCCGCGGAGAGGGACGGAAACTCATGACCAGCACCTCATCGATAGTTTTTCACTATCAATATAATTCAAACAATATATTTCATCTATCCAATTTTCCTCACCATATCTGGGGTGTCAGAACCGCAGCCAACCCGAGAGGAGGAAACCATGCATCGACGTTTGATATCCTTGCGCAATCAGCACAACTCTTTGAACGACCTGATCCGCCGGGAACAAATGCACCCCTATCCGGATACCCAGCACCTCCGGACCCTCAAGAAACTCAAGCTCCGGCTGCGGGACGAGATTCATCGGATCGAAGGCACTCACGCCGCAAGCCGCCTCGCCTGGTGACGGGCGAAACTCCGGCAACACCTGTTACAGAAAGAACGATCATGATCCCGTTTTGGCCTTATCCGAGTTTACCTGCCTTGCGGCCGCGTTCCATCCGCCGGAAACGGCTGCAGGACATCGACTCCCGAATGACGGCGTTTTTGTCCCAGAAGCAGGCGTCGGGCACCCCTAGCCCCCGGGTGCTCGACAACATCAAGGCCGCGAAGGCCGACATCCAGCGTGAGATGGCAGGGGCTGACTAAGCGTCTTCCCGCTTTTCAATTCCGGTTGCAAAGCGCCCATCTACGTGGACCGACCCGCCCGTGCCCACCCCACGGGCGGGTTTTTCCTTCCGCGCCGCCAGCGGGCACACTCCGTGCCGTCGACCGTGTCTCATCTGACGGCCCAGAGGAATTTTCCGTTGCCTTCCCCTTGGGGCCGTTCGTAAAGTCGTTGCAAAATCAAAGCGGCAGTACAGGAACGCTCCATGACACCCCCTCCCTATTTCGCACCTGCCGGCGGACACCCGCCGCAAACGCAACTCCTGACGGACCGGGCCGTCTTCACGGACGCCTATGCGGTGATTCCCAAGGGCACGATGCGCGACATCGTTACAAGCTTCCTGCCGTTTTGGGAAAAGACACGCCTCTGGGTGCTGTCGCGGCCGCTTTCCGGTTTCGCCGAGACCTTTTCCCAATACATCATGGAGGTGCAGCCGGGAGGAGGCAGCAACCGTCCGGAAACCGATTCCGGCGCCGAAGCGGTGCTGTTCGTGGTCGAGGGATCCCTGGACCTGACGATCGACGGCAAACCTCACCGGATGGAAGAAGGCGGTTACGCCTATCTGCCCGCCGGATGCGATTGGACCCTGACGAACCAGGGCGGCAGTGCCACCCGGTTCCACTGGCTGCGCAAGGCTTATGAACCGGTCGAGGGTCTGGACAGCCCGGAAGCCTTCGTCACCAACGAGAAGGAAATCGCACCGACACCGATGCCGGGAACGGACGGCAAATGGGCGACCACACGCTTTGTCGACCCGCAGGACCTGCGCCACGACATGCATGTCACCATCGTTACCTTCGAGCCCGGCGCGGTCATTCCCTTCGCCGAGACGCATGTCATGGAACATGGCCTTTATGTTCTTGAAGGCAAAGCCGTCTACAGGCTCAATCAGGATTGGGTCGAGGTGGAAGCCGGCGACTACATGTGGCTGCGCGCCTTCTGTCCGCAGGCCTGTTACGCGGGCGGACCCGGCAAATTCCGGTATCTGCTTTACAAGGACGTCAATCGCCACATGAAGCTGCGCCGATGACAACCGATATCCTCATCGAACCGCTGACCGAGGACACCTTCGCCGTTTTCGGCGAGGTCCTGGAGGCCCGAGGCGAACCGGCGAAAATCATCAACCAGGGCAAATGCGGGCGCTACCACGATCTGGCTGCGCTCGACTTCGCCGGTGAGGAAGCCCGCGCAGGTATCAGCCTGTTCCTGTCGGAAAAGCGTACCCTGCCCTACCGGCTCGAAATGGTCGAACGTCATCCGCTCGGCAGTCAGGCTTTCCTGCCAATGACCCAAGAACCGTTTCTCGTCATCGTGTGTCCGGACGAGGCCGGAAAGCCCGGCCGGCCGCGCGCCTTCGTCACCGCGCCCGGTCAGGGGGTGAACTTTTACCGCAACACCTGGCACGGCGTTCTCACCCCCTTGAGCGATCCCGGTCTCTTTGCGGTCGTCGACCGGATCGGCGATGGAGACAACCTGGAAGAATTCTGGTTCGAGACGCCCTATCGAGTACTGAAGCGGACTTGAGAAAATGAATCCGGTTCTCCGCCCCAGGCATTGACCAGGAATAGCTTTCCAGGTCCCGGCAGCTGCTGAAACCGCCGGAACCTGAAAGCCGTCACTCTGCCGGAAGCGGCGTTGCCGTTCCGGAGCCTGCGGAAGCATCCTTGTTTTTGTCCCCGGCCTTTTTTACCGGACGTACACCGAAAAACAGGGCGTAGAGCACCGGGGCCGCGATCAGGGTCAAAATGGTGGCGAAGGCCAGACCGCCCATGATCGTAACGGCCATGCCCCGGAAAAACGCATCCGAGAGCAGCGGAGCCATGCCGAGAATGGTCGTGATCGCCGCCAGCATCACCGGCCGCATACGCGACACGCTGGCCTCGACGATCGCAGCGTATTTCTCCCTGCCCTCCCCGATCAGAAGATCGATCTCCTCGAGCAACACGATGGCGTTCTTGATCAGCATGCCCGACAGGGACAGAAACCCGAGAAGGGACATGAAGCCGAACGGCGTATCCGTGGCAAGGAGCGCGATCGCGACACCGTTGATCGACATCGGCACCATCAGCCAGATAATCAAGGGCTGGCGCACTGATCCGAAGAGCAGGATCGAGATGATCAGCATCACCAGAAAGCCGAGTGGCAACTGCGCCCCGAGCGAGGCCTGAGCATCGTTGGTGCTCTCATATTCGCCTCCCCATTCCAGCTCGTATCCCTGGGGAAGTTCCATCGCCTCGATCTGCGGACGGACGCGGGCAAGGGCCGCGGACGCGGTTTCACCGGCTGTCGTTTCGGCTTTCACCGTCAACGTGCGCACCCTGTCGCGCCGATGGATCAGCGTGTCCTGCGGTTCCATCAGGAACTCCTCGACCACCTGATCCACCGGCACATATTCGCGCTGGCTGGAACTCCAGACGAGTGAGTCCGCGACGCTTTCATTGACCGAAATACCTTCGACCCCCGCTTTGCGAGCCACAATCGGAATGCTCTCGTCCTGATCGCGGTAGGAACCGACATTCACGCCCTCGGTTGCGAAGCGCAGGGCAAGCGACAATTCCTCGCGGGTCACGCCGGAAATGCGCGCACGATCCTCGTCGAAGATCGGCCGCACGACCAGTTCGCGCTGGCGCCAGTCCGTGTTCACATCGGCCAGCTTGTTGTCCGGCAGGGAAAAGATCGCCTTGGCCTCGTCGCCAAGCCGCTTGAGCACATCGGCGTCGGGACCGGAGAAACGGGCTTCGATCTTCGCATTGCCGCCCGGTCCGAACACAAGCCGCTTCGTGATCACCTGGGCGGAGGGAAACCGGTCCGCGAACTGACGTCTGAGGTCGAGCGCCAGCATGTCGATCACGTCTCTGCTCTTTGTGCGGATGATCATGTGCCCATAGGCGGGATTGGCGTCCTCGGGCCCGTAGGTCAGCATGAATCGCGTGGCGCCACCGCCGGCAAAGCTGCTGACGGTCTCAACCCGCTCATCCGCCAGAACGACTTCTTCCATCTCCTTGAGATCGGCCGCCGTCTCACGGATATCCGTGCCCTGTGGCGTCCAGTAGTGGACATAGAAAATCGGTGTGTTGCTGTCGGGAAAGAAGGCCTGTTTCACATTTCCGAAGGCCATCACACAGGCAACCGTAATGCCGATGAGGGCAACGACCGTCAGCAGACGGACATGGAGCGCGCCGACCAGAAATCCGCGATAAATCGCATAGAGAAACCCCTTGTAGGGATCGTGCCCCTCCAGATCGCCCGTCGCGGTCCTGAAGAAATACTTGCCGAACAGAGGGGTGACGGTGACGGCAAAGACCCAGGACAAGAGCAGCGAGATGCCGATGACAGCGAACAGGGAGAAAAGGAACTCGCCGGTGGCATCCGGCGACAGACCGATCCCCGAAAAGGCCATGATGCCGATCACCGTGGCTCCCAGAAGCGGCCACATGGTTTGAGCGACCACCCGGCTTGCCGCCTCGATGGCCTTCTGGCCGCGCTGCATGTTGATCATCATGCCTTCGGCCACAACGATGGCGTTGTCCACCAGCATGCCCATGGCGATGATGAGGGCGCCGAGCGAAATTCGCTCCATTTCGATGGCGAAAAGGCGCATGAAGAGAACGGTCGCCATCACGGTCAGAAGCAGCACGGTGCCGACCACCACCGAGGCCCGCCACCCCATGAAAAGCGCAAGAACCGCGATGACGATAACCACCGAGGCGGCGAGATTGACGATGAACCCATTGACGGATTCGTCCACCACCACGTTCTGTTCGTAGATCGGATGAAGCTGCATTCCGACCGGCAGGCGTGCCTCGACCTCTGCGAGTTTCTCGATGACCCTTGCCCCGACCTCGACAATGTTGGTGCCGTCCACCTGGGAGACGCCGATCGTGACCGCTTCGTGACCGTCGTGGCGGATCAGGCGGGTGGGCCGCTCCGGTTCGCCCAGTTCCAGTGTGGCAATGTCGGACAGGCGGATCATCGCGGTCGAACCGGCCCGGCCGATAACGAGGTCCTGAATGCCGCGGTAGTCGTCGAAGGCGCTGGCCGTCATCAGACGGATGCGCTTCTTGCCGGAAATCCCAGAGCCATTTGTCTGAATGCGGTTTTCAGCGTCCAGCACGCCGATGACGTCATCGAATGAAATACCCAGGCCGGCCATCTTGTCCTGGTCGACATTCAGATAAATCACGTCCTCCGGTTCGCCGGCGATCTCGACCTTGCCGACGCCGGTGACGGTCAGCAGTTCGCGGCGGATCTGCTTGACCGTTTCGCGAATGTCCCTGTTGGTATAGCCGTCGGCCGTGAAGGCATAAAAAAGTCCGTAAACATCGCCGAAGTCGTCATAAACGAGCGGTGTCCCCGCACCGTCAGGAAGATTGCGGACCTGATCGTTCACCTTGCGGCGCAATTCGTCCCAGACCTGCGGCAATTCGGTTCCGTCATAGGTCGGTTTGATTTCAACGCCGATCCGCGACAGTCCGGGCTCCGAAACGGACTTGATGAGATCCAGTTGCGGCATCTGCTGGATCGCCGTCTCGAGAATCTCGGTGACCTCGTTTTCGACCTCGGCGGACGTTGCCCCCGCATAACTCGTGATGACCTGCGCTTCCTTGATGGTGAAAGCCGGATCCTCAAGCCGACCGACCGTGGAAAGCCCCCATAGCCCCCCCAGCAGGGACATGATGACGATCATCCAGGTGTTGACCGGTTTTTCGATGGAATAACGTGCTATGTCCACGGTCTCTGATCCTCTTGTGTGATCGTATCTGGGATCAATTCATACGACGCACGGTCTGGCCGTCGCTCAAGTATGCGGCACCGGCGGACACGATCTCATCGCCTGACTCCAGACCGGACGCGACGGGGATGAAATCTCCCATAACAGTGTCGATTTCGACCGGCTGCCTGGTGACCTTGCCGATGCCGGGGCCGCCCCCTTCTCCGGAGCCTTCCTCGTATTTCCAGACGAATGCCTTGCCGTTGCCGTCGGCGACCACTGCCGCGCTTGGCACCAGAAACCGCTCGCCGAGCGCGAGGCCGTGCGGCTGCAGCTTGACGATGACGGAGGCCGTCATGCCGGGGAAAAGCTGTTCGACCCCTTCCCGAGGCATTGCCAGCGTGATCCGATAGGTCTGGGTAACCTCATCCACCTGGCTTGAGTGTTCCCGATATTCGAGCGGAAAGAGCCGGTCGGCGTAGGCCGGAAACTTTGCCTCGATCGAGGCGACCTCGGAGGCGGTCACACGGCCGAAAAGCGCTTCGGCGACATTGATGTCGACCTGGACCTCGGACAGGTCATGTACCCGCACCACCGGCGTCGCGACGCTCACCGTGGTGAAGTTGTCGATCAGCCTGACAGAGACGATGCCGTCGAATGGCGCCCGCAATGTCGTGTATTCAAGGTTCTGCCTGGCTTCCTTCAGGCTCTCCGCCGCAAGGTCGTAAGTGTTTTTTTGCTCGTCGTAGGCCGACTGGGAAATCACCGACCGGTCGCGAAGGGTTTCGAGGCGGTCAAGTTCCCGCCTTGCCTGATCGAGATTGATCGTTGCCTGCCGGACCGCCCGATCGTAGTCGGTCGTATCGAGCCTGGCGATCACGTCCCCCTTCTTGACCTGCTGGCTTTCGAGCACCGGCAGTTCAAGCAGCTTTCCCGGCACCTGGAACGACAGGTCCACGGTCTGGACAGCGGCCACCCGCCCCGCGAAACGGCGCTCGATCATGCCGATCTGGTCGCTGACCTCAAAGATCTTCGCCGGCCTGGGCTCGGCATGAAGCTTGGCTTCCGCTTCCGCGAACGGGTCCGGTCCACTCTCCTGGCAGGCGGCCAAAAGCGACGCGGCCAGCAAAACCCCGGTCCAACGCGCAAACGGTGCGTTTCGAAATACCATCATCGGGTCATCCGTTCTAATTCTTGTCATTTTTCAGTCGCTGCCGGAGCTCGGCAAAGACCGAGGCGCGCTCTTGATCGGAAAAGAGCGAAATGCAGTGGGCTTCAGAAAAATGAAGGCCCTCCAGGCAGGACCATATTGCCCAGGCTTTGCCCAGACTGTCCGTTTCCGCCTCGATTGCTGCCTTCAGTCTCTGCTTGGCTTCCACGAAGGGCTCGCTCAGTTCCGGACGGTCGGCCTTGGTTGCAAGCACCGCCTGGGCAACGTCGCGATGCTCCCGGAGCCAGCCTTCGGTCACATCGACCATCGCGCTCAAGGTCGGGCACGAAGAGGCAAGATTACGCTCCCTCGCCGCCGCAATCTCAACCTCGAACTGGCCGGCGAGATGTTTCACCATCCCCTTGATGAGCGCGTCCTTGGTCGGAAAATTGTAAAGAACGCCGCCCTTGGAAAAGCCGCTTTCTTCCGCCACCGCGTCGATGGTCAGTCCGGGAGCGCCCGAGCGCCGGATGACTTCGACGGCGGCGTCGAGGATATCCGATTTCGAATCCCGAGAGTTTCGCGTGGTACGCGACGTCATCTTGTTTATACCGTCCAGTCAGTACAGATTTCGAGCTATATAAACCGTCCAGTCGGTACAGACAAGAACTAATACAAAACTGCATTCAAACTGTTTCGGATTACCGAACGCCACCTTGATGCAACGCAACATCCACCGTGAGAAACCCGGCGGCTCTCGAGGTGCTCAAATGGAAACAGGATGAGAAATCAGGCTGCGGCGTCAGCCAGCGCGGCTTCGGACGCCGCCTGTTCGGCCGCGGCCGCTTCGGCGGCCAGGCGCGCGCGCTCCTCGGCTTCTTCTTCCGTGCGTTCTGCGAAGGCGATGAATTCGTCCGCGGGCATGGGCGGTGCAAAGTAGTACCCCTGCGCCGCCGTCACGCCAAGCTCGAGCAGGCGTTCGATCTGTTCTTCCTGCTCCACCCCTTCGGCGATAATGCCCATGCCGAGGTTATCCGCGAGCTCGACCATGCTGTCGACGATTGTCGTTGAACTGTCGTCGGAGCTGATTGAATCGATGAACATCTTGTCGATCTTGATGATATCGACACCGAGCTTTTGCAGATAAGCCATGCCGCCATGGCCTGTTCCGACGTCGTCGAGCGCGACGCGAACGCCGAGAGCCTGAAGCTCGGCAATGATCTTCCTGGCCAGTTCCATATCCTGGAGCGGATGGCGTTCCGTCACCTCCACGACGATCTGCTGGAAGGAGATCTGCGACTTCTCGAAGATCGACTTGATATCGGAGATGACCTCCCGGTCCAGGAAGTGTCCGGCGAACAGGTTGATGGACAGCTTGAAATCCGGGTTTTCGCCATAGAGTTCCCCGACCTCGTCGCAGGAAACACGCATCATGTGCCGGGTCATATCGAAGATGTGACCATTGTTTTCCGCGTAGGCCATGAACTGGCCCGGCGATACGATCATGCCGTTCGGACGGCGCCAACGCATCAGCACTTCGCAGCCGCGCAACCGCAGGGTCTCGATGTCCATGACGGGCTGGTAAAACGGAATGAACTCCCCGTTGCGAATGGCGGCGACAAATTCGTCGTTCGCCTCGCTTTCCGGTCTCCAGGAGAACCAGATACCGACGGCGACAAACAACACCGCCCCCCCAGCACAGGCGGCCGCCGCGACGACCTTCAGTTCCTGCACGACATGCCCGGCGGCGGAGGCGGGCGAGGTCACCGTTGCCGCAAGCGGATAGAGTTCTGAAGACACCTCGACGGACAGCATGTTGCCGGGATCGTTGCCTTCGGAATTGTATCCGCCGACGCTGTACCAGAGCAGATTGTTGCCCAGCCGAAGCTCCGACCGCCGATAGGAGCGCAAATACTCCGGCCCCGGATCCAAAGCAATGACTGCGGGCGTTACTTCCGCGAAGAGCCTGGTCTGGTCTTTCAGGTCCCAGCTGATCACCGCGGCGCGCGCGCCGAGATAGTTGCGGTCCAGCATGCCGATGCCGACAAGCGGACCGTCGCTGCGCACAGGCGGCAAGATGATCTCGCCCGCGAGTTCCCGGTCGGGAATGATGCACATGCGCTGGCCGGATGCGTCCACCAGGCCGATGGCGTCGATCATGCCGCTTTCGATGATCAGCTTTTCATATATCGTACGGTCTTCCGCATTGCAGGTCTGGACGTCGTCCCGGTCCAGGCGCTGCAGCAGAGACACGGTGGAGCTGATCGCCTCCTCGGCACGACGGATCGATGCCTGCCCCATGGCCTCCATTTCGGTCATGGCGCGGCTCTCGGCATATTGGTTCAGGATCATATTGATCGCAAACAAAGGCGTTGTCGCCAGCACAAGGGCGATCAAAACCGTCTTCGCGAAACCAACATACTTGTCAGACAAATTGCAGGCCCGTTCGTGATTTCTCTCTTTCTGACCATGGCTTATCTGGGTAAACAAGGACTGAATGCACTGGCGTTTCGCAGATGCCGGAACATCAACCGGGCCGCTTCCAACAGGCTCGACGAACGTCAGAAATCGGATTGGAGAGATTGAGATGCAGGCATTGTTTATCGGTCAGGCCTATATCGACGTGACTTTTTTGACGGACCGCCTTCCGACGGGAGACGAAAAGACAATTGCGGAAGACTACGCGATCAGCTTCGGCGGCAACGCCGTCACCGCCGCTTTCTGCTGCGCCAAGCTGGGCGGCAAACCCGATCTTCTTTGCTCCCTGGCCGACGATTGGCTTGCGCGCATGTTTCTCGACATGGCCGCCGCTTACGGCATCTCCGTCCACGGCCGGAAGGTTCGCGAATCCTCTCTCTCCTTCATCATGCCGAAAGGCGGCAAACGCGCCATCGTCAGATGCCGGGACAACGATTTTCTCCATCCCTTTCCACCGCTGACGATCGCAGGCACGAAGGCGCTCCATGTGGATGGACACATGCCCGACGCAGCACTTCACTATGCGACGACCTGCAAGAGCCAGGGCATATTGACGTCGCTTGACGGAGGCGGGATCAGAGAAAACACGGACGAGTTGCTGAACTTCATCGATATCGCCGTCGTTTCGGAACGCTTCTGCGAGCAATTGGGGAAAACACCGGGTGGCACGCTGGAATATCTGCGTTCCAAGAACTGCCCCGTCGGAGCCGTCACGCTGGGTGAACACGGTATTCTCTGGTACGAAGCGGGCGGTCCGGAAAAGGTCATGCCTTCCCTGGACGTGCCGCTCGACAAGGTCATCGATTCAAACGGCGCCGGCGATGTTTTCCACGGCGCCTATATCGCGTCCTACCTCCGCTGGCCCGAAAAGAGCTGGGACATGCATTTCCGTTTTGCCCGCGGCGCTTCGACTCACGCCATTCAGCACCTTGGAAACGAGGCCAGCCTACCGACCGTGGAGAATATCGAACGGGCCATGGAAAGTTTTCCGGAGAAAGCCGAGGCGTGAGCGCATTCGTGCCGTCCCCGCCACAATGTTTCCTTACGTCAATCTCATCTTGCCCTTCAAACGAACATACCCCAGATTAAGCCAGCCTTTTCATGAGGAGACTTCAAATGCCATTTGCCCGCACGCCAAATCTGGCGGTCAGACTGTCGACAGCCGTCAGCCTGCTTGCGTTTCAAGCCGCCCCTGCCCTTGCCTTCGATCCGTCGGGAAATGACGTTGCGGATGCTTTTCTGACACTCCTGGAAGCCGACAAAGGTACCGTGGAAAGCTACGGGTCCGTCGACACTTCGGGAGACGACGTTACGATCACCGATCTCGTGCTCACCAACGAGGACAAGAAGGACAGCAAGGTCACGATCGGCTCATCCGTCCTGAGTGACGGCGAGGTCCTGGACAGCGGCCGCCTCCAGCTCTCCAGCCTGGAGCTTCAAAAGCTGACACTGGCCGCGGACGATGGCGGGCTCTCACTTGCGAACCTGAAAGTCACCGGTCTGTTGCTGCCAACTCCTGAGGAAGTTGCCGCCAAAACCGGGCCTGTCGGTCCGGCTTACAAGACGCTTGAAGTCAACAAGGTTCAGATCCGCAAGGAAAACGGCAAAGTCGCCGACATCGAGAAAATCGCCTCGTCCATCGACGCCCTTGACGGAGGCCTGCCGACCTCCGGGAAATTCGCGATAACCGGTGCGGCCCTCGAGGTCAAACAGCTCGACAGCAAGGAAGGCAAAAGCCTGTCGCAGCTTGGCTACGACACCCTGACGCTGAATGTGTCCGGCGCGTTGAATTGGGATCCGGAAACCGCAAAGTTCAACGTTCCCGAACTCAAAGTCGACGCCGAAGATGCCGCAAGCCTCTCCGTGTCGCTTTCCCTCGGCGGCGTGACGCGCGATGTGATCGCCAAGCTCAACAAGAAAACGAACAATCCCGAAGAGGCGATGGCACTCCTGCAAAACGTCACCATCGAAACCGCGAAAATCCGCCTCGACGATGCCTCTCTGACCGGTCGCATTCTCGACAAGGAGGCGCAGAACGCAGGGGTGGAAACCTCTGACTATGTTTCCCGGCTGACCGGCAGCCTCCCCATGATGCTGGGCATGCTGCAAAACAAGGAGCTGGAAGCAAAGGTTTCGACGGCCGTGACGGAATACCTGACCACTCCGGGCTCGCTGGAAGTGACCGCCACCCCCGGCGTTCCGGTACCCATTGCGCAAATCGTGGGTACGGCCATGCTGGCTCCCCAGATGATCCCGCAAATCCTGTCGGTTGGAATCACGGCCAATCAGTAGGCACGACCGGCCATACTCCAAAGAAAAAAGCCCGGACAAAGATCCGGGCTTTCAGGCTGCTGACAAACCCTCAGACGGTCATTCAGGACAAGTGCAGCGGACCTGCGCGCAGATCCGGAACCCGGAAATCTTCTGCGCCAAAGGCCCTCATCCCTCAAATTGCATCAGACAGATATGAGAGAAGGTGCTCGCTGCCGCTCGCGCTTGTCAGCAGGGTTCCGGCTCACGCGACACCGCTTCGCCGCGCGCGGGCCGGAATGACTACCTGAGGTTTGTCAGCAATCTGAAGCCCGGACAAAAATCCGGTTTTTTAGTATGTTTTGATCGATCAGGCTGCGGCGTTCTTGCGGCTTTGAAACTGCAACTCGCAGAGTTTGCGGTAGATGCCATCGTGATCGAACAATTCATCATGGGTGCCGCTTTCCACAACCCTGCCCTGATCCATGACATGGATCTGGTGGGCATGGCGGACCGTGCTGAGCCTGTGGGCGATAACCAGTGTGGTACGGCCCTCCATGAGATTGTCCAGAGCCTCCTGGATCTTGGCTTCCGACTCCGCGTCCAGAGCGGATGTCGCTTCGTCCAGCAGCAGGATCGGCGCATCGCGCAGGATCGCGCGGGCAATGGCGACACGCTGCCTCTGGCCACCGGACAGGCTGCTGCCACCCTGACCGACTTTCGTTCCATATCCTTCCGGCAGGTCCAAAATGAAGTCATGGGCATTGGCCGCTGCGGCCGCGGCTTCAATCTCGGCTTGCGTGGCATCGGGCCGGCCGACCGCGATGTTGTCCCGCACGCTCATGTTGAACAGAAATGCCTCCTGCCCGACAAAGGCCATGACCCCGCGCAGGGACGACTGCGTTACAGAGCCTATCTCCTGGCCGTCGATCGCGATACGGCCAGACTGAGGATCGTAAAACCGTTCCAGCAGGGCGAAGACCGTCGACTTTCCAGCCCCCGATGCCCCGACCAGCGCAGTCATCTTCCTGGGTTCCGCCGTGAAGCTCGTACCGTGAAGGGCCGGACGCTTGCCATAGGAGAACGCGACGTCCTCGAACTCCACCCTGCCTTCCTTCACGACAAGATCGGTTGCCCCTTCCGCGTCCTTCAGGTCCGGTTCCCGGTCGACCAGCTCGTACATGATGCGCAAACCGACAATCTGTTTGCCCAGATTGACGTTCAGGCGCGCCAGACGCCTTGCCGGATCGTAGGCCAGAAGCAAAGCGGTGATGAACGAAAACAGGGCGCCCGGATCCTTTCCGAGCTCGATCACGGAATAGCCGCCGTAAAAGATGACCAGAGCAATCGCGAAACCGCCCAGCGTATCCATCAGAGGCGATGTGCGCGCCGTCAGCGAGGCGATCTTGTTGGCCTGTTTTTGAACGTCCAGAACATCCGTTTCCATACGCGCGTGCATGGTGTCTTCCATGCCGAACGCCTTGACGATGCGTATTCCCAGGACCGATTCCTGCAGCGTCGCATTGACCTTTGCGTTCGACACCACCTGACGCTTCACATATCGCTTCACCCGGCGCACCAGGAAGGTAACCCCGGCAACCGCGGGCGGCATGGTGATCAGGGCAAACAGACTGAGAAGCGGGTTTTGCGCGATCATGACGAAGGTCAAGCCGATCAGCGTCAGCACATCCCGGCCGAGGGTGACGATGACGAGATCCAGAACCGAACGTGTGGAATTCACGCCCTGGTTGACCTGAACCCCGATTTCCGCCAGCGAATGCTTGTCGAAATAAGCCTGATCCTGCTGCAGCAGATGTGAGAACATCCGCCTCTTGAGGTCGGAGACGATCAGGTTGCCGACCCGCGACAGAACCACCATCTGTCCGAAGGTCGCAACACCCTTGACGCTGAAAATCACCAGAACCGCCGCCGCGATCACATAGACCATGGCTTCGTCCTTGTTGACGAAGACCTCGTTGATGACGTCGCGCATGATCCATGCACTGGCCGCCGTCGTCGCCGCGATCAGGCCCATGAAGACGAAGGCCAATGCGTATTTCGGAAAGTAGGTTTTGAAGTTCTCGCCGAACAGCCTCTTGACCAGTTGCACCGTTCCGTTGGGATCGGTCCACGTCTTGGATTTGAACGGATTTCGCACGCAGTTACGCCTTTCCGGAGGATCTTGCGCCCCAAGGTCCGCCAAACAGACGGACCTTTCTCAGGAGGGGTACTCCCAAATCCATGCCTTTCGCAAGGTCGGAGCTTACGCCTCCGGCAGGTTCAATCGCAAATGCAGCTCGCGCAGCTGGGCTGCGGTTGCCTCGTTCGGCGCGCCCATCATGAGGTCTTCCGCCTTCTGGTTCATGGGGAAGAGCATGACTTCGCGGATATTCGCCTCGTCGGCAAGCAGCATCACCATGCGGTCGATGCCGGCCGCGCAACCGCCGTGCGGAGGCGCGCCGTACTGGAACGCCGTGACCATGCCGCCGAAACGCTTGTCGACTTCCTCATTCGGATAGCCTGCGATCTCGAAAGCCTTGTACATGATTTCCGGCTTGTGGTTCCGGATCGCGCCGGAGACCAGTTCGTGGCCGTTGCAGGTCAGGTCGTACTGATAGCCGAGAACCTCCAGCGGGTCGCCTTCCAGGGCTTCCATGCCACCCTGAGGCATGGAGAACGGGTTGTGCTCGAAATCGATCTCGCCGGTTTCCTCGTCCTTCTCGTAGATCGGGAAGTCGACGATCCAGGCGAACTCGAACCGGTCCTTGTCGGTGTGGCCGAGTTCCTCGCCGATGATCACGCGGGCTTTCGCGGCCACCGGTGCGAACTGTTTCGGCTTGCCGCCAAGGAAGAAGGCGGCATCACCGACATCCAGGCCGAGCTGGGCGCGGATCGCCTCGGTCCGCTCCGGGCCGATGTTCTTGGCAAGCGGGCCGGCAGCTTCCGTGGACCCGTCCTCGGCCTTGCGCCAGAAGATATAGCCCATGCCCGGCAGGCCTTCGTCCTGCGCGAACTTGTTCATCCGGTCGCAGAACTTGCGGCTGCCGCCCTTGGGAGCGGGAATGGCGCGGATTTCCGTACCCGGCTGTTCCAGCAGCTTCGCGAAGATGGCGAAGCCGGAACCGGCGAAGTGCTCGGAAACGATCTGCATCTTGATCGGGTTGCGCAGGTCCGGCTTGTCGGTGCCATACCAAAGCGCGGAATCCTTGTAGGAAATCTGCGGCCAGTCGCGGTTGACCGGGCGGCCCTTGCCGAAGCGTTCGAAACAGCCCGCGATCACGGGTTCGATCGTGTCGAACACGTCCTGCTGGGTGACGAAAGACATTTCCATGTCGAGCTGATAGAAATCGGTCGGCGAGCGGTCGGCGCGCGGGTCCTCGTCGCGGAAGCAGGGCGCGATCTGGAAATACTTGTCGAAGCCGGACACCATCAGAAGCTGCTTGAACTGCTGCGGCGCCTGCGGCAGCGCGTAGAACCTGCCGGGATGAAGACGCGACGGCACCAGGAAGTCGCGCGCGCCTTCCGGCGACGACGCCGTGATGATCGGGGTCTGGAATTCGTTGAAGCCAATGTCCCACATACGGTCACGCAGATCGCGCACCACGTTGGAGCGCAGGATCATGTTGTCGTGCAGCTTTTCGCGACGCAGGTCGAGGAAGCGGTATTTCAGGCGCACTTCTTCCGGGTAATCCAGGTCGCCGAAGACCGGGAGCGGCAGTTCCTTCGCCGAACCGAGCACTTCCATCTCGCGGATGAAAACCTCGATCTCGCCGGTGGGCAGATCCGGATTGACGGTTTCGTCGGTGCGTTTCTTCACGTTGCCGTCGATGCGGATGCACCATTCGGAGCGCACCGTTTCCGCCAGTGCGAAGGCACCGGAATCCGGATCGACCACGCACTGGGTGACGCCGTAGTGATCGCGCAGATCGATGAACAGCACCCCGCCATGATCGCGGACCCTGTGGACCCAGCCGGAAAGACGGATGGTCTGCCCCTCATCGGACAGACGGAGATCACCGCATGTGTGACTACGGTAGGGGTGCATTCTCATTCCTCGACGACTTGTCTTTGAAAAAAACCATGACGGCCCACCGAAGGCGGGCCGCACCGGGCTGCACAAGCCATGTCGCGGGGCGAAAGTCAAGGGAGAGGCTCAAGCGATCTCCGTTGTTCCCCTTCTTGAAGGAAGCGGCGGAAGGATCTGATTGTTCGCCCAGCCTCACTGTGCGCCGGACGCTACCGCGCGCCCATGCGCTCCATGAGGCTCAGTCCACGGCCTGCAGCAGCGGATGCCACTGGCCGCGAATTTCGTGCGAGCGCGCATCGGAGTAGTCAAAGACCCCTGACCCCGCCGCCGCGTGTCTTGCATAGAGGACACGGTCCGAGATCCGGCACAACAACGGGTAGCCTTTGTCGGAAAAGGTGTGCTCCAGGTCCGCCACCTGTGTCGAGCGGCGGTTGATCCTGTTGGCGACCACATAGATATCCGCCTTGCCCTTGCGCACGCGCTTGATGTCGGAGATGCCATCGAGGAACTTGAGCGTCGCGTCCCAGTCGAACGCGGAGGCCAGCACGGGCACCACGATGTCTGTTGCCTCGGCGATCAGGTTCCTAGCCAGTTCCGACCGCAACCCTCCAGGACCGTCAATGACGATGGCATCCAGCTTCTTGTCCTTGTCACCGATGGAGTCTTCCTTGGTCCAGTTGAGCGCCTCGATCGGTGCCAGGCCTTTGGGACGCCTCTTCACCCAGGACAGGCTCGATTTCTGCCTGTCCGCATCAGCAAGTGCAACATCGTCTCCGCGCGAGGCAAGGGCAACGGCAAGGTTCGTGGCGACAGTGGTCTTGCCGCACCCGCCCTTCGAGTTCACCACCAGTATCTTGCGCATTTACACTCCCCCTGACGATCCGTCCCGCTGTTCGTTCTCGCCCCAACATAGGTGCACATTTTGCACCTTTTCAAGTGGCGTGGCGGGTAAAATTTTCCATTTCGTGGCGACAAAGCGGCAGAACTCGGGTATAGCTGACGATCACCATGCATGTGATTACAAAAACAAAAGATCTCGCCGCTGCCTGCCAACGTCTTGCCGCCAACGAGTATGTGACAGTGGACACGGAGTTTCTCCGTGAGACCACCTTCTGGCCCAAGCTCTGCGTCATCCAGATGGCCGGTCCGGACATGGCTTTCATTGTCGACGCCCTGTCGGAAGGGCTTGACCTGGAACCCTTTTTCGAACTGATGCGCGACGGCAATGTGACAAAGGTCTTTCATGCGGCCCGTCAGGACATTGAAATCATCTACCATCTGGGCGGACTGATCCCCGCCCCCCTGTTCGACACCCAGGTCGCCGCCATGGTTTGCGGGTTCGGCGATTCGATTTCCTACGATCAGCTCGTCTACAAGGTGACCGGCGCGCGAATCGACAAATCCTCCCGCTTCACCGACTGGGCCCGCCGCCCGCTGACGAACAAGCAGCTCGAATACGCGCTCGCCGACGTGACCCACCTGCGCGACGCTTATCAGTTCCTGAAGGCCAATCTCGCAGAACAGAACCGCAGCCACTGGGTGCGCGACGAGATGGAAGTTCTCACATCGGTGGGTACCTACAGAACCGATCCGGAGCAGGCCTGGAAACGGTTGAAACTCCGGGTTCGAAAGCCGATCGAGCTTGCCGTCATGATGGAGGTCGCCGCCTGGCGCGAAACGGAGGCACAGTCCCGCAACGTGCCACGCAGCCGGGTGATCAAGGACGACGCCATTTATGAGCTCGCTGCACAGCAACCCAAGGACACGGAGTCACTTGCACGGCTGCGCACATTTCCCCGCGGCTTTGAACGTTCCAAAACAGCCGACGAGATTCTGAAGGCCGTCAAGCGGGCGCTCGAACTTCCCAAGGAAAAGCTGCCGAGACTTCCGAAGGGCCGACAGGCGCCGGACGGGTCGGCGGCGGCCGTCGATCTGCTCAAGGTGCTCTTGAAACTGGTCAGCGAAGCCCACGGAGTTGCGGCCAAGGTCATTGCCACGGTTGACGATCTTGAGAAGATCGCCGCCGACGACGGCGCCGATGTCGCGGCTATGAAAGGCTGGCGGCGGGAGCTCTTCGGGGAGACGGCCCTGAAACTGAAGCGTGGCGAGGTCGCCCTGGCGTTTCGAAACAAGCAGATCGTGACGCTTCCGCAAACGCTGCCGTCCGAGGAAAAGACCCAGGCTGCGGAATAAGCCCCTTTTCCTGGAAAACGCATCCTCTTCGACCGAGCCAAGAACAGGGTGGTGGCTTCGTCCACGGCAGAACCTCGGGTTCTACTTGGCCAGAACGTCTATGTCCTTTTCAATCACTTTGCTGAGCTGAGCCACGCGTTTGCGCAGACGTTCGCCGTCAAGATCCGCGAGGACTTTGCCCAACTCGAGTTCCAGACCAGTTTCGGTCGCTCGGATTCCGACTTTTGGCAACAGCCCCGCCATTGAAGCGCTCAACAGCGATGCCACGCGCAAAGTTGCACCCAGAACCTTCGCCCGGTTGCGCAGGCGTTCGGTGAACAGATGACGGATGACCGGCGAAAGGCTCCCTTCCCTCAGCCCGTCATGGCGGTAGAAGACCGCCGCGGCCAGATACGCCCGGCCGGCATGATCGAGACCGACAAAGGATGCGTTGGAAATAATGTTGAGGCTCTGCTCTCCCCGATAATCCGGGTGCGCCCGCCAGCCGATGTCGGACAGCAGGCAGGCCGCGTGCCGCAGACGCCGCTCGTTTGCGGTCTCTTCGATCGACAGGACTGAGAAAAGCTCGTCCGTCCAGGCAATCAGCTCCTCTGCATGGTCGGGGGACCGCGCGCGCAGGATGCAAAGCTCGCGGGCTGCTTCGATCACCGGATCGTGCGCCTGCATCTCAGGAGTCAGTTTTTCATGCAGAAGGCCTTCACGCACGCCCGTGGCGGAGAAAATCAGCCGCTCCGCCTTCATGGCGGTCAGAACCTTCTCCATGACGACCGCCCCGATCGGCACAAGCGCACGCCGCTGTTTTGAAACGACTTCCGCCTTGTCGATACCCTCCAGGTTCGGAACCATGATCTTTCTGCAGAACTCGATCGCCTCGCCTGCGGGGATCTCGTAGTTATGCATGACGTGCAGCGGATAGTCGTTCTGGAACAGATGAAGACGTCCGAGGGAGCGCCACGTTCCGCCGACCGCGTAAAACGTCCGCTCGCCCGGAGGCAGATCCGGCCAGTCAAAGGACTTCAACGTCGCTTCGGCGATCTTCTGGGCCTTCGAGATCTTGCCGTCCGCCTCCTCGGACAGGCGCAGGCCGCCCAGCGGAAAGGTCGCCCCCTGACCGGGTTCGGTTCCGGCAATCTCGACAAGCTCCAGGCTGCCGCCGCCCATGTCGCCGACAATGCCGCGCGGCTGCCAGAAACCGGCGATCACGCCAAGCGCGGAATAATAGGCTTCCTCGCTGCCATCCAGAATACGCACAGGCGCCTCGAGAAAGGCCTCCACATGACGGACGAATTCCGGTCCGTTCTCGGCGTCGCGGGCCGCGGCGGTGGCCACGATGTAGATATCCTTGCAGCCGGTATGTCTGATAAGCGCCTTGAACCGTGCAAGTTCGCCCAACGCCATCTCAACGGAGTCGTCCGCCAAGCGGCCCGTCGCCGCAACGCCGCGTCCAAGCCCGGCCAACAGTTTCTCGTTGAAAAGCATCGTCGGTGTACGGGCTTTTCGTTCGTAGATCACGAGCCGGACCGAGTTGGATCCGATATCCACGACCGCGACCGGTCCGGCGCCGTTGAGCCGGCCACGGGACGGTTGAAACTGCCTTGCCATGATCAACCCCGCCTCTGCCGTTCCAGGAACGGCCGCGGACGATCGCTTTTAAGAGACTTGCCCCTTCCCGAGAGAGAAGGATTGGTCATGAAATACCGATGGGCATTGAATGGCTCCTCATTCGCCCCCGGAGCAATCCGCTCATGGCTTCCGTCGGGGAGAATCCGCCAGCTCTGCTCATTGTCCTTCAGGTTGGCGACCATGATCTGGTCGAGAACCTGCTCGTGAACGGTCGACGTCAGCAGCGGTGTCAGAACCTCAACGCGCCGGTCGATGTTGCGCGGCATCAGATCGGCGGAACCGATGTAGACGTGGGCCTGTGGCGACGGCAGGCCGTGGCCGTTGCCGAAACAGTAGATCCTGGAATGCTCCAGGAACCGTCCGACGATGGACTTCACCCGGATATTCTCCGAAAGGCCCGGTATTCCGGGCCTCAGGCAGCAGATTCCCCGGATCACGAGATCGATCTGAACGCCTGCCTGGCTGGCGCGGTAAAGAGAGTCGATGATGGCCGGATCGACCAGGGAATTCATCTTCATCCAGATTTGCGCCGGCCGGCCTTCCCGGGCATGTTCGACCTCCGCCTCGGTCAGCTCCAGCATGCGTTTGCGCAAGTTCACCGGCGAGACCAGAAGATGGTTGAGTTCGGCCGGCTCCGCGTATCCGGTGATGTAATTGAACACGCGAGCTGCGTCCTCCGCGATACCGGGATCGTCGGTGAAAAAGGAAAGGTCCTCGTAGATCCGCGCCGTGATCGGGTGGTAGTTGCCCGTGCCGATATGACAGTAGGTCTTGAGCTGGCCGTGTTCGCGCTTGATCACCATGGACAGCTTGGAATGGGTCTTCAGTTCGATGAAGCCGAAGACGACCTGGACGCCGGCGCGTTCAAGATCGCGCGCCCATTTGATGTTCGCCTCCTCGTCGAAACGGGCCTTGAGTTCGACAAGCGCGGTTACCGACTTTCCCGCTTCCGCGGCTTCAGCCAGCGCCTTGACGATCGGCGAGTTGTTGGAGGTGCGGTAAAGCGTCTGCTTGATGGCGACCACGTCCGGATCCCGAGCCGCCTGACGCAGGTATTGCACGACCACGTCAAAGGACTCGTAAGGGTGGTGAACGACGATATCCTTCTGATGGATCGCCGCCAGGCAGTCGCCGCCATGCTCACGGATGCGCTCGGGAAATCTGGCGCTGTAGGGTTCGAACTTCAGGTCCGGCCGTTCCAGATCGACGATCTGCGACAGGTTGTTCAACGCCAGCAGACCGTTCGCCAGAAAAATTTCGCTTTCGCCCACATCCAGCGCATCCGCGACGAACTCCCGCAGTGCCGGTGGGGTGGTTTCCTGAATTTCGAGCCGGATGACCGACCCCCGCCGCCGGCGCCGGAGCGCGCTTTCGAACAGCCGGACCAGATCCTCGGCTTCCTCTTCGATCTCCAGATCGCTGTCCCGGATCACGCGGAAGGCACCCTTGCCGCGGATTTCGTAACCAGGAAACAGTCGTCCGATAAACAGGCTGACAACCTTCTCGATCGCTATGAACCTGGCCCCGCCGGCATCGCTGTCCGGCAGCTTCACGAAGCGCTCCACCTGATTCGGAATCCTGAGAAGGGCGATCATTCCGCTTCCGCCGGAGACGGGCGCAAGTTCAAAGACGATTGAAAAACCGAGGTTCGGAATAAACGGGAACGGATGCGCTGGGTCGATGGCGAGCGGTGTGAGAACGGGGAACACATAGGCCAGAAAATGGTCCTGAAGCCAGGCCCATTCGGCTTCGCTCAACATGTCGCCGTTCAGGATCTCAATTCCCTTTTCGGCGATTTCGCGGTGCAGTTCCCCCCAGATCTTCTGCTGCGAAGCCTGGAGTTTACGGACCGCGTCGCTGATCTTCTGCAGTTGCTCGGTCGGCGTCAGACCGTCGTCGGACAAGTTGGTGACTTCCGCCCGCTGCTGGCCTCTGAGGCCTGCGACGCGAACCATGAAGAACTCGTCGAGATTGTTGGCGGAAATCGACAGGAACCGGACACGTTCGAGCAGCGGATGGTTCTGGTTCAAGGCTTCTTCCAGAACCCGCAAATTGAACTGCAGCCAGGAGAGCTCCCGGTTCATGAAGCGCGCCGGACTATCGGTCAGCGCGCTTTCCGCAGCATTCCCGTCTCCGGACACCTGGACGTCCGGGACCGTTGGAGACGAAGGCAGAATGTCTGAAAGATCCGATGTTTCGTTCATGGCACCTTTCCTTTTCCGATGGACCGACCGGCTCCATCCCGCCAAACGCCGCCGTGACTAGCATGAAGTTCTGAGCGGGCAAATGACAGTTCTACGGCATAGTCCCCGATTACCGGCTTTTATGCACATTTTCCAGAACCCGTCCGGCAAGCGGTTTGGTGATCTTCCCACTGCCTGCCAGCGCTTCCCGGTCGATGGCCTCGACTGCCCGCATGGCAACCTCCAGCGACCGCTCCATACGTACCACGAGATAATCCACGACGCCCTGATCGACCGCAATCTGACGATCGGCGAAAAGCTTCACCAAGACCCGGCGCAATAGATCGTCGTCCGGCTCCAGGATCTCGACCGGCGTCGCGGCACGCAGGCGGGAGATCAGATCGGGCAACGCGATCTTCCAGGCGGCAGGCCAGGTCCGGCTGGTGACGAGAACCGTTTTTCCCGCCTGCCGGGACGCATTGAGCAGATGGAACAAGGCCGTATCGCTGACACCGAGATGGGCGTCTTCCACCGCGACCGCAGGGGCTGCGACGAGCGGTTCGACGGCGGTTTCCGTGAGGTCCGGCGCGGAAACCACTGCCGCGCCGGTTTCGTCCTGAAAGGCGCGGACCAGATGGGTCTTGCCAGAGCCGACCGGCCCCGCAAGGACGACAACGGGCGACGGCCAGTCCGGCCAGCGTTCCAAAAGCTCGAACGCCGCCTTGTTGGACCCGCCGACCAGATAGTCCTCACGGGTCAACGAAGCCTCGTGGGGAAGGTCGAACGGCAGTTGGCGCGGAGGTTCGGCCATGAATTCGCTACTCTGACAGTGTTTCTTCGCTCGCGGACACGGGACCGCGGGTCCCCTTGTAAACCGGACTTGCTAGGTACTGCCTCAGAGCGAAACGCGCAAGAACGCCGATCATGGCGGCCGCCGGAACCGCGACCAGCATACCCACAAATCCAAAGAGATATCCAAAGGCAAACAGCGCGAACATCAGCGTCACAGGATGCAGACCGGTGCTGTCGCCGACGAGCTTCGGCTGCAGGATATTGCCTTCCAGAAACTGCCCGACCGCAAAGATCGCCGCGACTGCCGCGATCCAGGGCCAGTCCGGCCAGAACTGCACAAGCGCCACTCCGACGGAGAGAACCAGCCCGAGACCGGCGCCGACAAAGGGGATAAAGCTGACGAGCCCCGCCGCCATTCCGATCAGAAGCCCGAAGTTGAGGCCGACGACGGCGAGCGAAACCGCATAAAAGGTTCCTAGGATCAGGCACACCGAAACCTGGCCACGGACAAACCCGGCCACGGCCTCGTCCATTTCGCTCGCAAGCGCGCGGATCTCGGCCAGATGGTCCCTGGGCAGCCAACTGTCGATACGCTCGACCATGTGGTCCCAGTCGAGCAACAGGTAGAACGCTACGACAGGCGTGATGACGAACAGCGATACGATCGACAGAAGCGCCTGTCCGCCGCTCCAGATCGACTGGGCCAGTTTGCCGACGAATGACGCGCCCTGCCCGATCAGATCGGCCATGGACGCCTGAAGGTCTTCCGGTGACACACCGGCGAATTTCGCCAGGCTGGCCGGCAAGTTGTCAGACAGGAGGCCCTGCAACTGACGTACGAGGTCCGGCAGCTTTTCCAGGAACAGAAGGAGCTGGTTTCCAAGCACCGGCAGCAGGAGAACGAAAATCAGGACCAGAACGAACAGGAACCCGAGAAGGATCGTGAGCGTCGCCCAAAGCCGGCCCATGCCAAGAGATTCGAGCCGGTCGCACACCGGATCCAGCAGATAAGCAACCGCCATGCCCGCAACAAATGGCAGCAGCACGCCCGAAAAGACGTAGAGAAAAGCACAGAATATGGCCAGGGAAATCAACCAGAACTGGACCTGACGGCGAAGGGTCATGAAATAATCTCTCTTTTGGGACACTTCCGAATTGCCCTGAAAGCCGTTTCACCATTACAGGGGGAGTACCCGCCGGGCCAGCCCAAACATTCGAATTCGTTGCGTCAATGGAGGCGACGGGCCGCCTCTCCTCTTGTCTTCCGCAGCGCCAGACTGTAAGCCGCGTTGGCATATTCTAAAGCACGACAGTTGCGGAGCGCCTCATGAGCCGAACCTCAGGATCCAACGGTCTGACCTACGCGCAAGCCGGCGTCGACATCGATGCCGGGAACGAGCTGGTCAATCGTATCAAGCCCCTGGTCAAGGCAACCTCGCGCCCGGGCGCCGACAGCGACATCGGCGGGTTCGGCGGACTGTTCGACCTCAAGGGTGCGGGCTTTTCCGATCCGGTCCTTGTCGCCGCCAATGACGGTGTCGGCACCAAGCTGAAAATCGCCATCGAAACCGGCCAGCACCGCACCGTCGGCATCGACCTCGTCGCGATGTGCGTCAACGACCTCGTCGTGCAAGGCGCCGAACCGCTGTTTTTCCTGGACTATTTCGCAACCGGCGCGCTGGAAGTCGACATGGCGACCGACGTCGTGGCCGGCATCGCCGACGGCTGCAAGCAAGCCGGCGCGGCGCTGATCGGCGGAGAAACGGCGGAGATGCCGGGCATGTACGCGGCCGGCGACTACGATCTTGCCGGTTTTTCCGTCGGTGCCGTGGAGCGCGGCGAAATCCTGCCGCGCAAGGATGTGACCGAAGGCGACGTGCTTCTGGGGCTCTCCTCCTCCGGCGTTCATTCCAACGGCTATTCCATGGTGCGCAAGATCATCGAGTTGGCAGGGCTCACCTGGTCCGATCCGGCTCCGTTCGCGGAAGGCAAGTCTCTCGGCGAAGCTCTGATGGAGCCGACGAGAATTTATGTGAAGCCTCTGCTCGCCGCGTTGAAGGAAACGTCCGGCATCAAGGCTCTTGCTCATATCACCGGTGGCGGGCTTCCGGAAAACCTGCCGCGCGTTCTGCCTGAAAACACTTCCGCCCGGATAGACCTGTCCCGCATCGCGGCACCGCCGGTCTTCCCCTGGCTCGCCAGGACAGGCGGCGTCGCGGAAAGCGAAATGCTGCGCACGTTCAACTGCGGTGTCGGCATGGTGATCGTCGCAGCCGCCGATGAAGCGGAGGCTGTCGCCCGTGTTCTTGGCGAAGCCGGAGAAACCGTCCACAGGATCGGGCGGATCGAAGCCGCGGGCGATGCCCCGGTCCTCTTTGACGGCACGCTGGGCCTGTCAGCATGAGCCGCAAGCGCACCGCCATCCTGATTTCGGGGCGCGGCTCAAACATGAGCGCATTGATCTCGGCCGCGATGGCTCCGGACTATCCGGCGCAGATCTCGCTCGTCCTGTCCAACCGTCCGGATGCCAAAGGCCTTGAGCGGGCAGCCGAGTTCGGCATTCCGACCGCCGTCGTGGACCACACGGGCTTTGCCGGCGACCGCAAGGCCTTTGAACAGGCCATCGACGCCGTTCTGAACGAGCACCGGATCGAACTGGTCGCCCTTGCCGGTTTCATGCGCATCCTGACGCCATTCCTGGTGAATGAGTGGGCGGGGCGCATGATCAACATCCACCCGGCCCTCCTGCCGGCCTTCAAGGGCCTTGCCACCCATGAACGGGCTTTGGCGGAAGGCGTCAAGCTACATGGCGCGACGGTGCATTACGTTTCTGCGGAAATGGACGACGGCCCGATCATCGTCCAGGGCGCCGTGCCGGTGCGCGACCAGGATACGCCGGATACCCTTGCTGCGCGCGTGCTTCAGGTGGAGCACAAGATATATCCGAAAGCCCTGGCGCTTGTCGCCAACGGAAAGGCCAAGATCAAGGGCACTCAGGTCATCAGCGGCGCGGATGCCGAGGAGACCCGGGAGCTGATCTGGCCCTGACCCGGTAACCTCAGTCCTCAGGCGGCCGAGCGGTCGATGATGATATGGCTCTCTCCGCGCGAGCATTGTTCGATCCGCGCATCCACCCGGTAGATCTCCCGCAGCATTTCCGGCGTGATGACCTGCCTTGAAGGCCCCGCCGACACGAGACGTCCCGAACTGATCACAACCGTGTTGTGACAAAAGCGCAGGGCATGGTTGAGATCGTGCAGCGCGATCAGGACCAGCGTTCCCCGCCTGCGGGCAAGCTCCTGCATGAACGCCAACACCTCGACCTGCCGATACAGGTCGAGCGCGGAAGTCGGTTCGTCCATCAGCAGGACTTCAGGCTTCCTGACGATGGCCTGCGCTATGGAGACCAGCTGCCGCTGGCCGCCGGAGAGTTCTCCCAGATTGCGAAAGGCCAGATCCGCGATCTGAAGCGCTTCCAGGATCTGATCGATTTCGGCCAGTTCCCGGTCGCTGACGCGCCAGCCATGCCCCTGTTTCACCGCGAGAAGCACCGACTCGTAAACCGTCAGAACGGCATTGGCATGGGTGTCCTGCGGCATGTAGCGCAGAGCGTCGCGCGGCTCGTTGCGCGCCCCTTCCAGAACGACCTCTCCCGGCCCCTTCAGAAGACCCGCGACACGTTTGAAGAGCGTTGACTTGCCGGCCGCGTTCGGACCGATCACGGCTGTCAGCTCACCGCCTTTGAAAACCGGCGTCGAAACGTCCTCGACGGCCAAACCGGATCCGTAGCGCGCGCCGAGCCCCTTGAGCTGGAGCGTTACCATACCTGTTTCCTGTCCGCGAAAATGAGAGCGAAGAAGAATGGCACGCCGACGAGCGCGGTAATGACGCCAATGGGTAGAATCGCGCCCGGCAGAATGATCTTGCAGATCACCGAGGTTGCCGAGAGCATAAGGGCGCCGCAAAGGACGGCGGCGGGCAGAAAGAACCGCTGATCCTCGCCAACCAGCATGCGGGCGATGTGCGGGCCGACCAGACCGACAAAACCGATCGTCCCGACAAAGGAGACCGGGATTGCCGCCAGAAGGCTTACTCCCAAGAGCGTTTTCAGCCGGAGGGAGCGAATATTGACGCCAAAACTGGCGGCCTTCACATCCCCCAGTCGCAATGCGGTCAAGGCCCAGGAATGGCGGGCAAAAAACGGAATGCAGACGATAAGAACCGCGAAGGTGATCCAGACCTTGCTCCAAGTCGCCTTTGTCAGGGACCCCATCGTCCAGAACACCACGGCGGCCAGCGCCTGTTCCGACGCAAGGTACTCAAGCAGGGAAAGCAGCGCGTTGAAGGTAAACACCAGCGCGATCCCCAAGAGAACGATTGTCTGAACGGTCACGCCGCGAACGGACGACAATCCATAAATGAACAGCGACGCCGCCATGGCCATGATGAATGCGTTGAACGGCACCATGTACTGGACGGCGGCCGGAAAGATGGCGACACCGGCAACCAGCCCGAGAGCCGCGCCGAAACTCGCTGCCGCAGAGATGCCCAGGGTAAACGGGCTCGCCAGGGGATTGGCCAGGATGGTCTGCATCTGAGCGCCCGCTAGGGACAGGCAGCCCCCCACCGAGATCGCCATCAGAGCGATCGGAAGGCGGATATCCCAGATCACGACCCGTGTCTGAAGATCCGCGCTGGAGGGAAACAGAAGCGCGGAGACGACGTTCGACACGGGGTATCGCGCCGGACCGAGAGCCAGATCGAAGGAAAACGTCGCCAAAAGCAGCAGCAGAAGACCACAGAGCAACAACAGGCGCCGAAAGGCAAGAGCGCGGTAAAGACCGCGCCCCGTCCCTTGCGGGATCACGTTGGAAAGCGTCACATCAGCCTTCCGTTTTCAACGACACGAAATACCCTGGACGATATTCGACGGGCAGGAAGCGGTCGTGCAGTTCCTTGAACGTTGCGTCCGGATCCAGGTCCTGGAACAGGTCCGGATGCAGCCATTTGGCGATCTGCTGGACGGCCACGAACTGGTAGGGACTGTTGTAGAACTGGTGCCAGATTGCATGGACGTTGCTGTCGGACACCGCCTTGATGCCGGTGAAGCCCGGCCGTTTCATCAGGTTGGCCAGTTTCTCCGACGAGACTTCCGGATCGGCGCCACTGCCGACGCCCACCCAGTTGCCACCGGGAACGTAGAGTTCCCAATTCGCACCGGTCACCAGGACATGAGCCGGGTCGGAAGCGATGATCTGTTCCGGGTTCACGGTCCCGAAAGTTCCCGGAATGATGTCGCTTGCCATGTTGATGCCACCGGCCATTTCGACCATCTTGCCGAAATTCTCGTTGCCGAACGACATGCAGCAGTCGTCGGAGTAGCCACCCGCGCGCTCGATGAACACAACGGGACGGGCGAGATCCGTCTCGGCTTTCAGGCGGTCCGTGACCTTGGCGATTTCACGCGCCCGGAACCCGATGAACTCCTCGGCCTTGTCTTCCTTGCCGTAAAGCTTGCCGATGAGCCGCATGGACGGTTCGGTGTTTTCCATCGGCTTTTCGCGAAAGTCGACATAAACAACGGGAATCCCGACCTTGTTCAGCTTTTCTATGTAGCCGCCGTCCTCGGTCGCCGTCTTGGCATCCAGATTGAGGATGATGACGTCCGGTTTCAGGGCAACCGCCTGTTCGATGTCGAACGTGCCGTTCTTCATGCCGCCGAAGGTCGGAAGATCGGCCATTCCCGGGTATTTTTCCAGATACTGGTGATAGCCGTCGTTATCGGCCTTCTCGAAATCGTCCCGCCAGCCGACAACACGCTGGAAAGGATCGTCGCCGTCAAGCGCAGCCGTAAAATAGATCTGGCGCCCTTCCCCGAGAATCACCTTTTCGACGGGAACCTCGACTTCGACGTCACGGCCGGTGATATCGGTGACGGTCACTTTTTCGCCTGCAAACGCCGCAGAGGAAATAAGGGCGCCCGTTAAAAGTGCCGCTGTTGCCAATTTCCGGATCATGTTCTCATTTCCCCCGAGTGTGACAGTGATTTAAAGTTGAGTTTTGAATTCTTGTTTTTACTATTTTTCTTGATATTTTCAGTCAAGTTTTATCTTTTGGAACGGTTCCAAACCGAGGAATGCCTGCCCCCATGACGCATGAACAATCATTGCCGAATTTCGAATTGCGGGACGAAATCAGGGAGTATTGGGGACGGCGCGCGGAAACCTTCGACAGTCAGCCCGGTCACGAAATTTTTTCAGAAGAGGAACGCCTGGCCTGGCTTCGCCTTTTTGAAAAACACCTGGAGTGCGGAAACCAACGCAAGGTTCTCGATCTGGCATCAGGCACCGGCGTGATTTCACACCTTCTGGACGACCTCGGTTTCGACGTGACCGGCATGGACTGGGCCGAACCGATGCTGGCGAAGGCGCGCGCAAAGGCAAAAGCGAGGGCACGGGCCATCCGCTTCCTCCTCGGCGACGCCGAACGCACGCTCGAACCTTCGGATCACTACGATGCAGTCACCTGCCGGCATCTGGTCTGGACGCTTGTGGATCCCGCCACTGCATTCTCCGAATGGCACAGAATTCTGAAACCCGGCGGCCGTCTGCTCATTGTCGACGGCGATTTCGTCAACATGGGACCGATTTCGAAAATCCTGTCGTTGTTTGCCGGATACCGCGGCTCAGACCGGTCAAAAGCACCAAGCGCCAAAGACCCCATGGCGGCAGACATGGCGGCGGTGCACCGGAGCATTCTTCAGAGGGTATATTTTTCGAACGGCGCGCGCGCCGACTCGGTCGCATCCCTGCTCCAGGCAGCCGGGTTTACCGACATCGCGATCGACAGCGACCTGAAATCCATAAACCGGGCTCAACGGCGCCACCTGCCTTTCTTCAAGGGGCTGGAGCGGGCGACGCAGCATCGCTATGCCATCTGTGCGGTCAAGTAACGGAAGCGGAAACGACCACCGGCAAAACCGGCAAGTCACGCTCCCGGGCAAACGCCCGGGAGCATATCTCGGGCTTGATCCTTAGCCGATCAGGCCGTTGTCCTGGTGCTTGATCGCGATCACGGAGGAGCGCGCCAGCGGACCGCCGTCCGGCCAGTTGCTGCCCGGATGCTGGATGCCGACAAACATGGTGCGGTTGTCGGCCGACCAGCACAGGCCGGTGACTTCGCAGCCGTTCGGACCTGTCATGAAGCGTGCGATTTCACCCGTGACGGGATCGCCGGCAAGCATCTGGTTGTTGCCCATGCCGGCAAAGTCGCCCTCGTTGCTGTCGTCACCGTCCGTCTGGATCCAGACGATACCACTGGAATCGAAGGCCATGCCGTCGGGTGAATTGAACAGGTTGCCCTCGTTGACATTTTCCGAACCGGCATAGGCATCCTTGTGAACGGTCGGGTTGCCAGCCATCACGTAGAGATCCCAGTCGAAGGTGGCGGAGGCGTGATCGTGGTCGCGCGGGAACCAGCGGACGATCTGGCCGTATTTGTTGGCTTCGCGCGGGTTCGGACCGCCGACCGGGGTTTCATCGCCGCCGGCATTGGTCTTGATGCCGCGGTTCTTGTTGTTGGTCAGGCAGCAGTAAGCTTCAACCGCATGCGGGTTGGTCGCGACCCATTCCGGGCGGTCCATCGTCGTCGCGCCGACCTTGGAGGCGGCCAAACGCGTGTAGATGAGGATTTCGGCGGGCGACATCTCGGTGGTTTCCGGCGTCAGAGCCAGCCATTCGCCGGTCTGATCGTCATTGAATTTCGCCACATAGAGCGTGCCGTCGTCGAGCAGACCGTCGGTCGGGCCACCGGGAACGTAGATGCTGTTGGAGACGAACTTGTAGAGATATTCGCCGCGCTCGTCGTCCCCGAGATAAACGACCACCCGGCCGTCGCGGGCGAGGACCACTTCGGCGTTCTCATGCTTGAACCGGCCGAGAGCCGTCCGTTTGACCGGCGTGCTTTCGGGATCGGTCGGGTCGATCTCGACGACCCAGCCGAAACGGTGCGGCTCGTTCGGGTTCTTGGAGAAATCGAAACGGGGGTCGAATTTCTCGTAACCGTAACGGCTTTCGTTGGAGATACCATAGCGGTCGTAACCGAAAGGACGCTCGATCGGCTTCTGGTCGACCGATGTTTCGGTCGTACCGAAATAGGTGTTGAAGTTTTCCTCGCAGGTCAGATAGGTGCCCCACGGTGTCTTGCCGGCGCCGCAGTTGTTCATGGTGCCGAGCGACCTGGTGCCGCTCGGATCGGCTTCGGTCTTCAACAGGTCATGACCGGCGGCTGGACCGGAAATCGCCATCGGCGTGTTGTGATGGATGCGGCGGTTGAACGGGCTGTCGAGAACAATGGACCAGCCGTCTTCGTTTTCGGCCACCTCGATGACCGACACGCCCTGAAGGTTCTGGAGTTTCAGGGCGTCTTCGGCGCTTTGGGTCTCGCCACCGGTCTGCGGCAGGTTGACCTTCGGATTGACGTATTCGTGGTTGATGGCCAGAAGCTGGCGCCCGTCGTAGACGAAGCTTTCCATTCCGTCGGTGTTTTCACCGAAAACCTTGTCGGAGGCTTCCAGCGTGACACCGGTCTCGGCATCGAACGCCTCGACACCGGTGAAATACGGATCGCCCCAGCGGGCGAGCAGCTTCCACTCATAACCTTCAGGAACATGGACGGTGCCGTCGGTCTGGGCGGCGATCGGCGTAAAGGCGAAACGCGAGATCTGCTGCGCCAGCGCGGTCGAGGCCTTCAGCAGGCCCGTGCCCATGGCCGCGGCGCCGGAACCGAAGACGAGGGCACCGCTCAAAAAGCCGCGGCGCGAGATAGCCCGCTCGACGACACGGTCGAATTCGTTGTCTTCAGCGCGGGGAAAATTGTGCTCGTCCAGCTCGTCGAACGACAGTTCGGAGAGATCCTTGTGGTGATTCTCGGTCATGGTGGCTCCTTTTGGCTTCCGGGAAAATCATCCATCGCCATGTTCGGACCTGCCAGCAGAGAGAGGGCGACACAGCGGCTCCTCCGAAGTAATGTTATTACACAACACTTCTGTGACTATCGCGGGCTATTTGTCGTTCCCGGTGAAAATGTAATTTTCAATGGCTGCCAAATGCACCCCCAAAAATGCGTTCAATGCTTGCGGATCAAACGACACTGTACATTCACATAGCTTTCCCCTTGCGAAGCCTGGATACCATCCGGGATCGACCAATCGACCGTAAGCGGCAAACATCTTCCGGCAATAACGGTTGCATCCCGTCGCGAATGACTGCATAGAAAAGACGTCGATGGTTCCCGATACGTATCAAGCGTGGTCGGGATAATAGGGAACACGGTGCGGTATCGTTCGAGATACTCATTCCGTGACTGCCCCCGCAACTGTAGGCGGAGAGCGAAGCCGGTATGCCACTGAGCCTGTGCTTGGGAAGGCCGGTCACGCTGAGACCCGCAAGTCAGGAGACCTGCCATCGTCCTACGCAACGCAACCCGGGCGGGGTGTCCCGGAAGGAGCCTAAGATGATGATACCGACAACAGACTTCCTGCGCGAAGTTTTCCTCTCTCGCACGTCAGTACCCCGGAGCAGCGGGTTGCTACCTGTCGTTATGCCAAGGACGCCGCTGTATCGTTCTCGGACAGACGGAAAACCGGCGCTGATCTAGCCGGGGTCCCTGCCCCGGACCGGTCCGTTCGCGCCATATCTGCAGTTCCCCATCCCTGACGGCTCACAACCGGATCTTGCCGCGCTGAGCGGCATTTACACAATCAAATGATATGTTATTACGTTACACATTGTTCCGGTGTGAACTTATGACCCTGACAACCTCATTCCGAGACGGAGTTTCCAGTTGAGCAAACCTATTTCAATGACCCTGGCCGTAGCGCTTACAGGTATCGGCGCCGCAGCACCATTCTTTCTGACCGCCGGTTTCACCTCGGCTTTGGCCGGTGAAAAGACGATGCATATCGCCATGCCATTCGGGCCCAACAGTCCTGTGCCGGACCCCCGAGCACGCCAAAACGGATGGCTCAGCAACCGGGCCGGCGTTTCCGAGACGCTGATCGGTCTAAGCTACGACATGGAACTCATTCCACGGTTGGCGCAGGCATACGAGAATATGTCGCCGACAGAATGGAAGCTCATCCTGCGCGACGGTGTAAAGTTTCACGACGGCACGCCGATGACCGCAGAAAGCGTCAAGGCGTCGTTCGAAAAGCTCGGCGAGGAAGGTCATCCGGCCCACAATCCCAGGCTTTTGAAACTGCTCGCCCTGGAAAGCGTGACGGTTGAAGATGCCCATACGCTCATTTTCAAGACCAGCAAGCCGAATTCCGCTTTCCTCTGGGCCTTGACCGAGCCCTCCGCGGCGGTTCTCAAGGAAGGCACCGACGACCTGCCCATCATTGGCACGGGGCCGTTTGCTTTCGTGTCCGCCGAAACGGAAAAGAAATACGAAACCCGTGGGTTCCAGGACTATTGGGGTGGCGAGCCGAAACTCGACCGTGTCGTCTTTAATGTCATTCCAGACGCCTCCGTCGCCGCCCTGGCGCTGCAGGCCAATGACGTCGACCTTGTCACCAACTATCCCGAACAGGATTTCGCAGCGCTGAAAGAAAAGGGAGAAGGTCAGCTCTTTTCTAATGAGACCGCGCGTCTGTTCTTCTATCAGCTTCGCACAAAGGATGGCCCGCTGGCCAACAAGGCCCTGAGGCAAGCCCTGTCTTTGGGCCTCGACCGGCAGCTTATCGTCGACGCCACCCTGGCTGGCGTCGGGGGCACCCCGGCGAACGGCATTTTCCCGGCCAATATGGCCTCCTGGTACAACACGGACCTGTCCCTGCCCTTCGATCCGGAAAAGGCGAAAACGCTGCTTGACGAGGCCGGCATTACGGATACCGACGGTAACGGCATTCGTGAAATCGACGGCAAGGATCTGACGGTCAGGATTAGAACCTACGAAGGCCGCGCGGCCCTGCGCCCAACCATGGAAATCACCCAGGAACTGCTCAAGCGGATCGGCATCGGCGTGGAAATCTCGATGGGCGAGTACGCCGCGAACAATGACGCGGTGAAGTCCGGTGAAATCCAGATGAATCTGCAGGCCTGGGGAACCGCCCCTCAGGGCGATCCGGATTACTTCCCGAGCACGCTGGTGAAATCCGGCGCAAGCTACAATATCTCAGGCTACGAGAACCCGGAACTCGACGCGCTTCTGGAAAAGGGCCGCTCGGAGTTCGACGACGAGGTGCGCAGACCTTTCTACGAAGAGATCCAGGCCATCATCAACGAAGACCTGCCTCTGATCCCCGTCTTTCACAAGACCCAGGTCTCGGTCGGAAACGGCAAGGTCACAGGCTATCGCATCCATCCGGCGGAAACCTATCTGGCCACCGTGGATCTGGACCTTGAGCAGTAACGGCCACGCGTTGCTGTCGCTTGACGGTTTGTCCGCCGAAATCGGCGGGCAAACCATATTGCGCGACGTAGACCTCGATATAGAGCGCGGGGAATGTGTCGCAGTGGTCGGCGGATCCGGAACGGGGAAGTCGACGCTGCTGCGCTGCCTCATGGGGCTTTACCGCCCGGCCCGGCCCAGTTCAGGCAGGTTGACCTTCGACGGCCGCACCTTCGATCTCACCAGCCGAAAGCGCCAGAAATCGCGGCACGAGGGCTTTGCCTTCGTTCCGCAAAACCCTCAGGTCGGCCTCGACCCGCTCAAGCGCCTGTCCTGGCAATGGTCACAGGCTCTTCGCTGCGCCAGGTTCGAGACGCCGGAGGCGGACGGTCGGGCCGGTGTTCTCAAGGCGCTACGGCTTGACGGGTTCGGCAAACGCTTTCCGCATCAGTGGAGCCAGGGCATGCAGCAACGGTTGTTGCTCGCCTTTGCGCTTATTTCCAAACCGAAGCTTCTGGTCCTGGACGAACCGACCTCCGCGCTGGACCCGATCGTTGCCGCGCGGGCGATCTCCGAAGTCATGACCTATGCCCGCCGGCATCAAGTGTCCGTCCTGATCGTCACCCACGACCTGGCTCTTGCCGCCAAATTCGCCCAGCGCACCGCAGTCATGACAGATGGCCAGGTCGCGGAGTTCGGACCGACGCAACGCCTGCTGGCCGCGCCGCGAACCAAAGCCGGACAATTGCTGGTCACGCACCGGCAGTGGCCTGCCCCGTCGACAGACGGCCCAGTGATATCGGCTGGTCAGAGCCATGTTGGGTAAAAAGGAAGAAACTGACGTGCTCGCCGTTCGCAATCTGGGGGTAGAAGTCGACAACGTGGTGCTCCTGCATGACGTGTCCTTCACCCTGAAAAAGGGCCGGACCCTGTGCGTCGTCGGAGAAAGCGGCTCCGGCAAGACGACCTTGCTGAAAGCGCTTCAAGGCCTCATGCCGATTTGCCGCGGCTCCGTTGAACACGGCTTGGACCGCCCCGGCGCAACGACGCGCCAGAAACCTGGGCCGAGGCCGATCGGTCTTCCGGACACCAAATGGGTCATGCAGAACCCGATCGCGGCCCTGAACCCGTTGCAGAAAGCGGGCGCGGCGATCACCGAAAGCCTCCATCACGCGAAGCTGGACCGGAACGCAAAGCAAGAGGCACTCCTGGCAGCGCTTGGCAATGTGGATCTACTTCCGGAAATGGCTCTGCGCTATCCGGCGCAGCTTTCCCTCGGCCAGGCACAGCGCGTCTGTATCGCGCGGGCACTTATTGCCAAGCCGGAACTGATCCTGTTCGACGAACCGCTCAGTGCGCTCGATGCGGTCGTGCAAAAACAAATCGGAAGGACCATGGAACGGATCAAGCAAACGCATGGTCTCAGTTACATCGTTGTGACCCACGATCTCGGCTATGCGCAGGCCTATGCCGACGACATCCTGCTGCTACGCAATGGTATCGTCGAGGCCTATCAGGCGTCTAACGCCTTCTTCCGGTCACCTGCGAGCGATTACGGCTCGGAGCTGATCGAGGCGGCCCGCGTTCTCGGTTGCCTTCCCGAGGAGGCCGCGGTTCAACCCATGACGTGTGGAGCTGCCCAGTGAACGGACGGAACCGGACCAGCGCTCTGACCGGCATACACGGTATCCTGATCAAACGGCTGGGTGCTCTCGCGGTGGTCCTTTTTGGCGTCAGCGTGCTCACCTTCAGCCTCTATTATCTCTCACCCGGAGACAAGGCGCTCGCCATCGCGCATGCCCGCTATATGGGTGAAGGCAACGCGCCCCCGGAAGTGGTGCAGGCCATCCGTGAAAAATATGCACTCAATGAGCCTTTCCTGACACAGTTCAAGCTTTGGGTCTCGGGCTACCTCAAAGGCGACTTCGGACAATCGCTTGTCTCCGGAGTGCCGGTCTGGGAGATCTTTCTGCCCAATTTGCGCGAAACCCTTGCCCTGGCCTGTTCCGCGCTCCTGATCGGTCTGCCACTCGCCTTTTTCCTCAGTCTGGTCAGCTTGTGGAGGCCCGGCAGTCTTTACGACCGGATCGCGGTCGCTGTCGCCTCCATTGGGGCGGCGGTACCGTCCTACTGGCTCGGCCTGATGCTGATCCTGGTGTTTGCCGCCTGGCTGAACTGGCTTCCGTCCTTCGGAACAGGAACGCCGGCGCACCTCATCCTCCCGGCCGCCACCCTGGCGGTCTGGATCACCGCCTCTCAGACCCGGCTGTTCCGCTCCTTTCTGCTGGAAGCCAGTTCGTCGCCGTTCCTGGAAGCTCTCCGGCTGCGAGGGGTCGGTGAAAAGGAAATTTTCTGGCGCCATATCCTTCGTCACGCCATGGTTCCCGCGATCACGATGATAGGACTGGATCTCGCATATCTCCTGGAAGGGGCGGTCATTGTCGAAGTGATCTTCGCGCGCGGCGGGATCGGGTCTCTCCTCGTCGGCTCGGTCATGTCGAGAGATTACCCGATTGTCCTGTTCCTAGTGATGTTCTCCGCCTTCAGCTACGTCGCCATAAACAGCCTGATCGAGGCGCTCCAGGACTGTCTGGACCCACGAAAGTCCCTGCCCGCGCCTTCTCTCCGAGCACAGCGCCCGATAACCACCGCCTCCGCCACGGACTCTCCCGACAACACTACCGGTGACCGATGACGCTCTCACCCGCCGACGCTCTCCCCGTTCAGACCAAAAACCGCCTGCGCCAGGCCATGGCTCAGGACCGGTTCGTCCAGTTTCTCCTGCTCTCACTCGCTGGCCTGGTCGCCCTCGCGGTCGCGGGGCTTCTCCTTACCCCTTACGACCCGACGGAGGCAGACTTTTTGGACAGACTGGCGCCTCCGTCTCTTTCCCATTGGTTCGGGACCGATCAGCTTGGCCGGGACATCGCCACGCGCATTCTCTACGGTTCCGGCTGGTCCATCGGGCTGGCTCTCATCGTTTCGACCGCCGGTGCGGTCATCGGAACGATTGTCGGATTGATGGCCGGTTACGTGGGCCGGTGGGCCGATCCTCTCCTGATGCGCGTCACCGACAGTTTCTTCGCCTTTCCAGAGCTTATCGCGGCAATCGCGATTTCCGGGATCATCGGGCCGAGCACGAACAACATGGTGATTGCGCTGGTCTCGGTGAGCTGGATGAAATTCGCCCGCCTCACCCGCACCCTGACGCTCTCCATCGGCCACAAGGACTTTGTGGTCCAGGCACGGCTGAACCGGCTGCCGCAATGGTTGATCCTGTGGCGGCATATTCTGCCCAATCTGCGCATGAGCATTCTGGTGCTCTGGACGAGTTCCTGGTCCAAGACCATCCTCGCTATCTCGGGCCTCAGCTTTCTCGGCTTCGGCGTTCAGCCGCCCCAGGCGGAATGGGGTGCGATGCTGCTTGATGGCAAGCCCTACATGCAGACCGCCCCCCATCTGATGATCTTCCCCGGACTGGCCATTCTGGTTACGGTTCTGGCCATCAATCTGACCGGCGACCAGTTGCGCGACCGCCTGCAAGACCCAACCTGATCCTTTTTTGGGCCTGATCCTTTTCGGCCCGTCCCTCTTTGGAAAGACCCCATGACATCCGACTTCACGGGCATATCGCTGCGCATCGGCGCGACCTTCTTCTTCACCGTCATGATCTTGATGATCAAATGGCTTGCGGAGGAAATGCCGGTTGGTCAGACCGTGTTCTTCCGCAGTGCCTTCGCGCTCATACCGCTGGTTCTGTTCCTGACCGTCACCCGGGAGTTTCCGGCGGGTCTGCGCACAAAAAGACCCGGCGCGCATGTCGCCCGCTGCCTGTTCGGCTGCGTTGCCATGTTCGCAAGCTTTGCCTCGCTCAGATACCTGCCGATCGCCCACGCCACGATTATCGGTTACATCGCCCCGATCCTGACGGTACTGCTGGCACGACTGATCCTGGGAGAACAGGTCTCCGGCGCGCGCTGGCTGGGCGTGGTCTTCGGGTTCGCCGGAATGCTGGTGCTGGTCCTGCCTGACCTGACCGGCTTCGAAGCGGACCGGTCCTATCTGATCGGCGTCGCCCTGGGCTTTACCATGGCCGTCTTCACCGCCGGTGCGAAAATCCAGATCCGGAGCCTGGCACAGACAGAAAACGCCGGAGCCATCGCCTTTTACTTCGCCCTGACCTGCGCCGTTGCCGGCCTCGCCACGGCGCCTTTCGGCTGGGCCACCCCGACCTCCTCGCAACTCGCCCTTCTGATCGGATCCGGGTTTGCCGGCGGCGCGGCGCATATCATGATGACGCTCAGCTACCAGTACAGCGAGGCCTCGAAACTGGCGACGTTCGAGTATCTGTCGCTCGCCTTCGCCGTGCTGTCCGACTTCCTCTTTTTCGGCATCGTTCCGGAAGCGAGCTTTTACGTCTCTGCATGCTTCATCGTGTGCGCAACCCTGATCGTGGCCTTCGGCGACAGGAAACCCAAGGCCCAGGCGGCGTGATAAAGGACGCCTGCCTACCTCCTTGCCGCCGTTTCTCTAATCTCCGGCGCCGGTCAAAATCCGCGCAAAGTCGTCCGTCATGGCCAGCGTGGACAGTGCGGTCCGGCCGAATTTGGAAGGTGTCGCCAGAAGCATGCTTTCGCGCGCTGCCGCCATGGCGGCCTTCTTGACGGCGATTTTCGACATGTCGAAATCCATCACGCGGCCGCGTTCATCGATTGCCGAACAGGCGATCAGGGCATAATCGAGCCGGAGACCGTTCAGCATCGCCACGATCTCCTCCCCCACAAGGGACCCGTCCTTGCCGGCCACCCGGCCGCCAAGCACGGTCACGTCGTGGCGTTTGGGGTCGAAGGACAGCGCCGTGCGGAGGCTGTTGGTGAAGACCTTGAGACCGCTGCGCGCGTTGAGCTGCCTCGCGGTGTATTCAATCGTCGTGCCGACATCGAGATAAAGGCTCGCTCCATCGGGGATGAGCGCGCCGGCCTCCCGCGCGACGGCGAGTTTGCCCTCGACCCCCAACCTCTCCTTCTGGCTGTGGTCCAGCCGAAGGGTTTCGGTGTCGCCAATCGCCCCGGCGCCACCGTGGAAACGCTGCAGGCGTCCGGCTTCAGCCAGCGCGATGATGTCCCGACGCACCGTCTGCGCCGAAACGCCGAATTCTTCCGCCAGCCGCTCAATGGTTACGAAACCCTGCTGCTCGGTCAGCGCGATGATCCGGGCCTGCCGGTCGGTGAAGGTCGATGTCGGGGCCAGATTGTTCATGATACTGTCAGATTTCGGTGCCAAGAATGTAAATTATCTTACACAAATTCGCGAAAGACGCAAATGGGCCAGTCAGAGTATTTTTTCCAGAACGGCAGCCTCTACAGTACAGGCGGACGGCTCAACCCGTGGACGTGGACCTGGGAACCAGGCCGCCCTCCGGTCAGCGCACCCCCCGTTCCCCCGCTCACCGCGCTTGAAAAGATCCAGGCCGCCGGAGGCGCCCGGCGGCTTCCCGTCGGCGTCATCGGTCCACGTGAGGCGACGCAGGACCAACTTTACGCCGCCGAGGCGGTCGGGGAGAGGCTCGGTCGTTTGGGTCTGACCATGATCTGTGGTGGAAAGACCGGCGTGATGCAAGCCGCGGCCAAGGGTTGCCACGAATCCGGCGGCCTGACCGTCGGCCTGGTTCCGGATCACGACTGGCGTCTGGCAAATCCCTTTATTGCGCTTCCGATCGCGACGGGACTGAGCGAGGCCCGCAACATGATCATCGCCAAGTCCTGCGAGGTACTCATCGCGGTCGGCGGCTCCTACGGCACCCTTTCGGAAATCGCCTATGGCCTGCACTTCTCCAAACCCGTGATCGGTTTGCTGGACGCGCCCCATGTCGACGGACTGGAACCGGCCGACAGCATCGACGACGCCATTGAAAAAATGGCCGGCCATCTGCTCGCCCGTATCGAACCGTCACAATAATTACATCAGCGGGCGATAAATGTAAGAATACTTACATCAACCGGTCTCTGCTTCATGAATTCCGAAACCGTATTGGAACTGCGGGAAGTCACGCGGCGTTTCGGCACCCAGACGGTGCTCGACGCGATCGATGTCGCGGTTCGCGAAGGCAGTTTCACCGCCCTCCTCGGCGCTTCGGGCTGCGGCAAGTCCACCACGCTCCGGATCATGGCGGGTCTGGACAGACCCACAAAGGGCAAGGTTCTCCTCAATGGAACGGATGTCGCCGATCGGACAGCCCATGAGCGCAATGTGGCCATGGTGTTCCAGTCCTACGCGCTTTATCCGCATCTGACGGTTTTCCAGAATATCGCCCTGCCGCTCACCATGCGGCACCTCGGCGCCTTCGGCCGTCTTCCCTTCGCCGGACGTCTGGCTCCGGGAACGACCGACGCGCGGGACCTCATCCGGCGGAAGGTCGCCGTGACGGCCGAAAGCCTTGGCCTTTCGGACCTCCTGCATCGGAAACCGAACAGCCTGTCAGGGGGCCAGAAACAGCGCGTTGCCCTGGGCCGGGCGCTGGTGCGCGATCCGGTCATGTTTCTGCTCGACGAGCCCTTGTCCAACCTGGACGCCCGGCTGCGCGTGAAGATGCGCGGCGAGCTCATCTCCCTGCACAAGCGCACGGGCCGTGCCTTCGTCTATGTCACCCACGATCAGGCCGAGGCCATGGCGATGGCCGACCAGATCATTGTCATGATCGCCGGCAAGGTGGCGCAGGCCGGCACGCCACGCGATCTCTACGACCGCCCGGCGAGCAGGGACGTTGCCGCGTTTGTCGGAACGAACGCGATCAACTTGATCGCTCCGGAAGACGGACCGTCCTTCTTTGAAGGAAACACCGGCGATGCCGTCATCGGCATTCGCCCGGAACATCTCAGTCCCGCCAATGACGGCGCGTTGGGAGCCCGTCTCGAAACCGCCGAGTTTCTCGGTTCCGAAACCATCCTGGGCCTGCGCACGGATCAAGGCAAGGAGATCGTGGCGATCGCGCCGGGTGACTACTCCGTTCCCGCACCGGGAAGCGAAATCCGTCTTGGTGTGGCCGCAGACCGGCTCCACTTCTTCGACCCGGCATCCGGAAAGCGGCTCGAACGGGAGCATGTGCGATGACGCGGTTTCCCCGTTCCGTTCGAGAAGGCCTGACCGATGCCTGGCTGGTGGGCCCGGCCACGCTCGCGTTGCTGACCTTTATCTTCCTGCCGGTGGTCATCGTCGCCGTGCTTTCGTTCACCGACTATCAGTTCGGCGCAAGGAGTTTCGGCTGGATCGGCCTCGAGAACTACGAAAAGCTGTTCGGCTCCACCCTTGGCCGGCGGGCCCTGAGCAACACGCTGCTTTACGTCGCCATCGTCATTCCCGCCTCCGTCGGTCTCGGCCTCGTGGTGGCAGCCGGTCTTCACCGCCTGGCGGACTGGGCGCCAGCGCTTTCGAACGTGCTGCGCGCGGTCTACTTTCTGCCCGTGGCCGCAACGCTGGTCGCCATGTCGGTCGCCTGGCAAATGATGCTGCATCCGACCCTTGGCGTCGTCAACCAGACGCTGGTTGCCCTTGGAGGCCAACCGCAAAACTGGCTGAGCGACCGGGGCATCGTGCTCTACACGCTGGCGGCGATCGGTATCTGGCAGACCGTCGGCTACAACATGGTGCTGTTTCTCGCCGGCCTCGCCGCGATCCCCGCCGACCTTTATGACGCGGCCGAAGTCGACGGCGCGGGAGGAAACTGGTCGCGTTTCTGGACCGTCACCTGGCCGATGCTCGGACCGACCACGCTGTTCGTTCTGGTGATCACGGCAACCAACGCCTTCCGGGTGTTCGAAACGGTGGCGACCCTGACCAAGGGGGGCCCGGCCTTTGCCTCCGACACCCTGGTCTACGCGCTTTACCGCGAGGGCTTCGTCTATTTCAAGGCCGGCTATGCCAGCGCCATCACCATGGTGTTCTTCGCGGTACTGCTCGCCCTCACCCTGATCCAGTTCCGGATCGTGGAACGAAGGGTGCATTACCGATGAGGCTCGGAACACTCCTCGGCAGATGCCTGTCGCTTGGGCTGCTCGTCCTTGGAGCGCTGGCTGTCCTGTTGCCGTTCCTCTGGATGATCTCGCTCGCTTTCAAGCCGCAGGACGAGATCTTCAGCGCCACGGTTCAGCTTCTCCCCTCCCGGATCGAGTGGGCCAACTTCGTCAAGGCACTGACGGAGACGGACGTGCCGCGTTACCTCTTCAACGGCGCGGTCGTCGTGCTCGGCATTCTGGTGTTCCAGATCCTGTTCGCCGTGCCCTGCGCCTACGCCCTCGCCCAGCGCCGTTTCAAGGGCCGCACGGTGATCTTCGCTCTGACGCTCGCCGCCCTGCTCGTCCCTTTTCACGTCACCGCCATCCCGATTTTCCTCGGCTTCGCGCAGGCCGGCATTCTGAACACCTATTGGGCTTTGATCCTGCCCTTCGTGCCGACCGCCTTCGGGATTTTCCTGTTCCGGCAGTTCCTGGCGCAGGTGCCGTCGGAACTGTTCGACGCCGCCCGGGTGGACGGTTTGAGCGAGACGGAAATCGTCTGGCGGATCGCCTTTCCGCTGGCACTACCCGCCGCCACCGCCTTCGCGATCTTCTCGATCACGGCTCACTGGAACGATCTGTTCTGGCCGCTGATCGCAACCACCGACCCAAATCTCGCGACGCCGCCGCGCGGGATCCTCTATTTCCGGGACGAGGAGTCCGGCGACGATGTCGGCCCGCTTATGGCCGCCGCCGCACTGATCACCGCGCCGCTGGTGATCGCCTTTCTTCTCGCCCAGCGCAAATTCACCCAGGGGCTCGCCACCGGAGGGCTCAAGGGATGACCGCCATAACGCATTCGAACGAGCGCGGAGACAACCGTGCCTGAGATCCGATCCAACCCGAGTTCCCGACGCTCGTTTGAGCGCCGGGAACTCTCAAACTTTAAGAACGATCAACTAATCCGCTTTCACGTGTCGCCACGTGAAAGCGGGTTGATCTTGGAGGTTTCAGAGAAATGAAATCGTTGTTTTACGCAGCCGCCTTTGCCTTCGCCGCGACCGCGGCCCAGGCGGAGCAGACCGAAATCCGCGTCCACTACGCCATTCCGACCATCTGGGCGGACACCCAGGACAAGCTGGCCGCCGCTTTCATGGAAAAGCACCCGGACGTCAAGGTCACCCTCGACGGCCCGGCAGAGACCTATGCCGACGGCGTCCAGCGCCTTCTGCGCGAGGCCGTTGCCGGAACCGCACCGGATGTCGCCTATGTCGGCCTGAACCGCTGGCGCATTCTGGAAGACCGGGGCCTGACGCAACCGCTCGACGCCTTCATCGGCGACAAGGCCGCCGAGATGGGCTTCACGCCGGCACTGCTTTCGCTGGGTTCCTTCGAAGGCAAGCAGCACGCACTCGGCACCTCCGCGTCGACCATGGTCATGTATGTCAATCCGGACCTCGTCGAGAAGGCCGGCGGGTCCATGGAGGACTTCCCGTCCGATTATGACGGCGTCATCGCCCTTGCCGCCGAGATCGACGCGCTCGGCGACACGATCGACGGTGTCTGGGTCGATCCTCACGACTGGCGTTTCCAGTCGCTTCTGGGCGCTCACGGCGGCCGTCCGATGACCGAGGACGAGAGCGACATCACCTTCGACAGTGAAGCCGGCATCGCGGCAGCAGGCCTCTACCAGCGGTTCGCCAAGGAAGCCGGCATGAAGCCCTATGGCTCCAATGAAGCCCGTCAGGCATTCCCGGCCGGCACGCTCGGCATCATGTTCGAAAGTTCCTCGTTGCAGAAACGTTTCGAGGAAGGCGCCGGCGAGACTTTCAAGGTCACCGTCAAGCCGACCCCGATCGTCGCTGAAGACATGGAAAAGGTCTACTTCCCGACCGGCGGCTCCGCCATCGTTCTCCTGAGCGACGACGAAGCCAAGAAGAAGGCCGCCTGGGAGTACATCTCCTTCGTAACCAGCCCGGAAGGCCAGAAGATCATCGTGGAGAACACCGGTTACGCCCCGGCCAACGCCAAGGTGATCGAGGACAAGGCCTATCTCGGCGCGTTCTACGAAGGAAACCCGAACGCGCTCGTCGCCCATACCCAGGTCGCCAATCATGCCGGTCCGTGGTTCGCCTATCCGGGTCCTGAAGGCGTCGCCGTCACCGACCAGATCGCAGCCGCCCTGGTCGAGATCAAGGACGGCGCCGAGCCGGCCTCGACGGTGAAGGACCTCGCCGAGACCCTGCGCGTCCAGCTCGGCATGAAGTAAGGGTTTCGTCCAATTGAAGAAAGACAGCCCCGCGCAAGCGGGGCTGTCCGGTGTTCGAGTACTGAAGAAAACCGCGTTCTTTCCGCCGGAAATTCTCAGGCCCTTTCAGGAACATCCATACCGAGCCATTCGGTGTAGAACGCGTCGATATCCGGTTCGAAATCGTGGATCACCGGATACCAGGGCGTCGGCGCCTCGACATCCAGAAGATCGCCCGACAGCGGGCAGAAATACTCGCGGATCACCTGCCAGTCGGTCGATGGGGCCATCAGGCGGGGGTACAGCTCCTCCATTTCCTCGGCGGTTTCCCGCACCCGGATCCGGGCGTGCAGCTTCCAGTTTTCCGTCCATTCGCAGAATTCGTGACCGGCATGGGATTTGACCACCCATTTCTTGTCGGTCTGCCGCTGGACGATATAGAGCTTCGGCCCCAGGGGAAGAATGATCCGGTCGTCCCAGGGGACCTCCTCCTGCAGAATTTCGAGATACTTCACGAAGCGGTCCGGGTCCTTGGGCGTGAACAGCATCGTGTGAAGGGTGTCGCGGTCGATCTTGCCGTCGACAAGGTCTTTGATCTTGGCTTTCGTGTAGGCCATTTTTGTCTCCTGATAGACTGGCAGGCACCGCCAACCGGCATCGATCGCGGTGCCCAATTTGACTCATTCCTCGACGAACTTGACGGTCTTGACGTCAGGCAGTTCGGAGAGATCCATCGAATACTCGCGGCCATAAGAGGGGATCGGCAGATCCGCCTCGTTGAGCTGCCAGTCGTCGGGGAGATCCCAGAACTCGCGGAAACCTTCGGCCCATTTCGGCCCCAGCTTGAAGCTGGAAGCGTACATCTGCTGTACCTGCAGGCCGGCGTCCTTTGCGAGAATGCGCTCGCGTTCCCTGGCCATCCAGTCCCTGGTCGGCTGAGACTTCGCAAGTCGCTCCTTGCGGATCCCGGCGCGACGCTGCGCGGTCCCGTCCAGGTCGGCCGTAAAGCAACCGTCTGCCTGCTTGTTGAGGACGACACCGTAGACAGAGGTGGCGAAACGCTCGAGCAGATAACCGCCGTTGACGTCCTCCGCCACGGCTCCCGGTTCCCGGTCCAGAGGATCGCCGAACCCCGGTCCGCCACGCATGTAGTTGAGGTAGAGATCGTGGTCCTTGAACATCTCCTCCGTCGTGATGGCCTGCTTGTCGCGCTTGATCCCTTCGGGGTTGACCATGGCGTCGAAGGTCGGGTTCTGCGGATCGGTGTCGCCGCCATGCGGGATCGGTCCACCATTCCTGATGGCCTCCTCAAGCCCCGTATCATGGGCCGCGAAACGATAGCCCGATGCCGCCGGATAGCCACCCATCAGCCCCCAGTCGGAGCTGATATGGCCATTGCCCATGAAAAACATGGTCCAATCCTTGGCATTCCAGACCATGCGCAGGGATTCAAAGCCGCAGCCGCCGCGGAATTTGCCCGCGCCGCCCGACGATGCCTTGATCTGGCGGCCGAGATAGACCAGCGGTTCCGCCAGTTCCCAGATCTCCATGTCGCCCATGTCGCCTTCCGGGTTCCAGATCGCGGCCGCATGGCTGATGCCGTCGGCGATGGCGCTTGCCCCGACGCCGTTGGCTGCGCATTCGAATGAGTTGACCGCATGGATCTCGTCATACTGGTTGAAGCCGCCGCCCTGCAGCCAATTCGAGGTATTGGCGTTGCCTGCGTTGACCTCTTCCAGATAGCCGCGCCCGAAATAGGACCGCGACAGTCCGCGCCACAACGCCGTCCACGAACTGACGAGGAAGTGCCAGCTGTAGGCAAAGGCCACGCGCCGGTCGTCAGGGTTCATCCACGTGCCTTTTGGCAGGCGGAATTCCGTGCCGTAGGCCGCGCCGTCGTTGATCATTTCTGTCGGGATCAGGGTCTGGGTCATCATCACCCAGATGCCCGAAGTGAAGCTGACGGCATGGGCATTGTAGGTGTGCCACCCCCACCTGGAAGATCCCTCGAAGTCCAGCCGCCATGTCCCGTCCGGACGAATGGTCATCTCCGACGGCGTGTGCATGATCGTGTCGACCTTGGCGAAATCGGACGGCACGCGGACATCCTCGTGGCTGTAGGGGACATCGACGAAGCCGACCTGGCGGTATTTACCCGGAATGGTCATCGCCTTGATGCGGTTCTGCAGCCCGATCCGGCCGTGCTCGACGGCTTCGTAGGCGAATTTCCAGTAGGCGTCGATGCCTTCTTCCGCGATCACCTCCTCGACCAGCTTGCGGATCATGTGGCAACCGGCCACCCTTGTACGCTCGTCGAGCATCCAGTAGCGGGTTGTCCGGACAGATCGCTGGGACTCATGCAGCCAGTCGCGGAAAAGCTCGTCGTTTTCTCCCACCTTGCGGCATGTGACGGAATAGCCGTCGCCGAAGCGCTGGACCTGACCGGTGGTCATCGAACCCGGCCCGACCGCGCCGGTGTCGATCACGTGGGTCACGCCCCCGACCCAGCCGATCAGCTCGCCTTCGTGGAAGATCGGCACGATCGTGTGAATGTCGCACGGGTGCACGTTTCCGATCAGCGAGTCGTTGTTGCAGAAGATATCCTTGTCCTTGATGCCGGGATTTCCCTCCCAGTCATTCTCGATCATGTATTTGATCGCCGCCCCCATGGTGCCCACGTGGATGATGATCCCCGTCGAGGTCAGGATGGAGTCGCCGGCCGCGTTGTAGAGGGTGAAGCAGAGTTCGCCCTCCTGCTCGACGATGGGCGAAGCCGCGATCTTCTTGGCGGTTTCCCTTGCGTCCACGACACCGGCCCTGAGGCGCGAGAACAACTTGTTATAGAGGATCGGGCTTTCCTCGTGCAGGCTCCTCCTTGTCAGACCCGCATAGTGGCCGGTCAGTCTTGTCTTATCGAGGACCTCGTCGCGGTGCTGTTTGAGCGTCTGGCCGCCACGGACGATTCCTTTGATTTCCGCATGAACATTCATGATGTTTCTCCTCCCTTGTCCGTTAAATTTCCCTCAGATGGAACAGCCGGTGGCCGTCAAGCCAGGTTTCGAACCCGCCCGGCACGACGAAGGTCGTGGCATCGGACTCGATGATGGCTGGGCCTGCGACCCGGTTGCCGGGAAGAAGGCTTTCCATCTGATAGAGCTGGGCATCGACCCATTTTCCCTTTCGGTAGAATTTCCGGGTGCCGAGTTTCGCCGTCTCGGGCGGGGTCGGGCTGCCTTCCTCTTCCTTGGGGATTTTCGGTTTCGGGATCGGCACGGTGCCACGCATGATCGCGCCGGTGACCGAATAGCCCAGTTCCGGCGAACGCGCGGCAGCCGCATAGACACGTCCGTAGGTCTGGTTGAAGGCCTCAACGAGCTGGTCCCAGTCCCCGGCGGTCTTCGCCACCTTGATCGGGCTCTCGATCTCCAGATCGTTAAGCTGGCCGCGATACTGCATCCGGTAGCCCGGTTGCAGCACGACCTGATCGCGCGCGTAACCGTTCAGCTCGAATTCCTCCAGCACGCGCTCTGCAAGTTCGTGCCAGGCCGCGTTGAGGATGTTCGCCTCGATTTCCTTGGCGTCGTCCGACGCATCCTCGGAAATGTTGACGTCAAGAGACTTGTCGTAGCGATACTCGAAATCCGCCGCGGCACAGCCGAAGGCACTGAAACCTGCCGCCCAGGCCGGCACGATGACATCCTCGAAGCCGAGCCCTTCGGTGTAGCCATAGGTGTGGACCGGACCTGCGCCGCCATAACTGAAGCAGGTGAAGGAGGACGGGCTGTATCCCTTGGAGGAGATCATCGAGCGCAAATAATCGCGCAGATCGCTATCGAGCAATTCGATCACCCCGGCCGCGGCTTCCTCGACCGTGAGGCCCAGCGGATCGGCGATCTGCTCCTTCATCGCGTCATAGGCGCGTTGCCGGTCGAGCTTCACCTGGCCGCCCAGAAAGTTATCCGGATTCAGATAGCCCAGGATGACGTGACAATCCGAAATGGTCACCGTTTCGATGCCACTCTCTGCCCAGCAAACCCCCACGCGGTAACCCGCAGAGTCCGGGCCGAGCTTGATGGCCTTGGTATAGGGATCGAGCCGAATGAAGGACCCTGCACCCGCGCCGACCGAATCCAGCCCGACCAGTGGCAGGGACAGCACCAGGCGTGCCATGTCCGGATCGTTCTGAATGGTCAGTTCGCCCTGGGTGATAAGGGCGACGTCGAAGGAAGTTCCACCGATATCGGAACAGGCGATGTTCTTGTAGCCCAGAACCTCGCCGAGATACTTTGCTCCGATCACACCGCCGATGGGGCCGGACACGATGGTGCGCGCCAGTTCCTTGGCCTTCCACGAGATGGTTCCTCCGTGGGTCGCCATTACCCGGAAATCGAACTTGGAGCCATTTTCCTTGAAGGCTGTCGAGATCTTTTTCAGTGTCTGGCGCGACGGTTCGGCGGCGAAGGCCTCAAGCACGGTCGTGTTGGTACGATGGGTTTCCTTGCGCACCGGGTAATAGTCGGTCGAGGCGAAAACCGGGATCTTCTTGCCCGCCTTTTCGATTTCCTCGATCACGATGTCGCGGACCCGGCGTTCGTGCCCGGGATTCTTGTAACTGTGCAGGAGAGAGATCACGATCCCTTCGACGTTCTTCCCGATCAACTCCCGCGCCGCCACACGCGCGGTCTCTTCGCGCAGCGGGATAACCACATCGCCGAACATGTCGACCCGTTCCATCACGCCGCGGGTCAGCTGACGTGGAACCAGCGGATCGTCGTAGTAATGGGTGTTGAGATGGATCCGGTCCTCATAGGCAAAACCCAGATAGGCCTGGATCGCGCGGCCCATTCGATGGAAATCCTCCATTCCCGCATTGACGATGAGCCCGGTCCTGAGCCCCTTGCGCTGAACCACCCGGTTCAGCATCGCCGTGCCCGAATAGACCCCGGTCTGGATCGACGACAGCGCGTCCTCCAGCTTCAGGCCCCAGTGTTCCAGGCCCTCACGGCTCGATTCGATCAATCCGAGCGCTTCGTTCACCGGCGTCGACTGCGCCTTGCCGACCACGAATTCCCCATCGGCGTCGACGAAGAATGTGTCGGTCATGGTTCCGCCGGCGTCGATGCCCAGCACCTGCACCGAGCGGCTGTTTTCCTTGTCCAATTGCACGAAAAGCTCCTCCCGTTTTCGCCGCCACTCCCGGAACTGGGAGTGGCTGAAACGAAAAGTAAATCCGGATTTCAGGGGGGAGTTGTCCGTTTATCGTTCAGGCTGACGGACATGTTGCGGACGCACATTCAGGAGTGGCGCGTGCGCGGAATTCCGTAACTGTCCAGTTTCAGATAAAGCGTCGAACGGGCAATACCGAGCCGTTGGGCAGCCTTGGAGAGGTTTCCGCCTTCCGCCTCTATGGCGCCAATGATCTCGACCCGCTCTCTGTCGCGGAGCGTTTCCCCTCGATCCGGCCCGGAGGCTTTCCTGAACTCCGGCGGAAGGGTCCGCTCGTCGATCAGTCCGGTAGGCGAAAGAGCGTCGAGCGCGGCAATCAGGTTGGCCATTTCGAGCAGATTGCCAGGCCAGTCGTAAGACCGCAAAGCCGCCATCGCACCGGATGTGAACTTCAGTTCGCGACCCTTCGTTTGTGTCGCATGGCGCAACATCAACTGACGCAAAAGAGGCTCGATCTCGTCCTGACGATCGCGCAAGGGGCGAATTTCGAGGCGGGCGCCGGCAATGCGGTAAAAAAGGTCACCCCGAAAGCCACCGCACTTCATTTCGTCATAGAGCGAGCGTGTGGAAAGCGCGATCACCCGCATTCCCTCGCAGGAAACGTCCTCGACGAGGTTCAAGAGCAGTTTCTGAACGTCGGGAGACGCTGCTCCCGGGTCGTTGAGGCATAGCACTCCGTTGGACGCCCCTATCTTCCGTTGCGCGACATCCTCCCTGAGCCGGATTGCCGACAGGCGAGAGCAGTCAATCATCTCGAACGGGCCGTCTGCCTGCGGACTGGCCCTGTGGACGGCTTGCGCGAGGTAGGTCTTGCCCGTGCCGGTCTCGCCTTCGATCAGCAAGGGAATATTGGTCTGCGCAAGCCGCTGTGCCTGAATGCTCAGGATCGAACTGGCGGACCCCACCGCGCCGATCTTCGCCAGTTGCGCTCCCGGCTCCACGCCACGCAAGCGCGTGCTCCGCAAAAAGATGACAACGCCGATCGCGTCGTCCTGTTCGGCGACGACTTCCATATCTGTCCCGGGAAGGCAGTCGGAGAGTGCTTCGGCGATCGTGTCGGGAGTCTGATCGATCAAATCGGGGATTCTTCCGCGAAGTTCGCTCAAGGCCCGGTCGTCGTCGCAAAAACGTGCAAAGTCCTCAGTCGCAAAAACATCCGCGCCGCTTCTGTCCACGATAAGCATCGGCTCGTTTCCGCGCCTCAAACGGCGAACGTGCAGGCGTTCCATGAGGGTTTCGCGTTCTCGGTCCAGAAGACGGGTCAGTTCGGTCTCGACCTGCATGGCAAGGGCGGCCGACAGAGCGGTCGCGTTGGCTTGCGCGATGCCGCTCGGCCAAGAGATGTCGACCACCCCGAGGAGCTGTCCCGTTGCAGGATCGGCGATCGGCGTAGCGGCGCAGTTCCAGCGCTGGATCTCCTCGCAGAAATGCTCTGCTTCATGCACTTCAACGGGCCGGCCGAGTTGGATCGCCGTTCCGATCGCATTGGTTCCGATCACGTCCTCGGTCCAATGCCCCCCCAGATGAAGATGGTTTTCCTGGCCGCGGGCGAGCGTTGCCTCGTCACCCACGGCGTCGAGAACCACACCGGTCCGGTCACACAAAAGCAGAATGTTGTCGGTTCCGCCGAGCAGCTTCCCTGCCCGGGACAGCGCCGTTCGCGCACCGTTGCGCAGCCGCCTTGCGAGCGCTCTCTGCGTCAGCAGCCCCTCTTCCGTCAAGAGCGGCGCCTGTTTGAGCTTCCCGATCTGCCGGTCCGCGGACCGCCGCCAACTCTGTAGTACTTCCTGGCGAATGTTGGGAGACACACGACCGAACGCCATGAACTCCTCCCAATCGCGCTTCGTAACAACCTGCGCCATATGCTCCTCCCGAACGAATGGCAACCGATATGCCGAACGCAGGGTGGCATCTTTGTTTTGCGACGCCTTGTTCGGCGATCTCGTAAATCGGGGATCGCCGATTGTTTGCCTGGCTGGCCGGAGGATCATAACAAAAGTCAAGTTCCCAGAACGTCCGATTTTCGGACATCTCAACCGGACTGTTTCACGAGTTGAACTCCTCCTCCGAACGCCTTGGTCCTGACGCCCCAAACGAAGCGGCGTTAACGCGGCCTTTCTCACCCAACGTCATGCAGAGACGTCATGGCAGAGCTTTTCCGGATGCCGGAATCCTTTCGCGCGTGTTCCGGGGTTCACCGCGGGCGTGCTTCCGCCGGACAGGCCCGCTCCCGTGAAACATCTCACGCGCGAAGAACGGAGATGAATCGCCGGCACAGGCGATTTCCGGGACGAAAACCTTGCATTCCCGGACCTGCGGTTCCAAAGTCGACCGCCGGGAACCGGGGGAAATTCGTTGAGCTTGAAACTCGAAGGCGCAACCGTTGCGGCGGTCTCCAACACGCTCGCCGTTGCCGTCGCGATCGCCGCCGTCACGCTGCCGCCTCTGGGCGGATTGAGCGCAGGCGCGCAAGCGGCGGCCGGTATCGGGGGTCTCATGGCGGTGCTCTGGGTAACGGAAACAATCCCGCTCGCGGTCACCGCACTCCTGCCCGTCGCCCTGTTTCCGCTCACGGGCGTCGCGTCGCTCGCCGATCTCTCGACATCCTATGCGAACCCGGTGATCTTCCTGTTTCTCGGCGGTTTCATGATCGCCAAAGCCATCGAGAAATGGGGTCTTCATCGGCGGCTGGCGTTTTCCATTCTCGCCCGGACGAAGGGCGAGCCGAAACAGGTGGTCCTGTCGGTGATGGCCGCCACCGCGTTCCTGAGCCTCTGGATAAGCAACACGGCCTCTACAATGGTCGCGGCTCCGATTGCCGCCTCCATAGCCGCGATGCGGACGGAAAAGGACGGCTTCGGAACAGCCTTGATGCTCGGGGTCGCCTATGCTGCGACAATCGGCGGAATGGGGTCCCTGATCGGCACGCCGCCGAACGCGCTCTTTGCCGCCTACATGCAGGACGCTTACGGCATCGTCATCGGTTTCGCGGAATGGATGCTTGTCGGCCTGCCCGTTGTCGTCATTTTGCTGCCCGTTACGTGGATTGTCCTGACGCGGTTCGCCTTCACCATCGGACCGGATCCCATCCATGTCGCCATACCGAAGTCGGAACCGATGTCATCGGGGGAAAAGCGCCTGGCGCTCGTTGCCTCCCTGACGGCCCTGGGATGGATTTTCAGACCGTTGATCTCAAAGGCCTTTCCCGGCCTTGCCCTGAGCGACGGCGGGATCGCCATGACCGGTGCCTTGGCTCTCTTCGTGATCGGCTCCGGAACCCCGTCCCGCGAACGGCTTCTCGACTGGAAAACCGCATCGAGCCTCAGATGGGACGTTCTGATCCTGTTCGGCGGCGGCCTTTCGCTCGCTTCCGCCATCGAGCGCACCGGCCTCGCCGGCTGGATCGGAGATCAGGCACAGGGACTTGAAGGGTTGCCGACGTTCTGGATCCTGCTTTCCATGGCGCTCATCATCGTCTACCTCGGCGAGCTTGCCTCCAACACGGCCATGGCGGCCATCTTCCTGCCCGTAGCCGGTGCCGCGGCGGTCGGTACCGGCGCCGAACCGCTGACCTTCACCCTGCCCGTGGCCATGGCCGCCTCCATCGGCTTCATGCTGCCGGTCGCCACGCCGCCCAACGCCATTGTCTTCTCCAATCCGCTGGTCGACCGCCGCGACATGCTTGTTGCCGGCGCTCCGCTGGATCTTGTCGGCATCGGGATCGCATTGCTGGCGGGTACCGTTTTCGGTCCCCTGGTGTTTTGATGAAGCCGGCAAAAGAATATTGCAGCGCAGCAACCCAGACGTTTAACTAACGCAAGGTCATTTTTTCTTCCGGAGCTCTGGAAAACCCGTTTCGATCATGCAACGATAAAGCGTTTTCACGCCCAGCGGGAGGCCGCAAAATGTCTTTTGTCAGGAATGTCTTAGTATTGGCGATGCTCGGTGTACCGAGCATGTCCTTCGCGCAATCCGAACCGGAAAAACCCAACATTCTCGTGATTTGGGGGGATGACGTCGGACAGTCCAACATCTCGGCCTACACGCTTGGGTTGATGGGGTACAAAACCCCGAACATCGACCGGATCGCCAATGAAGGCATGATGTTCACGGACTATTATGGCGAGCAGTCCTGCACCGCCGGGCGGTCGTCCTTCATCATGGGGCAGTCGGTGTTCCGCACCGGGTTGTCCAAGGTCGGCCTGCCCGGCGCCGAGGAAGGCATGCAGGTCGAGGATCCGACCATTGCCGGCCTGCTCAAGGCCGAAGGCTACGCCACCGGCCAGTTCGGCAAGAACCACTTGGGCGACCGCGACGAGCACCTGCCGACCAATCACGGCTTCGATGAGTTTTTCGGCAACCTATATCACCTGAACGCCGAGGAAGAGCCGGAAAACGAAGACTATCCGAAGTCGCCCGAGTTCCGGGAAAGGTTCGGTCCGCGCGGCGTGATCAAGTCGTCCGCGGACGGCCAGATCGAAGACACGGGACCGCTGACCAAAAAGCGCATGGAAACCGTCGACGACGAGACGGTCGCCGCCGCCATCGACTTCATCAAGCGCAAGGAAGCGGAGGGCGTTCCCTGGTTCGTCTGGTGGTCCGGCACAAGGATGCATTTCCGGACTCACGTCGGCGACGAAATGCGCCAACGGGCCAACGAAATCGCCGGCCGTCAGATGGACGAATATCAGGCGGGCATGATCGAGCACGACCTGCATATCGGAGAATTCCTTGCCGTGCTCGATGAACTCGGCATCGCGGACAAGACCATCGTGTTCTACTCGACGGACAACGGCCCGCACATGAACACATGGCCCGACGCGGCGATGACACCGTTCTGGGGCGAGAAGAACACCCAATGGGAAGGCGGCTGGCGCGTGCCCGCCATGGTCCGCTGGCCCGGGAAGATCGCGGAAGGCGCGGTCTCGAATGAAATCGTGCACCACATGGACTGGTTGCCGACCTTCCTGGCGGCCGCGGGCAATGAAACCGTCAAGGAAGACCTGCTCGACGGCGTCTCCGTTGCGGAAGTCGGCGGTGGCCGCGACTATCGTGTTCACCTGGACGGCTACAACATTCTGCCGCTCCTGACCGGCGAGGCGGAGGAAGGCCCGAGGAACGAGATCTTCTACTTCACCGATGACGGCGATCTTGCCGCGCTGCGTTACCGGGACTGGAAGATCACCTTCCTCGAGCAGAAGGCATGGGGCACCTTGCGCGCCTGGATGGAACCGTTGACACCTCTGCGGGTGCCCTTGGTCTTCAACCTGCGCCGAGACCCGTATGAACGGGCGTATCGGACATCGAACACCTATTACGACTGGATGATCGACCGCGCCTACATGCTGGTGCCCGCGCAGGCTTACGTGGCCCAGTTCCTTGAAACCTTCAAGGACTACCCGCCGCGTCAGGAAGCGGCTTCCTTCAGCCTGGACAAGGTGATGGAAAAACTGAGCGCGCCGGGAGGAGCCCAGTAAGGTCCATGCGGGAGGTGGCGCGGTTGCTCCACCTTCCCGTGTGCCACGCGATTTCCCACGAGGGTCGACCGGCCCATCCAATCCGAGAAGGACAGATATATGGGAGGTTCATAATGCCGAGCCGTTCTTTGACTGTTTTGACCGTTCTTTCGGTCATAACCGCCCACTCCTCCGGCGTCCTGGCTCAACCGGCCTCAGAACCTCCGCGTCTTGTCCTGCAAATTACTGTCGATCAGTTGCGCGGCGATCTGATAAACAGAAATGCCGATCATTTTGGTGAAGGCGGTTTCCGGTATCTTATCGACAACGGGTTGTACTTCACCGATGCCCATCACCGCCATGCCAACACGGAGACAATCGTCGGGCACACTACGCTTGCCACCGGAACCGATCCGGCCGTTCACGGCATGGTGGCCAATGTCTGGTTCGACCGGAAAACCGGACAGCCGAACTACAATGTCCAGGATCCGGAATATGCCCTTCTTGCCCAAAGCGGAATAGACCAGTCGACCGAAATCGATCCTACCCAGCGCGCGGCCACTACCGACGGTCGGTCACCGAGAGCTATCCTGACGTCGACCCTTTCCGACGAGATCGCTATCGGCATCGGCGGCGAACCGAAAATCTTCGGCGTCTCCGTCAAGGACCGGGGGGCTATTTCGATGGCTGGACACTCAGGAAGGGCCTACTGGTTCTCGAAAAGCGAGGGCCGCTTCGTTACGTCAAGCTATTACATGGACGCTTATCCAGATTGGGTGAACGTCTGGAACGGGTCCGGGCAAATCCAGGCCTTTGCAAATACCAACTGGACTCTTACGGATGCAAAGGACACCTATCGTTTCGGCGACGCGGACGACGCGGTTTGGGAGACCGATTTCCCCGGGTTCGGACGCACTTTCCCGCACCCCTATGGCAATGTCGACGGAAAGTACTACACGACCCTTTTGACGCTCAGTCCCGCCGGCGACGAGCTGACAGCAGGGTTTACCAAAACCCTGATCGACAATGAAAACATCGGCTCCGACGCAGCCACCGACTATCTAGCGGTCAGCTTTTCCTCGACGGACTATGTCGGTCACCTCTTCGGACCTTCGAGCCTCGAAGCGGAAGACAATCTGCGTCGGCTCGACCGCACGCTCGCGGACCTTCTTGCCCATGTCGACGAAAAGGTCGGCCTGGACAAGACGCTTATCGTCCTGTCAGCGGATCACGGTGCCGCGGAAGTTCCCGAGTATCTGAAGTCCCTCGGCATTCCGGCCGGATATTTCAGCTTCGACGACATTGACAAGAAAGACGCCTCAGATGCTCTGTTCCGCGAGTTCGGCGGTGCTCAGGAGCTGATCGAGACTTTCTCTCAACCGTATGTCTACCTGAACGATGCCTTTCTCAAGAAAAACGGACTGGACAAGGCTCTCGTCGCCCGCAGACTCGCCGAAGAGCTTCAGAAAATGCCAGGCGTTGCTCACGCAGTTTCAAGCGAGGATCTGCGAGCGGGTGCGGTAGCCAAAACCAATATCACCGATGCAGTCCTGGCCAATTTTCACACGGAACGATCCGGGGATGTCTATGTCGTTTTCGAGCCGCACTGGTTTGTGGGTGATTTCGACGGCCTCCATGTGGCTTCGCATCACGGGTCCCCTTGGAGCTACGACACATTTGTTCCTTTGATCTTTTCCGGTCCCGGAATCCAGCCGGCCAAAATAGGCCGGCGGGTGGAAACAGTCGATGTCGCCCCGACCGTCGCGGCTTATCTCGGCATCAAGCCTCCGAGCGGTTCGCGAGGTCAGGTGCTCACCGAAATCTTGCGCTAATTCCGCTTCCCGCGACTCGATCGGACCTTGCATGACAGATACGCTAGACAGGATTTCACAACTCAAGGCCCGAATGCGGCAGTCCATCATCGGACAGGAAGACGTGATCGACCGGTTGATCATCGGGCTCCTAGCCAATGGCAATCTTCTCGTTGAAGGCCTGCCCGGCCTTGCCAAGACCCGCGCGATCAAGGCCCTTGCCACGAACATGGAGGCGGAGTTCAGCCGCATCCAGTTCACGCCGGACCTGCTTCCCTCCGACGTGACCGGAACGGAAGTTTATTATCAGGCCGGGGAGAAGTCCGAATTCCGCTTCGAACCCGGACCGATCTTCGCCAACATCGTGCTTGCCGACGAGATCAACCGCGCGCCGGCCAAGGTCCAGGCCGCCCTTCTGGAAGCCATGGAGGAACGGCAGGTCACCGTCTCCGGCAAGACCCACACGATGCCACCGCTGTTCATGGTGATGGCGACCCAGAACCCTGTGGAGCAGGAAGGCACCTATCCTCTGCCGGAAGCACAGATGGACCGGTTTCTCATGCATGTCCTGATTTCCTACCCGCCGGTGGAGGACGAGGTCGCGGTAATCCGGCTGGTCAGGGGCGAGGAAAAAGCCGCGGTGGACGCCGCAACCAAGACAAGACATTCCGAAGCGACACTTGAGCCTGTGCCCCAGGATGCGGTTTTTGCAGCACGCCGGGACATCTCTTCCATCCACGTCTCGGAGGCGATGGAACGCTACATGGCGGACCTGGTCAACGCGACACGGCACCGCGAGGCCTATGGAGACAACCTGAAGCGCTGGATCGAGATCGGCGCCTCGCCGAGGGCCTCTCTGGCGCTGGACAAGTGCGGCCGCACCCATGCGTGGTTGGCCGGACGCGACTATGTCGATCCGGAAGACCTGCGCGCGATCGCTCCGGATGTGCTGCGCCACCGGCTCGGTCTGACTTTCGAGGCACAAGGCGAAGGCATCAGCCCAGACAAGGTGGTTGAAGAGTTGCTGACGATGGTCGCACTTCCCTGAGGAGGGTCCTGAATGCGCGACAGAGCCGCGCGAATTCGAGCAGGTTTGACTGGAACGGGGACCGAACCGGGGGTCGCGGATCCCCGCATCCGGGTCGACCTCGCGCATCTGCTGGCACTCGAGGGACAAGCAAAGCGCCTTTCCTTTCTTCCCCGCCAGCCGGCCCGCAGCATCCTGAACGGCCGCCATGCGTCCCGCCTGCGCGGCCGAGGCCTCGCTTTCGAAGAGCTGCGCAACTATCTGCCCTCGGACGATATCCGCACCATTGACTGGAAAGTCACGGCCCGCACGGGCACGCCTCATGTCCGGGTCTTTTCCGAGGAACGGGACAGGCCCGCGCTCATCGTCGTCGACCAGCGCATGTCGATGTTTTTCGGCTCGAGACGGAACATGAAATCGGTCACGGCGGCCGAATGCGCCGCGCTCGCGGCCTTCCGCATCTTCGATCAGGGCGACAGGGTCGGTGGCATTGTCCTTGGCGACGAAGCGATCGCGGAGATCAAGCCGAAGCGCAGCCGGACCGCTCTGACCGCCTTTCTGACGGCCCTGAGTGACGCCAACAGCCTGCTGAACGCCGATGCGCCAGCGGTTCCTGCCATGCCGCTGAACCGGGTGCTCGAAGCCGTTGCCCGGATCGCCCGGCGCGGCCATCTCGTGCTGGTGTTCAGCGATTTTGACGAGATTGACGACACGACGCATCGAATTGTCGCCAGCATTTCCAAACACAACGACCTGATGCTCGGACTGGTTTCGGATCCTTATACGGAAAGCATTCCTCAAGGTACCAGGATCGTTGTCTCCGACGGTGTCCTTCAGGCGGAAATCGACACGGGCGACAAGGGCGTGCACAGCAGGCTGCAGGACTTCGCTCAGGGCCGTCTCGCCGAAGTTCTCGACTGGCAAAGGCGTTACGGGTTTCCGGTGCTGCCGGTCTCCGCAGGCGAGGACAGCGTGACGCAGATGAGCCGCCTATTCGGTCTGCAGGGGCGCCGATGAGTGACAGCGAAACGACTCCCCAGAGTCTCGTCGGACTTCTGAACCGGCTGGCGGAACCCTCCGATCCGCCACCGGTCTCCATGATGCCGGAGACCTGGGGCTGGGCTGTCCTCGGCCTTGCTCTTCTCGCCATTACAGCTGCGGCTTGTCTTGTTCTTTTCCGTCGCTACCGCGCAAACGCCTACCGCCGCCAGGCGCTGCGGGAGCTGAACGAAAGAGCCTCCGACGCAACCGATGTCGCCCGGATCCTGCGCCGGACCGCCCTTGCGGCCTATCCGCGCCACCGGGTCGCGGGCCTGACCGGAGACCGCTGGATCGGTTTCCTGAACGAAACAGCAAACGCGCCTCTCTTCCGGGGCGCGGCGGCGGAAAGCCTCAAGACCTCGCCCTACCGCGATGCCGCTGTGCAAGACGACCTGATTGCAACGGCGCGGCGCTGGATAAGAACGCACCGGCGGGAGGTATCCCCGTCATGATCGCCCTCGCCTTTCCCTGGGTTTTCCTGGCCCTGCCGCTCCCATTTGCCGTCTATTTTCTCGTGCCCGCGCACCGGGAACGGGCACCGGCCCTGCGCTTTCCCTTCTTCCGGCGGATGGCCCATACGGCCGGCAGCAAAACCCACGCCGGGGCCGCGGTCCTGTCGCGCAGCCGGTTTCAGATGATCTCGGCCGTCCTGACCTGGTGCCTGCTCGTCGCCGCGCTTGCCCGGCCGGAATGGATCGGAGACGCCGTCGAAGTGTCTCGTTCGGCCCGGGACGTGGTGCTCGCCATCGACATCTCCGGTTCTATGGATACACGGGATTTCAAGGCGCCGGACGGAAGTCCGAAACAAAGGTTCGCGGCCGTGCGCGATGTCGTGGACGATTTCGTCACCGGCCGCGAAGGCGACCGCATGGCGCTGATCGTTTTCGGTTCCAGGGCCTATGTCCAGTCGCCGCTGACGGAAGATCTCGAAACGATCACCAGCCTGCTTGGCCAGACCGAAGTCGCCATGGCCGGACCTCACACCGCGATCGGCGACGCGATCGGCCTGGCGATCAGAACCTTCGAGGCGAGCGACATCGAGCAGCGCCTCCTGATCCTTCTGTCGGACGGGGCCGACACCAGCAGCCGGATGAGCCCGGTCAACGCCGCGGAGATCGCCGCAAGCAAAGGCATCGAGATCCACACCGTGGGTGTCGGCGATCCGGACGCATCCGGCGAGGACCGGGTCGATCTCGGCGCGCTCCAGGATATCGCCGGGCGCACGGGTGGCGCGTATTTCTTTGCCGAGGACGAGGCAGGGCTCCAGGACATCTACGAGCGGATCGACGCCCTCACCCCGAGGGAAACCGAAACCCTGTCCTACCGGCCCAAGACCAGCCTGGCGTTCCTGCCGCTCGGGGCAGCCGCACTCATTCCCTTCGCAGCCGTTTTGGTTTTGCTCTTCTCCTCCCGCCACCGGAGGGCCGTTGCATGAACGATCTGCTGTTTGCCCTGTCGGAGTTGCATTTCATCCGTCCGGTCTGGCTGGTCCTTCTTCCGGCTGTGGCCGCGCTCTGGTTTGCCGTGCGGCGCGGCGCGGCAGACACCGGACTTGTCGAGGCGGGAATCGCCGCGCATTTGCACGAAGCCCTGACGGTCGGGTCCGGAGGCAAACGGCGGCTCAAGGCGATAGACGGTGTCGCCCTCGGGATCAGCCTGGCGGCAATCGGTGCCGCCGGGCCGACATGGTCGCGCGTACCGGACCCGTTCGTCGCCCAGACCGTGCCGATGGTCGTGGTCCTGAAAGTCACCCCTTCGATGACGGCAAACGATGTCGCGCCGACGCGGCTTGAACGCGCCAAGCAGAAAATCAGCGACCTGCTTGCGCTTCGTGCCGGGGCGAGAACGGCGTTGGTCGCCTACGCCGGCTCGGCTCACCTTGCGGTGCCTTTGACCAACGATCCGACCGTCATGCAACCTTACCTCGAGGGCCTCGCCCCCGACGTGATGCCCAAAGAGGGCGCGAATGCCGCTCAGGCCCTTTCCAAGGCTCGAGAGATCCTGTCGGGGGACGCGGCGAACGGGGCCATCCTTTTCGTGCTCGACAGCCTGGACAGCACGGATCTTGAAGCGCTGAACGCTCCGGGAGACAGCGGCTCCGTACTTGGTACTCTCGTCATGCTTCCGGCCGAGGCCACCGATCCCGGCATCGACGGACTTGGCGCGCTGAAGGTGCGGGTCACGGCGGACAACAGCGATATCCGCAGCCTGGACCGGATGCTGAACGCGGATTACCGCCGCAACCTCAACGAAACCGGCACACAGCCCTGGGACGACCGGGGCTGGCTGCTTGCCTTCCCTGCAGCACTGCTGACCCTGATCTGGTTCCGCCGGGGCTGGACCATGCGGTGGGCGGCGGTGCTGATCGTGGCGGGCTGGTCCGTCTCGGTTCCGGCGCCTGCGGACGCCGGCGTCGCGGACTGGTTCTTCACGCCCGACCAGCAGGGCTGGCTCGCCTACCGCGACAAGAACTACAAGAAGGCTGCCGAACTCTTCACCGACCCCATGTGGAAGGCCCGCGCGCAATACCGGGACGGTCAATACGAGCAGGCCGCCCAGACCTATGACCGTCTCGACACGCCGGAAGCCGCCTTCGCCAAGGGCATGGCGCACATCCGCTCACGCGGGTACCGGGAAGCCATCGCCGCCTTCGAGGAAACCCTTGCGCTCGACCCCGAGTATCCCAATGCGGAGGACAATCTTGAGATCGCCCGGGAGATCCTCGACTATGTCGAAACCGCCCGGGAGCAATCGGACACGGGAGAGGATACCGGGATCGGAGCCGACGACGTCGTCTTCGACAACAAGGATGCCAGAGGCCAGGAAACAACCATCGAGCCCGAAACCGGGGGCGATCAGCTGCTGACCGCCGACCAGTGGATGAAGTTCGTCGATACGCGAACAAGCGACTTCTTGCGGCAACGCTTTGCGATCGAGGCGGCCCAGAAATGAGGACCATCCGCCGGATCCTGCTTGTCGTCCTTTCGGCCGTTTTTCCGGCGACCGCCCTCGCGCAAGACCCGGCACGTCCCATTGTCGAAGTCGAGTTTCCCGAAACCGAAACGATCCCGGGACAAGCGCTCACGCTCAGGCTGACAATCCTTGTGCCGACCTGGATGCCGAAACCGGCTGTGTTTCCATCGATGGACGTGCCGAACCTGCGTATCACCCTGCCAGAGCGCGCCACCTCGCCGACCAGCAAACGGGTCGACGGCGCCGACTGGTCCGGGGTCACGAGGCGCTACCTGATTTCCCCGATGGTTCCGGGCGGGTTCACGATCCCGGAACAGACCATCGAGGTGATCTTTGCCAGGCCGGACGCCCCTTCCGAGCAGGAAAAGGCGGCGGTGACCTTCGGTCCGCTGACGCTGCAAGGTCTTGTGCCGGAGGGGGCCGAAGGCCTCGACCCCTTCATCGCGGCAAGCGAACTGACCCTGACACAGGAGCTTCCGGAGAATACCGAAGGCCTGAGCCCCGGCGACGGTCTGAAGCGCACCGTCACCGCGAAAGTGACGGGGAGCTCCCCCATCATTCTGCCGCCGCTCATGGCGCCACCGAAGATAGAGGGATTTGCCGCCTATGCCGAGGAACCTCTGGTCGAGGAACACCAGAACCGTGGCGTGCTCTCCGGCACGCGCCGGGAGACGGTCACGCTGATGGCCCAGGGCAACGGCCGCGGCGAGCTGCCGGCCATCGAGATCAACTGGTACAATCTTGACAGCAAGGAGGTCGAAACCGCGTCTCTCGACGCCGTCCCCATTTCGGCCACCGGCGCCCCCGCTTCGCCAACGGACCTGCTGACGCCGGAGCGTCGTCGTTCAACCGTCATGGCGCTTGTCGCCCTGATGGCGCTCCTGCTTGCGGGATATCTTGCAGGCCCCACCCTGCAGTCGGCCTACCGGGTCCGTCGCGCCCGGTACCTCTCCAGCAAGGCCTTCGCCAGGAAGTCACTGTTGAAAGCCGTCCGCTCGAAAGATTATCCAGGTGCCGCGAGCGCGCTGCGGACCTGGCTTGACCGCCCCCCGGAAACACACCCGAAAGACAGGGTCTTTGTCGAGGAAACGTTCAGGCTCCTGAGCGCCAGCCGGTTCGGACAAGACACCCAGCCGGAGAACCCGGACCAATGGCAAGCTCTCGAGCAGGCGATCCGGCACTCCCGTGCCAGGAAACCTCAAACCGATCAGGCCCTTCCGGCGCTCAACCCCTGACGGCTGGTTCAACCAGCCCGTCCCAGCGCCTCGCTCAAGGTGGTTCCACCTTCCTGCTTCTTCCTCAGGTCCAGGCCGGAATGCAGGTCGATGATGTGGCTTTTCTGGATGCTTTCCGCAGCGTCCGCGTCCCGCGCCTGAAAGGCCTCCATAAGGGCGTGGTGGGAGTGGCTTTCGCAGGCCGTGTCGGAACGCTTCCAGTAAAGCGCGATGATCAGCGACGACCTTGAAATGAGCGAACGCACCATCCGCGCAAAGACCCGATGGTCGGCAATGTCGGCGATTTCGATGTGAAAGCCGCCGGAAAGCATCAGCGCCTTGCCCATGTCGCCATCTGCCAGCGCCGCGTGCTCGGCTTCCAGATGGGCCTCGAGCCGGGCCAGCTGCTCGTTCGTGATGGCTTCCGCCGCCAGACGCGCCACCGCGGGCTCGATCAGTGCCCGCGCCTGGAATACCTCGTGGGCCTCCCGGATGGTGGGCTTGGCGACAAAGGCGCCTCTGTTCTTCTCGATGGACACAAGACCGGAATGGGCAAGCGCCTGCAAGGCGGCGCGAACCACCGTTCGGCTTGCACCGTAGATTTCGCCAACCTCGTCTTCCACCAGCTTCAGACCCGGTGCCAGCCTGTGTTCCAGAATGGCCGTCTGCAGCCGCAGACAGATATCGAGCGCGCGTCCCGGGGGCAGCGCGAAGATATCGTGCAGACTGCTTTTCTGGCCAACAAGAGTGGCGGTGACTACAGGCTTTGTCATTTTGAACGCCAGCGAGGATTTTTCTTTCCTGCAATCCTACGCCCGGGAGACTGGACCCGGCAATCTCAGATCGTATACAATTTTTAGTCAGATCGTATTTAATTTGCCAATTTATTGTGCACTTTTCTCGAGGCCCGTGCATTGGATCTTTGCCGTCCGCACGCGATTTCCCGGATTTCCGCCGCTTTATCACCTTGGCACGGCGCTTGCTGGCTGGTGCCACGTGAATGGTTATCGGAAGGAGATGCCCTGGCCATGGCGAAGTCCCTGGACCTCGAGCTTGTCGCTGCCACCAAGATGTACGGCGAGACTGTCGCGGTGGATGCGATCGATCACAAATTTGCCGCCGGCTCCTATTCCTGCCTGCTCGGCCCGTCCGGTTGCGGCAAATCCTCAACGCTCAGAATGATCGCCGGTCACGAGAGCGTTTCCACGGGCGACATCCTTCTTGGCGGAACCAACATTACCGACCTGCCGCCCGCACGGCGCGGCACGGCGATGATGTTTCAAAACTACGCCCTCTTTCCGCATCTGAGCGTCATCGACAACGTTGCCTTTTCCCAAAAGATGAAAGGCGTCGAAAAACCGGTCCGTCTGAAAAAGGCCCATCAGCTTCTGGAACTGGTCGACATGGACGCCTACGCCCAGAGACTGCCCGCACAGCTTTCCGGCGGACAGCAGCAGCGCGTGGCCCTGGCCCGCGCGCTGATCACCGAACCATCAGTGCTGCTGCTCGACGAACCGCTCTCCGCGCTCGACCCGTTCCTGCGCATCAAGATGCGCCTTGAGTTGAAAAAGCTGCAGCGCGAACTCGGCATCTCCTTCATTCATGTGACCCACAGCCAGGACGAGGCGCTGGCGCTCGCCGACGACATCATCGTCATGAACGGCGGCAGGATCGAACAGGCGGGAACGCCTCGGGACGTTTTCAACGCACCGACGACGGAATTCGTCGCGCGGTTCATCGGCGGTCACAACGTGCTCAAGGATCAGGGTGCGCCGGTCGCGCTCAGGGCCGACCGGCTGGTCGTCAAGAAGACCGCCGGCGAGGACGGAGCGCATCTGACCGCCTATGTCCGCGACGTCGAATATCTCGGCTCCTCGGTGAACCTTGCCCTGGATGCCGGCGGTGCGGGGGATCTGACAGCAGCGCTTTCCGACGAAACTTTTTTTCAAGATCCGATCGAGATCGGCGCAACCGTCTTCCTGACCTGGAAGCCGGAGGATGCGCACAACCTGGCAGCCTGAGGGCCGCCGTTTAACAGGCCCTGTCGCGACAGGCCGGACAGAAACTCCACACGGGGAACAGGAGTAGATTTTCATGACACAGAAACTGGACAAGAAAGGCATCAGCCGCCGCAGCGTTCTGAAGGGCGGAGCCGCCATTGCGGGTGCAGCCGCCGGTTCCGGCGCGATCACCGGCTTTCCGACCATCTGGGCTCAGAACATCAAGGACGTGACGCTGCGCCAGTTCGGCACGGGCGTTTCCAACCTCAACGAGGTGGCCCAGAAGGTCAAGGAAGACCTCGGCTTCACCCTGGAAATGACCGCGCTCGATTCAGACGCCGTCACCCAGCGCGCCGCCACCCAGCCGGACAGCTTCGACATCGCCGACATCGAATACTGGATCTGCAAGAAGGTCTGGCCGACCGGCAACCTGCAGGCGATGGATACCTCCAAGATCAAGAATTACGACAAGATCGTCGGCATCTTCAAAAGCGGCAAGCTGACGCCTGAGTCCGTGATCGCACAGGGCACCGCGCCGCATACGGTCGGCTTTGTCGACGGGCCGGACGGCAAGACCTTCGCCACGGAAGAAACCGGCTGGATGACGCTGATCCCGACCATCTACAACGCCGACACGCTCGGCATTCGCCCCGACCTGATCGGCCGTCCGATCGGAACCTGGGCGGAGCTGCTCAACCCGGAATTCAAGGGCAAGGCCTCTATCCTGGATATTTCCTCCATCGGTATCATGGATGCGGCCATGGTGTGCGAATCCATGGGCGAGGTCCAGTATGGCGACAAGGGCAACATGACCAAGGAAGAGATCGACAAGACCATGGCGATCTTCACCGAGGCCAAGAAAAACGGCCAGTTCCGTGCCTTCTGGAAGACCTTCGACGAGAGCGTCAACCTGATGGCCTCGGGCGAAGTTGTCATCCAGTCCATGTGGTCGCCGGCGATCACCGCGGTCAAATCGCGCGGCATTCCGTGTGTCTACCAGCCGCTGAAGGAAGGCTACCGCTCCTGGGGCGGCGGCATCGGCCTGTCCAAGAGCCTCTCCGGCCTCGAGCTGGAAGCAGCTTATGAATACATCAACTGGTATCTCGACGGCTGGGTCGGCGGCTTCCTGATGCGCCAGGGGTATTACTCCGCCGTTCCGGAAACCTCCAAGAACTTCATGGACGAGAACGAGTGGGGCTACTGGTTCGAGGGCAAGGAAGCCACCGGCGACATCACCAACCCGTTCGGCGACGTCATGGCCAAGGCCGGCGAGACCCGCGACGGCGGCTCCTTCTACGACCGCATGGGCGCCGTTGCCTGCTGGAACGCCGTCATGGACGAGAACCAGTACATGGTCCGCAAGTGGAACGAGTTCATCGCCGCATAAGGCTGGACCGACAAATGCTCCGGGGGCGAGATCCCCCGGAGCACGAATGCCTTGATGGGGGAAATACCTGTGTTCGACGATGCCGCTCTTGCCCGGTGTGCAAGACTTTCCTGCGGAAGAGCTCTGCGGCCCCTTCCGGCTCGCGTTTCGCAGCAAGGAGCCTTGTCCCCCAGGGCGGGCAGCGCGAGACCCGGGACCTGCTCGTTTCCACAGAGCAGGGACGTCCGGCGAGCGTCTTCGACGAGGCAAGGTTTCTTTCGAAAAGATGCCCTGCGAGTGGGCTCCGGATCTGCGCTTCGCTTGTCCGGGGTGACACTGACAGAAAGCCTTCGCGCACAGCCACGAGAAGCCGCAGCCGCAGTTTCCAAACCTTTATTGCGAACCCAGACCACATGACGGACCAGACGCATCCCCTATCCAATGCGGAAACGACCCGACCGGTGCCGGAAAAGGCGCCCTTCTCGCTGAGCCGCCTGCCCGACGCGGTGACCGGCTGGCTGCTGTCGCTGCCGCTCGTCTTCGTGCTGGCCTTTTTCCTGATCCTGCCGATCATCATGATCGTGGTGGTCAGTTTCTGGGGCGCGACGGAATTCTCGATCTACCCGGCTTTCCAGTTCGACAACTACGAATTCCTGCTGACCTCGCCGGTCACCTATCAGGTGTTTCTCAACACCATCAAATACGCGGTGATCACCTGGGCCTTCACGCTTCTTATCGGCTTCACCATCGCCTATTTCCTGGCGTTCCATGTCAGGAGCCTGACCTGGCAGATCGTGCTGTTTCTGCTCTGCACGATCCCCTTCTGGACCTCCAACATCATCCGCATGATTTCCTGGATCCCGTTCCTGGGGCGCAACGGCATCGCCAACTCGACATTGATCTCCATGGGCGTCATCGACGAGCCGCTGGAATGGCTGCTCTTTTCCGATTTTTCCGTGATCCTGGCCTTCGTCCATCTCTACACGCTGTTCATGGTGGTGCCGATCTTCAACACCATGATGCGCATCGACAAGTCGCTGATCGAGGCGGCCTACGACAATGGCGCCAGCGGCTTCCAGACGCTGACAAACGTCATCATCCCGCTGACCAAGCCCGGCATCATGATCGGCTCGATCTTCGTGGTGACGCTTGTCATGGGAGACTTCATCACCGTGCGCTTCATGTCGGGCAGCCAGAAGGCCAATGTCGGGCGGCTGATCTCCAACGACATCGCACTCCTGCAATACCCGTCCGCGGCCGCGACCGCGGTGATCCTCCTGATCACCGTCCTGATCGTCATCTCGATCCTCCTGCGCTTCGTCGACATCCGGAAAGAGCTGTAGGGATGGCGTTTCCAGTCCGCACTACTCTGGCTCCCGTCTCCCCCCTTGAGGGGGAGATGTCCGCATCGCGGACAGAGGGGGGGGCAGCACCGCGGCAAACACGGCACGCGCGGTTCCTTGCAGACAGGCCGTCCCCCCCCTCTGTCTCCTTGCGGAGACATCTCCCCCTCAGGGGGGGAGAAGGGCGTGAGCCGGCAGCATTGTTGTTGAACGAAGGCTCTTGCAACCAGCAAGATTGCATCATCCGGAAGGAGCTCTAGACCCATGGAAAAACGCTCCCGGTCCTTCTATGTGCTCGCGGCCTTTTTCGCGCTGTTCCTGGTGTTTCTCTACGGCCCGACGATCACCATCGCGATCCTGTCCTTCCAGGGGCCGCAGGGCGGGCTGACCTTTCCCATGCGCGGCGTGTCGCTGCACTGGTTCCACGACCTCTTCCAGCAGCAGGCGGTTGGTGACATCTGGGGCAGTTTCGGCCGCTCTCTGGTGCTTGGTCTCATGGTGATGGCGACGACGGTGGTTGTCTCCGTCATGGGCGGGCTGGCCTTCCGCAAGCGCTTTCCCGGCTCCGGCGTCATCTTCTATCTGATCGTCACCTCGCTGGTGATCCCCTCGATCCTGATCTCGCTCGGGGTCGGGCTGATCTTCTCGCAGTCCGGTTTGACCGTGCACTGGTCGACATCCGGTTTCGGCTCCCAGCTTACCTGGACGCTGCCCTTCGGCTTGCTGATCATGTTCGCCGTCTTCAACCGCTTCGACAAATCCTATGAGGAAGCCGCCCGCGACCAGGGCGCCTCCGCCTGGCAGACGGTTCGCCATGTCGTGCTGCCGATCATCGCGCCGATGCTGATCGGCGTCGCCCTGTTCGGCTTCACCCTGTCCTACGACGAATTCGCCCGCACCCTTCTGACCGCCGGCAGCTACAACACGCTGCCGCTCGAAATCTACGGCATGACCACCAACGTGACCACGCCGGTGATCTTCGCGCTCGGCACGCTGACCACGGCCTTTTCCTTCCTGATCATCGCGATCTTTCTCGGCGTCGTTCTCGTCCTGCGCAAGCGCCAGGCGAAGCTCGGATCGGATGCCGGCCAGGGCATGATGTAGGAACAGGGTCATGCGGGAGTGCCATATCCTCGTCATCAACCCGAATTCAACGGCGTCGATGACGGACAAGATCGCGGCCGCAGCAAGAGCCGCGGCCGGTCCTTCCACCCGGATTACGGCCATCAATCCGAAGGAAGGACCGGCAGCCATTCAAGGGCCGGAAGACGGCGCGGCCGCCCTGCCCGGCCTGCTAAAGCTGTTCGACGAGTGTCTCGAATACGATCCCTCGATCAGCGCGGTGGTGATCGCCTGTTTCGACGATACCGGCCTCTGGGAGCTGAAGGCGAAAGCACGTGTACCCGTGATCGGCATCGGCGAGGCCGCCTATCACGTCGCCTCGGTGGCGGCGGAGAGGTTCTCCGTGGTCACCACGCTGCCCGTCTCCATTCCCGTTCTGGAGGAAAACCTCGTCCGGACGGGCCTTGCGTCCCGCTGCGCGAAAGTCCGCGCCTCGGAGGTGCCCGTTCTGGAGCTGGAAGACCCGGCAAGCGACGCAAGGCACCGGATCGAGGCGGAAATCGAAACGGCGCTGCGGGAAGACGCAATCGGCGCCATCGCACTCGGCTGCGCCGGCATGGCGGACCTGGCCCACGACCTGACAGCGCGGTTCAAGGTTCCAGTGGTCGACGGCGTGGCGTCGGCGGTCAGGCTGGCGGAAGCGATCGTCTAACGATCGCTCGAAGCCTGCGCAGGTGAGCCATAAAAATTCCCGCCGCTCTGCAGGGCGCTTCAAGGTCCACCTTTCCATGGCCCTTGTTTCTATCCTGAACGCCCCTCCCCCCCGCCTCTCAAACGCGCTATATGCTTCACAGGACCGACTGACCCGGATTCGGAGCTGACATGAGCGGATTGCTTGCCCTTCTCGATGACGTTGCCGCCATCGCCAAGATCGCCGCGGCCTCCGCCGACGACGTGATCGGACAGGCCACCAAGGCCGGGGCCAAGGCGGCCGGCGCGGTGATCGACGATGCCGCCGTGACGCCGAAATATGTGGCCGGCTTCTCGCCCGCCCGCGAACTTCCGATCGTGCGGCGCATCGCCTTCGGATCGATCAAGAACAAGCTGATCTTCCTGTTGCCGGCCGGACTTCTTCTGAACGAATTCCTTCCCGGAATTATCGTTCCGCTGTTGATGCTCGGCGGGGCCTATCTCTGTTTCGAGGGCGCGGAGAAGATCTACCACCTTTTTTCGCCCGGCCATCACGATGCCGACGAACCGGAGAACTTCGTCGCCGATCCGCTGCATCTTGAAGAGCAAAGGGTCGCCGGCGCGATCAAGACCGATTTCATCCTGTCGGCGGAAATCATGACCATCGCGCTTTCCGAAATCCCCGACAGCACGATCTGGATGGAGGCGATCACCCTCGCGATCGTGGCCATCGGCATCACCGTGATGGTCTACGGCTCGGTTGCCCTGATCGTGAAAGCTGACGACATCGGCCTTCACCTGTCGAAAGAAGGCAACCTCGGCTTGACCCGTGCGTTCGGCCGAGGCCTGGTGAAAGCCATGCCCGGCTTCATGAAGATTCTGATGACCGTCGGCACGGCAGCCATGCTGTGGGTCGGCGGCTCCATCGTGCTGCACGGTCTCGAGGTTCTCGGATACGGCGCCCCGTATCACTTCATCCATGACATCGCTCACGGCCTCGCGCATTCGGCGGGACCGATGGAGGGATTTGTTGCCTGGGCGGCGACAGCAACCATGGACGGTGTCTTCGGCCTGGCGCTTGGCATGATTCTGATCCCCGTAACCACGAAGATCCTTCTTCCGCTTTGGAAACTGGTGCGCGGGAAATCGGCGGAAGCCGAGGGGCACTAGTTCGTCGGAAAGGAAGTACGTCTGATCTTCACCGCAGCCTCAAGCTTCAGGCGACGAGCAGTCTGTTGCCTCAAGCCTGTGTTTGTCACCCCGGACCGAGCGCAAGCGGAGATTCGGCCTGCTCGCCTCTCCAACCGCTTCAGCAGCAACAGATTTTCTCAAGCTGTTTATCGATTGATTGTTCTGGAAATGATTAGGCACCGGATCGCGCTCCGCTTGCCCGGGATAGTACCGGATGCCAGCCGTAGTTTGTCTGCGACACTCCCCGCCCGCCCTCGCCTGTGATAGGCTTCCGCTACGGCAATGGGAGGACCGGCGATGGCAAATGGGGAGATCAGCCTGCTCATTGGCACCACCAAGGGCGCGTTCCTGATTTGTGGCGGGACGGACAGGACCGGTTGGACAGTGCGCGGACCCTTTTGCGACGGCTGGCCGATCAATCACGTCATCGGAGATGGCGACAGCGGCACGATCTGGGCCGGCGGCGGCGGCGACTGGAACGGGGCCGGCGTCTGGCGCTCCACCGACGGCGGTGAGACCTGGGAAGTCACCAGGCTGACGAAAGGCACGCTGGACGACTGGGCTGCGAACGATCCGGAAACGGCGAAATTTCTGAATTGGGAACCGCAAAACCCTCCCTTCGGTGACATGTTCACGCAGATCTGGTCGCTTGGCTTCGCCCATGGCACGCTCTACGCGGGCACGAAACCGGCGAAATTTCTCGCGAGCCAGGACCGCGGCGTGACTTTCGAACACCTGGACGGCCTCGCCAACCATCCCTCCTCCGACAGTTGGAATCCCGGTGCGGCCGGGCTGGTGCTCCACACCATCGTTTCCGATCCGCAAGACCCGCAAAAGCTCTGGATCGCGATCTCGGCGGCCGGGGTCTTCGCCAGCGAGGACGGCGGAAAAAGCTGGGAACGGCGAAACAGGCTTTCCAACGCGGCACAGTGCGAAGGCCACGATCACCCGGCAGCCCCGCGAGACGGCGAGACCGGACACTGCGTCCACAACATGATGCGCGCGCCGGGAGACGGCGACCTGCTTTATCAGCAGAACCACCACGGCGTGTTCCGTTCCGCCGATGGCGGCCGAAGCTGGGACGATATCACCGGCGGCCTGCCGTCCGCTTTCGGCTTTCCGCTCCGGGTGCATCCACGCCATGCAGAAACGCTCTGGACGGTGCCGCTCAACGGTGACACCAGGGGCCGCTACCCGCCGGACGCAGCCGCAGCCGTGTGGAAATCCAGCGACGGCGGGCGAACCTGGCAGGCCCGGCGGCATGGCCTGCCCCAGACCGCCTGTTTCTTTACCGTGCTGAGACAGGCCATGGCGGGAGACAGTCGCGACCCGGCAGGCTTGTACTTCGGCACCAACACCGGCTCGGTCTTCGCCAGTCTCGACGAAGGCGAGAGCTGGCAGGAAATCGCCCGGCATCTGCCGACAATTCTGTCGGTCGAGGCGATGGACCGGGTGTGAAGGCGGTCTCACGGGAAGTTGACTTTACGCCGGTCACAGTTCCGGTTCTTCCAGCCCGAGCCCCGTTTTTCCACGCAACGCCCGCAAAAGAGCGCCCCTGAAAGAAAAGGTCAATCGCGAACCGAAGGTTTTCTACGGTCGCGAAAAAGGGGGAAGGACAAATTCACGCATGTTCGAACCGGCAGGCGCGGGATATGCAGCCCGCTCCCAATGCATTCGGAAGGCATGATAATGAGCGATCCCCAGACCTGGCCCAAGCTTCCTCCGGTTCAGACCGGTATCAAGGGCCGCTGCCCGCGCTGCGGTGAGGGCAAGCTGTTCAAGGGGTTCCTGACCCTGCAGCCCAAATGCGACAAATGCGGTCTCGACTTCAGCTTCGCGGACCCGGCGGACGGACCGGCCTTCTTCGTCATCTGTTTCGGCTGTGTGCCCGCCGTCGGCTTCGCCATCTGGCTGGAAGTCGCATTTCAGGCGCCCTACTGGGTCCACCTGATTACTACCCTGCCTCTTATTCTCCTGACCTGCATCCCGATCCTCCGGCCCTTGAAGGGCTGGCTGGTGGCAAGCCAGTATTTCTACAAGGCGGAGGAAGGCCGGCTGGAGACCGGCGAGGCTCCAAACTAGCATCCTCTCGATTGATCTGGAGGCAGTAATTCGACTACTCGCCGTCCCGTCCGTGAGCCGATAAGCGCTGAATTTTACCCCTCGGCGTCCCGCCTCCCACGATAGTTTCTTCGGACGGAGCACAGTAGAAATCCAGGGCCGGCGAGCCGAGGTGTCGATCAGACAAGTAAAGTGTTCGCGGCTCTCCGATCCCGGCTCGCGCTTCGCTTGGCCGGGATGACGCCGAGAGGTGCAGGCTCCCGACACCCGGCGGGCAAGGTTCTTACCGGCGCATCCTAAACCGCCCGCAGCCAAACCGCCGTGTCGTGATAGGCGACGCCGCCGTAGGGAGCGACCGGGTCGGCGCCGGTCAGCGTGTTAATGCCCCTGCCGTCTTCGAAAGCCTCGTTCGGCCAGAGGCCTTCGGAGATGACCGTTCCAGGCGCGACCGTTGCGACCAGCCGTGCGTGGAGCGTGACCGCACCGCGCCGGTTGCCCATTCGGACCTTTGCTCCGTCCTCAATGCCGTAGCGCGCCGCCTCCTCGGGCCGCAGCCAGACCTCGGGCCGGCCTTCCTTTTTCCTGGATCCATCCGTCTCGTTGAAGGTCGAGTTCAGGAAAGACCGTGCCGGGGCCGTCACCAGACGGAAGGGGTGCTCCGCATCGGCGCTCTCGATGCTGTCCCACTGGTCCGGCAGTTCCGGCATAGTCCGGGACGAACCGAAGACCACACCGCCCTCCGGCTTGTTCGGCGACGGCGACCGGCCCCAATCCGGTCTGAACCGGAACTTGCCGTCGGCATGCGAGAAGCCGTTCAGGTAATGCGCGGTCTCGAAGTCCGGCTGCAGATCGATCCACTTGCCCGCCTCCAGATCAGCCAGCGTGCCATAGCCGGAGTTCGTCAGCATCCAGTCGATATGCTCGCGCGCGCTCATATCGAAACCAGGATGAGATTTCGCTTCAACTCTTTTCGCAATCTCATTGAGAACGAACAGGTTTTCTCTCGGACCTTCCGGCGGCTCAACCGCCTTGGGCCCCAGCATCAGATACTGATGGCCGCCGCCCTTGTAGATGTCGTCATGCTCCAGGAACTGGGTCGCCGGCAGCACGATATCGGCAAGGGCCGCGGTCTCGGTCATGAACTGCTCGTGCACCACCGTGAACAGATCCTCGCGCGCGAACCCCTGCTTGACCAGTTCCTGCTCCGGGGCGACCGAGGCAGGGTTGGTGTTCTGGATCAGCATGGCCTTGACCGGCGGCCCGCCCAAAAGCGCGGTCTCGTCTCCTTTCAGGATACGGCCGATCAGGCTCTGGTCGAGAATACGCACACCCGGGTCCCTCAAGGAGCCGGCCTCGATCATTTCCTTGTTGAGCTGGTAGATCGCGCCGTTGTTGTGAAAGGCGCCGCCACCTTCATATTGCCAGGCGCCGGTCACCGCCGCAATCGACGCGGCCGCATGCATCCCGACAGCCCCGTTACGCGAGCGGGTGAAACCGTAGCCGAGGCGGAAATAGGTTTTTTTGACCTCGCCGATCAGCCTGGCCAGCTCTTCGATCTGTGCTGCGTGAAGCCCCGTGATCTCAGCCGCCCACACCGGTGTCCTGGTCTTGAGATGCGCCTCAAGGTCCGCGGGACAGTCGGTGTATTTCTCCAGATACGCGCGGTCGGCATGCCCGTCGCGGAAGAGCACATGCATGATCGCACAGGCAAGGGCGGCGTCGGTGCCGGGTTTCAGCACCAGCCCGATATCGGCCTGTTTCATCGTCTCGGTCTCGTAGACATCGACAACGACAATCCTGGCGCCCCGCTTTTTGCGCGCGGCGATCGCGTGGGTCATGACGTTGACCTGTGTCGCGACCGGGTTGGTGCCCCAGATGACGACCTGGTCTGAAACCGCCATCTCGCGCGGATCGGGCCCGGCAAGTTTTCCGGTTCCCGCAACGTAGCCGGTCCAGGCCATGTTGGTGCAGAAGCTGTCGAACTGGCGCGAATACCCCTTGGCGTGGCGCAGGCGGTGAATGCTGTCGCGCTGCACAAGCCCCATTGTTCCCGCGTAATGATAAGGCCAGACGCTTTCGGCGCCGAATTCCGCCTCCGCCGCGAGGAATTTTTCAGCGATCAGGTCAAGCGCGGCCTCCCAGGAGATCTCCTCAAAGCGTCCCTCTCCCTTTTTGCCAGCGCGGCGCAGCGGGTTCAGCAGGCGATCCGGGTGATAAAGCCGCTCCGGATAGCGCGCCACCTTGGCGCAGATGACCCCCTGGGTATAGGCATTGTCCTTTGCCCCGTTTAGCCGGCGTATGTCTCCATGGGGATAGAAATGCACGTCCAGTGCGCAGGTCGAGGGACAGTCGTGCGGACAGGCGGTGAAGGTGCTTTTCGGCGGCTGCTGGGTCATTGGCATCCATCTGGTGGCGTTTGCTCAGATGACTTTAGAGCCTTGCTGCTTGAAAACAAAGAGAGGCGCCACCGGGCGCCTCCCAGCTTCCTGACAATCCTCACGTAGTCATTCCGGCCCGCGCGCCGCGAAGCGGTGTCGCGTGAGCCGGAATCCGGCTGACAAGCGCGAGCGGCAGCGAGCACCTTCTCTCATATCTATATGATGTAATTTGAGTATTGAGCGCCATTGGCGCAGAAGATTTCTGGTTTCCAGATCTGCGCGCAGCTTTGCTGTACTTGTCCGGAATGACCTTCCGAGGGTTTGTCAACAGTCTGAGAGGCGCCGCCGGGCGCCTCTCAATTTGCATGAGCTTGGTCAGGTTCGAGCCGGTCTCGATGGGGCCGGCCCCATCAGACATCGGCGCGGTCAATCAGCCGACGATTTCGGTGCCGGAGAACCAGAAAGCGATTTCTTCGGCCGCCGTTTCCGGTGCATCGGAACCGTGAACGGAGTTTTCGCCGATCGACAGGGCGAATTCCTTGCGGATGGTGCCTTCGGCGGCTTCGGCCGGGTTGGTCGCGCCCATCACTTCACGGTTCTTGACGACAGCGTTTTCGCCTTCGAGAACCTGAACGACGGTCGGGCCAGAGGACATGAATTCGGTCAGCTCGCCGAAAAACGGGCGTTCCTTGTGGACCGCATAAAAAGCTTCAGCTTCGCGCAGGGACATCCATACACGCTTGGAGGCGACCACGCGCAGGCCGGCTTCTTCCAGCTTGGCGGTGATGGCGCCGGTCAGGTTGCGTTTGGTTGCGTCCGGCTTGATCATCGAAAAGGTGCGTTCAATCGCCATGGGTTCGTCTTTCTCGTTTATGAGCGGACCGTTTTTCCGGTCCGGAATGTCGGAAATTTCGCGGCCTTAATAACCGGGGCACCCGCGCCCCGCAAGGGGGGACGGCGATGACAGTTTTATGTCGACGGCCTCAACGTCTTTCGCGATCCCGCTGGAAATACCGGGCTTCAAGGCATATCTTCCCGGCACAGCTTTCAGATCTCAGCCGCCAGCAGCAAAGGCCCGCGCCGGAATGATCCGCCTTTCCGTCTCCTTGAAGAGCCTGCCCGCCTTGCTTTTCTGGTCGTCTCTCGCGCTATGCCTCTGGCTGCCGATCTTTCCGTCGCCAAGCGCCGCCCAAGAAGCCGACGGCGGTTTCAAAGACCTCGAAACCGAGCTGAGCGAACTGGCGCCGCAAGACCTCGAAGAGCTTCTGGTGTTTGTCGCGGGCAATGCGCTGTTCACTGTCTACCATGAAGGCGGGCACATGCTGGTGTCCGAGCTGGAACTTCCCGTGCTCGCTCAGGAGGAAGACGCGGCGGACAACCTGGCGACCGTCTCCATGCTGGCGGACGATACCGGCAACACGGACCTTCTTCTCACCAACGCGATGATCGGCTGGTTTCTGTTCTCCGAGCACGACGACGACTTTCTGACCTTTTACGGCGACCACGACCTGGACAGGCAACGCGGCTACCGGATGCTTTGCCTCATGGTCGGTGCCGACGAAGACGCGTTTCTGGAACTCGCCCTGGATCTCGGATTGCCGCGGGAACGGATCGAGAGCTGCGCTTTCGACTACGAACAGGTGGCCGGCTCCTGGGACTACGCGACAGAGCCTTATCTGCGGCAGGAGGACACGCCTTCCGGAAAAATCACGGTCGCGCACGACCCGCCACCGGAGGGACTGGAGACACTGGCGGTGTTCTTGAAGGAAACCGGAATACTGGAACGGGTCGCCGGCGAGTTGGACACCTTGTACACCCTGCCCCACCCGGTCACCTTCCGGGCGGCGTCCTGTGGCGAGGCAAACGCGTTCTGGGATCCGGACAAGCGCGAAGCCGTTTTCTGCCACGAATTGCTGGCAGGCTTTGCGGCGCTTTATTTCGAAAGCGTTTTGCCGGACGAATGAGCCTGTTTTCGGTATTGCGCGGGCGCAACGCCGAACTGCTTCTGAAACTCCCTGTAAAAATTAGATCGGGTCAGGAAACCGGCCTTCTCCTGAATGGTGGAGACCGATTCGCTTGTCCGTGTGAGCAGTGACGCCGCTTCCTGCAAACGGATCGCGTTGACAAACTGGCTGACGTTGACCCCTTCCACCTGATTGATCGCGCGTGACAGGTCCCTGTCAGACACTCCGGTCCTGCGCGCAAGCCGGGTCAGGGTCAGGTCTGTATCGCGGAACAGTTCCTTGTCCAACAGCAGGCGCCGGGCCGCGCCGGCAATCCGCCTCCAATCGTCTTCCTCCTCTGTGGTCCGTTGACGGCTCTGTCCCGGTGCAGCGGACCGGAAACCGAGGATGGCAAGGGCCACAGCCCCCGCCACGAACGCGAGGCTCGCCGCGGAAATGGTGAACGCCGCCGCTTCTTCCTTCCGGAACGACAGAAAAACCGCGATCAGCGTATCGAGGACCAGAACCGCGAACAAGATCCCGATCGCCCCGGCCAGGACCCGGTGCAGCAGCGGGCCGAGATGGGTCGGCGCCGCGCCGAAGGCGTCCGGCCCGCGGCGCCATAACCGCAGGAGCAGGAACAAATAGACGGCAACGGTCGCTTCGATCAGGAGATCGACGTATCCGACGGACCGCACCGGAAGCAGCATCGCCAGACTGACGGCAAGAGCGGCCCCGGCATTCACCGCGATCCACCGGACGACCTTGCCGGCAGACGCCGTCAGCGCTGCAAAGGACAAAAACAGCAGAGGCGCGCTCCAGACCGGCAAGGTCCGCTGAATGGGCAGGAAGGCCTGCGTCGCCAGGACATAGCGAATGCCGACCAGGCTTGTCTCAAGCGCCAGAACCAGAAAGGTCGCAGCGAAGAGAGCGCGCGGCAGGGTCGGCAGCATGGGGCGGACCGCCATCGAGACGGCCAGTGCGAGGAAAACCACGGACACGAGGAAGGAAACGGGAATGCTGATCATGGCCGATCTGTCACCGGATACTCCTGCATGTCCTGTCCTCAATCGCGATCGAGGACAGGACAACGGCTGCCAGGCGATTGTCAAGTCCAGGTGACACGCCCCAAGTTCGGACGGTCAAAACTCATCCCCCGGAGATCCCATGCAGACATATTCCACAGCCGCCCGTTGCCGGGCCGGACTGGCCGCCGTCGCCCTTTTTCTGACGATCGGCTTGCCTCTCTTGAGCGCCGCGCATGCGCGAGCCGAAGAAGCGTCCCTTCCCTATGGCCCGGGGACCGCCAGGATCGAGATCGCCGACGCCCGGACAGACCGGCCACTGTCCGGCCGCGTCTGGTATCCGACAGCGACGCCGGAAGTCCATCAACCGCTCGGAACCAGCAAGGTCTGGCAAATGCCGGACGCGGACCCGGAAGCGGCTCCGGCCAAGGGTGTCTTTCCCCTGCTTGTCGTCTCGCACGGTACATACGGAAATACCCGCAACCAGGCCTGGCTCGGCTCCGCGCTGTCCCGGCGCGGCTTCATCGTCGCAATGGTCGATCATCCGGGCACCAGCACCTTCCTGCGCGATCCGGACCAGGCCCGGCAGCTTTGGGATCGGCCGGTTGATCTTTCGCGGCTGATAACCTGGCTGCTCGAGGCAAGCGAACTGGGCGACCGCATCGACCGAAAGCGCATTTATGCGGCTGGCCATTCGCTCGGCGGGTTCACGGTCGCGGTGCTTGGCGGCGCGAGATTCGACAGCCGGCGCTATCGCTCGATCTGTTCGGAGGCCGGGCTCAAGAAGGTTTGCGCGGTGTTTTCCGGATGGTCCGTGTCGGAAACCAAAGAGGACAGCGCGGCCATGGAGGTCTCCCGCAAGGATCCCCGGGTTACCCGAATCGTCAGCCTCGATTTGGGCGGCACCGAAGTGCTTTCGCCCAAAAGCCTAGAAGATTTCGATGTGCCCGTTCTGGTGTTCGGCGCCGAACGGGGCGACATGGTGGATCAGAACCTGGAATCGCGCGCGCTCGCGGCGGCACTTCCCGCGTCACGCGTGCGCCATGTCGAACTGGCCGACGGCGGCCACTTCGATTTCATGGGGCGCTGCAAGCCGGAGGGCTATGAGCTCTTGAAGGTTCACGAGCCGGGAGACGAAATGGTCTGCGTCAAGGGAACCGAGGAGCGCGAAGCGCAGCATCGCCGGATACTGGACGAGATGATCGACTTTCTGCAGGACTGATCACTCGTGCACAGGCGTCCGGCGGTAACCGACCGGACGCCTGCCGATGCCGAGCCACGGGACCGCAGAGGCCCTGGCGGCGGTATTATTCCGCGGCGGCTTTCAGGAACTCGGAGACCTTGAGGAGAACAATCTCGTTGTTATCGACCTTCACCGTATCGCGGCCTTTCGAGAACGGGAAGTTGTTGTCGTTGGCCACGATGATGTGATCCTCATCGACCCGGTCGACATTCTCGATCGTGACGAAGGGAAACGTGAACGTGTTGTCGTCACGCTTGCCGAGGCGGGCAATGCCGTCGAAGTCCTGCATTTTCATCAGGTCGATATAACCGATCTTCTTGACCGGCTGTCCGTCCTCCAAGCCTTTCATGTCGATCATGTAGACGCGTTTGAACAGTGCCGGGTTCTTGAAGCAGTTTTCGGTCTCACCGTCCTTGCAGGCCAGTTCCGCGTCGCCCTGACCGCCGTCGCGCTCGATCACGAGGCCACGGGTTTCGTCGATCATGTTGAAATCGCCGATGGCATGGTCGTCGGCTTCCAGACGGTAGAGCACCGACTTGCCGGTCCACGACTGGCTTGCGACATCCCACTCCAGCAGGCGCAGGGCGAAATTGCCGTCGACCCGTTCATAGTCGCCGGCGGCTTCATCCCAGACCGGGCCTTCCAGGAGTGGGTAAAGGGTTTTGCCGTCCATGGAAGCCGCGAAGCCCTCGTATCCGCGAGAGCGCTTGATGTTGGCGCCCGACGCCGGCTTGTCCGGGTTGCCGGCCTTGAGCGCGAAGTGATCGGGAGACATCAGCTTCTGGTCGCCCAGGAACGTTTCGTGAAAGGCTTCGACCACACCGGTCCCGGCGTCGGCAACGATCAGGAACGGGCCGAACTCGTCGCCGATGTAGATTTTGCCGTCGATCACCTGAAAGCCTTCGATGTCCAGGTCGGCACCTGTTAGGTAGCGCGTATCCGAGCCTTCCATGACGATGTTGAACGGAACGACCTTGTTCGGATCGCTCAGGAAGGTTGTCTTCTCAACCGTCACGCTGCCGCTCTTGAAATCCGGCTTGACGACATGGAAGAAAAGCATGGCGTCCGGAGAGTTGGATTTTGAACCGAAGCCGTTGTCGGTCAGGACGTAATAGCGTTCCGCGTCGATCCGGCTGATGCCGGAAAAGCCCTGGACAGGCTGACCGGCGAAAGGCAGCTCGGAACCGTCCTCGGAGGGTGCCGTTGTCAGGCGGGACGGGTTGCCTCTTTCGGTGAATTTACCCGATACCTTGAGGGCCTCAGGCGCATCGGCCGGGGCATCGATGAGCGTCTGCGCGGGCAGGATCGCATGACCGACGAGCTGCGCGGGGAATTCCCGAGCGTCCTGGGCGGAGGCAGCCGCCGTCAACGCCAGCAGACCGGCTGCGGCGAGTGAGATCTTTTTCATGGTGGACTCCAGCAAGCTTGCGCCAGGGGCTTCGGATGAGACCCCTGGTAGCGGTGGGGAAAGAACACGCAATCGATACGATCGGAGATTGACAGGCCGGTGACGACTGGATGGCGGTTTGATAACGATTGCCGGACGCCCTCCGCCTGTCTCGCTCCACAGCCGGCTTGCACGAATGCAACATGCTGCGGGTCGTAAGGGTTTCCGCCGCTCAAGACCCTTGCATCCTCGGCAAGCCTCCGCCAAACATCCGCCTCATGTTACAGATTTCGGACATCACCTACCGGATCGGGCACCGGCTCCTGATCGACAACGCCAGCGTGACGCTGCCTGGCCGGGCCAAGACCGGGCTGGTCGGCCGCAACGGCGCTGGCAAATCGACGCTTTTCAAGATCATCACCGGCGATCTCGGAACCGAAAGCGGGTCGGTGCAGATCCCCAAGCGCGCGCGCATCGGTCAGGTTGCCCAGGAAGCGCCCGGCACCGAAGAGACGCTCATGGAAGTCGTGCTTGCCGCCGACACGGAGCGCGGCCGCCTGCTTGAAGAGGCTGAAACGGAAACGGACCCCGACCGGATCGCCGAGATCCACACGCGGCTGGCCGACATTGGCGCGCATACGGCGGAAGCGCGCGCGGGCGCCATCCTGTCCGGGCTCGGTTTCGACGCGGCCGCCCAGCAGCGCCCCTGCTCGTCCTTTTCCGGCGGCTGGCGCATGCGCGTCGCCCTCGCGGCAGTGCTTTTTTCAGAACCCGACCTGCTGCTCCTCGACGAGCCGACCAACTATCTGGATCTGGAAGGCACGCTCTGGCTGGAAAACTATGTCGCGCGGTATCCCCACCAGGTGCTTCTGATCTCCCACGACCGGGACCTGCTCAACAAGGCGGTGGACAGCATCGTCCATCTGGATCGGGGCAAGCTGACCTACTATTCCGGCGGGTACGACAGTTTCGACCGCCAGCGGCGCGAAGCCATGATCCTCGCCGAAAAGGCGAAGGAAAAGCAGGACGCCCAGCGCAAGCACATGCAGGCCTTCGTCGACCGCTTCCGCTACAAGGCCAGCAAGGCCCGCCAGGCCCAGTCCCGTCTGAAGATGCTGGAAAAACTGCAACCGATCGCAGCGCTGACGGAGGAAAGCAGCCGGCCGATCCAGTTTCCGGATCCCGAAACCCAACTGGCACCTCCGATCCTGAAACTGGAAGGCGTTTCGACCGGTTACGGTGAGACAAAAATCCTGTCGCGGCTGACGCTCAACATCGACAATGACGACCGGATCGCCCTGCTCGGGGCCAACGGCAACGGCAAATCCACCTTCGCCAAACTGATCTCCGGCCGTTTGGGCGCCATGGACGGCGAGATCACCCGTTCGTCCAAACTCAAGATCGCCTTTTTCGCCCAGCATCAGCTTGACGAATTGCGCCCCGCCGAAAACGCCGTCGCTCATGTCAGGACCCTGATGCCCGGCGCGCCGGAGGCCAAGGTTCGGGCGCGTGTCGCCCGGTTCGGACTGCCGACCGACCGGATGGATACGCCAGCGAAGGATCTCTCCGGCGGCGAGAAGGCCCGCCTGCTTTTGGGACTTGCCACCTTCGACGGGCCTCACCTGCTCATCTTGGATGAACCGACAAACCACCTCGATATCGACAGCCGGGAAGCGCTGGTCATGGCGCTGAACGACTTCCAGGGCGCCGTGGTCCTGATCAGCCACGACCGGCATCTGGTCGAGGCCTGCGCGGACCGGTTGTGGCTGGTCGCCGGCGGCAAGGTCGAACCCTACGACGGCGACATGGAGGACTACCGCCGCCTGATCCTTCAGGGACCGGAAGCGGTGGAAAAGGCGCGCGCCAAGGCCGATGAGGAAGCGGAAAAGGCCTCATCCCAGGAAAAACGCCGGGAAGCGGCGCAAAAACGCGAACTCTTGAAACCGCTGAAACAGAAGATCGACGCTGCGGAAAAGGAAATGGCGCGGCTTCAGGAGAAGATCGGCAAACTGGACGAAGCGCTCGCCGATCCGGAGTTCTTCACGCGGGAACCGGAACGCGCGGCGAAATTCGCCAAGGAACGCGCCTATTGCGAGAAGAAGCTGGTCAAGACCGAAGAGGACTGGCTGGAGCTTTCCGCGGAATACGAAGAGGTGGGCTGAGCCTTATTTCTGCGGCATCTCCACCGGTCCGCCCTTCGTCACCCAGTCGCCGAAGCCGTGCGTCAGATGCGCGGCTTCGAACCCCATGTCCTGCAGAGTCGCGACCGTGAGCGCCGAGCGCCAGCCGGCGGCGCAGTGAAAGATGAAGCGTTTGTCCTCGCCGAAAATGTCCTTGAAATAGGGGCTCTCCGGATCGACCCAGAACTCGGCCATGCCGCGCGGACAGTGAAAGCTGCCGGGAATATACCCAGACCTCTGGCGCTCGCGCACATCGCGCAGGTCCACGAAGACAACGTCGGGATCACCAACCAGGGCGATCCCGTCTTCGGTTTCGATTTCCTCAATCCGGGCCTTGGCCGCCTTGATCAGATCTTCCGACGACAGTTTCAGTTTCTTCAAAGTTTCCCCTCCCCCAAAATCAGGCTTTTCTTTCCCAGCCACCGGTCTGCGTCTGCTGCCAGTAGGCAATGTCAAAGCCTTCGTCCTTGGCTTCCTTCCATCTTACGCGGGCTTCCTGGACGGCCTCCTGATCGTTGCCGTCGAACATATAAATCGCCCTCTTGTACTCCCCGAGCGGCGGCGGCGCGGCGCGGTCCACCAGAAAGCGGACATCGGCCGCGTTCGGGTTGTCCGGCTCGGCGGTCAGATAGATCGGTTGATGTTCGGCGAACCCGTCCGCCTTGGTTCCATGTGGAAGGAAGCTGTCATCCGCGAAGGTCCATAGATGAGCGTCGAGCGCGTTACAGCGCTCTTCGGTTCCCGTCTGCACCACGACTTTCCAGTCGCGTTCCAGACATTTCAGCAGCAGTTGCGGCAACGCCGTTTCCAGCGGCTTGTGCAGCAGGTGATAAAAGACAACCTCAACGCTCATTCGTGCCTCTGGCGCAACGCTTCGTTCTTCAAATTCTTTCCCTCGCTCGGCGGGCTTGTCCACCTCGCCACGGTGAAGTGATGCCGATGTGCCACAGCGCGCGTGCCAAATCACACACCGTCAAAACCAGACATAGACACGCCACAGGACTCGTATCATTAACCCTTCGCAAATGTCGATTGGCTAGGGTCCGTTCCCGGGACGATCGTAGGATCATTTTTGTTTGACCGGTGAACGGTTGCCCGAACCGGTCTACATGGGGGTTGATGTATGCTTGCACGTGTTTTTGTATTTTGTGCATTGGTTGCCGTTGTCGCGGGGGCCACTTTGGCAATGGGACTTCTGGTCGAGCCGGCAACCGCCTGCCAGACCTACAAGACCTGCTGAGCGAAACGCACAGAATTCAATAAAAAACCCGCCGGTCTGGCGGGTTTTTCGTTTCTGCGGTTTCGCAGGCTGGCACGAATTATTTCTCGTAATTGTCCGCAACGAGCTGATTCAGCAGACGAACGCCATAGCCCGAGGCCCAGCTCTGGCAGATATCGTCCTTCGGAGCGCCGAATGCGGTGCCCGCGATATCGAGATGCGCCCAGGGAATGTCGTTGCTGAAGCGTTGCAGGAACTGCGCGGCCGTGATCGACCCTGCCGAGCGGCCACCGGTGTTCTTGATGTCCGCGTTAGGCGTCTCGATGAGCTTGTCATATTCCTTGGACAGCGGCAGGCGCCACAGCGGTTCCCCGCTTGCCTTGCCGGCGGCGAGAAGCTTTTCGGCAAGCTCGTCGTCGTTGGCGTAAAGCCCCGCATTGAGGTTGCCGAGCGCGACGATAACGGCCCCTGTGAGTGTTGCCAGATCGATCATGATGGCGGGCTTGTAGGTTTCCTGCGTATACCAGAGCGCATCCGCCAGAACGAGACGGCCTTCCGCATCCGTGTTCAGAATCTCGATGGTGGTTCCCGACATCGCCTTGACGATGTCTCCCGGGCGCTGCGCGTTGCCGTCCGGCATGTTTTCCACAAGCCCGATCACGCCGACCACATTGGCCTTGGCCTTGCGGCCGGCAATTGCATGCATGGCCCCGACGACCGCGGCCGCGCCGCCCATGTCGCCCTTCATCTCCTCCATACCGCCTGCCGGCTTGATGGAAATACCGCCGGTGTCGAACACCACCCCCTTGCCCACAAGAGCGACGGGTGCGACGCCCTTCTTGCTGCCGTTCCAGCGCATGACCGCCAGACGCGGCGGCCGGACCGAGCCTTGAGCGACCCCGAGCAGCGCCGCCATCTTCAGCTTCTTCATTTCCTTTTCGGTGAGGATCTCGATTTCCACGCCAAGTTTTTCAAGCTCTTTCGCCTTTGCCGCGAATTCCACCGGGCCGAGCACGTTGGCCGGCTCGTTCACCAGATCGCGTGCCAGGATAACCCCGTCGGCGATCGCTTCGGCCGCGCTCCAGGCTTTTCTGGCGGCTTTCGGATCGGCAACCGCCAGGGCGAGTTTCAGGTCCTTGGCGTTGTCTTCATCCTTCTTCTTGCTCTTGTAGGCGTCAAACGCATAGGCGCGCAGCTTCGCGCCCATAGCCAACTCCGCAGCGGCTTCGCTCGCGACACCCGCTCCTTCCGGGGCGTCCAGAAGAACGGTTGCCGCCTCGGCCTTCGCTTTCTTGAGTTCCGCGAAGACCGCGCCGCCAAGCGCCCGCCAGTCGTCTTGCGTCAGGTCTTCCGCCTTGCCGATCCCGAAAACGATCAAACGGTCGAGACCGACACCCGCCGGTGCAACGAGATCGAGAGTTGTTTTCTTCTTGCCTGTGAAACCGGCTATCGCCGCTGCGCGCGCCAGTCCGCCGTCAAGCCCGGAAACGGCCTCTCCCGCAACCGGCCCAAGGCCGAGCCCCTCGCCGGCCAGGATCACCGCCAGACCTTTTTTGGGAGCTTCCAGTTTGGCAAAAGAGAGTTTCGCAAGTTTGGTCATTCAGTCGTCCTTATTGATTTTGGGATTGCGCCGAACCAGATGTCCGAGTCTCACGTCCCCTTCCCGAAGGGACGGTTTTCCGGCAAATGATGGCGTTTCAACAGCTTCTCGGCAAGAGTGATAAAAATTAATACAAATTAACCATTCTTCTTCATGGGCCGTTCACCACAATACGTGTTATTCGAAACGAGATAGAAACTTCGTGATTTACCCAAAGGACCCTTTCCGGCCGACATATGAAGACGCTTGAACGTTACATTATCCGCCGGACAGCGTATGCATTCACTCTCACGATTGCGGCGATGACGGGCGTCGTCTGGGCAACCCAGGCACTTCGACAGCTCGATCTGGTGACCTCAAAGGGTCAAACCATCGTGCAGTTCATCGGCATCACCATGCTTGCCCTGCCGTTTCTGATCGTGATCGTTGCTCCCTTCGCCCTGATGATCGCGCTTATTCTGGTGCTCAACGCTCTGTCCGGAGACAGCGAACTGATTGTGATCGACGCCTCCGGCGGCTCGCGCTTTCTCGTTTTGAAGCCGGTGATGATCTTCGCGACGGCCGTGATGCTGCTGACGGCAAGCATGTCTCTATATTTCGCGCCGATGGGGCTGGCGCAGCTGAGAACAGAAATTACCCGCGTGCGTGCCGACCTGGTCGCCAATATCGTCAAGCCGGGCCGGTTCATCACCGTCGAAAACGGGCTGACCTTTCATATCCGCAACCGGTCCGGAAACGGGACCCTGGACGGCCTTCTCCTGCACGACACCAGAGACCAGGATACGGCATTCACCTATCAGGCCGAAACCGGACAGATCGTCGAGACAGGAAACCGAACCCTGCTGGTCATGCAGAACGGGACGATCCAGCGGCGCCCGAAGGAGGAAGGCGATATTTCAATTGTCCGCTTTCAATCCTACGCCTTCGATCTTTCCAATCTGATCCCCGAGGCGGGCGAACCGGTCTTCAAGGCCAGCGAGCGCTCCACGCAGAACCTCATGGCCCCGGGCCGCAACGACGCCTATGCGCTCAAGAACCCGGAAAAACTCACGGCCGAACTGCATGAACGGTTTTCACAGCCGCTCTATTGCCTCTCGTTCGGGCTCATCGTCTTCGCCTTTCTCGGCAAGGCCCGCACCACCCGTCAGAGCCGCGGTCTCGCGGTCGTCGGCGCGATCAGCGCTTGCGTGCTGTTGAGAACGGGCGGCTTCGGCGTGACGGCCATCTCCGGCGGCGCACCGGTGCTCCTCGGCCTTCTTTATGTCGTGCCTGTGGCCGGAGCGGCGCTTGCGCTGATCTCGATCTTCAAGGGACAGGGCGGCGCCCAGGCCAAGTGGATCGGCGATCTTCATCTGGCCATCCAGGACCGTATCGAGGCGTTCAACAGGCGGCGCACCGGAGGCGCGGCATGATGCTGGGACGCACGCTTTCGATTTATTTCTCGAACCGGTTCCTGAAGGCGATTTTGGGCCTGTTCCTGTTTGCGGCCGTGCTGATCTTCCTCTTCGATGTTCTCGAACTGGTGCGCAGGGGTGGCGACCGCGAAGGCTTTTCCATGCTCAGGGTCGCCTTGATTTCCGCCTTGCGCGTGCCGCTTCTCCTCGAGCAGGTCATTCCCTTCACGGTGCTTTTCGGCTCGATTGCCGCCTTCGTGTCCCTGAGCCGCGCGCTGGAGCTGGTGGTCACGCGCGCATCGGGCATATCCGTCTGGCAGTTCTGCATGCCGGCCATTGCCGTCGGGCTTGCCCTCGGCATCTTTTCGATAACGGTCTACAATCCGGCGGCCGTCTGGTTTCAGCACAAGTCGGACGAAGCGGCGACCGGTCTTTTCGGGACCGAAGAGAGCTTTCTCTTGCAGTCCACCAACCGGATCTGGGTGCGGCAGGACGGCCTGGACGGCGAATCCGTCCTGCTTGCCCAAAAGCTGCTCGATGGCGGCACGCGCCTGCTCGGCGTGACGATTTTCACCTTCGACAAGGACGGAACCTTCCGCGAGCGGATCGAGGCGGCCGAAGCCCGGCTGGGCAACGAGATCTGGTATCTGGACGACGCCATCGTCTACACCACCGAACAGGATCCACAGCCTTACGGGCAATATCAGATCAGCACATTCCTGACCGCGACCGAGGTGCGCGAAAGCATCGGCTCCCCCGAATCGATCTCCTTCTGGAATTTGCCCCGCTTCATCGAATTGGCCAGAAATGCGGGATTACCCGCCTATCGCTACAATTTGCAGTATCAAACCCTGCTGGCGCGGCCCCTTCTTTTGGTCGCGATGATTTTGATTGCAGCCGCAGTTTCCCTTAAAGTTTCGAGGTTTGGCGGTTTGGGAAGCATGATTCTGGGTGGAATCCTGTCCGGGTTCGTGCTTTACGTTCTAACCGAGCTTGCCAAGGACTTCGGGGGCGCGGGAATTGTTCCACCTCTCGTCGCCGCGTGGGCGCCTGGAATATTTGGAGTACTTATGGGTTTGACAATTCTCTTGCATCAGGAAGACGGGTAAGGCGATGTCTTTTCCGGTTTTCTTGAATAAAGAGATATTGGCCAGAAAAGGCTGTTTGCTGGCGGCGGTAAGCGCGGTCGCCATAGCGGTCTCTTTGTGCCCGAAATCTGTTGCGCCCGCTTTCGCGCAGGAGGATCTGACGGCCGCCCTGAGCGGTCAGGTCGCTCCGGATGCCGACCTGCTTCTTGAAGCCACGGAAATTACCTATGACTTCGACCGCGACCTGATCGTCGCGACCGGCGACGTGCAGGTCTATTACGACGGAAATACCGTTCAGGCGCATCAGATCGTATTCGACCGCAAGAGCCAGCAACTGAAGGCGGTTGGCAACGTCATTTTCATCGAGAAGAACGGCAATGTCGTGCGAACCGAGGAAATGACCCTGTCGGAAGATTTTTCGGAAGGCTTTGCCCGGGCGCTCCAGATCGACACCACCAAGCGGACGCGTTTCCTGGCCGAAACCGCGCGGCGCGAAGGTGGAAACGTCACGACCATCGAGAACGGCGTCTACACGGTCTATACCAAACCGACCACTCCACCGAACAAGCCGCCGCTGTGGCGGGTCCGGGCTGAAAAAATTATCCACAATCAGCAGGAAAAGGTCATCCGGTTCGAAAACGCCGCCTTCGAGGTGTATGGCAAGCCGATCGCCTATCTGCCCTATTTGTCGATGCCAGATCCGTCGGTAACGCGAAAATCCGGGTTCCTGATGCCCGAAGGTATTGTCAACGACAAGCTCGGCTATGGCGTGACCGTTCCCTACTACTGGGCGCTGAGCCCCTACTACGACGTCACGACGCGGATCACACCCCTTACGAAACAGGGCGTCTTCACCGACCTGGAGTACCGGCACCGTTTCAGCGCCGGTCAGGTCAGTTTTTCAGGTGCGGGATTGCTTCAGGCCCAGCCCGGCGAGTTCTCGACGAACAGAGCGGACGACCGGCTGCGTGGCGCCGTCAATTCCACTGCCTCGTTCAATCTGAGCAAGAACTGGACCCTCGGCTGGGACGTGACCTACAAGAGCGACCGTGCCTTTTTCAAGGACTACTCGTTCACCAGTTTCGGCGGCGGCGACCCCTCGGAAATCTACCTGGAAGGCCGGACCGACCGGAATGCCTTGAGCATCAAGGGCTACGCCTTCCAGATTTCCCAATCGGACTATTCCGACAGCGAATTCAATGCCAACGGCTTCTCGCCGGTCGGCAGCTCGCTTCAGGACAAGCAGCCTTTAGTCCTCCCGGTCATCGACTACGACTATGTGTTCGCGGACCCCATACTGGCGGGCGAACTGTCCCTGACGGCCAATTTCACATCGCTGACCCGCGACGAGACCGACGCGTTTTCCATCAATGGCGGAACAACGGCGAAATTCCGGGGCGTCGACGGCACATTCTCCAGGTTCTCGGCGAAAAGCGAGTGGCGCAAGACATTCATCGATCCGCTCGGACAGTCCTTCACGCCGTTCGCCTATGTCCGTGGCGACCTGTTCTTCCTGGCGTCGCCGGATGCAGACGTCACGGCGCTCACGGGGGAAAGTTTCGTCGGCCGGGCGATGCCCGCGGCGGGGCTCGAGTACCGCTATCCTTTCATCGCAACGTTTGACGGCGGCAATCAGATTCTCGAACCGATCGCCCAGATCGTCGCCCGTCCGGACGAACAGCGGATCGGCGAACTGCCCAATGACGACGCGCAGAGCATCGTTTTCGACACCACCACCTTGTTCGATTACGACAAGTTTTCCGGCTTCGACCGCGCCGAGGGCGGCACGCGGCTGAATGTCGGCCTGAATTACAAGCTCCAGTTCGACAGCGGCTACTACCTCAGCGCCCTCTTCGGCCGATCCTACCATCTGGCCGGCGAGAACTCCTACGCGGTGCCGGACATTCTCGGCGCGACGGAGGATTCCGGTCTGGCCAGCGGGCTGTCCGATTACGTGGGCAGCCTCTACCTGGACACGCAATACGGTATAAAGCTGGGAGCCCAGGCGCGTTTCGACAAAGAGGATTTCGACGTCAACCGTCTTCAGGCACAGGCAAGCGGCATCTACGGGCCGGTGGTCACGTCCCTTGCCTATGCCTTCCTGGACGCGCAGCCGGATGTCGGCATCGACGAGCCGCGCGAAGAACTGCTCGGTTCGACAAGCCTCCGGCTTGAGGAAAACTGGCGGTTGTTCGGCTCGATGCGTTACGACCTTGAAAACAGCGTCGTCGTCCAGAACGGCGTCGGTGTCGGCTACGACGACGAAGGCTTCTCGCTGTCGGTCTCCTATGCTGAAGACCGGAGCCGAAACGATGGCGACGACGTGAACCGGACGCTCTATTTCCGGATCGGTCTGAGAACCATCGGCAATACCCAGGTGTCCAGCGGCGTCTTGAACTGAATTGATGAAATGGCGGAAAATTGAGGACCGCCGGCCATCATAAGGCCATTAAATCCGTCAACATGCGCGGACACTTTGAATTCATCGCCATGATATGCGAAACATTATGGCAATAACACAATTTACTTCGGATTGGCCTCCGGCCAGCACGGATGGTACCGCAATGCGACTTCGTTTCGTCCCGGTTTTTTTCGCCCTTGCCTTCGCACTGGCAATAACCGCCCAGACACCCGCTCATGCCGCGATCAAAGTGATCGTCAATGACGTTCCGATCACCGACTACGATATCAGCCAGCGTGCGCGTTTGATTACGCTGACCCAACGCAAGGGCGCTTCGGTCGCCAAGCGCATGGCGACGGAGCAACTGGTCGACGACCAGATCAAGCTCGGGGAAGCCGCGAGGGTCGGCGTCGAGATCAGCGACAGCCAGGTCACTAACGCGTTCAATCGAATTGCGCGCAACGTCAAGATGTCTCCTTCGCAGCTCTCCAAGGCGCTCAGCAGCGGCGGTGTGAAACCGGACACCTTGAAGAAACAGCTGAAGGTTCAGCTTGCCTGGAACGAAGTCCTGCAGCGCCGGTTCAGCGGCCGGATCGAGGTCGACGAGAGCGATATCATCGCCGCCCTGCAGAAAACGGATGAGGAAGAGCGTCAGAAGTCGATCGAATACGACCTCAAGCGCATCATCGTCGTCGTACCGAAAAATTCCTCCGGCGGCTTCAAGTCCAAGCGCAAAAACGAGAGCGAGAAGATCCGCGCCGCCTTCGACGGCTGCGACAACGCTGGCGCTATCCTCAAGCAGTACAGCGAAGTCGTCGTCCAGACGATCGGCCGCCGCCTGGAAACCGAGTTGCCGGAGAACAAGCGCGAGGAAATCAACGCGCTCAAACCGGGGAAACTGACGAAGGCCGACACAACTCCGGTCGGCTTCGAGATGATCGCGGTTTGCGGAAAGCGCGAGATCGCCTCCGACATCGCCGTGCGGACCGAACTTGAAAACGAACTGCGCGAGAAGGAAGGCGAGAGCCAGTCCCGGCGCTATCTCATGGACGTTCGCCGCCGCGCGACCATCATCTATCGCTGATCCGGCATGTCCGTGCCCGAAACTCCGATTGCCGTCAGCATGGGAGAGCCCGCCGGCATCGGCCCGGATCTGGTGCTGCTGGCCTGGAAGAACCGGCGGGCGCTCGGTTTGCCCGGTTTTTATGTGCGCGGCGACGAAGCCCTGCTAGCGCAAAGAGCCGCGACGCTCGGTCTGAACGTTCCGATGGCGCGTGTTGCCCCCGAGATGGCGGCGTCCCGTTTCTCAAAATGCCTGCCCGTCGTGCAGACCGGCCCGGAGCTGTCCGACCAGCCCGGAGTGGAGCAACAGGAAACCGCGCCGACGGTCGTCGCCTCGATCGAAGGGTGCGTTCAGGATCTCGCGGACAGCCTGGCAAGCGCCCTGGTGACCCTCCCCATCAACAAGGCCGCGCTTTACAAAACCGGCTTTTCCTTCCCCGGCCACACGGAGTTTCTCGGTGCCCTTTCGGAAAAGCACTGGCCGGATCAGAGAGCGAAGCCGGTCATGATGATCGCCGGTCCGGAGTTGATGGTCGTTCCGGTCACGATCCACATTCCCCTGAAGGACGTACCCGAAGCGCTCACCGAGGACCTCATCGTCGAAACGGCGGAGATCACGGCCAACGACCTCAAAACACGTTTCGGCTTCGCAAATCCGCGCCTCGCGCTCTGCGGGCTGAACCCGCATGCAGGCGAAGACGGAGCCATGGGCACCGAGGACCGCGATGTGATCCGGCCCGCTATCGAACGGTTGAAAGCGATGGGGATCGCCGCCAGCGGCCCTTACCCGGCCGACACGCTGTTTCACCCGCCGGCCCGAGAGCACTATGACTGCGTGCTCGGCATGTATCACGATCAGGTCCTGATCCCGGCGAAAACCATTGGCTTCGACGACAGCGTGAATGTGACGCTCGGTCTTCCCTTTGTGCGAACCTCGCCCGATCACGGCACGGCCTACAGTCTGGCAGGCACGGGCGCGGCGCGCATCGACAGCTTCGCCGCCGCCCTGCGCATGGCCGCGGCGCTTGCCCATCCGGACCGAATTTAGGGCGCCGCCGAATGGCTCAGATCGACGACCTCCCCCCCTTGCGCGACGTGATCGCGGCGCATGGGCTCAACGCCAAGAAATCGCTCGGTCAGAACTTCCTGCTCGACCTCAACCTTACCTCCCGAATCGCCCGCTCCACCGGCAGTCTGGAGGACAGCACGGTGCTGGAGATCGGCCCCGGACCGGGTGGCCTGACCCGGGCACTGCTGGCAGCAGGCGCCAAACGCGTGGTGGCGATCGAAAAGGACAGCCGCTGCCTTCCCGCGCTGGCGGAGATCGCGGAACGTTACCCGGGCCGGCTCGAGGTTATCGAGGGCGACGCGCTGCAACTGGATCCGGTCGCCCTGACGGGCGACGGCAAGGTCCGGATAGCCGCCAATCTGCCTTACAATGTCGGCACCCAGCTTCTGATCAACTGGATCGCAACACCCAACTGGCCGCCCTTCTGGTCCTCGCTGACCCTGATGTTCCAGAAGGAAGTCGGCGAACGGATCGTCGCGGAGCCGGGAACCAAGGCCTATGGCCGTCTGGGGGTTCTTTGCGGATGGCGTTGCAAGGGGGGTATTCTGTTCGATATCAGTCCCAAGGCCTTCACGCCACCGCCGAAGGTAACATCGGCCGTGGTACATCTCACTCCGAATGAAGCCCCCCTGCCCTGCGATCTGAAGTCCCTTGAGAAAGTCACGGCTGCCGCCTTCGGTCAGCGCCGAAAAATGCTCCGGGCAAGCCTCAAGGCGCTCTCGCCCGAGGCGGAAACCCTTATCGAACGGGCCGGTCTCGACCCAACGGCGCGCGCCGAGGAAATCGATGTGGTCGGCTTTGTGGCGCTTGCGAACAGCTTTGACAGGCAGCCTTCGGGCGACTGACCGGTCGGCGCACATCGCCGATAACCACCCCGCCGATCCTCGAATGCGATCCCAGCGTAGCGTCCGTGCCCCGCAAATTCCCCCGTTGCGCGCAGGGAAATAATCGGGCTTGATTTTAAAAAGAATATACGTAGTTTTCTCGGTGGACGCTTATTCTTCCGGACCATTGCCGTTTGTAAGCACGGCGAAAAGGAGCCGGACAGACCGAATGATGTAAAAGTTGTCCAAGCCTTTCTCCTTTTATCCAGCCCCTGCCGGGAATGGCAAAGAATGCTGTCGCCTGAGAGAAAAACTCTCATGAGAGACACGCTCACCGATGTGTTCTTGAGCGAACGGCGTTCGTTGATCTGGAGGCTTCTGCAGATCGTTCGCGACCGTCAAACCGCGGAGGATCTCGCCCAGGAGACCTACCTGCGGACGAGCAGAGCTCTCGATACGGGCAAGATTTCCCATCTGGATGCTTTCCTTCATCAAACGGCGCGCAACCTTGCAATCGATTATCTGCGCCAGCGCAAGAACCGTGGTGAAGTGGTTACCGAGGGACTGGATGACACCACGCTCCAAAACGTCCCCAGCAATGCTCTTTCGGCAGAGGAAATCGCAATCGAAAGGGAGCGTTTCGCTGCATTCAGAGCCGCGTTGTCCAGTCTGCCGGAACGCGCGCAACAAGTTGTCGTTCTCAGCCGCATCGAAGGTTGGAGCCAGGCCCGGATCGCCGAGAGACTCGGCGTGACCGAGAGAACCGTCCATTCAGACCTGAAACTGGCGTTGACCCACTGCCGGGACATCCTGGAGAAACTGCAACCTTGACCGTCGCGATATTTGATAGTTCCCGACACTCTGCTAAGAACGTCGTCATCGAACCGGTCTCCTTCGCCATGAAGTGCTCACCGGACGGTTTTTCAAGTCTGCCCATCCCGGCCGCCGCAGTCGCGGCAGTCGGAAGCAACCTGATCTCGGACCTGGCTGGTGAACGAAGACAATTTCGAAACCAAGTTACCCGAAGCTGCAAATACGCCTGGCAACAAAGCGTTTTCGGAGGGTGCCGTGGCGGATGAGGCAATGGACTGGTTTTTACAGCTGCGCGACAAGGGCAATTCGGAGGAACTCCACCAGGGTTTTCGCCGTTGGGCCGACAGCGACAGCCGGCACCTGGAAGAGTACCGGAAGATCGAGCGTCTCTGGTCCTCGGACGCATTCGGCAATGCCGCCGCCAGCCTGCGGTCCGAGCCCGTTGCCTCTGAATCATCCGTAACGCGATTCAGACCCCGCGGCATACTCAGGCGCTCCAGCCGGAATGGCCGCATCGCGGCGGCGTTGGCCGCCGCCGTCCTGATCTTCGTTTCCTATCCCGGCTTTCTCAATCTGCTTCTCTATCTGAGATCGGACTACATGACTTCTGTCGGTGAATTGCTGGAAACGCCTCTCCCGGACGGTTCGCGAATGCTGCTCAACACCGCTTCCGCTGTTTCCATCGACTTCGACGGCGGTCGCCGAAAGGTGCGGATCCTTCAGGGTGAGGCCTATTTCGATGTCGTTCACGACCCTTCAAGGCCTTTCCACGTGGCTGCCGGATATTCCGATTCCGAGGTGAAAGGCACCGCCTTCGCCGTGAGGCGCAAGGCCGATGCCGATCTCGTGGTTCTGGAAAGAGGACGGTTGGAAGTCACCCTGGAAGAGGACCGGTCCGATGCATCGGCAATTCTCCTTCCCGACACCAAACTCCAGGCCCAGAGATCTCGATTGGGACAGGTCGAACCAGCAGACGTGAACGCGCTTCTGTCCTGGCGTTCGGGCCGCCTGAAATTCGAGAACGAGACCTTTGGAGCCATTCTCGAGGAGCTCGACCGGTATCACTCCGGAACGCTCCTTCTGGCGCGCAGGAGCGTCGGAGAGACACGGATTTCCGGGAATTACCAGGTCTCCGATCTGGACGCCGCGGTCCGTACCCTGGCTGACGTCGTCGGCCTCGATCTGGTTCATCTGCCGGGCGGAACAATTATCTTGTATTAAAAATTCAACTTTATTTTCCGGATTCACGCTTCGAGACCGTCCTGTCTAATGGGCCGGCAATTCCAACAACAAAGCAAGGCCCGACGAAATAACAGGGGTTTTGCGCATGTGTGCGTCGCACGTTGGGGTATCGGGGCTGAATACGGCAATTGGACAGGGCCGTCCTAAACACTCATTTCTGACCATTCTTCTCGCAAGCACATTCTTGTGCTGCGGCAGTCCAGGCGCGGTCAATACCGCCCTGGCGCAAGACCCGGCGTCGGCTGGGCAGCCGGAAAGAGTGGTCCGGTTCTCAATCTCCGCGAAGCCGCTCGCAAGCGCTATCGCGGACTTCATCCGCATCACCGGCTGGCAGATCAGCTTTTCCACCGAAGCCGTCCGTGGAAAGACGTCACAGGCCGTTCAGGGAAGCATGACACCGGAAAGCGCGTTGCGTGAACTTCTCAGCGGCACAGGAGTTGTGGCGGTCACCAGGGCTCCCGGCTCCGCTGCTCTGGTGAGCGCCTCGAGATCGGACATCGGCGGCCTGGACGCAGGCGCGGACGTTCTGGATACCGTTTATGTATCCGACGCAGGTGCGGAGGTCGGCTGGGACGGCAAGGAAGACAGCGTCTATAGCACTCCCGGCACGGTGGGCTATATCTCCAGAGAGACAATCGACCACTTCAGGGGCACCACCCCGGGAGACATTCTCGGAAGCGAGGCAGGCGTTTTTTCCGGTTCCAACCGGAACAGCGGCGGTCTCGACGTCAACATCCGCGGCTTGCAGGGCCAGGGCCGCGTGCCGGTCACCGTCGACGGAACGATCAACAGCACCTCGGTCTATCATGGCTATCAGGGCGTCGGGAACCGCAGCTTCATCGACCCGGATTTCATCGGTGGCATCGGCATCGAACAGGGACCGGTCACGGGCGCCGACGGTTCGGGAGCAATCGGCGGTATCGTCAGAATGCGCACGCTCCTGCCGGATGATATCGTCGAACCGGGCAAAAATTTCGGTGTCCGACTGAAGGCGGAACTGGGAACGAACACGACGCCGGTTGTCAGCGAAACCATGAGCAACCAGATTGGTACGGAGCAGCACAAGCGACCGGGTCTCTTCTCCCCCGCATCCGGCTCCGCAAGCGTTGTGCTCGCCACCAAGGGCGACCGGCTCGACCTGCTTGCCGGGTATGCCCGCCGCAAGACCGGAAACTACTTCGCCGGCACGAGCGGAGAGGATGACATGGTCCTGGCCTATGAACCGGGCAAGGAAGTCTACAACACCTCTCAGGACACGAAGTCCGGCCTCCTGAAAGGCATTATCCGGCTTGGCGCCGACGACGATCACAAACTCGAACTCACCTATTCCAAATATGTCAGCGAGTACGGAGAAAACTACCCCTCCACCGTCTACAATCCCGGCGGAAACCTCTATCAGGGCCTTCTGTCAACGTCGGACCTTGATCGCTACTCCGCCCGCTATGCCTGGACTCCAGACAACCCGCTGGTCAATTTCAAGGCGAATGTCTGGCAAACCTATCTGAAGGAAGTGGCGGCTTCGGGAAGTACATCCGTTGGCGACCAGAAGAATACCGACACATTCGGGCTCGACATTGCCAACACGTCCCGTTTCGACGGCGTGTTCGGCGCCTTCGCTGTCCAATATGGCGGCGCCGTCCTGTCCGAGCAGACCGGCCCGGACGAAAGCTGGTCGTCAATTCCTGGACGCCAGGGCAGCCGTTACGAGCAAAGCGTTTTCACACGCGCCGACTACGCGCCAACCGACTGGTTGTCGTTGAACGCCGGTATGCGGTACCAGAAGTTCAAGGTCAAAGGCGACCTCGGTTATCCGTATAATCTCTATTACCCGGCGACATCCAGCAAGATGGACGCCTTCGGCTATTCGGGAGGCCTCACGCTTGAACCGATAGAAGGGTTGCAGTTCTTCGGGTCGTACAAGAAGGCCGCACGCTTGCCATCGCTCATGGAAAGCTCGGCGGGTTTTCTCCTGGTGACCGATCCCGACCTCATGCCCGAGGTCGCCCACACCTGGGAAGCCGGCGTGAACTACGATCGACAGGGGCTGTTTAACACGTCCGACACCCTTGGCCTCAAGCTGAGCTACTTCAACAACCGGGTCTCGGATTACATTGCCAGAAGCTGGAGCACACCGGCCTATCCGTACCGCATGCTTATCCACAATATCGATGAAGCCACGTTCGAGGGCATCAACGCGTCGGCGCAGTATACGTCCGGAAGTTTCAAGGCCTCCCTGTCCGCCGCCTATTACACGCGAGTCGAATATTGCCGGACCTTCGACAACTGCAAGAACTCCTCGCTGGCAAACGACTATTCCACAAACCAGGTCCCTCCGAAGTTTTCCGCTTCTCTCACCCTCTCAAAGGGTTTCCTGAACGATAGGCTGACCCTGGGTGGGCGGCTGACCTATGTGGGAGAAAAAGCGGCCGAGGCGGAAATACCCGATTCAGGGGCCAATCCCTATATCGCGGAGGTTCCCTGGCGCCCTTACACGCTCATCGACGTGTTCAGCTCCTACAAGCTGAACGACTACACGACGCTGGACCTGCGGGTGGAAAATCTGACGGATCAGTACTACGTGGAGCCGCTAAGCCTCGGACTGATACCGGCGCCGGGACGTACAATCTGGTTCGGTCTCACGTCCACCTTCTCACCCGACGGCCCTGCAACGGACGGCGACCCGTCCGCGTTCCAGGACGGATCGCAGACCCGTGCCGGCTACGACTGGAGCGGCGCTCATCTGGGCCTGCACGCAAGCGCAATGGCGGGAACCTCCGGTCTTTACGACCGGATTCTCTCCCAGAACGGCACTCCGGTCGCTTCCAATGATGTCAATCTGGGGACCTTTGACGGCCGCATGGCCGGCGTCCGGGCCGGGTACAATTTCCAATTTAACAATCATCTGGTTGTCGGGGTGGAAGCGGACTACAATTTCACCGACGCCAACTTCAGGTCCAAGCTGTTTACCGGCGATTCCAGCAAGAGCGAGAGCAGTTTGAACTGGCTTGCGACCGCGCGCCTCAAAGCCGGCGTATCTTTCGGGCGTTTTCTGGCGTATGGGACTGGCGGTGTGGCGTATGGGTCGGTGGATCACTCGTTCTCCTACGACAACGCCCCCACCAACTATTCTTTCAAGGACACCGCCGACGCTCCGGGGTTCGTGATCGGTGGCGGCCTGGAGTGGGCATTGACCGACCGGTTCTCCGTGAACGCCGAATATCTCAGCGCCTCCCTGGAATCGCAGCTCCTACGCCCCGCTCAGACTCGCAGCAACGGAAACACATTTGACTTCGAAACCCGCATGGACATGGATCTGGACATCTTGCGGGTTGGACTGAACTTCAACTTCTAGGCTTTCCCCTCCCCGCACCGAACGCGCGGACGAGGGCAACCCCAAGACTTCCTGGAATCGCACAATGACTGAAACAACAATGGCCCTCGATCCGGTTGAACAGCCGGGACGCTCCCGCTCAGAAAGACTGAAGGACGAGACCCGGGAGGTGCACGGACTTTTGGACCGCCGCATCAGCGACGCCGGGGCGTTCGATACGCTGGAGGGATACAAACTCTTTCTGGACATGCAGCACCGGGTTCATCAGGCCGTGGACCCGTATTATCTGGACGATGATCTTGAAGAGCTGATCCCCGGGCTGAAGCAGCGGCGGCGGCTGGAACTCATCGAACGGGATATGGCCGACCTCGACATGAATGCGCCGGCGTCCCTGTCTCCGCTCGTCATGCCTTCGCCGGATCCGGCTTCGGCGTTCGGCTGGCTCTATGTCGTCGAGGGCTCAACCCTCGGCGCGGCAGTCCTTTTGAAGCGTGTCAAACTGCTTGGGCTGAGCGCAGACCGCGGAGCGGCTCATCTGGAGGGACATCCCGACGGCCGCGGCCTGCACTGGCGCCGGTTCAAGTCGGCGCTGGATGCCGCCCCTTTTCAGCGCGAGGACGAAAAGCGGCTGACCGAGGCGGCCTGCACGGCTTTCAAATTCGTTCGCGGCCTGGCCGACGATATTTTTGGCTGAAAGGTCTTCCGACTTTCCGGAAAACAGCTGGTTCGACACCATTCGAAAACAACGGGAACGGGCCTGATGCCTCAGACCTGCTTCAGGTCCTGTCCCCAAGCTCTTTTTCAAGATCTTCGACCATTCCCTGGATAAGCGGGCCGATCTTCGGCGACCGGAACTGCTTCAACCGTTCCGCCCTCAGGATCGCGCGAACATTTTCAAAGGCGCGTTCCAGATCGTCGTTGACGACGACGTAGTCGTATTCCGACCAATGGCGCATTTCGCTCACCGCCGTCTTCATGCGCTTGGCGATCACGTCGTCGGTATCCTCCGCCCGCCGGTGCAGGCGCGATTTCATCTCCGCGATGGAGGGCGGCAGAATGAAGACGGAGACCACATCCGCGCGCATCTTCTCGTAGAGCTGGAACGTGCCCTGGATGTCAATGTCGAATAGGATGTCGCGGCCGTTTTCGATTGCCTCCTCGACCGGACCGCGCGGCGTCGCGTAATAGTTGCCGTGGACTTCCGCCCACTCCAGCAACTCGTCGTGATCGCGCATCTGCTCGAACCGTTTCGGGTCGATGAAATGATAGTGCACACCGTCGACCTCGCTTGACCGGCGCGGCCGGCTGGTCACGGATATCGAGAGTTCGAGATTGTCTTCCTTTTCCAGCAACAGCCGGGCGATGGTCGACTTTCCCGCGCCGGACGGGGAAGAAAGCACCAGCATCAGGCCGCGCCGCTGCTGTTCGGCTTGATCCGCACTGACGGTGGTTCCTACAGGCGCGACGGTCATCGGCTCACTCCAGGTTTTGAATTTGCTCACGCATCTGATCGATGACGGACTTCAGGTCCAGTCCGATGGCCGTGAGATCCACGTCGTTCGATTTCGAGCAGAGGGTATTGGCTTCCCGGTTAAATTCCTGTGCAAGAAAATCGAGCCTGCGGCCAATCGCGCCTCCGGTATCGAGCAGCTCGCGCACGGCGGCAACATGGGCATGCAGGCGGTCTAATTCCTCGCGGATGTCGGCTTTCGTTGCCAGCAGAACGGCTTCCTGATGGAGGCGTTGCGCATCGAACTGACCGTCGCCGGCTTCCAGGAGTTCGGAGATCTGCTTCTTCAACCGGGCTTTTATGGCAGCCGGTTGTCGCGCGGGCAGTGTTTCCGCGGCCTGGGTGAGCTCCGCGATCCGCTCGATCTGATCGTAGATGACCGCACCGATTGCCCTGCCCTCACGATGACGCATGTCAACCAGATCTATCAACGCCGCATCGAGCGTCGTCAGAAGCGCATTGTGGAGCGCATCTTGCTGCTCCGCGTCCTCTTCAGGCTCCTTCAACTCGAAAACGCCCTTTTGAGACAGGATGGCGTCAAGGGAGGGCGGCGCCAGGTCGGGAACACGGTCCTTCAACAGCGCGATGGTGGCAAGCACCGCGTCAAGCGCCGTTTCATTGACCTGAAGCTGCTGTTCCGACTGATCCCGTTGCATGGCAAGACCGATCGTCACGTTGCCCCGCCGCAGCACCCGGCCGCACCGTTCCCGGATCTTGGGCTCGAGGGTCTCAAGGCCGGCGGGTATCCGTATGCGCAAATCCAGCGACTTGCCGTTGACGGACCTGAGTTCCCACGTCCAGCGCAGCGCTTCCGTCTCTCCCAACGCCCGTGCAAAACCCGTCATGCTGGCGAGTGCCATGTGCCCCTCCCGAATTGCTCCGACCTGTCTTCCCGCCGCTCAAGAGCCGAACGGGTTAATTCGATGTCGCCGGTTCTTCCGCCTGATCCTGTTCGGCCTCTGCCTGACGGCGGTCCCGTTCGATCCGGCGCCACTTGCGGACGTTTTCCTGATGCTGCTCGTAGGTTTCCGCGAAGACATGGCCACCCGTGCCGTCGGCAACGAAGTACAGGTCCTGCGTACGCGAGGGGTTGGCGACCGCTTCCATGGCCGCCCGGCCGGGGTTGCCGATCGGTCCCGGCGGGAGACCGTCGATCTGGTAGGTGTTGTATTCGTTCTCCGCCTTCAGCTCGGACTGCTTGATCGCGGAACGGTCCTTCAGCCAGGCTTCGCCGCCGTAGAGACCGTAAAGAATGGTCGGATCGGACTGCAGGCGCATCTTCTTGTTCAACCGGTTCACGAACACACCGGCAACACGGGGACGCTCGTCGGCAAGGGCCGTTTCCTTTTCAACGATGGATGCCAGAATTACCAATTCCTCGGGCGTGCTGACCGGAAGGCCGTCCGTGCGCCGTTCCCAGATCTCGGACAGCAGCTTTTCCTGCCCGGCCTTCATCTGATCGATGATATCCTGCCGCGCCGTGCCGCGGGCGAACGTATAGGTTTGCGGCAGCAATTCGCCCTCTGCGGGGATTTCGCTGATTTCTCCGGTCAGAGTCGGATGTTCGCGCACCCGTTCAATGATCTGGGCGGTTGTCCAGCCTTCGGGGATCGTGACCGAATGTGTCACGGCGTTGCCTTCCACAAGGTCTGTCATGACCTCATGCATCGACGCCCCCGGCGCGAAGGCATATTCACCGGCTTTCAGCTTGGTCGCGTTCTTGTAAAACCGAATTCCCAGATTGAAGATCCACTCGTCGAACAGGCTGTCTTCAATCACGCCCTTGCCGGCCAGGCTATCGGTGATGCCCGACAATCCCGCGCCGGAAGAGATGACCACGGTGGCTTCTTCGGTCAGCGGACCCGCCTGCTCGAATTTCTGTTTGCCGAAATAAAGCGCGCCGCCGATGCCGGCCAGGCCGAAAACCGCCAGGGTAATGACAAGGTTGATCAGGATGACAAGTGGATTGCGCACATGCCGGGAACGTTGCGGAGGAGCCGGAGCGGGCTCCGGCTGCAAGGCTTCACGCGGGCTTTTCGGCTTAATGCGCATTGTGTGTCGCATCCTTAAAAGTGACCCCGAACCAGGGGTCAGGCTCAGGCAAACCAGTTGTCTCAATCGTCATCTCGATGCCGGTTCCTCAAGAATCGGATCCGGCACGAGACATTGAAATGGTTATGCGGCAACTTTGCGGAAGACGAGCGAGGCATTTGTCCCGCCAAAGCCGAAGGAATTCGACAAGGCGACATTGATCTCCATCTTCTTCGCCTCATGAGGTACCAGGTCGATCACGGTTTCGACAGACGGATTGTCGAGGTTAATCGTCGGCGGCGCCATGCCGTCCCGGATCGCCAGTACGGAGAAGATCGCCTCGACCGCGCCGGCTGCCCCGAGCAGGTGGCCAATCGAGGACTTGGTCGACGACATGGTCAGGTTGGCCGCGGAGTCTCCGGCGAGCCGGGTCACCGCTCCCAGCTCGATTTCATCGCCCAGAGGCGTCGACGTGCCGTGCGCGTTGACATAGTCCACATCCGCCGCTGTGATGCCCGCCCGGTTCAAGGCGGCCTCCATGCAACGATAGGCTCCGTCACCGTCGGACGAGGGCGCGGTTATGTGATAGGCATCGCCGGAAAGACCATAGCCGATCACCTCGGCATAGATCGTGGCGCCGCGGCGAACCGCGTGCTCGTATTCCTCGAGAACGACAACCCCGGCCCCCTCGCCCATCACGAAGCCGTCACGGGCGACATCATAGGGACGCGATCCCTTTTCCGGAGCATCGTTGAAGCCGGTCGACAGCGCCCTGCAGGCCGCGAAACCCGCCAGGGCAAGACGGCAGACGGGCGATTCCGCACCGCCGGCAACCATCACATCCGCATCGCCGAAGGCGATCAGACGGGACGCGTCGCCAATCGCATGCGCGCCCGTGGAACAGGCCGTTACCACCGCGTGGTTCGGACCCTTGAGGCCGTGGCGAATGGAGACATAGCCTCCCGCCAGATTGATCAGCCGGCCTGGAATGAAGAAGGGGCTGACGCGACGCGGACCTTTTTCGGCAAGGAGATGCGCGCCCTGCTCGATCCCCTGAAGTCCGCCGATACCCGACCCGATGAGGACGCCGGAACGGACCTGCTGGTCATAGGTTTCCGCCTTGTAGCCGGAATCCGCGATCGCCTGATCGGCGGCAGCCATGGCATAGACGATGAAGTCGTCGACCTTGCGCTGCTCCTTGGGGTCCATCCAATCGTCGGGATTGAAGCCCCCTTCGCCGGAACCCAGCGGAATTTGACAGGCTATTTGGCAAGCCAGATCGTCAACCTTGAAATTCGAGACCTTGTTGGCCCCGCTCTTTCCTTCAAGGATCTTTTTCCAAGTGACATCGACACCGCCACCCAGCGGCGTCACCATGCCCAACCCAGTTACGACAACTCGCCTCATAAACCCGCACTTACGTTTGAAGGGCCGGGCGGAGACCGTTCCCCGCCAGCCCGATATTCATTACGAAATCCAGAAGGCTGTCGCCTTACTTGTTGGCTTCCAGAAACTTGACTGCGTCGCCGACGGTCAGGATGGTTTCTGCAGCGGTATCCGGGATTTCGACGCCGAACTCTTCTTCAAATGCCATGACAAGCTCAACAGTGTCGAGGCTGTCCGCACCCAGATCGTCGATGAAGCTTGCACCTTCCACAACCTTCTCAGCATCGACACCGAGGTGTTCAACGACGATTTTCTTTACCCGATCCGCGATATCGCTCATTTTTCACTTCCTTAGTTTCTTCAACTCATCTTTCGCGAAGGTGCCCGTGCCGGTTTCCGTCCGGAAATACGGCGGTGCGAATTCGCGGTTTCCAAGATGTCAGCGCGCAGACCCGCTGAACATTCAAGCTTGACTGCGCAATTTAGAACAATCGGCGGGTTGGTAACACACTTTGTTGCCCTTTACCAGCCGGTCCGGAGCACCCCTCGAGCGCTCTGGTTTCTTTTCGCCCGAAAGGCGAAATGTCTTTTAAATCATAGCCATGCCGCCATTGACATGCAGCGTCTGCCCGGTGACGTAAGCGGCTTCGTCACTGGCGAGATAAAGAGCCGCCGCAGCAATCTCGCCGGACGTGCCGAGGCGGCCCGCCGGGACGTTTGCCAAAATCGATTCCTTTTGTTTCTCGTTCAGCGCATCCGTCATCGAGGTTTCGATGAAACCCGGAGCAATCGCGTTGACGGTTATGCTGCGACTGGCGACTTCGCGCGCCAGAGACTTGTACATGCCGATCATGCCGGCCTTGGCCGCCGCGTAATTGACCTGTCCCGGGTTCCCGGTCACGCCGACGACCGACGTGATGCCGATAATGCGTCCGGAGCGGCGCTTCATCATACCCTTGATCGCCGCCCGGCAGATGCGGAAACCGGAGGTCAGGTTGACTTCCAGAACCTGATCCCACTCCTCGTCCTTCATCCGCATGAAGATATTGTCGCGGGTGATGCCCGCGTTGTTCACGAGAATATCCACCGAACCCAGCTTTTCTTCCGCCGCCGGCACCAATGCGTCGACCGCATCCCGGTCGGACAGGTTCGCAGGTGCCACGACGGCCCTCTCCCCGAGGTCTGCGGCAAGGGCTTCCAGTTTTTCCACGCGGGTACCGGAGAGTGCCACCGCCGCGCCTTGCGCATGCAGCGCCCTGGCAATCGCTTCGCCGATCCCGCCGGTCGCGCCGGTCACCAGTGCATTCTTGCCTTCCAAACTGAACATCTGGGATCCTTCCCTTGCATTTACTCGGCCCGCTGCGGGCTCTAGCGGTGTTTCTCGAAGCTCAGTTCGCTGGAACGGTTGACCCGAAACTTGCCTGACACGCGCCGCTCCCCTAAAAAACGGGTTTCCGGCTCACCAAACAAAACAGGCTTTCCGTTCGCACTTCTTGAAACCACCTTTACGATACGCGCCTGACGCGCGAGGCCGCGAACGACAGAATTTACCGGTCAGCCGGAGATTTTCGCCATTAGAGTGTCGATGTCGTCCGGCCCGTTCACGGCGATGCCGGTAGACTCCCTGGAGATGCGCTTCACCATTCCAGTAAGGACCTTGCCGGTACCGATCTCGACGAAAGTGTCCACGCCGTTATCCGCAAGCCAGCCAATGCTTTCGCGCCAGCGAACAGTTCCGGTCACCTGCTCGACCAGCCGGACCCGGATGTCTGCCGGGTCGCTGACCGGCGCGGCCAGAACATTGGCGACCAGGGGAACGGCGGGCGTCCCGATTTCCGCATTCGCCAGCGCCTGTTCCATCGCCTCGGCGGCCGGCGCCATCAAGGCGCAGTGAAACGGAGCGCTCACGGGAAGCATTACCGCCCGGCGCGCGCCCTTGGCCTTGGCGATCTCCACGGCCCGCTCAACCGCCGCCAAATGCCCGGAAACGACAACCTGGCCGGGCGCATTGTCGTTTGCGGCCTGACAGACCTCGCCCTGCGCCGCATCCCGGGCGATCTCGACGGCAGCATCGAAATCCAGCCCGAGCAGCGCGGCCATGGCTCCCTGTCCGACCGGCACCGCCGTCTGCATGGCCTCGCCGCGCACGCGCAAGAGCCGCGCAGCCGTGGCAACATCCAGGCTTCCGGCCGCGGCGAGCGCCGAGTATTCGCCGAGCGAATGGCCCGCGACATAGGCAACGGAGGCTTTCAGATCGAGACCCCTGGCCTCCAACACTCGCATGGTGGCAAGGCTGACGGCCATCAGCGCAGGCTGGGCGTTCGCGGTCAGCGTAAGACCGTCTTCAGGGCCGCTCCACATGACGTCCGACAGTTTCTGTCCAAGCGCCTCGTCGACTTCTTCAAAGACGGCCCTTGCTTCCGGATAGGTGTCCGCGAGCGCTTTCCCCATTCCAACAGTCTGACTGCCCTGACCGGGAAATGTAAATGCGATGGTCATCGGGAAAAACGCCTCCATGACGCCTGGAACCTGGATCAGGCTTATCGTTTTCGACTGGCTCTTTGATGTTTTTCTTTTTTCGCTTCTACCCGCGGTGGGTGAGCGGCATGGGGCGAGGCTATGATACGCTCCAGGGCCAACTGTCAAGGCCCTGCGGTCAATGAATTCATAAAAACGTCACCATTTCCCGCAATATCCGCACCGCGATACCCGGCTGCAAAGAGGGAACCCATCTGGCCGGAACTGGGTATGGACTATTCGCCCGGCCTCTTTTCCGGCGCCGCCGATCGCGGCGGCTGCGACGGCAGAAAGTCCGGAGACCGCCACCGCAAGGCGGAAAGCATGGCGCACGCGGATCAGTTTGCACTTGCATTTTCTCCAGATCAGGCTATAGAGCGCGCTTCATCCGGGGTTTGGCCGGGGGCTGAACGGAAGGGCTTATGCCAGGATCCATCAAACGATCCGACTTCCCGTGTTCCCGCTCTCGTTAGAATTCTCGTGCCTTTCCGGGGCTACGAGGAGGCTTTGCGCCAGCCCTGCGTTGTCAACACAAGGAAAGGCTTTTCCATGCCTCTTTACGAGCACGTATTCCTGGCGCGCCAGGACGTTTCGGCCCAGCAGGTCGAACAACTCGTCGAACAGTACAAGGGCCTCATCGAGGGCGCTGGCGGGACTGTCGGCAAGGTGGAAAACTGGGGTCTGCGTTCCCTCGCATACCGTATCAAAAAGAACCGCAAGGCGCATTACACGCTGATGAACCTCGACGCACCGCATGCGGCCGTCGCCGAGATGGAGCGTCAGATGGGCCTGAGCGAAGATATTCTGCGTTTCATGACCTTCAAGGTCGACCAGCTGGAAGAAGAACCGTCCGCGATGATGCAGAAGCGTGATCGCGACGACCGTCGCGGCGGTGGCCGTGGCGACCGTCCCGGTGGCGACCGGGGTGACCGGGGTGACCGTTCTGGCGGCGATCGCCGTCCGCGTCGTGGCGAAGAGGAGTAAGATAAATGGTAGATGTTGCACAGCTCCCGAGCCGCCGTCCGTTCTTCCGCCGCAGGAAGACCTGCCCGTTCTCCGGCTCCAATGCGCCGAAGATCGACTACAAGGACATCCGTCTTTTGCAGCGTTACATTTCGGAACGCGGCAAGATCGTTCCGAGCCGCATCACCGCGGTCTCCGCGAAGAAGCAGCGTGAACTGGCCCGCGCCATCAAGCGCGCGCGCCTGCTCGGCCTGCTGCCCTTCGTCATCAGCTAAGCCTTTCCGCATTCTTGAGGAAAGGCGTTTCTTCCGGTGTTTCCGGAAGACCCGAATTGGGGCCGCGGGCAAACGGCCTCTAACCACCTGAGGGTGGGACAGTAGGAGAAAATTATGCAAATCATTCTTCTTGAGCGCATCGCCAAACTCGGCCAGATGGGCGACACCGTGCGCGTACGCGACGGTTACGCCCGCAACTACCTGCTGCCGCAAGGCAAGGCATTGCGCGCCAACAAGGCGAACCTCGAGCGTTTCGAACGCGAACGCGCTCAGCTCGAAGCCCGCAACCTGGAACGCAAGTCGGAAGCGGAAGCCGTTGCCTCCAAACTCGACGGCGAAACACTTGTGATGATCCGTTCGGCCGGCGAGACCGGTCAGCTTTACGGTTCGGTGTCCACGCGTGACATTGCCGACGGTCTGACCGCTGCCGGCTTCACCGTCGCACGTAACCAGGTTGAGCTGCGCAGCCCGATCAAGACGATCGGCATTCACACGGTTCAGATCCAGCTTCACCCCGAAGTGGAAGTGTCCGTTGCCGTGAACGTCGCGCGTTCCGAAGACGAAGCAACCCGCCAGGCGGCCGGTGAGGATCTCACCACGCCCGAACAGGACGTCTTCGAATTCGAGGAAGACGAAGAAGAGGTCGAAGGCGCCGAAGAGGGCACCGAGGCCGCTGAAGACGCACCGGTGGAAGACGAAGCCTGAGGGCTTTCGCTTAATTCACCGACTAAAGATAAACGGCGCTGTCAGCAGCGCCGTTTTTATTTTGCCGGCAAGCTTTCGGCGCCGATTCCGCACAGGCTTAACCTGCTGATTTCAGAGTTCGACGCAAACTCTTGAAACCTCGACCAGATTCATTTCCGGCTTATTAACCTTTTAAAAAACGTCTTGTTTTCAATGACTAAGAGCTATGCCTCTGAGTCTTCAACAAGCTTTCGAGTCAAGCGGGATTCGATTCTATCCCCGCTGATTTGTGGAAGCCGGTGGGAATCAAAAAGTAACGTTTTTTCAACCTTGAGCAGTTTTCGATCTGCGAGTATTCCGGGTGCACTTTGGTCATCGGGGGACGATATGAAGGGTACGTTACAGAAGGTCGAAACGGAAGAGTCCGTGCAGCGCCTTGCTCCGCACAATGCTGAAGCGGAACGCCAGTTGCTCGGCGCCATTCTGGTTAACAACGAAACCTTCTACAGGGTCTCGGATTTCCTGGAGCCGCATCACTTTTTTGTGCCGTCCCACCAGGACATCTACGAAAAGATCGGACATCTCATCCGGGCCGGCAAGACGGCCTCGCCGATCACGCTGAAGACCTTCTATCCGGCGGATGCGAAAATCGCCGACCTCTCCGCGACCCAATTCCTCCTCAGGCTCGCCGGCGACGCCGCCTCGATCATCAACGCCGAGGATTACGGCCGAACCATCTATGATCTGGCCATCCGCCGCAACCTGATCCGGATCGGCGAGGACATGGTCAATATCGCTTTCGACGCGCCCATCGACGTGCCGCCGGAGCAGCAGATCGACGATGCGGAGCGGCGGCTTTTCGAACTGGCGGAGGTCGGGCGAAGCGAAGGCGGCTTCGTCTCCTTCGGCGACGCGCTGACCGAAACCATTGAAATGGCCCATGCCGCCTATAACCGGGAAGGCGCACTGTCCGGCATTTCCACGGGGCTCAGGGAACTCGACCGGTTGATGGGCGGCCTTCAGCATTCCGACCTGATCGTGCTCGCCGGTCGCCCGGCCATGGGCAAAACCTCGCTCGCCACCAACATCGCCTATAATATCGCTCAGTCCTACAAGTCCGAGGAACTGCAGGACGGAACACTGAAGACCGTCAACGGCGGCGTGGTCGGCTTCTTCTCGCTCGAAATGTCCGCGGAGCAGCTCGCCACCCGTATCATTTCCGAACAGGCTGAGATTTCCTCATCCAAGATCCGGCGCGGGGACATAACCGAAGCCGAATTCGAAAAACTCGCGGCGTGCGCTCAGACGATGCAAAGCGTCCCTTTGCACGTGGACCAGACCGGCGGCATCTCGATCGCCTCGCTCGTGGCCAAGGCCCGGCGCCTGAAGCGTCAGCGCGGACTGGACCTCCTGGTCGTCGACTATATTCAGCTCTTGAGCGGTTCCGCCAAGAACTCCGGAAACCGCGTTCAGGAAATCACCGAAATCACCACGGGCCTGAAGGCGCTGGCCAAGGAGCTTCACGTTCCGATCATCGCCCTCTCCCAGCTCTCACGCCAGGTGGAATCGAGAGACGACAAGCGGCCGATGATGTCGGACCTGCGCGAATCCGGTTCCATCGAGCAGGACGCCGATGTGATCCTGTTCGTTTACCGCGAGGAATACTATCTTTCGAAAACCGAGCCGGAAATCGGTTCGCCGGAGTATGCCGCCTGGGAGGCCAAGCACGAGGCAGCCAAGGGCAAAGCGGAAGTCATAATCGCCAAGCAACGTCACGGTCCGACCGGCACCGCCAACCTGCACTTCCAGGGCGAATTCACCCGCTTTTCGGATCTCGCCGAGGACGATCATCTTCCGGAACGGTACGAATAAAGAAACCAGAGCGCCATACCGGGTCCTTTTCTTGAAATCCAAGGCCGTTGCACCACAGCGCAGCGGCCGATTTTCACAAGGCAGAGAATAAATACAGAAGACCTCTTGCCTTAGGCGCTTTTCTTTATGAAAATTTACTTTATCTGAAAATCTTTCCTTTGGAAAATCAACAACATACCAAACTCCCCTCCCCTTCGGGAAAGAAACTCCGAAGAACGCGATTTTAAACCTTGGTTAATGCATGCATTGTAGTTTTACAGATGCATTTCAACGCATTCACTCAGGATTTTTGACAATGGTGCTTGCGCACAAGCTCCTGGAAGAAGCACGGGACTTTCCGCGGAAACACTGCAGCTGGCCAGGTGTCCTGAAACACGAAGGCGTACATCGACCCTGTGTCGTCGAGGATATCAGTGCCGGGGGCTGCCGCGTCGCCGTCAAGTCCAAGGGCCTGACCTTCAACGACAAGGTCGTCATCGAAGTCGAAAGCCGCAAGTTGCGCTTTCACGGGGAAATCCGCTGGATCCGCCTCGACGAGGCCGGCGTCGAATTCCTTTTCATGGACTGACGCCCGACAAGACAGCGGCAGTCCGGAACGCGATCGAAGCTTCAAACTCACGCTCAAGACACTCAGGTCTTTGCTTCTGGCGCATCCGCGTTGCAATGCGGTAAGGTGTCCGTCGAATCTTCGTTTTGCGTAGCTCTAACAAAAGAACTCTCCAGACCGTGGCGACGTCTACACCTTCCATTCTTTCCTCTGACCTGTTCGGCGGCCGACTGACCATCGATCTCGATGCAATCGCGGCGAACTGGACTTTTTTGAACGGCAAGCTTTCAGGGGCGGCCGAATGTGCCGCCGCGATCAAGGGCGATGGCTACGGCACCGGACAGGACAAGGCCGGTCCCGCTCTTTATGCCGCCGGCTGCAAAACCTTTTTCACGGCGGTTCCAGCCGAGGCGGTCGCCTTGCGGGAGCTGCTGCCGGACGCCGTCATCTATGTTCTCGACGGTCTGTTCCCCGGCGCTGCGGAGTTTTTTCCGCACCACGATCTCCGGCCGGTGCTGGCATCTGTCGAGGAACTGAAGGACTGGTCCGCCTTGTGCAAATCCGCCGGCAGATCCTTCAAGGCGGCTGTTCATGTGGATACGGGAATCAACAGGCTCGGACTGCCGCCGGGAGACTTGTCGGCCGCCCTGGGCGATCCGGATCTCTGCGGTCCCTTCACCCCTTCCTTGATCATCAGCCATCTGGCGTGCGGCTCAACACCCGCGCACGAGATGAACCAACGGCAGCTGAAGCTCTTCCGCGAAGTGACGGAGCCCTTCAGCCATATCCCCAGATCCCTGGCGAATTCGGCGGGCGTTCTCATGGGACCCGAGTTTCATTTCGATCTGGTTCGGCCCGGAATTGCCCTTTACGGCGGACAGGCGATCGACACGGAACCGAACCCGATGAAACCGGTTGCGAAGGTCGAAGCCCGGATCATGCTCGTGCGGGACGTGGCGGAGGGCGACACCATCGGCTATGGCGCGAAGCAAACGGCCAGACGCCCCCTGAAGAACGCGGTCGTGGCGGCCGGCTATGCGGACGGCATGCTGCGTCGGGCAGGGTCCACCGACGAACGTCCCGGCGGCTTCGCCATGATCGGCGGCTTCAAGGCTCCGATCCTCGGGCGGATTTCGATGGACATGATCACCCTGGACGTCACCGACGTCCCCGATCATCTCGTTCAGCGCGGCGCCTTTGTGGAAATGCTCGGACCATCTGTTGCGGCGGCGGAACTTGCCGCTTATGCCGAGACAATCGACTACGAATACCTGACAAGCCTGGGACGGCGGTTCGAGCGCGTCTACGCCCCCCTCACCTGACACGAAGGAAAACCTTCCATGGCCCGCAGGTCCACATCCTTCGTCTGCCAGTCCTGCGGCGCGGTGACCGCGAAATGGGTTGGGCGCTGTGAATCCTGCGGCGAGTGGAACACCATCGTCGAGGAGCAGACCGGCGGAGGCATCGGCGGAGGCCCCGCAAGGGCGAGCCGGAGCAAAGGCCGCGTGGTTCCTCTGGTCGGGCTTTCCGGTGACACCAAGGAAGCGCCACGCATCCAGACCAAGGTTGCGGAACTCGACCGGGTCACGGGTGGCGGGTTCGTGCGCGGCTCCGCGCTGCTTGTCGGCGGCGATCCCGGCATCGGCAAGTCGACGCTCCTGATCCAGGCTGCTGCCCAACTTGCCCGTCTCGGCCACAAGACGGTCTATATTTCCGGTGAGGAGGCCATCGGCCAGGTGCGTCTCAGGGCGGAAAGGCTCGGGCTGTCCGAGGCCCCGGTGGCGCTTGCCGCGGAGACCAGCGTTGAAGACATTCTGGCGACGCTGGAGTCCGACACGCCTCCGGCCCTTCTGATCCTGGATTCGGTCCAGACCCTGTGGACGGATCAGGTCGAGTCGCCACCGGGCACGGTCACCCAGGTGCGCGCGTCCGCCCAGGCCATGGTGCGCTACGCCAAGAAAAACGGGACGACGCTGGTCCTAGTCGGCCACGTCACCAAGGATGGCCAGATCGCCGGACCGCGGGTGGTCGAGCACATGGTCGATGCCGTCCTTTACTTCGAGGGCGACGGCGCGCATCAGTACCGCATTCTGCGTTCGGTCAAGAACAGGTTCGGGGCTACGGACGAAATCGGCGTGTTCGAAATGACCGGCAAGGGCCTCACCGAGGTTTCCAACCCCTCCGCGCTGTTTCTCGGCGACCGGACGACAACCGCTCCAGGAGCCGCGGTCTTCGCCGGCCTGGAAGGCTCCCGGCCCCTGCTGATCGAAATTCAGGCCCTGGTCGCCCAATCGTCGCTCGGGACCCCGAGGCGGGCCGTCATCGGCTGGGACAGCGCCCGGCTTTCCATGATCCTCGCCGTTCTGGAGGCTCGCTGCGGGGTGCGCTTTTCGCAGCACGACGTCTATCTCAATGTCGCGGGCGGCCTGAAAATCAACGAACCCGGCGCGGACCTTGCGGTCGCCGCGGCGCTCATCTCTTCGCTCAGCGGGCTTGCCCTTCCAGCCAATTGCGTCTATTTCGGCGAAGTCAGCCTGTCCGGGGCCGTGCGGCCGGTCGCCCAGGCCCAATCCAGGCTGAAGGAAGCGGAAAAACTCGGCTTCGATCAGGCTTACTGTCCGGAGGGTAATCTCAAGGACAGCACCATGTCCGCCCTGAAGGCGACTGGCGTGCCGGAACTTGGGGACTTTGTTGCCAAACTCTCGGCGGAGGCTAGTGTTTTAAAGGGCGCGGAAGCATGATGAGCGCGGGTACCAACTGAAGTTTGCGGGCTCGTTTTCAGCCCTACAGGTAAGGGATATTTCAGGAAGATGCCGATTACGCTGCTGGACGGACTGCTTTTGGCCATCATGTTCATTTCCGCCGTCCTTGCGATGATCCGCGGCTTTGTCCGGGAAGTTCTCTCGATCGTCTCTTGGGTCGCGGCTGCCGCGGCGGCTTTTCTGCTCTACGAGCGCGTGCTGCCTTACGCCAAACAGTATATCTCGCACGATCTCGTCGCCATTGGCGTCTCCGCCGCCGCCGTCTTTCTGGTCACGCTCATCATCGTGAGCTACATCACGATGCGAATTTCCGATTTCGTTCTCGACAGCCGGATCGGCGCGCTCGACAGAACGCTCGGTTTCGTCTTCGGCGCCGTGCGCGGTCTGCTTCTTCTGGTGGTCGCGATGATGTTCTTCAACTGGTTCGTCCAGCCGGATCAGCAGCCGCAATGGGTTCTGAACGCCAAGTCGCGTCCGATCCTGATATCCATCGGCGAGCGCCTGGTGTCGATCCTGCCGGAAGATCCGGAAAAGGCGATCCTGGAAAAAATCCGCGAAAACAACCTGACGGGCGGCACCAGCAGCGCTCCCGCCGAGGAACCGGCCTACAGCGACTCCGAACGCCAGGGGCTCGATCAACTGACGACGGACAGCAACTGAGCGGACCGCAAACGGTCCATCAGCAACAAGACGGCGGTCCGCTGCCGGCGCGACAAAGTCCCGCGTTCAATTCGACGCGGGCACGACATATATCGACGAGTCTCGCTCGACATTTTGGTTTCCTTCATCATTTAAGGAAAGCATGTCGGGGAAACGATAAAGGCCGGGCTTCCTGCCTCCGGCCAGTTTGAAGGAGTGTTCGCCATGGCTGGCGGGACCGAAACGCACGAGAGCTTGGACATGAACGCGGACACGCTGCGCGAGGAATGCGGCGTATTCGGGATCCTGGGGCACGAGGACGCAAGCGCCCTGACCGCCCTTGGCCTTCACGCGCTGCAGCACCGTGGCCAGGAAGCGGCCGGGATCGTGACCTACGACAAGGACCAATTCCGTTCCGAACGGCATCTCGGACTGGTCGGCGATCATTTTTCCGACGCGGACACCATCGGCAGGCTGACCGGCAAGGCGGCGATCGGCCACGTGCGCTATTCCACGACCGGCGAGACGATCCTGCGCAACGTGCAGCCTCTGTTCGCCGAGCTCGACGGCGGCGGCATCGCCATCTGCCACAACGGCAACTTCACCAACGCGCTGACCCTGCGCCAGCAACTGATCCGGGACGGCGCCATCTGCCAGTCAACGTCGGACTCCGAGGTGGTGCTTCAGCTCGTCGCCCGCTCGCGCAAGGGCAAGATCGTCGAGCGTTTCATCGAGGCCATCACGCAGATGGAAGGCGCATATTCCCTGGTTGCGCTGACGGCCAAGAAACTGATCGGCGCGCGCGACCCGCTCGGTATCCGGCCACTTGTCCTGGGCGATCTCAACGGCGCCCCCATCCTTGCTTCCGAGACCTGTGCGCTTGACATCATCGGTGCAAAGTTCATCCGCGAGGTCGAGAACGGCGAGGTCATCGTTTGCTCGCCGACCGGCATCCAGTCCTTCTTCCCATTCGGCAAGCAGCCGGCCAGGCCCTGCATTTTCGAGTATATATACTTCTCCCGCCCGGACTCGATTGTGGGCGGCCGCAGCGTCTACGACGTGCGGCGGGAAATGGGCAAGCAGCTTGCCCGCGAGACGAATGTCGAGGCCGATGTCATCGTGCCGGTTCCCGACAGCGGCGTTCCGGCGGCAATCGGCTACAGCCAGGAAAGCGGCATTCCGTTTGAGCTCGGCATCATCCGCAACCACTACGTGGGCCGGACCTTCATCGAGCCGACCCAGCACATCCGCGCCCTCGGCGTGAAGATGAAGCACTCGGCCAATCGGTCGCAAATCGAAGGCAAGCGGGTCGTTCTGGTTGACGACAGTCTCGTGCGCGGCACGACTTCCGTCAAGATCGTGCAGATGATCCGAGACGCGGGCGCCAGGGAAGTCCATTTCCGCCTCGCGAGCCCGCCGATCAAATACTCCGACTACTACGGCATCGACACGCCGGTCCGGGAAAAACTTCTGGCCGCCAAATACAGCCTCGAGGAAATGCGGGCCTATATCGGCGCAGACAGCCTCGCCTTCCTCACAGTCGACGGCATCTACCGGGCCATGGGTTTCGACGGTCGCGACAACGACAACCCGCAATTCACAGACCATTGCTTCACCGGCGACTATCCGACCCCCCTGACCGATCTTTCCGAGGACCAGGACCTCGTAAGCCTGCCCCGTCTCGTGGAGGTTGGTTGACCGCGAGATGGAACGGGACTTCGAAGGACGGATCGCGCTGGTAACCGGGGCGTCCCGGGGAATCGGCTATCAATTGGCCAGGCAGCTCGGTCAACGCGGCGCACATGTGATCGCGCTTGCCCGGACGGTCGGCGGACTGGAGGATCTCGACGACGAGATCAAGGCGGCGGGCGGACAAACCACGCTCGTTCCACTCGACCTGACCGACTTCGAGGCGCTCGACAGGCTCGGCGCGGCTATTTACGAGCGCTGGAAGAAGCTCGACATATTTGTCGGCAACGCCGGCATGCTCGGGGTGCTTTCGCCCATCGGTCATATCGGTCCCAAAGACTTCGAAACCGTGATGGCGGTCAATGTGACGGCGAACTGGCGGTTGATCCGGTCTCTCGATCCCCTGCTGCGCCAATCCGACGCTGGGCGGGCCCTGCTCCTCACATCCATTCAGGCCCGGACCTGTTCTGCCTTTTGGGGGTTGCAGTCGATCAGCAAGGCTGCCGTCGAGGCCATGGCGCGAACCTGGGCCAACGAGAGCCTTCAGACAGCCATGAAGATCAATCTGGCGGATCCAGGTCCCACGCGCACGGGCTTGCGCGCCAAGGCAATGCCGGGCGAGGCCCCCGAGAGTCTGCCGTCACCCGCCGAGGTGGCCGAAGACCTGCTGGAGCTCGTCAAGCCGGACGTTCCGGAAACGGGCAGACTCTATGACCGCGTCAGCCGGGAATGGACTCAGCCGTGAAACACGCGTCCCCTCTGCCCTGAATTCCAGAAGACAGCAAACAATCCGGAGCCTCGCATGCACGATGACATCAAGGCGGTTGCGTGGGACTTTGACGGCGTCCTCAACAAGAACGTCGTCGACGGTCGATTTATCTGGGCCGACAGTCTCGAGGCGGATCTGGGCATTCCTGTCGAAACCTTCCAGAAAGGCATTTTCGATGACCTCTTCCCCGAGGTGATTTCCGGCAGGCGGGATCTGGAAGTCCATGTGCGGACCTGGCTCGAGCTGAGCGGACACGAAATCGATGCGAGCTCCCTGCTTGACTACTGGTTCGTCAAGGACGATCTGAAGGATCCCTTCACTTCGGAGCTGCTCGACCGCCTGGCGGAGCGAGATTTCCTTCAAGTCATCGCGACAAACAATGAAAACCGGCGCGCGGCCTATATCGAACGGCAGGCCGGATTCGGAAGCCGTGTCAGTCACATTTTTTCCTCAGGGCGCATCGGGCACGCCAAACCCGCCGAGGGGTTCTTCGCCCATGTCACAGAGACGCTCGGCCTGCTCCCCCGGGAAATCCTTCTGATTGACGACAGTGCCGCCAATGTGCGGGCCGCCGAGGCCCTTGGCTGGAAGGGCTTCCATTTCACGGAAGAAACACGCTCGCGGCTCCCGGCCTATCTCGGCCTCCAGGGTACGGGCTGCCAGCCGTAGTATGTCCCGCCACAAGAGCCGCGCACGGCGTAAGCTGTAAAAGAAAACCCGCCGCCACTCAGCTGATGGACAGCCTCTCGCTGTCAGGCCGCCTGAAGCGGCCCGAAAGAGCTTTCTGCGATTTCCTTCAGGTCCTGGAAGACTCCCGGCGCGCCGACCACGACGCGGGCACCGTGGTGCAGGGCGTGGTTGATGTCCTGCTCCATGACCTCACCGCCCGCTTCGCGGGTCAACAGCATGCCAGCCAGGCAATCCCAGGCGTTCATGTGGGACTCCACGTAACCGATCAGCCGTCCGGAGGCCGCATAGGCGAGCATGAGTCCGCCGGAGGCGTTGCGAAAGAACACGCCGCCCTTGGACACGACAGCACCGACCACATTGACCGCGTCGGTTACGGCGGTGCGGCCGTTGAAGCCGACGCCGACCGATCCGTCGGACAGGCTCTGGCTTTCGGAGGCCCTGATCGGCTTGCCGTTCAAAAAGGCACCTTGCCCCGTCGCGGCCTGAAAGGTCTCCCTGCTGACCGGATCGTGGATGACACCGATAATGACATCACCCTGAAAGACACAGGCAAGGATGACGCACCACTGCGGGATACCGGCGACGAAATTAGCCGTGCCGTCGATCGGATCGATCACCCAGGTGTAACCGGAGGTCCCCTCCTCAACACCGTGTTCCTCGCCGAGGATGCCGTCGTCGGGAAAAACAGCCGCGAGTTCCTCGCGGACGAGCGTTTCGACGTTCCGGTCCGCTTCGGAGACAAGGTCCTGGTGCCCTTTCTTGGTGACCGTCAGCGTTTCCAGTTTCCGGAAATAATCGAGACCGAGTTCTCCTGCCTTTTCAGCCAGGGCGACGGCGAATTCCAGCCTGTCGGTGGTCATGAAACAACTCCTTTTCAAAATACGTCAGCAGCGCGGCAGCGCTTGCGCCAGCCGTGCGGATGTTCTTCCGGTGGAAACGGTGTCAGCCCCGTTTTTTCTTCGGTGCGTAAGGATTATCGCCCTTGCGATATGACAAACGGATGGGCGTGCCTTGAATATTGAAAGTTTCCCGCAGGGAATTCACAAGATAGCGGGTATAGCTTTCCGGCAGTTGCTCTGGGCGCGAGCAAAACACCACGAAATGAGGCGGGCGCGTCTTGGGCTGCGTCATGTAGCGCAAACGCACGCGCCGGCCCGCGACCGCGGGCGGCGGATGATTGGCGGTGACCCGGTCGAGCCAGCGGTTGAGCTTGGAAGTGGAGACACGGGCGTTCCAGGCCTCGTAGGCGGAAAAGACGCTTTCGATCAACCGGTCGATGCCCTGTCCCTGCTGACCCGAAAGCGTTGCGATCTGAACGCCGCGGATCTGGTTGAAATAGCGTTCGTTGGCGTCGCGGATCTTCTTCCATGCGGCCTCACGGTCGTCGATCAGGTCCCATTTGTTGATCGCGATCACCAGCGCCCTGCCTTCGCGGGCGACAAGGTCGATAATCTGAAGGTCCTGCTTTTCAAACGACATGGTGGCGTCAAGTGTCACCACCACCACCTCGGCGAACTTGATGGCGCGCAACGCATCGGCGACCGACAGCTTTTCCAGCTTTTCCTGAACGCGCGCCTTGCGGCGGATACCCGCGGTGTCGAACAGCTTGATGTGCCGGTCGCGCCAGAGCCAGTCCACGGATATGGAGTCGCGCGTGATACCGGCTTCCGGACCGGTCAGCATGCGGTCCTCGCCAAGCATCCTGTTGATCAGCGTGGATTTGCCCGCATTCGGGCGGCCGACGATGGCCACGCGCAACGGCCGTTCGCGGGTGCCGACGGGATCCTCTTCCTCGACGAATTCGCCGTCCTCGTCGACATCGACGTTGGTAACGGCTTCCTCGCGCCTGGCCTCTTCCTCTTCGGTAATCCGGTCGACATGCGGCTTGAGGGCATCGTAGAGGTCGGCCAGCCCCTCTCCGTGTTCGGCGGAGATCGCGATCGGTTCCCCGAGGCCGAGCGAATAGGATTCGTAAAGACCGCTTTCGCCGGCCTTACCTTCCGCCTTGTTGGCAAGAAGGATCACGGGACGTGTCGTCTTGCGGGCGACTTCGGCGAAATGGGCGTCAAGCGGCGTCACGCCGGCGCGGGCATCGATGAGAAACAGAACCGCGTCCGCCTGATCGATCGCTTCCTCGGTCTGGCGGCGCATCCTTCCTTCAAGGGAGTTCCTGTCCGCGTCCTCAAGCCCCGCCGTGTCGACGATGGTAAAGCGCAGGTCGCCGAGACGGGCGTCGCCCGGCCGCCGGTCGCGCGTGACGCCGGGCGTGTCGTCGACCAGCGCCAGACGCTTGCCGACCAGACGGTTGAACAGGGTGGACTTGCCGACATTCGGCCGTCCGATAATCGCGACGGTAGCGCCCACAGCACTTAACTCCTGACAGAAGGGCGCCTTTTTCCGCGCCCTCCCTGAATGTCCGCTTCTACGCGCGGATTGTTTTCCATGCGTCTTTTAGTTGAAGGCGGCGACGCCGTCACTGCCTTCCAGAACAACAATCCGCCCGCCGGCAACGATCGGGGTCACATAGACATCCACATTCGTCCGCTGCGTATTCATGATCTTGCCAGAGGCGGCATCCACCATGGCGATCTGGCCGTCGCTGGAAAACGCGACCAGGGCACCGTTCGCCAGGATCGGGCCGGCCCAGTTGCGGCGGCGCTTCTTCTTCTGAGGACGCGGCAGGGAAGTCGCCCACAGCGTTTCACCGCTCTTCAGGCTGAGCGCCACCATGCGGTCGTCCAGATCGACCATGAAGAGCGCGCTGCCGGAGACGACCGGCGTATGCACGCTGCCCAGGTCCTGCTCCCAGCGGCGTTGACCGGTCTTCGCATCCACAGCCACGGTCCGGCCGGCGACACCTGTCGCATAGACAGAATTGCCGGTGACCACCGGGCTCGCGGAGACATCGGCAAGACCTGAGAGCGCAAGCGTGCGGAAACCACGCGAGACGCCGTCGATCCATGCCGGTTCGCCCGACTTGATGTCAATCGCCATGAGTTCGCCGGAGGAAAACGGAACAATGACCCGGTTGCCGTTGATCGCCGGGTTGGCGGCCGAAAGCAGACCCGCCGTTTCCTCGATACCGGAGTACGTCCAGGCAAGGGTCCCGTCGGACTGCGACAGGGCATAAACGTCGTTAGACTGGGACACGACGAAAACATGTCCGGCGCCCGCCACCGGTGCGCCGCGCGGCGGCGTGTCGACGGACACCCTCCAGATGACGCGGCCGGAGCCGGCCTCGAGCGCCACGACTTCCCGGTAAGTGGTCGCGGCATAGACAACTCCGTCGGCGACGGCTACCCCGCCGCCGGGACCAATATCACGCTCGCCTTCCGGCCTGAGGTTCTGGGTCCAGACCCGTCCACCGGCCGTCGACAGGGCAACAACTTCGCCGTTCGGCTTGTAGACATAGATCCGGCTGCCGTCGCTGACAGGCCGGGCCGAGACCCTGAGCGACGCGGAGGTCAAACCGCGGCCGGACGCCCCGACCTGCGTTCGCCAGGCTCTGCCGCCGGATATCGAAACCGCCACATTGCCCGGATCGTTGGTCAATCCACCACCCGCCGTGGTCCAGACCTGCCCCCCGGTTGCCGGTCCGATCGAGGCTGTTTCCCCAAGGGCCGCGGCTGCCGGATCGGCGCCGTCGAAGACCGGTTCGCGCTCACCCTGGAGGGGTTTTTCTCCTCCGAACGGGTTCAGGTTCCCGGCAAAGTCGGTCACCGAGCCGCATCCCGTCAGCATGAAAGACAGGATGACAGCGCCGACAAGGCCGCGCTTGCTTGTTGAAACGGTCGAAAAATTCACTGATTGTTTCCTTGGCTTTCAGCGTCGGCATTGCCGTTCTGTGCGCGGATGACATCGGCCAGAAGCCCTATCCGGGTGCTTACCTCTCTCGGCGTGGCAGGATCGTCTTCCAACGCGGAAATCCATGCTCTGGCGGCATCTATATCGCCGTTTTTCCATGCACTTAGCGCCAATATCTCACGTGCCCCCGAACGAAAGGACCCGGTGTCTCCGGTCAAAGGCTCCAGGCGATCGGCGACGGCCGTGTAATCTTCCGTGTCCACGGCAAGATAACCGGCCCGCAATGCCGCAACCTCACGCAGGGCCGGCCTGAGGCCGGTGTCTTTGGACAAAGCGTCAAATTGCGCGAGCGCCTCGGCGGTTTGTCCGGCGTTTGCCAGATCGGCCGCGCGGCGGAAACGCGCCAGCGCCGGATAGCCGCCGAGCGCCTCCTCCAATTCGCCGTAAAGTGCCGCGGCCTCTTCGAAATTCTCGGCATCGGAGAGCTTGACCGCTTCAAAGAACGTGTCGCCCGCTTTCTGGGACTGGGCGTCCTGCCAGTAGAGCCAGCCACGATACCCACCGGTAACGACAACGATCAGAACCGCAACGCCAATGATCCAAAGACCGAAGCGGTCCCAAAGCCGACGGTATTTTTCCTGGCGGATATCTTCATCGACTTCCCGAAAAATGTCTGACATGCGTGTCTTGTTCCTGCGTTCACTCTACCGGTCCGGCACATACGCCGGATCGTCGCCCCTGTCGAGTGGCGCACATTATCCATTTGATACGTTTGGGGCAATTCCCCGATGCGGCATTGAAGCATCGGACCCTAAAACCGCTTTCGTGGCGCAAGTGGGGCAAGTTGGGACGAATTGGCAAAAATAAGGGTTTCCAGCCGCAATTTGTGCGGCAGATCAGGCCACCGGCACGCCGATCAGGAGCAGGTGCAGCTTCCAGACGAACAATCCGTAGATGACGAGACCGGCCAGAATCACGACGGCATCGGAATAGCGGCGGCCCTGCTTTGCGATCACCGGCCCCTGTCCGGCGCCCGGACCGCGTCGTTTCACGGAAATGCGGTCGGCAACCGCCCAGACGAAAAAACCGCCGAACAACAGGACCGAGGCCAGATCGCCATTGGCCAGAAGATGGGAAAACGCCCACAGCTTGACCGCTATCAGCATTGGATGCTTCAGAACCGTCTTGATCTTGCAGGGGACGTAAGCCGCAACGAGAAAGATGAAAACCGGCACCATGAACAGCATGGTCACGTGGCGCAGCCAGAACGGAGGATCGTAGACCAGGACAGGTCCTTCGGAACGGGCAACGCCATAGCCGTAAACCGTCAGGATCAGACCGACGACGGAGACCAGCGTAAAAACGCCCTTGTATCCGTTTTCGCCGAATTTCGATGTGATCCGCGCGCGCAGGGCGGGAAACATCGGCAGGACATGGCTCCCAAGGAACAACACCAGACCGGCAATCAAAACAGCCATGCGCGCGCTCCCTCAATCCGCTCACCAGCGGATGGACCATAAGCGGGAGCGCCGCGCGCCGCAACACTCTTGGCTGCTGCGATTACCCTGCCGTCAGGCAGTCTTTGCACTTGCCGCGCAGCTCGATCGTCATCCCGGACAGCTGAAACCCCTGTTTTCCGGTCCAGTCCTTGAGGTGGCCGATGGCTTCCTGCGGCGAGAACTCGATCACATTGCCGCAAGCCTCGCAGATGGCGAATGCCGCCGTTCCGTGATCTCCACAGTCCTTGTGGCTGCAGGCTACAAAGGCGTTGAGGCTTTCCAGCCGGTGAACCATGCCGTATTCGACCAGCTTCTCCAGAGCCCTGTAAACCTGAAGCGGTGCGCGCAGACCGTTGTCCCGCAGCAGATCGAGAATCGCGTAGGCCGTCAGCGGCCCGTCCGCGTCGGACAGGGATCCGAACACCAGAGCCTGGTTTTTCGTCAATTCGGGGTGGACATGCGCGCTCACGGGCGACCTCCTTGGGCTTTTGCCCTTATCCTTCTCACAAGTCGTCCCCCCGGGACAAGGCTTACGCCGAAGAGCACCATGGCTGCGACGACAATCGACGGTCCGGACGGCGTGTCGTAAAAGAGCGAGGCGTACAGCCCGCCGACCACGGACGCCGCCCCGGCCACGGCCGCAAACACCGCCATTTGCTCCGGCGTGGAGGACAGCCGCCGGGCTGCGGCAGCGGGTATGATCAAAAGGGCGGTGATCAACAACGCGCCAATGATTTTCAAGGAAATCGCGATGACGGTCGCCGTCAGGAGCATGAAAACCAGTTCCGCCCTTTCGGGCCTCAGGCCCTCGGCGGCCGCAAGGTCCGGATTGACGGTGGTCGCGAACAGGGGGCGCCAGATCAGGATCAGGCCCCCCAGAACCAGAGCGCCGCCTCCGTAGATCATGGCTATGTCCAACGCGGTGACCGCAAGGATATCTCCAAACAGCAGACCAAGCAGATCCACCCGGACCCAGGTCATGAAGGCGAGACATACCAAGCCAAGAGCGAGCGCGGAATGTGACAGCAGCCCCAGGATCGCATCGGAGGACAGGGAATTCCCCCGCCTCAATCCGAGAAGCAAAAGGGCCAGCACGACCGACGTGATCCCGACGGCGACGATCGTGTTGATGTCCAGGAGAAGCGAGAGCGCGACCCCCAGCAAGGCGGCATGGGACAGCGTGTCTCCGAAATAGGCCATGCGCCGCCAGACGATGAAACAGCCCAGCGGACCGGACACGACTGCGACACCGACCCCGGCGATGAGCGCGCGTGTGAAAAAATCATCCAGCATTGGTCAGACCACCGGTCTCGTGATGCTGATGGCCGTCGTGGCCGTGATGCTCTCCCGGAAAATCCGTGCAAAGCGATCCGTCCATATGGCGGACCCGCCCGTCGGGCAGATGAACATGATCGTGATGATGTTCGTAGACGGCCAGGGCAGTCCCTGTCCGCGCACCGAACAATGCGCGGTAATTGTCGTCCCGGCTGACGTCGGACGGCGTCCCGCGGCAACAGACATGGCCGTTCAGGCAGATCACCTGATCCGACGCGGCCATCACCACGTGCAGATCGTGGGAAATCAGCAAAACGCCGCAGCCGAGAGACGAGCGGATGCTGGAAATCAGGTCGTAGATCGCAATTTCCCCTGCGTAGTCCACCCCTTGCACGGGTTCGTCCAGAACCAGGAGATCGGGATGGCGCGCGATCGCGCGCGCCAGCATGACACGCTGCGTTTCGCCCCCGGAAAGGCTGCGCATGTCGGCATCGATCAGCCGGCCCGCCCCCGTTTCCTCCAGCGCGCCGAGGCATTCATCGTCAGACAGCGGGTTCGTCAGACGCAGGAACCGGCGCACGCTTAACGGCAATGTCCAGTCGATCGCCAATTTCTGCGGGACGTAACCGACCTTCAGCCCCCGCCTGCGCTCGGCGCGGCCTTCAGTCGGCCTCAAGATCCCCAACGACATTTTGGCGGTGGTCGATTTTCCGGACCCGTTCGGGCCGATCAATGTTACGATTTCGCCGGCTGCAACGGATAGGTCCACGCCCCGGACGAGCCACTGCCCGTCCTTGCGCGCACCGGCGCCTTGCAGTTGAACCAATGGGGTTTCGTTTGTTTTCATGCTACTGCAGATCAACTCCACTCGTCACGGCACCGGATTCGGCGTTACAGTGTAACTCAGGTCTGCGTCAAGTTTGCCATTTGCAACTCAAAACGCCGTGTTTAACATTTTCCGGTATTCGCTCGGCCGATCATCGTTGCATGCCTTACCACAGGAACACTACTCAATGATATTTCCCTGTATTTTATCCGGCGGCGTCGGGTCCAGGCTGTGGCCTTTGTCACGCAAGGACCGCCCAAAGCAATTTCTGCCGCTGTTCGGTGGTGAAAGCCTGTTTCAGAAGACGTGCCGCCGTGTCAATCAGCCCGGCTTTGCCGCTCCGATCGTCATCGGCAACAACGACCACCGGTTTCTCATCGGCGAACAGCTTTCGGAACTGGATCTCGAAGCCAACTCGATCCTGCTGGAGCCGGTCGGCCGGAATACGGCTCCTCCCGCCCTGATGGCGGCGATGATCGCGAATGAAGCAAACCCGGACGCGCTGGTGCTTCTGCTGCCGTCCGACCACCTGATCCAGAAAGAAGACCTGTTTCTGGACGCGGTTCAAGCGGCCGAACCGGCCGCCCGCGCCGGGGACATCGTCACCTTCGGCATCACGCCGAGCGAGCCGAACACCGGATACGGCTACATCAAGGTTGCCACCGGCAGCGAGCCGGTCCGGCCGGTCGAGGCTTTTGTCGAGAAGCCGGACCTGGAGCGTGCGGAGACCTTCTTGAAGAATGGCGGCTACGTCTGGAATGCAGGCATTTTCCTTTATTCCTGCAAGACGATGATCGAGGCCTTCAAAACCCATCAACCGGAGCTCTACGAAGACATTGCCGCCGTCATGCGCACCCGGCGCGGCGACCTGGATTTCGTCCGTTTCGATGAGGAAAGCTTCGAAAAACTCGACGATATCTCCATCGATTACGCCATCATGGAAAAAGCGCGCAATGTGGTCTGCGCCCCCGTTTCTCCCGGCTGGGACGATCTCGGGTCCTGGTCGGCCATCTGGAACGTCCTCGAAAAAGACGACAACGGCAACTCCGGTCTCGGAGACGCCCGGTTTCTCGACAGCCGGGACTGCCTGGCCTATGCGGACCGCGGCCTGGTCTCCGTCATCGGGCTTGACGATGTCATGGTGATCGCGACCACCGACAGCGTTCTGGTCGCGCACAAGGACAAGGCCCAGGACGTCAAGAAAGTGGTCGATCAGCTCAAGGCGGAAGGGCGGGACGAGGTCGACAGTCACCCGCGTGTCTACAAGCCCTGGGGCTATACGGAACGCATCAGCGCTGGCGACCGGTTCGCGGTCCAGTCCATGATGATCAAGCCCGGGCGGCGCCTCAGCCATCAAAGCCACCTCCACAGGGCCGAGCACTGGATCGTCGTCTCCGGAACGGTCGAAATCACCATCAACGGGGAAACCCGGCTTCTAACGGAAAACCAGTCGGCCTATGTTCCCTTGGGGGCCCGGCATACCCTGCAGAACCCCGGCAAGATCCCGGTGCGGATGATCGAGGTCCAGTCCGGAACTTATCTGAACGAAGACGATATCGTCCGCCACGCTGACACAGGGTCGCTCTGACGCCGCTTTGCGATCTGTGATTTCGACAGCTTCCGCTCAACCTCTTCGAGACGCTCCGACAGCCGCTCGAACAGGTTTGTGGGCATGCGGAGCGTGGCGACGTAAAGCGATACGGCTTCGTCGACACTCTGCTGCCAGCTGATCCGGTCGATTTCATTGTAAACGGCCTGGCCAAGGTCCTGCAGCTCCACGGCATCCTCGACAAGCGGCCGGATCATGCGGGCCGTTTGTTCAGGCCGTTCCGCAACCCAGACCGCGGCGGCAATGGAAAAACCGGCAAACAAAAAAATATGCAAATTTCGAAAAAGATAACGCATTACAGCCCCTTAGAAACGATTAACAAATCGTTAAACTACCTAAGGTCGTAACGCGAAAGGTGCCTCACCACAATCCGATCGTGCAGTTTTAAGTTGTATTTTAGAGGTTAACGTTAATTCGGAACCCGGCGCGGTACGTATAAAGAACTGTACCGCGGCAAGGCAGTCCCCTCAGGCTGCTGACAAACCCTCAGACGGTCATTCCGGACAAGTGCAGAGAAGTTGCGCGCGGATCCGGATACCAGAAATCTTCTGCGCCAATGGCGCTCAATACTCAAATTACATCAGACAGATATGAGGCTGAAGTTCGCCCTTGTCAGCTGGATTTCGTCTCACGCGACACCGCTTCGCGGCGCGCTGGCCGGAATGCCCTCGTGAGGTTTGCCAGTAATCTGAGGGTACCGCCAGTATGGCAGTACCTTCTTGTTCTATTCGTATCGGAGTGATGTCAGCTTCTTGTGTGATGGGCGTGCCAGTGCCAGGCGATGTCGATGCGCCGGGCCACCCAGACCTCGTCGTGACCGGCGACATAGTCGAGGAACCGGGCCAGTGACGCCGCCCGGCCCGGACGTCCGACCAGCCGGCAGTGCAGACCGAAGTTGAGCATTTTCGGCGCTCCCGCCTGCCCTTCGGCATAGAGGGTGTCGAAGGCGTCTTTCAGATAGGTGAAAAACTGGTCGCCGGAGTTGAACCCCTGCGGGGAGGCGAAGCGCATGTCGTTGGTGTCCAGCGTATAGGGGATCACCAGATGATCGCCGTGAGGACCGTCGACCCAATACGGCAGATCGTCCGCGTAGCTGTCTGAATCGTAGAGGAACCCGCCCTCCTCCATGACCAGTTTCTGCGTCTGCATCGAGCAGCGCCCGGTGTACCAGCCGAGCGGCCGCGCACCCGTGACTTCCTCGTGAAGCCGGACCGCTTTCCGGATCTGCTCTCGTTCCTCCTCTTCCGGCATGTCGGCGTGCTCGATCCACTTGAGGCCGTGCGAAGCGATTTCCCAGTCCGCCTCCTTCATGGCCGCGACCGCTTCCGGATTGCGCATCAGCGCTGTCGCGACACCGTAAACCGTCACCGGCAGTCCGCGCTGGGTGAACATGCGCCACAGGCGCCAGAAGCCTGCCCGGGAACCGTATTCGTAGATGGACTCCATGTTCCAGTGACGTTTTCCGGGCCAGGGCTGCGCGCCGACGATTTCCGACAGGAAGGCCTCGGAGGCCGGGTCGCCGTGGAGTATGTTGTTTTCGCCGCCCTCCTCGTAGTTCAGCACGAACTGAACCGCGATCTTCGCTCCTCCGGGCCACTGAGGATCCGGCGGCGTCCGGCCGTATCCGATCATGTCGCGGGGATAGGAATCGCTCATTTCTGTGTCTCCGGGGTTCGCTGTTCGCCTGCCAAGAGAGCGCATCACAGGGAGCAGTGCAAGCAGGTGACCGGAACTATTGGCCTTTTCGCTTCTTCAGGAGGCCTGTTGAAACACCTCTCATGCCGCACGGCGCGAGACAGACAGGCCTCACCCCGAAACCTTCCCTAGCGGAATGATAAAATTTTAACGGCAAAGTTACACCGCCCTTAGAGGATTCTACTCTAGGTTATATTCGCTGGCAGGGCGTCATGAAGGAAGGAGGCGAAACGATGAAGCTTTCATCGATCGGCTTGCTGTTTCTGCTGGTTGCCGCAGTCATGACCCAGTTCATTGACCGGGCCGCGGAGCCGACCCGGATCGCAGAGGCCGACATCTATCGCAGCCACGGAGCTTATTGACCGCAGGTACCGTCAAAGGACCGGAAAGGGTCCGGTCAGCGATGCAGGTGTTTCAAATGGCCGGCCGTAGCCACGGCGGGCACCGGGCGAAGAGCCGGATTGTTCATCAGCATCTTCTTTCCACCGCGCCTCTTGCCACCGTCCCGGTCGTCTTCGCCGACCAGCATAATGGCGGAGCCCATCACCACCGACCCGAGCGTAATAACCAGACCGAAGGCCAGCATGATCACCGGGAGGATCGGGTTTTCCGCAGACATTACCAGAACCCTGAGGTTACCGATATTGGCCAGGAAAATGCCCCCGAGCACGAGCGCCGCGATGAAGACCCCGGCAACGCCGTTGATCAGGAGCAGACGAAACAGGGGATCCCGAGGCAGTTTCACCGGGCCGATTGACTTGCGCGTCGATGGCATTTACGGGCTCCATTGTTGCGGGTGCGAAGGGTGCCTTGAAGGATATCGCCAGATGTTTGCCGATGGCAAGCTGTCAAAATGCAGCAGGGTGTCCGCGCGCATCCGACTGGCCTGACGGTCCAGTCTTTCGCGCAGCAATTTTTCTGCAACGCACCCTTGATAACTGACCTAACGACATATATTTATCCGATATATCGATCCGGTATATGTGGTTTTACCGATCAACCGGCCCCGAAGCTTCGCCGATCCAGCGGTCGGACAAACAGCCTGAACGGAAAGGCGCTGCCGGACAAGGAGACTTTGATGAGCGTGCGCAATCTGTGCCTTGCAATCCTGTCGTTCGGGGACGCGACCGGATACGAGATCCGCAAGGAATCGACCGAGGGGCGTTTCAGTTATTTCGACGATGCGAGCTTCGGATCCATCTACCCTGCCCTTGCGCGTCTGGAATCCGAGGGGCTCGTTACCGTGCGCGAAGAACCGCAGGCGGGAAAGCCGGCCCGGAAAGTCTACTCAATTACCGACGGCGGCCGCGACGAACTCATCCGCTCCTTGTGCGAGCCGGCCGCTCCGGACAATTTCAAATCCCCCTTTCTTCTGGTTGCCCTCAACGCGGCCCGGTTGCCGCCGGACGTGATCCGGCGCGCGCTCGACCGGCGCAAGGCTCAGGTTCACGAGGAACTCAGGTTGCTGATGGACAACGAGAAGGACAAGGAATGCGGACATACCGGGTCCAAGTGGATCCGGGACTACGGCATTGCCTGCATGAATTCCACCCTCGCCTATCTGGACGAACACGGCGAGGCCCTGATCAAGATTGCCGAAGACGCCGCCAAGCCCGTTGCGGCGGCGGCCGAATAAGCTGAGTTTCGGAGTTTCAAGATGCGCGTGAAGTTTTCCTACATTCTGGCCGCCGGGCTCGCAGCCGGCATTGGCGCGTGGATGTATGGCGGTACGACGGTGATCGGCGGGGTCGGCGACGGTGACGACGCCGCGCCCTCTCCCGCGGAACGGGTCAGCCAGCAAACCAGCGACGTTTTTCGTGTTCAGGTTCAGCGGCTGGTCGCACAGGACCGCAATGCCGTTCTGGAAGTGCGTGGACGCACCGAGGCGGAAGCGAAGGTCGAGGTCCGTTCGGCCACATCCGACAATATCGTCGAGCGTCCGGCGCGCGAAGGCGCCCATGTCAAGGCAGGCGACGTCCTTTGCATTCTGGACAAGGGAACCCGCGAAGCAAGCGTTCTGGAGGCCAAGGCGACCCTCGCCCAGGCCGAACTCGATCACTCCGCCGCCACAAAGTTGAGCACCAAGGGCTTTACCGCACAAACAAGCGTTGCCGCCGCGCAAGCCCAGCTTGACGCCGCGAAGGCTCGGCTGGAAGAGGCTGAGCGCGAATTGCAGCGCACGGTCATCAAGGCACCGATCGGTGGAGTCATCGAGAGCCCGATGGCGGATATCGGAACCCGGATCGAGACCGGAGGCACCTGCGCCACCGTGGTGAATTCCGACCCGATGATCGCGATCGGCCAGGTTTCCGAGCTCAGCATCAACCAGATTTCGCTGGATATGCCTGCGGAGGTCCGGCTTGTGACCGGGGAAACGCTCGACGGCAAGGTGCGCTACATTTCTCCGTCGGCCGACCCGGATACCCGCACATTCCGCATCGAGGTGGAAATGCCCAACCCGGACGGCAAGGCCCGTGACGGCGTAACGGCGGTCACACGGCTGACCCTGCCCGCCCAGAAGGCCCACAAGATCACCCCGGCCATCCTGACTTTGAACGATGTGGGCCAGGTGGGGATCCGCGCCGTCGACGAAAACAACAAGACCGTTTTCCATCCGGTCAAGGTCCTGGGCGGCGAAGAAGACGGCATGTGGATCGGCGGGCTTCCGGAGGAAGTCGTCGCAATCACCGTCGGACAGGAATATGTCGCCGACGGCGAAGTCGTGGAACCGGTCTTTGAAACGGAGACGGCAGAGGTGAGCCAATGATCGATATGCTCGAAGGCGTCCTCCGGCGTCCCAAGACGGTTTTCGTCATGATGCTGGCGCTGCTTGCCGCCGGGGTGGTGACCTATATCTCGATTCCGAAGGAAGCCAGCCCGGACATCGATCTGCCGATCTTTTACATCTCGATTACCCAGCAAGGCATTTCGCCGGAAGACGCCGAGCGGCTTCTGGTTCGACCTATGGAGACCGAGCTGCGCGGTCTCGACGGACTGAAGGAACTGACCGCGGTCGCGGCGGAAAGTCACGCAAGTATCGTTCTGGAATTCGATATTTCGTTCAACAAGGACGAAGCGCTTGCCGACGTGCGCGACAAGGTGGACCAGGCGAAGGCCAATCTGCCCGAAGAAGCCGAGGAGCCGACGATCCACGAGATCAACTTCGCCCTCGAGCCGACCATGGTCATCGCGCTGTCCGGCAATGTTCCCGAACGCACGCTCTATCAGCATGCGCGACGCCTGAAGGACGAGGTCGAGGCGATCGACACGGTGCGATCCGCCGACCTAACGGGCCACAGGGAGGAGTTGCTCGAAGTCCTGATCGACGCGCAGAAGCTGGAATCCTATTCGATCACCCAGCAGGAACTCCTCACCGCGCTGACGCAGAACAACCAGCTCGTCCCGGCCGGCTTCATCGACAGCGGCAAGGGCCGCTTCAACGTCAAGGTGCCCGGCCTCGTCGAGACGGCAAAGGACGTCTACTCGCTGCCTCTGAAGCAGAGCGGCGAAGGGGTCGTGACCCTTGCGGATGTCGCGGAAATCCGCCGAACCTTCAAGGACGCCAGCGGCTATACGCGCGTCAACGGCAGCCCCGCCATATCGCTGAAGGTGGTCAAGCGTATCGGCACCAACATCATCGAGAACAACGCCGCCGTCCGCAAGGTGGTGGAGGAAGCCTCCAAGGACTGGCCGGACACGATCCATGTGGACCTGATGCTGGACCAGTCCTCGAACATTTTCGAGGTTCTGGGCTCGTTGCAATCCTCGATCCTGACGGCGATCTTCCTGGTGATGATCCTGGTGCTCGCGGCCCTCGGTCTTCGCTCCGCGCTGCTCGTCGGCCTGGCGATCCCGACCTCGTTCATGGTCGGCTTCCTGATTCTCGGCGGCGTCGGCTACACGGTCAACAACATGGTCATGTTCGGCCTCGTTCTGACCGTCGGACTGCTCGTCGACGGCGCAATTGTCATGACCGAGTACGCGGACCGCAAAATCCACGAGGGCATGGAGGACCGGGAGGCCTATATCCGAGCGGCGAAGCTGATGTTCTGGCCGATCGTCTCCTCCACGGCAACGACCCTGGTGGCCTTTCTGCCGATGCTTCTGTGGCCCGGCGTGGCGGGCGAGTTTATGAGCTACCTGCCGATCATGGTGATCATCGTCCTGACGGCCTCGCTCTTCACGGCGATGATCTTCCTGCCGGTCACGGGCGGGATCTTCGCGCAGGTGTCGCACTGGATCAGCCGGCACGCCACACTGCTGTTGGCGGGAACGCTCGCGCTTGTCTCCTCCGTAGCGGTCGAGACGGGACCGTTCGTTCCGCTTGTCCTCTCCGGATTGCTGCCGGAGGCCGCGATTTCTCTCGTGACTATCCTGCTGGCCGTCGTCGCTTTCGTTGCCGTAGGCCTCCTGTCCTACAAGGTACTGAGGCCCTTCGTTCGCTGGTCGCAGGCGCGGGCGGAAAAGAGAGCTGAGATGGACCGGGCGGAAGCGGCGATGCTCTCGGGGATGCAGAAGGATGCAGAAGAAACAACAGAAAGCACAGCGAAATACTTCAAATCTCCGACCTTCCTCGTTTTTTTGAGTGAAGTTGTTTCTCTTGCGCTCGGGATTTGGATTGGCGTACTGGTTTATTCAACTTCTCCGGACTGGTTTTTATTTCTCGTAGCAGTTCTCATGATGCCATTCACGTTTTTCGCGGGGCTGATTGGGTCACCACTACCAGAGTTATTGACAACCGTTATTTACGTCTCTCTGCTTTTTGTTCTGGCAATTGGCACAATGATTTGCGCACATGTTCTTCTCAAGCCAGTAGCGTCTATCATCGACCGCCTCCTCGCATGGACCGGACGTAAGATCGCTGTCTTTTTCCGGAAGCTCTTCAAGCTGGCCCCGGATGCTGGCCAAAAAGCCAAAGCAAACGCTTTTGAAGTTGAAAAGGTTCCAGGTGTTACAGGCTTCTACTTGCGTCGCCTGAAACTGTTCGCCGGTAATCCGATCGGAAACATCGCCGCCATCGTGCTGCTGATCGGGAGCTGCTTTGCGATTGTCAGCGCCTTCAGCGCCAATCCGACCGGTGTCGAGTTCTTCATCGAAGAAGAACCGGAACAGGCCGTCGTTCTGGTCTCCGGCCGGGGAAACATGTCCTCCGCCGAAGCGCGGGATCTGGTGGTCAAGGTCGAGAACGAGATCATGAAGATCCGCGGCATCGACAATGTCATCACCAACGCCTTCACGCCGGGCGGCTCCTCCGGAGACACCGGCACGGGAGGCGTGCAGGACAAGCCGGCCGACGTCATGGGCGAGATCAATATCGAGTTCGCCGATTTCTGCTGCAGGCGGGTCGCCAAGGAGATCTTCGCCGATATCCGCGAGGCGACGTCCGATATTCCGGGCATCAAGGTGGAAACCCGCAAGATCGAGGGCGGACCGCCGACCGGCAAGGACGTGCAACTCGAGGTCAAGTCGACCGACTATGACGCCATGGTTGCCGCTGTCGCGCGGATCCGGGATCATATCGACAATGACGAGAACCTGATCGACCAGGAAGACGACCGGCCGCTGCCCGGCATCGAATGGCAGATCTCCATCGACCGGGAACAGGCAGGCCGCTACCAGGCAGGCATCGCCTCCGTCGGCAACATGGTCCAGCTCGTCACCAACGGTGTCCTGATCGGGACCTACCGGCCTGGTGACAGCGAGGACGAGGTCGATATCCGGGTCCGGCTGCCGGAAGCGGAACGCACCATCGACCGGTTCGACCAGTTGCGCCTGCAGACCGACCTCGGGCTCGTTCCCCTGGCCAATTTCGTCAGCCGCGAACCGGCACCGAAAGTCTCCGAGATCACGCGCCGCGACGGGCTCTATTCCATGATGGTCAAGGCAACCGTCAACCCCGCGTCCGGTTCGACGCCGGTGGAACAGGTCGCAGCCCTTCAGACGTGGCTGGACAGCCAGGAATGGCCTTCCAACGTATTCCTGAAGTTCCGCGGCGCCGACGAGGACCAGCAGGAATCCCAGGAGTTTCTCATGAAGGCGATGATTGCGTCGCTGTTCCTGATGTTCCTGATCCTGCTGACCCAGTTCAACTCGTTCTATCAGACGTTCCTGACGCTCTCGACGGTGGTGCTGTCCGTCTTCGGCGTGCTTCTCGGCATGCTGATCACCCAGCAGCCGTTTTCGATCATCATGACGGGAACGGGGGTGGTGGCGCTTGCCGGGATCGTGGTGAACAACGCCATCGTTCTGATCGATACCTATAACCGGTTCCTGCACGACGGGCTGCCGCCGCTGGACGCCATCCTGAAGACGTCCGCGCAGCGTATCCGCCCGATCCTCCTGACCACGATCACAACCATCGCCGGCCTGATACCGATGGCCACCATGATCAATTTCGATTTCTTCAATCAGGTGATCAGCTACGGTGGCATCACGGCGGTCTGGTGGGTGCAGCTGGCGACGGCGGTGATCTCGGGCCTCGCCTTCTCGACGATCCTGACCCTGTTGATGATCCCGGTCATGATCGCGCTGCCGAGCGTGTGGATGGGATCCTTCAACCGTCTGGTGGAGCGGTACAGGAACCGGAAACCGGCGCGGACGGAAGAACCGGCACCGGAAGATGTCGACCAGGAGGCTCAGCGGCCCGCCGCTCAGGTGGTTGCCATGCCCAAGCCGAAGGCACCGGACGTGCCCCAACCCAAGGACCTGCCGCACGCCGCGGAGTAATCTTGCATCGATGAACTGGCACGTGCTCCGGACATCCGGAGCACAGCGGGACCGTAATCCGGCTTGAGCCGGGGGAGGCATGGAACAGCCGGGAAACCGCAGACCGGTTTTCCGGCGTTTCCCCCCTTGTGAGGACGATCCGCCGCTCATATAGTTGCTTTATACAACTACATAGGCCTTACCATGACCGTTCCCTCTTCCGATCTCATCGCCGACGTTCGCGCCGCCTCCCGGCAAATGGTGCGCGAATTCGGTTTTCTCGACAAGACCATCGCCGGCACGGACCTGTCCGCGTCAGCCGCACATGCCGTCCTGGAAATCGGCCTGACCCCCGGAGTGACGGCAAAGGAGCTTGCGGCAAAGCTGAAACTCGAAAAGTCGACGGTCAGCCGCCTGCTCAAATCGCTCCAGGTGCGCGGGGAGATCACCCAGACACGTTCGGAAACCGATGCACGCATGTTCGGCCTTCAGCTGACGGGCTCGGGCTGGAAAACATTCGAAAAAATAGACGGTTTCGGCAACGACCAGGCCATGCGCGCGTTGACCAATATCCAGGGCGGCAATGCGCGGGTCATCGCGGAATCGCTGACGGCTTACGCACGAGCGCTCGCCTCCCCTGCGGAGAAGGCCGCGCAGCAGGCCCCGGTCTTCGACATTGTCGAAGGATATCAGACCGGCATGATCGGTGACGTCGCGGCCATGCATGCCCGTACCCACGGGGTCATCGTCGGAATGGGCCCGGCTTTCGAAAGCGTCGTTTCGAAAGCCATGGCCGAATTCATGCAGCGCATTGCCAACCCGGTCAACAACAGCTGGAGTGTCGTGGAAAACGGCGCCGTGATCGGCTCAATCAGCATTGACGGGGAAGATCTCGGTAACGGACTGGCGCACCTGCGCTGGTTCATCCTGTCTGAGAAGTTACGCGGCAAAGGCCTTGGAAAAAAACTGATTTCCAAGGCTCTTGAGCACTGCGACAACCACGGGTTCGACGAGATCCACCTTTGGACCCTGAAAGGCCTCGACGCAGCCCGGGCACTTTACGAAAGAAACGGCTTCCAACTCGTCGATGAATATATCGGCGATCAATGGGGCAAGGCGGTCACGGAACAGAAATTCGTCTGGAAGAGGCCCTGACCTAAGCGGACCAGAGGGCACGGTCCTGCCAGGGAGACGGAACCCGCAAGGTGCCGCTCTCCTGCGCGGTCCCGGAAGCAAGCTCGAGATATTGCCATGCCGCGGCCCATTCCTTCGGAAGGTCATATGGCGGTGTGATCCTGCTGCCGGGGAGAAAGCCGAAACGGCCGTAATACTTCGGGTCGCCCAGCACCAGAACCTGCGCGGCCTCCCAAGCCCTGACCGCTTCAAGGCCAGCGCGTACCAGGCGGCTGCCGACACCCTGCTTCTGGAAAGCAGGCGCCGCGCAAAGCGGGCCGAGGAGCGCGACCGTGGTCCTACCCGGCTCAACCGCGCATTTCGTGAAGATCACATGGCCGACAGGCTCGTTTTTCGAAACGGCGACAAGGGAAAGAACCCCGTCCGTCTCCTCCAGCAGATGCCTGAGGAGCGGAACGAGATCCTCTTCCGGGAATGCGGCCGCATAGAGTTTTTCCAGGGACGGAAGATCCTCAGCCACGCTTGGGCGCAGGTCCATATCAACAGGCATTGGAGACCCTCCATTCGTTTCAGCCTTTCCTCTATCGCCCCGGCAATACAGCAACGCAAGCCAATTCGCGGCAAACTTTCTATGCCTTGGCGATTGAATTCCCGCCGTCGCAGAGCATGGCCGAGCCGGTGACAAAGGACCCGGCATCGGACAGGAGAAACAGAGCGGCCCGGGCAATCTCCTCGGGTTCCGCCATGCGTTTCAGTGCGTGCAACCCCGCGACATACTGGTGAAACGCGGCATCGTCCCCGGCCATTTCGGTTTTCGTCCCACCCGGCAACAGCGCATTGACCCGGATCCGGTCCGGTCCGTGTTCCACGGCAAGAACCTGGGCAAGCCCGATCAGACCGGCCTTGGAGGCCGCGTAGGCCGCCATGCCCGGAAGGCCGATGGTGTGGCCGACAAAGGATGACGTGAACACGATCGAGCCGCCGCCCGACGCCTTCAAGGCCGGCACCTGATACCTGGCGGCAAGAAAAGCGCTGGTCAGGTTTGTGGCCACAACCGCGTTCCAGTTATCAAGGCTCATTGCAGGAACCGGCCCCATTTCACCGAGTATCCCGGCATTGTTGAACGCCCCGTCCAGGCGTCCGAAGCGTTCCAGAGCCGCGCTGACGGCGGCTTCCGAGAAATCCGGATCGGACACATCTCCCTGAAACAGCGAGATCCTGGCGGAAGCGTCCGGCAGACCCGCCTTGACCTCTTCCAGTTTCTCCAGGCGCCTCGCCGCCAGCAAAAGATTTGCGCCGGCGGCCGCGCACAACTTGGCAGCGCTGGCACCGATCCCGCTGCTCGCACCTGTGATCAAGATCGTCTTTTCAGTCAACATGTCGGGCTCCTCAGATGATTGAGAAGACCTCCTTGAACCGGAAAACAACTTGGGGAAACCCGATTAGCGAGCCGGCCCCAGCACACGGGCTTTAACCGCCGCAGATTGCCTAAAAACCGCAGGGCCGTCATTCCGGACAAGTGCAGCAAAGCTGCGCGCAGATCCGGAATCTAGACATCTTTTGCGCCGCAGGCGCTCAATAATAAAATTACATGAGATAAATTTGAAAAAATGAACTCGCCCAGGCTCGCGCTGTCAGCTGGTTTCCGGCTCACGCGATGCCGCTTCGCGACACGCTGTCCGGAATGACTCTTTTTGGGTGTGTCGGCAATCCGAGGCGGTACCTAACCGCCGTGATCCTTGTCCCGGTCGGCGAGCTTGTCGAGGTCGATGTCGCAGTCGTCGCCGTCGTCGTCCAGCCCGAGCGAGGCATCGGAGAGCACCAGCTTGCGGTGCGCGCGCCAGGAGAACGGGATCGTCAGCAGGTAGAGGACCGTGCCTCCCGCGAGCATGCGGAACGGATAGCTCACGGTCAGGGCGACGATCAGAACCGCGACGACGAACAGCGGCAGCACGTAGTCCCGGCGGACCCGGGTGCCCAGCGTCTTGCCGGAAAAGGTCGGCAGCCGGCTGATCAGGAGAAAGCCGATTGCGACCGTGTAGGCAGCGACGAAAGCCGCATCGGCGAACCAGTGCGGGAAGAGGCCCAGAAAATCCAGATAAAGCGGCAGCAGGACCACCAGCGCGCCGGCGGGGGCCGGCACACCGGTAAAGAACCTGGACGCCCATGCGGGTTTGTCGGGATCGTCCAGGGCGACATTGAAGCGCGCCAGGCGGAGAGCCGCGGAAATAGCGAACACGAGACCCGCGATCCAGCCGAGGTTTCCGGCGCCGTGCAGGATCCAGAGATAGAGCATCAGCGCCGGCGCCACGCCGAAATTGACGAAATCGGAAAGGGAATCCAGTTCCGCGCCGAAGCGCGAGGTGCCTTTCATCAGGCGGGCGACACGGCCGTCGAGCCCATCCAGCACCGCAGCGATCAGAATCGCCCCGACGGCGAACTCCCAGCGTGCCTCGAACGCCATGCGAACGGCCGTCAGTCCGGAACAGAGCGCCAGCAGCGTCACCATGTTGGGCACGATAAGGCGCAGCGGCACCTTGCGGAACCTTGGCGGCCGCTTTGTGTCCTCCACGTTTTTCCGCACAATCCGGGTCACGGAGGCCTCAGCTTACACGGGTCACAGGGTGCGCGGCGGCCTTCGGCGCTTTCAGATCGGCCAGCACGGTTTCGCCTGCGATCATGGTCTGTCCGATTGCGACCTTGGAAGCCGTCTCCGCGGGCAGATAAACGTCAAGACGCGAGCCGAACCGGATCAGCCCGAAACGCTCACCCGCCGGGACGGTTTCGCCCTCGCGCACGAAACAGACGATCCGCCTCGCCACGAGCCCGGCGATCTGCACGACGCCGACCCGCGTTTCGCCCGTGTCGATCACCAGCCCGTTGCGCTCGTTGTCGTCGCTCGCCTTGTCCAGCTCCGCATTCAGAAACTTGCCGGCCCGATAGGCAACCCGCAGGACCTTGCCGCTGACGGGCGCCCGGTTCACGTGGCAATTGAACACGTTCATGAAGATCGATACCCGCATCAGCGGTTCGTCTCCGAGTTCCAGCTCGGCCGGTGGGCGCGCCGGTCCGACCTGACTGACAATGCCGTCCGCCGGCGAGATCACAAGCCCGTCGCCGACCGGTGTCACCCGCTTGGGATCGCGGAAGAAATAGCAGATCCAGCCGGTAAGGAAGAGCCCGATCCAGAACAGTGGATCGATGAACCAGCCGACAACCAGTGTCGCCACGAGGGCAATCGCGATGAAGGGCCACCCCTCCCGGTGGACGGGAACCATGGCCTTGGTGACGGAATCGACTATCGACATTTAATCAACCGCTCTTTGAACCGGCGCTGTGTTTTTAACGGCAGGACGACCCTGAGACCGATATGCACCAGTTGCGCTTCCTCGATCACGCTTCTAGAGGCTTTTGGAGCCGATGAGAACCGGTTTTGAGACAAAGCCGGTCTTTTCGCCCTACTCTCAACAGCTAAGCCGGAGCAACACCGGGGTCCGGCAGCAAGATACTCTTTGCGATACGGTGGGCCTGACAGGGAAACATCCAAGTGTGACCCCTGGCACGGACTGCCTGGCGGACCTCGACTACGGTACGGACCATGAAAAAGGACACCGGTTCTTCAGAAGCTCCCCTGTTTCACCCTTTCAATCCGTCTCCACCGGACGGCCAGACCTGCCTTGAGCAGATCTACGACGCTTTTTCGCAGTATCCTTTCGGTTCCGGCTGGTGCGAGCAGTGTTTCACACCGGAGCAGGAAAACGCGGCGCGCGGACAAGACGTCCGGACCGCCGCTGCGGAAACCTTCGACATGATCTATTTCGAGCATCCGCTGTGTTCGGGAGGGAGCGATACGTTTCTGCACTTCCTGCCGCGCGGCCTGGAACTCTCCTTTTTCGATCTCAGGTTCTACTCCGGTTTTTCCGACTACCTTTTGCGTCTGGGCATTCTTTCCTGGCCGAAGCATGAGCAGTCCGTTTTACGGGACCTCTTTTGCCGGGTCGCCACAAGCTGGTTCGCGGAGGGCCATACGGGCCCGCTGGAAGGACCGACCGACAAGCACAGTTCCTGGATCCTTCAAAGCGACGTTCCGGACCTGATCGTGCAAGCGCTCCTGGTGCTGCGGGTCGAACCGGCCTCCGTCGCGGCCTGGCTTCTGAAAACCGATACCCGCGCCGCCTGGTACGGTATTGCGAAGGCGCTCAAGAACGACCTGATCGTGGAGGCACCTGTCTATTTCGTACTGAACGACGATGTGCCGGAAGAAGACCAACGGGCGGCCTGCGAGGCACTGAACAGACTGAGCCTGGACGGCTTCGGCAAGGCGGTAACCAGCGCAAGGCTCGTAGAGAAGTGGATGGAAACCGCCGAGAGCGATCCGAAGCTCGCCGAGGAGATCGGCCAGGCCGAGCTCTATTTGAACGCACGCCGCACCTTGAGCCCGCAACAGCGGCTGGACAATGAGCGCGCGCTTTGGAACGTCTTGCACGTCACTGCGCGGGAACCTTCGTGACGGCCTGGCGATAGTCGCTTTCCCAGTAGGCGGGCCGGCCGATTTTCGAGATCAGGAAGTCGATGAAGGTCGTCACCTTGGGCGGTGTGTACCGGCTGGGTGGATAGACGGCATATATGTTGCCGGTACGCGCGATGGGATAGTCTTCCAGAACCGCGACCAGCCGCCCATCCCTGAGATCTTCCCACACATGCGCCAGGGATTTCACCGTCAGGCCGAGACCGTAGAGCGCGGCGTCGTAGGCGAAATCGCCGTTGTCGCCGGAGACCACCGGATCCTCGATATGCCAGGCGATTTCCCCGTCGGGGCCGCTGAAATACCAGACCGGCATCGGATCGTAGCCGATGCAGTCGTGATTTCTCAGGTCTTCGGGGGTTTGGGGCGTCCCTTTTTTCACCAGATAGGACGGGCTGGCGCACAAAACCCTGGGATTGCCTCCGAGCTTGCGGGCGATCAGGCTCGAATCCGGCAAGGGCCCGCCTCGGATTCCGATGTCGTAGCCCTCTTCCACGAGGTTGACCATGCGGTCGGTCATGTCGACCTCGATCTTGAGTTCCGGGTAGAGTTCCCGGTACTCCGCCAGATGCGGCAGGACATGCTTCCGGCCGAAAAAGACATTGGTGGAGATCCGCAAGGTTCCGCGCGGTTTGTCCTCCGCGGCCTCGATCAGTTCCTGTGCCCGCTGCAATTCGCTCAACGCGATCGCCGCGTGGCGCAGGTAGAGCTGCCCGGCTTCCGTAAGCGCCGTGCGCCGCGTCGTGCGCGAGACGAGCTGGGTGCCCAGTTCCTTTTCCAGGTTGGTCAGCCGGCTGCTGGAAGCGGACGGAGACAGGCCGAATTCCCGGCCGGCCGCCGACAGGCTGCCAAGCTCCGCCACCCGTTTGAAGAATTTGAGGTCATCCAGACGCATTATGCCAAACTTTCGAAAGATCTGTTCAAGCGTAGCCTAATTCTTCGAAAAAATGAAATGTGGGATAGATCCTCCAGTCAACTCAGGAGGTCACGATGACGCACACAGGCGACGATTACGAACGGCGTGCACGCGCCGCCCGGCACGCGGAATTGCGGGCGCTGATCAAAGCATTTTCAACGTTGCTGGTTTTCGGTGCACGACCACGCAAAACGAAAGCCGCCCCCCAGGCACCCGAACCGGTCTGTGCCAACGACCGAAGCGCGCCTTCCAAGCACGCTGCGTAAGGGGAGCCGCATCAGTCCCGGCCTTGCGCCGGGACGCCGCCCCTATTTCGGCGGCACGTAATCCGCCGGCTGGCCGCGCACGACGACACCGAGTTCGTCGGCTTCCCGGGCGGCGCGCAAACGCTCTTCTGCCTCGTCCGCCTCGCGCTGGCGGGCCCACATGGAGGCATAGAGCCCACCGCCCTCCAGAAGCTCAGAATGCGTTCCCCGTTCGACGATCCTGCCGGCTTCCAGCACGATGATCTGGTCCGCGTTGACCACCGTCGACAGACGGTGGGCGATGACCAGTGTGGTGCGGTTCCTCGACACCTGGTCGAGGGCCGACTGGATTTCCCGCTCCGTGTGCGTGTCGAGCGCGGAGGTGGCCTCGTCCAGGATCAGGATCGGCGGCGCCTTAAGAATCGTGCGGGCAATCGCCACGCGCTGTTTTTCACCACCCGACAGTTTCAGCCCGCGCTCGCCCACTTCCGTTGCGTAGCCCTGGGGCAGCCTTTCGATGAAGTGGTCGATCTGCGCCATGCGGGCCGCTTCCCTCACCTCTTCGTCAGTCGCGTCCGGGCGTCCGTAGCGGATGTTGTAGGCAATGGTGTCGTTGAAGAGCACGGTATCCTGGGGAACCATGCCGATGGCGTGGCGCACGCTCTCCTGGGTCGCCCCGCGCACATCCTGGCCGTCGATCTCGACCGCCCCTCCGGTCACGTCGTAAAAACGGAACAGCAGCCGGGAAATCGTCGACTTGCCCGCGCCTGACGGCCCGACGATCGCAATCGTCCTGCCTGCGGGCACCTCGAAATCGATGCCCTTCAGGATCGGCCTGTCCGGGTCGTAGTGGAAGTGCACGTCCTTGAAGGCGATCTTGCCCTCCACCGCGTGGAACGGTTTCGCGTCGGGCCGGTCCTCGATCTCCGCCGGCACCAGCAAAAGATCGAACATGGCCTCTATGTCGGCGAGGCCCTGGCGGATTTCCCGATAGAGAAAGCCGATGAAGTTCAGCGGAATGGAAATCTGCATCAGGAGCGCGTTGATCAGGACGAAATCGCCGATGTTCTGCTCACCCGCAAGGACGGCACGGGCGGACAGCGCCATGCAGGCGGCCATGCCGAACCCGAGAATGACCGCCTGGCCGAGATTGAGCCAGGCAAGCGACGTCCATGTCCTGGTCGCGGCGGATTCGTACTTGGCCATGGAGACATCGAAGCGATCGGATTCCATCTTTTCGTTGCCGAAATACTTGACGGTTTCGAAGTTCAAAAGACTGTCGATGGCCTTCGAATTGGCCTCGGTATCGCTGTCGTTCATTTCACGGCGGATGTCGATCCGCCAGTTCGAGGTCTTGATCGTGAACCAGACATAGGCCGCGATCATCACGGCGACGATCACGACGTACCAGAACCCGAACTGGTACCAGATCACCGCCGCCATGATGGCGAATTCCAGGATGGTCGGAATGCCGTTCAGGATCGTGAAGCGGACGATGGCCTCGATCCCCTTCACCCCGCGTTCGATCACCCGGCTCAGGCCGCCGGTTCTGCGCGCCAGATGAAAGCGCAAGGACAGCCGGTGCAGATGCTGGAAGGTCAGATTGGCGAGCTGGCGCACGGCATGCTGCCCGACCCGGGCAAACAGCGCATCGCGCAACTGGTTGAAGGCGACCGCCAGGACGCGGGCGGCGTTATAGGCCAGGACGAGCATGACCGGCGCGGCTATAAAAGCCGGAAGATATCCCCCTTCCCCGGTCAAGGCATCGGTCGACCATGCGAAGAAGTAAGGGGACAGCACGGTCACGAACTTGGCGATCACCAGGGCGATGATCGCCAATATCACGCGTTTTTTCAGATCCGGCCTGTCCGAGGGCCAGATGTAGGGCCACAGATTGGCAAGGGTGGTCAGGGTGCTGCCTTCATCGGCGCTGACCGCCTTTCGGAATTGCGGTGGTGTTTGTTGGCTGCCGGCGGCCGCGGGCGATTGCGCGCGCGGCGGGGTAGCTGATCGATGGGGCACGCTTGGTTCTCCGGGCCGCGCAAAGCGGTCGCATTATTATTCAGTCTGTTTCCGGCACGCTGATCCGGTTCGCGCCGGCCGCCTCGCTCCGGACGGAATTGAGCCGGTCCCAGAACTCGCGCGAACACGTTTCCGCCCGCGCAAGTTTTTCCCAGTTCAACAGGTAGTGGCAGTTCCGCCCGCGTTGGTCACACGTCAGGATTTCCGCGTCCTTCAGAACCTGAAGGTGCTGGGACACGGTGGATTGCGCCAAAGGCAGGCGATTGACGATTTCGCCGCAGCAGGCCTCGCGTCGAGAGGCGAGCTGCTTGACGATCGCCAGACGCGCGGGATGCCCGAGCGCCCGGAAGATCGCCGCAAGCTCCTCGCAGCTTTCCAGGCATTCACCGGAAACCGCGCATGTCTCGGCCGGCGGTTTTCCCGTCCCGCTCATGTCGTCCAAACCTCCACACGCAACTGCATCTTATCGGTGATATACGATGGATGCACAAAAAAACAAGAGCAAACCGCAAAAAGCCCGCAGCAACAGGCGTTTCTCCATTGACTTCATGAAAGCAAGCGCCCTAAGTATTCGCGGGGCCTAAGAAGAGATTCTTGAACCGATTTCAATGTATTCTTATCAAGTATTTCTTTTTTCAGAGGCATTTAACAGGGGGTATTTCCGTTGCGTAAATTTTCACTACTCTCCAATACCATTCTCGCGGCCTCAATTTCTTTCCCGAGCGTTGCACATGCCGTTTCAAGCAACTTCACGGTCAATTCTGGCGACGTGACCGTTCAATCGGTCGATCTTTCTTTGATGACCAGTGGCTGGGCACTCGCAGGCACCCCAGGAAGCTACACGTACAGCTACGTCGCCATCAATTTCATGGCGGATACGACAGGCAGCTATACGTTCGGCCAAAGTTCAGCCCCAATCGATACCATCATGGCGGTCTATCTGAACGGGTCCTTCGATATCGATGCCCTGATCAACCCGGACGCTTACAATGACGATTCCAATAGCAGCAATATTTGCTACGGCATCGGCCGATGCCCCGAGGTCACGTCCACGCTGACGGCTGGGCAATCCAATACGCTTATTATCTCCACCTATTCTTCCAGCTCCACTGTATCCCTGCCTCTTGGCTTTTTCGCCAATGGCGTCGGTACGATCAGCTTCACGGTAGCTCCCGTCGCCGGTACCACAACCTTCGAGCCCGTGTCGCAACCAGGCATTTCCAAGGAAATGGCTGCGGTCATGGACACGCTCAACGGCGGCGGTGGAAGCGTATCGACAAGCCTTGGCAACGCTCTGACCTCTTTGGCCGCCATGCCGGACAGCGAGAGAGCGGCAGCACTCTCGCGCATCTCGCCGAATGCCAGCATCGCCTTCTCACAGGCAACATCGCGCAGCCTTCAGCGCAACACCCTGCGGATCGGTGATCGTCTGGTGGCGGTGCGCGGCACTCCTACGGTCAATCAGGTCAGCGCAACAGGATACCAATCGGCGTCGAGCGAGACGTCGCGACGTGTCGCTCAGAGCTTCAACGCCCTTACCGGCAACTCGGAGAACGAGGACGTCGCCGTCGCCACCCATGGCGAGACCGCCGGTGTTGCCACCGGCCTCCGGCCAAACAGTCTCTGGGGCCAGTTTTACGGCTTCAAGACGACCCAGGAGATGGAAGACGGCTATGCCGGCTATGACAGTTTCGGGCACAGCTATCTGGTCGGCTTCGATGTCGTTCCCATGCCGGACCTGATCGTTGGCGTCGCCGGCGGTTATACCAAGACCTATGTCGACATGGCCGATTACCGGGACGGCGACAAATCCATTGTGGACAGTTATCAGGCCTCCCTCTACGGCTCGTACGAGTTTGCCAACAACTGGATCGCGGATGCCATCGTCTCTTACGTCCGGCACCAGTATGACTCGAACCGGGGCACCACGCTCGACACGGCGCACGCGGATTTCAGCGCCAATCAGGTCGGAGCCCGCCTCGACGTCACCAAGGTGCTGGAGACGGGCAATGAAATCGTGTTCAGACCCAAGGCCGGGATCGCCTGGTCCGGCCTTTACCAGGACGGGTATCAGGAAACGGACAGCGCGCTCGCGCAGTATGTCGACTCCAACACGACCTACCGTTTCCAGACCAACGTCTCTCTTGAAGCCAGCAAGCAATTCGCCGTGTCCGAACGGTTTTCCGTCACACCCAGCCTCAGTGCCGGCTGGACGCACGATTTCCTGACCGACGGAACCGATGTTACCGCCCGTTTTGTCGGTGGCGGCGACAGCTTCACCTCAACCGGCCAGGCGCTGGCCGCGGACACGTTCCAGGTGCGTAGCGCACTCGAACTCGTTCGCGACGAGCAACTTCATGTGGATCTCGGCGCCACCGGCGAGTTCGCGACCGGCTATCAGGACTATGGCGGCCAGGTGCGGGTTTCCTGGAAATTCTGATCCCCGGCAGCGGCGACGTTCAATGACTGAGAGACCGCCGAACGGCGGTCCCAGACTGCAGACAAATCTCGCCTAGCATTGCTGCCTGCGCGCCGCGAAGCGGTGTCGCGTGAGCCGGAACCCGGCTGACAAGCGCGAGCGGCAGCGAGCACCTTCTCTCATATCTATCTGATGTAGTTTGAATATTGAGCGCCTTTGGCGCAGAAGATTTCCAGGTTCAGGATCATCTGCGCGCAGCTCCGCTGCACTATTTGTCCGGAATAACCGTCCGAGGGCTTGTCAGCAGCCTGAGACCGCCGAAAGGCGGACCTCCTCGGTGACAATCCCCCTCACCGCCGTGCGACGGTCCAGGTTCTGGACAGCATGGCCCGGTCGGCTGTTTTCTCAACCCGGCTCGTTGGCCTGCGGCTTCCAGTTCAGGTCGCCCTCCGGCGTCAGGAAGACCTGGCCCGGATAGATCAGGTCCGGGTTGCGGATCTGGTCCTGATTGGCCTGGTAGATCGTGGTGTAACGGACACCGTCGCCATAAAGCCGGCGCGAAATACGCCACAGATTGTCGCCCTTGCGGATGATCACAACCGGCAGCGACTTCTTGACCTCGGCTCCCTGAGCATCCTTGCCGGTGCCGGTCCCCGTCGCGACCACCTTCGTGAGAACAACCTGCTTGTCCCGTGCCTTTTCGAAGGTCACCGCCGCGCGCGCGTCCACGGTGTTGCCGTCTTCGCCGATCTGGTCGGCGCGGACTTCCACGTTGCCTTCCGACACGGTCTTGGTGCCCTGGACCAGCCATTTGCCGCTGGCATTGACCTTGGCCTCGCCCTGGAAATCATCGCCGACGTAAACCCTGACCGACGTTCCCGGCGTTCCAGTGCCCGCCACATAGACCTTGTCCGGCTCGGATTCCACCGCTTCGACGGTCACGGAAGGCGCAGGTTCGGCCCCAGACGCGTTTTCGGTCCCGGGCGCCGCGGCCGTTTCGCGACCATTCGTTCCTTGCGGAGCTTCGGTGCTCAAAGCCTCGGCGGTCCCGGCATTGTCCGAAGCCGGCTTTTCATCGGAACCAGCAGCGGCGCCTGCCGCGGCACTGCCTTCACCAGCGGCAAGCGCATCCGCATCCGCATCCGCCGGCGTCTCTTCTTCCGTCAAAGCGGCGATGCGAGTTTCCCCGGCCTCGCCGGAGGACGTGCTGTCCGCGGTCCCGTGAGCCGAGGCGGACCCGCTGGCGGTGGTCTCGTTCCCCGCGGTCTCGTCCAGTTGCGCAACCTGGGTAGACTGTCCCTCCGGGGCCTTGTCCCCGGAAGACGTTTCCGGTGCGGTGGCGGTATCAGCACCTTCCGGAGCCGAAGCGCTCGCGACTTGCGTGCTTTCCTCAGGTTTCTGGAGAACGTTGGACGGCCCGTCCGGCGAATTCAAGACGACAAGCGGCTGCTGCTTGCCGTCTTCAGGCACGGACACGGCCAGGCGCTGTTCAGACTGTTCGATCGATGAGCCGCTTTCGTCGTGGACTTCGAGGCCCACGTCATAATCTCCGGGCTTGAGCGGCTCGTCGAGAATAATGGTCCACTCACCCGCCTGATTGGCGATACTCTTGCCGACCACGTCCCCGTTCGCGGTCAGTGCGACAATGGCTCCGGCTTTGGAACGGCCCGCAACAACGGTTTCACCGGTCGGCTCAACGCCGACGACATCGAAACTCGGACCTTTGAGCGATGTCGCTTCCGCCGTTTTCGCGTCGGGTTCGTCTCCGGCCGCGACCTGTTCTTCAGACGCGGTCTCGCCAGCGGTATTTCCCGCGTTACCCGTCGAGGCCGTTTGCTCCGGCGCCTTGGCGGGAGACGCATCCTGCGCGGTGCCGGTTTCAGCCACGTCCCGGGAGGGCTGAGAGCCGGTATCCCGATAGACATAGCCGGTTACCAGGGCCGCCACTGCGACCGGGACGGCCACGACCATTGTCCAGATCAGTGTCTTCTTGTTCATTGTTTTAATCTGTCAGGTGCGTCAATCCGGTTTCCGGGACGCTCCCGATTCAGTCCTCTGCTGTGTCCTGCGGCGATCGCGATTGTCACAATTCCTTAATCCCGCCATGAATAGCCCGCTTTTGGGGGCGCGGCAAGGAATCGTGCCTGCCCGACAAGGTCCTGCAAACAGAACGCTTGACCTCGTGCCGATCTCAATGCCACATCTTTTCGTCATGAACACCGTTACTCAAAACGAACTCAAGAGCGTCTGCGTCTACTGCGGATCGAATTTCGGCTCCGATTCGTCGCACGAGGCCGCCGCCACCCGCCTCGGCCAGCTGATCGCCGAAGCGGGGCTGCGCCTCGTCTATGGCGGCGGCTCCGTCGGGCTCATGGGGACAGTCGCCAATTCCGCCCTGGAATCCGGAGGCCAGGTCACCGGCATCATCCCGCATTTCCTGGAAAAGCGGGAAGTCATGCTGGAAACGCTCGACGATCTGATCGTCACCCGGGACATGCACGAGCGCAAACTTCTCATGTTCGAGAAATCCGATGCGTTCATCGCGCTGCCGGGCGGTATCGGCACACTTGAGGAAGCGGTCGAAATGATGACCTGGGCACAGCTCGGCCAGCACCGCAAACCCGTCCTCCTGGCCGACATCAACGGCTTCTGGTCGCCTCTCATAGAGTTGTTCGACCATATGCGGGCCCAAGGCTATATTCGTCCGGACAGCGAAGTCCCCTATCTGATCGCCAAGTCGATCGACGAAATTCTGCCGATGCTGCAACACGCCATTTCCGGGGGCACCCTGAAAAGCAATGGCGATCTGGCGTCGGTCAAAGAGCTTTAGGGTACGGTCCCAGACCCCTTGCCCTGGCTCACCGGCGCCGCGGGACGGTAACGGCGCCAGCTGTCGTAGGTGAAAATCACCAGCGCACCCCAGATCATGGCGAAGGTCAGCAGTTTGGTCTGATCCAGCGCCTCGTCCCAGACGAAAACCGCCAGCAGGAAATGCAGGGACGGCGCCAGATATTGCATCAGTCCAAGCATGAACAGCGGCACGCGGCGGGCGGCTGACGAGAACAGGACAAGCGGCAAGGCCGTGACAATGCCCGATCCCGCCAGCGCCGCGAGAACGGGCAGGTCGTTCAGCGAGAGCGCGTCCGCCCCCCAGCTCAGGCTCAACAGCACATAGGCGGCCGCCAGGGGAAACAGGAGCACGGTTTCGACAAAAAGTCCCGGCGTGGCCTTCACCGGGATCACCTTGCGCATGTAGCCGTAGCCGGCGAAGCTGAAGGCCAGAACGAGGGATACCCAGGGCAGACCGCCGGCCAAAACCGCCTGCAGGACGACGGCCGCAGCCGCGATCGCAACCGCGATCCCCTGCCCCTTGGACATGCGCTCGCGCAGGACCGCAAGGCCGACCAGGATGCTCACCAGCGGATTGATGAAGTAGCCGAGCGAAATATCGAGAACGTGATCGCTGGCGATTGCCCACACGAAAACGAGCCAGTTTACCCCGATGAACGACGCGGAAGCACATAGTCCCAAGACCACCTTGGGCTGGGCGAAGACCTCGCGCACTTCCGGCCAGCGGCCCTTCAGATACAGGAACAGGCCGACGAACAGAACCGACCAGAGTATCCTGTGGCTGACGACGAGATCCGCCGGAACCGTGTCGGTGAGTTTGTAATAGGCGGGAAAAAAGCCCCACATGCCATAGGCGCTGAGACCATAGACAAGGCCCTGGCGGAGCTCGGCATTCGCCTCCGCATGAGGCGCCGCTTGCGACATGAAATGTGCCTTTCAGGTTCTCTCGGAAAGACTTCCTGGAGAACGAAATCGCCGGGTCAGGCGAGATTTGCCTTGAGCAGAGCGAAAGTGATGGAATCGACCAAGGCCTGGAAAGAGGCGTCGACGATATTGGAGGAAACACCGATGGTGAACCAGCGCCGGTGTGTCTTGGTATCGTGGCTTTCTATGAGCACCCGCGTGACGGCGCCGGTGCCACCGTTCAGGATGCGCACCTTGTAGTCGATAAGCTCCAGGCCCTCAATGGCCGACTGGTATTTGCCCAGATCCTTGCGCAAGGCCATGTCGAGCGCATTGACCGGCCCGTTGCCTTCCGCCACGGACATGCGGGTCTCGCCATCGATGTCGATCTTGACGACGGCTTCGGAGACCGTGATCAGGTCGCCGATCGCATTGAACCGGCGCTCGACCATGACCTTGAAGGAGTTGACGTCGAAAAAGCGCGGCACTTCGCCGAGCTCCCGCCGGGCGAGCAGCTCGAAGGAGGCGCCAGCCGCCTCGTAGGCGTAACCCTGCGCCTCCCGGTCCTTGACCCGCGCCAGCAGGAAATCGAGACGCGGATCGGCCTTGTCGACCTCGATCCCGACCCGCGCGAGTTCGCCAAGCAGATTGCTTTTACCGGCCTGGTCGGAGACCAGCACCCGGCGAAAGTTCCCGACGCTTTCCGGCGGCACGTGTTCGTAGGTCTGCGGGTCCTTCAGGATCGCGGAAGCGTGAATACCCGCCTTGGTGGCGAAGGCGGTCTCGCCGACATAGGGCGCGTGCCGGTCGGAAGAGCGGTTCAGGATCTCGTCGAATGCATGGGAGATCGCCGTGATGTCCTTGAGCTGGTTGTCGCTGACACCGGTCTCGAACCGGTTCGCGAAGGCCGGCTTCAGCTTCAAGGTCGGAATAAGCGTGATCAGATTGGCGTTGCCGCAGCGCTCGCCCAGACCGTTCAGCGTTCCCTGGATCTGACGCACGCCCGCATCGACGGCGGCCAGCGAATTGGCCACGGCGTGGCCTGTGTCGTCATGAGTATGAATGCCCAGATGCGAGCCCGGCACGACGCTCTGCACCTTGGTGACGATCTCGTAGACCTCGTCGGGCAGCGTTCCGCCGTTGGTGTCGCACAGAACGATCCAGCGGGCTCCGGCCAGATAGGCGACCCGGGCACAGTCGAGCGCATAGTCCGGATTGGCCTTGAAGCCGTCGAAAAAATGCTCGCAGTCGATCATGGCCTCCTTGCCGGCCTCGACCGCCGCGGTCACCGTGTCATGGATACAGTCCAGGTTCTCCTCGTTCGTGCAGCCGAGCGCGACCTTCACATGATAGTCCCAGGCCTTGGCGACGAAGCAGCAGGCATCCGAATGCGCCGACAAGATCTGCTGCAGACCGGGATCGTTGGACGCGGACCGTCCCGCCCTCTTGGTCATGCCGAAAGCGGTAAAAACCGCCTCGCCGGTACGTTTTTCGCTGAAAAACGCCGTATCCGTCGGGTTCGCCCCCGGATAGCCGCCCTCGACGTAGTCGACCCCCAGGCGTTCCAGGAGTTCGGTGACGACGATCTTTTCGTTGACGGAGAAGTCGACGCCGCTGGTCTGCGCACCGTCGCGCAAGGTTGTGTCGAAGAGGTAGAGGCGTTCCTTGGTCATTTTCGGTCCCCACCCGGCCATGCGCCGGTTTTTATTCGTTGTTCGTTTCGCCGGCCCTGCCCGCCGGCCAGTCATCCGTGTCGTGGTCCGGGTGCTGATAGGAGACGATCGACGCCAGGAAGGCCTGGGCCTCGAAGTCTTCTTCCGTCTTGCGCGCGGGGATTTCGGCCATGTGATCGGTGTAGGGCAACTTGCCTTCCACGCCATACTGGATCACCGGCGCAATCGCGCCCGGGTCATCGAAGGCTCCAATCGCAATGCCAACGCCGTCCGGCGCCTCATAGGTCAGCGGTGTCCCGCAACCGGCGCAAAAGCCGCGCTTAACATAATTGGAACTCTGGAACCGTTTCGGCTCCCCCCGCGTCCAGCTCAGATCGCGATCGTTCTCAAGGCCGACGAGCGGCGCGTAGAACCCGCCAAACGCCTTCTGGCACATGCGGCAATGGCAGATCGACGCCTTGCCGAGCTGTCCCTCGACGCGGAACCTGACGGCGCCGCACTGACAGCCGCCGGCGAAAACCGCAGCTTTTTCCGTCATCAGAAGTGCTCCTTGCCGCAGATGTGAAGGATCTTTCGGCAGACACCGTCGAGACCCGTCAACACATCGGTGTTCCAAAAGCGCAGAACCGTCCAGCCGTGGCGTCCCTGGGCCCCGTCGCGCTTCTCGTCGCGCCGCAGCCCTTCGGTCTCTCCATGCTGGGAGCCATCAAGTTCGACGATCAGACGATGAGCGGGCGCGGCGAAATCGACGATGTACCCTGCAATCGGCATCTGCCGCCGAAACGAAATCCCTTCAAGTCGGTGCGCCCTTAGAACCTGCCAAAGCCTCCTCTCCGCTTCGGTCATCTCCGAGCGGAGTTTCCTGGCGTTTTTCCTGAGGTTATCGGGAACTTTCTGGTGGGGCATTGCGCGACCTCTTGCGGGAGGCCGAACCTCAGCATGTGTCGCACTGGTTGTATACCCCCCTCTGTCCCCATCGGGGACATCTCCCCCGCAAGGGGGGAGAAGGGAGTATGCCTCGCAGCCACGACAACCGTGCGGCGCACAGCGGGGGATCCTTGATGCGACCATCGTCGTCTTGTTCAGACGGTGGAAAGGAAGGCGCGAAAGTTCTGTGTTCGCCTTTCTCCCCCCTTGCGGGGGAGATGTCCGCGCGAGCGGACAGAGGGGGGTACCTAGCCTATCCGCCGCGACAAGAGTCACCGCTTGACCTCCCACGACGTCACCCGTTGGCCGGTTTCCGAGTCCTTTGAATCCTTTAGAAGGATTCCCTGAGACGTCAGTTCATCCCGGATCCGGTCCGCCTCGGCCCAGTTCCTGGCGTTCAGGGCCTCGAGCCGGCTGTTGACGGCGACGCGGATGGCGTCCTCGTCGATGCCCGACAGATCGGCCTGCACCGGGTGGACGCCGAGCAATGCGGCGGCGGCCGAATAGGCTCCCAGTTTCGACGGATCCTTGGCCGCCTCGGTCGCCAGGGCGTGCAGGCTTTGAATGGCGGCGGAGGTGTTCAGATCGTCGCAGAGTGCCTCGAGCACCTCCGCAGCCGGCGCCTCATCCGTTTCCACCGGGTCCGGCCATTTGGAAAGCAGGTTTTCCGCCTCTTCCAGCTTGCGCACGGAAAAGTCGATCGGCTCGCGGTAGTTGGTCATGAGCATGGCGAGACGCAGCACCTCGCCCGGCCATTTGCGGCCGCCGAAACCGTCGCCTTCCAGGAGTTCCTTGATGGTGAAGAAGTTCCCCTCGGACTTGGACATCTTCCGGCCTTCCACCTGAAGAAACCCGTTGTGAAGCCAGTAATGCGCCATCGTCCTGGTGCCGTGGGCGCAGCAGGACTGGGCGATCTCGTTTTCATGGTGCGGGAAGATCAGATCGAGGCCGCCGCCGTGAATGTCGAACACCTTGCCGAGATGATGCTCGGACATGACCGAGCACTCCAGGTGCCAGCCCGGACGGCCCCGCCCCCAGGGGCTGTCCCACCCCGGCTCCTCCTCGGAGGACAGTTTCCAGAGAACGAAATCGCCCGGGTTCTTCTTGTGCGCGTCCACGGCAATGCGCGCGCCCGCCTTCTGCTCGTCCAGCTTGCGCCTGGACAGGCCGCCGTAGTCCGGCATGGAGGCCGTGTCGAACAGCACCTCCCCGCCCGCTTCGTAGGCATGCCCCTTTGCGATCAAGGTCGCGACCATCTCGATCATGCCTTCGATGTGCCGGGTCGCGCGCGGTTCGAAGGTCGGCTCCAGGACACCGAGCGCGGCGACGTCCTTGTGGAACTGGTCCGCCGTCTTGCTCGTGACCCTGGCGATGGCCTCGTTCAGGGGAAGCTCCGGATAGTCGCGCAACGCCCGGGCGTTGATCTTGTCGTCAACGTCGGTGATGTTGCGCGCGTAGGTTACGTGATCCGCGCCGTAAAGATGGCGCAGCAGCCGGAACAGCACGTCGAACACGATCACCGGGCGCGCGTTGCCGATATGAGCGAAATCGTAGACGGTCGGACCGCAGACATAAAGGCGCACGTTTCCGTCGTCGATCGCCCGAAACTCCTCCTTGGAGCGGGTCAACGTATTGGTGAGCCTCAAGCCCCGGAACGTACCGGATTTCCCTGTCTCAACGGCGCTCATGTCAAACGGTCTCCTGGCCGGCTGGCCGGGCGGTCCGTCTCAGAGGATTTTTTGCCAAGAGGGAACGGCCACAGCCAGCGGTGTCGCTAGCTGCAAATGGTGATAATCGAAATGATGTTCCGTGTGGCCGTCATCATGGGCCGCTTTATGGACCGGAAAACCGAGCCCGGTCAAGACTGCAATTGCAGCGGGAGCCGCGGCCGCCAAGCACGACATTGGCGCGTGGCGGGAGTTGGACTAAGCTCAATCGACCGGGAATCAATGGGGGAAATTCGAATTGGCACCGTTTCGATCTCGTCAGTTGTCTGCCGCGCGCCTGGTTCTCTGGTGCCTTCTGACGCTGCCCTTTGCGTCAGGCCCTGGCCACGCGCAGCAAACGGAGGCCCCCACGCCAGCCGAGGCTGTGACTGTCTCCCCCGCCCCCGTCATTCTGGAACCGGAAACCCCGATTGCGCAGGCGATACAGGCGGCGATCGCCACCGATATTCCCGACGGGCTTGTGCTTTACTACGGTGAGCGCGCCTTCGCGCCCGTGTGGTTCGACCGCAACGGCCTGACCGAGAACGCTCATCTTGTCATCGCGGCCATGGCGGACGCGAACGCCCACGCGCTCAATCCGAACAACTACGGCCCGCTTGAATTCGCCAAAAGGTCTGAAACGGCGCAAACGCCCGAGGAGTGGGCCCGCTTCGAGCTGGACCTGTCCCTTCAGTTTCTGCGCTACGCGACCCATCTGTCGTCCGGACGGGTTCAACCCAACAAGGTCAACAAGTCGCTCAATCTCTTCCCGCACCGGCCCGATCCGAAGCAACTCTTCGAAAACGCGGAAAGAGCCGTCGAGTTCAGCGCGTTTCTGGACAGTCTGGCGCCCCACTCGGCCAATTACGCGCGCCTGAAGCGCCGTCTTGCCCAATATCGGGAAAAGGCTGCGAATGGCGGGTTCACGGCTGTGCCGGAAGGCGAGGTTCTGAAACCCGGCATGAGCGATCCGCGCGTGGACGCCTTGCGCGCCAGGCTGATCGAGGAGGACATTCCCGGCGCAGCGGATCACACGGGCGAGGTTTACGATGGGGCGCTTGTCGAAGCGGTCGAAGCGTTTCAAGGCTATCACGGCCTTGCGACGGACGGCGTTATCGGCAAGGAAACGCTGGCGCGGCTCAACATTCCCATCAAGGACAAACTCATCCAGATGGAACTCAACATGGAGCGCCGCCGCTGGATGCGCGACGATCTGGGCGACTTTTATGTCTTCACCAATCTGGCGGATCAGAACCTGAAAGTGGTCCGCGACGGCAAGACCGTCCACACCGCGCGGGTGGTTGTCGGCAAACCCTATCACGCGACCCCGGTCTTTTCCGACACGCTGGAATATGTGGAGATCAATCCCTACTGGAACGTGCCCTACTCCATCGCCACCAAGGAATATCTGCCGCAACTGAAGCGGAACCCCACGGCACTGACCAGCAAGAACATCCGCGTCTTCCGGGACGGTGGCGAGGTCGCGCCGACGCAGGTGGCGTGGAACAGCTATTCGGGCGGCAATTTCCCCTTCAGGCTGCGTCAGGACCCCGGGGCCGGCAATGCTCTTGGCCGAATCAAGTTCATGTTCCCCAACCCGTACAGCATCTATATCCACGACACGCCGTCGAAGTCGCTGTTCGATCGCGCGGAACGTGCCTTCAGCCACGGCTGTATCCGAGTCTCCGATCCGTTCACCCTGGCGGATGTTCTTCTTGCCGATACGACGACCGAGACCGGACACTGGGAGAGGGTCAGGGATCAGGGCGACCGCAAGATCGTCAAGCCGGATGTTCCGATCGAAGTCCACATAACCTACCTGACCGCCTGGATGAACAAGGACGGCTCGACCCATTTCCGGAAGGATATCTACGGGCGGGACGAGGTGCTTCTGAAAGCCTTGCGCACGGCGATGACGCAAAACCTCTAGATGATAACTCATTGATTTTTATATTTTTTACAAAACGTTCAGATATCTGAACCGAGGCTGAACGGCACGCTCAGCGCCGGTTCAAAGGCTGTTTCCTATCCTGCAGGCAATCGAGACGGAGTGTCTTCAGGAGGCCCCAATGCTGAACCGGCTTTTCATCATCGTGTTTCTGGCCATTTTCCTGGCCGGTCCGTTCGCGGCCCTCATTGCCATCAGTGGCGGCACCAAGGCGTTCGGCCAAGAGCTGCAGCAAAAAAGCATGTGTTTTCTCTCCGGAACCGGATGTGGCAACGGCAACATTGTGATTACACTTGCATCCCGGATATGATAGCGATCCACACTGAAAATTAAGCTGAAACATATACTCCAGCTTGCAGTTGTCCCGGATGTTTGACAGAGTTGTTCCATGAACTATGAAGCGCTTGAAGACAAAGCGGAATCCGCTGCAGAATTTTTAAAGCTGATGGCCTCCGCGCCACGCCTGCTGTTGATGTGCCTCGTGCTGGAAGAGGAACGCTGCGTCAGCGAACTCGCGGAAAAGACCGGACTGCGCATGCCCACCGTTTCCCAGCAGCTGGCCCTGCTCCGGGCCCAGGGCCTGGTGTCCACTCGCCGCGAGGGAACGACGATCTACTACCGGCTCGCCAGTGAACCGGTCAAAGACATCATGGCGATGCTTTACAAGCACTTCTGCGCCGGCTCCGAACTTCCCGTCGCCAAGCATCTCGAGACGCTGGAAGCGGAGTAGTCCGCGCGGACACCGGTCCGTCCCCTTATCCCTTCACAAAATCCCCACATCGCGGTGGCGGCTGGTCGCCCCAGGGCATCAGCGGAACGGTCGAAGTCGAGTTCTTGGGACTGCCTTCGATGAGCTTGTCGGAATAGACCAGATAGACGAGCACGTTACGCTTTGCGTCGCAGCCTCTTACAATGCGCATCTTCTTGAACATGAAAGAACGCCGCTGACGGAACATTTCCTCGCCCTGTTCGAAGTTCTCCTTGATCGTGACAGGCCCGACCTGGCGACAGGCAAGGGAGACATCAGAAACCTCCTCGGCCACACCGAGCCAGCCTGACACCCCACCCTTTTCCGGAACTGTGAAGTGACACGCCACCCCGTCGACGATCGGGTCGTCGATCGCGTAGGTCGCCAATTTGTGGTCCGGGGTCAGAAACTTCCAGACGGTCGATTTCTTGAAGATGAGATCGGGTTCATCCGCCGAAACCGCAGCCCCCGCTCCTTGAAGCAATAGTCCCACGGCGAGGGCGGCGGCGGTGATGAATCGCATCTGTGTTTCTCCAGTGACTTGAAAAGCGACCTGAAAATCAGGCGGCACCCGCGTCGCTTCAGCTTCCTTGAACGGCCAGAAACGCACAGGTGGCAGCTGCTCGACATGTGGGTATCACGTCCGCGCGATCAAGCAAGGCCTGAAAAAAGAAGCGCGCGCCAAGTCGGCGCGCGCTTCTTTTCCTGGGATGAAACAGGAGCGTCAGGCCCTCGCGTCCGCGAACGCCTTTTCCCTGTCTTCGGCATCTTCCGCCACAGCTTCCTCCTCCGGGACGATATCGTCCGCCGAAAGGTCCAGCGCCTCTTCCTCGGATCCCAGCGCAAGCGAAGCGGCGAAATCGCTGTCGGACACGAGATCGCGCTCATCCGAACCGTCATCCGGCAGGGCATCGGTTTCACCGTCCGTTTCCGGCTGCGCGGCCATCGGGTCTTCCTCCTGAGCGAAGCTCCCGGCGGGCAGCTCCTCGATGGCAACGGATATCGCGTCCTGCAGATCGGCACTGCGCTCAAGGGTCCAGAGCTGGGGCTGATCCAGCCCCAGGGCTTCGTCATAGGCGCGCGCAACGTTGAACGGCAGATGCTCCGCAAACGCTTTTTTTGTCCCGAATTGGGGTTCAAGCGCGTCCTTCACCGCCAGGAAGGTGTCTCTCAGACCCAGGCCCTGATCGACGCAGGCGGCGGCTCCATCGCGCAGGGTCGTGACGAAATCGCGGGTCGTCTCGATCGCGGTGGCGACCGCCGACGAGCCGATGGCAGAGCGCCCCCTCCCCGGCATGAGGGCACTGGGCCGAAACGCCGTTATACGGTCGAGCGCACGCGGCCAGTCCGCCAGATGCGCGTCGCCGCAATAGGGAGCGGCGGACAACTGGACAAGGTCTCCCGCGAAGATGACGCCGTTCGAGGGAACCCAGGCAACAAGATCGCCCATGGTATGCCCACGGCCCAAATGCATGAGCCGAACCTCCAGACCGCCGAGATCGATCGACATGGACGAGGCGATGGTCATCGTCGGAGAAGTAACGACGGTGTTTCCGGGAAGCCCGGCAAACAGATCGGGAAACCGGTTCGAGGCGAGACGGAACTCGTCGTGCCCGCGCGTGTCAATCATGCGCCGTGTCAGGTCGGAGGCAATCACTTCCCCCGGGTCGAAAGCGGATGCTCCGAGCGTACTGTCAGCGTGAAAATGGGTCAGGGCGAGCACCTTGACCGGTTTGTCGGTTTTTTCCCGGATTTTTTCCAGAACGTTTTCCGCCTGCGCGGGCGTTGCCTGCGCATCGACGATCAGCACTCCGCGCTCTCCGACGATCACCCCGGTGTTTGAACATCCGTCAGCGCTATAGGCGTAACAGCCGCGACCGAGCTCCTCAAACCGCGGGTTATCTCCCGGCGCGGTCGAAGAGTTGTTGGAATTGTCTGCCATTGCGGCCTCACTTTCCTGCCAGCTTGTGCTTGCGCTGCGCGGCCCATACCGGTCCGTTTCGCACAATTTTTCCTGTTGACTGTAGCGTCTCAGTTCCGACGGCTGATTCGCAAATTATCGCTCACCAATTCCTTAACTATTCCTTTCTTATCAACAGATAGCTGGTTCATTTGGCATCTCTTTGTCTTCCTGGCAGCAAGCACTCAATCTGCCTTGCTTTCTCGAATGTCACTTTTTCCAAGCAGCAAGGATTAAATTCCGCCGCGTCTTCGACGGCCTATACTTGCTAATAAGAGAAAGTGGCCGCATCGCGGCATTTTTTCCGATCGTCCGGCAGAGGCTCGATCCGAACAGCCGGGTCATTTTCACGAGCCATCCACAAACCGTCTCGTCATTAACCGAACATGAGCGCTTATGTTGTTACGTTTCGGCGTTACGGCGATAGTGAAGCCGGCAGCAAATTACGCTGCGGCGGGATGAAAGCGCTGTGGGGGATGGGTATGCGGCCTTGGAAAAGCGCCAGATCTGTCGGGAGTCTCGTCTTGCTCTGCCTGTTGGCGGCGACGGCTTCGCCGTGGAACGCCGCGCAGGCGGCGAGCTGCTCCAGCTTGAATGCGGAGCTGCGGCGTCTGGAGTCCGCCTCTGCCAGCCCCTCAAAAGCCTCGAACAAATGGTCGACCGCCAGGCGCCAGCAGCAAAAGGCCATCGCGGCGGCGGAGCGTGACGCCAACTATTTCGGCTGTCCGGCGTCCGGTGCGCCGAAATGCAAGGTGCTTTCCGGCAAGATCAAACGCATGAAGGCCAACCTGAGAGCCATCGACCGTCAGCTCCGGAAAACCGGTGGCGGCGGCGGCTCGCGCGACACCAGACGCATCCGGCAGATCCGGACGTCGCTCGAGCGGCAGAACTGCAACGGGCCGGCGAAGGTCCGGGAAGCCCGGACGGAAAACCGGCCGGCCGGTGAGAAACCCCGCAATCTGTTTCAACGCCTGTTCAATCCGGGCGCGATGCTCGAAGCCGAAGCCCCAGACCGGCGCGAGCGGGAAATCGTCCGGGTTCGTTCGCACCAGAAGTCCGAAACCCCGCGTCGGTTGCGCCTGCCGTCCGGCGGTCTGTTCCGGACTTTGTGCGTGCGCACCTGCGACGGATATTTCTTTCCCGTGAGCTATTCGACCGACAAGGGCCAGTTCATCAACGACGCGGCGCGGTGCTCCGAGATCTGTCCGGCATCGGAAACGGAACTTTATGTCTACCGCAATCCCGGCGGCGACCAGTCCGAAATGATGTCGCTCGCCGGAACGCTTTATTCCGATCAGCCCTTCGCCTACCGCTACAGGGACAAACTCGTCAAAAACTGCAGTTGCCGCGCTGCCGGACAATCGAAGACGCGGTCCGCCTGGAGAGAGTTAAACGTCTCCCCCTCCAAACGGGTGTATTTCTCCGACATCAGCGCAGGCGTCCCCGGCTCCTCCCGGCCCTCCGGCCGGAACGGTGCATTCGCGGGAACCGGCGCCGCGAGCTCGCCCCTCTCCCGGACACCGCTGCAAAAGGCGCGGCTGCCGCTTTTTCAGGATCCGGATACGCTGTTCAATCTGGAAAAGGGGTTTGATGTCAGCGCGGATCTGGACCGAGCGGACACCCTGCGCCGGGACGAGAACACGCTGGCCGTGTCCGGCGGGAAGCCCGGCAGCGCGCTGCCTCTGCTTTCGATCCGCGCCCGGACGGACACCGAGGGGGACGACATCGCCACGGTCTCTCCGGTCTTCCGGAACGACGACGACGGTTTTCGCGCCGCCCCGGAAGAAAAGCGTAGCGTCAGGGTAGTCGGTCCAGAATATTTTGTCGCCCAATGAGCGGCAGCATATCCTTCATGTCCGGACCGTGATCCAGCCCGGTCAGCACCCGGCGCAGCGGCATGAACAGGGCCCGCCCCTTGCGGCCGGTTTCGGCTTTCAGCGCGTTTGTCCAGGCCGGCCAGCTTTCCACTGTGATGTCGCCTTCCGGCAGCAGGTCGCGGGCTTTTGACAGGAACTCCCTGTCTTCATCCTCGATCTTCCCCTCGATTGATCCGTCGACGATCTGCCAATAGGCCGCGGCCGCGCAAACGGTCTCACAATTGCCGCGTACCGTGTTCCAGAACGTTTCCGTCGGATCGATCCCGAGACTGGCCAGCCGATCCCTGACCGCTTCGAAAGGCAGGTCGTGAACGAGGCGGGCATTCAGGCTTTTCAGCTCTTCCGGATCGAATTTGGCCGACGATCTTGAAACGTTCGACAGGTCGAATTTCTCGACCAGTTGCTCCATGGCCGGCACGGGCTCGACCGCCTGGCTCGTTCCCGTCAGGACCGCCAGCGACGCGACCGCCATCGGTTCAAGCCCGGCTTCGCGCAGCGAGCCGATGGACAGCGCCCCCTTGCGTTTCGAAAGCCCCTCGCCGTCCCGCGTCGTCAGCAGATTATGGTGGCCGAATACGGGGGCCTTCGCGTCAAGCGCTTCGAAAATCGCGATCTGCACACCGGTGTTGGCCACATGATCCTCGCCCCGGATCACATGGGTCACGCCCATGTCGATGTCGTCGACGATGGATGGCAAGGTGTAAAGGTAGGTTCCGTCCGCGCGGATCAGGACCGGATCGGACAACGAGGCCAGATCGACGGCCTGCTCTCCCCGGCAGAGATCGGTCCAGCTCACGTCGGTCCGCCGCGTCTGAAACGGGTCGCCATCGTGATTGGGCAGCACGAACCGCCAGTGCGGTTTGCGGCCCTCGGCCTCGAAGGCCGCCCGCTCCTCGTCGCTCTGCTTCAGTCCTGCCCGGTCGTAAACAGGCGGTCGGCCGAGCGCGCGCTGGCGCGAGCGGCGGCGTTCCAGTTCGTCCGGGGTCTCGTAGCAGGGATAAAGCAGACCGGCATCCTTGAGTTTTTGCGCGGCCGCGTCGTAGCTTGCGACCCGCTCCGACTGGCGCTCGATCCGGTCCGGCTGAATGCCCAGCCAGCGCAGATCCGTTTCGATCGACTCGGCATATTCGGCCTTGGAGCGCTCGAGATCGGTGTCGTCGAAGCGCAGAATGAACGCTCCCCCGTTCTTCCTTGCGAAGAGCCAGTTGAAGAGCGCGGGACGGCTGTTGCCGATGTGGATGTGGCCGGTCGGAGACGGCGCGAAACGAACGGTAACGGTCATGGCGCCTGAGTTAGCCCGCGCCGCGCCTTGCGGCAAGCCCCAAACTGACCTTGATCTCACGAATATTCAATCGGTCGATAAGCCCGTGCCGCAGCCGCGAGGACGGCGCAAAAGAGAACGCAGTAAAGGCCCATGCCGAAGATCTGGAGATCGAAGGCAACGCCCAGATCGATCAGCCAGCCGACAAGACCCGGCCCCGCAGCCGAGGCGAACACCATGATCGCGAAGGCGACAGAGCGGATCGCGCCCATGTGCCGCGTGCCGTAGACCTCCGGCCACAGGGCGCCGACCATCGTGCTGTTGAAGCCGTTGGAAATCCCGACCAGCGCCATGAAGATGAAGGCTGCCGCGGGAGCGTGAACCAGCCCAAGCACAAAACAGCCGAGCGAGAGCGGCACCAGCGTGAAGGGAAGAAGCTGGCGGGCGGAAAAGCGGTCGATCAGGGGGCCGACCGTCAGCGACGCGACCACGACACCCGCCGCCATGACGAGAAAGGCGCTCGCGAACAGTTCAAGCGTCCAGCCGCGTAACTCGACCAGATAGACCTGATGAAAGAAGATCGCCGTTCCGATGAAGGCCGGCGCGTTCACCCCGCAGGAGACCACCCAGAAACGCGGATCGCGCAGCGCTTCCCGACGGGTCCACTGGCGTCCCTCCGGTCTGGCCGTCGCCACTTCCGCAACACTCGGCACCCTGTCGCGCGCGAGAAGCGTCAAAAGCACGGGCATGGCGAGCAGGAACAGCACGCAGGCGGAGACCGTCCAGGCGCCACGCCAGCCGAACTGGTTGTTCAAGACGACGAAACACAGGGGAAACAGGGCTTCGGCGGTTGGAAACCCCAGCACCGCGATCGAAAGCGCCCGGCCCCGCTGCGCCGAAAACCAACGCCCTGCGGCGGTGAGCGACGTATGGGTCATCATGCCCTGCCCGCACAGGCGCAGACCGTAGAAGGCCAGGGCCACCGACCAGACCGAGAAGCTCGCCGCCATCGCCAGACAGCACAGCGCCAGGCCGGTCATCACCACCGCGGCGATCCTTCGGACGGGAAAGTGGTCCAGGCTCCGGCCGACATAGGGCAGCGTCAACGCGCTGGCGAGCGTCGCCAGCATGTAAAGCAGGCCCAGTTCGCCATGGCTCAGACCGAATTCGGCGCGAATGTCGCCGCCGGACAGAGAAATGAAGAAGGTCTGACCGAAACCGGAAAACACGGCCAGCAGATAGCTCGCCGACAGCCAGCGGGCATTCTCGCGCAAAAAAGCGAGATATCGCCCGTTTCCACTCCCCGTACCGGTTGGAGAGACCTGCCCGGACAAGCTTACGAGCGGTCCCGGAACCGGTTGGTGATCGGGTAGCGCCGGTCCTTGCCGAAATTGCGTTCCGTGATCTTCACGCCGGGAGGCGCCTGCCGGCGCTTGTATTCGGCGATATACAGCAGGTGCTCGATGCGGTGGATCAGCGCCCTGTCGTGGCCGCGTTTTTCGATATCGCCGACGGACATCTCATCCTCGACCAGGCATTCCAGAATGTCGTCGAGCACGTCGTAGGGCGGCAGCGAATCCTGATCCGTCTGGTTTTCCCTGAGTTCCGCCGTCGGCACCTTGTCGATGATGTTGCGCGGGATCACCTCGCCCGCCGGGCCCAGAAGCCCTGCCGGCCTGATCTCGTTGCGCCACGCGGCCAGATGATAGACCTGCGTCTTGTAAAGGTCCTTGATCGGGTTGTAGCCGCCGTTCATGTCGCCGTAGAGGGTCGCGTAGCCGACGGACATTTCCGACTTGTTGCCCGTGGTCATGACCATGTGGCCGAACTTGTTGGAGACCGCCATCAGGATCACGCCACGCGCGCGCGACTGGATGTTTTCCTCGGTGGTGTCCTCTTTCGTGCCCTCAAACAGGCCGCTCAAGGTGGACAGGAAGCCTTCCACCGGTTCGGCGATCGGCACCGTGTCATACCGGATCCCGAGTGCCGCCGCGCACTCCGCGGCATCCTTGATGCTTTCCCCGGAGGTGTAGCGGTAGGGCAGCATGATCGCGTGAACCCGGTCCGCTCCAAGCGCATCGACGGCCATGGCCGCGCAAATGGCGGAATCGATGCCCCCCGACAGGCCGAGCACAACGCCGGGAAAACCGTTCTTGTCGACATAGTCGCCAAGCCCCATGACGCAGGCGCGCCAGTTGGCCTCGTCAAGGTCCGGCAACTTTGCGATCTCGCCGCTCTCGCAGATCCAGCTGTCCCCGTCCCGCTTCCAGTCGCTGATCCCGATTGCCGTCTTAAACTGCGGCATCTGGAACGCCAGCTTGCGGTCGCCCTGAAGCGCGAACGAGCCGCCGTCGAACACCAGTTCGTCCTGACCGCCGAGCTGGTTGCAGTAGACAAGCGGCAGGCCAGTCTGCACGACCCTGGAAACAACGACCTGCAGCCGGTGCTCCGCCCGATTTTCCCAGTAGGGCGAGCCGTTGGGAACGAGAAGCAGCTCGGCCCCCGTTTCCTCGAGGCACTCGCAGACCTCGTCATTCCAGATATCCTCGCAGACAGGCAGGCCAATCCGCACGCCGCGAAAATCGACCGGGCCGGGCAAGGGGCCGGCGGCAAAGACACGTTTTTCGTCGAAGACGCTGTAGTTCGGCAGATCGTATTTGTAGCGGACCGCCTTGACCTCTCCCCGGTCGAGCAGAAGCGCTGCGTTATAGACCTTGCCGTCCTCGCCGCGCCACGGCGAACCGACGACGAGACCGGGGCCGCCGTCCGCCGTCTCCCTTGCCAGCGTTTCGACCGCCTCCATGCAGCTGCTCACAAAGGCTGGTTTCAGCACCAGATCTTCCGGCAGGTAGCCGGCCAGCACAAGCTCGGAGGTCAGGACGAGGTCCGCGCCTTTTTCAGCCGCCTCGCGCCGCGCTTCGCGGACAAGGCCGGTATTGCCGGCAACATCGCCAACAGTGGGGTTCAGTTGCGCTACGGCCAGTCTAAATCGATCGGAAATCATGGAAACGGAGCCAGGAGATGTCATCGTCTCCTGATGTAACGGCAAGTCTTGAGGGTTGCAATCGCCCTGTTCGACAAAGCCGGGCGGTTTGCCGCCTCAACCCCCGTTGTTTAAAGAAGCGCCAATCCGTCCGGTTCGTTCGCCATTGCTCCACCCGACAGGTCGTCCGGGTCGGCGGGTATGTTCAGGCTGCGGGTCCGTTTCGACGATCCGGGCGCCGGAATACCCTTGTTGCGGCCGTGAAGGTATTGCCGGTCGAGGATTTCGCCAATGTGCTGGTAAAGGATCGCGGGTGCGATCGGTTTGGCGACAAAACCGTGCACGCCGATATTGATCGCCTCCAGGATCGTGGCGCGTTTCGCATGAGCGGTCACGACCAGAACCGGAGTGGTGCTGATCACCAGGTCGCGATCCCGCCTGAGAATGCGCAGGAACTCATCGCCGCCGAAGGGGTTCATGACCCAGTCACACAGAACGATGTCAGGTCTTCTGTCCACCAGGAGTTCCAGGGCTTCGGCCCCGTCGCTCGCCTCAAAGACGGAGCGAATGCCGAAACCGGACAGCACCGAGCGCAGGATCGCCCGCATATGCGGGTTGTCTTCCGCAATCAGGCACGAGACCTTGGTCAGATCCCAGTTTTCCCGCAAGGCCTTTCTCCTCGTTCAGCCGTTTCCCTTGAGGAACGTATGCATTATCCGCGTTAAACGAGGCTTACCGATCCTGTTATTTTTCAGGAAATTTTTCAAAAAACAAAAGGGGCGGCCAGAGCCGCCCCTTCGCATATCAAATTCCGGCGCCGTCAGGCGCTTGCGGCCAGGGGCTCGGCCCGGCGGCCGTCGCGTTCCTTCTTGAGGTTTTCCGCGATCAGGAAAGCAAGCTCCAGTGCCTGGTCCGCGTTGAGGCGCGGATCGCAATAGGTGTGGTAACGGTCGCCGAGCTGGTCTTCGCTCAACGCCCGTGCGCCGCCGGTGCACTCGGTCACGTTCTTGCCCGTCATTTCGACGTGAACGCCGCCGGCATGGGTGCCTTCGGCCCGGTGAACGGCAAAGAAGGCTTCCACCTCCTTCAGGATGCGGTCGAACGGACGGGTCTTGTAACCGCCGGCCGTGATCGTGTTGCCGTGCATCGGATCGCAGGACCAGACGACGGACTTGCCCTCGCGTTCCACCGCCCGCACCAGCTGCGGCAGGTGATCGAAGACCTTGTCCGCACCGAACCGGGCAATCAGGGTGAGCCGGCCCGGTTCGTTGTCCGGGTTCAAAATGTCGATCAGCTCAAGGAGCCCGTCCGGGGTCTGCGAGGGACCGCACTTCAGACCGATCGGGTTCTTGATCCCCCGGAAGAATTCCACATGGGCATGGTCGGGCTGCCGTGTGCGGTCGCCGATCCACAGCATGTGGCCCGAAGTTGCGTACCATTCTCCGGAGGTGGAATCGATGCGGGTCAGGGCCTCTTCATAGCCGAGAAGCAATGCCTCGTGACTGGTGAAGAAATCCGTCGAGCGAAGCTGGGGAACGCTGTCGGAATTGACGCCGCAGGCCCGCATGAAGTCGAGCGACTCGGTAATGCGGTCGGCCAGCTCCTTGTAGCGATGCCCCTGGGGACTGTCGGAAATGAAGCCGAGCATCCACTGGTGCACCTGATCCAGGTTTGCGTACCCGCCCTGGGCAAAGGCGCGCAACAGGTTCAGCGTTGCCGCAGACTGGCGGTATCCCATGGCCATTCTGTTGGGGTCCGGGATCCGGCTTTCCGGCGTGAAGTCGATGTCGTTGATGATATCGCCACGATAGCTCGGCAATTCGACATCGCCTTTCTTCTCCACGCTGGAGGAGCGCGGCTTGGCGAATTGGCCGGCGATACGGCCGACCTTGACGACCGGCTGGCTCGCCGCATAGGTCAGAACCACCGCCATCTGCAGGAAGACGCGGAAGAAGTCCCGGATATGATCCGCCTGGTGCTCGGCAAAGCTCTCCGCGCAGTCCCCGCCCTGAAGCAGGAAGCCGTTGCCGGCCGCGACATCCGCGAGCTGGTTTTTCAGCGCGCGCGCTTCACCGGCAAAAACCAGCGGGGGATATGTCGACAGGCGCTGCTCAACCTCCGCCAAAGCCTCTTTATCGGGATAATCCGGCACCTGCACGATCGGTTTAGATCTCCAGCTGTCCGGGCTCCACTTCTCCGCCATTTCCTCAACTCCTGCTGGACCCAAAGGTCTTCGACCCCTTTATCGCTACGCGGTCCTTGATATTTTCATTCGTTTTTGCCTGCCTCATTGAAGCAAACGTGCGGCCTTATACACTCCCCGGGCAACCAATGCCACCGGCCAATCGGCCAAAAAGGTCCCGCTTTTTAGCCGGAAACCGCCGGTCGGGCCTGCGAGGATCTTTTTGACCCGGATCATGGCGTCCGGAGCCCCCCTGGCGCATGATGCCGAAACAAGATGGGAGCCAGCATGTCCAACACAGGTTTGGAACACAGCCACCAACGTAAGGAGATCGCTGACCGGCTCGCGCTCGGGCCCAGCGTCAGCTATCTGCGAGACTGGGTTTACGGAGGGATCGACGGCGCGGTGACGACATTCGCGGTCGTCGCGGGGTCCGTCGGCGCATCGCTTTCCACCAACGTTATCCTGATCCTGGGCATCGCCAATCTGCTTGCCGACGGGTTTTCGATGGCCGCCGCGAATTACACCGGATCGAAATCCGAAAACGAGGACTACGCGCGCCTCAAGGCAGTCGAGGAAAAGCATATCGCCGTGGAACCCGACGGCGAGCGCGAGGAAATCCGTCAGATCTTCAGGAGCAAAGGCTATGAGGGTGAAGACCTGGAAGAGATTGTCCGCCTCGTGACGTCCAACAAGGCGACCTGGATCGAAACCATGATGCAGGGCGAATACGGCCTGTCGGATGCCAGCCGCGCGCCTCTCAAAGCCGCGCTTTATACCTTCGCGGCCTTTGTCCTGTTCGGATCGATCCCGCTGCTTCCTTTCGTTCTGTCCCTTCCCTCCGGGTCGCTCGTTGCCTGCGCCCTCACGGCCAGCGCCTTCTTCGTCATAGGTTCTCTCAGGGCGCGCTGGTCGCAGAGAAGCTGGCTGGCCTGCGGCGTGGAAACCACGGCGATCGGCATGCTCGCCGCCGGGATCGCCTATCTGGCAGGTCACGGCCTGCAGAGCCTCTTTGGCGGCTGACAGCAAAGCACGGCAGATCGAACAATCCGAGGCCGGGCGGGTTCCAGTTTGTTGAGCCCGGTGTCATCCGCCGGGCTGAAGATAGCGCACGCCGAGAGCGGTCAGCTTCTCGTCGAACAGGGCGGCAAGGTCACTGTCGAGGACGATCTTTCTGGGATAGTGCGGCGCCTCCCTGTCCGGAAGCACCGGAACGTGCCAGCCGTCCGTGGTCCGAAGGAAGTGATCGACCCCCTCCTCTCCCCAGACCTTGAAGTAACCGGACAGCACGCAATCCAGATAACTCTGCAAGACCGGATGTTTCTCGCAGCCCCACCGGTAATGGTCCGGCGACGCCCTGAAGAGAAAGAGGTCGGCGGGTCCCGGCCTATCGGCCGCGTCGCATCTGAAGGCCGTTCCGACCCGGCCGACCTTGTCGTAACGCTTCTCGCGTTTTTCCAGCGCATCCAACCGGTGCCACGGCTCCCGTGCCATGACACCCCATATTTCCGTTTCCGCGTGCTGTCGCACCGTCAAGGCGCAACGGCCAACACCGTTCTCGCCGGTACCGCAGACCTTCCATTCCCGGATCCAGCCGCGCAGCTTGCCGGGGGTCACCTCGGTGCCGGAAGGAACAGTGTCAGCATTGACGAGAGAACCATATCCAAAATAAGTGATCGTCATGGGTTTTAAGTTTCAAGCCCCTGGATTTCAGTCGGTCGGGAACGCGGGAGACTACAATGATTGTTCCATCTCTTTCTCAACAGGATGTCGAACTGCTGAGAAAAGATACGCCCGGCGTCTGGCAGTTGATCCATTTCAACAATGCCGGAACCGGTCTTGCGCTGTCGCCCGTCGTGAACGCGGTCAAACAGCATCTCGATCTCGAAGCGCAACTGGGGGGCTACGAGGCGGCAGCGGCGGCTCAGGCCGGGATGGACACTTTTTATACCAGCCTTGCGGCGCTGATCGGCAGCAAACCGCACGAAATCGCCTATATCGAAAACGCAACCCGTGCCTGGGACATGGCCTTTTACGGGATAGATTTCAAGACGGGCGACCGGATCGTAACCGGACGGTCCGAATATGTTTCCAACTACGTCGCCTTTTTGCAGATGAAACGCCGCAAGGGAGTTGAGATCGACATCGTCGAGGACGACGAGACCGGGCAAATCGATCTCAAGGCGCTCAGGGCGGCCATCGGCCCAAGAACCCGTCTGGTGGCTCTGACGCATATTCCGACCTTTTCCGGACTGATCAATCCGGCGGAAGAGGTCGGCGAAATCGCCAGGTCCGCGAACGTCCTCTACCTGCTGGACGCCTGCCAGTCGGCCGGCCATGTGCCTCTCAACGTCAAGGAAATCGGTTGTCACATGCTGTCGGGAACAGGCCGCAAATACCTGCGCGGCCCGCGCGGCACCGGCTTCCTTTACGTCAGCGACAGCGTTCTCGATCAGCTGGAGCCGCCCTTCATCGACCTGCAATCCGCCAACTGGATCGACGAAACATCGTATGAACTGGTTCCCCATGCCCGGCGTTTCGAGACGTGGGAGCGCTATGTGGCCGGGCAGATCGGTCTGGGCGTCGCCGCCAGTTACGCCATAGGCTTCGGAATCGAGCGGCTCAGCAACCGGATTTGCGCGCTTGGTGCCCAACTCAGATCCGAGCTTTCTGGCCTGGCCGACGTCACGCTGCACGACAAGGGCGCCAGAAAGGGCGGCATCGTCACTTTCACGAAGGAAGGCGAAACGCCGGCTGAAATCAAGGAACGGCTTTCGAACGCCCATATCAACGTTTCGGTGAGCCGTGCCAGTTCGGCGCGGATAGACCTTCCGGAACGCGGGCTGGAGGCCGTCGTCCGGGCATCTCTGCATGCCTTCAACACCGAAGATGAAATAGATCGTTTTGTTAAGGCGCTCGGCCGTTTCGATGAGGCGTGAGACCTCAAGCAGACCGCGCTCGAGGAGACCCCATTTGATCGCTCCCGTTTGTTGAACCTGACAGGAGTGCCGAGATGGCCGGAACCCCGCCCGCCCCTGGCAGCTTCATCTCCACCGGATCCTCTTTGTCTGCGGCCGCGCCGCGAATGTCTCGACATTCGACTTCTCGCTCATCGATAGTCTTCCAGCTCACCTGAGCACCTTGCGCCCCTGCCCGGCGACAGGCCTTGCAGACAATCGTCTTTGAATTATTGACGGGTTCGTCTGCTCCAATTTTCAACGTTGCTTAAGATGCGTAATACTTCATTGTGAAAATTGTCATTTACATTTCCTTAAAATATAAACATGTAACTAATCTCCATAATATTGAACTGAAGCCATATATTATTAATATCATCCAGCTAACTTCCCGAACGACAACAGTCATAATTAAACCAGAAGTTTGCAAATACTTGCAGGATTGCAACTTGAACGAAGTCCGGCAAAGATACAGTGACGCTTCCTCGTTTGGTCCGCGGCATCACATTTCGCGGCTCGCATTCCTTCTGGCTGGCGTGCTGATCGCGCTGACATCCGCGTCGCTGGCGTTTGTCGGTTTCGTTTCTTCTCAAGCTTCGGTCCGGCAAGCGATCGCTCACGAGGAGCATCTTTTCAAGAACACGCTTGACCATCGGCTTCGCTCGATTGTCCAGGAACTCGTCAAGGTCGCGACATCGGATCAATCCGTCGCCAGGCTGGTGCGCGACTTCGATCCGGGCTATGTGCGCCAGAGCTTCAACACGCTCTGGGACGACTATGCCCACAGCAAGGTCATGCTTATCTCCGGCGAAGGCCAGGTACTCGCGGAGTCCTTCGGCGACTACACGCATATCGTCCGTCACGAACTGGACAAGGCTTCTGAACTTCTGGCCATCATCGAAATTCTCGGAGAACTCTTTGTCCGCAACCGGGTCCGCGTTCCCGGAGGCTACGGCCACCGCTCCATCAAGGGGGTCGATCCCGCGCAATACGCCTACATGGGTTTCATCCGCATCGACGGGAAACCCGCGCTGGTCGGCGCCATGCCGATCATGCCCGACGATTTCAAGGAGACCCTACCGGACGACCAGCCGACGTTCATCCTGTCGGCCACCTATATCGACGATGCGTTGCTGCGCCAGCTCAGCGATCGGGTCAACTTTCCGTCTCTCCGTTTCGCCGAGGGGCCAACCTCTCCGGAATACGGTCCCTTGCTTTCCATTACCGATACGCTCGGATCGCCTGTGGGAACCTTCAGATGGGACTGGAAAACCGCAGGTGCTTCCATTTGGCCGACGGTCATTCCGGTGATCGCCGTTATCAGCGCGGCCCTTGGCGCCGTGGCCTTTGGCATCGCCTGGCGGATCGGCAAGCTTACCGCGTCCCTGCAGGCCAGCGAAGAGCAGAACCGACGTCTTGCGTTGCACGACACATTGTCCGGTCTGGCAAACCGGCTGCAATTCAACCGCGCGATTGAAAGCGCCGTCCACTCGCTGCCAGATCACCCTCTTGCCGTCATCCACTGCGACCTCGACCAGTTCAAGGAAGTGAACGACACCTTCGGACATTCCGCAGGTGATATTGTCATCAAGACCATGGCCGACCGTCTCGACGCGATTGTCGGCGGCAACGGGCTGGTATGCCGCGTCGGGGGCGATGAATTCGTCGTGATCTATCACGGATCGACCGCGCGGGCTCACCTGCGTCTGCTTAGCGAAGCCTTGCTTGAGTGCGCGCGCACGCCCGTTCCGGTTGGAAACGACCGTTCAGCACAAATCGGCCTCAGCATCGGAATTGCGGTTGCGCCCCTCGACGGCGCGACCGCCGGAGCGCTGGTCGCCGCATCCGACCTGGCGCTTTACCACTCCAAGAAATCGGGTCGAAGCCGCTTCACCTTCTACAGCGAGATCGGGAACGACGGCATCGCCCCCTCCCCGGTCCCGGAATTCAAGGCCACAGCCCGGCGCGCTTAGGGGACGGCCCCCAAGCATTCGGTCTCGCGAAGCGAGTCTCGGACGAAGGCGTATTAGCCGCGAAGCCGTTCCGTCGGCTCTCGCATGGTCACCAGTTCTTCCGCCGCAGTCGGGTGGACGGCGATCGTCCGGTCGAAATCCGCTTTGGTCGCCCCCATTTGCAGCGTGACACCGAGGACCTGCGCCAGTTCGCCCGCGTCCGGTCCAAGAACGTGAACCCCCAGGACCTTCTGCGTGTCGGCGTCGACGATCATCTTCATCAGCATCTTCTCATCCCGTCCGGAGAGCGTGTGCTTCATCGGCCGGAAACTCGACTTGTAGATGTCCAGGTTCGGAGTGCGCTCGTGGGCTTCTTCCTGGGTCAGGCCGACCGTTCCAAGTTCAGGCTGGGAAAAGACGGCAGTGGCAATCAGGCTGTGATCGACGGTCCAGGGATTGTTGCCGAATATCGTGTCGGCAAAGGCGTGGCCTTCGCGGATGGCGACAGGTGTCAGGTTCGCCCGGTTGGTCACATCACCGACAGCGTAGATCGACTCGACCGTTGTGCTTGAATCCGGATTGACCTTGATGGCCCCGATCCTGTCCATTTCGACACCGACCTTCTCGAGCCCCAGATCCCTGGTGTGCGGATTGCGGCCGATCGCGAACATGATCTTGTCGGCCTGCAGTATCTGACCACCTTGCGTGTGTGCCGCTGCTGTACCGTCCGGCAGCCTTTCAATTTTCTCGAAGGAGTCGTTCAGGACGAATTTGACGCCCTTCTTCTCCATTTCCTCCCGGACAGCGGATCTGAAATCGTTGTCGAAGCCGCGCAGGATTTCGTCTCCGCGGTAGATCAGCGTGGTTTCAACCCCGAGCCCGTTGAAAATACCGGCGAATTCAACACCGATGTATCCTCCGCCCGCAATCAGGATCCTGGAGGGCAACTCGGTCAGATGGAACGCCTCGTTGGAGGTGATCGCATGCTCGATACCCGGCAGGCTGTTGTCGAGGTTCGGCGATGCCCCGACTGCGACCAGGATGTACCTGGCCGTCACCTTCGTGCCCGTCGACATGAGGCGAACGGTTTGAGGCCCTTCGATCACCGCGCGGCTGTCATGTATTTCCACATTCGCCCGGTCAAGATTGCGCCGGTAAATGTTTTCAAGTCTCGCGATTTCCTGATCCTTGGCGGCGACCAGCTTTTCCCAGGAAAAACTGCGTTCCCCGACCGACCAGCCGAACCCTTCGGCGTCTTCGAACTCTTCGGCGAACTTGGAGGCATAGACGAACAGTTTTTTCGGCACGCACCCCCTGATCACACAGGTTCCGCCGTAGCGGTGCTCCTCGGCGATTGCGACACGCGCGCCGTGTGTGGCCGCGATCCTTGCCGCGCGGACGCCGCCGGACCCGCCTCCAATAACAAAGAGATCGTAGTCGTAGTCGGTCATATGCGCCTCTTTTCTCTCAAATCGTCTCATTGCCCGGCGGTAACCGGACCTACCTCAGATAAGACCAAGTATTGGAAATCCAACCGGTTCGAACCGACCGATCGAAAAAAGAAACGGGTCGCTCAAACGGCCCGCAGGCCGGACAAAACGCCGGCCTCCGATTGACGTGATGGACGGGACGTAGCGTCCCCCGGGGATTACTGAGCCGCTTCGTTGCGCCGCTTCAGTTCTTCCTGGATCATTGTCACCATTTCCGTGGAGATCTTGTCTTGCCACTCACGCGAAGCCCGAACGGAAAAAGCGGAAATTTTCGGGATGTTTTCGGTGAGCTTCTGGCCCAGATCGGTGCTGTAGAAATCCGCAAGCTGGTTCAGTTCTTCCTCGGTGAAGAGTTGCGCCCAGGCTTGATAAACCACATCGTTCAACTCCGCGCGCTTCGGAGCCAGCTTCAAAGCGACTTCCTGTGTCACTTCGACGATCTCCTCGGCCCGTGCCGGGGTGGCCTGAATGAACGCCGTGCGGGACTGATCCACCATCAGCGGCAGAATTTCGTCGAACGGCTCCAGGGATTTGGTGGTTATCGCAACTTTCTTGGCCGCGGCCAGATGGCTTTCGGAAAAACTCGGTTTCGCGGGAGCCTGCGCGGCGGCGCCGGTTTCCTGCGCGATTGCCCCGGCCGAAAATATGCCTGTGGCAAACAAAGCTGTGCCCAGTGCAGCGGCCCGCGTGAATTTATTGACACGTTTCATATTTTTACTCCTAGGCGGCTTCCATCCATGGCCTGAAAAGAATAACCAACACCAATCAGAGGGGAAAGACGGTCTTTACCCCATCTTCCGCCGCCACGTAAGCCTTTGTTGCAAGTTGAATGAACAGCCCATGGTCGACGACGCCTGGAATCGCGACCAGACGATCCGCGAGGGCTTTCACGTTTTTGATTTCCTGAAGATGCGCATCCAGAATGAAATGGCCGCCATCCGTTTCAAAAGGCTGCGCCGCTCCTCCGCGTAACGTCAGCGTTTGTGGCAGATCCAGGCCGGCGAGGACATTCAGGATCGCAAGCCTGGTCGATTCCAGACCGAACGGTACGACTTCGATCGGCAGCGGAAACCGGCCAAGGACCGGGACCTGCTTGCTGGCGTCCGCGATGACAATCATCTGGCCGGAGGCCGATGCCACGATTTTTTCCCGAAGCAAGGCACCGCCACCGCCTTTTACGAGGGCGAGGTTCGGATCGAGTTCGTCCGCGCCGTCGACCGTCACATCAAGCTGCGGCATCTCATCGAGCGTCGACAGCCGGATACCGAGTTCCATAGCCAGTTTCCGGGTTCGTTCCGATGTCGGCACACCGACGATGTCGAGCCCTTCCCGGACACGCCGGGCAAGCGCCTTTACGAAAAACTCCGCCGTTGAACCGGTGCCGATTCCAAGCCGCATGCCGGATTCGATATCATCCACGGCGCGTTCCGCAGCTTGCCGTTTAAGTTCGTCGCTCATTCTCACTACCTTCAGCCACGCTCCGTCGGGCAGACCGCAGCCAGTCAACTCCCCCTGGCCGCCGGGTGCTTAGCATGGCCGACATCCGCCGGTCCAGTGACATTCCCCATTTCAACAAGGAACGACCAGCAGTCTTTTTCTGATCGCGCTTTCAGAGTCTGCCAGCCCGGGTCGCGTCCCATGCGACCGTCTTTCCAAGGCGTTTTTGCCAGAGGGCGGATCGAAGGTGCCTCGGGGTATTGTCCATGTCACGCACCGCTGCGTCGAACGGCCGAAAGACCGGCTGGATGGGACCCAGTCAACGCGCCTTGGTATTAACAATGATTTTAGATTACACGCCGATACTGTTTCAAATTTTCCTAGAGTTCTGGACAACCATAACGCGATGAACCTCTTTAAACTTAGGACTCGTCAAACTAACAAGAGCGCCTTTCACGAGGTAAATCCTCCTGACCTTGCGGCATCACCTGAAACGGGGTCTGTTGAACCCTCTAAGGAAAACCCACACGATCAAGTGGCGTTTGTTCTGGACAGCCTTGAAGACGACCTGCAAGTCGCGGCCAAGACGATCGACGCGGCGGCGGAAAAGGTTCAGGAACGGCTTGTCAGTCAAATGGGCAAGCTTGAAACCATCCGCGACGACAGCAAGTCGCTGGTGGACCAATCTGCTCTCGCCGGCGAAAACGCCAACGGACTCGCCGCATCCATTCAGGACCTGACCACCTCAAGCAGCGAAATCGGGTCTCAGGTTGCCCTCTCCGGCCAGCTTGCCGGCGAAGCGCGCGATGTCGCCGACCAGGTCAATCAGGGTGTGCTGGAACTGAAAAGAGCCATCGACGATATCGCGAATGTGGTTGGCCTGATCTCGGACATCGCGAAACAGACCAACCTTCTTGCTCTCAACGCGACGATCGAGGCGGCCAGGGCAGGCGAAGCCGGCAAGGGTTTTTCCGTCGTTGCAAGCGAGGTCAAGGCGCTCTCCGTGGAGACCCAATCCGCAACCGAACAGATTGTCGCCAATATCGACCGGCTCAACCAGTCGGCGGAGCACAATCTCGGTTCGGTCAACCGGATCATCGAAGTGATCGGCAGGATCCGGCCGAGCTTCGCCGCGGTCGAGGACGCGGTACAGTCCCAGGTCGAAACCACCGGCAAGATCGGCGAGCAGGCCAACCAGACCGCCGAATTCGTGCAGGAGGTGGTCCGCCGCGTCGAGGGGATCACGGCGTCCGCCCAGGCGGCGGAGGAAGGTGGAATGCTTGCCCGCGAGTCAGGAGCCGAAATGAGCGCGGCCACCAAGGCGCTGCGGGCCCGGTTCTCGATGATGATCCGGCAGACGGAAGCCGGCGACAGGCGTCAGCACGACCGGCTGCCCGTCAAGCTCTCCGGAACGATGACAAACGGATCCATCTCCGCGCCGATCGAGACACATGACCTCTCCGATGGCGGCCTCCTGTTCGTGGTCAAGAACGGCACACCGCCGCGTCCCGGGAGCAGGATCGGTCTCAATATTTCCGGCCTGGGACAGGTGGAAGCACAGGTCACAGCACTTTCCGAACAAGGCTGCCACGGCCGCTTCGTCAACCCGGATGGGTCGTTCCGGAATGCGCTCGACCGGGAAATCGCCGCGACCCACGACAGCTATGCGAAGGAAGTCGAAATCGCGCAGTCTGGCGCAGCCCGCATCACCGAGGCGATGGAAAAGCTGCTTGAAGAAGGCAAATTGACGACCGACGACCTGTTCGACACCAACTACCTGCCGGTCGCGGGAACCGATCCGCAGCAGGTCACGACCCGTGCCCTTGGACAACTGGAAAACATACTTCCGGAAATCCAGGAAGACATTCTGGGCAAGAACCAGGGCATGGCCTTTTGCGCCACCGTCGACCGCAACGGCTATCTGCCGGTGCACAACCTGATCTACTCCAAGCCGCAAAAACCCGGAGATCCCGTCTGGAATGCGGCCAACTGCCGGAACAAGCGGATCTTTGACGACCGGGCAGGCCTGAGCGCGGCGCGCAATACGCGGCCGTTCCTGATCCAGACCTATGCCCGCGATATGGGCGGCGGCAACATTGTCTGGATGAAGGAGATCGACGCCCCGATCGTCGTCCAGGGCCGCCACTGGGGCGGGTTCCGCAGCGCCTACAAATTATAGAAGGGCGTTCCCGGCAAGGTGTGGCTTGCGGACGGGACGATCACCGGCTAGGCAGAGCCGGCAGTTTCAGTTCCGGGGATCACATGTCTGTTCTGGTTTTCGATCTGGATGGCACGCTCGTGTCGTCCATGGAGGATCTCGTCGCCACGCTGAACGCGGTCATGACCGCCGCCGGCCACGCCGCGATACCTCAGGAAGAGGTCGCGCATATGGTGGGTCTGGGCGCGAAGGTCCTGCTCCAACGCGGTCTGGAGTTCAACGGCATCTCCTGGACCGATGAGACCGTCGCTCCGCTCTACCGCCACTTCCTCGAGCATTACGCCGACAATATCGCCGTTCATACCAGACCGTTCGAAGGCGTGGTTGCGGCGTTGGAAACGTTCCGCGGCGATGGCTGGAAACTGGCTGTATGCACCAACAAGGCGGAGCGGCTGACCCTGCCCCTGCTTGCGGAACTGGACCTTGCGAGACATTTCGATGCGGTTGTCGGCGGCGACACGTTTTCCGTTGCCAAGCCTCACCCCGAGCCTGTTCTCGGTGCCATCGAACGCGCCGGGGGCCAGGTCGCGGGCTCGATCATGATCGGCGACAGCGGCACGGATATCTCCGCCGCGCGCAACGCCGGCATTCCCGTCGTCGCCGTCGACTTCGGCTACACGCCGGTCCCTGTCAGCGAACTCAATCCCGACAGGGTGATCTCCCACTTCAATGAACTTGAGGCGGCGGTTGACAGCCTTTCAAGCCGGACCGTCTAGGACGAAAACCCAATGCAGATCGCGTTGCGTCGTCATTGCTTTTCGCAGTCTGAAATCGATGATTTCAGCTAAAAGCGATGCAGCAAAATCCGGTTGAACACGTCGCGCCCTAAAATGCCCGGATCGCGTCTCCAAGGGTCTGGCGTATTTCTGCCTGCCGCGTCTTCAGATCCGAGATATCCGTATCGATCGCCTCGATCCGCGTTTCCGATTCAGACAGTTTGAGAGCGGCGCGCTTGTAAAGATCCGCGCCCGGCTGAAGAGCGGCCAGATTGGCGCGATGCCGCTGCTGGTCGGCCATCTCCTCGTCCTTTCCGGCCTGCAACTGCCGGATCCGCCGCTCGACCCGGGCGATTTCCGATTGCAGTCCGGCCAGTTCCTTCAGTTTTTCCGCTACCTCGGGCTCCGGTGTCCGCGTCGACAGGCTGAGAAGTTCTTCCGCACCGGTCGAAACGAGCCTGTAGGTCTCGTTCAACGTACGTTCTGACAGGGCCGTGACCGTCTCCGTCGCGCCTTCGGCAACCTCGATTTTCAAGCGGTGATGGGTTGCCGTGTCGTCGAGATGCTGCGGCGAGGAAAACTCCCATCCCGGCCGTTTGGGATGTTCGACAACAACGGTTCGGTCGGCGTCCGGCGCGCCCTGGATGACATAGGCAACGGACGCCCGCTGGCGGATGGTGGCGGTCAGAACGCCGTCGGCCACCTTGACCTCGCTGATCCGGTTGTCGGGAAACGCGGTCTGCTTGACGCGAACCTTCTTGTCGGTGGCAAAGCTCGCCAGCCGGCTCTCGCCAGACGGCATGCCGTTGATCTGAGCGTCGCCGACATAGCCTTCCCTTTCATCGTAAACGGTCAGGATGCCCTTGGGCAGGCTGGTGTCCGTCTCGTTCTTGATCAGGATCGCGGCGATCGGATGCTCAAGTCCGCTTTCCGGCTGAAATACGGATACGGTTTCGGCGGAGACGACCCGGTCGACAATCGGTGCGGAGAGCGTTTGACCGCGTTCCAGATCGACAGGCCAGGGCAGCGTGAAGGAAGCGGTCACCGCGCCTTCGCTTGCCTCGCCCACGTTTGCGGACGCGACATTGTAGGCCATGGGAGCCGGCGCGGCTTCGGCCACCGGCGCGGCAAGCCGGGCAAGCCCGGTCGCCCGGTTGCGAACTTCCTCAATGCCGAAGCCGTCCAGGGACGCCTGGGCACCTGAGTCCGCGCGCGGAACGTAACCGGCCGACACATCCACGGGCACCTCCCGCCGCTCCCGCCAGTAAAGATCGTGCAGCCGCTGTTTCAGCGTGACCGGCGCGCCGGAGGAGAGCGTCACGGTGACGTTTTCCCAGTCCTCTCCGCTGGCGTTTTCCAGAACCGCCCAGGCCTGAAGCCTTGCCGTGTCATCGGCCATGGTCACGACCCGGTAGGCGGTTTTCCAGATCGGTGTCGGTACCACATAGGAGACGGCAACCTCGCGCGCACCCTCGCCCGCGACCTTCAGCGCAACATTGCGGGCACCGTCGGCCTTGCCGTTGCCAACCGCCGACAGGGCCTTGGCCACCTGGTTCTGGATATCGGCGTCGAGAAAGGTGATTTCCGTATCGGGCTCCAGTTCGACTCCGACGATCCGTCCCTGGCTCAGGACCGAAACCACGGCAACCTGTCCCTGGTCTCCCCGGTCGCGGACGGAGACGCCCAGCACCAGCCCCTCCACGTCGGACCCTGCCCGGTCCAGCCGGACACCGGTACCCTGGAGCTTCGACAGCAGTTGCGCCGGCGACTGCAGATCCTCCTTGGAAAATGGCAGGTTCTTGAAGGTTTCGGCAAGCGGGCTCGGTCCGGGCAACGTGATGCCTTCCACCACGCCCGCCTCGTCGAAGACGACGATGCTCTTCAGAACGTCGTTCACCTGATCCAGCGGCACCGTCATGTTGATCAGTCCCGAACTGTCGATATCCGCCTTGCGGACGACCTCGGCCAGGCCGCCGGAAGACAACGTGATGCTGGTAATCGGGCCATTTTCTGCGGCAAGGGCGGCAAGCGAGGTTGAAAACAAAAGAAGAGCGGTAGAAGAAACGCGAAAAATCATAAGAAATACTCCGAAAAACGACGGGCATTCAGATGGTTATGCGCCGAATAAGGCGTTTTCGCGGAGGAAGCGGGGATTGAAGTGCCAAAAGAGGGTGGCGAGACCGGCGCTAACGCGAACTCAACCGTCTTGTTCACGATGCCATGCCGCCCCTGGAAAAACCCGCCACTCCGCAGAGTGACGGGCAAGTTCTTTGTAAGCTCGGACTCAGCCGCGGCGGATCTTCAGCTTCATGTCATCGCTGAGAAAGTACCCGCGATCCGGCAGCCAGCTGATTTCGATCCCGTGCGGCTTGAGTTTACGCCGCAAAAGACAGACATGCACAGGGACGTTTCTCACGTCCGGCCCGCCGTCGTCCCTGTCCCAATAGAGTGCCGCGTGCAAACTCTCTTTTTTGCCGGGACGCTTCAGTAGAAAGCGCAGCATTTCCGACTGAATTTGCGACAGGTCCCATTCCTGGGGGAAGCTGACGACCCGATCGGAGACGAGCCCCTCAAGTTCCGCAATTCGAGCGTCCTTGACGTCGAGCAGGTCCCGGAGCCGGGCGTTTTCCTGGTTTAGATCCATCGGACTGCCTACCCGTGCCGACGTTGAACCGCGCGGGTCGGCTTAACGGCCGCTTCAACGGCTTCTGCTTCCGGCCGGTGTGCCGGTATTTTCAGATGAAGAGTGTCGTACATGTTTTCCTTGCTACTGAGCTTGGTGAAAGCCGCTGGGAGAACGAAAGACGACCCAGCGAAACAATACACCTCGGGCGCATTGATCGTTGTTGATTCTGCATTGCCAGCACGTAGGCTTCGTCGCACAACAAGTACACAATCATATGCGTACTTTTATTACTGTTATTTTTTACCCGCTCTACGCCGCATTACCATGACGCCCTGCTCCTTGACGGAAACACACTCACAAACAAGGCTTCGAATGCTTGATTCTCGCGTAGCGGTTGCTGTACCTGGAGTCCTGTAATCGCTGTCACCAAGCTCAACAACATCATTATCGGATTTAGTCACAGAGTTCGCGGTTTGTGGATTAAGGCCCGTGGATTGAGGACCATGAACAGATGCGCAGGTCCAACCTTCGTATTGCTTTTGTGGCCCTCAACCGGCTCGAAAACAGTCATCTTCGTTAAAGGCGTCATCGTCCGGTCAGACGCTTTTTTTAAGTGGTCTCAAAGAGGAACCCCGCATAAAAAGGGCCTTGCCTCGGTGGACGAATTAACGTAGACACCCGCAATCCACGAGCATCAAGGGCGATTAGCTCAGCGGGAGAGCATTCCGTTCACACCGGAAAGGTCACTGGTTCAATCCCAGTATCGCCCACCATTTTTTCAATAACCTAGCGGTATTTTGCGGACTTCTCTTCGGTTCCCGCGAACGATCCTGCGTCCAATTCATCGACCGGCCAGAGCGCTGCGTTGGCCGAAACTAAAGGCCGGATCGCAGAAATCGTGGTGAAGCCTCACCGCATTCAGCAGACATGCGAAACGCTCGCGGTCAAAACCCTGTTCAGACGCTTTTTCGCAAAGAAGGTTTCGGGGCAGGTTCGCAAAAACTTGGCTGAAGACCGCTTGCCCGTATCATCGTTTTCCCACCAACCGACAATACGAGTGTCGGAGCCGAAAACCAGTGACCGAAAACGCGGGAAAGCTGACTAGTTTCGGTCCAGCCCTTCAATAGCGGAGGCAAGCTGCATGAAGTCTGCGGCGTAAAAGCCAGCGGCATTGATGCAGTTCGTTTCAAGGAGTTTCAGGCCCTCCTCGGTTCGGCACACGTCGATAACGTAGGCCGGTGAGTACCCGGGATTGACCTCCACCATGCGACGGGCAAATTCCAACGCATCGTCGTCAATCTCGTGCCGGTAGACAACGCGCCTCCCCTCTTTGTAAAGCGACCACGTGACCACCTGCCCCTCAACGATCCAGAGACGCCATTCCTTGAGGATGTGAACGGGTTTAGTGAGCATGAGCCGCGTGTCATGTCGCAAGGAGCCATTCGGAATTTCAGCTTCGTCCAGCAGAAGCACCTGTTCAGCCAGACGGATTAACTCCGCGCTTGTCTTGACGTTTCCAGGCTCTTCCTTGCTGTCATCGACAGGGCGCACGAACCACTCCCGTTCATCGCCCGCGAGCCTCTCAGGCGCCTCCTGGAGAGTTAGAAAAAGCGCATCCGCCCCGTTGAGAAGGAAAGGATGCCATGCCTGTTCGTGAACGAAGGGACGAAGCCTGAACACGCCCGGATAGTACCCCTTGGAGCCAGCGTATCTCCACAGGGTATATGACCCGAACAAGATCACCTGATCAGGGTTGTCAACGACCGGTTCAGGAACAAGCTCTCCAACGAAGGGGACAACCTTGTTGCCATGAGTACGCAATGCCAAGCCGGTCAAGGGCTTCAGCCAGCTTTCCGGTGTCTTCGAACTTCTGTAGTATCCACTGCATTGGGTCACAAACCAACTTCTCTGAACCACAGAAGAGCAGCTCACCTCATAGGAACGCAGAGACGACCGTCTATCCGTCAGATCAAGGGACGCTCTCCTTGGTGATCCCATCACTACACCAGATTGCGCCGGGTTACATATTCACCTTTGCCAGATCGTCCAAGCTGCATCCACCCCACCTTTCCATACCACGCCGGCGAACATGGGAAATCATGCTTCGACCACAAGCGCGTACAGACCTCTGGCCAGACTGCCGATTGTGACTGAAAAGTTGCCAGACCGCGCTTCCGAACGGACGAATGTTTCGCGTCCTGCTGCTGCAAGTAATTTCAGGGCGTTGCGGTCACTGATTCAATCTCCGTATCGCCCACCACTTCTCCCGGCGTGGTACCCGCCGCGTTTTGATCGAGCGCATTTACAACAACGATAGGATGCGCAAGATAACGGGCACATGGGGTGCGTTCATTTGAAGACCGACTGTCGGGATGCAATCTGCCTTGCGACAGTCACACCGTGTTCCCAGTCACCGGAACGGACAGCATGCAGACCGATCAACGCGAAGCGGACGATGCGCGCAAGGCTGATGCGCCCCCTGCGAAAACCGCTTTGTCGGCGCGCGGACTGACAAAGGTTTACGGCACGGGCGAGCTGGCCGTCTGGGCTCTGCGCGGCGTAGATCTGGATTTACGCGAAGGCGAACTTGTTGTCTTGCTCGGCGCGTCGGGCAGCGGAAAATCGACGCTCTTGAACATAGTGGGCGGGCTCGACCGGCCGACGGAAGGGTCCGTCCATTTCGACGGAGCGGAAATCACACGCTTCAACGATGCCCGGCTGACCCGTTACCGCCGAGATCACGTCGGCTTCGTGTTCCAGTTCTACAATCTCGTGCCGAGCCTGACGGCGGAGGAAAACGTCGCGCTGGTGACCGAAATCGCACCCAATCCGATGAAACCGTCCGAAGCCCTCGGTCTGATCGGTCTCGGCGACCGCCAGACGCATTTTCCGGCCCAGTTGTCCGGCGGCGAACAGCAGCGGGTGGCGATCGCCCGCGCAATCGCGAAGCGGCCGCGCATCCTGTTGTGCGACGAACCGACCGGCGCGCTGGACAGCCAGACCGGGGTCGTGGTGCTGGAAGCGATCGAACGGATCAACAGGGAACTCGGCACCACCACCGCGCTGATCACTCACAATGCCGGGATCTCGGCCATGGCGGACCGGGTGATCCGGCTCGCCGACGGCGCGATCCAGGATGTCAGCATCAACGGGCACAAGATCGCCGCCTCCGAGCTGAGTTGGTAGCCATGCACCCGCTCGACCGCAAACTCTTCCGCGACCTCTGGCACATCAAGGGCCAGGTGCTGGCGATTGCGCTTGTGATCGCCACCGGTGTCGGCGTCATGGTGCAGTCCCTCGGCGCGATCCAGTCGCTGCAGGCGACCGCGGACGCCTATTACGAGCGCTACCACTTCGCCGACGTTTTCGCCCATGTGAAGCGGGCGCCCAAGTCCCTGGCACGCCGGATCGCCGATATCCCCGGCGTGCAGAGCGTGGAGCCGCGAATTGTCGATTACGCGACCCTGGACATCGAAGGCTTCAACGAGCCCGCGACCACGTATCTCTCTTCCCTGCCGGACCTGGGACAGCCGCTGCTCAACCGGCTCGCTCTCGTCAGCGGCCGCTTCGTCGACCATTCCAATCCGGACGAGGTGATCGTCAACAAGCGCTTCGCCGAAGCGCACGGGCTGACAATCGGGGGCACGCTGACAGCGGTCATCAATACCACCAAGCGAAGCCTGCGGATCGTCGGGATCGCCTTGTCGCCGGAACATGTCTATGCGATCGGCCCGGGCGCGCTGATGCCTGACGACAAGCGCTACGCGGTGCTCTGGATGGGCGAAGCCGCCCTTGCCGGTGCGTTCGATCTCGACGGCGCCTTCAACGACGTCACGCTGACGTTGCTGCCGGGCACGGACCCTGAAGGCGTGGTGCAGCGTCTGGACACCTTGCTTGCCCGCTACGGCGGCACCGGAGCCTATGCGCGCAAGGACCAGATTTCGAACTGGTTCCTTATGAGCGAGATCGATCAGCTCAAGACCATGGCCCGTCTGCTTCCGACGATCTTTCTCGCCGTCGCCGCCTTCCTGACCAACATGGTGGTCGATCGGCTGATCGCGACGGAGCGCGGCGTCATCGGCCTCTTCAAGGCCTTCGGCTATTCCGATCTGGAAGTCGGCTGGCACTACATGAAGCTCGTCATGGTCATCTCCCTGATCGGCATTGCCCTGGGCGCGCTTCTGGGAGCCGCGCTCGGCCATTTGACCACGTCCCTCTATGCGGAAATGTACGCCTTTCCGTTTCTCCTGTTCCGGCCGCACCCCGCGAGTTTCGTTGCCGCAGGCGCCTTGAGCCTCGCCGCCGCAACACTCGGCACCGCGACAGCGGTCCGCCGGGCGGTGCGCCTTGCCCCGGCCGAAGCCATGCGACCGCCGGCACCGCAGTCCTTTTCCCGTTCGTTCCTGTCCAGCGGGCGTCTTTCCGGATTTTTCGATCAGCCGACGCGGATGATCTTCCGTCAGGTGTTCCGCTGGCCCGTGCGCTCCGGCCTGACCGTTCTCGGCATCGCCATGTCGGTCGCGGTCCTGATCATGGCGCTCCAGTGGCTCGATTCCATCAATCGGCTCATCGACGTCTATTTCGTCGCCGCCCAGCGCCAGGACGTCACCGTCGGACTGACCGAGGTCCGCCCTCCCTCAGTCCAGGAAGCCTTTAAGAACCTTCCCGGCGTCCAGGCGGTGGAAGGCGAGCGGGACGTGGACGTGCGCGCCCGTTTCGGATCGCGCTCCAAGCGCCTGTCGCTTGCCGGCATGACCGAACGGCAGGGACTTTTCATCGTCTATGACGACGCGGGCGGCGCCATCGACCTGCCGCCCGGCGGACTGGTGATCTCCTCAAAGCTCGCCGAAATCCTCGGCGCTGAACTGGGAAGCCGGATCACGCTGGACGTGCTGGAGGGCCAAAGGCCGGTCGTCGACGTGCCGGTGGTGCGCATCTTCGACACCTATATCGGCTATCCCGCCTACATGCGGCTGGAAGCGGTCAACCGGATGATGCGCGAAACCGAAGTTGTCAACCGGGTCCATCTGCGTGTCGATCCGCGAGAACAGGACGCCTTGTTCCGCAAACTGAAAGACACGCCTTACGTTGCAGCCGTCACCCTGCGACAGGCCTCGATCGATATGTTCAACGAGACCATGGCCCGGACCCTCCTGGTTTTCGTCGGCATCTTTGCTGGTTTCGCCGCCGCCCTTGCCGTCGGCGTCGTCTATAATTCCGCGCGCATCGCGCTGTCGGAACGGGGCCGGGAACTGGCGACGCTGCGGGTAATCGGCTTCACCCGCTTCGAGATATCCTACATTCTGCTGGGCCAGAGCCTGCTGTTGACAGTGCTCGCGCTGCCTGTCGGCTGCTTCATCGGCAACCGGCTTGCGCTTGGCATGGCAAGCTCCTTCAATACCGAACTCTATCGGATCCCGGCTGTGATCGAGCCCTCGTCCTACGGCTATGCGATGCTGCTCACCCTCGGGGCCGCCGTCCTGTCCGCGCTTCTGGTGCGCCGCCGCCTCGACCGTCTCGATCTGATCGCCGTTTTGAAGACACGGGAGTGAGAAAACCAAAATGAGCATACCGCTTCGCCGCCTGACGATCTGGGGCCTTGTGCTGTCGGCCGTGTCGCTCGCCATCGTCTATGCGCTCTGGCCGCGCCCGGTCGCCGTCGATCTGGCGACCGTGGAACGAGGCTCGCTGACCGTGACGATCGACGAGGAAGGAGAAACCCGGATCAAGGACATTTACGAAGTCAGCACACCTCTGACCGGGCGCGTGTTGAGGGTCGAGCGCGAAGTGGGCGACGCAGTCGTGCGCGATCAGACCATCATCGCCCAGTTGCAACCGATCGATCCGGAATTCCTCGATCAGCGGACCGAGGCCGAAATGCGCGCAGCCCTTCAGGCGGCAAAGGCGGCGAAGGACCTTGCGGAAGCGACCGTGCGCCGGGCCAAGGCGGAGCTTTCCTTCGCGGAGCGCGATCGTGCCCGTGTCCGGCAGCTCGCCGACAGGCAAACGGTTTCGGCGAAAACGCTCGACGAGGCCGAACTGGCCTATGACACTCAAAAGGCGGAACTGGCGACGGCGGAGGCGACCCTCGAAATGAAGGTCCATGAACTGGAGCGAGCGCAATCCCAGCTCCTGTCCCCCGCCGAACTGATCGCGAAACGCGATTCCTGCGTCTGTATCCCCATCTACGCACCCGCGGACGGCAAGGTCCTGGAAGTCCAGAAGGAAAGCGAGGGCGTCTTGACTGCCGGCACGGTCATCGCGTCCGTGGGCGACCCGCGCGACCTTGAGATCGTCGCCGACCTCCTGTCGGCCGACGCAGTCAAGGTCAGGCCCGGCATGCGCGTGATCTTGAGCGACTGGGGCGGCGACAACGTCCTGCACGGCAAGGTGGAGCGTATCGAACCGTTCGGTTTCACCAAGGTTTCGGCGCTCGGTATCGAGGAGCAGCGCGTCAATGTGGTGATCGAACTGACCGATTCCCCCGAGACCTATGAGAAACTTGCCCATGGCTTCCGGGTCGAGGCGGGTATCGTCCTGTGGGAGGGAACCGACGTTCTGATCCTGCCCCTGACCGCCATGTTCCGCTCCGGAGGAGACTGGGCGGTCTACGCCGTCCGGAACGGAAGAGTGGAAACCCGCAAGATCGATATCGGCCACGCGAACGGTCTTCAGGTTGAAGTCACGGGCGGGCTGGAAGACGGCGAAACCGTCGTCCTGCATCCCGGAAATCAGGTTCGCGACGGCATTGCGGTTGAGCCGCGTTAGCGAGAGAGCCCAACGCCCGGCGATCCGGGCAATCTCCTTAAAAGACAATTAAACAACCCTCACACCTCATTAACTTTTGTTAACAGCTTATTGCTAGCGTCAGGCATCGGGCTGTCGAATCGTTGGAAATTCCTTTGATCCACGCGGCCGGGAACGCAATCAGTGCCTACAAGCGACGGGAAAGTTTCACCAAATGACGATCATGGCTTTCAAAACCGGACCCGCGCTTGTTGTTGCATCTTTCCTGAGCATGTTCGTCGGAGCGTCTGCAATGGCGGAAGCAGGACCGGAGTTCACCGGCTCCGCCTCCACCTCCCGTCTCCTGGAAGACCTTGAGAAACAGAGGCTGCGCCTTGAACAGGATATCGTGAGGCTCGAGCTCATCCGCCGGGAGAAGTTGCGCTCCCTACAGCGCATGAACCGTCAGCTGGCGGTGGAAGGACAAGGCGGCGAGCGATACACGAGATCGCAATACACACCCGAGCAATACGCGCCGCAGACCCATCAAAGGCAGCAGTACAAGGCTCAGCAATATCAGGGCCAGACTTACAAGCGGCAATAGTGGCCAAGCGTTATCGGCTTCCCTCCCTGAAAGGGTCATGTAACAAAACCAGGCAATCCCCAGGGGATTTGGTCAAAACAGGCCGCAAACCTTCGTTTTGACCGTGTGCCTGCTATTGTTCTCGCAGGTGATTCCCTTCAGGCAGAGACGACATGGCCACACAAACCGCTTTGAAACCCGCGCAAGATCCGATCCGGGAAAAGCTGATCAAGGGCTTGTCCTATCAACAGGCTGGCGAGATCGAAAGAGCGAAGCGGCTCTACAAGCAAGTCCTGAAGAAAGCCCCGAAGAACGCCGACGCGCTTCATCTGCTCGGGGTGAGCTACCGGCAGCAGGGCTATCCGAAGCGCGCGCTGGAATATATCGGCAAGGCCATCGCGGTCGATCCCAACCAGTCTCCCTTTTACGCCAACCTCGCCCGGACCATGCTGGATCTGGGAACGGACGCCGACAGTCTTCTGGCCGTCGTCAACAAGGCTCTGACCCTCAATCCGAAGGAACGCGAGGCGCGCAACATCAAGGGTATTGCGCTGACCAGGAAACAGGAATTCGCGGAGGCGGAATATATCTTCCAGAGCCTTGTCGTCGAATACCCCGATTTCGCGGACGCCTATCAGAATTTCGGCACTCTGCTGATGGATGCGAAGCAGGAAGAGCATGCGATCAACTTCTTCACCAAGGTGCTGATGCTCGATCCCGACAACGTGGACGCCTATATTCAGCGCGCCCGCTGCCGAATGAAGCTCAAGCAATACGAGCCTTCGCAATACGAGCTCTCGGAAGCCCTGGAAAAATTCCCCGGAAACAGCGATATCGAACATGAGGCCGCCCGGCTGCTGTTTTCCATGAACGAAACCAGAAAAGGCGTTGAATACGCGCGCAAATCACTGGCCTCCGATCCGGAGAACTACCACAAGGCAATCACGCTCGGCGTCTGCCTCCTGATGTATGGCGCCGTGGAAGAAGCTCTGGAAACGGTTCTGTTGGCACAGAAGCTCTCACCGCCGGACAATACGACGGTCAAATGGAACCTGTCGCTGGTCTATCTCGCCAACGGGGACCTGAAGAACGGCTGGGCCTATCACAGGGCCCGCTTCGAAGACCCCGCGACCAACGTTCACAAGCGGAAATTCGAGGTTCCCGAATGGCAGGGAGAGGACATCTCCGACAAGACGGTCCTGGTGTGGACCGATCAGGGGCTCGGGGACGCGCTGAAATCGGGCACCATGCTTCCCGAACTGATTTCCAGGGCGGGCAAGGTCATTGTCGAACTGTCCGAAAAGGGCGCCAAGTTCATGCAGTATTCGTTTCCCGAAGCCGTGTTCCGCCGCAGTGCCATGAACGAAGACATGACGGCCAAGAACTCGGACTACGACCTGCACGTCAACATCGGCGATATGGTGGACTTTTTCCGGCAGGACCTCGACGCCTTCAAGAACGCCCCCTGCCCTGTCTACACTTTCGAAAAGGATCGGGCGCGCGCGTATCTGAACCGCCTTCCCGGGCATGAGGCCAAACCGGTGATCGGTTTCTCCTGGCGCTCGAAGAACCTCGCCGCCAACCGGGCGCGGTACTATCTGTCAGCCCCCGGGATTGCCCCCGTTCTGGAATCCCGTGACGCGATTTTCGTGAACCTGCAATATTCGGCGCTCGACAAGGAACTCGATTTCTTCAAGGCGCAGTTCCCGGAAAGGTTCAACGTTCTGGAGGACGTGGATCTCTTCGACGATCTTCTCGGTGCCGCCGCGCTGACGGCCTGTTGCGATTTCGTCGTTTCCGCCAACACCAGCGTTGCGGACATGGCGGGCATCCTCGACGTACCGGCCATTCGTTTCGGCCAGCAGGAACCGGCATTGCTTCTGGGCCAGAAAAACCCGCCCTGGTATCCGTCGATGACCTACATGCACCCGTACGTGGACCGGCCCTGCTCGGACTTCGTTCCCGAGATCATCGCGGAACTGGACAGGCATCTGGAAGACTGGACGCCCGAGCGCCGGAACAAACGCCTGGGGATTTGACCTGTCAGGCAGGATTGCGCGCGATCGCGACCAGCGTATCCGTTGCATCGATCCTGTTGAGAGCCGCTTCATAGGCGTTCGTCAGATCGGCAGTATCCAGCGCGGCAAGCGCGGATTTGTGGCCTCCGGGCCTGGCTGAGGAAAGCCAGGTCAGGTGATTGGACAGCGGATAGCGCTGCACACCTTCAATGGCGATCGCCTCAAACCCGGCAGCGGCCAGAAGACGCCGCAGACTGTCTCGGGTATGCAGAACCAGGTGCTGGCTCCACAGGGTGAAGCCCTTGAAGGCTTCGCAGCTCAAGTCCCGCAGCAGAAAATCGTTGGCGTGCGGCACTTCGATCACCGCTGTGCCTCCGGGCTTCAGGACACGCCGCAAGGCACCGAGTACCGGCAAGGGTTCCGGCAGGTGTTCCAGAACGTGAAAGCTGACCGCCGTGTCCAGGCTCCCATTCTCCAGTGCCTCAAGCGACGTGTGGCAGCGAATGCCATCCCTGTTCAAGGCTTCGACATAGTCCCTCTGAAGTTCCACACCGCACAGGGACAGGGTTTCGTCCTGTACTTTCCTCAGAAAACTGCCGTCTCCACAGCCGAAATCGACGATGGTCCGACCACAGACGAAAGGCCTGTAGGCGGTGGCACGCCGCTCCGCGTCGCGGGCAATTTCGTAATCGCGCGACCCGGATTTCGCCAGGTTTTTCTCGCGGTATCCGCCTTCCTCGTAAACCTCGTCTCCGCCGTAAAACCCGTCGATATAGATCACGCCCGAGCGGCGGTCCCGGTAAACGGTGACATCGTCCCGGTCGCGCGTGCCCTCGGAGTAGACTTCCCTGTCCTCCTCGCGCGCGGCGCCGATCTCATGAAGGGTTTCAAAAATGGTCGTCATGACGGCCTGCCTCGTGTTTCAGTTTGAACCGCCTAGCGGGACACGCCCGGAGGCCTTGGCAAAGGCTTCAAGCGCAATCCAGTCCCGCGGCGTATCGAGATCGATCTCCGTCGCGTCCGCGAGAACGACCGGCACGCTCTTGCCGAAGAAGCGCTGGCCCGCCGCGCGAAAGCCGTCCTTCCGGAGCGCATAGATCGCCCCGGTCTCGCGAAACTGCTCCGGCCGGTCCTGACGGCGCTGGCGTGGCCTGGTCGCGTCGTGGTTGACCCCTACGCCCGTACCGTCGGCGGCGATTTCCCACAGGAAGGCATGAACCTCAACGACCGAAAAGGCGGTATCCGCCTCCAGGTGCTCCCGGGCACGCACCACAAGATCGATTTCGTCCGAGGTCGTCAGGGGCGATGTGCATTGCAGGAAGACGATGGTGTCCGCCGCCCTGCACGCCTCACTGGTTTCGATGGTGTGCAGCAGCGCGGATTCCGAAGACGCCGTGTCACCCGATATCTCCGCCGGCCGCAGCACAGGAATAGCGCCTGCCTGTTCCGCCACGGCGAGGATCTTGGGGTCATCGCTGGTCACGATCACATCGTTTACGCTCTCCGCGGCGAGCGCGGCGCGGATCGTGTGGACGACGAGAGGCTCTCCCAGGAAAGGCTTGATGTTCTTCCCCGGAATGCCCTTGGACCCACCCCGGGCGGGAATGATCGCAACACTGCGTTTCATGAGGCTCTGCCCGGCACCTTCCTAAAGTCCCGGCATGGCGAGCGCCGCCTTCTTGAGATCGTAGATGGCCATCCGGCGCGCGATCTCCGGAGCCAGGACTTCCGGCTTCCAGCCGAGCAACTCCTGCGCCTTGGTGTTGTCGCCACGCAGATAGACCACGTCGGAGGCCCGGAAGTAACGCGGGTCCACATAGGCGACCAGTTTGCCGGTCTTGCGGTCGTAGCACTTTTCCTCGATGCCCTCGCCTTCCGAGACGAGATCGAAGCCGACTTCCGCCGCCGCCATGAACAGGAACTCACGCACGGTATGCTCGGTGTTTGTCGAGATGACGAAGTCATCCGGCTTGTCGTGATCGAGCATGCGGATCATCATGTCCGTGTATTCCGGCGCATAGCCCCAGTCGCGCACGCTGGAGAGATTGCCGAGCGGCATGGCGTCCGCGTCCTGCAGCTTGATGCGCGCCAGCCAGCTGGTGATTTTGCGCGTAACGAACTCATAGCCGCGCAATTCCGATTCATGATTGAAGAGAATGCCGGAGGTGGCAAACATGTCGTACGCCTGACGATAGTTCACCACGATCGAATGCGCCGCCAGCTTGGACACCGCGTAGGGGCTGAGCGGGTTGAACGGTGTCTTTTCCGATTGCGGCTTCTCCAGAACGTCGCCGTACATTTCGGAGGTCGAGGCCTGATAGAGCCTGGCGTCCAGTTTCAAGAGGCGCATGGCCTCCAGAATGTTCAGGACACCCATGTAGTTTACGTCCGAGGTGTAGTGGGGAAACTGGAAGCTGTCGGCCACGAAGCTCTGGGCCGCCAGGTTGAAGATCAGATCCGGGCGGATCTCGTTCAGAACGTTCTGCACATTGGCGAATTCCGTGACTTCCAGGGTACAGAACTTCATCTTCTCCCGGATGCCGAGTTCCTTCAGGCGGCCTGTCTTGGAGGTGCTGCCCCGGCGCATGGCCCCGTAGACCTCGTCGCCGCGCTCAATCAGGGAACGCGCCAGAAATGCCCCATCCTGACCGGAGATCCCCGTAATCAGTACCTTAGCCATTGTTCTCTCCTAATTGCAGGATCGCGTTTTCAAATCCGTCACCCTCGGACAGGTGACCTTGCCAGACTTCCAGAACCTTCCGTCCGGGAGCTTCGATGTAGATGCCCGGGTTTCCGAGATCGCCCTTGCCGAACTCAATGCCCTCGCCGTCGATGCCGGTCGCGTCGGCAATGTGGATGTGGCGCGCCAGCGGCATGAGCCGGTCGCACCAGCCGCGCCAGTCCTGCTTGGCATAATTGGCCGACAGGATCAGATGGGACAGGTCCAGGCAGAGTTCCATGCCGATCTCGTTGACGATGTCGATGTCGTCGGCGCCGCAGAACATGTCGAGCACGTCGGCGCCGCCGAAGTACCAGGCGATCCGCGGCAGCCATTGCGGATAGATCGGGATGCCGCGCTTGTGCCCAGCCTCCTCCAGGACGAACTTGAGGCGTTCGTACGTCTCCCGCTTTCCCTCCGGCAGCAATCTGGAAAAGCTGCCGACGACCGGGACCGCCGCTCCGGTTCTCGCCTGCAGTTCGAGAGCCAGATCCACACAGGTCGCTATCACCAGATCGCTTCCCTCCCGGACCCTGTCGTCGTCCGAAAGCGGATCGATCAGGGTCTTGCTGTCGATATAGTCGGGAATGTGGATGGAGTAGTGACGCGCAAGATCGAGCAGCGAAAGCCCCGCGGCCATGTTGCTCCGGAAGGAAGCCACTTCCTGAAAGGACAGATGCAGTTCGAAATTCCGGATGGGAAAACGCGTCTGCAAGGTCCTGGCATCGTGCAGACGGATCGGGATGGAAAGCTGCTTGTCGTCGCAAAACGACACGAGCTCCGCGCTCAACGGCGGCTTGGGCTCGGTGAAATAGAACTCGGAAATCGCGGTTCCCGCCGCGACCGGGCGCTTGAGCGTTTCAAGCCCGCGCCGTTTGACCTGCGCCCAGGTCAGCCCCTTGCGCGGTGCCTTGACCACCGTGTTGTCTTCGGTGAGCGCTTCGCCGGGTGATATCGCCCGGCTGGCGTAGAGCGACGAACCGAGGTTCTGCATGTTGATCCGTTCGCCCTGGTTCACCTCGCGCCGCCCGTCGCCCTGCACGGCATCATAGGCATTGAGGAGCTTGCACAGGCGCTTGAACTCTTCCGGGTCCGAGCTGGAACTGTCGTCGATCCCCTTGCCGAACTTGTCCATTGTCAGATGCCGCTCGAAAACGGTAGCGCCATTGGCCGCCGCGACCAGGCAGACCTCCCAGTCCTGATCGTGACTGGAATAGCCGACCGGCGATCCGGTTTTTTCCGCCAGCGTCCGGATAAAGCCCATCTGCTGGTTGCCGAGCAGAACCGGGTAGTTGGAGATACAATGAAGGTAGATCACATCCGATAGAGAGCGGGTGGCCTCCACCGCCTGGAAAATCTCCTCCTCGCTATGCCCCCCGGTGCTCAGGATCAGGGGTTTCCCGAGACCGGCCATGGAGACGATCAGTTCCTCGTTGAGCAGTTCCGCCGATGGCACCTTGAAGAAATCGAATTCCGCGATGCGATCACCGAAGTCGGCGGCATCGGCGAACTTGAAGAAGCTGATCCCGGCGGCCATTCCCCTGCCCTTGATCTCTGCGGTCAGCTTGAGAATATCTTCAGAAGAAATGTAACAGTCGTCGATCTCGCGGGAGAGGATTTCATCGCCGATTTCGTGGGTCGCCTGATAGAAACCGTCTTTCGCCCGATACTGAAACTTCGCCCCCCAGGCTCCGGCTTCCGAAGCAACGTCGATCAGCTTTCCGGCGACCTCCAGCGATCCCCGGTGATTGATGCCAAGCTCGGCAATAATTTTCATCTTTTGCAACCCAAACCAAACACGTTCCAAAGAGGTCGGATCCATGCCGTCAACGCCGTTTCGTCAAAGACTATTGCATGCGTTGCGCCGTTGATATCGATCGAACCTTTCGTGTGGCCGACTTCCACAGTTTAGCGATGGAAATTGTCAGCCGGACAGCCAGAAAGTCTTTGCGGCCAGAGGGCCGGCGCAATCCGGGTGTCGACAGCCCGGGTTTGAAAGGCGGGACTGCGCAAAAACAAAAGGCCGGAACGATCCGGCCTTTCGTGATTCTATCGATTTGTCGGAACGTTAACCGACGAACGCGCGCTCAACCACGAATTCGGCGGGCTTGTTGTTTGCCCCCTCGGTGAGGCCAGCCTCTTCCAGAAGCGCCTTCGTGTCGCGAAGCATTTCCATGGAGCCGCAGATCATGCCGCGATCGACGGCGGGATCTAGCGGCGGCACGCCGAGATCCTCGAACAGTTTTCCGGACGTGATCAGATCGGTAATCCTGCCTTTGCGGGGAAACTCCTCACGGGTCACGGAGGTGTAATGGACCAGCTTGTCCTTTGCGAGTTCGCCGATCAGCGGATCGTTGATCGTTTCCTCAACCAGATCCTCGCCGTATTTCAGTTCCGCGACCTGCCGGCAGGTGTGGGTCAGGATGACCTGATCGAATTTCTCATAGGTGTCCGGATCGCGGATCAGGCTGGCGAAAGGCGCAATGCCCGTGCCGGTGGAGAACATGTAGACCCTTTTTCCGGGAACAAGCGCGTCGTTGACCAGGGTACCGGTCGGTTTTTTCTTCATGAGAACCGCGTCCCCCGGCTGGACCTTCTGCAGGTGTGACGTCAGCGGACCGTCGGGCACCTTGATGGAAAAGAACTCCAGCTCCTCATCCCAGGCCGGACTGGCAATGGAATAAGCCCGGTAAAGCGGCTTGCCGTCGATCATCAGACCGATCATGACGAATTCGCCAGACCGAAACCGGAAACTCGCCGGACGGGTCATTCGGAAACGGAAGAGCCGGTCCGTGTAGTGCTGGACGGTCTTGACTTCTTCGACAAAAACACCGGCCGGCGCAACGGCTTCAAGTTCGGAAGGTTTCGCGAGTACGTTCATGTTTGCTTCGGTCCGTCCTGATATCGAATGTGAGATTAGTCTTCATCTACCACCACTCGAGCATTGACTTGAAGCAACTTGGATCCACGAAACCGTCTTTAGACTGAAAAATCGTTCTCAATTCCGGCCCGCCGGCAAAGCGGGGAAGACCTTTTCGGCAATTCAGATCACCCCGATGCCGACCGGTAAGACGGTTCAGCGCCGGAACAACAAGCAAGTCACGGCCTTCAAGTCGCGTCCTTTCACCCCTGCGCGTCCGACGGTTCAGCGTTCTTGGCTGTTCAAAAAGTGTTCGTTCGAACAAGCGCGTTCGAACGCGGTCATCCCCTCCGTTCGATCGGCTGTTTTTTTACTGCCCGCACCGCTACGGCACGCCCGCATAGCGTCGGTTAAAAAGAGGGCATTCCCTCGATGAAAAGTTCTGCAACCGGATGACGGGTTAGGCATGACATCCGCTCAATTGTGTCAATTTAACGAAACCGCTAACAAACCGCGTTTTTTATTTGACAGACAAAGATAATTTGCAAAATCTGTTACTCAATCAAGACAACGCATAATAATTTCTTCCGAAGAGGCCAAGTAAATGTCCGGACGCGCGCACGAAGAAATAGGCCAATCCATAGCATTTGTGCTCCTGGATCGGTTTTCAATGAACGCATTCGCAAGCGTCATTGAACCGTTGCGAATAGCAAATCGCCTGCTGGGCAAGGCTTACTACGAATGGACGACTTATTCCCTTGACGGGAATTCAGTCACTGCGAGCAACGGATGCGAGGTTTCTGTAAAAAAACCTTTACGCGACCTGCTGGACGCCGATGTAACACTGCTGTGTACTGGCATTGACGTAGAGCGGCTGCCCCTGGATCCGGAGCTTGGAAACAAACTGCGCCGCTTGAACGCCATGGGCCGGACGTTCGGGGCGATCTGCACCGGAGCGTATCTGCTTGCGCGTTACAACCTGCTCGACGGACGCCGCTGCACCATTCATTGGGAAAATCTGCGGTCCCTTCGCGAAGAATTCCCGGACGTCGAAGTGACCTCGGACATTTTCGCGATCGACCGCAACTGCATCACCTGCGCCGGCGGCATGGCTTCGCTGGACATGATGCTGCGCCTGATCGCGATCCAGCATGGCGCCTATCTGGCGCATGAAGTCGCCGAGGTGGCCCTTTATCAGAACATGCGTTCCGGAGAATCCGCGCAGCGCCACGATATCGAGGCCCGGACCGGTATCTCCAACGCCAAGATCCTGGATGCGATCCGCATCATGGACCTGCATATCGAGGACCCGTTGAGCTGTCAGCAGCTCGCGATGACGGTCAACCTGTCGCCGCGGCAGCTCGAACGCCTGTTCCGCCGGCATTTCAACTGCACTCCCGGCCAGTACTATCTGCGCCTGCGCCTTGAAACCGCGCGCGATCTCCTGCGGCGCACAAGCCGGCCGGTGCTGGATGTCGCGCTCGCCTGCGGCTTCGCGTCGACGTCGCATTTCACCAAATGTTATCGCGAGCGTTTTCTGTGCACGCCGACAGAGGAGCGCCAGTCCTACCAGTGGGCCAACACCAAACCGGCTTCGGGCGTCGGCACGGCGACCCCGATGCGACTTGTCGCCAAGTAAGGCTACCCTTGAACCTTCGAAGCGAATACGCCGCAGAGATGCGGCGTTTTTCGTTTCAGGCGGAGGAGCTTCAATGCATCAGCCGCCAGAGACCAAGCGGTATGAGGTAGAACCCAAGCGCCAGAATGGATGCCAGGATCAGCCGCCGAAAGGCCGCTTCGGAAACCTGCCGCCGCGTTCTCTGCCCGAACCAGACACCCGACAAGGCAGGCGCCACCAGCAACAGCGAGGCCAGCGTTTCCTGCCAGCCCATCATGCCGAAACCGCTCAAGGATACTGCAAGCGCGATCGTGGAGAGCAGGAAGAGCAGACCCATCGCCTGAATAAGTTCGTCACGCTTCAACCCCAAGGCCTGGAGATACATCACGCCCGGAACCGTGTAGGACCCTGTCAGTCCCGAAAAGATCCCGTTGACCAGGCCGGCGGCAATCCCGGCGAAGGTGCGCGACCTCTCCGGTATCAGAAACTTTACGCCCGCGAGAGAAGGAATGGCATAGCCTGCCATGAGCATGCCGAGCAAAAGGTCGGCCGCCCCTTCGGGCAAGCGTGTCAGAATGAACGTGCCGGCCGCGAGCATGCTGACGGCGGCGACAAGGAACGGCCAGAGCTTCTCTACAAGCACCTTGAAGTGGCCGCCGGAAACACCCTGCCAGAGATTCGTCAGAAAGGCCGGCCAGAGGATCAAGACCATGGCTTTTTCCACGCCCACGAACACCGTCATCAGCCCGAGACTGATGGTTGGCAATCCAAGGCCGACAAGACCTTTGACAAAGCCGGCGCATAAGAACACCAGGACCGAAATCACAATCAGTTCCGGCCTGCTCCAAACCTGTTCCGCCAAGTGTCCCGTTATCCTCAATGTGCCGGCTGACAGGACCGATGTTCAGGTCAGCGATTGATCGCGCGGCCGCACACCGATCCCAATCAGGGCACGGTGTTCAGACCAACCGCAATCCACAGGATCCCGTCTGTCCTGAGCGCCATGAGTTGCTGTCGGCGGCATGTCTTACCTGGCCAGCTTTTTCACCGTATACGCCTCAAGCAAACTTTCGGCCTGTCCCGCGGAAATCAGTTGATCCAGTGTCTCGTTAAAGTCATCCAGGAGTTGAATGCAAGGCGACGCTCTGGAAAACATGAAATGCAAGGTGTTGACAGCCGCCGGCCAGGAAAGAGCTTCCACATGGTCCTGCGCATCCATTGCCTCGATGGTTTCCTGGCCATACCGGCGAGGCATCACCAGATAGTCTGCCTTTCCGTCAATCAGCAATCCCATGTAGGTCTCGAAATCGTCAAAGGGAGGCGCTTCGATTGAAAGGAATTCTGCCGCCAACCTGTCGAACTCCGCGCCATAGGACGCTCCGAAGGGCTTGATTCCGTTCAAACCGGCCAGGTCGGTCAGCGATCCGGGTTTGGCAGTCATGGCCCTTGGAATGAACACCGCGATTTCTTCCGTCATGACGGGAAGACTGAAACCATATTTTTCCTTGCGTTCCTCCGTATGGAACGCGCCTGCAATGACGTCCAACTGCCCATTGTCCATCATGACAAACAAGCGCTTCCAGGGAAACGCCGGACCGACCTCCACCGAAATATCAAAGGCCTTGAAAATCCGCTTTCCCAAGTCGGGAAGCACCCCTTCAAGCCGGCCTGTCTCATCGGCGCGCATGGAAACAGGAAACCAAACGCTGGCACCGTTCATTTTTACAGACGTACAACTACCGCTTTCGGCAATTGCCTGCCGCCCTACGGTCAGGCAAAAGCCAACCGCCAAAAAAAGCGCTAGGTATTTTTTACCATAAGTCTTCATGATTAGCTTTGATGAACCTTGGCAGGAACCGCGTTAACCATCCGAAACAAGTCAATCCATATTTTACCTTAGCGTCAACCAGTAACTTCCGGCTGCACTGCGCAGGCAAACGCAAAACTGAAGGTGAAATCACGCTACGACAATTTTACAATATCAGGTTGCAGAGCGGTTGCATAGCGATTTGCTTCAGGTTTCAACAATGCTAACGTAGGCGGATGAATTCATCTGCCTGTACCAGGGTGCCGAACGCTCAGGCCCGGCGCCTGTTTCTCCAAAAACATGGTCTTTGCGCGGCACCAAAAGGTCCGGGAAAGGGCGAAGACCTGTCCTCCGTCATCGACGGCCTCGGCTTTGTGCAAGTGGACAGCATCAACACGGTCGCCCGCGCTCATCATATGATCCTCGCGGCCCGCCGCCCGGCCTACAAAGAGAAGTTTCTCAAGCATCAGCTGGAACGGGACCGTCTTCTTTTTGAGCACTGGACCCACGACGCATCGGTTGTTCCAATGGCGTTCTTCCCCCATTGGCGGTTGCGGTTCAAGCGTGACCGGGATTGGCTGATCGGGCGCTGGCGCAACTGGCGCCGCAACGGTTTTGAAGAAAAGTTCGAGGCGGTTCGAAAAAAGATCGAGCAGCATGGCCCCGTGACCTCGGCAACGGTCGGCGAGGAGGAGCAGCGCAGCAGTGGGGGCTGGTGGGACTGGCACCCCTCCAAGACCGCGCTGGAGTTCCTCTGGCGCACGGGCGAGCTTGCCGTTTGCGGGCGCAACGGTTTTCAGAAAGTCTACGACCTGACCGAACGGGTCATACCGGCAAGCCATCTCGACGTCCGGTTCGATGCGGAGGAGACGATCGACTGGGCAGCCCGTTCCGCGCTTGAGCGCCTCGGTTTCGCGACATCCGGCGAAATTGCCGCTTTCTGGGATCTCATCACGCCCCAGGAAGCCAAATCCTGGTGCCAGGCCGCGCTTGCGCGCGCGGAGATTGCCGAAGCGGAGATCGAATGCGATGACGGCTCTTTGCGCAAGGTTTTCGCGTTTCCCGCTTCCCTGGAGACGCTGGACACGCTCCCCGATCCTCCAGCCAGGGTCCGGATCCTGTCACCTTTCGACCCGGCCCTGCGAGACCGCAAACGCACGGAACGGCTGTTCGGCTTTTCCTACCGGATCGAGATCTTCGTGCCCGAAGCCAAGCGCCAGTATGGCTACTACGTTTTTCCCGTTCTGGAGAAAGACAGGCTGATCGGCAGGATCGACATGAAGGCTTTGAGGGCGGAGGACCGGCTGCAGGTCCGGGCGTTCTGGCCGGAAAAAGGCGTTCGCATGAGCAAGGGACGGCTCGCGCGTCTGGAGGCTGAACTCGGCCGCATGGCCAGGTTCGCCGGCTGCTCCGATATCGGATACGATGCGGGCTGGCTGCGGGACAAGTGAAAATGCCGCAGCCGGGAAGCCTTCGGCCACGGGAATTTTACTGGCATTCCATGACGAAAAGTCTCATATATTCGCAATCTTGAAACTTATTATCCAGGAGTGTTTCATGACTGTGGAAAGAGCTATTTTGCTTGTGGTCGGCGCCGTTGTTCTCGCGTCGGTTCTGCTGGCCGTTTACGTCAATATCAACTGGCTCTGGCTGACGGGCATCCTCGGGGCACATCTCGTACAGGCGTCTTTCACAGGCCTGTGCCCGGTGGTGATGATCCTGAAAAAGCTGGGTCTGCCGCAGAAATCGGGTTTCGCCTGACCCTCGCCGGTGTCGCGGTGGGGCGGACCTTTCCGCCCTGACGCTCATGACGTCCAGTTCAGGACAACCTTGCCGGCCTCGCCCGACTTCATGGCCGCGAATCCGGCCTGAAAATCGTCAACATCGAAGCGGTGGGTGATAACGTTGCGCACGTCCAGACCGTTTTGCAGCATGGCGATCATCTTGTACCAGGTCTCGAAGATCTCGCGGCCGTAGACACCCTTGATGGTGATCGCCTTGAAGACGATGCGCGACCAGTCGACCGGCGATTTGCCGGGCGGAATGCCGAGGAGCGCGATGCGCCCGCCCATGACCAGATTTTCAACCATCTGATCGAGAGCCACCTGGCTTCCGGACATTTCCAGCCCGACATCGAAGCCTTCCTTCATGCCGAGCCTCTTCTCGATCCCCTTGAGATCCTCCCTGGCGACATTGACCGGAACCACGTCCGCAACCCGTGTCGCCAGATCGAGCCTTGCCTGGTTGATGTCCGTGATCACCACGTTGCGCGCGCCGACGTGACGGGCAACGGCGGCGGCCATGATCCCGATGGGCCCGGCGCCGGTAATCAACACATCCTCGCCGATCAGGTCGAAACTGAGCGCGGTGTGAACCGCGTTTCCGAGAGGATCCAGGATAGCGCCGATTTCGTCGTCGATCTCATCCGGCAGCGGAACGACGTTAAAGGCCGGCAGACACAGATATTCCGCGAAGGCGCCCTGCTCGTTGACGCCGATCCCCCTGGTTTCCGGATCTAGGTGAAACTTGCCCGCCCGCGACTGGCGGGAGTGCTTGCCGATCAGATGCCCCTCGCCCGAGCAGCGCTGGCCGATTTCAAGGTCGGTGACGTTCCTGCCGATCTCGACAATCTCTCCGGCGAATTCGTGTCCCGTGATCAGCGGCACGGGCACCGTTCGGGACGCCCAGTCGTCCCAGTTCCAGATGTGGATATCGGTACCGCAGATCCCGGTCTTGTTGATCCTGATCAGGACGTCGTCCGGACCGATTTCCGGCACCGGGGCACGCACCATCCAGAGGCCTTCCCTGGGCTCCGACTTGCACAGAGCCTTCATCCGGTTGCTGGTCATGTCAGAACTCCCGTCGCCTTGCCGGCCTTTTCAAACGCGGCCAGCGCCCGGTCCAGCTCCGCTCTCGTCAACGCCGCGTTCATCTGGGTGCGGATACGCGCCTCGCCGCGCGGCACGACGGGGAAGAAGAAGCCTGAGACATAAACCCCCTCCTCGAAGAGTTTCGAAGCCATCGCCTGGGCCAGCGTCGCTTCACCCAGCATGACCGGGACGATCGGATGTTCACCGGGCAACAACGTGAAACCGAGTTTCTCAAGACCGGCGCGCCAGTACCGTGTGTTCTCGAACAGGGACCCGCGCAGATCGTCGCCCTCCTCCACCAGCCGGATCGCCTCAAGGCCGCTCATGACCACCGCCGGTGGCAGGGAATTGGAAAAGAGATACGGCCGTGCCCGCTGGCGCAGAAGGTCGATGACCGGCTGAGGCCCCGCGATGTAGCCGCCTATGCCGCCGCCCAGCGCCTTGCCGAGCGTGCCGGTCAGAATATCGACCTCGACCCCGAAATGGGCCGGTGTTCCCTCTCCCTTCGGCCCCATGAAGCCGGTCGCGTGGCAATCGTCGACCATGACCACCGCATCGTATTGCCTGGCCAGGACGGTGATCTCGGGAAGCTTCGCCAGATAGCCGTCCATGGAAAACACGCCGTCGGTCGCGATCATGATGTGACGGGATCCGTCAGCGCGGGCCTGCTTCAGCTTTGCTTCCAGGTCCGCCATGTCGGAGTTGGCGTAGCGGTAGCGCTTCGCCTTGCACAGGCGGATGCCGTCGATGATCGAGGCGTGATTAAGCGCGTCCGATACAATCGCGTCTTCCGGCCCGAGCAGCGGTTCGAACAGGCCGCCATTGGCGTCGAAACAGGCAGCGAAGAGAATGGAATCGTCCTTGCCGAGAAATTTCGCCAGACGCTGCTCCAGCTCCCGGTGAATGTCCTGGGTGCCGCAGATGAAGCGCACGGAGGCCATACCGTAGCCTTTGGGCTTCAGGGCCTTCATGGCCGCCTCTTCCAGCGCCGGATGGTCGGCAAGGCCGAGATAATTGTTGGCGCAGAGATTGATCACCTCCCGGCCGCCGACGGTGATATGCCCGCCTTGCGGCGAGGTGATCAGCCGCTCGCGCTTGTAAAGCCCCTCGGCCTCGATCTCCTTCAGGGTTTCGGCAATATGCGACAGAAAGGCGTCGGCCACGTCGGCTCCTCCGGTTCCATGGATATTTTTCCATTATACCGGAATTTCATTCGAAATAAAAGAAATCGCTGACCCATGACCGAAACGTGATCCTTGAGGCCGCAAACCATGGGGCATTCCCAGGTTAAAACTTGACCACCATCAAGATGGCCCTTGCGGGCCCGTCCAGCGCCTCGATGCAATGCGGCACATCCGCGGCGTAGCGGGCCGTGCCGCCCTTTGAGATTGTTCCCTTGGCGACGCCGGAGGTCACTTCCAGCGCGCCCTCTTCGGCAATCAGCTGTTCGCGCGTGCCGCGCTCGTGCGGCTTGCTTTCCAGCCTGCCACCATCCGCGAAAATCAGTTCGTAGACCTCGAAGCGCCCCGTGTCCTGGGGCGGTGAAAGAATGCGGATCCTGCAGCCGTCGCCAGCCCGGTCCAGTGCCGGGGTCTGGTCCTCGTGCACGATTTCCACGCGGTCTTCGGCTGTCTCTTCCCCCAGGAGGCCGGCGAAATCCACCTTCAGCGCGCGGGTCAGATTGAACAGCGTCGCCACCGTCGGATTGGATTCGCCGCGTTCGATCTGGCTGACCATGGAACGCGACACGCCGGAGAGCCTCTCGACCGCTTCGAGGGAAAGCCCCTGCGCGCGACGCGCCTTTTTCAGCCGCTCTGGAAGGCGGGCTAGAATATCTGCATCTGTCATGACGGAACTAAAATCCGTTCAGACAGATATTGCAACTCCTGTTTCGGCGAACCCGTTCTCCAGCGCTGAACAAACTAGGCCTGCCGGCTGTTGCCGGGCGGTTCGAGCTCAATCCGCGAACGGTACGTGGCTCTTCACGATTTCGGACGGTCCGAGGATGCTCGGCTCCTGATCGAAGCCGAGATCGGCCAGTTCCTTTCGTGTTTCAACGACAAGATCCTCGAAGGAAATCCTCTTTCTTTCGCGAAGGATCTTGGCAATGTTGAACGTGAAGGCGCCGTGACTGGTGACGCCGTGCCTGTATTCGTAGGAGTATTGCTCCGCCCTGCAAGCTTCGATGATGACGGGCAGATAGGCCCCTTCGGCGGCCTCCACGTCCTTCTTTTTCAACGCATCATACTGCTTTTCCGTAAGGCCGCGTATCATGGAGGCGCGTCCGATCCGTTCGGTCGCGCCCTGCGGCCCGAAGTATTTGCCGGCGATTTCCGTGTTCGATGTAAAGTCCTTGTTGATCCGGGTGAACGAGCGCTGCACCCAGGTGTTCGTTTTCATGTCCCATTTCAGTTCACGGTGCCGGATATCGTCCGGCGGGGTAATGCCTTTGATCGCGGGCTTGCCGTTCTTGTGAATGCCGCCCGAGTTGCAGCAATCGAAGATCATGACCAGGCGGCAGTCGTAGGGAAGCTGGCTGTACAAGTCGTAGATCTGCCTGTCGGCGATTGACGTTTCCTCGCTCCAGTCGAAGTCCCACGGCACCAGCGTTTCCACGTAGCGATCAGGCTCCCCGTCCGGCCCGTACTCCGGATATCTCGCGCCATGCCCGCTGTAATAGAAGACCAGTTCGTCGCCGGGGCCCGGATCGTCCAGCAACCAGGCCATGCGCTCCAGAATACCCTTCGCGGTCGCCCTGCTGTCGAGACAGGTTCGGATCGACGAGGCCGGCATGCCCCCACGTTGCAGAACCTCGCTCATGGTGAAAACGTCGTTGACGCATCCGTCCAGCCGGTCGCCTTCATTGGGATAGTCGTTGATCCCGACCAGAAGAGCCTTTTGCACCTTCTGACGCTTTCTGGTCATGCCGCGCACCGACTTCACGGTTCGCCTGTTCGCGCCGAGAAGAGCGGCATAAGGCATCCAGACATCGGCGACGGTCTGCTGATGGCCGAGATATTCGGTGGCGTCGTGGTCGGCGATCCCCTCGATGTCGAACGGCGTCAGCGTCTGGCGGAAATTGTTCGCGCCGGTGTTGACGATCGGCCGGGTAAAGACATCGTCATGCCGATTGAAGAGATGATGCCAGAACTCGACACCGAGTTCGCCGATACGGCCGTTTGTCAGGTTTTTCAGCACGAACGGGTTGTTGAGCTGGGACCCGAACGTCACGTAAACGGCTTTCCTGAGCACCTTCCTGATCGCGTCCGCTTCCGCGTCCTTATGCGCGAAGGCATCATAGGTGAGCAGCGAGCCGAGGCTGTGCGCCAGAATGATATCCGGCTTCTTGTCGGCCACTTCCGAAAGAATAAACTCCCTCGACCGCTTCTTGAAATCGTCATCGGCACACCAGGCGACGACATAACCTGCGGTCCAGCGAATGCGGTCCGTAATACCGGACAACAGGCCGCGCTTTGGCCGGAAAACCGAGGTCAGGCCGCTCCAACCGAGTTTGACCGCGGCCTCCATCGTTTCGAAAAACGACAGATCAACGTCCAGAAAAATATGATCATAATTCAGAAACTCGAACTTGAGCTCATGATCCTCCGGGAGGTGAAACGCCTGCCTGACTGCGATTTCCCAACGCCCTTCCCAGGTTCCATCCGTATGATTGCCCAAGCCGTGGACGCATAGGATTTTAATTTGCTTGACCATCACAACCTCCCCTTACGGAAGATGTAATCATGGATTGTTTTTTAAGACCTAGCAACCCGGCTGAAAGATCGTTCACTTTGACCTCGTCTCTCGACAGGAATACACATCGGTCGGTTACTTTCACCTGCAGGTCGCATTCGCGACATTTGCTGCACCGCCCCCTCCCCTAGCGTCAAAGCATCGACGCCGAACGATCGCGGGAAAACCGTGACATCAAGGGAAACGCTCCGGAGAAACCCAAATGGCCAGTGACATCGAAATTGCCCGTGCCGCCCGTATGAAGCCGATCTCGGAGATCGGTGCGCGGCTGGACATTCCCGAAGGCGCGCTTTTGCCCTACGGCCGCACCAAGGCGAAAATCTCCGCCGATTTCATCGCGCGCCTGAACGGACGCAAGGACGGCAAGCTGATCCTGGTCACCGCGATCAATCCGACACCGGCGGGCGAAGGCAAGACAACCACGACAGTGGGCCTGGGCGACGGGCTCAACCGGATCGGCCGGAATGCCATGATCTGTCTGCGGGAACCTTCCCTCGGCCCCTGTTTCGGCATGAAGGGCGGCGCGGCCGGTGGCGGCCATGCGCAGGTCGTGCCCATGGAAGACATCAACCTGCATTTCACCGGCGACTTCCACGCCATCACGTCCGCCCACAACCTGCTGGCCGCCCTGATCGAAAACCATATCTACTGGGGCAACGACCTCGGCATCGACCAGCGCCGGGTCACCTGGCGGCGCGTCCTCGACATGAACGACCGGGCGCTCCGCTCGATCGTCTGTTCGCTGGGCGGCGTGGCCAACGGCTTTCCGCGCGAGGCCGGTTTCGACATCACGGTCGCCTCGGAAATCATGGCGATCCTCTGCCTTGCCGACAGCCTCGAAGACCTGCAGCAGCGGCTCGGCAATATCATCGTTGCCTATCGCCGCGATCACAGCGCGATCACCGCCCGGGATCTTGAGGCAGACGGCGCCATGACCGTACTGCTGAAGGAGGCCATGCAGCCGAACCTGGTGCAGACGCTGGAAAACAATCCGGCCTTCGTTCATGGCGGCCCTTTCGCCAACATCGCGCACGGCTGCAATTCGGTCATAGCCACCAAGACCGCGCTGAAACTGACCGACTATGTGGTCACGGAGGCCGGTTTCGGGGCGGATCTCGGGGCTGAAAAATTCTTCGACATCAAATGCCGCAAGGCCGGCTTGCATCCGGACGCGGTCGTCATCGTCGCCACAATCCGGGCGTTGAAGATGAATGGTGGTGTCGCCAAGGACGATCTCGGGACAGAAAACGTCGACGCGGTTACCAAGGGCTGCGCCAATCTCGGCAGGCACATCGAGAACGTCAAGCAATTCGGCGTTCCGGCCGTTGTCGCGATCAACCACTTCACGAGCGATACGGAAGCGGAAGTCCGCGCCGTCCAGGCCTATTGCGCGGAGTTGGGCGTCGATGCGATCCTGGCGACCCACTGGGCGGACGGCTCCAAGGGGACGGAGACCCTGGCCATCCGCGTGGCGGAGCTCGCCGACAGCGGTGTTTCTCAATTCGCGCCGCTCTACGAGGACGGCCTGCCGCTGTTTGAAAAGATCGAAACCGTCGCCAAGCGGATCTACCGGGCCAACGAAGTGCTCGCCGACAAGTCCGTGCGCGATCAACTCAGGCGCTGGGAGGCCGACGGCTTCGGCAATCTGCCCGTCTGCATGGCCAAGACCCAGTATTCCTTTTCCACCGACCCGAACCTGCGCGGCGCCCCGACCGGACATAGCGTTCCGGTCCGCGAGGTTCGCCTGTCCGCCGGCGCCGGCTTCGTCGTCGCCATCTGCGGCGAGATCATGACCATGCCCGGCCTGCCCCGCGTGCCCTCCGCCAATCACATAAGGCTGGATGAAAGCGGGCAGATCGAAGGGCTGTTTTGAACATTTCCCGGCCGACGGCTCGAAGCCGGCACCACGTAAACCGCCCAGCCGCTCACTCAGGCCAAGAGGGAAAGAACCTTACCGCGTCCTGAGCCAGCGGCTCTCGATGCGCGGCTCGCCCGACACGCAGGCAATTTGCCCCGAAGGGGCTTGTCTCCTGGTGCTCTTGTAGGCAAGCGCATCTTGTTCCGACGTGCAGACCGGGCGGAAGATAACCGTGTAGCCCTTGCGGGAAAGGCACCGGTTGAATTCCCTGGCTCTCAGGGCGTCGTTCGGATCGTAACTTGTGATCTGGCGCGGATAGGCGTAGCCGCCATAGCCGTAGCAGCCCGGACCGGAACAGAAGCCCGGACCGAAACCACCGTAGTAGCCACCGAACGACCGGATCTTGTAGGATGGCGGCACTTTTTCAAGCGCCGAAACCTGACAGGCATCGATGGCATTGCGACGCTGCTCGGCCGTGGATCCAGTCTTGTGCACCATATGGACCGAGCCGCCAAGCGTCTGGCAGGCGGTCAGGACAAGGGCGGCGGTGAGGAACAGGTGAGCCAGCCGGAAGCTTGCCATTTGAGAAATCCAGTCGTTACGAACGCCCCGATCTAAATGCAGTGTCTTTGCAAATGCAATGGATAGAACCGGAGACGGCCGGTAAGCACTCCCCCCACCCTGTCGCGAAAACGACTTGCCATGTCGTATTGAGACTATCGGCAAAATCAGCTTGAGGCATAAGCTTTTACACTGAAGTGTTGCTTTTCCTGCGCGCCCTGGAGCTGCCATGTCCGACGAAGACGATATCGACCTCGCCTCGCTGTCCGACGACGAACTCGTCGAGCAGATGCATGACGACCTCTATGACGGTCTGCAGGATGAAATTACCGAAGCCGTCAACATCCTCCTGGAACGCGGCTGGGCACCCTATGACATCCTGACCAAGGCACTTGTCGAAGGCATGCGCATCGTCGGCGTCGACTTCCGCGACGGTATCCTGTTCGTGCCGGAAGTGCTGCTATCGGCCAACGCCATGAAGGCGGGAATGGGCATCCTGCGCCCGCTTCTTGCCGAGACCGGCGCGCCGAAGGTCGGCAAGATGGTGATCGGTACCGTCAAGGGCGACATTCACGACATCGGCAAGAACCTCGTCTCCATGATGATGGAAGGCGCCGGGTTCGAGGTGATCGACATCGGCATCAACAACCCGGTCGAAAACTATCTGGCCGCCATCGAGGAACACAAGCCGGACATTCTCGGCATGTCCGCCCTCCTGACCACCACCATGCCCTACATGAAGGTCGTCATCGACGAGATGAAGGAAAAGGGCATCCGGGACGATTATATCGTGCTCGTCGGCGGCGCGCCGCTCAACGAGGAATTCGGCGAGGCCGTGGGGGCGGACGGCTATTGCCGGGATGCGGCGGTCGCCGTCGAAATGGCGAAGGACCTGATCGCCCGGCGCCACAACATGCTCGCCGGAAAAGGCTAGGCCGGTGTTCGAGGAGGCTGCCGACATGCAGGCGGGCGAGCCTCTTTTCCCCATCGAACCGGACGAAAGCACGCAGGCCAAGGTCGGCCGCGTGCTCGTGATCGCCTGTGGCGCGCTCGCCCGCGAAATCGTCGCCCTGCGCGACAAGAACGGCCTCGATCACATCGACCTTACCTGCCTGCCGGCGCAGTTGCACAACACGCCGGACAAGATCCCCGACGCTGTCCGCAAAGCGATCCTCCTGAACAGGGACGTCTATTCCGAAATTCTGGTCGCCTATGGCGACTGCGGCACGGGCGGGCTTCTGGACAAGGTGCTGGAAGAGACCGGAACACGCCGGATCGAAGGGGCACACTGTTACGCGTTCTTCACCGGGCTGGACGCTTTTGACGAGATGGAAGAAGACCAGCTCGGCTCCTTCTATCTGACCGATTTCCTTGCCCGGCACTTCCAGACCATGGTGATCGAACCGCTCGGCCTCGACTGGCACCCGCACCTGAGGGACATGTATTTCGCCCATTACACGCGGGTTCTCTACCTGGCGCAAACCGACGACCCTTCGCTTGAAGACGCCGCGCGGCTGGCGGCGAAACGGCTCGACCTTCCGCTGGAAATCCGGCGGACCGGCTATGGCCTGTTGGCCCCATTTCTGGGGGGCGGCTCCCAAACGTAAGCGCGCGGAAAAACGACTGCGCACAAGTCGGATTTTCACGTTCCCGTGCCGCTATCGAGCGGCCTGAAAAGGCAAGCTTCCGACAATCATGATGTTCAGTGGAAGAGACGCAAATGGCACAGAAGATCATCGTTTACTGGCGGGACATCCCGGCGCAGATCCTGGTGAAGAAAGGGCGGACATCCGCCCGCAGGGAACTGCCGTCCGTGTTCATGGAAGCGATTGACGCCTGCGCCATGCGGGTCGGGGCGAAAGACAGCGACGCCTACATGGCGGAGTGGCGCCGCGCCGACCCGGTTGACGTCTCCGACGACCTGGAAACGGAAGCCGACGCGGCCCTGGACGACCTGGTCGCCGCCTATCCGAGAGAGAGACTGAAAACCCTGCTTGAGAATGGAGGGACGGAATGACCGATCAGCGCCTTCTGGCCAATGGGCGACTTGCCGCCTCGACTGAAATGTCCCCCCGCCAGGTGGTCGAAAAGACCGAGCTTCTGGCCAGCATCCCAGCCGGGACCCAGGTCTATGTCACGGATCTGGGAAATGCGCCGGAAGACATGATCGTCAGCGCCTGCCGCCTCCTGAAGGACAACGGTCTGGTCGCCGTACCACATATGGCTGCGCGCCGCTATCCGTCGGTCGAGGCGTTCGAGCGCCGCATCAGGCGCCTGACCGGCGAAGCCGGTGCGACCGAGGTTCTGGCGATAGCCGGTGAAGCGGAAAAGCCCGGCCCCCTCACCTGCTCGGTCAAGATGATCGAGACGGGCCTGTTCGACAGTCTCGGGATCGCCAGGATCGCGGTGGCCGGTCATCCGGAAGGCGCGCCCGACATCAAGCCGGAAACGATCAGGTCCTTTCTGATGCGCAAGCATGAGCTGGCGGCAAACAGCGATGCGGAGTTCCGGATCGTGACCCAGTTCGGCTTCGATCCGCACCGGGTCAGCCTGTGGCTCGACGAGTTGCGCGCATGGGGCAACGAATTTCCGGTCCATGTCGGCGTTGCCGGCCCGGCCAAGATGACCACGCTCCTGAAATACGCGGCCTTCGCCGGGGTCGAAAACTCGCTCAACTTTTTGAAGAAGCGCGGCGGGGCGGTGGTCTCCATGCTGGCGGGCTACGATCCCGAGACAACGGTCGAGCCGCTTGAAACCCGCGTCACCAGCCAGCCGGCGTCCCAGCTTGCCCAGATCCATGTCTACCCGTTCGGCGGTGTCCAGAAGACAGCCGACTGGCTGCACGGACGCGGGAGCTGGTCCTTTCAAAACCTGACCTCCACCCTGACCGCTAACGAGAGCGCCTAAATGACCCGTACTGTCGTCGCCTCCGCCACCAAGGAAATCATCATCGGATTCGACCAGCCGTTCTGCGTGATCGGCGAGCGGATCAACCCGACCGGCCGCAAGAAGCTGGCGGCCGAGATGGTCGAGGGCAACTTCGAGACCGTGAAGGCCGACGCCCTCGCCCAGGTCGCGGCGGGCGCAACCATGCTCGACGTCAACGCGGGCGTGACCGCGGTCAACCCGAACGAGACAGAGCCCCCGTTGCTCGTCAAGACAATCGAAATTGTTCAAGGACTTACGGACGTTCCTTTATCGATCGATTCATCTGTTACGGCGGCGATCCAGGCAGGTCTGGAAGTCGCCAAGGGCCGGCCGCTGGTCAATTCGGTGACCGGCGAAGAGGAAAAGCTGGAAGCGATCCTGCCCCTGATCAAGAAATACGATGTGCCTGTGGTCGCCATCTCCAACGACGAGACCGGCATATCCGAGGATCCGGACGTGCGCTTCGCGGTCGCCAAGAAGATCGTCGAGCGCGCCGCCGACTACGGCATCCCCGCGCACGATATTGTCGTGGACCCGCTTGTCATGCCCATCGGAGCCATGGGCACCGCGGGCCAGCAAGTGTTCAGGCTGCTGCGCCGTCTGCGCGAGGAACTGAAGGTCAACACCACCTGCGGCCTGTCCAACATCTCCTTCGGCCTGCCCCATCGCCACGGCATCAATGCCGGGTTCATCCCGATGGTGATCGGCGCCGGCATGACATCCGCGATCATGAACCCCTGCCGGCCGCAGGAAATGGAAGCCGTGCGCGCGGCCAACGTTCTCAACGGAACCGATCCGAATTGCCAGAACTGGATCATGACCTATCGGGATCATCAGCCGGCGGCCGCGGGCGCCGCTCCCGCTTCCGGCGAAGCCGCGGCACCTTCCGGCGGCCGCCGCCGGGGCGGACGCGCCGCACGGCGCGGCGCCGTCTGAATGCGGCTGGCGGCCAGGTCGTCATAAAGCGCCAGCACTTCGCCCCCTTGTGCGCAGGGCAATCGCACTTGGCACGGCCAAGCTCCCTCTCTCCTTGGGCGAGGTTCCCTGGAGCAAGTGTCCGCTATTATTGATATTGGGGGTAAAACCCGTCGCCCAAGATGAGTTGAAAGACGCAAACCGCCGAACGCATGACAGAAACCGCCAAACTCGCCAAAGTCGTTTTCCAGCCCAGTGGCCGCCGTGGGACTTTCCCTGTCGGAACGCCGCTGCTCGACGCGGCGCGTTCACTCGGGGTCTATGTGGAATCGGTTTGCGGCGGACGCGGCATCTGTGGGCGCTGCCAGGTGGCTGTCTCCGAAGGCACCTTCGCCAAGGAGAACCTGACCAGTTCCAAGGACCACCTCGACGCGGCGACGGAAGCGGAGGCCCGCTACGCCACGTTGCGCAGCCTGCCCGCCGACCGGCGTCTTTCGTGCCAGGCGAAGATCCTGGGCGACCTGGTGATCGACATTCCGACCGATGCCCAGACCAACCGGCAGGTGGTGCGCAAGCGCGCCGAGGCCCGGCAGATCGACCCGGACAGCGCCATTTCCCTGGTGACGGTGACCATCGCCGAACCGGACATGGAAACCCCGCGCGGCGACATCGACCGGCTCAGAGAAGCCCTGGTCGAAAAAACCGGACTTGCGGACCTGACGACGGACCCGATCCTGCTGCCGCGTGTCCAGACCGTTTTGCGCAAGGGCAACTGGACCGTGACAGCGGCGATCCACCAGGACCGGGAGGCGCCGCCCTCGCTGACCGCCTTGTGGCCGGGCGAGAAAGAGGCCGTTTACGGTCTGGCCGTCGATATCGGCTCCACGACCATCGCGGCCCACCTCTGCAACCTTCAAAACGGCCGCACCGTCTCCTCCGCCGGCACCTCAAATCCGCAGATCCGCTTCGGCGAGGATCTGATGTCGCGGGTCTCCTATGTGCAGATGAACCCGTCGAAGCTGCCTGAGCTGACAAAGGCTGTCCGCGACGCGATCAATTCTCTGATCGGCAAGCTCGTGGGCGATGTCGGCGCCGAGCGCTCTGATGTGCTCGACGCCACCTTCGTCGGCAACCCGGTGATGCATCATCTGTTCCTGGGCATCGATCCGGTGGAACTCGGCGGCGCTCCCTTCGCCCTGGCCGTCTCCGACGCGATGGTGCTGAACGCCCGGGATCTGGACCTCGAGCTGAACCCCGGTGCCCGCGTCTATATGCTGCCCTGCATCGCCGGCCATGTGGGCGCCGATGCCGCCGCGGCGACGCTCGCGGAAAGTCCCTACAAGCTCGACGAGATCACCCTTCTGGTCGATGTCGGCACCAACGCGGAGATCGTGCTCGGCAACAGGGACCGGCTTCTGGCGGCCTCCTCCCCCACCGGCCCGGCCTTCGAGGGTGCTGAAATCTCCTCCGGCCAGCGCGCGGCCCCCGGCGCCATCGAACGGATCCGCATCGACAAGGAGACGCTGGAACCGCGCTTCAAGGTGATCGGTGTCGACGAATGGTCGGACGAGGACGGCTTTGGCGAAAAAATCGACAGCGTCGGCGTCACCGGCATCTGCGGCTCGGGCATCATCGAAGCGGTGGCCGAGATGTATCTGGCCGGCTTGATCACCGAGGATGGCGTTGTCGACGGGGCCATGGCCGCCCGCACACCGCGCATCCGCTCCGAGGGCCGGACGTTTTCCTATCTGATCGCCGACGCGGATGTGGAGATATCCATCCTGCAGACCGATATCCGCGCGATCCAGCTCGCCAAGGGCGCGCTTTATGCGGGCGTCAAGCTTCTGCAGGACAAGCTTGGCACGTCCCGGCTTGACCGCATCCGTCTGGCCGGTGCCTTCGGCAGCTATATCGACCCGAAATACGCGATGGTCCTGGGGCTTCTCCCTGATTGCCCGCTGGAAGGCGTTTCAGGTGTCGGCAACGCCGCCGGCACCGGCGCGCGCATGGCGCTTCTCAACCGGGGCTACCGGCGGGAGATCGAGCAAACCGTTCGGGATATCGAGAAGATCGAAACCGCGCTGGAGCCGAAGTTCCAGGAGCATTTCGTCAACGCCATGGCGCTGCCGAACAAGGTCGATCCCTTCCCGAACCTGAGAGCCGCCGTCGACCTGCCGGAGCGCAAAGACCCGCAGACCGCAATCGGAGACGGCGGCGAAAGGCCCCGGCGCCGGCGCCGGCGAAATTAGGCTACATTGGCTTCAACTGTGGCCGGAGCTGCGGATGGGGGCTTGACGGTATCGAGCGCTCGCAGGCGTCCGCCTACGTTCTCGCCCAGCGCCACACCGTTCCGGCCCACAACGGCGCTCAGGTGGTTGCCCTTGATGTCGACCCATTCAGCGTTCGGCAGATAACGCGGCCAGACGCGTTTCGGATCGCAGTCGATCGGAGAACCGCCCAACGCCCTGTAGAAGACGACCTTGCCGTCATACCGCTTCGGTCTAAAAAGCCCCTTCATCCGCAGGAGTTGCCTGCCGGCACGCGCGTAGTCCGGCGTGTAGTTCCCGACCCATTCAGGAGCGAGTTCGGGATAGATCTTGAAGTCCGGCCTCAGGAACCGGAACACCAGAGGTTTCAGGCGATGGAGAAAGGTTTTCTGTACGTCTCCGCTCCAGACGCCGTCGACCGGTATGCTCTGAGACCCCTGTGATGACCTTCTGGCGGTCAGACGTTTCAACTTGCGGCGTATCCGCTTCGCGACGAAGCCAAGCCAGACCGGTAAAGGCCAGGCATGTTCGTTCTGAGGGGTGTCGATGAGGCCGACGAAACCGACATCGCGACCGGTTTCCCGCAGTTTTCGGGCCAGTTCGAGCGCAAACACTCCACCGAAAGAATAACCGAGAAGATTGACCTGACCGGTAACGCCCCGTCTAGCCAATTCATCGAGGCTCGCCTCGACTTCATCGGCAACGCTTGCAGGCTCGCCGTGCGGACGGTCGAAATCCGTCAGGCACATCCCGTAGATAACCCCGTCGTAGTCAATGCCTTCCAGAACACTTTTGATTTCCAGGAAACAATTGACGCCTCCGGCGTAGACGACGAGCGCCTTCGCAGGATCGCCTTCCTTCAACGTGAGCAGCTTCGGGATTTCCAGCGCGCGGTTTCTTTCGACTGCCTTGGCAAGAGAATGAATGGTCTGCCAGATGTAAAAACTGTTCACGTCGAGCTCGACGCCGACATCGTCATAGAAATACCGGATGAGCAGCAGGAGCTTGTTGACGTTCAAACTGTCCTTTAGGACCTCGCGATCGCCGATCTCTCGGCTTGAACATCTCGATGCATGGGTCAGCAAGCTCTGTTTGGCATCAGGCTTCATGCAATCTCCCTGAAAAAACACGTCTGGCGTCCTTCAGCGCGTCGATACGCAAGGGTACGGACCCAAAGGCACTCTCCTTTGGACCTAGTTTTACAGGTAAATTGTATTTAATTTCTTTCGCCGAATACTTTTCCTCGGCCGAAACTTCCCGGACGATCAGTCGTAATCAGACGCGCTTTCAAATCGGGCCGCTGCGTTTGCCGGCCCCCTCACCTCGGCGTGATCCTTTCGCCGGTCATTGGTTCCAGAAATTCTGCTCCCGCAGTCTCTGCCAGATCTTCTCTCCGACGAGGCAGTCGTAGGGCTCCTCGAAGGTGAACTGTGCCGGAACGAGCTTCGGTTCTTGAGGCGACCAGCCGCCGATTTCGAGGATCAGCTTGCGCCGGACCGCGTCGGGGAACTGCTCCCAGTCGACGACCGGCAGCACGAAGCTTGCCGGGCCGCCGGTCACGCAACGCCGGTAATAGACGTCCAGATCCGGGATATTGAACTGAAATCCGATGCCACCGGTCGTCATCAGCGGCAGACCGTTGATGACAATCCCGCTTTGAAGGGCTGCGTCGCGCGCTTCGGTGACGGGAAGCCCCTGATTGTTCGGCCCGTCGCCGGAGACGTCGATCACCCGCCGGTCGGCCTGAAAGGGAACGTCTTCCAGAAAACCGGTCGCATGCCGTATCGCGCCGGAAATGGAGGTCCGACGCTGACCGAACGTCGTGTCCGACAGGATTTTTTCAGCGAACCCCTCCGCATCGGCCTTGCTCTCGATGATCGTCCATCCGGCGATCTCGCGGGCGTGGCTGTCGTTGGCCCATTCGAACATCATCAAAGCGATGCGGCCATGAACGCCCATGCCGATCGCATTGACCACCTCGGGGCTGGAAACGGCTGCCGCGTAGCCCTTGCGCTGGATCTGGAGTTCTTCGGGAGACATGGACCGCGACACGTCCACCGCCAGGACAAGCGCGACATCGACGGGTTGCGCCGCCTCCGCGCCGACCGGAGGAAGAAGACAAGCCAGCAAGACGGCGGTCCGGAAAGTGAAACGAAACGGCATCCACATGGCAAGAGGATATCCGATCCCGGGCGTTCCGCCAGCCGGATGACAGAAGAAGCGGATAAACGATCCGTGATCGCAGGGCGTGCGACTTCAGTCCGCCTATCGCAGTCAGGCCCGTTTCCGGTATAAGGCACGGAAAACCAGACGAAGAGGACGCGCCACATGTCAGAGACCGCCGCCGTTGACGCCGCCCCGAAACCGATGCTCGCAACCTTTCTGCACGAAGGGGTCTACCGGATCGTGATGCAGCGCCCGGAGCGCATGAACGCCCTGTCCCGGGACATGATGGCCGCCCTTTCCGCCGAGCTCAGGAAAGCCGAAGACGATCCGGACATCCGCGTCGTTCTCCTCGGCGCCGAGGGCAAGGTATTCTGCGCGGGCCACGACCTGAAGGAACTCACGGCCGCGCGCGCGGAAGAAGACGGCGGCAGGGCCACCTACGAAGCGATCATGCACCAATGCTCGAACCTGATGCAGCAGATCGTCCGCCTGCCGAAACCGGTGATTGCCGTCGTGACCGGCGTGGCCACGGCCGCGGGCTGCCAGCTCGTCGCCTCCTGCGACCTGGCGATCGCAACCGATACGGCAACCTTCTGCACTCCCGGCGTGAACATCGGCCTGTTCTGTTCCACGCCCATGGTCGCCCTGTCGCGCAATGTCGCGCCGAAACAGGCGATGGAAATGCTTCTGACCGGCGAGAGCATCGACGCCTCCACTGCCAAGGAGTTCGGACTGATCAACCGGATCGTGCCTGGCGACTATCTGGAACAGGTCGTCCAGAAATATGCCGCTACCATCGCCTCTAAATCCTCCAAGACGGTCAAGATGGGCAAGGAGGCTTTCTACCGCCAGCTTGAGATGCCGCTCTCCGAGGCTTACGACTTCGCTGCCCAGACGATGGTGGAAAACATGATGGCCCGGGACGCGGAGGAAGGCATTTCCGCCTTCCTGCAAAAGCGCAAGCCGGAATGGACCGATAGCTGACCCTACTTTTCGTCAACTTGAAGCAACCGGCTCCCCGGGGGATCTTTCGCGCATGAATCACGACACCTATTCGGACAGATACATCAAGGACATCCTCGACGAGGTCAAAACCGTTGCGATGGTCGGCGCAAGCTCGAACACCGTCCGCCCGTCCTATTTCGTGCTGAAATATCTGTTGTCCAAGGGATACGACGTCTGGCCGATCAACCCGGGCCAGGCGGGCAAGGAGATCCTCGGACAAACCGTTCATGCCTCCCTCGACGCGCTTGCCGAAGTTCCCGACATGATCGACATTTTCCGCAACTCGGAAGCCGCCGGCCAGATCGTCGAGCAGGTGCTGACAAGCGGTCGGCTGCCCAAGGTCATCTGGATGCAGCTCACAGTGCGCCACGACGACGCCGCGAAAAAGGCCGAAGACGCCGGTATCAAGGTCGTCATGGACCGCTGCCCGAAGATCGAATACGGCCGTCTTTCCGGCGAGATCGGCTGGGCCGGCGTCAATTCCAGAACGCTCTCCTCCAAACGTCCTTCGCTGAAATCCGGTTTCCAGCACCGGGGCCTTGCCGGAGACGGCAAGAAATAACAGCAAAGTCCTTTTAAACCGGCCTTGCCACCAGCTTCGCGCAACCCTCGCTTTATACCCGTTAACCGTTTTCAGGAACGGCCGGCGTCCGCCGGAAGTCGCGAGCGAGGGACATGACCCAGGACCCTGTCTTATTCACCAGTTTCGAATGGGTGCTTATGGCGATGGCCGGGCTCGTCTGCCTGCTGCTCTTCGCCCTCGTTCAGCGGGATGAGGCGGACCTGCCCTTTGCCGAACGCGACGAGCGCCGGTCCCGGGACGAACATGCCCCGATCAAGCTGTCGCCCGAGCGCGAGGGAAAAGCCTCGCATCATTAACCCCTTGAGAAATTTATTTTTTCCATTCCCCGGCAATTGCCGAAAAAGCTTCTTTGACCTGCCCCTTCGCATCGGTCACACTGGCCGCCATTTGTAAAAATAGGGAGGCTTCCATATGAGCGAAATTATTCCGGGTTTTTCCACTCTTGCCATTCATGCCGGTGCGGCACCCGATCCGTCAACGGGCGCCAGGGCAACCCCCATCTACCAGACCACGTCCTTCGTGTTCGACGATGTGGATCACGCCGCCTCCCTGTTCGGCCTGCAGGCCTTCGGCAACATCTATACCCGCATCACCAATCCGACGACCGCCGTCCTGGAAGAGCGTGTCGCGGCGCTGGAAGGCGGAACGGCCGCCCTTGCCACGGCCTCCGGCCACTCCGCGCAGCTTCTGTGCTTTCACACCTTGATGCAGCCGGGTGACAACATCGTCGCCGCCAACAAGCTCTACGGCGGGTCGATCAATCAGCTCAATCATTCCTTCAAAAGCTTCGGCTGGGGTGTGAAATGGGCCGACCCGGCCGATCTCGGCTCCTTCGAGGCCGCCATAGACGACAGAACGCGGGCGATCTTCATCGAAAGCCTGGCCAATCCCGGCGGCATCGTCACCGACATGGAAGGCATCGCGGCCATTGCAAAGGCGAAAGGCATCCCGCTCGTGGTCGACAACACCATGGCAACGCCCTACCTGTGCCGCCCGATCGAGCACGGCGCCGACATCGTTCTGCATTCGCTGACCAAATTCATGGGCGGCCATGGCAACTCCATGGGTGGCATCATCGTCGACGGCGGCAGTTTCGACTGGTCGGCCAGCGGCAACTACCCGCTTCTGTCCCAGCCGCGCCCGGAATATCAGGGCATCGTGCTCCACGAGACCTTCGGCAATTTCGCTTTCGCCATCGCCTGCCGGGTGCTCGGTCTGCGCGACCTGGGACCGGCGATCTCCCCGTTCAACTCCTTCATGATCCTGACCGGCATCGAGACCCTGCCCCTGCGCATGCAGCGGCATTCGGACAATGCCAAGAAGGTCGCCCTGCATCTGTCCGGCCACGACAAGGTCAAGTGGGTATCCTACGCGGCCCTTCCGGAAGACCCGCATCACGCGCTGCAACAGAAGTACATGCCCAAGGGCGCGGGGGCGGTGTTCACCTTCGGCGTCGACGGCGGCTACGATGCGGGCGTCGCGCTTGTCTCCAAGGTCGAGCTGTTCTCACACCTTGCCAATATCGGCGACACCCGCAGCCTGATCATTCATCCGGCGTCCACCACCCACCGCCAGCTCACCGACGAGCAGAAAACCGCGGCAGGCGCTGGACCGGATGTGGTGCGCGTATCCGTCGGTATTGAGGATGTGGACGACATCATCGCCGATCTCGACCAGGCGCTTTCCGGGTGAGAAACGTTTGAAAGCCACTCCCAAAACCGATTTACACCGGTAGCTCGGGATTTTCTCCCCGCCGTCCCGGCCTTGAGCCGGGACCTCCTCCACGCATCAAAGGAGCGGCCCCGGATGAAGTCCCATAGCGCTGACTTTGACCCGTTGGATGCCCTCTCCACAGCCTCCCGGACGGAGCGCAGCGGAGATCCGGGGCTGGGGAGCCTGCCATTATTTTCGGTGTCATCCCGGCCGAGCAGAGCGAGAGCCGGGACCCACTCGCCTATCGTTGTGGCAGGGCTTTTTTTGAATTGTTTGGATCTGGAAATGAGTGGGCCTCGGTTCTCCGCTTGGCTCCGTCCGGGGTGACCGCCAAGGGGGAATGCCTTGCCAAAAGGCAAGAGTTTGCGCCTGTTGGACCAAGTCCGGAACGGCACGGAGGAATAAAGGAGGCGACTACCCGCGCACCGGGAAGCTTCCCTTCAGCACCGCCAGATGATCCACGCAGGCCGCAAGGACGACGACCGCGAAGCCCTGGTGAAGGAGAGCGACCGACAGGGGCACGTGCATGACCAGGGTCGCGATGCCGAAAATCGCCTGAAGAACGATGAAGCCGCCGACATGAGCCCCGGCGCGGCGCACTTCTCCCCTCTTGCTCACCCGGAAGGTGGCAAAGGTCAGCACCAGACCGGCGACGACCAGAAGATAGGCGGTCATCCGGTGCTGGAACTGAACGGTCATGACGTTTTCGAAAAAGTTCAGCCACACCGGCTGCATGACCAAAAGTCCGTTCGGGACCAGCCTGCCGTCCATCAACGGCCAGGTGTTGAAGGTCAGGCCCGCGTTCAGCCCGGCGACGAGCCCGCCAAGAAACATCTGGAGGAAGGCCAGGGCCAGAACCAGCCTGCTCAGGCCGCCCAACCGCTTCCGCTCGTGCGCATCGGTGTCCGACAGTGGGGTAAGCCTGCGGGCGATCCAGAAGAGATAGGCGAAAATGAACAGGGCCAGGGTCAGGTGGGTCGCGAGCCGGTACTGGCTCACGTCAACCCGCTCAACCAGGCCCGAAGCGACCATCCACCAGCCGACGAAGCCCTGCAATCCGCCCAGGGCCAGCCCGACGACCAGGCGCGGCTTCAGCCAGGGTTCAATACGCCCGGCTGCCCAGAAAACAACCATGGGCACGAAAAAGGCCACGCCGATGAAGCGGCCGAGAAGCCGATGCGCCCATTCCCACCAGAAGATGAACTTGAACTCGTCCAGGCTCATGCCCTTGTTGATCAGCTGATATTCCGGGATCTGCCGGTATTTTTCGAGCTCTTCTTCCCACTCCGCTTCGCTCAGGGGAGGAATGACGCCATGGATCGGCTTCCACTCGGTGATGGACAGACCGGATTCCGTCAGGCGCGTCGCACCGCCGACAACAACCATGGCCAGGATCAGTGCGCACACGCCGTAAAGCCACCAGCGGATGAGCGTCCTGTTTCTGCGGATCCTTTCCAGTCTGGCCGGGAGTATGGCTCCCTGCCCTTCTTGAACGCCGTATGCGGATATTGACATGAACCGTTTCCAGGTGATTCTCGAAAGCAGGTTTGACCTTTGGCTTGGGGAGATATAGGTGCAAAGAACGAACGGCAAGCGGGGAAGAGCTCTTTGCGGCCCACTTTCGGCTCAAAATCAGCAAATAGGCTCCCGTTAAAGCCTATCCTCAGACAAGGTCAACGGACGCGCCCTGAAAATGGTTCCATCGTTTCGCAAATTTGTCGGCATGGTACTGCTGGTGGTCTTCGTGGTGGTTTACGCGCTCACCGCCATGGTCATCGGCGACATGACATTGCAGCAGTCCTCCCACACGGTCCGCTTCGTCTATTTCGCGATTGCCGGGCTCGTCTGGGTACTGCCGGCCGGGGCAATCATCTGGTGGATGGAAAGAGGCGGGAAACCCCGGCCCTGACACCAAAGCCCGACGTTGCCCAGCGGGCCATGCGATAGAGCGCGAAGGGCGCGCCTGTCAGATATTGATCCACAACCGCGGGATCCTGGAACAGGCCGTTCAGGGAAACCCGTGGCAGCATCATCGGATCGCGTGCGTTGACCGACTGCAGGACGCCCGGCATCGTCGTCACCGAAGAGGCAAAGCCGATGTCCCGGAGGAGGTTCGCATCGCGCAGGCTCACCGCGTGAGACTTGCCATAGGGATAGGCGAAATGCTTCGGACGCCTTCCGAGTTCCCTTTCCAGAAGCTCCATGCCTCTCAGCACATCCTTGCGGGCGGCGCACGACTCAAGCCGGGCCATGGCGAAATGATCGTGCGTATGCGCACCGATCGTCACCAGAGGATCGGACGAGAGCCGCCGGACTTCGTCCCAGCTCATCATAAGTTCGTCCGCCAAGGCCGCCAGATCGAGACCGTAATCTTCCGCCAGCGCGCGAATAACCTTGCGCTGGTCCAACTCGCCCATTTCGAGCGTCAGGTAGTCCGCCAGCTTTTCAAAACAAGCGTATTTCTCCGCAGTGGACCGGCAGGGAATGGCGTCGGGCGCAACCGTCCTTGAAAAGGCAATCTCGTCATTTTCCGCGATGATGCGTTCGAGCGCGACCCACCAGATTTCGCTCTGTCGCTCGACGAGGCCTGTTGCCACGAAGACGGTAAAGGGTGCATCCATCTCCTTCAGGATCGGATAGGCGATTTCCAGATTGTCCCGGTATCCGTCGTCGAAGGTCAGAACCGCGTAGCGATGGTGTCCGTACCCGGACTTGAGTAGATCCACCGCCTTGTCGAGAGAAATGATCTCGTAGCCGTTGGCCCTGATCCTCTCGACGGCCTGACGCAGAAATTCCGGCGTGATTTCCAGATGACCGTTGGGCTGGAACTCGGCGGTCCGGGCCGGACCGACACGATGCAACATGAAAATCGCGCCGCAGCCCCGCGTGAAGGGCGCGAGCACCTTGCCCAGCCCTGTTCCTTGCAAAATCGAGAACGCACGAGAAAACGCTTTTTGCCGCATACCCATCTGGCTCAAATGCTCATTTTTTTACCGGACTGCCAGTAACGCACGGTTTGTTTAACAATTATTGCTAGTTCTAACGAGCGTTCACACGCTTTGTCCGCTCGTTCCCACGGTTGTCTGCCATGTTGATGCAAAATGGTTTATCCGATGTTCACAACACCGTTCAAAGTGTGGACCATCCGCGGCGCGACGGGATGACGGCGACACAGGACTCCTTTCTGGAGGTTATTCTGTGTTCGAGTTTCGACACCTGTTCCCCATTTGAACAAGAGCTTTCCAGCGCGCTTCCGGTCATTCCTTTCGGAACACCTCATTGGCTTGATTCCTGGAGCCGGACGCTCGGCAAGAAATACGGCCTCGACATCGTGATTGCGATCGGCAGCCTCGGTGACGCCACAGTCGTCATCCTGCCTCTTGCGCTGGAGCGGACAGCCGGTATCGCCAGGCTGTCCTTCCTGGGTCACCAGAACGGCAACCAGAACACCGGTGTCTGGGACGCCGAATTCTATGCAAGCGTCACTTCCACCCAGATCAACGCGTTCTTGTCGGAAATCTGCCGTCGCGCCGGCGCCGACCTCGTGACACTGCACAACGTTCCCGAAGTCTGGCAGGGGCGCCCGCACCCTCTGGTCCTCGAAACGGCGACACAGAGCCCAAGTCCGATCTTCGTCCGCTCACTGCCTTCGGACTTTGAGGAGCTGTTCCGCGAAACGCACGGTAAATCCTCGCGCAAGTCCCTCTTGCGCAAGCAGAGACACCTGCAGGCCTTTTCGGAGTACAAGGTGGTCAAGGCAAGCACGGCGGAAGAAATCCGCAACGGTCTTGCGGCCTTTCTGGATCAAAGAGCGAAACGGGCCGCGACCGTGGGCATACCGAACGCCTTCGGCGACCCGGAGGGACAGGAGTTTCTGGAACGCCTGCTCGGCCTGAGGTCGAGCGAGGCTGCGCCCGGGGACCATTCGCTCGACCTCTGGTACCTCGAGACAGGCGGGGCGATCCGTGCCACATACCTGTGCGCCGAACGTTCCGGAACGATCTACACCTATTCCAACAGCATCGCGCATGACGAACTCCTGCAGTACAGTCCGGGTATCGTCCTGGTAAAGGAAATCATCGCATACGCCTGCGCCGCGCCGCACCTCGACACGATCGACCTCGGTCTCGGCGAAGAACGCTACAAGACCGACTGGGCCGAAGCGGTCCGGCTCAATGACAGCCTGTTTGCCGCCACCTGGAAAGGCCGGCTTCTCGGAGACCTCGAGAAGACGAAGATCAGGACAAAGGCGGCGATCCGCAATTCCCAAACGCTCTGGCCTCTGGTCCGCCGCCTCCGGAAATGGCGCGCGGAGGCGGGAAAACGCGCGCAATAGCAGCGGCCCGCCCGGCAGATTTTCTAGGCCGCGTGACCGTCGCCGTTGCGGCGCGGGTCCGGCCCCTGTCCTCCGGAAATGACAACATCGACCCTGGCGCCGGTGTTATAGGAGAGCAGGTTCGCCGCGCTGTGAAGTTCATGGCTGCTGTCGGCGGAATTCGCCGCGATCAGCACCCGGTCGGCGAAGCTCAGCATGCGAGCGCTGGCCAGCGTGCCGTCAATGGCACCGAGATCGACCACGACGGTCTCATAGGTGGATTTGACCGCATCGAGCGCCAGTTTGAAGCGATCGGAATTGACCATCTCGTCCGTGATCGCCACGCGTCCTGCCTCAATGATATGGGCCTTGGAGCCCGCATCCCGGTAGACAACTTTCGCGAACGGAGCCCTGCCGGACACGATATCGGAGAATCCTTCCGCCGCCTTGGGGTTCGACTGTTCGGGAAAGACTTCCAGGATCAGGGCAGATTTGCCGGACCTGGCGGCCCTGCGCACCAGATCGAACGCTAGGTCATGGGAGAGGGCTTCGTCATCGACACTCAAAACGACGATGCGTCCTTCAGCCGCCACGGTATCGGCGCTTGCGGCCTGAAGGCCGGCTCCAGCCTCTTCGTCTTCCGGCTGCGTCTCGTCCGCGGCGGCAGCAGCGGGAGCGGGAACGGCTTCAAAAACCTCTTCGCCAGGTTCCTCCATCCGTGAACCGGCGGAGCCGCGCAGCCAGTCCGGCGCAAAATCGCGGTCGTACCGGGCGGCCCTGATCCTTCCGGCCATGTCTTCTCCATCGCGCGTGTCGCCGGCGTCTTCGGGGGCGAAACGTTCGGTTTGCGCAGGACCGCCGGCCATCGGACTTTCCGGCTCTCGCGGGGTTTCCGGCAGCCCGCCCGGGAAATCGTTTTCCGGTGCGGTCTCCATCCGGTAATTCGAGACGCTCTCGCCATAGCCTCCGCCCCAGCCGAAACTTGCCGAGGAGACCGGCGTTTGCGGGTGAAGCGTTTCTCCAATGCCAGATGGCGGAGCGGTCGGCCCTCGCACATGGTCCGGCGCGCCATAGGCGCGGATCTGCCCGTCTTCGGCAACGCCGGCGCCGTTCAGGCTGTAAAGCGCGTTTCCGGATAAAAACGCGCGCATCAAAACGAAGGTGCAGCCAAGAATAAAGGTTACAAGCCCTGCGATAATGGTGCTTGAGATGACTTTCGGCGCATAGGGCTCGGCCGGAACGCTGGCCTGGGATATGATCCTTGCATCGGCAGGCAGGATCTGCGCTCGCAGCCTTGTGTCCGCCTCCTGATAGCTCTGCAGAAGCTGGTCGAGCTGAACCGCCTTGGCGTTGGCTTCGCGTTCCAATTCGCTCAACCGCGCCTGGTCCGCGTTGGAGCGCGCAGCGGCGGTCTTGAGGTCCTCAAGGCGCTTTTCCAGGGCAAGCGCCTGCTGGTTCGCCACCTTGGCGTCATTTTCCAACCCCTGCAGAATGCGGCGGGCCTCGGTTCTGATCTGCCGGTCATAGTCCCTGAGCTGGGACTGCAGAGCCTTGAGTTGCGGATGGTTCGGCAACAGGGTGATGGACAATTCCGCAATGGTGGACTGAATCTCGACCTGCCGTTCCCGAAGCCGCTGGATCAGCGTCGAGTTCAAGACTTCGCTCGCCGTCTCCAGGGAACCGCCGGAGTTCAGCAATTCGCGGATCAGATCCGCCTTTGCCTGTGCTTCCGCCTTGTCGGCCTGGGCAGCGGAGTAGTCGCTGCTCGTCTCCGTCAGCTGTTGCTGGTTCAAGGTCGTGTTGCCCGAACCGATCAGGAGATCCGACCGGGCGCGGAAATCGGCGACCGCTTGCCTTGCGGCCTGGACTTCCTTGCGCAATTCGACGATCTGAGGCTGCAAGGCCGCGGAAGCCAATTCCGTCGATTGCCGTTTGGAGTCCGACTGCAGCGAGAGATACTCATCGACAATGGTATTGGCGACCTTTGCCGCCAGAACCGGATTTTCCGCCGAATAATCGATGGCAATGACCCTGGACCCCTCGAGACGATAGATGTCCAGGTTCTGGTAGTAGTGCTTGAGGACCCGGTCTTCCGCGCTGCCGCCTTCCGGTTCGCCGCCCAGCCCGACCATCGACAGCAGGCTTCCAAGCAGGGAGGCATCGTCCCTGGCGCCAAACTCGGGGATTGCGGCCAGGTCGAGTTTTCGGGCCACCCGGCGCGCGAGGTCGGAGGACATCAGCAATTGCGCCTGGCTTGCCACGCCCTCACTGTCGAGAAGCGCCCTCTCCTCCTCGACACCCCGGGCTTCACCCGGAAACTTGGTGTCCGTGCTCTGAATAAGGATGCGGGCTTCGCCCTTGTATTTGGGCGGAACGAATTGCAGGCCGATGAAAACGGCGCCCGCGACAAGAAGGGTCAGGGGCAAAAGCCAGGTCAAGGACCGGCCGATCGCCCGCAGCAGGCCGCCAAGGTCCAGCGCCATATCGTCTTCGGAAAGGGCTTGCCGGTCAGATTGCATCGTTTCGAAACTCCAGATTCCGACAAACTATGTCGAATTAGGGTAAGCGATCGGTTAAACTTCCCGAAATTGCGCGGCCCCGTCGATTAACCAAGACATTTCCCCGTTCACGGACCGGATGCCGCCGCGATTGCTCTCTTCACCCTCGATTAACCATAACACGCGATGCTGTCCTGCGAATTGTAGGAGAGTCGTCGATGCGAATGAGAGCACTTCTCGTTCTATGCCTGTGCCTTGGTCTTGCCGCCTGCAGCGGCTACCGGCAGCCCCCAACCGCGTTTCACGAAACGCTGACCCAGCCCTATCGTCTGGATTCCAGCGACAGGCTGCGGATTATCGTATTCGGGCAGGACGACCTATCGAACACCTATATCATTGATCAGGCTGGATATATTTCGTTCCCACTGGTCGGGAGCGTTGCCGCGCGCGGTAAAACGGAGCACGGTCTGGCGAAGGAAATCGCCGCCCGGCTGCGCCAGGGATACATCCGAGATCCGGACGTTTCGGTTGAAGTCGATACCTACCGGCCGATCTTCGTCATGGGTGAAGTGCAAAATGCGGGCCAATACAACTATGTCGCCGGCATGACCGTCCAGAACGCGATCGCGACCGCGGGAGGCTTCAGCTCCCGCGCCCAGCAGCAAACTGTCGACATCACCCGGCAGATCAACGGAGAAATTCTAAACGGCCGTGTTCCCATTTCGGACCCGATCCGCCCCGGTGACACGATTTACGTCCGGGAGCGCTATTTCTAGACCCTCCGTCAATTAACGGAGAACTCACCTCCCTTTGCTAGTGTGCGGTTCCAGTGCCCGACAGGTTCGGTTAAGAAACCTGGGGGCGGAAACAGGGAAACTGCACCATGACATCGACTCCCTTGCGGATCGTGCATTGCGTCCGCTCGCCTATAGGCGGGATCTTTCGCCACATCCGCGATTTGGCGACGTGCCAGGCAGAGGCAGGACACGAGGTCGGCCTTATCTGCGACAGCAGCACCGGCAGCGCATACGACAACCAGCACGTGGACGAGCTGCGTCCGGCCCTCTCGCTCGGCCTGGCGCGCTTTCCGATGCAGCGCCACCTGACCGTTCAGGACCTTTCGGCAACCCTTACCCTGTACCGCCACATCCGGGACCTGAAACCCGACATTCTCCATGGCCATGGCGCGAAAGGCGGCGCCTATGCCCGGCTGATCGGTTCGGCCCTGCGTTTCAGGGGGCAAAAGGTCGACCGTGTCTACTGCCCTCACGGCGGCAGCCTGCACTACGATCCGCACCGCTTCGAGGGCCGCGTCTACCACACCCTGGAAAACCTGCTCGGCAGGATCACGGACGGAATGATCTTCGTGTCCGACTACGAAGCTGCCGCCTATGAGAGCAAGGTCGGCCACCCGCATGCCCTGACCCGGATCGTCTACAACGGGCTGAGGCCGGAAGAGTTCCGCCCGGTGGATGTGGACAGCGACGCCGCGGACTTTCTTTACATCGGCATGCTGCGCGACCTGAAAGGCCCCGACCTGTTCATCGAGGCGCTTTACAATATTCGCCTCAAGACGGGCACCGCGCCCAAGGCCCATATTGTCGGCGAAGGACCGGACGAAGAGCGCTACCGCGCCATGGTCTCAAATCTGGGTCTCGACAGATCCGTCACCTTCCACGGCGCCATGCCTGCAAGAGAGGCCTTCAAGCTGGCGCGAACCGTCGTCGTGCCGTCCAGGGCCGAGGCCATGCCGTATATCATCCTGGAAACGGTTGCCGCGCAGCGCCCGCTGATCGCAACGCGCGTCGGCGGCATACCTGAAATTTTCGGCCGCTACGCGAACCGCTTGGTCGAACCGGGTCATATCGGCAAATTGACGCTTGCCATGGCGGACGCCCTCGACAAGCCCGAGAAAATGGAGGCGAACGCGAAGGAACTGAGCCACTGTCTGGCCGAAACGTTCTCCGTTGACCTTATGAGCGATCGCATAACGGCGCTTTACAAGGAATTGCGGGGCATTGACCCGCAGGACGATCTTGTCCCCTCAGCCTCGAACGGTCGCCAAGCCGCCTCCCGCATTCACACCGCTTACGCCAGATCGAGCAACCGCTAATGAGCACCCCCGCCTACAAGCCAACCGAACCGGCCGACCCGGCCGTCTTCGAGAGAACCGAGTCCGGTCTCGATCAGCGGCTCGCCATGCATCTGCGGCAGTCCGTCCACGGTATCGCCGGGACCCCCAATATCGAGACTTTGAACCAGGCCAATTCCAGCCTGTCCCCGGACGCCCTGGAAATCGCGCGCGGTCTGGGCGGCAAGGGTATTTCCCTGCCGGTTCTGACAGGTCTGGTCCGCCTCAGCGATGTTCTGATCATCGCGACGACCTCGCTCGCCGCCGCGCTCGCGGGTGCCGAGACGCCCGTTTTCAGCCTGATGCATCTCTTTGTCGTCGGCACCGCGATCCTGTTCGCGCTCGCATTCTTTCAGGCCGCCGACGTTTATCAGACGCCGGTCATGCGCCAGGGTCTTTCCCAGCTTGGCAGGGTGGCCGCCGGCTGGACGCTGGTGTTCGCCATGTTCGCTGTGCTCAGGTCGACCACCGGGGTCGGTGCCGGGTTCTCCGAATCCTGGATCGGATCCTGGTATGCCCTCAGTCTGACGGCTCTGTGCCTGTCCCGTCTTGTCCTGTGCGCCCTGGTGCGCGGCTGGATGACCTCCGGACGCCTCGAACGGCGTGCGGTGATCGTCGGCGGAGGCACGGCCGCGCAGGAACTGATCCACGACATTGAGGCCCAGCCCGGCAACGACATCCGGATCTGCGGAATTTTCGACGACCGCTCCAACGACCGGTCGCCGCCGGTTGTCGCCGGCTATCCCAAACTCGGCAATATCTCCGCGCTGGTCGAATTTGCGCGCCTCGCCCGGATCGACATGCTCATCGTCTGCATTCCGCTGCGCGCCGAGCAGCGGGTTCTCCAACTTCTGAAGAAGCTCTGGGTCCTGCCCGTGGATATCCGCCTGTCCGCCCATACCGACAAGGTCCGGTTCCGGGATCGCGGCACCACCTTCATCGGCACCGTGCCATTTGTCGACGTTGTCGAAAAACCCATCGCCGACTGGGACATGCTGGGCAAACGGATTTTCGATCTCGTGTTTGCGACACTCGCGATCGTCGCCCTGTTTCCGGTGATGGTTGCAACAGCGATCGCCATAAAGCTCGACAGCAAGGGGCCTGTTCTCTTCAAACAGAAGCGCTACGGCTTCAACAACGAGATCATCGACGTCCTGAAATTCCGCTCCATGTACACCGAGATGGCCGACCCGGATGCCAAGAAGGTCGTAACCAAGGGCGATCCGCGGGTGACAAGGGTCGGCCGCTTTATCCGCAAGACCTCGATCGACGAACTGCCGCAACTGTTCAACGTGCTTGCGGGGAGCCTGTCGCTGGTCGGACCCCGTCCGCATGCGGTCAACGCGCATACGAACGACCGGACCTGGGACGACGTCGTGGACGGCTATTTCGCCCGCCACAAGGTCAAGCCGGGCGTTACCGGCTGGGCGCAGATCAACGGCTGGCGCGGGGAAGTCGACACGCCGGAAAAGATCCAGAACCGCGTCGAATGCGATGTCTATTACATCGAGAACTGGTCGATCCTGTTCGATCTCAAGATCCTGTTCCTGACGCCGTTCCGGCTGCTCAACACGGAGAACGCCTATTGAACCAGCTGGCGGTCCCATTTGGCAGCGCGCCGATCGCGCGCGTGCCGTATGGCCTGCCGGTCAAACGCCTGGGCGACGGGGCCTTGTGGCTGGCCGCCTTTCTGTCCGGTTTCGTGATCAGAGAGCCGGCGCCCTACGAGCTCTATATGGCCGGACTTTCGGTGGTCTGGCTCGCGTGCGGCCTGAAGCTCCGCCGGGAGTTCGGCCCGCTGATCGTCTGCCTCATGCTCTATATCGCGGGCGGCATCGCCTCGATCCCCATGGCCGAGGTCCAGGGCGACGCGATCATGTATATCGCCGTTTCCGGTTTCCTGGCGATCACGGCCATATTCTACGCCGCGATCCTGGCCGACGATCCGGACCGTTTTCGCATCATCCAGAGCGGCTACACCATCAGCTCGATTTTTGTCGCCGCCATCGGCATTGCCGGCTATTTCCACCTCTTTCCGGGGGCCGACTACTTCACGCTCTACGACCGCGCACGCGGCACGTTTCAGGATCCGAATGTCTTCGGCCCGTTTCTCGTGCTGCCGACGCTGCTCCTGATCCAAACGCTTCTGCGCAACTCGGTACTGAAAAATCTCCATCTGCTGCCACCGATCGCGGTCCTGCTCCTCGCCATTTTCCTGAGTTTCTCGCGCGGAGCGTGGTTCGTTCTCTTCGCCGGAGTGCTTATCGTCTATTTTCTTGCCCTGGTGACGGAGCCGAGCCCCCGCCGCCGCGGGCGGCTGATCCTGCTCGGGATCGGCGGCGTCCTGGCGGCCGCCGGCCTTCTCGCCGCAGCCCTTTCCATCGACTCCGTCGCGGATATGTTCGCGCAGCGCGCCCGGCTGGTTCAGGAGTACGACGGCTCACGACTTGGCCGCTTCGCCCGCTACTCACTCGGCTTTCAGATGGTGATGGACTACCCGCTGGGCCTCGGCGCGCTTGAGTTCAACAAGCATTTTCCGGAAGACGAGCACAACGTCTACCTGAAGGGTTTCACCACATACGGCTGGCTGGGCGGCACCGTCTACATCGGGCTTGCGCTCTGGACGCTGACCGCGCTTGTCCCGCTTCTGTTCAAGTCGCGCCCCTGGACGGCTTTCACTCAGAGCCTCTTCGCCGTCTTCGCCGCGCATCTGATCCTGTCGGTCATCATCGACACGGACCACTGGCGCCACATGTACATGTTCTACGGCCTGGCCTGGGGCCTGATCGCGACCGACAAGATCGAGCGGAAGCGCCTTTTGGCCCGGCGGTTCGCCCTTGGCCTCCCGTCGACCCGTAAGGCGGGACAAAACCACATTGCCCCGCCACAAGCCGCTTGCGCTTGGAATGCGAACACGATAGGTAGGTCCCGTTCGGGCAGTAGCGCAGCCTGGTAGCGCACTTCACTGGGGGTGAAGGGGTCGTCGGTTCAAATCCGGCCTGCCCGACCATTTTCCTGACATTTCGGTTCGATTCCACCCTGTTTCGCATGGCGTTTCAACGGCAAGACTTCGACGTCTCCCGTTGCAACGTGTACCGGGGCATGAGGTCCATGGGACTTCAGGAGATCAGGCAGCTTGCTGGAACCGATCGGAAACATCCCTCCGGCTGAAGCGGAGGAACAATACTACACCATGCTGCATCAAACGGCCGTGGCCGCATAAGTTAAAACAAATGGCCTCCGGCAAATCCGGCGCGGTTCAGTCCGAATGGATCCGCCTTCCCAACACCCTCAGCCGCGGTACCGCAGCGCCTCGATGACCAAACTGAAAGCCTTCGAGTGCTGCCGGCGGCTGGGATAGTAAAGATGGAATCCTGGAAAGAAGTTGCACCAGTCCTCGAGAACGGGAACGACGCGGCCTGCGTCGATCCTATCGCGGACTGTGTCCTCCAGAACCCAGGCCAGACCCAGCCCTCGTTCGACCGCGTCAAGCTGCACCTTCCTGCTGTTGCAAACCAGGCGCCCGTCCACCTTCACACGCAAATCCTCACCATCTTTTTCGAACTCCCAAGGCAGACAGACGCCTGAACTTGGCATGCGGATCTGCAAACATTCATGAGACGTAAGGTCCGAGGGATGCTCGGGCGTTCCGAACCTTTCCAAATAGGTTTTTGATGCGACGACACGCATTCGCACAGTCGGTCCGATGGGCAATGCAATCATGTCTTTCTCAATGGCTTCCCCCAAACGGACGCCCGCGTCGAATCTGTCCGCCACAATATCCGTAAGAGAAGTATCTGAGCTGATCTCGAGCTGCAGTTCGGGGTATTCCGCCAACAGTGGCTCCAGTTTGGGCCAAACAATTGTCTCGGCAGGAAGGGCGCTTGCCGTGATACGAATGATTCCAGAGGGGCGCTGCCCCTGTCCCCTTAAGAGGGCAAGCTCCTCTTCTATCGCCTCAAATCGCCCCGAAATGCTATCCAGGACACTCTGGCCAAGCTCCGTCGCAGACACCCTGCGCGTCGTTCGGGAAAGCAATCGCATTTGCAGTTTCTCTTCCAACGCCTTGATGGTCTGGCTCAGTGCCGACTGCGAAACGCCCAGCTTGCGGGCCGCTTTCGTAAAGCTCTGCTCACGCGCGACGACAATGAATGCGGCAAGATCGTCGAGATATTTTTCTGACATTGATTAGAAACTCTTCTGAACCCTTCCGGGAATTATGATCTAATCAGGTTAATTGAAAGCCCCTTTTTTTTAAGCACACAAATAGTAAGGGCCCTTCAATGATCTCTCGTCGCAGCTTTCTAGCCAGCACTTCTGTCATTGTCGGTGCCGTTGGCCTGACCGGCAACTTTCCTGCCTTTGCAGCGGACCGCCCTCTTGTGAAAGTGACTGGCGGCAACGCACAGGGTGTGGTCGAGAATGGATCGATGGCGTTTCGGGGCCTCCCCTACGCAGCCGACACATCCGGCGCCAACCGCTTCAAGGCGCCACAGCCTGTGACGCCCTGGGAAGGCGCCATCGATGCCAGCGAATATGGCCACATGGTTCCGCAGATAAGATCGACGCTGGGGTTCAACGATCCGATGTTTGAATGGTATTATCAGCCCCAGCAAATGGGCGAGGACGGCCTGGTTCTGAACGTATACACGCCCGATCTGGATCAGAATGCTGGGCGGCCGGTGATGTTTTACATCCATGGCGGTGGCTACATCAATGGATCTGGCGGCGGGACAGGTCTGAACGGCGGTCCCCTGGCGCGCTATGGCGATGTCGTCGTCGTGACGATCAACCACCGCCTCAATGCCTTCGGCTACACCGCATGGTCGCATCTGGATTCCGAAAATTTTGGTGACGCAGTGAATGCCGGTCATCTGGATATCATCGCGGCGCTGGAATGGGTGCGTGACAACATCGCGACGTTTGGCGGCGACCCGAACAACGTCACTCTCTTCGGCCAGTCGGGTGGTGGCTCCAAGATCATGTCTTTGATCGCGATGCCCGGAGCCCAGGGCCTCTTCCACAAGGCCATCAGCATGAGTGGCGCAGCTGGCCTGAACCTCGATCCGCAGGAAGAATTGCAACCATATGCTGACGCCTTCCTCGCTGAACTTGGTCTCACCCCCGATGAGCTCAGCACGGCCCAGCACCTGACCACGGACTTCGTGCTGGATGCGCGTATGCGTGCCGTCCGCGACACGTTTGAAGGTGCCCGTCCCGCTATTGACGGCAAGCATATCCTCTACCAGAGCATGTCACCCGAAGGCATGGCTCTTCACGCCGACGTGCCCCTCATGTTCGGTCATACCAAAACCGAATCCACCCTGTTCATGCGCAGCGACATGCGCAATTTCGACATCACCGAGGAACAGATGCGCAGCCGCCTGAAGGCCGGCTTCGGGATTGACGATTCCAAGGTGGACGAAATTATCGCAGGCTATCACGAGGCCGATGCCGACATGACGCCTTCGGATATTCTCTTCGCCATCACAAGCGACGTGCAATTCCGCCTGCCGCTGACCAATGCGGCCGTGACCAGGTCTTCCACCGACGGGCAAGCCCCTGTCTGGATATATAACTTCGCCTGGGAAATCCCGCGTGACGATGGCGAACTCGGCTCGCCTCATGCTGTCGACATTCCTTTTGCTTTCGGTACGCTCGATGCGGCGGGTGCCATGATCGGAACCGGTGATGCCGCGCATGAGACGGCACTCAACATGATGTCGGCCTTTGTCGCTTTCGCGCGAAACGGCGACCCGAACAATGACCGGCTGCCTGAATGGCTGCCTTACAACGGTGACACCCGGATCTCGATGTTGATGCAGGCCGAGCCAGTGGCCGCAAGCGATTGGCGTGGCGCCGGTCGTGATGCCGTCAGCGACTTGGTCATGGACCCATTTAACCGTGCCTCCCTGTGGCGGTATCAGGAGTAACAAAAAGACAGACTGCGCAGTGTCCTGTTCGCAAAGCTGCGCTCTCCCTCACGCCGCGCTTCTCCCCTCCCTCAAATTCGCCCTTTATCCGGACCGCCGGCTTCCCGTCCCCGCGAGAACCTCCTCCATTCACGGCCAGACGCAATCCCGACACTGTGAAAACCGCCTATACAGCGAATTCCTTTCGTTAATCATTTGTGATCGTTGACATCATAAATTTCGAGCATGTGTTGGACCAACCCGTAAACAGCGCCGATGACCCAGCCTTTTCCGCCGAATGAATCACAGCGCCTCGCCGCACTGAGAGCTCTCAACATCATTGATTCAGAGCGAACGCCCGAGTTTGACGCCGTCGTGAAGTCTGCCGCGTCGATTCTGGATTGCCCGATTGCGCTTCTTCCCCTGGTGGAAAAGACCCGGCAATGGTTCAAGGCAAAGGTTGGTCTGGAAATCGATGCCACCTCGCGCGATGTGTCGTTTTGTCAGCACACCATATTGCACAACGAGATGCTGGTTGTTCGAAATGCATCCAAGGATCCGCGCTTTTGCGAGAACCCACTGGTCACGGGTGAGCCCGGAATACGCTTCTACGCCGGGGTTCCCCTGTCGGTCGACGGTGTTCACAACATCGGCACGCTGTGTGTCATCGACCGCGAACCGCGGGAGCCGACCGAAGAGCAACTGGAGCAACTGCGGTTGCTGGGGACGATTGCAACGGGTCTGTTGAAGGCGCACTGCTATAACGAGATGATCGGCGCCGCCGTCTCGCAACTGGAAGCGCAGCAGCGCAATTCTTTGCGCGACAAGGAGCTGATGCAATCCATTACGGACCTTTCCGGTATCGGGGGCTGGGAACTGGACTGCGTTACGCAGGAAGTCGTCTGGACCGAAAAGACCAAGGAAGTGCACGAGGTACCTTCAGACTACGTTCCAACCTTGGAGAAGGCGCTATCATTCTACCCCGCGGAAGTTCGCAAGCGACTTGAAGATACCATCGAGGATGCCATGCGCGGCGGATCGGAGTGGGATCTGGAAGTTCCATTCATCACTGCAAAGGGCAACAACCGCTGGGTTCGGGCCTTTGGGCGTCCGATCTGCGAAAACGATGAAGTCGTGCGAATTGTCGGTGCCTTTCAGGATGTCACTGCGCGCAAAGACTTCGATCAATTGATCAAGCATTCGGAGATGCGAAACAGAAGTATCCTTGCATCGCTCGATGAGGGTGTTCTCCTGATTGATCCTGACGGAACGATCCGCAGCAGCAATCAACCGGCGGCAGAGTTGCTCAATTGCACCCGGGACGACATGCAGGGACTGAACGCAAAGGACCTGAACGTCACTTTCTGGACCGACGACAGCGAAAAGACGCCGCTCGACAACCTGTTTGCACTCGCCGCGGAGCAACCGGACGAACTGAATCACCGTGTTGTCGGACTGTCGGTTCCTCGGAGGAAATCGGTCAGCTGGGTAAAACTGAATGCGCGGCCCGTTCAAGATGCCGGCGTCGGAGGACTTGGTGGCGTGGTCGTCTCGGTGGTGGATGTAACCGACACGATGTCCCAGGCCAAAACGCTGAAGGCGATCTTCGAGAACTATCCCGGCGGCGTCGCCTATTATAACAGTGAAATGCGGCTGAGCGCTTACAACCCAGAATTCGCTCAACTTACCGACCTTCCCGAGGAATGCCTTGAGGAGGGGCTACACTTCAGTGAATACCTGACATTGCTCGCGGAAAACGGCGAATACGGCAACGGAGACCCGTCTGAACTTGCGCAGCATCGAATGGAAAGCTTCGACCTTTCCAAACGGTACTCCTATGAACGGCGCAAACCCGACGGGACCGTTCTGGAGATCCGGAGGACGCCACTTCCTGAAGGCGGAATGATCAGTACGTTTTATGATGTGACCGAGCGCAAGAGGATTGAAACGCGCTTGATTGAAAGCGAACGGGAAGCACGCGAGAAGTCACTGGAACTTGAAGTTATTCTGGCAAACATGAACCAGGGCGTCAGTGTGTTCGACGGACTGGGCAAGCTTGCACTCTGGAACCAGAAATACATCGAGATTTTCGACAAACCGCTGGGCGAGGTGAAAGTCGGCAAGACGCTTACGGAACTCATACACGCCGAGAAAGAGCGTGATCAGTTCGAGGGGAACGTAGAAAAGCACGTAGCCGACCTGATGCACTCACTCAGCGAAGGTGAGAATGTGCACTCAATGTTCCGCCATGCGAATGGCAAGGTCATATCTTCCGTACACACACCGCTGCCGGGAGGCGGATGGATCGGTACCCATGAAGACGTAACTCTTCGCGAACAGGCCACGGAAAAAATCGCCTACGCAGCGCATCATGATTCCCTTACCCGTTTGGCCAATAGAGCCTTCTTCAACGAGCAACTCGATGAACTCATGTTTCATCTCGACGAGCAAGATTCGGCTCACATATTGATGTTGCTCGATCTGGACGGCTTCAAGCCAGTCAATGACATTCATGGTCACGCCGTCGGCGATGCAGTTCTGAGCAAGGTCGCAAGTCGCCTCAAGGACTGTGTAAGGACCACTGACACGGTTGCTCGCATCGGCGGTGACGAATTTGCGATCATCCTTTCGGGTTTCGGCCGTGGAAACCCACGTCTGGCAGAGCTTGCCGAGCGCATGGTACAGACGATCAGCCAGCCCTACTCCGTCGATGGCGCGACAGTGTCTATTGGTGTCAGTATCGGAATTACCGAAATAAACACTGAAAACAAAGATCCGGTTCAGGTCATGAAGCAGGCGGATGATGCACTCTACGAGATTAAGCGGAACGGCAGAGATGGTTTCCGTGTCTTCAGCCTCGCTTCTTGTGCTTGAGCCGCCTTCCTCAACTCCGTCCGCATCCGGAACGCGAGCGGCCGGATGCTTTGCCAAGCTCCATTTCCCAGGCGCGGAACCTCGAAAGGCTGACGCGGCATTCGCCACGTCGGTGCGGCAGGCAGGCCAGACAACAAGCTCGTCTGTCAATCCATGACGCTTGGTCACTCCGCGTCCCTGGCTCGAAAATTCTTCTACTGGGCTAAAAAAACAACCAGCTTGTCCTTTTCAACACGCACCTATCGTAATATCTTTAAGGCTTCGGTTTTCAGATTCGCATAGTCAATTTGTCATAAACGACCCGGAGCGGGTGAAATATGTTTTTGTCATATATTGTTCTCGTTGGGCTTTACTTTTTCATAGCGTTTTTGTTCTTCGCACTGAGCGCAATGGAACTGGTCGAGACCAACCGAAGCAGCACCGGCCGGTTGGTAGTTGCCTTGGTGACCGCTTGCGGGTGGCCGCTCAGCGTATCACTGGTTTCGATCGTGCTTTTGGTTCTGGCTTCTCAAGGCTCAACAACGAAAAAGATCGAAACCGCAACCTGATGCTGCGTTTCCGGACCCGGCACAAGGCAGTTTGGACCAGGACCGGGGCCAAATGGCGATAGCCGCACCGGGCGCGGTTAAAACCATCGCTTTTACAAGTCGTTTTCGCCCTCTCGTGCTGCTACTTGAATTCACGAAACAGTCATCTGCAACATCCGGGTGGCGAAACGATCGGTTTTTTAAAAATTCTGAAAGGCTTGCCGCCTAAAAACAGCCTCAATATATTGGCTTCTAGCGTTTTAACCCTAATCCCAGTATTAAAAAATCGTTACTCGAACTTCGCCAACACAAGGCGTATTTAACAATGGTTCGTATTTCTAAATTGCAGGAGCATGGATTAATGAGCCTGGCACCTCGTTTCCGCAAGGTCGTCACCCCAATTTTCCTTTCAGTTAGTGTATTGTACCTTGCCGGCTGCAGTTCTTCCGAAGAACGGGCGCAAGCTCACTATGATCGTGGTGTTGAACTTGCGGACCAGGGAGAGTTCGTCAAAGCCGGTCTGGAATTCCGCAACGCGCTGAAACTCGACAAAGACAATGTGGAAGCATTGTACGCCCTTGGAAACGTTGTCGAGCGACAGGGAGAAATCCAGCCGGCCTTCAGAATATACACCTCTGTTGCTGAACAAGATCCCGAACACCTGCCGGTTCGCTTCAAGCTGATTTACATGCTCCTGGCCGCGAACCAGGTTGATGCCGCTCAGAAATACATCGATCAGGTCACCGCGCTCGACAGTGACAATTCTGAAACCCTTGTCGCACAGGCGGCAATCGCTTTGAGAACCGGCAAACGAGAAGAAGCCGAGCGCCTGGCTAAGGACGCGCTCAAATCGGACCCTGAACTTGTCGACGCTCTGGTCGTCCTAGCCACTTCGCGAATGATGGCTTCCGATCCGGCCGGAGCATTGGAATATCTCGCCAAGACCCCCGAAAGGAGCGAGGGAGACATCGGGCTGCAGGTCCTGCGGCTTTCCGCTCTCGACGCTTTGGGAGACGAGCCGGGCATAGAACAGCTTTTCGGCAAACTGGTTGAGCTTTATCCCGAGCAACCTGCCTTCACTCAGGCTTGGGCCAGATGGTATTTGAGCAAGGATCGTAAAGACGACGCGGAACTCATCGTTCGCCAATATGCAACCAATAATCCGGCCAACGATTCTGCACAGCTCCAACTGATCGCCTTCCTCAACACGTACAAGGACATGGATTCCGCGCGTGATGAGCTTGAAAAAATTATCAAGCAACGCGATGAACAAAGCGGTGAAAGCTTGGACTTGCGCATAGCATTGGGTCGTTTGCTGTTCACTTCCGGCGCTCAGACGGAAGCGATCGACCTCATGCAATCGATCTTGACAGATACAAAGGACGACCAAACTCAAAACCGGGTCCGGAATATCCTTGGCGCCATGTTCGTCGACACCGAAGAATTGGATCGGGCAGAGGAGCTGGCGAACGAAGTTCTCGCCAATGACAAGAAGAACGTCGACGCCTTGCGGTTACGTGCCTCCGTCAAGCTTTTGACCAACGACAGCGCCTCTGCTGTCGACGATATTCTGGTCGCTTTGAATGAGGCCCCCGAGAACGCGCAACTGAACGGGATGCTGGCAAGCGCCTATGAGAGAAACGGGTCTTCGGCTTTGGCTGAAGAACAATATGCCAAGGCCTTGGCCCTTACCAAAAATTCACCCACGGCGGGCTTGCCGATGGTGCAATTTCTCCTGAGGCACGGAAAAGTCGAGCAAGCGCATCGCGTCCTGGAAGCAATTCGGGAAAATGCACCGACGAATGTCGAAACCCTCAAGCTTCTGGCCCAGTTGAAACTCGCGACCCAGGACTGGCTCGGCGCTCAACAGGTCGCAGAAACCTTGCGCAAGCTTGAAGAGTCCGGCGAGGCAGGAACGGCAGACAAGATTACTGCCGCAGCACTTGAGGGTCTGGACAGACGCGCCGACAGTCTCAAGGTTCTGGAGGATTCGTTTGCCAGTACTGAGAACCAGCAAGACATTTTGCCTTCTCTGATCAGGGCCTATGTTCAATCCGGACAGCACGAAGCCGCTATCTCACACCTTGAATCGGTATTGGAAACCGAGCCCACAAACATTTTGGCGCAAACCCTGCTTGGCTCGGTTTACACGTCCATGGGTCGGATCGATGAAGCAGAGAAGGCGTTCAAGGCGGCTGCCACAAATGACGAGGGCGCGCTCGGGGACACATCGCTCGCTCAGTTTTATATCTCAACCCGAAATCTCGACGAAGCCGAAAAGGCGGTACGCGACGGCATGAAAAAAGATCCCGGCAGCGCAGCTCTCCGCCTCATGCTGACGTCGATCATGCAACAAACGGAACGTTTCGACGAGGCCATCGCCGAGTACGAAGACATGTTCGCACAGGATCCGCAGTCGACCGTTGTCGCAAACGATCTCGCCAGCCTGCTTTCGGAGCGCCGTGGGGACGAACAGTCGCTGGAGCGTGCGTTTGAGATCGCGCAGCGCTTCCGGAACTCCGAAATCCCGCAATATCTCGATACACTTGGGTGGATCTACTATCTGAGAGGCGAATACTCCTCTGCTCTTCCCCTGCTCCGGTCGGCCGCTCAAAAGCTCCCTGATCTCGGTTTGGCGCAATACCACCTGGGAATGGTTCTCGCGGCTGCGGGCCAAACCGAGCAAGCCATAGAAACTTTTGAGAAGGCATTGGAGCTTAGAACTCTGATGACCGAAGAGGATCTGGCGAATGCGGAAAAACACTTGGATGACCTGAAAAACGCGCCGTCGGCGGTAGAGAATAATTAAACTGTTTCATACTGGCTTCAATATGCGCGGATTGGGCAACAATGGTTAGGATCAATGGAAGATAGCTTTGATCTAAATGGAATTTGGGCGATCGTTCGACGCCGATACCTGTATGTAATTCTTCCTGCGGTGGTCGTTTTCGCAGTAACGGTTGTCGTCGCCTATATGCTGCCGCGCAGTTACGAATCGAAGGCAGTTATTCTGATCGAGTCCCAACGCATCCCGAGCGAGTTGGCGTCTTCCACGGTCACGGCCAGTCCGAGCGAACGCATCAAGGTGATCGAGCAGCGTCTTCTGGCCCGCGAGAACCTGCTCAGTATTGCCGACAAGTTTGCCCTTTATCGAAACGGAGAGGAGGTTCCCTCTCCAACCTCGATTGTGGATGCCATGCGCGCCGCAATCACGATCGACCAAATCGATGTCGCCGCATCGCGCAGAAATACGGAAATAGTCGGTTTCAATGTCTCCTTTCAATATCCGGAGGCAACGACCGTCGCTCGGGTCACGAACGAGCTGGTCTCTTCAATTCTTTCCAGAAACCTGGAAACCCGGCTCGGCCGCGCTGCGGAAACCAGTAACTTTTTCCAACAGCAGCTGCGCACACTGGAAACCAACCTTCTCGCACTTGAGGCCAAGATCGCGTCCTTCAAACGGGAAAACGAAGCAGCACTTCCAGAAACACTGACTGACCGCCGTGTCGAACTTAGCGAAGTCAATGCGCAGATCGCTCAAATCGATCAGGAAATCAGACTCGCGGAACAAATCAGCACGGGTGACGCGGGTAGCGATGAGCTGAGCACTCAACAGCTGGACTTTCGGCTTCAGTCCCAGCAACTCAATTACGACGCTTTTGTGGAACGCCGTGAGCTGCTTACTCCTCTGGCCGAAAAAGGGTATGTGTCCAAGAAGACCATGGCTGACCTTGAGCGGCAGATCGCCCAGGCCGAAATCGAAATCACGGCAATCAAGGCTCAACTGGCGCAGCAGGGCTATACCGCTGATCCCAATACCAGAATGGAACTGCTCAAAGGGCGCCGGAACGAACTTAAAACTAGAGCCGACGATCTGAAGAAAAGCATTTCATCAACGCCGGTGATCGAAGTTGAACTTGCCGCGATGAACCGCGAGTACGAGAACCTGCAACGGGAATACAGCCAGACGAAAGCGAAACTGACCGACGCTCAAATCGGAGAACGACTCGAACAGGACCGGCAGGCCGAGCGTTTCGAAGTGCTCGAACAGGCCACGGTTCCGGAAAAGCCTTCCAAGCCAGACAGGAAACTGATCGTTCTTGCTGGCGGAGCCGGCGGTGTCGCGATTGGCGTGGGGCTCGCTCTTCTTCTGGAGTTTCTGGATAAAAGCATTCGCACTGCGAGCGATCTGGAACGGCGTTTACAACTTCGCCCGATCGCAGTTATTCCTTACATGATGACGGAAGAAGAGCGCCGGGCAAGATTGGTGCGCCGGCTCTCGATAACAGTGATCACTATCGCGGGAATCGCCGCCGTGCTTGCACTTGTGCATGTTTTTGTGCTGCCGCTGGATCTGATTGCAGAACGTGTTCTGGAAAAGATTCAGCCTCTGTTACCAAACCTCAGCCTACCTTGACAGTCCAGAGCACGGGATCACAACTTCAGTTTTAGGGGCGATCGGGAAATGGCTGTGTTCAAGATTCGAAATAGCTGGAGACCGGGAAGGTTTTCGAAATTTTACGGCTTACGAGCCGCATGGTTTCCGGTCGAGCCGAAGGCCGCTGATCCGGCTCTGAAGATTTGGAGCAAAGCCTTTGCATTTTGCGCACCCATTGCTCTGCAGACGATCGCTCACTCTCCTTTGCGGGTTTGACGCAAATCTGAGTTTTTTGGACCGTGCTTTAGACAGCCTGAATCGGAGAATATGAGTGGAACATATCAAAAGCGCTCTGCAAAAAGCCGGCGTGCTGAGTGAAAACCACCAGCCTGCGGAAAAAACGGTCACACCGGTGCAGGTCAAGCCCAGCCCGACCAGCTCTCAGAAGGTGCGGGACACGGCGCCCCCCGCTCTGCGCACAGTGAAAATTGACCCAAAACATCTGGAGAAGAAGCGCATCGTTTCCCAGTCGATGAGCGATCCGAACCATATTGCCTTCAATTTGCTGCGAACCCGTGTCAGGAAGGCAATGTTCGACAACAAATGGAAGACGCTTGCGGTTACCTCGCCGACGCCCGGTTGCGGAAAGACCATGGTATCCCTCAATCTGGCTTTCAGCCTGGCGCGGTCGCCGGGCCTGAAAACGGTTCTGGTCGACCTGGATCTCAAGAGACCTTCCATCGCTCCGACGCTGAATGTCGAGCCCAAGTCCTCCATCGCTCAATTCCTGCTTGGAAGGGCGAAGCCCGAGGACTGTTTCGTTCAGGTGGATGAAAATCTGATCGTCGGTTTGAACAGCGGCCACACGCCGTCGTCATCGGAACTGATTCAGGCTCCCAACATGCTGGACCTTTTCAGTTTCATTCAGACGTCCCTGACGCCCGATGTCGTCGTCTTCGACCTGCCGCCGATGCGGAGCAGCGACGACGCCTTGGCCTTCCTTCCACGTGTAGATACCGCATTACTGGTCGTTGCCGCCGGTACGACGACAACGACCGAAGTGGACGAATGCGAATTGCAGATAAGCGAACTGGACAAGCTTCTCGGCCTGGTTCTGAACAAGTGTGAAAACGCATCGACTGAAGAATACTACTATTGATCGATCCCTTCGGGTGCTTCACAAAAACAGCCTTGCTCCAGCATCGGATCAGATTGACTTGAGTACTGCCTTTCTTGAAAGAAAAACGTCGAGGCAGAAACCCCTCTCCTCGAGTCCCGATCCAAAAGTTGCTGATTTCTAATTGATACCAGCTCGAACAGATTTGAGATTTACTGGCCAATGAACCGAAAGGGAATATCAGCCGGACAAGTCGTTTTCTGCTCCGGCCTAGATCATTGAACGATGAAGCTGCACCCTGTTTCAAAAACTGGTCGCCTGCTGAGTTTCTGCCGCAATCGTCTCTTACCATGATCCTTTAGGCGATGATTAAAACCCGATGACGGCAAATTGTTTTCACTTGAAAAGCCCGGCAAAATTTGCAGCCAGGGAATTTACCATTCCTAGAGTTATTTGTTGAACAATGATTCCAACTCTTGCTTAGTGCAATCAATGGAAAACGCTTGCACTGCAACAAAGTCTGTTTATTAGGTAATATGGTTTGCTGAAAAAAGCCGATGCAAGCAAACTTAAAAATTGAACCTCCACCGACACCGGGGACAATGATGTATGAGCCGTATTACGGTCTCTTGACAAAGCCGTTTGCACTGGTCCCCGATCCACGTTTTATCTATTGGGCGGGGCCACACAGCATGGCATTTGCCATGCTGGAATATGGTATCGTCAATCACGCCGGTTTCACTGTGATCACCGGAGAAGTTGGCGCCGGCAAAACGACTTTGATCCAGCACCTGCTGAGCAAGCTTCCAGGCGACGTTGCAGTCGGTCTACTCGCGAACACGGGTGGTGGTGGCGACCTGCTGGAATGGGTCCTGATGGCTTTCGACCAGGACTTCGAATCCGGCTCGCATGTCGCTCTCTACAAGCGTTTCAAGGATTTTCTACTAGAGCAACACAGTCTTGGGCGGCGAACCGTCCTCATCGTGGACGAAGCGCAAAACCTCGGGGCTGAAACTCTCGAAGAGTTGCGCATGTTGTCGAACTTGAACACCCATGAGCGGGAGTTGCTGCAGATTGTCCTGAGCGGTCAACCCGAGTTGAAGACCCTCCTGGCCGCGCCCAGCCTGAGGCAGTTTGTCCAAAGGGTGTCTTCCGATTTTCACCTTTCCTTTCTGGATCAGCAGGAAGTCAAGGGATACATCGAACACCGTCTGGAAGTGGCCGGAGCGACAAGGCCACTCTTCACCTCCGGAGCCTGCGATCTGGTTTTTTACGCAACGCAGGGCACCCCTCGCCTTATAAACACCTTGTGCGATACCGCACTGCTTTACGGATTTGCGACGGAAAGCGACGAAATCACAGTCGAGATTGTGAAACGGGTGCTGGACGATAAACGGCGCTTCGGTGTCTTCCCGATCCACCCCGGCCCTCAGTATGACTACTCCAAGTAGCCCAATCCGGACTGACCAAATGGCTGAAATAAGCGCACGCTGCCTGCATTGGGCAGTCGAGCAGCCCCGACCCCGGAAACGCATTCGACAACCGCTGAAAAGCTGGACCGACCACCCACCCTTAGCAAGAGGCACATCGCTCGCCTGAGATAATTGACCTCTTGTCACAAACGCAAAGGATTGCCATACTGCGCCGCAAATCGAATGTCTTCGAATTTGCAACCCAGTTAACGTTGAACTATCACTCATTCCAACACAACTTCTTTCATAGATAAGTTGGTGTTCAGTACTGAGTGCGCAAGGCAAAACATAATATGAACAGATCTTCTATATTTGAACAGCTCTCTGATATTTTTTTGGACGTAATGGATTTGGATGACTTTGACTTGCAGGATTCTACAAGCGCGGAAGAAGTCGAAGAATGGGACAGTCTCAGTCACGTTAGGCTTGTGGCCGCTGTCGAACGTAGCTTCAAGATACGCTTCTCCAACGCTGAAATAGAGAAAATGCAGTGCGTGGGTGACCTCGTAGATTCCATTAGTGACAAACTCGGCTAGCGTATTAGCGCCAGAGAATTGACGAAAGAGATCGCGATGAGTGATTTTTCGCTCAAGGGCTTGAGCTGGCTTCCCCCGGCGCCAAACGATTTCAGGAAGCGAGGCAAATCACTCGTTGAAGGCGAGGAAAACGTGCAGCCGAATGATCTCGTTCGCCTCGGTTCCTGCGCGATGAACGTCGATCAGCTCACCGCTTTTTCCAAAACAATCAAAAAGCTGGAAAATTCAGGAAAGTTGGCGGCACTGACAAAAGTCAAGGTCGCTCTTCTATCGGACGGAACGACTGAACACCTCATACCCGCAATCGAAGGAAGTTGTCCGCGCCACGGATTTGTTGCTGAAGTTTATGCGCCCGCGTACGGTCAGGCTGTGCAAGAAGCGTTAGATCCGGAAAGCGGCCTGGCGGCGTTCAATCCTGAGGTCGCGCTGGTGGTTTCCGACTACCGTAGCCTTGGTATGTCTTCCCCTCACTTTTCGGCGGAAAGCGCGAGCGAAACAGTCGCAATTGCCCTGTCAAAAATTCAGGCAATCGTGCGTGCGCTGGCGCACCGGGGAACGACGACAATTCTTCAGACCATGCCCGCGCCGGCTGAACCCTGGTGCGGGAACTACGACCGTCGAATTGACGGATCGATCAGTTCAATGATCGAAGCCTTCAATCGTGCGCTGTTCGAACTTGCCAGCGAAAGTTCGGCGGTTATTCTAGACGTGGCCAATCTCGCGGGTCAGATAGGACGATCCAGCTGGTTCGATCACAGCTACTGGCACCGAGCCAAATTGCCGTTCTCCATGGACTATGTCCCCCTTTATGCAGACCACGTTTCGAGGGTCCTTTCTGCTATACGCGGGAAGTCGCGCAAATGTCTGGTGCTGGATCTCGACAACACATGTTGGGGCGGTGTCATCGGCGATGATGGAGTGGAAGGCATCAGACTGGGGCAAGGCTCCGCGGACGGTGAGGCCTTTCTCGCGATTCAGTCATTTGCGCTCGACCTTAAAAAACGCGGTATTGTCTTGGCTGTCGTTTCCAAGAACGAGGATGCTGCTGCCCGGTTGCCGTTCCGCGAGCACCCGGACATGTTGCTGAAGGAAGATGACATTGCCGTTTTCCTTGCAAACTGGAATGACAAGGCCACAAACATCCAGCACGTCGCCAAAACGCTGAACATAGGAACTGATGCCCTCGCCTTTCTGGACGACAACCCCGCAGAAAGACAAAGGGTAAGGCAGATGCTTCCGGAGGTTGCTGTTCCGGAGCTGCCCGATGACCCCGCGTTCTACCCTTCAGCCTTGGCGCATGCAGGCTACTTTGAAACGGTCGGGCTTTCCGCAGACGATGCAAAGCGCCCCGATCAATACAAAGCCAACGCAGAACGCGCTGTCGCACTGGAGCAAATCGGCAACTACGACGATTACTTGCTTTCTTTGGACATGACGTGTTCGCTTCAACAATTCGACAAAGTCGGCCGAACGAGAATTGCGCAACTGATCAACAAGTCCAATCAGTTCAATCTCACGACGCGCCGCTATACGGAAGCCCAGGTCGCTTCTATGGAAACGGACCCCGACATATTCGATCTTCAAGTTAGGCTGGTCGACAAGTTCGGGGACAACGGCATGATTTCTGTCCTGATATTCAAGAAAGGAAGTCAGGAGTGGATCTGCGACAGCTGGCTCATGAGCTGCAGAGTGTTAGGCCGGCGAGTGGAAGAAGCCGCACTTTCAGTTGTGGCCTCCGCGGCCAAGCAGTCAGGAGCCAAATATCTGGTAGGCGAATATTTGCCTACTGCCAAGAACGCAATGGTGGCCAATCACTTTCAGAAGCTCGGCTTTCAAGCCGATGGGGAAGCAGATCCGGTCGGTACCCTTTGGCGTTTGGACCTTGAAACCTACGAGGTTCCAACCCTGCCGATGAAACTCGTTCTTTTTGACCAACACCCAGAACCGATTTCAGAAACGATATGAACCAAAACGCTAAAACAGCCCAGCTGAATAGTTTTCTCGATCCCTTTCCCGCCACGAAAGAGATTGCCGGCGCGGTGTTGCGCGCCTGGCCCGAGCACAACGACTTTATTTTAAAAAGCATGTCCGAGCGTAGCCCGGAGTTGATGCAGACCACTGAAACTTTAGCCAGCGCGGCATTGTTGCTGGCAGGGTCTAAAATCGACCGTATCGCAACACATTACCGATGGACCTGTGACCGGCTGAGAGACGAAGAACTGTTTTTTCATCGGGAAGGCCGCTACCGTCTCTCAACCTTCGCCGAGGCCAACGAGGAAGTCTATTCAAACGCCGCCTATATGGAAAAATATATGGATGGCCTCTTGTTCAGCCAGGTCCTCTGGTTCAATCACGCAGCCAGTTGCCATTTCTTTTTGACCACAACCCCCAAGATCCTGCCCGCGAAAAGCCGATACCTCGAAATCGGCCCGGGTCATGGGTTGATGATGTATCTGGCCCTGCGGGAATTCGACCTCGATTTTGCAACGGCCTGGGACTTGTCGGCTGTTTCGATAGAGCAGACAAAACACGCACTTTCCCTGTTAGGCTTTGACAATATCAATTTCGGCGTCCGGGACATCATGGAGTTGAGCCCCGGCGAGGCGGAATTTGACCTTATTGTTCTAAGCGAAATTCTGGAACACCTCGAAGATCCAATGATCGCGATGCGACACATTCGCAGCTTAACGACCGAGGGCGCCTACGTTTTTGTCAATGTTCCGATAAATAGCCCGTCTCCGGATCATTTGTATCTCATGCAAACACTTGACGATGCGCGCGCACTGCTGACTGAAACCGGATTCAAGATTGTCGCCGAGGACTTCTACGCGACGAAAGGAACCCCGATCGACAAAGCATTGCGCCGAAAAGTCTCCATTTCCGCCTGCATGCTCGCTACTCCAGCTGTTTAAGTGGGTAGGCACAAAAAACGCTGCGACTTGAGCTGTTTACGCTGCCTCTTTTTGAAAAGTTTTGCAGGCCAGCAAGTTCGCTAAGTAGGCATAGATCAAATGCTGTTCAGCTCCCTTCAGTTTATCTTCCTGTTTCTCCCGTTCACGCTCGCGGGATACTACGGTCTGATTTACTTCGGCAAACGAGACTGGATATTTCTATTTCTCGTTTTCGCGTCCTTGGTCTTCTACAGCGTTTGGAACCCGCCATATGTGTTTCTGCTCATAGGCTCCGTCCTTGGAAACTATGTTTGCGGCAAAATCATCCAAACCCGCGCGGAAAAAAACAAATCCAATGGACTAAGCTTGCTGCTCGGAACCGTCGGCAACCTCGCTATCCTTGGCTGGTTCAAATACGCTAACTTCTTTGTAGACAACGTAAATGCTGTCACATCCACTCAATGGACTCTCGACAACATCATTCTTCCTCTCGCGATTTCGTTCTACACCTTTCAACAAATTGCCTATCTTGTTGACATCGCGCGCGGAGAAGTAAAGGCGGGCGGAATTTGGCGCTACGCCACCTTCGTCATATTTTTTCCTCAGCTCATCGCCGGCCCGATCGTCCACTACAAGGAAATGATGCCGCAGTTCTTCGGGCGGAACCTCGGACGCTTCTGGCGGGCCGATCTCGCTGTGGGTCTCACGATCTTTGCTATTGGGCTGTTTAAGAAAACAGTTATAGCCGATAGCGCCGCCACGTTCGCCTCCCCGGTATTTGACGCAGCCCACGCAGGCCAGCCGATTGATCTTTTGATGGGGTGGAAAGCGGCAAGTTGCTACACCATACAACTTTACTTTGATTTTTCCGGATACTCCGACATGGCAATCGGCCTTGCGAGGATGTTCGGTATCCGGCTCCCGGTAAATTTCCATTCGCCATTGCGTGCAGGATCAATTATTGAATACTGGCGGCGGTGGCACATAACCTTGCAGCACTTTATCGTAAACTACATGTATCAGCCCCTGGTTCTTCCGCTTGCGCGGTTTTCTGTCGATCGGGGATACGGGAAGTGGGGCTCCTTTTTTGTCACGGTCGCCGCGCCGACTGTGCTCGTGTTCATAATAATCGGCTTGTGGCACGGATCGGCCTGGACGTTTGTTCTCTTCGGTCTCATGCACGGCACATACTTGGCCGTAAACGAGTGCTGGCGTCTGCTCATGCGAAAGAAACGCAGACGTGGTGGTGGCCCCGGTCAGTTGACCGTTACAGTCTACTACCTGATCACACTTGCCTGTGTTGTGCTGGCCAACGTCATGTTCCGAGCAGTTACCCCACAGGATGCCTGGACGATCTGGGCGGCAATGTTTCAAATCAACCAAATTACTGGAGCGTGGGAGGCGTTTCCGGGAACCTTGGCTGAGGTTTTCAGCGAACCCTTCCTCTTCGTTTTGTGTTGTGTGTTTATCGTCGCACTGGCACCGAACACTCAGCAACTCCTGAGCCGATATCGTCCAGTTTTGGAATGGGAACGCTGGCGGAAAGTTGCCTTGCCGGTTATTCCGTTGACCTGGCGCCCGACTGCGTTGTGGGCTGTTTGGACCGGTATTGTTCTCTTTCTCGGTATTGCCTTCATTTCACGCGCGCAAACGGAATTCATCTACTTTAATTTCTAGCTCAAGGTGGCTCTTGTCGTGATAGGACGTCCAATATCGCTAGGCTGGTTTGCTCTTGTGGTGACCGCGACCTTCGTTGCCTGCTTTATCATCACCTGCGCCATTCCTCAGGACCCGTATATCCGCTATCAATCCTTTCGCGGCACGATTTTCGAACGCCTGACTTGGGTATATGAACGAATTCATTTTGACGAAAAGCCTATCGATGTCGTGATAATTGGGTCTTCGCGGGCGGGACGAGGCATAGATTCCAGGCTGGTTGAAAAGGATCTTTTGGCCAAGGGCCTGTCCTATAGCGTCGCCAACCTTTCCCTACCCGCATCCGGCCTGGACATTCGCTATACCGAAGCCGAAGAGCTGTTCAGAACTCGCGATGTCAAGCTACTTATCCTGCCAGTGGTCGAAGCCCTGCCGCGTGACGGTCACCAGGCCTTCGGGGATCTTGCGACACCATCCCAAATCCTTACCAGCCCGCCGATTGTAAATCGGAACCTTCCATTGAACTTGATTCAGCTTCCGATGCGGCAAATCAAACTCGGTGTCGCAACTCTGGTGCCGGAAGCATTCGGCTATCGCGCGTCCTTCGATCCCGAGACGTATCAAGGATCCTATCGGCCAGCAGGAAAACCAAATGAAGAAGGGGGCTCAGGACAAGGCGCTCTTACGGACGCAGAGCACAAAGAAGCACTCGAAAAAGAGTCGCGCAGAAGACACAGACAGATCAGGCCCCCCATTTTACCCGACAGTTTGGGATGGGTGGAATTCGGTGTCTCTCGAAGTTATGTGAAGAAAATTCTCGAACTTGCTGAAACCAACGGCACCAAAGTCGCTTTTGTGTTCTTGCCGTTCTACAAAGGCTACAACGAACCTCGTGACTTGGCGTGGCTGGAACAGTTCGGTCCGGTTTTTACTGCGGATTTCATGATGGACGACGCTCGCAATTACTCCGACGCCGCACATGCTTCAGACCGTATACTCCCCCAGATCGCTCAATGGATAGCAGATCGCATCGCCATGACGCTTGCCCCCGAAAATGATCCAAAATCCGTTTCTGCCGACGAGAAGACACAATGAACCCGACGCTCATATCGGAACTTTCTTTAGCCGCTCCCAAAATACATCATGTGGGCATCGTAATGCCCGATATGGAATCTGCGGACCATTTCATGGCGCTCTTTGGCCATAAGGAAGAGTATAGAGGCTTCGTTCCCGAGTTTGAGTGCTGGTGCTTGTTTTGCCATGCACCTGCCGGGCAAGCGGCCGTGGAACTGGTGGTCCCTACCGGTGGGTCTCTCTCGAAATTCAATAAAGGCGCCGGCGGCCTTCATCACTATGCGATCGAAACAGAAAACCTGGTGGAACTACAACGTCAGTTCGCGACGAAAGACATGCCCATGCTGAAACCTGAACCGGTGAAAGGCGCGGGCAACTTTATCTGCAATTTTTTGAGCCCAGTTGTAACTCGGGGAATTCTGATTGAGTTCGTCGAGCTATTAGACCAGCCGAATTCCTAGGTTCAGGCGCCGAAAACTCGGCGATCAGACCCGTCGAACCTACACCGTTCCTCGAACGCCGCCATGATACCCGGCAGTCACCGGCTATAGCGTGCAGGAACAACCAACGTCAGCCTAACGTGCCTCAGCTGCGCCCAGCGGTTTTCGGTGAGCTTGGATGCCGGCTTTGAACCGCAAGGTCCTTAGACCGATAGTCGGCACAAGAACACATCGAGCATGCGAGTTCAGTATGGTGCCACGAGAGCAAATCGCATTAATTGGACACGCTTTTTGCTGCCTGAGATCATAGGCTTCATCGCAAAAAACAACGCACGATTTCTCCAATTAGACGCGGTAGGCTCTAAAGAACCGCAGCACCATCCCGAAACGGTTTCTTACTCTCAGCTATCCAGCTCTGCTCCAGGAAAATACTCGGGCAACTGAGGCACAATATCCTGCAGATACCTTTCCAGCCGGACTTCTGCGTGCTCCACGCTCTCCGCATCTCCAAGCGGCGTCACGACACGGACCAGCCCGCCGTCGGACCGGCCGATACGGACAGTGTCCCACATCGAAGAAAACTTCACCTCGAAATCATTGGTCAACTGGCGCCCACGTTGCTCGAACCAATAGTAGACGAGCTGCCGTTGAAGCCCTCGTTGAATGATCGCGCGGTTTACATTCAGGGTTCTTGGCTTTCCGTCGACATCGATGGTCACCGGTTCCTGACGCCATTTGGAGACTTCCCAGCCCCCACCGGGCAGGCAGATTTCAGGAGAGTGAATGCCAGATCCTTCCGTTTGGGACCGGTAATAGGTCATCAGCAGATTAACCTGCTGACCGTCCCTCTGGTAGTCGGCGAGCAGGTAATCGTCAGCGCCGAGAACCTGCTCAATGTTCGCGTCGAGGATGGAGGCCCTCCCCTGCCAGCCATCGAATTGCATCGGGAAGACGCCCAAGGGAGAGCGGCTGACAGCGGCAGGAACCTGCGATGGTGTCAGTTGCCAGAGACAGCCCGCGAGCAGAATGAACACGGAGGCGGCAATGAACGCCGGCCCGGCCTTCATGGAGGGGAGCTTTTTCAATGGGGTCATAACCCCCTCGAAATCCATCCAGATAACGTAGTCGGGGCGCGGTCTACCGAACAAAAAGAAGCGGGACAGTATCCAGGCCTCGAAATAAAGGATCGCCGTGCAGGAGATAAAAATGACCCAGCCTTCGAAGAAGTGCAGGAAGCCCTCCGCCTGAGAAATTCCGAAGTGATTGACCAGGACACCGATCATCCCGATCCGGAAACTGTTCATGAGAACCGTCACCGGAATGGTGGACAGAAAAATGACGACCCTGTGCCAATTCGGCCCGTTGTAAAGGACGGCGATGAGCCAGCCGAAACTGAAGAGCGGGAATAGATAGCGCAGCCCGCTGCAAGCTTCCGCGACGAGGAGTTTGTATTCTCCAAGGTCGATCACATTGCCGTCGAGAAAAACCGGAATGTTGACGAACTGGATAAAGGAAACACCAAGAACGGAGGATATGCTCTGAAGTTGTGTCGAAACCTGCAGGTAAATGAACTGCGGCAGCGGCAGCATGAAAACCAGATGCAGCCAACCCGGCCAGAACCGAAAGCCTTCGCGGGTACCGGCAAGCAAAAGGATCAGAGCACCGATATAAAGAATGAACCCGTAGGTTATAATATCAGGGATTTCGACCAGATTTCCGACCAGGCCGATGGCGAGAGAAAGCGCGAAGACGATCAGACCGATGGCCCGGCTGCCGTGGTCGGGCTTGACCGGATGCTTGTGGATTTCCCTAAGCGTCATGTAGCCGGTAATGAGCGGCACGAGCGGACCGTAGCTGTATTCGGGTCTCGCCCAGGCGGCCCCGAGGGAAATCAGCCCGTCCCAGAAAAAAGCCGCGGCGCCGGCTGCGGCAACCGCGATCCAGGGAAGCGCCCGGCGCCACCACGAAGTGAGGTCCTTCGGCACATTCAGTCCGGTGTTGCTAATGTCTGCATTCATGAAAGCACAATCCGCAAATTTTGTTTCGGTTGCCCGTAAAAAGCCCTACCCAGCAAGCGCAGGGTAACATATCTAAGATTTGAGTTTTTATGTAATCAATTTGTTGGTAAACACAATAACTCCTTGTTCTGACGAGCGAAACAAGCCAATACCTGAACACCGTGCCGAACTTTTGCAACAGGCGCGCAAACTCTAATTGACCTCACAAACACATTCGAACAATATCGGCCAAAATTTGATTTGGATATTGCGGACTAGGAGTCGAACGGTTGATTGCAGAAAACAATAATCCGCCCGCTGACGTCGGGAAAGTCCTGATCATTGTCGAAAATCTTCCCGTTCCATTCGATCGCAGAGTTTGGCAAGAAGCAACGGCTCTGCGTGACGCAGGGTATCAGGTATCCGTTATCTGTCCCGTTGGCAAGAAACATACGCTGAAAGAGGAAACGCTGGACGGCATAAACATCTACCGTCATAGCCTGCCTCTGGAAGCCTCCGGAGTTCTCGGCTATTTCGCGGAATACGCTGCCGCCCTCTATCATGAGCTCGTTCTGTCGGTGCGAGTACAGCGTAGACATGGCTTCGACATTATTCATGCGTGTAACCCGCCCGATCTGATTTTTCTTGTCGCGCTGTTCCACAAGCTGTTTTTCGGCAAGAAATTCGTTTTTGACCAGCACGACATCAATCCCGAGCTTTACGAGGTGAAGTTCGGAAAAAAAGGCTTCTTTCACAAGCTCCTGACGTTTTTCGAGCGCTGCACCTTCCGCTTGGCGGATGGCAGTATCGCCACGAACGAGACGCTCAAAACGAGAGCCCATGATGTCGGCAAAATGCCGTCCGACAAGGTTTGGGTCGTTCGGAGTTTTCCGGACATCGAGCGGTTCAAGCGAACGGAACCGTGTACCGAAGCAAAGCGCGGCCGTAAGTATCTCGCCGGATATGTCGGCATCATGGCCGAGCAGGATGGCGTGGAATACCTCGTCCGGGCCATGGATCACATCGTCAATGTCGAGGGTCGGGATGACATCGGCTGCATCATCATCGGCAGCGGCCCCGACTATGACCGACTGCGTGCGCTCTCGAGCGAACTCGGGCTGAACGAGCATGTGGAGTTTACCGGATATCTTTCCGGCGCTCCGCTCCTGGAGAAACTGTCTGCCTGTGACATCGGTGTAATCCCGGATCCGCCGAACGTTTGTAACGACAAATTGTCGATGAACAAGGTGTTCGAGTATATGGCGCTCGGAATGCCTTTTGTTCAGTTCGACCTCGAACAGGCTAAGATCGATGCCGGAGAGGCCGCCTGGATTGTGCCGGACAGGACCCCGCAAGGACTTGCGAAAGGCATGACCGATCTGCTTGAGAACCCCGAGAAACGTGATCAGATGTCCGCTTACGCAAGCGAACGGGCTCGCCGGGAATTCCACTGGGAAATCGAAAAACAATCGCTGATCGAGGCGTATCGCACACTCTTGAAATCAGAGCAGATCAGCGATGTGGCAAAATCGGTAAGCGTTTAACGGCGAAGATGGAAAATAAACCAGCTCCGCGCATCAGCGTGATTGTGCCCTATCTGAACCAGCCAGACTTTCTGGAAAAATGCCTTCGATCGCTAGGCGAACAGACCCTGGAGACGACTGATTTCGAGATTATAGTCGTCGACAACGGTTCGAAAGAATTGCCAACGAACATCTGCTCTCGATACAAAAACGTTAAACTCACCGAAGAAGAGACGCCAGGACCGGGCCCTGCCCGCAACAAGGGCGTCGAATGCGCGCGCGCCCCCATCATTGCATGCATCGATTCAGATTGTATGGCTGATGCACGTTGGCTCGAAACAATCGAGGCGTCTTTCAAGAACCCGGAGCTGCAGATCATCGGCGGACATGTGCGTATCGCGCTCAAAAATCCTGCGAAGAAGTCTATGACGGAAGCCTATGAAAGCGTTTTTTCCTTTCGGCAAAAACTCTATATCGAGCGTGATGGATATAGCGCAACTCTGAACCTTGCTTTTCGACGAGACGTTTTCTTGAAAGTCGGAGGCTTTGGCGGAATTACGATCGCGGAGGATCGTGACTGGGGTGAAAGAGCAAACACTCTCGGCTTCTTCACCACGTACGTGCCTGACATGCTTGTCTTTCATCCCGCGCGCGAAAACATGAAGGACATGCTGCGCAAATGGAACCGTATCATCGGACATCAATACACCACTGCCTCAGCTTCTATCCGGTCACACCTCATCTGGGTCCTACGTAGCTTTGCGCTAACATTTTCGATCCCAAAAGAATATATCACTGTCGTTAGATCTGATGAACTGGCAACAATACATGAGAAAATGTTAGCCGCCGCAGCAGTTACTGTGATCCGCCTTTACAGGACATGCACCATGCTGTGGGTGGCCATTCCCTTCACATCAAAGCTTGAAGCAGATTGGCAACGATAGCTCGGGAGCAATCCACTGCCCCGGGCTGGCTTTGCACATGAGCCGCAAGATCGGTATCCGACAATCCGTCAAACACCCTTTAGTAAGTTTGCACGATAGAACAGACCTGAAAGCTTTTCACGGATGAGACCTTGGCACATCCTCAGGTCGTGAGTGAGATCAACGAAGGTCTTCTTCTGCTTTTCGCTCTTTTTCCAAAGACACACAACTGGCACATCATGTCCGCTTGAAGACCGAGCCCGGGCCTCCTGCCGGTTGTTCAGGCCTCCCTTTCAGGCGCATTTGCCAAGAGTAAACTCTCGAGCTCTTCTATTGGGGTCTCCATCCGCCAACTCAGTTTATGCAAGGGAATTACACCGCTCGTCAGGATGGCTCTCATCTCCTTGTCATCCTTACCCGTTGTCAGGTAGTGAAACGCCAAATGTGGGCCTAGGGCACCCATATGCGGTGTGCGTGCCCAAGCCTGCCGCACTGCGCGATTGACAAGTAGCAGCCATTCGAAACTATCGTTATGCCAAAAGTAGTATTTGGCTTTTTTGCGGCCAACCCAATAATTTCGCGTGGTCAAGGCCCAAGCGGAGATCACCGTCCCTGCGGGTTCCGATGCCAGGAACCAATTGCCGATTGTACGTTTCGGGCCGCCCTTGATGAAATCCCGGTCTTTCGGGATCCAGGAAAAGGCGAAGAATCCCGATTGTGCGGTCAGAACTGGCAACCAGTCTTCCAGCGGACGCGAGCAGAAGATTGTCGCGTCCACCCATACTCCTCCGTAACGTTCCAGCAAGCTCACACGGAGAACATCCGCATAGTGACTTAAGGCGATGGTATCGGGAAGTTCTGGCATTTCGATCCAATCGAGATGTGTCTTGGCATCGAGCACTGTCACTTCCCAATCGGGATTCATGTCTCTCCAGGATTGAAGACATCGTTGAACAAGTGGCGGCGCCTCTGCTTCACCCTGGTGCCAGTACATCCAAATCCGCTTCGGGAGCGGGCGCGGCAGGGCATGCACGGAGGGCGTCGGTGCATGCCCCGGAAGTCCGCGGCGGATTCGGCGCAAAACTCTTTTTATAAAAAATATTGCCTGCTTTGTTTTTATATAAGCAGGGACACCAATATGTATTTTGAATATCATGATCCGAAGGCGTTGCTCTTTATTTGAATAACTTCAATTTCATCGCCGAAATTCGTAACCCTTACCTTTTGAGGATGCAAGTCGGTCGTATGGCACAGGTCAAAGAAGCAAAGAAATGTGCAACTCTTTGCATGAGGTGTTTCTTTTGCACATCCGGATTATATGCAACGTCCCATCTGCTTTCGGCTTACAAGCTACTATGAGACTCCACGCGTCTTATCAAAAAATTTCTTCCTGGAGGCTCATGTTCCTGGCTTTCTTTACGGTCATTTGCGCGACGGCAACGATGTCGGCACTCTATCTCAAGGCGCACGGCGTTTTTTCGGCCATAGCAATGTCAGCATCACCGGGCGACCAACCGGTTGCAACCACCCTGCCCAACCGAAACGCGGGTCCACGCGTCGTCCATTTTCTCGGCGCAAGCCTTTTTTCGCGCGGTACGTGGCTTGCCGCGCTCGAAACCGCTCTCAATCAATGCGGCGACCCTGAACACAACGCCTCATCCGGCGCGCTCCCCAAAAACCAAATTTCGGTCACCGCGACACCCGGCGAGAACTCAACCTGGGGAGTTGAGCAACTTGCGGAAATTTTTGCACCTGACCGAAAGGCGCCGGACATCCTGATTGTTGGCTTTTCAGCCAATGATGCCGCGTTACACCGCGGAATTACCTTGAACCAGAGCCGTCGCAATCTGGATGAAATTATTGCACAGGCACAAAAATCGAAAACTCATGTGATGTTGGCAACTCTTGCTCCTGCCTTTGGCCCTCGAAAGTGGGTCAGGCCGGGTCTTTCCGCGTACAAAGCGCTGTATCATGACCTCGCGGACCAATACGATGGTGTGGATGTCATTGACACGTTGCCGGTTTGGCGAACACTTTCCGCTAACCAACTGCGCGATGCTATTCCCGATGGACTTCATCCAACCGACGAAACCATGCGAAGGCTTCTGCTACCGATCCTCAAGGAGGCCATTTCAGGAAAACAGAAGTGCTGACCTGCCTTTCAGTGAAATGAATGCCGCCTTCCGATTTTTTGAAACTCCACCGCCTCCAATTCACCAAAGGAATCAGAGCGTCGCGAGGGCAACCGATCGCAGGAGGGCGGCAAACATCAAATAGCCAGCCTCCGAAACGATCATGCCAATGGACCAAGGATAAATTTTACTCTAGACCAATGAACCGTACGACCTCAATCGGTTCACACCATCAAGGAACTTTCTCATTCAATCAAATCAAGTCCATTCCATGAAGCCGTTTCTGGGACATTAGACAGAAGTTATCGAATTGACCGGCGCATTGCTTCGATCTGAAATTATTCAATTGCGAAAACAGTTTAATATTCATACTTTCTTTGCGCATAGCTTTCGGGATTAAGGATAAATTTGCTCTCGATGATAGAAGGCACAAATTATGGATTCTAATTCTCCTTTACTCGAAAATTTCATGACCAAGACAAATTATAACTACAATTTATTTCCAATAAAAAGTATTTTCGATTCGGGAGCATTGAGTATATAGCATGAGAAAGCCTGTTATAAGAACTCTACTTCCAATGGCCTGTGATGGCGTTGGGCCGAGCTTCACCTGCCTGAATATTTTACGTGGCGCGGTGCGCGCGGGATATGATGTTGAGCTGTTTGTCAATCGCAGGCGTTTGATGTGGCTCGACATTCCAACCCGCACAGCGTTTCCAGGCCCCTTATCCTGGCTCCCATATAAATTCATTGAGGCAAAGGCCACACGCATATCGGAAAAAACGTTCATGGCCGCCGTGCAACCCGGTGACATAGCTTATTTGTGGCCCGCAGTGTCTTTGGAAATGCACAAAGCACTTCACGAGAGACGAGTCCCCGTAGTCCTGGAGGGAATCAACACACGCATGGCGTCCGCCAAGAAAATTCTGGATGAGGCCTATCATGCGGCAGGGCTATTACCCTCCCACGGCATCACGGAAGAACGCATCGCGGAAGAAGAAGAAAAATACAAATACTCTTCCGCGATCTTCGCTCCCAATCGCAATGTGGAGCTCGCGCTCGAAGACGCGCCGGAAAACCTGAAAATCTTGCCGGCGAGTTACGGTGTTAACACCAAAATTCCCGTGCCTGATCGATCGTATGACGACAAAGAAGGTTTGACCTTCATGTTCTGCGGTTACGCTTGCGTGCGCAAAGGGGTCCATCTTTTGCTGGATGCCTGGCGCCACATGCCACCTCCCCACAAACTCCAGTTGGTGGGCAACGTGGAACCCGCCCTAGCGGAAAAGTATAAAGACGTTTTGGAGAGCGGCCGTGTCGAGTTGGTGGGCTTTGTCAAGGACGTGCATCAATGGTTCAAAAAGGCCGATGTCTTTATTTTCCCGTCACTTGAGGAGGGAGGTCCGCAAGTGACCTATGAAGCGGCTTTACATGGCCTACCCATCATTGCCTCACCAATGGGTGCCGGGCGCCTGAGCGAACTGCCGGACACAATGATTGTCGTTGAACCCAGGGATAGTGACGCTCTCTTCGAGGCCATGCAACAAATGCTGTGGACTTCGACGCGCGCGCGATTTGGGCAAAATGCAAAGAAGGAAGCACGCTATTTCGATTGGGATTCAGTTGGTGCGCGGCGCGCTGCGGCACTTTTTGAACAGTTTTGACAGCGGGATGTCCGCGAAGCTTGAACAAGCGAAGTCAGACTTGATCGTAAGCGGGTGATAAAGTCATGTCGACATGCAGTGTTATTATACCGACCTACAATGCGCAAAACTTCATTGCCGAAACGCTTGAAAGCGTTCTCAACCAGGTTGATGTTGCCCCCGATATCGTGGTTGTCGACGACGGCTCCAGCGATGAGACTTGCAAGGTCGTGCAAGAAACAACCAGTGGCACGCTCATTCAACAGGCGAATAGCGGTGACTCGGCTGCCCGGAATGCCGGTCTCAAGGTCGTAAACACAGACTTCGTTCTTTTCCTTGACCATGACGACATCCTTGAACCCGATGCCATCAAGCACCACCTCGCAGCCTTTCAGGCTCATCCGGACGCGGTTATGGTGGTCGGTTCCAACAAAAAGATTGATGAGAATGGAACTCGCATCGGCGAGAATATCCTGCCAGAAAAGAGCTTCACCGGTCGCGATGTCGCAATGGGTTTCACTCCCTCGTTTTCGCAATGCATGTATCGTCGAAGTGCCCTGCAGTCGATCGGCGGTTTTCAGCCGGAAGCCGGCATGGGCGCGGATCACGATTTGAACCTCCGATTGCTCGGAACAGCAGCGAACGGTCACTGCCACGGAAAAGTCGTGATGTCTTACAGGCAACACCAGAACCAACAGACACGCTCCCCGGCAAAGCTCTACAACAAGCATATAGCTATTCTGCGAGAGCACCTTGGTCCCACCGGTTTGATGAAAGACCCGGAGTTTCTGCGTCAAGTAGAGCGGCGATGGAAAACCTACTATGGGCAATTTATTCCGAGTGAAGTTGCCCGGATGATGCTGCAGCGCAATCTTGCGCGTATGTATTTTGCGTTTAAGACATTTCTGACGATGCAGCCCTATGCTAGCTTCGGCGCGATAAAATATTTTTCGAACTACTTTCGCAAGAAACCTTGAATATCCCCACCAACGAGGTCCAACCTCATGCCGAGAAAAACTGCATCTGAAACAGCCTGTCAGGCTTGCAGCACAAATTCGCGGCAAAATGTTCAGTGATTATTTTGATATCCATGTGACTTCAAATCGTTAAACATCCAACACAAGCATATTTCGAGATCAAAAGGGCCGGAACAACACTATGCAACGCGACATGGCGCCACTTTCCGTAATCATAATCAGCTATAATACTGCTGATCTTACCCTGCAGGCGCTTAAGACCCTTTACGATACAACTTTGAACACCGAGTTCTCGGTTATCGTTTTCGATAACAACTCAAACGATGGATCCGCCGACAGGATTGAAGCGGAGTTTCCTCAGGCTACACTGATCAGAAATTCTGAAAACATCGGATTTGCAGCAGGCAACAACGAAGCGATAAAGCACTCAAACTCCGAATGGCTTTTGCTGTTGAACCCTGACACAGAATGCAAAGAGGGCGCCGTCGACAACTTGATGGCATTCGCGAGCGCAAACCCCGGCGCCGGCATATACGGAGGCAGGACCGTGTTCGCAGACGGTTCGTTGAACCCCACCTCTTGCTGGCGTTTTATGTCTCTTTGGTCGCTCTTTACGCAAGCCATTGGCCTATCACGAATTTTCAAGAATTCCGACAAGATCAACTGGGAAGCCTATGGCGGCTGGAAGCGCGACTCCGTGAGAGAAATCGAGATCGTCACCGGTTGTTTCTTTCTCACCAGACGTGACCTTTGGGAGAGCTTGCAGGGTTTCGACACCGATTTCTTCATGTACGCAGAAGAAGCGGACTACTGCTATCGGGCTCGAGAGCAAGGGCTAAAGGGCCTTTTTACGCCAGAGGCAACAATACTTCACTATGGTGGAGCTTCAGAACCCGTGCGGTCTGACAAGATGGTGCGCCTGCTCAAGGCGAAAGTTCACTTCCTAAGAAAACACTGGCCCCGTCATCAAGCAGGCGCCGGCGAATGGCTGTTTCGCCTGCATGTTCTCGTCAGATTTTTCTGCTTTTCGGTTTTGAGTCTCTTTAAACGTTCGCCGAGCACTCAGGCCTCCAGAAAGGTATGGTCAGATATCTGGACACGGCGCCGCGAGTGGCTAACGAACTGAGACTGGCGAGATCTATCAGTTGGTGCCAGCACCTTTCCTCGGCCTTCCAACTTACGACCTGTCCAACTGGACAGCCTTTCGGCCCTATGGCCACATCACCGCACTCTTGGAACAGATCCGGCATTGCGAATGGATGTCGATGAACTGGCATCAAAACCCCTTTTTCGCCGCATGACGTGAATGGCCCGCCATCACAACCAAAAATGCGCTTATTCAGATCTTGTGAGTATGCTTGTCCATCGCTCCCACCGAAACGAAAATGAAACAGAAAGCGTTTCTCAAAGGACGACCATACCCGCTCTTATCGAAGGCTAGAGCCCTTCCCGGTCATCTTGAACCATATGATGGCTTTTGACGGCTCGCTCGGCAAGGCGCGTCGCGAAGTGCGATGCGGTGCATTGTGCAAGCGGCGCAACGCTGCCGACGGGCCGTCAAAAGCCACCCGATTTGGACAAAAGCGAGCGAAAAATCATTCTCTTGGGGCCGGACAAATTGGTCTCAGTCAAATGATCCAATATGACCGGGAAGGGCTCTAACCGCGTCAGAAGTCCCACGATCGTGGAAGCGTACAAGATCTTTGGTTGCCCAGAACCCGGTTGGAATTAATTATTCAACCACACAACTTCATCAATTGAGCGACAGAAAAAAGCTTCAAAAATTATTGACAAACCAATAAAATAGACCCAATAATTTGGGAGCTTCTTTATTACTTATATAACTATTTACCTCCCTCTACGTCGCTCAAGCGATAAGAGCAGGAGGTCAACGACAGTCTCCTGGAGTTTACCGACGGCAGCACAAGGTAATATTATTCTGCAACATTGAACACACTATTCATACCGAAAAGGCTTACTATGATAAAGGTGGCTGCAAAAAGTGTTCTTCAGAATAAAATTGCAAACTATATTGCAAGCTCCCTATTTTTAACAATTGGAAAAAAAGAATTATACTACAGAATACAAAGTGTCGGGAACTTTCTTCCAGATTATGTCGTTGTAAAATTACCTAAGAAACAATTTTCGCGAGACGAATTGACGTTTTACTGCGCTGGCGGGAAAGATCAAATGTCCCGTGCTGCGGCGACCATTGGATGGCATGCTCCCGAGGCACCAATGCCTCTTCTCATGCAATCTCTTTTCAAGCGTGATCAGGTATTTTTCGATGTTGGCGCAAACTCCGGTTATTATTCCCTCTTAGCGCTTGCTTCTCTAAATCGCCCTGACTCTGTCTATTCTTTTGAACCTTCCAAAGATGCCCTAGCATTTTTTAAAATAAATATTGATAAAAACAGTCTTGGAGACAACGGCTTTGAAATAGCTGAGATTGCATTGTCAGATCATAGTGGCTCCGCTGTACTTTATTATCCTGTGGACACTCATAATCTTCTTGAAACAAGTCAAACTCTGGTAAAAAATCACAAGGGTCGAAAGGAATACGAAAAAACAGACTTTGTTGAAATCACAACAATTGACGACTTTGTTCAGAAAAGGTCGCTTACACGCGTCGACTTGATAAAAATTGATGTTGAGGGTCATGAAGAAGCCGTGCTGGAAGGCGGCGTCGCAACACTTCAAAAATTGCGGCCGATCATTTTTTTCGAGGTGTTGCCAGACATAGAGATGCGAAAATTACAGGATATGTTCCAAAAATTTTCATATCTAACCTTCCAGATGGGTCCCAAAAGCATCACACAGGTTAAAAAAATCGTTCACACCAGCGAGAACCGGAATCAAGTCGCGGTGCCGTTGGAAAAAAAGGAGTATTTTCTTCAATCCTGCTCTGACAGCGGATTGTATCATTGCTCCTAAATGAAATTTACAACGTCGAAATATCGGTCTATTGAGCTGATGAGGGCTTTACTTGACCTCTTCTTCCCAATCAGGGACTTCTTGCGGAACACTCCAGCCAAATCCGATCCAATCATTCAGTAGCAAGGTCGGGTTGCGTCGGTTTTCATCTCCAATCTGTCAGATCGAAATGAGCCAAGCCCGCCTTCAAAAAGGTATTGAGTTCAAACGCAATCAATTTTGAGATTTTGTATTTTCAACAGTGCTTTTCATTGCTGCGCCTTTGGAGGCATCCTGTCTTTCAAGCGACCAAAACTCAAGGTCTCGATCCCTTGACGAATTATCTGGGCAGGGTTACCCGCCACCGCACATCCGCTCGGTATATCCTTGGTAACCACACTCCCCGACCCCACGACACATCCGTCGCCGATCGTTACGCCAGGTAAAACGATGCTGCGCGCTCCAATAAAGCAGTTTTTCCCTATGACCGTGTCCAGCCTGAGTGCGCGCGTCATGTCATGCGTCAAAATAGCGGCATCGAATGCGATATAGGAACCTTCCCCGATATGTATTCCTTTCGGGTGGGTCTTATCCAACCTGGCACTCAATGAAAACAAAGCCGTCGGATGTATGTCCATGCCCCAGATCTTTGTGAGGTAATACCGCTTGATTGCGACAAGCGCCCTTTGTATGCGAATAAACTGGTTGAGAGACCTGAGCATCAAATTTACCTTTGAATGTGATAGCTTATTTTCACTAATCAGTTTGCACGTGACCGCAAGACATGCGTTGCTTGTTTTCTTTTCGTCAACGTCGAACTCACCCCAACGCACTTGAACCAAACCAGACGTTTTATCAATGCTTTCCCGATTAATTCTGCTTTTTCTGGCGGCAAATTTTCAGGCGTTTTGTCTAGATCCCGACGCAGCCTCCCCTCCCCCGGACAGGCGCTATGGCGTTTGACCCGGAAGCCCAGCCGCAGCGGAACCGGAAGACTGTCGTGGCCTTGTGTAGCCGATTCTACTACTGCGCCGAGAAACACCTTCATTTGTCGTGGAGGCAGCGTTGCGGGATAAGACAGCCGGATCGTCCGACAAACGTGCCACAAACGCGGCCAGCGCCAGGTAGAACACGAAGAGCGGTTCGGCTTCCCTGAAAAAGTCGACGGTGGCTCCACAGACGCAGAGGGCAATCAGGGTGAAGGCGGCGCCGCGGCGAACTGAGACATAGTCGGGGTTCACGGTTTCATCGCTCCGGGCAAACAGGCCACGAACGATAAAAATAATACACAGGCCAAGCAATATAACGGCAGGTATTCCACCGGTCATGGCGGCAATCAACCAGTAGCTGTCTACCGACCCCCCCATCCAGATCGGTCGCGTCCAGGTGAACGGGTCAAACCCAAATATCGGATGCCGCATAATATCGTCGGTAGTATGTTCCCAGATCAGAATTCTGTTGTACGCGGATCCCATGTTGAAGGACAAAGTTCGTGCCAGGAAATTGATGAAGGGACCTTTCGAGGCAATTTCAAGAAAAATGTAAGAAAAGAGCAGAAAAAACGAGATTTTCCGGCCGCGATTATGGATTCCGCGAGTCAAGCGCTCAACCACGATAATAACGATCTGGATTGCAATTGCAGTCAGAGGACCGGACGATAAAGAAAAGAATGTTGCCGCTAATATCAAAATGACAGAGAAAATCTTCCCGAAATTATTTTTTACAAGATACCACATATACGATAAAATAATCGCACAAAATATACCATGATAAATGGCGTGGCTAAACACGGTTTGCGCTCGAAACAGTCCCATTCTCATATCGTTCCGAAACGCATAATATGACCCGGTTACGCTCGATGCAAAGTTTGGAAGGAACCTGTTCCCCGTGTACGACTCCGGTATAGCGACAACAAAAAGAACGATAACGAGAAAGAAGATAAAAAATATTGTACTTCTTACTTGGTATAAATTTTTATACTGCGTCTGGACCAACGCATACACAGTAATATATGACATATACACAAATATATCGTTGTACACATGCTCAAAACTCGTATTAACTGAAATGCAAATAAAAATCCAAGTAGAATACACAAAGAATAAATAATCGTAATTTTTCTTATTTTGTATTTTTAAAAACTGAACAGCAGTTGGTATACATATTAATACTATTAGAAGCTTTTGAGGGGTAAGCTGTATGCCGCCTACAAAAAAATTACTGGTAACCGGAAACATAAATGAAATAATAAACAGCACTACCAAAAATGGAACAGACTTATTTTCACTATTCTTCATTCTGATATCCATTTTATGATACTCATAACGTTGAACGCCTAATTCTCAAAGTATATAGTTCAGACGCGAAACGAAGGATAGATCGCCTGCCAAATTCGAATGTGTCGGACAGATCAAAGCAGGCTCAAAAGTGTAAAATAATAAATCGAAACGGTATCTTAACAGGGAATTTCTAGAAACTGAGTCAAATGGCGTTCTCCTGAATACGCTCCGTTTTTCAAAAGGTCTCAGCACGACAGAACGTCAAAAAAGACCATATTCTTTATCGTGTACCCTTCCCACTCTCACAATAGTCACAGGTCGCAATGAGCCTTCGTAAATCGTATTTTTTCAGCTTTTCAAGGGTTGGCGGCCAAGGAATAATACAGTTTTTAGCCAATGTCATTCTCGCACGCCTACTAGCGCCGGACGAGGTCGGACTTTTTGTGCTCGCCTTTGCGCTGATTGCGACATTTGCTTCCGTCAGGGATTTTGGCGTTCCGCGCTACATCCTCATGGAGAAGGACCTGACTTATACCAAAATGCAAACGGCGTTCGGCATTGCATTGATTTCTGGCTGGGGATTGGGCTTATGCTTTCTTCTGTCATCGCATTTCGTGGCGGATTTTTATGGTGATGAACGTCTCGTCGGCGTCATGTATGTTTTGTCCGCTACTTTCCTCTTTCTGCCGTTCGGCCAGATCGCCCTTGCCCTTTTGCGGCGCAACGAGGAGCACCGTACCCTTGCCCTGATCACTTTGACGTCATCCTTTGCCGGGACGCTGGTTTCGGTTGCGTTGGCGGCCTGGGGCCTTGGGGCTCTTTCGATGGCTTATGGCAACCTCTGCACCGTAATGGTGATGGTCGCCGGAGCCTTGAAAGCCGTACCTACACACATTGCCATGCGCCCTTCTCTCGTAAACTGGCGGCCCGTTTTCGGTTTCAGCGCCCTAACGATGATTGGGGTCATGGCAGGACAATTTAAGATGTACGCGCCCTCCTTACTGATCGGGCGCGTGGTCGGCCTGTCGGCAACGGGTCTTTATCATCGCGCGTTTTCCGTTCTGCAATTCTTCACCGGCACCATGATTACATCGACCAACTGGGTTACGGGGGCCAACATCGGGAAGCGTTTTCGGGCAGGTGAAGACATTTCCGGAATCTTCACGGCCTCGACAAGCTTTCTGATCGCGGTCGGTTGGCCCGCCTACTTTTTGATCGCTCTCCAGGCCAAGCCAATCATACTTTTACTGTATGGCCCCACCTGGTTGCCTGCCGCCGAGCTGCTCCCACCGCTTTGCCTTGCCAGCGCCACTATGCTTATGCTATCTCAGGCAAGTAGTATTTACGAGGGTATCGGAGCATCAAAAGTCTTCGTTCGAAATAATATTATAATTCTTTTGATAATGGTTTTATCAATTCTTTTCTTCTCACAAGGAGAAATTGTCAGAATAGCCTGGATTGTTTTCTTCACAAACATCGTCGCCGCGATTTTGGACTTGTGGACTGTCAACAAAATCGCACACATCGATTATCTAAGATTTGCCAAGGGTATTTCGAAATCTGTTTTCGTCTCAGTCACCACGGGTTGCCTCGTTTTCGCGATCGATGCCTTTGTGCCTGACGAACTGGAATATTCTATTTTCGCCAATTTTGGTGAAATAATGATATTTGTTACCTCTTATCTAGTCCTGTGCTATGCGGTTAAACATCCGATTCTTGAGGAATTATCGTTCCTGATTAACAAATTGAGGGCTTATTTGGAAATACGTTTGGGGTAAAGTAGGCTCTTGATGGGGAAGCTTTAAGAAAATGCCGTTTGTAAAACATGGGTCGACCTTAATTTTTTATGCGCACATTCCAAAGTGTGGTGGCACTTCAATTGAAACATATCTTCAGGACAGATTTGGGGCCGTAGCCCTGTTGAACCGATCACTTCACGGAAAACCAGAAAATCAGCGCTGGTCAAAAGTGTCGCCACAGCACCTAGACTGGAATTCAGTGAAACAAATTCTGCCCGAGGAAATGATCGACCATGCTTTCGCGGTCGTTCGCCACCCCATAGGTCGGCTCGTCAGCGCATTTCAGTTTCAGCGCGATGTCGAACTGAAAATACCGAAGGATGTGGCGTTCTCCAGTTGGCTTCGTGAGGTCGTACAGGCCCCGGAAGACCTCTGGCTGAAGTATGACAATCACTTTTTGCCACAAACCCGTTTTCTGCCTCCCAAATGTACGATTTTTTACATGGAGCATGGTCTTCAATATCTCGTCCCATACCTGGACGAAATATTGAAGACGTCTGACGGGCCCCGAGTTATTCCTCACGAAAACCGAAGCGCAGCATCAGATTCTCGAGACAAGATTGTACTGAGCGACCAGGATGTCGAACATATCGCCAAGCTCTATAAAACGGATTTCGAAAAGCTCGGCTACGACCCGAACAGCAAAACGCCCCTGACGCCGCCACCGGTCACCGAAGGTGACATTTCGGGCGGCCTGGCTGTCTACTCTGAAAACGAATTGCTGGTTCGAATTAAACGCCGGCTACGCAAGAAGGCACTGGAATGGTTGGAGTGATCGCCCTCCTCCAGTGTGGCTAGGGGGCTGGCCTCCCTGTGGATGTGTTTATTCGTTTTTGAAATCACCCCATACATCGAAGGCAATCTTTCGTGATGAGATGAACGATTGAATTTGGTTAGAGCCTTTCACGGTTAGATTGAAGCATTCTGCCGGAGCAGATTTGGTTCAAGGCCAAGGGCTTTGACGAAGGCCGTGCTGGCTGCACGGTCGAGGCAAAGCCCGACGGCATTGGGCTAAATCGGCCCGGCCCTTCGGGTTCGCGTCCGGCGGCCGCCTGCTTTGTCGCGCCGCTTGCCCATAGCCCGCTATGGGCTTCACGTCCCTCCGCGCAGCTCGACTCGCCGGATGACAAACAGAATGCTTCAATCTAGCCGTGAAAGGCTCTAGTGGCGTGAACCGACGGCTCAGCCACAGCTCTACCTATCAGAAAGTCGCAGAGAGTTGATATCGACTTTGGTCGCCCCTGAAATGCAGTAAGCGCCCGTTGCCGGACGCTTACCTACTTTAATTACAGTCGCCGTCTTAAGATCGCTGGCGCATTTGCCCGTGCTCCGGGAGAAAATCTATCTTCCGGTGAACAAAGTCAAATGCGGATCAAAAGATACTCCCCTCATCTGAGATGTTGATATTCGTGTTTACCAGCAGCTCCAAGCCACTATTGCTGAAGTCGAATATATAATATTCGACACCGTCGACCTCCTGAATTCCTTCGTAAACACCATCTGCCGAGAAGGAAACCCAGTCTGCTGCGTCTCCATCAACGGTCAAGGTGTCGCTGGACGAAGACGTCAAAAGCCGATCCAGATTCACTTGTTGCGCCGTACTGTTTGTCAGATCGATGGCTTCGATTGATGTCACTTTCATACCAGCGAAATCGATCTCTGCGTCGACGTCCTGAACCGTCAAGGTATCGTAGCCGGATTCACCATCAATCAGCTTGTCTTCAGCGTCGAACACGAAGATATCGTTCCCTGCACCGCCATTCAGAACGTCGCGCCCAACTCCGCCATCCAAGTAATCGTCACCGTCTCCGCCTAGCAGACGGTCGATACCAGCGTCGCCAAAGAGTTTGTCATTGCCGCTCTCCCCGCGCAAATCGTCATTGCCAGCACCGCCATAGAGAGTGTCGTTGTCACCATGCCCGATCAACAGGTCATCACCTTCGCCACCGTCGAGAATATCGTTGCCGGCATGCCCGCGCAGATCGTCATTGCCTGCGCCGCCTTCAAGGAAATCGTTTCCGGAATGTCCGCCCAGACGGTCATTCCCATCGCCACCGTGAAGCGCATCGTTATCCCCGCCGCCGAGCAGTTCATCGTCGCCTTCGTCTCCGAAAAGTATATCGTCCCCATCTGCACCTTTCAGGAGGTCTTTGCCCTCTCCTCCAGACAGACTGTCGGATCCATTGTTTCCGTCGATCGTATCATCGCCGTCGCCCCCAAGAAACACGTCGTCATCCGCCCCACCTCGCAGGGTATCATTCCCACTACCCCCATCGACGGCACTGTTCGCTCCCGATCCGACGTACACATCGTCATCAGCAGTGAGAACTTGAACGTTTTCGTCGCTTCCATCGGTAGCTTCGTTGGGCTCCTCCGCTGCGTTAGATGATTGCTCTCCATCGGCATTGCTGTCCGAGGTAAGATCATCTTCAGGATCTGGCGTATTGATCGTCTTGAAGGTGCTCTTCTGGATAACAGAAGACAGCTGCTTGCTTTCACTTAGATCGCTGACCTGTTCAGCCGTCAATGCGTCGGTGAGAAAGTAGATGTCATCCAACGTACCTTCGAAATTTTCACCCCAAGGATTTCCAATAATGAAGCCTTGATTGCTTCCAACCTGAACCATGCCCTCCAAGCCGGACAATTCTCCGACCTGAACGCCATCCAGATACACCAGCAACTGGCCAGTTTCAGTATCGAATGTCATGGCGAATTTGTGGGTCTCGCCGGTATTAAGCAGGTTGCCTGGATCAATCGAGAGCTTGTAAGATTGGTCGTCAAAGTTCGCTGTGATCTGGATTTTGTCCGCGCCTACATAGACCACGAAGCTGCTAGAGAAATGAATGACGCGGTATAGGCCTTGTGCGTCAGGATCCATGGCGAAATCGAACAGCAGTGAGTAGCTGTCATTGTTGATCAGGTTTGCGCTGCTCTTGTACTGCAAGGACCCGTCGTTCAAACGTATAGCACTGTCGCCACCTTTGTCCGCGACTATATCGACGCCGGTTGGATCTAAGCTTAGTTCATTGGAGTAGGCCGAAGTGTCATCCAGACCATTGTCCGCGGAAACCGCGATCGCAATCGGCGATTCAACGGTGGCAACCTTGTCGATGCTCAGCGTTTCGCCGGAAGCAAGTGTTATTTTCGCCGTTACCGTGTAAGTTCCAGCATCCTCATAGGTATGCGAAACTTCAGTGCCTGTTCCTTGTGTTCCATCGCCAAAATCCCAGACGATCGTTGCACCGGTAAGATCAGCCTCTCCGGCGGTGTCGAATATTTGCGTGGCATCGAGACTTACTGTCTGTGATTCAAAGCCTTCGCCGTATGTCAGCGCAACATATCCGTCTATTCCAGAATCCGGCAAACCGAATTGCGACAAGGCGGCTCCATAGCCGTCCGCCAGGCTACCCGGAATAATTCTCAGGTCTTCAAGGCTTGCCGCTCCGTTGGCCAGAGCATTGACAAACAGGTTGTCATAATAGTTATCCAGGTCCGGGTTGGTTCTTTGTACATCCATGTTGTCAGACACGGCCCAATCATCAGAAATGATGGTGATCCCGTGCGAGATGTTGCCGGCGATCTGCACATTGGTTGCATCGGCGACAACCGTGATCCTCGGCTCCGCTCCGCCACCTGTTTCTCCCGTGTCGGTATTTTGCAGGATAGTGTTGTTGCTGATTACCAGACCATCCGTCTCACCAACACCGATGCCGTTGGTGTTGTAGATGACGTTGTTTTCGATCGTGACATTCTGGTAGTACATCTCCTGACCAGCAAGTCCCTTGTCGACCAGCTCATTCCGCATGAAGATGGACTGCGCGAACACGCCATTGCCGGAGTCAAACACGTTTCCAGTGATCTGGATATTTTCAGTAGCTTCAGTCGTATTCGACGTGAAGAACTGAATCATATCCTGGTGTTCATTGGCCCCGAGTGGATTGTATATCGGGTCATGATAATAGTTATTACTAATAACCACATCCTGAACCTGGCTAAATGACGAAAAGTCCTGTCGAATATTATAAATTTCGCACTCATTTTGAGTGTAATTATCGCTATTATTGACCGCAACACCTACGCGCCAATCATAAATCTCGTTGTTGTCGAGTGTAACGCCACTCGTGTTCCGGATCATCAGGGCGATGGCAGTGGGATTACCGTCCTGGGAGGAGTCCGGATTATCGATCAAGTCTCCTGAAATAACAGAATTCGAAATGGTAACATCTTTTGAATTAACAACAATGAAGCCCATATCTGCACGATACGAGTCATTCGGGTCAGATTGGTCCGGAATTTCATAGTCCAGATGAATATTGTCAAAAGTAACGTTTGACACACCATCCAACTTGATCTTGTCAAAAGTCGCCATGTTATCGGAATCAAGAGACTGTATCGTTACAGTTTCTTTTGAATCAAAATCTCTAAGGTTTAGGTAACCATAGTCGCCAGGAGCTAGAAAAATATTGGTCTCACCGCTCTGTATGGCAGAGCTTAATTCTTCGGCAGATTCAACAATGACACCATTTTCAACGTAGTTCATCTTTACGCTCCTAGCGAATTCTGTCTTTCCACTTTCTACAGCGGACGCATAAAGACTTTTTTCATTGCCGGGATTGAATTCGAATAAAGTTAGATGCAAATGACGGACAGTGTCGCGAACATAACTGTTGATATCCCGCAACAGGCGTCGCCCCATTTGCGGGAGCGAACTGCCGTCAGAGCCCTCACTCCTCAGTGAGCGCTCAATATTCGCACCTTTGATGAAGGAAATTTCTGATTTGATGGCTGGGTAGGCTAGCAAGCAAAAACATAAAAACGCTACGGAAAAGTATAATATTAATCTTCTCATCGCACGCCTTTCATCTATTACTTTTTCAAAGCAACAAATCTTTCACCTGCCTAATAATTCAAAACTTAATTTAAGCGATGATTTACACGTTTCACGTCACACAATCAGTATGGACTACATCGGTCGCGGGTGTTGTGGTGCTGCCCTTCACACCTAACCTTGACGCGATTTTTAGGCCTGCGCAACACTTATTGGTTGCCCTTGTTCCTCTAAGACACTCTTTCGTTTTCACACATTTTTTCGGGTCACGCTTGAAAATACGCCTCAAGAAGGATCCGCGTTGGCTTTCCCCAAAGCCGTCTTGATGTAGCCGCCATGCAGACGAGGTGGGTCTGTCGTTTGTTTTCCTGCCAATAAAACACTTAAGGCAGCTGTTTATTCGCCAGAGGCATCGCCTTTGGACGGATAAAATTCAAAAAATTTGACGTGCTCAAAAATTTGGCCGTCTTTCCGGCGGCTTAGAAAGACTTCTCAGAAAATGTGTTCTGAAATCAGATGCCATAAACGAGTTGAGGGCTCGGCTGACAGCCTTCTGCGAACGCCCTCGATCAAGGATAGTGTTTTCCGCGACCAGTTTCCCACGTGATAAGACACGCAAGCACCAACGTGCCGGATGTCTTCGACCCGTTGGCGACATTCCTATTGAAGCATGCGCGGCTGGGGCTGAGAGCTTCCGGGAGCCCTAGTGACGGGCGCCGGTTTCTACCCCATATATTGGAAATGAAGGGCAGCGGCTTGCACCGCCCCTCCCGGAACGTCACACCTGATACTGGTGACTACACCAGCCCCTCAAGATACTTCCCGTATTCCGTCTTACCGAAGACCTTCGCATGTTCCAGCAAACGCTCCCGGTCGATCCAGCCATTTATGTAGGCGATTTCTTCCGGGCAGCCGGACTGCATGCCCTGGCGGACTGAGAGGGTTCTGACAAAATTGCCCGCGTCGAGAAGCGACTGGTGCGTGCCGGTGTCAAGCCAGGCATAGCCGCGGCCCATACGTTCGACGCTGAGCGCTCCTTCCTTTAAGTACATTTCCAGAAGCGTGACGATTTCCAGCTCGCCTCGGGCCGACGGCTTGACCTTCCTGGCGCGGTCCGGAGCGTCGCCGTCCAGGAAATACAGTCCGGTTACCGCATAATTGGACGGAGGAACCTCGGGCTTTTCGATGATTTCCTGCGCAAGGCCAGCCTCATCGAACTTGACCACGCCATAGCGCTCCGGATCGGCAACGTGGTAGCCGAAGACCGTGCCGCCCTGGCTACGCTCGTCGGCTGCCTTCAGCACCTCCGGCAGGCCATGGCCGAAGAAGATGTTGTCGCCAAGCACCATTGTCGACGGCGCGCCGGCCAGGAAATCCTCCGCCAGGATATAGGCTTGGGCCAGACCGTCGGGCGAGGGTTGCACAATATACTCGAACTGCATGCCCCACTGGCTGCCGTCGCCCAGCAGGCGTTTGAACTGGGGCTGATCGTCCGGCGTGGTGATGATCGCGACTTCCCGGATCCCGGTCAGCATCAGGACCGACAGCGGATAATAGATCATCGGCTTGTCATAGATCGGCATAAGCTGTTTCGACACAGCCATTGTCAGCGGGTAAAGCCGGGTGCCGGAGCCACCGGCAAGGATTATTCCCTTGCGTTCTGTCATGAATTCACACCCAGTTCTTGCAACACATCCGCAACGCCTTTCCGCCAGTCCGGGCGCTCCAGGCCGAAGGCCCTGAGGGACCCGCAGTCCAGCCGCGAGTTGGCCGGCCTTGCTGCCGGGGTCGGATAGCCGGACGTCGGAATGTCCTCAACCAGCATGGTCCGCCGCGCCTGCCTGAAAATCTCCCGGGCGAACTCGGCCCAGCTCACATCTGGCGCACCGGAAAAATGATAGGTGCCGGAGAGATCGGGACGCGTCCGAAGGCTCTTTAAAATGGTCACGCACGCTTCGGCGATGGCGGCGGCCGGTGTCGGCCCTCCCACCTGATCGGCAACGACAGTGAGCCGGTCCCGTGTCTCCGAGAGGCGTAGCATTGTTTTCAGAAAATTCGCGCCATGGGCGGAAAACACCCAGCTCGTGCGCAGGATGGCATAATTTGCGCCGGATTTCTCGATCTCCGCCTCGCCTTTCAGCTTCGAACGCCCGTAGGCGCCGAGCGGGCCCGTCGGACTGTCGGGCGAAAAGGCAACGTCCCCTGCCCCATTGAATACGTAGTCGGTCGAGATATGGACAAAGGGCACATTCAGACGTGCGGCCGCTCTGGCCATTTCGCCCGGAGCGACTGCGTTGATCTTCTCCGCGAGCGGCTCTTCTTCCTCCGCCTTGTCGACGGCGGTGTAAGCCGCGGCGTTGATGATGCCGTCCGGACGCAGTTCCTCAATCACATCCCGCAAATCCGTGGGCTCAGCCAGATCGGCGCGCGCGCGTCCAAGAAACACAGCGTCCGGAAGAAGGGCCTTCAGTTCGCTTGCCACCTGCCCGGAGGAGCCGAAAACCAGGATCATTTTCCAGAACCCGCCTTGATGCCGAGCCTTTGGCCGACACCGCTTCGGTCCTGCAGGGCGCGCCACCACGGCTCGTTATCAAGATACCATTGAACCGTGCGCTCGAGACCCTCCTCGACACTGACGCTCGGCCGCCAGCCGAGCTCCTCGCGGATGCGCGTGGCGTCGATCGCGTAGCGCAGGTCGTGGCCCGGTCTGTCGGTCACGAATGAGATCAGCTCGGAATAAGCGCCTTCGGACCGGGGACGTTTCTGATCGAGAACTGCGCAGATCGTTCTCACCAGATCGATGTTCCTGCGCTCGTTGTCGCCGCCGATGTTGTAGCTGCGGCCGGTCTCGCCTTTTTGCAGCACCAAAAGCAGGGCTTCGGCATGATCTTCCACGTAAAGCCAATCGCGGATGTTTTCCCCCTTGCCATAGACCGGGATCGGCTTGCCGGCAAGCGCGTTCAGAATAACGACAGGGATGAGCTTTTCGGGAAAATGGTAAGGGCCGTAGTTGTTGGAGCAATTGGTCAGAACGACAGGCAATCCATAGGTTTCGTGCCAGGCCCGCACCAGATGATCGGACGCCGCCTTGGAAGCGGAATAGGGACTGCGCGGGTCGTAGGCCGTTTCCTCCGTGAACAACCCGGTTTCGCCCAGAGAACCGTATACCTCGTCGGTGGAAATGTGATGGAACCGGAAGCTGTCCGGGCGCCCGCTTTCCTCCCAATACGCGCGCGCGGCCTCCAGCATGTTGAAAGTACCGCCGATATTCGTGTCGATAAAATCCGAAGGACCGTCGATCGAGCGGTCGACATGGCTTTCGGCAGCAAGATGCATGACGGCATCCGGCTTGTGGGCCGCAAAGATTCTCTGCAAGCCGGCCCGGTCCCTTATGTCCGCCTTCTCGAAGGCGTAGTTCGGGTTGCCCGAGACATCGGCAACGTTTTCAAGGCACGCCGCGTAGGTCAGAGCATCGACATTGACAACGCTCAGACCACGGCCGATGGCCATCCTCACGACGGCCGAACCGATGAAGCCTGCGCCACCTGTCACCAGAATTTTCATGGAAATCCCTCAGATTACAAAAGGTGTTTCAAAATCCGCGAAAACCTGCGCGGCTGCATCCTTTTCAGAAAGAATCGGGTCTGGCGAGGACAGGGGCCAATCGATCCCGCAACTGTCCCAGCGGACCGCTCCGTCACACTCAGGCGCATAGAAATCCGAGCACTTGTAGATAATTTCGCTGTTGTCTTCGAGCGTTTGAAATCCGTGAAGGAATCCCGCGGGCACGAAAAGCTGTTTGCCGTTGTCGAAGCTGAGTTCCGCGCCGGTCCATTTGCCATAGGTCGGAGACCCCCGGCGAACATCCACGGCGACATCGAAAATCCGGCCCCTGCCGCATCTGACAAGCTTCGCCTGTTCATGGGGGGGCGACTGGAAATGCAAGCCGCGCACCGTGCCCTTCTGCGCACTTAAGGAATGATTGTCCTGCACAAATTCCACATCAATGCCGAAGCTGGCATAGGTACGTTTGCTCCAGCACTCCGAAAAGAAACCCCTTTCGTCTCCGAACCGCTTCGGCGTAACCAAAAGACATCCAGGCAAACCGGTTTCTTCGACAATCATATTCACCCCAAAATCAAAAACTCGAAATCGGGAGCATCAACAAGGCTCCCCCAATCAAATGAGACGCTCTGTCCTTATCGGGAACACCTACTCTGGCCCGGGTTTCCAGACCAAAGCCGCCGGATACCGGGTCGACGGCGTATAGAAAAACTAATCTCGCCTTCCTTTCAACGCCATGCCTTCGCGCCACTTTGGCGTTGATACAGCTTCACCGGTCGGTTTGCAATTTTAATATTTCTCGTCAATTCTCAGATCATTTCTGAGTATTGTCTCCACCCCATATTTTCTCGACGATTAACTAAACTTATTGATTTCTGTTTACCAAACACGTCAATTGAACATCTCCGCCGAATGACGTTCCGTTTCCCAGTAAGGTTTACTCCATCCGGGGAGCATTACTCTCAAAATCTGAACACATCGCTACCAACCGTTCGCAGGCGATCCACGTCCCCGCGCATGTCATTTTTCAAAAATCGCATGACCGTATTAACTTCATGAACATGACACCAAGATCAGGTAAAATTAAGCGGCTCTGACTAATTGGACAAATTTAGCGCCAATTTATATCGACTGATATCGATGCACAGGGATCCGTAATTCCTGCAGCACCTCGCGCCAAAATTACCAAACCACAGAATAGACACCCCCGAAAAATAAATTTTACTTTGCTCTTTCAATTATTAAACTTAAACAAATTACTTATTTCATGATTTTTCTCTACGTCAGACAATAAGCTCGCGAATGTCAGTACGCATGCTGAACAATTTTTAAGTTGCAATACGCCTTGGAATGACTTAACGTTCTATTAACCTATTTTCGAGCGTTGGCTCTCATCCAGCGCTTTACCTCTGCTCTCAGTTTTTGGGAGAATTCTTGCTTATTAACAGTATTTAACAATCGGGTTCAAATATGACGGATGATACGTTTCCGATTGAGGCCAATGCAACAAATCAAACTGTAAATTACGGAAAGAATTTCAAAAAATCCAAGATTCTGAAACGCGGTTTTGACATGATTGGCGCGAGCGCTGGCCTCGTATTGCTTGCTCCACTCCTGTTTGGCCTGGCGATTTTAATCAAACTCACCAGCAAAGGACCGGTACTGTTCCGACAGGAGCGCCACGGTCTCAACGGTGAAGTCTTTGTCGCCTACAAGTTTCGTTCCATGTACGTGGATCAGTGCGACCATTCGGGTGTCCGGCAAACGGTCAGGGACGACCCTCGGATCACGCCGATCGGCCGGTTTCTACGCCGCAGCAATTTCGACGAACTGCCGCAGTTGCTCAACGTTCTGACCGGTCACATGTCTCTTGTCGGCCCACGTCCGCATGTGCCAGGGATGCTTGCAAATGGCGTTCCCTACGAGACATTCGATTCCCGTTACCATTCCCGCCACCGCGTGAAGCCGGGCATTACCGGCCTGGCTCAGGTCAACGGGTTCCGCGGCGAGACGCGGGATGCTCATGCCGCGCGGATGAGGCTTCACCTGGATCTTGAGTACATCGAAACGCATTCCGTACTCCTTGATGCCAAGATCATCGCCAAAACCGTGGTGATCGAGTTTTTTCAGGGCAAAGGATACTGACAAGCGTGCAATGAAGGCACGCCCTTGGTGTGCAGGCGGTAAGGCAGGATTTTCTCCTAAGCCGCCTGTTCACCTGCCCGCTCGATCCTGCCGATAAAATCTGAAAGCCAGGAAATTTCCTTCAGATAGACCTCCATGCTGAAGGAGGCGAGATCCATGAGCAGGGCCTGCGGGTCCTGACTGTCATGACCGCTTTCGCGCAAAAAAGTCTCGTATTCCTCTCTGAGAGCTTTTGGAACCTGCATTCCCACCCCATCCTCGATTGGTCCGCCATCTCCTCGCCCCGGCCGCAGCCATGCGTTTAGAAATTGTTAAGGATTGGATCGGCCGCGGAACATCGTCAATTCTGCCCTTTCCTCGCTATCCCCAAGGTCATTCAACTCAATCCTTCAAATCCAGGAAACCCGCGGAAAACGGCGATGGCCTCAAAATTCAGCTCTTGCACTTGGCCTATTCGTTCAAATCAGGTTTTATCGGAACTGCTTTTCGCGTTCTGAAATCGGTGATTTCAATGCAAAAAGCGATACAAGACATTCCCGGTTAACGCGACACGCTCCAGGTTCCCGACCCTGCAGGAACTTCGGGGGTGCGTGTCGAATGCGGCAGCAAGAGCCTTCATGAGCCCCTCCCCGGACCTTCGCTTTCAGCCTTTGTCGGAAGCATTCGCAAGAGATCCCTATCCTTTCTACGCGTCACTGCGTGAAAGGGATGGGCTGACCTATTTTCCGGATTTCGACATCTGGCTGGCATCGCGGTTTGACGATGTCTCGGAGATCGTCATGCACGGGCGAATGGTCCGCTCAATGGAACATATCGCGACCCGTGAAGAAATCGCGGCGCAAAAGCGGGCCGGCAATTGGCATGACATGCCCCATCATTCCCGATTCGTTCAGTTTTCCCTGCTCGACAGCGACGGTGAGGTTCACGACAGGCTGCGCAGACAGGTCTTCAAGCTTTTCACGCCGGTGATGGTCAACAGTTTACGCGCATCGATCCAAACCTTCGTCGACGGCCTTGTCGACAGCCTTGCGGACCGCGAAGAGATCGAGTTTATCGAGGACCTTGCCGCGCAGATACCCGGCCATGTTATCGGACAGGTTCTTGGCGTCCCCGCCAGGGATTGCGCACAACTCCGCATCTGGTCTGAGAACATTGTCCAGTTCTTCGATATCGACCGTTCGGACGACCGCAAAGACCTTGCCGAACGCAATACCACGGAATTCTATCGGTACCTGCTTGACCTCAAGGCCGAACGGGAGAAGCAACCCAGGGACGATCTGCTGTCTCTCATGGTCGATGCGGAACGCCAGGGCCACATGACTCATGACGAACTCATCTCCACCGCCATGCTGATTCTGATGGCCGGACACGGATCCACAATCGATGTTCTCGGCAGCGGCCTGCATGCGCTCTTGAAATTTCCGCTTGAAATGAAACGGCTGCGCGACACCCCGGACCTGATGAAAACGGCTGTCCAGGAAATGTTCCGCTACGAATCGCCTTTGCCTTTCTTTCACCGCTATTGCACCGAGGAGGTGGAAATCTGCGGCCGCCGGTTTCCTCGGGGAACGAAATTCGGCGTCCTTTACGGCGCTGCCAACCGGGATCCGAAACAGTTTCCAGAGCCGGACCGGTTCGACGTCGGACGGACACCCAATCGGCACATCGCTTTCGGTCGTGGTGCTCATTTCTGTCTCGGCAACCATCTCGCCCGGCTCGAAATGGATATCGTTTTCTCCACGCTCCTGAAGCGTTTCGGCACCATAGACCTTGCCGAAGACAAACCCGTTTACAAACGCGGACTGTCCGTCAGAGGTCCACAAAGCCTGAAGATTAGCTGGAAAGCGGCTTAACTAAGGCCCGCCTCCCGAAACCCGGCAACGCCACGGAAAACGCCCTTTTGTGAGTGGACGATAATCTCTTCTTCACCCGAACGAGTTAGCTTGAATGTGAACAAGACCGGGGCTCATCGTTGAAGACGCATCCACTCCCATCCGTAGACAGCCAGATTCTCTTTCGCTCCTATCAGCCTTTGAACAGCGAAAGACTGTTTGCTCTTGTCGTCGAGGCGGCCGCCTCTCTGGGCATTCCCGTGGATGACTGCAAACTCTTGAAGACCTCGACGGAGCTGGATCTCCGTGTGCTGTGCCGAAACTTTCATGTGCTTGTAACCCAGACCGTGCCTTTCGAACGCAGCGGGCATCTCGGCGTTGCGCTCGACACCTACACGGTCAAAAGCACCTTCCCGGAAGCCCGGGATACCGTCGAATCCACAACCGCGTTCACCCAGGTTTCGGTTCAAAAAGGCGTGCTGCCGCACGAAGCGATACCACCGGAGATGCTTCGGCTCATCGGGTCTGAAATGACGGCGTTTTGCTCTTCTGAAGAAACCGCCGCGGCCATGGCCATCGTCCGAAAGCTCACCGCTTCGATTGTCGAGATTTCAAACCCGGATGCGGTCTTCTGGGGCCCGAGCGTGTTTTTTCTGAAGCCGCAAACATTCCTGGATCTTGCGGGCGCGACCAATTCGAATGTCCTTTATCTGCATCCCCTTCCCTTCGGCGAAACCGATCCCGCGACCGGAAATCAGATGATTGGTCTCACCGGCATCGGGGCTCCCTGGCTGATCGGCTGCAATCTGGAAATCAAACCGTGTTCTCTGCCAATGAATTATCTGGTTGAGACCATGTACGCGTTCGTCAACTTCACCGTTAAAAGCGGGGCACTCATCGCTGACGGCGATGTTTTCGGCCGGGACGAAAACGAAAAGATACAGATGCTGATCCATCCGGTCGAAGGAAAGGCTCCCGATACGATCGAGCTCAAGGTGGTTCATAAGCCGGAGTTCGGCATCGTGCGTGAAGCGGTTCCCGCGATACAGAGGCGCTATGACGACGACTGCAAGCTGGAGAGCGAGCGCATTTCGGATGTCGACCAGGACGAACTCGATCCAAACGACCCGGTCGATGCTGCGATTCTAGAGCAGTTGGCGGCACAGCGACAAGGCAGCGAACCACAGTTCCTCCCGGACGAAATCAGGAAAACGGTGGCCGCGACTCCCGCCGAAGACGGGCGGCAGGCTGAAGTTGCCGAACCTCAGCGGGACGTCCGGAAGGAAGAGGAAATATCCGGAACTTCTCACCAGCGCCTTTCGATGGCGGAACTCAGGTCCTTTGCCCGGCAGGCCCAGGTCTCGACCGGCACGGATGCGGGCAAGTCCGCGAAAACAGCCGGTTTGTTCGGAAGGTTGTTCGGCAAGAAGCCACACTGACCTTGTGGTCGAGATGTCCGGCCGTCAGAGAACGAGCCGATCTTCAATCCTGTTTTTGGAAGATCGGCCGAGTTCGAAAACGATCCCCTGCCTTAACGTGCCTGGTCCAGAGTGCGTTTGCATTCGAGAAGTTCGAACAAGGTTGCCTGAAGCCGACGGATATCTTCCTTGGAGACCGAGGCCTGCGGTGAAGAACTGTTCGCAGCCGGTTTGTCGCCCCTCAGCCTGCCCAGGATATTCAGCCCGCCAGTGTGACCCTGGGCCACCGGTTCCGCCTGGTTTTCCGCCAGGACACCGTTTGGAAGCGGGTCGCTTGTGACGCTTTGAACGTCATCCGCAACCGAAGCACCTGCCCCGTTTCCCCTGACCGACACCTGAGCGTCCGCTTCTGCCGCGTTTCCGGACATCTGCAAGGGGCTGGCGTCCTCGCGCCAGATCTGCATGACAAACCGGCCGCCCTGCTCTTTCAGAATGCGCTGAACGCCTTTGATGGTGTAGCCTTCACCGTAGAGCAGATGCCGTATACCCTTTAGGAGTTCGACGTCGTCCGGCCTGTAATACCTCCGGCCTCCGCCACGCTTCAGGGGTTTGATCTGGGAAAACCGTGTTTCCCAAAACCGCAATACATGCTGAGGCAAGTCCAGGTCTTCAGCGACTTCGCTGATGGTTCGAAAGGCGTCCGGGCTTTTTTCCTGCGAGCTCATCCGGTCTTGTTATTTGCTGGCCTGTCCCGTAAGCGCATCGTTGATGCGCTGTTTCAATACGTTGGACGGCTTGAATACCATCACTCGGCGCGGTGAAATCGGTACTTCCTCGCCAGTTTTCGGATTGCGCCCGATCCGCTCCCCTTTGGAGCGCACCACAAACGACCCGAAACTCGACAATTTTACCGATTCTCCCGTCACAAGACAGTCAGAAATTTCAGAAAGAACACGTTCGACCAATTCGGACGATTCCGTCCTCGAGAGACCGACCTTTTGATAAACGGCTTCACACAGATCCGCTCGGGTGATAGTCCGACTGCCCATGACCCCTCCACAGCACCGCCAGTGATCTGGCTGATTTTGCACAAGAACTCCAATGCAAGGAGTCACGGTACGGCCTCGCGACGGGCCGGTCAACCGGAACTCCGCATCTTGTTTCGTTTTGTTTCCTGACCGGCAGGCGGCATCTTCAGACGCAGGTTCCGCGATTTTCCGGGAGCGGCTCATCCCCATAGGGTTCGACCGTTCCCGAATCGCAACACCAAGGCGGGCCGGAACCTTTTCCTACCAGCGCAGAAGGACCGATCCCCAGGTGAAGCCACCGCCCATGGCTTCAAGCATCAACAAGTCGTTCCGCCTGACACGGCCGTCCCGCACCGCGGCGTCCAGGGCCAGCGGAATAGAGGCGGCCGAGGTGTTGCCGTGCCACTGAACGGTGGTCACGACCTTTTCCGGCGGGATGTTCAGTTTTCTGGCACTTGCATCGATGATGCGCTTGTTGGCCTGATGGGGAATGAACCAGTCGAGGTCGTCCGAAGTCAGCCCGGTCGCTTCGTAGGCGTCCTCGATGACATCGGTGATCATGCCCACCGCATGCTTGAAGACCTCACGGCCTTCCATGCGCAAATGTCCGACCGTCTGTGTTGCCGACGGGCCGCCATCGACGAAAAGCTTGTCCTTGTGGCGGCCGTCGGACCTGAGGTGCGAGGTCAGGATTCCACGGTCGTCATTGCTCCCCCGGCCTTCGGCCGCTTCCACGACGACAGCCCCCGCCCCGTCGCCGAAGAGGACACAGGTCGTCCTGTCCTGCCAATCCAGAATTCTGGAAAAGGTCTCCGCGCCGATGACAAGGCAGCGTTTGGACATCCCGGAGCGGATGTAGGCGTCGGCGGTCGTCAGGGCGAAAACGAAGCCGGAGCAGACAGCCTGCATGTCGAAGGCCGCGCCATGTGTAATGCCAAGCCCTGCCTGGACGGTTACGGCCGTTGCCGGAAACGTATGGTCCGGCGTCGCCGTCGCAAGGATGATCGTATCGATGTCGCTTGCGTCCCGTCCTGCATGCTCAAGAGCCCTCCTGGCCGCCGCCAGCGCCAGATCCGACGTGACTTCGCCTTCAGCGGCGATATGTCTTTGCTCGATGCCGGTCCGCTGAACGATCCACTCGTCGGAGGTGTCGACAGTCTTCGCAAGTTCGTTGTTGGTCAGGATTTTTTCCGGCAGATAGCTTCCGCAGCCGGCCACGGTCGAACGGATCACGCTCACAAATCACCTTCCGATGTCGGCGCGGCTTCCGCGAAACGGCCGCGATGATAATGCACAAGATCCTGGGCGATCTTGTCAGTCAGTTCGTTCTTGACCATGTCGTAGGCCAGATCGATGGCAGAAGCATAACCTTCCGCGTCCGTGCCGCCATGGCTCTTGATGACGATGCCGTTCAAGCCCAGGAACACGCCGCCATTGACCTTGCGCGGGTCCATTTTCTCGCGCAACAGGTCGAACGCGCCCTTGGCAAAAAGATAGCCGATCTTCGACATGAAGGTGCGCGTCATGGCCGAACGCAGGTAGCTGCCAATCTGCTTGGCCGTGCCTTCGGCCGTCTTCAGGGCGATGTTGCCGGCAAAGCCTTCGGTGACCACGACGTCGACCGTGCCCTTGCCCAGATCGTCGCCTTCGACAAATCCGGCATATTCCAGCGACCTCAGAGGCGTTTCCCTCAGAAGGCGTCCGGCGGTCCGGACTTCCTCGAGGCCCTTGACCTCCTCGACACCGATGTTGAGCAGACCGACGGTTGGCCGCTGCACACCGAAGAGCGCCCTAGCCATGGCGCCGCCCAGAATGGCGAAATCGATCAATTGCTGCGCATCGGCCCCGATCGTCGCGCCCACGTCAAGCACGACGGATTCACCGCGCATCGTCGGCCAGATGGCGGCGATCGCCGGGCGCTCGATATTCGCCATGGTGCGAAGACAGAATTTGGACATCGCCATCAGCGCGCCGGTGTTGCCGGCGGAGACGGCCACGGAGGCCTCCCCGGTCTTCACCGCCTCGATCGAGCGCCACATGCTGGACCGCCAGCGGCCCTGACGCAGGGCCTGGCTAGGCTTGGTGTCCATGGCAATGGAAACATCGCAATGATGCAGGGTCGAGGCGTCGCGCACGCGCGGGTATTCTTCCAGAAGCGGACCGAGAACGTTTTCGTTGCCGTAAAGAATGAAATGGATGTCGGGATGGCGGACGAGCGCGATCTCGGCTCCGGGAATAACAACGTCTGCCCCGTGGTCGCCGCCCATGGCATCCAATGAAATCGGAATCGTTTTCGCCATCTAGAAGATCTTTTGACGTCTCGTTACCAGGTCCGGCACCTGCCGGTGCGCCTGAAAATGTCCCTCCGGTCCGTGAGGTGCACAGACCGGGCGCGAACATAACGGTTTTGACCTGAGTGACAACCGTTTTCCTGACGGACGCCTGAACTCCCGTTGAAAAACGGCAGGAAAGGCAGAATCGTTTCGTTCGCTTGGGGTTCGGATAGTGAAAATTTCAGTTGTCCCGCTGTTCCTTCAGTGCTTTCAGGGCCGCAAATGGAGAAGGTTTCTTGTCTTCCTCAATGTCCGGCTCCGGATCGTCCACGTCCCCGCCGGCGAACTCGGAGCCCGGTTTGCGCGGAAACGGATCGAGCGCCAGCACCAGTTCCTCGCAGATGACGGCTCCGAGATCCAATACGCCGTCCTCGATCACATCCGGCGGGTCAAGCGTTTCCAGATCGATCTCGATCTCGCCATCGTCGTTCAGATCCCGGATTTTGCGCGGTCGGCTTGAATAAGGCTCAAACGTGCGGTCCACATCAAGCGTCACGAGGCTTTCGAACGGTTCGAGAGACACGACGCATGTCTGATCCACCGTGGCTTCGATGGTTCCCACGACACGCAAGCCCGCCTTGCGATACGGCTTCAGGGTGAGATCGGCTTTCAGGGCACGGACCCCGTTCAGGTCATAGGCCTTCGCAATCGCCTTCAGCCCCGCCGCGTCGGGCTCAATGACAACCTTCTGATCCTTGTCGACCACCTTGCCGGCGTTGACTGTGTAGGAATAGGGGAAGTCTCTTGTTGCCATTGTTCTTCTTTCTTGTGACCTCGGCTACGGTCTCACACCGCAAGGCTCTTGAACGCCTCCGGATCCGGCCATTCGATCGATCCCTTCATGAGGATTTCCGCCGGTTGTTCGCTCAACAGACGCGCTGCCTCGATCATGTAGAGGGCTAGCCGTCCCTGAGCGACCGGTTCCGGGTTATCCGGATATATATTCCGCCCGAGCGCCTTCGCAAGCTCGGCGGCATCGCCACTGTCGATTGCCGGTATATAAACATCGGCCCGGCCATAGAAAGCCTCGCCCATCACCTTGACCTTCTTCGGCACCCGGGTATCGCTCACACCCATTTCCCGAAGCGATGCATCCATGTCGAGAAAGAACAGGTCGAAGACGGTCTGCGCGAACCTTGCAACGTCCTTGCCCTCGCTGCGCATGCGCCTGAAATAGAGCACGGCATGAGCGACGATAAGATCGAACCGGCCGTCTATCGTATCGGGCACAAGAAAATCGGTGTAAAAGACCGGCTGCCGCGCTTGAGCCACGATTTGGCAATAAACGCTATGCTCAGCGTTATTAGACCGGCGGCGGAACAGGCCGAACAGCATAACCGTCTCCTTCGAACCGGAGCTTCCTCAAGCAGATGCTCCAAGAGTAACAGATCGATCAACGCACGGGCATCCGTTGATCTAGAGGTTGCCTTGTGCCCTATCCCACGATAGGGATTTTGCCAAGCAACGAAACTTGATAATGGCCAGTCGATCTGGCGAGACGGGACCTGTTAAATGAACTTCAAGGCCAGTGCCCTGATTCTTCCGCTTCTGACCACCCTGCCGCTCGGCGGCTGTTTCACCACAACCTACACCCATGGTCATGTCATCACCGGTGACATGCTTACCCAGGTCCAGGTCGGGTCCAGCCGGGAGCAGGTCGAACTGGTGCTGGGCTCTCCCTCGACGACGTCCAGCCTGAGCGGCGACGCCTATTATTACATCTCGCAAAAAACGGCGACCACGGCGTTTCTGCAGCCGGACATTGTCGAACAACGTGTCGTCGCCGTCTATTTCGATGACGACGGCTTCGTCAAGGACATCGGCAACTACACGCTCGAGGACGGCAAGATCGTCGACATCGTCACCCGCAAGACCCGCACGGGCGGCGCCGATTACGGCTTCCTGACCCAGATCCTGCGCGGGGCCCAGAACCCCGGTCTTGGCCTATAGGGTAACGGGCCCGCAGAGCACCGGGCGACAAGCTTGCGCCGTGCTCTGACCGCAATCCCAATATCGAAAAGCCCCGGAGCGCTCCGGGGCTTTTCCTTTTGGACACCTGTCCAGGTGTCAGTGCGCCATGATCGCCAGCAGCAGCAGTGCCACGATGTTGGTGATCTTGATCATCGGGTTCACGGCGGGTCCCGCGGTGTCCTTGTAAGGATCGCCGACCGTGTCGCCGGTCACCGACGCTTTGTGAGCGTCCCCGCCCTTCTGGTGGGTCACCCCGTCCTTGTCGGTAAAGCCGTCCTCGAACGACTTCTTGGCGTTGTCCCAGGCACCACCGCCGGCGGTCATGGAGATCGCCACAAAGAGGCCGGTCACGATCACCCCGAGAAGCATCGCCCCGAGCGCCGCGAACGCATCCGCCGGCGTCGCGACCGCGCGAACCACGAAGAAGACGACGATCGGCGACAGAACCGGCAGAAGCGAGGGAATGACCATCTCCTTGATCGCGGCCTTGGTCAGCATGTCCACGGCCCGGCCGTAGTCCGGTTTTTCCATGCCTTCCATGATGCCCGGCTTTTCCTTGAACTGGCGGCGGACTTCTTCGACGACCGACCCGGCCGCGCGGCCGACAGCCGTCATGGAGATGCCGCCGAAGAGATAAGGCAGCAACCCGCCGAACAGGAGACCGGCGACGACATAAGGGTTGGACAGCGAGAACAGCGTGCCGACATCGATCCCGTGGAAGATCGACCCTTCCTCGGCCGTGCTGGAGAAATATTTCAAATCCTCCGTGTAGGCAGCGAAGAGCACCAGGGCCCCGAGGCCCGCCGATCCGATGGCATAGCCCTTGGTCACGGCCTTGGTGGTGTTTCCGACAGCGTCGAGGGCGTCCGTGGTGGTGCGCACTTCAGCCGGCAGGTCCGCCATTTCCGCGATGCCGCCGGCGTTGTCGGTGACCGGCCCGAAGGCGTCCAGCGCCACCACCATTCCGGCGAGCGCCAGCATGGTGGTCACCGCGATCGCGATACCGAAGAGCCCCGCGAAACTGTAGGTGACCAGGATACCGGCGATGATGATGATCGCCGGCAGGGCCGTTGCCTCCAGCGACACGGCCAGCCCCTGGATCACGTTGGTCCCGTGCCCGGTGACCGACGCCTGGGCAATCGAGCGGACCGGCCGGTAGTCGGTGCCGGTATAATACTCGGTGACCCAGATGATCAGACCGGTCACGACCAGCCCCACAAGACCGCACACAAACAGGTCAAAGCCGTTGAAGGTCACCCCGCCCGAGGTGGTGTATTCCGTCGATCCTCCAATCCAGAGAAATATGATGATGCCAAGCGCGACGGCAGACAGCACCGCGGTCGCGATGAAGCCCTTGTAAAGCGCTCCCATGATCGAATTGCTTTCGCCGAGCTTGACGAAAAAGGTCCCGATGATGGAGGTCACGACACAGCTCGCGCCGATCAGAAGCGGCAACACCATCAGCTCGACCGCCTGAGCTCCGGTGAAGAAGATCGAGGCCAGAACCATTGTTGCGACCACGGTCACGGCGTAGGTCTCGAACAGGTCGGCGGCCATGCCCGCACAGTCGCCGACATTGTCGCCGACGTTATCGGCAATCGTTGCCGGGTTGCGCGGATCGTCTTCCGGGATACCGGCCTCAACCTTGCCGACAAGGTCGCCGCCGACATCCGCCCCCTTGGTGAAGATCCCGCCACCGAGACGGGCAAAGATCGAGATCAGCGACGCGCCGAAGCCGAGAGCGACCAGCGCGTCGATCACGGTCCGGTCGGTCGAGCCGTAGCCCATGGCGCCGGTCAGGATGGCGTAATAGACGGCAACGCCGAGAAGCGCCAGTCCGGCAACCAGAAGACCGGTGACGGCACCGGACTTGAACGCGATCTCCAATCCGGCTCCAAGGCTCTGACTGGCCGCCTGAGCGGTGCGCACATTCGCACGCACCGATACCATCATGCCGATATAGCCGGCGGTTCCGGAGAGCACCGCACCGATCGCGAAGCCGATCGCGGCGGTCCCGGAGAGTAAAATCCATGCGAGAACGAAAACGACGGCTCCAACCACCGCAATGGTCGTGTACTGCCGGTTGAGATAGGCGCTTGCCCCTTCCTGAATTGCCCCGGCGATTTCCTGCATCCTGGCGTTGCCCGCATCCGCCGCCATGACGGACTGGATTGCCCAGGCGCCGTAAGCGATGGACAAAAGGCCACAAACGATGATGACGACTAACTCGATCATGCTACCTCCCAAAACTACGGCGGCTTGATTTTGTTGTACTTTTGCCACCGGCTACGGCCTGAACAGGACCCGCAGCGTGAAAACGTGCTCACGATAGCAGCAAAGGCGCGCGCCTCGTCAAGCTCTCACATTGTTTAATTCGAAGTTTCCGCTACGTTATTTTTTGGTGCGGTGCGGTATATTTGCTGCGCCTACGAAATAAATATCCTGCCGCTTTTAAACGGTTGTAACTGCTTTTCTTTCCGCCAGCACAAGCCAGCCGATCAGAGCGAGGCACAAGACCACGAACGGGAACACCAGCATATTCACGGTATCCCACCCGAAAAAGTTGAGAAGCGCACCGGAAGAGAACGAGGCTGCCGCCACGAACCCGAACACGAGAAAATCGTTGACCGCCTGGACCAGGTTGCGCTCTTCGGGCCGGTAGGTGTCGGTCAGCATCGCCGTGGCACCGATGAAGCCGAAATTCCAGCCGAGGCCGAGCAGAACCAGAGCCGTCCAGAAGTGGGTCAGCTCCACGCCCATCAGAGCAACGACCGAACAGGCGGCCAGGAGCGCCAACCCGACCGAGACAATCCGTTCCTTGCCGAAACGCCCGATCAGGTTTCCCGTAAAGAAGCTTGGACCGAACATGGCCAGGACGTGCCACTGAATACCGAGCGCGGCATCGGTTTCCGACAACCCGCAGGCAATCATGGCGAGCGGCGTCGCGGTCATGACGAGGCTCATCAAGGCGTAGGAACAGATGCCGCAGGCAACCGCCACGAGAAAGCGGGGCTGGGACATGATCTGGCCAAGCGGCCGCCCGCCGGCCTGGGCATGGCTGATCCGGGGCGGCCTCGGGATCCTTATGAAGGCGACGAGAACGAACGCGATCAGTGCCAGTCCGGCCTGTGCCAGATAGGTTCCGGCAAAAAGGATCGGGTCGAAGAGATCCTTCGTCAGAATCACGGCCTGCGGACCGACGACCCCCGCCAGAACACCGCCCGCGAGGACCCATGAGATCGCCTTGGACTTGAAGGCGTTGCTTGCCGTGTCGGCGGCGGCGAACCGGTACTGCTGAACAAAGGCGCCCGCCAGACCGCTGAGGCAGCATGCCAGTGCAAACAAATAGAACTGATCCTGGAAAACGGAAAACGACGCCAGAAGGCCGGCGAACACCGCCACGAGCGCGGCCCCCATGAACCCCACTCTCCGTCCGAAACGGCGCATGATCATGCCGGCGGGAATCGTCCCGAAGGCCGTGCCCAGAACCATGGTCGAGACCGGCAAGGTCGCGAGAGACTTGTCCGCTTCCAGCATCATGTACCCAACCAGCGGTCCGGTCGCGATGACGATGGAGGCCGAAGCGCCTCCGAGGGCCTGGGCCAGAGCCAGCAACACCGCATTGCGCTTGGCAAGACGGTCGTCGACGAATGATTGAACGTTTTCAGTCATGGGACATTTCTCTAGGGGTTCGGACGAGCGGGTTCGTCCGCAGGAAGAGGCCCTGGGGCAGTGACTTGAAGCCTGCTTCAACTGCTATCATGCTGGACAGGCGTGACAAAGGGGCGAGACGCCACACCGTTTGAGGCCGGACTTCAAGGGCGTTCAAAAATGCCGGAAGCCGCTCCTGACCGCAAGGCTCACAGGCTGCCCGTTATCATGTATCCGGATTTCGCCGCCACCGGCCTCGACCATGCCTATCCGCGTAACCGGACAATCGCGGGAAGAGGCTTTCGCGGAAAAGGTCTCCGCGTCCGTCTCCGGAACGCAGGCCAGGATCTCGAAATCGTCGCCGCCGTTCACACAGTCGATAAACTCATCGGGCGTTCGGGCCCTGATCCGCTTCAAGGCGGACGACAAGGGTATTCGCGACAGGTCGATCCGCAAATCGACACCGGACGCTCCGGCCAGATGAGCGCCATCGGCGACCAGCCCGTCCGATATGTCCATCGCGGCGGATGCAAACTCGGGCAGGAGCGCCGCCAGGCCGGTTCGCGGACGCGGCAGAAGGTAACGGTTGAGAATATGCGCTTCCTCCTGTCGAGTGAGACCGTGCTCACCACAAAAGGCGGGAGCGAGACGCGCCTTCAGTCCGGCGGCGGCATCCCCGATCGTTCCGGAGACGAAGATCGCGTCACCGGGTCTTGCTCCGGCGCGCCGAACCGCCCGCCCTGCCGGAACCTCTCCAATCGCGGTAATCGATACCTGCAGGCCATTGGCGGATCTTATCGTATCGCCGCCCAGGAGCTGCACATCATAGGCGGCCTGGTCGGCGGACAAGCCGTTGGAAAACCGCTGCAGCCATTTCGCCGTCCAGTCTTTCGGAAGCGCCAGTCCCATAAGATAACCAAGCGGCCGGGCTCCTTTCGCGGCGAGATCCGACAGGTTCACCCTGAGTGCCTTGGCGGCAATCGCTTCCGGGGCGTCGTCGGCGAAAAAATGAACGTCCGCGGCAAGCATGTCCTTTGTCAGGACAAGATCGCAGCCGGTGGACGGTTTCAGGACCGCGGCGTCGTCGGCCAGCCCCAGGCTTCCGGGATCGTTCGCCAGAGGCGCGAAATAACGCTTGATGAGTTCAAATTCGCCCGGCCGGTCCCCGTCCATGATCAGGAGGCGCCGTCCGCCTTCTTGGCGTCGAGTTCCGCGTCGCGCAATTCATGAGCCAGACGATCGAGAACACCGTTGACAAGCCCCGGTTCGTCATCCTCGAAAAAGGCCTTGGCGACATCGATATACTCGGAGATGATCACCTTGGGCGGCACGTCCTTGCGGCGCAGGAGTTCAAAAGAGCCCGACCTCAAAATCGCGCGCAACAGACTGTCGATACGCTTCAGCGGCCAGTCTTCCGTCAAGGCCGTATGAATAAACGGGTCCAGGAACTTCTGGTCCTCGACCACGCCGGCGACGATCTGCTTGAACCATTGTTCATCGGCATCCCGGTACTGGGCGCCGTCGATCTCCTTGCCGAGGCGGAAGGCGGTGAATTCGCTGATGACGCTGGCAAGCGGAGCGCCACCCACGTCCATCTGATAAAGGGCCTGCACAGCGGCGAGACGGGCCACGCCGCGCTTGTTCGCAGGACGCACAGTTTTTGCAGCCGGTTTTTCCGGGTCGGCCTTTCCGGTCATTTTTCTTATACTCCGAGGCGTTCACGCAGGGCGATCATGTCGAGGGCCGCCTGGGCCGCCGCTCCACCCTTGTCTTTTTCGTCCACCTTCGCGCGGGCCCATGCCTGGTCGCTGTTTTCAACCGTCAGGATACCATTTCCGACGGCGAGATCCGCATCGACGATCAGATCCATGATAACCCGGTTGGACTCGTTGGCCACCGTGTCGTAGTGGGACGTCTCACCGCGGATCACGGTTCCAAGCAGCACGAAGCCGTCATAAAGAACACCCTCGTTTTCCATGGCGGTCAATGCCATTGACAATGCGGCCGGTATTTCAAGGACGCCCGGTACGGCAATCCGGTCGTAGGTCGCACCGGCCTTTTCAAGAGCCCCGATCGCGCCCTCGGCCAGCGCATCCGCCAAATCCTGGTAGAATCGGGCCTCGATGATCAGAAGTCTGGGTGCAGCGCTCATGAGTCATTCCATCCTTGATAAGGCCGCGACAGGAACCATGTCTGCCCCGGTTTGTCCAGTCTCATTCGGGCGGACCGTCACGACCCGATCGGTAAATTGGCTTCCGGATAGTCACGATCCGGGACAGCAGCTCTTTTTGAGAGGTCGTGCGTCCCCTACCCGGTCTTGGAGAATTCCGCAAGCCGCGCGGCGTAGCGGGCCATCATGTCCACTTCCAGGTTGATCCTGTCGCCCTCCCGGCGCTCCGACCATGTGGTCACCTCGAGCGTATGCGGGATCAAGAACACCGAAAACAGGCAACCGTCCACTTCGTTGACCGTCAGGGATGTGCCGTCGAGCGCGGCAGAGCCTTTTTTAGCGATGAACGGAGCGAATTCCTCCGGAGCCTCGAACTGAAAGTAGACGCTGTCGGGATGATCTTCCCGTTTAACCACTGTTGCGACACCGTCGACATGTCCAAGCACCAGGTGTCCGCCCAGTTCCGCCCCCATGGTGAGCGAACGCTCCAGGTTGAGCTTCTGGGCAACCTTCCAGGCGGACACCGTCGTCAGCGCAAGTGTCTCGGCGGCCGACTCCACTTCAAACCAGTTGCCGTTGGAGCTGTTGGCCTTCGCGGTGACCGTGTGACAAACCCCCGCGCACGCAATCGACGCGCCGATGTCGAAGGTGTCCGTATCATAGGCCGTGCGGATGCGCGTCCTTCTACCCGCCGGAATATCTTCGATCGAGAGGATTTCGCCAAGGTCGGTCACAATACCGGTAAACATGTCAGGCCTCGCGCCGTCTGAGATAAGTATAAAGGTCCTCGCCGAACCGGCCGGCAGCGACACGCTCGAATTTGGGGTCTCGGACGACATCCGCAAGAGCGGTCCCGCGCAAAGCGGGAATACCGCCCTGACCAATCTCGACATTGCCCGTGACGACACACAGATCGTCGACGAGATCCGCCTCTAGGAAAGACGCCGCCATGCGCGACCCGCCTTCCAGCATCAGTCGCGTGACGCCACGTGTCGCAAGCGCGCTCAAGAGAACCGAAGGCTTGATGCAGTCCGCCTCGGCCGGAACCCGGATCACGTTGACGCCGGCGGAGGCGAGCCTCTCGATCTTGTCCGGGTCGGCATCGCTGCCGCAAATAAGCCAGACAGGAACCTCCGCACAGGTGCGCACAAGATGGGATTCCAGAGAGAGTCGGGCGCAGCGGTCAACGATCACGCGCACCGGCGAGCGATCGGCAAGTCCCGGGAGGCGACAGGTCAATTGCGGGTCATCCGCAAGGGCCGTGCCCGAGCCGACCATGATCGCGTCGTATTCGGCGCGGAAACCATGCACCTTGCGCATGGACATCGGGCCGGAAATCTTGATCTGCCCCTCACCCGAGCGACCGATAAAGCCGTCCCGGGAGACCGCCAGCTTCAGGAACACATGCGGCCGCTGCTTGAGCTGACGCAGCATGAAGCCGTGGTAAAGCACCTTCATTGCCTTCTCGCGCAGCCCGACCACGACCTCAATCCCTGCGTCTTCAAGCATCTTGACGCCCCGGCCGGCGACGCGCGGATTTGGATCGAGCATGCCGATCACGACCCGTTTCACCCCGGCATTTATCAAGGCCAGCGAGCACGGCGGTGTCCGCCCGTAGTGGGAACAGGGTTCCAGGGTGACGTAACAGGTGGCGCCTTCCGCCTTCTCGCCTGCCTGGGCAAGCGCGTTCACTTCCGCGTGGGCCAAACCCGGCCGTGAGGTGACGCCACGACCCACAAGAACGGGGCCCTCCCCGTCGTCGCGGACGATCAGGGCAGCAACGGAAGGATTGGGCCAGACACGCCCCAGTCCGCGCCGGGCGAGACGTTCGGCGGCCGCCATGAAGCGCTGATCGAGTTGGGAAATGGAAGACATGAAACCGGTCGTAATGAAATCAGGTGTCTTTCAAGGATTGCGCTTCGGAGTCGCTCAGCTCGTCCAGAAGCGCTTCAAAGTCCTTGGCTTCACGGAAATTCTTGTAGACGGAGGCGAAACGGACATAAGCCACATCGTCGATGCCCTTCAGCCCCTCCATGACGTGATTGCCGATGGTCTCCGCGGTGATTTCGCTTTCGCCGGAACTTTCGAGCTGTCGGACAATGCCGCTGACCATGCGTTCGATCCGCTCCGGATCGACCGGTCGCTTGCGCACGGCGATCTGCACCGAGCGCATCAGCTTTTCGCGATCGAAGGGAACGCGGCGCCCGGAGCGCTTGAGCACCATCAGCTCGCGCAGCTGCACGCGCTCGAATGTCGTGAAACGGCCGCCGCAAGTATTGCAGACCCTGCGGCGGCGAATGGCGGTGTTGTCCTCGGTGGGGCGGGAATCCTTGACCTGGGTCTCATCGCCCCCGCAAAACGGACATCTCATGGTTTTTAAAGCTCCTGAGCGAGCCGGCTGTGTTACCCGTAGATCGGGAACCGGGCTGTCAGTGCTTCTACCTTGGCTTTGACCGCTGCTTCAACTGCCGCATTGCCTTCTTCGCTGTTTGCGGCCTTCAAACCGTCCAACACTTCCGTGATCAGAAGACCAACCTCGCGGAATTCCGCAACCCCGAAACCGCGTGTCGTGGCGGCCGGCGTACCGAGACGGATGCCTGACGTGACGAAGGGTTTTTCCGGATCGAACGGGATGCCGTTCTTGTTGCAGGTGATGTTGGCGCGGCCAAGAGCCTTTTCGGCCGACTTGCCGGTCGCGTTCTTCGGGCGCAGGTCGACCAGCATGAGGTGGTTGTCCGTTCCACCGGAGACGATGTCCAGGCCCTGCTCCTTGAGAGCCTCGGCGAGCGCCTTGGCGTTTTCGGCGACCGCGCGGGCATAGGCCTTGAATTCCGGCTGCAGGGCTTCCTTAAAGGCAACGGCCTTGGCTGCGATCACATGCATCAGCGGACCGCCCTGCAGACCCGGGAACACCGCGGAATTGACCTTCTTGGCGATTGCCTCGTCGTTGGTCAGGATCATGCCGCCACGCGGACCGCGCAGGGATTTGTGCGTTGTGGTGGTGACCACGTGGGCGTGGGGAACCGGTGACGGGTGAACACCGCCGGCGACCAGTCCGGCGATATGGGCCATGTCGACCATCAGGTAGGCGCCGATGCTGTCGGCGATTTCACGGAATTTCTTCCAGTCCCAGATACGGGAGTAGGCGGTGCCGCCGGCCAGGATCAGCTTCGGCTTGTGTTCCTGGGCGAGCCGCTCGACTTCTTCCATGTCGAGGAGGTGATCGTCCGCGCGCACGCCGTAAGAGACCACATTGAACCACTTGCCGGACATGTTGACCGGAGACCCGTGGGTCAGGTGGCCGCCGGAATTCAGGTCAAGCCCCATGAAGGTATCGCCCGGCTGCAGCAACGCCAGGAACACCGCCTGGTTCATCTGGCTGCCGGAGTTCGGCTGGACGTTGGCGAACCCACAGCCGAACAGTTCCTTGGCGCGCTCGATGGCAAGCGTTTCGGCGACATCGGCAAACTGGCAGCCACCGTAGTAGCGCTTGCCCGGATAGCCTTCGGCATATTTGTTCGTGAAAACGGAGCCTTGTGCTTCCAGCACCGCCTTGGAGACGATGTTCTCGGAGGCGATCAGTTCGATTTCGTGGCGCTGGCGGCCGAGTTCGTTCTCAATGGTGCCGAAAATGTCCGGATCGACCTCTGCAAGGCTGCTGGTGAAGAAACCGGATTGCAGGGTTTGACCGGAGTTTTCCATCAAAGACATCGCGCCATCCTTGTATTTTGGGCGTGTAACGTAGGCAAGATACGCTCACGCTGTTTCGCTGTCGTTCCAACTCGAGGCGAGGAATTAGCACAGCGCCCCCGAAGAACCAAGGGCTGGAGCGACCCGGCACGATTGGAAAACGACACCGGTATTCCGCCGCTTCGCAGCCAACCGTCTTGCCGCCGTCACGCACCCGGATCAGTACAGGGTCGGGTCGGGTCGTGACCGGGACGCGGCGCTCACCTGCTCCACTCGCCTCTTGAGCTTACGAACCGCCAGGCGTTTCAGATCTTCCTCGGCCGCCGAAACGGGGCCGAATGTCGAGACCTCGATCCCGGTCGCGGCGTCAATCGCGGTGACCTTGACCTGCTGTCCGACCTGCCGGAATTCAAGATAGATCTCACCGGGCCGCGGCTCGCGACTCATCATGCGTCTCCCAAGTCAGAGAATGTCTCTAGAGCAAATCTCGTTTTATCGGAACGCTTTTCGCTGTCTGAAATCAGAGATTTCAACGCGAATAGCGATACAAGATATTTCCAATTAAACGCGACACGCTCTAGAAGACACGAAACGCCGGCCTTCGCAAGACCGGCGTTTCCAGACGTCGCAAGGGCTCCGGACCTTCCGGGCCTCAGAGGCGCGCCTGCGTTTCGGCGGCGTAGAGATCGTCCCGGTCGTAGATGTCCTCGCGGAAATGGATCACACCATCCGCGTTTGCCCAGGCCGTGATATAGGTGAAGTAGACCGGAATGGAGCTTTTGAGTTTGACGTCTTCCCGCTCGCCGGTCCGGATAACGGAATCGACGCGGCCACGGTCCCAGTCCGGCGTTGTGGACTGCAAAAGCCAGGTCACCAGTTCGCGTACGTTCTGAACGCGCACGCAGCCGGAGGAGTGGAAACGCTTGTCCTCGCCGAAAAGGGTCTTGGACGGCGTGTCATGCATATAGACTTGGTGCTTGTTGTGGAAGTTGATCCGCACCTGTCCGAGTGAATTCTCGGCGCCGGGGTCCTGTGTGAAGCGGTACTGGGTTGCCTCGTCGGTGTTCCAGTCGATCTGCTGCCAGGACAGCTCGTTGCCGTGCCAGTCGAAGATACGGATGTTGTTCCGGGCCAGGTATTCCGGATCTTCCTTCATCTTCGGGATCAGATCCTTTCTGATGATGGACACCGGAACCGTCCAGTAGGGATTGAAATTCAGCTCGTAGATCTTGCTGTTCAGGATCGGCGTCTGACGGTCGATCTTGCCGACGACGGCCGTGTGGCGCGAACGGACCCGGCCGTTTTCGACCGCCTCGATTTCCGCAGCCGGAATATTCACCATGACGTAGCGGTCCCCAAGGAACCCGGACATGGAGCGCATGCGGATCAGGTTGGTTTCAAGCTGGCTCAGACGCACTTGCGCGGAAACATTGAGCGCCCGCACGGTCGATTCGCCCATCACCCCGTCAGGAATGAGCCCGTGGCGGAGCTGGAAGCGGCGCAGGGCGGAATCGACGTAGGAATCGAACGTGTTGGAAAGCCCGGCCTGCTGCTCCAGATCGCCGGAGGCAATCAGGCGCCGGCGCAATTCGACGACACGGGGGTCTTTGGCTCCGATCCGCAGCGCCTTGCCGCCGCCGGTCACGGTCCCCCAGCCACCCGCTTGAACAATGCGTTGATAGCGATCGATGGCGACGGCGATATAGTTGGCGGTCTCCGGCGACAGCGTCGGAGCGGAAGAGTTTACTTCCGTGATGTTTTCCGTCGCGATGTCGAAATTGTCCGCCCATTCCACCTTCTGGCGGTTCTGCTGCAGGGACTGCAGAGCGGTTTGAGCGGAAGCAGCCGGGCCGGCCAGCAGCGGCACGGCCAATCCGATAGCCCAGAGGCCCTTGAGCACATGGCTCCCGCGTCCGGCGAGGCCAGTCACATTGTCGAACGATCCGGATAGAAGCTTCATTACCGATCCCATATTGCCAGCGTCTCTAGCGTTTTCGTCTCATCCCGGCCCTCTCGCGGTCAAATTCCGTGAAAAGAGGATCCGGTCACCTTCAGGGCGCCCACCCTGCCCGCTCCTGGCGATTGCCCGAAAGCAGACCGAGCCGGTGTTCCGGAACGAAAGCTTGCAACGCGCCTTGCCGTTCCTCGACGTCCCACTCTTAACGGAAGGGGGTAAACAAACGCTTGGCTTGGCCACTTGTCTTCTGGAAGAGCGCACAAAGCCATTGCAATGTGACCACAAAATGTCAGCAAGTTTCCGCCGTTGTCCCGGCCCCGACCTTTGGAAGAGTATTTCGAGCAGTTTCGGTAAATTTAAATGCAAAACCGCGTGAGGTCGGAAAAAACATAAAAAAAGGCACCGCCCGGGGGCGATGCCTTTGTCATCCGAATGTGCCGCGAAAAACTTAAAGGCGGTAGAGAATCTGGTCGGTCCAGAACCGCTCGAGACGGCGCAGGGACTTGTTCAAGGCAACGAAGTCCTCGGGACCGATTTCACCGACCTGTTCCACCGACAGGATATGGCGTTCGTACAGATCGTTGACGATCTGTGCCACTTCCTGCCCTTTGTCCGTCAGGCTTACGCGGACCGACCGGCGGTCCATGCGCGAACGCTGATGGTGAATGTAGCCGGTTTCCACCAGTTTCTTCAGATTGTAGGAAACGTTCGAGCCGAGATAATAGCCGCGTGTGCGCAGCTCTCCCGCGGTCAGTTCGCTGTCGCCGATGTTGAACAGCAGCAGTGCCTGCACGCTGTTGACATCGGAACGTCCCATCCGGTCGAACTCGTCCTTGATGACGTCGAGAAGACGACGATGCAGCCGCTCGACGAGCGTTAGGGCTTCAAGATAGAGCGGTTTGATTTCCGCATCTTCCTCTTCGCCCTGAGCAACAGTGTCGACTGCCCTACTTGCGGTGATCATTTGATTGCGCCTCGTATAGTTCCTGTCTTTCGACGGATATTTTCCCGCCTTGATACGCAATCTAACCGAGTGTTTCTAAAATCCGCTTAAGAGACACGCTGAATCATCGGTTAACTTTTGACGAGCTGTTTAGAGGCCTCGTTAGGATCCTGTTTACGTTTGCGACCCACGCAGGAACTTGACGATGCCGGAGAAATCGAGGTCGTTCCCTCCGGAGTTGCAAAACAGCGTGTAAAGGGCGGCCGCCTCCGCGCCAAGCGGCGTCGCGGCTCCCGATGTCCCGGCTGCTTCCTGTGCCAGCTTCAGATCCTTGAGCATCATCGCCGCGGCAAAGCCGGGCTGATAGTCCCTGTTGGCGGGAGAGGCCGGCAAAGGCCCCGGGACCGGACAATAAGATGTCAGCGACCAGCACTGGCCGGACGCGGTCGAGGAGATATCGAACAGCTTCTGCGCTTCCAGGCCGAGTTTTTCCGCTAGAACGAAGGCCTCGCTCACGCCGATCATCGAAATGCCCAGGATCATGTTGTTGCAGATCTTGGCTGCCTGGCCGTTGCCCGCGCCGCCCGCGTGAACGATGGTCTTGCCCATGATGTCGAGATAGGGCCTGGCGGCTTCATACGCCTCGTCGGTACCGCCAACCATGAACGTAAGCGTTCCGCCGGCCGCGCCCGCGACACCACCGGAGACCGGAGCATCGACCATGATCATTTCCATATCCGCCGCGGCCGCGCTCACCGCGCGCGCGCTGTCGACGTCGATGGTGGAGCTGTCGATCAGAAGCGTACCGGCTTTCGCGTTGTCCAGAATGCCGCCCTCGCCCTGATAGATCTGGCGCACATGTTTTCCGGCCGGCAGCATGGTGACGACCACATCGGCGGCGGCAGCCAGTTCCGCCACGCTTGCGGCTTTTTTCCCACCCGCACCCACGAACGCCGCCACGGCGGCTTCGGAGAGATCGAAGCCTAGAACCGTATGGCCCGCCTTGACGAGATTGACCGCCATCGGTCCGCCCATGTTGCCAAGACCGATGAACCCGACTGTGCTTGCCATGATTTCCTCCCAAGAAGTTTTTGCGATGATTTTGAATCTGTTGACCGGTTTTCTTCGTCCGCTTTTGAAGGCCCTTCAAGAACCGGGTGAAAACGTCAGCCCGTATGTGCCCGGTTTTCCCTCTCCATGAGCACAGCCAGCGCCGCGTAGATCGCGATGGTCAGCAGATAAAAGGCGATTTCGTAAGGCCTGCGACCGTAAAGATCCGAAAACGCGGTGTGCATGACGATCTGACAGGCGCAGCGGAACAGCCACATCACCGTTCCCCAGGATACGGTCAGCCATAGTCCGGTTGCCGCGACGAGGTCGAGAACGGCGAAAAACACGATCGCGCCCTGCAGCGCGATAGACATCTCCCAGAACCACTGCCCGCGCCATTCGACAATGCCGATAATTCGAGCCCAGTAGATCACGCCGCCGGCAAACAGAATGACGGAAATCCCCCTGAGATAGAGGATGAGGACATTGCTCCAGGGTGGCCGGGCATCAATCAGGTCCTGAAAGCTTGTGATCATGAGCGGTCCGGTTCCGGGTTGATGGAGTCCGGCCTAAAGCGGAAGGTCTCCGTCTGCCGGCTCCTCGAAATACGACGCCAGATCGGAACTGTCTACTTCACTTATGAGCGAAGGCGACCATTTCGGCGCATGGTCCTTGTCGACAAGGACCGCACGGACGCCCTCGAAGAAATCGTTCCCCTGAAGGATCCGGGAGACGATCCGGTACTCGAGCTTCATGCACTCTTCGAAGCTCAGGGATCCGCCGCGTTGCATCTCTTCGAAGGCTATCAGGACGCTTGTCGGCGACTTGCCATTGATGGCCTTGAGCGTTTCCCCGGCAAAGTCATGCGTGGAGGCTTCCAGCCGTTCCAGAATCGCCGCGACGCTTTCACCTGAAAAGATCTCCTCGATGAGATCCAGATTTTGGGTAATCGGGCCTCGTTCCGGAACGATCAGATGCGGGGCGATCGCCGCGCCGATGTCGTCAGCCGTTTCCAAGGCCTGCTCAATATCGGCCAGCGAATCCGTGCTTACGGCATGGGTGAGCACGCCAGTCGCCAGCGCGTCGCCCTGCTTCAGCCGCCCGGCGCTCAAGGCGCAATAGACGCCGCTCTTCCTCGGCATGCGGGGCAGAAAATAACTGCCGCCGACATCGGGGAAGAAACCGATCCCCGTTTCCGGCATGGCAAACATGGTCTTTTCCGTGCCGATCCGATGGCTGCCGTGGACGGATACGCCGACACCACCGCCCATCACGATACCGTCGATCAGGGAAATATAGGGCTTTGGAAAGGACTTGATCTGGGCGTTCAGGATGTATTCGTCGCCGAAGAACCTGCTCAGACCCTCGGTCCGGCCCTCCATGCGGGCATCGTAGATGCTGCGAATGTCGCCGCCGGCGCAAAAGGCCTTGTCGCCCGCCCCCTTGACCACAACATGCGCGACCGAAGGATCGTCCGCCCATTGGGTCAATCGGCCGGCAAGCGCCTTGACCATTCCGTGGCTCAGGGCATTCAGCGCCTTCGGCCGGTTCAGGATCGCAACCCCGGCCTTGCCGCGCTTTTCAAACAGGATCTCGTCGCTCACGATACCTCACAAAACAAGAGTCATTTCAAAAGTCAGGCCCGGCCGGCTCACTCAATCCTTCAACAGCTGGCGGGCAATGATCAGACGCATGATTTCGTTGGTGCCTTCCAGGATCTGGTGCACGCGGACATCGCGGAAATAGCGCTCGATCGGATAGTCGCGCAGATAGCCGTAACCACCGTGAAGCTGCAGCGCGTCGTTGACCACCTGAAAGCCTGTGTCGGTGGCTAGCCGCTTGGCCATGGCCGCCAGTTTTGTGGCGTCGTGGGCTTTCGCGTCCACGGCGGTTGCCGCCTTGTGGAGCAGCAAACGCGCCGCCTCCAGTTCCGTCGCCATATCCGCCAGGCGGAACTGCAACGCCTGGAACTCCGCGATCGGCCGGCCGAATTGCTTGCGTTCCTGCACATAGGCGAGCGCGTAGTCCAGACAGGCCTGCGCGGCACCGATCGAACAGGCCCCTATGTTCAGGCGTCCGCCGTCGAGCGCGGACATGGCGATCTTGAAGCCCTGTCCTTCCGCGTCGATGAGATTGCTTTTGGGGACCCGGCAATCCTGAAAGTTGACCTGGGCGGTCGGCTGGCTCTTCCAGCCTAGCTTGACCTCGTTGGCGCCGAAACTGAGACCGGGCGTCCCCTTTTCGACCAGAAGACAGGACACGCCGGATGCGCCTTCGTCGCCGGTGCGGACCATGACCGCATAGAGGTCGCTGACCCCACCTCCGGAAATAAAGGCCTTGGAGCCGTTCAGAATGTAATGGTCGCCATCGTCCCTTGCGCTGGTGCGCAGGCTCGCGGCGTCGGAGCCCGAGCCCGGCTCGGTCAGGCAGTAGCTGGTGAATATCTCCATGGCGCAGATCCGCGACAGGTATTTCTGACGCAAGTCCTCCGAACCATAGGTGTCGATGATCCAGGCAACCATGTTGTGAATGGAAATATAGGCGGCCGTGGATGTGCAGCCCCGGGCCAGCTCCTCGAAAATCAGCGTTGCGTCCAGGCGGGTCAGCGCCGAACCGCCGACATCTTCCCTGACATAGATCCCGCCGAACCCGAGTTCCGCCGCCTTGCGCAGGGTGTCGATCGGGAACGTGCTGTCCTCGTCCCAGGCCTTGGCATGGGGCGCCAACTCGTCGCGCGAGAAGGATGCGGCCATATCCTTGAAGGCGCGCTGGTCCTCATTCAGTGCAAAGTCCATCTTGTCCTCCCCTCCTCCGCAGACGTCACGAAGGCCAAGGCTGGTCGCCTTGGATATTTTCCTCAGCACGCACTTAAGCAGATTTGACGCGAACGTCAAACAATCTATTTTTCTTCTTTTTTTTCAGTCGTTTTACAGAGAGTTGGAATGGGTGCATCCGCATGATAGATTGGCGCCGCTTCCCAAAGCGAAACAGATTTCAGTCCTTAGCGAACAGGCTCGTTTCATGACGTCCACCCCACCGCTGCCGCGAATTACCTCCGATCACATGGACTCCATTCTGGCCGGCACCCGCATGCGCCGCAACCGGCGCACCGACTGGTCTCGCCGGCTGGTGCGCGAAAACGTGCTGACCGTGGACGATCTGATCTGGCCGATCTTTCTGACGGACGGAACGAACGCCCGCCAACCGGTCGCCTCCATGCCCGGCGTGTTCCGTCTGTCTGTCGATGAAGCGGTTCGCGAAGCCAACCGGGCCGCGGAGCTCGGCATTCCGGCTCTTGCCCTGTTTCCCTACACCGATCCCGATCTCCGGGACGAGACCGGCTCGGAAGCACTCAACCCGGAAAACCTCACCTGCCGCGCCCTGCAGGCAATCAAGGCGGAAGGACTGAACCTCGGCCTGATGACCGATGTCGCGCTCGATCCCTATACCAGCCACGGCCATGACGGGCTGATGGAGGGGGAAACGATCCTCAACGACGAGACGGTCGATCAGCTTTGCCGGCAGGCGCTGGTCCAGGCGGACGCGGGCTCGGACGTGATCGCGCCCTCCGACATGATGGACGGCCGCATCGCCGCGATTCGCCAATCGCTGGACCTTCACGGTCATCGCGACGTGCAGATCATGGCTTATGCGGCGAAATACGCCTCCGCATTCTACGGGCCTTTCCGCGATGCGGTCGGCTCCTCGGGAACGCTGAAGGGTGACAAGCGCACCTATCAGATGGATCCGGCCAATACGGACGAGGCGCTGCGGGAGACGGAACTCGACATCACAGAAGGCGCGGACATGGTCATGGTCAAGCCCGGCATGCCCTATCTCGACGTCGTCCGGCGCATCAGGGATGAATTCCAGGTACCGACCTACGCCTACCAGGTCTCCGGTGAATACGCGATGATCAAGGCGGCAAGCGCCAACGGCTGGCTCGACGGCGACCGTGCGATGCTGGAAAGCCTTCTGGCCTTCAAGCGCGCCGGCGCCGACGGCATCCTGACCTATTTCGCGCCGATGGTCGCCTCATTCCTGGCCGGCGACAAATGAGGGCCGGCTCGCCTTGCCTTCCGGGGCAAGGCGCAATTTGCCAAATCGTTCACCAGTCCCCACATTGAGGTCATCGCCACGACGGGAGCGGGATGACATGTCGGCAGAATATACTTCAGATTACACACGCCAGGACGTGTTCGATCCGCTGCGCAATCCGGAGCTCTTTTCCGGCGTGCGCAGCCGGCGGATGTTCGCTTTTTGCGTCGACGTGATCGTTATCGCCATCCTGACGTTTCTCGCCGGCATCGTGGTGTTTTTCCTCGGGATCTTCACCCTCGGGCTTGGCTTCATGCTTTACGCCATCCTGCCGACGGCGGTCGCACTCCTTTATGTCGCCTTTACTCTAGGCGGTCCGCAAGCCTCCACCTTCGGCATGCGCTCCATGGGACTCGAAATGCGCCTCTGGTACGGCGCCAGGCCCTATCCGCTGCTGGCCGCGATCCACGCGCTGCTGTTCTGGTTTTCCATTTCCCTCCTGACGCCGCTGGTGCTGCTGGTGTCGCTCTTTTCCGACCGCAAACGCCTGTTGCACGACATCGTTCTCGGCGTTGTCGTGGTCAATTCAGATGCGGTTCGCGGGATGTAGAGACTCACGCCCAATTCGCTGTCAGAAGCGGAACACGAGACCGGCCACCGGTCCCTGCTGGACGACATCGTAGACGAACCCGTCGCTGCTGTAGTCGACGCCGTTGGCGCGGTAGCCGAGGTAGCTGGAAATGCGGCCGTTGAAGTTGTAGCCGGCCCCGCCCATGACATCCCAGACCAGATCCGACTGTCCGGCGCCCGCATAGGCCCAACCGGACATGTAGAATTTCGGAGTGAAATCGAACCTGGCGCGAACCCCCGCCAGACCGTCGGCCCAGGTATCTGAGTCGCTGCGCGTCCTCCCGTTCAGCAGTCCGCCGGAAAAGGCGAGTTCCGTCTCGGCGGAAAGAACCTGCAGCCCGGCGTGAGCGTCGAGGCGGAAGCGGCCGGTATCCACCAGTTCATAGCCGCCGAGCAGAACGCCGCGAATGGACGTGCTGGTCGTCTCGACCGAGTTCGCGAAAATACCGAGCGGCGTATCGGAGCTGGATGAGGTCCTGACATAGCTGAGATCCGTCGAGACGATGAACCGGTCATAGCGGATTTCGGCGACCGCCATCAGACCGACATCGAGCGAGGACAGCACATCGCCGATGGATTCACTCATACTGACGGGCGGCAGCCCGAACTGGCCGACGTCGCCGCCGATCCCCGCCGTCCAGATATAGGGCGCGAAGGTGAACTGCCATCTGGAGGGCGTCGCGGGCGGAGGCGGTGTCGCGACGGTCGGCCCGGCGAGATCCGCGGCATGGCCCGGCGATGCGATCGCGGCGAGCAGTCCGAAGGCGAACAATATCCTGCTGCGTGTCATTGAAAGTCCCAGTACAAATTCAGTCTTGCAAAACCCAAACTGCCCACTCCGGCGCGCAATGACCGGAACCGGCTTTACTCAACGCGCTCCAGGTCGCCCGGCTTCCAGGTCTTGTCGAACCAGGGGTCGAGAGGGCCATAGAGCCTCAGAATGACGGCGTAGCCTTCGCCCGGCATGGTCTGTACCCAGAGGTCTTCCCTGCCCTCCGGCGGCTCCGGGCCGAACCAGACCGTATAGGACCCGTCCTCGTCCGCCGTGACGCCTTCAAGGGTGCTGTCGAGACCGGCCAGACGCTGGTCGGTCTCCAGCATCGAGCGGTGCTGGGTCGAGTAGACGACGAAGGACCAGAAATCTTTCGCCGGCACCGGGCCCGGAAGGGTGACCTTGTAGGTCTTGCCACCGTCGAGGTAGGCGCCGGTCGCGTCGTGCGGCGTGAAGGCATAGACGGAGCCGGTGCCGACCTGCGGCGCCGCCATCGCCGGGGTGATGCCGGTCGCGACATAGTGAAACATCGTCCGATCGTCGAGGCCGAGCGCGCCATTGTCCATGAACTCGTGACTGCCGCCGACAAAGCTCGTGAACCATTGCCGGTCCGGATAATAATAGTAGCGGTCCCGGTCGCGCGGGCGGAAGGCGAGCGCGCGGGCCGTCGCGTTTCCGACGGCGGCCGCGTCGGCGAGAATCTTCTTCATCCGAGCATCCGGCTCGAACGGCACGTCCTTCTTGATGCCGATCGACGCGAATAGGCCGGCGATCTCCGGGTCGAACGCATCGCCCGGCTCATTCTGGACGACCGCGTTCAACTCGTCGAAATAGGTCGCGTCATTGGCATGGATGGTATTCATCTTCCTGCCCGACAAATCCACAAAGACCTGCTCGGGAGGCGACGCGGCTTCCGCAAGAAGATATGCCTTCGTCCCCGCCTTGACGCCGGCAACCGCGGCCTCGAGGCCGGCATCCGTCACGAAGGCCCGGGCAAACAGCCAATGCAGGTTGGTCCGGGTGCGAATGACATAATAGCCAAGCGCGGGAACCGGTCCGTCATAATGCGGCGGCAGGAACAGGTAGCGTCCTCCGCGGCCCTGGTCGGGGCCGGTGACGCCGATATCGGTATCCCAGCGAAAGAAGGCGTCGTCGACAGCACCCAGCAGTCCCGGAGCCACTTCCACGACAACCGGCCCCTGCTTCAGGTCGAGACAGGTCGTGACGTAGACGGTTGTCGAGTTCGCGGTAAGCCAGAGCGAACGCGCATCGAGAAGATCCTCGCTGATACCAACAGCGTGCGCCGGCATGCCGGCATCCTCATAACCGCTGCACAAAGCGTAGACCGAGGCCGCCGGCATGCCACTCAGGAAGGCTTCAACACCGCGCGAAAAGTCCAGATTGTCGTATACCTTCCGGACGGTCTCCTCGTCGGGCAGGCCATCGAAAAATCTGAGCGTGCCGAGCGGTCCGGTCTCGACCGTTTCGGGCGTTCGGACGGACGCAGGCACATCGGCGGCGTATGTCTGGGCCTTGGCGGCGGGTGCGCTCGCAAGAAGGCCGACGGCGACAAGCGGCGCTGCAATCGAAAACGGTGTCATTCTGGAAAATCCCCTTGCCTGCGGGTCATTGGGCCGGAACCGGCTCCGGGAACACCCAGGACCCGTCGAGAATTTCGGCGCGCGGCCGGTACATGCGCACCGCGTAGTTCCATCCCTCCGGCACCGGCAGGCAGTTCACCCGGTCGTCGCCGCAACCGCCGAAATTGACGGTGTAGGAGCCGTCGCCGTTGGGCTTGGCGGTGACGTTGTTGTAGCTGTAGGCGTTCAGCTCGTTGGGCTCCAGAAATCCGTCGGCGTTATAGACCGTGATCGACCAGAAGGCGTCGACCGGAACGTCCTTGACCGTCACCGTGTAAGGGGTGCCGGACGCGTCGCCGACGCCCTTCGCCTCATAATAAGCTTCCGATTTCGGCAAGCCGCCCCAGCCGGCGATTGCACCGACGAGATGATCGACCGGTCTCGTTTCCTCCCGCGAGCCGAAAGCATCCACCGAGGAGAATCCAAGTATCGCGATCTGGTTAATTGCATCGCGCGCGCTCTGAAGCTGCTCCTGATCCCAGTTCGGCGCGACGAAGGGACCCGCCCCGCCGCCAACCGCCTTCATCTCGTCCTGAATGGCGTGAACGGCAGCGATGTCCTTTTCGTCGTTCGGATCGACAAAGGTGCGCACGAGGATCTGGGCGAAGCGGCTGCCGACCTTGTCCTGCGTCAGAACATGCTCGCCCGGCTCCTTCAGGACAAACATGTAATGATCCTGGTTGATGACCTGGAAACTGATATAGCGCCCACCCGCATCAGGGATTGTCACCGTGACGGGCTCGGACAGGTCCAGCAACACTGCGGAGTAGATCGTATCACGGTTCGAGCGGATGACTGTTTGCGCGTCGACCGGCGTCAGCTCGCGGATGTGCAAGAAGGTGTTGAATGCCCCGCCGGCCTGGTCAAGGGTCGTTCGAAAAGCAGTGTCGGTCTCCGCCCTCACGATTGTATCGAGGGTGACGGGTTCAACCGCCGCGGCCGTGGAGGCTGCCAGGGAAAAAACAAAAGTGAGAAAAAACCGCATGACTTCAACTCCAAAACCGCGTTCGGACGTGCGGCGCGAAGAACCGAACCTCCAGGGAGCCCGACCGCTTCGGAAGGGGAAAACAATCAAGCCAATGCACTGATCGGGCAGAGACACCGGACGCCACCCTCGCGCCGTGACCTGTTTGTTCAACTCTCTTCCTCCCAACGCATGCCCGGCTCAGTTGACCGTGGGGAAAATTAGGCCCTATTCAACACGCTCCGGTAATCATTTTGCGACATTTCCCCCAGCCCCCGTATTTCTGCGTATGATCCCGGAGGCAGGCCGGTTTAGCAGAGCGCCGGACAGGATTGCCGCGAGACAGCGCGCGCTCCGCCGCAAGGACGATTGCGGCCGGAAAGCGCAGGCGTCAGCGGGCCGCCAGGGGGATATGGAATTGAGCATGGGAAAACTGTTCAACACGAGGCTGATGGTCGCCCCCGCGCGGATCGTGACAGAGCTGACGAGCCAGGAATTCACCCGTAGCGTCACCCGGTCGGTCGGGCTCCACGACACCTTCTTCGAGGGGCCGCCGGCCTTCGCGCCCTACCAGTTTCAGGCGAAATGGGTCGAGGTGGCCGCACGCAGGCTGGGCGAGCCGCATCTGGGGGCGTTGATCGGCACAAAAATGCGCTACAGGGACCTCGGCATCCATGCGGACTACGTGCTGGAAGCCCCGGACGCCGCCAGCGCCCTGGAGCGGGGAAAACAGGCCCTGTCCATGCTCGTTAGCGGATCGCGTTTCGAGACCGTTCTTTCCGGAGACTACCTTGTCGTGCGCTTTTCAACGGGGATCGAAAGAGCGCTCGGATCGCGCCATATCGAGGAAGCCGTACCGCTCCTCCTGACCGATTTCATGCGTCACTTCGCAGGACCGGCCTGGAAACCCGCATGGATCGAGCATCCCCGGCGTGACGGTCCGCCGGGCGCCGCTCTCCTGGACCACTATTACAGGGGCTACGAGGTCCGTCCCGGTCCCATGACGGGACTGGCCATTTCCCTCGCCGATCTCATGCTGCCGAATCCCGTGCCCGCGGATGCGAGAACCAGCCTGACGCTCGAGGACCTGCCGCGCCTTGAGGGAACGTCCGCGCCGGCCGACTTCACCCAGCTCGTCCGCGATGTCCTGAAACTGCAGCTGCGGGTGAGCCCGGCCATGGAAGAGACCATCGCCTCGCAGCTCGGCCTCGGCGTGCGAACGCTGCAGCGGCGTCTTAGAACCGAAGGACGGACATTCCGTGAACTCCGCCTTCAGGAAACCATGCGCCGCGCCTCGGCGCTCATCGCCGCCGGCACCTTCACCATCGCCGAAATCGCGGCAGCGCTCGGCTACGAGGAAGCGAACAGCTTCCGGCGCGCCTACCGGAACTTTTTCGGTCTGGCGCCGTCTGGGCATGGAGGGGGCGCGTTTCACGGCGCACAGTCGTAGACCGACCACTTGAACCCGGTGCGCCCTGTTCCGGCCAACACGGCAGATGATGCGCATGGGCCCGGACCGATGCTGCGAAGAACACGACCTCGCCCGGTTTCCTCGGCTGTCCCGAAACAGAAAAACCGCCAGCGTGAGCCACGCCGGCGGTTTTGTTTTTCGGTTTAGGATCAGATCAGGCGGTGCGTTTGCGGCGGCGCGCCACGAAACCCAGGACACCCAGTCCTCCGACGAGGAGCGGAAGAGCGGCAGGAACCGGAACGGCCGTCACGTCGATCCTTACGACCATGTCGTCAAAGTCGCTGTCGCCGGCGCCGTCGCCCAGGAATGCGAAAACGGACTTGCCGTTGTTGAACAGCGGGCCAAAGGCCAGCGTCAGCCCGGATGCGATCGAACCGGCGTTTTCCGCGCTTTGTCCGCCGCCACCACTGGTGCTGAAAACGAAATCGAGCAGAAACGGCGTCACACCGCTGTCAAACAACGCGGTGATCGTGTCGCCAAACCCCGAAGCCGCCGCTCCCTTGTTGGCAAAGAAAGCGCCACCGAACTCGTTTGAGGAGAAGGTGTTGGTGTTGCCGGCCTCGAACCCAAGATAGGTGAACGTCACCTCGGATTTCCCGGAAAGAGCAAGCCCTCCGCCGGCACCGTTGGAGCTGTTGAAAACCGACAGGCCAAAAGCCGCCGGCTGACCTGCCGGAAGCACCAGATTGCCGTTGTTGTCCCTGAACAGGGCATCGTTTCGGTCAACGGTGCCATCCGCAGTCCTCAAGGATCCGAAATTACCCGGCAGCGAGGTTTCGGCAATCGGATTGCCGACAATGGAAAGTGTCGCGGCGGATGCAGCCGAAGAAACGGCAATCAACGCCGCAGCCAGGATCGCACTGAGTTTCAAGGTTGTGGTCCTCATCATGTTGCGTTCTTCCCGATACTGCTCACTCGAACGACTGATCGTTTGTGATCCCGAGAAAGACTTTCTTGACCTTCAAGATACCCGGTTTACGGGACATTGGCTAAAGGATTTCAGACTTTCTTAAGCCATGGTTAACCAACGCCTCCCCGCACCTTTCACACCAAACTGGTTCCTCCCCCCTTCCCTTCGCCCAACCGCCTGTTCTAAACTGTGTCTTCGCGTTAAACGGCCAGGCAGGCTTCGGGCGGGTGGATGGATTCAGTTGAAATTGCTATGGCGCTGACCTTCGTGGTGATCGCGTCAACCGTCGTTCTCTACGCCCTTGAGCGCTACGCGATTGAAACGGTCGCTCTCGGCTCGGTCACCGCGTTTATCGTCATTTTTTATGTTTTCCCGGTGGAAACGCCGGATGGCCGGACGATCCAGACCGGGGATTTCCTGGCCGGTTTCGCCAACCCGGCGCTCATTACGGTGATCTGCCTGCTGATCATCGGTCAGGGCCTATTTCAAACCGACGCGCTCGAAGGTCCGGCGAAGTCCATCGTCAGGATGACGCGCGGGCGCTCACACCGGGCCGCGATCCCGATCCTGATCGTTGTCGGGGTCCTGAGCGCGTTCTTGAACAATACGCCGGTGGTGGTGATGTTCCTGCCGATCCTGACAGCGGTGGCGGCAACCGTCGGCCAGTCGCCGGCCCGGTTGCTCATGCCGCTTTCCTTCATTGCCATCCTGGGCGGCATGACCACCCTGATCGGCTCGTCCACGAACCTTCTCGTCGCCAATTACGCCGCTCAGATTTCAGACGTCCGGCTGAGTTTCTTCTCGTTCACGCCCATCGGGCTGATCGTCGCGAGTGTCGGCGCGGTCTATGTGCTGTTTGTCATGCCGCGGCTCCTGAGATCCCGAAAGACCATGGCGGAGGAACTGCAGGTCACCTCCGGCAAGCAGTTCATCGCCCAGATCGAAATCACCTACGGCCATCCGCTGGTCGGCGTCGAATCCGTGTCCGGCATGTTTCCGAAACTCAAGGACATGACCGTGCGTCTCGTCCAGCGCGGTCAGAAGCCGATCCTGCCGCCGTTCGAGAACGTTGTGCTGTCTCCCGGCGACACGGTGATCGTCGCCGCCACGAGGACGGCACTCGCCAACGCGCTCGCCCGGCGCCAGCCGCTGATGGAAACAGAAGGCGACGGGAACGGCTCCGGGCGCGAAACGGCCCCCATTCAGGCGGGATCCATCAGCCTGGCGGAAGTGGTCGTTGCCCCTGCCTCGCGCCTGATGGGCCGAACCCTGCCGCAATCCGGCTTTTACAGCGAAACGGGTTGCCTGGTGATGGGCATCCAGCGCCGCAGCCGCATGCCGCGCATGGCGATGAACGACATCCGCATGGAAGCGGGCGACGTGCTGCTGGTGGCCGGCAGCGAAAGCGAAATCGGCCGTTTGCGCGGCAACCGGGACGTGCTTCTGCTCGACTGGTCGACGGCCGAAGTGCCGCGCAAGCGCTATGCGCCACACGCCCTGGCGATCTTCGCCTGCGTGGTGGCGCTCGCCGCCACCGGCCTCGTTCCCATCGTCGCGACCGCTGTTGCCGGCACCTTTGCCATGATCGTCTCCGGCTGCCTCAACATCCGCCAGGCAATGCGCGCGATCGACAGCCGGATTTTCATGCTGGTCGGCGCATCGCTTGCCGGCGCCGTTGCGCTTGAAGGTACCGGCGGGGCGGCCGCGATCGCTTCGGGCCTTGCTCATGTTCTGAACGGGGCACCGCCTCCGGTGATCCTTTCCGCCTTGTTCTTCATCGTCATGGTTCTGACCAACTTCCTGTCGAACAATGCCGCCGCGGTCCTGTTTACCCCGGTCGCCATCAACCTCGCCAACGAGGTCGGCCAGCGGCCGGACGCCTTTGTCGTCTGCCTGATCATCGCCGCAAACAGCTCCTTCGCGACACCTGTGGGCTATCAGACCAACCTGATCGTCATGGGTCCGGGCCACTACCGGTTCAACGACTTCGTTCTTGCCGGAACCCCGCTGACGCTGATTTTATGGTTGACCTTCTCGCTGGTCGCCCCATGGTATTACGGGTTATAATAAGAAAGCTCGGCAGAGGTTGCGCGGAACGACAAGGTGACACGGCACCCCACAGACCATCCCCAGTTCTATCTGACCGCGCCGGCGCCTTGCCCCTATCTTGAAGGCAAGCAGGAGCGCAAGGTGTTTACCCATCTGGTCGGCCACGGCGCTCCCGCCTTGAACGAGGTCCTGACCCAGGGCGGCTTCCGGCGCAGCCAGAACATCGCCTACCGGCCGGCCTGCGAAGCCTGTCAGGCCTGCGTGTCGGTCCGGGTCCGGGTGGACGACTTCAACTGGACCAAATCGCTCAAACGGGTATGGAAAGCCGGCGCGGAGATCGTCGGCGCCCGGATGCCAGCGAGCCCGTCGTCCGAGCAATACGACCTCTTCCGCACCTATCTCACCACGCGCCACGAAAACGGCGGCATGACGGAAATGAGCGTGCTCGACTACGCCATGATGGTGGAAGACACCCATGTCGAGACCATGGTGATCGAATACCGCCGCCGCGGACCGGACACGTTCCTGACAGGAACGGGCGAAGGTCCCCTCCTCGGCGTGGCCTTGAGCGATCAGCTCTCCGACGGGCTCTCCATGGTCTATTCCTTTTTCGATCCCGATTTCGCGGAGACCACGCTCGGCACTTACATGATCCTCGACCATGTGGAGCGCGCCCGCAAAATGCGCCTGCCCTATGTCTATCTCGGCTATTGGGTCGAGGGCTCGCCCAAAATGGCCTACAAGGCCCGCTTCAAGCCTCAGGAGCATCTGAGCCCGAACGGCTGGGTCGTCGTCGACGCGGATGCCAGCACCCAGGACACGTGACCGCAGAACCGGGATTTTCACACGGAACGGAGATGACGTCACGGCTCAGGCTCGGGCGTTCAGCGGAGCGAGCCTGGGCAATCGTGGCCAAGTATCTTCAGGAAAGATGGGTCTGGATCTTCACGAACACGGAGCGGAACATGTCTTCCGTCAGGCGGCCGGTGTTGGTGTTGTAACGCGAGCAATGGTAGCTGTCGAACAGTGTCAGCCCGCCTGTCCCGAGATTGTGCTGCGCCCCATGCGCGAAAGGGAATGCGGCCCGGCGCAGGTCCAGGGCGGTCAGAAAAGTCTCGTGAGCGATCCGCCCCAGAGCCAGGACGGCGCGGACCGAGGGATTGGCTGCCAGGGTCGCCAGAAGAAAAGGCCGGCAAGCCTTGATTTCCGGGCCGGTCGGCTTGTTCTGCGGCGGCAGGCAGCGCACCGCGTTGGTGATCATGGCGTCCCTGAGCGTCAGTCCGTCATCCGGCGATGCACGGTAGGTCCCTTGCGCGAAACCGAAGTCGAGGAGCGTCTTGTAAAGCAGATCCCCGGCATAGTCCCCGGTGAAGGGCCGGCCGGTGCAGTTCGCGCCTTTCATGCCGGGGGCCAGTCCGATGACAAGGAGACGCGGGGCTTTGGAGGTAAAGGAGGGTACCGGCGCGTTGAACCAGCCGGGATGGGCCTCCTTCATCTCGTTCCGAAAGGCCACGAGACGCGGACAGACCGGACAGTCCAGCGGCGGGTCGACCGGAACACTACCGCCGTTCACAACGGGTAACTCACAACGAGCATCCAAGATCTCAGTAGTCGTCGTCCTCGTCGTCGTCATCCAGATGCGCGGGCGTTTGCGGACGCGCGGGACGCTCGGAGGGGTCGCGGCCGATCTTGTTGGCGAGGCTGGCCAGATCGATGAAATGGTCGGCCTGCCGGCGCAGGTCGTCTGCGATCATCGGCGGTTGCGTCTTCAACGTGGAGACGACGCTGACCTTGCGACCCTTGCGCTGCAGGGCCTCGACCAGCGAACGAAAGTCGCCGTCGCCGGAGAAGAGAACCACATGATCGACGGACTCGACGAGTTGCATCGCGTCGACCGCCAGTTCGATGTCCATGTTGCCCTTGACCTTGCGGCGCCCTGCGCTGTCGACGAATTCCTTCACAGGTTTGGTGATCACCTTGTAGCCGTTGTAATCGAGCCAGTCGATCAACGGCCGGATCGAGGAATACTCCTGATCCTCGATCAAGGCGGTATAATAATACGCGCGCAGCAGATACGCCTGACCCTGGAACTCCTTCAACAACCGTTTGTAGTCAATGTCAAAGCCGATCGCTTTGGCCGTTGAGTACAAGTTGGCTCCATCAATGAACAAAGCGACCTTTTCTCGAGCATCAAACATCTTATTTGAAACCTTTCCGAGTCATATGCATTGACTACTTAGTTGTGGCAAAGAATCCGGCTCCCACCAGCCAAACCCCAGACTGTCCACTGTCCAATCAACGCATATTTATGCTGTGAAGAGCTGTAGCCTGCTCAGCTTCCGCCAGCCTTTTTTGTTTTAGTTTTTCCCAACGGCTTTTTGATTCTCTCTATAGCCGTTTTAGTGGCCTACACTATAATATTGGGACCGATCAACGCAAAAGCGAGAGCTTCATTTAAAAAACGCTCAAAACTTCGGGGAAAAGCGGCCGTCCCCTCATAATTGTGACAGGGGGTTGCTTTTTAGATATGTGAACACTATACGCTGATCTTTCAAGCCCTTTAGCCTATGGAGACGTCGAATGGCGCGCGTGACCGTCGAAGATTGCATCGACAAGGTCGAAAACCGGTTTGAGCTGGTGCTGCTTGCTGCGCATCGCGCTCGCATGATCTCAAGCGGTTCGCCGCTCACGATCGAACGCGACAACGACAAGAACCCCGTTGTCGCCCTGAGAGAGATCGCAGAGCAGACCGTCAGCCCGGAAGACATGAAAGAGGACCTGATCCACTCCCTGCAGAAGTTTGTGGAAGTGGACGAGCCGGAAGCCGAAGCCGTGCCGGTTGTGCCCTCCAGCCAACAGCAGCTTACCCAGGTCAATTCCGTTGACGACAGCGCGGTGGAATTCGACCGCATGTCTGAAGAAGACCTGCTGCGCGGCCTGGAAGGTCTGGTTCCGCCGGAACGGACGGACGACGTCTAAGCGTCTCAGCGTTTTAACCGAAGCACCACCGGTTCGCGGTGGCGCTTCGGGCGGTTTAACTTACCCCGCTGATTTTCTGCCGATCGCAAGCGCGGTGAATTTCAAATTCGAAAATCTCACTAGAAATCTCATCAGCTAGTCACCTTTTTGAAATTGAAGTTCGTTCAGTGTTTGCCGGACAGCGGGACGAACTCCAGGCTCAGGTGACGAGGGTCGGTTGCGGCCATGATGCGTCAATACGAACTCGTTGAACGGGTTACGCGCTACAATCCGGATGCGGATGAAGCCTTGCTCAACAAGGCCTATGTCTACGGCATGCAGAAGCACGGCCCGCAGACGCGCGCATCGGGCGATCCCTATTTCTCTCATCCGCTCGAAGTCGCCGCGATCCTGACGGATCTGCGCCTGGACGATGCGACCATCGCCGTCGCCCTCCTGCACGACACCATCGAGGACACCGACGCCACCCGGGCGGAAATCGACTCCCTGTTCGGCGAGGAAATCGGCAAGCTCGTCGAAGGCCTCACCAAGATCAAGCGGCTCGACCTGGTGTCCCAGAAGGCAAAGCAGGCGGAAAACTTCCGCAAGCTGATCCTGGCCATCGCCGACGATGTCCGGGTGCTTCTGGTCAAGCTCGCCGACCGGCTTCACAACATGCGTACGCTGCATCACATGCCGCAGCACAAGCGCGGCCGGATCGCCGAGGAAACCATGGAGATCTATGCGCCGCTCGCCGGGCGCATGGGCATGCACGACATGCGTGAGGAACTGGAGGATATTTCCTTCAAGACGCTCAACCCGGAAGCCTACGAGACCATCACGGACCGTCTGGCGGACCTGAGGGAGCGCAACCGCGATCTGATCAGGGACATCGAAACCACCTTGACCGAACGCCTGAGCGACCGGGGCATGGCGGCGCTCGTCAAGGGGCGCGAGAAACGGCCCTATTCGATCTTCCGCAAGATGCAGCGCAAGGCCATCGGCTTCGAGCAACTGTCCGATATCTACGGCTTTCGCGTGACCGTCGGCACCGTGGAGGCATGTTATCGCGTGCTCGGCGTGATCCACACCACCTGGCCCACCGTTCCGGGCCGGTTCAAGGACTACATCTCGACGCCGAAACAAAACGACTATCAGTCGCTCCACACCACCATCGTCGGCCCGTCCCGTCAGCGGGTCGAGCTGCAGATCCGTACCATGGCCATGGAGCGTGTCGCGGAATACGGCATCGCCGCGCATGCGCTCTACAAGGACGGCGAACTCGGCGGCCGCAACATCGCCCGCCACTCGGAGGACTGCCGCGCCTTCGAATGGCTCCGGCGCACGACCGAGCTTCTCGCCCAGGGCGACACGCCGGAAGAATTCCTGGAAAACACCAAGCTGGAGCTGTTTCACGACCAGGTCTTCTGCTTCACTCCCAAGGGACGGCTGATCGCCCTGCCCCGGGGCGCGACCCCGATCGACTTCGCCTACGCGGTCCATACCGGCATCGGCAACACCTGTGTGGGCTGCAAGGTCAACGGCAAGATCATGCCGCTCGTCACCGAACTCCACAACGGGGACGAAGTGGAAATCATCCGCTCTCCGGCCCAGACGCCACCGCCGGCCTGGGAGGCGATCGCCACCACCGGCAAGGCTCGCGCGGCCATCCGCCGAGCCACAAGGGAATCCGTGCGCAAGCAGTACGGAGCGCTCGGGGAACACATCCTCAAACGCGCCTTCGCCCGGGCCGAAAAGGTCTATTCGGAGGATCTTCTCGAAGCGGTTCTCGCCAATCACAATCAGACCAGCGTCGCGGATCTGCTTGCGGCGGTAGGCCGGGGCGACCTGAGTGCCCAGACCGTTCTGAAGTCGGCGCACCCGGACTATCAGGACGAGCGAGTGGCCATTTCCGGCCCCCCGATGGAGGAAGGCTGGTTCGGCCTGAAAAAAGGCCACGGCCTCAAGTTCCGCATCCCTCCTGTTGGTGTCGACGGCAGCAAAGCGGACGGCGAACTGCCGGCTGAAGACTTCGAGGGGCCGGCCCTACCGATCCGCGGGCTGTCCGGCGACATTCCGGTCAGTTTCGCTCCGGAAGGCGGCGCTGTGCCGGGAGACCGGATCGTCGGCATCTTGACCCCCTCCGAAGGCCTGACCATCTATCCGATACAGTCACCGGCCCTGAAGGAATTCGACGACCAGACCGAGCGCTGGGTAGATGTGCGCTGGGACATCGATGTCAACAATCCGGAGCGTTTTCCGGCGAGACTGGACGTCTCGGCGGCCAATGAGCCCGGGTCCCTGGCAACCATCGCTCAAGTAATCGGAGAAAACAGCGGCAACATCGACAATCTGAAAATGATGCAGCGGGCTTCCGATTTTCACCAGATGATTATCGATCTGGAAGTCTGGGATCTGAAACACCTGAACCGGATCATCAACCAGCTCCGCACCAAACCAAATGTTTCAAGCGTCAGCCGGGTCAACGGCTGAGACCGGCATGAAACCGGGCGCGACCAATTCGAAAAGGATCTTGTTTCATGACACGCGATGAAGTCCTCGCCGTTTTCCGGGAGGCCGGTGCCATACTGGAGGGACATTTCATATTGACTTCCGGCCTGCGCAGCCCGGTTTTTCTGCAGAAGGCACGGGTTTTCATGTATCCGGACAAAACGGAAAAGCTCTGCAAAGCGCTGGCGGACAAGGTGCGGACCGCCGGGCTTGGACCGATCGACTACATCGTCTCCCCCGCCCTCGGCGGCCTGATCCCCGGCTACGAGACGGCCCGGCATCTCAACGTCCCGGCCATGTGGGTGGAACGGGAAGACGGCGAGTTCCGGCTGCGCCGTTTCGAGCTGCCGAAGGGGTCCCGCGTGATCATTGTCGAAGATATCGTCACGACCGGGCTTTCAAGTCGCGAAACGGTAACCTCGTTGAAAGCTCTTGGTGCTGAAGTCCTCGCGGTTGCCTGCCTGATCGACCGCTCCGGCGGCGAAGCGGATGTTTCCGTGCCACTCGTCGCGCTGGCGGACTACAAGGTCCCCGCCTACGAACCGGACAATCTGCCACCGGACCTGGCGGCCCTGCCCGCGGTCAAACCGGGCAGCCGCGGATTGAGCTGACAAAAGGACACGACTGAGGACCATGCTGTTTCAACGCCGACAAAAGCCGACGCGCATCGAACGATTGCGCGTAGCCGTTTGGCCGCGGAACAGCTGGTCGCGTTCGACCCGGTATTTCGGCAAACGCGTGCTGCGTCTGACGGCAACGCCGCATGCGATCGCGCTCGGCTTCGCGGCGGGAGCCTTTGCCTCCTGCACGCCCCTCGTGGGGTTTCACTTTCTCACCGGTTTCGCCATCGCCTTTCTCGTGCGTGGCAACCTGATCGCTTCCGCGCTCGGAACCTCGGTCGGCAATCCGCTGACCTTTCCGTTCATCTGGGCCTTCACCTTCAAGATCGGCCAATGGATCCTGCACGGGCAGGCCCCGGAGACGGATCCGCATCAGGTCCACAGACAGTTTCAGCATGGCCTTTTCGAAAGTTCCCTGGATGCGGTCTGGCCGATGCTGAAACCCATGTTCGTCGGCGCTGTTCCTTTGGGTCTCGTCGTCGGATCGGTGTCTTACGCGGTCGTCTACAAAAGCGTGGAGATCTATCAACGCCGCCGCAAGCAGTCGCTGGCCACCAAGGGCAATCGGCTGTATCCCGCCCCAGCAACCGCACCGGACGAAGACAGTGGCGCTTGAAACCGCGAACAGGCGGGCGGCCCCGGTGAAAGCGCTTTTCATTGCATTGCGTACCGCCGCGCGAAGGGCTACAAGTCCGGCTGGCGGCCGCGCGCCGGGGTTGGCAGAGACTCAACCGGAATCGTTTGATTCTGCAAAAAAATGGCCGGCCGCAGAACGGTGAGCGTTTTTGTGCGTTCTCTTCAAAGCATGATGCCCGAAAGGCCTGCGGACGAACGTTAAGGGACAAAATGAGCGTGACAGACAACAAGAAAGAAACGGAAAGCGGCCTCTACGAGACAGTCAAGGTCGTCGTTCAGGCGCTTCTGCTCGCCCTTATCGTGCGGACCTTTCTGTTTCAGCCGTTCAACATCCCTTCCGGTTCGATGAAGGACACGCTTCTGATCGGCGATTACCTGTTCGTATCGAAGTACAGCTACGGATATTCACGGTTTTCCTTCCCCTTCGGGCTGGCGCCGTTTTCAGGGCGTTTTTTCGCATCCGAACCGGAACGCGGCGACGTTGCCGTGTTCAAGCTGCCGACGGACACCTCCACGGACTACATCAAACGGGTTATCGGCCTGCCGGGTGACACCATCCAGGTCATTGAAGGTATCGTGCACATCAACGGAAAACCGGTGAAGCGCGAGCGGATCGACGACTACATCGAACAGTCCCCCTCCGGCGCCGTGCGCAGGGTACCGCGCTACCGCGAAACGCTGCCGAACGGCGTTTCCTACGATACGCTGGACCTTACGTCCAACGGCATGCTGGACAATACCCGCGAATACGAGGTTCCCGAGGGCAGTTACTTCATGATGGGTGACAACCGGGACAATTCCGTCGACAGCCGCGTGCTCAACAAGGTCGGCTATGTGCCCTTTGAAAATTTCATGGGACGCGCCGAGATCCTGTTCTTCTCCATCAAGGACGAAACGCCTGCCTGGCAGATCTGGACATGGCCCTGGAGCGTGCGCTGGGAGCGGATCGGACGGACCCTTTGAAGACCGCGTTCCGGGGTCCAGAGCACCGGAAAACGTGACGGCCAAATGACTGAAAAACTGAAACCGAATGCGATTTCGTCGCTGAAAGCCGCCTTGCAGTATGACTTCAGGGATCTGGAGCTTTTGCGCGTCGCCCTCACCCATGCCAGTGCGCTCGCACCTTCGGAGACCGTTTCAGGCAGTTACCAGAGGCTGGAATTTCTGGGCGACCGGGTGCTCGGTCTGGCGATTGCCAGCATGCTTCACCGGCATTTCCCCAAGGCGGACGAAGGCGAGCTGGCGCGCCGGTTCAATCACATGGTCAAGCGCGAGACCTGCGCGGAGATCGCCCAGGAACTCGGTGTCGGAGAGGCCATGCGCATCGGTCTCGCCGAAGCGCAAACCGGCGGGCGCAAGAAGACCGCGCTACTGGCCGATATGTGCGAGGCGGTCATCGCGGCGATCTATCTCGACGGCGGCTATGGCCCTGCCGAGGCTTTTATCGAGCGCCTTTGGGAACCGCGTATGCTATCCTGGTCGGGTCCGCTCAGGGACGCCAAGACCACGCTGCAGGAATGGGCCCAGTCCAAGGGTCTACCTACTCCAAATTATGAGGTCAGCGGCCGGGACGGACCGGACCATGCGCCGAATTTCACCGTTTCGGTGGCCGTTCAGGGTCTCGCGCCCGGCGAAGGACGGGGCGGATCGAAACGGCTGGCGGAACAGAATGCCGCCGAAGCCGTGTTGCGCCGGGAAGGCGTCTGGAAGGAATAAAGACATTTGAGCGACCAAGACGAGACGGCCGGGCCGGAAACCGAAGCGGATGAAGACAATGGCTTCAAGCCGCCGAAAGGCCGGTTCGACATGCCCCTGCCCGATCCCCTGCCGGCCATGCCGGGCGGCACCAAGGCCGGTTTCATCGCGCTGATCGGCGCCCCAAACGCGGGCAAGTCGACATTGATCAATCAGCTCGTGGGCACCAAGGTCTCGATCGTGACCCACAAGGTGCAGACCACGCGCACCATTGTGCGCGGTGTTGCCATGCACGGGGCGGCCCAGCTCGTATTCATCGACACACCGGGAATTTTCAAGCCGAAACGCAGGCTGGACCGGGCCATGGTCGACACCGCCTGGGGCGGCGCCCGCGACGCGGATCTGATTGCGCTCCTGATCGACGCCCGCAAGGGGATCGACGAGGAAGTGGAGAACATCCTCAAGCGGCTCTCGGGCCAGAGCGCCCCCAAGGTTCTGATCCTGAACAAGACGGACATCGCCAAGCGGGAAAAACTGCTGCAGCTGGCGCAGAAGGCCAACGAGTTTCTCGAATTCGAGGAGACCTTCATGGTGTCGGCGCTGACCGGCGACGGGACGGAGGCAATACTCGATCATTTCGCCTCCAGGGTTCCGGAAGGGCCCTGGCTTTACCCCGACGACCAGCCGTCCGACCTGCCCTTGCGCATTCTCGCCGCGGAGATTACCCGGGAGAAACTGTTCGAGCGCCTGCACCAGGAACTGCCCTACATTTCCACGGTGGAGACGGAACGCTGGGAAACCCGCAAGGACGGCTCCGCCCGGATCGAGCAGACCATCTACGTGGAGCGCGACAGCCAGAAGAGCATCGTTCTCGGCAAGCGCGGCCAGACAATCAAGGCCATCTCCCAGGCTGCCCGGGAGGAACTCTCCGACATCATCGAGGCCCCCGTGCATCTGTTCCTGTTCGTGAAGGTGCGCGAGAACTGGGCGGACGATCCGGAGCGCTACCGGGAAATGGGCCTGGAATTTCCGAAGTGATTTGACCAAGCGTCTTTGCCGGGGATCTTAGAGGTGGAATGGAGCGGACGCGGGGTGGTCCTGACCACCCGCAGACACGGCGAGAACGACATCATTCTGGAGGCTATGACGCTGGAGCATGGCCGCCACCTCGGTCTCGTGCGCGGTGGACGCTCAAGACGCCAGCGCCCGATGCTCCAGCCTGGTAACGAGCTCACCCTGACCTGGAAAGCGCGGCTTGCGGATCAGCTCGGACAATTCCAGATCGAGCCGGAAAATCTGCGCGCCGGCGATCTCATGACCGGCACGGTCGGTTTGACGGCCCTGCAGCACCTGGCCTTTCTCGCCCGGCTGTTGCCGGAGCGCCATCCCTATCCGCGTCTCTACCACGCGCTCTGCGTCGTGCTCGATCATCTCGGGACGCCCGACGCGGCGGCCGCCCTTCTGATCCGGTTCGAGCTCGAACTTCTCAAAGACCTGGGTCTGGGGCTGGATCTGACAGCCTGCGCCGCCACCGGCATTACGGAAGACCTGATCTATGTATCGCCGCGTTCAGCGCGTGCCGTCAGCCGCGATGCCGGGAAGCCCTATCATGACAAATTGTTGCCCCTGCCATCCTTTCTCCTGGACGGCCAGCGCCAGGCAGGCAGTGAACTGACCTGGGCCGACGTCACCCAGGGGTTCGGCCTGACCGGGTTCTTTTTGAACCGCTTTCTCGAAGAGCACAACATCCGGAACAGCGGAACCCGGGAGCCGCTGCTGACCGCTTTGGAAAAGGAATATCGGGAAGATTTTCCCTGGAATTTCTGAACCGGGACCGTTCTGGGTGCCGCGGTCAGGAGACGACGGCACGGGTTTCCTCGCACGACGCCGGTTCAATTGTTCGTCCGGAGCGCAGCAGCGAATCCAGATCCTCACCGGCCAACGGTTTCGAATAGAGGTAGCCCTGAACGTACCGGGCACCGAGATTTTTCAATACTTCCAGTTCCGCGTGTGTCTCGACGCCCTCGACAATGCACAAGATCCCCCTGTCCCGGCACAGTGCAAGCATTGACTTCACGATGCCGTAGCCGGTCGTTTCCGGATGGATCCCGCTGACGAAACTTCGGTCGACCTTGAGGCAGTCGAGCGGCAGATTGTGGATATGAGACAGGCTGGAATAGCCGGTCCCGAAATCGTCGAGCGACAGCCGGATACCTGCTTCCTTCAAAGTCCTGATGGTTTTCTGAGCTTCGGTGAAATCCCAAAGGACCGATGTCTCGGTCACTTCGCATGTCAATCTGGCGGGATTGAACCGGTGCTCTTTCAAAAGTTCCAGGAAAGTGACGGCAAACCCTCTCGACGAGAGGTTCGTTGCCGACAGATTGAAGGCGATGCGCAGATCGTCCGGCCAGTTCGCGGCCGCGACAAGAGCCTTGATGAGCAGGTCCAGGGTCAACCTGTTGATCACCCCGGACTGTTCGGCGATGGGAATGAAACTGCCGGGAGGCACGGAGCCGAGTTCCGCATTGTTCCAGCGCGCGAGGCATTCCACGCCGATGATGCGGTTGCTTTCGATTTCGACGATTGGCTGATAGGCAACCGACATTTCGTCCACAATCGCCGGCGACCGCAATGCCTGCGCGATGCGGGTGTTCAGAGACATCTGCTCGCGGTGATCCGCGCCGAACAGGACCACAGGGTCGTTTTTGTTGCGTTTTCCGAGTTGCTGGGCATAGACCGCCTTTTCAAGAAGGACGATCGGCGATGCCACGGCTTCGTGAAGCCGGGCAAGTCCCGCATGGTAGCTCAACCGGACCTGCGTTTCGGGTAAGCTGAAACTCTCGGCAAACAGATCCCGGAAAAAAGCCTTCGCCCAAGGCAGATCGAAGTCTCCGTTATCCGCCAGGATTGCGAACTCGTCTCCCGCGAGACGGGCGCCGAAACTCTCCGAAGACAGTTTTTCGTCCAGCCGCCGGGCGACTTCAAGCAGAACTTCGTCGCCGACCTTGACGCCGTAGATTTCATTGATCGTTCTCAGGCCGCCCAGGTCGAAGATACACAGCACCAGGGGCGTTCCAGCGATCTTTGCCGCCTCGAAGCGTCTATCCAGCTCGGCTAGAAAGCACCGCCTGTTCGGCAATCCCGTGAGACTGTCATGGTTGGCGATGTGATAGTTCTGCTCGCTCAGTTCCCAGGTCTCGACCTGCTTCCGCTCCAGTTCCTCGGCCTGCGCCTTCAGGTCCTTGCTTGTGTGGATGAGCTTCACGAAATCCAGGTACTGCATGTTGAGTACGAGGACCATTCCGCAAGACACGAGAGCAAGGAAAACGGCAACGAACAGAAATTGTTGCTGATTGTAGTTATAAAAATACGCGAGGTAGATGCCGTTCGCCAGGACCGTTGACAAGATCATCATCTTACGCAAGTTCATCAAGGTGAAAATGATGACAAAGAACATCACCGAAATGACGAAGAGCGTCTGCACCTGCAGGTCGGGATCGCCGTAGGGAAAAAACGACAGCATCCAGAGCGTGAACAGACCTGTCGAGACGACCGTCACGAACTTGATCTTCCCGTGCCAGCGCTCGAGCTCCGCCCGGCCGGGCCGCGCGTTCCAGCGCTTGAGGCTGATGAAGATGCGTTGCCCCATGTAGAGCGTCATTGCGGCAGGATAGATCAGGGTTACCCAGATCGGCGCGACGGACCAATGGGTCATCGCCAGCCACCAGCCGCCGAAAAGGGCTATGACATACATAAACGGCGCTTGCCGGGAAATTGAGCGGTATTGCGCGGCCGCGACGTCAAGATCGCTGCTGTCTTCTCTTAAAAAGCCAAAAATATCTTTATTTATTATATTTATAATTCGCCTGAACATGAACACAACTGCACTGATGAAAGCGGCATCGATAACTTAACCTGAAAAGCTTAAACAAAACTAATTTTTCTTTCTTGACGTGCGAGGACAAGTGGGCAGAAGCGCCACGGTGCCGATCATCAATGTCTCGTCGGTTATCCATCTGTTGCTCGAAATCCGTTGAAAATCCGCCCTTCCCGGCCGGAAATCCGACGAACGAATTGCGCCGGCTCACATAAGAAGCTAGCAAGCCATTATGGGAAAAGAGACGACACCGCCTCCCTCCGGCGGCATTGAAGGGATCAACCTCAAGGAAGCGCTGGAAGAGCGCTACCTGGCCTATGCCCTTTCGACCATCATGCACCGGGCCCTGCCGGACGTGCGGGACGGTCTGAAGCCGGTTCACCGGCGGCTGCTTTACGCCATGAGGCTTTTGAAACTCGATCCGGGCGCCGGTTTCAAGAAATGCGCGCGCGTGGTCGGTGACGTCATCGGCAAATACCATCCGCACGGCGACCAGGCGGTCTACGACGCGCTTGTCCGCCTTGCCCAGGACTTCGCGCAACGCTATCCGCTGATCGACGGACAGGGCAATTTCGGCAATGTGGACGGCGATAACGCCGCCGCCATGCGTTACACCGAAGCGCGCATGACCGACACGGCCCGGCGCCTGCTCGACGGTCTCGACGAGAACGCGGTCGACTTCCGCGAAACCTACGACGGCGAGGACAAGGAACCGATCGTTCTGCCCGGCGGTTTTCCCAACCTTCTCGGCAACGGCTCCTCGGGCATCGCGGTCGGCATGGCCACCTCCATCCCGCCACACAACGCCTATGAGCTGTGCATGGCGTGCCAGCACCTGATCCAGAATCCGAAGGCGGAGGTCGACGAACTTCTGGAGCACATCCAGGGTCCGGACTTTCCGACCGGCGGGCTGCTGGTGTCGGACCAGGGGTCCATCCGGGAAGCCTATGCGACGGGCCGTGGCAGTTTTCGCGTCCGCGCCCGCTGGGAGGTTGAGGATCTCGGGCGCGGTCAATGGGCGATCGTCGTCACGGAAATCCCCTATCAGGTGCAGAAGTCGCGGCTGATCGAGAAAATCGCCGAGCTGCTGACCGCCCGCAAGCTGCCGCTTCTGGACGACGTTCGCGACGAATCGGCCGAAGATATCCGGATCGTGCTGGTGCCGCGCTCGCGCAATGTCGACGCCGCCCTCCTGATGGAATCCCTGTTCAAACTAACGGATCTGGAAAACCGGTTCTCCTTGAACATGAACGTGCTCTCCATGGGCCGGGTGCCCATGGTGATGGGTCTCAAGCAGGTGCTGCGCGAGTGGCTCGACCACCGCAAGGTGGTTCTGATCCGACGGTCCGAGCACCGGCTTGCCCAGATCAACCACCGGCTGGAAGTGCTTGAAGGCTATCTGGTCGCCTATCTGAACCTCGACGAGGTCATCCGCATCATCCGCGAAGAGGACGATGCCAAGGGCGAGTTGATGCGGGTGTTCGAACTGACCGACGTCCAGGCGGAAGCGATCCTCAACATGCGCCTGCGCTCCTTGCGCAAGCTGGAAGAACTGGAGATCCGCAAGGAACACGAAAAGCTTACCGACGAAAAGGACCAGTTGACCAAGCTGCTTGGCTCCGACGCCCGCCAGTGGACCAAGATATCCAAGGAAATCGGTGAGATGGCCAAGGTCTACGGACCGGAAACCGACATCGGCAAGAGACGGACCGACAAGGCCGAAGCACCGGAAGCGGATATCGTCGACATCCAGCAGGCCATGATCGAGAAGGAACCGATCACGGTCATCATCTCCGAAAAAGGCTGGATCCGGGCCCTGAAAGGCCATCAGAGCGACCTGTCGAGCCTGTCGTTCAAGCAGGGCGACAAGCTGAAACTTTCCTTCCACGCCGAAACAACCGACAAGATCCTGATCTTTTCCACCGGCGGCAAGTTCTTCACGCTCGGCGCCGATCGCCTGCCCGGCGGTCGTGGTCACGGCGAGCCGATCCGCCTGATAGTGGAAATGGACGAGGCCCAGGATGTGGTCAACGCGTTTGTCTACAAGCCGGGCCGGATGCTTCTGGTTGCCAGCAACGAGGCGCGTGGCTTTGTCGTCGGCGAGGACGACGTGATCGCAAATACCAGAAAAGGCAAGCAGGTGCTTAACCTGACGACGCCTTGCGAAGCCACCTTGTGCGTCGAGGCGACGGGCGATCAGGTGGCCGTGATCGGCGAAAACCGCAAGCTCCTTGTGTTCCCGCTGGCGCAAATACCGCAGATGGGCCGGGGACGGGGTGTGCGCCTGCAACGCTACAGAGACGGCAACCTCTCCGACATCCGTGTTTTCAAGGGCGAGGACGGCCTGACCTGGACCGACAGCTCCGGCCGGAGCTTTACCCGTTCGATGGAAGAGCTCGCCGACTGGCGCGGTGAACGCGGTCAGGCCGGCCGCCTGCCACCAACCGGCTTCCCTAGATCGAACAAGTTCGGGCCGAACGGGCTTTAGAGCGCAGCGGAACGCAGCCGGCGCCAGTGGCCCGGCGACATGCCGAACGCTCGGTTGAAGTGGCGGGTCATGTGGCTTTGATCTGAAAATCCGCTGCTTGTGGCCGCGTCCGCCAAAGAGGCTCCAGCCGCCAGCTCCGTCTTCACCTTGTCCAGTCTGCGCATGATCAGATACCTGTGCGGGCTTGTGCCGAAATAGGACCGGAACTGCCGGGACAACGTGAACCGGTCCATCTGGGCGATGTCTTCCAGCGTCTCGACCGCAATCGGCTCGTCGCAGCACTCCCGCAGGAGATCGCCGCAGGCCTGCAGGGCGGGCCGGTTCAAGAGTTTCTTTTTCGGCGAGGGCGTATCCGAATGCCGCTTCAGGCAAGCCGCAAGGTCGGCCAGCAGACAGTCCCGCTTGAGCGGTCCCATTTCCCGGTCGATATCGACAAGCGCATCGATCAGATCCCTCCGGAATTGCGGCTCTGAAAGCACCGGAGATGTGACAAAGGGCAATCCGCCAGCCTCTTTTGAACCGAGCGCTTCGGAGATCTTTTCCGGCGGAACATAGATCATCCGATAACGGAGGCCGTGTTCGGTTCCGGCCCCACCGTCATGGAGCTCATCGGGGTGAATGACGATGACCTGCCCGGGCATGGAGGCGCGTTCCTCTCCCCGGTATTGAAAGCTCTGAACGCCGCTGAGTGTCAGGCCGATTGCATACGTATCATGCCGGTGCGGTGTGAAACCGTTGCCACGGAACCTGGCCTCTATCCGCTCGATGCCGGCTTCCTCCGGTGCCGCCTTGATTCCGTCCGGTTCCTGGCTGCACAAACGTTCAAGACCGCCTGCCCTGCCGCCCGCTAGATCTCCTGCAGTCTCTTGTCGTTGAAATCCCCGCATGGAGTTGGAGCTCATGTTCGAAACCAAATTCGTTGTGATCGTTCGAGATGATCTGGCAGTCTGGCAGAAACTGAATGTCACCGCGTTCCTGGCAACCGGCGTGGCGGCCGGAAAGCCTGAAATCATAGGAGAGACCTACCTCGACGGAGCCGGAAATGTCTACAATCCGATGAGTATTCAGCCGATCATCGTTCTCAGCGCCGATTCTGCGGCGCTCGCCAAGATACACCAACGGACCCTGGAGCGCGCGGTTCCAGCCAGCCTTTACATCGAGCCAATGTTTACAACCGGCCATGACGCCGCAAATCGGGAAATATTCTCGAAGTTCGTTCCAGAAGAGGCGGAAATCGCGGGAATTGCCTTTCATACGGACAGGAAAGTGGCAGACAAGATCTCCAAAGGAGCGCGAATGCACAGCTAGTATGGGAGTCCAAGAAGGCAAAGTTCGGATCAAGCGGGCAAAAACCTCTCGCTTGAAAAGCGATCTGGCATTCATTTGCCGAACCGGAGTATGCCTGCCCCGCGAAGACCTTCGATCCTTAAAAGGCCAACCGATGAATTCCACCGTCAATCCACAACCTGCCCGTCCCTCACCTTTAAAACGCTCCGATTTCAGGGCTTTTCAACAAATCCCCACGCGGTGGATGGATGTGGACATCTACGGTCACGTCAACAACGTGCAGTATTTGAGCTTTTTCGACACGGCCGTGAACGCCTGGTACGTCGGCAAAGGCCTTCTCGATCCGGTCAAGAGTTCAGAGATCTTTCTCGTGGTCGAGACCGGCTGTCATTACTTTGCCGAGTTAACATTTCCGTCGATGGTTTCCGCCGGTCTCCGGATCGAAAAACTCGGCTCAAGCTCTGTCGTTTTTACGGTCGGCCTGTTTTCCGGCGAACAATCGGATACCGCAGCCTTGGGACGGTTCGTCCATGTCCTTGTCGACCGGGAAACGCGGCGGCCGGTTCCCATTGGCGATGCGAAACGGGAAGTCTTGTCGGGTTTGCTGGCTTAACTCTGCATTCCTTTGACTGCTAAAGTCCTTGTTCCGGCCAACTACAGATTGCGCACAACTTTTCATGTGGACGAAGACTTGTTCCGTCCACAGGCTATCAACAAGCCATGCACAGCTTTTACCCAGCAGGTCCAAGGCTTTTCCACTGACGTTGAAAACGCGGGACCGGCAGGTGTGGACAAGCCCCCTCAGCCGAAGTTCTTCATGACGCGGGACTTTTCACGCTGCCAGTCGCGCTTCTTTTCCGTCTCGCGCTTGTCGTGCAGCTTTTTGCCCCGCGCAAGGGCAAGTTCCAGTTTCGCCCGCCCCTGCTCGTTGAAATAGAGCTTGAGCGGAACGATTGTCTTGCCTTCCTTCTGGACGGCGCCGGCGAGCTTGCCGATTTCGCGCTTGTGCAACAGGAGCTTGCGCGGCCGGCGCGGCTCGTGGTTGAAGCGGTTGGCCTGGAGGTATTCCGGGATATAGACGTTGTAAATCCAGATCTCGCCATTGTGTTCGGCGGCGTAGGATTCGGCAATATTCGCCTTGCCGTTGCGCAGGGATTTCACTTCCGTGCCCTTCAGCTCGATCCCCGCCTCCAGCGTGTCTTCGATCTCATAGTTGAACCGGGCTTTCCGGTTGTCGGAAATGATCTTCCGGCCCGGCGCCTCTCCTTTTTTCGGAGCCATTTTTCGTCCTTAAGGGATCGAGCCCTTTGATTTCCCTGCTCAGTTCAGCAAGCCCGCGTGAGCCATGGCCGAGCGGATTTCCGTTTGTGTGCCTTCAGAGATCGGAACGAGCGGCAACCGCAGTTCTTCCTCGATCTTTCCAAGCACGGACAGAGCGTATTTCGCGCCGGTCGGGTTCGGCTCAAGGAACAGCGCGCGGTGCAACGGCGCCAGCCGGTCCTGATATTCCAGAGCCTTCTTGAAGTCCCCGGCAAGGGTTGCTGCCTGAAACTCCGCGCACATGCGCGGCGCGACATTCGCGGTCACCGATATACATCCGACACCGCCATGGGCATTGAAGGCGAGCGCGGAGATGTCCTCGCCGGACAACTGGATGAAGTCCGGTCCACACAGATGGCGCTGGCGGCTTGTTTTCGCAAGATCCGCCGTCGCATCCTTGACGCCCACGACGTTCTTGCAGCTTTCGAAAAGTTCCGCCATCGTCTCCGGCGTCATGTCGATGACCGACCGGCCGGGAATGTTGTAGATGACGATCGGCAATCCGACCGCATTGTCGATCGCCTTGAAATGCGCCTTCAAGCCAGCCTGGTTTGGCTTGTTGTAGTAGGGGGTAACGACCAGAAGCCCGTTCGCCCCGGCCTTTTCGGCATGTCTGGCGAAGTCGATCGCCTCGACCGTGTTGTTCGATCCCGCCCCCGCGATGACGGGAACCCGGCCGGCGGCGGCTTCCACGCAAAGCTCGATCACGCGCTTATGTTCGTCATGGCTGAGCGTCGGGCTCTCACCGGTGGTGCCGACGGGCACGAGACCGGACGAACCTTCGCTTATCTGCCATTCCACAAAATCCTGAAACCGTTTCTCATCGAGCGCTCCGTCCTTGAACGGTGTAATCAGCGCTGGAATGGAGCCTGTGAACATCTCGGTTTCCTCTCCGATGAATCTTGTGTTTTTGCTTGATCGATTAGGCCGGAGACCGGCGGTGGCGCACCATACTCATCTGCCGTCAAAGGGGCAATGCTCCCACCGTCATTCATGACACTTCATGCGACTTTCACGGAGGATTGCGCCCTTTCGGCGACACTTGTCCAGCCGCAAACCCAATGAACCTGCCTGATGCCCTGGCCCGGCCAGCCTTGAGAGACCGGACCAGATGACGTCAGGACCAGGCGGCGCGAAGCTTCCGTTCGGTCTCGGTCAAAGGATCGAATTAAGCACTCTTCCTATTGCCGTTGAAATCAAAACATCATTATCTATTGGGAAAATAAATAAGGTAGGAAACGCTTTGGGAGAAAACAATGACAGTTGCGCCGAACGAGGCTCAGCAGGCTGCCGCCGATATGCGGCCGGAACAGGTCCGCAGCTTTACCTGGCAAAGCCCCGACGGATTGACGCTATTCGGACGCGAATGGCCTGCGGTGAGCCGCGGGGTGTCGAAAATCCCGGTTCTCTGCCTCACCGGGCTTTCTCGTAACACCCGTGATTTCAACGATATAGCAGAATATCTTCAATCGACTGGCCATCCTGTCTATGCCCTGGACTATCGCGGCCGAGGGAAAAGCGACTGGGACCCGGACTGGCGCAACTATGCGCTTCCGGTTGAAGAAAAAGACATCGACGCCGCCATAACCCAGCTTGGACTTGAGCGGTTCGCCGTTATCGGAACCTCCCGCGGTGGTCTTCATGCGCTGGCCATGGCGCAGCGCTATCCGCCGGAGCGCATGGCGGCCGTGATCTTGAACGATGTCGGACCCCATATCGAGATGCGGGCCATCCATCGGATAGCGGCAAGTCTGGGTCACAAGATGAAGCACCCAACCCTAAATGCGGCCGCGGCCATGCTCCAAGAGAGACTGTCCACCCAGTTTCCGGCTTTCGGACCCGAACACTGGCACAAACTTGCGGGCCAGCTGACTTCCGAGCGAGAGGACGAATATGTTTTTGACTATGATCCGACCCTCGCCCACCAACTCGCGAGCCAGGACGACGGCACACCGGTGCCGGACCTGTGGCATCTGTATGAGAAACTGACGGACAGGCCCGTTCTCATCTTGCGCGGTGAAAACTCGGATCTTCTGAGCGTCGAAACCTGCCAGCGCATGCTCGAGATGCATTCGAACGCGCAGCTGGAAACAATTCCGGACCAGGGTCACGCCCCGGTGCTTTGGGAGAAGGAAACGCAGGAGCGCATCGCCGCTTTTCTGGAAAAACTCTGAGCGGCAGGCCGGTCCCTGTTTTGTCCGGCGCGTTTGATTTTCGAGCCGGAGAACCGGGCGTCTTTGACCGGATGCTGGTATCTGAGTGTCGCCGCCGCACGCCTGCGGCCCGGCCACCTGAAGTGTTTCGCAAGAACCAGGCCCAAATCCACCTCGTCAGGCAGATCGTCCTACTGAAGGGAACAGCCGTTCCAGTCTTCCATTGATCTGGAAGCCGCTTCCTTGCGGCCTCTTTCCGATGGCTGGCTTCCGTACGCCGTGACTGGCAAGACCAGATTTTCAGGAAACACATTTCCCAAGACGTTCACGCATGTCGTAACCGCCCGACAAAAAAGAAAACCCGGCGTTTCCGCCGGGTTTTCCATCAAACCTCGGTAGAGGATTGATTAGAAGGTGCGCTGCATACGAACACCGAAGAGGAGTTCGTCGCCATCTTCGATGTTGCCGTTCGAGAAGCCGAACGCGTCGGTGCTGGAGTAACCAACGTCAACACCCAGTGCGAGACCGGAGACCGGCTCCCACTGAACGGAACCGTCGATTGCCCAACGATCAACTTCGTCAGCAAACAGAACAGCCTGGTTGCCAGCGTCGTTCAGGTGAGCGTAAGAACCGTCGAGAGCAAGGCCGATGGTCGGCGTTGCCTGGTAGTAGATACCAGCGGACAGAGCGTAACCGGAACGCAGGTCGGTGCCGCCGTTGGCGCCGATGCCGTAGTCAGCAGCGTCGAAGCCGAGGTAAGCGGTAGCGCCGTCAGCGTAGAAGCCCTGGAAGAAGATGTTCGAACCGGAGGAGAGCATCGGCAGGTTGAAGTTCACACCTGCGCCGATTGCCCAACCCATTTCGTCATCAGAGTCAACCGGACCGTTGATGGCGTTGATGATGTTGGCGTTCTGGTAGACGTGGTGCAGAGCACCAGACAGCTGAGCACTACCCCAACCCTGGGAGACGGCCAGAGCAGCAACGACGTCCGGCATGCGAGTGCCGCCGTAGAAGTTGGTGATGCTCGTGGTCGCGCCCTGGAACACAACAGGCTCGCTGCCGCCGTCTACGTCGGAACGATCTTCAAGAGCAAGAGTTGCAGAGAAGCCGTTGCCGAAAGCAGCGGTGTAGGAAACCTGGTTGACGGTGTGGTCAGACCAGTTACGGCCGACAACGCCCATGAAGGCCTGACCGGTGTAGATGTCGAAGTTCGAACCTTCACGACCAGCCAGCAGGCCGCCCCACTGAATGAAAGCGTCTTCCAGGAAGATGCCGCTGTTGCCGTTGTCGACCTGCATCGCCATGGAGACGTAGGTTCTCAGCGTGCCGAACTCGGTTGCGGTGCGTGCATCGAGACGAGCGTAACCGCGCGAACGCCAGAAGTAACCGTCTTCGTTACGGACACCCCAGTCGGTTGCGCCGATGTCGTTCTCGTCCAGAACGTTGTTGACGCGGATTTCCGCACGAACACGGCCGCCAACGCGCAGGCAAGTTTCGGTGCCCGGGATGTAGTAGAAACGTGCGCCGTAAGCGTCACAGATACGAACGTAGTCGACCGGCTCCGGAGCAACCGGAAGATCAGCCGCCTGAGCGGTGGTGGCAGCAGCGGCAGCCGCAGCGCCGAGCATCAAGCTCTTGAGTTTCATTTTGACCTCCAATCAGTCATTTCATCCGGTGCTAAAGAAGCACCATTGTCCCCGCGAATTGTTTCTGTGTTTGCTTCCGACCGGAGGTTGGATGTCCGAGGCTGCAAACCAGTGCGGCCCGAAGCCGCTCGCAAGATGACCATACGCATCCCGATTTGCGGTTCAACTACGAATGCGGGTTCAGCCCCCCCCGGGACCTGTTTTCAAAAACCGGTGTTGCGCGAATGTCACAAAATCAGTGCCGTTCTTTAGAAACTGTTAGGAAACAAGGCCTGTTTCCCTGTATTCGGGCTGAGTTTCCCCCGCTGGCTCCGGGCTTTTTCGTCCGTTTTTCAGGCATTCGGAATCAGAACGGCGGTGTGTCGGGCAGGAATGTCACGGGCGAATGGCGTTTCAGGATGCGCGAATCTCATCGATTCTCATTCGAATCTCCGGAAACGGAACCAGGAGCGCACCGGGCGGAGGTCGATGGGTCGTCCCTAGTCGCTTCAAGAGACGGATTCGGCCGACCGGTTTTATTTGAGCTCAATCGCCACGCGGGCTGCGCTGCCACGGGCGTCCAGAACAGTCACATCGGCGAATCCTCTTGCGTCGGGATACCAGATCAACTGGCTGTCGAAACTTCCCGACGTCTGCGGAACGCCGTTGACCAGGAAGACAAAGGGCCTGTTGCCGCCTCTCACCTTCACGACCAGTGGCGTCTCCGCTCTCGCCCCCTCCCGAGACCAGCCGAGATCGAGCACCGCTCCCTCCGGCGGATAGGCGATTTCCAGGGACTTCCCGGGACGGCCCGCCGCCGGGCGCGTTTTCACCCGTGCATAAGACAAGGCCTTCGGCGCGCTCGACGCGGCGGACCGGAAGGCTTCCTGTGGTGCGGGTGGCAAGGGAACGCGATCCGAACCGAGTTTCTGGAACACGTCGAAAAGAATGGGCACCGCCGTTTTGGCACCGGTCTGGCCGGGAACCGGAGATCCGTCCGGACGTCCGACCCACACGGCAACGACATGCCTGCCGTCGTAACCCGCCGCCCAGGAATCTCGGTAGCCGTAGGCCGTGCCGGTCTTGTAGGCCAGACTATGGGACCGCGCGCCCTGGATCTGAGGCATTCCGCTCAAGACGTCGCTCACAAGGTATGCCGCCTTTTCAGAGAGCATCGGCATGGACCGCGGCGGCTCCGCCTCCTGCGCGCAGGGGTTTTTGCATGTCGACAGCGTCACGGGCTTGCCGCCACGGGCCAGAGCCGCATAGGTCTGGGTGAGATCCCGCAAGGAGAGTCCCAATCCCCCGAGACCGATGGCCAGCCCCGGTTCGGTGCCTTTTTCAAGAACCGGGCGGACACCCGCCCTCTTCAACCGGGCGATCAACCGGGCCGGTCCGACAGCTTCGAGCAATTGCACGGCCGGCGTGTTCAGTGAAAGCTGCAGCGCTTCGCGCAGGGTGACCGTTCCCTGATAGGCCTGATCGAAATTCGCCGGCCGGTAACCGCCGATGTCCGTCGGGCGGTCCTCGATGAGGCTTTCAGGCAGTCCGATTCCCTCCTCAAACGCTAATCCGTAGATCAGCGGTTTCAGGGTCGACCCGGGCGAGCGCACCGCGCGTGTCATATCGACATGGCCAAGGCGAACCGTGTCGAGCAGATCCGGCGCACCGACGCTGGCGAGGATTTCGCCGTTCTGGTGATCGGCGACGAGGATCGCCATGGAAATCGGCGGCGGGAACGCAACGACCTTGCGGCGGGCGAGTGCCTCGACAGCTTCCTGCAGATCCCGGTCCAGCGTCAGACGGTAAACCGGTGTGCCCGGATACTCGAAACGCGCTTCCCTGCTCTCGTGTGCGGCCAGAAGCGGCATGCGATGGCGTTCGGCCCGAACAGGCTCCGCGGACGCCGAGGAGACTTCGTCAGCACTCAACACCCCCGCCGCTTCCGCTCTCGCAAGAACCCTGTTGCGCGCGACCCGGGCTGCTTCAGGAGAGCGGTCGGGCCGCCGGGTTTCCGGACTCTGGGGAAGAGCGACCAGCAAGGCCGCTTCCGCAGGCGTCAAACGCCGCGGTTCCTTGCCGAACCAGGTCAGGCTCGCGGCGCGAACGCCTTCCAGGTTCCCCCCGAAAGGCGCCCGGAGCGCGTAGAAGTGCAGGATCTCGTCCTTGGTGAAGGTCCGTTCCAGCCGGACTGCCTTCAAAAGCTGCTCGTACTTGCGCTTCACGGTTCTGGTCGGCGTTTCATCGAGAAGCCGGGCGACCTGCATCGTCAGGGTCGATCCGCCGGAAACGATCCGCCCGGCCCGGACACTTTGGAGCGCCGAACGCAAGAAGGCCCACAGGTCAAACCCGCGATGCCGGTAGAAACGCTTGTCCTCGAAGGCAAGGAGCAGTTTGAAATAAAGCGGATCCACTGCCTCAAGGTCGACAGGCAGACGCCACTTGTCGTCCCGGCTGGTAAAGGCCCGGAGCAATCTGTCCTGCCGGTCGAGAACAACGGCGGACAAAGACAGATCGGCGATCTCGGGAAGTGGCGGAAGACGGTCGTAGTCCCTGAAGACCTGCAGCGCACCGCACAGGCCAAGCGCCAGGGCAGCCACCCCGGCGGCAGCGGTCCACCGCCGGAGTGTTTGCCACGAATGCCTTCGCCTCGCCGCCATGGCGTTCCCTTACCGGGCCGGGCCCAGCACGACGAACCGGCCGGTCGCCGTAATCGCCCTGCGGTCCGGACTGTACATGTCTTCCACCGAAGCCGGGGGATGGACATAGCTTCCAGGGGTTGCGGCGCGGGCGAGATAGGCGAAGCTCAGTTCCTTGTCCTTCTGCCGCGTCTGGTCGAGCGCAACCTCGAAACGATCCCTGTGGAAGGCCGCATGTTCAGGCTGATCGACGGTGGACAGGAAGGACAACCCGCCGAGATCGCCGGAGCGGACGAGACGCGGATTGTCGATGACGAGGCCCGCCGGCACGCGGTCGACAACCATCAGGCGACCCGGGCGGTCCGTCAAAGCCCGGACCGTCACGACGACGGCAAGCCGCGTGTTGACCGGAACCGCTGTGGGGTCAACCGGATTGCCATCGAGGTCGTAAATCGTGCGCTCGATCGCATAGTCCTTGCCGCCGGCAGGTTCCGGAACCAAGGGCTTACCGGCTACCGACACCAGAAGATCGGTTGCCGAGCCGCCGTTGTTGGTGATGCCGGCCGGCTGTCCAACGAGATCTCCGCCACTGAAGGACCAGGCCAGCCGTCCGGGAGTTTCCGCGCCATCCACGGAGATCCGGGCTTCCTCGGCAGACTTGTTCAGCGACTGGGCCGCCAGAAGCAGCCAGGCCATGTCCTGGGTGGAGCGACCGGAAGCTCCCGATTGCGCCTGCTTCAGGAAGCCGAGCGCCTCGGAGACCAGGCTGTCGCCCATCGACGCCGAGACCACGTAATCGGTGACGGCGGCGCTGTCGCGAAGGACGGAGCCATAGTCACTCCGATAGGAGCGGCTTGTTTCCAGCGGCAGGGACACCAACGCCGCCTTGAAGCCGGCCGCCGCGCGTTCCTGCTCTCCGTACAGGGCAAGGCCGGCCGCCAGTTGGGCTTTCGCCAGCGGTGTGGAAAAGGCCTGCAGCTTGGCATCGAGGTAATAGCGCAGATCGCCCATCGATGCCCGGCCGTTGCGGGCCAGGACATAAAGGGCATAAGCGATGTCTTCCCCGCCCTTCTGGAAATCGGAGGCATAGGCCAGCCGGTTCTCAAGATTGTCCAGGGCCGAGGTAAAGGCCAGGTCCGGAACCTGGTAGCCACTTTCCCTGGCGCGTGTGAGGAAGTCCGTGACATAGGCATTCAGCCAGGTGTCGCCACCGCCGTAACTGTTCCAGAGACCGAATTCCCCGGAGGACGACTGATTGGCAAGTATCCGCACAATGGCCTTGGTGACCCGTTCACGGATGGCGCTGTCGGTCCCAAGACCCGCGGCTTCGGCAACTTCACTCAAATAGAGCAACGGCAAGGCCCGGCTTGTGGTCTGTTCCGTGCAGCCGTAGGGATACCGGTCGAGCGCCGCCAGAAGCCCGGCGATGTCGATATTCGCCGCGCCACCAGCCGACAGGGTGACCTCGACCGTGTCCGTCTGCAAGCCGTCGAAACTGTCGGCGGAGAGTGTCAGCTCTCCCCCGGGCGCGAGCGCGAACGTCGACCGGCGCGTGATTTCCGGCTGGGTGTTTCTGATCTCCAGGCCGACGCGCTTGACGTAGGTTTTGCCGTCAGGGCCGGAGAGCGAAGCGACCACCTCGCTCTTGAGCGGCGACGCGCCAGCCGTGAGCGGCAGGAGCACGATGCTCTTCTTGCCCTGATCGATCTCGAGCGTGCGGTTCTGACGGTCAACGCCGTCTGCCAGAAGCAGCCCCTCCGCCGTGGACACTTCCAGCTCGTATGAGCCCGGGGCTCCGTCCACATTGTCGATTTCGAGGGTTATGCGGGACTGATCGCCCGGCGCCAGAAAGGCCGGCGTACTCGCGGTCACGACAACGGGCGCGCGCACTTCCACTTCCTGGTCCGCGTGGCCGACCGCCTCCCTGGTCCAGGCAACCGCCATAAGCTTGACGGCGCCGTTGAAGGCGGGGATCTCGAAGGACACGGTCGCCTTGCCATCCGGACCGACTTCGACCAGACCGGAGAACAGCGCGAGCGGCTCCTCATCCGGCGGTGGGGCATCCAGGCGCAGCCCCATGCCATCGCCTCCGGAGCGAACGCGGCCCATGGTGCCGGCCATCCGGTCGATCAGCTGCCCGTATAGATCGCGGACGTCCGTGCCAAGCCGCCGCTGGCCGAAATACCAGCCATCCGGGTCGGGCGTCTCGAATTTGGTGAGATTCAGGATCCCCACATCGACGGCGGCCACGGTCACATAGGCTTGCTCGCCCTGATCCAGATTGGCAAGCCGGATCGGAACCTCAAGGGTCGTTTCCGGCAGGATCCGTTCAGGCGCGGAGAGTTCGATGTCCAGAACCCGGTCGCCGGGATCCACCTGCAGCCAGGACAGCCCGATCGCGCGCGACGGCATGCGCTTCTGGTCGAGATCCATCGGCCGATAGAGGCTGGCGGTGATGTAGGCACCCGCTCCCCAGTCGTCGCCGACCGGAATATCGATCTCAGTCTCTTCACCGTCCACCTTGACCGTCCGGCTGGAAACGACGCCGCCGGACACCACGTTCACGACCACAGTCCCCGCCGTTTGCGGCTTCAGGCGCAGCTTTGCGGTGTCGCCTGGACGGTATTTGCTCCTGTCCAGGCCGACATCGAGATAATCGGGCGTGTCGGAGGTCGCGTCGGCGGTGTACCAGCCCGCGTTGAAGGTCACGCTGGTCGCGGTCTGCAGGGCACCGCTGCCTTCGACGTCGAGACGGTATTCGCCCCACTCCACGGGTAGCGACAGCTGGCCCGGCTGAGCCGCCTTTAGATCGAGTTCACCGCTGGCAACCCGTTTCGAGGTCGTGATCGGCTCATAGTTCCAGCGGCCGTCGAGGCGGTACCACTGGTAACGGCGGCTCACCCTGGACAGTGTCCAGTTGAGCCCTGTGGCGTCCTGCGCCTCGCCGTCGGTTCCGACCACGATCACCGAGAAATCCGCCGGCCCGCCCTCGTCGACGCCGCCTGAGAATGCCGGCTTGACGCCGATGCGCGGACCGTCCAGCGCCACCGGCAGATCTAGCGTGCGTTCCACGTATCTTCCGCCCGCCTCGACAAGACGCGCCACGAGCTGGCCGTCATAGAGAAGCGTCGTTTCCGGAAGCTGCGGCAGGGTGACATCGAAGGAGAGCCTGCCGTCCTCATCCGTTTTCAAGCCGGAAGGAAGGGAGTTCCGGTCGGAATAGGTGTCCGTGTCCTTGAGGCCGAAGATATAACCCGGATAGGCTTCGAGCTTGCGCACGGGCCGGACGATAATGTCGCCTTCCAGGGTCTGCCCGCTGGCCGGAGAGCCGTAAAGGAACCTGGCTTCAAGGGACACTTTTGTCGGATCGCCCCGCCCAAAGCTTCGGGCGGCGGTTTCCAGGTCGAAATCGACCCGTTCGGGCTGATAATCCTCGACCAGGAAGGTCTTTTCCGCCAGCGCGCTGCCTTTCGGGTCGGTAAAGACCCTCCAGGACCACATGCCCTGCTGCGCCGACGCGCTCAAGGAGAGGTCCTGCAAGTGACCGCCGAGACCGCTGTCGGTCACCGTATAGCGGGCATGTTCGACGCCATCCGGCCTGGAGAACACGAAGGTGAGCGGGAAGTCTTCCTGGGCGACGGCTTTCGCGGTGCGCAAAAGGGCCTGGGCATGGACGGTTTCGCCCGCCTTGTAGATGCCGCGGTCCGTCCAGGCGAAGACATCGAGCGGTCCCGGAGCGGGCCGGCCCTCGACGCCGCGGTCGGAGAGGTCGAAAGCAGGTTTGCGCAAATCGAGGAAGGAATAGTCCCCCTCCCCGGTTTCGGCCACAAGAACGCCCGGCGCCCTGCCGCCACGGCCACGGGTCAATCCGGCGGCGAAGTCCGCGAAGCCCTCGCTATCGGTGACTGCCTCGCCGAGATTCTCGTTGTTGACCGCAAGCAGACGGACATTAACCCCCTCAAGGGCATCCGCCGTCGACAGCGATCGGATGTTCGCCGAAAGACCGTCATCTCCCGAAAACGCCGTCAGGCCGAGATCGGACACAAGGAACCATTGGGTCGCCATATCGCCCCAGCGGTTCTTGAGGTCGAGTTTCGACCGGGCCGTCATCACATAAACACCGGGCTTCAGATCGATGCCCGTCTCTGAAACCGGAATGGCGGTGGTGATGTCCAGGTTGAGGCTGTTTTCCGTTTCCACGATGCCCGACCAGACCTTCTCGCCGAGTTCGTCCTCGATCCGCTCAGCCTGGTAGGAACTCAGCTGGCGCAGGAAACGGTTGTCCCTCAGGATATCGGCGACCGACCGCCCGCCGACACGATAGATCGTGGTTTCCACTTCCGAAGTGTTCACCGAGACGATCGGGATCGTCGGATTGCCGCCGGACGGCAGCACATAGGACCGGCTCAGGAAATGGACCGACGGCGAACGGTCCCGGACGTAGACGGAAAGTTCCGAGGATTTTTCGAGCTTCTCGCCGTCGGCGGCCGGAAGGCCGCTGCGAGCGGTGAGCTGGTAACGGGCGCCATGCTTCAAGCCGTCGGCGCAGATCTGGTTGCCCTCCGCTTCGACCGACAGGGTGCCCTCGCCCTTGACGGTCACATAGGGGCTCATGTCTTCGCCCAGCGGCAGCTTTTGCGAGAAGATCAGGCAGATGCGCGGTGCAACACTGTCGGAATCAACCTCGTGGTCGACAATCCGAAAACCGTGCTTTGCGACGAGTTCGTCATAGTGGCGGCGGATGTTTGGGTTTTCCTGATACGCCAACGACGCCCGCAGCGCCTTGATCGCGGTCTTGTACTCGCTCCTCCGCTCCAGGGCGCGCGCCAGAAGGCCGAGCGTCGCCGCCTGTTCCGGAGCGTCCACTGTCCGCAGATAGGTGTTGATCGCGGCCGACACGGCGTTCTTCTGGTTGTTTTGACGGTCGGTCCATCCATCCGGTTTCTGCATGAGCAAAGCGATCGTGAGCTGCGCCCAGGCCTGATAATCGCCCGGTTCCAGAGCGATCAGCTGCAGAAAGTCCGCTTCGGCGAGCGCGGCCTTCTGGCTTCTGAGCGCCTGTGAGCCGCTCTGGCGCAACTGGTCTGCCGTTCCGCCGCCCGAGCGGGCCGAGTTGGCGATGCTCAAGGAATAGGTTTCGGCGCTTTGCAGTTTCGAGGGCGACAGGAAGGTCAGTTCCCTTTTCCGGTCCGCGCTCAGATCGGCACGCGGCGCCTTGACCTCGACGACGCGGCCCGCGATCGCGCCGGCGAATCGCTGCAGTTCGCCATAGTCGGACTTGAGGAAACACCAGCCCGCGGATGTGTTGAACGTAAAGGCCCGGCACCGGCTGTCCCGAAGACAGGCTGACTTGCAGCCCTCAAGATCCACGTCCTTGACGGTGTTGTAATCGCTGCCGAAGAAATCCGCGTCGTCGATGGTGACAATCCGCCGGTCCTGCGCCGCCACGGGCGTCTGGAAGGCACCTGCCGCGCCGAGAACGAGCAGCGCGAGCGTGGCCGCCTTTGCCGTCGCTTTTCCGTTAGAAGACTTTTTTGTACGGGTGCTTGAAAAAGAAAGAGAAAAAAGGGACATGCCTGTCCTCCCGGACCGAGAATTTCCCCTATCAAGGCACCGGATCGTGACAAGGACAAGGCAAAACTTCGGCCGGGCGCAACTCTGCTGACAGGTCTATCGATCCCGTTAGCCGATCCGGCTCACCAGTTCTTCGATCAGCGACTCGACTTCCTGGGCCGCCTTGCTGGACGGCGCTTCCTCGGTCACGGCGACACCCTTGCCCATTGCGGCTGCGAATACGGTCCGGTTGCCCAGTCTCGAGGCCAACGCATCAAAGCCGGAGGCAAGAATGGCATCGGCCATTTCACCAGTAAGGGAAGCGCGCGGCGGGACCCGGTTCAAGACGAGCATGGCAGGCGTGTCCTCCCTGGCCGCGAGATCGATCGTCTGCGAGGTTGCCCAGAGATCGACCGGCGTCGGCTGGATCGGAACGATGACGAAATCGGCGGCATCGATCGCAGGCTTGGCATCGCTGTCGGTCTTCGGCGGGGTGTCGACGAGGACATATCCGTGGGATTTGGCAAGCGAGCGCGCCTCGCGCCGGGCGCCCCAGCCGGAGGCGGTGCGGAATTCCAGCCCGGTATTGTCCTCGCCAAGCGACTCTTCCCGCGCCTCGTACCAGGTGCCGAGCGAACCTTGCGGGTCCACGTCGAGGATGGCGACCGGTTCGCCCGACCGCTTCGCCAGCGCTACCGCAAGATGGGCCGCCAGGGTCGTCTTGCCAGACCCGCCTTTTTGCTGTGCTATGGTCAAAATCCGACCGGACATGGCAAATCTCCCGAATGACCCTGTTATTTTGCGCCGCAACTTGACGCAGTGCAACAAGCAATCCGCAAGCCGGCGAAATTTCCCACCAGCCCGACCGGGATACCGTCATATCGAGTGTCGTCTACCCCGGCTCCCGGCACAGGTTCGGAACCAGCTGGCGAACCGCGGAGCGGGTGACAGTTTCAGCGTTGGCAACAGAACAGCGAGGCCCCGCGGACCGGCATCAGCGCCCTCCAAGAGCGTAGTAGACATTCCAGGACGGCCGCCCGGTGACCGGCATGCCGTGTTTTTCCTCCGCCTTGCGGATACCGGCGCGGGTCGCCGGTCCAACCTTGCCGTCCGGTTCGCCGACATTGAAGCCGTTCTTGTTCAAGAGCTTTTGCAATTCGAGGCGCTGTGCCCGCGAGAGCCCCGGATTGTTCGTCGGCCAGGGTGTCTTGATCGGGTCGCCCCCGGAGACGAGCTCCGACAGAAGCGCGATCGCCAGACCGTAGGATGTGGAGGCATTATACGATCTCAAAGCGCGGAAATTCCGGGTGACAAGAAATGCGGGACCGCCGGCACCGGCCGGCCGGATCAGGGCCGCCTCCAGCTTGCCGGACAATTTGCCACCGTCGATCTTGGTCACGCCCCGTTGGCCCCAGGTGCTCAGAGACGCGTATTTTTTTCGCCCTTCCGGCCCCTTGTAGCCGGAGGGCACCTTGGCTTCGAAACCCCACGGGCGGCTGTCGCGCCAGCCTGCGTTCTTCAGGAAGTTCGCGGTCGAGGCCAGCGCATCCGGCACGGAATTGACCAGATCCTTGCGGCCGTCGCCGTCGAAATCGACGGACAGCGAATTATAGGTGCTCGGCATGAACTGGGTCTGACCGAAGGCCCCGGCCCAGGACCCGCGGAAATCATTCACCGGCACGTCTCCGCGCGAGGCGATCTGAAGCGTCTTGATCAGTTCGCCGCGGAAGTATTTCTGCCGCCTCTTGCCTGCGCAAACCAGATTCGCCAGGGCGTGTGGCGTGTAGAAATCGCCCTGGAACTGACCGTAGTCGCTCTCGATCCCCCAAACGGCCAGAACCACATGCCGGTCAACCCCGTACCGCTTTTCGATGGAAGCCAGCGTGCGACCATGCTTTTTCAGGTTCGCCTTGCCGTCCTCGATGCGCTCCTTGTCGACCAGAAAAGCCATATAATCCCAGATCGCGGTCTTGTGCTCCGGCTGGGAGGTCGAGAAACGGATGACCTTTTCGTCGTATTTCGCGCCGGACAGCATCCGTTCGGCGATTTCCGGCCGGACACCTGCGGCAACGGCCTGTTTCTTCAGGGAAGCGACGCAGCTTTCGATGGCGTGAGCGGCCTCGAGCGATCCCGCGAACCCGACCCCCGCCCCCAGGACTGCTCCCGTCAGCGTTCTGAAAAAACCTTGCCGCATCGCCCTCTCCGCCTTCTTTGATTCCTTTGGGGAACGCTGCCACGGTAGCGCGACGGAATTGCGGCAAAAAGAGGCATCTCCCGGTTTTCAAGGAGTAAGGTGGGAATCCCGGTGTCCGGCAAGAAGAATAACCGGAGGCATTTGACCTTACTTGCCCTCGATCAACTTGCGCCTCAGCCAGCTGGAGGTCTGGTCCATCAGGATCACCACGACGATGGTCAGGATGATGATGTAACTGGTGTTTTCCCAGTCGCGGGAGGTCTTCATGGTTTCGACCAGAAGAAGGCCGATACCGCCTGCGCCAAGGGCGCCGATGACCGTTGCCGAGCGAGTGTTGGATTCCAGATAGTAGAGCACCTGGGAGACAAAAACCGGAAGGATCTGCGGAATGACCCCGAAACGGTAGCGTTGGATCTGGCTGGCGCCGGTTGCCCGGACCCCTTCGACCTGCTTGTTGTCGATGTTCTCAAGCGCCTCGGAGAAGAGCTTGCCGAGCGAACCGGTATCGGTGAAGGCGATTGCCAGCGCACCGGTAAGCGGTCCCAGACCGAAGGCGCGGATGAAGATCAGCGACCAGATCAGCATGTCGATGCCGCGCAGGAAGTCGAACAGACGCCGCGTGCCGAAGCGCAGGAAGGTGGACGAAGTGAAGTTGCGCGCGGCGAGAAACGCCAGCGGCAGGCCGAAGAGCGCCGCCGTCAGTGTTCCCAGAACCGCCATCATGATGGTCTCGAACAGGGCGACGAAGACATCGCCGTGCTGCCAGTCCGGGTTCGACAGGAACTCGTCAACGATGAACCACAGATTGGACGTCTCCGGATCCATCCGGTCGGAGCTCAGCGCGAGCGCGTAGAGCTGACTGAAGGACATGCCGTAAAGCGGCGAGCGGAACGGGAACCAGAAATTCTCCCAGCCGCCGAAATAGTTATGGACCTCGATCTTGGTCTTGGTCACCTGCAGACGGCGGTCGAGCGTCGGGCGGACATTCAGCTTTCGCGGGTCGACCTTGACCCAATCCGGCGCCGGACCGTTTGGCAGAACCGTGTCGACGCCCTTGTCCGTCGCCGTCCCCTTGATCACTCCATATCCGGGGATCGCGAAAAGCGCCGTCTTGCCGTCGATCTCGACCGAATAACCGTCCCCCAGATCGATGAAGGCCGTGTCGCCGTCCAGGTCGACCCAGTCGGGAAGCTCCGCGTTGTCATAGGTCGCCGTCCGCTCGCCTTCGATGGCAACCTTGAATTCGCCGCGGCGGAAATTCTTCTCCACCTGGACCTTGTAGGCGACGGAGTCGGTCGCCAGGATCACCGCCCTGTCCGGCTGCGATTTCGCCAAAAGCGCCGAAACGTCGAAAGCGAACCAGGTGTAGGTGAGATAGGCGAGGATGGCGATCGGAACGAGCACCGTTATCCTGGCCCTGCGCCGGACAGTCCGCCATACGGTCTCGTGAGTTACGGCCGGTTCCATTGTGTCGGTTGCCATTTCAAGCCCCTCAGTGTGCCCGGCCGGAGCCGACAAGCTTGCCGCGCATGTAGGACGACAACTGATCGATCAGCATGATCGTGACGAACAGAAGCACGAAAATCGCGGCGGTTTCGTCGCCCGCGCCCTTGCCCCAGCCAATGGTGCGCCTGAGTTCCTGACCGATACCGCCGGCTCCGACGAAGCCGAGAATGGCGGAAGCGCGCACATTGATCTCCAGGCGCAGCAGGAAGTAACTCAGGTAGTTGGGCGCGACCTGCGGCAGGACCGCGAAACGGATGCGCTGCAGCCAGCTTGCCCCACAGGCCGACAGGCCCTCGATAGGCTTGCGGTCGATGTTTTCGTTGACCTCGGAAAACAGCTTGCCCAGCGCGCCGGCGGTATGAAAGGCGACCGCGATCATGGCCGGCACCGGGCTGGAGCCGAGCACGAAAATCAAGAACAGCGCGATAATCAACTCCGGAAAGGCCCGCATGACGTCCATCACCCGGCGCACGACCGGAATGAGCGGCCCCCAACTGTCCACATTGCGGGTCGAAGCCATCGCCAGCACCACCGCCGCGGCCCCGCCAAGCAGGGTTGCGACCAGAGCGATGTTGAGCGTCTCCAGCATGGCCGGCGCGAAACTGACGATCAGGCCGAAAAAGGCCGGACCGGCCTCCCAGGCTTCAACGACGATCTCGCCCGGATAGTCGAAGAACTTGGACAGGCCCTGAAGGAAGCCGCCGGAATTCATCGCGTTCGATTTCGAATAGCCGGAGACGAGCACCGCCACGACTAGCAGCAATCCGATGAGAGAATAAAGCTGGCGATGCTTGCGCAACGTCAGGATTTCCTGCTCGAGAGCGGCAACAGCCATGGGGAAAGCCCTTCAGATCGAGGTTTCAAACGTCCGCTCTGGCTTTCCGAAGAAAGGGGCAGAAACCAGACTTTCGACTTGTCATCCCTGCGAAGGCAGGGATCCGGTAATCACCGCGGATGGCCGTGTTGTTCAAATCGGCCGTGGTGGTTACTGGATCCCGGCCTTCAGCTTCGCTTCACCGGGACGACAAAAAAGGAAGCAAAAATTCCAGACAAACGCGGGCCGGAGCCCGACCCGCGTTTTCAAAGCGATGCGATTACTGGCTTTTCGCCTTACGGGCCGCAACGATGGACTCGTAGGCAGCGTGCGTGATCGGCATGAAGCCCTTGGCTTCGCCGGCCATCACGCCGTAGGCGCATTCCTTGTCTTCGTCAGCCAGGTTGGCCATCAGATTGGTCATCTTTTCCTTGACGTCTGCCGGCAGCTTGTTGGACAGGACAACCGGGCCTTCCGGGATCACCGGCGAACGCCAGATTTCCTGGATCTCGGTCATGTCGACCAGGCCAGCGTCGGATGCCTTGCGCAGAGCGCCGGAGTTGAAGCCGTCTTCCCATTCGCCAAGGCCGTCGGCCCAGGTCACGCCGGCGTCGATGTCGCCGTTGAAGACTGCGACGATGGTTTGCTCGTGACCGCCGGTGAAGACGACGTCACCGAAATATTCGCCCGGCTTCATGGAGTAGCCGAGTTTTGGGATTTCGATGGACGGGATCAGGTAACCGGAGGTGGAGTTCGGATCGCCGAAACCGAACTTCTTGCCCTTCATGTCGTCGAGCGAGTTGATCTCGCTGTCAACGCGGGCAAAACCGATGGAATAGTAGCCGTAGCTGCCGTCGACATTGACCTTGACGAGAACCGGCTCAACAGCTTCCGGATCGGTCAGGAAGACTTTGGCGTAGCCGGACGCGCCAAGCCAGGCCATGTCCAGGTTGCCGCCGAGCAGGCCTTCGATCACGCCGTTGTAGTCGGCCGGAGCGAAGAGCTTGACCGGAACGCCGAGCAGGTCGGCGGTTTTTTCTTCCAGGCACTCATAGGCGCGCAGGCGGTCGGACGCGTTTTCACCGCCCAGAATGCCGATACGGAATTCGGTGATTTCCTCGGCGCCGGCGCCGGAGGCGTTCAGAGCGATCATGCTGACAGCAGCAAGGGCCGCAACTTTTGCAAGGGTTTTCATTTGGGACACTCCCCGAAGGTCTGGTTCGTGATGACGATTAAAAGGTGCGCTGGCGGGTCAGCCCGCCGCTGCCGCCGGGGTCATCGCACCGGCGGATTCTTTGCTGCCGGACTGGCCGGCATCGATGGCGGTCGACGTCGCCGCCTCGTTGAAACTCTCGTCCGCGCCGTAAATTTCGCGGGCGGCATCGGTCGTCAGGTCTTCCGGCTTGCCGTCGAACACGAGGAAACCGTCGCGCATGCCGATCACCCGGTCGCAATAGCTGCGCGCGGTATCGAGCGTGTGCAGGTTGCAGATGACGATCTTGTTGTCGCGCTCGTGGATTTCCCTCAGGGCGTCCATGACGATCTTGGCGTTCATCGGATCGAGGGAAGCGATCGGCTCGTCGGCCAGGATCATGTGCGGGTCCTGCATCAGGGCGCGGGCGATGGCCACGCGCTGCTGCTGGCCGCCGGAGAGCTCTTCCGCCCGCTTGGTCGCTTCCTGGGCGATCCCGAGGCGGTCGAGCGCCGCCAGGGCGTCGGCTACGTCGCCTGAGCCGAAGACATTGAACAGGCTCTTCAACGTGCCGTGACCGTTCAGCCTGCCCAGCATGACATTGGTGACCACATCGAGACGCGGCACCAGGTTGAACTGCTGGAACACCATGGCGCAGTCGCGCTGCCACCGGCGCATCATGCCGCCCTTCAGGCTCAGGATGTCGCGCTTCTCGAACAGGATCTGCCCGGAGGAGGCCGGTGTCAGCCTATTGATCATGCGCAGCAAGGTCGATTTGCCGGCGCCGGACCGTCCGATGATGCCGACCATCTGCGGCTTGTCGATATCGAAACTGACCTTGTTGACCGCGGTTCTGGATCCAAAATTCTTGGTGACTTCCTGAAATTGAATCACGCGCCAGCCCTGTCCGTGTTTGTTCGTAGTCTCGGGCGACAAGAGCCATTGGATCATTACAGATTGATGACGCAATTTTGTCTGCAACATCAAAATTTTATTACACTTCAATGACATGCCACGGCGGGCAGCGCCGGGTTACTTTTCCGGCTAACTTAAATTGTGCAACGCACTCAGAACTTTCAAATCGAAGAAATCGCTTCAAAACGGGCCTGCCAGGCGCCCTGGACTTCTCGCCACCCTGCGGGCCGGCGCGTCCAAAAAAACCGTTTCCGGACACTATTCATGCCCGCAAAAAAACATCGCCCGTCATGAGAGTGTCATCTCAACGTCATGAAACCAGTCTTCCGGAGCGCTAAGACCAAGCGCAACGAAATGAAACAAAACGGTGATCCATGTCCGCGCCCACACAAAAACCGGTCCTGAGCGAAGCCCCGAATATTCACCCGGACGCAAGCGTGCTGAACTGCGAACTCGGCGTCTGGACGGAAGTCGGCGCCTTGACGGAAATGCGTGAAAGCCGGATGGACGACTATTCCTATATCGTTCAGGAAGGCGACGTCGTCTGGACCACCATCGGCAAGTTCTGCTCGATTGCCAGACGCGTTCGCATCAATCCGGGCAACCACGCGACCTGGCGGGCCTCCCAGCATCATTTCACCTACCGTGCCGCCGCCTATGATCTGGGAGACGACGACAGCGATTTCTTTCAATGGCGCAAGGACGACTGGGTCACGATCGGGCACGACGTCTGGATCGGGCACAATGTCACGGTGCTGGCCGGCGTGACCATAGGCACGGGAGCCATCGTCGCCGCCGGTGCCGTCGTCTCCAAGGATGTACCGCCCTACACGATTGTCGGCGGTGTACCGGCGAAGCCGATCAAGCGGCGTTTCACCGAGGCCCAGGAAGAAGCGCTTCTGGAGATCGCCTGGTGGGACTGGAACCACGCGCAGCTCAAGGAACGCCTGCCTGATTTCCGCAGCCTGCCGATTGATGCCTTCATCGAAAAATACCGGCGCCCGGAAGCCTGACGGCCGGGCAATCTTCACCCTCCCCTGTTGCGATTTGTTTCGCTACACTCGCGACATGCCGATCCCGACCGCCGTTCTTCCAAACAATATCGGAGCCTCCCTGCGCAGGTGGCGGGTGCTCAACCGCGTCAAGCAACAGGCGCTGGCGCGGGATCTGGGCGTTTCCCAAAGCAGGGTGTCGCGTTGGGAAAGCGGCTCCGCGCAACCGGAGGGACAGACCAGGACGAAAATCCTGCGGCTTCTGGAGGCACGGCCGGCAACCGCCGCGGACCGTGCGCTTCTGGATCTCGTCGCGAATGCGGCGGGTCCCGTTCATCTGGTCTGCGATCTCAGCCACCGTCTCCTCGCCCTCTCGCCGGCAAGGGAAAGAGAATGGCACATTCCCGCGTCCGACTTCATGAACCGCCCTCTTTGGCGTTTCGCGACGGACGGTATCCGAACCATGGAAGGACGGCTGGACGAGCACGGCTGGTTCGAGCCTTTTGGTCCGGACGTCTGCTTTGCGACCGAACGAGCCGAGTTTCCGGAAATGTTCATACCGGAAAGCCGGATCCGGATCACCCGGCTGCCGCTTTCCGATGGCAGCTTCGCCCGGCTGGTGCGGGAAGACGCATAAAATATTCATCGGCTCGATGCCGGCGGTTCCTTCCGCTAGAATACGGGCATGACAGACAGCTCCTCTTCCCTTTCCTTTGACTTCTCACCTGATGGCGACCGGCTGACCGGCATTCTGGAATTCTTTCAGGCTTCCGAGCGGCTCAAGGATACGATCCGTTCCGGGTGCACACGCTCGGGCCGCGCCGAGAGCACCGCGGAACACAGTTGGCGGCTCGCGCTGTTGGTTCTGCTCTTCGAGCGGGAACTGGATGGCGTCGACTTGCTGAAACTGATCAAGCTGTGCCTGGTCCACGACCTTGGCGAGGCGATTTCCGGCGATGTTCCCGCACCTCTTCAAAAGCCGGACGACAACCGCCTGGAACGGGAGAGACAGGATTTTCAAACACTCTGCGCGCCCCTGCCGGAGGACCTGCGCCTCGATTTTCTTGCGCTTTGGGAAGAATACGCAACCGCTCAGACGCCGGAGGCCCGCTTTGCCAAGGCCTTCGACAAGCTGGAAACCATGCTGCAGCATCTCTTGATGCCGCAGCAGGATGCCTCGTTCTACGAATTCAACCTGGACTATGGCCGCAAGCAGACGGACTTCCATCCGCTGACCCGTGAAATCCGGGACCGCATCGACGCCCGGACTCGCGAACGCGCCGGCGTAGCAGCCAACAGATCAAGCTGAACGAGCCCGGCATTGCCGCCGGCTCAAGTCCTCCGGAGGCCTCTCAACCGGGTGCGCAGCCGCCTCGTCGCAAAACGCTGTTATCTGCGCCGACCTCCCCCGCCGCCGCCCCGCCGCTTCGGAGCTCGTTGCGGTTTGGACCGGTTGACATTGCGCTGCCGGTTGACCTGACGGTTGCCGGCATTCCGCGCTCTTTGGTCCCTGCTGATGTGTGACGGAGCCTTGGGCCGGGCCGCGGGTCTCGTAGCGGGCCTTTTTTGCGCCGGTTTCTGCGCGGCGGGCCGTTGCGCCGGGCGCTGCGCACTCGGCTTGTTCGGACGCTGCACATTGGGCTTGGCCGGTCTTTGCGCGGGACGTTGAACGTTTGGCCGCTCGACACTTGGCCGCTGAACGTTCGGGCGCTGGCCCGCCGGCAGGTTCGCGGGGCGCTGGACATTCGGACGCTGGCCCGCGTTGGGCCGGTTCTGCAGCCTGTCCCCGGCCGGGCGGTTCGCCAGCGCCGCGCCGCCACCGATAGCCGCGCCCGCGCCGATCGCCGCGCCGGCACCCAGATCGCCAAGGCGGTTCTGAATGGCATCGCGCGAAGGCGCATCCACATTGCCCCAGCGGCCGCCTTCGAATTTCTGCCACTTCTCGCCGTCCCGGCGGTAGACCGCGCCGTCCCGACCGGCGAAGACATCGCCGCGCCGGTCCAGATTGGCCACGCGTCCAAGATTTCCGTCCTGTTTCCAGCGCTTGACCGCACCGGCCTGCAGGTCGCGGGTCCGGGACCATTGCGGGCCCGACACGACCTTGCCGCCCCAGGAGCCGTAAATGCCCCGTGCGCCGCCGATGGTCACCCGGTTTCCGGTGCGCGGGTTATAAGCGGTGATAAAACCGGCGCTGCCGCGCGGACCGCTGATCGCCGCCCCCCGGATATATCCGCCGGTGCGCGGATTGTAGATACCGCCGCCGGCAATGCCCCGGCGTGGGCCGTATGCGTAGCCGTAACGGCCATATGTCCCGCGAATGGGATTGTAAAACGCTCCGATGCCATAGGTTACCGGGCGCGGGAAGTAGATCGGCCTGAAGCCCGGCCGGTACCAGGGCCGGTAGTAGTAGCCCGAACCGTAGACAAAGACGCCCCAGGCGAGGAAGCCCGTCAGATAGCCCATGGTATAGCCGTACCACACGGCTCCCGGCTCCGTTTCGTAAACGCGCACATAGGTGGTGTTGTAGACCGGAGAGGACGGCGGGATCGTGTAGATCTCGTCCGGGACGGCGGTCGCGACCTCGAACGGCCCTTCCGGGCTGTCGCCCACGAACCAGACCCCGTCCTGAAGCACGTAGTATTTCGCCCCCACCTGAATGACCTGGTCGTTGGTATTCACCGCATAGGACATCGACGTGCCTTCGATCGGTTCGAATTCCGGGTCGCCGGCATAGGCAATGTCCGCGCTGACGGAACCGACTTCCACCCGCGCCGTCGTCGGAATGCTGGCCTTCAGCCGGGCCTGCTCGGCTTCCGACGTACCCGGGATCGAGGAGAGGACGGAATAGTAAGGCGCATCTTCGGGAATGTTCTGGAATTCGGGAGGCAACTGAGGCGTGGTGAATTCCCAGGGCCCCGCATCGAGCGACTGAGACTTGAACCAGCGCCCTGAAACCAGGATGTACCAGGTGGACGTGGTTTTGAGGAAGAACACGTCGCTTTCCGTATTGGACGCCCACTCCAGATCTGTGGTTCCGACCGGCTCCAGTCTCGGCTCGCCCTCAAAGACGATCATTTCCGCCGGTTTGTCGGAGTAGACCACTTTCGGCGGCTTGTTGTCCGGGAACGGCTCACCAGGGATCGCTTCCCTCGTTTCTTTCCAGTTTTCGTCGTCCGGCAACGAGGCGATCAACTCCGGCAGCGCCGCTACCGGTTCCCAACCGGTGGCGACATCCGTGGTTTTCAGCCAGGACTTCTCGTCGCGCAGGTAAAGCTCTTCCGTTTCGTCGACCTTCAGGACATCCCAGTTGGTGTTGACGACAAAGCTCAGGCCCTGGACGCCCTTGACCGGCGCGAAAATCGGTGCGCCATCGGTCTGCACGAGGATCGAGGGTTCTGTCGTCACGAAAATGGGCGGCGCCTCCGAGTTCAGGCCCTCAACGTCGTCCATGCGCTGGTATTCGGCCAGGCCCGCGGTGATCCGGTCTTCTTTCACGGTGATCGTTCCGGTCGGCATGATCTTGCCGACCTGTAGCGTGAGATCCGTCAGCGAGGCGCGGTCGAGCGAGGAGAAGTCCAATTGCGTCACCTGGATGTCGCTGACATCGACTTCGCCGTTTTCAGTGTCCGCCACGGTTTTCCCTGTGACTCCGATCACTCCGAATACCGGCTTTGCGTCTTTATCTTTGATGTACTCGGCGGCAACGAGCGCATCCAGGGTCTTGAAATTGTCCCACTGCGTGAATTGCGGCTGATATAGGACGAGCGTAGCTCCGCCATCGGTCTGGAATGACCGCGGCCAGCCGGTTTTCTCCTCCTGTTCGGTCAGTTCAAGATATCGGCCACTCACGAATCCGTTCTGGCCGTTGTAACTGACAGAACACCAGGCTCCGGTGTCGTCGCAGTTTTCCAGCTCCACCTGGCTGCCGTTCGGGACGGTACCCAGGGAGCCATAGCCGGTACCCGGCCCTTGGCGGAAGTTCACGTTCGCCGTCGTCACCGCGGGGGCAGCAAGCGCCCCGTTCACGAGAACGGTCTGGGAAACCAGAACCACTGAAAGAAGTACGGATAAAGTTTTGCGCATCGGGCCCTCCCGGTTGGCCTGAAATGCTCTAAACGAAGCGTTGCGGACGCAAGGACAGACAGGCCTCCGCAGCGTTCACGGACAATACGCTCCTGAGCGTGTGAGAAGGCTGCACACAAACGGCACAAATGTCCAGCACGACAACCGGAGGTACTGGACCCAACGTAAAGCGTCATTCTCGCCTAAGAATGACAATCTTGAAGAAATATGCCCAAGAAGGGGAAATTAAAGATGCTGAAACGAACGCTAACCATGGCTCTGTTCCTGGCGGTTTCGGGAATGTCCGGCTTCGTGCCAGAGTTGACCTCATCGGAGGCTCGCGCCGAGACTTTCTTCTGCGAGAGCACGCGCACGCCAAACGGCGATGCGAAATACTGCAATTTTCTGCTGTTCGACCAGAAATTCAGACGTCATCAGCAAGTTGTCGTTCCCAAGGGCGGGCGCCGCGACGTCGCGATCAACGGCCGCTACAACGTCTTTTGCGTTCTCGTTCAGAACCACAGGGGCGTGCCCGACAATATCGCGTACCGCAAACAGCAATGCCGGAAGTCCGACACCGGGCGGAATTATCAGGCGCCTATCAAGGACCTCAACATGAGACGCGGACGCGATCCTTTCAGCACCTGGGCCAATTAAAGCCCGCGGCCGAAGGCCTTCCTCTGATCGGGAAAACCGGCCCGTTCCTCGCGATCAACCATACCGCCAGAAGGGCGTTCCGCGAAAGAACGGTTGCAGCGCGGATTGCCGGGCCTCAAATCCCGGTTCCGCCGCACGGTCATCCTGCCGCCGGCCGCCCGCTATTTCAGGCGCTGGACATAATGGGCCTTGCCGGTATCGAACCAGGTGCGTGAAAACTCGATCGGCTCTCGCTTTTCAGTCCAACTGAAACGCTCGACAAATCCGGTTACGGTTCCCGGCGCGACGGGAAAGATGTCCGGCGACCAGTCCGGCACCTTTGCAATCGTTACCCTGTCTTCGGCACGCTTGATCCAGAAACCGAGATGTCTTTGATAGAATCGGTAGAGGGAATCCGACAGAAGATCCCGCCGGACTGTGCCCGCGTCGCCATCGAGCCAGATTTCCTCGACAGCGATCAGGACATCGTTGAGATATCTGAGACGCCTTATGCGCGTCGCATCCGCAGCCGTCCCGAAAGACGGCAGGTCGTCAGTTTTTTTCATGCGGTTGACGCTCAGTATGTCCGCCCGCGGAAGACCTCCACCCGACAGCAGTTCGAGGCGGAACATCGCATAGACGCTCTCATGCGTCGCGCCGTGGCGTATGTAGTTGCCGGAACCCTGCACCCGCTCCAGCAAGCCTTTTTGCGTCAGATCCGCCAACGCCTTGCGCAAGGTGCCAACCGAGATGCCCAGCTCCTCCGCCATGTCCCGTTCCGGCGGCAGCCGCTCTCCCTCCATCAGCCGCCCGGCGGCGATATCCCTGATCAGCAGCTCACTGACCTGGACGTAAAGCGGCAGCGCTTGAGATGCCTGCGAAGTGGCTGGCATGTCGACAAACTTCCCGTTCATGACAAATTGCTATACTATTGATTTACATCAATTCGAATGATATTCAAGAGATGTCCTTACGTAAGCCAACCTACGAACATCGTTCAAACGCTCGAAAGCAGGCGTTCGCCTTCATGCCGCAAGGTTTATCGGCGATCGAAACGCCGGTCAGCTTTTCAACCGGCATGGCGATGTTCAACGGTGTGGATCAGGGAGGCAGTTCATGACCGTTGTCCCGGTGAGCTCTCCCGACCTGGACGCCATAGAAGTGTCCTGGTTCGCGGCCCTTTGCTCAGACGATTATCAATTCCTCGGCGTGCCGGACGGGCATTTGAGGTCTTCCTGGGAGCATTGCAGCGCGATTGTGAAGACCGCCGAGGCCCAGGGTTTCCGAAATGTCCTGTGCCCGTCCTCCTACCAGGTCGGACAGGACACGCTCGCCTTTATCGCCGGCTGCGCGCCAATCACGGACAAGATCAATTTTCTGGCCGCGGTCCGATGCGGCGAATTGCAGCCCATCATGCTGGCGCGCACCATCGCAACGCTCGATCACATGCTGAGGGGCCGGCTGACGGTCAATGTCATTTCCTCCGACTTTCCCGGCGAACAGGCGGACAGCGCCTATCGCTATCGCCGGTCGCGCGAGGTGGTGGAGATCCTGAAGCAGGCCTGGACACGGGACGAAATCGACTTCGAAGGCGAGATCTACGCCTTCAAAGGCCTGACAACCGACCCGGCCAGGCCCTATCAGACCGGCGGCCCGCTGCTTTACTTCGGCGGCTACTCCCCTTCGGCACTGGACCTGTGCGGCCGGCACTGCGACGTTTACCTCATGTGGCCAGAAAAGATCGAACAGCTTGAGGAACGGATGAAGGCGGTCAATGCGGAGGCCGCGCGCCATGACCGGACCCTCGACTACGGCCTGAGGGTCCACATGATCGTGCGCGATACCGAGAAGGAAGCCCAGGAATACGCCGACTACATCGTTTCCAGGCTCGACGACGCCCAGGGAACGGCGATCCGCGAACGGGCCCTGGACGCGCATTCCCTCGGTGTAAGCCATCAGGCCAGAAGCCGCGAACTGGCGGATGAATTCGGCTACATCGAATCCAACCTCTGGACCGGGGTCGGCCGGGCCCGGTCCGGGTGCGGCGCGGCGCTGGTCGGGTCCACGGACCAGGTTCTGTCGAAAATCGAGGCCTACCGGGCCATGGGCATCCGGGCGTTCATTTTCTCCGGCTATCCGCATGAGGAAGAGGCGAAGCACTTCGGATCCCGCGCCTTGCCGAGTCTGAAGACCTGCTCGCTGCCTCATGTCTACGGCCGCGTTCCGGCTGAAACTCCGGCCACACCACTCGGAAATGGAGAAAGACGCTGATGGAACGGGTCAGACTGCAGGGCACCCTGGAATTTTCCCGGCTGATCTACGGAATGTGGCGCCTCGACGACGACCGGGACACGTCACCCGCCCATGTGGAGAAGAAAATCCAGCTCTGTCTCGATCAGGGCATAACCACGTTCGATCAGGCGGACATTTACGGCGGCTACCGGGCGGAGAGCGTTCTTGGCGGTGCGCTGAAGGCCAACCCGTCCTTGCGCAACCGGATGGAAATCGTCACCAAATGCGACATCGTCGCACCCGTCGGACGATATGCCGGTGCGAAGGTGAAACACTACGACACCTCCCGCACCCATATCGAACAGGCGGTCGAAACGTCGCTTTCGGACATGGCGATCGATACAATCGATCTGCTTTTGATCCACCGGCCGGACCCACTGATGGACCACCAGGAGACAGGTGCGGCGCTCGACGGTCTCATCCAAAGCGGCAAGATCCGCGCAGCCGGGGTTTCCAACTTCCGGCCCTGGGACTGGGAGTTGCTTCAGTCCGCCATGACACACCGGCTCGCGACCAACCAGATCGAGATCTCCCTGAAGGAAATCGCGCCATTTACCAATGGAGACCTTGCCTTCCACCAGCGTCTTGGAACGAGCCTCATGGCGTGGTCACCGCTTGGCGGCGGCTCCCTGATGAGCGAGACGGGCAAGCTCGGCACCGTCATGGACGAGATCGCGGGCGACTTCAGTGTCGAGCGCTCCGCCGTCGCGGTCGCCTTCCTGCTGGCGCATCCCGCCAAGCTGCTGCCGGTCATGGGCACCAATAATCTCAACCGGATTTCCAGGCTGTCCGATGCCTTCAAGGTCGTACTGGACCGGGAAAACTGGTTCCGGCTTTACGAGGCAGCGCTGGGACAGGAAGTTCCTTGAGACCTGCGCGGAACCGACGGAAAGCAGTTCCTCCGCGTTGGCCGTGCGGAACTGCCGCTCCTGTACCTACTCCCGGCGAACATTTTTTTCCGGGCAAACCGGAGCAAATCACTTCACAATAGGAACGGAAGATGGGATGACCCATCCCGTTCCAAAAAAACACTATCGGGAGGGCTTCATGGGCATTTTGCTGGCGGTTCTGGCCCCGCTTGCTTTCGTCAACACGCAGCTCCTGCGAAGCGGCCGCGCCATCGGTGTGGTCGCCATTGCCCTGATGGTCGCCGCCATCCTCACCCAAGTGGTGTTCCGCTATGTTTTGAACAATGCCCTGCCCTGGCCGGACGAAGCCGCGCGTTTTTGCATGCTGTGGATGACCGGGCTGATGGCCCCGACCGCTTTTCGCCGGGGCGGGTTCGTCGCCATCGACATGGTCGGACATCTCCTGCCCCGCTTTCTCGGTGCGCTCCTCTCCCTTCTCCTGCTGTTCATGTCCCTAACGGTGCTCCTGATGGCGGTCCGGATCGGCTATCTTGAAGTCACCGGTTTCAGCGGCAAGTTCGCGACCGCCTCGCTTTATCTGCCGGGCAGCCTGACCTTCAGCGACTGGGTCCGGGTCCCGCGAAGCTGGATGATGGCCTCGCTGCTTGTGGGCGCCACGCTTCTGGTGCTGGTGAATGTCGAGCTGATCCTGCGCGGCCTCGTCACCTGCCTCGGCGGCGACGACAGGTTGCCGGCGATACCGGATGCCGATCTGGCAGGGGCCGACTGATGCTGGTCTGGTTTCTTCCCGTCTTCCTCGTCCTTCTGATCATCGGGCTGCCGGTGTTCTTCGGCCTTCTGGCGGCCCCCGGCCTGCTTCTCTGGCTGAACGGTCAGGACCGCGACATCGTCCTTCTTTACCGTAACGTCTATAACGGCATAGACAGTTTTCCTCTTATGGCGATTCCGTTCTTCATGCTTGCCGGAGAGCTGATGAACAAGGGTGGCATCACCTTGCGCCTGGTGGAATTTTCCCAGGCTCTCATGGGCCACCTCAGGGGCGGGCTCGCCCATGTGAACATTCTGTCCTCCATGCTGTTCGCGGGTCTCTCCGGGTCGGCGGTGGCCGACGCCTCGGCCCTAGGGTCCATGCTGATCCCCGCCATGGAGAAACAGGGCTACACCCGACGCTTCGCGGCCGCCGTGACCGCAGCCAGCGCCGTGATCGGACCGATCATTCCGCCGTCGGGCATCATGATCATCTATGCCTATGTCATGGGCGAGAGCGTCGCCGCGCTGTTTCTGGCAGGCATCGTGCCCGGCATCCTGATCGGTCTCGGGCTGATGCTCGTGGTCCGGTTCCTGGCCAGCAAACACGACTTTCCGGTGGCGAGCCGGCGCCATTCCTGGAACGAGCGCGGCCGCGCATCCCTGAAGGCCTTTTTCCCGCTTCTGACACCGGTCATCATCCTGGGAGGCATTCTCGCAGGCATCTTCACACCGACAGAAGCGGCCGCCGTCGCCGTGGCCTACGCGCTCATACTGGGGCTTTTCGTGCTGCGCTCGCTTTCCCTCTCCGACCTGCCTGGCGTTTTCAACCGCGCGGGCATCACCTCAGCCATGGTGCTTCTTCTGGTCGGGGCCGCGATGGCCTTCAAGACCGTCGTCAGCCTGAGCCATGCGCCGGAAGGTCTGGCGGATTTCGTTCTCGGTCTGACGCAGAACCCGCTGATCCTGCTGTTCCTGATCAACCTGCTGCTTCTGGTCGTCGGCATGTTTCTCGACGCCGGGCCGGCAATCATCATTCTCGGGCCGATTCTCGGGCCGGTATTCACCTCCATGGGGGTCGACTCTCTCCACTTCGCCATCATCATGAGCGTGAACCTGACGATCGGGCTTGCCACGCCGCCGATGGGTCTGGTGCTTTTCGTCGCGGCTTCGGTTTCCAGGGAACGGGTTGAAACCATCGCCAAAACGGTCCTACCCTTCCTCGCCGTGGAAATCGCCGTGATCTTCCTGATCACGTATGTTCCGGCCCTTTCCATGACGATCCCGCGCCTGACCAGATTTGCCGACTAAAACGACCACATAAGGGAGGAAATGAAATGCTCAAATCCGTAATGATGGCGGTTGCCGCCGTAGCGGTGCTGTCCAGCGCCGTCACAAGCACGGCGGCCGCCGACTTCACCTTGCGTGCAACCGCCAATTCCAACGAGAATGACGAAGACTACGACGGGCTTGTCGTCTTCAAGAATTACGTCGAGGCCGCCTCCAACGGCGCTGTCGCCGTCGAACTCTTCATCGGGACCCAGCTTTGTTCCAATGGGGCCGAGTGTCTTCAGGGCGTGGCCGACGGATCCATCGACATCTATATCTCCACTTCCGGCGGCGCGGCCGGGATCTTTCCATATGTGCAGGTGCTCGATCTGCCCTACATGATGTCCGACGACCGGATCGCGGAACATGTTCTCTCCGGTACCTTCACCCGGACCCTGCGCGCCATGGCCCTGGAGGACAGCGGCAACGCCATCCGGCTGATGACTGTAGGCAACACCGGCGGCTGGCGCAATTTCGCCAACACGAAGCACCGTGTCGCCGAGCCGGCGGACCTGGAAGGCCTGAAGATCCGCACCGTTGTAGCCGACCTGCCGCAGGAACTGGTCAAGGCGCTCGGCGCCGCGCCAACCCCGATCCCGTGGCCGGAACTGTTCACCTCCTTCCAGACCGGTGTGGTCGAGGGCTCCAAGAACGGCATCACCGACATCATGAACATGAAGTTCCCCGATGCGGGCCTGAAATACGTCACCCTCGACGGCCACGCCTACATGGGCGCGCTGTGGTGGATGAACAACGAGAAGTTCCTCTCCCTGCCGGAAGACCTGCGGCGCGTGGTCGTCGACGGCTTTTATGCCCTGCAACAGGCCACCTTCGCCTCGCCGAAACGCAAGTCCATTCAGGCTTATGAGGACTTCGTCGCGGACGGCGGCGATCTTTACGTGCCGACGCCGGAGCAGAAAGCCGCCTTCAAGGAAGCCGCCACGCCGGTCTATGACTGGTTTCGGGAAAACGTCGCCAGGGGCGGGGAAATCTTCGGCGCTCTGGAAGAGGCCGTCGCGGAAGCGGAAACCGCCGTCAACGCCCAGCGCGACGCGGATCTGAACTGAAACAGACTGGAACTGACATGCTGTCCCGGCCCACGAGCCGGGACTTCTTCTTACTAAACCACACACGCACCGAACCCAGGACATAGAATGGTCAGCGCACTCAAGGACCGGGCCCGGGAGCTGTTTCCGGGCGTCGCCATTGCCGGCCTCGTTGCCATTGCCGCCCAGTTCCTGAACGAGCATTACGGTGCGCCGGCCATGCTGATGGCGATCCTGCTCGGCATGCCGCTCAATTTCCTTTCCGACGAACCGCGAACGACCGAAGGCATCGCCTTTGCCGCGAGAACGTTGCTCCGGATCGGGGTCGCCCTTCTCGGCGTGCGTATCAGCGTGGAACTGGTCCAGACCCTCGGCCTTCCCTTCCTGCTGCTCGTGATCGCCGGCGTGCTGGCGACCATCGGCTTTTCACTGCTGATCGGCCGTTTCTTCGGCAAGGACCGGCTGTTTGCCTTTCTTTCCGGCGGAGCGGTGGCGATCTGCGGCGCATCAGCCGCCATGGCCATCGGTTCGATCCTGCCCAAACGCGAGCACGCGGAACGCGACCTCGCCTTCACCGTGATCACGGTGACGGTGCTCTCCACGCTTGCCATGATCTTCTATCCGATCCTGACGGGCGCTCTCGGTCTTTCCCGGGACGCGACCGGCGTCTTTCTGGGCGGCACGATCCACGACGTGGCGCAGGTGGTCGGCGCCGGGTTCTCGATTTCGGAGGAAACCGGCGACCTCTCCACGCTGGTCAAGCTGATCCGGGTGACGATGCTCGCCCCGATCGTGCTCGCCGCCGCGCTGATCCTGCGCGGTCACACGGAACCGGGCACGGCCCGGCCTCCCCTGATGCCCGGCTTCGTCGTCGCCTTTCTGGTGCTCGCCGCCCTGAATTCCTTCGGACTGATCCCCGAAACGGTCAAGGATCTCGCCGGTCAGGTCTCCCGCTGGGCGCTTCTGGCGGCGATTGCCGCCGTCGGCATGAAGACCTCGATCCCGAAACTGCTGGAGGTCGGCGGACCGGCGATCTGGATGCTGGTCACCCAGACGGCGTTTCTGACGCTGTTCGTTCTTGGCGGGATCTGGGTGATGGGGTGACAGGGCAACATTGAAGCTCCAAACTGTTCCACGGGGCTTTTCTTGAGCCTGTGAGTGTGAAATATAGCTCGCACCGTCTTTGGCGAACGTTGAAGCCCGCCGGGATAAACCGACCTGACTTCCGTTCTCCCGAAACTTCGAAAGCCTTTGGATGAAAAGTTACATCACCACCCCGATCTATTACGTCAACGGTTCTCCGCATATCGGTCACGCCTTTACTTCGATCATGGCCGATATCCTGAAACGCAACCGCCAGGCGCTGGGGTATGAGCTGATGCTGTCCACCGGCGTCGACGAGCACGGCCAGAAAAACCAGGAAGCCGCCGCCGATCTCGGCATGCCGGTCGAGGAGTTCCTCGACATGCGCTGCAAGGAATTCCAGGGCGTCTTCGACCAGCTGGGCGTGGCTTACGACTATTTCGTACGCACCAGCCGCGAGGGCCACAAGACGGCCGTCGCCGGCATGGAACAGTCGATCTTCGACAAGGATCTGATCGTCAAGAAGAACTACACCGGCACCTACTGCAAGGGCTGCGAGGAGTTCAAGAAAGAATCCGATCTCACCGAGGACGGCCAGTGCCCGCTGCACCCGACCATGAAGGTGGAGCAGACGGAAGAGACCAACTACTTCCTGAAGATGGAACCGTTCCGCGAACGGCTCTTGCAGCATATCGCCGACAATCCGGATTTCGTGCAGCCCGAGGCGTTCAGGAACGAGCTGAAACAGATGCTCTCCGAACCGCTGGAGGATCTGTGCATCTCGCGGCCGAAGACCCGCGTGACGCTTGGCGTCGAACTGCCTTTCGACACCGACTTCGTCACCTATGTCTGGTTCGATGCGCTGACCAACTACCTGACCAATATCGGCTGGCCTGAGGACGGCTATGCGGACTGGTGGGCGGAATGTGAACACCTGATCGGCAAGGACATCCTGAAGCCGCACGGCGTCTACTGGCCGATCATGCTGATGGCCGCCGGCCTGCCGCTGCCGAAGAAATTGTCCGTGCACAGTCACTGGGTGGGCGCCGGCGGCGTCAAGATGTCGAAATCCATCGGCAATGTGGTCGACCCGGTCGAGGTCATCGAGAAGCTCGGCGTCGACGCGCTGCGCTGGTATCTCGCCCGGCACATGCGCGCCGACAGCGACAGCCAGATCTCCGTGGACTTCATCACCCAGACCTACAACACGGAGCTGGGCAACAAGATCGGCAACCTGCTGTCGCGGGCCGCGAAGTTCTCCAAGGCGCGCTTTGACGGCAAACTGCCCGCGCCCGGCCCGCTTTCGGCCGAGGACGAGGCCATCCGCAAGGCGGTTCTGGACGCGACCGAAGGCATGGGCAAATGGATCAGCCTTGCCGAGATCCCGGCACGGCTGCAGTCGATCATCACGGTCGCCGACGACATGAACAACTATTTCGCCGAGCAGGCCCCCTGGGACCTCATCAAGAACGAGGAAACGCGGGAACGCTGCCAGACGGTGATCTATGTGACCCTCGATTGCCTGCGCGTCGTCATGGAAGCTCTGACACAGGTCATTCCGGGTTCCGCGCAAAAGGCGCTGAAAATGCTGAACGCGCCGGACGTCGCCTGCCCCTGGAAACCGGAACTCGACAAGCTCCGGGGCGACGGCGACCTCGGCGAGATCGAGACGCTGTTCCCAAGGGTTCAGTAGGCGTTCTGTCAACTCTGAAAACTTTGAAGCGCCCGGTTTGCGGGGCGCTTCGGATTACCGGTAAACACCGTGACGTCATTCCGGACAGCGGGCCGCAAAGCGGCATCGCGTGAGCCGGAACGACGGTCAAAAGGGGTGTTGGCTGTCTGCGCGCCCCGTTTCCGGGGCGCTCTGCCTTGATGAGAACTCAGGCCGCCAGGAACTGGAGGCGGTCGTCGAGACGCGCCGGTTCGATTTCCAGAATGTCGGCGCTCACCACGTTTTCCCGAACGAACGGGTCTTCTCCAACGAAACTCGCCAGCTCCGCGCGCGTGGCGTTATGCGCAAGGATGCCGCCGCCCGCGTTGGGCTGGAGGCTTCCGACCATCAGGAACAGCCCCTTGTCGAAGCCCTTGGCGATCCAGGCCTTGTGGGCCTGCATGAGCTCCGAGGCACGGGCCTTGTTTTCCGAAAAAGTCAGGGTCACAACAAACATTTCCATCTCTCCGTTTTTAAGCTCATGTTTTCGCCGCGCGACCGGGGACCAGCCCGTCCAGCCAGCCGAGGATCTTTTCGACTTCCCGCGTGATGTACTCTTCGTCCTTGAATGCCTGAGCAAGTGTCGCAACACCCTGGCTCCAGCCGAGGACATGAAGGGCGTAGTCTTCCGCGCGGGCTTCGTGTCCGAGGTCAATGAACTGGCGGATGAGCCAGTCGCGAAACAGCGCCATGATCGCATTGGCCTTGTTCTTCGAGGGATGCTCAAGCTTGGCCAGTTCCGCCGTCAGCGTGCCCACCGGACAGCCGTAGGCCATGATCTTCGCCTGGTTGACGATCACGATCCTGATGAAGCAAGCGATGCGCGCGGCCGGGCTATCCGAGGTTTCGTCCCACCTGGCGAGAAGCCATTCGCGGTCCTCCAGCCGTTTTTCGATCACCGCGTCGAGGATCTCGTCCTTGGTCTTGAAATGATAATAGAAGTTGCCGCGTGAAATGTTCACGGCCGCCGCGATGTCCGCGAAGGATGTTTGCGCATACCCATGGCCGTAGAACAGCTCGTCCGCCGCGTCGACGATCTGCTGCCGTGTCGCTCTTGCCGCCATCTTCCCTTCCTCGACGTTTCCAGCCCGCTCGGCGCGCTCGCCTTTAGGACATTTGACCTAATAGAATTAGGACAATCATCCTAATTGCGCAACACCTGATTTTGGCGACGGCGAAATTGTTCAGCCGTCCGCAAATCCCGGAAACAAGGGACCTGTCCTGAACGGTCGGGTCCCTCACGCCAATGTGAAGCTCATCCACTGACAATCCTGACAAGGCGTTGTCAGGAAGGCTTTCCTATTTCTCTCAAGGTGCGGAGGTGGACCGCTACCCTCGCCGAATGCCCCAATCCGCGCGGGAAACCAACGGATTGGGATCTCTTCATCACCTGAGAGCTGAAAATGTCACTTTTCAAAACCGAGCCTGGAACAATCAACACTTCGGGAGCCCCGCCTTTGCCGGTGCGTTTTCGCACGAGCCCGGTGCAATTCCCCGCATTGGAATTTCTCAAACGGTTCTTAAGTCCTGTCCGCACGGCAGCTCACCCTGGCCTTGCCGTGCACGGAATGCCCCCTTCCCGCATGGAGGAAGCGAAATGACAATTGTGAACGAGCGGGCGGCCCCCGTCTCCGCGGTCTCGGACCTTTTCGAGTTGACCAGAGCCCAGACGTTATCCCTGGTCTCCCCCCTCAACGACGAGGACATGGGCCTTCAGTCCATGGAGGACGCCAGCCCGCCCAAGTGGCACCTGGCGCATACCACATGGTTTTTTGAGGAGTTCATTCTCAAACCTTCCCTTCCCGGCTACCAGCCGAAGGACGACCGGTTCGCGGTCCTGTTCAATTCCTACTACGTCCAGGCCGGGCCCCGGCACACCCGCTCCAAACGCGGGCTCCTGTCCCGGCCGACGGTTCAGGAGGTCCTGAGTTACCGCGCCCATGTGGAGGATGCGCTTCGGGAAGGCCTGACCCGCAATGCCTTCACACTGGAAGACACCCGGCTGGAAGAGCTGATAACGCTGGGATGCCACCACGAGATGCAGCACCAGGAGCTTCTGGTCACGGACCTGCTGCATGCCTTTTCCTACAACCCGCTTCTGCCGGTCTACCGCGACCCCAAGCCGGTCGAAGTAGCGAGTACACGGTTCGAGACCTGGACCAGCCACGATGGCGGCCTCGTTGAGATCGGCCATGACGGCGACGGCTTTGCCTATGACTGCGAAGGCCCGCGCCACAAGGTCTGGCTGGATCCCTACAGGCTTTCGGACCGGCCGGTGACCAACGGCGAGTGGCTCGCCTTCATGGAGGACGGCGGCTATGCCTCCCAGACGCTCTGGCTCATGGATGGCTGGGCCGCCAGGGAGAAGAACGGCTGGGACAGCCCGCTCTACTGGTGGCGTCAGGACGACGGCTGGTGGACCTACACCCTGCAGGGACCGCGTCCGGTCGACCCCGCCGCGCCGGTCGTTCATGTCAGCTACTACGAGGCGGAGGCCTTTGCGCGATGGGCCGGTCACAGGCTGCCCACGGAAGCGGAGTGGGAAGCCGCTGCGGAGACAACCGCGATCGAGGGTAATTTTCTGGAAACCGGTGCTCTCATACCGCTCGGCCGGCAGCCCGGTCTCTGGGGCGATGTCTGGCAATGGACCTCGAGCGCCTTCTCGCCCTATCCGGGTTTCACCCCGCCGGAAGGCGCCATCGGCGAGTACAACGGCAAGTTCATGGTCAACCAGATGGTCCTGCGCGGCGGATCCTGTGCCACGCCCAAACGCCAGATGCGCACCTCCTACCGTACCTTCTTCTATCCCCATCAGCGCTGGCAGATGCTCGGCCTCAGACTGGCGGCAGATCAATGAACAAACACGTTTCTTCCTTCTCCAAAGACGACGCCTTCGAAACCGATATCCTGACCGGCCTTAAGGCGCCGCAAAAGACCATCTCGTCCAAGTGGCTCTACGACGACGTCGGCTCGCACCTCTTCGAGGCCATAACCGGGCTGGACGCCTATTATCCGACCCGGACCGAGCTCTCGATCCTGGAGCAAAATGCGAAGAAGTACCTGCGTCTGCCGGGTGCGCACGGGGCGATGGTCGAACTCGGCAGCGGCTCGAGCCGCAAGACAAACGTTCTGCTCAGCGCCTTTCAGGATCTGTCGGTCTATATGCCGGTCGACATCTCCGCCAACCACCTGAAGGAGGCGGCCGAGAAAGTCCGCCGGGCCTATCCGTCTCTCGCCGTGGTGCCGGTCACAGCCGATTTCACCGGGCCGCTGGACCATCTGCCGCTCCTGCCGGAACTGCCGGTCGTTGTTTTCTTTCCGGGTTCGACCATCGGCAATTTCGAGCGCGCCGAGGCAGCGCAGCTCCTGCGCAACATTCGCACCGCGATGCCGGAGGCGACCATGATCGTCGGCGTGGATCAGCCGAAAGACGAGGCGATGCTCATCGAGGCTTACGATGATCCGGCCGGGGTGACCGCCGCGTTCAACCAGAACCTCCTGCAACGGCTCAACCGGGAACTCGGCGCCACCTTCGATCTCGAGACCTTCGCCCACGAAGCGGTCTGGAACACGAAGGAAAGCCGGATCGAAATGCATCTGGTCAGCCTGCGGTCACAGGAAATCACCATCGGCGGAGAAAGGGTCTCATTCCGGGAAGGTGAAACAATCCACACGGAGAACTCCCACAAATACAGCGAAGAGGCCTTTACCGAAATCGCCGGCCAGGGAGGCTGGCGGGTGCTCGACCGGGATACGGACGAGGGCGGACTGTTCTCGGTCTATACGCTGCAGGCGGTTTGACCGCCGAGGAAGCGGCTGTTCCCGGTGATGCCCACCGAAATTCGGAGTTGCCTTGTCCCCTCACCGCTCCGCCACCGCCAGCCGCAGCGCCAGACCGACAAAGACCACACCCGCCAGCCGATTCAGCCAGATCTGCGCCTGGGGTGAGCGTTTCAGGACATCGCCAAGCGCCCCGGCGCTCAGGGCGATGCCGCCGAACACCAGGACGGTCGCCAGGATGAAGAGCCCGCCAAAGAGGAGGATCTGAACCGGGACGGAACCGCGCGCGGGATCGGCGAATTGCGGCAGGAAGGCCAGAAAGAAGAGCGCCACCTTCGGGTTGGTGACGTTCATGACGATGCCGCGCCGGTAAAGGCTTGCAGGCGGAAGCTCCGCGCCCTTTTGCGTGCTCAGGTCACTCTTGCCCGCCCGAAACGCCTGAAAGGCAAGGTAAAGCAGATAGCCCGCGCCGACGATCTTCAGCAAGGTGAAAGCAAGTTCGGACGTCTTGAAGATGGCGGCGACCCCGAGCGCGACCGCGCAACTGTGAACGACGAGCCCCGTACACAGGCCCAGGGTCACGATCAGCCCGGCGCGCCGGCCGTAGAGGGCGGACTGGGTCAGGACGAAAAGATTGTCCGGACCGGGCGCAAGGCCCAGCGCAACGGCAGCGGTGAAAAAGACTGTCAGGATGTCGAATGGAATCAAGGCTTCCTCCCCGGGAGAGATCGACCGTCCGACAACGTGCCGGACGCCGTCAAGTCCTGTTTGCCCCGGCAGACAATCTTGCCCGGCGGCGCGTCCGGCAGGAACAGACCATCTCGCATGCCTGACACTTTAATTTTATGAGGCCGCCCCCTAGCCAATCGGGCAAGCAGGTTCTATCTAATCGTAAGATTGCGATAATATCTATATTTCACGATATAGGAATATTGCCGACCTCGTCCTGCCAGTCCAGTTTCGGAGACCGATCCACATGAGCGAAACGACAACCTACACACCGCCCAAAGTCTGGACCTGGGAGCAGCCCAGCGGCGGCCAGTTTGCCAGCATCAACCGCCCGGTTTCCGGAGCGACCCATGAAAAGGACCTTCCGGTCGGCTCCCATCCGCTGCAGCTCTATTCGCTGGCGACGCCAAACGGCGTCAAGGTCACGGTCATGCTCGAGGAACTCCTGGCGCTTGGCCACGAAGGGGCCGAATACGACGCCTGGCTGATCCGGATCAACGAAGGCGACCAGTTTTCCAGCGGCTTTGTCGGAGCCAATCCCAACTCCAAGATCCCGGCGCTGGTCGATCATTCGACCACGCCGCCGACACGCGTCTTCGAGTCCGGCTCCATACTTCTTTATCTGGCCGAAAAATTCGGCGAGTTCCTGCCAAAGGATCCGGCGCAGCGAACGGAGACCCTGAACTGGCTGTTCTGGCAGATGGGGTCCGCTCCCTATGTCGGAGGCGGCTTCGGCCATTTCTACGCCTATGCACCGGAAAAGTTCCAGTATCCGATCGACCGCTTCACCATGGAGGCCAAGCGTCAGCTCGACGTCTTGGAAAAGACCTTGGAGACGCGCCCCTTTGTGGCCGGCGACACCTATACCATCGCTGACATCGCGATTTTCCCCTGGTACGGCGGGCTGGTCCTCGGGCGGCTTTATGACGCAGCCGAGTTTCTGTCGGTCGACGACTACAAGAACGTCAAGGCCTGGGCGGAAAAGATCGACGCTCGCCCCGCCGTCGCCCGAGGCCGCAAGGTCAACCGGGTCTGGGGCGAGGAAGCCGACCAGCTTGCCGAGCGCCACTCCGCTGCGGACCTGGTGGCATAACCCGTGGAAGATACTGCGGAATAAAGCACAAAAGGCGGCGATCCCTTCCACAAGATCGCCGCCCTTAAATTGTTCAAGTTTATTTTTTAGACAACTTCACCGGATATTTATCCGACGAAAGCCGAAAAGACTAGTTTCGGCACCCTTTGAGTATTTCCCCGCAAAAAGCCCCACGACCAAAGTCGCAAATTCTCAAATCGGGATACCGCCTGCATCCTGAAAACGCACCGGCTTTGACCAATGGCTAGGATATACGGCACAAATTCCTCCTGAAACGATCTTGTCATAAGTAATTTTTTCGTTTCTATAAATACCGACATTTGCAAAGTTCAGGCAAGCTGGCGGCCCCGTCGAAATTTGCCCGGACGCCGCATCGACAGGCCCTTCCCGGTCACCATTCTTGGAGCGACAAATGCCAGAAGCCCTCATAGTCGGCGCACCGAAGGAAACCTTCGCCGGGGAGGCCCGCGTGGCGATGACCCCGGATTCCGCGAAACAGCTACAGAAACTCGGTTACACCTGCCTCATCCAAAGCGGCGCCGGAAAGGCCGCCGGCTTTTCCGACGAGACCTATGAGGCCGCCGGCGTCGAAATCGTCAAGACCGCCCCGAGCCTCTGGAAGAAGGCCGATATCATCACCAAGGTGCGTCCGCCGCAGGACAAGGAACTCGGTTACCTTACCTCAGGCAAGACCCTGATCTCCTTCTTCAACCCGGGCGGCAACGCGGATGGTCTGGAGAAGGCCAAGGCTTCAGGGGCCAATGTCATCGCCATGGAAATGGTGCCGCGCATATCGCGCGCGCAGAAGATGGACGCCCTTAGTTCGATGGCCAATATTTCCGGCTACCGGGCCGTGATCGAGGCCGGCAACAATTTCGGCCGCTTCTTCACCGGCCAGATCACCGCTGCCGGCAAGGTCCCGCCGGCAAAGGTGCTTATTGTCGGCGCCGGTGTGGCCGGACTTGCAGCCATCGGGACGTCGACGTCTCTCGGCGCCATCACCTATGCCTTCGACGTGCGGCCGGAAGTGGCCGAACAGGTCGAATCCATGGGCGCGGAATTCGTCTATCTCGACTTCAAGGAAGAACAACAGGACGGTGCGGCGAGCGGCGGTTACGCCAGCGTCTCCTCGCCCGAGTTCCGCGAGGCCCAGCTTGCCAGGTTCCGGGAACTGGCCCCGGAGATGGATATCGTCATCACCACCGCGCTGATCCCGAACCGCGAGGCCCCGAAGCTCTGGCTGGAGGACATGGTCAAGTCGATGAAGCCGGGATCGGTGATCATCGATCTGGCGGCCGAGCGCGGCGGCAATGTGGAAGGCACGGTCAAGGACGAAAAGGTGGTCACCGAAAACGGCGTCACCATCATCGGCTACACCGACTTCCCCTCGCGCATGGCCACCCAGTCCTCAAACCTCTACGCCACCAATATCCGGCACATGATGACGGATCTGACGCCTGAAAAGGACGGACAGGTCGTCCACAACATGGAAGACGACGTCATCCGCGGCGCAACGGTGGCTTTTGAAGGCGAGATCACCTTCCCGCCGCCACCGCCCAAGGTTCAGGCCATTGCGGCGAAGCCGAAGGAAAAGCCGAAGGAGTTGACACCGGAGGAACGGCGCGCGCAGGAGCACGCCGCCTTCGTGGCGCAGACCAAGCAGCATGTCAGCCTTCTGGCCATCGGCGCCGTCCTGATGATGCTGGTGGGCCTGATCGCCCCGGCCAGCTTCATGCAGCATTTCATTGTCTTCGTGCTTGCGGTCTTCGTCGGCTTCCAGGTGATCTGGAATGTCAGCCACTCGCTGCACACGCCGCTGATGGCGGTGACCAACGCCATTTCGTCGATCATCATCCTCGGAGCCCTGATGCAGATCGGATCCGGGTCCTTCCTGGTGATTCTGCTGGCCGGTCTCTCAGTCTTCATGGCCGGGATCAATATCTTCGGCGGTTTCCTCGTCACCCGGCGCATGCTCGCCATGTTCCAGAAATCCTAAGGAGGCCGAGCGATGGAATTCGGTTTCACAACTGCCGTCTACGTTGTCGCGGCTGTTTTGTTCATCCTCTCGCTGGGCGGCCTTTCGGGGCAGGAAAGCGCGAAACGCGCGGTCTGGTACGGCATTGCCGGCATGGCGCTGGCGGTCGCGGCCACGCTGATCGGGCCCGGCTCGGGCCTGTGGCTCCTGTCGCTCCTTCTGATCGCGGGCGGCGGTGTCATCGGCTACTTCGTCGCCATGCGCGTGCAGATGACCGAAATGCCGCAGCTGGTCGCCGCAATGCACTCGCTCGTCGGACTTGCCGCCGTGTTCGTCGGCTTCAACGCCTATATCGAGCTCGGCCGCGTTCTGGCCATGAGCGAAGAGGAACGCCATGCGCTTGACGGCTTCGCCGCCCTGCTTGCCCACAAGACCCCGGTCGAGCAGTCGATCCTGAAGGTCGAGGTCTTCCTGGGCGTGTTCATCGGCGCGGTCACCTTCACCGGTTCGGTCGTCGCCTTCGGCAAGCTCGCGGGCAAGGTCACCTCCAAGGCCGAGAAACTGCCGGGCGGGCACATGCTGAACGCGAGTGCCGCGATCCTCAGCCTCCTCCTCCTGATCCTGTTCCTCAACGGGGCCGGCATCTGGACGCTGATCCTGATGACGCTTCTGGCCTTCTTCATCGGATATCACCTGATCATGGGCATCGGCGGCGCCGACATGCCCGTGGTGGTGTCGATGCTGAACTCCTATTCGGGCTGGGCGGCGGCCGCCATCGGCTTCTCGCTCGGCAACGATCTCCTGATCGTCGTCGGCGCGCTGGTCGGCTCCTCCGGCGCAATCCTCTCCTACATCATGTGCAAGGCGATGAACCGGTCGTTCATCTCCGTGATCCTCGGCGGCTTCGGCAACACAACCGGCCCGGCGATGGAAGTCGAAGGCGAACAGGTCGCGATCGACGCGGAGGGCGTGGCTTCCGCTCTCAACGAGGCGGACAGCGTCATCATCATTCCGGGCTACGGCATGGCGGTCGCCCAGGCCCAGAACGCGGTGTCCGAACTGACCCGGAAGCTGCGTATGGCCGGCAAGGAAGTCCGTTTCGCCATCCATCCGGTCGCCGGCCGCCTTCCCGGCCACATGAACGTACTCCTGGCAGAAGCCAAGGTGCCCTACGACATCGTCATGGAGATGGACGAGATCAACGACGACTTCCCCGATACGGACGTCGCGATCGTCATCGGCTCCAACGACATCGTCAATCCGGCGGCCCAGGACGACCCGAACTCGCCGATCGCCGGCATGCCGGTGCTCGAAGTCTGGAAGGCAAAGCAGGTCTTCGTCCTGAAACGCGGCCAGGGTACAGGTTATTCCGGCATCGAGAACCCGCTGTTCTTCAAGGAAAACACGCGCATGTACTATGGCGACGCGCGCGGCAGCATCGACGCGCTTCTGTCCATCGTGGATTGACGCAACTGGAAAGCAATCCAGGAAGCCGCCCCGGGCAACCGGGGTGGCTTTTTTGGCACCAAACCGGCCTGACGGCCAATGCAAGCATCGCGCAAAAGACAATGTAAAAATTACCTTGCCTCGCGAGCAATTCCTTTATTTTATTCTATTTTCATTGTCATAAAATACAGTATATTTGCTCAATAAAAGTTTTTTAATAGGTTTACTGGAAAATTTCCCTCATTACGCTAGGTGAGGAAAAGATGTCCAATACGCTTCAAGCCAAATCCGCTCAGCTGGTGGCGGCCTTCGAGAAGCGCCTCGATCACGACAAAAGCGAGTTGCTGACAAGTGCGGAGTTTGCCTCTCAAGGGTACGAGGACTCCGGCTTTGAAATTGTACGCTACATCGCGCACCGCATTGTCGGCAGCGCCCGGCTGTTCGGCTGCCAGGACCTGACCGAACCCGCAAAGCGCGTCGAACTCCTGATCGAGGAAGGGGCGGACATCGGTGCGATCATGCAGGCGGTGAACGCTCTCGTCGACATTATCGACCGCACCCTCGCCGACGGAATTCCCCATCCGGACTGGATCAAGTCCGACCTCCCCTGAGTTCCCGACAGGAAACGGCATGGACGCACTGCGAAAAGAAGTCCGGACCAGCATCCTTCCGGCTCTCCGGATCGGGGAACGGCACGACACCGAAGACGCGTCCGCCAACAAGACGATCCTCGTGGCCGATACCGAAGAAGGGTTCAAGGAGACCAGCAGGCTTCTCGGCGGGCTCGGCTTCAACGTTCTGCGTTTCGAAAAAGGGCGCGACCCGGCGAACTGTATCGTTGCCCTGATCAACCCGGACGTGGACCCGGGCCTTGAAATCTGCCGGGGACTGAGCCGCCGGTGCAAGGTTCTCATGACCACCAACAACCGGGACTTCGAATTCAAGGTCGAAGCCGTGCGCATGGGAGCGCAGGGATTGCTGCCGCGCCCCATGAATGCGGTAGAAGTCTTTTCCAGCCTTGAGGAAACCCGCAAGACCGATCTGCCGGACGCGCGCGTTCTGATCGTGGACGACGACGAATTGTCGGCATCCGTTTATGCCATGGCGTTGGAGGACTGCGGCTTGCGCGTCGCCGCGCTCGCCAACCCGTTGCAGGCCGATTCCGTCATCGCCGAGTTCCGGCCGGACCTGCTGATCATGGACATCGACATGCCCGAAGCAAACGGTCTTGATGTCGCCCGGGCAATCCGGCTCGATCCCGCCTTCACCTCCCTGCCCATTCTGTTCCTGTCTTCCATCAACAAGAAAGACCTGCAGAACGAGGCCCGCGAGATCGGCGGCGACGACTTCATCATGAAGCCGGTGGATGTCGGCTATCTGGTGAAAATGGTGCGCATGCGCGCCGCGCGTGCCGTCGAACTCGGTCAGATCATGGCGCGCGACGGGCTTACCGGCCTCATCAATCACGTGAGTTTCAAGGAAAAACTGACGACGGAACTCCATCGCACGGCCCGGTCGAAGGCCCCCTTCTCCGTCGCGCTTCTCGATCTGGATCACTTCAAGTCCGTAAACGACACTTACGGCCACCAGACGGGAGACAAGGTCATCCAGACCTTCGCAACGCTTCTCAAGAGCTCCTTGCGCAACGTCGATGTCGTCGGCCGCTACGGCGGCGAGGAATTCGGTGTCATTCTGCTGGATGCAACGCCGGAGCAGGCGGCGGCGACGATCGACCGTATCCGGCATGAGTTTCAGAAAGTGGAATTCACCAGCGGCGACGACTGTTTCCATGTCACGTTCAGTTGCGGTCTTGCCGGCTCGGATGATGCCGCCACCGGCGAAGCACTGCTTACGCTCGCCGATTGCGCGCTCTATGAGGCCAAGGCTGAAGGCCGAAACCGCATCGCGCGGCACCTTTCCCTCAAATCGAACAAAGCCGAGGTCTGACACATGGGCGGGTCGGACCCTCTAGGTCGAAAGGAAGAGGTACCGGCGTCGGCAGGACGGCAGACTGCGGAGACCGGCGTTGTGCACCGGGGCAGCCTCAAGAGGCGGATCATGCTCCTGACCGCGTTTTGCGTCGCCCTTTCGACACTTACGATCGGCTCGCTGTCCTTCATGCGGATTCGGACCGAGACCCTGGATCTGGCGGAAGCCAAGCTTGCGGCGGAAGCCCGCCTTCTCTCCCAACGGTTCACGCTCGGTTACCGTCTGATCGCCCGCGACCTCAAAACCGTCAGCAAGAGCCCTCCCATCCAGGGTCTGATCCGTGCGCTGGAGAACGGCGGCATCGATCCCCTGGACGGCTCCACGGACATGCTCTGGCGCGCGCGCCTTGCGACAATCTTCGGAGCGGCTCTTCAGGACCGACCCGAGTACTTCCAGTTCCGCTATATCGGGATCGCGGACCTGGGACGCGAACTCGTCCGGGTGGACCGGTCTCCCGGCGGGTTCATGAGTACGGACCCAAAAAACCTCCAGCAGAAGGCGCTCGAGCCGTATTTTACCCAGGCCCGCGAGGCCGGAACCGGCGAGGTCGTGTTCTCCGAGGTGACCTACAACCGTGAATACGGCCTGCGCGACAAAAGCCAGACACCAACGCTTCGCGGCATGCTGCCGATTGACGGACCGGATGGAACCCGGTTCGGTTTCCTCATCATCAATGTCAACTACGAACAGATGCTGCAGACTGCCTTCGCGGAAATCGATCCCGGCCTGCACACCTTCGTGGTGAACGGCTCGGGCGACTACATGGAGCACGACGTTGCCCAGGACAGGCAAGCGCCCTATCGCCTGCAGTTGCATTCCGACCCGGTTCGGCAAACCCCGGAAATCGTCAAGAGCGCTTTCCGCTTCGAGGCCACGGAAGGGCTTCTCTACACGGCGGACGACGTCGGCTACTACATCCGGGACATGGAGGAGTTTCAGGAGGCGTCCGCCAATCTTGGGGTTATCGTCCAGGTTCCGAAGAACGACTGGTATGCAGCCGCCGTCAAGACGCGCAACGAGGTTCTGACAATTGGCGCGCTGATCATTTTGTTCAGCACAGGCCTGGCCGTGGTGGTGGCCCGCACGATGATGCAGCCATTGGCGGATCTGGCCAGAACGGTCCGCGAGACCGATGCGGGAGACAGCCTGGACAGCCTGCCGGCCGGCCGCAACGACGAAATCGGCGACCTTGCCGAAGCCATTCAGAGCCGGACCAGGGAACTCATCGAAATCCGAAATGCCGAACTGAGCGAGAGCCGGGCGCATGCTTCCGCCATCGTCAACAACGTGATCGACGGCCTGATCCTGATCGATTCCGACGGAACGATCGAACAGTTCAATCCAAGTTGCGAGAGAATGTTCGGTTACAAGGCCAAAGACATCATTGGCCGGAACGTCAAGGTGCTGATGAAACCCGAAGACGCCCGGCATCATGACATGTTTCTTTCCCGGTTCCAGGCCGGACAGGGCGGAAAGTCGATCGACCTCATCCGGGAACTGGAGGCGGTCAACAGGTCCGGCCGCGTTTTCCCGATCGAGTTGGGGACGAGCACCGTCACCGTTGATGGCAAGGCGAAATTCAGCGGTGTCATCCGCGACATCAGTGAAAGGCAGGAGATCGACCGCCTTCGCCGGGAGTTTGTCTCCACGGTCAGCCACGAATTGCGCACACCTCTGACATCGATTCGCGGTTCGCTGACCCTGATCGACTCGCTTGCCACGAACAAGCTGCCGCCGAAAGTAGATAAACTGCTGATCATGGCGCAGAAAAACACCGAGCGCCTGATCCTTCTGGTCAACGATATCCTCGACTTTGAGAAATTGCGCGCCGACAAGGTGCATTTCAACATGCAGCAGCAGAGCCTTGAACGGGAGGTTCGGAAAGCCATCGACCTCAATCAGGGTTTCGCCGAAATTTCCGGGATTGCACTGAAAGCGGACTTCACGCCGGAACCGGTCGAGGCCCTGCTGGATACGGACAAGTTCCAGCAGATCCTGAGCAATCTGATCTCAAACGCGGTCAAGTTCTCCCAATCTGACGGTACCGTGACCGTTCGCACCCGCACCGTCGGGGAACTGGCCCGGATCGAGGTCGAGGACCGGGGAACCGGCATCCCGGAGGATTTCCGCGACCGCATATTCGAGCCCTTTTCGCAAGCCGACGGCAGCTCGAGCCGCAGCAGAAGCGGGACCGGCCTGGGCCTGAACATCACCAAAGGTTACGTAGAAGGAATGGGCGGTGAAATAGGCTTTGAAAGCGAGACCGGCACGGGAACGACCTTCTGGATTCAGTTTCCGAAACTGAAGGAAACCGGTGTCTCTCTGGGGCAACCGAAGCCCGGATACACCCAGGGCCGCCTGCTCGGACTTCATCTGGAAGACGACCCGGATTTCTATGTCGTCCTGGCGAGCGGCATGGATGGCGAACTGGACATGCTGCATGCAAGAACAGTCGCCGAGGCCCGCGAACTGCTAGGGAAATACACTTTCGACATCGTCATCCTCGACCGGATCCTGAAAGACGGTGAAGGTCTGGACGTCATCGAGGACATTCCGGATCCGGAAAACACAAAGATCGTCGTCGTGACATCGGTCGATGAAAACGTCCAGCACATCCACGTCGACGAGACCATCGTGAAAGCGAAGACCCCACCAGGCCGGTTTGTTGAACGGTTCGCATTTCATGTGGACGATCTGAAGGAAAAAAAGATGAAAAAAGCGGGAGCCGCCTGATCGAAATCAATTATAAGGAGCAAAATCCGACTTCACACGTCTTTTGCAGAATCGAGTTTCGATTACTCACAATGAAACCGCATGCAAAACCACGAAACAGAAATTTATATCTATAAATTTTGCACCAATATCGACATTTATTACGATAAATAAAACCAATAAATTTTATTTAACTTTCAATTGATAAGTTTCCATGAATTACTCTTGGTGAGGACAGCATGTCGAGTGTTCCCCCAGCCGCGCGCGCGGCACGAATTGAAACAAGCATCAACGCCACCGTGCCCTGACTGGAAACGGCATGGATTCAAGCGGAGAAAGGCTCAGCACACGGAGGGTGCCGACGCTCCGGATCAAGGAGCAGACCCCGCCTGCGCGTCTGGCCGCCAACAAGACGATCCTTGTCGCCGACACCGGCGAAGGATTCGTGGAGACGAGCCAGCTTCTCGGCGGGTTCGGTTTCAGCGTCCTGTGCCCGGAGGATTGCAGCGACCCTGCCTCCTGCACCGTGGCGTTCGTCAATCCCGACCTCGACGGCGGACTGGATCTCTGCAAATCGCTGAGTGCGGACTGCAAGGTCTTCCTGACCACGAACAACCGGGATTTCGAGTTCAAGATCGAGGCCGTCCGCATGGGCGCGCAAGGCCTGTTGTCGCGCCCCTTGAATGCGGTCGAGGTCTTTTCCAGCCTGGAGGAAACCCGCAAGGACGAGCTTCCCGACGCCCGCGTTCTGATCGTCGACGACGACGACCTGACGGCGACGGTCTATGCCATGGCGCTGGAGGAATGCGGCCTGCGCGTTGCGGTCCTGAACAATCCGCTTCACGCAGAGACGGCGATCGACGAATTCCGTCCGGACCTTCTGATCATGGATATCGAGATGCCGGAAGCCAACGGCCTCGATGTCGCCCGGGCGATCCGCCTCGATCCGGCCCATACCTCCCTGCCGATCCTGTTCCTGTCAGCGGTCATGAAAAAAGGCCTGCAGCAAAAGGCGCGCGAGATCGGTGGCGACGATTTCATCCGGAAACCCGTCGACATCGGCTATCTCGTCAAGATGGTGCGCATGCGCGCCGCGAGGTCGGTCGAGCTGCGCCAGATCATGGTGCGCGACGGTCTGACAGGACTGATCAACCACGTCAGTTTCAAGGAAAAGCTGGCCACCGAAATCAATCGCAGCGCTCGCACCAAGGCCCCCTTCTCCGTCGCCCTGATCGATCTCGATCACTTCAAGTCGATCAATGACACCTATGGCCACCAGACCGGCGACAAGGTCCTTCAGACTTTCGCGACCCTTCTGAAGAGTTCGCTGCGCAACGTCGACATCATCGGCCGCTACGGCGGCGAGGAGTTCGGCGTCATTCTTCTGGATGCCAACCCCGATCAGGCCGCAACGACGATGGATCGCATCCGCCGTGAATTCGAGCGCGTCAATTTCACCCACGCAAACAAACGCTTCCACGTCACATTCAGTTGCGGTCTCGCCGGTTCGGACGATGGCGGAAATTGCGAGATGCTGCTCGCGCTTGCCGATACGGCGCTCTACGAGGCCAAGGCCAGAGGGCGCAACCGGATCACGCGCTTCGACAGCAGTCTCAAGCGCCGATCCGGACAGGAACAGGCAGGTATTTCATGCTGAACCGCGATAAACCGTTCAAAGGCCGCACCAGACAGCCCTCCAAAGGAAGCAGGCATCGGCGCAGTCTGAAAACCCGGATCATGTTCCTGACCGCCTTTTGCGTGGCGCTTTCGACGCTCGCCATCGGCACCTTGTCCTTCGTTCGGATTCGCACGGAGGCCATCGATCTGGCGCAGGCCAGGCTTTCGAGCGAGGCTCATGCTCTCTCCCAACGCTTTGCTCTCGATTACTATCTGATTGCTTATGACCTGGAAACGATCGCCGAAACACCGCCCATCCAGGGTCTGATGCGTGCCGCGCGCAACAATGGCATCGATCCCCAGGACGGTTCGACAGACGCGCTATGGCGCGAGCGACTGGCGACGATTTTCGAAGCGGTGCTGAAACACCGGACGGACTATTTCCAGTTCCGCTACGTGGGGCTTGCCGACTCCGGGCGCGAAATCGTGCGCGTCGACCGTAAGCAGGACACTTTCGTCACCAGCCGCGTCGAAACTCTACAGCAAAAGGATCAGGAACCCTACTTCCGGCAAGCAGCAAAGGCGCCATCCGGCCGCGTCGTGTTTTCCGCTGTGACCTATAACCGGGAGCACGGAAGAAATGAGAGTTCGCTCACGCCGACGCTGCGCGGCATGCTGCCCATCGACGATCCGCAGGGCAACCGCTATGGCTTTCTCGTGATCAACGTCGACTACGAGAAAATGCTGCGAAACGCCTTCAGGGAAATCGATCCGGCGACGCATACCTACGTGGTCAACGGCCTTGGCGACTACATGGAACACTACTCCGGTTCGCGACAGTCCCCCCACCGCCTGGAACTGCATTCCGACCCGACCCGTCCGGCCCCGGAAATCGTGCAACGCGTGAATGCAACGAACGCCGACGAGGACCTGTTTTACCTGGAAGACACCGTGGGTTTTTTCGTCCGGGAGGCAGGCCGTTTCGATCAGGCTGCCGCCAATCTCGGTGTCGCGGTCGAAATCCCAAAATCGGAATGGTACCGGACGAGTGTAAAGACCCGGGACGAATTTCTGGCTGTGGGCCTGCTTATTCTTCTCATCAGCATGGTGCTTGCGATCACTGCGGCACGTTCCATGATGCAGCCGCTATCCGATCTCGCGGACGCGGTTGACCTTTCAGGCTCCAGGGAAACCCTGGATTTTCCAGTCTCTAATCGTAACGATGAAATCAGCAACCTGGCATTGGCAATACAAAACCGGGACGCTGAACTCACCGAAAGCAGAGAGCGCTCCTCGGCAATCGTCAACAATGTGGTCGACGGGCTGATCCTGATCGACGACAAGGGACAGATCGAACAATTCAATCCGAGTTGCGAACGTATTTTCGGATATTCCGCCGAAGAAGCGCTCGGCCGAAACGTGTCGATGCTGATGACGCCCGAGGACGCCCGCCCCCACGACGGATACCTCGAGCGCAACCGGAAAGGCTTGGGCGGCCGCAGTCTCGAGATTACCCGGGAACTGAAAGCCGTCGACAAGTCCGGGCGGGTGTTTCCGATCGAACTCGCCATCAACGCCGTCAGCGTCAATAACGAAAAGAAATTCAGCGGCGTTATCCGGGATATCAGCGAACGCCGCGAAGTCGAACGTCTGCGCGAGGAATTCGTCTCGACGGTCAGTCACGAACTGCGCACGCCGCTCACCTCCATCCGCGGCTCACTGACGCTTTTGGACATGATGAGCAGCGACGGTGGTCTGCAACCGAAGATGCAAAAGCTCGTTTCCGTAGCCCGGAAAAACACCGAGCGCCTTATCCTGCTTGTAAACGACATTCTCGATTTCGAGAAACTGCGTGCCGGCAAGGTACATTACATTCTGGCCCGGACAGATATTACCCGGGAAGTCAAACAGGCCATCGAACTCAACCAGGGTTACGCGGACGATTCTCATATCTCGCTCAACGTCGATCTGGACCCGGAAGCGGGCCTTGTTTCCCTGGACGCCGAAAAATTTCAGCAGGTCATGAGCAATCTGATTTCAAACGCTGTCAAGTTTTCCCGATCGCAAGGGACCGTGACCGTCCGGTCCCGAAAACGGGACGGCAGAGTAAGGATCGAAGTCGAGGATACGGGAACCGGGATACCCGAAGAATTCAAGACGCAGATCTTCGAACCTTTCTCGCAGGCCGACGGCAGCGTAACGCGAAAAAACAGCGGGACGGGTCTGGGCCTGAACCTCTCCAGGAATTACGTGGAAGGCATGCAGGGAGAGATCGGCTTCGAAAGCCTGGAAGGCCGGGGGACGACGTTCTGGATCGCATTTCCCGCAATCGCGGTGGACGAGAACCGCACGCAGGCCGGCCATGTCGTGCCCATACATAAGCCGGGACATCTGCTCGGCCTTCATCTGGAGGACGACACGGATTTTCATGAAGTGTTTGCCAGCGCTGTTGAAACCGACATCGGCCTTGTCCAGGCACGGACGCTCGCCGAGGCGAGACAGCTTCTCAAGGACTGCACCTTCGACATGGTGATCATCGACCGTCTGATCAGCGACGGCGACGGGCTGAGCCTTCTGGACGCCATCCCCGATCCGGACACCACGAAAATTGTCGTGCTGACGGCTGTGGACGACCCCATCCAGGATACGCGTGTCAACGATGCGATCGTGAAATCGAGAAGCCGGCCCGGCGAACTTCCCATGCGTCTCAGGAATCTGCTGGACGAAATGAAGACTGGACGCACGCGGACTTCCGGGGCAGCCTGAGCCGAACGCGTTTTTTTCGGCGGCAGCCCCGGCAACCATCCCAACCGCAACTCATGCCCCTCTCGATGGCGTCCCGTGAGTTGCGGTCGGCAAAAGTCAGGACTGGCCCAGCAAGGACTTGACCTCTGCCGCGAAGGTCGTCGGCTCGAACGGTTTCGAAATCATGCCGCTGGCTCCGAGATCCCTGATCATCGCGATGTCCTCGTCCATCGACTTGGCGGTCACGAAGATCACCGGAATAGCTTGTGTCGTCCCGCTTTCCTTCAAATGGCCGAAGGTCGTCGGCCCGTCCATTTCCGGCATCATGTAGTCAAGCAGGATCACGTCCGGATTCCAGGTTTCGGCTTCCGCAAGCGCTTCCCGCCCCGAAGTCACGGTTCTGGTCTCGAAGGTACCGTCAAGCTCGAGGCACAATTCGACGATTGTTCCGATATCCTCGTCGTCGTCGACATAGAGAGCTTTGAGCATCTGCCTCATCTTGGCCTGATCAGGCCACTCCTGCGATTTCTCGTTTCCAGTAAAAGGCAATTCATGAAACGATGACAACTTAATAAATACAGAGCGATAAAAAACAACCTATTAATCTCCAAAAATAAACCCCAAAATAAATATAAAAACATTTATCCTTGATACTTTTACCCATGCAACAACCAGAGCATCAAACCAGTTTTCTTCTGCCTCGTTCCGGAGAGACCTCGAATGCCGTGACTGATCAAGGTTCCTTCCCGATCGAGGGGGACGGACCCTTGATGATTAGGGTGTCCATCTTGATCGCAGGGCCGTTGGAGGCCTTTGCAACACATCGCAATCCTCCTCAACTCCGTATCGCCGACGGGAAAAACACGCACCTTGCTTTTCGTTTAAGCCGGGAGTGGCATTGCCGGGGTCATGTCGTGGCAATGACTGTGTCGAGGGCGGGGCGGCAACGCCTGCGCTCCAGGGTCTGAAGCGGTTTCCCTCGGAGATTCCGGCGAACGGTCCATGCCCGCCCGCCGGAACCAGCAACCGGGTTCTATTGCAGTTTCTGCTCCCCTCGCGGACGACGGGCACAATTCAGGTTGCCGGTTCGACGGATCTCCCAGCCCTGCAATCTCAAGGCCTGAACGCGGCTCCGGTCCACCTGCTGCCAGCCGCGCGGACATTGCTGCGTCTGTTGCTTCGGTTTCTGTTGCTGTTGAGGCCGGCGGCCGCAGGTTAATTTGCCGACCTGGCGGATCTGCCAGCCCTGGTTCCTCAGGCTCTGAGCCCGGTTCCGGCTCACCTGCTCCCAGCCGCGCGGGCACTGTTCCGCCTGTGGCGGCTGCTGTTGCGGCTTGCGGGCGCAGGTCAGGTTGCCGACCCGACGGATCTGCCAGCCCTGATTCCTCAGGCTCTCGGCCCGGTTCCGGTTCACCTGCTCCCAGCCCCGCGGGCACTGTTCCGCCTGCGGCGGCTGCTGTTGCGGCTTGCGGGCGCAGGTCAGATTGCCGACCCGACGGATCTGCCAGCCCTGGTTTCTCAGGGTCTGGGCCCGGCTCCGGCTCACCTGCTGCCAGCCGCGCGGACACTGCTCCGCCTGCGGCGGCTGCTGTAGCTGACGGGCGCACGTCAGGTTACCGACCCGCCGGATCTCCCAGCCCTGGTTCCTCAAGGTCTGGGCCCGGCTCCTGCTGACTTGCCGCCAGCCGTTCGGGCACCTTGTCGCCTGCGCCTGTGGCCTTGCGCAAAACAGTACCTGGTTGCCCCGCACCCGCCGGATCACCTCGGAATTTTTCGGAATACGGTTCCTGTTCCAGTAGGCGATATAGCCCGGTGGGCAGGTCAAAGGCTGAACCGCCGGTGGCGGCACGATGGGAGGAACGACGACCGGCGGAGGGACGATCGCCGGAGGGATCTCGACCGGCTGGTCGAGCGCGACGGTCACACAGGCATTATCGTTGGCCGCGTTGGCGTCCCCGTTGCCCCAGGAAACGAACAAGCGATCCAGCAAGGCCCCGTCTATCCGTCCGGTCGCCGGCAGGCCCAGGCTTTCCTGATAGGCGCGGACCGCCCGTCGCGTGTTCGGGCCGGCGGCGCCGTCCGCCGGTCCGGCGGGAAAGCCAAGATCGTTCAACGCGCCCTGAACCGCGCGCACCCGATCCGCTTCGCTCCAGTCCAGTCCGGCACAGTTGCGCAGGCTCCCCGCGCCGCTCCGGCCGGGACGCATGTTCAACGTCAGGATCCGGGTTTCGCCCGGCGCAAGCGTCGTCACCGGATGGGTGCAGACAGTCCCCCCGCCTCCGGCGCCACAGCGCCAGGGACCCGGTCCGGACGATCCCAGCCGCGACGGAGGCGCTGTCTGATCGCTCACCCGCAGGCGGCCGGTATAGGCAACCGGTCCGGTGTTAGTAACATTTACCTGGAAGCGGCAGGTCTCCCCTGCCCGGCACAGGTTCTGACCGGCTGATTTGGCGATGGAAAGATCCGCGGCCTGTACCGTGGAAGGAGCCGGAACCACGGGCACCACCGCTTGCGGGAGTTCGTCAGCCGGCTCCTGGACCGGCGGCTCCGGTTCGCCTTGCTGCTGCGGTTCTTCCGGCTGGAGGATCATGATCGTGCTGGTGTGACGGTCGTTTTCCGGCTTCTCGTCCTTCACCGCCAGATCCGGCCAGCTCATTTCCTTCCGGTGGACGATCCGCTTGTGCGGGAAATCCTTCGGGATCTCGAGCACCATTGCGATCTCGGCGACCGCATCGGGTTTCAAGGTCAGGTCATCACTCTGGCACGCGTAAGTACCGGTTCCGGTAACGCTGCACGTCAGGCCCTTTGTCCGGCTGTCGATGCTGGCGATTGTAACCGCCGGATCAAGCGTGCCGACAAGGCCGGCTGCCCCTTTGAAAAGACGCCCGCCCCTGTTCTCGATGCGGACCTCGATCGGGCAGTCGCTGCCGAGTTGGCAGGTGGTCGCGCCCCAAGGCGCCAGGTCGGCGGCCAGGACCGGTGTCGTCACGCAGACGGGACCGTCGGTCGTCGGGTCGTCGTCGCCGGTGAAGGTGGGCGGGAACATGGGGGCTGGAACCGCGCCCCAGTTCATGACCGCGCAGTTTTCCACCGTCGTGCCGATCACCGGATCCGGCAGGCGGACCCTCAGGACGATGTCCTGCGTGAAACCGGCCGGGAACCAGAAGGCCGCCAGATTGCAGGCCACCGTCCCCGGGATGTCCTCCTGACACGCCCAGGCGCCGTCCACGCTTTCCAGCGTTGCTCCGGCCGGAAGCACGTCGTTGAAGGCCACGAAACCTGAGAACGCGCTTGGACCGGTATTGGTGAGACTGACGGTGTATTCGCACACCGCGCCTTCGTAACATTCAGCCGGCCCTGTCTTGTCGAGCGCCAGGTCGAAGCCGTCGTCGACATTGGCGAGGAAGCAGGCGTTATCCGACAGATCCGTTCCCCCGGGAGCCGGACTGTCGTCGGGTGGCATGCCTCCCCATCCCCAGGCGATGTTGACGCAATTCAGGTCCGCGGCTGCCGGTGCCGGCAGCGAGAGCGTCAGCGTCAGACTATGGCTGTCTCCCGGATGAAGCGTATGAATGCCGCCGTCCAGGGTGCAGCCGATCAACGGACCGGGCACGCAGGTCCACCCGGCGCTGCCGCTCACATAGGTGTAGCCCGCCGGCGGCGTGTCCTGAATAACGATGGTGCCTGTATAATCGCCCGGACCGAAATTGGTCACCGTGATCGTGTAATCGCATGTGCCTCCGCTGTCGCAATGCGCCGGTCCGGCCTTGCGAACCAACAGGTCGTGAAAACCCGCGCCATTCGCCACGTTGACGGTGTGGCAGTCCATGTCGGCATGCGGATCGGGCGTGCCGTCATCCGCGCCCATCGCGCCCCAGTTGATCTCGGCGCAATTGTCCACGATCCCGGGGGCGATACCGTCGGGAAGCTGCAGGGCGAGCGCGGTCCCGTAGGCGCCCAGGGGCGGCAGGGTTATGGCGTCGGTTGTCCTGCACTCCACGTCGCTGCCGATCTGAAGGCAGCTCCACCCGATGGTCCCGCCGATCAGGCTTGCGCCCGCGGGCATACGGTCACGAAAGGCGACAATACCGCTGAATTCGCCCGGGCCGTGGTTGGTGATACCTATGGAATAGCTGCAAAGCGCGTTTTCGGCACAGACGGCGGGACCGGTCTTTTCAAGCTCCAGATTGAAGCCGTCGACGATAGGCGTCGATACGCAATCGTCGTCATTGCTGTCCGGACCGTCGTCGGTTCCCATTTCGAACCAGTCGATCTCGGCGCAGTTTTGAACGCTCGGCCCGGGAATATCCGGCGGCAGAAGCAGAACGACCTCGATCGCCGCCGTCGCGCCGGGCGCCAGAAGCGCCGGTGCATTGGTGACGCATCTGAACTCCGCCCCGGCGGGAGCGCAGTTCCAGCCGGGCGACGTCGAGGCCAGGGTCGCGCCCGCGGGCATGGCATCGGAAATGGCAAGCGGACCGGTATAGGGCGCCAGGCCGACATTCCTGATGGTGATCACATAGGTGCAGTTCACGCCCTCCTGACAGTTCGCCGGGCCTTCCTTGCGGATGGCGAGATCCGTGTCGAGTGGCAGCGGAGGTGGCGGGAACCAGCCACCGCCCGGCCCGCCCGGGGGTGGCGGCGGCGCGGGATACCAGCCCTGCGGCGGCAGGCCTTGCGGCCAGGGCACTCCGCTTCCTCCCGCGCCCGGGGCGAGCCCTCCGCCACCGGCGAAATCCGCCGCACCGGTATTCGGCAGCGCTCCATCCGCGGGAAACTCCTGAAACGCCACGACATCGCCCACACGGGAGGCATCGTTCCTGAACCGGTCTTCCTCGATATAGTTTCCGGAAGGGTCAGTGTTCTGGTCGACATCCACCATAAAGGACCTGTCGGGGCCGGATGTCGGCGAGGCCGGACCCGGGGACGGATAGGTCTGAAACGCGGTGACCGGCTCGAAGGCCTCGTAAGGCAGCCCCCCGCGTCCCTGCAGTCCATGCACCTGGGACCCATCGTTGTGCTCGCCGGAACTTGAATCGAAGCACCGGCCGCGTTCGGAACACAATCCGTCGCCGGTCATCCAGACGAAACCGTCCGGTTGCCGAAGATCGACTTCACCATTGACCTGGTATCCCGGCCCGAAGGAGACACCGCCTGCCGACCCGGCTCTCAGATAAGGCGGTCCGGCCTCGGCACGGTCGTAGTAGCCGACATCGTAGCGTCCGGCCGGGCGCCAGAAATCGTCCGGACTCAGTTCGTAGCGCAAAACCCGGGATTCGTAGGGAGAAGCGAAGGCGTCCGCGGCGGCAAGGCCCAGATTACGGACACCGCCGCGCTCCGCCAGCAACATCACGTCCTGCACGCTCGCTGCCGGAAAGGCGATATCGGAAACCGGATGACTGAAGCCGGACCGGGCGATCGCTTCCGGGGAGCGGAAGAAGTCCGGCAGGATAAACTCCCTACGGACCGTCATCGGATCGAACGCACCCTCGCCGTCGAGACCGACCGACCAGAGCGCGTTTTTCCTCGCCTCGACCGGGGCTCCGCCGAAGTCCGGATTGCCGAAGCCCTGGCTGCTCCAGACCGCGTAGTAAAGACGGACCTCCTGCGTTGCCGCATCGCGGCGCACGCCAAGGCCCCAGACACGGCGGCGGAAGTCCGCGAAATTCCAGCAGGACGGCGTCCGGGCGAAGTCGCCGCTTCCGCAATCGTCGACCTGTGCGGTCCGAGCGGGATCGAAAGGCACCGCCGGCAAGGAGTGAAACTGTCCGTCGGAGGTTTCCAGGAAACTGGTCCGGCCGTCGACCCCGTGATCGAAAACGCCGCGTTCCGCGCCGTCCTCCACGGCGAAGCCGTGAATCATGCCCGTTTCGAGATCGGAGACATAAAGCTGCCGGTTCCAGCGGTCGAAGGCGATGTTGCCGAGAGCCGCACCGCTGTTCTGCCGCCCGTCCAGGGTCACCGTCGCGAAGATTTCCGGCTGATACCCGTTGGCACCGTTGAGTTTCCATACCGTGCCCGGGCCACCGCTCTCGCCCCACATGCCGTCCATCCAGCCGCTATTGTCGGCATTCCTGTGCAGGCCGAAAGCGGAGCTCGCCGTCAGATAGATGTTGGGTGGCGTCGCATCGTCGAGCGCGACGCCGAACACCTGTCCGGTTTGCCGCGCCGTGGCGAGGGTTCGCTGAATTTCGTTGAACCAGTGCTCGCCCTGAGGCTGACCGCCCGGCTGGCGCAGATCGAGTGTCCGCGCGACCGCGCCATCGGGATCGATGACCGTGCCGCCGTCCCGCTCGACTGTGCCCGAAAAGCCGGTGACCACCGCCTCGCCGGGCTGCAAAGCCTCCTGCGCGCGTGCCGGCCAGCCCGCAAGCACTCCGACACCGGACACCAAGACCGCGGCGATCAGGAACGTCCTCCGGAAATGGTGGATCTTAACAGCTGGAAACAGCGCGCGAAAAGACATGCTTGGCTCCCGTCTCAACCCAGGATCCATTCTCCCGCCAACGGCGGGACGCGTCCGCTAGAGCTGCCTAAATTGTCGCGAACGCGATCCTGTCCTCCCCCAGTCGCGCTGATGGTACATGAGGCGGGAACAGCCCCCTTTGATGGAGGTCAATCAAGCTGTTTTTCGCTGCTACCGGGCGCCGCCACTCCTGCCCTCGACGGATAGGAAGACCGCTTCGCCGCGAGACTTTCGGGGACTTGCGCCGGGCCCGCGACACTGGCTCGGCACCTTGCCGGAAACAGGCACGCTTCAGATCAGGCCTTTTCCAAGGCTTTGTTCATGAGGTGCAGCAGGCCCTTTACAGAACATGAGAAGGCCTGTTTCCTTTGATTTTCTCGGGTTTTTCGGTTCAGGCAGACGTGTGCCTGGACCGGCGGCGGCGCATGCCGAGCCCCAGAACAGCTAGTCCGGTCAGAGCGAGAGGCAGGCTTTCCGGCACGGGAACCGCCATCGGCGCGGTTTCGTATTCAAGATCGAGCGTGATCGACAGCGTCGAGAAGGAATCGCCATACAAGTAGACGACATAGTCAAGAACGCCGTCGCTCAAATTCGCAAGCACCGTATCCGAAGCGATTCCGCTGGCACTCACGTCTCCGAAATAATTATAGTAGTAGTTGATTGTCGTATCATTCCCGCTCGTTGTCGTCGATTGGGTTGACGGAGTGTATGTCGTATTCGTGCTGACCGACCAGCCATCGCCGGAGAAAATGGCTCTGTCGCTCGTTCTGTCGCCGATATAGTTTTTGGTGACTCTACCAGTGTCTCCCCAACAGACCCCATAGGAGAATGTGCCGCTGCAGGTGGAATAACTGGAGCTGGAAGTGGAGGCATCCTCAACCGAATAGCCTGAAATGCTCAGGCTGGCGGAAAGGATGGTCAGACTGTTCCCGTCCGCGGCGGCGCTGGCGACCAGATTGCTGAAATCGAAACTGTCGGAAAAACTGGACGCGTAGGACGCAGTAGAGCCCACATTGGTGTAGCTGTTGGTGTAGCTGGCCGTCATCGCGGATGCGTTTGTTGTGAGCTGCAACCCCGACAGAAGAGCAACCGAAAGTAGTTTATATCTAAAAAGCGCCATGTTTATCGCATTCCTAGAAGAATTAACGTATTAATTTCCTATAATTTGCTTTTCCAAGATGTGTCAAATTTTAAATATTTCCGGTTATTTCCAAACAATAGAAGAAAATTATCTAAGCTTAATTGACGTCGCGTTTCCCTGGCAAAATCCAAGTTTACCACGAATGAAAATCACGCCCCGCCTGCAACAAAGCAGCAAGCAGGCGCGGCCGTGGGCTCTCGGTGTCCTTATTCACAACACTCATGTCCGATGCATGGACTTGGAGAACGAGACCAGCCCGCCGACATGGCCGTCACCGTCTTGGAAGGCCGAAGAACGGTTCCACGCCAAGATAGCCAGTGCCAGATGACCGGAAGAGGCAATTGGATTTTGAGGGGAAGTGGCGGAGAGGAAGGGATTCGAACCCTCGAGACGGTTGCCCGCCTACTCCCTTAGCAGGGGAGCGCCTTCGACCACTCGGCCACCTCTCCGGTTCGTTCCGTTTAGTTGCCAAGGCCCGCAAGATCAAGGCGTTTTTTTAGTCTGCCGGGCGTTTTCCCCGCCTGGGGTTTCGCCGCCCCGACGCGCGGTCCCTCGCCCCGGCTCCGATCTTTCGCAATGGACTTGCTTTTCTTCGCCTAGATGAAATTGCCATGAGAAGCAAACGGGTGCCATCTCTGGCGATCTTCCGGTGCAATTCGCTTCTTTTATCGAAGTTCCCTGGCGCACCACAAAAGCAACACAGTGCTCCGCGCTAATGTCCACTCCAGGTAGCAGGGCCGTGCGGGGCAGATCATGGAGCATGAGGGGACGGCAGGCATTCATCGGCTGATTGCCCGCAGGTTTCCTTGGATCTGCGCCATTCTCATTCACCTCAGCCTCTACGCCGCGCTGACGGACATGAGCACAACCGATCGCGCTGTCTTGAAAGGGCCCAAACCGATTGCCGTCGACATCATCTTCGAGCATCTGACCCGGGCGGCCGGAGAAAGTCCTGAGGTGAACACCATCCCCGCACCGGCCGCGGAACAGCCATTATCCGCCTCCCCGGACGCCCTGGCCGCCCTCCCCGAGAGCCGGGAGCCGTCTGAAGCCGATCCACCAAGCAAGGGACCGGAAACGAATGCGGCTCCCCCGAAGCGCATCTGGGTGACGGCGACCCGCTTTCATGCCGGTGAGGTTCTGGGCGCCCCCCGCTCCGCGCAGGCGCGCGCAGCGCTTGCAACCCTGTCGGAGGCGGAACGCCGGGAACAGCTTTGCGCGCTTGAGGCCATGGAACAGGTCAGGCGGGCCCATCCCGGTTTCAGGCCAACCCGGCTGGTGCCCCATGCGATCAGAAATTCATTCAGAAAGGAAAATGCGGTTGTCGCGCCCGCGGCCGCGTTCAGGAGCAATCGTCTCTGGTATGAGATCGCCTATCGCTGCCAGCTGGACGAGACCGGCACGGGAGTAACCGGGTTCGAATTCGCACTCGGCGACCCGGTCGAGCGGTCTCTATGGGACGAACTCGGGCTTGCCGCGACACATTGAAGGTCACGGGCGTGTTGTGAAATTCGGTTTCTGGACGCGGCGGCAATGTTCGCCGCCGCGTCAGTTAAAAACGAGGTGCTCAGGTGCCGTGCGGCCGGCAGCCTTTGGACCCGTCAATGGGTGGACAGCCACTCGCGCGCGGAGCGCTGTGCTTCGGCGATCTCGGTCGGGCTCATTTCCCCGGAGATTTCCTTGCGGTAACGCGCTGCGTCCTTGTTGCCCTTCAGGGCGGCGATGTTGAACCACTTGTGCGCGGTGATCAGATCCGTGTCGCCGTGCCGGCCGCTGGCGCTGTCCAGACCCATCTGGAACAGGATATCGGCGCTGACGGGCTTTTCGCCCATGATGGCCATGTCGGCCGAATGCATTTCAAAACGAGCCATGATGCTCCCCTTTCACCTTTTTCAGAACACCGCGCGGTCTATTGAACCGCCGTGCTCTTCCACTCTGCTGTCGATCCCCCTGAGGACGGTCGATCGTTTCCGATTGAACATCCGGCGATCTTGTGACGTCCCCAGAAACGTCCGAGGTCTTTCCCCGCTACGACGCCCTGTTTCCCTTGGGACCGATCTGTTGCCGTACCGGTTTCAGCCGGTCAGCTACTTGATCTAGAAACGCTAGCTTTAGTGAAGCTTTCCCCGCGATTTCTTGACATCTACTTCATCAGCAGCAGTTAAAAGGCTCGTTAAGAGACAGGTTTAACGTAATGCGAACAAAATTTTAAATAAGTCTGAAATTTACGATACAGTAAGCATAGGAAACCGAATTATTCTTTTGGATCAATCATTTCGTAAGAGAATTCACCAAGTCGGATCAAGGTTTCATTCACCATGGATTCTTTTTAAGGGTCGGGCCGAAGATATTTCGCACGGCTGGAGACAAGTTCCAGACTGTCGATGAACGCCGGGCCGTGATCCTGGGCAAATGAGGCGTCAGCCGCCCCTGGATCCGGAAGCCGGACATCGTCCGCGCCGAAGGCGCTCAATACCGAAATCAGTCCTGATGCCTACGGCACCCAGCGCAGATGTCTGGTTCGATCTCACGCGATGCCGCTCTGCGGCACGCTGCCTGCAATGACACTCCGAGGGATCGCCGACATCCTGTCCGAGGCAGAATTCCGGTCTGTGCGTTTACCAAAAACCTGTCGTCCTGACGTTGGGGCACGGCTTTTCAGGTGTCGACCGACCCGCTACATTCCGTTTCCGTAAACGGAATGTAGTCCGTTTTGGGAGGAAAACATGTTGAACTCAAGTCTGGCGGCTGCCTTCGGTGCGGCCGCGTTTACACTACTGTCCGGGACGGTGTCTCTTGCCGCCGATGCCAAGGGGGACTGGGTCCGGCCGAACGGGGCGTCGAAAATCCGGATCGCGGCTTGCGGCAGCGCGCTTTGCGGCAAGCTCATCTGGCTGAAATCCCCGCGCAACGACACCCAGAACCCGGATGCCTCGAAACGCGACCGGCCTCTGCTGGGCGTCCAGATCGTCCGGTCCATGCAGCCAACATCGAAGTCCAACCAGTGGAAGGGCAAGGTCTATAACGCCGAAGACGGCAAGACCTACACCGGCTTCATCGAACTGACCTCAGCCAACAAGCTGAAGCTGGAAGGCTGCGTGCTCGGCGGGCTTGTGTGCAAGGGCGAGACCTGGTCGCGGGACAAATAGCGCGTCCCTTCGCCAGATCCAGTCGTGATTTGGTTTCTCCCACCGTATCCGCTGGCCGTTTGTGTGGCGCAGAGGCCCAGGGTGGAGCGGTGGGAGGTCTTTCGCGGAGCTTGCCTGAATTCCGTCCGGCGGAAAATCAGCGCGCCCTTTGGCCAAAGAGGACGCTCTGCTGATTTTTGTCCTTGTCGAGGGCCATCTTCTGGCGTTCCTCGCGGGCCAAAGCCAATCCCTTTTGCACCGCCTCGCGCGTCTCCAGCCGTTCCTTCCAGGCCTTCACATCGGGAAAGTCCTTCTCCAGGTCCATGCCCTGGCGTTCCCAGCTTTGCGCCCAGCCGAGAATGGCCATGTCGGCGATCGTGTACTCGCCGGCCGCCACATAGTCGCGCCCTTCGAGGCGCTTGTTCAGCACACCGTAGAGCCGGTGGGTTTCGTTCAGGTAGCGCTCCATGGCGTAGGGCAGTTTTTCCGGCGAGTAGATGCGGAAATGGTGATTCTGGCCCAGCATCGGGCCAAAGCCGCCCATCTGCCACATCAGCCATTCCTCCGTTTCCACCCGCTTGCGCTCGTCCTGCGGATAGAACCTGCCGAATTTCCGGCCGAGATACTGAAGGATCGCACCGGATTCGAAGACGCTTATCGGTTCTCCACCCGGCCCTTCCGGATCGATGATGGCGGGCATGCGGTTGTTCGGCGAAAACGACAGAAAATGTGGATCGAACTGATCACCCTGGCCGATATTGACCAGCTTGAGATCGTAGGGAACGCCGAGTTCCTCCAGCATGATGGAGACTTTCCAGCCGTTCGGCGTCGGCCAGTAGTAAAGCTCAATCGGTTTTTCCTGCGTTACAGTCATCTTCGCCTCGCAAATGTCTTGACTTCAAACCAGCATCTTCTTGTAGCCCAGATGGCTCTGGTCGAAACCGAGCCTCCGGTAAAAGGCATGTGATCCCTCCCGCTCCCTGTTGGAGGTAAGCTGGATCAGACAGGCATTGCCCGCACGGGCCAGACCCTCGGCATGATCCATCATCAGACGCCCGACCCCGTTACCGCGCTGGTCCGGCCGGACATGAACGCTTTCCAGTTCGACCCGTGGACGGCCCTGAAACGCAAGGCCTTTCAGGAAATGGATCTGGTATGTCCCAATCACATCACCCGCCTCGGTCAGCGCGACGTAAATGTCGGCCTCAGGGGCCGCGCACAGGGCATCGAAGGCCGGGCGGTAGTCCTGCCAGTCGGTGAATTCCCTGTTCCGGCGCACGCTGGTCGCGCCGGCATTGATAATGGCGACGATCTCGCGGAGATGTTCAGGACGGGCTTTCTCGATACGGATGCGCGGGATCATACGTGTGTGACTCTTCTGATTTTCATCAAGCCGGTAAAGTGCCGGTTGGGAAATACGGAGTTCAAGCAGGGAAGATGGCTGGGCGTTTTGCCTCGATCTCCTGAATAATAATGGAAATCGGGGTTTTTAAGGCCCTCTGGGGCACAAAGAAATTATGAGCAGGGCTGACAATCCACAATGTGTCCTGCCACTGACCGACAGCGACCTGGCTATCCCTCCAATTGACCCGGCCCCGCGAATATTCACTCTCGAAGCTGCAACCTTGATCATCGAATTTTGCGCTAGCCGCCGTCGCCTCAAATGGCTCAAACATGTATTTCCATGTTCTTGATACACAAAGTTTTGATTTCAGCGTACTGACGCCGGCCCCGAGAAAAAGCAGAGCTACAAACGAAATCAGCAATGCCAATTTGGTAAAGCTACCCTCGAAAGTTACCCAATTTTCGAGCAGGTGAACCATGTAGCTGCACAGGAGCCCCAATCCTGCCCATAATACGAACACGATGACGTTATGGCGGAGACTTTCTCGCTTAATTTCAGCTGGATCTGTGCGGCCCACCAAATACCTGGAATAGGTTTCACACAAATACTTGTAGGCTTTCAGGTCAGACGGAAGAAGCTCAAAGTTCGCGGTATAATTCATGATTGCATCTCGGCCTTGCTCAACAATTTTACCGACAAATCGGATCCCCCGGGTCCAGCTCCGCCACACCCCACCAGGTCGTCCGCCAGGCCTCCTCTTTCCAGAGATGGGGCCATGAACCGGTGAGATAGCGGGCGGACAACGGCCGGCCGTGATCTCCGAAGCCACGTTTTTCAAAGCGTTCTTCAGCGGTGCGCTTCGGCTCCCTTTCCCCGTCCTCCCAGACGAAGAAGCATTTGTCCCTGGGGGGCGTCCTCGCCGGAATGGCCTTGGTGACAACCCTTGCGCCGGGGAAGAGCATTCTGAGGTTTCCGCCTGTGTAGCCATTATCGGCGATCAGCGTGGCATCCGCGCCCCCCAATTCCGCAAGTGGCGCTTTCAGATCCGCATAAGGCTTCATGTGCCGGCAGTTGCCGCCGCACCAGAAGCGGTCCGGCGCAAAAAGAGCCGGCACGCGCGCCAGAAAGGCGACTGCCGCAAAGGCCACGACCAGAGCCGCCAGCCAGCGCCATTGGCGCTGGAACGAAAAGCGTTCCAGGTCGGCGAAGAGGAAGATCGGCAGGAGCAGCATCAGGGGATGCATGTGCCGTTCCTTGACATAGGTCGCGCCGGTCACGACGATCATGACCGCCGTCAGCAGGATCATGGCCAGAACCGTGCGTCCGCACAGCCGCGCCGCGTCGCTCAAGCGGGCGGTCCCGGCCTCCTTGCGGCCCAGGTAGCGCGGCCAGAAGAGGAGTGCCAAAAGCGGCACCAGGGGCACGGAAAAGCCGAGGAGACCGAAGGCGAGCCTACCGAGCCCCTCACCCGCCCGCGCCAGATGGGAAGTCTCCGCGCTGACGCCCATGGTCCTGGAGACGGAGGCGAAAAGCGCAAGTCCCTCGGTCAGGATCCAATAGGCATAGGGGCTGTAGACAAGGACAGCGGCGACCGGCACCACAAGCAGTCCGGTGATCCTGATCCGTCCGCGCCAAACGGAATCGCTGAGAGCGGCGGCCAGAAGCGCGACAACGAAGATCGGATAGGAATGCTTGCCGAGTAGCCCGGCGCCGGCAACCAGGCCGAACAGGGCGTAAAAGCCGAGCTTTCCGGTCTCCAGCGCCTTGAGGAATAAGAAGGCGCTCGCCGCGCAGGCCGTGGTCAGCACGACCGTGTGGGTCACGCCTTCATGCAGGTTCCAGCCGAACTGGTAATAGAGCGAATAGGAAAAGACGCAGAGCGCCGCCAGGCGCGGGTCCCGGATCGCCTTGCGTGCAACGAGGAACAGGAATGTCGCTGCCAGGGAGACCAGGCCGTATTTCAGGAAGAGCGCGGCGAAGATCGTCGGCCCGAAAACCTGCTGGGCGGACCACAGCAGCCATTCGTAAAGCGGCGGCTGGCGCAGCATGTAACCCGGCTCCAGGGTCTGCACGAGCACATTCTCGAACATGTCGTCCGTGCCGAGGACCGGCGTATTGAGACCGCGCAAGAGCAGATGCGCCAGCCCCCAGAGCGCGACAATCGCCCAGACACCGAGCGGCGTGGCATACAGGGGCACTCTGACGGGACTGGAATTGGCGGCGGTAGTCATTTGGACCGAAGACTGCTGAAACGTCGCTCAGCCGTTTAGCGCATTCGACGGAAGTTTCATAGGTCAATGGAGTTTCAGCCGAAAACGATTTGAGACCCGGCGAGCCGGAACTCCAGCCAATCATGCCCTTAAAGTTGCCAGCTTGTAGGCTGCGAAGGAGAAGAACACGCCGAGGCCTGCGTCGATCCAGCGCCTGCCACGCCGGTAAAAGCCGATGACCGGCTGCGTCGAAAACGTCACCGCGTACAAGACGTGTCCGAGAATCGAGACTACCGTACAGGCGGCCACGAGCACCGCGCCAGCCCAGGCCGGGGCATCCGCGCCAAGTCCGATTCCGACGATGGCGACCCAGTGGAGCGCCGCCTTCGGGTTCGTCATCTGAATGGCAAATCCCTGGAGCAGAAGGTTATGTCCCTTCGCCGGACGGGCAGAGACATCCGTCCCCGATCTGGCAGCCGAACGGAACGCCCTGACGGCCAACCAAAGCAAATAGAGTGCGCCGAAAACCTTCAGAACCGTGATTGCATGTGCATAGGCGGCGATCAACGCCGTCAGTCCGGAAACGGTCAGAACCGCCCAGACACCGGAGCCGCAGCCGATCCCGAGGGCCAGCTTCACACCTGAGCGACGGCCGCGTTCCATGGATGTGCCGATAATCGACAGGATATTCGGTCCGATGCTGACGAAACCGACGGAGAAGATACCAAGAGCCAGGAGCAGGCTGGCGAGTTCGTCTGACATGTCGGTTTCCTCGCAGTTCCGTCCTGAAAAACGTGAAGGCACCGGAGTCTGGCAGGTTCCGGTCCCTTGCTCTTTCGACGCTTACTCCAGTCCGATCTTCTGCTTGAGCATGTCGCTCACGGCCTGCGGGTTGGCCTTGCCCTGGGACTGTTTCATGACCTGGCCGACGAACCAGCCGAGCAGACCGGGTTTCGCCTTGGCCTGTTCGACCTTCTCCGGATTGGCGCCGATGATCTCATCGACGATGGCCTCGATCGCGCCGAGATCGGTGACCTGCTTCATGCCACGCTCTTCGACGATCTTCGCCGGATCGCCGCCTTCGGTCCAGACGATCTCAAAGAGATCCTTGGCGATCTTGCCGGAGATGACGCCTTCCTTGATCAGGTCGACAATGGCGCCGAGCTGGCCCGCGGAAACCGGGCTGGTCGCCAGATCCTTGCCTTCCTTGTTAAGGCGGCCGAAAAGTTCGTTGATCACCCAGTTGGCGGCCAGCTTGGCATCGCGCCCCCCGGCGACCTCCTCGAAGAAATCGGCAGACGCTTTTTCGGCGACCAGGATGTCCGCATCGTAGGCGGTCAGCCCGTAGTCGCTTATGAAGCGGGCTTTCTTGTCGTCCGGCAATTCCGGCAAGTGCTGAGCCAGATCGTCGACGAAGGCTTGCGTGAACTCCAGCGGCAGCAGGTCCGGATCCGGGAAGTAGCGGTAATCATGCGCCTCTTCCTTGGAGCGCATCGACCGGGTTTCGCCCTTGACGGAATCGAACAGCCGGGTTTCCTGATCGATCGCGCCGCCGTCCTCGAGGATCCCCACCTGGCGGCGGGCCTCATACTCGATGGCCTGGCCGACGAAACGGATCGAGTTGACGTTCTTGATTTCGCAGCGCGTTCCGAATTCCCCACCCGGCCGGCGCACGGAGACGTTGACGTCGGCGCGCATGGAACCCTGGTCCATGTTGCCGTCGCAGGTGCCGAGATAGCGCAGAATGGTCCTGAGCTTGGTCAGATAGGCCTTGGCTTCGTCCGCCGAGCGGAGATCCGGCTTGGAGACGATTTCCATCAGCGCCACCCCGGACCGGTTCAGGTCCACAAACGACATGGTCGGATGCTGGTCGTGAAGCGACTTGCCGGCATCCTGCTCCAGGTGCAGGCGCTCAACACCGATCTCAACCTGTTCTTCCGGCATGTCGAGCAGGATCTTGCCCTCACCGACGACCGGCTGCTTGAACTGGGAAATCTGATAGCCCTGCGGCAGGTCCGGATAGAAATAGTTCTTGCGATCGAACACCGATTTCAGGTTGATCTCCGCCTTGAGGCCGAGCCCGGTGCGGATCGCCTGGCGGACGCATTCTTCGTTGATGACCGGCAGCATGCCGGGCATGGCGGCATCGACGAGGCTGACATTGTCGTTCGGATCCTTGCCGAATTCGGTCGAGGCGCCTGAGAAAAGCTTGGCTTCAGAAGTGACCTGGGCGTGGACTTCCATCCCGATCACGATTTCCCAGTCGCCGGTCGCTCCCTTGATGAATTTCTTCGGATCGGGTGTGCGTACGTCGACAATCGTCATTTTGATCAAGAATCCTGTTGTTTCGGGTGCGCGCGGTCCAGCGAAGGCATACCGGCTGCTCCCGCTGCGGTGCGAATTATCAGCAGAAAGATGACCTAGTCGGGAATTGCCCGGCCTGCAAGGATTTCCTTGCCTCCGCTACCCGCTTTCAAAAGATTGCCGCTCATTCCTTGGGGTGCTGGGCCCGTCCGGTGCGCATGATGAAACCGATCAGCACCGCGACGGCCTGATAAAGTTCCACCGGGATCTCCTGGTCCAGCTCGATCTGCGACAGCGCCTCGGCCATCATCGGGTTCTGCTCGATCGGCACCCCGGCCTCGCGCGCCAGTTTCTCGATCTGCTCGGCCACCGAACCGGCGCCTTTCGCGGTGACGACCGGGCTTGCCTCGTTGTCGTATTTCAGCGCAACGGCCAGCTTCCTGTCCGGCCTGTTTTTGTCGGTCACCGACCCCTCCCCTATGATTGACGGTCGACGAGCGCGCCGTGCCGGGCAGCCGCTTTGGGCGGCAAGCCCCGGATGAGGCGCAGTTCCTGCAGGTCCAGCCCGGCATCGGCAAAGGCGGCCTCCATGGTTTCGCGAACGCCGTTCAGGTTGTCAAAGGTCTCCTTCCGCTCGATCCAGAGACTGGCATAGGTGCCACCGCCGCGCAGGCTGACGGCCGCCTCCAGCGGACCGGTTGCGGTAAGGTCCAGGGCGAAGCGCAGACGCCAGGCAGGCACCGCGTCCTCTTCGTCGTTCCGGTTGCTCCCATCCCGGCCGATCTGCATCTGCAGGACCGCGGTCTCCTGCCCAAGCGCCAGCGGCAGTTCAACCACGAGATCCATCGGCCGCATGGCCGTCTTGACGCCTTCGTCCCCGCTCAATCCGGCGTTCGCCAGTTGGGTCAGGCGCAGCCTGGCCAGGGCCGCGTCGGTTTCCCTGGCCAGGGACTGGAGGTTCTCCGGCACGCTTCCCGCCCAAAAGCCGCTCCCGGCTTGCTGGGCCTGGCCCTGGGGCGATCCGGTGCGCGCCGGGATCGCGGGCTGGTGGGCGGGCCGGGCGACCTCGCCGTCCGCACCGAGATTGCGCAACAGCGCCTTGAAGGACAAGAGCACGGACTTCAAATCCCCGGCCGTTGGCGCACGCACGCCCTGCCCCGCAATCTGCGCTTCGCGGAACTGGCCGGACTGCAGAACGGCGTCCTTGAGCGTGTCTCCGGAAAGGGGGGCGCCCGCATTCAGGCGTAACCCCAGGATCTGCTGCATGGTTTTCACCACCGGGTCGGGAAGGTTTACCTTTCCGCCCGTCTGGGCGCTCATCAGCGTTCCGACCTGCGTAAACAGGCTGCCAAGACCGCTTTGCTGTTCGGCGAGCGGCTGACGCAGCAGTGCGGCGGCTTGTTGCGGGGGGCTTTGCGGGGCGGCGTTCGGCGGCGTGGCGGCGGAGGCGCCTGTGGCAGAAGAGGCCAGAGACGAACCGGTGGCAGGCGCATAGGGCTGGGCAGGGATCGCCCGGCCTTGCGAAGAAACACTTGCGGACTGCGCTCCCGCCTGCGAGACGGCATTGTTCTGAGCCGACGGGAGAGGTCTCGACTGTGCGGTGTTCGGCGGTTGCCCAGTTGTTCCTTGACCTTGTGCAAGCGGTTCGGGCGGGCGGCCCGGCTCGCCTTCCGCCGCATGGGAGGCGTTGCCCTGAGGCTGGACCGCCGCCGGTTGACCCGGCCTCACACCGAGCGGGGTTTGACCGGACTGTGACGGCGCAGCGGTTGGCAGGGAAGCTGGCGCAGCAACGGGCCCAGCAACTGGCGTACCGGGGCCCGCAGACGTCACAGCCGGGCTGCCGGCAGGCGGTACCGCCGTTGTCTGGCCGGCCGGCCCTGTGCCTGCGCCGGGAACCGAAAGCGTCTGTGCCGGTGAACTGCCGGCCGGTGCCGGTGCGCCGGTGGCCGCCGGCGGCACGGTGGCCTGTCCGGCGGCTTGCGGCGCGGTTGCCGGCGCACCGGGTACGGACTGACCGGCGCCCAAGGCTCCCGTTCGCGGCACGTTGGCCGCAGTCGTCACCCTCTGCGAGCCAACCGCCTGAGTTGCGGCCGGTGCGGCTCCGGCGACGGCTTGCCGGGACGGACCGGCGGACCTTTCCGCGGCACCCGGCGGAAGATATCCCGGTGGGCGAGCGGTTCCTTGCTCCGGCGCAGGCGCCGGGCGTTGCAACGCGCCCGGCGTTTGCCCCGGACTCCCCTGTCCCGTTCCGCCCGCGTTCGAGCTGCCCTGAGGATTGGTCGCGCTCTGGACCGTATGCACGGGCGCGCCTCCCCCCTGTCCGGCGGGGAGCGCGGAACCGCTGCGCGGCTGAACGAGATGGGCCAGCGCGGGTGAGGAATGAGCGAGACCTCCCTGCCCACCCGGCTGGACGGCCTGCGCGGACGTGGCGACCGCCTCCGCCGAAGGCCGTGCCGCGGAAAGCGCCGGGGTTTGTGCTGTCTGGCGGACGCTCTGTTCCGCCTGCTCCCCGATGGCGATCTGGATCGTCGGCTGCTGCTTCGACCCTGAGACGGTGACTGAAACTTCCGCTCCGACGGGAAGCGGAGCGGGAACGCGCAGGTCGAGACTTGCCTGTCCCGAAGCGAGCCTGACGACACCTCCGGGCAGGTTGGCCTCGACCTTTGCCTTGAGCTCCGTACCCGGTTCAAGCCCGGGACCGGCCCCCTTACCGGCCAAGCCCTGTAACAGAGGCTGCGCGTTCACCGTTTCGACCATCACGCCGCCTCCAGATCGACGGACCTCTCATCGGACTCGATTGGTTATTTCGAACCGCCGATTCAAGGTTTTCAATTTCCTGCACCCGATCAACGCGGGAGCCTCCTGAAAGACCCGATACACCGCTTGGCCGGAAGAACCTGCCCGGGAAGGAACGGACCGGGCGAATTTGATAAGAGCCTTTGAACACCGAGTATGGCCGGATTCCCAGTATTTGCGAAGTGTTGACTCTGATCAAGGTCACCCCTCAACGAACACCGCATGCTGGCTTTCACACAGGGACCAGACATCTTGCTGCCTGCCGCCGAAATGCATCAAAGGTCACAGGCGGGCGTTGAACTCAATGTCCCGAACAAAGGAGACACGACGTGAATTGGATGGACCGTCTCACCGAACGCGCCGAACTCATGGGGCGCATGCTCGATACAATCGGGGCGATGAACAAGATACCGGCCAGTATCCAGGCCAACATGGAAATGCGGTCAGCGGCTTTGCGTTGCGTCTCTTGCCGCGAGACCGAAGCATGCCGGAAATGGCTGGAAAATCATCAGGGGGGCGCGGACGGTCCATTGGACAAATGCCCGAATGCCGACCTCTTCAAGCAATGGCTGGATAACTGACCCTCGGCGCGTTTCCTCGCCGGACGGGAAACACAGAGACTTCAGGAACGTCCAGTTCTCAACTCGACGTGTTGAGACGGCCAGGCCGCTCGATCCATGTTATCCGGTATCAGAGCAAAACGCGTTTTGGTCAATTCTGCTTTCTGCGCGTGTTCAGCCATAATGCCAGACTGGCGGCGACAAACCCGCCGGCAAACCGGAAGGGGAACATGGCCAGCGCGCCGGCATCCTGGGAAATCGGCTGCGGCAAATGCACCAGACCGACCGCTGTTTCCAGAATGAGTGAAAGCGCTGCCGCCGCGAAACCGGCAATCCAGAGTTTTTGCGGCTGATCGGCCCGCCACCCCAAGTATGCTCCGATAATAAGAGCGAACGGGTTCAGAAGTCCGGACAAGCCGAACAGGTCAATCCAAGTCCCAGAGAGCGTCATCATGGTTCTCTCTTACAGGCTTGGTTTGCAGAAATCGAGAACCGTCTCATACCGCACCGCAAAACAAATAACTTCCCTGTCAAAATTTGCCATGATATCCAGCGTAAATAATTCGCTTTTTTCGGCAGTGTTAAATTTTATTTCTATATATTTCCAGAACATGACTCCTCAATCATGTAATTATTTTGATGTTTACTCTCGGGAGTTTCCTGTTATTATTTTTAATCTCGGCGGTAAGCGCGGACCTTTTTAAGAGGTTCTTAATTTCGATTTCTCAAGAACGTAGATTATGAACATTCATACTTCTCTTGAACCAGACGACCCCACAATCGACAACCTCCTTGAGAGTGATCGAAGGCTTGCCATTCTTTGCGATTCTTGCGGTCGGTTCCGCTACATGAAGTCAAGCCGATATGCGGGCGATCAGAAGGTCTCCGACCTTGGCGCCAAGCTCACATGCAGCGCCTGCTGTTCAAAGAACGTCCGCGCCATCGCTGTCTCCCGTAATGCCGAAAACGGCTATTGGCCTGCCGAGCGCAGCTGACCGGCGCTGCCACCGGCGACAGTCTCAAAAGGCAAACCGACCCGGCGAGTGGCCAGGCCCTCATAAGAATTGCAGTTTGGTAGCGGCTGCCGCCACATGCATTGCGCAATGAAGATGACACTGATTTCGTCTGACTTTTATACAGCCGTTTCGGAACCATGACCGGAAATTGGCAAGCCGATGAACAATGCGGCAGCGCCACTATTGTTGTCTTGCCATCGAGCCAATAGGAAGTTTCGCAGTCCAATCATTGCAGTCAATGACACGAGAACCGCGATAAATGCGCTCGCCTCGGTACCAAAAGCCCAACACACACCTGTCAATCCCACCACCAGCATCATGCGGGAGTACTTGGTTATGGTCTTTTTGGGTAAATCAGGAGCGCCCACAAAGCCGCCTGCCATGAACATGGTTTCCAGGACACCCACAATGCAAACCGTCAACAATACCCCTTTGTGAGCGTGGCTTGCCAAGAAAGACGCAAGCTGCGTGGCACCGGCGTAATCAATGCCAATGATTACGGGTGTTGCAAACAGCAAGTGTAAGTTTACGCCCAAGAGAACCGGATGGCTTTTGCAGTTCAGTAAGTAGAGCGCGGCAAATGCCAATAGAGCTGCAAGTGAGCCTATCCAGCCGGCCAACTCCAATCCAGCCTCATTTCGTAGAAAAATGAGAAAAGCAATTGAAGGTACGCCTTCAAGCAAATCTATCAAAAACGCTTTCTGCCGTATGTTCATGACAATCACGCCCTCTATCCTCCCCTACTAATGCTGCGTTAGCGCATTTTATCAAGATGAAGGCTGCGGAAATTACGACGATGGACCGGAAGTTTCTGGCGTTTTTGTCGCAGCGCAGAGCGCCCCGTCTGAAGCGTATTGGCTTTTCCATCATTTGTTCAATGCCTCCGCCGTGAAGCGGAAATTCGAGGCCCGAACGCCGGTTCGTGTGCTCCCCAAAACACTGGTTTTAACGAAGCTTCCCGAATAGCTCTGCCACGCCTGGGCCGCGCTTCGCTTTCCCCGAGCCCCTGGAGGAAAGGCGACGGTTCCGGCAACCTGCCGGGGTCATCCGGCAGGCTGCAATTGAAATCGGCCAGCACTCAAGAGTACCAGATTCAGTGTCCCGTCAGCACCAGCGTCTTGATCGGGTATTGCAGGGCCTGACTGCGCAAAATGAGCGCATGAACCAGACCAACCGTATCGACAACGTGTAGGAACACGAACTGGGCGGTGGACAGGTTCTCGTCGGAACTCAGCCTTTCGTGATTGCTGGTGTAGGCATTGACGGTACAGGTCGCTCCAGGAGGCAGCTTGTCGAGCCCACCTTCATAGAGAGGCTCCAGGATCGTGGTTATTGTCGCTGTTTTCGAGGCCTCGCTGGCGTCGGCAAGCCGGCTCCCCGGGTTGACTTGGCCGGATGCGATTTCCTCCTGAACATCCGTGATCACAAGAGGAATGATCGTGAAGGGAACCGCCGGACAGAAGGCCTCCGCGATCATGCCCTTTTTAAGAACCTGCGCTTCGACCTGACCGAAGCCCGCCAAAATTCTCTGATGCAGGGAATCCGCCGGAATGATGATGCCAGCGGGCCGCATCAGTGGCGTTACGATCTCTCCGGGCCGCAGAACGAACTGGGCGACCGTTCCATCGACTTTCGCGTAAACGGTCATTTTTTCGAGTTCGACTTCGGCCTCAGCAAGCCTTGCCTCCGCGCTTTTGAGCTTGCTCGGCAAGGCCACGTTGATCTTGGTTTCAGCCAGTTCCTTGTTGGCTTTTGCCGCTTCCAGACCGCCTGTTCTGGAATCGACGGTGTTCTGGAGTTTTTCGATGTCGCGCTCGCTGACCACATTCGCATTGCGGGTAAACAAGTCCTGGCGGGTTTCAAGTTCATCCTGCGCCTGCTTGAGCGACGCCTCGGCCTGGTCAACCTGCGCGGTCGCGACGGCCAGCTCTCCCTTGGCCAGGGCGATTTCGCCCTTGATTTCCTCCACCTGCTGTTTCGCCGTCAGGACATCGGCTTCCTGCCGACTGCTGTCCAGCCTGAAGATCGGCTCTCCCGCCTTGACCTCGGTCGCCAGTTCCAGCGGAACGAAAACCTCTTCGACGCGACCTGTCGCCTCCGGCAGAATTGCGACCGTGCGGAACATGGACACCGCATCGGTGGACGTGGGGTGGAAATAGAAGATGAGCGTGATCAGCGTTATGGTCAGCATGAGGCAGGTAACGATGCCGTAGCGCAACTCGAACCAGACCGAATAGAGGGTTATTTCATGCCCTATACGCTTGCCCTGAACATATCTGCGAAACAGATAATCCGGCAGGATCGTGATCATCGCACTGAAGAGCGTTTCAAACATCAGGTATCCTTCCGCTCTTCAGCCTGCGTGGGGACTTCGGCTGGCATCTTTGGTTCTCGCGCCGTTTCCTGTTCGGAGACTTGGGCGTTTGCCTTCGCGTTTTCGGAACCGGTATCGCTTTCGATTTCCGCCTCGGCCTCTTGCGCCACGTTTTCAGGGGCCTCGCCAGCAGTGTCTCCGAAGGCAATCTTACGCGCCGAACTGGCGATGCTCTCGAGTGGCGCCATGAAATCCGGCAGCTGTATGAAAGCCAGAACGAGCGCGGCGACCCAGAAAATCTGATTGTGTGTAAACAGTGCCAAAAGGCCAAGGACGGCGACGAGCTCGAATTGTATCCGGCCGTGCTTATGCGCCAGGCGTTCGGGCAACGAGTGCAGATAAAGGTAAAAAGTTCCGATGAGGATAATCAGGATGATGAGCGCAATGAGCACATTGCGCATCATCGGGTCGCTGCCATCGGCCAGGGGAATGAAATAAGGCAGATGGTGTGGCGCAAGTTCGTGCATTTTCACAGACATTGCCGCTCCATGACGTAAGGGAGGTAACGGACTTTTCCAGTAACCGACCTTGCATGGAATGGAAAGCGCGGACGTGCAATCTCTCTAAAAAAGTGCGGAGCCAGCCCGCACGCGGCCAAGCCTCTCGATCCACCTGCTTCAGGGTCTTCAGCCAAGCGAAACCAACAGGCTTCCATGTGCCGGCCCGGTCCGGCTTGCCGGTAGGGCGCGCTGCGCCGTCCGGCTGGCCGGAGCGGGCCACAAAAGACTGTGGCTGGCCTTACCTGGGCGCCATGCGGATCGCTCCGTCAAGACGGATGGTCTCTCCGTTCAGCATGTCGTTATCGCAAATGGATTTGACGAGCCGCGCATATTCGTCCGCCTTGCCGAGCCGCGAGGGGAATGGAACCTGCTGGCCGAGAGAATCCTGCACCTCTTGCGACAGACCCAGAAGCATCGGCGTTTCGAAAATTCCAGGGGCGATCGTCATCACCCGGATACCGGACTTGGAAAGATCCCGGGCAACCGGCAAGGTCATGCCTGCAATCCCGGCCTTGGACGCGGCGTAGGCCACCTGGCCGATCTGTCCGTCAAAGGCCGCCACGGACGCCGTGGAAACAATCACGCCCCGGCCACCGTCGCCGGTCACGGGATCCAGCGCCGACATGCCCGTCGCGGCAATCGAAATGCAGCGGAAGGACCCGACAAGGTTCACCGCGATCACCTTTTCAAACATGTCCATGGGGTGCGGTTCGCCGCGCGACGTCGTTTTCGCGACCGGAGCGATCCCCGCGCAATTGACCAGAATGCGTTCCTGGCCATGTGCCGCCCGAGCCTTTTCGAAACCGGCTTCGACGCTTGCCTGGTCGGTCACGTCCACTTCGGCGAAGACACCGCCGATTTCCGAGGCGACCGTCTCCCCCTGAGCCGCGTTCCGGTCGAACAACGTCACTTTCACGCCTTCTGCCGCAAGCATTTTGGCCGTTGCCGCGCCGAGTCCCGACGCTCCGCCGGTCACCACGGCACTCACAGATGAATCGAGTTTCAAAGAAGCCTCCCACAACATGCAATCCATTGAAAATAATGGACTTAATCTTTCTTTTTGACGAATAGGTCAACAGGGTTGTCAAGGTGGCCGAGTTTCCCGCGCCGGTCAAGGATTTTCCCCAGGCTGCAGACGATCTCCCCCCGGCGAAACCACACGTGCAATCAGGCCCGGCCGAGGGTGTGTGGATCCCCGCGGGACGCGGGCGTTCCCGGCCCGGCAGCGGTCAGCAGGCAAAGACCACGAGATCGACCGTGTGGCTGACACCAGCCACTTGAGACCGGGGCCGCAGCTCGATCATCGGGACCGAGCAATCCTGCCGACAGGCAAGATCCCAGGTGGACCTGTCTGTCAACGCGGCGGTTTTCTGGGTCTTGTTGGCGTCTTCCAGCTTGGCCGCCCGGTTGACCGCGTCGCCGATCACGGTGAATTCGAGCCGGTTTTTCGATCCGATCACGCCAACGGTTACCGGCCCGGCCGCCACTGCGGTTCCAATTCTGAGCGGTCCGGGCCAACCGGCGTTCAGAAAACGGCCCTGTTCCGAGGAAACGCCTTCGACCAGCCGGGATGCCGCCCGGAGCGCGTCGGCGGCGTAAGTGGCCGAGGGGTGCACCGCGCCGAAGGTCGCCAGGATGCCGTCGCCGAGAAATTTGTCGATGCGGCCGCCTTCCTGATTGATAATCTCGGAAGCGAGGTTCTGGTATTCGGCCAGTACGGCGAGCACTGTCTCCGGTGGAAGCACCGCGGATGTCGCTGTAAAGGAACGGATGTCGGCGTAGAGGATGGCGGCCTCGCGCTGGCTGCCCTCCCCGGCCTGCAATTCCTGATGCGCTTCCGTGATCGAGGCCGCGACTTCGGGGGCGAAGAACCGCCGCAGGTCGGAAGCCGCCGCGTGGTCCCTGGTGGCTTCGAACAACATCGAGCGCCCCCGATATAGCGCGACGGAAAGAATGACGGTAACCGCGAGGATCACCATGGTCTTGTCCAGTTCCGCGCCGATCAGAATGGTGTTGCCGGTCAGGTATTCGACATAGTTCCGGGTCACCCGCATTTGGTCCATGTCGGCGAACGCGGCATAAAACACCAGACCCAGCCAGCCGGCCACGGCAACAAGACCGGTGGTCAGAACGAAGCGCGGGTCGAATCTGAGCGCTCTCAAGCCGATGAAGATGAACACATACATCAGCGTGGGCGTTTTCAGATAAAAGGTCGGGTGCTGTCCGTACTGAATATGAAAGGAAAAGATCAGGCCCACCAGGAGCGCCATGTCCACGCCGATCGAAACCAGCAGGTACCAACGCGGCAACTCGAACCTGTAAGACAGAACCAGCCGCAGGACCGTGAAGAGAAAGTAGGTTCCAAGCGCGATCGGGACAAAGTTGAACCCGGAAGACCCTTCCGCGCGTGGCGCGATCGCGTATAGCGTCGAGAAAAACAGCACCAGCGCCAGCTGCACCCAGCCGATCAGGCGCTCCGATGTCGCTTCACGGGCCCGTATTTCGCTGCGCACCCGGTCCGGGATGCCACGTTCCGGCGGCCCGCCATTGACGATGTAGCGCAGTTTGTCGCGATAGGTGCTCATGATAACCCGGAAGAAAATGCTGAGCGGAGTTTCGCCGTTCGGTGTCGAATGCGCAACACGGAGCGCGTGAATGTGAGACGACTTGATCCATTGAAACAGGCGTTCTGTCAAAAATGACATTCCAATCATTCATAACAAAAAGCTTCAGGATGGCACTTTTACACGGATATAGTGCAAATGAACCATGCAATTAATGTATACGTCCGATAATCATAACGTGATCGCTCAGTCAGCTTTCTGCGTCACTCAGTTCAAGGCGCGTTCGCTGAATTCCGGATGCGCAATAGGGATTCCCGCATTCCTGCATCAGGCGTACGATAAATTTTTTAGCTATGTTGGTTTTTTCGGCGGTCGTTTAGGCCGCCATTTTTTTAATAGCCGCCCTTTTTCATTGCCACCGGGCATCGCTCAGGGACGCAGGATCATGCCTTCACTGGCAATCAGGGTTCCGGGATAGGCATTCTCGGCTGCAAGACCGATCTCATCGAGTTCATCGTCGGACCGGCGCGGATCGTGATGGAACAGGACCGGCGTCTTGACATTGCCTTCCCTGGCCAGTTGCACCGCCTTTTGCCACGTCGAATGGCCCCAGCCCTTGAAGCCCTGGTATTCCGCGTCGGTGAACATGGCATCGTAGATCATGACATCCGCGCCACGCACGAACTCCGGCAGTGCGGCGTCGACTTCCGGGTCGCCGTGCTCATGGTCCGTGATGATGCAGATCGACTTGCCGCGATAATCGAACCGATAGCCGCAAGCGCCGCCGGGATGGTTCAGACGCGTCGTCCGGATGACCAGATCGTCCGCGCGCGGAATGATATCTCCTGCCGTGAAAGAGCGAAATTCGACGGCCTTGAGGGTCTTGGCGGCAACGGGAAAAATCGGTGGCGACATGATCCGGCTGACGATGTCGACGAGGCTGGTGCCGTCCTGGAAATGGCCGGCCCAGGCCGTCACCGCGAAACGGGGATCGTAGGCGGGCTTGAAAAAGGGAAGCCCGCAGATGTGGTCCAGATGCGTGTGAGTGAACAAGAGATCGAAGGAACGGGGGCCGCTTTTGCACAATTCCGTTCCGAGGTTTCGCGCGCCAGAACCGCAGTCGACCAGAACCAGGGCATCTCCCGCCTGAATTTCAAAACAGGTTGTTTCACCGCCATATCTCAGCGTGCTTGAGCCCGGTGTCGGTGTCGACCCCCGTACTCCCCAGCAACGAAGCGAGAATTCATCTGCCACAAGTTACTCCCCGAACCATCTGGTTTTTCCTGTGAACGCAACTCCGACGGTTTAAGCTTTCGTCAGCGCTCAACCCGCCCTGGTCTGGTCAAATAGAAACACGTCCTGCCATGTGGTTAAGACACGCTCTGGCGCGCATCCGCAAGGTCGCGGGTTGTCCGTTCCAGGCGCGTCGCCAATGTCCGCATGACCTCCAATGAAATATCGGGAAATTCTTTCAAGAGTTTCAAGAAGTCGTCCTTGGAAACCGTCAGAACATCCATGTCGTTGGCCGCAACCAGTGTCGCGGTTCTGGGCACGTCGCACAGAATGGAGATTTCCCCGACGATCGAATTCTCGGCAACCTCGGCAACCTTTTTTTCGCCTTCGTCCGTGTGCACCATAACGTTCGCGGACCCTGACAGAATGATAAAGGCGCTGTCTCCCTCTTCGCCCTGCGAGCAAAGACGCTCACCCTCGCGGTATTCGGTCCGGTCGCTGATGAAGGCAAGAAGGCGCAGCTTGGTTTCATCTATGCCGCGAAACAGCGAAACCTTTCGCAGCGCTTCGACTTCAGTTTCCAGTGCCATGACGGCCTCCAAGCTCTCGCGGCTCCCGGAACGGGTCAATCGTGGCCCTCAAGCAGGTCCCTCCGTCCCGTGGCTTCGCCAATTTCATCGCCATGTTTCTATTCCTTGTCTGAAACACGTCCCTGATCCAAAATAAAACGTTGATCGAACTCGGTGGCAATCTCATTGCTAGAAGTACCGAACAAAAAGGTCTTGTCTTGTAAAATCTGCCTCAGGCCCGCCCGCAGTTCCTTGTCTTCTGCAGAGGTGCTGGTCGCAATGTCGTCCAGGATCGTAATCTTGGCATTCTTCAGCAAACCGCGAACCAGTGCAATCTTGCGCCTTTGTCCCGCCGACAGCCGTGAACCGGACACACCTACGTGATAGTGGAAGCCGGCGAATATGATCGGTTTGCGCAGGCCTGTTTCTTCGACGATCGTTCTGATGACATCATCGATCCTCCGCCGCGCGTCCCGGCGGTCGACGCGCGCGCGGCCGAACAGAAGATTGTCTTCAATTGTCAGCGGCGGCAGATAGACATCCGGATCGAAGGCAACGAAACGGTCGCTGGTCTTGACGACGCTCTCCAGGAAACGCTTTCGGACCTCGATGACCTCGGCTTTCAACTCGTCGGTCATGACACCCAGCCTGTGGCGGGCGGGCACCAGCTTGAAGGCGAGCCCCATCAATTTGGCGCAATCGGCATCGTTCGGTCCCGATTTCTGCTGATCGGATTTCGCAATCCGGACGATCCTCTCGAACTCAGGCAATTCATCCTGATTGATAAACGAATAGGTACCCAGAAGGCCGCTGTCGCCGGACACGTTGGAGAACAGTTCAAGCATGGTCTCGGCAATGCGCAGGCCGATCTGCTTCAGCTTGCCGTCGAATCCCGTTTCGGACAGGAAGGCCTTGACTTCCGGGAGATCCGGAACCTGGTCCATGGTGATCTCGGGGGTAGCCGGGACCGCGAAGAAGACGTTTTCCGCGAGGCTCGCACTGGGGTTGAACCTGTCCGGGTGCCAGAGTTCCACCAGCCCGCTGATCACCGGTTCTTCCGCGATCCTTCCGGCAACCTTCTTCCGGACGTTCAGGATCTTTTCGGCAAAAGCGTCGTTCAACGACGGGTCGAAACGCGACTGAAGACCGAGGCGATAGATGTCCTTGTCGATGTGGACGGCCTCGAGCAGCTCCAGTGCCTTGTTGTCGAGCGCTTCGGTGCTGTCGGCACCGGCGGCTTCAAGGTCGTTCCACTCCGCCGCGAGATCGTAGATCGGATTGCGCGTTTCCTTAGCCTCGGCGATCTGCCGCTTGTATGCCTTGAGGTCCTCGCCCTCCCGCTCGGGAGACGAAAGCGGCCGGTGGCGCAGTCCGTAGTACAGGTTGTCGCGGATCGTTCCGGTCCAGATATGCACCGCCCCGCCGACATAGGTGATTTCCCGGCCGAGCGTCGAATCCGTCAGCTTGTCCAGATCGTGCGTGCCGATGCAGATCTTGCCGCTGGAGGCCGACACCAGTCCCGCTGCAAGCTGCAGCACTTCGGACCGGCCGGAGCCATCCGGCCCGACCATCGCGCAAGACGTTCCCGCCGGAATGGTGAGCGAAACGTCGAGGACTTCCTGTCCGGCGGCTCCACCGGAAAAACTGACGTGCTCGAAGGTCAGGTCGCCGCTCAGTTCGACCTTGTCGTCCGAGGTCAGCCTGGAGACGTCGTGGATGTCCGGCGGATCGAAGTTTTCCACGACCGTCTGGTACTTGACGCTGACGTCCGCGGTCATCTGGTAAAACGACAGGAGTTCCTTCCAGGGGCCCGCCAGATCCTTGTAGGCAGCAATCACGGCAAGCAGCGCACCGATGCTCAGGTTGCCTTCGATCACGAGGTAACCGCCGATCAGATAGAAGAAGAACGGCGTAAGCTGGTTCATGAAGTTGTTCAGGAACTTGATGAAGAACTTCCGATTGAAGATCTCGTAGCGGATCCTGAAATTCTCATAGAGCCGGTCGGCAATATCCGCCGAGTGCCAGGCCGCCGCATCGTTGGAATGGATCTCCGCGACCCCTGTGATGCTCTCCCCGACCTTGTCGGCGACCACGCGGATGTTGCGGACCCGGGCGCGGGACAAAAGAACGACCTTCTTTTGCAGCATCGGGATGACATACCCCTGGATCGGATAGGAGCTGATCGCGGCCAGACCCAGAAGGGGATCCTGCATGAAGATGAAGCCGAGCTGGACCAGAAGCATGCCGCCCTGATAGGCCGGAAGCGCGAAGGCCTCGCCGATATAGCCGCCGACATCTTCCACCTCCGAAGTGATCATCGGGATGATTTCGCCCGAGCTCACCTTCCGGAAATGCGGCAGGCGGAATCGCAGCACCCTTTGGAACAGCTCGAATCGCAGGCGCCGCAGCATCCGTTCGCCCAGCCGGCCCTTGTAGACGTTCAAAAAGAACTTCAGCCCGTTGGAAACCACCACAAGGGTGAGAAAGGTCAGACACAGCAATACCAGGTAGGGGATCTGGTCGAAATCGAGGCCAAGTATTGTGCGTGGAAAATTGTTGCCCTGAACGGCGTCGTTGACGATCAACTTCGGGAGTTCAAGCAGAAAATAGATGACCGGGTAGGTCAGAAGCGTAACGAAGATAATGAATATCTGCTGACGTGCGCTATACCTCCAGATGAAGCGAAACAGGTTTTTTTCCATCGGTTCATCCAAACAGAATTAGATCAATTGTGTTCAAGGCGCTCATATCTGGTATATCTTTGAACTCAAAATCGATAGGCCTGCCAGGCTTGGCAATCGCCAGCTTCGCGTCAAATGGATCACTCGTCCCTTCTACTTGAAAGCCCCGCACCAGTGCAATCGGTACGTGACAAAGACCAATTTATTGAGACATAAGGGGCTTTGGCCCGATTGACAAATTTTAGAGGCAGTATGAGTTCCGATACGCCGAAGATCCTGATCTACAGCCATGACTCCTTCGGATTGGGACATCTCAGAAGATGCCGCGCCATCGCCCAGTCCCTGGTCGGCGACTTCGATACCCTGTCCGTTCTCATTCTGTCGGGCTCGCCCATTATCGGAAGCTACGAATTCCGCTCCCGGGTCGATTTCGTCCGCATTCCAGGCGTCATCAAGTTGCGCAACGGCGAATACACGCCGCTTTCCCTGCATATCAACATCGATCAGACGCTGGCGATACGCTCCTCGATCATCGAGCACACCGCGAAGGTTTTCGAGCCGGATATCTTCATCGTCGACAAGGAGCCGCTCGGCCTGCGCGGCGAAGTGCTCGGCACACTCGAGGCGCTGACCGGAACCGGGACCCGCCTCGTGCTCGGCTTGCGCGACGTCATGGACGATCCAATGGTGCTCAAGGAGGAATGGGACCGCAAAAACGTTTATCCGGCCCTCAAGGACCTCTACGACGAAATCTGGATTTACGGCCCGGAAGGCATCTGCGACCCCCTCGATGGAATCGATGTTCCCGAAGGTATCAGCGACAAGCTGCGTTACACCGGGTATCTGCGCCGCGAGCTGCCCTCAAGCGCAAGGGACCTGCCCGCGCCCGAACCCTTCGGCGAAGAACCCTACATTCTGGTCACACCGGGAGGCGGCGGCGACGGTGTCGAGATGGTGGACTGGGTGATGAGCGCCTATGAAACCCGGCAGCGGCCGCTCTTTCCCGCGCTCATCGTGCTCGGCCCCTTCATGCCGGCGGCGGCCGCCGCACAATTCGCGGAGCGAGCCGAGCACCTGCGCGACGTCGAGATCATCCGCTTCACGCCGCAGATCGAACCCTATCTGGCCAATGCAACGGCGATCGTCGGCATGGGCGGCTACAACACGTTTTGCGAAATCCTGTCCTTCGACAAGCCGACGCTCATGGTGCCCAGGGTGATCCCGCGCCGGGAACAGGCCATTCGTGCCGAACAGGCCAAGCAGAACAGGCTCCTGAAAGTGCTGCCGATCGACCGCTATCCGGATGCCGACCTGATGTCCGAGGCCCTGTCGGTTCTGCCGGAGATGGCGCCGCCGTCGTCCGCGGATGTCGACAACCTGCTCGGCGGACTTGACGTCATATCCGGGAGAGTGAAAGACATACTCGACCAGAAGCACGAAACGACGGAGCGCAGGCTGGTCAATTTCTGATCGTCCGATCTGCCCCAATCTACCCGATTTCAAGGCTCCCGATGTCCCGTATCGCCATTGTGGTCAAAGGCTATCCACGCCTGTCCGAAACTTTCATCGCCCAGGAGATTCTCGGACTGGAACAGCGCGGGATCGGCGTTCTGATCGTGGCTCTGCGCAAGCCCTACGACCCTTACATCCACGACCTTCACCGACGGATTTCCGCGGAGGTGATGTATCTTCCGGAGTACGTCAAGGACAACCCGGCGCGGGTTGCCCGGGCCAAACGCTGGGCGGAAAAACAGCCCACCTACGAAGCAGCCAGAGCCCTGTTCGAGGCCGATCTCGCCAGACAGCCCAATGCGGACCGGCGGCGCCGGTGGGCGCAGGGCTGCGTTTTCGCGCACGAACTGCCTGAAGACATAAGCTGGATCTACACACACTACCTGCATACGCCCTGCTCGGCCGCCCGTTATGCCGCGCATCTCTCCGGCCGTGGCTGGTCGTTTTCCGCCCATGCGAAGGACATCTGGACCAGCCCCGAATGGGATCTGAGGACCAAGATCAACGACGCCGCCTGGGGCGTGACCTGCACGCGCGTGAACGCCGAGTACCTGCAAGGCCTGTCAGACGAACCCGGCAAGGTGGAACTTCTGTACCACGGGCTCGACTTCTCAGGTTTTCCCGCTCCCACCGAAACACCCTCCAGCCGCGACGGCAGCGACGAGCCGGTCCGTCTTCTGTCCGTCGGCCGGGTAGTGGAGAAGAAAGGCTACGACGATCTTCTTTCCGCTCTCGCCCTGTTGCCGGGAGACCTCAACTGGCGCTTCACCCATATCGGCGGCGGCGAACTGTCTGAAAAACTGAAGGCGCTCGCGAACCGGCTCGGTGTCTCGGACAGAATAGACTGGCGGGGCGCCCAGCCGCGCGAGGAGGTGATTGCCGCCTGCAAGCAAGCGGATCTTTTCGTGCTGCCCTCCAAACTCGCCAGGACCGGGGACCGCGACGGCTTGCCGAACGTGCTGATGGAAGCCCAATCGATGGGTCTGTGCTGCCTTTCCACGAAAGTCTCGGCGATTCCGGAACTGATCGAAGACGGCAAGACGGGCGTTCTGGTTGAACCGAACGCGCCCGGTGAGCTGGCCTCGGCGCTCGCCGGCCTGATCAAGGCGCCGAAGCGGCGGCGCGAGCTGGGACTGGCTGCGGCGCAACGCGTTCGCGCGGAGTTTTCGACCGACCCGGGACTTGACCGCCTTGCGGCGAAGTTTCGCAAGCTTGTCTGAGCTTCCAGAGGACCGGACATGAAGAAAATCGCCTTCACAGCCCCGATGAAACCGCTCGATCACCCGATCCCGTCCGGCGACCGAACCATGGGAAGGCTGATCGTCAAGGCATTGGAGAGTGAGGGTCACGCAGTCACGATCGCCAGCACCTTCCGCTCCTGGAGCCGCGAGGGAGGAGAAGACATCCAGAGCGCACTCAAGCGGGAAGCGCTCGCGGAAGCGGAACGGATCGCGAGCGACTGGTCGCGATCCGGCGACGTTCCGGATCTTTTTCTGACCTATCACCTTTATCACAAGGCCCCGGACTGGATCGGCCCGGCTCTCGCCGACAGGTTCGACATTCCCTATGCCGTGATCGAGGCGAGCCGCGCGCCGAAACGCATGACCGGCGACTGGTCCTTCGGGTTCGCCGCCGCCGACCAAGCCCTGAAGCGGGCCGACGCGGTCGCCGCCATGCATAACGCGGACGCGCAATGCCTGAAGGCCGTCGTGCCGCCGAAGCGCCTGACCGTCATTTCCCCCTTTCTCGACACGGCGCCTTTTCAGGCGGCTTCCGAGACCCCGAAGCCACTGGCGGCCGCTCCCCTGAAACTGCTTTCGGTCGGCATGATGCGCGACGACAGCAAGACGACCTCCTATGAGGTCCTGGCCAGGGCGCTTGCCCTTTTGCAGGACCGCGCGTGGCGTCTGACAATCATAGGCGACGGTCCGAACCGGGATCATGTCCTGAGCCTCTTTCCGCCGGAAAGGATCGACTGGCTGGGCGCGCTGCCACCGGAGCGGATGCCGGCGGAATATGCCCGCCACGACCTCGTCGTCTGGCCGGCGATCCGCGAAGCGTTCGGCTTTGTCCTGCTGGAAGCCCAGGCGGCCGGTGTCGGTGTTATCGCGGGCGATACCTTCGGGGTGCCGGACATCGTCCGCGACGGCGAAACCGGCCTACTTTCGCCGGAAGGAGATGTCGAGGCGTTCGCGGCGAACCTCAAAAAAGTCATCGATACGCCCTCCCTCGCCGACCGGCTCGGCCATGCCGCGCGCGCGCACATAACCGAGCGTCACAGTCTGGAAACCGGTTCCGTCCGCCTGTCCGAGTTTCTCTCAAGGGCGCTGGTCAATCATGCCGACCGCCTGTTGCCGGGGGACACATGACCCTCAGAGCCTTTATCCATGTGCAGCACCTTCTGGGCACCGGCCACGTGGTCCGCGCCGCCGCCCTTGGCCGCGCGCTGGCCGCAGAAGGGGTGGAGGTGACGCTTGCCAGCGGCAACGCAATCCCGCCGACCCTGGACACCGGTCCGCTCAAAGTCATAGAGCTTCCCGCCTGCAAAAGTCCGGATGCCGCATTCAAGCGCCTTGTCACTTTGGACAATCAAGATATTGACGATGCTTGGAAATCCGCGCGCGTTAAAGCATCGATTCAAGCCCTTCAAGCAGAGGATTGCGACCTGCTCCTGACGGAGACCTATCCCTTCGGGCGCCGCCAGCTCGATTTCGAGCTCACGGCCCTGCTCGACGCCGCCAAGGCCCGGACCGCCCCTCCCCTGATCGCAACCTCCATCCGCGACATTCTCGTGCGCAAGAAGGAGCTCTGGAAGGAGGAGTGGATGGCCGATCAGGCGCTCAAGTATTACGATCGTATCCTGATCCATTCCGATCCGGATTTCATTCAGCTCGGCGACAGTTTTCCCTTCGCAGACAGGGTCGATCATCTGGTGCGCTATACCGGCTACGTCGGCGGCATGGCCCGTCCGCCGGTCGACGGCAACGATGGCGAAGACGAGGTGATCGTTTCCTGCGGCGGTGGCGCGGTGGCGGAGGCGCTCATTGCCGCCGCCCTCGATGCCCGGCCGCTGTCGCGCCGCGCGGAAGACACGCTCTGGCGCATTCTGATCGGGCACGATATCTCCGAAGAAGCCTTCTCAGGCTACCGGAAGAAGGCGACGGAGGGCGTCGTCGTCGAACGGGCGCGCCGGGACTTTCCGGATTTGCTGAAACGCGCCAGGCTCTCCGTCAGCCAGGCAGGCTACAATACGGTGCTCGACATTCTGGTTGCCGGTGTTCCCGCCGTGCTTGTGCCTTTCGCGCAGCAGAACGAGACAGAGCAGAGCCAGAGGGCTCATGCGCTCGCCCTTCACGGACGGGCGGTGGTCACACCGGAAGCGGGCCTGACGCCGGAGTTGCTGGCTGCGGCCATCGACGACGCGCTGGCCTTGCCCCGCAGCCACCATGACGTCCTGCTCGGCGGCGCTGAAAAAAGCGCGGCGATACTGCTCCAGGATCTGAGGGAGCGCACGGCATGACCCAGGACCGGAAACGGTTTACGAACGAACTGACCGCCCATCTCGACTGGTTCGCCGAACGCGGCCGAAAGGTCCGCTTCTGGTGGCGCGACGACGATGCGATCGAACCGACGCCGGCGCTCAACCGGTTGCTGGAGCTCGCCAACCGGCACGGTGTCGATGTCGCGCTGGCCGTCATCCCGAAGACCGCGACGGAAGCCCTGGCCAAACGTCTGTCGGCAGCCCCCCATGCGCTTGTCCTGCAGCACGGTTTTCAGCACAGGAATTTTCAGCGCAAGGATCTCGGCGAAAAAGCCGCCGAACTCGGCTCGCGCCGCGTGCCCGATGAGCTGATGGCGCAGCTGGCCGAAGGCAAGACGCGGCTTGAGGAGCTCTTCGGCGACAAATTCATCCCCGCGATGGTCCCGCCCTGGAACCGGATCGACCCGGAGATTTCCCGACGCCTCCCCGGCCTCGGGCTGCCGGGTCTCTCGAGCTTTACCTGGCACAATTTCCCGCGCGCCCATCAGATCCAGTCGCATATCGACATCCTGAAATGGAAGAAGCAGGTCCGCTTCATCGGGTGGACAAGCGCCCGTCTGCGCTTCGACCTGCAATTGACACGGCGGCGCAACACGGGGCCGGAACCGCTCGGCATCCTGAGCCACCATCTGGTGCACGACGAAGGGTGCTTCGAATTCCTGGAGGTCTTTCTGGACATTGCCGCCCATCACGAAGGGGCGGAGTGGCCGAACGCGAAGAGCCTGTTTGCAGGAACAGGAGGCCCACTTTGACGGCCGAGACCTTTTTCAATCCTCAGCATCCGGTCACCCTTATTGCCATAGGCGATTCCGGCGAGGCGATGACGCTGCGTTTGATCCTGGAAAGCCTTGGAGCCTTCGTTTCGTTTTACCGCATCGGAACGCCGGGAGATTTCGTATCCGTTCTCTCGAGCGCGAAAGACCCCGGAAACCTGACGGTCATTTCGGCACACGGAAACAACGGAGGCTTTCATTTTGGCGATTACGCCCCGCAAATCGACACCTCCCTGTTGAAGTCCGGCGTATTCGTGCCCTCTTCCGTGCCTGGCATTGGGAAACTGTCCCGCAAGACCTTCCTCAGCACGGCTTGCGAGACGGGCAGTTCAGAGATGCGGTCCGCCTTCCTTGAAGCCGGCGCGGATGCCTATGTAGCGCCCGAGAGGGACCCCGAAGGCCGTGACATCCCCGTATTCGTGCATCTCTTCGCCCATGGTCTGCTTGCAAAGGGCCTTACCGTCTCCGCAGCCTTTGACGCCGCATGTGACGCGGTGAAGGACGCCGGCATGGTGCTGGCACAGTCAGCGTCCTGACGATTTCTCATTCGGCGGCTTCCGCGCGCTGCCGCAGCAACCCGCCATAGCGCTCCTTGAGCAGCTTCAGCTTCGGGTCGATGTAGGTCTTGCAGAACGGCCTTTCCGGGTCGCTGGCGTAGTAATTGCGGAATCGGTCGTCGGAGGCCTTGAACTCGGTCAGGCTCAACACCCGGGTCGCCAGAGGTTCCGGAAACGCCTTTTGCAGCTTGCGCAGGATGCGGCCGACCTTCACGCCGGTCCCGGCGTCGTAAACATAGACAGCGCTGCGGTATTTGCCGCGCATCTTGTGATGGGAGGTGCTGGAATGCGTGCGAAGGTGGATTTCGATCAGAGCTTCCATCGGCAGCAAGACGGGATCGAAGGTGACGATCACCGCCTCCGACCAGCCGTCTTCCGGCGGATCGGAGCGGATGAAGCCCTGCTCCACGCGGGAAATGCCTGCAATTGCCTGAAAGACGGCTTCCGTGCACCAATGGCACCCGCCGCCCAGCCCGATTTTCACCTCAGCCTCCGAAGTCAACTTCAATGCTCCCGAGTGTGCAGGGACGAAAGCCCTTTGAAAAACGCTATGGCGGAGATTCCCCCAGCCGGTTTCTCTCATGTCAATTCAAGGACCTGAGAGCACGCATGAAAAACCGAACCACCCCCCTTGGCGGCGTTGTTTCAGTTGACTAGATTTTTTCGAAACATCCGAGTGAGCCCCATGTCCCACGACCACGATCACAATCATTCCGAACTGAGCGACATCGAACTGCGTGTGCGCGCACTGGAAACCCTGCTGACGGAAAAAGGCTATGTCGACCCTCCCGCGCTCGATGAACTGATCGAGACCTACGAGACCAAGGTCGGCCCGAAGAATGGCGCGCGGGTGGTCGCCAGGGCCTGGGCCGATCCCGATTATCGCGAATGGCTGTTGAAAGATGCCACTGCGGCAATCGCCGAACTCGGTTTCACCGGCCGCCAGGGCGAACACATGGTGGCGGTCGAAAACACCCATGACACCCACAACATGGTCGTCTGCACCCTGTGCTCCTGCTATCCCTGGTCCGTGCTCGGGCTGCCGCCGGTCTGGTACAAATCCGCTCCCTACCGCTCCCGGGCCGTGCGCGATCCCCGCGGCGTGCTCGCCGAATTCGGGGTCACCTTGCCTGAGGACACCAAGATCAGAGTCTGGGATTCCACGGCGGAAGTCCGTTATCTCGTCATTCCCCGCCGGCCAGTCGGCACGGACAGCTGGCCGGAAGAAGACCTTGCGGAGCTGGTCACCCGCGACAGCATGATCGGCACCGGCCTTGCGCGAGACCCGAACAGCGTGGGAGAAACAGCATGAACGGCGCGCAGGACCTCGGCGGCCAAATGGGCTTCGGGCCGATCGAGCTGGAGGACAACGAACCGAATTTCCATGCCGGCTGGGAAGAGCGCGCCTTCGCGATCACACTCGCCATGGGCGCCACCGGCACGTGGACCCTGGACGCCTCGCGCCACGCAAGGGAGACCCTGCATCCGGCCGACTACCTGAGCTCCAGCTACTACGAAATCTGGACCAAGGGGCTTGAGAAGCTTCTTTTGGCGAATGACCTGGTGACTGCGGAAGAGTTCAAGAGCGGGCAGAGCCTGACGCCGCCCAAAACGCTCAAACGCGTGCTCAAGGCGGAGGAGGTCGCGGGCGCTCTCGCCAAGGGTGCGCCGGTCGACCGGCCCCAGCAGCAGCCCGCCCGGTTCAAAGTCGGCGACCGGGTTCACACAAAGCGGATGAACCCGGAGACCCATACCCGCCTGCCCCGCTATGCACGCGATGCCGTCGGCACGATCGAGACCGTGCATGGCGTCCATGTCTTTCCCGACAGCAATGCCCACGGCAAGGGCGAACAGCCGACGTGGCTCTACGGCGTCGTTTTCAAGGGGGCGGACATATGGGGGCCGGACAGCGACCCGGCTCTGACCGTCCATCTCGATCTTTGGGAACCCTATCTTGACCTTGCCCGCTGACATCCTCGAGACACCGCGCCTGCCGCTCGATCAGGATGGCGGACCGGTCTTTTCCGCTCCCTGGGAAGCCCGGGTCTTCGCCATGACCCTCCAGGCCCACCGGGCCGGCGTGTTTTCCTGGGGCGAATGGGCGCAGGCCCTCGGCGTGGAGCTCGCCAAGGATGGCGACGGCAGCGGCGACACCGTCGGCTATTACGACCGCTGGATCGACGCCTTCGAAAAGCTGTTACGCGAAAAAGACGTCGCGGCGTCCGGCGAACTCAAGGCCCTGAAGGCCGCCTGGGACGAGGCGGCGCGGGAGACCCCGCACGGTCAGCCCATCGTTCTCAAGACAACGGATGGCACACCATGCAGTTGAAGGTCCCTCCCGGGATCGTTGTCCTGGCCGCCATTGCCCTGCTTTTCGGCAGCGTCAGGTTGCTGCCGCAGCTTTCGGTCGCTTTTCCAGGACAATCGCTTCTCGCGCTTGTCATCGGCATTGTGGGACTTGTCCCCGGCGTTCAGGGCATTGTCGCGTTCTACCGCAGAAAAACCACCTTCAATCCGATGTCGCCCGGGGAGGCCACGACGCTCGTGACGGAGGGGATCTACCGGCTCAGCCGCAATCCCATGTATCTCGGCCTGCTGTTCCTGCTTCTCGCCCTTTCCGTCTATTGGGGCACACTGGCGGCACTGGTCATCGTGCCGGGGTTTGTCTGGTACATGAACGAGTTCCAGATCAAACCGGAAGAGGCCAGCCTGCGAGACCTCTTCGGCGAAGCCTACGAAGACTACCTGACGCGCGTCCGCCGCTGGATTTGAAGCCTTACGGCTCTGCTCCGATCCCCAGATACAGGCCGCTCCGCGCCTTGAAGGCATCCGCGGCGAAGCGCATGAAGGTTCGGATGCGGGCCACGTTCTTCAGGTCCGGATGGGTCAGGATCCAGATGTCGAAATAGCGATCGGGCTCAAGCCCCGGGACCCGCACCAGATCGGGGTCCGGATCGCCGAGAAAACAGGGAAGCCTGCCGATCCCCATGCCGGAGCGGACCGCCGCCACCATGGCGATCATATCGTCGGTGACGACGCTGACATAAGCCTGGGGGTAGCGCGAACCAATGGCCTTGGGCACGCCCCGCCCCCACCACTTGAAGCTAACGCAGGCAATGGGCGCGCCGTCGTGGCTGACGGACATGGCTTCCCGGTGTTGCCGAGCATATTCCTTCGACACGTAAAAGGCGCGGTTCTGTCCGGTGGCCAGGCGGCCGAAGAGGTTCTCGTCCGGATTGCTGGTGACGCGTACGGCGACATCGGCCTCGCGCCGGTGAAGGCTCAGCTTTTCATTGGCCGCGATCATCTCCAGTTCGATCTGGGGGTGACGCTCAGCGAATTGCCGCATGATTTCCGCGACCTGGACCTGAAACAGCAGTTGCGCCGCCGTTACCCTCAGCGGGCCTTCCAGATCCGCGTCCCGGGCGGTTATGCGCGTATCGAGTTCCAGCACCTCTGTTTCCACGCGCTTGGCGGCCGCGACGGCCTCCTCTCCCGCCCGGGTGGGCGTGAATCCTTCCGGCAAGCGCTCGAACAGGCGCACACCCATGCGCTCTTCCAGAGCGGACAGGCGCCGCGAGACGGTGGAATGGGTCACGCCCAGTCCCCGCGCCGCTTTCGTGATATTGCCCGCTCCCGCGATGGCGAGCACGAATTTCAAGTCGTCCCAATTTTCCATAGCCTGTGCATTTTTGCACATTGGCATTCCGGATTTGAAGAATTTTTCGCATCAACGGTGCGAGCTAATTATGGGCGGTCTGAAACACAGGAGAGACACATGTCCGTTCAAGCACTCGCCATGATTACTGTTACCGACAAGGACACTCTCGGTGCCTACCGCGAAAAAGCGGCCGAAGCCCTTGCCAAACATGGCGGCAGCATCGTCGCCGCCGACCCGGCGCCGGTCGTTCTGGAAGCCGCCGTAGAAGCGCCGACCATCACCGCTCTTCTCGCCTTTCCATCGACCGAGGCCGCGAAAGCCTGGCGGGAAGACCCCGACCTCGCCGACGTCCATGCCCTGCGCAACGGCGGCGGCAAGTCGACCATCGTGGTTCTGCCAGCCTAAGACCGGACACATCGTCGAGGTTTTTTAAAAGGGTAAGGATATCCGCACCGGCCTGTTGCTTTTCAAAGATCAGGCCGGCGCCGCTTTCTTCTCAAGCCTCTGAAAGTTTGAGAAAACTCCGCATTTAATTCGGTTTAGCGCTTTTGCCGGCCCGCTTGGCCCGGGTACGGACCTCTTCCGGCTGACTTTCCTGCGCCGCGAGACGCTCCGCGCGCAGCCGCAAGGTCTTCTCGTTGCGGATATCGGCCTCTGTCTTTGTAATTTCCTGGGAAATTCTCTTTGTCGTTTCCGCTTTCGATTCCGCGGTTTCCCGGCGCGGGCGGATGGATTTGTCGAAAGACATGACGGCTTTCTCTTTCAAGCGTGGCGCACAAAAAAAGGCCGGGATTCTCCCCCGACCTCTTCATGTTTCCCTGCGGTCCTGCCAGTACATCCGTGGTCAGGTACCAGAATGGAAACTTAGACTTCCTGCAGGTTATCCGCAGCGGACTTGCCGGAACGGCGGTCCTGGACAACTTCAAAGCTGATCTTCTGGCCTTCGACCAGCGAACGGATACCCGCGCGTTCCACCGCGGAGATGTGGACGAATACGTCCGAAGAGCCATCTTCCGGCTGAATGAAGCCGAAGCCTTTTGTGGCATTGAAGAATTTTACGGTTCCAATGGTCATAACGATTTCCTTTCAATCGGTCATGAGAATATGAGCATCACGTACACGACGCGATGCTGCGGTTAGGTCGACGTTGATAGGAAGATCGTTCAGGCCGCGGCATCCCGCGCAGTCACAAAGTTCAGCAAGCAATATCGAGATGTCGGTGATTAGACAGAAATAATGTTTTTAACAAGGCAGCCGAAATATTTTATTTTCTCCGTTAGACTTAAATCGCAACTTTCCCAATTGAATTTTCCAAGACTGAACTCCGACACACGTCAAATTTTTTAAGGTTTTCCGCCAACAATCCCACCAACATTACTTAAAGCCACTTCGAAGCCGTGGCCCCACTGGTCCAGATTGTGTTTTTGGCGAAGTGGCTTTCCCTCCACACTCTTCAGGACTGTTAAGTCAAGGAGTGGCGATCCACCACGTCGTTCCCGACGAATCCCGCAGACCAGGCAGGGACTCGCTGAGGGATAGTCCGCAGGTTTCCAGTAGCTCATTTTCGCCTGCCTTCAGTTCGCCTGGCGACACCTGTACCCGGGTCTCGGTCGTGTCGAAAACCGGGTGCAAAATCAGAAAATCGCCTTGCCTTCTGGAATGCACAGGCCGGTGACATCGACAATGGCTCATCAGAATGAGCACATCCGCAATTCAACATTGTGTACTTAAATCTTACTCAACCTTTTCTTCCAACGCACCAGGCAAAAGCAAAGACGTTGAGAGGATCGCCCCTCCTCCAACCCAATTGTGAAACTGCATAATATTCGCTCTTCTGCATAGGAAAAATCGCCTAAGTTTCAATCTACTTGACTAATTTTTACCCAGACAGAAACACTTCACCCCATCGACACTCCAAAATAATGCAGTTTAAAATTTTTTACTTGACGGTCTAATTTTTCCCTCCTTACCATAAAGACTAAGAGCCAGAGATCCGCAATAAATTTTGCCAGGACCTCCAGACAACAAAGATTTGAATTCAGTCCGCACAATTTCGTTGCGCGGAATCGACGTATTTTGCGTCGAATTTGAAATATATGAAGGAGAGAATTCATGAAATTACTTCAGAAGGCTGCCTGGCTTACGGCCCTGAGTGCCCTCGGTCTGACACAGCTGACCGTTGGCGCTTCCGCAGAATTCGCGGCGAAGGGCGATCCGAAGCCTGCGGTCATTCTCTTCGGCGAGTCCAATGACGGCGGCTGGTCCCAGTCGATCGATGAATCCCGCAAGAAGCTCGAAAGCGAGCTGAACTTGCGCATTCCCCAGGCTGAAAAGATCCCCGAGACGGCGACCGCAATCCGTCCGGCCGCGGAACTCTTCATCGATCGCGGCGCGAACATCATCATCGGCTCCGCCTTCGGATATTCCGATACGTTCAAGGAACTCGCCGAACAATATCCGGAGACAGTTTTCATCAATCCCGCCGGGACGACCAACGGCCCCAATCTGAAAAGCATCTACGGCCGCACATACGAAAGCCAGTATCTGTGCGGGATGATCGCGGGCGGCCTGACGAAATCCAACAAGATCGGCTTCGTCGCGGCCAATCCGTTCGGTCTCGTGAACTGGACGGTGAACGCCTATCTCCTCGGCGCGCGCCAGGTGAACCCGGATGCCGAACTTTCGGTCGTCTTCACCGGCGCCTGGGCCGATCCGGTCAAGGAACGGGCCGCGGCCGAAGCCCTCATCGAGCAGGGCGTCGACGTCCTCGGCCAGCATGTCGACACGCCAACGGTTCAGGTGGTTGCCGGTGAGCACGATGTCTACGGCACCGGCCACCACCGCGACCTCTCGGAGTTCAGCAAGGCAACCCAGTGTTCCTCCATCTGGACCTGGGACCGGTTCCTGAAGCCGGAAATCGAAAAAATCGCCGCTGGCGGCTTCGAGAAGGCTCCCTACGGCGCGTTCCTTTCCATCAAGGACGGTCTTATCGATGTCGCGTGCTGCGGCGAGGCCGTCTCCGACGAACTGAAGGAAAAGGTCATGGCCGAGCGGGACGCGATCATCGCGGGCAAGCACGTCTTTGCCGGTCCGCTCTCCGACCGCGAAGGCACGGTCCGGGTGAAGGAAGGCGAAGTCCTTTCGGACGGGGACCTCTGGTCGATGGACTGGTACGTTGACGGGGTGTCCGGTCAGTAACCGGTCAAACGATGATGCCGAACGCACTGAGACTTCGCAACGTTTCGAAAAGCTTTGGGACCTTCAAGGCACTCGACAACGTGGACTTCTCGGTGCGTGCCGGCGAAGTTCACGCCCTCCTTGGCGAAAACGGCGCAGGCAAATCAACGCTCATGAACATTGCCTGCGGGCTCTATGCGCCCGACGAGGGCCATGTCGAGGTCGACGGCGAAGCCGTGTCGATGTCAGACGCCCGCGATGCCGCGAACAAGGGTATCGGCATGGTCCACCAGCACTTCAAGCTGGTTCCCGCCTTCACGGTGCTTGAAAACATTGTCCTGTTCAATCCGGGCCGGCAAGCCGCGGAGATCGCGTCTCAGGCGCAGGACCTCGCCGGCAAGATGGGTTTTGACCTCGACCTTTCCCGGCGCACCGGCTCACTGGGCATCGCCGAGCAACAGCGGCTGGAAATTCTCAAGGTGCTCGTCGCGGGCGCCCGTTTCGTCATTCTGGACGAACCGACCGCGGTGCTCAGCGACCAGGAGGCACGGGCCCTGATGACCATCATCCGCGGTCTCGCCGCATCGGGAAGCGCGGTCATCATGGTCACCCACAAGCTCCATGAAGCGCTTGGCCACAGCGACCGCATCACCGTGATGCGGGGCGGCAAACGGATCGCGGAGACCTCGCCGGGCGAGATGGACGCCGCGAAGCTGACCACGCTAATCGTCGGGGAACAGATCGTCGAAACGCCCGCCCCCTCCGCCGTCATCGGCAAGACGCGCGTTCGCCTCTCCAGCGTGCGCGTTCCCGGCAGGAGCGGCAGAAAAGGCCTGGAGGGTATCGATTTCCGGGTGCGCGGCGGCGAAATCTACGGTGTCGCAGGCGTCGCAGGAAATGGCCAGAACGAGCTTGCGGACGTCCTGATGGGGACCGCCGAGCAAACGGGGGGCAGCATCGAGTTCGAAGGCCATGGCGATATCTCGACCCTCCCGCCGGGTGGCCGCCGCAAGGCCGGGTTCGCCGCCATTCCGGTCGACCGCTACCGGCATGGCCTGGCGGGGCGCCGCAGCGTCGCGGAGAACTATGCCGTCAACGGTGTTCTTTCAGGCTCTTATGGCGGCTGGCTCCGGTTCAACCGGGGGCAAGCGCGCAAGCAAACGCAGAAGGCGATCCAGGCCTTCGACGTCCAGGGCGTGCGTGGCACCGGCATGCGCGCGGGGCTGTTATCCGGCGGCAACGCCCAGAAACTCGTGATCGCCCGCGAGTTCGAGACCATGCCGGAGGTGGTGCTTGCCCACAGCCCCTCGCGCGGTCTCGACGTGCGCGCCGGCGCGGCGGTGCACGAGCGGTTGCGCGCCGCGCGTGACAGTGGCGCGGCCGTGATCCTGATCAGCGAGGATCTGGACGAGATCTTTTTGCTGTCCGACCGTATCGGGGTTCTGTCCGGCGGACGGATGGTCGCCGAGTTCGAAGCGCCGGCCAACCGCAACGATGTCGGAAAGGCCATGATTTCCCATGAGTAGCGGCAACGCCACCGAGCAGATCACACCGCTGGAAGGTGCCGGTATCCGGTCCGAGACCGCGCCGGCGCCGTCCAGACACAAACTGCGGCTGGTCCCTCTTCTGGAGGTTCGGCAAAATGTGCCCGAGACCCAGCGGCTTGCCTGCTATGCAGCCAGTCTGGCAGTTGCCGCGGCTATTTCCTTCGCGCTGCTGGCGCTCTCCGGCGTCGCACCCTCCGATGTGATGCGCGAGATCGCGACCGTCGCCTTCTCCAGCCCGCGCGCGCTCGGATCCGTCCTGGCACAGACCGCGCCACTGGTGATGGCGGGGTTGGCAACGGCAATCGCCTTTCGCTCGAACTTCTGGAACATCGGCCTGGAGGGCCAGATGATCCTTGGAGCGATTTTCGCCTCCGTCGTCGCAATCTACGATGTCGGACCGGAACCGGCGCGCCTCGTGCTCATGGCGGTCGCCGCCATGGCCGGCGGCATGCTCTGGGTGTCCGTCCCGGCCATGCTCAAGCAGCGCCTTGGCGTCAGCGAAGTGATCACGACGCTTCTTCTGAACTATGTCGCCTTCAACCTGCTTCTGCATCTGCTTTACGGACCGTGGAAGGATCCCGTCAGCAGCTTTCCCCATACGGAACAATATGAGGCGTTCGAGCGTCTGCCCCTGCTCGGATGGCTCAACCTGACCTGGACGCTGCCGCTGGCCGCGCTCCTGGCCGGCTTGCTCTGGTGGCTTCTGTCCTACAGCCGGATCGGCTACCTGCTCGACATGACCAGCTCGAACCGCGAGATGGCTAGAGCGGTGGGCGTTCCCGTGGCCGGTCTGACGGTCGCCGCCATCCTGGCGTCAGGCGCCGTCGGCGGACTGACCGGCTTTTCGATCGCGGCCGGCGTGGAATTCCGCATGACGCAGGACTTTTTCGCCGGTTACCTGTTTTCCGGCGTGCTGATCGCGTTTCTGGGACGCAATCATCCGGCCGGCGTGGTGATTGTCGCTTTCTTCATGGCCATCCTGCTCCTGGTCGGGCAGAGCCTGCAGATCTTCTTCCAGGTGCCTTCGGCCCTTGTCCAGCTCGTTCAGGCGATCTTCATCATCTGCGTCGCCGCGTCGGAATTCTTCCTCACCTACCGGATGCACTGGCGGGCCGCGACATGACCGAATTCCTGTTCAACTGGCTGGTCAACGTTCCCGCCTTCGCGGTGCCCTTCGCGCTGGCGGCCCTCGGACTGATCCTCAGCGAACGCGCGGGCGTGCTCAACCTTGGCGCGGAAGGCTTCATGCTGGCCGGCGCGCTGGCCGGGATCGGCGTGACGATCAACGGCGGCCCTCCGCTTGCCGCTCTCGCCGGCGCCATGCTCGCGGGCATGGCCATGGGCCTCGTCTTCGCGTTCCTGACCGCCAGCCTGCGGATCAACCACGTGATCGCCGGCCTCGCCCTGGTGTTCTTCGCCGACGCCCTGACCCGCTACATCGCCTCCTACGCCGGTTGGACCAACCAGGCGATCAAGGGACTGGAACCGATTTTTCTGGGCCAGGACCTCGTCGTCTGGGCAACGCCGCTGATCTGCCTCGGCTGTGTCCTTCTCTTGAACCGGACGCGCTTCGGCCTCGCTCTGCGGGCGGTCGGCGAAAATCCGGCGGCGGCTGACGCGGCCGGCATCGATGTGACCACGATGCGCATCCTGGCCATTCTGCTCGGCACCGCCCTGATCGGGCTTGCCGGCGGCTATCTGACCGTCGCCGTTTCCAAGATCTGGACAGGCTCCGTCGTCGGCGGCCGGGGCTGGATCGCCATTGCCCTGGTCATTTTCGCCCGTTGGCACCCCTGGCGGGCGGTCCTCGGAGCGATCCTGTTCGGCTGCATCGAGGCACTCATACCGCGCATCGCTGCGACGGGCGCGGACGTGCCTCGCTATTTCCTGCAGATGCCCCCCTATCTCGCAACGCTTGCCGTCATGATCTGGAGCGCGACGCGTTCCTCGGGAGGTGGTGCGCAGCCGGCGGCCCTCGGGCTGCATCACATAAGAGAAGACCGCGACTGATCGCGGCCAAAGTCCTCGATCCCAATGGAGAACAGCCAATGATTGTTTATGAACCGCCCCACGCGGCCACCGAAATCCCCGTGATCGACCTGACCGACAGCTTTTCCGACGACCTGGAGAAGCGCAAGAAAGTCGCCTGGGAGATCCACAAGGCCTGTGTCGATACCGGCTTTTTCTATGTCAGCAACCATGGCATTTCGCAGGAGGACATGGACGCGCAGCTTGCGCTCGCGGCCAGGTTCTTCGACCTTCCGTTGGAAGAAAAGGCAAAACTGGATTCCAAAAACGAGGACTCCACCCGCGGCTATGAACCCATGGCGGCGCAAACCCTGGACGAAGGCTCGCCTCCCGACCTGAAGGAAGGGTTCATGGCCAGCGTCGATGCCGACGAGAACCACCGCTACACCAAGCTGAACGTGCCCGGAACGGGACGCAACCAGTGGCCGGAAAGCTTTCCCGAATTCAAGGAAGAGTATGAAGCCTATACGGCCAAGGTCCTGGGTCTCGGCAGGCATCTCGCGCGCGTCGTGGCCCTTTCCCTCGACCTGCCGGAAGATTACTTCGAGCAGAGCCTGGAAGAGCCCCTGCACTATTGCCGCATCCTGAAGTACCCGCCAATGCCGAAGGACGCCGCCCCGAACCAGCTCGGCGCCGGCGCTCATACGGACTGGGGTCTTTTGACGCTTCTGCTGCAGGACGACGTCGGCGGACTCGAAGTGCGCAACGCCGACGGCAAGTGGATCTCGGCTCCGCCGATCAAGGGCACCTACATCATCAACCTGGGCGAAATGCTCCCGGTGATCACCAACGACCTCTACAAGGCGACCATGCACCGGGTGCTGAACAACACCAGCGACAAGATCCGCTACTCCTGCCCGACGTTCTGCGACCCGGAGTATTTCTACAAGGTGGAATGCGCCCCGACGATCCTGGAAAAGGACGGCGAGGCAAAATACCCGCCCATGACGGCCGGCGAACACCTGCGCGCGCAGTTCGAAAAGACCTTTGGAACGGCGGCGTAAGGCGAAACCATGAACCTCTTGATGCAAGTGAGCCTGTTTTCGGAAGACTTTATCGGCCTGTCGGAATTTTACCGCGACCTGTTCGATCTGCCGGAAGTGGAAAGCCTGCGGTCGGACGTCTTCCGGGGCTACATGTCCGGCGACGTCATGATCGGCTTCAGCGCGCCGGCCGCCTACGAGATGCTCGGTCTGGACGAACGCAAACCGGGTGAAGGCGATCAGACCGCCTTCACCCTGAAATTCGACACGAAGGAAGAGCTCGACGCATGCGTCGGCAATGCAATCGCCCGTGGCGCCACGCTCGTGAAGGAACAGTTCATGACCTATTACCACTGGTACATGGCGGTCCTGCGCGATCCTGACGGCAACGCGATCCGGCTGGCTTGCACGACACCTTAACCCCGGCCGCCGGCGGGCCAGCTCCGCCGGCGCCGGATCGAGAGGACACCATCTCATGAAGGCTCTTGTCTATGGCGCGGAACGGGAAATCCCGGACGATCCCTTCCACCAATGGGTTCAGCGTCCGGATACGGCCGTCATCTCGATCGACATGCATCAGGGGCACCTGTCGGAAGATCCGATGTGCCCCTGCCCCGCGCCGCGCGGGCGCGAGATCATCGCCCCGGTCAACGACTTCCACCGCAAGGCCCGGGCTTTCGGCGTTCCCGTGATCCATGTGCGCTCGATCCTGCGCAGAACCGGAGAAGACGACCTCAAGGGGCAGCACCCCGCCGCCTGGCGAACGCTTGTCTCGCTCTACGCCGATCCCATTCCCGGCATCGACGAACATGCCATCGAGGGCTCCAGGTGGACCGAATTCGCTACGGAAGTACTGGAAACGGATCTGATCGTGGAAACAAAGCGGAGGCTTTCGCCGTTTTACCCGACCGACCTGGATTTCCTTCTGCGCTCCATGGGCATCAAGCGCGTCGTTCTCAACGGCGGCATGACCGACTGCTGCGTTCTCAACGCCACTTTCGACGCCTCGAATCTCGGGTACCGCGTGTGCGTTGCCGCCGATCTCGTGCGCGGATCGAACGAAGACATGGAAGACGCGGCCCTGAAAATCGTCTCCCTGCACACCGGGCTGGTCATGCGCTCGGAAGACATCCTCGCGGTCTGGGCCGAAACCTGAAAAATCCTGGCGGATCTCCCGCCCGGGTTTTGGGTCAGATACTCAAAAGGACCGACCCGGCCCGCCGGCCTTCGGCCACGATGTCGTGCGCCTCGGCGCATTGATGGAGCGGAAGCACCTGTGCGATGCGCAAATCAAGCGCCCGGCGCGTCAGAAGCGAGGTCAGGTTTTCGACCGCGCGCCGGCGTTCTTCCTCGTCCAGCAGATAGACCAGCACAAGATCGAGGGTAACCGCCTTGAACATCAACGGATAGAACGGGATCTGCGGCGACATGTCCTTTGCCGAGCCGTAGGCGGCGATCGTGCCCCGCTCCGCGACGATCCTTGCATTGGTCTCCGCGTTGCGGCCGAACTCCACCTCGACGATCCGGTCCATGGGCCTGCCGCCGGTCGCATCGAGGATCCGGTCGGCAAGATCTGCGTCGGTATAATCGAAGACATGCGCCGCTCCCGCGGTTCGGGCGGCCTCGAGTCCTTCTTCGCCTCTTGCTGAGGCCAGCACGGTCGCTCCGGAAGAAGCCGCCACTTGTACGGCAAGCCGGCCCACCGTGCCTGCTCCGCCGCTGACGAACACGGTCTTGCCCTCGACCGATCCGCCGCCGAGCACGGCATGGCAGGCGGTCAGGCCCGGAATGCCGAGCACCGCACCTTCCTCGAACGTCGTCTCATCGGGGAGTCGAACCGCCTGGGCGGAAGGCAGTGCTATATATTCGGCCGCCGTGCCGAAGGCACGCTGCCATTGCCCGTTCCAGATCCAGACCCGTTCGCCGATCCTGTCAGCCGGAACTCCGGCTCCGACGGCCTCGATCACGCCTGCCCCATCGCTGTGCGGGATAATCTTGGGAAACGGCGGTTTCACCACGCCCGGACGGCCGCCCGCCCGCGCGCGGATATCGGACGGATTCACGCCGGACGTCTTCAGCCGTACCAGAACCTCGCCCTCCGCGGGAGACGGCGTGGGCACCTCTTCCAGCGTCAGCACCTCCCCTGCGGAGCCGAAACGATCATAGGTAATGGCGCGCATGACATTCTCCGCTGATGACCGGCTTGCGCAACAAACGTCCGTGAGAGGCCCGATGGACCTGAAAGCCGGATTTTATGGGTCCGAATCCTATTGGACAGGCCTGACCAGCCGCATGCGCCAGGTGACGCCTTTCTTGTCCGAGACGAGGCGGTAGTCGTCGAGGACTTCCCATTTGCTCTCGTCGCCGGTGGCCTCCCAAAGTCTGTCGATCAGCTTGTTGGCGCCCGATTCCGGCCGTTTCGGGGAATACATGGACAGTGCGATGACACCGTTGCTTTTCAGGAACGGGGCGTAACGGCTGACGACGGCCGCCGGATCGTCGGCGAAGTGCAGCACCTCGTTGAATACGATGGCGGAGAAGCTTTCCCCCGGCTCCGGGGTGAACGTGTGCATGTCTCCGGCCCGCAGTGACGCGACCTCCGGGTCGACGTTGGCGATCTGAAGGGACGCCGGGCTCAGGTCGACACCGACATACCGCTTGATGCCCATCGGCTGCAGGCGTTCGTACAAAAGCCCCTCGCCGCAACCGATATCGAGAACCTCGTCCATGGTTTCGGTGAGCGACAGCCACATGCCGATGATGCCGTAACGCCCGCTTTCCGGCAGCGAACGCAGAAAGGCCCAGCGCCCGGCTTCGTATTCCTCGTCCCAGCCTTCGGCGGTGGTGGCGTTTTTCGACATGTCGGTTTCCTAACGGCAAAGACGGGCCAGGACGGCCCGCCGGGTCATTCCAGTGATTGAGACTTCACTTATAGGGATCGGCGGCGTCACGCAAACCGTCGCCGAGAAAATTGAACGCCAGCACCACGATGATGATCGGGATCACGGGCGCCATCAGCCAGGGATAGACGGTGACGACGGAGATGTTCTGAGCCTCGTTCAGGAGAACGCCCCAGGACACGGACGGACGGCGCAGGCCGAGATTGAGGTAGGAAAGCGCCGTCTCCCCCAGGATCATCGACGGGACCGACAGGGTCGCGGAGGCGATGATGTGGCTGGTGAAGCCCGGCAGCAGGTGACGCGTGATCACCCGTCCGGGCTTGGCGCCCATCAGCACGGCCGCCTTGGCGTATTCCTCCTCGCGCAGGGACAGGAGCTTGGAGCGCACCGCGCGCGCCAGCCCCGGCCAGTCGAGCAGGCCCAGGATGATGGTCAGGCCGAAATAGATCCAGACCGGGCTCCAGGTCACGGGCAGCGCGGCCGAGAGCGCCATCCACAGCGGCAGTTCGGGCAGGGAACGGATGATCTCGATCGCCCGCTGGATGATGCTGTCGAGCCAGCCGCCGAAATAGCCGGCAAGCCCGCCGAAGAAGAGCCCGAGCACGATGGAGATCGTCACGCCGATCAGCCCAACGGTCAGCGACAGGCGCGCGCCGTAGACAAGGCCCGAGAACTGGTCCCGTCCCAGCCTGTCCGTGCCGAGCAGGAACAGCGTGCCGCCCTTCGCCGGACAGAATAGATGGAAGGTGCTGTCGATAAGCCCCCAGAACTTGTAAGGCGCGCCGCCACAGAAGAAGCGGACCTTCTGAACCCGGGTCCGGTCCTCCTCGAAGACCCACTGCAGGGTTTCCATGTCGATCTTCGAACTTATGCCGTAAACGAAGGGTCCGACCAACGAGCCTTCGTGAAAGAGGTGCAGCGCCTGGGGGGGAGCATAGAGGTTGTTGCTGTCTCGCGTGTTTGCTCCGTAGGGCGCGATCACTTCGGCGAAGGGTACGCACAGGTAGAAGAGGATCAGCACGACCCCCGACCAGACGGCAATCTTGTGGCGCTTGAACTTCCACCACATGATCTTCCACTGGGACGCCTGGTAGAAGCGTTCCTGCTCCGCCGTCAGTTCCTCGGTTACGGCCGGATTGAACGGCGCGGGATCGACATAATGCTCGACCTCGCGCGGGGACGTGTCCTTCGTCTCCAGGCTCATGACGAGGCCCTCCCGCCGAGGCGAATGCGCGGATCAAGCACGGCCAGAAGCAGATCGGAGATCAGCATGCCGATCAGGGTCAGGATCGCGACGAAGAGCAGGATGAAGCCGGACAGGAACTGGTCCTGGGACTGCAGCGCGGAGACAAGCACCGGTCCGACGGTCGGCAGGCTCATCACGACGGAAACGATGACCGAACCCGACACCAGCGAGGGGATCAGGTTGCCGATATCGGCGATGAACGGGTTGATCGCCATCCGCAACGGATACTTGACGAGCAGACGGCCTTCCTTCAGCCCCTTGGCGCGTCCCGTGGTGACATACTGCCGGTGCAGCTCGTCCAGCAGGTTTGCGCGCAGCCGCCGGATCATCGCCGCCGTTCCGGACGTGCCGATGACAATCGTCGGCACGATCAGGTGCGCCATGACGGACATGGCCTTGTTGAAGCTCCAGGGCTGGTCGATATATTCCGGCGCCATCAAGCCACCGACGGAGAGGCCGAACCATCGGTTGAAAAAATAGAGCAGGATCAGAGCGAGCAGGAAGTTCGGTGTCGCCAGACCGAAATAACCCAGGAAGGTAAAGCCGTAATCGCCCCAGGAATACTGCCTGGTGGCGGAGAAGATCCCGATCGGGAAGGACACCACGTAGACAAACAGGATGGTGGCGAAGTTCAGAACAACGGTCAGCGGCAGGGTCGGACCGATCACCTGCTCCACCGGCTTGTCGTATTCGAAGGACCAGCCCCAGTTGCCCTGAATGAGGCCGTCGAACCCGTGCGGCCCGGGCCAAAGGCCGACCCAGACGAGGTAGCGCTCGAAAAACGGCCTGTCGAGGGAAAACTCCTTGCGCAGAAATTCCAGTTTGGCGACCGACGAAGATTCACCCGAAGACTTGAGCGCGGCGATCTGGTTGGAGATGTAGTCGCCGGTTGGAAGTTCGATAATAAAAAACGTCAGGAAGCTGATCACCAGCAACGTGGGGACCATCATCAAGATACGCCGGACAATGTAATAAAGCACCTAAACTCCCCTCGAGTCCGATCCTTGATGCTGCGACTTTGGCAACTGCGCTAAAGAGCAACTAATCTTTCAATCATATGCTGAAATTGCCACAAGTGTCAGTCCCCGGCCGAAGCGGTCTGAACACCCCGCTCGTCCCTGTCATGAGAAGGGCCGGTCCTGCGGCACAGCATGCCGCCGGCCCGCCTGGACTGCATGTCCCGCGGGCCGGCGGTCCGGTTACTTCGGGTTCGGGAAATAGAATTCGTCCATACGGTGAATGCCGAACTGCGCACCGGGGTCCCAACCGTAGATGCCTTCCAGCGGCACGTTTTCCACGTCCTTGACCACCACGGGCTGCGGTACCCCCGAGACCAGGCCGATATGGATGGTCTCGTCGGCGTGGATCTGGAGGATTTCCTCCCAGATCGCTGTCCGCTCTTCCGGCGTTCTCGACCCGAGCCAGGCGGTGTAGAGCTCCATCAGGCGTTCCGCCGGGGCCCAGTCCGGCTTCTCGCCGCCTTCGCCCTTGGTTTCGTAGTAGTCGCCCCACTTGTGCCAGGAGAAGGCGTCGCCGCGGACCGGCGCATAGTTTTCCGGCGGCATCTCCGAGGTCGGAATGCCGTTTTCAAAACCGCTCCACACGGACATTACGAGGTCGCCGGTGATCGCCCGCTCGCGCATGTTGTCGCGCTGGCTCGGCTTTGCGAAGAGCTCGATGCCGATCTCCCCCCACATTTCCTTGACGAGTTCCAGAGCATCGTCCTGAACCTGATCCTCGCCGGCGGTTTCGACGATGATCTCCAGCGGCCGTCCGTCCGGCATCAGGCGAGTCCCCTCGCCGTTACGCTTCGTCAGCCCGATTTCGTCGAGGAGCGCATTTGCCTGCTCGGGATCGTATTCGGCCCATTTGGTGGCGAATTCGGCCTTGTAGAGCGGACTGGTGGGCAGGACCGTGTCGTTGACCGGCTTGCCGAGACCGAAGAACAGCACCCGGTTGAGCAGATTGCGGTCGATGCCGAGCGACAGGGCATGGCGGAAGCGTGTGTCGCGCAGCAGCTCGCGCCAGACCGGGTCCTTCACGGTCAGGTTCGGCAGGATCGAGATTTCGGACCCCTTGGAGTTGGACCACAGCGCCGTAACGTAACCGTTCTGCTTCTCGCCCTTCTTCAAGACGGTGATATCGGCAAAGCTGAGATTGCGTGCCTGCAGGTTGCTCTCGCCGGCCTGGGTCTTGGCCGGGATCAGCTTGCCATCGGCAACCGTCATGACGACTTCGTCGATATAGGGCAGCTGCTGACCCGCGCTGTCGACCCGGTGATAGTAGGGATTGCGCTCCAGCACGAAGCGCAGATCACTGTCGTCGCGGTTGCGGACCCAGGGCTGGAGCGACGGCATGTCGACGTTCTTGGCGTTGTACATATCGTCTTTCTTGTTGTGCAACGGCGCCCAGTCGCGGGACTTGCCCTTTTTCGCTTCCGCCGCGATAAAGTCCGGATCGCCGTATTTCTCGTGGAAGTTCTTCAGGTAATGGGCCGGCCGGTAGATGAACGGAGCCCTGGCTTTCGCCAGTTCAGGCAGGAACAGCGGGTTCGGTTCGTCCCAGGTGTACCGCACCGTGGTTTCGTCGAGTACCTCGAATTTCGGCCCCTTGCCGTTCACCGTCAGGAAAGGCGGCAGGCCGGAAGGCGTGAGGCTTTCGTTGCTGGCGATTTCCTCAAAGAAATACCGGAAGTCCTCGGCGCCGAAGGGTTCGCCGTTGGACCATTTATGGCCTTCCCGGGTGTGCAGGGTGAAGATGCGGCCGTCCTCCACTTCGACATCCGCCAGAATGTCCGGGACGAGATCCATCTTTTCGTTGTAGCCAACCAGCCGTGCGTAGCCCCAGACGTTGATCAGACGCACATCCTTGGCCCGGCCGATGAGGGTGTCGAGAGATCCCCCCTGTTTGCCGACCTTGCGGCCCGTGGCCTCGAGATCCACGATCAGGGGCTCGGCCGGCAACCGTTCGGCGACCGGCGGTAGCGACGGATCGAGACCCGGCGTTTCCTTGTATTCAAGCGCGGCCAACGGGCCGGCGATCGTGACCGCTGTTATAAACAGACAGGCCCGAACGGAATTCGTAATCGTCATGCTGCAGTCCCCTCAAGCGCTCCGGTATTCTTAAGACCGGGTGCGCAGACAAAATGATCCGGTTCCAACTCGACAAGAGTGGGTTCCATTTCGTCGGTGAGCCGGAAAGGTTCCGGCCAAAGTTGCGGCTCCGACGCCTGGTTGGCGTCGAGGGCGGCAAAATCCAGCGGTGCGGAAAGGTCCGGCTCGGGCACGGCCGACAGCAGCGCTTTCGTGTAAGGATGGAGCGGGTTGCCGGTCACCGTGCGGGTCTCGCCCAGTTCGACCAACCGCCCCCGGCACATCACCGCGATCCGTTCGGCCACATAATCGACCACCGCCAGATTGTGGCTGACGAAGAGATAGGTCAGGTTGAGATCCCGCTTCAGATCCTGAAGCAGGTTCAGAATCTGCGCCTGCACCGACACATCGAGCGCCGAGGTCGGTTCGTCGCACAAGATGAACTCCGGATTGAGCGCCAGCGCGCGGGCAATGCCGATTCGCTGCCTCTGACCACCGGAGAAGGAATGCGGGTAACGGCGCAGGAAACGGGGATCGAGGCCGACAAGGTCCATGAGATTGCGAGCCCGTTCGGCCCGCTCCTGGGGCGTGCCGATACCATGAACCTCAAGCGGTTCCATCAGCGTATCGTTGATCGTCATGCGCGGATTGAGCGAAGAGAACGGATCCTGAAAGATGAGCTGCACCCGGCGCCGGTAGTCCATCAGATCGGCGCCCTTCAAATTGGCGATATCCTCCAGCCCCTTGCCGCGATTGTAGAGAACCTCGCCGCCGTTGAGATCCAGCGCCCGCAGAATCGTTTTGGCGGCGGTGGTTTTTCCCGAACCGGATTCGCCGACAAGACCGAGGCACTCACCACGGCGGATGGTCAGGTTGATCTTGTCGAGCGCCGTCATGGTCTTGGCCTGCCCGCCCAGCAGCGATCCCTTGCGCAGGGTGAAGGTCTTGGTGACGTCGCGCATTTCAACCAGCGGCTCGCCGGGAGCAACCTCGCAATGGGGGCGGTTGCTGGTCAGGTCTTCCGACTTCAGGGTGATCGGCCGGATCGGAACCAGCCGCTCGTCCTTGTCCATGTGAAAGCTTGGCACCGCGTTCAGGAGCGCCTTCAGGTAGTCGTGCTTCGGATCGTTGAAAAGCTGTTTGGCCGTTCCCTTTTCCATGATCCGGCCGTGGTAGATCACGGCGATCTCGTCGGCCATGTTGGCAACCACGCCGAAATCGTGCGTGATCATGAGCACCGACATGCGCAGCTCCGCCTGAACCTCGCGGATCAGCTTCAGGATCTCCGCCTGGATGGTCACGTCGAGCGCCGTGGTCGGCTCATCCGCGATCAGCAGCGACGGATGGCAGATCATCGCCATGGCGATCATCGCGCGCTGTCGCAGACCGCCGGACAATTCGAACGGATAGGTGTCAAGCGCGCGCTGCGGATCGGGAAACCGGACCAGACGCAGCATTTCCTTTGTCAGTTCACGCGCCTCGCTGCCGGAGACGTTTCGGTGCAGAAGCGCCGCTTCACCGATCTGGTCGCCGATCGTATGCAACGGCGACAGGGACGTCATCGGCTCCTGGAAAATAATCGCCACCCGGTTGCCGCGCAGATGGCGCATCTTGGGGCCCTTGCGTTCCAGCGCCGCGATGTCGACGGGAGGCTCCGCGCCTGTCGGATCCGACAGGAGAACCTTACCGGATGCGATCGACGCGGCCTCGGGAAGCAGACCCATTATCGTCTGGGAAATAACCGTTTTGCCGGACCCGGATTCGCCGACAAGCGCGACGGTCCGGTTTTCCGGAACAACGAAGGAAACATCGTCAACCGCGCGGATCTTTCCCTCCGCCGTGTTGAATTCTACCGTCAGCCCCTCGATCGAGAGAACATTCACCGCCGATTTCCTTCCCCAAAAGACTTATCGGTGAGAGGCCTACTAAGCCCTTGTTTCAGGAGAAAGACAATCAAATTCCCCCGCCGATAGCAATGCAGAATTCTCATGCGTTCTCCTGTGATCCAGGTCACATGCATGATTTCACCGCATCTTATCACGGGCGCGGCCCGACAGGCGCAGGCGCACTGCGTCTATTGCGCCGCGGGAACCGTTTCGGTCTTGGCCATCTGGCGGGCGTCTTCAGCTGGAAACGGATCGATCCAGTAGACGTCCATAAGTCCCTTGCGGCCACGCAGATGGTGCGCACCCACAGGCCGCAGACTGGTTTCGCTCGGCAACTGCGCGACCGTGTCCGCGCTTGCCAGGATCGTGACTTCCGGCTCTCCGGGAACTTCCTTGCCCAAAGTCTGCAGGCGCTCCGCGGCATTCACCGTATCGCCGACAACCGTATAGTTCCATCGGTCGAGCGCGCCGACGTTGCCGACAACGGCCTGACCGGTGTGAATACCGATGCGCAGGGCAAGGACCGGTTCGCCGTGTCCGTTGGCCTTGCGGTTCTCCGCGTGCAGGGCGCGTGCGATCTTCCGGGCCGTTCTGACGGCCGCTTCCGCATGATCGGGACGCGCGTCCGGCGCGCCCCAGAAGGCAAGCATGCCGTCGCCCAGAAACTTGTCCACCGTGCCGCCTTCGGACTCGACCGCCTCGACCAGGATCGCGAAATGATCGTTCAGGACCTGAGCGGTTTCCGCCGCGCTCAAGTGCTCCGACCGCGCGGTGAAACTGACGATATCGGTGAACAGGACCGTCAATTCCGCTTCTCGGGCTTCCGCCGCGTCTCCGCCTCCCAGCCGCATCAGCTTTATGAACAGCGAACGGGGAACGTAGGTGTTCATGGCCTTCAGGCCTTCCACCATCGCGTTGAAGGCCTGGGCAACCTGATCGATCTCCGCGATCCGGCTGCGCGGCAAAGGCTCGACATCGTTCAGGGACAGGCTGCCGACACGCTCGGATTGAACCGCAAGATAGCGCAGGGGACGTGCGACGCGCTTGCCCATCCAGAACGCGATCAGAACGGAAATGACGAGAGCGCCGAAACCGACCATCAGGGACCCGGCCAACCGCCTGACCTCGCGGGAAACGGTCGCTCCGAGAAAATACTGGCCGATGATCATGGGCTTGTCGGTGAAACCGGCGAGTTCCTTGTACATCAGCAGATACTCGTCGCCGCCCGCCTCGACGAAGGAAACGTCGATGCCGAGTTCGGCGGCTTTCTTGAACTCGTCCATCCGCTCGCCGTCCCCGAGAGCGGACAGGACAGGGTCGCCGACGCTTCCGCGCGGACCGGGGAGCCGGTCGGCAATGCTTCCCCCGGTCTGCAGGCGGTCGGCATCCGAATGCATGATGACCTGACCGTCGCCTCCAACGATGAACACGGTGTCGTCGGCACCCTCGTCGAGGGACACGATGATCTCGGCCAGGCTGTCAATGGAACTGGCCGCGGTCAGGAGCGCCACGACCTGACCGTCCCGCACCAGAGGCACGGAGACGTTCACGAACAGTCCCGCCTTGTTCAGGATCAGCGCACCCCATACCGGGCCGCTGTCGACACCGTATTTGGAGATGTCTTGAACCGTCATGCCGGGAGCGGGCCTGTCGCTTTCGATCCGCCACAGTTTCCCGGTCCTTGACCGGAAAATGCCGAGTCTCTGGCCGTCCCGGTCGGTCACTCGCAGTGCCGTGATATCGCGATTGGCGTTCAAGGCGACCGACAGGTCTTCCAGGACACGGTCCGGGCTATCGAACCGGAAGCTTCCATCGTCAAAATAGGTCTTCAGGCCGACGACCGCGTTTTCGACCGATTCGAAATGGGTGCGAAGCTGCTGTTCCAGCGCCTGCGTGCTGAGAATCGTCTTGTCGTTGAGAAGCGAGAAAGTGTTGCGGAAATTAGCCGTCACCGACAAGGCGAGCACCAGACCGATGGCGAGCGCCACGAAGGCGCCGAAACTCAGTCCGACCACGGTTGTCAGAGGCAGCTTTATCCGCCGGTCTTTGCGCTTGGCTCGAGCCATGAGCCGGAAACTCCCTCTGAATTTCAAAGCCTACCGCCTCAGTTGCTAGCGTCAAATTCCGGCAAAATTTCATACGTATCTTAGGGCAATTTCAACCGCAATTCACAGGGGCCCGCCTGACCGGCTTTCGAGCCTGCCCGGTCAGGAGCTTGCCGCTGGGCGATACGCGATATCGTCGCGGGTGCACGACGCCGCCCGGCAGGCCCGACCCGGCCCCGGAGAACCGCGTCATCTAGCCCGCATATCGGCTCAGGGCGAGTTCCTGCAAGAGGATGACCGTCTTGGCATCGCAGATTTCTCCAGCCCGTATCATGCGCAGCGCCTCATTGAGCGGAACATGCAGGACCTCGATGTCCTCTCCCTCCTCTTCTGCGCCGCCACCATCGGAAACGCGATCCGCTTGACGATAGGTGCCCTTGAAAAAGGACAGATACTCGGTGACGGATCCCGGGCTCATGTAGATGTCGTACAGGTGTTCCAGGTTTGAGACGTCGAAACCGGTTTCTTCAATCAATTCGGCGCGCATGCGCTCCTCGGCCCCGGCTCCATCCAGCATGCCGGCGGGCGCCTCGATGACGAAGGCCTCCCGCCCGCCCAGCCAGACCGGCAGGCGGAACTGGCGGGTCAGCAGGACACAGTCGGTATCCGGATCGTGGAGGAGGCAGGTCACGCCGTGCCCACGGTCATAGGCTTCGCGCACCTGTTCCTGCCAGATGCCGTCCTTGCGCCTGTAGTTTATCCTGTATTGGGTCAGCGTGCCCCATTCGTCGGCCAGGACAGTGCTGTCCAGGACTTCGAGATAGTCCTTATTCTTCACGTCATGGCCTCCGAAGCCCGATCTTTGGTCCTATGCCTCGGCAATGCCCTGCGGCACGAGGCCGAGTTCCGCGAGAATTTCCTGCGTGTGCTCGCCAAGCGCCGGCGCGGCGCGTTCAATCACGAGTTCACCGTTTCTGAACGCGATCGGCGTGCGGACCGAAGCCACGGAACCGCCCTGGACACCGGTAGCTGGCAGATCGACCTTCATGCCCCTGTGCCGCACCTGCTTGTCGTCGAAGACGTCCGCCACGGTGTTGATCGGCCCTGCCGGCACGCCTTCCAGTTCGAGTGCCGCGAGCAGGTCGTCGCGCTTGCGGGCCGCAGTCTCGGCAGTCAGAATCGGGATCAGTTCGCTGCGCGCGGCGACCCGGGCCGAATTGGTGGCGAACTTCGGCATGCCGGCAAGTTCGGGGAGCCCGAGCACCGCGCAGAAGCGTTTGAACTGCCCGTCGTTGCCGACGGCAACGATAAGATGTCCGTCCGAGGCGGGAAACACCTGATAGGGCACGATGTTCGGATGGGCGTTGCCCAGCCGTCGCGGCGAAACGCCGGAGACAAAATAGTTCAGCGCCTGGTTGGCGAGGACCCCGACTTGCGCGTCGAGCAAGGCCATGTCCACCCATTCGCCCTCCCCCGTCACCTCCCGGCGGCGCAGCGCCGCCAGAATGCCGATAACTCCGTATAGCCCGGTGAAGATGTCGGCAAACGCCACGCCGATCTTCTGCGGGTCGCCTTCCGGGTCGCCGGTCAACTCCATGATCCCGCCCATGCCCTGGATCATGAAGTCGTAGCCGGCCCGGTGCGCGTAGGGGCCGTTCTGGCCAAAGCCGGTGATGGAACAATAGATCATCTTCGGATTGACCGCCTTCAGGCTTTCATAATCGAGCCCGTATTTCTCAAGTCCACCGACCTTGAAATTTTCGATCACGATGTCGGCGTCGGCCACCAGACGCCGGACGATCTCCTTGCCCTCCGGCTTTCGGAAATCCGCGGTAATGGAGCGCTTGCCGCGGTTGCAGGCATGAAAATAGGCCGCATCCCGGTCTTCACCGGCCTCGTCCTTGACGAAAGGCGGTCCCCAGCCGCGGGTATCGTCGCCCTCCGGGCTTTCCACCTTGATGACATCGGCCCCCAGGTCGGCAAGCGTCTGCCCGACCCAGGGTCCGGCGAGAATGCGGGCAAGTTCGATAACCTTGATGCCTTGAAGCGGCGCGGTCATTGGGCAGTCCTCGGAGTTCTGTCAGGAATTCTTGGTTTTGCGGTAGATCTGGTACCGACCGGGATGGATCCCCTCCGGCTTTTCGATTTCCTCGAAATTGGGCAGGTTGAGTTCCAGGGCCGTCAGAATGTAGCCGCCAACGGCCATACGCTCATCGATCAGGGGTTCGAGCCAGTGAACGATCGCCAGATCGTTGGTCGGATCCGCCGAACCGATATCGATGTGGGCGAAAGACGCCCTGGCACCGACCCTTGGCCCGCAGAAAGCCAGCGTGTCGCGAATATCGCCGAGAATCATGTGTTCGGCATCCGGCGCGCAGCTTGGATGGCAGTTCATGGCGAAATCAAAAACGAAAATTTCCTTTTCGGGATAAATTTCGCGCAGATGGTCGTAGGTCCGACCATTGCCAAGCCCAAGCTCCAGCACCGGCCCTTCCACGGCGTTTACCTCGTCGACCAAATGTTCCAGGAGGATTTTCTGCGACGTCATTCGGCGGATGAAGCTGTCCAAGCGGCTCATGAAGACGGTTCCGTTCGAGTTATTGAGACCCTGACATAGACAAAGCCCCGCCCGAGGTCAAAACACGCGTTCCTAGCGGTCGGATTCAAAACCGGAATCCCGGCGAGAGCGTCATGTGGCGAAACAGGACTTTGCCACATTTCACGATCATGCTAACGCGTCAACTCGACGCTCATGCCTCACACCCGACCAGCTTTTTCAGGAGAATTCGATGCGATCAGAGACGGCGCCGGCCATCCGGCTGGAAGATTATCAACCGCCGGCCTACCGCATCGAGAAAGTTCGCCTGAACGTCGACCTGGATCCGGCGGCCACCAGAATCACGGCAACCCTGTCGGTGGAAAAGCAGGCGAACACGGAGACCGGCGCCCCGCTGATCCTCGACGGCGACGAACTGACCCTGACCGGCCTGCTGCTGAACGGCGCGGAACTTCCCGAGAGCGCTTACACATGTACGGCCGACCGGCTGGAAATCCACAATCCGCCGGCAGCCCCCTTCGAGCTTACCGTTTCGACCCGGATCAATCCGGACGCCAATACCAAGCTTATGGGGCTTTATCGTTCTTCCGGCACATTCTGCACCCAATGCGAAGCAGAAGGTTTTCGCCGGATCACGTATTTTCTGGACCGGCCCGACGTTCTTGCGGTCTACACCACCCGTCTGGAAGCCTCCAGGGCGGACTGTCCTGTCCTTCTGGCCAACGGCAACCTCAAAGAAACAGGCGAAGTTGCGGGAACGGACCGGCACTATGCCATCTGGCATGATCCGTTTCCCAAGCCCGCCTATCTCTTCGCGCTTGTCGCCGGCGACCTGGCGCCGGTCTCCGACAGCTTCACCACGGCCTCGGGCAAGAAGGTCGCGCTGAACATCTATGTGGAGCACGGCAAGGAGCCGTTGTGCGGCTGGGCGATGGATTCGCTGAAACGCTCCATGCGCTGGGACGAGGAGACATACGGCCGGGAATACGATCTCGATATCTTCAACATCGTCGCCGTGTCCGATTTCAACATGGGCGCGATGGAGAACAAGGGCCTCAACATCTTCAACGACAAATATGTTCTGGCCGAGCCCGATACCGCGACGGACCAGGACTACGCCAATATCGAAGCCGTCATCGCGCACGAGTATTTTCACAACTGGACCGGAAACCGGATCACCTGCCGGGACTGGTTCCAGCTCTGCCTGAAAGAAGGCCTGACGGTTTTCCGCGACCAGGAATTTTCCTCCGACATGCGGTCGCGCGCGGTCAAGCGCATCGCCGATGTCAGGCTGTTGAAATCCCATCAGTTCCCGGAGGATGCCGGTCCGCTGGCCCATCCCGTCCGCCCCCGGCTCTATCACGAGATCAACAACTTCTACACGGCCACCGTCTACGAGAAGGGTGCGGAAGTCGTCCGCATGCTAAAGACGCTTCTGGGAGACGAAAAGTTCCGTGCCGGGCTCGATCTGTACTTCAAGCGCCACGACGGCGACGCCACGACCATCGAGGCGTTTCTCGACTGTTTCGCGGAAGCTTCCGGAAAGGATCTCGGGCAGTTCGCCTTGTGGTACGAGCAGGCAGGCACGCCGATCGTTACCGTGGAAACGGATTTCAATCCCGACCGGAAGACCTTTTCCATCTCGCTCTCGCAGGAAATCCCGCCGGTCCCCGGACAGAAAGACAGCGAACCGGCTGTCATCCCGCTGCGGTTCGGCCTGATCGGCCCGAACGGCGAAGATCTGGAGCTGCCGGCAACCGGGAACGACGCTGTATCGCAAGATGTCCTCGTGCTCGACCGGCCCGTTCGGGAAGTGACGTTTTCCAACATCGCCGCCCGCCCCGTCCTGTCGCTCCTGCGCGGTTTTTCCGCGCCCGTGCGCCTCAACCAGAAAACGGGCGCGAGCGACCTCCTGTTTCTGGCCGAACAGGACAGCGACCCTTTCAACCGCTGGCAGGCGGTTCAGACGCTCGCCATGCAGGACCTCGTCCGCCTGACGGGAGAGCTCCGTAAAAACGAAAGCGCGCAGCCCTCGAAAAACGTTGTCGGCGTCTTAGCCCGCGTCCTGGAGGACACATCCCTGGACGAGGCGTTCCGCGCGCAGGCGCTGACGCTGCCGAGCGAAGCCGACATCGCGCAGGAAATCGGCAAGAATGTCGATCCGGACGCGGTCCACACGGCGCGCCAGCTTTTGCGCAAGGCGATCGCGCAGGAACACGGCGACGCGTTTCTGCCCTTCGTGAAAGACCTGTCGCCAACGGGCGTCTTCTCGCCCGATGCCGCTGCCGCGGGAAAACGCGCCCTGTCGAACCGCGCCCTCTTCTACTATGCCGTCTCGGGGCGCGAGGACGCCGCGGAAACCGTCTGGGCCAGGTTCGCCTCCGCCGACAACATGACGAACCGCCTGTTCGCGCTGACCCTCCTGGTGCATGACGACCTGCCGAAGAAGGACGAGGCGCTGGAAGCCTATCTCGACCGGCACCGGAAAAGCTCGCTGGCAATGGACAAGTGGTTCATGACCCAGGCAACCGCCCCGGGTGACGGAACGCTCGCCAAGGTGCAGGCCTTGATGAACCACCCTCTCTACGACAGCGGCAATCCGAACCGCGTCCGTTCCCTGCTGCAATCTTTCGCGACAGGCAATCCGACCCAGTTCGCCCGTACCGACGGCGCCGGTTTTCAGATGATCGCCGAATCGGTCCTAGAGATCGACAAGCGCAATCCGCAGATCGCCTCCCGCCTGTTGACGAGTTTCCGCTCGTGGCGTGCGCTGGACCCACAACGTTCTGCCCTTGCTGAATCTGCGCTCATGAGGATTTCGTCAAGCGAAGAACTGTCGAGAGACAGCCGGGACATCGTCGATAGAACACTGCAATAGTGCGCAATACTGGCCAAAGTTAACAAAAGCACAGCAAACCCCGCGTCGCGTTAACCATTTTCTTCTTTGCCGGGGGTGGACAAGGCCGTGCGTTTTGATTCAAATGGAAGTGATTCGGGGCAAGCTCCGAGGCGGCGGTTTTGAGGCACACTTCCCATGGCACGAACTTTGGCCGGCGACGCATCTGCGCGGCGCGGCGAAAATGAGTCGAATTCGGAAAATGGCGCAAGCGACACGAGCTTGCCGCTGCGTTCTCTGCTCACCTCCGTCAGCAATGGCCTGGCCCGCTCGGACGGGCTCATGCGCCGCGCGATCCCCGGCCTCGCCATTCTTTTCATCATCGTGCTCGCGCTTTTTCGCGCCGGCGAACTTGCTTCCAGCTTCACCAAAACCACCGACGCCGCGCAAACCACGTTGAGCCTGATGGCCTCCGTCGTCGCGCAAAAACTTGACGCATCGGAAGGCACCCTGCCGGAAACCGGCTATCGCACCACGCTCAAGCGCCTTCTTGCCGACAGCCTGCCCGTCGGTGCCACCAGCAGAAGCAGGACCTTCCTGGTCGCAGACGCCTCGGGAACGGTTGTGGCCACGGCGCCGGCCCGGCCCGGACTGGAGAACCTGCCCGTCACCGATCTGCTTGGCCCCTCCCAGCCATTGACCGTGTTCGGAGCGCGCGCCGGCGTTCTTTCCGTTGCCGCCGACCTCGGAGGCGGCAAAAGAGACGTAAAGGTGCTGGCCACTGTCCACCACCTGGACGGCCGGCTCGGCATGATCGCTGTTCTGCAGCCCGAAAACGCAATCTACGAGGAATGGCGGAACGATCTCTCCGCGAATGTCACGCTGTTCGTCGGCACATCCCTTGTCCTGCTTGCGGTGATCTACGGCTTTTTCAGCCAGGCGACCCGGGCCGAACACGCGGACGAGATGTATGCGGCGACCCGCGCGCGCATCGACACCGCCCTCACCCACGGGCGTTGCGGCCTGTTCGACTGGGATCTGTCCCGCGGACGGATGTTCTGGTCTTCCTCCCTCTATGAACTCCTCGGACGGGAGCCCAAGGACGACATCCTGAGCTTCGCCGATGTCGCCGACATCACCCACCCGGACGACATCGACCTTCTAGGCCTTGCCGAGCACCTGTTGGAAAGCGGCGAAACGCTCGTCGACGAAACCTTCCGCATGCGCCACGCGGACGGGAGCTGGATCTGGCTGCGCGCCCGCGGCGAAATCCAGACCGAACCGGGAAGCGCAGAGCCGCATCTGATCGGCATCTGCATCGACATTACGGAACAGCACGAGCTTGCCGAACAAAGCCGCATGGCGGACCTTCGCCTGCGCGACGCGATCGAGACCATTTCCGAGGCCTTCGTTCTGTGGAACGCGAAAAACGAGCTGGTGATCTGCAATTCCAACTACCAGTCGCTGCACAATCTTTCCAGCACGGCGATCCGGCCGGGAACACCCTACAAGGACGTGATGGCAGCCGCCTCCAACGCGGAGGTCGCGCCGCATCCGGTCAATGTCGCCCAACGCGGCGGAACCTCCGACGATTCCTACGAAGCCCGGCTCAAGGACGGCCGGTGGCTGCAGATTTCCGAACGCCGCACCAAGGATGGCGGCTTCGTGTCCGTCGGCACGGACATCACCGCGCTCAAGAAACATGAAGAGAAGCTGCTGGATTCCGAAAAGCGCCTGAAGGCGACCGTTTCCGACCTGCAGAAGTCGCGCCAGACGCTGGAATTTCAAGCGCGCCAGCTGGTCGAAATGGCGGACAAGTACCAGGAAGAGAAAACCCGCGCTGAAGCGGCCAACAAGGCCAAGTCGGAGTTTCTCGCCAATATTTCCCATGAGCTGAGAACGCCGCTCAACGCCATTATCGGCTTTTCCGACATCATGACGCAGGAGATGTTCGGCCCTGTCGGCACAGACCGGTATTCCGACTACTGCAAGGACATCTACTCCTCCGGCACCTATCTCCTCAACGTAATCAACGACATTCTCGACATGTCGAAGATCGAAGCGGGCCGGATGACAATAGAGACGGAAGTCCTCAACGCGGCGGAGGCCGCGCACGATGCGAGCCGTATCGTGACCGGGGCGGCGACGGAAAAGAACATCGCGGTGACTGCCGACGTGGCCGAAGACCATTTCGTCCATGCGGACAAGCGGGCACTGAAACAGATCCTGCTCAATCTTCTGGCAAACGCGGTCAAGTTCACGCCCGACAACGGCACGGTGAAGCTTTCGGCGTCAAAACGCGGCGACAAGCTTCGCTTCGAGGTCACCGATACCGGCATCGGCATTTCCGAGCGCGACATCAAGCGGCTCGCCCAGCCCTTCGTTCAGGTCGAGAACCAGTTCACCAAAACCCATCAGGGGTCCGGTCTGGGTCTCGCCATCGCCCGTTCGCTGGTCGAACTTCACGGCGGTTCGCTGACCATCAAGTCGGAAGTGAAGGAAGGTACGACGGTCAGCTTCACCCTGCCGCTGGCGGATCAGGTAGAGACGGCTTGAGACCTTGCCATTCCCGAAGGATGGTGACGCATGGGCTTCTGGACCAAACGTTTCGCCCGTAGGCCTGAAACACAGGCCCTCTTTGGCCGGTGACGGCGACCTCGACCGCGGCAGAGTTTCGATCAGTTCAGGATCGGGTCATTCTGTAATTCAGGATGCTCCGGATCAAGACCGGCCAGGCGGAAAATCTCCTCCACACGCTGTTCGAACTCCAGTTGCTGGCCCATGTTTCGAACCGCATTCATCTGTTGACGCTGCATGCCGGCGATGTCCAGTTGCATGCCGTGCCGGCGGTTTGCCTGGTCGAAGGTTCGCAGATCGATGCCCATTCTGCTCGTATCCGGAGCCGCCATTTCCTCCGGAAACAAGGTTCGTTCCAGCGCAATGAAGATTAGATTTGCGCGGAATTTTCCGAAACTCTGTCGCCCCTCCGCGGCTTCGAACCTGTTGCTGTTCGGCCGTATTGGTTTGAATTGCGGCGGTTCCGCACCGAAACCAATCCCCGTTCCTGCCGGCGCCACGAGTTTCGGAAGCTCCGAGCCGAAGTAGTGCGGGTATTTATTCTGATACTTCTTGACAACCTTGATAACCGCGTCCCGGGTCCGGGCGTTGTCGCAGTAGATCAGCACAGTGTCGGTCTTGACAGCTCCCGGAGCTGCAACCTTCGCGCTGGTTACGCCCGGAAAATCCCAGACTTTCTTGACGATCGTAGCAAAGGCGCCAGCCCGGTACCTCTCCTTGAGGTGCAGGTAAACCCGCTCTTTACACTCGGGCCGGTTTTGCTTCACGACGTGGACGAACGCGCCGACCCATGCGGAAGGTTCCGGAAACCTGTTCAGATTTCCAAGATCGGGCCATCCCTCACTGTACTGAAGCAGGTATGTTGGCGAACCGGTCAGACCTTTGGACAACCACCCGTGTCCCACAAGCTTGTTGCGGAGCGTTGCGGCGAATGCGGTCATCTCCTTGTCCTCGACCCTTCGCCCACGCACCGCGCCGCAGATATAGCCGTAGATCGCGTCGACCGCCCTGTTTTTCTTCGCCATGTGGGTCTGCCCCTTGGGGCGTCCGGTTCTGCGGGCTGCTTCCATCAACGCAACCCTGTTGAGCCAAGTCCAGTCGGCGATAGTCTTGAGATCTTTATGAAGCGCCATTGGTTCACCCCTTGGTGTTCTGTCGGGATTGAACATAGGGGCAGGAACCGGGGCATACCTGTGCCCAGCGTCACGGGTGAAGACGCCACGGGTCACAGTTGCGTGGAAGAAAATCGGGCTGGCTTGATAGGTTACGGCAAGCTCCCCTGGAGGCGCCTCTACGGAAAGGAACTATTCCGCGCCACTCATCTCGCCCACCAGTCTTTCAAACGTTGCCCGGACGCCTTGCTGGCGCTCGGCAAGCTCCGTCTCGAGCCGGGTGAAGGTCGGGCAGCCAGACGCCTGCACAAGCAGATCAAGTACGCCGCCCGGAGCTTCGAGAGGGATGAATTTTCCGGAAAGGGACAGGCGCAGAACCTGTGTAAGGCGATGGTAAAGACGCAGCGCTTCCAGAAGCTGCTCCGCGTCGCCGGGCGACAGAAAACCGGCGTCGCGCAGGTTTTCGAGTGCCTGTTCCGTTCCCTGGGCCAGGATACCGGGATTTTCCTGCGCGTGCGCCAGTTGCAGGAACTGGGCGAGGAACTCGATGTCCACAAGTCCTCCGGCCACCTGTTTCATGTCCCAGATGTCCTTGGTGCCCTTCTCCTTCTCGATACGGGCGCGCATGGAGCGGACATCGGCGGCCAACTTATCCTTGTCGCGCGGCTGGACCAGCGTGCCGCAAATGCTTTTGTAGATCCTGTCCTTGAAATCCGTTGTCGTCGCGGCGATGACGCGTGCCCGCGTCAGCGCCATGTGTTCCCAGGTCCAGGCTTCCTTTTTCTGATAGGCGATGAAACCGTCCAGATTGGTCGCCAGCGGTCCGGCATTGCCTGAAGGCCTCAGGCGGAAGTCGACTTCATAAAGCGACCCTTCCGCGGTCGGCGCCGACAAGGCGGTGACAAGCCGCTGGGTCAGCCGTGTGTAATACTGGGTGATCGCGAGAGGACGCTTGCCGTCGGATTGCTTGACGTCGTCCGGTGCCTCGTAGAGCAGGATCAGATCCAGGTCGGAGGCAGCGGTCATTTCGCGCCCACCCAGCTTGCCCATGGCCAGAACGGCGACATTGCCGCCGGGAACCGCGCCGTGGGTCTCGCCGACATGGGCAATGACCTGCTTCAGGACCCGATCGACGACCACTTCGGCGAGCCGGGCCAGGGCGAAACCCACCCGGTCTGCCGAGAGCGTATCGGAAATCAGCCGGAGTCCGATCAGAAACTGCTGTTCCTGGGTGAAGATCCGGGCCCGGTCGAGCGCTTCCTCGTAGTAGCGAGCCTGCGAGAGGGTCCGGTCGAGGCCCGCGCGGAATTCCTCGACGCTCGGCATCGCGCCGAAAAAAGCCGGATCGAGAACCGCGTCGAGCACATGGACGCGCCTTGAAACGGTATCGGCCATCCGCGGTGCGGCCCCCATGGTCGTGGCAAGCAGGGCCAGCAGATGCGGGTTTGAGCGCAATAGCGAGAACAACTGTACCCCGGCCGGCAGCCTCGAGAGAAAATTGTCGAAGGCGCGAAGGGCCGCATCCGCGTTTTCCGTGGCCGCCAGCGCGCCTATCAGCGACGGATGCATCTCCGTCAACCGTTCGCGCGCCTTTGTCGAGCGGGTGCAGGGATAGCGGCCAAAGTGCCAGGACTTGACGATGCTCGCGGCTTCCGCCGGCTGCTTGTAGCCGAGCCGGCTGAGCGTCTCCAGCGTCTCCGGGTCGTGGTCGTCGCCGGTAAAGACCAGATTGCCGATCTCGGAGGACAGGCCGGGCTCGTCCTCGAACAGCTCAGCATAATGGTGCTGAACCTTGTTGAGGTGGTTCAGGAGCGCCGTCTTGAAAGCCTCAAGTCCCTCGAAGCCCATCAATGCGGCGATCCGCGTCAGACCGCCGTCGTCCTTGGGCAGGAGCTGTGTCTGCTCGTCGTTGAGCATCTGAATGCGGTGCTCGACATTGCGCAGGAAAATATAGGCCGTGCGCAACTCATCCCGCGCCTGAGGCCGGATCCAGTCGAATTCACACAGCTGTGCCAGCATATCGAGCGTGCGGCGCCCCCTGAGAGCCGGATTGCGGCCGCCAGCGATAAGCTGTTGTGTCTGAACGAAAAATTCAACTTCGCGAATGCCGCCACGGCCGAGTTTGACATTGTGGCCGGCAACCGCGACGGTGCCGTGCCCCTTGTGCATGTGGATCTGCCGCTTGATCGACTGGACATCGGCGATGGCGGCGAAGTCGAGGTACTTGCGCCAGATGAACGGCGCGATCTCGTGCAGGAAGGCCTCGCCCGCCGGGATATCGCCCGCGCAGGGGCGCGCCTTGATCAGAGCGGCCCGTTCCCAGTTCTGGCCGAGGGATTCATAGTAGACCAGGGCGGCGGGCACCGACATGGCGAGCGGCGTCGCGCCGGGATCCGGGCGCAGGCGCAGATCGGTGCGGAAGACGTAGCCGTCCGCGTTTCTGTCCTGCATGATCTTGACGATCCGCCGGGTCAGACGGACGAATTCCACCGGCGCTTCGGCATTGCCCGTCATCGGCGCCCTGGCGGGGTCGTAGAGCACGATCAAATCGATGTCAGAGGAATAGTTCAGTTCGTTCGCGCCGTGCTTGCCCATGGCCAGGACGATCAGGCCGCTGTCCACTTCCGGTTTTTCGGGATCGAGCGGAGCGAACTTGTTCAACCGGGCCAGATCGGTCAGGCAGAAGCGGATGGAGGCGGTCAGCGCGGCATCCGCGAACCCCGCGAGCGCGCCGGTGACCCGATCCAGATCGATAGCGCCGGCGATGTCGGCCAGACCCAAAGTCAGGGCCAGATCCTGTTTGAAAAGCCGCAGCGCCCGCATGATGCCCGCTTCGTCTTCCGACCTGGCTTCGCGCGCTTCCTCCAGAAGGCGGTCGATGCGGGTTTCCGGGGCCTCGTTCAACAGGTTCAGCAAGCGCGGCGGGTCGGCGAGCATCAGGTCCCGCAAATAGGCCGAGTTGCCGATAATGCCGCACAGGAACGCTTCGAGGCCGCCATGGGAGCGCATGAGTGCGCCAAGCGTTTCCCCCGTTTCCGGATGATCGAGCAGATCTTTCAGGAAAAGCTGGGCCCGCTCAGGCTCCGGGGCGGCCGGCACGACCGCAATCCGCTCCAGAAGCGGACCGGCACCGGCATCAGCTCCCGTCCGACCGTTCCTCGCCTCCGGTTGTCCCCCCGTCTCCATCGTCGCTCCTGCTGCTGTCCTTGCCGACCGGCGTCAAATCAATCCGGGCAGAGAGGCCCGGCGCTTCATTCATGAAGCGCAATTCTCCGCCATGCAAGCGGGCGACCGCCTTGACGAGGCTCAATCCCAAACCCGTACCGGGTTCGGAGCGGCTTTCCTCCAGCCGCACGAAGCGGTCGGTGACGCGGTCCTGATCCTTTTCCAGAATACCCTGCCCGTTGTCGGTAACGGCCAGCATGACGCGCTCCCCCTCGCGCCATCCGGACAGACGTATGTGGATATCGCCCGTTTCCGGCCGGCCGTACTTGAGCGCGTTCTCGATCAGGTTGACCAGCACCTGGATGATCAGATCCTTGTTGCACTCCGCCTCAAGCTTTTCCGGCAGATCGACTTCCAGGTGACCGCCTTCGTCTTCCACGAGCGGCCCGTAAAGGTCCGATATTTCGGCAATCAGTTCATTGAGACTGGCGGGCTCCATCTCCGTGGCCGGGGCCATGGATTCCACGCGAGCAATGCGCAACAGCGCGTTGAAGATGCGCAGAAGCTGGTCCGTCTCGTCGAGCGTGGCCTGAAGCGCGGCCTTGTAGCCCGCCTCGCCCTTTTCCACGCGCAGAGCGGTTTCGATGCGTGTCTGGAGCCGTGTGAGCGGTGTCTTGAGATCGTGCGCGATGTTGTCGGTAACGTCTTTCATCGACTGCATCAGGATAACGATGCGGTCGAGCATCGCATTCAGGTTGACCGCAAGCCGGTCGAACTCGTCGTCGTTTCCGGCGATCGACAGCCGCTCCGACAGATCGCCGTGCATGATCCTGCGGCTGGTCGCGGAAATCTCGTCGATACGCTTCAGCACCCTGCGGCTGACGAAAATCCAGGTGATGGCGGCCATTGCGATGACGGCGGCCAGCCACAGGCGAAGCGCGTTGCCCAAAAGGTTTGAAAAACGAAGCTGATCGCCGAGGTCCCGGCCGACCAGAAGACGGAACCCGCCCCGCAACTCGAACGTCCGGACCATTGCCTGGCGTTCGGCATCCTCCGTGTCCTGGCCGAACCTTGTGTAGCGCACCCTGCGAAGGTCTCCGTCAGCCTCCTCAAGCACGACCGTCGGAAGCCGGGCAATGTTGCCGACCAGGGCGTTGCCGGCGAAATCTGTGAGCAGATAAAGGCTCGCGTCCGGGTGGCGCGAGCGCCGGTCGATCGTTTCGACCAGTTCGCGAATGCCGCCACGGACGTAGATATCCGCGAGCCCCTTCATCTCCGTGTCGACGGATTGCACCACCTGTTCCGACATCAGGTTGTCGGTACTTCTGGAGATATAGAGCAGCAGGAAGCCGGACATCACGGTGAAGACCGCGATGTAAAGGAGCGACAGCTTGAACGCCGTCGTTCTTGTGAACCTAGTGAGTCGCGTCACGGATGGTGTATCCAGCCCCCCGGATCGTGTGCAGGAGCGGTGTGTCGAACCCCTTGTCGATCTTGCTGCGCAAACGGGAGATGTGGACATCGATCACGTTGGTCTGCGGGTCGAAATGATACTCCCAGACGTTTTCCAGGAGCATGGTACGGGTGACCACCTGCCCGGCATGCTGCATCAGATACTCCAGGAGACGGAATTCACGGGGCTGAAGCGGTATTTCGACATCGCCCCGGCGGCAGGAGTGCGCCATCCGGTCGAGGGTCAGATCGCCCACGGTGTAGGTCGTTTCCACCTGGCTGGCCGATTTGGGACGCCGTGCGAGCGCCTCGACACGCGCCTGCAATTCGGTGAAGGCGTAGGGCTTGGGCAAATAATCGTCGCCTCCCGCCTTCAAGCCCTTCACCCGGTCGTCAACCTGTCCGAGAGCGGAAAGGATGAGCACCGGAGTGTGATTCTGTTCGCGCCGCAATTCCTTTATGACGGAAAGGCCATCCATCTTGGGCAGCATCCGGTCGACGACGAGAATGTCGTAGTCGCTGTCGAACGCCATTTGCAGCCCGTTCTGGCCATCGGCCGCGTGATCGGCCGTGTGTCCGAGTTCGGTAAGCCCCTTGACCAGGTAGCTGGCCGCCTCGGGATCGTCTTCGATTACAAGTATCCGCAACATGAACCCCTTTTATACCAAAGATCGCTGATTGTGACCCATCAGAGGGAAATTGGCTGGCGGCGGCGATGGATGTGAGGCGCCGCCGCCAGTCTGTTCGGGTTTGAGGATCTTTCCCTCAAACCCAAAGACAAGACCGGCCTGTCGGGGTTGGGGGCAGAGGTCCAGGCCGGCCTTGCCGTCAGGTTCCGGCCTTGCGGCCGGTTCCCGATCAGGCGAGTTTCATGGGCAGGGCCACGAAACGTGTGCTGTTGTTGGTCTCGACCCGGAAGAGCACTGCCTTGCGGCCGTTCTTTTCCGCTTTTTCAAGGGCTTTGACGACGTCGGACGGGTTGTTCACCGTGGTTCCGGCGACCTCCAGAATAACGTCACCCTCACTCAGGCCCTTTTCCGCGGCCGGACTGTCAGCCTCAATCTCGGCGATAAACACGCCTTCACCGTCCAGACCTGCTTCAGACTTGCTCATCAAGACCAGACCGAGGTCGTCGAGACTTGTCTTGGTGTCCTCAACCTGCGGATTGGCAGCCGCGGCCTGTTCCTGGTCCTTGAGACGGCCGAGGGTCACGGCGATGTCCTTGGTGTCGCCGTCGCGCCAGACGGTGATGTCCACCTTGGTGTCCGGTTCGTAGGCCGCGATGATCTTGGACAGTTCGCGCGGACCTTTCACTTCCTTGCCGTCGACGGACAGGATGGTGTCGCCCGAGCGCAGGCCAGCCTTCTTCGCCGGGCTGTCTGCCTGCGCTTCCGCGACGATGGCGCCGCGGGCCTCGTCGAGGCCAAGGCTCTCCGCGATATCGTCGGTGACATTTTGGATCTGAACTCCGAGCCAGCCGCGGATGACAGTACCGTCATCCTTGAGTTCCATGATGACGTTCTGCGCGGTCGAGGCCGGAATCGCGAAGGCGATGCCGACGTTGCCCCCGGACGGCGAGAAGATCGCCGCGTTCACACCGATCACTTCGCCATGCATGTTGAAGGCCGGGCCACCGGAGTTGCCACGGTTCACCGGGGCGTCGATCTGAATGAAGTCGTCGTAGGGGCCCGCACCGATATCGCGGCCGCGTGCCGAAACGATACCCGCGGTCACCGAGCCGCCCAGTCCGAAGGGGTTGCCGATCGCAACGGTCCATTCACCGACCTCAGGCGCTTCATCCGCGAATTTCACGTATGTGAAGTCCCGGTCGGCATCGACTTTCAGCAGGGCCAGATCCGTGCGTTTGTCGGCGCCGATCAGCTTGGCGTCATATTCCTCGCCCTTGTCGTCGATGACCGTGAATTCGGTCCCCTTGTCGATGACATGGTGGTTGGTGACAAGATAACCGTCTTCCGAGATGAAGAAGCCCGAGCCCTGCGACATGCCGTACTGGCGTGGCGCACGGCGTTGTGGCTGTCCCTCCTGTCCGCGCCGTTCGCCGAACTCGCGGAAGAAACGCTCAAACGGATGACCGTCCGGAAGACCCTTGAAGAAGTCCTGGAGGCCGTCGCCGCCCTGGAAGTTCATCATCCGCGGCTCGACTTCCTGTTTGACCCGGACGCTGACGACAGCGGGGCTGACAGTGCGCACGACATCGGAAAAGTCTACCGGCGTGGCGCTATCGACACGAACCGCGTCCGCCAACGCATATTGACTTGGAACGAGGGTCTGCGCGGTCATGAGACCGGCCGCGCCAAGCGCGACGACGCCCGCCAGCAATCTCGCACGGCGCGATCGCAAGGGTGAGACTGACCGACTGTTTTGCATGTTTTCTTCCTCTGTGGACTATCTGTTTCAAGGCCGGATACGAAACGCGATCGGGGAATCGCGCCTCAGGTTCGAGGATGAAAATAGGAAACCCCGCCTTACAGATGCCTGTCTGGCGCATTACGATTTCGTAAGGTGGAGAAAATGGCGTCAGCCCGAGCACGGGGCAGCCGGCGTTGGGCACTCCGGATTGAAGCCTTGCTTCAACCCCGGTCCGGGAAGAACACGGGATTGTCTCCCGCTTGCCACTTGCGCCATTTGTGCATGACAGCCTGAAAACGACCGGAGCCTTCGAAAGCCGACAGCCAGGTTTTCACCGCTTCCCAGCCCTGCGCCTCGAACCAGCTCCGGTCCGTGTTGGCGAACTGACGGACAAAGGGCAGGATCGCGAAATCGGCAAGAGAAGCCGTCTCGCCATACAGGCAAGGGCCAGACTTGAGCCTGTCCTCGAGTTTCCAGACAAAGTCCGATGCCGAGGCGCGCTCCTCCTCCCGGTTCGCGTCCGCGTAGCGGGTATCGTACTTGTACCGGTCGAGGTGTTTCTTGAAAGGGCCGTCACAACTTCCGATCAGGTCCAGCATGGTATTCACGTCGCTGTGCGGCGGTGTTAACCAGCCTTCGGGATCCGAACGTTCCAGAGCCCAGAACATGATATCCAGACTTTCGTCGATGACCCGCTCCCCAACCTTCAGGCAGGGGACGGTCGCGGAGGGTGAGACCGCCAGGAACTCGGAGGCCTTGTCCCGCAACACGATTTCCCGCAGCTCCACCGTCTCGCGGCTTGCCGCAACCGCAAGCCGGGCCCGGATCGCATAAGGACATCGGCGGAAGGAATAAAGGACTGGAAAATCGGCCATATTTTCCTCTATCGGCAGAGGCCTCGAACATCAAGCCGAAGCCACGGCACAGGACGCCATGTCTTGAAGACGTCCCAGGACCAACACCAACCGCAATTGCGACCGGAAGACTTCCTATGCGTCGCAATTGATATAGGCATTTATGACAATTAAATATTTTCGACTAAACCTTACCAAGGTGCGGCCTCCGCAAGTTTAACAACAGTTTTCAGAGGCTTTTCGGCCTTGCCAGATACTTTCAACCTCCACGGGACCTTACGCAATCTCGCCTGATCTTCCCCAGTGCCGCCTGCTCACTACTGCGCATATCGGGCAAGTTTTTTCTTTTTTCCGTTTCTCTTAGACACTTGTAAACCGTCTCCGGGGTATTCCAAATGCCAGCAGAACGGATATTCCAGATATGATTGACGACATCATCAGTCTCGCCAAAGAGAGTTCTCCCGAAAAGCGCCATCAGCTGGTCGAGCTGGTCACCACACTTTTCGTCAACGGATCGGACAGCTACCAGACCGAAGAGATCTCACTGTTCAACACCGTTCTGGAAAACATGCTTCCGCAGATGGAAGACGAACAGAAGCAGGTTGTTTCCGAAAGACTGGCACCGATAGACAGCACGTCGAGCAAAGTGGCCAATTCTCTTGCGCGTGAGGCGATCGACATCGCCATGCCGATGCTGACGACGTCCAAGGTTCTGAAGACCGAGGACATTTTGCAGATCGCCAAGACCATGGGCCAGGACCATCTGCTTGCCATTTCGAAGCGCTCCCATCTGGAAGCCAATGTCACCGATGTTCTGCTGGAACGCGGCGAAAAACCGGTTAAACAGTCGGTCGCGCAAAACAACGGCGCGGAGTTTTCGGAATGGGGTTCGCGGCTTTTGATCAAGCTTGCCGAGAGCGACGAAAAGATCCGCAACGCGATGATGGAACGCACGGACATCACCGAGAGCGACTACGACAAGCTGATCGGCCAGATGCCTCAGCAGCAACAGGTCATGGTCCGCAAACTGCGTGAAGAAAACGAGGCGCTTGTCCGCGACCTTTTCCACGAGGCAAGCAAGGTTGTCGCCAGCACCAAGCTCGAACGCAAAGCCTCCAGGATCAACACCAAGGTGACGCTCAAGGAAATCCGCGAGGGCAAACGCTGTCTCAGCAAGGCGATCACCCAGTTGGCGTTGTCCAACAACCTCTTCGACATCTGCTTCCTGATTTCGGAAGTCGCCGGCCTGGGACAGAAATACGTAACCAACGTCATGGTCCGCTACGATGCGACCGGCATCGCGGTTCTGTGCAAGGCGCTCGGCGTGGAAGCAAACGACTACTCGTCCCTGTGCCGTGCCCGGGCCACCAACAACAAGCAGCCGCAGACCACGGTCGACAAATGGATCGCGGACTATCAGCAGCTTTCCGACCGGGATGCGCGCCGGTTGCTGTCCTTCATGAAGATCCGGTTGAGCACGCTTGAGGAACAGGCTGCCTGACGGCCCCGGCCTCGCGCCCTAAACGGAAGAGCCTATCCCCGTCCCTCCCACCGTCAGGGCTGGCCGGTGTCCTCCCGCGTGACGACAGCAGCACCTGCCTCCAGGGTCTTGTGCACGGGGCATTTGTCGGCGATTTCCAACATGCGGGCGCGCGTTTCTCCGTCCAGATCGCCCTCAAGGGAAATCAGCCGCTCGAACCGGTCGATTTTCCCCTTACGGTCTTTCAGATCCTGCGAGCACTCGTCACAATCGGACGCATGCACCTTGCCGTGCAAGACGCGCGTGCCGATCCTGGCAACCGCGAGACCCTTCCGCTCGGCATACATGCGCAGGGTCATGACGGTACAGGCCCCGAGCGCCGCCGACAGATATCCATAAGGCGAGGGTCCGCTGTCCAGACCGCCCACCTCCTCCGGTTCGTCCGCAAGCAATTTGTGTGCGCCGGAGCTTACCATGACCTGATATTTGCCCTGTCCGGTTTCCACCACCTCGACACCGTCTTTGACTTCGTCGGCGGGTTCGGCTTTCAGCGGATCGAGATACCGGCCTGCCCAGCTTGCGATGACCCTGGCCGCATAGGCCGCGTCTTCGCTTTTGCTCAGGAGATGGTCGGCGTCGTCAAGCGACACGAAGCTTTTCGGATGCTTCGCCGCAACGAAGATATCGGTTGCGTTCTCGATACCCACCGTGTCGTCGAGCGGCGCATGCATGACGAGAAGCGCCTTGCCAAGCGTGGCGGTTTTCTCCCTGACCGAATGGGTCTGAAGATCATCGAGAAACTCCTTGCGGATGGTGAACTTGCGTCCGGCAAGATCGACTTCCCCTGCCCCTTGTTCGCGGATCTCCGCGAGTGAACCCTTGAAGTTGTGGATCACATGGTCCGCGTCGGAAGGCGCCCCGATCGTTACGACGGCCCGCGCTTCGGGAATATCTCCGGCCACGGACAGGATCGCGGCACCACCGAGGGAATGACCGATCAGAAGCTGCGGCGCTGCATAGTTCTCTCGAAGAAAATCGGCGGCGCGCCGGAGGTCTTCCACGTTCGAGGAAAAACCGGTCGAGGAAAAGTCACCGCCGCTTCCCCCCAGTCCGGTAAAATCGAAACGCAGGACGGCAATGCCTTCGGCACTCAAGGCGGCGGCGATATGCCGGGCGCCCAGAATATCCTTCGAACAGGTAAAGCAATGGGCAAACAGCGCGAAGGCCCGGATCTCGCTTGCGGGCAGATCGAGTCGCGCAGCCAGTCTGGCCCCGTGGGCCCCGTCGAACTCGAGTTTCAGTGGGCTGTGTGTCATTTCGTTTCTCCTGCAGGCGTTCCCCGGCAGAAGTAAGCACGCAAACGGGTCGTGCAAGTCACGGCACCGTGTAATCTCCGCGAGCCTTTGCCATGCCCCCGGCACAGAAGAGCCGGATCTCCATATATGGACCTTAGGAGCGCAGTATTTTCTTGGTCGAATTCACCGCCCGGGCGATGCGGGTGTAAGGGACTTTCCGGTTCCTGGAATTGCCCGCGGATCTTAGCAGCTTGGTCGCCGTCTCTTCTATGGCGGCAATGGCCTGCTTCTCGGCCTCTTCGAGAGCGTCTATCTTCACCGCCCGGTTATAGGTATGTCCCAGTTTGGCTTTCCTGGTCTTCCGGTCCCTGTTCCGGCGCACGATCCCGTTCAGTGTATTCGAGAGCTTCCGCAATTCGCCGCTGGCATCGGCCAGATCCCGCCGGTTTCCCAGCATCGCCGCCGTTTGCGCGAACACCTGACGCAGGCAGTCAATCCGGTGCACCCTTTTCAGCTGGCCACATCTCGCGGCCCTGCGCTCAAGCTGCTTTAGAACGCTGTTGGTGATTTCCTCGCTGGACGCGAGATTGATGGTGTCGCTGTCCCCGCCGGCATAGCCGGTCTCGCCGCTGCTGCCCGAGCCCAACGACCCACCGTTCGCTGACGAGGAACTTTGACCGGTCGTGCCACCTGTGGTCTGAGCATCCGCAACGGTCCCGATTGCCTGAAACAAAATCAAAACGGTAATTGCAGCCAAAGCCCTGACGTTGACTTTGAACCTCCTTTCGAGATGAAAAAACTTCATCGTTTTCTTTCTCATCCTTTGCGAAAATCAGTGAATGAAACTACGCGACCACTATCCAAAAAGGCACTGCCCCACAGCAAGGGCGGAAGCAGTCGTTAAATATAACGATAAAATGACCACAATCCGGCAATCCGGCGAAAGGGCGGCTCTGCACGGCCGGAGCAAAACCGCCACGGAATGGACTTGAGATAGCCCGGCCCGCTATGATCTCAGTATCTTTTTGGTCGAGTTCACGGCGTTCGCGATGCGCGTGTAGTGAACTTTCCGCTTTTTCGAGTTTCCGGCGGACCTGAGCAACTTCGTCGCCGCTTCCTCGATCGCCTGACTGGCCTGTCTGTTTGCCTGCCGCAGTGCCGTCCGCGCCACCGCCCGGTAGTTTCTGTTGCCCTGTTTGGCCTTGGGAGCGTTCCTGTCGCCATGCTGGCGCAGAATTCCGTTCAAGGCCCGCGACGCCTTTCGAAGCTGAGAGTTCGCAGCAGCATAGTCGGGCCGGTTTCCGGTTGCGCCGGCCGCCTGCTGGTAGACCTGGCGCATGCAGTCGATGCGGTAAATGGGGTCCAGTCGCCCGCATTGGGCAGTTCCCCGCTGCAACTGCCGAACGATTGCGCCGGTGACGTCGTCGGCAAAGGCCAGTTCGAACGGCGCAACCTTCACTTCAGGCCGAGACCCTTCGACCGGCACCTGGCTGCTTCCGAACAGGTCGATTGCAGCTTCCGGTTCGAGAAACGAGCCGACGGTTCCGTCCCAGGCCGCATGGCCGGACCCGGAAAAGGCAAGGACAGACAAGACGGTAGCCAAAACAGCCACACTCTTCGGCAATGATAAAAAACGCATTGATATTCCCCCAATATTCTCTGACATCGACTGCACGGCTAATCCGCTTCCGTTGGACGCGATTCGCTTCAGGTCCTGACAGGCGACCTTATTCGGATATGCCGTAGGCGCGCCGCAATCCGCGCTTTGTCTGAGGCCCGAACTGGCCGTCGATTTCCCCCTCGTAAAACTCTTTCTCTGACAATTTGGCCTGTAACGACCGGCGCGTTCCCTGCTTGAACATTCTCGGGTTCTCGGAAAGCAGGTCCAGAACCTGCTCGTTTCCGGTCCGCAGGGCACGATAAAGAAATTCGGCGGCGTCTTTCTGATCCCGGCCCTCCACGACTCCGTCGTCGATCAGCGCCGCATAGTTGAACATGGCCTCCGGATGCCGCAATTCCGCGGCTTTGCTGAAATAATCGATTGCCTTCTTCTGATCCCTTGGCACCCCCAGTCCCCCCTGAAAATGCAGGAAACCGAGGTCGTTGATCGCGTCGGCAAATTTCTCGTCGGCGGACCGGTGAAACAGCTCGAGCGCTTTTTTCACGTCCTGCTCGACACCGATCCCCTTCTCGTACAGGCGTCCGAGCTCGAACATGGCTTCCGGATCGCCTTCGTCAACCGCGTCCTGAAGCAGTTCCACCGCCTGTTCCGGGTCGTAGCGCTCCTCGTCCGGATTGAGCCGCATGTAGGCGAGCCCCTTGAGAGCCCGCACATCGCCTCTTTGAGCGAGGGTCTGAAGCTGCTTTTCCTGGTCGACTTCAAGCAGGCTCCAGGCGTTCTTGCGTTCTTTCGCTTCCAGCGTATTAACAGTCTGGCGCTGGCCGGCCAGGAAATAAGGCTCGCCCGACAAAGACCCGTAGGTATGGGGTTCCTGATAGTTGTTGGTTGCAATCAGGACAGAATCGCGGATCTGGCGGAAGGCCAGTCCGATTTCCAGATCCTTTTTTTTCAGCGTATCGGAGAGCGCGACTGCGAACGGACTGTTTTTTCCCGCGCCGTCCAACGCGACCGCGCCGGCCTTGGCCGCATAGGCGACCAGCGTGCCACGTTCGGGGGACGGTGGTGCAAGCCCGCTTAACGGCACGGACTGCTTGAGCGTAACGATCTCGACATCATTCGCCTGGGCAAACGGGTCGTTGCGGCAGGAATCCAGGATGACGATCCTCAATTGCCGCGCCTTGTCGACCGCACTGAGGATTTCGTTCAGGGAAATCGAGGTTTGCGCGACATCGCCCCGGGAAGTTGCCGTGGAGTCCGTCGGTATAAGGAAGTTCTGTCCGCCGACTTCCACACCATGTCCGGCGAAATAGACGAGCGCGACATCGGCGGTTTCCGCCTCGAACTCGAACTGGGCCAACAGCGCCTTGAACTCGCGCAGGCCAAGATTGTATTTTTCGATAACATCGAAATTCAGCGTCTTGAGCGTTTCGGCGATCAAAGCGCCGTCATGCACCGTGTTCTCGAGATCCGGAACATTCAGGTAGTCCGACACCCCTACGACCAGGGCAAGTCGCTTTTCCGGAAATTCATCGACACTTGCGAGGGACGCTTGTCCAAAACTCAAAAGAAAACAAAGAACAAGTACAGAATTGGTGCAAAATTCACGGGCGGCTTTTTGCAAAGCCCTCCCAGGGAACAAAGATCCAGACATGACGATCCAGCTAATTTGAAATACGAAATCGAATTTGCAATGCCTTTCGGTTTTCCTCAATGCCTAACCTGAAAAGAAGGCTTTATTCTGATCTGACAATCGCGCTCAATCGCTTTTTTTCGTCTTCGCTCAACGGCTGCTCCGGGGCAGACACGACCGCCGTTCGGCGCTTGCGGAGCGCCCAGACAATGCCAATCAGCCCGGCAAGCAGGGCTGCCGGCCCCGCCGCCCAAAGCACCACCGTGTGCCACGCAAACCTTGGTTTCAAAAGCACGAACTCGCCATAGCGCGACACAAGATAGTCAACGACCTGCGCGTCGCTGTCTCCGGCGACAAGGCGCTCGCGGACCAGAACTCTGAGGTCCTTGGCGAGCGGCGCATCGCTGTCGTCGATGGACTGGTTCTGGCAAACCATGCAGCGCAGTTCCGCCGACAAGGCCCTGGCCCTGGCTTCGAGAGCCGGATCGTCCAGCACCTCGTCGGGTGCGACCGCCAATGCCGGAGCCAGTTGAAGGCAAAGCCCCAGCAGGAGGAAACTTAGAAACCGCCTGATCATTTCGTTACTCCGCGGCTGCGGCAACGGCCGCTTTCCGTCTGGCTGCGGGCTTCGGCGCCCCGATCCGCAGGCGCCGGTCGGCCATGGACAGAGCACCGCCGAAGGCCATGACAACGCAGCCGATCCAGATCAGCGTGATCAACGGCTTGAAATAGATGCGGACGTCGACGGCTCCGTCCCCCCGGCTCTCGCCCATGGACAGGTAAAGCTGCGAGAAGCCGGTGGTGTAGATCCCCGCTTCGGTGGTCGGCATCTGGCGGGCCGTATAGACCCGCTTGGAGGGATCGAGTTCGCTTATCACGACGCCGCCGGTCCGGATCGTGAAATGACCGACTTCCTCCGTGTAGTTCGGTCCCCGGCGCGGGGCCGCGCCGTCGAACGTCACTTCATAGCCGGACAGGTTTACGGTGTCGCCCGGGCGCATCGTTTCGATCCGCTCTTCCTGGAAGGCGGATGCCGTGACGATGCCGAGCACCGTGACGCCGAGACCGAAATGGGCAACCGCCGTGCCCCAGGCGGACCGGGGCAGACCGACGAGGCGGTCGAAACCGCGCTTGGGCCCGACAGAAAGGAACTTTACCCGGGTGACGATTTCCGCGACGGCGCCAGCCATGACCCAGACCGCCAGCCCGACCCCCAGTGGCGCCAGAATTTTCTCCATGCCCCACAGCCAGAAGGTGAAGAGCACCATCGCCAAAGCGAGCGCAAGCGCCGCGTAGAGCCGCTGGGTGGCGGCAAGCAGGTCGCCGCGCTTCCAGGACAGCACAGGCCCGAAAGGAACGGCGATCAGAAGCGGCACCATGAGCGGACCGAATGTGAGGTTGAAGAACGGCGCGCCGACGGAGATTTTTTCGCCCGCGACCGCGTCCAGCACCAGAGGATAGAGCGTGCCGACAAAGACGGCGGCGCAGGCAGCCGTCAGAAAGAGGTTGTTGAGCACCAGCCCGCCTTCCCGGCTGATCGGCGCGAACAGTCCACCCTGTTTCAGCATGGACGCCCGCCAGGCGAAAAGCGACAGCGAGCCGCCGATGAAGAAACACAGGAGGCCAAGGATGAAGACGCCGCGCGCCGGATCGGTCGCGAAGGCGTGAACGGAGGTCAGCACGCCCGAGCGGACCAGGAAGGTGCCGAGCAGGGACAGGGAAAAGGTGAAGATGGCCAGCAGTACGGTCCAGACCTTCAAGGCCTCGCGCTTTTCCATGACGATCGCCGAATGCAGCAGCGCGGTACCGGCCAGCCACGGCATGAAACTGGCGTTTTCGACCGGATCCCAGAACCACCAGCCGCCCCACCCGAGTTCGTAATAGGCCCAGTAGGAGCCCATCGCGATCCCGAGTGTCAGAAAGCACCAGGCAAGCAGGGTCCAGGGCCGGACCCAGCGGGCCCAGGCGGCATCAAGCCGGCCCAGGATCAGTGCGGCGATGGCGAAGGAGAAAGTGATCGAGAAACCGACGTAGCCGATATAGAGCAGCGGCGGGTGGATCGCCAGGCCGATGTCCTGAAGGATCGGATTGAGATCCGCGCCCTCCAGCGGCGGGTTGGTCACCCGGGTGAATGGATTGGACGTCGCCAGCAGGAACAGAATGAACCCGGCAGACACCCACCCCTGCACCGCCAGCGTAACGGCCCGCAAATCGGTGGGCAGATTACCGCCGAAGAGCCCGACAAGTGCTGCGAAGAACACAAGGATGAGCACCCAGAGGAGCATCGAGCCTTCATGGTTCCCCCACACGCCGGAAATCTTGTAGATCAACGGTTTCGCGGAGTGCGAATTCTCAATGACGTTCAGGACCGAAAAATCCGAGCTTATGTAGGCGACGGTAAGCACCAGAAACGCGACCAGCACCAGGAGAAACGTCATGACCGACACAGGCGGTGCGACCGCCATCAGCCGGTCGTCCCTGGACAGGGCGCCCCAAAGCGGAACAGTCGACTGCACAAGCGTCAGCACGAATGCCAGCACCAGCGTAAAATGCCCGAGTTCGACGATCATTTTTAATTTTCGTCCCGTTTCCGTCCGCTACCGGTTTCAGTTAGCGGCGCTTTCCTCTCCCTGCCAGTGACCCTGATCCTTCAGCGCCTCGGCAACTTCCTTGGGAATATAGTTCTCATCGTGCTTCGCCAGAACACTGTCGGCCACAAAAACGCCGTCCGGCCTGATGATCCCCTCGGTCACGACACCCTGCCCCTCCCGGAACAGATCCGGCAATATTCCCTTGTACGTGACGGATACCACATTCGCCATGTCGGTTACCCGGAAGCTCACTTCGGCGTTGTCGGAACGCACAACGGAGCCTTCCTCAACCAATCCGCCAAGACGGATCCGCTGGCCCGTCGGAACCGCCTTTTCCGTAATATCCGTCGGGCTTTGGAAAAAGACAATCTGATCGTTCAAGGCAAACAGGATCAGGGCAAGCGCCACAGCCAGCACCGCCCCCGCCGAACCAATCAGGGTCAACCTTCTTTGTTTGCGAGTCATTTTTTTGCGTCCAGTCTAAGCGCGCACCTCAGCCTTCGGGCAGTGTCACGCAGTCATGATCCTCATAGACCAAGCTGGCTTGCCGCGTCCTTGATCAAGGACAAATCCTCTGGCTTACCCTCGTAAGCCACCTCAGCCTCGGCAAGCGCAGTCTCGGCCTTCTCCCTTTCCCCCAAAACCATATAAGCGCGGATCAGCTGGGTCCATTCCGCGGCACTGCCGCCTTCGGCGCCCAGCCTTCCGGCTAGTCCGGCAACCATGTCCTTGATCATGGCCTGCCTGTCTTCGGCGGCCATGTCCTGCGACGCGGCGACTTCTTCCTGCGTCGGGCCCCGCTGGGGCGCTCCTGCCGGTTGGTTCCCTCTCAAGCCCGCCAGCTGCTGACGGGCGGCTCCGACCCAGGCCGCCGTTTCGTCCGCGTTTTCCAGAAGTGTCTCCCAGGCGGCGATCGCCTCGGCGGTCTTTCCCTCCTGCCCCAGGGCAATCGCCAGGAAGAAGCGTGGTTTGACGGCACTTGCGTCGAGCGCGGCGGCTTTTTCGAAAGCACTGCGGGCATCGGCGGTGACCAGGCCCTGATTGGCAATCGTCAGGGCTTCCCCCATGTCCGTCAGCCAGTCCTGTCTGGGACCGAGGAGACGCAGCGCGTTGGCGTAGGCTTTCGCGGATGCCTGCGCCCTGCCGAGAGACAGATAGACCGGTGCAATGACGGACCATCCCTGTCCGTCCTGCGGATTTTGTTCCAGATGACGTTCGACCCGCGCGACAAGAACCTCCAGCGATTGCTGTTCAGCCGGGGCATTCAGACGTTGGGCCAGCGGCAAGTCCGGTTGTCCCGGAGCTCCAAGCACGAGATAGAGACCGACGGCCGCTACCGGCAGTCCCAACAATGCCAGAACCTGGGCTGTCCTGATCCTGCCGCCCCGGGAGGCCCCGTCCGCCTGCCCTGCGCGCCTGTCATGCGCCGCCAGAAGACGCCGGCCGGTTTCCGTGCGTGCGGCCTCGGCGGCTTCCGCATCGATCAAACCGCGCTCAAACTCGCTTTCGATCGCGCTCAATTGTTCACGATAAACCGCCTCGTCGGCGCTTACCGTTCCCGCGGTCCGCGCACGGTCGCTCCTGGACAAGGGCACGAGAATCGACAGGGCCGCGACGCCCGTCAGAACAGCTATCAGGATCCAGAACAACATTCCCGACTATAGAGCGTCCAATGAAGGCAAATGCAAGTCCGCATGGCTGTGGCCAGCGGTCGCGGTCAACCCTTTGTGGAGATTATCGGGTCGGGAAGTTCCCCAGGGTCCGTCACCTAGGCGGAAGCCGAGCTCCGACCGACCGCATTGGCGACAAGCCGGCGCTCGGGACTGGCCGCGCCCTGCCGAATCGCCCGCTTGGCCTTCATGACGGCAGATTGGCGGCTCCGCCGGAGCTGCGCGGCATAATCCGCGCCAAAATAGATTTCGGAGAGCATGATCGCCACATCGGCGGCGGCCAGTCTGGCTTCGAGATCGCCGTCCCGCGGTTTACCGATATCCGTGATCAGCGACCTGGTGACGATTTCCAGGGTCTGCTCGACCGCCTGACGGGTTCGCTTGCCGATTTCGTTCACGGCGAAGGTTTCCGAGGCGTTGCGCACCAGCGTCAGGACGCTCAATGTGCGCACGGCCTCGTCAATGGCTTCCTGGTCGATCAGCGGCTGGCCTTTTTCGTCCAGTTTCGGAACCTGAAGCGCCCGGCGGATCGCGCCATGGGCGTTGTTCAACTCGCGCGTGACCTCATTGGAAATGCCGCGCTTGGTCTCCGACAGCCTCTTGTGCCACTTGCCGGAAAGGGAAAGATCCATATCCCTTTCAACTCCACGGATCAGTGTGTGAAATTCCGACAGTGCCTGAGAAAACGCCACGGGATCCGGGTTGTTCTTGCGGTGGTCCATCGCGAGAACGTGAAGCCGCTCCGCCTCGCTCATGACAACATCGACAAACGGGGCGAATTGAGACCCGGCGATCACTTTCGGATCCTGGTCTCCCGCAAGCCGGCCGGCAAAGGTGCACAGGGCCGCCGGAACTTCGGTGCGTTCGATCAATGCCGCCGCGACGACCGGGACATGATCCGGAAACCTGTCCGCGCATTTGTCCACGAGGCGCAAGACGTCGAGATCATGCTTCAGGCGATGCTCATTGACCCGTTCGGGGAGATTCTGCAAAAACGGCAACAGCCAGCGTTCGGCGGCGAAAATCTTCTGAATGTCCAGGAGTTCGGCAATCCCGCGCTCCCCGCCCAGTTCAATGGCGATACGGCGGCGCTCCTTGTCCGACAAGTGGCTGCGATGCAGCGCCTCGCCGACCGCGTCCACCGATCGTGTGCGCAGCGCCTGAACAAGAGCGTCGACCCGCTCCCCGCTGACCGCCGCATTGCCGGCCTGCTCCAGAACCATGCGCATATCGGCGGGCATGACATCCCGTCCCAGCCATTTCCAGATCTTGTCGAGCGCGGAGCGGTGAATGCGGCCTTCCTGCCGGTTCGGCAGGGTTTCATTGATCAGAAAGCTCTCCAGCGGCGAGAAAAACATCCGCTGGATCTGGCCGCGTCTCTGTTCGCCGCCCGGCATGTCGGGAGCAACGGGACCCGGCCGGCGCAAGAGGGCGACAGCGGTGGCGAGAACAAGTCTGAGGTGCGGATCGGCGTTTTTCTGGACCGCGGCTTTTTCCAGATTCCGGACCAGAGCCTCAACCGCTTGTGGGCTGAGACTGCTCAAATAGGTCTTTATTTTGGTTTCAAGCTGATCCGTACCGGTCATTCAACGCGTCGACATTGCGAACTTTATCCTTCCAACCATACCCTTGGAAGGCTTAAGCAAGTGTTGAAGATCATGGGGGTTATTTGAACGGTCTCGGAAATAGCCTCCGCTACGTAAGCCCGGAAGCATCCATGCGGCCTCAGTCTTCGGCTCCTTAAAACCAGGATTTCAAGAGAGAGACCGAAGTCTTAACCGATCACCTGCCAGTCGCCGCGCTCGGTTTCGCACGCGGTTCCCCGCGCCCTGAGGGTTCTGCCCCGCAGAACCATCTCATGGGTGAATTCCCGGCAACTCGTTTCATTGACAAAATAGACCGGCCCGGGCCGGACCTGACCGCTGCGTCCGGTCTTTTCGTTCTGCCAGGCAACCGAACTGCCAACACCTCTTGCCCTGAGCGCCCTCGTCTGGGCATTTTCCGCCGCGCGCCGGTCGGACGGCTCAAGCGCGTTTCCCAGCTCATTGTTGACGAGCACGGAATAGGCCGCCTTGGCCTCCGCACCCGTGCCGTTGGCACTCGGATCGCCAAAGAACGACCCCCAGCCACTGGTGTCCCTCGTACCGGATGACAACGAGCATCCAGTCAGAAGGACAAGCAGAGCAATGCTGGAGGTGTAGCGCAAAAGCATACCGGAGAGCTCCTGGGAGACGAAGTGAATCAGCCTTGGCTGCGTCACGACAGTGATATTTTCCATTTGTGGCCGAACTAGGGTTTCAGGGGGCCGGACCGTGCCACTCGTTTATCCGATGATATACACCGCATGTCATCACAACACGTAAACAACCGCGTTATAACCGGACTCATTCGATCATGACCGGCCGAGCGCGGGCAGCGTGAGCCGGGCCCGCAAGCCTCCCAGATCCGATGGACCGAGTTCGAGCCTGCCTCCATAAAGTGCCGCCAGATCCGCCACGATCGACAGGCCGAGACCGGTTCCGGGCACGGTTTCGTCAAGCCGTCGTCCGCGCTTGACCGCCTCTGCCCTTTGTTCGGGCGTGAGGCCAGGGCCATCGTCTTCGACCGTGATTGTCAGCATTTCCCGGTTCGACGCCGGGTCGTCGAAAGGCGCGACCGTGACGGCCACCCTGGACGCCGCCCATTTGTAGGCGTTGTCGATCAGGTTCCCGGTCATTTCCTCCAGATCCTGGCTTTCACCGCGGAAGCGCACCGGAGCGACGTGGTTGAAGCCGCAGACAATGCCCTTGTCACGGTAGATCTTTTCCATTGCGCGGATCAGCCGGTCCAGCACGGGCTCCGTGTCGCAGGAAACGCCGATCACCCGGCGCTGCGCCGCCATGCGTGCGCGTTCCAGATGATGCTGGATCTGGGTCGACATGATCGCGGCCTGGTCGGCGACCTTGTCCGCCAGCGGACCGCTGGAAGCTCTCGCTTCGTTGGAAATGACCGAAAGCGGCGTTTTCAGTCCGTGCGCCAGGTTGCCGACGTGGGTGCGCGCCCGTTCGACGATTTCCCGGTTGGACAGGATCAGGGCATTAAGCTCGGCCGCCAGCGGCACGATCTCCGCGGGCAGGTCCTCGTCGATCCGGTCCGCCTGGCCCTGCCGGACGGCGGTCAGAGACGCCCGCAAACGGGCAAGCGGTCTCAAGCCGACACGGACCTGTAGAAAGATCGCCAGAATCAAGCCGGCACCGGCGATGCAAAGCGTGACCGCGACCATGCGGGCAAATTCGCGGATCTCGGTCCAGAAGCCGGCCGTGGCGCAGGCGATCGCGATGATGTAGGGCGTGTCCTCTATGAAAATGCGTTGCTGAAGCACGCGCACTTCGTCTCCGGCCGGTCCGGTGATGAAGTCCGCCCTCTTGTCCCTATCCGCGATATCGGGGACGTTGAGCGGATCTCCCACGAGCGACTGGGAAGCAAACAGCACGTCCGGGCTGTCGGCGCGTCTGACCGTCCAGTACCATCCGGACAACGGCAGGGAGAACCGGGGGTCCTCCTGGTAGCTCGGCGGCTTGATCGGGAAAGCGGCGGCCGGGTCGTCCGGATCCGCTTCCGTATCCAGCATTTCCGAAATCAACGCCTTGACGTGAACCTCCAGAAGCGCATCGAAGCCCCGCTCGCTCGCCCTCTGGTAAAGACCGACCAGAAACACTCCGGCCAGCGCAAGCGCAACTGTCGACCAGACAGCCGCGACGAAGACCAGCCTGGAGGCAAGCGAGCGTTGCGCTTTCCTCGGCGGTTTTTCCTCGACGGGCTCCATGGGTTCAGTCGTCACCGGCAGCTCCGAGCCTGTAGCCGAGGCCCCGAACGGTTTCGATCAGATCGGAGCCGATCTTCTTGCGCAGACGGCCGACAAACACCTCAACCGTGTTGGAATCCCTATCGAAATCCTGATCGTAGAGATGTTCCGTCAGTTCCGTGCGCGAAATCACCTTGCCCTGATGATGAAGCAGGTAGGAGAGCAGCCTGTATTCGTGAGAGGTCAGCTTGACGGGCGTACCGTCGACCGTCACCCGGCCCGCCCTAAGGTCGAGACGAACGGGACCGCAGGTCAGTTCGTTGGAGGCGTGCCCGGCGGCCCGGCGCACCAGTGCACGCACGCGGGCCAGAACCTCTTCCATGTGGAACGGCTTGGCGACATAGTCGTCCGCGCCGGCATCGATACCGGCCACCTTGTCCGACCAGCGGTCCCGCGCCGTCAGGATCAGGACCGGCATGGTCCGCCCGTCGCGGCGCCAGTTCTCAAGCACCGACAAGCCGTCAAGGGACGGTAGACCCAGATCCAGCACGACCGCGTCGTAGGGTTCGGTGTCGCCCAGGAAATGGCCGTCCTCACCGTCCGCCGCGCTGTCGACCACATAACCCGCCTCTTCCAGAGCCGTGACGAGCTGGCGGTTCAGATCGGTATCGTCTTCAACAACAAGAATGCGCATGTTTTCGGCTTTTCAAAAGGGTCTGGAACGGAAACGGGGAAGGCTGATACCAGGCCGCCTGTCAGCGGCTGGCATTGAGCTTGACGGTTTTCACCTTGCCGCCTTTCAGGACGGAGAGCACATAGACATAACCGCCACCCTGCTTGCAGAGTTTGGCCTTGACGATTTCGCCTCCTGCCCGTCCGGCGACGGCACCAAGCGGCACTGCCTTTCCACTGGCCACGACCTGACGGGCCTGGGACTGCGACAGGCAGGCCGCCTCGGCCGGCAGGATCGCGGCGAAAGACAAGATCAGCAGGACGATTATCTGTTTCACGGTTTCGTTCCGGTTTGCCACACGACGTTTTGGGCAACCTGTAATCAATTTGACCTGAACGCAAGCTGAACCGCTTGTTTAGCAAGTGTTCTCGAAAACCCGATTGGAAACGTTCCGCCGGACGGGCCGACACGCGATGCACCCCGGAGCCGAGGCCTTCGATGGCCGCTGACCGGCGGCCATGATCTCAAAATGCCGGTTCGTCCCCCTGCAGATCGTCATAACGACCCTTGAACTGCTCGAACACCTGCAGGGTGCGGCGCGCGATCCCGGTCCAGCCGAACACCCGGCGGGCGAACCTGGCGCCCTCCACGGTCAGCGTGTCCCGCATCCACGGATATTGCAGCGGCATGTTCAGCATGGCGGCAAACTCCTCCGGCCGCTTGGGATCGGCCACGAGAGCGTGCCGGCCGAACTCGATCTGCTCGAACAGACCGCCGTGAATGGTGACGACTGTCGGCGTGCCGCAGGCCATGGCCTCGACCGCCGTCATGCCGAAGGGTTCGTAGCGCGACGGCAGGGCGAAGATGCCCGGGGCGCGGTAAAAATCCGCGAGATCCTCGTCGGCGACGTACCCGCGCCAGGAAATGGCATCGGCGACGCCAAGATCGGCGGCGACCTGCTTCCATTGGTTCAAGAGCGCGATGTCGCTGTCGGAATTGGCGCCCGCCGCCAGAACGAGACGCGCGTCGGGCTGCAGTTTCAAGAGACTGGGCAGGGCTTCGATGATCAGGTCGTATCCCTTGTTCTCCGCCGCCCGGCCGACGACGTAGATATCGGTTTCGCGAATGTCGTGCTTCCGGCGCGCCGCGGCGACGTTGTCCGGTGTCGCCGGGGTAAACCGGCCCTCGTCGATCCCCGGCGGGATCATGGTGATGTGTTCCTTGGGAAGCTGGTAGTGTTCGACGATCAGATCGGTCTGCTGCTCGGTCGTCGCGATCACGTGATCGCAGTTCCGGTAAAGGACGAATTCCTTCTGGATCCGCTCCTCGAAGCGGTAGCCTTCCATTTCCGCGGCGTCCGCCCCTTCCATATCGTGCTGTTTCCACCAGCCGAGCGAGTGCGGCGTGTGGATATGCGGGACCTGCAACTCCTCTGCGATTTTCTGGCCCGAAACGCCAGCATCCCAATAGTGGCTGTTGATCACGTCGTAATGGAGATTGCGGGACCGGATCATGGCGAGCGCGTTGGTGACGAAGTCGCCGTACCAGTCGTGCATGTCCTCCTTGCGGATGAAATCCTTGCCGCCGAAGGGAATGCGCACCACGCGCAGGTTGTCGTTGATGATGTCTTCGGCCGGCTGGTCCTCGAATTGTCTTGTCATGACATCGACCCTGTAGCCGAGCCGGGCAAAACGTTTGGCAAGCTCCAGAACGAATACCACCTGACCGCCGGTATCCGGCTTTCCGAGTTCCGGAGATCCCGCCACATACCCGTGCAGCGAGATCATCAGGAGCGAACCGATATTTTGCCTTTTCATCCGTACCAACCCTCTTGTCCGACATTCATGCGCCGTCTAGCCCGGCGCATCTCATTTTGTCCCGGTCTGATTATCCCGATGTATCAGGCAGCAGTCCCAACGCGATCAATCCCTCCAGAACCCCCGCGGCGTGGTCGGCCTTGGCCCGATAGGTCTTGTCCTTCGGCATGGCCTCGATCAGTTCCCGTCGCGCGTTCCCGACCGCGATCGCCCTTCCCGCGGCTTCGAACAGCGCCAGGTCGTTGCCTGAGTCGCCGGCCGCCACAGTATGCGGCTGTTCGATCTCCAGATACTGGGCCAAGTGTCTCATGGCCGCATCCTTGCCGGCCGCAGGCGCGAGAATATCGAGATCGCTCGTGCCGGAAAAAATGAACCTGAAGTCGAAACCTTCGTCGCGCAGACGCTCCAGAACCTCGTCCGCGCGGTTCCGACCCGGCACCGCAAAACTGGCCTTGCCCTTCGTCTGGAAAATCTCGTCGTGCGGTTCGTAACCCATTTCCTGCACCAGCTTGCGTATGTCCTCGTCCGGCCAGGCCGCGAATTGCCGCTGCCAGCTCTCCAGCCAATAACGACCAAGCCGGATCTCGGTTCCCAATCCGGTGATGATGGCATCCGCCTGGAAGTCCCCGGGGAAATACTCAGCCAGGGTCCTGTCGACGCTTTCGGCGGGACGGCTTGAGTTCAACGCCAGCTTGAGGCGGCTGCGATGCGGCTTGAAGTGTTGCCAAAGACGGTTCAGATCCTCGCGGTTTCCGGTCAGCGTATCGTCGATGTCGCTGACCAGCAGCCACGCCCGCGAAATGTCCGTCTCACCGCTCACAATCCGTCGGCCTCCTCTTCGGGCGCCATATAGGTGGTCGTGTAAACCCGCTCGGCGGTGTCTTCGCTCACCGGCCGCGTCAGGGTTTCGATCCTCAGGTCCTTGAGGCAGACCGCCGCGCTTTCGGCATAGAAGCCGATACCGCCCTCCGCAAAGCTGTCGTCGACCAGACTGAGCACGACATAGCCATCAATGGAAAACTCGATGTACATGCCGTGGGCCACGGCCTCGATCTGCCACGGGCCGTGATCGTTGCCCCGGAAATGGGCCTCCTGAAGCGGTTCGTAGCGGAAAGCGTATTCGAACTCCGGCGTCGGATTGGCCCCCCAGGCGCGCATTTGGGCGATGCCGTTCACAAGGTCGAGCGACAGATAATACCCGTCGCCTTCCTCGTTCATGCGCAGAACCATGCCGGTCTTGCCCGAGCCTTCCAGCATCAGCTGCGCGCGCAGGCGGAAGTCCTGGTGCTGCCCCGGCAGAATGAAGGCCTCGTAGCCGCTCTTGCATGCCAGATGCAGGCCATCAGGCCGGTCCACGGCGGTGGCATGCGGATTGTTGTAGAGAAACTTGCACTGGTAGGAGGCCGTGACGATTTCGCGATGCGTCACCAGACCGTCAAACTCGTCATAAGATTTCAATTTCAGCCGACCGGCCCGGTCGGTTACCAGTTCCTTGGGCGGCGGCAGGAGTTTCTTGACCACTTCCCGGCCGTAGACATTTTCGGTCTTGGAGAAGAAATTGAACAGGAAGATCCTGTCCCCAACCCGGCAGATCCTTCCCGCGTAGTTGCCGGAAGGCAGAATCACGTTGTCGAAGAAGTTCTCGTAGGGGCCCTCGACGGAATTCGCGTACCAGTAATGGATCTTGATGTCCTCGCGGATCGAACCCATCAGGTAATAGCGGCCGTCCAGCTTGAACAAGTTCGGCACTTCGACGTCGTCGTAAAGGCCCGGCTGGTAGAGCGGCTTTTCGAAACGGAACTTGTCCGGTGCGGTCTCCCTTGCAAATCCGACACATCCCCGGCGAATGATCGGACCGCCCTTCACGCGCGCGGAGCTCAGGAGCAGGCGGTCGCCGGTTTCCGGATCGTGATAGAAAAACGGGTCCCGGAAACTGACCCAATGACGTCCCTCGTCGATGGAGCTTTCGTAGTGAGGCGACGGAATTTCAAGGGGATAGCGTCCATCGTTGCAGCGCTCCCAATGATAAAGGTCTTTCGAGCGGGCCAGCCCGACACGCTGGACCCGGCCGTATTCCAGGCGCGCCAATCCGGTATAGAACATGCGCCATTCTCCGGGACGGTCCGGATCGGGGGTCACATGCATGGTCCACAGCATGTCGTCGTCCCATTCGCCCGGTTCGCCGACGAAAAGCGCGTTTTTCACCCGTCTCCAGGTCATCCCGTCGGAGCTTACGGCGTGGGCGATAAAGTCGTGATTGGGAAGGACCAGATGAAAAAGATGAAACAGGCCGTCGTGATAAACGACATCGACATCGCCGATGTCGGACCTCAGGAATCCATGGGATGCATACATTTGCTAACCTTGCCCCAGTAATCCGGCACCGTTCAAGTCCCGCCGCGAACAAAATTGCACCGCAGCATTCGACACCGAGCCTTGTTTATGTCAGGCGCCTGTTCCCTGGTCCACACCACTGCTATGCTGAGACCATGCTTGACCACAGCCGAGTGACAGACACGCGAAGGAGGCCGAGGCGCAGCTTCGCATTATGGCGGAGGATCGTGCTTTTTCTGGCCGCTGCCGGCCTCCCCGGCAGCCTGGCCTCAACGCCCGCCTTTTCCTGTTCCCTGTCGCTGGTCCTTGCCATGGACGGCTCTGCGAGCGTCAACGCCCGGGAACACACCCTGCAGCTCAACGGGCTGGCGGATGCGCTTCAGGACCCGGAAGTGATCGCCGCGATCGAGGCTGTCGGCGGGATCTGGGTCACGAGTTTCGAATGGAGCGGCCGCTACCAGCAGCTCCGGCAGCTCGGTTGGCGCAATCTGACGGGTCAGGCCAGCGCCAGGGAAGCCGCGGCCCGGCTCCGCCGCGCGCCCAGAGGGTTCACCGAGTTTCCGACGGCCCTCGGCTACGCGCTGGGATATGCCGCCGTCGAGATGAAACAAGCACCGGCTGCTTGCGCGCGCAAGGTCATCGATGTCGCCGGCGACGGCGTCAACAACGAAGGCTTTGGCCCGGACAGCGCCTATAGAGCCTTCGATTTCGAAGGTGTGACGGTCAATGGCCTCGTCATTGCCGGTCCGGACACAGCTCCCGTGGAATACTACCGCCAGAATGTGCTCAAGGGCCCCGGAGCCTTTGTCGAGGTGGCGGCAACCTACGAAGACTATGCCGACGCCATGAAGCGCAAGCTCCTGAGGGAGATCTTCGGCAATGGCTACGCCGCCCTGCCGTGACCGGACGTGCACAGGGGCGCAGGGGCTCACGCTCCGGGACGGCTGTGTCCCTCCTCTTCCATCGAGCGATAAAAATCCTTGAGCGTCTTGCCGGGTTCCTGCCGGAACCGTTCGCCGGTCTCGCGGATTTCCGCGATCCGGTCCAGGCGGAACATGCGGAAATCCTGGCGGAGTTCGCACCAGGCCACCAGCGTCCAGACCTTGCCCCAGAACCACAGTCCCAGGGGCCGGATCACACGGTTGGTGTCTTCACCCTTGTTGTCCGAATAGGCAATCGACAGCCGCTTGCGTGTGTCGGCGGCCGTCTCGAGAAAATCGATATAGCTGCGGACCTGTGGCGTCATTTCCGGTGCGAAGGCATGGATCTCGACCTCGTTTTGCCGCACCTTCAGCTTCTCCGGCAAAACCGCGTCGATCTTGATCATGGCTTCTTCCGCGGCGCGGGCCATTGCCGCTCCGCCCCAGGCGCGGATCAGGCGCGCGCCCGCCAGAAGGGCGACGATTTCTTCGCGAGTGAACATGAGAGGCGGCATCTCGTAACCGTCGCGCATGATGTAACCGACCCCGGCCGCGCCCTCGATGGGAACGCCGGAAGCCTGCAGATCGGCGACGTCGCGATAGATGGTCCGTTCCGAGACTTCCAGCCACTCCGAAAGCTGCCGCGCCCGGACGAGCCGGCCGCCACGCAGATGCTGAACGATCTGGAAAAGGCGGTCGGCGCGTCTCATGTCCGGTGCTCCCAGAGGAGCGGTCTACCGGCGCGCGTCCGGTGAGAAAGTGAACATGCCGACGGAGTTGCCGTCCGGATCGATGCCGTAGGCGAACCGGCCTGCAGGGATCGCCTCAGGGTCGGAAACAACTTCGCCGCCGGCCTTCGCGAAACGCTCCATGGTCTCTTCGAGGCTGTCCGGGCAGGCAAGATGCACTGTCGGACCTGCGCCCCTCTCCGCCGGCGTGCCGGGGTAGAGGTGTCCGGCGACACCGCCCTCGTCCTTTGCCGGGAAGATTGCCAGCGGGTTCGGTCCCATATCGGTGACAAGTTTGAGTTCCGTTTTGAAAACGCCATTGTAGAAGCTGATCGCCTTCTCAAGATCGGTTACCGGGATCTCCACCCACACAGTGAAGTGATCGGGCATGAATGTCATCGGAAGTCTCCATTGCTGCTGTGATGGAGATCACCTTATCAAGGGTCTCCTGACAGCCTTGCGTCAGGAGATGCGCCGGCAGGGTCCCGCTCTTTCTTTGAAATCAGACCGGCCGCACATGAATGCTCCTGACAGGCAGCCACCGTTCTTACGGAAGCGCAGCTCCAGGCAGGCCGGTCTTTTGACCGGGCACTCGCGACACCTACTACAAATATTTCGAGGGTCACCGGCTTCGGCTTTGCGGCAAAAGTTCTGACGGAAAGCCCGAGGCCGTGTAGTCTGGTTTCCCGATCATCTTTCCTGTCCCCGGTGGACCTGTTTCCGGAACGAGCGCATGCCCCTGATCGTGACGTTTTTCCGAATCGGCCGCGTTGGTTGCGCCGGGGTCTTCATCTGTTTTCTTTGCCTTGCGTCCGCCTTCGCGCATTTTTCCGAGGGCACCAAGGTCAGAACCGTTCTTGTCACGAAAGAAAACGGAACCCTGACCGCTTTTGTCCGCGTTCCGGCGCCCCTGGTTTTCTCGGATCTCATCGGAAGGTCACAGGTCGAGCAGGTCCCGCTGGTGTCGCCCTACCTGCGCTTTGAAAGAACTTCCGGCGGCAGCCGTTACGTTGTCGACATGACGGCGATTGCCGCGGACCAGGGCGGATTTGAAGACCGCCTGGTCAACGCGCTGAAGTTTTCCCAAGCCGGGTTGGATCTTGAAGCCGGGATTGCGGGTTTTGCCGTCCATGCACGGCGCCCGGACCACGCACTCACCTCCGTTGAGGCGGCACGGAGCGCCATTTCGAAGGCAGGCGCCCCACAGGACCCCGCATTCGGCGAAGCGGTGATCGACTACGAAGTCCGGCTGACCAGCAACGACTCCTCGGGCATCCTCGGTCTCCGTTCAGGCTACGCGCCCCTTTTACCCGGTCCGGGGATTTCCATCGACAATCACCTGCTCGATGCGAGAACCGAGCCGCCGGTCTCGGCGACGGTGCCCGGGCAGCTCGAAACGAAAGTCTTCATGGACGGCTCGCGCCTGTCGACATTCATCCATTTCGGGCAGCAGGGCGTCCTGCACATTCTCGAAGGCCTCGACCACGTTCTTCTGGTCGTCGCCATGGCGCTCGGCGTCGGATCGATCCGCAAGCTCGTCTGGCTCGTTACCGCCTTCACGGTCGGTCACTCGGTGACGCTGATCCTGACCTTTCTGGGTGCGACCCCGTCCTGGCCCTGGTTCATTCCGGCCGTCGAGGCGGCGATTGCCGCCTCCGTGCTCTATGCGGCGGTCGCGGCCATGGTCAGGCGGTCAGGCTCGATTGTCGTGTTCGGTGCCATCGGGCTTCTGCACGGTCTGGGCTTTTCCTTTGTCCTGGGAGATATTCTGGGCCGCGACGCACCGGATCTCCTTCCTGCGCTTCTGGCGTTCAACATCGGTATCGAAGTCGGTCAGCTTGTCATTCTGACCGCGACACTCTCCCTTGTCCTCGTGCTGAAACGTCTGGCTGAACCCGCCTTGAACCCCATGCGCATGGGCGCCCTCGCCGGTATTTCCATTCTGGCAACCGTCTGGTTTACCGAACGGCTCCAAGGGGTTGCCGCCTCCGTCTGACCTCACCGCCGTCGGCGCTCTATTTCCACGGCTCAACCGGACGGCCTTCCCGCCTGCCTGCGGACAGACCCCGGGTTTCGCCGCGTTCCCGGGCCGACGGACAAAACCCGGTTGCATTCTCCAGCGGTTGATGAAAAAAGCCGTCCCCACAACGCTTTGGGAAAAACACGCGCGCAAATCACGCCGCAATTGATCTTTCTCAAAGTACATCGCGCCGCTAGACGGCAATTTGAGAACCTCAAGAGGAGGAAAAGCATGAGCCACGTGCCGCACGAACTGCATGAAGAATTCCCGGAAGCGACAGAAACGTTGCATCAGCTGAAAACGAATGACGCCCATTTTGCCCGGTTGGCGGACGAATATCACACCGTGAACCGTGAAGTGCATCGTATTGAAACGGACGTGGCACCTGCTTCCGACGAAGTGCTGGAAGACCTGAAAAAGAAACGCCTGCACCTGAAAGACCAGATTGCCGCCCTTCTGGCGGCTGCGGCAAACACCGCGCCCTGAGCCCCTCCTTTTCAGGCCGGTGTGAGAGCCCGCGCCGTCCCCGTCCGACGGCGCGGGCCGCCCCCGCGCCGAACGACTGCTCGATTCAATGAAGAGCATTCGGCGCAGACTTCTATTTTCAACACAAGCGACATATGGCAAGCCACAAAAATTTTGCACCGCGGATGAAATCATAAAAAAATGCGCCGCGTTTTCAGGAAAACCGGCGCAAGTCTGGGGAGGAACGACCCTCATCGTTCACCAGAAGATGTGGGTCCACTCGTCAATAATTACAAGTCAACCGTGCGCGAGCCTTGCGTGAGGCGCCTGTCTCGGAACCGTTATACCGCTTGACGCGATCAGAGTATGGCGTTCAACTTCGATGGTCTTTCAGTCGAACGTCTTACGGTGACCATGCGGTTTCTGTTCCTTGTTGTCTGCCTTTTCGGTTTTGGCCCGAGCCTCGCGCAAGCCGCGGATCACTGTATCGACGTGCAGTCCAAGCAGGGCTGGCAGAGATTGTCCCTGCCCAACGGCAAGATCCGGAAGGTCAGCTATCGCGGCGGCTGGAGCGTGATCGCCGGAACGTTCAAGCCTGTGGGACCGCGCGGTTATTCCGGTCAGGACGCCGCAAAGCTCGGTCCCCTCTATGGATACAAATTCGATCAGTCCTACGCTTTCGGAGAGCTGCTGGTCCGCGACCAGGCCGGCCGTATCGTTCCCTTCGCGGAATTCGCGGCTCTCGCGGTGAACACCCCCAATCCCGCCGGGGTCTACGCCTTCAGAATCAACGACAAGAACATCGCCCTTTGGGACAACGCCGGCGCCATCCAGGTGTGCATTTCCATGCGCTGACGCAAGGGACTGATGCAACAAGGCGTTTTGCTTTGCCTTTTTGCCGGGAATCCTGCCAGATGGTTTGAATAATCGAAGTTCCAGGGAGGAATCATGGCCAACAAAGTTGCTCTGGTCACCGGGGCGGCCCGGGGAATCGGACTTGCGACCGTCAATCTGATGCTTGCCCGTGGGTGGCAGGTCGCGATGCTGGACCGCGACGCCCCCGAACTGGACAAGGCCGCCCGCGGTCTGGACGACGCCATGCCTTTCTTCTGTGACGTGTCGTCGGAGGAGCAGGTGGCGGAGACAATACCCGCCATTCTCGGACGCTTCGGCAGGCTCGACGCGGTGGTCAACAATGCGGGCGTCGCGGAGTTCGGCCCGATCGAGCAGACGGATTTCGCCATGTGGCGCCGGGTGATGGACACCAATCTTGACGGTGTCTTCCTTGTCACCCAAGCCGCGATTCCGGCGTTGAAGGACACTCGCGGGTCCATCGTGAACATCGCTTCCATCTCGGGGCTACGTGCCTCGACGCTCCGGGTGGCCTACGGCACCTCGAAGGCGGCCGTCATCCAGCTGACCCGGCAGCAGGCCGCGGAACTCGGCGAATACGGCATACGCGCCAACTGCGTCTGTCCGGGTCCGGTCCGCACCAAGCTCGCCATGGCGGTTCACACGCAGGAAATCATCGACGCCTACCACGATGCCATTCCGCTCAACCGCTACGGCTCGGAAATCGAGATCGCGGAAGTGATCGCATTCCTGTGCTCGGATCAGGCCAGCTATGTCACCGGCCAGATCATCGCCTCCGACGGCGGTTTCGAAAGCACCGGGGTCGGCCTGCCCGCCTTGAGAAGCTAGAGCCCTCTCCGGCAACGGCCGAACCGGTTTCAAAAAGTGTGATGCAGCGTCACACTTTTCGAAAATCTCTCTGATGCTCAGATACTTAAACTGCCGACTTCTCTGTCGGGGGCTTTTTTTCGTTGAACGGTCATGAGGTTCACCGGTCGCTCAGGAAATGCGCCGCCACCTGTCTTTGGTGCGGTCTGACGCGATGTTCGACGAGATAGATCCCCTGCCAGGTGCCAAGCGCCATACGTCCGCCGGAGACCGGTATGGAGAGGGAGACAGGCAAAAGCGCGGACTTGATGTGCGCGGGCATGTCGTCGGGCCCCTCCAGCGTGTGGGTCAGATAGCGCATGGACGCATGATCGGCCGGTGGCACCAGGCGTTCAAAAAAGGCTTTCAGATCCACCTGTACATCCGGATCGGCGTTTTCCTGAACAAGCAGGGAACAGGAGGTGTGGCGGACGAAGAGCGTCAGAAGTCCGTTGCCACAGCTCTCCCCGGATAGCCAGCCGGCGATGGAGCGGGTGAATTCGTAGAGGCCCTGGCCTTCGGTTCGAAGCGTGAAAGTCGTTTGCATGAGGTTCCTTGAAACATGAGCCCTGCGTTAGCCGCGACTGTAGAGCGATCTTCCGGACGGTTGCAATCAGGCGCGCGGACAGCCATTTGAGGCGGTGCGCCAACCCTCCTTTCGAATCGGCTATTGTCATGTCCGCACCCAAGCCAAAAATAATGATCGCCTCGCTCGGCACGCGTGGCGACGTCCAGCCCTATGCCGCCCTTGCCCGGGAGCTGACCGATCTCGGCGCAGAAGTCGTGCTAAGCACCGGCGAAGGGTTCGAGGACATGATCGAAAGGGCCGGCGCCAGGGCCAGGCCGGTTCCAGTCAACTACCAGACGCTGCTGCAAATGCCTGAAGTCAGGCAGGCACTGTTTTCCTTTCGCGGCAAGATCGCGGCGGCGCGTCACAGTCTCCGGCTGCAGAAGGAAACCGCGCGGGTGCTTTGGGAGACCGGCCTGGAGGAAAAACCCGATCTCATTCTGTTCAATCTGAAGGCTGCGGTGATGACGCTCGTTGGCAGACGTCTCAATGTCCCTGCCCTGCCAACGGTCTTGCAACCAGTAACAACCCCAACCGGAGACTTTCCGGTTCCGCTGTTCGCTCTGCCGGATTTCGGTTCCTATCTGAACCGTAAGAGCTACGGTGCGGCCCGCAAGCTGATCAAGGTGGGGCTCGCTCCGCTGATGAGCGCCGTCAAGTCCCACGCTCCGGCGGAGTTCGCCATGGCGGGCGACCTGATAGACGGTCACACGCCGGAGGGCGGCCGGACGCTCGGTCTTCAGGCCTTTTCCCGTGCTCTCGTGCCTGAGCCCGAGGACTGGCCGGCAGACGACTGGATCTGCGGTTACTGGTTCACCCGTCCCGAGCCGGACTACCGTCCACCCGCGGACCTGTCGGCCTTTCTCGAAGCCGGACCGGCTCCGATCTATATCGGCTTCGGCTCCATGCCGAGTGAGGCCCCCAAAGACCTGAAACAAACAATCCTTGTGGCGCTTAAGGAGACCGGACAGCGCGCGGTTCTCGCCACAGGCTGGGGCGGCCTAGAGAGCGACGACTTGTATGGAGCACTCTCCGGCAATGTCTTCCTTCTCGACAAAGCGCCTCACAGCTGGCTTTTCCCAAAGTGCCGCGCTGTCGTTCATCACGGCGGCGCGGGCACCACACACGAGGGGCTGCGCTGGGGCAAACCGACCCTTGTCTGCCCCTTTTTCGCCGATCAGCCGTTCTGGGGAGAGCGGATCAACAGGGTTGGAGCCGGCCCAGCTCCAATTCCGCGAAAGCGCCTGACGGCGGACAGTCTGGCCGAAGCACTGAAAGACCTTGAAGACAAGACGTTTCAAGACGGGGCCCGGTGCGCGGCGGAAATCATGGCCGGGGAACCCGGCGTCTCGGGAACGGCGGAACGCCTCCTGGCCCTTGCCGGACCAATCGGCAAATCTTCCGTTTCCTGACGCCAGGCTTTCCCTTTTTCAAACGGGCGACACCAACCGCTCATCTTTTTTCAACACGTCTCCCAGATGGCGCATTACCTGTCGAACCCTTTCGACATGCCGCAAATCCGGATGTGTCAGCAGCCAAAGCTGATTTGGAGGCAGAAGGGCCGGACGAAAAGCCAGCTCCAGCCCCTCCGCCGCGACATCCCCGGGCAGGAGCGCCAGTCCCTGCCCATGACGGGCAAAGGCGGCCATGGCCATGAGATCGTCGCATCTGGAAACAATTCGCTCTCTGAACATCTTGTCGAGATACGCAAAGCCCTGCCGCCGCGCGAGCCCTCCCGTCGCCCCGATAAGAAGATGCCGATCGAGTTCTTCCAGGCTTTCCGGAACACCGTGGAGACGGAAGTAATCCTCGCTTCCGTAAATGCCCCAGGGAATGTCGGCGATCTTTCGTCCGATCAGATGCTCGGGCGGCTCCGGCGTCACCCTGAGCGCGATCTCGGAGGCCCGGCTCGACATGTTGACTTCTTCATTCGAAGACAGAAGTTCCACGGTGATCCTGGGAAATGCGTTTCGGAGACCGGACAGAAGTTGCGGCAGGAAATGGCAGGAAAAACTCGCAGGCGCGGTGAGCCTGACCCTTCCTTTCAGCGCGATGTCCGAGCCTGTAATTTTCCGATCGATGTCCTCGACCGAAACCGCCACCGTCCGGACGAGATCGACAATGTCCGATCCCGCCTCGGTCAACCTGTAACGGCCCCTGACCTTTTCGAAGAGCCGGGATCCCAGATCGGTCTCGAACGCCTTGATGTGCCGGAATGCCGTTGCGTGCGAAATCCCGAGCCGGTCTGCCGCTGCCGTCAGGCTGCCTGTCTCGGCGACGGCATGAAAGGTTCGAAGATAGTTCCAGTCCACGCATACTCTCCAAATTTGCAAATTAGAGAAGCAAAAATGCGCATTCCAATCAAATTTGCAAAAACCTAAATCTCTCCTACCGGAAACGGTCCTTTTAAACAATGGAGCAGCAACATGATTGGATATACCTCTGTCGGCACCAACGACCTCAAAAAGTCTTCGGATTTTTACGACAGCCTCTTTTCGGTCCTTCAGGCAAAGCGGATCATGGAATTCGACGATTTCGTCGTCTGGGGAACACGGCCGGGCGCTCCGGCCTTTTCAGTTCATGTCCCCTTTGACGGCCTGCCGGCATCCGTCGGCAACGGGGTCATGATCGCTCTTGCCGCCGAAAGCCGTGACGAGGTCGACAAGGTCTATGACAAGGCCCTCTCTCTTGGTGCGCGAGATGAGGGAAAACCGGGACAAAGAGCCGACAACGGCTTTTACGCCGCCTATTTCCGGGATCCGGACGGCAACAAACTCAACGTTCATCATCTGGGATGATCTCAGAGCTTCAGGACTGGGACCCACTTCGAGCCCGCGTTGGCTTGAGGTGAGTCCCATCTCAGGTTCTCTACTGTTTCCCTTGCAAAGCTGAAACCGCCCACAGTCAACACTACGGTCACCCTTTCTTTTTATCGTGCGGCCTGACACAACTACCGGCGACGCCCACGAGAGGAGAGCTCTGGCCGTGTTTCTCAACCGCTATACCGTTTTTTTCCTTTGCATTGCCCTGGCCCTGATCAGTTTTGTCCTGATCTTTTCCTTCAACTGGCATTTCATCTGGCCGTTTCTGATTTTTGCGGCATTGAGCGTGACCGGTGTCTTCGACCTCAACCAGACAAGCCATTCCATCCTGCGCAACTATCCGGTTATCGGCCATTTCCGGTTCATTTTTGAAGCGATCCGGCCGGAAATGCGTCAGTATTTCTTCGAGAGCAACCAGGATGGACGGCCGTTTTCCCGTGAGCGCCGCTCGATGGCCTACGACCGTGCCAAGAACATCGAAGACGTGCTGGCCTTCGGAACGGAGCTGGATGTTTACGGTCCCACTTACGGCTGGGTGAACCATTCGATGCGCCCGAAGCCGGAAAGCGACGAGGAACTGCGCGTCACGATCGGCGGTCCCGAGTGCAAACACCCCTATTCCGCTTCGCTCTACAACATTTCTGCCATGAGTTTCGGCTCGCTCTCCGCCAACGCCATCCTGGCGCTGAACACGGGTGCGAAGATGGGGCATTTCTATCACGACACCGGCGAAGGCAGCATCTCGCGCTATCACCGGCAGGGCGGCGGCGATCTGGTCTGGGAACTCGGCAGTGGCTATTTCGGCTGCCGGACCGACGACGGCAGGTTCGACCCGGAAAAATTCAAGTCCCAGGCCAGCGACCCTCAGGTCAAGATGATCGAGATCAAGCTCAGTCAGGGTGCGAAACCCGGCCATGGCGGCGTTCTGCCCGGAGCGAAAGTGACGGAGGAAATCGCCGAGGCGCGCGGCATACCGGTTGGCAAGGAGTGTGTCTCGCCCGCTTCGCACAAGGCGTTTTCAACACCCGTTGAATTGCTGGAATTCATTCAGTCCCTTCGGGACCTCTCCGACGGAAAGCCGGTCGGTTTCAAGCTCTGCGTCGGCCACCGCTGGGAATTCATGGCCATCGTCAAGGCGATGCTCGAGACCGGGATCAAGCCGGACTTCATCGTCGTCGACGGCGCGGAAGGCGGTACGGGTGCGGCTCCGGTGGAATTCGCCAACCGTCTCGGCACGCCGCTGCGCCAGGGCCTTTCCTTCGTGCACAACTGCCTGGTCGGCACCTCGATCCGCGAGGACATCAAGCTTGGCGCGAGCGGCAAGCTGATCAGCGCCTTCGACATTGCCAGCACGATGGCGATCGGCGCGGACTGGATGAACGCCGCGCGCGGCTTCATGTTCGCCGTCGGCTGTATCCAGTCCCAGAGCTGCCACACCAACCGCTGCCCGACCGGCGTCGCAACCCAGGATCCGCAACGGCAAAAGGCGCTGATCGTTCCCGACAAGGCCCAGCGGGTCGCCAACTTTCACCGAAACACCTTAAGGGCCCTGGAAGCCTTCACCGCCGCGGCCGGCCTCAGCCACCCGAGCGAATTCAAGCCGGAGCATTTCTTCATCCGCGAAGGTCTGCGCGAGACCCAACCGGCAAGTGCCGCCCTCACCTGGCTGAAGAAAGGCGCACTGCTCGATGAGATCCACGACATTCCAGGTTATTCGACCTACTGGAACATGGCCGTCGCGGAGAGTTTCGAGCCCGCAAGATCCGTCGAAACCGCCCGGGCGCTGAGGCATCATCGCCCGCATCACTAACAAGGAAGCCCGGCGGCTGGCCGGGCTTAGATTTTTCATTTAACTCAAACGCTTAGCGGTCTATGTTACCGGATCTTCAGTCGCGGGTTTCGGAGCTTCGTTGTTCATCGCCTTGACCACATGTCCGGCTGAGCCACTTTGCGTTGAACTTTCCGGTTCCCCTTTTTTATCGATGACATCGCCTTGATCATCCGGGCTGCCGTTCGGCGCAACGTTCAGATTTGCGGTCAGCCCTGACAGGTTGGAGCCATCCAGACCGACTTCCTTCATCATGGCGTCGAGGAGCGGTGCCTGCGATCGATACTTCAACGCGGACGACACCATCTGGTCGGCGAGGTTTCCGCCCCCACCATTACCGCCGGTTCCATTGACCGCTGCTGTCGCGCCGCCGGTCATGCCGTCGACCTGAATGATCTTGATGCCGTCGATCTGTTCAAGAGGCTTGACGCTTTCGGCAATGATCTGCGGCAACTGCTCGAGAAGCTTGACGCGAACCTGCATCGCGATCTGGTCCGCGGACAACAGGTTGGCCGCCTCATTGATGGCACGTTGACCGGCTGCTTCGACCTCGTAGACCGCCTTTTGCGCTTCCGCACGGAGTTTCTCGGCTTCCGCGTCACCTTGCGCCTCGATGCGCGACTTGGCGGCCTCCGCCTCGGCGGCAATCCTGACCGCCTCCGCCTGGTCGGCCGCGGCCTGCTTTTGTGCCTCGGCGCTGACGGTGATCGCAACGGCGTCCATTTCGGCGGCCTTGCGCGCCTCGATCAGCTCGATCTGCTTGTCGCGTTCCGCGATCTCGGTTTCTCGCGCGGTCGACACCTGTTCGGCGGCGCGTGCGGCGATCGCCCGCGCCTCGTCGGCCAGTGCTTCGGCTTCCGATTTCTCGCGTGACTTGGCTGCAACCGCAATATCGCGATCCTGCTCCGCAAGTTCGATCAGCTTGAGCTTTTCGACGTTGGCGGCCTCAACACTGCGTTCCTTTGCGATCTCGCGCTCGCGGACCTGCTGATCCATGGAGATCTGACGCTCCGTCACGGCCTGGTCGGATTCAATCCCGGCATGGCGGACCTTCTGATGGGCGATGATCTTCGCTTCTTCCGCCTCACGCTCGCGCTCCGCCTGCTGCTTGGCGATCAACGAGGCCTGTTCGGCCCGGCGCACCTCGACTTCACGCTGCTGCTCCAGTTGCGCGAACTGGTTATCCCGGTCGATCTGCAGACGCTCCTGTTGCGCCTCCAGATTCTTGCGCTGGACCTGGACCTCGGTTTCCTGCTCGATGTCGTTGCGCTTTTTCCGGCGCTCTTCGATCGCCTGGGTGAGCTTGGTCAGGCCTTCGGCGTCAAAGGCGTTTTCCGGGTTGAAATACTCCCTGTTTGTCTGGTCGAGACCGGTCAGAGAGACCGATTCCAGTTCCAAACCGTTCTTGAGAATGTCCTCGGAGACGGCAGCCTGCACCTTCTGGACGAAGTTCACCCGCTGCTCGTGAAGCTCTTCCATCGCCATTTCCGCGGCAACCGCGCGCAGGGCATCAACGAACTTGCCTTCGACGAGTTCGCGCAGCGCTTCCGGTTTCATCGTGCGCTGGCCGAGGGTCTGGGCGGCATTGGCAATGGATTCGATCGTGGGCTGAACACGCACGTAGAACTCCGCCAGCACGTCGACGCGCATGCGATCCTTGGTGATCAACGCCTGTTCGTTCGACCGGCGAACTTCGAGGCGCAGCGTGTTCATATTGACGGGAATGATGTCGTGCAGAACCGGAAGCACGAGTGTACCGCCGTTCATGACGACGCGCTGCCCGCCGAAACCGGTCCGGACGAACGACACTTCCTTGGACGACCGGCGATAAAGGCGAGAGAGGATCAGGCCAATGGCAAGCAGGGCGACAAAGCCCACACCGACAAGGATTAGGATACCTATCATCTGTTCCATAACATTGATCTCCCACAGTCACTTACAAGAAATTTCAGTTTTCCGGCGGCCATCAATCGTGGCTGCCGGACAAAGTTTCATTGGTATTTCTGATCGCGTTGAAATGCGCGCCGGCCTGACGGACGATAATGACCTCGGTGCCCTGCTCCAGAACTTCATCTTCGATATCAGGCTCCACGAACACGTAATGACTTTGTCCCCTGGCATCTTTCAGCCGGGCCTGCGCTGGAAGCCCCTTCCTGGCGTGTCCCTGTACGATCAGGGCCGGCTTGCCGACAAATGTCGCGCGCGACACGGCGTCGCTTTCCTCTTTGGGCATGACTTTCGACAGGCCGAGTGCGGTCACTCTCGTGAGGGGCAAGGCTCCAGCGAAGGCGGCGGCCGACGCGACGACGCCCGGCAGCAGCCATCCGCTGACGGATTGAACAAGGCTCTGCAGGACATAGCCCGCCAATCCAAACCCGGTGAAAAAGATTACCAGGATAATCAGCGCCGGCACACGTCCGAAGCACAGCCAGGCAAGCATCTGGCTGAAGACGCCCTGCCCGGCCGCGGATGCACCGGTGGTTGTCGATGCGACCTCCAGATCGCCCTGAAGCGCCCCTGCCGAAACGTCCCCGTCGAATTCCGGGCCATCGAGATCCGGCACGTCCATGTCAGGCAGATCGAAATCGGGAAGCAGGCTGTCGATCATGCTCGACAGCCCCAGTCCCATGAGCGTCCCCACGCCCTCGGCAAGCGCTATCGCGATCATGAGCCCGAGAGCGACTGCGAAAGGAGTGTTCTGTTGCGCCAGAATGAAGTCAAACATGTTCAACCGTCTTTCGCGGCAGCCTTAAGGGTGGCCAGCCGTTCGGAAATCCTGTTTTTTCTGGCCAGATCCTCAAGCTCAGCCATCTTCGACGCTGAAGCCTTGTCCGTTGCAAGCCCGCCCGGAAGGCCTGTCGCGGTCTTCATGACACGTTCAAAGGCTTCTTCTGCCTTGCGGGCTTTTCCTTCGACCGTGTCCTTCGGGGCGGCGACGCCTGCTGCTGCACTGTCCGTCGCAGACTGCTGCCGGGCTTTCCGGTAAGTCTCGAGTTCCGCCTCCATTTCGCGCTTTCGCGCCTGGAGCGCACCAATATAGCCTTCCAGCTCCTTCTCTTCCCTGCTGGCATCGGCGACGGCGCTCTCCAGCACGGGGATCTGAACCTCCAGATCGAGCTGGCGCGCGATTGCGGCTTCCGCGAGATCGTCCCGGCCTTCCTTGACGGCCAGGGCAATCTGTCCCTGCAGCTCTTCATGGCGCGACGTGGTCTCGCCAAGGCGTCTGTTTGCAAGGTGCTTGTTGGCCAGGACCGATGCAAGTTCATCGCGGACCTGATCGACTGCCCGGTCGATTTCCCGAACAGCTTCCGACATCACCGTATCGGGGGACGTGTTCTCGATGGTGTCGACCAGCTGGTTTACACCACCGGAAACCAGACGTTTGACACGTGTTACAAGACCCTCTGCCATTTTCGTTCCTTTCCGATTAAGTGACGTTGCCGTCTGTTCGACGACCCTGGAGTACCACGCACCAGATAGGGGAATACGTTACTCCCGATGTCTTCCCGATGACCGGGACTGCAGCTTTTGCTCCAGCAAGCGTGCGATCTCGAGTATGGGTGCAAGCCGCTTGTCCATGAGCTCCGGATCGTAGGTTCTGCTTGGTTTCGTCAGACCAAGATCGAAAACCTCTTCCACCAGCGAAAACAGCTCCGCCGACAAATCCGCCTCAAACCGAACCAGGTCCTTCGCTTCCTTGCCAGTTCCCGGTGCGGAAGCGACAAGCTCCGAAAGCATTTCAGGCAAGCGCTCATAGAGCTTCATCACAAAGTCCGAACGGATACCGGTCTCTCTCTGCAATTGCCGAAGCCCCTTCTCCGCGGGGCGCGCCATCGCACGCAGCAGCTCCTCGCACGCGGCGACATCCTGGGTGCCTTCCTCTCGCTCTCTCGCGCTACGGAGGATTTCCCGCAATTTGTCGCTCGGGGTCCGCGCGCCTTGCACCTCATAACTTGCCAGGAACGCGACATCATCATCGCTCAACCGAACGCTGATCGGAATACTTTTCGGCATCGGCAAACCGCCTGCTGTCATCCATCATCTATGTTTACATATGTATACGTTTGTTTTCATTTGTCAAGAAATTTCGACCTCTAGAGCCTTTCACGGTTAGATTGAAGCATTCTGCCGGAGCAGATTTGGTTCAAGGCCAAGGGCTTTGACGAAGGCTGTGCTGGCTGCACGGTCGAGGCAAAGCCCGACGGCATTGGGCCAAATCGGCCCGGCCCTTCGGGTTCGCGTCCGGCGGCCGCCTGCTTTGTCGCGCCGCTTGCCCATAGCCCGCTATGGGCTTCACGTCCCTCCGCGCAGCTCGACTCGCCGGACGACAAACAGAATGCTTCAATCTAGCCGTGAAAGGCTCTAGGTGCAGGAAGGCGAAGAACCACACGCCTAAAGGGATCCTGGGTGTAGCCTGCTTAGACCGAAAAGCGTGGGATGCTCAGACGTCCGGAATGCTCTGTGCGAGCCCGAAAGCAAAGTCGCCCGCCTCATGCGAACGGATGACGGCATGGCGGACCAGGTCGTCGAAATGGCTAGAAAAAAGCTGAACGTGGCGTGTGTTGGAAAAGGCCAGATACCGCTGACCGAGATAAAGAGCCGCCCATTTCTGGCCGAAGACCGTGAAGGGCGCGGAAAACCGGTCGTTCGCCCCGAAAAGATGCAGCCGAAGGCCCGGATAGAGGTCATTGAGGGTCCGGCTCATCACCTCAAGCTGTTCCCGGCGCGCCTGAGGCGTCAATCCCGACCACATGCCCTCGCCGCGCGCGAAGCCTTCCAGGGCCTCCTTGGAAAGCGCAATTTCCATGTCGGACTCCGCCCTGCCGAGAAGCTCCCGTTGATCCCGGGTTCCGGTAATGGCCTGATCCGCGGTTCTGAGGGTTTCGCCGGCATATTCGTATTCCAGCACCATGTCGGTCTTCAGGACATCCGGCAGATTGGCCGGAACGTGCCGGATTTTGACGCCGACCGCGTCGCGGTACCAGGCAAGCAGGTGCTCGTCCACCGGATGGCGCTCGGTCTCCGCCACCTGAACCGCCTGGTCGAGGATTTCAGCCGCCGCGCCCCGGTGGGTCGAAAGCCCCAGAAGCCAGTCGGAGGAAACGCTCAAGGAGGTGGCGATCGCCGCCAGAGCCTGTCCGTTCGGCAATCGAGGCGCATCCTCGGACAGAAGCTGGGAGACGGTCGAGCGGTCCAGCCCCGCCGCCCGCGCGAGATCGCTCCGGTTCATGTCCCGGTCGCGCAAGGCTTCCGACAGGCGTTCGCGAAACAGCTCTGCGCGATCTCTCTTGTCCATCGGTGAGTATTGTCACCCGGATTTCGGAAAATCAACCGGCCCGCTTCACCAGGAATGCAGCGCCCGCAAGGTCGGCGTTTTCTTGGCCATGTGACCTTCCATGCGGCTTACCAGCCGGTCCAGCAATTCCACCGCCTCGACCACGGCCGGCCCCTTGTTCAGCATGACGCATTCGGCCCGCGCGGCCATGGCCGCGTCTGTCATGTCTCCCCGGGAGGGACTGCCGAACTTCACCAGGCTTTCCAGAACCTGGGTCGCCCAGATCACCGGTGTGCTCGCCGCCTCGCAGATCCACAGAATCTCCTCCTGCATTTCCGCAAGCCGCTCAAAGCCAATTTCCGAGGCGAGGTCGCCGCGCGCGATCATCACGGCCAGCGACCGCCGCCCGCTGGCGCGCGCGATCAGGGCGGGCAGGTTCCTGACCGCTTCCGGCCGTTCGATCTTGGCGACGATACCGAGCGGATGGTCTCCGGCGCCGATGCACTGAAGCGCCTCCTCCAGCAAATCGATATCCTCCGGCTGGCTGACGAAGGAATAGCCCACCATATCGGCGCAGGCGATCACGGTCTTCAGATCCTGCTGGTCCTTGGCCGTCAGCGGCGAAACCCCCAGGGCGGTATCGGGCAGGTTGATGCCTTTATGCGGCTTGATCTTCGCACCGCCGCTCTTCGGCTGCTTCACAAGGATGACCGCCTCGCCTTCCGAAACGCTCTCGACCACCCCTTCCAGCTTGCTGTCGTCATAGAGCACGCGGTCGCCGACCCTGAGGCGTTCGACCATCTGCGGCAAAGACACGCTAGCGGTCACGGCAATTTCAGGATGGACGTCGAGCCTTGAGTCCAGAACCAGCCTGAACCGGTCACCTTCCTGAAGCCTGGGCGACTTGTCGGCGCTCAAGACGGTCTCCGTGCGGATTTTCGGTCCGGCAATATCCATCAGAACCCGCACATCCCGGCCTTCCTTTTTCGCCGCCGCCCTGACGTTGGCGGCCATCGCCATCCAGACGTCCGGATCGTCGTGCGCGCAATTGATGCGGGCCACATTCATGCCCTTGCGCACGAGTTTCCTGACGAACTTGGGCTCCTCGGCCGCCTCGCTCGGGAACGTCACCATGATGCGGCCGCGGCGATTCTCCGGCTTCGGTCCCAAAAGAACCGCGGTTGCCTCCTCAAGCCGGCGCTCACCGGAGAAAAAGCTTTCGTTGGAAGTGAAGTCAGCTCCCGGCTTCCGGCCCATCATGGCCGCCAGGGCGGCAAGAACCGCGTCGAGGGTCGGCAGAACCCGGCTTTCCAGCCGGCCCATGGACGACAACCCATGCCGCATCAGCCGCCTTTGCAGGGCCCTGATGTCGTGCCGCCTCAGGCTGACGTAATGCGCCAGATTGACGATCTCCGGCAAGGGCCGATCCAGGCCGTAGCCCTTGAGCAGAAGATCCGCGTCGCGCTCGATGTCCGACTTCAGCGCCAGCAGGTCCTGGAGCATCCTCTCCAGTTCCGTTGCCGCCTCCGGCGTCGGCCAACCGTCCGTGGCGCCGCCGGTTTTGCCGTCATCGTTCAGAAGCTCCATCTTGCGTCTCCGGGAAGATTATTGCTCAAACGCGCCGGCCGAAAATTGCCGACGACAAGGATCCGACATTTAAGATCGGAACGATTTTAGATTTATGACGCGTGTCGAATGGTCGCTCGGGCCACCGGACGATGCGCTGCAATCGACAGCGGCTGGCAGAAAGGAGCTATTCCGCAGCACTCAGCGCCAGAAAACCACCGGACTGACGCTCCCAGAGTTTCGCGTAAAGGCCTCCGCGGGACAAAAGGTCGCGGTGGCTGCCCTCCTCGACGATCCTGCCCCGGTCCATCACGACAAGCCGGTCCATGGCGGCGATCGTCGACAGGCGGTGAGCCACGGCAAGCGTCGTGCGGTCCTCCATCATGCGGGCAAGATTCTCCTGAATGGCAAGCTCCGCTTCGCTGTCGAGCGCCGACGTCGCCTCGTCCAGTATCAGGATCGGTGCGTTTTTCAGAAGAACCCGCGCGATCGTGATGCGCTGGCGCTGACCGCCGGACAGTTTCACGCCCCGGTCGCCCACATGGGCGTCGAGACCCGTCCGCCCCTTGCTGTCCACGAGTTCGCCGATAAAGCCCAGCGCTTCCGCCGCCTTCGCGGCGTCCCGGATTTCGTCGTCGGTCGCATCCGGCTTGCCATAGCGGATATTGTCGCGGATGGAGCGATTGAGGAGGGAGATGTCCTGGGTGACCACGCCGATTCCGGTGCGCAGCGAGGCCTGGGTCACCTCGCGAATGTCCTGTCCGTCGATGGAAATGGAACCACCGGACACGTCCCGTAGCCGCATCAGCAAGGAGATGACAGTCGATTTTCCTGCACCCGAAAGTCCGACCAGACCGACCCGTTCTCCCGGACGGATCGTGAGGTTGAACTCCTCAAGAACCGCCTTTCTGTCGCCGCCGTAGGAAAACCTCACGTCCTGAAAGCGTATACGGCCGCTCGTCACCTGAAGTCCGGTGGCGTCTTCCCGGTCGGTGATCTCCGGCCGGCTGGTCATGATCGGCATTGCGTCCTTGATGGTGCCGAGCGTGCTGGTGATCGCCTGGCCAACGCCGATGAAACTGGAGGACGCAGCGGAGAGCGAACGCGTCACCGTAAGGCCGGCGACGAAATCGCCAATGGTGACCCATCCCTGGGCCATGCCCCAGAAGCCGATGGCGACAACCGCCAGGATCAGAAGCACGTTGAGGAAATAGACGCTGCTGTCGGTCAGAATGTAGGACCGGTTTTCGGAGTGCCGCGTGTCGATCGTTTCGCCGATGACCTTTCGGATGGCACCCGCCTCGGAATCCTCGGCGGCGAACAGTTTCACCATGGCGATGTTGGAATAGACATCGGTCATGGCGCCGTTCGCCCGGGAGTTGGCTGCCGCCACCTTGGCCGCCCTGCGCATGTAGGTGGGGATGGCGAGCCAGGCGACGAGGATATTCGCGCAGATCCAGAAAAACACCGGGATGGCGAGCGGCCAGGCCATGGCCATCAACAGGACGAAGGAACCGCCGAACTGGATGACCAGATAGGGGATGGTTTCGATCGCCAGCATCATCTGGCGGTGAACCGACATGGCGACCTGTGCGATCCGGGAGGCCACCTGACCTGCGAAGGTATCCTCGAAGAAAGCAAGGTCCTGCCCTTCCACCGCCTTATGCGCCTGCCAGCGCATGGCCGCGGGCAGGAGAATACGCACCGTTTGAAAGGCAAACGTCTGGCGCAGAAGAAAGACCAGGGGATCCAGGACGACGAAGAGGAAAAAGAAACTGGCGAGCACCCAGCCGTTGCCGCCGAGAAACGTTGCAACGCTCTGGTCCGTCACTCCGTCGACAACGTACGCGATCGCCCAGATCGCCGCCAGCCCAAGGCCGGACGACGCCATCGCCAGAACCGAGACGATGACAAGCTGCCAGCGAAACATCCCGGCGAAATGCCAGACAAGACGAAGCGGCCCCCTGTCCGGCAAGGGCGTGACGGGAAGCTCAAGCGGCTTGAAATGCGATTCGAACGGGTGGAAGTAGCGGTCGATCAAGCGCGACAGAACCCGCCTGGAGACAATCACCGGCTTCCCTCCTGGACTTCGCCTTTCCTCATGCTACCGGCCTCATGTCACCAGCCTCATGTCAGCGGTTCGATCCTGTAGACGCAGCGGCGGTCGCCGCTTAACTGATGTTCCGTCCGTTCGACCGTCACCTTCGGTCCCAGGACCTCCTTGAAAAGGTCGAGTTCGGACCGGCAGAAACCCTGACACGCAGTGGCCGCGGCACATATCGAGCAATGGTTTTCTATCAGAAGAAGGGAAGCCCCGTCCTCGACGACCTCGGCCATGTATCCTTCCAGATTGCGCATTTCCGCAAGGACTTCCACCTTTTCCAAAAGGCCGGTGGTGCCGCTCATCGCGTCCAGATAGAGTTTGCGGGACTGGGCCTCCCTGTGCGCAATCAGCCTGTTCACGCCCTCTTCGCCATAAAGATCGTTCAATCCGCCCAGCAATCCGACGATGAGGTTGGAGTGGTTGTCTGGAAACCGTCCGTGACCGGTCGCCGTCAGCGTCCAGACCCGCTTGGGCCGTCCGACCGAGCCCTTTAGGTCCTCGAACTCCACCAGGTCTTCCTGCAGCAATCCGTCCAGATGCTGACGGACGGCCACTGGTGTCACCTTCAGGCCCTCGGCAAGATCCGTCGCCGTCTGGGGACCGGAGGACTTGAGAGCGTTTAACAGCCGGGTTCGGGTTCGATCTGCCATGCGGACCTATATAGCGCATTTTCGAGATAAAAAAATCATCTCCTTTTCTTATTCTGCGGAGACGCAAGCGCTCGCAGCGTCTTGAAGGAGACGTCAGCGGGCTTCCATATAGCGTTTACTCGCCCATCCGGCGAACATGTCGTCAGACCGAAAGACCTTGCACCATCCCCTGTCACATTCGGTGATGTAAAAATCGGACTGTCCCGGAGAAAGCGACCCAACCTTCTTGCATTTGGACGCTCCACATGAGCGGATCCAGAGCACGTCGTTTGCCTCGACGCGAACTATGCGCTGCCAATTGCGTATGTCGCGTTTCGGCGCCGGTGCAGAAACCGCCCGTTCGCCAGGCCTGCACAGGCCGGCCTCCGCGCAGTCGCGTAAGCCGAGAGCCGATAGCATCCGGGGAAGGTCAGGCGACGTCATGACCCTTGCGCGGCTCTCTTGCGAAAGATGCGGGAGTTCCCGGAGGGCGGTTTCCAGAGGAAAGACGGCGAATGAAGGCAGCTTGCCCATGAGAAGCCCCAAGACCTCGGCGTCGTTGCTGCCTGTCATGTCGAAGGTTTCCGGGGCAAAAGGCCCTGAGAGCAGGCAGAAATCGTTACCGGGATAATTCTCAGCTCCGGACCAGGAACCGCCGCAGCCGGACATTTGCGGTCCTTCACCCCAATTGACAACACCGATACGGCAACCGGCTCTCACTATATCCCAATAAGCTGCGTATACCTCGTAGTGGAAGCCGCTGTAGCCATCGTGCGCGGAATGAGCGTGGAAAGTTGTGACGCCGTCTGCCAAGTCGTCATGGGAGTAATTTTCGTAAAGGTAGGCCGTCTCGTCCCCGGCGGACCTGCTGACAGAGAACATGTTGTGACATGCTCGCGCGGCAGCCGTTGAATCGACCAGAACCGGTTTTTCATAGCCCAAGAGGTCGATCTGCCAGCGCAGCGCCTTTCCGACCGTGTCGACAAAGAAAAATTCCTGCCCTTTATGCTCGAGCATGTTCTGCATTAGGTCGGATTGCACGAATACGCCGTCCGTTAAACCCAGCGGCGTATTGGCCAAGGCCATGAAACGGTAAATCGCCTCGTTTGCGAGGTCGAAGGCCTTTGAGAGCTGTTCACCGGAATAGCCGGCTCCGTCTGGAGCATCGACCGAGGGACGATGCAGGCCGAGCGTTGCGTTGACATGCAGCTTGCGATTCAAGCCTTTACCCAGATCGCCATCCGTGTTCCCCATCAGGAAGATGATCGAACAGGCTGACAGGCAACTGTCACCGTCGTCGACAACCGTTCCGATCCAGTTCTCAAGCAGGAATGCGGCAATCCGCGTTGCTTCCGTCAGCGAGCCGCCCGGAGAATTCAGGCAGACCGAAAACGGCGAGATGGCCAACGGATCGTCCAACTGATCTCGATCGACGCGGTCAAGCGCCGTTTGCAGATATTCGATTATGCGTTCGCCGTCACCGCGGCCAATCTGGCCATCGATGCGATGAGCGCAATACTCAGAGCGATCCGATTGAATGTCCGCGGCTTGAACCGGGCTCACCGCCATGACTCGTGCGAAGACGAGCAAAATGCAAAACAGGATTCCCGCTGGAATTGTGAAAGGTCTTCCGGTCAATTTCATCCGCCTTGTTAAAAAGTGAGAAATCAATTTGGCCCTGGTTCTGAATGACTATGAGGCATAGACTGCCATCTGGCGCGCTTTACCTCCCTCACCTTTCTTCGGTCCGCAGGTCCCTCAACTTCGTCAATCCGAACTCAAGCACAAACATAATCGTCAGAGGCGAAGGCAAATTTCCGCAGCACGATTTCATGAACCTTCTTGAAGTCACTTTGCATTCCCGCCTAACAAGCAACATGATCTACCGGAAAGTCCTTGAAATAGTCTGACCGCGCCGGCTGTCTCTGAGAATTGACGAATTCCCAACGCACAATCCAGGCGCAAGACCGCAACAAGCCTGAAACCACTCGCAATATTGACGTTAGCGCTTTTGAAATTACACTGTGATTAAATACACAGATTAAGGAAAATACCGCGTCATGAAGGGTGTAAAGCCGCGTATTTTCAGCAGAATATTTAGAGTGAAGACAGTCCTGGTTTTATTCTTTTTTAGACTTCCGTTTGGGAAAGAATTTCGGAGGTGAAGATGGAAAACATCCGCGCATTTATCAGATGGATGATGATCGACCCCCGACATCCCGACATCGCCCAGGCTCAATACAACGAACTGAAAACACAGATTCCCTCACTTTATGCCCTGTTGATGGTCAATTCCGTCGCGGTCGCCTACACACACTTCGATTCCGCGCCCTTTTATCTGACCGTCGGCATGCTCGTTCCGATGCTTCTGGTGACCGGCAGCCGTCTTTATGCCTGGATTGCGGCCCGCAACATCGTCCTGGGACCGGAACAGGCCATCCGGAAGATGCGTCAGACCGTCGTGCTCGGCAGCCTTGTTTCGGTGATCTTCATCGTCTGGTCGCTCAGTCTCGACCAGTTTGGCGGCCCGGCGGAGCGCGGACATGTGGCCCTGTTTATCGGCATCACCGTGATTGGCTGCATCTTCTGCCTCATGCACCTGCCGCAGGCCGCGCTGGCGGTCATGTTCATCGTCACCGTGCCGTATCTGATTTATTACGGGCAACAGGGGCAGGACGTTTACGTGGCGATCTCGCTCAACATCTTTCTCGTTTGCCTGGTCATCCTTCAGGTCCTGCTCAACGGTTACCGGGGCTTTTGCAAGCTTGTCAGGTCGCAGGCCGCCCTGGCCGCAAAACAGGAGGAAACCCAGCGGCTCAATGCGGAAAACGAACGCCTTGCCCAGACCGACGCGCTGACCGACCTGCCCAACCGGCGCTATTTCTTCAACAAGCTCGAGGCCCTCGTCGAAGATATCGAGGGAAAGGGTCTGGAATTTGCGGTCGGCATCGTGGATCTCGATCGCTTCAAGCCGATCAACGACACCTACGGCCATCAATCGGGAGACCTGCTGCTCACGGAAATAGGCCAGCGCCTGAAGTCACTCGATCTTGCGGATGTCGATGTCTGCCGGCTGGGTGGCGACGAGTTCGGTTTTTTCTATCTGGGAGACCTCAGCCGGGCGGCCGGGATCGGACAGACGATCTGCGACCGGATCAGCGAGCCCTACAGGATCGGCGACCTGGAAATGACCGTGGGCGCGTCCTGCGGCATGGCCTTTTTTCCGGAAGCGGGCACCACCGCCCACAGCCTTTTCGACCGGTCCGACTACGCGCTTTACAACGCGAAAGCGGAGAGGCGCGGCCAAACGACGGTTTATTCCGCCAGCCACGAAGCCCGCATTCGCTCGGAGCGCGCAATCGAAAACGCCCTGCAGAAGGCGGATCTGGACGACGAGTTCCAGATCCATTTCCAGCCGCTCGTTTCCCTGCCCGATCGCACCGTCATCGGTTTCGAGGCTCTCGCCCGCTGGCATAGTCCGGAGCTGAACAACGTCTCGCCGGACAAGTTCATTCCCATCGCGGAACGCAGCGGCCAGATCCATCGGCTGACCATCGCCCTCTTCAAGAAGGCGATACGGCAAATCCAGTCGCTTCCGGGGCGGCTGCTGCTGTCGTTTAACCTGTCGGCGCACGACATAACCTCCCAGGCCACGGTGGAAACACTGCTCGACATCATCAAGCGGGAGAAGATCGACCCGACGCTCATCACCTTCGAAATCACCGAAACGTCGGTCATCGGCAGCTACGAGGCTGCCGAGAAATGCCTTCATACCCTGCGCTCCGCCGGTGTCGATCTTGCTTTGGACGATTTCGGCACCGGCTATTCCAGCCTGGGGTACCTTCACCGGCTGCCGATCGACTGTGTGAAGGTCGACCGAAATTTCATCAAGGGGTTCCAGGATCCGATGGCGATCGGCGTCATCACCTCGATTCTCAACCTGTGCCGGTCCATGCAGATGCGCTGTGTCGTGGAAGGCGTGGAAGACGAGAGCCAGCTCGCGCTTCTGGAAGATTTGAACTGCGAGCTTATTCAGGGGTTCTTCTTCTCGCCGGCTCTCTCCTTCGACGAAGTCGCGCAAAGCGTGCGTACCGGGAGGCAAGTCGCCGGGCTGCCGCTCGCCGGCGCGGCACAGTCACCGGCGCTGCAGACCGGGGCGCACTAGACTTTGACAGGTGGCACGAAACGGCAGAAGGAAATGCGCAAGGCCTTGCGCGCGCTGCTGCCGCGCGTGCCGATGCACGATGCGGAAGCCGTCTTGTCCGTCGCTCTTGCCGGCCATCTGCGGCACCTGCCCCCTTCGATTGCCTTGTGGCAGGCCGTCACGAGCCACGTCCGGCACGACCTGACCGACTATGACCGGCTTCTGGACGAAGGATACGACCGCGACGCGGCGCGTTACTTCGTTGTTGAAGAGATGAACGACGTGCTGCGCGGCTGGGGCTGCAACCGGGCCGTCGAGATGGAAGACGGCCCGGAGAACGGATAGCAACCGGTCAGGGCCGCCGCGCGATGAGATCGATTTCGACCAGCGCGCCGACCGCCAGCCCGGAGACGCCGACACAGGTTCTGCCGGGCAGCTTGTCCGCCGGAAAAAACGTCCGGTAGGTTTCGTTCATCGCCTGGTAGTCCCGGTCGAACTCCGTCAGATAGACCCGGACGAAGGTCACATTCTCCAGCCCGAGGTCCAGGCCCGCCAGCACCAGCCTGAGATTTTCCATGACCCGGACCGTCTGGGCCTCGATCCCGACCGGCAGGGGCGCTTCCGGCGCCTGCGGGTCTGTCGGCATCTGACCGGTTACGAAGATCCAGCCATCCGCTTCGACCGCGTGAGAAAACGGCGCGACGGGCTGCGGCGCCCGGTCGACCATGTGATGGATTGGCAGCATGCATGCTCCTGAGTCAGCTGGTTTTCAGTCGGAACCCGCCTTCTCAGGCCCTGGGATAAATCCACTGTTCCGGGACATGGGCCGTCATGGCCTCGCCTGCCCCGATCGTTCCGGGAACTTCGACGAATCCCACCAGGCCGCGCAGGCGCCGGGCTTTTTGCGGAAAGGCGAGGTCCAGTCCCTCCCGCTCCGGAAAATGGGCGGCGATACCGGCCCCGGCGATCCGGCAGGGTGCGTTGTCGCCGTCGACCCGGATGACGGCGCCGCCTTCGAAAACGAGCCGCGTGCGCGGCGGGATCAGTGACAGGCGGGGAATGCCGGAGACGACGATATTGGCGCCGATCCACTCCGGCTCAAGGGACGGAATTTCCATGCGGGCGGCGATTTCCCGGAGTTCCTCCGCCGACAGAATGGATATCTGGCGCTCGTTGCACATGTCCGTGCCGCGCGGATAATACGGCTCGCGGCCGCCGGATTTGCGGGTAAAGCCGCCATGACGGTCTCCGGGGATACCTTCGAAGGTCACTTCCAGCGCCTTTATGGCCTCGGTCGCGAAATCGTCTGCCGCCACGGTCCTGTAAACACCGTCCACCGTTCCGCTTGTCCTGAAAGCCGGCGAGACCTTCAGGTCTTCGGGCAACAAGTCGAGCTGGTCCATCCTTGACATCTCCAATCCGTTGATCGCATCGGCAGGGACCGGCGCATCGTCATTTAAACCTAAGTCAAGCGCGGCCGGTAAACCAACAAATGTAATTGATCTTGCCATAAGTGACTGGGATATATTCGCTTTATTTTGAAACCTGCTGGAGAAGCCAAAGTTTATGCAATTTGCTCAAGCTTTACGCTTCTTTTTCAGGTCAACCTCTTCATTATTTTTCCGTGAGCAATTGATTCTCCGACGTAATTGACGATATCGCAGATGGAACTGAGCGAAGACATTTACGGGAAGCTGATCAACATTGCTGGACGCCAGCGGATGCTGTCGCAGCGCATCGGCTTCCTGTTTCTGACACTGTCCAGCCAGGCGGAAAAGCGCACGCCGGTCAACGGCCCGATCTGGAAAATGCTTGAAAAAGCACTGGAAGACTTCGAGCACGGCTACCGGATCCTCCTGAACGGAGACGACGCAGCCGGTCTGCCGCAACTTTCCTCTGCCCGAATTGCAACCGTCCTGGATGCCGGAACCATTGGATCTGGCCGTTGGCGGATCGACCGGTTCCTTACGGAAGCCCATGCGCTGATGGAAGCACTTTCCGGCGACACGGCCCCCGAACGTGCCGCGTTCGATGCCTTCTCTCAATTCGTGCTCGTCGAGCTGCTGCAGACGCTGCAGGCCATCGTCAATGCGCTGGAGGAAGACTTCGCCGAAGAGATGCAGCGGCGCAGGGACAAGCGTCACGAAGATTCGGAACGTGTCCTGAAAGCATTGCAAGAGATCCAGAAGGCCTCGAAATTTTCGCGCATGATCGCGCTGAACGCCAAGATATCGGCCGATCGCGCCGGTCCTTACGGCAAGGAATTCGGTGCCCTCACCGAAGAGTTGAAGAATATCTCGAGCGCGATCACTGACAGCTCCGAGGACATAATGCGACACCTTGAAAGCATCTGACCCGCAACGGCCCGTACCTGGAGCGCGGACCGTTCCGGTTTTTTCACTCTGATCCCGTTACTGCAGCGGAACCGAGCACACCATTTGTGTGTGCTGCGCGTTTATCCAGCAATTCGCCGGCAGGGGACCGCTCGGAATCGGATAATAGTAATAGGTCGGCTGGCTGGCGGCGGCACCCGCAATCGCGGCTCCCGCCGCGACCCCGGCCGCATAGGCTGCTCCGGGATGATAATACGGACCGTACGGATGATAGGGGGGCGGGTACGGCGGATAGTAGGGGTGGCGAGGACGGTGCCACGCCTGGCAGCGCGGATCCTGCGGCGCGTGATAGCAATAAGGTCCGTAAGGCTCGAAACCGGCCGGATGGTGCGGTGGCGGTGGTGGCGGATAGCCTCCTCCATGATGTGGAGGCGAATAACCGCCGCCATGCGGCGGGTGTCCTCCATGATGTGGCGCTCCCCTGTGCGGCGGGACCGCCCGGCGGGGCCGAGGCCGGGGACCGTGGTCGACAAACAGCGCGACGCCGGAGGCGCTTTCGGGCAGTTCACCGCGCAACACCTTGACGTCATAAACCATGCTGGCCCCTTCGGTCTTCGCGGCCGTCAGCTCCACCAGCGCCGGAGCCTTTCCGGTCTCGCTCAGGACGCTGACCACCGCGTTGGGCGGGTCGCCCTTGAAGCCTTCGTCCAGGTCCCAGTATGCGGCGAACTCCGCATTCGGGATCTGGCCGCCGATCCGGTAGGGGCGGTCGCTGAAGAAGAGGACACCCGAGTTGGCGTCCGTCAGGGTGAGCCGGTTTCCGTCAAAGGTCATGCCCCCGGCCTGTTGCACGAAATCGTATTCCGGCGGCGGCGTGGGGTCAGCCTTGACCGGCTGCGTCTCCTCGGCGGTGGCGAACGTTCCCGCCAGGCCGGCCAAAACTCCGGCGACCGCCAAATTCCAAAACCTCATGACGAACTCCTTCCTGCGAGCCAAGTGCGTTTCCCGGGTGCGGATCATCAAAACCTACACAGCGATCTATTGCAAATTGTAACAGGATGGCGCTCGACATCTGCAATTGCAGCCGAAGGGGCTTCCCGGGACCGGCCGCCTCCAAGACAAAACCGGGCGGCCTGAGGCCGCCCGGTTTCTTTCGGGTCACGTCACGCCGACAGACCGGAAACTCAGCTTCCCTTGGCCTGACGCGCTTCCCATTCTTCCTGGGACGGTCCGCAGAAGAGACTGTCCCTGTCCTTCACGTGATCGCGGTGCTCCTCGACGAACTGCATGATGTTGCCAAACGAGCACTTCGGTCCGAAGCCCGCCCACGGCTCGAAGCCCGGCGTATTGAGGACACTTTCAGGGTCGAGCTTCAAAAGGCGGGTAAGCACCCCGGCGACGACGGTGCCGCCTACCCCCGTCAGGCGGCCCTTGCCGCGTTCCTCGGCTTCCTGAAGCGAATAGAACCACAAGGGTGTCTTGGTGATATGCCGGTCCCTGAGGACCTTCGGCGCGGCGAGCTCGGGAATGCGCCAGAGACGCGCCAGCTGCTGGCCGGAGGCAATCCGCAACGAAGTGCGGTCGCGCAGGATGTTGCGCAGGCCGAGCTTGCGCGCCTGGCTCACCGTGATCGGGAAACCGTCCCAGTCCTCGCCGCCGCCGACGATGTTTTCCGGCAGTTCGAACAGGCTGGCAGCCATTTTGGTGCCGACCGGCAGCGCCTTTTGCGCACGCGTGCCGGCCACGTCGAACATCTGCGCCATTTCAAGATCCCACTGGGGACCGCGCGGCGAGAAGCCGAGCATGTCGAACAGCGCGATCGGGTCCTCGCCCTTGCGCAACCGGTAGCTGGGCTGCACGGTCGCGTGACCGAAGCGGTAACATGCAACGGAAAACTCCGCCGGCATGATCGGCGCATGCTTGCGGAACGGGTCTTCCGCCAGAACCTTTTCAATCACTTCCGGATCGACAAAGGCCGGCAGGAACTCGTTCAGGACGATCCACTGGTAATGGAGGCGGACAAAGCGGCGCACCTGTTCGAAGCCCATCAGGTTCGGAGGGATGACCTTGGTCCAGACATCCGAACGGATGCCCATCTGCGCGCAGCCGCTGATATGCTTTTCCTCGTCCTTTCCCTTGGCGTAGAGGCTCATCAGGATGTTGTGGAGCATGATGAAGGCGCCCTGAACCTGGCTGACGATGATGTTTTCGTCATTGCGCGGGTCGCCGATCAAGGCGCGGCCGTGAGAATTGCGCGGCAGATCGTAAGGACTTCCCTCCCGCCCCATCAGCATGAAGCCTTCGGTCTCCTCGTGCTGGGAATAAAGATGCGGGGACGCTTCGGGGCCATCGCCGTAGACGCAATCCAGATCGAGGCTTGGCGTGCGCACGTTGCGAATGTTGCGCGGGTCGATCTTGGTGCCGATCGTGCTTTGCGCGTCGAGGGTGATGTCGTGATCGATGAACTGACCGAGAAAGGTCATGCCCGCATCGGCCTTGCCGGATTCCACGTCTTCCACGCGCATGGAATCGACCAGGGCTTCGAAGGAATCGACGATATGCTTTTTCGTCAGGTTCCCGGTAATCTCGTTGGCGCCCTCCGCACGCAGGTAGCCAAAAATCTGCGGCAGGACCTTTCCTTCGGCATGAGTGTTGAGAGCATTGTCCTCCAGACACTCCTTCACAAGCCTGTCGTATCTCGACAGGCCATGAGCCAGCTTAGCCATTTTCCTCTCCTTCATAAAAGAAACACTTCATAAAATTACCCTGCGTCACTCACTGAAATAGACGCACTCAACGGGCACGTAATCATAATATTCTTACGTAAGGAGAGCAATCGCAAAAGAAGAATACACGCACAATCAAAACCCCTGGTTGACGTTTTCAAATCTTAAAATACAGACCTTTGCTTTCAAACAATAAATTCTCTTTGAGTGAACGTCGCAAAGCCAAACAAAAACGGCAGATCATCGGACCCGCCTCGATGTCGTTCGGTATTTTAATTTTACCGTGTTTGCTGCTTGTACTTGATCCGGTTCGGATCGGTCGCATCTGCCTCAAGGTGGCAAGCCTTGTCCTTTTCATCGTCCTTTGAGGAAATCCTGCGAAAAGCGCCCTCCCCCTGCCCGATGCGCTGAATGCCGGTGTGCCCCTGAGATCTCCTGGAAAAAACTTGAGCCGATCTGTCAATCGGTTCTCCCGCGGCGGTCAGACTGCGATGCTGCGGCGGGACCGTTCCGCAGGCCAACGAAGCTCATTGAAGCGTTGAAAACCGCCGTTCATCTCTTGGCCGCGCCAAAAATTTGAGCGGCGCACATCAGTTTTCAAAAAGGAAATGTCAGGCCGGCGCGGACAGAAGCTTCTCGGCCCGCAATCCGTCCAGGCACCTGAGAATCTTGCGGGCGTGATAGAGCATGGCGACCCAGGCGGTCATCACAGCGAGATCGCCGGATCCGCCTTCCGGCATCGCCGCCATCCAGTCGTCTTCGAGACCTGGAACGGTCTGTTTTTCGCGCCCCTCCAGGACCGCATCGAACTCGTCTTCCAGGCGCTTGTTCATGCGGCCGATCAGCGCTTCGATGTCCGGGGCGTTCGAAACTCCCGCCGTCGCCCGAAGAACGTCGGCGCGGGCTTCACGGTAGAGCACGACGTATTGGGCCAGCACGATCACCTGGACGTTCAAATCGCTAGACGCGCGGGTGAAGGACGACCAGGGCGCCTGCTCGATCCTGTAGGATCTGGCCGTGGCGATCAGTGTGCTCGCCGCCGTTCTGAGGCGGGCAAGATCCTGGAGATCCTTTTCCGGCTCTCCCCCTTCCCCTTTCAGGCAGTCCCGGCAGGCCGAAAGATAATCGGAGGCCAGGGCAACATAGCCGGCACCGGTCCGGTTCGGGAAGAGAAGCCATGCCGCAGCGAGGCCGACACCCGCGCCGATCATCGTGTCGTAGAGGCGCGACCAGAGTTCACCGATCGGCAGGCCTTCGAGGGTCTGCAGGCCCATCACCACCAGGAAGCTGATGATGCCGGAGGCGATGGCGTAGTTGCGGTCGATGAAAACGATCACGGCCGGAATGGCGATGACGACTAAAACAAGCCGGACGGCCGGAAAATCCGCCAGTGCCGGATCGACGAGCATCGCCAGCACGACACCGCCCGCCGTGCCGCCAATCCGCTGTGCGGTTCTAAGCAGAGTGGCCCCGAGGCTGTTCGACAGGACAATGATGACGGTGAGTGTCACCCAGTAGGCGTGGTTGAGATCGAACGCGAAACCGAGGGCAAAGCCAATTGCCGCGGCCACGCCGGCCTGAAGCGACAAGCGCCAGGAAAGCTGCCGCCACCAGGTGTTCGGAGCGCGTTTTTCATCCGGCTCGAGGCCTTGATGAACCGGCGTGTCCCTTGCAGCCAGGATCCAGAGCCGCTCGAACGCCTGGGCCATGCGCAGCTCCTGGAACCGGTCCTCTGTCGTTATGTTCCTGCCGGTCTCTACCCAGCTTACCGAAGGGACAGCCCCTCCCTCCCCCGTCCGCAAACGGTTCGCAAGGGCCTCCAGCGAAGCCCGGAAGCCGGGATCCCGCGCAAGCCTTTCGCGGCCGTCTTCGGACAGCTGTCCGCGGGCATCCCGCACCACTTCAAGGGCGAGCTCCACCATGGTCGCCGCTTCCGGAGACATGCCCTTGAGATCGAGGTCGGGCTGGAGCAGGTCTGCACAGACCTGAAGTTCCGTGCGCAGCTGTGCGAGATCCCTGATGGTGACAGGCGCGGGAGATGCCGTGTCCGCGACGTCTTCGGCGGCCTGCCGCAGATACCCGGCCATCGCCCGCCGGTTGGCGGCTTCCACCCTCAGGTAGGTCCCGCGTGTGGACGGCCGCCAGGGGCCGGTCCGCACGACCAGCGCGACCAGGGCTCCCAGAATGGCCATGACCGGCAGCCAGATGCCGGGCGACCCGCCGAGCGTGCTCAGGATCACGAACAGCCAGCAGACCGCCATGATCCGACCCGCGCGCTGCCAGAAGGCCCCAAGCCCCTGAAGCGCAAATCCGGTCATGATCGTGCCGATCCAGAGACCCTGCAGAACGCTGGACGCGTTCTTTCCCGAAAGCGCAGCGGCAACGGCCCCGAGCGCAAAGAGGCCCGTTACCAGACCTCCAAGCTTCAGGATACCGAGGATCTCCGCCCGCCGGGTTGAGACCGGCGTGAACATCAGGCAGTGCCCGCCGGCGGCCGCTGCCAGAACGGCCAGCTTGAAGGCGGACTGGCCCGGGACGAGACCCGCCGCGACGTTTGCCAGGAAGACCGCGCCAAGCACGGTCAGCATCAGGTGCACGCCGCGCATGAGCCGAAGTCCGCCCGGGTCCGTGCGCAGGAGTTTCGTCTTTATGGTCGCGGCGGCCTGAAGCATTGGTTTAGGTTTAACCCGTGGTGCCAAGGTACGGAGACTGAATCATTTTTTCGAATTGCACACCACGGTCCACACGATGATTTGAGACGCCGGCGATTACACGCCATGCGCGGTGTGAAATTGGTAAAGACGCACCGAAAGAACCTTGGCGGAGCGGCCTAAGAAAAGGCGGCCCGAAGGACCGCCTGAGGTTTCTGGCAAACCTCTTACCGTCATTCCGGCCAGCGTGCCGCGAAGCGGCATCGCGTGAGCCGGAATCCAGCAATCAGCGCGAGCGTCAGCGAGCACCAAACCTCATATCTTTTTGTATTCATTTAGCTATTGAGCGCCTTAGGCGCAAAATACACCTGGATTCCGGATCGGCGCACAGCTCCGCTGCACTTGTCCGGAATGACACCGTGAGGTTTGTCAGCCGTGTGAGGCAGCCCGAGGGACCGCCTCTTTCGATGCTCGGTGTAGCTTATACCATCCGCAACCAACAGGAACGTGCCATCAGATGGGTTTCTGTTAGCTACGGTTGGTATTATTACCGCGTCAGCGGCTTGTACTTGATCCGGCGCGGGTCGGCGGCGTGGGCGCCGAGGCGGCGGACCTTGTCCTTTTCGTAGTCCTCGAAGTTGCCCTCGAACCATTCCACGTGGCTGTCGCCCTCGAAGGCGAGCATGTGGGTGGCAAGGCGGTCGAGGAACATACGATCGTGCGAGATGACCACGGCGCAGCCGGCGTAGTTTTCCAGAGCGTCCTCGAGAGCCGCCAGGGTTTCCGTGTCGAGGTCGTTGGTCGGCTCATCGAGCAGCAGCACGTTGGCGCCCTGCTTCAGGACCTTGGCGAGGTGCACGCGGTTGCGCTGACCGCCGGAGAGGTCGCCGACCTTGGCCTGCTGGGCCGGGCCCTTGAAGTTGAAGGACGAGCAATAGGCGCGGGAGTTGATTTCCTTGTCATCGAGGTAGATCACCTCGGCGCCGCCGGAAATCTCTTCCCATACCGTGTTGTTCGGGTTGAGCGCGTCGCGGGACTGGTCGACATAGCCCAGATGCACGCTTTCGCCGATGGTCACGGAACCGCTGTCCGGCTTTTCCTGGCCGGTGAGCATCTTGAAGAGCGTCGACTTGCCGGCGCCGTTCGGGCCGATGACGCCGACGATGCCGCCGCGCGGCAGCTTGAAGGTGAGGTTGTCGATCAGCAGACGGTCCTCGAAGCCCTTGGAAACGCCTTCCACGTCGATGACGTTGGCGCCGAGGCGCTCACCCACCGGAATGAGGATCTGCTCGATGGACGGCATGCGTTCTTCCTGCATGGCCACGAGGTCCTGATAGGCCCGGATACGGGCCTTCGACTTGGTCTGACGGCCTTTCGGGCTCATGCCCATCCACTCGCGCTCGCGGGCGATCGCCTTGGAGCGGGCCATGTTCTCGCGGCCTTCCTGCTCCATGCGCTTGGTCTTCTTCTCCAGATAGACCGAGTAGTTGCCTTCGTAGGGGATGCCCTGGCCGCGGTCGAGCTCCAGGATCCAGCCGGTGACGTTGTCGAGGAAGTAGCGGTCGTGGGTGATGATCAGCACGGAACCCTTGAACTCTCGCAGGTGACGTTCCAGCCAGTGGACGGTTTCCGCGTCCAGATGGTTGGTCGGTTCGTCGAGAAGCAGGAGGTCGGGCTCGGACAGGAGCAACTGGCAGAGCGCCACGCGGCGGCGTTCCCCGCCGGAGAGATTGTCGACAGCGGCGTCGGACGGCGGGCAGCGCAGGGCTTCCATCGCCATTTCCACCTGGCTTTCCAGGTTCCACAGGTCCTGGGCGTCGATCTCGTCCTGAAGAGCTGCGGCTTCCTCGGCGGTCTCGTCCGAGTAGTTCATCATCAGCTCGTTGTAGCGGTCGATCTTCGCCTGCTTGTGGGCGACACCTTCCATGACGTTTTCCATCACGGTCTTGGTCTCGTCCAGCTTCGGCTCCTGCGGCAGGTAACCGACCTTCGCGCCCTCGGCCGCCCAGGCCTCGCCGGTGTATTCCTTGTCGAGGCCGGCCATGATCTTCAAGAGCGTCGACTTACCGGCCCCGTTCGGCCCCAGGATGCCGATCTTGGCGTCCGGGTAGAAGGAGAGGTTGACGTTGTCGAGGACTTTCTTGTCGTTATAGGCCTTGGAGAGACCATGCATGTGATAGATGAACTGGCGCGCCATGGGGCTCCGCTTCTCCACTTGAAAAACTGACGGGATCTTTTGGAATTCTGCCGGGTCTTTTAGGGGAAATGGACGCTTGGGGCAATGGGGGAATATGGGCGAGAAGCGCTCCGTCGAAAGAGCACTCCAGAATTCCAGGCCCGCCTGGATCTCGATATGAATGCCTGCGGGATGTCGGCCTGCGATGATTGAGGCTTGGCTCTAGTCTTCTTCAAAAAGTGCATCGAATTGCGGTTCGACAGTTTTTTTACAGATCCGTTCGGCTTCCCTTATTCTCTCGCGATCCTGTTTGATAGCTGCAAGTGTCGTTTCATCGAACGGGCTGATCCTGACTTTTTTACCACCAGAAATACCGGTCCCATATCCCACCAAATGCGCCCCGGTGGCATCGAACACTTTTTTCTCAAGTTCTGAGAATTCGCCTTGATGGTAGCAGTGGAAATTTCCGGCTGCGCAAACGCACTTGGTCACCACTCCCGAATTCACGCCCAGGAGGTTCTTGCTGTGAACGATCGGCACATCGTTTTCAAGACCCAATACACGCGTCCCCGGTGCATATGAGGCGATGACGACAGCAGCAATTCCAGGATCGTTGTGCAAAGTCCAGTCAACGGCTTCGTGTGTATCCAGCCAGATCACCTTACCCTTTGCAAATGCCTCAAGGTCCACTTCCACCGATTGGTCTTTTGAATGACTCGCGTAGATGCCTAAATAAATAGCTTCGCTGATGGGCTCCTCGAAACTGTCAAGAAAATACTTCAGCTGGCTCTCGCTAAATTTCTCGAATACTTCCTGTATCGTAAACTTGAAATCGACTACGTGCCATCTGTTTAGATGAAAAACTTCCAGTGAGTGTTCACCGGGCGAAAATTCATGCACGAAATCGGCAAAGTCGCTTCCCTCGAATACCGTCTCACCGTCGATTACAACCTTGGTGTCGGCGTGCCCCTGACTGATTTGAATCTGCTTCTTTTCTCTTTTTTCGAATTTCAGAGTTCCAGTCCAGTTGGCCGCAAAATTCGCAGGATCTATCCTTGGAAACCAATCGTCCTGAGAATATTTGATCCCGATCTCGGCGACTTTTCTGCTGACAGACGTTGCATCCTTGTCTCTACGGTCGAAATAGACGGCTTCGAACCTGGTCGACTCCACACTGTCGAGCGAAGTCACGTAAATTACTCCGGCGAGTATCAAAAAGAAAATCGAAATAACAAAAACAAAAACTCTCTTCATCCTGCTCCAGCCCGATCATTTCATATTTAGACGCAAGCCATTGAAAATCTGCAAACGCCGCGCAATAATTGCACTATAAATTGACACACTTAATAATTGCTTAGACTGATGCGTTAATTTCAAGATGTCTGCCTGACGAAACGAACTTGCGGAGAAGCGTTCCTCTCCCGTCGGCATCCAGCCGCCACGAGACGTGGCGACACAAAGAATGCATGGACATGCCGGCAATACGGGCTCACCAACAAGATCCCGAGCGTGGTATCATTCTGCGGCTGAACCGCGCCAACGAACAGGCAACGATCGCAACCACCCCGGGGCGCCATCCAATGATTGGATCCCCTGAACGCTTACAGTCAATCCAGTGCGCGCCTCAAGCGTCTCAGGTGTATTCACGTCCCAGGCGAGCCCAAGCCGCTCCAGTCCCATCACCAGCCACCAGCCCGGGTCGGTCTGGCCAGACAGGAATCCCAGCCTGGCGGATTTCGGAAAGGCGTGGTGGTTTTCATGAAAGGCCTCGCCGAAGGTGATTACGCCGAATTTCGGAAGATTGTAGCCTTGAACGCTGGCGCCTTCGACGTAAAGTAGATTGTCTTTCGGCTGATGGGCGTAATAGCCAACCAACCAGTGACCGATCAGCGACACGGAAACCCGGCAACAGATCCCCCAGACCACGAAAGGCAGGCCGCCGAGCAGATAGAGCGGAACGGCCACAACAAGTTGCTGCACCATCCATGTCTTTTCGACAAGCCGGTAAAAGCGGTCGTTCGCCACGTTGTCCTCGATCCTGAAGATCGGCTCCCTATCCAGGACAATGCCGCAGCAGAGTTGCCAGTAAGCATCCTTCCAGAATCCGGAGCGATGGGAAAAGAACTCGTGACAATCGGACTGGCGTTGTCCCCAATCGCGAAAATCGTGTAGCCGGATCATTCCGAAAGGCCCTGCCATGCCGACAAGCACGCCGAGCCAGACGAGAAACCTCTCGACCCAGGGAACCGTCCTGAAGGAACGGTGTATCAGCAGTCGGTGCATACCGACCGAGTGCCCACCGCAAATCGTGATTGCCGTGAGAACGAGGAATAAGGCAAAGGCCTGCCACGAGAAGGTCAGCGGCCCGGCGATAAGTGCCGTGGCGGTCATGCCCACGATCCAGATGGCCTTGGCCGGCTTCAAAGAAACTCTTCCATCAACCGGGCTTGCGCCGTTTTCCGAGTGCACACGTTCCGTGGAGATGCTTTTCGAACTGCTGCAAACTTGTTCTGACATCATATTTTCCCCTCATCGCCTTCGACCGGGCGTGTTGCGTCGACCTCCGGAATGACTTCCAGAAGCAGCGTCGGCGTGTTGACAAATGATCCGCCAATACCGGCGGGCTCTTGCCTTCAGAAGGGACGTCCACTATTTAGGCAATAAGCTAATTACCATTCATTATATAATTAGGCAATTACCTAATTACAATTTTGGTAAATCGAGAGTCCTGTGATGCGAGATCAGAATGAACGACCAGACAGAAAACTTCGCCGAGGTTGAAACGGGAGGCATGCAAAAGATCTTCGAGGCCCTCGCCTCGGCCGCTCGCAGGAAGATCCTTGCCTATCTCGCACACGGTTCGCTGACAGCCGGCGAAATCGCCGAGCGCTTCGACATGTCAAAGCCTTCCATTTCCCAGCACCTCGGGGTGCTGGAAAGCGCAGGTCTCGTGCGCAAGGCCAAGAAGGGTCAGTATGTTCACTACTCACTCGTTCAGGAGAGCCTGGCCAACACTCTGAACAGATATGTTCAGGAAGTCTGCCCCGTGTCGCGTCCTTTGAAAAAGGAAAGCGCCGCCCGCCAGAAGGCAATGAGCGGAGAAAAAGATTAAGCCGACGGGAGCCAATCGGATCTTTTCAGGTCTTCCCGTTGCATCTAAGGTTTCGGAAGCTATCCAGTTTCAAACCTCCCCTTCCCAGCGGACCCGCTCCATGACCGTCGACATCCTCATGCCCCGCCCGATGCTGCTTTCCGTGCAGGAGAAGCTCGACGCGGCTTTTACCGTGCACCGGCTTTACGACGCCGACGATCCGGAGGCGATGCTGGCGGAAATCGGCGATAAAATCCGGGGCGTGGCACTGTCCTGGTCGAAGATCGATACGGCATTCCTTGAAAAAGTCCCCAACGCGGAAATCATCGCCAGCTTCGGGGTCGGCTACGATCACGTCGACACGGACGACTGCCTGGCCGCCGATGTCATGGTGACCCATACGCCGGACGTTCTGACCGACGAGGTCGCCGACACCGCAATCGGTCTGATGATCATGGCGATCCGCGAACTGGGCCAAGCCGAGCAATGGCTCAGGGACGGCAACTGGACCGGCAAAGGCCCCTACCCGCTGACGCCGGCCACGCTGCGCGGGCGCACGCTCGGGATTTTCGGGCTGGGCCGGATCGGCAAGGCGATCGCCAAACGGGCCGAGGCCTTCGGACTGGAGGTCCATTATCACGGCCGCAGCAGGCAGGACGGCATCGAGTATCCCTATCACGCCAGCCTGACGGATCTGGCGGCCGCCTGCGACACGCTGATGGTCGTCGCTCCCGGCGGCGCGGAGACGAAGCACGCGGTCAACCGGGAGGTCCTGGACGCGCTCGGGCCGCAGGGCTTTCTGATCAATATCGGCCGGGGCTCGGTGGTCGACGAGACAGCGCTGATCGCGGCGCTCGAGGCGGGCGCCATCATGGGCGCGGGTCTGGATGTGTTCGAATACGAACCGGAGGTTCCCGAAAAGCTTCTGCAGCTTCCCCGGGTCACCGTCCTGCCCCATGTCGGCTCGGCTTCCCAGGCGACCCGCGACGCCATGGGCCAGCTTGTGGTCGACAATCTGAAAAGCTGGTTCGAGACCGGCAAGGCGGTCACGCCGGTGCCGGAGATGGGCTGAACCTGTCTAGGGTACGGACTGTGCATTCTTCCGTCCGACCACCATCTCCCGCTTGCCCGCGAAGCCGCCGGTCTTCTCGATGTCAAAACCCGCCGCCTGAAGATTGCGGCGGACCCAGCCGGCGGCGGTGTAGGTCGCCAGCGTTCCTTCCGGAGCGGTCAGGCTTGCCGCGGCTTTCAGAAGGTCCGGATCCCAGAGTTCGGGGTTTTTCGCCGGGCTGAAGCCGTCCAGATACCAGGCATCGACCGGCGGGACCGGCGGCGCAGCGGCGTCTTTCGACGTCAGACCGCCGATGAGCACACGGGCATCGCCGATCCCGAGAACCAGGTCCGCTCCAGACACCTTCAGGCGGTTCCAGCCTGGCTCCGGCCGCCAATTGGAGATCAATTCCACTGCCAGATCCGCCAGCTCCGGAAACGCAGCCAGCGCCTTTTCAAGCTGCGAGACCGTCAGAGGGTAAAGCTCGAAGGAAAGGAAAGTCAGCTCAGGCGGCTCCTGCAAAGCCTTAAGGGCCTTGAGCGTGGTCAGGAAATTGAGCCCGGTACCGAAACCGAATTCGGCGATCGTGAAGACCTCGCCCCCCTTGAAGCGATCCGGCAGTCCGTTGCCGGCCAGAAAGACGTGGCGCGTTTCGGCCAGACCGCCGGCCTTGGAGAAATAGGTGTCGCCAAACCGGCCGGCGCGGGGCACGCCGCCGTCCAGCCACTCCAGATCCGGTGGGTCGATGGTCATGATCGCAGGTTTTCTTTTTCCAGGTTCAATTGAACGCACGGGACCTTTTGCCAAATGCGCTCAAGTCTCATAAGAGAGCCGGCAACAGCATTCAATCCGAAGGAAGTCTTTCCGCATGGCGTCCTCTTCCGCCGCTCCTTACGACCTTGCCATCGCCGGCGCCGGCATTTTCGGGCTTTCGGTCGCCCATCGGGCGATCCGGGAGGGTCTTAACGTGGTCGTTCTGGAAGCGGACCGTATCGGCGCCGGGTCGAGTGGCGGGCTTCTCGGAGCGCTGATGCCGCACATGCCGGCGCGCTGGAACCCGAAGAAGGAATTCCAGTTTCAGGCGCTTCTCTCCCTGGAGCGGCATATCCGGGAGCTTGAAGAGGAAACCGGCCTGACATGCGGCTACCGGCGCTGCGGCCGCATTCTGCCGCTGACAACCACCGACAAGCTGGAGCATCACCTGGAACGGGCGGAGGAAAGCCGGGACCGCTGGCATGGGCAGGAAACCGGCTTCTCCTATGCCGTGGAGCCAAAGGGAAGCCGGTCCGACTGGCTGAACGCCGAGGCGGCGCCCTTCGGTATTGTCTATGAGACGCTGGCCGCCCGCGCTTCTCCGCGCGACTACCTGAAAGCCCTCGCAACTTACGTGCGCACACATGGCAAGCTCATCGAGGGCGCCAGGGTCACCGGCTTCGATGAGGCAACCGGGACGGTGTGTCTGGACGGCGACGCAAACGGCATCCGGGCCCGGCGGCTGGTGCTCTCCGGCGGGTTCGCCGCTTTCGAGCTGATCGAGAAGCTGACCGGGGAACGCGTCGGACGCGGCGAAAAGGGCCAGGCGCTGATCCTCGATGGCAAGGGACTTGAAGACCGACCGGCGATCTATTGCGACGGGCTTTATGTGGTGCCGCATGCAAACGGCACCGTCGCCATCGGCAGCACCTCGGACCGGACCTTCGAAAACGCCAGCCCCTCGCCGGGGCGTACGGCGGAGCTGCTGGCGCGGGCGACCGCCTTCTGTCCGTCGCTTTCCGGGCGGACGCTTTTGGCCGAGTGGGCCGGCATCCGGCCGCGCTGTCACAAGCGGGACCCTCTTGTCGGCAGGCTGCCGGGTTTCGAGACTGTTTATGCCGCCACAGGCGGTTTCAAGATTTCCTTCGGGATCGCCCACCTGATCGCGGAGGGCCTATTGGCGGACATAACGGGCCGCGTGCCGAATCACCCCTTGCCGGAAACCTTTTTGCCGGATCATCATTTTGGCGAAAACAGGCTTAAAGCGGACGGTTAGCGACCGCTCAAGCCAAAACGCTTCATTTATCCGGCGGCCTGCCGGGGCCGGAATTTGACAGCTGAATTGGAAGGCTGAGCTACGAGGAGGAACCGTATTCGCGCCGGACCGGCCGTGCGGTCTCCCAAGGTCCCGCCATGCTCGAAGCAGGCCGGACGATCAAAGAGCAGCGACGATTGCGTAAAGAACGTAGAGACTTAGGGAAATCGATCCCCAGAACATCAGGTTCTTCACCAGGAGAAACGCCAAACCCGTACCCGCCTCATCCTGGCCGGAATACGCGTCGTGCTTATGCGCCCGCCCCTTGGGGTTGCAAACGTTCGATGCGGCTGTCATGGCTCTTGCCATTGCGGTCATCCTCAAGACGTCGTTCGGCGGGCAACTGGAAACACAAACCCGCCACGCACAAGAATAGCGTATAAGTGCTAAGGAGTTAAAACCCGCTTAAGAAAAGCATGAACGAATTGTTAATTTTCGTCAGGAAGAAAGCAAAGATATGCACAGGTAGGTCTTGAATATACACAGCCAAGGCAGTGACCGTATTTTTTAGCATAACACCTGTAAACGAATTCCCTTCCCGCTCCGCAAAAGGAAACTGCCTGTCATGAGCCTAGAAAGTGTTCGAGACCACCTTGCCGCTGCTGCGCCCGACATTGAAATCCTCGTAACCGCCGACAGCAGCGCCACCGTAGAGCTTGCCGCGAAGGCCCATGGCGTCACCCCGGGACAAATCGCCAAGACCCTCTCCTTTCAGATCAAGGACAAGATCTTCCTCGTCGTCGCGCGCGGAGACGCCCGTCTCGACAACAAGAAGGCGAAGGCCGCCTTCGGCGGCAGGGTCAAGATGCTGGGGCGGGAGGAAGTCGAAAGGCTGACGGGGCACCCTGTCGGCGGTGTTTGCCCCTTCGGCCTCGCCCAGCCGCTTCCCGTCTACTGCGATGTCTCGTTGAAGGACTACGACATCGTCATTCCCGCTGCCGGGGCCACCAATGCGGCGGTCGAAATTTCACCGTCGCGCATGGTGGAGATCACGAATGCCGAATGGGTCGACGTCTGCCAGCCGCCGCAAACCGGCGACTGAAGCCTAGCCGGGAGCGGAGAGCCACTCCCCTCAGCGTTTTCAGTGCCTACCCGGATGATGCTCTTGGCTCCCTGGCCCGGAAAGTCCTTCGAACAGTCCTCACAAGCTCGACATCTCCCTTGCCGCCAACGTGCTCTTGCGCCGCCTGTGTCCGGCTGTCAGACGCCGTCCGTCGCGGATATTCAGTCCAAGAAGGGTGAGGTTCACCGCACCGGCGACTAGCTCAACCGCCTGAAGCACGTAGAAGCTTGTGTCGAAGTCGCCGGCCTGTGCCTTGGCAGCCAGATAAAGCGCCGCCGGAATCAGGACCAGGACACCGTTGGCCGCGAGGAACGGCATGCGCTTGCGTTTCGCGCCGACAACGCCGCCCCCCTTGCCTCTCGCCAGTTTGAACCCCGTCCCCCCGGCCGCGGCAAGCGCCGGAATGAGTATAAGAAAACCGTAGGGTATCAGGGTCTTGACCCAGACGACCGCGACGGGTCCGAGGAAAAGCTCCGACACCGCGGTCGCAACCCAGAACGATGTGATCAGGCCCGTCGCCAATGCGGCGGAAACCTTGTGAACGATACTTAGCATGATAAGCCTCCAGAAACATTGCCTGCTATATAATTATATAGCTTGCTATGTTTTTCAAGGTCCGAATTTGCGGTTCTTGTTCGCTTCAGGCCGCGGACATCGGGCCTTGACCAATTGGCGTTAAAGTTTGGCGTCAGCTAACACCGGGATCAGACACCGTAATACTCCCGGTACCACTCCACGAACCGGGTGACGCCATCGGTCACAGAGGTCTTCGGACGGTAGCCGGTCAGCGACTGCAGCAGCGACGCATTCGCCCAGGTCGCCGGGACGTCGCCGGGCTGGATCGGCATCAGGTTGCGTTCCGCTTTCTCTCCGGTGGCCGTCTCGATGGCCTCGATGAAATCGGTCAGCCTGACGCTCGTCGAATTGCCGATGTTGACCACACGCCAGGGGGCGACCGGGGACAGGCTGTCGCCCTCGGGCACCCCTTCCCCTTCGGCGGGGCGCTGCGGCACAGCGTCCATCAGGAGGCGGATACCTTCGACCAGGTCCTCCACATAGGTGAAGTCCCGTTTCATGTCGCCGTAATTGTAAACGTCGATCGGGCGGTCCTCGAGTATCGCCTTGGTAAACTTGAACAGCGCCATGTCAGGCCGGCCCCACGGACCGTATACGGTAAAGAAGCGGAACATGGTGACAGGCAGGCCGAACAAATGCGCGTAGGAATGCGCCATCGATTCGGTCGCCTTCTTGGTGGCGGCGTAAAACGACATCTGGTGGTCGGCCTTGTCCGTCTCCGTGTAGGGCATTTCGGTATTGGCACCATAGGCGGAGGAGGTCGACGCCAGCAGCATGTGCTCGGGCGGAAAGGCACGGGCGGCTTCCAGAAGCTCGAAGGTGCCGCACAGATTGCTTTCCAGATAGGAGCGCGGCTCCTCGATGGAATAGCGCACCCCGGCCTGGGCGGCGAGGTGAATGACGAAATCCGGCGTTTCAAGGCGGAACAGCGACATCAGCACATCGGGCGCCTCGATCCGCTCGTTGACCGCCTGAAAGTTTTCGTGCTGCAGCAGCATCTGCTGGCGCCGTTCCTTGAGCCGGACATCGTAATAATCGGTCATGGCATCCAGGCCGATGACCCGAAAGCCGTCCTTCAAAAGCCGCGTGCACAGGAAATAGCCGATGAACCCTGCCGAGCCCGTGACCAGAACGGTTTTCATGTCCAAACAAAGCCTTTCGAAGAAAAAAACGAATGCCGGACCGTCTTAAAAGGGTTCCGATAAGGGAGCAACGGGAAAGTCCGGCACCTGCCGAAACGACACGTGGTCCGGGCCCCGGGAATCGCGTATCAATGTGCCGTTTTGATCCGGGGATACGGAATGGCGCAGCTCGGAAGACATCTTTCTTGGCGTGTCACCCCGGGTCTCTCTTCGCTCGCCCGGGGTGACACTTTGGGGTTGTCTCGACAACCAGCCAGAACCTGAGAGGTCTGAAACTTGACGGTATTGATCACAGGCGGCGCCGGATACATCGGCAGCCATACCGTCCTGGACTTTCTGGACGCCGGAGAGGTTCCGGTCGTGATCGACAACCTGAGCACCGGCTTCGACTGGCTGGTTCCGGAAAATGTTTCCCTTTACATCGAGGACATCGCCAACCGGGACAACGTCGCCGAAATTCTGCGCAAGCACGAGATCGATACGATCATCCATTTCGCCGGTTCGATCATCCTGCCGGAATCCATCGAGAACCCGCTCAAATATTACCGCAACAACACGGTCAATTCCCTCGGGCTGATGGAAGAAGCCGTGGCCAACGGGGTCAAGCATTTCGTGTTTTCCTCAACGGCCGCCGTCTATGGCCTGCCGGACAGCGTGCCGGTTCCCGAAACGGCCCCGCTCAGGCCTCAGGCCCCCTACGGCACGTCCAAGCTGATGACGGAACAGATGCTGTCCGACGTCGCCCGCGCCCACGACCTGACCTTCACCGCGCTGCGCTATTTCAACGTGGCCGGCGCGGATCCGCGCGGACGGGCCGGTCAGGCGACCCTGAACGCCACGAACCTGATCAAGGTCGCCTGCGAGACCGCCGTCGGAAAACGCGAGGCGATCACCGTTTTCGGCGAGGATTACGACACGCCCGACGGCACCGCGATCCGCGATTTCATCCATGTGACGGACCTGGCAACGGCCCACCGTCTGGCGGTCGAGCGCCTGCGCCGGGGCGGCGGGTCTCTGATCGCCAACTGCGGTTATGGCCGGGGCTTTTCCGTGCTCGATGTCATCCGGTCGGTGAAATCGGCTTCAGGAAAGGACTTCCAGGTGCATATGGGACCACGTCGTCCGGGTGACTGCCCGGAAGTCGTCGCCGACAATCGCCTCGCCCTGGCGGAACTGAACTGGAAGCCCGAACTTGACGATCTCGACCAGATCGTCGGCGACGCCTATCGCTGGGAAGACAGCCTCAGCCGCAGAAACCGGATCTGATTTTCCAAAGCGCTGGACCAGCTAAAAGGCGGCGCCTCAGTGCTTGTCCTGCCGCAGATAGGCCTTGCCCAGAGCCGCCGGGCCGGCATTTTCCCCGCGACGGCGGGCACAGGCGATGCAGAACACCAGCAAGGTCAGTGCGTAGGGCAGCATGGCCCCGAGATAAATCGGAAAGTCCAGACCGAGGGTCTGGAGCCGGAGCATGGCGGCCTCGGCGCCCCCGAAAAGACCGGCCCCCAGAAGAACGCCCCAGGGGCGCCAGCCGGCAAAGATGACGATGGCGACGGCGACCCAACCCCGACCCGCCACCATGCCCTCGACCCAGACATGGGCAGCGGCGACGCTCAGATACGCGCCGGCAAGCCCCGCCAGTACACCGCTGGCAAGAACAGCTCCAAGCTGTGTCAGCTGGATATCGATGCCAACGACATCCGCCGCCGCCGGATCCTCTCCGACCGCCCGCAGACGCAGGCCGGAGTGTGTTCGAAACAGCCAGCCCCAGACGGCCAGAAGCAGCAGCACGGTCAAGGGCAGCAGGATGTTCTGCTGACCGACCAGCCTCGGCAGATCCGCGCCCCAGACCGTATCCGACAGGCGCGGCAGGCCGTCGAACGGCTTCTGCACATAGGGCCGCCCTACGACGCCGGTTATTCCGAGCCCGAGCGCGACCGTGGCCAGACCCGCAAGCGTATGATCCGCCCGAAACACCACGGTGGCGACGCCGAAGACCAGCGACAATGCAGCACCCGCCAGCGCTCCGCATGCTACAGCCAGCAGCGGATCGTATCCGGCCAGCGCCATCAGGGCGCCGGTCATGGCGCCAACCGCCATCAGACCTTCCGTGCAAAGGTTCAGCACACCGGCCCTTTCGGAAATTACAAGGCCGAGGCTCGCAAGCAAAAGAGGCACGGTGTAGCCCGGAAACACCGTCAGCCAGGCGAGAACCAGATCCGTCATCCGGATTTCCTTTCCGTCAGCCGGTAGTCCGCGAAGAGCTGCGCCGCCAGCACCGAGAGCAGCACCAGGCCCTGCACCAGCAGGACAACCGCCTCCGAGATGCCGTAAAATACCTTGAGAACACCACCGGCGGTGGTGATCCCGCCAAGGACGAAAGCGACCGCCAGGACCGCCAGGGGATTGGCCCGCGCCAGAAACGCAATCACGATGCCGCTGAAAAGATAACCCGCACCGATGGACTGGCTCAGGCGGTACTCGGTTCCCGCCGCGATGACCGCTCCGGCCAGTCCGCACAGGGCTCCCGACCCCAGTACGAACAGGGATACGGCCGCGATCACCGGCAAGCCTGTTGCCCGGGCGGCGCGGGGGTTCGCTCCGATCGCCTTGGCCAGCAGGCCGAAACGGCTGACACCGGTCAGCCAGGTACAGACCACGACGGCGGCCAGCGCGATCCAGATACCGGAATGAACCTGCTCCCAACCCAGGAGAACGAGCCTTTCGGCGGGATCGAAACTGGGCGATGTGGCGAAACCGGTCACGGTATCCCGCCACGCACCGAACAGCATGTGCTGCACCCAGAAGAAGGCGATCGACCCCAGAAGCAGCGTGGAGATCACCTCGCTGACGGACCAGAAAAGCTTCAAGGCAAGCCCGATCCCGATCCAGGCCGCCCCCGCCGCCATCGCCGCAAGCATCATCAGCAGGAGCCGGAGCGGCTCCGGACCGACGTCATGGATGGAAATCCAGGTCGCCGCCATGGCGCCGCACCAGAGTTGTCCTTCAATGCCGATATTCCAGAAGCGGACCCGCATGGCCAGCGACATCCCCAGACCAACGAGGATCAGCGGCACGGTTGCCGTGACGGTCTGCCCCAGACCTTGCGAGGTCAGGAAGGTCTGGACCACAAATTCCTGATAGAGGTTCTCCAGGGAAATTCCCATGGACACCAGAAGTATGGCCGAAAGCCCCAGGCCGAAGCACAGGCCGCCCGCATAACACGACGCGCCAAGCCACCCGGGCACCGCCTGGCGGCGTATCAAGAGGGTCCCGTCAAGCATGGCCGACCATCAGCTCTCCGAGACGCGCCGGGTTGAGATCCGCGCCGGAGAGCGGCGGGCTCAACCGGCCCCTGTTGAGGACCGCCGCCGAACCGCACATGCGCAGGATCTCATCGAGATCCTCGCTGATCAGCAGACAGGCCGCGCCCTGTCTGGCCGAAGCAACCAGCAGGTTCAGGACGGCTCGTGCGGACCGCAGATCGAGACCGCGCACGGGCGAATGCGCGACCACGACCCGTGTTCCCGCAGCCAGCTCACGGGCCAGAAGCACCTTTTGCGCGTTGCCGCCGGACAGGACGGACGCCCGGGTCTCCGGGCCGCCGCCCAGAACATTGAATTCCTTCAGGCTGTTTTCGGCGTTTCGTTTCATGCTCCGGCGCGACAGGCCCCACCAGGGGCCGAACCGTCCACTCTCCAGTCCGGTCAGGGCGAGGTTTTCCGACAGGGTCATGTCGCGAACCAGTGCGCTGTCGAAACGATCCGCCGGGACCACGCGCAAGCCCGCCTTGCGCCGCTTCGCCGGTGAAGCGGCGGTCAGATCCTCATCCGCCAGAAAAATCTTTCCGTCGAGCGGACGCAGCAAACCGTTCAGGCAGGCGACCAGTTCCGACTGGCCGTTCCCTCCAACGCCGGCGATCCCGAGGATCTCTCCCGCGCGCAGCGACAGGTTCAGCCCGTCCAGCGTGACGGCGCCATGACGAACCCGCAGGTTTTCCAGCCTCAGCAGTTCACCGCCAAGCGTGCCGGGCTGGACCGGCTCTTGTTCCTTGACCTCGCCGAAGGCCTTCCGGGTGACTTGCGCCAGCGACGTCTGCGCCATCGGCGCTGCGTCGAGAACCGTCCTGCCCTGGGCCATGACGGTGATCCGGTCGCAATGATCGGCCACTTCCTGCAGCTTGTGGGTGATGAGAACCACCGCATGCCCGGCCTGAGCCAGGCGCCGCGCCATTGACAAGAGGGCCTCTGCCTCCTGCTGCGTCAGCACTGCGGTCGGCTCGTCCAGGATCATGATCCCGGCTCCCAGCAGCAGAACCTTGATGATCTCCGCTCTTTGCTGTTCGGCAACGGAGATGCGCTCGACACGGGCCTCCGGGTCCAGTGCAAAGCCAAGTTCTGCCGACTTCCGCTTGACCAGTTGCGCGGCTTTTCCGATGCCGATCCGGCGACCGATGCCACCGAGGGCCAGAGCCACATTCTCCGCGACGGTGAACCGCCCGACCAGGCGGAAGTGCTGATGCACCATGCCGATCCCGGCCGCGACGGCATCCACTGGACTGCGCAAGGGAACATCGCGGCCATCGACGATCACCTCGCCATGATCGGGCGCATACACCCCGGTCGCGACGTTCATGATCGTCGATTTGCCTGCCCCGTTCTCGCCGACCAGAGCATGAACCTCTCCCCAGTCCAGCCGAAAGCTCGCGCCGGACAGAGCCGTCTTGCCGTCAAACGCCTTGTCGATATCCCGCAAAAGCAGGGCAGGCGCCTGTCCGGCCTTCTTTTGAGGGCCGGACGGCGTTTGCGACCGCGTCGCGCCTTGCGTCATTGGCTTGCAGGCATGGTTCCGGTGATACCTTCGACAAAGAAATCCATGGACCACAGGTCCTCATCGGGCAAAACTTCGCCTGCGGCCACCTTTGTCTCACCCGTGCTCGACTTCAAGGGGCCTGCGAAAAGTTTCAGGTCGCCGGAAATGATGGCCGCTTTCGCTTTCTCCACATCTGCCTTGACCTCGTCGGAGACGTTCGGTCCGAACGGCGCCAATCCGACAACTCCGGAGCCGATACCCTCGAACCAGCCCCATTCGGACGGTTCCCAGGAGCCGTCGATCACCGACTTGATGCGGGGGACAAGGTATTTGTCCCAGTGAAATACCACGGAGGTCACAATTCCTTCGGGAGCGGCGGCGGACATGTCGATCTGATAGCCGATCGCCCTGGCCCCGCGATCCTCGGCGGCTTTCAGCGCGGATGCCGCCGAAAGGTCCGTCGCGATGACGTCGGCCCCCTGATCGAGAAGTGCCTCGGAGACCTGGCCTTCCTTCACCGGATCCCACCAGCTGTTTGTATAGATCGCGAAGGTTTCCACGTCCGGCTTGACCGATTGCGCGCCCGTCGCGAACCCGTTGATGTCCCAGTTGACCACACCGACGGGAAATCCGGCCAGGATGCCGATCTTGCCTTCCTTGGAGCTTTCCGCGGCCGCGATACCCGCGAGATACCAGGCCTCGTAGGTTCTGGCGTAGAAGCTTTCCATATTGTCGCTGTTGTGAACGCCGGAGGCATTGAAGAACGCCACGTCCGGATAGGCTTCAGCCGCCTCGCTCATCGCTTCGGAATAGCCATAGGTGGTGCCGACAATGATGTTGTAGCCGCGCTTCACGTAGAGGTCGATGGCCGCGCGCAGGCGGGTGGCTTCTTCCGGGATGTTTTCGGCCACGGCCACGTCCAGCCCCAGTTCCGCTTCAAGCGCTTCGCGTCCGTAATCGATGGCCTCGTTCCAGCCGCCGTCCCTCGCGGTGGCCGCATAAATGAAGGCGATTTTCGGTTCTCCCTTGAGCTCGAAAGCGTCCGCCGCCTGGACGGTGAACACCGCGCTCGCGGACAAGGTGGCAGCCAGCAAAAAACGTTTCGTCATCGAAAATCCCCATAGGTAGACGGCCCTTCCCACGACGCCGGACTGCGGGAGGAAACCTTGGTTTATGTCCTTGTGAATTGAAATAGATCACCGTACTATCGTCCAATCAAGGTGCATTTTTTTGCATTTAATGCAGCCTATCGTCTATTATTATGGACACTTGATATGGACTTCCAGTCACTTGAAGCTTTTGTAAAAATTGCAGAATCTCGGTCTTTGTCGGCCGCGGCAAGGCTTTATGACTTACCCAAGTCGACGATCAGCCTGCGATTGAGGCAACTTGAGGAGCAGATTGGCGCGGAATTGTTCACACGCCAGGGCAAGTCCCTGGAACTGACGGACGCCGGCCGGGTCCTTCTTGAGCGCGCGCGCCACATTCTCGCGCTTTGCGACGATGCGCGCACGGCGGTCAGTTCGGTGCAGGAAGACGCGGCAGGCGTGATCAAGATCGGTGCAACGGGCGAGTTCGGCACCGCGCTCAACGCGCAGATGCTCAGCGCTTTCCGGCAAACCTATCCCAAGATACAGCTCGACCTGGTCTTCTTCTCTCCGTCGATGTTTCTCGACCTGTCGCGCCAGCGCACGTTCGACGCCGTTCTTTCCTTCAATGAAGACGGACGCGCGGACCGCCACGCCGAGGTGCTCACCACGGTCACGCATGGTCTCTATGCAAGCCCGCATTACCTTGACGCGTTCGGCACGCCGGCCGATACGGCAGCGCTTTCCGCTCATCGGGGCGTTCTTTACAGGACACCGGACGGGATTCAGTCCTGGAAGCTGAAACGCAAGAACCGCTCCGTGGAAGTGCTTCCCCCCGGCGATATCGTCGCCAACGATTACTGGACGCTGAAATACTTCGCTGTCGCGCGCGCCGGCATCGCGCTGCTGCCCCAGTTTTTCACAGAGCTCGAATGCCAGCACAACCATCTGGTTCCCGTCCTGCCCGAATGGCGAACGGAGCCCCGGCCGATCTGCATCCGGGTTCCCGACCAGCGCTATGTCGCCCCAAAGACAAGGGCATTCATCGATTTCTGCAAAACCTATTTCCAGCCCGGCTTCGCCTTCGCCGGGCCCCGCTATTACGTGGAGGCCCTGCAGGTTCCCGCCGGTATTTCCTCCAAACTCTCCCAAGACGTGACAGACTAAAGGAGTCTCCTGTGGCTACACTCATCACCGGCAACGGAATTCGCCAGCTCAAGGACGGCGGTCTCGACGCCGCACCCGTTCCCTTCGACAGCCTGCCTGTAATCGATCTCGCACCGATCTTCGGTCAGGACCTGGAAGCCAAAGCAAGGCTCGCGGAAGATCTGCGCCGGGCCTGCACCGAAGTCGGTTTCTTCTACATCAAGAACCACAACGTGCCGCAGGCCGTGATCGACGGCGCTTTTGAAACCGCCAAACGCTTCTTCGCCGAGAGCCAGGAAGACAAGATGGCGATCCATGTCGCCAAATCCAAAAACAACCGCGGCTACGCGGCCCTTCTGGAGGAAAACACCGATCCGACGGCCCGCGGCGATCTCCATGAAAGTTTCGACATTGCCCTTGAAGTGCCCACCGACGATCCGGATGTGCTTGCGGGCAAGGTCCTCTACGGTCCGAACCAGTGGCCTGAAAACGATGCGGCTTTCCGGAACAGCGTGGAAGCCTATTACTCGGAAATGATCAAGCTCAGCCACCACCTGCTTCATGCCTTCGCGCTGGCACTGGAGCTGGAAGAAGGTCATTTCGACGCCCTGGTCGACAAACCGCTGGCGACCATGCGCCTGCTCTACTACCCGCCGCAATTCGGCGAGATCGACGACCGGCAGATCGGCATCGGCGCGCACTCCGACTATGAGTGCTTCACCATCTTGTGCCAGGACCAGATCAATGCGCTCCAGGCCCTGAACACAAACGGCGACTGGATCTCGGCGCCTCCTTTGCCCGGTCACTTCGTGGTGAATGTCGGGGACCAGATGGCCCGCTGGACCAACGATCTGTTCACCTCCACAATTCACCGTGCGATCAACCGGTCGGGACAGGAGCGCTATTCGATCCCGTTCTTCTTCGGACCGAACTACGATACGCTGATCGAACCGCTTGAAAGCTGCGTGGACGAGACCCACCCGCCGAAATACGACCCCATCACCTCCGGCGCCTACATCAACGGACGCTTCGCCGAAACGCTGGCGCACTACGATCCCACCAAGGGCGATTGACCGGGCGTATGCACGCCCATCACAGGGCATGTGCAAGTAGAAACCGACCGCTAAACAAAAACGGCACGCTGACGATCAGCGTGCCGTTTTTTCCGTTGGGAGTCCGCGAAACACGGGTTCTTGAAAACCCCTTTGCGTTACTAGGACCCTTCGCCGTTCGTTCCGCCGCCATTGAGAATGCCGCGCTCGCGCAGGTAGGCGATGACCTCCTCCGCGACGTCCTGCGGGTCCTTGCCGACGTTCTTCACGTGAATTTCCGGGGTCTCCGGCGCTTCATAAGGACTGTCGATGCCGGTGAAGTTCTTGATCTCGCCACGGTCCGCCTTGGCGTAGAGCCCTTTCGGGTCGCGCTTGCGGCATTCCTCGATGGGCGTGTCGACGAACACCTCGATGAACTCGCCATCCTCCATAAGATCCCTCGCCATGCGGCGCTCGGACTTGAACGGGGAAATGAAGGACACCAACGTGATCATGCCCGCATCGGTGAAGAGCTTGGCAACCTCGCCCACCCGGCGGATGTTCTCCACCCGGTCGGCGTCGGTGAAGCCGAGATCCTTGTTGAGACCATGGCGGACATTGTCGCCGTCGAGCGTATAGGTGTGCTTGCCTTCGATATGGAGTTTCTTCTCCACGATCGAGGCGATGGTTGACTTGCCCGAGCCGGACAGCCCGGTGAACCAGAGCACGGCCGGCTTCTGATTGAGTTTCTCCGAGCGCGCCTGCTTGTCCACATCGAGCGCCTGCCAGTGAATGTTGCTTGCCCGGCGGAGCGCGAACCAGATCATTCCCGCGCCGACCGTCGCGTTGGACAGCCGGTCGATCAGGATGAACGACCCGGTCGTCCGGTTTTCCTCATAGGGATCGAACGGCACCGAGGTGGACAAGGCAAAGTTACAGAACGCGATCTCATTCAGCTCCAGCGTCTTGCCGGCCACGTGTTCGAATGTGTTGACATTGATCTTGTGCTTGATTTCGGAAACCGTCGCCGTGACCGTGCGCGTCCCGATCTTCAGGAGATAGGGCCGGCCCGGCAGGAGCGGCTCGTCGGACATCCAGATGACGTGGGCCGCGAACTGGTCCGCAACTTCGGGTCGGTGCGCCGTCGACGACAGCAGATCGCCGCGCGAGATGTCGATCTCGTCTTCAAGACTGATGGTGACCGCTTCGCCGGCCGCCGCGGCGGACACTTCCCCGCCTGCCCCGACAATGCTCTTCACCTTGGAGATCTTCGCCGGTCCCGCGACCACCAGGTCGTCGCCGACCGCGACCCGGCCGCTGGCGATGGTGCCGGAATAGCCCCGGAAATCGAGATTGGGCCGGTTCACCCACTGAACCGGGAAACGGAACGGCGCCTCAAGCGCGTGCTCGCCGACCTCGATGCCTTCCAGGTGCTCCAGGAGCGTCGGCCCGGAATACCAGGCCATGTGCTCGCTCTTGATGGTAACGTTGTCGCCGTATCGGGCCGACATCGGGATCGCCTGCAGGGTTTCGAAATCGAATCCGTTGGCGAAAGTCTCGAATTCCTTGCGGATCTCGTTGAAGCGCTCTTCTGAAAAGCCGACCAGGTCGATCTTGTTGACCGCGAGCACGACGTGGCGGATGCCGAGAAGCGAGGCAATGAAGGCATGGCGGCGGGTCTGCACCATCAGGCCGTTGCGCGCATCCACAAGCAGAACCGCGAGGTCGGCGGTCGAGGCGCCGGTCGCCATGTTGCGGGTGTACTGCTCGTGTCCAGGCGTGTCGGCGACGATGAACTTGCGTTTTTCCGTGGCGAAGAAGCGATACGCCACGTCGATGGTGATGCCCTGCTCGCGCTCGGCCTCAAGACCGTCGACCAGAAGCGCCAGGTCGATCTCCTCGCCGACGGTGCCGTGCTTCTTGGAGTCGCGTTCCAGAGCGGCGAGTTGATCCTCGAAGATCAGCTTGGTGTCGTAAAGGAGACGCCCGATCAGGGTCGACTTGCCGTCGTCGACGGAGCCGCAGGTGAGAAAACGGAGCTGGTCCTTGGATTCCTGCGCGAGGATATAGTCGTTGACCGCAGCTTCGGCGGCGTTCTGGATGTCTGTGTTTGCCATCTTAGAAATACCCTTCCCGCTTTTTCTTTTCCATCGACGCGCTTTCATCCTTGTCGATCAGACGGCCCTGGCGCTCGGACGTGCGGGCAATCAGCATTTCGCGGACGATCGCGGGCAACGTGTCGGCGTCCGATTCAATCGCACCGGTCAGCGGATAACAGCCAAGCGTCCGGAAGCGGACCATTTTTTCCACGACCGTTTCACCCGGAAGCAGCTTCATGCGCTCGTCGTCGACCATGATCAGCATGCCGTCGCGCTCCACCACCGGGCGCTGGGCGGCGAAATAAAGCGGCACCATCGGGATGTTTTCCGTCAGGATGTACTGCCAGATATCGAGCTCGGTCCAGTTGGACAGCGGGAAGGCCCGGATGCTCTCCCCCTTGGAAATGCGGGCATTGTAGAGGCTCCAGAGTTCCGGACGCTGGTTCTTGGGGTCCCAACCGTGGTTGGTGTTGCGGAAGGAGAACACCCGTTCCTTTGCGCGGGACTTTTCCTCGTCCCGGCGCGCGCCGCCGAAAGCCGCGTCGAAGCCGTATTTGTTCAAGGCCTGCTTGAGAGCCTCGGTCTTCATAATGTGCGTATGCACCGAAGAGCCATGCTCGAACGGGCTGATGTTCTTCTCAATCCCTTCCGGGTTGGTGTGGACGATGAGGTCCATGCCGAGGCGTTTGGCCGTTTCGTCTCGGAAGGTGATCATGTCCCGGAATTTCCAGGTGGTATCCACATGAAGCAGCGGAAACGGCGGCTTTGAAGGATAAAAAGCCTTCATGGCCAGGTGCAGCATGACGCCCGAATCCTTGCCGATGGAATAAAGCATCACCGGATTGGAGAACTCGGCCGCCACTTCGCGGATAATATGGATGCTTTCCGCCTCGAGACGCTTCAGATTGCTGAGGCGCTCGGGCGTCATGCCGTGAGATTGCATGTTCATTATCGCTTTCCCGTTGGACCGGCAAACCGGCCTTTCCATTCGTTAAACTGAGTTCGGTTCCCTTCGGCGGCGCCTCACGCGGCCGACGCGAGGTCTGGCAGCAGCGCCTTGCTGCTGACGGCGATGAAATGCGGGTTGCGCAAGTCGTCCTTGCCGGCGTTGTCCGCGACCCGGTAGACGAAATCTTCTCCGGTCTCGGCAAAAACGACGCTGCCGCCGGCCGCGCGCACCACGGCATCGCCCGCCGCGATATCCCATTGCATGGTCGGCGCCAGGCGCGGATAAAGATCCGCCTTGCCAGCCGCAACCCAGCAGAGCTTGAGCGAAGACCCCACGGAAAGCGTCTCTGCCACATTCAGCCTGCCGATGAGCTCCGCGGTTTCCGCGGACATGTGGGACCGGCTGGCGAGAACGCTAAGGCCGGTTTCCGGCGCCGCTCTGACCGCGATAGCCTCGATGTCGGTCACGGCCCCGTTGTCGATCCGTCCCTTGAAGGCCGATGCCGACGCACCGACCCAGTAAATTTCGCCGAGCGCCGGAGCTGCCACAACGCCGAAGACGGGCGCTCCTTCCTCGACAAGAGCGATATTGACCGTGAATTCGCCGTTCTTCTTCAGGAACTCCTTCGTGCCGTCGAGCGGATCGACCAGGAAATAGCTGCTGCCGACACGCGGAAGCTGACCGGCTTCAACCGCCTCTTCCGCGACCACGGGCACATCGGGGAACCGTTCGGCCAATCCCTTCAGGATAATCTTTTCCGCTGCGGCATCCGCCACCGTGACAGGTGAGCCGTCCGCCTTGTTCTCAACCTCAAACGGTTCCGCGTAGATCTTCAGGATCTCCTCTCCGGCCCGGATGGAAAGCTGGATCAAATAGGATATCTGTTCTTCGGTCATCAGCGCCTCAACTCACGCGTTAATCTTCCGACCTACCTCCTCTCAACTTGGGAACGAGGAGAAAATCGATCTAGTTTTCAAATAATTTAGAGCACCCAACGTCTATCCGACGGAAGGATGCTCCGAGTACAGCACATTGTCAGCCCGTTTTATTCTGCGACCTATAAAAAAAGACTAATTGTGTCAATTCAAGGAATAGCATTCCACGATTAGTGCCAAAAAGAAAATTTCGCCAAGCCATCGCGAGATCACCCGGGGTTTTGTTTCGTTTTTCGGAGAAACAAGTTCGAATTTTAGAAAAACTCACCTAAACTTCTGCTTGTCATGGTGAGGATTCACGGATTGGCAAGGCATTTGTGTCCAAATACAAGAAAAACAATCATATGTCGCCCCAGAGACAGACACAGATGTGAGTCAAGGATGCCGGAACTTAGTTCAGCGCCGCCGACAATACCAGCGAATGGAGACGATGACCGCGAACTGGTCCCACGCGCACGGCGGGCGCGCGTGTTCAAGAAAGGCAAGATGGTCTTTCAGAACGGTTTGAGGTCCCTTCCCTGCACCGTCCGGAACATTTCCGACGGCGGAGCGATGCTCCAGTTCGATCAGGCTTATCTGCTTCCCAAGGAATTCGAGCTGCATATCGATCTGGAAGATTACGAGGTCACCTGCGAAAGACGCTGGGAAGAAGGGCTGCGATGCGGCGTGCAGTTCATCAGCGAGAAACGTCCGGTTCACCAGCAGCGCGCCCAGGTACTCAAAAGCTCGGACGAGGCACTCAAAAACGACATTGACGAGCGCCACGACAGCCCGGACAACTTCTTCACCAGGAAGCACTATTACGCCCAACAGGAAACCGCGCCCGAACCGGCACAGAATGTCCGGCCGGCCGGTGGCGGAAAGCCGGGTTTCGGAAAAAGACGGTAGCTGCGCTTCGTGCCGGGCAGGATCTCCCGCTCCTTCACGAATTGACAATGTCTTTGTTGCTAGTCTCGTGAGACGGGACGGCCGGTGGCGGCCGGACGCCCCTCAACGACGTGACCTGGACTGACCGACTATGGAAACACGCGCCTCTCAAGGACCGGCAGACGAGGACGGCGATTACAAGGAACGCGCCCCAAGGCCCCGCTCCCTGAAAAGGGGAAAGCTGGTCTTTCAGCGCGGCCTGCGGTCCGTTCCCTGCATCGTGCGCAACCTTTCCGAAAACGGCGCCAAGCTGGAATTCGAGCAAGCCTTTCTTTTGCCTCCGGAATTCGTTTTGCAGATCGACCTCGAAGATTTCGAGGTCACCTGTGAAAAACGCTGGGCGGACGGCCTGCGCTGCGGGGTCGAGTTCATCAGCGCAAAACGCCGGGTGGGCAAGTTGCGCTCCCAGGTGCTGCGGGCCTCCGAACAAGCAGTGGCCGAAGCGCACGACGACCGGCAGGTCTCACCGGACGATTTCTTCGCCCGCAAACGCAACAGCGAAAAACAAGTGCCGGCCCCGTCCGAGCCCGTTCGGGTTTCCAGACCGTCAGGTGCCGGCAAATCCGGATTCGGCATGAGACGCTAACCGTCCGGGAGAGAGCCAAAGGTCTTCCACCGGACTGCGGCTGCCTCTGTCCGGAGGCACCAGAAGTCTTGGCCAATGGCACTTGGCATTAAATTTCGATGCGCTTGCAGAATTCCAGCAGCTTCAGAGCCCAAAGCCAGAACTCGCAAAAGTTTTACTCTCACAATACACAATCTTATTATTTCTATAAATATAGACCTTAAGTCAAACACATAAAACCGCCGCAAAACAACTAAATTGCAGATAAAATTCCTGTCATCCAATTTAATTACTTGAATCTCCCTTCGCAAAAATTTACCGCACCGCAGCAATCAAGCGTCTTCACAGCGTCACACGCTTCATTTTTACTTTTCACATTCCAAAATTTGCGCGACGCATTCTAAAAACTACGTATACTACCGGAGTTGTTATCAATTTCCCTGTGCAGCAGGCTTAGAGCCTCTCACGGATTTCACACCGTCAACGGGTCTGAAAATGTCCAAGTTCCAATTCCCGACAGCTTTCACGATTCTCTTCGCACTGATCGTCCTGGTGGCGGCGGCCACCTGGATCGTTCCGGCCGGTCAATACGACCGGGTGGAAAACGAGGCTTTGGGACGCGCCGTGCCGGTGCCAGGCACCTACCACACGGTTGAAGGGGATCCGCAGGGTGTTGTCGACGTCTTCATGGCCCCCATCAGAGGCCTCTACGATCCGGATACAAACCAGGCCAACGCGATCGATGTGGCGGTCTTTGTGCTCGTCATCGGCGGTTTTTTGATGGTCGTCACCCGCACCGGAGCGATTGATGCGGGAATCGGCAAGGTGATGGTAGCCCTGAAGGGACAGGAACGATGGATGATTCCGATCCTGATGGCCTTCTTTGCCGCCGGCGGCACGATCTACGGCATGGCGGAAGAGTCCCTCGCCTTCTATGCGCTAATCATACCGGTGATGATGCGCGCGGGATACGACACGGTCACGGGCGTGGCCATCATCATGCTGGGCGCGGGGATCGGCACGCTCGGCTCCACGATCAACCCCTTTGCGACCGTGATTGCCGCCAACGCCGCGGGCATTCCCTTCACCGACGGCATTTTCGCGCGCGTCATCATTCTCGTGCTCGGCTGGCTCGCCTGTGTCATCTGGGTGATGCGCTATGCCGAAAAGGTCAAGGCGGATCCGTCCAAATCGCTCGTCTACGATATGAAAGCCGACAACGAGGCGCATTTCTTCAAGGGAACAGCGGCTCGGACAGACGATGAAGACAAGGGTACGGAGTTCACGCTGACGCACAAGATCGTGCTGACAATCTTCGTGCTGAGCTTCGCACTTCTGATTTACGGCGTTTCGGTGCTCGGCTGGTGGATGGGCGAGATGTCGGCCCTGTTCCTGGCCGCGGCCATTCTTGTGGGGGTCGTCGCCCGCATGGGGGAACATGAATTCGTCGACACCTTCATAGACGGTGCGCGCGATCTTCTCGGGGTCGCGCTGATCATCGGCGTCGCCCGCGGCATTGTCGTCGTCATGGACGCCGGCAAGATCACCGACACCATCCTTTACTGGTCTGAACAGGCGGTGAGCGGTCTGGGCACAACCGCCTTTATCAACGTCATGTTCTGGCTCGAGGTCGCCCTGTCCTTCTTCGTGCCGTCGTCATCGGGCCTTGCGGTTCTGACCATGCCGATCATGGCGCCGCTCGCCGATTTCTCTTCGGTCAGCCGCGACGCGGTGGTCACCGCCTACCAATCGGCCAACGGGCTGGTGAACCTGATCAACCCGACCTTCGCCGTCGTCATGGGCGGGCTGGCCATCGGACGCGTCTCCTACGACAGGTGGCTGCGGTTCACATGGCCACTTCTTGTCATTCTGGCGGTCCTGATCACGGTGGTGCTCAGCGTGTCCGTCTGACCGTTGCGACCGTTCGACGGCTGCCATGCAGCCGTCCTTGTTTCAACACTCGAGCGACTGATCGAACATGGCGGACGTTTCCACTCCCGAAACCGCGAAAGATCTGGGGCTGATTGCGTGCACCGCTCTCGTGGTCGGAAACATGATCGGCTCGGGCGTTTTCCTGCTGCCTGCCTCGCTCGCCGGATTCGGCGCCATCTCGCTCTACGGATGGACCCTGACATCTCTCGGCGCCATAACGCTCGCCCTTGTCTTCGGGCGGCTCGCCCGGCTGACGGCGAAACCCGGCGGCCCCTATACCTACACACGCGAAGGATTCGGAGACTTCGCGGGATTTCTGATTGCCTGGGGGTACTGGATCGCGCTCTGGTCGGGCAATGCGGCCGTTGCTGTCGCATTCGTCGGATATCTGGCCTTCCTGTTCCCCGCCATCGGCGAAAACAGCCTGTACGGGCTGGGCACGGCCCTGACCGCGATCTGGGTCCTGACCATGGTCAACATCCGCGGTGTGAAGGAGGCCGGGTTCGTTCAGGTGCTTACCACCGTCTTGAAGGTACTGCCGCTGCTCGCCATCGGTCTGTTCGGCTGGTTCTGGTTGCAGCCGGAGCATTTCACGCCGATGAACGTTTCCGGAAAATCGGACATTGCGGCAATCTCGGCAACCGCCGCACTGACTTTGTGGGCGTATCTCGGTCTGGAGTCGGCCACCGTGCCGGCCGGCAACGTGTACCGGCCCGAAGTCACCATTCCCAGGGCGACCATTATCGGCGTGGTCTTTGCCGCAGCCATCTATATTTCGGTAACGGCCGTCGCCATCGGGGTCCTTCCGGGAGCAAGGCTCGCGGCCTCAGCCGCTCCCCTCGCCGACGTCGCCTCCAGCATGTGGGGCGTCACGGGCGGAGTTCTGGTGGCAGCCGGCGCCGTTGTCTCCACGTTCGGAACGCTCAACGGCTTTACCCTGCTGTCGGGCCAAGTGCCCTATGGCGCCGCGCTCGACCGGGTCTTTCCGGATATCTTCGCCAAGGTGACCGCTTCCGGCACACCGGCCAACGCTCTGGTCATTTCGAACCTTTTGGCCAGCATCCTGATCGTCATGAACTTTTCCAAGGGGCTCGTCGAAGCCTTCACCTTCATCATCCTTCTGGCCACCATGGCGAGTCTCGTGCCCTACGCCTTTTGCGCAGCGGCGGAAATCGTCATCCGACTCAAGCGCGGCGAAACACTGAAAGACCGATCGCTGATCGGCATCGGCGGTCTCGGACTGCTCGGTTTCGTCTACTCCCTGTGGGCTGTCTACGGCTCGGGGGAAGACGTGGTCTTCTTTGGCTTCCTTTTGCTGCTGGCGGGCATACCGGTCTACGTACTGATCCGGTTGCGGCAGGCGGGACAGCCGACCGACGGCTCTCTACAAATCGACTAATGGAGGAAAGCATGGCGACGTTGGGTGTGCATTCGGAGATCGGAAAGCTTCGAAAGGTAATGGTGGCACGGCCGTCGGTGGCGCATGAGCGACTGACCCCGGGCAATTGCCACGACCTGTTGTTTGACGATGTGCTTTGGGTCCATCAGGCCCGGGTCGATCATGACGACTTCCGCCTGAAGATGAAGGCGCATGACGTTGAGGTTGTCGACCTTCAGGATCTCCTGGCGGAAATGCTCGATCAGGTGCCGGAAGGGCGCAAATTCGTGCTCGATCGCCGGATCACCGCCAATCTGGTCGGACCTGGCTTCGCCCGGTTCATGCGCCCGTGGCTGGACGAACTGGACGGCGCCAAGCTGGCCAGACTGCTGATGGGCGGCATCACGATCCATGATCTGCCGCAGGAGATGGTGACCCCGCTGGTGCGCTCGATAGTCGACCCTACGGAATTCCTGCTCAACCCGATCCCGAATTCGCTGTTCCAACGCGATCCCTCCTGCTGGATCTACGGCGGCGTGACGGTCAATCCGATGTTCTGGCCGGCCCGCAAGCCGGAGACCCTCTATCAGCGGGCGGTTTACAAGTTCCATCCGATGTTCACTCAGGAAGAGTTCGACATCTGGTGGGGTGACAGCGACGAGGATTTCGCAAGCGCCAGCATGGAAGGCGGCGACGTAATGCCGATCGGCAAGGGCGTCGTGCTGATCGGCATGGGTGAACGCACCACCCGGCAAGCCGTCCAGCAGGTCGCCGAGCGCCTGTTTGCGAAGGAGGCGGCCGAGCGCGTTATTGCCTGCGCGATGCCGAAAAGCCGTGCCGCAATGCACCTTGACACGGTGTTCTCCTGTCTCGACCACGACAAGGTCACAGCCTTCCGGGAAGTGGTCGACGAGATCACCTGTTTCAGCATTCGGCCCGGGGACGGCGTCCAGATCATCGATGTGCGCAAGGAAGACGCGCATCTCTTCGACGTCTACAAGGACGCCCTCGGCCTCAAGGACCTCACGGTCATCGGAACCGGCGGCAATGATTTCCAGGCGGAACGGGAACAGTGGGACGACGGCAACAACGTGGTCGCGCTCGCGCCCGGCGTCGTCGTCGGCTACGACCGCAATACCCATACCAACACGCTTCTGCGCAAGGCCGGCATCGAGGTGATCACCATCCACGGCTCCGAACTCGGACGCGGACGCGGCGGCGGTCACTGCATGACCTGCCCGATCCTGCGCGATCCGGCTTACTGAGCGTGACACCTTCGCGGCACCACCGCGGAACGATCAATGAAAACATGGGAGACGTGACATGGCATTTAACCTTCGCGGCCGCAGCTACCTGAAAATCGCCGACTTCAGCCAGCGCGAAATGCTCTATCTTCTGGACCTCGCCCGGGACCTGAAGCGGGCAAAATACGCCCGTTCCGAACAAAAGGCTCTGGCGGACAAGAACATCTGCCTGATCTTCGAGAAGACGTCGACGCGCACCCGCTGCGCCTTCGAAGTCGCGGCCCACGACCAGGGCGCGCATATCACCTATCTGGACCCGTCCGGCTCACAGATCGGTCACAAGGAATCCATGAAGGACACCGCCCGGGTTCTGGGGCGCATGTTCGACGCCATCGAGTTTCGCGGCGCCGGCCAGAAAATGGTCGAGGAACTCGCCCAATACGCGGGCGTGCCGGTCTATAACGGCCTGACGGACGACTGGCACCCGACCCAGATGCTCGCCGACATGCTGACCATGGTGGAGAATTGCGACAAGCCGCGCAGCCAGATTTCCTATGCGTTCTGCGGCGACGCCCGCAACAACATGGGCAACTCGCTTCTGATGCTCGGGGCCATCATGGGTATGGACGTGCGGATGGTCGCGCCGAAGGCAAACCAGAACCACGATGACGTCATCGAAGCTGCGAAAGCCCGTGCGGCGGAGACCGGCGCGCGCATTACCATCACCGACGATGTCTCCCAAGGCGTCAAGGGCGTCGACTTCGTGCACACCGATGTCTGGGTCTCCATGGGTGAACCGGCCGATGTCTGGGAAAGCCGCATCAAGCTGCTCACGCCCTATCAGGTCAACATGGACCTGATGAAAAAGACCGAAAACCCCCGGGTGAAGTTCATGCATTGCCTGCCGGCCTTCCACAACACGGAAACCAAGGTCGGCAAGGACATCCACGACAAGTTCGGCATTTCCGAAATGGAGGTGACCGAAGAGGTTTTCGAAAGCCCGATGAACATCGCCTTCGAGCAGGCGGAAAACCGCATGCACACGATCAAGGCGATCCTGGTCGCAACGCTTGGAGCATGATGCCATGAGAGTCGTTGTCGCGCTCGGTGGCAACGCTCTTCTCCGCCGGGGAGAAGAGATGACCGCCGAAAACCAGAGGGCCAACGCCCGCATCGCCGCCAAGGCCCTCGCTCCGATCGCGGCGGAACACGAGATCGTGGTCACCCACGGCAACGGTCCCCAGGTCGGCCTTCTGGCGTTGCAGGAAGCGGCTTACGAGGAGGTGGAAGAATATCCGCTCGACGTTCTGGGAGCCGAGACCGAAGGCATGATCGGCTACATGATCGAACAGGAGCTGGGCAACCTTCTGCCGTTCGAAAAGCCGCTTGCGACCATCCTGACCATGGTCGAGGTCGACCCCGACGACCCGGCCTTTCAGGACCCGACCAAATTCATTGGCCCGGTCTACTCAAAAGAAGAGGCGGAAAAGAACGCCGCTGAAAAAGGCTGGTCGATCAAGGCCGACGGCGACAAGTGGCGCCGGGTTGTCCCCTCGCCCCAGCCGAAACGCATCTTCCAGCTTCGCCCGATCAAGTGGATGCTGGACAAGGGCGTGGTGGTGATCGCCGCCGGCGGCGGCGGCATTCCAACCATGTACGGCGCGGACAGCAAGCTGACGGGGGTCGAATGCGTCATCGACAAGGACCGATGCTCGGCGCTTCTTGCCAAGGACATCGAGGCGGATGCCTTCGTCGTCGCCACCGATGCCGACGCGGTCTATCTCGACTGGGGCAAGCCCGGCCAGAAAGCGATCCGCCTGGCAGGTCCGGACGCCATGGACCAGTTCGACTTTCCCGCGGGCTCCATGGGCCCCAAGGTGGAAGCCGCCCAGGACTTCGTCCGCGCCACCGGCAAGAAGGCGGTGATCTGCACTCTTGCCGACGTGCCTGCCGCCCTTGCGGGGGAAAAGGGAACCACCATTTCCGCGGACGCCGGAGAGGCAGTCTACGACAGTTGAACGGCCCCGCCCGGGGACGGCCCGTCTTGCCTGACGCGCGTGCCGGACGGGCCGGACAACGGCTTGTCTGCCGGCCTCTGCTCAGGACGAGGTGCGGGGCGCTCCGGCGCGTCAGAGGCTCATGACCGGCGGCTGCGGCCGCCCCTCGTCGCCGCCTGCTTCCACCTCCACTCCCCCAGAAGAATTCGTAAGTAATTTCCCGAATCAACCTATCCGCACTTTTCCGGATAAAACTCAACCAAAGATTTATTTTTGCAATGCAAAATAAGCAATTATTTATTTCGCTAAACTTTTAGTATTATTGACCCCCTATTCGTTTACCTAAATTTTTTTTAATATTTTTTGCTTGCTCTGACGCAGGTGAAACTCAACTTAGATAGAATTTTATTTACTTTTTCGACTTAACTTAAGCTTCAACTCGTGTTTTTTGAGCTGGAGACAGTCAATGCAGTTTTTAACCGGATCCTCCTGGAAAGCGATCGTAGAGGCCTTCAGCCGGTCCCAGGCCATGATCGAATTCACTCCGGACGGAACGATCCTGACAGCAAACCAGAACTTCCTGGATGCGCTCGGCTATTCGCTTGAGGAAATCCGGGGGCGGCACCACAGCATGTTCGTCGGATCCGACTACGCTCAAAGCGCTGAATACAAGACCTTCTGGCGCGACCTCGCGAACGGCGCATTCAATGCGGCCGAGTTCCAGCGCTTCGGCAAGGGAGGCAAGGAAATCTGGATCCAGGCCTCCTACAATCCGGTGTTGAATGCGTCGGGCAAGGTCATCAAGGTCGTCAAGATCGCCTCCGATATCACCGCGCGGAAATTTGAAGTGGCGGACATGGAAGGCCAGATCAAGGCGATCAACCGGGCGCAGGCAGTGATCCATTTCGAACTGGACGGCACGATACTGGATGCGAACGAGAACTTCCTCGGCGCGATGGGTTACGGTCTCGACGAAATCAAGGGCAAACACCACAGGATGTTCGTCGACAGTAACTTCTCGGAAGGTGCCGAATATCAGCAATTCTGGAAGGACCTGGCGGCCGGCGAATTCAAGACGGGGGAGTTCAAGCGCGTTGCGAAAGGCGGCCGGGAGATCTGGATCCAGGCCTCCTACAACCCGATCTTCGACGCGGCAGGCCGGCCGTTCAAGGTCGTGAAATTCGCAACCGACGTCACGCAACAGGTTCAGGAACGTCACCGCAAGGCGGATATCCAGAAGAAGATCGACGCGGACCTGTCCGAGATCGCAAGCTCGGTCGCCTCGACGACGGATCGGGCGGCGGAGTCCGCAAGCGCGTCCGAAAAGACATCTTCCAGCGTTCAGACCGTCGCGGCTGCCGCGGAGGAACTGTCCGCCTCCATTCAGGAGATCAGCCGGCAGGTGCAAACGGCCATGGAAGTCTCGCGGAACGCCATCGGCGAGGCGGAACGGTCCAGCCAGATCATGTCCGGCCTTTCGGAAGACGCCAAGACGATCGGCTCGGTGATCGAACTGATCGACGGCATCGCAAACCAGACCAATCTTCTGGCGCTGAACGCGACCATCGAGGCCGCACGCGCCGGCGAGGCCGGCAAGGGCTTTGCGGTGGTTGCATCCGAGGTCAAGAGCCTCGCGTCGCAGACCAGCAAGGCGACGGAGGAAATCTCCTCTCAGGTCGGCTCGGTCCAGTCGACCACGGAAAGCGCCGTTGAGGCCATTCAAACCATCATGAAGGTGATCAACGACATCGCGGACATTGCGACCGGAATATCCTCCGCAGTGGAGGAACAAACCGCCGTCACCCAGGAAATTTCCTCGAACATGCAGTACGCGTCTCAGGGCGTGGAGCAGATCACGACCAATATCCAGTCGATCTCCGCCACGACCTCGCAAATCAATGCCGCGACGCAAAGCGTCCGAGAAGCCTCGCAGGCGATCTCGGCGTAACATCACGCAAAGCGTCATGGGCCGAGACGCCTCTTAGACGGTCAAAACAGCGGTCTCCCGGGGAGCCGCCGGCGCTGCGTCCGGGATGCCTCGCCGGGGCCCGGCTCAACAGCCTGCGTGAGCATCGCCTGGCTGCATCGAGCCGGTCTCGACGTAACGCTGATGCCAGGAGAGCGCCTCGCCCAGGATGTTCGGCGCATGCCGGCCGAAGGAGGTCTCGCTGGCGCGGCGGTAATAGTCCTGCAACATCGGTCGGTAGACCGGATGGGCGCAGTTGGCGATGATGACCTCCGCCCGCTGCTTCGGGCTGAGACCCCTGAGGTCGGCGAGCCCCTGCTCGGTGACAATCACCTGCACATCCTGACTTGTGTGGTCCACATGGGCGGCCTGGGGCACGATGGCGGAGATCTTGCCACCCTTGGCGATCGACGGCGTCATGAAGATCGAAACAAAGGCGTTGCGCGCGAAATCGCCGGACCCGCCAATACCGTTCTGGATGCGCGACCCCATGACATGGGTGGAGTTGACATTGCCGTAGATGTCCGCCTCGATCAGGCCGTTCATGGCGATACAGCCGAGCCGGCGGACCAGTTCGGGATGGTTGGAGATTTCCTGCGGCCGCAGGATCAGCTTTCCGGTGAAGCGGGCCGCATCCCGGTTGAAGCGCTCCGCCGCGTTGGGGCTCAGGGAAAAAGCCGTCGCCGACGCCATGCGCAGCTTGCCTTCTTCCAGAAGGTCGAGCATGCCGTCCTGGATCACTTCCGTATAGGCGGTCATGTTGCCGAAGGGCGCGTCCATCAGGCCGGCCAGCACCGCGTTGGTGACATTGCCGACACCGGATTGCAGCGGCAGAAGCTCCTGAGGCAGCCGGCCGACCTTCACCTCATGGGCCAGGAACTCCAGCAGATGTCCAGCGATCGCATTGGCCACGTCATCGGGTTCGGCAAAGGGCAGATTGCGGTCCGGCGCGTCCGTTTCGACGATGGCAACAATCTTGTCCGGATCGACGCTGAAATGGGTCCTACCGATACGGTCGTCCGGACGCACCAGCGGGATCGGCTTGCGGTTGGGCGGCAGCGCGGTGCCGTAATAGATGTCGTGCATGCCGTCGAGCGCCTCGCTCTGCCAGCCGTTCACTTCCAGGATGATCTGGCTGGCCTGGTCGAGCCAGGTCTTGTTGTTGCCGATGGAGGAAGACGGGATCAGCGTCTTGTCGGGCGTGATGCCGGAAACCTCGACGATCGCCGTATCGAGGGGGCCGAGAAAGCCCTGCCAGGCCATCGGCGCGACCTGGCTCAGATGCATGTCGAAATAGTGCATTTCCCCGGCATTGATCCGCTCGCGCGCGACCGGGTCGGAATTGTAAGGCAGTCGGAACTCGATGCCGTTCACCTTGGCGAGCGCGCCGTCGAGTTCCGGCCCCGTCGAGGCGCCGGTCCAGACCTTCACCTTGAACGGGTTGCCGGCCGCATGTTCTTCCTCGATCCGCCGCGCCAGGGCCATCGGTACCGATTTCGGATAGCCGGACCCGGTGAAGCCGCTCATGCCCACAGTCGTGGAGGGCCGAATGAGGGACGCGGCGTCATCGGCGCTCATGATCTTGTCGCGCAACGACGCATTCTGGATTCGACTGCCGGTCATGGAGGTCCTGCCCTTGAAATTATTGTAGAAAACGGCGCTCGAACCGGCGCCAATTCAGGAACATAAGCCTCCAGGACAGGCCAAAACAGGTAAGAAGCCGGTGGAAAAACGCATGGCAGATGTCAGCGTTTCGCATGCCAGAGGACGGGGAGACGGTCAAACGACCTTCAGAAAGGGCGCTGAAATGCATTGCGCCGCTTGCCGGTTTTAAAGTTTTTTCGGCCTCGCATTCCGCAGCCCGCCTACCCCCATGATCGGGCTTTTCAAATCCGGCTCCGTCACCGCCTTGGCGGCCCGGTGCGTGGCTCGTGCGGGAACCCTTCTGGAGAACCGGGCTCAGGCAATATCGGCCTTGCCCGGTGCTCGCGCACAGGCGGCAGGCTGTTTTCCAGCTTTTCCGGTGGAACCGGTTGCCCTACCGGTTCTGCCGTTCTTTTCCAGGACTCCCGCAAACACCAAAAAGAAACAAGCTCAGAAGCGTTTTGCCTCCACCTGCGCGCCCCATCGACCAAACTCGATGCCCGCCTTCCAAGCCAGGTGTCCAGATTGTTGCCCCCCTCGGATTGTCATTCCGGACAAGTAAGGCGTCAGCCGAACGCAGATCCGGAACCCAGACATATGCCGCGCCGAAGGCGCTCAATACTGTAAATTTAACAGATAGATACAAGAATTGGTGCTCGTGACCGCTCGCGCTGATTGCTGGATTCCGGCTCACGCGATGCCGCTTCACGCCAAGCTGGCCGGAATGACGGCATGAGGTTTATCAGCAGTCTGGATGCCCGGCTCCCGCGCCGGGCATTTTCCTTTCGGTACGATGTCGAAGACGCGGGAAAGGTTGCCGGAAAGAACGCTCAGACGCCGCCCCTGCTCCGCATCGCGGCCTCTTCCTGCGCGCGCCGCTTGGCTGCGATCTCGTCGCGAACCTCCGAAAGATCGCCTTTCGGTGTGTCCGGGTCTTTCGGGTTCAGCGGAACGAGCTCCACCAGAACGGGATTCGGCTTGTGATCGAGCGTTGCGCCCGATGCCGCATCGATGCCCACGCCGATCACGCCACCGACCAGGACATTTCCCGCGATTCCGGCCACACCACCCGGCGCGACCGCCGTCGTCACACGCACCGTCTGCGTGTTGTAGCCTTCCTTTGAAACGATCACCGAAAACTCGGTCTTTCGCAACACTTCCAGCGAACATGGTGACGTGGTGCAGGTCAGACCGATATTGGTTGCGATCTGAGCGCCTTCGGGCGACGCGTAGATCTTGACGGTTTCGGTTGTCCCGCGCGTTACGCTGGCACATGCGGAAAGACCCGCGCTAGCGGCAAGCACCGCTACGGTCAAAAGAAATTTTTTCAAGAACAGGCCCCCCAGCCACTGGCATTTCGAGGGATCTCATAGGCGAAAAACGACGGTACAGGCAACGGCTTTCTGTATCAGCCGCAATCGCACACCGCTCTGCCCATTCGCAGCGCGCGAAACATCGTCTTTGGATCTTGAGAAAAACTGGCTGGGGTGGAAGGATTCGAACCTTCGCATGGCGGTACCAAAAACCGCTGCCTTACCGCTTGGCTACACCCCAAGGCCGTGGGAGAGCTGTATAGCGATGCCCGTGACGAAACGCAAGCCTTGGCAGGCGCGAAGAATTCATCGCACAGGCGGGTTTTCCCCAGGCGGTTATCACGCTCTTAAAAAAACGGCCTGCCCCACTTTGCCTCCCTGTGCCCAGGCGTCTCCTCCGCGCGCGAAACCACCGGGCCGGCCGCTATCTTGCTCAGAACATTGAGGCTTTCAAAAATTTTCCGATTGCCGCCGGAAGCCCCTTGCGGGACGGGGTCAGCTTTGCTAAATGAGCCTCCACGCAGCGCGGCCTTGCCCCGCTGTTCCCGTTGGGTTTACTCTTAAATCCAAATTCTGTCGGAGTGTAGCGCAGCCTGGTAGCGCACCTCGTTCGGGACGAGGGGGTCGGAGGTTCGAATCCTCTCACTCCGACCATTTTCTTCTCTTGCATAGCATTGGCTACAAAGCTGTTTTCGATCGACCGAGATCAACGCCAAATTGACAGTTGTCAAACGGGTGAACGTTTCGGCGTGTTTTCCGGAACGGGTCTTTTTTCACCCGGCTTCCGTTTTCCGCCATGCCTCGACCGATCGACAGCCTCAGTTCAGACGGCAATACCCGCATAAATCAGCAGGATTTGCGTCGGACGATTTCAAAGCCGATGTCAGTGAACGGTTGCAGGGGCGTCTGTCCCGAGAAGCGCTTCAGCATGGCCTTGGCCGCCTCCCGGCCAAGCGCCTCGCGATCCACACGCACCGTGGTGATCGCGGGATCGGTGTGCGCGGCAAAATCCTGATCGCCAAATCCGATCACCGCAACATCTTCCGGAACGCTCAAGCCGCGGGCGCGGGCTTCGACCATGATGCCGAGCGCCAGGATGTCGGAGCTGCAAAAGATGACGCCATTTTTGAACCCCTGCTGATCAATCAGTTCGGCCAAGCCAGCGCGCCCGTTTGCAAGGCTGGCCTGGGCCTCGAAGTTGACCTCGGCCACATCAGTGCCGGAGCGCCTGGCGAACCGCTCGGCAAAGGCGGTTTTGCGCCTCAGGGCGCGTTCATCGCCCGCAGACACGCTACCGGCACGCTCATAACCTGAGTCGATGACGAAATCGGCAACCGCCCTGCCGGCTTCGGAATGGGAGAAGCCGACACATTGATCGATCGGTGTCTCGGTCACATCCCATACTTCGACAATCGGAATGGATGCTCCCAGCAGGGCCCGCCTGGCCGCGCCCGTGTGTCGTATGCCGGTCAGCAGCATTGCATCAGGGCGCCGGGACAGGTGAGCGGCGATCAGCTTTTCCTCGTCCTCAAGGTCGAACCCGGTCTCCGACAGAAGTACCTCGTAGCCGTTTTCACGCATCACCGCGTTGAACGGGCTGATCATCGAGGTGTAGGTGATGTTGGTGATCGACGGCACCAGAACCGAGACCAGCATGCTTTTCTGGGACGCCAGAGCGCCGGCAATGGCATTTGGCACAAATCCGGTCGCATCGATCGCATCCCGGATCTTCTTCAGCGTTTCCTGCGAGACCTTGGAAGGGTCTGAAAGGGCGCGAGACACGGTCACCTGCGAGACGCCGGCCATTCGGCCGACCGTTGCCATTGTCACCCCTCGGGACACCTTCTTGCGGGGCCCCGAAGTCATTTCGGCAGTCGTTTCGATCTTTGTCATTGGCGGAATATTCCATTGCCCTCTGCAGGAGTGCAAGGGTCATGTCATGTGTCCGTAGCCTCGCCGTGCTTCTTCGACAGGATGATCGAACCTGCGATCGAAGCGGCAATTAGAACCCACAGCACCACTGCGATCCAGCTCTTGGTGAAGAAGATGGTCACATCGCCGAAGGATTCCAGACTCTTGACGAAATAGACCTCCGCTGACGGCCCCAGAATGAAGCCGATGATGAAGGGGGCCACCTCGAGCCTTAGCTTGGTTGCCAGCCAGCCGAAAAGGCCGAAGATCAGCAAGGTCCAGACGTCGAACATGATGCCGTAATTGATTGTATAGGCCCCGATCACGCACATCATCAAAATGACAGGGAAGAGGATGTGTTTCGGGATCGTCACCACCAGGGCGAAATAGCGGATCGCCACATACATCATCGCGAACATCGCCAGGTTCGCGACCAGCATCGCGAAGATCATGGCGTTCCATGTGTCCGGATTGTTGCCGATGAACAGCGGCCCGACCTGAATTCCCTGCAGCGTGAAAGCACCGATCAGGAGCGCTGTCGTTGAATCGCCCGGGATCCCGAGCGACAATAGCGGTACCAGCGCGCCGCCTGTCAGACCGTTGTTGCCAGCTTCCGAGGCCATGATCCCTGCCGGTTCGCCCTCGCCGAAACGCTCCGGATTACGCGAAAAGGTCTTGGCGTTCGAATAGGCCAGAATGGAGGCGGCCGACCCGCCGACACCGGGCAGGATGCCGACAAAGGTGCCGATGCCGGATGAGCGTAGCAGATTGATCAGCTGGCCCTTGAAGATTCCAATTGAGAACGTCGATTTCTTACCGACCTTGATATCCTTGATGCCATGGCCTTTCGGCATGCCGATTTCCGCTTGTTCCAGGATCGCGGCCAAACCAAACAGCCCGATCAGCACCGGCAATAGCGAGAAGCCTCCTTCAAGCCAATACTCCGTTCCCTCAGGGACCAAACGCAGCTCCCCGTTACCACCCTTGGAGATGTCATAGGTGCCGATCAGGGAAACGAAAATGCCCAGGATGCCGGAAAAAATGCCGATCAGCATATCCGAGGAAAGAGCTGCCATGACGGTCAGGGCGAAAAAGATGATCAGGAACTTCTCGACATAGGAGAACTTGATGGCGAAGTCCGCCAGGGTCGGGGCGAAGAGAAAGAGGATCAACAGGCTGATCAGGCCGCCGACGAGGGACGCGCAAATACCGATCCGCAGTGCCTTTTCGCCTTCCCCCTTCTTTGACATGGGATAGCCGTCGAAGGTGGTCGTGATCGAACTGGGGGTGCCGGGAATACCAAGGAGAATGGCCGGCACCAGGCCACCGGAGATACCACCGACGTAAAGCCCCAGAAGGAGCGCCAGGCCATTTTCCAGTCCCAGAGAGTAGGTAATCGGCAGACAGATGGCGACCGCCATGGTCGCCGTCATCCCTGGAATCGCGCCAAAGATAATGCCGACCAGGGTTCCACCGACAATGAGCGACAGGAACAGGGGCGTAACAAGCTCAAACATCTGGAAACCTAGGGAAGCGTCAGGAACAACGGATAGGTGAAGAGCCACCAGACAAAGGTCGGTCCGGTCAGCGAAATGGCCGCGATCGGCAACAGGCTTTTCAGGTCACGGTCATGGGAAAGCAGACTGCCGGTGGCGAAAACAAAGGGCACCGAGCAGATTAGAAAGCCCAGCCCCGTGTTCGGCCAGAAATCTCCGATCGGAACCATCAGCGAAAAATAGACAAGGGTCAGACCCAACGTACCGAGGAAGCGCATCTTGTCCATGCGAGCGAGAACGCCTCGCCAGTAGGCGGCGCTACCGGCTATCCTGCGGCGGTCCCGGATCAGGATTGCAAGCCCGAGCAGAGCAAGGACACCTGAGACAATTGTTGGAAACAGCAGATGTGACGTATCGAAATCGATCGTCACCCTTGTGAACGTGCCCAAATACCCCTCCCCTGGCGTATGGCAAAACGGCCCGGCTGGGATACCGGGCCGCAGGTACTCACTTGCTGCCGGAGATTTCGGCAATCACATTGCGATAGGTGTCGCGTTTGGCTTCAAGATGTGCCTTGGCTTCCTTTGATGGAAGGAAGTTGGGAATGAAGAAAGAGCCTTTCTGGCGCTTCTGGATGTCGCCCTTCTCAAAGATCTCGGCCAGAGCGGTATCGATCTGATCGATGATGGCCGGATCCATGTCCGGATTGAACAGGAAGAAAAACTCCTTGTCGAAGGTGAAATCCTGTTCCCCGTCAAGCGTTACGCTGGTTGCCGGAGATGCGAACTTCAGGAGCTGATCGCGGGTCGTGTTGCCCATGCCCTCGGCCGGCGCCTGCTGAAGCGTCGCGTCCCGCGCTGTAATCCAGACAAACTTCATACCCTTGGCATCGCCGTCTCCCAGCTGGGTGAATTGCTCATTGGCCTGGATAGAACCGTTGATGACATCGGCAAGGTTGTCCCACATGGCCTGGTTCTTGTCGGACTGGGATCCGGTGTTGACCGCGACAATGTTTTCTTCCGAGCCCGGTGCGCGTACACGCGCGGCGTTTTTCATGGCCGAGAAACCGATCTCCGATACGCCGCCTGGCTGGATTGCCACACGAACACGCTCTCCGGCCTCGGCTGCCTTGAGAATGTCTTCCATCGACTCATGGGGAGAATTCGCCGGAACCAGATAAGCGTTCCCCGGATTGATGGCAACTGTCGGCCCTATCGCATAATTGGCAAAAGGATCCTCATAGCCACGACGGCCATAGAGATGACCAAGATACGACTGGTCGTGGAAAATCATGAGTGTCGTTCCGCGGCTGTCCCGCTTCAGCGCCTTGAATGCCTCAGAAGCCCCTACAGCATCCACCTTGATGTTGATACCGAGATGATCAGCCAAGGCTTCGGCCACGATTGCCGAGTTCTGGTAGGTGTCGCCACCCGTTGATGTCGAGCCAATAACGAGGCGCACGTTACGCGGCAATTCCTGGGCTGCAGACATCATAGGCTGCGCAATAAATGCAGCAAGACTTGCTGCTGCAAGAATAGTCCTGCGTGTCAGTTTCATTATGTCCTCCCAATGGCCGAGTCGCTCGGCCGAATAGTTACATCCTCCGGGCGCGAACCTCCCGCCCAAGCGCATCATGTATGCGCATACATTCTGTTCCTACAGCACCTGTCAAGTGAGTCAAGCCCAAAATTTGTTATCTAAATGGAACGAATAATCCTATTGACGAATATTTATGAATGCGCATACATCACAAGCATCGAATTTCGCGGGAGGACCTGAATGGCCATGAATGCACGTTTGAAACCTGAGCAGCTGAGGAGCGCACGCTGGTTCGCGCCCGATGACTTGCGCAGTTTCGGCCATCGCTCCCGCATGATGCAGCTCGGTTATTCGGAAGAGGAATTCGTCGGCAGACCGATCGTCGGTATCATGAACACCTGGTCGGAACTCAACGCTTGCCACGGCCATTTTCCGGAAAGGGTCAAGGACGTCAAACGCGGCGTTTCCCAAGCAGGCGGGTTTGCGGTCGAGATGCCTTCTCTCTCTGTAGACGAGAGCTTCACCAAGCCGACATCCATGCTCTACCGCAACATGCTGGCCATGGAAGTGGAGGAAATGATCCGCTCCCACCCGCTCGATGGTGTCGTGCTGATGGGCGGCTGCGACAAGACAACCCCGGGCCTTGTCATGGGCGCCCTGACCGCAGGCGTTCCGATGATCTACCTGCCGGCGGGGCCAATGCTGCGCGGACACTACGCCGGCAAGATCCTCGGATCAGGTTCAGATGCCTGGAAATACTGGGATGAACGCCGCGCCGGCCAGATCACCGACGAGGAATGGATCGGAATCCAGGGGGGCATTGCCCGTTCGGTCGGCACCTGCATGACCATGGGTACCGCATCGACCATGACCGCCATCACCGACGCCCTCGGCCTGACCCTTCCCGGTGCCTCCTCCATTCCGGCAGCAGATTCCGGCCATCAGCGCATGTCGTCAGACTGCGGACGGCGGATCGTCGACATGGTCTGGGAAGACTTGACGCCAGAGAAGATCGTCACGGAAGCGGCTGTCCGCAATGCCGCGACTGTCGCCATGGCCACTGGCTGCTCCACCAACGCCGTGGTCCACCTGATCGCCATCGCCCGCCGTGCGGGTGTGGATCTCACCCTCGATGACATGGACGCGCTGGGCCGCACCACGCCGCTGATTGCCAATATCCGCCCAGCAGGAAAAGACTATCTGATGGAGGATTTCTTTTACGCCGGCGGCCTGCGCGCGCTTATGAAACAACTGGAAGAGCGGCTGGACACAACCTGCGTCACGGTCACCGGCAAATCGATGTCCGCCGGATTGGATGGCGCAAAAGTCTACAATGAAGACGTCATTCGGCCCCTGTCCAACCCGGTTTATCATGAAGGCTCGCTCGCGGTTCTGCGCGGCAACCTTTGCCCCGACGGCGCGGTCATCAAACCTGCAGCCTGCGATCCGAAGTATCATAGCCATGAAGGACCGGCACTGGTCTTCGACAGCTACCCAGACATGAAAGCGGCTATTGACGATGAGGACCTCGACGTCACGCCGGACCATGTTCTGGTGTTGCGAAATGCCGGCCCGCAAGGCGGCCCGGGCTTTCCCGAATGGGGCATGCTTCCGATCCCCAAAGCACTCATCAGACAGGGGCATCGTGACATGCTCCGCATTTCCGATGCGCGAATGTCCGGCACCTCATACGGCGCTTGCGTCCTGCATGTTGCCCCTGAGTCCCATATTGGCGGCCCCCTTGCCTTGCTCGAAACCGGAGACACCATCCGGCTGGACTTGCCCAACCGGCGCCTGGACATGCTGGTCGACGAAGCCGAGCTGGAGAAACGGCGGGCAGCATGGCGGCCTCCGAAACCCAAATTTCAGCGCGGCTACGGCTGGATGTTTGCCCGTCATGTGACCCAGGCCGACAAGGGCTGCGACTTTGATTACCTGGAGGCCGGATTTGGTCCGGCGGCCGGTGAACCGGACATCTACTGAGATTGATAGCGATAAAGACCAACAGCGACTTTCAGACAAACCGAGCGACTTCTTTCAATGACACATGATCTCGACACGGCCCTGACAGGCATTTCAGGCATTCTGGTAACGCCCTATGGCGAAGATGGCGACATCGCCCCTTCCAAACTGGAACCCATCGTTACCCGGGTTCTGGATGCCGGTATCCACATACCGGTGGTCAACGGCAACACTGGCGAATTCTATGCGCTGACCACCGAGGAAGCCTGCACCATGGTGCGGGAAGTGAGCACTATGGTTGATGGCCGTGCACCGGTTCTGGCTGGAGTCGGACGCGGTCTGCGCGATGCCTGCACACTTGCCAAGGCATCGGCAGATGCAGGTGCAACGGCACTGATGATCCATCAGCCACCCGACCCATTCGTCGCACCGCGTGGAACCGTGGACTACATCAAGGCCATTTCGGATGCTTCCGGCGGCTTGCCGATGATGCTTTATCTCCGCAACGACGCCATCGGCACCGGGGCAATTGCCGATCTGTGTGCCCTACCCGGTGTCAAGGGCGTCAAATGGGCGACCCCGAACCCGCAGAAACTGGCGGCTGCGAAAGCTGCCTGCGATCCTTCCATCGTCTGGGTGGGCGGTCTCGCAGAAGTTTGGGCTCCGGCCTTCTATGCCGTCGGCGCGCGCGGGTTCACTTCCGGACTGATCAACGTCTGGCCGGAACGCTCGCTCGCCATTCATGCTGCCCTGGAAGCCTCCAACTACCACAAGGCAAACGCCTTAATCGCCGAAATGCGCGCTTTTGAAGACATACGCGCAGAGGAAATGAACGGCACAAACGTCACTGGCGTAAAAGCCGCCCTGCAGTTGCTTGGCAATGACTGTGGCCCGACCCGGCCGCCGTCTGCCTGGCCGCTCACACCGGATCAGCAGCAGAAACTTGAAGGTTTCCTGACCTCCAACAACCTCATCTGACAGGCGTTTCAAACCATGACTTTTGCACCACACGGCAAACACCTGATCGCCGGTCAATGGGTTGCGACCAGCGCGCAGTTCAAATCGGAACCTGCCCATGGCTCCCCCCATGCCTTTTGCGTCGGCACACCGGACCTTGTCGATGAAGCCTGCAAGCAGGCCGAGGAGGCTTTCTGGAGCTTTGGCGCTTCCAGCCGTGAAGACCGTGCCCGGTTCCTCGACACCATTGCCGAGGAAATCGAAAAGCGCGCCGAAGCCATCACCGAAATAGGAACCCGGGAAACCGGGCTGCCGGAGGCTCGACTGAACGGTGAGCGCAGCCGCACGACCGGCCAGTTGAAATTGTTTGCGGCCCATATTCGAAGCGGCGCCCATCTCGATATCCGCAAAGACGAGGCTTTGCCGGATCGCCAGCCGCTGCCGCGTCCGGAATTGCGCATGATGCAGAGACCGATTGGACCAGTCGCTGTTTTCGGCGCGTCCAATTTCCCGCTGGCCTTTTCGACCGCCGGTGGTGACACTGCTGCCGCGCTCGCCGCCGGATGTCCGGTTGTCGTCAAGGGGCATTCCGCCCATCCCGGCACCGGCGAGATCATCGCGGAGGCCGTCCACGCGGCACTCAAGTCTTGTGGTATACATCCGGGCGTCTTCAGCCTGATCCAGGGCGGCAAGCGCGATGTCGGCCAGGCTCTCGTCCAGCACCCGCTGATCAAGGCCGTCGGCTTCACCGGATCGCTGGTGGGTGGCCGTGCTCTCTTCGACCTCTGCGCCGCTCGCCCAGAGCCCATTCCGTTCTTCGGCGAACTCGGCTCCGTAAACCCGATGTTCGTCCTGCCTGAAGCGCTCGCCGCACGCGGCGCCGAGATCGGCACCGGCTGGGCAGGATCGCTCATCATGGGCGCGGGCCAATTCTGCACCAATCCGGGAATTACCGTCGTTACCAAGGGCGCTCAAGGCGATGCACTTGTCACTGCGGCCAAGGCGGCACTTGAAGCGGCTGCCCCCCAGACCATGCTGACCGAAGGCATCGCAAGCGCCTATCGTGAAGGCAAGGCCCGTTTTGACGGCTGCGCAGGTGTTTCGGCACTTCTGACGACGGACAGCAAAGAGCGCTCCGCCCTGCCGAACCTTTACGAGACCGAGCTCGACACGTTCCTTGGAAATCATTCCCTTGGCGAAGAGGTTTTCGGTCCGCTTGGCCTTGTTGTGCGTGTCAGCGGACTTGAGGACATGCTGCACCTTGCCAAAACACTGGAAGGCCAGCTGACTGCAACGCTTCATATGGATTCAGGGGATCGCGATGCCGCGAAATTCCTGTTGCCTGTACTTGAGCGCAAGGCCGGGCGGGTGCTCGCCAACGGCTTTCCTACAGGAGTTGAGGTGTGCGACGCCATGGTTCACGGCGGCCCCTACCCCGCTTCGACCAATTTCGGCGCGACATCAGTCGGAACCCTTTCGATCCGGCGGTTCCTGCGCCCGGTTTGCTACCAGAACATTCCCGAGGGCGTCCTGCCCGCAGATTTCGCCTGAGGAGGAGGCACCATGAACGAGGAAACCCGGCAAAAGCTCATGGGCGTTTCCGTCGCCACCCTGGCGACGGCGCTTTACAAACGCGGCCTGCGGAACCAGGTGATCCAGGGCGTTCACCCGGTTGCCCGGAAAGGCAAGAACATGGTCGGACCAGCCTTCACGCTTCGCTATATGCCGGCACGCGAAGACCGGAACCAGCTGAGTGAATTTCGCAATCCGGAGCACCCGCAGCGGGTTGCAATCGAAACATGTCCGGAAGGTCACGTGCTCGTCATGGACAGCCGCAAGAGCGCAACCGCAGCATCGGCGGGGGATATTCTAATCACGCGCCTCATGATGCGTGGCGGCGGCGGTGTAGTTACCGACGGAGGGTTTAGAGACGCGGCAACAATCGGCGACCTTGATATTCCCGCCTATCACACGAGGCCCTCCAGCCCAACCAACCTGACGACCAATGAGGCAATCGAGCTAAATTGTCCAATCGGTTGCGGCGATGCGCCTGTATTCCCAGGCGACATTATCGTCGGAGACGACGACTGTGTCATTGTCATCCCGGCACATATCGCTGATGAAGTTGCTGACGAGGCTATCGAAATGACTGCCTATGAGGACTTTGTCGTGGAAAGAGTGAAACAGGGAGAAAGCATCATCGGGCTTTACCCTTGCACCAAGGACGCCCACCAGAAAAACTTCCAGGAATGGCGCCGGAAAAACGATCGCTGATCCGGCAACTCCATCCTGTAATGCAAAACCGCGTCTGCACCTGTTTCCTTGACCAGGAAAACAGGTGCGACAGACTGAAGTCCTTCCTCCACTTTGGACACCTCTTGCCACGGCATCGACACCTCCCGAAGAACGGCAAGAGTTACCCATGTGTCCGGAGCGTTTCGTCCCCTGCGTCTTAGGTGAGGCCTCTTTTCTCCGCATCAATTACAAGCGTCTTTTGCACGGTCTCCTGGCGACCCGGAAGTTAACGGTTTTCGGACGACTGACTGGTCTGGCGGTTCAGGCGAGCTCCAGGGTCTGGCCAGGTTTCATCGAACAGGGCTCTCCCCCAAACAGGGTAACCGGTTCAACCACCCGGATCTCACGGTGCCATCAGAACCATCCCTCCGACAGCGGCAGAGGAGCAGCAGCAAGTCGGACTGGATCAAACGGTCGTGGCCGCTTAACTTGAACGGAAAGCCGCCGGCGATCCCGGCGCGGTTCGATTTTCCGGCGGCGACGGCTTCCGGTGGGAATGCATCATCTGCAGGTCGCCGGGTGTGGCACTCGCAGGAACTTATGTGGAGTGCACGCATTGATCCGAGAGCACACGAAGAAACTCATGAATATCGCCGTCCTTGCAGCAACGCTTTGCGGACCGGCCTTGCCGGCCGTAGCACAATCCGCCGACGGCGCCCAATGGCAACAATCGGGATACGATGACGAAAATGGCGGGAGGTCATATACATTGACCTATGGAATTCCCGAGACCGACGCCTGGGCGCTGAACGCGTTTTGTGAGGCGCGCGCCAAGGGACCGGGCATTCCGCTGATGCTGGCGCTGAACTTCGGCGCGCGCAACAATGGTGACGTTGTCGAGGTCATCTTCTCGACAGGCGCCTATCAGACGGTCTTTTCCGGTACCGTCTCGATCCAGAGCGATGAATATGCAGGCGTGGAGGTGATGATCGGCGTGGAGGACCCGTTCTGGAACGCACTTGGCCAGGGCGATGCGCTCCTGTACGGGCTGCCCGGCGAGGAAATGCGTTCCGTTCCACTGCGCGGCGCAAACGCACCGGTCCGCAGCTTTCTCGACCATTGCCAACAGACTTTTGCAGCAACCGATGCCGCCACACCACCCGCTCCGGAAGGCCCGTTCACCTACAACTGCGACGACGGCTCCCACTTCTATCTGACCTTCGACAATTCGCAGTCCACGTCCGTGGCGACCATCTCCCTGGGAAGCAATTCGGCGACCCTGGTTCAAGCCCCCAGCGCAAGCGGGACGCTTTACAAGTTCGGCGCCCTGGAGATGCACACGAAAGGAGACGAGGCGATGATTGTCACGCCGCAGGACACCGTTCGCTGCATGCGTCAGCGGTAACCTTTTCAGCCGGGCCTGCGCTAACCGCCGGAGCCCCAGGACCTTCGAGGAACAACTTGGATGTGGGATGAACGCTATGCAACGGATGCCTATGTCTTCGGAACGGCGCCAAGTGCGTTTTTGGAGCGGAATGCCGACTTGCTGAAACCGGGCGAGAAGGCGCTCGCCGTCGCCGATGGCGAGGGGCGCAATTCGGTTTTCATGGCGCAAAGAGGTCTGCGGGTCACGGCGATGGACAATTCCGCCAGGGGGCTTGAGAAGGCGCGCCGCCTCGCTGAGGACAAGGCCGTCGAGGTGGACTTCCGGCTGGCCGACGTAACCACCTGGGAGTGGACGGCGTCGGCCTACGATGTCGTCGCCGCGATCTTCATTCAGTTCGCTCCGCCGGACCTACGCTCCGCCATCTTCGACGGAATTGAACAAACACTGAAACCCGGCGGGCTGTTGCTCCTGCATGGCTACACGCCAAAGCAGCTGGACTATAAAACCGGCGGGCCGTCGGCGGAGGCAAACCTCTATACAAAGGACTTGCTGACGGACCGTTTCGCCGACTGGGACATCCTTCGCCTCGAAGAGTACGAGGAGGAGCTCAGCGAAGGCGCCGGCCATTCGGGGCGCTCCGCCCTGATCGACCTGATCGCGCGACGTCCCGCTTGAGGAACTGAGAGGAGTGCGAGCTCTTCCGGGGATGCGGAGATCGCCCCCGACCGGGCCTTAGAACAGCGCCTTTTCCCTGTCCGTTCCGTTTCTGCCGTTGAAAGCTGCGGCAGCCCGTCCGGTGTCCCTTGATAGGCGGTGTTCACCCATGCTCAATATCGGGTAATGAGACCTGACCGATTGTCGGCGGGCGAGACCCTTGGAGTCGTTTGATGCTGACCTGCGCCCGAAAATGTTCTCCACGTCCAAAAGCAATGCGGATTGCAGTCTTCCTCGCCGCCCTTCTTTCCGTTTTCCTCCAGGAAGCACCGGCGGCGGACGGCAAGTCGAAGCTGCCGCCCTTCAACAAGGCGGATGTGCCGCCCGCTCCCGACTACGCGCAGGCGGCAAGCTGGCTTGACAAGCCGGACGATCCGGACCGCTTCGGCGTCGACATCTTCTGGGTCTATCCGACGGTTCTCTACGATACATCCGCCTGGCTGATGAATATCGAGCGCAAGGACCTGATTGAGGGAGCGGCCATGAGCGTCGCGTCGGAAGCGCATGCTTTTTCCGGTCAGGCCAACCTTTACGCTCCCCTCTACCGGCAGATGAACCTCGCCGGTTTCAATCTTCCGGAGGCCGAGCGCGATGCGATTGTCGCCTATGGCGAGGAGGACGTCCGCAGGGCCTTTGCCTACTACCTGGAGAATCACAACAACGGCCGGCCCGTCATTCTGGCCGCGCACAGCCAGGGATCGTACGTTCTGACCCAGCTCCTGGTGCATCACTGGGGCAAGATCGGCGTGGAGGACCGGGTGATCGCCGGCTATGTCGTCGGCTGGTCGCTGACGGAACAGGACCTGAAGGACAATCCGGCTATCGAGATCTGTGACCTCCCCCACCAGACCGGCTGTTTCGTCAGCTACAATTCCGTCGCCCCCGGGAAACAGAGCCTGTCTCCGCTCATCCAGCCGGGCGCCATCGTCGTCAATCCGCTGACCTGGACCCGCGATACGGCGCTCGCGCCCGCCAGTCTCAACCTCGGTTCGACCTTCTTCAACGAAGACGGCAGCTCCGAAACCCTGCCTGGTTTCGCCTCCGCCCAGATCGCCGACGGCGGACTGGCCGTCGTTGCGAAGGATCCGAAGCGGCTGGAGAGCCGTTTCTTTGCCAAAGGCGTCTATCACAGTTTCGACTACCCGCTGTTTTTCGAAAACATCTCGGCAAACGTGGCGCAGCGCACTCAAGCCTTTCTTACAGGCGGGAAATAGCTCCTGCCAGCGGTTGCTCGTCTTGTCTTCCATGGCTTTCCAGTCAGAATTTGTTAAAATTTACATGATCTGGCGGGGAATCAGCGGGGTGCAGCCATGAGTGGATCTGTCGTGACCATTGCCTCCTTGAAGGGGGGGAGCGGCAAGTCGACACTGGCCAGCAGTCTCGCCATTCACTGGAAATCGAAGGGTTTCAATCCTCTGCTCGTCGACGCCGATCCGCAGCGCTCGATCATGCGGCTGGCCGAGCGGGAACTGGCTCTTGGCGGCGTGGATGTTCTGGAGCAGGCCGACAAATCCGTGTGGACCGCGATCCAGCAGCAAAGTCCCATGCACTCCGTCACGATAGTCGACACGCCCGGCTTCGACAGCGATATCACGGTGGCCGCGCTCGCCGTCGCGGATCTGGTCCTGATCCCGGTCAAGGCATCGCCGCTCGATGTCGACCGGATGATGGACACGGTCAAGACCCTCATGAGCGGGGTCAAGGGCTGGGCCCCGACCTTCCGCTGTGTCCTGACGCAAACGATCCGGGGCAGCGTGATTTCCCGCCACATCCGGGCGGAACTCGAGGAAGGCGGCTTCCCGCTGCTTGCCAGCGAAATGCCGAACCGGGTCGCCTATGCGGAAGCCGGTTTGTTCGGCGCGACACCTACCCTGACCATGCCGGACGGCCCGGCAGCGCGGGACATTGCGGCCATCGCCGACGAGGCGGAAGCGCTGCTTGCGACCAAGAAGGCCTTGAGCGCATGAGCAAGAGACTGCCCCGGACGTCCCAGAAGACCCTGGACGACCTTCGCAAGGCAGCGAGTGCCGCGCTCGACGCCGAGAAAAAGACGCTCCGAACCGTTCCGCCTGAAAGCTTCGACAGTTCTTCGAAAAACTCTTCAGCGATGCCCCCTGAGGATGGCGGAGTGACGCCCATGACCGAAGAGACCCGGAACAGGACGGCTGAAAAAGCGGACGAAACGCAATCGCCCTCCTCCATGGCACCCGACCCTCAAGTGGCCCGCCGGACGGCAGGACCCAACCTTCCGACCAGGGCCGCCTTCCGAAAGGCCAGCGGACGGCTGATCGTGGAACGGCATGCCAATTTCGCGGCCGTCGCGGGACTGGTCCCCATGCCCCTGGTCGATCTGGCGGCGATCGCGGTCGTCGTGGAGCGGATGCTGCGCAAGCTCTCCCGGCTCTACGGCGAGCCGCTCGACCGCCACCGCAGCAAACAGCTGGCGGCGGCCATGCTGGTCGGCATGGCGGCGCCCGGCATCGCCAGTTTCACAACCTCGGCGGTGTTGAACATGGCGCCGGGACCGCAATTGCTCGGCATGGTGATCACGTCCGTCTCCGCCGCGGTGCTCGTGCGGACCGTCGGCGAGGTCTACCTGTCGCATCTTGCCGGGGAAAGCGGCGGCGGTGAGTTTTACGGCGCCACGCCTCAGCAACCGTAAACACAACACATGGCTGCAAGAGTAGAGCCGGATCCGATTGCTCGATAAATCTTAAACGCCACAAAATAGAGGCGTTTATACACAGTTACCCTTTTCATTTACCATCAGAAATAGTACCGTGTGGCTTGAGCGAAATGCCGTTCAGGAATGTAGGCCACCTTCACGCCGGCCGGACAGGCAGTCGACCAGTCCGCACGGACCCCAGGAGATTTCTATGGCGAGCAGAACGACCGCGAGCAAAGCGGAAGACCCCATTGAAGCGGATACCGATGCGGCCGGTACCGAAACCGACGTGGAATTCGATGTCACCCGTGAGCTGACGGGCGACAACCTCATCAAGGACTATGTAATCGCATCCGTCGCCGCGAGCATCGTTCCGGTGGCCTTCTTCGATATCGCGGCCGTTGTCGCGATCCAGCTCCGGATGATCCAGAAGCTGTCGAACCTTTACGGCAAACCCTTCTCCGAGCGCCTCGGCCGCAAGGTAATCTATGCCCTGGCGGGTGGTGTTCTCGGCTATGGCGCCGGCTATGTCGTCGCCGCCAGCGCGACCAAGATGATCCCGGGTATCGGCTGGATGGTCGGCATGGTTTCCCTTCCCGTGGTGGCGGGCGGATCGACTTACGCGGTCGGCCGGTCGATCATGAAGCACTACGAGGAAGGTGGCACCTTGATGGACTTCAACGCGAGCAAGATGCGCGAGTTCTACAAGGAGCAGTTCGAGAAGGGCAAGGATCTTGCCCGCAAGGCCAAGGACAAGGTCAAGGGCGAAGCCAAGGAAGTCGCCGAAGAGGCTGCTTCCTGAGCCTTGCCGCTACGGATTTGAAAAGTTACGCCGCCTCGCCCCCCGGTCGAGGCGGCGTTTTCTTTTCTCCGGCGTCTGCAGAGCGCCTTTGGGTTTACTTCCGGAACTTTAACCGGCCTGCCGTTTTTTCCGGCTCCCGGGACGGCGGGTGCGCTCGGCCGCGAGCAGAACGATGACGCCGACGAGCGGACTGAACACGAAGGCAATCAGGAAATTACCGACAAAGCCGAAGCGGGTGTCTCTGCCCAGGACGCCGATGATCCAGGAAGCCAGTACCCACAACAGAAAGACCCAGGGGTTCACGAGTATGGTCATTGGCCTATTGTCTCCATTACCGAGGGAAGCGCGCCTGTCGTGGGCTTTTTGGCTTCGGTGTCTTTCGAACTGTCTCCATCCGGTGCCGGATCGGTGTTTATAGGAACAGAGAACGTGGCAACCGTATGAAATTCCTCGCCGTTATGACGGACGACAAAGATCTGGGTGTCGGTGATCGCGCCCTTCCGATCGAAGACGAGCGGGCCCGTCACGCCTTCAAACGGTTTCTTGTAGCGCGCGACCTTCAATGTATCCGAAACACGGCTTGAATCCAACGAACCGGCCCGGTCGACCGCGTCGCGGATGAGATTAACCGCATCGTAGCCCAGAGCGGAGTTCAGGTCCGGCAGGTGGCCGAACTTGTCCTGATAGGACTTGATGAATTCCTGCCCCCGATCGGAAATGTTGTCCCGGTCATAGAGCGAGACGCCGATCGTGTCTTTCATGGCGGGCTTGCCGACCTTGGCCTCGATGGCCGCCGAAAACAATGTCTCCATCCCCAGAACCGGCACATCCAACCCCAGGTATCTCGCTCTTTCGATGAACTCGGCGGTCTGTTCGATGGACGAGGACACGATGAAAAAGGCGTCGAAATCGTTTCGCGTAAACAGTTCGTTGTCCAGAACGAACATGAGCAGATCGTCGACCGACCTTCTGGCTCCGGACAAATATCCGCGGTAAATGATCGTCGCTCCCGCGTTGGTGACCGCTTCGGAGAAAAAATTCGCGCTTTCCTTGCCGTAGTCGCTCTTGTCGGAGAGGACGATGACCCGTTTCAGATTTTGGGAGAGAGCATAAGACGCGATCACATAGGCATTGGTGGCGTTGTCCGGCTGCATCGCGAAAACCGTTTCGAAGCCGTGGTTGGTCAGCGACGTCGCCGTGGCATGCGTTGCCAGATAAAGGATCTTGTTGCGCGCGTATATAGAACTGGCGGTTACGGCACTGTCGGACCATTCATGACCGATCACCCCGAGCAGACGATGTGTCCGCGCCACCTTGTCGGAGAGCCTCATCGTCTTCCGGACCGTGGTTTCCAGAGCGCTCGACGGTGAGACGCCGGCTTCCTCCGTCCGCTCCAGAATCAGCTTTTGACCAAGAATCCGGTTCTCGCTCGCATTGATCGCTTCGATGGCCATACGCACGCCGTTGACAAAGCTTTGTTCCTCCTTGTCTTCCGAGTAGACCGCGACCAGCCGGTAGCTTTCGATATCCTGATTCAAGAGCTTGGCAATCGTGGCTTCGAAGGGCGGCCGTCCGCTCGCCCAGTAATAGCCGAGGCCGGTCAGGCAGGAGACAGCGACGAGCAGGAGCAGCAGCAGGCCCAGGGTTCTAAGCCCGGCCTTGCTTTTGGTTTTCCGTCCACCGTCCCCGACGCTCTCCTTCGCCATGGCCCTATCTGTCGCCACCCAATATCAGCGGCATGCCGTCCTTGCCGGCGCCGATCACCACCGTCTTCGAGTTGGACGAGGAGGCGAGATCCTTTGTCGCCTGAACGCCCTGCCAGCGGAGCAGGTCCTCCGTGAGGCTCTTCTTGATGATGTCCTGGTACTTGCGGATTCCCTCGGCCTCGATGGCCTTTCGCTCCGCTTCCTTCTGTTCGATTTCGATCCGGTAGGTGTAGGCTTTCTGCTGTTCCGACAGGGTGAGCTTGTTCTCGATGGCCAGACGGACGGCTTCCGGCAGTTCCACGTTTCGAACGAGGACGTCGTCGACGATCACATAGCGGTCCTCGACGCTGGTCAGGCTGCTGATGACAATGGATTCGAGGAAGCCCCGCTTGCTGGTATAGACCTGCTCGGGCGTGTATTGACCGACGGCCCGGCGCAGGACCGCCTCGGTCTCGGGAAAAACGATCTTTTCCAGATACTCGGGGCCGACGGTGACATGAAGCAGCGGCAGCAGACGCAAATCAGGCTGATACCGGACAGCGATCTGGAGATCGACCGGCAAGCCGTCCTTGGTCAGCATCGTGTAATTTCGTTCCTTGGTCTGGAGCCGGACGTTGTAGATATACATGTGGTTCCACGGCCAGATCAGATGCAAACCCTCGCCGTAGATCTGGTTCATTTCCGTGCCCGATACCCAGCGGTAAAGCACGCCCGCCTCACCGGATTGAACCGTGATGACAATGCGGTTCCAAAGCAGGGCCAAAGCAACCCCGAAGGCCACCAGAACAATGAGAAAGTAAAGCTGCAGGCGCCGGCGGCGGTCGCTTCTCAGCTCCTCTTCGTAGTCGTCGAATTCGTCTTCATAAGCCATTCGGCCGACTCACCCCATCACAACCTCGGCGGATCTGGACTATACGGTCAGCTCGGTCCGCATTCCAGTTCGGAATACCATCCCTCACCGGCCACGTTCCCCTGGTGAACGCCCTTGCCGGCCCGCCCTTCACCGCGAACCGCCGGACAATTTCTGGCACATCGCGGGCAGCCATTCATTCAGAGCGGGCGTCTTGAGCACAGAAAAATGATCCGCGGCAACGCGATGAAGTGTCAAGGGTTTCGCGGAAAGCGCTTCCCAGCCGTCGGAATGGTTGTCGCCCTCCGCCCCGGCGGTTGCCCGGATCAATACCATCGGGACGTCGCAGCGTTGCGGCTCGTAACCGAGGAATAGTCTGTGGTTGGCGTCGAAGACCTCATAGAGACGCCTGAACTCGTCTTCCCGCCCGCCTGGCAACACTGTCTCGAACTGCGGGGTGCCGCGCGCGATTTCATAGAGATCCCGGTCGTCCGAGATTTCGGCCTCAATACCGAACAGATCCCTGAGAAAGGCCTGTTTGCAGCCGATAACCGGATCGGCACCTGCTGGCTCAAGCCCGGCAAGGTCCTGCGGCAGATAGCTGTCGATCAGCACCAGACCAGAGACCTCCGCGCCCGCCCGTTCCAGTTGGCGAGCCATCTCGAAGGCGAGAACGCCTCCGAACGACCAACCGCAGAGCCGATACGGTCCCGTCGGCTGCCTGTCGCGGATCTGTCGGCAATATCGCGCGGCCAGGTCCTCGAGGCTGCCGGCCTGCGGCTCTTCGCCGGGCTCGAGCCCCTCCGCCCGCACGCCGTAGACGGGCGCCTCAATCGTCAAATCCTCAACCATCTGCCGGTAACAGCTCAGGGTTCCCCCTACCGGATGGATCAGGAACAGAGGTTTTTCGCTCTCGCTTCCCGGCTCCGGCTGGCGGAGCGGGACAAGGAGAGACAGATCCGCTCGTGGCTCCTGTTTCCCGGTTTCCCCGGGCGGCGTACCGGAGAGACCTCGCCGACGCAGCAAACGGGCCTGCTCGACGATTGTGCCGGCGGCGGCAAGATCGGAAACCGACAGGTCAACTCCAAGCATTTTCTCAATCCGGCTCAGCAGCCTGACGGAGAGCAGACTGTGGCCTCCGGCCGCCTCGAATTCCACGTCGGTCCCAGGGAAGGTCTCGCCTGAAGGTATCCCGAGCACGTCTTTCCAGATTTCCAGAAGCTGTTCTTCCAGACGGTCCTGGGGCAACTGGACAGTCCCGCTTTCCCGGCTGCCGACTTCCTGCCCGCGTGACAGGGATAGTCTGTCGATCTTGCCGCCGGCGGTTTTCGGCAGGCTGCCGAGGCAAACCCAGACGGTGGGAAGCATATGCGCCGGAAGGGTTTCCGAGAGGCGTTTTCGCAGCTCCAGCTTCCGGACGGTCTTTTCGTCCTCGCCGAGATAAGCGGCCAGCACAGATTCGCCGGCCTTGTTTCTTTCCAGAAGAACCGCGACCTCGGCGACACCGCACGCGGCAATCGCGGCCTCCACTTCACCGAGCTCGATCCGGTGACCGCGAAGCTTGACCTGACCGTCGACACGGCCATGGAATTCGACGATACCGCCGCTGTTGGCCCGGAAGCAGGCGAGATCGCCGGTGCTGTAGAGACGGATCGTTCGTCCGCCGATGCGATGAAGACGGAACTTCTCTTTCGTCAGGTCCGCACGATTGCGATAGCCTTCCGCGAGCCGGTCTCCACCGATGTGGAGCTCGCCGACCACAGTGTCGGGCACCGGATTGCCGTCCCGGTCGAGGATGTAGATTTCCGTTCCGGGCAAAGGCCTTCCGATGGGAATGCTGCGCTCCCGCGCGGACGGCTTCACGGTGTGTACCAACGCGGTGATGGTCGCTTCCGTCGGACCATAGGCATTGAGCAACTGCCGGTCCGCCAGTCCGCTTCGTCCCCAGAGGTCCACGACCTCGGATGTCAGGGCCTCTCCTCCGACGATGGTCAGCCGGAGAGCCAGGCCCGAGAGGTCCGTCTTCTGGCTTTCCCAGGCGCGCAGCAGTTCATGCAGATAGACCGGCGGCAGATCGGCAACGGTAACTCTCCGCTCTTCCAGCATCGAACGGAAGGCTTCCGGCGTCTGAAGACCTTCGGGCCGTAGCTCCAGCCGTCCGCCGACCGTCAGAATCGGGAGAATCTGTTCGATCGCGGTATCGACCGAGGCCGGCGCGAATTGCAGCACGATATCCTTCGCCGAAAGACCGTATTCCCCGGCGATGATCTCGCAATGGCCGGACAAGGCGCCGTGGGAAACCACCACCCCTTTCGGCCTGCCGGTCGAGCCCGAGGTGTAGATCATGTAGGCGGGATCTTCGGCATGGATTGTCGTCGTCGGGAAGCGGGTGAAGCGATCCCGCAAGCCTCTGCCCTCCCGGCTCAGGTCCACAACGTGGGGCGGAACGTCTTGAACGGCCTGAAGGCGCTTCAAGTTCCGTTCGCCGGTCAGAACGGCGGCGGCTCCGGTGTCCTTCAGGATAAAGGCAAGGCGCTCGTCCGGAAATTCCGGATCAAGCGGCACCCAGACGGCGCCGATGCCGACAACGCCGATCAGCGCGGCAATGGCGTCCGGTTCGCGGCCCAGAAGCACGGCGACCCGGTCGCCACGCCCGACGCCGCGCTTTTGTAGCGTCTGCGCGATCCTGGCGCTTCGCGCGACGAGCTGCCGGTAAGTCGATCTCCGGCCTTCGGCGGAAACGGCGATCGCGGAAGGCGACCGCTTCGCCTGCTCGAGGATCCGTTCGTGAACGGGTATTCCGGAAACTTCCGCACGCCGTGACCTGCTCCAGTGATGCAAGGCACGGTCTTCTTCCGCCCTGGTCAGCATGGGCAAGGTGGAAACCGTTGCATCCCCCCGGTTCACCAGCGCTTCCAGCAGCCGCCGGTAATGCTGCAGCAGGCGCTCCATGGTTGGACGGTCAAAGGAATTGCCATCGTAATTGGCCAGTAGAAGCGCGCCTTCCGGCTCGTTGCGGACTTCGATTCCGAGCCTTGTGTCACCGACCTGACGGATTTCGGGAAGCAGGCGCACATCGCCGGTCGCGAAGCTTTCCTGCGCAGCGAGCGCCTGTCCGAAACTCTGATAAGCGAATGTTACCCGATAAGGCGTGTCTCCGGTTGCCGTTCCGCCAAGATCCCGGGCGATGGCGGCAAAGGGGTAGTCGCTGTGCGCGAGCCCTTCGCGAAGCTCCGCGTGCACTTTCTCCGCGAGGCTCGCCGCACCGAGATCCGCCGCCACATTCAGCCGCAGCGCGATCACATTGGCGCAAAAGCCGAGGGTTTCCGCGAAGCGTCGCGAAGGACGTCGCACGGTCGGAACGCCGATCACCAGATCCCGATCGCCCGAATACCGGTAAAGGAGCAGGGCGAAAGCCGTCAGATAGAGGGATGCCGCGCCGATCTGCCGACGTCTCGCGGTTTCCGCGAGCGCCTCGCTCAACTCTTTCGGCAAGCGCAGGTCCAGGCTTTCCCCGGCTACACTCCCCTCTCCCTTAAAGCCACCGGCAACCGGCAGTCTCGGGTCCGGCAACGGACCGGACAGCCTGTCCAACCAGTAACGCTTCTGGGCCTGCCCCTCGTCGGAGCGCAAGAAGGCGCTTTCCCAGGTCACGAATTCCGAATAGTCGGCACCACCGACCCGCCCGCTTTCCGCCAAGGGCGCGGCGCCGGTAAAATGCGCGTAAGCTTTCCAGAAATCCCTGGTCATCACCTCGGAAGAAACACCGTCGGTGACTAGGTGATGCGTGACGAGGAGAACCACGCTTTCACTGCCGTCCAGTTTGCCACCGGAAATGACCTCGGCCCGGAAAACGCCCTCGTTCAGATCCAACGGACTGACTGCGCGTTGCCGTAAAAACGCTTCCGTTTCCAATTCCTTGGGGAGGGAAACGGATCGAAATTCGACCCGCTCCGGTCGTGTTGTCAGAACAGGATCGTCATTCTCCAGTTCAATCCGCGTGGCAAGGACAGGATAAGCGCTGACAAGCCGGTCGAGTGCCTTGTCCAGTGCCGTCGCGTCCACGGACTTGCAGACAAAGGCAAGCGGAACGTTATAGTCGCCGCTTTCCGGATAAAGCGACTGGTGCACCCAAAGGCCCTTCTGCGCCTCGCCGAGCGGCAGGCGGTAGGGGCCGGTTGCCGTCCCGGTTACCTCAGTCGGCATTTCGGCCGGACCGAGGTTTTCCAGGAAGGCGGCCAGACGACCGGGGGTCGGGTGCGCTTCCACATCCCCAGGGGTCAGCACCGCGCCATAGGCCCCTTCGACGGCATAGGAAAGCCGCATGAGAGCCATGGAATCGACCCCCATGTCTCCAAAGCCGGCGTCCGCGCCTATGGTCTCCACCGGGCGCCCCAATTCCGCTGCCAGCGTCTCGCGGATCAGGCGAAGTGCCGGTTGATGCGAGACTGTCGGGAGTTCGGTTTCCGTAAGATCTTTCCCGGCAGACGCGGCCCCTTTTGGCGTCAGCCAATGTCTTTCCCTCTTGAAGGGATATCCGGGCAGCACCAGCATGGGACCTCGCCGGCCAACGGAACCGCGCTCGACTGAGTCAACTGCCGTCTCATCTTCCTGAAAGCCGGGATCTTCGAGTTTCCGGAGAAGCTCCTCCTGGCTCGCGGCCACGAAAACCACCGCGCAATCGAGGGTTTCCCGGCCAAAGCGAAGGGTTCGTGAGAGCGCGTCCAGCGAAACCTCGCCCGACGTGCGCAGATAGCCGGCCAGATGATTGCGCACCAAGCCCAATTGCTCTTCTGTTCGGGCCGACAGCGGGAAAAGCAACGGCTTGCCGGTCTCTGACGTGGCGCCGGGCCTGCTTACCCACGGGGCTTCTTCCAGAATGAGATGCACGTTCGAGCCGCCCGCTCCGAAGGAACTGATGGCCGCCCGCCGCGACAGCTGAGATCTATTCTTCAGAGACGCCGGCCAGGGCGCCAGCTCGGTTTGCGGGGAAAACGGCGTTCCCTCGAACATGCGCGGCGCCTCGCCCGTGACGAAGGACGGGAACAGTTCGCCGCGCTCGAATTGCAGCAGGACCTTTGTCAATTGCGCCAGGCCGGACGCGGCTTCCGCGTGGCCGAGATTTGTCTTCACCGACCCTAGGGAAATGCCGCCTCCCGAAAGCGCCGGCTTTGAAAAGACGGTCGAAAGCGCGCGCAGTTCCACGGCGTCGCCCACCTGAGCCCCGGTCGCGGCCGCCTCGACATAGCCGACGGTCACGGGATCGATGCCCGCGCGCTGGAAGGAGTCCTCGAGCAGATGAACCTGCGCATCCACATTCGGCACGGCGTAACCTGCGGAATGGCCGGCGTGGTTAGCAAGGCTTCCCTTGATCACGGCAAGGATCCGGTCATCATCGGCCAGGGCATCGCTCAAGGGCTTCAGCAGAACGGCTCCGACGCCCTCTGCAGGCAAGTAGCCGTCACCGCCGGCAAAGGCGCGGCTTCGCGACGAACTGCCGACCAGCCCGACCCGGCTCAGCCCCTCGAGTTTTGCAGGATGAATGGTCAGATTGACGCCGCCCGCGACCGCAAGCCGGCACTCCCCGGACATCAGGCTCTGGCACGCCTGATGGACCGCCTGAAGGCCGGAGGAGCACATGCTGTCGACGGCGACGCTCGGGCCTTGCAGATCGAAGATGAAGGACGTGCGGTTGGCGATGCCCGAATAGGACGACAGGCTCAAAAGCGCCTGCGCGTCGGGATCGTGGGCAAGGCCCGGGTATTGGTGATACATGGAGCCGACGAAGACCCCGACGCGCTTGCCATAATGCTCCGCCAGGTAGTCCCGCGTGTGTCCCGCCCGCTCGAACAGGTGCCACGCGGTTTCCAGGAACAGCCGTTCCTGAGGGTCGGCAAGGTCGGCCAGCCGGGAGGAATAGCCAAAGAAATCCGCGTCGAACCGGTCGACCCCGGAGAGGAACGCGCCCCATTTGCAGTAGCTGGCTCCGGGCTCGCCCTTGCGCTCCGAATAGCGCGGCAAAAGCTCAAGCCGGTCGGCCGGGATCTCGGTAACGCAGTCGCGGCCCTCGCGGAGCAGGTTTCCAAAGGCCTCTATGGTGTCCGCACCGGGATATCGTCCGGCGACGGCGATGATCGCGATGTCCCGCGCACCGGCAGCCGTTTCCTGATTGGAGCGGACCGCAGGTAACGGCTCGCTGACCGGAGGCCTTGCCGTCCCGGCTTCGGGCGATTGCCCTTCTCCCTGCCGTTGCACGAGCTCGTCCGCCAGCCGGTTGATCGTCTGGAATTCGAACAGGATCGTCTGCGGCAGCGAGCCGAATTCCGCTTCCAGCGCCTCGACGATTTCCAGCGCCGTCACCGAATCCACCCCGAACCGGTCGATCGTGTCGTTAAGCCCCAGCCGGTCTTCCGGGATGCCCAGGCACCTGGAGAAAAAAGACTTGATCGCCGCGACCACCTTGTCCCGGTCGCCGGATGCGACGGCGGGCTCAGAGCGTTTGACCGCGACGGGCTCCGCATCCGCGCGGACAGGTGCGGCACGTGCCCGTTCATCACCGGGGGTCATCAGGCTCCGGAGACGGTCATGGTCGCCGTCCAGCACCAGAACCTGATCTTCCTCCGTCGCGGTGAGCACCGCCTTCAAGGCGGCAAGCGCGGGTCCCGTCTCCAGGGGTCTCACACCGCTGACCTTTTCCATGGCCGCGATGGTGTGCTCGTCCATATGCATGCCGCCATCGCGCCAATAGGGCCAGTCGATGGATACGGTCCGGCCCTGCCGCGATCCGCCTTCAACCTGCGCATTTCGCCAGGCGGCGAAACTGTCCTGAAACGCGTTGGCGGTTGCATAGTCGGACTGGCCGGGATTGCCGAGCGCACCGGAAGCGGACGCGAACACCGCCAGGAAATCGATCGGCCTGCCGCCGATGACCTCGTCCAGGACCCGCAGGCCCGTGACCTTCGGTGCCAGAACCTCCCGGAAGGTCTCTTCAGACTTGCGGGTCAGAAGGCTGTCGCGGGTCAATCCCGCGCCGTGGAACACGCCGTTCAGACGGCCGTCCGTTTCATCGATCTCGCTCAGGAGCCGGGCAACGCTTGCGGGATCGGTCACATCCACCGGCCGGTATCGAACACAGGCTCCAGAAGCTTCCAGGCCCTTCAGCCGCCTCTCGATGTCCGGCTTCAGGGCGGAGGAACGTCCCGTAAGCCAGAGCGAGGGCCGGCAGCCGCTTGCGGCGATCGCCTCGGCAAGGTGAAGTCCAATACCACCGGCGCCGCCGGTCAGCAGATAGACACCGCCTTCCGTCCAGGGGCTGATGTCTCTTTCGCCGCGCAAACCCAGCTCGCGCCAGTCTCTTACGAAACGGTGCCCCTGCCGGTACCGGATTTCGGTTCGCTGCGCCGCTTCGGCGATATCCTGCGCGAGGCGGATGGCCAGACCGCCGACGGCGCCGTCGACGGCGACCAGTTGACAGTTCAAGCCCCGGACTTCCATTGCCGCGCTGCGCAAGAGCCCCGACAGGCCTTCGAGAAGCCTGTCATCGCCCGAAAACGGCACCACGACCTGAACATGTTTGTCGCAACCCTTTCGGGCCAGATCCTTCAGGACGGAGAACAGGCGAAGCGCATGAAAGCCGTAGCGTTCGTCAACCGGGCCGTCGGGCGCTTCCAGAACCGTCACCTCCGCACCGGATTTCTTCAGCTCCAGGGCCAGGGCGGGATAGACGGACGCGATCCCGCAGAGAACATGCAGGCGATCCCGGGCGTGTGTTTCCCCGCTGTTTCCGGCCGACTTTTCCCGCCAGACCGGCGAAAACAGCAGCGGCGGGTCTACGTCCGGCGCACGGTCAGGGCGTTTCTCGGTGGTCTGGACAGCAATCTCGGGCAGCCAGCAATAGTCTTCAGCAAACGGATAGGTCGGCAGGCTGACCGGCCTGGGCTTCGGTCCCTGCCGCATCGCCTCCCAGTCGACCCTGGCACCCTTTGTCCAGCCAGCGGCGATTTCATGAAGACCGGTCGAGGACGATAACACGCTTTGCGAGGCGGACGCCCGGCCCCGGAAGACACCTTCCGTTTCGCCCGCTCCGGCCAGGGCTCGGTCCAGTTTCACCGCAAGATCGGTCTTGTCATCCGCGACGATCGCCAGCCGGTCCTCGAAAGCCTCCCGCCCCTCCTGGAGGGTAAAGGCCACGGATGGCATCTCCTTGTCCTCAAGCGTGTCCAGGCGCGCCCGGAAAGTCTGAAGCAGCGCCTTCAACCGCTCCGGATCGCGCGCCGAGAACGGATAGACCGCCGGGCCGCCAGGCAGCGCCGGGCGTTCCTCTTCCAGATATTCGGCCACGACGAAATGTGCATTCGAGCCGCCGGCGCCGAAGGAGGACAGACCAGCCATGCGCGGCAGGATCTGGCCGTGCTCTTCGATCCGTTGCCAGGGCGCCAGCGCGCGCTGCACCCGGAAGGGCGAGGCCTTGAAGTCGATATTGGGATTGAGCCGCTCCGCGTGCAGCGAGGGAACCAGCTCTCCATGCTTGAGCTGCAGCAACAGCTTGGTCAGGCCGGCCATGCCTGCGGCACTTTCGGCATGGCCGATGTTCGACTTGACCGAGCCGATGGCGCAGGTCCGCCCGGTTTCGTTTCGCGATCCGAAAACCTTGGTGAGCGCGGCGATCTCGATAGGGTCGCCAAGGCTGGTGCCCGTTCCGTGCGCCTCGACATAGCCGATGGCCTCGGGCGACACGCCGGCCTTCACCAGAGCCTTTTCGATCACCGCCGTCTGCGCCGCCGGATTGGGAACCGTATAACCGTTGGTCTTGCCGCCGTGATTGAGCGCGGAGCCCAGGATCACGCCATGAATCCGGTCGCCGTCGGCCTCGGCCCGGCTCAGCGGCTTGAGCAGGACCGCGCCGACGCCCTCCGCCGGAACGTAGCCGTCGCCCCCCTCGCCGAAGCTTTCGCAGCGTCCCCTGCTGGACAGGAACCGGCCCTGGGAGAGGGTGATAAATTTGCTCGGATGGGGCGTCAGATTGACGCCGCCGGCCAATGCGACGGCGCAGCTTCCGGAGCGCAGGCTGTCGCACGCCAGATGGATCGCCGTCAGGGACGAGGAACACATGCTGTCGAGGGCCAGGCTCGGCCCATGGAAATTCAGGAAATAGGACACGCGATTGGCAATCGAGGCCGCGCTGCCGGAAAGCGTTGCCGGTTTGCCGGCGGCCGTCAGTTCGGGACCGTAAAGCTGATATTCCTCCCACATGACCCCGACGAAGACCCCGGCGTCGCCGCCCGGTGCCACGGTGTCCCGCGTGTAGCCGGCATCTTCCAGCGTTTCCCAGGCGCATTCCAGGAACAGGCGTTCCTGGGGGTCCAGATATTCCGCCTCGCGCGGCGAAATGTTGAAGAACATCGGGTCGAAACGGTCATGACCGTCGATGAAACCGCCCCATTTGCAAGTGGTCTTGCCGGGCTGGCGCACCGGGTCGAAGTACCGGGAATAGTCCCAGCGGCCGGCCGGCACTTCCGTGACGCAATCGCGCCCGTCCGCGAGGTTTTGCCAGAACTCCTCAAGCGTGCGCGCGCCGGGGTAGCGCCCCGCCAGCCCGATAATGGCGATCGGGTCATTCGTCTCCACAGGCCCGCGCTTCACGGCGACTAGTGTAGCCAGCGGCATCGTGGGGCCGGATGTCGGAGCTGCTGTCCCGGTGACCTCGGCAAGACGCGGCCCGTGGTTTTCCCGGAAATAACCGATCAGCGCGGCGAGCGTCTGGTATTCGAAGAACAGAGTCTTCGGCAGGTTCCCGAAATCGCGCTCCAGTATGTCGGTGAGCTGCAGGATCAGCACGCTGTCGATGCCGTAGTCCTCGAGCGGCGCGGTGAGCGAGATGGCCGAAGCCTCCACCTCGGTTTCCCGTGCGATCAGATCGATGAAATACCGCTCCACCGCGGACCGATCCGTGCCGTCGGAACCGCTTTGACCGGTGGAGGCTCTCTGCCTTCCCCCGGCCGGATCCGGAACCAGACGCAGGGAAAAGCCTTCGATCCGCGCTGTCAGGCCACCGTCTTCGTCGGCAAGATCGATATCGAGCTTGCGGATGCCCTCACCCGAGGGCCGGACGCGCAGGTGCGCCCACACAATCCGCGCCGTCGGGCGCAACACCTGGAAACGGTCGACGCCGAAGGGAAGCGCCAGCACGGCGCTATCTTCGCCAGCAAAGGCGATCAGGGCCGCATGAAACGCGGCGTCGACGAGGCTCGGATGCAGGAGGAAACTTTCTCCGTCCCCTTCGGCCGCCGCCGGAACTTCCAGGCGTGCCAGGACGTCCGTGCCGCCCGAGCGCAATTCCCTGATGGCGCGGAAGGACGGGCCGTAGTCGATCCCGAGCGCGGAATAGCAGGCATAGAGCCAATCCGGATCGTGCTCCTTGCCGCATGTCGCTCGCAGGCTGTCGATGTCGAGCCCTGGAAGCCGCCCGACCCTTGTCCCGGCCTCGATCTGGCCGCGCATGTACTCGGTGTCCCGACCATCCACGAACGTCAGACGGAAGCGGGATTTGCCATCACCGCCATCCGTGAAGCGCACGCCGAGCGCGATCTCATCACCTTCCGGTTCCACGGGCCTTCGCCAGCTGACATCGGACAGGATCAGGGGGAGCGGAACCGCGACCTCTTCTTCCAGCGCCGCCTTGCAGACGATCTCAAGGCTCATAGCGCCGGGCAGAATGCACTTGCCCCGCACCTGATGGTCTTTCAGATAGAAGGCATCGGCCTTCAAGAGGGTCTTGAAGCCGTTTGGAACCGCTTGGGAATTTGCACCTTGCGGAACGGTTTTTCCGGCCCTGTAGACATCGCGGGCGAAAGGATAGGTCGGCAGTCGCAAGCGGCGGTGAGGCCCGGGATTGAGGCCTTGCCAGTCGACCTTTCCGCCCAGGACCCAGTGTCGCGCGATTTCATCAGGGGATGCAGCCGGTGACAAGGTTTCCGGTTGCTGTGCCTCTTCGCCGGCGCTTCCGAGGAAGAAGCCTTTTGCGGTGCCATCGTCGAGGAAGGTCGTCAGGCGCGCGCTGAGCTCGCCGATGCTCGAGGCGACAACGGCCAGGCGCTCCGCCATTTCGGATCGGCCGATCTGCAGCGTGAAGGCGAGATCGCCCAAATCTCCGTCGTCAAAGCGGCCGGATTGCAGAGCCTTGACCAGATTGCCGGCACTGTCCTTCAAACGCGATGTGTCGCGTGCGGACAGCACCACGATCACCGGGCCGTCCCGCTCCGGTCGAAAGGTCTCGCGACGTTCCGGAGAACGATATTCGTCCAGGATGGCATGGGCGTTGACCCCGCCGAAGCCGAAGCTGCTGACACCCGCGCGCAGCGGCAGCGGGGCACCGTTTTGGTCGCGGACCGGCTGCCAGTCCCTTGCCTCGCGCACGATCTGAAACGGGCTGCCGCTCAGGTCGATATAAGGGTTGATCTCATCGCAATGCAGGCTCGGAGCGAGCTTCTTGTGCTCGAACTGCTTGAGCACCTTGATGACACCGGCAACCCCGGCGGCGAGTTCCAGATGGCCGATATTGGTCTTGACCGAACCAAGACCGCAGCCGGTCTCCTCAAACCGGTCCCCGGTCTTCGGCAAAGAGCGGAAGGCCGATTTCAGCGCATTGATCTCGACCGGATCGCCGAGCGCGGTTCCGGTTCCATGGGCCTCGACATAGCCGACCGTGCGCGGGTCGATGTCCGCATTGGCATAGGCCGTCTTCAGCAGGTCGGCCTGGGCCTGGGTGTTCGGCGCCGTCAGGGAATTGGCGTGGCCGCCGTGATTGATGGCCGTGCCCCGCACCACCGCCTGGATAGGGTCGCCGTCGCGTTCCGCGTCTGAAAGCCTCCGGACAAAGAGCATGCCGGCGCCCTCGCCACGCACGTAGCCATTGGCTTGCGCGGAAAACGTCTTGCAGCGGCCGTCGGCCGAAAGCATGCCCGCCTTGGCGAAATTGATATGCGCTTCCGGCGTGATGATCGTGTTGACGCCGCCGACCAGCGCCATGTCGCAGTCCCCGGCCCTGATCGCCTGCACCGCCCGGTGCAGGGCGACCAGCGAACTGGAACAGGCGGTTTCGACAGGCTCGCTCGGTCCGTGCAGATCGAGAAGGTAGCTGATCCGGTTCGGCCCGACGGAGGGAACCGCGCCGGTGGCGACATAGCCTTCGCCGCCGCTGTCCTCGCCGATCATTTCCCGGTAGCCGCTCGACGAGGTTCCGGCAAAGACACCGACCTTCTTGCCCGCGAGGCTTTGCGGCGAATGGCCCGCGTCCTCGATGGCCTTCCAGGCATGGGTCAGCATCAGGCGCTGCTGCGGGTCCATCAGCCGGGCTTCGCGCGGCGAAATGCCGAAGAACAGCGGGTCGAAGTCGAAAACGCCGTCGATGAAACCACCCCAATGGATATTGGTCTTGTTGGGCTCCTGCCTCGGGTCGCCGTCAAGCTCCTGCCAGGACCAGCGGTCTTCGGGAATGCGGCTGATGCAATCGCGACCGGTGACCAGATTGGACCAGAAGGCGTCGGCATCCTCCGCCATCGGAAAGCGGCAGCTCAGGCCGACGAGCGCAATCGGGTCGTCGTCCAGCGAGGCCGAGTGAGCGCGCGGAGCGGCCGGAACCGGCTGCTCTGGAGCGACGGAGAGCGTCTCGCCGTCGGTTGGAGGCGAGCGGTCCTGAGAGGAAAACCCCAACTGTTCGTCACTCAGGTCGCCCGAAACATGCTCCGCAAGGCGGGCCAGCGTCGCGAATTCGAAGAAATCCGCGGGCGTCAGCGCGAGGCCAAGCTCCGAATTGATCCGCGAGGCGAAGGCCGTCATGCTGACGGAGTCGAAGCCGAAATCGCCGAGTTCGGTGTCCGCGTCCAGGGTGGTTGGATCGACTTCCAGCGTTCGCGCAGCGACACCTGTAACCACGGCAAGCGTCCGTTCCAGCCGCTCCGCCTCACTCACTTGCACGACCGGAGGCCTGTCTTCTTTCGAAGCACGGGCAGGTGCCGGCACCCGGCGAACCGTGAAATCCTCAAAACGGACGACCACGTTCCCCAGATCATCGGTCAGATCGATGGCCGTGCCTCTGTCACCGGTGCGCACGACGGCCCACATTTGGGCAGCCGTTGCGCCGTAAACGGCAACCCTGCGCGCGGAATAGGGCAACGCCGGTTCGGCCGCTTCGCCTGAAGGCAGACCGAAGACCGCCTGCAGAGCGCCGTCGAGGATCGAGGGATGGAGCTTCAGCCCGGTGTCCGCCTCCACCGGAAGCTCCAGCCGGGCCAGAGCCAGCCCCTGCCCCCGCCACAGACCCGTTATCGCCCGTTGCGCCGGGCCGTAGCCAAGTCCCAGGTCCTCAAAACCGCGATAGAGCGTCGCGGCGTCAATCCCGGTCTTCGTAGCGCTCCTCACAGCCTCAAGGTCGATTTTCGGTGCCTGGCTATCCTTTAGGCGCCGCGCGACGCCTTCGGCGTGCCGGATGGTCCCTCCCCCTTCTGTCGTCTCGATGGCGTAGCGAAGGTCTTCGCCCGCTCCCTTTTTCAGCGAGATCTGAAGCTGCCGGGGCCCTGTTTCGACGGACACCGCGCCGGTCCAGGTGTGGCCGGCGAGCTCGAAGGCACCCGATCCGAAATCCGTGCCTTCCAGCGCCCGGCGCAAGAGTTCGAAGGACATCACCCCCGGCAGCACCTTGACGCCATTGACCTTATGATCGCGCAGGTAGCTCTCCGACCCGTCGACCTGAACGGTCAGGACCGCATCGCTTCCGCTTGCCTTTTCGGTTGATGCCGGCGGTACCGCTCCAACCCAGTAATGCGTTTTGGCAAAGGGATAGCCAGGCAGCGGGATGCGCTTGCCTGTACGTCCTTTGCGTACGGAAGTCCAGTCGACGCTCAGGCCACCGGTCCAGAGCGCCAGCAGGTCGTCCGCTCGGCCCCGCTCCACAAGTCCGGCTGCCGCCTCGCGCAAGGGACCGTCGCTTTCCAGCACCGAAATCGCCTTGCGGCCGGACTTGACGGTGCCCGACTGGATGCCGGGACCGTTGGCACCTGTGTGGTAGGCCTTGAGCCGGTCCGAGAGTTCCGCGATGGAGCGCGCCGGAAACGCCAGACGGTGTTCCATCGGCGCACGGGCGGTCTGAAGCGTGAAGGCGATATCCGCGAGATCCGCGTCAAGATCGGGCCTCGACAGGTAGCTTTCCAGCCGCGCTGCCATTTCCTTGAGCTGGGCTTCCGACTTCGCGGAGAGCACGATCAGTTCGAGATCGTCATGGGGCGGAGATTGCGCGACCGAAGGGTCCGGCGAAAGATATTCCTGCAGAACCACATGCGCGTTGGTTCCGCCGAAGCCGAAGCTGCTGACCCCGGCGCGGCGCGGCAGAAGAGTGCCTTGCGCGTCGGTTGCGCGGTTCCATGTCTCCGCCTTTTGCGCGACGTGGAACGGACTGCCCTTCAGTTTCAGGTAGGGGTTGAGATCCTCGCTGAAGAGCGAGCGGGCGATCTCGCCATGTCGTATCTGGAGCAGAACCTTGATCAGCCCGGCAATGCCGGCGGCGAGTTCCAGATGGCCGATGTTCGACTTTACAGAGCCGATGGCACAGCTTTGCGCGGGCGCCGGTCCGAGGGTCGATTGGGCCTCGCGATCAAGATCGGCAAAGGCGGCGGTCAGCGCCTCGATCTCTATCGGATCTCCTAGCGGCGTTCCCGTCCCATGCGCCTCGATATAGCCGACCGTGCGTGGATCGATACCCGAGCGCTCATAGGCAGTGCGGATCAGATCGGCCTGGGCCTTCGGGTTGGGTGCTGTCAGCGAGGCGGCATGGCCGCCGTGGTTCTCGGCGCTCCCCCGGATCACCGCCAGAATGGTGTCGCCATCCCGCTCCGCGTCGGCCAATAGCTTCAGGAAGACAAGACCGACACCTTCGCCGCGCGCGTAGCCGTCCGCCTTTGACGAGAACGGCTTGCAGCGTCCTTCCGGCGACAGCATGCCGGCCTTGGAAAAGCCGACAAAGGCCTCGGGCAACAGCAACGCGTTGATGCCGCCGGCAATCGCCGCCGTGCAGTGCCCGGAACGGATTGCCTCGACCGCCCGGTGAACCGCGATAAGTGCACTGGAGCAGGCCGTCTCGACGGCGACGCTCGGGCCATGGAAGTCGTAGAAATAGCTGATCCGGTTGGGCCCGAGCGACGGTGCCAGGCCGGTCATCGAATAGCCCTCGACCTTGACACCCGCCTCGGCGATCAGCCGGCTGTAACCCGTATCCGCCGTGCCGATGAAGACACCGGTCTTCGAGCCCGCAAGCGCCGACGGCGCGTAGCCGGCATCCTCCATCACCCGCCAGGCTTCGGTGAGGAGCAACCGCTGCTGCGGGTCCATCATCCTCGCCTCTGGAGCGGACACTCCGAAGAAAGGGGCATCGAAGGCTTCGATGTCCTCGATGAAACCGCCCCATTTGACATTGCCCTTGCCGGGTTCCGACAGGGGATCGCCCCAGTAATCCCGCCAGTCCCAGCGCTCCGGCGGTACTTCCGAAATGGTGTTCCGGCCTTCTTTCAGAACATCCCAGAACGCCTCAACGTCCGGCGCGCCGGGAAACTGTCCGCTCATGCCAACGATGGCGACGAGGTCGTTTCGAGGCCCCGAAGCCTCAGTCACGCCTTGCGGCTCCGCGAACGCTTGGCTCTTCGGCGGTTCGGCCAGAGGAAACGTATATTGCGGCGGGCCTGCTTCGAGCGAAGCTTCTTCGGTTTCCGGCTCGCCGCCCAGAGCCGCGATCATCGCGGCATTTTCCGCCTCGCTAAGGTATCCGGCCAGACCCTCGAGCGTCGGATATTCGAAAAACAGCGTGGGCGTCAGTTCCAGTCCGAAGAGATCGTTCAGGCGGTTGGCGAATTGGGTGAAGCCGATGGAATCGAACCCGTATTCCGTGAGTTCCACATCCGGATCGAGATCGTCGCCGGAGACCTTGAGCTGAGCGCTCGCCGCCTCGACCAGGCTTGCCAAAACACGGCGCTGCAGGTTGGCGGATCGCGCGGTATCCGGCTGTACAGTGGTGGATAGCTGGGGACTGCCGGGGGCTTCTGTCCGCTCAAAAACGCCACCGACGAAGCGGCGGATGCGGTCTGCGTTGCCGCTTGTAATCAGAACCCGCGCAGCGTCTCCGGCAAGGGCTGTGTAAAGAGCATTGATGCCCGTGCGGGTGTCCATCGGCACAAGGCCGGTCGTCCGGCGCATCAGGTCTTCCTGCGCGCCGTCGAGCGCCATGCCGCCGTCTTTCCAGAACGGCCAGGCGATGGAGACGGTCCGGCCGTGACACAGACCGCCGCGCCGCCGGGCCTCGCGGGCTTCGGCAAAGCCGTCGAGGAAACTGTTGGCAGCCGCGTAATCGGCCTGGCCCGTGTTGCCGGTCACGCCGGAAATCGAGGAATAGAACACGAAAAAATCGAGCGGTGCGTCACCGATAGCCTTGTCCAGGGCGACCGCTCCGGAAACCTTGGGCGCGAGCACGGCGGCAAGCTGCTCCGATGTCTTGCGGACGAAGGCTTCGTCCCGTGTCACCCCGGCGGCATGGATGACGCCGTCCAGCTTGCCGTGCTCCCGGCGGATCTCCTCAACCAGCCGGACAACGGCGTCTTTGTCCGACAGGTCGGCGGTCTGATGATGCAGATCGGGTGTCGCCGCGATCCAATCTGAACCGGGCGCATCCGGCGCGGTCCGGCTCGCCAGAACGACGGTGGCGCCGGGCGTCGTCCCAAGGATTTCGCCCGCGAGCAGCCGTCCAAGGGCACCCGTGCCCCCGGTGATGAGATAGACACCGCCGGACTTCCAGGGCTTTGAGGCCTGGACCGGTTGGGACATTGAAGGGTCCCAGACCTCCATCAGGAGATCGTTTCCGTCCGGTTTCAGACAGGCCCCGGAGGGCGCGGCGTCCGCCTTGCGCAAGTGATCCGCCAAATCCGCAGCACCGGTCCCCGAGGCAAAGGAAAGAACCTGACCGCCGATTTTCGGATGCTCGCGGGAAATGCTCCGGAACATGGCGCAGAGCCCCGCAAGAGGAGTCCTTCCCGGTTCGCCCTCAAGTACCAACTGGATCGAAACCGGCCCGGACGAGAGTTCGGCTTGAGCGAGTTCCATGACCTGACCGGCGAGGCTCAGATACCGCCGGTCGAGCGGCGCGTTGCTGTCATCCTCAAGCACGCGGATATCGTGCTCCGGAAGGACTTGCCGCAGATCATCCGCTGCCACCGTTCCGTCAGTCAGACAGACGATCTTGCGGCCTGGCTTTTCAGGAGTACCAGCACTCTTCAGAGGCCTCCATTCGGGTTGGAACCGCAGGATATCCGCTTCGCCGGCCTGCTCAAACGCCCGCGTTGTGAAGCCCCGCAGCGTGACCCGGATGCTGCCGTCGCCGGCGATCAGATCGATATCCATCCTGCGCATGCCGGGACCGGCCGCCTCGCCAGCCCGGACATGGGCCCACAGGCATTGCTCACATGGCCCCAGAATTTCGACAGCCTCGATGGAAAACGGCAGGGCTGCGGTTTGCGGTGCCCTGCCTTCCGCATCGAGGGCCAGACCGATGGCGGACTGCAAGGCCCCGTCGAGCAGGCTCGGGTGCAGGCTGAAGCCTTGGAGCGTGGCCTCCAGGAAGTGCGGCAGATCCAGCCGGGCCAGAACCTCCGGGCCTCCGGCGCCGGACTTTACAGCAAGGTCCGAAATAACCCGATGTCCCGGACCGTAGACCAGCCCCATACCGTCGAAGACCGAATAGATCGCGGGGCTTGCGAAATGACGCGCGGGAGCTTCTTGCAGAGCCGCCAGATCGACGCTTCCGCGGTTCCGGTCACCCTGTTCAGCGATCCGCATTTGCGCGTGTAACAAGCGCTCGCCATTGTCCCTGAGCGTAAAGATTTCGGCGCGCGCACCGCCGTCATCTAGACGGCTTAGGTCGCAGGCGACTTCGACAGGCCGCTCGACCTTCAGCGGGGCCATCCAGACGACCTGGCGGATCAAGGGGTTCGCGATACCCTCCTGTTCCGCCGCCGCGCGGACCAGTTCCAGATAGGCGACGCCGGGCAGAACCGGCGCTCCGGCGACCTTGTGGTCAGCCAGAAAGACTTCATCCCCGGTGAGGGGCAGACGGTATGTCCCGGGGTGCTCCTGCCGAGGCGACAGCGAGCCAGCCTGAGGAGCGGAAGCGGTCTCCGTTTCGGGCAACCAGTAGCGCTTCCGCTGGAACGCGTAGCCCGGCAAAGCAATGCGCCGGGGTTGGTCGTCTCCATAGAGTGCAGCCCAATCAACATCTCCGCCGGAGGTCCAGTGGTTTGCCAGATCCGCCGCTTCCCGGCCGGTCGGGTCGAGTGGATCAGACCTTTCCTTGCGTCCGGGCGGAACGGCCCCCGTCATTGCCGCGCTGCCGTCACCGGCAAGAAAGGCGTCCATGCGTCCGATCAGGTCTTCACGATCCGCCGTGACGAAGGCAGCGCGGAAGCGCATGGCGTCCCGGCCGGTCTGGAGCGTGCAGGCCATTTCGGCGAGATCGGCGGTTTCCACAGCCTGCCTTAGCTGCGCCACGGCTTCGCTCAAGGCCTTTTCGTTTTTCGCGGAGACCGGAACCACGACGGGGGAACGCACCACCGATGAGGGTTTCCTCTCCGCAGAACTGTATTCCTCGATCACCAGATGCACGTTGGCGCCGCCCGCGCCGAACGAACTCAAGCCCGCCCGCAGCGGCTGGTCTCTGCCGTCGATCTGCCGCCGTTTCCAGGGGGCGGACTGCTGCAGCAGATAGAAGGGGCTTGCCGAAAGCTCCAGAAGCGGATTGGGCTCTTCGCAGTGAAGCGTCCGGTAAAGCGTCCCGCTTTTCATGGCGAGCAGGACCTTGATCAGACCGGCGACACCGGCGGCCGTTTCCGCATGACCGATATTGGATTTCACCGAACCGAGGCCGATGGCGGGTTCTTCCGGCGGATTAAGCTTCCAGTCCCGATAAAGCTCCTGAAACGCCAGTTTCAGGCCTTCGATCTCGATCGGATCGCCGAGCGGCGTTCCGGTGCCGTGGCACTCGATCAACCCGATCGAGCGCGGATCCACACCGGCCTGCCGGTGCGCCTCGACGATCAGGCGAGCCTGAGCCTTGGGGTTCGGCGCCGTCAGCGAGGTCGCGCCGCCGCCGTGATGCTCCACCGAGCCCTTGATGACCCCCAGGATCGGATCGCCGTCGCGCTCGGCGAGATCGAGCCGCTTGAGGAGCACGGCGCCCACACCGTCGGCGCGGGCATAGCCGTTGGCCTCCTTCGAGAAGGTCTTGCAGCGCCCGTCCGGTGTGATCATGCCAACCTTGGAGAACATGATGTGCTGCGTGGGCGACAGCATCAGGTTCGAGCCGCCGGCGATCGCCATCTCGCAGCCTTCGTGGCGGATGCTCATCACGCCGCGATGGATCGCCACCAGCGAACTGGAACAGGCCGTGTCCACCACCTCGCTCGGTCCGTGAATATCAAGGAGGAAGGACAAACGGTTCGGGCAGAAAGCGTGCCCGAGACCGGTCAGCTGCTGGGCATCCATGATCCCGGCGCGATTGACCATGTCGGTGTAGTCGAGCAGGTTGATACCTAAAAAGAGACCGATTTTCCTGCCGGCCAGGGATCCCGGCGCGTAGCCGCCTTTTTCGATCAGGTGCCAGACGCATTCCATAAACAGCCGGTGCTGCGGGTCCATCAGTTCCGCTTCGCGCGGCGAAATGTTGAAAAAGCCCGCATCGAACCGGTCGGCGCCCGGTACGAAACCGCCATATTTGACGTCCGTGAAGGCACCTTTCTTTGGATCGCCAAAGACCTTGCGCCAATCCCAGCGCTCCGGCGGGATCTCCTCGATGCAATCGTCACCCCCGGCCAGATGCGCCTCGAACGCCTCCAGATCCGGACTTTGCGGGAACATGCCCTCCATCGACACGATGGCGATGGGGGCAGCCTCGTCCCGTTTGTCCTGATGTTGAGGCTTTCCCGCTCCTTGAGGCTGAGCAGGCGGGCTCTTCCGAGCTGCCGATTTAGCCGCTGTCTCGGCCTTGAATGTGGGTCTGGCGGAGGCAGCCCGATGGCGGCGCATCCAGCTTTCTTCCCGGCTCACCTCTTCGGGCTGAACGGGATCGTCCCTGACCGGTACGATCTCATCCGGGGCCATCGGCTCAGGGTCCGGCCGCACCTCCGCCTGAGTGTCTTTCGCGGCATAATGCGCCTCGATCGGCGAGCCGTAGCGCTCCAGAAGAATCGTACTCAGATCGTCGAGGTGTTTCGCCTCGAAAAAGGTCGTCGGTGCGACCGAGATTCCATAGTGCCGCGAGATCTGCACCATGATCTCGGTAATCGCGATGGAATCGACCCCCAGATTGGCGAGGTTTTCCTGCGGATCCAGTTGGTCCTCCGGCATGCGAAGCGCGGCGGCTGCGATCCGCCAGACGTCCCTCGCAAGACGGTCCCCGATGCCGAATTCCGGCTCGCTTTCCGGTATGGGCGTCTCCATCTCGCCGTCCCCGGCCCTCACGCCCGCGCGCGCGCTTGCCCGCTCGACCAGTTCCCGGTCGAGAAGTTGCGCCATGCGGGCGCGCAAGCTGTCGCCGGGGCCCGAGGTCATTCGGCAGCCTCCTCCACGCCGGACTCACTCCCCTCGGCCAGCATGTCCCGGTAGCGGCGCATATGGCCAAGAAGCTTCCAGAGATCGGCTTCCCACTGGTGCCGGTAGCTGTCGATGAAATAGGTTTCGCCAAGATCCGGATGGTCGGCCTTCTTGGCGGCAAGGAAATTCCGCAGCCCGGCGGTGTTGCCGAAGAGCGCCCTGGCATAATTCAGGACGTACAGCCCCTGGGTCTTCAGACCGTCGCCGAGCCCGCCGGCCGCATTGATGAAGCCCATGAATAGGATGTTGTCGTGGTTGCGCGGCGTGGAATGCAGGAAGAGGTCGGGAATGTCGCCTTTCCATTCCAGGAGCGAGCTGTCGAGAAACGGGAAGTCGCGGCTGTAGCCGGTCGCATAGAGGATCGTGTCGATTTCCTCGGAACTGCCGTCGACAAAGCAGACGGTCGAGCCATCGAAGCCCTCGATATCGCCCTTCGGCGTCACGTCGCCATGGCCGATATGGTAGAGCAGCAGGGAGTTCATCACCGGATGCGCGCCGTCGAGGGGATAGTCCGGAGCCGGCAGGCCGTAATCCGTTCCGTCATAACCGGCGAGCTTGAAGACCTCCTCGATATAGGCGAGCGTTTCCTCCTTGGTGGCGAACTTGTTGCCGAGTTCCATCATCCATTGTGGGGTCGGTTTGCCGTAGATGAATTTCGGCTGATAGTAGTAGCCCCGCCTAGTGCTGTGGAAGACCGCTTCGGCCGTGCGAATTGCATCGACGGCGATATCGCAGCCGGAATTGCCCCCGCCCACCACGAGCACGCGCTTGCCCTTGAGCCGGTCGGCCGACTTATAGTCGCAGGCATGCATGATCTCGCCGGAAAACCAGCCTGGCAGCGCCTCGGCAGGGTAGCGCGGCACCCGTTGTAGGCCGTTGCAGACGACGACCAGCGGATAGACTTCGCTGTGCCCGGCGCAGGTCTCAAGCCGCCAGCCGTCGCCTTCAGGCGTCAGGCTTTCGACCGCCGCGTTGAAATGCGCGCGCTCGTAGACCCCAAAGGCCTTCGCATAGGAGCGGATATAGGCGAGCATCTGGCGGTGGTTTGGATAGGGCGGGTAGTCCTCCGGCATTGGAAAGTCGGCGACCTGGGTGTTGAATTTCGGCGATATCAGATGCAGTGACTCGTAGGTCCGCCCGCAAGGCGCCTCCGCATTCCAGACGCCGCCGAAATCGGCTTCCGCTTCATAGAGGTCAACCTCGATGCCGCCCTCGATCAGCTCGCGGGCAACCCCGATGCCCGTCGGACCGCCGCCGATGATCGCAACCTTGTTCGGCAAGCCGTTCATGAGCGGATATCCTCCTCCATCCGGATTTCCCGGCTCCGTTCCAGCACCGTCAGCCGGACACCTTGAAGGCGCAGGCATTCGAAACCAGCCGTATCGTAAAGCTCGACCGTAACGCCCGCAGGACCATTCGTATCCGATCCACCGAATATTTTTACATGGACCTCTTCACCCAGGGGCGCGAAACCGGTCACAGCCTCAATGCTCAACGGGAATGGCAGGGCATTCGCCAGCCCCGCGTCCTCGACGCACCCGACCGCGCGAAACGCCAGTAGGCGCCAGACCGCATCGAGTGCGAACGGGTCAAACAGAAGGCCCTGGCGTTCTGCGCCCGATCCCCTCGGGAAGATCAGTCTTGCCGTCAGCACGTCGCCAGCCTGTCTGACCTCGCCAACGCGCGCCATTTCGGGCGTCGGCGGGCCGGAGTGGATCGAACAGCGCTCCGCAAAGGCGCGGAACGTCTCGGTTACATCCGAACCTTCAAGAGCGCTTCCGGCCGCGATGGACTTTCGGGCCTTGCCGTCATCCGTCCCCGCGGCTCCCGAGCCCAGATGCCAGGGCCGTCCCTCCTCGCCATCCGCTTCCACACGGTAGAGCAGGCCTTCGGCATCCGACATCACTGTAAGCGTCAGATCACGCGGCCTGCCGTTGATCGTGACCGGCCGTCCCCAGAGCAGGTGAGTCAGGCCGGAAACGGGCTGGCCGGAGAGCCGCTCCAGCGCGCTGCGCGCCATTTCAGGCAGGAACAGGCCGGTCATCAGGCGCTGGCCATTCACATGGGTCGTCAGGAAAGGCTCATCTCCCTCGATGCGGATTGTTACCCGGCCGATTTCGCCCTCGACCGGCGCGCGGCCGAACAAGGGGGCCGGACCGGACACGACAGGTGCGCTCCCGACCGGTTCCAACTCCGAAGCCGGCTCCACCCAGTAGCGGGTTCGCGCGAATGGGTAGCCTGGGACATGCAGCCGACGGCCCGGCGCGCGCGGCCAGTCGATGTCCCCGCCCCTGGCCCAAAACTCCGCCAGCTTGTCGAGTTGATGTCTTTCGCCGGAGGAAAGCCATGTCTCAGCCAGAGCCTTTGCGTCATCGTCCGCAACAGTCGCGGTATCGCCCGCCGAGAAATGGATGCCATCAAGCGCCCTGTCCCCGGCAACGGACGCAAGCTTGCGCAGGAGATCGTCGCGGTTTTCGAATGTGAAGGCCAGACGCTCACGGAAAACGGTCCGGCCGGTCTGAAGGGTCAGGGCAAGCGCGTCGAGATCCAGATCCGGACGGCCGGACACGTAGCGCTCCAGGACCCCGGCATAGTCGATCAGACGCTCCCGGGTCCGGGCCGAAAGCACGAAGACCGGCGGCACGACCTTCCCCTGGCTTTCCGCTGCCGGATCATGCTCTTCCAGGACAAGATGCGCATTGGTGCCGCTGAAGCCGAAGGAACTGACCGCGGCCCGCCTTGGAACCGGGCCCGATGGCTTCTCCCACTCCGTCAGAGCGCGGCTTACCTCGAACGGCGTGCGCTCGAACGGTATGTGACTGTTGAGGGTATCCAGATTGATCGAGGGCGGGATCTGCCGGTTTTCCAGAGCCAGCATGGCTTTCAGGGCTCCGGCGATGCCGGCGGATGCCAGAAGATGACCGACATTGCTTTTCAGCGACCCGATGGCGCAGCGGACGTCGCTCGCCGCACCTTCGAAAGCGTCGGTCAGGCCTTCCACCTCGATCGGATCGCCGAGGGGCGTACCGGTGCCGTGGCATTCCACGAGACCGATGGTCGCCGGGTCGATGTCGAAACGCTCGTAGACCGACTTCAGAAGCGCCGTCTGGGCCTTCGGGTTCGGCGCGGTGATGCCGTTGGTTTTTCCGTCCTGATTGACACCCCAGCCCCGGATCACGGCATGGATCGGATCGCCGTCGCGTTCCGCGTGCGACAGGCGTTTCAGGACCACGGCGCCGACGCCTTCGCCGGGCACGAAGCCGTTCGCCCGCTCGTCGAAGGAGAAACAGCGGCCGTCCGCCGACAACATGCTGACCTTGGCCGTGTCGATGAACATCTCGGGGCCGATCATCACGCAGGCTCCGCCCGCGAGCGCCATGTCGCAGGTACCGGAGACGAGCGCCTCGCAGGCCTGGGCCATCGCCACGAGCGAACTGGAGCAGGCCGTGTCGATGGACAGGCACGGTCCGCGCAGATCGAGCAGATAGGATATCCGCGCCGCCAGGATGGAGCCGGAACTGCCGAGAAGACTGTAGCTGTTGCGCTCCTTGATCAGATCGCCGTAACCGCTCGGACCGGAGGAAACGTAAACCCCGCATGACTTGCCCGACAGACTGGACGGATCGATGGCCGCGTCCTCGATGGCGTGCCAGGCGGTTTCCAGAAACAGGCGCTGCTGCGGGTCCATGAGTTCGGCTTCGCGCGGTGTGATGTTGAAGAAACCCGCGTCGAAGGCCTCGATATCGTCCAGCGCGCCCATCCACTTGCAATAGGTCTTGCCGGGCGCCTGAGGGTCCGGATCGTAGTAGCGCTCGATGTCCCAGCGGGATGGCGGCACTTCATCGATGCAATCGCGCCCTGTGGCGATGTTGTGCCAGAATCCTGCAAGGTCGCCGGCCTTGGGAAACCTGCCTGACGCGCCGACAATGGCAACGGCCTCCTGCCGCGTCTCGGTTTCGGGAGCCGCGACAAGAGGGGCCGCGATTGGTTGCGCGGGTGCCGGTTCGACCGGCGCTGCGGCGGGTTCAGCCGGGACTTCCGGAAGCTGAGCGGGCTCGGTTGGAGGGACCCCGGTGGCCGGAACGAGCCCGGCGATATGCCCGATCAGTGCGCCCACCGTCGGGTGGGCATAGACCGCCGTTGCCGGCAGCTCGATGCCGTAGCGCCTGTTGAGGTTGCGGATCCAGGTGACGGCCAGAATAGAGTCGAGCCCGAGATCCAGGAAACCGGCGCTGTCGGTAATCTCCGCCGGATCGAGCATCAGGTCCTCGGCGAGCGAGGCCACGATTTCCGTGCGTAATCCGTTGTCGGGGGAAATATCGGCCGGCACGGGTTGTGAAGGTTTCGCCAACTCAGGTTCCGGAGACTCCGGAATACCCGGTTCCTGCCGAGTGTCCTGCCTGGCCCCGACCAGTTCCGCCACACGATCCGTCAACGCCTTGACGGTCGGATGGGCGTAGACGGCGGTTGCCGGCAAATCGATCTCGAAGCGCTTGTTGAGACCGCGTATCCAGGTGACCGCCAGGATCGAGTCCAGCCCGAGGTCGAGGAAACTGTCGCCGTCGCGGATATCCGCGACATCGATCATCAGATCGTCCGCCAGAGAGCGGACGAGATCGTCCCGCAATTCGGCAGCGCTGGTGGAGGGTTGCTCTTCGGCTTCGGGGACGGCGACCGGTTGGATGGTCTCGCCGAATTTCTCCGCGATCCGCGCGCGGACGGTCTCGTTGCCGATGAAGGTCTTGTCATGCATCGCCAGTTCCCGCTCCAGCACGGTTTCAAGGCGCCCCCGCAACAGCGTGGCGGTCTCGTCCTTCCTGGCAACGAGCGTTTCGAGCGGCATCCGGGCGAGCTTGTGCGCCGCGTCGAGCGCGCTTTTCAAGACCTCGCGGGCGGGACGGACGGTCACGCACGGCGACCTTTCGCCGAGTTCCCTGCCCCGGTACTGACAGGCGGTGAACAGGACCTCGCGGCCGAGATCGTCGCCGAGCCGGTAGGGGAAGATCAGCGTGGCGCCTGCACCCGGCGTGAAACCGTACCAGAGATAGTTGCTGTGATAGAGGCCCTCGGCGGCGAAGATCGCGTGGTCGCAATACATGCCGAGCGACCAGCCGGCGCCGATGCCGTGGCCCTGCATGGCCGCAATCACCGGCAGCTCGCATTCCAGCGGCAGCGAATAGATCCGCCGGTCGGTGAACCGGCTACCGCCCTGTTGCAGGTCCGTCAGGCCGTCCCTCGTTCCGCCACAGGCGAAATAACTGTCGTGCCCGGTCAGGACAACGACCCTGGCTTCGGAGAGTTCGGCGATCCGAGCGAAAGCCTCCTCGAAGCCGTCCATGAAGGCGGGGGTGAACATGTTGCGGCCCTGCCGCTCGTTCATCGTGAGCAGAACGACGCCGTCGTCGAAAAGCTCCAGGGACATGACGTCAGTCTTGAGCGGCACCGTACTGCACGACTGCGGCGCAGTTTCTGCACCGTCCGGGAATTCGTAAGGTTCCGGGAGCTCGGGCAGATCGGCCAGAAGCGACGGCAGGTCGCGGCGCATGTGGCTCTTCAGCAGGCAAAGCGCATCCTTCGGCCCCTGCGCGATGTTCCGGGCCAGGGCGAAGGCCCATTCGTTCCCTAGTCCCGACGGCGCGAGGAGGCCGCACGTGTCCGGACGTCGGTCGCGCAGATGTTGCGCGATTTTACTTTCCGGTTCGGGCACATTCGCGAAGGCAGCAAGGCTCTCCGAGACCAGGAAATCGCACAACAGCACCATTGCGGCAGCCTGCCCGCTCGCCGTGCCCTGAACCGACGCGATAACCGGGACGGCGCATTTCACGACGCATTCCGGGTCGAAACCGGCGACCGGATCAGGCCCGGCCATCCAGGCCGTGTCGCCGGTCAGAACGATCACGCGGACCGTTTCGTCCGAACCCGCCAGGTCCAGTTCCTGCACAAGCCTGTTTGTCAGAGCCTCTCCCCAGGGTCCGGTGAGGTCCAGGACCCGGACACCATCCGCGTCATCCTTCCGACGAACGTCTCCGGCGTCCTCTCGCCGGACCGGAGTAGATGAAAGCGGCGGCAGGACAATTTTTTCCGAACGCTGGACTTCACTAGGGCCAACGGAAGCGGCCATGGCAGCAGGCGGTGCAAGCCGAAAGCGTTGACCGGTTTCTGGAGCCAAAACCTTTGCCGTCTCGTTTGCTTCGGGGGATTGAACGACAATCGGAGCTTTTCTTTGAGTTTTGGTTCTTTCCTCGCTCACCCAATAGCTCTTTCCCGCGAATGGATAAGCCGGCAGCGGAACGCGGCGGCGCGATTTCCGGAACAGGTCGGCCGCATCCAGACGGCCGCCCGACAGGAATGTCCGGCCAAGAGCCGTCAGATCCGCGATCCTCTTCTCCCCATCCTCATCGGCCAGTCGAAGCTTGGATTTCGCTGGTTCACCTTCATGCCCGGTCACCACGCCGACCTCAACAGTCGACGCCGGATGACCTGCGAGCCAGCCTCTCAGGGCCTCAACGGCGGAGCCGGGACTGTCCGCGACAAGGGCAAGGCGATGGTCGAAGACGCGCCGGCCTGCGAGCAGCGTGAAGGCAACGTCTTCGCCAAGAAGGTCCGGATGAGCCTCGAGATGGGTTGAAAGTTTTTCCGCCTGCGACTTCAACTGGTCCGGCGTGCGCGCCGACAGGACGAAGAGCTGGCTTCGTGCCGGTTCCCTCTCGGTCTTCGTTACCGGGGCCTCCTCGATGACCACATGGGCATTGGTGCCGCTGAAGCCGAAGGAGCTGATCGCCGCGCGGCGTTTGCGTTCCTCGCGGGTGGGCCAGGGCACCGGAACGCTGTTGACGCGGAAAGGCCCGCTGGAAAAATCGATGGCCGGATTGCCGCCCGCGAAATGCAGCGTCGGCGGGATGGTCGACTCACGCAGGCTCAGGAGAACCTTAATCAGCCCCGCGATCCCTGCTGCGGTGGTGGCGTGGCCGATGTTGGATTTCACCGATCCGAGGCGGATCTTGCGCCCCGCGACCCCGTCATAGGCCCGGACGAGCGCCGCATGTTCGATGGGATCACCGAGAAAGGTGCCGGTGCCATGAGCCTCGACATAATCGATGGTCGCGGGATCGATGTGATGATCCTCGCAAACCTGCCGGATCAGGCGTTCCTGCGAGGACGCGCTCGGCGCCGTAATGCCGTTGGTCGTGCCGTCCTGATTGGTGCCGGACGCGACGATAACGCCGAGGATCGTGTCGCCGTCGTCCAGGGCATCGTTGAGAGGACGGAGAAGGACAGCGCCCACAGCCTCGCCCGGCACGATACCGTCGGCGCCGGCACCAAAGGCCGCGCAACGTCCTGAGGGCGACAGCATGTTGGCTGCGTTCGCATAACGGAAGAAGCGCGGCGAGCACTGAACGAACACGCCGCCGGCCAGCGCCATGTCGCATTCGCCGTTGCGGATGCTCTGGCAAGCCGTATGGAGCGCAACGAGAGAACTCGAGCAGGCCGTATCGATGGCGACCGCCGGCCCTTTGAGATCCAGCCAGTAGGAGATCCGCGCCGGGATCAGCGACGTGGTGTTGCCCCAGAAGGCCTGTCCGGGCGGCTGTTCGGTAAAGAGATCCTGATAATCGCCATGGGCACAGCCCACGAAGACGCCGCAGCGGCGGCCGGTCGTGTCCTCGCCCGCATGCCCCGCATTTTCCAGCGTTTTCCAGGCCTCCTCCAGGAAAAGCCGCTGCTGCGGGTCCATGTAGGTGGCCTCGACCCCGGATATTCCGAAGAAGACCGGGTCGAACCGGTCGATCCCGTCCAGGAAACTGCCGTGCTTGCCATAGCTGCCGGGCTCGGCATCGCGGTAGAATGGTGACAGATCGAACCGGCTGACCGGCTCGACGAGATCGTCGCCCGCCTCCAGATGCCGCCAAAGTGCATCAATGGTCTCGGATTTGGCGAACCGGCCGCTGGCGCCGACAATGGCGATCGGGACATTCCCGTCGGTCCGGGATTCGGAAATCTGCCGCGCCGGTTCCGCACCTAAAGATGGCGAGTTCGTAGCAACGGCGGCTTGCGCGGAAGCAGGTGCCGGCACTTTTGCCGCAAGCTCCGGATGCTTCGTCAGAAGATGCCTTTCCAGCCGTGCCACATTGGCGAAATCGTAGAGTTCGGTCTGGTCGAAGTCGATGCTCAGGGCCTTGCGCAGCCGGTGCACGAATTCGGTCCCCAGGATGGAATCGAGACCGTAGTCCGCGAAACTGCTCTCCTGGCCGATCCGCTCGGGCGCCATATTGAGCGTTTCGCTTAGGGCCGCCAGGATCCGGTCGCACACCGAAACGCCATTGGCCCGCGGCTTGTCCGCAGGCGAAACAGCAAGCGACTCTTGCGCCTCAGCCCCGGTCGCGGAGGCAATGACGATCTGCTGGCCAAGCGCCTGTTCCGGTTCCGTAGACCCCGCCCGCCACTCAAAGCCTGTCGCTTCCAGCGCCTTGCGCCAGTTTGCCTGGGTCAGCGACGGGGTGCCGGGAATGCGCCACTCGGGATCGGTGAACCGCCACCAGCCATCAAGCAGACCGAAGGTCACATGGGTGAAGAAGGTCGCCCGGCTGGTCTCGTTCAAAAGCAGGACCCCGTCCGGTGCCAGGGTCTTGCGCACACGGGCGAGCGTTGCGTGGATATCGGCGGTTGCGTGGAGCACATTGGCCGCAATCACCAGATCGTAGGCGCCCGTCTCGATCTTCTGGCCTTCGAGCGGCTTTTCGATGTCGAGCAGCGCGGTTTCAAGGCCCGTTATGCGGGCTTTATAGCTCCGTTCCGCATGGATCAGAAAGGCCCGGGAGATGTCGGTATAAAGGTATTGCCCGATCCTGCTGGCAAAGGGCGCAAGCGCCTCGAAAACCGGCTCGCTGGTGCCGCCGGTCCCGGCACCTATTTCAAGGATGCGCAGCTTGCGCTCCGGCTTGTCCCAGGCGCGTGCGACCCGCGCGGCCGCCTCGGCCAGGGTCCGGCTGAAGCGCGCGGCAACCCGGTTTTCCTTGTAAACCGCCTCGACCAGCGTCTGGCGTCCGTCAGGGAAGAGGGCGTCAGTCGCCCGGCGACGGCCGGTCAGGATTTCCGGCAGAGCCTGCAAGGCGGCTTCGGCGAGCGCTCTCTGCGCGGTGGCTTCACCCGACGTTTTGTCAGCCTCCCAGGACGCCCAGGCCTCGGTTGAGGAGAGAGTTTCTTCGAGGGGCGTGTCCTCAAGGAGCGCAGCCGCCGCCTCGAACCAGGCCCGGTAGGCCGGGACGATTTCGGCTTCGGGAACCTCGTGCAGGACCGCGCGGAGAACCTGGGCCACCGCCGTCTCCAGCCTTTCCTGGTCCGCCAACAGGGTGGCATCGCCGTTCCAGCCTGCAAGAACTTGCTGCAAGGACAGATGTTCCGTCTGCTTTTGAACCGTGGTGGGTTCGATGCCCGCCAGCCTTTCGGCCGGGATCCAGTAGCGCGTTCTCTCGAACGGATAGGTCGGCAGGCTGACGATGCGGCCCTGAGCATCCTTGCGCAGTTCCGCCCAGTCGATGTCGACGCCTTCGACCCAGAGCCGCATCAGGGTTTCGAGACGTCGCGTTTCCCAGGCTCTTGCGGCGACCTCGCGGATCACCTCGTCATCGGCGAGAGACGCGAGCGCGCCCCGTTTGCCGTGGGACTGGCTGACGGCAACCGGCACTCCCGGTTCCGCCCCCTCCAACCAGGTTTCCAAAGCCACAACAAGGTCGCCTGCGTCCGATGCCAGGACAGCGAGCCGGCACTCCATCGCCTCACGGCCGACCTGCAGCGTATAGGCGATGTCCGAAAGCTCCGAAGCCCCTTCCCCTCCCGCGGTCCTGGTGGCATTGCCGCTCAGGATTGCCGCCAGACCGTTTACCGAACCGCCCGCGTCCAGGTCGGACGGGCTCAACCGGTAGCCGAAAGCGGCTTCGCACCAGTTTCGCAAGGCGGGGATATGGGACGCTTCCAGACCGAGTGTGTCCAAGGTCTCGTCCGGATCGATATCCTGCGGATCGACGTCCAGCAGGCCGCCAAGCCCGGCACGCAATGTTCCAACGATGTCAGATGGTTCAGATCGGCCCGGCTCCCCATTTCGTCCGGATGTCCGTAGCCAGGTCAGCAACCGGCCGGCCTGCTCCCTCAGGCGCTCGTCGCTTCGTGCCGACAGAAGAACGATTTCCCTGTCTTCGCAGGGCTGAGGACCCGCCTGCGCCTGTTGCGGCTCGCACCATTCCTCCAGGATCACATGGGCATTGGCGCCACCCGCTCCGAAGGAGCTGACACCGGCAAGACGTGGACCGCCAGCTTCCCAGCGTCCCGCTTCCCGCTGCAGCCGGAAGGGCGTTGTCGAAAGGTCTATGTTTGGATTGGTCCGCTCCGCGTGCAGGCTCGGCACCAGCGTGCGGTTCTTCATCTGCAGGACCGCCTTGGTCAGTCCGGCAATCCCGGCGGCGGCCTCCAGATGGCCGATGGCCGATTTCACCGAGCCGAGGGAGCAGAAAGCTCTGGCCTCAGTGTCGGTTCCAAAGGCCCGGGTCAGGCCGTCGACCTCGATCGGGTCGCCGAGATCCGTGCCCGTGCCGTGGGCTTCGATGAGGCCGATGGAGCGCGCGTTCAGCCCCGCTTTTTGAAGAGCGCTCCGCACGACGTCCCGCTGGGCGTCCGGATTGGGCACCGTGTAGCCGTTCGTGCGGCCGCCGTGATTGACCGCGCTCGCGCGGATCAGCGCGTGGATGCGGTCGCCATCGGCGCGCGCCCGGGAAAGCGGTTTCAGCAGGACACAGCCAACGCCCTCGCCCGGCACGAAACCGTCGGCGCCCTCGCCGAAGCTGCGGCACTGTCCGGAAGGGCTGAGCATATGGGCGGCACTCAGTTCCACATAGGACGACGGATGCAGGTAGAGATTGACACCGCCGGCAATCGCCATGGCGCAGCCGCCGGCACGCAGATGCTCGCAGGCCTCGTGGATCGCCGTCAGCGAGGAGGAACACATCGTGTCGACCGGCAGGCTGGGACCGGCAAGGTCGAAGAGATGGGACACCCGGTTGGCGATGCTGGAAAAGGATGTCGTCGGCCGGACCGTCGCGCCGCCCTCGGTCGCGAACGGTCCGTGCAGCGCGTAGCCCGTCTTGGTGACGCCGGCGAAGACACCAACACGCGCGCCGCCATGCCCGCACCCGGCCACCTGTTTCAGCCGGTGTCTCGTGTAGCCCGCGTCCTCCAGCGCCTGCCAGGCACTCATCAGGAACAGGCGCTCCTGCGGGTCCATGGCGGCAGCGTCGCGGGGCGACAGCTTGAAAAACAGGGGATCGAAATCCGCGAAACCATCGAGGAACGCCCCCCACTTGGAGTAGCTTTTCCCTTCGGCCGCCGCCTTGTCCGGATCCGGTTCGTAGAACCCGTCCATCGACCAGCGGTCCTTCGGGATCTCTCCCACGGCGTCATGTCCGGCCAGCAGGTTCTCCCAGAAAGTGTCGAGATCCGGTGCGTCCGGGTAGGTGCCGCTCATGCCGATGATAGCAATTGGTTCGTCCGGTGCATGAGACGGCGCGGCGTCGGCGGGTTGAATGCTCACCGGAACCGGTTCCCTTGCCGGTGCCGGTGCGGTTTCCACCTCGCCGGTCCAGAGCCGGCAGGAGGCCGGCTGCGCTTCGACAAGATAGTCCGCCACCGCCGCGAGCGTCCGGAAGCGGAAGAACAATGTCTTCGGCAGGTCCTTGAAGATATCGCCAAGCTCATTGTTGAGCTTCGTGATCATCAGGGAGTCGATACCGTAGTCTTCCAAGGGCGTCTGCGGGTCGATGGCGTCCGCCGGGTTGCCGCTCACGCGTGCGAAAAGCCCTCCGAGCTTCGACCGGACTTTCGCGGGAAGATCCGCCATGGCGGGCGCTTCCCGGATGTCCTGGCCTCGGGGGCTTTCCATTTCCGCAATGCGCTGCCGCATGCCGAAAAAGGCGCGGATCCGTTCTTCGTCGCCGCCGACTACGGCAACTTGCGCCGAGGCTCCGGCGAGACACGCTTGCAATGCCTGCAGGCCGGCACCGGTTTCGAGCGGCCGCTGGCCCATCCTGCGGAAGAGCATCTCTCTTGTCGGCCCGTCGACGGTCATGCCGCCATCCCGCCAGAGCGGCCAGTTGACCGACTTGATCGCCCCGCCCGAAGCGCTTGCCAGAGCGTCCAGAAAGCCGTTCGCCGCCGCATAATCCGCCTGCCCCGGATTACCGAACGGACCCGCGAGCGATGAAAACAGCACGAAGGCGTCGAGTCCCAGCCCGGCACAGGCATCGCGCAGGGCGAGCGCGCCGTCGACCTTGGGCGCCAGGACGGCCTCAAGATCGTCTTCAGACTTCGTGGTGACAAAACCGTCGCGCAGAACACCAGCCGTGTGGACCACGCCGTTCAGGCAGCCATGGACCTCGATGATATGACCGACAAGGTCTTGAACCGCACTTTTGTCCGAGAGATCGACCTGCCGGTAGGCGGTCACGGCGCCCGTCTCGCGCAGCTTGTCCAGGAACGCGGCGCGCTCCTCATCCATCGGCTTGGAACCGCTCAGAACCAGGACGGAATCTTTCGCCGTCCGGGCGATGTGCTCGGCCAGAAGCCGGCCAAGGCCACCCATGCCGCCGGCGATCAGATAAACGCCGCCGTCCCGCCAGCGCCCCTCCTGACCGGTTACAGCGAGTTCCTTCCAGGTGCGGACGTGGCGCTGTCCGTCGACATGACGTATGTGGCTTTCGTGGATCGCTCCGGCATCTTCCCGCAGCCACCGGGCAATTTCCGCCGGAGACATGTCCTCCGGAACCTCGACGACCTGGATCCTGATGCGCGGATCTTCCTGCGACGCAGTCTGGAGCATGCCGCCGAGACCGCTGTAGAGCGCGCCGTCGCCCGAGGCCGGAACGGCAAGCTGGATCAGAACCGGCTCATGGCTCGAGGACGCCATTTCCCGGCGCAAAAGGCCAAGAACCTGCCATGCGGCATCCTTGTATTTTGCGGCGATGCACTCGCCGGTCGGCACCAGATCGACCCGGCCGGTGCCCTGTTCCGAGGCGATCCGGACGCCGCAACCGACGACCAACCGGCGGCCGGCAAAAGACGGTCCAACCGCCTGAGAAACCTGCCAGTCGGCGGCAAAGAGCATCGTGTCACGCTCTTCGTTTCCAGTCGCCATCGTGGGCAGCCAGAAGCGGGTTGAGGCGAAGGAACGCGGCGCCAGGGGCTGCCGGACAGATCCATTCGGCTTGTCGTAGCTTTCCAGAATGAGATGCGCGTTCGCGCCGCCGAAGCCGAAACTGCTTACGCCTGCCCGTCTCGGCTGACCCGAGCTGCCCACCGGCCAGGGTTCACGTGTCGTCACGACCCGGAACGGACCGTCCGACCAATCGATGTGCGGATTGATCGGGTTACAGTGGAGCGTTGGCGGCAGCTTGTTCCGGCGCATGGCCATCAGGACCTTGACGACCCCGGCAATCCCGGCGGCGGCTTCCAGATGACCGATATTGGACTTGACGGTGCCAAGGCCAATGCCGGATCCCGGCAGGGACGTTGTGCTGGCGAGTTCCGCATAGGCCCGATTCAGACCGTTGACTTCCACCGGATCGCCGAGTTCCGTGCCGGTGCCATGGGCTTCGATGTAGCTCACGGTCCCCGGATCGATCCCGTGCATGGCGTCCACTATCAGGCGTGCCTGTGCCTTGACGTTCGGGGCGGTCAGGGCGCCCGACCTGCCACCGTGATTTTCCGCTCCGCCCGCGATGACCCCAAGGATGCGGTCGCCGTCGCGTTCCGCATCGCCCAGCCGCTTCAGGAGAAGCGTCGCCACACCTTCGCCCCGCGCGTAGCCGTCGGCGGCCCTGCCGAAGCTGTGGCAATGGCCCGTCGGCGACAGCATGCCCGCCTGATGCGGGCCCTCGAAACCTTCCAGCGACAGACAAAGATTGACGCCACCGGCAATGGCTGCAGAGCACTGACCGGACAGCAGCGCGTCACGGGCGCGCAGGATCGCGATCAGGGAACTGGAACACGCGGTGTCGATGGCCTGGCTCGGACCGCTCAGATTGAACTGATGGGACAGCCGGTTGGCGGCCATGGCCAGGGAATTTCCGGTCGCGACATAGCCGTCCATGCCCAGGCCTTCCGACCGCCAAAGCTCCGCGTAATCGAGAGATGTGATGCCGATGAAGACGCCGGTTGCGCGCGGCAGCTCCTCCGGTGTGTAGCCGGCATCCTCCAAGGTCCGCCAAGCGGTTTCCAGCATCAGCCGCTGCTGCGGGTCCATGCGTTCCGCCTCGAGCGGAGAAACCTTGAAGAAGCCCGCGTCGAACCGGTCGATATCGTCCAGAAACCCGCCGTGTTTTGCAAACTGCGCCCTGTCGAGACGCTCCGCATAAGACGGAGAATACCGGGCTATCGGCATGTCGGACGTCAGGTCGTGCCCGGCCAGGAGATGATCGAAGAAGGTTTCGACGTCCGGGCTTTGCGGGAACCGGCCGGCCATGCCGATTATGGCGATCCGGGTATCGGTCAGACCCGAGCCCTCAGCGGATTTCGTCGCTGCGGGAGCCGTGTCCGGCGTCGAGACGACCATTTCTTCGGGCCGTTGGGCCGCCATCGCACGGAAAGGAGCCGGTTTCGCGGTTTCCTCGGGGACCTTCACACTGTAGCGGCTGATCAGGTGGTCGGCGAGCGCCTCGATGTGCTCGCATTCGAAGAAAACCGCCGGGGACAGATCGATGCCGAAAGCCTCGCTGATGTCGTTGGCGTAGCGGGTCAGCGAAATGGAATCGAAGCCGAGATCGTGGAATGCTTCTCGAGGGCTCAGATCGGCGGCTGCGAATTTCAGGATCGCGGCGGCTTTCCCGCGCAGATCCTCCTGAAGCTGCCGCGCCGCCGGAACGGCCTCAGCGGCGCTAGCCGCTTCCGTCTGCCTCTCGTCCGTGACACCGACCATCGCTCCAAGAAGCTTTACGCCGGACAGGGTTCCGAGAATGCGGCCATTGGCGTCGAGGAACTGGACATTGAAACATCCGGGCGAGCCCGGCCGGCACAGCACATGCGCAAGTTCCCCGGCGGCACAGTCCGCACTTTCCATTTCGCCGAGGGAAATTCCGGCAGCGTCCGGGTTGGCGAGGAAAAGCGCCTCCAAGGCCGCGCCAAGGGCGGGTGCCGGGAAGAACACGTTTTTCTTGAAGAAGTCCTGCTGCGGCTGGTCTTCGCGCAGACTGCACAGGAGGCCGAAATCGGGCAAACGCCACAGATGCCCGATGCTTTCCAGATAAGGCCCGAAGGACAGGCGCCGGTCTTTCAGGTCCGAATAGACGGCCTTGGCATCGAGGGTTTCGACGGCCGTCCGGCGCAGCGCCTCAAGATCAATTGTTTGGTCTGCGGAACCATCCGCATTGCCGACGTCGGCCCGGACCCAGCCGATGGGGTCACCGTTTTCCATCAGGCAATCGATCCGCACGGAACCGCCACTCGCCCCGGCGCCCGGTTCCACCGAAATCTCAAGTTCCCTGACCTCGCCCCAGACAGGACTGGCCTCGAAACGAAGACCCGTGACACTCGGATGCTCGGCCACGCCGGCAATCCTGGTGGCAGCGGCCACGACATCGGCCGCCACAGTCGGCAAGACGGTTTCGCGGCCGCCGTCCAGATAAGTGTAGTCGCGCAGCTCCTTGAGGTGGATCGCGGTACGATACCGCAAACCTGTCACATCCGAGCAGTTCCGGCCGATGAAGGGATGGAGCTTGAACCGGGATCCGAGCGGATTGACCACCGACGGGGCATCCGGCTCCTGACGGTACCAGCAGCGGATCTTTTCAAACGGATAGGCCGGCAGCGAAATTCGCCTGACATTGCGGCCCCGGTTGAGCTGATCCCAGTCGATGGAGGCCCCATGGCACCAGGCGGAAGCAACCTGCTCCAGACGGCGCGCGGCGCAGTCGGCGGCCACGGCGTCCTTGTCCTCCGGCGGGTCGGCCTCCAGGATTGAGGGCACATGGACCATGCCCGAGGAGAGTGCCCCGGTCGAGATGTATGTCTCAATGGCCGCGAGCGCCTCGTCCTTGTCGTGAGCAATCAGAGCCAGCCGGGACGTCAACTCGTTCCGGCCTTCCTGAAGCGTGAAGGCGGCATCGGCCAGGTTTTCTTGGGGATCTTGACGCAGGAAACCGGCAAAGCGTTCCAGCACCGCCTTCAACCGGTCCGGCGTCAGCGCCGAGAACACCAGAAGCTCCGCCTCTCGCGGCGCGGCGGACCGTGCGGGCGCGCGGTATTCCTCGATGACGATATGGGAGTTTATGCCCCCTGCACCGATAGAGGTTACACCCGCTCTGCGCGGCAACTCGGCGCCCGTTTGATCCGTCAGCCGTTGCCAGGGAGAGAGATCGCGCTGGACGTAGAAGGGCGAGGTTTCGAAGGGAATATCCGGGTTGAGCGTTTCGGCGTGAAGCGAGGGCGCGAGCTGGCCGTGCTTCAGCTGAGCCAGCACCTTGACGATGCCCGCGAGACCCGAGGCACCCAGAAGATGCGCGACATTGCTCTTCACCGTGCCGATGGGAACGCTCTGAACCGCGTCCGTATGCTTGCGGAACACCTGGGTCAGCGCCTTGACCTCGATCGGATCGCCAAGCGCGGTCCCCGAGCCGTGGCCCTCGATATAGCCGATGGTCTCCGCACCGATGCCCGCATCCTCCAGCGCCTTCTCGATGGCCACCGCCTGCTGGTTGGGATTGGGCACGGTGAACCCGTTGCGGACCCCGGCGTTGCTGATGCCAGAGCCCTTGATCACGCCGTAGACGTGATCGCCGTCGCGCTCCGCCTCCACCAAAGACTTCAGCACCAGGGCGCCGACGCCTTCGCCGAGGATCGTGCCTTCCGCGCCCAGCCCGTAGCCGCGAATGACGTCCGCCGACTTGGTGGTGAAATGCTCCTGGGAGGTTGCGATCAGCTTTTGCGGATGTAAGAGCAGGCTGACCCCGCCGGCGAGCGCCATCTTGCAGCGGCCCGCCCGGAGCATATGCACCGCCTCGTGGATACAGGTCGAGGCGGCGGAACACATGGTGTCGAGAAAGTAGGACGGCCCGGTGAAGCCGTAGTAGTAGGACACCATGTTCGGCACGGTGCCGGTATAGCTGCCGCTTGCCAGGGAGCCGCGCATCAGCATGTTCTGGAAGCCGTAGAGATCGTATTCGTTGGTCATCGACCCGACAATCACAGCGACGTCGCCACCGAAACGCCGCGCCATGGTCTCACGGGAATAGCCGGCATCCTCGAAGGCCTCGACGCTCGCCTGCAAGAACAGCCGGACCTCCGGCGACATCAGTTCGGCTTCGGCCTGGGAAATGCGGAAATAGCGCGGATCGAACTTGTCGATATCCGGCAGGAACGCGCCGGTCCGGACAACCGTCTTGCCGAGCACGTCGCGCTCGCCGTGGTGGAGCGCGCCGTTGTCCCAGCGCTCTTTCGGCACCGGTTCGAAACCGTCGATTCCCTCCGACAGCATTTTCCAGAAGGCGTCCTGGGTATCGGCGTTGGAGACACGTAGCGACAGACCGACAATGGCGATGTCGTGCCGGTCGTCTCTGCCGTCTTCCGAAGACCTCCGCCCCCGCTCCTCAGGAACAGGCGGGGAAACCCTGACCTCGGAGATCTCCGCCTCGGCCGCGACCGCCTTTTGCTCCTCGGCCGCAGGTCCGGTGTCCTCCTGAAGATCCTCCGCGAACACCGATCGGAGCGCGCCGCCGTGGCCCTCCACCAGATGCTTCGCGACGCCCAACAGATCGACAAATTCGAAGAACAGGGTCTTCGACAGCGGCCCGAGCGCCTCTTCCAGCCGGTTGGTGGCCTCGACGATCGCGATGGAATCGAGACCGTATTCCTCTAGCTTGCGGTTGGCCCGGATGCGGCTCGCGTCCATTTCCAGGACATCCGCCAGAGTGCCGCGAACGAAATCGACCGTCTTGCGTTCGAGCGTCGCATCGTCCAGTCCCGATGCCTCAGCGGACGCGGTGACTTGCGGCTCCGGCCCTTCCGATTCCGGTTCAACGAGGCCCTGGCCATAGTCCGCGAGCACCTCGTCGATCCGCTCCAGATCGCCGTAAAGCACCGTGTTGCGCGACGTGCCACTTGTCGAAAGGATCGTTTCCAGAGCCGCCAGTCCGGCGTCGCGCGGCAGCGGTGTCAGCCCGAGGCGGCGCCTCATCCCCTCAAGCGTTGCCTTGTCAACGGACATGCCGCCATCTGCCCAGAGCGGCCAGGCAATGGCAACAGTCCGGCCGTTGCGCTCGCCGGCGGCCACGTCCTGCGCCCTCGTTTCGGCGAAGGCATCCAGAAAGGCGTTGGCGGCGGCATAAACGGCCTGCCCCGCGTTGCCGAAAACGGACGCGATGGAAGAGCAGAGCACGAAGAAATCAAGCGGCAGATGGCGGGTCGCCTCGTCCAGATTGACGGTTCCCGCCAGTTTGGGGGCGAACACGACGGCTGCGCTCGCCGGGCCCTGGGTCAGTATATAGCCGTCATCCAGTATCCCGGCCGCATGAATGATGCCTTTGAGCGGACGCTGTTCGCCTTCGATCCGCGCCACAAGTTTTTCGACATCGGACGGGTCCGCAACATCGCAGGCGCGGTAGACCACGGCGGCTCCCGCTGCCTGAAGTCCAGACAGCCATGCCAGGGCTTCCTTGCCCGGCTCCGGGCTTCGGCCGGTCAGAACCAGCCTGCGGGCGCCCTTGGAGATCAGCCATTCCGCGAAGATACGGCCAAGACCGCCCAAGCCGCCGGTGACCCAATAGGCTCCGGCCGGGTCGATGCCGACATCTGCCGCCTCGCCCCTACACATCTCGGACAACGGCAGCCATGCATGGCGCTGGCCGCCCGAGTCGTAGCGCAGTTCGACAAGCGTATCCCCTGCCCGCGTTTCGGCCAAGGCGATGGATTTCAGACGGTCTTTGGAGATTTCGCCTGAAATGAAAACCACCCGTCCGGAAACCTTGGGGCTCTCGATCGCGGCGGTTTTGAGGAGACCGGCAAGCGGGGTGATCACGGGGGCCGGAACACCGTCAGCCGCAAGAACGAGGACCGTAACCGGCTCTGCCGGGCGCGAGCGCATGATCTCCCGAACGGCGCCGGAGGCAGCGGCGAAGACGATCTCCGCGGCCTCGGCGTGCCCAAGTCCGGCGACATCGGGAAGCATCTCAACGCTCCAGCCGGTTTGTCGGGCCAGATCCTCCGCCGTCCGCTCGTCCGTCCCTGCAAGCAGGACCCGGGTCTGGTGCTTTTTATCGTCCGCACGCAGCTGAAGCGGCATGGGCCGCCAGCCGCCGTCGGTGACGATCAGCGGCATTTGTGCGCCGGATGCCTTTTCCGCCGGAGTTTCCCGCTTCAGGACCCGAAGCGTCAGGTCCCTGAAGGCGATCCTGCGTTCCCCGGTCTTGTCGAGAAGATCGATGTCGAGCTTGCGCACCGGCGCATCCGGAGCCTGACCGGGTTTCAACCGCACATGGGCCCACATGACCGGTTCGCAAGGACCGGAAACTTCAATGCTTCCGCAGGCGAAGGGGACCGCCGCTCCCTTGGGCGCTGCGCTGCCAGTCGCGATCCAGGCCTGAATGGCGGCATCCAGTATGACCGGATGGAGCGGCATGGTCTCGAGAGACGACTGCAAGCGGCGCGGTAGCCGGATCTGCGCCAGAACCTCGCCCTCACCCCGGCTTACTTTCGTCAGCGCTCTGAAGGCGGGTCCATGGTCCACACCGCTCGCACGCAGCCAGTCGTAGCAGGTTCCGGGCTCGACAGGCTCGGAAATCCGGCTTTTCAGGGCCTCGAGATCGACGGTTTCCGGCGTAAAGACCACGAGCGGACGAAGGGTGCCTGTCGCGTTGGGAACATCCGCAAGCGGTGTGGTCTTGCCGTTGGCGGCATCCAGCGTCCGGATCGAGAAGCCGATCTCGCCGGTTTCCGGCCGTTCCAGCCGCGTTTCGACCGTGATCGCGCGCCGATCTTCCACCAGCACCGGCTTTGTCCAGACTGCGTTCTCGATAACCAGGCCCGCATCCGGCAGACCGCCGGCCAGGTCCGTTGCCGCCCGCACCATTTCAAGGCAGGCGACACCCGGCAGCACCTGCCGTCCATCGACATGGTGATCGGCCAGAATGAATTCGTCGCCCGTCAGCCGGGTCTCGAAGCTGCTCCTGTCGAAGCCGGAGGTGTTCCGGTGCAGGAGCGGGTGCGGGACCGGCTTCTGATCCTTCGCGCCAGGGGAGAGATCCATCCAGTGCCGCCGCCGTTCGAACGGATAGGCCGGCAGATGGATCCGTCGCCCGCCATTTGCCCCGGCGAGTGTCCAGTCGACATCATCTCCGCTGGTCCATCTCTGGGCCAAGGCGACGATCTCCGACGCCTCTTCCGATGCCGTGTCGACGGATGCCCCGGTCCGAATACCGTTTTCGCTGGTTTCCTCGATCAAATAGCCGCGCAGTGCTGTGGCGAGCTCGACCGGGTTGCGTGCGAGGAAGACCTGGCGGGCCTCCATCGGCTCGCGCGCTGTCTGGAACGTGCAGGCAATATCGGCAAGGGACATGTCTTGCCAGTCCGCCTTTTCGACGAACCGCAGTAGTTCGGCGGTGTATTGGGTGAGACGGCCGTGGTTTTGAGCCGAAAGCGGAATTACAAGGATCGGGGCTTCGGTTTCAGGAATTTCCTGCGAGCGGAACGGTGCTTCCTCCAGAAGCACGTGACCGTTGCTCCCGCCAAAGCCGAACGAACTGACGCAGGCACGCCTCGGCGCCCCCTCTTGCCTTGGCCAGGCGGTCAGCTCCTTCTGGATCCGGAACGGCGAACCGGAAAGATCGATCAGCCGGTTCTGGTCCTTGAACCCGACATTCGCGGGCAGGCGCCCGTGGTTCAGCGATGCCAGCACCTTTACGATCCCGGCGACACCGGCGGCTCCTTCCAGGTGACCGATGTTCGTCTTCACCGAACCGATCCCGCAGCTTTCCGGGACAAAACTAACGCCGTTTTCTTCGGCCAGGGCCGAGAAAGCCTGCTTGAGACCGGAGATTTCGATCGGATCGCCAAGCGGCGTTCCCGGACCGTGAGCCTCGATGTAAGAGACTTTGTCCGGGCTGACACCGACCTCGCGGTGGACCTGCTTGATTAGCTCCGCCTGGGCTGCCGGGTTGGTGACGGTCAGCGAATTCGTCCTGCCGCCATGGTTGATACCTATGCCTTTAATAACCGCGTGGATCGGATCGTTGTCCTCCAGCGCCTTTTTCAAGGGCTTGAGCAAAAGAACCGCACCACCCTCGCCCCGGACATAACCGTCCGCCGCCTCATCAAACGCCTTGCTGCGGCCTTCCCTGGAGAGCATCCCTGCCTTGGAAAAGGCGACGAAATGGTTCGGCGACCAGATGAGATTGACACCGCCGGCCAGCGCCAGCTCGCAGGTGCCGTCCTGGATCGCCCGCACCGCCTCGAAGAGCGACGTCATCGAGGCGGCGCAGGCGGTGTCGTTGGTGATGCTGGGGCCCTGAAAATCGAAGAAATGGGACACCCGGTTGGCAATGATCGAAAACGCTATTCCCGTCGGCGTATAGGCGTCGACAGTGGAAAGATGCTTTTCCAGAAGCTCCGCGTAGTCCCAGTGGCAGACGCCCATGTAGACACCGGTCCGGCTGCCGGCCAGATCCGAGGCCCGATAGCCGGCGTCCTCGATCGCATGCCAGGCCATCTCCAGCGCGAAGCGCTGCTGGGGGTCCATCCAGGCGGCTTCGCGCGGTGAAATCCCGAAGAATTCCGCGTCGAAGCAATCCGCATGCTCGATGAAACCACCCCAGACGCTGCTGGTCTTGTTGCCCTTTGACGGATCCCCCTTCAGGTCGTCGGCGCTCCAGCGCTCGGCGGGCACCTTGGAAATAAGAGAGCGTTCGGCGGCGAGATGGTCCCAGAACCCGTTCAGGCTATCGGCTCCAGGCAGACGTAATCCGACCCCGATGATGGCAACCGGCTCGCGGGGGACCTGGTTTTCCATGGCCAACCTCCCCCTATCCCACCAGAACCGACAGACGGCGGTTCAGGAGATCCACCGTCTGCTCAAGCATGTGCAGGCCGATGGTGTCGGCATGACGGTTTCGCCAGGAGGCCAGATCCGTTCCGGCGACCCATTGGTTGAAGGCGCCCTGCGCCGGGCCGCAATGGACCTGGAAGTCGACCTTGCGGGCCATGTCGCCTTTCAGTGCCCAATCGGTGGTGTCCCGGTAGTAGCGCTTGAATACGAGCGCCATCTTGTGCTTGGGCATTTTTTCGGCGCGCTCGATCTCCGCAGCCGGATAAGAGCGCGCGACTTCTTCGAAGACGTCTTCGAAACTCCGGCCGAAATAGCGATCCTCGATCTGACCGCGAAGCCTGGGGTCGATGGCCTCCAGGCTCTCGCTCTGACGGTAGAGCGCGACCAGCTTTTCCGCACGCGCCGGAAAGAAGACGCCTTTCTTCAGAACCTGGATCTTCGAGCCGAGCTCGAACATCTCGCCCGAGGGGGCATAGGCGGTGTCGTAGACGTTGATTCCCTCAAGCATGTCCTTGACGGCGTCGCTGGTTCCCGCCTCGACCGTGCACTGGTTGATCGACCCGGTCACGATGAAGTCCGCGCCCAGCACCAGAACCGCGGCGACGGCCTCCGGGGTGCCGATACCACCAGCCGCACCGACAAAAAGCTTGCCGAAATCCTTGAACCTCTGTTCCGCCTCGTCCCTCAGTTTCAGGATCGGCGGGATCAGGGCAAACGGCATGCCCTGGTCCGTATGACCGCCGGAATCGGATTCAACGCAGATGGCGTCAGCCATTGGAACCTTGCGCAGAAGATCGACTTCCTCTGCCGTGATCAGTCCTTCCTTCAGCAGTTTTTCGACGAGCGGTTCCGGCGCGGCGCTGAGAAACTGCGCAGCGACATCGGGGCGGGAGACCTTTGCGATAATCTTGTTGCCAGCAAGGACCTTTCCGTTTTCCGCCCGCAGCCCCTTCGCCCGGTAGCGGACCAGGGCCTGGGTCACTTCCATGAAGGCCGAGGCCTCGACAATCCCGACACCTTCCTCAAGAAGAAGATCCGTCAGGTCGTCCTCCAGATAAGGCCGGTTGAGATGGGCGATGAAATTGACGCCGAAAGGGGCGTCGGCTGGCACTTGCGCGCGGATTTCCCGAATGGCGGTTCCGATCGCGGAGGTCGGAAGACCGGCGGCGCCGAAAAATCCGAGCAGACCGGCCTTGCCCATTCGGACCACCATCGCGGCGGAAGCGATCCCCTGGTACATGGCGCCGCTGACATAAGGGTATCGTACGCCGAACGCATCGCAAAAGGCGCGGGAGCCGATGTTTTCCATGGTGACTTGGCCAAAGGAGAAATTGGCGCCGTTCAGTTTCTTCGGTGGTTCGGTTCCCGTTTCAACCGCCGGATTTTCGGAGTGAACCTCTTCCGAAGCTTTCGCCGCAGCCTCTTCGGCGGCAAGGTCTCCGGCATCGAGCGGACCCGCTTCAAGCTCCGTCCGTTTGAACATCGGTCTCACGACCGGCGGCCCGTCCGGACCGATTTCCACGGTGTCGGCGAAGGCGACCCCTTTCGCGAGCAGATAGCGCAGGCTCTCGCTCCAGCGCACGGGTGCCGTAATCTGCTCGATCATGCGCGTCTTGATGTCCGCGTCCCTGTGCGGACGGGCTGTGACATTGGAGATCACAGAAACCTTTTGCGTGCCGAATTCGAAAGTCTCGAAGAACCCTGCAAATTGAGCGCGGGCGCCTTCCATGAAGGGCGTGTGAAAGGCACCGCTGACGGGCAGAACCTTGTAGTGAGAAGCCCCCGCCTTCAGGAACAGCTCCTCCGCGTCGACGATGGCCTCCCGCCTGCCGGACAGGACAATCTGCCTGGGCGTGTTGAAGTTCGCGGCGAACACATCCCCGACGCCCTCGTTGCGCAGAATGTCCTCGATGGCTCCGGCCTCGAGGCCAAGGACAGCGGCCATGCCGCCTCCCCGGGCTTGCGACATCAGCGCGCCGCGCTTCGCCACCAGTTTCAGACCGGATGCGAAATCAAGAACACCGGATGCGTAAAGCGCCACATATTCCGAGACGCTATGCCCCAGAAGGTAGCCGGGCGTCTCTTCCTCGTCTTCCATCTGCTTCAGCCAGGCAAGGCTGTTCACGACATAGAGCGCCGGCTGGGTATATTCGGTCTGGCTCAGCTTCTCGATCGGACCGTCCTGGCAAAGCGTGGAAATACGGTAACCGAGGATATCGTCCGCCTGCTCGACCCGATCCTTGAACCGGATGAACGTGTCATGACCCATTCCGAGACGCTGTGCGCCCTGACCGGGGAACATAAAGACCTTCATTGCTCCTCCAACTCGGCCTTCGTCCTGACCCACTCTATGGTCCCCAGGTCCAGTTTGACCACCCGGTCGGCGACATTCCAGTATTTTTCGTCGTGGGTCGTCGCAATGACCGTTTTGCCCTCTTCCCGAAGCCTGGGAATAATCTCGTTGTAGAAGCTGTCGCGGAAGTGAACGTCCTGCTCGGCCGACCACTCATCGAAGACATAGGCCGGGCGGTCCTCGACAATCGCCGCGATCAGCGCGAGCCGCTTTCTCTGACCGGTTGACAGGTGAAGCTGGTTGAAGCGGCCGTTCTCAAAGGTGACCTTCTCGGCGAGCCCCATTTCCGCGATCAGCCGGTTGACCCGACTCGGATCGATATCCTCCAGGCCGTACAGCCGGTCGAACAGGTGAAAATCGACGAATACGGAGGAAAACAGTTCCCGGTATCCCGCAATCGCCTTGCCGGAGACCGTTGCCTCGTCGACCCCGATCCAGCCCGACTGCACCGGATAAAGTCCGGTCATCATGCGCAAGGCCGTCGATTTACCACTGCCGTTGCCGCCGACCAGGAAAATCACCTCGCCCCGGGAAACGGTCAGGTTGAGCGGGCCGACGACATAGGCCTCCGGGTCCTTTGGATCGTAGCTGAAGCGGATGCCGTTGAAGTCAATTGTCGAAAAATCGATGAATGAGCGGGCGAAGTGGCGCGCCTCGTCGGGCGATATGCTCGCCCCCTCGGAAAGCTCCCGGTCGACGGTCAGGATCGACTGCAGCCCGACCTCCGCCCGCATGAACATTGGGGACTGGGTCACCGTCTTGCCGAGCGTTCCCATGCAGAAGAGAAGCACCGGCACCAGCTGAAAGATCGTCGTCTTGTGACCGGCGACCAGATTCGGGAAAACGAACACAACGACGCCCAGCATCGTGAACATCGCGATGCTTCCCAGCATGATCAGCGAAACCCAGTGCTCAACCGAGCGCACCAGCAGGCGTTCAAGGATATTCGATCTCTTCCGGTAGGCCGCCGCGACCGCATCGCTGCGCCGGGTGTTCAGACGCAATTCCTTGCTGCCGTTGATGATATCGAGAATGGCGTCGAGCATTTCCGCCTGCATGCGCTCCACCAGCCGCAGAATGTTGCGGTAGCGGTTGTCGATGACCTTGTAGCCGAGGACGCCTGCCCCGATGGTCGCCAGAAGAACGAAGAACGCGGCGGGCGACAGATAAAGCAGATAGAAGGTCGCGACCAGGAGCAGGATGACTTGCTGAATGGCATCGACGATCAGGGGAAAGGTGACCGAAAGGTGGTTGGTCTCCTTGGCCACCAGATTGTAGAGCTGGCCCCGGTCCAGCCGATCGACCACAAGAAGTTCCGATTTGCGCAACTTGTCGGCGATCTCGAGCCTGATCCGGTTCAGGAGTTCCTCGATGATTGCCATGGCCCGGGTGAGCGCGAACTGGTTGGCGAGGTAATAGAGGCCGAACGCCCCCAGAAAGGCGAGCCAACCGGGCAAACTGGGCCGGCCCGCATTGGCGACGGTTTCGGCAACATTGGTGATGACCACGATCAGGGCCGCGTTGGCGCAGCCGGCGATCAACGTCAGGACCCACATCCAGCGGAGCTGGCGCGGGTCCGCGCGTTTTATGAAGTCGAACAGCGCCATGCCCTATCCTTCTCCCTCGAGAAGGATCGTGCCGAGATCCAGCGAGAGACGGCGGTCGCAGCAGGACCAGTAGCGGTCGTCATGTGTCACCGCCAGGACGGTCTTGCCCCGGGCTTTGAAGTCGGGAAGCATCTCCGTGTAGTAGACTTCGCGGAAATGGGCATCCTGATCCGCCGCCCATTCGTCGAAGATATAGACCTCCCGGTCTTCGAGCAGGCTCACGATCATCGCCAGCCGCTTGCGCTGCCCCGTCGACAGCTCCCGGGTCGTGAACCGTCCGTTCTCGAAGCCCACCTTGTCGCTCAGCTCCATGCGCGCGATGAGCCTTTCGACATCCTCCCGGTCCGCGTCGGCGATACCGTAAAGCCTGTCGAAAAGATGGAAATCGGTGAAGATGCAGGAGAAGATCTCGCGGTATTCCTGCCGGTTGTCGTCGCCGATCTCTATCCCGTCGCACAGGATCCGCCCCTCTGCGGGCTTGTAAAGTCCGCAGAGGAGTTTCAGGGCGGTGGACTTGCCCGAGCCGTTGCCGCCGGTCAGGAAGATCGTCTCTCCCCGCTGCAGCGAAAGATCCAGAGGCCCGGCCTGAAAGGTGATATTGCCGTCGGCGTCGATATACTTGAATGCAACGCCGTCCAGTTCGATGGTGGAAAAATCCCGGAAGGGCGAGCGCTCCCGCGGTGAAGGTCCGACCGGACGAGGCGCTCCCCGATCGAGACGCCGCTCCAGGTCGTAGACATGCCCCAGTCCCGCTTCCGCCCGCCCGACGAGGCGGACGACGGAAATGATCGCGGCAATCGGGCCGAGCGAGAACACCGCTGCCGCGGTGATCTTGTAGATCGTGTCGGTGTAGCCGGAGAAGAATATCGGAAGCACGAAGACCACGACACCGACAAGCATGAAGATGAAGGCGTTCGAGAACTGCAGGAGGGTAACCCATCTCCCGCCCAGCCGGATCACGACCTCCTTGAGGCGGCCGGTCACAGCCGAAAAATGCGCGAACAGCGCGTCGTTCTTGTCCGCGTTCAGCCGGATTTCCTGAAAGCCGAGCGTGAAATGCATCAGGCTGTCGAGCATCTCCGCCTCCCGGTGGTGCACCTCTCCTAGCGACACCGTCAGGGCCTTTTGCCGCGACAGGAAAAAACGCACTCCGAGCGCGGTGAAGGTCGCGATCACAAGGAAGGACACAAAGGACAGAGCGGCGATGTAGAAAAACAGGAACAGCACCAAAAGCGCGCTTTGGGCCGCCCCGATCAGCAACGGCAGGGTCTGGGACAGGTGATCCGTTTCCTGGGCGACGGTCACATAGACATCGCCCTTCCCGAGCCGTTCCAGCGTCCTGAGATCGGCCTTCCGGATCTTGTTGACGATCCTGCGGCGTGTCGCCTCCAGCCGCGACTGGACGAAGCGGTTCGCCTGATGCAGAGCGGAGCGGTTGGAAAGAAGGAAGAAAAGCAAGGCCAGAACATAGGCCACGAGAAGCCTCGGCTCCACGGTCATTCCGACCAGAGACCGTTCCGCGGCATCGTTGACGAGGCCGACAAGGCCCGCATTGCCGAATCCGGACAGAGTGGCCAGAACGAGGATCATCCGGCGGCTGGCGGGCGGGCCGTCCCTGAGCAGGCGGAGGATATTCATGCCAGACCTGCCATTACCGGTTTTCGTCCCCCAAATCCGGTTTTTCCGGGTCTATCAGCTACTTCCTTGCCAGACGGACACCGCATGAAGCGTCGTCAGATCAACGGATGATCCACCTGCGTAATGCTATGCTGTGGACATGGCGCACGCAAGCGGGTTCAAAGGCGGTTTCATCATAAATCGAAAGAACTCCGGGGAAAAATCGACGCCTTTCCATGAAGCGAAATTCTCAAGCGTTCCAAGCACCTATGATAAAACTGCCAAGATCGGATTTTCCAAAGAATTTTCTTGAAAGCGCCCTATTTCCCGCCCCCGGGGACTGTCCCTCCGGGAGCCTATTGGCTAACCTGAAAGCTGCGCGAACTGATCGAGGACCCAATGAAGAAGGGCCCCAGTTCACACCCGGTGGCCCCATTCAGAGCGTTCGACCCTTATGAGCAAAATTCGAGACTTTGTCGAAGAACAGTTTCTGATCGAGTTCGACGAAAGCTTCCCGGAGAGCTCCGATCTCTTCAAGGAGGGCGTGATGGATTCCTTCGGCTACATTCAGCTGATCCGCTTTCTGGAACAGGAGTTCGGTATCAAGTTCACCGAGGAGGAGATGACCGGCGGCGTCATGGTGAGCCTGAGCCAAATCGAGCAAACGGTGGCGCGGAAAGTCGCGGACCGGACCGAAAGCTGATCCTGGACAGGAGGAAAGCCAATGTGCGGCATAGCCGGTATCCTCAATCCAGCTTCACCTTCCGACGCTCTTGGCGGCAACATCCGGGCCATGCTCGCCCAAATCGGTCATCGCGGCCCCGACGGTGCCGGCTATGTGGTCGATGACGGCTTCGCCATGGGTACCGTCCGCCTGGCAATCCTCGATCCGAAAGCCGGTGCCCAGCCGTTCGGCGACCCGAGCGGCCGTTACTGGCTCTGCTACAACGGCGAGATCTACAATTACCTTGAATTGCACCGTGAACTGGAAGCGCTTGGCTGCCGGTTCTCAACCAATTGCGACACCGAGGTCGTTCTGAATGCCTGGATAACCTGGGGTCCGGATTGCCTGCGCCGTTTCAACGGCGGCTTCGCCTTCGCCCTCTACGACAGCCAGACGGGCGACGTTTTCCTCGCCCGCGACCGTTTCGGCAAGCGGCCGATGTTTTATGCGCGCCACGGCGGCGGCCTGCTGTTCGCCTCGGAAATGAAGGCCTTTCTGGCGCTTCCGGGTTTCGCGTTCGAGCAGGACCCAGAGCAACTCACCTCGATCCTCGGACAATGGACCCCGCTGCCGCATCAGTCCGGTTTTCGCGGCATCGAAAGCCTGCCCATGGGCCAGTGGCTTTCCTTCCGAAGCGGCGCCTTGAAAACGGAAACCTATGCAAGTCTCCGGTTCGACGAGGGGCCCGAAGTCTTGACGGAGGACGACGCTCTCACCCTGATACGGGAGCGCCTGACCCGCAGCGTCGAACTGCGCCTGCGCAGCGATGTCGAAGTGGGCGTCTACCTGAGCGGCGGCGTGGACTCCGCGATTGTGGCGGCACTCGCCAAGGATTTCTCCACCAAACCGCTCTCCACCTTTTCCGTCGAGTTCGAAGACGCGGAATTCGATGAGTCCTCGGACCAGCAACTGGTTTCAAGCCATCTTGGAACAAGGCACTGCGCCCAGCGCATCACCCATGCCGATATCGCGGACACAACACCCGCCGCGGTCTATCACGCCGAAGTTCCCGCGTTCCGGAGCGCCTTCGTGCCGATGTATATCCTGTCCAGGCGGACGAAGGACGAAGGCATCAAGGTTATCCTGAGCGGCGAAGGCGCGGACGAAGCCTTCCTCGGTTACGACCTTTTCAAGGAAACCCTGTTGCGCGCCGAATGGGACCGGCTGCCGGACGACGTGCGCCGCTCGCGGCTGGAACAGCTTTATCCGCATCTCAGCCATTACGGGCCGAAGGATATCGCGGCGGTCACCGGGCTCTACCATCAGTTCTCGCAAGAAAAGATGCCGGGGCTCTTTTCCCATGAACTCAGATTTCAAAACGGTCAGTTCTCCGCCCGCCTTCTGAAAGACGCCGGATCGCCGTTCGCGGCGATAACCGATTTCGTCGCCGCGCAGGACGATTACGCCGGGCTGTCGCCGGTCGAAAAGGCCCAGTGGCTGGAATACAAGACCCTGCTTCCGGGCTATCTGCTGTCGACGCAGGGCGAGCGCATGAGCCTTGCGCACGGGGTCGAGAACCGCTGTCCCTTCCTGGACCCGGATGTCTTTGCGCTCGCCACATCGGTCAATCTGAAATTCGACGACGGCTTCACCGAAAAGCGCCTCTTGCGCGAGGCTTTTCGGTCCCGCTTGCCGGAGCGGATCGTCGACAAGCGCAAGTTCCCCTACCGCGCACCGGATGCCGCCGCCTTCGCCGCCCAGCGCCCCGGTTACCTGGACCTGGTCCTCAGCGAGACCGAACTTGCGAAACTGCCATACCTGAACGCCAAATTCGCCCAGCGCCTCGCAACCAAGGTGCTGACCAAACCGGCCGGCGAGGTCAGCACGAAGGAAAACCAGACCTTCCTCTATCTCCTGTCGATGTCGCTGCTCGAGCGCGCCTTCGTCCGGCGCGAGGGATTGCCGCAAGCCAACCTGCCGCCGCTGCAAAAGGTCATCGACCTTACCGAGACTAAGAAATCTATTCTTCCCACGGGAACTTGAGATCGGTCACGTAACGCCGAATTCCGGCCAGAACAACAGGGTCGGAAAACACCGCGCGATTGGCTTCAAGCGCAGCGGAGCGATCCTGGACCGGATCGCCGGAGCAGCCCGCCAGATAGGCCTTGTAGCGTGCAATCGCGGGGCGTCCAAGGTGCCGCAACCGCGCCAGATGCTGGCGCAGAGCGGCCTCCGCGTCGTCAGCCGTCACATCGACAAGTCCGGAAGCCAGGGCATCCGCGGCGGTCACCGGCTTCGTCATCAAAGTCATGTAGTGGGCGCGCTGTTTGCCGATCCGCGCGATCAGGAACGGCAGAACGCAGGCCGGGAACAGGCCGAACAGCAATTCGGACAGTGAAAAGCTTGCGGTCTTGCCGGCGATCACGATATCCGACGCCGCGACGAAACCGACGCCACCGGCGTTGACGCGGCCCTTGACCAGCGCCACCGTAACGAAGGGGCCCTGCGCCAGTTTCAGCCAGAGATCGTAAAGCGGCGCCGGGTCGCCGGCCGAACCGTTCTCGGTCACGGCCTCGAAATCGCCGCCCGCGCAAAACACCTCCTCGCCACCTTCGATAACGACCACCGTGACCGGCTTGCCGTCCTGCCCCTCCGCACCCGCGCAAACCTCCAGGACGTGCCCGAGTTCCCGGATCATCGGCGCATTGATCGCGTTGCCGACATCCGGACGATCGAACGCGATCCGGCAGAGGCTATCCTTGAAACTCACCTTGAGGGTTTCGTAACTCATCGAGCTCTTGCCCCCGTGCCTGGAGCGCCGATCACCAGCGCGGTATCGATCCCGCCAAATCCGAAGGAAAATTTCAGCGCGTGCCGGATTTCATGGCCCACAGCTTCGCCGCCCACCCAATCGAAACTCGGGTCCAGCGGGTTCTCCAGGTTCCGGGTCGGGTGCAGACGGCCTTCCCGTATCTGCAAGAGCACGGCAGCCACCTCGATGGCGCCAGCCGCACTCAGCCCGTGACCGAGGATCGACTTGGTCGCGTTGATCCGCGCGTGCTGCAGGTCCAAGGTCCGGTAGGTCTCGCATTCCGCGTCATCGCCAGCCGGCGTGCCCGTGGCGTGGCCGTTGACATAATCGATATCGGCAAGCCCCAGCCCGGCATCGGACAGAGCCATTTTCGCCGCCCGGACCTGACCGGCCGAGCTGGGTTCGGGACCGCGCGATCCGTCGGCGACATGGCCGGCGCCGAGTAACTCGCCGTAGATCTTGTGCTTCGAGGTCAAGCCTTGCCGGCACAGAACCACGGCCGCGCAGGCCTCGCCATAGATGAAGCCGTCCCGATCGGCGTCCATCGGCCGGCAGGCCTTTCCGGGTTTATCCGCGAACCGTGCCGAGCCCATCGCGCCGAGAGAGCGCATCGCATGAAGATCGTAGGCGGAGAGATCCTGCAGGGCCCCCATCGCGATGCAGACATCCACCCGGCCGGACCGGATGGCCTCCATCGCCTGGATAACGGCAACAGACCCACTCGCCGAAGCTCCTCCGATCGTCATGGAAAAGCCGCGGATCGGATAGCTGGAGGTACACAGACCGCAGATATCCGTATCGAGGAACATGTGACCATGGCGCGGCGGCAAATAGGAAAGCCTGCCCGCGTAATCCCTCGCCGCGAGGGCCTGCTCCCGGGACATCAGATTGCTTCCCCCGACGACCAGCCCGATCCGCTCCGGATCGACAGCGTCGAGGTCCGCTTCCAGCCAGGCTTCCTTCAGGACCGTCAGGGCGACGCGGCCGCTCAAGGTCGCCGACCGGGCCAGGCGCGTGGGCAGGACTTCGGGGAGCTCGGGCATTTCCACGCCGAGGAACGACGCTTCACCCTCTGCCGGCTCCCGGCCCTCGCGTTTCAGCTCTGAAAAGAGATCAGGGGCTTCGAACAGTCCCGCCCGGAAAGCGGCCTTGCCATGCCCCAGGCCGCAGGCAACGCCGATCCCGGTGACAACGGCCGCCACATTCCTACCCCGCGCTTTTCGCCAGCAAAAGCTCGGCCAGCCCGCCGATATTCCTGGCGCCGTGCAACTGCACCATCGGGATCTTCAGGCCCAGCTTTTCCATCGCCGCAAGAATGACTTCGCTGCGCTCGATGGAATCGACCCCGAGCTCCGCCATGGAATCCTGCGCCGTGATCGGCTGCCCGGCCAGTTCCGGCACGGTTTCGCGGATTTCTGCGATGATGATCTCTGCGATTTGATTGCTGTCCAACGCAGCCTCCCTGAAGCCCGCCTAAGAACCGTTTTTCGACTCGCGGTCAGATCCAAATATAGTTGCGGTGGTAACCCACGACCGTATCGAGAACAAGCCGGTCGCCATGTCCCGTTTCCGGCCAGGCACCCGGAACGACCTGATGGTTGAGTTCCGCGTCCTTCGTTCCGAAACGCACGGTTTCCCTACCCGACAGCAGGTGTTCGTATTCGGCGATGGAGAGGCGATAGCGCTTGTCCAGTTCCGCCGAAATTCCCATCGATCCAAGACGTTTCCTGCTTTCGGGGGAAATCACACCGCTGAAGAATTCCGAACAGCACCCCGAGCCGTAGGAGAACAGGCCGATGCGGACCGGTTGGTCCAGGTCAACTGTATCGATGGTCCCGGCCAGCGCCACAAAGACGGAACCGCCTGCCGTATTGCCAACCCTTTGTCCATAAGCGAGGCTCGGCCCGAGCCGGTTGTCGAAATCGGCGGCGATCTCCGCCGGCGGGGTCTTGTAGAGCTTGCGCATCAGGTGCCGATGCGCGCCCTTGACCATGCCGCCGAAGGGCGTGTGAAAACAAAGCTGGGCGAAGCTTTCCTTGAAATCCACCCCTTCCACGCGACTGGTGTAGTCGTCAAAGGCCCCGGCGCAGCAATCGAGATAGGCCATCAGCGACAGATCGGCATCTCCGGCCTCCGTATCGGGCCCGGGACGGCAGGTGTCCATGACCTCGAAGGCGTGGTTGCCATAGGCACCAGCATCGATCTGGAACACATGCGGCGTGTCGGAAACCAGCATGGCTACGGCGCCCGCGCCTGAGCTCGGCTCGGAATAGGCCCATTCCTGGATTGCGTTGGCATCGGCGAGCGCGAACCTGGAAATATCGGTCGTGACCACCAGCGCCTTCGCTCCGGGCGAGGTCTGCGAGAGAACGAAATTGACCGCCATCTGCAGTCCGGCGGCCCCGGAGTAACAGGCCTGCTTGATCTCGAACAGCCGGCAGTTCGGCGAAAGGTTCAGGTACTTGTGCAGGTAGGTGCTGATCGACTTGCCGAAATCGATGCCGGACTCCGTGCAGGTCACCACCATCTCGATCCGGCCGCGCTCTTCCGCCGTCAATCCGTCGACGACGGGCCGGGCGGCATTCACCGCGAAGGTAACCGGGTCCTCGTACGGCAGGGCGACCGTTTTTTCCCGCATCAGCAGGTTCTCGAAACGGGGCATGTCGAGGCCGCGGTGATCGCACAGCTCGCGCACATCCAGAGAGGCCATGCCGCCAAAGACATTCATGACTTCGATACCGACCGTGGAACTCATGCGGCGGTCCTGACACGCAGCGGCAGATGACCGAGGCCGCGGGCGTTCATGCGGTCAAGCCGCCACTCGGGCTCGCCGGCCAGTTCAATATGCGGGAATCTTTCAAGCACGGAGGCAAAGGCAATCTGAGCCTCCAGACGCGCGAGCGGCGCGCCAATGCAGAAATGCGCACCGCCGCCAAAGGTGAACTGCGCATTGGCCGGACGCGCGAGGTCCAGGTCGTCCGCCCGCTCGAAGCGCGCGGGATCGCGGTTGATGGCGCCGATCAGGCCGATCACCGGCGCGCCTTTCGGGATGACTGTTCCCTCAACCTCGAAATCCTCCCGCGCCACCCGCAGGATCATGTTGCCGCCCGGCTCCATGCGCAGAAACTCCTCAATAGCGGTCCGTATCAGCCCGCTGTCGTTTCTCAGGCGCGCCAGCTCCTCGGGATGGCGCAACAACAGAAGCATGCCGTTGCCGATCAGCGTGACCGTGGTCTCGTGTCCGGCGACAAGCATGGACACCAGGTTGGTCAGCGTTTCTTCCTCGTTGAGTGTGCCGTCCCTGTTCGCCTGAATGGCAAGGCCCATGAGATTGTCTTCCTGCCTGCCCTCCCGGGACTGGATCTGCTCGCGCAGGAAGTCCTTGAACTCGGACAAGGCATCCAGGGCCTCCTGCTTCTGGTCCGGCGTCATCAGGATGTCGCCGATGCGGATCAGCGACGCGCTCCAGCGGCCGATTGTTTCATCCAGGCTTTCGGGGATATCGAAGAGTTCGCACAAAACGCGCAACGGCAAGGGACCGGCGAAGGCTTCGATGAAATCGACCTCCCCTTCCTCTGGCATGGCATCCAGCAGCCTTGCGGCCTGTTGCTCGATCAGCGGCGCCATGGAGGTCATCGCCTGGGCGCGGAAGGCCGGTTCGTAGACCTTGCGCATGCGCTTGTGCTCTTCGCCGTCGCTGTTGATCATCTGCGGCTGGAATTCGCTGAAGAGCTTGAAACCGACCGGATCATACTGGCGGTAATCGTCCGAATTCCAGCCTCCGGCCCAGTTTCTCGTATCCCGTCCCATCTCCGAAGACTTCGACACACGTGCAAAGGCCTTGTGGCCGAGAATGAAATAGATGCCGTTGCGCTCATCGAAATGCACAGGTCCCAGCGCCTGAAGGCGGCGCAATTCGGGATAAGGATTTTCAAGAAAGTCCCGATCGGACAGGATCGACCACCAGTCAATCGCGTTTTCATCTTCGGGTTTGTCCCCGGTCACCGGAGCGGTCCCCTCGGTTTGGCAGTCATCGGCCATACATGCTCTTCATCGGGGTGGATCGGGATCGATTTATGTGTGCTTTATGCGAAGTGTTTCCTATGTGTAGGTCAGCGTCAAGGAAGGAGGATGTGAACCCACAAATGAAGACGGAATGGAATGAAACTTAAAGCCATCAGCGATCTCCATCTGGCCAGCCAGGCAAATCGGGACGCCCTTCTGGAAATGCCCGACTACGGCCCGGACTGGCTGATCGTTGCCGGCGACGTCGGCGAACGGTTCGCCCATGTGCGGTTCGCGTTCGAGGTTTTCACACGCAAATTCGCCAAGGTTTTCTGGGTTCCGGGAAATCACGACCTGTGGGCGATCCCGGAGGAAAGGGATCAACCCGCGCTGATCGGCGAGGGCCGGTATCGCGCGCTTGTGAACGTCGCGCGCGATTATGGCGTTCTCACACCCGAAGACCCTTACGAAATCTGGCCCGGCGCAGGTGGCGCACATGCTGTCGCGCCGCTCTTTCTCCTTTACGACTACAGCTTCCGCCCCGACCACGTCGACCGCGAAACGGTCGTTTCATGGGCCCGCGAAAAAGGGTCGGTCTGCGCCGACGAGATGTTCCTCAATCCGTCCCCCTTCGAAAGCCGGGAGGACTGGTGCGCCAGACGCTGCGAGGAGACCGAACGGCGTCTTTTGGAACTCCCGGAGGACATGCCGACGATTCTCGTCAATCACTATCCGCTGCGCCGGGATCTGATCCATATCCCGCGTGTGCCGCGGTTCACGCCCTGGTGCGGTACGCGTAAGACCGAGGACTGGCACAGGCGATTCAATGCCCGTGTCGTCGTCTCGGGCCACCTGCACACGCGCCGGACGGACTGGCGGGACGGCACCCGGTTCGAAGAGGTTTCGCTTGGCTATCCGCCCCAGTGGGATCAAAGCCTCGGCATCGCGCCCTACTTGCGCGACATCCTGCCAGCGTAGGGTACGGACCGGAAGATTGCGGCTTTCAGGCGTCAGGAGCCGGCAAGATCCAGCAGATACCCGAGCGGCGCCTGCCGCGTGTCGACGCTCAAGCGCTCCTTCGCCGGATGGCGCACCGCCAGAGCCATCAGATGTTTCGGTCCGAGGCGATATCTCTCGAAATGCCAGTTGGCCGGATCGTCGGCCATATGGTCCCGGAAGGTGATCCGCGTTTCCTCAAGATCGAATGCAAAGGCGTCAAGCGGTTGCGACAGGCCCTTGCCGATGGCCTTCACATAGGCTTCCTTGAGGGTCCAGTAGCTCAGAAAAACGTCGAGTTTTTCAACCTCCGAAGTCGCCACGACCGCACGGTATTCACTGTCGGCGAACATCCGCTTCGCCAGGGCGTCCGCCTCGGCGGTTCGCTGCAGCCACTCCACGTCGACCCCGATGTCATGATCCTGCGTCAAGGCGACGGCGGCGCAGCCTTTTGTGTGGGAAATATTGACCCTGAACCTCGGCTCCCCCGACGGGCAGATCAGTTCCGGCTTGCCGTGGTCCTCGACCGAAAACCGGAAGCTTTCGGGGGGGGGCCCGAGACAATAGCTGAGAAGGCCCCTGCAGGCGGCATGGGCGGCCGTGTAGATCTCCCTGTCGCGCTCGAAATGAAAGCGCGCTGACCTGACGCGCTCCTCCTCGGACAGGAGCGAACCAAGCCGCGGCCAATCCTCCTCCCCGATCAGTTCCATCGGCAACCACCAGAGCGCGACGCGATCCCGGTCGACGAGTGTCTTGCCGCCGGTCGCGGGCCCGTGCGACAAGAAGCCGTCATCCGCTGGACTATCCTGCAAGGTCTTTTGCATGCTCTCGAATTCCCCGTCCCTGCCCACCGCCTTCTTTTTCGCCGGGCAAGGGTCTCAGTACTATCACATGGCGGCGGATCTCATGCACGCCGAGCCGGTTTTCCGGCAATGGATGGAGATCGGTGACCGGATCGTGCGGTCCGCGCAAGGCTTTTCTCCGCTGGAGACTATCTATTCCGCGCAGCGGAGCAAGACCGAGCCGTTCGACCATCTCGAACACTCCCATCCCGCCCTCTTCATGACCCAGTTCGCCGCGGCCAAACTGCTCCAGGACAGGGGCGTCCGGCCTGATCTCCTGATCGGGGTAAGCCTCGGCGAGTTTGTTGCCATGAGCGTCGCCGGCATGCTGCCTTTCGAGACCGCGCTCAGGGCCATCGCCCGGCAACCCTCCGTCTTTCGCAAGTCCACTCCTCCCGGCGCGCTGATCGCGATGCTCGGCCCCGAAACTCTCCTGCAAGACTCCCACGTGCTCAGGGACACGGCCGTCATCGCCGGCGTCAATGCCGAAAGCCACTGCGTGATCGCCTGCCTGGAGACCGATTCGGAGCGCGTGACATCCGAGCTGCGCCGTCTGGATGTCGCCTTTCAGAAACTGCCGGTGCCTTTCGCCTTTCATTCGCACTTCGTCGAAACGGCAAGGGACGATTACCTGGCGACCGTCGCCGGCCTTGCCTTCGAAACACCGTTCTGGCCGGTCTGGTCCGCCTGCCTCGCCGCGCCGCTGGACACCGTCGACGGCGGCCTGCTCTGGCGGATTGTGCGCGAACCGATGCGGCTGCGCTCCACCCTCGCCGCGATCGAGGCGAAGGGTGGAGCCCATTATATCGACCTCAGCCCGACCGGCACCCTCGCCGCCGTCCTGCGGCAGAAGCTGACGGCCCCCTCGCCCTCGAAAGTGAGCCCGCTGATGTCGCCGTTTGGTGGGGATCTGAAGCGGCTGGAGAAGCTTGTCGAGGCAGGTGTTTGAGTGGGAGAGATTCTTGGGAAAGTCTCTCCATCCTGCTGCCGTCATCCCGGCCAAGCGAAGCGCGAGCCGGGACCGGGGAGCCATACACCCATATGGTGATTTCGCATTTCAGTTCATAAGCCCCGGTTCTCCGCTTCGCTGCGTCCAGGATGACGGCCGGAGTCTTTTCCTTTTCTACCTCGTAAACCTGACCGGCAGGCTCTGCAGCCCCCGCTGATTGGTGCGGTCCGTCCACCAGACCGGATCGCCGGTGAGTTCGATCCTCGAAAAACGCTCCAGCAGAACTGAAAGCGCGACCTCGACCTCGAGGCGGGCCAGGGCGGCCCCAATGCAGACGTGCGGGCCACCGCCGAAAATGTACTGGGCATTGGGCCTGCGAGCGATGTCGAAGCTCTCCGCTTCACTGAAACGCTCCGGATCGCGATTGATCGCGCAGATCAGCCCGAGCGCCAGCGAGCCCTTGGGGATCGACGTGCCGCAACAGTCGAAATCCTCGATGGCCACGCGCAGGATGAAGTTGATCGCGGGCTCGTAGCGCAGGATCTCCTCGATCGCCGTACGCATGAGCGCCGGCTCCGAACGCAGCTTTTGCATCGCGTCCGGATGGTTGACCAAGGTCAGGAGACCATTACCGAGAACGTTGACCGTCGTCTCGTTGCCGGACACGAGGCCCTTCAGATTGTTCAGGGTCTCATCCTCGTCCATGATGCCGTTGTCCAGGGCCTCGATCGCCAGCCCGATCAGCCGGTTATCAGGATTGCCCCGGCAGGCTTCCAGATGGCCGCGCAGGAAATCCTTGTAGGCGCGCAAGGCCTCAAGCGCTTCCCGCTTCTGCTCCTGGGACATCATGATATCGCCGATCTTGACCAGGGCCGCGTTCCACTCGGCAAGCTTCGGATCCATGTCCGGCGATATCTGGAAGAGATTGCGCACGACCCGAAGCGGCAGGTGGTTGGCGAAGGCCGTCATGAATTCGACCGGCGTGCCATCAGGAAGGTCTTCCGCCAGTTTGCGGGCTTCAGCCTCGATCATCGGACGCAGCGGCGGAATGTCGGCCGGGCGGAACGCCTTTTCATAGACGTCGCGCATGCGGCGATGGTCCGGCTGGTCGGAATTCACCATCTGGCGCTGGAACTCGCTGAAAAGCTCATAGCTTAATGGATCGCGCTGCTTGCTTTCCGGCCGACTCCAGCCGTTGGTCCAAAGGCGTGTGTCCCGGCCCATCTGCGGCGCCCGGACCATGGAACTGAACGCCTCATGTCCGAGGACGAAATAGATGTCCGACGCGGGATCGTAATGAACCTGCCCCTTTTCCCGGATACGCTTCAGATGCGGGTGCGGGTCGGTCAGATAGTCCGGATCGGTGAGAAGGGTCCACCAGTCGAGTTCGGGGGAGGCAATCTCGTTCATCGCGCGTTTCCTAACTTGACCGGCAAGGTATGAAGGCCGTGCTGATCGCTCCTGTGCGTCCACCAGACCGGATCTCCGGCAAGATCTATCCGCTCGAACCGGTCCATGAGCGTTTCGAAGAGGGCCATAGCCGTCATCCGGACGAGCGCCTTGCCGATGCAGATATGGGCTCCCGCCCCGAACACGATATGCGGATTGGCCTTTCTGGCAATTTCGAAGCGGTCCGGTTGCTCGAAGGTTCGCGGGTCTCTGCCGGTTGCCGCCACCAGACCGATTGCCAGCGATCCCGCGGGAATCAGAACCTCGCCACAGCGATAGTCCTCTATCGCCACTCGTAGAATGAAACTCCCGCCCGGCTCGTAACGGAGCATTTCCTCAATGGCCGGACGCAGCAGCTCCCTGTGTTGCCTGAGCTTTTCGAACTGATCCGGATGGCGCAATAGCGCGAGCAAACCGTTGCCGACGAGTGTGGCGATGGCGATCCCGCCGGATATCAGCGTCACAAGATTGTTGAGACCTTCGTCTTCGTCCATGACACCGTCGGCGAGAGCCGTCATTGTCAGTCCGACAAAACCGTCTCCCGGATCGTCGATCCCAGTGGCGATCCGCTCTCGCAGGTAGCACCTGAATTCGGTGAGCGCCGTCAGGGCATCCCGCTTCTGGTCCGCCGACATCATGATGTTGCCGACGAGGCTCAGCGCGGCCACCCATCGCGTCAGGTCCTCGTCCAGCTCCACCGGAATCTGGAACGCCTTGCGCGACACATTGCGGGCAAGCGGGTTCGCCACCGCCTCCATGAAGTCAAGGGGCGTGTCACCCGGTACGGCCTCAGCAAGCGCCCGGCATTCCTCCTCGATCATGGGCCGAAAAACCTGAAGATCGGTTTGCCGGAACGCCTTTTCGTAGACATCCCGCATGCGGCGGTGATCCGGCGGATTCGCGTTGGTCATCTGCGGCTGGAACGTGGAAAAGAGCTCGTAGCTCAGGGGATCGTTCCGGCTGTTTTCAGGACTGCTCCAGCCGTTGGACCAAAGCCGCGTGTCCCGTCCCATTTCAGGCGCGGTCGCCATCCGGCGAAACTCGGGATGTCCCAGGACAAAATAGACGCCGGATACCGGGTCTTTTTGAATGGGGGCGATCTCCCGGATACGGTTCAATTCCGCATAGGGACTGGCCAGAAACTTCGGATCGGTGAACATGGTCCACCAATCGATCTTTGAAGAGGATGCGGAAGAATGGAGCACAGGTTCGCTGTCCTTCCGTTTTGATTCTGGCATCTGAACGAGCCGGGCTTCCGGGTTTTCGTCAGGCCGGTGTCAGCTTTAACGGCAACGTCGACAGTCCCCGCTGATCGCTGCGGTCCGTCCACCATTCGGCTTCGCCAGCCAGTTCGATGCCGCTGAACCGATCCATGAGCGCGTTGAAGGCGACTTCCGTGGTCATGCGGGCCAGCGCCTTGCCGATACAGATATGCGGGCCGCCTCCGAAGGCGGAATGGTGGTTGGGCTTGCGGGTGATGTCAAAGGTATCGGGATCGTCGAAGCGCGCCGGGTCCCGGTTGATCGCGCCGACAAGACCGATGGCCAGGGAGCCCGCCGGGATCGTGACATCGCCGCACTGGAAATCCTCGACACCGGCGCGCGGGATGATGGCGCTGCCGGATTCAAAACGCAGCATTTCCTCGATCGCGCGCGGCATCAGGCTGCGGTCCGCCCGCAGCTTTTCGAACTGGTCCGGATGCTTCAGGAGCGTCAGCAGCCCGTTGCCTAAAAGGGTCAGCGACGTCTTGCTGCCGGCGATCAGCATGACCACGTTGTTGAGGGTTTCCTCCTCGTCCATGGTGCCGTCCTGGGCCGCCGCCAGCGCCATGCCGATAAAGCCGTCGCCCGGGTTCGCCCTGAGGCGTTCCAGATGTTCCTTGACGAACTGCTTGAATTCCAGGTTCGACTGCTTGGCGTTGCGCTTCTGCTCGGGTGTCATGACGATGTTGCCGAGCCAGCTCAGATCCGTGATCCACTTGCCGATGGGCGCTTCCATCTCCTCGGGAATGTCGAAGAGTTTCAGCGAGATCCGGTTGGGAAGCGGATTGCCGAAGGCGTCCATGTAGTTGAACGGAGTTCCTACCGGCAGGGTTTCCACCAGCTTGCGGCACTCGTCCTCGATCATCGGTAGGTAGCGCATCATGTCGCGCGGACGGAACGCCTTGTCGAATACCCCGCGCATTCGACGGTGGTCCGGCGGATTGGCGTTGATCATCTGCGGCTGGAAGTCGACGAACAGTTCGTAGGTCTCGGGATCGTTCGCCTTGTTTTCTTCGCTGCTCCAGCCATTGGCCCAGTAGGTCGTGTCCCGGCCCATGGACGCGGTCTTGGCCATGAGCCCGAATTCCTTGTGTCCAAGGACGAAATAGATGCCGGATCCCGGATCGAAATGCACCGGAGCGAGTTCCCTGATCCGCTTTAGCTCCGGATAGGGATTCTTGAGGAATTCCGGATCCATGAGCGTCGTCCACCAATCGATATCGAAGGTGGGCGGCACGGCTGCCGCCTCTCGCGGCGGAGCAACGGTTTCAGTGGACGGGGCGTTTTCCATCTGGGCGTCAGACATTTCTGCTCTCCCGGAGCCGGCTCGACAACAAGCGACTTCAACTTCAAATTGCCAACACGCCCGTGACTTCACCCAGGCGCCTGGATATCGATATTGCCCACCGGACCAGAACCGCGCAAGACCGTGCCACCATGTCGATCCGCCGATCCCCGATTGTTTTTCCGGCCCGATCCTCAGGCGACAAGGACGGCGACGCAGGCCATCGCGACCCGGGCCGGGTTATCAGGGACGGTGCGCGTAGATATGGAAGACGGGCGCGCCGCCCTGGGCCATCGGATGGTCTTCGGTCACCGTTTCGAAGCCGCGCTCCTCAAGCTCCGCACGGATCATTTCAAGCTCCTCCCTGCCCCGGTGCACCTCGACAAGCAGTTGGCGGATCTTCGGCCAGAGGGCGTCGCCGATGCCGTCGAGGACCGGACGCTCCTGCCCTTCGGTATCGATCTTCAGAAGGTCGATCGCGTCGATCCCGTAACGGGCGACCACATTGTCGAGGCTGTCGACATCCACGGTCACGGTTTCGCTTTGAAACAGCCGGTCGACGAAGGCGTCGTCATCGAGCCGGTCGTGGGCGCCCGTGCTGTCGATGATGGCACGAATATCCTCGCTGGCGCCCTCGCCAAACAGCAGGTTGCGCAGCCCGTCAGCCAGCTGCTGCCCCACGGCGGAATCGCCGGTGGAGAGCGCGGAAAGGGCCGGATAGTGGTCGAATTCCGCCTGCCCCGCCCCGGCACCCAGCGCCAGGCGGCAGGCCTCGACGGCCCCGCCCATTGCTTTGGTGTTGTTTTCAAGGGCCTCATAGGCGGCGGGCATCGGCTCGAACGCATAGATGCGCGCCTCGGGGCAAAGATCGCGCAGCCGGAGGCAGAAAAGGCCGATATTGGCGCCGACATCCAGGTAGGTGCCGTCCGGAGGAAGGTCCAAGCCGCGTTCCGTCAGGTCGTCGGAGACGATCTCGTGCCAGCCGAAACCGACTTCATAGGCATTCACGCAATGAATCTCGCGCCCGTCCGGAAGCGTTGTCGTCGCCACGCTCATGACCTAATTCTCCCTGTCTTTAAACCGGCCTTCTACGGATAACCGATTCCGCGCCGGAGTTTTCAAAAAATCCAGCGCAAGGCGAGACAGCCGTCCTGGTCGACGGCTTGTGCCCAAGACAAAACGGGCGCCGAAGCGCCCGCCAGATTGTTGACAAACCCTCGGATCGTCATTCCGGACAAGTGCAGCAAAGCTGCGCGCAGATCCGGAACCCAGACATATTCCGCGCCGAAGGCGCTCAATACTCTAATTTTAACAGACAGATATGAGACTGGTGCTCGCTGCCGCTCGCGCTGATTGCTGGATTCCGGCTCACGCGATGCCGCTTCGCGGCACGCTGACCGGAATGACAGCATGAGGTTTGTCAGCAGGCTCACCGGCGCCGAAGCGCGCGCTTCCTGGAAAGCTCGTCTGTTCCGGTCAGCCGTGGGCGATCATCACGTGGCGGACCGCCGTGTAGTCCTCCAGCGCATAGTGGGACATGTCCTTGCCGTAGCCGGACTGCTTCAGGCCGCCGTGGGGCATTTCGTTGACCAGCATGAAATGCGTGTTCACCCAAGTGCAGCCGTATCGCAGGCGCGCGGAGGCCTGCATGGCCCGGGAGACGTCCTTCGTCCAAACGGAAGATGCCAGGCCGTAGTCGCTGTCATTTGCCCAGGAAACCGCTTCGTCCACGTCCGAGAAGCGGGTGACCGACACCACGGGACCAAAAACTTCCCTGCGTACGATCTCGTCGGATTGCAGGGCGCCGGCGATGACCGTCGGCTGATAATAGAAGCCGTTGCCGCCATGCACCTTGCCGCCGGCGGTCGCCTCCATGTGCGGCTGTTCCAGGGCCCGTTCCACGAAGCTTGAAACACGGTCGCGCTGACGCGTGGAAATGAGCGGGCCGATTTCGTTTTCCGTGTCGTCCTCAAGACCGTATTTGATCGTCGAGACGGCGGAAGAGAGATCGGCCACCAGTTTGTCGTAGATTTTCGCCCCCGCATAGATGCGGCAGGCCGCCGTACAATCCTGGCCCGCATTGTAGTAGCCGAAGGCCTTCAGCCCCTCGACCACCGCATCGACATCCGCGTCGTCGAAGACGATGACCGGGGCCTTGCCGCCCAGCTCAAGATGGGTGCGTTTGACCGTCTTGGAGGCTGCCTGCAGGATTTTCTTGCCGGTGGCCACGTCCCCGGTGATGGAGATCATGTTGACCTTCGGATGACTGATCAGGGCGTTGCCGACGCTCTCGCCTCTGCCCAGGATCACGTTGACGACACCCTCCGGCAGTTCCTCGGCGAGGATCTTTGCCAGCTTCAGCGCGGTCAGGGGCGTCTGCTCGGACGGTTTGAAGATGACCGTGTTGCCCCCGCCGATCGCAGGAGCCAGTTTCCAGGCCATCATCATCAGCGGATAGTTCCAGGGGGCGATGGACGCGACGATACCGATGGGATCGCGGCGGATCATGGACGTGTGGCCTTCCATGTATTCGCCCGCCGCCGAGGCCGGAACGCAGCGCACGGCGCCGGCGAAGAAGCGGTAACAGTCGACAATCGCCGGGATTTCGTCGTTCCGGGCCGCATTGATCGGCTTGCCGCAGTTCAGCGCTTCCAGGGCCGCGAACCCGTCGGCTTCCGCCTCGATCCGGTCGGCGATCTTCAAAAGGTAGCCGGCCCGCTCCGCCGGTGTGGTCCGCGACCAGGTCTCGAACGCCTTTTCGGCTGCCGCAACGGCCCGCTCCACCTGATCGAACGAGGCTTCCGGGATCGAAATGACGGTTTCCCCGGTGCGCGGATTGAAGATGGCTTCTTCCGTTTCCGTTCCCGCCTCGAAGGCGCCGCCGATCAGCATTTGCGTGTCCATGATTACCCTCCGTTGTCGGTGTTATTTTCCATGACCGGCGGTCTTGTCGCCGTCACGGGTGAGATAGTAGGCGCCGAGGATCGGCAGGAACGTCACCAGGACCACAACCACGGCAACCACATTGGTCACCGGGCGCTGCCGGGGCCGGACCAGTTCTTCCAGCATCCAGATCGGCAGGGTCGCCTCCTGGCCGGCGGTGAAGGTGGTGACGATGACTTCGTCGAAGGACAGCGCGAAGGCGAGCATTCCGCCGGCCAGCAACGCCGTTCCAATATTGGGCAGGATGACGTGGCGAAGGGTCTGGAACCCGTTGGCTCCAAGATCCATGGAGGCTTCGATCAGCGAGCTCGAGGTCCGCCGGAAACGCGCCACCGCGTTGTTGTAGACGACCACCACGCAGAAGGTGGCATGGCCCAGAATGATGGTCCACATGGAATAGGGGATATCCGCCAGGTGAAAGGCGGAGCGCAGGGCGATGCCGGTGATGATGCCCGGCAGGGCAATCGGCAGGATCACCATAAGCGACACCACCTCTCGGCCGAAAAAGCGGGACTTTGCAACGGCCGCCGCACACAGGCTCCCCAGCAGGATGGCAATCAGCGTCGAAACCGCCGCCACTTGCAGAGACAGATACAGCGCTTCCCAGACGTCGGGCCGGTTCCAGGTCACAGCGAACCACTTCAGTGTCAGTCCGGGCGGCGGCCATCGGTAGCTCTTTTCCTCCGTGGTGAAGGCATAGACAAAGATGAGCAAAATCGGCAGGTGCAGAAAGGCGAGCCCGCCGGCTGCCGCGATCTTGAGTCCCATAGGCGCTTTTGAGCTGCGATCAGAGGGCATCGAAGGCTCCCAGACGCTTGGCGCCCCACAGGTAAAAGCCCATGATCACGATGGGCACGACCGTGAAGGCGGCGGCGAGCGGAATGTTGCCGGCCGTGCCCTGATGGGCATAGACCGCCTGGCCAATGAACAGCCGGGAGGAGCCGACAATCTGCGGAATGATGTAGTCGCCGAGTGTCAGCGAGAAGGTGAAGATCGATCCGGCGACGACGCCGGGCAGCGCCAGGGGCAAAAGCACGTGGCGCAGCGTCTGGACCGGCTCCGCCCCCTGGTCGGCGGAGGCCTCCAGCAGGCTGACGGGGACCCGTTCCATGGCCGCCTGCATCGGCAGGATCATGAAAGGCAGCCAGACGTAGAGAAAAACCAGGAACGTGCCGATATAGCTGACGGAGAGCGAGTTGCCGCCGATCACGGGGATCGAAAGGATCGCTTCGAGCAGCGGCATCAGACCGATTTTCGACAGCCCCCAGGTGAGGATGCCTTCCTTGGCCAGGATAAGCTTCCAGGCATAGACCTTGACCAGATAGCTGGACCAGAGCGGCAGCATGATGCCGAGATAGAACAGGGCCTTCCAGCGGCCGCGCGCATAGCGGGCCGCATAATAGGCGACCGGGAAACCCACGACGACGGCTGCCAGGGTCACGCTGGCCGCCATGGCGACCGTGCGCAGGATAATATCCAGATTGACCGGCTGTAGGAGCTCGCCATACGTCTTGAGCGTGAACCTGTATTGAATCAGGCCGGTAAACTCGTCGATGGAAAAGAAACTCTGGATCAGGAGCGCGAACAGCGACCCGAGATAGACCACCCCGAGCCAAAGGACGGGCGGGCCCAGAAGCACCGCGAGAAGCACCGACGGGCGGCGCCACAACAGGTCCGAGAACCGGGCCAGAAATCCCGGTTTCGGCGCGAGAATGGCCGGGTTCTCCATAACGCTCAAGCTCATGAGCCGCGTTCCATGAGGTGAAGCGCCTCGCGGTCCCAACCAATGGAGACGGTCTCACCGGTTTCCGGAACAGCGACTCCGGCGGGAACAAGGGCGGAAAGCTGCATCTGCCGGAAATTCAACGACACTCTGGTGACGGCCCCGATGTAACTCGCCCCGGCGACGGTCGCGGCATGTTTTTCCTCCGCACCGATGCGGATCGCTTCCGGCCTCAGGCTGGCGGCCGCATGGTGCCCGGTCAGTTCCAGCACCATGTCGGCCGGCAGAACGTTGGAAGACCCAACGAAATCCGCAACGAAAGGCGTATCCGGCCGCTGGTAGATGTCCTGCGGCGTTCCCACCTGCTGGATCTTTCCGTGGTCGAAAACCGCGACACGGTCGGCCATGGAGAGCGCCTCGCCCTGGTCGTGGGTCACGAAGATGAAGGTGATGCCGAGGCTTTTCTGCAGGCTCTTCAGCTCTTCCTGCATCTGTTCGCGCAGCTTCAGGTCAAGCGCGCCGAGCGGCTCGTCGAGAAGCAGTACCTTGGGCTCGTTGACCAGGGCCCGCGCCAGCGCCACGCGCTGGCGCTGACCGCCGGACAGCGCTGCGGGCGCCCTGTCGCCATAGCCTGGAAGACGCACCAGCTCCAACGCCTCTTCCGCCTTCGCGTAACGCGCTTTCCTGCCCATGCCGGCGATCATCAGGCCGTAGGCGACGTTGTCACGGACGCTCATGTGCGGAAAAAGCGCATAGTCCTGAAAAACCGTATTCACGTTGCGCCGGTAGGGCGGCACGCCTTCGGCGGTCTCGCCGAAGATCTCGATATGCCCGGACGTCGGCTGTTCGAAGCCCGCGATCAGGCGCAGGCTGGTCGTCTTGCCGGAACCGGACGGGCCAAGCATGGCGAAGAATTCACCAGCCCTGACCTCCAGATCGACGGCATGGACGGCGCGCACCTCGCCGTAATGGCGGGATACGTTCTTGAAAAGGACGGCAGATTGCATGATCGTTCCTGTCTGCACCTGCCGGCGACGGGCCGGCAGGTGCACAACCGTTTTCCAGTTGAAAGTCCGGCCCGGCTCAGCGGCCGCCGATCACGCCGATATAGTCGGAGACCCAGCGGTAGTAAGGCACGCAGGCCTCCTGGCTCTCGCATTTGGAAACCGGCGTCGTCCAGAACTTGATCTTCTCGAAATCGTCCATGCCGTTGACGGTGCAGCCTTCGGCGGTCTGCATGCCGCGGCCGTCGGTGCAGGCGGCCGGCACGGAGGGATTGGCTCCGAACCAAACGGAAAGGTCGCTCTGCAGGTTGGAGGACAGCGTGTGCTCCATCCACATATAGGCGCAGTTGGGATGCTCGGCCTCGGCATGCATCATGGTGGTGTCGGCCCAGCCGGTCGCGCCTTCTTTCGGAATGACCGAGGCGATCGGCAGATTGTCCGCCTTCAGAAGGTTGACCTGGAACGGCCAGGACCCGGAGGCGACCATGCCTTCGTTCTTGAAATCGTCGATCTGGATGAAGGCATCGTGCCAGTAACGGGAGACCAGGTCTCTTTGCTGGCGCAACAGGTCGAGCGCCGCGTCATACTGGTCCTGGTTGAGCTCATAGGGGCTCTTGATACCCAGTTCCGGTTTGTGGAACATCAGGTAGTTGGCGGCGTCCGCGATGTGGATCGGGCCGTCATAAGCCTGGACGCGTCCCTTGTTGGACTTGCCGTCCGACAGGGTCGTTTCCTCGAAGACCACGTTCCAGCTGTCTGGCGCTTCGGAGAACGCCTCCGTGCTGTACATCAGGACGTTCGGGCCCCACATGTAGGGCACGCCGTAATGAACGTTGTCAACGGTGTGCCAGGGGGCATCCTTCAGACGATCGTCCACGGTCGACCAGCTCGGAACGAGGTCGACATTGACCGGCTGGACCCGCTTGCCGGCGATCAGGCGCAGCGAGGCATCGCCGGAGGCGGTCACGAGGTCGAAACCACCTTCGTTCATGAGCGCGACCATTTCGTCCGAAGTGTTGGCCGTCTTGACGCTCACCTTGCAGCTCGTCTTTTCTTCAAAGGCCGTGACCCAGTCGAATTGCTTGTCGGTTTCGCCACGTTCGATGTAGCCCGGCCAGGCAACAATGACGACCTCGCCTTCGCCCTCACCCAGTTCGGTGAGCATTTCGGCATGGGCAGCGGAAACCTGCCCCGCCAGCAGCGAGACAAGCGAACAACAACTCAGAAATCTTTTCATGAGCAGACCTTCCCCTCAGAATAGAATGCGGTTTTTGGAGGTGATTTTTCCAGCTTTTTTCTTGTGCGGGAAAGCTTGCGCCGTTCCTGCTGCATTCGCAAATTCAAAATAAAGAAACGTTCTATCGGTTTTTCCGATATCAAATTTCATCGCACTGCCACTCCCGGAGAAGCGTCGCGGAGAAGGAAATCCCGGCCTGAAAACCGCCGCCCTACCGGTTGCGCAGCATGCGCTGCGCCTTTGCGAGTTCGATGAAATTGGCCGTTGTCGGCTTGGGGACGGACCCCCGGCGCCAGACAATCCCGACCTGAACGACGGGCAGAGTGCCGCCGATATCCCTGGATTCGATCCGGTCCCCTTCCAGGGACCAGGGGCGGTAGACAAGGTCGGGAAGAATGGCAACGCCGGCGCCGGTGGCAACCAGGGAACGCACCGCTTCCACGGAGCGCGTCCGGAAGGCGACAGGCGGCCTCGACCCCAGAACACCGAGAAGCTTGCCCGTCGCCTCCTCGATCTCGTCCACGGTCAGCATGATCAAGGGTTCGCCCTTGAGGTCGGCGAGCGCGACGCTGTCGGGCGTTTCCAGCCGGTGACCGATCGGCAACCAGAGCCGATACGGGGAGACTTCAAGGATTTCCGACTGTAAGGCCATCGTGTCGCGAAGATTGGACACCACCATCACCGCGACATCGAGTTCACCCCCGATCAGAAGGTGTTCCAGATACTCGCCGCTGTCCTCGATGGCCGAGACCTCCACACCCGGATAGGCGCGCCGGTATCTGGCCAGGATATCGGACAGAACATAGCCCGCGACCAGCGAGGTCACGCCGAGATGAAGCCGGCCCGGAGCCGCATCGGGTGGCTCCGCGAAGGCGCGCCGTGCGTTGGAAACACTTGCCAGGATCGAAGTGGCGTGCCGCAGGAACTGATGTCCCTTGTGGGTGATCGTCAGCCCGCGCGAATGACGCTCGAACAAGGGGACACCGAGGTCGCTCTCAAGTTCCTTGATGGCCTCTGTGACCGAGGACTGGGAAATATTGAAGGATTGGGCAGCCTTCGAAATCGAACTCCGCTCCGCCGCTGCGACGAAATACTGGAGTTGCCTGATCGTGAAGGACATTTGTAGCCGGCCGGAGAGGATTGAGAGTCCGGCCAACCTCAATTCCAAGCGGCTGGAATGTCAACCTCAAATGAAGGTGGTGGGCCCGGCGTGTTTCCACGGCGCCGGAGAAGCCTGGCCAGGCCACGTCTTTCGGCCGGCCGTTATTTGAGGACCGAATAGACCTCCGTCAAAAGCTCTTCTTCCGGGACCCGGGTGGGGTCGTTCAGGTAGACTTCCCAGGTCGGCGCCGAAATCTCGCGCCCGATTTCCACAATGTGGGCCATCATGAGACCGTAGTCGTCGCGCAACGTGCTGTAGGGACCCTTGTGGACGAAATGCAGCACTTCGCCGGCCGGAGTGACATCGGCTTCGACGCCCGCCCTCGCCTTTGCCATATCCTCGCGGCTGACCGTAAAGCCCGCGCGGAAGGTGATTTGGGCGGGATCATAGGTGTCATAGACCGACAGCGCGCCGCCGGCAGGCGCAATCCCCTCCGCCTGCATGAAGTCCCAAACCTGCTGCAGGGCCTTCCCCATTGCAGACGCGATTTCTCCCGGCGCCGTGGAACTGGTTGCGGCGACAAAAAGATAAGGCGTTTCGGAAACATCGATCAGTTTGAAATCGGGCATGGCGCGTCGGTCCGGTGCTGGTGAAGGGCAAGAAAAAAGCGGTGCGGTTAGGGGCCTGCCCCGGTCAAAAGACCTGTGGTTTTGGAAAAAGCGTATCACACATGAATGCAAGCGCGTGTGAACGGCCCCTGGCGGTCGCAGCCTATCCGTTCCGCGCGGTACTCCGGCGCGGCATGACCTCGTAGCCGAGGTCGACGATCGGCCGGTCAGGTTCGACGCCGGCAAGCGCTTCCGTCAGCATACGCAGAGCCTCTCGGCCCATATCGAGACGGAACGTACGAACGCTGGAAATCGGCGGATTGGCGACCGCCATCATCTCCAGGTCGTTAAAGCCGCAAATTCCGATGTCCTCCGGGACACGCAGGCCGCGCCGCTGACATTCGAACAAGGCCCCGAGGGCCAGGTCGTCATTGTTGCAAAGGACCGCGTCCGTGTCCGGCGCCTTGGAGAGCAAGTCCGCAACCAATTCGCAGCCGAGCGTCACTGTTGAAGGCCTTGGGGTGGTGACGATCCGGCCGGGCTCGAACACGCCCGCCTTTTCCGCCGCCTTCCGGAAACCGGCAAGGCGCCGCTGGCTGCGCGGGTCGAGCCGGGCCGCGATGTAACCTGGCTTCCGGTAGCCGGCCGACACCAGATGGCGGGTGGCCGCCGCCGAGCCTTCGACATGAGAAAAACCGATCATCAAGTCATATGGATCCGGCCCGCATTCCATGATCTGGACAATGCGGCAATCCGCGGACCTCAATAGTCTTGATGTCTCGTTCGACTGATCGAGCCCGGAAAGAATGAGACCCGCGGGACGCTGGCTCAGGAACGTGCGGACGAGGTTTTCCTCTTCCAGCGGCGAATAGCGGGAATTGCCTAGCTGGATCTGCCAGATCGACCCCTCCGCCACCTCATAGATACCGCGCATCACGTCCGAAAACACGTTGTTGGTGACCGACGGCACGATCACTCCGATGACATTGGTCTTGCCGGTCGCCAGCGCACTCGCCGCCGGATCCGGCACATAACCGAGCCTGTCGACCACCGCGCGGATCTTTGCCCGAGTTTTTTCCGAGACCTTGTCAGGATCGCGCAAAGCGCGTGAGACGGTCATAGCGCTAACACCCGCCTCCCGGGCAACATCGGCAATTGTTACTCTCAAATTATCCTTCCAGGACAAAAGGTTAAACAATTTCAATCTCGGACGAAAATGATAGGCCAGAAAAAATGATTTGACAAAATGTTAGCGCTACCATTTTTTATGGTTCAACAAGATGAAAGAAATGGGGACGGAAATGCAGGGTGAGCCGACATCGGCCGCAAGCGATGCCGCAATCGTCGTGATGGGAGTGTGCGGTGCCGGCAAAAGCCTGCTGGCCGACCGGCTTTCACAACGGCTCGGCATCGGCATGGTCGAAGCGGACGACTTTCACAGCCCCGAAAACAAACGCAAGATGGCCGCTGGCGAAGCGCTTTCCGACGCCGACCGCATGCCCTGGCTGGACGCGGTCACTCTGGCTGCCAAATTGATGATCTATTGCGAAGGCGGCGCGGTGATCGCCTGTTCCAGCCTGAAGCGCACTTATCGCGACAGGCTGCGCGCCGCCTTGCCCTCTTGCCGTTTCATCCACCTGACCGGTCCGCGCGCGTTAATCGCCGAGCGGCTCGCGGGACGGCAGGGACATTTTGTCGGAGAACCGCTGCTGGACAGCCAACTGGCGACACTGGAACCGCTTGAAGCCGGAGAAGCCGGCATAACCCTTGAGATTTCAAGGCCGATCGACCGGCTGGTCGACAGCGCCCTGGAAGAACTGGGGCGCATTGCGCCGCCCCAAGCAACCATCGCCTCGTGACGGGAGGCGATTTCCATATCCGGGAGGAACCCATGCTGAAACACCTGACCAGAACCGCCCTCGCCGCCGCAGCGGCGGGCGCGCTCGCGACCACCGCAATGGCAGCGGACTTCTCGTTCCGCTTCCAGTCTTCCGACCCAGCCGGAAACCCGAATTTCGAACTGCAGCAGGGCTGGGCCGAAAAGGTCAAGGAAAAGACCGGCGGCCGAGTCGAAATCGAGCTGCTGCCGGTGGAATCGATTGTTGCACACAATGAAACCCAGGATGCGATTTCCGCCGGAATTCTCGACGGCCATGTCACGGATACATCCTATTTCGCCGGCAAGGATCCGGCCTTCGGCCTGATCGCCAACCCGGTTGGCGCCTGGTCGTCACCGGACGAAATGTTCGCCTTCATGGCCAAAGGCGGTGGCAAGGAACTGATGAACGAGCTGGTCGAGCCCTACGGGCTGCATTTCATCGGCGCCACGACGCCGGGCCTCGAGGCGTTCGTTTCCAAGGTGCCGCTCAACGGCGTGGACGACCTGAAAGGCCTGAAGATGCGCGCCCCGGAAGGTCTTGTGCAGCAGGTCTTCGCCGCGGCTGGCGCCGCTCCGGTCAACCTACCCGGGTCCGAAGTCTTTACCAGTCTGGACAAGGGTGTCATCGACGCCGCCGACTACACCGTGTTTTCGACCAATCATGCGCAGGGAATGCATGGCGTCGCGCCCTACCCGGTCTATCCGGGTTTCCATTCCATGCCGCTGGTTGAAATCTCGATAAACAAGGACAAGTGGGACGCCCTTCCGGCCGAACTGCAATCCGCACTTGAGGAAAGCGTCGTGGAATTCGCCAAGTCCCAGGTCGCCGCCCTGGCGGAGCGTGACCTCCAGGCCGTCGAGGAAGCCAAGGCGGGCGGCAAGGTGACCGTTATCGACTGGCCTCAGGAGGAGCGCGCCAAGTTCCGCACCATCGCGACCGGAGAATGGGCCAAGGTTGCCGAGCGCTCCGAAAACGCCCAGAAGGTTTACGATGTCCTGACCGGCTACCTCAAAGAAAACGGCATGATGCAGTAAGCCCCTGCACCGGTCACAGTCGGACGGGCGCCTTCGGGCGCCCGTTTTCAAAGTTAAGGGAGGAAAACGTGGCGGAACCGAAGGAAGCGCCCAAGCAGGACCAGGACGCCGGTGCCATAGCGGAAGCCGGGCGGCTTGGCAGGTGGATCGACAAGACCGGCCTGCTCTTTGCCGGCGGCATAGTCGTTTCGATGCTGATTCTGCTGAACGAGGTGCTGCTGCGTTATCTTTTCAACGCTCCGACAATCTGGGCGCACGAAACGACCATATTCCTGTGCGGCGCCGCCTTCCTCTACGGCGGGCTCTACTGCACGGCGCGGGACCGGCATATCCGTGTGGTCCTGATATACGACGCCCTGCCGGCAAGGCTCCGGCGCGGGCTCGATATCGTCATCTCACTGATCTGCGCACTGGCCAGCGGCATTTTCGCCTGGGCCGCCTGGCTCATGGTGCAGAAGGCCGCCTTCCGCCCGGACGGCAGCTTCCGGCTTGAACGTTCCGGCAGTGCCTGGGACCCGGTCTATCCCGGCCTGATCAAGGTCTTCCTGCTGGCCGTGATGGCCGTGATGGCGGTCCAGTTTCTCCTTCTCGCCTTCAATTACGCCAGGGGGCGCAAGTGATCGAGTTCTTCGGTTCCTTCCAGTCGCTCGGCATCGAGTTCGGCACGCTGCTCATGTTCGCGATGCTTCTGGGCCTCCTGGTCTCCGGCATCCCGCTGGCCTTTGTCACCCTGCTGGTCGCTCTCATTTTCGCGCTCGGCTGGTTCGGTCCCATGGTCGTTCCTCTGATCACGAGCCGGGTCTATTCCTTTGTTTCGTCTTTCGTCTTCGTTTCGGTGCCGATGTTCGTGCTGATGGCGGCGATCCTGGACCGCTCCGGAATTGCCCGGGACCTGTTCGACGCCATGAAGCTGGTCGGCGGCCGCCTGCGCGGCGGGGTCGCCATCCAGACGATTGTGGTGGCGGTGATCCTGGCGGCCATGAGCGGCATCATCGGGGGGGAAGTCGTCCTGCTCGGACTGGTCGCCCTTCCACAGATGCTGCGGCTCGGTTACGACAAGCATCTGGCTATCGGCGTTGTCTGCGCCGGGGGAGCGCTCGGCACCATGGTGCCGCCATCGATCGTCCTGATCATCTACGGCCTGACGGCGAATGTCTCGGTCGGCGACCTGTTCACCGCGGCCTTCGTTCCAGGGCTGATGCTGGCCGGTTTCTACGTCGCGTATGTGCTGATCCGGGCCTATCTCAACCCGGAGGCCGCACCGGTTCCGGACGGCGAGAGTGTGCCTCTTCCGGAAAAACTCCGCCTGCTCAAGGGCCTGGTCCTGCCTCTTGCCGTGGTAGCCGGCGTGCTCGGTTCGATTTACGGCGGTATCGCCAGTGTGACCGAAGCCTCCGCGGTTGGCGTGGCGGGTGTGCTTCTGTCGACGGTCGTGCGTGGCGAGTTCTCGCTCGACCTTCTGAAAGGCGCGGCCCTTCAGACGCTTCAGACCGTCGGCATGATCGTCTGGATCGGCATCGGCGCCAGCGCCCTGGTTGGCGTCTTCAACCTGATGGGCGGCATCAAGTTCGTTTCCGCGCTGATTTCCGGCATTTCGAACGACCCGACCATCGTCCTCCTGTTCATGATGCTGATCCTGTTCGTGCTCGGGATGTTCCTCGACTGGGTCGGCATCGCCTTGCTGACCATGCCGATCTTCGTTCCGATCATCAAGGATCTCGGATATGATCCGGTCTGGTTCGGGGTATTGTTTTGCATGAACATGCAGGTGTCGTTCCTGTCGCCGCCCTTCGGCCCGGCCGCCTTCTACCTCAAGAGCGTCGCGCCACCGGACATTTCCCTGGCAACGATCTTCCGCTCCCTGCTGCCGTTCATCGCTTTGCAGGTGCTGGCGGTTGCGATCCTGATCGTCGCCCCGTGGATTACCGGTCGATAGGAAACACGCCTCTCTAGGTTACGGACCTTATTCTCCCGGAACCTGCGCTTCCCCGTTCCCGAGAGACTCCGCTTCTTCCATCTCCCGGTGGAGACGCTGTTCCTCCTGAACGGCGGGGGTGATGAAGCGGCCGAGAAGCAGGTAGGCGACCGGGGTGAGGAACAGGGTGGAGACGGTTGCAAGGCCGAGACCGCCGACGATGACGAAGCCGAGCGCGATGCGCGCCTCGGCGCCGGCGCCCGAAGCCATGATCAGCGGCACGCCGCCGACAATGGTACAGATCATTGTCATCATCACCGGGCGCAGGCGGATCGTGGCGGCGTTTTCGATCGCCTCGCGCACGCCCTGCCCCCGGTCGCGGAGCTGGTTGGCGAATTCCACGATCAGGATCCCGTTCTTGGCCATGATGCCGACCAGAAGCACCAGTCCGATCTGGGAATAGACGTTCAGCGTCGTGCCGGTCAGGAGCATGGCGAAGACGGCGCAGGCGAGCCCGAGAGGCACGGTTGCCATGATGATGATCGCACTGATGAAGCTTTCGAACTGGGCGGCCAGCACCAGCAGGATAATGACGATGGCGAAGCCGAAGACGGCGGCCATGCTTTCCGACTGTTCGCCGAGGGTCGCCGTTTCGGCGAGCGGTATGATGCGCGCGCCCGGCGGCAGCAGCGGTTCTGCGATCTTCAGCACTTCCTCGTAGGCGTTGCCGAGTGCGAAGTCGGGCGCGAGCGCCGAGGTAATGGCAACGGAACGCAGTTGCTGTTCGCGGGTCAGCGCGGGGGGAACAGCGATTTCCTCAAGTGTTGCAATGGTCGAAACAGGCACGAACCGGCCGTCGCCGGTCTTCATGAAGATGTTCTCCATGTCCGTCGGGTCGTTGATCGGGTTCGTCGTGGAAACGAATTTCACGTCGTAGGCCTGGTCCTCGATGAACACCTGGCCGATCTTGCGCCCGTCCAGCATGGCCTGGACGGCGTTGCCGAGACCGGCGATGTCGATACCGAGATCGGACGCCCGTTCGCGGTCGACGGTCACCTTCAACTGCGGCTGGGTGGCCTGATTGGACAGGCGCGCCTGGCGGAAACGGAGATCCTTTTCCATTTCCGCGATGATCTTTTCGGCCGTCTCCCCCAGGAGCGCGTAACTGACGCTGCCGGAAACGGCGAATTGAAGGCCCGATCCCGCGCCCCGGATGCCGAGGCTGTTGGGCTGGAAGGCAAAGGTGCGCACGCCCGGCACGTCGCGCACGAGCCCGGAGATTTCCGAAACGATGTCCTGCTGGGAGCGGGCCCGTTGGTCCCAGGGCGCCAGACGCATCACCATGAACCCCTTGTTCTTGGTACCGCCCCGGCCGGCGACGGAAAAGGTGCTGACCATTTCGCCGCTGTCCAGGTAAGGCTGGAGCAATTGCTCGATCTTGCGCATTTCCTGGGACAGGTAATCCAGGCTGACGCCTTCGGGGGCCGAGATGCTCATGAAGGCGATGGATCTGTCTTCCGAAGGTGTCAGTTCCGACTTGATTGTCCCGAACAAGATGCCCGCCGTTCCGGCAAAGACGACAGATACTGCCAGCACCACGATTGGCGCATTCAGGCAGGCGGTCAGGCACTTGCTGTAAAACCCGCCCAAAAGACGGCCGAGCGAACCGACCGGGCCACTGTGGCCGCCGGATTTTTCACTCGCCTTTGCATCGGAACCGCCTTTCAGGAGCCGTGAGGCCAGCATCGGACACAACGACAGGGCAACGATTGACGACAGGAAGACGGCGATGGCAAGCACGAAGCCGAATTCTCGGAACAGGCCGCCGGTCTGCCCGGGCAGGAAGGACAGGGGCACGAAGACGGCGATCAGCGTGGCGGTGGTCGCCAGAACCGCGAAGAACACCTCCTCGGTTCCAAGCACGGCGGCCGCGCGCGGGCCGATGCCCTCGTTGCGCCGCCGGACGATGTTTTCAAGAACGACGATGGCGTCGTCCACGACGAGACCGGTCGCCAGAACCAGGGCGAGCAGGGTCAGGATATTGATCGAGAACCCAGCGAGGTAGATCGCCGCCAGGGTCCCGATCAGGGCGACGGGCAGGGAAACGCCCGGAATAAGCGTCGCGCGCCAGTCCCACAGGAAGATGTAGATGATCAGGAGAACGACGCTGACGGAAATGATCAGGGCGATTTCGACTTCGTGAATGGCCCCGTTGATGAAGGTCGCATCGTCGCTGGTGACCTCCAGCGTCGTGCCTTCGGGCAGGTTCTCCTGAAGCCTGTCGACGGCTTCGCGCACACCCTGGGAAATCTCCAGCGTATTCGACTGGGCCGAGCGGATGATGCCCATGCCGATGCCCGACTTACCGTTGGCGCGGAGCTGGGTCTGGCCGAGATCGGGACCGAGCGTCACGGTTACGAAGTCCCTCAACCGGGCGCGCCGGTTGATGATGATGTTCTCGAAGGCTTCCGGCGTGTTGATGGTCGCGGATGCCCGTACCGTCAGATCCTGGTTCTGGCTGGTCAGGGAACCGGCCGGCGTGTCGAACGCCATCGATGACAGCGCATTGGCGACATCGGCGAGCGTCAGGTTGAGGCTCGCCATCTTGGCCTGGTCGATGTCGATCCGGAAGATCTTGTCCCGGTCGCCATAGACCTGAACGTCCGCGACGCCCGGGACGGCGGCGAGCGTGTCCTCGATTTCCTCCTGTACGAGAACGGTCATATCCTCGACCGACAGGCGATCGGACGTCACACCGAGACGCAAGACCGGCTGGGCGTTTGAGTCCGCTTTCACGATTCGGGACGCATCCGCGTCTTCCGGCATGTCGTTGGCGATGCGGCCGAGCGCGTCGCGCATATCGGAAGCGGCGACGTCCAGATCGACATCGTCGGCAAATTCCACTGTAACGCGGCTGCGGCCGAAGGAGGACGTGGAAGAGATCGACTTCACTCCGGAGACCCGCGCAACCGCGCCCTCGATGATCCCGGTCACTTCCCTGTCGATGGTTTCCGCGGCAGCGGAATCGTAGTCGGTCCTGACCGAAATGACCGGCCGGTCGACATCGGGCAATTCCCGGATCTCTATGCCGAACATCGCAGCGAGCCCCGCCACCACAATCAGCATGTTGATCACGAAGGCAAAGACCGGCCGGCGGACAAACAGGCTGGTGAAACCAAAGTTCTTCAGGCTTTTCATGCTTGCCGCCTCCGTTTCAGGGTCAGGACCCGCTCGCGGTCTTCGTGTCGTCGGGCGGTGCCGAAGAGGCCGGCGCCTGCTTGCGTTCTGCGATCGTCAGTTCCGCCCCGTCGCGCACGAGATGAATGCCTTCGGTGACCACTTCGTCCTCGGTCGTCAGCGGAGCGTGGACAAGAACACTGTCCGTGTTGCGCTGGATAATGTCGATCGGCACGCGTGCGCCCTTCCCGTCCCGCACCGCCCAGACAAAGGCTCCGTCCGAGCCCCATTGCACGGCAAGCGGATCGACCGCCGGAAACGTGTCGCCGGGAAAGGTCATGGACACCTGGAAGGACATGCCCGCGCGCAGCGTGTCGTTCTCGTTCGGGAAGCGGGCCCGGACCTGGAGTGTCCGGCTGTCGGTGTCAATGCGGTTGTCGACAGCGCTGATCTCGCCCTTGAAGGTTTCGCCCGGCCTGGCGACCGAGGTCGCGGTCAAAGGAGCACCGACCCTCATGGTTGCTGCGAAGCGTTCCGGCACCCAGAAATCGACCAGGATCTCGCTGCGATCGTCGATCCGTGCGATCACCGACTGAGACGTGACATAGTTGCCCGCCGTGATCGGCAGGATGCCGACAATGCCGCTGATCGGCGTCTCGATGGACCGCCTTGCAAGCGCCAGTTCGGCCGCCTTCAGTTCCAGACGGGCGTTCTGCACTTCCAGCTCGGCGTCGGTTTCCTGCACCGCCGTCGCGGTATTGGTCTTGCGCAGCACCCTGATACGCTCAAGCCGCGCTTCGGCGTCCTTCAGCGCGTTGCCAGCGCGGGAAACGGCAATCTCCTCCGCATCGGAGTCCAGCCTTGCAATCACCTCGCCGCGTTCCACAGTGGCGCCGGAACGGACCAGAATTTCGGTCAGGCGGCCGCTGCTGAACGGCATCACGGCAACGGTCTGTAATGCGGTGCTGGTGCCGATGGCCGACAGGCGGTCGTTGATCTTGACCTCGACCACGGGCGTCGCCACGACCGCGCCTTGCGGCGTCCCGCGGGAGCGCCCGCCCGCGCCTGACTTTTCCTGCACGGCCTCGGCGACCTCGAAAGGCACCCAGTCCCGGATCCCCCAAGCGGTCAGGTAATCGCCCGCTCCAGGATAAAACCGTGCCCAGAGCCCGGCCGCGACGGCCAGTAGAATCACCGTGACAATAAGCTGTTTCAGAACGGACAACGGACACTCCAGTCAGCGCGGGGAACCAATGCCGCAGATGGTTGTCTTTAGGGCTTTTTCACAAGCTTTCAATTCTCTACGGCAAAGGCCCAGGGGCCTCAAACGATTTAGTGTACCAAATTGTCGTGATATTTCGGTTTGTGAACCGGCTTCATCGGATTGGTCCACCGATAACGCCGGATGTACGTGCCGATCGAAGTGCAATCGAGTTTCCAGGAGCCCTGTCGGCGGAAGCGAGCCTGACTATCGCGGCGCGTCACGTTCCATTAATCGTCCCTGCGAAGGCAGGGACCCGGCACATTTCTGAATTCGCTTTGTTTTCCGTTCGCTTGTTACACGGCGTACAGGATCCCGGCGTGACGCCAGACCGTCAAACCGGGACAACGATCGGGCATCATGACCAAATTTCTTCAAGGTGAGACCATGGGCGTTCTGACGCTTTGGAGCACCCCACACCAGGCTCACTTCCTCCTGGCGGTCTCCAGAAGCATCTGCAAGCTTTCCCTGTCGCCGATGTGGTTGGCCATCAGGAGGATCAGCCGGGCGTTGTAGGCGTCGCTTTCCGCCTTGCTGAGGCCTTCGTGAGCGGCGAGCAGGTCGGCATAGAAATCGTCCGGCCGGGTAAGGTTTGTCTTGTCGAGGATTGCCGTCATTGTACCGTCCCTTCCCTGGCGAGCAATTTGACCAGCGCGGCATCGATCTCCTGCCAGTCCAGATCGGTCCAGCGGGCGGCGACGTGCTGATCCGGGCGCATGAGGTAGATGGCCTGTTCGGCATCGCCGAGATACCGGTCCTTCAACTGCGCGCTGATCTCCCCGCTCGAGACGGTCAGGCCGGACAGGCAAACGCCCTGACGTTCCATCCGCTCCGGCACCTCGCAACCGAACCCGGCAACGCAGATGTCGCCGCCAAGCTTGTCGAGCAGCCAGCCGTTTCCGACCGGCGCATCCACCGCCGGGCTGCCCGGACGCGTACGCGCCGGCAAGCCTGCCGCGTCGGGCCCGTTCAGGGGGGACCCGTCATAGGTGGACGGAACCGACAGGCGACCGGAATTCACCAGCGGCCGGGCAAAGGCATGATGTTCGGACAGGTCCAGAACCGCGTCCCGAAAGATCCGGCTCATTTCGGATTTCGGCGTGATGAAGTCGGTCGACCGGCTGCTGTTCAGGATATTCTCATCGGTCGCAAGTTCCCGCTCGACGCCGTAGCTGTCCAGAAGCGCCTCGTCCGCCTTTCCGTCGAGAACCAGCTTCAGTTTCCAGGCGAGATTGTCCGTATCCTGAAAACCCGAATTCGCACCGCGCGCGCCGAAGGGCGAGACCTGGTGCGCGCTGTCGCCGGCAAAGATCACCCGCCCGTGACGGAACTGCTCCATCCGGCGGCACTGGAAGGTGTAGATCGAGACCCATTCCAGATCGAAGTCGATTTCCTCGCCCAGCATCTGCTTCAACCGCGGGATGACGTTTTCCGGTTTCTTTTCCTCTTCCTTGTCGATGTCCCAGCCAAGCTGAAGGTCGATCCGCCAGACGCCGTCCGGCTGCTTGTGCAGGAGCGCGGACTGGTCCCTGTTGAAGGGCGGATCGAACCAGAACCAGCGCTCGGTGGGAAAATCCGCCTTCATGATCACGTCGGCGATCAGGAAATTATCCTCAAAGACGCGGCCGACGAAATCGAGTTCCAGCATCTTGCGGACGGGCGAGCCGGCACCGTCGCAGGCGATCAGCCAGTCGGCCTGAAGATTGTAGGCGCCTTCCGGGGTCTCGACGGTGACCAGCGTGTGGTCGCCCTCGCGCACGAGGTTCTCCACCCGGTTCCGGCCCCGAATCTCGACCGGCTTGCCTTCGGCCTGCAGGGCGCGGACACGCTCCACCAGGTAAAGCTCGCAATAATACTGCTGCAGATTGATGAAGGCCGGACGCTTGTGGCCCTCTTCCGGCAACAGATCGAACTCATAGATCTTCCGCTCGCCGAAAAAAACCTTGCCGGTGTTCCAGACGACGCCCTTGTCGACCATCTCGTCGCCGCAGCCGAGCCGATCGAAGATTTCAAGCGAGCGTTTGGAAAAGCAGATCGCCCGGGAACCGACGCTGACCTTGTCGTTGTCGTCGAGAACAACGACCGGCACATCGCCCTGGGCGAGGTCGATCGCAAGCGCGAGACCGACAGGCCCGGCGCCGACGATGACGACCGGGTGGCGGACCGGCGTGGGCGCGTCCTGGTCCGGCGAGTACCGGTAAGGATATAGCGGCACTTCAAAGAGTTTGGTCACAGGTTTTCCTCCCGGTTCCCGTGTCACATGTATTTTTCAGCCGCCGGATGGCGGTCGAACTCGAGAAAGAACTCGTCCAGTTGCGGTGGCGCGACGCCGGTTCCCGACAGCATCGCGTGCACCTGTCCGCGGTGATGGATCTGGTGCTGAAAGAGATGCAGGAGCGTGTTGCCGACGGTCTCCTGAAACACTCCGGCCTCCCCCCGGTCCTGTGCGATCCGACGCTCGATATCGGCTTCGCCGAGGCCGTCGCAAAAGCGGATGAGCTTGTCGTCTTCCCGTTTCTGCGCGGTTCTCAGCTCTTCAGCCGTTTCCAACGGCGGTGTCCGGTACACCGAACGCCCACTGCCTTCCTCGCACAGGGCGTCGACGTAGTAGCGGTCGACGGCCCAGATGTGATTGAGCGTCGCCAGGATCGACGGAAAGAAGCCGGCGCGCTCGGCCTCGAATTCCTCCTGGCTCAGCTTGCAGCAAGCCTCGTGGAGCAACTCGTTGGCGTAGGCGTTGTTGCGCGCCATCAGCCTCAAGTGATCCAGAACCGCGCTCATGGCTCAGCCCTGCAGATCCGCCCACATCTTCGCGTCCCGTTCGGCGGTCCAGATGCGTGGCGTGTCGATGTCGAGCGCTTCGTCATAGGCCCGGGCGACGTTAAACGGCAGGCAGTGTTCGTAGATCGCGTAGTCGGAGAATTTCGGATCGCATTCCGCCCGGCAGGCATCCCAGGCTTCTTTCAGGGACCCGCCGCGCAGCGCGACGCGGGCGACCGGCTTGTAGGTCGAGCGGACGAAATCCTTCGTGGAGTCCAGTGCGGCGTTGACCGTGTCCGCCCCGACAAGCGCGTCGCCGCGCCCCGGCGCGATAGCGTCGAGATTGAAGTTGCGGATGCGCTCCAGCGTGCCCGGCCAGTCGTGGAAATGACCATCGCCGCAATAGCAGGCCGAGTGATATTCGACGATATCGCCGGTGAACATGACGTTTTCGTCCGGCACATAGGCAACGATATCGCCGGCGGTGTGCGCCCGGCCCAGGAACATCAGATCGACCCGGCGCTTGCCGAGATAGACAGTCATGCGGTCATTGAAGGTCACCGTCGGCCAGGTCAGGCCGGGAATGCTTTCGTGGCCCTGGAACAGACGCGGGAAGCGGGCAAACTCGGAATCCCAGTCTTCCTGGCCACGCTCGACGACCATGGAGCGAGCCTTCTCGCTCATGATGACGGCCTGGGCGCCATAGGCGGACGCGCCGAGCACACGAACGGCATGGTAGTGGGTCAAAACCAGATGGGTGATCGGCTTGTCGGTGACGGAGCGCACCTTCTCGATCACCTTGTTGGCCAGACGCGGCGTCGCCTGGGCTTCGATGATCATGACGCTGTCGTCACCGATGATGACGCCGGAATTCGGATCGCCCTCGGCGGTGAACGCCCACAGATCGCGGCCGATCTCGGTGAAGGAAATCTCTTTTTCGGCCATATCGCCGGCGGATGCGAATTGCTTGCTCATATGCTCTCCAGGCCAATTTGTTGGCGTTGTTGAATTTTCTAATGGCTTCACAAAGCAGAGAGGGCGGCGTCATTCCGGACGCACGGCGCGCAACTCCGCTGCAGTTGTCCGGAATGGCACGGTGGACGTGTAACGACCATGTAAACGCTGCCTCTCAAGCCTTTTCCACCCTCTGCTCGATCGCGCCGAAGATCGAATGGCCATCATCGTCCAGCATTTCGATCCTGACCGTATCACCGAACCTCAGGAACGGGGTCTTGGCCTCGCCTTGAAGCAGGGTCTCGACCACGCGCTGTTCGGCGATGCAGGAGTAGCCGGCGCCGCCCTCTCTCAAAGGCTTGCCCGGACCGTCGTTCAATTTGTTGGAGACGGTCCCGGAGCCGACGATCGTGCCGGCGGAGAGGGTCCGCGTTCTGGCGGCATGGGCAATCAACCGGCCGAAATCGAAGGTCATGTCGATGCCGGCATTGGCCCGGCCGAAGGGGGCACCGTTGAGGTCGACATGAAGCGGCAGGTGCAGCTTGCCGTCCCGCCACGCCTCGCCAAGCGCGTCCGGCGTGACGGCGACGGGTGAAAACGCCGAGGACGGTTTGGACTGGAAGAAACCGAAGCCCTTGGCGAGTTCGCCGGGGATGAGCCCCCGGAGCGACACGTCGTTGACGAGAAGGACAAGGCGGATCTTGTCCAGCGCGTCCTCAGGCGAAATCCCGGCCGGTACATCGCCGGTGACGACGGCAATCTCGCCCTCCATGTCGATGCCCCAGGCTTCGTCCGCCATCGTTATCGGATCTCGGGGGCCGATGAACGTGTCGGACCCGCCCTGATACATCAGCGGGTCGGTCCAGAAACTCTCCGGCATCTTGGCGCCGCGTGCCTTGCGCACCAGCTCGACGTGATTGACGTAGGCCGAGCCGTCCGCCCACTGATAGGCGCGCGGCAGCGGCGACAGGGCGTCATGCTCGTGAAACCGCAGCGTCGGCACGGCCTCATGCGAAAGGCTTTCGGCGAGAAGCTCCAGTTTGGGCGCAAGGTGCTCCCAATCGTCCAGCACGGCTTGAAGTGTGGGCGCGATGTGGGTCGCGTCCGTGCAGTAAGTCAGCCGGTCATTGACCACCACCAGCCTGCCGTCCCGGCTGCCGTCCTTGAGCGATGCCAGTTTCATGGTCTGCGGTTCCCTGGAATAGCATGAGAGGGCTGTAATTTTTCGGCAGCAAGAAAGCCGAATTTCATGATTGGATTGCGGTCAGGAAACCTCCGAGCCGTGCTGCTTGCTCCGGTCTCCCCCCTTGAGGGGGAGATGTCGGCGCACGCCGACAGAGGGGGGGACACCCCTTCCGCGAAACCGACCAATTTTATAGTGCTCCGAGAGGCTGTTTCCCCCCTCTGTCCCCAAAAGGGACATCTCCCCCTCAAGGGGGGAGAAGGGAGCAAGTGTCTTTCGAGGAACTTCAAAGTCGACTTCCTTCGCAATGAGACGGACTTTATCGTTAAAGCTGAACTCATTTCTTGTCCCAGGTGCCTTCCGGCGTGCCGTCGAATTTCTTTTCCAGGGTCTCCCAGCAGTCGATGTAATCGTCCTGAAGCGGGGCATCCTTGGCGGCGAATTCCGTGAGGTGCTGCGGGAAGCGGGTCTCGAACATGAAGGACATGGTGTTCTCGAGCTTTTCCGCCTTGAGGTCGGCATTTGATGCGCCCTCGAAGGCATTGTTGTCCGGCCCATGCGGCAGCATCATGTTGTGCAGGCTCATGCCGCCAGGAACGAAGCCCTGGGGCTTGGCGTCGTACTGGCCGTAGATGTTGCCCATGAGCTCCGACATGATGTTCTTGTGGTACCAGGGCGGCCGGAACGTGTTTTCGGCCACCATCCAGCGTTCGCGGAAGAGGACGAAGTCGATATTGGCCGTGCCCGGCACGCCGGACGGCGCCGTCAGAACCGTGAAGATCGACGGGTCCGGATGGTCGAACAGGATCGCGCCGACAGGGCAATAGGTCCGCAGATCGTATTTTACCGGCGCGTAGTTGCCGTGCCAGGCAACCACGTCGAGCGGCGAATGACCGATGTCGGTTTCGTGGAACTGACCGCACCATTTCACGGTCAGTGTGGACGGCACCTCGCGATCCTCGAAATGGGCGACCGGGGTCTTGAAGTCGCGCCGGTTGGCCATGCAGTTGGCGCCGATGGGCCCCCTGCCCGGCAGTTCGAATTTCTGGCCGTAGTTCTCGCAGACGAAGCCGCGCGCCGGACCGCTGACCAGCTCGACCCGGTAGACAAGGCCGCGCGGCAGGATGGCGATTTCCTTGGGCTCCAGCTCAATCACGCCAAGCTCGGTCCAGAACCGCAGGACCCCTTCCTGCGGCACCACCAGAAGCTCGCTGTCGGCGGAGAAGAAATATTCGTCCTCCATCGAGCGTGTCACCAGATAGATGTGGCTGGCCATGCCGACCTGGGTGTTCACGTCCCCGGCGGTCGTCATGGTGCGCATGCCGGACAGCCAGGTCAGGTCGTCGCCGGAATGGGGGACCGGATCCCAGCGGTACTGGCCGAGCGAGATCACGTCCTCGCAGACATTCGGCGCACTCTTCCAGAAAGGCAGATCGATCTTGCGGAACCGGCTGGTGTGCTTGACCGACGGACGGATACGGTAACACCAGGTGCGCTCGTTCTGATGGCTCGGCGCCGTGAAGGCGGTTCCGGATAGCTGCTCGCCGTACAAGCCGTAGGCGCATTTCTGGGGGCTGTTCATGCCTTGCGGCAGAGAGCCCGGCAGGGCTTCCGTCTCGAAGTCGTTGCCGAAACCCGGCATGTAGTCCAGGTCCGGAACGTTCCTGCCGGATTTTGCGAAATTCTGGGTGCTGTCCGTTCTCTGATCCATGACGTCCTCCCGGTCCAGAGATGAAATTAGTTACAGATGTAACTTTTTCCATTCAAGGCGTCAAGGCGAACTCCGGAACACGGACTTCTTTCGCGGACACCACAGACGTAGCGCTTTGTAAAACAACGTTTTTCAAAAAGCCGCCCGGCCTTTACGGAGCACTTCCGGCCTTTCCTCCGGATTCAACTTGCCCCCTGAGGCATATGCTGATATCAAATAGAACATAACATGAACATTTGAGGTGAACGATGCGTCTGGCCGACCCTTGCCTTGAGCCGTCTTCCGTTGCGATGCCCGCTGTTTCCTCGCTGTCGGATGTGGCTGTCACGGATGTCTCGCCTGAGGAAGTCCGGAGCATGATGCTTTATCTGCGCAAGGCGCGCGACCGCGCGATTCTCATCCGGGAAAGATCGCCGGCCGGCAGCTATCTGGAGAGCGTCTTGAGCCGGACGATCGACGGCATCGCCCTGGAGCTGTCGCATCTGGAGTATCTGTTGGCGCTGAAGCCGGCGAGCGAGGCGGCGTCCACCAAAACGGCGCGCCGGATGCGTCCGACGATCTAACAAAACTCTAGGAAAGCCTGGAGCCTTGGACGTTTATCTCAGGCTGCCGCCTCGTCGCCCGGCGCCGTCTGCCAGCCGAGATCGGTCAGGGTGACGATGCGGTTGCCGCGCAGGTCGGTGGCGCACACAAGGAATCCCCGTTCTTCCATGTGGCTGAGAAGCCAGCGGGCCCGGCCCGGGGAGCGGGTACCGTAGGCGGTCGCGATTTCAAGATTGCCGGGGCACGGCGCCTTGGCGAGCGCCGCCTTGGCCAGAAGCAGATAGACCCCGCGCATGTCGTCGGGCAGTTCGGCGGCGATCAGCTCGGCCTGAGCCCAGGCGCCGTCATCCAGTTCACCCTTTTCGACACCGGCGCGCGCGACAGAGAGCTTTTCCCGGAAGGTCTGAAGATCCGGTGCGCCACCCGGCAGTTTCTCGATCCGGCAGCGGACCTGGAAATCCTGGTAAAGCGTCGCGATCGGCTGAAAGGCGGCCTCCTCGTCCTCCAGAATACCCGCGATGATCTCCCCGATCTTCTCTTCGCGTTCGCCGAACTCGAGCAGGCTTTCGGCCTGAGGCACGTCCCTTGCCCCCGCCTCGCCGGCATGGCTCAGCCGGTCCAGAACCTCGCCCGTGGATACGACCGGCTCAACGAAACGCTGGCGCACCGGCTGCACCTCGTCGGCGCCCGGAGTGAAGATCAGGTCCTTGGCTTCCGCCTTGGGCTGCTCGGGCAGCGGCATCAGCTTCGGGCTTCCGCCACGACCCATGGTTTCCACCGGGCCGATCTTGACCGGCACAGGGCGCCGGGACAGCGCCGGGCCGAGGGCAATGAAATGGCCCCGGTCCAGGTTGCGGAAAGCCTCCGCCTGACGGCGTTCCATGCCGAGCAGATCCGCGGCGCGGGCCATGTCGATATCGAGAAAGGTCCGGCCCATGAGGAAATTGGAGGCCTCGGCGGCCACGTTCTTGGCGAGCTTCGCCAGACGCTGGGTGGCGATAATTCCGGCAAGACCGCGCTTGCGCCCCCGGCACATCAGGTTGGTCATCGCCCCGAGCGACCGGCGGCGGGCTTCTTCCGTGACCTCGCCGGCAGCGGCGGGGGCAAAAAGCTGCGCTTCGTCGACAACCACCAGCATCGGGTACCAGAGGTCCCGGTCCGCGTCGAACAATCCGTCCAGGAACGTTGCGGCCGCCTTCATCTGCCGGTCCGCGTCGAGGCCTTCGAGGTTCAGGATGACAGAGACCCGGTGCTGGCGCACGCGGCCGGCAATCATCTGAAGGTCTTTTTCGGTTCCCACGGCGTCCACCACCACGTGGCCGAACTTGTCGGCCAGCGACACGAAATCGCCCTCGGGGTCGATGATCGCCTGCTGAACCCAGTTCGCGGACTGCTCCAGCAGTCTCCTCAGAAGGTGTGACTTTCCGGAGCCGGAATTGCCCTGCACCAAAAGACGCGTCGCCAGAAGCTCTTCCAGATCGAGCCCGGCGGAACCTCCGCCTTTCATTTCCCCGATATCGATTTGAATCGTCATGCGACACAGTCAAGCGCGAACACCGACACGCTTCGCCCACCCCATTCTCGAGATTTCATGCAGTGCGGTAGTGAGCACGATTCCGGGCCTTATGCAAAGCCGGTTGGGAGGGAAGCCCGAGTTTTCCCGGAATTCCACCGTTAATATCGAATGTCCTTGACGGCGGCCCCTCTCCTCCCGCGCGAAAAATCGACTATATTCGATACAAACTAGAAGAACATCGAGAGGGAGTGACTTGATGAAAATCCATGCCGATCTGACAAAACGGGCTGTCGTCGACAGCGCGAGCCTCGACTGGGTGCCATCGCCGATGGGAGGTGTCGAGCGGCGGATGCTTGAGCGGGACGGCGAGGAGGTCGCCCGCGCCACCAGTGTCGTGCGATTTGCGCCGGGATCCTCCTTTTCCGCGCATCGTCATGATCTTGGTGAGGAATTCCTCGTTCTGGACGGTGTCTTTTCCGACGAGAGCGGCGACTTTCCAAAGGGGTCCTACGTCCGCAATCCGCCAGGCTCCTGCCACGTGCCGTCGAGCGAACCGGGGGCGGTGATCCTCGTCAAACTGCGCCAGATGCAAAACGACGACGATGCCTACGTGCGGGTCGATTCTCTGGATCCGGCCGGCTGGCAGGCCGGGCGGCCGGGAGAGCATATCCTGCCGCTTTTCGTCCGCCCGGACGAGGAAGTGGTCATGCTACACTGGAACAAGGGCGCGCGCTTCGACGTACAGTTCTTTCCTGGCGGCGCGGAGTATTTCGTGATCGAAGGCAGCTTCGAGGACGAGAACGGCCGCTATGATCAGGGCACATGGCTCAGGTTGCCAGCCGGAAGCCGCCAGACGATCCGCGCCTCGCAGGATGCGCGCGTATGGCGCAAGACCGGGCATCTGTCGCGCTAAGGCCGGGGGACGCAGAGCATGCCCCCGGCATCAGCCGCCAGCAATCGTCATGACCAGGTCCCGGCAAATGCGATTTCGCCGAGCGATTTGCGGTGGCTGGGAATTTCCCGCTCACGTAGGTCTTCAGACAATTGAGAACCATCGCCAAGCCGGCCGATCGCAATTGCGATTTCCGGCTTGAACCGTTCCGGCACGCCGAGTTGTTCCGAAATCTCCTCCATCAGAATGCCGGCCATGGCATGCGCGTGATAGCCAAGCGCGGTGGCCTGCAGCGCCGCATGGGCCCATGCCGACCCGGCATCGAAGGAATGGGTACCGCTCGGCCGGTTGGGCTTGCCGTCCCTGCCGTCGACTTCCGTGTCCGAAAACAGGTAGACAAGCGCGGAGGCATGCTGCGCCCAATCGCGGTTGAACGGGTTGAGCAGATCCACGAGCTTTTGCCAGTCGCGGTCGGAGCGCCGCGCATGGACGAAGCGCCAGGGCTGGATGTTGAATGCCGAGGGCGCCCAGCGCGCGGCCTCCAGAACGGTCATGAGATCCGCTTCCGGCATTTGCGAACCGTCAAAGGCGCGCGGCGACCAGCGGTCGACAAACAAAGTTTCGATTGGATGATCGGGTTTCCGGTCCGTCATGAGCAGTGTCTCCTTGAGCGTGTCGGGATAGAAGTCTTCCGGTCGCCCAGGAGATAGGCCTCTTTAATCTTAATATCAAGATACTTTTTAAAAAGATAGTTTAGTCCGGCTTCGCACTGCCTCCCGGCCGGGTCGCGATCCCGGGCGCCACAAGGATTGCCGACAGCACGAGACAGGCGGAAACAAGCTCTCGAAATCCGACAGTCTCACCGAATGCATACCAGCCGAGAGCGAACATGACCGGCAACTCGACACTTCCCGCAGCGGCGGAACGCACCGGGCCGACAGCCTGACAGGCAAAGGTATAGAGCAGTTGCGGTCCGAGGGCGGTGACCAGTCCCATCAGGACGATCAGCGTCCACTCCCGCGTCGAGGCCGGCAGAATGGCGCCCTCGCCTTCGATGATGGCCAGAGGCAGCAATCCGAGCACGGATCCCGTCAGCGCGCAGGCTGCTCGCTCCAGACTTGTAAGGTTGCCCGACAAGCCGCTCAAAACCACGATCGCGAACCCCATGGCGACCGGCATCGGAACGGCCCACAGCAGAACCTTGAAAACCTCGGGCGACAGAGACGACGGATCGAGCAACAACGCCGCTGCAGCCAGAACCAGACCGGCGGCCAGGAGAGAGCGCCCCGTGAACCGCTGGCGCAACAGGAGCCAGGCAAACAGGACTGCGAATACCGGATAGGTCATGTAGACAACGCCGGCGGCCGCGACCGAAGCCGCTTTGATGGCATCCAGGTATCCGATCAGACTGAGACCAAGAACGATTCCGGCGCCCGTCAGAAGCAGCGCACTGTTCAGCTTGTGTCTGTTGAGAGGCAGGAACGGAGCGAGAAACAGAGCCGAGAACCCGAACCGGTACAGCGCGATTTTCGATGCCCCCAGCCCTTCACCCTGAAGCTCCCGGACAAACAGGGGCATCAGGCCGAAACAGATAGCGGAGGCGACGATCATGAGCGTCGCGCTTGTCTCTCCCGGTGCGGGCCGTGGGATTGCAGCGTGGGTCATACCCCTCGCTAGCGCGCAATCGGACACAAATAAAATTCTTAGTTTTCATTTCTTTCATGAACTGATTTCATGACCATATGATACCGAAGCTCGCTATTCATCACCTGACCCTGCTTTCGGCGCTTGCCGATACCGGCAGCATGACGGCCTCCGCATCGCGCCTGGGCATAACCCAGTCCGCCGCTTCACACAGATTGAGGGAAGCCGAGCGCCGGATCGGTCTCCCCCTCGTCAAGCGCGCCGAGACCGGGCTGCACCTGACCTCCGGCGGCGAACGGCTGAAGCGCCTGGGTGAAAGCTTTCTGGCGGAGCTTTTTCGCCTGGAGCAGGAACTGGAAGCCTCCGCCAGAGATGCAGTGCGGCTTGTGCGTCTCGGACAGTCAACCTACAGCCGTTACCACTGGTTTCCGGCTTTTCTCGATTTTCTGGAAGCTCGATGTCCGGACCTCGCTGTCGACCTTTCGGGACGGGCGACGGCTCATCCGCTCACCTCCCTGCTTGACGGCTCGGTGGATGTGTCCCTGATCTTCGGACGGGAACCCAATCCGGGCAGGTTCCGTTCGGTCAAACTCAGCGCCGACCCGGTCGTGGCGGTCATGTCCAGACACCATCCCCTCGCCTCGGAACCGGTGGTCAACAGCCTCAACATGGGCGATGCGCGTTTTTTCATCTATCCGTTAACCGCCGAGCCCGGTTTGGACTGGACCACGCTGCTCGGGGATCCCGTCCAGCCGTTCCGGCGCCTGTCCTCCATGCCGACACCAGAAGCCGTAATCGACCTCGTCAGGGCCAATTACGGCGTCGCGCTCTTCAGCAAATGGGCCATCGAGCCGGAACTTGCCGACGGAACGCTTGTCGCAAGGCCGATCAGCGAGGAAGGCCTTTACCTGGACTGGTGGTGCGTGACGCGCACCTCAGATCCGCAGAGCAGTCCGGCGGCCCGGCTGGCCGCCGCCTTGCTGGACTGGAGCGCGCAGAGCGACCGGTCGCTTTCGACCCTCGCCTTCGACACCCGATGACCGCCGCCCCCTTAGCGGGACAAGCGATGCGCTCGGTGCCACACCGTTCTCGCGCGCGCGTCAAAACTCGACCAGTCCGCGAGCGAGAAAGTCAGACGCGGAAAGGGATCGTCAATCGGTCAGGTCCAACCCGGCCTCTTTGGCCAATGCACTAATCTGGCTTTCAAGCGGGCTGTTGTCCTTATCGGAATACAGCGGACGCAAGGCCGCGCGAGCCTTGTCGTCCTGGCCGGCTTTCAACGAGACCTCCACAAGGTGCAGAACGATTTCAGGCGATTTGCCCTGAGCCGCAGCGACCGCCTCATCAAGCTTCTCCAGTGCGGCGTCCAAATCGCCCCGCTTGTAGGCAATCCAGCCCAGCGTATCCAGGATCGCAGCGTTACCCGGCTTGAGTTCAAGGGCTTTGGACGCCAGGCGCTCGCCTTCGTCCAGAGCATCGCCCCCCCCTCGCCGGCTGACCAGAAACCAGCCTAACTGGTTCAAGGCCACGTAGCTGTCCGGAGCGCGGTCCACGAAATCCCGCAACGAGGCTTCCGCCGCATCGAGATCACCGAGCTGTTCGGCCAGCAAGCCGGCCCGCAGAAGCGTCTGCGGTTCGGGAGAAATTTCCGACGCAATCCGATACGCGTTTAACGCGGTCGCGAGATCGCCACTGCGCAATGCCAGATCCGCGCGCATCAGGTGAGCCGCCAGGAATTGGCCGGATCGGGCAAGCGCCGCTTCCAGGGCGTTCAACGCGACTGCAACATCGCCGTTTTCGGAGACTATCGCATCCGCCAGGAAAAACTTGATAAGCGCAGACGTGGGGTATTTTTCCGACAACGCGGTCAACATTACCGCGTTTCGCCCCCTGGTCGAAGTCATTTCCAGGAAAACGGGCACGGCCAGTTCGCGTGCGGCTTCCGCAGGCAGGTCCCTCACAAGATCGTCCTGCGTCAGGCCATCGACCCGAAATCGCTTGATTGCACCCTGTCCCGCCACAAATGCGGCTCTTGTCTCGGCGGGATCCGGCGAACCGTTTGAAATCAGCTCAAGCGCCCTGAATATTGCCTCGGCATCCGCAACCTCTTCGCCGGCAACCGCAGGAGCGGCCGCGGTGCCGCCGGCAAGCGCCATGGCGCGCAAGCCTGCGCTGGCGACCGGATCTTGCGGCGCAAGGTCCAGTGCTGCCTCAAAGGCGGAGCGGGCCTCCGACCACAGTCCGAGCGCCAGTTTCAGCCTGCCCAGGGCTGCCTGGACCTGAGGGCTGTCCTGGTCCTGAACCAGGGAGATATCTTTTTGTGCTTGCGCCAGAGCCCCCTCGCGCAATGCGATTTCGACCGAAAAAAGGGCGGCGTTTTCAACCTGCTCGCGGTAGAGCTCAAGCGTTTGGCGGGCGTTGACGAGGTCTCCGGCCTGGACCAGCGCAGACACCAGGCCCGTTGCCGCGTCTGATCTGTCCGGCTCGGTCTCCAGGCAGGCCGTATAGCGTTCCGCCGCAGCCCGGGGGTCTCCGTCCTCGAGTTCCAGCGCTGCCAGAGCAAGGAGCGTGGAGCAGGTCTCCGGGCTGAGAGCAACCGCATGCGAGAGCGCCCTGCGCCCCGTCTCGCGCCGCCCGCCGTCGATAAGCACGGCCGCCAGATTTGACCAGTATGTTGCGCCTTCCGGGCCTGCGTCGGCAGCTGCGGTGAAATAAGGAAGCGCGGCTTTGGCTCCTTCCAGGCGATAAGCGATCGTGCCTCTCAGGTTCTGCGCATAGGCATTGTCCGGGTCTTGCGCGAGCAGCATGTCGATAACCGAGGCCGCTTCCGCGAATTTGCCCTCCCCCCGCAGGATCAACGCCCGGGCAATTCTTTTCTCGCCGCCGGAAAGTTCGCCATCGCCGGAAGCGGCAAGCGCCGCTTCCGCGCCGACAAGATCGCCATCGATCGCGCGCTTGATGGCCACGAGTGCCGCAGCCAACGGCCCCTCATCCGCGCTCAGACCATCCAGCACGCCGATTTCCGCCTGATCGCGAAGCAACCTGCTGGCGGTCGGCACGTCGACGGCTGGTTTTCCACCCCTGTTTCCATTGCCGTCGTCGGGTTTCCAGTTCTGGACCGAAGGCAGGAAGGTCGCAGCGCCGGCTGGATTTGTCAGGCACAAGGCCGACATAACAAGAAGAACTGGTTTTATTTTCCGGCCTAACGAGAAGCTCCCGAACATCTTTAAAATCCCGAATCCAATTTTTAAAAAACAAAGCCCGGGGAAAATCCCCGAGCTTACTATTATACGAGATCGCGCCACATTCCCAAGAGATGTGCGAAGCGATCAGATCAGGCCTTTTTGCGACGAAGGCGCATTGCTCCCAGGCCACCCACGGCGGCAAAGAGAAGCAGGCCGGAGGCCGGGAGCGGAACGGCCGTGGTCGAAGTTCCGTACAGTGTCAACGACGCGCTTGCGGTCGAACCGTCCGTGAAGCTTGCAAGTGCCGTCCAGGTGTTGGCACCGGCATTCAGGCTGAACCCGGGAACGGTGAAGTTTCCGAGAGCGTCGACAATCGCCGCAAAGGAGTTGCCATCCGGATCGGTGATCTGCACGCCGGACACACCGACGAGCACACCGCCGCCTGAACCGCTGAAGATATCGACGATGTCTTGCGGGTTGGACGAGAAATTAACGAACGTTCCACCGCCGGCAATCGCCACTGCCTCCATGGTCGAGGTGCTGGCACCTGGAAACGAGACCGTGTTGACAGTATAGCCGTCCGCAGCGGCGGCAGCGGCCGCATTTTCGGCCGCTGTCTGCGATGACCCGCCATCAGAGATGACCAGGATCTGCTTGGACGTGCCCGAACGGCCGTTTGCGTCAAGTTCTCCGTCAGCAGCGGCGATGCCGGCCGCGATATTCGTGCCGCCGGAAGCATTAATGTTGCTGATCGCAGTCGTAACGCTGCCCAGCCCTGTCGGAAGTTCAGTCAGGCCCTGCGTCACAGAAGCGGACGAGTCGAAATCCACGATGCTGACCGCGGACCCTGAAGGCAAGCTGTTCACGAGGGCCGTTGCGGCATCCTGTTGAACCTGTCGCCGCGACGGATTGCCGGAAATCGGCACCGTGCTTCCCATGGAACCCGAAGAATCCATGACAATAACCAGGTCGAGGCCGCCGCCGATCGTTCCCGATGCGTTGGCCTGTCCGGCCGGAGATACGGTGGTCCCCACCGGATACGAACTTCCGTTCGCAGGGCTCAGCCAGCCCACGGAGCCTGCGGCATTCGCAGCGGAAGCCCACATAACGGCTCCAGCGGCGACAACCCCGGCCCTTGCTAATTTCGATATACCAATCATTGGGTCAATTCCCCCTTCACAACACATATTACCAAACGGCAATATAATAGTTTATCCACATTTTTACGCAACCATCAAACGATATATTAATTGTATTTTAATCGGTTAATAGGTTTGAGGCTTTCTTTCTCTACGTTCGTATGTGTCAAATATCTACAACTGCCGCATATAGACAATCTCTAAGGCAACCAAAAATTGTGCATTTAGAAGTTACTTTTGCTACGAAATATAACTATCTGACTCTTCGTCACTTTTTCGAATAATTTGAAATTTGGAACGCATTCTACGGTCCGGGAAACGGGACCCGGCCGTCTTTTTGAGTGACACCACGAACACGCCTGGATGATGCTTTCCGTTTGCCAGATTCAAACCGCCGCATGGTGAACGGATCGCTGGGCCGCCGCTGGAAGCGCGCTCGTTGGAACGCTCAAATACCGCTGAGGACCGTTCTTTACGCGAAGCTTCTGCCGCGCGCCGATGCCAAGGCTGCTGAAAATCGCCTCGCCGTTGGTTTTTTGACCGTTTTCCCCGTTTGAATGGCCACCAATCCGGCAAGCCGTCACTCTCGAGCCGGAAACCGGCGTATAATACCATCCGCAACTAACAGAAACCCATCTGATGGCACGTTCCGATTTTCCGGCAAGGTGCGTTGGCGGGACGGCCTGGTTGGCCGTTCAAGCAGCGCAACGCCGTCCGGCGAGCCGGAACGAGCCACCGGAGGTCGAGTTTGGCGCCTGTTTGGCGCCGTCGCGCGCCTTGGACGATAACCCGTATCGCCCTGCGGCACGCTGCCAACCAAACAGGTTCCAAACTCGGTCAGATGCGTTCCTGTTAGTTACGAATGGTATAAATGCCTTGAGACCTGAAAGAACCGGCAAACCTGCGAGGCGAACAGAATGGCGACGATCAGACCGCAAACGCTCGCGGAATTTATCGCCGATGGCGCGATTCACGTTGTCGGGATCTGCCTCGGCCTGACGGCCTCGGTTATCCTGGCGGTTGCGCTCTGGAACGCGGAAGATCCGGCACGCCAACTCCTGGTCACGATCTACGCCGCCTGCCTGATGACCATGCTGATCTGCTCCGCGCTCTACAACATGCTTGCCAGGGACCACAAGACCGGCATCCTGCGGCGGCTGGACCATGCCGCGATCTTCCTCATGATCGCGGGAACCTACACGCCGCTGGCCGGCATCATCATAGGTGGCTGGACAGGCGGCATCCTGCTGGCCGTGGTCTGGACCGGCGCCCTCACCGGTGCGATCGTCAAGCTTGCCCACCTGCAAGGGCTCGAACGGCTGACTGTACCGATCTATCTGGGGCTTGGCTGGCTCGTGGTCTTCGCCGTCAATCCGCTGATCGAAAACACGTCCAGTTTCGGCTTTTTCATGATCCTTGCCGGCGGCCTTCTCTACACGGTCGGCACCGTGTTTTATGCATGGAAGCGCCTGCCGTTCCAAAACGCCATCTGGCATGCCTTCGTTCTGGCCGCGGCCGTCTGCCACTTCGGCGCCGTCTTTCACGACGTGGCGCTCGCCAGGGGCCTGTCGTAGGTCGAGGCCCTAAGACTGCGTCCCCCCGTTCGGATCCTTTTCGAGGACGATCACCTTGGTCCGCAACGGCACGCGGTTGAACAGGTCGATCACGTCCTGCTGCCACATGCGGATACAGCCGGACGAAACGTTCTTGCCGATGGACGTAGGCTGATTGGTGCCGTGAATGCGGAACAGCGTGTCCGTCGAGCCTTGCCACAAATCCATAGCCCGCGCCCCGAGCGGGTTCTTCAAGCCGGGCGGGTAGCCTTTTTCCCAGTAGCGGGCAAGGGAGGGTTTGCGCGCGATCATTTCCTGCGGGGGGCGCCAGATCGGGTGCTCGCGCTTCACACGGATCAGCGCTTCGCCTGACCAGGCGAAGCCCGCGCGGCCCACACCGATTCCGTAGCGCAGCGCCTTCTTGTTGCCGAGCGTCCAATAGAGGAAGTTGTTGTAGGGATCGACGATGATCGTACCGGGGCGCTCACGGGTCTTGTATTCAACCACCTGGCGCCAATATTGCCGGTCGAAGTTTTGATAGTTGATCGCCGGCCATGTGAAATCGCCGTCCGGCAGCGCCGCATAGGCCGCGGCGTAGTCGAACTCCGCGTCCGGCAGCTCCGCCTGGTCGGGCAGACCGACAACAGTCTGGCACCCCGCCAGAGCCGCAGTGGTCACGACCAATCCACCGGAAAGCAGAGCCCGGCGGCTCATCAAACTTCGATCCTCAAGGGACCCCTTCTTCAGAAACGAATTTCGGCGCGTCATGAAGCCTCCAGAATGTGCGGCCTTTTCTTGAGGCAGCTTTGCGTCCGTTGCAAGTCACATTCGGCGGACAGGCCTTACATTCTTTGCGCGAAGCATTAAATTGTGACCGGCGTGCCTCGCTGAATCCCGCCTCTCCTTCCGATTCCCCCCAAGGATCTTCCGTGCAAAATTCGACCGCCAAATCTCCCTATCCCGTTTTCGACGGCCACAACGACACCCTTCTGAGGCTGGAAATCGAAGCGATCAAAGGCCGAGAGCGCAGCTTTTTCGACCGCTCCCGGATCGGCCATCTCGACATGGTCCGTGCCCGGGAAGCGGGATTTGCCGGCGGACTGTTCGCCATGTTCGTCCCCTCCGATCCGGAGCAGGATTTCTCCAGGCCGTTCAATCCGAAGGATCCGGCCAATTTCGCCCCTGTCGAACAGCCCCTGGCACTCTCCTTCACCAACCGCCTTCTGGAGCGCGCCGAGCGGATCGTTGACGAGTCGGAAGGCAGTGTCGTGGTGTGCCGATCGCCGGAGGAGATCTCCGCGGCCATCGATGCCGACCGCCTGGCGGTCAGCCTCCATATCGAGGGCGCGGAAGCCATCGACACGGAATTCTATGCCCTGGAGGACTATTACAAGCGCGGTCTTCGGTCACTAGGCCTTGTGTGGAGCCGAGAAAACGCCTTCGGCTACGGTGTGCCCATGGAACTTCCCGCATCGCCTGATATCGGACCGGGTCTGTCCGGGGCAGGCCGAGATCTGGTCAGGGCCTGCAACCAGCTCGGTGTTCTCGTGGATGTTTCACATCTGAACGAGAAAGGCTTCTGGGACGTGGCCCGCATCACCGACCGGCCGATTGTCGCCAGTCACTCGAATGCCCATTCGATCAGTCCCAGCCGCCGCAACCTGACCGACAAGCAGCTCGATGCGATCAAGGAAAGCGGCGGTCTGGTCGGCCTCAATTTCCATGTGCCGTTTCTCAGGCCGGACGGGGCTTTTACCCGCGACACGCCGCTCAGCCTGATTGCCGATCACGCGGCCTACCTGGTTGACCGGGTCGGCGAAGACTGTGTTGCCCTGGGATCGGACTTCGACGGCTGCACACCACCGAAGGATCTTGGCGATGTGACAGGCCTGTCCCGTCTCATGGAGGCTCTGCACGACCGCGGCTTCAATGAAACGGTGCTTGAAAAGATCGCCTTCAGAAACTGGATCGCCGCTTTGGAGAAGTCGGCGCGTTAGAGAACGGCCGGTCCCGGTTTGAGGCCGTATTCTTTCCCGCACGGAATGAACGACCTCTCATATTTGTTACTAAAGATTTCGGTTTTGCGATTGCAATTCACAATCGCGCGAAGAAAAATATGTCCGTAGTTTTCTGCAGCCGCCAATCGGCGCTTCCGGAGAATAAAAAACCGCGCTCACCAAATCGCAGACTGCTGTTTGGTAGATGACGCGGCCGGTAGCTCAGACCCCGCCTGGCAGGTTGCGTGCAAAGACAGTGTCCCATCGGCCCCTCTTCCGAACCATCGGATAATCGGGCGAGTTAACTTGAATGGCTCCAAAACGGGACCGGGTCCCGCAGCGGGCGGGATAAGTGCGACCGATACGAACCTATCCGGTTGGGGGAGAACGACGTGAAATTACAACTTGCCGCGGAGAACAGCGGGCAGAAGGCCTATTGCCGGGACGGAAAACGCGGCCGCAAGTCGGACTCAGTCTACCAGGATCTCAAGCGGAAAATTGTCACAGGAGAGCTAACCTCCAACTGCCCGATCACCGAACAGGCCCTCGCCCAGGAATACGGCTGCTCCCAGAGCACCATCAGGGAAGCCCTGATGCAATTGCAGCTGAACGGGCTGGTTGTCCGGAGAGGCTATCAGGGAACCTTTGTAACCGACCCAAGCGTTCTGGAAGCCAAGCTGCTTTTAAAGCTCCGTATCGACATTGAAACCGCGGGGATCCCCGGCGCGGTCAGATCCATGACACGGGATTGTTTGGAAGAGCTGCGCGATCTCGACCGTCAGATGGACGACTGCCAGGCACGTCAGGATTTTTTCGGTTGCTCGGAGCTTGACCGGGAATTTCACCTGAAGCTCTTCAGAAGCTCCGGCCTGTCCGTTCTGGAGCCCATCCTGGTCAAAACGTCGTTGGTCCTTCACCGGATCATGATCCCGAAAGCGCAACTCGATTCCATCTGGAACCTTCCAGGTGTGCCACCGCATTCCAGCATTCTGGACGCGCTGCAACAGCGCGATGTTCAGGCTGCGGCGGAGACGCTGAAAAACCATATCCTCATGATCGCGGCCCAATCGGCACCCGACATTTACGGCGACGTAGCCGGAGAGCATCACGGAAATTTCCAGACCGGTCCCGCACGGATCCTGGACAGCGGCAGCTTCCGGTCTCAATAAAAATCAGGCTGTTTCCATCATCTGCCGTTTCGTCAGCATGGCCGCCCCGATCAGTTCCTTCGTGTAGTCGCAGCGCGGCGCTTCGAAAATCTCGTCGGCTGTGCCGGCCTCGATCACCTTGCCTCTCTGCATGACCATCACCGTGTCGGACAGGGCCCGGACGACGGCAAGATCGTGGCTGATGAACAGGTAGGTCAGCTCATTGGCTTTCTGAAGCTCTTTCAGAAGCTCGACCACCTGTTTCTGGATGGTCCTGTCGAGCGCGGAGGTGGGCTCGTCGAGAACGACCAGTTCCGGCTTCAGAACCATGGTGCGCGCGATCGCGATCCGCTGGCGCTGCCCCCCTGAAAACTCGTGCGGATACCGATTGCGCAGAGCCGGATCGAGCGAGACTTCCTCCAGCGCCTGGCAGGCGCGCAGGTCGCGTTCCCTGGCGCTCAATGCGGGTTCGTGGACCTGAAGTCCTTCGGAGACAATCTGGCCGACCGTCAGCCTGGGGCTCAGTGAGCCGAACGGGTCCTGAAAGACAAGCTGCATGTCCTTGCGCAAGCCGCGCATGGCGGCCCGGCTCAGGCCGGAAATCGGCTGCCCCTGAAAGACCACGCGTCCGGTGCAGGGAAGCAGGTTCAAGAGCGCACGCCCCAGGGTCGATTTCCCCGAACCGCTTTCGCCGACAATCCCCAATGTCTGGCCCTTGCGCAGCGAGAAGCTGACATCGTCAACCGCGCGCAGGATGAGGCCGGGTGCAAGCAAACCGGAAGAGAGCTCGAACTCCACCGCGACCTTCTGTGCCTCCAGCAGAACCGGCGCCGTGTCGGGGACCTGGAGCTTGTGGCCTGAGGGTTCAGCGTCCAGCAGCATTTTCGTGTATGAATGCGCAGGCTGCGAAAAGATCCTGGCCGTCTCGCCGTTCTCCACGACCCTTCCCATCTTCATCACATAAACCCGGTCGGCAATCCGGCGGACGATGCCGAGATCGTGGGTAATGAAGATCACCGCCATGCCGAGGCGCTTCTGAAGATCGGCGAGCAGGTCCAGGATCTGGGCCTGCGTGGTCACATCCAGCGCCGTGGTCGGCTCGTCGGCAACCAGAACATCCGGGTCGTTGGCAAGTGCCATGGCAATCATGACGCGCTGGCGCTGACCGCCGGACAGCTCGTAGGGAAAGGCCCTGATCTTGCGCTCGGGCTCCGGGATGTTCACCAGCTTCAGAAGCTCCAGCGCCTTTTTGCGCGCAGCCTTCCACGACAGGCCGCCGTGAACCACCATCGGTTCGGCAAGCTGCCTTCCGACAGTGTAAAGCGGATCGAGCGAGGTCATGGGTTCCTGGAAAATCATGGTGATCTTCCGGCCGCGCACGCGGTTCAGCTCCTTGAGCGGAAGACCGAGAATGTTGCGGCCTTGATAGACGACCTCACCCGCGGTTTGCCCATTGGAGGCCAGAAGGCCCATGGCCGCCATCACGGTCTGGCTCTTGCCGGACCCGCTTTCGCCCACGATCGCGACCGTCTCTCCCCTGTTCACATGGATATCGACGCCGCGCACGGCGTTGACGGTACCGGTCGCGGTTTGAAAATCGACCTTCAGATCCTTGATGGAGAGGACGGTTTTTCCGGTTTGATCCGTCATGCTGCCCCCTATCTGTCCTTCGGGTCGAGCGCGTCGCGCAACCCGTCGCCGATGAAGTTCAAGGCAAACAGCGTCGAAGTCAGGAAGATCGACGGGAAGATCAGCATCCAGGCCGCGCCCTGCAGGTTGCGCGCGCCCTCGGAAATCAAGACGCCCCAGCTCGTCATCGGCTCCTGTATACCCAGCCCCAGAAACGACAGGAAGCTTTCCAGCAAGATGACCTTGGGCACCAGAAGGGTCATGTAGACAACCACGGGTCCAAGCGTGTTCGGAATGATGTGGCGGCGGACGATGCCGCTGTCGGACACCCCCATGGCTTCCGCCGCCTGCACGTATTCCTGGCGTTTGATGGACAGGGTCTGGCCACGCACAATCCGGGCCATGTCCAGCCATTCCACAGCTCCGACGGCGATGAACATCAGGACAAAGTTCCGGCCGAAGAAGACCACCAGCATGATGACGAAGAAAATGAAGGGCAGCGAATAGAGCACATCGACAACCCGCATCATCATCTGATCCGTCCGGCCGCCCAGATAGCCGGAGGTCGCGCCGTAAAGGACACCGATGGAGATCGCGACGATTGTCGCCAGCAGTCCGATGGTAAGCGACACCCGTCCGGCGATGAAGGTCCTTGCCATCATATCCCGGCCATTGGAATCGGTGCCGAAATAAAAATGCATGTGGTCAATATCGGCCTTCATGACCGCGGATTTGCCGTCTGCGGAGATGTCGGACAGCTGCGCGTTCCTGAAGAGGTTGCTCCGGTCGACGTATCGAACCGCGCGCGGGTCGATTTCCCGTCTGGAGGAAACCGACGCAACAACGCTGTCGCCGTCACGCCGGTAACTCTCGACACTCAACCGCGCCCGTTTGAGGGCGGCGAGAAATCCCGGCTCCACCTGCTCCGCGCGCGGATAGGCCTGAAGACTTGCCCGGACCTTCACATAGTCCCGGTACACGGTGTCGAAATCGTGGGGGGACAGCATCGGACCGAACACGGAAAGCAGCGCGATCGCCACAAGGACAAACAGGGAGGTAACGGCGGCGCGGTTGGCCATCAGCCGGTCCCGCGCATCGTCCCAGAGCGACCGCCCTTTCGCGGGCACTTCGGGGGCTGTAACAGTCATGGTCATTGGGTATGGCCTCAGTCGTAGCGCACGCGCGGATCGAGCAGCGCATAAAGCAGATCCACGATGAGGTTGAAGAGGATGACGAAACAGGCGACCACCACGACGGTTCCCATCACCAGGGTATAGTCGCGGTTGAGCGCCCCTTGCACGAAATAGCGGCCGATGCCGGGGATGCCGAAAATGGTCTCGATCACCACCGAGCCGGTCAGAAGAGCGGCCGCGGCCGGCCCGAGATAGGAGACCACGGGCAGAATGGCGCCCCGAAGCGCATGCACCACGATGACCATGTAACCGGTCAGGCCATAGGCCCTTGCCGTGCGCACGTGGTTGGAGCGCAGCGCCTCGATCATCGAGCCGCGGGTCAACCGGGCGACAACCGCGATTTGCGGCAGGGCCAGGGTGACAATGGGTAGGATCTTGTTGACGAAGGCTCCGCCGCCCCAGCCTCCGACCGGCAGCCAGCCGAGCCATACGCCGAGCATCAGCGTCAGAACCGGCGCGACCACGAAATTCGGCACGGTGACGCCGAGGGTCGCGGCCGCCATTACGGTATAGTCCACGGGCTGGTTCTGCCTCAGGGCCGCGACCACCCCGAGCATCCCCCCCACGACAAGGGCGAGGCAGAGAGCGGAAAGGCCGAGCTGAATTGAAATCGGCAGGCTCTGGGCGAACAGTTCATTGATGGTGAAGTCGCGGAAATAGAAGCTCGGGCCGAAATCCAGCCGCGCGATGCTCTGCAGATAAATCAGGTACTGGTTCCAGAGCGGCTCGTCCAGGTGATAGATCTTGTTCAGGTTCTCCATCACCTTGGCCTCAAGCGGACGTTCCAGGTCGAACGGGCCGCCGGGCGCGATGCGGATCAGGAAGAACGAGAGTGTGACGATCAGAAAAAGGGTCGGGACTGCCCCGAGCAATCGAGCGAGCACATAGCGGTGCATAGGCTTTGCCCCTGTCGTTCAAACGGCGGTCTCGTGCCGCGCTTGCGGACACCGGCGAGGCACAGGCCTTGCCGGTGTCCGGGTTTCGATTATCCGGAGATGCCGATCCAGCGGGTCGGATGAATGTTGAGGAGATTGTCCTCAAATCCCGAGACCTTGTCGGAGACCAGATTCAGGGAACCGTAGTACATCAGCGGAATGAACGGCAGGTCGCGCATGAACACCTCTTCGGCGTTTTTCAGGATCGCCGCGCGCTTTTCCAGGTCGACGGTCGCCGCCGCCTCGTCCATAAGCGCGTCGTATTCCGGATTGTCGTAGCGGGCATAGTTGAAGCCGTCGTTGTCGCTTTCCACCATGAAGAGGAAATTCTGCGGATCTGAATAGTCGCCGATCCAGCCGGCACGGGCGACGTCGAAGTCCTGACGGTCGCGCAGCATGGCATAATGGGTCTTTGTGTCGGTGTTGATCATCGAGACTTCCACACCGAGCGGCGCCCACATGTCGGCGATCGCAACCGCCGTGTTCTTGTGGTTTTCCGAGGTGTTGTAGTTGATGGTCAGCTTGACCGGATTGTCCTCTCCGTAGCCGGCGGCCTCCAGGAGCTCGGCCGCCTTTTCCTCGCGGTCGATCTGGGACATGTCCTTGTAGTCGGCATAGGCCGGCTCGCCGTAGTTGCCGATGCCCGGCGGCACGAAGGAATAGCCGGCGACCATGGTCGACCCCCAGATTTCGTCCGCCAGGAACTCCCGGTCGATGGCCATGGAGAGCGCCTGGCGCACCTCCGGTTTGGACAGCGCCTCGTCCTCGTGGTTCAGGGCGTAGTAATAGGTGCCGAGGTAGGGCGCCACGCGGAACTGATCTCCCAATTCCTCCCGCATGAAGGCGACCTGTTCGGTCGGCGCGTCGTTGTTGGTGTGCAGTTCTCCCGCCTGGAACCGGCGCAGAGCCGCGCCCCGGTCCTCGGTCGGATAATAAAAGACGGTGTCGACCTTCACATTGGCCGCGTCATGAAAGTTCTCGTTCTTGACCGCCTTGACGTGGGCGTTCGGTATGAACTCGGCGAGTGTGAAGGCGCCGTTGCTGACGATGTTTTCCGGCTTCACGAAGTCGGTGCCATGGGCCTCGACGGTCGCCGGATGCACCGGCAGGCCGGTCTGATGTCCAAGCAGATCGATGAAATAGGGCGTCGGCGATTCAAGCGCTATTTCCAGCGTCGCGTCGTCGACCGCCTTGACGCCCAGCTCGCCAGGCTCAAGCTCTCCCTTGTTGATCTTTTCCGCATTCTTGATCGGATAGAGAACGGTCGCGTATTTCGCGCCCGTTTCCGGATTCATGATGCGCTTCAGGGAGTATTCGAAATCACCGGCGACCACCGGATCGCCGTTGGACCATTTGGCGTCGTCGCGCAGCGTGAAAGTGTAGACCAGGCCATCGTCGGAAACAGTCCACTCCTCCGCCACGCCCGGGATGATCTTGCCGTTGACGTCATAGGCAACCAGCCCCTCGTACAGATCCCGCAGGATATGCGACTCATAGACCGTGGAGGTCTTGTGCTGGTCCAGGGTTTCCGGATCCGCCGTGTTGCCGCGGTGATAAACCACTTCCGCGACCGCCGCTAAAGATGTTGCGGCCATCAGAGCCGCCGCAAGCGCCGTAACATGCATGGACTTGAACATATCGCTCTCCCCTCTGGGTTTTTCATTGAAATTCAGGAACGATGTGCCAAAAGATTCCACGCTCTTTACGAGCAATCAAGCATCTCCTAACGGAATGTTCCAACCCCAAGCACAATTAGGCGATGTTTTTGCGATAACTTCGATAATTCAGAAAATTTTTACCGCAAAAATCCGAGGTTCGGGACATTTTCATACGCCCTTGCGAAACAAAATTATACATCTACCGGCAGAAACGGTATTTTCCGCTGTAGGCCAGATAGGTGCCCGTATTCGGGTTGAAAGACTTGTATTTCCGCGAACAATAGCGCACCCATGCCGGGGTGAAAGGGGCCAGTCCGGTCTTCGTGTACGGCACACGCTGCGGTTGTCCGTAGTATCGGCGAGCGGGCGCCCTGTAGCGCGGTGGCGCCACATACACGCGCGACCGGTAAGGATAGGCGCGCATGTCGTAGGGGTGGTAGTAATAGGGTGCCCCATAGGGCCGGTAGGGAGGTCCGTAATAGCCGGCACGGCCCCAGTAGAACGATCCCCTGTATCCCCTGCTGCCAACGCCGACAGCGAAGCCCGGCCCGCCGATATAGATGCCGTCCGCGCGGGCTTTTTCCGCACCCGAGACAAGGACGAGTCCCCCGGCGGCGCACAGGAGCGCTGCCGCGATGCCGGATCTGAAGACCCTGACGGCGCGCCGGATGTTTGAGGACCGCAAAAGCCAGTTTGCCATAATACACACTCCCGCAGGCCACATAGGCCGTGCCCGGTATCAGCCCCCTGTCCACTTGCAGGCAGGATAGCGCAGTTTTCGGGAAAAATCCTGCTGCGCCTGTTCAAATATGCCTTGGCCCTACCGCTTCCTCGCTTGCGCGGGTCCGGCAAGGCCAGTAAACCGGGCGCCGATCATCAATTTCCGACCGGATTTCCAACGCCCTCATGGCCCCGCCTCTCCTGACACTTCGTGACGTTCACCTGACCTTCGGCGGCACGCCGCTTCTGACCGGCGCGGAGCTTTCCGTCGGAGAAGGCGAACGGCTCTGCCTTGTGGGGCGCAACGGCTCCGGCAAGTCGACGCTTTTGAAGATCGCGGCCGGCTTCGTTGAGATGGATTCCGGCGAGCGGTTCTTCCAACCGGGCCGCACCCTGCGCTACCTGCCGCAGGACCCGGATCTCAGCGCCTATGCCTCGACGCTCGATTACGTCAACGAGGGGCTGACGGAGGGCGACGATCCCTATCGGGGCGCCTATCTGCTGGAAGTGCTCGGTCTCAAGGGAACGGAAGACCCGAAGGCGCTCTCCGGTGGCGAGGCGCGGCGCGCGGCCCTCGCCCGCACGCTGGCGCCCGAACCGGACGTGCTTCTTCTCGACGAGCCGACCAACCATCTGGACCTGCCGGCGATCGAGTGGCTTGAAGACGAGTTGAAAGGCCTGAAATCCGCGCTGGTGCTGATTTCCCACGACCGGCGCTTCCTGGAAAACCTGTCGCGTTCCACGGTCTGGATCGACCGGGGTATCTCGAGGCGACTGGACAAGGGCTTCGCCCATTTCGAGGCCTGGCGGGACGAGGTCTTCGAACAGGAGGAGATCGACCAGCAGAAACTTGCCCAGAAGATCAAGCGCGAAGAGCACTGGATGACCTACGGGGTCACCGCGCGGCGCAAGCGCAACATGCGCCGGGTGCGCGAGCTCGCCGATCTACGAAAGCAGAAACGCGAACACCGGGGCCCGCAGGGCACCGCCAAGCTCAGCGCCACGGAGGCCGAGGTCTCCGGCAAGCTGGTGATCGAGGCCAGGACCATTTCCAAGACCTATGGCGAGCGGACCATCGTCAAGGACTTCTCCAGCCGCATCCAGCGCGGCGACCGGGTCGGCTTCGTCGGACCGAACGGCGCTGGCAAGACGACGCTCCTCAAGATGCTGACCGGAGAGCTTCAACCCGACACCGGCTCCACCCGGCTCGGCACCAATCTGGAGATGGTCACCCTCGACCAGAAGCGCGAGAACCTCGACCTCACCGACACGCTTGCCTCGGTTTTGACCGGCGGGCGCGGCGACATGGTGGTCATCGGCGACGAGACCAAGCATGTGATGTCCTACATGAAGGACTTTCTGTTCTCGCCCGAACAGGCCCGGACGCCTGTCGGGGTGCTTTCCGGCGGCGAGCGCGCCCGCGCGATGCTGGCAAGGGCGCTCGCCAACAAGTCCAACCTGATGGTGCTCGACGAGCCGACCAACGACCTGGATCTCGAGACCCTTGACCTCCTGCAGGAGCTGCTCGCCGACTATCCGGGCACCGCTCTTATCGTCTCCCACGACCGCGACTTCCTCGACCGCGTCGCCACCTCCGTGATCGTGTCGGAAGGCGATGGCGTCTGGCGCGAATACGCTGGCGGCTATAGCGACATGCTTGCCCAGCGCGGCGAAGGCGTGACCGCACGCAAGGTGGAAAAGGCAGCTCCGGCAAAGAAGGAAAAACCTTCAGGCCCAGCAGTTTCATCGGAAAAACCGCAAAAGAAATCGAAGCTCTCCTTCACCCAGCAGCACCTTCTTAAGACACTGCCTGAGGAAATCGAGAAGCTTGAGGCAAAGCTTGAGGCCCTTCAGGCGGAGATGAACGACCCGCAGCTCTACGTCAAGAACCCTGACAAATTTGCCAAGATATCCGCGCAGATCACTGAATTGACTGAAAAAAAGGATTCCGCGGAAGAACAGTGGCTGGAGTTAGAGATGCTGAACGAGGGGTGAGGAGCGATTTGCCTCCGGCAAATGAAACGCCAACGATTTGGCGTTTCAAGCGACGAACGCCCGGCGCCCTGGCGAAGGGCCGGGACGACCTCGCCACATCCTCCACAGTCGTCCCATAGCTCGACCATGGGATCCGTGCCGATACGTCGCCGCCCCAAGCGATGCGCTCTCCCTCGTTGCTCCGACACGGCATGGATTGCCGGATCAAGTCCGGCAATGACCGTCGGGTAATCGGTCGTACCTTCCCATGCAAACGGATAGGGTTCCGGGCTAATGGCCGAACGGCAATTGTGGCTGACTCTGCACGGCGTGACTCGAAGCTTTCCCTGCGCCCTCCCGGAACCATACCCCGCCCGCCGCGTTTTCTCCTCAGCCACGGTCAAAATTCCCGAAAGGAGAAAACCGATGCACAAGACGCAGATCCTGGAAATCGAGAGGGTAACCCACGACGTGAAGCGGTTCGTGATCGCCGAGCCCGACGGGTACGATTACACGGTCGGCGACGCCACCGAGATCGCGCTCGACAAGGACGGCTGGCGCGAGGAAACGCGGCCCTTCACCATGACGTCGCTGCCGGAAGAGCGCGCGCTGGAGTTCACCATCAAGGCCTATCCGGACCATGACGGCGTGACGGAGAAGCTGCATGCCCTGAGGGAGGGTGATCCAATCCTGATCGCCGATCCGTTCAAGACCTTCCGCTACGAGGAGCCTGGCGTCTTCATCGCCGGTGGCGCGGGCATTACGCCGTTTCTGGCGATCTTTCGCAAGCTGGAGGAAAAGGACAAGCTGAAGGGCAACCAGCTGATCTTCGCCAACAAGACGGAAGCCGACATCATCTGCCGCAAGGAACTGGAGACGATGGACGGGCTGAAAGTCGATCACGTCCTGTCGGATGAAGATGTCACAGGAACCCGTCACGGCGAGGTCGATGTGGACCTGATCCAGGACCTCGTGCCTGATCTCGACAGGCGGTTTTATCTCTGCGGTCCGCCGCCGATGATGGACGCGGTGCGCAAGGCTCTGAAAACGCTCGGGGTCGAGCCGGACTCCGTCGATCTCAGCGAATAACTTGAAGTCTTTCGTTATGAAACTGGTGTCACACCGGGCTCGCGGCAGCGAGACCCGGGGCCTACTCTCTGACCCGCAAGCCACAGCGTTACCGCGTCATGCCGCACATTATCAACAGCGCTCTGCAAGCGAGTAGGTCCCGGGTCTCGCGTTGCTCGCCCGGGATGACGGTTTTCGGAGGGAGCACCGCAAGCGCCCTTCGCGGAATGCTCGAAAAACCTCCAGCCTTCTTACCGCAGATCCTTGTAAAACACCGTCGTCGCATCGAGCGTGCCGTGGCTGTCGTAGGCATAGTCCGGGATGACGCCTGCCTTCTTGTAGCCGCAGGTGGGGTAAAGCTTTTCGGCGCGGTCGCCGGTGACGGTGTCGAGCACCAGAAGCCAGCGGTCCAGCGACAGGGCGAGACCGTCGATGGCGGTCATGAGTTTGCGTGCCAGGCCCTTGCGGCGGTGATCCGGATGCACCATCAGCTTGGCGACCTCCGCCCGGTGCGGGCCGTTGTCCTGGGTGGCGAGCATCAACATCACCACACCGGCGATATTGTCCCCGTCTTTTGCCACCATCACGAAAGCACTTCCGTCCTCGACACCCGCGAGCTTGTCCTTCCAGAAGGCCTCCGCCTTTTCCTCAGACAGCGGCAGGATGAAGCCTATCCCCGCGCCATCCTCCACGCAGGACTTCAGCAGCCGGGAGAGATCCGGCACGGCGGCGCGGGCTTCGGCTGCGGACAGCAGGAAGACCGGCGGTTCGGGAACGAAGGCGTCGGCCGGACGGCCTGAACGGTCGGTCTCTGTCATGGGGTAATCACCGTCAGAAGATAGCGGGCCGGGTCGGGACCGGGCGCATGGTAGCTGTTGGGAGAATTCAGACGGAACCTCAGGCAGTCGCCCGGCAACAAAGCGTGCTGACTGTCACCGAGGGTCATCATCAGCGCGCCTTCCAGAAGGACCAGATGATGTTCCAGGTCCGGCAGGGGCGGCAGGGAATAGGTGATCGTCTGTCCGGCCGGCAATTCGCCCTCGATGACGCTGCCGCGAAACCCCGCGGCCGACGGCGAAACGCTTCTACGGCGAAAGCCCGTTTCCGGATCCAGCCAGACCGACTGGTCGTCGCGCTTCACCCGCGCGTTCAGCAGCGGCGCTCCGAAGCCGAAGAGATCGGCCATTGAAAGCCCGAAGGCCCGGGCCAGTTGTCCGAGCACGACGGCCGTCGGGCTGGTGTCTCCGCGCTCGATCCGCGAGAGGGTCGCCCGGCTGACACCGGCTTTTTCCGCCAGGAGTTCAAGCGGCCACTCCCTGCTCTTGCGCAGATCGGCGATCCGTCTGCCAATGTCTTTGTCGAGTTCCGTCATGAAGATTCCCATATTTGAGAACTATCTCATATATGGGAATTTCCTTCTTGCCAACCGGTCTTGTCGGATCGCGGTTCAAACCTTCGACAGCACCGCGCTGGCGTTGACGCCGCCGAAGCCGAAGCCGTTGGTCAGGACGTGGGAGACTTCCCTGGCCACCGCCTTGCCCGGCACCATCTCGAAATGGGCGATGGCATCGTCCGGATTGTCGAGATTGCGCGACGGCGGCAGCAGGCCGGTTTCCAGCGCCTTGACACAGGCCACCGCCTCGACGGCGCCGGCGGCCCCCAGAAGATGGCCGAACAAGGACTTGGACGACGATACGGCCAGATCCTTGCCACGGCCCTCGAAAAGCGTGTTCAGGGCCGCGATTTCCGCGCTGTCGCCGACCGGGGTCGAGGTGGAGTGGGCGTTGACATAGCCGATATCCGCCGGCGTCAGACCGGCGCCGGCGAGGGCCTGACGCATGGCGCGCAAACCGCCTTCCCCGTCCGGCGGAGACGCGGTGACATGATGGGCGTCGGCAGCTGTGGCGTAGCTGGAGAGTTCCGCAAGGATGGTCGCGCCACGCGCCCTGGCGTGCTCGTAGTCTTCGAGGATCAGGATCCCGGCGCCCTCCCCCATGATAAAGCCGTCCCGGTCCTTGTCGAACGGGCGCGAGGCATGGGAGGGGTCGTCGTTGCGCCTCGAGGACATGGCCTTGGCCGCGCAAAAGCCGGCGTAAGACACCCGGTCGATACAGGCTTCCGCGCCCCCCGCCACCATGACGTCGGCCTCGCCGCAGCGGATCAGGCGCGCCGCGTCGCCGAGCGCCTGCAGGCTGGCCGCGCAGGCGGTCACCGGTGCGCCGATCGGCCCCTTGAGGCCGTGGCGGATGGAGACCTGGCCCGCCGCCAGATTGGCGAGGAAGGACGGTACCAGGAACGGCGACGCCCTTCGCGGGCCCTTCTCGTCCACCAGCCGCGTGCCCGCGGTCATTTCCGGAAAGCCGCCGACACCCGTCGCGATGATCGTGCCGGTGCGCTGCTTTTCCGCTTCGGTCTTCGGCTCGATGCCGGCCTGATTGATCGCTTCCTGGGCCGCCGCGATGGCGAAATGAATGAACCGGCCGGTTCGGCGCTGCTCCTTGACGTCCAGAAACGCATCAATGTCGAACCCGTGCGGGTCCTCGGATCTGTCCACAACCTCGCCTGCGATCCGGCAGGCCAGATCGCCGGTCTCGAAACGGGTAATGCCGCGAATGCCGTTCGCCCCCTCTTTGACCCGGTTCCAGAACGGTTCCACACCGGTTCCCAAAGGCGAAACGACACCCAATCCCGTTATCACCACTCGCCGCATTTCCTACCTCTTGATTGTTCGCCCGACCCCTTGATCGCACGGCGTCGCTTTTTCAGATCCTCCTTGCGTCGAAATGGGCGGTGTCCGCTCCAAGACGCTGGAGTTGCTTGCTAATTTCCCGGAACCGCACAGAAGGCCGACAGTCCCGCAAGGTCTCAAGCCCTTCAAAAAGCACTTGAAGAGCCGCTCGTATCAGAGCTTCGAAAGCTTCTTCAACATATTGACAAGACTAAAGAATTCCTCCTTCCCCAGATGGGTCTGCACACCGTCTTGCGCCTCGCGCCACAATGGCAAGGCCTCTTTCAGCAATTTCTCTCCCCTTTCCGTCACACGGTAGCACTTGCCCCTCCCTTCCGGAGACGGCGACGACACGGCCAGACCGTCACGTTCCAGAAGCTTGATGTTGCGGACCAGCGTGGTCCGGTCCATTGAGAGCCGCTCCGCCAGATCGCCGGTCGTCTTCTCCGGCGCGCACCGGATCACCAGAAGAACGGAGAACTGGCCCGCCGTCATGCCAACCGTACGGGCCAGCCGGTCGTAATGCCGGCTCACCGCGCGCGCCGCCTTGCGGACATTGTCCAGAACGCAAAGGGAAAAATCGTCTTCATCCATGCCTTAAAGTGTGTATATACACAGCCGATGTCAACAGCTTTCCCCTGATGAAATTGTCATCAGCATTTTGCGTTTGTCTGCGAAGCGGATAACGTGAATTCAGCCATATCGTCAGGAGGTTGAGATGACAGATGCGGTTCAGACAATCGAAGACATGAAAAAGAAGATCCAGGATAACTGGGGCTGGTTTCTTTTGCTGGGCATCGCCCTGGTGATCGGCGGCCTTATCCTGATTGCGGCGCCGCTGGCGACGTCCGTCGCGGTGACAATTCTCATTGCCGCAGTGCTGTTCGTTGGCGGTCTGGTGCAGATCTACAATGCGTTCAAGACGCAAGGCACGGCCCACTTCATCTGGAACCTCCTCACCGGTGTCATCGCCGTGATCGGCGGTCTCGTGATCTATTTCAACCCGTTGGCCGGCACCTTCGCGCTGACCCTTGTGATCGCGGCCATCTTCGCGGCGCAAGGCATCAGCCAGATCCTGCTCGCCTTCAAGCTGAAGCCGCACGAAGGCTGGCTTTGGGTCCTGATCGCCGGCATCGTATCGCTCGCCGCCGGAATCATGATCTGGCTGGACCTGCCCTCCTCCGCTGCCTGGGCGCTCGGCCTGATCGCCGGGATTTCCGTTCTGGTCAACGGCTGGAGCTATATAGCGATCGCTCTCGCCGCCCGCGCGTCCAAGGGCTGACCTTAAGGTCTTTTTACTGTTGATCCCCGGTAAACCTGTTTGCCGGGAAAGTTTTCGACTTATCTTTTGTTTTATGTTCTACTGAGACAGATGTCTTCTCACAGGTCTTTGCTGGATGTTTGCAATTCTCGGGCGCAATCCCGGCAATCCGCATAACAAGGCCTACTGGTGGTGGCCGCCCCCCGCCAGCCGTTGATACACGCGCCCGTTTCCGGTGCGCACCTGATCCCCAAACACATCGACGGATTTTCAAGATGACGACAGTCTTCCTGCGCGGCGGCAGCCGCATGCTTCATGTCGCCTGGCCCAATGGGACCAGCGCGGACTTCCCCTTTCTCTGGCTCAGGGACAATTGCCCGAGCGGGTTTCATCCTCAGACCAACGAGCGGCAATTCGACCTGACCGGCGTTTCCCCTGACATCGCTATTACAAGCGCCGATGTCGACGGCGGCGATATCGAGCTCATCTGGAACGAGGACGGCCATGTCAGCCGCTACGATGCCGGCTGGCTGTTCGATCACCGACCCGGGGTCGGACTGGCCGATCCGGCCGCGATCGCGCCCATTCTGTGGCGGGGCGACTATCCGGCCACTGACCTTCCCCGCGGCTCGGCCCGCTCGCTGATGACGGACGACGACGCCCTGCTCGACTTTCTGACCGCGGCCAAGAAAACCGGTCTGGCGCTTGTCGACGGCATGGCGGACGACAAGGATGCCGGCATGGCGATCGCCCGCCGGATCGGCTTTCTGCGCGAGACGAATTTCGGTACAACCTTCGAGGTGATGTCGAAGCCCAATCCCAACAACCTGGCGTATACCTCCCACGCCCTGCCGCTTCATACGGATCTGGCGAACCAGGAACTTCCGCCCGGGTTCCAGTTCCTGCATTGCCTGGCCAACGACGCGGAAGGCGGCGGCTCCACGTTCTGCGACGGTTTCGCCATCGCGACGGATCTCAGGGACGAGGATCCAGATGCCTTCGAGCTGTTGTCGACAACGCCGGTCCCTTTCCGGTTTCACGACGCGGATTACGACATCCGCCGCCATCATACGGTGATCGACCTGGATCTTTTCGGGAACCTGCAGGAGCTGCATTTTAACGCCCATCTTGCGGGGATCTTCGACCTGCCGGCGGACCGCATGGAGGCCTACTACCGCGCCTACCGGAGGATCATGGAAATGACCCGCTCGGACGACTACGTTATCTCGACGAGGCTGACGGGCGGGGAAATGGTGATCTTCGACAATCGCCGGATCCTTCACGGCCGCTCGGCCTTCAACCCGAACACCGGCTTCCGCCACCTGCGCGGCTGCTACGTGGACCGCGGCGAATTCGACAGCCGCATTCGCGTGCTGAGCCGGGGGAAAAGATAACAAGACCCGGGCATTCGAAATCGGCTCGAAAACTCCCCTAAAACACCAGTGTCACCCCGGGCGAGCATCGCGAGACCCGGGGCTCACTCATTCGCAGAGCCTCTCTTTTCGTTCCGATGCAGTCGGTCAATCTCAGCGGCAGACCTAGCCATAATGCGAGTAGGCCCCGGCTCTGCGCTACGCTTGGCCGGGGTGACACCGAAGGAGTAGGTGATCCCGAGGTCTTGACGCTTCTGAAATCCATGGCATGCGAGCGCAATATCGTCTCTTGAGCGTTTCGCGAGACCCGGGGTTACGGCGTCAAAAGGTCGTGCCAGTCCGGATTGCCCTTTTCGATCAGCTGTATCTTCCAGGCTCGGTGCCATTTCTTGAGGCGCTTTTCCGTGGCGATTGCCGCTTCAATCTCTTCGAACGGCTCTGCATAGACAAGCCTGTGCACATGGTTTTGACGGGTAAACCGGCTGGCAATACCGTTGCGGTGTTCTTCAACCCGTCTGGCAAGATTGTTCGTCACCCCGACGTAAAGAGTGCCGTGCATTCGGCTTGCCAGAATATAGACGTAATAGGTCAAAGACACACCTCAACGTTGAGCTTCAGCCTAATTAACCTCAACCTCCGTGTCACCCCGGGCGAGCATCGCGAGACCCGGGGCCCACTCATTCGCAGAGCCTCTCTTTTTCATTCCGATGCAGTCGGTCAATCTCAGCGGCAGACCTAGCCATAATGCGAGTAGGCCCCGGCTCTGCGCTACGCTTGGCCGGGGTGACACCGGGGGAGATGGTGCGCACCCATTCACCCCTGAAAAATCAGGGCCTTCTCGTCTTCAGAAAGGGCCTTCCAGGCGCCTTCGTCAAGACCGTCCAGGCCGAGCGCGCCGATGCGGATGCGTTTCAGCTCGGTGACGTGGTTGCCGGTGGCAGCGAACATGCGGCGGGCCTGGTGATAGCGGCCCTCGTGCAGGATCAGACGAGCGCGGGTTTCGTCGAGCACCTCCAGTTCGGCCGGTTTCAAAGGCTTTTCCTCGCTCTCCAGCATCATTTCGCCGGAGGCGAACAATGCAGCTTCGTCGCCCCTGAGCGGTCGGTCGAGTGTCGCCTCGTAAACCTTCGGCACCTCGGATTTCGGCGAGATCACCTTGTGCAGGAAGGTTCCGTCGTCTGTGAACAGAAGCGCGCCGGACGTCTCCTTGTCGAGGCGCCCGACCGTGGAAAGCGCCGGCTTGCGCATCCGGAACCGGTCCGGCAGGAGATCGTAGACCAGCCGCCCCTGGTCCTTGGTGGAGCAGGTGTAGCCGGTGGGTTTGTTCAGCAATAGAACGACGCCCTGGGCCGGATCGAGCGGCTCGTCGTCGAACAGGATTTCCTCATGGGCGGTCTTCGCGTCGGCTTTCAGCCGGTTGCCCTGCCGGTCGGTCACCCAGCCGTGGCGGATCGCCTGCTGCATTTCCTTGCGGCTGCCATAACCGAGATTGGCGAGAAGCTTCACCAGCCGCATGTCAGCACCCTCCTGACGACAGACGACCAAAGCGTTTGGGGTCAATTCCGCCGCGCCCCTGCGCCTTGCACCCTTCTCCCCCCTTGCGGGGGAGATGTCCGCCGAAACGGACAGAGGGGGGGCTTGGGCGGTTCCGCCAATCGCAAACTTTGGTTTCCTGGACAGGCCGGAGCCCCCCCTCTGTCTCCTGCCGGAGACATCTCCCCCTCAAGGGGGGAGACGGGCGTTCGCCAGAACGCCTTGAAAAAAGAACATCAGCAGGCAACAGATTTCCGGCAACTGACAACAACTTACCGCCCTCCCTTGCCCTTCACGGCCCGGATGACCTTGTAGCCGCCCTCGTCGGCAAGCTGGTCCACCTTCGCGAAGACCTGGGTGAGCGTCTGCTCGTACGGCAGGTGCCGGTTCGCAACCATGTAGAATTCGCCGCCAGGCCTGAGACCGCCTGCAGCCGCGCGGATGAAGCCCTGGCCGACGTCCGCACGGTCCGCCTTGCCGGCCTGGTGGAAGGGCGGGTTACTGACGATGAAGTCGTAAGGGCCTTCGATCCCCTTCGTGACATCGGACCAGATACCGTTCAGCGTCTTCTTGCCCCTGAAGGCCTCTAGGTTGCGTTCGGCAAGGTCGAGCGCCCGCTTCTCCGCTTCGTAGAGATCGAGTGCGGCAACCTTGGGCGCCTTTTCCAGAACGGCCCGGCTCAAATATCCGAAACCCGCGCCGAGATCCGCGCCGCGTCCCTTGAGACTGTCCGGCAGCAGACCGGCGAGCAGTCTCGACGCCGGGTCGATCCGGTCCCAGGCGAAAATACCGGGCCTGCTCAGATAGGCGCCGTCAAGAATTGGACGAACCGCATCGAGCGCGAGCCATTCGGCGAGGAGCTCCTTGTTCACACTCTCCGGACGCAGCGTTTCCCAGACCACCCGGCACTTGTGCTTGGAGAGCTTCTGCGCGCCGCCCAGGAGATCCGCGAGATCGCTTTCCAGGGTTTTCGCCCCTTCCGCGTTCGGCGCGCAGGCAATCACGACTCCACCCGGCCGGGCCTTCGCCACGCCTCGTGCAAGTTGCGCCCGCGCTTCCTGGCGCTGGCGTCCGGGAAGCATCAGCACCGCGTCGAACCCCTCCGCCGCCGTCTCCGGCTCCACCTTGAGGCCAGCCTTCTGCAGGGCGTCCCGGTCCGGCGCGAAGCTTTGCTCACACAGGAGGTCATGCGCCTTGAACGCGTTCAGCTCCCGTCCGGCGCGGGCGCGCAGGAACAGGATCCGCGCATCGTCGGAAATCTCGACCGCTTCCGTCTCAAGAGGTAGAAAAAGGGTTTCGAGCGCGGAATCGGACATGGAGGACCTGTTTGTTAAAGTTTCACACCGCGCTCATAGCGCCGCTTCGGCCGCGCGTCAAAACAGGCCATCGGACCTGAACTCCTGTCCGTCGACCAGGAGTGCCAGGGGCAGAGACCGGCCGTCCTCCGAAATCGCGACAGTCAGCTTAAGACGCCTGGTGTCCAGTCGTTCGATCACCTTGCCCAGGCCTTCCGGGAGAAAGAATGCGTCGATGCCGTAGTCGATCCGCAGATGATCGCCGGCCTCATAGCGAACGATCCCGGCAATGGCGGTCTCGCCGGCTTTGGCTCGATCCTTCGAGACGACAATCGGCCGCGCCGGCCCGTTGCCGTCCGTGGAGAGCCCGACATAGACCCTGTCTCCCCTGCCGACCGTGCTGCTGCCCGGCACCTCGATGCCGATTTCGCCGATCGCGAGGTTGATCACCACATAGTCGCCGCGCAAAAGATCCCTCGGGTCAACCGGCACGAGTTCCAGCGCCACGACCTCGCCTGTCGTTTGGACCTGAAGCCGCTCAACGAGCGGAAAAGCGACCAGGGCAAGCTGGATCAGGGCAATCAAGCCCCAGATCAGCCAGGGCGCCCGCGGCGCGGATGTCGATGGGGAGACGGACGTTTCCGGAGACCGTGTCATGAATGGCTCTCCGTCGGTGCGGGCAATTCTTCGGTCGCTGGCTCGGGCGGTGTCTGACGTTTCCGCAATGCCCGGGCCAGCCAGAGCGCCATCGCCAGGAGCACCGCACCGGCGACCAGAAAGAACAGCGACTGGCCAAGCAGCGAGCCGATGGTGACCTGCAGCAACCAGAGAGCCACGGCGGTCAGGCCGACATAGGCGTAAAGCATCCAGGACCGATTGTTGTACCAGGTCCCAAGCGCGCACAGACCTACGAGCGCCGCGAGGCTCAGGCTTGCCAGAATGAGGATATTCCCCGTCGCGACGGGGATGACAATGGAGGCAAGCGCCAGCCCGACCGCCGCGAAGAGCGCCCGCGCCTTCGCCGTCTTGTAGGACAGGACAAAACCGACGACCGTCAGAAGCACGGCGATCACCAGCGGTAAAAACGCCTGGATCAGCAGCAGGCCCGAGGCGGAAAGATCGTCCGAGATTTCCGGGACCACGATCAGCGCCAGGACAAGCATGACACACAGGATTAGCATTCCCGCATCCTGCATGGACCGGGACATGAGCCACCTGCCGTGGCCGCGAGAGGGCCTCTCGCTCGACCATTTGACGACGAGGTCCGCGAGCGTATCGAGCTGGACCAGCACGGCGGCCAGCCCACCGAAACCGGCCAGCCCCATTGCCAGAACCATTTCATCCGGCAAGCCCATCTCGGCCCTGTCGAAGAACCACCGGCCATATGTCACCCACAAGACGCAGATCCCAGCCCATCTGGAAACGCGCGCGGGGAAAAAGACGGGATGCAAAAAGACCGCAGCAAGCAGAACGAGGCCGGTCAGGTTCTCGAAAACGCCCGGCGCGGCATCGGTCGAGCGGCCGACCTGCCAGGTCATGACCGCGACGGCGGCCGCGATCAGGGACGTTTTCGACCCCGTCAGCCAGGCGGCGGCCAATGCGCCGATCGAGACCAGAAATGCGCCACTCGCCCAGTCGGCGGGCAAATGAAAGATCTGGCCGACCAGGGCCAATCCGCCCACGAACACCAGGGTGGCGAACCCGGTCATGAGGTCGGCAACTCCCTTCCGTCCTCTTGCCGAAGCGTAGGCCGCGAGAGCGTTGCTCAAAACGATCAGAAAGGCAATTCCGGCAAGTTTCAGGAATTTCGGAATGACATCCCAGTTCGCGGCGATAAAGGCGAACAGCGCCAAGGCGACGCACACCATGCCGATGCCAGCAAGCGCCATGGGAAGACGGGACCGGCCATCTTCCTGGTCCTGTTCCTTCAGGATGGCCGCAGCTCCTTCGGAGCTGACCCATCCTTTCACGACCCAGGCTTCCAGGTCGTCTTTCAGGCGTCTTTTATAGGCCCAGTCGAACATGTCCCATCGCCAATGACAGACAGATCCCGTTTCTTTCAAGAGCCGCCGAGCGACGGCGACCTCTGACGGGACGGCTGATTTCCGTCGCCGATATGGGCATCCCTGTCAATGCGAAATCGGTATTTTCACCCTCGTGGCAGCCGCAACCGCAAGCGAAGGGCGCGTTGCCGGCTGGCGAACCGGCTCATGAACGGGATCCGGGTCTGCGATCTTTTCGCACGATCTTTTTCGCAATTGACTTGAAACGTTCCGAAAGCCTGCGCTTTTCAGCCAGAAACGACCACAAGGGACTTGCTGCGTCGGCAGTTCATGCTATGGTTGCAGACGGAAACAGCCTCAGTAAAAATACCGATAAGTATTTAATACGCTACGTTAATTCGCATTAGCCAGCCAAGTACAGCCATTTTCGGAATCAGAGCCAAACTCCACATACAATCCAGGGGGGCTCTGAGGGGCGTCCGAGAGGCCCGGACGCCCCTACTTATTCAGTCAGCCGACGTTTCCGGTGTCTTCCTGGTGCTGCGCGGTTTACGCGCCGCGGCCGGTTTCTTCGTGGTTGTTTTGCGGGCAGCCGGTTTGCGCGGAGAAGCCTTCTTCGGCTCAGCTGCGGCCGAAGCGGCGCGGACCGGTGTTTTTTCAGCTTTCGCCGGAGCGGTCCTGGCTTCCACCGGCTTCGTTGTCGCGTCTGCCGTGGCCATGCCGTCCGCCAGGGGGTCTTCCGTGATGTCTTCGGACACCGGCGGCAAACCGAGAACCTGATGGAATTTCTGCAGGGTTTCCAGCGTGTGCGGCGCCATTTCGTCGATGGCGCCCGGGACATAGCGGACCACCTTGGTCGCCAGTTCGCGCTCTTCCCTGGTCTTCAGGAGGTACGGCAGGGTCTCGATGGCCCTTTCCGGCGCGAATTCCACGATCAGGGTCTGTTCTTCCAGAATGAAGCTGCGCTCGTCCGGCTTCAGGGACTTGAACGGTTCGTCCTGCGTGAGGACGCGCGCGGAGCGTTCCAGACGGTCGCGGCGGACGCTGCCCCGGCTGCCGGCGAGCAGGATCAGCATGCGGATGACCGCCTCGCAGAAGCCGCCTTCCTCGATATGCATGAGCGCGGCCTGTACCGGAGGCAGCGTCCGCAGTTCCTCGACCCGCTTCAGGGTCCGGCGCGGCTGATGGGTCCGGCCAAACCATCGCATCAGCGGCGTTCCCCAGATGGAGAAGAAGAGGTTCTCGTACATGGTGTCGCGCACGTCCCGGTAAAGATCCATGGACTGCTCGATCAGGGCGGCGTTGATGTGTTCCAGCTCCGAGAACGGGTTGTCGCCGGCAGCGGGCGCGCGTTCCTGCCGGGTGCGCTCGGCCCATCCGGGCAACATGTTCAAAAACGGATTCAGGCTGGACAGCATGGCGCGCTGGGTTCTCAACGGATGGGTCTTGCGGCGCAGGTCCGCCGTCATTTCCGTTACACCGGCCTGGACAAATGGACGCACGAAGACGTCGTAGAATTCCGCCTGCTGTTCCGACGCGCGGGCCACGGCGGCGAACGCCACCTCGTCGTCCCGACCGTCATCGATCTTCTTCAGGTCTTCCATCTTTCTTTCATGGAAGCTGACCGTGAACGAACGGTCCAGAAGATCGCCTTCATAGTCGTCGATGGTCATCTCGTAGAGACCCGGCGCGAGCGCCTCGATGGTCTTCAGGGTCGATGTGACCTCGGTGTGTTCCTTCTTCGCGATCTTGGAAGAAACGAAGATGCCCAGGTGACCGACCTGATCGTGGACCATGTAAATGATCCGCTGCCCGCGAATGGCGATCTCGCGTTCGTCCGCATAGGTGTCGGCGATCCAGTTGAGCGCCTGCTGCGGCGGCGTGATATTGTCGCCCCAGCTTGCGAAAACGATGATCGGCGCCCGAATGTTCTTGATGTCGATGTTGCGGCCCGGCTCCAGCTGGGCCTCGTTCTTCGCCAGCTTGTTGCCGACGAAAAGCTGCTCGACGATCCACTTCATTTCCGCTTCGTTCAGCAGAAAGTAACCGCCCCACCAGCGTTCGAACTCCAGGAACCGCTCCGGTTCCGTATCGACCTTGGCGTAAAGATCGTAGTACTTGCCGAAATAGTTGCGCGCCGGATTGAGCAGCTCGAAGTTCTGAACGATATCGGCACCGTCGAAAACACCGTGTCCCAGGTCGGAATAATACATTGCATTGCAGGTTCCGCCCAGGATGCCGCCATTGTAGCGCATCGGGTTTTCGCCGACGCGGCCCGACCAGGGGCACACGGGGGCACCGTTGAGCACGATCGGCCCGGTCAGGTCCGGATTTGTGGCCGCAAGAAGAAGCGTGGCCCAGCCGCCCTGGCAGTTTCCGGTTACGATCGGATGCGGCGCATCCGGATGCAGTTCCATCACCTTGCGCACGAAAGCCGCCTCGGCATGGGTGACATCGGCCAGCGTCTGGCCTTTTTCCGGCATGCGCTTGAAGGCGACAAAGTAGACCGGATGGCCGTCCGCGAGGGCTACACCGACCTGGCTGTCCGGCTTGAACCCGCCGATGCCGGCACCGTGTCCAGCTCGCGGGTCGATGATGATGTAGGGACGCTTCCAGGACTGGACCTCTTTGTAGTTGTCGTCGTCCGGCGTCAGGATTTTCAGGAGCATGTAGCAGCTCGGCCGCGGCAGGTCGGCGCCGTCCATGACCACTTCGTAGTCGTAGATCAGAACCGGCGGGCAGCCGGCCTCCTCGTGCTCCAGGAAAATATCGCCGCGTCGGCGCAGCGTATCCATGGTGAGCACCATGCGCTGTCCGGCGTCCTTGACGTATTCCTGCCAGGAGTCGAACAGGGTGCCGACCGATTCCGCCTGCTGCATTTGCTCCAGGGTGTCGCCGAGCGCCGTCGTGCTCTTCTGCCAGCGGTCCTTGTGAACATGGGTCATCTTGGTCAGATGCTCGCTCAGACCGCGGCCCATCAGCTCGGTGAGATTGGACAGTTCGGTGGCCTGCGCCTGCATCGAAGTGAAACGCTGGGATGGCGTCCAGGCGGTGGCGTCCGTGAGTTTGTTCAGAAACTCGTTCTGGCCTTTTTCGAAAGCGTCAAAAATGTCCTTCATCAGGACCTCCTATCCAATGATGCTGTAGCCGCCGTCTATCGGGTGCACACCGCCGGTTACGTTGAAGGCTTCGGAACTCGCCAGGAAAGCGGCATAGGCGCCAACGTCCTCGATCGTGGCAAGTTGATGCGTGGGCGCACGCTCCGACGCATCGTTGAGCAAGGCGTCGAATTCCGCAATTCCGGAGGCGGCGCGTGTTTTAAGAGGACCGGGCGACAACGCATGGACCGAAATCCCCTTCTCCCCCAATTCGGCGGCCGCGTAACGGGTCGCAGCCTCCAGGGCGGCCTTGACCGGCCCCATGACACCGTAGTTATCGATCACCTTCTGCGCTCCCATGAAGGAGACCGTCATGCAGGTGCCGCCGTGGGGCATCAGGGGCTCGGCCTTGTTGATCAGGCGAAGAAACGAGTGGACCGAGATATCCATGGCAAGGCTGAAACCATCGGCGGAGCAATCGACGACCCGGCCATGCAGGTCTTCTTTCTTGGAAAAGGCGATCGAATGCAGCAGCGTGTCGAGCTTGCCCCATTTTGCCGCGATATCCTCGAACAAGGCATCGATCTGAGCCGGATCGCGCACGTCCAGCGGAGCGATAATGTCCGCCCCAAGTTTTTCGGCGAGCGGGCGCACATGGGGTTCGGCTTTTTCGTTCAGGTAGGTGATCGCGAGATTCGCTCCCTGCTGCCTGAACGCCTTGGCACAGCCGTATGCGATCGACTGGTCGTTCGCCACGCCCACCACAAGGGCATTGTGACCCGTTAAATCAAACATGGACATGCAGCTCCTACGAGACAAGATCTGCGGTTTTCAACCCATATGGCCGGCGCAGCACGACTGACTGTTTCGACCTTCGCCGAGAAACACGATGCACTGCAACATGAACCCGATGACGGAACAATGAATTTGTTAAAAAATAGCTGTCGATCCGGGCGGAAATCCAAAGTCGTTTCTCGCCGCGACAGCTGCGGCACCGCACAAACCACAAATTTTCGATTGCACTCGAGAGGCCTTATACCTCAAGCTGCTCAACGTACCCTTACGGTTGCTATCCCCAACAGAATCGCCACCAAACCAAGGCAAACGAGCACGCTCCGCGCATCGTCCCCTGCGGCAAATAGCGCCACAACAAGTCCCGACAACGGCTGCGAAAGATTGTTCAGACAGATAATCACACCGGTCGTCTTACCGAACTCCTCGCCCGGAATGATCTCCTTCCGCAGGGTTCTCAGGTAGATATTGAACATCTTGTCGAAGCCCGCGATCAAGAGGAAACCCGACGCGTAGATCAGCGGATGTGCCGCGATCCCGGTCAAAAGCGCGCCCAGAGCAATCAGCGCGTATGCCGTCCGCCCCAGGACGGTCAGCGTCAGATGCACATGTGCGGTCAGGGTCAGAACACCAAGCGTCGCCAGCGCACCGCCCACCTGCAGCCAGGCATAGACCTGTTCGCTCTGCGCGAAGTGACCGGTCATCATGGCGGCGGCTGTTGCCAGCGTGGCGCCGATTATGAGATTGACGCCGCAAGCCTGAAGAATCGCGCGCGAAAGACCCGGCAACGTCCAGACGAGCCGTAGCGCATGGACAAGATCCGCAACCGGATGACGCGGTTTTGAACCCGGCCCGGCCTCCGTCAGTCTGGAGCGGCCCGGCCAAAGGTTGAAGGCCGCGTCCGACAGCAGGAACAGAACCGTCGCCACGACGACTACGGCCTGCCAGGGCCAGACGGCCATCAGATAGGCCGCCACCAGAGGGCCCAGAACCACGCCCATTTGCGATGCAAGCTGGCTGTAGCTGACCACCTTTTCAAACCGCTGGTCCGCGAAAGCCCGGACGAGCACCATCTCCAGTGCCAGCAGCCCCTGTGTCGTCAGGACGCCGGCGACGGCCGACAGCGCGATCAGCCACCAGACCCCTCCGAACGCAATCTGACCGGCGATGCCGGTGAGACACGCCACCGCTCTGAAAACCCGGCTCAGGCGCAAGAGCAGGACCGGAGACATCCGATCGCACAGGATACCGGCAACCGGAAAGGTCAGGTAGCGCGGCAGGGTTTCGAAGAAGAAGGCAAGCCCGGACCAGGCGACGTCGCCCGTGATCCGGAAAACGACCAGCGGCACCAGAAACAGGAGTATCTGGTCGGCGAGTACCGTCAGAAACAGGGACGCGAAAAAGGCGCGGTCGCGGACGAGCATTGCGTGCTTTCGGGGAAGGAACAGAGCCACTCAGCCCTATCACCTCCCCCGCGGTGTCAGCAACCCAGGGAAAAGAAGCGTTTCAATCGATTGAGGCTAACCGCCCCAAGGGCGTGCGTCTTTCAGGGGAACTCATCGCCCGCCGGGTTTCCTCGCGACGACGAACCGGCTGAAGGGGGCGGGATAGGTGCCGGTTTCGACGATCTCGAACCCGGCATGCTCGATCATCTCCTCAAGCGCGCGGAACGACAGCATCCGCACAAAGGGTGCCTTGCCGAGAAGCTGCAGGATCTTGACCAGGGGCGCGAACAGCCACGCCCGTTTCTTCAGGCAGGCGGATTTGGAAATGAACAGACCGCCAGGCTTCAAAAGGCCGTTGACGCGCGCCAGAAGATTGTCCGGGTCTTCGACCAGATGAAGGAAATTGAAGGCCAGGATGGCATCGTAGCCGCCCGCTCCCTCACCTGCCGATGCGATTTGCTCGTCGTGGATGTCGGCAACCGCGAAGCGCAGTCCTTCGGGAGCCGTTCCCTTGTTCTTTTCGTCGGCAAGCTTTTCCTCGGCAATCCGGATCATTCCCGGAGCGAAATCCGTGGCCAGATAGGCAGATACGTTGCCCGCAAGAAGCAGCGCCGTCGTACCCGTGCCGCAGCCGAGTTCCAGAACGGCATCGTCCGGTCCCAGGTGCTCGAGCGTCAGGGCAAGGGTCTTTTCATAAGCCTCCTGGTTCCGGACCGGTGCGGCCGCGTATTTGCGGGCAATCCTGTCCCAGAAGGTCTGTGACGGCGTCGCGCCGTTCGTCCAGGTGGTTGTCATGATGCTCTTTCCGCTTCCCGCAGCGGGACCCCGGGTGGGCTCACCGCCCCCGAAGTCCCCCAATCCGTTCGTTTGCAACCGCGCCGCCGGCGCCGTTCCGTCTTTCTGGCCTTCATAACCCCAACAAAAAAGAATATAAATTGCCAAAATACGCCTATGCAATATACAAATTTGCATGAACTGGAATTCGATCACCTTCGACTGGAACCAGGCCCGGGCCTTTCTGGTCACGGCGGAAGAAGGCTCCCTGTCGGCGGCCGCGCGCGCGCTCGGCCTGACTCAGCCGACGCTCAGCCGACAGGTCGCCGCCCTGGAAGCAGCCCTGGGCGTGACCCTGTTCGAGCGGGTCTCAAAAAGTCTGGTCCTGACGAGGGCCGGCGTTGAGCTCGCCGAGCATGTCCGTGCCATGGGGGAAGCCGCAAGCCGGATCTCGCTTGCCGCTTCCGGTCAATCTCAGCAGGTCGAGGGGCTTGTCACGATCTCGGCGACCGATCTGATGGCGGCCTACGTCCTGCCTGACATCCTGAACTCACTTCGCGAAAAAGCGCCGGGGATCGAGATCAAGGTCCTGTGCACCAACAGCCTGAGCGACCTCAGGCGGCGCGAGGCCGATATCGCGATCCGCCATGTGGAACCGGACCATCCGGACCTTTTTGCCCGCAAGCTGCGCGAAGCGCCCGCCCGGATATTCGGCGCAAGCGCCTATCTGCGGACGTTCGACAGACCGCTCACCGCCAAGGACGCGCCGGATCTGGATTTCATCGGCTTCGACAACAACGAGGAGCTGATCGGTTACCTGCGCGCTTTCGGGCTGGATGTGAGCGAGGCCAACATCCGGTTGAGTTCACCAAGCGGCATCGTCGCCTGGGAGTATGTCCGCCGGGGGTTCGGCCTCAGCATCATGGCCGACGAGATCGCCGCCCGCAGCCCGGACATCGAACCGGCCTTCTCGGATGTCGAGCCGATCCGCTTCCCGATCTGGCTGGTCACCCATCGGGAGCTGCACACCAGCCGGCGTATCCGGACGGTCTTCGATCATCTCGCGGAGGGGCTGCTTTCCAGCGAGCCCGGGAAAATTCCAGGCCGGGACTGACTTTCAGGTCACCCGAGCATCCAGTTGAGCACCAGCCGCCAGTCGGTCATGCGGATCGGCGTGCCGTGGGTGCCGGTATCGAAGAGGGTGAACTTGATCGGATAGCCGGGGGCGGCCGATTTGATCTGCTTGAAGAAATTCGCCTGGGTTTCCCAGTTGTAGACCCGGTCCAGCGTTCCCTGCCCCATGTAGATCGGCACATTGCGCGACAGGGCGCCGGAGGAGAGGAAGCCCGGATCCTTGGGCGATCCGAGCAGAAGAATGCCGCTCAGGAGGCGGGAATAGTTGGCGTTCTTCAGAAGGTTCCAGCAAATGATCCCCCCCATGGAGCCGCAGGCGACCACAACCTTGGCGCCGGGGGAAAGCTGCTTCTGATACTGGATCAGAGCGGCCACGTCCGCCGTGCCCCTTCCATCGAAATCCTTGATGTCGACGGTGAGATAGGCGCCGCCGTTGCGCACCATCAGGTTCTGCACCCGGTTGAAGTTGCCGCCGAAGGAGACATCGTTCATGCCCTGGAACCGGTTGCCGCCCTGGCCGTGAATATAGATGACGATCGCCTTGGCCCCGCCTTTCCACTTGCCTGTTCCCATGTATTCGACCGTGCGGCCGTTGGCCTTGAGGTCGCCGCCGCCTCGGCTGCGCTTCGGCCGGTAGGACACGTAATTCCCGTAGACCCGGCGTTCGTCGACTTCGTCCCGGTCGCGAAGATCCCTTTGCTTGGAGTATTCCACGACGAGGAAATCGCCGTCATAGAGCGTCTCCGTCACCTTCTTGTAGCGGAACAGGCGATCCTTGTAGGGTTTCAACGCTTCGGCCTGAGCCGGTCCGGCCGCCGCTCCGAAAGCGACAGCGATCCCCAGGAGAATGACCCGGACCGGGTGGAAAGCAGAATTCCGGTGAAGCATGATGCGCCCTTTATAGAAGCAAATCCGGCACCACCCTACGCGGCGGTCCGAGCCCTTGCAATCGGGCAGCCGTTCAAAAGTTCATCTTCGCCCGGCGGTTCGGCAAGCAGTACTGAGTGCACATGCCTTAAACGAGAAGTTTTACCCGACGCTCAACTTGACGATAGGTAATTCTAGACAACTATTCACCACCGTCATTGGCAATTATACGCAGCCAGAAGAAGCGTAACACTCCCCGCTCCTGTGCAATTCTGAATATCGGTCTCCCGATTTGCGAAATTTAAGATTTTGGTAACCATAAACTCCAACACTGACGGCAAGATGGGCGCGCGAAAGGGCCCAGTCTTAAAGACAATGCACGGCAGTTCAGGAGAACCCACATGCCAGTCATTTCCTTCGCGAACGCCAAAGGTGGCGCCGGCAAAACCACCGCCGCCCTGCTGCTGGCGACAGAAGTCGCCGCAAGAGGCAAACGCGTGACCATCTTCGACGCGGACCCGCAGAAATGGATATCGAAATGGCATGAACTGCCGCGGCACTGCCCGGGCATCTCCGTGGTCAGCGAAATCTCTCCGGCCTCCATCACCGAGCAGATCACCTTCGCCTCTGAACAATCCGACTTCGTGATCGTCGACCTGGAAGGAACGGAAAACCTGATCGTTGCCAATGCGCTGTCGGTCTCCGACCTTGTGGTCGTGCCGATCCAGGGCTCTTCAATGGACGCGCGCGGCGGCGCGAAGATCCTGACCCTGATCCGGAAACTGGAAAAGATCGTCCGCCAGGACATCCGCCACTGCGTGGTTCTGACCCGGACGAACGCCGCGGTGACGACACGCGCCATGAAAGCCGTGCAGGACTTCCTCGCGGCACAGAACATCGACGTCCTGATGACCCCGATCGTCGAACGTGCCGCGTTCCGCGATCTGTTCGAATTCGGCGGCGGCCTGTCGGATCTCGATCCGGCGATTGTCTCCGGTGTCGGCAAGGCGAAGGAAAACGCTTCGCTTTACGCCGCCGAAATCCTGGAGCGAGCAATCGCCGTGCCGAAGAAGAAGTGGTACAACATCTTCAAGCGGGCAAGCTGAGACAGCGGCCTTCAACCAGGTTGACCGGGCTGATCCCGGCACGGATTCTTCATTCGATATAGTCCTCCCGTCCAGGGCGCGCTAGGCTATGCTTGGCTGGTTGAGCCTGCGCGATTCTTTTCCCGTTGGAGGACCCGATGCTTGCGACCTTGTTCCGGACTGCGCGGATCGGAGCGGCCAGCCTGATGCTGGCTTCGTGTTTCGATGAGACCGGCGGCGTGGCTCTCGGATCGCTCGAACGCGACCGGGTCGCCCTGTCCGCCACGGCGGCGGAGGTCCTGATCGACCTGCCCGTGCCGCAGGGCACCTTCGTCGAAAAAGGTACCGTCCTGGCGCGGCTCGACCCGGCCGAGCAACAGGCCGTGGTCAACCAGGCCCGCGCGGAAGTGCAGAAAGCCCAGGCCAATCTGTTGAAACTCGAAAACGGCGCGCGCGAGGAAGAAATCGCCACGGCCCGGGCGAACGTCGCCGGCGCGAAGGCCGAACTTGCGGAAGCCGAAGCCACATTCACGCGTTACAGCGACCTGACGGGACGCGGCACGACAAGCCAGGCCCAGCTTGACAGCGCAAGAGCCGCCCGCGATGCGAAGGACGCCTCCCTGAAAAGCGCCGAACAGCAGTTGAAGGAGCTGGTCACCGGCACCAGACCGGAAGATCTGGAGATCGCAAAAGCCGAACTGGCCGCGGCGAAAGCCAGTCTGGAGAGCCAGGAGAAAATTCTCTCCGATCTGACGATTACCGCGTCGCGCGACGGCGTGCTCGACAACCTGCCCTGGAACCTCGGCGAGCGGGTATCGGTCGGCAGCCCCGTCGCCATCATGCTGGCCGGCGATGCGCCCTATGCCCGCGTCTATGTGCCCGAGCCCTACAGGGTCAGGGTCAAGGAAGGCGACAGGCTCGAGGTCAGGATCGACGGACTGGCCGATCCGATCGAGGGGACGGTGCGCTGGATCAGTTCCGAGCCCTCCTTCACGCCCTATTACGCACTCAACCAGACCGACCGGTCCCGGCTCATGTATGTGGCCGAGGTCCAGCTTCCCGACAGCGCCTCCGACCTGCCCAACGGGGTGCCGGCGCAGGTGCTTCTGCCGTGAGCGGCGAAGCGCCGGAAGTCGTCGTTAAAGCCAGCGGACTGGTGAAACGGTTCAAGGATTTCGCGGCCGTCGACGGTCTGGACCTGACCATCGAACGCGGCACGATCTACGGCTTCCTGGGCCCCAACGGCAGCGGCAAGACCACAGCGATACGCATGCTGACCGGCCTTCTGACTCCCACGGAAGGACAAGCGGAGGTTCTCGGTCTCCAGGTGCCCAGGGACGCCGAAACCTTGAAATACAGGATCGGCTACATGACCCAGACCTTCTCGCTTTATGGCGACCTGACGGTTCTGGAAAACCTGAACTTCATGGCGAAAATCTATGGCCTGCCCGGCAAGACGCGCAGCCGGCGCGTTTCGGAAGTGCTCGAACGCTACGACCTGACCGCCTTGAAACACCGTTTCGCGGGCAAGATGAGCGGTGGTCAGCGGCAACGCCTGGCGCTCGCCACAGCGGTCCTTCACGAACCGCAGCTCCTGTTTCTGGACGAGCCGACCTCCGCGGTCGACCCGGAATCGCGCCGTAATTTCTGGGAACAGCTGTTCGACCTTGTCGACGGCGGCACGTCCATCGTGGTCACCACCCATTTCATGGACGAGGCGGAACGCTGCCACAAGATCGCGATCATGGAAGCGGGTAAGAAGCGCGCCGACGGCGCACCCAAGGACCTGATGGCGGCGATGGGGGCAAATGTGGCGGAAATCGAGGGGCTGAACCTGCGCGACATCCGCCGCCGGCTCCTGGACAGGAAGGAGATTGTCTCCGCAGCCCAGCTCGGCGCCCGATTGCGCGTGCTCGTCAAGGAGGAAATCGCCGATCCCGTGGGGTTCCTCAAGGCCGCCCCGGAAACCGAAGGCGCGGCGCTCATCGAGCAGGTCCGTCCCAATCTGGAAGACGTCTTCGTCACGGCGACAGGAGACGGCCGGCAATGATCCCGGGGATAAACCGCACCTCCGCCATCTTCTTCAAGGAAATGGCCCAATTGCGACGGGACCGCATGACCTTCGGCATGGCGATCATGATCCCGCTGATCCAGCTGATCCTGTTCGGCTACGCCATCAACACCAATGTCCGCGACATCCCCGTCGCGGTGGTCGACCAGAGCCAGACGGGGATCAGCCGGGTTCTTATTCAGATGGTCGAGGCGACGCGGGTCGTCAAAGTCACGGAACGGTACGCCACCGTTCCGGAAGCCGAGGCGGCCATCAAGTCGGCGCGGGTCCGCGCCGCCTTCGTTCTGCCGGGCGATCTGGCAAGCCGCGTCGCCCGCTCCCCTGCCCTTGGGCTCGGGACGCCCGCGTCCACGGACGAGGAGACCAGCCGGCCCGTGGCGCAATGGATCGTCGACGGTTCGGATACCATGATCGCGGGGTCCATCAAGGCCTTGCGCAACATGCCGCTTGACGAGTTGTTCCGCCAGGCCCCGAACCGGTCCACGCCAACCTTCGAGGTCGCCCTGTTCTTCAATCCGGAGCAGCGCACCGCGATCAATATCGTGCCCGGTCTTGTCGGCATCATCCTGTCCATGACCATGATCATGTTCACCTCCTCGGCGATCGTGCGCGAACGCGAGCGGGGCAACATGGAAATGCTGATCAACACGCCGGTCAGGCCGATCGAGCTGATGATCGGCAAGATCATCCCCTATATCTTCATCGGACTGGTCCAGACCGCCATCATTCTCGGGCTTGGACATCTCCTGTTCAAAGTCCCCTTCGGCGACAAGCTTCTCGATCTGTTTTTCGGCACGCTGCTCTTCATCGGCGCGAGCCTGTCCCTCGGCCTGGTGCTGTCGACCATCGCCCAGAGCCAGCTTCAGGCGACGCAGATGACGATTTTCGTCCTGCTGCCGTCCATTCTGCTGTCCGGCTTCATGTTTCCCTACGAGGGTATGCCGGTGATCGCGCAATATGTCGCGGAGGCGTTTCCGGCGACCCATTTCATGCGCATGATCCGCGGTTTCGTTCTGCGGGACGCAGGACTTGCCGACCTCTACCGGGACGTCTTGTGGATGTGCGGTTTCTTCGTTCTCGGCCTGATCGCCGCGGCCTTCCGCTTCAAAAAACGGCTGGACTGACCGGGGCTCGGTTATTTCGGCTGCGGGCCGGTATCGACACGCGGATTGGCGGTCTTGAGCACGGGGGTCATGTCCGAGACATTCTTCTGGCTTTCGCGCCAGACGACGAAGAGACCCGACAGGATGATGATGGCGGAACCGATTGCCACGTAGAGATCCGGCGTCTCGTTGAAAAACATCGCTCCGAAAAACGTCGCCCAAAGGATCTGGCTGTATTGCATCGGCGCGATGAGAGCCGCCGGAGCCGAACGATAGGCAACGATCGTGCTATACTGCGCCATCACGGAGAGAAACCCGACAACCGCCATCAGGCCGAGATCTGAGAGCGCCACGGGGACATAGGCCACCGGAAGCGTCATCGACATCACCAGCATCGACAAAAGAAGCGGATAGAGGATCAGGACCGCGGGACGCTCCTTGCCGCCGAGCTTGCGCACCAGGATGGAGGCAAGGGCGCTGGAGCAGGACGCGACCAGGGCGGAGACGTGACCAAGTGTCAGGGCCGAAACGCCGGGGCGCAACACGATCAGCACGCCGACCAGGCCGACGAAGACCGCGGCCCAGCGTTGCATCCTCACGGTCTCCCCGAGAAGCGGCACCGAGAGGGCCGTCACCAGGAGCGGCGTCGCGAACAGCAATGCGTAGACCTCGGCCAGGGGCAGGACGGTAAAAGCATAAAATGCGCAGGACATGGAACTGATCGTCAGCGCCGAACGCAGCAGAACCAGCCACGGATGGCGGGGACGGAAATTGTCGATCGCCTTGTCGGCCAGCATCATCGTCGACATCGGCACGAAGGCGAACAGCATCGAAAAGAAGATGATCTGGAAGACGGAATAGGTACCGCCGAGCGCCTTGATGATGGCATCGTGAGAGGAAAAGAAGGCAAAGGCGAACAGGGCGGCGGCAAATCCCTTGAGTGTTGCGGACATCGGCGCTGCCTTCGTGTGATCTAGTGGTCGTCGTCCCCGCAACCGCACGGGCGGGAACGTGAAAGAACCGGACAGGCCGGAGAGACCTGTTTTCCGGGCAACGGCGGCGGATCGAAATCTGTCGCCGTGGCCGCACCGATCATCGCTGAACAGATCAAAAGTGCAAGATGACGCCGCGCTGTCAGACCGATTTCCCGAGTTTATATTGCACGGGCCCTCGAAAAAGCGACGGCGGGATCCGATCCCGCCGTCTGCCGCCTGCAATGACCCGGCAACTGCTGCCGTCTACCCGTTCGGCTAAAGTATCCTGCGTCTCAAGTAGGACGAGACGACTTCTCCAACAACGACAAGCGCGATAATCGCGAGCAGAACCATCGACACTTCCTGCCAGTTGAAGGTGTCGATCGCTCCCTGAAGTATGACACCGATGCCTCCCGCTCCGACGAGGCCAAGCACGGTGGACTCCCGCAGATTGATGTCCCAGCGCAGGATGCTGACGGCAAAGAACGTCGGCATCACCTGGGGCACAATGGCATAGAGTACGACCTTGAAGTGGGACGCGCCGCAGGCTTGCAGCGCCTCCACCGGCTTCGGATCGATCTCCTCGATCGCCTCGCCCAGCAGTTTGCCGAGGAAACCGATCGAACGGAACATGATCGCCACGATTCCGGCCACGATCCCGGGACCGAAGATCGCGACAAACAGAAGCGCCCAGATGATGGTGTTCACCGAACGGGACGACACCAGGATGAACCTGCCAATCCAGAGCGTGACGGCGTTGGGCGTCGTGTTCTGGGCCGCGATATAGGCGACCGGAAGGGCAAGAACCACGGCAAGCGCCGTTGCGATGGTCGCAAGGTTCACCGTATCCCAGAGCGCTTCCAGAATCGCTCCGAGGTGCGTCGGATCGGGAGGCACCATGCGCCTGAAGAGATCCCCCATCTGGGCAGGTGCGTCCCACACCCAGGCCCAGATGATGTCGACGCTTCCAAGAGCCCAGGATACGACCAGCGCGGCCAGGGCGAACCAGGCGTAGCGCGTGAACCGCTGCTGCGGCGTATACCGCGACCACTCTTGCAGACAAGCCTGTTCCATTACGCGATCCGCTTTCTGATGGCGCCGCTGACGGCTTCCGAGATCAGGATGACGCCGACGATCACCATGGTGATGGCAAGCGCGAAGTCGTAGTCATAGCGTCCGAAGGCATTGGCCAGCGTCGCCCCGATACCGCCCGCCCCGACGATGCCGACCACGGCGGAGGCCCTGAGGTTGCTGTCGAGCTGGTAGATGCTGAGCCCGATCTGACGCTGCATGATCTGTGGGAAGACCGCGTAGAACAGCGTCGGCAGAAAGGATGCTCCGGCGGCCTTCATGGCTTCCACCGGGCCCGGATCGATCTCCTCTATCCGCTCGGCGAGAAGCTTGGCGACAAAGCCGATGGAATAGACGACAAGCGTCAGGATGCCCGCGAACGGACCGAAGCCCACGGCCTTGACGAAGATGATCGCGACGATGACCGGATGGAAGCTGCGCGCAACCACGATAATGGCCCGTCCCAGGTAGTAGACCGGCAACGCCGCGATGTTCCTGGCCGCCATGAAGGCGATGGGAACCGAGAGGAGAACCCCGCCGACGGTCGCGAGAATTGCGATCTTCAGACTTTCCATGAAGCCGTCGATAAGGAGTCCGCTGCGCTCGAAGCTCGGCGGAAACGCACCTCCGAAGATCCGTCCGGCCCGCGTCAGGCCCTGCGAGACGCGAGCCCAGTCGATGGGCAGTGTCGACAGGGTGACGACGATGTAGACCAGCACGGCCGCATAAAGGCCGTAGCGCAGAACCGGATTGGCGATGAACGGCGGTTTGCGCCAGTGGTCGGTTGCCGTCGTCATGCCGCCTCACCTTCGACCTGCCGATCCGCGTGGGGAATCCCGGAATAGATTTCATGCATGGCATCGTCGGTCAGCGCGGCGGGCAGATCATCGAAAATGATCCGGCCGTACCGCATGCCGACGATCCTGTCGCTGAACTGCCGGGCTTCGTTGACGTTGTGGATGTTGATGATGACCGGCAGCTTCAGTTCCCTCGCGAGGTCACGCAAGAGGGTCATGATCTGCTCCGAGGTCTTGGGGTCGAGCGAGGCCGTCGGTTCGTCGGCGAGCAGGATCTCGGGCTGCTGCATGAGCGCCCGGATGACCCCGACACGCTGACGCTCTCCGCCGGAGAGTTCATCGGCCCGCTTGTCGGCGTAATGGGCAATGCCGACGCGCTCCATGAGCTCGAAGGCCCGCTGGATGTCCTGCTTCGGATACCGCCGCGTCAGCGCAGCCCAGGTGGAAATGTAGCCAAGCCGCCCGCTCTGGACGTTTTCCATCACCGTCAGGCGGTCCACGAGGTTGAAGCTCTGGAACACCATGCCGATGCGGCGCCGGCCGATGCGCAGGTCGCGTTTGCCGAGTGCCGTGAAATCCGTTCCGTTGAGGGTAATTGTCCCAGAAGTCGGTTCCACAAGCCTGTTGATGCAGCGGAGCAGCGTGCTCTTGCCCGCCCCCGAGGACCCGATGACGGAGACCACCTCTTCGCCCGGAACTTCGAGCTCCAGGTCCTTCAGCACCGGATCCCCGGCCCCGTATCTTTTCACAAGGCCCTTGATTGTAAGCATGACTTTTTCCGTTTGAAGCAAATGGCGGATCGTACCGAACCGGACAGGCGTGCGGGCCCGCTGGTCGCAGCGGCGCTCGTGCACCTGAAAGGGCCCGCCGTATCCGCGATGGACGGTGGGCCCTGAAGCCGGCCAGATTACTTGGCGAGGCCCTGGGGCGTGTATTCCACACCGTTGTGCGCCTGGATCTGCCGGATCACCGCCCACTGATCCTTGTAGGTGATCGGAACGAAGCGGCTGACACCTGCAAATTCCTCACCGAGCTTGTTGCCCGTGAAGTCGAAGCTGAAGAAAGCGTCCTTGATCTTTTCGACCAATTCGGGGTCGAGATCGTGTGCATAGTTGAAGGACGTGGTTGGAAACGGCTCGCTTTCCCAGACGAGGCGGACATCCTCCGGATCGTAAAGGCCGCGATCTGCCATGCGCTCCACGACTTCCGAAGCGACCGGCGCCGCATCGTAGTCGCCCGCGACGACACCGAGCATGGACTGATCGTGCGAGCCGGAATAGATCACTTCATAGTCCTTTTCCGGAACGACGCCGAGGTCCGGGAAAAGAGCGCGAGGCGCCTGATTGCCCGAATTCGAGGTCGGCGAGGTGTGCGCGACGCGCTTTCCCGCAAGGTCGGCAGGCGTCTTGATATCGGAATCGGCCTGGGTAAAGAGCTGCAGGCGGTATCCGAACTTGCCGCTGTCGCTGCCCATGATCGCGAACGGAACCGCGCCGGCAAGGTTCACGGCGAATGGTGTCGGACCGGTCGAAAAGCCCGCGATGTGCAGGCGGCCGGAGCGCATTGCCTCGACTTCGGCGGAGTTTGACTGGACGGCGAAAAACTGGACGTCCTTTCCGGTCACTTCTTCAAGATGGTCGATGAAGGGTTGCCAGATGTCGGCATAGACGGCCGGATCCTCGACCGGCGTATAGGCAAAGACCAGAGTGTCCGGGTTGCTGAGCTTGGCCGGATCGGACGGAGCGTCGGCGACGAGATCGCCGTTGGCGTCGCAATAAACGGTGTCGAGAGCGCCGCGGTTCGGGCAGTCGGCCGCCTGGGCGGCGGAAAGCGCAAAACCGGTGACGAAAGCCACGGAACCAAGCCGGGCCAGCAAATTTCTCATATTTTCCTCCCAATTTCAGATCCGTCCGGCACAGCAACGCTCTGCTGCGTCTCCTCGAAGGACCAAGCGCAGCCTAGCGGCGGCGCCCCGGCGAACACGAGCGCGGAAGTGTTAACAGAACAGGCCCGGCACGGCTTTTTTGTTAACAGTGTTACAGACACCGGTGAACGGCTGAAACAATTGCAACGAGTTTTCCGCCTCCCTGCCAATGGTCTTCATGATAGACACTTAAGAAAAACGAAAACGAGCAAGAGATGGATGGGAACGCCAGCAGACCGGTGATTGCAATCATCGACGACGATCCGGACGTGCGCGAGACATTAACTGCACTGATGGAGACGAGCGGTTTTGCGCCGGTCGCCTTCAAGGACAGCGCCGGTTTCAAGGCTTCCGGCGATCCGGGCGACTTCGACCTTGCACTGATCGATCTGCGCCTCAGGGGCGAATCCGGCCTGTCGCTGGCCATCCACATTCGCGAGTTTCATGAACTGCCCATTGTCATGCTGACGGGCGTCGGTGACGAGATCGACAAGATCATCGGACTGGAAACCGGTGCCGACGACTATCTGATGAAACCGTTCAATCCGCGCGAACTCGTTGCCCGGATCCGCGCGGTGCTGCGGCGCTACGGCCATGGGACAGGGTCCGGCCCCCGAAGTACCAGGGATCAGGAAATCGTCTTCGGCGACAAGCGGGTCAATCTGAAGCGGAGGGAACTCCTGGACCGGAACGGCGGCGAGATTCCGCTGACAAACGCGGAATACGTCCTGCTGGAGTATTTCGCCAGGAATCCGGACCGCATCATCCCGCGAACAGAACTGATGCGGGAAATAGGCAGCGACATGCAGCGCTACGTCGACCGGACAATCGATGTTCTGATCCTGCGGCTGAGGCGCAAGATCGAGGATGTCCCGTCCAAACCTGTTCATCTGCAGACGCGCAGGGCGCAGGGCTATATCTTCGTTCTTCAGGCGGCCTGAAGATGGGGGCGCCGCGTCTCCGCACTCCGGGCATCCGCACGCTGCTCCTGTCGGCGCTCGGCCTACTCCTGACGGTCATCCTTGTGATCGGTGCCATCGCCCTTTTCACGCTGAACAGCGCGGAAAACCGGCTTGCCACCTTTCACGACCAGACCTTGAGCGAAGTCTCGGACGCGCTCGAACTCTCGCGCAGCGCGTCAAAACTGGCGACGTCCGCCCCCTTCCTGATGACACTGAGTCCGAGTTTCCAGCTTGAGAGCGAGGCCGAAGACGTTCTTGATACCCTTCGCCAAATCGAAACGCTCGGCGATGGCGACCCCGAACTGACAATGCCTCTTGCCCGGATCCGGGCCGCGATCGCGGATCTGGTCCGGGTCATGGCGCCACAAGCCGGGAATGCGGCGACGCTGGCTTTGATCGAACAGGATCTCGACCGGCTGCAACGGCGTTTCCGGAAACTGGCGCAAACTCCAGGGCAAGCTCCAGGCGATCGCCAGGGATGGTCATCGCTGCAGCAGCTCGCAATGGCCGCCACCGGCGCCTTGCGCAGCCAGGATCTCATCAAGGTCGGCGAACGGCAGAGCCAGTATCGCCAGATCCGCACCGAACTGGACGAGAACCTGCCCGATTATCTGAGCGCCGCTCTGGGAGAAGTCGAGCAGGTGGTGCGCAAGAGGGGCGATCTCTTTTCGATACGCTTTTCCGAACTGGCCGCAAGGCTGGATGCGGAAAATGCGCTGTTCCGGATCCGCACGGAAGTCGCCCAGGTCAATGCCTATGCCTTGCGCAAGGTCACGGATGCGCGGCTCCGGCTTCAGGTATCGCGCGACCGGACCAGCACGAGCCTCACCTTCGCGAAGGCGGTGATCCTCGCGCTGACCGCACTCAGTCTGATCGTGGCGCTCTTGGCAGCCTTGTTCGTCTCGCGCTACGTCGTTGGAAATCTGCACCGGATCACCGATGTCATGCGGCGTCTCGCCTTGGGGGACCTCAAGGCGAAATTGCCCAGGAAATCCGGAACGTCGGATGAAATCGGGCAACTGTCCGAAGCCTTCCGGAAATTCCGCTCCAACGCACTGCGTCTTGAACGAAAGACGCGGGAGGTCTGGCGGCGGAACGAGTTGTTCATTACGGTTTTTGAGAATATCAGCGACGGCGTCGCGGTCCTGTCGCCGAGCGGCAGCATTCTTGCGGAAAATGCCCGTGTCCGGGAGTTGCTTCGCCTGAAACCGGCTGGAGACGACTCGCGCTTCACGCTCCCCGAACTGCTTCAAAAATCTCTCTTCGAACGCCGGTCGAGCGAAAACGAGCGGGCCGGTTTCGCGGAATATGCCGATCCGTCAGGACGCATCATTGAAGTGCGCCAGTCTCCCCTTCCCGACGGTGGTTCGGTTTGGCTATTTGCCGAAACGACGGAACGCAAGCGCATCGACGAACGGCTTGAGGAAATCCGGCGCGTCGAAAGCCTTGGCAAGGTCACGGGCGAGGTTGCGCACGACTTTGGCAATATCCTCTCCACCATCTCCGGCAATCTGCACATGCTGGAAGGCGAACTTTCGCCGAAGGCCTCGGTACTGCAGGCCCGCATCAACGACGCGGTCGAAATCGGCGTTTCCATGATAGAGCGGTTGCTCGCCTTCGCCCGCAAGCAGCATCTGGCCCCCCAGGAAACAGACATAGCCGCTATCGCGGTCGGCATGGAAGACCTGCTTTCCATGGCCCTGCCGGAAAGCGTTTCCTTGACCATCAGCTGCGCCGAAGGTCCACTGCTGGCGCGGATCGACCCGGGCCAGCTCGAAAGCGCCATCTTGAACCTGTGCGTCAATGCCGGACAAGCTATCGCGGGTGCGGGTCAAATCGAAATCGCGGTAAACCGGCAGGCAGAGGGCACCATCGAGCTCTCGGTCTCGGACGACGGTTGCGGAATGGACGCCGACACGCTTCGGCAGGCGGCGGAGCCTTTCTTCACGGCGCGTCCGGACGGCGAAGGCACCGGCCTCGGACTGTCCATGGTTCACGGGTTCGTACACCAGTCCGGCGGAACGATCCGGATCACCTCGATCCCCGGCCGGGGAACCTGCGTGACGCTGGCGTTCCCGGAGCAGGAGAGCATGGCAGCCAAGGCCCCTTCCCCCGCTTTCACCGGCAACGCCCTAGTGGTGGACGACGACAGCCGGTCGGCTCAAGCGCTGGCTGGACACTTGACGCGATTGGGCTTTGAGGTGGATGAGGCGCATTCGTTCGATGCGGCAAAAACCCGTCTCCGTTCGGGCAAGCCTCTTGCCGCCCTCGTGACGGATCTTCAATTGGACGACGGAAACTCAGGCTGGGCTTTGGTGCGCGAAGCGTTCGAATGCCATCCGCGCTGCAGGACGATCGCAGTCTCGGGACGCCTGCCGAACAAGCCCCCGCCAGACCTTGCTTCAAAACCGGGTTTCACGATGCTGCCCAAGCCTGTCAGTCCGGACGCCCTAGCCGAACAACTCACATCCGCCTCCGCCTGAAAGCAGCGGATAGAGGCCGGCTTTAGGCTTCTGTCGGCGGGACCAGTTTCATGCGGGAACGCTTAGACGAAAACCCTTGCAATGGCGGCCACGGCCAAGGCGGTCGCGGCTCTTTTGGGGCCCGCGAAGTCTGACGCTGGCTGACCCGGCACCATGAGGTTGATCCGGTTCAGGTCTGTCGCGTCCAGCTGGTCCAGATCGGCGGACTTCGCCGCCTCTTCCGCACTGATACGGATCTCGTCAAGCATCCGGACCAGGCTTTGCCAGATATGTATGGGAGGCGCTTCATTCGTATCGCACCAGCGAACAATTTCAGCTTCCGACACTTTCAAGGCCGCTGCGGCCTCGTCGGGAGAAAGCCCGATATATCCCATTACATCGCTGAAGTTACTCATTAAATTCCCCCAGACGCTAAATCTTCCGTAACGCCCTTGAGGATATTCTGCACTGCAATATGGCAAATTTAAAGAGCTTCACTCAATTTTAGTTAACTCGTACACCGGCAAAGCAATTCGGCTGGTGCGGCATGGACCGATTCTGTGAAGCTTTCTCGGCATTTCTTGCAGGGGTGGAGTGGCCGATTCCGACACCTCAAGAGGCGGATTGGTCAATTATCTGAAATATCAAAAGAAATTTGATATCGGTGGAAAACGCCTGGCGGCCCGATTGTCTGGTTCGGTTAATGATAGGTTTATCCAAACAAATCAACCTGATCCAACGTCACCGGACCTCTTTGATGAAGTTCAAGGGAAAATCCTTCATTGCGATCGTTTTATCGCCAGAGCAGCCCTTCGAGGCCTGGTTTCAGGAATTAGACCGTATCACGGCCCGCTCGCCGGGTTTTTTCATCGACCGGCCGATCATTCTGGACGTACGCGGCAGCAAGATCCCGATAGAAGACCTTGAAGACCTCCTTGCCGGCCTGTCGGAGCGCTCCATCCGGGTGATGGGGATCGACGGGGTTGCCGGCACCCGGCTGAAACCGGGCATGCCGCCGAGCTTTTCCGGCGGGCGTCTGACCGCGGACGTGGAAGTGCCCACTCCCGCCTCCGCCGAAGCGCAGTCGGAAGCAGCCGAGAGTGACGCGCAGGCGGACAAGCCCAAGGCGCAGGCCCCTGCAGCGGCCTGCGAACCGGTCAGGGAGAGCGACGGCGGCGAGGCCTCTTTCGAAGGGGCTTCCATCGTGATTTCAGAGCCCGTGCGCTCCGGCCAGAGCATCATGTTTCCGGAAGGCGACGTGACGGTGATCGGTTCGGTCAGTTCGGGCGCGGAGATCATTGCCGGGGGATCCATTCATGTCTACGGCGCCTTGCGCGGCCGGGCGCTGGCGGGCGTGGCCGGAAAGGACACGGCGCGCATCTTCTGCAGCAAGCTGGATGCGGAACTTGTCTCCATCAACGGGCTCTACAAGGTCGCGGACGATTTCGACGGAAGTTTGCGCAACGCGCCGGCGCAAATCCGGTTCGAAAACGAAACACTGGTCTTTGAACAACTGAATTAACGACGGTCGCGGTCCTGTGACTGGCCGCTCCGATAACAAACGGGACGAACACCATGAGCAACGCCACGGTCGTTGTAGTTACGTCGGGCAAGGGTGGCGTGGGCAAGACCACGTCCGCCGCCGCCATTGCCTCGGCGCTGGCGAAGGAAGGTTACCAGGTTTGCGCCATCGACTTCGATGTCGGCCTGCGCAACCTGGATCTCATCATGGGAGCCGAGCGGCGGGTCGTGTTCGACCTGGTAAACGTCGTGCGCGGCGAGGCCTCGATCAAGCAGGCGCTCGTGCGCGACAAGAAGCTCAACAATCTTTACCTGCTGCCGGCATCCCAGACCCGGGACAAGGATGCGTTGACCGATGAAGGCGTCGCTAGCGTGATTGAAGAATTGCGCATGTATTTTGACTGGGTGATCTGTGACAGCCCGGCCGGAATCGAACGCGGCGCGACCCTCGCCATGCGCTACGCGGACGAAGCCATCATCGTCTCCAATCCGGAGGTCTCCTCGGTGCGCGACTGCGACCGGATCATCGGCCTTCTGGACGCCAAGACAAAGGTTGCCGAGGAAGGCGGGCGGATGCCGAAGCATCTGCTGATCACCCGCTACGACACGGAGCGCGCGAAGACCGGGGACATGCTGGCGACGGACGATGTGGTCGACATTCTCTCCGTTCCGCTGATCGGCGTCGTTCCGGAAAGCAAGGACGTCTTGAAGGCCTCCAACGTTGGCCTGCCGGTCACCTTGTCGGATGAAACCTCGACGGCGGCACGCGCCTATACGGAAGCGACCCGGCGGCTGCTTGGCGAAAACATTCCCGTTACCATTCCCGAGGAGAAAAGAGGACTGCTTGGCAAGTTCTTCAAGGGGAGGGCCGCATGAATATCCTGAGCCTCTTTGGCAGAAGAGGCGAAAGCGCCTCCGTTGCCAAGAACCGGCTGCAAATTCTTCTGGCGCATGAGCGGGCGGACGACGGTTCCGACGCGGTTCTGATTTCCAGTCTGCGGGAGGATATCCTTGCCGTGGTCGCAAAGCGGGTCAACATCGATCCGGATTCGGTTCGCCTTGAAATGGACCGGTCCGGCGAAGTCACCACGCTTGGCATCGATATCGAATTGCCGCCCACGGCACGGGCGTCCTGACCCCTTCCGCGATTTCAAGTTGACGGGCGCCGGAACCTTCCGGCGTCCGGGTCAGCCTGCCTGCCGCTTCTTTTCGCCCGCCAAATCCCCGCTGTAATTCATCATGTTGGCGGAAAAGACCACATATTGCCCCCCGCCCCGGCGCTTGGCCGAATAGAGCGCCATATCCGCCTGTCTCAACAGCGCATCCGGATTGTTTGAGAACGCAACGCCGACACTTGCTCCAAAAACACAACAGGCGCCATTGATCTCCACCGGTTCGCTGAACTGGCCGATGATCGTCCGGGCAACCGTCAAGGTTCGGTCCCGCTCGGATTTCCCGAGAAAGACGATGAACTCGTCGCCGCCAAGGCGGAACACTTTTTCATTGGACCCTTTCAGCGACCGCAGGGAATCCGCGACATGCTGCAGCACGAGATCACCGGTTTCGTGGCCGTAGCTGTCGTTTATATCCTTGAAGTTGTCCAGATCGATATAAAGCAGCGCATGAAGGCCGCGATAGCCCTGCTCCCCCCTGAGTCTCGAGAGGGTTTCGTCGAGAAAGCGGCGGTTGCCCAGCCCTGTCAGCGGATCCTGGCGCGCCTGTTGCGCCAGCATTTCCTTGGCTTCAACCGCGTCCCGACGCGCGGCTTCCAGTTCCTTCACCATCGCCGTCGCGCGGCGGAAAAACTGGCGCGCCGAGCGATACATGGCGAGATAGACCAGGAATAGGGCCAGAACGGAAAACGGCAGAACGCTGGTCCCTAGCAGCTCCGGAGTCCAGATGAAGTACCCCAGCACGACACCGCCATGGCTAACAACCGGAGTACCGGCCCGCCAGTAGGAGGGAGCCCTTTCAGACAGATGAAGGTCCTCAAGCCGGTATCTTCGCGCCAGGCTATCGAGCAGCGAGGCATCCATCCTCTGAGCGAAAACCAGGACATGGTCCGTGCTCAAATCGCGCCCGTCGTCGTAGGACGTCACCAGAACCGCACTCGCGAGATAGAGATTCGCGAGGTCGCCGATCAGGCCGGTCGCAGGAACAGGGGCGGTGTCCCTGGGTCCGCTTCGGGCTTCCTGGATCAGGGTGTTCAGCGAGCCGCCGTAAAGCTCCGACAAATCGGCAACCCCAACCTTGCCGGCGATCACCTGAAACTTGGGCTTGTCCGAACCATCGAGAACATGAATGCCCTCGATATGCAGATCTTCCTGGAAGTAGTCGACGAAATTCTCGTTGGCCCAATTCATGTCGAGCTGGCTCACAAGATTGTCGACCGTTTCATTCCAGTAGCCGTAGTCCAGGGTTATGTCCGCCAGATGTACGGCGCGGTCCTCCAGGACACCCTTGAACACCTTTACCGAAGACTTTATCGACTGCCGATCGAGAATCTGACTGACAATCGTGGCAAATGCCAGCAGGCTCACCGCCCCGATCAGAACGATGGTCCAAAACGGCCTGGACAAACGCCGAATTTCTTCCGCCTCGCGGACGCGGCCTGTTTTCCGCACCTCGGTTAACCTGGCTACGCCATCAGGTCTGGAACGAGTATCCAAGTTTTCACCCTTGGTACTTTTTGCAATAAATCTATTTCTACCACTTAATATAGCATTACGCGACTCAACTTCCGATGACTTTGACCGGATATACCTAATCAATACTCAACTTATTTTCTTTTCAAAAATTTTCGGCAGCAAAAACGGCATGAAATTCAATTTTTAACAGTCTAAAATAAAGATTATCCCGCACTGGCATCGTCAAAAAAGACATTGTTGAAAGTAGATATCTCGATTCCACTATCAACTCCGGGGCTATTCGCTGGTGCTCATTTCCAGACGAGCCCGGCTGATTCCGTCAACCTGCTTCAACTCGACCATTGCCCTGTTGAGCTCCTCCCGGTCCACCGACTGGCTCACGAGCGTGGCGACGATTTCCAGCATCCCGTGACCGACAACCTCGGTTTCAATGTCCGCCACCGGATAACGGGCCTTGTTCAGGATCGTGTAAAGCGCTTCGCGCGCCTCCGAGGCCCTTGCGCTGTCAGCCAGAACGTAAACCTCGTAAATGGCTTCGCTCTCGGCGTCGCGGATCGGCGCCCGGTCGATGGCTTTGACCAGAGGCCGCAGCAAGGTGTTGCCGGCGATGACCATGACCGTGAGCAGCACGGCTTCCGCCACATAGTCCGCCCCCGCGCAGGCCCCGACCGCCGCGGAGGCCCAGAGGGTTGCGGCGGTGTTGAGGCCACGGACATCGCCGCCCTCTTTCATGATGACGCCCGCGCCCAGAAACCCGACACCGGAGACCACGTAGGAAATCACCCGCGCCGCGCCATCCGCCCCGGCGACAAGGACCGCCAGATCGACAAAGGCCGCCGCTCCGAGCGCCACAAGCACATTGGTTCGAAGCCCCGCGCTGCGCTGCCGGTACTGCCGCTCCGCCCCGATAAGCGTGCCAAGAACGAAGGCCGTCAGCAGGCTGACAACACTGTCCGCGAAGGAGGCTGGATTGAAGTTCTGGACAAACAGCATGAGGCGGGATCGTTCTTGATGAGGGCTATCGCCGGGGCCGGGGACCGGCTGTGCGAGCCGGCACCGGGATCTTTGAGTATCGCGCCCTTGAGAAGGCAATCGAAACAGTGAAGACAACTTCGATCCGGCAGGCTTCCGGAAGTTTATGACACGGTGATGTCAGTGAAACGACAGAATTGCCGGAAACCATTTCCTCAGCCTGAGGCCATCCAGTCGGAACCGGAATTGCCGATCCCGATCTTCCCGCATAAGCTGCCTGAAGGGGAGGACCGGCACGTGGCGACAGCACCTGGAGACTTCGACAGGGACCGGCTCGAGGCCTGGCTTCGCAGGCAGCCGGCGGAGATATCGGCGGCGATCGCCGCGAGAGTGGCTCTTAGAGCTGTCGCTGTCCTGATGGAAGCAAGCGCTGAGAATCTCCCCAAAAGATCGGATGCTTTATTGGCGGGGCTCAGGCTCTCGGCAATCTCCTGGCTTTGGGCTTCCGGGTCCAGATACGACGAAAACCTGCTTGCAGCCGCGGAGTTTGCGCGGGACCACGTGGCCTCCCTGGCGCAAAATCACAAGCTCACACCGGGAGAAAACAGCGCCTTGCAGGCGGCCAACCAGGCAAAGGACACCATCGCTTCCACATCCGGAATAGACGCGGCAAACCTTGCAACCGAAGCCGCCGTGATGGCCTTTGCGGCGGAAAATGACAGCGGCAAGAGCAGTTTCGCCAGCGCTGCGGCGCTGTCAGACGACCGCGATCAGGTTGATCGCGGCCTTGACGCTTCGGGTTTGGTTGTGCAGCCGCTTTGGCCGGAACACCAAATTTCCGGCGCATTTTCCGGAAGTTGGGACAGTCTGAAATCTGCCCTTCATGCACGCAACGAGGATTGGGACGACTGGATCGACTGGTATGAGGACCGGATTTATGGCCGCTCGCCGCTCGAGGAAACTCTTGAGATCGCACGCCTGACGCTGCCCGAAGCGATATGGAAACAAGGCCCGGTCTTTGCCAACTCCGAAATCCGGCACCTGCACGATCTTTTTCAAAAGGACGGCCCGGAATCCGTCCAGGCCCGGATGGAAGAGCTTCGTGGACAGTTTCCGGAGGCCGAAGAACCGGCTTCGACCACGCCGTCAATGAGCAAAGGCGCGTCCGCGCCCACTTCATCCACTCCAAACCGCACAGCACAAACCGTACAAAGCGCCTTCGACGCGGTGTCCGAAGCCGCGGAAAAGGCCGGCTCCTTTGTGCCGCCATCCCCTGCCCTGCCCAAGGTCTGGCTGCTGCAATACAACGAAGGCGACCGGGTCTCCACCTGGGTAGAAGAAGCCGTTCCCGGGTCTGTCGTTCGCTGGAAAACCGGCAAATCCCTGCCGAAGGACCTTCAGGCGGGCGATCCGGTGATCTACTGGCGCACGACGGACGCGGGCGGGGTCGTCGGCACCGGGCATATTCAGTCGCGGGAAACGGAGATGGAGGGTGGCATCCGGCGGCTGCCGACGGAAGTCCACGAGTTCTTCGAGGACGACCCGATTCCCCGCCGGGAAGCCATCGAGGCGGCCGGGATCGAGCGGAAGAACTGGCGCGGCGCGATCCTCGATCTGCCGAGCGACCAGGCGATCCGACTGAACGACCTTATTCGCTCGAGGGGTCGGCTGCCGGTTCTGCCCGACACCGCGCCGCCACCTGAACCGAACCGGGGAGACACCGGCCAGGGCGCGTCGCAATCGGGACAGGGGACCGGAACAGGCCACGACGAGGTCGACTCAGAGACCCGGTTCTCGCCCGACGACGCGGAGACCGAGCGCGACGATCTCGGCCGGGGCATTCTGGCCATCGCGCTCGCCCGCCGGCTCCATCTGATCTGGTGCCGGCTCAACGACGCCATGTGGCGGGAGCCGGACAAAAACGATGGTCCGGCAGCGGATCCACCCCACGACGCAACCGGCTGGACAGGGGTTCACGAAGACGAAATCACGGCGACCGGACAACAGGACGACGTTTTCTTCGACCGGTCGAGGCAGAGCACGCGAGCCGGGTTCGTGCTCCATCTCGATGCGCCCTGGGGCGGCGGCAAGACGACCTTCGCCAATTTCCTGGCCCGCGTGCTCAACCCGACCGGTTACCGGCACGGCAAAACCTCGTTTTTGACGAAACGCTACGGCGACGCGGATATCTCGACCGTTTTCCTGAGCGATCCGCTGCCCAGAGACGGGACGGGCGGAACCGGCGACGGTCGCGACTGGCCGGAGGACGCCCGCCGTCCCTGGATCGTGGTGCCCTTCAACGCCTGGCAAGCCCAGCATGTGAAGCCGCCCTGGTGGGTGTTTTACCAGACCATCCGCAAACGCTGCTTCGATTCCGTCATTTACGAAGGCTGGGCACCTGTGGAGGTGGGCAGCGGCCCGGCCGGCAAGCCGGGATGGGTTGAGCGACAGCTTCTGAAGCTGCGTCTGTGGGGACCGGAGATCTGGTGGCGGCTGTGGAACCCGAAGGTCAAGACGCTGTTCCTGACGGCCCTTGCCAGCGGTGCCCTGTTCCTGGCGCTCACCTGGGCCGGGGTGATCGACGTGCTCGGAACGGACGACAAGGCGAAGGCCGGGTTCGCGGTCTCCAACGGCTTTGGGTTCCTGCTCGGAGGACTGACCGGGATCAGCTTCCTTTGGGGCGTCGGCACGCTCTTCACCGAATCCATCCGCCCCGGCACCGATACGCTCGCCGAACGCATGTCGCTCGGCGCGGGCGACCCGTTCGAGCGGTTCCGCCGTCATTTCTACAGGACCATGGAACGGCTGAAGCGTCCGGTTCTGGTGATCGTCGACGATCTCGACCGGTGCAGCCCGGCGTTCATCGTTGATCTGGTGCGCGGCATGCAGACGCTCTTGCGCAGTCCGCGCGTGGTCTTCGTCGTACTCGGCGACCGCGACTGGATCGAGCGGGCCTTCGAGGTCCATCACAAGGACATGAACAAGGTCAGTGTCGGACCGGAGCAGACCTTCGGCGCGCGCTTTGTCGAAAAGGCGATCCAGATGTCCTTCATCCTGCCGGGCCTCGTCCCGGAGCGGCAGAAGGACTATGTCCGCCATCTGCTTCTGGGCGCGAAGGCCGACCGGCACAAGGACGCCGCGACGGATCTTTCAAGCGGCGCGACGCAGAACCTGAGGGTCTTCTTCCAGCGCGCTGTGAAGGAAAACCCGGCGCCGGTTCTCGACAGCGAGGCGCTGAAGGAACGGGTGCGGGAAAAGGCGGAAAGCGCGATGGCAACCTCCCCTGCCCCGGAAACGGCGAAGGAGGATGTGGCCCGGGTGATCTCCAATCCGGAGGCCTTCGATGCCTGGTTCAAGGACGAATACACGATCCACGCGGCTTCGGACGAGGACGTCGAAACGGAGATTTCCCACCGGCTGGAACCGCTCGCCGAGCACCTGCCGGCCAATCCCCGGCAGATCAAACGGATCATCAACGCGGTCACCATGTACAATGCGGTCGCCTTCCGCGAGCGCGGCTGGAAGCCCGACGACGCCCGCTGGCTGCAACTCGCCCGCTGGGTTGTCGTCATGACGGAATGGCCCAGGACCTGGCGCCTGCTCGCCTCCTATCCCGCCCTGACGGATCTGCTTTACGCCGCCGACCCGGGATCGGCCTTCCAGGAGATGAAGCAGGACACGGTGCGCCGGCCGGAATTGCCGGAAACGGAGAGCGCCGCACTTGAGGACGTCGAGCGCATCAAGAGCGACATCAAGCTGATGGCACTCCTTTCCGGCGAAGACGCCAGGGCCGGCGAAAAGCTCGACCGCAACGCGATCGCTGATCTCGTAGCCCTGACGCCACTGCACAGCCGCGAAGTGCTATCGGAGAGCGCTGCGGTGGGAGGGTGAGGTTGGGTGTTCCAGCACCGTCATTCCGGACAAGTGCAGCAAAGCTGCGCGCAGATCCGGAACCCAGAAGTCAGCGCGAGCGAAAGCGAGCACCAAAACTCCATCCATTCGTTCTGGTTCGATCAATGAGCGCCTGCGGCGCAGAATATGTCGGGATTCCGGATCGGCGCGCAGCTTTGCTGCACTTGTCCGGAATGACCGTTGGGGGAAAGTGCCGGTGTGCTCCCCGCCCTCACGCCTCGTAGACGATCTCCCGCGTCTCGCGGAATTTCACGTCCGGAAATTTCTCGGTGATATGGCCGATTTCCCAGGCGTTCTTGAACAGGAACACCGGCTTGTCGTCGCGGTCGTTGGCGATAGACATGCGGTGGCCTTCAATCATTTTCTGAAGGGTCTGCTGATCGGTCTCGATCCAGCGGGCCGTCGAATAGGGCACCGTCTCGAAGCCGATTTCCGTGCCGTATTCGGCCTTCAGGCGGTCGACCACCACGTCGAGCTGGAGCGCGCCGACCACGCCGACGATCCAGTTGGAGCCGAGATCCGGCTTGAAGATCTGGACCAGGCCTTCTTCGGCGAGGTCCTGCAGGCCCTGGCGCATCTGCTTCACCCGCATCGTGTCGCCGAGCCGTACGCGGCGCAGGATTTCCGGAGCGAAGGCCGGCAGGCCGGTGACGTGGATGTTCTCGCCCTCCGTCAGCGTGTCGCCGACGCGGAGCTGGCCGTGGTTGGGCACACCGATGACGTCGCCCGGATAGGCGAGATCGGCGATCTCGCGTTCCTCTGCGAAGAAGAAGATCGGCGCGGAGACGGCGATCTGCTTGCCGGCGCGCACGTGTTTCAACTTCATGCCACGCTTGAAGGTGCCCGAGCAAAGGCGCACGAAGGCGATGCGGTCGCGGTGTTTCGGGTCCATGTTGGCCTGGACCTTGAAGACGAAGCCGGAGACCTTGTCTTCTTCCGGCATGATGATGCGCCCGCCGGTCGCCGGCTGGGAGTGCGGCGGCGGAGCGAAATCGGCGATGAAGTCGAGCAGTTCCTCAATGCCGTAGTCGCGCAGTGCCGAGCCGAAGAACACCGGGGTCAGGTGGCCTTCCAAGAAACTTTCCTTGTCGAATTCGGCGTAACCTTCCGCACCGAGTTCAACGTTTTCCGTCAGTTCGTCCATAATCCGGTCGAAGACCGTGCCGGTCAGGACCTCGTCGTCGAGACCGGAGACGTCCTTCGTTTCGGCGTAAGGTCCGCCGCGTTCGCCGTCTGAGGTGTGGAACTGCTTCTTCTTCCAGTCATAGACGCCGAAGAAGTCCGAGCCCATGCCGACGGGCCAGGTCTGCGGCGAGACGTCGAGCGCCAGCGCCTCCTGGACCTCGTCGAGGATTTCCAGGGCGTGACGCCCTTCCCGGTCGATCTTGTTGACGAAGGTGATGATCGGGATGTCGCGCAGGCGGCAGACCTCGAAGAGCTTACGGGTCTGGGTTTCGATACCCTTGGCGGCGTCGATCACCATGACGGCGGCGTCAACGGCGGTCAGCGTGCGGTAGGTGTCTTCGGAAAAGTCCTCGTGGCCCGGCGTGTCGAGCAGATTGTAGATGATGCCCTTGCGCTCGAAGGTCATCACCGAGGACGACACGGAGATGCCGCGTTCCTGTTCGATCTTCATCCAGTCGGAGCGGGCGCGGCGGCGCTCGCCGCGCGCACGCACCTGGCCGGCGGCCCGGATCGCGCCGCCCGACAGGAGCAGCTTTTCCGTCAGCGTGGTCTTACCGGCGTCCGGGTGGGAAATGATCGCGAAGGTGCGCCGTGTCTGATAGGGCGCCGTGCCGTTCAGGCTCGTCATGGGTGTCTCCTCGCCCGCCGCACCGTTCGGGCTGCGCGAACTCACGGGATAACCGGGGCGCAGTCACACGTCTTGCGGGCGGACGGATTGATGTTTCGTTGGCGCAAGGTCATAGAGAGAATCCCGCCGAATTTCCAGAAGAGATTCGCACAAGTCCCGTCTTCGGGAGGAGAAGCGCTTGAGCCGCAGCAAATGCCTGATCGTCGGCGTCCTCATGACCGCCGCCACCGCGGTCATTCTTCTTGCCATGGGCCGGATCCCGATCTGTGACTGCGGCTATGTTCTTTTCTGGACGCCGGCAAGCGACGTCGCCGGCTCCTCGCAGCACATCGCGGACTGGTACACGCCTTCCCACATCATCCACGGCTTCCTGTTCTATTGGGCCCTGTGGCTTCTCTTCGGAAAATACACGGTCTGCGAACGGGCACTCGGCGCGATCTTCATCGAAGCCTCCTGGGAGGTCCTGGAGAATTCGCCCTGGATCATCGACCGCTACCGGGAGGCGACGATTGCCGTCGGCTATACCGGCGACAGCGTGCTGAACTCGGTCTTCGACATCATCTGGATGCTCCTGGGTTTTGTCTTCGCCTGGCGCATGCCGGTCTGGGTCACGATCCTCGTTGGCATCGCCTTCGAACTTCTGGCGCTCTGGGTCATCCGGGACAATCTCACGCTGAACGTGCTGATGCTTGTTTACCCGGTCGAGGCGATCAAGCTCTGGCAGGGCGGTTGAGGGGCCGACCTGCCTGCGACGTCATTCCGGACAAGTGCAGCCCGCCTGCGCGCCGATCCGGAATGACCATTTCCGGAGATTGAGAGCTGCCCTACCCCACCCGCTTCCGCGATATCCCCGCGCAGCTTTCGCGCACCACGAGGTCGCCGTGCAGCAGGTGACGCTGGGGCGGCAGGGAACGGTTCGCGAGCTTGTCGAGCAGGATGGTCATCGCCTTTTCGCCGATGTGGTGGCGGGGCTGGCGAATGGTGGTGAGGCCGGGCGAAATATTGCTGGCGAAGGGAATATCGTCGAACCCGAGCACGGAAAAATCTTCCGGAACCCGGTAGCCGCGCAGCTGAAGGGCGGAAATCACGCCGATGGCAGTGTTGTCGTTGAAGCAGAAGAAGGCCGTCGGCAGGTCGTCCTTGATGAAGAGCCGTTCCACCGCCGCCCGGCCGCTCTCGCTGGATCCGTCGCCGTCCACCCGCCAGTCGCGCAGGTTTTCCGGCGATTCCCGCAAGCCCTGGCGATAACCGGAATGACGGAGATCGGAGCGGATATCGGCCGGACCGCCGGAGATGTAGGTGATCCGCCGGTGGCCGAGCGAGATCAGGTATTCGGTCGCCACTTTCGCCGAGGCAACGTCGTCGACGCCGACATAGCTGATGTCCGGATTGGAGACCGGCTTCTCCGTGGCGACGATGGGCGGCAGGGCCGCCAGTTGGGTCGGCGGCTGGCCGGCGACCGGGATATGCCCCGTCAGAAGCAACAGTCCGTCGGCCATGCCCGTCGACAGGAAACGCAGGTAGTTCTGTTCGAGCCCGGGCGTTCCCTCGGTGTTGCCGATCAGGACGCCGTAGCCCCGGTCCGCGGCGGCCTTTTCCAGTCCCGTCAGGATGCCCGCGAAATTCGGGTCGGCGATGGAGGACGCCAGGACCAGCACCATCTGCGAACGTTGCATGCGCAGGTTCTGCGCCATGGCGTTCGCGGTATAGCCTGTGCGGGCAATCGCGGCGGTCACCTTCTTGCGGGTGCTCTCGGCGACCTTTTCCGGCGAGCGCAGCGCGCGACTGACGGTCGCGATGGACACGCCCGCAAGCTTTGCCACATCCTCGATCGTCGCCGGGCGCTCCACCGGACCGGTCATTTTTCAGCCTCGACCTTGCTGCACCGCGTGCATTCGATAAGTCCCTGAATCTCAAGCTTCATGACGCTGTATAAGCGCTTAAGCGCTTTGTGAAAAGGTTTACACAACCAAATGTAAAGGTTTACACGCCCAATGAAAACGATTACATGAATAGTATGGCGCCAACTCGGGAGAACACGGCAGCGCCTGGGAGGAAAATAATAATGTCACTGGAAACGTCCGCTTCGGCGGCGGTCATCGAAGCTGTCAACATCAGCAAGTCGTTCGGCCCGGTTCCGGTTCTCTTCAGTGTCAGCATGGATATCCGCCCCGGCGAGGTTCATGCGCTGATCGGCGAGAACGGTGCCGGCAAATCGACCCTGATGAAGATCCTGTCCGGGTTCCATGACCCGACCTCGGGACAGATCCGGCTCGACGGCAAGAGCGTCTCCCTGCCCCCGAACGGCGCCTCGGAAAAGCTCGGCATCGTTCTCATTCACCAGGAACTCAATCTCGCCGAACAGATGACCGTGGAAGAAAACGTCTTCCTCGGCCGCGAGCTGAAATCGCACGGACTGCTCGACCGCAAGGCCATGCGCGCCATCGTCCAGAGGCACCTCGACGAGATCGGCCTCGGCATTTCGCCGACCGACCGGATCTCCGACCTTACCATCGCCCAGAAGCAGATGGTCGAGATCGTCAAGGCCGTCAGCCGCAACGCGCGCATTCTCATCATGGACGAGCCCACCGCCGTCCTGACCGAAGAGGAGACGGAGGTCTTCTTCCGTCAGGTCGAGAAGCTGAAACAAGGCGGCGTGGGCATCATTTTCGTCTCCCACAAGCTCAACGAGGTGAAGGCCATTGCCGACCGGGTAACCATCCTGCGCGACGGCCAGTGGATCGACACCCGCCCGTCGAAGGACCTGACCCCGGACCTGATGGCACAGATGATGGTCGGCCGGGAGCTCTCCGACCTCTACCCGCCGATGGACGAAGCGGATGTCGATGCGGAAGTCGTTCTGGATGTCCGGAATCTCGTGGCCCCATCGGTCCGGGACGTCAGCTTTACGCTGCGACGCGGAGAAATTCTCGGTTTCTCAGGCCTGATCGGCTCCGGCCGGACGGCCGTCTTCGAGGCGATCTGCGGCCTCGCCCCCATCGAAGGCGGGAGCGTCCGCCTTTTCGGCAGGGAGGTCCGCCACATGAACGTCGCCGACGCCCGCGATGCCGGCCTTGCCTATCTGACCAAGGACCGCAAGGAAAAGGGCTTGCTCCTGGACAAGAAGATGCGGCCGAACCTGACGCTGTTCGCCCTGCCGAAATTCGTGAAGAATTTCGCGATCGACACGAAGGCGGAAGAAACCGCCCTGAAACGCGCGATCCGCCGCTTCGATGTCCGTGCCCTGGACGAGGAGATCACCGTCGGCAAGCTGTCCGGCGGCAACCAGCAGAAGCTCCTGCTCGCCAAGATCATGGAGTGCGACCCGAAGATCGTCATCATCGACGAGCCCACGCGCGGCATCGACGTCGGCACCAAGCAGCAGATCTATCATTTCATCGCAGCCCTTGCCGCAGACGGGGTCTCCGTTGTGGTCATCTCGTCCGAAATGCCGGAGATCATCGGCATCTGCCACCGGGTGGCGGTCATGCGCGAAGGCCGCATCACCGGGATCCTCAGCGGTGACCGTATCAACGAAAACGAAATCATGCGCTACGCCGCCGGGCTGAAACGGGAGGAACTCCATTGACCATGATGACCGCGTCCGACAACACGGCCACCAGCAAGCCCCGCCGCCCCACCGTCGACCTCAAGACCCTCGGTCCAGCGGTCGCCCTCCTGATCCTGTGCATCATCGGGTTCCTCTTGAACCCGGCCTTCATCAGCGAAGGTAATCTGACCAACCTGCTGACCCGCTCCGCCTTCATCGGCATCATCGCGGTCGGTGCGACGTTCGTCATCACCGCAGGCGGCATCGATCTTTCGGTCGGTTCCATGGCCGCCGCCATTGCCGGCGTCATGATCATCGTCATGGACGGTGCCGTCGAGACACTGGGAACCGGCGTTCCGACCGTGCTGCTCGGCTGCGGCGTGGCGGTCATCCTCGGCATCGGTGCCGGCTGGATCAACGGGGCGCTGACCACAAAGGGCAAGATCGAGGCCTTCATCGTCACGCTCGGCACCATGGGCATCTACCGCTCCCTGGTCACCTATTTCGCCGACGGCGGTACGCTTTCGCTCGATTTCGACGTGCGCGGCACCTACCGGCCGGTCTATTACGACTCCTTCCTGGGCCTGCCCTTCCCTGTCTGGGTGTTCATCGCGGTTGCCATCTGCGGCTGGCTGCTGCTCAACCGGACGGCCTTCGGGCGCTACTGTACGGCCATCGGGTCCAACGAGGCAGTCGCACGCTACTCCGCCATCAACGTCGACCGGGTGAAGACGCTGACCTATGTCATTCAGGGCCTCTGCGTCGCCTTCGCCACGATCATCTACGTGCCGCGCCTCGGCTCGGCCTCCGCCTCGACGGGCGTCCTCTGGGAGCTGGAGGCCATTGCGGCCGTGATCATCGGCGGCACCGTGCTCAAGGGCGGCTACGGGCGGATCGGCGGCACGATCCTGGGCGCGCTGATCCTGACGACCATCGGCAACATCCTGAACTTCACCGATCTGATCTCGAATTACCTGAACGGAACCATGCAGGGACTGATCATCATCGTCGCGGTGTTCCTGCAGCGCAGCGACTGGAAGCTGGCAGGACGCGGAAAATCCTGACGCTGGCGATCTGAGACAAAGGACCGTCCCCTTTTCAAGACCGGCGCGCACCGGACGGAAAAAGTGCGCCCAATCGGCAGGCATTGGAGGAGGAAACAATGCACATGAAGAAGATGCTGGGAGTGATGGCGGTTACCGGTTTGATGGCTTTTGCCGGCTCCGCGTCCGCACAGGAAAAAATCAAGATCGGCGTCAGCTACCCGACCCCGACACACGCCTGGGCCGCCGGCATGAACTGGCATGCGGAACAGGCGGAACAGCGGCTCGAAGCCCTTTACCCGGATGTCGACCTGATCCTGGTCAACTCGCCGGATCCCGAAGCCCAGGCAAGCGCACTGGAAGACCTCGTCTCCGTGCACCAGATCGATGGCCTTGTCGTTCTGCCCTTCGAATCCGAGCCGCTCACAGACCCGGTGCTGAACGTCAAGAACTCCGGCGCCTGGATAACGGTCGTTGACCGCGGCCTCAGCCAGCCGGGCATCGAGGATCTTTACGTCGCCGGCAACAATCCGGAACTCGGCCGGGTGTCGGCGCAATACATGAAGACGCGTCTCAAGGACGGCGACAACATCGTCGTCCTGCGCGGCATTCCGACCGTTATCGACAACGAGCGGTTCGATGCCTTCATGGCGGAAATCGAGGGATCGGGCATCAACGTGCTCGACCACAAGCATGCCAACTGGAACCGCGACGACGGCTTCGAGGTGATGCAGGACTTCCTGTCCCGCTTCCCCGATATCGACGCAGTCTGGGCGCAGGATGACGACATCGCCATCGGCGTGGTCGCCGCCCTGAAGCAGGCCGGCCGCGACGGCGACGGCATGTTCGTGGTCGGCGGTGCTGGCATGAAGGAGATCATCAAGGGCATCATGGACGGCGACGAACTGATGCCCGTCGACGTTCTCTACCCGCCCGCGATGATCGCAACGGCCATGGATCTGACGGTCAGTGCCTTCAAGTCCAACGGTCCGGTCGCCGGCCGCTACATTCTCGGCGCGACCCTGATCAACAAGGACAACGCGGAGAGCTACTACTTCCCGGAATCTCCGTTCTAAGTCCTTGACCTGAGCCGGGGCCTTTTGCGATGGGGTCCCGGCTCCCTTTGCCTTCCCTCGAGCTGAGTTGGATACCGCTGCGCCCCACTGCAGCCGCGATCCCATCCGGAGACAATCATGAAAACCATCAAGGGGCCCGCCCTGTTTCTCGCCCAGTTCGCCGCGGACGAAGCACCATTCAATTCCTGGGCATCGATCACGAAATGGGCCGCCGACTGCGGCTATGCCGGTGTGCAGGTCCCAAGCTGGGACGCGCGGCTGATCGACCTGCAGAAGGCTGCCAGTTCGAAAGCCTATTGCGAGGAATTCGCCGGCATCGCCCGGGAGAACGGTGTGGAGGTCACCGAACTTTCGACCCATCTTCAGGGCCAGCTTGTGGCGGTCCATCCGGCCTATGACACCGCATTCGACGGGTTCGCCGTGCCGGAGGTGCGCGGCAATCCAGCCGCCCGCCAGGCCTGGGCGGTCGATCAGGTCAAACTGGCGCTGGCCGCCAGCCGCAATCTCGGCATCTCCGCCCATGCGACCTTTTCCGGCGCGCTCGCCTGGCCCTATGTCTACCCGTGGCCGCAGCGCCCGGCCGGCCTGATCGAAACGGCCTTTGACGAGCTTGCGCGCCGCTGGCGGCCCATCCTCGACTATGCCGACGAGATGGGCGTCGATGTCTGCTATGAAATCCATCCCGGCGAGGATCTCCACGACGGCATCACCTTCGAAATGTTCCTGGGGCGCCTCGGCGGCCACAGCCGCTGCAAGATGCTCTACGATCCGTCACATTACGTACTGCAATGCCTCGACTACCTGGACAATATCGACATCTACCGCGACCGGATCGGCATGTTCCATGTCAAGGACGCCGAGTTCAATCCGACCGGACGCCAGGGCGTCTACGGCGGCTACCAGTCCTGGGTCGACCGGGCCGGACGGTTCCGGTCACTCGGCGACGGCCAGGTCGATTTCGGCGCGGTCTTTTCGAAGATGGCGGCAAACGATTTCGACGGCTGGGCGGTCGTCGAGTGGGAATGCTGCCTGAAGCACCCGGAAGACGGAGCCCGCGAGGGCGCGGCCTTCGTGAGGGACCACATCATCCGGGTCACCGAAAAGGCCTTTGACGATTTTGCCGATGGCGGTACTGATGATGCAGCCAACCGGGCCATGCTCGGACTCGGTTAGATCAGAAGTTTCAAGAAGTTGCCTCGAAACGCGGCAGTCGCGATTCAGGTACCTCACCCTCTGCTTCATGCTGAGGAGGCGCACAGCGCCGACTTCAAGGATGGGCCAATCGCGCAGGAACCAATTGCGCAGGAACCAGGCGCCCATCCTTCGAGACGGACCTTCGGCTCTGCTCGGGATGAGGTACAGGATCGGCGAAGACGACGGCACGGGGCCGGAAGTGATCCGGCACCAGAAAATCAATCAGGAGGACCGACATGGCCATTGAAGGAAAAGAAACTCCGGAAGCACGCCCCATTCGTCTCGGAATGGTCGGCGGCGGCAAGGACGCCTTTATCGGCGCGGTCCACCGGATCGCCTCGCGCATCGACGGACGCTACGATCTCGTGGCCGGCGCGCTTTCGTCAACACCGGAAAAGGCGCAGGAGTCCGGCCGGGCGCTCGGCCTCAAGGAGGACCGCATCTATTCTTCCTTCGAGGAGATGGCCAAACGCGAGGCGCGGCTGAAGGACGGCATCGAGGCGGTCGCCATCGTCACGCCGAACCATGTGCACTACCCGGCCGCCAAGGCATTTTTGAAACGCGGCATCCACGTCATCTGCGACAAGCCGCTGACGTCGACGCTGGCGGATGCGAAGAAACTCGCCAGGGCGGCGGAGGAGTCCAGCGCCCTCTTCTTCCTGACCCACAATTACACCGGCTATCCGATGGTCCGTCAGGCCCGCGAGATGGTCCGGGAGGGCGATCTCGGCACGATCCGGGTGGTTCAGGTGGAATATCCGCAGGACTGGCTGACGGTGGAGCAGCACAACAAGCAGGCCGAATGGCGCACCGATCCCGCCCGCTCCGGGGTTGGCGGTTCCACCGGCGACATCGGCACCCATGCCTACAACCTGGCCTCGTTCATCCTCGGCGAAACGGCGGAGTGCCTGGCCGCCGATCTGCAATCCTTCGTTCCCGGCCGTCCGGTCGACGACAACGCCCACGTGATGCTGCGCTACGCCAGCGGTGCGCGCGGCATGCTGTGGTGTTCGCAGGTCGCGCCCGGCAACGAGAACAATCTCAAGATCCGGATCTATGGCGACAAGGGCGGCCTCGAATGGCACCAGGAGGACCCGAACTACCTGCACTACACCCCATTCGGCGAGCCGAAACGTCTGATCACGCGCGGTGGAGCCGGCATGTCCGCCAGTATCGGACCGGCCACGCGTGTTCCCCCCGGCCACCCGGAAGGCTATCTGGAAGGCTTCGCCAACCTCTACAAGGATGCCGCCGATGCCATCCGGGCCCATCAAGCCGGACAGGAGACGGTTAGCCTGGTCCCGGGCATCGGTGACGGTCTCGCCGGGGTCCGCTTCGTAGACGCGTGTGTGCGCTCTTCGGCTAAGAACGCGGCCTGGGTCAAGCTGGAGGGGTAAGGACCGCTTCTCCCCTCGGGCTAAGCGAACCGGTTTCTCAACGCTTGTGCAGTTCCGGCCTAGAGGGCAGGAAAATGATTTTTGACACTGCCAAACTCCCCCTCCCATGGAAAAGGCTGTGGTGAGGGGGCCAAGCGCATGAGATATTACGACAGATCTGTCGCCTAACCCGGCGCGAGCGCCGACCTCTCCCGTCGGGAGAGGTTAATTGGAGCTTGTGGCCGCCGTTCCGGATTGATGCGTATGGACGCGCATGGGCGAGAACAATTCGATTGAGATCTCTGCGGCCCCGTTCGATACGATGCGGATTGATCAACTGGTTGGCGGCGCCCCCCCCCCCAAAGTGGAATTGGGCGACGTGAGATATTTCCGCCTCTTCCTTCACGGACTGGCCTACGTTGAAGTTGCGGCAACGGACTTCCGGATCGAGACAGTGGATGTCGAAGCTGTCTGGAGCGGAAGGCAAAACTGAAACGCCGCAGCAGGCTCCTTTTCTGCCACCATACTCAGTCATTTGTCATCCCGGCCGCAGCGAAGCGGAGAGCCGGGATGACAAGCAATTCATGACCTCAACAGGGCTCCGGCCACCGCAAGCCCTGTGCGGGACGGTTTCTACCTCACCACTCCGGAACCAGACCCACCGGGATGTTCTGGAAGCAGACCGGGCGCAGGAAGCGGCGGATGGCCAGCGTGCCGACGGAGGTCGCGCCGAAATTGGTGGAGGCCGGGTAAGGGCCGCCGTGGACCATGGCGTCGGCGACTTCCACACCGGTCGGAAAGCCGTTGGCAAGAACCCGGCCCGCCTTGCGTTCCAGGATCGGCATCAGCATGGCTGCGAGAGCCGTGTCGGCCTCGTCCATGTGCAGGGTGCAGGTGAGCTGGCCTTCCAGACCCTTGGCGATTTCGATCAGCTGAACCTCGTCCTTGACGCGCACGACGATGGCGAGCGGGCCGAAGACTTCCTCGCCCAGCTCCTCGTCGGCGAGCCAGGCATCGCCGGTGGTCTCGAAGAGATAGGGCTTGGCGTTACGGGTTTCGCAGGCGGTGCCGATCAGCTCGCGCACGCCGCTATGGGCGGCAACGCGCTTGACCCCGCTTCGATAGGCAGACGCGATACCGTCGGTGAGCATGGTCTGCTCGCCAATCTCAGCAAGAGCGTCTACAGCCGTCTTGACGAAGGCATCGCCCTCGGCTCCTTCCAGGACCAGGGCAACGGCCGGGTTGGTGCAGAACTGGCCCGCGCCCATGGTCAGCGACCCGGCCCAGCCCTTGGCCATGGCCTCGCCCCGGGCGGAAATCGCCTCAGGCAGGCAGAACATCGGGTTGACGGAACCAAGCTCTCCGAAGAAGGGGATCGGCACGGGACGCTTTGCGCAGAGATCGTAGAGCGCCCGGCCGCCGCGCAGGGAGCCGGTGAAGCCAACAGCCGTGATCAGCGGGTGTTGGACCAGCGCCTGACCGACCTCGAAGCCTTCTCCCTGGATGAAGGAGAAGACGCCCGGATGGGGACCGCAGGACTTGACCGCTGCCGCAATCGCCTCGGCAACGATCTCGCCGGTACCCGGATGGGCCGGATGGCCGCGCACCACGACCGGGCAGCCGGCCGCCAGGGCTGAAGCGGTGTCGCCGCCGGCGGTGGAAAAGGCGAGCGGGAAGTTGGACGCTCCGAAGACGGCCACCGGGCCGATGGGACGCTGGACCAGCTTCAGGTCCGGGCGCGGCAGCGGCTGGCGGTCCGGCAGGGCCTCGTCGTGTTGCTTGTCGAGATAGTCGCCCTTCAGGATATGAGACGCGAACAGACGGAGCTGGCCGGTGGTGCGGCCGCGCTCGCCCTGAAGGCGCGCCTGCGGCAGGCCGGTTTCGGAAGTACCGATCTCGGTGATCGCGTCGGCGCGCGCCTCGATCTCGTCGGCAATGGTGTTCAGGAACTTCGCGCGGTCTTCCCTTGAGGAATAACCGAAGGTCCAGAAGGCTTCCTCGGCCGCCTTGCAGGCCTCATCCACCTGAGCCGCGGTCCCGTTGGAAAAGTTGAAAGACGCGCCCTGAGCCGGCTGCGAGGCGAAGGTCGCGTCGCTCGCAACCCAGTCTCCGGCAACCAGATTTTTTCCGTGCGGTGTAAAAGTCATGACAAACCTTCCGGTTTTGGAACGATATTAAAAGTGGAACGGATCGGTGACCGCCCGGCGTCCCAGGGAGAAGGCGTCGCAGACATGGATCATGGGAGAAAGATCCATGTCGCTCTCGCCTGCCTTCAGGAGAGACGCCATGCGGGCATAGAGGTTGGCGTATTCGTGGTTCGCTCCCTGTTTAACAAGCTCACCGTCGATCTCAAGCTTTTCTCCGCCAAGCGAAAGCTTCGCTGTGCCGCCGTCGGTCTCAATGTCGATGTCCCAGGTCTGGGGACCTTCCTGTCGCCAGTCAAAGACCGCGCTCATGTCGGCTCCTGTAGGATCGGCAAAAGTCAGGGCCGCGGCGATTGGCGTATCCCGGTTTTCCGGGAATTCCAGCGTGGCCGCCGTGACATGGACCGGATAGGGAAGGATTTCCGTCAGGATCGACAGGGCGTTGATACCGGGATCGAAGACGCCCATGCCACCCGGCGCCCAGATCCAGTCCTGTCCCGGATGCCAGCGGCGGACGTCTTCCTTCCAGGTGATTTGAAGACGTTCGATCCTGCGCGAGGACACCCAGGCCTTCAGGTCCGGAACGCAGTCGGCATAGCGGGAGTGCCAGGTCGCGAAGAGGGTGACACCATTTTCCTTCGCCAGCGCTTCCAGCGCATAACATTCCGCAAGGCTTTGGCCCGGTGGCTTTTCCAGCATGACATTCCTTCCTGCCTTCAAGGCCTTGGCGGCATAGTCGAAACGGGGCTGCGGCGGGATGGCAAGCGAAACCGTCGTTATGTCCGGCCGGGTCTCCAGAAGCGCGTCGATGTCGGTGAAATGCTCCACGCCCTCGACGGTGCCGTGGCGGCTGACCGTCGCTTCAAGCGACCAATCGGGATTGGCGCCAATCGCCGGCAAATGCTGGTCGCGGGCAATCTTGCCGATACCGACCAGCGCCAGTTTTTCACCCAGGTTTTCCGGCATCAGTGAGAATCCTTCGGTACAGCCGATCCCCGGCAACCTTTCAGGAAGTCGAAGTCCGCCCCCGTATCCGCCCCTTGGACATGGTCGTGGAAAAGACGCGCGTAGCCGCTCGCCGGTACATCATGCGAGGGCTTCCAGGCTTCAAGCCTCTCAGCGAGTTCCGCGTCCGAGATCTCCAGGTGGAGCCTGCGGTTGGCGACGTCGAGTTCAATCACGTCGCCGGTTCTGACAACCGCCAGAGGACCGCCGGCGGCGGCTTCCGGCGAGGTGTGCAGGACGACGGTTCCATAGGCGGTTCCAGACATGCGCGCATCGGAAATGCGCACCATGTCGGTGATGCCTTTCTTCAGCACTTTTGGTGGAAGGCCCATGTTGCCGACCTCCGACATGCCCGGATAGCCTTTCGGCCCGCAGTTCTTCAGGACCATGACGCAGGTCTCGTCGATGTCGAGAGAGTCGTCCTCGATCCGGGCCTTGTAGTCGTCGATATCCTCGAAGACCACCGCCTTGCCCCGGTGCTGCATCAGATGGGGCGACGCGGCAGAGGGTTTCAGGACGGCGCCGTTGGGCGCCAGATTGCCTTTGAGGACGGCAATGCCGCCGTGGTCGGTCAGAGCCCTTTCCACCGGTACGATGACGTCCTCGTTCCAGTTCCTTGCGTCCTTGACCTGATCCCAGATGGGTTCGCCCGCAACGGTCAGGGCGTCCTTGTGGAGCATGCCCGCCTCGCCCAGGCGCTTGATCACCACCGGCAGGCCGCCGGCATAGAAGAACTCCTCCATCAGGTATTCGCCCGACGGCATGAGATTGACGATGGTCGGCACGTCGCGGCCGAGACGATCCCAGTCGTCCAGCGTCAGGTCGATGCCGACGCGGCCGGCAATCGCCAGCAGGTGAATGACCGCGTTTGTGGAGCCGCCGATGGCGCCGTTGGTGCGGATGGCGTTCTCGAAGGCCTGCCTGGTGAGAATATGCGACGGCTTCAGGTCGTCCTTCACCATCTGCACGATGCGACTGCCCGAAAGATGCGCCATGACCCGGCGGCGGCTGTCGACCGCCGGGATCGCGGCATTGCCGGAGAGCGCCATTCCGAGTGCCTCGGCCATGGAGGCCATCGTGGAGGCGGTGCCCATGGTGTTGCAGGTGCCCGGAGACCGGCTCATGGCGATTTCGGCGTCCAGGAATTCCTCCTGGGTCATCTTGCCCGCCTTGATGGCCTCAGAGAATTTCCACAGATGCGTGCCGGAGCCGACGCGCTCACCCTGGAACCAGCCGTTCAACATCGGACCGCCTGTCACCACGATGGCCGGAATGTCCACCGACGCGGCACCCATCAGGAGAGACGGCGTGGTCTTGTCGCAGCCGACCAGCAGCACGACCCCGTCGAGCGGCGTCGCACGGATCGCCTCCTCGACATTCATGGCGGCCATGTTGCGGTACATCATAGCGGTCGGCCGGAGCGTGCTTTCGCCGGTCGAGAAGACGGGAAACTCCACCGGGAAACCGCCGGCCTCGAAGACCCCATGCTTGACCCGTTCGGCCAGGTCGCGCAGGTGGCCGTTGCAGGGGGTGAGTTCCGACCAGGTGTTGCAGATGCCGATCACCGGACGGCCGTCGAAGAGGTGGTCCGGCAGCCCCTGGTTCTTCATCCAGCTGCGGTGATAAATGTGATCGCGGCTGGTTCCGCCGAACCATTCCGTCGAGCGCAGCTTGCGCGGCCATTGGGCGGGCTTGAAGGTCATTGTCTTACAGCACTTTCACGGACGCGGCGGAGGTTTCCGCCGGTTGGAAGACAAGGCGGTTCTTGAGCGCGACGCCGAAGCCCGGCGCCGAAATCTCGATCTCATCGCCTTCCCGGCAGGAAATCCCGTCGGCAAAGGAGAGCGTCGCGGTTCCGAACATGTGGACGTGGAGATCGCCCGGCTGACGGAAGAGGCCGTATTTGAAATGGTGGTGTTCCAGGTTCGACAGCGTATGGGACATGTTGGCCTCGCCCGACAGGAACGGCTTTTCCCAAAGCACGTCGCCGTCGCGCAGGATCCGGCTGGTGCCCTCAACGCTCTCCGGCAGATCTCCGACCAGGAGCTCGGGACCGAAAGACGCGGGCCTGAGTTTCGAATGTGCCAGGAACAGATAGTTCTGGCGCTCCATGACATGGTCGGAAAATTCGTTGGCGAGCGCGAAGCCGACCCGGAACGGCGTTCCGTCTTCTCCGATCACATAGATGCCGGCCACTTCCGGCTCCTCGCCGCCGTCCTCGCAGAAGCCGGGGCTCACTAGGTCACCGCCGGGTGCCACGGCGGCGTTGCCATTGCCCTTGTAGAACCATTCCGGCTGGACGCCGATTTTACCCTGAGCCGGGCGTCCGCCTTCCAGACCCATCTGGAACATCTTCATGGAATCGGTCACGGGCTGGTCGCCGTCCTTCGCTTTGGCGTGCATGGCGTTGCGGGTCGCGGCCGAGCCCAGATGGGTCAGGCCGGTGCCGGTCAGATGCATGTGGGCTGCGTCCGGATGCAGGATCGGCAGAAGCAGCCGCTTTTCCTCCGCAAGCTTTTCCAGGTCGACGGCAGGCCCCAGATCGTGCGCGCGGATACATTCCGTCAGGCTCCGTCCGCTGGCGATCGCCTCGCGCACCAGATCGTAGGTACTGGCGACGCCCTTCAGGATCGAGGCTTCGCTGCCGCTGCGGACCACGACGGAGATGGAACCCTCGTCGTTTCGGATCTGAGAGATCAGCATCTTGTTACCCCTGCTTGTTCTTGTTGTAGACGTCGAAGATGACGGCGGCGAGCAGGACCAGACCCTTGATCATCTGCTGGTAGTCGATGCCGATGCCCATGATCGACATGCCGTTGTTCAGAACGCCCATCAGGAAGGCGCCGACAACCGCGCCGATGATCGTGCCGACACCGCCGGACATGGACGCCCCGCCGATGAAGACGGCGGCGATCACGTCAAGCTCCAGGGCAAAGCCGGCCTTCGGCGTCGCCGTATTGAGGCGCGCGGCGAAGACCAGTCCGGCGGCCGCCGCCAGGACCCCCATGTTGGTGAAGGCCAGGAAGGTCAGGCGTTCGGTCTTGATGCCGGACAGCTTGGCCGCCTTCTGGTTGCCCCCGAGCGCATAGACGCGCCGGCCGATGGTCGTGGTTTCGGTGATGAAGGCGTAGATCACGGTCAGGACGCCCATGGTGATCAGGACGTTCGGCAGACCACGGAAGAGCGACAGCTTGTACATGACGAAGATCAGCGCCGCCGCGACAATGACATTGCGCGCGATAAAGAAGCTTTTCGGCTCGTCCTCGATACCATAGGCCTTGTTCTGGGCCCGCTGGCGCAGGCCGATCCAGACCACGAGCGCCGCGGCCGCGATCCCTGTTCCGAGCGCCAGAACATTGACCTGCCGGGCACCGAAGGCCTCAGCCAGCCCCTGCCCCAGTCCGGCCGGGAAGATATCGGGCACGAAACCGGTCGCGATCATCTGGAATTCGCGCGGGAACGGGCCGACCGACTGGCCTTCGAGCAGCCAGAGAGACAGTCCGCGAAAGACCAGCATGCCGGCCAGCGTCACGATGAAGGAGGGTATCTTCCAATAGGCGACCCAATAGCCCTGGGCCGCGCCGATAACCCCGCCGACCGCCAGGCAGGTAACGATGGTAACGATGACCGGCAGGTCGAAGTTGACGATCATCACCGCGGCGAGCGCGCCGACGAAGCCCATCACCGATCCGACCGACAGGTCGATGTTGCCGGAAACGATGACGATGAGCATGCCCAGCGCCATGATGATGATGTAGGAGTTCTGCAGGAGCAGGTTGGTGACGTTGACGGCCCTGAGCAGGGTGCCGTCGGTGACGATCTGGAAGAAGACCATCACCGCGATCAGGGCGAACAGAAGGCCGTACTGTCTCAGGTGCGAGGAGAGATACTCGCCAACGCCCTTGGTCTTCACCGCCGGTGCCGGGGATGTCTCGCCCGCAGATGCATCGCTTTGTGCCAGTTCCATCGGTAATGCTCTTTCACTCGTTGACAATGAGCGACATGATGCGCTCCTGGCTCGCTTCGCCGGCGCTGAGTTCGCCAACGAGAGCCCCCTCGTTCATGACGTAGATCCGGTCGCACATGCCGAGCAGTTCCGGCATTTCCGACGAGATCATGACCACGCCTTTGCCCTGGGCGGCGAGGTCGTTGATGATCGTGTAGATTTCATATTTGGCGCCGACGTCGATGCCGCGCGTCGGCTCGTCCAGGATCAGGACCTCCGGCGCCGTGAACAGCCATTTCGCCAGCACCACCTTTTGCTGGTTGCCGCCGGACAGGTTGACCGTTTTCTGAAATACCGACGGGGTCCGGATGGCGAGCGCCTCGCGGTATTTCTCCGCCACCCTGGTCTCTTCGTTCTTCTTCAGGATGGACCCGGCCGAAACCCCGTCCAGGTTGGCAAGCGTCGTGTTGAAGCGAATGGTCTCGTCCAGGATCAGACCGAGCGCCTTGCGGTCCTCGGTGACATAGGAAATACCTGCATCGATCGCCCGGTCCACCGTGCTGACGTCGATCTCCTTGCCGTGAAGCTTCGCCGTTCCGGAAATGTTGCGCCCGTAGGAGCGGCCGAAGATCGACATCGCCAGTTCCGTCCGGCCCGAGCCCATGAGACCGGCGATGCCGATGACCTCGCCCGCGCGGACCTTGAAGGAGGCGTTCCGGATCACCTGGCGCTCGGTATGTTCCGGATGCCAGACATTCCAGCTGTCGATTTCAAACAGCGTCTCGCCCGGGCTGCGCGTGTGCTCCGGAAAACGGTGCGTCATGTCCCGGCCGACCATGTCGCGGACGATGTCGTCCTCGCTTAGCCCCGCCTTGGCGTCGAGCTTCGAGACGGTCATGCCGTCGCGAATGACCGTCACGCTGTCCGCCACGTAGCGGACCTCGTTCAGCTTGTGGGTGATGATGATGCTGGTGACGCCGTGTTCCTTCAGCTCCAGCATCAGGTCGAGCAGTTTCTTGCTGTCGTTTTCCTGCAGGGCCGCGGTCGGCTCGTCCAGGATGAGCAGTTTGACGTCCTTCGACAAGGCCTTGGCGATCTCGACGAGCTGCTGCTTGCCGACGCCGATGTTGTCGACCTTGGTGGTCGGCGGTTCGATGAGCCCGACCTTGGCGAGGAGCTCCTCTGTGCGCTTGTTGGTCTTGCGCCAGTCGATCACGCCATTCCTGGCGCATTCGTTGCCGAGGAAGATGTTTTCGGCAATGGAAAGCTGAGGCACCAGGGCCAATTCCTGGTGAATGATGATGATCCCCTGCCGCTCGCTGTCGTTGATGCCGGAAAAGCGCGCCGGCTCGCCTTCGAAAACGATCTCGCCATCATACTGTCCGTGCGGATAGACCCCGGACAGGACCTTCATCAGCGTGGACTTGCCGGCGCCGTTTTCGCCGACCACGGCATGGATTTCGCCCTTGCGGACTTCCAGGTTGACCCTGTCGAGCGCTTTCACGCCCGGAAAGGTCTTGCTGATATTCTGCATGGAAAGGAGTGCCATCGACCCCGTTCTCCGAATTCCGAGGAAAGGCCCGCCCGATAGCCTCTAGGCGCTACGGGCGGGAGTGTCTGATGGGGCTACGTACTCAATTAATTTCGAGTACTTATTTCACCTGATCTTCGGTGTAGTAACCACTGCCGACCAGGATCTCTTCCCAGTTGCCGGCGTCGACCGCGACGGGCTCCAGGAGATAGGAAGGAACGACCTTGACGCCGTTATCGTAGGTCTTGGTGTCGTTGATTTCCGGCTCTCCGCCTTCCAGCAGGGCATCGACCATGCCGACGGTCACACGTGCCAGTTCACGGGTGTCCTTGAAGACAGTGGAATACTGCTCGCCCGCCAGGATCGACTTGACGGACGGAACTTCCGCGTCCTGACCGGTCACGATCGGCATTTTCTGGTCGCCGGAGCCGTAGCCGACGCCCTTCAGCGAGGACAGGATGCCGATGGACAGACCGTCATAGGGGCTGAGCGCGCCATGCAAGGTCTTGTCGGTGTAATGGGCGGAGAGAAGGTTATCCATGCGCGCCTGGGCGACCGCGCCATCCCAGCGCAGGGTTCCGACGGTGTCCATGCCCGTCTGGCCGGACTGGATGACAACGGTGCCGTCGTCGATCAGCGGCTGCAGCACGGACATGGCGCCGTCATAGAAGAAATAGGCGTTGTTGTCGTCCGGAGATCCACCGAAAAGCTCGACGTTGTAGGGCCCGTCGCCGAAACGCTCCTTCAGGCCGTTCACCAGGGACGTCGCCTGCTGCACGCCGACCTTGAAGTTGTCGAAGGTGGCGTAATAGTCGACGTTGCCGCTGTCACGGATCAGGCGGTCATAAGCGATCACCTTGATGCCGGAAGCCGCCGCGTTTTCCAGGGCGTTCGACAGGGTCGTGCCGTCGATGGCCGCGATCACCAAAACGTTGACACCCTTGGTGATCATGTTCTCGATCTGGGCGAGCTGGTTCGGAATGTCGTCTTCAGCGTACTGCAGGTCCGTGGTGTAACCGGCTTCGGTGAACTGCTCGACCATCGAATTGCCGTCGGAGATCCAGCGGGCCGAGGATTTGGTCGGCATGGCGATGCCGATGGAGCCCTTGTCCTGCGCAATTGCGACGCCGCTCAAGGCCACGCCGGACATAAGAGTTGCTGCCGCCGCGGCTGCGACGAGCGCCTTCGTAACAAGTTTCATCATTTCCTCCCAGACCGGATCCCAACCGGTCGACAATATGGATAGGGCACGCACTTGGCGGCTCCGGGGCTAGAAATGCTGTGAAATCTACATGACCGTCAAATTATTATTCATTATCATTTCATACCAGTAATAGTATGTCAGCGAGAAGCGAATGCTCCCATGAGCCTGGATCTTTTGAGACGGGGACTGAAAATGTCCCATCTGCGCCTTTTGGCGGAACTTGTGCGCCACACGCGGCTCACCGACGCGGCGGCGGCGCTCGGGATGACCCAGCCGGCCGCCTCCCGGCTGATGTCGGAAATCGAGCGCATTGCCGAGGCGCAGCTTTATATGCGCAGCGGCCGGGGCATCGAACTGACCGCTGTCGGCCGGAAGCTGGCGGAACGCTGTGTCCGGATCCTGCAGGAATTCGCCGATGCCGGCGAGGATATCGAACAGCACAAATCCGGACAGCGCGGCCATGTCGCCATCGGCTCGGTGACCGGCCCGACCATCGAGTACATCCTGCCCGCCCTGCGTCACATCCGGCTGAGCTATCCGGACATTTCCATTTCGGTGGAGGTCAGCCCCAGCCGGGTTCTCGCGCCGATGCTGGAAGACGGCAGGCTGGACTTTTCGCTGAGCCGTATTCCTCCCGAAGCCGATGCCGCGATGTTCGAGGAGCGCCCCCTGTTGCGCGAACCGGCCTGCATCATCGCCCGCCCCGGCCACCCGCTGACCCGAAGCGGTCCTCCTGTTCCAGCGGAGGCCCTGCTCGGCTTCGACTGGGTCCTGCCACCGGCCGGCTCTCCCATCCGCGCAACCGCGGAAGAAAAGCTCCGGGAAAAAGGCCTCACCCTTCCCGCCCGGATCCTGACCACTTCGTCCTTCCTGTTCACGCTGGCGACCATTCAGCACACCAATGCCATCGGCCCGCTCGCCCGCTCTGTCGCGGAAAACTTCGCCAGGGGGCCGGACGGTGCTCCCGGCACCGTGGTCTGCCTGGAGAGCGACCTCACCCTCTCGGTCGAGCCCTATTCCTTCCTGACGCGCAAGGGTCAGGTCCTCACCCCGGTGGCGCAAATCGTGGCCCGGGAGGTCCTGAGGGCGGTAAAGGGCCGGGACGATCTTGTTTAGCTTTCATCCGAACAATTCAGGCTTGAGACGGAAAAAGCAGGCTTCGCGCCTTCATCTCCACAACACGCGGGTCGCGCCGATTGGCACTATGCTGCACTGCGTTCACCTGATAGTCTTGACGAACTTTGATCGGCCGATCGAATACGCATTGGCGAAGGGATGTCTCAAAATTCGAAAAATCTTTCAGACAGCGTCATTTTCGATACATAATCACAACCGCATATACGGCTCCGGAAATTGAATTTCCGGAACGTCCCGAATTCGACCAGCCGCTCCAGGATCAAGTCAAATACAGCCGGCCGATACCGGTCTTTCTAACGAAAAAAAGCAGAAAACAGCGAGGCGGGAAACCGGTTTTCACATGACAGGAATAGGCAGTCGTCTGATCGGTGTCGGCTCTTATCTGCCGGAGCGGATATTAACGAACGAAGAACTGACCCGGATGGTCGACACTTCCGACGAATGGATCCGGTCGCGAACCGGCATAACGTCGCGCCGGATGGCCGCGGACGATCAGACGACCTCGGATCTGGCGGCAAACGCCGCCAGGGATGCGCTCGCGCGGGCCGGTATTCCGTCAAGCAGCGTCGACCTGATCATCGTCGCGACCGTGACGCCCGACCGGACCTTTCCCTCCACCGCAGTCTACGTCCAGGAGAAGATTTCGGCGGGCACCACAATGGCCTTCGACGTCTCAGCGGCCTGCGCCGGCTTCATTCACGCCCTGGAAATCGCCGACAGCTTCCTGCAGACCGGACGGGCGAAAACCGCCCTCGTGATCGGCGCCGACAAGCTCTCCTGCTTCCTGGACTGGAACGACCGGGCAACCTGCGTCCTGTTCGGCGACGGCGCAGGCGCCTTCGTCCTTCAGGCCGATCCCGAGGCCGAAACTTCGGCGGTTCTGGCCTCGCATCTGTCGGCGGACGGCACCAAATCTCCGCTTCTCTACGCCGATGGCGGCCCGTCCTCGACCGGCACCGTCGGCCTTGTGCGCATGGTCGGAAACGAGCTTTTCCGCGCCGCCGTCAATGCCATGTCGGACGCCCTGGACATCTCGCTCAAACGCGCCGCGCTCACGCCGGACGACCTCGACTGGTTCGTTCCCCACCAGGCCAACATCCGCATCATGCACGGCATCGCCGAGCGGCTGAACATCCCGGACGAAAAGGTCGTCAAGACGATCCAGGACCACGGCAACACATCCTCGGCCTCGATCCCGCTTGCCATCTCCACCGCCATCGACGACGGGCGCATCCAGGACGGCAACCTCTGCGCGGTGACGGCCGCCGGCGGCGGGCTCGCCTGGGGAGCGGCAATCCTGCGGTTTTAACCTGCCGTCGGGCGGCCGCGCTTCAACGCGGCACCTCGGACCACAAATCCGAACCTGCCTCGGTTTCCCGTAACACCAGGGATCCGTGCGACGAAATGCGCGCAGCAAACGGCGATCCGCCCAGGCGTCGGCGGTGGCTGCGCGACCGGTTCGATGATAGGCTTCCGCCCTCAGCATTTGCGAAGACGTCAGATAGCCAGCATTCAGTCGGATTGCCCAGCCAGAGACCGTCTCAAAAGCGACCTTTTGGAACAGGCTGGTTGAATTGGCGACGAACGGACCGACACGGGATTGCATAATCACCGGGGGTGGGCCTGCCGGGATGATGGCGGGTCTCTTGCTGGCGCGCGCGGGCGTGACTGTCACCGTCCTTGAAAAACACCCCGACTTCCTTCGCGACTTCCGGGGAGACACCATTCATCCCGCGACCTTGCAGCTGATGGCCGAGTTGGGCTGGCTCAGTGAATTCCTTGAGCTCCCCCACCAGAAGGCGGCCGACTTGCATGCGGAAATCGACGGCCGCCAGGTGACCATTGCCGACTTCCGCCGCTTGCCGCTGGACTGCCGCTACATCGCTTTCATGCCGCAGTGGGACTTTCTGGACTTTCTCGCCGCAAAAGGACGGGAAATGCCCGGTTTCCAGCTCATGATGGATCATCGCGTGACCGGTCTCCTGAAGGAAGGCGGCCGTGTTACAGGCGTAAGCTGGGAAAACGGCGGCACCGCAACCGGAGACATCCGGGCCTCTCTGGTGATCGGAGCCGACGGGCGCCATTCGGTCGTGCGCTCACAGGCCGGACTGAAAATCATCGACTTCGGCTCGGCGGTCGATGTGCTCTGGCTCAAGCTGACGCGCCAGCCTGACGATCCCGCTCCCGCCATGAGCCATGCCGGCCCGCAGCAAGGCCTTGTTCTGATCGACCGCGGCCACTTCTGGCAATGTGGCTACGTCATCAAAAAGGGCCGCTTCGAGGAGTTGAAGACCGAGGGCCTGCCCGAGTTCCGGAGAGCCCTTGCCGATTTGGCGCCTTTGCCCGAAAGCCGTTTCGAGGAAATACAGGCCTGGGACCAGGTTCACCTGCTCTCGATCCGCATGGACCGTCTGGAGCGCTGGTGGTCTCCGGGGCTGTTATGCATCGGCGACGCTGCCCATGCCATGTCGCCCGTGGGCGGTTTCGGGGTGAACCTTGCCATACAGGATGCGGTGGCGGCCGCGAATATCCTTGCCCGGCCGCTGCGCGAGGGACGTTTGACCGGCGCCGACCTGGCCCGTGTCCAGGCGCGCCGGATGTTCCCGACCCGGGCCACGCAGGGGCTTCAGCGCATGATGCGCCGGAAGCGGAACAGCCGGGGCGAAGCGTCGCGCCGCCCGCCGGGGTTCGTCAGGATGATCGGCCGTTTTCCGATCCTTGCGCGCCTGATGGGCCGGTTGATCGGCATGGGCTTCCGCCCCGAACACATTGCGAAGGACAGCCTCCATGCGCCGCGCTAAAAGCGAGACCAATCCGCATCGATCTCACCGCTTGTTCGCCACCTTCCGCCTGATTGCCGTCGTGGAAGGCATCACGACGATCCTTCTGTTTCTGGCCGCGATGCCGGTGAAATACATGCTTGGCAATCCCTCCTGGGTTCACGTCATGGGGCCGATCCACGGCTACGCGTTTCTGGCCTACGTGGCCCTCATGATCGCAGCGCTTTGGGGCCGGAACTGGAGTTCATCCGACTGGCTGCGAACCTTCCTGGCGTCTCTCGTTCCCTTCGGAACCTTTCTCAACGATCCGTTTTTGACGCGCCGCATGGCAGAGGATGCTAGGACCGGCACGCTTGAGGGGCCTCGATAGACATGCGCATGCTGTTCCTTCTGCTCGGCCTGTTCTTCACCGGACTCGGATTTGTCGGGGCGTTTCTGCCGGTTCTCCCCACCGTCCCGTTCCTGATCATCTCGGCCGCCTGTTTCGCCCGCTCGTCGGAGCGGTTGGAAAGCTGGCTTCTGTCGCATCCGCGTTTTGGCTCGTTGCTCGTGGAATGGCGGGAACGAGGCGCGATCCCCCTGCGCGCCAAATGGCTGGCGCTTGGCGGCTGCCTGATGGGTTTTGCGTTGTTTTTTCTGCTGCGCGATCCCTCTTGGATGCTGTCGCTGATCGTCGCGTCCCTGATGAGTGTTGGGCTTGTCTATGTCTTCACGCGGCCGACCGCCTGACACCGGATGGCGCCGGGAAAAAACTCCGCTCAACGTGCCGATGCCTCGGTGGAGATTGTTCTTTCAACGAAAGATCACGGTCTGCTTTCGCCGGGTAGGCCGCGGCCGACGGCTTCCAGACGGACAGAACAACGTAGTCCGTCCCGCGCCGCACATCGAGGCGAGCGCAACAGGCCGGAACATCTCAGCTATTTGATTTTGTTGGTCATGGGAGAGAAGTGGTGCCCAGAGGCGGAATCGAACCACCGACACGCGGATTTTCAATCCGCTGCTCTACCAACTGAGCTATCTGGGCGTGCTCTGCGAGTGGTTGGGGACAGGCCCCGTTCGCCGAAAGCCCGGTCCTTATAGAGGCTCGTCCTGCCCTTGTCCAGCACCCCGGCAAAGTTTTTTGCAAACTTGTGACGCCGCTCGCGCAGACAGGCCCCGAAAAGACCTGACCCGAGAAATAAAACGCTTTTTCAATGCTTTACAGATTGGTCTCGCAATTCCCCATCGGCAGATCAAAGCGCCCTTGAGTGCGATCGCCGTGTGGGAGGGCCCGGTTCAGCGGCGTGGTTGGAGAAGAGGCAACCGGTGCCTATCGGCTTGGTCACCCGCACGCCGCCGCGCGCGATATCCGGCGTTGCCGGCTGGACCGCAGCATATGGGCGAACGTACGGCCTCCCCTGTTACTGGATCCCGCCGGCGACAATTCCCGAGGCGGACCAGTGCGCCGCCGGGTCGGCGGCGTTGAAATTGCCGATCACCCCGTCATGACCGGTCAGCGGCCCGCCGACGATCGAGGTGTTGAGGGTTCCAACGGCATCTCCCGAAAGCGCGCCGGTAAAGTGATTCCCTCCGGCAATTGCCCGTTCGCTCAAGGTGGCGGAGAAGGAGCGGTTGTCGAAATCGGAAATGGCCGCCGTGCCGGTCCGGCTGGCGAAATCGACCGTCATCGAAAAGCCACCCGCCGCAAGGTACTGCGCGCCGTTGCTGACGACGTTGCCGACCGCCTGCCCCGCATAGCTGGCGCTCCCGGAGGCCGGGAGATCGCCGGACCCGCTGATGGCACCGGCGACCCATGTGCCGAGATGGAATGTGTCGGTCCGCTCTGCGGCACCGCCCAGCACGCCGCCAGTATCCTCATAACGCATCGACGTGCCCCAGTAGCCCCACTCCAGGAAGGCGCAGACGCATTGCGTCGCGACCGGCGCCAGGATTACGTCGTCCGCCCCGGGGACCAGTGTGCCGGGCACGAAGTAGGTGTTCGGGCTTGTCCCCGGCAGGAGATCGAGCTTCTCGTTCACGGTGCTTGTGAGGTAGGTCTGCGCAGCGTCGGCGGAATCCCAGGCCGCATAGATATCGTCGTCGATGAAAGTCGCACGGTCAGGGCTAGAGCCGCTGCCGGTTGCGCCGAACCCGACGGTGTAGGAATAGACCTCCGGATCGTCTTCCGCGAGGTCGCGTACGGTCAGCGCACCGCCCAGGGTTTCCTCCGCGCTGTTGAAGGTGACCGACACGTCGTCCGGGGTGTCGCTCGTGAAATGGACCGGGCCGACGGAAGCCGCCGGGGCCGCGGCAACCGGGAGGACCGATGTTTCCAAGACCGTGGCGCCGCCGGCCGCCAGGCTGTCCAGGACGCCGGGGTCGTGATAATTCACCGTGCTTTCCAGGACGCCCGAGGCGTAACCCGTCAGCGTGCGGTCGCTGCGGGCCAGGGCGCTGACGTCTTGCCCCGCGTCTTCGTCGAGCAGGGCAACGTGCAGCGTTGCCGAGACCGTCTCTTCGCTCGCGAAAGCATCCGGACGCTCCACGTAGTCGTCGGTATAGGGGACGCCGGACGCTCCGCCGGTCAGGCTGCTGCCGAAGACGAAGCTCTGCGCATTGGCTCCGAAAAACGCACTCCCGTCAGATCCTTTGACGCCTTGCAATCCGCCGCTATAGAGCCCGGCGGATTGCAAGGCATCGATCCGGTGGCTGCCGCGCCGGGCCGTTGCAAGGCCTCCTTCTTCAACCGCCCCCAAATCCACCGCGCCAACCGCCAGAGAAATCAGGGACTTCTGGGATGTTCCCGCGCCCTTCAGGTGAAAGGAGGACGCCAGATAATGCGCGCCGTCCAATGTCTCAGGGTCTGTTTCCTTGATGAGGAAACCCGTGTTTTTCGTCTCCGACAGGAAATCCGCGCCAAGCGTGCCGGCAACCAGCGGGTTCACGAACAGAGCACCGGTCTCCATAGGGGTGAAACCGCCCCCGGTCTCATCGGTTCCGAGGCTGAAAAGCGTTGTCGGATCGGCATGGAGAGAATAGCTCCTGACCCGAAGCGGATCGGCGGCATTGCCGAAAGTGCTGAAATCCGTTTCCGTGCCGGATATACCGAAAATCATGTCTTCGATCTGGAAGGAGGGCGAACCGGCCGGGGTCACGTCAGGCACATGCGCGAAGGCGTGAAAGTCCTCATTGAAATAGACGGCTCCCCTGGCCTGTCCGACAGCAGTCCCTTCCACCTCCACGGCGGCCTCGGGAACTGCCGGAACTCTTGCCTCGTTGAACTCCTGAATCGCGATTCCCTTGTTCGTGAGAGTTTGCGCGTAAAATCCGCCGCCTTTGCCGGGGTAGAGGAATTGCGCCACGGTGTGTCCGCCAATCGTGGCCCTGGCGACGCCGGTCGCGGTTCCGGTGGTTTCCCGGTCGCCGGTTTCAGCAATGTCCCTATAGATGAAGGTGGCCGTTTCGCTGAGGCCGGCGCTGCCCCCGATCAGGCCTTGCGCCCCCGGCGAGGAGACCATGCCGCCGCCCAGGGACGTGAAGGTGGCGCCCGCGGAAAGAACACGGATATCGACCGACCTGCCTGTCTTTGTGGCACCGCTGGCCAGTGAGGAGATCCCGGCGTGTTTCCTGTTGACCTTTTGAACCTGCACAAGGGTGGTTTCCGCGTTCCCGGAGGATGTCGACAGGACGGCCTGCGGTTTGCGGCGTGGCGCCGTGTAGACACGGCCCAGGTCCGAATTCACCTGCGTCATGCCGGAATTCCGCACCTGTGTCCCCGTCGGCGGTACGGTGGCGCCGCCGCGTTGTCCGGATTTGCTCATCAGGGAGGACTGGACGCCCTCCAGGTCCTCGGCGGAAGTGCGCCGGACACCGCCCCCGACCCCTCCGACCTGCAGCGAGTAGCCGGGCCTATAGATGCGGCGCGATGTGCCGTCCGCGCCCTTGAAGGACAGTTCCTTGCCGAACACGAGAGAAAAAACCGGTGCGCCGCGCGTCAGGTCGAGATTGGCGATGCCGCCGCGGATGCCGATGGTCCCCACCGGCGTCCTGACACTGACACCGCCCTTTTTCTTGCTGAGCTTGCCGCCGACGAAACGGGCGACGCCCTTGCCGAAGGAGGCGATCAGCTTGCCGCTGCCGTCGTCCGGATTGTAGACGAACTCGTCGATCATCAGATCCGAATTGGGTCCCACCGTGAAGGTGGACCCGTCCACGAACAGGACCTGAACGAGACCGGTGCCGGACGTGTCGATCCGTTCGTTGAAAAGCACGGTGTCGCCGATGAACTTTGCCTCGCGCACGGCTCCGGGTGCCGCGCCGAAGGCTGCCGTGTTGACCGCGGCGGCCGAGCCGACCTTCTTTGCCACCGCCAACTCCGGTCCGCATAGGACGCAAAGCGCCGCAAGGAGCAACGGCACGGCGCATTTCAGGGCTGCTGGAGCGGACGTTTTCGAAGGTCTCACCGTCATCGCCGCCCTCTCCCTCAAAAGGCCTTCGTAAGCGAAATCATCGCCGAGGTGTTGGAATAGGTGCTGAGGTCGTAGTTCGAATACTGCCTCCGGAATTCTCCGGTGAACCCGACCGAAAAATCGTATCTCAACGGCACGGTCAGGGCCCCGCGCACCCAGCCTTCGTGATCGAATTCGCTTTCGCTCGCATCGATGAGCGGGTCGGGTTCCGCGTATTGCCGGTTGAGATACCCTGCTTCCAGATCGACGGACCACGGTCGGGGCAATTGCGCGACCGGCGAGCCGAAGCGGTAGGTCACCCCGACGCCGCCGCCCAGTTCGAAGCTCTGGTCGGAATTGACCCTGGTTTCCTCGAAATCCGCCAGCAGAAGAACGCGGGCCCGCCATGCCTTGCTCACCTGCCGCGACACCGTGGAGGCAAACCTGAGGAAAGACCCGGTACGGTCCGACACGGTCGGATAGTCCTGCGTGTCGTGATACCAGCGGTAGCGCCATTCGAACTTCGCATCGATCCGCGTCTGGATATCCGGCTGCATGACCAGCCGCGCTCCCGCGCCCAGGGCACCGTTGTAATTTTCGTGGTTCAGGCGCACCCCGGAGAAGATCCCGTAAACCCCGAGTTGCGTGTCGTCCAGGCCGTAACGAGCCAGATTGAAGGAAGGCCCGAGCGTCAACTCCGCAAGCCCGGTGTCGAGCCGCACCAGATCCGCGTAACGTGCGGCGAAAAATAAAAGATCCGCCTCGATCAGATCTCCCTGCGTGCCGAGATCGTAAGCCCCGTGAACCCGTCCCGCGGCGAAACCGTTGACGTCCGATTGGCCGGTGGCCGTCTCGTCCAGAATGAAATCGCGGCCGTTCAGGTTGACCTGGCGCCCGCCCGGCGCCGCGTTGGCGTTGGTCTGATACCTGGCGCCGACCGCAAGCAGCGCGTGGAACTGCGCCGGTTGCTGCCTGGTATCGATCGCGGCAAGATACGTCTCCACCTTTGCAGCCACGTCCGGCGGGACATCAGGCGTTTCCAGGCTCGATTGAAAATAGTAGCGCGCGGTTTCGAGCGACCCGAGACGATAATAGAGAACCCCGAGCTCAAGTTTGACCCGCGGCAGCTCCGGCGCGAAGATCAGCATGCGTTCGAAGGTGGAAATCGCCGCTTCATAATCTCCGGCAAGGACCGAAACCGTGGCATATTCGAACGCGGCATCGAGATCCGCCGGCCGTTCGAGCATGATTTCCAGAAGCGCCGCCTGCCGCGCCAGCAGGGCTTCGCGGCCGGTTGGCGTCTCCGCCCCGACCGCGCCGGCCGGGGCCGCCGCTTCAGACGCTTCCGCGACCCACGCTTGAGGCAGCCCCGTACCGAGACTCAACGCCGCGCAAAAGGCCACAACCGGGAGGGTTGATGTTTCAGACCGTAAATAACTCCCACCGCGCCGGACCATGAACAGCTGCCTGCCGACAAGTTTTTCTGAATTATGAGCGCTTCATCGTACGAAAAATCAGTGGATAAGTCTATCTTTGCTGACGCAGCGTTAATTTAGTTTTTCTTCCCGAAATGAAAACCGCACCTGCAACGGGCACCTCATACCGCTGACAAACCTCATGAAGTCACTCCGGTCCGCGCACCGCGAAGCGGTGTCGCGCGAGCCGAAATCCAGCTGACAGGCGCGAGCGACAGCGAGCACCCTTTCTCATATCCATCTGCTGTAATTTGATTATTGAACATCTTCGGCGCAGACGATTTCCGGTTTCCGGATCTGCGCGCCGCTCCGCTGCACTTGTGCGGAATGACTATTTGAGGGGGGTGTCAGCAGTCTGACGCGCCTGCAACTGGCGCGTCTTACTCAAGTGCGGTCCCCGAACCAATGGATCGGGCTTGTTTATTTTACGGTAATCCGGTCATCCGTGTAGGGCGTGTAACCGTCTTTCGCCGTCAGGTACTCGATGACGACATCGGCAAGGTCCGGACCGAAATCGTAGACGTTGCTGGCGTTGGTCTTGAAAACCTCATAGCCATCGCCTCCGCGGCGCATGTAATCGTTCGAGACAGCCATGTAGGACTTTGCCGGATCGATAGGCACAAACGCCTCGCCCTCCATGACCATGACATCGGAAACCCGCTCACCAGCAGGCTTGGAGACGTCGAAGGCGTATTTCATGCCGGCAACCTGCGGGAAACGGCCGGCGCCATCCTCGACCTGGCTGACCCCGTTCTCGAGGGCGGCGACGACATCGGCGCCCTTGAGTTCGAAAGTGGACAGCGTGTTCTGGAACGGCAGGACTGTGAGCACTTCGCCCGCAGTGACCTCGCCGGCGTCGATGGACGCGCGCAAACCTCCGCCGTTCTGGATCGCAATCTGGACGCCCTGGTCCTTGACCCGGTCGAGCATCGCGTCTGCGACGAGGGTGCCCATCTGGCACGCGCCGGCGCGGCAGGAGTTCCGGTCCCCGTCAATGGCCGAGGTCGTGGAACCGATCACCTTGGTCTTCAATTCCTCGATCGGGGCCGCCAGTTCTGCGATGCGCTCCAGAAAGTCCTCGTCCGGCTCGATCGAGGCATCGAGCAGGATAGGCTCGCCTTCCGCCTTGATCACATTGCCATCGTCATCCCAGGTGACGTCGATTTCACCCAGAAACTTGCCATAGGCATAAGCCTGTACGATGGGAACATCGACGCCGTCCGGGTTCTTCACGATAACCGGATACGGTCCCTCCGCACCGTCCTGGCTATTGGACAGCAGGGTGTGGGAATGACCGCCGACAATGATGTCGATTCCCGGCACCGCCGCCGCGATCTCCTTGTCGCGCGGCAATCCCATATGGGTAAGCGCGACGATCTTGTTGACGCCGGCTGCCTGGAGCCCCTCGACCGCCCCTTTGAGATAGTCTTCCGCCTTTATGAAACGAACTCCCTCTCCCGGAGAAGACGTATCAACCGTGTCTTCCGCAAGCGCGGAGATGATGCCGATCTTCTCGCCACCCTTTTCCAGGACCAGCACGCCGGGAACCTTGCCTTTCAGGTCCGGCTCACCGTTTACGTCGATATTTCCGGAGATCACCGGGAACTCCGCCTTCCCGATAAAATTGGCAAGGCCGGATGGCCCGTCGTCGAATTCGTGATTTCCGACCGCCATGGCGTCGAAACCCATCTCATTCATGAAGCCGACCGCGGCATTGCCCTTGTAGGTGGTGTAAAACAGGGAGCCTTGAAACTGATCGCCCGCATCAAGCGTGAGAACATTCTTGCCTTCCGACTGCAGAGCGGACCGCCGCTCGTCGAGGGCGGTCCAGATCCGGGCAATACCGCCGAAGCATTTGCCTTCTTCCTCGCTTTTCGCATCGCAGGTCGAATTGTATTTGCTGATCGGCTCGAGGCGGGAATGCAGGTCGTTCAGATGCAGGATCGTCAGGGAATAATCGGCGTGGGCAGCCGTCGACAAAGCCGTCGTCAGAAACAGCACCGCAGTGATCGCAACACGTCCATTCATTGGTCTCTTGCCCTTTGTATCAAGTCGCGCGGCCGGCGCGCATGGTCAGACAGTCCCCGGATAAAAATCGACGGGATACCCGATCTTGATGGAGTTCCGGGGTGGCGGCAAGAGTATTACCTTGCGGGACATGCATGAAATTTAGCCGATTAAACAATTCGGCCGAAGCTTGCGAAAAATCAACGGCGGGCACTGCCCGGGGCGACGTTCCGGTTTGGACGGTGAAACGGCCCCGGTTCAGCACCGGAGGCAGACTGGCCCTTGCAGCAGCCTACTCTTCGGGAAAGTTGCTTTCGTCGATATCGTCGGTCTCGACCACCGGGATGGTATAGCCTTCGGAAAACCAGCGGTTCAGGTCGACCTTGGCGCAGCGGTCCGAGCAGAAGGGGTAATCCTCCTGGGTCGACAGTTTCGAGCAGATCGGACACGGACGCATGCGCCGTTCCGGTTTGCGCTTATCGGGTTCGGCCATCGTTCGTCTCCGCTTCGCCGCCAGGTATCTGGTTTCAGGTGCAGAAGGTCAGCTATCAGGCGGCGGCCGTCGTCCAGCCACCATGCACCGGATAGCCGGCGGCGCTCAGAAGGTTCGCCGTTTCCACCAGCGGCAGGCCGACCACGGCCGGATAGGAGCCCACCAGCTTGACGACGAAACTGCCCGCAAGTCCCTGAATGGCATAGCCGCCTGCCTTGCCGCGCCACTCGCCGGAAGCAAGATAACTGTCGATGTCGGCGCGCGACAGGCGCTTGAACCGGACCCGCGTTTCCACCAGCTTCGAACGCAGCTTTCCGTTGGCCTCGGCAACGGCGACCCCGGTGAAGACCCGGTGCCCCCGCCCTGACAGCAGGGACAGGCACATGAGGGCCTGATCGGACAGTTCGGCCTTGGGTAGAATACGCCGTCCCACGGCGACCACCGTGTCGGCGGCAAGAACGACGCTGTCACGCATGTCTTCGGAGGCATCCGCCGCCTGCCGGACGGTTTCAGCCTTGGCGCGGGCAAGCCGCGACGCGAGGCTGCGGGGCGTTTCGTGCTTTTTCGGCGCCTCGTCGATATCGGCGGGCAGAAGGTGGTCGGGTTCCAGACCGATCTGCTGCAGCAGCGCGAGGCGGCGCGGCGAGGCAGAGGCCAAAATCAGCGATGGGGCATTCGTCATGAAAGCGCGAACCTGAAAGCCGGCGTCACCTGGAAGTCCGCTTACTTGAAGCGGTAGGTAATCCGCCCCTTGGTGAGATCGTAGGGGGTCATTTCCACAAGGACCTTGTCGCCCGCCAGTACGCGGATCCGGTTCTTGCGCATGCGCCCGGCAGTGTGGGCGATGATTTCGTGATCGTTTTCAAGTTTGACGCGGAACGTCGCGTTCGGCAACAGTTCTGTTACGACGCCCGGAAACTCCAGAGCTTCTTCTTTGGCCATATTATATCCTGAATGGAGCGGGCCCTGCCCGCAGGTGCGGGGGAACCTAACGGATTAGCGGCGGAAAGTGAACCTTTCTTTCCGCAGTAAACCAAAGTTCTTTTGATCGCCACGCCGAAGGGCTTCAACCGCTCGGCGGCGGCGTCCAGTCCAGGCGTTTCTTGATCCGGGTCATCAGCTGGTCCCGCACGGTGCGGTATTCGCTCAGGATCTGCTCCCGGCTTCCGGTGGCGAGCGTCGGGTCGAGCGTCGGCCAGTATTCGACGTCGACAGCCTCCGTGCGGGTCATGTCCAGCGCCTTGTGGTGAGCTTCGGGAGCCAGCGTCACCACCAGGTCAAAGCCGGACTCGTCCAGATCCTCGATCGTCTTGGGATGATGGCTGCCCATGTCGACGCCGATTTCAGCCATCACCGCGTCCACGAAGGGGTCCACCTTGCCGGCCCGCACGCCGGCGGAACGGACATAGATCCGGTTCGGGAACAGCTTCCCGGTCAGGGCCTCAGCCATGGGAGAGCGCACGGAATTCATTCCGCAGACAAAAAGAACCGCAGACGGACGCAGGTCCGGCCCGCCCATCGCCATCAGCCCTTCCAGTGAAGCGCGTAGACCAGGGTGAACAGCCGCCGCGCGGTCTGAACGTCCACCGTTATCTTGCCGTCCAGGCGCTCCATCAGGATGGTCGAACCCTCGTTGTGCACGCCGCGGCGGCCCATGTCGATGGCCTCGATCTGGCTAGGCGTCGCATGGCGGATCGCCTCATAGTAGCTCTGGCAGATCAGGTCGTAGTCCTTGACGATCTTGCGCAAGGGCGACAGCGACAGAACATGGGTGACGACCTCACGGTCGTCGTCCGTCTTGATCCTGAAAACCAGTTTCTTTTCCACGACGGACAGGGTGAGAACGAAATTCGCCGGGGGATGGCCGACCGGCTGGAAACAGTTTTCCTCGATCAGGTCGTAGATGGCGACCGCCCGGTCATGCTCCACCTCCGGGCTCGCCCGGGCGATGGAGGCCTCGTCCAGGATCACGTCCACCAGCTTGCCGCCGGGTGCTTGCGGATTGGCGTCCGGTTGCGGGTCGCTCATTTGGAGAAAGCCTCTTTACGCTTAAAGGTTCAGCCTGATGGAAACAGAGCGCGCGTGTGCCGACAACCCCTCCGATTCGCCGAGTTCGATCGCCGCCGGGCCGAGGACCCGGAGATTTTCGGCGTTGCACTTCAGGATCGAGGTGCGCTTGACGAACTCCAGGACCGACAGGCCGGAGGAAAACCGGGCCGAACGCGCGGTCGGCAGAACGTGGTTGGAGCCGCCGACATAATCGCCGATGGCCTCGGGTGTGTAATGGCCGAGGAACACCGCCCCCGCGTTGCGCACCTTCTTCAGAAGCGCTTCCGGGTCGTCGACCGCCAGTTCCAGGTGCTCGGGCGCGATGCGGTTGGCCAGCGGCATGGCGGCCTCTAGGTCGTCCACCAGAATGAGCGCGCCGAAATCCTGCCAGCTTGCCCGGGCGACCTCTTCGCGCGGCAAGGTTTTCAGTTGGGCCTCTACGGCCTTTTCCACCTGGTCCGCAAGGTCCGCGCTGTCGGTGATCAGGATCGACTGGGCCGCCGTGTCGTGTTCGGCCTGGGCCAGAAGGTCGGCCGCCAGCCAGTCCGGATTGTTGGCCCCGTCGGCCACGATCAGCACTTCGGAAGGGCCGGCGATCATGTCGATGCCGACCGTGCCGAAGACCCGCCGCTTGGCCGCCGCCACGAAGGCGTTGCCCGGACCGACGATCTTGGCCACCGGCGCGATGGTTTCCGTGCCATACGCAAGGGCCGCCACCGCCTGAGCGCCGCCGATCCGGTAGATCTCGGTAACGCCGGACACCTTCGCCGCCGCCAGCACCAGCGGATTGAGCACGCCGTCCGGGCTCGGCACCACCATGACGATGCGCTCCACGCCGGCGACCCTGGCGGGAACTGCATTCATCAGAACCGAGCTCGGATAGCTCGCCAGTCCGCCGGGCACATAGATGCCGACGGCCTCGACCGGGGTCCAGAGCGAGCCGAGTTCGACGCCGATCGGATCGGTGTAGCGGTCGTCACCGGGCATCTGGCGCGCGTGATGGGCGTGAATGCGGTCGTGGGCGAGCTGCAGCGCCGCCAGCGTTTCAGACGGGACCTCCTCCAGCGCGGCATCAATCTCCTCTGCGCTGACGGTCAGCTCCGCCATGCCGAGCGCGTCGAGCCGGTCGAACTTCGAGGTATACTCCAGGACCGCGTTGTCGCCGCGCCGGCGCACGTCTTCAAGAATGTCCCGCACGATCTGGTCGACGTCCTCGGAGACCTCCCGCTTGCCGGCAAGCAACTCCTTGAACCGCGTTTCGAAATCGGGATCGGTATTGACCAGGCGTAGAACCACTGCGTGTGTCCTCATGTTCGGTGCCGGTTGTTCGGTGCCAGACACCGGAAATCAAATTCTTGTCTCAGCTCAGATCGTGCTGCGGCATGTTCGGGGTCGACCAGGCGGCCCCCAGATCGGAAAGCTGCGCCTCGATGCATTCCACGTCGAGAAGAAGGCTCGCGCCCCCTGCGAAGGCAAGCTGGATCCTGCCCGACGGCTCTTCTCCCGCCTCGAAGGTCACGGCCAGAAGTTCGAGCACGGCGCCCTTGGCGTCCTGGCGGATACCCTGCGCCTTCATGCCGGTCACCTGCGAAAACGCCAGCGCGGACCTGCGGCGCTCGTGCTGCTTCGACCGCTTGTCGGCTTCCTTGTCCCAGACGAAGCGGTTCACGATGAAGACCGCCTTTTTCTCCTTGGGCAGATAGCGGATATCGGCAACGGTCAGGACCGCGTCCTGAAGATGCGCGGAGAGCACCTGAAGATCTTCCTCATCGAGAGCGGCGAGTTTAAGCTGATCCATCGTGGCCTGTTTCCGATCCGGTTTCCTTTTTCGGGCGAGGCCATGCCGGTCATGGCCGCCCGCTTTCCAAGATTGTTACACAGGGTCATCGACCTAACGGGGAAAGTCGGATTTGGCAATGGCGAATACGGGCGGTCTCCGGGACGGCGGACCAAAACCCGGCGTACAGGAACCTTGCGCCGAGAGCCTGGACAGTGTTCCTTGCAGATCACAGGCACAAGGCGCGGAAGGAAAGTAGAGTGACGACCATGCTTCAAAAGATGTTGCGCCGCGGAGTTTTCCTCCTGTGCCTGGGCACCGCGCCAGCGCTCGCCCAGGATTTCACCGAAAGAGTTCTGGGCGAAACCGTCTACGTCCCCGCCTATTCGCGCATCTTTACCTACCCCAATCGCTTCGACCTGCTGGCAACCACGCTCGCGGTCCACAACGTCGATCCGAAGACGGAAATCATGCTGACAAAAGTCGATTATCACAACGAGGACGGCGAGCTGTTGCGCGCACTTCTGAGCGATCCGGTCACGCTCGCTCCGCTGCAGTCGAAAACCGTGCTCATCCCGATCAACGACACGACCGGCGGCGTGGGCGCGAATTTCCTGCTGGTCTGGACGTCCAAGACCCCTGCCCTCAGCCCGATCGCCGAGGCCATCATGACCAGCGGCGGCGCCGGTCCGGGCCCGTCGTTTTCCTCGCGCGGGCGGGTGATTGAAAGGACGTTGCCTTAGTGATGGTAGCGTAAGGCAAGAAGGCCGAGCAGAATGCTTCGTGCGCCCGCGTAACCATCGGCATCCCCTAATTGAGCCACTGCACTCAGAAAACGCAAGTCTCCCTCACGATTGACCCGAGCCTCGTGCCTTGCACCCGTCTCCCCCCTTGCGGGGGAGATGTCCGTGAAACGGACAGAGGGGGGCCGCGGCGCTACAAGGACATAAAAAGTTGAAGGGAAACGAGAGGTTGATCCCCCCTCTGTCAGCTAAAGCCGGCATCTCCCCCGCAAGGGGTGAGACCAGTGCAAGATGCCCCGCTTGAGAAAACCGGGAGCTATATACTTGGCCGGACAGGGGGGACGTATGCCCTCCGGCAATCCCTTGCTCTCGAGGTTCCTACCCCGAAATCCGCTCGATCCGCGCGCCGCAGCGGGTGAGCTTGTCTTCTAGGCGTTCGAAGCCTCGGTCGAGGTGATAGACGCGGCTGACCGTGGTTTCGCCTTCCGCCGCAAGCCCCGCGATCACCAGCGAGACGGAGGCCCGCAGGTCGGTCGCCATCACCGGCGCGCCGCGCAGGGTGGACACCCCTTCGATGGTCGCGGTGTTGCCGTCCACATGGATCTGCGCACCGAGGCGGGCCAGTTCCTGAACGTGCATGAAGCGGTTTTCGAAAATCGTCTCGGTGATGTGGCTGGTGCCGCCGGCCCGGGTCATCAGCGCCATGAACTGGGCCTGAAGGTCGGTCGGGAAACCCGGAAAAGGCTCGGTCTCCACGTCGACCGGCTGAATGCCGTTGCCGTTCCGGTAAACCTTGATCCCGTCCGCGGTCTGGGTGATTTCCGCGCCGGCCTGGCGCAGCGTGTCGAGCGCGGTTTCCAGGAGTTCTGAGCGCGCGCCCTGCAGCAGCACATCGCCACCGGTCATGGCGACCGCCATGGCATAGGTGCCGGTTTCGATCCGGTCGGGCACGACGGCATGATGCGCACCGTGCAGGCGGGGAACACCCTGGATCCGAATGGTCGAGGTGCCCTCGCCCTCGATTTTCGCGCCCATGGCCTTGAGGCAACGGGCAAGGTCGACAACTTCCGGCTCGCGCGCGGCGTTGACGATCTCCGTTTCGCCATGAGCGAGCGTTGCCGCCATCATGACGGTGTGGGTCGCGCCGACGGAGACTTTCGGGAACTCGACCCGGGCACCCTTCAGGCCTCCCGGCGCCCTGACGACCACATAGCCGCCGTCGATCTCGATATCCGCGCCGAGCGCGGCCAGTCCGTCGATGAAGAAGTCGACCGGCCGCGTGCCGATGGCGCAGCCGCCCGGGAGCGAGACCTTGGCCTCATGCATGCGCGCGACCAGCGGGCCGATGACCCAGAAGCTGGCGCGCATCTTGGAGACGAGCTCGTAAGGCGCGGTCGTGTCGACGATCTCGCGGGCGGTCAGGTTCAGCGTCTGGCCGGCCAGGTCGTCCTGGCCGCTGCGCTTGCCGTTGACCGAATAATCGACGCCGTGATTGGACAGGATCTGCATCAACTGCGCCACGTCGCGCAGGCGCGGCACGTTGGAGAGCGTCAGGGTCTCGTCGGTCAGCAGCGAGGCGATCATCAGGGGAAGGGCCGCGTTCTTGGCGCCGGAAATGGGAATGACCCCGTTGAGTTCGGCGCCGCCGACGACTTTGATGCTGTCCATATTCTTCCCCGAACCCGGCGCCGCTCACCCCGCGGCGCCTCCCGAATTGAAACGCGGATTAAAAGAGCGATCTACACGCAACTCTTACCCCTTGCAAGGCAGCGCTAGGCCGTCGTTCCGGCGATTTTGAGGCAGAGCGGCCCTTGCCCCGTCCCGCCGCCTGTGGCGTCAGTCGTCCTTGCGGGCTTTCGCGGCCGTTTTCCGGCGGCGCAAATTCGCCCTCAGCGCTTCCGCCAGCCGGTCCTCGCGCGACGCCGCCCCGCCCTTGGCGGGCGTCTCCCCGGCTGCCGCCGCCGGCTTTCCTGCGGCAGTCTCAAGAGACTGGTCGGTCTGGTCTTTTTCGCTCATCTGCCCGGTCCGGCGTTTATTGAAGACTTCTTCTTTAGCAATCGCGGCCGGTTCTGGAAAGGCGCCGACGGCCGCCGCCGGGGAGAAACCACTTCCGACAGTAACCCGGCCAACCGAAGCGCGACAGCGCATGTTCCAGGGCTGCCGGGCCGGTCCGGAAGCCTCCCGTTCCGAAACCGGTGGATTGGCGATATCCACAAGCTGGGCCAAGCGCGGGCAGAGCGGAAATCGCGTTTGTTTCCAGCAAGCCCGCCGTCTTTGCACGGTTCCTCAATTCGGCGCGGCAACGGCCTGCAAAAAAACCAAAACACCGCTTGCGTCCCCGGGGCTCTTATGGCAAAAGCCCCCTCATTCCGGTCGGCACCGCCGTTCGGCACCCAAAACTGCGTCCCAAACCAACGGTTTCGACCCTAGTTTGCCCGACGCAGGGGCAAGTCCGACCCAGGACAAATCGCCCGCCAGATGCTGCCGTAGCTCAGGGGTAGAGCACTCCCTTGGTAAGGGAGAGGTCGAGAGTTCAAATCTCTCCGGCAGCACCATAACTCTCAAGGGTTTACGGCTAAGATTCTGTAGCAAGGCGTTCACAAAAACAAGCCTTGTTCACAGTGACGTTCACACCTCTCCCCCAAGCGAGTGCACATAGCTGCGCTATGGCAAAGCTCTACCCCTGAGCTACGGCAGCAAGTTGGAGAGTTTGTCGGGAAGACAATGGACGCTGTGCGAGTGTTAAATTAATTTTCCAGCGCGGCCATCCTGTCGATATCCGCCTGATACTCGTCACGAATACGCTTTTCGATTGCTTCTTTGTGCTCAGGAGACAGCTCACGAGAGCCTCTTGGGCGGCCTACAGGACGGTTCATCCCTAAGATATACCGCAAGTGGGTGACTGCGGCTGCGTTGCCCTTCATCGCCTGCTTGACGAGGCCGCTCGTCGTGCATTCAAGGATACGAAAAACCGGCAGCAGGCCAAATGTTCGCACCTGGAATCTAAACAAATTTGGCGATGCAGCCCGCGGGCCTTTTTATTATTTTAGGTCAGCTACTTACGAATCCCCTCGCGGCTACCCAAAGCCAAATTTCGTATAATTACAGCAGCGACAAGACATCAAAAGTTAACAGAATATTCACCTTTACATAACAGCTATTCAACAAGGGTACCCCGACCTTTTCACCAGCCTTATGGGACCAAAAGTTGATTGGGCGACAATGAAGTGCGACGACCTTCAAGGAAAGCCTAACCGCGAGACACTGAAACCGCATTGGTCGGAGCACAGAATTGCATCATCACGCCACTGATATCTCCACAGGCTTGATATGTTGGTCCCGAATGCAAGCCGAGGCGGGCCAGCCGCTGGAAGAGATTATTGCTCGCAAGGAAAAGGAAAGACAGGCAGGTAGTGGCTTGTTTTTTTGGGGCGTCGGGAACGCTCCTGCATTAATCTCTAAAAAGCTTGCGCGTGATCAAGTTCCCGTTCAGGTCATCTTCTCCGTTATGAAATCGAAGCCAAAACGGGAAGACACTTCGCCTTCCGAGATTGTGCGCTGGCAAAATTATGTAGACTTCAACGGCTCAATTCGCCCAATACCCAGTCATACAGTCGTCACGAGCAAAGGGCGGAGTGCCTCAGGGCCTAAGCGTTCGCATTATGCTTTAATGTGTTTTTCGGAGACTCCGTTAAAATTGAGACGCGATGGGGCCTTTTTTGACCCCCATCACTTCCGAAATGCTGGAGGGAAAGGCGGTCCTGTAGGCGCTTCACAAGTAACGGCACTACTGAAACAAAACAGCGAAGCCTTACCAACGTCCTCAGCATATCGGATTGGCCTGTCTGCTTGGCTTACAGGTAGTTATTGGGTCAAGTTAGTTGATCCGATAAACATCGATGATATCAAGCTCGAGATGGCGGGAACAACCCACCTTGCGCCAAGTTGCAAATTATCGCCAGCGCCCATTTCTAGTCGTATCGACTACAAAGGAGCGATACAACGCGATATGTTTGATGAGTCTATGATTTAGTTTGGGCTAATTGAACCTAAAAGGCGATTGGCTGAATTATTAGAAAGACGCCAGTGGTCGACAAGTCTCATAGATTATTCAAGGCCCTACGCGAGGCGGGCATTAGTGCGGAAGCAATACGCTCAGCATGGCCGTCGTGGTGGAGTGAAGATGCTGAAAGCTCCAGGTCTGGGAAGACTGAGCTTCGGTTCGCACTGTCGCGGAGTCTTGGCCTCGACCCCCAAGCCCTTCTTGTGGGAGAGAGGGTCGAATTCATTTGGGATGACGACGCGCGTTTCAAGCACCTCAAAACGGAGACAGCTGCTGAGAGAGCCGCACTAACTTCATTTGGCATCGCCTTTGCCAGAATGTTGCTGCGGGCGTTCCCAGAAACACCAACGCAAAGTGGCTATTCGGCACTTCAATTGAGATCAGCTATCCTGCAGAGCAACAAGTTTGTAGATCTGCGGGCCTTAGTGGCCACCAGCTGGGCACTCGGCATCCCTGTAGCCCACCTCCGGATCTTTCCGCTGCGGCATAAACTGATGCACGCGATGGTCGTTACCGTTGAGGACCGGATGGTAATCCTACTCGGTAAAGACGCTGAATACCCTGCACCTATTGCCTTCACGCTTGCCCATGAATTGGGACACATCATGCTAGGCCACCTGAAGGAAGTCCCCGCGCTAGTTGACCTTGAACAAGATCCTAATCGTGAGGAAAAAGACGCTGAAGAGAAAGAAGCTGATGAATTTGCTTTAGAGTTATTAACTGGATCAACGCACCCTGAAATCGAAGCTTCGACACTTAATTACAGTGCACAGTCATTGGCAGAGGCAGCTCTCAAATCGGGAGAAGCACACCAGATTGAGCCCGGCACCCTTGCCCTTTGCTTGGCCTATCAGACAAATACATGGCCAAAAGCAATTGCAGCTCTAAAATTCATGTATACGGACCGAAAACCCGTATGGAAAGAAATAAATCTTATCCTAGAAAGCGAGATCGAATGGTCACTACTACCGCATGAGACCCAGCTTTACATAAGAAAAGCCACAGGCCTACTTAATGAAAGATAGAGTTCTTCTTGATAATGATATTGTTATCAAATCTTTATGCTACAAAATAGCAGAAGAAATGATCGCAGCGACGACTGTCGGCGACAGCCCTCCAGAGATGCTTAGTGTTGGCAAGTATGTAGCTCTGTCGCGCACAATGAGCCTAGGCTGCGTAGATAGGCAAAGCGATGCAGATCATGTCTTCAACAAGGTTACATTCGTAGACCCATCTGACAAAGAAGTGGAAATTGCAGCAACACTGGAATCTAAAGCGGTGGAGCAAAACTTAGAGCTCGACACCGGAGAGAGTCAGTTACTTGCCATCTTAATTTGTCGATCAAAAAGATATTTGGCCACAGGAGATAAGCGCGCAATTATTGCGGTATCATCAATTGACCCTGACAGTTACCAGAACAAGATTTTATGTTTTGAACAAATAATACTAGGCATATTATCGAAAATTGAATTTGCGTACATTCAAAATAATATTCGAAATAAATTGGGTATAGACAAAGCAATAACTATTTGCTTCGGAAAATATACACCCAACTCAGAAGAAGATGTAAAAAAAGCCCTCGCCAGCTACATTGAAGACCTGCGTTCCAAAACGCGGGACGTACTGATTGCGGAGCCGCAGTAAATTTATTTGCCTCGATCCTTAAGGAAAACGGCATAGGGCTTTCTCAATTTCGCCACAAGACCAACGCGTATATTCCTCGGCTCATATACATTGCTAAGCTCGGGGTGCTCCAATACCTCTAAACACGCTTTGTCCACCCGCCCTTGCACATAACGCGCACCAAGCTTTCCTGAACTACGCCCAACTGGGACCCTCGTTTGATCCAAGGGCAGGACGAAGGTTTCTCGCCGCAACTCTTCAATCAACAGCGCATATTTTGATCCTAGGACATTTATCGTTTCAGGTATCAATTCCCAGTCAATGCCATTCATCGAGCACTCTGTCGCGCGAGATGGAGCCGCTCGGTGGTTCGACTCAATTTCCTCCATGACTAGATGAATTGTATCTCCACGCTTTTCATATTCGTCAGCAAATGGCTGGACCATCGTGGTCGGGTGGCAGGTATTACCTCCATACCCCCACATACCGTATCCGGTATCCTCGATTTCCTTGCTTTTCCTAGCGATTATGTCGTCCAACTCCTCTTGAGCGTGGACACCCACTTTCATAAACAGAATTCCCGCTCCGGGCTTAATGATATTACTCATCAGTATCCTCCAGAAGTTCGAACTCATACTCGTCATCATGTGCGACACCGTAGCTAAGGCGCCTAGCTTCTTTCACATAGCGAACATGTGGGGTTTTGGATTTACCGTAGAAATTAAGCAGCCTCTCGCGGTCAGTTATCGCCTGGCTTGGGGAAACAACACGTCCATTTCCCGGGAGCGATGAAATGTATAGGTTACACGACCTTAATTCTGGCGCGTCATCCAAATGATATTCGTGAAGCTTTCTTTGCATCCTTGAAACGTAAAACCCCTTGTCCAGTGCAAATCTCTGAGCGCTGGCGAGCACTTTCTTGGGCCAGTCCAGCTCATCATCATCTGCAATGACGATCATCCCTTCTCCGGAGTAACTAGTCGCTTCTAGACCTCGTTCGACAAAAACATTCACACTCTCGCCGTTATTGGACGCCCCCCAAGGGGGATTAGTATAAAAGCAATCAAAATCCGATGAATACTCAAATGCATCCAGAACATTGTATAGCCGGGCATCAAGATTATTAATCTTCTCTTTATCCGCAAACCTGCGAACTGCATTGACCGTACGCTCGTCGAAGTCAAATACAACGATTTCTTTTGGCCCAAAGTGCAATACGTTCCTCACCTGAAGGTACGCGACACAGACACTGATTGCATCACCATCCCCGATGAAGGCTAGTTTTTTACCATCTGACCAGTTTGCGACAATTTCACTTTGCATGACCATGTCACCCGACTTCATATGAATCTGGTCAAAAATGCGTATCGGGCGTGGTCTATTCTCTACAACATCTGAAACTGCGTTTAGAGCCATCCGAAGATCGACTGGCCCCCTCGGACCCGGACGCGGCGGTAAGCTTTGTGTCATAGTATTTCTTCTTCCGAACATTCTATCTGTCAATATTCGCCAAGTGGAAACTCCCTTAATCATAAGCGAGCTTCCAACTCTCCAAGAATTTCCTCGCGATCACGACTAGAATCAAAAATGTAAACTGGTCTTCCAATAGACATTGCATAAGTTGCTGCAACAGACGCTTGCAACTGCGAATGAAACCGAGCCTCTTCGGCAGTAATTTGTGGTCGGCCTTCAGGGTTTGATGCGATCCGAGATAGCGTCACTTCAGGGCTAGCAAGAAACACCCAGATCTCGTCAGGCGCGAGCTGGGCAAACCTATCCAGTGAGAATGGGGTAATCCTGTATCCGTACCGTTCTTTTGTTACCGGGTGGCTGTCGATTATGACAGGCTTGCTGGATCGATATTTGTGTACATATTGCAGCAGAAGATCATCGACAGCATCAACGTCTTCCGCTTTTACTATCATACTCGAAAGATTTCTCAACTCAGACTGTGACTTTAGGTTTTCGCGGGACGAAATGTACTTAGTCAGCCTTGCCCCATATTCCCAGTATTCAATATCCGGCCTCCGTTTGCGAAGCTCAGCAATAGTAGAACTTTTCCCTGCAGCTGGGGCGCCTGTCAAATAAACAACTTTTGGCATCAACTTACCTCAAATTACAACCATTCTCCTAGTAGGCCGGATTGTCAAGCGCGTCTCTTGGGTGACTTAGACGCGACTTATGTGCTCCTGACTTGTTTCTCTTTAGTTGGTGCTAGCCGGCACTCACCGCCAGGCAATAAAGTTCGGTAGGTTTAGCTCGCGGAGAGGCGCGCCGTAGACAAGGCGCATGACCACAAAGGTGGCACACAGAACTGGACGAGCGTCAAAAATAATGCAATAAAATCAACACATAATAAGCGAAACCGCCGAGCTCAAATCTCTCCGGCAGCACCATCAAGTTTCAGATAAAAGACAAGAAACCCAAACGGTACAATTCGGCAAAACTGCAACAAACTGCAGAACAATGCAGGATTGCACGTTGGTGCTGTTACGTTTTGACACGTCGTTCTTAGGTCAGTTCCCGCTGGGATGCCGCCTGGCAAAGTCATCGCGTCCCCCAGGCTTCTCCCTCGACGCATGTCCGGTCTCCCTCGATCCGTCACGGAGCCTGTCGGCTGCCCACTGCAACAAAAACGCCGGCAGAAAAGCGCTGCCGGCGTTCTTTAACGAAGATCGACGGATGCCGGTGTCTCAGTCGCGGGCGCCGGAGTAGCGTTGCTCTTGCCGGTAATACTCGTCGAAACCGACCCGCTTGCGCAGTTCGGCGAACTCGAGCAGCGCATCGTTGGGGTGAGCGCCGCCTTTCATCGTTTCCAGGGCCCCGATCATGGCTTTCATCGCGGCGGACATGAGCGTCAGCGGGAAAATGGCGATCTTGAACCCAAGGTCTTCGAGCTGGTCCCCCGGCAGGATCGGCGTCAGGCCGCCTTCCACCAGATTGGCCATGCTGGGGCCGTCGACCTCGGAGCAGATCGTGCGCATTTCGTCTTCCGACTGCGGCTCCTCGACGAACAGGATGTCCGCGCCGGCCTCGCGGAAGGCCTGCGCGCGGGCGATGGCTTCCGAGACGCCATGCTCGCGCCGGGCATCGGTTCGCGCCAGAATCAGGATGTCGCCCTTGCCGCTTGCGCGCATTTCATCGCGCGCATCGCAGGCCGCGCGGATCCGGTCGACAGCCTCCTCCCGGCCGACCACCATCTTGCCCCTGGTGTGGCCGCAGCGTTTCGGCGCAACCTGGTCCTCGATCATGACCGAAGCGGCCCCCGCCTGGGCAAAGCCCGCGACCGTGCGTTTCACGTTGAGCGCATTGCCGAAGCCGGTATCGCCGTCGGCCATCACCGGCATCGAGACGGCCGCGGCAATGTTGCGGGCCGAATCCACCATTTCAGCGTAGGAGATCAGCCCCGTGTCCGGCATGCCGATGCGCGAGGCCGATACGGCGAAGCCCGATATAAACGCGAGCGGAAAGCCCGCCTGCTCGATCAGGCGTGCCGACAAGGCATCTCCGGCCGACGGCGTCAGCAGCAGGCGGTCGCCTTCGAGAAGCGCGCGCAGGCGATTGGCGGGTGTCAAAGGTGAAACGGTAGCCAAAGGACGATCTCCTTAAAGAATGTGATTGCGGCAACGGTAACGAGCATCAGGATCAGGAAAGGCATCACACCGCGGGCGACCTCCTGCATGCGGGCATCCCCGACGGCCTGAATGACGTAAAGATTTAGTCCGACCGGTGGGGTGATCAGCGCGCATTCGACCATGATCACGAAGAAGATGCCGAACCAGATCGGGTCGATGCCAAGGCCCGTGACCGCGCCGATCAGCACCGGGACCATGATCAGCATCATCGACATGGCTTCCATGAACAGCCCCATGACCAGAAGCACCGCCGCGATCGCCAGGATCAACAGACTGGGCGAATGGATGTTGTCGGAGATCAGCATGGAGATCTCCTGCGGTATCCGCCAAAGGGCGATAGCCTTGCCGAAGACCTTGGCGCCGGCGACGATCAGCAGGATCGCAACGGTCGTCTTCATGCTGTCCAGCACCGCTCCTTTAAGCGCGGTCCAGGTCAGGGTTCGCAGAACGGCACCGGTGACGAAAAGCGCGCCGAGAAAGCCGACCGCGGCGGCTTCCGTCGGGGTGTACCAGCCCATGTAGATTCCGACGATCACGAAGCCCGACAGAAACACGGTCGGCAGCGCCCGCAGTCCGGTGCTGAAACGCTCCTCCCAGCTCGCGGCCTCGGAAGACTGGCAACTCGGGTTGAGGATGGCGTAGATCATAGACCAGACGATGAAGAGCGCCATCATCAGCAGCCCCGGACCGATGCCCGCGAGGAAGAGGGACAGGACGGATTCCTCGGTGATCACCCCATAGACGATCATGATCATGGAGGGCGGGATGAGGATGCCCAGGGTGCCTCCGGCGGCCAGCAACCCGAAGACAAAGGGGCGCGGATAACCGCGCTTGCTCATCTCGGGGATTGCGACCGTGCCGATCGTGGCGGCGGTTGCAACGGACGAGCCGGAAATCGCCGCGAAGATGCCGCAGGAGATCACGGTCGCCACCGCAAGTCCGCCCGGCCAATGTCCCACCCAGGCTTGCACGGCGGCATAGAGGTCCTTCCCCACACCTGCCCGCAGCATGATATTGGACATCAAGAGGAACATCGGCACGGCGACCAGGACAAAGCTGTCCATTGCCGAAAGCGTGCCCTTGGGCGCGATCAGCGGTGAAAACCCTCCGACGATCAACAGGCCGATCCCCAACCCGCCCAGGGCAAAGGCAACAGGCACGCCCGCGAGCAGCAGCACGAACAGCGCCGCGAGTATGAGAATAATTTCCATTGTCGGTTTCCTGCGCCATATGGCGCTTCTGGTGGGAGCCGGTCAGCCGGCCATGTGGTCGGCGGCGCTTCGCTCGGCGGCCCGGTCTCCGCGCAAGGTCCGGACGATCTCGACCAAACCCTGCACACAGACAAGGGCGAACCCTGCCGGGACGCTCGCCTGCATGATCCAGGCCGGTGGATCCAGCATCGTCCCCGTCGTTCGCCCATGTTCCAGGCTGCTGACGGGATCCTTGATCCCGTAGCGGACAAGCAACGCGGACACGCCGACAACGAAGACGAGCGACACGAGGCGTGCGACAAGCTTGCCCCCAGGGCCCAAAAGGTCGGTCAGAATGGTCACCCGGATCTGCGCATCCTTGCGCATCAGCGAAGCCCCCGCCATGAAGACCGCCCAGACCATCAGGATGCGCGACATTTCCTCGGCCCATATCGTGGGCGCGTTGAAGAAATACCGGGCGATCACTTCGTAGCCGAGCATCAGCCCGACTACGAAGAGAGCCCAGGCCGCGATCCAGGCGATGCCATCCGAAAGCCTGTCGAGCCATCTAAAGGTCATTGCCCGGATCTCCCGTCAAAGGCCGTTGGCCGCATCGAGAACCTGCTTGCCCAGAGGTCCGGCCTCTTCCAGCCAGGTATCGATGACCGGAGCCGAAGCCTCTTTCCAGGCAGCGATTTCCTCGTCGGTCGGCTGGTAGATCGTCATGCCGTTTTCCTCGGCGTCGGAATAAGCCTTCGCCTCGATCTCGGCGACACGGTCACGAACATCGATCTCCGCAACCCGCGCGGCTTCGGAAATCCAGCCACGCTGTTCGTCCGTCAGGCCCTGCCAGAAGTCCTCGTTGATCACGACGAGGAACTCGATGTCGGCGTGGTTGGTCTTGGTGATGGTATCCATCACTTCCCAGAGCTTGCGCGACTGGACGCCGGACACGCCGGTCATGCCTAGATCCACCGTGCCGCGCTGGTAAGCCAGGAACTGTTCGGAACCGGAAATCATGGTCGGCACACCACCGACGACCGAAACCCAGGTGCCCAGGGACTTGCCGAACACGCGCGCCTTCTTGTCGGCCATGTCGGCCGGTTTGGCGATCGGCTCACCCTTGGAAATCAGGATGACGGTACCGTAGGCCTGCCACCACAGGACGCGTGCTCCGGTTTCCAGAATGGCGTCGTCAAGCGGCTGACGCACAGGGCTTCCGGGAGCAACCGCCTTGCGGATCTTCTCTTCCGAGTTCAGGACGAAGGGCATGTAGAAGATGTCCACCGCCGGGATATCGCCAACGTAGCGGGTGAGCGAGGCAACACCCATTTCCAGTGCGCCGGAACCGACAGCCTCGGGCACCTCACTGTCCTTGAAGAGCTGCGCGGAATCGTAGATCTGAACCTCTATGTCGCCACCGGACTTCTTTTCCACTTCGTCCTTGAACAAAAGCAGGTTCTGACCGAGGTGCGACTTCAGCGGCGTCTGCAGAGAGATGCGCAGCGTCAGGTCGGCTGCCTGACTGGCCAGCGTGCTGCCTGCGAACATTGCCGCTCCGGCAAGCAGCGAAACGATGGTTCTCATATTGGGGTCCTCCCTTCCAAATTGCCCTGTCCCGAACCGGCGCCTCCCGCACCGGAACGGACATTTTTCACAGGCCAGAAACCAAGCCCATGAGCAGTTGGTAACAAGAAAGTGGATCCAATCCAATTCTTTTTTTGGAAATTTTCCTTATTTTTTCTCCTTACATGGATAATATGGATCCAATTTTAACCCATCTGGCAAACCGCGCGGACATATTGAATACTGGCGAACCAACGGGATCGAACAAACCAGACTCGGCATCATGGCAAACGACAAATCAGAAAATGACACTGCGACCGAAGTGGCCTATCGCGCGATCCGGGACCGCATCCTGAGCGGCGAGCACGCCGTCGGCTCGCATTTGTCTTCGGCCACCCTTTCCAAGTCCCTGGCTCTCTCGCGAACCCCCGTTCGAGAGGCCCTGCGCCGCCTGGCCGCAGAAGGACTCGTGGAACTGATCGCGAACCGGGGAGCCCATGTCATCGGCTGGACGAAAAAGGATGCCGAGGAGATTTTCGAACTTCGTCTGCTGCTGGAATGCCATGCCTGCGCCGAAGCCGCGCGCCGGATAGACAGTGAGACGATTGCCGAATTGGCTGATCTGGCCCGACAGATGGCCGAGTGCGCCCGCCCCGGACCCAACCAGGACTTCAAAAGCCTCACGCAGCTCAACAGCCAGTTCCATTCCGCAATCATCGCGGCCTCGGGCAACAAGCGGCTGTCGGTCCTGCTCACGAGTGTTGTGGAGTTCTCGATTCAGGCGCGCACGTTCGAGGCCTACTCGCAGGAGGATCTCGCGCGTTCGATGGAACATCATCACGAGATGCTGCAAGCCTTCCGCGAAGGTGACGGCGATTGGGCCAGATCGGTCATGTACGGCCACCTCCGTGCCGCCTACCACGTCTTCCAGCGCGCCAGGGAAAAGGAGCCGACGTCCTGAACCGACACTTATCGGCCGAGGCTCCAGCAACAACGTTGGCCATTCAGTTATCGGGCCAGTGACGTTCTCGCTACCGGTCGGAAAACAGGATTGGCGACTGGACACCGGCCTCTCTAAACGGCCGATAGAAATTCATTCAAACCACCTATTCCCAGCAACTATATTTCCCCGCCAAATTTCCGAGGAAATTAAATCCCCCGATATCGCTCTCTCCAAACCAAACCCGCATCGGTGTCGCCGGATGGTACGTATTCGCAGCCGAAGCAGGAGCGGTAGCCCGCGGCGTGGAAGGCTGGCAGAAGACGGGAATAGTCCGGCTCCCCGTTTCCGGGCTCGGAGCGGTCGGGCCAAGAGGCGATCTGGATGTGGCCGACGGCTGCCCTCACCCGTTCAAAGGCTGTCAGAATGTCGCCGCTCTCCTCGCGCACATGAAAGCAGTCGAACATGATCTTCAGGTTGGGCCTGCCGACATCCGCCAGGATTTCCGACGCCTGGTCGACGTCTTTCAGAAAATAGCCCGGCATTTTCGCAAGGCAGATCGGTTCTATGAGAACCGTCCGGTCCGTCTGGCCGCAACAGAAGTCCAGGACCTTCCGGTATTGCTCGGCTGCTTCAGGACCCTCCGCATGCCCTGCAAGCACGTGGATCGCGCCGGCATCGACGCTTTCCGCAACCTCGAGGGCCTTGAGAAAATCGTCACCGGCCCGCTGCGCTTCTCCCGGCACCGCCGCACAGCCGGCGGTCGCTCCCATGCGGACGTTGAGCCCGCAGACAGGCAGCCCGGTGTCTTCGAGAACCGTTTTGAGGTCGGCGGGCGTTTCCGACTGCGCCTCGTCGTGAAATTCCACCGCGTCGAAACCGGCGGCCGCGGCGGCGCGAATGCGATCGAGAAACGGACGATCCTTCCAGAGAAAGCCCGTATTTGCGGAAAAACGAAAGCGTTCGGTCATGATTGCCACTCGATATCGTAGGTTTGAACCAGGCTTTGTATCTGAGGTCCCGTCAGAACGCGTGGCTGCAGTCCACGGGTCATCAGGGCCAGCTTCGCGGTTTCCTCCAGTTCCTCGGCCGCATAGACGGCCGCCTCAAGGTCCTTGCCGGCCACGACGGGGCCGTGGTTTGCCAGAAGAACGGCGGAGCGTTTTCCGGCAAGTCCGCGCACCGCGTCGCCCATGGCCGGATCCCCCGGCAGGAAGACCGGCAGCAGCTTGACCTTGCCGAGACGCATGATCGAATAGGGCGTCAGCGGTGGAAGGACGTTGTCCGGGTCCGTTTCCGGCAGCATCGACACGGCGACCGAGTGACAGGAATGGAGATGCACCACCGCTCCGGTTTCGGACCGCGTCTCGTAAAACGCGCTGTGAAGAGGCATTTCCTTGGTCGGCCTGGCACCAGACAGGAAGCGGCCGTCGCCGGCAAGATGGCTGAGCCGCGATGGATCCAGCGTCCCGAAGGAGGATCCCGTCGGCGTCACCAGAAGGGAGCCGTCGTCGAGGCGCGCGGAGATGTTGCCGGAGGCCCCGGCGGTCAGCCCGCGATCGAACATGGACTTTGCCAGACGGCAGATGCGTTCGCGAAGATCGGCTTCCCGGCTCATCCGCCCTCCAGAACGCGCGCGGCCTTGAGGAAGAAGTCGTCGGCACCGAAATTCCCCGATTTCAGGGCCAGTGCGAGCGGCTGGCCTTCCACGGTGACGGCTGGAACACCCGGATCGATCATGGGCCCGATGCGCAGCGCATCCGCCTCAAGGGCATTCACGACGGCGCCGGAGGTTTCTCCCCCCGCCGATATCAGACGTGTCACGCCGCGTCTGACCGCCTCCACGGCGAGCGACGCGAAGAAGTCCTCGATTGCGGATGCACTCGCCGCAAGGCCGAAGCGGTCCTGCACCGCGCGAACCTCCGCCGGGTCCGCGGAGGAGTAGACCAGAGGCAGGCCTTCGCAGGAGAGTGCCCAGTCAAGCGTCTCCACGACAGTTACGGAACTACTGACCAGATCCTCTATCCTGATCCTGCGTTGCGGCTGTCGGGCGCGGGCGTGTTCGGCAACCTGCCGCCGGGTGGCCATCGAGCAGGACCCTGACAGGGCGAGCGCCGGCCCCTGCACGCCCGACCAGTGTGCCGGGTTGCACCTGTCCGCGCCATGGGCGGAGGGAAGTGCGAGCGCAATTCCGGAACCGCCGGTCAAAAGCGGAAAGTCGCGGGCGGCGTTGCCCAATGCGACGAGATCGCTGTTTGAGATCGCATCGCACACCACGATTTGACGGCCTTCCCGCGCCTCGCTCAAGAGGCCCTCACGAACCCGGCCCGCGGCGATTTCCGAATGCGGCAGATGCCCGACGGGGGACCGGACCTGCAGGCCGAGAAAGCGGCGCAGATCGGGGTCGGTCATGGGTGTCAGCGGGTGATTTTCCATGCCTGACTCCGACAGGAGCCGGTCGCCGACAAAGAGATGGCCCTGATAGACGGTGCGCCCCGTTGCCGGAAACGCCGGACACACGATCACCGGAGCCTCCGTTCCCAGTTCCTCGATAAAGGCCTCGATGACCGGACCGATGTTGCCTTCAGGGGTGCTGTCGAAGGTCGAGCAATATTTGAACAGGAATTGTGTACAACCCTGCTCACGAAGCCACCTGAGGGCCGCCAGCGACTGGGCAACCGCTTCTTCCACAGGAAGAGACCGCGATTTCAGGGCAACGATGCCCGCTTCTACATCCGGAGCCGCCCCGCCTGCCGGAACGCCCACATATTGCACGGTTCGAAGCCCGCCTTCGGCCAGCGTCAGGCCGAGATCGGAGGAGCCCGTGAAATCGTCTCCAACAGCGCCAAGCTTCATGACCCGCCTCCCAGGTGTTTCGTCCGGTCAAGGCCGGGTTCGCCGAAGATATCAGACGGCATCCTCATGTTGACACCGGGGTCAAAGCGCCGTCCAGCCGCCATCCAGCTTCAGGGCGCTGCCCGTCATCAGGGCTGCCGCGTCCGAGGCCAGGTAGACCGCCGCGGCGGCGACTTCCTCCACCTGTCCCAACCGTCCTAGCGGGATCTTGGCCAGAACTTCGTCGCGGAATTTCGGATCTTCGAAAAAGGGTTTTGTCATCGGCGTTTCGACAAAGGTCGGGCAGATGGTGTTGACCCGGATACCGGCCGGGGCAAGTTCCACCGCGAGCGCCTTCGTGAACCCTTCAAGCGCCCATTTCGAGGCACAGTAGATGGTCCGGTTCGCCGCCCCGACATGGCCCATCTGCGAGGACATGTTGATGACCGATCCCCGCCGGCCCTCTGCCAGCATCCGCGCCGTTACCGCCTTGGCGGCAAAGACGGCCGCCCTGAGGTTCAGGTTCAGGACGGCGTCATAGTCGTCCTCGGAGACCTCGGCGAGCGGCTTCGGGCGGTTGGTCCCGGCGTTGTTGACCAGAATGTCGAAAGCCGGGAGGGCCGCGACGGTCGCCGCAAAAGCCCCGGTATCCGTCACGTCGACCGCCAGCGTCTCCGCCTGGAGGTCTTGTGCGCGAAGGGCCGAGACCGTCTCGTCGATCTGCTCCGCCGAGCGTGCGCAGAGTGTTACCTCCGCGCCCGCCGCGGCCATCGCCTCCGCGACGGCCCGGCCGATACCCCGGCTGGCGCCGACGACGAGCGCCCGGCGCCCGTCGAGGCGGAATGTCGGACCGGCAGCCGTCATTCGGCAGCCTTGCGGTAGGGAGCGCCTTCGCCGTAGGGCACGTTGATCCCGCCGTAGCGGCGGACCCGGACGTTGCACTGTTCGGCGTGACCGACAAACCCTTCCAGCATGCACAGGCGTGAGCCGTATTCACCGATCATGGTGGCCGCCTCGTCGGTCAGAATGCGCTGATAGCTGTGTGTCTTCAGGTATTTTCCGACCCAGAGCCCACCGGTGTAACGGCCCGCCTTCTTGGTCGGCAGGGTATGGTTGGTGCCGATGACCTTGTCGCCATTGGCGACGTTGGTCCGCGGCCCGAGGAAAAGCGCTCCGTAGGAATGCATGTTGTCCAGGAACCACTCGTCCCGGTCCGTCATGACCTGAACGTGCTCGGAGGCAATGTCGTTGGCGGCCTGCAGCATTTCGTCGTAGGTATCGCAGACGATCACCTCGCCGTAGTCCTGCCAGCTGACCCGGGCCGTGTCGGCGGTCGGCAGAATGCCCAGCAGCCGCTCGACTTCCGCCATGGTGTCGCGCGCGAGCTTTTCCGAGTTCGTCAGGAGCACGCAGGGGCTGTTGTAGCCGTGCTCGGCCTGGCCCAGCAGGTCGGTGGCGCACAGTTCGGCATCGGCCGCCGTTTCGTCCGCGATGACCAGCGTCTCCGTCGGCCCCGCGAACAGATCGATGCCCACGCGACCGAACAACTGGCGCTTTGCTTCGGCAACGAAAGCATTGCCCGGACCGATCAGCATGTCGACCGGGTCAATCGTCTCGGTACCGATCGCCATGGCACCGATCGCCTGGATGCCGCCAAACACGTAGATTTCATGAGCACCGCCCATCTGCATTGCCGCAATCACACCCGGATTGGGTTCGCCCTTGAACGGGGGCGTTGCCGCGAGAATGCGCGGCACGCCCGCGACCGAGGCGGTGGCAACGGACATGTGGGCCGAGGCGACCATCGGAAACTTGCCGCCGGGTACGTAGCAGCCGACGGATTGCACGGGGATATTCTTGTGGCCAAGCACCACCCCGGGCAGCGTCTCGACCTCGATGTCCAGCATGGAGTCCCGCTGTGCCTGGGCGAAATTCCGCACCTGGTCGTGGGCGAACCGGATATCGGCCATTTCCTGGTCGGAAACTTTCGAGACGATCGATTCAATGTCGCTTTCCGACAGGCGGAAGGACGGCGGGGAATATTTGTCGAACTTCTCGGAAAGCTCCCTCACGGCAGTGTCACCGCGCTCCTCGATATCCTTGAGCGTGCTTTCGACGACGGAACGCGTCTTGGCGTCGTCATCAGCGCGGTCCGCTTCGGGCTTTCCTCGCTTGAGATAGGTTATGGACATCATCTTTTTCCTTGTTTCGGGTCTTTACTGGTCCGGGTCGTCAATGCGGCTTTCCGGGCCTCAAGGCCCCAGACCCTGGGATTTCTTGAATGCGGCAAGACGCGTCAGCGCGGCGTCCCGCCAGGCGCGGCGGTCCGCAAGATCGCCTTCCGGCAAGGTCTGCCGGCGTTCCTCTCCCGCCTTGCGGATTGTTTCTTCGGGCCACGGCCTGGCCACGCGTTTGGCCGCCATGTCGTGGTACATGCCGCCCAGCCGGGCGGCGTAGTCGGTGATGCCGCCAGGGGCGTTGAGGTCGATGGTCTCGAAAGGGCCCATGAAGGACCAGCGCAACCCCAGCCCGTGAGCCACGGTCGCGTCGATATCCTCAAGGCTCGCGTAGCCCTCGTCGTAGAGTGCCCAGGCCTCGTTCAGGAGCGCGCCCTGAAGCCTGTTGAGAATGAAGCCGTCGATCTCGCGGGTCAGGGTGACCGGAACCTGTCCGACCTCTGTCATGATCCGCCGTGTTTCGGTCATGGCCTCGTCGTCGGTCCAGGGCGCCGGCACAAGTTCGACCACCGGCACAAGATGCGGCGGGTTCACCGGATGCGCGATCAGAAACCGGTTCCTGTTGCGGCAGTCTTCGGTAAAGCGCGACGCCGGAATGCCGGACGACGAAGACCCGACGATGGCGTCGCTTCGCATGACCGCATCGATCGCACGGCACGCTTCGGACTTCACCTTGACCGTCTCGAAAACGGATTCCTGGATGTATCCCGCGCCGTCGAGCGCGTCCTCAAGGGTTTCGCAGACCGAAAGGCGCTGCAGAACCTCTTCGCCGCCGGAGACAAGGCCCGCCTGAACAAGTTCCTCCACGGAGGCCGCCGCCCAGGGCAGCACCCGGTCCCGGACGGTTGCATCCGGATCGAAGATCCTGACGTCATGCCCGGCGCGCGCAAAGACGAGAGCCCAGCCGGAGCCGACAAGTCCGGCGCCGACAATGGCAACGACCGATTTGTCCGCCATCAGGCCGTCACCTTCGATGTTTCACCGTCCGCAAGACAGATTTCGGTGATCCGCAGCCCTTCTTTCGAGATCCGTGACGGGAATGTGTCACGCAACCGCTCCTCGTGGACCGGAATGATGCGGTGGCTGTCGTAACCGACCTGTTTCATCATCTCCTCGGTCGCCAGAACGAGGTTGGCCTGGCTTCCGGTGGCAAGGCCGACCGGTGTGTAGATCTCATCCGCATCCACGGCAGCGCCCGGACCCTTGATGTTCTCAAACACATAAATCAGGTCGCCGGCAAGGACCCAGGTGTCCTCGGACTGGGGCTTGCCATCGTTGCGGACGGTGACCCACATCGAGCCCCAGGTGTGGCTGTCTTCCGCCGGATGGAGGTCGATGCCCGGCAGGACGTCGGTGAGTGCGCCATTGACCGTTTCCAGCCGCCGGTCGCGCGCCAGGTCCACACCGCGAACGATGTCGCCCGGGTCGACGGCCACCATCATCCAGCGCATGCGGTCAGGCAGGGACATGGCCCAGACCCATTTGGAGATCTCGCGCTCCTGGATGTAAAATTTGGCGTTCGGAAAATCCTCGACATTGCCGAAGTGATCGAAATGGGCGTGGGTGATAAAGCAGGTATCGACATCCTCAGGCGACAGACCGAGTTCGGCCATTACCGTCTTGGGGTTGCGCCAGTTTTCCACGCCGAAACGGTCGCCGAGCGTCTTGCCGTAGTCCTTGTCGTTGTATCCGACATCGACCATGGCCACATGGTCCTTGCCCTTGATCACGACGTAGCAATAAGGAAGCTTCACGTAGCCCTGATTGTGCGCGCCGTAGAGAACGCCGCTCTTGTGGTAGTTGGGGACGTATGAATATTCGCAAACCCAGATCGAATAGTCAGCCATAGGTCTTATTTCCTCCGTTTGTCGTTCAGCCCCGCTTAGCGTCCGCAGGAGCAGCAGGCATGTGTCAGATCCACCATTTCCAGTCCGGCCTTCTCGGACGTGACGGCGCGCAGGTGGGCGTATGCGCGCCGCACATGGCGCGCGATGTCGTCGAACAGGTCATCGTTGTCCCGGCTCGGCCGGATCAGTGAGAACGTTCCCAGAGCCCGGCCACAAAAAACATGTGCCGCCGAGATCTGCTCCAGATGTGCGGTCAGCGCAGCCGGCGCGGAAAGCGCGGCAAGTCTTTCACCGCTGCTTTCCCAGCGGGCCCGGCAGGAGGAAAGCTCCGACAGGTCCGCCACTTCGGTCGAACGGGTCAGCTGGGCCAGGATCATGAGACCGGCAAGCTGTCCGATCACGCGTCGCAGATCCTCGAACACCGGCCGGCACGCCTCCGCGTAGGCGGCCGCCTCCGACGAACCCACCAGGCGGGCGACTTCTTCCGGATCCGGCGCCGGTTTGGGCACGGGGCCGTCTTCGAACAGCGCGCAGTCGGGCCGGTGCACGGTGCTGAGACGGGCAAAGAGATCAGCGCTCTGCATGGGTATCCTCCTTGGCGTGTGAACGCGGCATCGTCGTGCTCCGCTGGACCAGTTCGCCCGGCGGAATTCTGTTAATTCGGGGTTCCAGGTGGCGCTCGCGGGCCAGTTCCACGGACAGTTGGACGGTGGCCTTCATCATTTCCTGCAGTGGCTGGGCGATCGTCGTAAGCTTGTGCGAAGGCCAGCCCGCCATCGTGATGTCGTCAAAGCCGACAACCGAGAGATCCTCCGGAACACGCAGCCCGAGACCTTCCTGAACGCCTTCGATGAAGCCGATGGCAACGATATCGTTGGCGCAGAACACGCCGTCAGCGGGACCGGGAACATCGGCCATCCTCAATCCGGCGGAATACCCGGCCTCGTAAGTGAAATAACCCGCCTCGATGACCCGGGGCTCCTCAAGACCGCGTTCCACGGCACGCCGGCAAAACCCGTTCTGCCGTTCGACATTGGTGGACGCGCCGGGAAAGGCGGAAATGTAAACCAGGTCTCTGTGACCGCTGTCGATCAGGAAGTCGGCCACGCGCCGCCCTCCTTCCTCATTGTCGCAGCTGACGCCGAAACCCAGCCCGTCCGCTGAAAGACGATTGAAGAATATGCACGGAGCCCCTGCTTTCTCGCATTTTTCCTGCGCATGGGAGGACAAGGTAACGGCAAGCACGATCACCAGATCCGGTTGATAGGACAACAACAGGTCTACGGCTTCGTCGGTCTTGTCCGGTTCGTTTGCCGCCGCCAGCATGACGTTCATACCAGCGCCCTGCAGTTTTGCGGTCAGGCGTGTCATGACCTCCGGGTAGAACGGATTGGTCAGGTCCGAAACGACCATTCCGACGATCTGGGATTTCTTGGTGATAAGGCTTTGTGCAAACGGGTTCGGCCGGTAGCCGAGTTCGGTCGCCCGTTTCAAGACGGCTTCTCGTGTTTTTTCAGCGACAATGGCTTCCGGATAAAAGGCGCGCGAGACCGTCGATACCGACATGCCCAAATCCTTCGCCAGATCCTTCACGGTTATGCGTCCCGTCCTCGGTTCTTTTTGTTTCGTTGCCACTTGAAACCGTCCCCTCAAAGTTTTCTTCTCGCTGCCCGCAACCCGGACCCTGGAACACATCCACATGTTGCGACGCCGGTCAATTCAGCAGGTAGATCTGTCTCTCTCTCCGACCCGGCAGGCATGAAGGGAAACCGGCGGGCGAACCCGCCGGTCGGCCTCGGTCCTAGGGCTGGACCGTCGGCTCGATCTTTGTGAGTTCGTAGAGCGTTTCCGATGCCTCGCAGCGCGAACAGTTGATGCCCGGTTCGTTGGCAGCCTCGACTACTTCCGCAGGAAGCGGCTGGATCGTGGCACCGGCGACCGGCGTTCCGTTCAAGGCCGATTCCACATTCACCTCAGGCAGAAGAACCGGGTTCAGGACTTCGCTGACGAAAGAGGACGGAACACGGTCCGCGGGAAAGACGTTACATCCGTTCTCGTAGACATCGCCTTCGCAGACCTGAACGCTTGCGGCGGGAACCCAGGGCAGCGGGTACTCGATGTTCATGGGTTCCAGCTCGCGCTTGCCCGTGAGAATTTCCATCATCAGCTTGAAGGCGTAACCCGACTGGGCAGGGGGCGAGCCGGCGGACACGCCCGACAGGCCTTTTTCCTGCATGTCCGGGTTGGCGAGCGCCAGACGGAAGCCGGCGGAATTCTCGCCGGTCATCGGAACCAGCCGGTCACCGGCGTCAAGCAGCGCCTGCACGGCACCGTATTCGCCGGCCTGGGCCCAGATGCCGTCTACGTCCGGATGCGCGGCAAGAGCCTTTGCCGTTTCCTGCTGCGTGGTCCGGTCGTCCCAGTAGGAGTAATATTCGGACACGACCTCGATGCCCGGGTACTGGTTGAAGATGTGCATGGCGCCGTCGGTGTGGCGCTTGTCGACCGAGTTGCCCGGCACGCCGCGCGACAGGAAGATCTTGCCCTTGCCGTCGAGTTCGTTCACCAGCGCCTGTGCGGTGTTTTCCCCGAAACCGGCCGTCAGGTAGCTGACGTTGTAGGCGCAGTTTTCCGTGACGGTGGCGTCGTACATGAAGAACAGAACGCCTTCCTCGCAGCCCCGGCGGATCGTCCGGTTCAGCGCCGTGGAGGAGATCGGGAAGCTGACGATGCCATCCGCGCCTTCGTCGATCATGCTTTCATAGGCGGAAATCTGAGCCTGCGGGTCCGTGCCCGAAATGACTTCGATCAGCTCGACCGTTTCGTTGTAGGGCGGGGTCGCGGCCAGGGCCTTGACGATATTGGCCGCTTCCGACTGCCAGGCGTTGCCGGAATAGCTGAGGCTCAGGTAGATCTTGAACTTCTCCTTGTCCTGGGCGGCCGCCGGCTGGATGCCCGCGAGTGCGGTCGAGCCAAGCGCCAGCGCCAGGGCTATGGATTTGACTGTGTTCAATTTCATGGTCATTCCTCCTCTTATGGGTAGTTTGTTCAAGGTTCGCGCAGTCATTTCCAGAGCGAACCCAGCTTCTGAAAAAGCTCCTCCCTCAGAAGCAGCAGGGCAGTCAGAACGATGGCTCCCTCGATGATCGTGCGGAGACCGAATTCCAGACCGATTGCGGAAATGATGGTGCCGAGCGTGGTCAGCAGCAGCGCGCCGCCGACCGTGCCGAGAAAGGTGCCGCGCCCGCCCAGGATCGACGAGCCGCCGATGACGACCGCCGCGATGGAGGGCAACAGGTAGTCGTCGCCCATACGCAGCGTCGCACCGTTCGAATAACCGACCAGCATGATGCCGACGAGCCCGGCACAGGTTGCGCTTAAGACGTAGGGCAGCACCTGCGCGGTGAAGACCGGCACCCCGGCGATACGGGCCGCCTCGACATTGGTGCCGATGGCATAGAGGTAGCGGCCGAAGATCGAACGGCTCTGGATAAGCCAGCCGAGGATCACGAACCCGATGGTGAACAGGATCGGTGCCGGCAGACCGAAGACGGATCCCTTCATCAGCGCGATCGCCATTTCAGGCGCCGCACCGCGGGGCGTGCCCTTGGTATAGCCGAGCAGTGCCGAGGAGACGATGATCGACATGGCAAGCGACATGATGAAAGGCGGAACACGCAGGATCACGATCCCCAGCGCCGTCAGGAACCCGACGCCGGCGCACACCAGCAGCACGATGGGCAGCAGATACCAAGCGCCCGGATCGCTCGAGCCGATCCAGTTGGTCGCGAGGATGCCGCCGAGTGTGATCATCGCCGGCAGGGACAGGTCGAGCCCGCCCGACAGAATCACGAGCCCCTGGCCGAAAGACAGGACGACCAGAAAGGAACCGAGGATCAGCACCGTTTCCACCTGCGACCAGGAGCCGAGCGACGGGCTGACGAAACGGGCACCGAGCAACAACACGACGCAGAGCACCGCGACAGCGATGGCGCTGATCGTTTCCCGGCTGATCTTTGCGCTGCGGCGCGTGTCCCCGGACTGGACGAATGTTGTTTCGGCGAGCGGATTGTTGTTGGCCATTGTCATTTTTCCTCTCCGATCCGGGAGATTGCGGTGCTGAAGACGACGGCCAGGATCAGAACTGCGCCCTGGAAGATGCCTGTGTAGAAGGATGAAACACCGGTCGAGAACAGGACCTTTTGCAGGAGCGTCAGCGTCGCGGCGCCGATCACCGAGGCAAACAGCCCCCCGCGTCCGCCGGCCAGGGACGTCCCTCCGAGGGCAACGGCCGCGAAGGTCAGCAAAAGAAGCGGTGTTCCGGAATTGGGGTTGCCGGTGGCCGTCTGGGCACTCAGCATGAACCCCGCAAGCCCGTAGAGCAGCCCGGCACCGACGAAGGCCCCGAAGCGAACGCGCCTGACGTTGACCCCCGACAGCGACGCCGCCTGCTCGTCCGCACCGACCGCATAGATTGCAACGCCGAAATCCGTGCGCCGAAGCATCAGCCAGAGCGCGACGACCGACAGGACCACGAGCCCCGACACCGGAACCAGGCCCCAGAGACGGTCCGTCATCTCGTAGACGATCCATTCCGCGACAAAGCCGCCCGGCGCGTTCAGGATGACCAGCGCGATCCCCTGGCAGATGATCATCGTGGCCAGGGTGGCCGCGATCGACTGAAGCCTGAGATAGGCAACGAGAAACCCGTTGACCGCACCAACCGACGCCCCGATCGCCAGGCAGAGGAGCACGGAGAGCGCGGCGCCCCCCGGCCCTTCGATGGGCACGACCGCGAGCGTCACGTTGCAGATCGAAATCACACCTGCGAGCGACAGGTCGAAGCCTCGGCTCAGCACGACGAACGTCTGACCGGCCGCGGCGAGCGCAAGCGGCGCCGTGTTGTTCATGAGCGCGGCGATCGCGTAGGGCTCCAGGGCGCGCGGCTGGAGGTAGCCGTAGATGGCGTAGAGCGCGACGTAGAGGATGACGATCAGTCCCGCCCCCTGGGTGAGCTGCCTCAACAGGCTGCCCATGACCGGCGCGGGCGACGTGGACGCCTCGTTCGGGAGAACCTCGCTCATCGGGTAGCCTCCTGTCCGGTGGCATCGTGGTGACCGATCATGGCCGCGACGAGCCGCTGTTCGTTGATGTCCTCGCCCGAAAAGCTTTCGAAGACCCTGCCCCCGTAGAGAACGAGGCAGCGGTCGGCGAGCTGAACGATTTCGGGAAGTTCGGAGGAATAGAAAAGGACCGACCCGCCCTCATCGGCGAATGCGCTGATCGCCGCGTAGATGGATTCCTTGGTGCCGACATCGACGCCACGCGTCGGGTCGAAGAGCAGCAGCGTCTTGGCCCCGGAGGCAAGCGTGCGGGCCATCAGGGCCTTCTGCTGATTGCCGCCCGAGAGCTCTCCGATGGGAAAGGTCAGATAGCGCGGGTTCATCTCGACCGCGTTCGCCGCGTCCTGAGCCGCGGAGACTTCGCGCCCCTGGCCGACCATTCCCGCGCGGGAGATGCGTGGCAGGAACGGCAGTACGACATTGGTGGCGGCGGAAAGACCGGCGAGAATGCCCTCGGTCTTGCGTTCCTCCGGCAGATAGCTGACGCCACTGCCGAAGCGCAGCGCCTGGCGGGGCGACCGGTAGGACGCAGGCCGGCCGTCGATGCGGATTTCCCCGGCTTCCGGCTTCTGCACCCCCGCCAGACAACGAAACAGCTCACGCTGCCCCTGCCCTTCCAGGGCCGCCACACCCAGAACCTCACCGGCATTCAGGTCGAAGGAAACGCCATTCAGTTCAGAGCCGGCGATGTCCGTCACGGCCACCCGGGCTTCGCGGGGTCCGGATGTGGAACGGGCGGCGGGGCGCGCGGGATCGACCCTGTGGCCGACCATCATTTCGAAGATGTCGCCGTCGCTCGCATCGTCCAGGTCGACGGTCGCGATGGAGCGGCCGTTCCGCAGCACCGTGGCGACCGAGCAGATGGCGCGCACCTCGGCAAGGCGATGGGAGATGTAAAGGATTGCCACGCCGCGCGCCTTGGCGTTCTCCACCTGCGCGAACAGCCAGTCCGTCTCCGCGAGAGACGCGCTGGGTTCGTCGAGGATCAGCACACGGCCCGCGTTCTCGGCCGCCCGCGCGATCTCGATCCTTTGACGATCCGACAGCGGCAGGCGCGCCACCTCGGCCGCGGGGTCGATCCGCTCGAGGTCATGACGGAGGAGAATCTCGCGCCCCTTCGCCAGAACGTCGGCCCGCGAGATGAGCCCCGAACGGGAGGAGGCCAGCCTGGGCAGCAGAAGGTTCTGCGCGACCGAAAGGTTCGGCACCAGGCTCAGTTCCTGAAAGGCCGTCGCAACTTCGACCGCCCGGGCATCGGTAATGGAATGGGGGGTGTAGGCGGCTCCATGCAGATACATCCGCCCTGCGTCCGGCGTGACCGCCCCGGTCAGGATGCGAACGAGCGTCGACTTGCCGGCGCCGTTTTCCCCGAGCAGGGCATGGACCTCGCCGGCCTGTAGCGCGATGTCGGCATGCTCCAGCGCGACTGTGGCGCCGTAGGACTTGCACACTCCCTCGGCGCGCAGCTCAAGTGCCGCGCCCGGCACGGCTTCCCCGCCAGCGACCGCAACCGCTCCTGTCATCAGCTTCCTCCCGATGTTCCTCCCGCAACAGAAAACGTTCTCTGCAAACGTTCTCTGCAAACGTTCCCAATTCTCAACAGATACTGTCAGAACTGTCAAGCCTCTTGATTATTTACGGAGATCTTAAGCGTGCCCACCCAACACAAGAACGCAATAACATATTGATAAATAATGTTTTTTATTTACATAGATTGCCCACCCGCATTCTCGCAAGTCAAGCGAACGCACCCCTGAGAACGGGTATATGTGGCCGGACCAGCCGGCGTTTCCAGGTTTTCCCCTGTCACGCATGAGACAAGCCGCGACGAGGCCCTGAGGCACCACAAGAAGCGCGGTTCGAACGAGCAGCCGGTGGTCGAGCGGACAGAATTTTCGCGGGATTTCAGAAAATCAAGGCCGGGATCGGCCATGCCGTCAGGGCCTCGTCACAGGATAAGGCCGGGTCTGCTGGCGAAACGTTGCGGGGCTCCGCCGTCCAAAGGGGGAGAGTCGGCGTTTCTGTCCGCGCTTACGCCCTTTGCGAGGCGGTATGTTCGCCGTGGCGCTTGCCACCACCAGAGCTAACCAACAAGATCGGCGGAAAAGGGAAACCGGCCCCTTGGGGGCGGGAAAGCAACCCGTGTCAGGCGATGAGCCGCCTGACCGAACGAGCTGCTTTCCGGCATCCCGTCGTTCAGAGATGCCGCACGATGTTCTAGCCGCCGAAGTCGTCCAGCATGATGTCTTCGCGGTCGACGCCGAGGTCGAGCAGCATGTTGATCACCGAGGAGTTCATGATGGGCGGTCCGCACATGTAGAATTCGCAGTCTTCCGGCGCGGGATGGTCCTTGAGGTATTCCTCGTAGAGGACGTTGTGAATGAATCCGGTGTAGCCGGTCCATTCGTCTTCCGGCAGCGCGTCGGACAGGGCGACATGCCATTCGAAATTCGGGTTTTCCGCGGCAAGCTGGTCGAAATCCTCGACGAAGAACATTTCCCGCTTGGACCGCGCGCCGTACCAGAAGCTGATCTTGCGCTTCGATTTCAATCGCTTGAGCTGGTCGAAGATGTGGCTGCGCATGGGCGCCATGCCGGCGCCACCGCCGATGAACACCATCTCCTTGTCGGTGTCACGCGCGAAGAACTCGCCGAAGGGTCCGGAGATCGTGACCTTGTCGCCCGGCTTCAGGTTGAAGATGTAGCTCGACATCTTGCCGGGAGGAATGCCTTCCGTGCCGGGAGGCGGCGAGGCCACGCGGACGTTGAGCATGATCATGCCCTTTTCTTCCGGATAGTTCGCCATGGAATACGCGCGTTCGACGGGTTCGTTGACGGTCGACTCGTACTGCCAGAGATTGAACCTGTCCCAGTCGCCGCGATACTCCTCCTCGACATCGAAGTCGGTGTATTTGAGCTTGTGCGCGGGCGCCTCGATCTGAATGTAGCCGCCGGCGCGGAAGTTCACGTCCTCGCCCTCGGGCAGCTCAAGCACCAGCGCCTTGATGAAGGTGGCCACATTCTCGTTGGAGCGGACCGTGCATTCCCATTTCTTGACGCCGAAGACCTCTTCGGGAACCTCGATCTCCATGTCCTGCTTGACCCTCACCTGACAGGACAGACGATCGCCGCAGGCGGCTTCGCGCTTGGTGATGTGGCTTTCTTCCGTCGGCAGGATCGAGCCGCCGCCGGAGAAAATCTTGACCCGGCACTGGGCGCAGGTGCCCCCGCCACCGCAAGCCGAGGGCACGAAAAGTTTCTGCTCGGCCAAAGTCTGCAAGAGCTTGCCGCCCGCCGGCACCGCAATGGTCTTCTCGCCATTGATGGTGATGTTGACGTTGCCCACCGAGACGAGCTTGGAACGGGCCGCAAGAATGATCGCGACAAGACCGAGCACGATCAGAGTAAAGAGAAGTATGCCTAGTCCAAATGTGGCCACAGGGCTCTCCCGTTACAGTTTGACGCCGCTGAAGGACATGAAGGCCAAAGCCATCAGACCGGCGGTGATAAAGGTGATGCCCAGACCCTGCAGGCCTTCCGGGATGTCGGAGTATTTCAGCTTCTCGCGGACACCGGCCATCGCGGTGATCGCCAGAGCCCAGCCGAAGCCGGAGGACACGCCGTAGGTAAGCGCTTCCGGGAAATCGTAGTCCCGCTCCACCATGAACAGGGAGCCGCCGAGAATCGCGCAGTTCACGGTGATCAGCGGCAGAAACACGCCGAGGGCGTTGTAGAGCGGCGGGAAATACTTATCGAGCACCATCTCCAGGATCTGCACCAGCGCCGCGATGACGCCGATATAGGAGATCAGGCCCAGGAAAGTCAGGTCCACATCGCCGAAACCGGCCCAGGACAGGGCGCCCGGCGCCAGCAGGTAGGTCAGGATCAGGTTGTTCGCCGGTACCGTGATAGCCTGCACGATCATCACGGAAATGCCGAGGCCGATGGCGGTGGAGATCTTCTTGGAAACAGCGATGAACGTGCACATGCCCAGGAAGAAGGACAGCGCGAGGTTCTCGACGAAGACCGCCTTGACGGCAAGGGAAAGCAGCTGTTCCATCAGTGTGCCTCCACCGTCTGGATCTTGTATTCGCGCTCCTCGACCTGCTCGGGCTTCCAGGTCCGGAACGCCCAGATGAGCAGACCGATGACGAAGAAGGCGGACGGAGGCAGCAGCAGCAGACCGTTCGGAACGTACCAGCCGCCGTTGTTGACGGTCGGCAGGATCGTTATGCCGAAGAGGCTGCCGGAGCCGAACAACTCACGGATGACGCCGACCATCATCAGGATCAGCCCGTAGCCGAGACCGTTGCCGATGCCGTCGATGAACGAGGCGATCGGCGGGTTCTTCATGGCGAAGGCTTCCGCACGGCCCATGACGATGCAGTTGGTGATGATCAGCCCGACGAAAACCGACAGGGTTTTCGAGATCTCGTAGGCGTAGGCCTTGAGGATCTGGTCCACGATGATCACCAGCGACGCGATGATCACCATCTGCACGATGATCCGGATCGCTCCCGGGATCTGGTTGCGCAGGATGGAGATAAACATGGAGGAGAACGCGGTCACCAGCGTCACCGCGAGCGCCATCACGAAGGCCACCTTGAGGGACGACGTCACGGCCAGGGCCGAACAGATACCCAGGACCTGCAGCGTAATCGGGTTGTTGTCGACCAGCGGATCGACAAGCAGTTCTCTTTTGGTCTGCGCCATCAGATTTCTCCCGCCTTGAGGTTTTCAAGGAAGGGTGCGTAACCTTCCTCGCCCATCCAGAAACGTACCAGGTTGTCGACACCGCGCGAGGTCAGGGTGGCCCCCGCCAGTGCGTCGACGTGATAGTCCTCGCCTTGGGGCGGCGCGGTCTTGGCGACGGTGATCAGCAGATCGCCGCTGTCATCGGCCAGCTTCTTGCCCCTCCAGAGCGCTTTCCAGCGCGGATTGTCGACCTCGGCGCCGAGACCGGGGGTTTCCGCGTGGCTGTAGAACTGCAGCCCGTAGATGTCGTTGCCGTCTTCCTCCAGGGCGATAAAGCCGTAGAGCGTCGACCAGAGGCCGTAGCCGTGGATCGGCAGGATCACCTTGTCCAGGCTGCCGTCCTCGTTGCGCAGAAGATAGACGGTGACATATTTCGATTTCCGCCCGATCGAGGCCGGATCGTCCTGCAAGGCGACCGATGTCGCCGGATCTTCGGCCGCGGCGCGATCGTCGAAGGTCGTCGGGTCGAAGGCGTCCGTGAATTCACCCGTGTCGAGTTCCAGAACATGGGGCTCGAACACCGAGAAGGCCTCTGTGACGTTCTCGGACGGATCGTACCGGCCCGCGACCTGCAGAATGTTGATCTGCTTGTCACGGAGCTTGTTGACCTCCTGGATCGGCCGAAGCGACACCGCGGTCGCCGACACGATCATCGAGGCCACCAGGCACAGTGCCACGGCGACGAACACGGTTTTGGGCACGGAGTCCGGCGGCAGTTCGAGAAAACGCCGAACAAAGCCCTTGTCGCGATTGTTTTCTTTCTGACCGCTGTCTTCAGGCATTGCGTTTGGCCCTGCGTTTGATGTTTGCCTGCACCACGAAATAATCGATCAGCGGTGCGAAAACGTTACCGAACAGAATCGCGAGCATCATTCCTTCCGGGAAGGCCGGATTGATGACACGGATCATCACAACCATGAAACCGATCAGGGCGCCATAGAAGTAGCGGCCCAGATTGGTGTGCGAGGCCGAAACCGGCTCCGTGACCATGAACACCAGGCCGAAGGCGTAGCCGCCAACCACGAGATGCCAGTACCAGGGCATGGCGAACATCGGGTTGGTGTCCGAGCCGATGACGTTCAGAAGCGTCGAAAACCCGATCATGCCGGCCAGGCAGCCGACCACCAGCCGCCAGTTGGCGATCTTGGTGAACAGAAGAAAAGCCAGGCCGATCAGGCAGGCAAGGGTCGATGTCTCCCCGATGCTCCCCTGGATCGTGCCGATGAAGGCGTCCATCCAGCTCATGCCGTCCGCCGCCAGCTGCGCGTAGCCGTCGGACGCGGAGACGGACAGCGCCGTGGCGCCGGAAAATCCGTCCACCGGGGTCCAGATCGTGTCGCCGGACATCTGGGCGGGATAGGCGAAATAGAGGAACGCACGGCCGGTCAGGGCCGGATTGAGAAAGTTCTTACCGGTGCCGCCAAAAACCTCCTTGCCGATGACCACCCCGAAGGAAATCCCCAGCGCCACCTGCCAGAGAGGCGCGGAAGCCGGCAAGATCAGCGCGTAGAGCATAGAGGTGACGAGGAAGCCCTCGTTGACCTCGTGACCGCGCACCGTCGCAAAGATCACCTCCCAGATACCGCCCACCACGAGCGTGGTGATGTAGATCGGCAGGAAGTAGAGCAGTCCGTGCATGAAATTGGCGAAGGGATTGGCCGGATCGAAACCGATGCCCAGCGCCTCGATCAGCCAGGCGCGCCAGCCGGAGGCGCCGTGAACCGCGATTGCGGAGTTCACCTGGAAGCCGACATTGTAGAGCCCGACAAGAATGCAGGGGATCGTGGCGATGACCACATAGGTCATGATCCGCTTCATATCGATGTAGGAGCGCGCATGGGGCGCCGCCGTGGTCACCGTCCTGGGCGTGTAGAGGAAACTCTCCACCATCTCGTAGACGGGGAACAGCTTCTCGTATTTGCCGCCCTTCGCGAAGTGAGGCTCGATACGGTCGAAGAAGTTACGAAGGCCCAAGTCTAGCCCTCCTTCTCAATTTTGGTGAGGCAGTCGCGAAGCGCCATGCCGTATTCGTATTTGGCGGGACATGCGAAACCGACCAGCCCCAGATCTTCCTCGTCCAGTTCCAGCGCGCCCAGCGCCTGGGCCTGGTCCGTATCCATGACCAGCAACGCGCGCAGCAATTGCGTCGGCAGGAAATCCTGCGGCATCAGCTCCTCGAAGGTGCCGAGCGGCACCATGGCGCGCCGGCCGCCGTTGAGGTTCGAGGTCAAGGCGTAGAGCTTTTTGGAGAGTGCGGAGCCGAGAACCGGCTGGATCGCGAATTTGGAGGGCATCGGCCGAATCCACCCCAACGGGATCTGCTTGTGGTCCTCTTCGATCAATGTGATCTGGCGGGCGTAGCGGCCGAGATAGGCGCTCGCGCCTTCTCCCAGCCGGCCGCTCAGTATCGAACCGGAAATCAGGCGGACAGGTTCGTCGCCCGCGATCTCGTTCCGGCTGAGTTCCTCCATCGAGGCGCCTGCGACCGTGCGGATCAGCCGTGGCTTCGCGCAACGCGGACCGGAGAGCGCGATCACCCTGCGCGGGTCGTAATGGCCGCTGCGCAGCAGCCGCCCGATGGCGACAACGTCCTGGTATCCGATGGTCCAGACCGTCTTCGCGGCTCCCGGAGCCTCCAGAAAATGGATATGCGTGCCGGACAGTCCGGCCGGATGCGGACCGGAGAAGCTGGCAAGTTCGATGCCGGCGACGTCCTGCCCCGGTATCGCCGCGCCTGTTTCAAGGCAGAGATATGTCTTTCCCTCGCTAAGGGAGGCGACCGCTTCGAGGCCCTTGGCGAAGTCGTTGGCGCTTTCGGCGAGAATCACCGCGGGGTCCGGCGAAAGCGGTTCCGTGTCCATGGCATTGACGAAGATTGCCGCCGGACGCGTGGCCGGATCGGGAACCTTGGAATAGGGGCGCGTGCGAAAGGATGTCCACAAGCCGGAGGCGCACAGGCGTTCGGTCAGGCCTTCAGCCGTTGCGGCGTCACCTACATCAGAGAAATCCACGGGAGCGGCGGCGGTATTGTCGACTTCGATCTCGACGCCGATCAGGACGCGGCGCGCACCGCGATTGATCGCCTTCACCCGGCCTGCCACCGGAGAGACGACCATCACGTCCGGCGTGTCCTTGTGGTAAAACAGCGGAGCGCCGACACCGACGACATCGCCCTCCTGGACAACGAGCCGGGGCTTCAGTCCGACATAATCCGCGGCAAGCACCGCGGCCGTCCCGGTTTCGACGCCCTCGCCGATCTCTTGCACCGGTGCCCCCAGCACTGGCAGATCAAGACCTTTTTTGAGCTTAAAGCTTTGCACGCATCCGGCCTCCAGATTTCAACAAAGTGCCGTATCCTATGTTTTTACGCCGTTAAAAAGTGCCAAATTGCCAATTCGCTACATTTTTTTGTTGAATCAGGCTCCAGAACCAATGAAAAGCGCATTGAATGTGCGGCGCAAGTCGCAGGTGATCGATCGGAGGCTGGTATCTTGCCAACTAACATTAGTTTCTCCCGGCGGAGTTTCATCCTGATGTCGCTCTCTCTGGCTGCCTGTAAAGGTGGCGCGGAGGTTATCGAGCTTTCAGGTTCGACGATGGGAACGCGTTATTCCGTCACGGCTCTAGACCATGATGGGTCCGTCGACAAGGCCGCGCTGCGCCAAGCGATCGAAAATAGCCTCGCGAAAGTCAATGCCCAGATGTCCAACTGGGACCCTTCCTCGGAAGTGTCGCGTTTCAATGCCCTTGCCTCGACCGAGGCGATGACCGTCTCCGAGGACCTCGCCAAGGTGATCAGCGCCGCCAAGGACATCCACCAGGCGAGCGAAGGCCAATTCGACATCACGCTCGGCCCTGTCATCGAAGCCTGGGGCTTTGGCGCGAAAGACACGCATGGACATGCACAGCCGGCAGCCGACAAGCTGGCAGCCGCCGTCAATGCCGCCGGCCAGACGGATGGCCTGCGCGTCACCGGCAATCGAATCAGCAAGAGCCGTCCCGATACGCAGATCTATCTGCCGTCCATCGGCAAGGGATATGGCATCGACCAGATGGCCCAGGCGGTCAGGGGATTCGGCCTGAAGGATTTCATGGTCGAAATCGGCGGCGACCTTTATGCCTCCGGCCGCAACGCCGACGGGCTCGACTGGCAGATCGGCATCGAATCGCCGGATGCCCACACCCGCCAGGCCTACCGGATCGCCAGCCTTTCCAATCTCGGCATGGCCACATCGGGCGACTATCGCAACTATTTCGAAAAAGACGGCCAGCGCTATTCGCACATTCTCGACGCGCGCACCGGACGCCCGATCACCCACCGCACGGCTTCCGTGACGGTGCTGGCGGAAAGCGCCATGCTCGCAGACGCCTGGGCGACTGCGCTTCTGGTGCATGGCACCGAGCGCGGACTGGAGATCGCAAATCGCCGTGATCTCGCTGTTCTGTTCATTGATCGGTCAGCCGATGCAGGCGATAAGGGTTTCGTGACGGCGGCCAGCAACCGCTTCTCCGCTCTGCAGGCCTAACCCAGGACCGGATACGACCCGTGCTGACATTTGTTCTTGCCTTCGCGCTCCTCCTGACCGTCATTGTCGGCATGGCGATCGGCGTGATTTTCTCCGGCAAGACAATCAAGGGAAGCTGCGGCGGGCTGAACGCCCTTTCCGGCGCGGATCACTGCCTGGTCTGCAACAAGGAAATCGATCCCGACAGCCCGTTGCGCGAGCGCCTCGCCTGCCCGCGCGCGCGCAAGATGCTCGCGGAAATGGAAGCCCAGGAGAGCCGCGCAAGCTGAAGCGGCTTTCGCGTCAGTTGATCGTCGAGACCGGAATAAAGGCGACAAGGGCAAGGCACGCGCCTGCGACAAGTCCGAACAGCCACAGTTTCCAACGCGGCCCCTCCTTCACCCAGACACGGCGGTACTGATAGCCTGCAAGGCAGGCCAGTACGAACAACACCGTCGCGGTCAATGGCGTGAGAATAAAATCTGCCAACTTAGAGAGTTCCTTTGGCCGGCGTGTTTCGGTTAAGCTGCTCCTTACGTTGGAGCACCTTGCCCTGGACAAAATGCAAGCCGCTTCAACGCCAGAGAATCGATCAACTTGAGGACGGTCACTCGGTCCCTTTTGACCGTCCGTTGATCTTGGGATGGAGATTCAAAGGAGCCACGTTCATGCCAAGCTCTTATCAGGCGCCAAGCCAGAAAGACAAGAAGCAGGTTAGCACGCACAGCCAGACGCCTGAAACGAACATCAAGAAAGAGGCCGCAACGGTCCGCAAGGTGCTCGATCAGAAGGGATCGGACGTGTTCGCCCTTCGACCGCAAAACACCCTGCACGAAGCGGTCGAATTGCTGCGGGACAAGAGAATCGGAGCCCTGATCGTCAAGGATGCCGAAGGAAACCTTCAGGGGATTCTTTCGGAGCGCGACATCGTGCGCAAATTGGCGGATACGCCCGGCCAGACGCTCGCGCAACGCGTGGAGGACGTGATGACCGTGAATGTGGAGGTCTGCGCCCCTGACGACCCGCTGATCTCGGTTCTTCGCAGGATGACCGAAGGCCGCTTCCGCCACATGCCCGTGGTCGAGGACGGCAGCCTTGCGGGGATGGTGACCATCGGCGATGTCGTGAACTACCGACTGACCGAGCTCGAATACGAAGCGCTGCAGCTCAAGCAATTGATTGTCGGCTAGGGAACGGATCCTGGCCTGCCCTTAAAACTGGAGCCGTCTCTTCGTCGCGCTGGAAACGGCGCGATGGTTCCTGCGCTCGAACCCTGGTTCATAGGCCTTGCGGTCGCAGTTTACTCAGTAGACCTGCCCCGGGTCCGTCGGAGCGCCGCAGAACCGGAAGTCGGGGGGATTGCGGGTCGCCAATCGGCCACCGGCATGTGCGGGCGTCAAGTTCCGGCAAGATGAGAAAACGAGCCATGGGTATGACCTCGGTGCTGCCGCTTTTTCCCGACGAGGCGCTCGATCCCGGCGCCGTCGAGCGGTTTGCCAACGAGCCCAGCCAGAGAGCCCAGCCAGAGAGCCCAGCCAGAGAGCCCAGCCAGACCGCCTCCAGCTGCCGGCCTTCATCGGCGGGGAGCGCTTTCCTTCGTAAAAGAGCGGCAGGGCGAACAGCGTAGCCGCATCCTCGTTTCCGCGGACCTTTATGTCCGCACCCTAAAGCCTTAAAGCTGAACTCTATGCGCTATAGCGGTTTTACCAACCTGATCGCCCGCTGCGTCTTCGGACCGAACTTGCCGTCGATGGGGCCGCTGTAGGTACCTTTGACCTTTAACAACCGTTGCAACGACCGGCGGAATTCGCTGCTCCAGACATCAGCCTCGGTCGTCATCTGTCGTTCAGCGGTGGTGTTGCCATCCTTCAATGCCAATAACATCATCTTGGCGGCGGCATCAGGATCGCGGCCAACGCCGTGGCCGCTGTCGTAGGCAGCGGCGAGATCGTAATAGGCCGCGGTGAAATCCGCTTCCGCAGCCCGCCCGAACCATTCATAAGCCTGAACCGGGTCCTTCTCTGTTCCGACGCCATCCCGATAGCGGCCGGCCAGTGTGTACATCACCTCACCGTTCCCGCTCTCCGCCACCTTTTTGAACCAGTCTGTCGCCGCTTCCCTGTCCACGGGAACACCCCGGCCCTCATCGAGCGCCTGCGCGGCGATAAACATGCCCTGGATATTTCCTGCTTTGGCGGCAGCAATCGTGGCGTCGATATTTTCGGCTTCGGCGGCGGCTTCGTGCCATTTGGCGGCCGTTTCTTCGTTCTGCACCACGCCAAACCCGTTGTCGTAGAATGAGCCGAGCACCTCCATAGCCTTGGCGTCGCCCGCCAGGGCAGCCCGGCGGACCCAGTTCGCCGCTTCCCAGGCGTTCAGCGGTTTACCGTAGCCATAGCGCGCCATACGTCCAAGCAGCATCATGGCCTGGGTGTTTCTCCTCTCCGCAGCCCTTCTGTACCATGTCCTGGCTAATCGCAAACCCCGTGCCGCGTAAATACCCCTCCAATGTGCGTTGCCCAGATTGATCATTGCTATTGTGAAATCTTTCTCCGCCGCACGACGAAACAATTCCACGGCTTTCCAGGGATCGCGCGGCACGCCGAGGCCATTCATCTTGAGACAGCCAAGGTTGTTCATCGCACCGAGCGAGCCGAGGTCGACTGCCTTCTTGTACCAAGTTGCGGCAGCGTCGAAGTCGCCAGCGACATGGAGAGAACGCCCAAGCTGAGCAAGCAGACGGCTGCTTTCGGGAAATTTCCGCACAGCCTCCCGACAGGCCTTAATCGCCTCTTGCGCCCGAATCTGTTCTGGCCGCACCCCGACCGTCACAGCCTGCGGATCCAAGGGAGCGGCCGCCAGCCGGTCGCAGTCCTGAACCGGCACATCGTCGCCTGCTCCGGCACTCGGCTTTTCGGCTTCCGACGCAATGGTCACGGCCTGCTCCACAGAGGTCTCAACCCTGCCCTGAGGTTCCTCTGCTGCGGCGGGTAGATGCGGCGACACAGACAGGACCGCACCGACCAGCACCGCCATGTAAACCCTGGCAAAATGAATTTTCGTCACGGCCCCTGCTCCCCTGCCCGTCATGTCCTGGTCGTGCCCCGGCCGTTTGACCGGCGCGTCCGCATTTCTCGCTAATAGCGTGTATAACACACCATCGCCTACCTCCAGCCACCCAGCGGCAGGACGAAATCTCAAAGATTGGCCGCCAGCAGGATCTCGATGCGGATCTTTTCCTGGGAGAGGAGCGTGCTGCGCCGGTCGGTCATGGCTTTCAGCTTGCGGATGGCGCTGCGGGCGAGGTGGCCGGCGTCCTGGGAGATGACCGCGTCGAGGTCGCCCGAGCGGAGCGCCTCTTCCGTGTAGGGGGTGCGCTCGTGGGCGACGGTGACGATGTCTCCCGGCAGACCGAGCTCGCGCAGGACGGTCAAGGGCCCGCGCGCCTCGGAGGCAAGGATATAGGCCGCCGCGATCTTCTGCCGGCTCGCCGTCGCGCGGATGACCGCCTCCGCCCGGTCCATCGAGCCATAGGTTTCGAGCGACGGTAGAGCACGTAGCCTTGGAAACTGGCTGTTGATGACCTGATCGAAGCCGAAGCGCCGCTCCAGACTGTCGCGGGATTTCATGGTCTCGGAGACGATCAGCACGTTGCCCTCGACGCCGCCCAGAAAGCGTCCGAGCAGGGTCCCCGCCGTGGCGCCCGCGGCCCGGTTGTCGATGCCGACCCAGTCGTTGTCGGTGAGCGTCTGGTTGGAGACGAAGGGCAGCGCCCGCACGCCCCTCTCGTTCAGGCGGACAATGGCGTCGCGCACCTGCGGGCTTTCCGGCGCCATGATCGCCACCCCGTCGACCGTCTCGGTCGTGAGCGTGCCGAGATAGGCGGCGATGCCGTGCGGATCGTTCTCGTCGAGCTGCACGATATCCGCCGACATCATGTCGTCGACCAGGATGGTTTCAGCCTCGCGCACGTGGCGCATGATTTCCTGCAGGAACAGATCGCCGGAGCGCGGCAGGACGAAGACGTAACGGTAGCTCTTCTTCTTGGCGAGATTGGCCGCCGACAGATTGCGGACGAAGCCCAGTTCCCGGATCGCCTCGTTGACCCTGTCGATGGTTTTCTGCTTGACCCCCTCCCGGCCGTTCAGCACCCGGTCGACCGTCGCCCGGCTGACGCCGGCGACTTTCGCCAGGTCTTTCGTGGTCGGCCGCATCAAGGGCGCCTCGGATGGAGATGGGTCTGATTTTGTCATTAATTCAGTATGTTATGCTTTTTCCGGCCGCGCCTGACTTTGCCCGGCGCCACCGCTCCCTTCCTAGTCCATAGCACAAAATGAGACACGTGCGTCATTTTTTACTTGTTTTGAGACACGTGTCTCAATTAGTCTAACCCCAACGGAGACGCCGTGCCTGGAGGGGTTTGGCCGATCTGTTCTAGGGAGGATTGACCAAATGCATTCAAGACACCTTTTGACGGCGGGCGCCTGCGCCCTGCTGATGTCCGGCCTTGCATCGCAGGCCAAGGCGGAAGACCTGACGCTCTGCTGGGCGTCCTGGGATCCGGCCAACGCTCTTGTGGAGCTGAGCAAGGATTTCGAGGCCCAGTCCGGCCACAACATGAGCTTCGAATTCGTGCCCTGGCCGAATTTCGCCGACCGCATGCTCAACGAGCTCAATTCCGGCGGCAAGCTGTGCGACCTGATGATCGGCGACAGCCAGTGGATCGGCGGCTCGGCCGAAAACGGTCACTACGTCAAGCTGAACGACTTCTTCGACGCCGAAGGCATCAAGATGGACGATTTCATCGACGCCACCGTGACCGGTTACTCCGAATGGCCGAAGAATTCGCCCAATTACTGGGCCCTGCCCGCCTTCGGCGACGTGGTCGGCTGGACCTACCGCAAGGACTGGTTCGAGCGTCCGGAACTGCGGGCCGAGTTCAAGGAAAAATACGGCCGCGACCTCGGCGTTCCGGAGACCTTCGCGGAGCTGAAGGACATCGCCGAGTTCTTCCAGGAACGCGAGATCGACGGCAAGACCGTCTACGGCGCCTCCATCTACACCGAGCGCGGCTCGGAAGGCATCACCATGGGCGCGATGGACGTGCTCTACAGCTTCGGTTTCCTCTATGAGAACCCGGACCAGCCCTACGACATGGAAGGTTTCGTCAATTCCGAAGGCGCCGTCGCCGGCCTGGAGTACTACAAGGAACTCTACGACTGCTGCACGCCCCCGGGCTCGTCCAACGGCTATATGAGCGAGGGCATCGACGCCTTCAAATCCGGCCAGGTCGCGTTGCAGATGAACTTCGCCTTCACCTGGCCGGGCTTCGAGAGCGACGCCAATGTCGGTCACGGCAAGACCGGCTACTTCGTCAACCCGAAAGGCCCGAACGGCGACCAGTTCGCCCAGCTCGGTGGCCAGGGCATTTCCGTGGTCTCCTACTCCGACAAGAAGGACGCGGCCCTTGAGTACATCAAGTGGTTCGCCCAGCCGGAGGTCCAGGCCAAGTGGTGGGAAATGGGCGGTTTCTCCTGCCTGAAGGCGGTTACGCTGTCGCCCGAGTTCCCGGAAAGCCAGCCCTATGCCCAGACCTTCCTGGACTCCATGGCCGTGGTGAAGGACTTCTGGGCCGAGCCGAGCTACGCAACCCTGCTTCAGGACACCCAGCGCCGCTTCCATGACTATGTGGTCGCCGGCAACGGCACCGCGCAGGAAGCGCTCGACGGCCTGGTCCGCGACTGGACCGAGACCTTCGAAGACGACGGCAAACTCTAAGAACCGCCGCCCTCCTCCGGGCATGGCCGTCCACTGGCGGCTGTGTCCGGAGCCCAAGACAGACACCCTCCTTTCGGACCGATTACGATGACGGATGAAACGACTGTCCGGGATTCCGCGACCGCGCGGGCTCCGCATGCCCGCGGCTTCAGGGGCCTCAGCGACCGCATGGTGGGCTGGACCTTCATCGCCCCGAGCATCATTCTGCTTCTGGCGATCAACATCTTTCCGCTGATCTGGACCATCCGCCTCAGCCTGACCAACTACCGCGCCAACCGCACGGCGGCGGAAGTGAAAAGCGTGGGCCTGCGCAATTACGAGCGCATCCTGACCGATCCGGACATCTGGAACGCCATGCAGGCGACCGCGCATTTCGTCTTCTGGACGCTGTTCCTTCAAGTGCTGATCGGTTTCACGCTCGCCTATCTGATCAACAAGAAATTCAGGGGCAACGACCTCTGGACCACAATCATCGTGCTGCCGATGATGCTGAGCCCGGCCGTGGTCGGCAATTTCTGGACCTTCCTCTACCAGCCTCAGATCGGCCTGTTCAATTATTTCGTCGGCTTTCTCACCGGCGCCGATCCGTCATCCTTTTCCATGATCGGCGACACCGCGCTGGCGCCCTGGGCGATCGTCATCGTCGACACCTGGATGTGGACGCCCTTCGTCATGCTGATCTGCCTCGCCGGCCTTCGCTCGATTCCGGAGAGCATCTACGAGGCGGCCGAATGCGACCGCGCCAGCAAGTGGCGCCAGTTCTGGACCATCACCATTCCGATGGCCCTGCCCTTCCTGATGCTCGCCGTGCTCTTCCGCGGCATCGAGAACTTCAAGATGTTCGATCTGGTGGTCCAGCTCACCGGCGGCGGCCCTGGCAGCATCACCGAACTGACCTCCATCAACCTGAAGCGCGAGGCCTTCGAGAAGTGGCGCACAGGCTATGCCAGCGCCTATGCGGTCATTCTCTTCGTCACGGTCTTCGGTCTCGCCTCGATCTACGTCAAGGCGCTCAACAAGGTGAAGGAACGATGAGCTTTTCTGTCACCCACCCCTCGCTGCGGCAGAAATGGATCGCCGGAACGCTCGTGATCCTCTACGCCCTGCTGACGATCCTGCCGCTTCTGTGGATCATCGCGACCGGGTTCAAGTCGCCGTCCGACGCCATCGCCTATCCGCCCAAGGTGGTTTTCGATCCGACCCTGGAAGGCTATGTGAATCTCTTCACCACACGGACCCGGATGACGCCGGAGGCCCTGGAAGAAGCCGGACCGCCACAGACCTGGTACGACCAGATCGTCCGCCAGTACGACATGGTCATTTCCGGTCCGAGCCGCTATGGCGAGCGCTTCCTGAACTCGGTGATCATCGGCTTCGGCTCGACCTTTCTCTCGGTCTTTCTTGGCACGCTCGCGGCCTATGGCTTCTCGCGCTTCAAGGTTCCGCTCAAGGACGACCTGATGTTCTTCATCCTGTCGACCCGGATGATGCCGCCGATCGCCGTCGCCATTCCGATCTTCCTGATGTTCCGCCAACTCGGCCTCTCCGACACCCACCTCGGCATGATCCTGCTCTATACGGCGGTCAACCTGTCGCTGTCGGTCTGGCTGCTGAAGGGCTTCATCGACGAGATCCCGGTCGAATACGAGGAAGCGGCGCTGATCGACGGCTATACGCGGTTCCAGGCCTTCTACAAGGTGGTGCTGCCGCAAGCCGCCACCGGCATCGCCTCCACGGCGATCTTCTGCCTGATCTTTTCCTGGAACGAATACGCCTTCGCCGTGCTCCTGACCTCCGGCACGGCGCAGACGGCGCCCCCCTTCATTCCGACCATCATCGGCGTCGGCAAGGACTGGCCGGCGGTCGCCGCCGGAACGACCCTGTTCCTGGTGCCGGTCATGGTCTTCACCATTCTCCTGCGCAAGCATCTCTTGCGCGGCATCACCTTCGGAGCGGTCCGAAAATGAAAACGATCCTTTACGATCTGTCGCGGCTGCGCCGCGGTCCCTGGGAGATGGTCGCCACGATCCTCATCGCGCTTGGTGTCTTCATGCTCATGCAGCCCTTCGCGCTCTGGCTCTACACCTATTCCTTCATTGTCACGCTCGTGGGCACGGTGATGTTCATCGTCGTCAGCCATTTTCCGGAGTAACGGATGGCCCAGATCAGAATTGAACATCTCAGGAAGGACTTCGGCAGTTTCACCGCGGTCAAGTCCTCGAGTTTCACCATCGAGGACGGCGAGTTCTTCATGCTGCTCGGACCGTCTGGCTGCGGCAAGACGACGACCTTGCGGATGATGGCCGGGCTGGAACTGCCGACCAGCGGCCACATCTTCATCGATGACGAGGAGGTCAGCCAGAAGCCGGCCAGCCAGCGCGACATCGCCTTCGTCTTCCAGATGTTCGCTCTCTATCCGCATATGAACGTGCGCAAGAACATCAGCTATCCGCTCTACAACCAGGGCATGCCGCGCGCCCAGATCAAGGAGAAAATCGCGGAAGTGGCGAAAATCCTGCGCATCGAGGACATCCTCGACCGGCCGGTCGGCGGGCTGTCCGGCGGCGACCGCCAGCGCGTCGCGCTCGGCCGCGCCATCGTTCGCGACCCGAAGGCCTTCTTCATGGACGAGCCGCTCGGCGCGCTCGACGCGGAGTTTCGCGAACACATGGCCGAAGAGTTGCGGGCGCTCCATGACCGGATGGAGGCAACCACCGTCTATGTCACCCACGACCAGCTCGAGGCCATGCAGATGGGCGACAAGATCGTGGTCATGAACCATGGCGTGGTGGAGCAGTTCGGTGTGCCCCAGGACATCTACGACTGGCCCGCGACCAAATTCGTCGCCGATTTCATCGGGTCCCCGCCGATGAATTTTCTTGATTTCGAGGGCACCGTGGCCAACGGCGCCACCAGCGTGCAATTGAGCGGCGTCGACTTCCAGATCCCGGAAATGCTGACTGGTCTGCAAGGCGATCTCAGTCTGGGTGTGCGGCCCGAGCATGTGAAGCTGACCGACACGTCCGCCTACCGGGGCGAGGTTCTGGCCGCCGAATATCTCGGCACCACCCAGATCGTCACCCTCCGCACAGATCACGGGATCATCAAGGCACGCCTGTCATCTTCGACAAATGTCCGCGAAGGCGAAACGGTCGGGGTCGATCTCGACGCCCGCAAGCTGACCGTCTTCGACGCCCAGACGGGCCATGCCCTGATGTCGAGCGCCAACAAGGAGGTCCTCACTCATGGCTGAAGTCAGACTGACCGGCCTGTCGAAAAGCTTCGGCGAGACCACGGCGCTCGACGATGTCTCCATGACCGTTCCCGACGGCGCCTTCGTGGTGTTGCTCGGGCCAACCGGCGCGGGCAAGACGACGACGCTCCGGATGGTGTCCGGCCTCGATACGCCCGACAGCGGCACGGTCCATATCGGCGGCAAGCCCATGACAGGTCTGACGCCGGCCCAGCGCAACGTGGCCATGGTCTTCCAGCAATATTCGCTCTATCCGCATATGAATGTGCGCGAAAACCTGGAGTTCCCGCTGAAATCGCCGCTCCTGCGTACACCGCAAGCGGAGATCGACCGGAAGGTGAAACAGGTCGCGGAGATCCTGCAGATCTCCCACAAGCTGGACAACAAGGCGACGGCGCTCTCCGGCGGCGAGATGCAGCGCGTGTCCATCGGCCGCGCGCTGGTGCGCGATCCGGCCGTCTATCTCATGGACGAACCGCTTTCGTCCCTCGACGCCAAGCTGAGAGCGGATCTCCGGGTGGAGCTCAAGAACATCCAGGCCCATTCCGGCGCGACCCTGCTTTACGTCACCCACGACCAGATCGAGGCGATGACCATGGCGACCCATGTGGGCGTTCTCGACCAGGGACGCCTCGTCCAGTTCGGCACGCCTCGCCAGATTTACGAGGATCCGGTCAGCATCTATGCCGCCAGCCGTCTCGGCCAGCCGCGCATCAACGTGCTGCCCGCCGACCTCTTCGGCCCAGCCCCAGAAGGTGCCGTTTCCATCGGTCTCCGGCCGGAGAACATCGCCCAGGGCGAAGGCCAGGAAAGCTTCGTCAACCGGGTCGAACATCTGGGCGACCAGACCCGTCTGCACCTCGTTTTCAAGCACCACGATCTGGTGACCGTGACGGACGCACACACGGACCTGCAGCGTGGCGATCTCGTGAAGATCCAGCCGCACAAACCGCTTTATTTCGACGCCTCCGGCGCAAGACTGAGTTGAGGGAGGATGACATGTCACATTTCATGAACCGCAAGGAAGACCTCGTCACCGAAGCGATCGACGGGGCCATCATCGCCGCCGGCGGCACGCTTGCCCGTCTCGACGGTTATCCTCATATCCGCGTCGTCACGCGCGCCGACTGGACCAAGTCGAAGGTGGCGCTGATCTCCGGCGGCGGCTCGGGCCACGAACCGGCCCATGCGGGGTTTGTCGGCGAAGGCATGCTGACGGCGGCTGTTTGCGGCGATGTCTTCGCCTCGCCTTCCGTGGACGCGGTTCTCGCCGCCATTCTCGCCGTCACCGGCCCCGCGGGCTGCCTTTTGATCGTCAAGAACTACACCGGCGACCGGCTCAATTTCGGCCTGGCGGCGGAACGCGCCCGGGCGTTTGGCCACAAGGTCAAGATGGTCGTGGTCGACGACGACGTCGCCCTGCCCGATGTACCCCAGGCGCGCGGTGTGGCCGGCACCCTGTTCGTCCACAAGATCGCAGGCGCGCTCGCCGAAAGCGGCGCGGATCTGGACACCATCGCGGATGCGGCGGAGGGCGTGATTTCAAGAAGCTACAGCATCGGCATGTCGCTCGACACCTGCACCGTCCCCGGTTCGCCGAAGGAACACAGGATTCCGGCCGGAAAGGCGGAGCTGGGTCTCGGTATTCACGGCGAGGCCGGTTTCGAGCAGGTTCCCTTCGTCGATGCCGCCCAGGCCATGGACCTTGTGGTGGACAAGCTGAGGGCCTCGATCTCCGACAAGCCCCACGTGGCGCTGCTCAACAATCTCGGGGCCGCCTCGGTGCTTGAAATGAGCCTTCTCTCCTACGAACTCACAAGGTCGAAAATCGGCGGCAACATCAAGTGGCTGATCGGTCCGGCCTCCATGATGACGTCCCTCGACATGCACGGTTTCTCCGTCTCGCTCCTGGAAGTGGAGGGCAACGAGGCGGAGCTTCTGGCCGCCGAAACGCCCGTTGCCGGCTGGCCCGGCTGTTTTGCCCTGACCGAGACGAAGATCCTCCCCCTGCCGGACGGGCTGGCGCCGATCAAGGCGATGCCGTCGCCGCATCAGCCGACGCGGGATTTCCTGACGTCCTGTTGCGAGGTGCTGATCGCGGCGGAAGCCGACCTCAACGCGCTTGACGCCAAATCCGGCGACGGCGACACCGGCTCGACGCTCGCCAATGCGTCACGCGCCCTGATCCAGGCCATGGACAAGCTGCCGCTGGCCGACACGACCCAGCTTTACCGGGCCATCGGCCAGGAACTCAGCCAGACCATGGGCGGCTCTTCCGGCGTGCTTCTGGCGATCTTCTTCGCCGCTGCGGGCGACGCGTCCTCCTCCGGCCTGCCGATGCGCGACAGCCTGGTCGCCGGCCTTGAGCGCATGCAGCAGATCGGCGGCGCGAAGCTCGGCGACCGGACCATGGTAGACGCGCTATTGCCTGCCCTGAATTCGCTTGAAGACGGGATCGCCTCAGCCGCCGAAGCCGCCCGCAGGGGCGCGGACCACACGGCGACGCTCTCCAAGGCCCATGCCGGCCGCGCCTCCTATCTCAACGCGGAGCAGCTTATCGGCCACAACGACCCGGGCGCGGAGGCCGTGGCAAGGCTGTTTGAGCACCTGGCGACGCTGTGACCGAAGCAGCTTATCGATCCGGTTTCCGGAACAGGGTTCGCTTCCGGTTACCCTTTGGCGGATGAACCTGCCGGGGGCGTTGGGAGCGCCCCCGCATCGCATAGGGGAGATGTGTGCCGCGCATCACAGCGATGTCCCCCGACCTGCCCCATGGTGCCTCCAAAGCGAGGTGAGGCACATGCTCAATTCAAGGCTCTTCTCCCAATCCCTGCAGTTGCGGCAGGCATCCGTCAACAAGTCCGTCCTCAAGAACGGCGACAAGGGCAACGGGGTTTCCCTGTATCAGGCGGCCCTCATCCGCTGCGGCCATCCCATGCCGCTGACGACCCGCAACCAGAGCACCTATCCCGACGGAATCTTCGGCAAGGAAACCGAGGACAGAACAAGGCAGTTCCAGCGGGAAAACGGGCTCTACGCGGACGGTGTCGTCGGCAAGAACACACTGGGGGTTTTGGACACGATCGTTGCCAAGGCAGAGTCCGGACTGCATGACGACAATCCGTTTCAGCGACATCCGAGAACCTATCAGTCGAAAGAGTCGGGAGGTGTCAAGTGAAGCTCCTGAAGGACCATCACAGAGCCGAGTTCATCCGTGAGATCGGGAACGTCGACTTTGACAAAAGAGTGAGGCCTCTCAACGCCCGCGAACTGGAAGATGCAAGGAAGGTTTTCGGCAAAAGCATCGACTATGCCCGTGTGCTTGTGTCGGACCAGTTGGGCGTCGGCGACCGGGCGTGGTGCGAGCTTGCCTACTATGAGCCTGAGGTGCAGACCTTCGGCGACCGGGTGAAGGTTCCCTTCAACATTCTCAACGCCGGCAAACGCAACAAGAAAACCGGGGAGCTCTGGGATCAGTATCCCCGCCAGTTGCTGCATGAGTTGACCCATGTCTGGCAGTCCCAGCACGCGTTCGATCCCCATGCCTATTTCAAGAACAGCATGAAAAACCAATCGTTTGCCGTGATACTTGGCTTCCAGGAAGGCAATGTCGACCTGTTTTCCGCATATGAGTTCGTCCCCGGCAAGAAGCTTAGCGAATACAACGCGGAGCAAGTCGCGCGCGGCGTCGGAACCCACCGGGACACAACGCTGATCAATCACATCAGGAGTGTTCAGCGAAACTTCAGCGATGCTCAGAACGAGAAAAGCCTTACCGTGATCAGCGTTGTGAAGGATGCGAGCAAGGCGGTCGAGCACGGCTTCATCGACAACGGCCGATAGACGTCCGAAGCTACCCCAGAAACTTCTTGAGCACCTCTTCCTGGGTCCGTCCCCTAAAGCACTTTCCGGCGTATCATTTCCGCAATCTCGGTCAATTGCGGCGCAAGCGGGTTGCTCTTGCGCCAGACCATGCCGACCGTGCGTTTCGGACGCGGAGCCGGCAGGCGCACGACGGCGACTTCCGCCGAGCGCGTCTCCGTCTCCACGGCCATTTCCGGGATCAGCGTCACACCGATGCCGGCCCCGACCATCTGAACCAGGGTGGATAGAGAACTCCCTTCCATCAGATCGCGCGGGGCGAGGGTCGCCGGGCTGCAGAAGGACAAGGCCTGATCGCGGAAGCAATGGCCCTCTTCCAGCAGAAGCAGGCGCATCTCGCGCAGACCGTCCGCGTTGGGAACCGGCTTGCCGGCGTCCTCCCGTGCGCGCACCAGCATGAACTCTTCCTCGCACAACGGCTCTTCGTGCAAGGCGGGTTCGGAAACCGGCAGCGCAACGATGGCCATGTCCATCCGGCCTTCGTTGAGATCCCGGAGCAGTGTCTGGGTCACCGTTTCCCTCAGGCGGATGTCGAGATCCGGATTGCGTGCGCCAAGTTCCTTGATCAGGCGTGGCAGAAGGTAGGGGGCGATTGTCGGAATAACACCGATCCTCAACCGCCCTGTCAGGGACCCGCGCGAGGCACGTGCAAGATCGCCCAGTTCGTCCACGGACCTGAGGATGCCGCGGGCGCGTTCGGCCAGCGCCTCGCCCAGCCCGCTAAGGCGAATCTGGCGCGCCCCACGCTCGATCAGCGGCGCGCCCAGCAGCTCCTCCAGTTCCTTGATCTGAACTGAAAGAGCGGGTTGCGAAATGCCGCAAGCCTCCGCCGCGCGGCCGAAGTGGCCGTGGCGGGAAAGCGCTTCAAAATAGCGCAGGTGCTTCATCGTCAAGCCAATCATGGACTTACCTCATTCATAAGCATTTCTTATCGCTACGATTAGAACTTTAAAATTCATCTAATTCTAAACAGTGCTATAAACAAGCCCAGAGCGTGACGCGAATTGCGGTTCGGCGGACAGGTGTCGTCTCGCCGCTGGAACCGACAGCGCTCTTGCCTGGTATGGACGCCCAACATTTTAGAGAGGAGAGTCGGCATGGATGGAATGGATATGAGAACCGGTGGCAAATGCCCGGTTATGCACGGCGGCAACACCGCGATGGGCACGACAGTCATGGATTGGTGGCCCAATGCCCTCAATCTCGACATCCTGCACCAGCACGATGCCAAGACGAACCCGATGGGCAAGGCCTTCAACTACCGTGAAGAGCTCAAGAAACTCGACGTGGAAGCCCTGAAAGCCGACCTTCGCGCACTGATGACCGAAAGCCAGGACTGGTGGCCGGCCGACTGGGGCAGCTATGTCGGCATGTTCGCCCGCGTTGCCTGGCACGCAGCCGGCTCCTACCGTCTGGCCGACGGCCGTGGCGGCGGCGGCACCGGCAACCAGCGCTTCGCACCGCTGAACTCCTGGCCGGACAACGTCAACACCGACAAGGGCCGCCGCCTGCTGTGGCCGATCAAGAAGAAATACGGCAACGCGGTTTCCTGGGCCGACCTGATCATCCTGTCCGGCACCATCGCCTATGAGGTTTCCGGCCTGAAGACCTTCGGCTTCGCCTTCGGCCGCGAAGACATCTGGCATCCGGAAAAAGACATCTACTGGGGTGCGGAGAAGGAATGGCTCGCACCGTCCGACAACCGGTATGAGGATGTCGGCAAGCCGGACACGATGGAAAACCCGCTGGCCGCGGTTCAGATGGGCCTGATCTACGTGAACCCGGAAGGCGTCAACGGCAAGCCGGACCCGATGAAGACCGCCGCCCAGGTGCGCGAGACCTTCGCCCGCATGGCCATGAACGACGAGGAAACCGCGGCGCTCACCGCCGGCGGCCACACCATCGGCAAATGTCACGGCAACGGCGACCCCGCGAACCTGAGCCCGGATCCGGAAGATGCCGGCCCGGAATACCAGGGCATCGGCTGGATGAACACCAAGGGCCGCGGCATCGGCCGTGACACCGTGGTGAGCGGCATCGAGGGAGCCTGGACCGCCGACCCGACCAAGTGGGACATGGGCTATTTCGACATGCTCTTCGACCACGAGTGGGAACTGAAGAAGAGCCCGGCAGGTGCCTGGCAGTGGCAGCCGGTCGACATCAAGGAAGAAGACATGCCGGTTGACGTGGAAGACCCGTCGATCCGCTGCATGCCGATCATGACCGATGCCGACATGGCGATGAAGGTCGACCCGACCTACAACGCGATCTGCCAGAAGTTCCGCAAGGACCCGGCCTATTTCGACGACGCGTTCGCCCGCGCCTGGTTCAAGCTGACCCACCGCGACATGGGACCGAAGGCTCGCTACTACGGTCCGGACGTTCCGGCGGAAGACCTGATCTGGCAGGACCCGATCCCGGCAGGCAGCACCTCTTACGACGTGGATGCGCTGAAGGCGAAGATCGCGGCCTCCGGCCTGCCGGTGTCCGAACTGATCGCCACCGCCTGGGACAGCGCGCGCACCTATCGCGGCTCCGACATGCGCGGCGGTGCCAACGGGGCCCGCATCCGCCTTGCCCCGCAGAAGGACTGGGAAGGCAACGAGCCTGCCCGTCTGACCAGAGTGCTCGACGTTCTCCAGCCGCTCGCGGCGGAAGCCGGTGCCTCCATTGCCGACACGATCGTGCTTGCGGGCGCCGTCGGCATCGAGCAGGCCGCCAAGGCAGCCGGGTTCGACGTCTCGGTCCCGTTCGCGCCGGGCCGTGGCGATGCCACCGACGACATGACCGACGCGGAATCCTTCGAGCCGATGGAACCGGTTGCCGACGGTTTCCGTAACTGGCTCAAGAAGGACTATGTGGTCAGCCCCGAGGAACTGATGCTCGACCACGCGCAGCTCCTGGGCCTGACGGCTCCGGAAATGACCGTGCTCGTTGGCGGCATGCGTGCGCTCGGCACCAACCACGGCGGTTCCAGCCACGGTGTCTTCACCGACCGCGTCGGCGCTTTGACGAACGACTTCTTCGTCAACCTGACCGACATGGCCTACCAGTGGGTGCCGATCCCCGGCGGTCACTACGAGATCCGCGACCGCAAGACGGGCGACATCAAGTGGACCGCATCGCGCGTCGACCTGGTGTTCGGTTCCAACTCGATCCTGCGCTCCTACGCGGAAGTCTATGCCCAGGACGACAACGCGGAGAAATTCATCGAGGATTTCGTCGCGGCGTGGACCAAGGTCATGAACGCCGATCGTTTCGATCTCGACGCCTGATCTCCCGGCAATCTGAAAACAAAGGCCATCCCCGCGTCATGCGGGGGTGGCCATTTTTTTGCCTCCTGCCTCTCTCCCCCATCTGCTCTGCGTCGATTTATTTCTGAGTAAATTTTTCAAGTTTTTTACACTCCTCCTCTCGACAGAGCCCCTCGAAATATGATTGTTTCTCTCCACTTTAAATCTCAACCAGCCGGGCAGCGCAAAAGTCATGCTTCGACAGCTGAGCCATCGGCTTGTCCAATCGCTAATACTGCTCCTGCTGGTCTCCATCGCGGGCTTCGCCCTCTTGCGGCTTTTGCCGGGGGACTTCGCGGAAGTGCTGCTGTTGTCCCAGATGGACGGCACCTTGCCCGATCAATCCGCGGTCCAGAAATTCGCGGCGGAAAACGGCTTTAACGATCCGCTGCCTGTTCAATATCTGCGCTGGCTCGGCGATACGCTGACCGGCGATCTCGGCCGGTCGTTCGTCACCGGCGAGGAAGTCTCCGCCGATATTCTGCTGCGGATCGAACGCTCCCTTACCCTGGCCCTTCTGTCCATCGGGCTGGCACTCGTCCTGGCAGTCCCGCTCGGATGCTTCTGCGCTTATCACGCCGGCGGGATCTGCGACCGGCTGCTGGCCGCGGCAAGCGTGGTCGGCCTGTCGATCCCGAATTTCTGGTATGCCCTGCTGCTGGCGCTTTTCTTTTCGCTGTTCCTGGGCTGGCTGCCGAGTTCAGGCCATGGCACGCTTGCCCACGCTGTCATGCCGACGCTGGTGATTGCCACCACCATGACCGGTGTGATCGCCCGCTTCGTTCGCGCCCGGCTGCTCGACGAGTTCCATCACCCCTATATCCGCACCGCACGGGCGAAGGGACTCAGCCAGACACGCGTACTGTTGGGCCATGCGCTGCCGAACATCCTGCCGCCGGTGCTGACCCTGACCGGCCTGCAATTCGCCCGCGCCTTCGACGGCATGATCATCATCGAGACGATCTTCGCCTGGCCGGGCATCGGCAGCCTTCTGGTGGACTCCCTGCTCAACCGGGACTATCCGCTGATCCAGACCTGCTTTCTGGTGATCGCCTGCGGCTATATCGTCATCAACCTTCTGGTCGACTACCTGGTCGCTCTGGTCGACCCGCGCGTCCAGGAGGCGATCTGATGCGCAAGCACCTGGACAGCGGCCCGTTCAGTGGAGTGTCCAAATCCGGCCTGCTCGCGATTCTCGTGCTTGCCGTGGTGGCCGCTCCAGTCCTTGCGCCCCACCCGCCGGATCAGATCGACATCCTCAACCGCCTCATCCCACCGTCCTGGAGCCACCCGCTCGGGACGGACCAGATGGGCCGCGACGTCTTCTCCCGGCTGCTCTACGCCGGACGGCTGACGGCGGGCTCCGCCCTTCTGGTCGTCCTGGCGGCGGCCTCCTTCGGCACTCTTCTCGGCACCGTTTCCGGCTATCTCGGCGGCTGGCCGGACCGGCTGCTGATGCGTTTCTGCGAGGGTCTTTCGGTGCTGCCGGCGCTCGCGATCGCCATGATCATCGCCGGCGTCATGGGTCTCGGACTTGCCGCGGTCATCGTTTCGCTCGCCGCCGTGCACTGGACGGAATATGCGCGCCTCGTCCGCAACATGATCCTGGTGGAGCGGGCCAAGCTCTACGTTCAGGCCGCCGAAGCGCTCGGGTCGCCGCGAAGCCGGATCATCCGCAGGCACCTCCTGCCGAACATCTTCGGCCCGCTCCTGACCATGAGCGCCTATTCGCTCTCCTGGGTGATCCTGGCCTTCGCAGGCCTGAGTTTTCTCGGGCTCGGCGTCGAGCCGGGCACTGCGGAATGGGGCCGTATGATCGCGGACGCGCGCGGCCACATGCGCAGCCACCCCTATCTCGTCATGGCGCCCGGGTTCACGATCATGGGCTTTGTCATGGCCATCAACCTGCTGGGCGACGGGATCGGCGACCGCTTCCGCTCCCGCCAAACCAGCCTTCTAACCCTCCCCAAATCGACCCTAAAGCCAAGGAGATGACTCCGTGATTACCCGCCGCACTCTGGCCCGTCTTGCCTTCGCACTCGCCGCCACCACAACATTCGCCCTGCCGCAGGCTCCGGCCCTGGCGGAGGACGGCAAGACACTGACCGTCGCCACCATGTGGGAAGCCCTGCCGCTTTCCATGAAGCCGCGCCGCAGCCGGTTCTTCAACGAAAGCGAAATCCTGGACACGCTGATCAAGCTGGATTTCGACATGAATCTGGTTCCGGGTCTCGCCACCTCCTGGGAACGCGTGTCGCCGACAGTCTGGCGCTTTGAGCTGCGCGACGGTGTCACCTTCCATGACGGCAGCGCGTTCAACGCGGAAGCGGCGAAATTCTCTCTGGAACGGGTGATCGCGCTCCTGCCCTATGCGGCCGATCTCCTGAACGTCAAGGACATCCGCGCCGTCTCCGACACAGTGCTGGAAATCGAGACCGCCGAACCCTTCTCGGCCCTGCCGAACCAGCTCACAGACGCCATCACCGTGATCTACGCGGCCTCGTCCTTCGACGAAAACGGTGAGTTCGTCAAACCGGTCGGCACCGGCCCCTGGGTGTTCGAGGATTACAAGAAGCAGGACCGCACCACGGTTGTACGCAACGAAAACTACTGGGGCGAAGCGCCGAAGCTGGACGAGATCGTCTACCGTTACATCCCCGATCACAACGCCCGTGCCCTGGCTCTTGAGACCGGCGAAGTCGATTTCGTCGTTCATCTGCTGCCGTCCGACGTGGCGCGCATGAAGGCGGACGAGAACTTCAAGGTCTATATGGAACCGAGCGCCGGGCTCTATTACGGCGCCTTCAACGCGGGCGACAAAAGCGTTCTGCACGATCCGAAGGTTCGACAGGCAGTGAACCTGATGGTTGACCGCGAGATCCTGGTCAAGGGCGCGCTCGACGGGATCGGCAAACCGGCCTGGACGTTCTTCCCGGACGATTTCCCCTGGGCGGCGAAGGAAATTTCCAGCTACAGCTTCGACACGGAGCGCGCGGGCGACCTGTTGAAGGAAGCCGGTTACGAAAAGAACGGCACCACCTGGGAAAAGGACGGCAAGCCGCTCACCTTGCGCATCCTGAGTTATTCGAGCCGCGCGGAAATGGCGCCGATCACCGAGACCATGGCCGCGCTCCTGGAGCAGCAGGGCATCAAGACGAAGGTCGAGCTTTTCACCTGGGCCGGCATGCTCGATCTGGTGAAACAGGGCGATTATGACGTTTCCGTCGTCTTCTGGACCCCGGAAATGACCGGTCACCCGGACCTTCACCTGAAGTCCCAGTTCCACTCCAAGGCCGGTCTCAATTACCAGAACTGGTCCAATCTGGAGTTCGACGCCCTTGTCGACAAGGGCCGCACGCTGGACGCCGGGCCGGAAGCGATGGAAACCTATGCCAAGGCACAGGAAATCCTGCAGCAGGACGCCCCGATCATTCCGCTGGTGCACAAGATCTATGTGGCCGCTTCCAGCAAGGACGTCAGCGGCTACCAGGTTCATCCGTCCGGTTTCTTCTACAACTTCAAGAACGCGACGAAGAACTGACCCCAGACAGGCCAACCGCCCGGACGGTCCGTCCGTCCGGGTCTTATCCCGGAGTATTCCATGGCTTCGTGCCTGTTTTTGAAACCCATCAAGGGGGCCGGCAACGATCTCCCCGATGTCGGCGATCATGTCCCCGATATCGACACGATCGAGCATTACGCGCTCGAGACGGTGGATCTGACGCCCTACCGCGCGCTCTGCCTGCCCGCGCATCTCGACCAGCGCTTCTTCGGCACCCTGACGGCCAAGATCGAGCGATTTCTGGACGGGGGTGGCACGCTGGTCTTCAACGGCCATGTCGCCTGGCCGATGTTGCCGGAGTTTCACACCTTCCAGCCGCTCGACCGCTTCAATCTTGATGCACTTCAGATATATCGACTTAAAGAGCACCCGGTCTTCGAAGGGGTCGCGACCGAGGAACTGACCTACCGGCGCGGCGTCGCCGGCTTTTACGCGCGCGGCTGCAACCCTCCACCCGAAGGCGCCATCCTTCTTCACGGTGTCGGCCCCGACCGCCTGCCCTGCGACTGGGTCTACGAGCGGCCGGGCGGCGGCCGCATCTTCATGCATGCAGGCAACGATTTGTGGATGTATGTCGGTTCACAAGACACGACGGCGCGCATCGCACCGCAGCTTTGCGCCTGGGCCGCCGGATCGGGAGAGTTTCAATGACCAGGCTCGCCGTCCTCGACGCAGGCACCTATTATCACCACCGCACCATCTACGAAGACCGATACAGGGACCATTTCGACCGGATCATCTACACGCGGGAACTCGCCGACGCGGACTTGAGCGACATCGATGTCCTGCTCGTTTCCTGCCGCACCGATCCTTCGATCATGAAGCCCAGAAAAGACCAGATCGCGGCCTTTCTGGCGAGTGGCAAAACGGTCGTCGCCATGGGCTCGACCGGCCACCCGGAATGGCTGCCCGGAGTTTACTGGACCGATACGCCGACGAATTTCTGGTGGTGGCTGGAAGGCGACGAGATCGGCCTCAAGGTGGCCGCGCCGGACCATCCGCTGCTGCGCCGGCTCTCGCTCGCCGACTTCACCTGGCATTACCACGGTTATTTCAAAGTGCCGGAGGGAGCTGTTTCCCTGGTGGATGTCGGTGATTTCGGATCGATCTTCTACGAGGATACTGTTTCGACCCCCGGCCGCATGCTGATCACTTCGCTCGATCCGATGTATCACCACGGCAGCCACTTCATGCCTGCCACGACACGTTTCCTCGACGGTTTCCTGCCCTTTCTCAAGGAAGTGCACGCCCCTTTGCGGCAAGGTGCGTGAGCGAGCCCGCTTACAAACCTCGTGCCGTCATTCCGGCCAGCGTGCCGCGAAACGGCATCGCGTGAGCCGGAATCCAGCGATCAGCGCGAGCGGCAGCGAGCACCAATCTCATATCTATCCATTGAGATTGGAGCATTGAGCGCCTTCGGCGCGGAATATGTCTGGGTTCCGGATCTGCGCGCGGCTAACGCCTTACTTGTCCGGAATGACAATCCGAGGGCTGGTCGACAAACTGAACCGACCACTAAATTTTTTGATATATCTTGAATTCAGATATATCTGAATTATATCGAGAGCATGAGAAACGAACATCATATGGAGAGGGGCCATCCTAAAGGGCCCGGAAGAGGCCGGGGACGCCATGGCGGACGCGGCATGGGACACATGAAACGTCACGGCCGCGGAGGCCGGCGCAACCGTCTGTTCGACTACGGCGAATTGCGGCTCCTGATGCTGGCCATGATCGCGGAGAAGCCGCGCCACGGCTACGACATCATCAAGGCGCTGGACGAGCGTTTCGAGGGCAATTACACGCCAAGCCCCGGCGTCGTCTATCCGACACTCGCCTGGCTTGAGGACATGGGCTATGCCGTCATCGAGCCGGACGAGAACAACAGAAAGCTCTCGAGCATCACCCCGGAGGGCGAAGCCTTTCTGACCGCCAATCAGGCATCGGTGGAAGACCTGCTCAGCCGCAAGGCGCCCGCCGTAAAGGCCTCCGATGTCCCCGAGGACATTCTGCTGGCAATGAAATCCCTGAAATCGGCCTTGTACGACCGGCTGGAAGAAGGTGACGCCGGCGAAGCGCAGATCAAGGAAATCGCGGCAATCATCGACGAGGCCGCCCGGAAGCTGGCGGAACAAGCGTAAACCAACCTTGAGACATTTCATGGACAAACAAGTGGTCGAGGTCCTGGCGGCCTATGAAGCCCGGATCGCCGCCGAGCGGTCCGGCATCGGTCAGACCGATCCGGACGGCAGAGACATGCGCATGCGGGCCATCGGTCCCGACGCGGGGCGGTTCCTGAACATTCTGGTCAGGAGCCTTGAAGCCCCGGTTGTTCTGGAGATCGGCACATCGTTCGGCCATTCCACGATCTGGCTCGCCGAAGCGGCACAGGCCGCTAATGGCCGGCTGATCACCATGGAACAGCTCGACTACAAAAGCACCTACGCGCGGGACATGGCCGTCAAGGCGGGGCTTGGCGATGCGGTAGACTTTCAGGTCGGCGATGCGCTCGACCTGATCGCCAGGCTGCCTTTCAAGCTCGACTTCGTCTTTCTGGATCTCTGGAAGGACCTGTATGTTCCCTGCCTCGACCTCTTCTACGAAAAGCTCAACCCCGGCGCGCTCATCGTTGCGGACAACATGATCCGGCCGGGCGGGGACAACATTCGCGCCTACGCCAGGGCGCTGCGCGAAAAGCCGGGCATCGAAACCGTTCTCCTACCGGTCGGAACAGGTTTCGAAGTCAGCCGTTTCATCGGTTAGCCCACTCTTGTCCGGGCAGGCATCGTCAGGCGAAGAGGGCGAAATGTTGCGTTTCAGGCGCCCGATTACGGGCGCGGTCGACGAGCCAGCGGAACAGATTGAGCTGATCCCTGGCAAAGGGCATCAGCTCCGGATGCCACTGAACGCCGATCACCTGGGAACGCGAGCGCATTTCGATGGCCTGCACGATCCCGTATTCGTCGGTCGCGCTGATCCGCAAGCCTTCTCCCAGTTCCTTGACCGCCTGGTGGTGCAAGGCATTCACACGGCAATCGCAGCACGTCAGAACAGACCCAAGCCATGATCCGTCGTCCACGTCGATCTTTCTGCGTGGCAGGACGGTCCGGTAACTCGGGACGTCTTCCGAAACCTCCCGGACATCCGCGTGCAGCGTGCCGCCGAGGCTTACGTTGATCATCTGGGCGCCCCGGCAGATCCCGAGAACCGGGAGACCGCGCGCGACGGCGGACCGGATGAGAGGTTTTTCCAGGGCGTCCCTTTCGGGATCCAGCCGGACGTCCGGCATGAGTTCTCCGCCGTAAAGCGTCGCGCTGATGTCGTCTCCACCTCCCGCAATCAGGCCATCAAGGCTATCCAGATCGTAAGAGGTGTCGGCGGTGATGCGCAAAGCCTTCGCTCCGGCCCGCCAAAGGGCGAAACGGATGGCTAGGAACGACCGCCAGCCGCCACGTGCCGAGGTCGAAACGCCTATCAGGGGTTTCATGACGGCAGCACTCGTTTAATCAGTTTGCGGATCGCCGTCGCAGGGTTTTGCCGATCCGCAGCCTCACTCCGCTCCCTGAGCAATTCGCCGAGCCGTTCCTCGTCTTGCATCAACGCTTCAACGGTCAGCCAGCGCTCCCATTCCTTGCCGATCGACCAGTCCGGGTCGCCGAGACGGGCGTCCGGCAAGCGATAGTGAAGGGCCGGACGCACCGCCGGTTGCGGGTGGCCGAGCGCCGATGCCACCTTGTCCTCGTCAATCGACGCGAGCAGAGGCAGCAGGTCCAGTTCCCTGTTTTTGGACGGGTTGGCCTGACAGTAGTCGGCAATGAAAGTCTCAAGGTCCGGTTCGTAGGCAGGATCGAGCACCTTCGCCTCATAGTCCTTCGGAAAATGGCCGATAAACGGTAGCAGCGTACGGGTCCGGTCCGGCGCAATTGCCGCCCGCAGGTCGGGCGACAGCAGCAAGTACGCCTGAAGCAACCGCCGGAGCGTCCTTACGTCCCGCTCCTGCCATTCGATATTCAGATGAACACCGCAGGCAAGATGAGGCTGCTGCGTTCCCACGGCGCCGGCGTCCGCGAGACGCTCAAGCAAGGCATCCAGATCCGGAATGCGGTCAACGGAAATTGGTTCGGTCACAATCTCGGTCGGAACGACCGGGGACCCGACATCGCCCGCCAACCGACGCACCTTGCGCTCGAAATCCGAGGCCCCGTCCGGGCTGTGAACGTATTTGCTGTCGAGCTCGATCCGAAGCTTTCCGAAATCGGTGCCGTTGACCTCGAAGCGGTGCGGGTCCAATTGCTCCAGCGTGCCGCCCTGATCATGCGCAACGATCCGGGCTGCTTCGCGTGCGGTCAGGCCGCCAAATTCGATTTCCACGCCAACCCTTCGGTCACTCGCTCCCGGACCGGGTTCTACGGCTTGCGGTTCATGGGGACAGGATTTTTTTGCTTCAGGGGCATTCATGGTCGATCACCTCTTTGGTTAGGAGGTGAACGCATGAACGGCCTTTCCGTTCCGGCCTTTTTGGAGCCAGGCAGTTCAAAGGCAGGGAACGAAACCCGCTTTCCCGCGTTTTCCCGCATGCGGACACGCATCTGAAGCGCTCCACTGAACCGAAGGCCGACTGTCAATGCCGGAAAAAATGGCTGCCAGAACCAAATGCGCGAATTGCCCTCTTCGGAAAATGGAGACCTTCCGCTCCCTGAACGAGCGGGAACTGAATTTCGTCTCCGGTTTCAAGACCGGTGAGCTGATCGTCGAGGCCGGCTCAACCATCGTTCTGGAGGACAACAACAGTCCGCATCTCTATACGGTTCTGGACGGTTGGGCCTTCCGCCACAAATCGCTTCCCGACGGCCGCAGGCAGGTTCTGAACTTCGCTCTCCCGGGCGATCTGGTCGGATTGCAGCTGGCCGTCATGAACGAGATGCAGCACACGGTGACGGCCCTCACCGATACGACGCTGTGTGTCTTCCAAAGGGACAAGATCTGGTCGGTCTTCAAGGACTACCCGAGCCTCTCCTTCTCCATGACCTGGATCGCCGCGCGCGAGGAACAGATGATCGACGGTCACCTTGTCAGCCTTGGCCGGCGTTCGGCGAGCGAACGCCTGGCCTACCTCATCTTGCATCTTCACGACCGGGCCGAAGCCGTCGGCTATGCGGGCAACCTGGCCTTCAGGGCGCCGTTTACCCAGGCCCATTTGTCCGATGCTCTGGGCATCACGCCGGTTCACATGAGCCGAACCGTCAAAAAATTACAGGACAAAAACCTGATTGCCTGGAAAAAGGACAGCATCCAGATTCTGGACAGGACCGCCCTGGAGGCGCTGGCGTCCTATGAGCGAAATGTAAAGACACTCCGGCCCCTCATCTGACGGGCGCGCCGATGTCCATTCCCTAGATGAACTTCTCGATCTGATCCTTTGTGTAAGGTTTCGGCAGGACCGCATGTGACTGAAAAATCGATGGCAGGCCGCCGATCTCGCTATACCCGGTCGCAAAGACGAAGCGGGTTCCCTTCTCAAGGAGCATTTCGGCGTATCTCAGACTGGTGTCGTCGCCGATCTTAACGTCAAGTATGACGAAGTTGTAGATCTGGTCCGCCAGGGTTTCGAGCCCTTCGGACAGGCTCGTCAGGATCTCGACCGGCGAAAATCCGAGCTCTTCCAGCATGGACTGCGTATCGACCGCGATAATCGGATTGTCTTCCACGATGAGCGCCGGTCCGAGCTTCCGATGCGCAAAGGTGTCGGATGCAGAGGCCATAATTTGAAACTCACCGGACCATTGAAACCGGGGTTATCAATACATGAAATTTCCGGAAGGGCATTAACATAAGTTATCTCGGCCCATGATTTTCAATACGGCTGGAAAATCATCCTCTTAATCAGGCAACCTTTTATTAACTCGCGCGTTTACAAGGCGGAGGTAATGAGATGATTACTCTACGCAAACGACTTGTAACCGCCGGTCTTCCGGCAATTATCGCCGCCGTCGCGCTCGCCGGATCGCTGAGCGCCGCGGAACTTCTTGCAAGCGACTCCGCAAACGCGGAAGCTGAAAGTGCTTTCGCCGTTGGACACGCTCAAGCCGCCAGCACGGCATCCGCGAAAGGCGACCTGAAGGTCGATCTGGCGGACGTGCATGGCAGACCCACCCGCTGCGTCTCGGGCTTCCGCCAGACGACGTGTACCGGCTGGCCCGTCACCGGCCCCATGCTGGCCTACAAAAGCAAATAGCCTGCTGAGGCTCGCTCTCCCCACCGCGACACGCTCTTCCAAAACCGCCCCACCCGGGGCGGTTTTGGTTTTTGTCCGTCGATGACAGTATCGTATCGCAGGTGTAGCCGGCGGCTGTCGGCGCGGAAGGGTCAGGCGCGCTCCGAAAGGATTTCGTAAAGCGATACAACGACCAGGAGCAGAGGGACGGCGACAAAGCCGCCGACCGGGCCCCAGAGCCAGATCCAGAAGGCGATGGTGAGAAACACCAGAAAGGGGTTGATGGTCATTGTGCGGCCCAGAACGGTCGGGGTCACAAACTGCGCCTCGATCAGGTTCAGCGTCAGATAGACAACGGCCGGTGTGATGATCGCCAGCGGTGTGTCGCCGATCGCCAGGCCGACCCCGGTCATGAGAAAGACCATGATCGCCGGCCCGACATAGACGACATAATTCAACATCCCCGCGAGCATGCCCCACAACAGCGGGGACGGAACCCCCAGCGCCCACATGACGAGCGCGACGGCAATGCCCAGGCAAAGATTGATCAGGGTGATCGAAAAAAGATAGGTCGACAGACGCTCTTCAATAGTCCGGAAAGCCGTTGAAAGGGACTGGCCGCTTCCCTGGTCGGGTGACAGGTTAAGGGAGGAGCGGCGAAGGTAGGGCCGGGTCAAAATGTAAAAGTAGAGGCTCGCCAGAAAGAGAACCACCTGCGCCATGAAAGCCGGAGCGAAATAGAAGACGCTTTCCACGGCGGAATTGTCGTCGACGCTGACCTGCATGCCACCGCTGTCGCCCATCACGCCACGCAATTCCTTTTGCAGATCGCTGACGGAAGAGAAAAATCCCTGCCAGCTCACCAACTGGTTCTGGAGTTGCGACCAGATGATTGGCAGCTTGTCCAGCCAGTCCGAAAGCGGCACGACAAACGCGGCTCCCGCGGTAAAGATCAGCAGAACGAAAAGCAGCACCATGACGACAGCGGACACCCAGGAGGGCACGCCCATGCGTGAAAGCCGGTCCGCTGCGGGACCAAAGATCGAACCGACGACAATCGACAGGCATACCGGTGCAAAAATGACCTGACCGATCTCCAGCGCCGCCAGAACAGCAATCGCACACAGGACGAGCGTGGCGATCCGTAACGCCGGATCGCCTAACAAAGCAGGTGCATTTTCCCGGGTGTTCTCGCTTCCGGAAACGGGAAGGTCCAACGGCTTCATGATACGTCGCTCCAAAAAACCTGGGGGAAGGAAAATCTGGCCGTCCCCGGACCACTGTCAGAAAGCAAGTTTCGGATCAGCTCTCTTCCGCACCCTCACGGCCCTGCGCCGCCAGCAAAGCGGCCCCGCCGAGCGCGGCAACCAGAAGAAGGCTCCTGGATTTGGTGATCTGCGGCAGCAGGGACAGAGCCGCGGCCGCCGTGAGACGCCGTGCCGCCTGTCGGCGGATGTTCCGCTTCCGGTCGCGATGCTTCAGGAAGGACAGCACCGCCAAAACCATCACTCCGGCAAGGACCATGGCGGCGGCGATGGTCAAGGCGGCTCCCGCGGGACCATAGATCGGCGCCAGATAGGCGCCCGCCGCGACCATTCCCGCCACGTAGGCGCTTACGAAACACAGTCCCGCAAGCGCCGTGAGAACGGCATTGCGCTTCGCGCGCCTGTATATGCCGCTCACGTCGCGGGTTGCCGCGGACAGCGCCAATGGGAGCGCCCTGCCCATCATTTGCGGCGCACCAGAGCCGCAATCAGGAAACCGACACCGGCGGCGATGCCGAGAGACTGCAGCGGGCGGCGGCGCACTTCCTTGACGAAGGCCCGCTCGTAGGCCTGCAGCTCGGTCATCAGATCGTCCAGCGCGTCCTGAGACTTCTCGCTCAGATCCTGTCCGGCCGCCATTGCCCGCGATTTGTATTCGCCGGTCTTGTCTGAACCGTATTGTTTCAAGGACCCGGCCAGGGATGCGATGTCGCCCCGAATGCGCTCGATGTTTTCCTCAATATCGCGGGCACTGACGGTGTCGTTTGCCGGCTTGGCCGCAGAAGCGGTTGCGGTTTTGGCAGTAGCCATTTTGACGCTCCAGTTTTCTAGGTTCAAGCCGACATGCAAGCGATGCGGCTTCGGGAATTTCGGGTTCAGAGCCGGATGTTCGGCCCAGGCCGCGGCGATATCATTCGCGCGGCATGACCAGAAAACTTGCCAGAGGCGAAATGGTTCCGTGATTTCACGTATCCAGTTGTTTCGCCGCTCCCCCTCCCCACCCGACGGCAATGGAACAAGTATTTGTCAAATAATGATTTTCGGCGATGTCGCATGCCTTTTCGGATGAGTAAAAAATTAAATTTCCTGTGTCTGCCCGGAACCAAACAGCGCCTCGGGATTTTACTCCTCGACCCGGCGCTTTTCGCTGGGGCGTCGCGACATCGTTTCCTCGAGCCTCGGGCTCGCGTGAATTCGCGATGAAGACATTGCCGCTGCCGGCCAATCGTTCCCAAGCGTGTTGACGCCGTTCGAGCTGCAATCCGAAACCAGCCATTCCGTGCGCAGGTCCCGCTCAAGAGGACATGCCGCGCAACTGTCGACTTTGAAAGGAGTTCACATGTCCAGCGTTTTGAAAATTGAAACCCCGCAGGTTGATGACATCAAGACCGGCATTCCGGGCGATGTCCGCGAGCAGCTGGCAAAGCACCTGTCGGTGATCCTTGCCGAGACCTACATGCTGACGATCAAGTCGCATCTTTATCACTGGAACGTGGTCGGACCGATGTTCAAGTCGATCCACGACCTGACCGAGCAGCACTACGAAAACCTGTTCGCCGCTACCGACGATCTTGCCGAACGCATACGCGCCCTTGGCCACCGCGCACCGGTGAACGTCGAGGAAAACAAGCTCAACTTGAGCATCAGCCTGCCGAAAGGCATGCCGGATGCGGAAGCCATGATCAAGGATCTGGTCCAAAGCCATGAAATGATCGCCGCGGAAATGCGCGACATGGCCACCTACGCCGGTGACAACGGAGACATGGTGACCGAGGACCTGCTTACGGCCCGCATCACCTTTCACGAGAAAGCGGCCTGGATGCTGCGGGCCCTGATCACGCAGTAAGACCTGCGTCCACCGGTCCGACCGAGTGAAAGCCAGGCCCGCGTGCCGACAGCGAAACGTCGGGGCGCGGGCCTGCGTCAAGGACAATGAAACCCACTACCGATGTGACGAGATGACAAGCATACCACAACGTTTTGCGGGGTTCCGGTCCGCAGCGAGCGTTCTGGACGATGCCACGCTCACTGACGGTCAAAAGCGCGCCGCGCTGCTTAGCTGGCGCGCAGCTTTGCAGCGCGGCGTTCCCGACGCAGGCAACGGCCGGGCAAAGCAGGCCAGGATGCTGCATGAAATCGAAGACGCTCTGCAAGAACTGGCCGGGCGCCGTCAGGCTTCAAGCTAGGATCACGACCCAAGAGAAGCGTTCGACACGTTTTCAGCCTGTGACCGCGGGTGGTTCAATCCAGGTCTATGCCGCATTTTCGTAAGCGCAGCGCCTTCTCAGGCTACCCCTTCCACGCTTCCGCCTGCCTTCTTCGGCGAAAACTCGATCTCGCAGCGCACGCCGCCCGGGTCGAAATCGATGTGAACGTCGCCGTTCAACGCCGGACCGACCAGGCGCTCCAGGAGCATCCGCCCGAAGCCGTTGCGTTTCGGCGGCACGACTTCGGGACCTCCGGTCTCTTTCCAGACCAGGCGGATTTTGCCGTCTTTCTCATCCCAGGACACGGAAAGCTTGCCGTCGAGGACCGACAGCGCGCCGTATTTGGCGGCGTTTGTCGTCAGCTCGTGCAGCGCCAGTCCAAGGTTCTGGGCATCGTCGGCGGTGATCGACCTCGATTCCCCCTGAATTTCAATTTGAGGGCTTCCCGGGTCGATGGATTGCGCAAGATGCGCCCGGACGAGCTCCTTGAGATCAGCCCCGTACCAGGATTGCGAGACGAGCAGATCGTGGCTGGCCGCCATGGCCTGCAGCCGTGCGGAAAAACTTTCCACGAAATCGTCCGTATTGTCCGATCGCGCGGCGGTCTGACGGGCCATCGCCTGGATGACCGCAAGCAGGTTCTTCGAACGGTGGGTCAGTTCGCGCATCACCAGATGCATCTGGCGCTCGTTTTCACGTTTGTAGGTCATGTCGACGCCGGTGCCGATTATCCCCGTGATCCGACCCTCGCTGTCCCGGGCGGGATCCAGTCGCACGTTGTAGCTCTTCAGCTTTCCCCCCACATCCACGTCGACTTCGAGGACCGTGCTTTCGCCTGTTTCCAGAAGCTGCTTCTTTGCGGGAATGAGCTTGAGCTGGTCTTCTTCGGAAAACAGTTCGGCGTCGGTCTTTCCGACGAAATCCTCCACGCTCAGGTTCTCCGGAGGATTGGCGACATGGACGTATTTCAGGTTTCTGTCCTGCTCGAACACGGTGATCAGTGACCCGTCAAGTGCCTTTTCAAACCGGTTGTTCGCTTCCGCGAGCTGGCTTGCCATGGAGGCAAGACGGATCTCGTAGAGGTTTTTCTCCGTCATATCGATCGCGGTGCACAGCAAGCCGTCGATCCTGCCGTCGGCGTCTCTGGTCGCATGAACGACGAGATCGAGAAAGACCGTGCCGGTCTCTGGATCGTCGAAAGCAACGTAGGTGGACGCGGCCTCTCCGGTTTCCAGCACCCGCTGCTTCAGCGGAATGAGTTCGCCGGCAACGTCTTCCGGCAGAACCTGCGTATCGTTCCTGCCGACCAGATCGTGTGAGTCGAAACCGAAGCGGGGATTGTGGATCCAGGTGTAACGCAGATCCCTGTCCTGGGAATAAACGGTGATGTTGGAACCCGTGAGCGCTTTTTCGAAGCGTTCGTTGATCCGGTTCAGCTCGCCCTGGCTCTCGTCCACCACCGTGTTCAGCTCGCGGTTTTCCATGGCAAGCATGTTGTTCGCCCGTTCCAGATCCTGAAGCGAGGGAATGGTCAGAAGCTTTGGCAGCAGCCGCCAGACGACGGTCGCAGTGGCAATCGAGATGACCGCAGTTACGAGCTTGATCAGGCCTTGCGCGCCATAAGCCGGCCACCAGAGGGTCGCCAGAGCCGTCAGGTGGGTCAGGGCGCAGGCGACAATGAAGGCAACAAAGAGATAGCCGATCCTTCGGGTGTGCCCCTGAATGTCAGGCCTGCGTTTCAGGAAAATCAGGATCGTGATCGGTATGGAGATATAGGCCAGTGCGATCAACCCGTCGGACACCGCATGCAGCGCCACAAGATCCGGCCGCCACAGCAGGCAGTAGCCATGCGGCATGAAGGACGCCGCGCCGAAGAGATAAGTCAATAAGTCAGACATGATACTCCGGCTCCATCTTCCGGACCGTTCTGAGGAGGTGGGCCGGGCGCGTCTCGACCTTGTCGAAGCCGCCGGCCTTTAAAAACAAATGCGTTTTTCCTTGCTTCGCAGGAACCATCGGGGCCTGAAACCGTTTTCCACGTGTCAACAAATCAAGGAGTGTTTGACCGATGAATTGGGACCAAATCGAAGGCAGCTGGAAGCAGATCAAAGGCAAGGCTCTGGCCCAGTGGGGCAAGCTGACCGATGACGAACTCGACCGGATCGAAGGTCGCAAGACCGAACTGACCGGCCTGATCCAGGAGAAATACGGCAAGACCCGCGAAGAGGCGGAAAAGGAAGTCGACGCCTGGCTTTCAAAGCAGTAAAGGCCGGGGCGGGGTTCTCCCCGCCTCCCCTTTCGCCGGAACGCCTTTCCGCCGGGCAAGATTGGCGTTGCGTCTGCATTTGAAACAGCCACTCCGTGCTGCGCCGATGACGCAGTCTCGCTCATCCGAAAGATCACATCCCGGCCCCCGCAAAAGAACGCGGCCGCCTAAGCGGCAACCGCATCCGTACCCTTGAAGAAAAGGGCCTGGCTGATCCCCGCTTTCACCGTGTTGGGATTGAACGGCTTGGTGATCAGGAATGTCGGCTCCGGGCGCTCACCGGTGAGCAGTCTTTCCGGAAAGGATGTGATGAAAATAACCGGTACGGACATTTCGGCGAGAATTTCCTTCACCGCGTCAATGCCGGAGGACCCGTCCGCCAGCTGAATGTCGGCGAGCACCAGTCCCGGCGTTTCGGATTTCGCGGCGGCGATGGCGTCGCTCGCGGTGCGGGCAACCGAGGTGACGCCATGGCCGAGAGATTCGACGATCTGCATGAGGTCCATCGAGATCAGGGGTTCGTCCTCGATAATCAGGACTTCGGTCTTGGTCTGGCGGTCGATCTCGTTAATCGCATCCTGGATGAGCTGAGTGACCTCATCCTCGGTCTTGTCGATGATCCGGGCGGTCTCGGGAATGGAAAATCCTTCCATGGTCGACAGAAGAAGCGTCTGGCGGCTCTCCGGAGCCATCGTCGCAAGACGCTGCTGCGCCGTCTGCTCGAACATCGAAGCCGTACCGTCATTGGTCACGGGGGGGACAACCGTGGCATTCCAGAGAACGTGGAAAAGGCGATAGAGTCCGATTTTCGTGCCGCCCGAGGTGTCGATGATCGACTGGTCTGCAACAAGCGCCTGAAGACAGGCCCGTACGTAGGCATCGCCACTGTTCTGGCTTCCCGACAAGGCCCTCGCGTACCGGCGGAGGTAAGGCAGAAGCGGCGCAATTTCCTGGGAAAGGCTTATGGACATGCAGGTATTCCTCAATTTTCCGCCGCGTTGCAAGCGGCCTCCGGTTAAGGTGACATGCCCGGATGTACGGGAAATCATGTACCCTTTGGCTGGAAAATGCGTCTGGGAAAAAAAAGTTCCCTCGCATGGAACTTTTTTTTTTGTGCCGCGTTTAGAACACAAACCGACACCGACAGAACCATTCAGGAATGAGCGATGGCAAGCAAATCTCTACCGAACGGGTCAGCTCCCGATTTCGGTATCATCAAGCCCGCGACCGGAGCCAAGTCCAAAGAGGATTGGATCGGTAACCAGCTCAAGAAAGTCTATGACGAGGCCCTTTCGGAGGACATTCCGGACGACATGCTCGCGTTGCTTTCAGCGCTCGACGAGAGTGCGGCGGAAAGCGATGCGGACTCGGACGGTTCCGCCGAGGAGGCCTCCGAATGAACACTGTTCAATTCAAAAAGGATCTGGTTGCCTCGATCCCGAGACTGCGGGCCTTCGCCAGGTCCATCAGCGGCAACCGGGACCGGGCGGACGACCTGGTTCAGGAGACCCTCGCAAAGGCTATCGCGAACAAGGACAAGTTCACGGAAGGCACCAACCTGACGGCCTGGCTGATCACGATCCTGAGAAACCAGTACTATTCCGCCGGTCGCAAGCTTAAGCGGGAAGTCGCAGACCCGGACGGGGAACTGGCGGCAACGCTTGAATCCAAACCTCAGCAGGCCGGACACCTGGAACTCAAGGACTTCTTGAGCGCCCTGCAGGCGCTGCCCGACGACCAGCGTGAAGCCCTGATTCTGATCGGTGCCAGCGGCTTCTCCTATGAGGAAGCGGCGAACATTCTGGACGTCAAGGTGGGAACGGTCAAAAGCCGCGTCTCGCGTGCCCGCCTGCGCCTGGAAGAGTTGATGGACGGACGCGAGGAATTCGAGCGTTCCGAGGCCGCAGCCGCCGCTTCGGCGGACCTTATCCAAAACGCGCTGTCCGTCTGACTTTCTGAAAGACGTACGACCCCTTTTTGCCGGTCTTCGGCCGGCATTCCCCAAGGCATGCCAAACGCAGGTCGCGCAGGCGGTTGCGCGGCCTTTTTCGAGAGAGGCGCATGAGCAGTTCACAACAGCGCCCAAAAGGCGAGATGGCGGAAAACGAGAGCCATCTGACCACCGAAAGACTGAACAGGAACGGCACCCGGCTCAGCGACAGCGATCTGGAGGACGTCGGCGACCGCCTGCGGCTGCGCGCGGCCGTCGTCTATGAAATCATCCGCCAGGAAGGCGAAGAGGAATTGGCCCGTGCGCCCTCCAGCCTCTGGTGGTCGGGAATTGCCGCGGGTCTGTCGATCGGATTTTCGGTTCTGGGCGAAGCGCTGCTCAGAACCCATCTACCGGACACCGGCTGGCGGCATCTCGTGGAAAATGCCGGATACGGCTTCGGTTTTCTCATCGTCATTCTGGCACGACAGCAGCTTTTCACGGAAAATACCCTGACCGCCGTCCTGCCCGCCCTCAGCACACACGATCGCCGTACCTACCTTCGCGTGGCCAGACTGTGGCTGATCGTTCTGGTGGCGAACCTGGTCGGAACGTTCCTCTTCGGCTCCGCCCTTGCGTCCGGCCTGTTCTTTTCCGAAGACCTGACCACTGCAATCGGAGAGCTTTCCAGCCACCTGATGGAGCTGCCACCGTCGCAGATGTTCCTGCGCGGGGTCGTCGCGGGCTGGATCGTCGCGACGCTGGTCTGGCTGCTGCCGAGTGCGGAAAACGCCAAAATCGCCATTGTCATGATCATGGCCTGGCTGATCGCCGCCCTCGATCTGACGCATGTGGTCGCGGGCTCGGTCGAGGCGGTTTTCGCTTTCTGGGCCGGGAAAGCGACGGTGCTGGATGTGCTGGCGGGTTTCCTTTTGCCCACCCTTGCCGGAAACATCGTCGGAGGCTCCGCCCTTTTCGCCCTGCTCGCCCATGCGCAGGTCAGCGAGGAAATCTGAGCAGACGGATCGCACGGCCGCGTTTCCTCTCCACAACCGAAGACAAGACGACGGGAAGGACTGCCGGGAATGGATCTGACTTACAGGGAAAGCGCCAGGGAACAGGCGCTTGCCAAGCTGGTGAAGGGCTTTCTGTTCATTCCGATCTGCATCGCCCTTCTGGGTGCGGTCGGTGCTGTCCTCTCCCTTTACGTGGATAGCAGCGGGCTCCTCTCCGGTGTCTTCGATGCGCTCGGTTACGAGACCATCAGCAACGACGGGGCCCGCTCCGTCCTGTCGACCATCGCCGGTGCCATGATGTCGGTGATCAGTCTCGTCTACTCGCTGACCCTGGTTGTCTTCACCCTGGCAGCCGGCAATATTTCCGCGCGTCTCCTCGAGACCTTCGCCAGCAACCGCACCACACAGTTCGCCATCGGCATCCTCGGCGCAACGTTCCTTTATTCTCTGTTCGTACTTTTTGTGGTCGACGAGAACCGGGACGTGCGATTTTCGGTGGTGATGTGCATCGCGTTGGCGGCGACGAGCTTCTTCTGGCTGGTCTATTTCGTGAACGACGTCGCCGGCCGGATCAGGGTGGACACGGAAATCGGGCGGATCCAGGGTGCGCTGAGGAGGTCTATCGATGCTTTGCTTGAGGCCGAACCGCGCGAAAAGCCGAACGACCGGCAGGAAATTCCGGATCTTCCCGCCACACCGGTGCGGGCTCACCAGAGCGGATACGTCACTTCGATCGACACCCAGCGACTGATTTCCCATGCAAAGGACGTCAACGGCTTTGTCGAGGTGCTTGTCCCGCCCGGTACATTCGTCATTCAGGGCATGCCGATCGCGGAAGTCCGCACACGGCAGGAGCAACCCGATTCAGAGCACGTGCACCTCGCCTTCCGCGTCGGCAAGGCACGCGCACCGGAGGGCGACATCCAGTTTTCGGTCCATCTGATGGTCGAGATCGCGTTGCGGGCATTGTCCCCGGGTATCAACGATTCCTACACCGCCATCAGTGCCATCGATCACCTGTCAGCCTCGTTCGCACGGATCCTGCAGCGCGGGGTACCAAGTTCGCTGTTGAACGACAGCGACGGGGAACCGCGCGTGTGGCTGAACCTCCTGGAGGTCCGGGAAATCCTCGACACGGCCCTCAACCCATTGCGCCAATCGGCAAAAAGCAATGTGCTGGTGTTGGATCATCTCATCCAGGCCCTTGAGAAAACGGTTCAGGTCTGCCGGCCGGAGCACCTTCCTCTGGTGAAACGCCACCTTCTCGACATTGCCTGCGATGCGAGACAGGTTCTCGCAAGCAAACCGGACCGGGCACAGATCGCCGCCAGGCTGAATTCGGCGCGTAAAGCAACTTCAAGAAAAGCCAAATAAAAAAGGGCGCCAGAGGCGCCCGTTTTTTCATCCTATATGCTCCGTCCCCTGATGGCGTGTGCCACCGCGGAAATCAGGAACAGCGCGATCGCCACGAAGAAGATCAGCTTGGCAATCGAAACAGCGGTGCCGGCGATCCCACCGAACCCTAGAACGGCCGCGACGAGAGCCACAACCAAGAATAACAAAGCCCAAGAAAGCATGTCCGCCTCCGTTATTGAAGTTACAATGCTGTAACTCCGGAAGGTGGAAATGGTTCCACGATTTTTTTAAAAGTAAGATTTTATCTTCTTTCGCGGACATTCGGGTAGCGCACCATTTTTCACATCGATCATGGAACCTTTTCGGCTTCTTCTTCTTTTCCTTACAGGTTCAATAAAGGAGGCCCGTCATGGAATATGGAATTCTCGGTCTGATCGTTCTCATCCTGGACATTTACGCCGTCATCCAGATCGCAGGCAGTCCGGCTTCGACCGGAGTCAAAATTCTCTGGATCCTCGGCATCGTGATCTTTCCGATCGTCGGCTTCCTCGTCTGGCTGCTTGCCGGCCCTCGCGGATCGGCTCGAACGATTTAAAGCACGCCCTCAAATAATCAAAAATTAAAATACGCGCTTCAGGCGCGTATTTTTTTGGAACTCATTCAGTCTTCAATCGTTTCCATGATGTCAACTCGCCAAATGAAGACAAACTGCGAAAGGAAACCCAATAATGCTTCGCACTCTTCTTACCAGCACCGCTCTCGTCGCAACCGTCGTCACCGGTGCGATCGCGGCGGAAAACGTCACCGTAAAGGCCGATGCTGTCGACACCAGGTCCTCCGGCTTCTACGAATTTGAAGTCCAGACACTTGCTCCGGACGCCACCACCGGCTTTCTGGCCTCCAACATGATCGGCAAGTCCGTCATGACGGACAATACCGACGAGGCCGAGGCCATCGGCGACATCAATGATGTTGTCATCGACCGCGAGGGTGAAGTGCGCGCCGTAATCGTCGGCGTCGGCGGTTTTCTCGGCCTCGGTGAAAAGGACGTCGCCGTCGATTTCTCGCGTTTGACCCTTGTTTCTGAGGCCGACAACGCGTTCACGATCACCACGAACGCGACGCGGGAAGAGCTGGAAAACGCCGCGGCTTACAAGCGCCCTGACTACATTCAGGACACCTGGACCACGTCTTCCGCACGCAAGGCGATGGACACAATCGCCGACACCACGAAAGACATGAAGGAAACCGTCCGCACGGAAGCCGTCGATCCCCTGAAAGAACAGATCAACTCGGCAGCGAACGAACGCCAGGATGACTGGACGGCCGAGAAGACCCGGGTCGACGCCAGGACGGTATCCACGGACGAACTGATCGGCGCGGCCATCCACACCAGCCAGTCGGACAGCATCGGTGAGATCGACCAGGTGCTGATCGGTGACGACGGCAGCGTCACCGCGGTGATCATCGACGTCGGTGGTTTCCTCGGCTTCGGCGAAAAGCCGGTCGCCGTTTCCTACGACAGCCTCAAGATGTTCGAAAACGAAGACGGCAACCTGTTGATCACGGCGCCCTTTACCAACGAGCAGCTGGAACAGGCTGCCGAATACGACGCCGAGAAGTATAAGACGGACGCCGAGGCCATGACCTTGAAAAGCTGATTTTCAGCAAAGTCCTCACTTCAGAACGGGCCGCCCAGCGGCCCGTTTTTTTGGCGCCTGAGAAGCGCGGTGAAAGACCGAAGCTGCTCTCCTAAAGGACATAGAAGAAGACGGAGCCAAAGGCCGCCGCCAGTCACCATCAGGCCGAGCAGCATGACCACACCGTCGCGGGTCAGCAGGCCGAGGGCGAGCAACATGATCGCGCCACCGGGCAAGGCAACCGCAAAGGGGATGAGCGTCGCAGGGTAGACCGTGACAGCCAAAAGGATGCAAAGGGCGGCGACGACTCGCGACATGGGTTCTCCAACCAGCGCCGTCAGTCGCTGCCCGAGAAATCCGTCAATCCATTCCGCCCAGGGTTCAAGCCTGTCGATGATCGTTGTGACCTTGTCCTGGGGAATTTCGCGTTTCTTCAGGGTATCAGGCAGCCAGATCGACTTCGACCCCATGACGATCTGTCCGGCGACCAGCGCGATCAGCGAGGTCAGGACAATCGGAGCCCCGGGAATTGCACCGACAGGAGACACCATGTGACCAAGGCCGGCAGAAACAGAAGCGCTCCGGCCGCCCTGCCCTGCTCCCTGCCGCACGCAGAAAGGAGCCCACGTCCGACGATCCGTTTTAAACTTCCGTCTCCCAGGCGTCGAGCACGCCCGATATTCTCATGTTTCCCTTGAGGGACATTTGCTGACCGCCCTTTCCTTGAATTGCCGGCAAAAGAAAAGGGCCGGCAAAGCCGACCCTTAGAGCGATGACAAACCTCACGAACTCATTCCGGCCCGCGCGCCGCGAAGCGGTGTCGCGTGAGCCGGAATCCAGCTGACAAGCGCGAGCGGCAGCGAGCACCTGACCTCAGATCTATCTGATATAATGTGAGTTTTGAGCGCCTTTGGCGCAGAAGATTTCTGGTTTCCGGATCTGCGCGCAGCTCCACTGCACTTGTCCGGAATGACCGGCTGAGGGTTTGGCATCAGCCTGAGGGCCGGCGAAGCCGGCCCCTCCTGGCAACGCTTTCTTTGGTTACATCAGTTCGCCGATTTCAGCGACAGGCGGCTGACACCAAGCGTCAGGTTGGTGCCCGTCTGGCTCTCCACGCTGACCGGGTTCAGGGCGACCGACTTGTCGAAGCCGCCGATGAGGGCATTCGCTTTCACACCGGCGCCGAGGCTCGCTCCGGCGGTGATACCGCCGTATTCGCCTTCAAGCGCACCCGGTTCCATGTCGGCGCTCGGAGCAAGAACGCCCCAGACAAGGGTCGCGTTTTCTGTCGTACCGATGTCGAGGCCATATTCGCTCACCGCCCCGATGTATCGGACAGGCGTTCCGCCACCGGCGGGGTCGAACATGCAGTTCAGCGTGGCCTTCGAACCGACAATGAAATTCGTTTCGCCTTCGACGGCACAGGTCAGTGTACCGATCTTCACTCCGGCCTGGTTGTCCGCCGCAACCGCCGGCGCGGCGAACATCATCGCACCCGCGGACACCGTCAAGGCGAGTTTCGTAAGGCGTTTCATCGATATCTCCTGATTTTTTTCAAACATTGACCGGCGCTGAACCGGCCGGTTACGAAAGAGCCGAACTTCTCGCCCGGCTGTTCGCGCTGACTTGAAAACGGGTGGGCCGGGAAAGAGTTCCCGCGAAAATTTTCTCTCGGAACAAAGCAAGGGCAAAGACGTTTGCCAAACATGGAGACAAGCATTACGCCTCAACAGGCGCGCAGAGGCGCGCTTGCCAAAACCGCCACCGCCATCCCCCTGCGGGGATGGATCGATGTGCTCGGGCGGACCTGGCGGCAGAGTGAAAAGGACAACGTCTTTCTGATCTCGGCCGGGGTCGCCTTCTACTTTCTGCTCGCTTTGGCGCCTACGCTCACGGCCTTCTCCGCCGTGGGCACGCTTCTTATCTCGCCGGACGCCATCCGTACCCTTCTGAACGAAGTCGGCACGATCTTACCGGACAGCGCCAAGCTGCTTTTGAATGCGCAGCTCGAGGCGGTACTTGACGCCAACCAGCACCGGACCACCCTGACCCTGAAAGCGGCCGGCAGTCTGGCGCTTGCGTATTGGGCCGCCGCCGCTGGTGTCCGCGCCATGATGACAGCGGTCACGGTCGCCTATCGCGAAACAGAGCAACGCCCGCTTCTGACGTTCCATCTGACATCGCTGATGCTCACGCTTGCCGCTCTTTTGATCGGCCTGTGCGCCATACTGGCCTTCGTGGCCGTTCCTCTGGCCATTTCGATTTTCCCGGTCTCCGACCTGAACGAGACGCTTGTCCGCCTGCTCCGCTGGCCTGTGATCATTGTCGCGATCGTGATCGGTCTTTCCGTCACCTATCGCTTCGCTCCCTCCAGACGCCGGGCCAAGACGAAATGGGTGACCACCGGGGCAATCGTTTCTGCTCTGCTTTGGCTTGCCGGTTCTGTCCTGTTCACCACTTATGTGGAGCAGGTCGCCAACTATGAGGCTGTCCACGGCACTCTGTCTTCGATTGTCGTTTTGTTGTTGTGGTTCTGGTTTTCTGCCGCTGTGACCCTGATCGGTGCCGAGCTGAACGCGGAAGTCGAGCACCAGACGAGCGTGGACACGACCGCCGGACGCGACCGGCCGATGGGGCAACGCGGTGCTTATGTCGCCGATCATGTCGCGGAGCCGACGTTGTAAGCGCTTTCAGATCTCGGCTGTCATACCGGAAACACGTGGCCGCTCATGAGCTTGCGGGCGGTGCGAACGCTCCCCGCCGACATGACCGAGCCATCGGGTTTGAGATTGAGCAGAACTTCCGCGGCGCCGCTCGGATGCTCGATCCGATAAAGACTGCCTTCCGGCGGAACGGCGGCTCCGTGCGCCGGGCTGCCCTCCAGGAGCGACGCGGTCGCCACGCTTACCGCGGCAAAGACGCCGATGGAGGCATGGCAGCGATGGGGAATGAAGCTTCTCGTCGACACCACGCCACCGTTTTCGGGAGCGGAAACCAGCGTCATCTTGGGCACGCTTTTTTCGGTCACGTCCCCGAGGTTCATCAAGGGCCCCGCCTGAAGGCGGATGCTTTCCAGCCGGGCTTTCAGCTCGGTGTCCGCGTCCAGGTCTTCACGGCTTTCGGAGCCCGAGATCCCAAGATCCTCCGCCCGCATGATGACGCAGGGCATGCCGTTGTCAATCAGCGTACAGTCGATGCCGTCGATCCGGTCGACCGGGTTTCCCGTTGGCAGCAGATCGCCGCACATGGAGCCTGCAAGGCTCTCGAACATGAGCTTGACGGGCGCATGTGTCCCCGGAACGCCGTCTATCGCGGCGCTTCCCCGGTACGAGACGCGTTGTTCCGGTGTCTGCACCGTGGCGACAGCCACCTCTCCGGTGTTGACCATGTGAATGCGGACGACCGTTTCGCCGTCCTCCGCCGGACACAGGCCCATTTCCAGGGCGGCCGGCCCGACACCGGCCAGAATGTTGCCGCAGCCCTGCGCACCGGAAACGAGCGGCTTGTCGACAAACACCTGGAGAAACAGATAATCGACATCCGCGTCCGGACGTGTGGACGGCGACAGGACGGCGACTTTCGAGGTCAAAGGGTCCGCCCCCCCGATACCGTCTATCTGGCGCGGGTCGGGCGCGCCCATGACGCGTAGAAGCAGCGCGTCACGCTCCATTTCGCTGCCTGGAAGATCTTCCGCCTGGAAATAGGCTCCCTTGGACGTTCCTCCGCGCATCCAGATGCAAGGAATGCCGTCCAGCCCGGGATCAGACATACTTCAGGCCTTTCTCCTTCAGCCGTGGGCGCATGTCGTAGATATCCAGCCCGAGTTCTCCGGCAGCAAGGCGCTGGCGTTTTGCCTCTTCCGCCGCAAGCCGCTTTTCCGCGCCCGTCAGAACCGCCTCCGCGTTAGCCCTTGGAACGACACAGACCCCATCGTCGTCCGCGACGACAATATCTCCCGGACTGACCGATGCACCGGCGCAGACTATCGGAATATTGACGGAACCCAGGGTTTCCTTGACCGTCCCCTGCGCCGAAATGGCCGCGGACCAGACCGGGAACCCCATGTCCTTCAGATCCCGCACGTCGCGGACCCCGGCATCGATGACCAGTCCCTTGCAGCCACGTGCCATCGCGGACGTCGCCAGGAGGTCGCCGAAATAGCCCATGTCGCACGGAGCCGTCGGCGCGAGCACCAGAATGTCTCCCGCCTGAAGCTGTTCGATGGCCACATGGATCATCCAGTTGTCTCCCGGCGGCGCGGAAATGGTCACCGCGGACCCGGCGATTTGGGCGCCCGGCCAGATGGGCCGGATTTTCGAAGCCAGCAGGCCGCTGCGGCCCTGGGCTTCGTGGACGGTTGCCACACCGGCTGCGCCAAGCTTTTCGATGACCGATGGGTCCGCGCGTTCGATTTTCTCAACCACAACAGCCATGTCACTTTTCTCCGACGGGCGGCGTGCCGTGGGTATGGAAACTCTCGATTGTCTTGAGGCCCCAGGCCTGCCCCTTCTTGCGGTCCGTCTCCGTCCAGCAGACCGGTTCCCAGTCGGGCGCCAGGATCAGGCGCGCACCGGAATTCGCCAGTTCGACCCGGTTGCCGGCAGGCTCCCAGACATAGAGGAAGAAGGTGCCCTGAACCGCGTGCTTGTGGGGACCGGTTTCGATGAAAACGCCGTTTTCCAGGAAGATGTCGGCCGCCCGCAGAATGTCCTCACGCTGGTCGGTCGCATAGGTCACATGATGGAGACGACCGTTGCCACCGCCATGTTCTTCGGTGCAGGCGAGATCGTAGGTCTTGTTGTTGACCGTGAACCAGCAGCCGCCGAGACGGCCGTTGTCGAGCTGGATATATTCGGTGATCCGTGACCCAAGGCAGGTAACCATGAAGTCACGGAACTCGGTCACGTTTTTCGACAGAAGGTTCAGATGATCGAGCCGACGCGGGCAGGCACCGCTTGCGTGGAACCTGCTGGCATTGTTCTTCAAGGCCGGCGTGTCAGCCTCGCCCGGCTGATATTTGGCCGTTTCCCAATAGATTTCGAAGACGTGACCGAAGGGATCCTCGAAGCGAAAGGCTCGGCCGTGGCCCAGGTCGCCCTCGACCCAGCCGATGACCTTGTACTTGCTGGCCTCGATCGCGGTGACGCGCCGTTCCAGCGCCTCGGGCGAAGCGGCCCGGTAGGCGACATGGCCGATGCCGGTCGTGTCGCTTCTGGTCAGTTTCAAGGAATGGAACTCATAATCGTCCCACGCCCTGAGATAGGCCGACGTTTCGTCCTGTCCGGACAGGGTCAGGCCATAGACCCGCGTGAAGAAATCGAGACTCTCGTCGAACTTGTTTGTCAGAACCTCGACATGCGCCAGATGAGCCAGGTCAAATGACGGGTTGGTCGGTTGATTCATTGTTTCCTCCTCATTTGTTTTTTGCCCCCGGCCGCAAGGAATCCAGCGCGAGTTTGCCGGGTCCGTAGGCTGCGAGGACCAACAGGCCGAAAGCGTAGATCACTGCGGACTCTCCGCCATTCAGGAAGGGGAAGAACCCTTTCGGCGCGTAGGCGATGAAATAGGCGCAGGCCGCCAGACCGCTGAGAACAAAAGCGCTCAGGCGCGCGAACAATCCGACCGCCAGCAATGTCCCAAAGACCAGCTCGAGGATCCCTGCAACGCCGGACAGCTGAAACCATGTGACCGCGTTCATCGGGTGTTCGGGGAAGTTCAGATGCTTGATCGTCCCATGCTCGAGCAGCAACAGGCCGAACATGATGCGCGCGGCAGCCAGGATCCATTCCCTGACGGGGTTAAGGAAGTTGAGGTCTAGCATCGATGGTCTCCACTGGATTTTCTCGACAAACGCCGGCATGCCGCCTTTACCAGAGCCTCAAAGCTCATCGACGCACCGCGGATAGATGGCCTGGAAGCCCTCGGCGTATTTCGCGGCCCGGCCGCCGGCCTGACCGCCGGAATTGCGCCGGAAATGGTTCGCGCGGTTTTCCGCGACATTGGTGTAATAGGCCCACAAGTGGTGCTGGCCTTCCATGCATTCGATGGCCGCCCGCTTGTTTTCCCAGACATCGGTGATGTCGAGGAAGACATTCGGGACCCAGCCCATTTGTTCGGTCTGATGGGGCTCGAAGAGATAGAGCTGTGGCGCGCCCAGGACTTTTTCGCCCGGGTTATGTCCCCAGGCCTGAGCGATCATGCGGACCTCCATCGCGATCTGCGTCGCGTACATGTGGTCCGTGTTATAGGGATCGTATTTGGAGTGCGACATCATGAAAGCAGGCTGCACGGACCGGACGATATCGACGAGCCGGTCTTTCGCGTCCCGGTCGAGCTCAAGCGGATAGTCACCCAGATCCATGAACTTGATGTCGTGAACGTTCAGCGCCGACGCCGCGTTTTCCGCTTCCTTGCGGCGCGCCGCCTTGACCTTGTCCAGCGTCATCTCCGGTTCTTTCCAGAGCTTGGCGCTTTCGCCGCGTTCGCCGTAGGACAGGCAAACGACAGTGACCTCGTACCCCAGTTTCTGGTGCAACGCGATCGCGCCGCCGCAGCGCCAGACGAAGTCGGCGGCATGAGCACTGATCACGAGTGCTGTTTTTTTGTCGGTCATATTGGTCTCCCCAGACTTTCGCCAAGGGTGAAGAAATACGGCCCTCGGTATGATCCTGTTGCGCGTACCTTCCGCGAAGGCGATCTGGAACGCCATTTGAATTGGCTGCACAGTTTATAAGAAAATGCTATTCCTCCAATCTCGACGGAGTGAAAATGGCAAGAGAACGTGAGATTTTGAACCTTCGCCACATTAGAGTTTTCCTAGAGGTGGCAAAAGGTGGCGGCATTACCGCGGCGGCGAACGCCGTCAACCTGTCGCAACCCGCCATTACCCAGGCGATCGCCAAGCTGGAAGGTGTTTTCCAGCAGCAGCTCTTTATCCGCGGCACCTCGGGCATGTTTCTGACCGAGGCGGGCACGCTGTTTCAGGTGCGGGCGCAGCGGGCGCTGTCCCTGATCCGGGAGGGCTGTACGCTGGCTCTCAAGAAACAGGCCCGAGGCAACACCGCCGGTGGTGTGCCGTTCGATCAGCTGATCACCAGCACGCAATTGCGCGCCTTGCTCGCGGTCGAGCACTCCGGCAATTTCACGCTCGCGGCCCGGCATATCGGCGTTTCCCAGCCGTCGCTCCACCGGGTCTCTCGAGACCTTGAAGCGGTTTCCGGGCTGAAGCTGTTCGTCAAGAGCCAGCAGGGCATAGACCTGACTGAAGCGGCCCGCGTGCTGGCGCAATATTCGAAGCTGGCGTATTCGGAGCTCAAACACGCCTTTGAAGAAATCGATGCGACCCGAGGCGTCGATTCCGCTCACATCACGGTGGGCACGCTGCCGCTGGCGCGCAGCTTCGTATTGCCGACGGCCATCAACGAGCTTACCGCCAACCGCCCCTTCGTTCAGATCTCCGTCGTCGACGGGCCCTACGACGACGTTCTTCATGGACTGCGCCACGGCGAGATCGATTTTATCATCGGCGCGTTGCGCGACCCAGTTCCCATCGACGATGTCGAGCAGGAAGCGCTGTTCACCGACCAACTCGGCATTTTCGCACGCACAGGACACCCGCTCGCGGAAAAGGCAACCATCACGCTCGACGATCTCCTGCTCTATCCCTGGACCGTTCCGCGCCCCGGCACGCCGACCCGGAAACACTTCGACGCCCTGTTCAAAAACGCCGGAAAGGAACCGCCGGAAAGGCTGGTCGATACCGGCTCCCACGTTCTCATGAAGGGGATCCTGAAAGGCAGCGACCGGCTGGCCCTGATTTCGGCTCACCAGATGCATGAGGAAGCCGCACGCGGTCAGGTCGCACGCGTGCCTTTCGACCTGCCAGGCACCGGCCGGCCCATCGGGATTACCACGCGCCGCGACTGGCGGGCGACACCGACCCAGAAACAATTTATGGGTTTACTACGGAAGGCTGCCAGCAACCTTACCCAAGGCACATCCATCTATATCAAAAATCAATAGCTCCGACACCATTCCAATTAGAACTTGCCAGCCTCTCTGCATAGGGTTCGCCCACCACCGGACAGTGACGTCCGGCAAGGAGGATATCTATCAGGGAGGATAGACATGACCCGTAAAATCCTTAAATGCACAGCCGCCGCACTGGCTCTTTTCGGTGCCTCCACCGTTGCTCAGGCGCAGGACGTCACGCTCATCCTGCACCATTTCATGAGCCCGAAATCGCCGCCGCACACGAAGTTTCTCGAGCCATGGGCCGAAAAGGTCGAGGCGGAATCCGACGGCCGCATCAAGGTCGAGCTGTTTCCATCCATGTCCATGGGCGGCAAGCCGGGCGAGCTTTACAGGCAGGTGCGCGACGGTTCGGCAGACATCGTCCTGACCATCACCGGCTACACACCAGGCGTTTTTCCGCGTAGCGAAGTGTTCGAACTGCCGACGGTGCACCAGAACTCCGCGCTGGCGACAACCCAGGCCATCGCGAACAACTTCGAGCTTGTCGCAGACGACTATTCCGACGTCCATCCGCTGCTGGTCTTCGCCAACGCAGGCAATGCCATTCACACCGTTGACGGCTGTGTTTCCGGCCCCGACGACCTGAAGGACAAAAAGCTGCGCACGCCGAGCCGCACCGGCGCCTGGCTGATCGAGGAATGGAAAGCCGAGCCTGTAGGCATGCCGGTTCCGGCCCTGCCTGAGGCATTGTCCAAGGGCGTTGTCGATGGAGCGTTGCTGCCGTTCGAGATCATGCCGCCCTACAAGATCCACGAACTGACCAACTGCTCGGTTACGGCGGAAAACGACGGCCGCTTCGGCGCATCGGTGTTTCTGTTCGCAATGAACAAGGACCGCTACGACGAGCTTCCCGACGATCTAAAGGCAGTCATCGACGCGAATGCGGGCGTGGCCATCGCCCCGCAAGTCGGCCAGCTCTTCAACGACATCGAAGCTCCCGGCAAGAAGTTGCAAGCAGGCACGGGCTCTCCCGTGAACGCCCTGGACGGCGACGCCACCGCGGCCATCAATCAAGCCGGCGAAAAGGTCGTTGCCCGCTGGATCGAGGAAGCCAACGGCAAGGGCCTCGACGGAAAGGCTCTCGTGGATGCCGCGCGCGCGGCCATCACCGAAAACAGTCAATAGCCGGAGGGCGGCCGGATTACGGCCGCTCCACGGCGTTCCGGGGCCGGCCATCCGGCCCCGCAAAATCCGGAAACTGCAGGAAACGCGTCATGGGTTCCGCTGTCAGAAAAGCGGCCGCAGGTTGGGCATTGCTCGGCGGTGTTTTTGTCTTTCTCATCATGGTCGTTACATCGCTCAACGTCGGAGCGTTCGCGCTCGACCGGGTAACCGGACCAATGGGCGTGCCGTTGTCCGGCCTGCCCGGATATGAGGACTTCGTCCGGTTACTGGTCTCCTGCGCCGCCTTGATGTTCTTTCCCTTCTGCCAGAGCCGGCGTGCGCATGTCACCGTGGAACTCTTCGTGTCGGCGCTGCCGAAGTTCGTCCAGGTCCTTCTGGACCGGGTCTGGCTCGCGGCCATGCTGGCGCTGTCGCTTTTCCTGGCGTACTGGATGACGCTCGGCATGCTGGAAACCCGGTCCGACAACGCCCTGTCGCCGGTCCTCGGCTGGGCCGAATGGCCGTTCTACCTTCCCGGTATTCTTTCCCTTCTTCTCTGGGCCGCCGTGATTGCCGGCCAGCTTGTTTCCGGAGAAAGCGATGCTTGACCGTGAAACCATCGGCATTGTCGGCTTCGGTGTCCTGTTCCTTCTGCTGATCCTGCGCGTGCCCGTGGGGCTCGCCATGGTCCTCGTCGGCATCGGCGGCAACTATGCCCTTTCCCTGGCGGTTCCCTTTTTGCGGTTCGAACCGTATCTCAAGCAGTTCAAGACCCTGCTGTGGGGCACGGTCGCCAACTACGAACTGTCCGTCGTTCCGCTCTTCATCCTGATGGGCTATCTGGCGAGCCACTCAAACCTGAGCCGGGACCTGTTTCAGGGGCTGAACGCGCTGATGGGACGCTTCAAGGGCGGTGTTGCCATGGCCGCCATCGGCGCCTGCGCCGGCTTCGGCGCGGTTTGCGGGTCGTCGCTCGCCACGGCCTCCACCATGGGCAAGGTTGCCCTGCCGGAACTCAAGCGCTTGAACTATTCACCGCGCCTGGCCACCGGCACGCTGGCGGCCGGCGGAACGCTCGGCATTCTGATCCCGCCCTCTGTCGCCCTGGTGCTCTACGCGATCATCGTCGAGGCCTCGATCCTGCAGATGTTCCAGGCGGCGATCGTGCCCGGTATCATCGCCGTGATCTTCTTTATCCTGACGATCGCCGTGCTCGTCCGGGTCTTCCCCGACATGGCGCCCGCCGGTGACGTCATGACGCGGGAAGAACGGCGGACCGCCTATGTCAGACTGATCCCGGTGGTTCTGATTTTCGGGGCGATCATCCTCGGCCTCGGTCTTGGCCTTTTCACGCCGACACCGGCGGCCGCGGTCGGTGCCACGCTCATTCTTCTTTACGGCCTTGCCCTGCGTTTCGCCAAATCCGATAGCGGCCTGACCGTCAGCGGCATCAAGACCTCCATCCTGGACACGGCGTCGACGAGCGGCATGATCTACTTCATCCTGTTCGGGGCCGAGGTTCTGAAAGGCTTCTTTTCCCGTGCCGGACTACCGGCCACGATGGCCGCCTTCGCCACCGAAAGCGGCATCGATCCCTGGCTGATGCTCGTCCTGATCCTGCTGCTCCTGATCGTGCTCGGCTGTTTCATGGATTCGCTCGCCATGATCCTCGTGGTCGTCCCCTTCTTCTGGCCGTCCCTGGTGGATGTGAACGGCGGCGACTATGCCACTGCCGCGACCGCCGCTTACGGGCTCAGCACCGAAGACCTGAAGATCTGGTTCGGCATCGTCGCGCTCGTCGTGGTGGAACTGGGGCTGATCACGCCCCCCGTTGGCCTCAACGTCTTCATCATCAGCGCACTGTCGAAAGGCGTCGCCATGGGCGAAGTCTTCCTGGGCGTGATCCCGTTCTTCGCCATCGAGATCGTCAGGATCGCCCTCCTCCTGCTGGTACCGGGCCTGTGCCTGTGGCTCCCCTGGTATCTGGCCGGATAGCCGCGCAAAGACGACCCGTTTGCGAAAATACGCGCCGATCACTTGTATTTCTGACCTTCCAGGGGAATAAAGCGGCCCGACGCTCCCATCGGCCGCGCCCTACTGGAGGAATGAACAAATGAAGATCTCGAACAGAAAAAGGGTCCTGGTGACCGGCGGAGCCGGATTTCTGGGGTCCCACCTGTGCGAGCGGCTGCTCGACGAAGGCGCCGATGTCATGTGCATGGACAATCTCTACAGCGGCACGAAGGACAATATCGCGCATCTTCTCGCCAACCCGCGCTTCGAGTTTCAACGCCACGACATCACTTTCCCCGTCTACCTGGAAGTCGACGAGATCTACAATCTCGCCTGTCCGGCCTCGCCGATCCACTATCAGCGCGACCCCGTGCAGACGACCAAGACCAGCGTGCACGGCGCGATCAACATGCTGGGGCTTGCGAAACGCACCAAGGCGAGGATCTTCCAGGCTTCGACGAGCGAGGTCTACGGCGATCCGGAGGTGCACCCGCAGACCGAAGACTATTGGGGCCGGGTCAACCCGATCGGCGTGCGCTCCTGCTACGACGAAGGCAAGCGCTGCGCGGAAACCCTGTTCTTCGACTACCACCGCCAGCACGGCCTCGACATCAAGGTGGCCCGTATCTTCAACACCTACGGGCCACGCATGCACCCCAACGACGGCCGTGTGGTCAGCAATTTCATCGTCCAGGCGCTGAAGGGCGAGAACATCACGATCTATGGCGACGGCACCCAGACCCGCAGTTTCTGCTATGTGGACGACCTGATAGAGGGTTTCATGCGCTTCATGAAGAGCGGCGACGACCTGGCCGGTCCGGTCAACCTCGGCAATCCGGGCGAGTTCACCATCCGGGAGCTTGCCGAAACCGTCCTCGAAATGGTCGGCGGACCGTCGCAAATCGTCTACCGCTCCCTGCCCCATGACGATCCGAAACAGCGCCGTCCGGACATCTCGCTGGCCAGACAGCACCTTGACTGGGAGCCGAAAATCCCGCTCAAAGAAGGCTTGGACAAAACAATCGCCTATTTCAAGACCCTGTAAGACCGAGGGAAATTAGTTATGTCTCATCTGACCGGTTTTTCAGGCTTTTCAGCCAGGAGCGTGACGCGGCGCGATGCGGGGTATCGTCAAAGACGCGCGACGAAATCAACGGATGTAAAACCGGAATCGATTGAACATCCAAAGTTGACTGTTTCTAGTGCGGTAGAGCATCGTGCGTTCGCTCGAACGCACGATGCTCTGGCCGAAAGGCCTGAAAAGCCGGCCAGATGAGTCATAATCAATTTCCCTTGGTATAAGCGCCCATGATCCCCTCAACCGCACGCGTCGTCATCGTCACGCCCGTCTATGAAGACTTCGAGGCCAGCAGCCGCCTGTTCAAGGAGCTCAAGTCCGAGCTGGGCGACGAGGTCTTCATCGTCGCCGTGGACGACGGGTCGGTGAAACAGCCGCTCGACACGACCGGGCTGGATCTTGCGGAGGCGCAAGGCGTTGTCCTGAAACTGCGCCGCAACGTCGGCCATCAGAAGGCCATTGCCATCGGCGTCGGCTACGTGGCGACCCATTTGCATGACGGCCAGTCGGTCGTGGTGATGGATTCCGACGGGGAGGACCTGCCTTCCTCGATCCCGACGCTCATGCAGCCCCTGGCGTCAGAGCAGGTGGATGTGGTCGTCGCCCACCGCAAGAGCCGCGTGGAGACCCTGCGCTTCAAGGCATTTTACGCCATCTACAAGCGGCTCTTCCGGGTGATCACCGGCCGTTCGATCAGCTTCGGCAACTTCATGGCGATGAAGAGCAGCGGCGTGAAAAGGCTCTCCGCCATGCCGGAGCTTTCCATCCACGTCGCCTCGGCGGTGCTGGCGTCGAAACTCCGACTGGCAACCTGTCCGCTCGACCGGGGACCGCGCTACGCCGGTCAGTCGAAGATGAATTTCGTCGGCCTCGCCCTGCACGGTTTCAAGGGCATGATGGTTTTCGCCGAAGACGTTCTGGTGCGCGTCGGCATTGCTTCGGCCATTGTGGCCGTTCTTTCGGTCATCAGCGGCAGCACGGCCGTCTTCCTGAAGGCCATCGGCTATTCGACGCCGGGCTGGGCCTCGGTGGTTCTCGGCATCATGGTCCTCATGTTCATGCAGACCGGCGTTCTCGCGCTCATGACCCTGATGCTGACCGGTGTGGTGCGCAGCGGAACGGTGACCTCCGAACTGGGCTATCAGGACTTTATCGACGAGATCCTCGTCAGCGCCGCCACGGACGCTCCCGTGGCCGCAGCGGCCGTATCCTGATTTCCCGCGGACCTCACTCCGCGGTCGACCGGCGTTCCACCTGACGCAAAGAGGTCTGACGGGTCAGCATCAGGCGCCGGACGAAGGCCAGAACGAAGATCCCCGTCAGGATCAGGATGATCGTTGGCGCCGGAGCGCTGTCGAGAAAGAAGCTGGCATAGGTGCCAGCGAGCATTGCCGTCATGCAGACGGCGACCGCGGTCCAAAGCATGGCGCCGAAGGTACGCACCAGAAGGAACGCGATGGCTCCGGGCGCGATCAGCAGGCCTATGGCCAGGATCAGCCCCGCCGCCGACAGCGTCGCGACAATGGTCAGGGAAAGGGCGGCCAGAAGCCCGTAATGCAGCAGGTTGACCGGCAGGCCGGAGGCCTTGGCCTGGGCGGGGTCGAAGCTGTGCAGGACAAGGTCTTTCCATTTCAACGCCAGACCACCGGCCACAACGACTGCGATGATCCCCGCCGTCAGAAGGTCGCCCGTGCCGACCCCGAGCATGTTGCCGAAGAGGATATGATCCAGATGCGCGTTGGTCGAAATCGACACATAGAGCACGATGCCGAACCCGAACATGCCGGAAAAGACCACGCCCATCACCGTATCCTGTTTCACCCGGCTGTTGCCGGAAAGATATCCGGTGGCGAGCGAGCACACCATTCCGGCCGCGAAAGCACCGATCAGCAGCGGAATTCCCAATATGTAGGCCAGCACGATCCCCGGCAGGATCGCGTGGCTGACGGCATCTCCCATCAGCGCCCAGCCTTTCATCACCAGAAAGCAGGACAGGAGCGCGGTCGGCACGGAAACGATGACGCAGATCAGGAAGGCGTTCTGCATGAATGGAAACCGGAACGGCATCAGCAACGTGTCGAGATCCATCACAGCCGCTCCTCCTGCGTCACGTCTCCTGCCAGCAGCTCGGTCGGAAGATCGCTGTCTTCCGGCCGCCCGCGCAACGCTTTGGCTGCCTTGCGCCGGGCCGCGAGAAGACCGTGCTTGGGCGCCAGCAAAAACACGGCGAGAAAAATCAGGGTCTGCAGGGTCACGATGACGCCGCCGGTTGCACCGTCCAGAAAATAGCTGGTGTAAGCCCCGACGAAGCTCGTCAAGGAGCCGATGGCGACGGAGACCAGCAGCAGGCGCGGAAACCGGTCGCACAGGAGATAGGCGGTCGCCCCCGGTGTGACCACCATGGCGATCACCAGAAAGGCACCGACCGTCTGCATGGCCGCGACCACCGAGGCGGAGAGCAGAACGAAAAACACCGCTTTCAGGAGACCCGGCCGCAGGCCGATGCTACGCGCGTGGTTTTCGTCGAAGAAGGTCACCATCAGGTCCTTCCAGATGACCAGAAGCACCGCCAGCGACACGAAACCGATGACGGCCAGTTGCAGCGTATCTTCCGGCGTGATCGCCAGGATATTGCCCATCGTAATGGTCTGGATCGACACGGACATCGGGTTCACCGAGACGATGAACAGGCCAAGTCCGAAGAAGCTGGTGAAGATCAGGCCGATGATGACATCCACCTTCAGACCGGAGCGTTCGGACAGAAACAGCATGGCACCCGCCGCCAGTCCGCCGGCAATGAACGCCCCCAGGGAAAACGGCAGGCCGAGGATGTAGGCGCCCGCCACGCCCGGCACCACCGAATGGGACAGCGCGTCGCCGATCAGTGACCAGCCTTTCAGCATCAGATAGGCGGACAGAAAGGCACAGACACCACCGACCAGCGCGGAGACCCACATGGCGTTGGTCATGTAGTTGTAACCGAAGGGTTCCAGCAGCGTCGCCATCACTTGCGGCCCTCGGTGGTCTGGGTCTCGTCGCCATATTGGACGAACGGGCGCTCGTCGTCGGTCAGGATGGTGACCTTTCGCGGATCGCCGTCGGTGTGAAGAGTCTGATCGGAAATGGTGAAATGGCGGAGCACGCCGCCGAAGGCAAGTTCGAGGTTCTTCCGCGTGAACGTCGTCTCGGTCGGGCCGTAGTCGAGCACCGTCCCCTTGACCAGAACCGTGCGGTCGCAAAACTCCGGAACGGAGCCGAGATTGTGGGTGGAGACCAGCATCACCCGGCCTTCGTCGCGAAGTTCCTTCAAGAGAACGATGATCTGCTCTTCGGTCTTGACGTCGACACCGGTGAAAGGCTCGTCGAGCAGGATCACCTGCCCGTCCTGAGCGAGAGCCCTGGCCAGAAAGACCCGTTTTCGCTGCCCGCCCGACAGTTCTCCGATCTGGCGTTTGCGGAACTCCTGCATGTTGACCCGCCCGAGCGCCCGTTCAACCGCCTCGTGATCGGTCTTTTTCGGACGCCGCAGAAAGCCCATGTGCCCATAACGGCCCATCATCACCACGTCTTCCACCAGAACGGGAAAGGACCAGTCGACCTCTTCCGACTGGGGCACATAGGCAACCAGGTTCTTGCGCAGAGCCTCGCCAACAGGCAGGCCGAGGATGCGAATGCTGCCCTGGGCGGCTGGCACAAACCCCATGATGGCCTTGAACAGCGTCGACTTGCCGGCGCCGTTGACCCCGACGAGAGCAGCCACCGTCCCTCGCGGGATCTCGAAGGACGCCTTCCAGAGCGCCGTGTGACCGTTGCGGTAGGTCACCGTGACGTTTTCGGCGGAAATTCCGCCGCCTGCCGCTTGAGCGGTCGCATCCATTTCCGGGTCCTTGACGATTTGCAGCATGGGGCCAGACCAATATTAAAAAGGAGATCACTGCGGTTCACAATGTCGACCCGGCGGAAGTTAAACCGTCGGGCCGGGTTTTGGGTTCCGGTTTTTCTTCAAACTTGTCAGTTCGCCGCGGACGTCAAGCCTTCCGCAACGGTCCCGGAGGTCACTTTCAAAAGATCCAGATACGTCGGAACCTTTCCGTCGGCCTCGCTCAGGGAATCCACATAGAGCTCACCGCCGTATTTCGCACCCGTTTCGCGGGCGACCTGTTTCGCGGGAGAAGTGTTGACCGTGCTTTCACAGAAAACGACCGGAATTTCATTCTCCCGAACGCCGTCGATGACGGCGCGCACCTGCTGCGGCGTTCCCACCTGATCGGCGTTCATCGGCCACAGGTAAAGTTCCTTCATGCCGAAATCGCGCGCGAGATAGCTGAATGCGCCCTCACAGGTGACCAGCCAGCGCTGCTTTTCGGGGATCTCGGCGATGGCTTTGCGCAGCGGTTCAATGGTCGCCTTCAGTTCGTCCTTGTAGGCTTCGGCGTTCTTTTCGTAGACCTCGGCGTTGTCGGGATCCTGCCCGGAAAAAGCCTTCACGATGTTGTCGATGTAGATCAACGCGTTATCCAGGCCCATCCAGGCATGCGGGTTGGGCTTGCCTTCATAAGAGCCGGACCTGATCGAGATCGGATCGATCCCGTCGGTCAGCGTGGCGGAAGGAATATCGCCCAGGTTGGACAGGAACTGTTCGAACCATAGCTCCAGGTTCATGCCGTTCCACAGGATCAGATCCGCGTCGGAGGCCCGCACGATGTCCTGCGGCGTCGGCTCGTAGCCGTGAATTTCCGCGCCAGGCTTGGTGACCGAAACCACCTCGGCCGCGTCGCCGGCAACGTTTTGAGCCATATCCGCAAGCACGGTGAAGGTGGTCACCACCTTCATCTTGTCCTTCGCCCAGGCCGCGGAGCCCATCCCCGTCATCAGCGCGACAAGAGACGCGCTCACAATCAATTTCTTCATCTACAGCCCTTTTCTGCGTCAGCACGATCAGCTTCCTGCAATTGATATTGCAAATCATTCGCAACTGTCAAGTTTGTTGCGAATGAGTTGCAAAAAATAAATTTATCCAAAAAACCCGTTAGCTGATCCCCGGGATTGCTGCTCGTTTGAGGTGTTCACCGAGCTCGATCCAAAGGTTTCCAGTCTAATCTAATGAACGAATGACGAACTTTTGAGACCGTAGGGCGAGTCCCGCAATTTCAGTGTTTGGACAGGAAACGAACCACATCCCTTTGTCGTCCCGGTTTGCCGCGAAGCGTCAAAACCGGGATCCAGTATTCCGTGAGGCCCGATATTGGCCAGAACGAAGAAGTCAGATGCTTACTGGATCCCGGTCTTGGCTGGCGCCAAACCGGGACGACAAGCGGAAATACGGAAGTCTGCGGGGGGCCTCCCACCACAAGGACTTTCCGACGCCCTCGGGACCAAAATCTGTCGCGTATCGAAGAGATTTGTCCAAAGTCGCTCACCTCGGCGTCGCAAAGTCTTGAAAGGGATCAGCCTTCCCGCGACTTTGCTTCTAGATCGGAGCGACTTTGGACAAACCAGTGCCAAACCCTAATGCCCCACAGACCCAAGGGTACGGACTCATAAAATTTAGTTTTCAGGTCGACCGGGAAATGGCTGTATCCTAGACGTAAAATCGCAGGAAACCCGGGAGGTTTTCAAGATTTTGCAACGCGGGAGACAGCCATTTTCCGATCGATCCGAAGGACGTCAATCCGGCTTTGGAGAGCGTCGTCAAAGCCTTTGCACCATGCGCCCGCATGGTTCTGCAGGCTTTTCCTCGCTCTCCTTTGCCGGATTGACGCCTGAACGTACAATTTTCTGGGTCCGTACCCTAAAGCGCGAAGATCACTTCCGCTCCCCGGACAGCGGCGGAGGCGCGGTTTTCGACGCCCAGCTTGACGAAGATCTGTTCCAGGTGCTTGTTGACCGTGCGCGGCGACAGGCCGAGGATTTCTCCGATATCCTTGTTGGCCTTGCCCTTGGCGATCCAGATCAGGACTTCGGCTTCGCGCTGGGTGAGTTCAAACCGGGCCTGCAGGGCGCTGACCTGGCCGGCCTCGTCTTCCGCCGTGACACGGAATAGGTTTTCATCCGGGCCGACGCGTCCAAGGGGATGAAGCTGCACGGCGAGATTTTCCGACAGGCCGAGCATGAAGCTCTTGCGCCATTCCTCCGTCCGCACCGTCTTGTCCACCCACTCGCCGAGGGCCTGCCCCAGCCGGAACAGGCAGGTGTCCGCGTCGCCGGTCTTGGCCAGCAGACTGTGGATCTGAGGCGTGGACCACAACACGCTTCCCTCGGCGCTGACGGCCACCAGATGACGTCCCGCGGCATCGAGCGCGACATGGGCGCTTTGCACCGACCGGGCATTTTTCAGGTGGACCTTGATCCGGGCCTTGAGTTCATCGACGTCGATCGGCTTGGTGAGGAAATCGACACCGCCCGAATCGAGCGCCTTCACGATGTGCTCGGTTTCCGAGAGGCCGGTCATGAAGATGACCGGAACATGCTTGAGTGCGGGGTTGTCCTTGATCTTCCGGCAGGTCTCGAAGCCGTCGAGCCCCGGCATGACCGCATCCATCAGGATCGTGTCCGGGGTTACCTTTTCGCAGATGGCGAGCGCCGCGTCACCGCTGGTTGCCACCAGCACCGCGACCCCGGTCTTTTTCAGCGCTTCCGTCACAAAGCCCAAGGTTTCGGGACTGTCGTCCACCACCAGAACCGTATCGCGGCTTTCATCCCTCATGTGTTTCCAATCCGTTCAACACGTCCCGGTAAGCGGCAAAGTCGAACCGGTCGAGATGGCTGTGCAGCGCTTCGGTCAGGGGCCGGTTTTCCGGCGTTTGCGCAAGTTCCGCCAATTTCGCTTCAATCCCCTCCACATAGCCGATATCCGCCAGCGATATCAGATCCGCGACATGGGTCGCGCCCGGCGAGCGCAGCGGTCCCGCCGGTTTCTCACCTGAGGCATCCTCCTGTGGCTTTTCCGTCCAGACCAGTCCGATATGCTTCTGCAAAAGATCGAGCAGCCGGCCGATTTCAAACGGCTTTGCGAGCGTCGCATTGTGGTGAGCCGGGCCGTCCGGACGCAAGGCCTGATCGCCAATATTAGCCGAAAGCATGACAATGGGCGCGGCATCCTCCCGGGCCCGCAAGGTTTCCGCCAGTTCCCATCCATTCATTCCGGGCATCAGAATATCGATCAGGTAGAGATCCGGCCGCAAGGGGCAGATGGCATTCAGGCATGTTGCCCCGTCCTCCGCTTCCAGCACCGTGAACCCCAGCGGATTGAGTATGTCGCTGACAAGATTGCGGTGGTCCGGATTGTCATCGATCACCGCCACCGTACGGCGCTGGCCCTCGTACCCCCGCACCTGCCGCTCCAGCCGGACCGTATCCACCGGCCGGTCGACCGCGGCGAGCATAAGACGGACCTCGAAGGACGCGCCCTCACCCGGCTCGCTTGAAAGGGCGATGGCCCCGCCCATGGTTTCGGTCAGAAGCTTGGTGATCGTCAGACCGAGCCCGAGACCCGGGGTCCGCGCGCCATGCGCCCGCTTTCCGCGCCCGAAGGGTTCGAAGATTTTGGTCTGCTCCTGCAGATCGATCCCCGGCCCGCTGTCGGCGACAACGAAGCTCGCCACCTGGGAGCGGTACCCGACCGTCAGGGTGACCCGGCCTTCGTCGGTGAACTTGATGGCATTGGACAGGAGATTGACGAGGATCTGACGCAGGCGTTTTTCGTCCGTGCGAACAAACGCCGGCAGGTTGGCGGCCCGGCTGTACTCGAACCCCAGCCCCTTGGCGGAAGCCTGCATGCGGAACATGTCGACGATCTGGTCGAGGAATTCGTGAATGTTGATCTCGTTGGAGTAGATCTGCAGGCGGCCGGCCTCGATGCGCGAGATATCGAGGAGACCGTCGATCAGGCCGGAGAGGTGTTCCGCGCTGCGCCGGATCGTGCTGACCGCCGGTTTGCGCGCCGGAGGCAGGGTTTCGTCCCGTTCCAGCACCTGGGCGTAGCCCATGACCGCATTGAGCGGCGTTCTGAGTTCGTGGCTGAGGCCCACCACGTATCGGCTTTTGGCGAGGTTCGCCGCTTCGGCATTTTCCTTCGCCTTCTGAAGGGCTGCGTCGGTGACCCTGTGGGCGTCGATCTCCTTCTGCAACAGGGCATTCTGGCGCACGGATTCTTCCTCCGCCACCCGCCGCGTGTCGTGGGCGAGCACCAGGAACCAGCAGGCGATGCCTGCAACGATGGCGAACACGAAGAAGATCAGGGCCACGGTCTGGGCAATGATGCCCGTCGGATCCCCCAGACGGCTTGCGGCCTGGGAATAGATGATCCACAGCACCAGCCCGATCCCGGTGATCGACAGAGCGGAGGACAGGAGGTATCGGCCGAGCCTGGTGCGGAAATAGACAAGAACGCTTTCCGGCAGGAAGAACCCCGCCACCGTGCCGACCTGATGCGCGACCCTTGCCTTCGGCTTGCAGGAATCGTGACAGCGGGCGTCGAGCGAACAGCAGAGAGAACAGATCGGCGCCTGGTAGGCGGGACAATAGGCCATGTCCTCCGGCTCGAACGGGTTCTCGCAAATGGAACACGCGATCTGATCCCGCGCCTGCCAGCTCTGACGCGGCTTGCGCGCCAGATAGAACCGTCCCCCGGTGGCGATGGCGATCAGAGGTGCCGCGGCAAAGGCGATGGCCATCGCCAGGAAGGTGGCCAGGGCCCCGGCCACCTCGCCGAAGAGCCCGAAATGGGCGGCAAGCGCGAGTGTGGCGGCCAAGAGCATGGCGCCGGTTCCCACCGGATTGACGTCGTAAAGATGCGCGCGCTTGAACTCGATGCCCGGCGGCGACAGGCCAAGCGGCTTGTTGATGAAAAGATCCGCCGATATCGCCGACAGCCAGGCCATGGAGACAATGGAAAAAACGCCGAGCGTTTCCTCAAGAAGCCGATAGATGCCCAGTTCCATCAGCAGCAGGGCAATGCCCACGTTGAAGACCAGCCAGACCACCCGGCCGGGATGGGAATGGGTCAGGCGGGAAAAGAAGTTCGACCAGGCGAGCGATCCGGCATAGGCGTTCATCACGTTGATCTTGAGCTGCGCGACCACGACGAAGGCGGCCATCAGGAGCAGCACGACGGTTTCGTTCGGGATCATGTAGCCGAAGGCGACCGTGTACATGCGCGACGGCTCGTCCGCATGCTCGACCGGCACGCCGTGAGAAAGCGCCAGAACCGCCAGAAAGGATCCGGCGATCATTTTCGGCGCCCCAAGGACCACCCACCCCGGCCCCGCCAGAAACAGCGCCAGCCGGTGACGCTTTCGCGCGAAATCCTGCGCAGGCAGGAAGCGCAGAAAGTCGACCTGCTCGCCGATCTGCGCCATCAGGGCCAGGATCACCGCCGAGGCGGCGCCGAAGCTGATCAGGTTGACGCTGGACCAGCCTCCCGGGCCTTCCCGGGCCGTCTGGGAAACCGGGTCGATCCCCGAAAAGGTGAGCCATTTCCCGACCTCCCCCCAGTCCGTGAAGGCGATGAAGACGAAAGGGAGAATGTTCAGGACGATCCAGAAGGGCTGCGTGGCGATCTGGAACCGGCTGATCCAGGTGATGCCATGGGTCACCAGCGGAATGACCGCAACGGCACTGACGATGTAACCCAGCCAGAGGGGCACGCCGAAGGCAAATTCCAGCGCGCTCGACATGATCGAGGCTTCGATCGCGAACAGGATGAAGGTGAAGCTGGCGTAGATCAGCGACGTGACCGTCGAGCCGATATACCCGAAGCCGGCGCCGCGCGTCAGGAGGTCGATGTCGACGCCATAGCGCATGGCGTAGCGGCTGATCGGCAGGCCGACAACCAGAAGCACCAGACTGCCGACGAGAATGGCGAGAAACGCATTCGCGGTGCCGTGAGAGAGCGTGATCGCCCCGCCGATGGCTTCCAGCGCCAGAAAGGAGATCGCGCCAATGGCCGTCTGCGAGATGGCGCGCGAAGAGAAACGCCGGGCGCTTTTCGCGGTGAACCTCAGCGCGTAGTCCTCAAGGGTCTGGTTGTTGACCCATTTGTTGTATTGGCGACGGACCGGCAGGATGCGCTGGCGGGCGGTCATGCAATTGCCTTCCGCACGGCTTCAAACACAGTCGCCTGCTCTCCAAAGGTCTTCCGCAAAACAGCAGAAAATCCGCAGCCCTTCGTCCAATTCTTGGTCATACGCCTAATTATCCGGCAGTCTTCTAAGCCCATCGCCGGATTTTCCGCCCCGATTTCTGGTTTGAATGCACCAAACAGCATTTTTCGTGCCGGATAAAGCGCACAGTGTGCCAATGGCCTTTGAAGTGAATTACGTCAATTGACGTATGTTGCGGTGCGTCGCTTCCGGCGCACGATCCCTCCCCGACGGCGGCGCTGCATTCAAGCCGCCTGACACCGGCCGGGAAACCGGTGACGGAAAAAGGGGAACTCAGATGAAAAAGACATTCACGAAACTCGCTCTCGCAGGCCTGATGACGACCACCATTGCCGGTGGCGCCTTCGCTCAGGAAGACACCATCAAGGTCGGCATCCTGCATTCGCTCTCCGGCACGATGGCGATCTCCGAAACGACCCTGAAAGACGCCATGCTGATGCTCATCGAGGAGCAGAACAAGAAGGGTGGCCTTCTGGGCAAGAAACTCGAGGCTGTCGTCGTCGACCCGGCATCCGACTGGCCGCTGTTCGCTGAAAAGGCCCGTGAGCTGATCGAAGTCAACGGCGTGGACGCCGTCTTCGGCTGCTGGACCTCCGTGTCGCGCAAATCCGTTCTGCCGGTCTTCGAAGAGCTGAACTCCCTGCTCTTCTATCCGGTCCAGTACGAAGGCGAAGAGTCCCAGCGCAACGTGTTCTACACCGGCGCCGCCCCGAACCAGCAGGCCATTCCGGCCGTTGATTACCTGATGAACGAGGAAGGCGTCGAGCGCTGGGTTCTGGCCGGTACCGACTATGTCTATCCGCGTACCACCAACAAGATCCTGGAAGCCTACCTGAAGTCCAAGGGTGTCGCCGAAGAAGACATCATGATCAACTATACGCCGTTCGGTCATTCCGACTGGCAGACGATCGTGTCCGACATCAAGACCTTCGGCTCCGCCGGCAAGAAGACCGCCGTGGTCTCCACCATCAACGGCGACGCCAACGTGCCTTTCTACAAGGAACTGGGCAACGCCGGCATCAAGGCGGAAGACATCCCGGTCGTCGCCTTCTCCGTGGGTGAAGAAGAACTTGCCGGTCTCGACACCGCGCCGCTCGTCGGCCACCTGGCCGCCTGGAACTACTTCCAGTCCGCCGACACCGACGCCAACGCCGAGTTCATCGACGCCTGGCACGCCTATATCGGCGACGACAACCGCGTGACCAACGACCCGATGGAAGCCCACTACATCGGCTTCAACATGTGGGTCGAAGCTGTCGAAAAGGCCGGCACGACAGATCCGGACGCGGTCATCGACGCCATCGTCGGCGTTTCCGTTCCGAACCTGACCGGCGGCTACTCCGCGATGATGCCGAACCACCACATCACCAAACCGGTGCTGATCGGCGAAATCCAGGACGACGGCCAGTTCGAAACCGTTTGGGAAACCTCCGGTCTCGTCGTCGGCGATGCATGGTCCGATTACCTGGAAGGCTCCATGGACCTGATCTCCGACTGGCGCGCTCCGCTGTCCTGCGGCAACTTCAACACCAAGACCGGCAAGTGCGGCGGCTCGGGCTCCTGATCAACGACAATGCAACCGGGATGGGCTCTCGCAGCCCGTCCCACTTTGCATTCCACCTGTTGTTCCAGGGCGTGCCGCGCTGATTGCGAATGACACGTGAGATGCTTAGCCCCCAACATCCTGAGGAAAACCGGCAGGTTCGTCGCGATGGATGGGCGGCACAAAAAAGTTCAAGCGGCTTATCCCTAGAGATGCCGCTGAGCGGCTCCTCGGGATGAGGAGGCTGACTTTCATCCGCAACGCCGGTGGACCCATGTCGTTTTCGAGATCTCTCCTGTTGTTTCTATTCCTGGCGATGGGTCTTACAGCGCCCGCCCTCGCCCAGAGCGATCCGGAAGCCCTGCGTCCGCTGATCAACGAACTCGCCAAGGGTAAGTACGACGACACGCAAAAGCAGATCGGCGCTCTGGTCGCCACGGGCGATCCGGCGGTCGCGCCGGCGCTTGAGGCCCTTGGGGACGGCGACCTCTATTTCCGCAAATCGGACGGCATGGTGTTCATCGCCAGCAAGGCCGGCAAGGGATACGCGCTGACCGATCCACTGACGCTGGAATCCGCCGGGGAAGCCGGGCGGAGGGACGTCAAGAAGATCAAGGTCAACAACAAGCTGCGCAGGGTTCTCCGCTCCGCGCTCGGATCGCTGACGCTGATGGCGCCGGACCCGGCTGTCCGCAAACAGGCCGCCGAGGCGGTTTTCAAGTCCCGCGATCCCGACAGTATCGAAGCCCTCGATGCGGCCCTGGCCGCCGAAACCGACGACAGCGTGCGCACGGTCATGGAACAGGCTCGCGCGGCGGCGGTGCTCAACTCCGATCTGGGCGACGAAGACAAGCTGGCGGCGGTCGAGGTCCTCGCCTCGATGGGCACCCGGCAAGCCATGTCGCTGCTTCTGTCGGTCCAGTCGTCTCTCGAGGGTCCCGTCCGCGACGCCACGGCGGCGGCGGTCACGAAAATCGAGAAGTCCATCGCCGCGTGGGATGCGGCGCAGAACATCTGGTACGGCCTGTCGCTCGGCTCCGTGCTGCTGCTGGCGGCCATCGGTCTCGCCATCACTTTCGGCGTGATGGGGGTCATCAACATGGCCCATGGCGAGATGGTCATGATCGGTGCCTATGTCACCTTCGTGGTGCAGGAAATGATCCGCACCTCCATGCCGGGCCTGTTCGATTATTCGCTCTTCATCGCCCTGCCGCTCGCCTTCCTCGTGTCGGGCGCGATCGGCGTCGCGATCGAGCGTGGCGTGATCCGCTGGCTCTACGGGCGTCCCCTGGAAACGCTGCTGGCCACCTGGGGGATCTCGCTGATCCTGCAACAGGCGGTCCGCTCGCTCTTCGGTCCGACCAACCGGGAGGTCGGCAACCCGGACTGGATGTCCGGCGCCTTCGAGGTCGGCCAGATGACCATCACCTATAACCGCATGTGGATCATCGTCTTCGCCATGCTGGTCTTCGCCGGGCTGATGCTGGTCCTGAAGAAAACGCCGTTCGGTCTTTACACCAGGGCCGTCACCCAGAACCGGCGCATGGCCGCTTCCATGGGCATCCGCACGCCCTGGGTCGACGCGCTGACCTTTGGCCTCGGCTCCGGAATTGCCGGGATCGCCGGCGTGGCGCTCTCCCAGATCGACAACGTCTCGCCCAACCTCGGCCAGGGCTACATCATCGACAGTTTCATGGTCGTGGTCTTCGGCGGGGTCGGCAACCTTTGGGGCACGCTGGTCGGCGCCATGACACTCGGGGTCGTCAACAAGTTCCTTGAGCCCTACGCGGGTGCGGTTCTGGGCAAGATCCTCGTGCTCGTCTTCATCATTCTCTTTATTCAAAAGCGTCCGAGGGGCCTCTTCGCCCTCAAGGGCCGGGCAGTCGAAGCATGATGACCTCTTTCCTCTTCCGCGCCATGGATGCCCGCGCCGGGATCTTCCTTGCGATCATGGCGGCTGCCATCGTTCTGGTGCCCGCCGGCAACCTGCTCGTCCCCGAGGGCTCGCCCTTCCACGTGCCTACCTATGCGGTCACGCTGATGGGCAAATACCTGACCTACGCGCTGCTCGCCCTGGCGGTGGATCTGGTCTGGGGCTTTTGCGGCATTCTCTCGCTCGGCCACGCGGCCTTCTTCGCGCTCGGCGGCTACGCCATGGGCATGTATCTGATGCGCCAGATCGGCACGCGCGGCGTCTATGGCGATCCGATCCTTCCCGACTTCATGGTGTTCCTGAACTGGCCGGAACTGCCCTGGTACTGGTACGGCTTCGACATGTTCTGGTTCGCCGCGCTCATGGTGGTGCTGGTTCCCGGTGTGCTTGCCTTCGTTTTCGGCTGGTTCGCCTTCCGCTCGCGGGTGACCGGCGTTTACCTGTCGATCATCACCCAGGCCCTGACCTACGCGCTGCTGCTCGCCTTCTTCCGCAACGATATGGGCTTCGGCGGCAACAACGGCCTGACGGATTTCAAGGACATTCTCGGTTTCGACATCCAGGCCGACAGCACCCGTGCCGGGCTGTTCGCCGCATCGGGGATCGCGCTGGTCTTCTGCTACGTCATCTGCCGGGCCGTTACCCGTTCCAAACTCGGCAAGGTTCTGGTCGCGGTCCGCGACGCGGAAAGCCGGACGCGGTTCCTCGGCTACCGGGTAGAGCACTACAAGCTTTTCGTCTGGACGCTGTCGGCCATGATGGCCGGTGTGGCGGGCGCACTCTACGTGCCTCAGGTCGGCATCATCAATCCGGGCGAATTCGCCCCCGCCAACTCCATCGAAGTGGTGATCTGGGTGGCTGTCGGCGGACGCGGCACGCTGGTCGGCGCCGTGCTCGGCGCGGTTCTGGTCAATTTCGCCAAGACCTGGTTCACCGCCGCCCTGCCCGATATCTGGCTGTTCGCGCTTGGCGGTCTGTTCGTGGTCGTGACGCTGTTCCTGCCCAAGGGTATTGTCGGCACCTTCAGCCAGGGCTGGACGGCTCTCAGACAGCGCAAGGCCTCCGCGGATTACGAGGCAGGCTCCGACGAACCGCCCTCCTCCCCGCCCCACGCCCCATCCGCAACGGCACGCGATGCCGAACCCCAGCCAGCGGAGTAGAACCATGACCAGAGCCACCAGCCTCCTCTACCTCGACGGCGTGTCGGTCTCCTTCGACGGTTTCAAGGCGCTCAATGAACTTTCCCTGACGATCGCCCCCGGCGAGATGCGCGCCATCATCGGCCCGAACGGCGCCGGCAAGACGACCATGATGGATGTCATCACCGGCAAGACACGGCCGGACAGCGGCGACGTGTTTTTCAACGGCGCGGTCGACCTGACCGGCGAGGACGAGGCTTCCATCGCGGAACTGGGCATCGGCCGCAAGTTCCAGAAACCGACCGTCTTCGAAAGCCACACGGTCTGGGACAACCTGGAACTTGCGCTGAAAGCTCCCAGGGGGCCCTTCGCGACCCTTTTCCACACGATTACCGGCGCGGAGAAGACGCGCATCGAAGACCTTCTGGATCTGATCCGCCTCAACGACAAACGCGACGAGTTGGCTGCCAACCTCAGCCACGGCCAGAAACAATGGCTGGAAATCGGCATGCTTCTTGCTCAGGACCCGAAACTGCTTCTGGTCGATGAACCCGCCGCAGGCATGACCGACGCAGAAACCGCGGAAACGGCGGAACTACTGAAGGATATAGCCAATGATCACTCAGTCGTCGTGGTCGAGCACGACATGGTCTTTGTTCGCTCCCTTGGCGTTAAAGTCACAGTCCTCCACGAAGGATCGGTCCTCGCAGAAGGATCGCTCGATCACGTCTCCGCCGACGAGCGGGTCGTAGAAGTCTATCTGGGGCGGTGATGGGATTGGCCCTCGTCTCTCCGCCGCCCAGGCCGGGACAGAGCCAGGTTCTGTGCCGTTTTGAGCTTAAGACCGACCCAGATCGGCACATAAAGAAAACGGGTCCCGGCTCACGGCCGGGGCGGCGTCAGGCAAGCTTTCCAGGGTTAAGAAAATGCTGAACGTCGAAAACATCGATCTTTACTATGGCGCGGCCCAGGCCCTGAAGAGCGTTTCGCTGAATGCGGAGGTCGGCAAGGTCACCTGCCTGATGGGCCGCAACGGTGTCGGCAAGACCTCCACCTTGCGCGCGGTCGCCGGACAGCACGGAATCGCCAAGGGCAGGATCGTCTGGGAAGGCGAGGATATTTCCGGCCTGCCGGCCCATGCGCGCGCCCGCAAAGGCATCGCCATCGTTCCCCAGGGGCGCGAAATCTTTCCCCTGCTCACCGTGAAGGAAAACCTGGAAACCGGTTACGCCCCTATCCAGCGCAAGGACCGGCACATCCCGGATACGATCTTCGAACTGTTTCCGGTGCTCAAGGACATGCTCAACCGGCGCGGCGGCGACCTGTCCGGCGGACAGCAGCAGCAGCTCGCCATCGGCCGCGCGCTGATCACAAGGCCCCGCCTTCTTGTGCTGGACGAACCGACGGAAGGCATCCAGCCGTCCATTATCAAGGACATCGGCCGGGCGATTTCCTGGCTGCGCGACCAGGGCACCATGGCGATCGTCCTTGTCGAACAGTACTTCGAATTCGCCAGGGACCTTGCCGACGATTACGCCGTCATGGACCGGGGCGAGATCGTTCTCTCCGGCAGTGGTGCGGACCTTTCGGAAACGGAAGTCCGGCGTTATCTGACGGTCTGATTTTTTGAATGTGGCCCTCCCGCTGCGGCTCGGAGGCGGTGACGGCTGGAGAAGGGAATGGAGGGTGGTCTAAAGCCATCTTTCCTGAGAGGTTCATTTTGCAGGCCCTGAGACAACGCGACGTTTGACGATCCCGCATCGCCTGATAGGCTGCAGCCGACCCGCCTCCCAATCCCTCAGGAAACTGATCGCCATGTCCTCCCCGCTTGCCAGCGACACCATCGATGCCATCAAAACCGCTGTCGAAACCCGGTTCGAAAGCCAGATTTCCTTTTTGAGGGAGGTTGTTCGCGCGCCCTCGCTGCGCGGCGAAGAGGCCGGTGTCCAGACGCTGGTGGCGGAGGCATTGGCGGCCCGCGGCTACGAGGTCGAGACCTACAAGGTCGACCGTGAGGCGCTGAAGACACACCCGGCCTATTCACCGGCCACAATCAACTACGCCGACACGTTCAACGTCAGTGGCGTGAAGACGCCGGAGCGACAGTCGGGCCGGTCGCTGATCCTCAATGCCCATGTGGACGTGGTCCCGACCGCCGATCCCGCCGCCTGGACGCATCCGCCCTTTTCCGCGACCCGCGTCGGTGACTGGCTTTACGGGCGCGGCGCCGGCGACATGAAGGCGGGGCTCGTAGCCAATCTCTTCGCGCTGGACGCCATCGAGGCGGCCGGGTTCGCCCTTCAGGCACCGCTGGAATTCCAGTCCGTCATCGACGAGGAGACGACGGGCAACGGCGCGGCCGCCGCCATTGCACGGGGCACGCGGGCCGACGCGGTTCTGATCCCGGAGCCCACTGATGAAGACATCATTTTCGCCAATGCCGGGGTCATCAAGTTCCGCATCGAGGTCCAGGGCGTTCCGGCCCATCCGCGTGAACCGGCCTCCGGCCTTAGCGCCATCGACGCGGCGATCCTGGTCATCGGCGCCCTGAAAGAACTCGAGGCGCGCTGGAACAGCGAGAAAACCAATCACTCCGGGTTTGAAACCCTCACCAATCCGGCAAGCCTGAACATCGGCACCCTGCAGGGGGGCGAATGGCCGTCCTCGATACCGTTTTCCTGTTTTCTGGAAGGGCGGATCGGCTTTTTCCCGGGAGACGCCGCCTCGGACAGGATGGCTGCCGTCGAAGAGGCGCTGGCGGAACTGGTCAAGCGGGAGCCGCGGCTTGAAAAAGCCAATCCCCGGCTTGAGTGGAACGGGACATGTCAGGCCGGATACCGGCTGGACCACGGCTCGGACGCCGAGAACACGCTCGCCTCGGCTCACCGGCTGGTCAACGGGCAGGATCTCGGCCGGTCCGTCATGACCTGTTATCTGGATGCGGCCCTTTTCATGAACCATTGCGGCATCCCGTCCCTGACCTACGGGCCGGTTTCGAAAAACATTCACGGCATCGACGAATGCGTGAATCTGCCTTCGCTGAAAAGGGTCACGCAGACCATCGCCCTCTTTACGGCTCAATGGTGCGGCATTTCAGCGAAATAGGTCGGAATGCAGATTGATTGCCGGTGTAAAAACCGATAATTACGCGGTCGATTTCCTTGTTCGGTCAGGGTGGAAGGCATCTCTCCGCACCGGCCTCGGCAAGCGGCTAAAATAGTTTAAGGACGTTTAGGACTCGCCATGCGCGTTGCAATGATTGGGACCGGTTATGTCGGTCTGGTATCCGGAACCTGTTTTGCCGATTTCGGTCACGTGGTGACCTGTATCGATAAAGACAGCACGAAAATCGACGCCCTCAACAACGGCCAGATCCCGATTTACGAACCCGGACTTCAAGACCTTGTCGCGAAAAACGTGGCCGAGGAGCGGCTGTTTTTCACCACCGACGCGACTGAGGCGATCAAGAAGGCGGACGCCGTTTTCATCGCGGTCGGTACGCCGACGCGCCGCGGCGACGGCCACGCCGACCTCTCCTACGTCTATGCGGCAGCGGAGGAAATCGCCAACCTGATCGACGGGTTCACTGTCGTCGTCACCAAGTCGACTGTGCCGGTGGGAACAGGCGACGAAGTCGAGAACATCATTCGCAAGACCAACCCTGCGGCAAACTTCGCCGTGGTCTCCAATCCGGAATTCCTGCGCGAAGGCGCCGCGATCAGCGACTTCAAGCGGCCGGACCGGGTTGTGGTCGGCACGGAAAGCGATGAAGCGGTCGAAGTGATGCAGGAGCTTTACCGCCCGCTTTATCTCAACGAAACGCCGATTATCGTCACCAAGCGCCGGACCTCGGAGTTGATCAAATACGCCGCCAATGCCTTTCTGGCGGTCAAGATCACCTATATCAACGAGATCGCCGATCTGTGCGAGAAGGTCGGCGCCAATGTTCAGGAAGTGTCCCGGGGGATCGGCCTCGACAACCGGATCGGGTCCAAGTTCCTGCATGCGGGACCGGGGTACGGCGGTTCCTGTTTTCCGAAAGACACGCTTGCCCTTTCCAAAATCGCAGCCAACGCGAATTCGGGTCTGAAAATCGTCGATTCCGTGATTGAGGTGAACAGCGACCGCAAGAAAAGAATGGCCGACAAGGTTATCGATTTCCTCGGCGGCGACGTCAAAGGCAAGACCATCGCCCTGCTCGGCCTCGCTTTCAAGCCGAATACGGACGACATGCGCGAAGCGCCAAGTATCGACATTGTCGAGAAACTGCAGGCCGCCGGCGCGAAAATCCGTGCCTACGACCCGGCGAGCATGGACGAAGCCGGAAAGATCATGTCGGATGTTCTGTTTTGCGACGGCCCCTATCATGCGATCGAGAACGCAGATGTCGTCGTGATCGTGACCGAGTGGGACCAGTTCCGGGCACTGGATCTGGACCGTGTGAAGCAATTGTTGAACGCACCCAAGGTCGTGGACCTGAGAAACATCTACAAGATGGATTATATGAACGCCAAGGGATTTGAATATACGAGCGTTGGACGGAGTTATTGAATACTGTTTAAGCCCGGCGACGTAACCGAACGTTCCGGTCAGTGGTTTGCAAGTGCCGACCGGGTACGGGGCGCCGCACCGTCGGGTTCTTGAAAGATCTGAAACAAGGTGCCCGGCGGATCTCGTTTCGATAGTTTCCTATTGGATTCAAGTCACTTCCGGGCGGCCAACATCTGAACGCCCGCCTCCGACAAGTGCCATCGCACTGACGGGACACCACTACAACCTTGAATGCACGCAGGGAGATTTAGTCTTTTTTGCCAGTGTACTTTACTTCACCCGGCTTATGTTTCTCTTCGCCTGATTTGGAGTATTTCTGCAATCGCATCGCGTCCATTTGTTACGAAAATTTCATGCTTATTTCAGGGTGAGCGTATTGTCGCACACAACCTGACCAGGCAAAGAATCCCTTAACAAAAAGGTCGTTTTTTTGTTAACCAACTATTAACTACAGCGTAGCGTGCGAACTCAAAATTGATTAAAATACGAATTGTGTTCCCCGACAGACAATGCGAAGCGGGTGAGATATAAAAGTGGCAAACGAAACAGTCACATATAACGCTGAGCCGACTCAGCGAGCTTCTGTGAAGGTTGCCGGTGGCGTTCCGACGACGCGCAGGCGGGTCGTACTGACAGCCCTGTTTTCGAAACGGGAGCGCGCGTCAAACCCTGCCCGGAAACTGTCGAAACGCCTGTTCGATTTTTCCGGTGCGGCGACAGGATTGCTCGTTCTTCTTCCTCTTCTGGCAGCGATTGCGATCGCCGTGAAGGCGACGAGCCGTGGGCCGGTGTTTTTCCGGCAAAAGAGATACGGCCTGGACGGATCGCCTTTCACCGTCTTGAAGTTCCGCACCATGTTCGTGCACCTTTGCGACGAGACGGGCGTCGACCAGACCGTCGAGAACGATCCCAGGATCACTCTGATCGGCAACTTTCTGCGCAAGAGCAATTTCGATGAGCTTCCGCAACTCCTCAATGTGTTGAAGGGGGAGATGTCTCTCGTCGGCCCGCGGCCACACGTGCCCGGCATGCTGGCGGCCGGAGTGCCTTACGAGGACTTCGATGAGCGCTATATGGATCGTCACAAGGTCCGGCCGGGTATTACCGGTCTGGCGCAGGTCCGGGGCTATCGCGGAGAGACCAAGGAAAGATTCGCAGCCCGAATGCGTCTTGAATACGACCTTGAATATGTCGACAGGCAGACCCTCGGGCTCGACATCAAGATCATACTCGATACCATCACCCGGGAATTTCTCAAAGGAAACGGCTATTAGCCACGTAGCTCCGAAGCTCGTCCCGAGCCGCGGCACGCTCGCAACGAACTTCAGAGCAAGACAACCGGAAAGATCCGTTTCCCGTCTCGTTTCCGCAACTGAGGTCCGTTGCCGTGATCGCGGCAACGACAAACGAGTTTGCATCCCCCGCCACTTGGCAAGTGCCTCAGAACTGAAGAACAGCCTGACAAAGTCCGCTTTCAGGCCTCTTTGAGCAGGGTCGCGAGGCGCTGCAGGGCAAGAGTATATCCCTGGGTGCCGCATCCGGCGATGACGCCATCCGCCCGTGCCGACACATATGAATGATGCCGGAAGTGTTCCCGCCGGTGGATGTTCGAGATATGCACCTCGATCACCGGAAAATCGCACGTGTTCAAAGCGTCCAGAATAGCCACCGAAGTGTGTGAATAGGCCGCCGGATTGATGACGATGCCGTCCGCCTTCTCCCTGGCTTCCTGAATCCAGTCGATCAATTCGTGCTCCGCATTGCTTTGTCGGAACTCGACCGCCAGCCCCGCCTCGCCGGCAAAAGCCTCGCAAGACAGCCGGACATCCTCCAGGGTTTCGTTGCCGTAAATTTCCGGCTGCCGTTTCCCCAGAAGATTAAGATTGGGTCCATTGAGAATATAGACCTGCTTCGACATTTGTTGCCCCTTACAGCCTGTTTCAATCGCCCGCCGGGAGAACGATTCCCGTGGCACGCTGCTCTTATACCAAGGGAAACGGATTATCGCTCATCCGCGCAGTTTTTCAGACCTTTCGGTCAGAAGCGCTCCCCAGGGCGATACCGGGTATCTTCAAACGCGCAGCGCGGACCGATAGGCCTGAAAGGCAATACTCCCTTTCCCTTGGTATTACGCCAAATACCTGTGGACGGAAACCGGTGGCGAAAAAGCGTGCAGGCCGCTCTCTTGCACTCGTTAAATTTACCCATTATTAACTATGAAATTTAATTCTGACGGAAAGCATCAAGTCGACGGGATTCCATGATCAAGCTGCGCGAACGGCTGGACACTTTTGAAGCGCTGATGGCGGCAATCGACGGCTACCAGCACCTGCCGATAGATGTTCTGTCACAGTTTCTTCTGGACCACTATACGGTCGACCTGGATGTTCTGGCCCAGTTCGCCGACACGCTGGAAGCCGGCCATACGCCGCACGGCGCGCGTTCCGCATCAGGAAACAGCACTGCCGCCGCCTGATCCCTGCAGCGTTTCTGTCATCCACCCCAAGGAAGCAACGGTCGCCAACGAACGGCGGTCCATGACGGATCCGAGAGCAAACCGCATTCGACAGAAGCGTATTTCGTTCTCTGAAATGCTTGATTTCAGTGCAGGCAACGATGCAGGAGTTTTCCGGTCGAACGCGGCAATCGCTAGCCGATCGGCGTTGTGCTTCCGCCCGCCTCGATAGCCTGACTGGTCGGTTGCCCCGGCCCGCCTTGCCAGATTTTCTGACGATTGCGGATCTCGCGTGGCGCGGGACCGAAATAGGTCGCCGTCTTGATGAAGTCGCGCGGGTGCAGGATCACGCTCGATACGCGCTGGTAAAGCGATTTGGCGGAAATCGGCTTGGAGAGAAGCTCATGAACGCCCAGACGGCGGGCTTCCACGATCCGGCTGCGTTCGGTATGCGCCGTGACCATGATGATCGGGATATAGGCAAACGGGTTGTTCGGGCTGCGGATCATGCGCACCATGTCGGCGCCGTCCAGAATGGGCATGACCCAGTCGAGGATCAGGATATCCGGGTTCGCACGGTCCATGGCCTCGAGACCGGACGCGCCGTCTTCCGCTTCGACAATACGGCGCGCGCCAAACCCCTGCAGCATCGTTCTGAGGATGGTGCGCATATAGGCACTGTCTTCAACCAGCAAAAAAGTCAGAGATGCAAGATCGAGACTCACGCAAAACTCCTTGTTTCACGCAGTCTTGTCATGAAAGTCTGAATATTGAGTTAGCCGGATTCCGGCCACATCAACCGGGCTTTTCAGGTTATTCAGCGCCATTTTCTGCCGCTGCGTCAGTCAAGTTTCCCCGACGTCTTGCAAAAATTCGCCGGGTTTCACGCCTTGGTAATGTTGCGGCGAATTAATCTTTTGCGCGGCAGCGAATTAACGTGACTTTCAACCCTGTTCCCTCATTTTCCCCTCAACAGAACACGAAGAAATCACGAGACAAACTTGCCAGCAACGACCGGAACCATGTCCCAGGACCCTGATACATTCGCACAAGACGAGCCGCTCTCCATCGAGCGTGAGCCGTCGGTGCCGGGCCGCGGCGGCAGATTGCAGGACAATCTGCTGCTTCTGTCCGGTCTCGGACTCGTTCTTGTGGCCACGGGAATGGTTCTGGGAAACGTGCTCTAGGCGTCCCTGTCAGGCAGGTCGTCGTCGTCCAGTATGCGCCACTTGGCGCCCTCGAGATCATCGTACTGACCGCTTTTCAAGGACCAGAGAAAGGCGATCAGGCCGAGCGCCCCCAGAAAAAGAGCGATCGGAATCAGGAAGACGAGCACGTCCATAGGTTCAACCTCGCGCCGGCTGACGCTGCCCGCGCCGCGGCTCATCAATCGGGGACGACGGCCTGCTCTCTCCCCAGCGCAGTTTCAGCGCATTCGCCGTGACTGCCAGAGACGAGGCCGACATGGCCACCGCGGCCATCAGCGGCGTAACGAAACCGGCAACGGCAACCGGCACCGCTATGACATTGTAGAGCGCAGAAATCCAGAGATTCTGTTCAATCGCCGCCCTGGCCTTTTTCGACAGGCGCAAGGCATCCGCAACAGGCTGAAGTTTGTCTCCGAGGAATACGGCGTCAGCCGCAGCCTGGCTGAGATGAACGGCGGAAACGGGCGACAGCGAGACATGTGCTCCCGCAAGCGCCGGCGCGTCGTTCAGGCCGTCGCCGACCATCAGCACCTTGCGGCCTTCCTTCTGCAAGGCTTCCAGGCGGGCGATTTTCTGAGCGGGCTTCATTCCGGCCTGCCACTCCTCAATCCCGAGTGTCCCGGCACACAGTGCCACGGAAGGTACCGTGTCGCCTGAGAGAATCTCCAGCCGGTAACCTTCGTCCTTGAGGCTCTCGACAACCCGCCGCGCATCCGGTCTGAGGGACTGGCGGAACGGCAGCAGCCGCACCGGCTGCTCTCCCAGGCGGATCGCCAGCAGGGAAGCTCCGGGATTATCCTGCAGCACGCGCTCGATCTGTTCGCTGGAGGCTCCGCAGAACAAGGCACTGCCGAGCTTCAAAACGACGCCTTCCACCGTGGTCTCCAGTCCGGAACCGGAGACTTCCGAAACATCCGGCAGGGGCTTGAGCGCGCCGGTGGCCTTGACGAGCGCGGCGGACAGAGGATGGCGGCTGGCAAGCGCCAGGCGGCCGGCGAGCGCGATTGTCTCGTCCTCCGGATCGATTGCCGTGCAAAGCTCGGGTTCGGCAAGGGTCAGCGTTCCGGTCTTGTCAAACAGGATCGTGTCGACATCGGAAAGCCGCTCGATCGCATCACCGGAATTGAGCAGCACCCCGCAGCGGAACAACTGGCCGGAAGCGACGACCTGAACGGCCGGCACCGCGAGGCCGAGCGCGCAGGGGCAGGTGATGATCAGGACGGAAATCGAAATGACAAGTGCCGGTTGCCAGCCAAGTCCGGCCATGAGCCAGCCCAGGAAAGTCAGTGCCGCCGCGCCGTGCACGAGCGGGGCATAAAGCCTCGCGGCGCGGTCGGCGATGCGGACATATTTGGATTTTGCCTGGGACGCGGTTTCCAGGAGCCTGTTGACCTCGTCGAGCAGTGTCGCGCCCGAGGCGGCTTCGACGCGCACCTGCAACGCCCCGGCGCCGTTCAGCGTTCCCGCGTAGACCCTTTGACCGGGTTTCACCGGCACCAGAACGCTTTCACCGGTCACCAGGCTCTGGTCGATTTCCGATATCCCGGTTTCAACGACACCGTCGACGGGCACGCGCTCGCCCCCCGAGACCAGAACGAGATCGCCGGTCGCGACCTTGGACAGCGGCACTTCGCGCACCGTGCCGTCAGGACCAATCCTGGCGGCGACTTCCGCCTTCAGGGCGGCGATGTTTTCCGCGAAGGACCGGGTGCGGCCGCGCATGTTGTGATCGAGATAACGGCCGACCAGCAGAAAGAAAAGCAGCATCACGGCCGATTCGAAATAGGCATGATGCTGGTGTTGCATGGTCTGAATGACCGACAGGGCGACGGCCAGAACCACACCGATCACAATCGGGACATCCATGTTCAGGCGACCGGCGGCCAACGCGTTGACCGCGCTCCGGATGAAGGGCCTGCCCGCATAGGCAACAGTCGGCAGAGCGATCAGCGCCGAAATCCAGTGGAAGAAATCCCGGGTTTCCGGGGTGATATCGGTCGCATTCCCCGACCAGACGGAAACGGAAAGCAGCATGATGTTCATGCCCGCGAACCCGGCCACGGCCAGAGAACGCAGAAGTTCCTTGCCCGTCTTGTCCTGCCGTTCCTTCTGGCTCGCGGGATCGAAGGGATGCGCCGTATAGCCGAGCCTTGCGAGCTCCGCGACGATTTCATCCGCCCCGGTCAGATCTTCAGCCCAGTCGACCGCAAGACGCTGGCTGGTCAGATTGACCCGGGCGGTCCTGATCCCGGGAAGGCGCTTCAGACCGCGTTCGATCTCTCCCATGCAGGCGGCGCAGGTAATGCCGTCGACGGCAAGATCCATATGGACGCCGCCGTCCTTGCCGGGCGTGACAAATGCCTGCCAGTCGCGCTGATGAACCGTCACCTTGTCAGCCTCAGTTCTTCAGGAAAATCCGGTTTTCCGATCTGAATTTGCGTTCTCCGCCTTTTTCGATCTCGACAATGAGCGTCCAGTTTCCTTCCGGAACGTTTTCAAGGTTGGCAATGTAGCGGCCACCGCCATCGGCGTTCAGAACGGCTGCGACATCCGCCGTCTCATGGACGGGATTACGCAACAGTGCGTTGATGCTCAAGCCGTAGAGCGGCACGCCCTTGTCATCCATCGCCGTAACGACCAGGCGGCCACCGGCCTCGCCGCTGCGGACAAACTCGCTGGTCACCTTCCAGTTCAGCTCGGCCTGAGCCTTGGCGGCGGCGATTTCCTCGTTATAGACCTGCCCGGCTTCATAGGAGCTTTCCACCACGACGCCCGGGAAAGTCCCGAGCGCCAGGTAGATGAACACCGCATTCGCCGCAAAGATGACGCCGAAAAATCCAAGCAACCAGATCAGAACGGTCCTTCCGGTGATTGCCTTGGGGTCTTTCACTTTCGATTGAACCATTTCCATCCTGGCTTCCTCAAGGCTTGTCTGGTGCTTTGAACGTGTCGTTCGCGGTCACGACTTCCCCCATCACGCTTTCGGTGATGCGGAAGGTTACCGGCGTACTGTGCGCCATTTCCACACCGGGGGGGGACGTCACGGTGATGCGGACCTCACGGGTCTGATCCGGGCCGACCTCGATGATCGGGCGGCCGGCAAATGTCGTATCGACGCCGATGGCCACAACCTTGGTGTCCGGCGGCATGCCTTCGACATGCAGCATGAAGCTGCGGGCGTGACGGCGCTTGTTGGCGAGACGTACCGTGTAACCGTTGCGGACAGTACCGTCTGACTGCTGCACGAAAACCGGGTTGCGGTCGTGAAGAACGCTGATATCCGCGAAATCCCGATTGAGCAGCACATACAGCATGATGGCGCCGACGAGCGCAATGACCGCCGCATAGATGACGGTGCGCACGCGGACGATCTCATAGACCGGCTCCTTGCCGTCGATACGGCGCTGGATGTTTTCGTCCGTATCGTAGCCGATGAGCCCGGTCGGCTTGCCGACCTTTTTCATGATGTTGTCACAGGCGTCGATACACAAGCCGCACTGGATACAGTCGAGCTGCAGTCCCTTGCGGATATCGACACCGGTCGGGCAGACCTGGAAGCACTGATGACAATCGATGCAGTCGCCCGCCGGCAACCCTTGCGCCGCCAGCCTGGTGTTCTGCTTCAGCGACCCGCGCGGCTCGCCCCGATCCCAACGGTAGGTGACGTTGAGCGCCTTTTCGTCGGTCAGGGCGGCCTGGATCCGCGGCCAGGGGCACATGTAGATGCAGACCTGTTCGCGCATGAAGCCGGCAAGCAGATAGGTTGTTGCCGTCAGGATGGCGATCCAGACATAGGCGACCATTGGCGCCTGAAAGGTCAAAAGCTGCCAGACCAGCGTCGGGGCGTCGTTGAAATAGAGCACCCAGGCACCACCGGTCCACCACGCGATCATGAGCCAGAAGAAATGCTTGGTGGCCCGCTTGCCGACCTTGCCGAAGGTCCAGGGCTCCTTGTCGAGCGCGATGCGCTCGCGCCGATCGCCCTCGACCTTGCGTTCGACCCACAAGAACAGATCCGTCCAGACCGTCTGCGGGCAGAGATATCCGCACCAGATCCGGCCGGCGACGGCGTTCATCAGGAACAGCATCACCGCGGCGATGATCAGGAGGCCGGTCAGATAGTAGACCTCCTGGGGCCAGATCTCGATGAAGAAGAAGTAGGCACGCTTGCGTTCCATGTCGACCAGAACGGCCTGGCCGGGTGCGTCCGGTCCCCGGTCATAACGTAGAAAGGGTAGAAAATAATAGATGCCCAGAGTGATGAAGAGCAGCGCCCACTTGATCCTGCGGAACAAGCCATGCGTCGCCATCGGATAGATCTTCTTGGCAGACGCGAACCACTCGTCGGAGTGCGCGTCGTCACGCGTCTCGGTGTCCGTAGACATACCGTCCGTCCTTTTTCACGTGATCCTGCCCCAATAGGATCGAAGGAAACATTTTGCTGCCGTCTTCGACAGCACTCTCCCAAATTAATCCGGCGCAAAGCGAAGCACCTTGCGCCGGATCAAACCTCATGCAACGTCCGGCCCAAAGGCCGTATCCTCGACCTTACTGGCCACCCCCGAAAGAGTGAACATAGACGGTCAGCGACTTGATGGTTGCCGGATCCAGGCGGTCCACCCAGGCCGGCATCACACCGTTGCGCGGACCGTGGATCTGCGCCTTGATGTCGTCGAGCGACTTACCGTAGAGATAGTTCGCGGACATCAGGCTCGGTGCGCCGACTTCCTGGATGCCTTCCAGATTGTCGCCGTGACAGGCCGCGCAGTTGTCCACGTAGATTGTCTCTCCGGCTGCAAGGTCAACACCTTCTTCGGCCTCCACACCCGCGCGGGAAGCGACGAAATTGGCAACCTGGCTGATTTCCTCCCGCGTCAGGAGTTCATCGCGCCCGAATGCCGGCATTTCACCAATCCGTGCGTCGTCGTTGCCCGAGCGGATTCCGTAGAGCAGCGTGGTGTGGATGTCGTCCAGGGTACCGCCCCAGAGCCAGGTGTCGTCCTGGAGGTTCGGATAGCCTTCCGCACCGGTACCGCCCGAGCCGTGGCACGGGGCGCAGTTGTCGCCGAAGGCCGCCTGGCCGTTGGCCAGAGCGAATTGCAGCAGTTCCGGATCCTGGGCAATGTCCTCAAGGGACGCCGCCACGATCTTGTCGGCAAACTCAGACCGTCCCGCGACGCCCTCGTCAAAAGCCTGAAGGGCTTCCGTGCGCTGGCTGGCACCCAAAACGCCCTTGGTATAGCTGGAGACCAGCGGCCAGGACGGGTAAAGCACCCAGTAGACGACGGCCCATGCGATACAGGCGTAGAACAGATACAGCCACCATTTCGGCAGAGGATTGTTCAGTTCCTTCAGACCGTCCCATTCGTGTCCGGTCGTCTCGACCCCAGAGATGTGGTCGATTTCCTTTTCATGTATGTCTGCCATCAATCAATCCTCCCGAAACGGGATCTGTGCTGCATCGTCGAACTTCTTGCGGTTCCTCGGCCACAGAACGTAGGCCACAACGATCGCAAAGAGGATCATGAAGTAGAGCAAGCCCCAGGTCTGCGCGAAGCTTGCGACTGCGGAATATGTCTCATTCATCGCCCTTACCTCGCGTTTGCCTTGTTGTCGTAGATGGAGAAGTCGACCATGGTGCCGAGCACCTGAAGATAGGCGACCAGTGCATCCATTTCGGTGACTTCGCCGGGATTGCCGTCGAAATCGCGGATCGTGGCAGTCGGCCAGCGTTCCTCGAATTCATAGGCTGCATCCGTATCCGGCATGGCCTGCCCCAGAAGGTCCGTCGCAGCACTTTCGATCTGTTCGTCGGTGTAAGGCACGCCGATGATCGTGTTGACGGAAAGCTCGGCCTGAATGTCCCGGCCGTTCAGCTTGTTTTCAGCCAGGAACGGATATCCGGGCATGATCGAGGCCGGAACAACTGACCGAGGATCGATCAGGTGCTCCACGTGCCAGTCGTCGGAATATTTGTTGCCGACGCGGGCAAGGTCGGGACCGGTCCGTTTCGATCCCCACTGGAACGGATGATCGAACATCGACTCCGCCGCCAGCGAGTAGTGGCCGTAGCGCTCCAGTTCGTCGCGCATCGGGCGGACCATCTGCGAGTGACAGGTGTAGCAACCCTCGCGGATGTAGATGTTGCGCCCGGCCAGTTCCAGCGGCGTGTACGGCCGCATGCCTTCGGTCTTCTCGATCGTGCTCTTCAGATAGAAGAGCGGAGCGATCTCGACCAGGCCGCCGATGGCGACCATGACAAGGATACCGACCAGAAGAATGAAGGAGTTTTTCTCGAAAACTTCGTGTTTTTTCCAAGCAGACATGTCGTCCCTCTCCCTTATTCGGCCGGAGCCAGGGAGCCGGCCGCGGTGGTGTCGGCTTCTTCAGCCTCGCCGTGACGGACGGTCATCCAGAGATTGTAGGCCATGATCAGGGCGCCGGCCAGGAAGAGCGCACCGCCGAGAGCACGGATGATGTAGAAGGGATGCATCGCCTCCACGGTTTCCACGAAGGAGTATTCGAGGAACCCGAGCTGATCGTAAGCGCGCCACATCAGGCCCTGCATGATACCGGACACCCACATCGAGGTGATGTAGAGAACGATACCGATCGTCGACAGCCAGAAGTGCCAATCGACAAGTTTCAGGGAATACAGCCGCTTCTTGTTCCACAGCCAGGGGATCAGGCAGTAGAGGGCGCCGAAGGAGATGTAGCCGACCCAGCCGAGCGCACCGGAGTGGACGTGACCGATGGTCCAGTCGGTATAGTGCGACAGCGAGTTGACGGCACGCAGGCTCATCAGCGGGCCTTCGAAGGTCGACATGCCGTAGAAGGCCACGGAGACCACCATCATGCGCAGCACCGGATCGGTCCTGAGCTTGTCCCAGGCACCCGAAAGCGTCATCAGGCCGTTGATCATACCGCCCCAGGACGGCATCCACAGGATGATGGAGAAGGTCGCACCCAGCGTCGAGGCCCATTGCGGCAGCGCCGTGTAATGGAGATGGTGCGGTCCTGCCCAGATGTAGATGAAGATCAGAGCCCAGAAGTGCACGATCGACAGGCGGTAGGAATACACCGGGCGCTCAGCTCGTTTCGGGATGAAGTAGTACATGATGGCAAGGAAGCCGGCGGTCAGGAAGAAGCCCACCGCATTGTGGCCGTACCACCACTGCACCATCGCATCCTGCACACCGGACCAGACGATGTAGGACTTGGTCGAATAGATCGAGACCGGGATCGTCAGGTTGTTGGTGATGTGGAGCATCGCGATCGTGACGATGAACGCCAGATAGAACCAGTTGGCCACATAAATATGCGGCTCCTTGCGCTTCCAGAGCGTGCCCATGAAGAGGAGCAGATAGAACACCCAGACGATGGTCAGCCACAGGTCGGCATACCATTCCGGCTCGGCGTATTCCTTGCTCTGCGTCGCGCCAAGCAGGTAGCCCGTTCCCGCTATCACGATAAAGGCGTTGTAGCCGAGGATCACGAACCAGGGCAGGATCTTGCCCGGCATCCGCACGCGGCTTGTCCGCTGGACCACATACATGGAGGTTGCAAGCAGAACGTTGCCGCCGAAGGCGAAAATCACCGCGGATGTGTGCAGAGGACGCAAGCGCCCGAAGTTGGTCCAGGGCAAATCGAAGTTCAGCGCCGGGAAGGCCAGCTGCAAGGCGATAATCAGGCCCACGGTGAACCCGGCCACGCCCCAGAACATCGCCGCAACCGCGCCGAATTTGACCGGCCCGATATTGTAGTTCGGTTTGCCGTCGATTTCCTGCGGGATCACTTGCCCGCCGTCGTCGAAGTAGTTTTTGAAGATCAGAAATACGCCGACAGCGGCGAACAACGCGCCAATGCCAGCGTGAAATGCCATGACCTGATCAAAGGTCTTGCCCGCTACGATGATGCAGGCAAATGCCAGCAACACGAGGAAGAGAGCAAAACCGCCTTCCTCGAGCGAGACCAAGTTGGTCTTTTTTTGTGCCATTTCAGCGCCCCAGTCCTTAGATTCCATGCAAGGTGCCAATAATGGCAAGACCATGCACACGTCTCCCTCGAGACGCGTTGATTCATATCAAGTGGGTGTCTAGCGCAACGGGATGCGCATGAGGTAATGCACAATGTCGCATGGCGCGCGCTTAGTGTCGCAGGCCGGAAAGCCTGGAAAACCGCGCGGTCTCATCCCGCCAGCGCCGCGGCGCTCCTCCGATGACGCTCAAGGTCGACGCGCTTTTTTCGAAGCGACCGACATTTTTGTCACTCAACCGTTGCGACCTCCTGTCCGGGACATGCGGATGGCTGGCTCGACGCCTTTCGCACAGGCCCCTCAGCAGAGCCGCGACTCGCAATTCCGACGCGTGTTATCTGCGTCCGAGCACCAATCCGGTGACGAAAGGCAAAAGCAGCACCATCGCCGTGAATCGGACAATCTGATGGGCCGCGACGAACGCGGGATCGAGGTCCAGCATGAAAGCCAAGAGCGTCATCACCTCCAGGCCGCCAGGCGCATAGGCCAGAAGGGCCTGGCCGAAGGGGATGCCGGCGAGCGTGGAGACCAGAAGCGCACCGGCGATCGACATCAGGAACGCGGCCGAGAAAGCGGCAAGCGACGCGCCGAGCACCGCAACGAACTGGCGAAAGGTCATCGCCGCGAAACGGCAGCCGATCATCGCCCCCATCATGACGAAACACGGCAGCACCACGAATTGCGGCAAGACGAGCGTCAGGGCTCCCGAAGCATTGAGACCCGCGCTCATGAAAAACGCACCGGTCATCCATCCCCCGGGGATTTTCAGGCGCACGGCGGCGAAGCTGGCCGCCAGGCAAAGCGGCAGCCCGAAGGCTATTTCCCGAAGGGTCGAATGCGCCAGCACGATGCCCCCCTCCCCGACTTCTCCGTTGGTTGTGACCACGGCGAACGGCAGGATCGCAACCAGAACAAACAAGCGCAGGGACTGGCTGGAGGCGATGCGCGGCAGATCCGCTCCTCGCTCCGAAGCCAGGGCGATCACGTAGGACAAGGCTCCGGGAATCGCACCGAAGTAGGCCGTTTCCCTGGACCAGCGCGCACCGTAGTGAAGGACCAGATAACCGGCCAGCGTCACCAGAACGACGACGACCACAAGCATCGCCATGGAAAAGGGCCATTCCGCGATTCGTTCAACCACGTCGGGGCGCACGCCCGCACCCATCGAGATTCCGATCAAAAAGAAGAGCGCATCGCGCACGGGATCGGGCATCGAGGTCCTGATGCCTGCCAGGGTGGCCAAGGCCACGAACACCATTGCCCCGGAAAGCCAGGCGGCGGGAAGGCCGAGGAGATAGAAAACCACCCCTCCGAAAGCGCCGGTGAGCACGGTGACGATCAGTTGTGGCAGCGGTCTTTCAAACAAGGCGGGTTTCATTCGGGTGTGGCCCGAGCCTTTCGGCAACGGGCAGAAGAAGGGCGGCGTCGGGCTCTCTATAACGCGGGCACCTGGCTTTTGCATGCTTGATTGCAGCAATCAACACTGCCGGACCGGTATGCCAACCGCACTTCCTGAGAACTTGTTTGACGGCCCATGGAGGGTGGCATCAGGCCGTCGCACCCGGCAGGGTGACTGGCTTCGGCTCCGTGAACGCCCGCCCCTCGATGCCTTCCATGGCGCAGGCCCTGCGCACCGCGGGCCTTTCTTCCAGGGTTTCCAGCAACTGTTTCAACCGCGGGACGCCGGAGAGCCCCCACTTGCCTTGCTCGGGATAAATCTGCGCCCAACGCGCGCAGGCGGCGAGATAAAGATCCGCGCAGGAAAGTTCCGCCCCGAGCAGAAACGGCCCCTCCGTTGCCGCGATTTCTCTGTCGAGCAATGACAGACTGCCTGCGATGCGCCCGACCAGCATTTCACTGAACAGCTTCTGCGCTTCGCCTGCAGGCAGATACTTGTGTGGCTTGAAGGCAATGCGCAGGTCGGAATGAAGGGTGTTGGAAATGAAAAACAGCCACTTCAGGAACCGCCCCCTGTCCGGGGCAGTCCGCGCCGGGGCCAGCCTGTCGCATGTGTCCGCAAGGTAAAGAAGGATCGCTCCCGTTTCGAACATCGGCGCGTCCTGCCCCGGAACTTCCAGGACCGGGATCAACCCTTGCGGATTGAGCCTCAGATAGGCTTCGGAATTCTGCGCGCGGGCACGGCGGTCCACCGGCACATCCTCGTAGGCAAGCTCCAGTTCTTCGAGCAGCAGCCGGACAACAATATTCGCGCTGTCGGGCGAACCGTGCAGGCGATAGGTCCGATCAGGGGTGCAGGAGCCGCTCGCTGCGAGTTTATCTGTCACTGAAAGTCTCCATTCGATGCGCAGCCAGACTTGAGCAAGATCAAGGCACCGCCCGGAGATAACCGGAAAAATGCCCGCATGATGAACGATCCGATTTCCTACGCCCTGCGCAATGTCCCGCGCTACACCAGTTACCCGACCGCACCCCATTTCCACAACGGTGTGACGGCGGAAGTTTATGCGGGCTGGCTGGAGCAGCTGACAGCCGACGACAGTCTGTCGCTCTATCTGCACGTGCCCTATTGCCGTGAGATCTGCCACTACTGCGGCTGTCACACGAAAGCGTCAAGACAGGACGCCCCCCTGACCGCCTATGGCAAGACGCTCGGGCAGGAAATCGGCCTCGTCAGCACTCACGTGCCGAACGCAGGACCGGTACGGCACATCCACTGGGGCGGCGGCACCCCGAGCCTGCTGCCGCGCCAGAGTCTGATCGAACTGACCGGGCTGATGCGGGTCCTGTTCGACCTGGCGCCGGATCTGGAACATGCCATCGAACTCGACCCCCGGCTGGTGACGGCGGAACTGGCCGAGACCCTTGCGATCATCGGCGTCAACCGGGCGAGCCTCGGCGTTCAGGACTTCGATCTCGACGTCCAGAAAGCCATTGGGCGCGTCCAGTCTTACGACGTCGTCGCAGACGCCACTGCACATCTGCGCGCGGCGGGCATCGACGCGCTCAATTTCGATCTGATGTACGGCCTGCCGGGACAGACTGCGGAAACGATTCTCGACACGGTTGAAAAAACCCTGTCGCTGTCTCCCGGACGCATCGCGCTCTTTGGCTACGCGCATGTACCGTGGATGCGCAAGCACCAGCGGCTGATCGACGAGGCGGCGCTGCCCACGGCCGAAACGCGGCTGGAGCTTGCGGATGTGGCAAGGACCGCGTTGCTGAAAGCCGGTTACATCGCCATCGGGCTCGATCATTTCGCACGCGAAGACGACAGCATGGCGATCGCTTTGCGTGACGGGTCCCTGAAACGGAATTTCCAGGGGTACACGACCGATCAGGGTGACCAGCTTATCGGTTTCGGCGTCTCGTCGATCGGTAAGCTGTCCAGCGGCTATATCCAGAACATATCCGACGTCGGCAACTGGCGGCGCAGTGTCGAGGCCGGCGAAATGCCCGTTGCCAAGGGGCTGGCTCTTTCCGACGACGACCTGCTGCGCGGCCGGATCATCGAAGAACTGATGACCAACTATGTCTGTGACCTGACGCCTATCTGTGACGCTTTCGGTTTTTCGACCAGCGCCCTGGCCGACGCCTTCAGCGCGCTGGAGGATCTTGCGGCTGACGGCCTGGTACGGCTGGAACTCAATGACAATGCCCGGGTCCAGGTCACCGAGGCAGGCCGCCCTTACGTGCGCCTGGCCGCCGCCGCCTTCGACGCCTATCTCGCCGACAGCAAGGCCAAGCACTCGGCGGCGGTTTGAGCTTCATGCAAGAAGGCCGCGGAAATGCTCCGCGGCCTCTTCTAAATCGTGCGACGATGAACGAACGTCAGTGCATTCCGGTCATCTGGCACAAGGTGCAAACCTTGTTGAGATGGATCTTGTCAGCCTTGTCGACGCGGATGACGCCACGGCGCTTCAAATCCGACACCACGCGGCTTACCGTTTCAATGGTCAGGCCCAGATAGTCTGCAATCTCCTGGCGCGTCATGTGGAGCTGCAAATCGTAGCTGTCCTCGTCGGCATCCTCGTCCGGGCCGATACAACCGGCGCCTCCACGGTCCGGAACCAGATGCATCAGGAAACTGGCCACCCGCTCGACAGCGGACTTTCGGCCGAGCAGAACCGCATGTTCGTGCAGGACGCGCATCTGGTTGGTCAGGCATTTGGTCAGGACACGCTGAAGCTCCTCGGACCGCTCGACCTGCCTCAGGTCGATCTCGCGGACTTCGGATGCCGTCAGCGTTTCGGCCGTGCAATCGTTTTCCGCGCCATCCGAAAGGCCGAAGATGTCACCCGGGCGCAGGACTTCAACCACCTGACGGCGCCCGTCCGGCAGAAGCTTGTAGAGCATGACCGAGCCCTTCACCAGTTCGTAAAGGCGCCTGGCGGGATCTCCTTCGTAGTAGACAACCGCATGAGCCTCATGGTGGGCCACTTTGCCGCCAAACTCCGACAAAGACGCCTCTACGGCTGCGCGAACAGGCGCACCGCCGCGCCGCGCGCTTCTTTCCTGAGCCGTTACCGCTGCATCCAGATATGCCATTCTTCCCTCCTTCGTGCAGATTTGCACGGTGATCAAAAGCAAATCAGCGGCTCAGCCCCTTCCGGTACCGGCTGGAGTTGCCATGCTCCAGGGCCTTTTTTGCTTCTGCCGCTGGCGTTCAACGCCCCGTCCGACGTTTCACGCTTTTGCAAGGGTCACTCTAGAGAACAGGACTAACAGCTGAAATTCGGTCTTCTGCGTAAGAGTTTCTACGAATGGGGTGAAACGACGCAGGGAACGTCGCATACTTCGGGCCGAACTTTGTGAAAAAACGGCCTGAGGGACGTTGTCAATGTGACCTGGTCGCGAGATCGAGATTTTGCGACCTCACGCGTCCCGCGCGCAGTGTTCCATGGCTTTGGTCAGCGTTTCGATCGAAAGCGGTTTTCGCAGCACCCTCAAATGAGGCAATCCAGTTGTTTGACGCTTGATGCTGGTATGGGATTTTCCTGAAATCGCCACGATCTTGAGGCGGCTGAAAAACCTTTTCATTTCAAGCACGATGTCCGCTCCGCTGACACCAGGCAACCCCAGGTCAACGATCAGCCAGTCCGCTTCGGATACATCCGCCTGGGCCAGAAAGCTCTCGCCGTCCGGATATATCCTGGGTTGATGTTCCAGATCGCCGAGGATTGTCGCCAACGCATCGGCGACTGCGAGATCGTCTTCGACAATGTGTACGACCACCTGATCTCCCTTCCGGCCAGATGCAGACAAAAAACTCCCCGAATGTAAGCGAAAGTACGGCGCTTTGCTCTTTCGCACTACTACTTACGAATGGCTGTCGAAGTTACGGACAGTCAAAACCGGCGTAAATTTTCTTTTCAAGAGACAGGTATGCGGCCGGCACCGAAATGTCCGGACAGCACAAGGCACGCCCGGACGACTTGCTGGAGACCGGATGATACTTGCCCGATCCGGGTGCAACACGTCTCACGCCGTCATCCGGCTGCGGGACGGCCGAGCACGATCCGGACAAGATCCGCAGCGTTGCGGGCGCCGAGCTTTTCCATAATGCGCGCCCGGTGCACCTCGACCGTTCTCGGACTTATACCGAGCGTCCGGCCTGCTTCCTTGTTTGACGCACCGTCGGTGATTTCCTTCAAGACCTCATGTTCCCGGCGCGTAAGCAAGTCAGACCCTTCGAACACCGATGAGCCGTTTCCGGATTTGCGCGATTTCATGGCCGCGATGCTTTCCCGCACACGCTGCAAGACGGTTTCCGCGGAAAACGGTTTTTCGATGAAATCGAAAGCGCCGTTGCGGATCGCTTCCACCGCCATGGGAATATCCCCCTGACCGGAGATGATGAAGATCGGCGCGGGATAGTTCTCAGCGTTCAGGGCCTTGAGGATTTCTATCCCCGACCGGCCCGGCATGTGAACGTCCAGTATGACGCAGGCCGGAAAGGTCTTTGTCGCGGAATTGATGAAGGCGTCTCCGTCCGAGAAGGTTTCAACGACATAGCCCTCCATGGAGAACAGCACCGACAGCGCGTCGAGCACCGCAGGGTCGTCATCGACAATGTAAATGGCCTCCGCGTCAGCTTTCATCTTCGTTCAGTCCTTACCTTCATCTTCAGCCAGTACAGTTTCCGCCAATGTGTTAGGGTCATCTTCGGGAGCGTCGATTGGCAGTGTTAGCAAGAATGAGGCTCCACCGCCTTGCGAAGTTGGCTCAAGTCTCAAGTCACCCCCATGATTTTGTGCAATCGACCGGGAGATGGCCAAACCGAGCCCGACACCTTTGTGTTTTGCGCCGGAAAACGCGCGGAACAGTCTTTCCCTGACCGCATCCGGTACCCCCGGACCATTGTCGCGGACACGGAATTCCAGCCAGCCGCCGTTCCGGCAGACGGACAGGATCACCTGCTTGTCGGCCTGAGCGGCAACCGCCTCGCGGGCGTTGCGCAATAGATTTATGAGGATCTGCCGAATCTGAACTGGATCGGCCTGAAGCACCGGCAAGTCGTGCGCGAGATCGGCCGTGAGGAAGGACCGCGTCTCTCCGCTGCCCAACTCGGCCATTTCGAGGCAGGTCTTCACCAGGTCGCCAACGTCGATCGATTCGCGTTGCGGTGCCTTTTTTTCGACCAGGTGGCGCATCCGCTGGATGATTTCGCCGGCCCTCTCGGCTTCCTTAACGGCCTTGCCGATCACATCGAGGATCACAGGGTCCAGCGACTTGTCCGCATTGGCCTTTCTGGAGACCGATTGCATATAGAGAAGGACGGCGGTCAGCGGCTGGTTGAGTTCGTGCGCGATCGCGGCGCCCATTTCATCGAGGGCGCTGATGCGCGTCATGTGCAGGAGTTGCGCCTGGGTCTTGGCCAGCCGGTCCTCGATCTGCTTGCGCGATCTCAGATCCCGCAGGATGCCGATAAACTGGCGTCCGCACGGCGTCGCGGCTTCTCCGACCGAAAGCTCGATCGGAAACACGGTGCCGTCCTTGTGGCGCGCCTGCACCTCCCGGCCGATGCCGATGATCTTTCTCTCGCCGGTATCGAGGTAATTTCGCAGGTATCCGGGATGCTCCCTGGCGTAGCCTTCAGGCATGATCCGGCTGACGTCGCGGCCCAGGAGGTCCGCCGCCTCGTAGCCGAACAGGCGTTCGCAGGCCTTGTTGAAGGCCAGAACCTGCCCGCGGTCGTTGATCACGACGATACCGTCCGCGGCCGTGTCGAAGACACTGGCAAGGCGGGCTTCCGTCTCTTTCGCCAGTTCGTCGTCGTGGTCAAGAACGCCGTCCCGGATCATCCCGCCCCTCGAAAAATGAAAACCTTTTTAAGATTAAGGGTTTTCACTTAGGGCAGCAACCCGTCGAAAGCCTAAATCGAACTTAGCCAACTGCCAATTCGACGCACCGCTTCTTCAAGGTGGTCCTTGCGGCGGGCGTAGCAGAGGCGCAAATAGGATTGACCTCCGGGACCGAACGCGGTGCCGGGTGCAAGACCTACGCCGGTTTCGCGCACCAGATCCAGCGCGAACTGCCTTGTGTCGGTCACACCGTCAATCTTGAAAAAGAGATAGAAGGCGCCTTCGGGAGGCAAAATCCTCACGCGGTTCAGTCGCTTAAGGCCGTCCGTAACGGTGTCCCGGCCGATCCGCGCTCTGGAGATCTGCTGCTGCACAAAGTCTCCGCCATCCCGCAAGGCCGCGACCGCGGCCCATTGGGAAAAGGACGGAACGCCCGAGGTGGAATACTGGATCAGATTTTCAAAAACCTGTCCAAGCTTTGCCGGCGCGGAAATCCAGCCGATTCGCCAGCCCGTCATGGCCCAGTTCTTGGACATCGAATTCACGAAAACAATCTGGTCGTCCTCGGCCGCGACATCATAGAACGACGGCGCTCGTCTTGCCTCGGCATAGTAAAAAAGAGCGTAAATCTCGTCCGCGATAATCCAGAGCCCATGCTTGCGGGCAAGAGAGAGAATATCCTTCAGCAGGTCTTCCGATGCCACCCAGCCGGTGGGGTTGCACGGGGAGTTCAGGAAGAGAGCCGTCGTCCGAGGTGTGATCGCGGCCTCGATGTCTTCCACGTGCAAACGCCAGCCGGTGTCCTCTTCGCGCATCGGGACGCTCACCGCCCGGGCGCCGTGAATTTCGACGGCAGCGGAGATATTCGGCCAGGCCGGCGTCGGCACGATGACTTCCTTGCCCGCGCTGCTGACCGCCTGAACGGCCAATTGGATGGACTGCATGCCCGAACCGGTCACGAAGAACCGCTCCGGCGAGAAGGCCCTGCCGTACAGATCCTCATGATAGCCGGCCAGCGCTTCGCGCAATTGCGGAATGCCGCGCTGGTAGGTGTAGAAGGTCTCTCCGCGGCCGAGGCTGTCCCTGGCGGCCTGGCAAATGAAGTCGGGCGTCGGCAGATCGCCTTCGCCGGCCCAAAGCGGAATCAGGTCGTCCCGGCCCCATCCGGCGTTGAACACTTCGACAATTCCGCTCTCCGGAGCGTTCCTGGCTTCCGGACTGAGCCGGTCGATCAAGTTTGACACTTGGCAGTTCCCTGAAAAAAACGATCCTTCACCATAACCGCTCCGCCTCCCGAAGTGGCATGAAAGGATTTGAAGGTGACTTCACCAGGACTGATCGATGCGCCGGAGCGCCGCTTCCGCACCACAAATGAGCCTTGCAGCGCCTCGTCCGCAAGGTGAATGGACTTCTTTCGCCAGCTGTGGTCGGATTTGCCTTGATGGAAGAATAAGCTCCACGTCACATTCCGCACGCCCCGGCGAGGCCGCGGAGAATAAACACCGATCGGGAGGACGGTAAGCCAATCGATGCAGCACGGATGGCTCGTGATACTGGCGGCAGTCGCCTACATTCTGTTTCTGTTTGCCATTGCCAGCTATGGCGACCGCATGCCGCGCCGTTACACGTCGCGGACCGGCGGGCGTCCGTTCATCTATGCGCTGTCGCTTTCGGTCTATTGCACATCCTGGACGTTCTACGGCTCTGTCGGCAACGCCAGCCGCACCGGTATCGAGTTCCTGACGATCTATGTCGGTCCCTTCCTGGTTTTCGCGCTCGGCTATCCGGTTCTGCGTAGAATCATCCAGATTTCCAAGACCGAGAGCATCACCTCGATCGCCGATTTCATCGGTGCACGCTACGGCAAGAGCCAGTCCGTTGCGGCTCTTGCGACCCTGATCGCGGTGATCGGTGTCATTCCCTATATCGCGTTGCAGCTCAAGGCCGTATCGCTGTCCGTCACGACGATGGCCGGTCCCCTGCTCTCGCCCGGGGCGACGTTCGTGCCGGTCTTCGAAGACATCACGCTGATGATCGCGCTCGGCATGGCGATCTTCAGCTGGGCTTTCGGGACCCGGCACATCGACGCCACAGAGCACCAGGAAGGCCTGATGCTGGCGATCGCGGCGGAGGCCGTCGTCAAGCTGATCGCGTTTCTGGCCGTCGGCATCTGGGTCACCTATTTCCTCTTCGACGGGCCCTTCGACCTGGTACGGGCCATCTCGGAGGCGCCGGAAGTCGCCGAGGTTTTCGAGAAGCCGCTGAACACCAGCAACTGGCTGGTCATGTCCGTGCTTTCGGCTTTCGCGGTGATTTTGCTGCCACGCCAGTTCCACGTCACCGTCACGGAAAACAACTCGGACGCGGAGCTGCGCCGCTCCATCTGGATGTTTCCCGTCTACCTGATCCTGATCAACCTGTTCGTGATCCCTATCGCCGCCGCCGGCCTCTTGCGTTTCGGGCAGGATATCAATCCGGACACCTTCCTGCTGGCGTTGCCGATCGATGCCGGTCAACACGCCCTGGCCCTGTTCGCCTTTATCGGCGGCCTCTCGGCGGCGACCGCCATGGTGATCGTGGCAACCGTCGCACTCGCGATCATGATCTCCAACGACATCGTGGTCCCGCTTCTCCTGCGCCGTCACAGCGAGGCGGAGATCGTCAACGCGGGCGGCCGCGACATGAGCCGACAGCTGCTCACGATCCGCAGGCTGGCGATTTTCGCGATCCTGCTGCTTGCCTATGCCTACTACAAGGCGGCCGGCGACACGGCCGCGCTGGTCTCCATCGGACTGTTGTCCTTTGCCGCCATCGCGCAGTTCGCTCCGGCCTTCATCGGCGCGCTGGTCTGGCGCCGGGCAACCTCGCTGGGTGCGATCGCCGGTCTCAGCGGCGGCTTCCTGCTTTGGGCCTATACGCTGCTCCTGCCGACGTTCGCCCGCTCCGGCCTCATCTCCGACGGGTTTCTCGAAACCGGTCCGTTCGGCCTCGGCGTTCTGAAACCCCAGGCCCTTCTCGGGCTGGACCTCGACCCGTTCATTCACGGCACGCTCTGGAGCCTCTTTGTCAACATCCTGTTTTTCGTAGGGGGCTCCTTCCTCCGCAAACCCCTGCCTGCGGAAACCCTTCAGGCCAATGTCTTCGTACCGGCCGAGCTTGCGCCCACTCCCAGCCTCCGCTACTGGCGGACATCGGTCACCGCCGGGGATCTGCAGACCACCGTCGCCCGCTATCTCGGCGAAGAGAGGACCGAACGGTCCTTTCAGGGGTTCGCCCGGGAACGGGGGATTCAGCTCGACCCCAAGATGCTCGCCGACGCCAATCTGTTGCGGTTTTCCGAACAGCTTCTGGCGAGCGCCATCGGCGCGGCGTCCTCGCGGCTGGTGCTGACCCTGATGCTGAAACGGCACGATCCGTCGACCAAGGGCGCGGTGAAACTGCTCGACGACGCGTCGACCGCGATTCAGTACAACCGGGATCTTCTGCAGACCGCCCTGAACCAGGTACGTCAGGGGATCGGCGTCTTCGACCGGGACCTACGGCTAATCTGCTGGAACCGTCAGTTCCGGGATCTGCTTGGACTGCCGGCCGAATACGGACAGGTCGGCACGACGCTCGACACGATCGTGCGCTTCAACGCAAAGCGCGGCGAATACGGCCCCGGACCGGTCGAAGCGATCGTGGAGGACCGGATCGAGAAACTCGTGATCGCCCAGGAAACCTTCCAGGAAAAGCTGGAATCGAGCGGTACGGTCTTCGAAGTGCGCGTCAGTCCCATGCCCGACGGCGGCATCGTTACCACCTATACGGACATCACGGAGCGCGTGATGGCCGAGGAAGCTCTTGCCAGGGCCAATGAAACGCTCGAACGGCGGGTCCGGGAACGCACGGAAGAGCTCACCCACGTCAACCAGCGGCTCGTCGAAGCGACCCGGGCCGCCGAAGAGGCCAATATCGGCAAGACAAGGTTTCTGGCCGCGGCGGGCCACGATATCCTGCAGCCCTTGAATGCCGCCCGTCTCTATGCCTCCGTTCTGGTGGACAAATTGAAGGAAGGCGAAGACGGCGGCCTTGTGCGGAATGTCGAATCCGCGCTGGAATCGGTGGAAGACATTCTGGGCGCCGTTCTCGACATTTCCCGGCTCGACACCGGCGCCCTGAAGCCGGAGCCCACGGTGTTCCGCCTTGACGAGCTGCTGCGGGGGCTCACCCTGGATTTTCAGCCGATCGCCGAAGAAAAGGGACTGGATCTCAGGATTGTGCCGACCTCGCTCTCCGTGCGCACCGACCGCCGGCTGCTGCGGCGGCTTCTGCAGAACCTGATTTCAAACGCGTTGAAATACACCCAGAAGGGCCGCGTGCTGGTCGGTTGCCGACGAAGCGGGAACCGGGTGCTTGTGGAAATCCACGATACGGGCATGGGCATTCCCAAGAGCAAGCAGAAGGCGATCTTCCAGGAATTCCACCGGCTGGACGACGGCATGCGCGTCGCCAAGGGTCTCGGTCTCGGCCTGTCCATCGTGGAACGGATCAGCCATGTGCTGAACCATCCGGTCGAACTGAAGTCCGAGCGCGGCAAGGGCTCCTGCTTTTCCGTGGAACTGCCCCGCTCCGCCGCCATGCCGGACCTGCTTCCCGTTCAGCAGGCCCCTGCCATCGCCGGTCAGCTTGACGGGCTGTGCGTGGTAGCGATCGACAACGAGCCGGACATCCTGAGCGGCATGCGGCATTTGCTGTCCAACTGGAACTGCACTGTCGTCACGGCTTCCGACGAAGTCGAGGCGGCCGCCTCCCTGAACACGGCCGGGCTCTCGCCGGACGTTATTCTTGCCGACTACCACCTGAACAACGGCACCGGAATCGATTCGATCCTGAAGCTCAGATGGAAATTCGGCGCCCATATCCCGGCTATCCTGATCACCGCGGACAGGAGCCGGGCGGTGCGCGCGGAGGCAAGCGACAAGGACATCGTGTTCCTGAACAAGCCACTCAAGCCGGCGGCCCTGCGCGCCCAACTGGCCCGCTGCCAGGCTGGTCAGGCGGCGGAGTGACACCCGCGCCGCCGCTGTTTTCACACCGGCCGCAACCTGTCTGGCCGCATTTGGGTATCAGGACACGTTTTTCAGCGCAGACGCATTCCGGGGTGCTTCATCCGCCTTCGCGTCGTGCCAGCCTTCCGTGCGGACATGCATGATCTCGGCAGGATTGGGGTTGGGCTTTCCGAAGAAATAACCCTGCATGGTGTCGCAGCCGAGCGTGCGCAGCGCATCGGCCTGGAACTTGCGTTCCACACCTTCCGCGGTGACTTCGAGTCCGAGGTTGTGCGCCAGCGAGATGACGGCGGAAATGATCGCCAGTCCGTCGCTGCGCTCGCCGATTTCATCGACGAAGGACTTGTCGATCTTGATCTTGTCGAACTTGTAGTGCCTCAGATAGGACAGGGACGAGTAGCCGGTGCCGAAATCGTCCAGGGCGATGCAAATGCCGAGATCGCGCATCTTCTGAAGTTTTTCCGACGCGGAGCCGAAATCGCGCAGAACGACGCCTTCCGTGATCTCCAGAACGAGACGTTCGGGCGGGAAACCGGTCTCTTCGAGAACGGATTGCAATTGCGGCACCAGGTTGGGATCCAGGAATTGCACGGGCGAGAGGTTGACCGCCACGCTTTCCAGTTCCGGACATTGCGCCGCCGCCGCACAGGCGCGCTGCAGAACCCACTTGCCGAGCGGCAGAATGAGGCCCGCCTGTTCGGCAACCGGGATAAAGGTATCGGGCGGCACTTCGCCACGCTCGGGATGCACCCAGCGGACCAGGACCTCGCTCGAAACGACCTTGCCCGACCGGGCATCGACAATGGGCTGAAACTCGACGCTGAATTTGCCGTTTTCGTAGGCTTCCCGCAGATCGGATTCCAGCTCGCGCCGCTCCCGGACTTCCCGTTCCATGTCGGTTTCGAAGGCAAGGGCTCTGCCGCGGCCGCTCTCCTTGGCCTTGTAGAGCGCGATATCGGCCTTGCGCATCAGATCGTCGACCGTATCGCCGGACGTGCACAACCGGATAAAGCCAACCGTCGCTCCGATCGCGAAGTCCCGGTTGCCGACCCTGAAGGGCCTGCGCGTGATGCTGACCAGTTCCTCGGCATATGCCTCGGCCGCCGCATCGCTGTCGAACAGTCCCAGGGCTGCGAATTCGTCACCGCCGAAACGGGCGAGGAGCGCCCTGCCTTCGCTGATGGTCGTGAACCGGCCGGCGACCTGTTTGAGCAGATCGTCGCCTGCCGGGTGTCCGCAGGTGTCGTTGACGACCTTGAAATTATCCAGATCGACCAGGAACAGGGTGAGTGACTTGGTTTCAAGCGTCTTCTGTTCCGCCAGCAGCCGCTCTGCCTGACTAAGGAACCAGCTCCGGTTGCCGATACCGGTGAGACTGTCATGTTCGGCCAGGTGCGAAACCAGCGCGTTGGCTCTTCTAGCTTCCGTGATATCCGACGCAACACCTCGATACCCGCCAAAGGACCCGTGATCGTCATAAAAGGGGCGGGCCGCAAGCGACCACCAGCGTGCTTCGCCGCGAACGTCGACCCCGATGACGATCTCGCGGAAGGACTTTCTCAGACCGACCGCCTTTTCCAGCCGGGGAATGGCTCCCCGGGCATCGTCGCTTTCCAGCGTGTGGGCGAGGTCGACCATCCGCAAGGCCTGCAATTCGCGGCGCGTGCGGCCGCTCGCGTGCAGAAACCTGTCGGAAACATTGCGGAAATTGCCAAAGCTGTCGGTTTCCCAGATCCAGTCACTGGCCTTTTCCTCAAACTCGTTCAGGAGCAGCGCAATGAGTTCTCCACGCTGTTCCAGTTCGGCTTCCGCGAGGAAATGGGAGGCGAAAAGCCAGCCGGCCGCAGTGCTGCTGCCGACGATGACGACGACATAGCTGGTCAGGAGAAGCAGAAGAGGCCATGTGTGCGCATCGCCTCCCAGGGTCAATGAAACCACGGAGGCGACGAACAGGATCGCAACCCAGCGGAACGCCGCCTGGGGAACGGTGGCAAGGGCGAAACCGCCGCCACAAATCATTCCCGTCGTCACACAAGACGCAACCAGGATGCCATTCGGATCGCCGATCGCGAAGGCGACGATCGGGACACAGGCCCACAGGCTGCTGAGAATGGTTGCATGGAGGACGACCTTGCGCAGCCCCCTGCGAGAGGCCGTTTCGATCGGATTGCGGTTCGCCCTGATCCACTTGACCGACGTATGAACCATCAAGGCGACAACGATCGCCAGCCAGACCGCGAGATAGGAAACGGGAAGAAAACTCGAAAAGACCGGCGTGACAACCGCCGCGTTGACCAGGTTCGCCAGGATGGTGAAAGGCGTAAGCCGGGCAATGCTGGATATCTGGGCGGCGCGGACCTTGCGCGCCAGCAACTCCTCTACGGCCGGACAGCCGAAGGCCAGAAGAAAGGCCCGGTGCGCTTCGGTATCTTTCGCCGCCTTCCGGCCCAGACCCGACTTCAAGACCGCCGGGTTGACGCAACGTCCCGGAGACAGGAATGCCAGACAGATTGTCTGGAAAATCAATTTCCACTCGGCGCTCAGGCGCATCTCGTCTCCGCGAATTTCCTTGAGTCATGCGCGGTGCAGCCACGCCTGTTACCGGACTAAGCGTAATCCCTGAAGTTCCGGTAAAAAAGACTCGTTCATTCGCGTTTGGGCCAGGTTTTATCGGTAAAAATCAGGATCAGTTCGGTTCTAGGTTAACAAAACCATACCTCACGGGCGTGTTGCCCGCGCTCACAGTCACCCGGTCCATCCGAATTCGAAAACTGTTCGCAAAGCCGGTCCTGCCGCCGGAGGTTTGCGTTCCGAAATCCTACTGGGCTTCGGCGGCTTCCTCGGCATTCGTTCCAAGCTGCCACTGGCCGGCCTCGATTTTGGATGCCGCGATGACAGCCTGGGTTCGGCTTTCGACGCCAAGCTTCTGCAGAATGGCGGAAACATGCGCTTTCACGGTCGCTTCCGACACCGACAGCTCATAGGCGATCTGCTTGTTCAACAGGCCTTCGGACAGCATCATCAAGACGCGCACCTGCTGTGGCGTCAGCGTCGCGAGCCTCTGAACGAGGTCGCCAATGCCGTCGTCCGCGGAAATGTCGACATCCGGCGGGGTCCACATGTTTCCGGTCATGACTTCTGAAATGGCCTGCCGGATAACGTCAATGCCGTGCGACTTCGGGATGAAACCGGACGCGCCGAATTCGACCGCGCGGCGAATGGCCTGAGGATCTTCGTTCGCGGAGACGACCACCACCGGCACGCCTGAAAACTGCGCCCGCAGATACATCAGCCCCGAAAACCCGCGCATTCCGGGCATCGTCAGATCCAGGAGGATCAGGTCGACCTCGCCGTCCTGCTCCAGTTTCGCGGTGACGTCTTCCAAAGAGCCGGCTTCCTCGATCGCGGCTTCAGGATACTGCGTTTCAAGCGTCTGGCGCAGAGCGCCCCGAAACAAGGGATGATCGTCTGCAATGATGAACCGAAACGAAGTCGCCGACACGTTTTATTCCCTCCCTCAACGCCTTGTTTCCGCGAAACGGACAGGATCGGCAGCGCGCTGCACGCTCGCATGGCTCGAATACCTTGTCTCGCGCCGCGGATTTTTCAGTATGTTTGCATTATAGACACGGTTCAAGTCAAACCATGCTTTCGAACGCCTCGAACTTCAACGTAGGGTACAGGCCGCCGGAACCGGTTTCAGCCGGCGGCCTATCGCGGGACGCTTTGGGACGGTGTCCACCGTGCGCGGAGCCCATCACCGGCTTCAAATTCCGGCGGAGGCTCCATCGTCAATAATGTTTGGTATAACGCCGGCCGTGTGCTTGGACGAAACAAGTTGGCGCCCATGCGCGGGAAAGACCGGCAAATAATCGCGGCGCGGCACTGAAGGTTCAAATGAACATTTGAACTGGTTTCACGACTGGATGCAAAAGATGGACTTCGTCGTAATTTATAAATAAAAATGACAACCTTTCTCATCAACCACCAGATCAACTACAGGTTTAACCAACATGTTACGCAGTTGAATCTGCGTTTTCAGACACAACCAGACAATTAAATTCTCTTTTTTGCCAATCTGTACATTTCTTATTGATAATTGACTGAAAGAACGTATCAAGTGACTTCACCCACAAAGATCGTTCCGATCAAAAATCACTGAGCACACGAAGCCTGAAATGACATCGCAAGCAACCTTGTCTTCATTCGTCAATCGCTGGGAATGCGACGAAAACGATCATTTGAACGTTCAATTCTACTACGGGCGTTTTGAGGAAGCCGACCGGCAGTTCCGCCTGATGTCGGGCCTGAACGAAACGGTTGTCGGGGCCCGGCGCGTTCGCCATGTCCGCTATCACAACGAACTCCGCCTCGGCGATCTGATCACGGTGCGTTCAAGCGTTGCGTTCGACGGCCCCCACATGTTGACGGTCGTGCATGAAATGCGGGACGGCGACACCGGAGAGCTTGTGGCGACCGCGCTGGACGGCTACGAGCCGAATGCCAGTTCCGCGAAAACACTGCGTCAACGGTTCAAGGACTTTCAGGCTCCCATGAGCGAGGAGGCCGCTCCCCAGGGTATCCCGACCGGACCGGGCAATCTGAAGGTCTCCCTGCCGGGCCTGCTCTCGAAGGGTGCGGAAATCTGCCATCGGGGCACGGTCCTGCCGCGCGATACCGGTGTCGACGGCAAGGCGGACGACCAGTTCGCGCTATCGTGCTGCACCAACGGGGTCGCCCATGTCTGGCAACGCACGCCCATGACCAAGACCTATCTGAACGAAAACGGCTTGGGGCGGGTTGTCGTCGAGATGAAACTGACCTGGGCAACACCGCTGAAGACCGGTGATGCGGTCGCGGTGGTCACAGGGTTTACCGGCGTGTCTTCCAAGAGCTTCGCCTTCCGCCATCACCTTTTCGAAACCCGGACAAACCGGCTGGCGGCCACGCTCGACGTCGTTGCCCTTGCGATGGATCTCGAGGCCCGATCCGCGGTCGAACTGCCACAGGAAGCCCGCCGCGATATCGGCAAGATGCTGATCGACTGACGGCTTCCCGAAAAACGTCATCGGCGGTGACGCGTGACGCCGGATCCAGCGGGCTGTTGAAACATGTTCGTGCCGCCAATCGCGGCTGGTGCGAATTCAACAGCCGGCCGGAAGAAGCTAGCCCCGCCCGCAATCAGCGATTTTCTTCCACCTCGAAGTCCTTTTTCAGATCCCGTACCATCCCGAAAAACCGACGCATCGCGCTTTCGGTGAAGGAAAGGACCTTTTCAAGCTCTTCTTCCGCTTCCTCATCGAGGCGAGAGCCGTTGTCCGCGGACGGCGCGCCCGGCGCCGGCTTCTCAACGTCAGGCCGGTCCAGCGCGGAACCGGGCGGCAACGGCCTGGCATCCGCCTTGCCGGTTTCTTCCAGTTCTTCCAGGCGGGCAGTCAAACGGTCGACCTCGGCGGCCAGATCGTTGATTTCCGCCAGATAGGCGTCTTCCGCCATGGGGACCGGGCCGCAGCGCCAGTCGGCGTTCCGCTTCCTGCAGACCGACACTGTGCCGTTTTGCCGGTCAACCCTGAGAATACCGTCTTCGACCGCCACCAGCGAATACCTGTCCGGGTTTCCCTGTGTTGCCTTTGCAACCTCTTCCGGCTCGATCTTGTCCTGCGCTGAGGCAGAGGCCGCAAACAGCAAGCCGGCGGCGCCGAGACCAAGAACGATTGCGGTCAGTGTCTTCCGATGTGTCATGTAGGCTCTCCGGTTGCCGGCGTTATCCGCCCGTCTATTCTGACGGGATGCTTGCCACGATTCCATGGCCAAAGCACGACGGGCCGCGCGTTTTATCTGCCTTGTCCGGCGCGGAGCTTTTGTCTCACGCCCTGGCGCTTTCAGGGCAACAACTTTTCCAGTGTCTCAAGACGGTCGGCCTCCGCCACCGGCTTGTCCCATCTCAAACGGGATATGCGCGGAAACCGCATGGCGATCCCGGATTTATGCCGGGTCGAGCGGTTAAGCCCCTCGAAGGCGACTTCGAGGACAAGACCGTTTCCCGGCTCGTGGCTGACCTCCCGGACAGGACCGAACCGGTTGACGGTGTTGTTGCGCACGAACCTGTCGATCTGGCGCAGTTCGTCGTCCGTGAAACCGAAATAAGCCTTGCCGACCGGCACGAGCCGGTCTCCGCCCTCCCCTTCGGCCCAGACACCGAAGGTGTAGTCTGAGTAAAAGGACGACCGCTTGCCGTGGCCGCGCTGCGCATACATCAGGACCGCGTCGACCAGATACGGCTCCTGCTTCCACTTGTACCACAATCCCTTCGGGCGGCCGGTGACATAGGAGGAATCCCATTTCTTGAGCATCACACCTTCGACGGCGGCGGCGTTTTCCGGACCGAGATAGCGTCCGGGCTCCGACCGCGCAGCGGCGACCTGCGCCCAGGTTCCCGCGTCCACCATGGGTGAAAGGTGGATCCGTTCGTCCTTCAGGTCCTCGATAAATGTTTCCAGGCGCAGACGCCGCTCCCGGAACGGCGTCCCCCGCAGATCCTCGCCCTTCACCCTCAGAAGATCGTAGACCCGGATCGCCGCCGGATAGTCCCGGATCAGCTTAGGCCCCGCAGTCTTACGGTTCAGGCGCTTCTGGAGATCCGAAAACGGCCGCACCCTGCCGTCCTTCACGATCAGCAGTTCTCCGTCGATACAGGCATCGAACCGCAACGACTCGACAACATCCGGAAAGGCTCTGGAGATATCTTCGCCTGTGCGACTGTAGAGCCTTCGGACAGTTTCGCCCTGTTTCGAGGTTCCCGCAGCGGCCTGAATGCGTATGCCGTCCCACTTCCACTCAATGGCGAAGTCCTTCGACTCGAGCCGCTCCCGGTCTTTGTCCGCATCCAGCGGGTGCGCCAGCATGACCGGCCGGAATGGTGCCGGGTCGTCCGTTTCCGGAGGACCTGCCCTGCCTTCCGCCCAGGCAAAGAGCTTTTCATATGGCGGGTTTATGCCGTGCCAGACGCCTTCGACCTCATCGGCATCCAGATCGCCGAGCCTGGCGAGCGCCGTCTTGGCGAGCCTGGCGGACACGCCAACGCGGAGTCCGCCGGTCACAAGCTTGAGCAAGGCCCAGCGGCCCGTTTCATCCAGGCAGTCCAGCCAGAGGGTCAGCAACCGGGGAACGTCGGTCTTGCCGGCTGTTTCGAGCCGCCGGACCACATCCGCCAGGGACGGCTCCTCGTTCGGGGACCTGGCCTGAGAGGTCCCGGATCCCGGCCACATCAGGGCAATGGTCTCCGACAGGTCGCCGACGAAATCGTAGGACAGGGAGAAGAGCTGGGGATCGCACCGTTCTCCGATCAGCGATTTGAGAAGCGCCGGCTTCGCATGCTTGAAGCTGAGACCGCCGGTCAGAGCCGCCAGCGCATAGCCTCGGTCCGGGTCCGGCGTGTCTTTGAAATACCGGGTCAGCAAGGCTTCCTTGGCCAGACGCCTGGGCTCCAGGGAAAGGCGGTCAAGAAGTTCTGAAAAGGCACGCATACCGACAGGAAGACCGGAAAAGACTGAGAGGATCAAGTTCCCCGTTCAGATGTGCCTTGCACCGGCGGCGTCAAGAGGCCGCCGGCATGGGGCGGTCAAGCGTTTCCGGCCTGCAACATCGTTTCGCCGCCGCTTTCCAGCTTGAGCGTCGCCTTCCGGCGTTCCTCGACGTCGCGGTCCATTTCTCTCAGGAAACCCTCGACTTCGCTCGCCAGCCGGTTGGCGACGTCCTTCACCTCGCCGGCAATCCGGTCGACGGTCTCGGCTTCTCCGGCGGTCGCATCTATGGCCTCCTCGACGGAAGCCGCACTGTCTTCCGCATTGCCGGTCTCGGTGGCGGCCATGGTGATGCTCTGCGAGATTTCCTCGGTCGCAACGCTCTGCTCCCCGACAGCGGACGTGATCGCCGCGGTGACTTCGTTGATCAGGTCGATGGAGCCCGAGATCCGGCGGATCGAAGTGACCGCATCTTCCGTCAGACCCTGAACCGAGGTGATCTGCGAGGAAATCTCTTCCGTGGCTTTCGCGGTCTGCGTCGACAATTCCTTGACTTCCGCTGCCACGACCGCGAACCCCTTGCCCGCTTCGCCTGCCCGCGCCGCCTCGATCGTGGCGTTCAGAGCCAGCAGATTGGTCTGTTCGGCGATGGCGCGGATCATCTCGACCACCGTGTCGATTTTCGCGACCGCGTCCGCAAGGCTCGACACGCTCTCATCCGTCTGCTTGGCGATGCCCGTCGCTTCGTCGATGACACCGCTCGCGCGGTCGGACTGGTTCATGATCTCGCGAATTGCGGACGACATCTCTTCCGCGGCCGCCGCAACCGTCTGGACGTTGCTCGCCGATGAACTCGACGCGGCCTTCGCATTTCCCGACGCCTCGGCCGCTTCGCGGGAAATCGCCCTGACCCTGGCGGCCGTCTCGCTCATTTCACCCGTCTTGTGATGACAGTTCCCGGTCACCTCTCCAAGAAGCGACCTGAACCTGGCCACGAGGCCTTCGACATTGTCCTGCCGTGCCCGCTCGCGCTTGCGTTCCTCGACCGCGCTCAATTCCAGGGTCTGCCGCGCACGCGCGTTTTCCTGGAAGATGTGGCCGGCCCGGGCAAGGTCGCCAACCGCATCCCCGCGATCGGAAAACGGGATCTCGAATTCCGTCTCGCCACGCGAGACACGCACCAGGGCCTGGGTCAATCCGGAAAGAAGACCGTCGATCGCACGCATCTGCCAGGCGCAGACACCGAGCGTCAGAACCACAACCGCCGCCATCTGGATCCAGATCGCCGACAGGTTCGCATCCGCCTCCTCGGCAAGCTGTATCGCTCGTTCCTGAGCGGATTTGAGATACTCCAGCGACGCCGCCCGGATCAGGTTCAACCGGTCTGTCGCCTTGCCGAACCAGACGGACCCGTCTATGCCGGCGCCGTCCCTGGCGTCCGGCAGCGCACGTAGCACCTTGCGCCATTCCATGACCTGATCGACGGAATCGCCTTTGACGGTCGCGGCAAAGATCGCTTTCTGCTCTTCAGTCGCCAGCTGGTTGAAATTTCCCAGATACGCGTTTTCCACCGCAAGCCGGTCGAAATAGGCAAGAAATTTCGCCAGGGGAACCTCACCGGTCTTGCCGACAATGGTAAACAGCTGCCCGCCGATGGCACGCTCAAGGCCACCGGCCTCGATCGCCTCCGTCAGAAGAATGAACGGGATCATGTTTTCGGCGAATTCATGGTCCTGCTCCCCGTGCGTCGCGACCTGAACGATGCCGATCAGATCGCGAATTTTGCCGGAGTAGAACGCAAGGTTGGTCTTGCCTTCGACCGTTTTGTCGTCGATGCCCGCGCGATGTTTCGAAACGGCCTCAAGGTCCTTTTCGACCCGTTGCACCATCTGAACGAACTTGGCATTGCCGATCCGAAATCCGGCGGCCTCCTCGCGGAAGGCGGCAAGCGCCGCATCCGTCTGCTCTCTTTGAGCGTCGAGCAGAGCGCGCGGTTTTTCCGCATACCCCGAGGCCATCATAACCGCGGTCCGGCCACGTTCCTTTTGAAGTTCAGTCAGAACAGCTTCGGACTTTTCCGCGATTTTCGTGATCGGAAACACTTGAGCGGCTTCGGAACTGGCCCGATATGCATCACGCAGGGTAATTACCCCGAATACGAGAAACCCAAACAGAGGTATGATCACGAGGAAAGCTATTTGCGCACGTATCGACTTCAACATCTCAAAACCTCAGCCACGAGAATTTTGAATCCTTTTACAACCAACTATATTAACAAACTCGATAAGAACTATTCTTTCTGCTGATGAATAAATACTATTGTATTTTTTACGTAGGTTGTATTTTCGTCCATTTGTACCTGCGCAATTTTTGCAATTAAGCTACAAAAGCCACCCAAACCAGAGATGGACGGAGACTGTTTTTCCCTGTATAAGCCGCGCGATCCAGGGGATGCTGCAATCGCGCCCCGTCCGGTAGACTGCTGATTGGCACGCAGATGACCCGGAGCAGTTGAAAGATTTCTATGACCGACATGACTTTGCTCGCCCCGGCCCTTTCGGCCGCGCTGGCGAAACGAGGCTATGAGAGCCTCACGCCCGTACAAGAATCCATCCTGAACGACGCCCCCGTCGATGCCGACCTGCTGGTTTCCGCGCAGACGGGATCCGGCAAGACAGTCGCCTTCGGGCTCGCGCTCGCTTCGACCCTGTTGCAGGGCAAGGAGCATCTGGGAAAGGCCGGAGCACCGGTCGCTCTCGCGATCGCGCCGACCCGCGAACTTGCGCTTCAGGTCAAGGAAGAACTGACCTGGCTCTATCAAGAGGCCGGCGCCGTGACGGCCTCCTGTGTTGGCGGCATGGATCCGCGCACGGAGCGACGCACCCTGGAGCGCGGCGCCCATATCGTGGTCGGAACGCCGGGCCGTCTGCGCGATCATATCGAACGCGGCGCGCTGGATCTCTCCGAATTGCGCGCGGTGGTTCTCGACGAAGCCGACGAAATGCTTGACATGGGTTTCCGGGAGGACCTGGAGTTCATTCTCGACGCCGCCCCTCAGGAACGCCGGACCCTCATGTTTTCCGCGACCGTTCCAAAGCCGATCGCCGAACTAGCCAAGAGGTTCCAGAAGGACGCCGTCCGCCTGTCAACGATCAATGCGCGCGAACAGCATGGCGATATCGACTATGTCGCCCATCCGGTCGCCCCGAACGAGCGGGAAAACGCGATCATCAACGTGCTGCGCCTGCATGAGGCTGAAAAGGCCATCATCTTCTGTTCGACCCGCGAGGCCGTCAGCCGCCTGACGTCCCGGCTCGCGAACCGGGGCTTTTCCATCGTGTCTCTGTCCGGAGAGCTCAGCCAGGAGCAGCGCTCCAGCGCCCTTGCCGCCATGAAGGACGGCAGAGCCCGTGTATGCGTCGCGACAGATGTCGCCGCGCGCGGCATCGACCTGCCGAACCTGGACCTGGTGATCCACGCCGATCTGCCCACCGGCAAGGCAGCCCTCCTGCACCGGTCGGGCCGTACAGGCCGGGCCGGCCGCAAGGGGACCTGTGTCCTGATGGTTCCCTTCCCCCGCCGCCGGCAGGCGGAGCGCGTCTTGCACTTCGCCGGGATCAAGGCGACCTGGAAAGGCGCCCCGACCGCGGACGAGATCCGCGCCAACGACAAGGAGCGGCTGCTTGCCGATCCCGTGTTTAACGCCGAACTGGAGGAAGAAGACCGGGCCATTGCGCAGGAACTGCTGGCGCTCCACAGCCCGGAGCAGCTTGCCGCGGCCTTCGTGAAGCTGCGCCAAGCGCGCCTGCCGGCACCTGAGGAGATTTCCGACCTCAACGAGACGGCCATGCAGGGCCGGGATGCCGGATCGCGCGGCGGCCGCAGCGCGGAAATCACCGCCAAGTTCGAAGACAGTTACTGGTTCTCCCTGTCCCTGGGGCACAAGCAGCGGGCCGAACCGCGCTGGATCCTGCCAATGATCTGCCGCGCCGGCCATGTCACAAAAAAGGAAGTCGGCGCAATCAAGATCTTTCAGAACGAACTCTACTTCGAGATCGCCGGAAGTCACGCGCAACGCTTTGCCGACGTCATCAAGCGGGAAGGCTCCGGAGAGGACAACGTGACCATCACGCTTCTGGATGCGCGTGGCGGTCAGGTCCCGACTGCCCCTAAGGAAAGCTACGGCCGTCCGAGCCGCGGCAAAGCTCCCCAGCGCAGGCCCCGGGCGAACGCGCCCGACTATGAAGAGCTCGGCGCCGAGGACAGTTTGAAACCGGCCCGTCAGTCACGGGGCAGGACGCGCGCGGCCGATGCACCGCGCGGACGCAAGCAACGCCGGTTCGGCGACGACGAGGCGGCTCCGCATCATCCGGCTTACGAGCCCCTGGACATGAAAGCGCTGGCGCGCGATCTGGACGGTGCGGAAGAAAAACCCCGGCGCAAAGAGCGCGATGACAAAGCTGGCGAGGGCCGCGAACGGACTGCAAAACCCCGCTCCGCGCCGAAAACCGCCAAGGCCAAGAAGAAAGCCCCTAAAAAGAACAAACCCTCCCGCGCCGAGCGGAAGGCCGCCAAGGCGAAGACGTAAAGAGAGCCGCCGACGCGAGGTCAGGCGCAAACGCACGGCACCGCCAGGCCCCACTCTCCAAGTGGAAGAGGGGCATGGCGAAGCATGCAAAAACCTGCAGGACAACGGGTGTTCCGCCTTTCACCCGGCGTGGACACCGACGCATCCGAAGGTCCTCCGGCCTTTTGCCGGACGGCTTCACGATCCGGGTCGTCCGGCAATCGCCAATACGGTCCGGTATCCCCGGTGTCCGAACCGCTTAAAAGCACCCGGAGTGATCGCCGATCCACTCCGGCACAACGGCGATGTTGGTTGGCCTGCCCCCACTGCCACAGATGAAGACATAGACCCTGAAGGGTTGACCGGATCGAACCATGGCCTCCAGCTCGGGCACCTTGTAACTTTGCTGGTAAAGCGCCGGCAGCCGCGCGCGGGTTGCCCTGTCGAAGAAAACGGGATCGCTTTCGTCTCCTTGCTGGCGGACACCGAAGCGGTGAAAATTCGCCCTGTCCTGCTGCAAAACCGCTCCAAGGGTCGTCAAACGCACGCCTCTGGAATTGTACATGTCTTCGGGGCCGATCATGGCCCAGTAGCCGCCAAGCTCCCCATATCCCTGTGCGGCCAGTTGGCTGGCGGGCAAACCCGCCAGAACAAGTGCCGTTGCGAACAATTTCCGCATTCAATGCCCTTTCCAAAAAATCGAGCGAAACAAATTCGAACCGAAGCGGGACTTAAGACCCGGACGAATTCCAGCAAAAATTATCGACCACGCCGCCTGTCGTAATACCAACCGCGCCCAATGAATGGGCCTTAGCATAAAGTATAGCACCGAATATTGCCAAAATTTCATCAGCATGATGTCTTGAAAATATTTGAGCGATATTCTTTATTGAATATTAGAAAAAATATGATTTCATGTCCTAAATTTAATAATCCAAGCGCTATGAAACTTCTGCGACTACTGTCATATTTCACGATAAAACTTTGGTTTGCAACCGCTCTTTTTCCGGCTTTCGCCACGGCACAAACGAGTCTTCCTTACGAACAGGTTTTCACCAACCACAGCGCGATCATGCTTCTGATAGACCCGGATAGCGGATCCATCCTGGACGCCAACCAGGCGGCGGCGGATTTTTACGGCATCGACCGCGAGAAGCTGCGGACCATGCCCATTCAGGACATCAACCAGTTCACCCCGGATCAGGTGAAAGCCGAGCGGCAGCTTGCAAAACAGGAAAACAGGAACTTCTTCATCTTCCGTCACAAGCTGTCCGACGGCTCCATTCGCACGGTGGAAGTCCACTCGACACCCGTGGACTACAACGGTCGGCTGGCCTTGCTCTCCATCGTTCACGATATCTCGGAGGATCGCGAACGCCAGGAGGAATTGCGGCACTACAGGTTCCGCCTTGAGGAGTTGGTCGATCAAAAAACCGCCGAGCTATCGGCGGCCTACAAGGCCGGAAACTATTGGATGCTGGGTCTGATCGGAACGCTCGGCGCCTTTCTCGCCCTTTTGTCCTATCTGCTTCTGGAACGCTATCTGGCGCACAAGCGCCTGCTCCAGGCCGAACAGCGGCAAAGAGAGATCCTCTTCGGCACCAATGTCGGGACATGGGAGTGGAACGTTCAGACCGGTGAAGCGGTTTTCAACCAAAAATGGGCGGAAATGCTCGGCTTTTCGCTGGGAGAGCTCGAGCCGACCAGTGTCGAAACCTGGCATGACCGCGCCCACCCCGACGATCTGAAGCAGTCACGGGAAAAACTGGAAGAGGTTTTTTCCGGTGAGACAGACCACTACGACTGCGAAGTCCGGATGCGGCACAAAAACGGAAAATGGGTCTGGGTGCTGGACCGGGGCAGGGTCGTGGAATGGACCAAGGACGGCAAACCCTTGCGCATGTCCGGGACCCATTCCGACATCACCCGCCTGAAGACATCGGAGGAAAAGGTCCGCCAACTTGCGATGACGGATTATCTGACCGGGCTCTCCAACCGCGCCCATTTCAGTCAGTGTCTGGAACAAAACGTGGAAATCGCGAGGCTGGAAGGCCGGAAGTTCGCCCTGATTGTCATGGATCTGGACAGATTCAAACCCGTGAACGACAGTTTCGGTCACCCGGTCGGTGACGACCTGCTGCGCGTCGTGGCCGCGACTATTCGAAAATGCACGCGCCACGACGACATCGTGAGCCGGCTTGGCGGAGATGAATTCGCGATCATCATCACGGACTATACCGACGAGAAAGATGCCCTTGTTTGCGCCGAGCGAATATCGGACGAAATCTCGAAACCGCTGGAAGTCATGGGCAACGAGGTCAAGATCGGCGTGAGCATCGGAATTGCCTGTTATCCCGACGATGCGGACACTGCTGAAGCCCTGATAAAGAACGCCGATTTGGCGATGTACCGAGCCAAGAAGAGTTCCACGAAGGTGGCAAGCTAGAGCAAGCCGCCCGCAATGGGACTGACGTGCCGCGTTTCCACCACCAGACCCTGAGATTGCACTTTCATTCGTCGTCCCGGTCTGTGCTCACGCCAAACCGGAACCACAATCGCGCAGGCGAGTTTTGCCTTTTCCCGGGCCGTTTTCGCAAAACGCCACGGGAGGCGATACCGGAGCCCCGTCCTGCTCCGACTTCTTCATTCCCAGTGCTTTCGCCTATCCGGGCGCCGCTTCAAAAGCGATATGTCAGGCCTGCGCCGACCAGCCAGGGATTGAGCTCGGCCGTACCGTGCAGTTTGTTGCCTGCGACGGTGACGTCGAAATCCGGCTCGAGAAACAGCTTTTTCACATCGAGGTTGACGCCCCAGTGATCGTCCAGCATGTAATCGAAACCGGCCTGCACCGCAGCGCCGAATGCATTCTCGATGTGCAGGTCGTCCGCCGAGTCGGCGGATTGATTGTAGAAGATCGTGTAATTCACACCGGCGCCCACATAAGGCTTGAAATTACCGAAATTGGTGAAGTGGTACTGCAGCGTCAACGTGGGTGGAAGCAGCCAGGTCTTGCCGACTTTCCCAAGTCCGCTCAGCGTGCCTTCTCCGTTTACATTCGCAAAGGTCGTACCCAGAATAAGTTCGGCTGCGATGTTTTCGGTGAAGTAGTAACTGATATCCAGTTCGGGAACGACCGTGTCGGAATAGGACAAGTCCGAGCCAGGAACCGCATCGACGGAGCCGCTGTCCTGGGTGATCACTCCCAGAGCGCGGACGCGAACCTGCCAAGGGCTCTTTTTCGCGATAGGCTGCACTGCCGGAGCGGGCTCTCCGGTGCCTAGATCCGCTGCCATGGCCTGATAGCCCGGCACCAGCGCAAGCGTTGCGGCCAGGACGCCTAACACTCTGATTTTATTTCGGTTCATCGCGCTCTCCACGAGTCGTTTTACATTCTGTTGCAAAACTGTCGGTAGGACTCGTGTCGGGGACCAACATTGACTCAAATCAATCAAGCGGCGACTTGGTGAAACTGCCTAAACGTCAGCCTTTTGTAGTGTAACAAATTAACCACAGAGCGAGAAACAACGGGAAACAAAGACCGACAATGACTATGCCGTCCGAAGGGAGCAAGGCACCTCTCGGCACCGGCGCTCTGTCTGCCGGGGCGTTGGACCCCAGGTGTGAGGGCCCCGTCTGACGCACGCAGTCAGTATCGACCGCTGTGATGCGGGCCCAAAATTCCGGCCTTTGAGGTCTTGCCCCGCCGCCGTTACTCGTTGATCACGCCGCCGATCACCCAGTCCGATCCGTCCTGGATCAGCTGGTAATGGCAGGTGAATTCGAAGACGGCCTCTCCGTCCGCGGTCTCCTGGCTCCAGTCGAGGGTCACCAGCGCTGCCGACCCGCTGACATGGCTTGAGACGACCTGAAAATCGGAGTGGCTCACACCTTCCTTTTCCAGAGCCTTCAACAGCGCCTCGATGTTCTCGATCAGCTCTTCTTCGTCGTTGAAGACGTGGCCCTTGTCGTGCTGCCAGATGATGGCCGGCATGGCGAAACAATCGCAGATCCGGTCGACGTCGTAATCGTTGAAACCGGCCTGGTAATCGTCGAACAGCGCCGCAATCGCCTCTTCCGCGTCGCCGTTGGGACCGGAACCGGCCCCATTGGTCTGGCCATTGCCAGCATTCGCAAATTCACCGTTATCCGACATGACCATCTCCTCCAAGGACCCGACCCGGGCTCCCGTCAGCCCCAGCGCCATCCGGCATGTCAGCGTCCTCTCCGTCATCGTACCCGATCATATTGAGCGGACGGGCGTTTCGTCCATTTAAATTGCACCAGTGCACAAGCGCCTCCTCGGCGCCGTGGGTGACCCAGATCTGTCCGGCTCCGGTTTCTTCGATTGTCCGGCACAGATCGTCCCAGTCGGCGTGGTCGGACAGGATCAGGGGCAGTTCGGCGCCGCGCTGGCGGGCCCTTGCCCGAACCCGCATCCAGCCCGAAGCCATGGCCGTGACCGGATCGCCGAAACGGCGCGCCCAGCGGTCGGTGAGCTGACCCGGCGGGCAGAGAACGATTTCGCCCTGAAGCTCCTTGCCCCTCTTTTCCACCGGCTCGACGGGGCCGAGATCCACGCCCTGGCTCTTGTAGTAGGCCGTCAGCTTTACCAGCGCGCCGTGCAGGTAAATCGTCTTTTCGTAGCCCGCGGCGCGCAATTCCGCGATCACCCGTTGCGCCTTGCCGAGCGCATAGGCGCCCACCAGGTGGGTCTGGCCGGGGAACAGGTCGAGGGAAGACAGAAGCTTTTCGATCTCCTGCCGGGCCGGCGGATGACGGAAAACCGGCAGGCCGAAGGTCGCTTCGGTCACGAAGGTGTCGCAAGGCACCGGTTCGAACGGTGCGCAGGTCGGATCCTTCTGGCGCTTGTAGTCTCCCGAAACCACCGTCCGCGAGGCCTCCGTCCTCAGGAGCACCTGGGCGGAGCCGAGCACATGTCCCGCCGGATGAAGCGAGACCTCCACCGCACCGATCTTGAGCGTCTCGCCACAAGCGATCGCTTGCGACGTTCCACAGAAATCCTCGCCATACCGGATCGACATGATGTCGAGCGTCTGGCGCGTGGCAAGGACCGCGCCGTGACCGGAGCGGGCATGGTCGGCGTGACCATGGGTAATCACCGCCTTTTCGACCGGCCGGACGGGATCGATGTGAAAGCCCCCCTCGGGACAGAAAAGGCCTTCCGGCGTCAATGTAAGCAAATCGGACATCGGCGGTTAGATAAGTGTGTTCGATGAAATTACCATGGCCGCGGGGAGCTGTGCCTCCGCGACAACATCCGCCTGCTGACAGCAGGCGTGTTTGAGGTCACGGGCGAAGCGGCCGAAGACAGGGAATACAAAGGCGCCAAACGCACCGGTATCGGAATATGCCATGAACGCCTTCGCGTTTCGAACCCCTGCCTCGTTGACCACAGGGTCCATGAACGCGAGTTGAACGCCTCATGATGCCGCTCACGTCTTTTGCGACGGTGCGAAACGCCCTAGAAAGATCCCATGGACGCCGCCTTGCTCCCTTCCCGTTTCCAGACCTGGTTTGCCTCGAGAGGCTGGACCGCGCGGCCTCATCAGCTGCAGTTGATCGATCATCTGAGCCAGGGCCATTCCACGCTCCTGATCGCGCCCACCGGGGCGGGCAAGACGCTGGCGGGCTTTCTGCCCAGCCTCGTGGAGCTGGACGCGCGCGGAAAGCGAAAACCCGGCCAGGCCGGGAACGGCATCCACACGCTCTATATCTCTCCCCTGAAGGCGCTTGCCGTCGATATCGCCCGCAATCTCGAGGCCCCGGTTGCCGAAATGGGCCTGCCGGTTCGGCTCGAAACCCGTACCGGCGACACGCCCTCCCACAAGCGCCAGCGGCAGAAGCTCAACCCGCCGGATATTCTCCTGACGACGCCCGAACAAATCGCGCTGCTTCTGAGCGACCCGGCTTCGGAGCGGCTTTTTTCCTCCCTAAAGACCGTCATCCTGGACGAGTTGCACGCGCTGGTGACCTCCAAGCGCGGCGACCTGCTGGCGCTCGGGCTCGCAAGGCTCCGCCGTCTGGCGCCGGGGCTGCGCACGGTCGGCCTGTCGGCGACCGTCGCCGAACCGGACGATCTGAGAGCCTATCTGGTCGATCAGCCGGATCTGGGCCAGCGGGCGCTTTCCCATCTGGTGGAAGTCTCCGGCGGTGCGCGGCCGGACATTCATATCCTTGACTCCGAGGAGCGGGTTCCCTGGTCCGGGCATTCGTCGCGCTATGCGATTTCCGACATTTACAGCCTGATCAAGGCGCATAACGTCTCGCTGCTCTTCGTCAATACGCGCAGCCAGGCGGAGATGGTGTTCCAGGAACTCTGGCGCATAAACGACGACACGCTGCCGATCGCGCTTCATCACGGCTCGCTCGATGTCGGCCAGCGACGCAAGGTGGAAGCGGCGATGGCCGCCGGGTCGCTGCGCGCCGTTGTCGCCACCTCCTCGCTCGACATGGGGATCGACTGGGGTGACATCGACCTCGTCGTCAATATCGGCGCGCCCAAGGGGGCGAGCCGCCTTGCCCAGCGGATCGGCCGGGCGAACCACCGCATGGACGAGCCTTCCAAGGCCGTTCTCGTGCCCTCCAACCGGTTCGAGGTGCTCGAGTGCCAGGCCGCCCTTGCGGCCTCAAGGCGCGGCGACCAGGACACGCCGCCCCTGCGCAAGGGCGCGCTCGACGTGCTCGCCCAGCATATTCTGGGCCTCGCCTGTGCCGCACCGCTGGATCTTGCCGCCACCTACGACGAAATCCGCTCGACGGAGACCTACCGCCACCTGAACTGGGAAACCTTCGAAAAGGCGGTCGATTTCGTCGCCACCGGCGGCTACGCGCTGAAGAGCTACGAGCAATACGCCAAGCTCCGGAAGGGCAAGGACGGGCTCTGGCGCATTGCCCATCCGAAGATCGCGCAGCAATACCGGCTGAATGTCGGCACCATCGTCGAGGCGCCGATGCTGAAGGTGCGCCTTGTGCGATCCAAGGCGGACGGGCGGCGCACTCCGGTCGGGCGCGGCGGACGGGTGCTCGGCGAAATGGAGGAGTATTTCCTGGAGCAGCTGACGCCCGGAGACACGTTCCTGTTCGGCGGCGAAGTGGTGCGTTTCGAGGCCATGCGGGAAAACGAGGCCTATGTGTCGCGCACCCACTCCGACAATCCGATGATCCCGTCCTACATGGGCGGCAAGTTCCCGCTCTCCACCTATCTGGCCGAAGGCGTGCGCGCCATGCTGGCAACGCCCGGCTCGTGGCGCGAACTGCCGGATCAGGTCCGGGACTGGCTTGAAATCCAGAAGGAAAAATCACTGCTGCCGTCGAAGGACGGTCTTCTGGTGGAGACATTCCCGCGCGCGGACAAGCACTACATGGTCTGCTATCCGTTCGAGGGCCGGCTGGCGCATCAAACACTCGGCATGCTTCTGACCAAGCGGCTGGAACGGCTTGGAGCGCGGCCGATGGGGTTCGTCGCCAACGACTACGCGCTCTCCGTCTGGGGTCTCGGCGACCTGTCGCAGCTCTTCTCCTCCGGCCGCATTCCGCTCGACGCGCTCTTCGAGGAGGACATTCTCGGCGACGACCTCGACGCCTGGCTCGCGGAGTCCAGCCTCATGAAACGTACATTTCGTAATGTTTCCGTAATTGCCGGGCTGATCGAGCGCCGTCATCCGGGACAGGAGAAGACCGGCCGGCAAGTAACCGTTTCCTCTGACCTCATCTACGATGTGTTACGCGCCCATGAACCAGACCATCTATTACTCAAAGCCACATGGAACGACGCCGCGGAAGGACTTCTGGATATCTCGCGCCTCGGCGAACTTCTTGCCCGAATTCGCGGACGAATCACCCATAGTGGTCTTCCGCATGTCTCTCCCCTCGCGGTGCCCATTCTCCTCGAAATAGGACGCGAGCCGGTTTACGGGGAAGCGATGGACGCCCTTCTGGAGGCTGCGGCAGGAGACCTGGTTTCGGAGGCTATGGAATGAGTGCACTCACGTCACATTTGCGCAAATATGTCGCCGCGCCGGTGTGTCATGACATTCAGATCAACGGCCAGCTTGTCGGCCTGCACGACAGCGGCGTGCTGTGGTGGCCGGAGGAATCCACGCTTGTCGTCGCCGATCTACACCTGGAAAAGGGGTCAAGCTATGCAAGGCGCGGCGTCATGCTGCCGCCATATGACACCGGGGCGACGCTCGAAAAACTCGCCGGCGTCATGGATGCCTTCGATCCGGCCTGTGTGATCTGCCTCGGCGACAGTTTCCACGACGCGGACGGCTCCGACCGCCTGCCCGCCCCCTACCGGGCCATGCTGACCACACTGCAGCTCGGCCGGGAATGGATCTGGGTCACGGGCAACCACGATCCGGTGGCCCCGGTGCGCCTGTGCGGCGAAACCGTCGACGAAGTGCGCTTCGGCGCGCTCACCTTCCGCCACGAGCCGGTCGAAACGGTTGGCACGAGCGAAACGGCCGGCGAGGTCTGCGGTCATCTGCATCCGGCGGCCAGGGTCCGCCGGCTCGGCCGCTCCATCCGCCGCCCCTGCTTCGCCACCGACGGCACCCGCCTCGTCCTGCCCGCCTTCGGCGCGCTCACCGGCGGGCTCAACGTCACCGACGAAGCCTACGGCATGATCTTCCGCCGCCGCCAGTTCTCCGTCTTCCTGCTCGGCAACGACCGCCTGTTCCCGTTCACGGCCAGCCGGCTGGTGGGGGATTGAGGCGGAGGTCCAATCGGCCACTTCCGCATGTCCAAATGCGCTGAAATATCTTCCAGGACCGTTTCTGTTTCTGCCAGGACATCGGAGTTCCAATAACGGACGATCCGATACCCGCATGACCTCAACACACTCGTTCGAGCTTCATCGGCGGCCTGGTTTTGGGCATGCTGGCTGCCATCCAGTTCAACGATGAGCTTTGCGTCCACACAGACAAAATCGGCAAATGCGGCGCTGTCCCCTCTCCCATTGGGAGAGGGTTAGGGTGAGGGGGCAAAGCCATCCGGAAACGGGAAAGTCCGTTCTTGCTCACTTTCGCGGCCTAACAGGACTTCACTCCTCCTCCCCCGCCTTCACCCAGGCGGTCACCAATTCGTAGAACACCGCCAGAACGACCGGTCCGAGGAACAGGCCGATCAGGCCGTAGGCGATGGTGCCGCCGAGGACGCCGATCAGGATGACCAGCATGGGCACGTCGAGGCCGCGCGACATCAGGATGGGACGGAGCACGTTATCGACCAGCATCACCGGCACCATGAGAACGGTGAAGAGGAGCGCCGGCGCGAACTCCCAGGAAGTCCAGGCCCAGATGATGGTCGGCACGATGACCAGCGCCGGGCCGATCTGGACGATACAAAGGATCAGGGCGGCGAAGGTGAGAACGCCGGCGAAGGGCACCGCGAAGACGATCAGGAGGATGCCGGTCAGGAGCCCCTGGATGATCGCGACGCCGATCACGCCGCGCGAAACATTGCGGATCGTGGCCCCGGCCAGGTCGACGAATTCCGCCCCGCGCGGGGCGATGATGCGGTCGGCGAAGCGTTTGGCGCCCTTTGCGAGCGCGGGGCCGGGCACGAACAGGCAACCGGCGATGACGATGGAGACGATGAAGAACAGGACGCTGCCGCTCAGGCTCGCCAGGAGGCTCAAGACCTTGCCGCCGGCCGGCACCAGTTTCGGGCCGAGCTTGGCGATCAAAGCCTCCAGGTTCCGGCCGGCCTCCTGCCAGAAAGCGGCGATTTTCGACCCTATCACCGGCAGATCGGCTATCCACACGGGCAGGACAGGCGGCTCGAACGCACCGTCGGCCAGCGTCAGATACCAGTCGTGCAGCGTTTCGACGAGACTGGCGATCAGGACGGCGACCGGGCCGATGACGATGGCGAGGCACAGAAGAGTGATCAGGACGGCGGACAGGACCTTGCGGCCGCCGAGTTTGCCGGCAAGCCAGGCGTAGGCCGGACAAAGCGCGGCGGTGAGGACCACCGCCCACAGCAGAAAAACGAAGAACGGCGCGATCAGCTGCAGCGAGAAGAAGGCGAACAGCCCGAGAACCCCGAGCCGGATGGCGATGTCGATCACCCTGGCATCGAGCGTCGGGTCCGGTTTGCCCGGCCCGTTACCGGAAGGCCGGTTTGAAATCTCGTCCGCCATGCTGTCCCCGCCATCGGCTGTTTGAGTGCCGGAGCCGAGCATACCTCAGCGTCAACAGACTTCCACTCTAATGAAGGGGCCCAAATATCCGCGCAGGCACTTTCCCCAAGTCTGTGCATGAAAAACGCGAAGGAAGCCGCAGTCAGTCCTTCTTGAAGATCACGCCGGCGAGCCAGCCCGTGAAAATGGCCAGGCTGACTGCGAGCAGACCGTAAAACAGCGGGAAATCCTGGGCCAGTTCGAAGGTGATCTGCTCAAAGCCGATCTTGGCCACGGCGAGGGATTGCTGCGTTTGCGACAGCAGCTCTCCCTGATGGAACAGAGAGCTTTTAACCTTGTAGGTTCCGACCGGAATATTCGCGGGAAGCGGGATGGTGGTGCGGAACATGGTTTCGGTGAGAAACTCGATGGAGGAGGTCTTTTCCGAATAAAGACCCATTTCCTGGCGCAGCCGGACGAAGGCCTTGCGGAAATCGTCCCGGTCGGCCAGCGCGACGTTGGAGCTGCCCGAAACAGCAAGGTTGATGTGGTTGAGGCCGATGCCGAGTTCGTCGAGCAGGCTGCGGTCCGCCAGATCGCCAATGGGACCGGTGCTGGCCACCGCATAGAAGGAAGGCACGTCCTGGAAGCGTTCGGCCTCCCGATTGACCCAGACCCCGAGAAAGCGCCCCTTGCGGCGGGTGGTGATGTCCTGCGGTGGCCCCTCCACGACAATCACGAGATCGTATCCGCCGGGTGCGTTGGGCTGACGCTGAATATCGCTTGCCTGACCGAATATGGCGATGTCCGTTCCGGTGAAATTCGACTGGATCGACACCATGTCGGATGAAAGTGCGGTGACGAGTGTCCGGTTGCGTTCCTGGGCCCCCGCCGCGCCGGCGGCGGCGGAAGTCAACAAGAGACACAAGATCAGGACCAGGCGCGTCATGCCCCTGCCCCCTTGCGGATGGCGATCGAGTAAAGATCGTCCGGCACCAACAGCAGATCGACCGCGAAACGCATGCCGACGCCCAGCACCAGAAGCGCCAGCAGGAGCCGGAGCTGATCGCCGCGCAGGTTCTGACCCATTCGCGCCCCGAACTGCGCGCCGATCACGCCGCCAACCATCAGGGTTATCGCCAGAACGATGTCGACCGTTTTCGTTCCCATGGCATGGAAGATGGTGGCGGCGGCCATGGTGAACAGGATCTGGAACAGTGAGGTGCCGATGACGATGCCGGTCGGAACGCGCAGGAGGTAAATCAACGCCGGAACCATCATGAAGCCGCCGCCGATACCGAGGATCGTGCCGAGAAAGCCGATAATGGCGCCCAGCCCGACAACGGGAATGACGCTCACGTAAAGCTTTGAGCGGCGGAACCGCATCTTCAGCGGCAGACCATGAATCCAGTTGTGTTGCCCCGGCTTGCGGGCCTTCGGCGCCGTACCAAGTTTGCGCCGCCTGATCGCGCGAACCGATTCAAACAGCATCAGGCCGCCAATTGCGCCCAGAAACGTCACGTAGGATAGCGAAATGACCACGTCGAGCTGACCGACCGATTCCAGCACCTGGAACAGGATCACACCGATCAGGGATCCCAGGACGCCGCCCGCGAGCAGGACCGTCGCCAATTTCAGGTCGATGGCTTTCCGCCGCCAGTAGCTCACCACCGCGGATGCGGAAGAGGCGACGACCTGCGTGGTGACCGTCGCCACGGAAACGGCCGGGGGAATGCCGGAAAAGATCAGGAGCGGCGTGAGCAGGAAACCGCCGCCGATGCCGAACAGGCCCGACAAGAAGCCCACGGCGCCACCCATGCCGAATATCACGAAGATATTCACCGGAATCTCGGCTATGGGCAGGTAGAGTTGCACTGGGTTACGCCGGAACAGACTGCAGGAAATAGCTTCAGGACCGATGATCCTTGCCAATGCCCCATCCTGAGAACCAATGGCAACGATCTTCGGCAACAGACTACACGGAAATCGTTAAAGACCCGTACCGGCCGGTCTGTCAACCAACCGGTCCGTCCGTTTCCGTCGCGAAGGCGACTGTGGGTCAGATCGCCTGGCTTTTCAGCTCGTCGATCAGCTTTCCGTCCACTTCGCCGGTTTCAGGCACCCCGAGGCTGCGCTGGAAGGCCCGGATGGCGCTGCGGGTGCGCGGACCCATGCGCCCATCCGGCGTCCCCGTGTCGAAACCGAGATAGTTCAGCTTGTCCTGTGCCTCGCGGATCATGGCGGTATTGTCGAGTGCCTGGGCGTCCACGGACACCCGCTCGGCCGGGAGCGAGGACGATCCTTCCGTCCAGCCCGGATCCATCATCACCTTGTTGGCCGCGGCCGCGGGGGTCTTCAGCTTGAAGTTCTCAACCGCCAGACGGGCCTTCGCCAGCGCGTCCTGGTCCATCATGTTGGCCACGTCGTCCCGGCGCTTGGCCGCTTCCGGGTCGCCCTGGTCCGCGGCGATCGCGAACCACTTGTAGCTGGCGACCAGATCCCGGTCGACGCCGATCCCGCCCGCGTACAGAATTCCGAGATTGAACAGGCTGTCCTTCACCCCGTAGTTGGCCGCAAGCTCGAACCATTTCGCGGCCGCCTTGTAATCCGGCTGACCGCCGCCGCCTTCGGCATAAAGCACCGCCAGATTGTGCATGGCCTTGGCATTGCCGGCTTCCGCCGCCTTGGTGTACCAGGCTTTCGCCTTCTCAAGGTCCTGGCGGACGCCACGGCCCTTTTCGTAGAGGCTCGCCAGCCGGTACTGCGCCGGGGCAAGGCCCTGGTCCGCCGCCTTCTGATACCAGGCCGCCGCTTTCTGCATATCGGCCGGCACACCGCTGCCTTCGGTGTACTTCACGCCGACCAGGAATTCCGCGGCCGGATTGCCGCTCGCCGCCGCGCTGCGCAGCGCCATCGGTCCGACGCCTTCTGGCGGCAGGCTCGCAATCAGGTTCGCGGGGGCGCTGGCGGGGGTTGTTTCCGTTTCCTTGGCCGCGGTGAAACCGGACGGATTGTCGGCCGGCTTGTCGCTGAAGCTGCCGGCAACCCCTGACGGCGGTGCGAAGGCGAGCTCTTTTTCAGAACCCAGCGTGCCGGAAGCCGAAGCAGCCTTGACGTCGCCGCCGCCCTGCAGCGGGGTTGTCCCGGAGGCCGTTGCCGAAGCGGCCGCCTTCGGCGAAGCTTCGCCGCCGGGCTTCTGCGTCGCATCGTTTCCAGTAACTTTCGAAACCGTTTCGGCGTTGGTCCGCGCGCCGTCCGGTTCCCGTCCGGTTGCCACGTCTTTCGGAGCGGCGGCCGGGTCCGCCTCCACCGGCGCGGCTTTGGCAACATCGGCTGCCTTGTCTCCGGCAACGGTTTCGGCCGTCACCGTGCTGTCTTTCGGCACGGACGCGAGCTGTTCACCCTCTTGCGGTGAATTGGTCGCGACCCTGTAGACGGTCAATGTTCCCATCAAAAGGAGAACTGCGGCGGCCGTGTAAAGGATCGCCCGGCGCCGACCGGTCGTGCCCTGGGGCATTTCCGGCGCAGGCCGGTCTCCCGGGAACAGTCTTGCCTCATCGCCGTCGTGCGGCGTTTCCGCGACATGATCGGCGTCCAGTTCAAGATCGCCGGCGTTTTCCGTCTCGGCCTCGTCGACGTCGCCCCCCTTGTCGCGCTTCAGGACATTCCGCAACCAGCCAATCCGGGCCTTGCCGCGTTCCTCGTCCGCGGCATCCGCATTGGGGCCGGTCTTTTGCGTTTTTTCCAGTTTGGCGGCTTCGGCGGATGCGGCCTGCGCAGCGCGGCGCGCAGCCGCTATGAAATCGGCCTTGCGGTCGCGCGCTTTTTCTTCGGGAGCACGTGGTTCCGTCTTCTCAGCCGGGGTATGGGCGCTTGCAAAGGCCGACGCTTTCTCGGCCGCCTGGATGGGCATGTAACTCATCGCCGGAGCGGCGGATGTTTCGGGAATGTCGGCGCGCTCGAGTTTATCCAGACGCTCGGTCAGGGATCCGAGAACGGATTTCACGCTGTCGAAGGTATTGCGCGTGCGTTCGTCGCTTCCCTCCGCCGCATCGAGAAGACGCTTGAGGTCGCCCTGCAGTTCAGCGATGGCGTCGTCGTAGTGCCCACCGGTCGCGGGAGCGTTCGCGATGGCCTCTTCCGCGGCCTGTTTCGCAATCCCGGCGACATCGAAGCGCGTTTGTTCCAGACCCTTTTCGATGCGCTCCAGAACCGGAGCCAACCGGTCGCTATCCGCCGGTCCGGAAGAGGAAGTTTCAATCTGCTCCGCAAGCGCTGCAACCTTGGCGCCGAGCTGTTCGAACCGGCTGTCGTCGGTGACTTCCGCCCCCCTGGAGACGACCTGCGCCAGATCCGAAATGCGTTGTTCGAGCGCCTCCGTCGATGCCGGTGCCGCGACGCTGGCGCGCATCGAACCGATTTCTTCGCGAAGCTTGTCCAGATCGCCCGTGGTGACCGTGTCGCTTGGCTGTTCCAGGCGCTCCGTCAGATCGTTCAGCCGCTCCTGCAACTGGGTCAGGAACTTGCTGTCCGGGCCGCCAACGGAGCGCATCGCAGCCGCATCGAGGACCGGCACGGGGCGGGACGCCTTCTTTTCGATCGCGTCGATCTTGCCGGCAATCGTTTCCAGGCGGCTCTCAAGGGCTTCGAAAGCGCCGGCGTCGGCGGACGGCAACGGAGCGGACTGTTCCATGCGCTCCAGGCGGTCGACAATATCGTCAAGACGGCGGTCGACCTGGAAAAGGTGCTCGTTTTCGGCGGGTGCTGCGCGCTCGTCGGCCATCATGCCGACGATGTCCTCGAGCCTGCCCTGCAGACGGGACAGGGTTTCCGGCTCCGGCATACGCTCTTCCATCGCCGACAGGCGGCTGTCCAGGCCCCGCTGCTCGCGGGCGAGAACTTCAAGATCGTCAAGCCGGCCGGAAACGAATTTCATGCGGTCGTCGATGCCTTCGACAAGACCCTTGATATCGATCTGCTCGACGAAACCGCGCACTTCGCGCAGTTCCGCCCGCAACGGTTCGATGTCGGCATGGCTTTTCCGCTGCAGCAGTTCTTCCACGCGTTCGGCGATGCCGACGACACGGTCTTCCAGCACCAGCATGTGCTCGGAGCGGGGCAGCGCGGCAAACGCGTCCTCGATCTCGTTCAGCCGCGCGGTCACCCCCCGCAAGATCCTCGGGTCGACCGAGGCGCGGGATAATTCGTCCAGCCGCTGAAGGATATGAGAGTACCCGTGTTCGAGGGTCTGCAGCGCTCCTTCCACGTTGGTGCGTCCGACCATCGCCTTGAGATCGGTCACCTCTTTACGGATTTCCTTGGCAAGAAGGTCGTTTTTCTTGTCGGCGCGCAGCCGCTCGACCATGTCCGCGAGGCGCCGCAATTCCGCGTTCTGACGCCCGACGGTTTCGCTGGTGCCGCGCGAAATGCCGCCAAGCGCCTCGCGCAGCGAACCGAGCTCTTCGCGAACCTGGTTCAGCGCTTTTTCCTGCGGCGCCCTCAACGCGTCGATGCGGCGGCCGAGATCCTTGTAGATATGCATGGACGCGTCGCGATGGGTGCGGTCGCGGCGGCGATACGCGGCTTCGGCGGCTTCAACATCCGCGTAGTGGCCCTCACCGGCATCCGGGTAGTAGGCGCTTTCGCCGTAAGACGGCTCGTCGGGAAAATCGTCGAGAGCGTAACGCCCAGGCAGCCTGCGGGACCGTTGCACGGAGTGATGAAAATCCTCCTCGCCTTCGGAGGCCGCAAGCCCCTGAACCTGCTCGTCCAGACGGTCGAGCGCGCCCATGACATCGTCCATCCCCATTTCCCGGGCCCGGTCGCGCCCGGGAGCGCGACGGCCGGGGGTGCCGGAAACCTCGCCGCGATGCGGAAAAGACTGCGGGACGCGGGCCTTGCGCGGTGCGCGCGAAGCGTGATCGCCGCGCTCCGACAGCAACCTGTCCAGCTCGTCGGCGACAGCAGACAGATCCTCGTCATGCTCATTGCCGTGCTGTGGGCCATGCTGCGGCCCATAACCGCTGCCCAGCGCCGTTGCCGTTGCCGTCAGACGCTCAATGCGGCTGTGCGCCGCTTCCTTGCGCGGCGCCTCGAAACGGTCTTCGGTTTCGTAAACATCGCGACCGCGGCGCCCCGTGTCGTGTTTTTTCCAAGCCGGCATGTCTTGACCCTGGACTGACGGCCGTTCTGGCCGCTGATGTAGCAGGCTGAGCCATACTCGAACCAAAAGCACGAATTGGCGCAGCGTTTCGCTTGACTTTGTCGACTTACGGTAAACAGGGCGTTAATCCGGTTCGCTAATTGCGAAACCATTTGTTTTCGAACGGATTTCGCCTGTGCTTTGAAATCGGGCCGAACGAATCGATTCAGCACCTGGCTGCGACTTTTCCGCCATCGTCGTCACACGACTGGACCTTAACGCAAACGTAAGCTAAATAGAGGCCAAGAAACCGGCCCGCAAACCTGTGCGCGTAAACACATGAGCGCCAGCAGAACCGAAGAAAAATCGTCAGGGCCGGGTTCCAAAGAACCGAAAACATCCGACAACGAGCCGGGTAACGGCTTGAAGAAGAGAACGAACTGCCATGAGCGAAGCCCTATCGATCCTGAACGAAGACGATCTTGTGGATGTTGTGTCCGCAGGCGACGACAGCACCAAGAAAACCCAGTTTTCAATCGGCGACCTTGCCAAGGAATTTGACTGCACCTTGAGAACCCTCCGGTTCTACGAGGACAAGGGCCTGCTCAATCCGAAACGCGACGGGTTGAACCGGGTCTACAACCGCCGCGACCGCGCCCGCCTCAAACTGGTACTGATGGGCAAGCGGGTCGGCTTTTCCCTGTCCGAAATCCGCGACATGCTCGATCTCTACGACCTGCGCGACGGCCAGGTGACCCAGTTGCGCGTCGCCCTGTCCAGATTCAGCGAACAGATCTCGGTCCTGGAAGAGCAGCGCAAGGATATCGAACAGGCCATCGAGGAACTGTCGCGCACCGTTCAGATCGTGTCCGGCATGCTGAAACAGAAGGAAGCCGAGGAAGGCTGAGCCCTTTCGGTTTCCAACGTCACGAGCCGCCGGCCCTCGCCGGCGGCTTTTCTTTTGGCCGCAGTTCACCGCCAGGGCAGAATTCAGACGCCTCGGGCGCTCTCCCGCGACCGGCCGAAATCGGGCCGCGACAGCATGAAACCGCGCTCCATCCCTTCAAAACCATTCTCAAACACGCATTTCAGCCCTAATTTTTTGTCATCGCTTCCGTTGGGACACCACTTGCCGGACAAAAACAAGCCGCGTATAAGGAGCGCAAGATGACGTTTACGGAAACGTAAGCTCCGCCAAAAAGGCAGATCTGGGAGGATTTCCATGCCGAGCTATTCCGCGCCTGTCGATGACGTGCTTTTTCTGCTCAAGGACGTGTTTGGTTACGAACGCTACAGCAATCTGCCGGGCTTTTCCGATGCGCCGCTGGACCTGGTCGAGGCCATCCTGCGCGAGGGCGGCAAGTTCACCGAAGAAGTGTTGCAGCCGCTCAACCAGACCGGCGACCGGGAAGGCTGTCAGCGGAACGACGACGGCACCGTGACCACGCCGAAAGGCTTCGAAGAGGCCTACAAGGCCTTTTGCGAGAGCGGCTGGGGAACCCTTTCGGCCGATCCGGACTACGGCGGCCAGGGCCTGCCCCACACGCTGGCGACCATCTTCAACGAATTCGCCTCCTCCGCCAACATGGCCTTCGCCATGTATCCGGGTCTGACAGCGGGGGCGATCGCCGCCCTGACGATCCATGGGACCGATGAGCAGAAGCAGAAATACCTGCCGAACATGATCTCCGGCACATGGACCGGCACCATGAACCTGACCGAGCCTCATTGCGGAACGGATCTCGGGCTCATCCGCACGAAGGCCGTTCCGCAACCGGACGGCTCCCACAAGATTACCGGCACGAAAATCTTCATCTCCGCCGGCGAACACGGAATGTCGGACAACATTATCCACCTGGTGCTTGCCCGTATCGATGGCGCTCCGGAGGGGACCAAGGGCATTTCGCTCTTCGTCGTGCCTCGCAACGAGATCGCGGAGGACGGGTCTGTCGGAAGCAACAACGGCGTTTCCTGTGGCTCCATCGAGCACAAGATGGGCATTCACGGCAACGCCACCTGCGTGATGAACTACGACAGTGCCACCGGGTGGCTGGTCGGCGAGGAGAACAAGGGCCTACGCGCCATGTTCACCATGATGAACGAAGCCCGCCTCGGCGTGGCCGTGCAGGGCCTGTCCCAATCGGAAGTCGCCTACCAGAACGCCGCGGCCTATACCAAAGACCGCCTGCAGGGCCGCGCGCTCACCGGACCAAAGAGCCCGGAGCAGCCGGCCGATCCCATCATCGTGCACCCGGACGTGCGCCGCACGCTGATGTCGATCCGCTCGTTCAACGAGGCGGCCCGCGCCCTGGTGATCTGGACCGCGCTCCACGGCGACGTTTCCCACCGCTCCGACGACGAGAAATCCAGACAGTTCTCCGACGACATGATGGGTCTGATGACACCGGTTCTGAAAGGCGTCCTGACCGATACGGGCTTCGCGAACGCGGTCAACGCCCAGCAGCTCTATGGCGGTCATGGCTATATCGGCGAATGGGGCATGGAGCAATTCGTCCGCGATGCGCGCATCGCCATGATCTACGAAGGCGCCAACGGCATTCAGGCGCTCGACCTCGTCGGCCGCAAGCTTCCGGCGAACGGCGGCCGCGCCGTGATGAGTTTCTTCAACGAGGTCAACACGTTCCTCAAGGAAAACAAGGACGACGAAGCGCTCGGCGCGTTCACGGGACCTTTGAAAAAAGGCATGGACGACCTTCAGGCGGCCACCATGTGGTTCATGAACAATGCCATGAAGAACCCCGACAACGCCGGTGCCGGCTCCGTCGACTACATGCATCTCTTCGGTCTGGTCGCGCTCGGCTACATGTGGACCAGAATGGCAAAGACGATCCAGGAGAGGCTTGCGGAGGGGACCGGCGACAACACCGGGTGGCTGGAAAACAAACTTTCCTTCGGCAGGTTCTTCATGCAGCGTACCCTGCCTGAAACCGCGGCACATCTTGCGCGGATCTCTTCCGGGTCCGATGTCATGATGTCGCTCGGCGCAGAGGCCTTCTGAGCACCGGTTGCCCGGCTTTGCCCCGGCACGACGGAATTTTCGTTCTGCCGGGACAGTAAATGGAACTCCGCAAACCGCGAATGGCAGATAAAGTGCCCCGTCCGATTTTACCTGCCACGGAGATTTCAAGTTATGGCTGAATATGTCCTTCACTGCATGGCCCAGTCCGGCCACGCCTACAAAGCAGCCCTGATGCTGGAGCTGTGCGGTGCCGACTGGGAGCCGAAATGGGTCGATTTCTTCAACGGGGAAACCCGGACCGAGGAATACCGGAGCACGCTCAACGAAATGGGCGAGGTTCCCGTGCTCGATCACCAGGGCAAGCTCTTGACCCAGTCCGCGGTCATCATGGACTATCTGTTTGAGAAATTCGGCAAATTCGGCTGGGACAACGACGAGGAACGGCGCGAGATCCTGCGCTGGACCATCTTCGACAACCAGAAGGTTTCCGGACTTGCCGGCCCGCTGCGTTTCATGCGCACGCTGATCAAGACCGGCGAGACCGAAGTGACCGCATTTCTGGACGGCCGGGTGAAATCCGCGCTCGCCATCCTGGACAAGCATTTCGCGCAAAACGAATTCGCCATCGGCGGCAAACCGACCACGGCCGACTTCTCCCTGTGCGGCTATCTCTACGTGCGGGACGAGACCGGCATCGACTTCGCCCCCTACCCGAATGTCATCGCCTGGCTGGACCGGATCAAGTCCCTGCCCGGCTGGAAACACCCTTACGACCTCATGCCCGGCCATCCGCTACCGGAGAAAAAATGAGGGTTACCTTATCTTGAGGAGGATCTGATGCCCGAAGCCTATATTTACGACCACGTACGCACACCGCGTGGCCGCGGCAAGAAGGACGGCGCCTTGCACGAAGTGCCGTCCGTGCGTCTTGCAGCGACCGCCCTGGAAGCCATCCGCGACCGCAACGGCCTCGACACGGCGAAAGTCGACGACGTCGTTCTGGGATGCGTGGACCCGGTTGGCGAAGCGGGCGGCGACATCGGCCGCGCGGCGGTGTTCGCGGCAGGTTACGACACTTCGGTTCCGGGCATGCAGATCAACCGCTTTTGCGCTTCCGGCCTCGACGCGGTCAACATGGCGTCCGGACAGGTCATGTCCGGACAGCACAAACTGGTGATCGCGGGTGGCGTGGAAAGCATGAGCCGCGTCGGGCTCGGTGCGTCCGGCGGAGCCTGGCCGATCGAGCCCCAGGTCGCCATCCCCTCCTATTTCATGCCCCAGGGCGTTTCCGCCGATCTGATCGCGACGAAGTATGGTTTCACCCGGGACGATTGCGACGCCTATGCGGTGGAAAGCCAGAAACGGGCGGGCCGCTCGTGGGACGAGGGCCGGTTCTCAAAATCTGTGGTGCCGGTAAAGGATGTCAACGGCATCACCATCCTCGACCGCGACGAGCATATGCGGCCCGAGACCGACATGCAGTCGCTGGCCTCGCTCAACCCGTCGTTCGAACTCATGGGCGCGATGGGCGGTTTCGACGCGGTCGGTATCCAGGCCCATCCGGAAATCGAAGCGATCAAGCACGTGCACCACGCCGGCAACTCCTCCGGCATCGTCGACGGGGCGGCGGCCGTCCTGATCGGATCGAGCACCGCCGGCCGGTCCTGTGGGCTGAAGCCCCGGGCGCGGATCAAGGCCTTCGCCAACATCGGCTCGGATCCGGCGCTGATGCTGACCGGTCCGGTGGATGTGACCGACAAGCTTCTGAAGAACGCCAAAATGGAGATGAAGGATATCGATCTGATCGAGATCAACGAAGCCTTCGCCTCCGTGGTCCTCAGATACCAGCAGGCCTTCGAGCTCGATCCGGAAACCGTCAACGTCAATGGCGGCGCGATCGCCATGGGTCACCCGCTCGGCGCGACCGGCGCCATGATCCTCGGCACGGTGCTGGACGAACTGGAGCGCCGCGACCTCAACACCGCCCTGGTGACGCTGTGCATCGGCGCCGGCATGGGCACCGCCACGATCATCGAACGGGTGTAAGCCATGATCAGCAACATCGACAGGGAATTCGCCCAGATCGCCGACTACTGGTCGCCGCGGGTGGTGGCCGATGTCAATGACCAGAGCGTCAAGCTTGCCAAGGTGAAAGGCGAATTCGTCTGGCACGACCACAAGGACGAAGATGAACTGTTCTTCGTCATAAAAGGCAGTCTCACCATCCGCTACCGCGACAGGGACGACGTTGTCCTGAAGGCCGGCGACATGCACGTCGTTCCCAAGGGCATCGAGCACAACCCGCTCGCCGAAGAGGAATGCTGGCTCATGCTGTTCGAGCCCGCCGAAACCAAACACACCGGCGACGTTGTCGATCAGGTCACCAAGTCGGGCGCCGAGCAGCGCGCCCACCTGACGACATCCGGCGCCTGACCCGAGGAGGACCACTCACATGAGCTTCAAGAATTTCACGATTGAAACCGATGAGGACGGTTTCGCCCTGGTGACATGGGACATGCCCGGCAAATCGATGAACGTCATCGACATGACAGTCATGGAGGAGCTTGACGCGATCGTTGACCAGATCGCGGCAGACGATGCAATCAAGGGCGCGGTGATCACCTCAGGCAAAGCCGCCTTTTCCGGTGGCGCCGACCTGACCATGCTGGAAGGGCTCCTGAAGGACTTCCATGTCAAACGCGGCAACGATCCGGAAGCCGCCGCGAAGGTGCTTTTCGACGGCTCGCGCAAGCTGTCGCAGATCTACCGGAAGCTGGAAACCTGCGGCAAGCCCTTTGTCGCCACGGTTGCCGGAACCTGCATGGGCGGTGGCACCGAGCTTGCGCTTGCCTGTCATGCCCGGGTGGTCGGCGAGGACCTGAAGATGGGACTTCCGGAAGTCAAGGTCGGCTTGTTTCCCGGCGCCGGCGGCACCCAGCGCGTCATGCGCATGACCGACGGCCAGCAGGGTCTGCAGTTTCTGCTGCAAGGCCGTACCCTTCGCGCGTCGCAGGCCAAACAGATGAAACTGGTGGACGAGGTTGCGGCGCCCAGGAAACTGGTCGCGGCGGCCAAGAAACTGCTCAAGGCCGGTCTCGACCCGGTCAAGGAGTGGGACAAGAAGGGCTACAAGCTGCCAAACGGCAAGGTCTACTCTCCGGCCGGCTTCCAGTTCTGGCCCGCGGCGAATGCGATCTACCGCCGCGAGACCCACGACAATTATCCGGGTGCCCGCTACCTGCTGCAGTCCGTGGTCGAGGGCCTGCAAATGCCGATGGATCTGGCTCTTCAGATCGAGAGCCGCTACTTCGCCAAGGTCCTGCAGACACCAGAAGCGGCCAACATGATCCGCTCGCTGTTCGTTTCCATGCAGGAACTCAACAAGCTGGCGCGCCGCCCGGCGGATCAGAGGCCGAACAAGATCAAGAAAATCGGCATTCTCGGCGCCGGCTTCATGGGCGCCGGCATTGCCTATGTGACGGCCCAGGCCGGGATCGACGTCGTTCTGATCGACCGGGACCAGGAAGCCGCCGACAAGGGCAAGGCCCATTCCGACGAGCTGATTTCGAAAGCGATCAAGCGCGGCCGCGCGACCCAGGAGCAGAAGGAGAAGCTGCTTTCCCGGATTACGGCGACCGTGGACTATGACGCACTGGCTGACTGCGATCTGGTGATCGAGGCGGTGTTCGAGGACCGCGATATCAAGAAAACGGTGACGGAAAAGGCCGAGGCGGCCATGAAGTCCCGGGCGGTTTATGCGTCGAACACATCCACCCTGCCGATCACCTCGCTCGCCCAGGCGTCCAAACGGCCCAAGAACTTCATCGGCATCCACTTCTTCTCACCGGTCGACAAGATGATGCTGGTGGAAGTGATCCTCGGCAAGAAGACCTCGGACCGTGCCCTGGCGATGGCCCTCGACTACATCAAGGCCATCAAGAAAACGCCCATCGTGGTCAACGACAGCCGGGGCTTCTACACGTCCCGCGTGGTGATGACCTACATCCGCGAAGGTCTGATGATGCTGGCCGACGGCGTACCGCCGGCGATGATCGAGAACGCCGGCAAGATGGCCGGCATGCCGGTCGGGCCGCTGTCGCTTGGAGACGAGGTCGCTCTTGATCTTGCCTGGAAAATCGTTTCCGCCACCCGCAAGGATCTCGGTGTGAAATATGTCGAAGGCCCGCTGGACAACATCCTTGAAGAGATGGTCGTCAAACGGGAGCGCTTCGGCCGCAAGAACGGCAAGGGCTTTTACGACTACAAGGGCAAGGAGAAGACCTTGTGGCCGGGAATTGCGGAGGTTACCGGCAAGCCGAAACCGGCATCGAGCTTCAACATAGAGGAGTTGAAAAAGCGCCTCCTTGTCATGCAGGCGCTCGAGACCGCGCGCATCTTCGAGGAACAATGCCTGACCGATGTACGCGAAGCCGATGTCGGGTCGATTCTCGGCTTCGGCTTCGCCCCCTACACCGGAGGCACGCTGAGCTATATCGACATGATGGGAACGCCGGCCTTTGTCGAGGTCTGCAAGAAGTACGCCCGCAAGTGGGGTCCCCGTTTCAAACCGAACAAGCTCTTGCGCGATATGGCCAGGGAAAACCGCACCTTCTACGGGATGTTTCCCCCGAAGACGGCCGAAAAAGACAGGGACGCCGCTTAGCAGCCCACTGAAGAAATCTGGTCCCCATCAGAATCGCCCCGGGCAGCGGAACGCTGCCCGGGGTGTCAATCATGACCTCGACCCACAGTTTGTCAGAGCTGCGGACCAACAGTGCGAGGCAATCAATCCCGAAGCAGAACGTCCGGTGAAAGACGTCGCGTGAAGCGGAACACGGTGAGGCGACTACTGTTTTGAGACCACACTGCAGTTGCGAACAAACTGGCGGCTTCCGATTCCAGTCATCGGGATGTAGCGCGGACAGCGCACAGCCGTAATGACAACTAAACTCCAAGATCTCAATCCGATTTTAAATACAATAATTGTTATTTTTACCGATATTATAATGTCAATTTGGTTAGCAATTGACGACAAAACTTGATCTAAAAGGCATTTCATGCACAGTTTGCTTAAAAACCGTGCACGATCGGCTGGAGAATGAGATGGCGCTTAAGGGGGAATGGGCGCGTGCGGATGCAATTAGCGTCTTGCGTGACTTTTGTTCAAAGGAAGATCTGGATTGGCCGCAAATCGCGCGGCGCCACAATTTCGATCTTTCCGTTCTTGACGATCCCAAAGGCATCGTTCCGATCACCGTGCTGGACGGCGTGTTCGAAACCGTGGCGGAGGAGTTGGGTGACGACGCCCGCATGTTCGATTTGTTCCACCGTATCGAAACCGGGCGCTTTTCGATCTTCGACTATCTGTTTGCCTGCGCGCCTTCGTTACGAGAGGGGTGCAAGGCCTGGGAAAAGTTTCTCCCGATCCGTACCAACGCCTACAGCATGATCTTCCGGGAAACGGAGACCGGAGGCTGCATCGAATGGGTCGTTCCTGAGGGGAGCGGCAAATGGCAGCAAAACATGTTCGCGCGGATCGCATGGGCGTCTCGGCAGATCGAACTGGCGCTCGACGTGCAGGCGCCGCCGATCCTGATCGAGATGGCTTGCCGTGCGCCCCACGGCACCTCGGATTTCCTGAGAAAATACCAGGGCCGTATAAGATTTAACGCGCCGCACTACAGTATTTCCTTTCCGAAAGCCCTTTTGGCCCGTCCCCTTCAGCGCAATGACAGCCATCTCTACGAAATTATTTACAAGGCTGCGCTTGAAGAACTGAAAAGCTTCGGCCAGATGGAATCGCCCCTGTCCCGCGTCGCAAATGAAGTCGCCTCGAATCTTTCGAATGGTGCATGTACCCTGCCGAAGATCTCCGCAAGACTGGGAATGTCCCAACGGGCCGTCCAGCGTCTCCTGGAAAAAGAAGGCACGAGCTTCCGTAAACTCAGCGAGGCGATCCGCCGCTCTGCGGCCGAGCGCTACCTGCGCAGCACGGACCTGCCGATGAAGGAAATCGCCTATCTGCTTGGCTTCTCCGAACTGAGTACGTTTTCCAGAGCCGTGAAGATCTGGTTTGGCGTCTCGCCCCGGAAGGTGCGGGACGGACCTTCGAGACACATGCCGGTCAAAGGGGGCATCCAAGGAACTTTGAAAACGCCCAAATCCATGTGACCCGGCCCCACGCGCAGGCCGTCCCGCCCGGCACGCCTTGCCGGCGAACAGGGTCGAACCATCAGACGAGGTTCAGACAGACGCAGATGGTTCAAATCCCGACAAAGAATACCGGCACGGTTGCGGTTTCGGGCAAAACCGAAACCGTGCCGTAGGTCAATGGTTGCCTGACGGATATTCGACATCCGGCACGAGCAACTTCTTATGCCCTGCTGCCGGAACGGAAATGGTTGTGGGATCGTCCGGGCACAGTGACTTCTAACCGAACTGGAGCGTGGCGGTTCCTGCGCCTCGGCCATACCTGGCGCGGACCCTTTTTGGTCATTCACCCAGATCGGAGGAAGGACGTCGCACAAGCTGGATGGGATTTTCGCTTGCAATCCAATGCGCCTTCCCGAGGTCTTTATAGGGCAACCGGGGCGCGCTGTCTTTGGCCTGAAACCAATGGGATTATACCATTTACGACACCGCGTGTAATTAGCTGCTTGATCTCGAAAGTTGACGGTGCAGTCTTTTTTCCTGAATGAAAGGATGCGCTACGGGATCAATTTTACAGGGCGGCAGATCATTGCAATCGGCAGAGAACATTCCTAATTTCCGGATCAGGTTAGTCCGCAAGTCAGTCTGGAGAAACACATGCCCGATACCGGCCTAAGCCGTTTTCTGGGGGGCTCGCCCGGTCAGGTCGCGCTGCGTCTTGTGTTTTTGTCCTTCGTCGTCGGCATCATTCTGGCGGCCCTGGATCTGGATCCGCTCGATCTCGTTCACATGGCGGTCGACTTCTTCGAAAGGCTCTGGAACATGGGCTTCGAGGCGATCGGACGGCTTGGCCGCTATCTTGTTCTCGGCGCCGTCGTCGTGGTGCCGATCTGGTTCCTCACGCGCCTTCTCGCGATGGGGCGTCCGAAGCAGTAGAAACCGGCGGACTGCTTCGTCGCGAAACATCCCGCGCAACCCGGTGCAGCGTCACGTGACGGTCGGCCAGTTCGCCGATGTCCGTCGAATAACCGCCGCCCAGGACGCCCGCCAGGGGGATGTCAGCTTCCCGGACCGCGCCGATGACATACCGGTCGCGCTGGCGCAGCCCGGTGCGCGTGAGCGCCAGGCGACCCAAACGATCGCCCTCGAAAGGATCGACACCGGCATTGAAAAACACGATGTCCCAGGGCTCCATCGCCAACAGCCCGGGAAGCACCTCTTCAAGCTTGCGCAGATAATCCGCGTCCCCGGTCCCGTCGGGCAAACCGATGTCGAGATGCGAGGGAACCTTGCGGACCGGATAGTTCTTTTCCGAATGCATCGAGAAGGTGAAGATGTCCGGATCGCCGGAGAAAATGTCGGCGGTTCCATCTCCCTGATGCACATCGAGGTCGATCACAAGCGCCTTGCGGATCGCTCCGTCCGCCTGCATCACCTTGAGCGCCACCGCGACGTCGTTGAAAACACAGAACCCCGCGCCATGCGCCCGGCGTGCGTGATGACTGCCACCGGCAGTGTTGCAGGCCAGACCATAGTCCAGTGCCAGATATCCCGTCAGCACCGTGCCACCGGTGGCGCAGCGGGCGCGCAGCGCGATGTCCGGACGCATTGGGAAGCCGATCTCCCGGGCGATACCGTCCGGCACCTTGCCGTGAAACACCTGATCCACGTAAACCGGATCATGCGCCAGCGCGACCCATTCAAACGGCGCGGCCCGCGGACGGAAAAAGGTTCCGGCGCCGTCCAGCAACCCCTCTTCCACGATCAACTCCGCCACGGCACGGAATTTGTCCATCGGGAAACGGTGGTTCGCGGGCAAGTCGGCGCAGTAGGCCGGATGATGAACGATCGGCATTGTCATTGCGCGAGAATATATCGCCCGATCGCTTTTCTGACAGTCTACCCGCGAACCGGTTTTAAAAACGTGGCGTTCACGCCGTTTGCAGCCTGGCCGCCTGGCGCAGTCTGAAGACCGAAATGATGTGCGCGGCCAGAAAAACAGGTACGAACAATGCCGGGAAGAGCACCAGAGGATAGCGATTTATGATGTTCGGATCGGATTGCGCCATGATGTGCGCGAAGCCCTCCGACGTCATGATCCCGGTCAGGACAGCGACAACGAAATCCGCAACACCGATCAGATTGGCGCGCCACACAGTGGCCTCCGCATCGTCCCGGCCGCTTTCGAGCGCCCGATAGGCCTGCCAGCCGGCGACACCCGCCCAGACGTCGCCGAGGCCCGCAGGCAGTGCGAACTGCCAGGGGATCTCTCCCAGTGCCCACCCGAGCAGGAAGACGGCGCCCATGACCCTCGGGACCTGGAACAGCATCAGGACCCTTTGGTCGGCGGCATCCGTGATCGTCCGTCCCAGTCGGGGAATTCGCGCCAAAACGACCAGCAGAGCGGCTCCGCCCAGCAGGAAAAACAGAATATAGGGAGTGCTCGTCACCGTCTGAGGGGGCATCAGCAGGTTCAGTTCTCCCATTCTGGCAGCCAGCGCATGCCAAAGCCCGAACAGCAGCCCCATTCCGGCCATCACCCAGGCCGTGGTTTTCCAGGGAAGCTCCGCCCTGCGCGCCGACAGCGCAATGGTGGTTAGCGCAAGCGCGGGCAGCATCGTGGTGAAGACCCGCACGTAAAATTCCAGGAAAGTCGCAAACATCAAAAACTCCATTCACTTCCATTTATGAAGTTACTATTATTTTTGTAGCGACTTCACAAATTGCAAGAGCCGACATACATTTCGGCTCATGAAAAGCATTTCGCGCGCCAACTGCCCGATCCGGCGGACCACCGACATCCTGAGCGATCAGTGGTCTTTTCTGATCGTTCGGGAGTTTTTTCTGGAGGGCAGAAAACGCCGGTTTCAGGATCTGCAAACCGAACTGGGCCTGTCCCCCAACACGCTTTCGAACCGGCTCAAACGGCTGGAACACTCCGGCATCCTGGAGAGAAGGCAATATTCGGATCATCCGCCGAGGGCGGAATACCACCTGACCGCGAAGGGGGAAAAACTCGGACCTGTCATGCAAGCGCTCTATGACTGGGGCATGCAGTATCCGGATACCGGGCAGGCAAGCGAAAACGATTGACGGGCGCGGGCAAGACGGACAAAAGGACCGACATCAACAAGAGTTCCCGATGTCCGACAGCTCCTCCTCAACAGATCCCGTGAAACTCGGCTTCACGGTGACGAACCGTTCGGTTCTCGCCATAGCCGTTCCGATGACCCTCGGCTTTCTGTCAACGCCTCTGCTCGGACTGATCGACATGGCGGTGATCGGGCGTCTCGGCGACGCCGCCCTGCTTGGCGGCATTGCGCTTGGCAGTATTGTCTTCGACGTGCTCTTCAACACCTTCAGTTTTCTGCGCTCGGGAACCACGGGCCTGACCGCTCAGGCCCTCGGCGCGCGCAACGATGAAGAAATCAAGGCGACGCTTCTTCGCGCTCTTGTTCTGGCGCTGCTTGGCGGACTGGCGGTCATCCTTCTGCAGACCCCGGCCCGAGAAGCCGGAATGTGGTTCCTCGGCGGCAGCGCCGACGTGCAGAACGCAATGGCGCGTTACTTCGACGTCCGGGTCTACAGTGCCCCATTCGTCCTCGCGAACTATGCCATTCTCGGCTGGTTCCTGGGGCTCGGGCGCGCCGGCACCGGGCTGGCTCTCCAGCTCTTCATGAACGGTCTGAACATTGCCCTCAGCATCTGGTTCGTGATCGGCCTTGAGTGGAGCGTCGAAGGGGTCGCACTTGCAACCGCCCTGAGCGAAGCCTCCGCCGCCGGTCTCGGCGCCTTGCTAATCCTCGCCAACGTCAAGGGTAAATCCTGGCCGGCGCTTGCCATCATCCTGGACCGGCGCCTCCTCCTGCGAACGATGGCGGTGAACCGGGACATCATGATCCGGTCTTTCTCGCTGCTTGTCGCCTATGCGTTTTTCATGGCGAAGTCCGCCACCCAGGGAGACGCCATTCTGGCGGCAAACGCGGTGCTGGAGAAGTTCATCGTCGTCGCCGGCTATTTTCTCGATGGTCTTGCGACAGCCGCGGAACAGCTTGTCGGGCGCGCTGTTGGCGCAAGAAACAGGCCGGCGTTCGACAAGACGCTACGCCTCACGGCGATCTGGAGTTTTGCCCTTGCCGGATGCCTTGCTTTGGTTTTCCTCGTCTCCGGCACAGGCCTGATCGCCTTGATGACCACCGCGCCGGACGTGCGCGCCCAGGCGGAAGTCTATCTGGTCTGGGCGGTTCTGGCGCCTCTGCTTGGCGTACTGGCCTTTCAGATGGACGGCGTCTTCATCGGCGCCACATGGTCGAGCACCATGCGCAACATGATGCTGCTGTCTCTGGCCGCCTATATCGCCGCCTATTATCTGTTCTTTCCGGTCCTGGGCAATCACGGGCTCTGGCTGTCCCTGGAGATCTTCCTCGGCCTGCGCGGCGTGACGCTCCTGGCGATGTACCGGAAACGCGCCGCGGAAACGTTCGCGGCTTAGGGCATCGTTCGCCAGGTCTGAATCATTTGAACCACGATGCTCTATGCGGTTTCGGAAGCCCATGCCTCGACGTTGGTATCGCGCGCTTCCCGCAAGGACGTCAGGCCATCTGCGTTGAGCTTCGCGGCCAGACCCGTCAGGATTTCACCGATCAGGGCCGGTCCCCTGAAGACAAGCGCCGAATAGAGCTGCAGGAGATCGGCGCCCGCGGTAATCTTTTCCCAGGCGGTTTCCGCGCTGTCGATGCCGCCGACACCGATGATCGGCAGGTCCGGCCCCGCCAGCTTTCTCGCCCTGGCAAGCACGATGGTGGATTTGCGGAACAACGGACGCCCGGAGAGCCCCCCGGCCTCGTCAGCGGGGCCGGTGCCGCTCAGGCCTTCCCGGCCGATTGTCGTATTGGAGACGATCAGGCCGTCGACGTTCTTGGCGAGAACTTCCTCCACGATGTCCTGAAGGCCTTCATCGCTGACGTCCGGCGCGATCTTGAGCAGGACAGGAACGCGCCGGCCGAGCTTTTGCGTGCACTCGTCCCGCGCGGAGATCACCCCGGTCAACAGCTCCGCGAGTGCGGAGCGGGCCTGCAGATCGCGCAGGCCCGGTGTGTTCGGCGAGGACACATTGACGGTGAAGTAGGACGCGATGTCGGCGAATTCGTAGATACCGGAGACATAGTCGGCAGTCCGGTCTTCGGCGTCCTTGTTGGCCCCGACATTTATGCCGACGATCCCCGTCAGGCGCGGACGCGCGTCGAGCCGCTTGCGCAATGCCGCATGGCCTTCGTTGTTGAAACCGAACCGGTTGATGACACCCCGGTCGTCGGGCAGGCGAAAAACCCGGGGACGCGGGTTGCCCGGTTGCGGGCGCGGCGTCACCGAACCGGCTTCGGTAAAGCCGAAGCCAAGTTTGAGCAGCGCATCCGGAACTTCCCCGTTCTTGTCGAACCCGGCCGCCATGCCGAGCGGATTGGGAAAGGTCAGATCCCATAATTTCACCGCAAGGCGCGGGTCGACTTCCGGCCCCGGCCCCGGAACAAGGCCTGATTTCAGAGCCAGCACCGTCGCGCGATGAGCGGTCTCGGCGTCGAGGCACCAAAGGCCTTTCAGGGCCAGATTCTCAATCCAGGCCGGCGTCACGGTGCAAGCTCCGGAAACACGTGACTTCCGTCCGCGCCAAGGGGAAGATCCTTCACCCAGATCGCCGACGCCGGATCAAGATCGGCGTAAAGATGCGGAAACAGGGCTCCGCCGCGGGAGGGCTCCCATTTGAGGCAGTCCCCGAAGCCTTCCGCTTCCAGGGCCACGAGCAGAAGATCCGCCTGCCCCGCGAAGTGTTTCGCCGCCGTTTCCCGCACCTGGTCCGCCGTCGAAAAATGAATGTAACCGTCGGCCAGGTCGACCGGGGCACCCTTGAACACTCCGGCTTCAGTTGCCTCCCGCCAGAGAGACAGTGGAACGATCTTGAATATCAATGTCATGCGCCAGCCGGTTCCGTCTTTGATTTCCGCCGAATTTGACCGGGAACCTACCCAAAGCGATTTCAGCGGACAAGCGTTTACAGGCGCCGTACCAAGCGGACTGGGGATCTTTTTGAGGACATTTTGTTTGGTTGCGGGAAAACCGGAAAAAATCCTAAATTGACTCCCATTGTGCTGCGCAGGTACCAAAGCCCCGGAACCGCCCTGGGAACCGCGAGTGTCTTGGAATGAAGCTTCGGCCGATCATAGTGCCCGTCATTCTGCTGACCGCCGCCGGCGGCCTGCTCGCATGGCTTTTGCTTGCCGAACCGCCGCAAATTCCCGAAGACGGGAAACCGGCCTCTGCCGTGGAGGCATCCGCCCCGGCAACGGGCGCCGTGTCGGCTGAGGATCTCAGAACCGAAGAGATCGCCGGTGCCGAGCACCCTGTTCCGGCCGCACCCCTGCCCCAGGAAATCCGCGACGTTTCTCCGGACGGCGTAACTTCGCCCCGGGTGACCGGCAATCTGAAGCGCATAGAACCTTCAAAACGGTATCTGGAGCTCAAGGACCCGCCGGTCGAGCCTGTGCCGGATGGGCCTCTTGAGCTGACACGGGTCCAGGTTCTGGACAATGGCCACCTGAGGTCCGGCAAGCTGACGGTGACCCTGGCTTACATTGAACCGCTGGACCCGGAAGCCACCTGCGTTACCCGGACAGGGGAGACCTGGCCCTGCGGCGCAAGGGCCAGAACCTTCTTGAGAGGGCTGGTCCGCCAGTTCAAAATCACCTGTCACAAGATGGAAGAAACAGGTCCGCAGCAAATTCTGGCAACCTGCAAGCGCGGGCTTGTCGACCTGAGCGCACGTCTGATCCGCTACGGCTGGGCTGCGCCCTCGACGGACGCCCCTTCCAACTTCCAGGACCTTGCGCTCAAGGCCCGGGAGAAAAAGATCGGCCAGTGGAAGACCGAATGGCTGAGCGAGTTGCCCGGTCGCGATTGGGAATCGAGTGCCACCGCGGCCCTGCCGGGTCTTGAAGGCCTGACGCAGGAAGTCGTCGAGTGGAGCCTGTCGGCCAGCGAGGACCAACCAGGCGAACCCGTTCTTTCGCCCGACGCCGGCTTCCCCCTGCTCTCCACGCCGCAATGACATCGAGGGTCCAGTGAGGCCGGCTCATCCGGTCCGCCGTCAGGCCTTTGGATGCGCCGCACCCACGCGGAAAGTTACCCAGCGTAAGTAAACGTCATTTATACCGATATAAAAACACTCAATAGTACTTTCACGTAAAAATCTCAATTTTTCCGGTTATAGAATTTTTACTCAATTAATGAACTATAGTATTACTATGCACTCTTCCCACGGGATGAACAAGAAAATGAATTCCGCCTCCCTCAAAAAAGCAAACCCTTCACTGGACATCGAAAAATATTTGAACTTCATGTCCACAACCGGCTCGAGCCTCGACTCGGCCAGTCGCGCATGGGGCGTGGTCCGGCCGGCGCTGCCCGCCTTGCTCGAACGCTTTTATGAAGACCTCGTGAAAACCGAAGAACTGCGCGAGAAACTGGGAGCTCACGAGAAGAACACCAACCCGCTGAAAAGCGCTCAGACCAAACACTGGGAATATCTTTTCACACACGATCCCGACCTTGAATTTGTCGGTCAGGCGGCGCGCATCGGTCAGGCCCATGTCCGCATCGGCTTGAGGGCCGAATGGCTGATGTCTTCCTTCGGCCGGATGTTGAACGAGATCATCCCGGTTGTCGTCAAAAAGAACCGTTTCTCGCAAAGCGCCCAGATTGAAATGCTGCAAACGGTTGTGACCCGGTTTTTCCTCGACATGATCCTGTCGCAACGGGCCTTCGAAACCGAAGAGCGTCGCATGCTGGACGCCAAGGAGAAAGAGACCACAGGCCTGATGGGCCTGAGAACAACAGCGAACACCGTTTGCGAGTTGAACGAGATTGTCATGTCCATGGCGCTCCTGGCGCGCAACACACAGGAAGCGAACGAGAAGGGGCAATCCATCTCGGCGGCGGCCGACGAGCTTGTGGCCTCCATCGAGCAAATTTCCGAAAACAGCGAAGGCGCGGCCCAGGAAGCGACCGAGACCAACAATGCGGCGAAGGACGGCCTTACCAAGATGACCGCCGTGTCGAAGGCAATCGGCGAAATCGCCACGACCTCCCGGCAAACGTCGCAAAGCCTCGCCGAACTGAACGAAGCCGCCTCGCAGATCGGTGAATTCCTGACGGTCATTCAATCCATCGCCGACCAGACCAACCTGCTCGCGCTGAACGCCACCATCGAGGCGGCGCGCGCCGGCGAGGCCGGCAAGGGGTTTGCCGTCGTCGCATCGGAGGTCAAGACGCTTGCCTCCCAGACCGGCAAGGCCACGGAAGACATCGCCCAGCGGATCGAAGCCCTGACCACCGGCATGGAAACGATCCAGACCGCGATACAAAGTTCCGAAAACGCGGTGAAATACGGCGAGGATGCCATCGGGTCCGCGAACGAGATCATGCACTCGATCGACAGCATGGTCGGCAACGTCTCCGAGCGTGTCACCCAAATCACCGCCATTTTGCACCAGCAGAAGGGGGCGAGCCACGAAATCGCTCAGAATGTCAATAACGTGGCAGAAACCAACTCCAACACGACCCAGCAGCTCAATGCGATGCAGAAGGTCATGCAAAGCAGCAACAATCAGTTCAGTGAAACGGCCAAGACCTTCTTCAACGCGGATTCGAACAGATCGTTGTGCGAAATGGCCCGCGTCGACCATGTGATGTTCAAGAAACGCGTCGTCGACACGGTCACCGGACACGACGATTGGCATTCCGCGTCTATGCCGGATCATCACAACTGCCGTCTCGGAAAATGGTACGACTCGATCAAGAACGAAAAGATCCGGGCTCACCCGCTCTTCACAAGTCTGGTGAAACCGCATCAGGCCGTTCACGACTCCGGGCACCGGGCCCTTCGGGCGGTGGAAGCAGGTAATATGAGCGAAGCCTTCGCGGCCCTGGTCGACCTCGACCAGGCAAGCAAGGACGTTCTGCAGGGGCTCGGCGATCTTTCGGAAGCCATGGAAGGCGAGTTGAAAAACGCCGAAGCGCGCGGCACGCTCCGCAAGAAAGCAACCGGGACCGCGACCGTTCAGGTGGACGACCGCACTCTCTCCGCCGAGGTCGAGAATGTGTCCAAAGACGGTATCGCCTTGAAGGGGATTTCGCACATCAAGGAAGGCAAGACGCTCAAAGTCACCTTTGAAGGCTCGGACCGCCTGGGCCACGTGATCTGGTGCGACGGTCAGAAACTCGGCGTCCGGTTCTTCGACGAGACGGACTAATTCGAGCTCGATATCTGTTCTGGCCCAGGCAGGCATTGCCACAGCGATATGACACTGGCCCTGAAGCGAGTTAGGTTCCTCCCCGATCATTGTTCAGGGGAAGCTTCATGACACTCGAATGCAAGATTGGAATCATCGGCGGCAGCGGACAGCTTGGCAGTGCGATAGCCGAAGGCTGGCTCTCCGGTGGCAGCGTGCGTCCGGAAAATCTCTGGATTTCGAACAGGTCGGGAAGGTCCTCCAGGTTTCTTTCCTGGCCAAATGTGACTTTCACGACTTCGAACCAGGAACTGACGGACGCCTGTGACGTCATCCTCTTGTCCGTGCCTCCGGCGTTGACGGATACGATCGCGATCGCAGCCCCCGAAAAGCTCGTCATTTCTGTCATGGCCGGCGTCAGTCTGGAGGCTCTTTCGCAGCTGACCGGAACGAAACGCGCCGTCCGTGCCATGTCGAGCCCTGCCGCCGCCCTTGGGCTTGCCTATTCGCCGTGGTTTGCAGCCCCGGGTCTTTCGGATGACGATCGCTTATTTGTGAGTACGTTGCTTTCAGCCTGTGGCTCCTCCGACGAAGTGCCTGAGGAAAACCAGATCGACGTGTTCACGGCCATTACCGGCCCCGCTCCCGGATTTGTGGCTTATTTCGCCGACTGCATGGTGAAATATGCGCTTGCGAACGGTGTCGAGCCGGACGTTGCCGTGCGTGCCGTCAAGCAGCTTTTCCTCGCAAGCGGCGAAATCATGTCTCGGGACACAGTGACACCGGACACTCGCGTCAAGGAGACGGTCGACTACGCTGGCACGACGGCTGCCGGTCTCGTTAAGTTAAAGGAACTCGGCGTCGAAGGTCTCATTGCCGAGGGACTGGGCGCGAGCACGGCGCGCGCTCGAACAATCGCTCAAAAAGTCTGAGTTGACCGCGAATGCGAAAAAGGCGGAGCTTTTGCCCCGCCTTTTGAAAACAGGCGCTTGGCGTCCCATCAAGCCGTCAGTTCACCCGCCAGCGCCTTGCGGATCATCTCGCGGGTTTCGGCAATACCGTAAAGTGCCACGAAGGAACCGAAACGCGGTCCCTTTTCCTGCCCCAGCAGCAACTGGTAGAGCGCGGAGAACCAGGCGACCGAGACGCCCGGGCCGCCGTCGGGGCCCTTCTTGTTCGGATCCTGGTAGCGTTCGATGGCGCGGGCGACATCGAGAACCGCGTCCTGGATCGCCGCACCATCGCTGTCGGAGGGCAGCTCCGCCAGTTTCGCGTCGAGCTGTTCGAGCGCTGTCCGTTCGACCTCGTCCGGCGTCCTGAAGGACTTGGTCGGCTTGACGAAATCGTCGAAGTAGCGGATCGCGTAGCCGACAAGGGCATCCAGTTCCGGATGGGTCCCGGCGGTCACGCCCGGCGCATAGCGGGAAATGAAGGCCCACAGAACCTCCTTGTTTTCCGCGTTGGATGCCGACACGAGGTTCAACAGCATGGCGAAAGGCACCGGCATGTCGATTTTGGGAATGTTGCCGGAGTGAATATGCCATGCCGGATTCTGCAGTTTCTGCTCCACCGGCATCTGATCGTACTTCTGGACGAAGGTGTAGTATTCGTCCACCGCCTTCGGAATGACGTCGAAATAGAGCTTCTTCGCGGTTTTCGGCTTCTGGAAATTGTAAAGCGCCAGGCTCTCGGGCGAAGCGTAGGTCAGCCATTCGTCGATGGTCAGGCCATTACCCTTCGACTTGGAGATCTTCTCGCCCTTTTCGTCGAGGAACAGTTCGTAGACGTAATGCTCCGGCGCCTTGCCGCCCAGGATGTTGCAGATCTTGTCGTAGATCGGCGCGTTGGTCATGTGATCCTTGCCAAACATCTCGAAGTCCACGTCGAGGGCAGCCCAGCGCATGCCGAAATCCGGCTTCCATTGCAGCTTCACATTACCACCGGTAACGGACAAGGTGATTTCCTCGCCGGTCTCGTCGTCGAAGGTGATCGTACCGTCCTTCGGATTGACGTCCTTCATCGGCACGTAAAGCACGCGACCGGAGGTTGGCGAGATCGGCAGGAACGGCGAGTAGGTCGCCCGGCGTTCCTCGCCCAGTGTCGGAAGCATCACGTCCATGATCTTCCGGTATTTCCCGGTGGCGTTGATCAGCGCCTCGTCGAACTTGCCGGACTTGTAGTATTCGGTCGCGCTGGCGAATTCGTAGTCGAAGCCGAACGTGTCCAGGAACCGGCGCAGCATGGCGTTGTTGTGCGCGGCAAAGCTCTCGTAATCGCCTCCGAAAGGGTTCGGCACTGCGCTGAGCGGCATTTGCAGATAGGGTTCGAGCGCAGCCCGGTCCGGGACGTTTTCCGGGATCTTGCGCATGCCGTCCATATCATCGGAAAAGCACAGAAGCCGGGTCGGGATCTTGTCTTCGGTCAGAAGACGGAAGGCGGTCCGGACCATGGTGGTGCGCAGCACCTCGCCGAAGGTGCCGATATGAGGCAGGCCGGACGGACCATAGCCCGTTTCGAAAAGAACCGGTTTTTGAGGATCCCGTTTTTCCACCCGTTTGACCAGTTTGCGTGCTTCCTCAAACGGCCAGGCTTTGGATTTCTGGGCCGCTTCGACAAAGTCTTGCGAAAGGTCGAGCGTGGGCAGGGAATGGTCGGTCATTTTCGAGTGTCGTTCTTCTGTTTTGGATGAAATTCACGCAACCGCAGGGCGTCCGGCCGGCGGCTGCGGCGGGACACTAGATCAAGCCGCCGTCGTGTGCAATCAAATGAAAGGGGAGCACGGCGAAGACCCCGGAACGAGACTGACTTCCAAGGGCCTTGACGGCTTCGGAAACGGCGGGCGGGAACCGGGACTTGGATATCGCGGTCCGATGACTTGAAGCTTGGCCGACAACCCATTACACCGTGCGTTCGAACCGGCACCACTGGAGAACGAAATAGTGTCTATGAATGAGCCGATCACCATTCAGGAAGCCCTCATCTACGTCATGGTCATCGTTTCCGCTTCGGACAACGAGATGACCGACAAGGAACTGGCCACCATCGGCGACATGATCAAGATGCTGCCGGTCTTCAACGGTTACGACAGCAACCGGGTCATTCCCGCGGCCCAGCGCTGCGGCGACATCCTCCAGGAGGAAAACGGCCTGCAGCTGGTGCTGGAACTGGTGGGCGACGTTCTCCCGCCGAAACTCTACGATACCGCCTATGCGCTCGCCGTCGAAGTCGCCTCCGCCGACCTGCACGTGGAAAAGGAGGAACTCCGGCTTCTTCAGTTGCTGCGCGACCGCTTCAGCCTCGACAAGCTGACCGTCGCCGCCATCGAGCGCGGTGCGATCGCCCGGCACCGGACGGTCTGACCGTCCTCTCCGGCGGATCGCAGGCGCTCGTCAGTTGAGGCTGTGGATCGCGTCGGGCAGGTCCAGCGAGAAGGCGGGGATTGCGACCTCGATAAGCGCGCCGGCCTCGTCTTCCATCGAGTAGGATCCGGCCATGATCCCGGAATCGGTGGTCAGCCTGCAATGGGAGGAGTACTCGAACGTTTCTCCGGGCTCGATCACCGGCTGCTCTCCGACGACCCCCTCACCGCGCACCTCCTCCATGCGGCCCAGGCCGTCCGTGATTTGCCAATGGCGCGTCTTGAGCTGAACCGGCCCGGTTCCGCCGTTGTGGATTTCCACCATGTAGGCCCAGATGAACTCGCCGTTTTCCGGACTGGATTCGTCGTCCATGTAAAACGGCTCAACAGAGACCTCGATCCCGTCTGTGGTGGCGCTGTAACTGCCGGACACGATTGTTCCTTTTGGATATCAAACCCGCATTCTGGAGGGGCTTATAGGGCGAATGACGCAAGCGTGAAAGTGTCTTGCTTGAGATTCGGGAGAGGATTTTGCATGAACGGCGCTGAATTCATTTAAAAAGCAAGTCCCGTTCATGTTCGATGCCCGCCTGCGCCCCCTGATCGACCCGCCGCTGAACCGTCTCGGCCGGATGCTGGCGCGGACCGGGGTCGGCGCGAACGCCGTGACCGTAACCGGTTTCGTCCTGGGGATGGCCGCGGCTGTGGCCATCGCGCTCGACGCACCGCTTCTCGGGTTTCTCCTGATCGCGCTCAACCGGCTGGCCGACGGTCTCGACGGGGCGGTGGCGCGGGCGACCCGGAAGACCGACCTCGGCGGCTATCTCGACATCAGCCTGGATTTCTTCTTTTACGGCGCGATCCCTCTCGCCTTCGCCTTTCAGAACCCTTCCGCGAACGCCCTTGCCGCGGCTGCGCTGCTGGCAAGCTTCTACGCCAACGGCTCGGCCTTCCTGGCATTTGCCATCATGGCGGAAAAGAACAAGCTCAGGACCGACGCCCAGGGAGCGAAATCCCTCTATTATCTGAGCGGTCTCGCGGAGGGCGCGGAGACAATCGCGGTCTTTCTCCTGATGGCGCTGCTGCCGGGCTGGTTCCCAATACTGGCCTGGGCTTTCGCGGGCATCTGCTTCGTTTCCGCCGGCTCCAGGGTGCTGATGGGGATCGGAGCTTTGCGGGATTAACGCCCCTCTTCCGCCCTGTAACGCTCCATCCAGTCGCGATTGACCGCGTCGGAGAGCCTTGCGACGGGCGGCGCGATCCCTTTCGCGGCATCCAGGTCAAGCTTCAGGCGCTTGAAAAGTCTCAAGAGCTGCGCCTCGGGATCTCTTGAAAGAGCGTCGTAGGTGATCCGAAGCGGTTCCAGGCCCTGCGATCGGAACCAGGCCTCCCAGTCCCGGTCATAGGCGGTCATCTCTTCCATGTGCCGCCCGATCAGGCCAGCATCGTAGACCGGTTCCCGGTGCTCCGAGAGCCGTTCGATTTCCGTTCCGTCCGGCGCCTTGTGCCAAAGGCCCGATTGCTCCGCCTTCACGAAGGAGACGGCCTGCGCAAGCTTGTCCTCGCGGGTGAGATGGATGAACAGCGTCCGCCCGAACGCCGCTTCGATCCGCCGGACATCGTCGCGCAGGCCTGGATGAAGCTTTTTCAGCTGCGCGCAGAAGTACGGAAAACTCCTGCGCTGCATCCGCAGTCCGAACAGCGGCGTGCCTCCCCGTCCCTTGTTCAGCGCCGCCTCGAACACCGCTTCAAGCAAATCCGCTTCGCTCGACGTCTCGTCGTTCTCCAAGCCGTAATAGTCCAGCCATTCGCTCAACGAGGGCTCGTGGAACAGAGATCCGGGTTTCCCGGCAACGCCGGTCGCCGCAAGCAGCTTGCACAGCAGCGTGCTGCCGCTGCGCGGCGACGTGCAGATCATATAGGCGGCGTAGTCCGGCTCAGACACGGTAGCTTTCCCTTTCGGTATCACCGCGCGACAGGTATCTCACCTATCGAAAAAAGGCAGCGAAAACCCCGCTTTAAACCGCTCCGAGCGCCTTTTCGACGTCTTCCAGAAGATCGAGCGGGTCTTCCAGGCCGATAGACAAACGCAGCAGGCCGTCGTTGATGTCGAGTTCCGCCCGGGCTTCTTCGCCGATGGACTGGTGGGTCGTGGTCGCCGGATGGGTGATCAGGCTCTTGGCGTCACCCAGATTGTTGGAGATCTTCACGATTTCCAGCGCGTTGGTGAAGCGGAAGGCCGCTTCCTTGCCGCCTTCGACCTCGAAGGCGAGCATGGTCGACCCGCCGCGCATCTGGCGTCTGGCGACTTCCGCCTGCGGGTGGTCGTCGCGTCCGGGATAGATCAGCCGCTTCACCTTGGACTGTCCGGCTAGGAAATCGGCGATCTTTCCAGCGGTTTCCGTCTGCCGGGCAATGCGGATCGGCAGGGTTTCCAGCCCTTTCAGGAGCACCCAGGCGCTGAACGGGCTCATGTGCGGGCCGGTATGCTTGACAAACGGCATCACCTCGTCGGTGATCCATTCCTCATCCGACAGGATGACACCGCCGAGACAGCGCCCCTGACCGTCGATATGCTTGGTGGCGGAATAAACCACCACGTCCGCTCCAAGGGAGAGCGGCGACTGAAACATCGGCGTGGCGAAGACATTGTCGACGATCAACCGCGCGCCTGCCGATTTCGCGATATCCGCCACGGCGGCGATGTCGATGATTTCCAGCGTCGGGTTGGTCGGGCTTTCCAGGAAAAGAGCCTTTGTGTTCGGGCGGACGGCGGCTTTCCACTGCTCGATATCGGTGCCGTCGACCAGCGTGCTTTCCACTCCGAAGCGGGGCAGAAGAGTTTCGCAGATGTAGCGGCACGAGCCGAACAGGGCCTTGGCGGCGATCACATGGTCCCCCGCCTTCACCGATGCCATCAGCGCCAGATTGACCGCGGCCATGCCGCTCGCGGTGCCCCGCGCGGCCTCCGCGCCTTCCAGCGCCTTGATGCGGTCCTCGAACATGGAAACGGTGGGATTGGCATAGCGGGAATAGACATAGCCCGGATCGTCGCCGTTAAAGCGGGCTTCCGCCGCCTGCGCGTTGTCGTAGACGAACCCTTGCGTGAGGTAGATCGTCTCCGAGGTTTCCCCAAACGGCGAACGGGTCGTTCCCCCGTGCACCAGGGCGGTCGCCGGACGCCAGTTCTTTTCTCCGGTCCTGTCGGTCTCAGTCATGTCGTAAATTCCGTTCCAAACGCAAAAAACCCCAGCCTCAAGACCGGGGTTTCCACCTCCGGCCTTTTTAGCGACTTGTTTAACGTGGCTGCAAGCCGGCCGGCCCAAATCACCACGATGAGAGCCTCTCGTACGGGAAAATACCGGGACGGTCAATCTCTTTGCGACAAACTCCGTGGCAAACCCCGTTCCCCGCCAGAAACCCTGTTGGCCTGAGCGGCCGCATCCGTTAAGGACGAAAGGGACTAAAACGGCAGGAACACGCGATGAACGCAGTAGCGGAACAGGGTTTGAACGGAAGCGCCACACTTGCGGAAAACGGCATCTTGCCGGAGCGCATCATTCACGCCATGTTTTCCTCCGGCGAGATTGCCGCCGACGAACCGCCGGTTGCCGGCCAGATACAGCCCGCGAGCCTCGACCTGCGTCTGGGCAAGGTTGCCTACCGGGTGCGCGCCAGTTTCCTGCCCGGCCCCGAGATCAAGGTCGCGGACCGGCTCGAACAGCTCAAGCTGCACACATTCGACCTGGCCGACGGCGCGGTTCTGGAAACCGGATGCGTCTATATCGTTCCGCTTCAGGAAAGCCTGTCGCTTGCCGAAGACATATCCGCGACTGCGAACCCGAAGAGTTCCACCGGGCGCCTCGATGTGTTCACCCGCGTAATCACCGACAACGGCCTCGCCTTCGATACGGTTCCCTCCGGTTACACCGGTCCGCTTTACGCGGAAATTTCTCCCCTGACCTTCCCGATCCTGGTTCGCACCGGCTCGCGGCTCAGCCAGATCCGGTTCCGGCGCGGCCAGTCGCTGATCCCGGATCATGTCCTGGAGGAGATTCACGAGTTCCACACGCTGATGAGCGGCGGCAACGAGCGGATCGGCGGCGGCGTGCAGCTGTCCATCGACCTGGAAGGCAGCGGTCCCGGCAGCCTGATCGGCTATCGCGCCAAGCATCATTCCGGCCTGATCGACGTGGACAAGGTCGGGGCACAGGACCCGCTGGACTTCTGGGAGCCCATCCACCGCCGGCAGGCGCCGGAGCTGATCCTCGATCCGGATGCCTTTTACATTCTGGTCAGCCAGGAGGCGGTCCACGTGCCGCCGGACTATGCCGCCGAGATGGTGCCCTTCGATCCGCTGGTGGGTGAATTCCGCGTGCATTACGCCGGCTTCTTCGACCCCGGCTTCGGCCATTCGGGTGCGGGCGGCGTCGGCTCGCGGGCAGTCCTCGAGGTCCGCTCCCATGACGTGCCTTTCATCGTCGAGCACGGCCAGACCATCGGCCGCCTCGTCTATGAGCACATGGCGGAACGACCGGGCAGCCTCTACGGCGAGGGCATCGGCTCCAACTACCAGGGCCAGTCGCTGAAACTCTCCAAGCATTTCCGGACCCCTGCCTGACGGACCATGGGCTTGAAGACGATCACCCGGGAATTCGAAGGCTTTCTGGAGGACCGGAAGTCCCGCTTTCTGGCGCATCTGGTACCCTTCGACAGGTTCGAGCAACGCCTGGAAGAGCTGCGCAAGGAGCACAGGAAAGCCGCCCATATCGTTACCGCCCACCGGCGCCTGCTTGACGACGACCGGATCGAGGAGAGCGGCAAGGACGACGGCGAACCGGCCGGCACTTCCGGCATGCCCACCTTGCGCGTGCTTCAGGGAGCGGAGCTGATCAACTGCGCCGTTCTGATCGTCCGCTACTTCGGTGGCACGAAACTCGGCGGCGGCGGCCTCGCCCGCGCCTATTCGGGTGCTGCCCAGGACGCGATCAACGCCGCGGACCTGGTACCGTTCCAGAAGGTCCTGACCAGGACGGTCAAGGCAGGTTTCTCGGCTGGCTCGGAGCTGGAAAAACGGATCGAGACGCTCGGGTTAACGGTGGTCTCGAGGGACTTCACGGAAGACGGAGTGTCGCTGACAGTCGAGGGGCCGGAAGACGCCCTGGCGGACCTTTAGGGTACGGCCATCCGTCGTCCCCTCTCCTCACCAAAACCGCTCCGCCGAAGGCAAGTCGCTGCGCTTCAGGCCCATATCGTCCAGAAGATAGTCCGGAAGAACTGAAAGTCTGCGCGCATCGCGAAGCCGGCGCTCACGCCTTTCAAGGTATTTCAGGACCTTGGAAAAGATCCCCTCGCCCGGCGGCCACGGAGCCGGAAGGACATGCGAATGGGAAAACTCGGCAGTGCGTTCGATCATCGTCTTGCTCCTTTGTCTTGACGGCAAGACCCAGGCTACGCAAGCTCAACGCGTGAATTGCGTTCATTGGATTGTCTGTTGCGGATTTTTCGCAAATTTCAGGCTTCAGATGATAATTTCTCTCATCAACCTCATTCTTGCACCGGAGCCAGCAGTATGGATGCCATCGACAGTTTCGACCGCAAGCTCCTGGACCTCCTGCGGCACGACGCGCGCCAGACAGGGCGGCAGCTCGCCGAGGCCGTCGGTCTTTCGCCGGCGGCCTGCCTGAGACGGGTTCAGCGGTTGCGCGAAATCGGGGCGATCGAACGGGAAGTCGCGATCATCTCACCCCAGGTGGCCGGTCAGACGGTCAAGCTGCTGGTCATGCTCGTGATTCCGCCCGGAAAACCGGACCGGATCGACCGTCTCCGGCGCAAGTTCGCCGCCCTTGCGCAAGTGACCACGATCTATCACGTCACCGGCAAGGCCGATCTTGTCCTGACGGTGGAATGTGCGTCCATGGAAGCCTATGCCAACTTCACCGAGGTCCATTTCTACTCTGAGGATATTGCCAGCTTCGAAACGATTGTCGTGCTGAGAAGCTACGATGCGCACCCGGAACCTGCGCCCAAAGCCTAGAGCTCTTCCCGGTCATATTGAATCATTTGACTGAGACAAAATTAGTCTCTGGCGAGGCGGATTGCGCGCAGCGGTACTGCCCACCTCAAGCGCTCTCCAACGAAGCCAGAGTCTAATTTTGTCCAGCCATAAGAAATTGATTTTTCACAGTTTACCCGATCCGGGTGGCTTTTGACGACCCATCGGCAGCGTTGCGCCGCTTGCACGATGCACCGCATCGCACTTCGCGACGCGACTTGCCGAGCGAGCCGTCAAAAGCCATCAAATGGTTCAAGATGACCGGGAATGGCTCTAGGTTCGAACCCTGGCGCAACGGCCTTTTTCGAGAAGGGTCAGCCCTGTTCCTTCCCCATCCCGGCCCGCAGTTCCCGGACTTCGTCGCGCAACGCCCTCATCTCCTGCAGGATCAGTCCCGTATCGTCGTGGATCGCCTGGCGGTTGGCGTCGGCCTCCGCCTCGTGCTCTTCCTGCATGGCGGAGACGATGATCCCGATGAAGAGGTTCAGGACCGTGAAAGCGGTACACAGGATGAAAGGCACGAAGAACAGCCAGGAATAGGGGTAGACCTCCATCACCGGCCGGACGATGCCCATGGACCAGCTTTCCAGGGTCATGATCTGGAAGAGCGTGTAGAGCGAGGCGCTGAGATCGCCGAACCACTCGGGAAACGATGCGCCGAACAGCTTGGTCGCCATGACACCGAAGACGTAGAACACCAGCGCCATCAGGACGACGATGGAGCCCATGCCCGGCAGCGCCGCGATCAGCCCGCCGATGACCCGGCGCAGTGACGGGACGACGGAAATCAGGCGCAGCGCCCGCAGGATACGCAGGGACCGCAGCACCGAAAGGGAGCCGGACGAGGGCAGCAGCGCGATGGCGACGATGGTAAAATCGAAGACGTTCCACGCATCCCGGAAGAACCTTGGACCATGGGCGTAAAGGCGCAACGCCAGCTCTACGACGAAAATCCCGAGAATGACCCGATCGATGAGATGAAGAAGGTCTCCGGCACGCGCCATGACGACAGGGCTGGTTTCCAGTCCCAGCGTAACGGCGTTCACCACGATGACGGCGATGATGCCGAATTCCCAGTTGCGCGAGGTCACCAGCGCCCTGGTCCGTTCCCTTGTTGTCATGTCCCACATCCACCTTCGATCGATCGCACAGTTCCACCGGCGCGAAGATGGCGATTTCAATGCCGCAGTGCAAGATCGCAGGCTGTGGGAAAGGGGGAAAGAAACGCCGGGGAGAAAGACGGCGGATCAGCTTGACAGTTGCCGCGGCAGAGCGCAGAAAGCGTCATCTGCGACGCGGGTGTAGCTCAATGGTAGAGCAGAAGCTTCCCAAGCTTAAGACGAGGGTTCGATTCCCTTCACCCGCTCCAGTTCTTCGATTGTCCGCCCCGAAGACCCGGCTGCCCGCTTTTATCCGTCCAGCAACACGCGGATCAGTTCCGCCTGCCGTTTCACGCGGGTCTTTTCGAAAATCCTCATGAGATGCGTTGGGGCGGTATTGATGGAAATACCGCATCGTTTGGCCGCCGCAGCCCGGCCGTCGCCTTTCAGCATTTCAACGGCAAGGGCCGCTTCCGCCGGAGTGAAGCCGAACCGATTCCTTCCGGGCCGTAAGGGCGACGTCAGACTGAACAATTTCGAGACCCTTTAGGCACTTCCCCTGATCATTGCCGGGATTGGCGCCGCCGCGCTGGTCCCCTCTTTCCTGGCAGCCCTTGTCCTGCTGCGCTGGCTGAAAGGCTCGCCGCGTCCGCCAGAGGCATGACTCCAAGCGGCGACGCCGAAGCGGCTCATTGGCATCTTTCAAAAAAATGCAGACACCATGATCAAATTGTGGGCTTTCCAAGAAGCAATGCGTGAAGAGGCGTTTCGTCAGGCATCCTGCAGATCACGTTTGAAAACTATCCTAACAACGTTAGCCAACGTGAAAGCGGCCCAGCAAATATAAAGACCGGCTATTATCGGAAAGAGTGCCCCGACAAGTATGCTTCCCCCTTCGATGTTTAACTTCCCATGCAATGAAGCGCTCCACCAAAAGACCGGAAAAAAGAAGATCACAACAAACGTCAGCGACGTAAAAGTTTGCACGCGGGTTGCGGTGCATTCAGCAAAGCCGCGCTTTGATAAAAACAGATCGTAGACAAGAAGTCCGGGTGTAAGAAAGGCCAAACCTGCGATAGAGCAAAAATAGTAGATAGCTCCACTTTGGCTATAGTGTAGAGTATCGTTATACCGGCGCTCGAAGAAAACCAGGTTCTCTGCGAAAAACTCAAACAGCAACCAGCCAGTTATGTCTGGATTTCGCCAAGCCATGAAATAGCAAGCCGCAGAGAGAAGAAGGATTGAAAATACAAAGATGAGGACAACATCCTCTTGGTATTTCTTCTTACCCATAACGGCCACCATTCAACTCTGTTGAATTAAGAAAACTGATTTTGGACCTGAGACCGGCCTCCCTAGAAACTTACCAAGCACGGCTGAGCAAGCAATTCAACAATCAGGGCTCACACTTCAGATCCGGAACTCTCTGGAGTGTACAAATATGTGGTCATGTCTGCTCACTCCAGAAAAACCTCGTCCCGGTAATCCGGCACCGAACACGCCCAGCCCAGCTCGTGCTCGATCCGGTAGCGCAGGGCGTCGGAGGCATCCGGTTCGCCGTGGGTGATGAAGGTCTGCTTCGGCGGCGCCTCCAGATTGCCCAGCCAGCGCAGGATCTCGTCCGCGTCGGCATGGGCGGACAGCATGTTCAGGTTGCCGACCTCAGCGCGGATGGGCACCTGCGAACCGTGGATCTTCACGCTCTCGGCTCCCGCGACCATGGCCGCGCCCCTGGTTCCTCCTGCCTGGAATCCCGCGAACAGGATGGTGTTGCGGTGGTCCGGCGCATAGTGTTTCAGGTGGTGCAGGATGCGGCCGCCGGTCGCCATGCCGCTCGCCGAGATGATCACCTTGGGCATGACGTTCCGGTCGAGGTCTTTCGATTCCTCCACATCAGCCACATAACGCGCCGTGTTGCCGGACCAGTCGCACGCCTCCCGGCTCAGTCTGTGATCTCCGACATGTTTGCCGAACACATTGGAGGCCCTGACCGCCATGGGACTGTCGAGGAAGACCGGCAGATCGGGAATGCGGCCGGCGTCCTTCAGGCTTTGTATATGGAAGAGCAGCGACTGGGCGCGGCCAACGGCGAAGGCGGGAATGAGTACCGTCCCCCCGCGGCCGGCCGTCTCGTTGATCACCTCCGCCAGTTCGTCCTCTGGATCGCCCTTTTCGTGAAGCCGGTTGCCGTAGGTGGATTCCACCAGCAGGTAGTCCGCTTGCCGGATTTCCGCCGGATCGAGCATGGTCGCGTCGCCGTAGCGGCCGAGATCGCCCGAGAAAACGATCTTCGTGCTGCCCCAAACAAGCTCCACGCTCGCGGCACCGAGAATATGACCGGCGCAGCGAAACCGGACCTTCAGTTCACCGAGGATGTCCGTGTCCCTGTCGAACGGCACCGGAGAAAAGCGGTCGAGCGACGCTTCCGCATCCTTTTTCGTATAGAGCGGCAGCGCGGGGCTGTGTTTGGAAAAGCCGTGGCGGTTGGCGAACTCCGCGTCCTTTTCGTTCAGGAACCCGCTGTCGGGCAACAGGATCGCGCACAGGTCGCGTGTGCCTTGCGTGCAGATCACCGGTCCGGCAAAGCCGTCGCGCACCAGAAGGGGAAGATAGCCGGAATGATCCAGATGCGCGTGGGTCAGGATGACCGCGTCGATGGATTTCGGATCGACCGGCAACGGCGCCCAGTTCCTCAGGCGCAGTTGCTTGTAGCCCTGGAAGAGCCCGCAATCGACAAGGACGCGCAGGCCGTCCCGTTCCAGCAGGTATTTCGATCCCGTGACCGTTGAGACGCCGCCGAGAAACGTCAATTTCAGTTTCATGCACACCCTTCCATTCGCCGTTCTGCCTCGGGAATAGAGGCCGGCTTTCTTCCATTCGGTATTCGCTTCCTCCGCAAGGCGGTCTTCCTTCCCGGTTTTAACGCGTTTTCCCGAACTGAAGAAAAAACGCAGTCCGCCGTCGCTCCCGGAACCGATCCTGCCCACTTCCAGCCCGGTTAAAATTGACAATGATCAACGCTTCTGACGGGCCATGCCTTATTCTGCCACACTGTCCACCGGCGGATGCCGCTCAATCCGGCGAGGCCGGGGAAACGGCGGCAAAAGAAATTGTCTTGACCGTGCGGTTCGCCTTCAGGTCATGATGCATTCCTGTCAAAATTCCAAGATACGTATCCATGAAAGTTTTCGGAAACGCTTGAAGAGAACGGAGGCCGGCCCGATGGCGCTTAAAACTTCCAGTCAAGGCAAGAAACCCACCGAGGTCTGGGCCCCCTTTCCCTACCAGGATGGCAACCCTTTCGTCCACGCGGCCGATATCCAGACCCGATGCGCGAAAACAGTGCTGGAATGGCAGATAGAGATGGTGAATTTCCTGAAATTCCGGCTGGTCAAGGATGTCGCCTTTGTCGAGGCCCTGTCGAAACCGCAAAGACCCAGCGAGACCTTGTCCGGCATCTCGGACTACATGCTGGAAGCCATCGACGACTATTCCCGCGAAGCCGCGAAAGCAGCCACGTTCGGTTCGCGCATGACCGTGGATACGGCCAATCAGGTGAAAAAGAAGACCGAGGACCTCGTCGCAGAGCTCAAGTCGGCGGCAACCGCCGGCATTTGAAGCCGATGTGAAGTGAAGGGCGCTACAAGGAAACGAATGTGGTTCAGAACGTGCAGACGCAACCCGCTCCCGTAACGGTCCCGCCCGCAAGGCAGGATCCTGCGCCGATCCCGGCGAAAACCGGACGCCCCAGGGACGACATCTACAAGATCGAGGACAGGCTGCACCATGCGGCCCTGGCCTCCATGTCGTTGGGGATATCCCCGATCAGCCTTCTTCAGGCGTGGCAGGACTGGGCCATGCATCTGGCGATTTCTCCGGGCAAACAGCAGGAAATCCTCAAGGACTTCTTCCGCAATCAGGTCCGGCTCGCCACATTCGCCGCGGGCTGCATGCTGAAGGGCGGCGAGGAACAGCATTGCGTGGATCCTCTGCCCCAGGACCGCCGCTTCAGCGCCGACGCCTGGAAAAAACCTCCGTTCAACCTTTTTGCCCAGTCCTTCCTGCTTGCCGAACACTGGTGGCAGTCCGCGACGACCGGCGTCGCCGGCGTGACCCGGCAGCACGAACGGCTGGTGGAATTCTACACCCGCCAGATGCTGGACATGATCTCGCCCGGAAATTTCGCCTTTGCCAACCCGGAAGTGCTGGAGGCCACGGCCGAGGAAGGCGGCGCGAACCTGCTGCGCGGCTTCAGCTATCTGACGAACGACATCCTGAAGGAAGCCCATCTGGTCCGCGACAACGGCAACGGCTTTACGCCTGGGGACAACGTCGCCGTGACGCCGGGCAAGGTGGTCTACCGCAACGATCTTATCGAGTTGATCCAGTATGAGCCCACGACGGATGTGGTTCAGGCGGAGCCGATCCTGATCGTTCCGGCCTGGATCATGAAATATTACATCCTGGACCTGTCGCCGAAAAACTCGCTGGTGCGCTATCTGGTCAGCCAGGGCTTCACCGTTTTCTGCATTTCCTGGGTCAATCCGAACGAGAGCCATCGGGATGTCGGGCTCGAGGACTACCTGAAACTCGGCGTCATGGACGCGCTTGACGCCGTCGAGACGATCAGCGGGGCGGACAGTGCGCATGTTGCCGGCTATTGTCTCGGCGGTACCCTGCTCGCCATGGCCTCCGCCGCGATGGCGCGGGACGGCGACAAGCGGATCAGGACCCAGACCATGCTCGCCGCGCAGGTCGATTTCAACGAAGCCGGCGAACTCGGCCTGTTCATCGACGAGAGCCAGCTCTCCTTCATCGAAGACACCATGTGGAAGAACGGCTACCTGGACCAGAGGCAAATGGCCGGCGCCTTCCAGATGCTGCGCTCGCAGGATCTCGTCTGGTCGCGCATGGTGCGCGAATATCTGCTGGGTCTGCGGCGCGCGCCCAACGACCTCATGGCCTGGAACTCCGACGCCACCCGCATGCCCTACCGCATGCACTCCGAGTATCTGCGCCAGCTATATCTCAACAACGAATTGTCGCGCGGCCGGTTCAAGGTCGACGGACGGAACGTGCATCTCGAGGACATTTCCGTGCCCGTTTTCGCCGTGGGCACCGAGACCGACCACGTCGCTCCGTGGAAGTCGGTATTCAAGCTGGTCCATCTGTTCGACACGGATGTGGATTTCGTCCTGACCTCGGGCGGCCACAACGCGGGCATTGTCTCCGAGCCAGGCCATCCGCACCGCTCCTTCAAGACGCTGACTTACAAGCTCGGCGGTCCGCACCCCAGTTCGAGCGAGTGGACGGAACACGCCCCCAGGCACGAAGGTTCCTGGTGGCCGCAATGGGTGAAGTGGATGCAGAAGCACTCCAGCGGAACGGTGGCGGCCCGCGAAATCGGAAACACGGAGCTGGGCTATCCGCCCCTGTGCGACGCGCCGGGGACCTATGTGATGCAAACGTGAGGTGTCTGCCACGAGTTTCAGTGTCATCCCGGTCAAGCGCCAGCGCGGAACCGGGGGCCACTCGCCAATCAAAGCGGCAAAGGCTCTGAAACCTGCAGATATCGCTCTGGAAACGAGTGGACACCTGATCACCGCTTCGCTGTGTCCGGGGTGACCTGCGAGAGGTGTGTCACGTTTCCGGAGCCACATTTACCGCTCACACGCTCATGGCCGGGGTCAACACCGACGGTCGCCGATTGCGACCGGCATACGAAGTGATACGACTAGGCGAAGCGGTTTCAAAAGGTCGAAAATAGCCGCGCTCACACCAACTCTGGAGGGAGCGGAACGTTTGAAATCCCTGGCCCCGATCCCAAGCCCGGAGAAACCCTTCGCGTCTGAAGCCGGCGAGGTCGCCGAAGCGCTGGCGGTCGCACCCTCTTCCGGTCTTTCCGCCGGCGAGGTCTCCCGGCGGCGCAAGGTCCACGGTCCCAACCGTCTCCGCCAGCAAAAGCCGAGAAGCGCGCTGGCCATCCTGGGACACCAGTTCGCCAGCCTCATCGTCTGGCTCCTGGGGGGCGCCGTTGTCCTGTCGCTGGCCCTTGGAGACATCGCGGACGCCATTGCCATCACGGCGGTCCTTCTGCTCAACGGCGCAATCGGGTTCTTCACCGAACTGCGTGCCGCCCGCTCGATGGAAGCGCTTTTGCGGATCACCGAGGTGCGGGTCCGGGTCCGCCGGGACAGCCGCGTGCGCGAGGTCGACGCCCACCAGCTCGTTCCCGGGGACATCGTCGTCCTGGAAGCCGGGGACATCGTTTGCGCGGACCTGCGTCTGGTCACGGCCTCCAACCTCTGGTGCGACGAGTCCCTTCTGACGGGGGAGTCTGCGCCGGTGACGAAACAGTCCGACGCACTCGCCGCGGATCGCCCGCTCGCCGAGCGCGCCAATATGGCGTTCAGCGGCACGGCAGTCACGCAGGGCCTGGGCGAAGGCATCGTCGTTGCCACGGGAATGGCGACGGAACTCGGGCATATCAGCGCCTTGACGCAGGCGGCGGATTCCGAGGCCTCGCCTCTGGAAAAGCGGCTGGACAGGCTGGGACACAAGCTGGTCTGGCTGACCGCCGCGCTGGCGGTTCTGACCAGCGTCACCGGCATCTTGTGGGGGCATTCGATCCCGGTCATGCTGAAGACCGGCGTGGCGCTCGCGGTCGCGGCCATTCCGGAGGGCCTCCCGGTCGTGGCGACGCTCTGCCTGGCGCGCGGCATGTGGCGGATGGCGGCGCGCAACGCGCTGGTGACCCAGCTTTCCGCTGTGGAAACCCTCGGCGCGACCACCCTGATCCTGACCGACAAGACCGGCACCCTGACGGAAAACCGCATGACGGTCGTCGGCTACCTTCTGCCGGAGAAGGATGTCGAGGTTCTCTACGACGGCGACGAGATCCGTTTCGAGGCCAACGGCGAAGCGCTGGTCCCCGAGGGAACGGACAGTCTTGCCCGGGCACTGAAGACAGGCGTCCTTTGCAATTCCGCGGAGATCGGCGACGGCGGCGACGGCGAAAAAACCGGAGAGCCGATGGAAATCGCCCTTCTCTCGGTGGCGGCCAAGGCCGGCCTGTCCAAGGCGGACCTTCTGGACAAGCTGACCCCGCTCCGTCAGCACGCCTTCGATCCGGACCGCAAGATGATGGCGACGGTACACAGGGACGACGGGCACTGTCTCTATGCGGTGAAAGGCGCGCCGGAGGCGGTGCTCGAGACATCCCAAAAGCTGCTTGGCCGGGACGGCGCCCGGGAGATGACGGACGAGGACCGCGCGGCCCTGCAGGCCCGCAGCGAAAGCGCCGCCGGGTCCGGCCTTCGTCTTCTGGCGCTTGCCTACAAGAGCGCGCAGACGGACACGGAAGATCCTTACGAAGGCCTGACCCTGGTCGCGCTGGTCTGCTTTCTGGACCCGTTGCGCGAGGATGTGCCGGCGGCGATCGAGGCCAGTCAGAATGCGGGCGTGCGCGTGGTGATGATGACGGGCGATCATGCCAACACGGCGGAGAAGATCGCCGAAGACGCCGGGTTCGGATCCGGGGCCCTGAAGGTGATCGCCGGTCGGGAAATCGCCGGTTTCGATCCCGACAGCCTCAGCCCCGAGCAGCGCGCGAAAATGCTCGCAACGGATATCTTCGCGCGGGTGGCGCCGGAAACCAAACTGAAGCTTGTTTCCCTCTTTCAGGACGACGGTCATGTGGTCGCCATGACCGGGGACGGCGTCAACGACGCGCCGGCGCTGAAGAAGGCCGACATCGGCATCGCCATGGGACAGCGCGGCACCCAGGTCGCGCGCGAAGCGTCGGACGTCGTTTTGAAGGACGACGACTTCGCGACCATCATCGCCGCCATGAAGCAGGGCCGGATCATCTTCGACAACATCCGCAAGTTCGTGGTCTATCTGCTGTCGTGCAACGTGAGCGAGGTTCTCATCGTCGGCGTCGCGGTCGGCATCGGCCTGCCCGTTCCGCTGCTGCCGCTTCAGATCCTGTTCCTCAATCTGGTGACCGATGTCTTTCCGGCCTTCGCCCTGGGGCTCGGGCGCGGCGACGACGAGGTCATGCGCCAGCCGCCGCGCGATCCGGACGAACCCATCATCGATACCTGGCGCTGGAGCCTGATCGGTCTCCTGGGCGGCGCGATCACGCTGTCGACGCTTGCCGCCTTCAGCCTCGCCCTGTTTCATTACGATCTGGGTACGGAGGCCTCGGTGACCGTCGCCTTCCTGACCCTGGCCCTGGCGCAATTGTGGAATGTCTTCAACGTGAGAGCCCCTTCCAAAAGCCTCCTCGCCAGCGACATTTTCCGAAACGGCTGGGTCTGGGCCGCGCTTGCCCTGTGTCTCTTTCTGCTTGCGTTGGCGCTCCGGCAGCCGGAGCTCGCCGCGCTGCTGGGTCTGCCCTGGCCCGGCGTGAACGGGTTGGCGCTGGCCGGTGCGATGAGCCTGGTGCCGCTGGTTCTGGGCCAGATCGTCCTGAAACTCTCCCCGGCAGCGCGTCGTGTTCCGACAAGGGGCAAAAGTGCTGCCGCCACCTCCACCCCTGCCTCCGGGCCGGAGCCGGACCGCGGTGAGGCGCGCTCATGACCGCCCCGCTCGATCTTCCGGAAATCCGCCACGCCAATGTTCCCGGACGCCTGCGTCTCAGCGTCCCGGAGATCCGCAACTGGCCGAACAGGGCCGCAGCGCTCGCAGCCGCCTTGTCCGGCCAGCCGGGCATCCGCCATGCGGAGGCGCGCAGCGTCACCGGCAGCGTCATCCTGAAGACCGACCCGTTCCTTTCCGGCCGGGACGCGCGCCTGCTTGTCGCCCGCGCCCTGGCGGGCAAACTCCGGCCCGCCACGGTGGGCGCTGCGAACCGAGCGACGCCCAAAAGGCGCCCTGGCCGCACCAAGTCCAAAGCCGGCACGATCCACTGGCACGCGCTTTCCCCGGACGACATACTCAAGACGGTCGACGTTTCGCCGGACCAGGGTCTTTCTCCGAACGAAGCCACCAGACGCCTGCGCGCGCACGGACCGAACCTGATGCCCCACGAGGCCGGTCCGTCCCAGGTCCAGATGCTGGCCAAGCAGTTCGAGGGGCTGCCGGTGATGATGCTTGTCGGCTCCGCCGCCGTTTCTCTTCTGACCGGCGGTATCGCGGATGCGATCGCGACGCTGACGGTCGTCGGGGTCAACGGCGTGCTCGGTTTCGTGACCGAGGGACAGGCGGAACGCACCATTCACACGCTCACGGACCAGACCGACCATCCCGTGCCGGTGCTGCGCGGCGGGCAGGACATCAGCGTTCCGGCGAGCAGGCTCGTGCCCGGCGACGTGATCCGGCTGCGCGCCGGACTGAGAGTTCCCGCTGATGCGCGTCTCCTGAGCGCCGAGGAGCTCTTCGCGGACGAGTCCGCCTTGACCGGCGAGAGCATGCCGGTCGCCAAGTCTCCCGCCGGAACCTTGCCCGCCAACACCCCCATCGGCTCCCGCACGACCATGCTCCACGGCGGCACCATCGTCGCCGAGGGCAAGGGGCTTGCGGCGATCGTCGCGACGGGCGCCCGTACGGAAGCCGCAGCACTTCAGTATCTTTCGGATACCGCGAGCCGCCCGAAAGCGCCCGTGGAAGCGGAACTCGACCGTCTCGGCTCGCAGCTCGCGCTTGCCAGCCTTGCCGCCTGTGGCGTCTTTGCCGGGATCGGGTGGCTGCGCGGCTATCCGCTGGCGATGATCCTGAAGGACGCGCTTGCCCTTGCCGTTGCCGCCGTCCCGGAAGGCCTGCCCATGGTCGCCACCTCGACGCTCTCCATGGGCCTGCGCAAGATGGAACGCCGGGGCATCCTGATCCGCCAGCTCAGCGCGGTCGAAAGCATGGGCGCGCTGCAGGTCCTCTGCCTCGACAAGACCGGCACCTTGACCCAGAACCGCATGGAAGTGGTGGAGGCGGTCGCGGGCCTCACGCCCGTCGCGCCTGGCGACAGGGCGAGCCTCTCCAAACTTGCCGAGGTCGCCGCGCTGAACAACGACGCCGGGCTGGAGGACGGCGCGCCGTCAGGGTCGTCCCAGACCGAGCAGGCGGTGCTGCACTTCGCGATAACGCAGGGGATCGACGTCGAAACCCTGCGGCGAGACCGGGCCCGGGTCAAAACCCTCGAGCGCAAGCCCGCGCAGCCCTGGATGGGCACCTGCCACGAAGGCGCCTTCGGACTGGAACTCACCGTCAAGGGCTCGCCTGAAGCCGTTCTGGCGCGCTGCGGCCATGTTCTGGAAAATGGCGATGTCCGCCCGCTGAGCGAGGAGGACAAGGCCGGGCTCCTTGAACTCAACGGCAGGCTCGCCAGTCGACCGGCGCGGGTTCTGGCCTTCGCGAGCCGTCCGGTGGCGACGGCCGACACTCCGCCGGAGGACATGACCTTCCTCGGCTTTCTCGCGATGGTCGATCCCGTGCGCCCGGGCGCGAAACATCTGATCTCGCGCATCCGCCGCGCCGGCATCCAGCCCGTGCTGATCACCGGCGATCAGGCCGTCACCGCCGCCGCGGTCGCGCGCGAGGTGGACCTGACCGGCGGCGGGCCGGTGCGGGTGATCGACAGCACCGAATTCGCGGACATGCCGCCGGAGCTTCTCGCGGCGCTCGCGGGCGAAATCCAGGTCTTCGCCAGGGTGGCGAGCCACCAGAAGCTTGCCATCGTCAAGGCCCTGCAGGCGTCCGGCCGGATCGTCGCCATGACCGGAGACGGGGTCAACGACGCGCCGGCGCTTGCCGCCGCCGACCTCGGCATCGCCATGGGCGACAGCGGCACCGAGCTTGCGCGCGACGTCGCCAACGTGGTGATCCGCGACGACAATCTGGCCACGCTCGTGGAGGCGATTGCCGAAGGCCGGGGCATCTACCGCAACATCCGCCGCTCGCTGGAATATCTGGTGACCACCAACATGTCGGAAATCGCGGTCTCGATCCTGGAAGCGCTGCATGGCCCCGGCGAGCTGGAAACGCCGATGGAACTGCTCTGGATCAACCTCGTCACCGACGTGCTGCCGGGCCTCGGTCTGGCGCTGGCCGATCCGGACCCGGACATCATGGACCGGCCGCCGCGCGACGCGGGCGAAAACATCGTGCCGTCGCACGATTTCCGGCGCATGGCGACCGACAGCAGCATCATCGCCGCGGCCGCTTTCTTTTCCCACATGGCCGGGCTTGCCCGCTATGGACCGGGACCGGAGACCCGCGGCATGACCTTCCTGACCCTGTCGCAGGCGCAACTGCTTTACACGCTGGTGTGCCAGCGCACCGACCCGCGCAAACTCAGATACGACAGGCTTCTGGAAAACCGGACCCTCGACCTGACCCTGCTGGCGTCCTCGGCCCTCGGCGCCCTGCCGTTCTTCTCCCCCCTTCTGCGACGGCTCCTTGGGATCGCGCCGCTGGCACGCACCGACCTCGCCATCGCCCTTGGCGCCGCCGCCGTTCCCGTCGCCAGCGTTCTTGCCCGCCGCAGCGTCGAGTTCGAGCCGTTCCCGGGGGCTATTGTCAAGGAAGCTGGCGCAAAGGAGCCGGAAAATGCGTGACTTCGTTCTGAGTTCCCAGGCCGTGACCGCGGCGCATCCGGACAAGCTCTCCGACCAGATCTCCGATGCGATGGTCGACGCCTTCCTGAGCGCGGATGAGCCTTCCGCCTGTATCGCCGAATGCGCCATCGCCAGCGGCATCGTCTTCCTGTCGCTGCGCCATGGGGGAAAGCTCGGCTTCGATCCGGCCGCGCTTGCCCGCAAGGTGCTCGCGGACGAGGGCTACGGCGGTGGCCCGGGCGGCAAACAGCCGACCGTCATGCTGGATCTGGCCGAGGTGCCTGAGTTCACCAACCTCCCGGCCCGTCCCTCCGGCGCCGCCGATCACATGACGACGGCCTTCGGCTATGCCTGCGACCACACGCAGAGCGCCATGCCCCTGCCGATCGTCGCGGCGCACCGGCTGTGCGACCTTCTGGACGACGCCGCGAAAGCGGAGCGTCTCGCAGGGATCGCGGCGGATGCCCAGGCCCAGGTCGCGGTGCGCTTCGCCGACCGCCGGCCGGTCGAGATCACCGGCATCGCACTCAGTCTCTTTACCCCCGACGCAGCCAACCACAAGGACCTGACGGAGCGTGTCAGGGCGGAGATCCTTGAACCGGCCTTTCGCGACGCCGATCTGAAACCCGGCGCGGCCACACGGTTTGTGGTCACGCCCATCGCCTCGCCGGGCGGGCCGTCGGCGCACGCCGGACTGACCGGCCGCAAGAGCTCGGAGGACGGCTACGGCGGCTTCTGCCGGGAAACCAGCACAGCGCTCAGCGGGAAGCACCCGGGCCGCATCGACCGGGTTGCCGCCTATGCCGCGCGGCAGGCGGCGGTTTCCGTGGTCCGCGCCGGCATGGCGCGCGAATGCGAGGTGCAGCTCTCCTATGTTCACGGCGACCGGACCCCGGCCAGCCTCGAGGTCGATTGCTTCAATACGGCGGAGATCCCGGAACAGGAAATCTCCGCGCACCTGCTGCGGGACATCGATTTCGGCATCGACGCCATCGCGGAACGGCTCGAGCTCTGGCGCTTGCCGGTGCTCAATGACGGGGTGTTCTATTCCCGGCTGGCGCGCAAGGGGCACTTCGGTCGTGAGGACATGGAGCTGCCGTGGGACCGGGCGGTGGGGCTTTCGGGGTAGCGGGGTGGTGAGAAAGGCCCGGGTGTTGGCTCGGCCTCAAGCTTGAATGTGTCACCAACATTCGACCCTCGCGCTGCTATACGAAGAAAGAGATGTTTTCAGGACAGTCAATTTGGTGCTATGGAAAACAGAATCGGCTGCAGCTGCGCTTTGAGGAAACTTTTGGAATGGGGCCGCTAGGCGACCTTCAGCTTTCGACCGTGAAACCTCGGAAAGCAGACGTCGGATCGACCTGTCAGTCTCCTACCAGACGAGCACTCTTCCGCCAGATACGACGTCTCTCGCTCTGCAGGGCAGCGACCTTAAACTGGCGCAGACGCGAGCGGACAACACTCATTATCACCCTCCCGATGCACAGCAATCGATCTTCTCGACAGGTTCAAGAAAACTGCTAATTCGGTGATCAAGCTCATTGAGGTCTCTTGCCACACCTTGCGCGGTTGCCGTGGTGGCGAAAATGCATTCAATTAGCGAAACGGAACCAAAAGCCTCACGGGATAGGTTCCCTCTTAATTGCACCACTTCGAATACCAATCTTGCTTCTTCAACCTGCTTAGCCACCCCTCGCACAGCCCGTTCAGGGTCTCGGGTTCGATGTGGTTGTTCTTCTCGATTTTGCGAAACACAGAACCTGATGCCGCGAGCCCGATATTGTTGAGTGCATCGATCACGTTTGTCTTGTTTCGCCAAGCCGAGCAATAGTACGGAGTGTGCAACAGGGAGTTCGTGAAATCTGTGCCTTCGGGTGATCGTGACAGAACAACTTTCAAGAGTTCCACATTGTATGAGCAGGCCGCAGTGTCCAAAAGACTCTCGTAAATTCGGGTGCAAGTGAAGTCCCGTCGTTGAGAATGCTCTTCTTCGACCCTTTCGACGTATCGATCCCACAACACCATGAATGCGTCCCTCTGGGAGGCTGCTAGGGCAATATGGATCGGCGCATAGTCAGAGCCAGTAGGCAGCCAATTTGTTACATCCACGATCCTTGAGCGATCTGGCAATCCCAGTAGTTGGATCTTTTTGCAAAGATCAGCTTCCGACTCGAGCAACAACTCGATTGCCGATAATTCGTTATTGTAGGCAGCCCAAGCTAAGGTTTGACGTAGCATGTTTTTCCATTCACCAGTCCGTAGCTTGCTATCCTCCAACAAAAATGTCAGCAATTCTGGTGTGGAGATCGCAAATTGCTCAGCGTAGACATCGTTGCAGTCATTACCGATGTAATCCGGAAACTCATTAATAAGAAGCGTTATTATCTTCTTTGCCCGATCAAGGGAAGCAGCGGACCTGTCGCCGTCGACATACCCCTTTACTGTCGCGTGGAGTGGGCGATCTCCACTTACTTCGGAGCAAAACGTCGTCCCATCATTTACAAAAGGTAAAAGGGCCGATACCAAGTCCAACCTCAACGCGTGGGCAGAATCGGCCAATAGATCGCCAGTGATAAGAAGGCGCTGGTTCATTAAACCACCAAATGTTGTTAGGATGGCTTTCTTGGTCTCACCATTCTTGATCATCTGGCTGACCAAGCGTCGGTTCAAGTTATCGATCTCTATCATCTCGAGGGAAGGGTTATCTGGAACTTGTCCCGTGAACGGATTCCTGATGAATGGCCTAGCATCCAGGATTGAAGGTAGCAGTCGAAATTTGCCCGATTTCAGGGCCGCAAATAGCGGGGTATCATCTCCGCAAACCCGACCGTTAACGTTGCTTCCCTCCAAAACGCCACTCAAAACGTTTTTCGAGCCATAGTTGATAGCCGTCCCGACTAGATTGCAATCGCCCTCAACATCATTCCAAAATCTCCGGAGAACTTCGACCATCGGAAGGTCGTCACCCTTGATTGCGGTTAAGATCGCGTCCCTTGTCTCCTGGTTCGCTCCCGCTGCAACCAATCGTGAGGCACTATCGGACGCCTTGCTTTCTGCAGCAAATTGAAGCGGCCATTTCCCGTTCGGGAGCGGTTCGAGCGCTAAACCAGGGTGTTCCGCGAGAACTTGAGTTATACCGGGCGCAAAGTCCCACGATATCGCGACCTCAAGTGCCCGATGCGAAACGTTCCGCAGGTCTGCCTCTGAACCTGAATACGCAATTGATTTGTCCAGCCCGGCAACAATTTTAAAAAGGGTTAGATCTTGGACTTCCGAAGCCTTGGAAATCGCGTTGCCGCCCTGTTCTCCGTCCAAGCTGGCGCCGTACTGAACGAGAATCCTTGCAACCGTTACACGCCCCTCCGATACCGCGGCTACTAATGGACGCTCTCCTCCCGGTGGGTGTGCATCTGGATGGATGTCATCCTGTAGCAAGGCAAGAACAATGTCGTTTCTTCCAGCTCTTGCTTCCGCCACAAAGCTGGCGTTCGTACGCTCGACCCCATGCTTTTTGAGCAGCTCAACTGCCCAGCCCCCTTCCGCAAGTGCAAAGAGCGAGACACCCTTATCGCGTATTCCGGCAAAGACACTGAGGTCGAATTCAACCAGTCGCTCCAACTCGCTTATCTGTACGGCAAACCCATGTTCAGCTTCAGCCAATCCGCCCTGCAAGACCGCTACAACGTGACCCTTGTTATCTAAAAGAGGCGCACCGGAATGTCCTTTCACGGTCCGCCCGGAAAACGATATCATTTTCAACGATGTAGCTGGACTTCCACCACGTTCTGCAATCTCGGCAGCATAGTCGGTTTGATTCCAGGTTGTGAATAGTTCTCCCTCCTTCTCGGTTCTAACAGGGGTATGAAATGGCCTCCTCGCGTCTGGTGGAAACGCCGGGATTTCAAGATCTTGTTCCCCTTTAACCGTCGCCGGTTCAAAGCCAATTGTCACGTTAAAATCTCGTTCAAAATCAGCTGAACTTAAAACCACCAAGTCCGCCGCCAGATTGAACTGAACGGGCTTAATTTCCCAAGAGCCATCCGAGTTGAACGCAGTATAGTTCTGGCAGTTGGTAATCCCGTGGAGAACTGTTACTATCCCTTTGACTCCCAACACTTTGAACCCATTGAACTGTCTCTCTTGCCCCCCCCTTGCACCGCAGCCTGTCGCATACATCCGAAAAACATTGGTAGTGGAGTTGGATGCAACAGCGGAAACAGCCATGATCAGCAAGCAGGCAGAACTCAGAAAAAAAGTCCTGACTTTAATCATTTTCATTGCAAATCTCCTGGATAGCCAAAACAATTTTTTCGTCGCTCACGTCGTTCCGAATTGCCTTTAGTCCTAGGACGTTTGACGCGAGAATCTGGTTCCGAATGTCATCCGAATAGCTTTCAGATTCCCGATTCAGAGTTGCGACTTTGTCACAAAATCCAGTTGACTCTACAGATTGAAGCCCACCACTTTTCCACTTTTCCTGGCGAACCCGCGAGATTTCACCGAGATACTTTGAGTATAGATCTTGGACTACCGATTCTTTCGCTACTCCGAGTTTGGACCAATATTTCAGTTCTTCATTGATACCATGCAAGTAGCTCTCGAACTGAGGACCAAGCAGGTTATGAAGGCGTGCAGATAGACCACCGGTTGCGCCGACGGCAATACCAACGATGAAAAAGCAAACCCAAGAAATTCTCCGCTGTTGGCCCGCACACGTATTAGTTCTGGGCTCCTGAGTTTGTTGTTTGTCCTTTAAATTGTTGATTTTGGGAAACAGAGAAATCGCAGAGACAACTGCTGCCATGACCGTACTGAGAACGGCACCAACCACAGGCGAACTCGAGAGCCCCACAACCCAACCGATCGAAGCGCCCGCCAACAACAACCCTAGAAAATTCACCATGACTTTCGCCTTTGGAAATTCAACGACTAATCGGATACTTTCCAAATAGAACTCTTTCTCGATAAAGTTGCCACTAGACATATTCTCAATCAAGTTGTTTGGGCACATTGTGTCGAAATTCGGACCTTTGACGCACGAACTGACCGAGATTTTCGATCTCTATGCCAGGCTGATTCCAGTTTTGGTCTGATCGCAACGAAAGTCAGCATTCTCGATCAGATTGTGAGTCTGCGACCGACCGAAATGGAGACGCGAAGTAGACTGGCAGCTTAGTCTTGGGCCGGCCCATCAGTTTCGGCGCCAGCTACCGACCAACAGCTTCGAGGTACAAGATTAGCAAAACGGATACTAGCTTCGCTCAAATTGACGGTCGGATTCACCCCCGGAGCCGACTCCGGTGTTCAGTGGATGAAAGGTTCTCTTTTTGCCCCCAGTCGTTGTTGCTCAGCTATTTACCTGACAGTTGACGCGTGTTTCAGGTATTAGGTTTATATCGTCTCTTGAAACACCCAAAACACATGTGGATGCGGGTTTTAACAACAGAGTTGGAATGGCACACACCAGGATCGTCAGAACCGCCGTGCTGACCTCGGCCATCGTCCTTGGAGCGGCGATCCTGATTGGGATGACGGGGCGCGTGTTTCCGCCGGGGGACTCTCTGGCGGTTATTCGTCCGCTTGCCGCGCTGTTGCTTGTCCCGGCAGCCATCGCGCTTTGGGCTCTGAAATGCCGGCGCGCCGCGCTTTTCTCGCTGATCGTCTCGGCAATCGCGGCTGCGTCCGTTGCCTCCGGTTTCCTGCGCGCGGAGGCGTCTTCCTGTGGCGGTCAGTGCCTGACGCTTTACCAGAAGAACCTGCTCTCAAAGGCCTGGCCGAGGTACCCGCTGGCGGACGATATCATCCTGTCCTCCGCCCAGGTCGTGACCCTTCAGGAGGTCTCGGACCACAATCGCCGGTTCATGGCCAGGCTGTTCGACCATTATTCCTTTGTCCTATCGTGCGCGTTCCGGCCGCAACAGGAGGTGGCCATCCTCACGTCCCTGACGACGGTCGCGGGGTCCGAGTTCTGCCTGCCCGGAGGGGGGCTCGCCGGAGTGCAGGTTCTACTCCCGGACGGCCGCCGGATCTGGATCGTCTCGCTGCACCTGGAATGGCCGTTTCCGAACCGCCAGTTCCGGCAGAGCTCGCAAGTTGCCCGGCGGATCGGCCAGCTGGACGGCCCGGTCATCGTCTCCGGCGATTTCAACATGGTGCCCTGGGGAGGAAGCGTCCGGAAAATCAGAAGCGCCGCGGGCAACGAGATACTGGGAAGAACGCGAAACTCCTACAAGTGGGGGAGCTGGCTGCTGCCCTTGCCGATCGACAACGTACTCGTTCCCGAAGGCACCACGGGTTCGGTCGAAACGCGCCCCTTCATGGGATCGGATCACCTGGGGCTTCTGGCGCGCATCAAGCTTCGCTGAGGCGCTGTCACTCCTCCGCCTTGAAAAGGCATTCCCACCGCCGGGTATAACCGCTTTCAGACCAGGTACGGCTTTGCCACTTGCGCCCTTCTCCCCCCTTGCGGGGGAGATGTCCGTGAAACGGACAGAGGGGGGGCTGCAGCGGTGCGGGAACTCAAAAAGAGGAATGCGTTACGAGAGGCTGATACCCCCCACTGTCAGCGAAAGCTGACATCTCCCCCGCAAGGGGGGAGACGGGCGCAAGGGGCGATGCTCAAGAGAAAAAGAGTCGTTTGTTCTCAGCCGGACAGTCCGGGTCAAGCCATGGTGGAGCGTTGCGCGGGTGGCCTGAGGACCGCCTGACTTTGCGAGAAGCTGCTACCGCTCTTTCGGGTCGGCGGTTTCGAGAAGCGACAGGGCGTTGAAGAGCAGGGTCAAGGCGGGGCCGGCGATGCGGCCCCGGGCGAGCTGGACCGCGGCGCCGATCAGGAGGATTGTCGCGAAGGCCGTGTGCAGGCTGAACTGGCCGCCGCTGCGCGAGGCGATTTCCTGATCGGTGCGCAGGAGACCGAAGCGCAGGGCCAGTCCCATCGGCGGCATCGCACCGTGCGGCACGAATTCGACAATACCACTTTCCTTCAGCATCGCCGTCAGCTCCGCCTTTTTAAGGCGCGCCTCGACGATCAGGCTGCCGGTGTTCGGCCGTCCGAGACACCGCGTCACGCCCGGCAGATGCGCCAGACGCTCGCAAAGACCGGCCAGGTGCTCCGGGGAAATCCTGCCGGTCAGTCTCAGCCGCGCCCGCCCGTCGGTCGCGTGTGCCAGATGGACCCGGGCGATTTCCGCCGAAGTGCCCTGTGCCTCAGTCATCGCCCGCCGCTTCCATCGCACCGGGACCCGGCCCGGCATCGGCTTCGATATCGTCGTCGGGATACAGTTCGGCGTGCACTTCGGCGGCGACGTCCTCGAAATGCTCGTAGGCTTCGGCGCCGGCCCTGCGGAACTCGTGATAGGCGGTGTAGCCGGTCTTCATGGCCGCGCGCATGACCGGCCGTCCGGCCCGCGCCACCGCCGCGCCGACGCCGGGCACCAGCAGGAGCCCCGTCGCGGCCACCGAGGCCCCGAGAAAGAACAATCGCGCGGACATTCGTTCACTCCTTGCTTTCCGGACCGGGGGACAACCCATTCTAGGATACGGACCCAATCTTTCCGTGACATGAGTCAAAATGACAAGCACCGTTGCGCGGACAGCTCAGCCCCTCGTCGATCCGGGTGTTCGTTGAGGCAGGCCTTTTGGGGACGAAATCGCGCGACGGTGGACAAGCCGGTCCGCCGATGCAATGAAGGAAGACACCGGCACTGTGTAGCCGTCAAAAGCGTTCCCGGGATCTTTCGTGAAAAAAGCATCGGCCCTTCCTCTCTTTTTCGGTTTCTGCCTGACCGTGCTTTGCGGGCCCCTGGCGGCCCAGGACCAGCAGGTGCGTGTGCCCAATTTCTGGGACCCGAAGGCCGTCAACGACCGGCCCGCGAGCGTGCCGGACAAGATCCAGTTTCTGGCCAGTGACGGTTATCCGCCCTTCGTGTTCCGCGATCCGCAAGGGCGGCTCACCGGCTTCAACGTCGATCTCGCCCGCGCGCTCTGTCAGGAACTCGGCAGTTCCTGCGCGCTGCGCATCAAGAATTTCGATGTGCTTCTGGCGGCCCTCGACGAAGAGGAAGGCGATGCGATCATTTCCGGACTGTCGCGCAACCTGCCGGCCGCGCAAGACCTCAATTTCACCGAGGACTACCTGAAGCTGCCCGCCCGGTTCATCGTGCCGGCCGACCGGGCGGAGACGTTCGACGAGCAGAGGCTGGACGGTGTCGCCATCGCCGTTGTCGCCGGAACGCGCTACGAAGCCTTCGCGCAGCGCTTCTGGCCCAAGGCGAACATCCTGAGCCTGGACACGGAAACGGAGGCCCGCGAGGCGGTGAAATCCGGCCCGGCGGATGCCCATTTCGGCGACGGCCTGAGCCTGTCCTTCTGGCTGCCGAGCCAGGCGGCCGACGGCTGCTGTGTCTTTGCCGGCGGTCCGTGGCTGGAGCCGGACTATTTCAACGAGGGGCTGGCGATCGCCACACGGCCGGACGATCCGGAACGGGCCGCCGCCCTCAACTACGCGCTGCGGCAATTGCAGCAAAAGGGCATCTACCGCGAGCTCTACCTGCGCTATTTCCCGATGAGCTTTTACTGAGTCCGGGAGAGATTTAATCCAGGTTTGAGAGATTGGGACGTCCCCTCTCCCAATGGGAGAGGGTTAGGGTGAGGGGGCAAACGCCTCCGCATCCCTGAGAGGTCTGCCCCCTCACCCGGCGCGATGCGCCGACCTCTCCCCCAGGGAGAGGTAACCTGGAACTTGTGGCCACCGTTTCTGCTCAAACGCGATTGCACCGCCCTGAGGGAGACGCAACACCGCAGTCAGCCTTGTATTTTATCAAAAGCCCCCTGTCCCGGCCTGGACGTCCGTTCCTGCTCAACGGCGGCTCGCCGAGGTGCGGACTTCAAAAACGGAATGGACAGGCTGAAGGCGAAGGAATGGGCGCGGGGCGTCAGCGAGGGGCCGAGACCGATCTCCATGGCTTCGTGGCCCTGTTCGGGCGCCTCGACATAGGTGCCGAACAGCCGGTCCCAGACGGAGAGATAAAAGCCGTAGTTGGAATCCGTCTCGCGCTGGAGCACCGAATGGTGAATGCGGTGCATGTCCGGCGTCACGATCGCCAGGCGCAAAACCCGGTCCAGGCCCTGCGGGATCCTGAAATTGGCGTGGCTGAAGACGGCGGATGCATTCAGGACGATTTCGAACAGGACGACCGCCTCGACCGGTCCGCCGAGCGCGACGATGATCAGCCCTTTCCAGACAAAGGACAGCAGGATTTCGATCGGGTGAAACCGGAGTGCCGTCGTCGCGTCAACCTCGCTGTCGGCATGATGCACCCGGTGAATGCGCCAGAAGAGCGGCACCTTGTGGGAGACCAGGTGCTGAAACCAGACGGCCAGATCCAGGGCCATAAAGGTGAACAGGCCCGCAAGGAGGCCCGACCAGCCCAGCAAGCCGAACAGGCCCCAGCCGTGCTCCCGGGCCAGCAGCGCCAGGCCGGCGCCGCCGATCGGAAAGATCAGCCGCACCAGCAGGGAATCCAGCAACACAAGGCCCCAATTGGTCGGCCAGCGCTTCACCCGTCCGTTCTTCAGGCGGCGTCTTGGAAGCCCGGCCTCCAGCAGGGCCATGACGAGAAAAATGCCCGCGAAGCAGGCCATACGGAGCTGATTGATATCGATCTGTTCAAACATGGCGTCCGGTTTACATTGCGGCGTCGAACCGCTTGCCAAGAGACATACGGCTGTTTAGGGCAAATAGAGCACTGCTTTTACATCATTTCACGCCGAAAGAGATCACATCCCGATGAGCGCCTTCCTCTGGACGCGGCCCGAGACCGAGGCCACTGCGACGTTGCTGCTTGCCCATGGCGCCGGTGCGCCGATGGACAGCACCTTCATGGAGAGGTTGGCGGCCGCGCTCGCGGTACAGGGCGTCGCCGTGGCCCGGTTCGAATTCGCCTATATGGCGGGACGCCGCACCGGTGGCCCCAGGAAACCGCCTCCCCGCGCGGACAAGCTGATCGGCGAATTCCAGACCGCGCTGCAGGACCTGATGAGCGAGACGGAAGGCCTGCTTCTGGTCGGCGGCAAGTCGATGGGCGGACGCGTGGCCGCCATGCTCGCCGGCGGCGGCTCCCTGCCCGGCCGCGTCAAGGGCGTCTGCTGTTTTGGTTATCCCTTCCATCCGACCGGCAAGCCCGACGCTGACTGGCGGCTCGCCCCGCTGGTAGAGGCCAAACGTCCGGTCCAGATCCTGCAGGGCGACCGGGACCCGTTCGGGACGAAGGCCGAACTGGACGAGATCGCGCTGCCCGCCCATGTGGCGATCACCTATCTTGAAGACGGCAATCACGACTTCGGGCCGCGCGGCAAGTCTCCCGCGACGCTTGACGGCAACATTTCAAACGCGGCGGCGGCCGCGGCCGCATTCGCCTCGAAGCTTTGAGCCTTACTCTGCCGGCGTCAGGTCCCGGCCCGTTTGCAAGGGTGGCAGGTTCCGCCGGCGCCGCAGGCGGATCAGCCCGCCGATATCGTCGCCGATCTTGATCAGTGCCGGTACCAGCACAAGCACCAGTGCCGTCGCCGTGCCCAGACCGAAGACGATGGTGATCGCCATCGGCAACAGGAACTGGGCCTGCAGGCTGGTTTCGAACATCAGCGGCAACAGCCCGCCGATCGTGGTCAGGGACGTCAGCAGCACCGCGCGCAGGCGGTCACAGCTGGAGCCGACCGCCGCCTTGTCGAGATTCTCTCCCGTCGCCAGCCGCTCCTCGAACCGCGCCACGAGGATGATGGAGTTGTTGACCAGAATGCCGGCCAGTCCCAGAAGCCCGATCATGCTCAAGATGGTCAGGTTGAAGCCCATCAGGTAGTGGCCGACGATGGCCCCCACGATACCGAACGGGATGATCGACATCACGACAACAGGCCGGGAATAGCTTGCGAAAATCGCCGCCAGGATGATGTAGATCCCGGCCACCGCCAGCAGGACACCGGTCAGGAGATCGGAAAAGGCGTTTGCCTGCTCCTCCGCCCGGCCGGCGAAGGAATACTCCAGACCGTAGCGTTCGGCGAGGTCCGGGAGAAACCCCTTGTCGAGTTCCGCGATGATGGCGTTGTTGGAGGTCACGGTGCTGTCGACATCGGCGACAACCGTCACCACCGTGCGTCCGTCGCGGCGCAGGATCACCGAAAAACCCTGGTCGTCCGTCAGGCTGACGACCTCGGTCAAAGGCACGAACTCTCCGGCGGGGGTCTTCAGAGACAGCTGACGCAAGGCGGCTGTACCGTCCTCCTCGAACACCTGCTTCACCCGAACGGCCACTTCCTCGTCGCCTTCGGCAAACCGCCGGGCGATGTTGCCTTCGAAAGCGTTGCGGATCTGCCGTGCCGCTCTTTCCACGGTGAAGCCGAGCGCGCGGCCACGCGGGGTCAGTTCGACGACGAGTTCAGGCTTGCCGAACGGAAGGTCATCCTCGACCCCGCTGGTTCCCGGAAAACCGGACAATTCCTGCTGCAGTTCCTGCGCGGCCGCCTTCATTACATTCAGCGGCGCACCGCTCAGGCGAATGTCGAGGTCGCGTCCGGGAGGCCCGCCCCGGCGCTCGGCGATCGCTATTCTCGAGATACCAGGGATCGACGGCAGTGCCGAGCGCCAGGCCCGGACGATTTCCGGTGTCCTGACGGAGCGCTCCTCCGAGCGGGTCAGCTGGACGGTGATATTGGCAACGTTGTCGCCGCTGTTGTTGCCCGCCTTGCCAAGGGTGGCGTAGGTCCCGACCACCAGGTTCTGGTCCGTGCCCTCGGCCAGGGCCACCTGGGCCTCCATCAGGGCCTCCTCGATCCGCAAGATCCCGGCGATCGCCTTGTCCTCTGGAATACCTGCGTGAAAAAAGATCGAGGCCGTCAGGTTTTCGGATTCCGGCGACGGGAAGAAGGTAAAGCCGACCCGGCCGCCGCGCACCAGCCCGACGGCAAGGATCATCGAGGCGATAGCGACCGCGAGGGTCACATAGCGCCAGGTCACCGCCACCGACACCAGCACTCTGAACGGATTGTCGCGCAACCAGTCGAAGCCCGTGTCGAAGCCCTGACGGAACCAACCCGGCCGGGCGTCCCCGCTCCTTTGCCGGCGGGAGCGGCGCAGGATCAGCAGAAAGGCCTCAACGACAAGCGCCAGCAGGAAGCAGCCCGTAATGACCACGAATTCGAAGACGAATATCCCGGCCGTATCCCGCAAGGCGCGTAGCGGATCGTCGATCATGTCGAGATAAGGCGGTACCGACATGTCCGGCTGGGAGACCAAGGCACTCAGGAAGAAGGCCGGGGCTCCCGCCATCAGCACGACGCGCCACCAGCTCCAGCCCGGCCGGCTGCCGAGCGCATGGGAGAGGTGACCGGGCAGAACCAGAAAACATTCGATCAGGGACGCGATCACCACCGACACCACGACCACGGGCAGGGTGCCCATGATCTGGCCCAGCACGTCGCCGACAAGCAGGATCGGCAGGAAAGCGGCAATGGTCGTGAGGCTTGCCGCCAGGATCGGCGCAAGCATGGTCGTCGCGCCGTTGATCGCCGCTGCGTCGGGACTGTCGCCCATACTTTGCCGCGTCGCCGTATGCTCGCCGACAACGATGGCGTCGTCGACGATCACTCCGAGCATCATGATCAGGGCAAACAGGGAGATCATGTTGATGCTCTCGCCCATCAGCCACATGATGCCGATCGTCGCAAGCATGGCGACAGGTATGCCGGCGGCAACCCAGAGCGCGATGCGGGCATTCAGAAACAGGAACAGGATGGCTACTACGAGGACGAGGCCGGAAATGCCGTTTTCGATCAGGAGCTCGATACGCCCCTCCACGGCATCGGCACGGACATCGTATTTCAGGATTTCCAGCGTTGGCGGCAGCTGCGGCACGGTCTCGGCGAGATAGTCGTCGACGATCTGCGCCGCTTTCAACGTGTCGGTGCCCTCCGCCCTGAGAATTTTCAGTTCGACCGCACGCAGGCCTCCGGAAAAGCCCTGGTTTTCGCTGCTGTCGAAGTCCCGGACGACGGTGCCGATGTCCCTTACCAACGTCTTTTCACCGGAGGTAAAGGACTTGACCTCAATCCTTCCGACCGCGTCGGGCGACCGGTCCTCGGAGAGCGCGCGGATCTGCCGCTCAACGGCGCCGTCCAGATTACCAGCGGGAATATCGATCGTGTTGCCCGCGATCTCGTCGGCGACATCTTCGATCGTCAGGTCCAGGCGGCGCAGCTCCCGCTCCGGGATTTCCACCTGATACTCCGGCGAGCGGTATCCGTTGAGCTCGACCTTGTCGATGCCGCGCGCCAGAAGGTCGTCACGCATTTGCCGGGCGAAGACCTTCAGGGCGGTTTCGGAGAACGGTCCCCGCAACGCCAATGTGGCGACGCCATCGGTGAAGGTCGAGGCCGAGACCACGGGCGTTTCGGAATCGACCGGCAAGGTTGTCACCCCGGCAACCGCCTGCTCCACATCGGACAGGGCCTGTTGCATGTTGGTGCCTTCGATGAACTCCATATGCACAGACGCGCGGCCTTCCAGGCCGTAGGACACGATCTCGTCGAGCCCGTCGATGAAACGCAGTTCCGGCTCAAGCACTTCCAGGATGTTCGACGTGACATCTTCGGCACTGGCTCCGGGCCAGATCACGGTCACCGAGATCCGGTCGGTTTTGATCGTCGGGAAGAACTGGGTGTTGAGCTTGGCAAAACCGTATGCGCCAAACAGGACCATCACCGCCATGATCAGGTTGGCCGCGTTGGCGTGGCGGACAATCAGCTCGAGAACGCCGCGGGACTTCTGTTCAAGTTCCATGGAAGGCCTCTACTGTCCGGAACCGGTGCTCGCGGTCTCCGCCGTCGGCGATCCCGACGGCTCTTCCGCTCCGCCTGCGGAGACGTCCCTGACGAGCAGCCCTGCTCCGGCCTCGGGGATGCGCGTGATCAGCAGCGTTTCGCCGTCGTCAAGCGCGCCTCTCACGAGAATGTAACCATCGTCGATGGAAAGCGCAGTGACCTCGCGCGGCTCAAGGCGGCCGTCCTTGACGACATAGACGATGCCGCTGCCGTAAAATGCCGTCTCCGGGATCCGGAAGCTGTCCGGATAGGTTCTGTCCGAAAGGGTCACCTCGACGAAGGCCCCTGGCCGCAGGGGCACAGTCGCCTCCGATGCGTCGATCGATGCGATCAGCTCGACCCCGCCCCGACTGCTGGCGACATCCGCGCCAATGCGCGTGACTTCGGCGGGATAGGTAACGGGCTCATTGCCAAGATACCAAGTGACCTCCACCGGTCGGCCGACGACCGTTCCCGTTTCGGCGAGAAGACGGCCGTACTGGTTGTCCGACAGGGTGAAGCGGACTTCGAAGGCATCACTGTTGTAAAGGGAGACGACTGCGTCGTTGACACTGACCAGACGGCCGGGTTCAGCGGCTTCCGAGCGGACGATCGCGTCGAACGGGGCTTTCAGGACCGTGTTTTCGACCTGGCGCTTCGCGTTCTGCAGCCGCCATTCCAGGCGCTTGATCGCGGCGTTCTGCTGAACGACCCTCGCCTCTTCCAGCGCTAGCGAATTCTTTGCCTGTTCCAGGGTTTGCTGGCGCTGCGAGACAAGCAGCTTGCGGGTGTCCAGGGTTTGCTCGGTAACGGTGCCTCTGCCTTGCAGCTGTTCGGCCCGCAGCAGGTCCTTGCGGGCGAATTCCAGCTGCTCCTGGGCCCGCACTACATTGCCCTTCTCAAGCTCGACCCGGCCCTCGCTCTCCACGAGCACGGCTTTCGCCTCGGCAAGGTTGGCTTCCGCTTCCGTGACCGCGCCTTCGTAGTCGAACCGGTCGATCGCGACCAGGATGGCCCCCTTGGCAACAGCCCCACCGGCCTTCAGGTTCGGATGGATCTCGACCACCTCGCCGGCGACCAGCGCACGCAGTTCCACTTCCCGTCCGGCGGCCGTTTCACCGAAGACGCCAATTTGCGGCGCGTGATCTTCTCGCACGAGCGCAATGGTCTCGACGGCGTAGCTTTTTTCCTGGACAGGCCGCTTCGGCACATCGGGTTTCGTGGCGATCAGGACATTCATCCCCTTGACCGCCCCGAACAGAATGGCGAAAGCCAGAAGCACCTGAAGCAGCGCTCTCAGAACCAGGCCAAATTTCCGGCGCCGGCGCTTCGGTTCCCGCTCGGGAGGCAGGACTTCCGGAATTGGCTGTTGGCTATTTTCCGGCTTCAGGGACTGCAGCATTTCCAGCGTACCACGGACCGTTGAGGGTTGAGATCACGGGTCGCCTTCCTGGCTCCCCGAAGCAAAGATCAGCTTTAGCGGGGAAAATTCAAGGCCGCTTACCGTTCAGGGTAAACCCTGACACGCGGAAAAATGTATCGATATGTGTCCAGAGGACGCATCGGGAAACATCCGATACGTCTTCAGCGGTCAAACTGGTATTTTGTTCCGCAAAACTCGCAGGTCACGGCGATCTTGCCGCCGTCGGTCATGTCTTCGATGTCCTCATCGCTGAAACCGGCGAGAACCCCTTCGATCTTTTCCCGGGAACAGCGGCATTTGTCCGCCAGCGGCTGAGGCTCGAAAAGGCGCACGCCGCGTTCGTGGAACAGGCGGAAGAGCAGCATTTCGACGCTGACCTCCGGGTCGGTCAGTTCGACATCCTTGACCGTGTCGACCAGCGCCTTGGCTTCCACCCAGGCGTCGTCTTCCTCGAATTCGTGAGAGACGGCCCCTTCCGGGGCATCGCCGGGATCGATATCCGCCTGACGCATGCGCTCAGGCGATTCAGGCAGAAACTGGACCAGAATGCCGCCAGCGGTCCATGTCCGGACCGGCGGCTCACCTTCCTGACGGGTGTAAAGCTCGCCGACGCCCAGGCGCACTTCCGTCGGGATCTGTTCGGAGCGTTCGAAGTAGCGGCGCGCCACTTCTTCCAAAGTGATGCCGTCCAGTTCCACAAGTCCCTGGTAGCGCTGCATGTGCGCGCCCTGATCGATGGTCATGGCGAGGTGGCCGGTTCCGAGCAGGGCCTCGGGCGTCGCCTTGCCGGCCTCCATCAGCGCCTCGACACGGTCCTTGTCGAAACTCGCGCAGGCACGGATGGCGTCCGGAGAGGCGAAATCCACGACCAGCATGGAGACCGGCCCCTGGGTCTGGGTCTGCAGGGTGAAGCGGCCTTCGAATTTCAGCGAGGTGCCAAGCAGGCTCGTCAGCACAATCGCTTCGGCCAGGAGACGTGAAACGGGCTCTGGATAGGCATGCCGATCCAGGATCTTTTCCAGCACCGGACCAAGCGAAACCGCCCGGCCGCGCACGTCCAGTTCTTCGACGGCAAAGGGCCGCACGGCATCCAGCCCCGCGGGGGCGATGCCCAGTTCCTCAAGATTGAATGCCACTTCAGATCCGCTCCAGACGGCCGAGCGTTCAACCGAAGCCGATTGAACGTTCAAGACCGATCGTTTCTCTAATGACAGAACCTCTTTCCACGTTCAACGGAACGCAAAGGCAGGCTCTAGGCTGCGCCGAAACACCAGGCAAGGATGCCTTTTTGGGCATGCAGCCGGTTCTCGGCTTCGTCGAACACAACGGAATTGGGACCGTCCATGACCTCGGACGTGACTTCCTCGCCGCGGTGCGCGGGCAGGCAGTGCATGAACAGAGCGTCCTGCTTGGCCTCGGCCATCAGGCGCTTGTTGACCTGATAGGCGCTGAGAAGGTTGTGACGGCTCTCTTCGTCGTCGTCGCCCATGGAGACCCAGCAATCGGTGATGACGCAGTCGGTCCCTTTCACCGCTTCATAAGGGTCGGTGGTCACGACGATGGACCCGCCCTTTGCACGGGCCGCCTCGATCAGATCTTTCGGCGGCGCCAGTTCACTCGGGGTGGCGATGCGCAGTTCGAAATCGAAACGGGGCGCGGCATGGACCCAGGACGCCAGAACGTTGTTGCTGTCGCCGGTCCAGGCGACGCTCTTGCCCGCGACCTGCCCGCGATGCTCCTCGAAGGTCATCAGGTCGGCCATAATCTGACACGGATGGGACACCTTGGTGAGACCGTTGATCACCGGCACGGTCGCGTTTTCCGCGAGTTCCCGCAGAGCGTCATGGTCCAGGATCCGGATCATGATCGCGTCGACGAAACGGGACAGGACACGCGCCGTATCGCCGATGGTTTCCCCCCGGCCGAGCTGCATTTCCGCGCCGGTCAGCATCAGGGTCTCGCCGCCCAGTTCGCGCATGCCCACGTCGAAGGAAATCCGCGTGCGGGTGGAGGGTTGCTCGAAGATCATTGCCAGCACCTTGCCGGCGAGCGGTCCCTCGCCCCGGCGCACGCCGTTCCGGCCCGCCTTGATCTTCTTGCCGGTCTCCAGAATGGCGCGCAGTTCGTCGCCCTCGAATTCAGTCAGATCCAGAAAATTCCGGTAGGCTGTCTGGGCCGTCATTCAGCCACTCCTTCCGCCAGTTTTGCCTCCAGTGCGCGCGCGGCCTCGTCCAGGCGCTCGACGGCAATAGAGATTTCGTCTTCGCTTATGGTCAGCGGCGGCATGATGCGCACCACGTTGTCGCCGGCCGGAACGGCAAGCAGGCCCGCCTCGCGCGCCGCGCTCACATAATCGCCGACGGGGACGACGCATTTCAAACCGAGCATGAGCCCGTTACCGCGCACGTCTTCGAGGATTTTCGGATGGCCATCGACCAGGCCGGCCAGTTTCTGCTTGAAGCTCAGGCCTTTCTTTTGAACCTCTTCCAGAAAATCGCCTTCCAGGATCACATCCAGAACGGCATTGCCGACGGCCATGGCCAGCGGATTGCCGCCAAAGGTGGTGCCGTGGGTGCCCGGCGACAACGCTGCGGCAGCTTCCTGGGTAGCAAGACAGGCCCCCATCGGGAAACCACCGCCAATTCCCTTGGCGATCGCCATCAGATCCGGGGCCACGCCGCTCCACTGATGCGCGAACAGCTTGCCCGTCCGGCCGACGCCGGTCTGGATCTCGTCGAAAATCAGCAGGATGCCGGTCTCGTCACACAGCTTGCGCAAGGCGCGCAGGAAATCGGCCGGTATCTCGCGGATGCCGCCCTCTCCCTGGATAGGTTCAATCACGATCGCCGCCGTCTGCGGGCCGGTGACTGCCTTGAGCGCGTCAAGATCTCCGGCGGGCACCTGATCGAAACCCGGCGCCTTGGGGCCGAAGCCTTCCAGATACTTCGCCTGACCGCCGGCCGCGATCGTCGCAATCGTCCGGCCGTGGAAGGCCCCTTCGAATGTGACGATCTGATACCGGTCCGGCTCGCCCTTGTCGTAGTGATACCGGCGGGCGCATTTGATTGCCGCTTCCATCGCCTCGGCGCCGGAATTCACGAACAGCACCTTGTCTGCGAAGGTCACGTCGCACAGGCGTCCTGCCAGACGCTCGCCTTCGGGCATCCGGTGCAGGTTGGAAACGTGCCAGAGCTTCGCCGCCTGATCCTGGAGCGCCTTGACCAGATGCGGATGGCTGTGTCCGAGCGCATTCACCGCGATCCCGGATCCGCAATCGAGAAATCGTCGGCCATCCGCGGTCACCAGCCAGACACCTTCCCCATGATCGAACGCCAGGGTCGATCTTGCGTAATTCGCGAAAAGCGCAGTTGCGGACATAACCTCGTTCTTTCCCATAACGCCCCTGCCCTGCCCGCGGGCGGCAAAACCCGGAACCGCTTCGTTCATGAGCTGGAGAGGCCAAAACGCAACGTGCCGCCCGATGAGGCGGCACGTTTATTGCTCTCTTATACACTGCCTTTACCATTGTCTGTCAATGGCGCGAAGCGTTTGCCGCTTCAGGGAGAGCCGGTCGATCTCACACAGATGCTCACGAAGCCGTCCTTGTCCGCTTGATAGGCCCCTGCGATTGGCCCGCATGATCGGACAGCAGGCAACTCCGTCCGCTCGGGAATGGTCTCGAGCCCGGCCATCGAAACGGGATTTCGCAAAACTCTCAAGGACCTCGCCATAATTGGGGAAAAGTCGGTTCATCCCCAACTGGTTTGGGGCGAATGGTTGCCTGACAAATTAACGTTATTGTAACCTTTGAAGCATCAGACACGACATGTCGTGACGCCTGTCTCCAAAGACACAATATATGCCATTTCCCGGCATGACAAAACGCGTCAGACACGGGGCAAGGCCGTGAAACGGTCAAATAAAAGGTGCGGCAATGAGTTGGACGAACGAACGGGTAGAGCTCCTCAAAAAGCTCTGGGGCGAAGGTCTTAGCGCAAGCCAGATCGCGGGCGAACTGGGTGGTGTGACCCGGAACGCGGTTATCGGCAAGGTCCATCGCCTCGGCCTTTCCGGCCGTGCGAAATCCCCCTCGACAAGTTCCAAACCCCGCCGGGCACGCACGAACGCACCTGCTCAAAACCCGGTGCCGAAAAAACCGACCCCGCAGCCGATGACGCACGGCGCGACCGCGCTGAAAGCGGATATCGCTCCCGCGCCGGCAGTCGAACCCGAACCCGCGGTGGAACCGATCGCCGATCTGGTGCCGATTTCCCAGCGCGCGACAATCCTGACCCTGACCGAGCGCACCTGCAAATGGCCGATCGGCGATCCGGCGACCGATGACTTCTACTTCTGCGGACGCCAGTCAGAGGCCGGCGCCCCCTATTGCACGCATCACTGCAAGATCGCCTATCAGCCGGTTGCCGACCGCCGCCGGGACCGCAAGGTGATCGCCAAGGCCGGCTGACTTCACAAGTTCGTCCGACAGCAAAACCAGCCCGCCGTTTCGGCGGGCTTATTCGTTGAAAGGCCGGGGCCTGTTCAGAGGCTCCGGCCTTTTGTTTTTCGAAATTTGCGTGTCATGCGTCATCGCGGATGCAGGCGAGTGGCGTTCCCTGGCGATAGCCCCGGAATCCACCTTTTCCGGCGTTTCGAAAAATCAGCCTACCGCCGAGAACTGGTCGTTGAACGCGTAGCCAGCGCCCCTGACTGTGCGGATCGGGTCTTTTGCCTTGCCCTTGTTGAGGGCCTTTCGCAGACGGCCGACATGAACGTCGACCGTGCGCTCGTCGACATAGACATCGTGCCCCCAGACCCCGTCGAGAAGCTGTTCGCGCGAAAAGACGCGCCCGGGCGACGTCATCAGGAATTCCAGAAGGCGGAATTCCGTCGGACCCAGATGGATTTCTTTCGCGTTGCGCCTGACCCGATGGGTTTCCCGGTCGAGTTCGATGTCACCGGACCGCAGCATCGTCGACACCACCTCCGGGCTCGCTCTGCGCAAAATCGCCCTGACACGGGCCATCAGTTCCGGAACCGAAAACGGTTTGACGACATAATCGTCGGCGCCCGTCGAAAGACCGCGAATGCGCTCGGCTTCCTCACCGCGGGCGGTGAGCATGATCACGGGCAGGCGTTCGGTGTCCTCGCGCGCGCGCAGGCGACGGCAGAGTTCGATGCCCGAGAGACCCGGCAACATCCAGTCAAGCAGAAGAAGGTCGGGAAGGCTTTCACGCAGCCGGATCTCTGCTTCGTCGCCCCGTATACAGGACTCGACCGAGTATCCTTCGGCTTCCAGATTGTATCTTAACAGAAGGCTGAGCGGTTCTTCGTCTTCAACGATGAGCACCTTCGGCATGAATTCTCGCTCCAAATTGCAGCAGCCGGCACCGAAGCGCCGGCCGGATCTTTTCCGCGCCGATTGTCCCGGCGGTTAGACGGCTCCACTGGTTTCGTCGAGCTTTTCCCGATCCTCCGGCAGACGTTCCCCGGTGACCATGAAGTAGACGTTTTCCGCGATATTGGTCGCGTGGTCGCCGATGCGCTCGATGTTCTTGGCACAGAACAGAAGATGCACGCATTGTGTGATGACGCGCGGGTCTTCCATCATGTAGGTCAACAGTTCACGGAAGATCGACGTGTAGATGGCGTCGACTTCGGCGTCGGCGGCCTGCACGCGGCGGGCGGCTTCGGCGTCCTTGCGGGTATAGGCGTCCAGAACGGTCTTGAGCTGGTTGAGGGCAAGCTCGGTCATGTGCTCAACGCCAATGGCGAGTTTCTTGGATTGCAGGTCGCTGTCGATGGCGAGAACGCGTTTGGCGACGTTCTTGGCCAGATCGCCAACCCGTTCCAGGTCGTTGGAGATGCGGGTCGCGGCCGCGACTTCGCGCAGGTCCTGCCCCATGGGCTGACGGCGCGCGATCAATTCGATGACGCTGGCTTCAACCTCCATGTAAAGGGTGTCGAGACGCTCGTCCCCCTTGACCGTGGCCCGGGCGAGATCCGTATCCCCTGTCACCAAAGCCGATACCGCGTCCGCGAAGGCCTTTTCCGCCAGGCCGCCCATTTCGGCAACCTTGCCGGCAACGGCCGTCAGATCCTCGTCGAAAGCCCTGACTGTATGTTCAGACATCCTGTGTCCCCTTAAGAAATCGGATATACGCGCTTAGCCGAAGCGGCCAGTGATATAGTCCTGCGTACGCTTGTCTTTCGGATTGGTAAAGATCTCCTGCGTCGGACCTTCCTCAACCAGAACACCCAGGTGGAAGAACGCCGTGCGCTGAGAGACGCGCGCCGCCTGCTGCATGGAGTGCGTCACGATCACGATCGTGAAATTCTCGCGCAGTTCGTCGATCAGTTCTTCGACCTTGGCGGTCGCGATCGGATCGAGGGCCGAGCAGGGTTCATCCATCAGGATCACTTCCGGGCTGACCGCAATGGCGCGGGCGATGCACAGGCGCTGCTGCTGACCGCCCGACATGCCGGTTCCAGGCTCGTCCAGACGGTTTTTAACCTCTTCCCAAAGCCCGGCCTTTTGCAGGCTGGAGGAGACGATGTCATCCAGTTCGCTCTTGTTTCTGGCCAGACCGTGAATGCGCGGGCCGTAGGCGATGTTGTCATAGATCGACTTCGGGAACGGGTTCGGCTTCTGGAACACCATGCCGACCTTCGCGCGCAACTGCACCGGATCGACCTTGGGGTCGTAGATGTCTTCCCCGTCGATCTTGATGCTGCCTTCGACCCGGCAGATGTCGATCGTATCGTTCATGCGGTTCAAGGTCCGGAGGAACGTGGACTTGCCGCAGCCGGACGGACCGATGAAGGCGGTGACGGTCCGCGGCTCAATTTCGATGTCAACGTCCTTGATGGCGTGCGTGTCGCCGTAATAGACCTGCACCTTGTCTGCGGAAATCTTGCTAGCAGTCATTTCGTTCGCCTGTTCAATGTTCGGCATTTCGTTCATCGGATCCATCCTTACCAGCGGCGCTCAAACCTGCGGCGCAGGATGATCGCGATAATGTTCATGGTCATGAGGAAAATCAGCAGGACGATGATGCCGCCCCAGGCGCGCTCGTAGAAGGCCGGGTCGGCACGCTTCGCCCATTCATAGATCTGGGCCGGCATCGCGGAGTTCGGCGAGAAGAAGCCGGCAGCCACCCCGTCCGGATAGTTGGAGGCGATGAAGCCGACCATGCCGATCAGAAGCAGCGGAGCCGTTTCTCCAAGCGCCTGCGCCAGACCGATGATGGTTCCGGTCAGGATGCCCGGCATCGCCAGCGGCAGAACGTGGTGGAAGATCGACTGCATTTTCGACGCACCGATCCCGAGGGCCGCGTCACGGATGCTCGGCGGAACCGCCTTGAGCGACGCGCGCGTCGAGATGATGATCGTCGGCAGGGTCATCAGCGTCAGCACCAGACCGCCGACCAGAGGCGCGGATTGCGGCAGATGCATGAACTGGATGAACACCGCCAGACCCAGAATACCGAACACTATGGACGGAACGGCGGCCAGGTTGGAGATGTTCACCTCGATCAGGTCGGTGACCCTGTTCTGAGGCGCGAATTCCTCAAGGTAGATCGAGGCGGCGACACCGATCGGCAGCGACAGGAAGAGCACGACCAGCATCATGAAGAAGGAGCCGATCATCGAAGCGCCGATACCGGCCTGTTCGGGACGGGAGTCGGAGGCGTCGGTTCCGGTTATGAACGCCCAGTTGAACCGCTTTTCCAGAATGCCCGCGTCTTCGAGCTGATCGCTCAGATCCAGGTGAGCGGCGTCCAGGTTCTTGTCCTCAACCAGATCTTCGCGTTTCACACGGCCCTTGAGATAGCCATCGACGCGCGAGGATGCGACGAGTTCGAAGGTTACGGTGGACCCGATCCTGTCCGGGTTGGCCAGCGCATACTCGCGAACCGTTGCGGCGGCCCCCGAGGAGAACAGCTTCTGCAGGTCACGCGCCGACATGTCGGTGGTGATGTTCGCGTCCGTCAGTTCCTTGGCGAAGGCACCGTCAATGATCGCACGGTACTTCGAGGTCTTCACCACGGACTTTTCGGCAGCCTCGATCTGTTCCTGATTGAGCGGAATATCCACTTTCAGAAACGTCTGCTGGAAGGCGCCAAGTCCGTTCGCCAGGATGGCCCAGAGCAGCGCAACCAGGAAGAAGAGACCGATTGCGATGGCGACGATGCCGTAGATCTTGAAGCGCGCCTCGGCGGCGTTGCGCTTGCGGGTCAGGGCGTCGGGCTCAAGGATCGACTTGATCTTGTGCGGCGTCGGAGCATTGGAGGTGTCCGACGGAGGGGTAAGGGTCGTGTCGGTCATTAGTCGTACTGCTCCCGGTACTTGCGCACGATGTAGAGTGCAACGATGTTGAGCATCAGCGTCACGACGAAGAGCGTCATGCCGAGCGCGAAGGCGACCAGCGCCTCGGGCGAGGCAAAGTCGGCGTCGCCGGTGAGCTGACTGACAATTTTCGCCGTCACCGTGGTCATGGCCTCCAGCGGATTCACGCTCAGGCGCGCCGCGGCACCGGCACCGAGCACGACGATCATCGTTTCACCGATGGCGCGCGAGGCCGCCAGCAGGATAGCGCCGACGATGCCCGGCAGAGCCGCTGGCAGGATGACCTGCTTCACGGTTTCCGAGTGGGTCGCGCCCAGTCCCAGGGACCCGTCGCGCATGGCCTGCGGCACGGCGTTGATGATGTCGTCGGACAGCGAGCTCACGAACGGGATCAGCATGATGCCCATGACAACGCCCGCGGTGAATACCGAGGAGGCGCCCTGCATCCAGCCGACACCCAGAACACCGCCGCCGCCGAAGACGTTCATCAGGAGCGGACCGACGGTCAACAGGGCGAAAAGGCCGTAAACGATGGTCGGAATGCCGGCGAGGATCTCCAGAAGCGGTTTGGCGATCGCCCGGACATGCGGCGTCGCATATTCCGAAAGATAGACCGCGGCGAACAAACCGATCGGCACGGCCACCGCCAACGCGATGAGCGAGATATACATTGTCGCCCAGATCAGCGGCACGATGCCAAGTTCGGAACCGCCGCCAAAGCTCGGCGACCAGGTCAGGCCGAAGAAGAAGTCCGTCGCCGGATACAGGCGGAAAAATTCGACCGTGTTGAAAATCAGCGAAAGCACGATGCCGACCGTGGTCAAGATCGCGATCGAGGCAGCCGCAATGAGAATGTAACGGACAACCGTCTCGACACTGTTGCGTGCCCTGAAGTCCGGATTGGTGCGTATCACGCCCAGGACAAAGCCAAGCACAGCGACGGCGAGCACGCCAATCGTACGGAACAGCAGGCCGGTGGCGTTCCAGCCCCGATAGGACTGGGCGGCGCGTAGCGTCTCGGCGGTGACATTGGATCCGAGGGCGACACCGACCTGCCCCAGACGGCCACGGACATCCGTCAGTTCCGTCCGGATGGAGTTGGCCATTTCGGCGTCCATCGCACCTTGAGACACTGCCAGATCGAGGCCGTCGGCCACGCGGGCGACATCGCTCATGACAAGATCCAGCGAGCTTGCCGCGGCCGTTTCTTCCGAAATCATCGAGGAAACATGGTTGTTGATGACGGCCGGCTGCACGATCAGCCAGACGATCAGAACGAGGAGCGAAGGCACCAGCGTCAAAACAACGACGTTCCAGCCATAATAACCTGGCAGAGAATGCAGGATCCGGGGATCCCCATTAGCTGAACTTAAAGCTTTTCCGCGGCCAACGAAAAACCCGGCAACAGCCAGGATCAACAGCGCGAGAAGAATATATGGAAGTGACATAGGGCGACCCAACCGGCAGGAAGACGAAGAAGGGCGGCCTGGGCCGCCCTTCCGGAAAGGATGTGCTTACTGGCCCATCGTTTCTTCAGCTTCGATGGAAGCCTGGGTAGCGGCCAGCTCCGGATCGGAGACCAGGCCGTACTGAGCCAGCGGGCCGTCCGGACCGGCAATCTCGTCGGAGACGAAGAACTGAGCGTATTCCTTCAGGCCCGGGATCACGCCGATGTGCGCCTTCTTGATGTAGAAGAACAGCGGACGGGAAACCGGATACTCACCGGAAGCGATGGTCTCGGTGGACGGAGCAATACCGGCCATGGTTCCGACTTTCAGCTTGTCGGTGTTGTTTTCGTAGAAAGCCAGGCCGAAAACGCCAACGCCGTTCGGGTTGGAGTCGATGCGCGCCAGGGTTTCGGTGTAGTCGCCGTCGATGTCGACAGACTTGCCGTCGGTGCGGACCGCGATGCAAGCGTCTTCAGCGTCGTCTTCGGACATACCGCCGTCGATCATGGCCTTCAGAGCGCCGGTTTCTTCACAACCAACCGCCAGAACCTTCTCTTCGAAGACTTCGCGGGTGCCGTGCTTGGTGCCCGGGATGTAAGCAGCGATTTCGACGTCCGGCAGGGCTGCGTCGACTTCGGACCACCTGGTGTAGGGGTTGTCGACGATTTCACCGTCTTTCAGGACCTTCGGGGACAGGGCGTTGAACCACTGAGCCTGCGTGAAGGCGGTGAAGTCCGGACCGGTTTTCTGGGAAGCGAAAACGATGCCGTCATAACCGATGCGTACTTCGATGATGTCTTTGACACCGGCTTCCGCACACGCCTTGATTTCCTTCTCGCGGATCTTGCGGGAAGCGTTCGCCACGTCGATGGTGTTTTCGCCAACGCCGGTGCAGAACTTCTTCAGACCAGCGGAAGAACCGCCGGATTCAACAACCGGGGTCGGGAAGTCGGTGTTTTCACCGAAAGCTTCAGCGACGATGGAAGCGTAAGGCAGAACGGTGGAGGAACCAGCGATCTGAACCTGGTCGCGAGCCTGAGCAGCACCAACGAATGCGGTGGAAGCAACGGCCAGAGCAGTTGCACTAACGAGGGTCGTAAATTTCACTTGACCACTCCCTTTGAATGTCAAGGTTTCTAGATGATCACCATGCACTGCAACAATCATCGCGGTGCATGAGCGATGACGGGACCGTAGGCTCCGTGAGTGAGAGTTCTATGACAGTTTATTTTCAGTTTTGTGACAATTTAAGTCATTGCTACATATGACATTTTTTCGTTTCTTAAATGTTTTGTGTCAGACATACCCATCGCAAAAGGCACGCGACTGAGCACGCAGCGCAGTCTCCCGCGAAGAGGCTATAGAGGGTTTCCCCAAAGGAATGTACGGCCGCCCCGATCCGTGCGACGCGGGGGCATCGATGCCGGATCCCGGCCGAGACGCACAACGCCGCAAAAACGGGATTCAGACGCGGCATCTGGCGACCCGTTCCGCCCCCCCCCCCGGACAGCGTTGCGGCGCTTGAATGCCCAATCAGGCCACCCTGCGCAACGCGCCTTGCCCGCAAACCGGAGGGAGCCATCAGACGGGGCCTGTTGGTTGCGGGTTGGGTTAAAATCGCAAGGCGTTCAGGTGGCGGCTTTTGTCCGCCTCTGCTTGCCGGTCGTCGGGGGCAAGCGGAATGAGGCCCTTTGCCGCCAGATAGCCTTCGTCTCCCCACGCCGCTTCACCGGTGAATTCCGCGACATAATCCTCAAGCCCGGGGATCTCTCCGACATGTTCTTTCTTGATATAGAAATAAAGCGGCCTCGAGACCGGATATTTACCGGAGGCAATATTATCGAGCGTCGGCTCGACGCCATTCACACCGACGCTTTGAATGCGTCCCGTGTTCTTCACCAGGAACGAATAACCGAACATCCCGACAGTCACCGGGTTTTCTTCCAGCGCGCCGACAATCAGATCGTCGTTCTCTCCGGCTTCGACAAAGGCGCCGTCGCGGCGGATAAGGGTGCAATGGTCCTCTTCCAGGCCTCCGACCGCTTCGCAACCCACCTCCATCACAAGTTCCTCGAAGGCGTCCCGCGTACCGGATGTTGGCGGTGGACCGAGCACCTCGATCTTTTCGGCCGGCAGCCCGGCTGCGATGTCGGACCACGAGACGTTGGGATTGTCCCGGACCCCGTTGCCTGAGGGCAGCTTGCCCGCCAAGGCTTGAAAGATCTGCTCCACCGTCAGTGAGAATTTCGGCCCCTTGACGGAATTCGCCAGAACGATGCCGTCATAGCCGATCTTGATCTCGACCGGCGTCACGCCGTTGGCCATGCAGGTTTCCAGTTCCGACGGCTTCATCCGCCGCGAGGCGTTGGTTATATCCGGAGTGTTTTCCCCGGCCCCCTTGCAGAACAGGGCAAAGCCCGCGCCGGAACCGGTCGATTCGACAATCGGGTATTTGAGTCCGGTCTTGCCGACTTCTTCGGCGACCGCTGTCGCGAACGGAAATACGGTCGACGATCCCACGATCAACAGGCGGTCCCTTGCCGCGGCGGACATCGGGATAAAGAGGCTCAGGCAAAGCATGCAACTCGATAAAGCGCGGGCCGTGAAATGTTTCGCCACCTGCAAACTCCCGTATCGTCTTCAATTCATGCTCTCGGAATCAACCGGCGGGACCACCTCCAGTTGATCCTGGGTAACATCGTCAAATTTCAGTACGACGACACTGGCGGGAAAAAATCTTCAGGCGGTCGCTTTTTCCTGCATGCCCTCGGAAGCCTCGATGGTGGGAAGCTTGACCTTGAACGTCGCTCCCTTGCCCGGCTCGCTTTCGATTTCCATCCGGCCGCGGTGCCGGGTAAGAATGTGTTTCACGATCGCCAGACCCAGCCCGGTCCCCTTCATCGCCCGGCTGGACTCGACATCGACACGGTAAAACCGCTCGGTCAGCCGCGGCAAATGCTCAGGCGGAATGCCATCGCCGTAGTCGCGCACCGACATCAGGCAGCCGGGCCCGTCCTGCGCACCCTCCTGCCATTCCAGGGTTACATCGACGAACTTGCCGCCGCTTCCGTATTTCAGCGCATTTTCCATCAGGTTTTCAGTCACCTGGATGAGCTCGTCGCGATCTCCCCTCACCTTCACGGGAACCTCAGGGACCTGCACACGGATCCTGGCGTCCATCTCCTTCGCCACCGGCGACAGGGCGTCCGCGGTGTGGCGGACGATTTCGGCCATATCGACCACACTCGCCGGCCGGACATGCGCCTTCAGTTCGATCCGCGACAAGGACAGGATGTCGTCGATCAGGCGGCGCATGCGGCCTGCCTGATCCAGCATGATCGTCAAGAACCGGTCCTGCGCTTCCGGATCGTTTTTGGCCGGTCCCTGAAGCGTTTCGATGAATCCGGTCAGGGAGGCCAGCGGTGTGCGCAACTCATGACTCGCATTCGCAACAAAGTCCGTCCGCATGCGTTCCAGCCGGCGGTTTTCGGTCAGGTCCTGGATAACGACGAGAATGAAATCGGGAAGATGCGTCTTGCGCTCCTCGATCTCCTTGCCCTGCGCCCCCGGCATGTAGATCGGCGCAATGTGAGCTTCGTACCAGGTCTCGGTCGGAACCTTTTCGATCCAGCTGATCCGTTCCTCCCCACCGGTGGCGCACACCCTGTCGAACGCTTCAAGCAAGGATGGGGCCCGCAGGGAAAACGACAACGGATCGCCCGGCTTCACACCTTCGTAGAGCGCAAGCGCCCGGGTGTTCACGTAGCGGGTAATACCCCGTCCATCCGCCACGAAACACGGGGTCGGCAGGGCATCGACCGTTACCTTCATGCCTGTCCCCGGCCACATCCGCCGCCTTTCCCGTTGCGCTTTCAACTGTACGCGGCGTCCGACCGACTTCCGCGGCACGAACGCGGTGACAAGAACCAGCGCGGCCAAAGCCGCCGCCATCGCCCACAGCGGAACGTTGTGAAACAGAACGCCCAAGGTCGCCGCGCACAAAGCGGTGATGAGAATCCACCGTGCTTCGTTCAGTCGAGTGAGAGGCGACGCAGCCACCTCGGAGTCGGTGGCTGCCTCATCGGGCAATGGGGAGTCGGTCATGGATTCGCCGTGCGATCAAAAGCCTGTATGTTGCGCCAGGAAGCCTGAAGATAATTTAGCCACCTTAACAATTACATGCTGTCGTATCCGGAAGATCAAGGCGGCGTCGAACGCTTCGCCTACCACACAAAGCATGTCAACCACGCGACAAAACTCTGACTTTGCCAAAATGTCTAGACGAATTTTATCTCGTCAGGCCATCCGCCTGGCCGCATCCTGAAGTTGCCGGAGAATTCTCGGCCAACCGTCCGTCTGCCGCATGCGCCCCGCGTACTCCGTTCCCTCTTCCCCGTGGCGCAGAAATTCATTGTGAACGATCTCCAGGCGCGTCAGTTCACCCGCCTGCCGGAAATTGACCATGACACGGCTTGCCGTGCCCGGATCCGCGATCTGCTCGCCGTCTTGCGTGACCTGCCAAGCCAGGCGGATGAACAAAGGCGCTTCGATGGACAGCACCGTACCCCAGATCCGGCGACGTCCCTCGCCGTCGATTTCATAGCAGGCACCGCCGGCAAAAGGTTCGATGCCAACCTCGACACCGGTCCCCGAATCGCCTCGGCCATGCTCGCGAAACGGCGAGGACCACCAGAGACCGGGCCGGTCGACGAACAGGGAAAAGGCCTGTTCGCGCGGTAAATCCAACAAGCCGTCGACACGGCATTCCTGATCCTGTGACATAAGCGTCCCGCCAAGATGCTCGGTTCAAATCACCGCCACAATGTCCCACAGAAAGACACCGATTGGCAAAGTTCTGCTTCCCTAAACGATTCAAACGTCAGATACATGACGCAATATCTGGAACCGCCCGGCTGGAAAATCATGAAACACGACCGGAACTTCGAACCCAACCACGGTGTCGCCGTGGAGATCGTGCCGGGCCTGCGCCGCCTGACCGCGGAGAACACCGGCCCGTTCACGTTTTCGGGCACCAACACCTATCTGGTGGGAACAGACAGGCTCACCGTCGTCGACCCCGGCCCCCTTCTCGAAGAACACGTCGATGCCATCTTGAAGGCCGCCGAAGGCGCCGCGATCGAGTCCATCCTGGTCTCACACACCCACATGGACCATTCCCCCGCCGCCCGGTTGCTCAAGGCAAAAACAGGAGCCCCTATCGTCGGCTGCGGCGTTCATCGCGCGGCCCGGAGCTTGCTCGCGGACGAACTCAATCCCCTCGATGCCAGCAGCGACAAGGACTACGCGGCCGACAGGGAGCTGCGCGACGGTGAAATCCTCGAGACCGCCGGCGCCACCTTCGAAGCGATTGCAACACCGGGACATACGGCGAACCATCTTTGCTTCGCCCTGCAAGGAACGGATATTCTCCTGTCGGCGGATCACGTCATGGCCTGGTCGACTTCGATCGTTGCCCCGCCGGACGGAAGCATGCGCGACTACATGGCGTCTCTCGACAAACTTCTGCAACGGCCCGAGCAAACCTATCTGCCGGGTCATGGCGGCCCGGTCCAAGACGCGAAAACCTATGTGAGCGACCTGAAGCGGCACCGCCTCGGCCGCGAGGCATCGATACTCGCGCAGCTTGGCAAGGGTCCTCTAACCATTCCCGAAATCGTGGCCGTGCTCTATGCCCAGGTCGATCCCGCGCTTCACCCGGCCGCCGGCCTGTCGGTTTTCGCGCATCTGGAAGATCTCTCGGAACGCGGTCTCGTGACGGCCAGTCCCGATCTTCTCCTGACGGCGCGCTTCGGTTTGCCGGAGCCCGGCGGTCCGGAAACAGCCGGGTAAACTCAATCCGCTACCCTTCCAGATCCGTCAGTTCAAGGCCGTCGGCCGGAGCGTCGTCTTCTCCTTCGAAATAGGGCTTGAACCCCGGCAACGGCACGGTATCGCGCGGCTCGTCCAGGGGCTCTGGCTGCGAACCGGTTTCCTCCAGTTCGCTCTCATCGACCGAGAGCCGGGCGAGATCGCCGTAGGTCTCAAGCAGGACCTTGTCGATTTCCGCGAACACCGTGCGGATGTGATCGGCATTGTCCCTCAGATCCTTGAGCGGTGTGCGGGAACGGGAGCGGACATCCAGCAAAGCGCCGACCGGGTCCGGACGCACCCGGAGCGCCACATCGTATTTCAGACCCAGGATCCGGGTCTGGCCTTCCGCCTGCAGGCGCGTCGGCGCATCGAGCAGGTCGGGAGGCAGTTCGTCCACAACGCGCAGGTCCAGATCCTCGATGGCTTTCGCCCCGGCTACGTGAAGCTGGCCCGGCGGAATCCGGTATCTGCGCGACACGATATCGGGGTGGAGAAGTTCCACTTCCGCCACCTCAGGAGCGCCGGCGCCGGAAAGCTGCAACCAGAGCGGCCAGACCTGCGTCTCCAGGGTGCCGTTCAGCCAGGCGAGGAAAGGTTGTTCGTCCGACATCGCCACCCGGGTCAGTTCCGGCGGATCGGACCGGTCCGTCGACAGATCGTCGGCGCCCCGATGGGATACCAGCATTGCCAGAAAAAGCGCCGGAGGCACAAGCGCCAGACATCCGAGCAGCGCCCCGTTCAAGGCGGCGGGAACACCGGGGCCGCCGAGCGTCCAAATGCGCTGGAAGGCGAAAAATGCCATCGCCAGCGAAAGAAGTGCAATCAGCGCCGCGCCGGCAAGCGACAGCACGAACACATCCGCCTCGATCAGCCCGAAGCGTTTGGCGAGAAAGGCGATCACCGAAAGCACCAACGCCAGCGCACCGACACTCCGGCTTGCCGGTGCCGAGACTGTCTTATGGGTGGCGTATCGCTTCATGTCGACCTGAAAGCTGAATTTACGGTTCCGCGCCAAGGGCACGGCATTTAGCATGTTTCTTCGTTTACAGATGAAATGTCAAAAATGAACTTCACTTCGCGGGGCCCCACATCATAAAGTCATCCCGGCGGTATCACCAACGGGCCGCGCGTCTCATGGCAGGAAAGGCGCCCCCACTGTCCGAGCCTTAGAAATCGGGGTTGTGCATGACAGGAATGAGCTCCCGTCATCCATCTAAGAAAACGGGCGAGCCGGTTGCCGGGAACGAGGGGGACTGGGCAAAGGACGATTCGTTTCCCGGTGTTTTCTTCAAACCCAGCTTCCGCAATATTTGTCTCTGCTACCTGTCGCTTCTGACCTTCTTTCTGTCCCCCGTCGCACTGTTGTTCGCATTCCTCTTCGCGGAGCGCGGCGGCAGCCGGCTCCAGGCCCATTACTTCTTCATCCGCACGACCTTCGCGCTGCTCGTGATCGGTTTCTGCCTTGCCGGGTTGATGGTTGTTCTGGGGGCGGTCCTTTCTACGGTGCTGATCCTCGCCGGCGTCGTGCTCTTCGTGCTGTCGGCGGCCCTGACCCTCGTCCGCTGCGCCAGCGGCCTGGTGTTTGCGCTGCGCAGCGAGGCTCCCCGCAATTACAAGAGCTATCTGATGTAAAACCCGCCGCACCGGACAGGATCCTGTCCGATGGCACGGTGCGGCAGGCCGTTCAAGCAGTGAGGTACCGTCCGGTGGACCGCTCCGCCATCAGAGGCCGAGCTTCTTTTAATTTCGATAGACACGCCCCCCTCACCAAGAGGAAGACAATGCAAATTGGTAAATAAAATTTTACCGATACTTCTAAAATTACTTCATACTTTGTTACAGGCTGTTATGGTTTTTGACTGGCCGGGCCTCGCGCAAAGGCGCACACTTCACCTTGTCCAATGCGGTTTTTCCGGTGACAGACTTCTTCTGCCCTTCGAATGCCTCATTTGGATTCGACACCAAACCTGCCCGCAAGAAAACTGTGAGGAACACCAGACAGCGGGCACTGACAAAAACAACGGACCCGAGACAATGTCTGAACAATCCGCCCGCCCGAACATAAGTCTTCCGGCTGGAGCAAAACTCGAAAACCAGTACAAGCCCGTCGCCATTGCCGCGCTGAACGCAGCCGCTTTGTGCAACAAGACCGGGGCCGTGACGAAAAAGGCGAAGTAATTCGCCTTCACGGATGACTGGGCAGCCGGATGGTTCTTGCGGAGGGTGCCCCGATGCAAGGCAGCCGTTCCGCATTTCCGAAGAACGAGTTCTATCCGGTTCCCAGGCACAGGTTTAAACTGGTCAGGATCCCGCAAGGGCCTGCCGCCGCGCCTTGACACCGCGCTTTTTCCCGGGGACCGGCCGAGGTTCGGTTGCCGTGAACCGGTCTGTTGGGCAAACTTTCGATGAGTCGCGCACATCGCGTGCCGGCCCTTCGGAGAGTGCCTTATGATCATTGCCTATTGCCCCTCGGTGAAGGGCCTGGAGCGGATTGAACTCGCGCCGGGCGCGCCCCTTCCAGCGACGTCCGTCTGGATCGACCTTTTCTCGCCGACCCAGGAGGAGCAGAAGGCGGCGGAAAAGCTCATGGGCGCCGAGATCCCGACCCGTGAGGAAATCGCCTCCATCGAAACGTCCGAGCGTCTTTATGCGGAGCCCGGCGCCGTGGTCATGACCGCGCAGATGCCGATGGCGACACGCACCGTCAATTCGACACTGTCTTCCGTCACCTTCGTATTGAACTCCAAACGGCTGGTGACGGTCCGCTACGGGGAACCGAAGACGCTCGCGATCCTGTCAAGGAAAGTGCAAGGCGACGTCACCCTTGAGCGCAAGGGGCCGGCGATTTTCTTCGCAATGCTGGATATCATCGTCGACCGTTGCGCGGATGAAATGGAGGACGCCTCGTCGTCATATGACGAACTGGCGCATCAGGTATTCGGCGAAGGGCTGAACATGCGCAAGACCGCCAGCTACCAGGATGCCATCAAGCAGCTTGGCCAAATCGGCCTCAAGGTCGCAAAGATGCATGACGTCTGCACCAGCCTGATCCGCGCGCTGCTTTTCATGGGCACTCATGAAAAACGGCTCGGCTTCAGCGCCGAACAGCTACTGGAGTGCAAAACCTTCGGGCAGGACATTCATTCCATCAAGGAACACGGGGATGCGCTCGACAACAAGCTGGCGTTTCTTCTGGATGCCACCGTCGGCCTCGTCACGCTGGAACAGAACCAGATCTCGAAGATCTTTACCGTGCTCGGCGTCATCTTCCTGCCGCCGACGCTGATCGCCTCGATCTACGGCATGAATTTCGAGAACATGCCCGAACTGAAATGGCAGCAGGGCTTCGGCTTCTCGCTCGGCATGATGCTCATTTCCGTTATCCTGACGTTCCTGTTCTTCCGCTGGAAGCGCCTGTTGTAACCCCCCTCCCCTTATCCGTTACGGGTACAGGCGGTCCTTGGTCCAGGGAGCATCCGGAGTCTCGCGGGAGAAGACCACCCGGTCATGCAGGCGGAAGGGTCGATCGTGCCAGAACTCGATGGAAAGCGGCGTCAGGCGCATGCCGGACCAGTGGTCCGGCCTCGGAATTTCGCCGACGCCGAATTTCGCGGTGTAGCGGGCGACTTCCTTTTCCAGCGCAAACCGGCTTTCCAGAGACCGCGACTGTTTCGATGCCCAGGCGCCGATGCGGCTGCCGCGCGGCCGGGACTTGTAATAGGCATCCGCCTCGTCCCCGGAGACTTCCCGAACCGGCCCGCGTATCCGGACTTGCCGGCGCAGGGACTTCCAGTGGAAGCACATGGCTGCCTTGCCGGCCGACAGCAGTTCGCGCCCCTTGGCGCTTTCGAAATTGGTGTAAAACACGAAGCCGCGCTCGTCGAAGTCCTTGAGAAGAACCATGCGCACGTTCGGCAGGCCGGTTTCGTCCACGGTCGCAAGCGCGAGGGCGTTGGGATCGTTGATTTCCGACGCTCTGGCATCCTCAAGCCATTCACCGAAAAGGTCGAATGGTTTCTGTGCTTCCGAAAAGTCACCTTTTGTTAATTCTTCGGGCGGATGCTTGAGGTCGGTCATTGGGTACCTGTCGAAGGATCGGCGGCTCGGAAAACGGCTGAAGTGGCCGGACCGCGGGGGCTGTCTTAATATGTATCGTATGCGTTCATATACAGTTGGGTTCTGCAAGATCCAACTTTTTGTCGCCGCCGCGGGCATGGCCGCGACGCTTGGCGGCTGCAGCCAGGTGACCGTGCCGATGGGCAGCAACAACGTCGACACGCCCACCGTGATCACCGGCGCCATTTCCTCCTCCACCGATATTGCCTATTCGGACGTCGATGAGAAGGATCGCGAGATCATCTCCCAGAACCTGGACCTGGTTGCCGAGCATCTGGATTCCGGTCAGGCGGTGGACGGCCTGGCCCTGCCCTGGCTGAACGCGGTAAGCGGCAATTCCGGAACGCTCACCGAGATCGATACGAACGTCTTCGGCGAGACGGGATGCCTGTTCTTCAAGACCACCGCGAACACCATCGCCGGCATCAAGCTTTATTCGGGAACGGCCTGCCGGGATGTCAGCCGGAAGTTCGCCGTTACCGCCCTGACCGTGGCAGGCGCTTGAGCGCCGCCGTCGGCGCGAAAAGACGATACCGGCCATTAAAGGGTATAAAAGTCTGGAATTTTTACCCGTTCGACCCGATATTGAAGCCAAGTCCGGTAGTGGGTCGCGGGCTCTTCCATGAGACGGTGATCCGGCTGTACCCCGGTTCGCGCTTCGGAGCAGACAGTGTATCCGGAGCGTTTCCGTGTGGGGACGCGGCGCCGGAAAATCTTTAGAAACCTGGTGAGACGAATGCGTGATCCCTACAGCGTTCTCGGCGTGGCGAAATCCGCCGGTGAGAGCGAAATTAAAAAGGCCTTCCGGAAACTGGCCAAGCAATACCACCCGGATCAGAACAAGGACGATCCGGAAGCACAGCAACGTTTTGCCGAAGTCAACCAGGCCTACGAAATCGTCGGCGACAAGGAGAAGCGGGCCCAGTTCGACCGCGGAGAAATCGACGCGGAAGGTAAGCCCCGCTTCCAGTCCCACGGGTTCGAGGGCTTCTCCGGATATGAGGACTTCGGTGGAGCCGGTGGAGCGCGCGGCTTCAAAGGCGCAGCCGGTGGCGGCGGGGCCGGCTTCGACGACATCCTGAACGATATTTTCGGCAGCTTCGGCGGTGCCCGTGGCGGACGCGCGCGCAGCGGAGCCGGAGCCGGTGCTGGTCCGGGCGCTGGTTTTTCCGGGTTCGCGGGTGGCGGGGCTCAGACGAGGGCAGCGCCCAAGGCCAAAGGCCGGAACGCGGAGATCGTCGCCAGGGTGTCGCTGGAAGACATCGTCAATTCCGGCAAGACCCAGGTGACGCTGCCGAGTGGCAAGACCGTGAATGTCACCCTGCCCAAGGGCGTCGAGGAAGGCGAGAAGATCCGCCTGAAAGGCCAGGGCTACCCGGGCGAGAACGGTGGCCCCGCAGGCGACGCCATGGTCGAGGTCCGGTTGAAGCCGCACAAGCTGTTCGAGGTCAAGGGCTCCGATCTGATCCTCGATCTGCCGCTGACGCTCTATGAGGCGGTGCTCGGCGCCAAGGTGCGCACACCAACGCTTACCGGCGCGGTCAATCTGACCATCCCGGAAAACGCGTCGAGCGGCAAGACGATGCGCCTCAAGGGCAAGGGGCTGCCGACAAAAACCGGCGGCCACGGCGACCTTCTGGTCAGGCTCCAGATCGTCATGCCGCCCCACCGGGACGAGGAACTCGACACCCTGATGCGCGCCTGGCGGGAAATCACCCCTTACCGGGCACGGGGACCGGAATTCGACTGAGCGGTTCAAAGACGGAGGGTCCGCGCCGGCGGGTGCGGACCGATCCAGGCTTTCGAGCGTCTTCCAATCCTCTCAAAGACCGTGTCAATTTTTGTTGCCATTTACATAACATGTTATATATCATGTTATGTAAATGGAGGTGCACATGGTTGACGATGTCGTCCGCGCGCTCGGATACGCCACACTCGGCAGCCGACTGAAACGGATCGGGGAAAGGTTGCAGGTGCAAACACTGGACCTGGCCCGGACCCTAGCGGAAGAGGCAACAGCCGTCGATCTGCCGGTGCCGTACAATCCGGTTCTGGCCGCACTCGACCGGAACGGCCCCTTGAGCATCGGCGAAATCGCCCAAGCCCTCGGGCAAAGCCAGCCCGGCGTGACGCGCATGGTCAACGGCATGAAGGCGGCCGGTCTCGTGGCCGCCCGCCCCGCCGAGGACGACAGGCGCATCAGCACGATTTATCTGACCCCAAAAGGCATGGCGCTTGTCGCGCAGTTGAAGCGGACCCTCTGGCCGGCCGCCGCTCTTGCCGTCGAAGACGCCTGCGCGGGGCTGGAGGGACCGTTTCTGGATCAGCTCGCCCAACTGGAAGACGCGCTCTCGAAGACCCCTCTGGCTCAACGCCTCCCGGACAGACCGATGCCGGATTGGGACGCGTTCGTTTCAAGCAAGGGCCAGCAAAAAGAGGAAAAATGAAATGACGGAAGGCCTCAAACGGGCTGTCTGGTCGGCCTTGACGACACGGCAGGATGCATTTGCTCTGGGAGGGTCTCTCGCCCGGCGGTTCGATCCGTCGATTTCGCCGTTTGCCGCCGCCAAGGACAATTCACCGGAAGCGCTTGCGGCTTTGGCCGGGTTGATCGGTGGGGGAGAAGATCGTGTCTATCTGCTGCAGGCCGGGGATATCGCTCTGCCGGACTCTCTGGACGCCGAGACGACCCGACTTGGCGTTCTCATGACCGAACAGGCGCCGTCCCCCGCTCCGGACACCCATGCGGACATCGTGGCGCTCAGGGAAGACGACATTGGCGAGATGACCGCACTGGCGGAGCTGACAAAGCCCGGTCCTTTCACGTCGCGGACACCGGAACTCGGCGGCTTTTGGGGCGTCCGGCTTGAGGGGCGTCTGGCGGCCATGGCCGGCACGCGGCTGAACCTCGACGGTTACACCGAGATCAGCGGCATCTGCACCCATCCGGAGTATCGCGGCCGCCGCCTCGCCACATTGCTGTCAACCTACGTTGCCGCGCAAATCCGCGCGCGGGGCGACACGCCTTTCCTGCACGCCTATGCGGGCAACCACGGCGCGATCGCCCTCTACCGGAAACTCGGCTTCGAAATCTGGAGCGAGGTGAATGTGGCGGTCGTCAGGCGCCGCAACTGAAAGGCTTCTTCATTCTGCACGCAAGCCGCTCATCCAGAAGAATGTCAATGATTGCACAGGCTTGAAATGCAACCAAAGTTGATGTTAATAAAATCGTAAATTGTATTTATTGCTTAATCGGTTTCGATTGAAGGTGGGATCAAATGCGTCTTTTTCTGAGTTTTTTCATTCTGGTTCTGATGTCCGCGATTGCTCACGCCGACACGACGCGCCGCACTGTCTCGGCCAATCGGGCATCTACGGTCGGTATTCATGCGAACTACAACCGGCACACCTGTTCCGGAGGGGCTCTTCCCCAGTTCCGCGTGACGCAGGCGCCCAAGCACGGCAGCGTTTCCTTCAAGCAGGGATCTTTCAAGCTGAACGAAAAAGCCGGAAAATGCGCCGGCCAACGGGTGAAGGGAACCGTCGTCATCTTCAAGCCCAAGTCCGGATTTCGCGGCGAGGACGTCTTCAAGATCGGCTACAAGATGGAAAAATATGCGGGAAGCGGCAGGATCAGCTTTCTGGTCGAACGATACATCATCAAGGTGAAATAGCCGCCACGGCAACGCCCGCTGGGCTGCGCCATTTAAGTCCCCTCGGCCTTCTCCCTACCGGTCCTTGTAGCCGTAATACCAGTAGGCGCCTTGCAGGTAGAGTTTGCGGAACGCGGCAACAGGGAACCTGGCGAAGGGTTTTTGGAGCGGGAGCGGAAGATCCTCCGGGCGCAGGTTGCCCAGGATCAGACCGGCCAGTTTCTCTCCGGAGATCGACGCCATGGCGACGCCGCTGCCGTGCCACCCCATGGCCGCGTAAACTCCTTCCATTTTCGGCACCGGACCGACAAATGGCAGCAGGTTTCGCGAGAGACAGACATGGCCGTACCAGCTGTACTCCGTCTCGACGCCGGCCCAGGCCGGGAACATGGCTTTGAAGTCGGCGCGGGCACGATTGTGCATGGCGCTGAGCGATGCGGCGTTTTCGAAGATGCCGCCGCGCGTGCCGAACAGGAACCTCCTGTCCGGCAACAGGCGAAAATAGTGAAGGAGAATGCGGGTGTCCGCCGCCATCGTCTCCGAGGTCCAGCCCTGGGCACTCAGTTCCGCGTCGCTCAGAGGACGGGTGACCTGGACCGAAGACATCACCGGCAAGGTACGGCCATGAAGCCATTTCGGCGCATCTTCTCTGGCATAGCCGTTTCCCGCCAGAATCACGGTCTTCGCACGCACGAAGCCATGTTCGGTCTCCATGCGCCAACGATCGCCATCCCGGCTGACGGCAGACACCGCCGACTTGCCGAATATCTTGCCACCGGCCGCACGCACCTTCGCGGCAAGCGCCAGGACGTATTTCATCGGGTTGAGCGCGAAGCCGTACGGCATGTGCAGACCGCCGTGGAAATCGGGACCGCCATAGCCCTGGCTCTCAAGCTCGTCCTTGTTCAGGATGCCGGCCCTGATGCCGAAACTCTCTTTCAGGAATGCCGCGTGGGCCTTCAGGTCGCTCAGGTCCTTCGGACGGTGCGCGAGATAGATTTCGCCGTTTGAATGGCAGTCGGCGTCAACGCCCCAGGTTTCAAGACGATGCCGGACCAGATTGATGCCCGCCACCTGATAGGCGACAAAGCGCCGGGCTTCTTCCAGGCCGAATTTCCGGATGAGCTGGCGTTCGTCGAGCTTGGTTCCTCCCAGACAGCAAAATCCGCCGTTGCGACCGGAGGCGCCGTAACCGACGTGCTCGCTTTCCAGAACGCAGACGGACACGCCGGCCTGGGCAAGCTTCAAGGCCGCGCTCAACCCGGCAAAGCCGGCGCCGATCACGGCGACGTCGAAAAGGGCATTGCCGATCAGTTGCCGGTCCTGCTTCACAACCGGGACGCTCGCTTCCCAGTAGCTTCCGATCGTCCGCAGCGGTTCCGGCTTCTGCAACATCTCAGATCCCAAGCCTGTCGCGCAGGGAAAACCAGGTCATGGCAAGAGCGAGTAGCGGTGAGCGGAACCGGTCTCCGCCCGGAAATGCGGGAATGTCCAGTTTCGCGAAGACATCGAACCGGCCCGTTATCCCCGCGACCGCTTCGGCGAGGATCTGTCCGCCCAGCGTGCCCATGGCGACCCCGTGCCCGGAATAGCCGGTCGCTGTCAGAACGTTGGGAGCCGGCCTTGCGAAATAAGGCATGCGTTTGGCCGTGATCGCCAGCGTTCCGCCCCAGCCGTAATCGATAGCGGCCTCTTCGAGCTGCGGAAAGATTTCCAGCATCGGTTTGCGCACGAAGGATTTTATGTCTTCCGGGAAGGCATAGCCGTAATTCTCGCCGCCGCCGAACAGAAGACGGCGGTCAGCGGAGAGCCGGAAGTAATTGATCACGAACTTGCTGTCGGCAACCGCGACATTGTCGCGGATGATCTTCTTCGCCTCGTCTTCGGAAAAGGGTTCGGTCGCGACGATGAAGTTGTTGATCGGCATGACGTGGGCGGCGGTGGTCTTGTCGAGTCGGCCGAGGTACCCGTTGCAGGCCAGGATCAGATGATCCGCGCGCACCGTTCCATGTTCTGTCTTGACCGTGATCCGCCCCTGCCCCGGATTGTCGAAGCCCGTGACCTTGGTCTCCTCGAAGATCGCCGCTCCGGCCTCGGCGGCGGCCTTTCCGATCCCCAGGGCGAAATTGAGCGGGTGCAGATGGCCCGCTCCCATGTCCAGAGATCCACCGAAATAGCGCGGACTACGGACCTGATCGCCGATTTCATCGCCGCTTATGAAGCGGATGTCCTCGTAACCGTAGACGAGACGCAGGTGCTCGACATAGTCGCGGCTGTCCTCGACGAAGCTCTTGCGGTGGTCGGCGTGAAGAATGCCCGGTGTGTAATCGCAGGCAATCCGATGCCGCGCGATCAGGTCTTTCACCAGGTTCTTGGAGTCTTCGGCAAGTTGCCAAAGGAGTTTGGCGTGGGCCAGTCCGTGGCGCTGCTCCAGAACCGTCTGCTCGACCCGCTGACCTGAGCCGACCTGTCCGCCATTGCGTCCCGAGGCACCCCAACCGATACGGTTCGCCTCCAGCAGTACCACATCAATGCCGCGTTCGGCCAGATGAAGCGCGGCCGAAAGACCTGTAAAGCCGGCGCCGACGACACAGACGGTGCAGCTTCTTTCGCCTTCAAGAGCCGGGTGGCATGTCTGCCAGTTCGCGGTTTCCGCATAAAAGGAAGGCGCGTGCAGACCTGGCGTATCGTTCGCCGTCAGGAGGTCGAGCTCTGTCAGCATGTCCCTTCGCCGTTTCCTCTGTCGGGTCCAATTACGGGTATTGAACGGGAGGCCACCTTCCCTTTTTCAGCACCCGGTTTCAAGATGAATTCGGATCTTAAAAATGCTAAATTTGTTTGATTTTGCAAACTCTTGAGACTCCCCTAACGGCAACTCAAACGCTTCAGGCCCGTTCAAATGACGCAAAACGAAGGCAAATCTGTGTTCGGTGCCGCAGAGCACCCCTGGCTCGACCCTGTCTGGCGCAGGATCGTTCTTGTCATCTTTTGCGCGGGGTGGACCGGCATGGAATATGCCTCCGGCGAAACGACGTGGGCCTTCATTGTCGGCGCCATTACGGTCTATGCTGCATGGGCGTATCTTTATGCCTATAAGGGACCGGATCATCCGTCCCGCAAGACTGCGGCTGAGACGGACGAGAGCGAAGGATAATCTCTTCCAATGGCTTCAGTCTCACGCTCTGGAACCAGGCTCTATTACCTGACCGTCCGCCGTTTTGCCTTTCTGTGTCTGCTTGGTCTGTCTGGCGGCGTTGCAGCCCCTGTCTGGAGCCTGGCGGCCGAACCGTCTCCGAAGCCTCTGTCCGGCATACAGGACGTGCTGAACAAGCGCTGCGTCGTCTGCCACGGCTGCTATGATGCTCCCTGCCAGCTCAAACTGTCGTCGCCGGACGGCTGGCTGCGCGGCGCGAGCAAGCAGAAGGTCTACGAATCCTCCCGTCTCGAGGACGCACCGATGACACGGCTTGGTATCGACGCCAAAACGGTGCCGGCTTGGCGGCGGAAGGGCTTTTTCTCCGTGACAGGGAACGAGACCGGAAGCGTCTCCGGACCGTCCATCATCGAGCAGTTGCTGCGACTGGGCCGCAAAACCCCATTCGATCTGGGGGCTGCCCTGCCAGACGACCTGAACATCTCACCCCTGCGCAAGAATGTCTGCACCGAGCCGTCTGACGTCGACAGCTATGTGGAAGAGCACCCCACCGGCGGCATGCCCTTTGCCACTGCCCCCCTGCCGGAAGAGGACTACCGCCGGCTTCTCACCTGGGCGAAAGACGGCTCCCCCGCACCCGGGCCTCAAAAGGAGCTGCCGGACGCAGTCGCCGTTCAGATGCGGGAGATCGAAGCCTTCCTCAACGCGGAGGGCCTCCGAAAGGAGCTTGTCGCCCGCTATATCTACGAACACCTCTTTCTGGCGCATCTTCATCTGGAGGAAGACAGCCCGGACAGGTTTTTCCGGCTTATCCGCTCCCGGACAGGGCCGGGACAGGCCCCGGACGAGATCCCGTCGCGGCGGCCCTTCGACGATCCGGGCGGCCCGTTCCACTACCGCCTTGTCCCGGTCGACGGCACGATCCTGCACAAGGAGCATATGGTCTACTCCATCGGTCCCAAGCGGCTCGAGCGCTACCATGCGCTTTTTCTTGGCGATGAATGGAGCCTCGACGCGCTACCGCCCTATTCCGTGGAGGCGGGCGGCAACCCGCTGTCGACCTTCGCCGCCATTCCCGCGCGCAGCCGCTACCGGTTCCTGCTGGACGACGCGCTCTTTTTCGTTCGCTCCTTCATCCGGGGGCCGGTCTGCTACGGGCAGGTCGCGGTCAATGTGATCGAGGACCGGTTCTGGGTCTCGTTTCTGGACCCGGATGCGGATCTCTCCGTCACCGACCCGGATTATCTGAAACGGGCGATCCCGATCCTGGAACTCCCGGTCGCCGACACGGACGCCAGTCTCCAGGACCGCCTCAAGAATTTCCTGCTCAACGGTCCGGTCAGGTATCAGGCCCTCCGGAGGGACAGGTACGCGCGCAAAAGCAAGGAGCAGGGCGGACCGGATTATGACGACATCTGGGACGGCGACGGTACGAACACCGGCGCGCGTCTGACGATCTACCGGAACTTTTCCTCCGCGTCCGTCGTCAGCGGGTTCGTCGGTTCGGTTCCTGAAACGGCCTGGGTGATCGATTTCCCGCAATTCGAGCGCATCTACTACAATCTGGTGGCCGGTTTCGACGTTTTCGGCAATGTGGAACACCAATTGGCCACCAGGCTCTACATGGACAGTCTGCGGCGGGAGGGCGAGAGGATGTTCCTGTCCTTCATGCCGCCCCAGATCCGCGAACCGATGCATGACGAATGGTACCGGGGACCGCTGGTCACACTTCTCGACCGCTGGAAGGAAAGCGCGCTCGACACGCGTTCGCCGTCAGGCATAGACTTCCGTACCGCTTTTCCGAAACCGGAATTTCTGACCGGGCTGTTGACGCTCGAACAGCGCCTCTGGCCCGTCCACGATCCGATCAACCGCTGCGCGGGGGAAGCCTGCGCCGCGCCGGACAGCATCGCCGGACAGCTGCGCCCGCTGACTGAAAAACCGGCGCCCTTCGCGAGGTTCATGCCTGACATCTCCGTGCTTCTGGCCGGGTCCGAGGGACAGGAGGAAGTGTTCACGCTGGCCCACGACATGGCGCATGCCAATGTTGCCTTCATCTTCAACGAAGACCTCCGCCGGGAACCGGAAAAGGACAGCCTGACAGTCGTTCCCGGCCAGTTCAGCAGCTACCCGAATTTTGTCTTCAGGGTAAAGGCGGAAGACGTGCCGGACTTCGTTCAGGCCGTGCGCGCGATCCGGAGCCAGCGAGATTATCTGAAGGTCATCGAGGCCTTCGGCCTGCGCCGGACCGACCCGGCATTCTGGTCCACCTACGACACGGTCCAGGCAGCGCTCAACGCCCAGGACGCTATCCAGGCCGGCCTGCTCGACCTGAACCGCTACAAGGACCCGAAACCGCTGGATCCGATCGAACAGCTGTTCGAATACACGTTTTCCCTGGATTGACGGTCAAGGATCACGCCCCGCCCAATTCCCGGATCATCCAGTTGCAGAAGGTCCGGGCATCCGGACCGATTTCCGGGCGCGGTCGTGCCGTCACAAGGTAATAGCTGTGCCGGCTCTTGAGCTTCCTGTCCGAGGACAGGATCAGGCGGCCGGCCTCCAGGAAAGGGCGTGCCAGGGTCTCCAGCACGAGCGCATGGCCGTGGCCGAGAGCCGCCAGTTCTAGCGCGGTGACAGATTGGTCCACCTGCAGTCCATTGCGGGCAGGCACCGCATGGCCGAAGGCGCGGAAGAAACTTTCCCAGGTATCGACCACGCCCATGATGTCGAGACGGGGCGCAAGTGCGAGGGCTTCGATGTCTTTCCTTGCACCGGGCAGAGCAAGGTCCGGATGACAGACCGGCACGATGGGGTCGTTCAGCAGGAATGTGACCGCACCGTCCGTCCAGCTTCCGTCTCCGAAGCGAATGTCGATGTCGAACAGATCCGGGTTGAGGGTCTCCGCCCAGGAGGCGGAGATCATCTGGAGATCGATGCCCGGATGCGCCTCCTGAAAGGCCGCGATCCGGGGGATCATCCACAAATGTCCAAAACTGTTGAGACAGCGGAAGCGAACCGGTTGGCGGTCACGCTCGCCGAACACGGAGACGGTGGCGATCGAAAGGTCCGAGAACGCCTTTTCGACCGAGGGCAGATAGGTCTGTCCCAGACGCGTCAGCACCAGTTCGCGGTGAACCCGGTCGAACAGCGGGTACCCCAATTGTTGCTCAAGCTGACGGACCTGATAACTGACGGCCGCCGGCGTGATCAGAAGCTCTTCCGCCGCGCGGGTGAAATTGCCCAGACGCGCCGCCGCCTCGAACGCACGCAGCCAGGGGAGAGGCGGCAGATGATAGGTCATGTTGTGAGGCCGCTCCTGCTTGTACCGATCGGAATGTTTTGTGACATCCGGACGAATGAAGTCCGGAGCATCAGCGCTCTCTTTCAAATTTTTTCGATGTTAAACCAAAATTTTTTTCGTTTCAGGATTTTGTCGAACTCCGGGACACTACGAACGGACCACTTTCAAGTTTGGCGCCGGATCTTATGGACAAGGTCGATTACATCATCGTTGGGGCCGGCTCCGCCGGATGTGTACTGGCGGAGCGGCTGAGCGCGGATCCGGAGACGACCGTCCTCCTTCTGGAGGCCGGCGGTTCGGACGCCTCCCCCTGGGTGTCGCTGCCGCTCGGCTACGCCAAACTGAACTCCGATCCGCAGCGCACCTGGCAATTCACGACCGAGCCGGACGAGGGCCTTGGCGGGCGTAGCATCGAATGGCCGCGGGGCCGTCTCATTGGCGGATCCGGGTCCATCAACGCCATGATCTACTGCCGCGGTCTACCCGGAGATTTCGAGGACTGGGAGACCGGTGGCGCAAAAGGCTGGGGCTGGCAGAGCGTCAAGGAGACTTTCGAGCGCCTTGAAACCAAGGTGTCGGTGTCCGGCGGAAAAGAGGGCGACGGTCCGATCCATGTGCAGAACGTCGCCAATCAGGTTCACAGGGTCAACCGGCACTTTTACGAGGCCGCCCGGGAAATCGGCCTGCCCTGGTCGGACGACTTCAACGGCGATTGTCCGGAAGGTGCCGGCATTTACACGATCAACACGCAAGACGGCATGCGCTGCTCCTCCGCGCGCGCCTACCTGCGGCCCGCCCGGTCGCGGAAAAACCTCTTCGTGCGCACCGGCGCGCAGGTGAAGCGCATTCTGTTCGACGGCGCGACGGCAACCGGGATCGAGCTTCTCGGCGGGGAAGTCTTCTACGCCTTTCACGAGGTAATCCTGTCGGCCGGCGCGATCGGTTCGCCGCAGCTTCTGCAGGTCTCCGGCGTGGGACCGGGAGACCTTCTGAGTGGCTTCGGCATTCCCGTGGTCCATGCAAACGAAAACGTCGGTGGCAACCTGCAGGACCATATCGCGGCGACCTATACGTTCCGGGCCAGGGAAGCGACGCTCAACGCCCTTTTGCGTCCTCTTTACGGTCAGGCGCTGGCCGCCCTGCAATATGCGGCAACGCGCAAAGGACCGCTTTCGCTCTCCGTCAACCAGTGCGGCGGCTTCGTGCGCTCGGACGAGACGCTGAACCGGCCGGACCAGCAGCTTTATTTCAACCCGATCAGCTACAGGCGCGTGCGCCGCTGGCGCGGCAGCCGGCACATCATCGACCCGTTCAACGGCTTTATCATCAGTGCGCAGCCGGCGCGGCCAACAAGCCGGGGGCGGATCGACATAAAAAGCGCGGACGCATCCTCCGCACCCCGGATCAGGCCGAATTCGCTTGCCACGGAAGCGGACAGGCGGTCGGTGATCGCGGGTGGACGTCTTTGCCAGAGGCTGATGCGAAGCAGGGCGCTCAGCGGCCTGGTGGAAGAGTCCATTGCCCCTCACCTTCCCCAGCTGGACGACGACGGTCTGCTGGAGGACTTCCGGGCGCGCGCCAGTACGGTCTACCATCCGGTTTCCACCTGCCGCATGGGCGAGGACCGCGCGGCCGCCGTGGTGGACAGCCGGCTGAAGGTGCACGGCATCGACCGGCTGCGGGTGGTCGACGCCTCGGCCTTTCCCAATATAACCTCGGGCAACACCAACGCCCCCACCATGATGCTGGCCCTGAAGGGTGCCGACATCATCCTTGAAGATCGCAAACGGGCCCATTCATGACAGTCCAGGACATCGCGCAAGACTATCTGACGACCGGACGGCTGACCGCCCTCCCCGACGGTCACTTCATTGACGGCAAGGCCTGCCCGGCCTCCAACCGGAAGATGGAGAGTTTCGATCCCGCCCGTGCCGAGGCCTTCGCGGAGTTTTCCCTCGGCAGCGAGGAGGACATGGACCGGGCCATCGCCGCGGCCGAGACAGCCGCGCGCCACTGGCGGCAGGTTACGCCAGCCGAGCGCTGCCGCGTCCTGAACGAGGTCGCCCGGGTCTTTCGCGCCAACGCCGACCGACTGGCGGTAATCGAGGTTGTCGACAGCGGCAAGACCCTTGCGGAAGCGATGGGCGACGTGCAGTCCTCCGCGCGGCTTTTCGAGTATTACGCGGGGGCGGCCGACAAGCTCGACGGCCGCTCCGTCAATCTCGGGTCTGCCTATACCGCCTTCACGGTGCGGGAGCCGGTCGGCGTCACCGGCCACATCATCCCCTGGAACTATCCCACCTCGACCTTCGCCCGAGGTGTCGCGCCGGCTCTGGCCGCCGGCTGCTCCGTCGTCGCCAAGCCCGCCGAGACCACCCCGTTCACCGCGCTCGTCATGGCGGAACTCCTTGCCGAGGCGGGTGTACCGGACGGGCTCGTGAATGTCGTCACCGGTCTCGGGTCCGATGTCGGAGCGCAGATGGCGCAGGACCCGCGCATCAAGCAGCTGACCTTCACCGGCTCGGTGACCACCGGCGTCAATGTCGCCCGGATGGCGGCCCCCAATGTCACCCGCCTGACCCTGGAACTCGGCGGAAAGTCGCCCTTGATCGCGTTCGAGGACGCCGATCCGGAAAAGGTCGCCGACGGGGCCTATTGGGCGATCTTCTCCAATTCCGGCCAGATCTGTTCGGCCGGCTCCCGGCTGATCCTGCACTCCGCGATCCGCGACGAAGTGCTTTCCATCCTGACGGAGCGGGCAGGCAAGATCAAAACCGCCCATGGACTGACCGGCCCCGACATGGGTGCGATCAATTCGGAGCTGCATCTTTCCCGCATCAAGGCCCATGTGGACGCCGCCAAGGCACGGGGCGCGAATATCCTGACCGGCGGCGACGTGACGACGGACCAGAACACCGGCAAGGGCTGGTTTTTCCAGCCGACCGTCATCGCCGATCTCGAGCCGGACGACCCCGCGGTTCAGGAGGAAATCTTCGGCCCGGTGCTCTCGGTCCAGAATTTCGAGACCGAAGACGAAGCCATTGCGCTCGCCAACGGCACGGAGTTCGGCCTGATCGCCAGCGTCTACACAAGAGACACGGGCCGCTCCATGCGGGTCGCCCATGCCATGGATTGCGGCCAGGTCTCGGTCAACGACTACTGGGCCGGCGGCCTGGAGCTTCCCTTCGGCGGCAACAAGAAATCCGGTTACGGCCGCGAAAAGGGCTGGGAAGGGCTCGACGCCTATACCAAGGTGAAGGCGATCACCATCAGCAACGCGAGCTAGGTCCCCTCATGAAACTCGACCAAATCGAGACCTTCGTCGTCGGCAATCCGCCGCCCCGGCACGGCGGGCGCTATTTCATCTTCGTCAAGCTCGTCACCGCCTGCGGCGTTACCGGCTACGGCGAGATCTACAACGCCACCTTCGGGCCGCATCTGGTGGCCGACATGGCGAAGGACGTGTTCCAGCGCCAGTTCGCAGGCGAAGACCCGCACCATATCGAGAAGCTCTGGCACAAGACCTACGGCGCCGGCTACACCCAGCGCCCGGATGTCTCGGTCATGGGGGTTCTGTCGGGCCTGGAAATGGCCTGCTGGGACATTATCGGCAAGGCGGCCGGCAAACCGGTCTACGAACTGCTGGGCGGCAAGGTCCACGAGCGGCTGAGGTCCTATACCTATCTCTATCCCTCGGACGGTGACGTCTATCCGGACCCGGACAAGCCCAATGTCTACAACGATCCGGACATGGCGGCGGAGGCGGCCGTCAAGGCGGTTGCCCAGGGTTTCACGGCGGTGAAGTTCGACCCGGCCGGCGCCTATACGATCTATGACGGCCACCAGCCGAGCCTGGAGGATCTGGAGCGCTCCGAAGCCTTTTGTCGCGCGATCCGAGAGGCGGTCGGCTCCAGGGCCGATCTTCTCTTCGGCACCCATGGCCAGTTCACCGTCTCCGGCGCGAAGCGGATGGCGCGACGGCTGGAAGCCTACGATCCCCTTTGGTTCGAGGAGCCGATCCCACCGGAAAAACCCGAAGACATGGCCGAGGTCGCGCGCTTCACCTCGATCCCTGTCGCCACCGGCGAGCGGCTCTGCACGAAATACGAGTTCTCCCGTGTTCTGGAAACCCGCGCCGCAAGCATCCTGCAGATGAACCTCGGCCGCGTGGGCGGTCTGCTGGAAGCCAAGAAAATCGCGGCCATGGCGGACTGTCACTCGGCCCAGATCGCTCCGCATCTTTACTGCGGTCCGCTGGTGGCGCTCGCCAACATCCAGCTCGCCACCTGCAGCCCGAATTTCCTGGTGCTGGAGTCGATCAGAACCTTCGACGGGTTCTATGCGGAACTCCTGAAGACACCGATCCGCTGGGAAGACGGCTATGTCATTCCCTCAGACGAGCCTGGGCTGGGGCACGATCTGAACGAGACGGTCGCGCGGGCGCATCCTTACGAAGGCGATGAGCTGCATCTGGGGTTTCAGGAGAAACCGGCACTGCCGTTGTGAGGGATAGGACATCTCAGATCGCGAGCCTGGGCAAGCCACCTACTCCGGGTCGATCAAGCACTGCCCACCGGCAAACACTTGCGTCCACTGCCTGATTTCAACTTTGTCACGCAACCCGGTTGGCCAAAACGGATCTGCCTTTACCAGATCCCAGGCTTGCTCGACGGTCTCAACATCAACCAGCCACAGGCCGCTTTTGACAGTGCCGTCGTCTTCCTTCAACGGACCTGCTGCGCGGATCGCATCCTTGTTGGCGCTCAGGAAAGCGAGATGCTGCCGCATGTGCCGCATTCGAATTTCTGGGTCGGCGCCGGCGTTATCGAGAAAACGAATGGTGTAGAGCATCGTGGCCTCCTGCGTTTTTTCAAAACCTATGCCTGCAAAAACGCATTCACAATTACCTCAATCGCAGATACCTTCTGCGTTTATGCAGATGATGAATTGGGATGACCTTCGCGTGTTACTCGCCGTTGCGCGTGCCGAGAGCCTGGGTGGGGCCGCGCAACTGCTGGGCCTCAATGCGACCACGGTTTCGCGCCGCGTCAAAGCCATGGAAAAACGCGCCGGGGCGGCTTTGATCCTGCGTGCGATATCAGGTCACATACAGCTCACACAACTCGGCCAATCGCTCGCCGATCAAGCCGAGAACATGGAGCGGCACGCCCATGCGGCAGCGGCCCTGGTCGGACAGGATCGCAATCCAAGCGGGACGGTGCGGCTGACAGCGGTTCCGTTCCTCTTGAACCGGTTGATAGCACCACGACTATCCGGTTTTTGCATGCGTTTCCCTGGCGTGAGCATCAGCCTCATCCCGGATGGTCACAACCTCAGCCTGACACGCCGCGAAGTGGACGTTGCTCTCCGGTTCGGCGAACCTCGAGAAGGCGGCAACGCGGTGCTGGCCCAAAAGCTTGGCTGCATCGCATTTTCCGTGTTCACCGCAAAAGTCGAGACGCCTCCGGCACCCGAGGAAAGGCCATGGCTTGGTTACGATCCGGTGGCAGCACATCTGCCTCAGGCCGCGTGGACCGAAGCCCTTGCGCAAAGCAGAGGCGAGAGGCGGTCGGCACTTTTGATGCGTGACCTCGAAACAGTGTTCGAAACGGTTGTGACGACACCGGCCAAAGCCCTGCTGCCGACGACCATAGCCAAGCGGGACCCGCGTCTGACCGCGCTGGCGTTGCCGCCGAACTCACCGGAGATGAACCGGGATGTCTGGCTCCTCCGAAACAGGTCCATGCGCGGCGTTGAACGCATCGATGCACTGATTGCATGGCTGAACGAAGCGAACTTGTTTGCATGATCGCAGGCACAGCCCGGAAATTCGCCATTGCCGAAGGCGCAGAGACCGTCAGGCGGCTCCGCCTGAAATACGCGTTTGCCGCGCTCGGTAAACCCGCCCGGGCAACGACACCGACACCCGCGATACCCTTTTGCAGAAGACCCTGGATGCAGTTGATCCACTGCCGTCTTCCCGATTGAAGGCAAGTTACCGCATTCAAGCCTTCCGGCAGTTGAGCGATTTCCCCCTTCCATCGGCTGACAAATCAGTTCGCAAACAATCTGCTCCCGGCTTTAGCGGTAAAAAGGCCTCAATAGACATCGCGCTGGTAGCGGTGAGCCTTCGACAAGGCATCGAGATAGGCGCCGGCCTCGCTTTCGGTCCTGTTTCCGTGGGTTGCGATAACCCGGCGGATCGCCTGATCGACATCGTTGGCCATCCGCGAGGCATCGCCACAGACGTAGATCACAGCCCCAGCCTCGAGCCACTCGAAGAAGGCTGCGCCTTCGCTTTCGATGAGATGCTGGACATAAACCTTTTCCGCCCCGTCGCGCGACCATGCGAGGCTTGCTTTCGTCAGAAGTCCGTTTTCTTGCCAGGTGCCGATCTCGTCACGGTAGAGAAAGTCGGTGGCTTCATGCTGATCGCCGAAGAACAACCAGTTTTGGCCATTTGCCTGACGCATTTCGCGTTCTTCGAGAAACGCCCTGAACGGCGCAATTCCGGTTCCCGGACCGATCATGATGACCGGAAGGGTGTCGTCTTCCGGCAGGTGAAAATGGCTTGAGCGCTGGATGTAGACGCCGACATTTCCTCCCGGTTGAAGCCGGCTGCCGAGATAGGTCGAGGCGACGCCCTTCCGATCCGTTCCGTTCAACCGGTAATGCACCTCACCGACGGTCAGGTGGACTTCGCCGTTGTGCTTCTTCGGGCTGGAAGAAATGGAGTAAAGACGCGGCTGGAGCGGACGCAGGCCTTCCACAAGCATCTGAGCGCTTAATCCATCGACGCCAGCCTGCAACAGATCTACGATGTGAGCATCGTCGAACGGCCGTTCGACTTGCCAGTTCTGCAACGTGTTTGGCGTAACGGTGACGATGTCCAGCCGGGTCAAGAGGGCGGCACGCAACTTGGTCGGTCCGGATTTCAATGAAACGCTCTCGCGGCCGGTAAAGCCACCGGCGTCCAACAGCGCTTCGACATCCGCGGCATCGTTGACCGGCCAAAGGCCCAGCGCGTCGCCGACGCTATAGTCGAGGTCTTCGCCGCCGCCGGCCAAAGACAGTTCGATGTGGTTGACGGTTTTGGCGGACCCCGGTTCGTTGAGGCAGCGGCGGTCGAGCAGCGTCGCAATGAAGGGATGGTTCTTGTCGAAAGCCGGGCCGCTTTCTTCGGGATCGGCCGCCTGCGCGGCGCCTGCCGCCAACACGAAAGCTTCGGTCTGAAAGACCGCTTCCTTCCAGCCTGCATAGTCGTCATCGTAGGCCACATCGCAGGCAACCAGTTCATGCACCCGGTTTGCGCCAAGTTCACTCAACCGGGCATCGATTTCGCGGGCGACATTGTTGAACTGCGGGTAACTGCTGTCGCCGAGGCCGCAAACGCTGAAGTTGACCGTCTCGGAAAACCGCGGCGCGTCATCGGACATCAGGGCATCATGGAAATTTTTTGCATTGTCCGTCGGTTCCCCTTCTCCGAAGGTCGCGGCGATGATGAGAACGTGGTTGGACGTTGCCAGATCCGCGGGGGCGATTGAGTCCAGCTCGGCAACAGAGGCGTCGAAGCCTTTGGTCTTCGCAAACTTCCGCAAATCCTTGGAAAGGGATTCAGCGGTTCCCGACTGCGAGCCGAACAGGATCTGCAGCGCCGTGCCCGGCGCCTCTTCCTGCGTGCCTTTGGCAGCCTCATTGGCGATCGTGAAGAGGCCGGTGAAGAGGCCGTTCAACCAGTTTCGCTGTTCGTCATCGAAGGGCGCATCGGCGGGTATGAACTCGGTCAATCCCTGAGATTGCTCATCGGTGCCCCCAACGGAGATCTTATCGAGGATGGTGGTGCTGTGCTGTGTCATGATGGGTTCTCGACTTAAGAGCGTCAGGCTGCCAGGGAATGGCCATGGAGCAGCCGGGAAAGATCGCTGTCGTCCAGCGACCTGACGAACTCCAGGAAGCTGGCTCCCGGCTCGCGCGCCGAGAGGTAATTGCCGACGATTGTTTCCACGACTTCATTGACGTCATCGGCCGGCACCGGCCCGCATAACGGTCTGGCAATTCCGTAGTCGTGATCGCTGCCTCCGCCCACCACGACATGATACCCTTCGCCGCCGTCCGGCAGGGTGGTTCCGACAAGACCGATATCGCCGATATAGTGCTGCGCGCAGGAGTTCGGGCAGCCGGTCAGATGGATGTTGATCGGACGATCGAGCGTGAAGGTTTTCTCAAGGTGGCGGACCAGTTCGGTGCCATTCTGCTTGGTGTAGGCAAGCCCGAGCTTGCATCCCCAGCGGCCCGTACACGCCACCGCTCCGGCGGCGAAAGCCGTGGCTGATGTCGGCATCGCGTTTTCTTCCAGAGCCTTGACCACTTCGGCAATGTCGTGATTTTCGATCCCTGCAATCAGCACATTCTGCCAAACGGTCAGTCGCACGTCATTGCTGCCTTTTTCCAACGCCAGACGCCCGATCAGGCGCATCTGCTCCGGCGAGAGCCGTCCCATCTCCAGGGCGACGCCGACATAGTTTCGATCGGCTGCACTCTGTCTGTGAACGCCAATGTGGGCCTGGCGCAGAACCGGGGGTCTTAGCCCGTCGTGAACAGACGACAGTGGCGTCAGCCGGAACCCGGCTTCCAGCTCCTCCAGTTTTTCCTGAGTGCGTTCGACGAACCATTCAAACCCCTTGGAATCCAAAAGGTATTTCAAGCGCGCCTTTTTCCGGTTGGTCCGGTCCGCATGCTCCACAAAGACATGCAGCATCGCCGATCCGGCCAGAACGGTCTGCTCAGGCGTGCAGACAAAGCCGGTATCGCGGGCCAGATCCCTGTGCCCGGAAATGCCGCCCAACATGATCCGGCAATAGATCCCCGGTTCCAGACCCTGGTCATTGTTCTTGATCTCAACGGCCTGGAAGCAGATGTCGTTTGAATCGCTGACCGTCGAAATGGATCCCCCACCGTCGAAGGAAATGTTGAACTTGCGCGGCAGGCCCTGCAGTTCCCGGGTGTGCAACACAAGATTTGAAAGACGGATCGTGTAGGGAGAAAGGTCAATCAGTTCGAGCGGGTCAAAGCCCGAAGTCGGCGAAGCCGTCATGTTCCGGGCAGAATCCGCTCCAGATCCGTGACAGGACAACCCAGCCTGCTGAAGATCGTACATCACGTTCAGCACGTCTTTCGGTTCAATTTCGCGGAGCTGGAAATTGCCGCGCGTCGTCACATGCGCGTAGCCACCGGCGTAGTCCTGGGCAATGTCAGCCAGCGCAAGCATCTGGTCGCCGCGCAGTTTGCAGGCCGGGAGACGCAGGCGAACCATGTAGCCCTGGCTGTTCGGTTCGACGTTGAAGAAACCCCAGTGCCTCAGAAGGAACTGGTCCAGGCCGGTGGCAATCTCGTTGCGGTCGGTCCAGCGTTCAATTCTGGCCCGCAAGTCGAGCGGGTGCAGATTGTACTTGGCGACCTCTTCCTTGCAGAGCTCTTCCAGCGGCGTTCCATAGACGTTTTCGGCTTCCGCAGCGGGGCCCGCATCCGGCTGAAAGGCCTTATGCAGGCCGAGCTTGGCCACGGCATTTGCGAGATACGCCAGTTGCTCTTCGCTAAAACCACGTTTTTCGATCGGGGCATGCATTTTCCGGTAACTCCTTGCTCCGGCATTGCCGAGAGAAAAGCGAATGACTTGAGTGGCCGTGTTACGACGCGTTGCGGAAAGGACGCTTTCCTGTCGCGTCGCCCCTCGCCCGGCCGCCTTGCGGGTTGGGAAGCTGTTCGGCGCTGATGCCGATCTGTTTCGCGCGCGCCTGCCACGCCAGACCGGCCAGGCGTTTTGCCGAAAGGATCAGATCGGCTGCTTCTTCACGTGTCGGACCTGACATGCGTTCCCCCTAGGAATTGCCGTGGATTTGGAAGACAAGGAAAAGGCAGGCCGCCGCCAGAAACGCGGAAACCAGTTGCCAGAACAAGACGGGATTTCGAACCGCCAAGGGCTCGAATTGATCTGTTTGAAACCGAGGATTCGGGCGCCGCAAGTCCTCGATGAATTCACTCAGGGCCTCATAGCGTTTACCGGGCACCGGATTGACCGCCTTGCTCAAGGCCCTGTCCACCCATTCAGGAACTCTTTCGGTCTGTGACACAGCGCTTCGGTATCTCAACCTGGATTGCGCGCGCTCGCTTGTTGCCCGCGCGACCGAACCGCCGAAAGGGAGACGCCCCGTCAGCATCTCATAGGCGATGACGCCGAGGGAAAACTGATCGCTGCGTTCGGTGCCAAGGTAACCGAGGAAGACTTCCGGGGCGGTATATTGATGGGTACCCAGGATCTCCGCCCGATCGAGCGTGGGTGCGGCTTCCATCACCCCGGCGATCCGAACAGATCCGAAATCAATGATCTTCACCGTTCCAGAGGTGTCGATCATGATGTTTTCCGGTCTCAGGTCCTGGTGGACCATCTCCTTGCGATGAAACGCCCGAAGCCCCTTTGCGATCTGTTCGAGAATGCCGCGAACTGTCTCCAGATCCGGAAGCGGGTTGTCGGTCATCCATTGCCGGAGCGTTTGTCCGTCGACGAACTCCGTTGCCACGAACAGGGACTGTTTTTCCCGGTGTGCGGGCGCCGGTCTCAGGACATGCGGCGAGGAAATCCGTCTGGCAACCCACTCTTCAAGAGCAAGTCTGCGCAGATAGCCTGGGTCGTCGCGCAGATCCATCGACGGAAACTTGAGCACCGCGGGAACACCGGTCTCCTCGTCTTCTGCCAGAAAAATATGACTGCGGCTCGTCGACTGAAGGTTTCGCAGGAGCCGATACCCCTCGTGATACCCAGGCAAGGTCGGGATTGGAGCTGCCGGAAGAAGCACTTCTCCCGTCAGCATGTCCTCGGCATCCGCGTCCGGAAGTTTTTGAACGCGCACAATCTGAATGGTCAGATTGTCGGTGCTTCCGGCATCCAGCGCGCGTTCGACAACGGTCCGCGCCGTAGCGTCGAGATCGGAGGCACTCGTTATCTCTCTGGCCAGCTCGGCCGGCGACAGGAATTCGTGCACGCCGTCTGTCGTCAACACGAATGTGTCGCCGACTTTAAGATCGATAGCCCGGTAATCAATCTCTATGGTCGCCGAGAGACCGAAGGCCCGGTTCAGGTGGCTTTGGGTCTCGGAAACATACAGACGGTGATCTTCCGTCAAGCATTCAAGACTGTTGCCGGAAAGGCGCCAGATCCTGCTGTCGCCGACGTGAAAAAGATGGCCTTGCCGCCCTTTCAACACGAGGCCGGAGAAGGTGGTGATGTAACCCCGATCTCGCGAAGCAATGTTCTTCGACTGGCTGAAGAGCCAGGAGTTCGTCGACTGAATGACCTTGCTCGCAGCCGTTCGCACGGACCACGCATCCGACGTGCAATAGTAGTCGGTCAGGAAGGATTTGACGGCTATTTCCGAAGCGATGTGGGCGACGTCGCTGCTGGATATCCCGTCCGCGAGCGCGATCGCGATACCCTTGTGAACCAACGCCTGGGCATCGGGAACCAAAGCGCCGTGAAAGTCCTGGTTTTCAGTTTTCACACCAGCCGATGAATGCTGACCCAATTGGACCTTCAACGGGTTTGCGGACGATTTCATGAGCAACGTCTGTTCACCTCAGTAAACTGCCCCGCCGGAAACGGCGGGGCAATTCGCCTTATTCGGCCGGTGTCGCAGCTGGTGCTTTTTCATAACCAGCGTTGCGTTTCGGAGACGTTCTGTAGTGGGTGGCGTAGATCATGCCGCCGACGAAGGTCAGCCCGCCGACAAGGTTGCCGAGGATGACGGGAGCTTCGTTGTAGACGATGTAATCGAACCAGGTGAAATTGCCTCCAAGCATGATGCCTGACGGGAACAGGAACATGTTGACGATGGAGTGTTCGAAGCCGAGGTAGAAGAAGACCAGTATCGGCATCCACATCGCTATGACTTTACCGGACACGGAGGTCGACATCATTGCCGCGACAACACCGGTGGAAACCATCCAGTTACACATTACGGCGCGGATGAAGACGGTCAGCAGACCGGCCCATCCGGCCGCCGCATAACCAACAGTCCGGGCTTCCCCGATGACGCCGATTTTCTGCCCGACGGCATTGGGCTCCTGACTGAAGCCCATCGTGAAGATGATTGCCATGAAAACGGCGGTCGTCATGGCGCCGGCAAAATTCCCGATGAACACGAGCCCCCAGTTGCGCAAAATCCCGCCGACGGTCACACCCGGGCGTTTTGCCCAAAAAGCCAGAGGAACAAGTGTGAAAACGCCTGTCAGAAGATCGAAGCCAAGCAGGTAAAGCATGCAAAAACCCACCGGAAACAGCAGCGAAGCCACGAGGAAGTTCCCGGTGTTAACAGCGATCGTCACGGCAAAGGCCGCCGCGAGCGCCAAAATGGCGCCCGCCATATAGGCTCGGATCAACGTATCCTTGGTGGACATGAAGACCTTGGCCTCGCCCGCGTCTATCATCTTTGTCGCGAATTCCTGTGGTGACACATATGACATTGACAGTCCTTTCACAGTTCGTTTGCCGCCTGTGCAGCCTTGGAGGAAGAGTGCTTGGCAATGGCTCCAGACCTGTACAGGCCAGGAAGCAGGTGTTGGGACGTCTCGGGCTCACAGCTTGAGCGGGAACGCGATGTTTGTAACTGGTGCTGAGAATCGAGCGCGCGGACGTCCGGCAACGCCCCAGGAAAAGTCCTGAGAGCGATGCAATCACTCAAGGCGTCATTGCCGTTGCGTCCGCCGTTGGACGCAAATCTTGGTTATGCTGAATTCAAAACTCATAAAGCACGAAGCATGCCAACTCGTCATTGCGGGTGAAATTACCGATAAAACAATTCGTTAAGCTGGAAAGCCGATCTGGCTGCCAACAGCTTCTCACGCTGCTGCCCATGAAATCGGCAGTAGCCGTACAACAATTAACCACCTAGAGGTTGGCGTTCCGTGCAAACCGGAGCCTGAACAGGCCCTCTCAGGTTTCGACGGAAACAGTCAAGCAGCGACCTTCCGGTCGTCGGCCGTAGATCGCTTGCTGTTCGCTCCGGGGCGCAACCATTCCCCTTTGCGTCTTCACAAGCCCAGGCAGGGTCTTGAGTTAAAAGCGCAGTTTTGCTTAGTGCTCGCAGGCAGTCGGGAGGGCTTCGGGACAGGCGGACAGCTCACCTTGAAGGGCGATCAGGCCACCTTGGCCTCAAGATCGAAACCGCTCGGCGCGAGGTCCTCCGCTCGGTCGGCCCGGAGCGGCGCCGACGCGTTCAAGACCCGGCGGACATCCCTGACCGGCATTGGCCGGCCGAACAGAAATCCCTGGACCTCGCAGCAACCTTGCTCGGCGAGAAACGCGAGGTGGCTTTCCGTTTCCACACCTTCGGCCAGAACCGGAATGTCCAGACTTGCTCCCAGAATGATCGTTGCCTTGACGATGGCTTCCGACTGTTTGCTGCCACCCAGATCCTTGATGAACTCCCGGTCGATCTTGATCTTGTCGAAGGGGAAGGCCTGCAAGGTTGCCAGCGAGGAATAACCGGTGCCGAAATCGTCCATGGCGATCCGGACACCGAGGTGTTTCAACTGGCGGATGACCTGGAGGGCATGAGCGGTGTCGGCGACGATACCGGTCTCGGTGATCTCCAGCTCCAGACGCGCGGGATCAAGCCCGCTTTCCCCGAGCGCATTTGCAACGACATCCGGCAGCTGGCTGTCCGCAAGTTGAACGGGAGCTACATTGACGGCAATCTTGACCGGTTCCGCCCACGAAGCGGCTTCCCGGCAGGCCGCCCCGATAGTCCAGGCCCCGATCTCCCTGATCAGACCGGTTTCCTCGGCAATCGGTATGAACTGGTAAGGCGCCACCATGCCGCGTTCCGGATGGTTCCAGCGCAACAGGACTTCCGTTCCGGTGATCTTCCGGGTCGTGACGTCGTTTTGCAGCTGATAGTAGAGTTCGAATTCCCCGTTCTTGAGCGCGTTGCGCAAATCGAGAGCGAGAGCGCTTCGTTCCCGTTTTTGCTTGTCCTGTTCCGGATCGTAGCGGACAGGTCTGTTGCCGCCTTCGACCTTGGCGCGGTGCATGGCCTGTCCCGCAGCCTCAAGGAGTTCCGGAGCAGTGGTTCCGTGATCGGGATATGTCGCGTAACCGATGTTGCACGCGGCCTGAATTCTTTCCCCCTGCAAGGTCACCGGCCGGGCGACAAGAGCCTGAACGCGTTTGCACAGATCGAGCTTGTACCCCAGGGCATAGACCGGTCTGCCCACGATCACGAATTCATCGGCGCTGGTCCTTGCCACGAACTCCCCTTCGTCGAGCCCCTCCGAAAGGTTCGTGGCAACATGGCGAAGAAGTGCATCCCCACCCGTGTGACCGAGCACTTCGTTGACTTCCTTGAACCGGTTCAGGTTGCAGTTCAGAATTACAATTCGCGCATTGTCCATCGACATCCGCGAGAGAGCCGTTTCCAGAAATCCGCTAAGAGCATGCCGGTTCGGCAGACCGGTCAGGGGATCATGACGCGCCAGATGGTTCAAACGGCCGTCCGCGGCCGCGGAACTCACCGTGTCGATGGAATAGGTGATCATTGCCGACAGCATCAGCACACTCATCGTGAAAACAACGGCAACTCCGACCAGTTGGTTGGAGACCAGATCCCTGGCCGCGCCGTCGAGGCGCAGGGGCAGAAGATCGACACCTGCCATTGCAACGAAATGCAGGCTGGCCACAGCGAGAATGAAACTGAGCGCCGCGCCATGTTTGCAATAGCGGGTCATGGGTCGGGCGATCCGGCTGGCCGCGGCCATTCCAAATGCACAGGACAGGATAACCGAAACGATGACGAAGACCGTTTCGAGGGTCATTATCCCCGAAATCTGCATGGCCTTGACGCCGATGAAATGCATGGCCGCTATCGATCCGCCGAAGACGAGCCCGCCGACCTCGATCAGAAGGGAGCGTTGGGTCAGGCTGCTGATCAGAAGACCTGTCGTGGTTCCGGCGATCGCGACCAGGAGTGAAATCGCAGTCAATCCCAAGTCGTAGCCCAGGATCAGCGGACTTTTGTAGGCGATCATCGAGACAAAGTGGGTTGACCAGATCGTGCCGCCGGCAATCAGGCCGGACAAAAACAACCAGAGAAATTTCAGGTTTCCCTGCGTCCGCCGAACTCTCGCAAAAAGGCGCATGGTCAGGACCGCCCCGAACGTCAGGATCAGGACCGCCATGGCGAGAAAAACCGGATCATGCTCGAAGGTTATGCAGGAAAGGACAGTCAGCATCTTGGTCTCCAGAAGCCGACAGTTTACCTTTGGTCCCGGTTGGAGTCGTAAAGGTCACGACCTCCGCCGCTCTAAGGTAAACAAACTCCTTCACACGACAACCTTCTGAATTCATTCATTCTTTTCTCAAGCGTCCGGCCAAAACCCCACACGCGCCATTTATATGAGATTTTACTTATTTACCGTTTGCGCGAGAAATTGCTGCGCTGCGACAGTTCATTGTTTCAACGTACAAAAAAGCCCGCAGCAAAGCCGCGGACCTTCAGGGCGTTTCGGTACTGTCAATTTTGCAGGGGTCTCAGGCCGTCTTCGCCTTGAACTCGATCCGCCGGCGGTGCAGCACCGGTTCCGTGTAGCCGCTCGGCTGCTTCGTGCCTTCCAGCACGAGGTCGCAGGCGGCCTGGAAAGCGACGGACTTGTCGAAATCGGCGGCCATCGGACGGTAGTTCGGGTCGCCTGCGTTCTGCTCGTCGACGACAGCGGCCATCTTCTTCAAGGTGGCCACCACCTGGTCCTCGCCGGCGACGCCGTGATGCAGCCAGTTCGCGATGTGCTGCGAGGAAATGCGCAAGGTGGCGCGGTCTTCCATCAGGCCGACATTGTTGATGTCCGGAACCTTGGAGCAGCCGACCCCCTGTTCGACCCAGCGCACCACATAACCGAGAATGCCTTGAGCGTTGTTGTCGAGTTCGGCCTGGATATCCTCCGGTGTCCAGTTGGGCCGCTCGGCGACGGGGATCGACAGGATGTCTTCCAGTTTCGCCGGTTCGCGGGATGTCAGTTCCGCCTGCCGGTCCTTCACCGAAACCTTGTGGTAGTGGAGCGCATGCAATGTCGCAGCCGTGGGCGACGGTACCCAGGCGGTGTTGGCACCGGCCATAGGGTGACCGATCTTCTGCTCCAGCATGTCGTGCATCAGATCGGGCATGGCCCACATGCCCTTGCCGATCTGGGCGTGACCCGGCAGGCCGCAGGCGAGACCGACATCGACGTTGTTGTTCTCATAGGCCGCGATCCATGTGGCGGCCTTCATGTCGCCCTTGCGGATCATCGGGCCGGCCTCCATGGAGGTGTGCATCTCGTCGCCGGTGCGGTCGAGGAAGCCGGTATTGATGAAGAACACCCGGTCCTTCGCCTGGCGGATGCATTCCTTGAGGTTCACCGTGGTGCGGCGCTCCTCGTCCATGATGCCCATCTTCAGCGTGTTGCGCGCAAGGCCGAGCGCGTCCTCGACGCGGTCGAAGATCTCGCAGGCGAAGGCGACTTCCTCGGGTCCATGCATCTTCGGCTTGACGATATAGACCGAACCGGCCCGGCTGTTGGTCTCCCGGCCGTTCGGTCCGATGTCGTGCAGCGCGATCAGCGAGGTGATCATGGCGTCGAGCAGGCCTTCCGGCACTTCGTTGCCGTCCCTGTCGAGCACCGCATCGATGGTCATCAGGTGACCGACGTTGCGCACCAGCAGCAGCGAGCGGCCGTGCAGGGTCAGGGCGCCGCCGTCAGGAGCCGTATACTGCCGGTCGGCATGCATGCGCCGGGTCACCGTCTCGCCGCCCTTCTCGAATGTTTCCTCCAGATCGCCCTTCATCAGGCCGAGCCAGTTGGAATAGACGACGACCTTGTCCTCCGCGTCGACGGCGGCGACGGAATCTTCGCAGTCCATGATTGTGGACATGGCGGATTCCAGAACGACGTCGGAGATATGCGCCTTGTCGGTCTTGCCGATCGGATGCCGGCTGTCGACGTTGATTTCCAGATGCAGTCCGTTCCTGACCAGAAGCACCTTGTAAGGTGCTGCCGTGTCGCCGGAAAAGCCGGCGAACTGGGACGGATCCGAAAGGGAGGTTGTCCCGGTTTCCGTCGAAATCCGAAGATGTTCGCCTTCGATGGAGAAACCGGTCACTGCCGACCAGCTTTCGGACGCAAGCGGAGCGGCTTCGTCGAGCACCTTGCGGGCGTAGGCGATCACCTCCGCACCGCGCGCCGGATCGAAGCCACCGGGCTTCGGCGAGGTGCCCATGGCATCGGTACCGTAGAGCGCGTCGTAGAGCGAGCCCCAGCGCGCGTTGGCGGCGTTCAAAGCGTAGCGCGCGTTCATCACCGGGACGACAAGCTGCGGTCCGGCCACCTGGCCGATTTCCGGATCGACATTTTGCGTGCCGACCTGAAAGTCGCCGCCTTCCGGCACCAGATAGCCTATTTCGGAGAGGAACGCCTTGTAAGTCCCCATGTCCGGCGTTCCGGGATTGGACTTGTGCCAGGCATCTATCGTGGCCTGGAGGCTATCGCGCTTTTCCAGAAGTGCCCGGTTTTTCGGCGCCAGATCGTGAATCAGGGCGGAAAGGCTTTTCCAGAAACCGTCCTGCTCGACCCCGGTCTCCGGCAATGCCTTTTCGTTGATGAAGTCGTAAAGATCCCTGGCGACTTGCAATCCGTGAGCTTCGATCCGGCCGGTCATGGTTTGTCTCCACGTTGAGCTTATGATTTGTCGTCCGGAGGCACGCAGCCCGGACATTCAGGTGCTGTTTTGGGGTCTAAGCGGGCAAGCGTCAATTGGTCCGTGCCAAGCATGACTTTTTCTAAAATGGAAAAAATGTCGCGAATTATCGCCATCGGAGAGGGGCGTCTGGCGAAAAATCCGCTCTTTCCGTTCCGGTCGTAATCGGTTAGCGGTACGCTCCCACCCAAATCTCGGCAAAGGGTTTCATGCTCACCATCGCAAAACGGCTCGGCGGTCCGTCTTACGGCAACGCAATCGTCCTGCTCTGCCTCACAACGCTGTTCTGGGGCGGGAATACCGTCGCCGGACGGCTCGCGGTCGGCGAAGTCTCGCCCATGATGGTGGTGTTCCTGCGCTGGGTGATCGTCGCGGCGATCCTGCTCCCCCTGACCTGGGTGCGCCTGCGGGAGGAATGGCCGCTGATGAGGCCCTATCTCCTGCGCATGATCCTGATGGCGACCTTCGGCTTCATCGGTTTCAACTCGCTGTTCTATGTCGCGGCCACCCACACGATGGCGGTGAATATCGGGATCATCCAGGGATCGATACCGATCCTGGTCCTGATCGGCTCGATGATCGTATTCGGCACGAAGGTGCGCGCCCTTCAGGCTTTGGGCATTTTGCTGACCCTTGCCGGGGTGACCCTGATCGCCTCCCAGGGCAGCCTGGAAGCGCTCAGGGCGCTCGCCGTCAATCCGGGCGACGGCATCATGCTGACCGCCTGCGTACTTTATTCCGGCTATACCCTGGCGCTGCGCAACCGGCCGCAGGTCTCCGGGTTGAGCTTTTTTGCGCTCCTGTCGGCGATCTCCGTGGTTGCCTCCCTGCCCGGGCTCGCGCTGGAAGCGTCGATCGGCGCTGTGCAATGGCCAACTCTCGAAGGCTGGCTCGTCGTGCTCTATATCGCGCTGTTCCCCTCCTGCATCGCCCAGATCTTCTTTATTCGGGGAGTGGAACTGATCGGCCCGGCCCGCGCCGGTGTCTTCGTCAACCTCGTGCCGGTCTTCGCCTCGGGTCTCGCGGTCGCGATCCTCGGCGAACCGTTCGAATGGCACCACGGGACGGCGCTTTTCCTTGTCCTCGGCGGTATCTGGCTATCCGAGCGGCGGGCATCCCGCTAGGTTTCGAGCGCTCCCTTGAGTGGGCAGCGCGCTCCTTCCCTTACATTGCCGTAATTTCCTCAAATATTCTTCGGCCTTAACGGCATGAAAGAGATTTTGGCCTCATTATCCGCAGCGGAATGCCCGCCTCGCATCACCCCCCGACAGGTGGGGTTGATCCGATCACTCATTTGAATTCGCGACACCGGCAAGGCACACTGGCCAGATGGAAACTCCTTTGATAACAGGCGCTTTCGCGCTGTTACTGTTTACGATCGCATTGTTGCAGCCGCTTGCGCGCCGGCTTGGCCTGGCGCCCAGCGTGCTGCTGGCCATGGTCGGCACGCTGATCGGTATCCTGGCGACCTACCTGCTCTACACGCCCCGGACCAACGCCTTCAATGAAATTGCCTATCTGTTCGTGCATCCGCCGTTCAATTCGGAGATGATCCTTTATATCTTCCTGCCGCTCCTGTTGTTTCAAACCAGCCTGACGCTGGATGTCCGGCGGCTTTTCGAAGATATCTGGCCGGTGCTCGTCATGGCGGTGGTGGCCGTCTTTGTTGCCACCGCCTTTATCGGCTTCGCCCTTTATCCGCTGTCCGGCATGACCCTGGTCGCCTGTCTCCTGCTCGGAGCCATCGTCGCGACCACCGACCCCGTTGCCGTCGTCGCCATCTTCCGGGATATCGGCGCGCCGCCCCGGCTGGGCCGGATCGTCGAGGGCGAAAGCCTATTGAACGATGCCGCCGCCATCGTTCTCTTCGTCATACTGCTGGGGCTTATCACCGGCGAGCACACCATGACCGGCGGCGAGGCGTTGATCGCCCTTGCCAGATCCTTCGTCGGCGGAATCCTCGTCGGTGCGTTTCTCTCCCGGATCGCCGTGCTTCTTCTGCCGGTCATGCGCGATCTGCCGCTTGCCCAGGTGACGCTGAGCCTGGCGCTGCCTTACGGTATTTACGTGCTAAGCGACCAGTTCGTGGACGTTTCCGGCGTCGTGGCCGTCGTGAGTGCCGGCGTCGTCTTCAATCTCTATGGCCCAGCGCGCATCCAACCTGCCAACTGGCACTTTCTCCACTCCGTCTGGGAACAGTTGTCCTACTGGGCCGCATCGCTGATCTTCCTGTTGTCCGCGATCCTGATCCCCCGCTTCGTGGAAGGCTTCGCCCCGCTCGACATTCTGTTGCTTTTCGTGGTGATCGTCGCCGCGCTCGCCGCAAGGGCCGTCGTGGTTTTCGGCCTGCTGCCGGTGCTGAAAACCCTCGGAGCCGCCCAGACGGTCAACACCAAGTTCAAGACCGTGATCCTGTGGGGCGGCATGCGTGGCGCCGTGACCCTGACGCTGGCTCTCAGCGTGTCCGAGCACGCCATGCTTTCCGATGAAGTTTCCGGTTTCATCACCAAGCTGGCGACCGGGTTCGTTCTGTTCACCCTGCTCGTTTACGGAACCAGCCTGAAACCGCTGATCAGACTTTTGGGACTGGACCGGCTGAACGCGCGCGACGAGGCGCTCAGGACACAGTACCTGTCGCTGGCGCTCGCAGATGTCCGCCAGGAAATCGAAACCGTCGCAACCGCATATCACATCGACCCGCATGTTTCCTACGAAGTCGTGAAGGACTACCGCGACCGGGTCGCCACGGCGGCGTCCGAGACCAACCGCCTGGAGGAACTGAAAGACAAGGACCGTGTCCTGATCGGACTGATAGCGCTTGCCGACCGCGAACAGCAACTCGTGCTGGAGCATTTTCACAGCAAGACCATTTCGGGCCGGGCGGTCTCGCGGTTTCTCACACTGACCGGACGGATCGGGGATCTGACGCGCGCCGAAGGCCGCTCCGGCTATAACAGGGCCACCCGCCAGCCACTGAAATTCGGGCCCGGCTTCCGGCTGGCGCAGTCTCTTCAACGGCGGCTCGGCATCGCCCGGCCTCTGGCGATCCGGCTGGCCGACCGGTTCGAGTTCCTGCTGGTCTACCGCATCCTTGCCGACGAGCTGATCGAGTACAACAGACACCGCATCCGTCCGCTGCTCGGCGACCGTGTCGCCGGAATCCTGGACGATACGCTGTGCAACCGGCAGGACGAAACCGTCCAGGCAATCGAGGCGCTTCGCCTGCAATATCCGGACTACGCCGATACGCTGGAAAGCCAGTTCCTGCGCAAGGCGGGCGTCAGGCTCGAGGAAACCGCTTACGACGAAGCCAGGGACCAGATGCTGATCGGTACGGAACTTCATCAGAACCTGCTCAGGGATGTGGAGCGCTCCCGGCGGGCCAGCCACAAGAGACCGAAGCTGGATCTCGGCCTGAAAACGCTCGACCTGATCCGCAGCCATCCGCTGTTTGCCGACCTGCCCGCCAAACAGCAAAAGGCCATCGGCAAGAAAATGCGGCCGCAATTCGCCATACCGCATGAAAAGCTGATCCGTCGGGGCGACAGGGGCGACGCCGCCTATTTCATCGCTTCGGGCGCCGTCGAAGTCCGTACGCCGTCCCACAATGTCCGGCTGGGGCGGGGCGACGTATTCGGCGAGATCGCGCTGATGACCGGTGGCCGGCGCAACGCCGATGTGGTCGCGCTTGGCTACTGCCAGCTTCTGTGCCTGAGTGCGCAGGACTTCAAGACGCTGATGGAAGTCCATCCGGAACTGCGCGAACATGTGATCAAGCTCGCAGCGGAGCGCCAGTTGATGAATGCCGACCCGGGCCAGGAAATCGAGGACCCGGTCGTGCCGCAGTTCCGGACCGAAAAGGGCGGCGAAGAAACAGCAGGCAAGCCTGCGCCGAACGAGGCACCAGAACCCGGCGATGTCGCGGATACACAAAGCACGGCCGTTGAAAACGGCGCCACTTCGAGCCCGGACCCCGCCGGCGGCGAAGCGGGGCCGGACGGGGATGCTATCGAAAACGCCGAAGGGCAGGCAAAAAAAGAGACCGCGTCAGGCTAACGCGGTCCCCTCCTCTGTCCCGGGCCGGCGCCCTCACCCGGCCTTCTGGATTTCCACCGAGTGCGGATACGGAATGGAAATGCCGCCGGCGTCGAAAGCTTCCTTGACCGTCTTGAGCATGTGGAACTTGAGCTCCCAGTAATCTCCGGCGTCACACCAGAGCCTCACGCCGAGATCGACCGAACTGTCGCCGAGATTGGTCACGCGCACCCAGGGTTCGGGATCCTTGTGGACGCGTTCGTCCGCGCCGGCCACGTCCAGCACGATCTGGATGGCCTTGTCGGCATCGTCGCCGTAGTCGATGCCGAAGCTCAGATCGAGGCGCCGGGTGGAATGGGCGGAGAAATTGGTGATCACCGTTCCCCAGGCCTTGCCGTTCGGCAGAATGATCTGGACATTGTCGGGCGTCACGAGTTCGGTGACGAAGATGTTGAGATCCTTCACCGTGCCCGAGGTTCCGCCGATGTCGACGAACTGGCCGAGCTTGTAGGGCCGGAAAATGATCAGCATGACGCCGGCGGCGATGTCGCTCAATGTGCCCTGCAAAGCCAGCCCGATCGCCAATGTGCCGGCGCCAAGGACAGCCACGAGGCTGGTCGCCTGAATGCCGAAGAGCTGAAGGACGGCGATCAGCGTGACCAGAAGCACCAGCCAGCGCACGATCGACGCGGCGAAGCCACCGATCGTGTCGTCGATCCGCGGATGACTGACGATCCTTCTTCTGACCATCCCGGACAGGAAACCGGCCAGAATCCAGCCGACTATCAGGACAATAACGGCTTTCGCCGCGTTAATGATCAACGGCGTATACGCGCTGAACTCACCCATCGCTTCTTCCATGAAATCGCCTCCGTCCAAACAAAATTTCCCCTGCGGGAGTCTTAACAGCGCCGGAATGCACTTGCTAGCGTCGAGTGTCGCGCCAGTCCTCAAGGAACGCCGCCATGTCTTCGTTGCCACACCCGGCGATATACGCCGGGTATAGAACACTGCCTGCTTCAAGCAGTAGCCGGGCGCAGGCGATGTGATCGGCCTCCGGCCGTTTCGGGGCGAACTCGGCCCCATGGACGACCGTGTCCAGAGCGTCTCCGCCATAGCCGTTCTTGCGCGTCAGGTCCGGCCCGAGCGACAGGAAATAGGCCATCTCCGGCACCAGGCCGTTCCACCCGGCGATCTGCAGCGGCGACAATCCCATGTGGTCCGTCATGTCGGGATCGAACCCGGACCGCACCAGCGCCTCGAGATGCTCCAGCCGCCCCGGAGTTGCGGCAAGTTCGGTGAGAAGGCATCTGTCCGCTTTTGTTAGATGCGCTGGATCGAGTCGTCCGGTCTGGGCCGGGCTTTCGGCGCATCCGGCCAGCACGCTCTCGGTGTCCGACAGCGGGCTTGCGTACCCGCGCTCCCCGAGGAACCTGGCGGCCGGTCCGTTGCCGTAGATCAGCGCGGTCGCATAGGCTGTGTGCCCGCACCAAACGGCCTTGGCCTCGGCACCGAATTCCAGAAGCAGGTCGACAATCCGGGCCGACCTGCCCCTCCGGATGGCGTGATGAAGCGACGGGATCGAGTTCATGGGCATCCCACCGGGAAGGTCCGGCTCCGTGACATTGGGACTGGCGCCCGCTGAGAGCAGCAGCCGGACTTTCTCCTCACTCTCGAAATCGAGCGCGCGCGGCAGGGCATTGGTGCCATCCGGTATCGCCCCGAAGTCAAGCAGAAGCCTCAGAGCCCGGGAGTGTTCGAGTTCCGTGCTGTGATAGAGACTTTCATTGTCGTTGGGGTTGGCGCCCCGCTCCAGCAGCCAGCGGCCCAGTTCGTAATTGTCGGCATGGCACAACGCTCCGTAAAGGGCGGACAGTTTGCCTTCTCCGGGGCGCTGAGCGTATCCGTCGTCGACATCGGCTCCATTTGCGACCAGAAGCGCGGCTATCGCCATCATGTCTTCGGCCTTTTCCGGGCTTCGATGGACCTCCCTTGAATACGCGAGATGCAGAATCGGAGACCGGACACCAATCGTCCGCACCGCCGCGGACGGGTCCGCCGCAAGAACCGCATGCACAGCCGACAGGTCCAGGAGAGCGATCTGCAGACCGAAATCGTCATCCTTCAGGTCCGGCTCTCCGGCCAGGAGCTTTTCCGTAACCCAGTGCTGACCGTGAAAAAGCGCGATCTTGAGGCGCTCCGCCCGCTCACGCCGGTTCATAGCAGTGGTTTCCAGGGCGAATTTCAGTTTCGGCCAGCTATCCTGACCGGCCTCGCAAGCAATGACATGCAGAAAATCCGCATGCTTCAGAGACTTGTCGGGCAGCGTGTGCGCGGCGACGCGCGCCAGTGCCTGCGCCTCACCTTCCGCGTAGGCCTTTTTCAGCACACGGGCAGATCGCTTGAAACGCTCAAGAGTGGATGACTTGCCGTCAGACATGGCTTTTCTCCTGGTTCGAATGCCCGGGCGATCCGCTGGTCTCGGGCGCAGGTGAAAAACCGGCAATATGATTGGAAGTCAGGGTGCTTTCGCTTTCCGCGGATCCGGCTGCCGCCCTCATCGGCCCGCGAAGCCTGCATCATCCAGATCCTGTTTTCAACTCTTCTCTCAAGCGGCCTCGTTCAGCCGCTCGTATCGTGCCCGTGCCGCAAGAACCGCGTCGTTGTTCTCAATCGCCCAGCTCGTCAAGGCCTTGATGGGGTCGAGAAGCGTCCGACCCAGGGGGGTAAGGGCGTAATCCACGCGCGGCGGGATCGTGGGTGTCACCACCCGCTCCACCAGACCGTCCCTCTCCAGCTCCCGCAACGTCGATGTGAGCGACTTTTGTGTGACGCCGCCGATTGCTCTTTTCAGCTCGGAAAACCGTTTCGAGTCCGCCTCGAGATGAAGGACCACCAGTGTCGACCATTTGCTGCCGATTGTCTGCAAGAGCCTGCGGACGGGTACGCATCGGGGATCCTGGTGGCGGGGAAGCGGTTTCATCGGGGATACCTCGGTTTCCAAAAAGTGCCGTCTTGCCTTTTTGAAAGTCTCGCATACTTTATCGCCAGTTTCCAGTCGATACCCAGGTATCTTTTGGAAACTGTCCTCCCAGAATTCATTTCCCTCAGGAAACTACCATGTCACTCAAGTTGAAAGTCATCACCGGGTCCACGCGCCCGGGCCGCGTCGGACCGAAAATTGCCGGTTGGGCGGTCGAGGAAGCGAAGGCCCAGGGCGCATTCGAGGTGGAGGCCGTCGATCTGGCCGACATCGGTCTGCCGCTGCTTGACGAGCCGAACCACCCGGCCATGCAGCAATACACCAAGGATCACACCAAGAAGTGGGCCAGCATCATCGCGGACGGAGACGCCTATGTTTTCGTCACGCCCGAATACGACTATTTTCCGCCCGCCTCCCTGGTCAACGCCATCCAGGTGCTTGCCAAGGAATGGAACTACAAGCCGGCCGGCATCGTCAGCTACGCCCATGTCTCCGGAGGCCTGAGAGCGGCCCAGCCCCTGCGCGAACTCATGGCCAATCTGCAGATGGTCGCCCTGCCGCAGGTCGTTCCGATCCCCTTCTTCACCCAGCATATCGGCGGTGACGGCGAGTTCACGCCAAACGACAAGATGAAGGAAGGCGCCTCCCTCATGCTCGGCGAGCTCGCCAAGTGGGCCACCGCGCTCAAGACCATGCGCTGATCATGACCCGAAGAACCGCCAGCCAACGGCCGGCGGTTCGTCGTTCAGAGTTCTCAAGATCGAGCTTCAGCCCTTGACCGGCCCCAGATCGCAGGGCGCCTCGCTGTCGTCCGGCACGAAGAAGTCGGGGGCCAGGGCAAGGGTCGGATCGACGCGGTACTTGTCGAAATCCGTGACACCCCGGCTTGCCAGGAAGGTGTCGTCGATGAGGAACCGGCCCGTGAGGTCCTTAGATGGCGAGGTGAATATCTCGTAGGCGGCGTCGGCCAGAATGTCGGGCGTGCGGCTCTGCCGCATCATCTTGTCGCCGCCGATAATATTCTTGATCGCAGCCGTCGCGATCGTCGTTCGCGGCCACAACGCGTTGACGGCGATCCCCTTGGAGCGCAGTTCACCGGCAAGGCCCAGAACCACCAGGCTCATGCCGTATTTGGCGATCGCGTAGGGGGTGTAGGGTGCGAACCACTTTTCCTTCATGTCGAGCGGCGGCGACAGCATCAGGATATGCGGGTTGTCCGATGCCTTCAGATGCTCGATCGCATGCTTGGAGCAGGCCAGCGTGCCGCGCGTGTTGATCTGGTGCATCAGATCGAAGCGCTTCATGTCGGTCTGGGCCAGCGGTGTCAGCTGGATAGCGCTGGCGTTGTTGACGACGATATCCAGCCCGCCGAAATGGTCCGCCGTCCGGTCCATGGCCTCCTTCACCGCCTCGTCGTCACGCACGTCGAGCACGACCGGCAGAGCCTTGCCGCCGGCGGCCTCGATCTCTTCGGCGGCGGTAAAGATCGTGCCCTCCAGCTTCGGATGCGGTTCCGCGGTTTTCGCGGCGACGGCGACATTCGCGCCGTCCTTTGCAGCCTTGAGCGCAATGGCTTTGCCGATGCCGCGCGAAGCTCCGGTGATGAACAGGGTCTTGCCCTTCAGGGACATGATATTTCCTCCAGGGTATCGCCGCAAGGCGACATTGTTTTCTCAGGCGTTCAGGTCTTTTTCTTCGTCATGAAGGCCTCGAAGGCGGCAATTGTTTCCGGCGCGCTCAAACGTTCGGCGAAGATCCTGATTTCCTCTTCCACCCGTTCCGACAGGACCGACGTGTCGCCGCGCAACAGCTTTCTGGAAAGCGCCATGGCTTCGGGCGGTTTCGCCGCGATTTCCCGGGCGCAGGAAAGGGCGACAGCGTCGACATCGTCCTCGACAATTTCGTTCACCAGTCCGGTCTGGAGCGCTTTTTCGGCGGAAAACGCCCTGCCGAGACAGAGCAGTTCAAAGGCGCGGGCATGGCCCATGAGCTGCGGCCCGAGCAGACTCGACCCGGCTTCCGGCACCAGTCCCAGATCCACAAAGGGCGACCGGATCAGTGTGCGCGGGCTTGCAAACACCATGTCGCAATGCATCAGCATGGTGGTACCGATGCCGATGGCGAGCCCATCCACCGCGGCCACAAGCGGCTTTTCGTTTCGCACGAGCGCACGCAGGAAGCGCGCCACTGGCGTTCCCAACAAACCCGTTTTACCGGCATAGCTCAGGAAATCACCGATATCGTTGCCGGCGGTGAAGACTTCCGGCTGACCGCAAATGAGGTGACAGCGGATGCTTTCGTCGCCGTTGCCGCTTTCCAGCGCCTCGGCGAGTTCGGTATACATGGCCCCGGTGAGGGCGTTCTTTTTCTCCGGCCGGTCCAGACGCAGGGTCTGGACGCCGTCTTCAAGGCTGATACGGATCATGAGCGGTCTCTCTTGCCGGAGGGGTCAGGACGCAAGTGCTTCTGCGTCGAAGGCCTGGATGGACTGGGCGGACAGAAGAATGTCCGATTTCAGACCCGCCGTTTCGCCCAGGATCGTCTCGCAGAAATTCCGCGCCAGCAACGTGCGCTCCGCGAGCCGCGCCGCCGGTTCACCGGCCGAGCGCAGGGCGCCTTTGGCCAGCAAGGCGCCGCCCAGGGCCAACCCGGCGAGCCGCAGGTAAGGCGTCGCGCCGGACAGGGCGTCCGCGACCCTGCCGTCCGATTGTGCGCAGAGCATATAGTCCGTTGCGGCCTCAAGGTCCTGAATGCTTGCGGCGAGCCGTTCCGCCGTCGCGCCGAACTCCGGCCTGTTGGAAGCGGCCACCTCTTCGGCCACCGCTTTCAGTTCACCGATAAAGCCCTTTACGTGATCGCCGCCGGACAGGGGGAGCTTGCGCATCACCAGGTCGATGGACTGAATGCCGTTGGTGCCTTCGTAGATCGGGGCGATGCGGGCGTCGCGCAGATGCTGGGCGGCGCCCGTTTCCTCGATGAAGCCCATGCCACCGTGGATCTGGACACCGAGGGAAGCCACCTCGACACCGAAGTCCGTCGACAGCGCCTTGGCAATCGGCGTCAGAAAGCTGGCCCGATCGACCCAGAACGTCTTGTCCGCGGGATCCTCCGCGGCATGGCTCATGTCTATGGCATGGGCGCAGGCATAACAGATCGCGCGGGCAACCTGGGTCCGGGACTTCATGGCGAGCAGCATACGCTTGATATCCGGATGGCGCGCAATCGGGCTCATGCCGTCGCCGGTCTCTCCCGGCGCCCTGCCCTGCTTGCGTTCGATCGCGTAGGTCAAGGCATGCTGATAGGCCCGTTCGGCCACGCCAAGCCCCTGGATGCCGACGGCCAGACGGGCATTGTTCATCATTGTGAACATGCAGGCGAGCCCCCGGTTCTCCTCGCCGATCAGCCAGCCTGTCGCTCCGCCATCGTCTCCGTAGATCATGGTGCAGGTCGGCGAGCCGTGAATGCCCATCTTGTGTTCGACACCGGCCACGCGCACATCGTTGCGCGCGCCGATCGCCCCGTCGTCGCCGACGAAGAATTTTGGAACCAGAAAAAGCGAGATGCCCCTGGTGCCGGCGGGCGCGTCAGGCAGGCGCGCCAGAACCAGATGGACGATGTTGTCCGTCAGATCGTGATCGCCATAGGTGATGAAGATCTTCTGGCCGAATATCCTGTAGGTGCCGTCGCCGTTGCGCTCCGCCCTGGCTTTCAGGGCATTGAGATCGGAGCCCGCCTGGGGCTCCGTCAGGTTCATGGTGCCCATCCATTCCCCGGACACAAGTTTCTCCAGGTATTTGGACTTCAGGTCGTCGGACGCATGTTTCTCGAGAGCTTCAATCGCGCCGATGGTCAGCGTCGGTCCGATGGCAAACGCCATGGAGCCGGAGTTCCACATTTCCATGGTCGCCGCCGACAGCATGTGGGGCAGGCCCTGGCCACCAGCCTCCGGCGCCGCGGAAAGCCCGTTCCAGCCCCCCTCGATCCACGCATGATAGAGCTCGCGCCACCCCGGAGGCGTGGACACAGCGCCGTTCGCAAGCGGTGTTCCGTGCTTGTCGGCAACCGCATTGAGCGGCGCGATCTCCTCGGAAGCGAAGCGGCCGGCCTCGGTCAGGATGGCATCCACCAGATCGTCGCTCAACTCCGCGTGCCGCGCCTTGGCCTGCAGGTCGCTCAGACCGCAGATATGCTTCAGGGTAAAGGCAATTTCGTCGACAGGTGCACGGTACATCCATAATCCTCCCAGAAACCGGCCACTGGCGGCCCGGTTCAACAGCGCTTGTTGCTTTTTTCATGCCTTGACGACAGCAATGCTAATCCGCAAAAGGCACATAAGACGGCGTTGAGACAGGACAATAGCCTTGTTGACGTTAACGTCAATCCATATCGCCGCGGCAGGTGGTTATCTTTTTGGTCAATGAGCCGGCCGTAGAGGGGAAGAAGTAGCGGACATGCAGCGCTGGACGCTCGACGTGGAAAAGCCGGACTGGCGGACATCGCCAGAAGCCGATGCCGCCTGCGCAGCCCTGTTGCGCGGCGAACTGGTCGCCGTCCCCACGGAGACGGTCTACGGCCTCGCGGCGGATGCGACCAACGCGACGGCCTGCGCCAGGATCTTTGAAGCCAAGGGCCGGCCCCAGTTCAATCCGCTGATTTCTCATGTGCCTTCCCTAGCGGCGGCGGAAGCGCACGGCGACTTCGACGCCATGGCCCGCCGGCTCGCGGAAGCCTTCTGGCCCGGGCCGTTGACCCTGGTGGTTCCGAAGAAAGCGGCATCCCCGATCTGCGATCTGGCAACGTCCGGCCTTCAAAGCGTCGCACTTCGTGTGCCCGCCGGACCGGTCATGCGCTTTCTCTCCGAGAGGACCGGCCGGCCGCTGGCGGCGCCGAGCGCCAATCTGTCCGGCAAGGTAAGCCCGACCCGCGTGGAGGACGTGATTGCCGATCTCGGTCCGTCGTTGAGCGTCGCGATCGATACAGGCCCCTGCACGGTCGGCATTGAATCCACCATTGTCGGCCTGACGGGCGACGGCGCCCGGCTGCTGCGTCCGGGCGGTCTTGCTCGGGAGGACATCGAAGGCATTCTGGGGGCAAAGCTTCAGGAAGCGGACACCGGCGCCGATCCGGAAGCACCGGAGGCCCCCGGCATGCTGACATCTCACTACGCGCCGCGAGCCGCGCTTGTCCTCAATGCCCAAGAGGCGGAGCCGGGCGACGCCCTTCTCTCTTTCGGGCCGGACCGGCTTCCGGGCGCCGCAAATGCGCTCGCCGAGTTCAACCTCAGCCCTCGCGGAGACTTGACCGAAGCGGCCGCAAACCTGTTTCTGGCCATGAGAACGCTTGATTCCAGCGGTTCCGGGACAATCCGGGTCCAGGTTATCCCCAGCTTTGGCCTCGGTGAAGCAATCAACGACCGTTTACGGCGCGCGGCAGCGCCACGGCCCTGACCGCCGGACAGCCGCCTTCGCATCGCCTCGGCTTGCGCAGCGCCGTCGCCAAATTGGCGTGAATTTCATCAGACCAACAAAAAGCCAGAAAAATCAGCAACTCTGCAAAAGGACTTATGTTCCAGCTTGAACGCTCATGAATTGAAGTCTAGTCGCAGCAGCTTCAATATTCGCCGCTCGCAGTCAAGCAGCGCGCCAGACATGACCTAAAATGCACCTAAGCATTTTACACAGTAGGCGCAGCGCCTTCCTGTCTGGAATCTCTCTTATCAACACAGCCCCGCAAGCCGATTACGGTAAACAGCTCGCTTTCCCGGCAAAGAATCGCGTAGTTTATTCTTCGTAATTGAGATGCAGCGGACCTCCCCTCGGGCATTGCGGTGCTCGCACCTTCAAATGGGCCGGCAAGCCAGCCGGCCCCCTTTTTTGTGTGGCCCGGCGCTCCAAACTGCCCCCCCTTCGCAACAACCGATTTCAACCGGGACCATCGGAGCCGAAATCTGCGGTTTCCGCGCACATCCGGATTAGACCTATCTGTAATTGACAGATTTGCCGGGGGCCGCTCAGATGGCTTCAGATCAATAAATAATCACAATTTTCCGGAAACGCCTCGTGTCCACTCTGCTTCTGCACCACTCTTCTTATCTCGACCACCTTACCCCCGTCGGACATCCCGAGCGTCCGGACCGCATCCGCGCCATCGACCGGATTCTGGAGCATGAAAAGTTTCAGCCGATCGAACGCGACCTTGCTCCCGTCGGCACGCTGGAAGACATCGCCCGCGCCCATCCCATGTCCTATGTCGACCACTTGCACCGGTTGGCCCCCGAGGAGGGAACCGCCAGGGTTGATGCGGACACGACCATGTCTCCGGGGACCTGGGAAGCGGCCTTGCGGGGTGCCGGCGGTGCCTGCCGGGCCGTGGACGAGGTGCTGACGAAAAAGGTGAACAACGCTTTTTCCGCCTCCCGCCCGCCGGGGCACCACGCGGAGAAAGAACGGTCGATGGGCTTCTGTTTTTTCAACAATGCCGCCGTCGCCGCCCGATACGCACAGGCCGTGCACGGGCTTGGCCGGGTAGCAATCATCGATTTCGACGTGCATCACGGCAACGGCACCCAGGACATCTTCTGGGACGATGCGACCGTTATGTACTGTTCCACGCATCAGATGCCGCTTTATCCCGGCTCGGGAGCCGCTTCGGAAACCGGCGAAGCGAACACGATCGTCAATGCTCCGCTTGCTCCTGGCGAAGGCGGCGCGGCTTTCCGGGAAGCCTTTGACATCGCCATCTTGCCGAGGCTCGAGGACTTCGCTCCGGAACTGGTCATCATCTCGGCGGGTTTCGACGCCCATGCCCGCGATCCGCTGGGCGGCCTCAATCTGGTGGAAGCCGATTTCGCCTGGGCGACCCGCGCCCTGATGGACGTCGCCGACAAACACAGCAACGGCGCCGTGGTCTCCATTCTGGAAGGCGGATACGATCTTGAGGGCCTGGCCCGTTCCGTTGCCGCCCATGTCTTGACGCTGATGACCGGCTGAAACGCGGTCGGGAAAACAAAACGCCGGGGATCAATGGCTTTATGGCCGATTGAAGCCTTGACCTCAGCGGCGCGTCCCGCAAGTTTCCCTCAGTGACCTGGTGCCGCAGAACGGGAGACGGGCTCCAACCGGCTGGACCGGTGCCAGACATTACCGAGCGAATGGCCCAACCGGGCGCCACCGTTCCAGGACAAGGGACTTCATCGATGACCGACGCCGCAAGCGACATCAAAAGCCTTTCGTTCGAAGAGGCTCTCAAGCAGCTTGAAACGATCGTGCGCGAACTGGAACAGGGCAATGTGCCGCTTGAGCGCAGCATCGACATGTATGAGCGCGGCGACGCCCTGCGCAAACATTGCGACGCCCTTCTGAAATCCGCCGAGGCGAAAGTGGAAAAGATCCAGCTCGACCAGAACGGCGCTCCCGGCGGAACCGCCGAACTTGATCCCCAGTAATACCGTAGACTTTCGATCGCGCCCCGCACCGCCTGTCCGGTGAACCGCATTATCAGGCGGCCTTTCCCCCTTTTCGGGGTGTGATTCAGATCATAGGCCAATCGCAAGCGTATCCCCTATTCTTTGCCTTCTGCTCCGGCAGGCGGTTGATAAAGGGCGGGTTCGCTCTGCTTCCGCTCAGGCCAACGAAGATGCGCGGTGACAGACCAGATCGGCCGCCGTCGCTCTCCTGATCGAAGAGGTTCCAAATGTGGCCAGGGTACGGCCTCGTAAAATTGTGCTTTCAGGCGTCAATCGGGCACAGAAAAGCAAGGAAAAGCTTCAGAGCTATGCTTTCGCATAGGTCAAAGACTTTGACGCGGCATTTCGACGCCCGATTGGTGTTCTCCGGATCGCTCAGGAAACGACTGTCTCCTGCGTTGTGAAAGCTTGAAAACCCGCCGGGTTTCCCGAGCGACCTGAACGTACAACGTTATGTGTCCGTACCGTAGACAAGCTCCGCTGGCTTGTCGTTTGTATTACCGACCTTCGATTGATTTTCCCTCGTCGAATTGCTAGTAAAACTTACAAGTCCGCAAGATGGCAATGTAAAAGTCCACCACCACAAAACATTATGATGCGTTTCAGCACAACAGACGAAAACAAACTACTAAAAATTGTTGTCAGCCAAACAACACAACCTGATGTCTGGCTGAGCGCTCTGGACCTTATCGATTCAAAGCTCGGCTGCCGCACCTTCCTGGCCGAGTACGATACGACGGGCCAGCCAACGGCGCAGTTCGGCGGACAGGGCCCGGCGAGCGATCTGAGGCGGCTCTTTCGGCAAATCGAGACCGACGGCGGCAGGAACGTCTTTGAGTTTCTGCTGACCGAGGCGGCCCTATTCTATCCCTATTGCAAGATTTGTCTGGACCGGGGCCTGTCGGAGAAGATCAGCACCTTGCCTCCCGCCCTTCCTGAATCCCCAGAGGGCGGAGAAACGGGTCGGAACGACGCCTGCGGCGATTTCAAAACGCTCCGCAACGCGCCCGGATTGATCTCGCCGGTCTGGCGAAGCGAAACCGTGACGGTCCTGTTCGCATGCATTTTCACGGAGCACACGCCGGAAACGATAGATGCCTCTGCCGCGACGGAGATCTTCCGCACGATTACCCAGGCCATGACGCCTGGACTCAGCACGTTTTACGAAATCGAGAAGGAACGGCACGAAAGCGGCATTCATCAAACGATGCTCACTGCCGTGGAGGGCTCGGTCGTTCTCATAGACGGGGCTGGCCACGTACTTGCCCAATCCGAAACGGGTATCGAGGCATTAAAATACCTGGATTTCGCCGTGCTGCGCGAAAGCAAGCTCGTCTTCAAAAACAAGCAGGCGGAATCCTATCTCCAAAGCTTCGATCCGGCGTCCCGCTCACCTGCGCAGGACACAGCCCTCCCGAGCTCCGCGCCGCCCACCGGTGCGACCGAAGAGCCCTATTTTTCGACCTGCCTTCGCGGGCTGGACGGAGCGTTGAAGCGCATCGTTATCCAGCCCGTATCCATGCCCGACCAGACGAGGGCCACCGGTCCCGGGCATCGGCTGCTCATCCGCGTGCGGGAAATGGCCTACCTGCCGGAAAACATCGAGCAGGTTCTTCAGGATCAGTACGACCTGTCGCAGTCGGAGGCCCGTCTGGCACGCAACCTGACGATGAGCGGGTCGATGAACGATACGGTCGCCCAGCTCGGCATCACGCGCAATACCGCCAAGACACACTTGCGCAGAATCTACGAGAAGACCGGCATGCACACACAGCTGCAGCTTGCCAGACTCGTCCACAAGATCTCGGGCCTGTTTTAGGGCGGCCACATAGAATTCGGCTTAAGGACGCCAATCCTGCAAAAAAGGGCCGGCAAAAAAGAGACCGGCAGAAAAAAGGGGCCGTCAAATGACGGCCCCGAGTCGATCACTGTGCACGTGGCCCCATCGACCACGCGGAATCAATTAAGATAGTTCCTGAAAAGATGCATCACCCAAACGGGTGACTGAGCGTAAAAACTGCAATAAGTTGCGCTCATCTAAGTATTACTTCGTATTCATCAGGCGCTTCTCAAAGTGGCTCCCGGAAAAAGCCGAACACGCCGCACTGACGCTCCCAACAGGCACATTTGCGCCCTCCAGAGGCATGATGTATGCCTGCCTGCCAAGTTATCTTTGCCGGAGTCTTCGAAAGCGTGACTTCCAAGCCCCACACGCCTCTGCTCGATCGGGTCAATTCACCAGCGGATTTGCGAAAACTCGACGAAACGGATCTGGTGCAGCTGGCTGACGAATTGCGGAAGGAAACGATCAGCGCCGTTTCCATCACCGGAGGACACCTGGGTGCCGGGCTCGGCGTCGTGGAACTCACCGTCGCGATTCACTATGTCTTTGACACCCCCGAAGACAAGCTGATTTGGGATGTCGGACACCAATGCTATCCGCACAAAATTCTCACCGAACGGCGAGAGCGCATCCGCACCCTGCGCCAGGGGGATGGACTGTCGGGATTCACCAGGCGGGCTGAGAGCCCCTACGACCCGTTCGGGGCGGCGCATTCCTCCACATCGATCTCCGCCGGCCTGGGCATGGCGGCCGGCCGGGACCTTAAAGGCGGAAACAACAACGTCGTCGCCGTCATCGGCGACGGCGCCATGTCGGCGGGCATGGCCTATGAGGCGATCAACAATGCCGGTCATCTCGGCTCGCGGCTTATCGTGATCCTGAACGACAACGGCATGTCCATCGCCCCGCCGGTGGGGGCGATCTCGGCCTATCTCGCCAAGCTCGTTTCCGGACCGGCGCATCAATCGACCGGAAACGCCGCAAAAGACATCGCACAGTCCCCGCCGAAGCCGGACTTCGAAAAAACCGCCCGGGCCGAAGAAACGCCTCACGGTTTCCAAACCGGCGGAACCTTGTTCGAAGAGCTCGGGTTTCATTATGTCGGCTCGGTGGACGGGCACAACCTGGAAGACCTGCTGCCGATCCTGAGGGGGGTCCGCGACAATCCTCAAGGACCGGTGCTGATCCACGCCGTGACCCAGAAGGGCAAGGGTTACACGCCAGCGGAAGGCGCCCGGGACAAATACCACGGCGTCGCCAAATTCGACGTCGTCACCGGAAAACAGTCCAAACCGAAGGCGAATGCGCCGACTTACACGAGCGTATTCGCGGCGTCCCTGATCGAGGAAGCCAGGAGGGACGGGAAAGTCGTCGCAATCACGGCCGCAATGCCCGATGGCACCGGACTCGATCTCTTCGGAGAAGCGTTTCCGGAACGCACCTTCGACGTCGGTATCGCCGAACAGCATGCCGTAACCTTCGCCGCCGGTCTTGCGACGGAAGGCTTCAAACCGTTCGCCGCGATCTACTCCACCTTCCTGCAGCGCGCCTACGATCAGGTGGTCCACGATGTTGCAATTCAGGGGCTTCCGGTGCGTTTTCCCATCGACCGGGCCGGTCTGGTCGGCGCCGACGGCCCAACCCATGCCGGCGCCTTCGACACCGTATTCCTCTCCTGCCTTCCCGGTTTCGTCGTCATGGCGGCGGCCGACGAAGTTGAACTCCGCCATATGGTGGCGACCGCCGTCGCCTATGACGAAGGTCCGATCTCCTTCCGCTACCCGCGTGGCGAAGGCGTCGGCCTCAACCTTCCCGAACGGGGCAGCGTTCTGGAAATCGGCAAGGGCGTTGTCCGACGGGAGGGAACCAAGGTCGCCCTCCTGAATTTCGGCGGACGGATGGCGGAATGCCTGAAAGCGGCGGATGAACTGGATGCGGCCGGTCTGTCGACGACAGTCGCCGACGCGCGATTTGCCAAGCCTCTGGACATGGATCTGATCCGGCGCCTGGTGAAGTCGCACGAGGTCCTGGTTACGATCGAGGAAGGCTCTGCCGGCGGTTTCGGCAGCCATGTGCTGACGAGACTTGCCGAAGAGGGCCTTCTGGAAAACGGGCTGAAAATCCGGACACTGGCGTTGCCCGACGCTTTCCTCGGCCAGGACAAGCCGGATGCGATGTATGCCCGGGCCGGCCTGAATTGCGACGGTATTCTGAAGGCGGTTTTCACCGCGCTTGGCACTGGGTCCGTTCCCGCCCCCCAGCGCGCCTGACTGTCTCAATTGCGAACTTGACCGGCGGCTCGGCGACGCCGCGCGAGGAAGTTTCTCAAACGTGATTGACAGGCACCGCATGACCTGAAAATGCTTTCTTGCAGACCAAAATGCGTCGGTTCCATCCGGCGCTTTTGTTTTTTCGCTTCGGTTTTGGAGACATCCTTGGCACAGACGCTGCTTTCCGTGTCCGCCCTCATGCTGTCTGTCGCCCTGCTCATTTTCGGGCACGGCCTCCAGACAACGCTTCTGCCGCTTGCCGCGGACCGGTTCTATTTCACGGACTTCGAGATCGGCGCCATCTCCTCGGCCTATTTCTTCGGCATGGTCCTCGGCTGCCTGGGCGCGCCGCTCGTGATCATGCGCGCCGGGCATATCCGCGCGTTCGCGGCCCTCGTGTCGCTGATGTCGGCGGCCGCCATTCTGCACCCGGTCATCATCGATCCCTATGCCTGGATGCTCATCCGCGTCATTTCAGGCTTCAGCCTGGCCGGCTTCTACATGATCGTTGAAAGCTGGCTCAATGAAAGCGCGACCAACGAAAATCGCGGAACGATCATGTCCTTCTACATCGTCATTCTGTTTGCCGCGCTGATGGCAGGCCAGGTGTCGATCGCGACGATGAACATTTCCGACTTCGTGCCCTTCGCGATCGCGTCCGTCATGGTCAGCCTTGCGGTGATGCCGGTTTCGCTGACGACATCCACACAGCCCGCGCCGATCACGCTTGTGCGTTTCCAGCCGATCAAGCTCTACAAAAACTCGCCGGCCGCCGTCGTCGGCGTCTTGTTTGTCGGCTGTTCGCAAGGCGCGCTTTTGACCCTTGCCGCTCTCTACGGATCGCAGATCGGCCTGTCGAGCAAGCAGGCGGCGCTCTACGCCGCCGCCATCGTCGCCGGAGGCCTCGTCGCCCAGTGGCCCGCCGGGCGATTGTCGGACAAGCTCGACCGGCGCCTTGTCATCGCCGGCCTGGGTGCGGCGACCGCCGCGGCGTCTTTCGGTATCGTCGTCTTCGAGCCGGTCGAGTTTCCAATCGCCATTTTGAGCGCCTTCCTTGTGGGCATGTTCTGTCAGCCGCTCTACGCGATTGCCGTGGCGCATGCCTTCGACCACGCCTCCTCGGAAGACTTTGTCGCGACCTCCTCCGGCATGCTGCTGTCCTTCGGAATCGGATCGATCGTCGGGCCGCTCGCCGCCTCGATGATCATGAGCCAGATGGGCCCCTCCGGACTTTTCGTCATGGTCGTCGTGGCCAATGTGGTCATGGTCGCCTTCATCCTGACGCGTGTCTTCACCCGCGAAGCGCTTACCGCCGACGAGAAGACAGACTTCGAATATGCGTCGACCGCGCAGGTCGGTACGGTCATTTCGGCGGAACCCCTCAATGCCGAGGACGAAGAATATGTCATCCCTCCGGAAGAATTTCCGGCTTACGAGGACGACATCTACAACTTCGAAACAACGGAAGAGGATCCGGAGGACGGATCGGATCCTACCGGGCCGGAGAAGACCCCGGCGCCCACGGACAGCGTGTCGGCCGCCGAAGCGTCGCGGACGAAGCGCGCACCGGACGGCCCGGGCATGTAAGGCAGCGGTTTGGATGACAAACCCGGGGGCAAATTCGCAACTCGACAGCGCGCGATATTGAGCCTATAGCCATCGTATGAACGTGCGGAGGAGCCATATGGAGGCGTTGAGACGGGAGCGTCACCCCCTGGTGGCACTTGCCGCGGTCGCCTTTTGCGTGCGTCTTTGCCTCGTCATTCTTGCGACCGCGCTGCTGCCGGACGGCGGGGCAGCCACCGGATGGGCGAGCCTCTGCCAGCCCTCCAGTCAGCAAGACGTTCCGCAATCACACAACACGCTTGCCTGTCAGTGTGGAACAACCTGCGCCCATGGGTGCGGCCTGGCGCCCGGCCTATGCGGCGCCACACCGGCACCCGAACCCGCCTTGGTGGCCTGCGGTCCAAAGACCCGCGCGAGCGGCACGGAAGTTCACCACACGCTTTCGCCCGGGTCGCTCACCATCCGCGCGCCTCCCAGTACCTTGATCTGACCGAAACCAAATCAACTCAGATATCAAGGACTTCATCATGAACTTCATGAAAACCCTGGCGGCGGCGGCTGCCCTCACTCTCGTTTCATTCTCAGTGTCGGCAATGGATTACACTGTCGGTGACCTGACGATCAGCAAGGCCTGGACCCGGGCTACTCCGCCCAAGGCAAAGGCGGGTGGCGGTTTCATCGAAATCGTCAACAACGGCTCCGAAGCCGACCGCCTGGTCGCGGCAAAATCCGACGTTTCCGGCAAGGTGGAGCTGCACGAAATGGCGGTGATCGACGACATCATGAAAATGCGCGAAATGAAAGGCGGCATCGAGATCCCGGCCGGCGAGACCGTGACCCTTCAACCCGGTGGCCTGCACATCATGTTCATGGGGCTGAGCCAGCCGTTCGAGGAAGGCTCGACGGTACCGGTCGTGCTGACTTTCGAGAAAGCCGGCGACGTGTCCATTGAGCTTCCCGTCGCGAAAATGGGCGCCAAGGAAATGGGCCACGGGGCGATGGATCACAGCAAGATGGATCACAGCAAGAATTGACGCGGTCCGGATCGGCCGAAACAACGGCCGATCCGCCATCTTCAAGAAGAGGAAAACCCATGTCCGGTCTGAAACTCTTCCGGTACGGAGCCTGGGCGGCGGTCGCCGCTCTCGCCGTCGTGTCCGGATATCTTGTCTTCCTGCAAACGGCGGGAAGCGACAAGTCCGGTGGCCTGATCGAGCCTCTGGCCGCCATCGGCGGACCGTTCGAGCTTGTCAACGGCTCGGGCGAAACCGTTACGGAAAAGACCTTTGCCGGTAAGCCGACGCTGATGTTTTTCGGCTTTACCTACTGCCCCGACGTCTGTCCCACCACACTTGCCGAAATGCAGGGCTGGATGGAGGCCCTCGGGGAGGATGCCGACAAACTGAACTATGCCTATGTCACCGTCGATCCGGAACGCGACACCCCCGACGTGATGCGCGACTATGTCTGGGCCTTCGACAAACGCATCCAGCCGCTGACGGGAACCCGGGAGCAGATCGATGTCATCCTGAAGGCCTACCGTGTCTATGCGCGCAAGGTTCCCCTTGACGACGGCGACTACACGATGGACCATTCCGCCGCCGTCTACCTGATGAATGCCGACCACAAGTTCGTCGGCACCATCGCTTACGGGGAAGCGGAGGAAACTGCCCTGAAGAAGCTGCGCCGGCTGATCGACAACGCGGCCGCTTCTTCGTGAACCGGTGCTGGCGAGCCTGAAGATATGCGAATGCCGCTTTATATTGGCCTCACCGCCGGCGCGACGGTTCTTGTCGCGCTGTCGGTCATGTTGTGGCTCTATGCAGGTGAGCGTATCTACGCGGACCGGCTGATTTCCGCCATCGCAAGCTGTTTCGGCTAAGACTGAAACGCTTCTCCCCGCTGACTGCTTTTCGAGTGTCCGAATGTCCAACCAACGCCTCGACCAGCATCTCGTGGACCTTGGCCTGTTTCCGAGCCGGGCCCGGGCCCGCGACGCGATCCTGCGCGGCACCGTGACGGTGGACGGCACGCCGGCGACGAAACCCTCTCAAAAGACCGGTCCGGACGCTCGGGTCGAGGTCGCGGACCCTGCGGCGCACTACGTGTCCCGCGCCGCGCTGAAACTGATTGAAGGTCTCGCGCGCTTCGGTGTCGATCCGGAAGACAGGATCTGTCTCGATATCGGCGCCTCGACGGGCGGATTCACCCAGGTGCTTCTGGAGCGGGGCGCAGCCCGGGTGCACGCCATAGATGTCGGCCACGGGCAATTGCACGAAACTCTGCGCAACCATCCCAAGATCGCCGTCCGGGAAGGCCTCAATGCCCGCGATCTTGAGGCGGCGCATCTTGGCGGCGACCGTCCGGACCTCGTGGTCTCCGACGTCAGCTTCATATCCTTGAAACTCGCGCTGCCTCCGGCGCTTGCCCTTGCCGCGCCAGGCGCGGAAGGGGTGTTTCTGGTCAAGCCCCAGTTCGAGGCCGGCAGGGACAACATCGGCAAGGGAGGTCTGGTCGACCCGCAGATCGCGGCGGACACCGCGAAAGACTTGCAAATCTGGCTCGGCACCGTTCCCGACTGGCAGGCCGGCGATCTTGTGCCCTCGCCCGTCAAAGGCGGCGACGGCAACGCGGAGTGGCTTCTTTGCGGGAAGAAAAGCGGGTAGGTCCACTGAAGCGTGGGAGCCTCTCCTTGTCATCCCTGCGCAGGCAGGGACCCAGTAAACGCAAGCGATGCGGTTCCAGCAGACTCGCGGAGTACTGGATCCCGGTCATTGCTGCGCAAAACCGGGACGACAACCAGTGTTTCTCCTGAGCGTAATCGGAACAGAGAGCCGCTGACTCAGTTTTCAGCGGCCGCGCCCTTTGCCGCCCCTACCCCCCCTTCGCGGAAATCGCGATCTTCACCGAAGCGTACCATTCCGCCGCGGCGCGGATTTCGTCGTCGCTCATGTCGGCGGCGATCTCGCTCATGATCTCGTGTGTCCGCTTGCCGTTTCGGAAGGCCTTGAGCTGGGTGTCGATGTAGATCGTGGTTTCCCCGGCAAGGTTCGGCGCGTCTTCCAGTTGCGAAATACCGTCGACGCCATGACAGGCGACGCAGGCTTCCGGAGCCTGGGCTTCGTCGCGGGTGAGCGTCGTGGTCACGTCGTGATTGGCGAACCAGGCCGCCAGATTGGCGATCTTCTGGTCGTCGAGGCTCTTGGCCACCACGCTCATCATTTCGTGCTCACGCGTCCCCTCGCGAAACGCGGTGAGCTGATGCTCGATATAGGATGCCGGTTCGCCGCCGATATGAGGAGCGATCGGGATGGTCGCGAAACCGTCGATCCCGTGGCAGGTCCGGCAGGAGCCTGCCTGTTTTCGGCCGGCCTGCGGATCGCCTTCAGGCAATTCGGCGGCCGGAAGCGCCCCGGCGTGGAGAACCACGCCGAGGCTCAGGAGGGCTGCCCGCATCATTCGCCGTAGCTGATCCGGTAGATCGCGCCGGCGAGGTCGTCGGAGACCAGGATGGAGCCGTCACGCAACTGCGCGACGTCGACCGGACGGCCGAGATACTCGTCGTTCTCGTCGATCCAGCCTTCGGCGAAGGGTTCGCTGGTGGCATTGCCGTCTTCATCGATGAAGGTGACCATGACGCGCGCGCCGACCGGCGTGGTCCGGTTCCAGGAGCCGTGCTGGGCGGAGAAGATCGCGTTCTTGTACTTATCCGGGAACATCTTGCCGGTGTAGAAGGTCATGCCGAGATCGGCGGCATGAGCCGTCATCTCGACAGCCGGGAACACGACATCCGCCGGCGGATCGCTTTCCGCGTATTCGTTGGTGCGCACATGTCCGCCACCGTACCAGGGGAAGCCGAAATGCTGGCCCATTGCGGTCTGGCGGTTCAACTCGCCCGGCGGGATGTCGTCCCCCATGCCGTCGACCTGGTTGTCGGTGAACCAGAGCTCGCCGGTCACCGGATGGAAATCGTGACCGACCGAGTTGCGAATGCCGCGGGTGTAGACCTCGCGTTCCGATCCGTCCATGTTCATCCGGATCATGCCGCCGATGCCGACCTCGTTGTAAAGATCCATCTTCTCCGGCGCAAACACGTTGAACGGCTGGCCGAGCGAGATATAGACCTTGCCGTCCGGGCCGATCTTGCAGACCCGCGCGGTGTGGTTGTAGCTCTCTTCTTCCGGCGGGACCAGTTCGCCACCCGGAACAATCGGCACGGCCACCACGTCCGGGCTTTCATAGAAGAACTCGGCCGCCGGATAGAGCAGAACGCGGTTCTGTTCCGCTATGATCAGAAACCCGTCCTTGGTGAAGCAGGGCCCGTTCGGGATCGCCTTGGTGAGCGACGGAGCGAAGTTCTTCACCTCGTCCGCAACCCGATCCTTGTTGCGGTCGGTAACCGCCCAGACCTCGGTCTTGCGGGTGCCGACGAAGGTCACGATGCCCTGAGGGCCGACCGCCATGTGGCGCGCGTCGGGCACGACCGCGTAGAGTTCGATCTTGAAGCCGTCCGGCAGCGTGATCCGCTCGAGGTTTTTCCTGATGCCGTCGGCGAAAGGCCCGGTCTGCTCGACAACGGTAAAGTCCGTTACACCGGTTGTCTTGAAGGCGCCGAGCTTGGCCAGGTTGTCCGGCAGTCCGGCGGTTTGCGCAAGTGCGCTGCTGGCCAGCAGCGAGGCTGCGGCCACTGTCGTCAAAAAGGTCTTCATTCCTTCCTCCCAAGTAGCCGGAATGAATATTTTGTGTTTTCATTTTCCGGCATTCTTGAGGCTAGTTTCTTCCGACGCGCAGTTCAACTTTCAATTTATCCTGACAATACCCGCAACGGGAATAACTGCTTTTCCCTTCCGGCACGGCTGGACGCCCGGTTTCGCGAAAGCAAAACAGCTCGCGAGGCCCGGCATGAAAGCGCAAACGCCTTGCCCCCCGCTCCTCTTGGCGCTATCGCTCCCCCATGAGAGAGAGAGACCTTTTGATCACCGACCTCGGTCACCGTGGCGACGGCATCGCGCAGACGGAAGACGGGCCGGTCTTCGTGGCGGGTGCCCTGCCGGGCGAGACCGTCCGTGCGGACGTCAAGGGCGGACGCGCCCTGAACCCGGAGATCGCGGCCCCCTCGCCGGACCGGATAGAACCTGTCTGTGCGCACTATGAACGCTGCGGCGGCTGTTCCCTGCAGCATCTTGCCGAAAAGCCCTATCTTGCCTGGAAACGCGGCCTTGTCGAAAAGGCGCTGGCCGGACGCGGCATCGAAACGCCTGCGGCCAACACCTTGGCGGCCACGGCCGGCGGCCGCCGCCGGGCCGTTCTGACGGCGACCCGCGCCGGACGCCACACCCTGCTCGGCTATCACGAAAAGGCAAGCCACCGCCTGGTCGACATTCGCGAATGCCCGGTTCTCGACCCGGCGATCGTCAAGGCCCTGCCCGGCCTGAAAACCCTGGCGTCCGAGGTGCTGCCGAAAAAGGGTGAGTTGCGCCTCACCGTTCTTGCGACGACAGCGGGACTGGACGTCGCCATCGATAACGCCGACAAGGCTTACGAGCGCAAGATCCCCGGCCTTTCCCAGAAAACGGTCGAAATGGATCTGGCCCGTCTTTCGGTGAACGGCGAAGTCCTCCTGGAAATCCGGCCGCCGATGCTCGACATGGGCGGCATCGGCCTTGTCGCCGCGCCCGGCGGCTTTACCCAGGCAACGCTCGCGGCGGAAGACGTCTTGTCCCGCCTCGTCCTGAACGGGGTCGGCAAGGCGAAAGAGGTGGCCGACCTGTTTTCCGGCGCCGGCACCTTCGCCCTGCGTCTGGCCCGCACGGCCAATGTGCACGCGGTCGAGGGCGACAAGGCGGCGATCGCGGCCTTCGACACGGCGCTGCGCAGGGCCCAGGGGCTGAAGAGGGTCACTTTCGAAAGGCGCGACCTCTCCCGCCGCCCGCTGGTGCGCGACGAACTGGAGGCCTTCGACGCGGTCGTCTTCGACCCGCCAAGAGCCGGCGCGCAGGCGCAAGCGGAGCAACTGGCCCTTTCCAGGGTGGAAACGATCGTCGCGGTCTCCTGCAATCCGGCGACCCTCGCGCGCGACCTCAGGATCCTGCTCGACGGTGGCTATGCGCTGCAAAGCGTCACACCCGTGGACCAGTTCCAGTTTTCGCCCCATATTGAGGTTGTGGCGGTCTTAAAACGGGAGTGAGCCATGACGACGGTGGAAGGCGATACCGGTGCTGCGGCGGGTTTGCGGAAGCATCCGCTTCCCGGGATTTTCAGAAAAACCCGCTATGCACTCCATCAAGGCAGCCGGGTCGCGCTCTATACGCTGCACTCCGAAGCCATGCGCCGGATGAACCGGCGTCTGCAAAAGGAGCTTCCCGAGACCCCCAAGGTTACCCCGGAAGGACCCGTCCCGAGCCAGCGGCGCATGCTCGCCGATATCGTCAAGCTGTTTGCCGACGATCTGCAGGCCGTGGAGGCAGGTCTTTATCCGCTGCCTTCCGACGGCACCATGAGCCCGCGCCAGCTGCTCGCCACCAGTCGGGCCTTTTTCAAGGATGTACCGGAAGTCGCGCGCCGCCGGGCGACAGGCGCGCATCAGGAAGTCAACGACACGGCCGAGACCTTCGCGGTCGCGCTTCCCCGCTACTACCGCCAGAATTTTCATTTCCAGACCGACGGCTGGCTGTCGGAAGAAAGCGCCAAGCTTTACGACTTTCAGGTGGACGTGCTGTTTTCCGGCGCGACGGCCGCCATGCGCCGGCGCGCGCTCGTGCCCTTTGCCGAGATCCTGAAACGGAAGGATCAGCGCAGGGTCGCCTATGCCGACCTGGCCTGCGGCACCGGCGGATTGCTGGGCCCGGCGCTCGCCGCCTTTCCGCGGCTCAAGGGAACCGGGCTGGACCTTTCCGAACCCTATCTCAATGTGGCCCGCGACCGGATCCGGTCGCCGCGTGCCGGCTTCGTTACCGGCATGGCCGAAGCGCTCCCCTTCGCGAACAGCTCTCTCGACGTGGTCTCCTGCGTGTTTCTGTTTCACGAGCTGCCACCGAAAGTCCGAAAAGCGGTGATCAAGGAAGTGGCCCGTGTCCTGAAACCGGGCGGATCCTTCCTGTTCGTGGACAGTCTGCAAACCGGCGACGTACCGGATTACGACGGGCTTCTGTCGGTTTTTCCGCAGCTTTTTCACGAGCCTTATTATACATCTTACCTGCGTGAGGATCTTACCGGCCTGTGCGCCGCGCATGGGCTTCAGGAACGCTGGATGACACCGGCCTTCGTTTCCCGTGCCGTGGAGTTTGTAAAGCCTGCCTGACACTTTCAGTATCACTGAATTTTTTTCCTCTTTCTATTGAGACTGAAAGAGAAGAGGCGTATATGCGGGTCCATGAGACTCGATCAATGGCTTTTACAGGCAGGAGAAAGCCGCAGCGCCTTCGCGCGCCGCGCCGATCTGTCGCCTGCCTCGGTGACCGCCCTGTGCAATGACCCGAATGCATGGATCTCGCGGGACATGGCCCGCAAGATTGCCATTGCCACCGGTGGGGTCGTCACCCCAAACGACTTTCTCGGACTTTCCACAACCAAGGAGCATCCTGTGTCCCAGGCCCGTGTCGCAGAAGCAATCCGCGCGTTCGAGCGCGGTGAAATGGTGGTCGTGACCGACGATGACGACCGCGAGAATGAAGGCGACCTGATTGTCGCTGCTTCAAAAATCACGCCGGAACAGATGGCCTTCATGGTCCGCCACACCTCCGGGATCATCTGCGCGCCGATGACGGTTGCACATGCGCGACGGCTCAGGCTCGATCCGATGGTCGCTGAAAACGATGCGCCGCTGGCGACCGCCTTCACCATTTCCGTCGATTACCGCCAGGGCCTGACCACGGGCATTTCCGCCGAGGAGCGCTGCTCCACGGTCCGCGCGCTTGCCAATCCGAACGTCGGCGCGGACGATTTCGTCCGTCCGGGCCATATCTTCCCCCTGGTGGCCAAGGAAGGCGGCGTGATGATCCGCTCCGGCCACACGGAAGCCGCTGTCGACCTCTGCCGCCTGTCCGGGCTCGAGGAAGTCGGCGTGATCAGCGAGCTGGTCAATGACGACGGCACGGTCAAGCGGGGCCAGCAGGTCGCCGAGTTCGCTGCCGAATACGAGCTGAAGATGGTCTCTGTCTCCGACCTGATCGCCTGGCGCCAGCGCACGGAGCGCATGGTGGAACGGGTCAACGAGCAACCGGTCGATACCATCGCCGGCCCTGCCTATGCCATGACCTATTCCACGCCCTACGACCCGATGCACCATGTCGCGATCGTCTATGGCGATATTCTCGACGGGCGCAGCGTCCCGGTACGGCTGCAACTGGAATCCGTTCTCGACGACGTGTTCGGCGAAGCGCAGTCGCTCGACAATATCATGCGGCATTTCGCGGATCGCGGCCGGGGTGTCATCGTCTATCTGCGGGAAGGTTCGGTGGGTGTCGCCATCCAGTCCAAGCGCGCCCGGTCGGATTTCGAGGCGGCGGACACCGAGGAGCACAGCTCCGCGCAAGCTAGACAGGAACAATGGCGAGAGGTTGGTCTCGGCGCGCAGATCCTCAAGGACCTCGGCGTCAGCTCGATCCGCCTGTTGGCCTCCCGTGAGCGGCGTTACGTCGGGCTGGAAGGTTTCGACATCAAAATCGACGATACGGAAATCCTCGACACATGAGGCATTTCGAAAGGTAGTCCTCTATGGCAGCAGCCAAGGAAACAACCGCCACGACAGAAAAAAACATCGCTGAGGAAAACGAGAAGCCGACGCCCGTGCCGTTTACCGTCAGCTACAACCGACAGCAGAGCGAGAGCATCTTTTACGGATGCCTCGTGCTCGGCGCCTGTTTTGCCGCCGTCGGCGTGGCAGGCGGGCTGCCGCTTCTCGCATTTGCTTCCCTGGCGCCTTTCGCCTTCGCCTATTGGCATTTTCCGATGATTGAAAAAGGAAAACCCCAGCTCGGCGCCAACGAGGAAGGTCTTTACGTCGAACGCATCGGCTTCATCGACTGGGCCGCTATCCGCATGACGGACGTGAAGCGCACCTCGGTGCGCAATATCGAGCTGGTGCGGCTCGACGTGCTTCTGACCCGGCCGCTCGATGCCGCAACCGCCAAGGCCCAGACGTTTCCTTTCTGGAAAAAATTCATGATGCGCAACTGGAAGCGGATCAAACGGGAACATGGCAGGGAACTGATCGAAATCGATCTGCATACGCTTTCGGCCAATCCGGATGAAATTCTAAGCCGCATCCGCGCGTTCAAGCCTGTCTGATGCTTGAGGTGGCCGAAACGATCCGGCCACCTGCAAGTCGCGGTTATCGCGTCCCCGCAATAATCGACGCGATGACGCCAGTCGCGATTTGCACCAGCAGGTAGTTGTCGTCTTTCCTGACCCACTGGTATCCCTGCGGGGGCTTTTTCAAGTTGTGCTTCTGATAGCCGACCTTCGAGCCCATCTCATTTTTGGGCATCTTGCCGCCTTTCTTCATCCAGGCCGGTTTCTTGGCCTTCTTCGAAACCTTGTGCTGCTTTTTCTTTTGAGGCTTCTGCGGCTGGGTCTTCTGCTGGACCTTCTGCGGCTGGGACATGTGTTGCAGCTCCGCCTGTTTCGGAGGCTGTCCCGCTCCCTGGGCCAGGGCTGGAGACAAGGCTGCCGCGAAGATCAACGAGGATGCGACGACGGTTCGTAACAGATTGTTTTTCTGCATGTTTCTGCTCCATTTGCTGTTGCCTCCCCTCGTATGACGCGGTTGCTGAACAAGTGATGAACACATCGTTTGGAACTTCCGCGGACCTTTAGACAACAAACCGGATACGCCTTCGGTTCCCATCATGCGGAGCTTTGCAAGGTCCCTTTCGGCACTCGAGACGGAAGACCAGAGTGCCCGCCGGCTTTGCCTGAAATTGTTGCCAAGATCTCTCGGAAGATATCGAAATAAAAATTGCAAGATACTGCCACCAACTCTGCCGGCAGAACGCATTACCCGATATTTACCCTGCCTCTTAAGAGGACCTCCATCAAAGTACGTCATTGTTCAGCCAGAAAATGCGCCGGAAAAACCAAATGCGGTGCGACCAACAAAATGGGGCGACAATGCAAGGCAACACGAAACCAGTCGGCCTGGTCCTGCAAGGGGGCGGAGCACTCGGCGCTTACGAAGCCGGCGCGATCAAGAAGATCTATGAAAAGGGGTACCGCCCGGAAATTCTCACGGGGACTTCAATCGGCGCGTTCAATGCCGCGGTTCTAGCAGCCCCGAAATACGGTGAAGCGCATGAAACGTTACAGGACATGTGGGACTATCTCGGACACGAGCACCCCTTCCCGCTGTTTCAGCAGTACAACACGGCCTACACAAGCCTGGGGCATCCGCGCTTTTTCAAGCTAAACGACACGTTTTTCGGTATGCTCCCCAAACCGAGCATCTACAACATCTCGCCCGCGCTCGAAACGATGCAACTCTTCATCGACTTCGATCGGCTGAACGCGCCGGAAACGCCGACGCTGGTTGTCACCGCGACCAATGTCGCGACCGGCGACATCGAACGGTTTTCCAACCGCACCCATACGCTCCGGCCCGAACACATCATGGCCTCAGGCGCATTGCCGCCGAGCTTTCCGCCGATAGAAATCGACGGCGAGCACTATTGGGACGGCGGGATCTACGACAACACCCCGATTCAGTCGCTTGTACGCATTCTGAATGACCACGAAACCGAGCACCTGCCGATCTTCGTGATCGAACTCTTCAGTGCGCTCGGCGATCTCCCCAAGGATCTCAACCAGTCCGTCGACCGGATGACGGAACTTGTTTACGAAAACAAGTTCTGGAAGACCTTCGAAGGTCAGGACGAGGCCTGCGAATTCGCCAACATGCTCTGGGATCTCTATCAGGACCTTCCCGAAGACTCGCCCGTGCGGCAACGTCCGGCTTTTCACCGCCTCATGCGCCTGCGCGCGATTTCGAACATTTTCACGATTCCGGCCAAGCGTGCGGCGCTGCGAAGCGTGATAGACTTCAGTCCCGGCACGATCAGCAAACGTTTCGACGCCGGTTACAGCGCAGCAGGCGATGCGCTGGACGCCGACGAGTTTCAGATCAATCACATTATCGACAACCGCCAGCCGGAGGAGATCTGTCCCGAGGGGCGGGAGACAAACGTCAAAAACTTTCCGGCACGCGGCACGGACCACACGGCGCCGGCCCGCAGAAAAGCCTCTTGATCGAGCAGTCAACGTTTTCGGAAAGCCTGACGCCATGAATGTTGCAGTCGAAATCAAATACGATTCCGGGAAGTACAGGCCCGAGGCTTTTGAAACGTCCGACGGACTGCTGCTGACCTATCGGGTCTACGGGAGAAAGGTTCCCGGCAAACCGGTCATTCTGGCCCTGCCGGGCCTGACGCGAAATGTTCGCGATCTCGACCCGGCGGCCGCAATGCTTGCCGACACCTACCGGATCTATACGCTCAACCTGCGCGGCCGCGACACCTCGGCCCACGACCCGGACTATTCCAACTACAACACCACGGTCTATATCCGCGACATTTACGAGTTCTGGAACCATGTTGGCGAAGGCCCGGTCGTCCTGCTCGGGACCTCGCTCGGCGCGCTGCTCGCCATGCTCATGGCCGAGGACCATCCGGACATGCTGGCCGGTATTGTGCTCAACGATCTGGGCGCGACCATCGAGGCCGAGGGCCTTGCCCGAATTTTCGGCTATGCCGGCAAGCTGCCGGACGAGCCCGACCTGTCACGGATCATCGCAACCCTGAAAGATCATGTCGGGTCCCAGTATCCCGGTCTGGGCGACGCAGACTACGAGCGCATGGCGGTTTCCATGTACGGCCTGAAGGACGGCAAGTGGCATCATCGCTATGACGACAATCTCGCCAGGGCTCTTATGGAAAACCGGGAAGCGCCGCGCGACCTCTGGGCGGCCCATCAGAAAGCCGCCGACATGAATCTGCCGATCCTGTCCATCCGCGGCGTTCTTTCCGACGTGACCGCAAGGGCCACGATCGAAGTCATGCGAAAGATGGCACCAAAGATGCAGGCGGTGGAGATCGAGGATCGCGGCCATTGCCCGCTCCTGAACGAACCGGCTTCGCAGAAAGCCATCGGCGACTTCATGGAAAGCCTTCCTGCTCTCCAAGGTTCAAAGCAACCCACCTGACGGTTCATTCCGGTTGCCCGGCATGGCGGATTGCGTAGGTCGGCGCTGCGGGCGCCCGAACCACGCGGCACTGTCCAGAGACATGAAAACGTCCCGGCTCAAAGGCCGGGACGGTAAGTCCGATCCTCTTCGGCCGGGACTTTCGCGGCGCCTACTTCAGGTTTTCCTTGAAGAATTCGATCGTGCGCTCCTCGGCGAGCTTCGCCGCTTCCTCGTCGAAACGCGGTGTGGTGTCGTTGTGGAAACCATGGTTCACACCCGGATACATGTGCATCACGTAGTCAATGTTGTTTTCCTTCAGGGCCTTCTCATAGGCTGGCCACCCCGCGTTGATGCGTTCGTCCAGTTCCGCATTTTGGACCATCAGCTTTGCCTCGATTTTCGAGACGTCCTCGGGACTTGGCTGGCGGCCGTAAAAGGGCACGCCCGCGGCAAGTTCCGGATAGGCAACAGCTATCGCATTGACAACGCCACCGCCGTAGCAGAAGCCGACCGCACCGACCTTTCCGGTCGAGTCCTCATGTTTGAGCAGAAATTCGAAGGCGGCGAAGAAATCGTTCATCAGCTTGGTGCTGTCCACCGTACGCTGCAGTTCGCGGCCCTTGTCATCGTTTCCCGGATAGCCGCCCACAACGGTCAATCCGTCCGGCGCCAGCACCAGGAAGCCGGCCTTGCCGAGACGGCGAGCGACGTCCTCGATGTACGGATTCAAACCGCGGTTTTCGTGCACGACCAGAACGGCAGGCAGCTTTCCGGCCGCTCCGGCAGGCTTGACCAGATATCCGTTGACCTTTCCGTGACCGTTCGGCGACGGATAGGTGATCCGCTGCGTTTCAATCGCCGCGTCATCGGGAGCGACCTGCTGAGCCAGGGCGTAATTGGGCGACAACTGATCGAGCAGCATTGCCGCGGACACGCCCGCAACCGCAAATTTCGCCGCCCCGTTCAAAAACTCGCGCTTGGTGATCTTGCCATGGGCGTAAAAGTCATAAAGGTCGAGTAATTCCTGCGGAAAGTCCTTGGCAGTCATCCGGCGCACCGGTGTCATTTCGTTCATATCCACGCTCCCAGAAAAGTCCAGACATCATTACTGTCGGAAAACTAGTCTGTTACCGGCCCAATTCCATGATCCGCGAACGAGAAAAGTGTAACGAGTTGTAACCCACAGTAGCAGCCAGGGAAGGCTGCCGGACGGTTGCGCCGGAACGGCTTGCGATCCTATCCGATCTGCCCCCGGTGACGCAGGAAATGGTCGGCCAGCACGCAGGCCATCATGGCTTCGCCTACCGGAACCGCCCGAATGCCGACACAAGGATCGTGACGGCCTTTCGTCATTACGTCGACTTCCTCGCCCTGGCGGGTGATCGACCTGCGTTCGGTCAGGATCGAGGAGGTCGGTTTGACCGCGAAGCGGACGACCAGGGGATCGCCGTTCGAAATTCCGCCCAGAATGCCGCCGGCGTTGTTGCTCAGGAAGAGAGGCCGGCCGTCCTCGCCGATGCGGATTTCATCCGCGTTGTCCTCACCCGTCAGGGCGGCCGCCTCGAATCCGTTGCCGATCTCGACCCCCTTGACCGCGTTGATCGACATCATCGCCGCGGCAAGATCGGTATCCAGCTTACCGTAAATGGGAGCTCCCCATCCCGCAGGAACCCCTTCCGCGACCACTTCGATGACGGCGCCGACCGAGGAACCGGCCTTGCGGACCCCGTCGAGATACTCCGCCCAGAATTCCGCAGCCTTGGCATCGGGGCAAAAGAAGGCATTGTTGTCGACTTCCGCCCAATCCCAGTTGCCCCGGTCGATCCCGTGAGGGCCGACCTGGACGAGCGCACCGCGGATGGTCACACCCTGAAGCACTTTGCGGGCGACAGCTCCGGCCGCGACACGCATCGCGGTTTCCCGTGCCGAGGACCGGCCGCCGCCGCGATAGTCGCGGATACCGTATTTGGCATCATAGGTGAAATCGGCGTGGCCGGGACGGAACCGGTCCTTGATCTGCGAATAGTCCTTTGAACGCTGATCGGTGTTTTCCACCAGCAGCGAAATCGGCGTGCCGGTCGTTTTCTGAACCCCGTCGTCGTCTTCCATGACGCCGGACAGGATCTTCACTTCGTCCGCTTCCCTGCGCTGGGTCGTGAAACGGGACTGTCCGGGCTTGCGCTTTTCCATGAAGCCCTGAATGTCGGCTTCGGTCAGCGGTATCAGCGGCGGGCAGCCATCGACGACACATCCGATTGCCGGACCGTGACTTTCCCCCCAGGTCGTAACCCGAAACAAGTGACCGAAACTGTTGTGCGACATGAACGGCTTCCGAACCCAAATTTTCTCAGTGTCAGGCGCCGAGCGATACGCCAGAAAGGCGGCAAGCTCAAGCCCTGCGGCCCGCGGCCGACCCCGGCCATACCACTATGGCCCCCATCCCACCAAGCCGAATGCCCGGTGGAGACCCGCGAATAACGGTTTCCTAACCATCGACCTGTTTCAAGGTGGGAATTTTCCATGTAAAAAATGACTATATTTCAGTAATTTACAGCCAGAGTTTGCCAATCTTTAAACCTCTGTCGCTATCCAACGTTGTAGTGGGCGAATATTCACGAGGCAAATTTTGCACATCAGAGGCTGGTTAAGGGGTCTGATCGTTTTCTTGCTGGCACCAAGCCTGCTTTTCGCCTCGCTATGGTTCACCAGCAAGTTTGAAAACGTGCGTGCCATCGACCGGAGCCTCGCTGGCCTGCATCTGGTTCAGTCGCTGGGACCGCTGATGCAGGAAAAAGCCCTCACCGGCGACGTTCGAAGCAGTTCGAATTTTCTTCGCGAGAACCTCAAGGAATTCGGCGGCCCTCAAAGATCCGCCGAGCTGACCGCAGGTCTCGATGCTTTTTTGCAGGAAGGAAACATTCCGGACGCCCTCCGGAAAGCCCAGACACTGGCCACTTCGATCTCGCAGCTTGCAAAACTGGACACCTCGGCCTCTTTCGAAACGTCGATGTTTTCGCACCTGATCAACAAGGTGTTGCTGTCCGTAGTCATTGAATCTTCCTTCATGGCCAGCAGCGCCGAAATGCTGATGGACCGAAAAGCGATCAACACCTGGGACAAGATGCTGATCACCGTCCAGGGAGGCCAGTTCAAGTTCGCCGCCGATGGCGCCGCCAGGGGAACGACCGAAAGTTTCAGGCAGCTCGCCGGTGCTGGTGCCGACGCCTTGAGGCGGAAAGCCCTGGTATACAGGGACACCAACCAGGCCTACCAGAAAGAAGGGGCGAAGCTGCTCACATCGACGCTGGCTGCCGATACGGGAGCGGACATTGTCGCCAAACCCGTCATTGAAACTCAGCCGGAGCTGGTTCGCGCGACATTCGCCCTGTGGCAGACCGCCTTGGACTATTTCGATCAGGATCTGCAGCACCAGCGCGCGCAAACGCTGTTCACGGTGGCGCTTGCCGGGCTCGTCGGAGGCCTGATCATCGTCGCCGCGTTCGCCATCGCAATCTACTTGAGCCGCGCCCTGGCCGACCGAACCCAAAAAGAATTCGAGAGCCTCGGTTTTCACGACCCCCTGACCGGCTTGCCCAACCGGCGTGCGCTCCTGAAAACCATCAGGGCCCTGCCCAAAGCCGATGGCCCCCTGAGAACAGGCCTCCTTGTGATCGACTTGCGCCAGTTCAAGAAGATCAACGACCGGTTCGGCGATCACAACGGCGATTCGATCCTGAGGGACGTGGCATCGAACTTGAGCCAGTTCGCGGAGCCCGAGGATTTTCTGAGCCGGACGGGAGGCACGGAGTTCATGCTTCTGCGACCGAAGCTGGTCAATGGCGGCGCATTCGAAACGCTGGCCAACAGGATCATCCACGGGCTCGGCAAGGAGCGTGTTCTGGAAGGTCAGAAAACCGCTCTTGAGGCGAATGCCGGACTGTTCATAAGCCAGCCGGGCGACCCGGTAAGCGATCAGATCCTGGTCGACGCCGCCCTGGCCTTGCGCTCCTCGAAGCAAAAAGGGCCGATGAAATGCGATGTCTTCACAAATGACATGCGCGAGACGTTCGAAAAGAACGGCGCCCTAACCAAGGAGCTGCTCAAGGCGCTCTCGGAGGGGGACATCAAACCCTGGTTCCAGCCCCAGATCGACATTCATACCGGAGAGGTTGTCGGGGCAGAGGCGTTGGCCCGATGGATCGATCACAACGGCATCCGCTACCCCGGCTCCTTCCTGCCCGCCGCCGACGAAGCGGGCTACATGGAACTGATCGAAAAGGTCGTCCGCGCCAAAACGCTCAAACTCGCAGCGGAGCTCAACGGCAAGACCCGCCGGCGGGTGCATCTGGCCCTCAATATGTCCACCGGGTTCCTGGCGAACGACGCGGCGGTGGATGCCCTGCACCTGGAGGTCAAGGCAGCGGGTCTGAAGCCTTCGGATATCAGTCTTGAAATCCTGGAAGCGGTCATGATCGACGAGACCGCCGCGGAACCGATCAAGAGAAACATCGTTCGCCTGGCCGAGCTGGGCTTTTATATCGAACTCGACGATTTCGGCACCGGTCACTCGAGCATCTCCAGCCTCCGGGACCTGCAGGTGCACAGGGTGAAAATCGACCGCAGCTTCATTTCCGGCGTCGACACCGATCCGGGCCTGCAGAAATTCACCAGCGCGCTGATTCGCCTCGCCAAGAGCCTGGATATTCATGTTCTCGCCGAAGGCGTTGAAACCGAGGGCGAACTGGAATGGCTGAAACAGAACGGCTGCGACGTGATCCAGGGGTTTCTGATTTCAAAAGCGGTTCCGGAAGAGCAACTGGCGGCCATGATCCTTCAGCGCAATTTCAGTCCGCGGGCAAGAGTTTCCACGCCACTCAAATTGCTGACGACCGGGTCTTGAGCGGCTTCACGACGTCCCGTTTCGGGGCTTGAGCGCTGCGGCCCCGTTTTCAGACCGTCTCCCGCGAAGCCGCCAGCCGTTTCTTGAAATCGGCAGCCGCAACCGAAAAACCGCCGTCCGCGCCGTCGACGAAATGAATATGGTGCCCCTTGCCGATGTCCTCGACAAAGCAGGTCATGAGCGCCTGGTTCGAAACGTGCATCCCGTAGACCGCATCCCCCTCGGCAAAGGCCGACGAGAGAATGCCTTCCAGGGCCGAAAGCTGTTCGGTCGTCAGGTCCAGCACAAGTTGCAGGCTGTCTCCGACCTTCCGGTGATCGGTGTTGGCGCTGAGCTCCTTGAAGTAATGTTTCGGATCGAACGGTCCGACGCGCCGGCCGGTCGCATAGCCATATAAAAAGAAGAGCGCTTCGATCAGACCTTTGCGCCAGCCGCGCAGCCGGTCGCGCGCGAAGACCAGCCGGACCTCCCGGCCAAGTCCGGAAGGGGGAAACCGGAACCGCAGGCGCCGGCGGTCCGCCAATTCGGTCCTGCTGTCTTCCGACAACGGATCGAAGCCCACTTCCTGCGCAATCTGCGTCATGATCGCCGGCAGGGATCTCCGGCCGGCGGGCGCGACGATAAGGGAAACAATATGTCCGTTCACGGCCGGCAGAGGTTCCCACCGGCAGGACAACCCTTCCAGAGGCGGCAGCGAGCTGTCGTCTTCCTCGATGCGAAACGGTCCCGACAGATCCGGGTCTTTCAGGATCCGGTCCGCGATGGCGAGCCCGTTTCCCAGGATCATCGCCAGATGATTTCCGGGGCTGAGCCGGTATTTGCGCAACCTGACGTCTCCGCCCAATTCCCGCAGGCGGGTCACCGGGATGGCTGCAACCCTGAGCTCAAGCTCCGTCACCTGCCGCGCCAGTCCGGCGACGCCCGCCAACGCCTCACGTCCGGCGTCGACATCCTGCGCCGATACCACGAGCATGGCACCGTCGCCGCCGAAAACGAAAGGGACGCGGTCCCTGCCCAGCCGATTGACGACGGCCGCGATGACGGCCGCCCCCACCAGGTTGACGTCCTTGTACCGCCCGGCAGCAACCGCCTCATGCGAACGGACAATGTCCGCCGCGAGAACGAACCAGTCGTCCGGAACGGGTCTGTAATCCTCAAGGTCCCCAACGTCGCTGAAATCCGAGAAACTGGGCAAATCGCTGTAAAAATTGTCTGACCGCATGATCCGCGTCCCCAATCCGCTGTCCTCAGGCCGCTGTCCTCAGGCGCTGCACGATGAGAACCGGACAAACATTGTGCTCCCCGGGGACAGATACGCGGCGCAGACCCGATCCGATCACGGGCGGCGCTCTAAACCTAGTTTCTGTGACAGACCCGACGGCAGTCATCGGAGGTTCAGGCAGCGCCCCCCAAGATCAGACTTCCTCGAACCGGCGGTTTCTCCAGACGAAGACCCTGTCCTGGGGCACGGCCAGTTTGGGTATGTTCTCCGTTTCCAGCTCCTCAAGCAGCCCGCGCAATACACGGAACACACCGCCGTGAGAGACGACGACGGTTGGCCGAGCGACAGTCTGGAGCCAACCGCCGATCCGGACCGAAAGCCGCTCGTAGCTTTCTCCTTGCGGATAAAGAAACCGCCATTTGTCGGCGCGCCGCTGGCGGACCAGCTCCGCGTGCACTTCCGCCAGTTCCTCCAGCGTGAAGCCTTCCCAGGCACCGAAGGTGATTTCCTTCAATTGGCCGTCGAGACGATACGCTGCCGGGTCCAACTTCATTGTATTGCGGAGCAACTCCATGGTCTTGCGGGTCCGCGTCAGCGGAGAAGAAACGAAATCAAAGCTTTCCGGGTCGAGCCCTTCCCTATCGAAGAAGGCCTTCAACCGCTCCCCGTTTCCGGAGGCCTGGCCCTCGCCGACCGAATTGAGCGGAATGTCGCGCTGCCCCTGCATCCGGCCTTCGGCATTCCAGTCCGTCTGACCGTGGCGAATGAAGATCAGCAAGTCCGGATCCGGTGCTCCCGGTTTGGAGGGAGTGTCCGGGGCAGGTTGAAGGGGCGTCATGCGGTTGTCCTGAAAAAACAAAGCTCCGGCCTTAACAGCCGGAGCGCGTTTCTGATGCGAAGTGCCAGCGGCCGAACGGCGGCCACTGAACCGATTAGTCCTTGACGACGGAGATATCCGGCGCATCGACGGCCTTCATGCCGACGATGTTGTAGCCGCAGTCGACATGCTGGATTTCACCGGTCACGCCGCGGCCGAGGTCGGAGAGAAGAAACAGGGCGCTGTCGCCGACTTCCTCGATCGTCACGGAGCGGCGCAAGGGAGCGTTGTGCTCGTTCCATTTCAGGATGTAGCGGAAGTCACCGATGCCGGAAGCCGCCAGCGTCTTGATCGGGCCGGCCGAAATCGCGTTCACGCGAATGTTCTGCGGACCCAGGTCCATGGCGAGATACTTCACGCTGGTTTCCAGCGCGGCCTTGGCGACACCCATGACATTATAGTGCGGCATGACCTTTTCAGCGCCGTAATACGTCAGGGTCAGAATGGAACCGCCGTCGGTCATCAGCTTTTCGGCGCGCTGTGTCACCGCCGTCAGCGAATAGCAGGAGATATCCATGGTACGGGCGAAGTTGTCCGACGAGGTGTCGACGAAGCGGCCGGTCAGTTCCGACTTGTCGGAAAAGGCAACGGCATGAACCAGAAAATCGATCTTGCCCCACTTTTCTTCAAGGGCCTTGAAGACCGCGTCGATCGACGCACCGTCGGTCACGTCGCAATGTCCGGCAACAAGGGCGCCCAGTTGTTCGGCAAGCGGTTCGACACGCTTTTTCAAGGCGTCGCCCTGGTAGGTGAGAGCCAGTTCGGCTCCGGCGTCGGCCAGCGCTTTGGCAATGCCCCAGGCAATCGATTTGTTGTTTGCCACGCCCATGATCAGGCCGCGTTTGCCGTTCATCAATCCGCGCGTTTCCGCCATCGTCTTCTCCGATAAGGATTCCACTACCACCCGAGCGGGCTGGCTTCCTATGGCATAAGGGGGGTATTCCTTCAAGTGACACAGCGTTGGAATGAAACGTCGACGTCAGCGAAATCTGAGACTATGTTGACGCCCGATTTTCCCAGTCAAACCTCACGAGGACCTCGCTCATGGCGCGCACGCCCCACGCCGACCGCTTTGCTGAAATGATCGGTGCAGCGAATGTTTTAACCAGCCCGGAAGACCAGGCTCCGTATCTGACCGAGTGGCGAGATCTTTATACGGGCGTCACTCCGATGGTGCTGCGCCCGGGCAGTACGGAAGAAGTCAGCGCCCTCGTGACTTATGCCTATGAACACGACCTCAAGATCGTGCCCCAAGGCGGCAACACCGGCCTTGTCGGCGGGCAAATTCCGCAGGAAACCGGGGATGAGATCGTCCTGTCCCTGTCGCGCATGAACAAGGTCCGCTCCGTCGACCCGGCCGGTTTCACCATGGTCGTGGAGGCCGGTACGATCCTCGAGACGCTTCATGAAGAGGCCGAAAAAGCCGACAGGCTGTTCCCCCTGTCGCTCGGCGCGCAGGGCTCGTGCCAGATCGGCGGCAACATCTCCACCAATGCCGGCGGCACTGCCGTACTGGCCTATGGCAACACGCGCGATCTGGTTCTGGGCCTTGAAGTGGTGCTGCCGACAGGAGAGATCTGGAACGGTCTCAGAACCCTTCGCAAGGACAACACCGGTTATGATTTGAAACAATTATTTATCGGCGCGGAGGGCACTTTGGGCATCGTCACCGCCGCCGCGCTCAAACTTTTCCCCAAGCCGAAAAAACTCGAAGCCGCGTTCATCGGTCTGCCGGATCCGCATGCGGCTCTCAAGCTGTTCACACTCGCCAAGGCGCAGGCCGGTCCTGTCCTGACCGGGTTCGAGATCATGCCCCGGGTCGGTGTCGAATTCTGCATCAGGCACCTCGACGGCGTGCGCGACCCGCTTGAAGCGGAACATCCCTGGTATGTGCTTATGGAACTGTCGAGCGGGTCGGAAGCCTTTCCGGTCCGCGATCTGATGGAGAGCGTTCTCGGAGAAGCCTTCGAAGAGGGGCTCGTCGAGGACGCCGCCTTTGCCCAGAACCTGAGCCAGGTCCACGACTTCTGGCACATCCGCCACAGCATGTCGGAAGTACAAAGAGAGGAAGGCGGTTCCATCAAGCACGACGTTTCCGTTCCGGTCGCCTCCATTCCGGACTTCCTGGACAAGGCGATCGCCGCCGTCGGCGCCTTTGTGCCGGGGTGCCGCCCGGTTCCCTTCGGCCATATCGGCGACGGCAACATTCATTTCAACGTCAGCCAGCCGATCGGCGCGGACAAGGAAGCCTATCTGGAGAAATGGGACGAGATGAACGCCATCGTGCACGGCATCGTTCACGACTTCGGCGGCAGCATTTCGGCCGAACACGGCATCGGCCGGTTGAAGCGCGACCTGTTGAAGGAAGTGAAGCCTCCACTGGAGCTTGACCTTATGAAGCGGATCAAGACCGTTCTGGACCCCAAGGGACTTTTGAACCCGGGGCGCGTGCTTTAATGCCAAAAGCAATTCACGAAAACCCGGCCTCCGGTGGGTCTTCGCGATTGGTATGAAGCCCTTGCGCAGCCCGGCCCGGCGGTTACTCCGCCGGGTGCGGTTTGGGACAAACGCATGTGGATGAGAAGTATTCCCACGTTAATACTGACATATGCTTGGAAGGTCTTTTAACTCAGACGGCCGCAACGCCGCTGCCCTCTGTTCAAGGCCCCTTCCAGAGTTGCCCGCGTCTACGGATCTTTCTGGAGAAGCGGCCGGCCGAAGCATCTGTCCGAAAATGATACACTATTGATCCAAAAGCGTTTCCCGGCGCGGTATCAAACTCCTGCCTATTTGCCTTTCGACCTTCCGGAGCGATTCCTCTCCTGCTGAAGTCTACTCTGTCCGGATACTCTCGGGCTGGCGGAAACGTCCGGCCGGACAACCGGCAAAGCACCCACCTTGTAAAAAATGACCTGAATTTCAAGGGATTGAGCGAAACTTCCTTTCGGGATTCCGCAATATTCTGATCGATCTTTTGAAAACCGACAGAAACTTTCCTCACAAGTTAATATTTTATTAAATTTGCTTTCATGCCGGATGGCATTGGTGAAAGGCTATCGAACGGACTACAGAGCAAGGACTTGACGAGTGGGTCCGGCAACGGGGGGACTGTAAGAATGCATAGGTAATTTAGTCACTAAATGCGCCATTTATCTACAAAAATTACTATATGTTTCATCTATGACCTCATAAAAATAAGCTATTTGAAAGTATGGTAAGTAAAAGGTTAATGATAAACATAGGCGCCAATAAGCCTTCCGGTCACAGCCCCATCAAGGAATTCAAGACCGGAAAAAAGCAACGGGTGGCGAAGGCGGAAAAATCGCGGCCCTAAGACAGTGCACGGGGGGAACGGGTCCAAGCGTTCCCTCACATGGAGGCCACTATGCAAGTTCAAGACTTGGCATGTTCGGAGCAATGGAATCGTGTAAAAAAAGAACTGAGAAACGAACTCGGTGATGATGTTTTTTCCAATTGGTTCGGAAGAGTAAACCACGAAGAGACCACCGGAGACGCGGTACGCCTGTCTGTACCGACGCGCTTCCTGAAAAACTGGATTCAGAGCAATTACGAGAAACAGCTCGTCGGGCTCTGGAAGCGTGAACAGGGTGAGATCAACCGTATCGAACTGACCGTCCGCGGCGCGCTGAGACCTCGTCAGATCAGCACGACGCAACCTCCCAAGGCCATCGCCGCGCGCCGGATCAGTGGGCGCCCGGCCCCATTTGGCAGTCCTTCGCAATTCGGCTCAACGGCCAACACCACGGCCATTCCCTGCCTGGCGGATATGGGCGAACATGCTGCCGCGGACTTTCTGAACGGCGCCGGCCTCAATCCGAAACTCACCTTCGACACCTTTGCCGAAGGCGCCTCGAACAGCCTCGCCTGCGCCGCGGTCCGGCAGATGGCGGTCGGCCACGAAGGCACGCTGGACATGCTGTTCATCCATTCCACCACCGGGATCGGAAAAACGCATCTCTTGCAGGCGGCCGCGTCCGAAGCCCGCAAAACAGGCCGCCAGGTGGCGTATCTTTCGGCCGAGTTCTTCATGTACCACCTTGTTCCCGCGTTGCGCACCCCGGCCTTTCCGGTTCTGCGCCAGGCCATGAAGTCGATCGACCTGCTTCTGGTGGACGATCTTCAGTTCCTGCACGGAAAACAGGCTCAGGACGAATTCGGCAAGACGCTTGAGATGCTGATGGAAGCGCCGTCTCAGATCATCATGGCGGCCGACCGGACACCCGGCGAACTTGGAACGCTCAGCCCCCGCATCCAGCAGCGGATCGAAACCGGTCAGGTTGTCGCGATACAGGCCACGGACTATGCCCTGCGCCACGACATCCTGAGGAAACGCATCGCTTCGGCGCGCAGGACCCATCCCGGCTTTTCCGTACCCGACGACGTTACGGATTACATCGCGCGCTACGTTGTCGCCTCGGCCCGCGATCTCGAAGGCGCCCTGAACCGGCTGTTCGCGCACAATCAGCTCACGAAGCAGCCTGTGACCATGGATCTTGCGGAAAAGACGCTGCACGATCTCGTGCGCATCGGCGAACCCCGTTCCATCAAGGTGGAGGAAATCCAGCAGGTCGTGTGCAAGCACTTCAGCGTCACCAAGGCGGATCTGCTGTCCTCCTGCCGGGCCCGCACACTCGTACGTCCGCGCCAGATCGCGATGTATATCGCCAAGGTGGTGACCGGACGGTCCCTGCCGGAAATCGGCCGCCGGTTCGGCAACCGCGATCACACGACGGTTCTGCACGCGGTGCGCAAGATCGAAGACATGGCCAACAAGGACAAGGCATTGGCTCAGGAGATCGAACTCCTGAAACGCCTGATCCACACCTGATCCCCCCTGTCTCCTGATTTCAGGAGACTGAACGAAGAGCGGTTTCGGGTACGCCCGCAACCGCACCACCGCCGGCGGTGCAGTCTGCCGGTGTCACATCTAACCTCCCTCACCTTAAAGCCGCGCAAGCGGCTTTTTTTTCGCCGGTTGACAGGGCCCGTTCCCCCGCCTATGCACGTGTCCGGTTTGAGGGAACCGGCCGCCCGCGGCGCGAGCCTTGGTGAATACCCTCCCGCGACACAGGCTCGCGGTTCAGGATCGCCCTTCACAAGGTTGTGCAGGCTGATGGCAATGCGGGCCCCATTCACATTGCCTGCCTTTCCTGGAAAGGTGTTCCGACGATGCTTCCAAGCGTTGCCGATCTCAAAGCCCAAGCGAAGCGTCTGCGCTCGACGCTCGCGGCTGACGGACATTCCCTCACTCACGCCCAGTCCCTTGAGCTACTTGCCCGACAGCACGGTTTCAGGGACTGGAACACCGCCTGCGCGGCGGCGGCTCCCGCAAACGCCCTTGTCCTTGCACTCGATGACCGGGTGACCGGGACTTATCTGAAGCAACCGTTTTCCGGGCGGGTCCATGGCGTTTCCAGTCACGGTCAGTCCGGGCAGCTTCGCGTGACCCTTGCCTTCGATGAGCCCGTCGATGTGGTCACCCACGACAGTTTTTCCTCATTTCGAAGCAGGGTCACCTGCGTCATCGGGCCGGACGGCCTTTCGCCCGCCAAAACCTCGGACGGCGAACCGCATCTGAGACTGAGGCCTGAGGGAAAATAGCGGCTGAAAACCGCTCCGCCTGAAATTCGGCATCGATCGGTTCAATCCCGGCAAGACGTGTTCTAGAGTGTTCAGGACTTGCCGGGACCGGCTGTCGGGCGCCCGAACGGGGCGATGCCCGCAGAGGGTCCGGCCACGGGGGCTGAGATGAACCAACGCGGAGCCTGTTCCACTCATTATCTGAGGGTAAGCGTCTTTTGCGCGCTTCTCCTGGTGACGCTTGCAAGCATGGCGCTTGTCGAGGCGCGCGCGGCGGTCATGCCCGGCGGCAACAGCGGCTGGCTGGTGGTCGCGAGCCGCCCGGACCCGAACGCGGCAATCACGGTGGCGCGCAATTTCGCCAATCGCTTTCCGCAAACCACGGTCTTTCAGTCGAACAACGGCTGGTACGCGGTGACCCTTGGCTGGATGCCCCAGCCTGCGGGCAATGCCTACAAAAGCAGGCTGCTTTCGTCCGGAGCCATTCCCGGCGACAGCTACTTCCATAACGGCGAACGTTTCCAAACCGCGATCTGGTCGGCCACCGGCGCGACGGGCGGCGCCTCCCAATCTCTTTTCGCCGTGACCGCGATCTCCGACACGGCAGGGTCCGCACCACGCCTTCCAGATACACGGCAAAGTGCGTCGCAAGGCTATGTGACGAACCTCGATCCTCGCGGCGACAACTACCTTTCGCTCCGCACCGGCCCCAGTTCCCGGTACCGGGAGATCGCGCGCATGGGACCAAACACGCGGCTGACCATTCTCGGGCGCAACGGTTCCTGGCTCAATGTCGCGCTGAGCGACGGGCGGTCCGGCTGGGCGCACAGCCGATACGTCGCGACGCTCCCGGACTTCGCCTCCCCAGCGCCGCCTTCCGTCACGCCACCGCCAGTTTTTTCGCCCTCGCCCCCCGTCACGAGCCAGCCTCCCGCGACTGCGCCGACATCCGCCAAACGGTCGATCACTCCGCCAAGAGCTGGTGTGGTCGGCGATCTCAGCGGCAGCGGCGATGATTTCCTGGCTCTGCGGTCCGGCGCCGGTACAAACCATGGCGAGATCGCCAGGCTCCTGGAAGGCACGGATGTCACGATGCTGGCGCAGCAAGGCGCCTGGTTCGAGATCGAACTTTCCAACGGCATGCGCGGATGGGCCTATGGACGGTATCTGGAGGCGGCAAAAGCGGTTTCGCCGGGGGGCCAGTCTGTCGGAAAAGACCAGGCGGCCACCCCGCCCCAGACATCGCCCAATCTGCCGGACTTGACGGCGCTGCCCCAGGGCAAGCGTGTTGCCCTGGTGATCGGCAACTCCGCCTATGAAAACACCACGCCGCTGCCCAATCCGAAAAACGACGCCACCAGACTGATGGAGTCCCTGAAACGTCTCGGCTTTACCGTTGTTCTGGGGCTCGACCAGAGCAAGGCGGCCATGGAAAGCACCGTCCGCTCCTTTGTCCGCAACATTCAGGACGCCGATGTGGCGCTGTTCTTTTATGCCGGACACGCCATGCAGCTCGACGGACGGAATTTCCTGATCCCGACAGATGCCAGGCTGGAAGACGCAACCGCCGTCGATTTCGAGACCATCGAACTTGCGACCATACTCAACTACATGAATGCGCCCGGCCGGCTCTCCATCGCCCTGCTGGACGCCTGCCGCGACAATCCGCTTTCCCGCCGGTTCCGAAATTTCACCCGCAGTTCCGCGGGACGCGGGCTCGCCGCCCCCCAGGCAGGTGACGGCAATATCCTGATCGGATACGCGACGGCGCCGGGAGAAGTCGCTCTCGACGGCGAGGGCGACAACAGCCCGTTCACGGAGGCGCTGCTCAAGCATATCGAAACGCCCGATCTCGAAATCGAAATCATGATGAAACGGGTCAAGGCGGATGTTTACTCCACGACCCGAGGCTCGCAGTCCCCGTGGCATAATTCCGCGCTGCGCCGCGAATTCTATTTTCTCAAGAAAGGGTCCTGACGGCTGCCGCTCAGCGCAAGCGGGCCATCACCAGATGCCCCGGAACCGGCTCCCCCTCTTCAAGGCGCACGGTAATCGGATCCATGGCAAGAACATCGAATCCGGCCGCTTCCAGCGAAGAAAGGATATAGGCCTCGCTCTGGCCATAGCGGTTGTGCGGGCCGACCATGTAGGGCCTGCCCCGGAGCAAATCTTCGCCCAGGGTTTCGGTCGAAAACGCCAGACAACCGCCGGGCGTCAAGCGGTCCGCCGCTCCGCTCAGGAACGGCTCGACCGCTCCGAGATAGGGAAAGACGTCGGTCGCCGCGATGAGGTCCCAAACCGGGCGGCTGCCGTCGTCCTCTTCAAATTCCTGCAGAAACTCCACCGCCTCGCCGACGTAAAGCGCGTCATAGACCTCCCGGTCGAAGGCGAGTTCGACGATGCGTTCCGACAGGTCGACACCCGTGCGCTGCGCGGTGCAATCGGCAAGCGCCGCACCGGTCAGCCCCGTCCCGCAGCCGAGATCCAGCAGCCGTTCGAAGGGGCCGAGGCCAAGGCGGCCAATCAGATCGCGGACCAGCAGCGGCACGCAATACCCGAGTTCGTCAACCAGGATTTCATCGAAGACATCCGCGTGCTGATCGAAAAGCGTGGCCACATAGGCATCCGGCATTTTCGGCGGCGCCCGGTCCGCGCCTATGGCTGCGAGCCGGATGCTGACACCGCCGGTGTCGTCCGGATCGAGCGTGAGCGCTTCGCGAAACGCGGCTTCGGCACCCGTGAAATCGCCCGCCTTCTGCAACTGAAGACCGCGATTATAGGCTTCCGCAAGAGCTTCGTTTTCTTCCGTCTCTTCAACGTCGGAGGGGTTGCCGTCCTCGTCGTTCATTTCATGATTCCGTTCCGGCTGGCGACACTGCCTGTCCACTTATAGGCATCGGCGGAAAGATGCAAAAAACGTCCAGAATGCCAGCGCGCAAGGTCGTAAGTAATAACGCGTAAAATATACTTACAGTGGTATTTCTGCTCTTAAAACTCATATTTTTACTGAATTATAATTACGAGAAAACGCTCTTAACTCGCACACAAGAATCATATCACAGATTATCTCGTATAATTTACTTATTTCGGTCTCCTAAAGTAATTCTCCTTTAACTCACCCCACGTAATTTCCGCGCAGAGGTGCTTTGAAGGAGCAGGGAATGTTTCGGATTTTGAACAACGCCAGTCAGGCGACGTTGGATGCGTTCAGCCAGTCACAGGCAATGATCGAGTTTAAACCTGATGGAACAATCCTCACGGCGAACCGGAACTTCCTTGATGCGATGGGATATCAACTCGATGAAATTCAAGGCGAGCACCACAGGATGTTCGTGGATCCGGAGCACGCAAGAAGCGAAGAATACAAACAGTTCTGGCGCAATCTCAATGCTGGAAAATTCCAATCCGCGGAATTCCTGCGCTTCGGCAAAGGTGGCAAGGAAGTCTGGATTCAGGCTTCTTACAACCCGGTATTCAATTCCGCCGGACAGATGACGAAGGTGGTCAAGATTGCCACTGACATCACGGAACAGAAAACGCGCATTTCCGATCTGGAAGGTCAGCTCGCCGCGATCAACAAGTCACAGGCCGTCATTCATTTTGATCTCGATGGAAATATCCTCGAGGCAAATGAGAACTTTCTTTCCGCAATGGGCTACACATCAGAGGAAGTCGTGGGCAAGCATCACAGCATGTTTGTGGAGCCTGAGGTTAAGTCCAGCCAGGAATACCGCCGCTTTTGGGACGAGCTTGCCGCCGGCAAGTTTCAGTCCGACGAGTTCAAGCGCATAGGAAAAGGCGGGAAGGAAGTCTGGATTCAGGCGACATACAATCCAATCATGGATGCCACCGGGCGTCCGTTCAAGGTCGTGAAGTTCGCGACCGACAGGACTGCGCAGGTCATGGAGCGCCATCGCAGAGCAGAGGTGCAGAAGAGAATTGACACGGACCTGACAGAGATAGCCAACGCGATTTCAGAGACGACCGAGCAGGCGACCAGTTCCGCTTCCGCGTCGGAACAAACGTCCTCGAGTGTCCAGACGGTAGCCGCCGCGACCGAGGAATTGGTGGCGTCCATTCAGGAAATCAGCCGTCAGGTCCAAACGGCGCTCAGCGTTTCCCAGGAAGCAGCGGGTGAAGCGGAACGGTCCGGCAAAATAATGACAGGGCTCTCGGAGGATGCAAAGACAATCGGCTCTGTTATTGAGCTAATCAATGGTATTGCAGATCAAACCAATCTCTTGGCCCTTAACGCAACGATCGAGGCGGCGCGGGCAGGAGAAGCAGGCAAGGGTTTTGCCGTGGTTGCCTCCGAGGTGAAGAACCTGGCATCACAAACCAGCAAGGCGACAGAAGAAATCTCCAGTCAGATCGGTACGATGCAAGAGACAACAGGACAGGCCGTGGCGGCAATCGAAGCCATCATGGCCGTGATCACCAACATCGGCGACATCGCCTCCAGTATCGCATCGGCCGTCGAGGAACAGACAGCGGTTACCAACGATATTTCCTCCAACATGCAATCTGCAGCAGAAGGAGTAGATCTGATCACCACGAACATGCAGTCGATCTCCTCCGCAACGGCTCAAATCAACGCTGCGACGCAGAATGTGAAAGAGGCGTCGCAAACCCTGATGTGATGCTCTCCGGCACGCGGCATCCCGGCTTCGCCGGAGGGACATGGGTCGAGCGCCTGCGTCAGAGCACTCGCGCCCCTGTGCAAAGGACCTGGCTCAAAACAGGTCAAGCTGGCTGGTGTCCTCCCGGTCTCTCCCGGTTTCCTTCGGCGTGGCGCGGCCGTCATGCCGGAGAACGAGTTCGTCCGGGTCGGCCGGCCGCTGTACATCCGGGTCGTCGTTGACGACCTTGTTCACGCGTGTGGACACCGGCGTCGCCACCAGGAAATCGTCTTCCACCGGCTGAAGCAGCTTCATGGCTTCGCGTCTGTCGACATTTGCCGTGTCGAGCCAGTCGTCGAAAGCGTCGGGTTTCAGAATGACCGGCATCCGGTGGTGGATCTCCGACATCATCCGGTTGGACTGCATGGTCAAGATGGCGCCGGTGTCGATATCGCCGCCATCCGGGTCGCACCAGGTGTCCCACAGGCCGGCAAAGGCCAGGATGTCGCCATCGGCTGGATGTATCCAGAAAGGCTGCTTGCCGTCCGGTGTCCGCCGCCATTCATAAAAGCCGGAGGCCGGGACAAGACACCGGTGATGGCGTACCGCTGCCCGAAACGAAGGCTTTTCGGCCGCGGTCTCCGCCCTCGCATTGATCAGGAGCGTGAAGCTCGAGGGGTCCTTGACCCATGAGGGAATGAGACCCCAGCGGACAAGGTGGAACCGCCGCTGGCCGTGGTCCCGCCGCACGATTGCGAGAGGCTGGGTCGGCGCGATGTTGAAGCGGGGTGGAAAATTCGGCCGGTCGATATAGCCGAAAAATGTCCGAACCGCGTCCGGCGGTGTGGTGAGGGCCAGGCGTCCGCACATGCGCTTTTCTCCTTCACTCGCTCCGGCATCGGCTGATGCGGAGGTCCGTACCGTCAGTGCGAAAGCAGCAGCGGCACGGTGCTTCGCTCAAGCATTTCCCGCGTCGTGCCTCCGAGAATATTCTGCCTAAGTCTGGAATGGCCATAGGCCCCCATCACGAGAAGGCCGGCACCAAGTTCGCGAACGGTGTCAGCAAGGGCTTCGGACACGGGCCGGCCGGCGGAGGCGACATCCTGAACCGTGACCTCGAGATCGTGACGGGCCAGGACGGTCGCAATGTCGCTGCCCGGATCCTCGCCATGGTCGTTGTCGCCGACCACCGGATCGACCACCAGGATGGTGGTGTTCCGCGCCATGGCCAGAAATGGCAGCGCGTCCGAAATCGCTCGGGCTGCCTCGCGCCGGGCGTTCCAGGCAATCGCGACGTTTTCGCCGAAACCGCCGGGCTTGACGTCTCTTGGAACGTAGAGGATGGGCCTGCCGGAATCGAACAGGGCCCCATCAATCATGTTCTTCTCAAGCGCCGTCAGTTCCAGATCCAGAGTCCGCAGAACAAGCGCAAGATCGCAATAGATCGCATGTCGTGCAACCAGATCATCCTCACGGGTGCCGGACGCAAGGCCGGACCGCACGTCGAAGGCAATTCCTTCCCGCTGCAGCCTTTCCTCCACCCTTGTCGTCATCGCTGCCAGTTCCGTCTTGCGCTCGTCGCATTCCCGCGTCCAGATTTCCAGATAGCCCTGACCACCGTAACCGTAGAACGGAAGATCCGGAACTTCGCCCATGATCAGCAGGGTCAGATGCGCATCGCAGGTCCGGGCGATGGAGATGGCCTTTTCCACATTCTCGAGAGCGCCCTGCAGCTCCGTGATCGCTAGAATTGACTTGATGGACATCCGGACATCTCCCTTCAGCTCGCGGCTTGTTTTTGTTAACGCGATCAATATCCCCCCGAATGCGACACGACAACAAGCTGCAGGAGAATACTTCTGGCAGGCAAGATGGAAATGCAGAAGCGGGACTTTTTCAAGCTGACTTCGAGTTAGGCAATTGGAAACAAAAAGGAAGTAGTGTGTCGTTAAGTCAATAACGGGGGTAGATATGGAATGTTTGGATCCAGTTTTGGGCGCCGGAGAACTGGCAGCCGACCGGCTGGAGCAGGCAAACATCAATCCCCACACCGGCCTGGCTACTGATTATCTCAATCATTTCAATGAAGTAATGATGCTTCTCGAAATGCTTCCGGCCATGCCGGACTGCGCCGAGGACGTCCTTGACTGGGAACCCCTGGACTACGAAGGCCACTTCGAGAACTCCACCTTCAAGGACAAGCAACTGGCCATCATGGCCTATCAAGCGGCACCGGTTGCCTTGAGAGAACATCTGGAACATCACGTTGCCAAGATCAACGGACTTGTCGGCCAGATCCAGACCCAGCTTCGATCCGCCCCTGACCCGGGACTGGTGGCCGCGGAGATCGCCGACAAGGCGACCCATGAGATCAAGCCGCTGATTTCGGGTGCGGGGGCCGTGATCCATGGCCATGTCGAACCGGAAGCGACCCAACACGAAGGCGACGCCGCTCAGGCGGAAATCGACGCCATGTTCGCGTAAACCGGGCGATCACCGGAAAGCGCCGGTCCTGTCTTCGAGGTGTCCATGTCCAGGTTCTATCCCGATGCGCCACGGGTCGGCGTCAGTGTTTTGTGTTACAGGGACGGCAAGGCGCTGCTGGTCCGGCGCGGCAGGGAACCGTTCAAAGGTCACTGGAGCCTTCCCGGAGGTCTGGTCGAACTCGGCGAGACCCTCGCCGAAGCGGCGGCACGGGAGCTTCTCGAGGAAACCGGCGTCACGGCCGATATCGGCACCCCGATGGAAACATTCGATTCCATCCAGCGCGACGCGGCCGGCAAGGTTGTCACCCATTTCGTGCTCACTGTTTTCTGCGGCCGCCATGTGCATGGCGACCCCAAGGCCGGCGACGACGCGGCCGCGCTCGACTGGGTACCGCTTGAGGATCTCGACGACCTGTTGACCACGCCCGGCACGGCGGCGCGCATCAGGCGGCTGCTGCCGCGGTGAAACGATGCTGCGCCACACCGGTGTGCGGACTGCCGTGAAGTGAAAAAATTCGGGTGTGAGCCACAAGCGCGGTTTCCGGCCCAGCGTGAGGTCAGCCACGACCGGGACGGCAGATCGAGTGAAGCAACGTTGCCGACAGCCTATTTCTGGGAACAGCCGGCCATAACCCTTGCAGGCGGACCGGCGCTTGCGCATGATCCGCTCATGAGTCGTCTGGGCCTGCATTTCTTCCTCCGCCGCGCGGCGGTCCTCCTGGTCTTCGGGCTGTCCTTTCAGGGGCAGGTTGTATGGGCCCAGGAAACGTCGCCGGACGAACCGCCGTTCGAGCAACAGCTCATGCGCCTGTCGGAGATCTTCGGCGCGCTTCATTTTCTGCGTCCCTTGTGCGGTGAGCAGGATTTCCCGAGCTGGCGCGACCGAATGGAGGATTTCCTGGACGCAGAAACCCTGGACGAGAACAGGCGGCGCCGGTTCATCGAACGGTTTAATCAGGGATATCGCGGCTTTTCAGTCGCTTACAGAGAGTGCACGGACGCTGCCCGTATCGCAATGGGACAGTATCTCGCCGAGGGCGAGACCATAATTGACGACGTGACAAGCCGTTACGGCAGATAAACTTGCGGATTTCCCCCAATCGTTACGAGTTGGTTAACCTTTTCAATCAAATTTGTGGGTGGCCGTTAAGTTTGCGTTCACGGTTACTTATCAGCGCGGTTCGCCGTGCTAGGATCAAATCATCAGATTCGGGGTAGGAGCACGCAAGAGTTGTTTCTCTGCGTGTATGGAATACCGGTAAGGAAGCGAATGATAAACGATGATTATGCCGACGCGGCAATGGAAGCAGAATTCGCCGAGGACGAGGACATCAGGCGCGCCGCTCTCGGATTTATTTCCGACGCCTGGGCGGAAGCGATCGCAAACGGTGTCGACGCGGATGCTGTTGCCCACGCCGCGATGTTCACCGCTCTTGCCGATCTTGTCGCAGCCTACGGGGAAGATGCCGTGGCAAAACTGGCGGAAGGGTTGCCGGACAGAATTCTGCAGGGCGATTACACGGTGAACCGGGTTCTCCAGTAGACCTCTGTTGCGCAGCATCCTGGAAAGGGCCGGCTTGTCCGGCCCTTGCGATTCCGGGCCTGTCCCGACGCCATCAGGTCGTCGGATTTCCGGGCTCTATCCGACCAGATCGAACGCGAGATCCAGGAAAATCAGACCCCCGAACAGAATCAGTACGCTCCCCGCGATGTGGTTGACCCGGTCCAGCCATTTGTCGTCTATCCGCGCCTTGTAGTGGGACACGACGAAAGAGACGAACATCCACCAGGAGACCGCGCCGCCGGCGACGCCTGAAACCATCACCAGCGCGCCGACATGATCGCCATGCGCGGGGCGAAGATCGCCCAGACTGCCGAAGATCGTCAGGAAGGCGAAAATCGCGCCGGGATTTGTGATGGCCATGAAAAAAGCCGCCGTCGCCTCGCCCCAGAACCCGTGTTTCGCGTCATCACCGTTCCTGTGAAGATGGGGGTGGGTGTTCCAGATCTTGAGGCCGAACACAAAAAGCAGGGCACCGCCCACGACTTCGATCATTCCCGCCCGGTTGTCGATGAAATTTGTGACGGCGGAGACGCCGAATATTGCGACCGCGGCAAAGATCGTATCTGCGACAACGGCTCCGAGACCGACATAGACTCCCTGTCGAAAGCCGCTGTGCACCGCATGCTGAATGGCCATGACATTGACCGGACCGACGGGAGCTGTAGTGAGTATGCCGACAAAATATCCGATCAGCGCATATTCAAAAAAAGTCACAGCCGGTCCTTTGTCTCAGGCCGTATAAGGATTTGCAGGAAGGCCCTGACCTCTGGTTCCGCACAAAAAAGCGCTTCCCCCTCGATACCCGCCCCTTGGCCATATGACAAGAATGGGAAATTCCGATCAAAGCCGTTTTCACCCTGACACGAATTGTTTAAGGAAAAGACTTGGGGCTGACAGGGCGAAACGACGGACCGAAATCGAATGGAGAACGTCATGGGCCGGGTATTCAAAACGGTGTTCCTGATCGCCTGCCTTGCCTCCGGCGCCGGTCAGGCCAAGACCGTTCAAACGGAGACAATTCCGATACTGCCGCAGGAAGCGCCGGGGACGGCGGCTGAACCGGACGGGGAAGCCGCGCAGCCCGAGACCGGTCAGGTCGCGCAGGACCAGGATGCGCCGCAGGTCTATTACAGCACCGAGATGCTGCCCAAACCCGTGGCACGGATGCATGCGCAACTGAAGGAAGCGGCGCTCATGGGCGACATGAGCCGGTTACGCATGGTGCTGGAAAGCAACGAATTGCCGCCCACCTTGTCCTTCGGCAAGATCGGCGACCCGATCGAGTTTCTGAAGGAGAGTTCGGGCGATGGCGAAGGCTTCGAAATTCTTGCCATCCTCGCGGATGTGCTCGATGCGGGCTTTGTCCATGTGGACGCCGGAACGCCGCAGGAAATGTATATCTGGCCCTATTTCGCCCATTACCCGCTCGACAGCCTGACCCCGGACCAGAAGGTCGAACTCTACCGCATCGTGACGGCTGGAGACTATGCGGAAATGAAAGACTTCGGCGCCTGGTCGTTCTACCGGGTAGGTATCGGTCCGGATGGAACCCTGCATTATTTCGTCGCCGGGGATTGAGATCGCATAACCGGAATGGGGACCTGCGTATCTTCGATACCTCAGGGAACCCCGGTTGCCGTCCCAGCGAAGGCAGGGCCCCGGTAAACGCAGGCGCTTGCGCGCGCTTTTCCTTCCAGGGCGTATTTTGTCCCGGCCTTATCGCCAGGCGCCAAGCCCGGCCGGCAAAGGGATATGTCTCGAGGGAGGCAAGTCCCGCGAGCTCTGGGACCAGACCCAGGCTGGGCCCTACCCTTCGCGCGCGATCTGCCAGCCGGCCCAGGACTGACTGACCGGCATGACTTCAAGCGAATTGATGTTGAGGTGCATCGGCTGGGTGGCGATCCAATAGATCGTGCTGGCGATGTCTTCCGGCTGGATCGGGTTGGCGCCGCCGTAAAGCGCGTCATGGGCTTCCCGGTTGCCACCCGTGCGGACAAGTGTGAACTCGCTCTCGCACAGGCCCGGCTCTATCGACGTCACCCGCACGCCTTTTCCGTGCAGATCGGAGCGCAGGCCGAGGGAGAACTGGCGCAGGAAGGCTTTTGTTCCGCCATAGACATTGCCGCCCGGGTAAGGCCATGTCGACGCGATGGAGGACAGATTGACGATCATTCCCTTGCGCTCGATCAGCTTGGGCAGAAGGTGGTGGGTGATCGACACCAGACCGGTCACATTGGTGTCGATCATCGTCTTCCAGTCGCTGAGTTTCGTTTCAGGGGCCGACGCGGTTCCAAGCGCCAGGCCGGCGTTGTTCACCAGAACGTCAATCTCCTGAAACTCCGCGGGCACGTCTTCAAGCGCCGCGCGCATGGCCGCTTCGTCGACGATATCGAACGCGGCGATGTGAACCGACGCTCCGAGCTCGTCCCTGAGCGCACGCAGCCGGTCCGCGCGGCGCCCGGTACCGATGACCTTCCAGCCGTTCTCAACGAAATGCCGAGCCGTCGCGCGTCCGAATCCTGAGGTGGCGCCAGTGACCAGTATCGTGCCCGACATCGATGTCCTTTCCATAAGCCTGGAGTTGTCAAATCGGCCCGAAGATACGCAGCGGATGGTCAATCACAACGGCATTTTTCGTGTTTCGCCGGGCTGGCTCCTACGAATCTGAGTGCTGGCTCTAAGGCAGACCTGCCGACTGGATTTAAGTGTAGAATGCGTTTTCACGACAGGACCGATGTGCCATGACCCAAATGCCGATCAACATGGATCACCACTGGCTGCCTTTCACGAACAACAAGCTGTTTCATCAGGAACCGCAGATGTTTCAGAAAGCGGAAGGTGTGCGCTACTGGACACCGGAGGGCAGGGAAATCCTCGACGGCTCTTCGGGCCTGTTCACCTGCGCGGCCGGTCACGGACGCAAGGAAATCGCCGACGCCGTCTACAAGCAGCTTCTGGAACTCGACTATTCGCCGCATTTTCAAAGGGCGGCGCCGATTTCGTTTCAGTTGGCGGAAAGTCTGAGCGAGATCCTGCCCGACGGCATCGACCGGGTGTTTTTCGGCTCATCCGGTTCCGAAGCCGTGGATTCGGCAATCAAGATCTGCATGGCCTATCACAAGGCCAAGGGCGAGCCGCAGCGGACGCGCTTCGTCTCCCGGTCGTGGGCCTATCACGGGGTCAATCTCGGCGGTACATCGCTGGCGGGCATGGTCAACAACCGCCGCGACTTTTCCGGCGTCACCTGCGACGTCGTCCATATGCGCCACACCTGGAACGAAGACCAGCGCTTCACGAGGGGACAGCCGGAAGACGGCGCCAACCTCGCGGACGATCTGGATGAAATCTGCAAGACCTACGGCGGCGAAACGATAGCAGCCGTCTTCGTTGAACCGATCGCGGGCTCCATCGGCACGATCGTGCCGCCGGTCGGCTACCTGCAGCGCCTGCGGGAGATCGCGGACAAATACGGCATTCTGCTGGTTTTCGACGAAGTCATCACCGGGTTCGGCCGCACCGGATCGGCCTTCGCGTCCCAGGAATTCGGTGTCACGCCCGATGTCATGACGATGGCCAAGGCCTTGACCAATGGCGCCGTTCCCATGAGCGCGGTGGCGGTCAAGACGGAAGTCCACAAGACCGTGATCGACTCCGTGACCGCAGACCGGCCGGAACTCATGCACGGCTACACCTATTCGGCCCACCCGGTTGCCTGCGCCGCCGCCCTCGCGACCCTCGGCATCTACAAGACCGAAGGCCTCTTTGACCGGGCCGCAACGCTGTCCTCCGCGTTTCTTGACGGCGTCTTCAGCCTGCGCAACCTGCCTCATGTTTACGATCTGCGCGGTTACGGCATGATGTCCGGCATTCAGCTGACACCCGGAGACGCCCCGGGGGCGAAAGGCTCCCTCGTTCAAAGGCGTCTCTTCGACGCCGGCCTTCACGTCAAGGCGACAGGAGATTCCCTGATCTTCGCCCCTCCCCTTACCGTCGGCGAAGACGACTTGTCCGCCATGGTCGATATTCTCCGCAAGGTGCTGGGTCAGGCCGATCTTTAGACCCCGGAGGTCTTTTCGACCCAAAACCTGGGGCCTGCCCTTAAATTCGGTGACATCCCGGCCAGGAAAGCGAGAGCCGGGACCTGTCGCCCGTCTTTCCGGCAAGGCAGTTTTTTCAAAATTCGCTCGGTTAACGTGGCGGGAGTGAACTCCTGCCACGTTTTGCCTCAGGCGCATTTCGCCAGGACCTGACCGAGCAGCCTTATGCCCGGCTCCAGTTTCTCTTCCTCGATGGCTCCGAAGCCGAGGCGGATGCGGTTGAGCGGCTTGTCGGGGGAAAGGTAACGAACGTCTCCGGCCTCGATGAGTATGCCTTCGGCCGCCGCTCTTTCCTGAAGTTCCGCGGCCCTGACGCGTTCGGGAAGCCTTATCCAGACCCCCGACCCGCCGGTGGTTACCGTCGCGTTCGCCTCCGGCAGGTAGGTCTCGATCAGTTTGAACACCTTGTTCCACTTCCGGGACAGCACATTTCTCTGTCTGCGGATATGGGAATCGTAGTGGCCTTCCGACAGGAATATCGCCATGGCCCGCTGATCGAGCGCGGATGGGTGCCTGTACATCAACCGGCGCAGGGCTCTCAGTTCCCGGACAATTCTCCTGTCGGCTGCAATGAAACCGAGGCGCAGGCCCGGAAACAGCGCCTTGGAAAGGCTTGCCAGGTGGAGGACCCGGCCGGTCCGGTCGAAACTGCGCAAGGAAGGTTTCTGGGCGCCGACAAAATTGAGTTCGTGTTCGTAATCGTCCTCCAGCACGATAAAATCATGGATCTCCGCATGCGCCAGGAGGCTCAAACGCCGCTCCATGGACATGGTGACATTTGTCGGCGACTGATGGCCCGGCGTGACGTAGACGAGGCTGGTTCCGATCAGGTCGTCACCGACCCGCATGCCGTTCGAATCCACCTGGTGAGACTTCACCTCGGCGCCAAGCGCTTGAAAGATATTGCGCGCGTCCACATAACCCGGCTCCTCCAGATCGACCCGGATCCCCGGACGGCAGAACAATTGAGCCGCCATGAACAGGGCATTCTGCGCGCCGATGGTGACCAGGATCTCGTCCGGAGCGGCCCGGAACCCCCGCTGCGGCAGCATGCGCCTGATAATCTGATCCACCAGCATCGGATCGTCCCGGTCCACCAGGTCCCCGATCCAGGTCGGCGCATGCTGTGCGGTTCCCGCCATCCGCACGCAATCGCGCCAGCGCGTGACCGAAATCTTGTCCGGCGCCAACTGGCCATAGATGAGGGGATATTCGAAGTCCTGCCAGTTTGCCGGCTTTTCGATGTTCTCCTGCCCGGAGAAGCGGTGGGTCAGCAGGCTTTCCAGTTTGAAGGGATGGCGGGCCGCCGGCAGGATATCCTTCGCGCGCTCGTCTATGCGGACATTGAGCTGCTCGCGGATGTGGCGTTCGTTGATGAAGTAGCCGCGCCGGCTGACCGACTTGAGATAACCGTCTTCCGTCAGCCGCTCGTAGACGATGGCGACCGTGTTCCGCGATACATTGATCTGCTTTGAAAACACCCGCGTTGACGGCAGCGGTTCATGCAGCGGCCAGACACCGGCGAGTATCGCCTCGATCAGGCGTTCCTGTATCTGGTGCTGAAGCCGCCGGCCGGGATCGAATGGGACGTTGAAATAGGTGGTCAGCATCTTTTACCTGCGTCTGCGGGCTCATAGGGCGCATGGCCTTTGAACGGCCCGGGCGGATGTTGCCCGGCTCTGGACCTTTTCCGCAAGACCCTTTACCCTCTCTGGCACCATAGATTTCGCCTTCTGGCTCTAAGGGGTCATTTTGCAGCGCAATAGTCTTTGGGAGACTGTGGACGGGACCGGAAAGTGGCAAAGACCCGATTACAAAATCCGGCCCGATCCGCGACAGAGCGGTGAACGGTTTCAGGTTCCAACAGCGAGGATTTTAATGGTTGATTCTAAGTTTTTCGGGCGTAAGACCCGGCGCGATTTTCTGAAGGGCACAGCCGCGGCCGGCGCCGGCCTCGCGATGCCCGCAATCGTCAGTTCCAGCGTTCTGGCATCTTCGGGCGAAATCAACATCATGATGTGGTCCGACTATCTGCCCGAGAGCTTTGTAAACGGCTTCAAGGACAAGACCGGGATCACGATCAACTTCACCGGCATCGGCTCCAACGAGGAAATCATCAACAAGCTGAAAGCCACCAACGGCGAAGGCTTCGACATCGTTTCCCCGACCGTGAACCGGAACCTTCTGTGGGCCGACCTCGGCCTGTTGCAGCCGTTCGACATGGCCAAGGTGCCGCTCGACAAGGTCAACCCGTCCATGGCGCTCGGCGAGACCCACTGGAACTTCGGCGGCAAGGGCGTTTTCTGGCTGCCGCATATCTGGGGCACGGAAGGCATCGCGTGGCGCACCGACGCCTTTACGCCGGACGGCGAGTTCCCGAGCTACTATGATGTCTGGGACGACGCCAACGCCGGCAAGACCATGGGCCGCGGGCACTCCATGCTGCTTGGTCTCGGCCTCGGTCTCGAAGGCCGCGGAGAGATGGACCCCGGTTCCATGTGGGCCGCCTATGAAACTCCGGAAAAGATGGACGAGGTCTGGACCAAGCTTGTCGAGATCGCCATCGCCAAGAAACCGAACATCAAGCTGATCTGGAACGACGCCGATACGCAGAAGAACGGTCTTCTGAACGAAGGTGTCATCGTCGGCCAGACCTGGGACGGTCCTCCGATCGCGCTCAAGACGGCAGGCGAACCGGTGATGTACCGCGCTCCGAAGGAAGGCGCCATGGCCTGGGTCGACGGCATGGCGATGCCGACAGGCGCCAAGAACATCGATCAGATCTATGCCTTCATCGAAGCGGCTTACGACGCCAAGCTCGCCGGCGAAGCGATCCAGTCGCATGGCTACAACTCGCCGGTGATCGGCGCGTCGGACTTCGGTGGCGAGATCTATGCAAAGAACTTCGCCGATGCCTATCCGGGCGACGCTCTTGCAAACCTGAACGCATGGCCGGCGGAAGCGCCGTGGTATTCGGAAAAACGGACTGAATACACCAACAAGTTCCTGTCTGCCTGATCCCACCGGCAGTCGGGATGAAGGTTCGCCGGACGGAAAACCGTCCGGCGTCCCTCTTCCGTTGTTTTTCCCGCCTTTAAAGCCGTCGTCCAGAGAGCGCCATGACCTCCAAAGATATTGTTCTGGATCATGTTTCGATCCGTTTCGGCCATTACACAGCGGTCGATAACGCGCATCTGAAGATCAAGGGCGGCGAATTCTTTTCGTTTCTGGGGCCTTCCGGCTGCGGCAAGACGACCCTGCTGCGCTGTATCTCCGGTTTCAACGACCCGACCGAGGGGCGTGTCCTGATCGGCACGCAGGACATGAAGGGCATCGGCCCGAACAAGCGGCCGACCGCGTTGATCTTCCAGAACCTGGCCCTGTTCCCCCTGATGTCGGTTGCGGAAAACATCGCGTTTCCGCTGGAAGTGCGCGGCGTCGGCAAGAAGGATCGTCTGAAGCGCGCAGACGAACTTCTGGAGATGATCGCGCTGCCAGGCGTCGGCGGCAAGAAGGTGCACGAGCTGTCCGGCGGACAGCGCCAACGCGTCGCGATCGCCCGCGCCCTCGCGGTGGAACCCGACATTCTGCTCCTTGACGAGCCTCTGTCCGCGCTTGACCTCAAGCTGCGCCACCACATGCGCACCGAATTGCGCGCCATCCAGCAGCGCGTCGGCCTGACGTTCATTTACATCACGCACGACCAGGGCGAAGCACTGACGATGTCGGACCGGGTCGCTGTCATGAACAAAGGCGTGATCGAACAGGTCGATCCGCCCGAGACGATCTATAACCGGCCCAAGACCTCCTTCGTCGCGTCTTTCGTCGGCGAAACCAACGCCATCGAAGGCAAGGTTGCGTCCCAGACGGAAGGCGTTGTCGCGCTGGACACGCAAATCGGCCGTCTGACGGGACGGGCCGCGGGCGGGCGCAGCTACAAGTCTGGCGATCAGTGCTACCTCTTCATTCGCCCGGAACAGCTCAAGCTTTCGGAGAACCAGGAAAACACCGTTTCAGCCCAGTGGATCAAGGAAGAATTCGAAGGCAATTCCAGACAGATGTTCCTCGATGCCAAGGGGGTCGACCTGCGGCTTTCAAGGGTCAATAGCGGTCAATCGCCCGAAGATCTTTCCGGTCGCAGCGTTTCGCTCGGCTTCGCCGCCGATCAGGCTATCGTGTTGCCTCACGGCGACCTGGCCGGAGCATGACGCTATGACCGCGCTTCAGGGCCTTTTCAGAACCTTTGCCGGAAAACACGGCGCCGGTACCGCCAGTTTCATCGGGATCGCCGTTCTGTTCTGGATGATCTTCCTGATCGTCCTGCCTCAGCTCGCGATGCTGGACTACTCGTTCCGTTTCAATCTGCCCGTCTCCGAAACCGGCGGCCCGAACGACGTCTACACGCTCGACAATTATGCCTATTTTTTCCAAGGCAACGACGACACGGTCAACACGCTGGACATGGGTATCCTGGTGCGCACGCTCATCGCGGCGGTGTTCGTGACGCTCATCGACATTCTGCTGTGTTACCCGATCGCCTTCATACTGGCTCATTCGGCGACCGGCGTGGCCGCGAGGCTGATGGTGATCGGTCTGATCGTGCCCTTCTGGGTCAACGAGATCCTGCGTGCCTTCGCCTTCCGCGTCCTTTTCGGCGCGACCGGCCTGATCAACGGGGTCGGCCTGTCCACGGGCTTGTGGGACCAGCCCATCGATTTCATCCGCGCCGACGTCGCGCTCTATTCGGGTCTGACCTACGCCTATATCCTCCTGATGGTGTTTCCGATCTTCAACGCGGTCGAGGCGCTCGACAGGAACCAGATCGAAGCCGCGCGCGACATGGGCGCAAGCTGGTGGCGGGTTCACTGGCGCGTGGTGCTGCCGGTCGCCAAGCCTGGCATCGCCTCCGGCGCGACCATGGTGTTCATGCTGACGGCGGGCGCGCTTGCCGCGCCGCAGATCCTCGGCGGCCCCTCGAGCCTCTGGTTCACGCAGCTCATCTACCAGTGGTTCAACGAAAGCGCCAACTGGCAGCGCGGTTCGGCCTACGCGGTGATCCTACTGATCGTCTGCATCTCCTTCGTCATGATGATGATGCGGGTGTTCAAGGTCTCCATCGGGGAGATCGGCCGATGAACCGGGGAACGGGCGGCGGCTTCGTCGCGGCGGGGTTTTCCCTGCTCTTCTTCGCCTTCCTGTTCGGACCGCTGATCATCATGGTGATCACGGCCTTCAACTCCTCCTCCTTCCCGCGCATCACGCCCTGGGAGTGCTTCACCACGGACTGGTTCGGGGTTCTGTTCGGCGACAACCGCCTCATGGGCGGGCTCCTCAACAGCCTCGTCATCGCGGTCGGCGTCGTCGCCATCGCCGTTCCCATCGGACTGGCCGGGGCGCTCGCCCTGTCCGAACTCGGCCCCAAACTCAGAGCGACGCTCTACACGGTGCTGATCACACCGATCCTGATCCCCGGCGTTGTGCTCGGGATCTCGACAATTGTCTTCTGGGGCGCGCTGGGACGCTCGGTCGGCGCAGGCTACGGCTCGTTCTTCTTTAACGGAATGTTCCTCACCCTGGCTGGCCAGGTAACCTTCATCTCCGCATACGCAATGCTCGTGTTCATGGCCCGGCTGCAACGCTTCGACCCGCTTCTGACGGAAGCGGCCCTGGACCTCGGGGCGACACCCGGACAGGCCTTTCGCAAGATCCTGCTGCCGTTTCTGGGCCCCGCCATCGGCTCGGCGGCCTTCCTGACGTTTCTTGCGTCCTTCGAAAACTACAACACCACCGTCTTCACCATCCTGTCGGATTCCACCTTCACGACGGCCCTGGCATCGAAGGTCCGCCTCGGCACCGATCCGTCGCTTTCGGCGCTGGCCGTGATCATCATCGGGATCACCCTGATCGGCGCCATCGTGCATGAAGCCCATGCACGCCGTCAGGAGGCCTTGCGCACCGGAACGGCGCCGAGATCCCGGGTCTACGGCAATCCCGTGCTGAAGACACTGGTTCACCCGCTCACCGTCTTCATCCTTCTGGCGGGGGCCGCGGGGCTTGCCGCCTATCTGGGCAGCCAGCACGATGCGTCGGCCTGCAAGGCTGGAATTCTGGAAGAAAAACGCGCGCGCCAGCAGCAGCTTCTGGACGAACAGCGCAAGCGGATCGAAGAGCAGCGCAAGCAAGCGGCTCCTACCGCTCCATCGGCGGCGCCCGGCAAGGCGAGCCCCTCGCCCTTCGGCGGCGCGTTCAACCCGGGTTCGCTTGCTCCCAATGCCGCTCCCGCCCCGGCCGCGGAACCGCCGAAGAGCAACTCCCCCTTCGGAGGAGCGTTCAATCCGGGCGAATTGAAACCGGAGTAGATCGGCGGACGCTCGACCTGGACCGGTTTCCGCATCAAATCACCGGGTCTGCTCCCTCCGACGGTTTACACTTCTTCTCCCGGCTTTCGTTCACGTTCTCTTGAACGGCAAGGAAAATCCGGAAGCAGATCCGGTGAACCGTCTCCCGTTCCTTGTTTCCGCGCCATTTTTTCAACTTCGTTTCAACGTTTACCCTGCACAATGTTCCTTTCCGAGGCCAGGAATACCTGTGCCCGGCACTGCAACCCCAGGGACCAGAGTGTTGATTTCTAGTCATGTTTTTGCCACACTCCGCGCGCGTGGGAAGCGGAGGAAATCGAAATGAACACCAGTCGCGGGAGCCTGAAATGAGCACCAAGCAACAAGGACTTGCCGGGCTCGTGGCATGCGCCCTCATGGCTTTCTGTTTCATGACGCTTCCGGCCAAGGCGCAAGAGAATTTCTTCAAAAACGGCTGGACGTTGCAAAGGGACGCCTCGACACTCCGCTTCCAGTCGGTGAAAAACCTCACCAATGTCGAATCGAGCGGTTTTGCCGAATTCGACGGATCGATCGATGAGGCGGGCAATGCGACCGTTCGCATTTTCCTGGATTCTGTCGACACAAAGATCGACCTGCGCAACGTTCGCATGAGATTTCTGTTCTTCGAAACCTTCGAGTTCCCCGAGGCCGTTGTCAGCGCCACGATCGATCCGGCTCTTCTTGCCAACCTTCCGGACAAGAAACGCGAGATCATACCGCTGGGCATCACGCTGGACCTCCACGGCATAAAGAAGACCATCGAGACCGAAGTTGCCGTCACCCTCATGAGCAATGACCTCGCGGCGGTTTCGACAACCGCACCGATCTCGGTTCCGGCGGCCGACTTCGGTTACGAAGGCGGCATCAAGAAACTCGAGGAAGCCGCCAATGTCGTCATCGTTCCCTCGGCGACGGTAACCTTCGACTTCATCTTCGCCCGGAACTCCCCGGAGCCGGCCGCTCAGCCGGCAACCGCCGCCGTTGAAACCAAACCGGCCGCCTCAACCGCGCTGGAACCGCAGGGCACTCTTGACGCGGATGCCTGCAAGGGCCGGTTTGAAATCCTGTCGCGGACGGACAACATCTATTTTTCGAGCGGAAGCGCCCAGCTCGATGCGCGCAGCGAACCGCTTCTGGACAGCCTTGCGGACATCGTGGCCCGCTGTCCGGGTCTCGTCATAGAGGTCGGCGGACATACCGACAGCGACGGCAGCGCAAACGCGAACAAGCGTCTGTCCGAGCGCAGGGCGTCGGCCGTAAAGACCTATCTTATCTCGAAACAAATTCCCGATGAGCGCATCGTCAGCGTCGGATATGGGGAGACGCGCCCCGTCACTTCGAACGACACCGCCGAAGGCAAGCGCCGCAACCGTCGCATTGAGTTCCTCGTTGTCGAATAATCTCCATATCCGGCGTCTTGCAGCGCTTGCCTGTACAGTCCTGCTGTTCATGACCGTGCTCACCGTCCGGGCCTCGGCGGAAGCGCGTCTCGCCCTTGTCGTTGGAAACGGGTCCTACACAAGCGTCACCCCTCTGGACAATCCCGTAAACGACGCCACGCTGATGGCGCAGGCACTCGGCGAGGCCGGTTTCGCGGTAACGCTTGTCACGGATGCCTCGCAGCAGGAGCTCAGCCTGGCGATTTCCAATTTCGGGCGCGCTCTGCGCGCTGCCGGTGCGGATGCCACAGGTCTGTTTTATTATGCAGGCCACGGTGTCCAGTCGTTCGGCAGCAATTTCCTCCTGCCTGTCGATATCGACCTTCAGGATGCGGCGGACCTCAGTCTGGTCGGCGTTCCCGCGCAAGCCGTGCTCCGGCAGATGTTTTCCGCGCGCAACAAGACAAACATCGTCATCCTGGACGCTTGCCGCAACAACCCCTTCGTATCGGTGCCCGACCTGAGCGACAACGGGCTTGCGGAAATGAAGGCTCCCAGAGGATCCTTTCTTGCCTATTCCACGGCACCGGGGGAAATCGCCGTGGACGGCGACGGCGCAAACAGCCCGTTCACCAAGGCGCTCGCCGAACGCATTCCGACGCCCGGCCTGCCCATCGAGGCTCTCTTCAGGGAGGTTCGGGTCGATGTCGTGGACGAGACCGGCGGCAACCAGACACCCTGGGACACGTCGTCCCTCACCACCAATTTCCAGTTCGTCGAGGCAGCACGCGAGACAGCCGAGGAAATCCAGATGCGCCAGCTCTGGGAGGGTGTCCAGCTCAGCCGCGATCCAGTCCAGATCCTGCTTTTCATGCGTGCGCATCCCGATAATCCTTACATGGCCGACGCACGCGCCCTGCTCCAGGAACTCATGGCAAGCGAATTGAAGCAGGACGTGCAGCCGGCCCAGATCGCCGAGCAGCCGAAACCCGCTCCGGTACCCCCGGCGACAGAAGAACGCGACCTGATCGAACAGGCCCGCCAGGCCGGCACCGCCGAAGCCTATAAGACCTATCTCGATGCCTTTCCGGACGGGGCCTATTCGGAACTTGCGCGGCTTGAACTCCAGACCATTCTGGACGGCGCCCCCAAGACCGACCCGGTGTCGGCACCACCCCCGCCACCGGCACCGGCCGACGTCGCCGCAATCGCGCCGTCTGCGTCAGGCGGCCGGCCACCGGAAACCGTGTTGTTCGATTCACCGCTCGGACTTGGCGATCCGGAAATCGCGACGCGAAGCATCGCGGAACTGATCACCGGCACGCCCCGGTTCCCCCCCATAGAAGGCCTTCCCGAGGCCGCCTGGAAAGGCCAGACCTGCGCGTCCTGCCACCATTGGGAAAAGTCCAACCTGTGCGACCAGGCAAGAACCTACCTCGATGGCGACGCCCGCGCCCGCGCGCTCGACAAGCAGCACCCCCTTGGCGGAGGTTTCAAGGAAGCGTTGCGCATCTGGGCGCGCGACGGCTGCAACTAGATGTGAGCTTTCAACAGGTTGTCCATTCGCGGCATGCCCGGACCGAACTTCGGGTTTCAGGTGGCTAGAGGTTTTTCAGTCCGAAAATCTCCTTTACCCCGGAAAGCGCCAGGGTCGGCAAGCCGGCGATGAAAATCGCCTCGAGAAGGTGCCTGCCTGACAGCGGGACCGTGCCCAGGACAAATTGCCCGGGTGGCGTATAGATCGCCAGCAGAGACAAAACCGCCGAAACACCGACCGCCAGGACAAGCAAGGGGTTGCCCAGGGGACTGACGCGGAAGAGCGTCGTGTTCGAGCGGGCATCGAAGATGTGCCAAAGCTGGGCGAAGATCAGCGTGGCGAATGCCAGGGTCTGCGCGTATTCAAGCGTTTGCCCCCTATTGATTGCCATGATGAACACCGCAAACGTAATTCCGCCGACCGCCAGCCCGCGCAGGACGATTTTTTCCTTGAGACCGTCGCTGAAGATATTCTCGTCCCTGCTGCGGGGCGGTCGTTCCATGAGGTCCGGGTCGGCGGGCTCAAACCCGAGCGAAAGCGCGGGAATTCCGTCCGAGATGAGATTGACCCAGAGGATCATGAGCGGCGTGAGCGGCAGAAGCGGATCCGCTCCCATCAGAACGAATGCAAACAGAATGGTCGAGACTTCGGCGACATTGGCCGTCAGCGCCTGACGAATGAACTTGCGGAGGTTGTCGTAGATCCGGCGACCCTCCCTGACCGCCTTCACGATGGTTGAAAAATTGTCGTCCAGCAGAACCAGCGCGGCGCTGTCCTTGGCGACGGATGTTCCGGTGATGCCCATTGCGACGCCGATATCCGATTTCCGCAAGGCCGGTGCGTCGTTGACCCCGTCGCCGGTCATTGCGGCGACTTCACCGTCTGCCTGCAACGCCGTCACGATGCGCAGCTTGTGCTCCGGCGTCACGCGGGCGAAAACCGCCGCGGTCTGAGCGGCCGCGGCAAGCTCGGCATCGTCCATGCCGTCCAGTTCCACGCCGGTGTGAACGGTTTGCCAGGGCGCATGCTTGATCCCGATCCGCTCGGCAATCGCGCGTGCGGTCTGTGCGTGATCCCCCGTGATCATGACGGTGCGTACGCCGGCACTTGCCGCTTCGGCAACCGCTCCGGCGACCTCCGGCCGGGGCGGGTCCATGATGCCGTGAATTCCGATCAGGACGATATCGCGTTCCGGATCGTTCTCGTCAAAACCATCGTCGTCCAGAACACGATACGCGACCGCGAGCGTTCTGAGGGCTTGCGAACCGAATTCGGTGATGACGGCCTCGATTTGCGCCCGCACGTCATCCGTGAGCGGTATCTCGGCGTCGTGGAGACGAACATGGGTCGCCCGTTTCAGGATGATGTCCGGCGCTCCCTTGGCGACCAGCGCCTCCTCCCCTGTCGGCAAACTCACATGGACACTCATCATCTTGCGTGACGAGTCGAACGGAAACTTCGCGAGCGTCGCGTAGTCCTGCTGTTTCAGGTCCGCGCGCGAGATACCGGCCTTGGCGGCGGCAACCACCAGCGCGCCTTCCGTCGGATTGCCCTGGACCGTGAACCGGCCGTCGGCCTCCACCAGACGTGCATCATTGCAATAAGCCGAAATCATGAGCATGCGGCGCAAATCATGCTCTGCATCGACATCCGCCTGCCGGTCGTTTTCATCCAGGAAAAAGCCGTTCGGATCGAAGCCTTCTCCGCTGACCTTCCAGGACTTGCCCCCAGCCCACAAGCGCATGACCTGCATCTGGTTTTGCGTCAGGGTGCCGGTCTTGTCGGAGCAGATGACCGATGTGGTGCCGAGCGTTTCGACCGAAGACAGACGCCGGGCAAGAGCATTGTTTGCGGCCATGTTCTGCGATCCCAGCGTCAAAACGATGGTAACGACGGTCGGCAGGCCTTCCGGAATGGCCGCCACCGAGAGCGAAATCGCCGTGTTGAGCATCTCAAGGGCGTCCATGCCGTTGAAGATCCCGATGCCGATCACGATCGCGACCACCAGCAGAGCGGCGGCGATCAAGACCCGCGACAAGCTTTCGATACGTTCCTGAAGCGGCGTCTTCGGCTCCTTGGCGGAGGCCATCAGGTCGGCGATATGACCGACTTCGGTCTGCATCCCGGTCGCCGTCACGACACCAATGGCGGTCCCGTTGGTCACCTGGGTGCTCATGAAGCCCATGTTGAAACGTTCGGCCAGGATCGTCTCGTCGTCCGCCAGCTTCTTGTCGTGTTTGTCGATCGGCTCGGATTCGCCGGTCAGCGCCGCTTCGTCGATCTGAAGACGATGGGCTTCGGCAAACCGCATATCCGCCGGCACGATGTCACCGGCTTTCAGCTTGACGATGTCTCCGGGAACGAGGTCGGCCGCGGGATGCTCCTTGTAGGCACCGTCCCGCAAGACCAGCGCGAGCGGCGCCGACATTTCATTCAGCGCGGCGAGAGATTGCTCGGCCTTGAATTCCTGCCAGAAACTGATGAAGGCGTTGATGAGCACAATCACAAAAATCGCAATGGCATCGACCCAGTGCCCCGTATAGGCGGAGATCAACGCACCGACCATGAGAATGATCAGCAAGGGGTTCTTGAATTGCGCAAGGAACAGGCCGAGCGGGGAGACCTTGTCGGCCTCCTTCAGCCGGTTCCGGCCATGTTCCTTCAGCCGGATCCCGGCCTCTTCGGTCGACAGTCCGTCCGAGAGAGCGGTCGAATGGCCCGAGAGCAACTCTTCAATCGGCTGGCAATAAGCCTGTACACTCGATTTAGGCGTGGCGGTCATTTCACCGTCCCTTGCGTTTTTCAAACCGATCAAATGACGACGCAACAAAAGGCATGGCAGCCGCAAACGGGTCCGGAACACGCACGGCCAACAACAGGCCGGTAGTGAACCCCGAACCGTTCGGATTGTCACTGCATTTTTGAATGGTACAACCGGGAAGCGCTGCCGACCGGGATCCGGTTCCCCTGGAAGCAGCTTTCCCTATCCGCCGATCGGCATCGGACCCGACGCGTGGGATCTACCCTTTGCGCAGCTCCGCGTAATCCGCGTATCCCCGGTACAATGGCTTGAACGACAGCGTTGCGCCGGTCTGGACCGCCAGGTTTTTCAGTTCGTCCTCAAGGTCCGCTCTCGGCGTGACGTGGAACGATTTCAGCCAGGCGAACAGGAGCTTTCTGAACCAGCCTGGCAACCTGCCCTGCTGACCGAAATCGACCACATGGATTCGCCCGTCCTCCGCCAGACGCGCGGCGCCGGCGGCAAGCGCCTCCCGCCAGATCGGGATCATGGAGAGCGTATAGGAATAAAATACCCGGTCGAAGGCCGGAACGCCCAGCCCTTCGGTCGCCGCAGAATTGGCGGCATCGCCCTCGATCAGCGTAATCCGGCTGCTCAGGCCCGCCTTGGCGATGTTCTTTTCCGCTGTCTCCAGCATATGCCGGGAGATGTCCAGACCGTAAAACCGCACATCCGGATAGCGTCTGGCCGCCGCGATCAGGTTTCGGCCGGTGCCGCAGCCGAGTTCAAGCGCAACGCCGTCCCGGGGCGGCTGCAACTCCTTGATCAGGTGGTCGCGGCCCAGAAGATAATATTTGCGGGTCAGATCGTAGACATGGCGCTGGTGGCGATAGACGGCGTCCATCAGCCTGGCCGTTTCAACCGCTTCGCTCATAATTCGCTATCCGATTTGTTCGTCCCGCCGGAGATCAACCATTGAACACATAGAGGTGGAAACCGCCATAGATGGACGACCGGTCCTGCCGGCCAAGTTCCAGGCTCTCTTGGTCTTCGTAGGTCCAGCGGTCGAGGATCTCGTCCGCGACCCTGCCCGGCAGAAGCGTCGGCTCCGCTGCCGTTCTGAAGATCACCCTTGCACCCGGACGCGCGGTCCTGGTGATTTCGCTCCACAGCGCGTTGAGCTGGCCATCGGTCATCCAGTCCTGCGCGTCGAGCAGCACATAGGCATCCAGCGTATCGTCGTCGACGCCTTGCAGATGTTCGGTGAAATTCCGGTTCAGAACCCGGACCCGGCCGGCGCGCTCACGGATATCTTCGTAATGCTCGCGTTTCAGGTAAGGCGGCAGGGGACCGGATTCGCCCGTGGATTCGCCTGACTTCGGCGCATAGCCCCGGCCGAAAGCCTGCCAGGCGAAGTAATTGTCCTGCATGGAGAAGTCGCAGGCGAGCTTTTCCAGGCGCTGGCGCAAAACGGCGGACATGTCGCCGTCCGCATTGGCCGACACAAGCGCATCATATTGCGCGGGCGGAATGCCCAGACCGTAAAGCGACATTTTCTTCGACGTCGCCCAACGCACGAGCCGCTTGTCGAACAGCGGGGCCAGGGCGGTATCGAAGAAGCTGCGCTGTTCTTCCAGCGACTTTGTCTTGACCATGTACTTCGGGTCGATGCCGTAAAGACGCGCCACGAGGTGGCCCAGGCCGATGCAGTAGCCCAACAGGCCGTGATGGTAGAGATCGCGGGAGAACAGCGTGATCCGCTTGCGGCCCCAGTTGGCAAGATCCCGGCCTTCCCAATAGGCGATGGTTTCCGGATCGAGCTTGTCTTTCAGGAACCGGTCGTAGGCGGCCACATTCGCCTTTTCGTCGGCTTCGCCAAAGAAACGGTAGAAGGTCTCGTAATTCGGGAAATGGGTCGCCGCCGCCAGCTTCAGCCGTCCAAGCGCCACATGCGCCCTGTTGAGGTCAACAGCGGTGATCTCCGCCGGATTGGCTGTCAGATAGGACATGACATTGCAGCCGCCGGACGCGATCGTGACCATTCTGCTGTCCGGCTTCAGGCGCAGGGCCTTCATGTCGACGTCCGGATCTTCCCAGATCTGCGGGTAGACCAATCCCTTGAAGGCAAAAGTGAAAAGGCGTTCCAGGATGCCTTCGCGAGAAGCTGCATCGGAGCGGTGAACCGCGTTCTTAAGGCGTTTTTTCGAAGCTGTCAGCGTGCTTTGCGCCATCTTGTTCTCCCGAGTCACCGCGCATCTAAATTGCCTTGCGATACGGCAGAGACACGACAGTTTGGTGACGTTTCGGGATATTTGTCCGGTTATCCGGATAATTAAAAACCCGGTAGGCTCAAACAAGAAAACCCCCGCCGGAGCGGGGGGTTTCGATTGAGACCGATCGACTATTGTCAATTCAGCGGGTGATGACCACGAAGTCGGTTCCAAGTCCGGTGTTGCGCTTGTAGTTGCGGTCCGTGATCGTCAAGGACGTTCCCGGCGTCAGCAGTTTGGCAAGTTCACCGGAAACCTTTTCGGGCATTTCGATCCGGTCGAGCAGCTCTTCCGAGGATCCGCCCCGCGCGCCTTCCGCGGAAACGGCGATCCAGTTCACGGACGTGGCCCCTTGCTCGAAGTCGAGCGCGGTAAAGACATGAGTGCCGATTTCCTGCTCGATGTTCTTGATGGTGACCGGAGCCGCATAGACGTCGCGGAATTTGCGGCGCACGCGCAGCATGGCGTTTTGCGGTTTTTCGTAGCCGGCATCCGCGTGAATGCGGGCTTCGAGAGCATCGGTCACGTTGCCGGTCACCGGGAGCTCGGCGCCTTCCTGGTACAGGCGGATTGCCGCGCGGGTCTTGCGACCGATGACACCGTCAACCGGGCCCGCATTGAAGCCCATCTGATTGAGCAACTTTTGCAGAACCTGCGCCCGGCCCGGCGCTTTCTGTGGCGTGATGATCATGCGCAGCGGCTGATCGAAATGGGGGTTCTCCGGCAGTTTCGCACTCAAGGACGCTTCCACCGCCGCCGGCTGGATGGCGCCGCGCAGCGCGGCGTCGGAATTGATGGTCCGCTGCGACAGGCTCGCGACCTTGGTCTGCGGCGCATAGGGCTGCGGCAGAGCGCCGTGACGGACAAGGACCGGCTCGGCCGACTCGCGCGTCACCACCACCTGCATGCCCCGATCGGTCATGCTGAAGAGCGACTTGGCGAAGGACCGCGGCAAACGAATGCAGCCGTGCGATGCCGGATACCCCGGCAGCCGGCCCTGGTGCAACGCGACGCCAGACCACGTCAGCCGCTGCATGTAGGGCATGGGCGCATTGTTGTAGAGGTTCGAGAAATGCCTGCGGCGCTTTTCCAGAATGGAGAACACGCCCGTCGGAGTGCTGTGACCGCGCTTGCCCGACGAAATCGGCGAGGTTTCGATCAGATCGAGGCCGCGATAGACCTTGATGTTCTGATCCTTGATGGACACCAGCATATGGAGCGGAACTTCTACCGCCTCCTGTTGCGGCGTCTCCGCACCGGTGTCGCGAGCGGCTGCCCCGGACAATACGGAAAAAGACATGATGGCGGCACCGGCCAGGCTCGCGAACGTGCCTGTGTGCCTCTTACCTGCGTGAACTCTATTCAATAACATCCCTGAGCCCCCAAACACGAAAACCCTAAAGCTCGATTCAAACTGTAATTCAAACCGGTGTAGATGAGGTTAGGAAACACGGTTACCCATTGGTTTCCTTCGTCCTTTCATCAATATAAAATCACACTACCCAGCTTTTAACTGTTATTCACATCACAAATTGTACGGCAGTGTGTTCCGCGCACTTGTCAACGCCGGCCGCGTGGTGCGCGCCGGTTCGGACCCTGCGGCAGTACCGGTAAACGGATGACCTCAGACTTTCAGGGCGTCCTGAAAGACAACCGCTTCCCCGCTGGACGCTCCGGTCAGTTCACCTTCCCACATCACCCGGTTGCCCCTGACGATGGTGCCGACCGGCCAGCCGGTGACTTCCTTACCGTCGTAAGGTGTCCAGCCGCATTTGGAAGCGATCCATTCGTTGCGGATGGTTTCCTTGCGCTTCAGATCGACCACGGTGAAATCGGCGTCGTATCCGACGGCGATCCGGCCCTTGCGGGCGGTCTGGAAAAGCCGCAGCGGCCCGGCGCTGGTCATGTCGACAAAACGCGCGAGACTCAGGCGGCCGGCGTTCACATGGTCGAGCATGATCGGAACCAGCGTCTGCACGCCGGTCATGCCGGACGGAGACGCAGGGTAAGGCTTCTGCTTTTCTTCGAGAAGATGCGGGGCATGGTCGGAACCGAAGATATCCAGGATGCCCTGACCCAGCCCCCACCAGAGCCGCTCGGAATGGCGCGGCGCGCGCACGGGCGGGTTCATCTGAACGAGCGTGCCGAGCCGGGAATAGGCCTCGTCGGTCAACGTCAGATGATGCGGCGTGACCTCGATGGAGGCCACATCCTTGTGAGCGATGAGAAAGTCGACCTCCTCGGCTGTCGAGAGATGGAGGATATGGATCTTGGCGCCGGTCTCGCGCGCAATCCGCACCAGACGCTGCGTGCATTGCAGAGCAGCGGTTTCGTCGCGCCACACCGGATGGGATCTCGGATCGTTCTCGACGCGCTCGCCAAGGCGCTCGCGCAGGCGGAACTCATCCTCGGAGTGAAACGCGGCCCGGCGGCGGGTGGCCGACAGGATCTCGTGGACACCGCTGTCGTCCTCCACCAGAAGGTCGCCGGTGGACGACCCCATGAAGACCTTGATGCCGGCTGCCGCGGGAAGGCGCTCCAGCTCCGGAATATCCTTCACATTGTCCCTTGTGCCGCCAACCCAGAAAGCGAAATCGCAATGCATCCGGTGATGTGCCCTGCTCACCTTGTCCGCCAGCGCGGTCTCGGAGACGGTCAGCGGATTGGTGTTCGGCATTTCAAAGACCGATGTGACCCCGCCCATGACCGCGGCTCGCGAACCGGATTCAAGGTCTTCCTTGTGATCGAGACCGGGTTCGCGGAAATGCACCTGGGTATCCATCACGCCCGGCAGCACATGCAGCCCGGTGCAATCGATCACCTCGCCTGCCTGCGACCGGTCGAAGGATCCGAGTTCGGCGATGCGCCCGTCCTTCACCGCCACGTCGCGCCTTCCCTCGCCGTCCTGATTGACGACGGTTCCGCCTTTCAGGATCAGGTCAAAAGTCGTGCTCATAGGGTCCTCCGACGGCGCTGGAACATGGGATGGTCGCACTCAAGATGCTTTCAGGGGGCTTATACGCGGCCCGTTGCCAAAGTGCCAGAGCGGGGAGCAGACAGGCGGCTTTTCCTGGCCTTCCGGCTTGCTCCCCGTTTTCCGGTCCCCTATGTGGAGGTCAAGCGAGCCGCGCTTCACACTCATCTCTTCGGGGGCCCTCCGTGACAGCCATTGCATTAGCCCATCTTCCCGACCGCGCGCTGATCCGGGTCTCAGGACCCGACGCCGCCCATTTCCTGCAGAACCTGATGACCGCGGATATCGGCGATACCGACCGGAATGGCGCCGGTTTCGGTGCCCTGCTGACGCCGCAAGGCAAAATCCTGTTCGATTTCCTCGTTTACAAGTCCGGAGACGCCTACCTTCTGGACGCTCCGGAAGCGGCAGCCGCGGAGCTCTCCAAAAGGCTGAGCTTCTATCGCCTGCGCGCGAAGGTCGAGGTCGAGCAGCTTCCCGCCGAAACCGGCGTGTTCGCGGCATGGAACGGCGCCATCGAAGTACCCGGTGCTCTGCTGACGGTCATCGACCCTCGTCTGGAAGCGCTCGGCCAGCGGATCGTGGGTCCTGTCACCCAACTCAGTGACGCCGCCGGAGCGTCCCTGACGGACATGGCTGCCTATGACGCGCACCGCATCGGGCTCGGCATCCCCGAAGGCCTGAAGGACTACGACTATTCCGATATCTTTCCCCACGACGCGGATCTCGATCAACTGGGCGGCGTGTCTTTCAAGAAGGGCTGCTTTGTCGGGCAGGAGGTGGTCGCCCGCATGCAGCATCGCGGAACGGCCCGCAAACGCTTCGTTCAGGTGGAAAGCACAACTGCGCTTCCCGAAAAGGGAACCGGGATCACCGCGCAGGGCAAACCGGTCGGCACGCTCGGTTCTTCCGCCGCGCTGAACGGACGAACGGCCGGTCTTGCCCTGCTCCGGCTTGACAAGGTTGTCCAAGCCAAGGAAAAGGGCAGCCTTCTCGAATGCGGCGGCGCGGAGCTCCAGGTCAGTCTTCCCGAATGGGCCGGCTTTTCCTGGCCGGAGGCGAGCGCCGCGGATTGACCTTGTTTCACCTGGGGACCGATGCCCTCCGATCAACCGCCGCGCGCCTGGCAACGCATGCTCTCCGGCAGACGACTCAATCTGCTGGATCCCTCCCCGCTCGACGTCGAAATCACCGACATCGCGCACGGCCTTGCACGCGTCGCGCGCTGGAACGGGCAGACCCATGGCGACCACGCCTTTTCGGTGGCCGAGCACTCGCTGATCGTCGAGGACATTGCGCTCACACTCAAGCCGGATCTTGAGCCCGACTGGCGGCTCGCCGTGCTGCTGCACGACGCTCCGGAATATGTCATCGGCGACATGATTTCACCCTTCAAGGCAGTGATTGGCGAGGCCTACAAGGCCGTCGAAGCCCGCCTGCAGGGCGCCATCCACCTGCGCTTCGGCCTGCCCGCCCAAATTCCCTTGAAGGTCAAGAAACTGGCCAAGCGGGCGGATATCGTCTGTGCCTATTTCGAAGCGGTGGAACTGGCCGGCTTCGAAGAACGCGAGGCCGGACGGATTTTCGGCCGCCCCCGCGGCTTTCCGGCCAACCCGGAAGGCAAGCTCAGATACGGTCTGGAACCGTTACCTGTCGCCGAGGCACAGAAAAAATTCCTGGAACGCTTCGAGGCGATCGAAGAGCTGCGCGTAGCTGGGAACAAAGGTTGAAAGCCTGCACGCAAACAGGTGACCTTCTCGACGAATATGCTTACCTTGGCAGCACAAAAACAAATGGTCTGCCATGTTGCACGTGTGTTCTCTTTCCAAACTTTCCGAGACGGTTGCCAAAAGCGGGGCGAAGTCCGTCGTCACGCTGATCAATGTTGAAATGGAGGTCCCGACTCCAAAAGGGGTCGACCCCAGCCGGCATTTGTTCCTGGGTTTCAACGACATCGTCGATCCGGTCGAAGGGCTCACTCCGGCCAGCGAGGAACACATCGAACGGCTGCTGCAATTTGTCAGGTCCTGGGACCGGAAGTCGCCGCTCGTCGTGCACTGCTGGGCGGGGATCAGCCGGTCGACGGCGGGTGCCTACACCACGGCCTGCGCCCTGAATCCGGATGCCGACGAATATCGTCTTGCGGCCGTTTTGCGCCAGCGGGCGCCGTCCGCAACCCCCAACGCACGCATCGTCGCCATGGCTGACAAGCTTTTGAACCGGAACGGCCGCATGATCGACGCGATCCGCGCCATCGGCCGGGGCGAGCGTGCTTTCGAAGGCACGCCGTTCGTCATGCCACTGGAGTGATTTCCACCGCCGACCGGATGGCTCGGGCCGGCGCGCGCGTGTTCAAGGGCGACAGCGAGCGGCCCATCGCCTCCTTTCTGTTCCGTCTTCAGATGCCGGATGCGCGTCCCGCTCCAGGCCTGCGGGTTGGCGGCCAGCAACAAGGTTTGCGCAAGGTCGGCGCATATACTGCTTCCCTATCGGATGAAATATTTGGCTGTCCGGGCGCTCCTTGGCGTCTGTCGCTTCACGGGGGCACCTGTCCCGGAACGAGTCTGTTCCGGCATCTTGCCGTCCGCCGCCCTGGCAGATTTCACCCTGACGAAACATCCGATCGGGCAACAAGAATTAACCCTGTTCAGGCGGGTCCGGTTGTTTACTTCAAGAAAAACGGCGAATTCCGCGCTCATTAACGCTCTCTCAAGGTTAAGCGGACATCTTAAATACAAGTGCCGCTGTTCACTCAGCGTTAGCACTGTTCGCCCGGGGTAGCGGGCGATGTGTAACGAGTTGGAGTTGGCTGCGTATGTCTGGCCCGATATCCCGCAACGGAAAGCGGTTTCCTTCGAAAGTGTCTCAGGATTACGGACCCGTCCGGGCGCGCATGCGCCGGCTGAAACAGGTGCTTGTTGCATGCCCCCTCATCTTCGCAGGGCTGGCGGGTCAGACCGGCGACCAGGATATCTTTGCGCTCATCAACGCCCGGGACGAACAAAGCCCGCGCTGGATGATGGCGCTTGAACCCGCGAACTTCACGTCGAAGATCGCTCCGCAACTCGCCCTTGGAGCCACCAAGGTCCCGGACTACCGGTCCGGTCCGGTTCTGACCCTGACATCGGCTGAAAAAGGGATTGCGTCCAAACCCCTGACCGGGCTGGAAGATGTCGCGCAGAGCCTGCTGCCGACAGAGCTTCCCGAGAAGATCGTTACCAACACCTCGGCCAAGGGCGACCGCCTGATCACCCTGGCGCCGGACCGTCAGATGGTGGACCGGGCCGCGGGCAATCTCTACGCGATGTCCAGCCTGATCTCCACGGAGAAGGATCACGAGGACCTGCCGCGTGTTGCCTTCGTCAAACCCCAGCCGCTCAATTCCGACGAGATCAGCCAGTTCGCCAAGGCCGGCAAGGACGGCAATCCGGACGAGGGCCCGCTCGACCTGCAAAAGGTGATGATGGCGCGCAACGCGGCGGCAGCGAGCTTTTCGCTCGTGTCCGCCTATGCTCCCGACAGCGTCAAGGAAACGAAAGAGCCCTTCGACGCGCTCTTCGGCGCCGCCAAATACGAGCAGGAACTGCCGCCGCCGGAAGACCCGGACAATCCGCACTGGTGGGCGCAAAAGCCCCTGCCGCTGTCCGTCGGTTCAAAGAAGGAACAGCGCTGTCTCGCGGAAGCCATCTATTTCGAAGCCCGCGGCGAAAGCGAGGAAGGCCAGGAAGCCGTTGCCCAGGTGGTCCTGAACCGGGTCAAAAACCCGTCCTATCCGAACACGATCTGCGGCGTGGTCTACCAGAACCGCCACAAGCGCAACCGCTGTCAGTTCTCCTTCGCCTGCGACGGCATCAAGGACCGCATTTCCAGCCCGGCCGCCTGGAAGACCGCGCAGCGCCTCGCCAGGGAAATCGTCGACGGCAAGCATTATTCGAAGATGGTCGATGCCTCGACCCACTATCACGCGACCTATGTCAAGCCGCGTTGGGCGAAGTCGATGGCCAAACGCGGCCAGGTCGGGCTCCACATCTTCTACAAGACCTATGCGGGCGGCTGGAACTGAGCCGTTCGCCGATGACGGGCCGGTCAGGAAAGGACATTTCCCGACACCGCAGGTTTCCCCACAGACCCTAGCATGGCAGTACTGGTAATTCTGACAGGAACGCGATAACGGTTTTCATGTGAACAACATGATCGGCGCGACCCAAACCGGGGCGCCGGACAGACCAAACAAGGATCGTTTCATGATTTACCGCGCAGTCCTGGCCGCCGCCGCCAGTCTTTTCGCCGTTTCTCCGGCTTTCGCACACCTTGACCCCAACGAACACGGCTCGTTCGCCTCCGGATTTACCCATCCCCTGTTCGGCACGGATCACGTGCTGGCCATGATCGCGGTCGGTCTTTGGGCGGCGCTTCTGGGCGGTCGTGCGATCTGGGCCCTGCCAAGCGCCTTTGTCGGGGCCATGATTTGCGGCTTCGTCCTTTCCGTTGCCGGTGTGCCGCTTCCCTATGTGGAGCCCTTCATTCTCACGTCCGTTGTCGTACTCGGTGTCGTCGTGGCTCTGGCCCTGCGCCTGCCGCTCGGCGTCTGCGCGGCCATTGTGGCTGTCTTCGGTGTCTGCCACGGACATGCTCATGGCGGCGAGATCGGATCGGCCGGTGAACTCGGGTACGCGGCCGGCTTCGTGATCGCGACCGCGTTGCTCCATGCCGCCGGTCTGCTCATCGGCTATGGCGCCAATGTCGCCACCCGTGACGACCCGGCCTGGGCGCCCCGGATCATTCGGGGCCTCGGCGTCGCGACTGCGCTCGGCGGCCTCTATCTGGCGGCCGGCTGACGCCTCCAGAACCTGCCGGGCCCGCCCCGGACGAAGGATCGGTGCCGAACGGGACGTCCAGCCTGAGAAAATCGGGTCCGCGCCCGTTTCGGCCACCGATCTGACGGCCGCAAGTGCGATCGCGCCAGAGGCTTCCGACACGGTTTAGGAAAGATTGCCGGTCAAGGCCTGGCGGCGCACACCTCCCGGTCGCGCCGCGCTCATCGCCGTCAGTCAACCTTGCTCTGAAGAACCTCCGCGGAAATCGCGTCGGCTTCCTTCAAGGTCAGATAGCTGCGTCTGGCGCGTTCCGGTTTTTCATCGGGGAAATCGGTGCGGAAATGCGCGCCCCGGCTTTCTTCCCGTTTAAGGGCCGCCGCCGCCACGAGCCTGCCCGCCACCATCATGTTTTTTATGGACTGACGTACGCAAGCCTTTTCCGCCTCGGCAATGTCGGCAAGGGCCGTTTTGAGGCCGTCAGCGTCACGCAAGACCCCGACGTTGCGGGTCATGGTCTCGCGAAGCACGGAGATTGCGGCGCGCTCCTCCGCGTTGCGCTGGGTCGGCAGGTCCGGAGCGCTGTCCATCTCGTTCCAATAGGCGCTGCGCGGCGTCGTCATGAGCCCCTGGATATCTTCGGCGACCCGGGCGGCGAAGACGACGGCTTCCAGAAGCGAATTGGAAGCCAGCCGGTTCGCGCCATGCACACCCGTGGAGGCGGCTTCTCCCGCCGCCCAGAGCCCGTCGAGCGACGTGCGCCCGCTGGCATCGGTCAACACGCCCCCCATGTGATGGTGCATGGCGGGCGCAACCGGCAGAAGGTCTTTCACCGGGTCAAGCCCCGCGCTTTGAACCGCGGAGAAAACGGTCGGGAAATCCTCCTGGAAGCGCGCGCCGATGGTCTCCCTGCAGTCCAGGAAAGCTCCCCTGCCCTCGGCGATTTCCCGATAGATCGCGCGGGCAACGACATCGCGGGGAGCAAGTTCGAGATCCCGGTGCTCGCTCTCCATGAACCGCTCGCCCGACCTGTTGACAAGGACCGCTCCATCACCGCGCAAGGCTTCCGTCGCCAGCGGAGCGGGGTCTCTTCCCACATCGAGAGCGGTCGGGTGAAACTGAACGAACTCCGCATCGGCGATCACCGCCCCGGCCCGGGCCGCCATCGCAAGGCCGTGACCGTTGGCATCGTGAGGATTTGTGGTCCGGGCATAAAGATGGCCGATGCCGCCGGATGCCAGAACGACCGCTTTCGCCGGAAAGGCCAGCCGGGTGATGCCGCCGCGGCGCCGGACGAGGACACCGGTCACATAGCGGCCCTCGCCGAGGAAACTCTCGCCAATATAGCCCTCCAGAACGCGGATGGAGGGCGTCTTGCGCACCGCCGAAATCAACGCGGCCATGATCGCCCCGCCGGCCATATCGCCGCGGACGCGCACGACCCGGCTTTCGGAATGGGCCGCCTCGCTGGAAAATTTCAGCCGTCCTTCGAGGTCCTGATCGAAAGGAACGCCGTACCCCAACAGATCGCGGACCCGATCGCTGGCCTCCCGGGTCATCTGGTCGACGACCTTGGCCTCGCAGATCCCGCAACCGGCGGCAAGAGTGTCATCCCGGTGTTTTTCGACCGAATCCCGTTCGGAAACCGCCGCCGCGATGCCGCCCTGCGCCCAGGCGGAGGTCGCTCCCTCGCCGACGGGGGCATTCGCGATCACCGTGACCGGGCGCGGGCTGAGCTTCAAGGCGCAAAAGAGACCGGCAAGCCCCCCACCCAGAATTACGACGTCATCCACATCCTTGCCCAGATAGGCAGGCGCAAAATCCTCTACCGAAACGGCCATGAAAACTTCCTGGATCAAACGGGGCAGTGCCCCCAACGGCTTCCGGTCCCGAAGCGGTCCGGAAGAAACGACATTTAAGCGGTTTAGATCATCGGGCAACAGGTTTGAAGTAGTTGATGGCCGAAAGCAGCTCTTCGGCCGCACTCCGCGACCGAGCAGGCGGTGCTGCCTCGTCACGGCCGCCCCCATATATTCCCGTTCTTGATCCATCGATCAAAATTACGCGTTTGTGAAAAAACGCGCTCCGGCTATCTTATCGCAAAATCACGATGGGAGTCACTCATGACCGCAGCCACTGGCCGGACCGGCCCCAATATTCCGCTGATCATCGCCTGTGGCTGTCTTGTGGCGCTTATCTCCTTCGGGCCCCGTTCGGCGATGGGCCTGTTCTTCCAGCCGATGACCGAGGCGAGGGATTGGAGCCGGGAGATCTTCGCGCTCGCGATCGCCATCCAGAACCTGGTGTGGGGCATCGCCCAGCCGGTGGCCGGCATGATGTCGGACCGCTACGGCACCTGGAAAACCATGACCCTGGGCGCCGCACTCTATGCCGCCGGCCTCCTGATGATGATCGATGCACAGAGCACGGTCGCGCTGCATGTTTCCGCTGGCGTGCTCATCGGCCTCGGCATCGCGTTTTCCTCCTTTTCCCTGGTGCTCGCCGCCTTTGGACGCACGGTGAGCCCCGAACAGAGGTCTCTTGCCTTCGGGATCGGCACCGCCTCGGGCTCTCTCGGCCAGTTCCTGTTCGCGCCGCTCGGCGGGGCGCTGATTGCCAATATCGGCTGGCAGGACACCCTCCTGATCTTCACCGGACTGGTCGCGCTGATACCGCTGTTTGCAATCGTTCTGAGAGGCAAATCCATTCATGGAGAGGGTGAAGCCGCTGTCAATAACCAGAAGCTGACCTCCGCCGTGGCCGAGGCCTTTCGCACGCGCGGGTATATACTGCTGACCCTGGGCTTCTTTGTCTGCGGCTTTCACGTTGCCTTCATCACCGTGCACCTGCCGCCCTATATCGCCGATCTCGGGCTCGATCCGAGTTGGGGCGCCATCGCGATCGCCCTGATCGGCCTGTGCAACATCGTCGGGTCGCTGATTTCCGGCTATATCGGCGGCCGCCACTCCAAGTCGATTTTCCTGTCGCTGATCTATCTGGCGCGTTCGGTGGCGATCCTTGCCTTCATCATGACCCCGCCTTCACCTGCTTCCGTCTTGGTGTTCTCCGGCGTCATGGGCCTGCTTTGGCTGTCCACGGTGCCGCCAACCTCCGGGCTCGTCGCCGTCATGTTCGGACCGCGCTACATGGCCACCCTGTTCGGCTTCGTCTTCCTGTCGCACCAGATCGGCTCGTTCCTCGGTGTCTGGCTGGGCGGCAAGATCTACGATGAGACCGGGTCCTACGATCTCATCTGGTGGTGCGGCATCGCCCTTGGCATCTTCGCGGCGATCGTGCACTGGCCCATCGAGGAAAAACCGGTGCCGAGACTGGCGCAGGAAGCCGCGGAATAGGCTTTTTCAGCCGGCCGGCACCGGCGGTCAATCCCGAAGGTCCTAAGCGGGAACGGTTTGCGCGTGAGCCTGGAACTGCTGGCGGGCCGCTTCCAGATAGGTTGCGCTGATGGGAAGCTCCCTGCCGTCTTGCAGAAGCGCCCTGTAGCCTTTTCCCTGCTTCTCGATCCCTTGCAGGAAGTTCAGCGCGACCCAGTGCGACCGGTGCACCCGGACGCCGGGATAATCCTCCAGCAAGTCGATCGCGTCGCTCAACCGCATCAGGATCAGGGCCTTGCCGGTCGTCAGGGTGATCTCGGCATAGTGGTCCTGCATCGAGATCGAAACGATCGGCCCGGGCTGTACACCCTCAGGCAGGCGGGACAGGAGCGGAATGCGGCCTTCAACCGGCTCCGTCGGCCGGGTAACGGCGGGCACCTCAGGCTGAGGCACCTGCGAAGCAACGGCCTCACCTTCGTTCCCTTTGACCTGGCGTCCGAACACCATGGGCCAAAGAACGAATTCGGTCAGAAGAAGCAGTGTGGAAGAAATCGTGACTTGCACGAAAAGGAGCGGATACGGGGTTGAAAGCTCCATCTTCGCCCCGACGGTTCCATAAAGGACCGTGATGTATCCGGCGGTTGGAAGTGCCCCGAGCGCAACCCCCAGGACAAATCGCGGATAGGACGGAATGAAGCGCACCAGGCGGCTGTGATAGAACACGTGCACGATCGGGACAAGGATCACCATGCCCCCCAGGACATCAAGGCTCCAGAAGGTCGCTCGCTGCCAGAAATGCATCGATTCGTAAGTCCCGAACGGTCCGACGATGATGGCGAGAAACGTGACCCCGAAATAAAGAAAGAGCTTTCGCTCGGGATCGAAAACAACATCAATTTCACGCATCGCGAAATGGGTCCCACGAATAAATTAACGGATTATCAACGGATTGACGCAGACGCCGTTTCGATTTCTGAGCGTTTCTGATCATGTCGTCAACGAATTTGAAATTGATGAAATTCCGATGCCCAACCCTTCCAAGCATAAAAACTGCGCAGATCAGATTCCAACTTCGTCCTCGCCAGGTGCTTATTCGGCACGGGTTCGGTCTTTCTGGATGAACGGTCTCTGGACCAAGAAACCGTTCTCACGGGCGAACCAACCGGCATCGCCACGTTCGAGCGGTTCCCGGTCCATTTACCTTTCACAAGCCGCCCTGCGGACCGGGTCGGAAACGGGTTCGTCAGCAATGACGAAACAGGGGGGTATGTCTTCAACGGAGACAGTCCCGATTTTGAAACAGCGTGAATGCTTCCATTCAAAGCTGATTTGAGCGAAACAATGCGAGACTTACCGATGAAAAAACAGATTTCAGTAGCGCTGCTTGCGCTTCTCTTTCCGACGTCGCTTTCAGCGGCCACCATGACAATCTCCACCAGCGCCGACGGCTGGACGCAGACTTTCGGCGGGAACAGCGTCAACACGTCTGGTTCGTCCATTAACGTCCAGCAGTCCGGCGGCCTGATCCAGAACGGGATCTTCGAGTTCAGCCTGGCCGGTATCGACGACGGTGCAACCATCAACTCCGTGTCGTTCGAATGGACCAACACCAGGTTCGTTTCAAACACGCCGTCCAACCCTGGTGCGAATGTCGATCTGTTCGCCTATCTGGGGGACGGTTCGGTAACCATCGACGACCATGCCGCCACCGGCGATCAGGTCGCAGACACGAGCGTTCCCAAGGGTGGTTCGGCCGGCGACGTCACGACGATCGCCTTTACCGACCTGACCATGTTTGCCTCTGCGTTGCTGGGCGACCTGCTGACTGTCCGGTTCGAGACAGACAGTTTCGCCTCCTTCCGTATCGCCGCGCTTGAAAGCCTGGACTACGACGCAGCCCGGCTCGTGGTGGACTACACCCCAGGGTCCGTGTCCGCCGTGCCTCTTCCGGCAAGCGGCCTGCTTCTTTTAGGTGCTCTTGGTGGCGTAGCCGGCCTGCGGTTTCGTAAAAAAACCTGATCCGATCTCAGGACCAAAGCACCCGCGCCCGTTCATCCCACTGAACGGGTGCCTTTTCCATTAGCCATTTTTTATGAGGCAATTTCAAAATACTGAGCCCGGCCCCGTGCCGGGCTCAGACTTCTGACAAACCCTCAGACGATCATTGCGGACAAGTGCAGCGGAGCTGTGCGCAGATCCGGAAACCAGAAATCTTCTGCGCCGAAGGCGCTCAATATTCAAATTACATCAGATAGATATGAGAGAAGGTGCTCGCTGTCGCTCGCGCTTGTCAGCTGGATTCCGGCTCACGCAACACCGCTTCGCGGTGCGCTGGCCGGAATGACTACGTGAGGTTTGTCGGCAATTTGAGCCCGGCCGCGTGCCGGGCTCTTTCTTGAGGGCACCCGCCCTTATTCGGAATGCTAACCCGCCACCTTGGAGAAATCCGCCACCACATGGGTCGCGTCGCGGATTTCGGCGAGCAACCGCAGGCGGTTCAGGCGCAAGGCGGGGTCTTCGGCATTCACCAGGATATCCTCGAAGAACCGGTCGACCGGCGCCCGAAGTTTCGACAGGGCTTCCATGGCGCCTTCGAAATCCTCCGCGTCCACGGCCTGCGCCGCATCGGCGCGGGCGACGTCGATGGCCGAGGCCAGATCGATCTCCGCCTGTTCCTGGAAATGGTCCGCATGCGGCTTTCCGGTCACCGCCTGCCCGTCCTTCTTTTCCTCCGCCTTGAGGATGTTGACGGCACGCTTGTAACCGGCGAGCAGGTTTGCACCGTCGTCGGAGGACACGAATTTTCCGAGCGCCTCGACCCGCTTGACCACCATCAGCAGGTCGTCCTGGCCTTCCAGCGCAAAAACCGCGTCGATCAGGTCGTGCCGGGCGCCCTCGTCCTTCAGGTGAACTTTCAGACGATCGGCGAAGAAAGACAGCAGGTCGTCCACGACGACGGCCGAGTCACTCGCGGAAGCGGACTGCAAGCCAATAGCCGAACGGGCAACCTCCGCAATCCTGACCCTCAAACTGTTTTCCAGAACGATCCGGATCACGCCCAGCGCCGCGCGTCTCAGCGCGTAAGGGTCCTTGGAGCCCGTCGGTTTCTCGTCAATGACCCAGAAGCCCGCCAGAAGGTCCAGTTTCTCGGCCAGAGCGACGGCAATGGCAACCGGATCCGACGGAACGCGGTCGGACGGCCCCTGCGGCTTGTAGTGGTCCTCGACCGCGGTGGCGACCGATGCGTCCTCGCCCTGGGTGGCCGCATAGTAGCGGCCCATCAGGCCTTGTAGTTCGGGGAATTCGTAGACCATCTGGGAGACGAGATCGGCCTTGGCGAGTTCGGCGGCGCGCTTCGCCTTTGCCTCATCCGCACCAACGAGGGGGGCGAGCTCGGTGGAGAGTGCGACCAGACGCTTGACCCGCTCGCCGACGCTGCCGAGCTTTTCGTGAAACTTGACCTCGTCCAGCTTGGGCAAGTTGTCGGAGAGTTTGGACTTCAGGTCCGTTTCCCAGAAGAAACGGGCATCGGAGAGGCGCGCGCGGATCACCTTCTCGTTGCCCGCGACAATCGTCTTGCCGCCGTCGCCCGCGACAATGTTGGAGATAAGCACGAAGCGGTTGGCAAGCCGGCCGGTTTTCGGGTCCTTCAGAACGAAGCATTTCTGATTTACCCGGATGGTGAGCTGAATGCACTCGTCGGGAATATCCAGAAAGGCCTCGTCGAAACTGCCCGTCAGCACCACCGGCCATTCGACAAGACCGGCAACCTCTTCCAGAAGCCCGGCGTCCTCGACCAGTTCGAGGCCCAGCGCCAGGGCGCGATCCTTAGCATCGTTCAGGATGATTTCCTTGCGGCGGTCCGCGTCCAGAACCACCTTGTGCTTTTCCAGGCTGGTTGCGTAGTCATCGAAGCGGCGCACGTCGAAAGCCTCGTCCGCCAGGAAGCGGTGGCCACGCGTGGTCTGCCCGGAGTGAATACCGTCGAAATCGAAGCGGATCACGTCCGGCTCCTCGGTCTCCGGCCCGAAGGTCGCCACGATGGAATGCAGCGGCCGGACCCAGCGTGTCGTGGCGCTGCCCCAGCGCATGGACTTCGGCCAGGGAAAACCGCGCAGGATGCCCGGCATGAACTCGGCGATGATGTCGATCGCGGAGCGGCCCGGCTTTTCAATCACGGCCACATAGAAGTCGCCCTTCTTGGGGTCGCTCTGGATCGTCGCGTCGTCCACCGAGTTGAGCCCCGCCCCGCGCAGAAAGCCTTCGACGGCCTTCTCGGGCGCGCCCACGCGCGGCCCCTTGCGCTCTTCCCGTGTCGCCGCGGAGCCGACCGGCACACCGGCGACCTGAAGCGCCAGACGGCGCGGCGTCGCGAATGCCTTCGCACCTTCATAGGGCAGACCGGCATCCACCAGGGCATTGGTTACAAGCGACTTAAGGTCTTCGGCCGCCTTGCGCTGCATGCGGGCGGGAATTTCTTCGCTGAACAGCTCGAGCAGAAGATCGGGCATGGATTTGCTGGCCTTCGGGTTTGGCGGGAACATCGAGGATCCTCGAACCTACCGCCGGACTGTCTTGAGCGTCCGTTACCAAGTCAGCCGCCGCTTGTCACCCCTTTTCCGGAACCGGATGCAGAGCCAGCAAACAGGCACAGATCAGTCACGGCCGGCACAAGCGCATACTCCGTATTATTCGCTAGTCTTGAATTGCTTTTACTTCATTTTTCTTCAAGAAATACGTGAGAAACTCTGCGCAAGAGGATGAACCGAGACTTAGGGCTACCCCAAGTGAAATACAGGCTACCCACGGATTACCGCTTTCTGACACGGTCCATGGTTGCCCTTCTCGTTCTGGCCGTCGGGCTCTATCTGAGCCTGGAGCTTGTGCCGCATCTAATCTACGGCCGTGATTTCGATCATGTTTACCCCTTGCACGAATTCGCCACAGGCATTCTCCTGAGTCTGGCCCTGGTGGGTTTATGCATCGGCATCTGGGCTACGCGGAAGCTATGCAAGGAACTGCGGGTCCGCTCTTACGCGCATTCGGAAGCCCTGGCGCTTGCCCAACACGATCCCCTGACAGGTCTGCCCAACCGCAGGCGTCTTCTGGAAGCCTTTCCGGAAATGACGCGCGAGGTCAAACCCGACTGCTTCAGAGCGGTCATGATGCTGGATCTGGACGGCTTCAAACCCATCAATGACGTTTACGGTCACGCCTTCGGCGATGCCTTGCTACGCAGCTTCGCCGAGCGCCTGATGGAAGTCATCGGCGACGAAGGGCTCGCAGCCCGGCTCGGAGGGGACGAATTCGCGGTCGTTTCGCCGGTCTTCAAGGAAAAATCGGAAGCTTCCGGTTTCGCCAGGCGGTTGCTTACGCGCATCGGCGAGCACTTCGAATTCGGCGACCGGCGCATTGCGATAGGAAGTGGAATCGGGATCGCGGTTTATCCGCATGACGGACACGCGGTCAGCGAATTGCTGCGCCGGGCCGACATCGCGCTTTACCGCGCGAAGTCCGCCGGACGATCGACCTACCGTTTCTTCGAAGTGGACATGGACGCGTCCATATTGCACCGGACCCTGCTGGAGCAGCGGTTGCGCCAGGCAATCGCGGATCATGAGGTCAAGGCGCATTTTCAACCCATCGTGAACCTGGACGAAGGCCGCATCGCCGGGTTCGAAGCGCTCGCGCGCTGGACCGATCAGGATTTCGGTATCGTTCCGCCGGACCAGTTCATTCCGATCGCGGAAGACTGCGGTGTCATTTCGGAACTGACACAGCACCTCCTCGACAAGGCCTGCAAAGCCGCCCTGGGCTGGCCCGAGAAACTCTATCTGTCCTTTAATCTGTCGCCGGTGCAGCTTCAGGACCCGTCACTGCCGTCTCAGATCGTGTCGATCCTGAAAAAGAACGGCTTTCCGGGGGAAAGGCTCGTTCTGGAAATCACCGAAACGTCCCTGGTCAAGAACCCTGAAGCCGCGCGGCTTATATTGGGCGAATTGGTGGAAGCCAACATTTCGATTGCACTCGACGACTTCGGCGCCGGTCATTCCAGCCTGAGTTACCTGCGCGATTTTCCCATCAAGAAAGTCAAGATCGACAAGTCCTTCACGGAACGAATGCTGGTCGACAAGCAATGCTCGGCCATTATCGAGGCCGTTCTCGTTCTCGCCAGCGGCCTGGAGATCGACGCGGTCGCGGAAGGCATCGAGACCAGCGACATCCACGATGCGCTCAACCTCAACGGTTGCCGCTTCGGACAGGGTTTTCTTTATGCCAAGGCGGTGTCGGCCGATGACGCTCTGCAGTTGCTCAGCGAGCAGGCGAACGGCCAACTCAAGTTTGCGAAAGAAACCGACGCGGCCTGACCCGTATCCAATCGCAACGACCAGGAAAACGGCGGGCCGCTACCAGCCGCCGCCACCACCACCGCCACCTCCGCCGCCGGAAAACCCGCCCGAGGAGCCGCTGAAGCCGGAGCTCGAAGACTTCGGTACCGGCAGCGAGGACTGGAACGAACCGGACATGGAGTGCGCGGTGTTGGCGATGTTGTCGGAAATGCGGGCGGAGGAAAAACCGTCGCCCGAATACCAGGACGGATGGTAGCTCGCTGCGAGCGAGGCCCCTGCCGCCGCCGCGAGCCAGCTTTCGAAAGCTGTCGCCCAGGGTCTTTCGACCCCCAGCGCCACGGCATAGGGCAGCAGTTTCTCGAAATGCGCGGTGCTCATGTCCGGCGCGTCCTTCATGTTCAGACGCTCCTTTTCGGCGACCGACAAATACATTTCGAGGCCCTCAATCTCGTCAAGCGCCTTGCGCCCAAGCGCCGTCGGCGCTCCGATCAGGAAGAAGAACAGAAGGTTCAATGCCACGAGCACGGCTGCGATCAAGGGCAGCACCGGGAGGTTGTCGACACCGCCACTCACGTGCCAGGCGCCGAACGACACCGCGGCCACCGCCAGAGCGAACAAGAGGAATACCAGCGCCAGTCGCCACTGAATTCCCACTTTCCGGAAAGCCGCCTTGCCGACCTGCAAGGCAGTGACCGAGGCAAAGACTGAAAACGCGAGAAAGATAATGACAAAACCTTCCTCTCCGGGCTGCATCTGACCGAAAGCAAACAATGCGACAATGGTGATTAGGCTTAGCAGCCCTCCGGGAACGAGGTAGGCCCAGTTCGACCGGAAGAACACGTTGCGGTTCTCGTTCTCGATCGCATTGCGAAATTTTGTCCCCAGCGCCTTGATCGAAAGTCCGTTCGCCTTGCTGAGCGCGACCGGTCCGTTTCGGCCGACCAGCCAGCGTTCGACCGCGGCTTCGCCTCGAGGCAGACCTGCACCGGACGGGCTGTGCGCCGCGTTCTGTTCAAAAAGAGAAAGCGTCGCGACGCCGCTGTTATCCTCGATTTTCAAGCGGTTCTTCACGGCAAGATTGAGACATGCCGCCGACAGGGCGATCCAGCCGCCGTCCGCGAAACCGCGTTGAGCGATGTAGCGCGACAAGGCGGGCGAAATACCTTCAGGGGGCTGGAACCTTGGAAAGACAACGCCTCGCGGCGGATCCCGGCCGACCATCCACCAGGCGACCAGGTAATAGACAAGTACAAGAATGACCCCTCCAGCACCGATCAGCGCCGAACTGTAATCACTCAGAAAGTAACCAATCCTTTCGGCCTCGGACGGTGGCAGGACGGTGCCTTTCGGCATGCTCACGACGACCGTTAGCCCGGCATAGGGCGGCAGCGGCGCGGTTGTGCGAAAGACAATTTCCGAACCACCCTTTTGCGAATTCGCCTCGTATCTCTCCCCGGTCTCCCCGTATGTCCCGGTAAAGGCCGTCCATTTTTCGGCCCGCCCCCCTTCAGGCAAGACAACCCGAGCAATGGCTTCGTCGATCGGAAACGCCCATTCCAGACCGGTTGCGTTCCAGTAGAGTTCGTCGTGCGTCTCGAAAAAACGGATCTGGCGGTCGATTTCATACTTGAAGGTGTAGGTATAAGCGCCTTCCTGAAGGAAAACGTCTTTTTCTCCGACGTAAATGCGAACCCCTGAGCCGTTTTCTCTTTGAGAGTACGGCGCAGGCCGGCCATCCTGCAGCACGGAAAGCAGCTTGAAGCCAACCCGGTAGGTCCGTCCATCCGCACCTTCGGCCGTTAGGGGGATGTCCCTGAAGATACCCCGTTTTATCTGCTGACCCTCAGCCTGAACCCTGATGGTTTCGGTGACGGTCAATGTGCCGTTTCGGCCAACCTGCACGTTCGAGGCAAAATCCAGAATGCGTTCGTCGGCCTGTGCGGGCCAGGCAAACGTTAGAACCAGCAGGCCAAGGACGAGGCCACACCGAAGAGACCGGAAAAAAGCCATCCTTCGCCTCCCTCAGAACTGCACTTTCGGCACGGCCCGGTCAGCTTCATCCTCAATTTCGAAATACTCGGCCTTCTCGAAATTGAACTGATTGGCGATCAGGTTGGAGGGAAAGCTTTCGACGGCGACATTCAATCCCCGGACCGCTCCGTTGTAATAGCGCCGGGCCAGCTGGATGGCGTGTTCTATCTCGTCCAGGGAGGCGTGAAGGTCGGAAAAGTTCTGGCTGGCCTTGAGATCCGGATAGTCCTCGGCAACCGCAATGAGGCGGCCAAGTGCCTGGCTGAGTTCGCCCTCCGCCCTTGCCCGGCCCGCAACATCGTCTTTCGGCAAGGCCGTCACCGCGGTCCTCTTATCGGTAACGGCGTTCAGGGTTTCCTGTTCGTGGGAGGCGTAGCCCTTCACGGTTTCGACGAGGTTCGGGATCAGATTTGCCCGGCGTTTGAGCTGAACGTCAATTCCGCTCCAGCCTTCTTCGACCATCTGCCGTTTCTTGACCAGACTGTTGTAAAGAAAGATCGCGAAAACCGAGAGTGCGATCAGCAGGGTTAGCACTGTCCAGGCGAAAACCATGAAATCCTCCATAAAACATGCGAGCCAAGCTATCCGCCGATGCCGCACTTGTCATCCTGGCAGCCTGCTACTTTCTCTCCGGCTGCGTTGCGTTATCTGTCTTTTCCCAATCGCCAATCTGTAATCCAGAACACAAACGAGCGGCCCGGCCTGGCTTAGAAATTACTCGTCAAATGTAATTTGTGGGTCAGACCGATGAACTACCATTTCTGCCTCTCCATTGTCGCCCCGCTGGCAGGCGTGATGATGATGTCGCCGATCGATGCCGGCTCGCTCGATGCCGCACGCGCCGAACGGTATGTCTGCTCCGGGGAAAACCTGGCCTACACGGTCATGGCCGAACCGCGGGACCCTGGCCCGGCGACGTTGCTCGGGTTTCCGGAAGCCAGGCAAGAAACCGCGCTCTTCAAGCGCTCGAAAAGCGAAAACACGCTTCGCTACGAGAGCGAAGAGGTCCGTTTTTACGGCGTCAGGAAAGATATGGTTCTTGAAATAGGGTCAACGAAACTGGGCTGCCGGCTCGTGCGGAAGCCGGGACCGCAAACAGTCGCCGTATTGCAGACGTCTCCGCGGCTGGACGGCACTTCCGTCAGGCCCGCGTTTCAATCCGTCGGCGTCATTCTGAGGGGCGGCCCGGCCATGTTCGACCGGCCGGGAGAAGTCGCGCGGAAGGCGCCGGTCGACTAACGGTTATTCCGCCACCTGATTGTGATAGCCGACGCCGCCGGCCTCCGTTTCCAGGAAGGCTGCGCCGCAGGCTTTGGCGAGTTCACGCACCCTGAGAATGTAGCTCTGGCGTTCCGTCACCGAGATGACCCCGCGCGCGTCGAGCAGGTTGAAGGCATGGCTGGCCTTGATGCACTGGTCATAGGCCGGAAGGACCACCTGATGCACATTCGCCCCGGCCTCTTCCCGCGCCTTCGCCCCGGCTTCCAGCAGGGCGCGGCACTCGTTTTCGGCGTCCTTGAAATGGCGGAACAGCATTTCCGTGTCGGCATGTTCGAAATTGTGCCGTGAATATTCCTGCTCGGCCTGCAGGAAGACGTCGCCATAGGTAACCTTGTCCGCGCCGTCCATGCCGTTGTAGTTCAGCTCATAGACGTTATCGACGCCCTGGATGTACATGGCCAGGCGCTCGAGCCCGTAGGTGAGTTCGCCTGAAACCGGCGTGCATTCGAAACCCGCCACCTGCTGGAAGTAGGTGAACTGGGACACTTCCATGCCATCACACCAGCATTCCCAGCCAAGTCCCCAGGCGCCGAGCGTCGGGCTTTCCCAGTCGTCTTCCACAAAACGGATATCGTGCAACTTCGGATCGAGGCCGATGGCATAAAGAGAGTTCAGGTAAAGATCCTGAAGATCCGCCGGAGACGGCTTCAGGATCACCTGAAACTGATAGTAATGCTGCAGCCGGTTGGGGTTCTCGCCGTAGCGGCCGTCGGTCGGACGGCGCGAGGGCTGCACGTAGGCGGCTTTCCACGGACGGGGGCCCAGCGAGCGCAAGGTGGTTGCCGGGTGAAACGTGCCCGCGCCGACTTCCATGTCGTAGGGCTGCAGGACGACGCAGCCCCGGTCGGCCCAGTAGCGCTGCAGGGTCAGGATCAGGCCTTGAAAGGAGTTTTCCGGGCGCATATGCGCCGGCACGGTTTCCGTCGACATGGATATCAGTTCCGGGATCTGGCTTTAAGAGGCGGACGAAGCCCGCCAATTCCGGGCGAGAGGTGCCACGATGCGCGAGGAAGGTCAAGGAGGCTTTCCAATCCCCGGCCAAGGCGCGGCGTTGACGCCCGCCCCTCACGGCGGTATCGAGGATGCAGGTTTCAGGCGCCCGCCGCTCGCAGACGATTTCGTCCAGGTGAAGATCTGACATAGCAAGACCCTTCCGTTCCCCACTGCATTTCGCGCGGACGGCAATGCGAGCCCCTCCGACTTCGAAATGAATTCTGTTGGAGAATGGAATGTCCCAAGACATTTCCCGGACAAACGCGTTTACGCATGGACCTCTGGGTCCAACTCTGTTCAAGACGGCGCTGCCGGTCGTTTTCGTCATGGGCATGAACGGCCTTTTGACCGTAACGGATGCCGTTTTCCTCGGGCTATTCGCCGGCCCGGAAGCTCTCAGTTCCGTCACCTTGATGTTTCCCGCCTACATGCTGCTGGTCGCCCTCGCGACGCTTGTCTCCAATGGCATGTCCAGCATCCTTGCCCGTCACCTTGGCGGTGAACGGATCTGCGCGGCACAAGCGGTGTTCGCAGGAGCCCACTGGCTGGCGCTTTCGACCGGCGCGCTGGTCATTGCCCTGTTCTGGCTTTTCGGCCGCGCTATTACCCTTGCCGCCGCGAACGGCTCGGCCGGCATCGCGGACATGTCCTACGCCTATCTGCTGATTACAGTCTGCTTTTCGCCATTGTTTTTCGTGCTGTCCGTCAATGCGGACGCGTTGCGCAACGAAGGCCGGGCGCCCCTCATGGCCGGCATCAGCCTTTTCGTGTCGGTGGCCAATATTGTCTTCGACTATGTTCTCATCGGCCCGCTGGACTTCGGCGTCGCCGGCAGTGCCTGGGCGACCGCGCTCGCACAGATGTTCGCGATGGCCTTGTTGCTGGTCTTCCGCAAGCGCGGCCGGACACATCTCGGGTTCGGCGCGCTGGTCCGGCCTCCATCGGCACGCGACTGGCCGCGAATGCTTGCTCTGGGAGCTCCGCAAAGCCTCAGCTTTATCGGGATCGCGCTCGGGTCCACAGCGACCTTTGCCATGCTGCAAGTGACTGCCGACGGCGGTTATGGCACCACGGTGGCTGCTTTCGGGATCGTGACACGGATCATGACATTCGCCTATCTGCCGCTTCTGGGTCTCGCCCAGGCGCTTCAGGCCATGATCGGCAACAATTACGGCGCAAAGCTCTGGCACCGCACCGACGATACGCTCCGGCTCGGACTAACCGCAGCATTCCTGTATTGCGCCGGGGTCCAGACGGCCTTGTCGCTGTTCGCGTATCCGCTCGGGTTTCTTTTTGCGGCCGACAGCGCGGTGGCCGGAGACGTTGCCCGTATCCTGCCAACCATGGTTGCCATGTATTTCGCGATGGGACCGCTGTTTGTCGTGGCAACCTATTTTCAGGCCCTCGGCGATGCGCGGCGCGCCGCTCTTCTCGGCCTCGCCAAACCCTATGCGTTCTTCCTCCCGCTCGTGGCGATCCTGCCGCATCTGGCCGGTGAACGCGGAATATGGCTTGCCAGTCCTCTGGGCGAAGTCTTGCTGCTTGCGCTGACCGTCGCGGTATTGACCGTTACGGCCCGCAACGCTCCGGCGCGCTGGGGCCTGTTCTTTGCCCCCAGGCCAGGATGAGCATCGCCCAATACACAAGCAAAAGCCGCAGGCCTCTCGGGCTTGCGGCTCCTTTTGACGGTTCCTTTTTGAAAGTCATCCCAAGCGGACGCCCGGCTGGCGCCTCGCCTGTCCAGTATGACGGCCTCAAGCCTGCGGCTTGTACTTGCCGCTTTCGGGATCGAGAACGAGTTTCGTGCCGCGACCGTTCGGATCGGCCTTCGCCGCGGCCCTGGAAATCTGGTTTTCGATATCGGCCATCTTGCGTTTGACGCGCTGGACGATCCAGTAACCGCCGACCGCAAGGGCCGCCACACCAATCAGTTCCGTCATCCCAAGTTCCCCTTCGTTCGCGCGCAAGTTCACTAGAGCATTATGCCTTTTTAAAGGCCGTAGCGCATCCACAACGCCCGGCTTTCCACCGCGCCGATAAGATCTTCTCCCAGGCCTTCGGTCAGCCGTGCACCGGACAGGGCCACGCCGGCGGGCCGGCGGCCGAACAGGCCACGGGGCGTGGCAATCAGCTTAGGCTCGGCCTTTTCACCGTAGCGTTTCCTGATTACTCCGTGAAGGTCGCCCATGGAATCGACGAGGCCCAGTTGAACGGCAGTGCGTCCGGTCCAGAACTTTCCGGTAAAGAGCTCCGGATCATCGCTCAGAACGTCGCCTCGGCGCGACTTCACCATGTCGATGAAGGTCTCATGGATCTCCAGCTGCAGGGCTTTGAGATGTTCGATGTCTTCCGGAACTTCCGGCTGGAAAGGATCGAGCGTCACCTTCTTATCCCCGGCGGTGTAGACGCGCCGGTCGACGCCGATCTTCTTGATCATCTCCGTGAAGCCGAACCCGGCGGCCACCACCCCGATCGAGCCGACGATCGAAGACGGATCGACGAAGATCTCGTCGCCCGCCAGAGCGATCATGTAGCCGCCGCTGGCGGCGACATCTTCAACGAAGACCAAGACTTCCTTTTCTTTTTCCGCGGCAAGATCGCGAATGCGCTGGAAAATGAGGCGCGACTGCACCGGCGATCCGCCCGGCGAATTGACGATCAGGGCAACTGCGGGGGCCTTTTTCACGGAGAATGCTTTTTCCAGCGGAATTGCCGCGGAAGCCAGGGACAGGCTGGATCGCATGGGGCTGGCCGCCATGCCGATAGCCCCCTGAAGACGCACGACGGGAATGACCGGTCTGTCGCCGCGAAACCGCTTGGGAAGAATTTTACGGATGGATGAAAGCACGCGGATTGGTCCTGACGGAAGAGGGAAACTTCGATCGATATATGTCTTGAAAGACAGCTTGCAAAGCCTGACCGAAAGGAAAACGGAAATCTGGCGGGCGCCTTCGTCAGAGCGTCGTCCGGTCTCAGCGGCCGAAAGCACTGATCCTTTTCCTCAAGTTGCGCCGGCGCGCCGGTTCGACTGATGGCGCCTGCTCGCGAACGGCCTCTGTCGCGGCCTCGAGGTCAGCCTCCGGCTCGGGGCTCTGTTCGAAGGGCCAGTTCAGCCTGACACCTGCCTGGTCTCGTCTGCGCCAGACGATCCGCGCGGCGATTGGAAGATCCAGTGAGGGGATGAAGATATCGATGTCCCGCGGCAGGCGGTTCAGCTTGTCGCCTTCAAGCCGGCATCCCGACTTGCTGGCGTCGACAATCCGGCATTCTTGTGAAACCGGAGTGGTCCGGCCGCAAACGTTGCATGTTATCAATACCCGACGGCGGATTTCCCGGCGCTTTTCGCCCGTTTCTGCCCGGTCGATCTGAAAAGAGATCTGGGCTTCGTTGTCGCCGTAGGAGATCACCTGGCCGCGCAACAGCTTGTCGAATCCGTCCAGCCGAAGCCCGACCTCCTTTTTCAGGAGATCGACCTTTTCCGAGACGATCCAGCATCCCTTCCTGTTCAGGTCGCGCGCAACCGCTTCGAAACAGGACATGTCCGCCAGATCGACGACAAGGGCCGAAACGGCCGAAGCACTTCCTCCCGCATTTTCCGCCATCGGAGATCAGCTCTCACATACCACCATGCATTAGGCAGATTTTACAACCTCAAGCCTAAAATTCTAATTAACGCGAGGCCAGGTAGAGGACGATTATTGTTTCGACAGCGATTGGCGAATGGCGAGGAAATCCCTCCAGGAAAGTCTCTTTTCCAGGGGGCTGCGCAAGAGATATGCCGGGTGGTAGGTGGCGATCGCCGAGATCTCCTTACCTCCGGCCGGGTAGGTCATCCATTTGCCGCGCATCTTGCGGATGCCGTCCTGGACGCCGAGCAATGTCTTGGCGGAGGCGGCTCCCAGGAAGACCAGCACATCCGGATCGACCAAGGCGATCTGCCTGGCGATGAACGGTCTGCAGATTTCCGTTTCCTGCGGCGTCGGCGTTCGGTTTCCAGGAGGCCTCCAGGGAACGACATTGGCGATATAGGCGGACGACCTGTCGTAGCCGATTGCCTCCAGCATGCGATCGAGCAACTGGCCCGAGCGGCCGACAAAGGGCTTTCCCTGAAGATCCTCGTCCCGTCCCGGCGCTTCGCCGACAAACATCACCCGAGCCGAGGGGTTTCCATCGGCGAACACCAGGTTTTTCGCCGTCAGTTTCAAATTGCAGCCGTCGAAGGCTTCCAGGCAGGCCCGCAACGCGTCCAGGCTTTGCGCCGACGCCGCGAGGTCTCGCGCGGCCGCGATCACTTCCTGATCCGGTACTGCCGCCGATTGGCCGGGATTGGCATGCGGCGCGCGCGCCGGAGGTGCTGCCGCCGGCGGTTGGAAAGCCGCTTGGCCCCGGTCCTGAGCAGGCCCTCGCGATGCTTCCTCGTCACCTGTGCGCCGGGCAGACGGCCCGGCAGGTGCCGCTGCCGCGGCATGACGGGTCTGACTGGATTGGAGTCTGGACCGCTCGAACCAATCCACCACCTCCTCGCCCAGAAAACAGTCCACGCCGGAATCGATATAGAAATCCAGCAGAGCTTCGATCCGGCGCAGGTCTTGTGGCGATTGGTGCAAGGATTGGGACCTTTGTTGAAGGTGCTCCCGAACATAGCCGGATGGCTCGAGAGCACAAGACAAGAGTATACGCGGCCTTTACCGGGTGGCGGTTTTCCAAGACCTGTGCACATTTTCCATAAGCAGGGTATGGCGGCGAACGCAAAATTACGTTTACGTAAACGTAACTCTTTGCTCTTGACGCATCGACCGCGCTTTGGTCTATCTGAGCGCCACAGAAAGGCTTTTCAGCTCGAATTTCGCAATCGGCGGTGAAAAAAGTCGTGTTTTGCGGCGCAAAATAGGGCAAAGAGGGCCATAGAAGCGGGGTAGAGGGAGACGACGATGAGCGAACAAGAAGCGCTTGGCGAACGCGAGAGCATGGATGTCGACGTTGTGATTGTCGGAGCGGGTCCCGCCGGACTTGCAGCGGCCATCCGGCTGAAACAGATTGCGAACGAAAAAGGCGAAGAGCTGAGCGTCGTGGTTCTGGAAAAAGGATCGGAAGTCGGGGCCCATATCCTTTCGGGCGCCGTGATCGATCCGATCGCCCTGGACCAGCTCCTCCCGGAATGGCGAAGCGAAGACACACCGGTCAAAACGGCGGTCAAGGAAGATCACTTCATCGTTCTCGGCCCAGCCGGTTCGATCCGCCTGCCGAACCTCTTCATGCCGAAGCTGATGAACAATCACGGCAATTACATTGTCTCTCTCGGCAACGTCTGCCGCTGGCTGGCCGAAAAGGCCGAGGCGCTCGGCGTAGAAATCTATCCGGGCTTTGCCGCGGCGGAACTGCTCTTCGACGATGAGGGCAAGGTCCTGGGTGTCGCGACCGGCGACATGGGCATCGGAAGGGACGGCGAGCCGAACGCGATGTTTACCCGCGGCATGGAGCTGCGCGGCAAATACACGCTGATCGGGGAAGGCGCCCGCGGTTCCCTGGCCAAGCAGCTCATCGAGAAATTCGACCTTGCCAGGGACAGTGACTTCGCGAAGTTCGGAATCGGCATCAAGGAACTGTGGCTAATCGACCCTGCCAGGCACAACCTCGGTCTCGTCCAGCACTCCTTCGGCTGGCCGCTCGACGGAAAAACCGGCGGGGGCTCCTTCCTGTATCATCTGGAAGACAACCAGGTCGCCGTCGGCTTTGTCGTCCATCTCAACTACGAGAACCCCTGGCTGTCTCCCTTCGACGAATTTCAGCGCTTCAAGACCCATCCCGCGGTCCGCGAAACCTTCGAGGGCGGCAAACGCATCGCCTATGGCGCCCGCGCGATCACGGAAGGCGGCTATCAGTCGGTACCGAAACTGTCCTTCCCCGGCGGCCTAATTATGGGTTGCTCAGCCGGACTTGTGAACGTGCCGCGCATCAAGGGCTCGCACAATGCGATGCTGTCCGGCATGCTGGCCGCGGAAGAGGTGATGGCCGCCATTGGACGGGGCGAAGCCCACACGGAGCTTTCCGGATACGACAAGGCCTGGCGGGACAGTCCGATCGGCAAGGACCTATGGAAGGTGCGCAACGCCAAGCCGCTCTGGTCGAAATTCGGCACTGTGCTCGGCGTGGCGCTCGGCGGCCTGGACATGTGGACCAACGAGCTTTTCGGTTTCTCCTTCTTCGGCACCCTGAAGCACGGCAAACGCGACGCGGACACGCTGAAACCGGCCAAGGACTGCAAGAAGATCGACTATCCGAAACCGGATGGCGTGATTTCCTTCGACAAGCTGTCGTCCGTCTTCCTGTCCAATACCAACCACGAGGAAGATCAGCCGATTCACTTGAAAGTCGCCGACGACACGCTGCAAAGAATGTCGGAGCACGATGTCTACGCGGGCCCTTCCAACCGTTACTGCCCGGCCGGTGTCTACGAATGGGTCGAAGAGGGAGAGGACGCGCCGCGCTTCCAGATCAACTCCCAGAACTGCGTTCACTGCAAGACCTGCGATATCAAGGATCCGAACGGCAACATTACCTGGACGGTTCCGGAAGGCTCCGGCGGTCCGAATTATCCGAACATGTAACGCTTCGGCCTGAACGCCCCCTTTTGAAAAAACAAACAGCACCAGGAAGAAACTCTTCCTGGTGCTGCAGTCTTGCGGCCGATGGGTTGTATCGAACCGGTTAAAGTGGGGGTACCGGTCCGTTGCGGTTGTCAAACGCCGACCCGGCGGCTGATGGATGTTGACGCACATCCAGCCACCAGGCGACGCTCGCCCGCGCCACAAGCAAGGTGCTGCTCTTTGTCGAGCAGGCATTATGTTGGGGTCGGTGGTCCAATTGGAGCCGACGTGCACATTTCGTCCAGAATAGGATCTGGCTGTTTTTGGAGGATTTGTTAAATCGCGTTAACCATCGCCTCGATGGACGCCGAGATACCCTCACGTTAGCGTAAGGTCAACCGATTAATGAGCCGGATAAAAACTTGTTATGGCTCCAAAAGCCAGATTTATACCAATTGGTCAAATTTTGAATTGATCATATGCGTGTTGCGTTGATTCGCTGACGTTAAAGTCACTCGGCATTACTTACAGTACTAGCCTGTCAAAACCATCTTTGATTTCAATTGGATACGTGGCCTAACAGCACATTTTTAAGGCTATAAATTTTTTCTATGCCATAATAAATTCATACAATGAATTGCCCAATTCTTTGAATTTTAAGCATTTCTTAAATCCTCAAATTCCGCCCCACAACCAAAAGCTGTTCCTCTCGAAAAGACTTTGATCTAAAAAATGTTATAAATCATATATTTATCTCTCTTCTTTTGATATCCACAGCACGCAAGAGCGGGGGAGCGGTTGTATTTGCGAAAATTTATATCTTATTTTAGGTTTCAGAAAACGGGGGCAGAAGATCGAAATCAGTTTTTATACTGATTGTGCTTTGAAGTCTTCGCGGATTTTCCGCGTTATTCCCGATAAGTCGATAAGCTTTACCGCTTTTTAGCGGAGATATACCTTGTGGATAGGAGGACCAGGGTTGAGCCAAAACGCGGCGGTTTTGGCAAAACCTGACCAAGCTTCCACCTAGAGTCGTCAAAGAGGCAATGCTGCTTTGAACCCCATCGACCACAAGGTACAGCACCGGGAAGGCCACTTCCCGGTGCATTTTTTTCGATGAGATTAAGAAGAGAGGCGCCTCAGGCAGCCTTCTTGCGGCCGTTCGGACGACGGCGGCGCGGTTTCTTTGCCTGAGCGCTGTTGTCGTTGCTGCCGGATGAGGACTGCGCACGCGCCGGCTTGTTGCCGCCCCTTGCGCCGTTGCCCCGCTTCTGCCGGCTGGCAGCAGCCGCCATCGGCGGCACGTCACCGCTGGCCACGGCGATTTCGATGCCGATCAGCTTTTCAATCTGCCGGAACAAGGCGATTTCCTCAGGCGCGCACAGCGCAACCGCCTCGCCTTCCGCCCCGGCCCGGGCCGTCCGGCCGATCCGGTGGACATAGGCTTCGGCAACTTCGGGCAGTTCGAAGTTATAAACATGGCTCACGCCGGGAATGTCGATACCCCGGGCGGCCACATCCGTCGCCACAAGAACGTTGATCTCGCCCTCGCGGAGGCCACGGATCGCACGTTCGCGCTGCCCCTGGCTCTTGTTACCGTGGATGGAGCCTGCCGAAAGACCATTCTGCGAGAGCTTTCTCATCAACCGTTCCGCGCCATGCTTGGTGCGGCAGAACACCAGCGACACGCCATCCGGCTTGTCCTGCAGTTGCCTGATCAGAAAGTCGGTCTTCGCCTTCTGGTCCATGAAATGAACCGATTGCGCGATCTTGTCGGCAGTCTTGCCGGCCGGAGCGACTTCCACCCTCGCCGGATTTTTCAGATAGGATTTCGCCAATTCGTCAATCTGCTTCGGCATGGTAGCGGAAAACAGAAGCGTCTGGCGTTCGCGCGCGACGAGGCCGGCGATCCGGCGCAGGGCATGAATGAACCCAAGGTCGAGCATCTGGTCCGCCTCATCGAGAACGAGGTAGGATGCAGTTGCGAGTTTTACGGCATCCCGGTCCACAAGGTCCAGAAGCCGGCCCGGGGTGGCGACGAGAATATCCGTCCCCCTGGACAGGCGCTTGACCTGACCATTGATCGAGACACCGCCGACGACGGATGTCACCCGCAACGGCGTGTCCTTGAGAAAGGAGACCAGGCTCTTTGCGATCTGATTGACGAGTTCGCGGGTCGGCGCCAGGATCAGCGCACGCGTCCCCTTGGCGGCGGGTCTGCGTCCTTCCTCGAGCAACCGGTCAATCAGGGGCAGCCCGAAGGCCGCCGTCTTGCCGGTTCCCGTCTGCGCGAGGCCCATCAGGTCGCGGCCTTGCAGGATCAGGGGAATGGACTGTTTCTGGATCGGTGTCGGCGTGTCGTAGCCGTTTTCGGAAATCGCGCTCAAAAGGCCGTCGGAAAGTCCAAGGCTTTGAAAGTCGGTCAAATTATAATCCTTGCTCAAGCGTTTCACAAAACGCTTGCGAACCGCAAAGACTGAACTCTTTGCGGAGTTGTGTTGGTTCGCGGCAGCCGGCTCGTTTCAGCTTCCAGGCTCTTGCCGCCAGACCCTCGCGTGAATTGGGAATGGTTGGCCCCTCATTGGGCTCAATATGATCTGCAACCGGGCGCTTTCTCCTAAGACCGGTCTTGCGGTCCTGGCGCTAAATGCTCACGCGGCAACGATTGCAGTGCGGTATATCGTTGGAGAATACCGGAATGTCAAGCTCCTTGAGATTTACCAGGCGTCCGGCAAGACGCCCGCTGGCCGCTCAGTTCGGCAGCAAGCGGATCAGGCGACCGTCATCGCTGTCGGTCAGGACATAAACAAAGCCATCCGGCCCTTGCCGCACATCCCTGATGCGTTCCCCCAGTCCGTTCAACAGCTTCTCTTCGCCGGCGACCGTCTCGCCGTCGAGAATGAGCCTTGCCAGATGCTGGCCGCGCAAGGCGCCGACAAGCAGTCCGCCCTGCCAGTCCGGGTATTTGCCGCTCGTGACAAAGGCCATGCCGGAGGGCGCAATGGATGGATCCCAATAATGGACCGGCTGCTCCATGCCCTGTTTTGCGGTGCCTTCGCCGATTTTCCCACCTGAGTAATGCCGGCCATAGGAAATGACCGGCCAGCCGTAGTTCCTGCCGGCCTCCGGAATGTTGACTTCATCTCCGCCGCGCGCGCCGTGTTCCACCGTCCAGAGCTTGCCGGTCTTTGGGTGAATGGCCGCGCTTTGCGGGTTGCGATGGCCATAGGACCAGATTTCAGGCCTGTAACCCGCCCGCCCGACGAATGGGTTGTCGGGAGCCGCTTCGCCCCGATCGGTCAGACGCAACACGGAGCCGGCGTGACTGGACGGATCCTGCGCAAGGGGCCTGTCGCCTCTCTCGCCGACGGTCATGAAAAGCGTCCCGTCGGGTGCGAAAGCCAGACGGGAGCCAAAGTGGCGCCCCCCATAGGCTTTGTTGTTGCCCGTGAAGATCGTCTCCCCGCCCTCAAGCCGGTAGCCGTCGCCAGCGGATACGAGCCGGGCCTTGAAAAGCGAGGTGCCCGCGCCTTCCGGAGATCCTTGCGAATAGGTCAGATAGACCGTGGAATCGGTATCGAAATCCGGACTGAGCACCACGTCGAGCAACCCGCCCTGCCCTTGAGCGAAGACTTCGGGAACCCCGGCCACCGCACTCTGGACGCCGTCATCGGAAATGACTTTCAACACGCCGTCCCGTTCGGTGACCAGATAGCCACCATCCGGTAAAAAGGCGACGCTCCACGGGAAAGAGAGACCATCGGCGACCGTTTCCAGCTCAACCGATGACTGGGCGACCGCTGGCCCCGCCGAAGCCAGGCTTATTGAAAAAGCAAACGCCTTGATGGCCGAACCCAGCCGTTTCCCGCAAGTCATGGCAGCTCCATTTCCAGAAACCAGGGAGGACTTTTACCGGACGCCATTGTTCATGATGCCCGTCACCAGGGTTATCTAGTTCTGCCGGCCGTCATCGACAGCCCTCCGGCCTCCCTAAAATCGAACAGGATTATATCCAGACGTCCTTCAACGCCCGCACGCCTGGTCTCTCCCCAAACGGCGAAAGCCGCTCAGCCCGGTGTAATGCGGTTCTTAGCTCTGGACGCCTGTTCTAAGCGCTTACTCGGCTGCCCGCGTCTGCGCCTCAACGGTCGACAAGGCCGACATGTTGACGACCCCGCGAGAGGTCACCGACGGCGTCAGAATATGCGCCGGCTTGGCGGTTCCCAGGAGGATCGGCCCGACATGGAGCGCTTGCGTCGCCACCTTCAGCAGGTTGTGGGCGATATTGGCGGAATCGAGGTTCGGAAAGAGCAACAGGTTGGCCTCGCCGGTCAGCTTGCTGTCCGGCATGACCCGCTCGCGCAAGGCGACATTCAGCGCGGCATCGCCGTGCATCTCGCCATCGGCTTCCAGTTCCGGGTACCGGTCCCAGATCAGCTTGAGCGCTTCCCGCATCTTGCTGGAAGAGGCCGTATCCCGCGACCCGAAGTTCGACAGGGAGAGCAGCGCGATTTTCGGCTCGATGCCGAAACGCCGGATTTCCCGGGCCGCCAGGACAGCCATTTCCGACAATTCCTCGGCCGACGGATCTTCCGTCACGAAGGTATCGGACAGGAACATCGCGCCCCTGGAATTGATCAGCAGGGACATGGCGGAGAGGTCGTGCGCGGTTTCGCAGACGCCGATGATCTGCTTGATGTCGCGCAGATGACGGATGAACCGGCCTTCCAGACCGCAGATCACCGCGTCCGCATCGCCGCGCCGGACCGCGAGCGCCGCGATCACCGTGGTGTTGGTGCGCACGACGGTACGCGCGGAATCCACCGGCATGCCCTTGCGGCCGACGCACTGGAAGTATTCGTCCACATAATCGCGGTAGCGCGGATCGTCCTGCGGGTTGATGAATTCGAAGTCGACGTCGGGCCGGATCTTGAGACCGAATTTTTCGCAACGCGCCTTCAGGACGTCCGGGCGACCAACCAGGATCGGCTTGGCGATATTGTCTTCCAGGAGCACTTGCGCAGCGCGGAGCACACGCTCGTCCTCGCCTTCCGCGTAGATGATCCGTTTCGGATCCTTGGAGGCGTTCTGGATAATCGGCTTCATGATCAGGCCGGAGCGGAAGACGAAGCGGTTCAGCCGGTCGAAGTAAGCCGCGAAATCCTCGATCGGCCTGGTCGCAACGCCCGTGTCCATGGCCGCCCTGGCGACGGCCGGCGCGATGCGCAGGATCAGGCGCTGGTCGAAGGGTGACGGGATCAGGTAATTGGGGCCGAAGGTCTCCGTCTTGCCACCATAAGCCCGCGCTGCGACGTCGGACGGTTCTTCCCGGGCCAGACCCGCGATCGCCTCGACCGCCGCACGCTTCATTTCCTCGTTGATCGTGGTCGCCCCGACATCCAGCGCGCCCCGGAAGATATAGGGAAAGCAAAGGACGTTGTTGACCTGGTTCGGATAATCGGAGCGGCCGGTGCACATGACCACGTCGTCGCGCACCGCTTTGGCTTCCTCCGGCATGATTTCCGGGTTGGGGTTGGCGAGCGCCAGGATCAGCGGCCCCTTGCCCATCTTCTCCACCATGTGCGGCTTCAGGACTCCACCCGCGGAAAGACCCAGAAAGACATCCGCGCCGCCGATAACCTCGTCCAGGGACCGCTTGTCGGTCTCCTGGGCGAAGACGGCCTTCCACTGGTCCATGAGCGCTTCGCGGCCCTGGTAGACGACGCCTTCGATATCGGTCACCCAGATGTTTTCGCGCTTCGCGCCGAGGGACACCAGCATGTTCAGGCAGGCAAGAGCCGCGGCACCCGCGCCGGACGCCACGATCTTGGCGTCCCCGATCTTCTTGCCGGCCAGTTCGAGCCCGTTGCGGACCGCCGCGCCGACGATGATGGCCGTGCCGTGCTGATCGTCATGGAAGACGGGGATGTTCATCCTCTCGCGGAGCGCATCCTCGATCATGAAACATTCCGGCGCCTTGATGTCCTCCAGATTGATACCGCCGAAGGTCGGCTCCAGCACGGAGACCGCATCGACGAACTTGTCGACATCGGTCTGCGCAACTTCGATATCGAACACGTCGATGCCGGCGAATTTCTTGAAGAGGACCGCCTTGCCCTCCATCACGGGTTTGGAGGCGAGCGGACCGATATTGCCGAGGCCCAGAACGGCGGTGCCGTTGGAAATCACCGCGACGAGATTGGCGCGCGAGGTATAGTCGGCGGCCTTGGCGGGGTCGTCGGCGATCTCGAGACAAGGCGCGGCAACGCCGGGAGAGTAGGCAAGCGCAAGGTCACGCTGGTTGCCGAGTGGCTTGGTTGCCTGGATTTCCAGTTTTCCAGGCTTGGGGTTTCGGTGATAGAACAGGGCTGCTTCTGTCAGATCGCTTTCGGTCTTCTTGCTGTCGCTCATGACGGTCCCTGTCCTTTGGTCCTGTAATTCCGTTGGTCCGGCCGGCCGCTCGAAGAGATGCCTCCCTCAGGAGGACCTACCAAACAGCCGGCGATTCCTTCCCCTTCAGGAACCTGCCTCGATCCAACTGTGTCGATTTCCCAAATCGCATAACGGTTTAACCGGCGCGCCGCAAAATGAGAACCCGTATCAACGCAAACAGCACGATACTGTTCAGAATATGCCACAGGAAATGCGTGCCAAAAGCAATCTGGCCGCACAACGGTTCGTCCAGCATCCTGAACGCCACCGAAAGTACGAAGAGCGCGCCGGTCGCGAGGACCTGGAAGCCAAGCCGCCGATCCTTGCGGCAGAACAGGCCGCCGACGACGAAAATCGCCAGAAGCGCCGGAACATACATGGCCGACGACCCCACAAGCGGCAGGGTGAGCCGGCTGACGACCGGAGACAGAAGAAAGAAACCGGCTACTCCCAGGATAGCCGCCCACAGTGGAAACCCGAGAAAACTGCGTAGGGCGAAATAGAGATACACCAGAATAAAAACCGCGATCGGCACGACATCTGCCATCCCGGCCCATCGCGTGGCGAATGTGTGAAACAGGAAGGAACCGACGCCGATCGCCGCCAGAATGACGATCAGGCTGAACGGTGCGGGATCGTCCGGCGCCTTTCTGCGCCAGATCAGAAACGCCGCCAGGGCCGCGACCAGAAACGCGGCGTTGGTGACAGCATTCAGCGGCTCGGACCAGAATTCCGGTCCGACACGTTCGCAATAGGCATCCACCCGATCCGTCAGCGCCATAGATCCTCACCCTGCTGCACGTATTCCCGCGACAGGACTACCTCATGGATGTGACAGTTTCCGAGATCAGGGCGCCCAACCTTGAGATCCCTTCCTCGATCCTGTCCTCGCCGGCGCAGGAGAAGCTCAGGCGCAAGGTGTTGGCGCCGCCGCCATCGGGATAAAACGCCCGGCCGGGAACAAAGGCGACTTTCGCCGTTTCGACGGATCGGGCCAGCAGGCTGCCGGCATCGATACCTTCAGGCAGCTCGACCCAGACGAACATGCCCCCGTCCGGCCAGCTCCAGGAAGTGCCGCGCGGCATGTGCCTTTCAAGCGCTGCAAGCATCGCGTCCCGGCGTGTCTTGTAGACGGACCGCAGCTTTCCGATCTGCGTCTCAAAGATCCCTTCGGCAACCCGGGCCATGGCTTCCTGGTTCAAGACGGGAGAGTTCAGGTCGCTTGCCTGCTTGATCAGCACAAGGCGCGAGATGACCGAAGATGCCGCACAGATCCAGCCGAGCCGAAGACCCGGCGACAGCGTCTTCGAAAAGCTGCCACAGAAGAGCGTTCGGGTGTTCTCGATCCCGCCGGAGGCCTCGCAATCGAGTGCAAGCAGCGGTGCGAGAGGTTCTCCGTCGTAGCGCAGGCTCTCGTAAGGCGAGTCCTCAATGACCGCGCAGTCGAGTTCCCCGGCCAGAGAGAGAAGCTTTTGACGCTCGTCGAGATCGAGACTCAAGCCGGTCGGGTTGGCGAAATCCGGGGACAGATAGGCGAATTTCACGGTTCCACCCGCCTGACCGGCCTTGACCAGAAAATCCTGCGCCGTGCGGTTCGTGCCCGGATCGAGACGGTCATAGCGCGGCTGATAGGCGTTGAAGGCCTGCAGGGCGCCAAGATAGGTCGGCCATTGGACGAGCGCCGTGTCACCTTCGTTCAGGAACAGCTTGCCGATATAATCCAGCCCCTGCTGGGAGCCGGATGTGACGAGGATGTTTTCCGGCCTGCAGGATACCCCGAGACGTTGCATGTGTCCGGCAATCCAGTTTCTCAGGCGCAGACTGCCCTCGCTGACGCCGTATTGAAGCGCCTTGGCCGCCTCCGGTCCGCCAAGGATTTCGGCATAAGCCTCCTTGAAGGCCTCGGAGGGGAACAGCGCCGCATCGGGAATGCCGCCCGCGAAGGAGATCACATCCGGCCGGTCGAGGAGTTTCAGAAGTTCCCGAATTTCCGACGCACGCATGCGTATCGCACGGTGGGCGTAAAGACTGTCCCAGGTGGTCATGTTTGGCTCATTGGCTTTTGTTGCGTTATATAAGTCAATAATATTGACCTATATATTTTGCAAGTGTCGCAAACTTGTTATTATTTGTAATTTTATTTCGCGTCAGCTGATTTTTCGAGCCTCTCCCTCGGCTCTGGAACAAGGAAGGCCAATCGCCTATGTCTTGGGAAAGGAGAAACCCATGTCCCGCATCGACGACAGCCGCCCCTTCGTTCCCTTGAATATCGCCGTTCTGACCGTCTCCGACACGCGGACCCTGGAGGAGGACCGCTCCGGCAACACGCTGGCGGAGCGGATCGAAAAGGCCGGGCATGTAGTCGCCGGCCGCAAGATCGTGACGGATGACGTTCCCGCCATTCAGGAGATTGTGAAAGACTGGATCGCGGACAAGGGGGTAGATGTGATCGTTTCGACGGGCGGCACGGGCTTTACCGGCCGAGACGTGACCCCGGAGGCCATGGAGCCGCTCTTTGAAAAGCGGATGGACGGCTTTTCGGAGGTCTTTCACCGCATCTCCTACGACAAGATCGGAACGTCGACCATCCAGTCCCGGGCCACGGGCGGCGTCGCCGGCGCGACCTACATCTTCGTGCTTCCCGGCTCGCCGGGGGCCTGCAAGGACGCCTGGGACGGCATCCTGAAATGGCAGCTGGATTACAGGCACATGCCCTGCAATTTCGTCGAGATCATGCCGCGGCTCGACGAGCATCTGAAGCGTGGTAAATTGCGGGAGGCCTGACTCGCGGGTCCGAACGCTATCGGCTTCAGCCGTGCAGCCGAACCGCGAGGCTTGCCGGGATACGCAGTGTGCCGACGCAGAACCTGGCGAACGCCTGGCGCAGGCGCGAGACAGCGCTTTCGTGCTCCGGCTCACCTGATGAAACGGCTGCGGCTCTCAGAAAAACAATTCGGGAGCGGCCGATCCGCTTTGCGATATCGAGATCCTCCATCTCGCGCAAGGGGCGATGACCTCCAAGTTTCTGGTAGAATTGCCGGGAGATCAGAAGGCCCTGGTTGCCGTAAGGCATGCCGAGCAACTGCGATCTGAGCGCCGCGATCGTTTCGGCGACCCTGGCGCTCAGGCCAAAGGCTTCGTAGCGCAACCGGAAGCTCGCAGCTGTGCGAGGCCCGTTTCGAGCCCGCGCCGCCCTCTCGATAAACGCCTGCGCCTCGTGGTGCCAGCCGCTCTCCAGCAACGAATCCGGCTGCAGGAACAAAAGCCACTCGCCCCGTTGCGCGAGAGATGCTCCATAGGTCAGCCTTTCGCTGCGCAAAGATTCGCCCCGGCTTGTCCAGGTACAACCGGCCGCGTCGGCGACTTTCTCCGTGTTGTCGCTGGACCCGCCGTCAACGACGATCACTTCGCGAATGATGCCTTCGGCTGCCGCCGGGACCAAAGCCGACAAGGTATGGACCAGATCGGTTTCAGAATTTTTTGTCGGGATGATGACACTTATCATAAGCCTGAGTTTTACATGAAAATTTTCAAAGTGCGAGAGAGAGGGCTTGTTCAAGCGCGGTTTTTAGCTAATGTTCACCTTATGTTCCTACTTTACCTTCGATGACAATCATGAGAGCAGCCCTACAACCCCTCATAGAAGCCGAAATTGTAGAAGAGCCCGCGCGCCTCGCAGAAGACCGGCGGCGCGGGCGGGGCGCCGCCTCGAACAAAAGCGGCCGGTTCGAACCTCTTGCCCGCGAAAGCTTCGATGACGGCTGGGACAGTCTCGACGACCTGCCGCCGCTCAAGACCGAGGTTCAGGAGGAGCGTGCGCGGACCATCATCACGCGCAACGAGTCGCCGGATATATCCTTCGACAGGTCGATCAATCCCTATCGCGGCTGCGAGCACGGTTGCATCTATTGCTTCGCCCGGCCGAGCCACGCCTTCATGGGCCTTTCCCCCGGACTCGATTTCGAAACCAGGCTCTTCGCCAAACCCAATGCCGCGCAGCTTCTGGAGCGGGAATTGTCCCGGCCCGGCTACGTCCCGCGTGTGATCGCCATCGGAACCAACACCGACCCTTATCAGCCACTGGAACGCGGCTACAAGCTGATGCGCGAAATCCTTGAAGTGCTGGACAACTGCGGTCACCCGGTCGCGATCGTTACCAAATCCGCCCTGGTCATGCGGGACATCGACATCCTGTCGCGCATGGCGGAACGCAATCTGGTCAAGGTGGCGCTTTCCGTGACCACCCTGGACCGGAAGCTGTGCCGGGCGCTGGAACCACGCGCCTCCGCGCCCCATAAACGCCTTGGCGCGATCAAAGCGCTTGCCGATGCCGGGGTTCCGGCTTCCGTCATGATGGCGCCGATCATCCCGGCGCTGACCGACAGCGAAATCGAGACCCTTATCGAGGCCGCCGCCGAGCATGGCGCGCGGGAGGCCGGCTATATCCTGCTGCGCCTGCCTCTGGAAGTCTCCGAACTCTTCCGCGACTGGCTCGTGCGCGAACGCCCGGACCGTTACCGGCATGTGATGAGCCTTATCCGCTCCATGCGCGGCGGCAAGGACTACGACGCCAAATGGGGCGAGCGCATGCGCGGCCGCGGACCGTACGCGGATCAGATCGCCAAGCGCTTTTCGCTCGCCGCCAAGAGGCACGGCCTGAACCTGCGCCGCAAAAAGCTGAACACGGAAGACTTCGTCCAGCCGCAAAAAGGCGGTGTGCAACTGAACCTGTTTTGAAGCGCGCCCTTGCGGAGGGAAACCGCCAGGGCCAGTCTGGCTCGCATGAGCAAAACCCCATCCCTGTTCGATCTTGCTTTTGGCGACAGTCCCGATCCGGAACTGGAAAGACGGCACGCGGCCACTTTCAACGGGCTTTTATGCGGCGTCGACGAGGCCGGACGCGGTCCCTGGGCGGGGCCGGTGGTGACCGCCGCTGTCATTCTGGATTACGACAACTTGCCCGATGGGCTGAATGACTCCAAGAAACTGACCGAAGCCCGCCGGGAAGAATTGTTTGAGGAGATCGTGTCGAGCGCGTGGGTGTGTGCCGCCAGCGCTTCGCCGGCAACGATCGACCGTCTGAATATCCGTAGCGCCACGCTTTCGGCCATGGTGCGGGCTGTCAACGGCCTTTCCAGGGTGCCGGATTACGTGCTGGTCGACGGCCGCGACGTGCCACCGGGGTTGGAGCAGCCGGGACAGGCGCTGATCAAGGGCGACGGCCGCTGTCTTAGCGTCGCCGCCGCGTCCATTGTCGCCAAGGTTTTACGGGATCGAATGATGGTGACGCTGGAAGACCACTGCCCCGGTTACGGTTTTGCCCAGCACAAGGGGTACGGCGTTCCGCAACACCAGGAGGCCCTGGCAAAGCTCGGCCCCTCGCCGCATCACCGAATGAGTTTCAAACCGGTCAGGCTGGCGGCGGAAGGCGATGCAATCCATTGCTGACCCCAATAAAAAAGCGGCCCGCAAAGGCCGCTTTTCGATACTCCTCGGAGTCCAGCCGACCCTAGTTCAGCCGGTCCTTCACCTGGGCGATGCCCTGGGTCAGAATCTCGTCGGCAACCTTGTCCTTGACCTTGGCCGTCAGGATTTCCTCGGCCGCGGCCACCGCGACATCGGCCGCCTTGGCGCGGACCTCGGCGATTGCCTGGCTTTCCGCCTGGGCGATCTTGTCCTCGGCCGCCTTGGTCCGACGGGCGATCATGTCGTCCAGAGCCTGGTTGGTCTCTGCCGTCAGGCGCTCGGCTTCGGCTGCCGCCTCGGCGACGATGGACTCCGCCTCGCTTTCGGCCTCGTGGCGCTTGCGCTGATATTCCGAAAGAAGGGCCTGCGCCTCTTCCCGCATCTTGCGGGCTTCTTCCAGTTCTTCGCGGATTTTCTCGGCCCGGCCGTCAAGCGCGGCACCGATCTTGCCGGGAACCTTGACGTAGACGATCAGCGCCAGGAATAGAATGAGACCGACCAGGGCCCAAAAAGTAGCATCCATGACGGTCTCCTCAGTTCATTGCCGATTTCAGCGCCTTGGTCAGATCGGTCTTGGTCGGAGCTTTGCCGATCAGCTGCTCGACGAGCGCTGATGTGGTTTCTCCGGCAATCTCGCCGATCTGGGACAAGGCTTCGGTCTTGAGGCCTGCAATGTGGGCTTCGGCTTCCTTCAGCTTTTCGCTCAGGTCGGCTTCCGCCTTTTCGCGGCGCGCGTCCTGATCCGTTTTCAGCTTGGCCCGCGTGTCCTGGGCGATACCATGGGCCTTGTTACGGGCCTCGGCCAAAGCCTGCTCATAGGCCGCGATTGCCGCGTCGGTTTCTTCCTTCAGGCGGTTCGCCTCGGAAAGATCGCCGGCGATGCGGTCTTCGCGGTCTTCCAGGATCCCTGCGATCCGGGGCACAGCCACGTTCTTCATGATCCAGTAGAAGAAGCCGAAGGTAATGGCCAGCCACAGGATCTGCGAAGCGTAGGTGGTTGCGTCGAAGGGCGGGAATCCGGCGCCGTGTTCACTTTCGGGAATGTGAACTTCCGTGTTGTGTTCGGCGTTTGTATGGGCGTCGCCTGCCATGTCCTATCTCCAAATTCCGATCGGGCGGCGAAAGCGCCGCCCCCGGAGTCGCGTCGGAAAATTTCTAGGCTTTAGAAATCAGACGGCGAAGAGCAGGAGAAGAGCGATGAGCAGGGAGAAGATGCCCAGAGCTTCGGTAACGGCGAAGCCGAAGACCAGACGGCCGAACTGGCCGTCAGCAGCAGTCGGGTTGCGCAGCGCGCCGTTCAGGTAGTTACCGAAGATGGTGCCGAGTGCGATAGCCGCACCACCCATGCCGAGGCATGCGATACCTGCGCCGATGTATTTTGCTGCTTCTGCTTCCATGACACGTGCTCCTAAATGGTGTTTTGCAGATTTCAGATTTATTCCAAGCGGCGGCACGAAACCGCCGCAAGAAACCGGTTGCTTAGTGTGACGGGTGAAGGGCGTCGTTGAGGTACATGCAGGTCAGGACCGTGAAGACATAGGCCTGCAGGAAGGCAACGAGGAACTCCAGCGCGGTCAGCGCGACCGTCATACCGAGCGGAAGGATGGCACCGGCGGCGCCAGCGATTCCCGCGGCGCCCATGCTGACGATAAAGCCGGCGAAAACTTTCAAGGTGATGTGGCCGGCCAGCATGTTCGCGAACAGACGAACCGACAGGCTGATCGGACGGGACAGGAAGGACACGACCTCAATCGGCGCCACGATCAGCAAGAGAAGCGGCGGCACGCCGGCAGGCGCGAAGAGGTGGAAGAACTTCATGCCGTGGCGCAGAAGGCCATAGATGGTCACGGTCAGGATAACCAGCATGGCCAGCGCGAAGGTGACTATGATGTGGCTGGTGACCGTAAAGAAGTACGGGAACATGCCCAGGAGGTTCGCCACGAGGACGAACATGAAGAGCGAGAACACCAGCGGGAAGAAGCGCATGCCCTCCGTTCCGGCCGAACTTCGAAGCATGCTCGCGACGAACTCGTAAGCCATCTCGGACACGGACTGCACCCGGCTGGGAACAAGTCCGCGGCCGCTGGTGGAGAAGATCAGGAAGGCAGAGGCCGCCGCCACGGTCAAAACCATGAACAGCGAAGAGTTGGTGAAAGATAAATCCATACCTCCGACTTCAATCGGAAAGAGTTTCTGGATTTGGAACTGATGGATCGGATCGTTCGCCACCGGTCAGCCTTCTTCGCTCATAACATGTCAGGACGCGCTTTCGCGCGGAAACTCATTCCGATCCGTCGTCCTTCGCGTCGTTGCGTCCGATCCGAGCCTCGGGAGGAGCCACTTCGCCCGCCGCCCTCAACACGTTCAGCACGCCCGCCGCGAAACCGATCAGCAGGAAAACAATCAACCCGAAGGGCGACGTCCCCAGCCAATGGTCGCAGATCCAGCCAATACCGCAACCAACCACGATCCCCGCGATAAACTCAGATGAGAGCTTCATCGCCTGGGCGTAGCCGGATGTCGCGCTTTTCGAGGATTTACGCTCGACGTCTACCGCCGCCCTGCGCTGCCCCTCCAGCATCCGGTTTAGCCGATTCCGCCGTTCCGACAGATCCGCTTCGGAGGCTTCCTCCGCCCGGTCATCCGTTTCTCCGTTTTGCGAAGAGCCATTCATGCTGTCCCCCGCACCCCGTCTCAAACTTTCGACCCGGCCCTTGGTCACCCCCTTAAGCCGCGCGCACCATAGTCGGGGGCCCCTGCCCTGTCAAGAACACTGACGCTCAAACTATCTATATGAAATAAAAGGGAAATTTCCATAGCAACTGTTTTTGTGTGACCTTAGTCTTACAGGAAACCGGCCGCCAGGTCCGCGACGGAGGAGCCGTCAGCCGGTTTCCCGGAATCTTTCCGCAGTCTCGAGATCGACGGAAACGAGCTGGGAAACGCCACGTTCGGCCATGGTCACGCCGAAAAGGCGGTTCATGCGCGCCATGGTGATCGGATTGTGGGTGATCACCACAAACCGGGTCTCCGTGCTTCTGGCCATTTCATCCAGAAGATCGCAATAGCGCTCGACGTTGGCGTCGTCGAGCGGCGCGTCGACCTCGTCGAGGACACAGATCGGAGCCGGATTCGTCAAAAACACCGCGAAGATCAAGGACATGGCCGTCAGAGCCTGTTCGCCGCCGGACAGCAGCGTCATGGTCTGCGGTTTCTTGCCAGGAGGCCGGGCAATGATTTCAAGCCCGGCATCAAGCGGGTCGTCGGAATCGACGAGCTGCAGTTCCGCCGTACCGCCGCCGAACAAATGCGTAAACAGCCGCTGGAAGTGGCCGTTGACCACCTCGAAGGACGCCAGAAGCCGTTCGCGCGCTTCCCGGTTCAGATTCGAAATGCCGGTCCTGAGCCTGCGAATCGCTTCGATCAGGTCGTCGCGCTCCGACGTCAGCGTCGTCTTCTGCTCATCGATCTCCCGAAGCTCTTCTTCCGCGCGCAGGTTGACCCCGCCCAGGCGCTCGCGCTCGGCCTTGAGCCGCTCCAGCTTGCGTTCCATCGCCTCTGGGTCCGGAAGCGGCGCTCCCTCCTTCAGTCCGGCGATTTCCGGCAAAGCCGCCACGGCGACCTCGAGGTCCTCGTCGATGCGGCGCTCAAGGCCGGCCTTCCGCTCCCGCGCGGCGTCCAGACGCTCCTCGGCGCGGATCTTCTGCTCGCGCGCGCCCGCCATGGCCTCCATTGCGGCTTTCGCCGCCCGGTCAACATCGGCCAGATCCAGTTCGGCCTGCTGGAGCCGATCGTCCTTTTGTTTTTTCTCGTCTTCGGCCCTGGCAATGGCGGAAAACAGGTCCCGGCGTTTGAGCTCGATCTCCTCCGGCGCCTCAATCAGCTCCGCGCGTTCTTCTTCCGCCTCCTCGCGGCGTTCGCTCAAGACGGCGATCTGCTGAGCGGCATTGGCCGCGCGGGTTTTCCAGCTGTCATATTCACGGGCGATCGCTTCGAGACGCCGGTCCCGCATCTGCTGTTCGCGGCTGTGTCCCTCGGCGACGGCACGCGCTTCCGCAAGCACGCCGCGGGCGACGCCAACGTCCGCCTGGAGGGCCTGTATCCGCTCCTGAAACCCCGAAATCTCCGGCGCTCCGTCAAGACGCTCCTCGGACTCGACAAGCTGTTCGCGCGCCAGTTCCGCCTCTTCGCCCAAGCGTTCGGCCCTGTCTTGCGCCGCTTCCCTTTTGGCGGCGAGCTGCGAGATGGCGCGTTCCGACTGCGCCAGCGCCTCGCGAGCCGCCGCCACCTGGCGCTGACCCTCGCGGACCTTTGCGCGGGCAGTCTGTTCCAGCTCGACACATTGTCGGACCGACGCGCCTGCGTCTTCCAGGTCCTGCTGCCGCTCCGCCAGATGACGATGGGCGACTTCGATTTCTCCCGCCAGTTCCGCTAGACGGTTCTTTTGTGCAAGTCTCTGGGCCGCGGGCGTCGGCGCGTTCGCGGCGACAACGAATCCGTCCCAACGCCACATGTCGCCCTCCGTCGACACCAGCCGCTGACCGGGTTTCAACTGCGCCCGCAGTTCCCCGCCCCGACTTTGATCGACAATACCGATCTGCCCGAGGCGTCGGGTAAGCTCTTCGGGCGCCGCGACAACCTCCGCCAGGGACCGGACACCACCCGGCAGCGCCGGATCGCCCTCACCCGGCAGCGCGCTGCCCCATCTGACCGCGGCGGTCTCATCCAGAGACGCGTCCAGATCCTCGCCGAGCGCGGCACCCAGAGCGGTTTCAAAGCCCTGTTTCACTTCGATCCGTTCGACCACCGGCGGGTGATCCTGCTCGGCATCCAGGTTCAGGACCTGTTCCAAGGTGCGGGCCTCGGTTTCCAGACCCTGCAACGCCTGCTGTGCCGTGCTCAAGGGGGCGCGCGCGGACTGTTCCCGTTCGCGGGCCTCGCGTGTCGCCGTCTCGGCCTCCTCGACCGCCGCCTCGGTTTCGGCGAGCGCTTCCCCGGCAAGTTCCAGAGCCTCGCGATTTTCCGAAACCCCGTCCTGTTCCGCCATCCGGTCGTTCAGCCCGGCCAGAACCTGCTGGGCCTCCTGAGCCTGGGCGGTCAACCGGTCCGCCCGCTGGCGGCTCTCGGCGACCGCGCGCTCAAGCTGCCGGCGTTCCGCGCTCGCGCGCGCCTCTGCCGCGGTCAGTTCGCTGAGCCTGGTTTCCAGGGTCCGCACACTGTCTTCGGCTTCGGCGACCTTCTCGCGGGCGGCTTCCCCGCGCTCCTGGACGGTTTCGTTTTCTTCCAGAAGTTCGGCGCGCTCTTCCGACAGACGCTCGAGAACCTCGTCGTTTTCCGACACCATGGACTGTTCGCGGCGGATATCCTCCGCAAGTTGGTGCAGGCGCCGCTCCAGATCCTGGAGCCGTTCCTTCACGCGGCGTTCCTCGGCGTCGAGTTCGTTGCGGGCGATGACGAGCCGCTGAAGGGCCGCGCCCGCTTTCGCGGCCTCGTCCCGAAGTTCCGGCAATTTGTGAGCTGCAATCGCCTGGATCCGGGCGCTTTCGGCCTGCAGCCCGGTGGTCTCGTTGACCTGTGTCTGCGCTTCGGCGAACTGACGCTCGGCCTCGCTCAGCGCGTCGCGCGCCTCGGTCCAGCGAATATAAAGGATGGAGGCTTCCGCGCCGCGGATTTCCGAGGACAGGTTCCGGTAGCGCGCGGCCTGGCGGGACTGGCGGCGCAGACTGTCGATCTGGCCGTCGATCTGGACCAGCACATCCTCAAGGCGCTCCAGGTTCTGCTCGGCGGCGCGCAGGCGGATTTCCGCTTCATGTCGACGTGAATGCAGGCCGGATATGCCGGCGGCCTCTTCCAGAATCTGACGCCTTGACGTGGGTTTGGCCGCTATCAGCTCGCCGATCTGGCCCTGGCGCACCATGGCCGGCGAACGCGCGCCGGTGGACGCGTCGGCAAAGAGAAGCTGCACATCGCGCGCGCGCACGTCCTTGGAATTGATCTTGTAGTTGGAGCCCTGTTCGCGCTCGATGCGACGGCTGACCTCGAGCGTGTCGGCGTCGTTGAAGGAAGACGGTGCGGTCCGCTCGTTGTTGTCGAGAAAAAGAGTAACCTCGGCCGTGTTGCGCGCCGGCCGGTTGAGACTTCCCGAAAAGATCACGTCATCCATGCCGGACGCGCGCATGTTCTTGTAGGAGTTTTCCCCCATCACCCAGCGCAGGGCCTCGACAAGGTTGGACTTGCCGCAGCCGTTCGGCCCGACCACGCCGGTCAGGCCGTTGCCGATGATGAATTCCATCGGCTCCACGAAGGATTTGAAGCCGACAATGCGAAGCTTGTTGAACTTCATCGGCGCCCGCTCCCGTTTCCAGCGGGCGCTCTCAAAAACAGGCGCGGAGCAGGACGAACCGCGCCGGCCGGCGGCAATGCCGTCGGTTTAAAGGTGCGCGTCGATGATCTTGCCCATCTCTTCAATCGTCATCGCCCCGGAGTGCTTCTCGCCGTTTATAAAGAATGTCGGTGTCGAGTTCACCCCAAACTCATTCGCACCCCGGTCCTTGACCGCGTTGATCGCATCCAGCAGTCCCTGGTCCGTCAGGCATTCTTCAAAGGACTCTTGTGTAAATCCGATCTGCTTGGAAAAGTCGAGAAGCGATTGGTAGGGATTCTCGGTAAATGCCCAGCTTCTCTGCTGTTCGAACATGATATCCACCGTGTCGAAATACTTGTCCTGCGGCTGGCAGCGCGCCAGCATGAAGCCGGCGGCGGCAACGGCATCCAGCGGAAACTCGCGGAAAATGAAGCGGACCTTGCCGGTTTCGACATAGTCCTTCTTGAGATCCGGATAGGTGTTCTTGTGGAACGTCGCGCAGTGTCCGCAGGTCAGGGAGGCATACTCCACGATCGTGACGGGCGCATTTTCGTCGCCCACGATCTTGTCTCCGAGCGGACCGGGTTTCAGCAGCTTTTCGGTGTCGACGGTTTGAGCGAGCGCCGGGACTGTTGCCGTGAGGCCAAGCGCAACGGCTGCCAGGGTGGTGGTCTTGAGAAACTGTCTGCGGGTCTTTGTCACGAAGATCGTCCTGTCATTGTACTCTGTACTCTGCACGCAACACCCGAAGGTGCGGTTCTGTTTTCTTCATGTGCCTCTTCAGGCACGTTCCGTCAACAACGCTTATCAAATGTGGCAACAGCGAGGAGTCCGTGTGACTTCGTCTCACGAACTTGTTATCGGCGCGGGCTTTCAGGCGGCGGAATCGGTGTTACGCGCTATGATCTGGGCACCGAGCTTCTTCAGGGCCGTTCGCAGGCGGTCGTCCCTGACCCCTTCAAGGCGCTCGTCGAGACGCCTTTCTTCGGAACGCGTCAGCGCGCGAAGCCCCTTGCGCCGCTCCGTGGATCTGACTTCGACGGGCCTTTGGACAATCTTGATGCGTCCCACAGCCGCCCAGCCATAGAAGGTGTTGATCCGTTCCAGCATCTGGGCGCTGTCATGCGACAGCATCAGCGCGGTCGCACCATCCGTGTGAACCACGAGCGTCGCCGGTTCCGGAGGATCATCCGGATTGGCCAGTTCCGGCTTGCGCGGCCAGTTCAGGCGGTCAGGCTGTACGCGCGTGCCGTAGCGCTCGCCGACGATATCGGCCCAGGAGGCGACAATATCCACGGTGGCAAAACCGCGTTTCCGGCAGGCAGGCGTCATCGCCTTGCCGACAAGATCGGCAAGCGGTTTCGCCTCCCTTTGCTTTCGCACCGGATTTGCCTTTGCCGCGCTAATGACCTACCTCCACTTCCTGATCCGCGGAAACGGCTCGTCCGCAACCCGCTTCAGAAATCGGAATGGTGTGTCTCAATAGAATACGACAGAATGACGACGAATACTTGCTCCAATTGAAATAGCCTGGTGTCCGCTCCCAAGTTGTCCCCAGGCTATCCAGAACTCCTTCATCGGCAACCGGCCTTTCTATCAGACAGTTCAATGTACCCTACTGAAGCCTCCGATCTCCTGCTTTCCTGGTATGAGCGGTACGCCCGGCGTCTGCCCTGGCGGGTCGCGCCCGAGGATCGCAAACTTGGGGAAATCCCCGATCCCTACAAGGTCTGGCTATCGGAGGTGATGCTGCAGCAGACGACAGTGGCCGCGGTCAAAGACTATTTCCGGAAATTCACGGAAACCTGGCCCACCGTAGAGGATCTGGCCGCCGCGCACGAAGAAGACGTGATGAAAGCCTGGGCCGGGCTCGGCTATTATTCGCGCGCGCGCAACCTGAAAAAATGCGCCATGGAGGTGGCCCGCTCTTACGGTGGCCGGTTCCCCGAAGACGAAACGGAGCTTCTGAAACTTCCCGGCATCGGCCCCTACACGGCGGCGGCGATCTCGACAATCGCCTTTGACCGCCATGCCGCGGTGGTGGACGGCAACGTGGAGCGTGTTCTCGCCCGCTATGCCAGGATCGAGACGCCGCTTCCGGAGGCCAAGCCGGCGATCAAGTCGCTGATGGGGCAACTGACGCCGGAAGCCCGGCCCGGAGATTTCGCCCAGGCGGTCATGGACCTGGGCGCAACGATCTGCACGCCAAGACGGCCGGCCTGCGCACTGTGCCCCTGGACGGGGGACTGCCGGGCGCGCGCGGCGAACCTTGCAGAATCCCTTCCGCAAAAAGCCCCCAAAAAGCAAAAGCCGACCCGCTTCGGTGCCGCCTTTGTCGCGGTAGACGAGACGACAGGTGCGGTTCTGCTCCGCCGGAGGCCGCCAAAAGGACTTCTGGGCGGTATGACGGAAGTCCCGGGGACAAACTGGTCGGAAGATTTCGATGCCGACACCGCGCTTGCCGGCGTCCCCTTCCCGGCGCCGTGGCAACCGAGACCGGCCCAGGTGACCCACACCTTCACCCATTTCCATCTGCGGCTGACGGTTTTTCGGGCCGCTGTTTCAGCGCCAACGGAAGCAGCGCTCGATGGCGCTTGGTGGTCATCTCCTGAAACGCTTGAAGGCGAAGCCCTTCCGACGGTGATGCGCAAGGTTCTTGCGGCCGCTCTGGACTGACGGTCGGCAGTCGCCGCGCCAAGGGTCAAGACGGATCGGGCGCGGCTCCTTCGAACCGCGCCCGATCTTTGTTGAGCGTTTCCCCTGATCGATATTATTCAGCCGGATGAACCGACCCGCCCTGCTGCTGATGGGCGAGGGCGTCACTCTGGCCGAAATGCTTGGCGTTGAGTTTGAACACCAGGTAGATGGTCGCGAACTGCAAGACCAGGGCGAGCGCGGTCACCGTCCAGTACCCGGCAGAGAACTTGTCGACGATCCCGGCTCCGGCCAGTCCCTTGTTGACGTAAAAATGCAGCATGACCGTCAGCGCCACGCCGGGGCACACCAGCGCGTAGGATCCGACCGATTTCAACGGCCCGAAGACATAGGTTCCGAAATACCCCTGGCGCTTGAGAACCAACGCGCCCAGAAGCCCGAACAGAACCTGAACCGCCAGCAGATCCGTCAGCATCAGGAATGTATCCGCGGCATTGCCGTGTACGTCCAGGTGGACATGGGTTCCATGCCCCTGGCGCATCAGCGCGATGGAGACAACGGTGACGATCGGGATCGCCACCCAGAGGGTCGGGGCGGCTTCCGCGCTGGCGCCGTTTTCGAGCATCGCCCGAAATCCCAGGAAGAGAGCGACGGTCCCCATCACCACGGCGGAAACGATGAAGAATGTCGACAGGATCAAGCTGCTGGCCGCCACCGCCTTGGTCGTACTCATCGCGGCAGGCGCGGCCAGGCCGACGCCAACCATCGCAAGCGCGAAGGCAGGCAGAAGCTGCGCGAAGGAATTGTTCTTCAGGCAATCGAAGCCACCACCGGTCAGAACCCGGCCGAAGAAATCCCCCAGAAGCCTGAAGGCGTAAAAACCGATCAGGGCAAAAGCGGCAAGAGCGGCCGGGAACAGATATTCCACGATCGACCACAGTCCCGGAACATAGACAAGACCGAGGATGAAACCTCCGTTGACCGACATGGCGAGTGTCAGAGGCACCGCCAGAAGCTGGGTTTCGGCATTGCTCTTGACCAGGTCCGAGTAGGCGTCCGTTTTGCGGAAGGCGGCGAATTCGCCCAGGTTCCAGATCAGGAGCCGGATATGCAGATACGCGAACACGGCGATGCCCACCCAGGCTATGATCACCGCAGCCTTGAGCGGGACCGAACCGGTCTGCAGCACGGCGAAAATATCTTCGAAGACGGGAACCGGCCTGCCCTCGTGCGGCACCCAGAACATCAGGTACATGAAGAAGGAGACCATCAGGCCACCCGCTCCAAGAGCAGCCAGGAAGTAGAGGGGCGAATAGCGGTCGCCCAGCCTTGGCATTGAAAGCAGCATCGAGATACTCCGTTTCATAACATTTGTTATTTCGAATATATGAATATAATGGTCCTGATTGTTTGATTCAAATCAAATCAGAGCGCCTTTTCAGCCGCTGCGGAAACCGGCCGGAAATTCCCGAACAATTTTCGAAATTGCACTGGACAGATTCTCTAGAATTATTCTAAACTAGCACCCTACCAAATGCTAATGGAGAGGCATGGCCATGAAAGGCAACGAGAAAGTCATTGAGCGCCTGAACGAGGCACTCTTCCTGGAACTGGGGGCGATCAACCAGTACTGGCTGCATTACCGCCTTCTGGCCGACTGGGGCTTTGCGAAACTCGCCAAGAAGGAGCGCGAGGAATCCATCGAGGAAATGCAGCACGCGGACAAGATCACCGACCGCATCATCTTCCTGGAAGGCCTTCCGAACATGCAGAAGGTCGCGCCTCTTCGCATTGGCCAGAACATCAAGGAAGTCCTGGAAAGCGACCTCGCAGGCGAGTACGACGCCCGTACGTCCTATTCCAAATCCCGCGAGATCTGCCGCGAGGAAGGCGACTACGTCTCCATGCAGCTGTTCGAGGAACTTCTTTCCGACGAGGAAGGTCACATCGACTTCCTGGAAACACAGCTTGAGCTTCTGGATAAAATCGGTGTCGAGCGCTACGGCCTCCTGAACGCCGCCTCCGCCGACGAAGCAGACTAACCGGAAACGGCTCAAGGCCCCATCGACGCAATTTTAAACCGGTGCCGAAAGGCGCCGGTTTTTTGCTGAGTACCCCTCGGACCGTCATGCCGGCCAGCGCGCCATGAAGCGGAATCGCGTGAGCCGAAAATCAGCGAACAAGCGCGAGCAAAGCGAGCATCAACTCCCGTACCTGTCTGAAGGAACTTGAGTACCGATCGCCTTCGGCGCGGAAGATTTGTCAGCAGCCACAAACCGGCGCAAATAAGCGCCGTTTTATGTTGCCAACAGCAGCCAAGGTGCTTCCGGGTTTCACTGGAACGCGGTTTCCGCGAAGCTCCTGAGCTTGCGGGAGTGCAACCGCTCGGCTGTCATGTTGCGCATCTGCTCAAGAGCACGGATGCCGATCTTGAGGTGCTGGCTGACCTGGCGCCTGTAGAAATCCGTCGCCATGCCGGGAAGTTTCAGTTCACCGTGTAGCGGCTTGTCCGAAATGCACAGGAGCGTTCCGTAAGGCACGCGAAACCGGAATCCGTTGGCCGCAATCGTGGCCGATTCCATGTCGAGCGCGATCGCCCGCGACTGGGAAAACCTCTTGACCAGTTCCGGCTGGTTCCAGAGTTCCCAGTTTCTGTTGTCGAGCGAGACGACCGTGCCCGTGCGCATGAGCCTCTTGAGTTCGTAGCCGTCGATGCCGGTTATTTCCGCGACCGCATCTTCCAGGGCCACCTGAACCTCGGCCAGGGGCGGGATCGGCACCCAGATCGGCAGGTCCTGGTCGAGCACATTGTCCTCGCGCACATAGCCATGGGCGAGGACGTAGTCGCCCAGCGTCTGGCTGTTCCTGAGGCCCGCGCAGTGGCCGAGCATCAGCCAGACATGAGGCCGGAGCACGGCGATATGATCGGTGATGGTTTTCGCATTCGACGGGCCGACACCGATGTTGACCATGGTAATCCCGCTGCCGTCGGCCCGCTTGAGATGATAGGCGGGCATTTGCGGCAGCTTGTCCGGCCGGACCCCGGTCGACGGGGCGGTTTCGCCTGCCTTCGTCACCAGATTTCCCGGCTCGACGAATGCCTCGTAGCCCGCCTCCGGATCGTCGAGCACGTCCTGGGCCATGCGGCAGAACTCGTCGATGTAGAACTGATAGTTGGTGAACAGGACGTAGTTCTGGAAATGCTCGGCCCTGGTCGCGGTGTAATGCTGCAGCCGGTGCAGGGAGTAATCGACCCTGGGCGCCGTGAAGGAGGCCAGCGGCATCACGCCGTCGCTCGGCTCATAGGTGCCGTTGGCGATGGAGTCGTCCATGACGGTCAGGTCGGGCAGATCGAAGATGTCGGCGAGCGGCGCCTCGAGGTTGGCCGCCGCAGCCCCACCTTCCACATGAGCGCCGTCGTAAAAGGCGAAATGCAGCGGGATCGGCATGTCGCTGTCGCCGATAAGAACCGGAACCTCGTGATTTTTCATCAAGAGCGACAACTGGGTCTCGAGGTAATTCCGGAACAGATCCGGGCGGGTGACCGTCGATGCATGGGTTCCGGGGCCCGACACGAAGCCGTAGGACAAGCGGCTGTCGAGACGGACGTGGCTGTCCGTCACGATCCGGATCTGGGGATAGAAGGCCCGCACCCGCCCCTGGATCTCCTTGCCGTCCAGGAGGTCCTGAAAGCGCGCCCGCAGGAAGGCCGTGTTGGCTTCGAATATCCCGACAAGACGCTCGACCGCCTTCGCCGCGTCCGTGAACACCTCAAGCGGGTGGGACGGTGCGAACCGTATGCGGCGAGCGGGGCGTTCGAGATTGCTGCTGCCGGATGTGCTCATGAAACGTCTCCTGATTGTTGTTGTTTATTGTTACCGGCCAAGGTCGTGCCAAGTCTTTCGCGCGTCAACAGATCTACCGAAGGTTTTTGAACGATTTTTCGGCGCGGCAAAAATTTTTCACAGACCTTGAGCTCACGCTTCTCCTTCCGCCAAAGGGATCAAACCGCTCCCGAGACTGAAACGGCCACCAGCCCAAAACCTGCGCTGTCGCGCTTTCCCGGGATGGGATGGTATAGATCGCGTGACCAAATCGAACCGCGCGGAGCCCATCATGAGATCCTTCGAAGACGTTGAAGCCCTCGCGGCGGAGCGAAAAGGCGGCGCGGAGAAACTTGCCGCGCTGCTTGCCGAACACGCTGCGCCCAAACCGGAAGCCGAACTTGAGAACATCGGCGACGACCGCTGGCTCTCCATGTTCACGAAATGCGTTTTTCGCGCCGGCTTCAGCTGGAAGGTAATCGAGGCGAAGTGGCCGGGGTTCGAACAGGCCTTTCAGGGCTTCGACGTGGCTCGGCTCGCCTTTTTGCCCGACGAGGCCTACGAACAGCTTCTCAAGGACAAGCGCATCGTCCGCAACGCCGCAAAAATCAAGTCCGTTCAGGAAAACGCACTCTTTCTCAAGGATCTCGCCACGGAACACGGCAGCGCGGCCAGGTTCTTCGCCCGCTATCCCGTCACCGACCAGGTCGGCCTGATGGAGCTCCTGAAGAAGCGCGGCAGCCGCCTCGGCGGCAACACCGGCCAAATCGCGCTCCGGTACATGGGCAAGGAAAGCTTCATCCTCTCCGGCGATGTGGTTAACGCCCTGGTCCGCGAAAACGTGATCGACAACGACCGTCTTTCGAAAAAAAATCTAACCGCAATCCAGCAAAGCTTTAACGAATGGAAGACAACGTCCGGTCGCAATCTCAACGAAATCAGCAGAATTCTGGCCTTTTCGGCGGGACCGGCGCATTAACCTCTCATTCAGCTTTTACGATTGTAAACAAAGCCTTGATTCAATAAGAATTTTTGTTTTCATCGCTTAACCGCTGATTTACCAAAACCGGTAACCATGACACTCGAAATTGCGTGAGGTAATGCGTCGCAATGAGTGTACTGCGTACCGGGGTGTCCAAAGCGGCACCCCACCAATCAAATTGTGCGGAAGCACCCGCTTCCTGGTTGAACACCATTCTGAAGGGCGACTGCGTGTCCGCCCTTGAGAAGCTGCCGTCCCGGTCCGTCGACCTGGTCTTCGCCGATCCGCCTTATAATCTGCAGCTCGGCGGCGATCTCCACCGGCCCGACCAGTCCAAGGTCGATGCCTGCGACGATCACTGGGACCAGTTCGAGAGTTTCGAGGCCTACGACGCCTTTACCCGAGCCTGGCTGCTGGCCGCGCGACGGGTGATGAAGCCGGACGGCTCGCTCTACGTGATCGGCTCCTATCACAACATCTTCCGGGTGGGTGCGATCCTTCAGGACCTCGGCTTCTGGATCATGAACGACATCGTCTGGCTGAAGTCGAACCCGATGCCGAATTTCCGCGGCAAGCGGTTCACCAACGCCCATGAGACGATGATCTGGGCGGTGAAGTCCAAGGAGGCCAAGCCGACCTTCAATTACGATGCCCTGAAGACCTTCAACGACGATCTTCAGATGCGCTCCGACTGGCATCTGCCGCTGTGCACGGGCGCCGAACGGCTGAAGGATCGGGCGGGACAGAAAGTGCACCCGACCCAGAAGCCGGAAGCCCTGCTCTACCGGGTGCTGACGGCCTCGTCGAAACCGGGCGACGTGGTGCTCGATCCTTTCTTCGGCACGGGCACCACGGGTGCTGTCGCCAAGAAACTCGGTCGCCACTTTGTCGGTGTCGAGCGCGAACAGGACTATATCGACGCGGCCACCGCACGGATCGACGCGATCGAACCGGGCGCCGGTGAAGCGCTTGAGATGCAGCAGGGCAAGCGCGCCCAGAAACGCATCCCCTTCGGCACGCTGCTGGAAAGCGGCCTGATCGAACCGGGCACCGAACTGACCTGTTCCAGAGGACGGCACCTTGCCGTCGTGCGCGCCGACGGCTCGCTGAAGTCCGGCGATCATACCGGCTCGATCCACAAGGTCGGCGCGCTGGTCCAGGGCCAGGAGGCCTGCAACGGCTGGACCTTCTGGCACACCAGCAAGGATGGCAAGAGGTCGCCGATCGACGAATTGCGCAAGGAAATCAGATCCCGCCTGCAGGCATAAGCAGGTCACAAAAAGGGCGACCTTCGCTTTCCCCGCGAATGACCCTTCAACCCCGTTTCCCAGAAAAGGAGACGGGGTTTTTGTATGCACGCCCGCGCTCCGCCGTGGCTGCTACATCCGGTCTTGCCGCGACGCCTGCATGCCGAAGCTTGAATTCTTCCGCAAATGCCGTCATCCTTCACCGCCTTACGCAGCGTTCATGGGAGGAACGGATCGACGGCTGCCAGCCACTTGTCCTGCAAGCCTGCCGAAGGTTCATGATCGCAAAATGAAAAATCACGTGGATACCGTCTTTCAGACCGTGCAATCGGGGTCGGCGCCGGCCGTTTCCCGGATCGCGGCATCGTGGCGGCGCTCGATGGACAAGCACGGGCTTCATCCCGGAGAGGGCCATGGTCCAGAGCGGATCGGCGACAGCCAGTTGCGGCAACGCCTCGACCGGACAGGCGCCCTTTCCCGGATCGCGGCACCGAAACTGGACCAGCTTTTCGGCCTGGTCGGTCAGTCCGGCTGCACCGTGCTTCTCACGGATGCCGAAGGGGTCATTCTCGACCAGCGCTGCGGACCCGCCGATGAAACAGTTTTCCGGGAATGGGGCCTGTCGACGGGAACCGACTGGAGCGAAGCGGCCGTCGGAACCAACGGCGTCGGCACCTGCGTGGCCGAGGAACGTCCTATCATCGTTCATCAGAACGAGCATTTCCTGGCACGCAACGCCGGCATGAGCTGCATGGATGCGCCCATCTTCGGCCCGGATGGCCGGCTTGCGGGCGCCCTCGACGTATCCTCCGCCAGATCGGACCAGACCGAAGCCTTCAACCGGCTGATCGCCGCGATGGTGGCTCAGATGGCACGCCAGATCGAAGCCGAGGCGTTCCGCGCAGCCTTCGCCCGGGACCGGATCGTCTGTGCCGGCACCGACGCCTCGGACACGACGATGCTGCTTGCCGTCGACTGCAACGATATCGTCGTCGGGGCGACCCGTGGCGCGCGCAAGGCTTTTGGTCTCGGGATTGCCGGTCCGCTTTCGCCGCGTCCCGCAACCGACCTCCTTGGCCGGAACGACGAGGCAGGCGGCTTGAGGACCGCCGAACGGGCCGCCGTCGTGCGCGCCCTCACCCGCGCGGGCGGCAATGTCTCGGAAGCCGCGAGAGCTCTCGGCGTCGGGCGGGCAACGCTTTACCGGCGCATGAAGAGGCTCGGCATCGGCGAAAAGACCTCCTGACCTGTCTCAATACTGAGACAGTGCGCCGGCGTGAACGCGTGCCCCCGGGCTGACAGCCCCGAGACCTCTCGCCATTTTCCTCCAGTGCCTGGCGGAGGACCAGGTCATTGGAGGAAAAATCATGAACGAGATGCCGACTTTCGCGGATGTGAACACTGCGCCATTCGCGGCCCGCTACGACAATTTCATCGGCGGCAAATTCGTCGCGCCCGTCAACGGGCGTTACTTCACCAACATCACGCCGATCACCGGCGCCGCGGTGGGCGAAGTGGCCCGCTCCGACGGCGCGGACGTCGAACTGGCGCTGGACGCCGCCCATGCGGCAAAGGAAGGCTGGGGCAGAACTCCGGCCGCCGAACGCGCGAATGTCCTGCTCAAGGTCGCTGATATCATGGAAGAGAACCTCGACCTGCTTGCGCGGGCCGAGACATGGGACAACGGCAAGCCGATCCGCGAGACAACCGCTGCCGACATTCCCCTGGCCGTCGATCACTTCCGCTATTTCGCCGGTGTCCTGCGCGGCCAGGAAGGCTCGATGTCGGAAATCGACGCCGACACCATCGCCTATCACTTCCACGAGCCGCTCGGCGTCGTCGGGCAGATCATTCCGTGGAACTTCTCGATCCTGATGGCCGCCTGGAAACTGGCGCCGGCGCTGGCCGCCGGAAACTGCATCGTGCTGAAGCCGGCCGAGCAGACGCCCGCCGCAATCATGGTGCTTGCCGAACTCCTTGCCGACGTGCTTCCCGCCGGTGTTCTCAACATCGTCAACGGCTACGGTGCTGAAGTCGGAGCACCCTTGGCCAAATCGCCGCGCATCGCCAAGATCGCCTTCACCGGATCGACCCAGACCGGCAGGATGATCATGCAATACGCCACGGAAAACCTGATTCCGGTCACTCTGGAGCTTGGCGGCAAATCGCCGAACATCTTCTTCTCCGATGTCATGCGTGAGGACGATGCATTTCTGGACAAGGCCATCGAGGGCTTCGTTCTGTTCGCCTTCAACCAGGGCGAGGTCTGCACCTGTCCGAGCCGCGCGCTGATCCAGGAAGACATCTACGAAGCCTTCATCGAGCGGGCGATCGAACGGGTCAAGGCCATCAAGCAGGGCGATCCCCGGGCCATCGACACCATGGTCGGCGCGCAGGCAAGCCGTGAGCAGCAGGACAAGATCCTGTCCTATCTCACCATCGGCGTCGAGGAAGGCGCGGAGGTTCTGGTCGGCGGCGCGGAAGCGAAGTTCGACGGAGATCTCGCCGGCGGATACTACGTCCAGCCGACCATCCTGAAGGGCCACAACAAGATGCGCGTCTTCCAGGAGGAAATCTTCGGTCCGGTCGTTTCCGTCACGACTTTCAAGGACGAAGCCGAAGCCCTGGCGATCGCCAACGACACCATGTACGGCCTTGGCGCCGGTGTCTGGTCGCGCGATGCCAACACCTGCTACCGCTTCGGACGCGCGATCGAGGCCGGCCGCGTCTGGGTCAACAACTATCACGCCTACCCGGCTCACGCCGCCTTCGGCGGTTACAAGCAGTCCGGCATCGGGCGCGAGACCCACAAGATGATGCTCGACCACTACCAGCAGACCAAGAACATGCTGGTCAGCTACAACCCGAACAAGCTCGGGTTCTTCTAACCGATCGGAAGAACCCATTTCGGGGCGGCTCGTCCACCCGGCCGCCCCCTTTTTTTCACATCGGCAGCCTTGCCGATCTTGCGATGGCAGGCTGTTGGGTCAGCTCTAGAAAGAACCACCCCGATAGTATCCCTCAGCTTGGCCAGTGACGATTAATTACCAGAAAATGCCTCCAAACTATTATCTATTAAAAGTTGCACTTCTGTTTCAGTTTAGCTATTTTATTCTAAAATCAGCTTAAATATCATGATTGGAACATATTTTCGGAGATTATAATGTTGAAAATTCTCATCTTTTTAGTTCTTCTTTTCGCCGCAATGGTTAAATCTCAAAATATTCATGCAGCAGATTTAAGGGACTGCGTTCAGGAAGATGTTTCCATCGAGTTCGTTGAATATTACGTAAATGCGAATAACAGGTTCTGCATGAGAACTCATACCTCAATGATTGATGAGAATGAAGTGACGATACCGTCCAAGCAAGGAACAATACGTATTTTCTGTCCTGCAGGAATCCAAACACCAGAAGGATACGTTTTTCCTGGTGAAATCATTTTCCACGCCTTTGAAGCTAACAATATCGATGAACACTCTCGAGGCATTGATCTAAACTTCGATTCTTGCAAAGTTTATCCTGGATCTCACTGAACTAATTCAGAAGTTTTACCAAAAATTCTATAATTTTTTTTGTTTCTTCCAGTTTACTTATTTCTTGATAGTTTCGAAAAAAGTATCCGATAGTTACAATTACGAAACATGACCAAATTATAAAAGAATGTATAAACTTCGACCTATCGAGTTGCCTCTTAAAACTACTATCCACTTCTAGAATTTCTTGCATTTCTATTTTTGCATATTCTTTTGCTCGCAGCGGAGCGGACTTATCATCCAAGTGATTTGATTTACTTGCAATTGCAATCTCTCTTTCTGCTGCGTGCAGAATTCTCTTTCGCTTCTCAGTTATTTCTTCACCGAGCAACCTCAATTTTAGTCTCGCATTCGCCCTTGCTGCACGCTTTCCAAGAAACTCTGCAGTTGCGTTTACATGGTAGTAAACACCGAAGCAAAATGTTACCACTAAAAGAAAACTCGAAAACAGAAGATACTGAGTAACCAATACCTCAACTTCCAAATCAAATATTTTCAACGCGCTGAGATCCGACATAAATAACAAAAGGCTGAAGAACGAAACAAAAACAAAATAGTTTCTAGATTTTTCTAAATCTTGATTCAGCAACTCACCCAGATTTAGAGAATTTATTTCACTTAACGCATCACTTACACGCTTTTCTATTTCTTCATCGACAATTACAATCTTTTTACTTGATATCGGCATTTACTACCTCCCAAGCAAATATAATCTGGATTTTATCCCGCAAATATTCTTGCAAAAATAGCAATAGCTATATCTTGATATATATAGTTGCCTTTTGCAAGAAATTACAACTTATTAAAGTGGATTATCTAATTCTTCCAGAAGGTCCGCCAGCGCTTCGGGTTCGCTCACCATGGCGTCGTGCCCGGAGGCGATCTGGGCGACGGGCCAGCCGAGCCCTTGAGCGCGCTCCAGAGCGACACGGGCCGGACGATAAGCCGGTTGCATACACTCGATATATGCGGCAGGCAGAGCGTTGCCGACCGGATTGTTCAGGTTGAGAGCCGTGGTGAAGGTTCTGAACGGATGCGGCGTAAGCCGGCCCTCCAGAAAGGCCACATCCGAGGGGCGAACGATGCCGAAGCTCTCGGGTGGGGCTGGCGGCAGGCTCAGGCCGCCGCTTGTTTTCTCCGCCACCGCCCTGCGCTCACGCGCCATGTCGCCGGGAAGGAGATCGAACCAGGTTTCTCCGCTTTCAAGCATGATGGCATCGAGATAGATCAGTTTGCGGATCCGCTCCGGCAGCACATCGGCAACGCCCGTGACCGGAATGCCCCCGAAGCTGTGCCCGACCAGAACAACCTCACCGAGGTCCTCATAGTTCAGGTGGCCGACGATATCGTCGACGAAGGTCTGGATCGTGATATCCGCGGACAGAAGATGCGCGCGCTCTCCGAGACCGGTCTGGGTCGGAGCCGTGACCCTGTGCCCCCGGGCCCGCAAGATCTCCGCCACGCGAGACCAGCACCAGCCGCCGTGCCAAACCCCGTGGACAAGAACAAAGGTTCCGGACTTCATCGCTGTTTGTCTCCTCCTGTCTGCGGGCAATCCCGCCCTGTCCCTGTCCCTGCCGCAGCGAAACGTGCTCGCCCATGGATTGCGCAAGCCTGTGACGCTGGTCACGCCATCTTGAAGGCAGAAACACCACTATCCCGTCCGATAGCAAAGGGCAGTCGCTGGGCTTAAGCAACTGGAGATTGGAACAGATGGCGTCTGTCTTTGCCAAACGTGGATACAAGGGACCTTATGTCGAACAGGCCCAGAAGAAACTGAACAGCCTTCCTCCCCATGCCGGACTGGATCCGGACGGTAATTTCGGCGCCAGGACCGAAGGCGCCGTGATGGCGTTTCAAAGCTCGAAGGGCCTGATGGCCGACGGTGTGATCGGCGCGTTCACGGACGCCGTTCTGTTCGGGAAACCCTTTGAAAAACTGAAGAGAAGGCCGCCCGCGGTCAGTCAGAATAACGGCAAGACCTGCTGGGCGGCCGCGACGGCGAGCTGGCTGCAAACACGGGTCGACCGGAAAAACTATTCGATGGCGCAAATCATCGAAGGCATGCAGGAGGAAAAGGCCGCCGATGGCGAGGGCGGCCTGCGAATACCGAGCGGTCAGCAGGTCTGGGAACTGCTTTTGGGCCTGCGCCCGGTCAAACAGTCGCCCGGAAAGTTTTACGCCGAGAGCGCCTTGGCGAGGCTCAACATGTGCGGCCCCCTGATGGTCGGCTACAAGCCGGCCTCCGGACACGTTGGACATGTCGAGGTCATGTGGGGAACGACCATACACCGCGAGGGCCCTGCGATCGTGACCATGGATCCCCTAGGAACGCATTCCTCCTACAAGGTCATTCGAATTGAGGAGATCCACGGCATGACCGGCAAGATCACCACATGGTTCCCGACAACGCCCCTGATCCTTTGAGGTCTTGTCCCGGCAACCTCAAGCCGGGCAACCTCAAGCAGTCAAACCAAAGATGGAGGTTCGGGCCGAAACCCGAACCTCACGGCGACTACGCAAATGCCACCAGCGCCTTTCGGCGCTTGCCGACGGAGAGCGCCAGCCGGTCGTCGGCCTGCAGGTCTCCGATGGCGATACGGCGGCGCGGATCGTCGGTGACCGCATTGTTCAGCCGGACACCGCCGCCCTCCACCAGTCGCCGCGCCTCGCCGTTGGAAGCCGCGAAGCCCACTGCAACGACAAGCTCCAGAAGTCCGAGACCGTCCGCCAGCATCTTCAGCGGCAGTCTATGGGTCGGTTCCAGGACTTCGCCCTCGCCCGCAAAGAGGGCGTCACCCTGCTGCAGCGCGGCGCGGGCTTCTTCGGGGCCGTGAACGATGGTGGTCACCTGGGTGGCCAGGATTTTCTTGGCTTCGTTCAGCTCGGCGCCCTGAAGCTCAGACAGGCGCTCGACCTCCCTGATCGGCAATTCGGTGAAGAGGCGCAGGAACCGGCCCACATCCGCATCGGCGGTATTGCGCCAGAACTGCCAGAACCCGAAAGGCGACAGATGTTCGGGATGCAGCCAGACGGCGCCGGCCGCGGTCTTGCCCATCTTGGCACCGCTTGCGGTGGTCAGAAGTGGTACGGTGAGACCGTGCAGCTTGCGACCGTCCCGGCGGCCGAGTTCCACGCCGTTGACGATATTGCCCCACTGGTCCGAGCCGCCCACCTGAAGGCGGCAATCGTGACGCCTGGCCAGTTCCAGAAAATCGACGGCCTGCAGCATCATGTAGCAGAATTCCAGTACCGTCAGGGGCATCTGCGCGTCGAGGCGGGACTTGACGCTGTCGAAGGTCAGCATGCGGTTGACGGTGAACTGGGATCCGTAATCGCGGAGGAACTCCAGGAAGCGGAACTCGTCGAGCCACTCCGCGTTGTCGATCAGGAGCGCGCCATCGGGCCCATCCATGTCCACCAGCCGTTCCACGGAGCGGCGGATGGACGCGATATTGGCGGCGATCTGCCGCTGTTCGAGCATCGGCCGGGCGTCCTTCCTGAAACTCGGATCGCCGATCTGGCTGGTGCCTCCGCCGAGCACGACGATCGGCCGGTGCCCCAGCTTCTGCAGCCAGCGCATGGTCATCAGCGGCATCAGGTGGCCGACGTGCAGGCTCGCCGCCGTCGCGTCGAATCCGGCGTAGGCCGTAATCGGTCCGCCGGACAGGGTTTCGTCCAGCGCATCGATATCGGTGCATTGGTGTACGAGCCCGCGTTCCAGAAGCACGGCGAGCGCTTCGGATCGGAGTTTAGTCGCCGGTTTTCCGGCTTCGATCATGTGGTTGGTCATGGTCCGCTTCCTGGTTCCCCCGCCAGGAAGCCGGTCATGAAACCAAAAAGCCGCCTGACGCGGCGGCTTTTTAGGTTTTCAAGGTCGAGACAAGATCCTACGCAGCCGCCGATATGTCGGTGACGTAATAGAAATAAACGAAGGCTGCGCTCATCTTGCTCATGCAGCCTAGATGCGCGACACGGCGCAAAGAGTCAAGCCGGTTGTTTCACGGCCGGACAAGCCTGCCTCACGAAACGCCGAGTTCATGTTCGCCGCGGTCCAGCATCAGCGGCACGATCAGGTCTTCCTCATCCACGAGATGCCGCATCAGACCGCCGATCAGGGAATCGCTGGCGGCCGCGTAGGCATCGGCCGCGCGGCGGATGGCGTCGCTGTCCTGCGTCCTTAACTGGCCCAGGAAGGAATTCGCGCTGCCGATGACCGTGTCGATCCTCTGGTGGATAAGCTCATGGTCGCTTTCCAGCAGTTCGAAGCCGGGCGCAAGACGCGTCTCCGCCACCATGAAAACCGGGAAATACTGATGATCCTCGATCATGTGATGATGATGCAGATCGGTCAGAAAGTGCTGCAGGCGCGGCGCGAAAAGTCCGCCGAACTGGGCTGCGGGAATATTGCCTTCCCGGAACTGTCGCAGAAGCGCCTCCAGCGCCGCTCCGGCGGCCCGGAAACCGTCATGGCGGCTCAGCCAGAACTCCGTCAGCGGCCCGAGATTGCGGTGCGCTGCCCAGTCCTCGCGCGGACAGCCCTTCAAGAGGAACAGCCACTCCTCAGGCAGGCCGTGCCGTGTGTCCAGATCGTGCGGGGGTATCAAGGCGGGGTTCGATCCTCTTCTTTCCGTCAGCCGATGTGTCAGCGAAGTCGGTTTGCGCGGGCTGATACGTAACAAGGTGCTTTCTCTCTTGTGCGAAAGATCATTGAATATGACTCATCTGAACGGCTTTGTCCGGCAATATGGCTTCGACCGCCAGGTTTCCAATCAAACTTTTTATTTCTAATGTCTACACGACCTGTGGTTGCTTTTATTCTCTCTCCTCCATTGTCAAAAATCGGAGAATACCGCGAAAAATTCCAAAACAACTTCCTGACGCAAAATTTTTCTGATTATTATATTTTTACCGGACACGGATTAACGTAGTACCTTAGGAAAAACCTGACCGAAACATCGATCTTGATGACAAGAAACGTCTTTAGCACCGCTGCGACAACACTTCTGCTGCTTTTTCTGTCCGGTGCCTCGAGCGCAACGCTGGGGGCGGAGCGGTATTCCGACTACATAACCGAATTGACACGCCTGGTGTTTGCGCGCACCGAAGCACCCGGTGCCGCTCCACGCCGCGTGCCAGGCGTGTCGGGCATTTCCCGCAATCGCAAATTCGTGGAACTCCTGTCCGGCGAGCATCTCGAGTTCAGTGCCCTGCCGACGAAACCAGAGTGGGAAGAAAAACTCATTCCCATCCGCATTCCGGTCCGCAAGGGATTGCAGGGCTACCGCCTGTTCCTGGTCAACCGCAACAACCCGCAGACGATCGGAAAAATCGAAACGCTCGACCAGCTCAGGGCCTTGCCGACCGGTTCAGGGGCCCAATGGTCGACAACGGTCGCACTCGAAGAAGCGGGCTTCACCGTTGTAAAGGGTCAGAGCAAGAACGACCTGGTCAAGATGCTGGATCTGAAACGCTTCGTGACCTACGGCCGCGGCATCGATGAGATTTTCGCCGAATACGACGCGCTCGCGGCAGCGCACCCGTCGCTGTCCATCGACCGGGAGGTAGCTCTCTTCATTCCTCACCCGGTCTATTTCTTCGTGACGCCGAAACGCCCGGATCTTGCTGAAAGAATCGAACGCGGATTGCGGGACATGATCGCGGACGGGTCTTTTAACGATCTGTTCCGGAAACACTTCGAGGACGACATCAAGAGGGCTCGGCTGGACAGGCGCAGGATCTTCACGATCGCCAACCCTCTGCTCGGTCCGGAGACCCCACTCAAAGATCCTACCCTTTGGTTCGTTCCGACCAGGGCGCCTGATGACGACGACGAGCAGTTGGACCCGATCCGCTGACGTCGCCGGGGGACATCAATCGCAACCGAAGCCCCTCCGCCTCCCGGGCGGAAACCCCGGACATCGCCTGCCAGGGGAGCACAGGCACCCGGAACGGCGAAGCGCCAGGCAGGCAACTTCGCCGTTGATCCGCCTCCGGTTTATTCGGCGGCGGCGGGCGTCACTTCCGCCGGTTCCGGCTCGCTCCATTTGAGAACCGGCTTGCGGGCCGCCGTCGTTTCGTCGAGGCGGCGGCGCGGGGCCAGATAGGGCGCGCCGGCAAAACGTTCCGTCTCGCCGCGCTGAGCGCTCATGACAAGGTCCCGCATGGTCGCGACAAAAAGATCGAGGGAGGCCCGGCTTTCCGATTCCGTCGGCTCGATCAGCATGGCTCCGTGGACGACCAGCGGGAAATACATGGTCATCGGGTGGTAGCCCTCGTCGATCATCGCCTTGGCGAAATCGAGCGTCGTGACCCCGGTGTCCTTCAGGAAGCTGTCGTCGAAGAGTACCTCATGCATGCAGGGGCGCTCGCCGAAAGGCAAGCTCATCAGGTCCTGCAGGCCGACACGGATATAGTTGGCGTTGAGGACCGCGTCTTCCGACGCCTGTTTCAGACCGTCCGAACCGTGGCTCATCATGTAGGAGAGCGCACGGACATACATGCCCATCTGGCCGTGGAAGGCGGTCATGCGACCAAAGGGCTTCTCTCCCTCCCGCGTCGCCGCTTCCGTTTCCACCAGCTCAACACCCTTGTCCGTCTTGCGCAGGAAGGGCAGCGGTGCGAAGGGGGCGAGACGATCCGACAGGACCACCGGCCCCGCACCCGGCCCGCCGCCGCCGTGCGGCGTGGAGAAGGTCTTGTGCAGATTGATGTGCATGGCGTCGATGCCGAGATCGCCCGGGCGGGACTTGCCGACGATGGCGTTGAAATTGGCCCCGTCGCAGTAGAAATAGGCCTCCTCGGCGTGGATCATGTCGGCGATCTGCCGGATCTCCCGCTCGAACAGGCCGCAGGTGTTCGGATTGGTCAGCATGATGCCGGCGATGTTGCCGCTGTGCTCGGCAATGGTCCGCTTCAGGGCCTCCAGATCGACCGTACCGTCGTCCTTGGCGTCGATGGACACGACCTTGTAGCGCAGCAGCGCGGCGGTCGCCGGATTGGTGCCGTGTGCGCTTTCCGGAACCAGGACGATCTTCGGATCGCGCCCGGCGGCTTCATGCGCCGCCTTGATCGCCATCATGCCGCAAAGCTCGCCATGGGCGCCGGCCTTCGGGCTCATCGCCACGGCGGATGTCCCGGTCGAGACCATCAGCCAGCGGGCCAGCTCGTCGATCAGATCCAGGGCGCCTTCGACGGTGGAGGCCGGCTGCAAGGGGTGAATATCGGCGAACCCCGGCAGCCGCGCCATCTTCTCGTTCAGGCGCGGATTGTGCTTCATGGTGCAGGAGCCGAGCGGATAAAGACCGCTGTCGATGGCGAAATTGTTGCGCGACAGGCGCACGTAATGGCGCATGGCCTCCGGTTCGGCAAGGCCCGGCAGGCCGATCTCCGCCTCACGCGCATGACCGCCGAGTTCGAACTCCACGCCGCCGTCTTCGTCAAGATCGACACCGGTGGTTTCCAGCGAACCGAATTCGAAGATCAGCGGCTCTTCCATGTCGAGGCCGCGGTTGCCGGTGAAGGTCTTGGGCCGGAAGCTTTCTCCCGCTTCTCCCGGGTTGGTCGGACGTCCTTGCGTGTTCATGCTCATGCCAGCACCTCCTTCAGCGCGCCGGCAAAGGCCGCGCGATCTTCATCCGTGTTGACCTCGGTCGAGGCGACGACCAGCAGGTTCGCCAGATCCTTGTTTTTCGGCTCCAGGCGGGAAACCGGCAGACCGGCCAGAAGTCCGCGGTCGGCGAGTTGCGCCACCACGTCCTCGGCCAGTTTCGGCAACGCGATTGTAAATTCGTTGAAATAGGCTGAATTCAGCACCTCAACCCCGTGGATGCCGCCGAGGAGCTTTCTCAGCTTCACCGCATTGCCGTGGTTGATGCGTGCCAGCTTCGTCAGTCCCGCCTGCCCCAGAAGCGACATGTGGATCGTGAAGGCAAGACAGCAGAGGCCCGAGTTGGTGCAGATGTTGGAGGTCGCCTTGTCGCGACGGATATGCTGCTCTCGGGTGGACAGCGTCAGCACGAAGCCGCGCTTTCCTTCCGCGTCCGTCGTCTCGCCGCAAAGGCGCCCGGGCATCTGACGCACGTATTTCTGGCGGGTTGCGAAAAGGCCCACGTAGGGGCCGCCGAAATTGAGGCCGTTGCCGATGGACTGCCCTTCGCCAACCACGATATCGGCGCCTTGCGTTCCCGGCGGCTCGATCAGGCCGAGCGAGACGACCTCGGTGAAGACGGCAATCAGCAGCGCCTTGTGCGCATGCGCCTTTTCGGCGATCGGCTTCAGATCGATGAGCTGACCGTAGAAGGACGGCGACTGGACGACGACACAGGAGGTCTCGTCATCGATCTGGGAAAGAATGTCCTCGGTGCCGGACGGGTCCGCCGGCAGGCTGACCACCCGGTCGCCGGCCATTTTCGACAGGCCCTCGACCACTTCCCGGTACTGCGGATGCAAGCCGCCGGACAGGACCGCCTTGTTGCGTTTCGTGACCCGGTGAGCCATCAGCACCGCCTCACCGGTACCGGTGGAGCCGTCATACATGGACGCGTTGGCGACATCCATGGCTGTGAGCCGCGCAACCTGGGTCTGGAACTCGAACAGGTACTGAAGCGTGCCTTGCGTGATTTCCGGCTGGTAAGGCGTGTAGGACGTCAGGAACTCAGAGCGCTGGATCAGGTGATCGACGGTCGCCGGTACATGGTGCTTGTAGGCGCCAGCCCCGACGAAGAACGGTACGGCCCCGGCCGCGGTGTTCCTGGCCGCCATGGCGGAGAGCTTGCGTTCCACCTCCATCTCGCTGGCGCGTTTGGGCAGGTCCAGAAGCCCCTTCAGGCGGACATCTTCAGGAATGTCGGCGAAGAGATCGTCGATCGAGTCAACGCCGACCCGGGCGAGCATGTCACTTCGGTCGGTATCGTTCAAAGGCAGGTAGCGCATCGTGCGGCTCCCAAGAGTTGTTTAACCTGTACCTGCGAACGGTGGCCGAATGGTTCGGCTGTCATCCCTGCCGGGCGCAGTGCCGAGCCGGGACCCAATCGTTCGCAGAGCGTGTGTTCATTTCCTGTGCGCAGCATCGCCGGGGAACCGCGCCCTCTCCTTAGTACGGGAGCGGCGGGCCGGCCGGATCTTTACGCGCGCTTCGTTCGGACTGAGGCCCGGGCGATGCCATCCAAGTGTTCGTTCAAGGCGTAATCAGGCGGTGGGGTTCGGCCTCCACCACGATGTCGCATTTCACCGAATTGGCGATGAAACAGACGTCATGCGCCTTTTCATGCAGGTCGGTCAGCCAGGTCGGGTCCGGGTCCTCGTTGGTGACCAGCGTGACTTCAGGCCTTAACGTCACCTTCGTGATCGCCATCTTGCCAGGTGCGACCCGGCGCATCTCGCCCTGCGCGCTGTCGCGATAACTCGCCACCTTGAAGCCCGCGCGTCGCGCCATGTCCAGGAACCACAGCATGTGGCAGGAGGAGATGGCGGCGACGAAGGCTTCCTCCGGATCGACCGCCGCTTCGATGGAATGCGGCAGGGGCACAACCGTGGGCGAGGCGCTGGCCGGAATTTCCAGTCCGCCATCAAAACGCCAGATGTGGCCCCGGGAATAGGCGTTGGCGGCATAATCGCCGTCGCAGGCCCATTCCACTTGCGCGGTGTAGACGTGCCCCACCATGACTTAGAGGGTCTCCACGTAGGCCTTGTAGGCCGCCTCGTCCATCAGATCGCTCAGCTGATCCGCATTCCCCACCTTGAGTTTTATGAACCAGGCGGAGCCTTCCGGATCTTCATTGACCTTGGCCGGCTCGTCGGCAAGCGCGTCGTTGGCTTCAACGACCTCGCCGTCGATCGGTGCGTAGACTTCGCTGGCGGCCTTGACGGATTCCACCACAGCCGCCTCGTCGCCCTGAGACAGAGCCTTGCCGGTTTCCGGCAGCTCCACATAGACAACGTCGCCGAGCTGTTCCTGGGCATAGGAGGTAATGCCGATGGTTGCGACATCGCCGTCGACGGAAATCCATTCGTGGTCTTTGGAAAAATAGATCGTCATGTTCTGTCCGCTCTCTGGAATGATTAGGGTTTGCGGTAATAGTTGTTCGGCACGAAGGGCATCCCCGAAACCTTCGCCGCAAGACGCCGGTTTCGCACTATGATTTCAAGGGCGGTGCCCGGTTCCGCGTGCCCGGCGGGCACATAGCCCATGGCAATCGGAGCGCCGACAGTGGGGGCGAAGCCGCCGGACGTCACCGTTCCGATCACGTCGCCGCCGGCAAGCGCGATCTCCGCTCCTTCGCGGGCCGGCGCCTTGCCTTCAAGCCTCAGGCCGACGCGCACACGAGCGGGGCCGTCGCGCAACTCTTTCCGGATACGGTCCGCGCCCGGAAAACCTCCGTTCTCGCGGCGGCGCTTCTGCATGCAGAACGTGATGCCCCCCTCCACTGGAGACGTGGTTTCGTCGATGTCGTGACCGTAGAGGCAAAGTCCGGCCTCCAGCCGCAGGCTGTCCCTGGCGCCAAGCCCAACGGGTTCCACTCGTTCGTCGGCCAGAAGCGTCCGGGCGATTGCCTGCGCGGCGTCCGCCGGGACCGACATCTCGACGCCGTCCTCACCGGTGTAGCCTGCCCGGGCGATGTGGCAGGCGATGCCGTCGAACTCCATGGGCGCGGCAGACATGAAGGAAAGTTCCGCCGCCGCGGGCGCGTGGGCCGACACGGCGGCGACCGCTTCCGGCCCCTGGACGGCGATCAGCGCCCGGTCCTCGACGACATCCAGCGTGACATTTTCCGGGAGCCTGGAGCGGAAGTGTGCATAGTCGACTTCCTTGCGTGCGGCATTGACCACAAGCAGCAGCTTGCCGTCGTCGTCCTTCGAGACGGGCCGGGTGACCATCAGATCGTCGATGATGCCGCCTTCATCGTTCAAAAGGACCGTATACCGCTGGCGGCCCGGAGCGAGTTCGAGAAAATTGGAAGGGGTGAGCGTCTCAAGCGCCCGCGCCGTGGTTTCATGATCCGGGCCGGTCAGAATTGCCTGGCCCATGTGGGAAACATCGAACAGACCCGCCTTGGCGCGGGTGTGCAGATGCTCGGTCAAAATACCGGCCTTGTACTGCACCGGCATGGAATAACCGGCGAAGGGCACCATCCGGGCGCCAAGTTCCACATGGAGATCGTGAAGCGGCGTTTGTTTCAGAGCGCTTTCTGTAACGGTTTCCGCCATGAACGGTCCTCGTATTCGGGGTTGCGCAGTGCCGAATCGCCCCGTCTTGGACCAATCCGTCTGCACCCCCTCTGTCCGAGTACCTGAGAGATTTCCCGTCGGCGCACATGCGGTACCGGACGGTTACTCCTTCGGTGAGCAGTCCGCCATTTCCGAATGCGGAGCACTGCTTTCCAGAGCGTTTTCGCGCGTGCGGTCCTTTTGCCTGAGAGTTTCCGGGGCGGTTGCTCCTTCGGCGCCGGGAACTTCTCGCCCGGCCTCTCCCGCACATGCTTCAAACGTGTTGCCACGCCAACCGGGGAACGACCCCAATTGAGCGGCGATTGTGCGAGGCAGACATCGGCTTGTCAATATCCGACATTAACGCCCGCGGGTTTTACCCCGATACAATCTCATGTTGTCTTCAGGCGCTCGACCGTGTTCAACGGCCGCGCTCGTCGAAGCCGAACACCACCTTCACGCTTACATCCGAAGGGATCGTGAACTTGTTTTCGATGAGGGTCCACTTTTCACTCGGCGCGTCCGAACCAAGTGTCACGGGGATGTTCAGCACCTCCGAGGAAAGCGGCTTCGCTTCGCTGCCGCCCGGCACGATCGCCACACGCAGGGGCAAGATGACTTCGCCGCCCTTCCAGGCCGGCCCCGAGGTCAACGTTCCGGAGAACCCGGCCTTCATACGCCGGCCGCCGTCGGGTTCCTTCGTGCAGGTGTTCGCCCAGTCTTCAACCGTTGCCTGATAGAGAAGCCCCTCGCGCTCGTTCTCCTTGCCACGAACGTATTTCGCGATCAGATAGGTGTTGGACTGCAGCTCCATTGGCGGACAGGGGACCGCCGGGGCGAAGGTTTCCGGAGAAATCTCAATGGGCTCCTGACCGCCCGCGATTATCTTTTGAGCGGTGCCGCCGCAACCGGCGAGCGTGGCCGCGCAAATTCCTGCTGCAAGAAACGTCTTCAAAGTCTTGCTGACAACGGCTTCATGCACTGAGATCATTCGTCATCCACTTTAATGTATCGACCCATGGCCGGGCTTCTTAACAGGTCCGTCTCCGCTTGGCGAGACTTGGCGCCAAATCGCCTTGAATTCCATAAAGTCCGGTTTCCGACAGGCACCGGCCGCGCGGCCGGCCGACAGCCGAGGCTTCTCATTGACCCTCCACAAAGAGCAGCACTTTGTGGCCGAAATTGCACAGACTTCTCCGGCAGTTGCTTTGACAGGACGGCAACGCGGCTCGTCGGGGTACGGGCTCATAAAATCCGGTTTTCAGATCGGCCGCAAAATGACTGTCTCCAAGACGCAAGACCGCAGGAAGCCCGAGAGGTTCCCGGACATCGTCACGCTTTCCACCGCGCGCAAGCACGATTGCCACTCGGGATTTCAAAGGAATCGGTGCACTGGGCCTCACGGCAGGTGCCTCCGCGCCTGAAACTCTGCTAGAGGAAATCATCGCCGGGTTCGCCGAACGGTTCGATGTGCGCATCGAAGCGGTCCGCACCGCCCAAGAAACGATTTCCTTCAACCGGCCGCGCGGGATCGGAGTTTTGAACTTTCCCGCACCGGCGGCCGCCGAGTGAGAGCATGGCCGTTTACACCGAAGTGACCGATGAAGAGCTGAACGGCTTTATCGCGGGTTACGATGTCGGGCGTCTATTGTCCTTCAAGGGCATTGCCGAAGGCGTCGAGAACAGCAATTTTCTGCTGCATACGAATAAGGCGTCCTACATCCTGACGCTCTACGAGAAACGGGTAAATCCCGACGATCTGCCTTACTTTCTCAATCTTCTTGGGCATCTGGCGAAAAAGGGTTTGTCCTGCCCGACACCGGTGCCCTCAAAGGACGGCAAACTGCTCGGCACACTCGCCGGGCGGCCCGCGGCGCTGGTGACGTTTCTGGAAGGGATGTGGGTCAGGCGGCCGCGCGTGGACCATTGCACGGAACTCGGCAAGGCGATGGCCGAGCTGCACCTGTGCGGCAGCGACTATGAGGGCTTTCGGAAGAACGCCCTGGATGTTTCCGGCTGGCGGCCGCTTTTCGAGCAATGCGGCGGACGAAGCAACGACGTTCACCCCGGTCTCGATGAAGACATTTCCGGCGAACTCGACTATCTGGAGAGAACCTGGCCACGGGACCTGCCGTCCGGTGTGATCCACGCGGATCTCTTTCCCGACAATGTCTTTTTTCTCGGCGACAGGCTCTCCGGCCTGATTGACTTCTACTTCGCCTGCAACGATGCCTTCGCTTATGACATCGCGATATGCCTCAATGCCTGGTGTTTCGAACAGGACCTCTCCTTCAATGTCACGAAGGCGCGTGCGTTGCTGAAGGGATATACCGGTGTCAGGGCCCTTACGCGGGAAGAATACGACGCCCTGCCGATCCTCGCCCGCGGCGCGGCCCTGCGCTTCTTGCTGACCCGGCTTTACGACTGGCTGAGCGTACCGGAAGGCGCGCTGGTAACGCCGAAAGATCCCCTAGAATACCTGAAGAGGCTCAGGTTCCATCAAACCGTCGACACCGCGGAGGCTTACGGTCTGGTACAATGAGCATGGAAAACCGCGTAACGATTTACACAGACGGCGCTTGTTCGGGAAATCCGGGACCGGGTGGCTGGGGCGCGATCCTGCGTTTCGGCAAGCACGAAAAGGAATTGAAGGGCGGTGAAGCGGAGACCACCAACAACCGCATGGAACTCACCGCGGCGATCGAGGCGCTGAGCGCCCTGACCCGGCCCTGCGCCATCGACCTTTACACCGACAGCACCTACGTGCGCAGCGGCATCAGTGAATGGATGGACGGCTGGAAACGTAAAAACTGGCGCACCTCCACCAACAAGCCTGTGAAGAACGCGGATTTGTGGCAAGCTCTCGATAGCGCGAGGGAACGGCACGACGTGACATGGCACTGGGTGAAAGGCCACGCGGGCCACCCGGACAATGAACGCGCCGACGAACTGGCGCGCGCGGGGATGGCCCCTTATAAGATGGGCTCCTGAGCTGGCATGACGGAATTGAAATTCGTCCGAGCAGGCCGACAACCGGGACGACCCTCAGATTCTGGTGACCGGCTACCAACGATCTTTGGAAGACGCAAAGGATATCGAGTGAGAGTTTCCTGGTGGTCAGCCCCGGTGACGGCGCGCGCAATGAATGCGGACGTGTCCGGATCCGTCCTGATCATGGCAAACCCGACCTCCGGCGGATATTCCGCCAGCCTGCTGGAAGAGGTCCAGACGCGGCTGGAGGATCTGGGCTGCAAGACCGAACTTCGGCTGACCCGGCATGCGGGCGAGATCGGCGACGTTTGCGCCGACCCGTCGTTGCGGGTGCGCACGCTCGTCGTGGCGGGCGGTGACGGCTCGATCAACGAAGCGCTGGCCGGCCTGCAAAACCATCCGGAACCACCGCAACTGGCGGTCATCCCTTTCGGAACCGCGAATGTGCTCGCTCTTGAGCTTTCCCTGCCGCGCAAGGCTGCGGCGATTGCCGGTCTTATCCGGTACGGCAAAGCCAGAAAGATGCACTACGGGTTCGTCAACGGGCATCCCTTTGTCCTGATGGCTTCGGCCGGTTTCGATGCGGAGGTGGTTCATGCGGTGCCGCTCTCCCTGAAGCGGCGGCTTGGCAAGCTCGCCTATGTCATCACCGCCTTTCGCATCGCGTTCAAACGCAAGGCGGCCTCCCTGACGATCAGTTTGGACGACGGTCCTGCCCTCACGGGCAAACTTGCGGTGGCCAGCAACGCCCGGCACTACGGCGGGCCGTTCGTGATCTGTCCCGGCGGCGTCACCGATTCCGGACTTTACATGCTGGTTCTGGAACGGGACGATCCCTGGTCCGCGTTCTGCTACGGAATGGCTCTGCTCTTCGGACGGATAGACAAGGCGCGCGGCGCCACCGTTACCCGGTTCACGACCGCAACCATTCGCGCGCAGGAGCATGTCGCCGCCCAGGTCGATGGCGACCCCTTCGGATCAACCCCGCTTGAAATCCGGTCGACGGGCGCGACCGTCCCGATCCTGGCTCCCTGATTGAAGCGTTTCGCCGTCACGGCTCGCCCCAATTCGGAAGTAGCCTGTCCCTCCCGGTCTTGCCGCTTCACATCGAACCGGCTGCGAAATGCTGCCTGAAAGCTGAAGGTACAATTTTGTGGGTTCGCACCTAGGCCGAGACCGCTTCGGCGGGCATCTTGCGCAGGATCTTGGTCGCTTCCGACGCTGACACCGCTTCGCCGAAGAAATACCCTTGCGCGTATTCGCAACCGAGCTGGAAGAGCTCGAGCGCGTCGTTTTCGCTTTCCGCTCCTTCGGCGACCACGGACATGCCCAGATCGTGGCCCATGGCGACGATCGTGCGCAGAAGGACGGGCCGGGCGGCTGAGCCGTTCGGCTTGACGAAGGACTGGTCGATCTTGATCGTGTCGAAGGGAAAGCGCTGCAGATAGGACAGCGACGAGTGGCCCGTGCCGAAGTCGTCGAGCGACAGTCCCGCGCCCAGACCGCGCAGACGCTCCAGGACCTTCGCCGAATACTCGGGATTGGACATCACCAGGGATTCCGTCAATTCCAGCTTCAGTGTGCCCGGCTCCAGCGAGGTTCTGGACAACACCGCCTTGACGTCGTTGATCAGATCCTGCTTCAGGAGCTGGCGCGACGAAAGGTTGACCGAGGCGAACAGGGGATGCTGCGTCTGGAACTCCCGCTGCCAGAACGCCAGCTGGTTCGCCCCCTTGTCGAGCATATACATGCCCAGCTCATTGATCAGACCGGACTGCTCCGCCACAGGGATGAACTCGGACGGTGAAATCCGGCCGCGCTTGGGATGGGTCCAGCGTGCCAGCACCTCGAAGCCCGCGATCGACTGGTCCTCCAGGCGGATGATCGGCTGGAAGAAGACGCCGAGGGTCTCCTTCTTGATGGCGTCGCGCAGGTCCGACTCAAGGTCGACGATATTCTTGTCGAGCGGCCTCAGGATCGGCCGGAACACTTCCTGGCGGTCGCCGCCGAGACGCTTGGCATGATTGAGAGCGATTTCGGCGTTGGTCAGCATGTCCTCGACCGCCTGCTTGCCGCCCTCGAAAAAGGCGATCCCGACCGAACTGGTCAGGAAGATTTCACGGTCGCCAAATGTGATCGGCGCCCGGACTGCCTTGCGCAGCGCATCGGCGAGCGCGACGATCCGGTCCGGTTCCTGCTCCGACAGGAGGACCAGCCCGTATTGATCGCCGGACAGACGGCCGAGCGTGTCCTGCTGGCCGATCAGCCGGCCGAGCCTGCGTCCGACCGTCAGGAGAATACTGTCCCCGGCGGACAGGCCGATGCTGTCGTTGACCTGTTTGAAGCGGTCGAGATTGAGAACCAGAAGGGTGGGCTTGGTGGTCTCTTCCGCCTGGTAGCGGACCACAGTGGTGCGCAGGCGGTCGACGAAGAGCTCCCGGTTCGGAAGGCCGGTCAGGTTGTCGTGCACCGCGTCATGCAGAAGCCGTTCTTCCGCCGTGCGTTCCTCGGTAACGTCAAGCAAGGTCCCGACACAGCGGATCACTTCGCCATCGGCGCCGATGATCGGCCGCGCCCGGAGCCGGAACCAGCGGAAATGACCGTCCTCGGAGCGCAGCCGGAAGGTCTGCATGACCTTTCCTCGGCGCTGGTCGATCACGGCATCGAGCGTGGCCCGGAAACGGTCCCTGTCCTGCGGGTGCAGAATCTCCAGCCAGTCACGGGCCGGTCCTTCCAGCGTTCCGCGCTTGAGGTTCAGAAGTTCCTCGACCTCGTTGCCGGTAAAGACCCGGTCCCGGTCGACATCCCAGTCCCAGATGATGTCGCCGGCACCGGTCAGAGCCAGCGCCTTGCGCTCGACATCCGAAATCAGCCCCTGAGCGACGGCGCCGCCCGCGAAGGCGTGCTGCATGACGGTGAACCCGATCAGCAGGACGATCAGAACCAGGCCGCCGTCAAGGGCGGGCTGGACGATGTCGTTTGCCAGATAGCCGGTCACCGTCATCCCCGCGCCGGTCAGCCAGGCGATCAGGAGACACCAGGTCGGGATCAGCAGGATCGCGCGGTCGTAGTGCTGAAAGGCAAGCACCGCGATCGTGATGAACCCGAGGAGACCGATCAGACCGAGCGAAAGCCGGGCGATGCCGGAGGCGATGGAGGGATCCCAGACCGCCACGCCCAAAAGCCCGAGGATCAGGATCAGTGTGGTCAGCGCCAGATGCGAATAGTGAATGTTCCAGCGGTTCAGGTTGAGGTAGGCATAGAGAAAGATGATCAGACTGGCCGCAAGCATGACTTCCGCACAGGCGCGCGCGAGCTGGCTGCCGCCGCCCTCCAGATTGAAGACCATGCCCCAGAAGCCGAAATCGATGCACAGATATGCCAGAACGGACCAAGCCAGAGCGGCCGTCGCCGGGAACATCACCGTTCCCTTGACCACGAACAGGATCGTCAGGAACAGCGCGAGCAGCCCGGAAATGCCGAGGATGATGCCACGATAGAGGGTATAGGCGTTGATGGTTTCCTCATAGACGTCCGGTTCCCAGATCCGGACTTCGGGAAGGTTCGGCGTGGTCAACTCGGCAACGAAGGTAACCACAGAGCCGGGATCGAGCGTGACCAGAAAGACATCCGCCTCCAGGCTTTTCTGGCGTTCCGGCGCGATCCCCTGGCTCGGCGTGATGCGCGCCACCCGCGACGAACCCAGGTCCGGCCAGAACAGGTCGGAGCCCACGAGCTTGTAGTTCGGCGCCACGATCAACCGGTCGATCTGTTCGTCGCTGGTGTTGGCCAGCGCGAACACTGCCCAGTTGGTGTTGCTGCCATCCAGAGAGGGCACCTCGATTCGGCGTACGATCCCATCCGCGCCCGGCGCGGTGGACACCTGCAGGCGGACGCCCGCATCCCTGTGAAGCTCGATGGAATTGGTGATGTCGAGCGCCCCGACATCGATGGGTACGGGGATCGGCTCGATCGCCCGCGCCGGCACGGCCGCAAGCGTTGAAACGATAACCAGAACTGCTGCTAGAAAACGAGTGAACACGCCGCTGGACGAACCCGGTAACAAAATCGACATGGGGCGAAGAACTACCGGGTTGAGACACATGTCACAAGAATTCTTTCAAAAGGCCTTCCACGTTGGGATTGAGTTTTCCCGGGTGCGCCGCATGTTCTTCCGCCAAACAGCCAAAAAGCAGGTGATCCTGCCAGCTGCCGTTTATTAAAAGATAGTTGCGCGCATAGCCTTCCCGGCGGAAACCTGCATTCTCCAGCAGACGAAGGGACGGTGAGTTGGTCGGCAGACACGCCGCCTCAATTCGGTGGAGGTTTAAAACGTCGAAACAAAAAGGCAAGATCATGGCGACAGCCGCCGACATATGCCCTTTTCCCGCGTGTCTTTGTCCCATCCAGTAGCCGAGCGTCGCCGTCTGGCTTACCCCCCGCCTGATATTGCTGACGGTCAGCCCGCCCAGGATCTCATTCGTCCGCGCGCTGAACAGGAGAAAGGACAGGCTGCGGCCTTCCTTGCGCTCCCTGGCGTAGCGCCGCAGGCGCCGGCGGAAACCTGTCTTGGTCAGATCGTCGGCGGGCCAGAGCGGCTCCCAGGGTTTCAGAAAACTGTGGCTTTGGGCCCGGATCTCGGCCCATGCCTTGAAATCGGACATGACGGGAGGCCGCAGGTAGCGCTCCCCGGATTCGATCAGCAATTCGGCTTCTGTTGAAGATCCCGGCCGTAACAGCGCCATGCCCGTGCTCCGTCAGATTACATGGATGCAGCCCGCAGAACCGGGCCCTGCTGAAGCCTGCCTGCCAGCGCGCTCGCATTCATGATGCCGTCAACGGGTCCGATCGCCGTCAATGTCGGCACCGTCCCCACAAAGGTCTCGTGGGCGACCTTGCGAATATCAGCCGCGGTCACCGCTTCGATCTTGCCGGAGATTTCTTCCGGGCTCAGAACCCGCCCGTGAACGAGGATCTGACGGGCGATCTGTCCCGCACGGGCGGCGGGGCTTTCCAGCGCCATCATCAGACCGGCGCGGATCTGCGCTCTGGAGCGCGCCACTTCGTCGTCTGTGACCGTTTGCGTCGCGGACAGAAGCTCGTCAGCGATCATCGGCATCAGGGCCCCGAGATCCTCGTGGCTCGTCGCCGCGTGCAGTCCGAAAAGGCCCGTATCGGCGAAGGCCCAGTGAAAACTGTAAATCGCGTAGCAAAGACCGTGTTTCTCGCGGATCTCCTGGAACAGGCGGGACGACATGCCGCCGCCGAGAACGGAAGCCAGGATCTGGATCGCGTAGTAGTCCTTGGACTTGTAAGGACGGCCCTCGAAGCCGATAAGCACCTGGGCCTCCATGAGATCCTTGGGCCGCAATGTCTCGCCACCGCGATAGCTGGCCTTCGTCTCAGGCGCGGCGGGCTCGCCGTTCAGGGCACCGAATTTTTCCTGCGCAAGTGCCACGAGCGCATCGTGATCGATGGCGCCGGCGCCGGAAAGGACCATGTCGGGAGCCCGGTAGCGTTCGGCGAGATACCTGTTGAGAGCCTCCCGGTCGAACCCCTTCACCGTTTCCGGCGTACCGAGAATTGGCCGGCCGATCGCCTGATCCGGCCAGGCGGTTTCCTGGAAGAGGTCGAAAGCCTGGTCTTCGGGACTGTCGTTGGCAGCGCCGATTTCCTGCAGGATCACATGCTGTTCGCGCACGAGTTCCTGAGCGTCGAAGGTCGAGTTCTTCAGGATGTCTGACAGGATATCGACCGCAAGGGGCATGTCCTCGGCCAGTATCCGGGCGTAGTAATTGGTGTGCTCTATGCTGGTGGAGGCGTTGAGTTCCCCTCCCACCGCCTCGATTTCCTCGGCAATGGCGCGCGCGGACCGGTTCTTCGTTCCCTTGAAGGCCATGTGTTCCAGCAAATGGGTGATGCCGTTCTGGTGAAGCGACTCCACCCGGGAGCCCGTCCTGACCCAGACGCCAAGTGCCGCTGTCTTCAAGTGAGGCATTTGGTCCGTGACGACCGTCAGCCCGTTGTCCAGTACCGTAGTCTCTACTCTCATTCAGCTACACACCGGCGGTGACGGCCCGGGCGTGATCTTCGATATATCGTTCCACCACGTCCTGCTCGGCCGCCAAAACCTGCTGGCGCTCCTCCGCAGTCATCATTGTTATTAGGTTTTCCGGCAACTGAGGCCGGATCCCGGCGGCCTTTTCCACTGCATCCGGGAATTTCGCCGGGTGCGCCGTCCCCAGCACAACCATTGGCACGGCGCCGTCGTCAAACTCCTTGGCCACATGCACGCCGATCGCGGTGTGCGGGTCGAGAAGATAGCCAGCCTCTTTCCAGAGTTCTGCAATCGTCCTGGAGGTTTCTTCCTCGCTGCAACGGCCGGCGGCGAAACGATCCCTGATTTCGCTCAGGGGCGCATCCTCGATAGCGAAGCTTCCCGACTGGGACAGCTGGTCCATCATCCGGCGGACCGCGCCGCCATCGCGCCCGGAAACTTCCGCGAGAAGGCGTTCGAAGTTTGACGAGACCTGGATATCCATCGATGGCGAAATCGTCGGCGTCACGCCGCGCTTTTCGTAACGGCCGGTTTCCAGGGTGCGCGCCAGAATGTCGTTCACATTCGTCGCCACCACCAGTTTTTCGATCGGCAGCCCCATTTTCATCGCCGCGTAGCCGGCGAAAATATCACCGAAATTGCCGGTCGGAACGGTGAAGGAGACCTTCCGGTGCGGTGCGCCCAGAGCCGCGCCCGCGACGAAATAGTAGACGATCTGCGCCAGGATACGCGCCCAGTTGATGGAATTGACCCCGGACAATGCAACCCGGTCGCGGAAGCTGAAATGGTTGAACATGCCTTTGACGATTGCCTGGCAATCGTCGAAGTTGCCCGTCAGCGCCAGCGCGTGGACATTGCTCTCGGTCGGTGTCGTCATCTGACGGCGTTGAACGTTGGAAACACGACCGTCCGGGAAGAGAATGAAGATATCGGTCCGCTCGCGGCCCCGAAACGCTTCGATGGCCGCTCCGCCCGTGTCTCCGGAGGTCGCACCGACGATGGTAGCGCGCAGTCCCCGCTCGGTCAGGACGTAGTCCATCAGCCGTCCAAGCAGCTGCATCGCGACGTCCTTGAACGCCAGCGTCGGGCCGTGGAACAATTCGAGGATGAAGGTGTTCGCGCCGGTCTGCACCAGAGGCGTCACGGCCGGATGGCGGAAGCCCGCATAAGCATCGGCGATCATGGCCTCGAGATCGTTTTCCGGGATCGTTTCGCCGATGAAGGGCTTGATGACGGCCAGGGCCACATCCTGATAAGGCTTTCCGGCGAAGGAGGCGATGGTGTCGTTATCGAATTGCGGCCAGGTTTCGGGGAGATAGAGGCCACCGTCGCGCGCCAGCCCCTGGAGCAGGACATCGGAAAATTCCAGAACAGGTGCTTCGCCACGCGTACTGCTATATTTCACCGAGCCGTTTCCTCTATACGTCTTGTTTCGGACCGCGTCCGTTTCGTCCGGGCAGCCGGACCCACAGCCTACTTCAATCCTGTCGGATTTGAAACAAACCATGCCATCGATGCGACTTACGCGCCAGAGCCTTCATAAGCAAGTCGCTTTGGTGAAAACGATGGTCGTTTCGGAGCAGGACATCAGGGCCTGAGCGGACGAGGGCCGTCAGCGATGGCGAGACCTTGCGGGAGTGTTAAAAATCCGCTCTTCCGGCGGCAGGTCAGGCGTGCCCGGCTTCCGACAACAGCATCGCCGGATCGATCCCGAGCGAACCGAGTGCCCGATGCCATTTGCTTTCAAAATCCCGGTCGAACAGGATGTCCGGATCGGCCGGTGCGGTCAGCCACCCATTGGCCTGGATCTCGCTTTCGAGCTGGCCCGGCGCCCAGCCGGCATAGCCAAGCGCCAGCATGGCATGGTCCGGACCGGACCCCTGAGCGATCGCACGCAGGATTTCGAGCGTTGCGGTCAGGCAAATGCCGTTGTCGATCGCCAGCGTGGACTGATTGAGCATGAAATCGTCGCTGTGAAGGACAAAACCGCGTTCCACCTCGACCGGCCCGCCCTTGTGAACGTTCATGTCGCGGATCCTGGACGGCAGACGGATCGAATCTTCGTCATTCACGATATCCAGCTGAATAAGAAGCTCTTCCAGAGACAGATGCCGCGCCACCTGGTTCACGATCAATCCCATCGCGCCCTGCTCCGAATGGGAGCAGACATAGATCACGGAGTGTTCGAAGCGGCTGTCCGTCATACTCGGCATCGCGATCAGAAACTGACCTTCGAGGGAGTTTCTTGCTGCGGTTTCGGCCATACGCACCTCGTTTTCTGCTGTCACCCTCTGTCTCTTCGAAAGCATAATCCCTTTGCCGTGTTTTGTTAATGTCTGTTTGCGCGCCGGTCTCGCCTGGGGTAGGGCCCGGATCCCGGCTGCTCACAGCGCTGTCACACGGAAATGAATTCGAGATCGCATTGTGTGTCATGACGCTTGCCTGAAACTCGTGTAGCAAAGACACATGAGACGTTTTGCCCTCATCCTTCTATTCGGTCTTTTCGGACCTGCCCTGCCCGTCCACGCCGCGACCACCGGCTGGAGCGAGGTGCACGGCGGCGCCGTACGCCTGATCGCCACGGGGCCGATGGAAGACGGCCGGTATCTGGCGGGTCTGGAATTTGTTCTCGAGCCTGGCTGGCACACCTACTGGAGGTATCCGGGCGAGGCCGGGGTGCCGCCGCAAATCACGCTCGCCGGCTCTGAAAATGTTCGCGACATCGAGGTTCTATACCCCGCTCCGGAGCGCTACAGCGACGGGTTTTCGGAATCGATCGTCTACCATGACGGAATTGTTCTCCCCATTCGGATCGTTCCCGAAGACCCCGGAAGGCAAGTGCGATTTTCCATCGAGGTTCTGTTCGGGGTCTGCAAGGATATCTGCGTGCCGGGCGACGCGGCCCTTTCCCTGGATCTTGCGCCCGACACCGAAACGGACAGCCTTGCCGAAAGACTGATAGCAAGGGACCTTGAGGCTGTGCCCGGAGCAGCGAAAGGCGGCGCGCTTGAGATCACGGGCGTCGCACTGTCCGGACCGAACGACAGCCTCCGGATTGAGGCGAAGGTTCCCGCGGACGGTACGCCGGATCTTTTTGCCGCCGGTCCCGCAGGTTCTTACATCGGCTTGCCGAAGCTGGTCGACCGCACCGGCGAGAAGGCTGTCTGGCGACTGTCGACCAACGGTCTCGCATCCGACGACGGCGACCGGACCTTGCGGCTGGTTCTCACGTCCGGCGATGTCGCTGTCGAACTTCTTGAAACGATTCCTCCCGACTGGCTGAACTAGGTTTCCCGCGTTCCGTGCTCCCAACTGCAGCCGTATCTGCAAAACATGTCTCGACGCCTGTGCCGGAACGCCCTATCTGTGCAGCGAACCGTTTTGAATTGCAGCCCATTGGAACAAGGATATTCGTCATGACGATCAAGGTTGGGGATCGCCTTCCGGATGCAACGTTTAAGGTCATGACCGGGGACGGGCCCGGCGAACTCACGGTCGCGGAGCTGACCGCCGGCAAGACCGTCGTTCTGTTCGGCGTTCCCGGAGCCTTCACGCCGACCTGCCACATGAACCATCTGCCCGGTTTCGTGGAACACGCCGAGACGCTGAAAAACAAGGGCGTCGACACGATCGCGGTGGTTTCCGTCAATGACGTATTCGTCATGGATGCGTGGGAAAAGGCCTCCAAGACAGGCGGGAACATCGTGTTTCTGTCGGATACCGGTGCCGATTTCGTTGAAGCCGCCGGTCTGGGCCTCGGACCGGCACCGATCTTCGGTCACCTGCGGTCGCAACGGTTCGCCCTGATCGCCAAGGATGGCGTGATCACGTTCCTTGCGATTGAGGAAAGCCCGGGCGAAGCCACCAAGACCGGCGCTGCGGCTATTCTGGAAGCACTTGGCTGACTATTCGCTTTCCGGCTTGCGCGGCCACAGAACAGAGGCCGCGTAAGTCAGGTAGACGCCGACCAGGGTCGCGGCGAGACCGAACCAAGTCAGTGCATAGCCCAGATGGTCGTTCTTGAAGCGTACAATGGTTTCACCTGCCTGCGGCAGGCCGCCGGCAGGCGTGTGCTCCGCGTCCAGATCGATGCTGTAGGGGGCGATTTTTTCGTCTGAAAGCCCCAGAAATTCGACCATGGCGCCGGTATCGCGCGCGAACCAGATCCGGTCGCCCGGCTGCGGCTCCGGGGTGGTCCAGTTCGGTGTCTCGCTCAGTCGCAGCAAACCGGTCAACTCGAGCGGGCCTTCGGGCGGCACCAGGGCGGTTTCAAGCGCGGCGCCTTGAAGGCTTTGCGGCAGGAAACCGCGATTGACGAGTACGATCCAGCCATCGCTGGTTTTGAAAGGCGCGTAGGCGAACAGGCCCGGCCCGCCGATGGGACCGGCCGGATTCCCCAGAGAAATGTAGTAGAATACCGTTCCCTCAAGGAACGATCCGGTCACCGAGACATGCCGGTAGTCATCGGTCTCCGCCAGACCGTCCCATGCCCCGGGCTCCGGTGCCGGCACGGGTGGTCTCGACACGCCCTCCTCCACCTGAGCGATCAGGTTTTCCTTCCAGGCGAGCCGGTTGAGCTGCCAGGTCCCCAGACTGAGAAGAATGAACAAGGCTGCCGAGGCGGCGAGCGTCGGAATGACCAGTTTTTTAAAATGCCCCATGCCGGGACTTTCTCTTTGCTGTTGGGATCGGTGACGCGTCTTTAGGGCTATCGCTCGCCCGGCTCGTCGAGACGGCCTTCTTCCGCCTTGTGCTTGTATTGCAGAGCGATCATCAGCCCCTTCAGCGGCCGCAGTGTGGCGGCCGCCAGCAGGACGGTGAGCGGTAGCCAGAGGACCAGATGAAGCCAGATCGGCGGCTGGAAGGAAAGTTCGACGAACAGGACAAGGCCGACAATCACGAAACCGACGATCATGATGACGAAGACGGCCGGACCGTCACCGCTGTCGGCGAAGGAATAGTCGAGGCCGCAGGACATGCAATTCTTCTTGATGCTCAGAAAGCCGTCAAAAAGGTTGCCCTGGCCGCAGCGCGGACATTTGCCGGAAAGCCCTGCGGAAACCGGATTGACCGGAGGAAAATGCGCCTTGTCTTCCATGAGCCTTGTCCCGATCGGTTGCGGAAACGAAAACGCCCGATCCGATTTCCGGACCGGGCGCTTTCAATGAATGACCTTACCCGCCTTTAGTGCGCGGCCGGCGTGCCTGCGCCCCAGATGTAGATCGAGACGAACAGGAACAGCCAGACGACGTCGACGAAGTGCCAGTACCAGGCCGCCGCCTCGAAGCCGAAGTGTTTCTCTGGCGTGAAATGTCCGGCGAGTGCGCGGAACAGGCAGACCAAAAGGAATATGGTTCCGACGATCACGTGGAAACCGTGGAACCCGGTCGCCATGAAGAAGGTCGCGCCGTAGATGTTGCCGCTGAAGGAGAAGGCGGCATGGGCATATTCGTAGGCCTGGCAAATGCTGAACAGGATGCCGAGCAGCACGGTCAGGGTCAGCCCCCATTTCAGGCCTTCGCGGTCATCGTGCAGAAGCGCATGGTGCGCCCAGGTCACGGTGGTGCCCGAACACAGCAGGATCAGCGTGTTCAACAGCGGCAGGTGCCACGGGTCGAAGGTCGCTATACCCTCCGGAGGCCAATGTCCGCCGGTCGCCTCCACACGGCTGAACTGGATGGCTTCGCCGGTGAACAGAGCCGCGTCGAAATAGGCCCAGAACCAGGCCACGAAGAACATGACTTCCGAAGCGATGAACAGCAACATGCCGTAGCGCAAATGCAGGGAGACAACCCGGGTGTGATGCCCTTCGCGGGACTCCCGGATCGTGTCGCCCCACCAGCCGTACATGACGTAAAGCACGATCAGCAGGCCGACGGCGAAAAGACCCCAGCCCGCGGAGGCGAAATCGATGGAGAAAAGCTCGAAGCTTTGGCCCGCCGCCGAACGCATCCAGGCGATGGTGCCGATTGCAAGGACAAAGGCGCCGACCGACGCGATAAACGGCCACGGGCTCGGTTCCACCAGGTGGTAGTCGTGATTTTTACTATGTGCCTCAGCCATAGGCATGCTCCCCAAACATAGTCATCTCAAGCGCCTCGGCGCCAATCGCTTACAAATTCGTTTCAACGGCAGGCGCATCCGCCTTGGCCGCAACAGGACGCTCCGGTTGTTCTACCGGGAAGAAGGTGTAGGACAAAGTGATTTCCTTGACAGCCTTGAGCTCAGGGTCCTTGTCCATATCCGGATCGACAAAGAAGACGACCGGCATTTCGGCGGTTTCGCCCGCTTCCAACGCCTGCTCCGTGAAGCAGAAGCATTGAAGCTTGTTGAAATAGGCGCCAGCGGTCGGCGGCGACACGTTGAAGGTCGAGGTTCCAACAGTTGTCTTGCCGCCCGTATTGGTCGCCAGATAGGAAAGCTGGGCGGTTTCGCCCATTTTCACCGTGATCGAGCGCTGCTTTGGCTTGAATGCCCAGGACAGGTCGCGATTGACGTTACCGTCGAAACGCACGGTGATCGTCCGCTCGATGACGACATCGCTGTCCCGGTCTGCGACCTGGGTCGTGCCGCCAAAGCCGGTCACGCGGCAAAACAGGTCGTAGAGAGGCACCGCCGCGTAGGCTGCACCGACCATGGAGGCGAACACGCATGCGCACACCACCGCGATCTTGCGGTTCTTGGTTGCCAGATCCTGTCTGTTGCGCGCAGTGCTCACGTCTTCTCCCTCAAAGCGGCCGGTCCAACACACCGGGACCGAGTTTTACGATCGTCACGATGTAAAACAATGCGACCAGAGCGGCGAGCGCCAAAGCGATGGCGACAGACCGCGAGCGGCGCCTCTTTTTCTGTTCCTCTGTCAGCCTGATGCCCTGCTCCTCGTTCGTCATCCGGTCAGGCTCCCAAGACCAGGGATTCGGCAAGAAGAAGGGCGAAAAGCAGGAACAGATAGAAAATTGAAAACTTGAACAGCCGCATGCTGGCCTGACGGGCAGCCTCGCCTTCGCGTTTGCGCCATAAATCGGCGGCCAGGGCGACAAAAACCAGCCCAAGCCCCGTGGCGGCCGCGCCATAGACGGAGCTCGCGAATCCCAGAAGGAACGGCGCGACGCCGATCGGCGCCAATAGCAGCGCATAAATCAGAATGTGATGCCGGGTGTTTGTCTCCCCGGCGACGACCGGAAGCATGGGAATCCCCGCCGCGCGATAGTCGCCGCATTTGAACAGCGCGAGCGCCCAGAAATGGGGCGGCGTCCACATGAAGATGATCAGGAACAGCACGAAGCTTTCCAGGCTGACGCTGCCCGTGACCGACGCCCAGCCGACCATCGGCGGAAACGCTCCGGCGGCGCCGCCGATCACGATGTTCTGCGGCGTCGAGCGCTTCAGCCACATCGTATAGACGATCACATAAAAGAAGATCGTGAAGGCCAGAAAGGCTCCCGCGAACCAGTTGACCAGAAGCCCGAGGGTCACCACGGAACCGATCGCCAGGGTGATGCCGAAGGCAAGCGCCTCGTTGGGGGTGATCTTGCCGGCCGGGATCGGGCGCTTGCGGGTGCGCGTCATGATCTCGTCGATATCGGCGTCATACCACATGTTCAACGCGCCGGAGGCTCCGGCGCCGATGGCGATGCACAGGATCGCGACCGCGGCCAGAACCGGGTGGACCTTGCCGGGCGCGAGCATCAGCCCGACGAATGCCGTGAAGATCACCAGAGACATGACCCGGGGTTTCAGGAGCGCCACATAGTCGCTCACCGATCCCATTCCGCCGTCCCAAACGGCGCTGCTCTGGCTTAATGTCTCGTGACGCTCAACGAGCGACATGGGCGCGTCCTTCAAATCTTATTTTGCCCTGCCCTTTTACAGTCCCACAGTGCTGACAGTTTCAACCTGCAAGCGGTCAGGCAGTTTTTGATGTCTGCACCGCGCCGGAGACCGGCGCGGTGTACATTGCAGTTCGGAAGGCGAACCTTCCGGCCGCGGATCACTTGATGCGCGGCAGCGTCTCGAACTGGTGGAACGGCGGCGGCGAGGACAGGGTCCACTCCAGGGTCGTCGCTCCTTCGCCCCACGGGTTGTTGCCGACGACGCGCTTCTTGGCGAAAGCTTCGAAGATGCCGAACAGGAACACCAGAACCGCGAAGGCGGAGATGTAGGAGCCGATGGAGGAAACCATGTTCCAGCCGTGCAGCGCATCCGGATAGTCGACATAGCGGCGCGGCATGCCGTTCAGACCCAGGAAATGCTGCGGGAAGAAGACCAGGTTCACGCCCACGAAGGTGATCCAGAAATGGGCCTTGCCGATGGTCTCGTTGTACATGTAGCCGAACATCTTCGGGAACCAGTAGTACCAGGCCGCGAAGATCGCGAACACGGCACCGAGCGACAGCACGTAATGGAAGTGTGCCACCACATAGTAGGTGTCGTGGAAGGCCCGGTCGAGACCGGCATTGGCGAGCTGTACCCCGGTCACACCGCCGACGGTGAACAGGAAGATGAAGCCGATCGCCCAGACCATTGGCGTTCTGAACTCCAGGGAGCCGCCCCACATGGTGGCGATCCAGGAGAAGATCTTCACGCCGGTCGGCACCGCGATGACCATGGTGGCCGCCACGAAATACGCCTGGGTCTCGGAGGACATGCCGACGGTGTACATGTGGTGCGCCCACACGATGAAGCCGACGACGCCGATGGCGACCATGGCGTAGGCCATGCCGAGGTAACCGAAGATCGGTTTGCGGGCGAAGGTGGAAATGATGTGGCTGATGATGCCGAAGCCCGGCAGGATCAGGATGTACACTTCCGGATGGCCGAAGAACCAGAACAGATGCTGGAACAGGATCGGGTCGCCGCCGCCTGCCGGATCGAAGAACGTCGTGCCGAAGTTGCGGTCCGTCAGAAGCATGGTGATGGCACCCGCCAGAACCGGCAGGGACAGAAGCAGCAGGAACGCGGTGATCAGCACCGACCAGGCGAACAACGGCATCTTGTGCAGGGTCATGCCCGGCGCACGCATGTTGAAGATGGTGGTGATGAAGTTGATCGCCCCGAGAATGGAGGACGCACCGGCGACGTGCAGCGACAGGATTGCCAGATCCATCGCCGGACCGGGCTGGCCGGAGGTCGACAGAGGCGGATAGATGGTCCAGCCGCCGCCAACGCCGTTGGCGCCCGGAGGCCCTTCAACGAAGAGAGAGAGCAACAGCAGCAGGAAGGCCGGCGGAAGCAGCCAGAAGGAGATGTTGTTCATCCGCGGGAACGCCATGTCCGGCGCGCCGATCATGATCGGCACGAAATAGTTGGCGTATCCGCCGATCATTGCCGGCATGACCATGAAGAAGATCATGATCAGGCCGTGAGCGGTGGTGAACACGTTGAACAGGTGCGGATCGCCGAAGATCTGCATCCCCGGGCTCTGCAGCTCCATTCGGATGCCGACGCTGAGAATGCCTCCAACGATCCCCGCGAAGATCGCGAAGATCAGATACATAATGCCGATGTCTTTGTGGTTGGTCGAATAGACCCACCGGCGCCATCCGGTCGGATGGTCATGTGCCGCATGTGCTTCGGTCGCAGCCATTTCGGGTTCCCTCTCTAGTCTCATTCAGCGGCGCTGCGTGTCATCGCGCGCATCGCCAATCAGGTTCGCCGCCAGCGTTACTTCGCGGCGACGGAGATTTCCTTCAGTTCGCCTTTCGAAGCGAGCGTTTTGCCGGCCTTGATGGACGCCATGAGCTGTTCGTTGGCCGTGTCCAGATCGTCCTGCGCGGCGGCCGCCCAGGTGGTGAACTGATCTTTTGAGACGACCCGAACGGCGATCGGCATGAAGGCATGGTCCTTGCCGCACAGTTCGGAGCACTGGCCGTAATAGACGCCTTCTTCGCGGGCATGGAACCAGCTCTCGTTCAGGCGGCCCGGGATCGCATCGATCTTGACTCCGAAGGAGGGCATCGCGAAGGAGTGAATGACGTCCTCGGAGGTAACCTGAAGGCGGACAGTGGTGTCGACCGGAATCACCAGATCGTAGTCGACCGCCAGAAGCCGTGGAACTTCGGCAAGCGTCACACCGCGCGCTTCGGCGACTTCCTGACGTTCATCGTCCCGGACCATGATGCTGTCGAAGGAAAGATCTTCCATGCCTTCGTCGGTATATTCATAGCCCCAGTACCACTGATACCCGACAGCCTTGACCGTCATGTCGTATTCGGGAATGTCCAGCTGCTTGTAGAGCAGACGGAAAGACGGGATCGCGATCACGACCAGGATCAGGATCGGGACGATCGTCCAGACGACCTCGATCATCGTGTTGTGGGATGTTCGGGACGGCACAGGATTGGCCCTGGCGCTGAACTTCACCGCGCAGAGGATCAGAAGTGCCAGAACGAACAGCACGATCACGGTCATGATGACCAGAGTGAAGCTGTTGAACCAGCTGATGTCGTCCATCACGCCGGTGACGGAATTCTGCAAACCGAGCTGCCACGGCTTCATGCCGGATTCAGCCGCCAGAGCCGCGCTGGACAACCCTGAAAAAGTCGCCGCCACCCCGGTCAATGTCATGAGACGATTGAAGATACCCTTCACGTCCGCGCTCCCTTCCCTCAGCCGCCTTGCATGCGGCGTATGCTCTCTCCCGAACCCAATCCGGCCCGCGTCCAAACGACGCAGTAAACGGACCGGCATCCTCGTGCAAGCCCGTTCTGCCCCGCCCGGTCTCCTGACTGGGTTGTCGGATTACCGAACTATAACCACAAACCCTTATCAAGGGCGATGGCTACCATCGGGCAGAGCGGCGATGTGACGCATCCCCCTGCCCAGTGGTACCTTGCCGCACAAAAACCACAAGACTCGCCGGGCTGCAACGGAATTTCAAACTTTTCGGCGTCGCCTGCAAACCTTTGCCAAGGGTCATGAATTTTTGACTCATGTCAAAGACATGCGGATTTTCGAAAAAAATCAGACCCAATCTCACACTTCCCAGCCCTGTCAGACTGGAATCACGCGCCGTCATGCGGCAATGTCTGGCCGGGATAACAGCATGATTCGCGGAGCTGGCCATATTTCCTCGCCGGAAGGGCTGCTAAGGGATCGAAAACGATTGACTGGAGGATTTCTTGTCAGCCCATTTGCCGCAGCCCCTAGCCGCCTTGCCCGTCAGGCGGTTTCGAACCGGACTCGTGAAGCTCGGGACCCTCGCGTGCCTTGTCCTCGGTTCGCTTGCCCAGGGACCGTCGCCCGCCGCCGCTCAGGGTGAAGTTCGTTCGTCTCACGGGGATTGGCAGATGCGCTGCGACACGCCGCCCGGCTCTTCGAGCGATCAATGCGCCCTGATCCAGAACGTGACGGCCGCCGACCGGGAAAATGTCGGCCTGTCCGTCATCATTCTCAAGACGGCGGACAAGCAGGCCCGCATTCTGCGCGTTCTGGCACCGCTTGGCGTCCTGCTGCCCTCCGGGCTGGGTCTGCGCGTCGACAACGCGGATATCGGCCGCGCGGCCTTTGTCCGCTGCCTTCCGAACGGCTGCATCGCCGAAGTCATCCTGGAAGACGACCTGCTGACCAAATTGAAGTCCGGCTCTCAGGCGACCTTCATCATCTTCCAGACGCCCGAGGAAGGTATCGGCATTCCGATTTCATTGAACGGTTTTTCCGCCGGATTCGACGCTCTGCCCTGATCTCAGGGCACCGACCAGTGCCCCGGCCGTCAATCGGCCGAGGCTTTTTCCCGCGAAGCCTTGCCGAATTTGCGCGGCGTCACCTTGTGAAGCCGGTCGGCACCGGCGAACATGCCCTCTTCAAGCTGCACGGCCAGGCGCTCCTCATCGCGCCTGCGCACGTCCTCCTCGATCTGGTCGATCCGGTCGACCGGCGTTCCCAGCACCTCCAGCGCAGCACGGCCGAAGAAGACGCTCGATTCGAAGGTTTCGCGCACCTGGAAATCGACACCGCGCTTGGTGAGGTCCAGCGCGTGCGCCCGGTCGGTCGCACGGCAGAAGATCTTGGCGCCGGGAAAGTCTTCGCGGATCAGGTCGATGGCCTTGCCCATGACCTTGTCGTTTTCCACACACATGGCGACCAGCGTCGCCTTGCCGGCTCCCGCCGCCGCCAGAACATCCGCGCGGGTCGCATCGCCATAGTAGACCTTGTAGCCTTGCTTGCGGGCGTAATCGATACGGTCGGGACGGTTGTCGATCGCCGTGATCTCCAGCCCCTCGGAGGTCAGAATCTGCGCGACGACCATACCGAAACGCCCGAAGCCGATCACCAAGACCGTCGGAGCGGCTTCCTCAAAGGTTTCGATCGAGGGGTTTTCCACACCTCGCGCCTTGACCCGCGCCGCCAGGGTGTCCAGTCCGAGGCAGGCGACCGGCGTGAACAGCATCGTCAATATGACGATCGCGATGAGCAGGTTCGCCGTCTCGTAGTCGAGTATGCTGTTGCCGACGGCGGCCGTGAACAGGACAAATGCGAATTCACCGCCCTGCGGCAAGGTCACAGCAATGCGGAGCGCGTCCGAATTCGGCGAGCCGGTGGCGCGCGCCAGTGCCCAGAGAAAGATGCCCTTGATGGTCATCACCGCGACGACACCGACCGCGACGAGCGGCCACTTGTCCGCCACAAGATGGATGTCAAGCGACATGCCCACGGCCACGAAGAACAGACCCATCAGCAGGGAGCGGAAGGGCTCGATATCCGCTTCCAGCGTGTGCCGGAAACTCGATTCGGCCATGAGCACCCCGGCCAGAAACGCACCAAGCGCCATGGACAGCCCGGCGAAATGCATGATGCCGGCGCTGCCGAGCGCGACCAGAAGCGCGGCGGTGAGCATGACCTCCCGCGCCCGGCTCGCGGCAAGAAGCAGAAAAATGGGCGAGACAAGGTATCGGCCGGCAATGATCACGGCGGCGACCGCCCCCAGAACGATGGAAATTTCCCTTGCGATTTCACTGTAGGTGGAAGGCCCCTCGCCCGGCGCGAGGATGGCGACCATCGCCAGCAAAGGCACGATGGAGATATCCTGCAAGAGCAGGATACCGAAGGCGCGCTGGCCGTAGGGCGACGACAATTGGCCACGCTCCTGCAAGATCTGCAAGGCGAACGCGGTGGAAGACAGTGCAAGACCGAAACCGGCTACAAGCGCGGTGGAATGTGCCAGGCCGAGAAGCCGGGTGAAGGCGAAAAGCGTGATCCCCGTCATGAGGACCTGGGCCGTTCCGAGACCGAAGATGTCCCGTTTCATGCTCCAGAGTTTTTTTGCTTCAAGTTCCAGGCCGATGACGAAGAGGAGCAGAACAACGCCAAGCTCCGCCACATCAAGCACTTCCTCCCCGGAGCCCAACAACTTCAGGCCATGGGGGCCTATGACCGCTCCGGCGGCCAGATACCCGACCACGGACCCCAGGCCCAGCCGTTTGGCGATCGGAACGGCAACCACGGTTGCCGCCAGAAAAACGATCGACTCAGCAAAAAACGGGGGCGCTTCTTCCGCGGCCATTCTCTCTCCTCTGCAAACCGTCCGGATTGCCTCTCGCCGAACATCTCACTGAAAGAGTGGCTCAATTCGCGGCAGCAAACAATACAACCTTTTGCATTTACATCCATCCGCTCGACGGCCGTGTTTGAAGAACGCCGGTCAGCCTGTCGGGCTGCTCCGGCGTTTCCCGCAAGTAGAGCGATGCAATGGAGGGACAAAGGGCATCGGAGGGTGCGGCCGCCACCCGAGTACCCACCGTATCCGGCATTCGAGCGAAAAAGCGCGTGGCATGCGCCGCTCCGGTTCAGATCAGGTCGAGCCCACTCAAAAAAGCTTCCAGAGCGTCAGGCGACCGATAGACATGACCGGTCAGCCCGGCTTCAACCGCCCCGGCCACGTTTTTGGCGCTGTCGTCGACAAACGCACTTTCCTCGGGCGCGAAGCCGTACTTCGTGCAGACAAGCCTGAAGATCAGCGGATCCGGTTTGCGGGTCTTGAATTCCGCGGAAACATGGGCCTTTTCGCCAAAGACCTCGACCACCTCCGGCGCGCAGTCCGGGAGGGCGGCCTTCAGCATCATGCCGTTGTTGGTCAGCATGGCGACTGCGGCGTGGTTCTTGAGTCTCCGGACCGTGTCGAAGACCCGGGGTCTGGAGCGCATCGACTTCCGGCGGACATCCGCCCAGGTTTCGAAATCGATCGGATGACCGAGCAACCGGCCAAATTGGGCGAGATAGCCTTCGGCCGTATCCGGAGTACCCGCTTCCGCCTCATTTTCATGAGGTCCGCCGAAAACGGCTTCGTGGATTTCAGCGGCGGAGCGCCCCGTCAGGTCTTCGAGTAGGTGAAGACGGGTGCTCCGGTCGAAATCGTAGAGCACCCCGTCCATGTCGAAGATGGCGAACCTGATGTGCGGCATGAGGCCCCGTTGCGAAGTCAGCCTTGTCTCACGATCACACGGCCGTACCGCCAATCGTCATGGCGTTGATGCGCATGGAGGGCTGGCCGACGCCGACCGGAACGCCCTGCCCCTGTTTACCACAGGTGCCCATGCCCGGGTCGAGCTTCATGTCGTTGCCGATCATGGTGACGCGGGTCAGCGCGTCCGGCCCGTTGCCGATCAGCATGGCGCCCTTGACCGGCGCGCCGACCTTGCCGTTTTCGACCCGGTAGGCCTCCGTGCAGGAAAACACGAACTTGCCGGAAGTGATATCGACCTGGCCACCGCCGAAGGACACGGCATATATGCCGTCCTTCACGGACCTCAGGATTTCTTCCGGGTCCTTGTCGCCCGCCATCATGACGGTGTTGGTCATGCGCGGCATCGGAATATGGGCATAGGACTGACGGCGGCCGTTGCCCGTCGGTTCCATGCCCATCAGACGCGCGTTCTGCCGATCCTGCATGTAGCCTTTCAGGATGCCGTCCTCGATCAGGACGGTCCGGCTCGCAGGCGTACCTTCGTCGTCGACGGTCAACGAACCGCGGCGGTCCGGGATGGTGCCGTCGTCGACAATCGTCACGCCGGGCGACGCGACCCGCTCGCCCATCAGTCCGGCGAAGGCGGAGGTCTTCTTGCGGTTGAAATCGCCTTCCAGTCCGTGGCCGACCGCCTCGTGCAGGAGAATGCCGGGCCAGCCGGGACCGAGAACCACGTCGAAAGAGCCCGCCGGGGCGGGAACCGCCTCCAGATTGACCAGCGCCTGGCGCAGTGCCTCGTCGACCCCGCCCTGCCAGTTTTCCGGCGTGATGAAACGCTCGAAACCTTCCCGGCCTCCGCAGCCGAAGGAGCCGCTTTCCTGACGCTCGTCATTGCCGGCGACCACGGAAATGCTCATCCGTACCATCGGCCGGATATCGCGCACCAGATGTCCGTCCGCGCGCAGAATCTCGACCACCTGCCAGGACCCGGCCAGCGAGGCGGAAACCTGACGCACGCGGGGGTCCTTTGCCCGCGCGTAGGCATCGATTTCCTGAAGCAGCTTGACCTTGTCCTCGAAACTCGGGCCGCCTAGCGGGTTCGCGTCCGTATAGAGATGACGGTTGGTGCGTGCGGGAGCCGCCGCATAGCTGCCGGAATAGCCCTTCTTGACCGCGCTCACCGCTTCCGCCGCGCGTTTCAGCGCGCCTTCCGAAATGTCGCCCGCGTGGGCATAGCCTGCCGCCTCGCCGGCGACCGCGCGCAGACCGAAGCCTTGCGCCGTGTCGTAATTCGCGCCTTTCAGGCGGCCGTTGTCGAAGACAAGCCCCTCGGTCTGCCGGTATTCGACAAACAATTCGCCATCGTCGGCGCCGGACAAGGCATCCTGGGTGATCCGCTTGGCGGCCTCCAGTCCGAGACCGGACGATTCGATAAGGTCAGTGGTGGAATGGGTCATCTCGAAGTCCTGATTGTGCCCGTGCGGGTTGTCCGCTTCAGGGTCTGTGACTGCGCCAGGTCCGTTGCGGCGATTGTCCGATTATCCCCAACATAGGCCTTTTGAGCCACAAATCACCCCAAAACGTCGACATTCCACTTGCGATATTTTTAACTTGAGTTAGAAACTCATATTTATATTGCGACGCGAAAACCTCCTCCGGCCCGGGCGTATGTTCGGGTTCAGAGGCCTGGCCTCAGGGACCAACAAGATCCTCCCGTTCCGGAGGACACGCGGAGCACGAAATGCCCTCAACAAAAGATCATAACCCGAACTTTTCTAGCGGCTTGCCAGGTTTTCATTCCCTGGCCGCCGCCCGGGGCGAAGGGTTGCATCCCCTGCTTGCGGCGGCATTGGCCAAGACCGGTTCTGTCGCGGGTCCTCCGCTGCCGAGCGAACAGAGCGACGACAACTTCGTGAGGCTCGATTTCGGACGGGGAAGGCCTCCCGTCAAGGACGACACCGTGCAATCGGGATGAAAACGGTTCTCGTTGCGATGCATCTGGTTGCCTGCCAGCCGGACCTCCTCATCTGCCGGGACATGTCCGTCGACTCCAAACGCTGGGCGGACGTTGAAATGTGCCGCCGGGACCGGAACAGCGAAATGGAACGGGTGAAGCGGGGCCTGCCGGACTGGGCAGTCGTGATGGCACGCTGCCGCTACCTCATCGGCCGCGACGCCCGGTCGACGCCCGTATTCTGAGGAACGGATCCCCGGGCGTTGGCAAAGCTGTGACTTGCCCAAGCTTACCGATCTGCCGTAAAAGACAGGAACAAAGATTTCTCTTTCCCGATCCGGCGACAATGAACCGATACGAAAACCCGCGCATCCCGAACGAAGCCCGTGTCCGTTACCTCGATGGAGACTATCAGGTCGAAGCACCAGGAACCTTCGTGCGCTGCGCCGTGACAGGCGCCGCCATTCCGTTGGACGAACTGAAATACTGGTCCGTCGAACGTCAGGAAGCCTATGCCGATGCCAATGCATCCATGAAGCGCCACCTGGAAACATCCGGTCAGTAAAGCCGGAGCGGTTTCAGCCTGAGAATTTGCGCAGGCGCAGTTTTTCGCGGATCAGCCCCATAAGGCGGTCCTCGTCATCGATCTCCATGCGGATATCCAAGACCGATGTGCTGGAGGCGATCCAGTGAAACAGCTCGCCGTTCGAGGTCACCAGCCGTGTCATGTCCTTTGAGGTCGTGACCAGGTGCAGACCGTCTTCTTCCGCCTCGGTCAACAGCGCGCGAACTTCGGCTTCCGAGTAGGGATGATGATCCGCGAACGCGCGGGTGCGTCTCACGTCGTATCCAAGCCCCTCCAACGAGGCAAAAAACTTTTGCGGACGCCCGATCCCCGCGAAGGCGAAGAGCTTGCGTCCCTCGAGGTCCTCGTTCGGCTGCGGACGGGCGTGCGCGTGCAGGATCGGCAGCGCCCTGCGGCTGGCCAGATGGACCGCGCCATCCGCCGCCTTGCCGTCTCCAACCAGGACAAGGCAATCCGCTTTGAGGATCTGTGTTCGGACCGGAGCTCTCAATGGTCCGGCGGGAACGCACAGGCCGTTGCCGAAACCGGCCGCGCAATCCACGAGGGCGAGGCTCAAGTCCTTGGCAAGGGCCGGATTCTGAAAGCCGTCATCCATCAACAGAACGTCTATCGGCTGCTTTTCCGCAAGATCCGCGCCCGAAGGCCGGTTCGCGGAGACGACGGTCGGCCCGAACTGGGCCAGCATCAGCGCCTCGTCGCCGACATCGGCAGCGCCATGCACATCCGGGTCGACCAGCAGCGGCCCTTTTTCCCGGCCGCCGTAGCCGCGCAGCAGAAACCCGGGCTTGTGCCCTTCTTCCTCCAGCCTGTGCGCGAGTTCGATCGCGAACGGCGTCTTGCCGGTTCCGCCAACCACGAAATTGCCGATACAGATGACCGGCAGGGTGCTTCTGGCTTTCGGCCGGGACAGCATGCGCCGTCCGGAGATCGAGCCGTAGAGCCAGGCGAAGGGCGCAAGTACAACCGCTGCCGGCGTCAGCCCCGGCTTCCACCAGAAATCAGGCGCTTTGCTCATGCACCGTCTCCGCCACCGGTTCGCGCTCCGTGTCCTTCAGATAAGGTTGCAGCAGATCGAGCGTTTTCTCCAGTGCGCCGCGGCCGGCATCGACAAGGTCCCTGGCCGCCGCTGCCTGCGTTTGGGCCTTTTCGGGATGCTTCAGCAGGTCGAGAACACGTTCGGCAAGGTCGGCGGGCTCCGACACTCTGACCGCCGCACCATTGTTCCAGAAGTCCTTGTAGACCGCCCTGGCGTTGGCCACCTTCGGACCGGTGACGAGCGCCGACCCTGTCAACGCCGCCTCGACCGGATTGTGGCCGCCGACGTCGGTGAAGGAGCCGCCAAGGAAGGCGACCGGCGCCAGACGGTAGAAAAGTCCCATCTCTCCGAGTGTGTCGCCAAGGTAGATCTGGGTTTCGGGTCCGATCTCCTCCCTCAGGCTGCGGCAGGAAACGGTCATCCCCTCCGCGGTCGCCAGCGCCATAATGTCGTCCGCCCGGCTGGGGTGGCGCGGCGCGAGAAATAGCACGAGGTCGGGGAGTTCCTTTCGAAGCTGCCTGAAAGCCGAAAGCACGATTTCGTCTTCGCCCGGGTGGGTCAGCGCCGCCAGCCAAACCGGCCGGTCTCCGATCGCGGCCTTGAGCGACGTCAGGTCCGTCGTGTTTACGGGCGGTTCGGCGGCATCGAACTTAAGGTTGCCCGGCATCGCCACGTTTCGGCAGCCCAGCGCCTCAAACCGGCGGGCGTCCGCGGCACTTTGGGCCAGCACCATGTCCAGGCACCGGAAGACATAGGCCGCCACACTCGGCAGCCGCGACCAGTTGGCCCTGGACTTGTCGGACAAGCGTCCGTTGACCAGGAGAAACGGCGCCGGGCGCCCGCGCATTTCGTCAAATAGGCACGGCCAGATCTCCGACTCGACCACCATCGCCAGATCCGGCGACCAGTGGTCGAGAAATCGGGCGACCGGGCCGGGCGCATCGTAGGGAATAAACTGATGGATCGCCCCGTCGGGCAACCGGCGTTCCGCGAGTTCCGCGGAGGTGACGGTGACCGTGGTCAGCAACACGGTGGCGCCGGTGCCGGTGAGCGCCTCGATCAGAGGCAGAACCGATGTGGTCTCGCCGACGCTCGCGGCATGGATCCAGACCAGACGGCCCGGGGGACGAGGCATGCCCGGCCTGCCGAACCGTTCGCCCTTGCGCTGCCGCACCTCCTTGCCGGACCGGCAGCGCAGATGAAACAGCAGGTGGAAAAGTGGTGTCAGCCCCGCGGCAAGGGCCTTGTAAAGCCTTATTGAAACGGGGTGCCGCTCAGCCATCCGACCTGCCGACCAGTTCGTAGGCCCGCTTCGTCGCCGCGTTCAAACCGTCCTCGACCTTGAGCCGATAGCTTTCCAGCGCGTCGTCTTCCGTTTCGGCCGGGACCCAGATGAGATCGCTGATGGCGATGCTTCCCCTGCCGAACGGCAGATTGACACTGGCCCTGTCCCACGTATCGAGCTCAATGCTACGGCTGGTGGCCACGGCGACGGGAAGGATGGGCCTGCCTGAATGTTTCGCCAGTTGCACGATGCCTTCTCCCGACTTGCGCGACGGCCCTTTAGGCACGTCCGCCGTCATGGCGATGCTGTAGCCGTCCTTGAGCGCCCTGAGCGCCTCGATAAAGCCGCGCATTCCGCCGCGTTTGCGGATCTGCCGGGCGTTCTTGCCACCCGAGGCCCGGATCAGGCCGAGGCCGAACTTGGAGGCTGCGACCGCATTGACTTCGCCGTCCGCGGACCGGGAAATCATGACCTTCGCCGGCCAGTGCCGCGGCTTGGCGAACGGCACCATGAAGTGCTGTCCGTGCCACATGGCGACGATAACCGGCAGGTCCTTTTCCGTGTCGTCATGAGCGTCCACCGGTTCGATGACGAAACGGTTGGTATGATAGACCAGCTTCAGATACGCGGCCATCAGGGAGCCCACAGCCGACAGAACCCGGGGGTGGCGTCCGAGGCGTTTGATCATTTTTCTTGTCGCCTGAGAAATTCCACCTGCTCAGTCGGACGTTTCCGGATCGAGCAGACGGTGCATGTGAACGATGAAGTAGCGCATGTGAGCGTTATCGACGGTGGCCTGCGCCTTGGCTTTCCAGACTTTGTAGGCTTCGGCGTAGTTGGGATAGATGCCGACTATATCCAGCTCGTCGAGATCGCGGAACGTCAGTCCTTCCGGCGATTCCAGTTCTCCGCCGAACACCAGATGCAGGAGCTGTTTCGGGGCTTCGGTCTCAGTCATTGAACACCTCGCTCATAGTAATGCGGCATGCCTCGGCTATCCGATCAGCTTTCCGAGTGTGGCGCGCGCCGGTCCTATCAGTACGCTTGACGCGGCAACCAGGGACGGATGGCCGGTCTTGGCGCGATTGTAGATCGGAGAACGGCCGGCCAGATCGGTCAGCTCGCCGCCCGCTTCCTGCACCAAAAGATCGGCCGCCGCAAGATCCCAATCGCTCGGACCGCCTCTGGCGGCCGCAACATCGACCCGGCCGGCGGCGACCATCGCCACACGGTAGGCCAGGGAGCGTAGTAATCCGCCGCCCCGAAATCCTGCATCCGCCACTTTCTTGTTGCCGGCAACCGATTGCGGTCCGGACAAGATCGCGCCCTCGACCCGCCGCTTGTTCGATACGGTGATCTGTCCGCCGTTCAACCAGGCTCCCCCGCCCGCGCGGGCGAGAAACATCTCCTCCCTGACGGGACAGAAAACAGCGCCGGCGACCGGCCGCCCCTTTTCCACCACCGCAAGGGAGACCGTCCATTCCTCGCCGCCGGCAAGGAAGGCGCGCGTGCCGTCGATCGGATCGACGATAAACACCCGATCGCAGGTCAAACGGCTTCGGTCGTCCGCCGTTTCCTCCGACAGCCAGCCATAGTCCGGACGCTCTCTTCGAAGCCTGTCCGCAAGATACCGGTCTACGGCCATGTCCGCTTCCGACACGGGCGATTTGTTGCCCTTGTACCAGGTTTCGGGATCGCGGCCGAAATAGCTCAGGGCGACGTCTCCCGCCTGCCGCGCCGCCGTCTCCAGCAGGCGCAGGTCCTGGTCCCGGTCCGTCACAAGCAGTGCCTCGTCAGCTTCCGGCAAGCGCCATTCCTTCAATCAGGATCGACGGGACGGCGGCGGAATAGCGGTTGTCGAGATCGCTGCCCGGCACCAGCCTCCGGAACATGTCGTTCAGGTTTCCGGCGATGGTGATCTCGCTGACAGGTTCGACGATTGCGCCATTCTCGAACCAGAAACCGGCCGCGCCTCTCGAGTAATCTCCGGTGATGCCGTTGACACCATGGCCGATGAGATCGGTCACGAGGAGGCCGCTTCCCGCCTCGGCCATAAGTTCTTCCAGGGATTTTTCACCGGGCATCAGCGTGATGTTGGTCGCCCCGGGAGAGGTGCCGCTGCCGCTGCGGTGAGCCCGTCCGTTCGGCGTCAGCCCCAGTTCCCGCGCCGAAGCGCCGTCCAGGAACCAGTGCCGCAGTACGCCGTCGTCGATCATGTTGAGCACCTCGGCCTTCGTGCCTTCGCCGTCGAAGGGCCGCGTCGCCGCGCCACGGCGCTTGAAGGGATCGTCAACCACCTGGATGCCCGGCGCGAAGATCCGCTCCCCCATCCTGTCCTTCAGAAAACTCGTCTTGCGGGCCACAGAAGCACCGTTGATCGCGCCGCTCAGGTGCCCGAGAATGCTGCGGGCCGCACGGGACTCATAAATGACGTTGGCGGTCCGTGTGGAGAGCTTCTGCGGATGCAAACGCCGAACCGCCCGCTCGCCGGCGCGGCGGCCGATTTCCGCCGGAGCCTCGAGATCCTCAAAAAACGTCCGGCTGTCGAAGTCGTAGTCCCGTTCCATACCGGTGCCCTCCCCGGCGACCGCCGTCATGGACATGCCGAAGCGGGAGGAGACATAGGACCCTTGAAATCCATGGCTGGTGGCCAGAACGACGCCGCCCAGCCGCCAGGACGCGCCGGCACCGCCGGATTTGCTCACACCTTCCACGGCAAGCCCGGCAGCTTCCGCTTCCAGGGCGCGCTCCGCGAGATTGTCCGCGGTCATCTCCGTCGGGTCCAGAAGTTCAAGCTTCGGGAACTCCTTCACGAGACGGTCCGGGTCCGCAAGGCCTGCAAACGGATCCTCCGGCGCCACCCTGGCCATGGCCACGGCGCGTTCGGCCAGAGTTGACGGATCGTCGAGCTGGTTGGCCGAAACCGCCGCCGTGCGTTTGCCGACGAAAACCCTCAAGGTCACATCGTCGCCTTCGGCGCGTTCGGTTTCCTCGACCTTGCCCTCCCTGACCTCCACCGAAAGCGACACGCCGGTCACCGCGACGGCGTCGCAAGCATCCGCCCCGGCTTTCTTCGCGGCTTCGACGAGGCGCGCAGCGCGCGATTGAAGTTCGCTTTGATCGATCAGTTCAGACATAATTTCCACCTTCAGGTCCGGCTGTTGTTTACGCTCCGGAGGGGTGCACTGCAACCATTGCCGACAAATGTAGGGTCTGGCCGGCCGATCTTCACTGGAAAACGAAGGAGGGCTCCGCGGCGGTTTGCCGGCAGACCACCGACGCCCTCGCCCGCGATGCTTTCATATCAGCCACTTACCACCGGACGCCACACTCCTGAATCAAACCTTACCGCTTTACTTACAATCCGGTAACTGTCTTTGAAATCAGACTTTTTTAACCGTGTATCTTAAGCGGTTCACGACTCTTGCCTGCTACCTTTCAAGTCATCGAGAGACCAAAAGGTCCGGCGGAGAGTCATTGTGAGACGTCAAACAGAAACACAGGAACTGCCAGCAACCGGGACCGGCATACAGACCATGCCGCATCCCGGTTGCCTGCCGGCACGCCTCGAGCAGCGGCTCGAATCCCGGCCCGGCACGCCCTCGCTGCCCGCCGAGATTTTTCTCGACCGGGACAAGGCCATCATCAAGCGCCGGATCGCCGGCGTGCCGGTGACGGTTGTCGTTCCGACCAAGGCCTTCGACGGGGTCATGGTGCGCATCGTCCCGGGCGACGCGCCGGGTGAAATCGTCGCGGCCCTGATCCTGAAACATCCCGACAGCGCACTCTCCATCACGCTCGCGGAGACCGAGCATTCCGACGATCTGGCGCTGTTGTGGAGCCAATGGGCACAAACCTTCAACCTGCCGATGCTGGTCTGCGACCTCGGTGGCAAGGTCAAGCCGATCGAAGCCTATAGCGCCGTGGCCGCCGCAAAGCCCGCTCCGCGCCGGAAACTGCGCCTCCTGACCGGGCGGCGCCCGCGCTTTCTGAACAGACGGCGCACCGGCGAACGGCGGGAGACCCACGCCAGCTACGCTCACGAGCGCGAGATCATCGCCCGGAGCTGAGGCGACACGCCCCTTCAGTCCATCGGCTTCAATTGGCTCCGTAAACCGGGGCCTTTTTGCGTCAGAGCCATCCGATCAGGGCGTCCGCCAGGAACCCGGCGAAGAGAATCCAGCCATATGTGGTATTCGAGCGGAACAGCTTGAGGCACTGGTCGGCATCGTCGATATCCAGGACCACGATCTGCCATCCCAGATGCACGACACCCGCCAGAATGCCGACAAAGGCGGCCGGTCCGGCATCCGCAAGCATCGCCGCCAGAGCGAACAATACGGTCGCGAAGCTGTAGAGCGCCATCAGCGCCGGCTTGGTGCGGTCGCCGAAGAGACGGGCCGTCGATTTGACGCCGACAAGCGCGTCGTCCTCCTTGTCCTGATGGGCATAGATGGTGTCGTAGCCGATCGTCCAGCATATCCCGCCGAGATAAAGCAGAACCGGTGCCCAGGCGAGAGAGCCGAACTCCGCCGCCCAGCCCATGAGCGCGCCCCAGGAGAACGCGAAGCCCAGAAACAACTGCGGCCAGTCGGTGACCCGCTTCATAAAGGGGTAGACCGCAACCGTCAGCAGGGAGGCGATGCCAAGCCCGATGGAAAAGGTGTTGAACTGCAGGAGCACCAACAGTCCGATCAAAGCCTGGAGCAAAAGAAAAACCTTGGCCTGGAACTTGGTCACCTGGCCGGCGGGAATGGGGCGCGAACGGGTGCGCTCGACCTTGCTGTCGATGTCGACGTCGACCAGATCGTTGTAGGTACAGCCCGCGCCGCGCATGGCGATCGCGCCGACAAAAAACAGGAAAAGGTGCCAGGGGTCGGGCCAGCCATGGCCGGCGGCAATCGCGGCCAGCGAGGCGGACCACCAGCACGGCCAAAGCAGGAGCCACCAGCCGATCGGCCGCTCCCAGCGGGCAAGGCGTGCGTAGGGGCGCAGGCCAGCCGGCAGGCGCGTGTCGACCCAGTGCCGCTTGACCGCGTCGGAAACCGGACCGGTATCCCTCGTGGAAAACACCATTTGAGCACTTACCCCGTCTATTCGATTGTTCCGACTGTCGTGAAAGGGCCTGGAGCAGCTGGCATTTCCGCCGACAAACCAGATTCGGATTTGCCGAGAACCTTATCGCCAGGCGTCATACCACCGCAAGCTGCCAGGGTTCAAATGACGTGTGGCGGACGGGCGCGGCAAAGAGTGAACAGATCGGACCGGCCTCTGCCGATTGAAGCGCCTGCCCCCACGTGCTAGACCGCGCGGCAACAAGGCGGGAGCGGCGGTTCGGCGTCTCCCGGCCTGACTTGAGAAACGAGCTCAAAGAGACCCTTAACTCATGAACCTTCTCCTTATCGGATCCGGTGGCCGCGAACATGCGCTGGCCTGGGCGCTGGTGAAATCCCCCAAGCTCACCAAACTCTATGCCGCGCCGGGCAATGCGGGGATCGCGCAGATCTCGGAGCTGACGGATCTGGACGTTTCCGACCATGCCGCGGTGATTGGATTCTGCCGGGACAAAGATATCGGACTTGTCATTGTCGGTCCGGAGGCTCCCCTGGTCGCGGGCCTGGTCGACGATCTGGAGGCCGCCGGCATCAAGGCCTTCGGACCGAGCAAGGCCGCCGCGCAACTCGAAGGCTCCAAGGCGTTCACCAAGGGCGTTTGCGACGAGGCCGATATTCCCACGGCCGGTTACGGCCGCTTCGCCGACAGGGACGCGGCGCTGACCTACGTACGCGAAAAAGGCGCTCCGATCGTGGTCAAGGCCGACGGGCTCGCCGCCGGCAAGGGGGTCGTCGTGGCGATGACCCAGACGGAAGCCGAAGACGCGGTCACAGCCTGTTTCGAGGGCTCCTTTGGCGCGGCCGGTGCGGAAGTCGTGATCGAGGAGTTTCTGGAGGGCGAGGAAGCCAGCTTCTTCGTACTGTCCGACGGGGTCAATGCCCTGCCCCTGGCCACCGCCCAGGACCACAAACGGGCCTTCGACGGCGATCAGGGACCGAATACGGGTGGCATGGGCGCCTATTCCCCGGCTCCGGTGATGACCGATGCCCTGGTATCCGAGGTGATGAGCCGGATCATCGAACCGACAATCGCGACGCTTGCGGCACGAGGCACACCTTTCAAGGGCGTTCTCTATGCCGGCCTGATGATCACGGCGGACGGGCCGAAACTGATCGAATACAACACGCGGTTCGGCGATCCGGAATGCCAGGTCCTGATGATGCGTCTGAACGGCGACCTTCTGGATCTCCTCCTGGCGAGCGTGGACGGTACTCTCGACAAGATGTCCGCCGACTGGAAAGACGAGGTGGCGCTGACCGTCGTCATGGCTGCCAGGGGCTATCCCGAAAGCTACGAAAAGGGTACGGAGATCAAGGGACTGGAACAGCTAAGCTCCGGCAGTCTCGAAGTTTTCCACGCCGGCACGAAGCGCGACGGTGCGCGCCTTGTCGCCAATGGCGGACGCGTTCTCAACGTGACGGCGCTTGGGCGGACGGTGCGCGAGGCGCAACAAAACGCCTACGATGCCGTCGCAAGGATCGACTGGCCCGAAGGCTTCTGCCGAAGCGACATCGGCTGGCGGGCCATCGCGCGCGAATCCGGCGATTAAAGTCTGGGCGAAAATCCGAGCGTTCGGCTCGTGTTCAACCGGCAGGCACAACGACACGCTTGGCAACCGCGGGTGAAGACAGTTACGATTCCGTGACCTGGTGATGTGGGGGGCCGATTTGGAAAACGAATTGCCGGATTTGTTTCCGGGCTACGAGAGCGTCACGATTGAAGCCGCCGGAACCGGTTTTTATTGCCGGATCGGTGGCTCCGGACCGCCGCTCCTACTCCTCCACGGTTACCCGCAGTCCCATGTGATCTGGCACAAGATCGCCCCGCTGCTCGACAAGCATTTCACACTCGTCCTTCCGGATCTCCCCGGCTATGGACAGTCTTCCGTTCCCCCTATGACACAGGACCACTGGCCGTACTCGAAGCGATGCATCGCCAGCAGTTTGGTCGAGATGATGCGGGGTTTCGGCCACGAGCGCTTTTTCCTCGCCGGTCATGACCGGGGCGGGAGGGTCGCCTACCGCATGGCGCTCGACACTCCCGATGCGCTCGAACGGCTCGCCGTCCTCGATATCCTTCCCACAAGTGAATACTGGGACAGGATGGACAGGACCTTCGGCCTCAAGATCTACCATTGGACCTTTCTGGCCCAACCGGCGCCTTTTCCGGAAGAACTCATCTCTTCCAGCCCAATCCACTTCCTGGAACACACGCTGGCGAGTTGGACAGCGGAAAAGAATCTGACCTGTTTTTCGGAAGCAGCGATGATCCACAACCGGGCATGGTTCCGCGATCCCGACCGGATCGCAGCGACCTGCGAGGACTACCGGGCGGGTGCGACCATCGACTATCTGCACGACAAGGCGGACCAAGAGGCGGGGAACATCATTCAAAAACCGCTCCTTGCGCTTTGGGGCGGCCTGGGTATCGCAACCAGCGTCGACGACCCCCTATCCGTTTGGCGGCCCTGGTGTCCGCAAGCGATTGGCGCAGTCCTCGACTGCGGCCATTTTCTACCGGAAGAATCGCCTCACGAAACGGCCGAACATTTGTTGAATTTCTTGCTCTCGTAAAAATTGAATAGAAACCCGGACCTGACCTCTTGTTGCCCCAGAGAAATAATTGAATTCTTTTCATTAAGATTTCAAATTCGGCAGCTTTTACCTTTATTCTATTAACAACTCTTAACAACCCCATTCAATACAATTTAACGAATAATCGTTACTGTTGGAGATGGCAGTAACCGCCTGCAGGCTTGCCGCTGCGCCGTAAGCGTTGTCGCCAAAGTGGCTGTTTTGCAGGACGAAAAAGCAGATAGGGCTGCTGGGGGTATTCGTGCGGAATGCAAACGCGGAAATTCTAAGTGACAGGCAGCGGCCCGGTGACGATGCTTTTCGCTCGGGGAGACCCGTGAGCTTCCTCGACAGGCTCATCGCGCCCGACATGGACGAAAAATCCCGATTTGAAAAACCGCTAAGGAAGATCTTCCTCACCCTGCTGGGCCTTACCGTGCTTGCCGCCGGGGTACAAAACATCCTCTTCGGCTATCGGGACTTGAATGCGCCGGGAGATCTTTTTGCTCAAACCGCAGAGCGGTTGATGGCGCAACAGCAAGCTCTCGCGTCGGAATTGCTTGATCGCGCGGCAGACGGCATTCAGGCCGACAAGGTCCTGCGACACGCCATCCTTCAAAGAAGCACCGCACAAGTGGCGGAGTTTTCAAACAGGATGCTCGCAGAGCAGTCCGGCGATATCGATATCGCGGAGTTTGCGGTCTATGCGCAGGATCGCGCGCTTTTGTACAAAACGGCCGGACCCGGCGCTTCCGACCCAGCCTTGCCCGTCAAGATCCCGTCTCGCGACCCCGGTGGCACGGAGGACAGGCTGACCGTCAGCCTAAACCGCCCCCTGTTCAGTCACGGGCACGCTTTCGGACATCTTGAGCTGACCCTGGACGTTGCCCCCGCCCTCACCATTGCCAGTTCGGCAGCCGGCGGAGAACTCCTCAAGGTTTCAAAAGACCGTGTTTCCCGCCTCCAAATCGCGACGACCGCCGGACACGCAGGCGCTGGCGGCCTTGAAATTTCGGGCTTCGAAAATGAAGTCCGGGATAGCGCACGTGGCCAGCCTCGGGGATCAGACGGTTTCATCTGGCAGAACGGTCGCATCATCCTGGCACGCACGTTGCCGGCCAAGATGCTTGCAGGCAATTCCCCCCATAGACTTGTCCTGGCAATGGACGTTACGGAGGACGTCTGGACCTTTCTGAAAAGAACCTTCTGGTCAGTGGCGATCGGCACCGGACTGGTTCTGGCCGCCTGGGCCGCCGTTTCCCGGTTGATGTCGAGGATGCAGACCTCCGTCAAGCTGACTGAATCCCGTCTTGAAGACGAAGTGCGTGAAAATTCCGAAAAACTCAAGCACAGCGCGCTGCAATTGCTCGAAGCGCAGCGCGTCGCAGGCGTCGGAAGCTGGGAATTGGATCTCAACACCAATGAAATACATGCTTCGGAAGAATTTTTCCGGATCATGGGTATCGCGGCCGACACGCCTCCGAAGGAGATACGCGAAATCATCTTCCGATCGGTTCTACCTGACGACGCCGTCAGAATCCGAGGCTTGTTCGACCAGGCGATCGCGGATTGTGGGGAGTTTGAGTTCGAACACCCACTTTTCCTGAAAGACGGAACAACCCGGTATTTACATACGCGCGGATACGTGCTGACCGGACCGGACGGAAAGGCCGCGACGTTCTTCGGCGTCGCGCACGATATTACGGAGCGCTGGCAGGCCGAACGGCGAAACAAGCTGCTCGCGAGCATTCTGGAGACCTCACTCAACGAAATCTGCATCCTGGACGCCGACAGCCTGGAGATCGAGTACGCCAACAAGCGCACACATACCAATCTTGGGTATGCGCCCGAAGAGCTCAAGCACCGGCCGATCTGGGAAATCAATCCGGTATATGACAAGGAAACTGTTCGTCAAAAGATCGCCCCCTTGCTGTCCGGCCAGGAAGCGAACCTTTCCGCCGAAATCCAACATGTCCGCAAAGACGGAAGCAAATATCCCGTCGACTTGCGGGTGCAACTGATGTCGGATCATCAACGGAAACTGATCGTTGCCATTGCGAACGACATTTCGGAGCGCGTGCAGAGAGAACAGGAGACGCGCGATGCAAAAATCCGCGCGGAACGGCTGGCCTACTTCGACCCGCTCACGAAACTGTCCAACCGCAGAGCCTGCCAGCATGACGCCGCCGAGCGTTTCGCCGGGACCGAAAAGCCCTCTTTCCTTTTCCACGTGGATCTGGACGCATTCAAGCGGGTGAACGATACGCTCGGCCACCTTGCCGGTGATTATTGTCTGGAAGAAACCGGCCGCAGGCTCCGCGAGATCTCCAGAGGACTCGGCACACCCTACCGTTGGGGCGGGGACGAATTCGTCATCATCGCCGACAGCAGCACCGCCGACCCGAACGTCCTGTGCGAACGCGCCCGGCGGGTGATGCGCATGCCCATGGAGTTTAACGGCAACCAGTTCTGGCCGACGGTCAGCATGGGCATCGCCCTTTGTCCGGAGAACGGTGCGGATTTCGACACACTGCTGGTTCACGCCGACCTGGCGCTCTATCACTCCAAGGAGCATGGCAAGGACCGCTTCACCTTTTTCTCACCCAACATGAAGAGGGACAGCGAGAAGGAAGCCCAGATCGAGCTTGAACTCCACCGCGCCATCCAAAACGACGAGTTCTTCCTGGTGTTCCAGCCTCAGGTCAACCTGAGATCTCATACGGTCACCGGAGTCGAGGCGCTTGTGCGCTGGCAGCATCCCGAGCGCGGCGAATTGCCTCCGTCAGAGTTTCTGCCCTTCATCGAAAGGACCCGGCTTGCGCCTATTCTGGGTGAATTGGTCATCGACAAGTCGCTGGCGGCCGCGCGAGCCTGGCTCGACGCCGGACTGGAGTTCGGGCGCATCGGGATCAATATCTCCCAGTCTCACCTGGCCGCGGGCTCGCTGGTCGAGCACTTCAAGACCGCCATGAGAAAATACAACATCGAACCGGAACGGGTGACCGCGGAAGTGGTGGAGTCCGTCTTCCTCGATGACAACCGGTCCGGCTGCCTGACCGCCCTGAAGGAGCTGTTCGCTCTCGGCATCCACATCGAACTGGATGATTTCGGCACCGGTTACGCATCCCTCACCCATGTGGCGGATCTGCCGATCAAGGGCCTGAAGATAGATCGCTCCTTCACGCTGCAGATGCTGCATGACGACCGGAAGGCGACCGTCATCAACCAGCTCATCGGCCTGGCGCGTTCCTTGAACGTCAGGGTGGTGTGCGAAGGGGTCGAGACGGAAGCCCAATACGACTGCTTGAAATTGATGGGCGATTTCTCCATCCAGGGCTATCTGATCGCCAGACCGATGCCTTTCGACCGCATGACGGACTGGATGTCTGAATCTGCGGGCGACCTGTACTTCGTGATCTGACCTTCCCGGCCGCTCCAGGGGCCCGGACCGGAGACCGGGACGGAGGAACCTGAAATTCTGCCCCTCCGGGCATTCGGGGCGTGGCCAGGCGCGGCATTTCAAATCTTGCGCTTGGCAAAGCCTTTCGGACATCCCATCTCATTCGAAACAGAGTTTCAGGACGTTTTTCATGCCTTCCTCTTCGACTTCGCCCCGGATCGGTCTTGCGCTTGGCAGCGGCGGCGCCCGCGGACTGTCCCAGATCCCCGTTCTGGAGGCCCTCGACGAACTGGGCATCAAACCGGTCAAAATCGCCGGATCGTCAATCGGCGCAATCTTCGGCGCGGCCTATGCCAGCGGACTTAGCGGACGCGAGATCCGCAAGCTCACCCTCGACCTGTTCGCGGACCGCAACAGCGTTCTTTCAAGGCTTTGGCAGCTTCGACCGAAACGGTTCCGCGACGTGTTTCGCTCCGGACCCGTGCAATTCGATCCGGAAAGGGTGCTGGAAGTCTTCATTTCCGAACATCTGCCGCACCGGTTCGAGGACCTGAATATCCCCCTGCGCCTGGTCGCCACGGATTTTTACGCCTGCGAGGAAGCGGATTTCGAGAGCGGCCCGCTCCTTCCCGCAATTGCCGCCTCCATCGCGATTCCCGCGATATTCCGGCCTATGCAGGTAGATGGCCGCCACCTGATCGACGGCGGCGTATCCAATCCGCTGCCGTTCGATGGCCTGCGCTCAAGCTGCGACATTGTAATCGCAGTCGACGTTGTCGGGGCGCCGGTGCGGCGCGGGGAACGGGAGGACATCAGCATGCTCGACAGTCTTTTCGGTTCCAGCCAGATCCTCATGCAGAGCATCACCCGGCACAAACTCGCGACGGATCAGCCCGATATCCTGATTCGGCCACCGCACGACTCAATCCGTGTTCTTGACTTCCTCAAAGCCGACCGCATCCTTGAAAATGCCGAGCCCCTGAAGGAAATAACAAGGAATCATCTTACAGGTATCCTTGAGGACGTAATGCAATCTACTTAATCAATACAGGCAGTAATTATCCACATCGCCAAGTTTTATTTCGCTCGGAAACCTTTTTAACCATTCCTTAAGACAGCAGGCAAATAATTTCCCGATAACGCCAATGCAACATATCGAAGGCAGGCGGTCGTCACGATGAACCGGAACAAACCGGACCGGGCGAAACTTGCCAAGGAGCGCGTCGATGCGGCCATCGGGTTCAGCGGATTTGGACAATTGTCCGGTTTCGGATGACATTTTGAAAAAATTGCTCGACGCGACATTCAACGCCGTCGCCGAAGTGGGCGAACAGATGCCGGAAAACGACCGAGCGGCCCTGGCTGTCTATTGCTATCGGCGCGGTCATTTCCGGGAGCTGGGCCTGTCCCTGGCAGCCATGTGCAGCCGGACGTCTCTGGTCTCCGAAGCCGGTCACGCGGGGGAAGTCATCTACGCGCAAGCCAAGAACACGAGCATGAAAAGGGACTTCGCGTCCGACAGCAGATCCAGAGGAGGCAAGGCTCCCGTCAGCCTGCATGTCGTTTAGGCACCAGTTCAAGCAGACCATTCCGGGGCAGGTTAACCTCCCACCCGCCCCCACCTCAGGCAACCGCGCGCGTTCCTTCCAACGCAAGCCGGTTGCCTTTTCTTTTTGCAGCGCCTCAAAAACCATCGGACGGTCATGAAAGTCGCCGCATTCTTCGTCTTGCCGCGTTGGCTCAACCCTCTACACTTATGGTCATGTGTGTTTATCGGGATAGCAAACCATGACCGCAAACGCCGCCGAATGCATCAGATCCATTTTCTACCGACTGCTCGGCGCTCCGGCCGCGCGAGCCCTGCCGGGGCTGTTTCTGCTGGCTTGCTTCTCCCAGCCGGCCTTCGCCGTTTGCCAACTGGTCGCGGAGGCCCCCTATAAGTCGCCCGGTCCGGGAGAAGTCCGCGTGTGGCGTGCCGCCCTGCAGGCGGGCGAGGTTCAGATCCGCTATATCGGCCATTCCACCTTCGAGATCGAAACACCTTCCGGCGTGCGGATCGCAACCGACTACAACGACAGCATCCGACCGTTTCTGCCGCCGACCGTCGCCACCATGAACGGCGCGCACAGCACCCACTACTCGCTCAATCCCGGTCCGGGCATAGAGCACCTGCTCTACGGCTGGAATCCCGAGGGCGGTCCGATGGACCACGACCTGACCGTCGACGATGTCCGCATAAGGAACATCCAGACAAACATCCGCGGATGGGATGGCGAAACCCGCCGCCTGGGAAATTCCATTTTCATCTTCGAAGTGGCGGACCTTTGCATTGCGCATCTCGGCCACTTGCATCACCGGCTGACCCAGGAAGACCTGACGCGGCTCGGGCAGATCGACATTGTCCTGGCGGCAATCGACAATTCCTCGACCCTGCGCCTGGACAGCCTCATGGATGTCCTGAAGAGCATCGGTCCGGCCATGGTCATACCGATGCATTTTCATTTCGCAGGCGCTTTGCAAGCCTTTGTCGCCCGCAGCACGGAAGAGGGCTACGAAATCGTCCGTGCGGAAACGCCGAAGCTGATTGCAAGCCGCTCGAACCTGCCGGCCAAACCGACGGTTTACATCATGATGCCGGGCGGGGCGTAACACCGGCGACACTTGATGGATACCCGTTCAGATGGGTTTCCGTTCATTGCGGATCGCATCAGGTCCCGGGACAGTATCTTAGAAAAACAACCTGACTGTCGCCGGCCTGCCGGCGGTCGAGTTCTTCAAACCCGTCGGGGACCGTGACCTCCGCGGACGCGCGTTCCTCCAGAACGCAAATGGCACCCGGCTTCAACCAGCCGCCGGCCGCAGCCGAGGCAAGCGCTTTTTCTCCGAGCTCCCTGCCATAGGGCGGATCGGCGAAGGCAAGAGCGAACGGCTCTATGGTTCCCGCCGCGCCAAGACGGGTCGCGTCGCGCCGGAAAATCTTGGCGACGCCGTTCAGCCCGAGCGATTCCATATTGCGGCGGATGACACCGCGCACCTCCGTTCCCTCCTCGATGAAGGTGCAGTGGCGCGCGCCTCGGCTCAACGCCTCGAACCCGAGGGCGCCGGTGCCGGCGAAAAGGTCCAGTACCCGGACCCCGTCCAGATCGACATCGAGCCCATGCGCCAGGATATTGAAGATCGTCTCCCGCAACCGGTCACTCGTCGGCCGGGTTGCCTGCGATTTCGGTGCACTCAAAGCCGCTCCCTTGAAGCGGCCCGCAACGATCCTCAAGACCGGCCTCCGTCACGCGGACGGCCACGGCCCTTCGGTGGTCCCCGGCGATCGCCGTTATCGGAATCGGACCTGCGTTGCTGCTGCTTGTCCTCCACAAGGCCTTCTTCCCCCCAGATCCGCCTTTGCGGCGGAGCGGGACGTTCTTCGCCATAGTTCTTGCGGGGGCCGGGGTCCTTCGTCATCCGGAAACGCGAGCGCGGCGAAACCTTCTCCTGACGGGGCCCGGCGTTCTTGCGCTTGCCCTGTTTCTGCTCCGCGCGGTCCGCCTTGGCGGCCTTGCGCCGGTCGGTCTCGCTCTTGCCCTCGCGCGCCGACAGCCATTTTCCCTGGCCGCCCTGTTCCCTTTGACCCTGAGACCGGTCGCCCCGGGATCGGTCACCCCGGGAACGCTCACCTTGATGCCTGTCGCCCGGTTTCGCCGGAGCCCGTCCGCCTCCGGCCGGTTTCCGGGAGGTCTCGTCTTTCGGCTGGTGAAGAATGGGTGCGTCGAAATCCGCCCCGGCCTCTTCCGCCAGCTTTTCGCCGAGCTGGTCGCGGAGGACCCGACCGCGGATTTCACGCACCTCCCCTTCGGCGAGGTCCATCAGCTGGAACGGTCCGTAAGAGACGCGGATCAGCCGGTTCACCGACAGGCCCAGATGTTCCAGGACCCGCTTGACCTCCCGGTTCTTGCCTTCCCTCAGAGAAACCGTCAGCCAGACATTGTCGCCCTGTTCCTTGTCGAGCGTCGCCTCGATCGCACCATAGAGCACGCCGTCGAGCGCGATCCCGTCCTGGAGCCCGTCAAGATCGGCCTGGGTGACCTTGCCGTAGGCCCGCACCCGGTAACGCCGCAGCCAACCGGTGGCCGGCAATTCCAGAACCCGTGCGAGCCCGCCATCGTTGGTGAGGAGCAAAAGGCCCTCGGTGTTGATGTCGAGACGGCCGACGGTCAGGACCCTGGGCAGGTCCCGCGGCAGCTTCTGGAACACCGTCGGACGGCCTTCGGGATCCTTGTTGGTGGTCACGAGGCCGCGCGGCTTGTGATAGAGCCAGAGCCGCGTGCGTTCCCGGGTCGGCAGCGGATTACCGTCCACAAGAACCTTGTCGTCCGGCGTCACCGTCACTGCGGGCGTGGTCAGGGGCTTGCCGTTGAGTTCGACCCGACCCGCCTCGATCCAGGTTTCCGCCTCCCGGCGCGAGCACAATCCGGCGCGGGCCATCACCTTGGCGATGCGCTCGCCCCGGCTGGCCGTCTCGTCGGAGATCCGGTCGCTCTCAGGCTCGGACCGCGTTTTCCGGCCGCTCTTGGGAGCGGACTTTCGCGGGTCGGAGTTGCGTTTGTCGCGGCGCGGGCCGTTCGCGGTGCCCGGTCGCTTGGGGGTGAATTTTCTTGTCGTCATGCGCGCGTTCTACCAGAGCTTCGGCTCTTCGGGAATCGCTTGTTTCGATCCTTGCGTCCGGGCGCGGGTTCACCGGGTAGATTTGCCAGTACCGGGCGGATCGTGCAAAACGCTTCAACACGCTCCGCCATCGTTTCAGGGTGACACCGCATGACCGTTTCTTCCGGCCCGGAAAGCCAAACGACTTTCATGGACCTTGCACTGAAGGAAGCTGAATTGGCGGCCCACAGAGGGGAAGTGCCCGTGGGCGCCGTTCTTGTGCGGGACGGCGAGATCCTCGCCTCGGACGGCAATCGGACCCTGGAGCTGAACGACCCGACCGCACACGCGGAAGTGCTTGTCATCCGCGCCGCCGGCACGCTTCTCCAGTCCCAGCGCCTCGCCGATTGCGACCTCTACGTCACCCTTGAACCCTGTCCCATGTGCGCGGCGGCGATTTCCTTTGCCCGGATCCGCAGGCTCTATTACGGAGCCGGCGACGAAAAAGGCGGCGCCGTCGATCATGGCACCCGCTTTTTCCGGCAACCGACCTGCCATCATGCGCCCGAGGTCTATTCCGGCTTCGGAGAAACGCGCGCCGCCGCATTACTGAAATCCTTTTTCCAAAGCAGGCGCTAAACCCGTGTTGCAAGGCAGCAACACGTTTTGCACAACTGTCTGCGCACATCACTTTGTTAAGAACAGCTTTCTAGAAGGAGGAACACGCACCGTCCATGTCTCCGCCTGGGCGAAGTCCACATTCGGAGTATCAAATGACTCGTCTTGCTGTTCTCGGGGCAATCGCCGGATTGGCGGCAGCTGTCTCACCGGCTCTTTCCGCCGACCTGCCTGTTGCGCCGGAGCCGGTCGATTACGTTCGCATCTGCGATGCCTACGGTGCGCGGCTCTACTACATTCCGGGCTCCGAAACCTGTCTTCGCGCCGGCGGCCGCGTCCGCGCAGACTACCGCATCCGCAATTTCGGGGAAGACCAGAACGCCTGGGGCGACCGGAACACCGATGGCTATCAGTTCAGGGCCCGCGGCTATCTCTATCTCGATGCGCGCACCGCAACGCAATACGGAACCCTGCGCACGTTCATCGAAATGTACATGACGTCACAGTCCGGCGCCGACACTTCCACGCTTGAAAAGGCCTTTATCCAGTGGGGCGGCCTGCTGGCGGGCCGGGACCAGTCGAACTTCGACTTCTTCACCGGCTACGCCTTCGGCGCACAGACCGCGGGTTACTCAGACCAGAAGATCAACCAGGTTGCCTACACCGCCGCCTTCGGCGACGGGTTCTACGCCACCCTGGCGGTCGAAGACCGGTCGGAACGCGATGCCGGGATCGGCAGCACCCTGTTCCCGTCTATCGGCTACGGCGCCACCCGCATTCCGGACTTTGTCGCGGCTCTCGGCGTCAGCCAGGGCTGGGGACAGGCGCAGGTGATGGGTGCTACCCATCAGATCTATACAAACTCGACCGCCAACAGCCTCTCCAACGGCTCCGAGGATGAGTTCGGCTGGGCGATCGGCGCCGGTGTCGAAGTCAATTTCGGCGGCCTGGCGCAGGGCGGCAGCGTCGCCCTTCAGGGCGTCTACACCGACGGTGCCAGCCTTTACGCCAACAATGATTTCGACGGCCGGATCACCGACGCGGTGTTCATCAATGGCGGCGTCAACACCACCAAAACCTGGGGTATTCTCGGTGGGGTCAACCTTGGCCTCACGCCGACCATCCAGGCCAATGTCGAGGGCGGATACTTCAAGGTCGATGGCGGCGCCAGCGCCTATGACTTCACCCAGATCGACGCGTCCGCCAACGTCGTCTGGGAGCCGATCTCCGGTCTCGAAATCGGTCCGGAACTCCAGTACCGCGACCTGGACTACAGCGCCGCGTCCGGCCTGAGCGACACGTATGAGCTCTACGGAACCTTCCGCATCCAGCGCACGTTCTAGAGCGCATCTGAGCTGAAAGCAGAGACCCCGGGCCGGCGGCCCGGGGTTTTCCTTTGGTCGCTGCTTCCGTCCGGACAGCTTCCCGACATCGCTGAGCTTCAGTTCAACCCAGGTCGGCCGGCCGTGATTGCACTGGCCGGAAAGCAACGCTGCCCTCCTGTCGCCCAGGAACGCGTCCTTTTGTTGCAAGATGGCAACACCGGCTTCCAAAGCGCATTCCCGCGACAGTTTGTGAGGGGCCGCGTTCTGGAAATTGTCACATGGCCCCTCCATTTTCGCGTGTGGGGGTAGTCCACTTCTTGGAGTATCAAATGACTCGTCTTGCTGTTCTCGGGGCAATCGCCGGATTGGCGGCAGCTGTCTCACCGGCTCTTTCCGCCGACCTGCCGGTTGCGCCGGAACCGGTCGATTACGTTCGCATCTGCGATGCCTACGGTGCGCGGTTCTATTACATTCCGGGCTCCGAAACCTGTCTCCGCGTCGGCGGCCGCGTCCGTGCGGACTACCGCATCCGCAATTTCGGGGAAGACCAGAACGCCTGGGGCGACCGGAACACCGATGGCTATCAGTTCAGGGCCCGCGGCTATCTCTATCTCGATGCGCGCACCGCGACGGAATACGGAACGCTGCGCACGTTCATCGAAATGTACGCAACCTCCCAATCCGGCGCCGACACCTTCACGCTTGAAAAAGGCTACGTCCAGTGGGGCGGCCTGCTGGCGGGCCGGGACCAGTCGAATTTCGACTTCTTCACCGGTTACGCTTTCGGCGCGCAGACCGCGAGTTATTCCGACCAGAAGATCAACCAGGTTGCCTACACCGCCGCCTTCGGCGACGGGTTCTACGCCACCCTGGCGGTCGAAGACCGGTCGGAACGCGAAGCCGCGATCGGCAGCACCACCGTCACCGGTACGGGCTATGGCGGCACCCGCATGCCTGACATCGTTGCCGCTCTCGGCGTCAGCCAGGGTTGGGGACAGGCGCAGGTTATGGGTGCCCTTCATCAGGTCTATCCGAACGCGGTCGTCAACGGGCTGTCCAACGGCTCCGAGGATGAGCTCGGCTGGGCGATCGGCGCCGGTGTCGAAGTCAATTTCGGTGGTCTGGCGCAGGGCGGCAGCGTCGCCCTTCAGGGCGTCTATACCGACGGTGCCAGCCTTTACGCCAACAATGATTTCGACGGTCGGATCACCGACGCGGTGTTCAGCAACGGCGATGTCGACACAACCAAGACCTGGGGCATTCTCGGCGGGGTCAACCTTGGTCTCACTCCGACCATTCAGGCCAACGTCGAGGGTGGATACTTCAAGGTCGATGGCGGAACCAGCGCCTATGACTTCACCCAGATCGACGCGACTGCCAACGTTGTCTGGGAGCCGGTCTCCGGTCTCGAAATCGGTCCGGAACTCCAGTACCGCGATCTGGACTACAGCGCGGCGTCCGGCCTGAGTGACACGTATGAGCTCTACGGAACCTTCCGCATCCAGCGCACGTTCTAGAGCGCGTCGCGTTTAACCGGAAATAACTTGCATCGCTCTAAGCGCGTCTGAGCTGAAAGCAGAGACCCCGGGCCGGCGGCCCGGGGTTTTCCTTTGGTCGCTACTTCCGTCCGAACAGCTTCTCGATGTCGCTGAGCTTAAGTTCAACCCAGGTCGGCCGACCATGATTGCACTGGCCTGAAAGCGGCGTTGCCTCCATGTCGCGCAAGAGCGCGTCCATCTCCTCCGGCCGCATGCGCCGTCCGGCCCGGACCGAGCCGTGACAGGCCATGGTCGCGGCGACATGGTCGAGCCGTTCCTTCAAGCCCTCGGCCGTATCCCATTCGGCAAGCTCGTCGGCCAGATTGCGCACCAGCCCCTGGATATCGAGATCCCCCAGAATGGCGGGCGTTTCCCGGACCGCGACGGCACCGGGCCCAAACCCTTCCAACGCCAGACCGGCCTTTTCCAGATCGTCCGCGCGTTCGCACAGCCGGGCGGCGTCTTCTTCCGTCAGTTCGACAATTTCAGGGATCAGAAGGATCTGCCGGGCGACGTCCTTCTGCGCCAAAGCCTCCTTCAGCCGCTCATAGACGAGACGTTCATGGGCCGCGTGCTGATCGACGATCACCACCCCGTCTTCCGTCTGGGCAATGATATAGGTCTCGTGGACCTGCGCTCGGGCCGCCCCGAGCGGCAGGTGGCTCTTCTCCTCCACCTCCGGGAGATCGTGCGCCCTTGCATCCGCCGACGGCACCGCGAGCCCGGACAAACCGTTTCCGGCCTGGAAAGGTGGCTGGGGTTGCTCGGCAAAGCCCGCTTCCGGCCTTCCCGCGGCATCCAGGGGACGGAACACCGCTTCGTTCCATCGGCTTTCGGCCGGCGCCCCGGCGTAGGCCGCACCACCTCCGTACCCCCCGCCGCGTGACGCCGCTTCCCCCAGAGGCGATGACCGGTAACCTTGGTGACCGGTGGCATGCGTCTGGGTCCGGATCGCATCAAGGGCCACCGCCGCGTTGGACGTGGAGGACCGGTGGCCGGACTGGACCAGCGCATGCTTGATTGCACCGACGAGCAGTCCGCGCACAAGCTGGGCATCGCGAAAGCGAACGTCCGCCTTGGCCGGATGAACGTTCACGTCAACCTGGGCGGGATCGAGATCGATGAACAGCACCACCACCGGATGGCGGTCGCGGGCGAGTACATCCGCATAGGCACCGCGCAGGCCGGACAGAAGCAGCTTGTCCTTGACCGGTCGGCCGTTCACGAAAAAGAACTGATGCTGGGCGTTGCCGCGATGATGGGTCGGCAGGCCGGCGAAGCCTGTCAGCCGGACCCCTTCCCGCGCCGCGTCGATCTCCATGGCGTTGTCGACGAAGTCCTGTCCGAGGATCTGCGCGATCCGCGCAAGCTGCGGTTCGCCGCCCCGGGCCGCGGGCCAGCTCTGCGGCTGCCGGTCCGCCCCGGACAGCGAAAAGCCGATACCGGGATAGGCGAGCGCGATGCGCTTGACGATTTCCGTGATCGCGGCACTTTCCGCCCGGTCGGACTTCAGAAACTTCAGCCGGGCCGGGGTCGCGAAGAACAGGTCCCGCACTTCCACCTGCGTTCCGCGCTTGCGGGCCGCGGGGCTGAGCGGCTGTTCCCTGCCCCCCTCCACGGAAATCGCCCAGGCATGGTCCTCACCGGCATGGCGCGTCTGGATGAGCAGCCGCGCGACCGAACCGATGGATGGAAGGGCTTCGCCGCGAAAGCCGAGCGTGCGGATATCGAACAGGTCGTCGTCGGATATTTTCGAAGTGCAGTGCCGGCGCACGGCCAGTTTGAGATCCTCCTGGCCCATGCCCTCGCCGTCGTCGGAGACCCGCATCAGCGTCTTGCCGCCGGCCGCCGTGACGATTTCGACCTGGGAAGCGCCGGCATCGACGGCGTTTTCCACCAGCTCCTTGATCACGCTGGCAGGCCGTTCGATCACCTCGCCGGCCGCGATCTGGTTGATCACCTGCTCGCCAAGTTGCCTGACCTTCATCCAACGTCCTCTATCAGGTTTCGCCCCGCCGCATGTTCCTATATGGTCCGCGCCGAGTTCCGGGTTTCTCTTCGAGAGACTCACAGTCCTACCGAGATTCGAGTATCCGCCATGACCGTATCCGCACCGCTTCTTATAGACGGACTTCGTGTTCTTGCCCCCTCTTATCAAGGCATTCTCTGCGATGTCTGGGGGGTTTTGCACAACGGGGTCGCGGCATTCGAGGAGGCTCACCATGCGTTGAGGACATTCCGCGAGGAAACCGGCGGCAAGGTCGTCCTGATCACCAACGCGCCTCGCCCGGCGCCGCAGGTCGCGGAAATGCTGACGAGCCTCGGGGTCCCAGGCGAAGCTTACGACGGCATCGTCACCTCGGGCGACGTGACCCGTGAAAGCCTCGTTGCGCAAGGGAGCAAGAAACTCCTGCACATCGGGCCAAACCGCGACCAGCCGCTCTACTGGAACCTTGAAGCGACATTTACGTCCGACGACGATGAAAGCGCGGAGGCAATCAGCTGCACGGGTCTGGTGGACGACGAGACCGAGACACCGGACGATTATCGGGACCGTCTGCAGAAACTCGCGGACCGCAAGGTTCCGATGATCTGCGCCAACCCCGATATCGTGGTGGAACGCGGCGACCGGCTGATCTGGTGCGCCGGGGCGCTTGCCCGGCTTTACGAGGACCTCGGCGGTGAAGTCACCATCCTGGGCAAACCCCACGCTCCGATCTACCGGGCCGCCCTGAAGATGCTCGAAACACTTTCCGGCAACGCTGTTGCCAAGGAAGACGTGCTGGCAATCGGCGACGGGCTGCCGACCGACATCCGCGGCGCCGTCTCCCAGGACATCGACGTGCTGTTCATCACCGCCGGCATTCATGCCTCCGATTTCGGCCCGAGCGACGCCCCGGAGGAGCCCCTGATCCGTCGTCGGCTGGTGGAAGAAGGGCTGCGGGCCCGTGCCGCACTGCCGCGGCTTTGGTGGTAAACAGCCAGATACGCCACCCGACACGGTTTCCCCCTCCCGGCTCGATCTACGACGACACGATCGTCCTACACACTTCAGACAGCGTCGACGCGGACAATCTGAGGTGGGTCGAAAACGACGACGACTGGACGCTCAGGGTGCTCCATATGGAAACACGACGGCACGCGAACGAGGTCCTTGGATCTCCAGGTCCACGCTTCGAGGTGTGACGGACGACATAAAACGCTACAAGATTCAACACCCACATAGACGCTTCGGCGGGTAGGATGCCTGCCGGCGTTCTGGCAGTTGAGGAGTTGTCTTGTGTCGCTGTTGCGCAAAGCCCTTTTGATCCCACCGGTGCTGGCCGGAATCGCGGTTCTGTATTACGCGATCGGCGAGCGGAAAGCGCCCGAGCGCTCGAAAATCGCGGAAGCGGCGACGGTTGTGCGCGTCGTCACCGTGAACCCGCAGGCTTTCGTCCCGCGCGTTATCGGCTACGGCACGGTCGAGCCGGCGCGCACGCTCAACGCCATCGCTCAGGTTTCCGGTCGGGTGAGCTACATCAATCCGGATTTCAAGCGCGGCGACTTCGTTTCCAGGGGCGATACGCTGATAAGACTGCTGCCCGAGGACTACGAGTTGGCAATCGCCGAGGCGCAGACCGACATCGCCAGCGCGGACGTCGACCTGGAGGAACTCGAGATTACCCTCCAGGCCCAGAAAAAGACCCTGGAGATCGCGAAATCGGTGCTCGACCTGGAGAAACGCGATCTGGAGCGACAGAAAACGCTTCTTGACCGGAACGTCTCGACCAACCAGTCGGTCGAAACCCAGGAAGCGGCCGTCCTGCAACAACAGACGCAGGTGCAGGACCTCGAAAACGAGATCGCGCTTTATCCGGTCAAGCGAAAGGCATTGGCGCAGGCCAGGCGCAAGAGCGAAGTTCAGCTTGAAACGGCCACACTGAACCTGGCCCGGACCGAGATCCGGGCCCCTTTCGACGCGCGTGTCGCCGCCGTCGATGTGGAGATCGACGAATTCGTCGCCGCGGGCCAGTCGTTCGGAAAACTGGACGGCATCGACGCCGCCGACATCAATGTCCAGATCAGTCCCGCCCAGATGGCCGGTTTCGCGGACCTTGCCTTCGCGGACCGGAGCGGAGGCGAAAAGAGCCTGTCCAGCGCACGCCGCTCTTTGGAAAGTTTGTCGGCAACGGTCCGGGTCGGCCTCGGCGGAAAAACGGCGACGCGTGAAGCCAGGGTCAAAAGGGTCAGCGATACGGTCGACCCGGACACGCGCTCCGTCGGACTGATCGTCACCGTCGACGAGCCTTACACCGACGTTGAACCGGGTATCCGGCCGCCGCTGGTCAAGGGCATGTTCGCCGAAGTCCTTTTGTCCGCGCCCGCCGTGCCGGACCGAACCGTGCTGCCGCGCAATGCCATCGTCAACGGCCGGATCATGACCGTTACGCAGGACAGCCGTCTCGTTCTGTCGGATGTGGAGATCGTCTACCAGTTCGAGGATCTGGTCGTATTGCGCGATCCGCTCCCGGCAGGGACAAGGGTCGTTGTCAGCGATGTGTCCCCGGTGATCGAGGGCATGCTGCTCACACCGGTTGAAGACGAAAAGATGGATAAAAGCCTGTCCGCCATGTCCGGTCCGGAGGGAGGCGCGCTGCAATGATCCGGTACTTCGCCCGGCACGAGACAGCGGCCAATCTCCTGATGGCCGGACTGATCCTCCTGGGGCTGCTCAACCTTCCAAATCTCCTGCTGGAGACCTTTCCGCAAATCCCGATCAAGGAAATCAAGATCACGCTCGCTTATCCCGGCGCCACATCTTCCGATGTGGAACGGACCGTTTGCCGCCGTGTCGAGGATGCGCTCGACGGGGTTGAGGACATCGACGAGCTGCGCTGCGACGCGCGCGAGAGCGTGGCGATCGCCACGGTCAGGATCGTCGAAGGCGGCGATATCGACCAACTGATGCTCGATGTCGACCGGGAGATCAACGCGATTTCAGACTTTCCCGACAGCGTCGAGGATCCGTCCATCGAAAAGTCCGGCCGGCTCACCAGGGCGGTATCCGTGGTCATCACCGGGATCGAGGACAAGCCTCAGCTCAAGAACTACGCGGAAGAAGTCAAGAGCCGGATGTTGCGCTTCGGCGGCATACCGCAGGTAACGATTTCCGGGTTCTCGGACCGTCAGTTCCGGATCGAGGTCCAGGACGCGGCGGCACGGCAGATCGGCCTGACGCTCTCCGAAATCGCCGACACCCTGTCGCGCCAGAACATAAACATTCCATCGGGAGAAATCACCGCGGAAGGCGGTTCCATTCTCCTGCGCTTCGCCGACGAGCGTCTCGCGGCCGACGCCTATTCCTCCGTGGTTGTCGCCTCTTCGCCCCAGGGCGGTCAGATCACACTCAGCGACATCGCGACCGTGACCGACCTCTTCGAGGACGAGGAGGTCGAGACCCGGCTCAACGGCAAACTGGCGGCGGTGCTCGATGTTTCCAAGACCCGCAGTGACGATCTGATCGAGGTTGTCGGTCGTGTGGCAGCCTTCGTCACGGAAGAACAGGCCCGTGCCGCCCCCAGCGTGACCCTGACCGTCATCAACGACGGTTCTATCATCCTGAGGGACCGCCTCCAGATGCTGGTGAAGAACTCGCTGCAGGGGTTGGCCCTGGTCGTCGCCGCCATGTGGATCTTTTTCGGCGGGCGCCAGGCGTTCTGGATCGGCATGGGACTGCCCGTTTCCTTCCTGGGCGCCCTTGCGATCATGTCCCTGATCGGCCTGTCCATAAACATGCTCTCCATGGTCGCCCTGCTCATCGTGATCGGCATCATGATGGACGACGCGATCGTCATCTCTGAAAACATCGCCACCAAGCGGCAGCAGGGACTCAAACCGCTGGAAGCGGCCGTTCAAGGCACCCTGCAGGTGGCTCCGGGCGTTGTTTCCTCCTTCCTGACGACCGCCGCGATCTTCGGCGCGCTGGCCTTCATCAAGGGCGATCTCGGCGACGTCCTGCGGGTCATTCCGGTGGTGATGCTGCTGGTTCTGGCGATCTCGCTGATCGAGGCCTTCCTCATCCTGCCGAACCACCTGTCTCACGGCGGCGCGGCCGACAAGCCCAATCCGGTCACCCGCAGGGCCGAAGACGGCCTTTCCTGGGTGCGTGAGCATGTCATCGGCCCCTGCGCCAGCTGGTCCGTCCGAAACCGGTACTTCACGGTCGGGATCTGCGTGATGCTGTTCCTGTTCACCCTGTCGCTGCTCGTCAGCGGCCTGGTGAAGTTTCAGGCTTTCCCGAATGCCGAGGGCGACCAGATCGAGGCGCGCATCGAGCTGCCGGCAAGCGCCGGCCTGAATGACACCAGGGCCGTCGTCGCCAAGACCATCGCCGCGCTTGAACGTGTGGATCAAGACCTGTCGGCGCGCAGTCCCGGCGGGGTTTCGCTGTTGAAGGACGTTCTGGTCCGCTTCAACGAAAACAGCGACGCGGGCACCAGCGGTGCGCATCTGGCGACCGTCAATGTCGACCTGCTCGAAGGCACCGTCCGCGGCTCCGGCAACCAGGAAATCCTGACGGCCTGGCGCGCGGAGCTGCCTCCGACGCTCGATGTCCGGCAGATCGTGATCACGGAGTCGAGCCTCGGCCCGGCCGGCAGAGCCATCGAGCTGCGCCTCTCCCACCGCGATCCGGACGTGCTCGACCGGGCCTCCGAAGACCTGCAGACCTGGCTGAAAGCCTATCGGGGCGTCTATAACGTTTCCGACGATCTGGCTCTCGGCAAGCCGGAGCTGTCCCTGTCCCTGAAGGATGGCGCGGGTGCCGTCGGGCTCGACGCCAAGGCTATCGCGGACCAGCTCAGGGGCGCCTACAACGGGATCACGGCAGACGAGGTCCAGGTCGGATCGGAAAATTTCGAGGTGGATGTCAGGCTTGCCGGTGCCGACCGCAACAGTCTGGGCGATCTGGAGCTCTTCACCATAGAAACCCCGTCCGGTCACCGGGTGCCGCTCGGCAGCGTCGCCAATATCGTGTCCGACCGGAGCTTCACACGGATCAACCGTGTCGACCGCCTGCCAACGGTAACCGTGACCGGCGACGTTCAGCTCGGCGTCGCCAACGCCAACGAAGTCGTCACGGACACCGAGAGCCGTTTTCTGCCGGACCTGGCCGAAACCTATCCCGGCCTGCAGACGTCGACGGAAGGCCAGAACGCCAAAGGCGCGGAGACCCAGGCCTCGATGATGGTCTCCCTGGGGACCGGACTGATCTTCGTGTTCATCCTGCTCAGCTTCCAGTTCCGCAGCTTTACCGAGCCGGTCGTCGTCATGGTCCTGATCCCCTTCGCGCTCATCGGCGCGGTCTGGGGCCACTATCTGATGGGACTGGACTTTACCCTGCCGAGCACGCTCGGCTTCATTTCTCTGGCCGGGGTGGTCGTCAACGATTCCATCCTGCTGGTTCAGTTCATCAAGAACGAACACGCACCGGACATGGAAAACGTCGCGGACATCGCGCCGCTCGGGGCGAAGGCCAGATTCCGGGCAATTCTGCTGACATCCGTCACGACGGTTTCCGGGATGCTGCCGCTGCTCTTCGAAACAAGCACCCAGGCCCAGGTCCTGATCCCGCTGGTGACCTCGATTTCGTTCGGCCTGTTCGGAACCACCTTGATGATCGTCTTCGTCGTGCCTGCGTTTTACACTGTGCTCGACGATTTCGGCCTGACATCGCTGGCGGCGGAGCGCCGGTCCCACCGCAAGGCCGCCGCCGCGCCTGCCGAGTAGGGCCGCACCCGTCCGGAAAAGCAAAAGGGCCGCCTGCAAAGACGGCCCTTTTCAGAGTTTACGGCAGGTATCGCCTGTCAGTCGAACAGCTTGTCGATATCCGCTTGGCCGCCATTCAGCATGGCGTCGATGTCGTTTTGGGACACGCCCTCGCCCTTGTGCTGCGGTCCGTGAAGGATCAGTTCGCGCTTGCGGCGGTCGTTGTCCGTCTCCTCGATCGCCGCGTCCAGGTCCTCCGGAATGCGCAGGCGCTCGATGAAGGAGGCCACGCGTTCGTCGATGAAGCGAAGGGTTTCGACGACCTTGGAGATCCGTTGGCCGGTGATATCCTGGAAGGTGCAGGCTTCGAAGATGGAGATCATCTTGTTGCTGACCAGCTCCTGATAGGCTTCCGTGTCGCTCGTGTCGGCGCCCATGATTTCCTCGGCCGCCTCCATGATCGTGTTTGTGGCGTCCTCGGTCGCTTCCACGATCGCGTCCAGCTCGCGCCCGGCGTCCGGGATCTTGCTGCCGGTCATGTCGTTGGCCCGCAAATTGGAGATTTCCTCCTTCATGCGGGTGATTTCCTTCGCGATCGCAGTCAGTTCTTCCGTTACGGCAGGCTGCACAGTCGACAAGAAATCATACATCGAGCCGGACATAACTTCCGCCAAGTGCATGACATCGTTGAGCGAGACTTCGCCCTGCCGATTTTTGTTTTCCTGAAGAAAGTCGATTACTCGTGCGACGTTGTCTTTGTTCATGGTGGTCATCGGCTCCCGCCTTTTCATTGTGCACAGCCTCCCAAATGCGGATCCGAAGGCCAGATTTCTCTTAAACAATTCGGATACAGCGAATCCCGCCCGACATGCTTAAACAAGCAAAATCGCGCGTTCTCACCCTATCCGCTTGGTGCTGGCGGAGAGACGCCTGGTCTGGCTCCGCCGGGAACATTCCGCTTTCTATTGAGCGTGTTACGGATGTTCCAGCACTCGGGCCGCAGTCGATCCAGGGACGCCCGATCCAATCCGACCGGAGGTCCTTCGATCGAGTGCCGAAAATCAATCGGAGAATACTGCTTCGATCTTGCCTTTCAGCGTCTGAGCGTTGAAGGGCTTCACGATGTAGTTGTTCACACCGGCTTTCTTGGCGGCAATGACGTTTTCCGTCTTGGATTCCGCCGTCACCATGATGAACGGTGTCTTGCTGAGGCTGCCGTCGGCGCGAACCTGCTTGAGCAGTTCGTAACCGGTCATCGGCTCCATGTTCCAGTCGGAAATCACCAGGCCGTAGCGGCGCTGTTTCATTTTTTCCAAGGCTTCGGTGCCGTCCGCGGCATCGTCGATGTCTTCGAAACCAAGTTGCTTCAAAAGGTTCCGGATAATCCGAATCATCGTCTTGTAGTCATCGACCACGAGGACCGGCATCTGAAGATCAAGGGCCATTGTCTACTCCATACTGTCAATTGGCGCGGCCCCTGGCCGTGGGCCGTTGGAATCGCGATATGACTTCGAAGGAGAGCGACACAACTTGTGTCCTCACCTCCCCACACTCCAAGCAATCTACCTGCCGCACCTGAAAAGACCGTTAATTTCAGAAGCTTTTTTCTTCGCCCAAAGCACTATTGCCAGAAAACCTTGCGCCGCCTAGCGTCCGCGAACCTGAAAACTCCTAGTGGCGGGCCACATAAATGCTGGAACTTCAAAAACTCTGTTTCGAAGATCTGAAAACCGGAATGAGCGAAGAACTCGTCAAACATGTCAGTTCTTCGGATGTAATCGGGTTCGCCGAAGTGTCCGGGGACCGGAACCCAATCCACCTTTCCGAGCACTTTGCCGCCAGAACCCCGTTCAAGACCCGAATCGCCCACGGTCTTTACACGGCAAGCCTCATCTCCGCAGTGCTCGGCACGCGCCTGCCCGGTCCAGGCGCCATCTACCTGTCCCAGACGCTGAACTTCAAGGCGCCGGTTAAGATCGGGGACGACGTCAAGGTGACCGTCACGGTGGAGGAGCTCATGGAACGTGGCAACCGCGCCCGTCTCTCCTGTGTCTGTAGCGTGGACGATACGGTCGTTCTGGAAGGCGAAGCGCTCGTAAAGGTGCCCAGCCGCGAGGAAGACCGCTCCGGTCTCTGATATCAAGCGAGCTTGACCTTTCGCGAGCTTGACGGCAGGTTCCACGCCAGCGTCGGCGGAGCTTCCTGTTCAGGCAGGTTTCTCCGGACCGCTCCTGGGATATTTCCAAACCTGCTCCAAAGTTGCGCAAAGGTTGCCGCATGAGTTCGCCCGCCTCCTCCCGATTTTTGTTCGCCGACAGTCTGGATGCCTTTCCGCAAGATCTGAAAGGCGGGGTTGTCGCCATCGGCAATTTCGACGGAGTCCACCGGGGGCACCGCGCGGTTCTCGACGCGGCGCTCGGCATGGGACATGGCACCCACCATCCGGTTTTTGCGATGAGCTTCGAGCCGCACCCACGCACCGTGTTCAATCCCTCGGCACCCGTTTTCCGGCTGACACCGCCGGCGCTGAAGGTCGAGATGCTGCGTGTGTGCGGTCTCGACGGCGCGCTGATCCTGCCGTTCACCAAAGAATTCGCCAGTATCGAGGCCAAGGCTTTCGTTCAGGACATTCTGATCGACACGCTCGGCATCCGCCATGCCGTGACCGGTTACGACTTCCACTTCGGCAAGGCCCGGCAGGGAACCCCCGACTTCCTGCGCATGGCGGGCGCCAACCACGGCTTCGGGGTGACCATCGTCCACCGGGAGGAAGACGAGGGCGCGGAAGCCGTTTCCTCGACCCGCATCCGCGACTGCCTTGCCCGTGGGGACATGCCCCAAGCCAACGGGCTTCTCGGATACCGCTGGTTTTTCGAGGCCGAAGTCCGTCACGGCGACAAGCGCGGCCGGGACCTCGGGTACCCCACGGCCAATCTGAGCCTGAGCGAGGACTGCCCGCTTCTTGAGGGGATTTATGCGGTCAAGGTGAAGACGGGCGGCGGCTGGCATGACGGCGTGGCAAGCTACGGCCGGCGGCCGACCTTCGACAATGGTGCAAAACTGTTCGAAGTCCACCTGTTCGATTTCAGCGGCGACCTTTACGACGAAACGCTGCGGGTGCACCTGATCTCCTACCTGCGCGGCGAGCAAAAGTTCGATTCCGCCGAAGATCTGATTGCGCAGATGGACCGGGACGGCCAGGAAGCGCGCGCCGCTCTCGGGTCTCTCCGGCCCCTGTCGGAAATCGACCTGAAGCTTCTGGATTTCGCGTCATGAGCCAGTCCGCTCTTCCCGAGACGGCCGACCAGAATCCACTCGTGGCAATCCTCCTGATGTCCTCGGCGATGATGCTGGTTCCGATGATGGACATCATCGCCAGATATCTGTCGGCCGGGCTGCCACCGCTTGAAATCACGTTCGGCCGCTTTTTCTTCCAGTTCGCGATCGCGTTCGCGATCATTCTGGCGACTGGAAAATTCGGGGCGTTCAGAGGCAAGCAGCCGGTGGTGAACTACCTCAGAGGTGTTTTGCTCGCGGCAGCCTCGCTCTGCTTCTTCACCGCCGTCAAATACATGTCGGTCGCAACCGCGATTTCGATCTTCTTCGTCGAACCCATGATCCTCACGGTGTTGGCCGCGCTGCTTTTGAAGGAACAGGTCGGTCCCCGCCGGATCGGCGCGATCCTGGTCGGTCTGCTGGGCGCGATCATTATCTTGAGACCGAACATTGCGGAATTCGGCCTCGTAAGCCTTCTGCCGATTTGCACAGCCTTCCTGTTTGCCTTCTACCTTCTGATCAACCGGCTCCGCCCGATCACAGACGGACTCCTGACCATTCAGTTCAGCGCCGGCCTGTCCGGTACGCTGTTTCTCGGTTGCGCGCTGGCGTTGGGCGCATTCACCGGCACGCAGGGAATGGAATTTCTGCCGCCGACAAGTGGTCAAACAGGCCTTTTGATGCTGATCGGGCTCATTTCCTTCGCCGCTCACGGTCTGGTGGTCGCGGCGTTTCAACGCGGCAACGCCACTCTGCTGGCACCGCTGCAATATCTGGAAATCGTCGGTGCGACGCTGTTCGGCTATCTGGTTTTCACCGAGTTTCCCGACGGCCCGACGTGGTTCGGCATCGCGCTGATCGTCTTCAGCGGGCTCTATATCGCCCATCGCGAACGTGTGAACAGGAAAGCGGCCTCATCCTAGGACACTGCCTTGCGGTGCAGCCGATACCGCAACAGGTTCCGCTGCGACAAGCCGCCTTATGCCCAGGCCGAAGACGATCAAGGGCAGAAGAGGCGCCACCGGCACGTGCAGCCACAGAGCAAGCGGACTGGTCGAGGCCGACAGTCCGATGACCAGGAACAGAAGCACTTTTTCATAAGGTAAAAATCCGTCCTTGAGCCCGGCGCGGATCAGGAAGGCGCAAGGCACCACCAGAAGCGTCAGGTCGTAGGCCATCGCGAAGGGTGTCACGAGCAGCGTTCCGCCAAGGAGCACGGAGGCGCGTACCGCCATGGTCTCCGCCCGCCGCCAGGCCGTCCAGACACCCCAGAGCGCACCGAGCCCCACAACCGATTGCAGCGCGATGGCCGTGCCATGACCCACACCGAAAAGCCTGGCGCTGCCATAGACGGAAATCATCTTCTCCCATTCGACGCTGCCGGTTTCCATCACGGCGGTGGCGACCGGCGCCTGCTGCCAGAAGGCAAGCCAGACGCCTCCCCCCAGAACCGCCGCGCTGAGGCCCGCGAAAACCAGTGTCGTGACGGATGCGCTGACGAATGCGCGCCAGTTGAGACAAGCGATCAGCGCGACCGGCGCCAGGATGCCGAGCTGGGGCTTGATTGTCAGGAGACCGAGCGCGATGCCGGCGAGGATCGGTTTTTGCCGCTCCAGCCCGACGAGAAAGAAGCCGTATAGGGCGGCCGTCAGCGCCGCGTTCTGGCCGTGAAAGGCGTTGTTGGCGCAGGCCGGAACAAGAATGAGACACGCGGCCAGCAGCCATTTTCCGGTGATCAGCCGGCAGGCCACCAGCAAAAGGCCCGTGGTTGCCGCGACAAAGGCGGCAAAGGCGGCTTTGTAAGGCAGCCAGGCGAAGGCACTTTGAAGCAGCTGGAAGGTCGGCGGATAGAAGAAGCCGAAAAAGGTATCGGAGTCGCTCAGCTGTTCCTGAAGGGCGGCGAAGGCCAACGTGTCATAGACCCGTTCGGGACTCCCCTCCCAAACCTGTGTTCCCGCCAGCCAGAAGCTCAGGTAGTCCATCATCAATGTGCCGTTGGGCGATGTGAAACCGTTGGGAAGAAACAGCATCCAGACCAATCCCAGCACGGCCCCCACGGCTACGCACAGGCAGGCGAACCCGATCCGGTCCCAGGTCAGCCAGTTGCCGGAGCGCACGCCCTTCTGCCACCAACCGCCGTTGCCATCCGCTCCGGCCGCCATTGCGCTCTCGAGTTTTGCGTCTATCGCCATGCCAGCCGGACCGTCCTGCCTGTGTCGCCATCTCCATCGGCAATACATGCAGGACAGACGTCTATATTCGGTTACCGGGTCGTTATCGAGCGCCTCCCCGCCGGGACCCTTGCCCGCGGCTACAAAAAGACAAAGCGGTGCCGATTGACCGGAACGGCTTTATTCGCGCGCGAAGTGCTGCTATGTCCCTTGCCATGCAAGACAGGACTTTCATAAGTATCGGCCCGTCGATGGCCAAAGTGTCGCGAATTAGTTGCCCGGCCTTCGGCTGACGCGAACCGCGCGGCGCCAGGGACCGGGATCCACCGTTTGACGTTGCCGCCTGGCAAAAGGCCGGCACACACCCAGCAACATGACCGCGGGCATGCGCCCGAACGACCGGATCGATTTGACGATGACCGAGACAGACAAACGCGACTACTCAGAAACGCTCAACCTGCCGCAGACCGAATTTCCCATGCGCGCCGGCCTCCCCAAGAAGGAACCGGAGATCCTCGCACGCTGGGAAAAGCTGGAGATCTACAAGAAGCTTCGTGAGCAGGGCAAGGAACGCGACAAGTTCGTGCTTCACGACGGCCCGCCCTACGCCAACGGCAATATCCATATCGGCCACGCGCTGAACAAGACCCTGAAGGATATCGTCACCCGTTCCATGCAGATGATGGGCTACGAGAGCAACTACGTGCCCGGCTGGGACTGCCACGGCCTGCCGATCGAATGGAAGATCGAGGAGCAATACCGCGCCAAGGGCAAGAACAAGGACGAAGTGCCGATCGTGGAATTCCGCCAGGAATGCCGTGAATTCGCCGAGCACTGGATCGGCGTGCAGCGCGAGGAGTTCAAGCGCCTCGGCATCGAGGGCGACTGGGACAATCCCTACCTGACCATGCGCTTCGAAAGCGAGGCGATCATCGCCAGCGAGCTGATGAAATTCGCTATGTCCGGCCAGCTTTACCGGGGCTCCAAGCCGGTCATGTGGTCGGTCGTCGAGAAAACCGCGCTGGCGGAAGCGGAGATCGAATACCAGGACTACAAGTCTGACATGATCTGGGTGAAGTTTCCGGTCACCTCCGCCGGGGGCAGCGACGACACCGCCGTCGAACAATTGCTCGACGCTTCCGTCGTGATCTGGACGACCACGCCCTGGACCATCCCGGGCAACCGGGCGATCAGCTATTCCTCGCGCATCGGCTACAGTCTTTTCGGGGTAACGCAGGACGACCTGCCAGAAGAAAACTGGGTTCAGAAGGGCGACCTCCTGCTCCTGGCGGACGCGCTTGCCGAAGAGGTGTTCAAGAACGCCCGCATCAGCGACTTCACGCGTGTGCGCGAGGTGAGCGCGGATGAACTGGCGACACTGACCTGCGCGCATCCGCTCGCCGACCTCGATCTCGGCGGATACGCCTTCGACGTGCCGCTTCTCGACGGCGATCACGTCACCGACGATGCGGGCACCGGCTTCGTGCACACCGCGCCCGGTCACGGCACGGACGACTTCGAGATCTGGATGGAAAAACGCGCCGAGCTCGAAACCCGCGGCATCGACACGGCCATCCCCTTCACCGTCGCCGACGACGGGTTCTACACCAGGGACGCCCCCGGCTTCGAAGGCTGCGAGGTCATCACCCACAAGGGCGAGAAGGGCAAGGCGAACAAGGCGGTCATCGAGAAGCTGAAGGAGAGCGGCAACCTGATCGGTCTCGGCCGGCTCACCCACTCCTATCCGCATTCCTGGCGGTCGAAGAAGCCGGTGATCTTCCGCAACACGCCGCAGTGGTTCGTCTATATGGACAAGCAACTGGGCGGCGAAACCGATACCCTGCGCACGCGGGCGCTCAACGCCATCGACGAGACCCGTTTCGTGCCGGGCAGCGGCCAGAACCGGCTGCGCTCGATGATCGAAAACCGTCCGGACTGGGTGCTGTCGCGCCAGCGCGCCTGGGGCGTACCGATCACGGTCTTCATCCACAAGGACAACAACCAGATCCTGAAGGATGAAGCGGTCAACAAGCGTATTTTCGACGCCTTCGCCGCCGAAGGCGCCGATGCCTGGTACGTGGACGGGGCGAAGGAACGCTTCCTCGGCAACGACTACGCCGCCGACGACTGGGACATGGTAACGGACATTCTCGATGTCTGGTTCGACAGTGGCTCCACCCATGCCTTCGTGCTGGAGCAGCGCGACGATCTTGCGCCGAAGCGCAAGGGAGACGGCGGCAAGGACTATGTGCTTTACCTGGAAGGTTCCGACCAGCACCGCGGCTGGTTCCATTCCTCGCTCCTGGAAAGCTGCGGCACACGGGGTCACGCGCCCTACGACGCGGTTCTGACCCACGGCTTCACCATGGCCGAAGACGGACGCAAGATGTCCAAATCGCTCGGCAACCAGGTGTTCCCGCAGGACGTCATCAAGCAGTACGGCGCGGACATCCTGCGTCTTTGGGTGGCCTCGACCGACTACTGGGAAGACCAGCGGCTCGGCCAGGAGATCATCAAGACCAACGTCGACAGCTACCGCAAGCTGCGCAACACGCTGCGCTGGATGCTCGGGTCCCTTGCCCACGCCACCGGCGAGGATGTCGCGCTTGAAGACATGCCGGAGCTGGAGCGGCTGATGCTGCACAGGCTGACGGAACTGGATGCCATGGTCCGGGAGGCCTATTGGGAGTTCGACTACAAGCGGATCTTCCACCAGCTGTTCACCTTCATGACGGTGGAACTGTCGGCGTTTTATTTCGACATCCGCAAGGACGCGCTCTACTGCGACGCGGCCTCGTCGCAGCGCCGCAAGGCGTCGCTCTACGTCATCGACAAGCTGTTCAACTGCCTTGTCACCTGGCTGGCGCCGATGCTGCCCTTTACCATGGACGAGACCTGGACATCCCGCTACGGCGAGGACACCTCGGTTCATCTGGAGCAGTTCCCGCAAGTTCCGGGCACGTGGAAAGACGAGGCCCTGGCCGCCAAGTGGGCCAAGATCAGAACCGTGCGGCGGGTGATCACGGGAGCTCTCGAAGTGGAGCGCCGGGAAAAGCGGATCGGATCGTCCCTGGAGGCCCATCCGGTCGTCCATGTCACGGATCCGGAGCTGATGGCCGCGCTTGAAGGCAAGGACATGGCCGACATAGCCATCACCAGCCAGCTCACGCTCACCTCGGACCCGGCACCGGACGGCGCCTTCACGCTCGACGACACCAAGGGCGTCGCGGTCGTTCCGGGACTTGCCGAAGGCACGAAATGCGCGCGCTCCTGGAAGATCCTGCCCGAGGTCGGTTCCGATCCGGACTATCCGGACGTGACCCTGCGCGATGCGGGTGCCCTGCGCGAATGGGACGCAGCTCACGCGTCAGCGTGAGCCGGGTGCGGACCGATGAGCGAACCGGACCGGACCGACGTGGAACGATCGAACCGGCCCCTCTTGTGGGGCCGCTTCAGCCTGCTGGTTTTCCTGATCGCGTTCGCCGGCGTCCTGCTCGATCAGGCATCGAAACTCTGGCTTGTCTACGGCTATGACCTTGGAGCCGCCGGGCGGGTCCAGCTCCTGCCCGTGCTCGATCTCGTGCTGGTCTGGAACCGGGGGATTTCCTACGGTCTGTTTCAGCAGGAGAGCGATCTCGGCCGCTGGCTCCTGGCCGGTTTCACCATCCTGGTGACCGTCGGGCTTTGGATCTGGTCCGCAAGATCCACGGGCAGACTATCGGCCGTCGCGCTCGCGCTCGTTATCGGTGGCGCGATCGGCAACGGGATCGACCGGCTGGCCTATGGCGCCGTTGTCGACTTCGTTCATTTTCACGTGGGGACATTCTCCTGGTATGTCTTTAACCTGGCGGATGTGTGGATCGTTGCGGGGGTCGCCGGTCTCCTGTATGACAGTTTTAAAAATGGTCCTAATTCAGCCGCAAAATAGCGGTTTAAGGCTGAATTGACCGGTTGTGGGCGGAGATCCGCCTGTTTTCGAAGTAAAATTTAAGGACTCTGCTGTGCTGCGGACGAAGAACGGGCTGGTAAAAAATCTTGCGATGCTGGCGGCTCTCCTGGGGCTCGCCGCGTGTCAGGCCGCCGACGGAACCACCCAGGCGCCGGATACCGCGCTTGTGAGCACGATCATGAAAGGTCTGGGCGCCGTCGACCCGGACGAAAAACCGATCGACTACAAGCCCCGCGCGCCACTGGCCATGCCTTCGAAGACGGAAAGCCTTCCAGAGCCTGAAACCAATGTCGCAGGCGTCAATTCTCCGGACTGGCCGAAACAGCAAGAGAGCGAAGAGCTCAGAGAGCTCAAGGCCCTTTATGCCGGTTCGGCCGACAAGCGCCTGACGCCCGAGCAAATGCGCGGTTTCAAGATTACCGGCGTGACCGGAACAGCCCCGCTCAATACGGAAGAGCAGCGGCGCGAAGCCGAGATCGCGGACGGTGCGCCCCTCACCCGCGAGGAACAGAAGGCGGAGTGGGAACGCCTTCAGAAGTTGAAAGCCCAGCAGGCCGGACTGGCCAACAACGGCCTGGCACAACGCCGTTACCTGACCGAGCCGCCCACGGAGTACAGTACCCCGTCGCCGGATGCGCCCCTGCCGGAAGTGGTAACGAAGAAAGTCGAGCGGACAGGCAGGAAGAAGGATCCCTTCGACGACGACCAGAGGCTCGATCCCCGTTGCCTGAAGGGTCAGGCCGAATATTGCGACTGATAGCGGCCTCCGCGGTCGATGACAAAATTGTAACGAGACCTCCGGTCACTTCTTCCTATATGGAAGGTCAGTGTCCGGAGGTCTTTTGCGTTTAAAGACAAAAACTGGAGTTGCACGTGATCCCGACGAAGTTGCCAACCTCGCGCGTCATCCCTCACCGCATCGGAAAAGCGATCGGCGCCGTGGCATTCACCGCCTTTCTCCTCGTTCCCGCCGCCGAAGCGAGTTCGGACCGGACCAATTCGGGAACGGGAGTGTCTGAGGACATCATCATCGCGCCGAACCTGGAGACGTTCCACCTGGACAACGGTCTTCAGGTGGTCGTGATACCGGATCACCGGGCCCCGGTCGTTACCCACATGATCTGGTACAAGGTGGGCGCCGCCGACGAGCCGGAAGGACAGTCCGGTGTCGCACATTTTCTCGAACACCTGATGTTCAAGGGGACGCGGTCGCACCCGGACGGTGCCTTTTCCAAGATGATCGCGGAGCGCGGCGGTCAGGAAAACGCCTTCACCAGCACGGATTATACCGCCTACTACCAGCGTGTGGCCAAAGAACACCTGCCTCTGATGATGGCGCTTGAAGCCGACCGGATGGAAAACCTGGTGCTTTCAAAAGAAGTGGTCGATCCCGAGCGCGACGTCGTGCTGGAAGAGCGACGTTCACGGGTTGACAGCGAACCGGGGTCACGGCTGCGGGAGGCCATGAATGCGATCACTTTCGTCAATCATCCCTATGGATCTCCGATTATCGGCTGGCAGAGCGAGATCGAAGCGCTGAACGAGGATTCCGCGCTCGCCTTCTATGACCGGTTCTACACACCCAACAACGCCATTCTCGTGGTTGCCGGAGACGTCGGCGTCGATGAAGTCCGAAGCCTTGCTGCCGAGACCTACGGAAAGGTCGCCCGGCGCGCCGAACCGGGCGAACGCATCCGGCCCGCCGAGCCGCCGCTTTCGGGCGAACGGCGCATCGCGGTTTCCGACCCGAGGGTCCGGCAGGAATCCATCACACAAAACTGGATCGTTCCAAGTCAGACAACGGGACCGGGCAAAACTCCCGAGGCGCTGGACGTTCTGGCCAACATTCTCGGTGGCGGACCGACAAGCCGGCTGCACAAGTCGCTTGTTCTGGACAAGGAAGCCGCTTTGAGCGCCGGGGCCTATTATCAGGACGGCGCCCTGGACGACGGCCGGTTCGGGCTTTACGCCTCCCCCCGTCCCGGCCACACGCTTGAGGAAATGGAAACCCTTGTCGAAGCGGAGCTTCAAAAGCTTCTGGACGACGGTGTGAGCGAAGAGGAAGTAGAACGCGCGAAACACAGCATGATCTCTGGTGCGATCTATGCGCAGGACAGCCAGTCCACGCTCGCCCGTCTATTCGGCAGTTCGCTCGCCAGCGGGCAGACGGTCGAGGACATCCAGACCTGGCCCTCACAGGTCATGGCCGTGACCCGCGAAGATGTTCTCGATGCCGCCCGCACCTACCTGAGCGGACCTCCTGTTGTCGGCGAACTGCGGATGGAGCCCACCGCGGCGCCCGAGACCGCCCCCGAGACCGCCCTGACGGATGACGCAAATCACGAGGACAGGTCCTGATCCGATGGCAAAGACACTCCCCGCAAACGCAGCATTTCGCGCCCTCCTCATCGCAACCTTCGCCCTGGTTGGCCTGACGCGCCTTGCCCAGGCCGTCGAAATCCAGAAAGTGGTCAGTCCTAAAGGCATCGAGGCCTGGCTGGTGGAAGACCACACCGTGCCGATCGTCGCCATGAACTTCTCGTTCGAAGGCGGCTCCACCCAGGACCCGCAAGGGAAAGAAGGCCTCACCCGTCTGCTGGCCGCAACCATGGACGAAGGAGCCGGACACCTGACCTCTGAGGCGTTTCAGGCGCGGCTCGAAGAGCTGGCCGTGAGCATCAGTTTCAGCACGGGCAAGGACCGTCTCTTCGGCAGCATGCGCACCCTGACCCCGACCTTGACCGAGGCAGGCGACCTTCTGGCGCTGGCTGTCAACGATCCGCGTTTCGACCCGACCCCTGTCGAGCGCATGAAGACCCAGCTTGCCACGCAGATCAGACGCAACGAGACCAGTCCCGATGCCCTCGCCGGACGATCCCTCGCCAACGCCATGTTCGGCGAGCATCCCTATTCACGCCCGACGCTCGGCACAGAGGAAACCCTTGGCGGCCTGACCGCAGCGGACCTCGACGCGCAGCACACCAGAATGCTGGCCAGGGAGGGGCTCACGATCGGCGTGGTCGGCGCTATCGACGCCAAAACGCTTGAGCCGCTTCTCGACAAGGTGTTCGCGGCCCTTCCCGAGGCAGGCGATCTTCAGCCGGTGGCGGATTTCGTTCCGGCAACCGGAGAAAAAGTGCATCGAGACCTTGAGATACCGCAGACCACCATATTCGTCGGTCTGCCGGGCATCACCCGCGACGACCCCGATTACCAGGCCGCCTACGTGATGAACCACATTCTGGGCGGAGGCACGTTCACCTCCTGGATGTACGAAGAGGTGCGGGAAAAGCGCGGCCTTTCCTACGGCGCCGGGACGTCGCTTTCCCCCTATGAACACACCGGCTTGCTGGTCGGTTCCGCCGCGACGAGAGCGGATCGGGCCGCCGAGACTGTTTCCGTCATGCTGGCGCAGATTCAACGCATGGCCTCGGAAGGGCCAGGCGAGGACGAACTCAAACTGGCCAAGCAGTATATCACCGGGTCCTATCCGCTGCGCTTCGACAGTTCCGGCAAGATCGCCCGGCAGCTCGTCGCCCTGCAGAACGCCGATCTCGGGATCGACTATTTCGACCGCAGAAACAGCGAAATCGAGGCGGTGACGCTCGAGGATGTCAAGCGGGTGGCCAGGCGGTTGCTGGCGGACAAGGAACCGACCGTCATCACCGTAGGGCCGGCGCAAGGCTGACGGCCCGGCGGTCGGGCAACAACGGCGGTTGGCCCGCTTAAAGGAACGGATCACCGGACCAGGTCCGATGATGTTCTGTGAAGGCGAAACCGCCACGGCGCAGACGCGCAAAGGTGCAAGGAAACGGGAAACCCTTGCTTCTACTGCCCCGCACTTCTACTGCGCAGCGGACTGTCTGGGGCCCGGCGCCGGGGCTCCCTGGAGGACCTCCGCGCGCACGGGACGCGGCGGCGAGAACAGATTGCCCTGGGCGAGTTTCACATCGTAATCGAGCAGTTCAAGGACCTGGGATTCGGTCTCCACGTGATCTGTGATCAGTTCCATGCCATAGCGGTGGAGCAGATCGCCGAAGTCCGAGGGATGAATGTGTCCGTGATTGGCCTCGCGGCGCCCGATCAGGAAATCCGCATTCAGCTTGCCGAACTTGAAGCCGCGGCCCGCCAGTGAATTGAAATCCATCTTCATGTCGGAAATCTGATCGATGGAGAACCGGAACCCGATGTCGTAGAGAGCGCTCAGGCTTTCCAGCTCCATCGCGCCCATCTGGGCGACATCGTCCTGGGAAAACTCGAAGACCAGCACGTCGGCGAATTCCCGGTTGGCCTTCACGAATTCCAGGAAGCCCGGGAGGAAGGTGTCGTCCACCAGCGACAGCGACGAAATGTTGCAAAACAGCCGGGCGTTGCGGTTCCTGGAGGTCAGGCGCCGGATGACCTGCACGGACCTGAACAAGAGCAGATTGTCGATGCGGGCGATCTGACCGGAGCGTACCGCTTCGGGAACGAACCTTCTGGCCTCGACGGCATTGCCGCTTGCGTCGCGCAACCGCGTGAACGCTTCATAATATTTCACCTGGCGCTGGGGCAGGGTCACAATCGGCTGCAGATGCAACTCGACCCGGTTCGCGTTGAGCGCCGACGTGATCAGCTCCCGCATGGCCATGTTGGGGCGAGCCTGCTCCCGGGGCGCGGGCGGGCGCTCCTGAAGCGGCTCCGCGAATGCCTGAGCCGGTGCCGGCTCTTGCGGAGGCCGGTCCGGACGTCCCGGCGTCTCTTGCTGAAAGCCCCGGTCTTCTGGGCGCGGCGCGTGCACGCCGTACTTGCGGTCCCAGTCGGACACGCCGCCATGCGACTGGGCCGGCTCAACGGAAGGAAAGCCTGACGCCTGATCCTGGGCGGTCTCGTAACCGCCTCGTCCGAAGGCCCCGTCCTCTGCCCCCTGGCGCTCGTCTGAAGTCCAATCGGATTGAGCGTAGGGCGCGTTGGCGGAAGAATGGGGGGCTGGAACGGACTGAGGCGCCGGGACGGGCTGGGGCTCGGGAAAATACGGCTGAACCAACGGCTGCTGGGCCGGTTGCGGCTGCGGATAGCGCGGCAGGCTCTGCCGTTGCGGTGGTGGTGCCACGGCCTGCTGATCCTCCACCCTGGTTTCGAGATCGGACATGGCTTCGGCCATCTGCTTGACCAGGGTGCCAAGAACCTCGACTTCGGCAAAAAGCGGATCGATTTCCGCGCGCGTTCGCCGCGGCAGGGAATGCTCCATGCCGGTCAGGCGTCCCTCCAGATTGCCGACATCGTCGTCGAGATCGGCCATCCGCTCTTCCAGACGGTCAACCGCTTCGTTGACCGCGCCGCGGTCCCGGGCACGCCCGATCAGCAGATGGATCAGGATCATGGTGCACATGAGTGCCAGGGAAAGGGAAACCGCCTCGCCGAACGGGCGCCCAAACTGGAAAACCAGCACGGTCGCCGACGACAACGCGATCACGGCCATGCAGACTGCAACAAATATGGTCCCTGTTCGGCCCATGGCTTCTAGAACATTCCGACACGAATCAAAATTACCGGCCAATCATGCCTTAAGAAACAGCGGCCTCCGAATCCTCAAGCCACTTTCCAACATGGTTTCCGCGACTTGTCCCCGACTATGCGCCGAATTGACCTGAATCTGATCCTGTTTTCATCGCAATCGTATTGACGAAGAAAAGCATCCACTCCCCTTACGTTATTCCGGCCATTCGAATTGGCGCGGTCCTTCGCCTTGCATTCGGGCTGTAGTGCACTATTACTTGGGTGGGGAACTTTGTCGTGGCGCATTACAGGAACCAGTTACCAAGGGGGGAACTGGCATGCGATCTGCCGGGCAAACGTCCAGGCGTCCCGCGCGGCCGACGGCGAAGGGTGCCGACAAGGGCCGCAGCGTCACCGATGGGCCTCTTTCCGATCAAACGCCATCCAGCGACACCTATCCGCCTGGAGAAGCTCCAGCCGGAGATGTCCAGATTTCCGCTGACGATGTGCAGGTGGCGCTTCTGGACGCACTGAAGAGCCCGGAGTTCCAGCCTGCGCCGCAATTGCGCGCTTTTCTCAAGTTCGTGGTCAAGGCGGCGCTCGACAACGAACGGGACAAGATCAAGGGCTACACCATCGCCGTGGAGGCTCTGGGCCGCACGGAGAACTTCAACCCGGTTACCGACCCGATCGTGCGCGTGGAAGCGGCACGTCTGCGCCAGCGTCTCTCCAAATACTACGAGGGGACCGGAGCGGGCGCTCCTGTTCGCATCGTCATCCCGAAAGGCAGCTATGCGCCGGAATTCGAACCCGCGGGAAGCGGCACGTCTTTCGAAACCGCCCGGATGCCGAGGCAACCGCCGCAAACGGACATGGCCCAGCCCTCGCCCCCATCCGCTAAGGCGCAGCCTGTCGCGACCGACGGTTCACCTCCTCCCGTCGCGCGCGAAACGCTCACGCTTTCCCTTACCGATATCGAAACCGCGACGCCCGCGGACGAGAAAACCCTCCGGACCGTCGCGGACACGATATTGGCTGGAACCCGGTTTTCGGAAGATACCTCCGCGCCTCCCCTGAAGCGTGGCCCGGGGCCGCAGGGGCTTTCCCTTCCCGCCGCGCTCGCCCTGGCAACCGCCTTGAGCGCCGCCGGATTTCTCATCGGCTATATCGCAGGATCGTCATAATTGCCTAGCTCGACGCCTTAGGCATGGGTAAATCTGCAAAATGCCTCTCATGACAACGCTTTGTTTACCCTGTTCGGAGAATTATCGAATTGACGAATCTTTCGATATTCGACTGACCCGGATCGAGCGATGGGAGTTGCCCAGCAATGGGGAGTAACGGGGGCAAAGACTTGCCTGTAATTGTACGCGTATTGGATGCATCGGCTTCAGAGGCCGCCCGCACGTCGGCCGTTTGCGCCAAACTGAATACCAACTGTACGGACCCAATTCTTTACACAGACTCAACCTCCTGCCTGCAAGACCTCGCCGACAAGTCGACCGATATCCTCATTATCGACCTGGAAACCATAGGTGGCGATCAGGCTCTGGAATCCTACGCCGTGCGTTGCCCCAAGGCCGTGATCATCGCGGTCTCGGCCATGGGCTCCGTTTCGCGCGCAGTCAGCGCCATGCGGGCCGGGGCGCACGACTTCCTTACCAAGCCATTTTCCCTGGACGCGCTTGCCTCCAAAATCGGGTTTCAGCTCAAGCAGCGCCGGCCTTCGCCTCCGCCCCAAAGCGTGCCGGCCGAGCAGCGGGGCATCCCGTCAGCTCCCGACAGGACGGACGCGAACATCCGGCCGACCGCCTCGGAGGAACCGAAGGGCATGCGCCGCATGATCGGCAGTTCGACGCAGATGCGTGATATCCACGCCCAGATCGCGCGCATGGCCCCTTCCCAGGCTCCGGTCTTCATCACCGGCGAGTCCGGAACCGGCAAGGAACTCTGCGCCAATGCTGTTCACGACCTCTCCGACCGCGAAGCCAATCCCTTCGTCACGCTGAATTGCGCCGCGATCCCCCGGGATCTCATCGAAAGCGAGATTTTCGGCTATATGCGCGGCGCCTTCACCGGGGCGGCCGAGAGCCGGGCCGGGGCCGCTGAACAGGCCGATGGCGGGACCTTGTTCCTGGACGAAATCGGCGAAATGGATCTCCTTTTGCAAAGCAAGCTGCTCAGGTTCCTGCAGACAGGCACCTTCCAGCGGCTCGGCGACACCAAAACGCGGAAGGTGGACGCGCGCATCATCTGCGCCACCAATCGCAATCCGCTTTCGGAGATCACCGCCGGCCGGTTCCGCGAGGACCTTTATTACCGGCTGCACGTGCTGCCGATCCATCTGCCGCCGCTGCGCGAACGGCGGGACGACATCCTGCCGCTTGCCGAAACGTTCCTGAGCCGCTTCGCGCAAGAGGAACGCCGTGCCTTCAAGGGCTTCGACGCGGATGCGGAAGCCCGCATCGTCGCCTATGCCTGGCCCGGCAACGTGCGCCAACTCGAGAACACGATCCGGCAGATCGTCGTCATGAACGAAGGCGCCGCCGTGACTTACGACATGCTTCCCCTGGTCATCCGCGACCAGAGTGCACGTCCGGGTGCCGTCATCGATCTCTCCCGCGAGCGCGGCCGGACCCAGGCGCAAAGCCGTCCCTTCGGCACGATCGAACCGCTCTGGGCCCAAGAGCGCCGGATCATCGAGGACGCTCTCGATGCCTTCGACGGCAATATCGCGATGGCCGCGGCGGCTCTCGAGATCAGCCCTTCCACCATTTACCGCAAGCGCCAGTCCTGGGAAGCCCGCAGTCTTTGAGAGGCATCCCACCCCGCTGCCGAACGCCGCGCGACATCAAGCCCCCGGACGATAAGCCCTAACACGAGACACGGTTTTCCGTTTTCATGGGTAAAGAACCGGACGCAAAGGGCGCCTGCGTTTACCGCATTGCACACATTGTCTTGTCTCAAGGCAAAAGTCGGTCTATATCGGCAAAATCGCTAAGAATAGACAAGATTAAAGGGCGGGCGGGGTAAACTTATGTCAATATTTCGCGGACGGCATGCATCGCGGCGGATCGTTTCTGCTATCCTTATTGGTATCGGGACCATGGCGGTACCATTGTCCGCTCCCGCGCAGACCGTGGCAGAGACCGGGCTCTCTGAGGAATTCTCGAAGGCGCTCGCTGCTTACGACCGGGCCTGGGAGACCGCCGGCCTTGGTTTTGCAACCGCAACGCTCACCGAGAAGGCAAGCAGCGGCTACGGCGAATACGTTCCCCGCGAGACCGCAGCCTATACGGACGGCGAGACCCTGTCGATCTACGCCGAACCGGTCGGATACGGGTTTGCCGAAAACGACGGTCTTTATTCCTACAAATTGACGGCCAGTTACAAGTTGCTCAATCTTTCCGGCCAGGTTCTCGCCGAACAGGACAATTTCGCGGAGTTCACCGGCAGCGGACGGTCCAAGATGCGGGAGCTGTCGGCGGCGCTCACATTCGAGTTCAGCGGCCTTCATGCCGGCGACTACAGGCTCGAAACCAGCTTCACCGACGAAATTACCGGAAAATCGGCCGGGTTCACCTTGCCTTTCACGGTTTCCAACCCAAATTGAGGTCCGGCTAAACGCCGTATTAACGCTCCGTCCCTGCAAGCTTGTCGGGGCGCAGAAAATCTCCTTCATGGGCATTGACAACCGAAGCGCAGCTACATAAATCGAAGGCGCTGTTAGCACTCGCCATGAGGGAGTGCTAATATGTAGCGGGAAGGCAGGCCTCCCGTTTCAGTCAACCCAATAATCATGTCTCGCGCGCTGCCAAATGCGTGGGGCGCGCTCATGAGAGGAAACAGTCTGATGGCATTTCGTCCACTGCACGACCGTGTCGTAGTTCGCCGCGTAGACTCTGAAGAGAAGACCGCCGGCGGCATCATCATTCCGGATACCGCGAAAGAAAAGCCGCAGGAAGGCGAGATCATCGCCGTCGGCACCGGCGCTCGCAAGGACTCCGGCGAGATCGTTCCGCTCGACGTCAAGGCAGGCGACCGCGTCCTGTTCGGCAAATGGTCCGGCACCGAAGTCAAGATCGATGGCGAAGACCTCCTGATCATGAAGGAATCCGACATCATGGGCGTGATCGCTTAAATCACAGCGAACCGCTTCTGATCTCAATCAAATTCCAGAAAAAGTGAGACGACCCTATGTCTGCTAAAGAAGTAAAATTCTCCTCCGACGCCCGTGAGCGCATGCTCCGCGGTGTCGACACCCTCGCAAACGCCGTCAAGGTAACCCTCGGCCCGAAAGGCCGTAACGTCGTTCTCGACAAAGCCTTCGGCGCACCGCGCATCACCAAGGACGGTGTCTCCGTTGCCAAGGAAATCGAACTGGAAGACAAGTTCGAGAACATGGGCGCCCAGATGGTGCGCGAAGTCGCTTCCAAGACCAACGACATCGCCGGTGACGGTACCACCACCGCGACCGTTCTGGCCCAGGCCATCGTCAAGGAAGGCGCCAAGGCCGTTGCCGCCGGCATGAACCCGATGGACCTGAAACGCGGCGTTGACCTCGCTGCCGCCGAAGCCGTCAAGGCTCTCGAAGCTGCTTCCAAGACCATCACCACCTCCGAGGAAGTCGCTCAGGTCGGCACCATTTCCGCAAACGGCGACACCCAGGTCGGTAAAGACATCGCAGAAGCGATGCAGAAAGTCGGCAACGAAGGCGTCATCACCGTCGAGGAAGCCAAGTCTCTCGAAACCGAGCTGGAAGTCGTCGAAGGCATGCAGTTCGACCGCGGCTACCTGTCTCCCTACTTCGTGACCAACGCTGAAAAGATGCTGGCCGATCTGGAAAAGCCGTACATCCTGCTGCACGAGAAGAAACTCTCCAACCTGCAGGCCATGCTGCCGATCCTGGAAGCTGTCGTTCAGTCTTCCCGTCCGCTGATCATCATTGCTGAAGACGTCGAAGGCGAAGCGCTTGCGACCCTCGTCGTCAACAAGCTGCGTGGCGGCCTCAAAATCGCTGCCGTCAAGGCTCCGGGCTTCGGCGACCGCCGCAAGGCCATGCTGGAAGACATCGCGATCCTGACCGGCGGCACCGTGATCTCCGAAGATCTCGGCATCAAGCTGGAAAACGTGACCCTCGACATGCTCGGCACCGCCGAGAAGGTCACCATCACCAAGGAAAACACCACCATCGTCGATGGTGCGGGTTCCAAGGACGACATCCAGGGCCGCGTTTCCCAGATCAAGGCTCAGATCGAGGAAACCACTTCCGATTACGACCGTGAGAAGCTCCAGGAGCGTCTTGCCAAGCTCGCAGGCGGCGTTGCCGTGATCCGTGTCGGCGGTGCGACCGAAATCGAAGTGAAAGAAAAGAAAGACCGCGTCGACGACGCTCTGAACGCAACCCGCGCTGCCGTTGAAGAAGGCATCGTCCCGGGTGGCGGCACGGCTCTGCTGCGTGCGAAAAAGGCTGTCGAAGGTCTTGCTTCCGACAACGCCGACATCGCAGCCGGCATCAAGATCGTCCTGCGTGCCCTGGAAGCTCCGATCCGCCAGATCGCCGAAAACGCCGGCGTTGAAGGCTCCATCGTGGTCGGCAAGATCCAGGAAAACGCTGACGACACCTTCGGCTTCAATGCGCAGACCGAAGAATTCGTCAACATGATCGAAGCCGGTATCATCGACCCGACTAAGGTCGTGCGCACCGCTCTGCAGGACGCGGCTTCCGTCGCAGGCCTGCTGATCACCACCGAAGCCATGGTTGCCGAGCTGCCAAAGAAAGAAGCAGCACCGGCGATGCCGGGCGGCGGCATGGGCGATATGGGCGGCATGGGCTTCTAAGAAGTCCGACCCAAAAGTCTTACGGAAAGGGCGGTCTTCGGGCCGCCCTTTTTGCGTCACGCGCCACCCATCATTTTCGGATTGCACCGCTTTGCGGCGCGGGGAGCGGCATGGGCTTCCAAGACGTCCAACCTCAAAAGTCTTGCGGAAAGGGCGGCTTTCGGGCCACCCTTTTTGCGTCTTGCGCACTTCCTTGTTTACAGACGGCGTTATCGCGGCTGAAAATAGTCGAGCGGGATCTTGAGGTAAGACCGGCCGTTGTCTTCTCTTTCGGGAAGTCGGCCGCCGCGGATGTTGATCTGGAGCGCGGCAAGCATGAGTTTTGGCAAGGGGAGCGTGCTGTCGCGTGCGTCACGCACCGCGCAATAGCTTTCTTCAGACGGCGCGTCCCGGAAGTGGATGTTGCCTGCCTTGTGTTCGGCGACCGTTGCCTGACACGCCTCCTCCCGGCCATTCGGCGCATAGTCGTGCCCGACGAAGACGCGGGTCTCGTCCGGAAGGCTCAGGATCTTCTGAATGCTTTCGTAAAGCTCCTTCGAACTGCCACCGGGAAAGTCCGCCCGGCTCGAACCGCTGTCCGGCATCATCAAGGTGTCGTGCACGAACGCCGCGTCTCCCGCCACGTAGGTGATCGAGGCGAGCGTATGGCCGGGTGAGAACATCACGCGCACCGGAACATTGCCGACAGTGAACTGCTCGCCGTCCTCAAAGAGCCGGTCCCACTGCTGGCCTTCGGTGGAAAAAACGGCAGGCAGGTTATAGATATGCTTCCAGATTTTCTGCACATCGACCACTCTGGCTCCAATGGCCGTGGGAGCCCCTAGGTGCGCTTTCAGGTACTGCGCAGCAGAGAAATGATCGGCATGCGGATGGGTGTCGAGAATCCAGACGATTTCCAGTCCCGCACCCCGGATATAATCCAGGATACGGTCGGCGTTTTCAGTGAACGTGGCACCGGACAGCGGATCGAAATCGAGCACGGGGTCGACGATCGCGCCTTTCCCCGTGTCGGGGTCGTGAAAGACATACTGCCAGCTTCCGGTGGTCTTGTCCCAGAAGCTCTTGACGATAGGATTGGGCATTGGATTCCTCGTTATCTTTCTGAAGGATGGAGGCTCATTCAGCGTTTGCAGGCCTTCATCATCCAGAGTTCCTTTTCATGCCATTCCAGCCGGTCGGTGAGCAGCCCGGCGGACACCTCGTCTCCGGCCTCTCCCGCCGCGGCAATCCCGTCGCGCAAAGTGGCAGCCAGTGCCTCGTGGGCGTCGATCAGCTTCGCGGTCATGTCATCCGCCGACTGGGCCGGGGCTGCCTCTTCTCCCGCGAGTGCCATCAGATCGGCGACGGAGCCGGGGGCATGGGCACCAAGGATACGGATACGTTCGGCGATCTCGTCCAGAGCGTTCCAGAGGTTCCGGTATTGCTCCTCGAAAACGTTATGGAGCTGGCGGAAGTTCGGACCCTCGACATTCCAGTGATATCCGTGGGTCTGCACATAGAGACGAAAAGTCTCGCCAAGAGCCTTTTTCAATGTGTCGATATTGGTTTGTGCCGCGCTGGTCATCTGTTTGTTCCTTCGGTCTATTGTTTCAACAACCCGAATATAGGAACTTGCTTGTTATTGTTGAAATTGATTATAAAAGTATCTGTAATCGAGAATTTCAATAAATGATCACACTCCGCCAGCTACATTTTCTCGTCGCCGTCGCCGACACGCTGAATTTCTCTCGTGCAGCCGAGGTTTGTAACGTCACGCAACCGACGCTCAGTGCGGGCATAAAGGAACTCGAAGACCGGCTCGGTGTCCAGCTCGTCGAGCGCACGCGACGAAGCGTTATGCTGACGGCGCTTGGCGAAGACGTCGTCAACCGGGGCCGCGCGCTGCTTCTGGAAGCCGAAGCGATCGAGGTTCTGGCGGCGGCGCACCGCAATCCGGGCGAAGGAAACCTGCGCCTCGGCGCCATCCCGACGGTTGGCCCATACCTCATCCCGTCGGCATTGCCGCTGATCCGTCAGCATTTTCCACGCCTGAAACTGTTCCTGCGGGAGGAGATCACCGAAAGTCTTATTGAAGGGCTGACCCAGGGCCGGCTCGATCTGATCCTGATCGCGCTCCCCTTCGAGACCGGCTCACTCGAAATCACCAAGCTGTTTCAAGACGGCTACCAGCTGGCCACCCCGCCTCGGGAAACACCTCCCGTCGTTGCAGGGCCGGACGGACTGGCGACCGGTGACCGTCTTATGCTGCTGGAAAGGGGACATTGCCTGCAGCGTCATGCCCTGCAGGCCTACCCGCACCGTCACCTGGAACAGGATGAGAGCTTTTCGGCGACAAGTCTCACCACTCTGGTCTCCATGGTTTCGGAAGGGTTGGGAATCACGCTGTTGCCCAATCTGGCCATAGACGCCGGCCTTGCCTCCAGGGGAGAAGTCAGGCTGACACCCCTTCCAGACGCCTGCCCGAGGCAGATTGCCCTGGCCTGGCGGCCAAAGTCCGCAAGACGGGATGTTTTTTTAAAACTGGCGGAGCTTCTGAAGAAGAAGCGGCATGGCGAGAAGGCCTGCACTCCCTGAGAACATTTCCGGGCTGAAGATTATATTTTGCCCCTGCCCCCCGAAGTGACACCCGGGGCAGACACTGACAGCCCTGTCGGTCTTCACGTTCAAACCTTCACCGAACAACGGCTTGACTGAGATCAATGTTCTCCGCTCGCGGTTATGCGCTTATGCGCATAAAGGAGTGCCCTCATGATCCTGACTGTGCTGTCCGCCCTGGCCGAACCGACACGGCTGGAAGCCATACGCATCTTGAATGACGGTGACGAACATTGCGTCTGTGAGCTTATGAAGGTCATCGGCGCGTCCCAGAGCCGCATGTCAAGGCATATGCAGGTGCTCAAGCAGGCCGGTCTGGTGGTCGACCGGCGCGATGCGCAATGGGTCCGCTACCGGCTGAGCGCCGATCTGACGCCGGAGGTCAAGGCCGTGGTCGACGCGGTGATGGCCGCTCCCACCGGGCAGGAAAGGAACGCCGCATGAGCGCCGATATCGCCACCCCTCTGCGTCCACCCCGGCCCGACTGGCACTGGCATCTCGGCGTCGCGGCCTTTCTCCTTGTCTGGTGGCTGGTCTACGGCCAGTTGATCCCGGTCTCGGAATGGATTGCCTCGCTGTTCCCGGTCGAGCGCCACAGCCATACCGGCGAGGCGGTTGCCTTCTTCTTCTACGACGTGCCCAAGGTGATGATGCTGCTGACGCTGATCGTCTTTGCCATGGGCGTCGTGCGCAGCTTCTTTTCACCCGAAAAGACACGTGCGCTTCTGTCGGGCAAGAGCGAGGGCGTTGGCAATGTCCTGTCGGCGAGCCTTGGCATCGTAACCCCGTTCTGTTCCTGCTCGGCTGTGCCGCTTTTCATCGGCTTTGTTTCCGCAGGCGTTCCGCTCGGGGTTACCTTCTCCTTTCTGATCGCCGCTCCGATGGTGAACGAGGTGGCGCTGGTCCTGCTCTTCGGTCTTGTCGGCTGGCAGGTGGCGGCAACCTATCTTGTCTTCGGTCTTGCCATCGCCATCCTCGCGGGTTTCGTCATAGGCAAGCTGCGCCTCGAAGGCTGGCTGCAGGACTGGGTGCGCGACATTCACTCCGGCGCCGACGCGCCGGTCGCGGTCGAGGACGAGCGCCTGACCATGGCGGACCGCTACAAACTCGGTATCGAAGCGGTGCGCGAGATCTTCGGCAAGGTCTGGATGTGGATCATTCTCGGCATTGGCGTCGGAGCGCTGATCCACGGCTACGTGCCGGAAGACCTGATGGCGCGCATCATGGGCGCGGACGCCTGGTGGTCGGTGCCTGCCGCCGTCCTGATGGGCATTCCGATGTATACGAACGCCGCCGGGGTCATTCCGATCATCGAGGCGCTTCTGGGCAAAGGCGCCGCCCTTGGCACCGTGCTTGCCTTCATGATGAGCGTGATCGCCCTGTCCCTGCCGGAAATGATCATCCTCAAGCAGGTTCTGACGCTGCGCCTGATCGCGGTCTTCGTCGGCGTGGTCGCCAGCGGCATCCTTGCTGTCGGCTTCCTGTTCAACCAGATTTTTTAAAGGATACACAAATGAAAACCGTCAAGGTCTACGGCCCCGGCTGCAAGCGCTGTGAAGCCACCGCCACCATGGTGAAAGATGCGGCCGCGAAACTGGGCGTCGAAATCGAGATCGAAAAAGTCACCGACCCAAGGTCGATTGCCATGGCGGGCGTCCTGTCCACGCCCGGCGTCGCCATAGATGGCAGGCTTGTCCACACGGGCGGAATGCCCGATGCGGCGAAGCTGGAAGGCTGGCTGGCGGCTTAGGGCACGGCCCCTAGGGCAAGGGCCTTCGCCGCCTGTCCGGGTCAGACCTTGTTGATCGACTGTACCGTCCCGGTCTCGTCAATGATGCAGACGGCCTGGCCTTCGGTGAAGGTCAGGTTGACCTGATAGGCATTTTCGCCGGACGGAGCGGAACTGACCGGCAGGACATTGCCGTCGGTGATTTCAAGCTCCTCAGCCGTTTTCGAGGCGCAGAGCAGTTGCAGGTCCGTCGGAGCCGTTGTGCCGGAGCTGCGCACAGACCCGGCCGTGGGGCTCGGACCGGATCCGCTGGTGTTGCAGCCGGCGACCAGCAGCAGGCACAGTCCGGCCAGCTGTGTGCCGGTCTGTTTCCTCAAGGCGTCTTTCGTAAAACCATTCATTCCCCTACCCCTCCGGCGGTAAACTCAGACGCCCTTGTAGAGCGCGGCGCCCTGCATCAGCACGATGACCTTGGCCCCGACTTCGACACGGCTGTAAAGGTCCGAGACATCCTCGTTGTTCAAGCGAATGCACCCCGACGAAATGTTGAGACCGATCGTCCAGGGCTGATTTGTACCGTGAATCCGGTAGATCGAGTCCTTGTTGCCCACGTAGAGATACATTGCGCGAGCTCCAAGCGGGTTGTCCGGCCCCCCGGGCATACCGCCTGCCCATTTGGCGGATTCCGGATCGCGCGCGATCATCTCCGGTGGCGGCGTCCATGTGGGCCATTCCTGCTTTCGGCCCACCTTCACGATGCCCGCCCAGCCGAAACCGTCGCGGCCGACGCCGATGCCATAACGGATCGCCTGGAAATTCGGCTGAACCAGATAGAGAAAGTGGCGGTCGCCGTCGATGATGATCGTTCCGGGTTTCTCAGCCGTCCGGAACTGGACAACCTGCCGGCGGAACTCTTTCGGGCTCTGCCCGTGCCTGTTGTAGAACCTGGCCGCCGCCTTGGGGGTGTAGTCGACCCATTGGCGGGTATTGGGATCGTAGATCTGCGTCTCGAACGCCTGTGCCAGGGCCGCGCCGGCCAGAACCAGCACTCCGACGGCCGACGGCATCCATTTCAAAACGGCGCGAAGGCCGCCCGGCATTCCGGTCATTTCGTCCACTCCCCGATCCGGTCCTCATTTTGCGCGATCCAGTCCTTCGCGACGTCTTCCACGGGCCTGCCTTCAACGACAACGGCATAACTCATCGCGGTGATGTCCTCAGGCCCGAGCTCGATGGCTGACAGGAAGGACGCCGCGTCCGGTCGCTCGGTCTCGAGCGAGGCCGCATAGGCGACATGGAATTCCGACGCGTCCCAGGCCGTGTCGGCATGGGATTTTTCCAGCCAGGCGCTGTCCTCGGCCCGCTTGACAAGCGTCCACCGGCTGGGGTCGTAAGGCGGTTCCTCCAGCATCACGACGTCATGAAGCTGGAACACGTGGTGCGGACCGTAACAGTAGAAAACGATCGGCCGGCCGAGCGAAACAGCCGCGTCGACGCCAGCCATGGCGACGTCCTCGGGCATTTCAAGCAGCGTCATGGTCCGGTCGTAGCCGTAGGAATGCGCCCGAATCTTCTCAATCTCGGTTGAGGACCATGTCGGCGCGCCAATCCAGATCTCGCCCTTTCCGTCACCGTCGCTGTCGAACTTTGCCGCCATCTCCGGCTTCGCAAGATCGGCAACCGCCTTGATCCCGGTCTGGTCGAGCGTTTCGCGCGTCGCGCAGATGTTCTGTGTCGCCGCGACCCCGTGCGGACTGAGGCGCAGGACCTTCTCCTGCTCGGCCAGCTTTTCCACCAAATCGGTCAGGTTGGGCAACCAGACTTCCGGGTGAACCTGAATGTTGCCCCGGCCAACCTCCGACAGGATCGTCAGTGTCCCGCGTTCGCGCAGCTCTGTCTCGATACCCAGCCGGTCCTTCAAAGTGTCCGCGATGATATGAGCGGTCACCTGGGCAGACGGCCACGCAGGAACACCGATGACCACATCTGCCGCATGAGCGGGACAAGAGAACGACGCGATCGTCAGACCGATTGCAGCAGCACCGATACGCAAAACACCACCTCCTCGCCTCGGCGGAAGCTTCTCACCAAGTGTCATCCACCACGACTATAGGCACCCGGATCAAAAGGACGCAACGGCAAATCGGTATCAAATCCGGCGCGTGAAACCGGTCTCCACCGCCATTGCCCCTTCAGACCGCGGTTCGAACGGTGTACTCAAGCCTACCAGGCACTGCCGAAACCGCCCGGCCCTCCGCCGGTACCAGGCACTTGATTCAAGCACCCTTCCAACCGCAGGGCGCGGAACGGATGAATTGTCCGCTCCCGGCCTTCACAGTATACCTACCGGCCGGCGCTCCTTTTCCTTGCGCCACCGACAAGACCCAAGGACGCACATATGTCTCAGGACCACGAAGCCCGGATCGAGCAGCTTGAGATCGGTCTGGCCCATGCCTCAAGGACAATCGAGGAGCTGAACGGCGTCGTCGTCGACCAGGCCAGGCAGATCGACCGGCTGACGCGCCTTTTTTCTCAGATGACCGATCAGGTGGGGGAGCTGATGGACAATGTCCTGCCCGCCCACCAGATCGACAAACCGCCTCATTACTGAAACGCCTGGAGCCATTCGGGGGGAACCGCGCGTTTGATCCAGGCCATGGCTGGAATTACAGGATCATTTAATCTGGCCGGAATTCTGCGTTAGGTGGTCCATGCGTCCTTTTCGTGCCCTTGTCTTTCTTCTCACCGCTAGCGCCATTGCCGCCGGCGGATACTGGTGGACCATCCGCCCCGTCGACGTTTGGGTCGCGACCCCATATCAGGGCCGCGCAGCCGAAGTGGTCTATGCCACGGCGGTCGTCGAGCCGGTCCGCTGGGCAAAGGTCACCAGCGTCATTCGCGAACGGATCATCACCCTTTGCGGTTGCGAGGGCATGGAGGTGAAGAAGGGCGATCAACTTGCCGAACTCGACAGCGGCGACGCGCGCGCGACCCTCGCGGAGCTTGAGGCCCGGCAGGTTCTGGCGCGCTCGGAACGCGAGCGGGCCGAGCGGCTTCTGCAGCGGCGGGTGGTCAGCCAGCAGGTCTACGACAAGGCCCAGAGCGAACTCATCCAGATAAATGCCCTGATCGCCGCCCAGAAGGAACGGCTGCGCGACTATTCGATCCTGGCACCCATGGACGGCGTCGTCCTGCGCCAGGACGGCTCGGTCGGAGAAGTCGCCGAGCCCGGCGATATCCTGTTCTGGATCGGCCAGCCGCAACCGCTTCAGCTGATCGCGGAAGTCAACGAGGAAGACATCCCCAAGGTGAAGATCGGCCACAAGGCCCTGATCAGGGCGGACGCCTTTCCCGACGAGGACCTGACGGCGGAAGTCTCGCGCATCACACCAAAGGGCGACCCGGTGCTGAAGAACTACCGGGTCTATCTGGACCTGCCGTCCGAGACGCTTTTGCGCATCGGCATGACCGCGGAAATCAACATCGTCACGGTGGAAAAGCAGGATGCGCTCCTGTTGCCTCAGGCGGCCTTCGACGGGTCCAAGGTGCAGACGCTCGACGGGCAAAACCGGATTTCGCTGATCACGGTCAAGACCGGCATTCGCGGCACCCGTGCCATTGAGGTTCTGGACGGTGTGGACTCGGACACCGCCGTCGTCGTTCCGTTCCAGGCGGATCTCGGCGAAGGACAAAAGGTTCGACCCAGAACCGGGGACGGGCCATGATGCTGCTGTTGCGGATCGCCTCGACCCATGTGCGCACGCGCATGCGCCAGACGGTTGTCTCGATCCTGGGCGTTGCGCTCGGGGTCGGCTTCTCCGTCGCCATGGCCGCCCTGATGCAAGGCTCCCAACAGGACTTCATGGCGACCCTGATCGACGCCATCCCGCATGTGGAGATCCAGGACGAAAAACGGGAACCGACGGTCCAGCCGGCCACGGCCGCCTACGACGCGGTCGCGTTTCACGGCCTCAGACCCCTGGAAGACCTCAGAGGCATCCGCAATCCGACGGAGGCGCTTGCCTCCTTACGCGACTGGGTCGACGGCAAGCTCGCCCAGCGGCTGAGCGGCCAGGCGGTTCTGCGTTACAGCGGCCAGGACCTCGGCATGACCCTGATCGGCGTGGTGCCGCGGCGCGAACTCGCCGTCTCCAAGATCAGGGAGGACATGCGGCAGGGCTCTTTCGAGGCTCTGGAAGCGACCGGCAACGGCCTGGTGATCGGCGACAAGGCCGCCGAACGGCTGGGCGCCGGGCTTGGCGACACGGTGACCCTGACGTCGGCCAACGGCATCGCCAAACGGTTCAAGATCGTCGGCCTGTTCCACGCGGGCATCAAAAGCAGCGACGAGGGTCTTGCCTACGCCCCTTTGAAAGCGGTGCAGATCCTCCTGGAAAAACCGGACATCATCAACAGCATCTCCATCAGGCTGAACGACATCGACGAGGCCAACGCCGTCGCCGCGCGCGCGGAACGCCAACTCGGCTACAAGGCGGTTTCCTGGGAGGAGGCCAACGAAGGGCTGATGGAGACCTTTTTCGTGCGCAACGTGATCATGTACACGGTGGTCGGCGCCATTCTGGTCGTGGCCGGTTTCGGCATCTACAACATCGTCTCCACCATCGTCCACGAAAAGTCCAAGGACATCGCCATCCTGAAATCCCTGGGCTTCCCGGAGACCGACATTCAACAGATCTTCGTGCTGGAAGGCCTGGTGATCGGCGCCCTGGGCGCCGTGGCCGGATCGGTTCTGGGCTTCGGCTTGTCGAGCTATCTCGCGTCAATCACCTTCGACATTTCCAAGGACGTGGAGATGACCCATCTGCCGATCTATTTCTCCGCACTTCATTATGCGACCGCCTGTCTTCTGGCCCTGTTTTCCTCCGCGATCGCCGGTCTTCTCCCGGCGCGCAAGGCAGCGCGCCTCAATCCGGTCGACATCATCCGGGGGGCGTCGTGACCGCCCGGTCCGCACCATGCCCGGATGGCGGAGGAGTGCTGCTGGAAGCGCGGAACCTGACGCGCATCCTGCCCGCCGTGGTTCCCGTGACCCTCGTCGAGGACGTGAATTTCGAGGTCGGCGCATCGGAATTCGTGGCGATCACGGGTCCTTCCGGGTCGGGCAAATCCTCGCTGCTCTACCTGCTCGGCCTGCTCGACCGGGCGACCGCGGGCGAGGTTCTGATCGACGGCCTTGAAACGAAGGACCTGACGCCGGCGGAAATGGCTCGCATCCGCCTGGAGAAGATCGGTTTCGTGTTCCAGTTCCACTTTCTGCTGCCCGAATTCACGGCCCTCGAAAACGTGATAATACCGATGCAGAAACTGGGCAGGCTGCCCGCTCATGAACAGCGGGAGCATGCCGCGGGCCTGCTGTCGGATCTCGGCCTCCAGGATTTCCTCGACCGGCGGCCGGAGCAGCTTTCCGGCGGTCAGCGCCAGCGCGTCGCCGTGGCCAGGTCGCTGGCCAATACGCCCGATCTGATCCTGGCCGACGAACCCACCGGCAGCCTCGATTCCGCCGCCACCGAACAGGTGTTCGACAGCCTGCACAAAATCGTCGAAAACCAGAAAACCACGGTGGTGGCCGTGACCCACGATCTCGATCTCGCCGCCCGCATGGAACGGCGCATCCATCTGGTCGACGGCCGCATCGATTACGACCGGCCGTGCTGAGAGTTATCTTGCGGGCTGGGCAACGGCCAGAAACACCAGAACCGCAATCGGGACCAGCAGCGCCCAGAACCCGGTATAACTCATCAGGAAACTTGCCAGCAGGCCGCCGGCGGCAAAGGCCGAGATCACCAGGATCTGGTGAACCACCCGCGCCCGGCTGTCCGGTCGGCTTTCCGGGTGGGTGAAATAGTCGGCGACGCCCAGAACGAGCTTGAGCGAGTTGCCGGTCATCATGGTCGTCGGTACGTGATGCTTCAGGATGGTCAGCATGATGACATTTTGCAGCGACATGGCGATCGTCGACAGACCGACCGCGGTCAGAGCGACCGCCGACTGCGGACCGGAGGCGACAGGGTCTCCAAGACCCGCAACGCACATGAAGGCCAGGACCAGGACAGCTTCCAACGCGAACAGCCGCCCGACGGGTATCTTTCCCGTTTCTGTCAGTCTCGACACGAAGGTGTACCAGAACAGGGTGGAAACGAAGAACACCGCCAGAACGAAAACCTTCAACAGAACGTTTTCCCTCTGGTGAAACACTTCCACGCACAAGACGACCAGCGTGCCGGAAATGAAGGCCGTGAACGTGTGAAACAGCCCGATGATGCAGACCACGTCGACAAAACAGGCACAAAAGGCGAGCAGGATAGGTGTGAGCGGGCGGTTCCGATGAAAGATCGAGGTGTCCAATGCGGTTTCCCCTGCCGTGTCTGCACCCGAACAAGTGACACGGTTACGGGCGCTTGCCAACAGCAACGCAACGTGGCATAAGCCCGGCATCATCAAGAGAAGGGCTGGCGCCCTCGCCAACCTGCCAACCGGGCAAGGTGGTTTCCGCAACAGGGATGCGGCCGTCAGGAACCTCAAAAGAGGCCGTCGGCAACGAAGCGGTTTGTTTTCATGCGCCAGTCCTCCTCGGGCAACCGATGGAGGATTTTTTGTCAAGAGACCCTTTTGCCGGACAGGCGGCAAGGCTGATCGAAACCCGGAATACCGGCGGCGCCGAACCTGCCGGTTCTGAAATCTGGCAGAAGGCGGCGGAAGACTGCGTACTTGCCCGGATCAGCTGCCTCAGGCTGGTCGGCGGGCTGCCTCTGCACGCCCCGCCGCTGAGCAGGGAAACCCGCCTGAAACGCCTTCGGATGCTGCTGCAACTCTGGGCAAACGGCTGTATCTGCGCCGTCGACGAAGAGCTCTTCGCCGACGTCGTCAATCGCCGGAAGGGCGACGCCTGATCAGCATTCCTTGGGCACGGGACGCGGCCTGCCGTCCTCGTCGACCGAGACGAAGGTAAAGATCGCTTCCGTCACCTTTTCCCTGTGGCCGTAGCGCTGGCGCAGCGCCCAGGCCTCCAGCTTGATCTCCATGGACGTGTTTCCGACCCGCATGATTTCCGTATAGACGCATAATACGTCGCCGACATGGACGGGACGGATGAACTTCATCTTGTCGACCGCGATGGTCACCACCCGGCCGATTGCCCGCTGACCGGCGGCGATGCCGCCCGCAAGGTCCATCTGCGACAGAACCCAGCCGCCGAAGATGTCGCCGGACGCGTTGGTGTCGGCCGGCATGGCCATGGTGCGCAGTGTCAGGTCACCGCTCGGGGTATCTTCGCTCACGCCTTTCTCCCTCCTGTCTCGTGCCGGGAGAGAGTAGCCACGGGCGCGCGGCGATAACAAGTGGGCTGTCAGATCACCAGCATCAGGACCGCCATGATCCACAGGGGAAGCGGAGCGGCAATCCAGATCAGCACGATCGGCAGCCCGCGTTGCAGCAATTGCGACGTTTTCATTCCGATGTCTCCTTAACGAAGGAAGGGCAGCTCCATGACCGTCATCACTGCAAGAGCAGCAATGCCGGTCAAAAAGGCGAATTTGGCGCTGTCGATCAGCGTGCGGCCTGCAATGTCCAGTCTGGGGACCGGCAGAGAGCGGGAGTCGAGATACATCGACAGCAGCATCAGCGAAAAAACCGCGAACCAGACGGCGACGAGTACCTCCGCCGCCAGAACGACCGTTACCAGCATGATCCACTCCATTCGTTTTGTTGAGATGTCAGTTCCGGAGGCGGCACCGATCCGGCATGGCCGAAGGTGGCCAGCCACAGGCTCTGCGCGATCCGTTCGGCGACTTCGACGATCTCGTCGGCAAGATCGTGGCGAAACAGCTCCCGGACCACCGGCCGGAAGACGGCAAGCCATTCGCCGTAATCCGCGCTGACCAGTTCTTTCTGTTTCAGGTGCGCCGGAACCGGTTTGCCCTTGTAGGCCCCGTTCTTCATCAGTATGGACTGCCAGAAGGCTTCCATCCTGGGCAGATGCTCCTGCCACCTTCCCTCCAGACGGCGCTCGAAGATGTCCCCCAGACGCGGATGCTCACGGATGCAGCCGTAGAAGGTGTGGACCATCACATGGATCGATTTCTCGTCCACGGTCTCAAACCGCAACAAGCGGTCTCCCGTGTCCGGGACGGTCCGTGGTTTCAGCTTGTACCTGTCCGTATCGGATCTGCGCGCGCTCATCGCCGCCTCCAAACATTCATTTAATATGCATCTTTTAAATGCCACAGGCGCACGCTAAAATCAACATCTAAGATGAATGTTTTTGGAGTCGGGTCATGCGCCTCAGTCAGGCCAGTGATTTTGCCTTGAGAATTCTGATGGCGACCGGCCAAACGGGCGAACCGCAGACCGTCGACAAGCTCGCCGCCGCGCTCGGCCTGGCGAAGTCCCATGTCATGAAAATCGTCGCGCAGCTGGCGAAGGCCAACTATCTGGACACCACGCGCGGCCGCGGCGGCGGCATCCGGCTCGCCAGATCGCCGGAGGATATCCGGATCGGCGACGTGGTGCGGCTGATCGAACCGGATCTGGGCGTGGTCGCCTGCCTGAAACCGGAGGCCACGTCCTGCGCCTTCCTGCCCCGCTGCGCCCTGAAAGGCGCCATGGCTCAGGCGTCGGAAGCCTTTCTGGACAGCCTCAACCGCCAGACGCTGGCGTCAATTCTGGTGGGGACGCAGTTGGCGGTGCCGGTCGAGAGTGGAAACCTGGACTGACAGCTTGTCCGGCGATCCGTTTCCCCTTCGCTATCGCCCATCGAATTCGCACGGCAGCAGAGAATGAAAGCCGAGGGTATCTGGAAAACGCGGAGCTATTCATATGGAGGTTATCCAAATGCCAAAAGTTTTGGCACGCAGCATCTAAATGAGCTTTTTCCGTAGCCAGGAGGAAATGATGTCGGTCAGCGTCACGGAGATTATGATCACGATGATCACGGCCGATGCCCGGTCGTACTGAAAAGCGCGAAAGCTCTCATAGAATGTAAATCCGATGCCGCCTGCGCCAACGATGCCCAGCACAGTCGCTGAACGGACCGAGGTTTCAAATCGATAAAGCGCAAGACTGGCCCAAAGGGGAAGAACCTGTGGGATGACACCATATATGATCTCCTGCAGACGTGAGGCCCCGGTCGCTTCGACACCTTCCACGGGGCGGCAATCTACGGCTTCGACGGCCTCGGAAAACAGTTTCGCAATGATCCCGAGATTATGGATGAAAAGTGCCATGACCCCGGCAAAGGGTCCCAGACCGACAGCCGCGACATACAGAATTGCAAAAACCAACTCGTTGATTGCGCGCGCGGCATCCATAAGACGGCGCATGGGCTGCACAATCCAGACCGGCGCAATATTGCCTGCGGACAGCAAGCCGCAAGGAACGCCGAAAACAAGAGAAAGCGCCATACCCCATAGCGCAATCTGGATGGTTTCGAGCATTTTACCCAGCATCTGTCCCAGATCCGTGAAGTCCGGGCGGAGGAAGTCCGAGATGAACATGGCCATGTTGGCGCTGTCGGTGAACAGATAGGTCCAGTTGAAGACCTCGGCGGGCTCGTAGGACAACCCCAACAGCACCAAGACCAAAATCGCGATGCATATCGTTGGCAGACGCTTTTTCCAATCAGGTTTCAGCTGCAATTGGATGGCGGATGAAAGCTCAGGCAGGCTGCCTCGGGGATTTGAAGCCTGTGACATTGGCACGCTCTTTTGTTTTGCCGGGGGATCATGAAAGGGCGGCGGATTGCCTCCGCCCTTTCCGAAGCTTGCTTGCGTATCGGATATTCGCAGATCAGTACCCTGACCGACCGATGATCGCAGCCATCTCGTCCAATCGTGCGAGCTCTTCCTCGGCGGCTTTTACACCCGCCTCGTCCCCGGACTTTTCGGCTTTAAGACGAGCCTTGAAAGCCTCAATCTGGCGCACATCAAGCAATTGCGCATTGGAAGATGCGAGGAACGGACCCCATCCATCTGACAGATTGGAAAGAACCGTGCGTTCCTCTTTAACTTTCTCCAGGTCTCCGAAACGACCGTACTGCATGAAAAAATAATAAATTTTCTGCTTGGCTTCGTCGCTCAGATCACCGCGCCAGACGACAGGATCGGAGGGGATCAGCGGCGAACGCCAAATCTCTTTAATCTGTGCGGCGGCTTCAGGATTGCTCTTGGCCAAGCGCGCATAAATGGATTCGGTATTGTTTGTCGCGACATCGACCTTACCGGTAGCAACCGCCAGCGCGTTGCCTTCATGGTTTGAACTGACAACCCGATCAAAACAGTCCTCGGGGGTCTGGTTGTTGAGCGCCCAGACATAGTAACCCGGGATGGCGAAGCCGGAGGTCGAATTCGGGTCACCATTCCCGAAAGTCAGCGTTTTATCGCAGGTCAGCACGTCTTCCAGAGAGTTCAGCGGGGAATCGACGTTTGCAATCAGCAATGAATGATAGCCGCGAGAGCCGTCATCCTTGATAGTCTGTGCGAAAACTTCCCCACCAGCGCGATCAACGGCGACAATGGCAGCCTTGTTACCATACCAGGCGACATCGACTTTACCGAAACGCATGCCTTCGATGACACCGGCGTAATCCGTTGCAAAAAACGGTTTCACCGGCACGCCGAGAAAATCCTGCATATCCTCCAGAAAGGGCCCAAAAGAACTTTCGAGTGCAGACGAGCTCTCGGTGGAAATGATCCCGAAGTTGATCTGCTCGGGCATTTCTGCGTGGGCGAAACAGCCACTCGCGACCAGAGTTGCAGCGGCAGTAAATAGTTTTTTCAGCATGTGAATTTCCTTTGCGTTGGTGGTTCAGAGTGCCGTTTCAGGTCTTCTTTTTGTTGGGAAGCGCATACCGGCAGCATCGGTTTCGGGCGGCATTGCTATCGCCATGTCCTGCTTGGCAGGACGCAGAGCGCGACGGGCGTTGGTGTCTTCGATCCCGTAAATCGCCCGCAGCGCCTCTTCGCCGATGTCATGTGGGGAGCCGTCATGCACGATCCGGCCGTCCTTCAATGCCAAGATGCGGGAGCAATACTGAAAGGCGTAATCGATCTGGTGCAGGGAAACGACGATCGTCACCTTGTCGCGCCGGTTGATTTCGCACAGCAGCCCCATGACAACATCTGCAGACTTCGGATCGAGAGAGGCGATGGGCTCATCAGCCAGCACAAGCCTGGCCTCCTGGGTGAGAGCCCGTGCGATGGCAGCGCGTTGCTGCTGACCGCCAGAAAGCGTGGAGGCCCGCTGACGGGCCAGATCTACGATCCCGACCCGCTCCAGGGCGCGAAGCGCCCGAATGCGATCCTCTATCGAAAACAACCCGATGGTTCCGCGCAGACGGCTGACCCGTCCCAATCGACCGAGAAGGACGTTGGTCAGGAGAGACAATCTGTTCACCAAGTTGAACTGTTGGAATATGACACCAACATCTCGGCGAACGTTGCGGGCAGCGATCAGGCGTTTCCCGCCGCTCTGCACCTTCTGGCCCAGGATTTCTATTTCCCCCTCGTCGCGGTCGATGGTTTCGAACCCCGAAATCAGGCGGATTAAGGTGGATTTTCCGGACCCGGAAGCACCGATCAGACCAACCAGCTCACCAGGCGCAATACTGAGATTGATATCATTCAGTACGGGTGCGGAACGGCTGAAGGACTTGTTGACATGACGTATGCGAAGCGCGGTCATCGCTGCTCTCCAAGGACACTTGAGACCGCGACGTGCTGCGGCCTTCCAGGTCACCGAGCTACGCTGTGTATGTGACGACTGCGCGTCACATTATCGCGTTTTGCGATGCATGCCTTTCCAACAGCGAATGACAATTGAAACTAAAAACGCCGCATGCCCTGATAGGCCACGCGGCGCGCAAGTGCTGTAAACTGAAAACCGGGACAAGTCAGACCGAGTTGACGGGTGGCTTTCCGTCGAGCACCCTGAGCAACTGCTGCGCCGCAACCAGCGAGGCACGGGCCTTGGTTTCCACTGTCGTACCACCGATATGGCAAGTGCCTACAAAGGTCGGGAGCGAGAAAAGCGGATGATCCATTTGAGGCGGCTCTTTCTCAAAGACATCAAGTGCAGCCCCGTAGATTTCTCCAGTCTTCAAGGCGGAAAACAATGCGGCCTCATCGACGACGCCTCCACGCGCCGTGCTGACCAACATCGCACTCCGTTTCATGGTGCGTAACTGTCGCGTCCCGATCAAACCGGCGGTTTGCGGGGTCAGCGGCGCATGCACCGAAACCAGATCCGCTCTGGACAAAAGCGGGTCCAGCTCGCGCGCACGCTCCACCTCGGCAGTTGCAGACAGTCCTGCCCAGAGAGGCTCCGGAAGTTGAGGGTCATATCCCAAGATGGTTGCACAAAACCCGTGTTTCCATATATTTGCGACCTTTGTGCCGATATGACCAAGACCGATCACCCCGACAGTTTTACCCCATAGTCCCTGTCCTTCGAAATCCTCACGCGAAGTGACTTCCCCAAGCCGCAAGCTGCGATCGCAGACCGGGATGCGCCGGGCCAATGCCAGGGCGAGCCCGACACTGAGTTCCGCGACGCTTTCGGCGTTTGCGCCGGGCGTATTCATAACGATGACGTTGTGCCGATGAGCCGCTTCGACATCGATCTTATCGACACCTGCCCCCTGTTTGCATATCGCCTTCAGGCGCCGACACGCCGCAATGTCGTCTGCGGTGATACGGCTGGTGCTCCGGACGATGACCCCGTCTGCCAACTCTCGCCAGCTTGACACATCGGGGTGATCCCAACGGACCACCTTTGACTGGGAACACAGCAGTTTCAGTCCCGGTTCCCCGATCGGATCAAGAACAAAGACATTTTTCATGAGAAAATCCCTTCACGCAGGTTCATGGCGCTTGTAGCCCTTAACTGCTGAGAACCGTTTTGGGCTATTTTCGAAATCGCAAAACCCGATGCGAAAGACCGAAAGCTGCAATGAGTTCCCTTGCCTCATCCTCCACGAGAACTGAAAAGGAATTTGTTTTTCCAAAAGACACAAAGGCGAATGCGACCCGATGAAACCCCTCTCTTCCCTCCTTTCAGAAAGCCCCCTGATCCAGGCAATGGCGGCCCATTCACCTCTCTCTGCAAGACTGGCACAAGAGGCGGGCTTTGATGCGATCTGGGCCTCAGGGTTCGAGCTGTCCGCTCTCTATGGCCTGCCCGATGTCAGTCTGACCACGATGACAGAGCATCTGTCGATGACCCGCGCGATGGCTGCCCAGGTGACCTGTCCAGTTATTGCCGACATAGACACAGGCTTCGGAAATGCCGTGAATGTCGATCATGCCGTGAGAGAATATGAACGCGCCGGAGCATCGGCAGTGGTCATCGAGGACAAGCTCTTTCCCAAGGTCACCAGCCTTGTGGAAGGTGGCCGTCAGGAGCTTTTGAGAACAGAAGAGTTTCAGGGCAAGATCGAAGCCGCCTGTAATGCACGCGACAATGGCTGTTTCAAGATCATCGCCCGCACCGAGGCTCTGATTGCGGGCCAGGGCGTCAAAGAGGCGCTACGCCGCGGATATGCTTACGCTCAAGCAGGCGCAGACCTTCTTTTGGTTCATTCCAAATCGAAAACACCTGATGAAATCGAGGCGTTCATCGAAGGGTGGACAGACCCGTGTCCGCTTGTGCTTGTACCCACCTCCTATCCGGAAATGACAACCGAGCGGATGAGCCGCTCTGGCAAAGTGGCAATAGCTATATGGGGAAATCACGCAATTCGTGCGTCGGTCAAGGCGATGCAGGACTGCTTCGCACGGATCCGGCGGGAAGGCGGAATTCTCAACGTTGATGCAGAGATTGCGCCTGTCAACGAAGTGTTTCGCCTTCAGAAGATGGAGCGGGTCCGCATGTTGGAGAAATCCTATCTGCGTTGAGCGCGGAATCTCGATCCGTAAGGTGCCGGATGATGCGTATCATGATTTGTGCTATGCGGGCGGGAAGCAAAACCCGCGTGGATGGTAGATCTTGGATATGCACAGTCGTCTGCACGATGTACCTCTCAATGCGGTGCGGGCCTATTCCGTGATTGCCAGAGAACTGAGCGTCACCAAAGCAGCAAAGATCCTTGGCATCACCCAAAGCTCCGCCAGCCGCCATCTGGCCGTTCTCGAAGATTATCTCGGTGCCACGCTGGTCGAACGACAGGGGCGCTCAATCAGGCTCACCGCATACGGTCAGAGGTTTGCCGATGCTGTTCGTGACCCGATCGACTCCATTGCCTTTTCGGCGCAGCTGATGCGTCGTTCCGAAGGTAGCGACCGGCGACTGACGGTACGCACGTCCATCGGAACCTTCGCGCAGGAGTTCATCATCCCGCAGCTTTCCGACTTCCTGGAAACCTATGATGCGATCGTGGACTTTGACAGCAATCTGGCCAAACCCGGCTTCGCCGATACCTTTGATGTACTGCTGACCCGCGACTTGGCGCTTGATGAGCCTGGTGACGAATGGAATGTGCTGGAGGAACACGTTGTGTGTGCCGGGGCGCCACATCTAATACAGGGCCAGGATGTGTCAGTAATCAACCGTGTGCCGCTGCTGATGGTAAACTCCCGTCCCGACATTCTGCCGCTTTGGCTTGCCGCGACTGGACAAACGCAACAGGAAATTCGGTTCGGAGCCCGTTTTCCCCATCACCACCTCGCAATTCCGGCGGCAGCCACAGGCCAAGGGCTCTACATTGGGCCGGAAAGCTATGTGTATCAGGCCGTGAATCAGGGCAGGCTAAATGTGGTGGCAGGCTCGAAAGTGCCCACCGGCATGACATACAGGGCCATCGCATTGGACCGCAGCAGCAATCCTCAACTGGCGCACGATTTTTGCCGTTGGCTTGTGAGGCTGGCGCGCAAAACCTTGGTGGATGCGAACCACTGATCTGCGGCCTCTTTCCAGGCAACGATCAGAAGGCCGGTCGGCGAACGTCGTTGTGGAGAGAGACACCACCCCAAACTTTTCTTTTTCCCGAAGACCGAAATCCGGCACGCGCCACGGCCGGACCTCATTCCCCACAGGCGCTAAAGCGTCGACGCCTGTTCCAGAAACTCGACCTGCTCCAGGCAGTAATAGCCGGAGATCCGGCTGATCGTGCCGGAGCGTTTCCAGTCGTTGAGGACCCGGCTGACGTTCTCGCGCGCCGCGCCGGCCATGTTGGCGATGTCGGCCTGGCTGAGCTTGTAGTGGATCAGGATACGGCCGTTTTCCAGCGGCTTGCCGAAGGTTTCAGACAACTGCAGCAGGGTCTGGGCGACCCGGCCGGGAAGCGGCAGGAAGGAACGCGCGGCGAGAACGTCGTTCGCGTGGCGCAGACGTTTGCCGACGATTGACAGCATGTGTCGGTAGACCGCCGGGTTTTCGTCCGAAAAGCGCTGGAAGGCAGCCTTGTCGATGAAGGCAAGCTGCGCCTCCTTCAGGGCGCTGACCGTTGCGGATCGGGGACGGCCGTCCAGCAGCGCCAGTTCGCCGACAAGGTCGCCCGGACCGAGCACCGCCAGAAGCTGTTCGTCGCCTTCCACCGACAGAAGCGAGACTTTCAGGGAGCCGTCCAGCACCGCGTAGCAGCCGTTTCCGGGATCGCCGTTTTCAAAAAGCACCGTTCCCGCCGGGATCTTCATGGGCCGCGCAAGACGCGAAAGGCCAACGGCCAGGTCCGGTTCAAGCCCTTCCAGCGAAAAGCTGTTCTTCAAGAAGTCTTTTATTTCCGCCACAGCTACCCCCTGCCGGTTGACGCTGACATCTTCCCTAATTGCCGCCCAAACGCAATCGTGTGATGCCAATCACGTGCATTCGATCAAATTAGCCCTATATAAATGTACATGGAAGCGGGTTACCCCTCCCTCTTCCGGCCTCCACGAAAAACGGTCCTGTTCCCCGCAGGGCCGTTTTTTCGTTTCAGGGCTTTGGAAGAGTGTTCCTGCACACCCTATACAAACCGCCATCAAAGCAAACCCATCGGGTCGCGGCGCCTCTTAATTCAAGAATACGTCCTTCTTTTCCAAAGTGTGGAAGAAGCGAACGCTCGCCAGCACCTCGTACTGGCACTCCCGGATCGCGACTTTCTTTCTTGGTTCGTCCCGATTGAGCCGTTCGTCCGGCCGTCCCGGGATCGCGGCGACGAAGCTGCGATCGCTCATGCCGTCGAAATGGTTCAGCAGGAGACGATGCAATTCCTCCGCATCGCTCGTTGCCGGCAGCGGATCGGCCTTCGGCAGCATTTCCAGGCCGAACGACTTGGCGATCCGCGCAAGACGCAGCGCCGTCAGGCCCGGGTTGACGGGCGACACGACGAGCGGCGGCGTTTCATAGTCGGCGTGCGCGATTGCCTTGAAGACGATCCGGGCCAGCGAGGTCCGTGACAGCAGACCTTCGCGAACGGCCACGAAGTCCGGCTGACGCTTCATGAGCACGCTGTAGCGGGCCAGCTGCGCCTGCGCCTCTTCCAGAAGCAGTTCGTCCGGCAGAAGCCTCAGGAAAGCCCGCCGGTGGATCTGCCCGCTGCTGAGCATGCGGCCGCCATAGATCTCCTGCATCCGCGTACTGACCGGCGCGACCCGGTCGCCGCTGAAGGCGAGCGTCACGCCGAACATCGCCTTCTTGCCAACCTTTTCGACCGTCTCCTGCAGCGGTCGGAACTCGCGCGGCCACAGCTCGGTCGCCACCAGCGCGCCAAGCGCGCTCAGGCGACCGTTTTCAACCAATTCGCGCAAGGCCCTGTCCACGCCGAAGGCGAGGCCGTAATCCAGAGCACCGAGGGTAATTCGCTTCATCAAGAGTCGGGAACGATTCACGCAGAGGGTAGTAGGTTCCCCGAAACCTGAATCATAGATCATGTCATTTCAAGGCTTACTTTCCGTGACCATGAATTTTCTGCCGGAGCATTTTTGAGGTCAGAGCTTACCGGCGATAGGGAATCGGCTCGAATACCGGCCCGATACGGCCCTCTACCTTGTAGACGTTCAGTGTCTCCAGCGGCACGCCGTCGACCTCGCGTACCAGTTCAGCGCGCTTTTCCACCTTGGCGAAGGACTTCCTGAGCAAGCGTGCATTGTCCCGGCGCTTCTCCGTCACATAAATGCCGGGCCGGTCAAACAGATCCATGGACGGCTGCGGCGCCATCACATACCGGATGCGCTCGGTCAACTGGATGACGGGAAGGCCATCTTTCTGGAGAAAGTCGAGCTGGCCGTTCAGGCCGTAGCTGGTGGTCGCGACATAGTTCGCCTGCTCGGCTTCGGCGATCGCACGAAGCTCTCGCCCGATCTCGGGCCAGCCGCGCAACTGAAAGGTCGGGTCCTTGCGGGCCAGTTGGCCGGTGAGCGGAGAGACCGCATGGAACTGGACCAGGACGGCGGCAAGCATGCCAACCAGGATTCCACCGATGGCGAAGCGGGGCCAGAACCGTTGCCCGGCCCCGCATCCGGCGACGAAACTGGCGGCCATCATCGCGAACGCGGGAAAGAGCGGCGCCGGCCAGTTGGCCTGAACGCGGGCATGGAACGCGTGGACAATCAGATAGAAAAAGAACGGCAGGCTGGTCAGTAGAACGAGAGACGCCGCGCTATCCTTCCGCTTGAGCCCCTTGAGGAGGATCCCCGCCCCCATCACGCTCAAAACCGCCGTGAGCGGATTGAGCAGGCCGAAAAGCGCGCCCAGATACTCGAAAATATACTTGAACGTGAAGCCGCCGTTGCCCGCGCGCCCGAACTGCTTTTCGAAACTCAGCCAGTCGTGGGTCTGATTCCAGTAAAGCACCGGCGCAAAGCACAGAAGCGCGATCAAACCGCCCGCCCAAAGCTGCCAGGAGGTCCACCAGCGGCGGGCTTCCGGCACCCACAAGAGCCAGAGCACGATGCCGGCGCCGAGGAAAAGGACAGAGTATTTCGACAGCAGGCCGAGCCCTGCCATGAGACCGACGGCGAGCCACCAGTTGGCGTTTTTCGAGCGGCTGAGTTCGGCCAGCGCCCACAGGCTCAGGCCCCAGTAGAAAACGGATGGCGCGTCCGGCGTCGCCAGAATACCGCCGATCCCGAGCAAAAGCGTGGTGTTGAGCAGCAGCACCGACCAGCCGGCGACGCGCCGGTCAAAGAGAATGGCCGCCGTGCGCCAGAGCGCGAGCGACCCGGCGAGCCCCATGAGGACCACAAGCGCCCGCACCGCGAACACCGTATCGCCGAAGAGCATCTGGCCCAGCGCGATCCACCAGCCGATCATCGGCGGATGATCGTAATAGCTCAGGGCCGGATAAAGGCCCCAGATCCGGTAATAGGCCTCGTCCTCGACGAAGTGGGCGTTGCCGGCGGCAAAGAGTTTTACGGCCGACAGAATTCCGACAATGACCAACAGCCCCGCAGGCCGAAGAAAAAACGGCAACTCCGCGGATGTAGGCTCTTTGCTCAAAACGAGGTCTCGAATGTTTCTTGATCAGCTCTTGCGCCAGGTCAGCGCGGAGCTTGCGGCGTAGTTCCAGACCGCGCCCATGATCGCGCCCGCCGTTCCGGCAAACCACCAGTAGGCCGGGTCCGCATAGATCAGGTTGGCGACGCCGACATTGGCGAGAACGCCAACCGAACACACAGCGTAGAATGTGAAAAGGCCGATCAGCGCCCGGAGGCCGCGCAACCTGCGGTCCCGGTAGGTAAGCTGGTTATTCAGGAAGAAGTTGGTCGTCATGGCTACGAAAGACGCCGCTGTCTGCGCCAGATTGAACTCCACCCCGCCGAGCAGGAACACTCTCAGCGCCGCAAGGTGAACGAACAGGCCGCTGGCGCCCACAAGGCCGAACATCAGAAAGCGGACAGAGACGACGTTGCCGAAATATTTGGCCAGCAGCAGGCCGAAATAATCGAAGGTCACCAGGGTATCGAGCTTGCTCTCGCCATGCTGGCGCTCGCGGAAGGTGAAAGGCAGTTCCTTGATCTTGAGCGCACCGCCGGCGCTCGACACCAGATCCAGCAGGATCTTGAAGCCCTGCGAGGACAATTTCGGCGCCAGCGCTTCCGCCTTCTCCCGGCGGATCATGAAGAAGCCGCTCATCGGGTCCTTCAGGGTGACGTTCAGGAGTTTCTGCGCCAGTCCGTTGGCGATGTTCGAGCCCCAGGCGCGAATGGAAGACAGGCCCTCACCAACGGTTCCCCCCTCGACATTCCGGCTGGCGACAACGAGATCCGTATCGCCGCCTTTCAGTTCCGCGAGCATCTTCGGCAGCATGGTCTCGTCGTGCTGAAGGTCGGCGTCCATCACCGCGACATAGGGTGCGGACGAGGCCAGCATGCCCTCGATACACGCTCCGGAAAGGCCACGCCTGCCAATGCGCCGGATGACGCGCACTTTCGGGTCGATCCGCGCAATGTTTCTGGCGACCTCCGCCGTGCCGTCCGGAGAATTGTCGTCGACGACGATGGCTTCCCAGGCAATGCCGTCCAGGGCAGCCTTCAGGAGATCGATCAGGATCGGGATATTCTCGGCTTCGTTGAAGCTTGGCAGGATCACGCTGAGTTCGGCGGCATCCGCGGCCGGGACGGGATTTGGAGCGCCGCCACCACTGGTCATCTCATCCGCCAAGCTCACCGCATTTTCCATTCGCACTCCGCGTCCGCCGGTTCGAGGCGCTTTCCCGCCATTCGGCTTCCGTCTGACAAAATCGCGCGGACAATAGCCCGGCAGAAATTAAAAACAAGAAAAGACAGATGGTTTTCCAACCGCATCCCTTGGCTTTGCCGCCTTTTGCGCGGCGACTGTGCGCGAAATGTGGCCTACCTGAGAAATTGTCATCCCGGCTACAGCGCAGCGGAAGGCCGGGATCTATGCCATAACCATATTCCTCCGTTGTCACCCCGGACGAAGCGCAGCGGAGATCTGGGGCCCACTCGCCTCTTGACCTAAAAAACGGTTGCTATGTTCGCAAGCCCCACGTGATAAACCTGCCAAGCTCTGCAAATGAGTAGGTCCCGGGTCTCGCTACGCTCGCCCGGGGTGACACGCATTTGTTGGGACACGCTGAAATTCCGGCACTTCTCCGAGAAATTGGCTGTGGCGTGTACACTGCTCCCTCCCCTTCCACCTTTCCAGCCGTCTTGCCCTAAAGCCCTGTTTCGTCTAGGACAGCCGCAACATGCTTGGCGCCGGACGCCGGGGCTTTTCGAAAGCCTTGAAACCGGCGCGACACTCGCCAGGATCCAAGGACTTCATGGCCAAGAAACCGAACAAACTGAAGGCCCGGCTGCCCCGGGGCTTTGTCGACCGTTCCGCCGCCGACATCCGTGCCACGGACGAGATGCTCGCCAAGATCCGTGCGGTCTACGAGCAATACGGCTTCGATCCGGTCGAAACGCCGGCCTTCGAATACACGGACTGCCTCGGCAAGTTCCTGCCTGACACCGACCGGCCGAACGCCGGGGTGTTTTCCGTGCAGGACGACGACGAGCAGTGGATGAGCCTGCGCTACGACCTGACCGCCCCGCTCGCCCGCCATGTGTCTGAATTGATCAACGAGATCCAGCTTCCCTACCGCACCTATCGGGCCGGCTGGGTGTTCCGCAACGAGAAACCGGGACCGGGCCGGTTCCGCCAGTTCATGCAGTTCGATGCCGACACAGTCGGCGCGCCCGGCGTCCAGGCGGACGCGGAAATGTGCATGATGATGTCGGACACGATGGAAGCTCTCGGCATTCCGCGCGGGCAATACGTAATCCGGGTGAACAACCGCAAGGTTCTCGACGGCGTTCTGGATTCCATCGGTCTCGGCGGTGAGGACAACGCCGAGCGGCGCCTCACGGTGCTGCGCGCCATCGACAAGCTCGACAAGTTCGGCATCGAGGGTGTGCGTCTGCTTCTGGGCAAAGGCCGCAAGGACGAAAGCGGCGACTTCACCAAGGGCGCGGAACTGGACGCCGCAGCCATCGACACCATCGCCGCTTTCGTTTCCGGAACGGGATCTCTCGAGAATGAAGGGATTTCGGAACTGAACACGATGGCCGCGATCTTCGCCTCCTGCGGCTACGGCGAGGACCGCATCAAGATCGACCCTTCCGTCGTCCGCGGCCTGGAATATTACACCGGCCCCGTCTACGAGGCCGAACTGCTGTTCGACGTGACCAACGAGAAGGGCGAAGTCGTCCAGTTCGGGTCCGTCGGTGGCGGCGGGCGCTATGACGGGCTGGTCAAGCGCTTTACCGGCCGAGACGTTCCGGCGACCGGCTTTTCCATCGGCGTGTCGCGCCTGATGACCGCGCTGAAGAACCTCGGCAAACTGGGTACAGCCGACGTCGTCGCCCCGGTTCTGGTCACCGTCATGGACGGCGATGTCGCTGCGCTCGGCAAGTACCAGAAAATGGTGCAGGACCTGCGCCAGGCGGGCATCCGGGCGGAGATGTACCAGGGCAACTGGAAGAAATTCGGCAACCAGCTGAAATACGCCGACCGGCGCGGCTGCCCGGTGGCGGTCATCCAGGGCTCCGATGAGCGCGAGGCGGGCGAGATCCAGATCAAGGATCTGATCGAGGGCAAGCGGCTGTCGGAAGAGATTACCGACAACATCACCTGGCGCGAAAGCCGGCCGGCGCAGGTCACCGTCAAGGAAGCCGATCTGGTAGAGACCGTGCGCGGACTTCTGGACGGTCACGAGGACGACCGTAAACGGGCAAGCGAGGGCTGAACGATGACTTCCACGGGAGGAAAACCGGAGCTCGCCCCCACTGCGATTGACGCGGTGCTGGACCTGTTCAAGGCGGCGGGCCATGCTTTCGTCAGCCCACCGATCCTGCAACCGGCCGACGTCTTTCTGGACCTGACGGGCGAGGACATCCGCCGCCGGCTGTTTCTGACCAACGGCACGGACGGCGTGGACCTGTGCCTTCGGCCCGATTTCACCATCCCCGTGTGCCGTCATCACCTGGGCCTTGCCGGCGCCGGTCTACCGGCGGCCTATTGCTATAACGGCCCCGTCTTCCGCCAGCGACCGAACGGACTGGGCGAGATCCCACAACTTGGCGCGGAGAGCCTGGGTCGGAGCGATATCGCGGAGGCGGACGCCGACCTTCTGGCGCTTTCCGTGCAGGCGCTCGATCTCTTCGGCGTCAGGGACCGGATCATCCGCATCGGCGACGAGACGATCTTCGCCGCCATTCTGGAAAAACTCGACCTGCCCTCGGTCTGGCGCCGCCGTCTGCGCGACCTCTTCGGCGAAACCGACAGACTGTCGGCGGCGATCGGCCGGATGGCCGGAGGCTCCACACCGGACGACGACAGCCGCGACGTTCGGCTCGGGTTCCTGTCCGCGCTGGAAGGCGCCGACCCGGCAGCCGCCCATGCGGTGGTCGAGGATCTCCTTTCCATTGCCGGGATCTCCGCCGTCGGCGGGCGGACGCCAAGCGAAATCGCCGACCGCTTCCTGGAACAGGCCGCCCTTGCCAGCGGCGCGCAAGGCCATGACAAGGCCGCCGAAACGCTCAACGCCTATCTTTCGCTGAAAGCAGACGGTGCAACGGCCTCCGACATGCTGCGCGGCTTTGCGACTGAATTTTCGCTGGATCTGGAAACGCCGATCGCCGCTTTCGCGAAGCGTCTGGAAGCTTTGGCCCGGAAAGGCCTCGACCCGTCCAGCCTGACGTTTTCGGCGGAATTCGGCCGGCGTCTCGATTATTACTCCGGCTTCGTCTTCGAAATTCACGCGCCGGCAAGCGGTGTCGAGGGTCCTCTGGTCGGCGGCGGGCGCTACGACAAGCTCGTGACCCTTCTGGGCGCGGAGAACGACGTTCCGGCCATCGGTTTTTCCATGTGGCTGGACCGCATCGCCGAAAGCTCAGAGGGCTGACCCATGACCAAGCTGATCATCGCCATCCCCTCCAAGGGCCGCCTCCAGGAAAACACCCACGAGTTCTTCGGCCGCGCCGGCCTGAAGGTGCTCCAGCCCGGCGGCGCCCGCAATTACCGCGGTGCGATCAAGGGGCTGCACAATGTCGAGATCGCCTTTCTGTCGGCCTCCGAAATCGCGCGCGCCCTTTCCGAAGGCTCGGTCCATTTCGGCATTACCGGGCTCGATCTGGTTCATGAGAACATCACCGATCCGGTGAACACCGTCCATATCGTGACCCCGCTCGGCTTCGGTCCGGCGGATGTGGTCGTCGCCGTGCCGAAAGCCTGGATCGACGTGGAAACCATGGCGGATCTTTCCGACGTCGCCTCCGATTTCCGCAACCGGCACGGCCGCCGTCTGCGCGTCGCCACCAAATACGTCAACCTGACCCGCTCCTTCTTCGCCGGGCACGGCATCGCCGATTACCGGATCGTGGAAAGCGCCGGAGCGACCGAAGGTGCGCCGGCCGCCGGTTCGGCGGAGCTGATCGTCGACATCACCACCACCGGCTCCACCCTTCAGGCCAACAACCTTAAGATCCTGACTGACGGCGTGATGCTGAAAAGCCAGGCCAATCTGGTCGCCTCGCTGAGCGCCGACTGGTCGCAATCCGCCCTTGCCGCCGCACGCGCGATCCTGGACCGGGTGGCGGCGGAGGAAGCCGCGCGCAACGTCAAGCTGGTCAAGGCCCAGGTCGACGACCGGACCCAGGCGCTGAGAGCCGTCAGCAATGTCGGCGCCGTGCAGCGCTTCGCCGACAGCGGCGACAGCCACCGCGTCAACGTGCTCTGCCCGAAGGACGCGGTCGCCGACTGCGCCAAGCTTCTGATCGAGGAAGGCGCGGAAACGGTCACCGTCGAAACGCTCGACTACGTCTTTTCGAAGGACAATCCGCTGTTTTCTCCACTGAAGGAGAAGGTTGGCGGGTGAGGCCGGTAGGCTTCACGGCAGCAACTCCCCGGACCGTGTCCAGATCCGAGACCAGTTCAACCGCTGAAGAATAGGTCCTGGCTCAAGGCTTAGGCTCTGCCTTTTGCCGTCGGGCCTCGCAATCCCCTTCGTGGTCACCCCGGACGCAGCGGAGCGAAGACCCGCGGCCCACTCATTTTCAGAGCGAAGTGGAACAAAATCCAGCGTTGCCAACAGGAAGGGCGAGTGGGTCCCGGATCTGCGCTGCGCTTGTCCGGGATGACACCGAAGAAAATGGCGGGTTCCCCAAGTTTGCGCCTCTGAACTCAAGACCGGGCCAACCAAGTACTCCAAAATCGTTGACGGCATGCGCCGGCCCGACCCACGCGGAGGACACACTTCCGATCCTGGCGCCCCGGCCTTGCGATACCCAAAACCCATAACAAAAATCCCGTTTTGCATAAGATTTTGGGAGCCCGTGCCTCTGGACAGGCACTTATGGTGCGCGCACGAAAGCTCATCCGTTCCAGAAGGAGTTCGCATGCGGACCGTTGTTCTTACCGCTGTCTTGTCGGCCGGCATTCTGACCGGTTGCAATTCCACGCTTCCCTCTCAGGAGGAGTGGACACAGGCAAACAAGTTTCTGGCGGACAACGCCTGGGACGGTTCGAAGGCGTCGACGGGTCCGGTCCTGGCCGCGAATTCAAAGCGGAAAGTCGTCCGCAACGAACAGCATGAGGCCATCGCCGGCGTTCCTCTGGAAGTCGGAATTCGCTGGAGATTGAACAAGGACTGCTCGCCGCTCCCGGTGAAAGTCCGGATCGTAAAGCCGCCCCGCTATGGCCGCGCCTATGTTCAGCCCACCAATTTCTTCCTGCCGAACAGGTCAGTCGACGGGCGCGGCGCGGCGACCATGCAACGCTGCGCCGGCCTGCGCAGCACCGGCCAGGCGATCTACTACCAGGCCCCTCCGGGCAAAGGGAACTACTACGATCACTTCTCGATAGAGACGAACACCGGACTGCGGTTCAACTACAAGATCCTCGTCCAGAAACCGGTCGGCTGAAAACGGTGGGCGACATGAGACTGCTGCCTTTCAAGCCGCTGACGCTTTTCCTTGCAGCGCTACTGGCCCTGCCGACGAGCGCCAGCGCCGACGTCATCGTCCTGGATAACCAGGCTCTTCCCCCAGAGTTGCGCCTGTCGGGCCAGTGCGGTGTAGAGATCTCCGGTCCCATCGACGGTGACACCGTCGCCCGGTTCAAGGACACCTTCCGGGATCTGGCGGCTCAACCCGACGCGGCGTTCGAAGCGGCCGGGGAATGGGGGTTGAATGTCTGCCTTGCCGGCGAAGGAGGCGACAATGCCGCCGCAGTCGATCTTGCCAATTTCTTCGCGGACAGGAAGATCGGCACCGTTGTCGGCCCGGGACAGACCTGCACGGGTCCCTGCGCCCTGGCTTTCATGGGCGGCACCATCGATTACCCGACCGGCGTCGGGCCGCTCAGGGCAATGTCGCCCAGTTCGGTTCTGGGCTTTTCGCTCGATGCCGGCGAAACGGAGCAGTCCAGTGCGACAGCTTACCGGGCCTTGTACGAGATCCTGACAGCCGGCAGCATCTCGAGGGACCGAAACGGCGCGGTCCATTCGGTTCACAGACGCTTTCCCATCGAAGTGACGCTGGAACTCTTGCGCAATACGGGCGGTCCAGGGTTTTTCATCGACACGCTGCACAAGGCGGCACTCCTGGACATCGCGCTGATCGGCGTCCCCGGTGCGTCCCTCAACGCTCAAGGCCTCGCAACCCTTTGCGAAACGGCCTATCTGCTCAACTCGGAGATGCCCCTTGCCGGGCCTGTCGGCAGACTGCTTGAAGGCATCGGCCAGGAGATTTCTCCGGTCGAACCGGTTCTGGGCCAAAACGCGTTCGGCGCCACGACATTCAATTTCTCCTGGGGAGCGATGCATCCGATCGACTGCAGCGTCCTGCCACTCGATCCCGGAACCTATCTCGTCAGCACCGGCGACATTTCGTCGGACGATGCAAGGTCCCGAGTGCTCAAGGCCTATAACGGGTTGCCGCTTTCAACCGGATTGGCCGAAGTCGGAGCGCTGATGGACACCATCACCCAATAAACTTTGCGAAACATGCCGTACAACGTGGACGATTGTTTCGAAAATGCGTAACTTTTCCGCCATTGCCGAACCTGAAGGCGGCGGGAGAAGAAATGGCGCAGTCATCCATCGATTGGCGGGTTCTGGAAGACACCAGAAAGCGGGATGCGTTCCGGCTGACAGACATCAAGGAGCTGACCGCGGACTATGGCAGCGTTGCTCTGGAACGCCTGGTCGTCGGACCCGGCATCGTCGCGAATGTCTCGGAAATCAAGGCCAAACGGCCTTTTCAGCTAACAACCGACATCCGCGAACAGGGAGACTGCCTCTGCCTGCAGTCGACGCTTGCCGGGCACTATGCCCTCGATGTGGAAGACGGCGTGAACGCACGTTACCAGGCTGGAACGTCAACCGCGCACGGCCTGCCGGGCACTGTGGCGACCTTTTCCTTTCAGGCCAATTCCGCTCTCAGGATGATCACCTACACCTTGTCGCGCGACGAGCTCGACAACCGTCTCACTGGCGTTGTGCCGCACAGGTTCCAGCACCTTCTGGAGGACGAGGGCTTAAGGACCGGTCAGGTTCGCAGACAAAATCCGGCCGCTCTTCAATATCTGGGCGCCAGCCTGTTTCAGGAAAAGCTCACCGGATCCTTGCGCGCCCTGCAGGTTGACGGAATGGCGCGCGTGCTGCTCGCCCACCTGCTCGACGATCCCGGCGCCGAGAACATCGCGAACACCACCCCCGTGCCTCCCCGTGTCAGGAATGCCGTTCATGACATCCGCGACCGGATTGTCTCGGATCCCTTGAACCTGCCGGATCTTGAGACCCTGGCAAGAGACACCGGGATCGACCGGAAGACCTTGAACCAGGCCTTCAAGACACTTTTCGGGTCGACCATTTTCGGTTTCGCCAAGGCGCAGCGGCTCGATAGCGCGCGCCTCAGCCTTCTGGACGGGTCCCGCGTGCTGAAGGAAATTGCCCATGAGGCGGGCTACGCCCATGTTTCGAATTTCGTCACCGCCTACAAGAAGCGTTTCGGAACGACACCCGGCTCCGACACCCAGGGCGCCGGATAGAAGTAAACCTTCGTCAGACGATCAGACCGGCCTCAGGAAGTCCGCCCGCGCCTGCTCGACCTTCTCCCGGCAGCAGCAGCCTTCCAGGTGGTCGTTGACCATCCCCATGGACTGCATGAAGGCGTAGACGGTGGTCGGGCCGACGAAACTCCAGCCCCGCTTCTTGAGATCCTTGGACAAGGCCGTGCTTTCCGCCGTCTTGCCGAGAGTTCGGGCGGTCTCGAAATCGAGCCTGGGCGGGCGGTTTTCCGGCTTGGGTTCAAAGGACCAGAAATAGGCGGCCAGCGACCCGAATTCGGATACCAGGTCCAGCGCGCGCTTCGCGTTGTTGATGGTGGATTCGATCTTCTTTCTGTGGCGGACAATCCCGCTGTCCTGAAGATACCGCTCCACATCCGCTTCGGTGAAGACGGCCACCTTCTCGAACTCGAAATTGGCGAAGGCCGCCCGGAAGGCCTCGCGCTTGCGCAGGATCGTCAGCCAGGACAGGCCTGACTGAAACCCCTCCAGGCAGATTTTCTCGAACAGGCGCCAGTCCTCGTCGACCGGCCAGCCCCATTCGGTGTCGTGATAGCGCTGATAATCGTCCAGACCGCCGTGCCACCAGCAGCGTTTCAATCCGTCCGTGCCTTCCAGAAGACCGGTCACCGGATCGCGTTCAGGCTTTGCAGCGGTTGCGGATTTCGTGTCGGCCATGGCCCCTCGAATATTCACTGTTTGTTCTCAACTCATACCGCTACGGTCCGGAAAGCGCAAGACACCGGAGACCGCTTCCAGGGTCCGGACATGAAAAACCCGGCGCGAGGGCCGGGCCAATCTTGCGTGAGACAGAAAAACTCAGGCGAACAAGGCGTCGATATCGTCCTGGGAGGCGACATCCACGTCGCTTTCCAGCGACGGGCCGTTGAGGAGAGCCGCGTCGCCTTCCTTGACTTCCCGCTCGTCGACTTCGATGTCCTTGAATGTCTCGATACCGCCCCAGATATCCATCATCTGGATGATACGGTCCTCGACGAAGCGCAGCGTGGCGACGACTTTCGTAATGCGCTGACCGGTCAGATCCTGGAAGTTACAGGCTTCGAAGATCTGAACGACCTGCTCCTGAATGTCGGATGTGAGTCCTGCATCGTCCCGGTCGACCCGGCCGGACAGGGTATTGGCTGTTTCGTCGATGAATTCCGCCGCGGACAGAATTCTTTCCGTCGCCCCTTCGGTGCCGACCACGACCGCATCCAGCTCGTTGGTGACCCGTGTCATTTCCTCGCCCTTGGAGCCGGTCGTGACATGCAGGGTCGCGATTTCCTTCTTGGTCTGCGCGATCGCCTCGTAAATCGAGTCGAGTTCGACCTTGAGTTTCGCGGCTTCCGACAGTTCCTTGCGGAACTCGGACATGAACTTTTCGCTCATCTCCTGTGGATCCACCGCCTGCTGTGAACCCCCGCCGCCTTTGCGGATCATGGATTTGAGGCCGGCGATCTCCTCCAGAATCTCCTGGTGGCGGCGCTCCTCAACGAAGAGAGGGTCTTCCTGAGCTCCGGAATGCATTCGTATCAGGTTTTCCGCCCGAAAAGATTTCTTCACCGCGGCCATGCCGTCTCCCGTCCCTTGCCCCTGGGGCGTTTCTTAGCGCAACAGGCTTCAGTTATAACCGGCGAAGTTTAAAGAATTGTTTTTTCAAGAATTGCAGGAATTTACAAGGGCGGCATCCCGGCGGTAACGGTTTCTTTGCTTCCCTCTTCAAGACGCTTTGGCTATCTTCTGCGGCACCTGGAAGGGACCGGCTTGACCATACGCTTGGGTGGCGGCCTCGAAGGGACAATGCCGAAAGGGTCACAACGGTTTTTCAAAGCTCAATGACATCCATGCGTTCGTTCCTGACCATCCTCTCGATTGCCTTGCTCTTCGTTCCGCTTCCGGCACGCGCCGCAAGCGACTCCTTTTCGACCGAGGAACTGATTGCCGGTTTCGAAAAAACCGTCTTCGGGCTTGAATACCGAAGCTGGAGCTGGCGGCCGTACCAGGTCAAGAAATTCACCAAGCCTGTTCTTTTTTACGTACACAATCTTTCGAGGCGCGACCGGCGGAACACGGTCCACCGGTTCATACGTGAGATCGGCAACCGGATCGGCGGCCTGACAACGGCTATCGCGAAGGATCCTGCGCGCGCGAATTTCGAGGTCTATGTTGTCGACCGTTCGCAGTACGAGCCGGTGGTCAAGAAGGATGTCTACAAGAACGACCGCGCCCGGGTGCCAGGCAGATGCCTTGTCCGGGTGGTCTCCGGGTCGCGCGGCATCAAGCGCTCCGCGGCGGTGATCGTCTCCGACGAAGGCGAGTTCCTTTTCAAACGCTGCCTCGTGGAAGAACTTCTGCAGGGTCTCGGCCCCATGAACGACGATTCGGAACTCATTCATTCCGTGTTTAACGATTCGTCCCGCCACAGCCGGTTCACGGTGTTCGATCAGCTCATCCTGAACATGCTTTACGATCCGCGGATCAAACCAGGCATGTCCATGAAGCAGACACGGCAGGTCCTGCCCCTGGTGGCCCGCGATGCCCGCAGGCGGGTGCGTTAACCAACCTTTTTCCGAAAGAGCAAGGTTTTCAATCCCGTTCGCGGCAGCCTAATTCCACGCGCCGTGACGGCTAGGACTTTGTTAAGCCTGTTCCTCAACCAAGCACTAACCATAAGAAACAATTACCGGAATTCCACGTTCGGGATTCACTTTTTGGCTTCCTGCCTCTGCCTATCATCGTTGCCAATCCGTTAACCGGCGTGGTCGATGACAAGTTAAAGAGTGCTGCCATGGTGTTCGTTCAAAGCGTTTCCTCAAAGGTCCGGCTCGTCGCCGGCGCCCTGTTTGCCGTTTCCGTCCTCAGCGGCGGAGCAATTGCCGGCCAGGTGGCGCCGCCGCCGCTCGTTCTCAGTCCGAACCTGACCGAACCCTGGGTTCTGCAGCTGCAGCCCGGGGCAGCCCGTCGTGTTCAGGCGCCCGTTCAGCAGCGCCGCTACCAGCCGCGCCAGGTTCAGCAGCCGCAGGTCCGTCGCGCGAACTGGTGGTCGCGCAGTCTCGAGCCCGCCCCCCGGGCACAAAGACGGACGCAGCAGACACGGCAGGTCGCGCCGCAGTTCCTGCCGACCATCGTCAACTACACGGGTTCGCGCAAACCCGGCACGATCGTGATCGACACCAATGAGCGCTACCTCTACCTCGTGCAAAGGGATGGCACGGCCCGCCGCTACGGTGTCGGCGTCGGCAAACCCGGTTTCGAATGGGCGGGCACGCACAAGATCACGCGCAAGGCGGAATGGCCGGACTGGCGGCCGCCGGCGGAAATGCGCAAACGGCGCCCCGACCTGCCGGTGCACATGGCCGGCGGCCCGCAAAATCCGCTCGGCGCCCGCGCGCTGTATCTCGGCTCCACGCTTTACCGCATTCACGGCTCGAACCAGCCGTGGACCATCGGTCATGCGGTCTCCTCGGGCTGCATCCGCATGCGCAACGAAGACGTGATCGACCTCTACGAGCGTGTCGGCGTCGGCACCACCGTCCATGTGATCTGACCGTGGTCCGGGCCGCCGGACCAATTCCCAGTCAAGCAAAACGCGCGGACACTCCGCGCGTTTTCCGTTTGGCCGAGAAGGCTTTTCTTGAACGGCCTTCCCTTTCTTGCAGTTTGACCCCAGAATTCTCCCGGCCCGTTTCAACGGCCGCTCCGTGAGCCCTGATATGACAGACCGAATCCGCCCCTTTGCGCCGGGCTCCGATGCCGCGTATTTCCTGAAGGCCGCTGTCGTCGGCATTCTCGTTGGCGGCCTGTCGACCGGATTCCACTCGGGAGTGGAATTCCTGCTTACCCGCTATGCGGCCTTGAGGGCCGAACTGGGTGGCGGAGCCCTGTCTTATGCCGTGTCGATTGCCGTATCGGCCGCCTGTGTCAGCGCCGCCTTTCTGCTTGTCCGGCGGGTTGCGCCGGAAGCGGCGGGAAGCGGCATCCAGGAAATCGAAGGCGCCATGGAGAACAAGCGCCCGCTGCATTGGCCCAATGTGCTCTTCGCCAAGTTCTTCGGCGGGCTCCTGGCACTTGGGTCCGGGCTTGTGCTTGGCCGCGAGGGGCCGACGATTCACATGGGCGCGATGACCGCCGAAGCGCTGGCCAGGTCCCATGCCATCCGGCCCGACGATCACAAGGGACTTCTCGCCTCAGGCGCCGCCGCCGGCCTCGCCGCCGCCTTCAATGCGCCGCTCGCCGCCATCCTGTTCATCGTGGAGGAAACGCGACGCCAGTTCCCGTTCAACTACCGGACCTATATGGCGGTCATCATCGCCTCGATCCTGAGCGCGGCGATAACGGAGGAACTCACGCATATCGGGCCGCTGCTTCTGGTGAACGTCACCTATGTTCCGGTCTGGAGCTTTGCCTTGCTGGCCCTTATGGGCGTTTTTCTCGGCGCGCTCGGCGTGTTCTTCAACCGGGCGCTGATCGCTGTCATGGACCTTTTCCTGAAGATCCCATCCGGATTCCGCTGGCTGCCGGCGCTGGCGATCGGCGGGGTTACCGGTGCCCTCCTGAATGCCCTGCCGGAAGCCACCGGCGGCGGAGAGGATCTCGTCCACGGCCTGATCACCTCGCACCACGGAATTGGCGTCCTGATGATCCTGACGCTTCTTCGTTTCAGCGGGGTGCTGTTTTCCTACGCCTCGGGCGTGCCCGGCGGCATCTTCGCACCGATGCTGTCGATTGCGACCTGTGCCGGGCTTGCTTTCGGCGTCGCCTCGATCGACCTTTTTCCGCTCGAACCGGATTTCCGCGCCGCCTGCGCCGTCGCCGCGATGGGCGGGTTCTTCGCGGCCTCCGTACGAGCCCCGCTCGTGGGTGTCGTGCTGGTCATGGAACTGACCGGCGCCTATGCCCTGATCATGCCGGTGCTGGTGACCTGTACGACCGCTTCGCTGACGGCCCACCAGCTCGGCGGGCGCCCGGTCTACGAGGAGCTCCTGGAACGCACCCTGCGGCTCGCCGGCGAGAAACCGGACGACCCGGCCGACGGAAAAACCCCGGTTCAGCTGGGAACGCGGGAAAGCTGACCGCCTGGAAAATTCCGGATCCGCAGCTTGCGGAGCCTCGACTGGAGACGTGAGATGCTGCGCCCGCCCCGCATCGGCCGGGCCGTTGCAGGGACCGGAACGATCCGGCTCACAAACCGTCCATCTTTCGGTCTCCGAATTGAACGATGCCTTCCGAGGCGAGGTCCTGCAATTCCTCTTGCTCCAGATCCAGATACTGCTTGAGTACGGAATAACTGTCCTCTCCGAGAAGAGAAGGGGCCGTGGAAGGCGCTTGCCGCGCGTTGCCGAAGCGGATCGGGTTTCCAACGAGATCCATCTCGCCGACCACCGGATGGGAAACCTTTTCCACGAGCCCCCGCTTCTGGACATGTTCCTGTTGCAGCGCTTCTGCGACGTCCAGTATGGGCGCGTTCGGGACATCGAATTCCGCCAGACGGTCGAGCCAGTAAGCCGTCGTGTCCTGCCGCATGCGTTCGCTGATCAGGGGCTCTAGCTGATCTCGGTTGGCCAGCCGGTCCTGGTAAAGCACAAAACGCGGATCCTTTGTCAGGTGCGAGAGGCCAAGGCATTCGGCAAAATTTATCCAGAAGCGTTCCGTCAGGCACGCGACGATGACATGGCCGTCCCTGGTCTTGAACGAGCCGTAAGGAACGATGCTCGGATGCTGGGTGCCGATCGGTTGCGGAGCCGTCCCGGTGACGAAGAATATCTGCGACAGGTACCCCAGCATGGCGATCAGCCCGTCGAGCATGGCGACATCGACCTTCTGGCCCCTGCCGGTCCGACCGCGCTCGACCAGCGCGGCCAGAATGCCGAACACGGAAAAGATGCTTCCGGCCATGTCTCCCAGAGGCAGGCCAAGCTTGTTCGGAGCTGCTCCCGGTTCCCGGTTGACGCTCATGATCCCGGACAGCGCCTGGGCGACAATGTCAAAGGCAGGCTTGTTCGCCAACGGGCTGTCGTCACCGAAGCCGGTTATCGAACAGTAGATCAGCTCAGGACGGTCGGCGGAAAGCGTTTCGTAGTCCAGGCCCAGGCGCTCCATGACTCCGGGGCGGAAATTTTCCAGGACGATATCGCAGTGACCGGCGAGATCCCTGGCGATCTTGTTGCCCCTGGGCGACTTGAGATCGAGCGCCAGGCTCTTCTTGCTGCGGTTGAGCGCGATGTAATAGTGGCTGAGAGGCCCCTTGAACGGCGGAAAATTGCGCGTTTCGTCGCCGCTCCCAACCGGCTCGACCTTGATGACTTCCGCGCCAAGGTCCGCCAGCACCATGCTCGCGTAGGGCCCCGAAAGAATGCGGGAAAAGTCGAGGACACGAACGCCGGACAAGGGTCCCCTCCGGCCGGTTTCAGGTTGATTGCTATCGCTCATCTTGTTTCTCTGCGGTCTGGTCTGAGACAGGTGCCGAGGTTCTTCGGATCGGCTTCATGACGGCTGAAGCGGATGCGATCGCCTTGCCGGAAACCGTGACGTCCGCATCCAGAAAGAGCAGTGACTTCGTACGGTGCCTCATGGCCACCCGTGCCTCCAGCCTGTCTCCGGCTTTTGCCGCTTCGAGATAGCGCAGGTCCACCTGAACGGTGACACAGGGCACCCTCCCCGTCGCCTCCCAGGCAACCATTGCGATGGCGTGGTCGACCAGGCTGGCCGTCACGCCGCCATGAAGCACCCCTGCCGGGTTGGTGTGGCTCTCGTCCGTGTGGAGACCGTAGATCCAGGAGCCGTTCCGCCTTTGCGCCAGCAACGGCCCGGCCCGGTCCATGAACCCGCCGATCTTCAGTTCCTTCCAGCCGTTCTCCTCCGCGCGCCCATCCTCCGAGGCGTCTCCTGTCATGTGTCATCCTTCCATTGTCATCTGTGTGCTGGACATCTGATCGCGCAGCGCCAGCATGGCGTCAGCGACCCGGTCTGCCCCGGTGGTCTGAATGCGTTCGGAAATACCGATGGCGACGAGGCTGCGGGCCATGCGGCCGCCCGCGTCGAAGAGGGGGACGGCTATGACCGTCACACCCGAAATGTAAGTGCCGGCATCCACCGCATAGCCCTTGTCCCTGGCTTGTGAAACCTCGGTCAGCCAGTCCTCGTAAGCAGGCGGATGATCCCAGCTCAGATCTTCGAAATCCTTGCGCAACTGTTCGTCTTTCTCGCGATTGAAGGCGGCGAAGCAGCGGCCGGTCGCGCTGATGAGCGCGGGAAACCGGCTGCCCAGATCCACCTGTAGCCGGAAGGGAATGCTGGACTGCGACATGGCTATGACGACCATGTGCCCGGGCTGGGTGAGCTGCGTGGCGATCCCCGTGACCCCGAAGTCCTCCGACAACCGGTCGAGCCGCGGCTGAACGAGGGTCGCGAAGGTGTTGCGCTGCAGAGCGGAACGCGCCAGCGGCAGGATCCCAAGGCCGATGGAATAGCGTTTGGTTTCGGGATCGAAAGCGACAAGCCCCTCGTCCTGAAGCGCTCTGAGAATATGCAGGCAAGTACTCGGAATCAGATCGAGCGAACGCGCCAGAGGGTTGACCCCCACGGGCTCCTCCTCGCGTGCCAACTGACGAAGGATCGCCACGGCCCGGGTGACCGCGGGCACCTGTCGCTTGCGAATGGTCTTTTGTTCTTCCTGCATTTTTTGTTCCTGACAACTTGATTTTGTTGTCTATATACAATAAAGAAATCATATTGACAATACTGATCCGCTTCCCCTAGCCTTGTCAACAAGGTTGGGACGCTTAGCCGTTCCGGAAAAAATGTTCGGGGAGGAAACAGGCCCATGACGCGGCTGACCGACTACACGTCGTATGCGGATGCGCAGAAGCACTACACGAAGGAAGCCCTTTGGGAGCTGTTCGACGGCACGCGCGAAAGCTTCAACATCGCGCATGAATGCATCGACCGGCATGTGGACGGCGACAACGTCGCCCTGCGCATCGCCCATGCCGACGGCCGGGACGAAATCGTCACCTTCGCGGACCTCAGCCATCTGTCTTCCCGCTTCGCCCACTACCTGAGAAACCGGGGTGTGCAAAAAGGCGACCGTGTCGCCGTCATGCTGGAACCGTCACTTGCCTATTACGCGGCGCTTTTCGGCACGATGAAGTCGGGTGCCGTCGCCGTGCCGATGTTCACGCTTTTCGGTCCGGAAGGCATTCGGCTGCGTGCGGAAGACTGCAAGCCGAAGCTGATGTTCACCAATCGGGAGAAATCCAAGGACTGCCTCGAAGCGGGCAACCTTAACGTGGTCGTCGCGGACAGCGACTTTCTCAGCTCGATCTGTGAACTTCCCAAAACCTTCGAGTGGCGGACAGCAGGAAGCGATCTCGCCGTGCTGCAATACACCTCCGGAACCACCCGCCTGCTGCCGGCCGCCGTCGAACACACCCACCGCTCCATCGTTACCTTGATGGTCGCCGCGCTTTACGCGACCGGCATCCGTCCCGGTGACCGGTTCTTCTGCCCGTCCTCGCCGGCCTGGGGGCACGGTCTCTGGCACGGCACGCTGGCGCCGCTTTCGCTTGGGGTCTCGACCGGAACGTTTTCTGGAAAGTTCGACCCGGTGCGCCTTCTGAAAGCCCTTCAGGACTTCAAGATCACCAATCTCACCGCCGCCGCGACCCACTACCGGATGATGCGCAATTCCGGCGAGGCGGAGAACTTCACCTATGCCTTCGAAAAGCTGACCTTCACCGGCGAGCCAATCGACAGCGAGACCGCAAGCTTCTGTGAAAAGGTGTTCGGCACCAAGGTCCGATCCATGTACGGCACCACCGAGATCGGCGTCATCATTTCCAACTATCCGGGCGCCGACGACCTGGAAGTGCGGGACGGCGCCATGGGGAAGGCCGTTCCCGGCGTGGAAGTCGAGGTGCAGGGCCCGGACGGCAATCCGGTCAAGCCCGGCGAAACCGGCGAGTTGATGGTCAAGAAGGGCGGCCAATGGTTCCCGACCAAGGATCTCGGCCGGGTCGACGAGGATGGCTACTTCTATCACGGCGGCCGGGCCGACGACGTCATTATCTCCGCGGGCTGGACGATCGGCGCCGTCGAGATCGAGGACGCCATTCTGAAACACCCGAAGGTCGCCGAAGCCGCCGCCATCGGCGTGCCAGATCCGGTCCGCGGCCAGGTGGTCAAGGCCTTCATCGTTCTGAAGGCCGGAGAAGCCGGGGACCTCGTCCACGAAATTCAGGATCTCGTCCGCAACAATCTCAGCCGGCACGAATACCCGCGCCAGGTCGAGTTCGTGAAATCCCTGCCGAAGACACCGGCGGGAAAAGTCAACCGCAAGGTTCTCAGAGACGCGGAAGCCAAGGAAACGGCAGGCGCCGCCTGACCGTTCCCCGGCGAAAGCACATTACTTAATGGAGGAAGGCATGAACGAAATTGCACACAAGCAATTTCCGAAGATTACGGAAGAAGGTCTCGATGACCTGCGCGCACGTATCGGAGTCAAGATCGAGAACACCGTCGAGCCCTGGTGCTACGAAGCGACTCGCGACAACATCCGCCACTATGCGCACGGTATCGGTGACGACAACCCGCTCTGGTGCGACCCGGACTACGCCAGAACCACGAAATATGGCGACGTGATCGCCTTGCCCAGTTTCCTATTCGCGACCAGCCGCATCATATCCGGCTACGTCGGCGGGCTGCCGGGGGTTCACGCCATGTGGTCCGGCGCCGACTGGACCTGGCACAAGCCGATCCTGCGGGACACGGTCATCCGCACGGAAGCCTGGCTGAAAGACCTGATCCCGCACCAGACCCGGTTTGCCGGCCGCGCGATCCAGCAGATCTATCACGTCAAGTTTTTCGACGAGAAAAACGGCGACCTGCTGGCGGAAGCCGACAGCTGGTGTTTCCGGACCGACCGCGACGCCGCGCGGGAAAACGGCACCAAATATACGGAGGTCCGCAACCGCGAGCCGCGTGTCTACACCCAGGAGGAACTCGACAGCTTCTCCAAGTACTACGCGCAGGAAAAGATCCGCGGCGCAGACAGGCTTTACTGGGACGACGTCTCCGAAGGCGAAGCCCTGCCGACCATGGTCAAGGGGCCGATGACCGTGACCGGCTTCATTGCCTATGCACAAGGATGGGGCGGCCTCTATATCCGGGCCAACAAGCTTGCCTGGCAACTCCAGCAGAAGCACCCGGGCGCCGGCATCAAGAATCGTTTCGGCATTCCGGACTGCCCGGAACGCGTCCACTGGGAAGAAGACTTCGCCCTGATGGTCGGCGCGCCGGGTGCCTATGACTATGGGCCGGAACGCACGTCGTGGCTGCAGCACCAGATCACCAACTGGATGGGCGACGACGGTTTCCTGCGCAAGGCGAAATGCCAGGTCCGCCGGCACAATCCGGAGGGCGACATCATTCTCATCAACGGTGACGTCACCCGGAAATTCGTCGAAGACGGCAAGCATCTCGTCGAGATTTCGCAGCGCGCCGAACAACAGGACGGCGAACTGTCGGCAATGGGTTCGGCGATCGTGGAATTGCCTGCTCGCTGACCGGGTTTCAAGCGTCTGGGAGGAAAGCTTGAACACTTTCGGAAAGTACCTGACCCGGGTTGAGGACATCCTGCATTACGCAGGATGCCTTTCCCTGCTGACGGTGGCGGTGCTGTTGAACGCCGACATTCTCATGCGGCTGTTCTTCGGCATCCCCATACAGATCCAGTTCGAGATGACAGAGCTTTATCTGATGCCCGCGCTGGCCTGTCTGTCCCTGTCACGGGTCTTCCGGGATGGCGGACATCTGGCGCTCGACGTCATACCGGGCGGATTGTCCGGACCTCACTGGCATTTGCTCCGGATTTTCCGGCTGTTGCTGGCGGCGGGGTTTTTCGCGGCGGTCACATACATGTCCGGGCAATTCGCCTTTGAAGCCTTCGCGCAGGGAGAAGTCGAGTTCGGCGCGGTCGACTGGCCTCTCGGCTGGGCTTATCTCACCGTCCCCTTGGGCTGCGGCATTCTCATGGTGCGGCTCCTCTACGAAGCAACGGAAGAAGGTGTGTCAAACACCTCGTCATGACAAACCATTCATACGGGAGGAAATATGATGAAATTCTCGAAAGCAGCAGCATCCCTGCTTGCCGGCGCTCTGGCCCTTGGAACGGTTGGCGCTTCCGCCGAAACGCTGCGTCTCGGCGACTTTCAGTCAACGACGCATATCGTATCGATCGAAGGCACGACCCGCTGGATGAAGGCCGTGGAGGAGGCGACCGGCGGGGAGATCGAATTCGAGCACTATCCTTCCGCCCAGGCGGCGAAGGCGGCAGCGCAACTCGATGCCGTGAAGGCCGGCATTCTGGATGCCGCCCTCATCGGCACGCCCTATCACAGCAAGGATCTGCCGCTGAACTCGGTGGTCGCCCTCCCCGGGTATTACAGCTCGGCGGTTCACGGCACCAAGGCGCTTCAAGAGATGCTGGCAAAAGGCCCCTTGCGCGATGAACTGCTTGCGGCGGAAGTCGTGCCGATATTCGGTTTCGTTCTGCCGCCCTACCAGGTTCTTGCCAAGAAACATCTGGGAGGGCCGGGCGACTGGACCGGCCTCGATATCCGCACCAGCGGTTCGACCCAGGCCATGACCGCAAGGAGCCTCGGCGCCGTCGGCGTGAGCATTCCCGGTCCGGAGGTCTATACGGCCGTGGAGCGCTCACGCCTTGACGGCATCCTGTTCCCGCTCGCCTCCGTGCCGGGTTACAATCTGCAGGAAGTCGTCAGCCACATCTCGAAGAACGGCTCGTTCGGCGGGTACAGCTTCGTGATGGTCGTCCAGAAAGATCGCTTCGACGGGCTTCCGGAAACTGTGAAGACCGCGATGCTGGACGCCGGCAAGGACATCGCCCTTCATGTTGCCGAAGCACAGGACGCCTCCATCGAGAAACTGGTGGACGAGTGGACCGAACAGGAACTCGAGGTCTACGATTTCACACCCGAGGAACTGGCGGAACTGAATGCATCCATGGCCGAAGTCTCGGCTGACTGGGTCCAGCGCGTCGGCGGCGGCAGTGAAACCGCCAAGGCCGTCCTTGAAGACTATCGCAAACTGACGAGCGAATAACGTCGGAGCGTTACCACGAACCTGGCGGCCGGTTCCGGCCGCCTTTTTTCCCTTCAAGGTCTGTTGCGGATGCTGTCCTTTTTCATTCTTCTCGTCGTCCTGGCCGTTCTGATGATCATCCGGTTGCCCATCGCCTTTGCGATGGGGATTGCCGGAGCCACCGGTCTGGCCATGCAAATCGGCACCCGGCCGGCCCTTTCGGTACTGGAACGCACGTTTTTCGATACGGCGTCTTCCTTCGTCCTTGTGGCGATCCCTCTCTTCATCCTGATGGCGGAAGTGCTGACCTCCGGAGATGTCACACGCCGTGCCATCGTCGCCTGTCAGTCCTGGATCGGCCATGTGAAGGGAGGCCTCGCCATGGCAACGGTCGGCGCGTCCGTTCTTCTGGCCGCCCTGGTGGGGAGCAGCACCGCGTCGACGGCCGCGATGGCAACCTCCGCCTTTCCGGAAATGCGCCGTCACCGCTACAACGACCGCCTGTCTTCGGCCGTCGTCAGCGTCGGCGGAACGCTGGCCGTGGTCGTGCCGCCGAGCATTGTTCTGGTCGTCTATGGCGTTTTGACGGAGACCTCCATCGGCAAGCTGTTCATCGCCGGTGTCATTCCAGGCATTCTGACGGCGCTCAGTCTGGCGTTCGTCATAAAGGTCATCGCCCACAAGACCGATTATGCCCCGGAAGGCGAGCCCTTCGAACTGGGCAAAGCCGTGAGCACCAGCATTTATGTCGTGCCGATGATCCTGCTGATCGTCGCGGTTATCGGCGCCATATATCTCGGTCTGGCATCGCCGTCGGAGGCGGCCGCTCTGGGTGTTCTCGGCTCGATCATCGTATGCGTTTTCCAGCGGACCTTCCGGCCGAAGGCTTTCGGCGGCGCGCTGAGCAACGCCGTCAAGGCCACCGTGATGATCGTTGCGATCGTCGCCTGCTCGGCCATTTTCGCCAACTACCTGACCTTCACACGGGTGACCCAGACCATCCTGGAGGCCGTCACCACTTCAGAGATGCCGCGCTATGCAATTCTCATGATCATGGTCTTCGTGCTGCTGGTGATGGGCATGTTCATGGACCAGCTCGCGATCCTGTCGCTTTCCATGCCGCTGGCGTTTCCGGCGGCGATGGCGCTCGACTTCGACCCGGTCTGGTTCGGCATCATCGTTACCAAGACCGTGGAAATCGGCCTCCTGACGCCTCCGCTCGGATTGAACGCCTATGTTGCCTCGGCACAGACCCGGGTTCCCCTGGCCACGATCTTCAGAGGGCTGATCCCCTTCATCGTCATGGAGGTCGCGGTCCTGGCCCTGCTGATCGCCTTTCCGGAAATCACCCTGTGGCTGCCGAACCTGATGTAATGCCAACCGCAACTGAGAGAACACCGCCGGACTGGGCGCTGTTCTTGGCGGTTGGACATGATGCCCGAAGACATCGCTTCCGGTTGATCCGGGAAGGATGAAGTCACGGAAAGAAAAAGCCCGCGACGCGGATGCGTGCGGGCTTGATATCGATCCTTCCCCCGGGATCAGAACATCCAGGTCTGCGGGTTCGGCACGGCTTCTTCCTTGCCGGCCAGTTGCAGCCCCTTGATGCACCGGATGATCATCCAGATCAGAACCGCGATCAGCACGAAGATACCGATGAAGACAAACATCAGGATGAAGCCGATCAGACTGAACAGAATGCCGATCCAGAAGGTCCTTATCTGGAAGGTGTAGTGGGAATCGACCCAGGCCGCGCCCTTGCCTCGGTTCAGATAGGCAAAAACGACGCCGACAATGCCTGTGATGCCAACGACGATACTTACAAGATAAAGAATATAGACGAGCGTAACGTTCTTGCCGCCCGGTTCGAGATAACCTGCAACATCGGACTGTTCGTTCATGATCGTGCCCCAATTGAAAGAAACCGCGGAATCAATACACCGACCACACTACACACCGTTGACCGTACGACAAGGATTGAGACCCCTCCCGGGGGCGAATTGCTCGTTCCGGCGTTTCGAGAGTGAGGCCGATGGCGGCTGAACCATGGGGCTCAGTCTTATTCCGGGGTGGCAATTCAATGCCTTTCCCTTAGTCTGGAAAGTGTAACGTCTGCGGAAAACCTTCGGCAAACGATCAATCGCGTTTCTGAGAGATTGAAAATGAGCAATCTGACCGACATGGAGATCTTCGCACGGGTGGTGAGCGCCGGCAGCATGTCGGCCGCCGGCCGCGAGATGAGCCTGTCGCCCGCAGTCGTCTCCAAGCGCATCCGCCGTCTGGAGGAGAAGCTCGGCACCCGTCTCCTGCAACGGACCACCCGGCAGATTGCGATGACCGAAGCCGGACAGGGATTTTACGAACGCGTTGTCGCCATTCTTGCCTCCGTGGAGGAGGCCGAGTCCTTTGTGTCGCGGGGATCGGCGAAGGCGCGGGGAAATCTCCGTGTCGCCGTGCCGACCTCTTTCGGACGGCTGCACATTGCACCGCATATGGCCAGGTTCCTGACTGAAAACCCAGACCTCTCGGTCAATCTGGATCTCTCGGACGATTTCGTCGATATCGTCGGCGACGGCTACGACCTCGCGATCCGGATCGCGGAGCTGTCCGATTCCAGCCTGGTGGCGCGGCGCCTGGCGCCGGTACACCGAATCCTCTGCGCCAGCACGGATTATCTGGAAAAACACGGCGCACCGAACAATATCGAAGACCTGATGGAAAACCATGTCACGCTCGCGGCGACCAACCAGGACCCCTGGCGTCTGGCGGGGCCCGACGGCATCGTGACGGTGCGCACGCAGGCTCCGGTCAAGACCAACTCCAACGAGGTGGTCCGCGAATGCCTGCTTGCCGGCGTCGGCATCGCCCTGCGCTCCACCTGGGACATCGGTCCCGAACTGCGCGAGGGCAGGTTGCATATCCTGTTGCCCGAATACCGGGCGTCCAAGGATGTCGGCCTCTACGCGGTCTATCCGAGTCGCCAGTTCCTTCCGGCCAAAGTCAGAGTGTTCATCGATTTCCTGGCGCAGCTTTACGGGTCCTCGCCTTATTGGGACGCGGGATTGGAGAAGTGGCTTCGGATCCCGAGCAACGCACGCGCGGTTTGAAGCTCCCGGTGCCGGCAAGACCGTCCGCGATCATTGCCGCATCGGCCGGCAACCGGACAGGGCCTGCTCCAACCAGATGCGACCGTCCGTCACTTGCATAAGAAGCTGATATCCTGTTCTCTATCGTCCGGGTTTTTATTCACCCAATTTGAGGGAGAAAATGATGCAGCGACTGCTGATGATCGCCGGAACCGCACTTCTGGCCCTGACCGTTCAGGCGAGCGCCGAGGGCGACGTCGCCAAGGGCGAGAAAGTCTTCAAGAAATGCAAGGCATGCCATGCCGTCGGCCCCAAGGCGAAAAACAAGGTCGGACCGCAACTGAACGGCGTCGTCGACCGAAGCTGGGGCGAGGTCGAAGGTTACAAATATTCCAAAGCGCTCATTGAACTGGGCGACGGCAAGGTCTGGGATGTCGAGACCCTCGACGCCTACCTGACAAAGCCCAAGGACGTCATCCCGAAAGGCAAGATGGCCTTTGCCGGCCTGAAGAAGGAACAGGACCGGGCCGATGTCATCGCCTATCTCGCCCAGTTCAAGGAAGACGGTTCCAGCGAATAGGGCTTGTCGCGCTTACAAGCCCGGCATGGCCGGATTCACCCGGCTTCTGACCGCTTGCAAACCCCTGGCATTCGTCAGGGGTTTGTTGATTCATGCAGCCTTCGAATCATGATCGTGATGCAGTTGCCAGCCCTTCACGTGAGCCCCTGATGTCTATTGAACTCGACGAAATCCTGGCGGCGGCCGTCAGCCTCGCCGAAGCTGGCTCGAACCTGGCGCGCCGAGCCTGGCAAAGCGATCTGGCAGTCACCTACAAACCTGACGGGTCTTCCCTGACGGACGCCGATCTGTCCATCGAAACCCTGTGGCGGGAGCGGATACAGGCGCTTTTCCCGTCCCATGGGCTCCTCGGCGAGGAATATGGCTCCGACATCGGCAAAAGTGCCTTCACCTGGGTTCTCGACCCGATCGACGGCACGCGCCAGTTCGGGACAGGTCTGCTCAACTTCGCGTCCCTCATAAGCGTATGCCGGGACGGGACCCCGGTTCTGGGCATTATCGATCTTCCGTTGACGGGAACTCGATATGTCGCTGCGGAAGGAAAAGGCACACGGTTCGGCGGGCGCCTGGTCCGAAGCAGCGGACGGCAAGATATCGATGAGGCCATCGTCAGCCTGGCCAACCCCGACAGCTTCGTCGGCCGATGCGCCAGGGGATACGACCGGCTCCGGACGAGCGGCCGGCTGAGAGTGTTCGATGGCGGGGCTCCGGCTTACGGCGCGCTGTCGCGTGGCCTGATAGACATATGCCTCAACGCGGACGACCTGGACGCCTATGACATATGCGCCCTGTGCCCGGTCGTGCAGGAAGCGGGTGGCATTATTTCCGGCTGGGAGGGTCAATCTCTGACGCTTGCCTCGAGCGGAGCCATCGTCGCGTGTGCGTCACCGGAGCTTCACACCGCTGTCCTGGGCAAGCTGAGCGCATAGGATCGAAAACGGCGGCAGAGACGTCTTCGCAGACCTGCCCGGCACGTCAGGGATTAGGGTTTCCTGTCTCTCTTCTTCAATGCTCACCGTGCTGTTTGCGGATACGGCGCACGGTCCACCAGATCGCCAGCACAACGACCGGGACCGCGACCCCGGTCATCACGTTCGAATCGGGGACCGGGAGCCCCGCATGCTTGGCGGCCTTCGAGAGATAGGAAATCAGGCCGACCACATAGTAGCTCACCGCCGCGACCGACAGTCCTTCCACGGTCTGCTGCAGCCTGAGCTGGAGATGCGCCCGGCGGTTCATGGATTCCAACAGGCTGCGGTTCTGCTGTTCCAGCTCCACATCCACCCGCGTTCGCAGCAGCGTGGTCGCCCGGGCGAGTTTTCTCGACAACATTGCCTGACGTTCCTCGATCGCCTGACAGGTGCGCATGGCGGGCGCGAGGCGCCGGGACAGAAATCCGGTCAGGGACAATTCCCCGGGCGCGGCCTCTTCCTGCAACACGCCGATCCGCGATTTCACGATTTCATGATAGGCCCGACTCGCGCCGAAGCGGAACGTACTTGCCGTCGCCCCGGCCTCCAGCGCCGCGGCGAGCACCGACAGTTGATGCAGCAGATCCTGGTTCGCGCCCAGAGCCGCCGTGTCCTTCATCTTACCGGTGAGCTCGGCCAACTCGATTTCGTAGCGGCGGATGTCCGGCTGAAGCGCCGAGGCCTCGAACAGGCCAAGCATGGCAAGCGTGCGATAGGTCTCGATTTCCAGAAGGCGCTGCACAACGGCGCCCGACTGTGTCTCGCTCAAGGTCCGGTTGAAGACCAGAAACCGGGTGAGACCATCGCCATCCTGCCTGAAGTCCGTCGCCACCATCGCTTCGCCGTCCGCCACGTTGGAGACCGTCAGGCTGCTTGGGTCGAAGTGGTTGCGCCAGTCCTCTCCTTCGACCGGGGCCTTGAGCTCCAGACGCGCCGCCACCAGAAGATCGCCCGGCGCCCGGAAGGCCGCCCCGAACGGATGGCTCGCGGGAACCGGCCCGAACACCTTGTCCGGCGGCGCGGCGCCGTCCCAGGTATAGGTGGTGAACTCCGCGTGCTGCTCCCAACTCAGTGTTCCGCCGCCAAAGGCCAGCGTGTGGTGGCGTGTGCCCCTGGCCGGGCCATTGTTGCCGTGGGAAATGCAGAACTCGGAAAACCAGGCCTGATCGGCGGACGCCTCCTCTGCATTGGTCAGGAAGGCATAGTGCAAGACAATTCGGGGACTGCTCAGCGGCCGGAACGGCCGGGCATGCATTTCGCCCAGCACCCGCTCGCGCAGCGGCGACGACCTGAAGGCCGGAAGTGCCGACCCGTTTTCAGATCTTCGATCCACGCGGCCGCTCCTGTGTTTCCTCTCTTTTCAAGTTTCCTACATCGATCTTAAGGAAAAGGGAACGCCAATCGCCGCTTGCGTTTTGCCGCATGGGGTCTGGTCATCGTCAAATTGGATAAAAAAATTGACCAATGCTGTTTTCAAAACTACGGTGCGCCGGTCAAACAGGATCCGCCACAATTGTTCCAGCCCGTTGAGCATCAGAACACGGCCAGCACCGTGATCGAGCAAATCGAGGACCTGATCCTCAAGGGCGTTCTGACCTCCGGCGACCGACTGCCGTCCGAACGCGATCTGGCCGAGCAACTCAAGGTCTCGCGGCCAGTCCTGCGGGATGCGCTGAAGACCCTGGAGGAGCGTCAGCTGATCGAGGCCCGCCGTGGTGGCGGAACCTTTGTCTGCGACCTGATCGGCCCGGTCTTTTCCGAAGCGGTCATCGACCTGATCGCACGTCACCCCAAGGCGATCGACGATTACTTCGAGTTCCGGCGCGGGATCGAGGCTCAGGCGGCGGAACAGGCCGCGCGGCGAGCCGCCCCTTCCGACGTCGCCCGGCTCGACGCCATCGTCGAGCGAATGCAGGTCGCCCACGAGACCGTAAACCTTTCCGCGGAAAGCCGGCTGGATGTGGACTTTCACAATGCGGTCGGCGAAGCGGCGCACAATGTGGTGCTTCTGCACACCCTGCGGTCTTGCTACCGGCTGTTGGAAAACGGTGTCTTTTACAATCGCGGGCAGCTTTACGGCCATCCGACCGCCCGTGTCGAGCTTCTGCGGCAGCACAAGGCCATCGCCGATGCCATTCGCGATGGCGACCCCGCAAGGGCCAGAAGCGTATCGCAAGACCACATCGACTATGTGCGCGGCGCTCTCGCCGAGGCCGAGGACATGCAGCAGCGGGAACAGCTGGCGGGTCTCAGGCGCACAAAATCTCTCAAACAACCGTCTCGAGGCCGAGACACCCGGAGGACTACTCAATGACCGTTGTGACTGATGTTGCGGACATGCAGGCGCTGGCCAGGCGCCGGGTGCCGAAAATGTTTTACGACTATGCCGACACGGGCTCCTGGACCCAGAGCACCTACCGGGAAAACGAGGCGGCCCTGCAGCGCCAGAAACTGCGCCAGCGGGTTGCCTGCAACATCGACAACCGGTCTCTCAAAACGACGATGATCGGAGAGGACGTCTCCATGCCGGTCGCACTCGCCCCTGTCGGCATCACCGGCATGCAGCATGCGGATGGAGAAATTCTCGCCGCCCAGGCCGCCGAGGCGTTCGGCGTTCCGTTCACCCTCTCCACCATGAGCGTCTGTTCCATCGAGGATGTTGCCGCCCACACCAGCAAACCCTACTGGTTTCAGCTCTATGTGATGCGCGACCGGGGTTTTTCGGAAAGCCTGATGCGCCGGGCGAAGGACGCCGGCTGCTCCGCTCTCGTGCTCACCCTGGACCTCCAGGTGCTCGGCCAGCGCCACCAGGACATCAAGAACGGCCTCAGCACGCCCCCGAAACCAAAACCCAACGTGCTCGTCGACCTTCTCTTCAAGCCGCGCTGGTGCTGGAACATGATGAAGACCAAGCGGCACCAGTTCGGCAACATTCACGGCCACGTTTCCGGTGTTGACGACATGAGTTCGCTCTCTGAATGGACCGCGAGCCAGTTCGACCCGACGCTCGACTGGTCGTCCGTCGAATGGGTCAAGAAACATTGGGACCGCAAGTTGATCCTGAAGGGCATCAACGATGTCGAGGACGCGAAGCTTGCCGTGGAGACCGGCGCGGACGCCATCGTCGTCTCCAACCACGGCGGCCGCCAGCTCGACGGGGCGCTGGCATCCTATGAAGTGCTCGGCGATATCGTCGACGCGGTCGGCGACAAGATCGAAGTCCATTTCGACAGCGGCATCCGTTCCGGACAGGACATCTTCAAGGCCGTCGCCATGGGGGCTCACAGCACCTTCATCGGCCGCGCCTTCGTCTACGGCCTCGGCGCCATGGGCAAGCCCGGCGTGACCCGGGTTCTGGAAATCCTTCAGAAGGAACTGGACGTCACCATGGGATTGTGCGGCGAAACCGACATCACGAAGGTCGGGCGTCACAATCTGGTGCTGTGACGCCGGCCCACCGGAGCGGCCTTGCCCTTACGGTGAACATTCTCGCTTTGTCACTGCCGGATTTGGTCCACTGCCGTCCGGTCAAGCCAACGCAGGTTGATCAACGGCGCATTTCGTCGATTCACTTGTTGTCCCGGTTTGGCGTCAGCCAGGACCGGGACCCAGTAATCAATTGACAGTGCAGATTTCCCGGAAGCGATCCTCACGGGGTACTGGATCCCGGTCTTGACGCTTCGCGTCAAACCGGGACGACAACCTCAAGCATGATTGAAAAGGCCCGGCCAGGGCATGATCCTTGTGTTCTCGACTTAGGGAACCTGCCCTCTTTCGCTACAGCAGCGACAGCCAGGCCCGGCTGAGGGCTGTGCCGGTTGCGTCCGCCTCGGAGGCGTGGCGTGCGGCTTCGGTTTCAAAACGGGTGTCCCAGTCCGGGGTGTGCACGCGGATATCGTCCGGAAAGGTTTCGCTCCACCGGCGCACATCCTCCAGTCCCGTCTCGAAGTGGAACTGGATCGCATAGGTCGCGCGGCCCAGGCGAAAGGCCTGGACCGGCGTCATGTCGCTTTGCGCCAGATGCACCGCGCCCTCGGGCAGGGTGACCGTGTCCGAGTGCCAGTGAAACAGCGGCGCACCATCCTCAAGCGTTGCGAGGACCGGGTCCGACCTGCCTTCCTCCGTGGGCACCACGGCCTGCCATCCGAACTCGACAGGCCGGCCGAGAACGTTGCCTCCGCCGAAGGCACGGGCAATCAGCTGGCTCCCGAGGCAGATGCCTAGAACGGGCCTGTCCAGACGGTGGAACGCCCGGATCAAGGCGCAGACCTCGGGCAGAAAGGGGTAGTCGTCGTCGGCAAGCGCGTCCTGCGCGCCGCCCAGGACAACAAGACCACGGTACGCGCCGGCCGCCTCGGGAACCGCTTCGCCCTGCCACGCCGATACGGTATGCCACCGGAAACCGTCCGCCGCCGCAACCCGTCCCATCAGCCCGAGGTCCGTGCCGCGGTAGTTCTCGATCACGAGAAAATCCATGTCCCGTAGACCCCTTCTCAATCCCATCCGCGCAAAATCAGCTATTCAATACCCTGATAGGAATATCAAAAACAATCATTTGCGTTGAAGTTTGCAGAGGCGCAAATTGGCAGGCGTTTCCACCCTTCCGGATGTTGTTCATGAGCGTCGCCACGCCTTCCCTCCGCAGCCAGACCGGCGGAGCCGCCGCCGATTTCGGGCTCTACGCGGTTACCGTCTTTGCCTGGGGTTTCAGCTGGATCGCCATGAAAGGGCAGATCGCGACGGTCGCGCCGGAGGTGTCCGTCTTCTGGCGTTTCGTTCTGGCCGCCGCGATCATGATGGTATGGGTGAAGATCCGGGGCGACAGAATGGCCTTTCCGCTCAAGGACCATTTTCGCTTCGCCGGCCTCGGTGTGCTGATGTTCTCGACCAATTTCACGCTGTTCTATTACGGTGCGGCCAGCCTTCCCTCCGGCCTGCTCGCGGTGATCTTTTCGACCGCTTCCGTTTTCAACCTGGGTCTGGGTTTCCTGTTTTTCGGTCAGCGTCCGAACCCGCTCGCCCTCACGGCGGGCCTTCTCGGCTTTTGCGGCGTCGGTCTCATGTTCTGGCCGAAACTGGCCGGCGCGGATTTCAACGCCGAAGCCTTTTTGGGACTGGCCCTCTGCGTCGGCGGCACCCTGTCCTTTTGCACCGGCAACATGCTGTCGGCACAGGCCCAGCGTCAGGGCATTTCCGTGATGCCCGCCACGGCCTGGGGCATGCTCTACGGGACAGGCTTTATCGGACTTGTCTCCGCGCTCAGAGGCCAGAGTTTCGCCCCCGAATTATCGGTGACCTATCTTGGCAGCCTAGTGTATCTGGCGCTGGTTGCCTCCGTCATCGCCTTCGCGTCCTACCTGACGCTGCTCGGCCGTATCGGCGCTGCCGGCGCGGGCTACGTCACCGTTCTGTTTCCCGTCGTCGCCCTGACCGTGTCGACGCTTTTCGAAGGCTACCAGTGGACCCTGACGGCCGCGGCGGGACTGGCCCTCGTCATCGCCGGCAACATCCTTATGATCCGGTCCCGCTGAACCGGGCCCCGTTTTCGCGCCTTACTCCGGCGCCTATTCGGCGGCAAGCTGGCTGGGAGCCCCGGGGCCTACGTTTCCGATCGCCGCGATCAGATGATTGCAAAGGGTGTCGTGCATGGCCTCGCGGGCCGTATCCGCCCTCAGCAGTGCAATGTCGCAATAAGGCAGCGCCGGGAACCCGTCCTTCTCGTCCAGAATGCGCATGCCGTCGCGGATCGCGCTTTCCGGGAAAACCGTCACCGCCAGACCGGCCTGCACCGCTCCTACGAGCGCGGCCGCGCTGGAGCTCGTGTAGGACACGCGGTATTGCCGTCCGGCCCTGTCGAGCGCTTCCATGGACAGACGTCGCCAGCTGCAGGTCGACGGCCCGAGCGCCAGCCGCACCACATCTTCGGTGTGGGCGGAATGCTGGGACGAGGTCACCCAGTAAAGCGGCTCGCGGCGAATGATCTCGCCGCGCAGGTCAACGCTATCGCCCGAAGTCGTGATGGCGACATCCAATGCCTTGTCCCGGATCGCCTCGGTCAGTTTCGCACTCGAGGAACATTCGACCTGAACTTCAATCGACGGGTTCAGCCTGTTGAAGGCCGCCAGAACCTGGGGCAGCAAACGATCCGCATAGTCGTCGGGAACGCCGAGCTTCACGTGACCGACTTCCTTGCGGCCGTTGAAGGCGGACAGCGTCTCGTCGTTCAGAAGGATCATCCGCCGGGCATATTCCACCAGCCGCTGGCCGTCTTCGGTCAGTCTGGACTGGCGTCCGTCCTTTATGAAGATCGGCTGACCGACGCGTTCCTCGAGCCGGCGCATCTGCATGGATACGGCGGACTGGGTCTTGTGCACCGCCTCGCCTGCCTTGGTGAAACTCCCAAGCTCCGCGATTGCCAAAAAGGTCCGAAGCTGGTCGATATCCAGAGCGTGGTTCATGCTGGATCCTCAAAAGAAGAGCGTCGTACCCGAAAGGCGATATGAGATTCGAATTAATCAACTGATAATATATCAAGAATAATTAGGATTCAACGTAATCACATTATTCGGCTGCCTGCGGAACAGAGAGATTGTCGAGCGAAGACACGATGTGTTCGACAAGCGCCTCCGTAACCCTGGAGTTCTTCTGCCAGGACCGCATGATTCCGATTTCGCATTCCGGCAGCCTCGGAAAGCCGTCGGCTTCGGTCAGAACCCGCATTCCGGAGCGGAGCGCCGATTCCGGCAGCACCGAAATGGCGAGCCCGGCAAGCACGGCGGCGCCGACCGCGGTCGAGTTCCAGCTGGAGTAAAGCAGCCGGTGTTCGCGGCCCTGCTCTTCAAGGACGCTTATGGCCGCCTTGCGCCAGTCGCAGGTCGCCCGGCCGAGCGCCAGAGGCAACGGCGTTTCGTTTTCCACCGCGTGGCGGGCCGAGGCAACCCAGAGAAGCGGCTCCCGGCGGACGAGTTCAACCTGCTTGCGCCCCTTCCTCTGCACGTGGGTGATGATGGCGACATCGAGTTCGCCGTCCGCGATCATGTCGGCCAGATTGGGGGTCGGCGCACAGACCACGCTCACTTCCGCCTTGGGGTTGGACCTTGAAAACCGCGCCAGGATCTCGGGCAGGAACCGGTCGGCATAGTCATCCGGTGTGCCGAGCCTGACCAGACCGGCGAGTTCGGTGTCGTCGAAGGCCGCCAGGGTCTCGTCGTTGAGTTGGACCAGCCGGCGTGCGTAATGCAGCAGCCGCTCGCCGTGCTCGGTCAGCCGGGACTGGCGCCCGACCCGCGTGAACAGCGGCTTGCCAATCCGTTCTTCCAGCCGGCGCATCTGCATCGAAACGGCGGATTGGGTCTTGTGAACGTTCTCCGCGGCTTTCGTGAAACTGCCGCTTTCCGCAATCGCCACAAAGGTTCGAAGCTGGTCAAGATCGAGCATAGCCGCCTCATTAATAAGGGTTTTCCATGATTGATACGGCTCCCATCAAACTGTGAAATGTTTAAGGCGAACCGACCCATCCTGCTCTCCGCTGGACGAGAGACAAATATAATATCACAAAAAACGATTATTCAGATCACAAACATTCGTTGGAATTATATTTGAGAAGCCTCCATCTAGGAGGTGTTCCAGAAACAAGGACAGCCAGCATTGGCGCGGGACAGGCTGCCGGAAATCCCTCCGGCCGCTCACAGGAGTTTTTTGCCATGACACACACCACTAGCACCCCCTTCTTCGCTCTCTTCGGGCAGATGGCTGCCCGTGCATGGCGCGTGTTCAAGCACCGCCGCCAGTTCGCCGAGCTTCGGAACTGGACCGACGAACAGCTCGACGATATCGGGCTGACCCGGGCCCAGGTTCGCCGAGCGCTGGACCTGCCGTTTTACACGGATCCGACGTCGCGCATGGCCTCTGCTCCGGCGCTGGGTCAGTCGCTCGCCTTGACCGCGGCCAACAGCCCCCGGAAGACCACGCGTCTGAAAACGGTGAAACCGCGCTCGGACGAAAGCGGACCGCTGGCCGCCTGACTTTCCCTGGAACGATGGGAATCCACCGGTGAGCGCTCGGTTGGACGCGCACTGGTATTGCAGCCCCTGTCGGCAACGCCTTGCTGACACACTTGACCCGCCTCCCGGCGGGTCTTTTTTTGGGATGCGGACTCTCCGGCCTTCAGGAATTGCGAAGATCCCTGGCCGCCTTTTCGAAGAAACTGTCGAAGGCCTTGAACTGGTTGGATTGAAAATCCCGGCCGGCCGCCATCCAGCCGGAGACCATTTCGTCGAATTCGGAGCCGCCGTCCTGAGGCAGGGGCTCCGTTTCCGCGCCTGTCATTTCCGCCTCTTCGATGTCCGGATCCGGCTCTTCGAGTTCCGTTTCCGGCGTTCCGGTGTCCCCGCTGGCGGATCTCATGGGCTGCAGGAAGGCACCCCAAAAGGACTGCATGGCCTCGGCATAGCCCTGAAGGTAGTCGACAGGCGTCGGCTGCGGCTTGGGCCTTCCCCTGGCAAACCCTCTGAGATAGGCATCCAGGAGATTGCGCGCTTCGCCATGGACGAACGGCCGGGCAATCTGTCCCATCGCGAGCGTTGCCGCGACCGGCATCATTTCGCGGATCGCGTCGCTTTGCAGGCCGGTGAGACCGGATATTTGCCCCGCAAGCGCTCGTTGCACGGATTCAGGGCCGAAGAAGGGTGTCAGCGCGGTTTCCGAAGAGCTTTGCACAAACCCGGGAAAGCCGCCGAACGGCAGGTCAAAACCAGATGCCGAGGAGGAGGCCGGCTTCATGAAACCGGTAAAGTCGGGAGCCGCGCCGCCGAAGTAATCGAACCCCTTGAATGCAGCAGGCATGAGCTGCTCCATAACCCGGCTCAGATCCTCGTTTGACCAGCCAAACCGCTCATGGACATCCTTCGTCAGAGAAAAGATGTCGAATGGAGGTGCTGCCGCGTCGCTGCCACTCATCGCGCTGCTCCAGTAAAAGTGTACCGCAAGACCTTGAGAAACAAGACCAAGCCACGTGATACCCTTGTCCAGAGTGGCCTTTTGAAGGCGTCAGGTCAATTCGTGAGAGCAATTATCGGACACGTTCGCCCACAAATCGCTTCAAGAAGCGGGACGAAATGTCAGTTGGGTCAACACGCGGCGTGCACCCGGTTTTAATTCCGGGAAATCGAACGCCGCACGGGGCATTAGTAGGCGTAGTCGCGAAAGACCTGGGAGAGGTCACCCTTCCAGGATCCGTTGTAGCGCTGAAGAAGCACATCGGCGGGGCACATGCCCGACGCCAGTCCTTCTTCAACCGGCGCAAGATGGACCCGTTCGTCGAGATCGCCATCGCTCAGACGGTTGCGCCGCTTGAGGCCTTCCTGCGACAGGGCGAGAACCTCCTTGGCCACGTCCAGCACCGTACGATCCCGGAACGGTGTCTGCAGCGCGGATTTCGGAACCTCACGGCGCAATGCCGCCCGTTCTTCCCGTGTCCAGTCCCTGACCAGTTCCCAGGCCTGGTCCAGGACGCCCTGATCGTAGAGCAGCCCGACCCAGAGAGCCGGCAATGCGCAGATCCGCCGCCAGGGACCGCCGTCCGCGCCGCGCATCTCGATATATTTCTTCAGCCGCACATCCGGGAACAACGTGCCCAGATGGTTGTTCCAGTCGCCGTGATTGGGCTTGGCATCCGGCACCTTGCCTTCGAGAGCACCGTTCATGAACTGACGGAACGTTGTGCCGGTCACATCGTAGTAGGTGTCGCCGCGCTTGATGAAATACATCGGCACGTCCAGCGCCCAGTCGACGTAGGCCTCGAAGCCGAAACCGTCGTCGAAGGCAAAGGGCATGTCGCCCGTGCGGTCCGCGTCGGTGTCCGTCCAGATCTGCGCCCGGAAGGACTTGAACCCGTTCGGCTTGCCCTCCGTGAAGGGGGAGTTCGCGAAAATAGCGGTGGCGATCGGTTGCAGCGCAAGTCCGACCCGCATCTTGCGGACCATGTCGGCTTCGGAGGAAAAGTCGAGGTTCACCTGGATGGTCGCCGTACGGTACATCATGTCGAGCCCCAGGGAACCGACCTTGGGCATGTAGTTGGTCATGATGTCGTAACGCGATTTCGGCATGCGCGGCATGTCGGCGCGCGACCAGGTCGGCGTCATGCCAATGCCGAGAAAGCCCACACCGAGCGGATCCGCCACCTCACGGACATGGGCCAGGTGCTGATTGGCCTCCCGGCAGGTTTCGTGGAGGTTCTCAAGCGGTGCGCCGGAGAGTTCGAATTGTCCGCCGGGCTCGATGGAAATCGCGCCGCCGCCATGATCGTCCGCCAGCCCGATGATATTTCCGGCATCCTCGATCCGCTCCCAGCCGAGAAGCTTCTCCATGCCGTTCAGGACCGCCTGGATGCCGTTGCCGCCCTCGTAAGGGATCGGGCACAGTTTCTTTTCACAAAAGAGGAATTTCTCGTGCTCCGTGCCGATCCGGAACCGGCTTTCCGGCTTACAGCCCCCTTCGAGCGTCGCGGCGAGGTCCGCAATTGTTTCAATCGGTGTTGAATCGACCGTATCGCGGGCCATGAATCCGTCCCAGAAAAATTTCTTATATCAGACTTTAGAGCCAGCGAGATTTAGGAGTCTTGAAGGCAGAATGCAAGCGGCATTGGCAGGGCCCGCCGGTCTGCACCGTTCACGGCCGCTTGATTGACTGCCTTTCGGCGCACCCTTGTCCGGCGATTTACTTCCAATCGCCGATGGTTGCCTGGACGACCGCAAGTGCCGCCACCGCCGCCGTATCCGCCCTCAGAATACGGGGGCCGAGCGGAATGGCCGTGACAAAATCCAGGCTACGCAGATGTTCCCTCTCTTCATCGGAGAACCCGCCTTCCGGGCCGATCAGCACGGCGATCGGCTGCACGCCGGATTCCTTGATCTGCGCCAGGGTCAAAAGGGGATTGTTCGTCCCCTCCGCCTCGTCGCAAAACAGGAGCCGGCGTCCAGGCTGGGCTTCGGGCCAGACCGCCAGAACATCCTTCAGGGGCTGCGGCGCCAGCACTTCCGGAATCGAAAGCACGCCGCATTGCTCGGCGGCCTCGATCACATTGGCTTCCATCCGCTCCAGATTGACCCGGCTCGCCTGGGTGTGTTGCGTCATGACCGGCTTGAGGCTGCCCGCTCCCATCTCGACGGCCTTTTGCACCATGTAGTCGAGACGGGCATGCTTTAGCGGCGCGAACATATACATCAGATCGTTGCGCTCGGTCTGCTCGCGTGTGCGGTCTATCAGCTGCAGCGCGCAGTCCCTGCGGCCGTTCGTGGCAATCTTGGCAAGCCATTCGCCGTCGCTGCCGTTGAAAACCAGCACATAGTCGCCATCCTTGAGGCGCAGAACGTTCTGGAGATAATTCGCCTGACCCCGGTCCGTTTCGATCCGGGCGCCATCGGCGAGAATGTGACGCAAAAACAGTCGCTGCATTTTAAACTCATATTTGCCCATGGACTTCTGGGTACGGCCTCTTAAAGTTGTGCTCTCAGGCGTCATTCGGGCACAGAAAAGCAAGGAAATGCCTCCTGAGCTGTGCTTTCGCATAGGTCAAAGGCTTTGACGCGGCTTTTCAACGCCCGACTGGTGTCCTCTGGATCGTTCAGGGAAAGACTGTCTCCTGCGTTGTGAAAGCTTGAAAACAGTCCTTTCCTGAGCGACCAGAACGGACAATCTTATGGGGCGTTCCCCTTCCTAGCTATGTGCGCGATTGTGAGTGTTTCAAGGCGGAGAACACCGGTCTTACCATCCTTTTTCCCAACACGCCTGTTTCCATCGCCGGCCGGTGCAATAACTTTCTCCGGCCGCTTGACCCTGCCGCGCTTTCCCGACAGGTTTTCGGAAGTCAGAAGGAATCATTCGTGTCCGATAACGCCTCGAACGTCGCCGAATTCTCCGTCTCCGAGATCTCGTTTTCCATCAAGCGTACGATGGAAGACGCATTCGGGTATGTGCGGGTGCGCGGAGAACTAGGACGGATTTCGAGGCCCGGTTCCGGACATATCTATCTGGACCTGAAGGACGACCGGGCCGTGCTGTCCGGCGTGATCTGGCGCGGCGTGGCCTCGAAGCTGAAGATCCAGCCCGAGCAGGGGCTGGAGGTGATCGCCACCGGCAAGATCACTACCTTTCCCGGTCAGTCCAAATACCAGATGGTGATTGACGCGCTGGAGCCGGCAGGCGCCGGCGCCCTGATGGCGCTTCTCGAGGAACGCAAGAAAAAGCTCGCAGCGGAAGGGCTGTTCGCGGAAGAGCGCAAGCGGCCCCTGCCCTCTTTGCCGAAGGTGATCGGCGTGGTCACCTCGCCGACCGGGGCCGTCATTCGGGACATTCTTCATCGCATCGCCGATCGTTTTCCCTTGCATGTGCTGGTCTGGCCGGTGCGGGTCCAGGGCGAGACCTGCGGCGCTGAAGTCGCCAACGGCATCCGGGGCTTCAACGCGCTTGATCCGAACGGCCCGATTCCGAGGCCAGACCTTCTGATCGTCGCGCGCGGCGGCGGCAGCATCGAGGATCTCTGGGGGTTCAACGAGGAAGCCGTCGTGCGCGCCGCCGCAGACAGCCGGATTCCCCTGATTTCCGCGGTCGGCCACGAAACCGACTGGACCCTGATCGACCTGGCCGCCGATGTCCGCGCGCCTACGCCAACCGGGGCGGCCGAAATCGCCGTGCCTGTCAGGGCCGAACTGATGGCGATGGTCGACGACCGGGCCCGGCGGCTGAACTCTGGCCTTGTCCGCTATGTCACCTCGCGGCGCACGGAACTGCGGGCGGCGGGTGCTGCCTTGCCTGCCCCACGCGACCTGCTCGCGCTTCCCCGGCAGCGTTTCGACACGGCCGCGACCAGCCTGGAACGCGGGCTGATCGTCAACACCCGGCATCACCGGTCCGCCTTCCAGAACGCTTCCGCACGGCTCTCGCCGATCCTGCTCACCCGTCTGAGTTCGAAGGCGCGCCAGGACCTCGCCCTGACCGGCGACCGGCAACAGCGTGCGCTCAAAGTCGCAGTGGCTCAAAAGCGGCAATCCTTCGAGGCCGTTTCCACGAGACTGACGCCAGCCCGGCTCTCGCAGCAGACCGTGTTGGGCCAGGAGCGTCTTGCCGGATTTTCCGACCGCCTGAAGCGGGCTTTTCTTGCGCGCGTGTCCCAGGACAAGGCACGGCTTGACGGCCTGCAGAAACTCCTGAAATCCCTGTCCTACAAGGACGTACTGGCACGCGGTTATGCGGTGGTGCGCGACGACACCGGCCAGCCGGTGCGTTCCGTGGCCTCGGTGCCGGCCGGAGCCGCGCTGTCCATAGAGCTCTCCGACGGCTCCGTCGATGCGGTCGCCACCGGCGATGGCGGCCCTTCGAAGAGCGCAAAGCCGAAAGCGAAGAAGGCCGCTTCGGGCAAAACCGCGCCGGCGAGCCAGGGCTCGTTGTTCTGACAGGCTGTTCCGCTCTGCGGCCGTGACGGCGTTTCAGCCGATGTGACGTGCCGCTTCGTTCGGAAACATCCGGTGTATATGGGTACCGACGCAGACCTTTCAGCGCCCTTTCTCGGATCGCCTCCAGGATGTTTCTTTTCCTTTGCGTCTGATTGCACACTCTCGTCATTTCTCTTCATGCAATTTTTACCACGTCCCTTACGGCAATCTTAAGCTTGCTTTTCTAGTCTTTTCTCAGGTTTAGACATTTGGTCTTCTTCGAGGAGGCACTTGGCAATGCAGCGAAAACAATTCGGCAAGAGGGGCGAAACGTCGGCCTCTTCGGGATGGGGACATCCTCAGGCGGCCGTCGCCAGCTACCCGGCCGCGATGCCGGTCTCCTCAGGCGCGGCAGTTTCCGGCAGCGAATCCTCAGTTTTCGGTTCTCTCGCCGGGGCGATCTTCTCGGCCTTCGATTTTACCGGACGCACGGGTCTGCTGGGCTATTGGGTCCAGGGTCTGGCCTATCTGCTGTTCATGGCGGTCATGGGTGTCGCCTTCGTTGTCTGGTGCGGCACATTGGGCCTGGAGAACCTGCAGAGCCCCGAGGAATTCGAACAGGCCATGGACCAGCCCGCCTTCTATGCGTTTGCCTTGGTCTATGTCATCGGCAGCGTGTACCGCTGGGCGCTCGAAGCGCGCAGAATGCATGACCGAGGTGTGTCCGCCTTCTGGATCTTCGCCTGGTTCATCCCGATCGCCGGCGCCTTCATCTTCCTCTGGCAATGGTTCAAGAACTGCTTCGTTCCGGGCGATGTCGGGCGCAACCAGTTCGACCAGATTTGAGCCGAACAAGCCAAAGTCTTCCAATCCTGACAACTTGAGCACTCTGCGCTAGTGATTTGTCCTTCGGTCCGGACGAAGTGACAATCGGAGGAGTTTCGGGATGGACAGGGTCACCGGCGGCTGCCTGTGCGGCGATGTCCGCTTCGAAGGGTAGACCTTCCACAAACCAAAAGCGCCGTTGAAGACGAACTTCAACGGCGCTTTCTCGCTTTGTTGCGAACCGATCGGCGCTTCGACCGACAGAACCCTCTACCCCATCATCTCCGGCAGGATCGTGATGATGGACGGGAAGGCCAGCAGGCCGGCGATGGTCAGCACGTCCGCGATGAAAAACGGAACGCAGCCGCGAAAGACTTCCTGAACCGGAATATCCGGACGCACGCCGGAGACCACGAAGCAGTTGAGGCCGATGGGTGGCGTGATCAGACAGAGCTCGGCCATCTTCACCACCAGGATGCCGAACCAGATCGCGCAGGCCTCGCCGGACATGCCGAACGTGCTGTCGGCCGCCGAAACCCCTTCGCCGCCATTGAGCGCGATCACAGCCGGATAAACGACCGGAAGCGTCAGGATCAGCATGCCGATGGCATCCATGAACATGCCGAGGACGGCATAGGCGAGCAGGATGCAGACCATCACCAGCCAGGGCGAGAATTCCAGCGCGACGATGAAGTCCTTGAAGGCGTCCGGCAGACCGGCGAAGCCCAGGAAGCGCACATAGACCAGAACGCCCCAGATCAGGGTGAAGATCATCACCGTGAGCTTGGCCGTCTCATGCAGGGCCTGGCCGAGTTGCTTGAACCTCATGCCCTTGATGAAGGCCACGACCAAAACAACGAACGCGCCGAGAGAGCCCGCTTCGGTCGGTGTCGCGAGCCCGAAGAAGAAGGAACAGAAGATGATCCCGACGACCGCAATGATCGGCAAAGTTCCCGGCACGCTCTCGATGCGCTCTGCCCATGTAAAGCCCTTGATCGGCGGCGCGTCGCCGCGCCAGGCGGAGACGCCGATGATGATGGCCACATAAATCAGCGCGGAGAAAATCCCGGGCAGGAACCCGGCGATCAGAAGCTTGCCGACGGACTGTTCCACCAGAATGGCATAGATCACCAGGATCGCGGAAGGTGGGATCAGGGACGCCAACGTCCCGCCGGCGGCCACCACAGCAGCCGACAGACGCTTGGAATACCCGGCTGCAAGCATTTCCGGAATGGCCACACGGGCAAAGACCGCCGCTGTCGCGACGGACGCGCCCGAGACGGCCGCAAAGCCGGCCGTGGAAAACACCGTGCCCACCGCCATGCCGCCGGGCAACCAGCCGAGCCAACGTTTCGAGGCCTCGAACAGCTGCTTGGTGAAGCCTGCGTAGAAGGCGAGAAAACCGATCAGAATGAAGGTCGGCAGCACCGAGAGCGAATAGGTGACGGATTTGGAATGCGGAATGGTGCCCGCCATTTTCAGGGCAACGAAAAACCCGCGCTCGAAGCCCATTTTCATGGAGAAATGGACGATCAGGCCCACAAGTCCGGTAAAGGCGGCGGCGAAGGCCACGCGCACGCCGAAGATGACGAGAACGAGCAGGACGCCCGTCATAAGGAGACCAACTTCAAACGGCGTCATTTGGAGCCTCCTTCGTTTGTTTCATCATCGCCAAACGCCTCTTCGATCTCATGCCTGGCGTGCTCTTCCACATCTTCGATAACGGGGACCGCAATCGCCTCGCGCGTCGGGTCCGCAACAAGGCGGGCATAGCCGTAGGCCTGCATGAGCAGACGCAGAAAAAGAAGGCTGAGCGCGACCGGAATCACCAGCTTGGACGGCCAGGTCGGCAGACGGATGTCCATGGTGCTGTCGCCGATGCCCCAGGAGCGGCCAAAGTGGTACCAGGAGCCCCAGATCAACAGCGCAACCGTGAACGCGATCACGATGACACCAAGCATTTCCAAAAGGTAGAGCGTGCGGCCGGACAGCTTGCCGAGCACGATTTCCATCCGGATGTGACCTCCGACCCTCTGGCAATAGGCAACACCCGCGAAGGCGAAGATCGCCATCGCCTGTTCGGTGATATCGATGAAGCCCGGTACGGGAAGATTCAGGAACAGCCGTCCAAAGACCTGGACAACCGCCAGCAGCATCAAGGCCAGAATGGAGAAGGCGGCAATCAGGTTGAAGGCGTTCTCGACATGGGCGAGCCAGCCATCGAAGCGAATATAGGTAACCGGCCGTTCCGTTCCGGAACGCGAACCGGGATCGATTGTCATCATGGTATTGAGCCCCGAACGAGGGTCCCTGGCGCACCGTTCGACGGGCGCCAGGGAGCGGGAAGGTCAGACCGGCATCACTGCCTTATTGCGAAATGGTCGACTTGACCAGATCGAGCAGTTCCTGCGCGGGCAGGCCGTTGGCCGTCTGCTCCTTGACCCAGGCTTCCTGGATCGGCGCGGCTTTTTCCGCGAATGCCGCGAGTTCCTCATCGGAGAACTCGACCTGCACGATGCCGCGGCTTTCCAGCTCCGGCCACCATTTGTCATAGAGCTTGTTGTAGTTGTCGAGGTAGTGGGCGATTGCCGGATCGACAGATTCGTCAAGAGCCGTCTTGAAATCGTCAGGCAGAGCTTCATAGGCATCGGTGTTGACGACGACCGGACAATGCACGGTGCCCGGATTCAGGTTCTTGGTCCACCAGTCGGCGACCTCGACCACCTTGAAGGACATATGCGCGTGCGGCGCGAAGCCTGCGGCGTTGACGGTACCGGAGTCGATGGCCTGATAGGTTTCGGAGGCGGTCACGGAGGTCGGAACCGCCCCAACGGCTTCCATGATCTTGCCGAGGCCGCCCAGCGCGCGGACACGCATGCCGTCAAAGTCGGAGATCTTCGTCGGCGCGTCGCCTTTGCCGGCAAAGTTATACTGCGGCATGGGAGACGGCATCAGCAGTTTGGCGTTCCAGCGGGCCAGGTCCTTCTGCACCGCGGGGTGCTGATAAAGCGCCATGTCCGCCTTGACCTCGGTCTCCAGATCGGAAACGCCGAGGAACGGAAGCTCGAGAACGGTCAGGCTCGGGTTCTTGTCGGCATGATAAGAGGCGCAGAACTGAGCCATCTCGAAAGCGCCGAAGGAAATGCCGTCGAGGTTTTCACGGGATTTCGACAGGGCGCCGCCGTAATGCAATTTGATTTCGAACTTGCCGTCCGTCTTCGCCGACACTTCCTCGGCCAGTTTCTCGACATGTTCGGTAAAGGCCCGGCGCTTGCCCCAGAGAGAAACGTTCCAGGTTACATCAGCGGCGAAAGTTTCGGTTGCGAAAACGAGAGAGAGCGCAGCCGCGGAGACGGCGGTTGCGGACTTCAATGAAAAGAGCATGTAATCCTCCCAGATCCATAGAGCTCATTTCCCTGGCTGCTCAGCCCGTTCGCATTGCGCGCAGCGGACCCGTGCCAAGTCATGACCCCATAGCATGACCTGTGCCACATCGGCTTGACAACAGATGACTGAGGGGAAAAGGAGCTTTCTTTTCGGAGGGCTGCCCTTTGCCGCAGCGCACCTCGGCAAGATTTCGCCGACACCTCAAACGCACCGGCGGATTTTCGCCGAACGCCTCCTTCAGCTGTCCCCGGAGTCCGCCGCCGCCAGATCCCGGCTCAGCCCGTGCCGCACCATTTTTTCGTTCAGGGTCCGTCGGGGGAGATTGAGCTCGCGCATGACGTCGGTGATCCTCCCGCCGTGGCGACGCAAGGCGCTTTCGATCAGGTTGCGCTCGTAGGTATCCATCAGATCCTTCAACCCTCCGCCGGACGCCGGTATTCCTTCGTCCCTCCGGCCGGTGATCAGGGCCTCCAAAGGCCGGGGACCGACACCGGCGCTCAGGACGAACCGCTCCGCTGCATTGCGCAACTCGCGGACGTTGCCCGGCCAGGCGTAGGTTTGCAGGAAGGCTTCGTCCTGCGCGGTCGTTTCCGGCACCTCCAGACCGTATTGAACGGCGAACCGGTTGAGGAATGTCTCGAACAAAAGCAGGGCGTCCCGACCGCGCTCGCGCAGCGGCGGCACCGCTATTTCGATTGCGTTCAGCCGGAAGAGCAGGTCCTCGCGGAGACGGCCGGACTTCACGGCTTCCCTGGGATCGACATTGGCGGCGCTGATCAGCCTGATATCAACGTCCACCGGTTTCACACCGCCGATGCGATCCACCTTCTTCTCCTGAAGAACCCGCAGCAGTTTCGGCTGCAGACCGAGCGGCATGGATACGATTTCGTCCAGGAACAGAACGCCACCGTCCGCAGCCTCGATCCGGCCCTTGCGCTGGCGGTCCGCTCCGGTGAAGGCGCCGGCCTCGTGCCCGAAGAGCTCGGCTTCCACCATCGCGTCCGGCAATGCGGCCGCATTGATCGCCACGAAGGGGCCGTCCTTGCAGGCGCCGAAATCATGCAGGGCCTGCGCAATGACCTCCTTGCCCGTGCCCGTTTCTCCGGTGATCAGGACGGATGCGCCGGTCCCGGCGAAATGCAGGATCTGACGGCGCAGGGCCTGCATCGCTGGACTGTTGCCGATCAGCCGGCCTTCGAGGCCCGCCGCGTCCGCGAGCCGGACCTTGAGCGACCGGTTTTCCAGCACAAGGGCCCGTCTTTCGCATGCGCGGCGCACCACTTCGGCGATGTGGTCCGGATCGAAGGGTTTCTCGACGAAGTCGTAGGCGCCGGCCCGCATGGCCTCGACAGCCATCGGCACGTCTCCGTGTCCTGTGATCAGGACGACCGGCAGGTCGCCGTCCAGCGCGGCGATCCTGTGCAGCAGGGCGACACCGTCTTCACCCTCGAGCATAACATCGGACACGACGCAGCCGCTGAACTCCGGCGAAAGCTTCGCCATCGCCTGGTCGGCCGTCGCGACTTCCAGAGTGCCGAAGCCCGCCAGCCTGATCCATTGGCGCAATGCCGCCCTCATGGAAGGATCGTCGTCGACGATCAGAACGGGCGTTTTTTCCAGGGGTTCGGTCATTTGGCGGCTTCGGTTTCCCGGACGGTCGACGGCGTTTCGTCAGAGGCGATGCTGCAGGCCGGAGCCGGCAGCTTGAGTTCGAATACCGCTCCTTTAGGCGCGTTCACGCCGACTGACAAGCTGCCCCCCAGATCCTCAACCAGGCGCATTGATATCGCCAGGCCCAGACCCATCCCCTCCGAGCCGGGCTTTGTCGAAAAAAACGGGTCGAAAATCCGTTCGCGCTGGTCTTCGGTTATACCCGGACCGTTGTCGGCGACCCGCACCACCGCTTCGCCACTCTCCGGAAAAGCCCGAAGCGACACCAGGCCCTGCGTTTCCGGTGCCGCCGCATCCGCGCCGTTGCGCAGGAGGTTCACAAGAATCTGCTCGACCCGCATCGGCGCGGTTTCCACCACAAGAGGCTCCGCCGGCAAATCGAGTTCCAAACAGACGCCGGTTTCATCAAATCGCGGACGGACGATTTTTTCCGCCATGCGAATGCATTCCCTCAAATCGATCTTTTCGATCCGGCTCTCGCCCGGGCGCGCGAAACGCTTCAGTTCCTGCGTCATATGCGCCATCCGCATCTGCAGGGATTCGATCTCCGTCAGGTTTTCCGAAGCGGTCCGCGTGTCGCCCTTTTCCAGGAATTTTCGTGTCCCGGCGACAAACATTCGAAGAGCGGCCAGCGGCTGGCTCAGTTCGTGAACCACGGCCGCGGACATTTCGCCCACCGCCGCAAGGCGGCTGGAGCGCGCAAGCCCGCGCTGTGCTTCCAGAAGTTCGCTTTCCACCCGGCGGCGCTCCTGCACTTCCTCCAGCAGCCTCGCGTTGAGTTCCTTCAGCTCGTCGGACTCCCGGCGTAACCTGACGGAGGCCTTGCGCAACCGCCGTCCTCCCAGGACAAGCACGATCACCAGATAGACGAGGCACAGCGTGACGGTCGCGGTCCAGATCGGCAGGACGTTCTTGCGGGTCTCCACGACCGGCACCAGAAAATGCAGGGTCCAGCCCAACAGGCCGACTTCCGCCGAATTGTGGCGGTATGCCTTCCCGTCGATGGTCACGATGCCGTTCGAGTGCACCGGTTGTCCGCTCACCGGCTCAAGGTTCTGGCCGGCATACTGGCGGGTCGAACGGATCGTCTCCTGAACCCGTTCCGGCAGGACCGAGAGCGTCTTGTAGCGCCATTCCGGGCGGCTGGAGAGAAAGATCACGCCGTTTTCGTCGGACGCGAATACGAGTTCGCCACCTTCCGCCCAGGCCTCTTCCAGGGGCTCCATGTCCACCTTGACGACGGCCACGCCGAGCGCTTCTCCCGAGACAGGCGTCGGCCGCGCCAGGAAAAGTCCCGGTTCGCCCAGCGTTGCGCCGATGGCGAAGAAACGACCTTCCTCCCCGTTCATCGCGGATTTGAAATACGGCCGGTAGCCGTAGTTCCGGCCGACCAGCGAAAGCTTGTCCTGCCAGTTGCTGGCAGCGAGCGTGGTCCCCTTGGCATTCATGACATAAAGCAGGTTCGCTCCCGAGTTCTGCGCCATTTCCTGGAGGAACCGATTGGCGCTTTCAACCGGCTGCCCCAGCCCGAGCGCCGCCGTCGCCCGAGGATCGCGCGCGATCATGTAGGGCAGATAGCGGTACTTCTGGTATTCACCCAGGATGGTCTGGCGATAGAGCGTCAGGCGCTCCGCGGCCTTGGCATCGGCGCTTTCCTCGTCGAGGCCAAGGACCAGTTGGACGAGAAAGAAAGCCGAGACGACAAGAAGCAGAGGCGGCAGCGCCAGGTAGAACACGCGTTTTGACATGGACGCAGTTTTGCGCAATTTTTCGAAGGCTGCCAGCCAGTTGAAAAACTTCCCGATTTTCATCGTAGCCAAGCCCAAACCCTGATATCCAACAGTCGCTTCATCGTCCCGGCCTATACCCGGTTTGATACGCGTCAAGGACGCCCGCTTGGGGCGTTGCATACTAATCGTCGCCAGGCCGGCGCCAAGCAACGTTGCCTGCCAAAGGAGGGAAACATGCCTATCAAAGATATTTTGACCATACTGGACCTTGCCGGAGATCAGCCCGCCGCCAAATACGCCCTGGAGTTCGGACGCAACTACGACGCCCATGTCACCGGCCTGGCGGTTTCGTTCGAGCCGGTGGTGCCCGCCTTTGCCGCCGCGCCCATGCCGGTCGATTATCTTCAGGCCGCCCATGAACAGGCGATATCCGCAGCCAACGAAGCCAAGAAACAGTATGACGAGCTCGCCCGGCTGGCGGCCGTGAAGAGCGAGAGCCGGGTGGCGGAAATTCTCACCGGCGGGCCGCTGGAGAACGTGCTCGTTCACTGCCGGCCGACGGATCTGGTGGTTCTCGGTCAATCCAACCCCGACCAGCCGGAACCGATGCGCGAACTCCTGATCGAGACCGTCCTTTTCGAAAGCGGCGTCCCCGTCATGCTGGTGCCTTACATCGGCAGCAGCTCTTTTGAACCCAAAAACGTTCTGATCGGCTGGGACGGCAGCTCCACCGCCACACGGGCTATCCACGCGGCTCTGCCGGTGCTGGAGAAGGCCGACAAGATCACCGTTCTGGTGATTGAAAGGAAATCGACCACGGCGAACGGACAACCGGGCGCGGATGTCGCCAATTACCTCGCGCGCCACAACATGAACGTCACCGTGGAAGTCGTCACGAACCCGCAAACCGGGATCGCCGACACGGTGCTCAACTATGTTTCGGACAACGGCAACGATCTTGTCGTGATGGGCGGTTACGGCCACAGCCGCATGCGCGAATTTCTCTTTGGCGGCGCCACCAAGGAAATTCTGCAGGCCATGACCGTTCCGGTGCTGATGGCCCACTAGAGCCAGGCAAATCAGTCTCCCTGCGGACCGTTTCCGGGATGGCCCGCAGGTATTGGTTAGAGTTTATCGTATATTATTCTCCGCGTTGTTGCCGTTTTCTGGAAAGGGCCGCCGACGTGACGATACGCAATCTCGAGGGATTTTTCGCACCGGACTCAATCGCCGTGATCGGTCCTTGCCGACATCCCGGCGTCCTGACGCGCAAACTTATCGATTGCCTTCACGATATCGCGGCCGGCCACCGGGTCTGCCTCGTCGGCATTGAAGACGACGTGTCCTTCAATGGGACCCGGGCGGCCAGCCTTGACGACCTGGACCGCATGCCGGATCTGGTGATCTATCTCGCCGCAGCCGAGTTGCTGCCGGAAACCATTACGAAGCTCGGCGCCGGCGGCACCAAGGCGGTTCTGATCCCCTCGCCCGGTTACGAAACCTGGCCCGAACCGCTCATGCAGGCCTGCCGGGACGCTGCGAGGGCGACCAACCTGCGCATGCTCGGGCCGGGCAGCCTCGGCTTCTCGGTTCCTTCCACCGGACTGAACGCGCTTTTGAGCGCCGAGCCGGCCACCAAGGGCGATGTCGCCTTTTTCTCCCGCTCCAGCGCCGTCTTGAACGCCACCCTGTCCTGGGCGAAAACCCACAGCACAGGGTTTTCGGCGGTGGTTTCGCTTGGCGCGCGCATGGACATGGATATCGGCGACCTGATCGACTACTTCGCCCAGGATTATCGAACCCGCTCGATCGTGCTTCATCTGGAGGGGATCGCCGACCCGAGAAAATTCATTTCGGCCGCTCGTGCCGCTGCGCGCAGCAAGCCGGTGATCGTCATCCGCTCCGGCAAGGTCCGCGACACCGGCGGCACGGGCCGCACCCATGCGGGGCGCCTTGCCCGGACCGACCTGGTCTACGAAACGGTTTTCCGCCGCACCGGGCTGTTGCGCGTGGAGGACCTCGACGAGATGTTCGAGGCGCTGGAGACGTTGTCCCATATCCGGGTGCCGCGCTGCGACAAATTCGCCGTCATTTCCAACGGCCGCAGCCTTGCGAGCCTCGCCGCCGACCGGCTGATGGATCTCGGCGGACGGTTCGCGGAACTGAACGAGGAAACGCGGGCGGCCCTTAAGGACATCAGCCGGAACTATTCCGTGCTGGATGCCACCCGGGCGGCAAAGGGATCCGTCATCCTGCGCGAAAGCGTATCGACCGAGGAGATCACCGACGCGATCACAACCGTCTTGAAGGATCCGGAAGTCGACGGCGCCGTGGTACTGCAGGCCGCGAGTGCCTTTCAGCCGCTGACGGCGATCGCCAAGGCGATCGGAGATGCGGCCAATGCCGACCGTAAAAGAACGGGACGGCGCAAGGCCCTGGTCGCCGGGCTTCCCGGCAGCGACGGCGCGATCCGGGCCGAACTGGCGGCCGCGAAAGTGCCCAACTACAACAGCCCCGCGGAAGCCGCCCGCAGCCTGATGCATCTGGCCCACGACGCCCAGGCGCGCGAATTCCTGATGGCCGTGCCGCCCAGCCTGCCCAGCACGTTCACCCCCGACAGCGCCCGGGCGCGCAGTGTCGTCGAGGCGGCACTCAACGAGGGACGGTCCTGGCTGGACCCGAGCGAGGTGTGCCAGGTTCTCGAGGCCTACGATCTGCCGATCATGGCAACGGAAATGGCGTCGACGCCGGAAGAGGCCGCCGAAGCCTCCAGACGGTTCTTTGAAAACGCTCACCACTGCGTGGTCAAGCTGATCTCCCCCGACCTTCCCTTCAAGTCGCGCATCGACGGCGTCCGGCTTGGCGTGGAGGACCCGGAAGCCGTCAGGGAGGCGGCCGAAGAGCTGATTTCCAAGACCCGGCAGAACTATCCCGACGCCGAAATCGCGGGTGTCTCCATTCACCCGATGCTTGAGGACCGGCACGGGCTCGAACTCTATATGGGTCTGGCGGAAACCTCGGCTTTCGGGCCTGTGCTGGTTTTCGGCCATGGCGGAACGTCCATCGAGGAGAGCGTGGATATCGCGCTGGAGCTGCCGCCGCTCGACCTGAACCTCGCCAAGGCGCAAATCGGCCGGACACGGATCGCCCGGTTGCTCGACGGCGGGCCTTCGCGCCCGGCGCTCGACCGGGACGCGCTTGCCGAAGCCCTGGTCAAGCTGTCGCAGATCACCATCGACCTTCCCGAGATCCGGGAGCTCGATATCAATCCGATGGTCGCCCTGCCCAACGGGATGATCGCCCTCGACGCCCGCATGACGCTGTGTCACCCGGAAAAGCGTCCTGGACGGGCCGGCAGCTCACGCCTTGCAATCGCCCCCTATCCGCAGGAATGGGAGCAAACGCTCACCTTGAAAGACGACTGGAGCGTTTTCGTCCGGCCGATCCGGCCGGAAGACGAAGAGCTGGTCAAGGCCTTCTTCGAATCGGTCACGCCGGAAGATCTGCGTCTGCGTTTCTTTGCGCCTGTGCGCGACTTCAGCCACCGGTTTCTCGCACGGCTGACCCAGCTCGACTATGCCCGTGCAATGGCTTTCGCGGCAATTGATCCCAACGACGGCAAGCTGCTCGGCGTCGTGCGCCTTCACGCCGATCCCGACCATCAGACCGGTGAATACGCCGTCATCGTACGCTCCGACCTGAAGGGGCGCGGCCTCGGCTGGGCCCTGATGAAACTGATTATCCGCTACGCCAAGGCGGACGGAATCGCGACCATCAAGGGCGAGGTGCTGAAGGAAAACACCTCGATGATCTCCGTCTGCCAAGCCCTCGGATTCCAGATTGGCACCTCACCGGACGACCCGGGCATCGCGCTCGTCACCCTGCCGGTGACGGGGTTGACGGACGAGGTTTGACGGCGCGTCCACCCGTCTCCTTGCCGGCGATGATGTGATAAATTCAAGTCGGTAAACCACCTGCCGGCGTCATCCCGGACGCAGCGCAAGCGGAGATCCGGGACCGGAGAGAACGTTCGGGTCTCCTGCTCCTTACTTTTTCGCCTCGGCCGCCGCCCTGATCTGGCTGAGCGACGCCGCCGGAGTGATCGCTTCCGGATCGAGCTTCAGGTGAAGGATGGCCGGTGCTCCGGACGCCCGGGCGCGCTCAAACGCCGGGCCGAAGTCTTCGGTCTTTTCGACCGTCTCGCCGAAGGCACCGTAGCTTCTGGCAAGGGCCGCGAAATCCGGATTGACCAGCCTGGTCGCGGACGGACGCCCCGGGTAAGTGCGTTCCTGGTGCATGCGGATGGTGCCATACATGCCGTTGTCGACGGCAAGCACGACGATGTCGGCGCCCTCCTGGCAAGCCGTGCCGAATTCCTGCATGGTCATCTGCAGGCAGCCGTCGCCGGCGAAACACACCACTTCACGATCCGGGAAGGCAAGTTTCGCGGCGACCGCGCCCGGCAGGCCGTAGCCCATGGAGCCCGAGGTCGGCGCGGCCTGGGTGCCGAAACGCCGGAACCGGTGAAAACGGTGCAGCCAGGTCGCGTAGTTTCCGGCACCGTTGGTGCAGATCGCGTCCGGAGCCAGATTGTCTTCCAGCCAGTCCATCACGCCCGACATCTGCAGGTCGCCCGGGACCTGAGGCCGCGCGCCGGACCACTCCAGATAGTCCCGGTGCGCATCGGCCGCCCCGCCCGCACCCTTGATCTCGTTGGGCGGCTGCAGCCCTTCGGCCGCCTTGCAGAAGGCAGTCGGGCTCGCATGGATCGCAAGCGCCGGGCTGTAGACGCGGCCAAGTTCCTCCGCGTCCGGATGGATATGGACGAACTGTTGTGCCGGAGACGGGATATCGAGCAGGGTATAGGACTGGCTCGGCATCTCCGACATCCGTCCTCCGACCAGGAGAATGAGATCGGACGCCTTGATCCGTTGCAGCAGTTTCGGGTTGATGCCTATGCCGACGTCGCCGGCGTAGTTGCCGTGAAGGTTGTCGAACAGCATCTGGCGCCGGAAGGAGCAGGCAACCGGCAGGTCGAAGCGCTCGGCGAACCGCGTGAAGGCGGCAACCGCCTCCTCGGACCACCTGCTGCCACCCAGAATGGCGATCGGACGTTCAGCGGCCCAAAGGCGCTTCTGCAGGTCGGCCATTTGCGTCAGGCCGGGGTGGGTTTCCACCTGCCGCCACGCGGGCGGCTGCGCCACGGCCGCCGTTTCGACCAGCATGTCTTCGGGAAGCGCCAGCACGACCGGGCCAGGACGGCCGGATGTCGCCACGTGATACGCCCGCGAGATGAATTCCGGCACGCGTTCGGCATGATCGATCTCGGCGACCCATTTGGCGATGCCGCCGAACATCTGCCGGTAGTCGACTTCCTGGAAGGCTTCGCGTTCGCGCATGCCGCGCTCGATCTGACCGATGAAAAGGATCATCGGGGTGCTGTCCTGGGCGGCAACGTGAACGCCGGCGGAGGCGTTGGTCGCCCCCGGTCCGCGCGTGACCATGCAGATCCCCGGTTTTCCGGTCAGCTTGCCATGAGCATCGGCCATCATGGCCGCTCCGCCTTCCTGGCGGCAGACGGTGACCGGAATCGAGGCATCGTATAGCGCGTCGAGGACCGCCAGATAACTTTCGCCCGGCACGCAGAAGACCCGCTCCGCGCCGTGGCGCTCCAGCGCCTCCACCAACAACTCACCGCCGGTTTTCTGGTCCATGTCACGATTCCCGAACTAAAGAAGCTTGTGGTCATTCTATAGCGTATGAAAGACCGGCCTGTCAGAGCGTGAAACCAGATTAATTCGCAATGAGTTCATTCCGAAATGGAAGAACCTGACATTTGGCGGCAGAAAAGAAAAAGGCACCGGTCTCCCGGCGCCTTTTGTTTTCCCAGAGAAAGCGTTTGCTTCATTCCTTGCGCTTCCCATCAATCATGCAGCGGTGGGGCGAAGGCTCAAACCGATAGTACCGTAACCACCTGGAATGTGTGCAACTCGCCGTCCTCGTCCTTGATGGAGACGTATTCGCCCGGATTGAAGGCATGCGCTCCAAACCGGTAGCCGGCCTCGTCGTCGTCATCGCCATCGATATCGTAGTGGAAGGCCCAGGATCCGCCGGGGCGATGGATCAGGTGTCCGACTTCCTCTTCCTCGTCGCCCCAGAACCGGCGCACGCGGCAATGATCGCGCTCCTTTTTCCAGAGCCCCGCGTCGATATGGCCGGTTTCGTCCAAAGGAGCCGTAAATTCGTAACCGTGACGCGCGGAACCTTGCGGATACTCCTTCGTCCTTGCCAGGTTCAGCCTGATCTTTTTCAAGGCCGGATAGTCGCTCATGGTTTCCTCCTTTGCTGACTTTGTCATTGATATGTGCCAAATCGATATCAGCATACATTGAGTAGGATCAAATCGGGTGGCCCGTTCTCGGGTCGGATCGTTTCACCGCCCGGCACACGCAGAAGGACCTCATATGAATCAGGACGGAAATCACGATGATGTCCTTGAGTTCCTGCAAGGTTTACCTTCCGACGATCCGCGCAGCCCCGGAACCGAACGGATCGACACGCACGCCAATACCGTTTTTCTGACCGGCAGCAAAGCCTACAAGATCAAGCGGACGGTCAAGTTTCCCTTTCTCGACTATTCCACCCTTGCGCTGCGCGAGGAGGCCTGCAAGGCGGAGATTGCTTTCAACAGGGCGAACGCCCCGCAGATTTACGTGCGGGCCCTGCCCATCACACGGGAAACGGATGGAGGGCTGGCACTGGCCGGTTCCGGGGAGCCTGTCGAATGGGCTGTCGAAATGAACCGGTTCGACCGGGAAAACGAACTCGATGTCTATGCGGCCCGGGCGCTCCTTCCGGATGACCTGTCCGAAGAGCTCGCGGCGATGATGGTTGCGGCCCACGACCTGGCGCCGCTCCGGGGGGGGCAGGGTTTCTTCGACGAGCTTGCCTCCTACGTGGAGCAGAACGAAGCCGCGTTCCACGAGTATCCGGAGCTTTTCCCCGCCGAGGAGGTTCGGCACCTGAGCGACACCTCGCGTTCCGTCCTGTCCTCGCTTCACGAACTGATCCTGAAACGGGGCGAGCAGGGTCTCGTGCGCCGATGCCACGGTGACGCGCATCTGCGCAACATCGTCCTGATCGACGGCAAGCCTGTCCTCTTCGACGCCGTCGAGTTTTCCGACGCGATCGCGACCGGCGACGTGCTCTACGATCTGGCCTTCCTGCTGATGGATCTCTGGGAACGGGGGCAGCCAAGCGCGGCGAACCGGGTGTTTAACCGGTACCTGGACAAGACCTCCCTCGACACGCACCCGGAAGGGCTCGCCGCCCTGCCCTTCTATCTGTCCATGCGCGCAGCGATCCGGTCGAAAATCGCGGCGAGCGCCGCACTTAACCAATCCGATCCGGCGCAGAAAAAAACGCAGGAAGATCAGGCGAAAGCCTATTTCCGGCATGCCTTGACCTTTCTGGAGCCCTCTCGGCCACAGCTTGTCGCGATCGGCGGTCTTTCAGGGACCGGAAAGACGACGCTCGCCTATGCGCTGGCGCCGGAGATCGGCCGCGCGCCCGGGGCAAGAGTGCTGCGCACGGACGTCATGCGCAAGCGACTGCTGAACATTCCGGAGACGCAGAGCGCCCCGCCTGAGGCCTATACGCCAGAGGCGTCGGACAAGGTATACGATAAACTGGACGAGACGATTCAATGGGTGCTCGCGGCGGGACATAGCGCCGTGTTCGACGCGGTCTTCGCCCGCGAAAGCGAAAGACAGCAAATCGGCAGCGTCGCTGCCCGGGTCGAAGCCGACTTCACCGGGCTCTGGCTGTCGGCGCCCGAGAGGGTTCTCAAGGACCGTGTCGCCGCCAGACGCGGGGATGCCTCCGACGCGACAATCGATGTGGTCGAAAAACAGCTCGGCTACGATCTGGGACAGATGTCCTGGCCGATTGTCGAAGCAGGCGGCGACAGAAAAACAACCCTCGAAAACGCGCGCGGGGAGCTGTCCCCGGCTCCGTCAATCCGGCAGCCGAACGGTTAATTCCAGCTCGATCTGCAAATTCGGCCCGGCAAGAGCGGCAACTCCGACGCCGGTCACCGAGGGCTGCGCCCCGCCGAAGAACTCAAGAAGCGGCGGAAACACCTTTTCGAGACGCTCCGGGGTCAGATCCGTCATGTAGCAACGCGCAATCGCGATGTCTTCCGGCGTCGCGCCAAGCGCCGCAAGCGCCGCCTTCGCGTTCACCATGACGATTTCAGCCTGCTCCGTGAGGTCGTCCGGAACCGGCTCGCCTCCCGGACGCCAGGCTACCTGACCGGACACGTAAGCCGTGCGCCCTGCCTCAACGACGGAAATCTGGGAATATCCGCTTTCACCGGCATCGAACAAGGACGACGGGTTCATCCGGGTGATTGTCTGTGCCATAAGAACGTGACCTCTGTATTGAGAAAAAATACAGTCAACATAAACTTCACTACATATGTAGAGATTAAATGTCAACGAAGAAAGCCGAGCGCCGGGAAGCCATTCTGGACGGAGTTATCGACCTGCTGGCCCAACGTGGTCTCGAAGGTGTCACCCACCGAGCCACAGACGAGATCGCAGGGCTGCCGCAAGGATCGACCTCCTACTATTTTTCGAAGAAAGCGGAGCTGCTGAGCGCGGCGTGCGAACACCTGGCCGCTCTCCTGGAAAAAGACTGCGAGGACCTGCAAGTCGGGTTTGCGGAAAAGGCCGCCAGGGAAGGCATGGATGCCGCCGTCGCCTATGTCGCGGACGAACTGGTCACTTACACGGAAAGTTCCCGCCACCTTTTCCTGGCACGGATGGAACTGACCCTGGCGGCTTCCCGCCGCGAAGACCTTTCCGGCGCCGGCGAAAGGCTCACGGCGGCGGCCCGAAGACCTATCGCTTTCTTTCTGAAACTGATTGCCGGCGGAGGGGCCGACGTTCCGATCGAAACCTGCGCGGGACTGATTGACGGCATTTCGCTGATGTATGCCACAGGACAGGGCCCGAAGCCGACGACGGATCAGGTTGCCGCCGTGTTCCGTTCCATACTTTGAGGATTACAGGCCGGCATACCGAAGTCCGGCCGCCACGGCGGCGGCGCAGAAGACGGCAACATATTCCTTTTTAAGTCCGACCTGGGCCGCGGCGGCGACCACAAGGCACAGACCGACGGCGATGCCACCCTTCAGGACGATAGGCAGAATGGTCGAAACGATGATCGCGCCGGGCAAGGCTTCCAGGCCGCGGCGGACGCGCGGCGTGATCGGCAGGCGGCCCATCAGCCAATAGCCTCCCGCTCTCAAGGCATAGGTGACGGACGCCATGCCGAGCACGGCCAGCATGAACATGCCATCCGCGGAGAAGGCCGGGTCAGTCATCGAGATAGGCCCCGGCAGCCGCGCCGGCGATGGCGCCGGTGAAAATGCTCCAGTAGCCGCCGACCAGCGCCCAGGTCAGTGTGGCGACAGCCCCGGTGACCAGCCAGCTGACCGTCTGCCGCTTTCCCTTCCACAACGGAACGAGCAGTGCGGCGAAAAAGGCCGGCAGAACAACATCGAGACCGAAGGCCTTGGGGTCGGAAATCAGGCTGCCAGCGAAGTAGCCCGGAATGACGGCAAGCGACCAGACGCACCAGACGACCAGCCCACTGCCGAGATAGATGCCCCAGTCGCGGGTGCCCTTGTTGTATTCCGACAGGGCGAGCAGCCAGTTGAGGTCGGTCAAAAGAAACAGGGACGGATAGGTCTGGTAGGCGGGAACCTGTCCCAGCCAGGGCCGCAGGCTCGCCCCGATCAGAAGCATACGCATATTGACCGCGCCCGTGACGCCAACCATGGCGATCAGCGTCCCCCACGCAAGCGGATCGCCATAGACCTCCATGGCGACAAACTGGCTGGCGCCGGCGAAAACCAGCGAGTTGATCATCAGGGCTTCCAGAAAGGTCAGGCCCTTCTGCGCGGCAACCGTACCGAAAACCGCCCCAAGCGCAATGATGCCCGGGAAAACCGGCAGGCACATCCAGGCGCCCTGTGAACAGCCTTTCAGGCTGAGGGTGACGTTTTTCTCAAGCATGTCTGTCCAAGGGGTCTGGAAACGCGAAATCTGACGCGGGAAGAACGCGTATTATCCCAAATCCCGCATCAGGTTTCCAATGAAACCTTTTGATCCACTCATCACAGTTTCTTCGTCCGCGGTCACCGGACGGTCAAAACAGGACGCCGTAGATCATCCGAAGCCCCGTAAAGCCCAGAAACAGCGCGAAGACCAGCTTGAGTTTCGACGGATCGATCGTGTGTGCGATTTTGGCTCCGAAGGGCGCCGCCAGGGTCGAGGCCGGGATGATGAGCAGAAAGCCGATCAGATTGACGTAACCGAGGGAGAACGGCGGACGGCCCTCGACGTCCAGGCCGAAATAGATGGACATCAGCGTTCCGGGAACGGCGATGATCAGACCAATGGCCGCCGCCGTCCCGACCGCCTTGCGGATCGGATAATTGAACAGCGTCAGGGTCGGCACACCCAGTGTGCCGCCGCCGATCCCCATCATGACGGAGATGCCGCCGATCAGAAAGCCGAGCAATTCTTTGACCGGCGTGCCCGGCAGCTTGTCGGCGAGATGGGCACCGTCCTTGCGGAACATCATGTTGGCGGAGACGGCGAGCGCCACAAAGCCGAACACCAGGGTCAGCGCGCCGCCGGAAATATTGCCGGCCAGCGTCGCGCCGGCAACCACACCGATAGCGATCGCCCACCACCAGCGTTTCAGGAGTTCCATGTCGACGCTGCCGCGCTTGTAGTGGGCCCGGGCCGACGATGTGCCGGTGGCCAGGATGGTGGCCAAAGAGGTGCCGACCGCCACATGCATGAGAACCGACGGGTCGATTTTCAACGCGGTGAACATGTAATAGAGGACCGGCACGATAACGATCCCGCCGCCGACGCCGAGAAGACCCGCGATGATCCCCGCCACAACACCAGTGGCCAGAAGGGCGAGGGCCAGGAGCCCGAGGGACATGAGGCTGAGATCTTCCACGTCGACTTCCTTTTTTGGCTTCCGCTTCCGGTAAAGCGGCGGGCGTTTCAGTGCGCCTTTCCGCGATTAGACCAGTCACAGCATTATTTCCAGCCGCAAAGCTGAAGAAACTGTCTTCCCTCCGGTGACCAAGTCTTGAAGTTGTTACGGAATGTGACCAGTGTGCCTGCGACACATGCCCGGCAATGGAGGAGAGATGTCCGGTCACTGGCTTGCGGTTTACACATTCGCTCAATTCAAGACCCGGGCGGACGATCCCGTCAACGACGAGTTCTTCAACAACGAACCGTCCGTCCTGGCGGCGATGGAACGCGCGGAAGGGTATGTCGCGCGCTCCGGATATGAGGACGATCCCGGACCCGAGAGCTGGGGCGAGCAGGTTTTCCCGAAATACTGGGTCGACAACGGAGACGGCTGGGCGCCCTCCACCATCTCGCTGTGGGAGGATCTGGAAACCGCGCTTGCCGCCGTTTACCGCGGACTGCATGGAGAAATCCTGCGCCTCGGTCCTCTTTTCATGACCGCGGACGACTATCCGCCCTATGTCTTGTGGTGGGTGCCGCGCGACCGGCAACCGGACTGGGACGAAGCCGTCGAACGCCTGGAGCACCTTGGCGACAATGGCCCTTCGCCCGATGCCTTCACTTTCAAGGCGGCATTCGACCCCAGCGGCCACACGGTCAGTGTGGATGGAAAGAAAACCAGAGCCATCGCGGAGCGCAATCGGCTTCGGGCGAATGCTCCCAGGGCCGTACAGTAAGAACCTGCGGCGGAGGGAGTTGTCAAAACGAAGCGGCATCGCCCACGCCCCGCGACGCATCGACGGGTCCTCCAGGGACATACTTCAAGTCCGTTATTTTCAATTACATGAAGTTGGTGCGTTGCAGTATATTTTTTGCAATACAAAATACTACATACTTTGGTATTGGATTTGCCTTGTAACTTGAATTTCGAACTGACAATCCTTTCGAATACTAATATTTTATTTCAGAAGATCGACCCTTGATTGCGAAAATCCGTCCAAGTCTCGCAGCGAAGCCTTTGTCCCCTTCGGCAACGGATATTTGTGACGACGCGTTTTGACTGACCGCTTGTATCCGGGTGCGCAACAGGGGTTTGCGGCGACACGAAACTCAGATGGATGCAGAACGAATGCTTCAGCGCAAATCAGACTCATCACAGCCTGCGACCGCCATTGGTTTCGACACGCTGTTCGATCTGCTCGAACGGGTTGAACGCATCGGCCATCAGGCGAGTGGTTTTCACGACTGGCTCAGGCACTTCATGAAGGTCGTCTGCGATTTCACGGGCTGGAAACTGGGGCATGCCTGGGCACCTTGCGCCGATAACCCCGAAGAACTGTCTTCCATCAAGATCTGGTACATCCAGCAAGGTGTTCACGTCGAGAGCTTCAAGGCGAAGACGGAGACGCTGCGTTTCAAATCGGGGATCGGACTTCCCGGCAGGGTTCATGAAAAGAAGAAGTGCGACTGGATTTTCGACGTCATCGAGGACGACAATTACCCCCGAAAGCCCTTTGCCAAGGAAGGCGGTTTGAAAGGGGGCTACGGTTGCCCCGTTTTCCTGATGGGAGAGGTTGCCGCGGTCATCGAGTTCTATGACGACCGGCCCGCGGATCCGGATCCGCTGCTGATACGTCTGCTGGAATACCTGGGCACGCAAGTGGCGCCGGTTCTCGAGCGTTCCCGGGCTGCGCAGCGCCGGAGCGAGCTGGCGCAAGATCTGGAGACAATGTTCTCCCGGTGCGTGGAAGACATCTCCGACGCCGCGCAAAGGGTTCGGCAGATCGCCGAAACCGTCAGCAAACTCTCCGACGATGCCCGGACCAATTCCCGCTCCAGCTCCGAGGCATCGGCCCAATCCTCCCATCAGGTCAGGGACGTGTCGGACGCCACGGGAGAGTTCCTGACCACGATCGATGAGATCCAGGGCGAACTTGCCGGGACACGGTCCACGGTTTCCACGGCGACGGATCGCATCGTGGCGGCAAAGGGCACATTCGAAAGCCTCAAGGCCGGCGCGCAGGAGATCGAAGGCATCGTCGAGATCATCAACAAGATTGCCGAGAAAACCAAGCTTTTGTCGCTCAACGCAACCATCGAAGCCAGCCGGGCGGGCGAGATGGGAGCCGGGTTTGCCGTCGTTGCCTCCGAAGTGAAGGAACTCGCCGCGCAGACCGAACAGTCGACGAACGATATTGCCCAGAGGGTCCACGAAATCCAGGCCTTCGCCACGGAGGCACTCCAGGAGTTCGAGGCGATTTCAGGAACGATTTCCCGCATCAGCGACCTGACGACGACGATCTCCTCGTCCATGGACGCGCAGCAGCAGCGCGGCCAGACAATCTCCGAAAACGCCAATGCCGCGGACGAACAGTCGCAGCAGGCAAGCAGCACCGTAAAGGATGTGGTTCGCCAACTTGCCGAGATCAACGACAACGCCTCGGAGGTCTTTCAGACAGCGTGCGAATTCGCCGAAAGAATTCAAAAGCTTCAGGGCGAGGTAAGCGGCTTCGTGACTGAAATCCGCCGGAGTTGATGACGCCCCCTCCGGGGGTATCGCGTTTGCCCGGGAAGGCCCACGGGGGACATTCCGGCGCGCGAACTGCGGACGGCCGATCTGTTGCAGAGCGGGCGTCCTTCCCGGTCAGGACGACGGACTGGCCGGTTCCTGTGGCCGCTCCGGCCTCGCATTTCCTGCCTCGCAGCCACGCAGGGCAAAGAGCGTTTTGGTGAGGAGATCGCCCGCCTGTTCGAAAGCGGTCGCCGTGACCTTCGGGCCGGCCGCGGCGATCCCCCTGGCGGCCACCTTGAGCTCCGCGATGTTCCGGTTCAGCTCCCTGATCTGCTCCGTTACCTGCCAGTGATCCTGAAGCTCCGGGTTCTTCAACTGGCCGGACAGCGTCTCAAGCCTTTCGTCGAGAGCAGAGAGCCTGGACCTGAATTCGTCCGGTGTCACCTTGAGACGCGAAAGAGCTGCCTGCGTGACCTCCCCTGCAATCCGTTCACCCGCCGTGTCGACCCGGTTGAGGACCACAAGCGCAAGAACACAGGCAGCGATGACCAGCAAGGCCGTCGCGTTGATCAGGGCAAGCAGAAGCTGGCCCGGCAGGCGCAGCAAGCGATAGGCAAGTCCAGGTCTTTCATAGGCCATTGCGCGGTCCTCCCTGTGCACGGGTCATTGCCGTGCGTTTCATCGACGGGAAGCGGCACGACATCGACGGCATTCAGCCTGAGTCCGCAAGGTGGCACAACATTCCAGCGGAACTTGCCGGCGCTTTGCAGGATATTTCTTGAGGAGAAGTGGTACAGACGAGTGGATTCGAACCACCGACCTTCGGAGCCACAATCCGACGCTCTAACCAACTGAGCTACGTCTGCATAGGGCTTTTCAGGGGCGCGGACCTCGAATGTTCCGGCCGCCGATAGCAACGACGTCTTCTAACCTCGTTTTTTCCAACCGGCAAGCGGGAATTTTGTAAATTTCCGGCCTGTTGAAAAGCAAATGCCCGGAGAAAACTCAGTTCTCTCCGGGCATCGAAAGTTGAGGTGCGGCGCGAAGCGCGCCGTCCAACCGGCTTACTTGGTTTTCAGATCCTTGAAGGATTTTTCCATGGCTTCCTTGACCGGAGAGGAAACATCCGTACCGAGCTTGGTTGCCAGCTCCTGCATTTCCTTGGTCTGGGCGCTCAGCGTGTCGAACTGCTTGCGTGCGAAGGTGGACTGCAGCTCGATTGCCTCGGCAAGCGTCTTCGCGGACATGATGTCCTTGATGAAGGTGAAAGCGGCGTCAGCATTTTCTTTCGCTGCATCAACTGCTTTGTGGTTGAATTCGACAACGCCCTGACGGGAGGTTTCGAAAGTGTCTTCCATCAGGTCGGTCGCGTCTTCAGCAGCGGTCTTGACCTTTGCATAAGCTTCGCGCGCGCTTTCGATGCTTTTTTCGGTCGCTTCACGGAACATTGAAGGGATCTCCATTTTCGGAAGCTGGAAGGCCTCGAAGTCCGGGAACGCAACGCCGGCGGCCGGCGCGGCTTTCGCTTTCGTGGCACGGGTTTTCGGAGCCGGTTTTTCCGCAGTGGTGGTGGCAGTCATGATCTCATCTCCTTGAGCCCGGATGCGATCATTGGTGAAATTTTTTACCGCCGGATCTCTGGCCGGCGGACCCTGTCGTCATCCGCAACCAGAGTTATAATGCACCCGATGCTGCATTGCAACATTTTTTGCAGTGCACAATAAATTTTTCCGTAGGGGCGGGCTTGCATTTTATGCGCCGGCAGATCGCCGGACACTGCGGGTTGTGCAATTCTTTTCGCGCGGCGCGCAACCGAAGCCGGACAAGAGGTGCGCAGTCAACAAAATACAACCATGGATAATTTTGGCAAGTCATCCGTTCGCAGTATCGCGCGAGGCGCCCCACCCCTCGCGCGCAATCTCGATATGCGGACAGAATAGATCTTAGTATCTATTTTTACGGGCTCGACTCACTTCTTCTGAGCCGCCTTGGCCGCGTCCTGGACAGCCTTGGTCGCCGAGTTGGAAAATTCCCGCGCCTGTTCGCCGATGGCTTCCATCTGACCGCGCAGATAGTCCTGCTGCAGCTTCATCATGTCTTCAACGCTGCCGGCCTTGACGAGATCCTGAGCAAACTTGAACGCGGCGTTGACATGCTCTTCCGCGTAGGTCAGGGCCTTCTTGTTGACATCGGCGGCACCGGCCTGCACCGCGCTGGCGCTGTCTTCCACATTGGACACGGCTTTATGGGTAGCCCCCATGAAATCGTCAAAGGCCTTGCGGGCCTGGTCAACGCTCTTTTCAGCGAAATCTCGCATCTGTTCCGGGATTTCGTATCCGGTCTTGTCCATGCTCATGTCAGCGCTCCTCAGGTGGCGGAAAGTTGCTGGAGGGATCTTCAAAGATCTCCTTGCCAAAAATTCGTAACACGCAGATGGCAATTCGGTAAACAGCGTCATGAAATCATAATATTACCCGTCCGGCGTCTTGGCGCTTCGGAACTACGGCGCTCTCGAGCCGCTGAACGCGCGAAAAGCTCTTCCCGATCCGTCCTCTTCAAGATCAGTTAACGCAAGCTCAGTATTTTTGACGTTACAGGCAACCGGCGCGGGGGAGTTAACCACGCCTTCATGTAACCTCTTTAGCAGCTTTGCTTTACATGGACGAAACAGGCTTTAGCTTGTATTAACAGAGTGTTTACCACTGCAGGAGAAGCCCGCGTAGACACCTCGCGTCAACCGGTCCCGCAGATCTTGGAGCAGACCATGGACCAACGCATCCAATCATTCCTGGAACTGACGGCCTCGAATGATCTGGTTCAGCTTGTTGCAGACAAAAGAGCCGCCTGGCTCTGGTCGGCCGACGGTGCGCGTATTCTGTGGTCCAATGCCGCCGGAGCCGCGTTTTTTTCCGCCGGCACCGTTGCCGAACTCACCGGTCTGTCCGCTCTGGAGCGCTCACCCGCCCGTCCGCATATCGCCCGTATCGCGGAGTCCGGGTTGACGGACAGGTTCAGCATCGACCGTCTCCGGTTTTATCGCGGCCTGAGGGTCATGCTTTTGACCTGCCAGTGCAAAAAGGTCGATCTGGAAGACGGCGGCAGCGCCGCGTTGATCATCTGCACCGACAAGGGCCTGGCCACAAAGAAGGACCCGGTTGCCGCCTTTGCGCATCTGCTCAAGTCGGAAGGCACGACCGTCTTTGTTCTTTCCAACGGTGTTGTCGAAGACCGATCGGGCACCCTCGAAGGCGCCCCGGAAGATCTGGACCTGCCGCAGGACCAAAGGGTGCTGTCCGGCCCGCTCGATCTCAAGGGCGCCTACCACGACGGCATCCTGCTGAAAGTACCCGCCGGTCCGAAGCTGGTCGTTCTCAACAACACGCCCCTGCCCGCCGACAACGCATCAAATGACGATGGCAAAGCCGAAAACGCGCCTGCCCTTGAGGAGTTGATCGCAAGTCCGCCGGCTTCCGTTTCAAGGGCAGCGGATGAAGCCGACCGGCTTCAGGACGAAACGCCACAGCCGGTCGACGACGCCTCCCGCGAAACTTCCGGGCCGGACAACGCAGAGAACGGACCTGAGGGCGTATCCGAGTGGGTCCGGGCCGACGAACTCTACTTCGAACCGGACGAACTTCACGACGAAACCGTCTCCGTCCCGAGTTCTCCGAAGGCCGCCGACGCCGAAACTCCGGCTCAGGAAAAGGCTGAAGACGCCTTGCCGGACGAGACGAAAGCGGAGGAAGCTCCCGGAGAGATTGAAGCCTTCTCCCCCCACGCCGCGCAAGCGCCTGTTGACGTCGCGCCCGAGGCGCCAACCGAGTTCGAGCGGAACGAAGAAGAGACCGACCCCGTCGAAGAAGAAACCTCCCCTCCCCTGGACGCGGAGGAAAGCTTCGTCTTCCATCCTCGGCGGCGGCCGGTACGGTTCGCCTGGAAGATGGATATCGATCAGCGCTTCACTTTTCTGTCCGACGAATTTGCAGACGTGCTTGGCCCTGACGCGGCAAATGTCGCCGGGCTGACGTGGGAAGAGGTCTGCGGTCGGTTCGGTCTCGACCCGCGCGGGCACATCGCCCGCGCGCTCGACCGCCGGGACACCTGGAGCGGAAAAACCGTCGACTGGCCCGTCAGTGGCGCTGCATTGAGGGTTCCGGTGGATATGGCCGCCCTGCCGGCTTTCGACCGGAACCGGGTCTTTGAGGGATATCGCGGGTTCGGCGTTTGCCGCACCGCCGATGCGTTCCGGGACCCCAACGGATATGTTGCCGGACCGGCGGCTCCGCTCGACGACGACACCGGAAACGGCACGGACGCCGAACCGCCAAACGAAACCTTGCGGGAAGAACCGGATACTGAACCGGCCGTGCAGGACACGGCAACGGATCCGGACCGTTCCCTCTCCTCGCCGGATGAAATCTTGACGGACGATCACACCGATACAAGCGAAGAGGCCGACTTCGAAACGCACGCCATAGAGGCGCCGGAGGAGGACCTCTTGGATGAAGCGGCAACGGCTCCGGAAGAGGCCTTGCCGCAGCAGCGGCTCGAAGACCTCAAGCCTGCGCAGCCTGATACTTTTGCCGGCAAAACTTTTCTCGGCGCGAGCGCGGCGGCGCTTGTCGGTTCTCTGGCAAAGATAACTGGAAAATCGGCTCCGGCTGCGCCGGAAGCGCCTGAGGAAACACCGGAAATCGCCGAGGCGACCGAGACCGTTTCACCCGGGGAAGATCTGACGGCGGACCTGCGAGCAGCGGCAGCAGCCCTCGACGAGGAGCCGGACGAGACGGCGGCCTCCGACGAGGCGACAGAAGAAGGCATCGAAGAGACAGCCGGGCAAATGCAGGAAGACGGTACGGACGGTCAGCCGGCGGAAGAGACCGCGCCGGAAGACGAGGCCCCAACCGAGGAAGACGGTTTTGCCGCGGAGACATCAGACAGCTTGACGGATGATGCCCTGGAGGACGACCAGGCCGGGGACACGCCCTCCGGCGAAACACTGAAGTCCGAAAAGGCACCGCAAGAGGAAACGGCGCAGTCCGGCATTGCCGGTCCGGCGCCGTTGCGGCCGTCCGAGATCGAAAGCGCGGTGAAATCCCTGGCAAAAAGCTACAAGTCCGCCGAAAAAGCGACGCCGGATCTGTTCGAAGACGAGCCGCCCGCCAATGATGACCTGCTGCCGCATGAAGAGGACGTTTCCCCGGCCGATGAACGGGATGAGCAGGAAACTCCTGACGGCGTGACGGAGGATGCCGGCGCCCGGGAAGAAGACGCCGATCTGGACGAGCGGGAATTCTTTGAGGAAACGGCGGCCTACCACAGGCAGGACCGGGCATCGGAAGCCGAAGCCGAAGCCGAAGCCGACGAAACGGACTCTGCCGGCGCACCGCCTCCCCGTGTTGAAAAAACCGGCGAAGTCATTCCCCTGGCCACGGCCCGGCCGCGTGTCGTTCCCGTCGACACATCCGGTCTGTCCCGTCCGGAGCGGGAAGCCTTCCGCAAAATCGCGGAAGCCCTCGGCGCACGGCTGGAAGGAGATCTGGACGATTTCGAGGAGGCCGAGAGCACTGAGGAGAGCGCAGGCGAGTTGCCGCCGGAGGTGCCTGAAACCGGCCCGATCGATCCGAGCCTGCTCGACCGGCTGCCGATCGGGATCGCCGTCGTGCATGACCGGGAAGTGCTTTACGCCAACAAGGCGCTGTTGCGCATGCTCGGCTACATGACGATCACGGCCCTCTCGGAAGCCGGCGGTCTCGAAGCCCTGTTCATTGACGACACCGAAGACCTGCCCGACGCAGCCGGCATGGACGGCGAAGTCGACGAGACCATGAAAATGCGCAAGGCTGGTGGCGGCGTGATCTGCGTCGACGCCCACATGCACTCGGTTCCCTGGAACGGCAGCCGGGGTCTGATGATCTCCGTCACCGAACGCCCGGCCAAACCGGCACAGGACGAAGCGGCGGCATCAGCCGCACCCAACTTTTTCGCGGAAGTGCGCGCGGAGCTCGACGCCGCCCGCAATCAGATCGCCGAGATGGACACGATTCTGGAGACGGCGACCGACGGTGTGCTGGTTCTGGACGTGCATGGCACGATCCTGAAGGTGAACGGTTCGGCCGAAGCTCTTTTCAGCGCGAACCGGGCAGACATGATCGGGGCGCCCTTTACGGACTATCTCGCCCCGGAAAGCCAGCGCGCCGCGACCGACTATCTCGACGGGCTTTCGAGGAACGGGGTTGCCAGCATCCTCAATGACGGGCGCGAAGTCTTGGGCAAAGTACCGTCCGGCGGGCTCATTCCCCTGTTCATGACCATCGGCCGGGTCGCCAGCAGCGAGAACGACGCCAAGTACTGTGCCGTCCTGCGCGATATCACCCAATGGAAAACGGCCGAAGAGGAACTGACCCAGGCCAAACGCCACGCGGAGAACGCCAGTTCTCAGAAATCAGATTTTCTGGCCAAGATCAGCCACGAGATCAGAACGCCGCTGAACGCCATCATCGGATTTTCCGAAGTCATGATGGAGGAGCGCTTCGGGCCCATCGGCAACGACCGCTACAAGGATTACCTGAAAGACATCCGCACGTCCGGCTCGCATATCATGAGCCTGATCAACGACCTTCTGGACCTTTCCAAGATCGAGGCCGGCAAACTGGACCTGAACTTCTCGGCGGTGTCCACCAACGACGTGATCAACGAATGCGTCGCGCTGATGCAGCCGCAGGCCAACCGGGAGCGGGTGATCATCCGCGCCAGCCTGCCGGAATCCGTTCCCGATGTCGTCGCCGATCCGCGCTCTTTGCGCCAGATCGTGCTCAACCTGCTTTCCAATGCCATCAAATACAACAAGTCCGGCGGCCAGGTGATCCTGTCGACCGCGCTTGAAAGCAACGGCGAGGTCGCCCTTAGGGTCCGCGATACCGGCACCGGCATGACACCCAAGCAACTGGCGGCCGCGCTGGAACCCTTCCGTCAGGTGCACACCTCCAGCAGGGGTGGCGGAACCGGTCTCGGTTTGCCTCTGACCAAGGCGCTGGTCGAAGCCAACCGGGCAAGCTTCCACATCGATTCAACACCCGATCAGGGAACCCTAGTGGAAATCGTCTTTCCGACCCAGCGCGTCCTGTCGGAGTAACAGCAAGCGGCCTTGACTGAGTCTCATCCGGCCGGCTGGCCGGTAAGAGACCATCGCCGGCGCTGCCAGCCGGTTCAAATTCCGGCGTGGGCCGTACCGATGTGGCCGCAGATTCGCAAAGTTGAGGTTTAAACTCCTGTTTTTTCAGCGGTTTTCGGAACGTGCGAAAATATACGTGTTTCGATACATTATAACTATTCTAACCTATTGATATTGTTGATTTTTCCATCTTGCCCCAGCGGCAATTCGACATATATGCCTCCCCATCGTGGCCTTGCGCCATGGGCATGAAAACAAATTGGGAGATCAATATGCGCTTCAACTTTCGAACCCTGGCCGGGGCCCTTGCGATCGGCGGCACCGCCTTTGCATCCGCACCGGCGTTCGCAGAGGGCGAAGTCAACATCTATTCCTACCGCCAGCCCGACCTCATCAAACCGCTGCTCGAAGCGTTCACCTCGGAAACCGGCGTCAAGACTAATGTGATCTTTGCGTCGAAAGGCCTTGGCGAGCGCATCGCCACCGAAGGCGAGAGCTCCCCTGCCGACGTCCTCCTGACAGTGGACATCGGACGCCTTGACGGTGCAAAGCAGCTTGGAATCACACAGCCGGTCGTTTCCGATGTCGTTGAGTCAAACGTACCTGCAGAGTTCCGCGATCCGGAAGGCCACTGGATCGGACTGACGAACAGAGCCCGGATCGTCTATGCCTCGCGGGATCGCGTCGATCAGGACAGCATCACCTACGAGGAACTCGCCGATCCGAAATGGAAGGGCCGGATCTGTACCCGCTCAGGCCAGCACGTCTATACGATCGGGCTGATCGCTTCCATGGTCGCCCATCACGGTGAGGAAAAGACCGAGGAATGGCTCTCCGCCGTCCGCAACAACCTGGCCCGCAAACCTGCCGGCAACGACCGGGCGCAGGTCCAGGCCATTTTCGCCGGGGAGTGCGATATTGCGCTGGGCAACACCTATTACATGGGCCTGATGCAGACCAACGAGAAAGAGCCGGCTCAGAAGGAATGGGCCGAAAGCGTGCGCATCCTGTTCCCGAACTCCGAGGGCCGCGGCAGTCACGTCAATCTGGCCGGTATCGTCATGATCAAGGGGGCGCCGAATCCTGACAACGCGCTGAAGCTGATCGAATTCCTGTCTTCCGACGGTGCTCAGAAGATCTATGCGGAAACCAACCACGAGTATCCGGTCAAGCCGGGTGTCGAAGTTTCCGAACGCGTCCAGAGCTGGGGCGAGATCAAAAAGGATCCGCTGCCGCTCGCGGATATCGCCAGGCACAGGAAGGCTGCGAGCACCATCGTCGACAAGGTTGGGTTCGACGACGGTCCCGCCTCCTGACCGAGAATACCGACACGGAAGGCGCCGCCCAAGCGGCGCCTTTTGCTTGCCGATGGTTTGTCCGCAATGCGGAAGCCTTCGCAAACGCCGATTGCTCTGGCCGTTGTAACGGTTTGCGGCAAGGCGAAAGTAGAGGGACAAACTCCTGTTTTTCCTCTGCTTTTCAGAAGTTTCGCGGATATGCTTCCATGTTAGTTTTGAATATTTCTAAAGTATTGATTTCTTTGAATTTATTGACTTAACGATGTCCTGACGACATATTTCGCGCAAAGCGCAACAGATAAATACCAGTCCCCTGGAGAACTCCATGACCTCCACACGCCGTCTCATTTTCGGTGCCTTAGCGGTAGCCCTGCCGTTGTTCGCCGCAGCCCCGGCGGTCGCGGACGGTGAGGTGAATATCTACACCTATCGTCAGCCCTACCTGATACAGCCCCTGCTCGAGGCGTTCACCGCCAAGACCGGCATCAAGACAAATGTCGTTTTCGCGTCCAAGGGTCTCGGTGAACGGATTGCCGCCGAAGGCCGAAACTCGCCGGCGGACGTGCTGATGACCGTCGATATCGGCCGTCTCGACGGTGCCAGGGAACTCGGCATCGCGCAACCGGTCGCATCGGATGTGGTCAACGAGAACATTCCGCCCCAGTTCCGGGATCCGGACAACAACTGGATCGGGCTGACCGGTCGCGCCCGGGTCATCTATGCCTCCAAGGACCGGGTCGATCAGGACAGCATCACCTACGAGGAACTCGCCGATCCGAAATGGAAAGGCCGGATCTGCACCCGCTCCGGCCAGCATGCCTATACCATCGGCCTGGTCGCCTCGATGATCGCGCATCATGGAGAAGAGAAAACGGAAGAATGGCTCGCCAAGGTCCGGGAGAACCTTGCCCGCAAGCCGGCCGGCAACGACCGGGCCCAGGTCAAGGCCATTTACGCAGGCGAATGCGACATCGCGCTCGGTAACACCTATTACATGGGCCAGATGCAGACAAACGACAAAGATCCGGAGCAAAAGGACTGGGCCGAAAGCGTGCGCATTCTTTTCCCGAACTCGGAAGGCCGCGGCAGCCATGTGAACCTGTCCGGTGTCGTTTTGGCGAAACATGCCCCGCATCCCGAAAACGCGCTTACGCTGATCGAGTTTCTCACCACCAAAGAGGCTCAGAAAGTCTACGCGGAAACCAATTACGAATACCCGGTAACTCCGGGCGTCGACGTTTCCGAGCGGGTGAAGAGCTGGGGAGAATTGAAACCGGACGACCTGCCGCTCACGGAAATCGCCAAATACCGCAAGGCCGCCAGCGAGATCGTCGACAAGGTCGGCTTCGACGACGGCCCCTCCTCCTGAATGCGCCGCACGTTCCCAACCCCTGGAGAAGCGCCGGCTGGAACGGCGCTTTTTGCTTTCTCAACGATTAGCCCTTAGAGCTTGTCGCAGATAATCCTGATCAGAGCCTCTTCCTTGCTGCGCACCCCTTCCACGACACCTGCGGACCGTTTCTGGCACTTCGCCGCGCTCCTCATTGCCGCGATGGTGCTGTTGCCGGTCTGCGCGATTGTCTGGATTTCACTCACTCCGTCCGCGGATGTCTGGAGCCATCTGCTCCAGACCGTGCTTCCCGGGGCCTTCAGGACCACTCTCCTCCTGATGCTCGGGGTCGGCCTGATCACCGGGATTACAGGGATCGGAACCGCATGGCTGGTGACCATGTGCAACTTTCCGGGCCGCGGGATCATGGACTGGGCACTTCTGGTACCTCTCGCGGTGCCCACCTACATCGTCGCCTTCGCCTATGTGGAAGTGCTCGATTACACCGGCCCGGTTCAAAGCCTCATTCGGGACGCTTTCGGTTTCAAGACGTCGCGGGACTACTGGTTCCCGGAAATCCGATCGCTCGGCGGGGCCGTTTTCGTCATGGGCGCGGTGCTCTACCCTTACGTCTATCTCACAACAAGAGCGAGCTTCCTGATCCAGTCGGCTTCGACCCTGGATGTTTCCCGTACGCTTGGCGCATCACCCTACGGCCTGTTCTTCCGCATTGCCCTTCCGCTTGCCCGGCCGGCCATCGCCATCGGCGTCTCGCTCGCACTGATGGAGTGCCTGAACGATATCGGCGCCGTCACCTTTTTCGGCGTCAAGACCCTCACCTTCTCCGTCTACGACACCTGGCTCAACCGCTCCAGCCTGGGCGGTGCGGCGCAGCTGGCCCTTGCCATGTTGCTCATGGTCTTTCTGCTGCTCTGGCTGGAACGGTTCGGACGCCGCAAACAGCGGTATGACAGCGGCGGCGGAGCCAAACACCGGCCGCCGACCCGCTTCGATCTTGCGGGATGGAAATCCGGGCTGGCGCTCGCGGCTTGCATCCTGCCGATCGTGCTCGGTTTCGTGGTCCCCGGCCTCCTGCTCGCCGACCGGGCGAGCCGCCGGCTCGAGGAACTGCTGTCGGACGGTTTCTGGGGCATGGTCTGGAACAGTTTCAGCCTCGCCGCCATCGCAGCACTCCTGACCGTGGCGATTTCGGTATCGCTTGCCTACGCCCTGCGCCTGAACGGCAAGGGTCCACTGAGGGTCGCGGTCCGCCTCGCTTCGATCGGCTATGCCATTCCGGGAACGGTACTGGCCATCGGCATCCTGATCCCCCTTGCCAGTTTCGACAATTTCATCGACGCCCGAATGGAGAACTGGTTCGGGATCGACACGGGCCTGTTGCTGCTAGGCAGCGGGACGGGTCTTGTTTACGCCTATGTTGTCCGCTTTCTCGCCGTCTCTTACGGTCAGGTCGAAGGCGGTTTCGGCCGGATATCACCACATCTGGACATGGCCGCCCGCACGCTCGGACGCAACGCGGGCCAGACGCTTTCGCAGGTCCATCTGCCGATCCTCAAGCCTGTTCTGCTTTCCGCGGCGCTTCTCAGTTTCGTTGACTGCATGAAAGAACTTCCGGCGACCATTCTCCTTCGGCCATTCAATTTCGAAACGCTGGCGACGACGGTGTTCGAGGCCGCGTCGCGCGAGGCTTTCGAGGACGCCGCTCTGCCGTCGCTGGCGATCGTTCTGGTCGGCCTGATCCCAGTGATATTTCTGGCCCGCTCGAGCGCATCGTCCTTCCGCACCCGCCTTTCCCACCGGCACCGGGAGACCGCGGCCCGAACCGCGACGCCTTGACAGGTAATTCGCAAACCGTCCCAATGACGGCGACACCACGATTTTCCGCAGGATATTCCGATGATGGAAAAGAAACATCAGATAAACCTTTGGTACGCTTTCGTCGCCTTGATGCTGGTGCTGATGTTCCAAAGCTGGTGGACCGCCTACACCACCATCGAGCAGATCCCCTATAGCCAGTTCGAGCAATACCTGAAAGACGACAAGATCGCGGAGATCGCCGTCAAGGAAAACACGATCGAGGGCAGGTTCAGGGATCCGCCGAAGGACAGCAAGAAGTACTTTGTCACCACACGGGTCGATACGACCCTGGCTGAGGAACTCGGAAAATATAACGTCGAATTCACGGGTGTCGTGCAAAACACCTTCATCCGGGATCTTCTGTCCTGGATATTGCCAGTTCTGCTGCTGTTCGGCCTTTGGGCATTCTTCATCCGCCGCTTTGCCGAAAAGCAGGGCCTCGGCGGGATGATGACCGTCGGCAAGTCCAAGGCCAAGGTCTATGTCGAAACCGATGTCGATGTCAGTTTCAAGGACGTGGCGGGTGTCGACGAAGCCAAACGGGAACTGAAAGAGGTCGTCGACTTTCTTCAGGATCCGAAGTCCTACGGCCGGCTCGGCGCGCATGTGCCCAAGGGCATCCTTCTGGTCGGACCTCCAGGCACCGGCAAGACCCTTCTTGCGCGCGCGGTCGCCGGTGAGGCCGGCGTCGCCTTCTTTTCCATTTCCGGTTCCGAATTCGTCGAGATGTTCGTCGGCGTCGGCGCCGCCAGGGTGCGCGACCTGTTCGAACAGGCGCGCAAGCAGGCCCCGGCGATCATCTTCATCGACGAGCTGGACGCGCTCGGCCGGGCCCGGGCCGCCGGTCCGATGAGCTCAAACGACGAGAAGGAACAGACGCTCAATCAGCTCCTGACCGAACTCGACGGTTTCGACCCTTCAAGCGGCATTATTCTTCTGGCCGCCACCAACCGGCCGGAAATCCTCGATCCGGCTCTGTTACGCGCGGGGCGTTTCGACCGGCAGGTGCTCGTTGACAGGCCTGACAAATCCGGGCGTGAGGCGATCCTCAAGGTCCATGTCAAGAAAATCAAGCTCGACCCCGCGACGAAGCTCGATGAGGTCGCCCAGCTCACGGCCGGTTTCTCCGGCGCCGATCTGGCGACACTCGTGAACGAAGCCGCTCTGCTGGCCACTCGCCGGGACGCGGCGGCCGTCACCCTGAAGGACTTTAACGAGGCCATCGAACGGGTGATTGCCGGCCTGGAAAAACGCAGCCGGATCCTCTCGGAAAAAGAACTGAAAACAGTCGCTTATCATGAAATGGGGCACGCTCTCGTCGCCGCCAACCTGCCGGGCTGCGATCCGGTTCACAAGATTTCCATCATTCCGCGCGGCATCGGGGCCCTGGGTTACACCATGCAGCGCCCGACCGAGGACCGGTTTCTGCTGTCGACGGCCGACCTTGAAAACCGCATGGCGGTGCTGATGGGAGGACGGGCCGCCGAGGACGTCATTTTCGGCGAGATCTCCACCGGTGCGTCGGACGACCTGCAAAAGGTCACGGAAGTCGCCCGCGACATGGTGATGCGCTACGGCATGGACGGCGAACTCGGCAACCGCGTCTACACGGAAAAGCATCAGAATTTCCTGGGCATGCCGGCGGGCGATGTCGCCGAGGTTTCCGACGTGACCCAGCGGGAAATCGATCTGGCAATCAAGGACAGCGTCGAAAAGGCCTTCTTGCGCGCCAAGACGCTTTTGACCGAGCATCGTGGCGATCTCGACGAAGGCGCCGGACTGCTGCTGGCCAGGGAAACGCTTACGGATCAGGACTTTCCGGCGATCCGGCCGCTGGCGGAACGGGAAAAAAGCGCTGCCGCGGAATAGAGCATCAGCCAACCTGGTCCCGTTGCGCTTCGACCTCGGCGCCCGCCATGTCCCCTTCCATGGGTTTACCTCCGCCGAACGAACTTGACCAGGCCTCGAAACGCCCGGCGGGCATGGCCCGCGCGAACAGGAAACCCTGCGCCGTGTGACAGCCGTTCTCGGTCAGGAAGATCTGCTGTTCCCGGGTTTCCACACCTTCGGCGACAACCTCGTAGTTCAGGCTTTTCGCCATCGCCAGAATGGTCTGGACGATGGAACGGCTGTGCTGGTCCCCGTCCAGTCCACTGATGAAACTGCGGTCGATCTTGAAGGTATTGAACGGCAGCCGCTGAAGATGGGCAAGGCTGGAATAGCCGGTGCCGAAATCATCGATCGCAAAGGTGATACCCGCCTCAAGCAGCGGTTTCGTTGCCTCCGACACTCGCTCCGGATCCGCCATGGCGACGGTCTCGGTTACTTCGAGCTGCAACAGATCGGGCGGAAATCCGGTAAATTCCAGAATGTCCAGAATGCGGGACGTGAAGCCCGGCTTTTCAAGCTGACGGATGGAGACATTGACCGCCAGCGGTATTTTGAGCCCGTTCTCCAGCCAGGCGCGGCCCTGCCGGCAGGCAAGGATCAAGACCCTGTCTCCAAGCCGGGTGATCAGACCGCTCTCTTCCGCAACATCGATGAATTCACCGGGCGCGAGCATTCCCTTTTCCGGATGATCCCAGCGGGCAAGGACCTCCGCTCCGACGACTTTCATGGTCGCGCAATCGACCTTCGGCTGGAAGACGATTGTGATTTCCTCTCCCAGGAGCGCGTTCTTGAGTTCCGCCTCCAGGCGAATGCGCTCGTGAGAATGGGCGTCCAGGTCTATTTCATGGTAAAAGCAGGCCCTGTTTCCGCCAGTCTTCTTGGCGGCGTACATGGCTATATCGGCGTTTTTCAAGATGGCGGTATAATCCTCGCCATCGTCCGGATAGGTCGAAACACCGATACTGGCGCCGACGGTCATGGTGAGACCGTTGATTTCCAAAGGCTGCTCAATGCACTGAACAAGCTGTTCGGCCAGCTTGACGACGTTGCCCGCCGATTTGTCCGTCGGCACGACGATCGCGAATTCATCGCCGCCGAGCCTTGCAACCAGTGGGGCAAACGGCTCCGCTTCGCCGTTTCCGGGTGGCATGCCGCCATGCGGCTTTTCAAGAAGACCTTTCAATCTGGAAGCGACTTCCTTCAACAGGGCGTCGCCGTGATCGTGGCCGTAGCTGTCATTCACCCGCTTGAACCGGTCGAGATCGATGAACAGGACGGACAGGCGGTTTGCCTGACTGTCCGCTCCGTGCATGTTGTTCGTGAAATGCTGCCGGAAGCTCTCCCGGTTCGAGAGCCGGGTCACCGGATCGACATAAGCCAGTTCGTGGATCTGGACCATATTGTTGCGGATCGTGCCGACCATATCCCGGTAGGCCCGTGCCAGCACGCCGATCTCGTCGGACCGCTCGACGGGAAAAGGCGCGTCGAAGTTGCCCGCGCTGACCGTGTGGGCCGTCTGGGTCAGGGCCTTGATCGGCCGGACGTAATTTTCCGCGAAGTGAAAGGTGACGGGGACGCAGAAGACAAGCAACACCAGCGTTATGACGATGTTCCGGCTCCAGATCGTGAAGAGCAGCCCCTGTACGGGCGGCCGTTCCACGGAAACGAGGGCAACGCCCAGGACGCCGGTGTCCTCGGTCCTTTGGACCGGAACGGCAATCTCGATCCTCTCCCGGGTCTGACGCACCTGTTCCACGCCGGTTTCCAGGGCCAGCACGACCAGGGGGTGGGTTTCCTGCTCGTCGAAATAGCTGGTCTCGGGATCGCCGTCGATCGTCACCGACCGGGCGGGATCGAGAACCTGCGCCGCCTCCACCACTCCGCTTGCCGCGATGCTCTCCAGTTCCTGCTCGAGAATGAGGTAATGGTGGTTGGTCAGATGCGGCACCGCGAGCCGGCTGACCGTCGCGGCGATTGCCTTGGCATCGGAAACGATCCGCTGTTCCTCGTCCCGCAAATCCAGATAACTCGCCACCACGATCATGACCACGGACAGCGCCAGGAACAGGCCGGCAACAAGTAGCACGAAGCGCGCGCTCAAGCTGGGCAGCCAGGACGACAGGACTCTCATCAGTTTCGGTGCCGCCCTTGGCGTTCCAGCCACGAGGTTCTCCCTTCGAATACTGGAGAACTATAGGCAATATTCCTTGAAGGCCGGTTGACTGCGCCGACGAATGCAGCCCGGCAGTTGTAAACGCCAGGTCTTTATTAGGTGGCAAAATTTATTTCTTGGAATTCAACCGGAAACCACCGGTTCCCGCAGCATTCCCCGAAGCTCTAAAGATCGAAAAACCTTAACAGAATTGACAGTGATCCCTCATTCTGGCGCCAGCATCCCAATTCGGGACAATTCCGCTTTAATGACAGTGTGGGTTTTACCCAGATAATTGCGAGCTGAACGTGTTTTGTCTCCGCCGACCGTAAATCAAAAAGGCGCCCGTGCCGTGCACGAGCGCCTCAAGGAGAAAGAGCCCTCCTGCTGATTGCAGCCGGGCGGCAGACGGGACCGGTTAGACGATCGTCGCCTGGGTTTTTTCCTTCACGTCCTCAAGCTTCACGTCCGGTGCGAGTTCCACAACCTTCAGACCGTTTTCCGTAACATCGAATACGCCGAAATTCGTGATCACCCGGTCGACACAATGCACGCCGGTCAGAGGTAGAGAACATTCGGTCAGGAGCTTCGGGTCGCCTGCCTTGGAGGTATGGTCCATGATCACGACGACGCGCTTGACGCCGGCGACGAGATCCATGGCGCCGCCCATGCCCTTGACCATCTTGCCGGGGATCATCCAGTTGGCGAGATCGCCCTTCTCGGAAACTTCCATGGCACCGAGGATCGACAGGTCGATATGCCCGCCCCGGATCATGCCGAAACTGTCGGCCGAGGAGAAATAGCTCGTCTGAGGCAGTTCGGTGATGGTCTGCTTGCCGGCGTTGATCAGGTCGGCGTCGACCTCATCGTCGGTCGGGAACGGGCCCATGCCGAGCATGCCGTTTTCCGACTGAAGGGTCACATGAACGCCTTCCGGAATGTAATTCGAAACGAGCGTCGGAATGCCGATGCCCAGGTTCACATAGAAACCGTCTTCCAGCTCTTGCGCGGCGCGCTTTGCCATATCATCGCGTGTCCAGGCCATGATTGCGTCCTCCTCAGGCTGCGCGTGTGGTGCGCTTTTCAATGCGCTTTTCGTGGGAGCCGACGACGATGCGGTCGACGAAAATACCGGCGGTGTGGATGTTGTCCGGATCGAGATCGCCGATCTCGACAAGTTCCTCCACCTCGACGACGCAGACCTTGCCGGCGGTTGCCATCATCGGATTGAAGTTACGCGCGGTCTTGCGGTAGATCAGGTTGCCTTCCTTGTCGGCCTTCCAGGCCTTCACCAGCGACACATCGGCAACCAGACCGGTTTCCATGATGTAGGTTTCGCCGTTGAAATCCTTGTGTTCCTTGCCTTCCGCGATCAGCGTGCCGACACCGGTCTTGGTGTAAAAACCCGGAATGCCGGCACCGCCGGCACGGATCCGCTCGGCCAGCGTGCCTTGCGGATTGAATTCCAGCTCAAGCTCGCCGTTCAGATACTGCTTTTCGAAGGTGGCGTTCTCGCCGACATAGGACGAGACCATCTTCTTGATCTGGCGCGTCTGCAACAGGAGGCCGAGACCGAAATCGTCGACGCCGGCGTTGTTGGAAATGGCGGTAATGTCCTTGGCGCCGGAATCGCGCAGAGCCTCAATCAGGTTTTCCGGAATGCCGCACAGGCCGAACCCGCCGGCCATGACAGTCATGCCGTCAAAGGTCAGGCCGTCCAGGGCCGCCTTCGCATCCGGATAAATCTTGTTCATGTTTCACTCCCAATAAAAAGCGCTTGGTGCGTGCCGCGCACATTCGCCGCTTGGGCCTTCACGGTCAAGATATCTTTGCCGCGCCGCAGCGAAATGCTTTGACCCGCCTGTCTTTTTACCGACACCGGCTTTTGTCCCTGCCCGCGATTGGCACGAATGCGTGCCGTGCTGGCGGCTTTTCCGGCAGCCGGTTTGTGATATTAGAACCCTGACAGAACCAATGGCCCGTCCCGCGAGACCCGAATTGACCTGAGAGACCCCGCCAGCCGTGTACCAATTCCTGATAACAGTCTTCAAGATCGCGGTGATTTCGCTGCTTGTCGGCGCCTGCCTGTCGTTCCTGAACATCACCGGGGAAGACATTCTCGGTGTGGTCGGCCTGAGCCCGGTGCAGGTCTGGATCTATGTGCTGGAATTCTGGGACTGGGCGCTGCCGAACATGATCCTCGGCGCCTCTATCGTGGTGCCGGTCTGGCTGCTGATCTTTCTGTTCATGCCGCCGAGGGCTTGATGCCCGACACTCTCGAGGAAACGCAATGAGACACAATCAGAAGGTCTACGTTTGCTGCCATGTCCTGCGCAATGAGACTGATATTCGGCTTGTTTGCCGGGAAGACGGATCCTGGATGTTTCTATGCGGCGAAGCTCATACGGATGACCCCAAGCAATATGCGGCCGTTGCCGCAGGTCCTCTTCTGGAGCGCGACGAAACGCTGCTTGAAGTTTTGGACCTTGAAGAGAATTGGGAAGCTGAGCGGGACCGAAAAGGTGGCACTTGGGTGAGAACACCGATTGATCCACTACCCAATTGACTCGAGTTCCGGGATGAAGTCCGTTGGCTCGTTCAAGGAACCAGCAACACGCCCCTCATCCCTCAGCTCCGAATGCCGCCCGCTCGTCCCGCTCCCGCTGAACCTGCTGACGTTTGGTGGCGATGGAGGCGGCGATCACGCCGAGGGTGACAAGTGCCACCAGAATGGTGCAGACCGCGTTGATTTCCGGCGTAACACCCAGGCGCACCTGGGAGTAGATCTTCATCGGCAGGGTCGTCGCGCCGGGCCCGGTGGTGAAGCTTGCGATCACCAGATCGTCCAGGGAAAGCGTGAAGGCGAGCATCCAGCCGGCGATAACGCCCGGCAGGATGATCGGCAGTGTGATCAGGAAGAAGGTCTTGACCGGCGGGCAGCCGAGATCTTCCGCCGCCTCCTCCATGGACTTGTCGAAGCCCACGAGACGCGACTGCACGACCACCGCCACATAGCACATGGAAAACGTGGTGTGCGCCAGCATGACCGTCCAGAAGCCGCGTGTCTGGTCCATGGCTACGAACAACAAGAGCAGGGAGAGGCCGAGGATCACCTCAGGCATCACCAGAGGCGCGAAGATCATGCCCGAGAAAAGCGTCCGGCCGACAAACCGGCCGGAACGTACCAGCACGAGCGCCGCCAGCGTGCCGAGCACGGTGGCGATGCTGGCGGAGACAAACGCGACGCGCAAAGTCACCCAGGCGGCGTCGAGAAGCTGATCGTTTTGCAGCAGGGAGACATACCACTTGGTCGAGAACCCGCCCCAGACCGTCACCAGCCTGCTCTCGTTGAAGGAATAGATCACCAGCAGCACGATCGGCAGGTACAGGAAGGAAAAGCCTGCGATCAGGGAGGTTATGTTGAACCAGGTCGGGCCGCGCGTCATCCGTTCTTCTCCGCCATTTTCTGCTGCTGGTTCTGGAAGAGCACGATCGGGATCACCAGGATCATCAGCAGGATCACCGCGACGGCGGAGGAGACCGGCCAGTCCCTGTTGTTGAAGAATTCGACCCAGAGCGTCTTGCCGATCATCAAGGTGTCGGAACCGCCGAGCAGATCCGGAATGACGAATTCGCCGACGGCCGGAATGAACACCAGGAAACAGCCGGCGATCATGCCGGGGATCGAAAGCGGCAGGGTGACCTTCCAGAACGCTTTCCAGGGCGGACAACCGAGGTCCTCGGCCGCCTCCAGCAGGCTGCCGTCCAGCTTTTCCAGGCTTGCATAAAGCGGCAGCACGAGGAACGGCAGGTAGGAATAGACGATGCCGATATAGACGGCGATGTTGGTGTTCAGGATGACCAGCGGTTCGTCGATGAGCCCGAGCGACAGGAGGAGCTGATTGAGCAGGCCTTCGTTCTTCAGAATACCGATCCAGGCGTAGACCCGGATCAGGAAGCTGGTCCAGAACGGCAGGATCACCAGCATCAGCAGCGTCGGGCGCCAGGACTGCGGGCTTCGCGCCATGCCGTAGGCAATCGGATACCCGATCAAGAGGGTCAGGACCGTCGAGGTCGCGGCGATGATCACCGAGGAGAGATAGGACTTCCAGTAAAGAGCGTCCTCGGTCAGCCAGATATAGTTTTCAAGCGAGAAGGACGACAGATTTTCCCGGAATGTCTCCCAGCCTTCGGAGAAATCGAAGGTCGGCAGATAGGGGGGGATGGCGATGGCCACTTCCGAAAGGGAAATCTTGAAAACGATCAGAAAAGGCGCAAGAAAGAAGATCAGCAGCCAAAGATAAGGCATTGCGATCAGAAGCCAGCCGCCCAACGACCGCTTTACTGGAGCGGCAACGTGCACTTCCTCGTCCATATCGCCCCTCCTAGCGTGTCAGGATGACGCCGGCATCCCGGTCGAAGGACAAGACGACATCCTCGTCCCAGGTGATCGGGTCCTCGACCATCCTCGAGACATTGGCGAAGGTCGCCCGAAGGATATCCCGGTTGTCGGCGCCGACCTTGGCGTGAATGATTGACACGTCGCCGAGATAGCCGATGTCCCAGACGATCCCGGTGACCTGATTGAAGGCGCCGGCGTCTCCCTGCCCCTTGGCGATACGGACCTTCTCGGGACGTATGGCGTACCAGACCTTGTCTCCGGGCGCGGCCTCCGTGGTCTGGCTGCTTTCTATGAGAAAGCCCTCCCCCGTCGAGTGCAGCTTGGTACCGTCTTCGGAGACCTCCGAAACAGTGGCCTCGATCAGGTTCACGTCGCCGATGAAATCCGCAACATATATCGAGTTCGGCGCCTCGTAGATTTCCGAGGGTGTCGCGACCTGGATCAACTCTCCCTTGTCCATGACCGCGATCCGGTCGGCAACCGTCATGGCCTCTTCCTGGTCGTGGGTGACGATCAGGAAGGTCATTTTCAGTTCTTCCTGAAGGTTCATCAGCTCGAACTGGGTTTCCTCGCGCAGCTTCCGGTCCAGCGCGCCGAGCGGTTCGTCCAGGAGCAGAACCTTCGGGCGCTTGGCGAGCGACCGCGCCAGAGCCACCCGCTGCCTCTGCCCGCCGGACAGCTGGTGCGGCTTGCGCTTGGCGAATTGTTCCAGCTTGGTCAGCCTCAGCATTTCGGCGACCCGATCATCTATCTCGGCCTGCGGAAGCTTGTCTTGCTTCAAGCCGAAGGCGATGTTCTTTTCCACGCTCATATGCGGAAACAACGCATAGGACTGGAACATCATGTTGGAGGGGCGGCGGTAGGGCGGGATGCCCGCCAGATCCTGGCCGTCCAGAAAAATCTGCCCGGATGTCGGCGTTTCGAAGCCGGCCAGCATGCGCATCAGGGTTGTCTTGCCGCAGCCGGACCCGCCAAGCAGAGCGAAGAACTCGCGCTCGTAGATCTTCAGGGACAGGTTTCTGACCGCCGTGAAGTCACCGAACTTCTTGCTCACGTTCCGGAATTCGATGAAAGGCGGATGATCGGGATTTTCCCACGGGGTAAATTCCCGCCGCACGGGTCCTACAGATTTCTTCGCCAAAACGGTCCCCACCCCTTATGACAGACGCCTCAAACCGAAAACCGCCGGCCCTTCAGGACCGGCGGTTTTCCGTTTCGTTACTGACCGCTCTTCACTGCCGTCCAGAGCCGGGTGACCACCCGGTTCACTTTCGGCGGATACGCCGTGACGGTGTAGAGGTTCTGCACGGTTTCCTCGGTCGGGTAGATCGCCGGGTCGCCGATGACGTCGTCGTTCAGGAGTTCCTGGGACGCCTTGTTGCCGTTGGCGTAGTAGACGTAGTTGGAGGCCTTGGCCATGACGTCCGGGCGCATGATGTAGTTCAGGAACTCAAGCGCCTCTTCCTTGTGCTGCGCGTCGGCCGGGATCGCCATCTGGTCGAACCACATCAGCGCGCCTTCCTTCGGAATGCTGTATTCGACCGTGACGCCGTTGTCGGCTTCGGCCGCCCGGTCGCGCGCCTGCAGCACGTCGCCAGACCAGCCGAGCGCAACGCAGATGTCGCCATTGGCGAGCGCGTTGATGTATTCGGAAGAATGGAACTTCTGAATGGACGGCCGCACGGCCTTCCAGACGTCGGCCGCCTTTTCAAGCTCCGCCGGATCCTTGCTGTCCGGGTCAAGACCCAGATACTTCAGAGCCGCCGGGAAGGTTTCTGTCGGGGCATCGAGCACGAATACGCCGCAGTCCTTGAGCTTCTCCATGTTCGCCGGATCGAGGATAAGTGCCAGGCTGTCGACCGGGGCGTCTTCCCCGAGAACTTCCTTCACCTTGTCGACGTTATAGCCGATGCCGGTGGTACCCCACATGTAGTTGATGGAGTACTTGTTGCCCGGGTCGTATTTCTCGACGCGCTCCTCGATCTCCTTCCACATGTTGGACATGTTCGACAGCTTCGACTTGTCGAGTTCGGAAAACACGCCGGCCTGGATCTGACGGGACAGGAAGGTCCCCGTCGGAACCACGACGTCATAACCGGTTCCACCGGCAAGCAGCTTGGTTTCAAGCACCTCGTTGCTGTCGAAGACATCATAGACGACCTTGATGCCGGTCTCCTTGGTGAAGTCTTCAAGGATCGACTCGTCGATATAGTCGGACCAGTTATAGACATTGACAGTCCGGTCCTGGGCGAAGGCCGCACCGCACATCAGCGACAGGGCGGCGGCTCCGGTGAACAGGCTTTTCAAACTCATTTCAAAACTCCCCTCAGAGATTTGTCTCATGCCTTGCTAAGGTCTTGTGCCTTCATTGCAAAAGGACATTTGCGCTGGTTGCGTCTTTTGTGTCCCGCAGATTGGCTTTGACGCCGGTTTTTGTCCAGCGCCGATTTTAAGCAGGATCTGCCTATAAGTATGTCTGGCGTTCCAAAGAGGAAATCTCCCGCCCAAATTCGTTCAACTCTTCCCGTTTGATTTCCGTCAGCACCTTGTGCATCTCCTTGCCGACGGCCCGCTTCATCAGCTTCGATGCCTCGAAAGCGTCAATGGCCTCGTCCATCCAGGGGGTCAGCCGTTTCTTCCGTTTTTCATAGGCATTCCCGGTGACCGGGGCCGGCGGGTCCTTCTTCAGGCGAAGCCCTTCCATCATGCCTGCCAGAATGCCGGTCAGCACCAGGTAGGGATTGGCATCCGCCCCGGCGATCCGGTGCTCGACGCGCGCCGCTTCCGGGCTGGAGGCGGGCACCCGCAAGGCCACGGAACGGTTGTCATAGCCCCAGCAGATGGAGGCCGGCGCGTAGGAGCCCGGCTGCATCCGCCGGAAGCCGTTGAAGGTTGAGATGTAAAGAAGCTGGGATTCCGGCATCGTCTTCAACAGGCCGTTGATGGCGTAGCCGAGGTGTTCCGCCCCATTGTCACTGTCGGCGAACAGGTTGCCCGTTCCATCGTCCATGGAGACATGCACATGCATGCCGTTGCCGGGCCATTCCACGAAGGGCTTGGCCATGAAGGACGCCTTCAACTCGTGCTTGCGCGCGACACCGGCCACGAGGCGGCGCAGGAGCACCACGTCATCGGCGGCCAGGAGCGGGTTGTTGCGGTGGTGCAGGTTCAGTTCGAACTGGCCGGGCGCGGCTTCGGAGACCGCGGCATCGGCGGGAATCCCCTGCGCCTCGCAGGCTCTGCGCAGATCGTCGACCACCGGCAGCAGGGCTTCCAGATCGGAAAGCGCGTACATGTTCTGGCGCGCCGGGCCGAGATGGGTCGAAAACAGCGGTTTCGGCTGCTCGGTCCAGTCGCCCTCGCTTTCCTCGAACAGATAGAATTCCAGCTCGAACGCGCAGGTCGCGGTCAGACCGAACTCCTCCTTGAGTTCGGTGATGGTGTTTTCAAGCACATGGCGCGGGTCGGCCAGGAACGGCTGACCGTCCCGGTCGTACATCGACAAAAGCACCTGCGCCGTCTTGCGGTCGGTCCAGGGGACGAGTTTCAGGGTTTCCGGGATCGGCCAGCAGACGCCGTCCTTGTCACCGGTCTCAAGGTGCATGCCGGTGGCTTCAACCTCGCGCCCCCAGACATCCAGTCCGAACAGGGAATAGGGAAAGGCGACACCGCCCTCGAACACCTTGGTCAGCGCCTTGCCCGGCAACCATTTACCCCGGAGCACGCCATTGGTGTCCGGCAAAATGACTTCAAGCGTATCGAGGTCCGGATGGGCGGCCAGAAAGGCGTCGAACTCCGTCTTCCATCCGGGTTCGGCCGGATGTTCGAGAACCTGATGAGGAAGTTCATTCATTCAGAATTTGCTCGCCCTGTCGTCGGCTGTTTTCTCCGGCCCGCCGTTGCAACGCGCCGTCAGCTTTCGTTTGCTTCATTTCCAAAAATGTGATCACTTTCTGAAATGGCTGTCAAGCCGGATCACGAATTTGGGTTTCACCGCACCAGGAAAAAGACATTGGCCGTCCGGCGCTCCGCCCTCCAGTCCGGTCCCGCAAAAGCCCCCGCGGGACAGCGCGTTTCCTCGCGGGGCACGACGCGCGAAATGGTCGATACGGCCGTGCGGACCGGCCTCCTGACCGGCCGCTTCGTCCCCGGCAAACCCGTGACCATCCGCGGGCTTGCGGCGGAAATCGGCGTCAGCCCCATGCCGGTCCGGGAGGTGCTGCAACGGCTTGCCGCCGAAAACGCTCTCGAGGTCAAGCCCAACGGCCGGGTCCAGGTACCGGACATGACGCCCGCGCGTTTCGACGAAGTGTTGAAGGCGCGGCTCTTGCTGGAGCCGGAACTCGCGGAACTTGCGCTGCCGCACCTTTTCGGCGACGCGGCGGGCGAGTTGAAGGCCATAGACGACGATATCGACGCCTGCCTTCACAGCGGCGACGCGGAATCCTACATGCGGCTGAACCACGCCTTTCATTTTCGTATCTACCGGGCGTCCCGATCGAAGGTCCTTCTGCCCTTGATCGACAGTCTCTGGCTGCAATTCGCCCCGTTCATGCGCACGGTCTACGGTCGGGTCGGGACCGCCATCCTCGAAGACCGGCACAAGGAGGCGATTCGCGCGATCGAGCTCAACGACACGCAGGCTCTGCGCGCGGCGATCAAGGCCGATATCCTGGACGGCATGGGTTTTTTAGGCAGGGAAATCCTCTCCGATGGACCAACCGGTTGATCCCGGACGCCGGCCGTGTCATTTTGTGATCACAAATTCGCTACGCGGGTCGATCTGCCACCCCGGTCGAAACGGGCGACTGCCCGTCAGCCGGGCCAGCCGGCAGGAAGTCCCCTCTCGGCACCTCCCGCACCAGATAATTGGAGCTCCTCGTGACTGCTGAAACCTCTGCCAGTGAAAGCCCGAAACCGATCGACAGTCTGCGTGGCGTTCCGAATGAGGAAGCCGCCCGGGAGTGGCTGAGCGCCCGCAACATCCAGGACATCGAGTGTATCGTTCCCGATATCGCCGGTGTCGCCCGAGGCAAGATGATGCCGACGGAGAAGTTCTTTTCCGGACCGGTGATGACCATGCCGGCCTCGATCTTCGCCCAGACGATCTCTGGCGACTATCCCGACGACGACGAGCGGTTCCAGCACAACCCGATCGACGGCGATCTTTATTTCAAGGCCGATTATTCGACCCTGACCACCGTTCCGTGGGAGAGCGATCCGACGGCCCAGCTCATACATGACGCCTGTACCAGGGACGGTGCGCCGGTGGAGACCGCGCCACGAAATGTGCTGAGACGGATCCTGAAGCTCTACGCGGACAAGGGCTGGGAGCCGGTGGTCGCGCCCGAGATCGAATTCTATCTCGTTCGGCCCAATACCGATCCGGACTACCCGCTGGAGCCGCCCCGGGGCCGGTCCGGGCGCCCGGAAGTCGGCCGTCAGTCCTATTCCATTTCGGCGCTCAACGAATTCGACGACCTGATCGACGACATTTACGACCTGTCGGAAAAGCAGGGCCTCGAGATCGATACGATGATCCACGAGGAAGGCGCCGCGCAGATGGAAATCAACCTGCGCCACGGCAACCCGCTCGTGCTCGCGGACCAGGTCTTCCTGTTCAAGCGCACGATCCGCGAGGCGGCGCTGCGGCATGAGATGTACGCGACCTTCATGTCGAAGCCGATGTCAAACCAGCCCGGCTCGGCCATGCATATTCACCAGTCCGTGGTCGACAGGGAAACCGGCCAAAACATCTTTGCCGGTGAAAACGGCGAGGAAACGCCTGCCTTCCTGTCCTTTATCGCCGGACACCAGAAATACCTGCCCAAGGCGACCTGCATCATGGCGCCTTTCGTGAATTCCTACCGGCGCTTCTCGAAGACCTCGACCTCTCCGGTCAATGTCTATTGGGGCTACGACAACCGTACGGTGGGCCTGCGCGTGCCTTATTCCAATCCGCAGGCACGGCGGCTGGAAAACCGGATCCCGGGCTCCGACGCCAACCCCTATCTGTCCATCGCGGCAAGCCTCGCCTGCGGGTATCTGGGCATCGTCAACGGACTGAAGCCCGATGCGCCCAAGGCCGACGATTGCACGGACCGGGCGAAATCCCTGCCCCGCGGCCTGCCGGAAGCCCTCTCCAAGTTCGAGAAATCCGACGAGATGGTCGAGGTCTTCGGCGAGAAGTTCGTCGCCACCTACAGAGCCATCAAATACGAAGAATTCGAAACCTTCATGTCCGTGATCAGCCCCTGGGAGCGGGAATACCTCCTGCTCAACGTCTGATCCTGTCATTTCCGGAGCTTAACGCCATGACGGCCCATTCCAACATCTACCCGACCAAAGCCCTTCAGGAGCTCGATGCCGCCCATCACTGGCATCCGTTCTCCGACATGAAATCGCTGAACGAGGAAGGCAGCCGGATCATCACCCATGGAGACGGCGTCTGGCTGACCGACTCCGAAGGCAAGAAGATCCTCGACGGCATGGCAGGCCTGTGGTGCGTGCAGGTGGGCTACGGCCGAAAAGACATCGCCGACGCCGTCTACAAGCAGATGATCGAGCTGCCGTACTACAACACCTTCTTCAAGACGACCCACCCGCCGGCGGTCGCCTTGTCGGAGAAACTGGCCAAGCTCGCGCCCGACCACATCAATTCGGTGTTCTACTGCTCGTCCGGTTCGGAGGCCAACGACACCGTGTTCCGGATGGTGCGCACCTATTGGGACAAGATGGGCAAGCCGGACAAGAAGATCATCATTGGCCGCTGGAACGGCTATCACGGCTCCACGCTGGCCGGGACCAGCCTCGGCGGCATGAAGGCGATGCACGGCCAGGGCGATCTGCCGGTCCAGGGCGTCCACCACATCGACCAACCCTACTGGTTCGGCGAAGGCCACGAGATGAGCCCGGAAGAGTTCGGCGTCGTCGCCGCGCGCAAGCTGGAACAGGCGATCGACGAACTCGGCGAGGACAAGGTCGCCGCCTTTATCGCCGAACCGATCCAGGGAGCGGGTGGCGTCATCATCCCGCCGGAGACCTACTGGCCGGAAATCCGCCGGATCCTGAAGGAACGCGACATTCTGTTCGTCTCCGACGAGGTCATCTGCGGCTTCGGCCGTCTCGGCGAATGGTTCGGCTCGACCCATTACGGCATGGAGCCGGACCTGATGCCGATCGCCAAGGGGCTGACCTCGGGCTATCTGCCCATGGGTGGCGTCATGGTGTCGGACAGGGTCGCCGAAGGGTTGATGATGGCCGGTGACGAATTCTATCACGGCTACACCTATTCCGGTCATCCGGCCTGCGCGGCGGCGGCACTCGCCAACCTTGAGATCATCGAGCGTGAAGGGCTTGTCGAGCGGGTCAAGAGCGACATCGGTCCCTATCTCAAGGAACGCTGGCTGAAGCTCTCCGATCATCCGCTGGTCGGCGAAGCCCGCATGGCCGGTCTGGTCGGCGCGCTTGAACTGGTTCCGGACAAGGCCAATCCCCACCTGCCGTTCAAGAATGTCGGCACGGTCGGAACCCTTTGCCGCGACTTGTCCTTCGCCAACGGCATGGTCATGCGCGCCGTTCGCGACAGCATGATCATCTCTCCTCCGCTGGTGCTGAGCCACGAGGAAGCCGATATTCTGGTAGGGACAGTGGAGAAAACACTCAACGACACCTGGCAAGAGCTGAAGAAGGACGGCCACGTAAGCTGAGCGAAAGGAAAAGGCGGCGTTGCCAGACCCCACACCCTGGCAACGCCGCCTTCCGATTCGAGCAAATTCCTCAGTGGACCTAGAACCTGTACCAGAGAAACAGGCCTCCCTGTCCGCTGACGGTCTGGCCGCGGTCCTGGACGATCGGGCTGTCCGCCATGCTGCCGACGAGCAACGATCCGCCCGCGAGCCCGCCGATGCCCCATTTTTCCGTGACCGCGTAGCGGGCCGTCAGATCGAGCGACACGTCCCGGAAACCGGCATCCGCATCGTATTCGGCCAGGCAGCTGGCGGCTGAACCGGCGGCGGTCACGGAATAATAGGCATCGGCATAGCTGCCGTCCGCAAAGGTCGTGGAGAGGTCCACACCGACTGCGAGCCGTGCCGTGAGATTGACCTCGTAACCGAGGCCGAAGGTTGCCGTGGTGCCGCTGTCGCCCATCACGTCGTGGGCGACTTCTATTCTCGCACCGATGGAATCGCGTTGCAGAAGCAGTCCATCGTAGCCGCTTCCCGCCGCGCCGCCGACCCAGAGTTCGGAATCGACTTCCGGAAGCCTCTTGACGACACTGTCGGACACATCCTTGCGGCCCATCCCGTAGCCGATCAGCGGACCGGCGTAGAAATTTTCAAAAGGCAGAATGTTGGCGGTCAGCGTCGTCCCGGTGAATTTCACGAAATAGGGCCCCTTCTCGAAGGAGCCTATCAATCCGGGCATGAAACCGTAGTCGCTGGAGCCGAGATAATCGGCACCGTAGAAAGCCCCTGCCCCGACAAGCAGATGCCAGTCCTTGTCTTCCTCGGCCGCAACCGGCGAGGCCGAAAGCCCGAGGCTTGCAACGGACAACGTGCGCACATAACACTTGAAACTCATATGTTCACCCAACACATTGCGCCCCAGCAATGTTGTCAGTGTCTATATACATATCCCGCAGTCGTCAATCAAAAATATTGACGCTGTCTACTTTGCTGGAGGAAATCCGACTGGCTGACGCGAAATACCATCACGGCAACCTGAAGGAAGCGCTGATATCGGCGGGCCTGGAGATCCTGAAGAATGAAGGTCTCGAGGCGCTGTCCCTGCGCGCCTGCGCCGCTCGGGTGGGCGTTTCCCATGGCGCGCCGAAGAACCATTTTGCCAATCTGTCCGTTTTGCAGGCGGCCATCGTCGCGGAAGGGTTCCGACAATTCGCCGCGGCGATGCGGACCCGGATGGCGGATGCCTCATCTCAAGGAAAAGCCCAGGTCATGGCGGCGGCCAGAGGGTATGTCGGCTTTGCCGAAGACAACCCGGATCTCTTCCGGCTGATGTTCTCGATGGAACGCCAATTCGACATTTATCCCGACCTGCTACCCGCCAGCCAGGAGGCCTATGCGGTGCTCCGGGACGTCTCGCGGTACATCTCGCCCGAGACCTGCCGGCACCCCGTGCATCGGACATCCGTGGAAACCACCCTCTGGTCGTTCCTGCACGGCTATGCGAGCCTGAAAGCCAATCGCCAGTTTTACACCTCCAACAGAGAGACCGGAAAGGATCCGGAGCTTGAGGACGTCTTTCCACGGTTCGAATTCGTGGAACCGGACGATGGCTAAGAGGTTCCGCCAGGCATGCGTCACAATGGCGCCCGTCAATATCCGGAATCGAGGCAACGGACCCTTGCAAATTTTGTCCGAAAGCTACTTATTAGAACAATTCTAAACTAATATCTAACAGGAACGCCGAATGCTCAAACGGTTTCTCGGACTGGGTAAACGGGATTTTTCCTCCCTGAGCGAACAGGAAATCCTGGCGCTTGCCATTTCTTCCGAAGAGGACGACTCGCGGATTTATCAATCCTATTCGGAAGGCCTGCGCGAGCAGTACCCGCGGTCGGCCAAGGTCTTCGACGACATGGCGGCGGAGGAGAACGAACACCGCAAGCGGCTGATCGAGATCTACCGCGCCCGTTTCGGAGAGACCATTCCTCTGATCCGCCGGGAGCACGTACGCGGTTATTACGACCGCAAGCCGGACTGGCTCGTGCGCCCGCTCGGCCTGGACAAGGTCCGTGCCATGGCCGAGGAGATGGAACTGCAGGCCTACCGCTTCTACACGGAAGCCGCCAAACGGGCGACCGACGCGGGCACACGCAAGCTGCTGGACGACCTCGCCTTCGCCGAGAAGGGCCATGAAAGCCTTGCGCATCGGCTCGGCCTGGAACACACGCCGGAAGACGTCAAGGAAGACGAGCGGCAGACGGAACGGCGCCAGTTCATCCTGACCTATGTGCAGCCCGGTCTTGCCGGACTGATGGACGGATCGGTATCGACCCTTGCGCCGATCTTCGCCGCCGCCTTCGCCACGCAGGACACGTGGCAGACCTTCCTGGTCGGCCTGTCGGCGTCGGTCGGCGCAGGCATTTCGATGGGCTTCACGGAAGCCGCTCACGACGACGGCAAGCTGTCAGGGCGCGGTTCGCCGGTCAAGCGCGGCATTGCCTCCGGCGTGATGACCGCCGTCGGCGGCCTCGGCCATGCCCTGCCCTATCTGATCCCGCATTTCTGGACCGCGACGAGCGTCGCCGCCCTGGTGGTTTTCGTCGAATTGTGGGCGATCGCCTATATCCAGAACCGGTTCATGGACACGCCCTTCCTGCGCGCTGCCTTCCAGGTTGTCCTCGGCGGATCCCTGGTCTTTGCCGCCGGCGTTCTGATCGGGAATGCGTAAAGTTCTTTCGGTCAGTCCGCCCTGGCCCCGCATCGAAGGCCGTTCACGCCATCGTGGCGATTGTCTTGCGAAATCGTGAAAGGGAGACCGAGAAAAAGACGCCGCCGATCAGGGCCAGGGCCGCGAATTGAGGCCAGACGACGCCGAAACCGGCCCCCCGGTACAAAATGCCTTGCGCAAGCATGACAAAATGGGTCGTGGGAGCCGCCATCATGATCCATTGAACGAATTCCGGCATGCTCTCGCGCGGCGTGACCCCGCCGGAAAGCGTGTCCAGCGGCAGAATAACCATCACCACCATCAAAGCGAACTGGGGCATGGAGCGCGATACGGTTGCCAGAAAGATGCCCATGGACGTCGTTGCGAAGAGATGCAGGGCGGTGCCGGCCAGGAACAGCGGCACCGATCCTTCCACCGGCACGGCCAGCAGGCCCTGAACGACCAGATAAAGCGACAACGCCGACGCCAGGATCACCACGACTCCCATGGACCAGACCTTGCTGACCATGATCTCGAAAGGGGTCACCGGCATGACCAGGAGATGTTCGACCGTGCCGTGTTCCCGTTCGCGGATCAGGGCGGCGCCCGTCAGCACGATGGACAGCATGGTGACGTTCTTGATGACCTCCATGATGCTGCCGAACCAGGTCTTGTTGAGCTCCGGATTGAAGCGGGCCCGAACCGCGAGCCCTATCGTCGCGCTTTCCTTTTCTCGATAGCGTTTAACGAAACTCCGGATCTCCTGTCTCACTATGGACTGGACATAGCCGCTGCCGGTGAAGGCCTGGCTCATGCGGGTGGCATCGACGTTCAGCTGAATTTCCGGAGTGCGGCCGGCCAGGACATCGCGCTGAAACCCCGAGGGGATGGTCAGGGCAAAAGTGTCCAGTCCGGAGTCCATGCGGGCATCCAGTTCGCGCGTCGTGATCATCGCCGGCACGTTGAAGTAAGGCGGATAGAAGGCGTCTGCGATCTGTTTTGACAACGGCGACTGATCCTCGTCGACGATGGCAAGAGTCGCCCGGTTCAGCGTTTCCGGCATGGCCGTCGCCCCAGAGTAGATCGCGAACGTGAAGGCGAACAAAATGAGGGCCAGCATGATCGGGTCGCGCGCAAGGCTGCGAAATTCCTTGATGCCGAGGTGAAGGATGTTGGAGGAGCGCACCGGTCACTTCTCCTGCTGGCCGAGAAACAGAACGGAGAGACAGAGCAAAACCGGTACCGTCAGCAACAGGGGCACGAAAGCCGCGCCGAGATCCGAAAAATCCAGAGCCTTTGAAAACGTGCCGCGCGCGATCGTGAGGAAATAGGTCGTCGGGTAGATCTCGCCGACCAGACGGCCGAAGCCCTGCAGGGACGGCACCGGATCCACCAGGCCGGAAAAACTGACGGCCGGAAGCAGCGTTATGATGGCGGTGCCGAAAATCGCGGCGATCTGGCTTTTCATGAAGGCCGATATCAAGAGCCCCAGCCCGGTGGCCGCGCTCACATAGAGAAGCGCTCCCACGGTCAGCGCCATCAAGCTTCCGGTCAGGGGAACGCCGAAGACCACCACCGCCAGAAAGGTCAACATGACAAAGCTGACCATGGACAGGAGAATGTAGGCGAGTTGCTTGCCAAGAAGGAACTCAAGCGATGTGGTCGGCGTCACGTAGAAATTGGTGATCGTTCCGAGCTCCTTTTCCCGGACGACGCTGAGCGCGGCGAGCATGGACGGTATCATCATCAGCAACAGTGGAATCATGGCTGGCATCATCGCGGGCAGACTTTTGACGTCCGGATTGTAACGGTAGCGGATTTCCACGCTCGCCGGTTCGACCAGCGCCGCCGCGTAGCCTGCCTCGCGCGCCCTGGCCTGCAGCCAATACGCGTGCATGCCCTGGACGTAGCCGAGAATGGTTTCCGCCCGCGTGGGCATGGCCCCGTCGATCCAGGCTCCGATCTCGACATCCTGACCGCGCGCCACGTCCCGGGCGAAACCGGGTGGGATCTCGATGGCGAGATTGATGTCGCCGCTACGCATTCTGCGGTCGAGGTCAGCATGGCTTGTGATTGGCGCCTGCTCGTCGAAATAGCGCGATCCCGACAGATTGAGCGTGTAGTCCCGGCTGAGCGTGGTCTGATCGTGATCGATGACCGCAAAGGTCAGCCCTTCCACATCCAGAGTAATGCCATAGCCCATGACGAACATGAGAATTGCGCTGCCCAGTAGTGCCAGGGTCAGGCGAACGGGATCCCGGCGCAGCTCCAGCGTCTCCCTGCGCGTATAGCTGAACATGCGTCTCGGATCGAAAGACCGGCGCCAGCCTCCCCCGCCGCCCGGCTCAATTGGAGAGCCCACGACCGGCGGGACGGCCTCGGGCGCTTCCGGCGGCTCGTCATCGCCGATGTCCCTTTCGCTGGCCTCTTCGAGATAGCCAATGAAGGCTTCTTCCAGCGTTGCGGCACCCCGGGCTTCCATCAAGGTACCAGGCGCGTCTGTTGCAAGGACCTTGCCGGCATGCATGAGCGAGATACGGTCGCAGCGCTCGGCCTCATTCATGAAGTGCGTGGAAATGAAGATCGTCACACCGTCCCGGCGGGACAGTTCGATCAGCATCCGCCAGAAAGTGTCGCGGGCAACCGGATCGACGCCGGAGGTCGGTTCGTCGAGAATGAGCATCTCGGGCTTGTGGATCATCGCAACCGCGAGCGACAGCCGCTGACGATGACCAAGCGGCAGATTCTGCGGCAACTGGTCCATGAGATCGGCAAGGCCGAAGCGCGTCGCCATTTCCGTGACACGCACGGCAACTTCGTCTTCAGGCACCTGAAACAGCCTTGCATGCAGCTCCAGGTTCTGCCGGACAGTCAGTTCGGTATAAAGCGAAAAGGACTGGGACATGTAGCCGACGCGTTGCCTCGTGCCCAGGTCTTTCGGGTCCAGGTGCCGGCCGAAGAGGGAAGCCGTGCCTTCGCTTGGCGGCAGCAGGCCGGTCAGCATTTTCATTGTGGTGGTCTTGCCGCAGCCGTTCGATCCGACGAAGCCGAATATCTCGCCCCGGCGTATCCGGAAACTGGCACGGTCAACGGCGGTGAAGTCGCCGAACCGCATTGTCAGGTCCTTTGCCTCGATCGCGAAACCGTCGCCTTCCGCGATCGATGCCGGGACGATGTCCACGGGTCTGAAGTCGCGCTTCTTTTCTTCCGGCAGAAGCGCAACGAAAGCCGCTTCCAGGGTCTGCGTCCCCGTCTCTTCGAGCAATTTGGCCGGTGTGTTTTCCGCCAGCACCCGGCCATCGTCCAGGGCGACGAGCCAGTCGAAACGCTCGGCCTCTTCCATATAGGCCGTTGCGACCAGAACACTCATGCGCGGGCGTTGCGCCCGGATGTCGCCAATGAGTTCCCAGAACTGTTTCCGCGACAAGGGATCGACCCCTGTCGTGGGTTCGTCGAGAATGAGCAGATCCGGGTCGTGGATCAGGGCGCAACAGAGCCCCAGTTTCTGCTTCATGCCGCCAGAAAGCTTGCCGGCCGGCCGGTCCGTGAACGGTGAGAGACCGGTGGCCCGCGTCAGTTCGCCAATGCGCCGCGCGCATTCCTGGGCGTCGTGGCCGAACAGGCGGCCAAAGAAATCGATGTTCTCGGAGACGGAGAGCGTGGGATAGAGGTTCTTGCCCAGCCCCTGCGGCATGAAGGCGATCCTGGGGCAGACCCGGCGGCGGTGCCCGGCGTCGGAAATATCCCCGCCAAGGACATCGATGCGGCCTGTCTGGAGCGCGCGCGCACCTGAAATCAACGACAGCAGACTTGATTTTCCAACCCCGTCCGGACCGATCAGGCCCGCCATGCAACCGGCGGGAACATCGAGGCTTACATCGGAGAGAACCTGCGTTTTACCGTAGCGCAGACCGACCCCGCTCAACCGGGCAACCGGTGCCCGGTCAACCGGGTTTCCGCTGTTTCCGTCGCCTCCGCCGATCATTCTGGCAAGTGGGGTTGAAGGTCTGCCGGCCAGGGAAGGGACGGGTTCAGCCGGACGTAAGCCATGCCGGGCAGACCTGTTTTGACATGCTCTATGTGATCTTTCAAAACGTCCTGATTGACCCGCGCCTTGATCCTGAACATCAGCTTCTGCCGCTCCACGGCGGTTTCGACTGTCTTCGGCGTGAATTGGGCAACGTCGGAAACAAGCGAAACCCGGGCCGGGATCACATATTGGGGCGCCGCATCGAGAACGATGCGGGCTTCGGACCCGATGGCGACCTGCCCGGCTTCCTCCGTCGGCAGGAAGAAGGTCATGTAGACGTCCTTGAGGTCCACCATATTCAGCACGACACCACCAGCCGTCAGCACCTCGCCGGGTTGCGCGACCCGGTACTGGACCCGCCCGTCGCGCGGCGATTTCAGGACACTGTCGTCGATATCCGCCTCGATGCGCTGGAGCGTTGCCCGGGCGGCCTCCACACTCGATTCCGCCGCCACCACCTGGGACTCGGCGTAACCGATGGCCGCTTCGGCACCGGCAACCTGTGCTTCGGCCGCGCTGACGGCTGCCTTGGCGCCCTCGTAGCGGGCGATATCCTCGTCAAGCGTTTGTTGCGACGTCGTGCCCTTGTCGACCAGTTCTCTCGTGCGTTCGGCCTGTTTTTGCGCGGCGTCAAGCTCGGCCTTTCGTTGAAGGACCACCGCCTTGGCGGCATCCAGTTCCGCCAAACGCTGCTTGACCTGCGCCTTGGCCGTATCCACTCCGATCACCGCCCGGTCGAGTTGCGCCGTCGCCTCCCTGAACTGGGCATCCAGCACCGCGGTATCCATGCGCGCGAGAATTTCTCCGGCGGTGATGAAATCGCCTTCATTGACCAGGATTTCGGAAATCCGTCCCGCCGTCTTGGCCGCGATGTTGATTTCGGAAGACTCCACCCGGCCATTCCCTCCGGCAAATCCCTGCGGAAGACCGTTCTGCTTGTAGGTCTGCCAAAAGAACCAGGCCGCGATTCCGGCGGCGGCGATCGCGGCCAGTTGAAACAGTCGATTTCGGACGGAAATTTTCATGGTTTCCCGGATACCTTCCAAAGGTCGATGCGTTCCCGGTGAACGGAAAAAGGCAAGAAGAAGCGGGGCATCCCCCGTGTCGGACGGCCCCGTCGCCGGACGGCTTGAGACGGCCGATGGTATTGCCCCTCGCAAGTGCGGACAAGTCTGGCGGACTACATACGCCCCTCCCCTGAACGACCTCGAAAGGAACGTCACCCGCACCGCCAGATTTGCGCAAAATCTGCACGAAGCCTGACTGAAGTCTGCAAGCCCGGCAGGCAGACTGTTTTTCGTTATCCCAACTTTCCTCCCAAGGCGGTTGCGTCGGGAGGCTCAAAGGAGAACTCGAAATGCTCTCAGGTCTTGCGGTCCGTCTGCGTCCCATCGTTCGCCCGCTTTTTCGGAAAAGCCGAAAAAGGCACACGTTTCTTTTCCCGCATCTCGTTACCCTGCAGCCTCCGGAAACCGACACCTCCCTGCCGCGCAGTCTGCGCCGGGACGGCTGGTGGCTGGAAGCGTAATTCCGCCCTGGCTGTCCTTCAGAGTCACGGCGTGCTTAAATTCACTTTTACCGGTTGCCGCACAATCTCGCGGGAAGGCATTCATCGGGACCAAGGTTATTGCAGAAGAAAACCATTCTTGTCGTCGACGACGACCCGCATATTCGCGACGTGATCTGTTTCGCGCTTCAGAAGGCCTCCTATACCTATGAACAGGCGGCCGACGGCAAGGAGGCGCTGGACAAGGCGTCCCTGTGCGATCCCGCCCTGATCGTGCTCGATATCGGATTGCCGGAAATGGATGGCCTCGATGTCTGCCGGGTTTTGCGGAAATCGTCGGAGGTGCCGATCCTGTTTCTGTCCGCTCGAGACGACGAGATCGACCGGATCGTCGGCCTTGAACTCGGCGCCGACGACTATGTTACCAAACCCTTCAGCCCACGCGAGCTGATCGCCCGGGTGGGGGCGATCCTGAAACGCTACGGTGCGCCGCGCGAGGTGCCGGACGACGAAACCGTGCTGAGCCATGGGTCTCTGCGGCTGGACAGGGCGCAAAGACAGGCATCCATAGGAGAGACACCGGTCTCCCTCACCGCCATTGAATTCGACATCCTCGCCGCTCTCCTGAACCGGCCGAAGATCGTCTTCACGCGGGACCGGATCCTGGACACGGCCTATCGCGACAACATCCACGTCTCCGACCGCACTATCGACAGCCACATCCGCAACATCCGGGCCAAACTCTCCGCCGCGGGCTGCAGCACCGCGGTTGAAACGGTCCACGGCGTCGGCTTCCGCCTCGGATCTTGCGAACCGGCGGGCGCGGAGCCATAGGCATTCATGGCGCTCTCCCGTTCCTTCCGCGACCGATACCGTCCGCCACTCAGCCTCGTTGTGGCCGTGGTGCTTTGCATCATGCTTCTGGTGCCGCTCGCCGGGGTCGCCTTCTTCCGGATCTATGAGAACCAGCTCATTCAGACAACGGAAGCCGAACTGATCGCCCAATCCGCCGCGATCGCCGCCGTCGCGGCGCAGAGACTTTCGGACATCGGCGGTCCGGATCTCCCCGTCGGCTCCCGCACCGCGGACCTCACGCAAGGGCTTTACGATCTGTCGGAAGGAGTTGTCATCGGGTATCTGGGCGGCTGGACGCCCCTGCAACCTCGGCTGGATCTGAACAAGACGCGGGTCCTGCCTGCCCGACCCGATCCCACGAGATCCCGCGCGACACCGAATGCCGCTTATGTCCGGGCCGGGAAAGACCTCGACCCAATTCTGAAAGACACCCAAAAGCTCACCCTCGCCGGATTTCGCATTCTCGATTTCAATGGTGTCGTTATCGCCGGAAGCGGCGACATCGGCCTGTCCTTCGCCCATGTGAAGGAGGTTCAAAAAGCCCTGAACGGACGTTACGCCAGCGTCCTGCGCGAGCGTATCGTCGCCAATCCGAGACCGATTTATTCGATCAGCCGGGGCACCAGCGTGCGTGTGTTTACCGCCCTGCCCATCGTCATCGGCAACAAGGTGGCGGGTGTCGTCTACGCTTCGCGCACGCCGAGCAACATCTTGAAGGAACTCTACCTGAAACGGGACAGCCTGCTCTGGATGGTCCTTTTCGTGCTCGGCGCAACCTTTGTCGTCGGTTTCATCTTCGCCCGCGCCATCTCCGGTCCGATCAAGGCACTGACCGCGCGCTCGCTGAAGATCGGCGCGGGCGACCGCAGCGCGCTAAAGCCGCTTGCAATCCACGGCAACCGGGAAATTCACGCCCTGTCGACTTCGATGCTCGACATGTCCCGCAAGCTTTTCGAACGCAACGACTACATCAACACCTTCGCCAATCATGTCACTCATGAGCTGAAGTCGCCGCTGACCGCGATCCAGGGAGCCGCGGAACTGCTGCTCGACGGCGGCAACGCGCTCAGCGAGCAGGAACGGGCACGGTTTCTGGACAACATCCTGAAAGACACGGGCCGGGCGTCCGCCTTGCTGAACCGGCTGCGCGATCTTGCCCGCGCGGACAGCGCCGCGACCGGCGGCGCCTGCCGGCTCTCCGACATCCTAAAAGATATCCAGTGCCGGTTCGACGGGATTTCGCTCAGAGCCCCGGAAGACTGCCTGCTCCCCCTGTCGGCGGAAAACGCCCGCATCGTTTTTGGCAACCTGATCGACAATTCCGCTCAACACGGTGCAACCAACGTCCTGATCGCGTGCGAAGAAACAGACGGATCCCTGCGTGTTCTGGTGAGCGACGACGGTCAGGGCATTTCGACAGGAAACGCCGATCAGGTGTTCGATCTGTTTTTCACAACCCGTCGCGAAACAGGCGGTACCGGCATGGGGCTCGGCATCACCCGGGCACTGTTGAATGCTCACAATGCAACGATCCGACATGTCCCGGGCGGCGATGGCGCCTGCTTTGAAATTCTGTTCGAGAACAAGGACTGGGGCACGACCGCAGGCTGAGGCCGACTGATTTTCTTTCGTGAGATTTCCCCAACCAGCGTCGCGCTTAACTCGTAAATACTACTTAGCTTTTACCGTCAACATCGCCTCGATGCGTTTGAGACACCAATTTTAAAATATTCCTTTGAATTTTATTGCAAGAACTACGCTATACTGTTTCGAGTTCCGGAATAAATCGGGAAAGCGTTTCATGTTCAGGCAGGCAATTCTTATCTCAGGTCTTTTGTGGGCGGCGACGGCGCCCGCTGTTGCTGCCGGCAGCCCGGACACGACGATCCAGATCACTCTCGGCGGCCAGGAAGACAGTCCCAGACAGATAACCGTGGCCGAAGTCGAATCCGCAGGGCTCCAGCAAGTCAACGCCTATAATCCGTATGACCGGAACACAGACGCCTATACCGGCGTCTGGATGAAGGATTTCGTGGCAAAATTCGGTTCCGCCGAAACGACCTCGATGACGATCCGGGCGATCGACGACTACGAAATCGACTTCGACAAGATGGAATGGCAGACCATGCGTATCCTGATCGCAACCCGGGTCGACGGCGCCTATATCGATTTCGACAAAAAAGGCCCGATGCGCATCATTTTTCCGGACTTTGACGAAACTCTGGAGGAGTACCAGACCAAGCTGCCCAAATGGATCTGGATGATCACGGAAATCTCCATGGACTGATACCAAGGGACATTGACTATGACTCATCTGACCGGCTTTTCAGGCCTTTCGCCCAGAAGCCCTTCGCAAGACGGCACACTTCGCCGACAAACGACCCGGATCCATCGTGAGGGTCGTCGTCAACGTCCCCAGGTATAGCTCTTGGTTACAAGAACCGCCGCACTTGTCTCCGGGCTGCTCGCACCGATAGCCGTATTAACCGGGGTCTATCTATACCGCGCTGCAGAGCGCCCTCCCGCGCATACCACCGAGGCGACCACCACGATGAGGATGGCGGATTCCATGCGCCTGACCATGAAGGTTCCCCTGCTGACAATGCGCGGTTATCAGGCCTATCTGCTTGCTATCAAGGATCAGGACGCGAGCAGATTTCAAACGGCCCTGAATTTCACCAAAGCGTCCCTCGGTTTCATCTTCAGCAACTACATCGACAAGGAACAACTGGTCGAACAGGTCGCTCCGCTGATCCGCCAAAACATCGCGGTCATGGAACGGGCGGGACTTGATCCCGCAGAAGGTGACCTGCGTCTCCTGACTGCCAACAACCGGGAGATCTATCGCTTCACGGAGCAGATCGAAAAGGACATCTGGATCACCTTCCAGTCCGGTTTCGTCGAATTTCAAACGAGCGAAACAAAGCTGCTGTTTCAGTATCAGATCATGATCCTAAGCGCCTTCGTTGCGTCCCTGGTCCTGCTCGCCGTTTTTGTCCGCCAGCGCACGCTAAACCGGGAACTGATCAAGACCGAAGCCGGGCTCAGGGAAAGCGAACAGCTCCTGCGAGAAGCCCAGTCCATGGCCGGGATCGGGAACTGGGATGTCGATCTGAAGACCCGCCAGGTGCGGTGGTCCGAGGAGTATTTCCGGCTTCTCGGCTATGAGACCGGCGAAGTGGAACCGAGCCGCGAAGCCTATTTGGCTGCGCTCCCCTCCGAAGACCGGCAGGCGACGCTGGAAGAGGTCGAGCGGCTGTTAACGCCGAGAGCGAGTGGGTTAAGCCATTTCGTTCACCGTGTGATGACACCCGATGGCGAGCGCTACCTGGAACAGCGGGGCCAGGTCGCGTTCGGCGAAGACAACACGCCGTTGCGCATGTTCGGCACGGCGACCGACATCACGGAGCGCAGACGCAACCAGCTGGAACTCGAGCGCTATCGGGACCACCTTGAGGAAATCGTGAAGGAGCGGACCCACGATCTGGAAAAGGAAATTCGCGACCGCAGGAAAATCCAGGAGGAACTTTACCGGAGCGAAACGCGGCTGAAACAGATCCTGGACAGTTCCACGGCCGGGATCTCGATCTTGCGGATGAACCCTGTCAAACGAATCTACGCAAACCAGTGCTTTCTGGAGTTTTTCCGTGCGGACTCTGTGGAGCAACTCGACGCTTACGGCTTCAAGAATACGTTCGCCTCCGAAGAGGACCACGACAAGGCAACACGAAGTGTCGATGGAGGCACTGGTTTCAGCCGTTTTGTCATGGAACGCCGCCGGATGGACGGCGGCACGTGGTGGGGTCTGCACGACGCTATTCCGATCGAGTACGAAGGCGCTCCAGCCGTCATTGTCTGGCACTATGACATTACCGATCAGAAGCTGGCGGAAAAGGAACTCGTGCAGACGGAAAAGCTGGCCTCGCTCGGTTCCCTTGTGGCTGGGCTTGCGCATGAGGTCAACACGCCGATCGGCGTCGGCCTGACCGCCGCAACCTTCCTTGAGGAAAAGATCGAAGAGGTTTCCAGACAGGTTACGGAAGAACGCCTGACGCGGAGCGGACTGGACGACTTCCTCAAACAGTCCAACCAGTCCTCAAGGATCATCGTATCCAACCTGCACAGAGCATCCGACCTGGTGCGCAGCTTCAAACAGGTCGCTGTCGATCAGTCCAGCGACGAGCGACGAACTTTCAAACTGGTCGACTATATCGAAGAGATCGTGCTCAGCCTTCAGCCCCAGACACGAAAAACCCCGCATGCAATTTCGGTAACCGGAGACCGGGACATCGTCATGGCCAGCTTTCCCGGAGCCCTGTCGCAAATCATCACCAACCTGGTGATGAACTCGCTCACGCACGCGTTCAACGACGGCGAGACCGGCGAGATCCGGATCACCGCAAGGCATTCAGGCCCAAACGCGCATATCCACTACAGTGACAACGGCAAAGGCGTTACACCCGAGGTCCTCAACCGGATTTTCGACCCGTTCTTTACAACCATGCGCGGCAGCGGAGGCAGTGGCCTCGGTATGCATATTGTGTACAATCTAGCCACCAGGAAGCTCGGCGGCACCGTGGTCTGCGACAGCGCGCCGGGACACGGAATATCGGTCCACCTTACGGTTCCGCTCACAGCGGCAACAGGCCAGGGTTCGCAATGACCAGTCAGAACGAAAGAATCAGGTTCTCGGAAGAGACGGAAATTGCGGGCGAAACCGGGCACCCCTGGAAAATCATGCTGGTTGACGACGAACCGGCCATCCACGACGTGACCCGCCTTGCCCTGTCCGGTTTTTCCTTCGAGGACCGGCCGCTCGAATTCGTGTCCGTTCATTCCGGACGGGAGGCCCGCCAAGCCATCCTGGAGCATCCCGACACGGCCCTGATCCTTCTGGACGTGGTGATGGAAAGTGAAACGGCGGGACTGGAAGTGGCGCAATTCATCCGCGAAGACGTCGGCAATTCCGCGGTCCGGATCGTGTTGCGGACCGGTCAGCCCGGCCAGGCGCCGGAGCGGGACGTGATCGCGCGGTACGACATCAACGACTACAAGGAAAAGACCGAGCTGACGTCCCGCAAGCTGTCGACGCTGATATATGCGTCGTTGCGTTCCTACCGCGATATCGTCGCCCTGGAGAGAAGCAAACGCGGGCTTGAGGCCGTGATCGAGGCATCCGCGAAGATCTTCGAAGTGAAGTCGCGGGAGCAGTTCAGCAAGAGTGTCCTGGAACAGTTGAGCTATCTGATCCAGGAGCAGTGCCGGGAACCGCAACGCAAAACCGACGGCCTCGCGATCGTGCAGACCGAAGACACCCGCGACGTTGCAGCGGCATTGGGACGTTTCACGCCTTTGTCTGGAGAAGCCCTTCCCCGTATCGGTTCACCCGAGGTGCCGAGCGAAGTCGCAAACGCCCTGCAGGACGGAGAGAGCCAGGTTTCGGAAGACAGCTACGCAAGCTGCATCACCTGCCGCGATGGCGAACGGTGGATGTTCTATCTCAAGGGACTTTGCGGCGAACAGAGCGAACTGGAAAAGTCGCTCCTCGGCCTCTTTGAGCGGAACGTGGCCATAGCCTGCGAAAACATCGATCTCCTGCAGGAGGTGGAGCAGACCCAGAGCGAGATGGTCTACATCCTTGGCGAGACCATTGAGACCCGCTCCAACGAGACCGGTCACCACGTCAAGCGCGTCGCGGAAATCAGCAGGCTTCTGGCCCTGGAATACGGCTTGAGCGAGGAAGAAGCGGATCTGATCCAACACGCCTCCCCCTTGCACGACATCGGCAAGATCGGCATCCCGGACGCCATCCTGAACAAGCCCGGCCCGTTGACCCCGGAAGAGTGGGACACAATGAAAAACCACACCCTGCTCGGGTACGACATGCTGAAGTCATCGAGCCGGAAGGTGCTCCAGGCCGGAGCGATCATCGCCCGCGATCACCATGAAAAGTGGGCCGGCGGAGGCTATCCGGCGAACAAGCACGGAACGGACATCCACCTCTATGGCCGGATCACCGCGGTCGCCGACGTTTTCGATGCGCTTGGAAGCGAACGCAGCTACAAACACGCTTGGGCACTTGAGGACATCTTGGCGCTGATGCGCGAGGAACGCGGCCGCCATTTCGAACCCCGGCTCGTCGACATACTGCTGGCGAACATCGACGAGGTGATCAGGATCCGCCGTCAGAACGAAGACTGACTGCCGGCGGGTCTCATTCCGCGGCGACCGCCGTCTCTCTTTGAGAACGCCTCGCCCAGGGGCGCGTTCCTTCCGGGATTTCCGCGACCGTGCCGACCGGTTGAAGATACTTGGTGACTTCCGGCCACTCACCCGCCTTCAAAGCCCTCAGGACTTCCGGTTTGGTAATCTCGAAGGAAGTCACGCCGCAACGGCGGGCGAGCGGCACCTGATCGAGAATATATTTGCCGAGCGCGCGGATATCGCCCTCGTAACCGAACTGTTCGCGCAGGATGCGTGCCGCGGAAAAGCCACGGCCGTCGGAAAATGCCGGAAAGTCCACCGCGACGAGTGCCAGCCGGCCGAGATAGGGCAAGATGTCCTCGACATCGTCACCGGCCTCGACCACGATCGCCGTCTTTCCCTGCCGGCTCAAATATCCTTCGGCGTCGGCCAGGAACAGGGTCTGCGCGACCAGCAGGTCACCCTGAACCGCCGCGCCGGTCTCCGCGTCGGCCCGTGCCCAGTTTTCCTCGGCGAACCCGCCATCCTTGTAAATCGTTGCCATTCTCAAGCGTCCTCAAAGTTCTTGTTCCGCAGGGTTCAAATCCCGCTGCCATCGATTTCCTTGCCATGGGTCGGCCAGTGAATTCCGCATTCCGTCTTGTCCTGGCCGCGCCAGCGTCCGGAGCGCGGATCTTCCCCCGGCGCGACCTTGCTCGTGCAAGGCAGGCAGCCGATGGAAGGATAGCCCTGCGCGACCAGCGGATGCGGCGGCAATTGGTGCGATTTGGCATAGTCGAGAACTTCCGCCGCGCTCCAGTCCGCGAGCGGATTGACCTTCACCCGGCCCGCATCGATCTCGAAGACATCGAGATGCGCGCGGGAGGCGCTCTGAAACCGCTTGCGGCCGGAAATCCAGGCGTCGAAACCTTTCAGCGCCCGTTCAAGCGGTAGCACCTTGCGGACATGGCAGCAAGCATCGGTGTCGCTCATCCAGAGCATGCCCGCCGGATCGTGTTCGGACAACTCTTCCCTGGCGGGATTTATCGAACGGACATCCGTCAGGCCCAGCTTCTCGATCAGCGTATCCCGGTACTGAATTGTCGCGGGAAAGAGTTTCATCGTGTCGACAAAGACGACGGGCGTCGACGGATCGATCTGCGCGATCATATGCAAGAGAACCGCGGAATCGGCACCGAAACTGGAGACCAGCGCGATTTCTCCGGCAAACTGGTGCCTGATGGAGGCAATCAGGATCTCCTGCGCCGTGGCATTCCCGAACTGCGCGTTCAGCGCGGCAACCTCCGCCTGTAGGCCCAGGTCGGGATCGTAGCCCAGGCTGAACGATTCATGCAGCGCCATACAAGGCCTCCTTGAAGGGAGCCTCCCCAAGCCTGCGATAGGCCTCAAGGAAGGTTTCCTCTTTGCCGGAACGCAGCCCGAGATAGGTGTCGACCAGTTTTTCGACCGCATCGACCACTTGCTCAGACGAAAAGCCCCGGCCGACGATCTCGCCGATGGACGCGTTTTCGTTGGCGGAACCGCCGAGCGTCACCTGATAGAATTCCTCGCCCTTCTTCTCGAGGCCGAGAATGCCGATATGGCCGACATGGTGATGGCCGCAGGCATTGATGCAGCCGGAAATCTTGATCTTCAGCTCGCCGATATCCGCCTGCCGGTCCGGCGCGCCGAAGCGTTCTGAGATCCGCTGGGCGACGGGAATCGACCGTGCCGTCGCGAGCGCGCAGTAGTCCATGCCCGGGCACGCGATGATGTCGGTGATCAGGCCGGCGTTTCCTTCCGCGATGCCCGCCGAGACAAGCCTGTCGAACAGCGCCGGCAGATCTTCCAGCCGGACATGCGGCAGGATCACATTCTGCTCGTGGCTGATGCGGATCTCGTCATGGCCGAATTCCTCCGCAAGATCCGCGATCGCATCCATCTGCGCATCCGAAGCATCGCCCGGAATACCGCCGATGGGCTTCATTGAGAAGGTCACCGAAGTGTACCCCGGAACGCGGTGCGGATTGAGGTTATGGGCAATGAACTGGGCGAAAGCGGCGTCCGTTTCCTTGCGGTTTTCGACGGCGCCCGAGACGGTCTCGCCGACTTCCAGCGGAGGCGGTGCGAAATAGGCCTCGATCCGGCGCACTTCCTCGTCCGGCAGCCGGAGCACGCCGAAGCGGATGCGCTCGAACTCGGCTTCGATGTCCGCTTTCAGCTCTTCCAGTCCGGTCTCATGCACCAGGATCTTGATGCGTGCCTTGTACTTGTTGTCCCGGCGGCCGTAGCGGTTGTAGACCCTGAGGATCGCCTCGGAATAGGCAAGGAGGTCTTCCTCGGGCAGGAAGTCGCGCACCTTGCGGCCAATCATCGGCGTGCGGCCCAGACCGCCGCCGACAAAGACGACGAAACCGATCTCCCCGGCTTCGTTGCGGGCCAGTTGCAGGCCGATATCGTGCACCTGAACGGCCGCACGATCGTTGGGCGCGCCGGTGATCGCGATCTTGAACTTGCGTGGGAGGAACGAGAATTCCGGATGGAGCGACGACCACTGGCGCAGGATCTCCGCGTAGGGACGCGGATCGGCGATCTCGTCGGCGGCAGCGCCCGCGAAATGGTCCGCGGTCACGTTGCGAATGCAGTTGCCCGAGGTCTGGATGGCGTGCATTTCCACGTCCGCAAGCTCTTCAAGGATCTTCGGCGTGTCTTCCAGCTTCGGCCAGTTGAACTGGATGTTCTGGCGCGTGGTGAAATGGCCGTACCCCTTGTCATAGGTGCGTGCGATATGGGCGAGCTTGCGCATCTGACGGCCGTTGAGCGTGCCATAGGGAATGGCGACCCGGAGCATGTAGGCATGAAGCTGCAGATAGAGACCGTTCATCAGCCTGAGCGGCTTGAACTCGTCTTCGGACAGTTCCCCGGCCAGGCGGCGGCGCACCTGGTCCTTGAACTGCTCGGTGCGCTGGCTGACGAAATTCGCGTCGAATTCATCGTAACGGTACATCTTTGACCTCTCCATTCAGGGCGCGGCCGTTTCCGGCGCTGCCCGCCATGTCCTGTTGTGCTCTCAGGCCGAGACGGCCTGAGCCTGTTTGCCGAATTGCGGGTGGGTGGTCGGCCCGGTTGCCCGGATCCTTTCGCGCAGACGCACCGGCGAGACGATGCCGTCCTCGACCGTGACGTCCATCTCATAGACGCTGACGACTTCCTGGTTCCTTTCCGCCTCGGCACCCTCAGCCAGGCCTTCCGCGACGGCTTCCTTGCCTTCGAATACCCTGGCGAGGGTAATCCGTTCGACCCAGGACCCGTTGTCTCCGAGCCACACGACATCGCCGTTCAACAGACGGTTGGCGGTGATCACTTTCATTGCGTCCACTTTCCTCAAAATCAGGCGGCCGCGATCCGCAGCGCCCTTTTCGGCGCCAGCGGCTCGGCCTTGTCCAGGGCGGCATGGCCGACGGCCTCACCGATCACGATCAGCACCGGTCCGTCGATTTCCTCGCGATCCGACAGGATGGCGAGATCGGAGAGCGACCCGGCAAATTGACGTTCGTCCGCATGCGCGGCGTTTTCGATAACCGCGACCGGCGTACCGGCACCAAGACCGGCCTGCATCAGCCGTTCGGCAACCGCCGCGGCAACGGTGCGACCCATATAGACGGCGACCGTCGCACCTTTCAGCGCAAGGTCTGCCCAGTCCGGCAGGGTCTCCGACCTGGCGTTGTGACCGGTCGCGAAAACCAGGTTCGAGGCGACCCCGCGCAGCGTGAGCGGGATTTGCGCGGATGCCGCCGCCGCGAAGGCCGCCGTCACGCCCGGAACAATCTCGAAGCCAACACCGGCTTTGCGGAGCGCTTCCATTTCCTCCGCCGCGCGTCCGAAAATCATCGGGTCGCCCGCCTTGAGCCGGACCACTTTCAGGCCCTTCCGGCCGAGATCGCTCAGCAGCTCGCAAATTTCCGATTGCGGGACGGAATGCGCGCCCTTGCGCTTGCCGACGGAAATGCGCTCCGCATCCCGGCGGCCCATGGCAACGACCGGCGCCGGCACGAGGGCGTCGTGAACGATCACATCCGCCTCCTGCAAAAGGCGCTGTGCCCTGAGTGTCAGAAGATCCTCCGCCCCCGGCCCGGCGCCGACCAGCCAGACGAAACCGGCTTCCTCCGCCATGCCGTTCAGGAGCCGCTGCGCCTCGGATCGGGCGGCATCGCGCCGGCCGGCGTAGAGGTTTGCCGCGACGGCGCCGGAGAAAAACCGTGCCCAGAAGGCCCGGCGCAGAGCCCCGTCCCCGATCATCCGCGTGGCGGCATCGCGGAAGCTTTCCCCGAGCCGCGCGAGTTCGCCGGTGGCACGCGGCAGCATGGCCTCGATGCGGGCACGGATGTGACGGGAGAGCACCGGCCCGACGCCGGTAGAGGTTATCGCGACCGCAATCGGCGCGCGATTGACGAGCGCTCCGGTGTAGAAATCGCACAGCTCCGGCTTGTCGACGGCATTGACGGGAACGCCCATGATCCGGGCAGCCCCGACCACAGCCGTGTCGAGGTCCCAGTCCTCACGCGCCGAAAACACCAGTGCGGCACCGTTCAGGTGGCCGGGCCGAAACTCCTCGGCGAGATGCTCGGCCTGAAAGAGATCGATCGCGTCTTTCAGATCCGGCTCGACGGATTTCGAGACGACGACGATCCGCGCATTGGTTTCGCCAAGCAGCCGGACCTTGGCGGCTGCCTCGGCACCGTGACCGACGACGATGACGCGCTTGCCGGCCACCTTCATGAAGGTGGGGAACACATCGAGCCGGTCTTCCGGCTTTTTCAAAGTTGTCGCGAGGTGTTCTCGGCCTCTTGCCATCTCGAAGGTTCTCCAATCCCGACACGATGGCTTAAATGTATGCTGCAGGCGCTCACAGCGCCGGGCACCGGATTTCAAAGCTTGGCGGCCAAGCGGAATAGTTTTTTCCGATTGCCGGATTTGACCGACACCCGTTCCTGAACCGGCCGTTTTCCCGGAAGCCAGGCGAAAAAGCGTCGAAAAGACGTTTGTTTAGAGGTGACGAAACCGACCTACCCGGTTATGACTGTCGCCGGACGCGCCCTACACAATTTGAAGAAAGACCATGCTTTCATTTTACCGCCTGCTCGTCCCGGCCGCCGCCTTCAGTCTCGCTCTCCTTTCGCCGCCCGCGTTGGCGCAGTCGCCCAATCCGGACGATCTCTGGCAGACCCGCTGCGCCGGTCCGTCCCGTGCGCCCGAAACGCTCACCTGCGAGGCTTCGCAAAGTGTCCGGGTGAAGGATAGCGGGCAGATCGTCTTCAAGGTCGACATCATCTATCCGTCGAAAAACGCCGATCCGATCCTGCAGATGCAGGCGCCACTCGGCTTTTTCCTGCCTGGCAAGATCAAGCTTGCCGTGGACGGCACGCCGATGAGCGAGCTGGAAGTCGGCACATGCGACGCGCGCGGCTGCTTTTTGTCCGCAAGGGCAACCACAGCGATGATCGATGCCATGAAGGCCGGTGCCCAGTTGCAGATCGATTTCGCGCCGGTGGCGGACAAGAGACAGATGATCGAGGTTCCGCTTACCGGGTTCAGCCGCGCAATGACCGCCATTCAATAGCGGCAACGTCCCGAAACGAAACGGACCGGCTGAACCGGCAGCCATTCTTGAAGCCTTAAACTTATTCGCATAGCTTTCCGGCCCATGCCGCAAGGCATGGGAAACGGGCGTCAGGGGGTCGCTGATGGGTTTTTATCGTTCGCTGGTTTTGGCCGGTCTGTTTTTTGTCTTGGCTGCGGGAAGCGGCCGCGCGGCAGTCGTCGAAACGTTTCGTCTCGGGGGCTGGAAAGGCAGCGCCTACACGGACGATACGACCGGACGGTTCAGCAACTGCGTCGCCTCGGCTCAATATCGCAGCGGCATCACGCTGCTTGTCCAGGTCGATACCACCTACAACTGGGCCATCGGCTTCTCGGCTCCAAACTGGAACATGAAGGTCGGCGACGATATCCGGCTGCAATACCGGATCGACGGGGGCGCCTGGCAGCAAGGCACGGCGAAGGCCGCGGCGGTAAATCTCGCCCGCATGCAGATGCCTCCCAACGGCTATATCATCAAGCGCTTTCGTCGCGGCCGCACGCTCTATGTCTATGACGGCACCAACAACTACCAGTTCCGGCTGACCGGCACCTCGAAACTGATGGCGCGCCTGGCGCGCTGCGTGGACAGGAACTCGGCGCGCTACGGCGCGGCACCGGGCATGGGCAGCGCCGCTTCTTCCGGTGCCTCCGGCGGTTTGGGACAGACCCAGCCGGTGCAGCCGACAACCCCTGCCGCACCCGATCCGCAGCTTGCGGTCGAAGCGACGCAGGCGCTCTTCAATCTGATGGGCAGCGCGGGGCTTTCGGGGCTGAAGCTCATCCCGGAGGGCCAGCGCGAGGAAAACTACAAGGGCCTTCACGCGGTCGCCGGTGACGATTCACGCAAGCTTGTCGCCCATATCTTTGCGCCCGGCAGCTACACGAACGAGAACGAACTGATGTCGCTGATCGTCGCCGACAGCCAGAAGACCTGCGGCAACGGCAGCTTCTCCTCAAGCACCGAGCGCGTTACCGTGGGCGGCAAGGCGGTTTTCACCAGCCGCTGCGCCTGTCAGGACGGCGACCATGAGCTGATCGAGCGTGTGGCTGTCGTCAATCGCAATGCCGGCGGGCTCTTCGTCTATGGCGTTTCCGATACCTACATCGGCGAAGGCGGCGGCGCGCCCGTATCGCCGCCGGAGCTGACGGATGCCGCTTTCAACGCGGCGGCGGCCACAGCAGCGGATTGACGGGACCCCTGATCAGATCCTCGGGCCGAGACACATCTGTCACCTTGCAGAAAAGCCGGCGGTAGCCGCCGGCTTTCAAACCAATCCAGTTCTGATCGACTGCGGTTATTTCATGGATTGCAGCACGGACACGTAATTGGCGACCGCCGCGCCGCCCATGTTGAAGATGCCGCCGAGTTCGGCGTTCTTCACCTGAATGTCGCCGGCCGCGCCGGTGAGCTGCATGGCGGTCAGGACGTGCATGGAGACGCCTGTCGCCCCGATCGGGTGCCCCTTGGCCTTCAGCCCACCCGACGGGTTGACCGGCAGCTTGCCGTCCATTTCCGTCCAGCCCTCAAGCGCGGCTCTGGCGCCTTCGCCCTCCGGCGTCAGGCCCATCGCCTCGTATTCGATCAGTTCGGCGATGGTGAAACAGTCGTGGGTTTCGACGAAGGAGAGATCGTCCAGCGCCAGATTGGCGTCGCCCAGCGCCTCTCCCCAGGCTTTCGAGCAGCCTTCGAATTTGAGGATGTCGCGCTTGGACATGGGCAGGAAGTCCTGGACATGGGCCATGGCGCGGAAGGCGACGGCCTTTTTCATGCCGAGCGCGGTTGCCGGATCGGTCAGCACCAGGGCGGCCGCGCCGTCGGAGACGAGCGAGCAATCGGTGCGTTTCAGCGGTCCGGCGACGAACGGATTCTTTTCACTTTCCGCCCGACAGAAGTCGAAACCGAGATCCTTGCGCATCTGGGCAAAGGGATTGCCGACGCCGTTCCTGTGGTTCTTGGCCGCGATTTTCGCCAGCGCGTCGGACTGGTCGCCGAACTTCTGGAAATAGGCATCCGCGATCTTGCCGAAGACCCCGGCGAAACCCGCAGGGATGTCGCCCTCTTCCTTCAGATAGGAGGCTTTGAGAAGGTTCTTGCCGATCTCCGGTCCAGGCGTCGTGGTCATCTGCTCGACGCCAACGACCAGAACGAAGCGGGCGTCGCCCGAGGCGATGGCACGCACGCCCTGGTGCACGGCGGCGGAGCCGGTCGCGCAGGCGTTTTCGACACGCGTGGCCGGTTTGAAACGCAAGGCCGGATCGGCCTGCAGCACGAGCGAGGCGGTGAAGTCCTGGGCGGAGAAGCCCGCGTTGAAATGCCCAAGGAGGATTTCGTCAACGTCTTCCGGCGCGATGCCGGCATCGTGGATGGCGTCGGTGGCCACCTTGACGATCATGCTTTCAACCGTTTCCTCAGAATGCTTGCCGAAGGGCAGATGCGCCCATCCCACCATCGCTGCCGTCATGACATCTCCTCCAGATTTCGCGCTCCGGCGAAGGGAAACTTCACGGGTATCCCCTTTCGCGGAAGCCGGCTCGGCAGGACAGTTCCAGCTTCCTTGCCGCATTGCAAGACAAAATTGACTTAATGGTCATTATGTCAATTTTTTTCTATATTTTTCATAATGTTATTCATTTTCACAAATCAGGGAAGTCGAGTGGCATCCGCGAAACGCAACGGTTCCTGCCGTTGTTAAGAAATTGTTCACAAGCCTGTCACGTTCCGCGGTTACCTAGGGGCCGTTCCGGACAAAATCGTGTTTCGAAACTTTTCAATCGATCCGCCGGCCCTGTCACGCAGGGTCGGCTTTTGCTTTTTACCGGCCAGTCTCCCACCAGGTTCTCTTTCTTCACACCGGTGAACGTCACAAGCCCTCTTGACCTTGCAATCCGCTGGCTATAGCCATTCAAAGCGCTTTGAACGAGCGTGAGACCTCGCCGCGACACCCCGATGTTTCGCGCCAGGCTCAATTCCTTTTCATACGTTCACAACAGATGACACGTTTTCGGCGGCAGATGCCGGAAACGATTCACCGGCCTGAACGAGACAAGACGGAGACCCGCATGCCGGACAATCGGATCGCGGACCTGGACTGGTGGCGCGGCGCGGTGATCTATCAGATCTATCCGCGCTCCTTCAACGACACCAACGGCGACGGCATCGGCGATCTCAACGGAGTGACCGAGCGCATGGATTATATCGCGTCGCTCGGTGTGGACGCGATCTGGCTCTCCCCCTTCTTCACTTCGCCGATGGAGGATTTCGGTTACGACGTCTCAGATTATGAAGACGTCGATCCGATGTTCGGTACCCTCGCCGATTTCGACAAGATGGTCGAGGCTGCTCACGACCGCGGGTTGAAGGTGATGATCGATCTGGTGATCTCGCACACCTCGGACCGGCACCCCTGGTTCAAGGAAAGCCGCGCGTCGAAGGACAATGCCAAGTCCGACTGGTACGTCTGGGCAGACGCGAAACCGGACGGAACGCCGCCCAACAACTGGCTGTCGCTGTTCGGCGGCCCGGCCTGGGAGTGGGACAGCCGCCGCTGCCAGTATTACATGCACAATTTCCTGACCAGCCAGCCGGATCTGAATTTCCATAATCCGGACGTGCAGGACGCGGTGCTCTCGGCAGCGGAGTTCTGGCTGAAGCGTGGCGTCGACGGCTTCCGTCTGGACACGGTCAACTTCTATTTCCACGACGCCCAGCTTCGGGACAATCCGCCGCTGGGAGCGGGCGAGATGCCGTCAACGGTGGATCCGACCAATCCTTACGGGTTTCAGGATCATCTTTACGACAAGACCCGGCCGGAAAACCTCATCTTCCTGGAAAAGCTGCGCGGGCTGCTTGACCGCTATCCGGGATCGACCTCGGTCGGGGAAATCGGCGCCGACGGACAGGCCGTGGAGCTGACCGCGTCCTACACGGAAGCCGGCAAGCGCATTCACATGGCCTACAGTTTCGACCTTCTGACGCCGCAACATTCGGCTTCCTATATCCGCAGGATCGTAGACGAAATGAATGTCGGCACCGAAAACGGCTGGGCAAGCTGGGCTTTATCCAATCACGACGTCAAACGGGTCGCGAGCCGCTGGGGAGAAGGTCTGGATCTGAAGAAATTCGCGCCGCTGGAAGCCGCGCTCTGCGCGTCGCTGCGCGGCACGCCATGCGTCTATCAGGGCGAGGAACTGGGTTTGACCCAGGCGGATGTCCCTTTTGAGAAGCTGCAGGATCCCTATGGCATCCGCTTCTGGCCGGAATACAAGGGACGCGACGGCTGCCGCACGCCCATGCCCTGGGTCAAGGACGCCGCCAATGCCGGATTTTCCGACGCCGATCCCTGGCTTCCGGTGGCCGAAGAGCACTACGACAAGGCGGCGTTCGAACAGGATGAGGACGAGACCTCCATCCTGAACCGCAATCGGGCCTTCTACGCCTGGCGGCGGACCCGGCTTTCCCTGCAGAAGGGCGACATGAGCTTTCTGGACGGTCCGGAGGATACCCTGGTCTTCACCCGCAGCCACGACAGGGAAACCGTGCTCTGCGCGTTCAACCTCGGCACCGCCCCGACAACGATCACCCTGTCAGGCCTCGACCTGGAAGACCTTCACGCCCCCGGCTTCTCCGGCAAGGTCGAGGGGACAACGATTGCTCTGGAAGGCCTGGATGCGGCTTTCGCCCGCGTCAGATCCTGATTTCCGCCCTTCAAAACACCTCCCGGCGCGGCTAATAAAGGCGTGCCGGGGCTTTTCCGGCCCAAGACAACGCCGGAACCAGAATGACAGACCGCCTGCCTCTTTCCGTATTCATCATCGCCAGGGACGAGGCCGACCGGATCGCGCGGCCCATCGAGAGTGTAAGCGGCTGGGTGGACGAGATCGTCGTCATCGATAGCGGCTCGACGGACAACACCGTTGCCGTCGCCGAAAGCCTTGGGGCCAGGGTCATTCACAACGACTGGCCGGGCTATGGTCCGCAGAAACGGTTCGGCGAAGACCAGTGCCGTAACGACTGGCTGCTCAACCTGGACGCGGACGAGGAAGTCACACCGGAGCTTGCAGCGGAAATCAAGGCGAGCTTCGCGGACGGCAGGTACCTCGAGGCCGACGGCTGGCGCATGATGATCCGCGACATGTACGCCCACGAGGACGCTCCCGCGCCCTGGGCCTACGGGTACCACCAGATCCGTCTCTACGACCGGCGCAAGGGCCGGTTTTCCGAATCCATCGTTCATGACACCGTGCGGCCCGAACCCGGGGCGAAGATCTCCGGTCTTCAGGGGATCATGGCGCACCGCTCGATCCGCTCGCTGGATTTCCAGGTCGGCAAATACAACCGCTATTCCGGCATGCAGGTCGAAGACATGCGCGCCCGCGGCCGCAGGCTCCCCAAAAGCCGGCTCCTGACCGAATTCCCGGTAAGTTTCCTCAAGGCGTATTTCGTCCGCAAATACCGCAAATACGGCTGGTGGGGTTTCATCCTGGCCATGAACTACGCCCACGCCCGTTTCCTGCGTGTGGCCAAGGCCTATGAGGCGGAACTACTGGACGGGAAGAAGCGTCGCGACGACTAACAGGGATGAGCGGACGTTGCCGCCGCCGCCCTTTGCGGGGCAGAGCAAGCGCATTCAGGCCGAGACGGTGACCACAAGTTCCAATCTACCTCTCCCCTTCGGAGGAGGAGCTTGTCCGTGCCATGTGTGATAGCTCTGCCGCAAGTGGGGAGAGTTAGAGCCCTTCCCGGTCATATTGAATCATTTGACTGAGACAAAATTGGTCTCTGGCGAGGCGGATTGCGCGCAGCGGTGTTGTCCACCTCAAGCGCTGTCCAACGAAGCCAGAGACCAATTTTGTCCAGCCCTAAGAAATTGATTTTTTCACTCGATTTTTTCTGAACCGGGTGGCTTTTGACGGCCCATCGGCAGCGTTGCGCCGCTTGCACGATGCACCGCATCGCACTTCGCGACGCGCCTTGCCGAACGAGCCGTCAAAAACCATCAAATGGTTCAAGATGATCGGGAAGGGCTCTAGAGGGTGTCACACCGCTCGACTAAAAACTCCCGCTTTCAAACTCGCTACTCCTCACACCGTGCCAACGAGATCCTCTTCCTTGACCTCATGGCGTTCGACACGGATCGGCTGGCGCACGCCGGCGGTCTGATGGAACTGGATGAGACGGCGGATCGTTGTCGGGGTCAGCAGATGGCCGCGCGAAAGCACCAGTTCATGGCTGCTTTCCGACAAGGCATCGTCGACCAGGACATCGCCCGGCCGCAGCGAGCGGATATAGCACTCCGCAATCTTGCTCTGGCGCTCCTGGGGCACATCATCCATCAAGACGCTCCGTGCAACCTGCAAGAGCTCCGGATCGTATTTGCGATGATTGATGGTCAGAGCCTCGAATGCCGCGGCATCGGGCCCGCTTTCGGGACTTGCATACCAGAGATCGGTCAGCAGCCGAACGATGCGTGAGACAAGAGGAATCTCCTTTCCCGCCGGGCCGTCCTTGGGAAAACCCGACCCGTCGAAACCGCGCGCCGACAGGTAAAGATGCTCGGCCACCTTTTCCAGTTGCGGAATGTTCTTCAGGAGATCGCGTGTCTGGGCCGGGGATCTCTCCAGAACGGTGCGCTCCTGCTCGCTCAAACTGCGTGCCGCCCGGTAGCGGGCGAGGATCTGCTGCGGAAGCAGGGCTTCGCCGAGCGGCGACAGCATCACCGCCATTTCCAGTTCCCAGGTCTTTTTCATGCCAAGGGCGCCGGCCAGTTTCAGGGCCTGCTTGCGCACCGTCCCCGTCCGGCGGAAGGCGTCGGGATGAAACAGGGCGAGCATGTCGATCAGGAGTTTCACCGACCCGGCAAGTGTGCGCTCCAGAAGGGCGCGGTCCTTGGACAGTTGCGTGTGATGTGCCATGGCCGTTTCCACGGCGCTGACCAGATCGGCCGGCTTGCACGGCTTTTCCAGAAACATGAAGGCTCGGCCCTCGTTAAGGGCCCTCTTGACGGCTTCGGCGGAGGTTTCGCGCGTAAGCATAACCCGGGCCGCCTGGGGGGCGACGCTTTCACAGGCGCGCAGAAAGGCGATGCCGCCGCGACCCGGCAAGTTGTAGCAGGAAAAGACGATTGCCGTTGCCGTATTCTGTTTCAGGAATTTCAGTGCCTCGTCCGACTCCGAAAAACAGACAACCTTGAAGTGACCGCCGAACAAGCGAAGAAATCCCGACTGAACATTCTCGTCCGGGTCCGCAACGACAATCAGCTCTCTCGCTTTTTCCATACACGACCTCTTCCCGCCGTATAGTCTTCCTCAATGAAGATCATATCGAACAGTCCTACTATTAATGTTATCTCATGATTTTCATAACAAATACTTGCCACTATCATCCACTTACGAAGCAAGATTGCGCTCTTTTTGACAGTGTAAAATAATGCAATTGCTCTTTCGACTGTGGCCTTCCCCACCGCGGTTAAACTATAAGGCGCCATGCTTGACGTCTTGATCATTGGCGCCGGCCCTTGCGGCCTCTACGCCGCGGACCGGTTGTCCCAGGAAGGGTTTCACGTCACGGTCGTCGACCGGATGCCTTCCCCTGCCCGCAAGTTCCTGATGGCCGGACGAGGCGGCCTCAATCTCACCCATGGCGAGGATCTCGACCGCTTCCTGGGCCGTTACCGGCAAGCCGAGGTTTTTCTCGCCCCCATGATCCGGGACTTCCCGCCTGCTGCCTTGAGAACCTGGTGTCACGGGCTTGGCGAGGACACTTTTGTCGGCTCCAGCGGACGGGTGTTTCCGAAATCCATGAAGGCGTCGCCTTTGCTACGCTCCTGGCTGCGGCAGCTCGGCGAAAACGGTGTGACCCTGCTGCTCCGCCACCGGCTGGCCGGCTTCGATACCGACGGCACACCGCTTCTTCAGGCGGAGAACCGGGCCCCGCGCCGGGTCGAAGCCCGGGCTGTCCTGCTGGCACTGGGAGGCGCGAGCTGGCCCAAACTCGGGTCCGACGCGGCCTGGGTGCCCCTTCTTGAGAGCAAGGGAATTGCGGTCAATCGCTTCCAGCCCGCAAACTGCGGATTTCTGATCGACTGGAGCCCCTATCTCAGGGACCGTTTCGCAGGTTCGCCACTCAAGCGCATTGCCTTGAGCTTCGCGGGAAGAACCGTTCCCGGAGAGGCCGTGATTTCCGAAAAGGGTCTTGAAGGCGGGGCGGTCTATGCGCTTTCCGCGGAGATCCGTGACGCCATAGATCAGCAGGGTTCCGCCGATCTACGGCTGGATCTTCGCCCCGGCCTGAGCGCCGGCGAAATCGAAGACAGGCTCGCCCGGCCGCGCGGCAAGCAGTCCAATGCGACCTTCCTGAAAAAGGCGCTGAAACTCGCTCCGGTGGAACAGGCGCTGCTGCGCGAGGCTGGACCCTTGCCCTCCGGCCCGGCCGACCTTGCCAAAAGGATCAAGGCGCTGCCGCTTACATGCAGCGCTCCCTACGGCATCGAACGGGCGATCTCGTCGGCAGGGGGCATCCGGCTTGAAGAAGTGGAGACCTCTCTGATGCTGAAAAAACTGCCGGGCGTCTTCGCCGCCGGGGAAATGCTCGCTTGGGAAGCGCCGACCGGCGGCTATCTGCTGCAGGCCTGCTTCGCGACGGCGCATCGGGCGGCCGCAGGCATCGCCGACTATCTGAAAACCGGGACCGGGAGACAAAGCCAATGACGGTGCTTTTTGTGGATGCGGACGCCTGTCCGGTCAAGGACGAGGCCGTCAGGGTGGGCGAACGGCACAAGGTCCCGATCAAGATCGTGTCCAACAGCTGGATGCGCCTGCCTGAAAGCGACCTGATCGAACGCGTGGTCGTTCCGGAAGGGCCGGACGAGGCCGACAACTGGATCGCGGAGCGCGCGCAAAAGGGTGACGTCGTCATCACCGCCGACGTGCCGCTTGCCGCGCGCTGCGTCAAGGCGGGCGCGCTGGTCCTCTCTCCGACCGGCAAACCGTTTCGCGAGGACGCCATCGGCATGCGGCTTGCCATGCGCGACCTGAACACGCACCTGCGGGAGATCGGAGAGATCCGCGAAAGCGGCCCCGCCTTCACCAAGGCCGACCGGTCACGGTTCCTCAATCAGCTCGAGACGACGATGCGCGCCGCAAAGCGGTTGGCGGAAGAGAGATGAGACGGAAATCCCGGGTTGGCACACAAAAACTCCCCGCAAGGTGTGGGAGGACCACCTTGCGAGGAGTTTTGTGCCGGAACGGTCTTTTAACCGTTTGCGCCCCGGCATTGCTGCATTGTCTTTCGCGCCTTAACGGCAGAAGCGGTACTGACCGGAATAGGCCAGGAAATACCCGGTGTTCGGATTAAAGGACCGGTATTTGCGGCTGCAATAGTTGTACCAGGCCGGGGTCCAGGGGGCCGGACGGTAGGTCACGACCGGAGCCGGGACCGGGTAGTAAGCCGGCGGGGGCGGCGGAGCGTAGTAGCGCGGCTTGGCAAGCGCGGAGCCGATGATCGCGCCGGCTGCGAGGCCGCCGGCGATGCCGGCGCCGACCCGCCAGCCGTTCCCGGCCTGTGCGGACTGGGTTCCTGTGGCCAGGGTTGCTCCGGCGATCAGGGCCAGGGCTACGGTGGTGTTTGCTGCTTTCTTCAACATGACTTGCTTCCCTTTCTTTCCTCCGAGGCCCCTACATCGCCTCAGCTCATGAAGGGACACTAGCCCGATGACCGAAAGCGCTCTGTGACAGGTGTCACAAGGACGCGGTTTCGCCATTTTTTGCCGCGCAACGGGAACGAAGAGGTGTTTTTTCGGAGAAAGTTCACGCTCGACCGCAACGCCGCAACGGGCCAAAAGTGGCTCAAAACATGGCGTTTTGGCTCACCCCCTTTCAATCTCCCGCACGGCTTCACAACTTATTAGGCACATCACGTTTCTTTCACTTGCCGTAAAACCCGGCTGCAAGTAGGATGCGCGCCATCGGTGCACGTTGCGCCGTACGGGACACGACAAAGACCCGGTGAGACTGACTTCGGCAGCTGCTCCATTAAGCGCTGCTCTGAAATACCAAGCTTTCCGTTTCTTATTGACTTCTCGTTTATCCGCGCCTGCCGGATACGGGCAGGTGCACCAAACCAACGGAAGGTTTCTCCATGCGCGAGAACGGCACCATCAAATTCTTCAACCATGACCGTGGCTTCGGCTTCATCACTCCGGATAATGGCGGCAAGGACGTTTTCGTCCACGTGACCGCGTTCGAACAGGCCGGTATCGGAACGCCGGTCGAAGGCGCAAAGATCTCCTTCGTCGCCGAAGACGATCGCCGCGGTCGCGGCAAGCAGGCCGCTCAGCTCGAGCTGGTCTAAGCCTCAGTCTGCCGCCGTCGTTCGATAACGGCCGGCGCAGCGACGCTTTCAGAAAACGGGGCCTTCTGGTCCCGTTTTTTATTATCTACGGGACATCCCGTTACACCATGCATTCCAGCAGCTCGTTCTCGCCGATGACGCCGACGATGGCGCCGTCCTTTTGCACGACGACCGGCTCCGAACTCGATTGCTTGAGCTTCGCAACGTCGCGGATCGGCGTGTTGTGGCTGCAGGTGAGCCCGCTGGCCAGCGAACCCGGCAGACTGCCGGGTGGCACCATGATGTCGCGGGCCCTGAGAACATTGAGCGGATTCATGTGGCTGACGAAGTCGGCAACATAGTCGTTGGCCGGCTTCTTGACGATCTCCGACGCCGTTCCGAGCTGAATCACCCGGCCGCCTTCCATGATGGCGATGCGCGAGCCGATCTTGGCAGCCTCGTCCAGATCGTGGCTGACGAAGATGATCGTCCGGTTGAGTTCCTTCTGGAGTTCCAGAAGCTCATCCTGCAATTTGTCCCGGATCAGCGGATCGAGCGCGGAAAACGGCTCGTCCATCAGGAGGATCGGCGCGTCGGTGGCGAAGGCGCGGGCAAGACCGACGCGCTGCTGCATGCCGCCGGACAGTTCGTGAACGTATTTCGCGCCCCAGCCGGTCAGGCCTACCAGCTTGAGCTGCTCCTCGACCTTGGCGGCCCGTTCCTTCGGCGACATGCCGGAAAGCTCAAGGCCAAAACCGACGTTCTCGGCGACCGTGCGCCAGGGCAGCAGGCCGAACTGCTGGAACACCATGGCGATGCGCCGCCGGCGCAGGTCCCGCAGGGCCTTCTCGCCACAGGTTTCCGGATTGACGTAGCCCGCCCCGTCATGGACCTGGACTTCGCCGCGGATGACCGGGTTCAGTCCGTTCACGGCGCGTAGAAGCGTCGACTTTCCGGAACCGGACAGTCCCATGAGAACGATGACTTCACCCTCGAAGATATCGAAGGTTGCCCCGGCGACCCCGAGGATCTGGCCGGTCTCGGCCTGGATCTCCTGACGGGTCCTGCCCGCGTCGATCAGTGGCAGCGCCGTTTGCGGTTTTTCGCCAAAGACGATGTCAACGTCCTTGAAGGAGACCACGGGCGTCTGTTCGGTGTCGCTCATGAGGTGCCTCCTTCCCGCGCGCGGAAGAAACGGTCCAGGACGATGGCGATCAGAACGATACAGACACCGACTTCAAACCCTTGTGCGATGTTCACCGTGTTGAGCGCGCGCAGAGTCGGCACGCCGAGCCCGTCCGCGCCGACAAGCGCCGCGATCACCACCATGGACAGGGACAGCATGATGGTCTGGGTCAGACCGGCCATGATCTGCGGCAGAGCATAAGGCAACTCGATTTTCCAGAGCAGTTGCGAACGTGTGGCGCCAAAGGCCTCCCCGGCCTCGAGCAATGCGACCGGGGTGGAGGAAACGCCCAGCTGCGTGAGGCGGATCGGCGCCGGGATCGCGAAGATCACGGTGGCAATCAGACCTGGCACCATGCCGAGGCCAAAGAGGATCAGGGCGGGGATCAGGTAAACGAAGGTCGGGATGGTCTGCATCAGATCGAGCACGGGACGCAGGGAGGCATACAGCCTCGGGTTATGCGCGCCGAGCACACCGACCGGAACACCGACGGCCATGCAGACGACGGAGGCGCCAATGACCAGCGCCAGGGTCTCGGTGGTCTCTTCCCAGTAGCCCTGATTGATAATCAACAGCAGCGCGATGCCGACAAAGACCGCGAAAGTTACGGTCCGGTGCACCGCGTAGCCGATGGCGACCGCGATGGCGACGACGATCAGCGGATGGGGCGTCTGCAGGAGCCACAATATGCCGTCGATCAGGGTTTCCAGAAAAATCGAGATGCCGTCAAAGACCCAATAGGCGTTGTCTGTCAGCCAGTCGACGACGTTGCGCGCCCAGGGTCCGATCGGCAGTTTGTGTTCCGTCAGCCAATCCAAGCCGCCGCCCCCTGCTTTTCGTTGAGTTTAAATAAAGACGCCGGCTCAGGAGAGCCGGCGCCGGTCTGCCGGTAAGCTTTAAAGGCCGAGAGCGCCCTTCACGGCCGCGAAACTATCGCCGCCGTCGAAGGTCTTCACGCCTTCCAGCCACGTCTCGAACGTCGCCGGATGAACCTTCAGCCAGGCAGCGGCCGCCTTGTTCGGGTCTTCGCCGTCATTCAGGATCGCGCCCATGATCTCGTTTTCCATCGGCAGCGAGAATTCGAGATTCTCCAGGAACTTGCCGACGTTCGGGCATTCCTTGACATAGCCGGCGCGCACGTTGGTGTAGACCGTCGCACCGCCGAAATTCGGTCCGAAGATGTCATCGCCGCCGTCGAGATATTCCAGCTCGAAATTGGCGTTCATCGGGTGCGGCGCCCAGCCGAGGAAGACGATGTCGTTGTCGCGCTTTTCCGCACGAGCCACCTGGGCCAGCATGCCCTGCTCGGAGGATTCGACCACTTCGAAGCCTTCCAGGCCGAACAGGTTTTCATCGATCATGCCGATGATCAGGCGGTTGCCGTCGTTGCCCGGTTCGATGCCGTAGATCTTGCCGTCCAGGTCGTCCTTGAACTTGGCAATGTCGGCAAAGGTCTTCAGGCCCTTGTCGAAGGTGTATTTCGGCACGGCGAGCGTGTATTTCGCGCCTTCCAGGTTGGCGCGCACGGTTTCCACCGAACCATCCTCACGATAGGCCTTGATGTCACCTTCCATGGTCGGCATCCAGTTGCCGAGGAAAATATCGATGTCCTTGTTCTTCAGGGACGCGTAAGTGACCGGAACGGACAGGATCTTGACGTCCGTCTCGTAGCCGAGCGCTTCCAGAACCACCGATGTCGCCGCCGTCGTCGCGGTAATGTCGGTCCAGCCGACATCGGAGAAGCGGACCGTCTTGCAGCTTTCCGGTTCGCTGGCGAGCGCCGTTCCGCAAAGCATGGCAGTCAGGGCAACGCCCCCGACGAGTTTTGCTGCGATAGTCATTCAAGTACCTCCTATGGAAAGTCTGTTATTGTTTGCGGCAAGAGGCCGGATCGCTCAACCCCTTGTTCGCCGATGGCCAGGACCTTTGCCCTGTCCGGCGCCGCAGTTCGCCTTTCGGACCGTGCGACAAAATGGCGATTTGACCTAATCCAAACATCGCTGCGGGAGATTTGCAAGTTTTTATTGATTGACTGATCAATCAATAATATGACTGATGTTCGAGGCGAATTGAGCCCGGAGAACGGGAGGCCGCAGTGCCCAAAGTCGGAATGGAAGCGGAGCGGCGGCGCAGTCTCATTTCTGCGACGGTCGATGCGATTCACGAAAGCGGATACAGCGATGTCACCATGGCGCAGATCGCCAAGCGCGCCGGCGTGTCCGGCGGTCTGGTGCATCACTATTTCGGTTCCAAGGACCAGCTCCTGGCCGCAACGATGCGCCATCTGCTGAACGAATTGGGCCGTGCGATCCGCGAAGGGCTCGCCCGGGCCGAAACGCCAAGGGAGCGCATTACGGCCATCATCGAGGGCAACTTCGCGGTCGATCAGTTCCGGCCGGCGGTCATTGCTGCCTGGCTTGCCTTCTACGTCCAGTCAAGGACCACGGAGAGCAACAAGCGCCTGCTCAGCATCTATGCCGCGCGCCTGGCCTCCAACCTGACCCATAACCTGAAGGCCTTCATGCCGCGGGACAAGGCCCGCCATGTGGCGGAAGGCACCGCCTCAATGATCGACGGCGTCTGGATCCGGCAGGCCCTGAGCGACACCCACACCGACCGCCAGGCCGCGATCGCCATGGTCGAGGACTATGTCGAAACCCAGATTGCCGCGCACAAGGCGCAATAACCCGGGGCACTGTCATCAGATGAGCGATCAGTTCGATTTCATTATCGTCGGAGCCGGGTCCGCCGGCTGCGCCATGGCCTCCCGGCTGTCGGAAGATCCCCGCAACCGGGTGCTGGTTCTGGAATTCGGCGGCACCGACGCCGGACCGTTCATCCAGATGCCCGCCGCCCTCTCCTACCCGATGAACATGCCGCTTTACGACTGGGGCTTCGAGTCGGAGCCCGAGCCGCATCTGGGCGGCCGGCGGCTGGCGACGCCGCGCGGCAAGGTGATCGGCGGCTCCTCGTCCATCAACGGGATGGTCTATGTGCGCGGCCATGCCTGCGATTTCGACACCTGGGAAGACATGGGCGCGGCCGGCTGGGGCTACCGGCATGTGCTGCCCTATTACAAGCGACTGGAAACGAGCCATGGCGGCCAGTCCGGCTGGCGCGGCACCGACGGCCCCTTGCACGTACAGCGCGGCACCAAGTGGAACCCGCTCTACGAGGCTTTCAAGGAGGCGGGGCAACAGGCCGGTTATGGCGTCACCGTCGACTATAACGGCGAGCGCCAGGAAGGCTTCGCCGACATGGAAATGACGGTCCACCGGGGCCGCCGGTGGTCGGCCGCGAACGCCTACCTGAAACCCGCCCTGAAACGCAAGAACCTGACCCTGGTCAAGGGCGCGATGGTCCGCAAGGTCCTGATGGAGGACAAGCGCGCCGTCGGTGTCGAATACGAGACCGGCGGCACAGTGAGGCAGGCCAGGGCGGATCGCGAGGTGATCCTGGCTGCCTCATCGATCAATTCGCCCAAGATCCTCCTGCTTTCCGGAATCGGTCCGTCCGAGCATCTGAAAGAAAAAGGGATCGACGTGGTCGCGGACCGCCCCGGTGTCGGCGCCAACCTGCAGGACCATCTGGAACTTTATCTGCAACAGGCCTCCACCCAGCCGATCACGCTCTACAAGCACTGGAACCTCCTTTCCAAGGCGGTGATCGGCGCGCAGTGGCTGTTCCTGAAAACGGGTCTCGGTGCTTCGAACCACTTCGAAAGCTGCGCCTTCATCCGGTCCAAGGCGGGCGTCAAGTATCCCGATATCCAATACCATTTCATGCCCTTCGCCGTGCGCTACGATGGCAAGGCAGCGGCCGAGGGGCACGGATTCCAGGCCCATGTCGGCCCGATGCGCTCCAGGTCGCGGGGACGGGTTTCCCTGAGGTCCGGCGACCCGAGAGAGAAGCCGTCGATCCTCTTCAACTACATGTCCCACGAGGACGACTGGGAGGATTTCCGCATCTCGATCCGGCTGACGCGCGAGATTTTCGGCCAGGATGCCTTCACGCCCTACCGGGGCAAGGAAATCCAGCCGGGCGCGCATGCGATCAGCGACGACGCCCTGAACGACTTCATCCGCGAACACGTGGAGAGCGCCTACCACCCGTGCGGCACCTGCCGGATGGGCGCGGCGGACGATCCGATGGCCGTCGTCGATCCCGAGTGCCGCGTGATCGGCGTCGACGGTCTCAGGGTGGCGGACAGCTCGATTTTCCCGCAAATTACCAACGGCAACCTGAATGGGCCGTCGATCATGGTCGGCGAAAAGGCCTCCGACCATATTCTCGGCAAGGCCCCGCTGCCCGCCTCCAACCAGGAGCCCTGGATTCATCCGGACTGGGAAACCAGCCAGCGCTAGGCGCTTATTGAAAACTCGGACAGACACTCGACTGGAGCGAAACCCATGCGCGCCCAACCCGAAGCCTCGCATTATATCGGCGGCTCTTACAGGGAGAGCCAGAGCGGCACGCCGTTCGACTCGCTTTACCCCGCGACCGGGGAAGTTATCGCCCAAATTCAGGCGGCCGACGACGGCGTGATCGAAGCGGCCATCGAAAGCGCGAAAACGGGACAAAAGATCTGGGCTGCAACGCCCCCTGCGGAGCGGGGGCGGGTGCTGTGCAGAACAGCGGAGATCCTGCGCGCCAGAAACCGCGAGCTGTCCGTGCTGGAAACGCTCGACACCGGCAAGCCCCTGCAGGAAACGCTGGTCGCCGACGCGGCATCCGGTGCCGACTGCCTGGAGTATTTCGGCAATCTTGCGGCAACGCTGACCGGCGAGCACATCGATCTCGGCGGCTCCTTTGCCTACACGAAGCGCGAACCGCTCGGCATCTGCTTCGGCATCGGCGCCTGGAACTACCCGATCCAGATCGCGTGCTGGAAGTCGGCACCCGCCCTTGCCTGCGGCAACGCCATGATCTTCAAGCCGTCCGAAATCACGCCGTTAAGTGCGCTGAAACTGGCGGAAGCCTTCACTGAGGCGGGGCTGCCGGACGGAGTCTTCAACGTTCTCCAGGGCTTCGGCGACGTCGGCGCCAGACTGGTGGCGCATCCCGATGTCGCGAAGGTCTCCCTGACCGGATCCGTGCCGACGGGCGCGAAGGTGGCCGCGCTTGCCGGCGAACACCTGAAGAAGACGACGCTCGAACTCGGCGGCAAATCACCGCTGATCGTTTTCGACGACGCCGACATCGAAAATGCGGTTTCCGCCGCGATCAACGCCAATTTCTATTCTACCGGCCAGATCTGTTCCAACGGCACGCGCGTTTTCGTCCATACGGACATTAAGGAAGCGTTCCTGTCCCGTCTCGCCGAACGCACCAGGACCGCCGTACTCGGCGACCCTCTGGACGAGGCGACGAATATCGGCCCGCTCGTTTCCAGGCAGCAGCTCGACAAGGTCCTGCACTACATGGAGATCGGCCAGCAGGAAGGCGCGCGTCTCGTCTGCGGCGGCGGCGCGGCCTCCGTCGACAGTTTTCCAGACGGCTATTTCGTACAGCCGACCGTCTTTGCCGACGTCACCGACGGCATGACCATCGCCCGGGAGGAGATTTTCGGCCCCGTCCTGAGTGTCCTCGATTTTACCGATGAGGATCACGTGATCGGCCGGGCGAACGATACGGACTTCGGTCTGGCGGCCGGCGTCTTCACAAAGGACATCCAGCGCGCCTATCGGGTGATCGGCCAGCTTCAGGCCGGCACCTGCTGGATCAACACCTACAATCTGACTCCCATCGAAATGCCTTTCGGCGGCTACAAGAAGTCCGGTATCGGCCGCGAGAACGGCCATGCGGCGATCGAGTATTACAGTCAAATCAAGAGCGTTTACGTGGAAATGGGCGGCGTCGAGGCGGCGTTCTAGGCGCCTCTCCAGCCCCTCCCCCGGAATTCGCCCTTCAAAGGCGTTGAACTGCTAAAGTGCGGCACCAAGATACCGGTTGACCCAATCCGCTCGGAGACCGCATGACCAGACATGTGCTTGACCCCGCCCCGCGTATTTATGCGCCTCATGTCTATCTGATCAACCGGTCGCGCAGGGGACCGGTCTGCGCGCCCCAAGAGCAGAGCCTTGCGGACCTCCACGACTGGCTTTTGCACCAGGCGACAAGGATCGACGATGTTCTTTTGATGTTTGAGGAGTTCTGCTGGCGCTGCAAGGCGGCGGGCCTCGACATAGACCGCGCGACCCTCCACTTCGGTACGCTCCACCCGCGCGTCATCGGGTTTTCCTGGTTCTGGAGCGCCAGGGATGAAATCTGCGATGAGATCGCGGCCGACGCCGGAGCAATCGATCAGGAGGCCTTCAGGCGCAACCCGCTCTTCAACGTGATGACGGAAGGGCAGACCATCAAGGTGAACCTGGAAACTGAGGACGGCGCCAATTCAGCGCCGCTGATGCGTGAGCTCGCCGACGAAGGCTTTACCAGCTATGTCGCCTGGCCGCTCAGCGCAGCCGGGACCAACTATAACGCCATGACGCTCGCCACCACCCAGGCCGGCGGGTTTTCTCCCGACACGAAAGAACGCATCCGGGGCGTGATCGATCTGCTGGCGCTTCATGTCGAGCGGCACATCGTGAAACGGATCGCCAGAAATGTCGCCGACACCTATCTCGGCCCGATCGCGGGCCGGAGGGTCCTGGACGGGGACATCAGACGCGGCGACGGGGAAGCGATCGAGGCAGTCGTCTTCATGAGCGACATGCGCGGCTACACGCAACTGGCCGACCGGCTCAGCGGCCCGGAGGTCACCGCGATCCTGAATGCCTATTTCGACCGGGTCTCAACCGCCGTTCTCGACCACGGCGGGGACATTCTGAAATTCATGGGCGATGGCATCCTCGCCGTCTTCGATCAGCACAACCTTGGCGAAGGCGCTGCCGCCGCCGCGGCGGTCAAGGCGGCCAGAGCGGCACTCGCCGCCATTGCCGGCCTGAACGAAACTCCGCCTGCGGACCTGCCGGAGCCGTCCTACTGGCGGCCGCTCAAGATCGGCATCGGGCTTCATCGGGGAGAGGTCTTTTTCGGCAATGTCGGCGGGGAGGAACGGCTCGACTTCACCGTGATCGGGCGCGCCGTCAACGAAACGAGCCGGGTGGAATCCTTGTGCAAATCGCTCGGCCGGGAACTTCTCCTGACCGAACCGGTGCGCGACGTCCTGTCCAGCGACCTGCAAACCGGCCTGAACGCCATGGGCGAACACGCCCTGCGCGGCGTCGGCAAGCCCGTCGCGATATTTTCCGCCTGATGCCAGGCGACGCCGACGGCAGTCCATCCGCCGAAGGGGCATGCGGTCAGCAGAACCTGTTCATGCCCCTTCTGCCCGCGGGGACGGAACTCACTTCGTCAGAATCAGCTTGCCCTGTTTGGTGATGGACAGGCGGTAGGTTTCCTCGTTGTGGAGGATATTGATCTGCTTCAGGCCACTGAACAATTCCCGGGAATCGAATTCGGTCTTTTGCTCCGCTGCCGACCTGTCGGCACAACTGTTCCGGCTGCGAACGGCGGGGGCGAGAGTGAGACGACGCTTCTGGCGGTTGGCTAACGGTGTCATGCGCGCAATCGGTCCTTGGCCTGAGTGACTGTCCCGGAGGCGTGTTCCGGGACGGCTAGTTTTGAACGATTAAAAAGTGGAGTAATTTACTCAACTTTATACTTGACACTCATACTCAAGTTTTCCTATCAAGGCAATGCCTGATCGAAACGGAATTGGAAATCGCGTCCTCTGATTCCGGTGCGTCAGGACCCCTGATCCGTCAGGGTGCCAAATGCCAGGCAAGCCAACCGCCCTCTCCTCTCCCTCAGCGGCTAGCCAGCCCGGCCTTTCCTGACGCGAAAGACAAAATAAAAAGCGCCAACCTTGCGGCGGCGCTTCGGATTGTCGGCTATCCCTTGAATCTTCATTCCGGACAAGTGAGGCGCCTCCCGAGCGCAGATCCGGAAGCCAGATATCATCAGCGCCGAAGGCACTCATTCCTCAAATCATAACAAATAGATAAAAGAACCAGGGATCGCTGTCGCCCGCGCTGACGTCTGAATTCCGACTCACGCAACGCCGCTTGTCGGCATCCTGTCCGGAATTACGGCGAGAGCTTTCAGTAGATCGTCATGCACCGAGATTGCGGTGACGCCTTGGCCGTTTACAGCGGTTTTTTTTTCAGAAAATCAGGCGCTGGCGGCCATCGGGGCTTCGACAGGGCCCTCGATCTTGAGCAGGTCGCGCATTCCGAAGCGGTCCTCGGACAGATCCGCGATGGACTTGGCGTCCAGAACTTCCATGAACGCTTCAAGCGCTTCGTGCAAAAGACCGTTGAAGCCGCAGGACATGATCAAGGGGCAGTCCTTGCGGCCGGAATCGAAACACTCCGCCAGAAGGAAGCTTTCCTCAGCGGCCCGAACAACCTCTCCCACCGAGATCTCTTCCGCTGGCCGGGCCAGCAGGACGCCTCCATTGCGACCGCGAATGGTCTTGATCAGATTGGCATCGACCAGAACCTTCATGATCTTGAAGAGGTGGGTTTCGGACATGTCGAAGCTCGCCGCGATATCCGCGACCTTGCTCGGCTTGTCCGGGTTGACGGCGCAGTACATGAGCGCACGCACCGCATAGTTGGTCTGTTGTGTCAAACGCATGCGATAAGATATGAGGTGCCGGTCGCGAAAGGTCAATGCAATTCTTGACCATTTTGCGTAACTTTTTGACGTTTCGTGCCGATTAGCTGCCGAAAGGGAACGTCAGGTAAAATTTCGGTAGCCAAAATAATCGAAGTCGGCTGGTTGCCCCGCTCCCGACCCGTCCATGGCGTGCATCCCGACGAACGCGCCGGTAAAATTCGAGTGCGGCCCACGGCCCGATTCGTCGGCGAGAATCGTTGCGTCGAAGACCGGGCCGATACGCTGCCAGTCTTCCAGCCCCTCCACGCGGTAGAAGAACCGCAGGGCCATGTCCTCGACGGTCACCTTCATGGCCACGGCTCCCCTATCGGGCAGACTGACCGGCCGGTCGAGCGGCGCCTCCAGGAAACCACCGGGATAATCGCCCGGACAGGACAGGATTGTCAGCACGCGCCCCAATTGCTCGTGAAGGGTGACTGCAAGGAAGAAGAACTGGTAGCGTCCGTAATAGGCGATCAGCCCCGCCGCCTGCTGAATGCTCACGGGTTGAAATTCGACTCGCGTTTCCGCCTCGAAGTCGTAATCCGTCTGGCGGCGCGCAACCAAAGCCTGCTCGAAGAAACTTCCGACGTATTCGCGCCCGAAGAGACGCAGGTGACCGGGCCGCTCCGACAGGGAATACAAACGCTCGGGATAAGGCGTGCGCAGCCACTGGAACGGCAGCGGCAGATCCGGTCCGTCAAAATCGTACCGGTCGGGCTCCTGCGCAAATGGATGGGACGGCAGGTCCGGACCCGATACCTCCGATTGCGGCTCCATGCCACCCGTTGCCAGGCGCAGCCAGCCGTCTTCTCCCCAGACGCATTTCTGGATCGCGGTTTCCCGGCCCATCTGGCAGCGGTTCTGCCCCGGACGCGGGCGGCCCATCAGGTGGACCAGATAGGTTTCTCCGTTCTGGGTTTCAACGAGATCTCCATGGCCGGCGCGCTGGATCGGATTGTCGGGAAAAAAGCGCGAGGTGACGACATGTTTGTCCGGGTGCAGCTCGTAGGGGCCACCGATCCGCCTTGCCCGCGCGAGCGTCGCCGCGTGGCCATAGGCGGTGCCGCCCTCTGCGGTGAGCAGATAGTACCAGCCGTCGCGCTTGTAGAGATGGGGTGCTTCCGTAAGTCCCAGTTCCGTTCCCTTGAAGATGTTCCGGGCCGGGCCCGTCAGGCTTTTTGCAACCGGATCATATTCCTGAAGCTGAATGCCCTGGAACGAGTGGTAGCCGACCCGGTAGTCCCAGATCATGTTGAGAAACCATTTGCGGCCGTCGTCGTCATGGAAAAGAGATGGATCGAAGCCGGTCGAATTGACATAGACCGGATCGGACCACGGACCTTCGATCTCCGGCGCCGTGACGAGGTAATTGTGCGCATCCTTGAACGAGCCGTCATGGCGTTTGACGTCGGTGTAGACAAGCCAGAAAACCCCGTCGGCATGGGTCAGGCACGGCGCCCAGATGCCACAGCTGTCCGGATTGCCGCGCATGTCGAGCTGTTCCGGACGGGTCAGCGGACGGGTCAACAGCCGCCAGTTCCCGAGGTCTTTCGAATGATGGATCTGCACGCCCGGAAACCATTCGAAGGTCGAGGTGGCGATGTAATAGTCCTCGCCGACACGGCAGATGGACGGATCCGGATTGAAGCCCGGCAGGATCGGATTGACGATATTTTGAGGTACGTTAGTCATTTTCCCTCCCGAAGATCCCCGCGAGAGGTTCGCCCCTCGTTGTTCGTTGTCGTTGCCGGGAATTACTCTGTGCTGTCTGGCCGGTCGGTCACGGCAGGCAGATTGTCCTTCAAAAAGACGTCGATGCCAATACGCTCCTGCCCGTCGATGATCGGAACGCCGTCGCACAGGGCTTTCAGCACTCTGATGGCACTGCGGATCTCATGGCCTGGATCCTGGGCGATCACGGCGTCGAACACATCGGCCTGAAGCGCTTCCCTTGTATAGGGCGTAAGCTCATGGCCGACGACGACGACGCTCTCCGCCTGCCCGGAAGCGCTCAGCGCCGAGATGGTTCCTCGGTTGCCGGCACCTATATTGTAGAGCCCGGCAAGCTCCGGATTCTCCTTGAGAAGCCGGGCGACCAGATCCGCGTTGCGGGCGTTGTCGTCTCGCCCTTCGCGCACCTTGAGAAGGTCCAGGTGCGGATAGTCCTGCTCGATCACCTCCCGGCAGCCCTGATAACGCTCGGCATGGTCCCGGAGCCCCAGCGACCCGGCGACAATGGCGATCTTGCCCGGTTGCCTTGGAAGAAAGCGGCCGAGCAGCCGGCCCGCCGTGCGCCCCGCCGCCACATTGTCGATACCGACAAAATGCCGCCGATTGGAGGCCGGATGATCGGAGACGAGGGTGACAACCGGCACGCCCCTGTCCTGCAGCCGGTCGATGGCGGCGCGCACTTCCGGAAAGGCGGGTGCGACCACGGCAACGCCGTCGCAGACGGTGTGGTCGAGCAGAGCGAGCGTTCCGGCGACCCGGTGGCCGTCAAAGGCATCGATCGGCTCCACGTGAACATGCATGCGGTCGCCGCTCATGGTTTCCGCGTGCGACGTGGCCTCCCTGGTCAGGTCTTCCATGAAGGCGTTCGGGCCGTTCGGCAGGAGAAAGTGAAAACGATAGGTGCGCTTCTTGGCCAGACCGGCGGCAAAGACGTCCGGCTTGTAGTTCAGCGTGTCGACGGCCTGTTTCACTTTCGCGATGGTCGTCTTGCGCACGCCGGGCCGGCCGTTCAGCACCCGGTCGACAGTGGCAAGGCTGACGCCTGCCGCCTCGGCCACGTCGTGGATCGTCACACGCTTCATTCATTCCCCCGTTTGCCATTTTATATACCGGCACATGAGGAACGGTCATCAAAAAATGCTGCGGCGCGAAAATTCGGCGCGTTTATGCAGTCAGATAGTTAGCTGATGAATTGAGCAGCGCATGCTTTCCGATGGTCGTCCAGACAGCCCACACCTTCCTCCGCGGTCACCCCGGACGTAGCGAAGCGAAGATACGGGCCTACTCATTACCAGAGCAGAACAGTCTGAAATAATGCGTTGGCAATAGGTTAGGCGAGTGGGTCCCGGCTCTCGCTCCGCTCGGCCGGGATGACACTGAACAGAACCACAGGCACCAGGAACTCTCACCCTTGTCCCGGTCGCTCGCACGAACGTCCTGTATTTTGGTTTTTTACGGTCTCAGAAGCAATCCCGCTAAACAACCTGCCCCGCCGCATGGCCGGACGACCAGGCCCACTGGAAATTGAACCCGCCGAGATGGCCGGTGACATCGACCACTTCTCCGATGAAAAAGAGCCCCGGCACCCTGGCGCTTTCCATGGTCTTCGAGGACAGCTCCTTCGTGTCGACCCCGCCGAGCGTCACCTCCGCCGTACGGTAGCCCTCGGTGCCGACGGGCGTCAGCTGCCAGCGGTTGAGCTGCTCCGCCGCCCGGCGCAACACCTTGTCGGACTGGTCCGCCAGCCGTCCCTTGAGCTGAAAGGCATTCGCAAGCTCTTCCACCAGACGGTTGGGCAACAGCGCCCCGAGCGCGGTCTTCAGATCCTGCTTCGGCGTCTCCTTGCGGGCCGCGCGCAGAAAATCGAAAAGGTCCCGATCCGGCAGAAGGTTCACAGAGATCGGCTGGCCTTCCCGCCAGTAGGAGGAAATCTGCAATATGGAGGGGCCGGAGAGACCGCGATGGGTGAAGAGCAGCCCTTCCCGGAAGGTCGTCTTCCGAAACGAGACTTCCGCATCGACGGAGACGCCGGCGAGGCGCCCGCAGAGGTCCCTGTTGGTATCCGAGAAGGTCAGCGGCACGAGCCCGGCGCGTGGCGGGACCACGTTCAGGCCGAATTGTTTCGCGAGCTCATAGCCGAAGCCGGTCGCTCCCATTTTCGGGATCGACGGCCCGCCGGTCGCCACAACCAGCGACTTTGCCCTGAGAGGACCTTTTGAAGTCGCCACGGAAAACCACTCGTCCGGCTTCTGAACCGCCTTGATCTCCGTTTCGAGCTGCAGGGCTCCCCCGGCGGCTTCCAGCTCGGAGAGCAGCATTCGAATGATCTCTTTGGCACTGTCGTCGCAAAAGAGCTGGCCGAGGGTTTTCTCGTGAAAAGCGATGCGATGCTTCTCGACGAGCTTCAGGAAATCGTGCTGGGTGTACCGCTTCAACGCGGACACGCAGAACCGAGAGTTCTCCGACAGAAAATTAGCCGGCGAACAATTGAGATTGGTGAAGTTGCAGCGCCCGCCGCCTGAAATGCGGATCTTCTCCGCGGGCCGCTTCGCATGGTCGACCACCAGCACCTTGCGCCCGCGTTTCGCCGCCTCAATCGCACACATCAGCCCGGCCGCACCGCCGCCAAGCACAAGAACATCCAGATCACGCATGGCGGGGTGTATAGCGGTTTTTGGGGGCAGGAGTAAGTAATGAAAAGCGCAGCAGGGCGTCATGCCGGATCAGCGTCCGGTGCGCATCCCACCTGCCCGGAAAGACCGCCGAGATGGCGTCATCTCAAACAAAACCGGCGGTCCTCTCGAACCGCCGGTGTCGCGCAATGCCATTCTGAAGAGAAGGGCCTTATTTCATTTCCGTCACGAGTTCGAAGCCGTCGGAGCCGACTTCCCAGAGGGCGTAGGTGCCCGGGACGTCGCCGTTGGCGTCGAAATTGTGATCGCCGGCGGCGCCCTTGTAGTCGATGGCCGAGCCGGCCGCGATCAGTTCCTTGGCCTTTTTCCATTCGCCGGGAAGGATCGGTTCGCCCTCGCCATTGGAGACTTCCAGCATCGCCGCCGCGACGCCCTCCTTCTTGCCGCCGGCTTTTTCCAGGGCCAGCGCCATCAGGAAAGCCGCATCGTAAGAGGTGGTCGCGAAGATCGCGTCCGGATCGCCGCCAATGCCCTTGAACGCCTCGTTGAAGACGTCGAGCGACTTGGACTTTGCGCCGACCGGAGAGGACGAGACGAACGAGCCGAGGTTTTCCGCGCCGAGTTCGCTGATGATGGCTTCCGACTTCATGCCGTCGCCGCCGACGAATTTCTCGAAGAAGCCGTTTTCCAGAGCCTGGCGCAACATGGTCAGGCCGGAGCCGTCACCATAGTCGAAAATGACCAGCGTGTCGGCGCCGCCCTTGGCGAGTTCCGCAAGGTTGGAGCGGTAAGAGGCCTTGGCGTCTTCATGGGCCGCGAACTGGGTGATTTCACCCTTCAGCTCATCCACGAATTCCGCCTTGAAGGCATTGGCCAGGCCGGTGCCGTAGTCGTTGTTCAGATAGGCGACGGCGACCTTTTCGTAGCCCATGTCCTTCATGGTACGCGCCAGCGCGCGGCCCTGGTAGTCATCGGAGGGAACCGTGCGGAAGACGGTGCCCTTGTCTTCCAGGGAGGTGATTTCCGGAGACGTGCCGGACGGCGTGATCATGACGATGCCCGCCGGAATGGTCACGGACCCCGCGGCGGCCAGAACCGCTCCGGAGCAGTGCGGACCGACAATGCCGGCGACGCCTTCGATGTTGACCGCCTTGGTGGCCGCGTCCGTGCCGTTCTGCGGGTTGCAGGCGCTATCGCCGACGACCGCGACCAGTTTTTCGCCATCGCCGATGCCGCCCTGCTCGTTGACCTGCTGAACGGCAAGCTGCGACGCGTCGATCATGGCCGGCGCCATGGCGGCGATCGGGCCGGAGACGCCCCCGATAAGGCCGATCTTCACGTCCGCTTTCGCAGGCACGCTTGCGAGCGCCGTCGCAGCCATCAGACCGCCAGCAAGGGCCAGAAACCTGGTTTTCATAAAAAGTACCTCCTCAATTATCCGGTCTTCGCCGGGACTTAGAGACTTCAAGGACACGCTCTCGATGGCTCGCGCGCGCTTTGACCGGTCAACTCCGGTCTCTTTCGGTTGGTGCCGCCCGCCTGTCCCCTCGCAAGGGTTCCGGCAGCAGCCCTTCGGGCCTGAACCGCAGGACGAGCTGCAGCATGAGTCCGATCAGGAACAGGCGGATGTATTTCGCCTGGACCGCATATTCATGCGGAAGACGGTCCGTTGCAATCTCCGAAACCGACCAGATGATCCAGACCACCGCCGCGCCCAGGATGGCGCCCCGGTTGTTGCCTGACCCGCCGAGGATCAGCATGATCCAGACCAGGAAGGTCGCCACCATCGGGTCGATGGCTTCCGGAGTGATCGACCGGTTGAAATGGGCGAAGAGCGCCCCGCCGAGCCCCATCAGGGCGGAGCCGAAGATGAAGGCCTCCAGACGGCGGTATTCGACATTCTTGCCCATTGCCCGCGCGGCCGGCTCATTGTCGCGGATGGCGCGCATCATGCGCCCCCACGGCGCGTTGAACTGCCGTTCCACCAGGAAATAGACTGCGACCAGCACGGCCAGCACGATGACAAGGTAGGCGGCCTGCGATTCCATGTAGCCGAGATCCCCCGCCGGGCGCGGAATACTGGAGATTCCCCGCGCGCCATTGGTCAGCACCGGCTCCGACTTGATGACAAGGCGGATGATTTCCGCGATCCCGATCGACGCGATCGCCAGGTAATCGGAGCGGAAGCGCAGACAGATCTTGCCGATCGGCCAGGCGACCAGTGCGGCCGCGCACATGGCTCCGATCCAGCCGGCCACGAAGGGCAGTTCGAAACCGCCGATGCGGTCCGCCGCCGCCGGGCTCGTGAGAATGGCGGAGGTATAGGCGCCAACCGCGAAAAAGCCGGCGATCCCAGCATTGAAGAGGCCGGCGAAGCCCCACTGAATATTGAGACCCAGCGCCAGCAGAGCGTAGATGGCGATGAAGATCGCCATGAAGAGGGCATAGTTGACCAGACCCAGAATTTCCATTTCCGTCTCCCTCTCCCTATAGCACCTTGCCCCTGAGCAGCCCGGTCGGGCGCACGAGCAGCATGAACAGCAGGATGACGAAGGCCATGCCGGCCTTGTATTCGCTCGGGATCCAGAGCACCGAAAGCTCTTCGGCGACGCCGACAATCAGACCGCCGAGAACCGCGCCCTCCACCCGGCCGACGCCCCCCAGAATGGCGGCTGCGAACACGGGCAGAAGCATGCTCCAGCCCATCAGGGACTTCAGCTCGGTGTTGAGCCCGAGAAAGAACCCGGCCGCCGCGCAAAGGCCGCCGGCGATGACCCAGGTCAGCACGACCACCTTCTTGTTGTCGATCCCCGACAGCAGCGCCAGATTGGGATTGTCGGACATGGCGCGCATGGCCTTGCCCCATTTCGAGCGGGTCAGAAAGACCTGCAGGGCGCCCACCAGAAGCAGCATGGCGAGAACCGTGTAGATCTCCCGGTCGCGGATACGCAGGCCGAAATAATCCTCGGGCCGGACAATGCCGCGCACATAGGTCTGGGTGTCAACGCCCCAGAACACCTGAACGACGGAGCGGATCATCAGGGCAATCCCGAGCGAAGCCATCACGGTCACGATTTTCGGCCTCTCCCGCAGGTGCTCGTAAAAGACCTTGTCGATACCGACCGCGACGGCCGCGGTTGCCACGATCGCCACAGGCAAGGCGGCGAGCGGAGACACTCCGAGGCCCGAAACCACCGCCAGCGCGACGAAGGCCCCCAGGGTCGCCAGATCGCCGTGAGCCAGATGAGCGTAGCGCAGGATCGCGAAGATCAACGTGATCCCGACCGCGCCCAGCGCATAAATGGAGCCGATCACGATGCCCGGGATGACGTAGAAATTCAGCAGTTCAAGAAAGTCCATACCGGTCAGCCCCCCAGGAACATTTCGGCGACTTCCCTGTCCGCCAGAAGGTCCGCGCCCGTGCCCTCATGGCGGTTCTTGCCGGCGGCCAGCACATAGCCCCGGTCGGCGAAGGCAAGAGCCTGTTTGGCGTGCTGCTCGACCAGAAGAATGGCGACGCCCGTGTCGCGCACGTCGCGGCAGATCTGGAAAATCTGCTCCATGTATTTCGGCGACAGACCGGCGGTCGGTTCATCCAGCAAGAGCAGCTTCGGATCCAGCATCAGGGCCCGCCCGATCGCAACCATCTGTCTCTGCCCTCCCGACAGGCTTCCCGCCAGGGTCTTGTGCCGTTCCTTCAGATCCGGGAACAGGGTGTAGACCCGGTCGAACGCGGCCGACAGATCGCCCTTTTTCAGAAAACCGCCCATTTCCAGGTTCTCGTGGATCGACATTTCGCGGAAGATGTTGTCGACCTGAGGCACGTAGCAGATACCGCGTTGGACGATGCGGTTCGGTGCCCAGCCGGTGATGTTGTCGCCGTCGAACATCATCCTCCCGCCCCGGATTGTCAGAAGGCCGAAGACCGATTTCATGGCGGTCGACTTGCCCGCGCCGTTGGGGCCGACAATGACGACGATCTCGTCTTTTCCAACCTTTAGCGAGACATCGAGAAGAATGTCGGCATCGCCATAGCCGCCCGTGATCTCCTCCATAGCCAGAAGCGCTGTCATGCGGCGCCTCCCGCCGTTTCCCCGAGATAGGCTTCCAGAACCTGCGGATTGGAGCGGACGGCGTGGAAATCGCCTTCGATCAGCACCTTGCCTTCCGCCATGCAAATCACCGGATCGCAGAGTTTTTCGATCATTTCCATGTCGTGCTCGATCAGAATGAAGGTATATCCGCGTTCCCTGTTCAGGATCTCGATCTTGGTTTCCAGCTTGCGCAACAGGGTCCGGTTCACACCCGCGGCAGGTTCGTCCAGCAGCACAAGACGGGCATCGGTCATCATGGTGCGCCCGAGTTCGAGGAGCTTCTTCTGGCCGCCGGAAAGATTTCCCGCCCGCTCGTGCGCCACGTGCGTCAACTCGAGAAACCCCAGGGTTTCGTAGGCCTTCCGCTCGACTTCGGTTTCGACGGAGCTAACCCGGCGCCAGGAAAACCAGTTGGCCAGCAGATTTTCACCGGGCTGGGAAGGCGGCACCATCATCAGGTTTTCCAGCACGGTCAGCTTGTGAAACTCATGTGGGATCTGAAAGGTGCGGACGAGACCTTTGTGAAACAGCTGATGGCTGGCGAGAGCGGTCACATCCTCGCCAAGGAAGCGGATCGTTCCGCTGGTCGGCTGCAAGGCGCCGGCGATCAGGTTGAACAGCGTTGTCTTGCCGGCTCCGTTGGGCCCGATCAATCCGGTGATGCTGCCTTCGCCGACGCGAAACGAGCAACCGTCAACCGCTCTGAAGCCGTCGAAGTTCATGACGAGCCCGTCAAGCTCAAGCATTCACGCTCCTTTTACTCAATCCAGAGCAATCTTATGTATCCGATCCGCTGCGAAACGGTCAAAAATAGCAACCGTAAAGCCGCTGGAGCCTGCGCAGCTTGCAGCTCTTCTAACTTTATTGGCCGCGCGATCAACTCATAATCTTCGGCTTCCACCGCGCAAAGCGCATGATTGTCCCGATTTCCGATAGTCTGTATGAGGACCACAGGCAGCTGCTCGCTCCGTCCTTGCCTTTCCTGACGCAAGAGCCGGCCCCCGTGTGATCCGGCAGACCTACGACCGGCCCCCGGAATTAAGTATTTCTACCAAGCCGATGAAGCGTTTCAGACAAACACCAGAAGTTATAAAGACCTATCCAAGTTTCCGCACTGTTTTCCCTTGGGAATCGCTTTTGGATTTGCGATAGTCAAATCGAAGAAATCCTTCACCAAATCGCGATAAGGATTAGCGGTTCGCGAGAATGAAGGTATCCGGCCCATCCATGTCGATCCGGGAAACGAAGCTGACCAAAGTTCGGAAAATGACCGAAGCAGCCAAAAAAAACAGATATCTGACGCCTGTCGACATTGCCGAAGGCCTGCTTGACCTGGATCTTGTCATGTCGGTCTACGACCGGCTCGACACCGGGGTCTGGATATTCGATTTCGATCACAAACGGTATTTGTGGGCCAACCAGAAGGCCCTGGACTTCATGGACGCCGAGGGCCTGGAAGACCTCATGTCACGGGATCTGTCCGCCGACATGTCGCCGGCCGTCGAGGAACGGCTGAACCAGTACAAGCAGGATTTTTGCCGTCAGGATGTCAGTTTCGAAGAGATCTGGACCCTTTACCCGAAAGGAAAGGCCCAGATTCTTCAGATCAACATGAAGGGGGTCCGCCTCTTCGACGGACGGATGGCGATGCTTTGCGAGGCCCGCCCCCATCAGGAACAACAGCCGGAAACGGTGCGCAGCGCCGAAGCCCTGTTGCACACGACCGTGATGATCACGCTGTTCACTGTCGAGGGTGTTCCACTCTACCGGAACACGGCCTCCCGCGCGGCCTGCTGCTCACTGGACACCACGCTCAAGGGGCAATTCGTCGACCCTCGAAAAGGCGATGTGCTGATGCGGCGCGTCGAGCGCGAGCGCAACTCACGGCTGGTCGCCAATATCAGGACCACGACGGGGCCCCGCTGGCACGAAATGACGATCCGGGCCTGCCACGATGCCGTCACCGGTCAGCCGGCGTATCTTGTCAGTGAAATCGACGTGACGGAACTGCACGAGACCAAGGAGCGGGCGCAGTATCTCGCCAGTCACGACGCACTCACCGGTCTCTCCAACCGCACCTATCTCAAGGAACGGCTTACAGAGGTTTTTCAGACCGCCTTCGCAAAAGGCCAGCGGGCGACATTCTATCTGGTGGATCTCGACGATTTCAAACTGGTCAACGACACCCTGGGCCACGCGGCCGGAGATGCGCTTCTCCAGCTGGTGTCCGAAAAACTCAAGGAACTTTCCGGTCCGGACGACATCGTGGCCCGGCTGGGCGGCGACGAATTCCTGATCTGCCATCTGGAGGAGGACGACCGGCAAAGCCCCGACTGGTTCGGCCAGGCGCTTCTTGGGGCGTTCTCCTCTCCCCAGATGATCGACGGCAAGCCGAGGCATGTCGGGCTCAGTATCGGATATGCCCATTATCCGGAAGACGGCCGCGACATCGAGCAGCTCATGCGCCACACGGACCTTGCGCTTTATCAGGCCAAAACGGATCCGCAGTACAAATGCGTCCGTTTCCACGAACGGATGCGGCGCCTGCGCGACGAGCACAACGCCATCCGGAAAGATCTGGAACGGGCCATCGAGGAAAATGAATTCATCCTTCACTATCAGCCGATTGCCAGAACCAGCAACGACAGGGTGGTGGGTGCCGAAGCGCTGATCCGCTGGCAGCATCCTGAAAGAGGTCTCATCCGGCCGGACGAGTTCATCCCGATCGCTGAAGAAAGCGGACTGATCAACGACATCGGCCTGTGGGTGGCCTGGGAAGTCGCGGCGATGCAGGCGCGGCAGAAAGCGCTCTCGTTCGACGTTCCGTTGTCCATGAACGTGTCGCCCCGCCAGCTTTCCGATCCGGCGTTTGTCGATCGGATGCAGCGCATGCCGGTGGAAACGGGCTGTGACCCCAGCCTGATTTCCCTGGAGATCACCGAAAACGTTCTCCTCGGCGACATCCCGCAGGCGCAGGACATCCTGACAACCCTGAAAGAGACCGGTTACCGGATCGTCATCGACGATTTCGGCACCGGCTATTCCAACCTCGCCTATCTGCGCAACTACCCCATCGACGGCATCAAGATCGACCGGATGTTCATGGACGACATCGAGACCGGCGGCGAAATCGTCAAGCTGGTCCTGTCGCTGGCCTCGGCCTTGGGCGCGAGCATTGTCGCCGAAGGGGTCGAGACCATCAGCCAGCGGCGCTGGTTGTCGGACAACGGCTGCAACCTGTTTCAGGGCTATCTCTATTCGAAGCCGGTTCCGGAAACGCGCTTCCTGTCCATGCTGGAAACCCAGTCGCGTATCGCCGCAATGTAATCGCAGGAGTCTTTCACCCTGCCCCCGCGGCGGTGGACGCGTGTCGCAAACAGCACAGAAATGCGCGTTTGAAGGGCGAAGTGCGCAACGCTATCTGATAGGGTGATTTTTCCGAGTGGCACGGGGCGCCACCTGAGAGACACGATCCGGATCAGATGTTCATCAGCGTATTCGACATTTTCAAAATCGGCATTGGCCCTTCCAGCTCTCACACCGTCGGGCCGATGGTCGCCGTGCACCGCTATCTGGACAGGCTGCGCGGCCTTTCCGGCGCCGAGGCGAAAGCCGCGCGCCTCACCGTCACCCTGCATGGTTCGCTGGCCTTCACCGGCAAGGGTCACGCAACCGACAAGGCTGTCTGCCTCGGCCTGCTAGGCGAAAAGCCCGACACGCTGGACCCGGACGCGGTCGAGCCGATGCTGGACGCGCTCGAGCGCGACAAAAGGCTGGCGATCGCCGGACTGCCGGAACTCACCTTCGATCCCGGCCGGGACGTGATCTTCGACTACGGACCGGCGTTGCCGCTCCATGCCAACGGCATGACCTTCCATCTTCTGGATGCGTCCGGCGCCGTCATCGACAGCTTCGTCTATTATTCCATCGGCGGCGGGTTTGTCGTCAGCGAGGCGGAGCTGCGCAAGACCACGAACGAACCGGTGAACGAACTCAAGACCCAGGACGTGCCGTTCCCCTTCGCCAGTGCGAAACAGATGCTTCAGATGGGCAAGGAAGCCGAGCTTTCCATTGCCGAGATGAAATTTCAGAACGAGTGCAGCGACAAGACAGCGGAAGAGGTCGAGGCGGGCATCGACCGGGTCTGGTCGGCGATGGATTCCTGCATCAACCGGGGCATCAGCCAGTCCGGCATCCTGCCAGGCGGGCTGAATGTAAAACGACGCGCCGCCGACATCTATCAGCAGCTGATCCGCGAAGGCCGCAGCAACCCGCCCTTCGAACACAGCGTGGTCGACTGGCTCGGCGTCTACGCCATGGCGGTCAACGAGGAAAACGCCGCCGGCGGACGTGTGGTCACGGCGCCCACCAACGGCGCCGCCGGGGTCATTCCCGCCGTGACCCGCTACTACCTCGATCATTGTCCGGGCGCCGACAAGGCCGGCATCCGCACCTTTCTGCTGACGGCGGCCGCCATCGGCGGCATCATCAAGGCGAACGCCTCGATCTCCGGCGCCGAAGTCGGCTGCCAGGGAGAAGTCGGCTCCGCGTCGGCGATGGCCGCGGCGGGTCTGTGCGCCGCGCTCGGCGGCAGCAACGAGCAGATCGAAAACGCCGCCGAAATCGCCCTGGAACATCATCTCGGCATGACCTGCGACCCGATCGCCGGCCTGGTTCAGGTTCCCTGCATCGAGCGCAACGCCCTCGGCGCCGTCAAGGCGGTGACAGCGGCCTCGCTCGCGCTGAGGGGCGACGGCTCCCATTTCGTTCCACTGGACGGCTGCATCGAAACCATGCGCCAGACCGGCATGGACATGATGGAACAGTACAAGGAAACGTCGAAGGGCGGGCTCGCGGTGAATATCGTGGAGTGTTGAGGCGCTGCACCACTCCTAACGGGACTGTCCGGAGGAGGCCAGTACGCTGTTCACGATGCATTGATCTGCTTGCCGATCGATTTTCGCCCCGTAAAACTTTAGTGCCCTCGCGCCCCAGCTTTCGTTAACAGTCATGAAGGCCTTCCGCTTGATGTCCGACTTGTAGCGCTCGCTACCAAGGTAGACCTCGCTCGGAATGAGGCGCTCCAGCGGTGTCTGGAGAGCAAGAAGGCCCATGAAACCTCCAACGCCGTAGTACAACGTTCGAACACAGGTTATGCCGCTCTGCGGACACTCGTCGGCGCAAAGCCCGGCCAGAGGTTTCAATGCTTCGTCTTCCAGCAACACGCGATCTGCCTGATCCGCACCCGGAAGCGATGAAACCGGTTCCAGGTCTCCTCTTTCGTAAGCGAGAGCCCGAAGGACTTTTGCGACGGCGAACTGAGAAGCCAGCGCGGAGGCTTCTTCCGGCGTCATGAGTGACTGGCTTCCCGGCAGGACGATGAGAGCACCAACGTCGTACTCCGCGAGTTTGCCGTCCCATTCGGTCAATAACGCCGTTCTCTGGGCAGAGTATTCGCTCTCGTCGACAAGCAAAGCGGCCAGCCATGCGACGAAGCGAACGTCTGCCGGGAAATTCTCGTGTCCGGATAGCCTGATCGTTTTGGCATAGTTTCCATCGTTCAGTTGCTTGATGATCGGTAAAATCGTCGGGGCGCCTTCTTCAAGATCCAGCAGAGCCTCTATGCCTTTCAACCGGAATTTCGGATCGCTCGCGTTTCTGAGCGCTACTGCCGTTTGATTGTCGGTTTCAATGACGCTGAGCCAGGGAACACCGGAAAGTCCTCCCGGCGCTTTCATCAGGGCGTTTTGTTCCTTGCGGCTGAAACCGCCAAGGTAATTCGACGGCGCGCCCGGCCGCCTGTTGATCTGCCCGAGTAGAATTTGCGCGTCCACGTTTCCCGATTTGGCCAACTCGGCGAGCGCTGGAATGGCACGTTCATCATCGTCCGCAAGCCACGCGTCGATTGCGTCGGAAAGATTTTCATCCGCTAGAACAATTTCGGAACCAATAGTCACGGAGACAAACAGCAACCAGAAGACAAACGAAAAAAAACCGGACTGGAAATACGGGGAAACCATGGCCTCGGGCTCCTCGGGAAGATCTGCGCCAACAAACAAGGGCCCCTTGCGTTCACAAGGGCGGCGGGTACCGTCCTGTGGAAAATTCAGGACCTTCGCTTCAGCTTATCAGATCTGCTGCAACCGTGTCTTGTGGGCGTGAGCGATGTGCCGCCTGGCCGCCGCTTCGGCGGCCTCGCCATCGCCCGCCGCAATCGCGTTCACGATCGCGGCATGCTCCTCCACCGCCGTCTCGCGCCGTTCCGGCGTATCGAGCGTGGTACCGGCCATCAGGATCAGCGACAGGCGCAGGTGCTCAATCTGGTCGACCAGATACCGGTTGTGGGAGGCGAGGCAGAGGCGGCGGTGGAACTCGCGGTTGGAGCGCACCAGGCTGTCCTTGTCGGCGATGCGCTGGCGGTCCGCCTCCACCAGATCCTGAAGGATTTCGATCTCGGGCTCCGAGGCGTGTTTGGCGGCGAGCCCGGCCGCTGTACCCTCCAGCACCTCACGCATGAAATAGACTTCGTTGATCTGGCCGTGGTCGAGGGTCGGCACCACCATGCCCCGGTTGGGTTCGTGCACGGCAAGGCCCTGTGCCTCCAGACGCTTCAACCCCTCGCGGATCGGCGTGCGGGAGACACCGAACTCCTCCGCAAGGTCCGCCTCGCGCAACCGGTCGCCGGGCTTCAACACCCTGTCCTCGATCAGCCCGATCAGCCGATGGTAGATTTCAGAACCGTTCATGAAATCTGGTTAGCCGGTGGAAGACCTTTAGGCAAGAGAGGCCGGTTCGCATTGCCGGAAGGGAACGTTTGTCTGGCATCGGAAATCGTGCGGGACATTGGCTCGTCGACTTCGTTGCAGGTGCAGGAAATCCTTCTAGGAGCCGGCTCTGTAGATGAGATCGGCATGGCCTCCGAAGGTCTTGAAATAGGGAACAGAGTATTTGCGCCGTAGCGTCTCTCCATAAGCTGCGAGAGCTGAATTGCCTTTCGATCTTAGGAGCCCGCGTTCGGCCACCAGGCTGCCCGGCGTATCGACCAGAACGGCGACATCCAGCTCCGTTCTTATGGCCGGATGCAACAGGTAGATACAGTCGCAGAATAGCATCGACGGACCGGCTTCGGCCAAGGTTACTTGGTACGTGTCGTCAAGTTCGCCTGTCTTTTTGTTCCAGGCCCGGTGACTTGTGTGAACGCGGCAGGACCGCAGATCGCGGATTGCCGCGATAATATCCGTGAATGAGTACCAGTTCCTGGGATTTTCCGTCAGCTCAATCCGATCCCGGTTTCCCTCCGCCTTGGCTTCCCTGATCCGGGCTTGGCGTTCGGCGTGACTCAGAGACGAAAACCGGTCGCAGTCCAGGCGGACCGCATCGAAGGAACACGCTTCGACCAATTGATGGCACAGGGTCGTTTTTCCGGCTCCCGCGACACCGCACACGCCGACAACAAGCACCTCTGTGCCGCAAACCTTCGCTTCCAGGTGGCGCACCAGCTCTTCGGCCGAGCGAACGGCAGCGGTATTTGCTTGCATCTTCCCTCCGGCGAGAGCAGCCACGGACCTCACCGACGGACCGATCACGGACAGCATCCTGTTTCCGCTGACCATTCACGTTGGCATGGGCGCACAATCATTCGGCAAATAAAGCTTCCCCCCGACAACCGGGCGGCTTGCCCCGGTCGTTTCGGGAAAGGTCGTCGGCAGTCCTTCCATGAGCCGCGCGCCCAGAAACGCCATGGCCTGGGCTTCCAGGGCATCGCCGTCGATCCGATACGCGTCCGCGGAGACCACTTGTCCGGAGAGGCAAGCGTCGAGGGCTTCCATCAGGACCGGATTGAGACGTCCGCCGCCGCAGACCAGCCAAAGCTTCGGCACCTTCGGCAGAAGTGCTTCCGACGTGGCAATCGCGCGTGCCGTGAAGGCCAGAAGGGTCGCCGCGCCGTCTTCCAGACCGAGACCTTCGGCGAAACCTGCCGAGAAGCTGTAACGGTCGAGGGACTTCGGGCCGGGTTGCGTCAGGAACGGATGTCTCAAGGCTTCCCCGAGCCAGACCTCGTCCACCTTGCCCCGTGCGGCAATCGCGCCTCCCGCATCGAAATCGCCCGCGCCGTGGCGGCGGACCCAATCGTCCAGGAAGGCATTGCCGGGTCCAATGTCGAAGGCCATCAGATTGTCGCCGTCGATATAGGTCAGGTTGGAAACGCCGCCGATGTTCAGGAAACACAAGGGCTCGCGGTCCTCCCCGACGAGCGTTTTCGCCAGGGCCCGGTGATAGACCGGAACGAGCGGTGCGCCCTCGCCGCCGGCAGCCATATCCGCCAGGCGGACATCGCCAACCACCGGCAGAACCAACGCGTCGGCCAGACCCTGGGGATCGCCGAGCTGAACCGTCTCGCCGGCCTTCGGATCGTGCCAGACGGTCTGTCCGTGAAAGACGACCGCTTCGGGCTTCAGGCCGTGCTTTTCAAGAAACGCTGCGATGGCGTCTGCATGGTCTTGCGTCACCGCTTCGGCGATGGCCGGCCAGTCCTCCCGGCCCGTGCCCTTGTTCGCGGCGGCCGCCAGGACCCGGCGCTTCGTCTCGGGTCTGTAGGCCGCCGTTTCCGACGGGCCGAACCGGGACACGGTCCGGCCGTCGGTCAGAAGGCCCGCCAGGTCGATGCCGTCGGCGGAGGTTCCGCTGATCGTGCCGACAATCGACCGGGCTGTCATCACAGACTGTCCGCGACCGCTTTCAGGCTTTCCTCGGCGATGTCGAACATGTCGTTCACCTGGGCCTCGGCGATGATCAGCGGCGGGCAGAAAGCCATGGCATCGCCCATGTTGCGGGAGATGAGGCCTTTCTCGAGGAAGACCGCATTGGCCTTGCCGCCGATTGCTCCGGGCGTATCGCCAAAGCCTTCCCACGCAAGTTCCGCCGCCCCTATCAGACCGATGCCCCGGGTTTCGACGACAAGCGGATTTGCCGCAAGGCCGGCGAGACGCTTCTGGAAGGTCGGTGCGATTTCCTTCACGTGGCCGACCAGGTCGCGCTCCTCGATGATCTTCAGGTTTTCCAGCGCGACGGCGGCCGCGACGGGATGGCCGCTGCCGGTGTAGCCGTGGCCAAGCACGCCAATCTTGTGGGATTCATCGGCGATCGGCTGGTAGACCGTATCGTTGATCAGGAGTGCGGAAATCGGCTGGTAGGAAGAGGACAGCGCCTTGGAGAGCGTCATGATGTCCGGCTGCAGGTTATAGGTCTCGGTGCCGAACATGTTGCCGGTCCGTCCGAAGCCGCAGATGACCTCGTCGGCGACAAACAGGATGCCGTATTTCTTCAAGACCGGCTGCACAGCCTCCCAGTAGCCTTCCGGCGGCACGACGACCCCGCCCGCGCCCATGACCGGCTCGGCGAAGAACGCCGCGATGGTCTCGGGCCCTTCGGCCAGGATCAGGTCTTCCAGATCCTGGGCGCAGCGCCTGGCGAAGTCCGTCTCGCTCTCACCGTCCTTCTTCATGGTGCGGTAATGGGGCGAGGTGGTGTGCAGGACCTGCGGCAGGGGCAGGTCGAAGGAGCGGTGGTTGTTCGGCAGGCCGGTGAGGCTGGCCGAGGCGATCGTCACACCATGATAGCCACGCACGCGCGAGATGATCTTCTTGCGCTCCGGCTGGCCAAGCGCGTTGGACCGGTACCAGATCAGCTTGACCGCGGTGTCATTGGCCTCGGACCCCGAATTGGTGAAATAGGCCTTCGACATGGGCACCGGCGCCATCTCGATCAGTTTTTCGGCAAGCTCAACGGAAGGGCCGTGGGTCTTGTAAGTGAAGGTATGGTAATAGGGCAGTTTTTCCATCTGCCGCGTGGCGGCATCCACCAGACGCTTTTCGCCGAAGCCGACGGCAACGCTCCACAGACCGGCCATGCCCTCGATGTAGCGCTTGCCGCTGATGTCCTCGACATAGATCCCCTCGCCCTTTTCGATCACGAGCGAGCCGGCCTCCTCCTGACGGCGGGCATCGGCATAGGAATGAAGCTGAAAGGCAATATCGCGGGCTTCGAGAGAATTCGGCAGTTGCGCCATGAAGGGCCTCTTTTACGGAAACAGGAGCGTGGGACAACCGGCGGAAACCTCTCGGAGAAGGCGCCGGCGCGCTCCAAGCTAAACCCGCAACGCAGCAAGCACAATCGGGATTTTCAAGGAAACCGTTCGCGCCGGACTCCCCATGCGTCAACAAAGAAAAAACGCGCCTGGCCGGGCCCGTCGAAAACAATGACAGACCTTGGACGGTTCTCACCTCCCCAAAACACACCTGGCGGCGAACACTCGTCTTCGCGCTTGTTAAGGATGACCTAGATGTTTGGAAGATTCCTGTTTTTCGACGAACGTCATCATGTTAATATTTCGTTACGTAATGGGCGGATTTTGATGTTTCGAGATCTTTTTCAACCAAAATGTCCTTACGTTTGCGTGTTTAGAGTGTGAGGGGAGTGTGTCATGAGACTCCGTAATGTCGTACTCGCAGGTGCCGCTGCCGCCTTTGCGAGCTTTTCCGTGGAAGAGGCAGCCGCAGTTTCAGTGTCCGGTGTCATTTACGAAGGTGGCGGGCCGGGCATAATCGGGACCGCCCCCGCCCCTAACGATGTCCTCGGCGACTTCAGCACAGCGACCGGCAATCCGATCCTGACGCTCACGGGCGACACACAGCTGTACGGCGGCGTTCTGCATTCGAGCTCCACCACCTACATCGACGGCTGGTCGATGGATTTCGGCAGCGGGTACAACGTGGTGTTCAACTGGCAGGCGGCGGAAGGAACCCCGGTCGACGGCAACATCATAATCGGCGGTGTCGCAAACTTCTTCTCCGGTCTCGTCGGATCTCTCGATCTGGGTGTCCTGACGGGCCTTGTGACCTTCCAGATCAATCCGATCGACGGCCAGTACAGCCCGAAAGAAAATGTCTATTGGGACGTTCAGGCGACAGCCGTGCCGCTGCCGGCCGGAGGCGTGCTCCTGCTCGGCGCGCTTGGCGGTCTGGCCCTTTTCAGAAACCGGAAAGACGCCTGACTCTGATCGGCGCACGCCCGTTTCAGGGGGCGTAACAATCCGCCGGATCGGCTGAAACCCAAGAAAAACGCCGCCCGACCCGGGCGGCGTCAGGCCGTTGACAAACTTCACCGAGCCGATGCTTGAACGGTCCGGCGCCAAACTGACGTCTTCCGCGTCCCGCGTGCGCTTTTCAAACCCGCGTTTCGCGCAACTCGATGCCATGGAGTCTCAACAGCGACGGGGTGCGGCCACGGTGTTTTGTCCGCAATAACGCGCTGCCAATTCGCTTCCTAAACGCCTGATCTGCGGACGGCACGGGCTTTCGCTGCAACCGCAGCAATGCTCGCTGTCGCGATTGCTGCAAAGACTAGTTGCCGAAGGCCCGCAGGAAGTAAACCAGCGTCAGAACGAGACCAAAAACGATCACGGCGCCGCGCAGGTATCGCGCGTTTACGCGCTTCGCCAAACGGCCGCCGGCATAACCTCCGATTACGCTACCCACCATCATGGCAATGGCCTGAGGCCACGCGATCAGCCCACCAACCCCGAAGACCGCAACGCTCAAGAGCGTGAAGCTCGATGCCAGGAGGTTCTTGACGCTGTTGGCGACGTGAAAATCGGAGAACCCCATCAGCTGGGCGATTGCGAGCAGAATGATACCGAGACCGGCACCGAAATAACCGCCATAAATCGAGGAGACAAAAAGAGCCGAGTAAACGGCCAAATGACCGCCATTGTCTCCCGCGCTCCTGAGAAGCCAGGATCGCAAAGCGTCTCCAAATGCAAAGAGACCCGTTGCAAAAAGGATCAGAAAGGGAATGAGGGTGACAAAAACTGCCGGATCGGAGACGAGCAGCAGAACCGAGCCGGTGATCGCGCCAAGGCCCGAAACGAGCAAAAGGGGCAGCAGCTGTTTCCCGAGATCTTGCAGTTCTTCCCGATAGGCCGGCAATGCAGCCGCATTGGACGGCAGCAGGGCAAGGTAGTTCGTCGCATTCGCCACGACCGGCGGTAATCCCGCAGCCATCAGAGCCGGGAAGGTGAAAAGCGTAGCACCGCCGGCCACAGCATTCCACAAGCCCCCCAGAAGGCCAATGACGATCAGTACCCCTGCTTGCGTGGTGTCCATTCCTATTCCTCGGCAACTTGATTTACCGACGAGCGTAGGTCTGGAGTTGCTTCAGAAAAAACGAATTAATACGATGACTTCCATGAATAAAATCGAACGCCTTCCGATTGATCCCTCCCTGCTTCATACCTTCTCGACCATCGCGGAATGCGGGAACCTGACCGTAGCCGCGCAGCGTTTGGGGCGAACCCAATCCGCAATCAGCGTTCAACTGCGAAAGCTGGAAGAGAGCTTGGAGACATCCCTGTTCGTCCGAAGTGCTCGAGGCATGGCACTCACGTCAGCTGGAGAAGCTCTGTTATCGCGCGCCGTACCGATCCTTTCTGCCATCAGGGATGCCGCAGATCTTTTTCTTGAACCTCTGACGGGGACTATCCGCGTGGGGTTGCCGGATGATTTCGATGAGGGTGTGCTGGAGCGTATCTTGTCAGAGTTCTCACAAAGCCGTCCGGGCGTGCAGGTGTTGGCCCGCTCAGGCTGCACGTCAGGATATTCCAGGGCCATTCAAGCTGGAGATCTGGATGTTGCCGTGTGCTCAGGTCTGGATGATCCGGGGGGTGAGCCCCTGGGCAGCGAACCGATTGTCTGGGTTGCACGTGAGGGGTCAGTCTGGTCGCAAAACGCGCCAGTGCCTTTGGCTGTCCTCGACCGGTCCTGCTATTGGCAAGATTTGCCCGCCGACGTTCTCCGAAAGGCGGGACGAGACCATTGCATCGCCTTTCGAAGCGGCAGCTTCTCGAGTTTGAAAGCTGCTCTTCGATCCGGTCTCGCGGTCGGGCTGTTGCCTCAGTCATGCGTGAGTGAAGGTTTAACCATACTGACCAACGTGGATGGCTTCCCTGATCTTCCCGTATCCCATCGTTCCATACAGTTTTCCGCCCAAGCTCCGAAGACGTTGGCGAAAGCTATGGTTGAAGCGATAAAGTCGGCACGTGCCGCTTGAGTTCCAGCCACCAAATGGCCTTCGGCAAACCAGGTGCAATTCAAAGCTACGGGCCTGCAGACACATGCTCTCCTGACGACGCCTCAGGAGCGGAGCTTAGCGGAAGACAATTGCAGACCCCGGACTTGCCAAGAAGGCGCTGGGGATTGTGGCTCACTTCGACCAGTGCGAACGGATCTTTTTCGCGGTAGCGCCGGACAAGCTCCCGGGCATTGCGCCAATTGTCGTCATCAAGGCCGCTGGCCGCTTCGTCGAGCAAAAGCAAGTCGGGCACGATGACAAGCGCCCTGAGGAGCGCGGCCCGCTGCTGCTGTCCCTTGGACAAATCCCGGGCGGGAAGATGCCGGACCGCGTCCAGGCCCAGGAACAGCAGATCTTCCTCGAGACGTTGCTGCAAAGCCGGGTTCCGCCGCAGATCCGGCCTAACAAGCGCAAGGTTTGCAACAAGATCAAGATGCGGCACCAGGCGTATGTCCGAAAAGGCCACGCCGACACGCCGGGCGTGACGTTCGACCCGCCCGCCGGTCGGTGCGAGAAGACCAGCGATCAGCCGCAGCAAAGTCGTCTTGCCGCAGCCGCTCGCCCCGCTCACCCACCAGCTTTCGCCCTTCCCGAGGCTCCACGAAAAATCGTGCAGGACCGGTTGTGCCGCCCCGTCGAACCGCAAGGTGACATGAGCGGCCTCAAACAGCATCATGAGGACCTCCCTATCCGCAAGAGGAGATTAAATAGCCTCTCGATCCCTACGATGAGAGCGAGGATCAGAAGCACGAGCGCGAAGAGACGCTCGGTCTCCAGATAGGTCTGCGCGAGCAGGACCGTCTGTCCCAGGCCGTCGCTGCCGGCCAGTACCTCGGTCAACAGCGTGACCCGCAGGCTGGTGGCAATCGCAAGCCGCAAAGCCGGACGAAGGGCATGCCACAGGGCGGGAGAGTAGATCCGGGTCAGCCGGCGCCACAGCGGGATGCGGAAAACCTGCGCCATCTCGCCAAGCGAACGATCCAACCCTCGGACTCCGTCGAGCAGCGCCAGATAAAACAGCGGCACCAGCATGACGGTGACGGCGCAGATGACGAGCCGGTTGCCACCGTTGAGCCAGAGGATCAGCAGAACGATCAGGATCGAGGCCGGCAGCCCCAGGAGCAGGTGTTTCAGCGGCGCCAGCACCGCTTCGACCGTCTGGCTGTATCCCGCCAGCGCACCGGCCGAGCAACCGATCGCCAGCGCCAGGCAAAGCCCTGAGACCGCGCGGGTCAGGCTGGGCAACACCACATCCAGCAGGAACGATCCGGAAAAGAGAAGGTCAACCAGCGCCCCAAGTGTCGCCGAAGGTCTCGGCAGGATGACCGGATGCAACACGGTGGAGAGATACTGCCAGACAAGCAGGAGAGCGCCGACGCCAAGGCCATTACACAAGCGTTGGCGAAGCACTGGGCGCACTGTCATTCAGCCGGGTTTCCATAGAAGTCCGCATCGGGCATCACTCCGCCGACAGCCTCTGGCGACACCGATGCGATCGCCTTCAGGAACCCTTCGAGCGCGCTCCTGTTGCCCGGCATGGGCAGGAGACGGGGGCGGATCTCCACAAAGCCTGCGACCGCGGCCGCCCGCGGCAACTCGGCAAACTGCCCGGACAGAAGCTCCGCCGGGCGCGTCTTCGAGACGGCCAGCGCCTCAAAGGCCTGACGATGCGCGTCCCTGACCAGATGGAACTGCGTCTTGTCCGCCGCCAGCACCGGATTGGCCAAAAGCGCACCGGCAACCGGACAGTGCGAGAGCCCGGTCTCCGCCTTCCACAAGACACAGGTGTCTGCAATCACGTGCAGATCCGGGGCCTTGCCCGTGACCATCGTTGCCAATGGCTCCACCAGCAGCGCCGCGCCTGCCTTGCCGGCGATCAGCATCTGCATGGACGCCATGTAGTTGCCGGTGTAGAGCGGACGAAAGGACGGTGTGTCGCCGGAATCGAGCCGTTTCAAAAGCAGGTCGGGAAAGTTTCCCTTGAAAGGCAGGGCCAGCGTTGTCCCTTGCAGGTCCGAGAGGCGTTCAAGTGACGCGCCCTTGCCGATCAGCTTGACACTGCCGTCGGTGATTTCGCCGGCCACCAGCGCGAAGGGAATATTGCGCGCGTGCAGCACTGCCGCCATCAGGCTCGGAGCGACGGCCAGGACGGGCTTGTCGCCCATGAGCAGCTGTCGCAGCTCCGCCGGCGACTTCCACGCCTGAAAGGTAAACACAATGCCTTTGTCCTTCAGCGGCTGGTCGGCAACGAGGGCCAGGAGTGGTGCCGTTTCCCAGACCGGGGGGCCGGAGAGCAGCACGTGTTGTTCAACGACGGTTGACCGGTTACTTGCGGCAATGGAGACCGAGGCAGCGGCGCAGAAGCACAGCAAACCAGCGAGACCTGTAAGAACAAATCTAGTCATGGGGGTCTTTCCTGCGGCCTGTTTCGAATTGAAACCGGCCAAATGGGGTAGCGATTTCACGGGAGTTGATCCGCGTCAGGCCTGCTTTTTCCATGGCCGCGGCGATCTCGCCCCGCTGGAAGGAGACGTCTCCATGGCGCAGGGCGGCGGTCATTCGGCCAAGGACATGCTCTGACGGCTGACTGCGCCCGGCCTCTAGTGCCTCGTGTAAACTGACGAATAGACCGCCCGGCGCCAACGAGTTCGCCAGCCGCGCGAGGAGACGGTCGAGGCTCTCGTTTCGAAAATACAGCGTCAAAGAGCACAGGATGAGGTCGAAGGGGCCCGTCGGCAACGTCTCGTTGTAGTTGCCCGGGACAACGTCGATCCGGGTCTCGTCCTTCGGCAGGGCAGCCTTGAGGCGCTCGGCCACCGGCGGCAGATCGAAGAGGGTGACGTGTTTCTCCGGATCGGCGCGTATCAGCCGGCTTGCGAGGACCGTCGAGCCGGCGCCGACGTCCAGGACCCGCTTGACATGCGTCCATTCAGGCAATTGGACAAGGGCGGTCTCCATAACGTCGCCGAACACGCCTTTATGGAACGAACTCAGCGAATTGTAGGTGCGATCCCAATGCGCCGCATCGAACAGGGGCGGACGGGGCGCGGCACCGTCCTGCTGCGGTCGCAGGAGTACGTAGAGGTCGGACAGTCCGGCGTGGCGCAGCGACGCCATCGCCCGCAGGTTCACCACAAGACTGCGCGTGCCGTGCGTCGTGACGAACGAGGCAAGCGCGGGCGGCGTGCGAAAACCGTCTTGTTGCTGATCGAGAAAGCCGGCGGCGGCCAGCGCCCGGAGCGCAATCAGCAGCTTCTTTGGATCGCCCCCCGTTTCTTCGGCCAAGGCATCCGCCTGCGCCGTTTCCTCGCACAGATCGAAGATCCGTTCCTCGAACGCCCAATCCAGCAGAGCAAAGCGAATCGGCCCTTCAAGCGTGCGATAGAGCAGCGTTGCGGCATCCGTTTCTTCAGGCGACATCATGCGCTTACCATGTTATCCGGTAGTTCAGACCGACGGTGATGGGCTGACCGTCTTCTACGACGGTTCCAAGCACGCTGCTGTTGGCCTTGGAATAGTAGGGCGTGTCGAACAGGTTCCTCGCCCAAAGGGTCACTTTGTTCCGGTTGAAAGCGTAGGAAATCTCGGCGTCGACAGTGGCGAAGGCGGATTGCTCGAGGCTGTTGGCCGGATCGAAATAATAGCTCCCGGTGCCATTGAGGCTGACCTTGCCGGACCAGCCGTTTTGTCCCTCGTAGGCAAGGCCCAGACTGTAGCTGACATTCGGCGCCAGCGGCAGGTCGTTTCCGGAATAGTCGGCCGCCACCAGCGTCGCGGTCGCGCTGTCGTAGACTGTCGTCTTCAGATCGCTCGCCGTTGCTTGCTGCAGGCCGGCCGCCGCACGTAGGCTCCAGCCCGCGCCGATACGCGCTCGAAGCTCCGCTTCGGCGCCATAGATATAGGCCTCCGCCGCATTGGAGATGCTCTGGGAAGCGCCGGGAATGGTTTGGGTGATCTGCTTGTCTTCGATATAGGTGTAGAAAGCTGCCAGGTTCAATTGCACCCGGTCTCCGGCAAGATCCATCTTCGTGCCGATTTCTCCGCTCCAGCTGTATTCCGGGTCGTAGACGAGACTGTCTGTGTCATTGGCAAAGCCATAGTTGTAGCCACCCGGCATGAAGCCACGGGCGACATTGGCATAAACCAGGGCGTTCTCGCTCAGATCGAAGGCGAGCGTCGCCTTGGGAAGGATAGCGAAGGTGCTCAGGGAACCATCATAAGTGCTCGTCCCCAGGGCCGAGACATAGCGCTGCGTCGCCTCGCTTTCCTGCCAGTCCAGCCGGGTGCCCGCACCGAACCTCAAGCGGTCCGTCAGGGCATATTCGGCAAAGCCGAAAAGCGCCGCGCCGTTCTGGTTAATCGCAGTCTGGCGTTCGGACGATTGCGTGTCGATGGCGAAGCCCGCGTCAGTGCTCTGATGAAAGGCATGAGCGCCCAAAGACCAGTTCAAGGGGCTTCCCGTCCCTTGATGATTGATAAGACGAAACTCCTGCGAGATCATGCGGTCGCGCACATCCAGATGGCTCTGCCCCAAAGGCAGCAGGCTCGTATCGAAATCGAGATCGAAAGCCCGGTCGAAAGTGGTCGCGCCGGTAATGGAAGTGAGTTCGACCGCTTCGAATGCGTGACTTGCCTTCAAGGAGGTGACGGTGCTCGTACGTGCTTCCCATGCGTCGTCGTTATAGGAGTTCTCGAACCGGTCAGTCGCATAAAGGCCGTCGATGTAACGGAACTGACGCTTGTTCATGTCCTCTCTGTTGCCGACGCTGGTGAAGGTGACATTCGTGTCGGCGGAGGGATCGTAGGCCAGGCCGGCCGCCCAGGTCAGCCGCCGGTTCTCGCCGCCGTCATCCGCTCCCGAAACCGGATCCCGCATCACTCCCGGAGAGTTTTCGAAATCGAGCCCGAGGGTCAGCGCGAGGGTATCGGAAATAGTGTCAGAAAACAGAACATTGCCGTTGAGCCCTATGGGCGTGGCAGCGCCGGCGGAGGCGGACGTGCCGATACCGGCCCGCCACCCGCCCAGCGACCCGGGAGCGATCGTCTCAACCGAGACGAGACCGGCTTCGGAATTGCGGCCGTAAAGGGTGCCCTGCGGTCCCTTCAGCAAGGTCACCTGATCGATCGCGAAGAGCGCAGGCATCTGAATGGAGCCGAGCGGCAGCGAAACGCCGTTGACCGAATAGCCGACCGGATCGGCCAGCGCGTTGTCGAAGGCGGTGACACCGCGAACCACAAGCCTTTCGTCCGCGTTCGATTTCTGGAAGACCACATTGGCGCTGTGGCGGGCGATCTCCGTTTGGTCGCTCGACGGGCCGGCCGGCAGGTCGTCGCTCGTCAGGGTCGTCGCGCTGGCCGTCGCTTTCTGAGACTGCTCTTTCCAGAGATTGGGCGAAATCACGATGACCTCGAGAACGGTCTCGGTCTCATCGGCGCGCGCCACATTCGGCAGAGCGGCCAACAGGGGCAAGAGCGCGGCGGAGCCAAGAAGGGTTGGATAAGCGAGGCGTGGCATAACGATCTCCTTTGCGAGGCGTCGTGCCATCTCCTTCCGTGTCCGACTTATACCTGAGTAAAAATCTCTTCTATTTGCCGAAACCCAGACGCAATTGTTCGCGATAGGCGCTGGCGGAAAATCCGAAGCGCTTGCGGAAGGCAGTGCTCAAATGGCTGGGACTGGAAAAGCCACAGTCATAGGCAATCGTCGTCAGAGACGCATTTCCGGTCGCGATCCGGGTTCGGGCCGCCTCCAGCCGCAGTTCGCGCAGACACTCGAAAACCGTCTGCCCCGTCTCGTCGTGAAAAACCCGATTGAGGGTTGCGTGGTTGGTTCCGAACAGGGTCGCCAGCTCGCTCAGGCTCACCGTCTCACCCAGCCGTTCGCCGAGCACCGCCTTGACCCGTTCGACCAGAATGTCCGGTCCATAGGATCTGGAACGGGTCAACGGATCCGGCCGGGACAGCAGCTCTTCCAGCACATGGCCGATCAATGTCAGGCATTGGCCGTGTTTGCGCACCAGTGTCGCCGGTCCTTCCCGTCCATCGAACAGCTGCGAGAATGTCCTGTGTTCAGGCAGCGGCAGTTGCAGACGCACAAAGGTCTTGCTGTCATCGAATGCCGCCATGACACAGTCCCGCAGCTCAGACTCCAGGGCATCGATGTCAAAGGCAATCACCAGATTGGAACAGCCAATACCCTTGTCGACCCGGCGATGCATGATCTTTCCCCGCGGGCGGATCGCCCAGGCTTCGCTCTTGGAGATGACATGCTTCTCACCGCTGCCCGCATCCGTCAGCCGCATGGAACCGGAGAGGTTGATGGTCAGCAACACCTGATCGGCCCGCCGCAGGATGTCGGCAACATGCTCGGCATCGGCCGAAAACTGACTTCGTGCCAGAGTAATACCCGGGGCAATCTTCAAAATGTCGATGCGAGTGCCTTCAGGCTGGTCCGGCAGCCGCACGAATGTGGCCTTGCCACAGGTACTGGGTTGAAAATCCAGAGGCTCAATACGTGCCACAGGGAAGCTCCGATATCTTGAGTATTAAACTCATATATAAATCAAGAAAATCAGAATTCGCAAATCCCTTCCCTCCCGCGGGATGGAAGGTTCAAGTCGCGGCACTGGAAACGCGGTCGCTTGATCACACTTTCATATCAATATGTTAACCGGAACGGATTTGGAGCCTGACATGTTTGCGTCGCGAATGAGGAATCGACTGCGCCGCTCGATACGCCCTGTTTCGAATGCACTTGGCAGCCCACCGGCCTCTTTGAGGCGGAGTACAACGGCACCGGGCAAATGGCCCATTTGCGAAACTTGCGAAACCTGAAAGGCTGGCTCGCCGATGGCTGCCGGCGGCTACAGAACTGAACCCGTTTCTGGAAACGGTGTGGGTCGCTGTTTTTCTTTGGACATTTGGGAAATGGCGCACCGGGGAGGATTCGAACCCCCGACCCCCAGATTCGTAGTCTGGTGCTCTATCCAGCTGAGCTACCGGTGCTTATAGAGGCGAAGATCTGGCTGCCGGGACTTGATCCTTCGGCTGCCGGTCTTGGCGCTGCGGAGCGGGTATGTGCGCTCCGGACAGGGCGCTTACCTACTGCGGACCGGCGGGGAATGCAAGGGACTTTTTGAAGTTTTTTTCAAGGAACTGTCACATATCTCGACGAGCCGCGGATTTCCGTAAAAGCCAGTGGTTCCGGCATGGTCTGCAAACCGGCGGAAGCCTGATTTTTCCGGCTTTCGCTGTTGCGGGCCAGAAGCCTGTACGACGGCGAGGTTCACAGGCTTCCGGCAGGCGCCGCGGGGTCTTCATCCCAGGGGCGCCATTTGTGCTTCGTTTGGCCTGCGGCTCACGCCCCCCCCCAGACGGCGACGGGCCAAACGGCCGACGCGGGTGCGCTCAAGCGGTGCGGTCCGGCACCGTGAGGCAGAAACAGGTGCCAGGCTTGCTTTCATCCAGGCGAATGCCTCCGCCATGGGCTTTCAGCAGTTCGGCGACAATCGCCAGTCCGAGGCCGACGCCGCCATGCTTCGACCCGCTGTGAAAGGCCTTGAACAGGGCGCCCCTGATGTTGGCGGGTATTCCCGGGCCGGTGTCGCTGACGTCTATCGTGACGCATCCGCCCTCGCGGCTGGCCTCCACCGTGATCCGTCTGACCAGAGCGCCGTCCTTTTCCGCGTCGAGGGCCTGCAGGGCGTTGCGCACAAGATTGAGCAGGACACGGAAGATCTGTTCCGGATCGGCGTCGATCTCGACGGTGTCCGGTATCTTGTTGTCGAAACTGACGGTCTCGTGGTCGGCAAGGCCCAGTACGTCGGCAACGTCGTCCGCGACGCGGCGGAGGTTCAGGAGGCGGCGCTGGGGGGCGCGTTCCTGCGCCTTGCCGTAAGACATCACCGCCTGGGTATAACCGACAGCGCGGTCCAGCGTCGCCAGGATCTTCGGCGCCAGACGGTTGACGGTTGGATCGGGGACATGCTCCAGGCGCTCCAGGAAGAGCTGTGCCGAGGCCAGGAGATTGCGCAGGTCATGGTTGATCTTGGAGACCGCCAGGCCGAGATCGGCCAGCCGCTGCTTCTGCTGCAAGGCCCTGGAAAGCGCTTCTTCCATCGCCGCCAGACGGAGCTCCGCCTCGCCGAGTTCGTCGCGCCGGCCGGACGTCGTCACGATGCGCGAGGCGTCCTCCGGATTTTCCGCGAACCGGTCCATGGAACTGGTCAACCGGCGCAAGGGGCGGATGAAGAGCGCCCGGAGCGTGATATAAACCAGGCTCGCCGTGATGACGGAAATAACCAGCGACAGGGCGAGAATCCGGCCGGAAAACGCCAGCATGTCCGCCTGCAGGAGGCGCACCGGCAGCACTACGTCGACCCGTTCCGTGTGCCCCATCTGCCCGGCGCCGATCACCCGCATGACGCCATCGCCCCGATAGGTCAGGATCTCGAAGGTGCTGGCGATGGACGACCACGGCGTCACCTCCGCCATGTTGATGACGATATCCACCTCGCCCGGAACGTCGCTCATGGCGATCAGACTGCGGCGGGTGCCCTGGTCGAGGGAGATCGCGAGGGCGCCGGTGGTGCGCAGCAGTTCTTCCTGGAGACGCGGAGCGATCGTGCTGGTCTCGGCCAGCACGGAGGCGGCGACGCCGGCGGTCGTCAGCCGGTCCATCAGCCAGGTGTTGCGGTAGTTGGCAACCGACGGCACATAGATCAGGACTTCGGCCAGCATGACGAAAACGACGGTCAGCAGAAGCAGCTTGCCGGACAGTCCGCCCAACCGGTAGCCTATGGCCCGTTCGCCCGCTTCGGCCAGTCCGCCGCCTTCGACCGACGGGACGGCCGCCCCTTGCGGCGTGCCCTCATGCTTCATGTCGTCTCGTCCTGAATTCCCGAAAGCTCCACGGTGAGCCGGACCGTCAGCCGAATTTGCGCAGCAGACCGATTACGCTGCGTACCCAAACATTTTTCGGCGCTTCCGCATAGTATGAAATTGCTGCCCTGCGCACCAGCTCCCCGAAGGTCGGGTAAGGTGCGACAAAACCCGCAAGGTCCTTCATGGTCATGTTTTTCGACAAGGCCAGCGAAAGAAGGTTCAGGATCTCGCCGGCCTGCGCTCCGACGATGCTCGCTCCGAGAAGCCTGCCGCGCGGCCCGGCGATGAGTTTCAGGCGGCCAGCCGTCCGGCCTTCGGCGACCGCCCGATCGTTGCCGGCATACTCCGCCCGGAGCACCCTCGCCCGGTGGCCGTATTTTTCAACGGCCGCCCGTTCGCTCAAACCGATATGACCGATTTCAGGCGCGGTGTAGGTCACCCAGGGCACCATCGTCCCGTTCATCGCGACAGGCAGGCGGAACAGGATGGAACGGATGACGAGGCCGGCCTGATGGCCGGCCGCATGCGTGAGCTGAAGCCCGCCGATGACGTCGCCAATGGCATAAATCCTCCGGTTCGACGTACGCAGCCCCCTGTCGACCTTTATGCCCCTCGCGTCGAAGGCGACACCGGCCTCTTCAAGGCCCAGTCCTTCCACGTTCGGCGTCCGCCCGCACGCGGCAAGCAGATGGCTTGCGGTCAGCGTCGTCGTCTCGCCGGACCGGGACCGGATCGAGACCTCGATCCCCTCGCCGCTTTTCGCAACCCGCTCGACGGCGGTTTCCTCGAAAAGCTCAATCCCCTCCGCCTTCAGGTTCTGCACCAGGATCGCCGACAGCTCCGAATCGTCCCTGGAAAGCACCTTGCCGGCTTCGAGAACCACAACCTCCGCCCCGAGCCGCCGGTGGGCCTGCGCCAGCTCCAGACCGACGGGTCCGCCGCCGATGACCGCAAGGCGCTCGGGCGCCTGTCGCAAGCCGAACACGGTCTCGTTGGTCAGATAGGGAACGTCATCGAGGCCCGGCACGGGCGGAACGAAAGGCCGCGACCCGGTCGCCACGACGAAGCGGCGGGCCCTGATTTCCGTGGCGCCTGCCACAACCCTGTCAGGTCCGGCAAAGCGCGCCGTCTCGCGCAGAACCGTCACGCCGAGCCCTTCGAAGCGTTCCTGCGAATCGTGCGGTTCGATCGCGGCGATAACAGCGCGGATACGGTCGCTCACCGCGGCGAAGTCAACCCGCATGCCCTCGGACAGGACACCGAAGGCCGGCGCTCCCGCCGCGCCGGTGGCCGCCCTGGCGGCCGAAAGCAGCGCCTTTGAAGGCACGCAGCCGAAGTTGAGGCAATCGCCGCCCATCAGGCCCTTTTCAACGAGGACCACATCGACCCCGAAGGCGGCCGCAGCCGCGGCAACCGACAGGCCGCCGGAGCCGGCGCCGATCACGCAAATATCCGGGGTCAGCATTTCGGACAAGGTCGCAGGCTCCATGAAGGGACAGGAAAACGGAAACTCAAGGGCGGTTCATCTTGAGCGGATCTTTTTCAGGACGACCGGGATCAGGCTGACGATCCCGAGCGCGAAAAAGGCAATGAGAACTTGCGGCGTGACGAGCGCGGACACATCCACCTTGCAGGTTCCGGCCGCCGCGCATCCGGGGCTGGCGGTCTCCTGGGCCGCGATCACGCTGTCGAGCCCGGAGCCTATAAAGGCGAAGGCAAAGGTCCCGGGCACAATGCCGAGAAGGGTCGCCACCGTGTAGGTGGACAGCGGCACGCGGAAAACGGCGGGCGCGATATTGACCAGCCAGAAGGGAAAAACGGGCGTCAGCCTCAAGAACAGCAGATAGTTGAAGGCATCGTTGCGAAAGCCCTCTCCGAGCCGGTTGAGGAAGGGGCCGGCGCGTTTCGTCAGAACTTCGCCCAGAGAGGAGCGCGCGGCGAGGAAGACCGCGCAGGCACCCAGGGTCGCGCCGAACACGGTTACCGAACCGCCCGCGAACCAGCCGAACAGGAACCCGCCCGCGATCGTCAGCAGGGAGGCACCCGGGAAGGACAAGGCCACGGACAGGGCGTAGACGGCGAGGTAGACCAGAAGGGCGACGCCGATGTTCCGGTCGACGAAGACCGACAGTTCCTGACGGTGCATGATGAGGTTCGAAAGCGTCAGTTCCCTGTGAAGCCCAAGCGAGAACGCCAGCACCATGAGCAGGCCCAGCCCCGCCAGCGGAAGCCATTTTCCGAGCCGGCCGGTCTGGGAGCGGCGGGCCGTCGGCGCCCCGGAAGGGGCCCGCTTTTGCGGCTCGGTCATGATTGTGGCCTCTTCTCCCGGCATAGCTGTTCCCGATTGTGTAAAATCCGGCTAAATCGTGTCCGTCACATTAGCGTTGATACAAAAATGTATCTTAACGTTCATGAAAAGAAGCCGATTTCACCGATAAGTGACGGCAGAGCGCGCCGCGATCACCTGTGCGTGAGGCCGCCGGATGCGGAGTTTCTTTGGCTGATGGCGTTGACTTGAAGCGGCATGCCCCTTATAAGCGCGCCGATCGGGACATGCATTCGGACCCAAGGCCGATTGAGCTGCGCTTTTAACAGGCGCTTCGAGTGCTTCCTCCAAAGAATTTAAAGTGAACAAGGGCCGCGCAGTTAACCGCGTGGGGAAGAACAATGAAGCGTACGTATCAACCGAGCCGTCTCGTCCGCAAGCGCCGCCACGGCTTCCGCGCCCGCATGGCCACCAAGAATGGCCGTCAGGTGCTCGCACGCCGCCGCGCCAAGGGCCGCAAGAGCCTTAGCGCCTAATCGGCGAAAGCCCGCAGCGCGCCGGGTGTGCGGCGTCTGCCAGCACCCGATACGCTGCAATGGACACTCTCAAGAAGCGCTCCGAGTTCCTGGCGGTCGCCAAAGGCGGCCGGCTGGGTCGGCGCGCTTTTGTCGTTCAGGGCCTCAAGCGGGAAAGTGGCGAGGCGGCGCGCATGGGTTACACGGTCACCAAAAAGACCGGCAACTCGGTAATGCGCAGCCGGATCAAACGGCGGCTCAGGGCCGCGGTTGGCGCGCTTGCGCCCGAGGATATTCCGCCAAATGCGGATTTCGTGCTGATCGCACGCGACAGCGCGCTCACTCTTCCCTTCCAAAAACTTGTCACAGACCTTAAGTCTGGCCTGACGCAAGTGCTCGATCCGAAAACGCCACGCGGGAAACCGATTGCGCGCGGCCGGACTCGGCAGGCTCATCCGACATCGCGCAGGAAACAGGGGTAATTCCAGTTGATTTCTGAAAACCGAAACACGATTCTCGCAATCGTTCTGTCCCTGATCGTTCTGCTCGGCTGGCAGTATTTTGTCGCCGGACCGCAACTGGAGCGCCAACAGGCAGAGCTTCAGGCGCAGCAGGAAGACGCCGAGGCCGCCCGCCAGGCCGCCGGCGGCGCGAACCCGGATGCCCCCCGGCCTTCCACGGCTTCCGGCACATCCGCGCCCTCGCTCGCTGCGGGAGGCGCCGTCACCTTCGAAAGCCGCAAGCAGGCCGTGGCGGCAAGCGAGCGCGTTTCCATTGACACACCGCTTCTGTCCGGGTCGCTCAACCTCACCGGCGCACGGCTCGACGACCTGCGCCTCAAGGACTATCACGAGACCGTCGACAAGAGCAGCCCGACCATCGTTCTGTTCTCGCCGAAGGGAAGCCCGAACCCCTACTACACCGATTACGGGTGGGTCGCCGATCCCGGCACGGATGTGCCCCTTCCCGGGCCGGAGACCGTCTGGTCCGTGGACGGTGCGGAACAGCTGACCCCGGCAACACCCGTGACGCTTTCCTGGGACAACGGCGCGGGCTTTACCTTCAAACGCACCTATTCGGTTGACGAGAACTACATGTTCACCGTCGACCAGTCGGTCGAAAACGCCTCTTCCGAGGATGTGACGCTTTATCCCTACGGCCTGATCGCCCGGCGCGGCGTTCCCGAAACAACCGGCATCTGGATCCTGCATGAAGGTCTCCTCGGGGTCTTCGGCGAAGAAGGGCTTCAGGAGGTCGACTACTCCGACTTGGAAGAAGAAGGCAGCGTCCGCCCCGCGAAGGTCGACCAGGGCTGGCTCGGCATCACGGACAAGTACTGGGCCTCGACCCTGATCCCGGTTCCGGGTCAGCCGTTCCAGCCCGGCTTCAGCTACTCGGCGGCAAGCGGCAATTTCCAGGCCGACTATCTCGGCGACGGCGTCACGGTGGCGGCCGGCGCAACGGGCGAAACCAGTTCCTACCTCTTCGCCGGCGCGAAGCAGACCAAGCTCCTCGACGGGTACGAGGAAGCCCTCGGCATCCAGCAGTTCGAGCTCCTGATCGACTGGGGCTGGTTCTACTTCCTGACCAAGCCGATGTTCTTTGCCATCGACTACTTCTTTCACCTGTTCGGCAATTTCGGCGTCGCGATCCTGGTCGTAACGGTGATCGTCAAGCTGATCTTCTTCCCGCTGGCGAACAAGTCCTATGTCTCGATGAGCAAGATGAAGCTCGTGCAGCCGCAAATGACGGAGATCCGCGAGAAATACGCGGACGACCGGCAAAAGCAGCAGCAGGCGCTGATGGAGCTTTACAAGAAAGAGAAGATCAACCCGCTGGCCGGCTGTCTGCCGATCGTGATCCAGATCCCGGTGTTCTTCTCGCTCTACAAGGTTCTGTTCGTCACCATCGAGATGCGCCACGCACCCTTCTTCGGCTGGATCCAGGATCTGTCGGCGCCCGACCCGACCTCGCTGTTCAATCTGTTCGGCCTGATCCCCTGGGACCCGCCGCAGATGCTGATGCTTGGCGTCTGGCCGCTGATCATGGGCATCACCATGTTCATCCAGATGAAGATGAACCCGGCGCCGCCCGACCCCACCCAGCAGATGATCTTCACCTGGATGCCGGTCATCTTCACCTTCATGCTGGCCTCCTTCCCGGCCGGGCTGGTGATCTACTGGGCCTGGAACAACACGCTCTCGGTTACGCAGCAGTACATCATCATGCGCCGCCAGGGGGCCAAGGTGGAGCTCTGGGACAATCTCGGGGCGCTGTTCAAGCGAAAGAAACCGGCCCCGGACGACAAGAAATGATCGGGCTGACAAGTTCCAAATAAGCTGATACACACCAGGGCCTCGCCAATCCGGCGGGGCCCTTTTCATTCCAGGAGTTCATGGGCCGATGATCCGATAAAGCAAGACCTGAACCGCAAGGCGAAGCCGCTCACCGGCAGGTCGATCGCGTCAACGAATGCGCACCCTTCCCTTGTTTCTTGCTTGTTTACCGGAGGTCCCATGCACGGCCCGTCTCCCGATACGCTTCATCCGTTCAACGGCGAACCGCATACGGTTTTCCTGAAGAACGTCATCACCCGGCCGAATATAGAGGTCGGTGACTACACCTATTACAACGATCTCGATGACCCTTCGCAGTTCGAGGCACGCAACGTTCGCTATCAATTCGAACCGGTCGGCGACCGGCTGAGAATCGGGAGGTTCTGCGCCCTGGCGCAGGGTACGACCTTCATCATGAACGGCGCAAACCATGCCCTGACCGGGTTCTCGACCTATCCGTTTCACATTTTCGGAAACGGCTGGGAAGAAGGCTTCGAACCCGGAACGATTTTCGATCACCTGCGCGGCGATACAGTCGTCGGGCACGATGTCTGGTTCGGCACCAATTCCACCGTCCTTCCCGGCGTCACGGTCTGTTCGGGGGCCATTGTCGGCGCTCACGCGGTCGTTGCGTCGGACGTGCCGCCTTTCGCGGTCGTCGTCGGCAATCCGGCACGCGTGGTGCGGTTGCGGTTCGACGAGACAACCATCGAGCGCCTTCTTGAGATCGCCTGGTGGGACTGGCCTGCCGACCGGATTGCCCGGCATCTTTCCGCGATCCGCGGCGCGGATCTCGATGCGCTTGAGAAAGCCTGTCTCGACGAATAGGCTGCCGAAAACAAGACCGGTCCCGCGCCATCGGGGTAGCGGGACCGGCATATGTGTCATCAATTCCTGCGAAATCGGCCGAAAAAACCCTTCTTCTTGACGTTTGCATGAACGGCGGCAGGAGCTGCGGACGGCTTGGGAGGCGGTGGAGCCATCACCACATCTTTTTCCGGGTCCCATTGGACGGTCTGCTGGTAGTAGGGCTTGGCAACGTCAATACCGGCTCGCTCGAATATAACCAGAACGTTTTGTGTGAACTCGTGCCACCGCTCCGTCACCCTGGCCTGGTGCCGCCTGTCGGCGTCTGCGATATTCGCGGCCACCGGGTTTGCGTGTTTGGTGAAATTCATCGCCATTCTATGAGTGTTCAGCGCTGTTTTTTCTTCTGGAAACTCGGTCTGTTCCAATGCGATATAGAGAAGCTGCGCCCGATAGTAACCGAAACTCATCGCGCCCTTGCTGCCGGTGAACCTGCCGCTTGCCGATCGCTTCGGAATCATGCGAGGCGGTTCCATGCCGAAGCCGACGCCTCTCAGATCAGGATATTGCCGGACCATTTTGGGGACCGAGTGTCCGAAATGCAGAGAATGGCGCTTCTGATATCTGCGCAACACTTCGAGGACTTCATCCTTCGTCTTGTGATCCCGGCAATAGACGACCGCGGAGTCAGCGGCATCGAAGCCTGGCATGGAAACCTTCGCACTCTGGATACCGTCGATATCCCAGATTCTCGTGAGAATTTTAGCGAAGGCCTCGCCTCGCATGGACTGCCTGAGGTTGATGTAAACGCGGTCCGACACATGAATGTTCATCTTGATAAAATGAACGAAGCAGCCCTTCAGATCCCTATAGTCTTCACGCTTTTGAATTTCATCCAGGGTGTTTACACTTACGTCTTCCGATCCGAGCTGCAATCTGATATCCGGTCGAATTCTCATTTTAGACAAGTCCAGCTTCCCCGCCAGGTCTGCAAAAAACTTGTCAGTTACTTTTTCTATGTCGACCGAATATTTTCTTTTTTTGCGAACGGCATTGTATTGATTGTAGATCAGCTTAACGCCCTGGTTGGTGATCTCCGCGCGTCCATTGAGACCGCCAAGATGCATATGCGTCATCCCCTTGGCCAGGTGCTGGACCTTGCCGGCTTGCATGAGCATGTCCTTGTTGTTCCAAACCCAACGCATGAGCGCTGTAAGTTCCGGATGAAATGCCATTGTCCTGTCCACTCTGTTCGTTGACTGCGTCTGAACAGAAATTTAGGGACGCAACCGAACGAAACATGTGCCGAGCGTCACTGCGCGAAAAGGCGTAATACCACCCGCAACTAACAGGAACTCATCTGACCGAGTTTGGCACGTTCCAGCCCGCCGGACGGCGTTGCGCAGCTTGAACGGCCAACCAGGCCGTCCCGCGCAACGCGCCTTGCAGGCAAACCGGAACGTGCCATCAGATGGGTTTCTGTTAGTTGCGGTTGGTATAAGCCCGGCAGAACACGAGATGGGACGCAACCGGTTCCCCACAGTCCCGGGGTGTCCTTTTGCAAACCTTCGCCTGCGTCGTCACGGACGCAGCGAGGCGGAGATCCGGTATCTGCGCCCCAGGGTCAGGGATGCGGCGACGGATAAAAACCTGGTTTGTCGCTGTCGCCCGGCCAGAACGGCGGCCGATAGACACCGCCTGAAACCTTGTCGCGAATCCGATGCGAGAGTCTCCCCAGGGTACGCGCGCAGTGCCGTCCGTCACACGTCAGCCCCGGCAGATCCCATTACCTTCCCCATGACAGAAGCGGGCAACAAGGCCGTTCAGGATACGAACAGGTTTCACCGTTGGTCACCGGCATTTTCCCGGCCGAAATACACACGGGACATCACCTTTTACGGAGTCTTGTCATGGGTTTTTTTGATCGCTTTACCTCAAGAACAAGAACAGCTCAGGACGCCCGGGTAAAATATACTCCCAAGCAATTTCTTGAATTCGCGCAAACACTGCCGGAGTACCAGGTCCTGATGCAGCAAACCAATCAGGACTGCGCGGACATGACCGTCGCAACGATCTGGGGACGCGAAGCCAAGAGAGCATTCAGGAACGATTTCAGCCAGATGGTTCCCTCCACGCTCACTTATCTCAGAACCGTGACCGCAGGTTATCTGAACATGGAAGGCCAACGCATCCGGAACTCGGTCCAGCACCTGGACCAACTGCTGATGCGGGCGTTCGCCAACGAAGCCCATTCGCTGTTCAACAACCCGGGCAACCAGAAAGACCCTCAGACCTACTATGCGCTCGACACCGACTCGGACGTAACCAGGGCAGCGAAGTGGATCTGCAAGGCCTCGAACTCCATGGACGAAAACAGCACGGCGATCCTGATCAGCGTTCAAAGGTGCATCGATACCGTCCTGAACAGGGACCTGGACCTTCGCGACGTGGCCACGCTCGAACGCATCCACAAGGGGGTCGTGGGCTCCCTGCCCGCCAACATGGACATCCTCCGCCCGACCCCTATCGGACAAAACTACACCGGTGTCGCCGGTGGAACCTATCTTCAGGAATACGCCTCGCGTCAGTCGCGGCGTCTCCGAACGACAATAGCGTTGCCGCCGCATCTCGCCGGTGAAAACCATCGCGTTCGCACTCCGGGGCAACAGCAGTTCGTCTTCGTGCCGCAACGCATGCCCAACTACAACAACAATTGGGCCAACATCGGCTGCTATCTTCATGGCGCCTACATTCGCGCGCATGGCTTCGCGGACGGCAACGGGCGGTCGGTGCGCACCCTCTTCGCCTGCACGCTGATCAAAAGCGGCATGGGCTTCGTCGCACCTTCGAGGGCGTTCGAGACATCTCTTTGCGGCCTGTAACGGGCGATTGCGAAAGCCAATCGCGTTTTATCGGAATCGCTTTTCGCCGTCCGAAATCAGCGGTTTCAACGTAAAAAGCGATGCAAGACATTTTCAATTTCGCGCGACACGCTCTAAAAGGCGTCCATGAGCGACGATCAAACCTATTCCGACGAAGAGCTGGAAGCCGGGCGGCTGATGTTCTGCCGCCCCTGGGATTTCCAGACCAGCGTCACCGACATGGCCAATCTGCCCGACGCGGCCGGAACCGAAATCGCCTTTGCGGGCCGGTCCAACGTGGGCAAGTCCAGCCTGATCAACGCGCTGACCGGGCGCAAGGGCCTTGCGCGCACCTCGGCGACCCCCGGCCGGACACAGATGCTGAATTTCTTCGTCGCCCCCGATACGCCGCTGTCCATCGTCGACATGCCGGGCTACGGCTACGCGCAGGCGCCGAAAGACCTGGTCGACGCCTGGACCGCGCTGGTCTTTTCCTATCTCAGGGGCCGTCCCAACCTGCGCCGGGTCATTCTTCTCATCGACAGCCGGCACGGCATCAAGAAGAACGATCTGGAAACGATGGCCCTGCTCGACAAGGCCGCCGTGGTCTATCAGGTGGTGCTGACAAAATCCGACAAGATCAAGCCGCCCCAGCTCAAAAAACTGATCGCGGAAACAGGGACCTTGCTGTCCAAACGTGTCGCCGCCCATCCGCTCGTCATCGCCACCTCCTCGGAGAAGAACCGGGGCATCGACGAATTGCGTGCGGAGCTCTGCCTGCTGGCGCATCAGTGATCGGCGATTGTGAAGCCCCGGCAAACGGGCTATAGCAAGGATCCTTCGCGATCCGACCCGACACGTCCTGAGTACGACACACCCATGACCACGCCCGACACCGCCAGCCGCGCTCACATCATCGCCCATGCCCTGCCCTACATGCAGCGCTACGACAGCAAGACCGTCGTCGTGAAATACGGCGGACATGCCATGGGCGATCCGGAACTCGGCCGGGCGTTCGCGCGCGACATCACCTTGCTGCGCCAGTCCGGCGTTCATCCGGTGGTGGTTCATGGCGGCGGCCCGCAGATCGGCAAGATGCTGGAGCGGCTGAACATCGTCAGCGAGTTCAAGGGCGGTCTCAGGGTGACCGACAAGGCCACCGTCGAGGTGGTCGAGATGGTGCTTGCCGGGTCCATCAACAAGGAAATCGTTCAGATGATCACCGCGGAGGGCGGCCGCGCGGTCGGCCTGTGCGGCAAGGACGGCAATCTCATGAGCGCGCGCAAGCTGAAGCGCACGGTGGTCGATCCGGACAGCAATATCGAAAGCGTTGTCGATCTCGGCTTCGTCGGCGAGCCGGCGGACGTCAATCCCACCGTTCTGCGCCTGGTGCTGAAAGAAGACATCATTCCGGTCATCGCGCCCGTCGCTCCCGGCGAGGACGGCGAGACCTACAACATCAATGCCGATACGGCCGCCGGCGCGATCGCCGGCTCCCTGAACGCGGCCCGCCTCCTGTTCCTGACGGACGTCCCCGGCGTTCTCGACAAGGAAGGCAACCTCATCAAGCAGCTGACGGTCGCCAAGGCCCGCGAGCTGATCGCCGACGGCACGATTTCCGGTGGCATGATCCCGAAGGTCGAAACCTGCATCGAAGCCCTGAACCACGGCGTTGAAGGCGTGGTGATCCTGAACGGCAAGGTGCCGCACGCGGTCCTGCTCGAGCTGTTCACCGACGGCGGCGCCGGGACCCTGATCCGTCCGTGACCGGAAAACGCGTTCCAGGCACCGAGGGCCCGCACGCCCACCGCCGCGACATCCGGATCTACCGCGGCATCGAGGCCTGGGTGTTCGATCTCGACAACACGCTTTATCCGCACGAGGCGGATCTGTTTGCCCAGATCGACGAGCAGATCGCCAGCTATGTCCAGAAGATCCTGGACATCGACCGAGACGCGGCGATGGCCCATCAAAAGGCGCTCTATCACCAGTATGGAACAACCCTGCGCGGCCTGATGACAGAGCACAGGATCGATCCGGACCACTATCTCGCCTATGTGCATGATATCGACTATTCCGCGCTTGAGCCGAACCCGGAACTCGGCAAGGCGATAGAGGCGCTTCCGGGGAAGAAATTCATCTTCACCAACGGCGACCGCCCGCACGCGGAGCGCACCGCCGCCGCGCTCGGGATCTCGGAGCATTTCGAAGAAATTTTCGACATCGTCTCCGCAGACCTCATCCCCAAGCCCAACCGCGAAACCTACGACAAGTTTCTGGCACAGACGGGCATTTCGCCGGTCCGTGCCGCCATGTTCGAGGATCTGCCGAAGAACCTTCTCGTTCCGCATTCGCTGGGTATGTGCACCGCGCTCATTCTCCCCAAGGGATCGCGCTCCGTCTTCCGGGACGACTGGGACCTGGAAGACGAACCCTATCCCCATATCGACTTTGTCACCGAGGACCTGACCGGTTTCCTGAAGGCGGTTCTCGCCGCTGTCGGTTGAGCGCCCGAGGGGACTGGAACCGGGAAAACAAATCAAATAGATTGAGTTTTCTTCAAGACCAGCTCCCTTTCAGGACCAAACTCATGGCGTCTCTGCGCGCACTTCATGCCTTTTCCCTTCTTGCCCGCCACGGGCGCGCCGCGCTGGCGGCGGAAAAACTCGGAGTCTCGCCGTCCGCCCTGTCCCATCTGATGCGCAAGCTGGAAAGCGAACTGGGCGCGACCCTGGTGCACCGGGACGGCCGGGGACTGACCCTGACGGAGGAAGGGCAACGGCTGTCGCTGAGCCTGGGCGACGCGTTCGAGCGGATCGAGGACGCCGTCGACAGTTTCAAGCGGCGCGGACGGACGGAACTGAGGATCAGCACGGTTTCGACCTTCGCCACGCGCTGGCTGATCCCGCGCCTGCCGAAGTTCCAGGCGGTTCAGCCGGATGTGGAACTGCTGCTGTCGACCTCAACGAGGATCGTCGATCTCGACCGGGAGAATTACGACTGCGCCATCCGGCTCGGCACGGGCAACTGGCCGGGGGTCGAAAGCAAGCTCTTATGGAAGGAACATCTGTCGGTTGCCGTCGCACCCAGCCTGTTCAGCGACAAGAACCCGGCCGATCAATCCCTTCTCAGCGGGTTCAGGCTGTTGCACAGCGCGTCCAGGCGCAACGACTGGACGGTCTGGCTCGAAGCCGCCGGGCTCGCTCACCCGGACACCAAATCCGGCATGGTGCTGCAGAGCCGGGACCTCGCCATCCAGGCGGCGATCGCGGGCATGGGCGCCATCGTGATCGACCGGCGTTTCGTTTCCCAGGAACTGGACGCAGGCCACCTGATCATGCCGGACTGGAAACGCGTCGAACTGGACACCGGCTACTGGTTCGTCCGCTCCCCCGCCCGCACGCTCACCCGGCCGGTGGCAGCTTTCCGGGATTGGCTGCAGACGGCTGTATAGGTCGCGACAGGCTTCGCCCGCCGCATTCGCGCAAGACTGTCTTCGCACTGCTCCGCAGGCATTCCGACCGCAGGCTCCATGTTCCCGGCGGCCACTCCGCGACACCGGTCGGCATGTCCTGCCGGCGTGGCGAGATCGCGACGGCGCACCGGTTCGCAACCACGGCAAACCGGACTCCCCGCACCGCATGCTCGGCAAACAGTTAAAACCTGAGTCAAACAGTTAATTATTTTTCAATCGGAGTCCCAAAACCCGAAACCCAGTCGTCAGACATGTGAGCGGGCCGATACGCGTGCGCTGCACTTAATACGAAACGGCTTGTCAAAAGCAGGGTGAACGGGGGTCTTCATGGCTGAACACGCAAGGGGCGACACAAGGAAAAAACAGGCCAGGAGGCGGAAGGCGATATTCGTCGCGGGGACGGTCTTTGCCTGCAGCAGCATCCTGACCGGGGTGCCGGTTTCAAGCGTATTTGCTCAGGCGGCCGCACAGCCGATTTCGATCAAATCGGGCTCACTGACTGCCGCGTTAAACCAGCTCGCCGCCCAGACAGGTTTGCAGATCATCTTCGACGCCAGCCTCGCCAACGGGAAGACGACGGGCGGCGTCACTGGCACCATGACACCTGACCAGGCACTGGCAACCCTTCTGGCCGGAACGGACGTCACAGCAAGTTTCGCAGGAACCGACCAGGTCGCCCTCGCAACCCAGGGACCCATGGACCCGCAACAGGGCGACCTTCTCGATACGATCTACGTCTATGGCGCCCGCGACGCGACGACCCTGGAAGATACCAGTGCGAGCATCGGTATCGTGAACGCCAAGGACATAGACTACGGTCAGATACAGTATCTGACCGGTTCGCTTCGCCGTCTCGCGAACGTCGAAAAGGGGGCCACCAACAATACGGGCATCGTCATCCGCGGCATGAACTTCGAGGGCTTTTCCCCCGCAGGCGCGCCCATGGGATCCATCTATGTCGATGGCATTTTGCAGAGCCGCTACAATTCGCGTTTCGGCGCGCGAAACCTCTGGGATGCCGAACAGGTCGAGGTCTACCGCGGTCCGCAGTCCACCTTGAGCGGTCGGGCCGCCACCGCAGGCGCCATCTACTTGAAAACGAAGGATCCGACGTTCGAGCAGGAGTATGTGCTCTCCGCGACAGCCGGAAACAAGAACCTCGCGGGCGGGGCGTTCGTGGTAAACGCGCCCCTCAGCCAGAAGGACGGGATCGCTCTTAGGATTGCGGGCTCCTACGAGCAGCTCACGACGGAAATCGATTATCCGGGATACAACGTCTACGACAATTACGACGACTTCCGAACCGAACTGAGCGCAAACATTCGCACCAAACTGCTGTTCGAGCCGTCGGAGTTACCGAATACCCGAGCGCTTTTCACCTATGCCTTTTCCAAGGACCGCCCAAACGAGAGGCTGATCAATCCCCTTACCGGAGACGGAGACCTGTATCTCCTGCCGACATTGGCCGAGTTCCGGGAAATCCAGATGCACAATACCGGTCTTGAAGTAACGCAGGACATTACACCCGCTTTGAAGCTGACCTCGCAGACCAGTGTCAGCTACGGGCTGACCGAGCGCGAGTCGATAGACAACGGCACTCCCGGTGTCGCAAACGCCTGGTACGGAACGTATAAGGACACGCTTGCATCACAGGAACTTCGTCTCAATTACGAACAGGACCGCTGGAGCTGGGTCGCGGGCCTTTTCGGCAGCTATGAATTCCAGGACTCGGACCTGTTCTGGCGCGCAACCGCGTTCAATCTGGAACAGAAATCCCTTTACGCCCGCAGGACTGCAAATCTGGCGGCGTTCGGCGAAGCCGAGTACGAGTTCCTTCCAAGCTGGAAAGCAACGCTCGGCGGACGTGTCGACTATATTCGCGAAACAACGGAAGAAAGGAACACGAGCACGTCGATTGGCGTCGGGTCCACGACCACCATCACCAACGCCGGTATCAGCGAGGTGAACGTGGTCCCAAAGGTCGGCCTTTCCAAGGAGTTCGGCGACGATCACATTACCGGCGTCACATACTCGCAAGGGTTCAGAACGGGTGGATACTATCTGGACCAGGCAACCGGCGAGGCAGTGCAATACGATCCGGAATACGCCGACAACTACGAGCTCTTCTACAAGGGTAAGTTCCTCGCCGAGAGACTGAGGATCAACGCCAACGTATTCTACACGCGCTATCGGGACCAGCAGGTCGAATCCATCGCTCCCGGTATCGGGGGCGCAACGATCGTCAGCAATGCCGCGTCATCCTATTCGCTGGGTTTTGAATTCGAGCCGAACTTCGCCGTCAACGAGAACTTCTCCGTCTTCGCGTCCGTGGGATATCTTCACACAGAGTTTGAAGAATTCGACCATCGCATCTACGGCGACCTTTCCGGGGAAAGCTTTCCGGAAGCACCGGAATGGACGGTGGCCTTTGGCGGGCTCTATACCTTCGACAACGGTTTCTATGTCGGTGGCGATGCCAAATTCGTCTCCGACTACAATGCCCGTTTCAACGTCGCCGCTCCTCTCGAGGAGATGGATTCCCATTTCCTGGTGAATGTGCAGACGGGAATTCGCAGAGACAACTGGGAAGTCAATGCCTTCGTCGAGAACCTTTTCGACGAGCGCTATTACACCACTCTGGAACTGCAGGGCAGCGGGGTAAACCCGTCTTTCGCCCAGGTGGGACCGAGCCGGCTGTTCGGGTTGAATTTGAAAGCCAAGTTTTGATCGCGCCAGATCACCGCGGGCGACCCGTTGCGCGGGACGCCCGCAGAACGTTTGCTACAAGTGACAGAGTATTGCCTTGCGACTGACCGGCCTCTTTATCTGTTTTACGCTTTGCTTCCCGCCGGCGTTGGCGGCATGCGAAGGAGAGACTGTCGCGGAAGGCATCTACGGAGACCCTGTCTGTGTTCCGTCCAGCCCGAAGCGGATCGTCACGCTTGAACCCTGGTTGTCGCTCGGGACACTCGTTGAACTGGATGCTCCGGTCGTTGGAGTCCCGGTTATGGGAATCCAGGACCAGGGTCTGCGCGATCATGCGGAGGCCGCCTCCATGGGGGATGTCGGGCACCCGATGCAGCCAAGCCTCGAGCGCATCATCGCCTTGCAGCCTGACTTGATCGTTGGCAGCACCTATATTCATGGGCAAATCCATGAAAAACTTTCGCAAGTCGCGCCTACGCTCCTGCTCGATCAGATGGGCTGGAAGGAGCACTACCTCCTGCTTGCGCGGATTTCGGGACGTTTGAAGCAAGCACGGGAAAAGCTCGGGGATTTCGAGCGGCGCGCCGGCGCAATCAGCGACCGCGTACCGGACGGTCTCAAGGTCTCTGCCGTCAGAGTGGCCCGGCAGGGCTTCCAGGTCTATCTCGACGGTCCGGGCGCCTATGCGCCCTATCAGGTTCTGCGCGAGGCAGGCGTCCAGAGAACGGACTATGAGACCACCCTGGAAAGCACGATGGTCAAGCGTCCGGACTGGGAGGAAATTTCGGCCCTGGACGGTGACATTCTGCTTTATGTCGTCGCCGCCGGCATGGACACCGCCGACGACGAGCAACTGGCGACGTCAACCGCCGGCAACCCCCTCTGGCAAACGTTGCCCGCTGTAAAAGCGGGGCGGGCACACCGTGTCGACCGGACCACGTGGATGGCTTTTCACGGACTGGCGTCGGCACACCGCGTGCTCGATGATGTCGAGCGGTATATTCTGGACGCTCCGTCCGCCGGAGAAGAGCGGTCACCTCGGCAATGAGTACCAGGGTCCCGGTGGGAGCGGACCGTCTTCGTCTGATCGCTCTCGTTACACTGTGCTGCCTTCTGCCGCTTGCCGCCATTTGGTCGGTCAGCCTCGGCGCGACCGTGCTGCCTTTGGACAGCATAATAAACGCAATCTTCGCCTTTGACGGCTCCAGAGACCATCTGGTGGTCGCCGCAGTCCGCTTGCCACGGGTCCTGGCCGGACTGCTTGTCGGCGGCGCCCTTGCGATTGCCGGCGCGATCATGCAGGCGATAACGAACAATCCCCTGGCCTCTCCGGGCCTACTTGGGATCAACGCGGGCGCCGCATTCGCCGTTGTTTTCACCATGAGTGTTTTCGGGACCGGCGCACAGGGGTCTCTCGTGTGGACAGCATTCGCAGGTGCGGGCGCAGCCGCCGTACTGGTCTCCCTGTTCGGATCGACCGGCCCCATGAGTGGCACGCCGGTCAAACTGGTTCTGGCAGGGGCGGTCCTTACGGCTTTTCTAACGTCTCTCACGACCGCCTTCCTCATCATGGACCGCAGCACGCTCGACAGCGTCCGCCTCTGGACCGCCGGGTCCCTCACCGGCCGCACGATGGACGAGGTCCGCGCTGTCGCCCCCTACATGCTTGCCGGCCTTGCGGCAGCTCTCGTTTTTCCGCGACAGCTCACGGTCCTGAGCCTTGGCGCCGATGTATCCAGGTCACTCGGACAAAACCCCGTCTTCTGGCGCGGTGTGGCTGCCGTCATCGTGATTTTGCTGGCAGGAAGCGCCGTAGCCCTGGCTGGACCCATCGGCTTTGTGGGGCTCATCGTGCCGCATATTGTCCGATTGACCGTCGGCACGGATTACAAATGGATCATCCCCTTTGCCGCCGCAGGCGGCGCATTCCTTGTCCTGTCGGCCGATACCTTGAGCCGTCTGCTGTTCGCCAGCCAAAGTTTTCCCGTCGGAGTCACCATGGCAACAATCGGTGCACCTTTTTTCATCTGGCTGGCCCGAACAAGTCCGTGGGGACGCTCATGACGCGCGTTGTCACTACGCTCCTGGGACTTCTCACGATTGTGGCGGTGGCCGGACTGGCCTGGGGCGATTATCCGGTCCCTCCCGGCGAGCTCCTTGCTCTCCTGTTGCGGCCGGCGGAAGCGCCGCCCCATGTCGAGATGATCGTTGTCGGTCTGCGGATGCCAAGACTGGCCCTCGGCATCCTCGCGGGAGCCGCCTTCGCGGTCGCCGGGGCGATAACACAGGCCATCATGCGCAATCCGCTCGCGGAGCCCGGCATCCTCGGGATCAACGCCGGTGCCGCTCTTGGGGTCATGATTGTTCTTGTCGGCCTGAAAAACGCTCCAGCCTATCTCGCTCCGCCCGCCGGGTTTGTCGGATCGAGCGCAATGGCCCTTGCCATCTACCTCCTGTCCTGGCGGAACGGAACGTCTTCACTGCGCATCGTTCTCATCGGAATCGGCCTTGGTTCGCTCGCGGGGGCGGCGACCACCACCCTGACCGCCTTCGGCGCGATCACCGATGTTCAGCGGGCCCTGATATGGCTTACCGGCAGCGTCTATCATGCCGATTGGCATGACGTGCGGATGCTGGCTCTCTGGCTCTTCCCACCTTTTGTGCTGACGTTCGCGTCGTTTCGCCAGCTCGACCTTGTCCGCTTCGGAGACACCGCCGCCCTCGGCCTCGGGCAACGGGTCGATCTGGTGCGCGCCATGATGATTGTGCTTTGTGCACTTATCTCGGGCGCAGCCGTTGCGGCCACGGGTCTGATCGCGTTCATCGGACTGGTGGCGCCGCATCTCGCCCGCCGGCTCGTCGGACCGATGCACGCCAAGGTCCTGCCGGTCTGCGCACTCGTTGGCGCTCTTCTTGTCCCGGCAGCCGATTTCCTGGGGCGTGCAGTCCTGGCACCGGTCCAGGTGCCCGCCGGTATAGTCACCGCCCTGATCGGGGCGCCTTTCTTTGGTTTTCTGTTATGGAGGCATCGCAATGCCGCGGCCTGAGGACTGCGAAACCCTCTGCCTGGAAACGAAAGGGCTTTCCGTCGCCTACAGCTCCGCGCTCGTTGTCGACAACCTGAACCTGTCAATTCCCTCCGGAGCCTTGACGGCCCTGACAGGTCCGAACGGCAGCGGGAAATCGACTCTGTTGCGGGCTCTTTCCGGATTGCTCAGTCCGACCCACGGTTCGGTTCTGCTCGATGGCCGGTCGATTTCACGGTTCACAACGCGCGAGGTCGCCCTGCAGGTCGGCGTCCTGGCCCAGGGACCGGTGGCGCCGGAAGGGCTCACCGTGCTGGATCTTGCACGGCAGGGCCGCTATCCGCACCGTCCGCTGTTTGCACGCTGGTCGGAAAAGGACACCGCCGCCTGCGACAGAGCGCTCTCGCTGACCGGTATGACGGAACTCGGAGACCGGCCCGTAGACCAATTGTCCGGAGGGCAAAGGCAACGCGCCTGGATCGCAATGACACTCGCTCAGGAGACACCGATCCTCCTTCTGGACGAGCCGACGACATACCTCGATCTCGCCCATCAGATCGAAGTCATGGAATTGGCCTCGAGCCTGGTGCGAACCATGGGAAAAACGGTCGTGACGGTTCTTCACGATCTGAACCAGGCCGCCCGGTATGCCGACCATATGGTGATGCTGAAAGCTGGCCGGATAGTTGCCTCGGCTCCACCCGCCGAAGTGATGACCGTTGAGATTGTCCGGGAGGTCTTTGACGTGGAATCCATCATTGTTCCGGATCCCTTAACCCAAACCCCGATGTGCATTCCGGTGCGGCGGCGTCCATAGACCCCGCATCCTGCGGACATGTTGCAATGACGCAACATCCCGAAACATTTCCGGGAAGGGCGGAAAGTTCAGTCGAAACCGGCGATTTCAAATAATGCAATGATATCAGATATAAACATGAATATTACACTCCTGTTTAACCCCGCTGCGTCTCCGAATTGGAATGTTTCCAACATATTGTTGTTGCACACCTTTTCCAAATCCACCTAGAATTTCTACGCAGTTTCCACTAGGGAAATCAAACCCTCCAAACTTGCCGTCGCTCGCAGCGTACCGGTGTGAACCTGGGTAAAAGAGAGCTATGACTGGCTTGTCAGATACGATGCCCGACAGCGCCGAGCCCGACGGCAATGAGTTGCTGAACCGCGCAATCGAAGCTTACTACAGCGACGTCGCGAAGGCGGTCGGACGCCGCAGCCCTTCTCAAAACAGCGCGCTCGACATCGTTCATGACCTCTACATCAAACTCTCGTCCCAGCCAGAGGTGCTGCGCGACAAGAGATCCATCAAGGCGTTTCTGTGCCGCGCGGCGGTCAATCTCGGCATCGACCGCTACCGGCGCGAACAGTTTGAAGCCCGTTTGTTTACCTCCATGGAACAGGAGGTCCATCAGGTCCCCGCGAGTTCGGAAGCCCCGGACAACAGGCTGGAGACCGAGGCGCGGCTCCGTGTTCTTTGCGAGGCGATAGGCGAACTTCCGGTTCGTCGGCGCGCCGTCTTTATTCTGCACCGGCTGCATCATCTCACCCCCGATGAGATTGCCGCCAGGCTCAATATTTCCCGGAATATGGTCGACAGGCATTTGCGCAGGGCTCTCACACATTGCCTCGATTGCCTTCTGCAAATGGACTAGGGTACGGCTCCATCAAATTCAGCCTACCGGCGTCAACCCGAAAAAGAAGAGCAAGGAAACGCCCGCGTAACCGCGGCTGGCACATGGTGCGAAGGCTTTGAAGCGGCTCTCCGCGGCCCGATCGTGACAACTGAATTTAACGGGGCCGTACCCCACGGGTCCCAATTCGCCCGGCTTATTCGTCTATAGGGTGAGACAGGAAACTCTTGGGAGAGGTCATGGCGAAGAGGCGACTGACGCATGCGCAGCGCAAGCGTCATCAGGAGGCTGCGGATTGGGTTTTGCGAAACCGCGAAACAGAACTCTCCGACGAGGACCTTCGGCTGTTTCATGCGTGGCTGGGATCCGATCCAGAAAACCGCCGCGCTTACGACACGGCCGAGCGATTGCTTGGCGAAGCCCGCACGGCCATCAAGTCCGATCCCGGACTAAGCAACTTTGAGGCACAGCCGGCGGGACGGGGAAAAACCGCCGCAGGCACATTGCTTGGGCTCGCGCTGATCGCGGGTGCCTTTCTTTACCTTGACGGGCCGATGCGGTTGCAGGCGGATGTCATTTCCGGGGTGGCGGAACTGCCTGTCATCGAACTTGAAGACGGATCGACCATCTACATGAACGCGGGATCGGCGATCGCTTTCGACTATTCGGAGCAGGACAGAAACATCCGGCTCCTTCGGGGCGAAGCTTTCTTCGAAGTCGCCCCCGATCCGGAACGGCCGTTTAGCGTTGAAGCCGGCGATACGCAAGTTACCGCCCTGGGGACCGCCTTCGACATCCGCCGCGGGGGGGACGAAACTGAAGTAACCGTGACACACAATGCGGTTCTGGTCGAACTCGATGATCCTGAACAGACCAAGGTTCGTCTAAACGAGGGAGAGCGTATCGGTTACAGTCTCGCCAATGGGGTCAGCGACATCAGCATGAAGAGTGAGGCAGCCGTCCTGGCATGGCGCCGTGGATTACTCGTCCTTGACAATGAACCGCTCTCACTCGTGGTCGAGGAACTTGAACGGCATTTTTCCGGCAAGATCTTTATTGCCGGGAGCAGCCTGGCCCGCCGGAGAATAAGCGGCACCATCGCCATCTCCGACACCTCCGCGGCACTCAATTTCCTTGAGCAGGCACTCGGCCTGTCTTCCACCAAGGTAGGCCCGCTTATCATACTGAACGAGTGATCCAGGCAAACGTCGCCGATGCCTTGACCACCGGCCCGCGCCCTCACCTGCGCCACGTTCACCCCAGCAGAATAATCCCGAGCACCGCCAACACGATCAGCACGCAGCCGGCGATTTCGGAGCGCGCGATGGTTTCCTTGAAGACCAGCCAGGACGCCAGGAAGGTGAAGACCAGTTCGATCTGGGCGAGCGCCCGGACGTAGGCGACATTCTGGAGAGTCATGGCGGTGAACCAGCCGACGGAACCCGCAATGCCGGAGGCCCCGACCCAGACGGCGCTGCGCCAGTTGGCAAGGCTTGCCTTCAGCTGATCCGGCTCGCGCAGAACCATCCAGAGCGCCATGACCAGGGTCTGCAAGGCCGTCGCATAGACGAGCGCGGTGGCCGCCTGCATGGCGACCCCGGTGCCTTCGAGCGAAATGGACGCCGTCCGGTAGGCCACGGCGGAGGCGCCGAAAAAGGCGGCGGAGGCCAGACCGATCAGGGCCGGCTTTCCGGCAAGGGAATTGCGGATGGCGGCCAGGGAGAGAGGGACGCGCGCCAGGGAAATAACGATGACGCCGGTGATGCCGATCAGGATGCACACGCCCGCGGTCAGGGAGATATGTTCCCCCAGGACCAGGAAGCCGAACAGGGCCGCCTGGATCGGTTCGGTTTTCGAGTAGGCCGTACCGACCGCGAAATTGCGGAACGAAAAAAGATGGATCAGCAGGAAGGTCGCGACGATCTGCGCGATGCCGCCAAGCACGCCGGCGATCAGCATGGTCGCATTCGGCAGCGGAACCGGCTGCTGAAAGAAAAAATGCAGAACGAGCAGATAGAGAACCGCGAAGGGAAATCCGTAGCCGAACCGGACAAAGGTTGCCCCGGTCGTGCCGAGCTTGCCCTTCAGGTGCTTTTGCATCGCCGTGCGCAGGTTCTGGCAGAACGCGGCGAAGACGGTGATAGGGATCCATAATTCCACGGTGCCAGCCTCTATGCGAATGTCGGTCGTGTTCACCTAACGCCGATCGCGGCTCGAAAAAATGACGTTTGTAGGCAACACAAAGTTTAGTATCCCTCAACCCTCGGAGCCCTGCCCTGCATCGAACGGCCCTCCAAACCTCCGCCATGACGCAGCGGGACGGCGAAAACCTGCCCGCCACCGCCTTTCGGGAACCTTGACAGGTCGCGGTCCGCACGATTAGGTCCGCCCTTGATTTGACAACGCCGGAGACCTTTTTCCCGATGAACCACGATCTCGCCTCCCTGTCCAAGACCATCGATGCGGCTTTCGACGACCGCGACGCCATCGGCACCAGCACCACCGGCGAGGTCCGCGATGCGGTCGAAACCGCACTGAACCTTCTCGACCGCGGCCAGCTCCGCGTTGCCGAGAAAAAGGACGGGGACTGGGTCGTCAACCAATGGGCGAAGAAAGCCGTGCTTCTGTCTTTCCGCCTCAATGCGATGGAAGTCATCAAGGGCGGTCCGGGCGACGCGGCCTGGTGGGACAAGGTGCCGTCCAAGTTCGACGGCTGGCGCGGCGTCGATTTCGAGGAAGCCGGCTTCCGGGCCGTGCCGAACTGCACCGTGCGCCGCTCCGCCTTCATCGGCAAGGGCGTCGTCCTGATGCCGTCCTTCGTCAATCTCGGCGCTTATGTGGATGAAGGCACCATGGTCGACACCTGGGCCACGGTGGGCTCCTGCGCCCAGATCGGCAAGAACGTGCATCTGTCCGGCGGCGTCGGCATCGGCGGGGTTCTGGAGCCGCTTCAGGCCGGGCCCGTGATCATCGAGGACAACTGTTTCATCGGCGCCCGCTCCGAGGTGGTCGAGGGCTGCATCGTGCGCGAAGGCTCGGTCCTGGGCATGGGGGTCTACATCGGCCAGTCGACCCGTATCGTCAATCGCGCGACCGGCGAGATCTTCTACGGCGAAGTGCCGCCCTATTCCGTGGTCGTTTCGGGAACCATGCCGGCAACGGGCACGATGGGCAACGGCGAACCCGCCCCGAGCCTCTACTGCGCGGTGATCGTGAAAACCGTCGACGAGAAGACCCGCTCCAAGACCGGCATCAACGATCTCTTGCGCGACTGATCCGTCCCACCCGGACGACATTGCAAGCCCCGCCACCACCGGCGGGGCTTCCGACAGCTGACAAACCCTCGGATTGTCATTCCGGACAAGTAAGGCTTCAGCCGAACGCTGATCCGGAATCCAGACATATCCCGCGCCGAAGGCGCTCATTAACAGATAGATACGAAACTAGGTGCTCGCTTCCGCTCGCGCTGATTTCTGGATTCCGGCTCACGCGATGCCACTTCGCGGCACGCTGACCGGAATGACGGTAAGTGGGATGTCAGCAGACTCAAGCCCCGCCGCCGGTGGGGCTTTTTCTTTGGGCCGGATGGGGACATCGCCGGGCCTCTTTCCGAGGTGTCCGGCCTGACCAACCACCTGTTCGACGTCACCCCGGCCAAGCGACAGCGAAGAGCCGGGGGACACGAAAGAGAAAACGACCTTCTTAAAAATTTCGCTTTTCGCAGCAGGCAGAAATTCACACGCCCCAGAGATGACCCGCGAGTTGAGCGATGACCAGGGTCAGCACGATGTCGAGAACCACGACACCGATGGCCAGGCTTATGGTCGCCTGAAGGGCGATCCGAGCCACCAGGAACCGATACCAGAGGATCGCCAACAGGCACGAAAAGGACAGCAGGACGGAAATCCCCGGCGAGATGATCCCAAGCAGGAACGCCAGATAAATGATCAGGTAGGGGATCGAGGCCAGCAGGCTTGTCCAGTTTCTGGCCACGATGAAGGAGACGTAACGGTGCGATATCCCGATCGGCTTCGCAAGCAGCGCGAGCAGGATCGGAAAAGCGATCCAGTCCAGCCCCAGACCGACAAATTGGGCCGTCCAATAGGCGCCGTTCGGAAAAGAGTCGGGATGAAACATGTTCTCGGAGAAATAGAACTGCTTTTCGGCGAGCGCGCTCACCAGGAATGCCGGAAGCAGCAGGACTATGACAAAGAAGGAACGCCAGAACCCCTGAATGGACTGGTCGAAAAAGGCCATGCCCTCGGGACGGTTGCGCAGCAACAGCCAGGACCCGTCCAGTCCCGCGCGAATTTCGCCCAAACTGATCAAGCCGACGCTGCTCCTTCATCCAACCTGAAATAACCGGTGAGGAATCGTTTATAGATTGCCGCCAGCCGGTCAAGATCCTCAACCGCGACGCGTTCGTCCACCTTGTGCATCGTCTGACCCACAAGGCCGAATTCAACAACAGGGCAGTAGTTCTTAATAAACCGTGCATCCGACGTCCCGCCACCGGTCGACAGTTCCGGTGTCCGGCCGGTCTCCACCCTGACGGCTTCGCTCAAGGCGGTAATCAGCGTGTCGTCGCGGGTGAGGAAGGATTCGCTCGCGTCGCGTTTGAAGTCGAGGCGGTAGTCCAGGCTGCCGAGAGCGACGCCCGCAAGCGTTTCCGAGATTTTGGCCTTCAGGCTTTCCAGACTCCACTCGTCGTTATAGCGGATGTTGAAACGGCCCTCGGCACGCGCCGGGATGACATTGAAGGCCGCATTGCCGACGTCCAGGTTGACGATCTCGAGATTGGACGGCTGGAAGCGCTCGTTGCCGTCATCGAGCTTGAGCGCATCAAGGGCATCGAGCAATTTGAGCAGACCCGGAACCGGATTGTCCGCCAGATGCGGATAAGCCACATGGCCCTGAACGCCGGTCACGGTGACGGTGCCGGAGAGCGACCCGCGGCGGCCAACCTTGATGGCGTCGCCAAGCACTTCCGGGTTGGTCGGTTCGCCGACGATGCAGGCGTCGAAGACATGGCCCTGCTCCCTGGCCCATTGAAGCAGTTTCACCGTGCCGTTCACGGCCGGCCCTTCTTCGTCGCCGGTGATCAGGAAGGAAATCGTTCCACCGAACCCGGTCCCGAACCGCTCGACAAAATCCAGAGCCGCCGCGGCGAAGGAAGCAATCCCTCCCTTCATGTCGACGGCCCCGCGGCCATAAAGTATGCCATCTGAAATCACGCTGTCGAACGGCCCGTGGCTCCAGTCGCCCTCCGCACCGGCCGGAACAACGTCCGTATGCCCCGCGAACACGAAATGCGGCCGGCCGGAACCGATACTCGCGAACAGGTTCTCGACGTCCGGCGTGTCGTCATCCTGAAACGTCACCCGCGAAACAGAGAATCCCGCTCCGGCGAGAAGACTTTCAAGCGTGGTCAGCGCCCCGCCTTCGGCAGGCGTAACGGACGGGCACCGGATCAGATCCTGCGCGATGGTGACGGCGGATGAAGGCATGGTGTCGTTACTCTTCAAGCGTGACAGATGGTTCGTCAAAAAGGTCCGTTCAGCGTTTGCGCCAGTAGCTGTTGGGCAGCGGGCCATGCCGGTTCGGTTCCGCCTGACTCGGGACAAAGCCCAGGAAAAGAACCATGAGGATGTTCAGGACGGGAACGAAAATCAGCAACGCGAAAAAGCCGGTCTGCCCGATATCCTGCAAACGCTTGATCACAATGGCCAGTTCGAACCACTGCAGAACGAAGAACAGTATCGGAAACAACGGATTCGACTCCACGAACGCGGATGGCGTCACGGTTTCCGGCGTCAGAACTTCGGCGCTCGAAATCCACCATAGCCTGATGGCAATGCCGATAACGATCCAGATCAGCCCGAAGCAAAGCCAGTAAGGCTCCCGGCCGATGCGTCCGATCGGACTCACCAGGGCCCAGAACGGACCGGGGGAGATATTCGCGCTTGGTTGGGATGTACTCATTCGCTCCCGCTCTCAAATACAGTCCTGCAAGGAGGTAGACGCATAAACGGTGCGGATCAAGCTCTGTCGTCGTATCCGGCTTCGGCAATTGCGGGTCAGGGGTGGACCGTTGAGGGACAAAGCCCCTTTTCCGCTTTGAACGCTGGCATTTTTTTAAGGAATTTTGTACGCAAAGGCGGTTATCTCACGTAACGAAATCCAATTTCCCCGAAAGGGCTCGTTATGACCGGTGCCTGGAAGACGAAAATCTCCGCCTGCTTCGCCTCTTTCCTTCTCACCCTTTCGATCCTTGCCGGCTCACCGGCAGCAGCGCAGGACGCTTCCTCCGGTCTGCCCGCACCGTTGCAACAGGCGGAGATGGAGAAGCTGGCTTCCAGCCTGAGCCCCGAGCAGGTCAAGGCCCTCACCGATCTGATGATCCTGCTTCAGAAGAACGCCGGAACGGCTGCCGAACCTGCCAAGGCAGCAGCGCCGGCGCCAAGCCTGCTGGAGAAAATCGAGAAGACCGTGGACGGTCTGGGCGCGGCGATCGCGAACCACGTTCAAAACCTGCCGGCTGTCGTTGTGGCGGCCTTTGCCGGTCTCGGCGACCTGGTCGCCGGCAAGATCGCCGGACCGTTTCACCTGCTGATCGCAGCGACCGCCCTGATCCTCGCCGCCGGTTTCGCCGCCGAGTTCCTGATCAATCGCGGTGCTGGCGCAAGGCGCCGGACGATTCGGAACGAACAGCCGGAAACCCTCTATGAAACAGTCAAGCTGGTCAGCCTGAGGGCCGGCCTCGACCTTGGCGGCCTGGTGGTCTTCACGATCGTGGCGCTGTTCATCGGTCGCCTGCCTCTTTTCGATCCCGAGACCCGGCGCTTCGCCCTGATCATGGTTTTCTGGGTGGTTCTGCTGCCCCGTGTCGTAGCGGCCATTTTGCGCTTCGCGCTCGCGCCCCATCGCCGCGAATTGCGTCTTGTCACGGCCGACGACGCCACCGCCAAATCGCTTTACCGCAACTTCACGATCCTGTTCGCGGTCATCGGCGTCGCCTTCGTCATGTTCGACGTCTTGAAAGGCGCCAGCACGGAGACGGCGGAAAGTTTCCGGTTCTTCGCCGGCCTGCTGGCCAACGCCTGGATCGTGGCCGTGATCTGGAAAACGCGGGACGGGTTGACCCGGATCATTCTGGGAGACGAGGAAGACCCCACCTCAGGCCTGGAACGCATGGCGCAATTCTGGCCCTATTTTTCGATGGCGTTCATCGTTTTCAACTGGTTTCTGGTGCAATTCGCCGAATTGCTCGGCAGCGACGCCATGTCGGCAGGGCGCTCTCTGGCGGTGATATCGCTGGTCATCTTCGCCCCCTTCCTCGACACGGCGGTGCGGGGCATCGTGGCGCATATCGTGCCCCCGATGCAGGGCGACGGTCCTGTCGCCGAAGCCGCCCATCAGCAGACCCGCAGCAGCTACGTGCGGATCGCCCGGATCGCCCTGCTTGCCTTCCTGATCCTGATGGTCGGCCGCATCTACGGCCTCAATCTCCTGGCCCTCGGAGCGGACGACGGGTCAGAGATTGCTCGCAACAGCGTCATTTTCCTGCTGATCCTCGCCAGCGGCTACCTGGCCTGGGAAATTGTCAATCTCTGGGTCGCCCATGTGCTTGCCAAGGATTCGCCTCCCGTGGAAAATCAGGACGACGAGGCGGAAATGGGCGGCGCGGGAAAATCGCGCATGGCGACGATTCTGCCATTGCTCCGGGTGATCTTGCAGATCTCCATCATCACGCTCACGGGGCTGCTGGCCCTCAGCCAGCTCGGGGTCAACATCACACCGCTTCTCGCCGGTGCCGGTGTTGTCGGCCTCGCCGTCGGCTTCGGAGCCCAGACCCTGGTTCGCGACGTGGTCTCGGGCGTCTTCTTCCTGATGGACGATGCCTTCAGGCTGGGTGAGTTTGTCGATACCGAAGGCACCCAGGGCACCATCGAGAAAATCTCGATCCGCTCCATGCAGCTGCGCGGTACGCGCGGCGCGGTCCATATCGTGCCTTACGGCGAGATCCCCAAGCTTACCAACCTTTCGCGCGACTGGGTGATCATGAAGCTGCGGTTCACCGTGCCTTTCGACACCGACGTGGAGAAGGTCCGCAAGCTGTTCAAGAAGATCGGCCAGGAAATCGGCGAGATGGAGGAGTTCAAGGACGATATCCTGGCGCCGTTCAAGGGCCAGGGTGTCGCCGATGTGGACGACGTCGGCATCGTCGTGCGGGGCAAATTCACAACCAAGCCCGGCAAGCAGTTCGGCGTGCGCAAGGAAATCTACAAACGCGTCCAGAAAGCGTTCGAGGAAAACGATATCCAGTTCGCCCGCAAGGAAGTCCGGGTTCAGCTCCCCGACAATGTCGATCTGGACGACAAGCAGAAGGAGACGGTCACCGCAGCCGCCGCTGCGGCCGCAGCCGCGAGCGAGACCAAGACGGCGGCGCAGTAGGCTGATCCGGGCGCAGCCCGCTCTGACGCACCATTGCTGGGATTGGTTTTCCCTTGTCGTCCCAGCGAAGGCAGGGACCCGGTAATCTGATGATTGTGCCGAAATAGACACTCCCTCGGATTGTCATCCCTGACAAGGGTAACGCGAGCTGCGCGCAGATCCGGAACCCAGACATATTCTGCGCAGAAGGCGCTCAATACGCTAATACGAACAAATAGATATGAGAATTTATGCACGCTGTCGCTCGTGTTGATTGCGGGTCTCCGGCTCACGCGATGCCGCTACGCGGCATGCTGACCGGAGTGACGGTATGAGGTTTGTCAGCAGGCTCAGAAATCTCACGATTGCGTTTTGTTTTGCGAATTCCTCACGCGGTGAACACCGGGTCCCGGTCTTTGCCTGGAAAAACCGGGACGACAACAGGGGAGCCGCCAATTCCGTGGCATCCGGGGCGCGAAATTCTCCGGTACACGCATAAACTTTTCTCCCCCATTGAGCTCTTGGCCATTCCATGGCTAAATTTACCTGTCCGTGGAGGCGGACGGGCCTGGTTCCGTCGGGATCCGGGAGAGCTTTTGGGAGGAAGCTGTCAGATGAGTGAGAATGTATCGGCGCCGAAGGGCGTCGCACATCCGGCAGATGCCGGAACGGGCGCGAAGGCAGAGGCTATGGCCAGTGCGGGCCTGCGGCCCATGCCGCGGGTCAAGGCGATCGACGTCAACGACGTCATAGACGCGTTCGCCTCGGGACTTTCGGACTTCCTGAAAGCCCCCGCCTATGGACTTGCCATCGGCGCACTGTTCGCGGCCGGAGGCCTGTTCGTGGTCCTGAGCGCAGCGGCGCTCAACATGAGCTACCTGTCCTATCCGGCGGCCGCCGGGTTCGTGCTGATCGGCCCGTTCGCCGCCGTCGGCCTTTACGAAGTCAGCCGGAGGCTCCAGAACGGCGAGGAATTGTCCTGGTCGGCGGTGCTTGGCACCATGTGGGCGCAAAAAGGCAAGGAGCTTTCCTGGATGGCCTTCGTCGTGCTGTTCATCCAGATCATGTGGATGTATCAGGTCCGCCTGCTCCTGGCGCTGTTTCTCGGGTTCAAGTCCTTCGCGTCCTTTTCGGAGTTCCTGACCCAGGTGATCACCACGCCGGAGGGCCTGATGTTCCTGGCCGTCGGCCACGTGGTCGGCGCGATCCTGTCCCTGATCCTGTTCTCGCTGACCGTGGTCTCCTTTCCGCTGCTGCTGGAGGACGACCGGGACTTCATCACCGCGATGATCACCAGCGTGCGCGCCGTCGCGGTCTCGCCCATCCCCATGATCGGCTGGGCCTTCGTTGTCACCGCGCTCCTGATCGTGGCAATGATTCCGGCCTTTCTCGGCCTGATCGTCGTGCTGCCGGTGCTCGGCCACACGACCTGGCATCTTTACAAGAAATGCGTGGAATTGCCTGAGGAGTGACAGACAGGGCTTCTCGCCAAAGCCGGTTCCGCGCAGATCCTCCCACCCCTATCCCCTTGCGTGGGGGAGTAAGGGGCATGACGTCAGCGGCGGTTACCCCTCGCCGTCGTCCGCCGTCTGCATGACCGCCTTGCGCGCCTGCCAGTCCTTCAGGAGTTCGATGTCCATCTCCGCCGGACGATAGTCGACACGTGTGAGGTAAAGCCCGTCCGCCGGTGCAACGGGGCCGCAGGCCTTGCGGTCGCGGGCCTGCAGGGCTCTTGTGATGTCGCCGGGCCCCCACTTGCCTTCGCCGACCAGCCGCAGCGTGCCGACCATGGAGCGGACCTGGTTGTGCAGGAAGGAGCGCGAGGAGCATTCGGCGATGACGAATTCGCCTTCCCGGAAGACCCGGAACTCTTCCAGCGTCTTTTCCGGGCTCTTCGCCTGGCAGCGGGAATGGCGGAACGTTGTAAAATCGTGGTGGCCGACGAACTCCTGGGCCGCTTCGTGCATGGCGTCCGCGTCGAGATCCGGCTTCACGTGCCAGGCAAGGCCGAGCTGGTGAGTGAGCGGCGGCACCCGGTTCTGGATGCGGTAACGGTAGGAGCGGCGGATCGCGGAAAAGCGTGCGTCGAAGCCTTCGTGCATCTCTTCGCAGTCCAGGATGGCGACCGGGTCCGGCTGGCAATGGAAGTTCATCGCCCCCAAGATCGTCCTGACCGGCCAGGGCCTGGAAAGATCCGCGTGACAGACCTGTCCCGTCGCATGAACGCCCGTATCGGTGCGCCCCGCACCGCCGATGGTCACCTCCTCGCCGGTAAATGCCTTTATGGCGCGCTCGATGACCGCCTGCACCGACGGACCGTTGGCCTGACGCTGCCAGCCGCAAAACGGCCGGCCGTCATATTCCACCGTCAGCTTGTAGCGGGGCATTACTCGAATTCTTCAAAGGGAGTTGCAAACGCCACTTCGATCGGCAGATCGCGGGTTCCGTCCGCCGTCAGCGCAAGCGCCATGAAGGCAGCGCCCGCATAAGGGCCACGGACCTTGCGCGCGAGCGCCGGATCGAAGCCGAAGCGCGGAAAGTAGGAAGGCGGCCCCAGCACGAGGACCAGGTCCTCGCCGATTTCCGTCAGTCTTTTCAGCGAGGTCCGGATCAGCGCGGATCCGATGCCCCTGCGCTGCTTGTCAGGCCAGACCGACACCGGGGCCAGGCAGGCTATCTGCATGCCCTGACCGTGACCGATCGCGGCGGGCGTCACCCGGCTGTAGGCCACATGACCGGCAATCTCGCCGTTTTCGTCGACGGCGACCTGTTCCAGCACCATCGCGCCGCAATGGCGCAGCTTGTAGACCAGACGCGATTCCATGTCGGAGGGAAAGGCGGCGACGATCAGATCGCGGATCGCGACTTCATCCTGCGGGGTGACATCGCGGATCGTCAGGTTCAGGCTGTCGGCCAGATCGGTCATCGATTGCTCCATCCCCATCAGACTAATCCAGAACCGCGCCGGCAGAAAGAGACGCACCGCGCAGAAAGTCCGCGCCGCTCATCGGCTTCTTGCCGGCCCGCTGCACCTGGTCCAGACGGACCGCGCCCGAGCCGCAGGCAACCACCGGCACCTCAGCGCCGGCCAAGACCGTACCAGCGGCTCCCTCTCCTTCGCCGAGAGAACTGCGCAGGACCTTGACCCGCTCCGGCTTGCCGCCAAGGGTCATTTCGCACCAGGCGCCGGGAAAGGGGGACAGGCCGCGAATATGGTTGTGCACGTCCGCCGCCGGTTTCGACCAGTCGATGCGGGTTTCCTGCTTGGAGAGCTTGTCCGCGTAGGTGACGCCGTCTTCCGCCTGAACCTGCTCGCCGAGCGCTCCGCGGGACAGGGCGGCCAGCGCTCGCACCATGAGATCCCCGCCGAGGCCCGACAACCGGTCATGCAATTCTCCGGCGGTCACGTTCTCATCGATGGCCACCGTCTCCGACATGCAGACCGGACCGGTATCCAGGCCCTCTTCCATGCGCATGACCTGAACCGCAGTCTCCTTGTCGCCCGCCATGACAGCGCGGTTGATCGGCGCGGCGCCGCGCCAGCGCGGCAGCAGCGAGGCATGCAGGTTGAGGCAACCGAATTGCGGCGCGTCGAGAACAGCCTTGGGAAGGATGAGACCATAGGCGACCACCACCGCCACATCGGCGTCGAGCGAAGCGAAGGTCTCCTGCTCTTCCGTGCCTTTCAGGCTGTCTGGCGTGAACACCGGGATGCCGAAAGATTCCGCCGCCTCATGGACGGGCGACTTCTTCAGGTCCATGCCCCGGCCCGCAGGGCGTGGCGGCTGGGAGTAGACGGCAACAACGTCATGACCCTGACCGACGATTTCCATCAGGGTCGGCACCGAGAAATCGGGGGTGCCCATGAATACCACGCGAAGCGACATGAGTTTCCTTCAGGATTTCCGTTTCATTGGCCGGGTTGTCCCTTATTTCGCGAGACCCGGCAACAGGACTTTGAGACTGTCGACCATCATTTCCATCGCGATGGCCGCCAGGATCATCCCCATCAGACGGCTCATGACGCTGGTCGCGGTCTGCCCGAGGAAGCGCGACAGGAACGGCGCCGAGAAAAACGTCGCGATCAGGACGGCGATCGAAGCCGCGATCCCTGCGATGTAAGCGATTTCCTGGGAAAGACCCGTCACCTGACCCCGGAAGATGATCATGGTCGAAATGGACCCGGGCCCCAGCAGGATCGGGATCGTCAGCGGGTAGATCGCCGGGTTCTCCTGTGCCGCATGCTGTTCCTGTTCTTCCGGCGTTCCGTGATGGGCCTTGCTTTTTTCACCGGAAATGAGGTTCAGGGCGATCAGCAGGATGAGAAAGCCCCCCGCAAGGCGGAAGGCATCGAGGCTGATCCCGAAGACCTTCAGGATCATGTCGCCGGTCAGTCCGACGATTGCGGCCCCCACGGAGAGGCTGATCAGAAGCGTGAAAGCGACCTTGCGCTCGAAGCCCGCGCCCTTGTCGGCGGTTAATGACAGGAAAACCGGCAGATTGGCGATCGGGTTCATGATCGCAAACAGCGCGGCGAAAATCTTCAGGAAGAGTGCCTGATCCATCGGTGCCCCCAGCGTCCCTTGCCCAGGCTCAAAGCTTTCCGGCCAGTTTCGCCTGCTTGGTGAACTTCTTGACCACCCTGTCGCGTTTCAGTTTCGACAGATAATCGATGAACAGCTTGCCGTTGAGGTGATCGAGTTCATGCTGGATGCAGGTTGCCAGCAAGCCGTCCGCCTTGATCTCCTGGTCCGCGCCTTCGCGGTTCTGAAACTGCACCGTCACCTCGGCCGGGCGTTCGACGTCCTCGTAATACTCCGGGATCGACAGGCAGCCTTCCTGGTAGACGTTGGTTTCCTCGCTCGACCAGACGATCTTCGGATTGATGAAGACCATCGGCTCCTTCGGCGCGTCCTCCTTGGCGACGTCCAGAACAAAGAGCCGTTTCAGGATGCCGATCTGGCTGGCGGCGAGACCGATCCCGGGCGCGTCGTACATGGTTTCCAGCATGTCGTCCGCCAATGCGCGGGTCTCGTCGTCGATCGCTTCGACCGGTGCGCAGACCTCGCGCAGAACCGGGTCGGGAATGGTGATAATGGTGCGTTTCGTCATGCGTCTGACATAGGCTTTCGCCTCACACCGGTCAACGCGGAAAACGCCGCTTCCCCCCGCGTTTTACCGATTTCGCGGCAACGGAAAGATGTGCCGGCGCTCCGAATCGTTCTATGTTTGTTTCATGAATGAAGTCCTTTTCGAGTTGAGCGGACGGCCGGTCACCGTCCTGGAGGCCGCCCTTGCGTGCGGTCTGCTTCTGCTGGCGCTGATTTTCTGGCTGGTTTTGAAAACCGTGCGTCAGATGCGCCAGCGCGCCGATGCCGACACGGCGGCGACGGAACGAATCCACGAACTGGAAAGCCATCTCTCGCAGCTTCTGAAGTCTCAAGGGGAAATGACCGGGCGCATGCAGACCATGGCCGAGGTCTTCGGGTCGCGACAGTCGGACATGATGCGGGTGGTCAACGAGCGTCTGGACGGGATGGGCCACAAGCTCGGTCTCTCCATGGCCGATACCAGCAAGCAGACCCAGGAAGGCCTCAGGCATCTGCACGAGCGCTTGGCCGTGATCGACCGGGCTCAACGCACCATCACCGACCTCTCCGGTCAGGTCGGTCAGCTTCAGGCGATCCTCTCCAACAAGCAGACGCGTGGCGCCTTCGGTCAGGGCCGGATGGAAGCGATCATTCAGGACCAGATGGCGCCGAGCACCTATTCCTTTCAGGCAACCCTGTCCAACAACAGTCGCCCGGATTGCCTGATCCATATGCCCAATGGCGCACCATCGCTTGCCATCGATGCCAAGTTTCCGCTCGAAGCCTTCAACCGCTTGCGCGAGGCGGAGAGCGAGGACCAGCTCAAATACGCCCAGGCCCAGTTCCGCAAGGACTTCACCAAGCATATTCAGGACATCGGCGAGAAGTACCTGCTCCCGGGCGAGACCCAGGACACGGCCTTCTTCTTCGTGCCCTCGGAAAGCGTGTTCGCCGAACTCAACGAGAACTTCGAGGATCTGGTGCAAAAGGCGCACCGGACACGGGTGGTGATCGTTTCCCCGTCCCTTCTGATGCTCTCCATCCAGGTGATCCAGTCGGTGCTTCGGGACGCGAAAATGCGCGAGCAGGCGCACCTGATCCAGGCGGAAGTGGGCCATCTGACCGCCGATGTCGCGCGTCTCAACGACCGGGTCGGCAAGCTGCAGTCCCACTTTGCCCAGGCGAACAAGGACATCGACCAGATCCTGATTTCCTCCGACAAGATCAGCAAGCGCAGCCGCAAGATCGAGGATCTGGAACTGGGTGACGCGGCGGGTGAGATCAAAGACAGCCCACGGCCGGAGCCCCAGCTCGCACTGGCGCCGAAGTCCTGAGAGTTCCGGCCTTGTGAAATCAGCCGCGGTGGAGACGCCGTGCCTTTGTTATCGCGCCCCATTCCGTCGCCGCGATCCGCTCGATGGCCTTGCCCAGCGGTTCGAAGGCAACCGTCATGGTGTGACCGTTGGCGTGGAGCAGACGGTTCGGGCCGGCGACGATCCCCACGTGGCCTTTCCAGAACAGAAGGTCGCCGCGCGTCAGCGCGGACGGATCGTCGTGCGGAATTTCCGTGCCCGCTTCGGCTTCCAGCATATCGCTGTCGCGCGGCAGATCGACCCCGCCGGCCTGGGCGGCGAGCTGGACGAGCGCCGAACAATCCAGCCCGAGACTTGTGCGCCCCCCCCAGAGATAGGGCGTGCCGAGAAACTCCTCCGCGGCCGAGACCCAATCCTCCTCCCTGGCGTCGACCGTAACGAGGTGTTTGGCAACGACCGCCGAACCGTCGGCAAGCACGGCATAGGTCAGCCCCCGCGTTTCGGTTTGACCTGTCACCGTGACCTTTGAGCCCATTGACAGAAGGCCGAGCGGCGGCACCTTCAGATCCGCGCCCGGATAGCGGAAGGTGCGCAAGGCACGGACCCGATGGGTCGCCGCCGTCACCGGCCCGAGACCATCGGAAGACAACCAGCCGACGTAGCCGTCCGTGTCGAGCTGTCCCCAGGCCCAGCCTTCGGGTGTCTGTTCGTAAACGGTGACCCATTCGCCGCGCAGGGCTTCCGTATCGATCGAGCGGTCGGAACGCGGTTCGGGGCGGATCGCAAGCCGATCGGCGGTCACCTGCAGCACTTCGCCCTCTACGAAACGGGTGGACTCCGCCCGGCCCTCGTAGTCGAGCGCGGCTAGATCGGGGCGAACCGGATGGCGGCGGCGGTCAAAGGTCTCGGTCATGAGAGTCCCATAGCAGAAACCGCGCCTGAAATCAGCGCGGCAGTTCGGCGGCCTTTTCGGCGACCAGATCTCCAAGCTGCTCCAGGTAGAGCGCGCCTTCGACCGTGCGCGTGACGATCACATTGCGTTTGTCGCCCTCGTCGCGCTTGCGCGACAAAAGGCGCAGGCCGCCGAGCGTGTCGAGGGCGCGGGTAATCGCCGGCTTGGTCACGTTCAGCTTCGCCGCGAGTCCGCGCACGGTATGGGGCGGAGGCTCCAGGTAGACAGTCAGCAGGATCGTGAGCTGGCGCGCGGAGAGATCCTGCTCGCTGTCCCGCACCAGCGCCAGGTTCACTTCATGCAGCAGTTTCAACGCCTGCGAAGCGCGCAGTTCGACAGCCATGGATCCCGGTATCCCGCCTTTCTCTCAGGCCATCGAATCACAATAACGTTTCGGAACCGTTATTAAACGGTGGCGTAGCGGTCCGAGATCAGTTCAAACAGGGAGCGAATGCCCTGCGCCTCGCCTCCCATGGGTTTTCCGGGCTTGTCGGAAGCCGACCAGCCGTAGATATCGAAATGAACCCAGTTTTCGGTCTTGTCGACAAAACGCGACAGGAAAAGGGCTGCGGTGATGGAGCCGGCGAAGCCCGCTCCGGTCGTATTGATGTGATTGATATCCGCGATCTTGCTGTCGAGGTAGGACATGTAAGGCTGCCACAGCGGCAGGCGCCAGAGCGGGTCGGCGATATCCTTCGCCGCATCGGCGATTTCCTGTCCGAGCTTCTCGCTTGTGGTGAAGAAGGGCGGCAGGTCGGGTCCGAGCGCGACCCGGGCCGCACCGGTCAGGGTCGCCATATCCACCAGCAACTCCGGGCTCTCCTCGTCCGCCAGCGCCAGCGCGTCGGCGAGGACGAGACGCCCTTCCGCATCCGTGTTGCCGATCTCGACGGTCAACCCCTTGCGGCTGGACAGGACGTCGCCCGGCCGGAAGGCGTTGCCTGAAACGGCATTCTCGACGCAGGGAACGATCACCCTGAGCCGCACAGGCAGTTTCGCGGCAATGATCATGGAGGCCAGACCGAGAACGTTGGCGGCTCCTCCCATGTCCTTTTTCATCAGCGACATGGACGAGCCGGGCTTGAGGTTCAGACCGCCGGTATCGAAGGCGACCCCCTTGCCGACCAGCGTAACCCTGGGATCCGTCTCGCTACCCCAGGAAAAATCCGCCAGCCGCGGCGCGCGCAGGCTGGCGCGGCCCACCGCATGAACCATCGGGAAATTTTCCTCAAGCAGGTCCTCACCTGCAACGATGCGGCCGCTTCCGCCCGATGCCTCGAACAGGCTTTGGACCGCGGCGGCGAGTTCCTCCGGCCCCATGTCGTTGGCGGGGGTATTGATGAGGTCCCTTGCAAGCCGGACGCCGTCGAGAACGATGCCGAGCCGCTCCAGATCCACATCCTCCCCGACTGCCAGGCGGCAGATTTTCGTGTTTTTGGCGGCATAGCGATCAAAGCTGTAGGTGGACAAGGCGAAGCCGAGCGCCGCCTGGTCCGGATCGGAAAACCCTTCGGCCAGATGGTAGTCGCCCGCCGGCAAAACCCTGGCGAGCAGACCGAGCGCGAAGGGATGCGCCAAGCCGTTTTCTTCAATGCCGAAAAGAACCGCCGCCCGTTCGCCGCTCAAGCCCGGCACAAGCTGGTGCGTCGAGGGTTTGCCCGTAAACCCATGGACCGCACACCAATTGCCTGCCGACCCGCCAAGCCCCGCAAGCACGTCCGGAAGCGTGGCTTCGGTAACGGCGAAAATGGGAGTCGAATCGGAAATGTCGCTTTTTCGGACGATGCTTGCGCGCACGGGAAGGTCTCCGCTGGTTCTTTAGGTGGTGAGCCACACCTAATACCAACCGCAATTAATGGGAACCCGTCTGATGTCACGTTTGAGGCCTGTTTGGCGGCGAAACGGCCCTCCAGTCGCAAATCGCAACGCCGCTTAACCATCCATTAGGGTTAATTATTTATTCCTCTTACAGAACGAAGAAAGCTGCGGACAACAAGGATGTTGACAATGCAAGCGCCCAGAACCGGTTCCCGATCCACCCGCGCCCGCCTCGCCTCCACCTTGATGGCGATGACCGCGCTCGTTCTGGTAACAGGCTGCGCATCGACGAAATCGAACACCGGCACCCATTCGCCGGCGTCGGGCCACTACACCGCTCCCGGGTCCGCGCAAGCGCTCGCGGCAACCTCGAAGTGGGCGTCGGCCTATCAGAAAGACCGGCAGAACCGTGCCGCCATCCTCGGCTATTCCAGCGCCCTCAGCCAGAACGGTCAAATGAGCCAGGCTCTGGCCGTGCTGCGCGCCGGCGTGATCTCCCACCCGAAAGACCGGGAAATCGCGTCCGCCTATGGCAAGGTGCTGGCGATGAACGGTCGCTTCGACGAGGCGCTCAACGTCCTGCAGCGCGCGCAGCAACCCGAGACACCGGACTGGAGGCTGATGTCCGCGCAGGCCGCGATATTCGACCAGACCGGCAAGCACGAACAGGCCAGAGCTCTCTACAAGCAGGCCCTCAAGATCGCGCCGGACGATCCGACGCTCCTGAACAATCTGGGCCTGTCCTATCTTCTGACCAATGACCTGCCGGATGCTGAATATACCCTGCGCCGCGCCGCCACCCTGCCCGGTGCCGACAGCCGCGTCCGCCAGAATCTGGCGCTCGTCCTCGGCATCCAGGGCAAGTACGACGAAGCCATCCAGGTGGCTCAGGCCGAACTCGACCCACGCCAGGCCAAGGCCAATATCGCCTATCTTCAGGCGATGATGAAAAAGCGCCAGGGCTGACGACGTAGTTCTTCCGAAGTGCCATCCCGGCCATGCGCCGGGAAGGAATTCCTGCCCTGCTTTTCAACCGATCGCCCCTGACAGGAACCCGGTCCCTCGTGCGGACGGGACCACCAAGATACCGATCATGGGAATTCGTTTGCCGGATCCTGGTCATTGGCTTGAGGGCTCACCGGGGCGTCAAACGGATGGCCGCCTCCCCCTCTTCACGACAAAATGGTTTCCCGGAGAACCTTCGGTCAAAGCGGACCAAGACATTCGACCCGAACGGTCCACGTCAATGTGGGCTGTCCGGGCGGAAGGCCATCGTTTGCTCAGCGGTGCTAGGGTACGGACCCTATGCCCCTGCCGCTCCTTCTTTCCCGCCAAGTCGAAACCTAGAACGCGTCCAGCGCCATCACCTGCATGACGGCGGGCGCCAGGACGATGAAGAAGAGAACCGGCAGGAAGAAAATGATCATCGGAACAGTCAGTTTCGGCGGCAGGGACGCAGCCTTCTGCTCCGCCATGAGCATGCGTGCTTCGCGGGTGTCGTCCGACATCGTTCTGAGCGCATGGCCGACGGGCGTGCCGTAACGCTCCGCCTGAATGAGAGCCATCATCACGTTCTTCACCCCTTCGACGCCCGTTCGCTTGGCCAGGTTCTCGAAAGCCGAACGGCGTTCGCTCAGGTACGACAGCTCGGCGGTCGTCAGGGACAGTTCTTCCGCGAGGTCGACGCACTGGATACCGATTTCCTCGGCGACTTTCTGAAAGGCGCCTTCGATGGACATGCCCGATTCCACGCAGATCAGCATCAGGTCGAGCGCGTCCGGCCAGGCCCTCTGGATGGCCAGCTTGCGCTTTTCGATCTTGTTCTTCAGGAACAGGTTCGGCAAAAAGACCCCGACGCCCGCGATCGCGATGCAAAACAGCAATCTGGAGAATGTCGGCAGGGAGCTCTGCATCATCACCAGCGCATAGAACGTGGTGACCACGAAGAGGATGATCGGAAGAACGATTCGCGCCGTCAGGTAATAATAAAGCGGCGCGGATCCGCGGTAACCCGCCAGGCGGAGCTGTTCGGTGGTGCTTTCGTCGGACAGCATCTCCTTGAGATTGAACCGGTCGACGAAATTCTTCATCTGCGCCTTGGGCTGATTGCGCAAGGAAGCCCTGGCGTCCTGCTGGTTCGTCTGGAGACGCGCCCGCTCTCTGGCGCGCATCTTGTCGCGCTCCAGGGCCACGGATTTCATGCGCGATTTCAAGCTGTCCCGGTTCAGGAGCGGCATCACCAGAGAGTAGATCGTCCCCGATACCGCGATCATCGCGAGAAACGCCGCGAGAAACTGCTGGGATGCGAGTTCTTCGAAATTCATGCCGGTTCCCTAGAAGTCGAAATTGATCATGGAGCGCATGATCATGATGCCGATGAACATCCAGAACAGGCAGCCGCCCATGATCAGATGCCCTGTGCTTGTCGTCCACAGCAGGGAAATATAGTCAGGGGCGACCACGAACATGATCCCGCCGACCACGAAAGGCAGCGCACCGATGATGCCGGCGGAGGATTTCGCTTCCGCGCTCAAGGCCTTGATCTTGCCCTTCATGGCCTTGCGTCCGCGCAGAACCTTGGACAGGTTGGAAAGCGCTTCGGCCAGTCCGCCACCGGCCTTTTGCTGGATCGCGACCACGATGGCGAAGAAATTGGCTTCGGCGACGGGAACCCGATCGGGCAGCTTTGAGACGGCTTCGGACAACGTAACGCCCATGATCTGGGTTTCGGTGATCTTGCGGAACTCCGTCGCGACGGGTTCGCGTGCCTCCCGGGCGACCACCTTGATGCAATCGGCCAGCGGCAGGCCGGCCTTCACGCCGCGGACGATGATGTCGACGCCATTGGGCAATTCGTCGAGAAACGCATTGAAACGGCGCTTGCGCTTGAACGAGACATACCAGCGCGGAAAGCCGAACGCACCGGCGAAGCCGAACCCGCCGATGACCAGGAAGTTGCTGCTGGCAATGAACCCCAGGATCAGGAAGACCACGCCACTGACGGCGCTGAACATGATGAAATGGGACATTTCCCAGGCCAGGCCCGCCTGTTCCATGCGGGTTTTCAGCGAGACCTTCTGCTGTTTGTCCTGCTTGGCCCTTTGGCGTTCCTCGAATTCCTTGAGCTGTTCCTGGATGTTTTTCTTGCGCCGGTCCGTGTCCCTGAGCTGCTTGCGCTGCGTCTCGCTTTGCGGACGGGCGGCCACGGCCTGCACGCGCTGGTCGCGGCGTTTCGTTCCCGACAGCGCAGGCTGGAAGAGACTGTAGATGATCCCGCCAACGGCCAGCATCACCAAAACCGCCACCGCGATCCCGGTTACTTCAGGGGTGAGTAGGTCTTCAAATCCCGACATTCACGCTTCACTCCGCAGTGTATTCCGGTACGTCGGCGGCATCGAGCGCCTGCGCCAGACGGCCTTCTTCGCCGAAGTATCGCGCGCGCTCCCAGAATTTCGGTCTGCCGATGCCGGTGGACCGGTGCCGCCCGATGATCCGGCCGTTGGGGTCCTCGCCGACAATGTCGTAGAGGAAGACGTCCTGGGTGGTGATGATGTCGCCCTCCATCCCCATGACCTCGGTGACGTGGGTGATCCGGCGCGAGCCGTCGCGCAGACGCGCGGCCTGAACGACGACATCGATTGAGGACACGATCATCTCCCTCAAGGTGCGCGAGGGAAGCGAGAACCCGCCCATCGTGATCATCGATTCAAGCCTCGAAAGCGCCTCGCGCGGGGAGTTGGCGTGCAGGGTGCCCATGGAGCCGTCGTGACCCGTGTTCATCGCCTGAAGAAGGTCAAAGGCCTCGGGTCCGCGCACCTCGCCCACGATGATGCGTTCAGGACGCATACGCAGACAGTTCTTGACGAGGTCGCGCATGGTGATCTCGCCCTCGCCCTCAAGGTTGGGAGGGCGCGTTTCCAGCCGGACCACGTGAGGCTGCTGGAGCTGAAGCTCGGCGGAGTCTTCGCAGGTGATGATGCGTTCGGTGCCTTCGATGTAGGCGGTCAGACAGTTCAGCAGCGTCGTTTTACCGGAACCGGTACCGCCGGAGATCAGCACGTTACAGCGCGAGCGCCCGATGATCTGCAGGATTGTCGCGCCCTCCGGCGTGATCGAGCCGAATTTCACGAGCTGATCCAGGGTCAGCTTGTCCCGTTTGAACTTACGAATCGTCAGGGCCGGGCCGTCGATGGCGAGCGGCGGTGCGATCACGTTCACACGAGAACCGTCGGGCAGACGCGCGTCACAGATCGGGCTTGCATCGTCGACGCGCCGGCCCACCTGGCTGACGATCCTCTGACAGATGTTCATGAGCTGGGCGTTGTCGCGGAAGGCGACGCCTGTCTGCTCAACCTTGCCCTGCGTTTCGATATAGACGGTGTGCGCGCCGTTCACCATGATGTCGGCGATGTCGTCGCGCGCCAGAAGCGGCTCCAGGGGGCCGTAGCCCAGAACGTCGTTACAGATGTCCTCAAGCAGGTCTTCCTGCTCGGAAATCGACATGATGACGTTCTTGAGCGCGATGATGTCATTGACGACGTCGCGGATCTCGTCCCGGGCGTCTTCGGCGTCGAGGCGCGCAAGCTGCGACAGATCGATCGCCTCGACCAGAGCGTTGAAGATCTGTGCCTTGGTTTCGTAATATTCGCCCGTTTTTTTCCGGGGTTGGGCGGTCGCCGGCTGTTCGGCCGGGGGCGGAGGCGCGGGCGCCTCAACAGGTTTTTGGGGTTCCGCCTGTTTGGGAGCCGGAGCCGGAGCCGGTTCGGCGGGCATGGCAGGCTTCTCCACCTGCTCAGGCCGATCCTCTACGCCGGGAACGCTGCCCGGATGGATGGTCTGTGCACCAGACGATGAACTGCCGCGTCTTCCAAACATAACGAACTATCTGCTCCGTACAGTGCCGTTCAGCCGGCCTTGCGCTTGAATTTCGAGAACAAGCCGCCAAGCCCCGCACGCGACGCCGTGCTGGGCTGGATCTTGCCGGACACCGAGTGCGCCAGATCGTCAAACATCCGCGAAACGGCGTTTTTGCCGTCAAGCTCGCCGATCATCTGCCCGTTGTTCGCCGCCGTTCCGAAGAGCTGCGGTTCAAACGGAATGGAAGCCTGCACCATCAGGCCGAGCGCCTTGGCAAACTCTTCCGGCTTGATTTCCGGCCGCTTCGGCACGTTCACCTTGTTCATGATCAGGTGCGGAGGCCGGTCATTCGGCCTGATCTGCTTCAACAGATCGATCATGTTCTTGGCGTTGCGCAGATTGGCCAGGTCCGGCTCGGCAACGAGAACGATTTCGTCGGCATTCAGCAGCGTGTTCCTGACCCATCCGTTCCAGCTGTGCGGGATATCGAGAACGATATGCGGAATGCTTGAGCGCATCGTTTCCAGAAGCTGCTCGTAAGCCTTTTCGCCCTGATCGTAGGTCCGCTCCAGCGTCGCGGGTGCGGCCAGCAGGCTCAGATGCTCGTTGCATTTGGAAAGGATGCGGTCCAGATAGGTCTCGTCCAGCCGCTCCGGCGAGGAAACGGCCTCGTAAACGCCCTGCAACGGATCCTGATTGTAATCCAGACCCGCTGTCCCGAAGGGAAGGTCCAGATCGGCGACGACGACTTCCGCCTGAAGGCTGCGTGCCAGCGCCCAGGCGCCGTTATGCGCGATGGTCGAGGAACCGCAGCCCCCTTTCACGCCGCAGAAGGCGATCGTCCGCCCCAGGGGCTCCGATTCCGGATCGGCATAAAGTTCGCCGATCGCCCCGATCAACTGAAACACGTTCACGGGCGCAATGAGGTATTCGCTCACACCGCGCGCGATCAGTTCCCGGTAAAGCGTCACGTCGTTGACGTTGCCGATGACGATGACCTTGGTTCCGGCATCGCAATATTCCGCGAGCCGGTCGAGGCTGGCGAGCAGCGTATCGCGCGGTTCATCGGCTTCCAGAATGATGAGGTTCGGCGTCGGGGCCTGGGCGAAAGCCTCGATCGCGGCGGGGATGCCTCCCAGGTCCAGTTTCAGATGGGCCTTCGCCATCCGCCGGTCTTCCATCGCGACTTCGGCGATGCGCATCGTTTCCTCCGAAACGCAAAACCCGTGAACCGTGATACGCGGGATCGGCTTAACACTCGCCGTCTCCCCGGCGCCCTGAAACTCATGGTCAGGCGCTTCGGACACAGGATCGAGATAACCGGACATGTTCTGCAAGTCAGGATTAGCGCTCATTGTTCAACCTACTCCTCTGCGACCTCAGCACCGACACCTTCGGTGTAGTTGCCTGAGGTCACTTCGCCTTTTCTGTACTTCTCGATCACCACAGCGCGACGGCCCTGATCGGCGGGTGTCGAGGCTCTCGGGACCAGCAGATCGGACGGATTGGCGACCATCGCGGCCAGGTTCGACTGGGTCGCGCATCCAAAGTTCTCGTAGTCCGTATTCTCGCCGATGCCGCCGCCGATGTTTTTCGGCCAGTTCCCGCACTCTCCCGCCGTCGCCTTCAAGCGGGCGTAGGAAAGCCGTATCGGCGCATCCGCGTTTGGATCCTGAACGGCATAGGTCCGTGTACTGATCCTCGACCGGTTCAGGCCGCCTCGCTGCAAGGCCCTGCGGATGTCGGGGGTCACGGCATGAACCGCCGATTCGTTGGCGCCGCCGGAGGGAACGAGGATCTCCACCGACCCGTCACCCTGTTGGCGGGACTCAGCCGCGAAGGCGGTAATCGTGTCCTCGATCGGTCCGTAAAGCCGTCGTGTACCGCGTCCGATCGGCAGGTCGAGCGTCTCGGGCTGTTCGGTGATCACGATGGGATGGCGCAGCCGGTAATCGTTGGACGCCAGCGCCTGGCTCTGGGACTGCGGACCCTGGCAACCGGCGGCCGCCATGCCTGCAAGGACCACCAGGGCGAATTTGGAAGCGGCCGAGACCGGGATCGTGTTTTTCCTGTTCATCCGTCCGTCCTCACTTGTAGATATATCCGACTTGGCCGTGGTATTCGCCTTCGACCGCCTCGCCGCCGGGGCTGAAGATCTTGTTCAGGCGGTTCAGGAACACCGTTTCGGCGTCAGATGGCGGGATCAGGTTCTTGTCCGGGCGCACCATCTTGGACGCGGCCACCGGCTTGACGACGTAGGGTGTCACAAACACCACCAGTTCCGTCTGCTCCCGCAGAAAGTCCCGGCTCTTGAACAACGCGCCGAGGATCGGGATCTGCATGAGACCGGGCACGCCTTCGATGGACTGCTTGTAGGATTCCTTCAGCAGGCCCGCCATGACCAGCGTTCCGCCGGAGGGCAATTCAACGGTCGATTCCGCTCGCCTGACCTTCAGGGCGGAGATGGTGATCCCTCCGGTCACGGAGATCGCGCCATCGCTGCTGAGTTCGCTGACCTCGGTTTTGACCCTCAGACTGATCCGCCCGCCCGACAGAACGATGGGCGTGAAATCGAGCCCGACACCGAATTTCTTGAATTCGACGGTAACTTCATTGTCGTCCTGGGCGATCGGGATCGGAAATTCACCGCCGGCGAGGAAGCTTGCGTTCTCCCCGGAAATCGCCGTCAGGGTCGGCTCGGCCAAGGTCCGGATCACACCGTCGCGCTGCAGGGCTTCCAGTTCAACGGCAAGGCTCGACGCGCCGCTTGCGAATTCAACTCCGCCCAGAGACTGGTTCAGAATGGACGGGTTGACGAGAAAGCTCGGTGTGCTCGACACATAGGGAACGAAGTTGCCAATCCCGAATTGACCGGCGAATTGAACGCCGAGCTGCTTGACGATCTCCCGCTCGACCTCGGCAACGGTTACCTTCAGGTGCACCTGGTCCTTGCCTTCGACGGCGATCAGATTGACGACTTCGGATGCGGCGTTGGCGCCCTGGAATTTCGCGGCGATGTCCGCAGCCTGCTGTGCTTCTATGGTGCTCTTGGCACTTCCGCTCAAGACCACGCTGCCGTTCATCGATTCCGCCGTGATCCGCGATCCGGGGATCAGCCTGCGGATGATCCGGGTCAGGTCGGACGTGTCCTTCTCGACCCGCAGGTCGAAACTCGCCAGTTCGCGGCCGCTGCGTCCGAAAAGCACGAGGCGGGACTGACCGGCCGCGTTGCCGAGGACGAAGATCCGGCGCGGCGTTCTGAGGACCGCATCGGCGATTTCCGGGTTCGACACCAGAACGTCGGCGGCGTCTTCGGCGAGATTGATGACAACCGAGCGTCCAATTCCGACATTCAGGAGACGGCCGTTGGCACGTTCGCCTGCCGCAATGTGGATCTGATTCGGAAAGTTTCCTTCGGCCTGCGCCACCGTCGGCACTGCCGGAAAGAACGCGCCCGCGATCACGGCCGCAGCGACCAGTTTCCGGAGATAGGTTTTCATCACGCCCCTCGCGCTCGACTTTCTTGTTCTCATCGGTGTCATTTCACACCTACCTGGCTGGTCACCCCGTATTTCACGTAACTCACGCCGCGCCGCCGTCCCGTGTCGCTGTCGGCGTCGTCGGCGGAATCCTGCGCGCTGCGCAGCGCGAGCGCGATCGTGCCGACCTGCTGAGCCAGAGCGACCACCTCGGATTGCGGCAGCGTCAGCTCCAGGGTCGCTGTCCGTTTCGGAGAAAGCGTTTTCTGGTCCTTCTCGCCGGCCGTTGTCGTGTCGATGGCCAGCACCCGGACGTTTTCCAGGATGGTCTCACTGACAACGACATCCTCCTCGTTGCCCTTGCCCTTCACCTTCCGGGTCAGGATGAGATCGACCTTGTCACCGGGAAGAATGAAACCACCCGCCGTGGTTTCCGCCTCCACGCTCACCGCGATGGCGCGTTTTCCCTTGGGAAGAATGGCGGCCATGAAGCCCTTGTCGGTGCTGATGAGACGTTCCGGTCGAATCGGTTCACCGGCAAAGATCGGCGCCCGGGCGATCCGGCCGCTGTATTTTTCCTTCGCCGTGGGATCGCTTTCTTTCGTGACCGACCCCTTCGGAATGGAGCTTTCAGGCCACTCACCCCAGGAAAAATCGTCTTCCGTGAGTTTCGATCCCAAGGCGATGTCTTTCGCGGCGACGAGGACCTCTGACTCTGCCTGCGTTTTTGGAGGCGCCTGGACAACGACCGGTTCGGATTGGTTTCCACCGGACATCATCACCATGCGAAATGCGATAAATCCCGCAGCGACCGCGATTGCCAGTACAAAGATCCGTGCGAATTTCATGACCAAAACCCAATAATCCCGCGCGCAGTTGCGCTGTTCTCACGTAGGATGACGGGTAATTGGTCAAAACATGGTTAACCAACTATGGAAGAATTTGGTTAACTTGCGTTAACAATACTGAATCAAAACTTACTCTTCGTCGAGTTTAGTAAAATTCCGGCAGAAATCCGGCCTTCTGAAATCCCGACAGACACCAGATGTCGTCTACCATTTTGCGTGAGGACACGGATCGTGGCTCACTCGAAGGACCATGGGCGCGCGTGATCGCGATGGTTTTTCAGGCAGAAAAACGATGACGCCGGCTGCGTCCGGCGAAGATTTGCGATGTCAGGGAATCAGATTGAACCAGACCGTCGCCGGATAGACCTGCAGGCCCGCGACCGCGATCGCTACGCCGTAAGGGATGCCCGTGGATTTGTCGTGCAGCCTGGCGAACCAGTCCTGACGCAGAAACGTCACGGGAACGAAAACGGTCTTTTTCAGGTAAAGCAGTGCGAGCGTGAGAAGCATCCCGTAGACCGCCACCCAAAAAACGAAAAGGGTCAGCTCCGGCGTGAAGCCGATCCAGAGTGCAATGGCGCTGATGAACTTGACGTCGCCGCCGCCCATCCAGCCCGCCGCGAAAAAAGCGAAGCACGGCACAAAGACAACGGCAAATGCGAGACCGTGCATGCCCCAGCTTTCAAGCGGCATTCCAGACGCAAGCGCGAGGACGCAGAAACCCGCGACAAGCAGGATCGACACCCTGTTCTGGATGATCATCGTGAGCAGATCCGAAACGCCGCCAAAGGCCACGAGCATTGGAAAGATCACGAGAATGCCAGCTTGAATCATGACGTCTCTCCCGGTCACGGTCACCGGAAACACGGTATCCGGAAAACCCTTAACGGTTCCCCAGCGATATTAAAAAATAAAGACGGGCAGATATCTGCCCGCCTTCGATCCAAAAGGCTTCCCGGCTTAAGCGTATCCGGGAAGCGGGCTCAGGCTGTTAGCTGCCTGCTGTGGTGCTTGCCGTGCCCAGTTTGGTCGAGATCGCGCTGAAGATACCGGAGAGGTTGGTACCGGTCGAGGTGACTGCAGCAACGATAACGACCGACAGGAGGCCGGCGATCAGACCGTATTCGATAGCAGTTGCACCAGATTCGTCTTTAACGAAACGAGAGAAGAGATTTTTCATGTGTTTGCTCCATGTACCACTGAGTTGACAGCTTCAAGTCCGCCGGATCTTTTCTTCGTCCGTTCGAACATGTGTGGAACCTAGGACAGAGAGCTTTCCAACTTGTTAAATCCACCAAAGAAAAGCAATTAGAACTCGAGAAAAACATATATAGTTAACAAGTCGTATAACTAACAAATAGTAACTATAGGATTCTAAATTATATTTATACTTACATTTACTCAACCATACAGAGCGCAACAGCGCGTTTCCAGGGTTTTCCTTCTGCCGGGTCCTGCAGAGACTGCGCTTCCTTGAAGTGACTGCATGCGTGCAGGCGTATCGGCCAAACAGGTCGCCGGTCTCCACAAACGCCTTCGGACGGTCTTTGCATCGACGGCCGGGCCTGGCGGCCGTTCTTCGCGAGAACAACCCGCAATCGGGACCGAAAGCACAAGGCGTTAGCAGATCGTTCACCATGTTTGCGGCATTCTATCGCTAGAGCGGATACAAATGGAGTACCCATAGTCATGTTCATGAAGATAACGAAATGGGCCGGTGTGCTTGCATTTGCTTTCCAGGCGACCGCCGCGCTGGCCGAGGATGCGCACGAGGGTCCGGTCATGGTGACGGTCGACCGCGCCAAGGTCTTTAGAATTGAAGACGGGGCCACCGCGGTCATCGTCGGCAATCCGTTCATCGCGGATGTTTCCATGTTCGATCAGAACACGGTCGTCATCACGGGCAAGAGCTACGGCACCACCAACCTCGTTATCCTGGACGAAAACAACAAGCCCATCGTCGACGAGGCGATCACGGTCCGGGCTTCCGATGACGATGTGGTTTCCGTTTACCGCAAGTCCGCCCGTTCGTCCCTGTCGTGCAATCCGGTCTGCGAACCCACGCTCCGCCTGGGCGACGCGACCGAAGCCTTCACATCCGCCGCCGAGCAGGCAACCTCGCGAAACGACCTGGCCGTTGCGGCAGCGGGCGGGGGGACCTGAGCCGATTGCAATCAGGAGCGGACACCATATGCATTTGAGAAGATTGCACATGTGGCCCTTTGGCAAAAAAAAGGCGCGTTCGCTGCTGAAAGACGAACGCGGCGTGACCGCGATCGAATTCGCCTTCGTCGCCTTGCCTTTTTTCATCCTTTGCATCGGCATCATCGAGGTCGGACTGGCCCATCTGGTCAACAGAATGCTCGACAACGCCGTCATCACCGCCGCGAGAACCATCAAGACCGGCCAAGCCGCGGAAGGTTCCACCTCCAAGGCCGAGTTCGAACAGTTGATCTGCGACTCGATGCCCGCGTTCATGTGCAACCTGGACCGGATCACCCTGGAAGTCACGACCTACGAGACTTTCGAAGCGGCAGGCAACTTCAACAGCCTCTACGATACCGACGGCAAGCTGAGGGACGAAGAGGACATCACCTACGAGATCGGCGAGGCTTCCAGCATCGTCGTTGTGAACGTCATCTACAGCTGGCCCATGATGACGTCCCTGCTCAGCCTGGATCCGGCCGATGACGGTTCATACCGGAACCTTTCTTCAACATTGGTGTTTAGAAATGAACCCTGGGACTGACACCTTGCGCCGGCAAGCCGGTATCCGGGTCCTGAAGACAGGCGGCCTCGCCGGCTTTTGGGCCGACAAACGCGGTGTCTCGGCGACGGAGTTCGCAATGATCCTCCCCTTCCTGCTGTTCTTGCTGGTAGGCATGGAGGTGATTACCGGCGCCTTGAACCACGACCGCAAGATCAGCCGCATTGCCAGTTCGGTCACCGATCTGGTGGCCCAGGAACAGACCGTGGACCCCAGCGGTCTCGACGCTCTCCTGAAGGTCGGCGATACGATACTGGCCCCCTATTCCTCGACCGAGCTTGAAGTCATCGTGGCCAGTGTTTCCTTCGATGAGGATGGCGACCCGAGCATCGACTGGAGCCGCGACAACCATGGCAGCGCGGCGGATGGCTGGTCACCGGGCGCGGCCCCGCCGATCACCCTGCCGGACACGATCGCGACGCCGAATACCTCCATCGTGGTCGGCCAGACCAACCTCACATACCGGCCGACGTTCGCGAACCTCTACAAGGAACTCAACAAATTCTTTTCCGGTGACTCGATCGACAGCATCGATTTGAGCGATGTCTACTACGTTCGTCCCCGGTTGACGGACACGGTGACCTGCGAGGATTGTCCGGGTTAGGGCGCGGCCTCTCAAGAGCAGCTTTGAATTTCCAGGACAACGGGGCCGTCCTGGTACGGAACTTCCAATCTTCTTTCCTATATGATCTCCCGTATTTGTATCGTCGCATTATCCGGTTAATCTCCGGAATATTGCTGCGCTGCAACACCCTGTTAGAACGGGAAAAATGGACACAATGGCGACGAACAAGACTTACGAGCAAATTTCGGTCGGCGACACCGCCGAGATCGTGCGGGAATGTTCCTCCAACGACCTTCTCGTTTTCGCGCATGCCTCGGGAAACCACAATCCGATACATCTTCCCGATACGGACTGGACCGGAGACGGTCACATCGACAAGCCCGTTGCGCCGGCGATGTGGGTCGGCGGCCTTGCCTCCGCCGTTCTCGGCAACATCCTGCCCGGTCCGGGAACGGTTTACAAAGCCCAGTCCTTTACGTTTCTCGGCCGTGCCGCGGTTGGCGACAAACTGCATGTCAGGGTAACGGCAACCGAAAAAAGGCCGGACAACGTCGTTCTCTTCGACATGTCCGTGACGCTGGAAGACGGCACCCGGCTCGTCGAAGGTGTCGCGGAAGTCAAGGCACCCACCGAGACGATCGAGTTCGATTCCAGCAATATTCCGGCACTTCTCGTTCAGCGGCACCGCCATTTCAACCGCATGATCGAACAGGCGAAGACGCTGCCGCCTCTGCCGACCGCCGTCGTCGCGCCCGACGATCCGAATTCGCTTGAAGGCGCCATCATGGCCGCCCGCGAAGGTCTGATCGAGCCAATCCTGATCGGCGCCCTCGGCCGGATCCAGGAAGCGGCGAAAGAACTCGAAGAAGACATCTCCTCCTACGAGCTGATCGACATCGAAGACGAATCGGAAGCGGCCGGCCGTGCCGTGGCAATGGTTCACGAAGGCCGGGTTCAGGCCATCATGAAAGGTCATCTTCACACCGATCACCTGCTGCATCATGTGGTCAAGCGCGATGGCGGCTTGAGAACCAAGCGGCGCATCAGCCACGTGTTCGTGATGGATATACCAGGCCGGAAAACGCCGGTCGTGATCTCCGATGCCGCGATCAACATCTCGCCGGACCTGAACACCAAGGTCGACATTACCCAGAACGCCATCGACGCGGCCCGCTCCCTCGGCCTGGACATGCCGCGTGTCGGCATCCTGTCCGCGATCGAAACCGTCAATCCGGCCATCCCCTCCAGTCTGGATGCGGCGATCCTTTCCAAGATGGCGGAACGCGGCCAGATCTCCGGCGCGATTGTCGACGGTCCGCTGGCCATGGACAACGCGGTCGACGTTCAGGCTGCCCGGACCAAGGGCATCACATCGCTGGTGGCCGGCCATGCGGAAGTGCTCATCGTTCCCAACCTGGAATCGGGCAACATGCTGGCCAAGGAACTGACCTTCATCGCCCATGCGGAAGCCTCCGGCCTCGTTATCGGTGCCAAGGTCCCGGTCATGCTGACCAGCCGCTCGGACGACGGCCGTGCGCGGCTGGCCTCCTGTGCGCTGGCCCTGCTCTTCAACTACTGGCAAACTAACGGCGCGCCGGTGAGCCTCCTGGACCGCGAGGAAGACTGATTCATGGCAGGCCCCATCATTCTGGTTCTGAATTCGGGGTCTTCCTCGATCAAATTCACGCTGTTCTCCGGTGCGGCGGCGCACCTTGACGGCCAGATTTCCGGTCTCGGCGCGCAACCGCATATCAAATTGAAGTCCGAAGTCTCGGAGACGAAGATCGACCGTCCGCTGTCGGACGAAGAAGGCAAGAACCACGCCTCGGCCCTGTCTGCCCTGCTTCCCGTTCTGGAAGAGGAACTGGGCAAACAGACAGTGGACGCGGTCGGCCACCGGGTGGTTCACGGTGGCATCACCTATTCCGAACCGCTGCGGATCACCTCAAGCGCGATGTACAGGCTGAAATCGCTGATCCCGCTTGCGCCGCTGCACCAGCCTCACAATGTGGCCGGTATCGAGGCCGCGCAGGCCGCGTTTCCCAAGGCGCTTCAGGTGGCCTGTTTCGACACGGCCTTTCACCGCAAACACCCCTGGGTAAACGACACATTCGCGCTTCCGCGCACGTTTTACGACGAGGGTGTGCGCCGCTACGGTTTTCACGGTCTGTCCTACGAGTACATCTGCAGTTACCTGAAGACGACGGCTCCGGAGTTATACGCCGGCAAAGTTATTGTCGCCCATCTGGGGAATGGCGCTTCGATGTGCGCGATCCGGGACGGCCAAAGCATCGGATCGACGATGGGGTTCACCGCCCTGGACGGTCTGCCGATGGGCACGCGCTGCGGCCAGCTCGACCCGGGCGTGGTTCTCTATCTGCTGACCACGAAGGGCATGACCCCTCAAGAGGTCTCGGATCTCCTCTACAAGGACTCCGGTCTGAAGGGTCTGTCCGGCGTCAGCCAGGACATGCGCACCCTGACGGAAAGCGACGATCCGCGCGCGGCCGAGGCCATCGAGTATTTCGTGTTCCGGATACGCCGGGAACTGGGCGCGATGGCCGCCGTTCTGGGCGGACTGGACACGGTGGTCTTCACCGGCGGCATCGGCGAAAACGCGACGGTCGTCCGCGAAAAGGTCTGCCAGGAGCTGGACTGGCTCGGGCTTCACATCGACCCGGCCAAGAACAATGCGCGGGAAGAAGACATTTCCGCGGAAGGGTCCAGGATCAAGACGCTGGTCATTCCTACCAACGAAGAGGAAATGATCCGGCGTCATACGGAGAAACTGATGGCCACGGCCGACGTTCGGGCCTGAGCATCACAAAGCCCGTTTCCACGACCCGACATCCGGCGCCGGCCCTCTCCGGAGCTGCCATCCAACCGCTGCTTGTCAGGCCGTCAATCCAGTACCGCGGCGAACTCGTCCTCGTAGGTGCGCAGGACCGGTCGGTAATCGCCGTGGGTAACCGGTTCGAAGCCGCCAAGCAGGTCCGGCTCGATCGCCAGGTAAGCGTCCGGCGCCTCCCGGCGCAGATCCATCAGGCCGGCGCGCAGGCGGCGTTTCAGTGCGTCGGGAAGATCCTTGTGCAACGTGTGGGCGGAATAGGGGATCGGAGGAGAGCGCCAGACAATTTCCAGGTCCTCGAAATCCCGTCCACCGGAAATGTAGTAATCGTTCAAGGTGCCCGCCGTGTAGCCGTTCTTGGCCTCTCCGGCCAGCGAAGACCAGGCAAAAGCCGCCTGGACCCGGTCGTCCATGACTGCCCGCACCGCCTCGACCGGATCCTGCATCTCCACCAAAGCCCCGAAATGCTTTCTGACATCGACACCGTCCGCAGCCAGATTGGCCAGAGGAACCCGGTAACCGGTCACGGTCTGCTTGCCGCCAATGGCCAGCCGCCCACCCTTGAGACCGTCGAGGGTGATCTTGTCTCCCTCTTTCCGCTTTCCAACCAGGATAGCGTAGAACCTGGCGGGAAAATCGTCCGGCCCCGCGGTGACCAGCGGTTCAACACAGGCGCACAGCCGATAGCTGGCGGCATATGCGGAAGGAGACAGGCGCACGTAATCGACACGCCCGGATGAGATTGCTTCGACGGCGTCTCCGAGGGTATCCAGCAGGAACAGATCGACCGGCAGGTCCGCGATTTCCTCAAGTGCAAACCGGAAGGGTTCGACCCTTTGACGGGCGTCTTCCTCCGCCGCGACAACGATCCCGAGCCGCAGCCGGTCCGGCATGCCCGCGTCATCCTGCGCATTGACGCCCTGAGGCAGAATGGCGACAAGCAAAAGGAAAAGAAGCCTGCGAACACACGCTTGTCCGCCTGCCATAAACCCGACATGACCTTTACTTAAAGCTTGCAATACCAAGTCCCGCCTGTACGCCCCCGCCCGATTGGATGACCCTATGAACGCTCCTGTCACGACCGTCGTCTTCGATATAGGCAACGTCCTGATCGAATGGAATCCGGATTATCTTTATCGCCGGCTCATTCCCGACGCGCAGGAACGGAAAATTTTCCTGGAAACAATCTGCACGCCGGATTGGAATCTGCAACAGGATATGGGCCGTTCGTGGGCAGAAGCTGTTGAAACTCTCTCGCGGAAACATCCGGAACACTCCGGACTGATCGCCGCCTATTCCGAGCACTGGCAGGAGATGGTTCCAGGTGAGGTCCCTGGCACGCCCGCCATTCTGCGGGAGCTCAAGGAAGCCAACGTCCCTCTCTTTGCCATCACCAACTTCTCGTCCGAGAAATTCGCCGAGGCCGAAATCCGGTTTCCGTTTCTGGCCGACAGTTTTCTGGATGTGGTCGTGTCGGGACACGAACGGCAGGTCAAGCCCGGTTCCCGGATCTATGAAATCCTGTGCGAACGCAACGGCCTGAGCGCGCAGTCCTGCTTTTTCATCGACGATTCGGAACCGAATGTGGCCACGGCCCGCCGCCTCGGAATGACCGCTCACCACTTCAAGACCGCGGACGCACTCAGGCGCGAGCTGGAGACGCTCGGTCTGCTATCCGCCGACTGACCGTTTGAAGTATCCGCGCTCTAACGGCCAAAGCCTTCCAGCACGTTGACGCAATTCGTGCCCAGGGCATCGACCGCGTAGCCGCCCTCCATCAGGAAGGCGGTCGGAACACCCGCTTTCGCGAGCCGCTCTCCCAGGCGGAAATAGTCGTCGCTCTTGAACCTGAATTTCGAGATCGGGTCTCTTTCGAAGCAGTCCATGCCCAGCGAGACGATCAGCGCGTCCGGCTTGTAAACCAGGAGCCAGCGGCAGGCTTCTTCAAGCGCCGGGGTGTACCCTTCCCAGTCGGTTCCAAGCGGCAGCGGCCAATTGCGCGTGAAGCCGGTGCCCGCGCGCTCGCCGGTTTCGTCCGCGTAGCCCAGATAATAGGGAAACTCGTCCTTCGGGTCGGCATGAATGGACAGGAACAGGATATCCGGCCGGTCGTAGAACAGAGCCTGCGTCCCGTTGCCGTGATGGTAGTCGACATCGAGGATCGCGATCCGGTTCAAACCGTAGTCGCGCAGGTATTGCGCCGCGACCGCCGCATTGTTGAAAAAGCAGTAGCCCCCGAAAAAGTCGAAACCGGCATGGTGACCGGGTGGGCGGCACAGGGCGAAGACAGACTGCTCCCCGTCCAAAATCATTCTTGCGGCGGTCAAGGCCGTATCGGCGGAGGCCCGCGCCGCCTGATAGGTGTGTTCGCCAACCGGCGTTCCCGCGTCCATCGAGTAACGCCCGAGAAGACCGTCAATCTGCTGAACCGCGATATCCGACCGCAGGCTGCGGATAGGCCAAACGAACGGAAAGGCTTCCTTCGAGCGGCCCGCGGCCGTCCATTTGTCCCAGAAACCTTCCAGAAACGTGACATAATCCGGGCTGTGGACCCGATGCAGCGGCCGGATCGGAAACTCCTGCGGCGCGACAACGTCACCCAACTGACGTTCCCTGACAGTCCTGAGCACGATTTCGGCCCGGCTCGGGATCTCAACGGCCGGCATGAGCTCGCCGTCGGAAATCTCCTGTTTCGGCGTGTGCGCGAGCTGGCTTTCTGAAAAAACCGTCTTCACAAACTGTCCCCAAGTTCCATTTCAGACCCCAGTGGGCCGCACCATCTTAAACCGTTTCAGGAAAAACGGAATTCCGTGACGTGACTATAGGTCTCGCCGGGTCTCAACAAGACGTCCGGAAACGCTTCCTGATTGACCCCGTCCGGCCAACGCTGAGCTTCGAGGCACAGACCGGCGTGCGGGCCGTAGCGTTTTCCACCGAGGCCGGACACAGGTATATCTAACTTTCCGGCGTCATAAAATTGTAAACCGGGCTCCGTCGTCCAGACTTCCATGCGCCGGTCGCCGCTGCCGTCTTCCAGGGCTGCGGCAAACCGCACGCTATCGCGTCCTTCGCCGGCAAGACAGAAATTGTGATCGAAAATCACGTTTTCCTCTCCGGGCTTGCGGCGAACCTTGCGGCCGTTACGGAAATCGTAAGGTGTCCAGGCAACCTTCCGGATTTCGCCGGTCGGAATGAAGTGTTCATCGACGGGCAGATATTCTTCGGCGTCGATCTCCAGCGTGTGATCCAGAATGGTTTCGCTGCCGTCGAGATTGAAATAACTGTGCTGAGTGAGGTTGACCGGCGTCACCCTGTCGGTCGTCGCCGACATTTTCACCCGCAGGGCGCCCGACCCGGTCAATGTATAGCGCACAAGGGCTTCCACACGGCCCGGGTAGCCCATGTCACCGTCTTCGGAGACCCGTTTCAGAAGGACACTCGCCTTGTCCGACTGCTCCAGTTGCCAGATCCTTTGGGAAAATCCTTTCGATCCGCCGTGCAGGTGGGTCCGTCCCACCTCGTTCAGGTCGAGCTGGTGGACGACGCCTTCGATCGTCATCTTTCCGCCAGCGATCCGGTTGGCGCAGCGCCCGGCAATCGCCCCGAAATAGGGCGAATGATCGAGATAGCAGTTCAGGTCATCGAACCCGAGGACGACCGTCTGTCCTTCCACCTTCAGATCGCGGACGATCGCGCCGAATGTCAGAACGGATGCCTCGAGGGAGCCTTTTCTTAAAACGATCTCCTTAACGGGCGTGCCGTCGGGCAAAATCCCGAAGTCCTTGATCATTGAATTCTCCGTTCAGACCCGCCGGTTCCCGGCACCCGCCGAGACGCAAAAAAGGCGGCGGGATGATCCGCCGCCTTCGCCCAAAAGGTCAAGTCCCTTAAAGCGTCTGGTTATATTCGCCGACTTCCGGGTTCTCGCGCAGAACGCCGTCCACCGCCTTGAACATGTCGTGCAGCCGTTCCTCGGAGACCGGGCTCTCGACCACGACGACGAGTTCCGGCTTGTTGGACGAAGCCCGGACCAGTCCCCAAGTGCCGTCCTCGGAGACGACACGCACGCCATTGACCGTAATCAGATCGGTGATGGACTGACCGGCGACCGTCTCGCCTTTCGCCTTCATGTCCTGGAACTTCGCGACCACCCGCTCGACCACATCGTACTTGATTTCGTCGGCGCATTTCGGCGCCATGGTCGGCGAGCCCCAGGTCTTCGGCAGATCCCGGCGCAGGTCGGCCATGGTCTTGTCCGGGTTGCGGTCCAGCATGTCGAGAATGGCGATCGCCGAGACAAGACCGTCGTCATACCCGCGGCCGATCGGCTTGTTAAAGAAATAGTGGCCGGACTTTTCAAAACCGACAATGGCGTTCAGGTCGGTCACCCGCCGCTTGATGTAGGAATGGCCTGTCTTGAAGTAGTCGGTCTTGGCGCCGTTGGCCTGCAGGACAGGATCGGTGTTGAACAGACCGGTGGACTTCACGTCCACGACGAACTGGCTTCCCGGGTGCAGCGCGGAGATGTCACGGGCGAGCATGACGCCGACCTTGTCGGCGAAGATCTCCTCGCCTTCATTGTCGACGACGCCGCAGCGATCGCCGTCGCCGTCGAAGCCGAGACCGACTTCCGCGCCCGTCTCCAGGACCTTGTCCCGGAGCGCATGCAGCATCTTCATGTCTTCCGGGTTCGGATTGTAGCGCGGGAACGAGTGGTCCAGCTCAGCGTCCAGCGGGATGACTTCCGCCCCCAGCGCTTCCAGGATCTTCGGCGCGAAGGCTCCCGCCGTGCCGTTGCCGCAAGCCGCCACGATCTTGATCGGCCGTTTCAGTTTCGCCCGTTCGATCAGGTCTTTCGCGTAAACATCGGCGAAACCGTCAACGAAACGATAGCTGCCGCCGCCCTTCAGTTCGAAAGCCGCTTCAAGAACGATTTCCTTCAAGCGGCCCATCTCGTCCGGGCCGAAGGTCAGCGGCCGGTCGATGCCCATCTTGACGCCGGTCCAGCCGTTGTCGTTGTGGGACGCGGTGACCATGGCAACGGCCGGCACGTCCAGTGCGAACTGCGCGAAATAGGCCATCGGCGAGAGGGCCAGGCCGATGTCGTGAACGTTGACGCCGGCGGCGAGAAGACCGTTGATGACGGCCATCTTGATGGATGAGGAATAGCTGCGGAAGTCGTGGCCGACGACGATGTCGGGCCGCACCCCACGCTCGTGGATGAGCGTACCGATGCCCATGCCGAGCGCCTGCATGCCCATGAGATTGATTTCTTTCTCGAAGAGCCAACGGGCGTCGTATTCCCGGAAGCCGGTGGGTTTCACCATCGGCAGCGTCTCATACTCAAGGGTGTTCGGCGTCAAACTCGGAAGGGGTTTGGGAAACATCAAAGCCTCTCACATGAAGGAAATTAAAAGGGGGACAATCTGACAACCCGCAGTGCAAGCATCTAATACCAAGGATTGTCGATAATAGTTACTGGACCAGTAAGAGAGTGCCATCCGAAATGTCAAATCGCTCCAGCTTGTTGAAGACGGACATGCCGAGCAATGGCTGCCCCAGTCCGTGACCTTCAAGGACGCTTGCCTCGACATCCTTCAAGCGGATATCGCCGATACGCACCTCGTCGACCATGGTTCTGGCCACTCGGGTGACGCCGTTTGCAGTCCTAGCCTGATACTTATAATCTGAAGGTTGCAGAAATATGCCAATGTCCTCCGCAACATCTTCCGGCAGAGCGATGACCGTGGCTCCGGTGTCAACCAGCATGTCCACACGCCGGCCGTTCAGACGCACCTCAGTGTAAAAATGTCCGTCCCGGCTTTTCGATATCCGGTGAATCCGTTCCCCGGCATCCTCGCCGGATGATGCCACGTAGGAAGAAGACGGATCGCCATCGGCGCCACTCGACAGATACCCTTCGATCAGGTCCGGCACGAAAGGAGCGGCGCCCGCACAGACCAGAAGAACGACCACAAACCGGAACATGACGGCCTCGACGATTTCAAGTGAACGGTCGAATACCAAAGTTTCCTTAGCGGCCGGTAAAACCGGTTCAGACAATTTGATCCGCCAGCCGGGCGATAGCGCCGGCTTCCGGCGCGCCGGACTGGGCCCCCGTCACCGTGCAGGCAAGCGCACCGGCCGCGATCCCCTCCTTCACGGCACGCTCGAATGGCCGTCCCAGGTCAAGGGCGGCGGCAAGCGCCCCGCAAAAGGCATCGCCCGCGCCGGTCGTGTCGACGGCTTTTATCCGGGGCGCTTTCAGGCGCAGGCGCTGATCGCCTTGTCCTGCGGCAACCCCTTCTGCTCCAAGGGTCACGACAACGGCTCGTGAGGGAGCGGCAAACCGCTCGATAAATCCGTCCGCATCGCCTTTCAGACCATGGCGCCGGCCGATTTCCAGGGCTTCGGTCTCGTTCACCACAAGCAGCGAGAGCGCCTCGAAGCAGGTGGAAAGATCGCCCTCAGGAACCGGCGCCGGGTTCCAGCAAACCGCGGCGCCCGCTTCCCTGGCCAGCAGTATAGCCGCTCCGATCTGATCGAAAGACGCCTCGCCCTGCACCATCAGGGTGTCCCGCGAACCAAGCACGGGCTTCAGCCAGTCGGCCTGAACCCGGGCGTTGGTTCCCCTCGCGACGAGGATCTGGTTTTCACCTTCCGGGTCGACCGCGATGAAGGCCAGACCGGTCGAGCCGTCGAGGGACCTGACACCGGAAAGATCCACGCCCGTTTTCTGGAGGTTGGCCAGGGCCAATTCGGCGAAAGCGTCCTGTCCGACGGCGCCGATCAGTCTGACATCGGCTCCGGCACGCCTTGCCGCCAGCGCCTGATTGGCACCCTTGCCACCGGGGAAGGTCTGGTGATCCGGTCCGCTGACCGTTTCCCCGGGCCTCGGCAGGCGCGGCACGGCAACGACCAGATCCAGGTTGATGGAGCCGAAAACGGTGATCATGCTCTGTTTCCTCTCCCGCCGGAGGCCTTTGCAGAACCCAAGTCTCTTGAGTTACAGGCACCGCGTGTCAGGCGTCCTCCCGGACGAGCTTTGGCGCAGAGCCGGGAGGACGAAGGCGATGTTTTGTGCAGGCTCTTCCGCCAACCGCTTACTTGGTGCCGTACATCCTGTCGCCGGCATCGCCCAATCCGGGGACGATATAGCCTTTTTCATTCAGCTTCTCGTCGATTGCCGCGGTGTAGATCGGCACATCGGGGTGCATTTCGTTGAACTTCGCCACGCCCTCGGGGGCACCCAGAAGGCACAGGAAACGGATGTTGTTCGCGCCGCGTTCCTTCAGCTTCTGGACGGCGGCGATGGCGGAATTGGCGGTCGCCAGCATCGGATCGACGACAATGACCAGGCGTTCGTTCAGATCTTCCGGCGCCTTGAAATAATATTCGACCGGGTGGAGCGTTTCGGGGTCTCTGTAAAGACCGATATGCGCGACCCGCGCCGACGGCACCAGTTCCAGCATGCCTTCAAGCAGGCCGTTGCCGGCACGCAGCACGGAGGCGAACACCAGCTTCTTGCCGGCAAGCGTCGGTGCCTGCATTTCAGCGAGCGGCGTCTCGATCGTATGGTGGACGAGCGGCAGATCCCTTGTCACCTCGTAGCACAGGAGGGTCGAAATCTCCCGCAAGAGACGCCGAAAGCCCTGAGTGGACGTTCCCTTGTCGCGCATGATGCTCAGTTTGTGCTGGACCAGCGGATGGCTGATGACATTGGCTCCGGACATATCTGCCTCTCTTGTGACGGGCCCACCGATACGCGGGCCCTAGTTGCTCTTTTGCTATGTTCGGGACCTATGCCCCGAACGGCAACCAAAAAACAGACCCCGGATTGAGGTAGTGCCCGAATTTCTTCGCCAGATCCGGGTTCTTGTCCAAAATCCGGCGCCCCGCCCGGCTGGTTCCGCCTTCCAGAATGCAGGTCAGCGGCAATTGCTCCGCCGAAACATCCATGCCTTCGCGCAGCTTTTCGGCAAGCTTGTCAGTGAGCGCGATCGCGCCGCTTCTGATCTCGATCATTCTGTCGAGCGCATCTTCAGGCGGCAGCTCCTGCGCATCGGTCCGGATCTCGAGCGCACCCGTCCGGGTAAACAGCGCCACATGCGCAAGATCCGCTGGCGCCGTAAGCCGGTCGAGACCGGCAACCTCCACCCCGGCCCATGCGAGGGGTTCGACCAGGGAATAGACCATGTCCTGGGCGGCCGTGTGGAACGGTACGATGGCACCTCCCTCCGTACCGGCCAGTGCGGAGTGGCCGAAACCGTCGCCGAGCAGGACGTCGCCCGATTGCGCGCCCCCCGTCCAGACCGGCGCGAGCGCTTCCAGCAGATTGTCCATGAGCTTGACCGCGTCCACCGTGCCATTGCCTTCCCGGGCATGGCCGACGGCCAGCAGCCCGGGTCGCGTTGCCTTTCCTTCGCCGAACAGGTCTGGCCGCAGAGACAGGGCCTCTCCAAAGAGCTTCAGATGCCGTTGCATCTCCTCCAGAAAATCCCCCGCCTGATGCCGGTCCCATTGCAGGCCGGAGCTCAGTTCCGCCTTGTCCAGATAGATCAGCGTGTCGGCGTCCACCCGGTAGGGGTCCTCCATGGCGCTTGAGAACGAACCGGAGGTAAACATGTGAAAGGCGGCGAGCGCGGAGGCCTGACCGCCTGTCGCCGCGGTTTCGGTCATCCGGTCTTCGAAGCGCCAGTCCGCCGGATGACGCGTTTTCATGAAAGAGGCGAGAACCGCGAGGTCGGCCGCGGCCGTCAGCATGTCTTCAGCCGTTTCAAAAGCCCGGACACCGGCGAGCGCCGCCCAGCGATCGATCCCGCCGACCTCGAAATCCCGCCAGATCCCGTATGGCGGGATCTGGCCGTCAGGATAGTTTTCCTTCGTTGTATCGAAAACGGCTTCAACCGCCGCATCGAGCTTCTGAAGATCCGTCTTCACATGCCGGAGTTCTCCGCATGACGACAGATCGAGCAGGCGATGGGCCTGCCGGCGCACCTCCTCTGGCTGAAACAGGTCCAGGGCTGAAGTCGAAGGGCTCATTGAAAATAATCCTATTGAATGGTCTTGCCTAAAAAAGCGCCACATCCGGCACGTTCTCTCACCATAAACTTGTCAAACCGGATCGTCATTGGCCATCATTGGCGGAAGCTGTTGAGAATCGGGCCTTCGCCGCAGTTCGGACGCAAATTCCTGCGAGACGCGCGCGGCCAACGGCCGGTTTGCCAGCGGCGTTCGTAACGTGCCAAAGCCATTATCCGTCCCGCCTGGATTTTTCATGTCCTCAGTTGTCTCCATTATCGCCCTGTTGTTCGGATCCGGCCTCCTGCTGCTCGCGGGCGGTCTCCACGGCCTTCTCCTTCCGCTCGCCGGTCTCGCCGAAGGGTTTTCCGACGCCTCTCTCGGTTTGCTAGGAGCCGGCTGGGCGCTCGGTTACATGGGCGGCTGCCTGGGGGTCCCCATCATCGTGAAGCGGGTCGGTCATGTGCGCACCTTCGGCGCGCTTGCCTCGCTGGCCGGCATCACGGTGTTGCTCAACCTGCTGTTCATGAATGCCGGCATCTGGATCGTGCTGAGGGCGATTACCGGCTTCTGTTTTTCCGGCGCGGCGATGATCGTCGAAAGCTGGCTGAACGAGCGCGCCACTCATGAGACCCGCGGACGGATCTTCGGGATCTATACGATGATCAATCTGGGAGCGACGACCGCCGGGCAGATGCTCCTGACCCTTGGGTCGCCGTCCGGCTATTTCTTCTTCGTTCTCGGGTCGATCATCTATTCGCTCTCCCTGCTGCCGACCGCACTGTCGACGGCGGCCTCGCCGCAGCCTCTGACCCAGGCCAAGCTCAATCCGAAGAAGCTTTGGGACAATTCCCCCATCGCCGTTGTCGCCGTCTTCATGGTCGGTGTGTCGAACGGCTCCTTCGGCACGCTGGGGGCCGTCTATGGCCGCCGGATCGGGCTCGACGTCCCGGACATCGCGATCATGATGAGCCTGGCGCTGCTTGCCGGCGCCCTGATCCAGATCCCCGTCGGCATGCTCTCCGACCGTCTCGACCGGCGTCTCGTTCTGGTCGGCCTCGCGCTGGCGGCCATGTCGCTCGGCTCCAGCCTGTCGCTTTTCGGCGGCGGCAACGCGGTCGCCACGGTCGCGCTGATCGCGGGGTTCGGCGGAGTGGTCTATTCCATGTATCCGGTGATCGTCGCCCACGCGAGCGACCATGCGGAGGCCGGCGATTTTCTGCGTATCAGCGGCGGTCTTCTCTTGATCTTCGGAACCGGCACCATGGTCGGGCCGCTGCTGGCCTCCGGCCTGATGACCTTCACTTATCCAGGTGCCCTGTTCCAGGTTACGGCGGCGGCCCACCTTTCGATGATGCTGTTCGCCCTCTGGCGGATGCGTCAGCGGGCACCGGTCAGTGCGGACGAGAAATCCGAGTTCGTACCGGTCGTTTCCACCGCGCAGATCACGACACCGGAAACGGTGGTTCTCGATCCGCGCTCGGAGGCGGAGGCGGACGAGAGCGGCGCGGATATTTAGATCCCCGTCTACCGTGCCGCGCTGTCCAGGCGCACCAGCAGCCGGTTCTTCGTGGCCGGATCGCAGAAGGCGGCTTCTATCGCGGTTCTCGTGACGCTCATCAGGTCGTCGAAAGACCAGCCGAATGTGTCCGCGACGGAGGCGTATTCCCGGCCGAGCGTGGTGCCGAAGAAAGGGGGATCGTCGGAATTGATCGTGATCTTCACCCCTTCCCGGCGCAGGATATTGACGGGATGAAAGCGCAGATGGGTGTAGACGCCGAGGGCGATGTTCGATCCCGGGCAGACCTCCAGAACGACGCCCTCTTCGGCAAGCCGTCTGACAAGATCCTTGTCCTCGATCGCGCGCACGCCATGGCCTATGCGCTTGACGCGCAGGAATTCCAGCGCCGCGACAATGCTCTCCGGACCGGCAAACTCACCCGCATGGGCCGTGGTGCCGAGACCGGCCTCTGACGCCATCCGGAAGGCCTTGGCGAAATTCGCCGGATGGCCGGAGCGTTCGTCGCCGGCCAGGCCGAAACCCGTTACCAGCGGATGCGGATTGCCGATGACGTCCTTGACCACCCGTTCGACGGCGGCCGCACCGAAATGGCGGACGCCGATCGCGATCATCCGGCCTTCGATCGCCGTGTCGGTCTTGGCCCGTTCCATGCCGGCCGCCAGGCCCTCGACATAGGACCGGTAGGAAAGGCCCGCTGCCTGGGCATGGTCTGGAGAGATGAAGATCTCGCCGTAGATCGCGCCTTCCGCGGCCAGCATGCGAAAGTAGGTTTCAGACAACAAAGCGTAGTCGGACGGGGTCTTGAACACGGCGCTGGCGGCATCGTAGGCCTTCAGGAAAGACGAAAAGTCCGACCAGATGAATTTTCCATTGCCGTTCAGAACGTGGGACAGATCGATACCGTGTTGCTCGGCCAGCCGCTTGACCAGGGTCGGCGGCGCGGCACCTTCGATGTGGCAATGCAGTTCCGCCTTGGGAACCGTAACGGGAACGATCATGAACGGGGCCTATAAGAAACTTGTTCCGTGTGAACCGAGAGCGATACCGAGGTGATGGGCGACGCTTTCGCCGATGTCCGCGTAGGTCTTGCGGGCGCCGATGCATTTCCCCCGGAAACCCGGTCCCGTCGCCAGAACCGGCACATGCTCGCGCGTGTGGTCCGTACCCCGCCAGGTCGGATCGCAGCCGTGATCGGCGGTCAGGACCAGGATGTCGCCGTCCTTCATCGCGGAGATCATCTCCGGCAGGCGGCGGTCGAACGCTTCCAGGGCCGCCGCATATCCGGGCACATCGCGCCGGTGGCCGAAGAGCATGTCGAAATCGACGAAATTCGTGAACACCAGATCGCCGTCCTGCGCCGCATCCATGGCCTCCAGCGTCTTGTCGAACAACCGGTCGTTCCCTGCGCCTTTTAAAACCTTCGACACGCCCTGATGGGCAAAGATGTCGGAAATCTTGCCGATGCCATAGACGGTCCGGCCCTCGTTCGTCAGGCGGTCAAGGAGTGTCGGTTCCGGCGGAAGAACGGAATAGTCGCGCCGGTTGGCGGTCCGTTCGAACGTGTCGGCCGTTTCGCCCACAAACGGGCGGGCGATCACCCGGCCGATATTGTAGGGATCGGCCAGTTCGCGTGTCGCCTCGCAAAGGCCATAGAGGCGGTCCAGGCCGAAGTGCTGTTCATGGGCGGCAATCTGGATGACGGAATCCGCCGAAGTGTAGACGATCGGCTTGCCGGTCCGGATGTGCTCTTCCCCGAGTTCCGCGATGATCACGGTGCCGGATGCGTGCTTGTTGCCGAGAATGCCGTCCACCCCGCCTTTTTCGCAGATCCCTTCGACCAGTTCGCCGGGAAAGGACGGAACGGTATCCGGGAAATAGCCCCAGTCGAAGAGGACGGGAACGCCGGCGATTTCCCAGTGACCGGACGGTGTGTCCTTGCCCTTGGAGACTTCCTCGGCGTAGCCCCAAAGGCCCTCCGGGTCTCCGGAAAAACTCAGGCCGGGAATGTCCTTGCCGGTTGAAAGCCGTCCGGCGGCCCCCAATCCGAGCCGGTCCATGTTGGGCACGTTCAAAGGCCCCTGCCGGAGCCCGTCCCTGTCGCCCGCGCCGGCAGCGCAGCGTTCGGCGATGTGTCCGAGCGTGTCCGAGCCGGCATCGCCAAAAGCCGCTGCATCGGCGGCCCCGCCGACACCGAAACTGTCCAGCACGCACAAAATTGCCCGAGGCATGACCTCTCCTTAAGTTCCCCTTGGAAGCCGATGACGGCTACGGCGCGATCCGCTCCACCACGGTGGGCCTGTCGGCGACTTCCGCCGCGCCACCGAGTGTATAGGCTTTGCGCAGGATGTTCGCGGCGGTTTCAGCGTCTTCCTCGGTTTTCGCGTGAACGATCGCCAGGGGTGCATCTGCGTCCACCCTATTGCCGACACCGGCGAGGCTCGTCAGTCCGACGGATGGGTCGATGACATCCTCGGGCGCCTTGCGGCCACCGCCCAGCGTGACCACGGCCACGCCGACCGCCCGGGCGTCGACCGCGGTAACTGTGCCCTCCCGATCCGCGTAGACCGGCGCCTCGACAGGCGCCCTGGCGAGATAAAGCTCCGCCTTTTCCAGAAAGTCGGCCGGACCGCCGAGCGCATGCACCATCTGAGCGAATTTTTCCGCCGCCTTGCCGCTCTCGAAGGCCTGGCGCATCATCCCGGCGCCGGCTTCGGCATCCGGTGCCAGACCGCCGGAGGCAAGCAACTCCCCCCCTTGGGCAACCGCCACGTCCCAAAGACGGTTGTCGATGGCGTTGCCTTTCAGGAAATCGACCGCGTTCTGCATTTCCACCGCGTTTCCTGCGGCGGACGCAAGCGGTTCGTTCATGTCGGTGATGAGGGCCGTCGTCTTGAGCCCGGCGCCGTTGGCGACCCGAACCAGGCTTTCCGCCAGTCCGCGCGCGTCTTCCAGCGTCGCCATGAAGGCGCCCGTCCCCCATTTCACATCGAGCACCAGCCCCTGAAGTCCGGCGGCGAGCTTTTTAGACAGGATGGAGGCGGTGATGAGATCGATGCTTTCCACGGTGCCCGTCACGTCGCGGATGGCATAGAATCGTTTATCGGCCGGAGCCAGGTTGCCGGTCTGGCCGATGATGGCGCAGCCGACCTCGCGCACCACCTTGCGGAAAAGACCCGTGTCCGGCTGTGTCCGGTAACCCGGAATGCTGTCGAACTTGTCGAGCGTCCCACCGGTATGCCCCAGTCCGCGCCCGGAGATCATGGGAACGGCCGCCCCGCAGGCGGCCAGCGCGGGGGCCAGCATCAGGGAGACGTTGTCGCCGACCCCGCCGGTCGAATGCTTGTCGAGGACCGGCGCGTCGATGCCCTGCCAGTCCAGAACGTCGCCGCTGTCGCGCATCGCCAGCGTCAGGGCGACCCGCTCATCGACGGAGAGACCTCGAAAGAAAATCGCCATGGCGAGCGCGGCGACCTGCCCTTCCGTGACCGAGCCGTCGGACAGGCCCGTCACGAAGAACGCGATTTCCTCGGCGTCGAGGACACCGCCGTCCCGCTTCTTCCGAATGATTTCCTGGGGCAGCATGGTCAGTATCCTTGCCCCTCGACAGAGTCTTTGCCTTCCAGCGTGTCGATCAGGGCGTCGAGCAGACCGCTCGCGCCGAACCGGAAGGTCGACGCGGATACCCAGTTATGCCCCATGATCCTGTCGGCAAGCGCAAGATAGGCGGCAGCGTCCTCGGCCGTCCTGATGCCGCCGGCCGGCTTGAAGCCGATGACGCGTTCCGGATCGTCCCGGCGCGCTTCCTCGATGGCGGTCAGCATGATTTCCGCGGCCTCGAGCGTTGCATTGACCGCGACCTTGCCCGTCGAGGTCTTGATGAAATCGGCACCCGCCGCAATCGCCACGTTGGCCGCCGCATGGATCAGGAGCGGATCCTTGATCTCCCCGGTCTCCAGGATGACCTTCAACAAGGCGTCCTCCGGCAAGACCTCCCTGACCCGGATGATCTGTTCCTCGACAAAGCCTTTGCGTCCCTCGACGAAGGCCTTGTAAGGCATCACGAGATCGATTTCGTCGGCGCCGTCTTCAAGCGCCTGTTTCGTTTCGGCGACGACGGACGCGGTATCGATGCCGCCGGTCGGGAAATTCACCACCGTGGCGACTTTCACGCCCGTTCCGGTCAGTTCCCGGACTGCCTGCGCCACGAAGCGGGGCCAGACGCAGATGGCGGCGACGGAACCGTGGTCCGTTACCGTGCGGCCGGTCAGGCTTGTGATATCCGCTTCCGTGCAGTCCTCGTTCAGGTTGGTCAGGTCGACCAGGCCAAGAGCCCGTTTCGCGGTTTCGATCATATCGCTCATTGGCCGACTTCCTTCACAAACGCACGCACCAGCTGCTTCATGCGGTCCGTGCCTTTCAGCGCGACCGCCTTGGTCTGCTCATGGGAGAGGGCTTCCGTCCCCAGCCCTGCTCCGTAATTGGTGATCACGGACATGGCGGCGACCCGCAGCCCCGTGAAACGGGCCAGAATGACCTCCGGCACGGTCGACATGCCCACCGCATCCGCGCCCAGAAGCTTGGCCATGCGGATTTCCGCCGGGGTTTCGAAGGTCGGGCCGGAGAACCACATGTAGACGCCTTCCGCAATCGGTTCACCCGTCTCCCGGGCGACCTTTTTCATGACCTCCCTGAGCTCCGGATCGTAGGCCGTGCTCATGTCGAGGAAGCGCTTTTCGTCCTCCTCGCCGATCAGGGGGTTCTTGCCGGACCAGTTGATGTGATCGGAAATCAGCATCGGCGATCCCGGCGTGATTTCGTCCCGCAGGGACCCCGCCGCATTGGTCGCCAGCAGGACCTCGCAGCCGAGTTCCTTCAGGGTCTGGATGGGCGTGCGCATGGCCGCCGGATCGCCGCTCTCGTAGTAGTGGGCCCGGCCGGCGAGAATGACCACGGGAACGCCGGCCAGCGTTCCAGCAACAAGCTCGCTGGAATGGGAGCTCACTGTGGACACCGGGAAATCCGTCAGGTGGGAATAGGGAATGCGAACCGCGTCCTCGATCTCTTCGGCCAGCGCGCCGAGACCGGACCCGAGGATCATGCCGATCCGGTAGGTACCCTCACGCGCGGCGCGCACGATGTCGGCGCACTCCTTGCCGTAGCCGCTGCCAAATTCACTCCCGAAACCATTCATTGAGGGTCAACCCTTCTTCATTTCCAGTTCAAAGGCGGCCGGCAGCAGCTCGTCCATGGTGAAGCTGCGCCGGACACCGTTCAGGTCCGCGACGTGGACCACGAGATGGTCGGTGCCGAATTCCTTCAGCCGCTGGCGGCACATGCCGCACGGCGAACACAGGGCCGCGTCGCCGATCACCACCATCTCGGCGATCAGACGGCGACCTCCGGCGATCATCGCGCTCACGGCGCCACCCTCGGCGCAGACGCTGACCGGATAGGACGCGTTCTCGACGTTGCAGCCGGTATAGACGGTTCCATCCGGTGTCCGGAGCGCCGCGCCGACCAGAAAGTTCGAATAAGGCGCGTAGGCGTTCTCGCGCACCGCCTTGGCCGCTTCGAACAATTCGTCCAGATCGCTCATGACCGTTCCTTCAGATACGGGACGCCGGCGGCTTTCGGCGGGATCGCCTTGCCGATGAAGCCCGCCAGCAGAATCACGGTCAGTATATAGGGCAGCGCCTGGAAAAACTGGACCGGTATTTCACCGATACCGGGGATCGCCTGCCCCTGGAGACGAATGGCCGTCGCGTCCAGAAATCCGAAGAGGAGGCAGGCGAACATGGCATTGGCCGGCTTCCATTTGGCGAAGATCAGCGCCGCCAGCGCGATGAAACCCTTGCCCGCCGTCATTTCCCTGATGAAACCGGAGGACTGGGCAATCGACAGATAGCTCCCCGCCACCCCGCACAGAATGCCGCAGGCGATCACCGCCCGGTAGCGGAGCCAGGTTACCGAGATCCCCGCCGTATCGACCGCCGCCGGGTTTTCGCCCACGGCCCTGAGTCGCAGACCGAAGCGTGTGCGGAACAGCACCCACCAGGTGATCGGAACGGCAAGGAAGGCGATGTAGACGAGGATGTTGTGCGCGGAAAGAAGCTCCGAATAGATCGGACCGATGACCGGCACCTCTCGGATCTCCTCGGCAAAAGGCCAGACAATCTCGCGGAACCGGCCGCCTTCCGGCAGGGGCGGTGTCCGCCCGCCCTGACGGAACCAGGTCTGACCGAGCAGGGCCGTCAGACCGGCGGCCAGGAAGTTGATCGCGACCCCGGAGACGATCTGGTTGCCGCGATTGGTGATCGAGGCGAAGCCATGCAACAGCCCCAGCCCGACGGAGACCGCAATCCCCGCCAGGAGACCGATCCAGGCATTCGCGGTGATATAGGCGACGGCGCCTGCGGCAAAGGCCGCGCCGAGCATCTTGCCTTCCAGGCCGATATCGACAATGCCGGACCGCTCGGAATACAGACCGGCAAGGCAGGCCAGAAGCAGCGGCGTGGACAGGCGGACGGTGGAATCGAGGATCAGGATAAGGGTCTCGAACATGATCACGCCTCCTTCGCGTCAAGCGGCCTTGACGGCGTAAGCAGCCTGACAATGGCAGGGCGGAACATGTGCTCGAGCGCCCCGGCGAACAGAATGACAAGACCCTGGATGACGATGATCATGTCCCTGGTGATATTCGGCATCTCGAAGGACAGTTCCGCGCCGCCCTGATAGAGCATGCCGAACAGGATCGCGGCCAGGACGATGCCGACCGGATGCGCCCGTCCCATCAGGGCGACGGCGATGCCGACAAACCCGTAGCCGGTGACGAAATCGATCAGCAGGCGATGCTGCGACCCCATGATTTCGTTGATCGCCATCATGCCCGCCAGACCGCCCGAGATAAGCATGGCGATGACGATGGTCTTCACCGGGGAAATACCCGCGTAGACGGCGGCGGTCGCGTTGGCGCCGAAGGATCGGATCTCGAAGCCGAGTTTCGTGCGCCAGATCAGGAGCCAGACCAGAACGCTGGCGGCAAGCGCCACGAACAAAGAAAGGTTCACAGGCGCGTAACCGAACCCGAAGGACGGGAACAGGTCGTTCAGGAAAGGCAGCCGCCCGCCGTCCTCGAAGGTGCGCGTTTCCGGCTGCATGGAGCCCGCTTTCTTGAGCATGTTGTTGAGCAGGTAGACCATCAGCGACGACGCGATGAAATTGAACATTATGGTGGTAATGACCACGTGGCTGCCGCGGGTCGCCTGCAGCCAGGCGGGAATGAAGGCCCAGGCGGCCCCCATCGCGGCGGAGCCGAGAATGGCGAAGGGCAGCGTCACGTACCAGGGTACGTAGCGATCCAGCGCCAGACAGGCGAAGGCAACGCCGAGGCCTCCGACATAGGCCTGCCCCTCGCCACCGATATTGAACAACCCGGCATGAAACGCGACGGCAACCGCCAGGCCCGTGAAAATGAAGTTGGTCGCGTAAAACAGGGTAAAGCCAATGCCCTCGCCGTATCCGAGCGACCCCCAGATCAGGATACGGACCGCGTCCAGCGGGTTTTCCCCGATCAGGATCACCACAAGGCCCGAGACCAGAAAGGCCGCCGCGAGATTCAAAAACGGGATCAGGACATAATCGACCCAGCGGGGAAGGCGGCCGGCGCTCATTGGACACCTCCTTCGGCAGGTGCCGAATGTGTGTCATCGACACCGGCCATCAGCAGACCAAGGTCTCCCTCGTCCGCATCGGCTCCCCGCTCGCCGACGATCCTACCGTCGAACATGACCAGCACCCGGTCGGACAGACCCCGGATTTCGTCAAGCTCCACCGACACGAGCAGGATACCCTTTCCGGCGTCGCGCAATTCCACGAGGCGGCGGTGAATGAACTCGATCGCACCGATATCGACGCCCCGGGTCGGCTGCCCGACGAGGAGCACCTGCGGGTCCCGTTCGATCTCCCGGGCGAGCACGATCTTCTGCTGATTGCCGCCGGAGAAGCTTGCCGTCTTAAGCATCGGATTGGGCGGCCGGATATCGTATTTCTCGATTTCCGCCACGGCGTTCTTCCTGATGACGGCAAGATCCATCAAAAGCCCCTTCGAATAGGCCGGGTCGCGGTGATAGCCCAGGATGGAATTCTCGTATTCGGCGAAGCTGTTGATGAGGCCCATGCGGTGCCGGTCTTCCGGAACGTGGCCCATGTTCTTGTCACGCATATCCGCCGCATCCAGCGTGCTCGCCCCTAGATCGATGGTCTCGCCGTTGATCTTCAGCTTGCCGCTGGTCGCCTTGCGAATGCCGGCCAGGGTCTCCAGGAGTTCGGACTGGCCGTTTCCGGAAACGCCCGCGATGCCGACGATCTCCCCGGCGCGAACGGTAAAACTCACATCCTTGACCGCCTGAACGCCCCGTTTGTCGGTGACCGTGAGGTTTTCCACCTCCAGAACCGGCGCTCCGGGCTCGGCGGGTTTCTTGTCAACCCTGAGAAGAACGGAGCGCCCGACCATCAGTTCGGCAAGTTCCTCCATGGTCGTGCCGGCGGTCTCGCGCGTCGCCACCATCTCGCCGCGCCGCATGACCGACACCGTATCGGTCACGGCCATGATCTCGCGCAGCTTGTGGGTGATGAGCAGGATCGTCTTTCCCTCGTCCTTGAGGACATTCAGGATCTTGAACAGGTGGTCGGCCTCGGCGGGTGTAAGCACTCCGGTTGGCTCGTCGAGGATCAGAACCTCAGCGCTGCGGTAAAGCGCCTTCAGAATTTCCACACGCTGCTGCAGCCCGACCGGCAGGTCCTGAATGAGGGCTTCCGGATCGACGCGCAGCTCGTATTCCTCCTCCAGCCGCTTCAGTTCGCGCTTCGCGCGCGCGAGACCGCCTGCGAGGAGTCCGCTGTCCTCCGCCCCGAGCACGACGTTTTCCAACACCGAGAAATTGTCGACCAGCATGAAATGCTGGTGCACCATGCCGATGCCCAGAGCGATGGCATGTTTGGAATCGCTTATGGTGACCGTCCTGCCGTCGACCAGGATGTCTCCGTCATCGGCGTTGTAAAAGCCGTAGAGAATGGACATCAGCGTCGACTTGCCGGCGCCGTTTTCTCCGATGATCCCGTGAATGGATCCCTTTTTCACGACAAGGTCGATGTCCTTGTTGGCGTGAACCGGTCCGAAACTCTTGTTGATCTTGCGCAGTTCGATTGCAGGCGTTTCGCTCATGCCGTCCCCCGGGCACAACGTTCTTCTGTTTTCATTCGTTTCTGCCCCTCGCGGTGTGCCGGCCCCTTTTCAGAAAGGGCACTCGCCTTCGCTGACGACATCGTGAACCGTAATGGAACCGTCCGAAATGCCGGCCACCGCGGCCTCCGCCGCGGCTTTCATCTCGTCCGTGATCAGGCCCTTGTTGTTCTCGTCCAGAACCCAGTCCATGCCGCCGTCGGCAACGCCCAGCACCTGGATGCCGGGCTTGAACCTTCCCTCCTTCGCGGACTTGAAGCTGTCATAGACCGCGTTGTCGACGCGTTTGCGGATCGAGGTCAGGACCTTGCCGGGATGCAGGCCGTTCTGGTTGCTGTCCGTGCCGATGCCGAGCACACCGGCGTCGGCCGCTTTCTGCAGCACGCCAATGCCGGTGCCGCCGGCCGCCTGAATGATGACATCCGCACCGCGCTGAATCTGACCCGCGGCCAGTTCGCCGCCGCGCACCGGATCGGCGAAGGCCGCCGGCGTGTCGCCCGTCATGTTGAAGAGGACCCTGACGTCCGCGTCGACGGAAAGCGCGCCTTGCTTGTAACCGCACAGGAAGCGCCGGATGATCGGAATGTCCATGCCGCCGACAAAGCCGATGGTTCCGTTTTTTGAAGCCATCGCGGCCAGGAGCCCGGCGATATAGGCGCCTTCCTGTTCCTTGAAGACATAGGAGCGCACATTAGGCTGCTCTACGACCATATCGACGATGGCAAAGTCCGATTCCGGAAAGCTGCTGGCAACCTGGCCAAGGGCATTGGCCTGGTTGAAGCCGATGGCGACCACCGGCTCGGCGCCCCGGCTGGCGAAGTTGCGCAGGGCCTGAACGCTTTGCGCGTCCCGTTCCAGCTCGAATTCCCGAACCGTTTCTCCGGTCTCTTTCCGAAACCGCTCCACCCCCGCAAAGGCGCTTTCATTGAAGGACCCGTCGAACTTGCCGCCGACGGAATAAACGATCGCCGGCTCGGCGAACGCGCCGGCCGCAGAAAACCCCACGGCCAGGACCGCGAGCAACAAACGTGAATTGAAACGCCACATCCCGACCCCACCAAGACTTCGGAAACTGACAGCCGCGAGCGATTGACCTCCGCGCAAAAAGGCGCGGAGGTCAAGGGACTTTACCTTAAAGCGGGCAGGCCTGGTCGGACATGTAGTCGTGAACGACGATCTCGCCGGAAACGATCTTGTTCGTCGCGTCTTCCACCGCGGTCTTCATGTCGGCCGTGATGAGGGCCGTGTTGTTGTCGTCCAGCGCCCAGTCGACACCGCCTTCCTTGAGGCCCAGTATATTGGTACCCGAGGTCCAGGCGTCGTTTTTCGCGTCATCGAAGGCCTTGTAAACGGCCGTGTCGACGCGCTTCAGCATGGAGGTCAGGACGGAACCCGGATGCAGGGCATTCTGGTTGCTGTCGACGCCGATGCCGAGTTTGCCGGCATCCGCGGCCGCTTGCAGGACACCGATGCCCGTGCCGCCGGCGGCGTGATAGATCACATCCGCGCCACGGTCGAACTGGGACTTGGCGAGTTCGCCGCCCTTGACCGGATCGTTCCACGCAGCACCGGTGGTGCCGGTCATGTTCTCAAAGACCTCCGCGTCCGCATTCGCGGCAACGACGCCCTGCTTGTAGCCGCAGGAAAATTTGCTGATCAGCGGAATATCCATGCCGCCGACGAACCCGACCTTGCCGGTCTCCGACGCCATGCCGGCCAGCAGGCCGACGATGTAGGAGCCTTCGTGCTCCTTGAAGAGGATGGAGCGCACGTTCGGCAGGTCCACGACTTCATCGACGATCGCGAACTGCAGGTCCGGGAATTCGGCGGCAACCTTCTCGACGGCGGCCTTCTGGGAGAAGCCGATGGCGACGATCGGGCTCATGCCGCGCTTGGCGAAATTGCGAAGCGCCTGCTCGCGCTGACTGTCGTTCTGGATCTCGAAGTCGCGGAATTCGATCCCGCTGTCTTCCTTGAACTTCTCGGCGCCGTTGTAGGCCGCCTCGTTGAACGACTTGTCGAACCGTCCGCCGAGATCGTAAAGAACGGCCGGCTTGATATCGGCCGCAGCCGCGCTCACGGCCGACAAGGCCAATCCGGCCAGCGCCGAGCCAATGGTAAGAGATATTTTCATAATCTGTTTTCTCCGACATGCAGGAGCCCGCCAAAGCCGGCCCGTTTCCCCTCTCGGCCCAGTCTTCAGGCAGACTGCACCATCTGCAATCCGACCCGCGCGCCGAGTACCCTGGCCAGGGCCTCGTCCGTCACGAGATCGGTAATGACACCGGTGCGCAGGGCGGCAAGCGTGGCATCCACCTTGCCTTCTCCACCCACCAGCGCAATCACCCTGGCTCCGCGCACCTCATCGAAGTGCAAACCGACCGCGAGGTCGCTCAGCGGATCGGGAGCCAGTTTTCCTTCAATCGTCAGGAAGCGCCCCATCAGATCGCTGACGGCGCCGCGCGACAAGAGTGCCTCCTGTTCTAATTTAGAGATCATGCCCCGCTTGACGAGATGACCTTCGTTTTCCACCGAACCGATGCCGATCACAAAGGCATCGCACCGCCGCGCCCGTGTCATCAGGTCCTGAACGCTGCGCTGGCTCAGAAACACCGCTTTTTCGTCCGGACTTTCCGCAAAGTAGGGAACGGGCAGATAGTAACCTATGCCGCCTGTGCGCTCCTGCATTTTTTGGACGATGTCATAGGGGTTGGCAGCCAGTGTCCGGGTCAGGGATCCGGAAATCGATATGATTTCGAGATCCGGACGCGCGAACCTCGGCAACGCTTCCACCGCGGCGGTCAGCGTGCGCCCCATGCCTACCCCGAGCCGGGCAACTCCGGCCCCGCCCAGCAGACCCGTCAGGAACTGTGCCGCCGAGACGGCAACGGCCCGCAGGGCGCCGTCTTCCTCGCAGCCACCGAGCTCCGGCGCGACGATGCAGTTGGTCAGCCCGAAATACCGCGACAGCTCTTCTTCCAGCTCCAGGCATTCCTTCGGACGTCCGTCGATCTGGAATCTGACATGCCCGGCTTTCTGGGCATGGGCGATCAACCGGTGAACCTTTGCAGGGGACACGCCGAGCTGAGACGCGATCTCGCCCTGCGTGCGCCCGCCGACAAACGACAGCCAGGCGGCGCGGATGGCCATGTAGGAAGCCCAGTCGTCGTCGCGCGTGCTCATCCGCCTCCTTACCTTCCCCGACATCGGCGGGCATCTCTGCGACCGCATACGGCGACACGCCCTGCCTTGCCCGCTTTTGCTTTGCCGCCACGCTTCGCGAGGCGATGCGAAAATTTATTCACTTCCTGAGAATTTCTTCAGATCATGATCAGCCAGAACAGTCCCGTCAACCGAAAAAAGCAGGCGCAACGCGACCGGTACGCCCAATAGGTAGGCAATTGCCAATTTGATGTTCAAATAGGCAACTCGGCAAAAATTGCCGCCCCGGCCGGGAATTTTGCATCCACTGGGAAAAAGTTTCCTAGCAATCCGGCACTTATTTCCTATCTGTGGAATACGCGCACTTTGTGCGCATTTGATTTTGCCAGATAAATAGAATCCGACTAGATTTGGCATGTAGCTTGCTAAGTAATTACACAAGCCAAACCAAGGCATAAGCCTGTGTATCGGTAAGATTCACAAGCAATGGGAAGGTATGGCAAACAACAACTAAACACTGGGGAGACGTGGCAACGCGGCCGCATGGCCGGAATAAGGAGAAAACAATGCGTCTCGGCATAAAGACAACTACCTGTGCAAAGGCAGTTCTTACGATACTGTCATTCCTCTGTGCGGCACTCTTTCTTACCGCACCCTCCGCAGCCCGGGATTTACGCCTGGCTCTGCCCGCATCGATGCAATACAGTTACAATCCGGCCAACGAAGTGGACGTGGAACTCGTCCTGGCCGTCGACATCTCCCAATCCATGGACAAGGAAGAACAGGAAGTGCAGCGCGCCGGATATGTGTCGGCCCTGACCTCCAAGCAATTCCTCGACGCGATTCAGGTCGGCCCGATCGGGCGGGTCGCGGTCACCTACATGGAATGGGGGGGCGTGGACGAGCATTTCATCGTTGCCGATTGGGCCGTCATACAGGATGCCTCATCCGCCTCGCATTTCGCGTCCAAGATCGCGGAAGCCCCATTGAGGCAGGTGCAACGGACGTCCATTGCCTCGGCCCTGGAAAAATCCGTTCAGATGGTCCAGAGCAACCAGTATACGGGTTTGCGCCAGGTGATCGATATTTCCGGAGACGGCCCCAACAACCAGGGTGGCTCGGTGACGGAAATGCGAGACCGGATGGTTGCCGCCGGCGTCACCATCAACGGTCTGCCGTTGATGATGAAATCCAACAAGAACACCTGGCAGGCCATGCTGAACCTGGATCATTACTACGAGGACTGCGTGATCGGCGGCCCCGGCTCCTTCGCCATTCCGGTCAGGTCGAAGGAAGGCTTCGCGGACGCGATCCGCATGAAACTGGTCATGGAAATCGCCGGCCTGACATTGCCGGACAGAACCACTCCCCTGCTGCACAAGGTGGCCGGCCGCGAACCGGTCCGGTGCAACCTCTTCGATTAAGATCGCCACGTCTGAATACCTGAACTCCTCTACTGTCGCCGCGCTTCCCACGGAAGCGCGGTTTTTTCGCGCCAACCCAAAGCGCTTTGATATGTTAAAAAACGTGATTCGTTCTGTCGTATGATCCTTTGCGCGCCGCGTTTTTGCGGCTAATACCAAGGACCTCGACTACGACCCTTGGTATAAACACTTTCCCGCGCCTTCCGCTCCGCGAAGAGGACCAGCCATGTCTGCAACGCCCACCCTCGCCCTTGTCGCCCACGACGCCAAGAAAGACGCCATGGTGGAGTTCGCAATACGCCACCGGGAGAAGCTGTCGACATTCAACCTGGTCGGCACGGGCACAACAGGCGGCCGCATTCAGGAGGCCTGTCCCGATCTCAAGATCACCCGACTGAAAAGCGGCCCTCTTGGCGGCGACCAGCAAATCGGCGCCATGATCGCGGAAGGCAAGTTGCAGGGCCTGTTCTTTTTCATCGATCCCCTGTCCCCCATGCCCCACGATGTCGACGTGAAAGCGCTGATGCGCCTGGCGGTCGTCTATGACATGCCGATGGCACTCAATCCGTCCACCGCGGACATCGTGCTGCGCTCGGCACGCCTGCAGGGCCTGAAAACCACGTCGGAAACCCCGGAAGTCCGGTCGTTTTCCTCATGACGCTGCCTGGCTTGTCCAAAGGATTTTCCTACCCCGTCCTGGTCGCGGATATCGGCGGCACCAATGCGCGTTTCGCCCTGGTGGACCATTCCAGCGCGCCGACGCGCCTGTGCGGCACAACGGCCACCGCGGATCATCCCGATATCGCCCCCGCGATCCGGGAAACCGTTTTCCCGGAAACGAAGGAAAGGCCGAAAACCGCGATTATCGCCGTCGCCGGTCCGGTGACTGGCAATAAGATCCCCCTGACCAATGCCGCCTGGGTGATTGAACCCTTGAAAATGATCGCCGAACTCGGCCTGGAGGAAGTCATCGTGCTCAACGACTTCGAGGCCCAGGCACTGGCGCTGCCGGCCTACTGCGGCGCCGACGTGGAGCAGATCGGGTCAGGCACGGTGCGCGAAGCCAGCGCCAAATTCGTGCTTGGGCCCGGAACCGGGCTGGGCGCGGCGGCGCTGATCCACGCGGCGCGGACCTGGGTTCCGGTCCCCGGCGAAGGCGGCCATGTGGAGCTCGGGCCGGTTTCCGATGAAGACTACGCCATATGGCCCCACATAGAACGCGTCGGCGGACGTCTCGGCGCGGAGCAGCTGTTGAGCGGCACGGGATTTCCCCGTCTTGCCCAGGCCGTCTCCCTGTGGATGGGGCTTGAGCGCCGGTTCGAAACGCCGGCCAGCATCACGATGGCCGCCGACGACAACGATCCCGTGGCCGTCAAGACGCTCCAGGTGGCCGCCCGGGCCTTCGGCCGGGTTGCCGGGGATTTCGCGCTAAGCGTCCTGGCCCGGGGCGGGGTTTACCTGACCGGAGGGATCACGCCCAGGATCGCGCGGTTTCTGACCGATGGCGGGTTCCGGGCTTCCTTCGAAGCCAAGGCGCCCCACGAAGGGCTGATGGCCAAGATCCCCACCTTCATTGTCCGGCACCCCAACCCGGCGCTTGAAGGCCTGGCCTCCTACGCCCGGACACCGGCGGCTTTCGCCGTCGACCTTTACGGCCGTCAGTGGTCCAGCGCCTCCGGTGCGGGCCGGGACTGACCGAGGATCGATGAATACCCCTGCCGCCTTCGGAACACCGCTGCCGATCGATGGCGTTCTCCGCGACCTGCTTCAGACCCTGGAGAGCGCATCTAACGCGGTTCTCGTCGCCGAACCGGGCGCCGGCAAGACCACCCGCGTGCCGCTTGCGCTCTTGAATGCGTCCTGGCGGGGGCACGGCAAGATCCTGGTGCTTGAACCCCGCCGGCTCGCGGCGCGGGCCGCCGCAAGGCGCATGGCGGAAGAGCTTGGCGAGAAACCCGGCGAGACCGTCGGCTACCGGGTGCGCATGGAAACGCGGGTCAGCGCGCGAACCCGGATCGAAATCATCACCGAAGGGGTCTTCACCCGGCTGATCCTGGACGATCCGGAACTGACCGGCGTTGCCGCCATCCTGTTCGATGAATTTCACGAGCGTTCGCTCGACGGCGATCTGGGACTGGCGCTCGCTCTCGATGTGCAATCCGCGCTCCGGGAAGACCTGCGCCTCCTGCCCATGTCGGCCACGCTCGACGCCGCAAGTATCTCGAAGTTGCTCGGCGACGCACCGGTTATCGAGAGCAAGGGCCGCAGTTTCCCGGTCGAGACACGCTATCTGGGCCGCGATCCGAAACAACGGATCGAGCCGCAGGTTGCCCGAGCCGTCCGAAAGGCGCTTTCGGAAGAGACCGGCTCGGTCCTCGTGTTTCTGCCCGGCCAGGGCGAGATCCGGCGGACCGCCGAACTTCTGGCCGGCGAGGTGCCGGCCCATTGCCGGATCGCACCGCTTTACGGCGGCCTGGACGCAAGGGCGCAGGACGCGGCCATCAGCCCCGCAGCGGAAGGAACCCGGAAAATCGTTCTCGCCAGCGCTATCGCGCAAACCTCGCTCACCATCGAAGGCGTGCGCGTGGTCATCGACAGCGGCCTGGCACGGGTTCCGAAATACGAGCCGCAGACCGGCCTGACCCGGCTTGAAACTGTGCGCGTTTCCAGAGCATCGGCGGACCAGCGCCGGGGCCGCGCGGGCCGGACGGAGCCCGGGGTCTGTTACCGGCTCTGGGACGAGGCGCAAACAACCGCGCTGCCTGCGGCCGAAGCGCCGGAAATCCTGGAAGCCGATCTGACCGGCCTGGTCCTGGACCTCGCGGCATGGGGAACGCTCGATCCGTCCGCCCTGACCTTCCCCGACCCGCCACCGCAGGCGGCCTGGATCGAGGCCAAAGTTCTGTTGCAAGACCTTCACGCACTTGATGGCGCAGGCCGGCTCAGTGAAGCGGGCAAGACCCTTGCCCGTCTGCCGCTTCATCCGCGTCTGGCGCATATGCTGATCGAGGGAAACGCCCGGGGCCTCGGCTATACTGCGGCGCTTATCGCTCTCATCCTGTCGGAACCCGGCCTCGGCGGCCGCGATCCGGATATGCGCGCGCGCCTGCAGGCGCTGCGCCACGACAAGAGCCAGCGAGCGAAGGACGGCCGGGCGCTGGCCGAGCGCTGGCTGAAGCAGGCCGGAGGCTCCGGGTCTACAATCGACATCGAAAGCGCGGGGTTCCTGCTCGCTCTCGCCTATCCCGACCGGGTTGCCCAGGCGCGCGGCCAGACAGGCCGTTTCCGGCTCGCCAACGGCCGGGGAGCGGAGCTTGAGCAGGGACATGCGCTGTCGGGTGAGCCTTTCCTGACCGTTGCCGACATACAAGGGAAAGCCGCCAGCGGCCGCATTCAGCTCTGCGCGCCGATTTCGAAGGCTGAAATCGAAGAGCTCTTCGGTGAGGGCATTGTTGAGGAGGACGAGGTCCAGCTCAGCGGCGATGGAGCACTCAAGGCCCGGCGTGTGACACGTTACAAGGCTGTCGAGCTCCGGTCGGTGGCAATTCAGTCGGCCGATCCGGTCGCGGTAGAAAAGGCGCTTCTTGCCGAGATCCGCCGCCGGGGCGTTTCCCGCCTTCCCTGGAGCAAGGATCAGCAGCGCCTGCGCAGGCGGGTGGGCTATGCTCGGGAAAACGGCGCGGAGGATTTGCCGGACCTCTCCGACGCGGCGCTGACCGAAAGCTTGGAAGCCTGGCTTCAGCCCTATCTCGCCGGTCTGACGAGCGTCAGTGCCATCGACGCGGCCGTAATCGGCAACGCGCTTGCCGCTCTCCTGCCTTATGACGCCGCGTCCCGGCTCGACGCTCTCGCCCCGTCGCACTTCACGGCGCCGACCGGCAGCAAGGTGCCCATCGACTACGGCGCTGCGGCGGGACCGACGCTCTCCATCCGCGTCCAGGAGCTCTTCGGCCTCAAGGACCACCCAAGCGTCTGCGATGGACGCCTGCCGCTGATCCTGGAACTACTCTCTCCCGCCCAGCGCCCGATCCAGATCACGAAGGATCTTCCGGGTTTCTGGGCCGGGTCCTGGGCGGATGTGAAGGCTGACATGAAAGGGCGCTATCCAAAGCACCCCTGGCCGGACGACCCGACGGTCGCTGAAGCGACGCGGCGGGCAAAGCCGAGGGGGCGTTGAGGCTTACGCCAAACCGGGACGACAAGCCGATGGGTGGAACTCGCCCCGGTTCCAAAAATTTCAGTTTAAAGCATCCTGTGTCATGCCCGGATCAAGTCCGAGCATGACACAGGAGAGTTAGAGCCTGAACTCGCTTCTGGCAGGTCCCGCTCAATCGTCCGACGCCGCAACCAGGCTGGCGTTTCCGCCGGCAGCGGCCGTGTTGATGGAGACGACCTGTTCCAGCGCGAATCGGGTCAGGTAGAGCGGGCCGCCGGCCTTCGGGCCAGTGCCGGAGAGGCCCGAGCCGCCGAAGGGCTGGGTGCCGACAACGGCGCCGATGGTGTTGCGGTTGACATAGACGTTGCCGACGGACAACCGGTCGACCACCTTCTTCACCGTGGCATCGATGCGGCTGTGCACGCCAAGCGTCAGACCGTAGCCAGTCGAGGCGATCTGGTTCAGCACCTTGTCGATGTCCCTGGCCTTGTAGCGCACCACATGAAGCACCGGCCCGAAGACCTCGCGGGTCAGGGCTTCGGCCTTGTCCAGCTCGATGATATGCGGCGCGACCCAGGAGCCGTTGCCGAGGCTTCCTGACGGGATTCCACCGGCGTAGCGCAGCGTCTGGCTCTCCTTCATGTCATCGACATGGGACAGGATATTGTCACGGGCCTCCTCGTCGATGACCGGGCCGATATCGGTGGACGGAAGACGCGGATCGCCGAGTTTCAGCTCCTTCGCAGCCCCTTCCAGCATCGTCAGCAAGGTGTCGGCGACATCCTCCTGCACATAAAGCAGACGCAGGGCGGAACAGCGCTGGCCGGCGGAGCGGAAGGCGGACATGACGACGTCGTCGCAGACCTGTTCCGGCAGCGCGGTCGCATCCACAAGCATGGCGTTGATGCCGCCGGTTTCGGCGATCAGCGGTACGATCGGGCCGCGCTTGGCTGCGAGCGTGGAATTGATCGCCCAGGCTGTTTCGGTGGAGCCGGTGAAGGCAACGCCGGCGACGGCCGGATGCGAGGTCAGGGCCGCGCCGATCTCGCCTTCGCCCGGAACCAGCAGGAAGGCATCGTCCGGAATGCCGGCCTCATACATCAGTTTCGCGGTCTCATGGGCGATCAGCGGCGTCTGTTCCGCAGGTTTGGCAACGACCGCGTTACCGGCAACCAATGCGGCGCTGATCTGGCCGAGATAAATCGCCAGCGGGAAGTTCCAGGGGGAGATACAAACAAAGACGCCCCGGCCGCGATGGCGGTAGCGGTTTTCCTCGCCGGTCGGTCCGGGCATCAGCCGGCCTTCGCCGAACAGGGTCAGGGCTTCGCTGGCGTAGTAGCGGCAGAAGTCCACCGCCTCGCGGATCTCGGCGATGCCGTCGGTCAGGCATTTGCCGGCTTCCAGCGACAGGATCGTCATCAGCCGGTCGCGGTTGGCCTCCAGAAGATCACCAACCTTCGCCACGGCGGCGGCGCGTTCCTCCACGGGTCTGCGCGACCAGGCTTCGAAGCCCTTCTGCGCGACTTCCATCGCCTTGCCGGCCGTGTCGCGGGTCGCGAAGGTGACGGTTCCGACCCTGGTCGTGCCGTCCATCGGAGCGAATACCGGATGAGCTTCGCCCTCTTTCGCCACCCCCTTGCCAAGCGGATGCGCATCGGTGAAAGGCGGCTGGAATTTCGCCATGCCGTCGACGAGCATGTTGCGCTCGGTGGCCCAGCCGAATTCGACCCCTTCGGAGTTGTCACGGCTTTCGCCATAAAGATCCTTCGGCAGCGGAATGGAGCGGTTGACCGCATGATGACCGTTGTCGAGAATTTCGCCCGGCCGCTTCAGCAGTGCTTCGGTCGGAACCGATGTATCGCCGACAATGGTGACAAAGGAGGAGTTGGCGCCGTTTTCCAGAAGCCGGCGAACCAGATAGGCGAGCAGGTCCTTGTGTCCGCCGACGGGCGCGTAGATGCGGCAGGGAAAGCCGTCGCGTTCGCAGACGGACTTGTAGAGGCTCTCACCCATGCCGTGGAGGCGCTGGAACTCGTAGCCTTCGGACGAACCGCCCGCGAGTTCGACGATCTGGGCGATGGTCAGGGCGTTATGGGTGGCGAACTGCGGGTAAAGCACGTCGCGGGCCGCCAGCATGCGCTTGGCGCAGCACAGATAGGAGAGATCGGTCGCGGCCTTGCGGGTGAAGACCGGATAACCTTCTGCACCGCCTTCCTGCGCGTGCTTGATTTCCGTGTCCCAATAAGCGCCCTTCACGAGGCGGACCATCATCTTGCGATTGGTCTTGCGCGCCGCGTTGACCAGCCAGTCGATCACGTGAATGCCGCGCTTCTGGTAAGCCTGAACCGCCAGGCCGAAACCGTCCCAGCCTTCAGTCACCGGGTCGTTCAGGAGCGCGGCGATGACATCGAGCGAAATTTCCAGCCGGTCGGCCTCTTCGGCATCCACGGTGAAGTTCAGATTGCGGTCCTTGGCCATCTGAACCAGTTCACGCAGCTTCGGCAGGAGTTCGTCGCGCACCCGATCGCCGTTGACGGCCTGATAGCGCGGATGAAGCGCGGAAAGCTTGACGGAAATCCCCGGACGGTCCGGCAGCGGCTTGTCGCCGGCGGCCTTGCCGATTGCCTCGATCGCGTTGGCGTAGGACTGGAAATAGCGCTCGGCATCCTTCCGGGTGCGCGCGCCCTCGCCCAGCATGTCGTAGGAATAGCGATAGCCCTTGGCCTGCTGGGCCTTGGCGCGCTCAAGCGCCTTCTGGATGGTTTCGCCCAGAACGAACTGGTGCCCCAGAAGCTGCATCGCCTTGCGGGTCGCCACCCGCACGGTCGGCATGCCCATGCGCTTGACCAAGCTGGAGAGAATGCTTTGCGGCGTGTCGCCCGGATGCAGCAGGCGGGAGGTGACGCCCAGCGCCCAGGACGACGCGGAGACCAGCCAGGTGTCGGATTTGGGGCCGGACGGGTCGTCGAACCGGGCGGCGGCCAGCTTGTCCTCGATCAGCTTGTCGGCGGTGGTGGCATCCGGAACCCGCAGCAGCGCCTCGGCGAGAACCATCATTGCGAGACCTTCGCGCGTGGTCAGGCCGAACTCCCGCATGAAGTCCTCGACGCCGCCGAGACCGACCTGCACCGAGCGCATGTCTTCGACATAGCCCCGGGCACGCTGGTCGATCAGCTTTTCCACCACGGGATCGCCCTTGGCCTCCTTCAGAAGCGCTTCGACAAGTTTTCTGTCGTCGGGGGCGTAATCGGCGCGGAACGGTTCGAGTTCAACGCTGTCCATCGTCTTCTTTGCTGCGGAGGATGCGGTCATGAGCTGCTCCCAAAAGACCCCGTGGGATCGAAAATTGAAATTTCCCTAAATTACCTCATGCCGATGGCCGATAAACACTGTTTTTTGATATCAAATTAGTGATATTCTCGTCTCATACTACAATTTTAGAGAAAATCACTATGCTCGATACGACTGACCGGCGGATTCTGAAGGTTCTTCAGGAGGACGGGCGGATCACCAACACGGATCTGTCGGAACGGGTGAACCTGTCGGCGACCGCGACGGCGGAACGCATGAAGCGTCTGGTCCGAGACGGCTACATCGAGGGTTTCTCCGCAACGCTCGACCCGCGTAAAGTGGAACGCGGTCTCCTGGTCTTCGTCGAGATCCGCCTCGACCGCACCTCGCCGGAAATCTTCGACGCGTTCAAGCTGGCGGTGGAGCGCTCGCGCGATATTCTGGAGTGCCATATGGTGGCCGGGGGCTTCGACTATCTTATGAAGAGCCGTGTCAAGGACATGGAGGCCTACCGGGCCTTCCTCTCCGACGTGGTGCTGGCGCTTCCCGGCGTCCGCGAAACCCACACCTACGCGGTGATGGAAGAGATCAAGGATACGCATATCCTGCCGGTGTGAGCCGATCCTTCCAGATCTTGAACCGCCTTCACAAAGCCTTGTCTTGACGGTGTCCTGTGGACTGCGCGAGGGAAGGCCCCTGATGAAAATGCAAGAGGAAGTCAGATGAAACGACTGTTTGCCGCCGGTCTTTTTTTACTCGGAACCATCCTGGCACCGGTCATTGCCTGCGCCCAGGATCAAACCCCGAGCAGTGACTGGCAGGACGTTCTCGACAAGGCCAAGGGTCAGACGGTCTATTTTCACGCCTGGGGCGGCGAGCCGCGGATCAATGCCTATATCCAGTGGGCCGCTCGGGAGGTGAACAACGCCTATGGCGTGCGCGTCGTGCATGTGAAGGTCAGCGACACGGCTTCCGTCGTCTCTCAGGTGCTTGCGGAAAAATCCGTCGGCAAAACCTCCGGAGGCGCGGTCGATCTCATCTGGATCAACGGCGAGAATTTCGCCGCCATGAAGGAAAACGGGCTGCTGGCCGCGTCCGGTTGGGCGGAAGACCTGCCGAACTGGCGCAATGTCGACGTTGAAAACAAGCCGACGGTCAAGGTGGATTTCACGGTGCCGACGGACGGGCTGGAAAGCCCCTGGGGCATGGCCAAGCTTGTCTTCATGTATGACAGCGCGCGCCTCGAAACGCCGCCGACCTCGCTCGACGCCCTTCTTGAGTTCGCGAAAAATAACCCGGGCCGGATCGCCTATCCCCAGCCGCCGAATTTCCACGGCACCACCTTCTTGAAGCAGGTGCTGATCAACACCGTTCAGGATCCGGCTTTCCTGTCCGGACCGGCTATCCCGGCGACTTTCGCTGAGGTGAGCGCACCGCTCTTTGCCTATCTGGATGCGCTGCACCCCTATCTCTGGCGACAGGGCGAGGCCTTTCCGAAAAACGCCGCCCATATGCGCCAGCTTCTGGCCGACGGCGAGTTGGACATTGCCTTTTCCTTCAATCCCGGAGATGCCTCCGGCGCCATCGCCAACGGCGAACTGCCGGAGACCGTGCGCACGTTCGTGCTCGACGGCGGCACCATCGGCAACACCCATTTCGTCGCGATCCCGTTCAACAGTTCCGCTCGGGAGGGGGCTCAGGTGTTGGCCGATTTTCTTTTGAGCCCGCTGGCCCAGTCCCGCAAGCAGGATCCCGAAATCTGGGGTGACCCGACGGTCCTGAAGGTCGACGCGCTGCCTGCCGAAGAAAGAGCCCGGTTCGAACGGGTCGACCTCGGCGTGGCGACACTGTCTCCGGAAGACCTCGGCCCCGTGCTGCCGGAGCCGCATCCGAGCTGGGTCAGCGCGCTGGAAGAAGCCTGGAGCGCGCGTTACGGCGCGCAGGGCGAGTAAGGGTCCTTGCCGCCCGGGAACGCCAGACCGGACCTGCCAACGGTCCTCGCAACGGGCCTGCTGCTCGGACCGGTTCTGGCGGGGCTCGCCGGCACGCTTCTGCCGGCCTTCGGATACCTGCCGGTTCTCGGCTTCGACACGCTCAACCTCGATGCCTTCCGTCAGCTTGTTGCCACGCCCGGGCTGAGCCGTTCCGCGGCGCTCAGCTTCGGCACCGGTCTGGCCACCTCGTTGCTGTCGCTCGCCATCGTGCTGCTGTTCACCGCCGGCTGGTCCGGCACGAAAACCTTCCGGCGCCTTTCCCGTTTTCTGTCTCCGCTGCTGTCGGTGCCCCATGCGGCGGCGGCGATCGGTCTTGCCTTCCTGATCGCACCATCCGGCTTTCTGGTCCGTCTCCTCTCGCCCTGGGCAACCGGCTGGAGCCGCCCTCCGGATATCCTGATCCTTCAGGACCCCTACGGCCTGTCCCTGACGTTCGCTCTCGTGGCAAAGGAAGTGCCGTTCTTGTTCCTGATGACGCTTGCCGCCCTCAACCGGCCTCATGTCCAGGAGTATGCCAAGGCGGCAAGAAGTCTCGGCTACGGACGGGTGGCAGGGTTTCTTACGGCCGTTTTGCCGCAGATCTATCCGTTGATCCGGCTGCCGATGCTTGCCGTGATCGCCTATGCCACGTCTGTGGTCGACGTTGCCGAAATTCTCGGGCCGACCACACCGCCGCCTCTCGCACCCCGGCTCGTGCAATGGATGAACGATCCGGATCTCGCCAAACGTCTTATGGCCTCCGCCGGAACCCTGCTGCAACTTGCCGTCAGTGCCGCCGCGCTTCTCGTCTATCTTGTCCTGGAAAAAGCCGTTTCGGCCGTCACGACCGCCAGCTCCACACGCGGCTGGCGCTTCCGGCGGGACAGAGCCCTACGCGGAGCCGGACTTGTTCTCATGGCGCTCGTCGCAGCCGCCATGGTCCTGTCCATGGGCCTGCTCGGGCTCTGGTCCGTGGCGAAGTCCTGGTGGTTTCCCGCCGCCCTGCCTCAGCGTTGGGACGCCGCCCGTGCCGGCGACGCCATCGGCATGGGCGGTCCGGCATTGCTGGCGACCGTTTTGCTCGCAATCGCCGCGGCCTTCGCGGCAACCGCGCTCACCCTCTGGCTGCTCGAAACGCGCAATACGCACCAGAAAAACAGAAGCCGCCGGCTGAACGCCCTCTTTTTCATGCCCCTGCTGATCCCGCAAATCGGCTTTCTGTTCGGTCTCAACATGCTGTTTCTGGTCATGGGTCTGAACGGCAGCTTTTTCGCCGTCCTACTGGCCCATCTGGTGTTCGTCTTTCCCTATGCCTATCTCGCCTTGAGCGATCCGTGGTACCGGCTCGATCCGCGCTACACCAAGGCGGCTTCCTCTCTCGGAGCCTCGCAGGCGCGTATTTTCTGGCAGGTTCGGTTTCCCCTTCTGCTGCGTCCGGTCCTGGTTACCTTCGCGGTTGCCGCCGCCGTCTCCGTCGGACAGTATCTGCCCACGCTTTTGATCGGGGCGGGCCGGATCGTGACAGTCACGACGGAAAGCGTCGCGCTGGCCAGCGGCGGAAACCGCCAGGTCGCGGCCGTTTACGCCGTTCTGCAACTGATGATACCGCTTGCCGGCTTCAGCCTCGCGGCGCTGATCCCCTCTCTGGTCTACCGCAACCGGACCGCCATGGGAGTGTCTCGGACATGAAGGACCCAGGCAAAACCACGCAGCGGGCCCCATGCGCGCGGAGCCTTGTTCTCGACAAGGTAACGGTCCGGCTCAACGGATTGCCGCTTCTCCACATCGACTGCGCCGTATCCCCCGGAACGATCCTGACAATCATGGGCGAGAGCGGCAGCGGCAAATCCAGCCTCCTGGACTTTGTCGCCGGGTTTCTGAAGCCTGATTTCCAGGCGACCGGGCGGGTGCTGCTCAACGGCCGGGACCTGACGGAACTGCCCGCGCAGGAGCGTCGTATCGGCCTCATGTTCCAGTCGGCCCTGCTCTTTCCGCATTTGTCCGTTCTGCAGAACCTGCTCTTCGCCATTCCAGCCGGCATCAAGGGCAGTGAACTTCGCAGGAGCATGGCGGAGAAGGCTCTGGAAGACGTCGGTCTTGCCGGGTTCGGCGCACGCGACCCGGCGACGCTGTCCGGCGGTCAGCAGACAAGGGTCGCTCTGATGCGCACCCTGCTCGCGGAACCGGAAGCCCTGCTTCTCGACGAACCGTTCTCAAGTCTCGATCGAAACCGCCGGGCGGAGGTCCGCGCCCTGGTGTTCCGGCTGGCGTCGGAGAATAACCTGCCGGTCCTCCTGGTCACGCACGACCGGGAAGACGCGGAGGCGGCTGGTGGAGATATCTACGACCTCGACGCGGGAAGCGCTCTCAATACGGCGGCCGGTTGAAACGCCGATAATCGGGGCAACCGCTCTACTCGGCCTGATCGGCGGATTTCGCCTGCAGCAGGGAATAATTGTCGATACCGATCCGCTCAACGAGGTCGAGCTGGGTTTCCAGGAAATCGATATGGCCCTCTTCGTCACCAAGCAGTCTTTCGAACATCGCCATGGTTACGAAATCGCCCTTTTCCCGGCTGGTCTCGCGCGCTTCCTGGTAAAGGGCCCGAGCCACATATTCGGCCGCCAGATCGCACTCCAGGCATTCCTTGACGTTTTGTCCGATCCTCAGCGGGTCGAGGGTCTGAAGGTTCGGAAGCCCTTCCAGAAAAATGATCCGGTCCATCAGATCCTGGGCGTGCTGGCGTTCCTCGTCGGCCTCGACCAACTCCTTCTCGGCGAGCTTCTGAAAGCCCCAATCCGCCAGCAGCCGGGCATGTACCCAGAACTGGTTGACCACCGTCAGCTCGTGACGCAGCGATTTGTTCAAATAGTCGATTACCTGCGGGTCGCCCTTCATTGGCCCTCTCCTGACAAGATGCGGTTACCGGCTCGCCACACGCTTCTTCGGCGCCGGATCGCATTGCTTCTCCCGTTTCTCTTCAGAGCCTTTTTCGTGAATGATGTCAATCACCGATGGGAAACAGCCACCACATCTCGGACGGCAACCCAGATGGCGGAAAACCGCTCCCGGGGTCGGCATCCTTCCATTCGGATCCTGACGCATTTCCTCCGCGGCGTCTTGAAGCTTCTTGTCAGACAGAACATTACAGGAGCATATGATCATTTCAGGATCCGGATCGTGTCCCTTCTCGCACGCATATTGGCATCGACGGCTTCTTGCGCAATAACGAAACCAGACTAGCAGAGTCAACTTTTATGACACTCCCGCGACAAGGCAAGGAATTAATATGACTGGCGACGCCCCAAAAGACGCCCGGCCGACACTCGTTCTCACCGGCGCCAGCCGGGGGATCGGCCACGCCACGGTGAAACGGTTCTCCGCGGAAGGCTGGCGGGTGATCACCTGCTCGCGTCAGGCGTTTTCCGACAAGTGCCCGTGGCCGATGGGACCGGAAGATCACATCCAGGTCGACTTGTCCGATCCGGAGAATCTCGGCTACGCCACACAGGAAATCCGCAAGCGGCTGGAGCCGAACGGGTCGCGTCTGAACGCTCTGGTGAACAATGCCGGCATCAGTCCGAAAGGACCCGAAGGCGCCCGTCTCAACTCCCTGACCACCGCGATGCACGAGTGGCGGACCGTCTTTCAGGTGAATTTCTTTGCGCCGATCCTGCTCGGCCGCGGCCTCTTCAACGAGCTGAAGAACGCAAAAGGCTCCGTGGTCAACGTCACCTCCATCGCCGGCATGCACGTCCACCCGTTCGCCGGCACCGCCTATTCCACCTCCAAGGCCGCGCTTGCCGCTCTGACCCGCGAAATGGCGGCGGACTTCGGGCCGCACGGCATACGTGTCAACGCGATCGCGCCGGGCGAGATCGACACCTCGATTCTCTCTCCAGGCACCGAAAAGCTGATTGCAGACATTCCGTTGCGCCGGCTGGGCCTGCCCGACGAGGTTGCCGACACCATCTATTATTTGTGCTCCGACAAGTCCTCCTATGTGACCGGTTCCGAGATACACATAAATGGCGGTCAACACGTCTAATAACTTTACGCGAACACTTAATTCTCGTATTTTCTTACAAGGGAACTAGGAAGCACGATCCGGTGAAAGCATTTCCAACAGCCAAGAACCTAACGTGATCCATGCGGAAGTTTACGTAATATTCACTGCCGAACCCAATAATAATACTGAGATAACAAATTTCAGATTGGGGTTGGAAATGAACCGAATGGCAAAGCTGCTTATCGACCTGAGGCTCGGCTTCAAGGTTGCATCCGGTTTTATTGCGGTGTTGCTGTTGACCGTCGTGGTCGGCGGCGTCGGGTTTTTGGCGACCCATAATCTCTCCTCCAGCTTTGGCATCGCCGACCACGCGTCAAAAGTGGCCCAGAAGGTTCAGTCGACATCGCTGAAGCGGGAAGACTATCTGAACAACCCCACGGAAGAACTCAGCAAAACCGTTCTGAGCGATCTGGCCGAGCTCGAGGCCTCACTCTACGATCTTGAAAAAGAAGTTGCCGGCGTTCCCAGAGCGGAAAAACAGGTTATCGGTGCGGAAGAAGCTCTTGCGCAATATGTGGAGACCTTCAAGGAGGTTGTTGCCCAGACCGACCAGCAGGCCGACCGGCTGGCGACCCTGCAGGAAAGCACCTCGGAACTGGAGGCGCTCGCGACCACGATCATCGAAGCGGTGCTGAGCGAGGAGAAAGCGGTCAGCGCCGAAGCTTTCGCCGCCAACGGCAGGCTCGACGACGCCTACCAGCTGCAGCGCAACGTCTTCGCCCTCAAGGACCAGGTCGTGCAGATCAGGTTTCATTATCTTGAAGGCAGCGGCAACATCGAAGGCGAGGAGCTGAAAGAATCGATCGACATCTCGAACGATCTCGTCGGCGCCACCAAGCAGATGAAATACAAGAAAATCGACGGTATCGAAACCAAGACGGTTGGCAAACTGGCCTCCCAGGCGGCAAAGCTGCGTGCCGCCCTGGAGAACATGACCAAGGACCTCGGTTTCTCGGAGGCCTATGAAGCCCGCATCGCCGTCGGCAAAGCCATCGACGGCATGAACGAATTCACCCAGGAGATCCTTGCCCAGGTTACCCCGGTCGTTTCCAAGGCAAAGACAGACGCCTTGACCGCGTCCACCCGACTGGCGTCGATCCGCACAATCGCCGACAATGCCACACGGCTGGATCAGTCCGCGCTCGCGGCGCGCTCCGAAACGCTTTTGCTGTTCGGTGGCTTCGGCGCCACGGACTCCTCCAAGGTCGAGGAAGAAATCGCAAATCTCGCGCGGCTCGAGGAGGAAATGGTCTCCTACGCCAAGGTCCTGCCCACCGCATCCGAAGCGATCGAGGCGATTCCCGTGTCCATTGTCAGCCTGGACCGGTCTTTCAAGGAAATGCTGAGCGCCAAGGCGGATCTCCTGGCCAAGCGGCGTGATCTGGACAGCCTGACACGGGAAGTCAGCGCGGAAATCGCCGCCATTTCCAACACGCAATCACAAGTCTCCAAGGCGGCAGCGCGCTCGGCTGAAATGCAAATCGTGCTGACCATCCTGCTCGCCATTCTCGGCGGCGCCGGCCTCGCCTTTGTTCTCAACCTGGCGATCACACGGCCGATCCGCACGATCACCGGTGTCATGGACCGTCTGGCCCGGGGCGAGTACGACGTGGAGATTCCGGGACTCGACCGGGGTGACGAGGTCGGTGACATGAGCCGGACAGTGCAAATCTTCCGCGACAACGGCATCGAGCGCGCCCAGCTTCAGGAGCAGAACGCGCGCGAGGAAGCCGCGCGCCAGGAACGCCAGGAGCGGATCGACCGCCTGATCGACGGTTTCCGTGCCACCGCGGAAGAGGCTCTGGGTGCTGTTGGATCGACAGCCAACAGCCTGGACAACACCGCCCAGGCCTTGACGGAGATCGCCCGCGACAGCGCCGGCTACGCCAATCAGACGCAGGAATCCTCCAACGAAACCACCAACAACGTTCAGACCGTCGCAAGTGCTGCGGAAGAACTGGCGGCATCGATTGGCGAGATTTCGCGCCAGGTCGCCCAGACCACGGAAATCGTCGACCGCGCAACGGTCGGCACCCGCGAAACCAACCAGAAGGTCGAGGGCCTGGCGGAAGCCGCCACCAAGATCGGCGAAGTCGTCACCCTTATCCAGGCGATCGCCGAACAGACCAACCTGCTGGCTCTGAACGCGACCATCGAGGCCGCGCGGGCGGGCGAAGCCGGCAAGGGATTTGCCGTCGTCGCGTCCGAGGTCAAGGAACTGGCGACCCAGACCTCAAAAGCAACCGAAGAGATCGGCTCGCAGATCACAGAAATCCAGAACGCCACCCGGGAGTCGGTGGTCGCCATCGGCGAGATCGCCGAGACGATGAACGAGGTCAACACCTACACGACCGCGATCGCCTCGGCCGTCGAACAGCAGGGCTCCGCCACGGCTGAAATCTCCCAGAACGTGCAGCGTGCCGCACAAGGAACCGGCGCGGTCTCCTCCTCCATGAACCAGCTCTCCCAGGCCGTCGACCAGACCGCATCTTCCGCGGACATGGTGCTGTCGGCCTCCGGCGAATTGTCGGACAAGACCGACCAGCTCAAGTCGGAAGTCGAGCGGTTCCTCTCCGAGGTGGCCGCGGCTTAACGGGCAGGAGCCCGTCGAAACAGGAAAAGCGGGAGCGCGAAACGCTTCCGCTTTTTTCGTTTCTCTCAGGACATCGAAAAAGCAATCTTCCTAACGGTGTCGCCAGACGGACCTACTTGCACAGCAGGCCGTATTTTTCCGGCTGGCGGTGAACCTTGAAGTTGAAGATGTTGTCCTGGATCTCCCGGCAGCGGTCGAGATCGCAGTCGGCAATCGCGATCTCGTCGCCGAGCGTCGTGCATTTCGCGGCGATCTCTCCGGTCGGCGCGATGATGCAGGTGCCGCCGATCAGGTCGCAGCCCTCTTCCCGGCCGGCCTTGGCAACGCCGACGACCCAGGTGCCATTCTGATAAGCGCCGGCCTGCAACACCAGGTGATTGTGAAAATCCTGCAGGTGGTCGTGCTCCGGCGCCGGCGGATAGTGAACCGGCGTGTTGTAGCCGAGCAGCACCAGTTCCGCCTGCTGCAGGCCGAGCATGCGGAAGGTCTCCGGCCAGCGGCGGTCGTTGCAAATGCACATGCCGACCCGACCGCCGAAGGCTTCGGCGACGGGAAACCCTAGATCGCCCCCCTCGAAATAGCGTTTCTCGAGATGCTGGAACGCCCGCCAGGGCTCATGTTCCGAATGGCCCGGCAGATGGATCTTCCGGTAGGTGCTCAAAACCGTTCCGTCCGGCCCGACCAGTATGGAGGTGTTGAAACGCCGGGTCCGGCCCTCGCCGTCCTTTGTCTTTTCCGCGTAACCCAGGTAAAAACCAACGCCCAGCCGGACGGCGGCCTCAAACAGCGGTCTCGTCTCCACCGAGGGCATTTCCGTTTCAAAGAAGGTGTCGATTTCCGCCTGGTCCTCCATGTACCAGCGCGGAAAGAAGGTCGTCAGCGCCAGCTCGGGAAAGACAACCAGTTTCGCGCCCTGCTTCGCCGCGCGCTCCATCATGGCGATCATGCGGCTCACCGCGGACGCGCGCGGTTCGGAGCGGGCGATGGGGCCCATCTGGGCGGCGGCGATGATGAGCGATCTGGACATTCAGGGTCTCTTTTCTTGGTCTTTAGCTAAATCGAATTCGTCCGAGGCAAGCATCAGCGCCGTCTCGAGCAGGATCCGGGCGCCTGCGGCGATAAGCTCCGGCGCGGTATACTCGCGGATATTGTGCGAGAGACCGTCACGGCTCGGCACGAAGATCATCGCGGTCGGACAGTTGGGCGCGAACATCTGGGCGTCGTGCCCGGCACCGGAGTGCATCCGCCGGATACTCAACCCCGCCGATTTCGCACGTGCCTCTATGATGGAGACCAGACGCTCGTCGAAGGCCACCGGCTCAAACCGCGCCAGCTTGCGCGAGGCGACCGTGACACCCTCGGCTTCCGCGGCCTTCCGGATCGCGGTCTCGACCGCTGCTTCGGCCTGCTGAAGCGCCTCTTCCTCGGCGTTGCGCAGATCGATGGTGAAGACCGCTTTTTCGGGAACCACATTGACCAGGTTCGGTTCCAGTTTCAGGGAGCCGACAGTCGCGACCTGCGTGCCACCGATCTCCCCCGTGACGCGGCGCGCCGCGACGATGGCCTCGGCGGCGACCAGGCCGGCATCGTGACGATAGGCCATGGGCGTCGTGCCGGCATGGTTTGAAACCCCGGTCAGAACATACTCCGTCCAGGAAATCCCCTGAACGCCGGTCACCGCGCCGATTTCAAGACCCTCACGCTCCAGCACCGGCCCCTGCTCGATGTGAAGTTCCAGAAAGGCGCGCGGGCAAAGGGTCTCCGGTTCGATGGTGCCGCCGTATCCGATCCGCTGCAGCTCGGAGCCGACCGTCGCGCCGTCGATGCCAACCACGGCAAGGGCTTCCTCAAGCGGCAGGGAACCCTGATGAACCGCGCTGCCCATCATGTCCGGGGCAAAGCGCGATCCTTCCTCATTGGTGAAGAAGGCGACGGCGACCGGAAATCGCGTCTCCACCGCCGCATCGTTGAGCGTGGCGATGACCTCAAGTCCGGCAAGCACGCCGAGCGTGCCGTCGTAAAGCCCCCCTGTCGCAACCGTGTCGATATGAGAGCCGAGAAGTACCGGAGGCCCGCCCTCCAGACCGGCCCGAATGCCCCAGACATTGCCGATCCTGTCCACCGAAACGTCGAGCCCAAGGTCGCGCATCCAGCCCGTCACCAGATCGCGGCCCGCCTTGTCCTCATCGGTCAGCGCTAGCCGGCAGACACCGCCACCGGGCAAGGATCCGATTTCACCCAGCCTCTCGATCCGCCCCATCAGGCGGTCGGCATCGATCCGGAACTTGGAGAGATCTCCGCTCATGCGGCCTTGCCTACGACGTCTGCCGCCGTCTTGCCGACAAGTTCTTCGTAAAGAGCCGGATCGGTCGCGCCTTCCGTGCCGAAGACGAGCACGCGCGACGACCCGTCAAGACCCAATGCCCGCCGGGCTTCCGGGTCTTCCGACACGAGCAGCAGCGCCATCAGCCCGGCGACGGCCGATTCCCCGGCGACCAGCGGAGCGTCGCCATAGCGGCCTTCGGCGAGCAGTTTCATGCCATCGACGGCAGTGTCGTCGGAGAGTGCGACAACCGCGTCGGCGGAATGTTTCAGGATCGTCCAGGCAAGCTCGGACACCTCGCCGCAGGCAAGCCCCGCCATGAGAGTATCGAGATCACCTTCGACGGCTGTCGGCTTGCCCGCATCGATCGTTTCCAGCCAGCAGGCCGACTTCACCGGATCGGCGAGCACGATGGTCGGGCGCTTTTCTCCCAGACGCCGCCAATAGTTGGCGGTGACGGCGGCAGCCATTCCGCCGACGCCGGTCTGAAGGAAAACGTGGGTCGGCGGCTCGCTGTCCGGCAACTGTTCCAGGGCTTCCGCCGCCATCAGCTCATAGCCCTGCATAACGTCCTTCGGGATCTCCATGTAGCCTTCGTAGGAGGTATCGGAGACGACGATCCAGCCTTCCCGGTCCGCGCTTTCCTGGGCCTCGCGCACACTGTCGTCGTAATTGCCGTCGCAGCGGACGACCCGCGCGCCGTATTTCTCGATTTCCCGTTTTCGTCCCTCGCTGACGGTCGCGTGGATGAAGATCACGCAATTGCAGCCGAAGGTTCTGGCGCCCCAGGCCACGGAACGGCCGTGGTTGCCGTCGGTCGCGCAGCAGACGGTGACGGATTGCGCCAGACTGGAAAAGGCCTCGCGGTCGGACGGCGACTTTCCCTCTTCTTCGGCCTTCCGGCACAACACCCGCCACACGGCATAGGCTCCGCCAAGCGCCTTGAAGGATCCCAGCCCGAAACGCGCCGCCTCGTCCTTGTAGTAAAGCGCGCCGACGCCTGCCTTTTTGGCAACGCCGGACAGGCTGACAAGCGGGGTCATCGCATAGCCCGGCCAGGACCGTATTGTCTCGCGCGCCGCCTCGAAGGCCGCGTCGTTCAGGATGGCGGCCTCATCGGCGCCATAGGATGCCTCTTTGTCGGCAAGCGGATTTTTCTTGAAAACGTAATCGCTGTCCGCTGCGGTCATCGCCGCGTCTCCCATTCATTCCGTTATTGATTGGCCACGGCTTGAAGCCGGCCGGTTTCCGCGGCAGCAGGCGCCGCCGCGGAAACCCTGCTCGTTGCGAGCGTTACTTGTTGGCGTCGATGTCGGCAAGCAGTGTGTCGAGCATCGCCGTGCCTTCCTCGCCGTATTTTTCCTCGATCAGCTTGCGAACGGCCGGCTGCGCGGAAGCGGCGAATTTTTCCAGCTCCGCCGGAGGAATGGCGTTGACTTCCATCTTCTCGGCAAGCAGCGGCAGACCCTTGTTCGAGGCCTCGATCACGCGGGACATGTTGCGGCCGGACTCGGTGGCGACTTCGGACGCCCAGTCGACGATCTCCTTATGCTCCGGCGACAGGCCATCGTAGAACTCCTGGTTCATGAACCAGACATAGGGCGTGATCACGTGGTTGGAGATCGACAGGTATTTCTGCACTTCGTCGAACTTGGCGAAGGCGATGATCGGCACCGGGTTCATCTGGCCGTCGGCGGTTCCGGTCTGCAGCGCCGTGTAGACTTCCGCCCAGGGCAGCGCGGTCGGCTTGCCGCCGAGCGATGAGATGATCGCCTCATGGGTCGGCAGGGTCATGGTGCGGATCTTCAGGCCTTCCATATCCTCCACCGACTTGATCGGACGTTCGTTGTTGGAGAACACGAAGAAGCCGCCGCTGTCGATCAGTCCAAGCGTTTTCAGACCGGTCTTGGCTTCCATGTCGGCGACGAACTTCTTGCCGAACGTGCTGTCCTTGGTGATCACCTTCGACGCGACCGAAATGTTCGGGAAGGCGAACGGCAGATCGAAAACGCCGACCAGCGGATAGTGCTGGGCAACGCCACCGGACGAGGAAATGCTGGACTCCAGAAGGCCGTTGCGAACCTGATCGATGACTTCGTTGTCCTTGCCGAGCTGGCCGTTCGGATAGAGCTTGACCTCGATCTCGCCGTTGGAGGCTGTCTCGACCAGAGACTTGAAGACGGCGGTCATGGCGCCGGAATGGCTCTGGAAGGGATCTTCCGGATTGAGGTGGCCGATGCGGATGGTGACGTCCGCGGCGAAGGCGGAGGATGCCATCAGCATTCCCATTGAAACGACGGCGGCCGTTTTACCGATTGATTTGAGCAGCTTCATGTTCCCAACTCCGTTTACGAAAGAGCCCTTCTGGTTTTATTGATTGCTCCGGCTCAAAGGCCGAAGAAGCGCGGGAGGGCAAGGGCCAGGCCTTCCCAATAGGCGATCACGACAAGCACGAGCGCTTCGGCGATGATGAACGGCCAAAGCTCCCTGGCGATGGCCTCGATCCGTTCCTTGGTGACCGAGGCGAGCACGAACAGACAGGCCCCGACCGGTGGCGTCATCAGCGAAATGTTCAGCGCGAGAATGATGACGATGCCCGCATGAACCGGGTTCATGCCGATCTGCAGGGTCAGCGGCGCCAGAACGGGCGCCAGGATGATCAGCGTCGCGTTGATATCCATGAACAGGCCGATGACCAGCAAAAGGCCGATGATCATCGCGATGACGACGGCCGGCTCTTCGGAGATGGAGAGCACGCCTTCGGCGATCATCTGCGGGATCTGGTTGTAGGCCATCCACCAGGTCAGGATCGAGGCGGACGCGATGATCAGGAAGATCACGCCGGTCAGGCGGGCGGTGCGCACCAGCATTTCGTAGAGCGCGTCCCAGGTCAGCGCCCGGTAGATGACCCCGCCGACGAAGAGAGCGTAGGCCACCGCTATGGCGGCCGCCTCGGTCGGCGTGGCGAAGCCGCCCAGGATCGAACCCAGAATGAAGACCGGCAGGATGACCGCCGCGATGCTCTCCTTGAAGGTCTTCAGGATCACGGTCGCCGAAGGCCGCTCCGTGCCGCCGGGCAGGTTCTTCCGCTTGGCGGAGACCGCGATCACCGTCATGCAGACGCCGCAGATCAGGAGACCCGGCAGCAGGCCGGCGGCGAACAGGCCGGCAATCGACACGCCCATGATCGAACCGTAGATGACGGCGAGCGTCGAAGGCGGGATCGTCGGGCCGATGATCGATCCGGCGGCGGTCACCGCGCAGGCATAGGGTTTGGAATAGCCGCTGCGCACCATGGCCGGAACCAGGGTGTTGCCGAAAGCGGCCGCGTCCGCGGTCGCCGAGCCGGTGATGCCGGCGAAGAGCACCGAGGCGACCATATTGGAATGCGCCATCCCGCCACGCAGCCAGCCGACAAGGGCGGCCGCCAGGCGCACCAGCGATTCCGTGATCCCGGTCTTGTTCATGATCTCGCCGGCCAGGATGAAGAATGGCATGGCCAGGAAGGGAAACAGGTCGAGACCGGCGAAGAAACGGTCCGGCACCATCATGAAGAACCGCCCGCCGCCCATCTCGAAGATGCCGACAAGACCGGCGATGCCGAGCACGAACCCCACCGGCATACCGAGAATGAGAAGACCGAAGAAAACCGCGGCAACCAGCAACATGTCAGATCTCCGCCCTGTCGGCGGCGGTGATCCCGTCGCTGGAAAAGAGGTCATGAATGGCGACCAGCACGAGCTGGACACAGGCCAGCGCCGCCGCCACTGGCACGACGAAGAACGGATAGCCCTTCGGAATGGAGAAGATCATCGTCAGGCGGCTGAAGCCGCGCTCGACGAAACCGACGCCGTAGACCAGCAGGACCCCGAAGAACACCAGGGCGGTCAGGTCGATGGCAACCGCCAGCCATTTGCGCACCACCGGCGGCAGTCGTTCGATCAGAACCAGCACACCGATGTGCTCACGCCGCGAAATACCACAGGAAATCGCCAGCAGCGCCATCCAGATCATCAGGTAGCGGGCCAGTTCCTCGGTGAAGGTCAGCGGAAAGGGAATGAAATACCGGGCCAGGATGCCGAGCCAGACATCGAGTGTCAGAACGATCAGGAGCAGGACGCAAAACCGTTCGACCCAGCGGTTCAGGGCCCGGCTCGCCCGGATGGCACGGAACGCGAAATTCTGCATGGCGGTTTTCAACATCTCCCCGGCAAGCGGATATTGAAATTATTGTTTCACAATGCCAACATAATTGAAACTACTGTTTTATAGGCGGCTGCTGATCAAAAAATGTGCGATGAGGAATCCATGACCAATGAAATCGAAATGGATCTGGACACCGCCTCCCCGCTTGAACGGCGCATTCACGAATTCTACGCCGCTTTGCCTCCGGCGGAGCGCAAGCTGGCCGACCTCGTGCTCCAGTTTCCGGGCGACCTTGCGGCCTATTCCGCAACGGAACTGTCAGAACTTGCAGGTGTTTCCAAGGCGGCGGTGACCAGGTTCTTCAAGCGCATCGGCTTTGCCAGTTTCGACGAGGCCAGACGCCAGTCGAGGGAGGCCCGGGACCGGGGTTCGCCGATCTATCTGGCAACCTCGGCGCAGTCCGGGACGGTGGGGCCGGTCGATCCCGGAACTTTTTTCAACGACGAAATCCAGGCGCTCCAGCGAACGCTGCACAAATTGGATGCAGCGGCTGTTGCCCGCGTCTGCACCCGGATCGCCGGCGCACGCCGGATCGTCGTCATCGGGCATCGCAACAGTTACCATCTGGCGGGCTATCTGCGCGGCCTGCTCGGCCAGATCCGCCCGAACGTGCTACTGTTTCCGGGTCCCGGAGAGACGCCCGGCGATCACCTCGCCGATCTTGGCGCGGAGGATCTCGTGATCGTGGTTGCGATGCGCCGGCGGCGGGCGCAGATTTCCAACATCATGAAGAGCGTGGCCGATCTGGGCGTGCCGATCGTTCTCATCACCGACCCGACCGCACGCGGTCTGCCTGCTCTCGCCAAAGAGACCCTGGTCTGCGAAACCGCCAGCGGCTTCCTGTTCGATACCTACACGCCGGCCCACGCGGTGCTGCGCCTGCTCGCCGTCGATCTCAGCCGCCAGCTTGGCCAGAAGGGCCGCACACACCTGAAGGCGATCGAGCGGCTGCATGAGCAGTTGAACGAGCTGGAGCAGTGAAAAGGATATCTCGCTGAGGGTCTCTCCCTCAGCCCTGCTGCGTCAGGTCCTGCGCGAGCATCAGGGCATTGCCGTCGGGATCGTAGAAGGTTGCCGTGCTGACCATGCCCTCGATCGTCTCGGTCGGGCCGTCGAACCTGACACCGGCGGCCTCGAGCGCGCTGCGCGCGGAGGCGATATCGGCGATCCCGAAGACCGGGACCGTGTTTCCGGGAGAGGGCTCCGTCTGCTCTCCCAACCCAAGCGTCACGCCTTCAGTCCTGGTCCGCAGCTCGCTCCAGCCGGCTTCGTCGGCGTGATACAGAACCTCGAACCCGAGGGTCTTTCCGTACCAATCCGCGCTGACATGCCTGTCGCGTACCGACAGAGCGAGGGTAATCGTGTTTTCAAGTGTGACCACGGCCATAGGCTTCCCTTTCTGGAAAAAATATATATGCTATACTTTATGGACATAAATACGCTTGTCAAGCTGACTTCGAGAGCCTGGTCCCTGAAGGCGCTCGCGTTGTTGCACGAAGGTGTACCGGCGCGTCAGGCGCCCCTGCTCGCCGCCTCGGGCGCCAGCCGGACGGCCTTCGTTCAGTCCCTCCGCCATCTCGAGGAGCTAGGCCTGATGGAACGCAACCCGGGGCACGGCCATCCGCTCAGGCCGGAGTTTCGCCTTACCCCGAAAGGGCAGGCGCTGGCGCCCATTGCCCACAGGATCGAAGCCACTGTGAGAGACGACGCCGGAGCGGCCCTGCTCCGGAAAATGTGGACCGTTCCGCTGCTGGCGGTGGCGAGCAGGCCGAAGCTGTTCTCGGAGATCAAGCGCGACCTTGTGCCAATCACTGACCGGGCCCTGTCAAAGTCGCTGCGCGAGCTTGACGAACGCAACTGGATCGAACGTTCGGTCGATGCCGCTCTGCGCCCCCCGCGCCCCTACTACCGGGTCATCAACGAGGGCGCCGGGATCAGCCGGGCGATCGGATTGCAGGGACAAGGGGCTTAGCCTCCCACCCGTCCCTTCAGAATAGCTCGATGTCGCCGGCGTCAACGGTCGAAAGAACGGTCCCCTCGAGAAACACTTCATAGAGTGTTTTGGTCTCGGCTTGCGCTCCGCTGGTCAACAGTTGGGTTATCTGGACCCAGGTGCCGGCCGCGCCGTCGACCACGCCCTCCCGCACCGACCAGTCAGCCGTCGCCGGATCGTAGACCTGGAACCGCATCACGTCGTCGTCCCGGTCGAAATCCTTGATCGTGTCGAAGGTGTACTGCTCGCCGTTGCTGTCGCCGAGATTGAACAGGAAGGTGTCGCTTTCACTGCCGCCGAGGAGGACATCGGCGCCATAGCCGCCGATGATGACGTCCGTTCCGCCTTCGCCGGAGATATAGTCGTTGCCGCCGCCACCCGACAGCCGGTTACCGGCGGCAAGGCTGTCCCCGCCGATGATGTCGTCGTGATTGGTTCCGATAACGTTTTCGACATTGGTCAGGTTCTCCGACGGATACGAACTGTCGTTCCTTTGCGCGAACCCGAAACTCAGAACCACGGTGACGCCGACCTCGAAGCCGGAATAGCAGATCGTGTCGATGCCTGCGCCACCGTCGATGATGTTGCCGTCGAGCTCACCCCAGAAGAAGTCGTCGCCGTCTTCCCCGAACATCTCGTCGGCGCCCTCCCCACCGATGAACGTGTCGTTGTCGTCGCCGCCGTAAAGCTTGTCGTTTCCACCGCCGCCGACAAGCCCGTCGCGGCCGCCATTGCCGTACATGGTGTCGGAAAACACATCGCCGTAGATCAGGTCATTGCCTTCCGATCCGATGAAAACGGCCGCCCAGCCCTTGTCCTCGGTGATCTCGCCGGCCTTGGCGTATTGGATGTACGGGTCGTACTGCTCCTGGACTTTCAGCTTTACGGATCGATGGAATGTAAACATGGCTCGCCCCAACTGTTGCGTCGACGGCATTACGCTAAGGCAGGCGATCAAGTCGGTCTGTTACCGGCATCACAGAATGAGAGCTTGCTTCCTCGGGCCGGCGGTTCCCCCCTGTCACCGCCCGCAACGTCTTGACCTTCCCCCGCCACAAGACTAAGGCGGAAGGCAGGACCACCCATAAAAGCCCGAGAGACCGAATTGGCGGACCAGACCTGCGCCCCCTCCTTTGCCCCTTCCGGAAAACCGCCCGTTCAATCATGGCCGGTGATCCTGGAAACGAAAGGTTGGAAGGACTACCGGCTTCTCGACATGGGCGGTGGCGAGAAGCTGGAACGCTACGGACGCTTCACCATCGTACGGCCGGAACCTCAGGCGATGGGTGCGCGACGGCTGAAGGAGAGCGTGTGGGCGCGAGCGGACGCGGTCTTTTCCGGAGACACGGACGAAGAAGGCCCTGGGCGCTGGAAGTTTTCCGGCAACGTGCCGGAGACCTGGCCGATGGCCTATGGGCCGGTGCGCTACAACGGCCGGTTCATGTCGTTCCGGCATGTCGGCGTCTTTCCCGAACAGGCCGCCCATTGGGACTGGGTCAATGGAAAGGTCCGCGCGGAGCGGGAGCGCGCGCCGGACAAGCCGCTCAAGATTCTGAACCTTTTCGGCTACACCGGCCTTGCCTCTCTGCTGCCCGCCACGGAGGGCGCGCAGGTAACCCATGTGGATGCATCCAAGAAGGCCATCGGCTATGCCCGCGAGAACCAGGCGCTCTCCGGCCTGGAGGACCTGCCGATCCGCTGGATCTGCGAGGACGCATCGAAATTCGTCGCCCGGGAGGTCCGGCGCGGCAACACCTATGACGGCATCATTCTCGATCCGCCCAAATACGGCCGCGGACCGAAGGGCGAGGTCTGGGATCTTTATACCTCCCTGCCCGGCATGCTCGACGACCTGCAGAAGCTGCTGGCGAAGGACGCGCTGTTCATGATCCTGACGGCCTATGCGATCCGCTCCAGTTTCGTGGCCATTCACGAATTGATGGCCGAGACGCTCGACACCCAGGGCGGCCTGCTAGAGTCTGGCGAACTGGTCATTCGCGAGGAGGACGGCGAGCGAGCGCTCTCCACCTCGCTGTTTTCCCGTTGGAGCAGCCGATGAACGACAAGCGCCAGGAGGCTGCGCGGCAGGGTGCGGTGAAGCAGATCACCAGCCATTCCAATCCGCTGGTCAAGGAAATCAAGGGGCTGGTCGCCCAGCGCAAGCATCGCAGCCAGTCCGGCCTGTTCGTCGCCGAGGGGTTGAAGCTTGCCACAGACGCGCTCGCCGCCGGCTGGGGTGTGCGTTATCTGGCGCTCGGGCCGGAGGCCCGCGACAATCCGGTGGCTCAGAAGGCGGCGGCAAGCGCCAAGGCGCGCGGCGCGCTGATCCTGGAAACCTCAACCGCCGTCATGTCCGCGATGACGCGCAAAGACAATCCGCAGATGGTGGTCGGCGTCTACGAGCAGCAGATCCTGACGGCCAGGGATATCGATCCGGCGGGCGCGACGCTCTGGGTCGCCCTCGACCGGGTGCGCGATCCGGGCAATCTCGGCACGATTATCCGCACGCTCGACGCGGTCGGCGGTACGGGCGTTATGCTGGTCGGAGATTGCACCGATCCCTTCGCCGTCGAAGCGGTGCGCGCCACCATGGGCTCGCTGTTTCACGTGCCGCTGGCAAAGCTGAGCAAGGACGAGTTCAAGGCCCTGGCCCGCACCTGGCCAGGCACAGTCGCTGCCACCCATCTGAAAGGCTCGGTGGATTATCGCACGCCGGACTACAAGGACCCGGTTCTCCTGGTGATGGGCAATGAGCAGAAGGGACTTGAGGACGACATGGCCGAGGCCTGCGGCACGGTGATCCGTATCCCTCAGGCGGGCCAGGCCGACAGTCTCAATCTGGCGGTCGCCACCGGCGTGGCGCTTTACGAGATCCGCCGCAAGCATCTGGAAATCTAGCTCATGCGCCTGTTTGTCTTTGGGGTGGGATATTCCGCCAAAGCCATCGTCGAGGAAGTTCGCGGACGGTTCGACTGGATCGGCGGCACAACCCGCTCACCGGAAAAGGCCGAGGCCCTGAAAGCAATGGGGGTGGAGCCCTTTGTCTTCGACGGCCAAAACGCGAACGGCAGCATCAAGGAGGCCTTGCGGTCGGCGACCCATGTGCTCCTGTCCATCGCACCGGGTGAGGCGGGCGATCCCGTTTTGCTCCTTCACGGGAAAGACATCGCCGCCGCCCGCCCCGTCTGGACCGGTTACCTCTCCACCGTCGGTGTCTACGGCGATCACGACGGTGCCTGGGTCGATGAGGAGACGCCGCTCAGGCCGGTTTCCAAACGCTCTGTCCAGCGGGTCGCGGCGGAGAAGGCGTGGATGGATTTTTCGGAAGCGCGCGGCCTGCCGGTGCAGATCTTCCGTCTGTCAGGCATCTACGGCCCGGGCCGCAACGGACTGGAAAAGCTCAGGGCCGGGACGGCCCGCAGGCTGGTCAAGCCTGGACAGGTGTTCAACCGCATCCACGTCGACGACATCGCGGGGGCGGTCGCGGCGGCCATGGACACACCGTCCACGCGGATCTTCAATGTCACCGACGACGAACCCGCTCCGCCCCAGGATGTGGTCGCGTTCGGCGCCGGGTTGCTCGGCATTGCGCCGCCGCCGGAGATCCCGTTCGAAACGGCGGATCTGACGCCCATGGCGCGGTCGTTTTACGGCGAGAACAAACGGGTTTCGAACCGGCGGCTCAAGGACGAACTGGGCTATGCGTTCCGTTATCCGGATTACCGGGTGGCGTTGAAGGCATTGGCTGAGAGCGGGTAGGCACTCAACTTCGGCCATTTGTGTGTATTTGCTCCTCCCCGGTCACCTCGGACGGAGCGCAAGCGGAGTTTCGGGCCTCACTCATTTCCAGATCGATATTGGGAAGATCAAGGCCGTTGCCGTCGCGAAAGGCGAGTAGGCCCCTGTGTGCTGGAAGTATGTCAGGATGATCGTTTCGTCCGTCTCTTTCCCACAATCTCCCCCACCGTCTTGATTGCGCCGGCAAGCCTGGGTTAGGTTCTCCCCACTTCCGAAGACCGAGGTGCCCTCACCTCGCAAGCCCCGAATTCACGAGCGGATCCATGACCACCTGGCGCGTATATCTTTCCGGCGAAATCCACACGGACTGGCGGGACCCGATCATGGCCCGGGCCGGGGAGTTGAACCTTCCGGTGGAATTTTCCGCCCCTGTCACGGATCACCCGGCCAGCGACGATTGCGGCGCCTTCATTCTGGGCGGCGAGGACAAGAAGTTCTGGTACGATCACAAGGGCGCCAAGGTCAACGCGATCCGGACCCGCACGCTGATCGAAAAGGCCGATATCGTCGTCGTCCGTTTCGGCGAGCAGTACAAGCAATGGAACGCCGCCTTCGACGCCGGCTATGCGGCGGCCCTCGGCAAATCGCTGATCGTCATTCACGATCCTGCCCTGACCCATCCGCTCAAGGAGGTTGACGCGGCCGCGCTCGCGGTTGCCGAGACGTCGGAACAGGTCGCTGACATCCTCAAGTATGTTATACTCGGCGAATTGAGCCGTTAGAGCACCGTGCGTTTCATCCGACGGTCTTGAAATTAACAAATTCATTACCATACTTAGAGATACTTCTCTAAATCCTGCGCTTCGTAGCCAGGAAACCAGACCCCAGCCGATCAGGATCTGCTCCATCGCGAGAAGCAGCTACGTAACTCTGCTGCATTCGGCGTTTATTCCTTCTGGGGGCTGACGAGTACTTTAGTATTATAATCAACGCTGTCATCAAGACGTTGAAAATCGCGGCTATCAATGCCGATTAATCGCCTTGATGCATAAAACGGAAAGAAAACTCCATGCAACATGGAAACGTGAAATGGTTCGATCAGGGCCGCGGTGTCGGCACCATCGAACCGGAAGACGGAGAAGACATTCTCGTCGATATCTCAGCCTTGCGCCAGTCCGGCATCGACACCCTGAAAGAGGGTCAGCTGGTCGCATTCGACAGCTCCTGGCGCCGGGGCCAGATGGTGGCCCAGGATCTGAAAGTCCTGTAAGGTAACATCCTGGTCTTTGAAAGCGAGGGCGGTTTGACCGCCCTTTTTTATTTGTCAGGTGTTACAATGAATATTGAAGAACGATTGCAGGAAGGTATTTCAGCCCATCAGGCCGGCGATCTGGAAACCGCACAGGACGCTTACCTGGATGTGTTGAGAGCCAATCCCGATCACCCGGACGGCCTGCACTTCCTCGGCATGCTGCATTTCAACGCCGGCCATGCGGACAATGCGATCGAACTGATCAGCAAATCGCTGGAGAAAAACCCCAACAACGCGGGCGCCTACAACAATCTCGGCAATATCCTCAAGCTCGGCAACAGGGACGAGGAAGCGCTCATGTCTTACGTGCGCGCCGTCGAACTGGAACCGCGCCATGACGAAGCCTGGCGCAACATCAATGTGCTTTTGCAGGGGGCGACCCAAAACAAGGACCTCCTGCCGGTGCTGGCGGAGATCGTTCGTCTCGACCCCGAAAACCCGCACGCCTGGCACAATTACGGCCTGTCTCTCATGCTTGCCGGCAAGACGGAAGAAGCCGCGGATGCGATCGAAACCTGCCTGGATTTCGGCTCGGACGTCTGGAACGATCCGGTCTGGCATGCCCGGGTCTTGTGTGCGCTCGGACGCAAGGAGCGAGCCCAGTCGCATCTGGAAAAAATCGTCGAGCTTTTCCCGGACAACAAAGTTGCCCGCTATCAGCTTGCCGCCGTGCGCGGCGACAATCTCGACATCGCGCCCGAAGATTACGTGAAAACCCACTTTGACAGTTTCTCCTCAACATTCGACGAGGTCCTCGGCCGGCTTGGATACAAGGCCCCGGAGCTTGTGGCCGAGGAGGTGGTCAACCATGCAAAGGCCAACGGGGCGCCGTTTCAGGACGTGGTCGACCTGGGCTGTGGAACAGGTCTCTGCGGCCCGCTTGTCCGGGACCATTGCACGCGATTGACGGGCATCGATCTTTCCCCCGGCATGCTGAAGAAGGCAGGCGGGCTGAAGGTCTATGACTTCCTTCTGGAAGGCGAACTGGTTGCCTTTCTGAAAGCCGATCTGCCAACCCAGTTCGATCTCGCGCTCTGTGTCGACACTCTTTGCTATATCGGCGACCTTCACCCCTTCATGACCGCCCTTGCCCAGGCTCTCAAGCCGGGCGGGCTGCTCGTTGCCAGTGTCGAGCATCTGGAGAACGACCCGGAGACGGACTACCGCGTCGACGCGACCGGCCGCTATGCTCATTCGCCGGAGTATCTGCGCCGCTGCTCGGAAACCGCCGGGTTGATCTATGTCGAGGAAAAACGCGCCGTTTTACGTCATGAACTTGGGGAGAAAGTCCACGGGCTTGTTTTTCAGCTTCGAAAACCTCACACAGACAGCGCCTGATCCTCGAACCCCCGGCAGACGAAATCGTGACCCTACCCCTGAACGGACCCCGGCTGGCACCGGCGTCCGGTGAGCCCGCCAGACAGCTTGTGGTGATCCTGCACGGATACGGCGCGGACGGGGCCGACCTGATCGATCTCGGCCGCGCCTGGCAGAGTGTTCTTCCCGACGCGGCCTTCGTCGCCCCGGACGCACCGGAAGCCCTGCCTTTCGAGATGTTCGGCGGACGGCAATGGTTCGCCCTGGAGACGCGTACGCCGGCAGAGTACCGGATCGGCGCGGAAGCCGCTCAAGCGGACCTCGACCGCTTTCTCGACAACGAGCTTGAGAAACTGGGCCTCGATGAGCGGTCCCTGGCACTTGTCGGGTTCAGCCAGGGTGCGATGATGACATTTCAGGCCGGTCTCAGACGCAAGATCCCGCCTGCAGGGTTGCTCGGCTTTTCCGGACTGCTCCCCGGCGCCGAACGGCTTTCGGACATCATGACGGAAAGCCCCGTTCTGATCGTGCATGGCACGGAAGACGATGTCGTTCCCTGCTATCACGCCGAAGCCGCTTACAACGCACTCAGCCGCGCCGGTGTGGAAACGGAGCTTCATGAGGTTCCGGGCCTCGGTCATTCGATCGACGAACGCGGCATGGTTCTGGCCGGCCGGTTTCTCAAGGCCATCTTCCATGGCCGTGACGGCGACATCTAGATGTGGAGCCTCAATAGGTTAATCGCCTGTTAACCGGCTTGCATTATGGTAGGCGGACTTTTTCAGGACCAGGAAGGTCCGTTGACTGCCAGGAAGCAAGACCATGCAGATCTCCATCGAGACGACGACTCAAAGCACGAGTCTCTATTCGGCGTCCATTTCCAGTTCCGATACCGAACGAGAGCATCGCGGCCCCAAAGGCCACGGGCATGCGCACGGCCACGGTCATGGACGCGGGCATGAAATCGGCCGCGGCAACGGGCATCACAAGGACGCCCAGGGCTCGCCCGCCGTCAGCCTCCTGGAAGCCGCCAGCGACAAGGCCGAAAAGGATGCGGTGGTCATCGCCGCCCTTCAGGACGCCGTCGCCAAGGGCAAAGGCGAAGACGGCGACGACGACAAGCCCGGCGCGCTGGCGACCGTCGAGGATTACCAGAAAGCCGCCAGCCAGCTGAAAGCCGCCCTCGGTGAAGACGACGACACGGGATCCGCTGCTTCCATTTCGTATGAAAGCGCGACGATTTCGACGACCACCATCGAGGCGGAAATCGGCGGTGAAACGCTTACCGCGCAGTTCGTCTCCTTCGAGCGGGTGTCCTACGACAACGACACCGGCCTGTCCGTGAGCACCGCCAGCGCCTCGGACATCGAGGGAACCTTCGGCAACGGGTCGTTCAGCTACGAAAGCAGTTCCGTCAGCGAACTTTACGTGGGAACCGGCGAGCAGGTGTCGAGCCTGTTGGGTTTGACGGCCTAGGACCGCCGAAACCAAACATCGCCTGCCGTCCCGGCCTTGTGCTTGTGGCCGCTAACTTTGGCTCCCTTGCCGCTATCGCCTCTCAGCGTCATCCCGGCCCAGCGGAGCGCGAGCCGGGATCTGAAGCCAAACCCCTTTGCGTTTGCTTTGGTTTCCCCATCCGCATCTTGGCAGCCCGTCCGGGAAGACTGTGGAGAGTGGGAAACTAACGGCCAAAGTTAACGCCAATTAGCCCTAAGCCGGGGCCAATCGATTTCCTTTACAAACTGCCCCGGCAGAAGGCCGGGGCTGCGCAAGGTCGGGGAGGCCGGTGATACAGCCGACCTCAAGCCTTTTTCAGATAAGCCACCAGAATGTCCAGGGCCGCCTGGAGGTCGGTCTTGTGGATCATCTCCGTCACAGTGTGAATGTAGCGCGTGCCGACAACGATCCCGACCGCCTTGGCGCCGGCGGCAGCCTGTTGAGCGGCGGCGCCGTCCTGGCCTCCGGCGGCCAGCATGGTGCGCTGGAACGGGATCTTTTCCTTTTCCGCCAGTGTCTCGATTTCCTTGACCAGCTCACGGTCGGCGATGAAGCTTGAATCCTTCACGTGAAGACCGAAGCCAGCACCCTGAACCGTGGTGCGGTCCTGTTCGGGAACGCCCGGCGTATCACAGGACAGCGTCGTGTCGATGCCAAGGCCGATATCCGGCGCGATCGCGAAGGACGCCGTGCGCGCACCGCGCAGGCCCACTTCCTCCTGACAGGTGAAGGCGACATGGATTTCGGCTTCGTGTTTCGACCTGCCGAGGCCTTTGAGCGCCTCGATGCCGAGCCAGCAGGCAATGCGGTTGTCGAGCGCCTTGGAAACGACCTTGTCGCCGATTTCAATCAGCGGCTCGTCCATGGTCACCATGTCGCCGACCCTGACGATGTCCTTCGCCTTCTCGCCGAGGCCGAGATCGACGACGAAGTCCTTCGGCTCGGGGACCTTCTTGCGTTCTTCGGGAGAGGAAATATGGATCGGCTTGCCACCCGGGTTCATCACTCCCTTCAGATCGCCCTCGTCGGTGGTGACCAGAACCCGGCGGGAAAACAGGTTGCGCGCATCGAAGCCGCCGACCGGCTGGACATGCAGGAATCCCTTGTCGGTGACATGAGAGACCAGAAAACCGATCTCATCCATGTGGCACAGAAGCATGATCTTTTTCGGATCGCCCTTCTTCGGCGCCTTGCGGCTGTCGCGCCGGCACAGGAGCGAGCCCATCGGATCGACTGTCACCTCATCGAACAAGCCCTTGATCTCGGTCTCAATCAAGTCGCGCACGCGATGTTCGTGGCCGGGTACTCCCGGAGTTTCGCAAAGACGGCGAAGCAGATCGATATTCATGAATGGTTCCGTTTTCGTATTTAAGTCGCAGCGATCCTATTCTGAAACCGCCCTCGGGATAAAGGGCTCTCAGCGGAGCGCTCCACGGTCAACCATCCCTGTCAAAAATGACAGAGGACAGAATTCCGGTTAACGACTTGGATGCCAACTTTGCAGATTCAGCAACGACTTTGTTTTTCTGCCATTGCCATGTCGCATTTGGTAGCAAACATTTAATCACCGCATAATCATTAGAACCAGAGCGAGGATGGGGGGCTTAACTCGCCATTCAAAAGCTCTGCCCTTCCAGAATTGACCAGTTCCGGGGACGAACCATGGCCCAGAAAAAGCGTTTCATTCTTTCCATTGACGGCGGCGGCGTGCGCGGCCTGATACCTTTGCGTGTACTCGAAGCCCTTGAAAGCCGGCTGAGCATTCGAGGCGTCGATCTGCCGATGCACCAGGCCTTCGACCTGATGGCCGGCACCTCGACCGGCGGCCTGATCGCCGCGGGCCTGAGTGCGCCGCGCCCCGGCGGAACAAGCGGTGAAGCGGCCGCGACCATTGCCGAATTGCGCCTGTTCTACGAGCGGGAGGCGCGCGAGATCTTCAAGCATTCCATCAGCGCAAGGCTCGCCCGCGCCGTCACCAATCCACTTGGGCTTTTCGACGAAACCTACGATGCCCGTCCTCTGGAAAAGCTGCTCAAGGAGCGCTTCGGCTGGACCTCGATGGCCAGTGCGCTCACAAAACTGGTTCTGACCGCCTATGACATCGAACAGCGCCGCGCCGTCTTCATGACCAACGGTCTGGAAGAAAACGGCAGCCGGCCGGACGATTACTACTTCTGGCAGGCCGTGCGCGCGACCACGGCGGCCCCCTCCTACTTCGAACCGGCGCGGATCGAGAACCTCAGCCGGAAACGCGAGGAAGCGCTTGTCGACGGTGGCGTCTTCATGAACGACCCGGCGATCGCCGCCTATCTGGAAGCCCGCAAGCTCGGCTGGGGCGAAGACGAGATCGTGATCCTGTCGCTCGGCACCGGACGGGCGCCGGAACGGTCCTTTTCCTATCGGGACGCGGTCGGCTGGGGTGCGCTCGGCTGGATGCAGCCTTCCAAGGGCGTTCCGATCCTGTCGATCTTCTCCGACGGTCAGACCCAGACGGCGGCCTACCAGGCGAGCCACCTGTTCAACGAACTGCCAGGCGTCACCTATCACCGCCTGGATACGACGCTAGCGCCGGAGGCCGAGGACATGGACAATGCCCGCCCCGGCAATATCATCGCGCTGAACGGTGCTGCCGACCGGATCATCCGCGACAACACGGTCCTTCTGGATAACCTGGCCGATTTGTTGACATCTCAGCTGGAGAGCGAAGAAGCGGATGCGCCGGCAGCCGAATTGGTGCATGCTGCTTGAGACTTTTCCGCCGGCCTTTGCCGGCGGAAAACCCGAAGGCACCGGTACATGAGGGTTCCAGGTGAACAATCGGTCCAAACCGGCGCGGACAGGCGCATCTGACACCGGAAAGAGATTTCTCGCCGGACTGGTTTGCGTCATGGCCTTTGTCTTTTGCCTGCCCGAAGGCGTCGCGGCCACCCTGCCCGTTCCCCAGTCCAAGCCGGGCGACTTCCGGGGTACGATAGTTGAGGCCGCACCGGAAAACGAACCTGTGGCCGGCGTTCCCGTACCAGCCAAGAAACGAGCTGTGCCAGAGGGGTATATTGCCGAAAAGCCGAAGCTGGTGCTTTACGCCAATCTTCCTGCCAAGGACTATTTCGGCGCCGCCGCCGGACCCGCGCCATTGAAGGCGCGTTCGATCGGCTCCTATGCCAAGGGCTGTCTGGCCGGAGGTGCCGCCCTGCCGGTGGACGGCCCCAACTGGCAGGCCATGCGGCTGTCCCGCAACCGCAACTGGGGCCATCCCGCGCTGATCGACTATCTGAAGGATCTGGCCGCCGATGCACCCAAGGTGGGCTGGAACGGCCTTCTGGTCGGCGACCTCGCCCAACCGCGCGGCGGGCCCATGCTCTCCGGCCATGCCAGCCATCAGATCGGCCTCGACGCCGATATCTGGCTGACGGAAATGCCGGAAAAACGTCTGACACCGGAAGAGCGCGAGAAGATCTCCGCGATCTCCATGCTGATCGGGCCCCTGGATGTCAAAGGCGCCGACCGGCGGGTCGACCCCAAGAAATGGTCCGACACCCACGCCCGGCTGATCCGCCGGGCCGCGTCGGACAAGCGGGTCGCGCGGATCTTCGTCAACCCGACGATCAAGAAGGCGCTTTGCAAGTTCGAGACGGGCCGGGACCGCGCCTGGCTGCGCAAGGTTCGCCCCTGGTGGGGGCACCATTATCATTTCCACGTCCGGCTTTCCTGCCCGAAAGGCAGCGTCGGCTGCAAGGACCAGAACCCGCCGCCGGCCGGCGACGGCTGCGGCCAACACCTGACCTACTGGCTGTCTGACGAACCCTGGGTTCCCAAGAACCCGCCCAAGCCGGGTGAAAAGAAGAAGGTGGTCAAGAAGCGCCCCATGGCCCTGTCCGCCCTGCCGAAGGACTGCCGGACGGTTCTGGCTGCCGATTAGAGCGTCGGACCACAGAGACCCCTATGCTCCGGCGGCGGCTCGCGAAAGCTGGGCATCGGGCAGGAACATCGCTCTCATCATGTTGCGGAACAACAGCACCTGCTGAGGCAGAACACTTGGAACCGCCAGCGCTTTCGACATGACGATGCCGCCTTCGAGAATGGTCGACACCATGTCGGCCAGGGCATCCAGATCGATCTCCTCCTTGGGTGGATACCGCTCCGCGATTTCGTCGAGCGCGGCGCGGAAACGCGCGCGCCACGACAGAACCGCCTTGCGGTTCAGTTCGCGCACCTGACGATCGAACAGCCGTTCCTGGTAACAATAGGTGGCGACAAGGCAGCCCGGATGACCCGCGGGCAGATCCTCGACCATGCGCGCAAGCAGTTTCAGACTGGTCAGAAAGGCCTGGAGAGGATCGTCGGCGAGTTCCTTTCCCTGATCGAAGAGCCGGTCGAACAACCGTTCCTCCTCCTCGATATACTCTTCCAAAAGGGCCCTCGCCAGTTCGCCCTTGTCCTTGAAATGATAGAAGAACCCGCTCTTGGTTATTTTCACTTCGGCGCAAAGCTCCTCGATTGAGGTCGCTCCGAACCCTTTTTCCAGAACCGCGTTCCGCGCGGCTTCGATGATCCGCTTTCTCGCGCCGGTATTCCTGTCCATTTTCCTGTCTCCCGGAGCCTTCTTCCGACCTTCGCGGAGTGCACTGCATCATCTTCCGCTGCGAAGCTCAGCTGATAACGGAGCGATCCGGGAAGAAGTGTGACCGACATCACTTCCCGTGATCTTATCCCGCCAACTATACCGCAAGTACTGTAGACCCCGCCGGCTCAAACCAACACATTCCGGGCACTTCGCGTTTACGCAAAGAGAACGCGGGGGATTTTTTCTCTTTCACAAGATTGGATAAAAAGTTGAGTACGTCACAGAATCTACTTCCCCATCTGTCCGACAAGATATTTCTGACCGATGGCGGGATCGAGACGAGCCTGATTTTCCTGGAGGGCATCGACCTTCCCTACTTCGCCTCTTTCACGCTTCTCGAGACGCGGGATGGACGCGCGAAGCTTCTCGACTATTACCGGCCCTACGCGAAAATCGCGGCCCTGAACGGCACCGGTTTCGTTCTGGAAAGCCCGACATGGCGCTCGAATCCGGACTGGGCGGAGAAGCTTGGATACTCCGCCGAAGCGTTGGATAACGCCAACCGTGACGCAATCGGAGCCATGAAGGAGCTTGCCCTGGAATTTCAGACCGGAGTCAGCCCGTTCGCCATCAGCGGCTGCATCGGCCCTCGCGGCGACGGGTATGTCGCAGGAAACGTCATGAGCACGGGTGAAGCCTGCGACTACCACGCCCGGCAGATCGAAGTCTTCTGCGAGAGCGGCGCGGACCTGGTCACCGCGGTCACAATGACAAATGTTCCGGAGGCCACAGGCGTCGCGATCGCCGCCAAGGCCATCGGCATTCCCTGCGTCATCTCGTTCACCGTCGAGACCGACGGCCGCCTGCCGTCCGGTGTCGATCTCGGCGACGCCATTCAGGCCGTCGACGCTGCGACGGACGGTTCGGTCGCCTACTACATGATCAACTGCGCGCATCCCGCACACTTCGCCGAGGTCCTTGACCAGGGCGGCGAATGGGTCAAGCGCATCTGCGGGATCCGGGCGAACGCCTCGCAGATGAGCCATGAAGAACTGGATGCCGCCGAAGAGCTGGACAGCGGCGATCCGGAAGACCTGGCGATCCGATATGCCGCGATACTGGACGCCATGCCCTGGGTCCGCGTCGTCGGCGGCTGCTGCGGGACCGATCACAGGCACATTTCGGCAATCTGCACCACCTGCTGCGGGCACAGCCAAGCAGCATAGGCAGCGGTGTGATCCCCCGCCGTTTGATCGGGCAAGGCTCGTTCAGTCCGGTCGGCCGGCGGGGGCTGCAGCTTCGGGGTTCAAGACCCTGGTCAGAAAAACCAGATCCAGCCAGCGGCCGAATTTGGTGCCCGCCTGCGGCAGGCGGCCGGAGACTTCGAAGCCGAGTTTTTCATGCAAGGCAATGGATGCGTCGTTTGCGCCGTCGACCACGCCGACCATCAGATGAAAGTTCCGGGCTTCCGCGATCTGGACCAGATGTTCCAGCAAGCTGCGCCCGATGCCCTGGCGACGGGCTGAAGGGGCGACGTAGACCGAATGCTCGACCGTGAACCGGTACCCTTCCCGCGGGCGAAACGGTCCGTAGCTTGCAAATCCCAGCACGCTGTCGCCATCTGCGGCGACCAGTACGGGAAGGTCCTGTTTTTGCCGGTCTTCGAACCAGGTCAGGCGCTCGTCGAGCGTTTCCTCTTTACTTGTCCAGGCAGCAGTCGTGTCCCGGACCGCACCATTGTAAATGGCGAGGATCGAAGGAACGTCTTGCGGGGCGGCGTCGCGAACAACCATAAAGTTATCCATCGTTATTTTTTACAATACACAGATACCATGCCCGGTGATTCATTTCGAGCGAACATTCGCCGGGAAACCATAGATTTACGACATCCCACCCGGGACAGTCTCCTGCTCGCCCATTTGCCGTATGCGGCACCGCAACCGTCAACGGACGAAAACCACCAGATTTCCGCCGTGCCGACGCGCAATTTTCTGGTGGAAACCGAAATGCGGTGGTAAACGGGCGGCCATGACGACGCAGAAGCTTTCCAACATCAGAAATTTCTCCATCGTTGCCCATATCGATCACGGCAAGTCGACCCTGGCCGACCGGCTGATCCAGATGACCGGCACGATGACCGACCGCGAGATGACCGAACAGGTGCTCGATTCGATGGATATCGAGCGCGAGCGCGGCATCACGATCAAGGCCCAGACCGTACGCCTGATCTATAACGCCAAGGACGGCCAGCAGTATACGCTGAACCTGATCGACACGCCGGGCCACGTGGACTTCGCCTATGAGGTGTCCCGCTCGCTGGCGGCCTGTGAAGGCTCGCTTCTGGTGGTGGACGCCTCGCAAGGGGTGGAAGCCCAGACGCTCGCCAACGTCTATCAGGCCATCGACAACGACCACGAGATCGTCACCGTCCTGAACAAGATCGACCTGCCGGCGGCGGAACCGGACCGGATCAAGGAACAGATCGAGGATGTGATCGGCATCGACGCGTCCGAGGCCTGCATGATCTCGGCAAAGACCGGCCTCGGCGTGGACGACGTGCTGGAAGCCATCGTCGAGAAGCTGCCCGCGCCTGAAGGCGATCCGGAGAACACGCTGAAAGCCATGCTGGTCGACAGCTGGTACGACACCTACCTCGGCGTCATGGTTCTGGTGCGCATCATCGACGGCTCCCTGAAGAAGGGCCAGAAGATCAAGATGATGGGAACAGGCGCTTCCTACGACGTCGACCGGGTCGGCGTCATGACGCCGAAATTCCTGCAGGTCGACGAACTGCACGCCGGCGAGATCGGCGTGATCACCGGGTCGATCAAGGAAGTGGCCGACACCCGCGTCGGCGACACGATCACGCTCGACAAGAAACCCTGCGCCGAGCCGCTGCCGGGCTTCAAACCGGCCCAGCCGGTCGTGTTCTGCGGTCTCTTTCCGGTCGATGCCAACGACTTCGAGGACCTGCGCGCCGCAATGGGCAAGCTGCGCCTCAACGACGCCAGCTTCTCCTTCGAGATGGAAACCTCCGCCGCGCTCGGTTTCGGTTTCCGCTGCGGCTTCCTCGGGCTTCTGCACCTGGAAATCATCCAGGAGCGGCTGTCGCGCGAATTCGATCTGGACCTGATCGCCACCGCGCCTTCCGTTGTCTACCAGATGACCATGACCGACGGATCGGATATCGACCTGCACAATCCGGCTGACATGCCGGACGTGGTCAAGATCTCCGAAATCCGCGAGCCGTGGATCCGCGCAACCATCATGACGCCGGACGAATACCTCGGCGGCATCCTGAAGCTGTGCCAGGAACGGCGCGGCATCCAGGTCGAGCTGTCCTATGTCGGCTCGCGGGCCATGGTTGCCTACGACCTGCCGCTCAACGAAGTGGTCTTCGACTTCTACGACCGGCTGAAGTCAATCTCCAAGGGCTACGCCTCCTTCGACTACCAGATTTCCGACTATCGGGCCGGCGATCTGGTCAAGATGTCGATCCTGGTCAACGAGGAACCGGTGGACGCGCTGTCTGTGCTGGTGCACCGCAGCCAGGCGGAGCGCCGGGGCCGGGCCATGTGCGAGAAGCTGAAGGACCTGATCCCGCGGCACATGTTCAAGATCCCGATCCAGGCGGCCATCGGCGGCCGGGTGATCGCGCGCGAGACAATCGCCGCGCTGCGCAAGGACGTGACGGCGAAGTGTTACGGCGGCGACGCCACCCGTAAACGCAAGCTTCTGGAAAAGCAGAAGGCCGGCAAGAAGAAGATGCGCCAGTTCGGCAAGGTCGAGATCCCGCAAGAGGCGTTTATTCAAGCCCTGAAGATGGATGAGTGAGACGCGGTCCGACTTCGCCCGACGCAAAGGTCCGGTGGACCTTTGCGAGCGTCGAACGCACGCTAGAGTAAGGCCCGAAGGGCCGTCGAGCGGGCTGACCCACTAGAGACCAGATCGAACCGTCCAGCCCACGCTTCAAGCAGAAAGCAAGACCATGACCGTTGAACAGGACGTCCGCGACCGCGCGGGAGATATCTGCGAACTCAGCGGCGCAACCGACGCCCTCGTTCTCCTGGAGGTCGGCCCGGACGCGGACGGAACGGCGGCCACGTCGATCCTCGTCAGCACCGAATGCGCCGATCAGATCACCGGCGCGACAGAGATCGATCCGAGCCAATGGCACTGCCTCAACGAGAGCGCCTGGAGCCAGGTACCCCCCGTTCAGGTTACCGCCTACCGCCTTCTTTCAAGAATGCCGGGAGAAGCCTGGGCCCGAGATCTTCTCGACATGCTTTACCTGGAAGACGAGGTTCTCGCCTGGGCGAAGGCCGGGCTGGACGCTCCCGCATCCGCCGAGGACGCCGAAGTCGTTCACAAGGACACCCATGGCGCCGTGCTCAGTTCCGGCGACACGGTCACCCTGATCAAGGACCTGAAGGTCAAGGGCGCCAATTTCACCGCCAAGCGTGGCACCGCCGTGCGCAACATCAGCCTGGTCGCCGACAACCCGGCGCAGATCGAGGGCCGGGTCAACGACCAGCGGATCGTCATTCTCACGGAATATGTGAAGAAGGCCTGAGCCAGGCAGCCTGAGCGTCAGTCCACCGGCACCATCTGTCCGGTCAGACCGCCTTCGATGCATTTGGCGTAGGCGAGGCCGACGCGTCTCGACGACACCGGGTCGTGTCCCGGAAAGATCGCGCCGTAGCGGTCGGCGGAGACTTCGAGAAGGCCGGGGCTGACGACATTGATCCGAAGGCTGCGCGGCATGTCGATGGCGGCGGCTTTGACGAAGCCTGCCAGTGCGCCATTCGCGGTTGCCGAACCGGACCCGACCCGGATCGGATCCCGGTCCAGAATACCGCTGGTCAAGGTGAAGGATCCGCCGTCGTTCAGCGCTTTCAGGCCCTTTAGAACGAGATTGATCTGGGTCAGCACCTTGTTCTTCAGACCGAAGAGATACTTCTCTCCGGTCATTTCGGCGAGGCGGCCGAATTCGACTTCGCCTGCCGCGCAGACGACCGCGTCCAACGGCCCTGCTTGGCGGTAAATCGCCTCGATGCTTGCCTCATCCACCAGGTCGACCCTCAAATCGCCGGACGTGCGGCCCGCGGTGATAACCTTGTGGCGGCCGGACAGTTCGGCGCAAACCGCCTGCCCGATCGCGCCCGCGGCGCCGATGACGACTATGTTCATGGTTGGTCTCCTTCGATCCTGTCATAAGCCGCGAGTTTCACGGCAAGCACATCCGCGCACCGGTCGAGGTCGTCCCGCCGCCGCCGCAGGCGCTTTTCATGCTCAAGAAGCACGGCCCTGCGTTGCGGCAGGGTTTGCGCTCCCTGCCGGTAGAGCAACGCGAAATGCTGCATTTCCTGCATCGGCATGCCGGTCTTGCGGAGCCAGTACAAAAGGGTCAGCCACTCGACGTTCTCAGGTGAAAAACGGCGCAACCCATCCGGCCCGCGCGCGATTGCCGGGACGAGACCGGTTTTCTCGTAAAAGCGAATGGTATCGGCGCTGAGGCCGCTTTTGCTGGAGGCTTCCGATATCCGCATGAGCGCTTCTTTCCCGTTGAGAAGAAGACTTTAGGAGCCTGGAGCAACTCCAGGTCAAGTCTTATGAATGATGCTGAAACGCCTTCAGGATCGCCGACGCAATATCGTCCTCGCGGCAAAACAAGACCATCATCGTTTTCGGCAGATCGGGCAGCGCATAGAGACCGCCGACATCGCGGCTGCCGGGCGGGATGTTGCGGCGGTCGAGGCAGGCGATGCCGAGGCCGGCGGAAACGGCGGCCTGGACGGCACCGACGCCCGTGCCGGTGAAGACGTCCTCGAAGTCGATGTTTGCCTCCTTCAGGCCCCGGAGCGCAAAACGTCTCAACGCGCAGCCGTCCGGCAAGGCGACGAACGGAAAGGGATCGCCCATTTCCCAGTGAAAGTCCCGCGACGCCGTCCAGACGAGATCGTCCTCGAAAGCGACGCGTCCCTGAACGCCGACATCCTCCGAGCGGATCATGACCGCCGTGAAAAGGCCGGCCCGGAAATCCCGGTAGAGCAGATCCGACAGGCCGACGGACACATGAAGGCGATACTCTGGCAGGGATTGCCCGAGTGCCGCGACGATGCCGGGCAGGCCGGCGCCCGCGGCATGATCGCTGATGCCGAGAAGAAGCTGCTTTCGGGTTTCCGCCCCCAAGGCGCGCGACGCGACCCGGTCGTGCAGGTCGATGAGGCTGCGGGCGTCGTTCAGAAAGCGGGCCCCGAAACTGGTCAGCCGGACTGAACGCGGCGAACGGCTCAGGAGCATATCCCCCAAGCGGTCTTCCAGTTTCTTGATCTTCAGGCTGACGGCGGACTGGCTGGCACCGGTCAACTGCCCGGCTTTGGTGAAGCTGCCGGTTTCGGCGACGCGCACAAAGACGCGCAGAAGGTCCATGTCGAGATCGCTCATCTCATCATTTGTAATTCGAATTTTTGAAATATCAAAGATTTGTTTTTCTAATTTAAGGACCCGCCGTATCGTTCTCCCATCAACCCCGACCGATGGAGGACGACATGCCGCTTACCCAGGTATCCCTGATGAAGGGATCGAAGAGCCCCGCGCAGAAAGCCGCGATCCTGGACGAGATCTACCAGGCCATGCGCGAGACCTTCGACGTGCCCCAGGACGACAAGTTCATGACGATCACCGAACATGCGCGGGAGGATTTCTTGTTCGGCCGCCACTATATGAACATTCCCCGCTCCGACGATCTCATGATCATCCAGCTGACCGTCAGCGACACCCGCAGCCAGGAGAAAAAGAAGGCCCTGTTCGCGCGCATCGTCAAGGGACTGGTGCATGAGGTCGGCGTTCGAGCGGAGGATGTCTTCATCAATCTGGTGGAGACCAAGACCGAAAACTGGTCCTTCGGCAACGGCATCGCGCAATACGCGGACCGGGTCCCGGTGGCGGTTTGAGATGCCCGGCACCTGCCGAAGAGAACTGACACAAGTTTCTTCCCGCCTCTCCACTTGTCGTCCCGGTTTGGCGTAAGCCAAGACCGGGACGACAAATTCAAGCGGATCATTGCATGATCACAACATCCCGTGAAACGCGCCCCTTTTCCGACCGGGCTTAACCGATCACCGCCTGTTAAACGGCAAATCCGCCAGTTCCCTCGGGGTCATGCGCTGGATCGCCGGGTGGGACAGCGGGTCGGTCCGGTCGTAAGCACCTTCCGGACGGGCTCTGAACTGGCGGCGCATAAACAGTTTCATCATGAGGTTCAATCTCCTTTTTATTGTTTTTCTCATGGCCAAATTCCTTTTTTTGAATTTAGCTTCCCGTGAAAGATAAGGCTTGTTTCCGGCTTAAAAAATCGACTTCTTCTGAATTTCAATTTAGACTTTCTAATATGAAAAACCTGAACCGCATTCATCTCGCGGGCCTTCGGGCCGTCGAAGCCACCGGCCGGCTCGGATCGCTCAAGGCGGCGGCGGAGGAACTCGGTGTGACGGCGGGCGCCGTCAGCCAGCAGGTGCAGAAGACCGAGGCCCAGCTCGGGGTTCAGCTGTTCGAACGGCGCAACAGGCTGCTCGTGCCGACCCCGCGTCTTCTGGCGATGCAGCCGCATCTGACTTCGGCGATGACCTCTCTGGCCACCGCCATTGCGACGACGGAACGGGGCCGGGAAGACGCCCTGACCATTTCCGTCGCACCGGTCTTTGCGGGCAAGTGGCTGGTCTGGCATTTGAAAAGCTTCAACAAGGCCCATCCCGGTATCCGGGTCCGGGTCGAGGCGACGGTCGATCTGGTCGACCCGGACACCAGCGATGTCGATCTGTGTATCCGGGTCGGACGCGGCCCCTATCCCGGCCTGAAATCAGAACGGCTCTTGAGCCAGCGCGTCTTCCCGGTCTGCAGCCCGGCGCTCGCCGAGCAATTCAGGGAACCGGCGGATATCGGCAAGCTGCCGGTCATCCGCGATCGCGGCCAGGTCTATTCCTGGCGGACATGGCTGGATCTCTTCGGCCTCGACGAGGCGATCCTTCAGGACGGTCCGACCTTTTCCGACGGCTCCCTGTGCCTCGACGCGGCCATTGCCGGCCAGGGGGTCTTTCTCGCGTGGGAAACGCTGGCGGTCTATGCGGTCCAGGCCGGACAGGTCGTCGCCCCCTTTCCGCAGAGGCCGGCAACCGGCCTGTCCTACTGGCTGATCAGCGGCCGCAGCGCCCCCGGGACGAAGGCCAAAAAGGCTTTCGGCGACTGGCTGAAGGAGGAATTGCACCGTTCCATCGGCCGGGCGGAAGGAGCGGATGCAATGGCAAGCAGGGCTCTTGAGAGCTGAGTGCGCCGACACTTGCCGGAAACTGCCTCTTTTCCGCTTGCCATCCCCCCCTTGTGGGGTAAAGTGCGCGCCATGATCTTGAGCACAGCACATATCGGCCTTTCCGGTCCGCTCGTCCGCGCCCTTCGCGTGCGCGCTGCCGTGCGTGTGTTCGACCGCCAGGGCCCCGCCTGCGGACGATTTACGCGTTAACGCGGCCTCCTTCCGGCTCTTTCCGATCACACGGGATCTCACGCAATAATGCGTTTCAGGCCGTGGCATTCGGCGGCATTATTCGCTAAAAGACCCCGACTTTCTGTTTCGACACCCCTGCGCGCGTTTCGCGCGAACCTGAACCCGAGCACGCATGTCCAATCTCGACACACTTGAATCCGATCTTTTGGCCGCCATCGAGGGCGCCGAAACCGAAACCGCCCTGGAAGAGGTCCGGGTGCAATCCCTGGGCAAGAAGGGCAAGATTTCCGAGCAGATGAAAACGCTCGGCAAGATGACACCGGACGAGCGCCAGGTCATGGGACCGGCGCTGAATGGCCTCAAGGCCAAGATCACCGATGCCATCGCCGCCCGCAAGGAGGTTCTGGCGGCGGCCGCGCTGGAAAGCCGCCTGGCCAGCGAAAAGGTCGATGTTACCCTGCCGCTGCGCCCCTCCCCCGCCGATACCGGACGTATCCACCCGGTCAGCCAGGTAATCGACGAGCTGACCGCGATCTTCGCGGACATGGGCTTTTCCATCGCCGAGGGCCCGGACATCGAGACGGACGAACTGAACTTCACCGCGCTCAACTTCCCGGAAGGCCACCCGGCGCGCGAGATGCACGACACGTTCTTCTTCAACGAGAAGGAAGACGGCGAGCGGCTCCTGCTCAGGACCCATACCTCGCCTGTCCAGATCCGGACCATGCGCAATCAGGAACCGCCGATCCGCGTGATCATTCCGGGCCGTACCTACCGCTGCGACAGCGATCAGACCCACACGCCGATGTTCCACCAGGTGGAAGGCCTCGTCATCGACAAGGAAAGCCATTTCGGTCACCTGAAATGGGTGCTGCAGGAATTCTGCAAGGCCTTCTTCGAGGTGGACGACATCAAGATGCGTTTCCGTCCGAGCTTCTTCCCCTTCACCGAGCCGTCAATGGAAGTCGACATCCAGTGCGACCGGTCGGGCGGCGAAGTGAAGATCGGCGAGGGCGAGGGCTGGCTGGAGATTCTCGGCTGCGGCATGGTGCATCCGAACGTGATCCGCAATTGCGGTCTCGATCCGGATGTCTACCAGGGCTTTGCCTGGGGCATGGGGATCGACCGGATCGCCATGCTGAAATACGGCATGCCGGACCTGCGCGCCTTCTTCGACGCGGATGTGCGCTGGATCCAGCATTACGGCTTCCGCCCGCTCGACCTGCCGACCCTGTTCGGCGGTCTGTCCAGTTAACTTACCGGATCCGTTGAGGGCCAGCAGTCCATGTCTTTCATGACCCGTTTCATCCTTGCCGCCACGTTCTGTCTGATGGCTGCCCTTCCAGCGGCCGCGCAGAGCGCTGACGGAAACGCACCGGCTTCCGTCGGAGCCACGGAGCAGTCACCCTCGTCAACAGCCCCAACATCCGACAGGGACGCGCGCGTGAAGGTGCCGACATCCTTCATGGAAGCCTGCGCTGAAAAGATCGAGAGCCGCGGCCGGCTCCGGTTCTGCGACACCTATTTCCGCGACAAGCTCGGTACGGAGGCGGATGCGCTGCTCTATCTACGCGACCGCATCACGCGGCTCAGAGCCAATCACGAGGCAAGCTCCGCCGAAAAATACCAGAGCTTTCTTCAGGCCATCTACATCGTCGCCTTCCTGACCATCGCCTCGATCGTGCTGATCGCCGGCGACCGGCGCATCGGCGGCACGGCGAAATGGGCCGCCCTTGCCAGCAGCGCGGCGCTGTTGGTGATGGTGGTGATCGTGGCCATGGGCTGGCTCGGCAAATACCGCGCCGAGTACGCGGCTCAGGTGGAGCTTGGCATTCTGCGCGACAGGATCGAGACGGAAGCCGCCCAGGCGATTGCCACCAACCAGCAGATCACGCCGGAGATGGTTCGCCGCTGGACGGAGGATTTCAGCGAAATCGGCCGCCGCTTTGCCCACAATTACTCGGACGCGACCGTCATTCCCGAAGTCGACCGGCTCGGCAACTGACGTCCATCGCTCGTTTCGCCGCCCTGAAGCGCGGCCTCAAGTTTGAAGAGATCGAAAAATGAAATTCACCCTTTCCTGGCTCAAGGACTACCTGGAGACCGATGCCGGCCTGGAAGAGATCGTCGAACGTCTCAACATGATCGGGCTGGAAGTCGAGGAAGTGACCAACCGCGCCGACCGGCTGAAACCGTTCCGGATCGCGAAGGTCCTGGAAGCCGAACAGCATCCGAACGCCGACAGGCTCCGCGTTCTTAAAGTCGATACCGGCGAAGGCGACCCGATCCAGATTGTCTGCGGCGCGCCGAATGCCCGCGCGGGCCTGGTCGGCGTGCTCGGCAAACCGGGCGACTATGTTCCGGGCCTCGATGTGACGCTGTCCGTCGGCAAGATCCGTGACGTGGAAAGCTTCGGCATGATGTGTTCCGAGCGCGAGCTGGAACTTTCCGACGAGCATACCGGCATCATCGACCTGCCCGGGGACGCGCCGGTCGGAATGGCCTACGCCGAATGGGCGGGGCTCGACGAGCCGGTGATCGAAATCAGCCTGACCCCGAACCGGCCGGACTGCACCGGCGTCTACGGCATTGCCCGCGATCTGGCCGCGGCCGGGCTCGGCACCTTGAAGGAACGCTCCCACGAACAGATCCGCGGCAGCTATGCCTGCCCGGTCGGCGTGACGCTCGATTTCGGCGACACCAAGCCGATGTGCAAGGCGTTCGGACTGCGCATGGTGAAAGGCGTCAAGAACGGCCCCTCGCCGAAGTGGCTCCAGGACCGGCTGACCGCCATCGGTCTCCGCCCGATCAACATCCTGGTGGACATCACCAACTACATCACGTTCGACCAGGGGCGTCCGCTGCACGTCTTCGATGCCGACAAGGTCAAGGGCAATCTGGTCGTCCGCCGTGGCAAGGCCGGCGAGACGCTTGAGGGCCTGAACGGCAAGTCCTACGAACTCGACGACACGATCTGCGTAATCTCCGACGACAACGGTGTGGAGAGCCTGGGCGGCATTCTGGGCGGCGAACCGTCCGGCTGCACCGAGGAGACCGTCAACGTACTGATCGAATCGGCTCTGTGGGACGAGGACGCTATCGCCGCGACCGGCCGCAAGCTCGGCGTCAACACCGATGCCCGCTACCGGTTCGAGCGCGGCGTCGATCCGGACTACATGATGCCGGGTCTGGAGTACGCGACCCGCATGGTTCTTGACCTCACCGGCGGTGAACCGTCCGAGGCGATCCAGGCCGGCTCCGTGCCGGACCACAGCAACATCGTCGACTTCCCCTATTCCGAAATCAAGCGTCTTTCCGGCGTCGATGTGACCACTGCCGAGGCCAATGTCACCCTGAAGGCGCTCGGCTTCTGGATTTCCGGAGCCGGCGACACGGTCAAGGTGGCCGCGCCAAGCTGGCGGCCGGACATCGAAGGCAAGGCCGACATCGTCGAGGAAGTGGTGCGCATCATCGGTCTCGACCGAGTTCCGCTGACGCCCCTGCCGCGGATCGGAACGGTCGGCCAGAAGGTGCTGACGCCCGGACAGATCCGCCGCGACAAGGCCCGCCGGGCGCTCGCCGTGCGCGGTTTCAACGAGGCGGTCACCTGGTCCTTCATCGCGAAGGAGCATGCGGAGCACTTCGGCGGCGGCAATGCGGCGCTGGCGCTGGCCAACCCGATCTCGACCGAAATGTCCGACATGCGCCCCAGCCTTCTGCCCGGACTGCTCCTGGCCGCCCAGCGCAACGCAGACCGCGGTTTCGGCGATGTCGCCCTGTTCGAGGTCGGCCAGGTGTTCCTGGACGATACGCCGGAAGGTCAGAAAACCGTCGCCGCCGGGGTCCGGCGCGGCACCGCGAAAATGATGGGTGCCGGACGGCACTGGTCGGGCGCCTCGGACGACGTCGATGTCTTTGACGCCAAGGCCGATGCCGAGGCCGCGCTTGCCGCCATCGGCGCGCCGGTCGAGAAGCTGCAGGTCTATACCGACGCTCCGGACACGTTTCATCCCGGGCGCTCCGGCTGCCTGAAGCTCGGCCCGAAGAATACACTTGCCGTGTTCGGCGAAATTCACCCGCGCACTCTTGCGACGCTCGATGTCGAGGGACCGGTGGTGGGGTTCGAGATCTTCCTCGATGCGCTGCCGCAGCCGAAAAGCAAGGGCGGCCGCTCCAAGGGCGCTCTGAACGCGAGCCACCTGATGCCGGTGCGGCGCGACTTCGCGTTTCTGGTCAGTAAGGACATTTCGGCCGAAACGCTGCTCAAGGCCGCGCGCGGCGCGGAGAAGAGCCTGATCGCGGACGTCACCCTGTTCGATATCTACCAGGGCCAGGGCGTTCCGGAGGATCAGAAGTCCGTTGCCATCGACGTTCTTCTCCAGCCGCGTCAGAAGACCCTCACGGACGAGGAAATCGACGCCGTGGCGAAGAAGATCGTCGCCAACGTGGAAAAGGCGACCGGTGGCGTCCTGAGAGGATAGGTCACCGGGCCGCCCGGCCGCTGGCTGCGGAGGTCAGTTGTTGTTGAAACTCGGCCGGTGCCCGCATCGTTGAACGAAACACTTGGCGTTGTCCCGGGAAGGCACGTAGTCGTTTCTCAGGATTTGTCCTCGTTCACAGAAACTCCGGTCGGCCACATAGCGGTCGAAGGTGTACTGGCCGGTTGCCAGAACTGCGGCGCCGCGCTGCTTGATGGTCGACTGGACCTGAGCGCAGGTCATTTTGCGGGTATCGGGCCGGCCGGACTGCGCGTGGGACGGCAGGGTGACAGCAGCAATCACGGCACTTCCTGAAAGGAGCGTGATCGCGAGCCTGCGCATCGCGGGCCGAATAGACTGAGACGTCTGTTCCATGAGGTATCCTCGACCTTGTCGTGTTCCTTGAAAAAGGGGTTCCGGTCAAAGCGCAACCCGTTCACCCTCTCCATTCTAGATATGAGTCGATCCAGTTTAAAAAAGGATTTGCCTAGCACACAACTCCGTGAAGCCACCAACTCGGACAATAGCCAGCAATGGTGAGTCGAAGCTTCCACGAGTGAGGAAACGGCAAGCGGGCACGAAGGGAGCCTTTTATGACGTCAACGGCCGCCAACAACAGACCGTTCGGCGCGGATGCCCGTCTGGGCGATCCATACGCGGCGAGCGAAGAGGAACGGCTGGCGAGACTGCAAGACCTCCTGCAAGGCGTTCCCCATGTCATGGACATCCTGATGGCCGTCCTGGATGTGAGCCTGCCGGATGCCTGGCTGGTCTCGGGCGGGATCTATCAGACCGTCTGGAACATCCTCACCAACCGCCCGCTGTTCCACGGGATCAAGGATTTCGACGTCATCTATTTTGATGGAACGGATCTTTCCTACGCGGCGGAGGACAGCGTCATCAGCAAGGTCAATGCCGCATTGCCTCAACTGACCAACCTGCTGGAAGTGCGCAACCAGGCCCGCGTTCACCTGTGGTACGAGGAGCGTTTTGGAAGGCCCTACCGGCCGCTGGACTGTTCCATGGACGCGCTGACCACCTATGCCGCGCGTACCCATGCGGTGGCTGCCCGGCTTGGCCCGGACGGCGGGATCGTACTCCATGCCCCCTTCGGCCTCGCGAACCTGTTCGGCATGCGGCTGGTGCCGAACCATGCGCTAAACAATCGGGAGACCTACGAGGAAAAGGCGGAGCGGATGAAAAGGCTCTGGCCGGAGCTTGAGATCGTTCCCTGGACGGCAACCGGATAACGCACGCGCAACCGCCTAACCGACCTCCTCCTTGTGGTCCTGAAGGGACTCCAGCCCCTTGGGGGTCAGGGCGTAGACGCCTCGCTCGACGCGCTCGAACCAGCCGTAGTGATCGTCCGCCATCATTCTCGTTGCACGGCCGATCCCGGTCGACTTCGCCACATCGGCGCCACGGCTCGGTCCGTTGTCCTTCAGATGCAGTGCGCATCGGATCGCATCCTGCCGATAGGCCGTCACCAGTGTAACCCGCGTCGACCCGCCGGTGTTGGGATCGCCGACGCGGCGGGAAAACTCTCTCAGGAGCCGTTCCTTGCGCCGCCTGGACTTGCGCGGCGCATAGGGCGCGGGGTCGAGATGCACCTCAACCAAACCATCGGAGAGCCTCACGGTGATCACTCCAAGTCCCAGCCGCCGGGCGAGCGCAAGATTGTTTTTGAGAGACTGCTGAAACCGCCGTCCGGAGCCTCGCGCCACGGCGACATAAACGGCATCGGTGACCGATTGACGCTCGACGGCCTGGTGGAACAGGCCCAATGTGAAACCGGTCTTCAGTTCCACGATCACCGGGTCTTCCTCGCCGCGCCGGGCAACCACATCCGCGGCGCCGACTTCCGCCTTCACCTCATATCCCTGTTTTGTCAGGAATGCCTTCACCGGCGGGTAAAGATCGGTTTCCAAAATGCGCGTCATCCCGGCATCCTAGAACATCGTGCCATAATACCAAGGCTCATTGCGTAAACCCGATCCGGCCGCTCACAAGCCCGCGCACCGAATTGCCGACGTAAACTGCCTCCGCCGTTTCCAGATCCTCCCGCGTCAGATCCGCCTCGAAGGCAAGCCCGCGTTCCAGGAGCCCTTCCCGGAATGTGCCGGGGAGCAGCCCGTGGGACAGCGCCGGGGTCAGCAGCCTGCCGTCTTTCCGGACAAACAGCGTGGTGTAGCTGCCCTCGGTGAGATAGCCGTTCTCGTTTTCAAACAGAACTTCGTCGCAACCGGTCTCGCTCTGGTAGCGGGTCCGCGTGTCGTCGTAAAAGGCGCGGTTGGTGGTCTTGTGAAACAGGAAGCGGTCGGTGGACAGGGTGGTTTCCCGGGCCAGTACGAGTTGGAAAACGCACTCCCGGACCGGGGGCGTCATCTTTGTGGACGAGATCGAAACGCCGCCGTCAGCGTCAAGCAGAAGCCGGACCCGTTGCGGGCTTCGATACCGCGCGGCGTTCAAGGCGAGCGCTTTCCCGATCTTCTCGCTATCGACGCGGAACCCGAAATAGCGCGCGGAGCCCTGCAGCCGCCGCAGATGGCGCTCCAGCAGGAGATGGCCTTCACCGGGAAAAAAGGCCAGCGTTTCGATCAGCTGGAAATCCGCCACCGCCTCGCTCATGAATTTCAGCTTCAGCACGCATTCGTCATATTCCGGCGCTGCCCCGCTGTCGAAGACGACGCCGGATCCGGTGCCCGCTTCGCCCGTCCCGTCGTCGCGCAGCACCAGGGTCCGAATGGCCACGTTGAGACGGAAATCGCCGCCCGGCGCCAGATAGCCGATGGATCCAGTGTAGACGCCGCGCGGGCCCGTCTCCAGGTCATGGGCAATCTGCATGGCGCTCAGCTTCGGCGCGCCGGTGATCGAGCCGCATGGAAAGAGGCGCTCGACGATCTTCGCGAAACCGGTCTCTTCCGGCACCTCGGCCTCAATCGTCGAGGTCATCTGGTGCAGGCTCTTGTAGCGTTCCACCTCGCACAGTTTCGTCACCCGGACCGATCCGGTTTCGGCGATGCGCGACAGGTCGTTGCGCATCAGATCGACGATCATGGTGTTTTCCGAGCGCTGCTTGGGATCCTTTTGGAGGTCCCGCGCGATCCGGTTGTCTTCCGATCCGGTGCGGCCTCTGGGCGCCGTCCCCTTCATCGGCCGTGTCCAAAGCCGGCGCCCACGGCGTTCCAGAAAAAGCTCCGGAGACAGAGACAGGACCGTGCGATCCTCCGTTTTCACGAAGGCGGCGAATTCGACCGGCTGCCGGTTGAGCAGATCCAGGAACAGGGCCTCCGGCGGGCCCGACGATTTGAGGCGCGCGCGCATGGTCAGGTTGACCTGGTAGATATCGCCCTTCGCCAGATGGGTCCGGACCTTGTCGAACGCCTTGCCGTATGCGGCCCGGTCCATGTCGAAATCCGGCCGCTCAACCATGGCCGTCTGTCCGTTCGCGGCTCTCTTCAAAAGCCTCTTTGTCTCTTCCAGATCGATTTGCCGGCATTTTTCGTAAAGACCGAACCAGACAAGCGGGTCTCCGGTTTCCCGGAAACGCCGGCGGAGCTTTTCCTCGAAGGCAAACCCCAGTTCATAGGCTAGAAAGCCGGCGCAATAAAAGCCGGCCGCCTGCGCCTCCTCCAGCCGGGCGAGACTGGCGGCAACCTCTTCCAGGCGCGTGCAGGCGACAACCTCGGAAGGCTCTTCGAACAAGGTCGCGGAGCGCTGCCTCAACACATCTACAAGCAGGACCGTTCCGGGTTTCAGGGCGCTATCAGGCATCGGGGTGTCGCGGGTCCGGAATGTCGGCAACAAGGTGTCGATCGCGAGATCTGAGGATTTCAGGCCGGACCGGCGGCCCGTAACGGGCGGCTCATGGCATCCCGACGCCATCCGGTCAAGTCCGCGTCCACCGGACAAACAAAAAAGCCGGCTGCAACCCAGCCGGCTTTTGTTTCGCATACCGCGCCGGATCAGGCGGCGGCAACGTCCTGAAGGAAGGTGTCGATTGACTGGCGCATGTCGTCGGTTTCCCTTTCGAGAACTTCCGTCGCTTCGCTCATCATCGATGCCGAACTGCTGGTCCGCTCCGCGGATTCGCGCACACCGCTGATGTTGGACGCCACCAGGCCGGTCCCGTCAGCGGCTTCTGCCACGTTGCGGGAAATTTCCTGTGTCGCCGCACCCTGCTGATCGACCGCAGCGGCAATCGCGGACGTATAGCTGTTGACTTCATCCATCGTGGCGGCGATGGCCCCGATCGATTCCACGGCGCCTTTCGTTTCCGCCTGGATAGCGGAAATCTGAGCGCCGATTTCCTCGGTCGCCTTGGACGTCTGGGTGGCCAGTTCCTTGACCTCAGCGGCAACGACCGCAAAGCCCTTGCCGGCCTCGCCTGCGCGCGCCGCCTCGATGGTCGCGTTCAGGGCCAGCAGGTTGGTCTGCTCGGCGATCGCCTGGATGAGCGTGACCACCTCGCCGATCCTGTTGGCGGCTTCGGCGAGACCGGCGACCTTCTGGTTGCTGGTCTGGGCGTTTTCGGTTGCCTGAACGACGACCGCCGTCGTCTGTTCGACCTGGCGGGAAATCTCCGCGATGGAGGAAGACAGCTCTTCCGCGGCGGAGGCAACCATCTGCACGTTCGAGGATGCCGTTTCCGATGCCCCCGACACGGACGAGGCCTGGCCTGTGGTGTCGCGGGCCACGGCGCCCAGATCCTCGGCGGATGTGCGCATCTCAAGCACCTTCTGACCGACACCGTCCAGCTTCGCGGCGATCTCGCTCTGGAACGCGGCAATACGCTCGCTGATCCTGACCTGCTTTTGACGCTCCTTGTCGTCTTGCTGGGCATTTTCGGTCTGAAGGCGCATGGCTTCGGATTGAGAGGCCTCGGCTTCCTCCCGGGCGCGGTCGGAAGCCTCGAAGGCCTTCGCCAGACGATCCGTCATCCACCACAGCGCGCCGACTTCCATGACCACGATCAGGGCGTGGAAAATGACCCGTCCCAGATCGGACCCGTCCGGGAACACCGCCCAGGGCATCGCGAAATTCAAGACCAGATGATGTACGGCGACTACAGCGGCATAGGCGACCAGGGCGCGCCAGTCGACCCAGCTCGCCAGGATGGCCAACACCGCGAAGAAATACATATGGCCGTCGAGCTGATAGGAGCTTTGCGCATCCGGTGTCGAAAGGGCGGCCACGAACAAGGCCACGAGCCCGGCCAGCGACATGGATGTCGCCAAACGTGTTTCCAGCCCCTGTCCGAATTTGACCCACGAAGCGGTCGCGGCGACGCCAAGCAGCAAGGAGGCTCCACAAACCGTCACGAAGGAGACATTGCCAACCCACCAGGCCGTTCCGATCACAAGCAGAACGTTGAGCCATATAAAGTAAATAAGGATCTTGGCGAATTGTTCGCGGAGCTTGTCCAGCCCCGAAATCTGAGACGTCATTTCACTCATATGGCATTCTCCAACGAAACCCCGGTCAAGCGTGCGCATGCGGCCGCGACCGCCGACGAGGCGACAAATCCGGCTCCCGACTGGTAGAGCCTGTCAATGAACTGCTGATTCTTCGATTCGGTCAGAACCACCCAGGAGCCGCTTCTGACGAAAATGATCCGCCCTTCCGACCGCGCGACAACTTCCATCGCGGTGTCGCCCCAGGGTTTCGCGAATACCGCAACGACCCCACCGCCTCCCGGCAGAAGGGATCCCAGAAGCATCAACGCGCAGCAGCCGACGAAATAGGCTGCGGCAAACGCCTTGGTGGAACCGGACATTAGATCGAACCTCAACGCTCATGCGTAGTAAGTCCTTACGCGATAAAACTTTAAATTTTGCTGAATTCGGATTTATTTCACGAAGTAAAAAAACCTAACAGCCTCAGGTTTCATCACAAATCAAATAAAATGAAAGTTACACTCAACAAATGACGCAGTCGCACAAATTTTATATTGCGCCGCAAAAATTTTTGTCTCAAGCGATGCGCGTGTGACTTTTCAGCGACCGGTCCGCGAATCGGGTCGGTCCTCATACGGCATGGTGCGCATGAGATCTGCTTTGGCGTTGCCTGACGAAAGAGGCGTTGTCGCGCACCACGGCAGCGGAGAAGCCCGGCCGGGCCCCTATGCCTCCTGCCGGGGCGCGCCGGGACAGGAAATGCCGGTCCCGCCAATGCCGCAATATCCGGCCGGATTTTTCGCCAGATACTGCTGATGGTAATCCTCGGCGAAATAAAACGTGTCGAGCTGCCGGATTTCCGTTGTGATACCGGCGGGAACACCCCCGGCTTTCAAGGCGGCCTGATAGGCCTCTCTGGAGGCCTCCGCCTGTTCAAGATCGGCCTCGGACGGGACATAGATCGCCGAGCGATACTGGGTTCCCGTGTCGTTGCCCTGACGCATGCCCTGTGTCGGATCGTGGCTTTCCCAAAAGACCTTCAACAGGTCCTGGAAGGTTATGGTCCCGGGATCGTAGACCACCAGAACCGCCTCCGTATGGCCGGTGCGGCCCGTGCAGGTTTCATGGTACGTGGGGTTCGGTGTATGGCCGCCCGCGTAGCCGACCGCGGTCACGTAGACGCCGGGCAACTGCCAGAACAGCCGCTCCGCGCCCCAGAAACACCCCATGCCGAACAAAACGGTTTTCATGGTCTGCGGATAGGGGCCGGTCAGTGCTCGGCCGTTCACGAAATGAGGCTCCTCCGGCAGGATCGCCTGCGCACGCCCAGGCAGGGCTTCCTCCCTGGCCGGCAGTGTGAACTTCTTGGTCAGCATGGTCATGAAAGACATGGCAGGTCTCCGCAGATATCGTGATGCACCGTTCAATGCAGCTCAAAGATACATTTGGCGCACGGGGACCCTCATGCCAAGTGGCAATGCCAACCCTGCTTCCCGGGCTTGCGGTCTCGACACCCAGAGCGCGTCGCGTTCAACCGGAAATATTCTGATCGCTTTTTGCGCTGGAATCTCTGGTTTCAGACGTCGACAAGCGGTCCCGGATACACGCGATTTTCTCTAGACATACTGGACGCGCTGGCTCCGGCGCCGCGCGCCAAACCACAGGCACAAAAGTCCGAGAGAAGCGAAAACCGCCCAGACCGGCCAGGTCAACACGGTCTCCAATCCCGGTTCCCAGAAGGCCAGGTGAAGATTTCCCTGCATATATGCCCTCGATAGCTCAAGCGTCGCAGGCGAAACATTCGCCCAGACTTGGCCAAGCGAGGCCAAGTACAATTGAGACTGAGCAATCGACGTGCTGGCATCTGCGATACCCGCAATAATTGCGATCGACAAAAAAGCGTATCCGAACACACGGAATAAAAATTTAAAAACAGCTATCATGGTTTTGCTTCCGGCATTGTCTCGTTAAAACTTGATCGCCATCACCAAGGCTGCGGCATTATATGTTCGCCGTCTCTGGGCCCTTTAATTTCTAGATTTGTACGCGAAAACAACTAATCAATAATTGATCTACAACACATTCCTGTGAGTTTGTGGGCAAGGGTCAGCGTATCAGACCGGGCCGAGGCAATTCCACGTCCAACAGGTTAAAATCCACAACCCGGAACGAGGGTAAAAAAAACTCGCCCAAGAGCTTGCGCTCCACCCCGCCATGAGTATATTGCGCGGCACTCAAGCGGGTCCCGCTTGGAATGGACAGGTGGCCGAGTGGCTGAAGGCGCACGCCTGGAACGCGTGTATACGGGCAACCGTATCGAGGGTTCGAATCCCTCTCTGTCCGCCATATTCTCCGCTGTCGAACCCAGCCCGAAATCCCACTCCTCTTCAACCGGATCCCACTGGCGGGACAGGCGGTTCGCAGCATCGTTCCGACAAGGACCCTTGCCATGATTTCGACGATCGGACTGGATTTCGGAACATCGAACACTGTCGCGGTCGCGGCGGACGCCGGCCAGACCCGGGCCGTCACCTTCTCGGACGATACGGACAGCTTCACCTCGCTCGCGACCGCCTTGAGCTTTCTCGACCGGGGCGCGGCGAAGGCGCCCCATCCGGAAGCAGGACCCTGGGCGATCCGGCAGTTCCTGGACGGGTTCGGCGACGTGCGCTTCATCCAGTCCCTGAAGACCTTCGCCGCGAGCGCCGCGTTCAAGGGAACCGGCATCTACGGGGTTCCTTTCAGTTTCGAGGAGCTGATGGCCACCTTCCTGCGCTGCGCGTTCGAGCGCGCCGGTACGGCTTTCGACCCCGCCTCGACCCGCCTCGTCGTCGGCCGGCCGGTGGAATTCGCCGGACACAATGCCGACGAGGCCCTTGCCATGGCGCGCTACCGCAGGGCTTTCATGAAACTCGGCTTCAACGACATCCTGTTTGTCATGGAACCGGTGGGGGCGGCGTTTTCCTACGCCCAGTCGCTGGAACGCGACACCACGATCCTCGTCGCCGACCTGGGCGGCGGTACGACCGACTATTCGCTGATGCGTTTCGAGATGCATGCCGGCCACCTGAAGGCCACGCCGCTCGGACGCGGTGGTATCGGCATCGCCGGCGATACCTTCGATTACCGCATCGTCGACAATGTGGTTCTGCCGAAACTCGGCAAGGGCTCGACCTATAAAAGCATGGGCAAGGAACTGGAGATCCCGCCCAATCTCTTTTCCAATTTCGCCCGCTGGCACATGCTGTCGGTCTTCAAGACCTCCGACGATTTCAAGGAGATGAAGAAACTGCTGCGCTGGTGCCTGGAACCGGACAAGATCGAACTCTTCATCGATCTTGTGGAAGAAGACCAGGGATATCCGCTCTACAAGTCGGTTTCCGACACCAAGGCTCAGCTCTCGAGCGAAGATGAAGCGGAGCTGACGTTTGCGCCACTCGGCGCGGATTTCAGGGCCACTGTCACGCGCGCCGAGTTCGAAGGCTGGATCGCGCCGGATCTGAAAAAGATGGACGCCGCCCTCGAGGCAACGCTCAACAAGGCGGGTCTTTCAGAACAGGATATCGACCGGGTGTTCATGACCGGCGGCACCTCCTTTGTTCCCGCTGTCCGGAAGCGGTTTTCCGCCCGCTTCGGCGAAGACAAGATGGCAGGCGGCAACGAACTCACGTCCGTTGCCAACGGCCTTGCCCTGATCGGCGCGCGCGACGACATGCAAGACTGGGCGGTTGCCGCCTGACCCACTGCGTGGCCGCCCGTGCACTCAATCGACCAGTTTGATATCCGCCATCAGGTCCGCCGCCGTTTCCTGGAGCGCTTCGCTCAGGCGTGACGGGGCCAGTCCGGCTGGAAGGCGCAGATCCGCGGTTGCCTTGAAAAGGGCCTCTCCCTGCATGGAGCCCTGAACGACCTCGGTCTCGAGATGTTCGATGCTGACACCCTGTTCGCTCAGCACGCGCGTGATGTCGCGCAAAATGCCCGGGTGATCCTGGGATACGAGATCGAGCTGGGCGGAGGCCCCTTGCGGCTCTCCCACCTCGGACCGGTCAGACCGGAACGTGATGGAAATGCCATCCTCCGACAGGGCCTGGAGCCTGGCGGTGAGATCGTCCGCCTGAGCCGCATCGATCCCGACGCGGACGATGCCTGCGAACTCGCCGCCCAGGCGCGCCATGGAACTCTCGATCCAGTTGCCGCCGAGGCTGGCGATGGTTTCGGCGACCCGCTCGACAAGGCCCGGCCTGTCCTTTGCGATGACCGTGAAAACAAGATGAGTTTGCATGAAAGTCCGCTCGCGGTTTAGCCGAAAGTGATTTGCCTATTTTTTAGACTAATACCAACTGCCTTTCTCCGAAAGCGCGCAGGGCAGAAAATCCCGTCGCAGATCTCCCATGCATGAACCACCCGGCGGCGCGCCTGCTCACGCCCCTGGGTGCGGCCCGCGAAACCGGAAAGCCGGCGCAACCGGATTGAACCAAAGGATGTCGCTTTCCCGCTTGATCCGTCCGGACCGCTCTCCTAATGTGCGCCAACCTGACGGCGTCCCTTGGAGGGACTGAAAGCCATTCCGGATGCGGTTGACCCAATCAGGGAACCAAGGCCGGAGCTGTCCAAGGCATCTGCCAAAGACCGGACGAGAAATCCGGGCTTGTGTTTGTGCTTGTGCTTGCTTTCGTCCCCCTGCCTCGCCTTCAAAACCCGACGCAACGCGGCAATCCTCTGGGGAGACCGATGATCCAACGCATGATGTTCTTTTGCTCCGCGAGCCTTCTCACCGGACCGGCCTTCGCCCATGGCGGACATTTGGGTGAACTTGCCGGGCACTCCCACTGGGTCGGGGCCGCGGCCCTTGCCGGAGCGGCACTCGTCGCCGGTCTGGTCGCGCTCAGGGACCGCAAAAGAAAGAAATCCGAAGATCCGGAAGACAAGGAACAGGCCGAGGACGCTTCCGGAAACGACCAGACGGCCGGAGACCCCGCCTGATGGTTGAAAAACTCGGTCTGATGATCTGCGGTCACGGCAGCCGCAACAAGGGTGCCGTCAAGCAATTCGCGCAGCTCGCCGAAGGACTGACAGCGCGCTTTCCCGACTGGCCGGTCGAATACGGCTATCTGGAGTTCGCCAACCCGGTCATTCATGACGGACTCAACAGACTGCGCGAGCAGGGCTGCACACATGTTCTGGCGGTGCCGGGCATGCTGTTCGCCGCGGGTCACGCCAAGAACGACATCCCGTCCGTCCTCAACACCTATCAGGCCATGCATCCGGAGATGAAGATCTCCTACGGCCGCGAGCTTGCCGTGGACATGCGCATGGTCAAGGCCGCCGCCGCCCGCATTCAGGAGGCGATCGACACCGCCGAAAGCGACGTTCCGCTGCACGAGACCCTGCTGATGGTCGTTGGCCGTGGTGCATCCGACCCGGACGCCAATTCCAACGTCACCAAGATCACGCGCCTCCTCTGGGAAGGCTTCGGATTCGGCTGGGCGGAAACCTGTTATTCGGGCGTGACCTTTCCGCTGGTCGGGCCGGGCCTGGAGCATGCCGCCAGGCTCGGCTACAAGCGCGTCATCGTCTTCCCCTATTTCCTGTTTACCGGCGTTCTGGTGCAACGGATCTACAACACCGCAGACGAAGTGGCCGCCGAACATCCGGAGATCGAGTTCCTGAAGGCCGGCTATCTCAACGACCATCCGCAGGTGATCGACACGATGGCCGACCGGGTCCAGGAGATCCTGCAGGGCGCCAATCTGATGAATTGCCAGATGTGCAAATACCGGGAGCAGGTGCTCGGTTTCGAGGCCGAGGTCGGTCTGGCACAGGAAAGCCATCATCATCACGTGGAAGGGCTCGGCGCGGAAGCCGAATGCCGATTGTGCGAGGAAATCTGTACCGGCGCATGCGAGAAGCAGGTACAGGCGGGTGGACATCATCACCATGACCATGGGCACGCTCACGGGCACCACCACCATCCTCATGATCACGGCCACGATCATCCTCATGATCACACACATGGCCACACACATGGCCACACCCACGATCATGCGCACGACCATGACCACCATCATCACCCCTATCCGCATGCGGATCATCCGCACGGACCGAAATCGCTGAACCGGCAGGGGTGAGGCCGAGGCGTGAGCAGCGACATGGATCCGGCCTACAGCTACGAAAAGGACCCGGCGGCCATCTACCGGCGGTCTTTCGCCATCGTGCGCGAAGAGGCGAATCTCGATCGCCTGCCGGACAACCTGAAGCCGGTCGCAATCCGCCTGATCCATGCCTGCGGGATGACCGACCTGCCGCAGGATCTCGTCTGGTCCGACGATCTGGGTGAAGCCGCCCGGACTGCCTTTGCCAGACCGGCAACCGTGCTCTGCGACGTGGAAATGGTGGCGCACGGGATCATTTCCTCAAGGCTGCCGGACCGCTCGAAGGTTGTTTGCACCTTGAACGATCCTTCCGTCCCGGACCTCGCCGCAAGGCTGGGCACGACACGTTCCGCCGCTGCGTTGGAGCTTTGGCGGGACCATCTCGAAGGCGCCGTCGTTGCCATCGGCAATGCCCCGACCGCGCTCTTCCATCTTCTGGAAACGATCGCTTCTGGCGGGCCGAAACCGGCGCTCGTTCTGGGCTTTCCCGTGGGCTTTGTCGGGGCGGCGGAATCCAAGGAAGCACTGAGCGCGAACCTGTACGGCGTGCCGTTCCTCGCGGTCACGGGCCGTCGAGGCGGGTCGGCGATGGCGGCGGCCGCCGTTAACGCTCTGGCCGCCGGCCTGCCTGAGGAAAACCACCATGGCGGCTGACGGGGACAGCAAGGGTCTCAAATCGGTTCGCGGCCAAAAGCCATTGCGCTCGCGCGGCTTTCTGTCTCAACCAGGAGGAGCGGCCGCCGCCCTATCCGGGAGAACAGGCGGCTCGGAGGCTCCCAAGAAACATCACCTCTCCCGTGGCGGCCGTCAGATCACCGCTTTCACTGACAGCAAACCACAGGCGCTCGAAGACAAGCCGCGCATCAAACCCTACAGGCTGGAAGACAAATGACCGCGCCCTGGCTGACCCTGATCGGAATTGGCGAAGACGGCGTTCTGGCACCGGGCGGTGCGGATTGCCTGGCTCGCGCGGACATCGTCTACGGCGGCGCCCGCCACCTGACGCTGGCCGGTGACCTCCAGGCGGAAAAGAGACCCTGGCCCTCTCCTTTCGCAACCGTTTTCGCTGACTTGAAAGCGCTGACCGGCAGAAGGATCGCGGTTTTGGCGACAGGCGATCCGATGTGGTTCGGTATCGGCTCCTCCCTGCTGAAGCATTTTTCGGCTGCCGAGATGACGGTCTTGCCGTCGCTGTCCGCCTTTCAGCTTGCCGCGTCACGTATGGGCTGGGCGCTGCAGGACTGCGATTGTCTATCGGTGCACGGCCGCCCGGTGGATCACCTGCGCGCGGCACTCTATCCGGACGCGCGCCTGCTGGTTCTGACGAGCAACGCGGACGCCGTACGCCAGATCGCCGATCTTCTGGCCGACGAAGGCTATGGCGGCACAGAGATGACGGTTCTCGAGCATCTCGGCGGTGGCAAGGAACGAAGGGTCAGCGGCACGGCGGAGAACTGGACGGAAAACGTCGCGGATTTTCATACGCTCGCCCTGGAGGCGGTCGCCGACCCCGGTCTCAGGATCACCGCAAGGGCGCCCGGTCTTGCCGACGACGCCTTCCGCCACGACGGCAAGATGACGAAACAGGAAATCCGCGCGGTCACGCTAGCCGAACTCAAGCCCCATCCCGGAGCCCTTCTCTGGGACATCGGTTCCGGCTGCGGCTCGGTTGCGATCGAATGGCTGCGCGCGGCGGCCAGAACCCGCGCCATCGGGCTGGAGCCTCACGGCGAACGCCGCCTCATGGCAGCGGAAAACGCCGTGGCGCTCGGGGTGCCGCACCTGGACTTGAAGGACCTGAGCGCTCCGGCCGGACTTGAAGGCCTGCCGCAGCCGGACGCGGTTTTCATCGGCGGCGGCCTGACGGAACCCGGCCTTGTCGACACGGTTCTGACGGCTCTTCCTTCCGGCGGACGGCTGGTCGCCAATGCCGTGACGCTGGAAAGCGAGGCCGTGCTCTTGAAGCATTACCGGTCATTGGGCGGCGGCTTGCGGCGGCTGTCCGTGCAGCGGGCCAGCGCCGTCGGCGGCATGACCGGCTGGCGGCCCGCCATGCCCGTGACCCAGTGGAGTTTGACCAAGCCATGAGCGGAACCCTTTACGGCGTCGGCCTCGGGCCCGGCGACCCGGACCTGATGACCCTGAAGGCGCACCGGCTGATTTCCACCGCCTCGGTGATCGCCTATCCGGCACCGGACACTGGCGAAAGCTTTGCCCGTACCATTGCCGCCGGTGCCATTCCCTCAGGAGCCCGGGAAATCCCGATTGTCGTGCCGATGCGCACGGACCGCTTTCCGGCGCGGGAAATCTACGACAAGGCCGCACAGGACATCGCGGCGGTTCTTTCGAGCGGAGAAGATGTCGTCACCCTGTGCGAAGGCGATCCGTTCTTCTACGGCTCCTTCATGTATCTCTTCGAGCGGCTTTCGGACCGTTTCCGAATCGAGATCGTGCCGGGCGTGACCTCCCTGACCGCCTGCGCCGCGCAGTTGCGCCGGCCGCTGACCTCGCGCAACGACGTCATGACGGTCATCCCCGGCCCGCTACCCGACGATGACATCCGGCAAAAGATCGAGGCCGCGCAGGCCGTCGCCATCATGAAGGTCGGCCGCCATTTCGCCCGCCTCAAGGCGCTGCTCGCCGACATGGGGCTGATCGAAAAGGCCGGCTATGTCGAGCGCGCGAGTTTACCTGAGCAAAAGGTCCACCGGCTGATTGACGTTACGGCGGAAACAGCGCCCTATTTTTCCATGATCCTCATCTACAAGGGAGACGAAGCGTGGACGCTTCCCCCATCCTATTCGTCCTGAACCAGGCCGGTTTCGAGACCGCCGAAGACGTGGCGAAGCGCTTTTCGACCGCGCGCATTCACGGCCTCGCGGGCCGGGTTCCGACCGCCGACACCCAGTTCAACGAGACGGTGGAGCATCTCCAGCTCCTGTTCAGGTCCGGGCATCCGATCGTCGGCTTCTGCGCCAGCGGAATCCTGATCCGCGCGCTCGCACCGCTTCTCACGGACAAGCGCAATGAGCCGCCGGTGATCGCCGTGTCGGAAGACGGCTCCAGCATCGTTCCGCTTCTGGGCGGCCATCGCGGCGCCAACGAACTCGCTCGGATCCTCGCCAAGTCGCTGGGCGGTCACGCGGCGATCACGACCGCCGGGGACGTAAGGCTCGGTATTGCGCTCGACGTTCCGCCCAAGGGCTGGCAGCTCGCCAACCCGGACGACGCCAAGCCGGTCATGGCGGAACTTCTCTCCGGCGCAACGCTGCGCATCGAAGGCAGCGCTGAGTGGCTGGAAGAGGCGAACCTGCCCGTCTCCGACGATGCAGCGATCACGCTCGCTTCGACGGAACTTCCAGACGAAGGCGGTCCGACCCGCCTGGTCTATCATCCGCTTAAATACGCCGTCGGCGTCGGCTGCGCCCGGCATTGCGAGCCGGAGGAGCTGATCGAGCTGGTCGAGACCTGCCTGGCGGAAGCCGATATCGCCAAGGGGGCCATTGCCTGTGTCGCCACCATCGACCTGAAAGCCGACGAAGACGCGATGAATGCGCTGGCGGCACATCTGGACGTGCCGCTCCGCCTTTATTCCGCCGAAGAGCTGCAAAGGGAAACGCCCCGGCTGAAGAACCCGTCCAACGTGGTCTTCAAGGAAGTCGGCTGCCACGGCGTTTCGGAAGGCGCGGCTCTGGCCTCCTCCGGCGCCTTCGGCACGCTGGTCTTCGAAAAGCGGAAGACCGAGAACGCCACCTGCGCGATCGCCCGCGCGCCCCAGCCGATCGATCCGCAAACCGTCGGCCGCTCACGGGGGCATCTTTCGGTCGTCGGCATCGGTCCCGGCAAGGACGAATGGCGCACGCCGGAAGCATCCCGGCTGATCGCCGAGGCAACCGACGTTGTTGGCTACTCGCTCTATCTGGACATCGTCGAAAAACACCTCACCGGAAAGACCCGCCACGATTTCCCGCTTGGCGCGGAGGAAGACCGCGTGCGCTTCGCACTGGAGGAAGCCGGCAAGGGCAAGAACGTGGCACTGATATCCTCGGGCGATGCCGGGATCTACGCCATGGGCACGCTTGTCTACGAGTTGCTCCACCGCAACGCGGAGTTCGGTGGAGTTTCCGATGCGGCCAAACGGGTCAGCATCACCAACGCGCCCGGCATTTCGGCGATGCAGGCCTGTTCCGCCCGGATCGGCGCACCGCTCGGCCACGATTTCTGCGCGATCTCGCTTTCCGATCTTCTGACCCCGTGGGAAGCCATCGAACAGCGCCTGAAAGCCGCCGCCGAGGGAGACTTCGTCATCGCCTTCTATAACCCCGTCTCCAAGCGGCGCCGCACCCAGCTCGCCGCCGCCAGGGAGATCCTGCTTCAGCACCGGCCGGAAACGACGCCGGTGGTTCTGGGAACCAATCTCGGCCGGCCGGACGAAACCCTGCGCGTCACGTCTCTCGACAAGCTGGAGGTCGACGATGTCGATATGCTGACCACGGTTCTCGTGGGCTCGTCGAACTCGCGGGCGATCATGAAAGGCGACGGCAGCATCTTCGTCTACACCCCGCGCGGCTATGCCAAGCGCATCGACGCGCCCAAGTCCGGGGACGGCGCCCTTCAACAGGACAACGCAGCAACGAAAGAAACGACATGACCGTTCATTTCATCGGCGCCGGACCGGGCGATCCCGATCTCATCACCGTGCGCGGCCTGCGCCTCATCCAGTCCTGCCCGGTCTGCCTGTACGCCGGGTCGCTCGTTCCGGAGCAGATCGTTGCCGCGGCACCGGACGGTGCGCGCGTGATCGATACCGCGCCGATGACGCTCGATGAAATCATCGAGGAGATCAAAGCCGCGCACGACAAGGGCCAGGACGTTGCCCGTGTCCATTCCGGCGATCCTTCGATCTATGGGGCGACGGCGGAACAGATGCGCCGCCTCGATGCACTCGGGATAGAATACGACGTGACCCCCGGCGTGCCCGCCTTCGCGGCGGCCGCTGCCGCGCTCAAAAAAGAACTCACCATTCCCGAAGTCGCCCAGACCGTGATCGTGACCCGCACGGCCATGCAATCCTCCGCCATGCCCAACAACGAGGATCTGGACACGCTGGGTAAAAGCGGCGCGACGCTGGCCATTCATCTTTCCGTGCGGAACCTCCGCGAGATCGAGCGCCAGCTTACGCCCCATTACGGTCCGGACTGTCCGGTCATCGTCGCCTACCGGGTCGGCTGGCCGGATGAATCCTTCATTCACGCCACGCTTTCGACGGTTGCCGAGAAGGTCCGCGCCTCCAAGATCACGAGAACCGCGCTGATCTTCGTCGGCCACGCGTTGAGCCCGGCCGAGGATTTCCGCGACAGCGCGCTCTACGACGCAGACCACGTTCACGTGCTGAGACCGAAGAAGAAGGCGAAGGGGTGAGTTGGTCTTCGAGCCGGGAGGGCTGAAGAAGGGAACAGTAGCGCAAAACGCTCAGGTGTCACCCCCGACTTGATCGGGGATCCATTTGCTTTTCCGCGTGTGACGACGCCGAGTGTTTATCCGAGCGTTGCCGCGATGCCGTCCGAGACAACTGGAACTCTGGAAATGAGTGGGTCCCCGATCAAATCGGGGATGACCACAGAAGGTGGGGCTCGCCAGCGGACCAAACTCAGCCCGATGCGCTCAACACCCGGACGCCAACGTAGCCTTCGAAAACCAGCTCAATGATTGCCGTGCTGGTGATGCCCCGTTTCCGTCCCGTAGCCACGGAGCTTGTTGTAGAGCATGGCCTGGTGGCGGGTCAGGAGGGGGGCGGTTTCCAGATGGGCGCTCAGATGGACCATGCGTAACTGTCCACGAAGTCTTTCGGCATCCTTCAGCAGCCCTTCCAGATCCGCCGGCGAGGAGACCGATTTGCCTGCGAACGCCTCCTCCAGACGTTGCTCCGCCTCGACATAGAGCTTTCCAAGCCGCTGCGCCTCCGCCTGCATCGCGGCGAAGATCTCTTCGATCCGCTCCCGCGTCTCCTGCGGGAGGTTCAGCTCATCGGCGGCGTCCAGAACGTGGGCGGGGCCGGGGTAGCCGTTGAGCTCGGCGGGCTTCGCCAATCCCCAACCACGCCCGGCGAGCAGGTCGTCGACATCCTTTTACGAGAGCGACTTGATTGCGCGGGACTGTTGCCCGGCATACGGGGCCTGTGACGAGGCGGCCAATGCTTCGACAGCAAAGAAAAGGGACGAGAAGCAGAGGCAGATTGTTACGACGGGCACGGCCCTGCACAGGATTGTTTTTTTCACGCTTGCTTCTCGCAGGTCGATGGGGTTTTGCGACAGAGTGTCGCAAAATTCGCATCATTCGCATATGATCACGATCATACAGGCGAAAGGATCCACGCTCCTCGATGATCGATCTGAACATCAAAAACGCTTTCGACCTGGCAGGGCTGCGGGCAACGCGCCTAACGCTTGGAAAGAACGACGCCCTGTTCCGCGCGGGCGACCCCGTGGTCCGAATGCATTACGTCGCCGAGGGACAGATCGTGATGCTGCGTACTCTGGAAAACGGGCAGGAACTGGCGGTGCAGCGGGCCGGACCCGGAAATCTTTTCGCGGAAGCGTCGCTGTTTTCAGACAGCTATCATTGCGACGCCGTCTGCGTCACGCCGGTCGTCTGCGAGACCTACGACAAGCAGGAGATCCTGCGCGCTCTCGAGGTGCCGGAAGTGGCCCTTTCGGTGCTGAAGGCCTATTCGCTTCAAATCCGGGACCTGCGCTCCCAGATCGAGCTCCGGAACATCAAGCGGGCGGATCAGCGCCTGCTGACCTATCTGAACACGCTGTCCCCGGACAAAGACGGCTGGCGCGAGCCGGGCCTTTCCTGGAAGGACGTTTCCCGGACCCTGGGGCTGACCCACGAAGCCTGTTACCGCGCGCTCGCCAAACTCGAGAAGGAAAAGCGGATCGAGAGGGCGGCCGGACGGTACAGGCTGGTTTATCCCTAAAGCTGGCCGGGAGATTTTGCGCAGGCCTTCGCCGTCAGGCCGCAGCGATAACGTGGGCGAAGGAGCCCATCACGTTTTGAGACTGGAGCCCCATGGCATCGAGCGCATTCCCCTCCGCGTCCTCGGCCTCAAACAAGCGGTCCTGCCCGTTCTCACCGACAATCGAAGCGTAATGGAATTCGTGCGCGGAAAGTTCACCCACCCAGGGGAGACCTCCACGGGCACGAACCTTTCGGTAACCGAGGTGACGTTTTCGCGTCTTGAAGGACGTTTCCAGCGGCAACAGACCGAGCATCCCATGCCGGCTGCCTTCCGCGTCGATCAATCCTTCGCCGAGGGTCATGTAACCGCCGCACTCGCCGTAGATCAGCTTGCCGGACGACGCCGCCGCCGTCATGCCGGATTTGAAGACGGGGGCGGATGCAAGCCTTGCCGCGTGAAGTTCCGGATAGCCGCCCGGCAGAAAAACGGCATCGGCCTCCGGCACCGGCGCCTCGTCGGCGAGCGGTGAAAAAAAGGTGAGCTCCGCGCCATCGTTCTTCCAGTGCTCCAGAAGATGCGGATAGGTAAAGGCGAAAGCGACGTCGCGGGCGACGGCGATCTTCTGGCCGAGCGGTGCGGGCAGTTTGAGGAGCCCCGGCTCGGGCGAGGTCAATTCACCGGCCAGTCCGGCGAAAGCATCCAGATCGAGGCTTTGCGTGCACATGGTTGCGGCCTCCTCCAAAAACGCCTCAAGCGCCTCGTGTTCCTGTGCCTGAACCAGGCCGAGATGACGTTCGGGCAGACGGAGCGCTTCCGCGCGTGGCATAGCACCGAGAACTGGCACCTCCAAGGGAGCCAGCGCCGCGCGCAGCATCTTTTCATGCCGTTCGCTGCCGACGCGATTGAGGATGACGCCGCCAATGTTCACGTCGCCCCGAAACGTTCGGAAACCGTGGACAAGTGCTGCAACGGAGTGCGCCTGTTTAGCGCAATCGACGATGAGCACCACCGGAAGACCAAGCAACACGGCAAGGTCGGCGGCTGAGCCGCAGCCGTTGGCCGCCCCGTCGAAGAGGCCCATGGCACCCTCGACGATGAGACAGTCGCTGCCGCCGGCCCGGTCCGCCGCCAGAGCACGGATCGTCGCCCCGTCCATGGCCCAGGCATCCAGGTTGATGCAGGTGCAGCCTGACGCCGCCTCGTGAAACTTCGGATCGATGTAGTCCGGACCGGATTTCGCTGAAACGGCGGCTGTTCCCCGGTTTTTCAGGGCTCTGAGCAGCGCCAGTGTCAGGGTCGTCTTGCCAGCCCCGGAGCCTGGAGCGGCAATCAGAATGCCCCGCCCCTTGCGCCCGGCCCGGTTATCCGGCATCGGCCGACCGCCGCGCGGACCGCAGGTCCAGGGGATCGGACACCAGCACCCGGCCGGAAAGCGCTCCGAGCCAGTCGAGCCCATTTCTCAGGCGCACAACCTCGCCGACACAGACAATGGCCGGGGGTTCGATGGCAGCGGCAGCCGCGTCAGAGGCGCATGTGCCAAGTGTGGTTTCCAGAACCTGCTGGCTGGTCAGGGACGCATTGCACACGATGCCCACAGGCTCATCCACAGACCGTCCACCGGCAATCAGTTTGCCGGCTATCGTCTCCAGGTGTTTCATGGCCATGTACATGACGATGACCGGCGACCCCTTGGCGAGCCCCTCCCAGTCGAAGGCGCCCGGCGTCAGGCCTGTCTGATCGTGGCCGGTCAGGAAAGTGACGGCCTGATTGCAATCGCGGTGGGTAACCGGGATGCCCGCGTAGGCCAGACCGCCGATCCCGGCCGTGATCCCCGGAATGACCCGGAAGGGCACGCGGGCCTCTACAAGACCCAGAGCCTCTTCCCCGCCCCGTCCAAAGACGAAGGGGTCACCGCCCTTGAGCCGCAGAACCCTTTTGCCCTCGCGGGCATAGTCGATCAGCTTCAATGTGATGTCGCGCTGTTTCGGGCTCGGCTTACCGCCCCGCTTGCCGGCATAGTCGGTGATCGCGCCCGGTCTCACCCAGTCGAGAATGCTTTTGTCGACCAGGGCATCGTAAACGACGACGTCGGCCTGGCGCAGGCCGTTCAGCGCGTGCAGCGTCAACAGGCCGGGGTCGCCAGGGCCCGCGCCGGCAAGCCAGACCCAGCCGGGTTCGAACTCCGGCAAGCCACCCGGCAGGCTGTTGTCTCGTTCTGTGCCTTTCATGAGACCTGTTTACCCGGCATCTGTTTTCCCGCCAAGCGAAACGGCGTAACAAACTGGAGCATTTCCGACATTTCGGCTCAAAGCCGGGAAACATCGGCTATAGAGAAGTCATGCCGAAGGTAAGGCCGATAGAACTGCCGCTCGGCGGCCCTTTGCCCGCTGCTGCGGGTCCGAAAAAAGCGCTGCCGGCGAAACAAGGCGATTGGAGACCGTGGCTTTGACACTTGAGGGAAACCATATCCTCCTGCTGTGCGGAACCCATGAAGCCCGGCTGCTTGCCGGATGCCTGGCGCGCGATCATGCTGACACACGTGTGACGGCCTCTTTCGCCGGCGCCATCCGCGACCTGCCCGATCCGGGCGTTCCCGTCCGCGTCGGCGGGTTTGGCGGGGCGGCCGCGCTCACCGCCTATCTGCGGGAAGAAGCCGTTTCCCTTTTGGTCGACGCGACCCATCCCTTTGCCGCGCAGATAAGCCGCAATGCCTGGGAAGCATCCGAGGCGGCCGGCACTCCCCTGATCCGCCTCGAACGGCCGGCCTGGAGAGCCGGTCCGAGCGACATCTGGCAACCGGTGGCCTCAATCGAAAAGGCCGTTGCCGCGCTGCCGGGCGGAGCGCGCGCCTTCCTGGCGGTTGGACGCAAGGAGATAGAGCTGTTCTACGGGCGCACTGACATTTACGGCCTTGTGCGGGCGATCGAAGCCCCGGTCACGCCCCTGCCCGGCCATTGGGACCTGGTCCTGGAGCGCCCGTCCAGCGCCTGCGAAAAGGAAAGGAGCCTGCTGGTAGACCGCGGCATCACGCATGTGGTCACCAAGAACAGCGGAGGAACCGGTTCCTTCGCCAAAATAGAAGCGGCGCGCGACCTGAGGCTTCCGGTTATCGTGATCGAACGCCCACGCCTTCCGGCGACTCAAACGGTTTCGAACGTCCGTGAGGCACTGGACAAGATCAACATCGTGCTGAGCAGTCAGTCTCCTAAAGAGACCTGACCGGTTTGGTGACACTGCCCTTGAACTTCAGCTTCAGGATTTCAATGAGAAATCTCGGTATTCCGAAGACATAGCGGCGAAACAGGCGGCGCGGTTCCTGAAGCAGACGGAACAGCCACTCGAGACCGACTGCCTGAACGATCTTCGGCGCCCGGATCACGGTACCGGACATGAAGTCGAACAACGCGCCGACGCCTACTGTCACGGTTGCATTCAGGCGGTACCGGTTCTGGACAATGAACGTCTCCTGACGCGGATTGCCCATGCCGACGAGAAGAAGGTCGGGCTTTGCCCGGTTGATGTCCTCACAAATCGCGTCGCAATCGTTCAGGTCGAAAAACCCGTTCCTCCAGCCGACGATCTTGTGGTTCGGATAGACCGATTCAATGTACTTCCCGGCCAGCAAAACCTGGTTCTCCCGAGCCCCCAGAAGGTAGATCCGCAACGGCACTCCGATTTCGGAAAGCACGCTTGGAATGAGGTCAGTACCGTTAAGATTGTCCGGAAAATTGCTTCCGTACAACAGACGGTTGGCCAGGGATATGCCAATACCGTCGTTGAACACGGTCATGTGGCTGAGGATTTCGGCATAGGCCGGATCATCGAATGCCGTCATTGCCGTATGCGCGTTGCAAATGGCGATATCGAGCGGTGTGCCCGACTTCACAGACGAGCGAAAAAGCTCGACGGAATCGGGTTTGGTCAATCCGGTTATCGTAACAGGCCCAATTTTTATTGATTCTTTTTTCAATACCAGACCCTACACCACATCATACAATCGGAAAGTTCCGACACGGCACCACTGTCAGGCTTCTTCTAGTTCACTTAGAACAAGAAACAGTTAAATGGAACTCAATTTGATTTATCTCACATATGTTTAATCAAAGTATGGCCGCAAACGCAGCAGGCTTCGAGATGTGTTTTCCGTTTACATTAAGACATTCCTAAAACCGGATTTGGGTATTGCCCGCAGGGTCGCCACCACACATTTGCGATGCGTTAATTATAATCGTTTACCCTAAACTCGGCTTTCCCCGCTTCTGTCGGAACGCCTTCCGAATTTGCTCTGTGGCCGCTTTCGGACGCAAGCGCTGAAATGACGGCGGCGTTCCCAACCGCTCAGCAGGACTCTCTAAAGACGGCAGCATGGTTGATATCTCAGACATTCCAAGGATTTTGCGGCGGCATATTCCCCTGCTGCTGATCACGCCGCTCGTCTTTGCCGCACTTGCGCTTTTCTATCTTGCCTTGAAAGCCCCCGTGTACCGATCGAGCGCCGAGCTGCTCGTGCGGCCCGAGGGCCTTCAGGTTTTGGTAAACGATCCGGTCAGCACCGCGAACAATCAGACCTTGCAGGGAATGGATCTCGACAGTCAGAGTTTTGTGATCCTTTCGGCGGCTGTCCTGAACCAGGTGGCCAACAATCTCAATCTTGACGATTCAAAGAATTTTTTCAGGCCTGGTATCAGGGATCTGCTGTTCGGCGGGTCCTCGTCCGGCAGCCGGTCTTCGACGGAAGCGCGCAACGCCACTCTCGACGCCCTGCGGGAAGTCGTTCAGGTGGTCCGGCAGGGAAATTCCTTCGTTTTCCAGATCCATGTCAGCCATCCCGACCCGGAGCTTACGGCGCTGATCGCGAATGAAATCGCCGAAGTCTATATCCGGGAAACCCAGTCCACGCGCGCAGCCGCACTCAGCCGCGCCAGTTCCACGTTGAGCAAACAGGCGGAACAGCTTCGGGCCCGAGTGGAGGCCGCGGATGCGGCGGTGGAGGCCTACAAGGCCCGGCAGGGTCTGATCAGCACAGCCGGCGGCTCTGTTGTCGATCAGCAGATTGAGGCCCTGAACACGCAGATCACATCGTCGCGGGTCGAGCTCGAGCAGACAAAATCTCTTTACGAGCAGCTGGCGAACCTGACCTTGTCCGACGTGGAAGCCGGGGCGATCCCGCAGGTTGCGGAAAGCTCCGTCTTGAACTCCTTGCGGGTTCAATACGCCCAGGCCACGCAACAGGAGGCGGAAGCCGCGGCAACGCTGGGGGCCAATCATCCGACCTTGCGCGAGCTGCGCTCGCAGGTCGCCAGCACGCGGCAACAGATTGGTTCCGAGCTGCAGCGCATCAAGGCCAGCGTGGAAAGCCAGTACGAACAGGCCAAGTCCACGCTGGCGGCACTGGAGAAACAGTCCCAGTATCTGCAGTCGCAGAACACGGCCCAGGGCAAGGCGCTCATCGAATTGCGACAACTGCAGAGCGAAGCCGACGCCAGCCGGGCCATTTACGATTCCTTCCTGAAACGCGCCCAGGAGCTGAAGGAACTCCCGGAACTCGACACAAACACCTCCAGAATCCTTTCCGCGGCCCAGGTTCCGATCAAGCCGAGCGGGCCGAAAAGCGTCATTGTCCTTGCCGCATCCCTGCTCTTCGGTTTTGCCGTTGCAGCTTCCGGCGTTGTCGGCCTGGAGATTTTGAAGGGACCGAAGGCTTCCGAGCGCATGCTTATTTCCACGACCGGCGCGCCCGTGCTGGCGAGCCTGACCCCTCCGCAATCGGGAAAAGGCCTCGCGCGAACGCTTCCACGATGGCTCACGGGACGGCCGCGAGCGCATCCCGACGAGGAGACCATCGCGCGGACGCGCATCGCCTATACCCTCCGGCAGTCCTTTCTGGACAACCGCCCCGCCAATATTCTGATCCTGTCCGTCGGCGAGACCGGTGAAACATCGGATTTTGTCCGGTCTGTCGCCGTCGAGTTGCACGACATGGGCGAAGAGGTCCTCTTTGCCCACACCACCGCAGCAACGAATGCGCCCCCCCCGGCCGCCGACCCGGCGCAATCGCCTCTTGCCTCCAAAAGCTCAAGAATCGGGTCTCTCAATCACCTGTCCGCAAAGCTCTCCGGCAACGGGAACGCGGAGCCGAAGGCCGGCGAGCGGAGCGAGCCCGCGGCACGCGGGAGGACGCTGGCAAGCTATCTGAAAGTGGAGCAGATCGATCCGCGCAGGAAATACGCTTCCAGCGGCGACCTCGATTCCGCGAATGAAGACTACCTTCTGGTCAACGCGGGCAACATCGATTCAAGCCCGATGCTGCCCATTCTTTTACGCCATTGCGACGGCATCCTGCTTGTCACCGCAATCGGCACCACGCACTCGAGTGAACTCGAGCATGCTCTGGCCTATCTGGAACCCTGGCGCGACCGGATCATCGGACATGTTGTCGTCAAGTCCGCCTGATCGATTTGGACCTCGCGGGCTCGGCATCGGCCGGCCTGACGCCGCAATCGACCGGGACCGGTACCGGCTCTGGCTGTTCGCCATCTATGCGGTGGCCGTCGGCACCCTGACCTTCAACTTTTTTCTCGCCTTCACGAACACCAACCTTTTCCGCATTTCGGAAACCCATGTCATCCTGGGAGAAATGCTGCTTTTGGGGATCGCCCTGCCACTGGCGCTCAGCCGCGATGCGGCGCTCTATGTGATCCTGTTCCTCTATTTCAGCTTCATGGCCTTCATCCTGGCCTTACGGCCGGAACTTGACCTCAAGGCGATCCGGGACTTTCTGATCCCGATCGTTTTCTATTTTGTCGGGAAGAAGTTCCGGACCATCGAGGATGCCGACCGCCTGATCTGGATTGCCACGTTCGTCGTGATCTTCGTCGGCCTGTTCGAATTCATCTTTCTCGATATCTACACCCGGGTAATCGATATTTTTCAATACTACGTCGCGCGCGGTACGCTGGCGGCGGACTCCAATTTCGTGGAAGGGTCGAACCTCTTCATTTCGAGCACGCGTATCGGCGGCCGGAATTTCTTCGGCTTTCTGGGCAATCTGCGCGCTTCCTCGGTGTTTCTGGAACCGGTTACGATGGGCAACTTCGGCGCCTTCCTCTGCCTTTGGGCCTTGTTCCGGGCCGGAATGCGTCACCGCGCGTGGCTGTTCGCAGCCGGTTTCGTCGCCATTGTCCTGCCGGATGCCCGCTTCGGCATGTTTGTCTGCGTCGCGCTCTTCGTGGCTGCGCCGGCTGCCTTCATCGTTCCGAGAATTCTGTGGTGGAGCGTGCCGCTGATGATCACTTTCGCACTGGCCATCTACGGCGCGTGGACCTCGCAGATCATCTGGAATGACAATTTCACCGGCAGGCTTTTACATGCCAGCCAGTTGATCCAGGAGATCACACCGGATTCCTTCTTCGGCATTCTCGCCTATGGGCCGGAACTGGCGGACAACGGTTTTGCCTATTCGATCGTACAGATCGGGGCTGTCGGACTTCTGGCGCTGTGGACGCTTTTTGTCTTCGCCCCTTACCAGAACCCGAGGGCCATCCAGTTCAAGGCTCTGGCGATCACCTATATCTCGCTGCTCATGACCGTTTCGAATTCCTTCTATTCGATCAAGCTGGCCGCCCTTTTCTGGATCGTCGCGGGGGCCGCCGACGCGATGAAACTTCCGGACAAGGCACCGGGAAACCCCGCACCCAGCGAAGCCGCACCGAATGCGCCGATGCCTGACCGCGTTCTTTAAGCAGACAAGCGGGTCAGCGTGACAGCGCCTCACGATACAGATCGTCGTACGCACGGGCAACGAGCGGCCAGCCGAAGCGCTCAACCGAATTAACTGCCCGGTCTTTCAGATCGGGCTCCGCGGACAGGTCGGAATAGGCAGCCACGATCGTCTCGAGCGTTTGCCGGCGATTGTCGAAGTCTGCAAGACGGACCACGTCAAGTTCCCGCGAAAGGGCAACGAAGGCCTCGTTCTGTTGAACCACCGGGACAAGTCCGGCGCTCAAAGCCTCGATCAGGACCAGACCGAAGCCTTCGTAATCCGACGCGCTCACGAAAAAGCTGCATGTGCCGATCAGGCTACGCAAGGCCTCCAGGTTCAATCCCACATGCACCGTCACACTGTCCGACAACGCGAGGGCCTCCACCCGCGCCTCAAGGTCCCCTGCGCTGATGTCCGACTCCATGCCGGCGATCTCCAGGCGCCATTCCGGGTCCTCGGCCGTCAGGTCCGCCATCAGGTCAATCAGCCGGTCCAGGCGCTTGTTTTCAGAAAACCGTCCGAGGGCGAGCAGGCGTTTTTGGGGACCCGGCGAAGCCGCATTGTGAAACTTTTCGATATCGGCACCGTTTTCGATCAAACGCACCCGGCCCGGTGCGATCCTTCTAAAAAGCTCGAGATCGCTTTGACTGCAGCAGGCAAGCCCCGCATACCGGCTCGCGGAAAACCGGGTCAGCGTGTTAAACCAGACCGCCTTCAGAGCGGCGAATTTCTTCGTATGGAAGAAGCCGCCGTGGGTTGTTGCGACCATCTTCTTGCCGTGCCAGATCTTCGAGAGTGCGAGAGCGTCGAAAAAGAAATCCACCGCGTGCACGTGCACCAGGTCCGCGTCCCGGATTTCGCTCAGGACAGATGGCGCGATAGGATAACGGCTGCTGCCGGAAAAAGGGATCCGGTGAACTTCGACCCCGTCGATCATTTCCTTTTCGGGAAGGACGCGATCCGGCTCCTGAAACAGCCGGTTCAAGGTGATCACCTTCAGCCCGGCGAAGCGCCCGGCCTGTTGCGCCGCGAGGTTCTTGACCACATCCTCCAGCCCACCCACGTTCGGCGCGTATTGCCGGACCACGTGAACGAGCCGGACATCCGAAAAGCCGCCTCGACAATCGGCGTCCTTACTGTGACAAATAGGCGTGTTCATATAGGGTATCCGGCACAAGGCTGCTTCATGTCTGATCGCGGCACGATAACATCAGTCATTTCAACAAGATCTTTATGACCGGACAATCTTCGACATTTCAGGCATTTCCCACCGCCAACCAGCGCACCGTCTTTCCGTGCCTTGCCATCCTTGGGCTCGCGCTCCTGCTTGCCATGGTGTCCCCATCGAGAGGTCAAGACAGCGTTTGCCTCAGGGGCGTCAACATTTCCGGAGCCGAGTTTGGCGGACCCGACGGCAAGGCCGGGACCGACTACACCTACCCTTCCGATGCGACGCTGGACTGGGCGGCCGCCCGGAACATGGCGGTCATCCGCCTGCCCTTCCGCTGGGAACGGCTGCAAACGCGTCTCAACGGCGCGCTCGACCAGGACGAACTGTCCCGGTTGAAGGACACCGTCGAACGGGCGAACCGGCGCGGCCTGACCGTCATTCTCGACCTGCACAACTACGCGGAATACCGCGGCGAGAAAATCGGTCAAAAAACCGACACGGGCAACGTTCCGCCGGAAGCCTTGGCGGATTTCTGGCGCCGGCTCGCCTCCGAATTCTCCGGCAACGAAAAAGCCGTCTACGGGTTGATGAACGAGCCGGCCGGCATCACGGCGCAATCCTGGTTCGAAGCGGCACAGGCGGCCGTGACCGCGATCCGGCAAACGGGGGCCGACAATCTCGTGCTCGTGCCCGGCACGATCTGGTCCGGCGCCTCCCACTGGTTCGAGGAGCAGGACGGAGGATCCAACGCGGACCTGTTCGAGCGCCTGTCCGATCCGGCAAACCGGTTCGCGTTCGAGTTTCATCAGTATATGGACGAGGATTTCTCGGGCACAAAAGCCGACTGTCCCCGCGTGAGCGATGCTGTCGCCGCGCTGAGCTCCGTGACCGAGTGGCTCAGGCAGCACGATTTCAAGGGTTTTCTGGGCGAATTCGGCGGCACGTCGGCGCCGGATTGCCTGAGCGGCCTGATGGAGATGGCCGGCTTCGTCAATGAAAACAGGGATGTCTGGATCGGCTGGACGGCCTGGGCCGCCGGAGACTGGTGGGGCGACTATCCGCTGTCCCTTCAACCGGTCGGCCGCATCGACCGGCCGCAGTTCAAGGTGCTCGAGCCGTTTCTTGCCGGCGGCATCGGCTGCGGCCGTCCTTAGGGCGTGCCCGCCCCGTACATTTCGGCGTGCGCTCTGGCAATGGCGGGCCAGGTAAAGTCGGCCTCCGCCATCGAGGCCGTCAGGAGCACCTCTCCGGTCTCCTCCGATACCAGAACTTCCTCGAGGTCGGTCCATCGGTCGAAGTCGAACGTCGCCTGTCTCATCCAGTCCGGCGTCTTTTCGGAATAGCGGGTCACCACCTGGACGCCATGCTCCAGACAGGCCAGGGCCGATCCGCGCTTGTCTGAAATTCCATCCGGATAAGGCAGAACGGCGAACCTGGCATCCAGAAGAGTTCGCGAAACCGCCGCCTCGTCGAGGTTCACCTTCAGCTCGACGTTCAACTCTTCCGTCCTTCGCTTCAACTCCAGAAAATAGTCTCCTTTGGGATCGAGCGAGGCGCCCATCAGGACCGCGCGTCCCGCCCAGCCCCGCTGTCTCAACAGAGCGACCTTGTCGAGGTATGCCTCGATGCCCTTTCCCTCGATGAGAAAACCGAAGTGTATGAGATCGACGGTCCGGTCCTGAAACGCCCTCGGTTCGTCGACGGGCGGAATGTTGGATCCGATCGGAATGACCTTGAGTTTTTTCGGAAAGTTCAAAAAGAACCGGGCAAACCGGCCTTTTTCCCAGTCGCCGGAAAAGACGAAACCGGCCCGGCGCAGAACATAGGGAACGAGATAGAGTTTCCGGACCGCATGAAAAATCGAAAATTCGTGGAGCGTGACGAATAGCCGGCCTTTGCCGGACAAAAACGCGAAGACAGAGAACCAGGGCGAGCGGCCGGCTGTTATCGACGGGTACTGGACATGCACCGCGTCATACCCGCCTTCTGCACATTTCCGGCGCAGGTGGCGAATGCTGTCCACGCTCCAGGAACGCAGGTTTTCAACCTCGACCTCGTGGCCCAGGCTCCGCAGCGCAGCCGCCAGACAATAGGTATAGTCGCTCACGCCGCACCGATCGGCGCCCTCCGCAGCAACGATGAACAGGATTTTCAAGAAAGCGACCCGCTTCTAAAACACAGAAACCTAGCGGTATTCCATTTGTGTTACGATTCTTTTTAGAGAATGGCCTGTAGAAGCAATCCAGGGAATGGGCCCGTTATTTCCAGCTTTTCAGGCGTCACGTTCGGCAAGCCGATCCCCAACTGTCCTGCGAAAAGTTTCTAAGAGCGGCATCGGATGAAATCGTTAATCAGCGCAGGCTTTTTCGTTTCAGCGGCCGGAATAACGTCCCTCGCCGCAGGTCTCGTCAGCTCCATCGCAATTGCAAGAATCCTGGGTGCCGAGGGAACCGGACTGACGGCCCTGGCGCTTTGGGTGGCGCTCACAGCCTTCGCCGTGGCGAACCTGGGAATACCGTCGACGATCCTGCGCTACATCTCCAGAATCGGCAAAGACGAAAGCGAAACGCGAGGCTTTCTCAGAACTTTGTACGGGCCTTATGTCGTTTCCCTGACGCTTTTCACCGGCGCCTTCTTTCTCTATGCGTCCTGGGAATTCTACGAGGTCAATCTCAACACGGCCTTTGTCTGGTTTTTCGCGGGCCTGATTTTCCTGGCCTATTCTCACGGACTTCTCGTCATCGTGTCCGATCACGGGCTCGGGCACTTCCACAGAACCGCCTGGAAAACCGCCGCCGGATGCGCGCTGCAGATTCCCGTGACAATCGCAGGCGCCCTCCTGTTCGGTCCGGCCGGTGCCATGTTCGGCTATCTCGCGCGCCATCTGCCGCAAATGTTCGGACTGTCCAAATATCTTCGTGGCGGCGCTTCGGAGCCCGTCGCAATTTCAGATCAGATGCGCCGGTACAGCCGCAGCATCTGGGCCTCCGAACTGCTGGACCAGCTCGTCAAGACACGCATTGAGTTTATCTTCATCGGCTGGTTCTTCAGTATCACGGAACTCGGTTTCTTCGCGGCGGGCATCACCTTTTCCAGTCTGATCCTGCAGCTTTCCGTCTACCTTGCCGCCGGTCTGACCCCCGGCTTCGGCAAGCTCTACGACGACGATGCGATGGATCAGCTCCGGCTTTCCTACGACCGGACGCTCAGATGGCTGACCATGCTGCTTTTGCCCATCAGCCTGGGCGGGGCGGCCATCATGTCGGAGCTGATCCCCCTGGCCTTCGGGCAGGACTTTACGGCCACCGTGCCGATCGCGGAAATTCTCGTCCTGTTTTCCCTGCCGCAAGCGCTTTCCTCGGTCCCGCTGGCGGCAATGCTTGCCCTGGAAAACGATCGGAAACTTCTGTTCATCAATGGAGTTACGGTTCTCGTCCTTGTCGCCCTGAACCTGACCCTGACGCCAATTTTCGGCGGGATCGGAGCGGCCTGGATCAGAGGCGTGGTCGGGCTCTCCAGCTTCCTGTGGCTGATCCATCACTGCCGTCATGCGCTCGGTTTCAGGATTTCCCTTGCACCCTATCTTCGAATTCTGGTTTCGGGTCTCGCCTGCGCGGGAGCCGCCTTTGTCATCCTGCGTGAGGTGCATGGCGTCCCAGGGCTCGCGATCGCCATTCCCGCCGGCGCCCTCGCCTATTTGATCGCGCTGCGCCTGACCAAAGCGATCCCGGGTGCGGAAATCGAGATCATGCGCGACCTTCTCGGCAAGGTCACGCCCGCACATCTGCGAAAACACGCTCTCAGACTCGTATCGATCCTTGGCTGAGAACAGCTGACGGCATGTTTTTGCAGCGGCCGAAATGCATTGGTGCGATTGGTACCGGCCCCCCCCTGACGCGGCCCAGCGTTTTCACGGAATCAACTCAATGTTTCTTTACCCTGAGATGCAATAATGCCGGGAAATGCCGGTGGTACACTTCACGCTGGAGTGCGCAAATCGGACAATCAACAAGACCTTTCTGCAAGGGAGGCTCAGGAGGTTCAACGTGGCTCTCAACAACACGCAGCCCATCGGTTTCAACGGCATTTGCGGACTGCTGACATTGCCGGTCACCGATACATGGAAGGACACGGGCGTTGTCCTGTGCCGGCCATGGAGCCGGGACGAGGTCAGTTGCCGGAAATTCTACCGGGTGTTGGCCGACAGCTTCGCCGCCAGGGGCTATCCCGTCATCCGTTTCGACTATCCGGGCCAGGTCGACTCGCTCGACATGGCGGAAAACGACGGCATAGACCGGTGGGTCGAGGCTGCGAATGAATCCGCTTCGGCGCTGAAAAAGCACTCGGGCTGCGAAAGGATCGTTTTTTTCGGGCTTGGCCTCGGGACTGTCATTGCTCAGATGGCGGCACAGACGCGACCCGATATAGCCGGGCTTATCCTTGCCGCTCCGGTCACCAGCGGACGGCGTTACCTGCGCGAGCTGGGACTCCATGCGAAGATGGCCTTTGAAGCGGAACTGCTGCCGCTCGACCTTCTCGATACGGACAAGGTGTCGCTCCTGGGGAACGTGCTGCCGGATAAATTTGTCAAGGACCTCGCGGAGGTGAAGCTCGACAAATCCCCGCTTCCGCGGAAGGTCCCCGTCCTCCTGTTCGCGCGCGATGGCGTATCCTCCGACCGGACCCTTGCCGATCACATCCAGTCCGAAGGTCTGGAGATTTCCGTTCACCCGTTTAGCGGCTACGACGATCTGGTCGGGAATATCCTTCAGTCCAGACCGGATTGGGACCTGATCTCTACCGCGACGGACTGGTTGACGAACACTCTCTCCTCCGGGAATTCGGAAATGCCGGCGAACCAGGCGGATCTCGGGCCGGGCCGGCTGGAAACCGGGCAGTTCCGGGAAGAAGCCCTCTTCGTCGGAGCGCATGAAAAACACCTATATTGTATCGTCACGAGCCCGATCGAGGCGGCAAAGACCGCCCCTGTCTTCATCTTCGGCAATACAGGCGGCTACGACCACCATGCCGGACGCGGGCGGGAATGGGTGACCGCCGCACGGAAGCTGGCTCAGCTGGGCGTGATTTCCGTGCGCTTCGACGGTGTGAATACTGGCGACAGCTACCCGGATCTGCCGGAAGGCCAGGAAGCCCTCTATTCGGAAACTCAGATTGAGGATTTTCTCGACCTGATCGACTATTTCGAAGGCCGATATCAAGGGCCGGTCACCCTGATAGGGCGCTGCAGCAGCGCCTATTCGGCGTTTCATGCGGCCGCCCGCGACCCGAGGGTCCGGCAACTCGTTCTCATCAACCAGCTCAAGTTCATGTGGGACCCGGACGTCCCTGTCGACCTGAAGTACATGGGACACCGGTCCACGGCGGATTATACGAAGCGGCTCACGAGCGCCCACACGTTCAAGCGCCTTTTTCGGGGCGAACTCAATTTCGCAACCGCGGGCCGCGGAGTGGCCAAGATGCTGCGCCAGCGGGCCGCTGAAAAACTCGCGGCGGTCTTCCCGCAACTGACAAAATTCGGTCGCCTGAAAGCCGAAGCCCTGAAAAAGTTCGAGGTCCTGAGAGAGCGCGACGTCAAGGTCCATTTCTTCTGCAGTGTCGGCGACGAGAGCGTCGATCAGCTCAAGGCGCATTTCGGCCCGGATCTCAAGGGCTTTGCCGCCTTCCCGAACATCTCGCTGACCACCGTGGACAATGCGGACCACAACCTGATGCCGGATCATGCCCGCGCCGAGATGTTCTCATTCCTGGAAAAAATCGCTCACCTGTCGGACACGGCCGGTCAGCCGCCCGCGGCTACGGGCGACGAACCGTCCTCCAAGGTGTTGAGATCAACCAGCCGTCACGCGGTTTCGGCCGTTTAAGGCGCTGAGGGTGGCCTTCGGCCCTCCTTCCGGCACAGCGCTTCCGGCCAGAGCCTCAAAGCGAACCGTCCTGCTGGCGCCGGGCGCCAGATGAAACCAGTTGTCGTCGACGCAACACCCCGGAACCTCGAGCCCCGCGAACCACAAAAACTGCTTCGAGGACAGCGCCAGGTCGCCCGACCGCCCATCGAAACTTTTAATGGAAATGTCCATGTCGAGCACCTGCCGGGCGGAGGCGTAAAGCTTTCTGTCCGGGAGGTGGCAGGCATCCGCCAGAACCGTGCCCGTTTCGGGATCCAGCATCCGCACCACGGTCACATCGTGAGAGAGCGGACCGAAACGGTAGGCGTAGGTGACGTCAAAAAAGGCCCCGATCAGATCGACGGCGTTGAAGGTCTCGGCGCTGTGCGGGGCAAGCACGATATCTTTCTGTCCGGAGACAACCTGAACCTCACCGTCGCGGAGGCAGGAGAGAGACAGTGTTACCACCTTCTCCTCCGGGCGATCGTTGACCGCATGGATGGCCAGTCCGTTGGTGCCTTCGTCGGTCACGGAGACCTGCAGCGGCCGGAAAGCGCGCTTCACCGCGTAATAGGCCGGTTTCGGCCGTCCCGCCGCATCGATCAGGCCCCAGCCCGCGCCCATGGCCAGATCCTGAAATGTCCAGACCAGAGCCCCCTGGCAGCTTGAGCCCGCCCGGCGCCATTCGGCGAAGGTCTGTTCCATCGCCTCGCCGGTCACGGCGCGTCCCAGGTCCAGGTAACGGTCCGGATCGCCGCAGCGCAGAGAAGCCGGGTCGAGGCCGTAAAGCGTCTTCAGGTAGTGATCGCGGACATCCTCAAAGTCCCATCCCGCTCCCCGGTCGCGCGGCACACGCGCCTTCCAGCGCGGATCGTGGCCCGGTTTGACCGGCAGGCCCTCGTCGAGGCTCTGCTGCGCCGGGATGTTGGAAAAGGCCAGGCACTCGCCGGCGAAGCGGATGTTCGCCCGCCGCGCATCTTCCAGCGGCCTCAAGTACGCACCGACGCCGTAGTAGTGAGCGATGCCCTCATTCGGCGAAAAAGGCAGAACGCCGCCGCAGGGCGAATTCGGAGCATAGGGCACATCCGCGCGGAACTCCCGTGCCAGAGCCGGCAGGATCTCCTCGCAGAGCGGGCCCTTCCAGCGGCTTTCCGGCAGGCCCATCATGGCGCCCTGCTGATAGATCTCGCTACCACCGCACAGGACAGCGAGCGAGGGGCAGCCCGTGGTCTCCGTCAACCTGTCACGAACTTCGGCGCGGACCTCTTCGACAAAGGCGGCGTCCTTGACCGGATAGTCGTAATTGGCGAACGGGAAATCCTGCCAGACCAGAAGGCCCAACTCGTCGCACAGTTCGAAGAACGCCCGGCTTTCGTAAAGCATGGTGCCGCCGATGCGCAGCATGTTCATACCGGCGTCGCGCGCCGCCTCCAGAAGCGGGTGGTAACTTTCCCTGCCGCTTGGCAGGTTCAGGAGATCGGCACTGGTCCAGACGGCCCCTCGGCAGAACACCGGAACGCCGTTGACCTTCAGACCGAAGCCCTTGCCGTCCGGTCCCCGATCCGCCTCCAGGCGGCGGAAACCTGTTTTGCCGAGGGAGAACCGATGGTGTCCTGAAAGGACTGTAATATCGTAGAGCGACGGCACGCCATGTGTATGCGGCATCCAGGCGTCGACCCGGTCGAGCCGGAGAGTTGCCGTGTGCGTCCCGTCGTCCCGCAGGCTCATTTCGGCCGAAGCGCCGGCGCAATTGAGAACGGGTACGTCTTCGATATCATCGAACCTAGCAGAGACGACCAGCGTGCCCGATCCGTCCGGCGCCAGGTCCGCCAGAATGTGCTTTTCGGAAAGCCTCGCGTTCCCGGCCGGCTCGATGCGGATCGGCCGATAGGGACCGACGGCATGGATCTCCGGACACCAGCCCGGCATGTGGCCGAGAAGCGTGGTACGGATCAGGCGCAAACCCTGGGACGTGGCCAGTTGCGGCTTCCAGCGCGCACGAGGGCCTTTAGCGGCGAGATGCGGTTCCAGCGCGCGGAAACAGATTTGAAGCCTGTTCTGCCGGGCAAGAGACGCTTCAACCTCATAGACCCGAAACATGTTCCGGCTGTCCAGAATGCGCTCATCGTTGAGATAGACCTCGGCAACCGTCGCGAGTCCTTCGAAGCAAAGGCGATAGTCGCCGGGCTCGGCCGCGAACCGCGTCTCGTACCAGACATCCTTGCCGTGAAGCGGCAGGGGCGCGTCCGGATCGAAAAGGCCTGCGTCCGCCAATGCGCCGGCGGCGGTTCCAGGCACTCTGGCCGGGACGAAAGCCTCTTTTGCGGCGTCGGCCGGTTCGGAGCCGGGCTCCGCGACCGCCAGAGACCAGGTCATCCCCGCAAGGCCGGTCATTCAGGCACCGGCGACGACGCGCGAAAGGCGGGGTTCGCCGTTTCCATAGTGGAGATCGAGGAGGCCCATCAGCTTGTCCCAGGCCTCAACAGCCGGAACCAGCCCGTCTTCCAGGCCCTGGAACTTCTTGCGCATGACGGCCCTGGCCAGTTTGAACTGCACCACCTTGCAGGTGGCGGAGATGGTCTTGGCATCGGCAATACCCTGGTCCAGTTCTCCTCGCTCCTGGGCGGCAAGCCATGCGAGATAAGAGGAGAACAGCTCAAAGTTCGCGCCGAGCTGGCGTAGCGTGTTGAAGGCGTAGAGGTGGAAGAAGCCGAACTCCCGCTCGCTGATCGCGGCCACCTGCTCCGGGAACACTTTCGCGAAGGCGGCAATCGGGTTTGCGGCAGGCCGCCGGGCCAGATGATGGCGCAGCAACTGTTCCGAAACGTTCAGGATTTCCACTCCGGACGGCCGCGTGTCCGGGAATTTCACGAACTCCGTATAGGGCAGGAACGGCAGGTCCCTGACGTGATGTCCGCGCTGAAACACACCGTCGAAATCGTCACCCTCAAGCAGATGCAGTCCAAGGCCATGGTAATACTCCATGGTCCGCTTGTCGAAATCGATCCGGTTCGGGGCAATCGTTGTCTTGCCGTGCGCATCCCGGTAACCGACGCCATGGGTGTCCGGCAGGAAGTAACTGTCGACCTCGACCAGCGACAACCGGCCCCTTTCGATCTGATTCTGGATATGCGTCTCGACCCGGTCATAGATCGCCAGTTCGGTCACCTTCAGACCGTACAGGGCTTCGAGGTCTTCCAGGGGCACCTTGAAGAAGGTGAACTGATCGCCTTCGAAATCCTGCGTGAGCGAATAGGCAAGGCAGGCCTCCGGCGGAAAGCCGAGGGACGGCAGGACCTCGATCCAGACATCGAGATAGCAATTGGTTTCCGGCCAGTCGCGGTCCTGCGCATGCAACGGGCTGCGAACGTAGGTGGCCGCGTCAAGGTGTTTGAAGACAGCTTCACTCATAAGGCGGTTTTCCCCTCAGCCCCACAGTGCCAGGCGGCAGTGACCAAGACCCGGCTGGCGGGCAGAGGCGGCCGCCTCGTGGCGCCGCACAGGACGCGGCGCCGCCAGGCCTTGCGTGCATCAGCCCAGCAGGCTGGTGTCTTGCTTGTTGACCAGAAGCATTGTCGACGTGTTGCCGAGAATCCGGTCGTTGGAGATCATCAGCTGCGCGGAGTGGGCGTCGCGCAGATGACGGCCGAGGCTGTAGGGCGTGCCGTTCTTGTAACCGGCGATGCCGCAGATCAGCATGCAGTGATTGATGATGGTCAGGATCGTCTGGGACGTTCCGATCTTCACGTTGTTCATGGCAACGGAAAAACTCATGGCGTTGAGCGCGTCGCCGTCGCCCTTGCAGGCTTCGAACTGCTTCAGGCCCGCGACCACATTCGCCTTGACGAGTTGCAGGAGGCTCGAGGCCTCCGCAAGGCGCAGCGCGCCGGGGGGCACCTGGCCCGGCGATTTGCGCGCGGCCGTTTTGACGAAACTCTGCGCCCGGGCAACCGCATCGGCGGCGATACCGTACCACAGGGACCCCCAAAGCAGATGGGAGACGGCCAGCATGGACTGGGCCGCGATTTCCGCGAAGGGTCGCGGCAGGATCTGCTCTTCCGGAGCCTCGCCCTTGAAGATATAGCCGTCGGAGCAGGTCCCGCGCATGCCCAGGGTGTCCCAGACGCTGGTCTGCTCCAACGTGTACTGATCTTTCAGGAAGATGGTTGCAACCTGATCCGAATGCGCAGCGTCGGCGTGACGGCGGGAGGTCACCATGATGGCGTCGGAATCCGCTCCGTAGGAGATCACGGTCGCATCTTTCGTCAGGCGCGCCGTACCGCCTTCAACCTCGATGGCACACAAGGAATTGCGCAGATTGCCGCCGATCCCGGCTTCGCTGGTCGCCGAACCGATAAGAAGCTGCTCGTCGCAGACTTTCTTCAGGAACGCCTCGTGCCACGCGCTGCCGGCCGCGTAGCCGGACAGGCTGGCAATCTGGATCTGATGCATGGCGTAGGTCATGGCGGTCGCGGCGCAGGCCTGACCGAGGATCGCGCAGATGTCGGCGACTTCCGTGAGGGTCGCACCTTCTCCGCCGAGTTCCGGGCGGATCATGATCCCCATCAGGCGCTCGGCCTTGAGGGCATCCATGCCTTCCCTGGGAAAGCGCGCTTCGCTATCCACCCGGTCCGCGAATTCCGCGGCGACCTTCGCCGCCCGTTTCGCACGCTCCGTCTGTGACAGGGCAGCGATCTTGGTTGCAACGGTCATGGATCAGGCCGCCTGGTCTTTGAGAATTTCCGTCAGAGCAGCGTCGATGGCGTCGACCGAAGAAAAGGACTTGCGGTTCAGCAGGTGTTCGGGGAACTCGATGTCGAACTCCTCTTCCAGAGCCAGCATTACCTGAACAGACGCGAAAGAGGATAGGCCTGCATCGTAAAGATCCGCACCGTCCGCGACAGTCTCGACCGCAACAGGCAGATTGCCATGCTTCGCCAGAAGGTTCCGAATTGTTTCTTTCATTGCCATCCTCGTCTACGTAGAAACGTTGCCCAAACCACCTCGATTGTAGTTGCTGGTCATATAGTGCGAAAAAGAATAAGTTGTACTTAAGGCATATGGTAAAAAATTACGAAACACGGACCTTCGATTTTCGAAAATTAGCTACGTACTTCAGATCTTTCGCACAAGAATACGCGCGAATTCGACACGACCGTGGCCAGACTGCCTGCGCTCTCAAGCGCGCTCATTTCCGTGTTGCGGCAAGGCCGCGAAATCGATGTGTCCGACCGTAATGTCGAGGCGTCGATCCCCGATCTTCTCCCGCCGGTCGCGCCACCAGTCTTCCAGGGCGTCTTTTTCCAGGCCGACTTCCCGGCCGACATTGGCCCAGCCCTGCAGAAACTCCGTCTGAAACTCTTGAGACGACGGGCCGGCCCGCCAATCGGACGCGCCCTGCACGACATGGTAACCTTCGGCTTCAAAAAGCGCCACCGCACGGGGTGCCGCGTCCGGTCCAAGGGCCGGACCGAACCCCTTGTCGGTGCGCTGATGCGCGTTCAAGGCTAGAGACAGCGTGTCGTCGAACGGATGCGGCGGGGCGAATTCGGTGCGGCCGTCATAGGTGAGGCTTGCCAGAAAAGGCTTTTTCGCCCGGACGATCCGCGTCACAAGCTCTTCCAGAAAGCGTTCGGAGACGAGATCCAGAAACGCCGATGTCGTGATTGCATCCACCTCTTCGAACGGCAGATTTGTGAGCCCGTTTGCCAGGTTGGACTGCCGGAGAGAAACCGCATCGCCCCAGCGGCGCCGAGCGGCATCCAGCAGGAGCGGATCGTGATCGGTCAGCAGCCAGTCGACCGGGCGGTCGGCCCGCTTGCCCAGCGCCGCAACCGTCGAACCGGCACCGCTGGCGAGATCGAGCAGCCGGACTGGGCCGGACGGCAGCCCCTCCCAAAACGCCTTTTCGACATCCGGATTTCTGGCCGCCAGGTCGAGCGGTTCACGCAGGGTCAGCCAATGGGACGAAAACCCGCTCATGATTGCAGTTCCTTCAAGATTTCGGCGAATTGGCCAGCGGCCTCCCGCCACTCCGGCAACGCCGCTGCCGCCTTGCGAGCCGCAGCCGCCAGCGCGGAACGTTCTGCCCGGTCTTCGATCAGGGTTGACAGCGCCTCGCGCAAGCACGCGACATCCTCCGCCGGACAGTAAACCGCCGCATTTTCAGGCAGCGTCTCGCGCACCGCGCCACCGCCGCTGCCGATCACAGGCAGGCCATGGGCGAGAGCCTCGGTATAGGCCATGCCGTAGCCTTCGTAGCGGCTTGCCAGCACGAAGATGTCGGCTGCGGCATAAAACCCGGACAGCGCCTGCGGCGGCACCGCTCCGTGACAGGTGATCCGGGCGGTCAGCCCCGCTTCCGCAGCCTGCGCCTGAAGCGCCCGGTAGCAGGCCGGATCCGCGTCAAGACCACCGACGATATCGAGATGCCAGTTAACACCGGCCAAAGGGGCTAGCGCCTCCAGGAGCAGGTCGTAGCCCTTGCGCGGGACCACCGTGCCGACCGACAACAAACGCAAGGAATCAGATGGCGCTTTTGGGCCAGCTACGGGCTTCTCGGTTCCCGGTGGAACCACGCTGATCTTCGTTGCCGGAGCACCGAAGAGCTCCGTGACCTGGCGCGCCGTGGCCGGGCTGGTGACGATCACATGGCGGGCGTGCGCCAGTACCTCACTCTCGCTGGCCCGGAGCGCCGGCGCCTTGTCCGCGCTCAGCCCGTTTTCCAGGCAGAGCGGGTGATGCACCAGAGCGACGAGGCTCAGCCGGCCGGCCAGCGCACGCGCCGCGTCGTCCATGACGCCGAAGGCGAGCCCGTCGACAACCACCAGGCTGCCGGCGGCAAGACCTGCCAGTTTCCGCTGCGCGGACGCCAGGGTTTCCTCCGTCGGAAACGGAAACCCCTCGCCCAGAGGCAGAAGCTCGACTTGCCAGCCAAGGTCGCGCAGTCCGGCGATGATGCGCCGGTCGTAGCCGTAACCGCCTGTCGGCGTCTCCAGGTCGCCCGGATAGGCGAAACACACCGTGTTCATCGGTCTTTTCAGATCCCGGCCTCGTACCAGGCCCGAGCGACATGGGATTCCGAGATGGTCACCCGGATAGCGCTCAGTTCCGCTCCCGGACGCCCCAGCCGGTCCTCCCGCGCCGCCTTTGCCAGATGGTCGTGGATATGCCGGGTCAGGAATTCCGTCGTCGTGTTGACGCCCGCGAATTCCGGCACGTCGTCCAGGTTCTTGTAATTCAGCGGCTGCAGCACTTCCTTCAGGGCTTCGTGAGCACGGCCGATGTCGATGACCACGCCATTTGCGTCGAGGCTTTCGGCGAGAAAGGCCGCGTCGATGACGAAGGTGGCGCCGTGCAGGGCCTGGGCAGGCCCGAACAGCTCGCCTTTGAAGGAGTGGGCAATCATGACGTGGTCGCGGACTTCAACTGCAAACATTCTCGTGTTCCTGAAATGGCTCTTTGAAAGACTACGGGGTGGTTGGCTTGCTTTCGCCGTCATAGACGACAAGGGCGGCCAGAACATCTGACGCCTTGTTCAAAATATCGGGAAGTTGCTCGGGCAAGCTGTCGAACGGAATGCGATGGCTGATCAGCCGGTCCAGCACCGGGTCGCTCAACAGGGACAGCGCGGTCTCCATTCGGCGGCGGTAGGTCCAGCGTGCCTGACGCTCCGCAGGGATCGTGCCGACCTGGCTGGATATGAGTTTCAACCGCCGGGAATGGAAATCCTGGCCAAGGGGAACCGGCACCTCCCGCGCCCCATACCAGCTCATTTCCACGATGGCTGCGCCGTCGCCCGCGCAGGTCAGAGCAGTGCCGAGACCGCCTGGCGTCGCGCTGGTATGAAAGACCAGATCCTGGTCCCCTGGCGCGTCTTCGGGAAGACTGAACCCAAGCCCGAGCGCCCGGGCGACCGGTGCCCGGGCGGCATTCGTGTCCACGACGGTGACGGTTGATCCAGGCAGCCCATTTGCGACGTAAGCCGTCAGGAGGCCGACAACGCCGCCTCCCACCACGCAGATGTGATCCCCAGGTGATGGTTTTCCGTCCCATATTGCATTGAGCGCCGTTTCCATGTTGGCCGTCAGCACGGCCCGTTCGGGGAGAACGTCTGCGGGGACCGGAACACAAGAACCGGAAGGGAGGGTGAAGACACCTTGATGCGGATACAGCGAGAACACGGTTTGTCCCATCAGAGCGGCGTCCCCTTCGACGACCTTTCCGACATTGGCGTAACCGTATTTGACCGGGAAGGGAAAGTCGCCCGACTGAAACGGCGCGCGCATGCGCTGCCACTCACATTCCGGAACCTCACCGCGGAACACAAGTCCCTCGGTTCCCCGGCTGATGCCGCTGAAAAGCGTTTGAACCATGACCTCACCGGTTTGCGGGCGCGCAAACTCGGTCGTCTGGATTGCGCAGCTCAAGTCGCCGGTGTACCAGAGCGACCGGGTTCTGCCTGTGCCGGCCGTCACCGTCATCTTTCCCGCCTTCGCGTATCTTTCCTAAGCACGCAGCATGCTCCCGTCACCATTAGGACATTTTGACATGCGCACTATCGCGACGATTGCCCAGATTGGAAGACCAAAAAATGTTTCAAGCCATTAAAGCAACGTATTCCGGTCAACCGGCACCCGGCATGACGCCGCGCCGTGTGCTGTTTTCAGCCCTTCTGGTCCTGAGCTTTGTCGGCCTGTCGGCGCTCATGGCGGTCACGCTGTCGCCAGGCGGGCTGACCCCGCTCGACCTGTTTATCCTGCTGTGCTTCATGGTGACCCTGCCCTGGACGATCATCGGCTTCTGGAACGCGGTGATCGGTCTCCTGGTGATGCGCCTGTCGAAAGACCCTATCGCCGCCGTTTGCCCGATAGACCAGGGCAATCCGGAGCAGCCTCTCACCTGTTCAACCGCTCTTTTGTCCTGTGTGCGGGACGAGGACACCGAAAGCCTTGAGACAACCCTGAGCGCCATGGTTTCCGGCCTGGTCCGCGCCGGGCAGGCGGAGCACTTCTCCCTTTACGTGCTCAGCGACACCTCGATGAGCGATATCGCCCTGCAGGAGCAGCAGATGATCGCGCGTCTGCGCGAACGGTTCCAGGGTCAGATGGATGTGACCTACCGGCGCCGGACGGAAAACACCGGCTACAAGGCCGGCAACATCGAGGACTTCTGCGAGCGCTGGGGCAACGACCATGACTTCGCGCTGGTGCTCGACGCCGACAGCTACATGTCTGCCGAGGCGATCAGCGGTCTTGTCCGGCGCATGGAAGCCAACCCGCAACTGGGTATCCTGCAGAGCCTTGTGGTCGGCCTGCCAACGGACAGCGCGTTCGCCCGGATCTTCCAGTTCGGCATGCGGCTCGGCATGCGCTCCTACACCATCGGCAGCGCATGGTGGCAGGGCGATTGCGGCCCGTACTGGGGTCACAACGCGCTCCTGCGCCTCAAGCCTTTCAAAGAGCACTGCAAGCTGCCTGTCCTGCCAGGCAAGGGGCCGCTCGCCGGCACCATCCTGTCCCACGACCAGGTGGAAGCCGTCCTCATGCGCCGGGCCGGATACGAGGTCCGGGTCCTGCCCATGGAAACGGGCAGCTACGAGGTCAATCCGCCGCATCTCCTGGAATTCATCCGCCGGGACCTGCGCTGGTGCCAGGGCAACCTTCAATACCGCCGGCTCCTGAGCCTTCCGGGTCTCAAGCTGGTCAGCCGCGCGCAGCTCTTCCTGGCCATGCTGATGTTTTTGGGTTCGCCCGCCTGGATCGGTTTCATGACCGCCGCCGCCGTTCTCGGCATGACGACGGACTATGCGCCCTATCGCGCCGATACGGGGTCGGTGCTGTTCTTCACGGTCCTGACCATGGTTTTCGCACCGAAGCTGGCGACGGTTGCCGATGTGCTGGCGCGCAGGGACATGAGAAAAGCCTTTGGCGGGCCGGTCCGCGTGCTTCTCAGCGTCGGGGCGGAGATCCTTTATTCCTCGATGCTCGCGCCGATCATGGCCGTGGCGCACAGCCTGTTCATGGGCGGGCTGATGTTCGGCAAGACCATCGGCTGGGGCGCGCAGGCGCGCGGCGTTCAGCGTCTGCCGCTGGCGCTCGCCGGCCGCAAACTCTGGCCGCAGGCCCTGTTCGGCAGCGCGGCTCTGGCCTGGGTCACCGGACAGCCGTTCGATCTGGTCTGGCCGATCATTCCGGTCGCCGTCGGTCCGCTCCTCGCTCCCCTGATCGCGGTCTCGACCTCGACCAAGACGCTCGGTACGGCCGCAATCCGGTCGACCCTGTGGCGGATCCCGGAAGAAACGGCTCCGCCGGCGGAACTGGCGGATCTCCACCTTCCGACCCTGTTGATCCAGGGCCACGTCGCGGCCACGCCGCAACAGGCCATGGTCCAGGGCGACGCCACCACCGCAGAGGCGTAAGAGAACCGGCTTCGGCCGGTTCAATTTTTTCAATTCAAGGAAGAAGGAAGGGCAGCCTCAGGCCGCGTTGGACGATGCCAATGGCTGGATGAGGTAACCGAACATCTCGGACGCGTCGCTCGCCCCGCGAATGCCCTTGGTGACCTCGGCATCGCGAAGCTGGCGCGCGATCCTGGCAAGGGCTTTCAAATGATCCGCTCCCGCCCCTTCCGGCGCGAGCAGAAGAAACACGAGATCGACCGGTTCGTCGTCAAGAGCATCGAAATCGACCGGCTTTTCCAGTTTGGCGAACAGCCCTACAAGACGGTCCAGACGGGTCAGTTTGCCATGCGGAATGGCAATACCGTGACCGACGCCGGTCGAACCAAGTCTTTCGCGCTGAAGCAGGGTGTCGAAAATCTCGCGCTCCGAAAGCCCGGTCACTTCCGCCGCCTTGGCGGCCAGTTCCTGAATAGCCTGCTTTTTGCTTTTGGCCTTCAAACCGGCAATGATCGAGTCTTTCGTCAGAAGGTCTTCAAGATCCATCAGTCAGCCTACAAGTTTCGAAGCACGGCGTCTCCGTTGGAAACGCCGGCTCCGTTCGCATCTTTATTCCGCGGCCGCGCCAGCCACCAAAGCCGGATCGATCCAGCCTATATTGCCGTCCGGCCGGCGGTAAACAACGTTGACACCGCCATTTGCCGCATTTTTGAACATGACGACCGGCGCTTCGGTCAGATCAAGTTCCATGACCGCCATTCCGACTGTCATCGTTTTGACTTTCGCGGACGTCTCGGCGATGACGAGCGGATTGAAGTCCGCCGGCACTTCCTCGTCTTCCTCGGGCGAGGCGAGCACGTAAGACGCGGCCTCGAAGGTCTCCCGGCCATGAGCGTTGTGGATGTGGTGGTCCTTCAGCTTGCGCTTATACCGCCGCAACCTTTTCTCGATCTTGTCGGCTGCCGAATCAAAACTGTTGCGCGGGTCCTGATCCTGCGCGGACACCTGCAATATGATGCCGGTGTCCAGGTGCACGGTGCATTCCGACTTGAAGCCGGCGCCTTCCCTGCTGAGCGTTACGTGGCCTGTGAATCCGCCTGTGAAATACTTCGACAGGGCATCTTCGATTCGGTCTGTGATGTGTTCGCGCAGAGCGTCGCCTACATCGACATTCTTACCCGAAATCCGCAAAGCCATGGGGACCTCTTCTTTTTCTATTGACCGATGGTACACCGGCAACCCGCCGGTGCTGAAACGCGAAACGTTTCAAGCCCACAGAATGGACCAGTCGGCGCGCAAGCGCCATCCCCTGATTACGTCATGAGGGCGGTGCTATAATTGCGGTACCTCAAAGAGTCAATTGATTATGATTAAGCGTAGCTGATTTGAGACGGACCTGTGTAAAACCACTGTATTGTTTCAGTGGACATGTTGGAAATATTTTGCGGTTCCCGGGCTGTAACCCGCTTAAAGACGCGCGTTTTTTTCCCGCCGGCGCTGAACCGAGGAGCCGATTTTCATGGCCTCGCGATATTTCGCGACGGTGCGCCGGGCAATATCGATTCCATCGTCCTTCAATACCTTGACAATCGTGTCATCCGACAAGATCGCCTTTGGATCCTCCGCCTCAATCATCTGCCTGATCTTGTGCCGCACCGCTTCCGCGGAATGGGCATCGCCGCCCACGGTTGCCGAAATGGCAGAGGAGAAAAAGTACTTGAGCTCGAAGATGCCGCGCGGCGTCGACATGAACTTGTTGGACGTGACACGGCTGACGGTCGATTCATGCATGCCGATCGCTTCGGCGACGGTTTTCAGGTTCAGCGGCCGCAAGTGCTCGATGCCGTATGTCAGAAAACCGTCCTGCTGGCGCACGATTTCAGTCGAGACCTTCAGGATCGTTCTCGCCCGCTGATCCAGGCTCTTGGCAAGCCAGTTGGCGGTCTGCAGCGACTCGACCAGATATTCCTTCTCGGTCTCGTTACGCGCGGTCTTGATGACCTTGGCGTAGTAGGTCTGGTTGACCAGCACCTTGGGCAAGGTGTCGGAGTTCAGTTCCACCGCCCAGGTGCCGTCGTTGGCCGGGCGCACGAAGACATCCGGAACCACGGGCTGGACCAGCGACGAGCCGAAGACGCTGCCGGGTTTCGGATCGAGCGCCCGGATTTCGGCGATCATCTCGACGAGATCCTCCTCGTCGACGCCGCATACCTTTTTCAGCGCCGAAAAATCCCGCTTGGCCAGCAGTTCGATGTTGCCGATGAGCGCTTCCATGGCCGGGTCGAAACGGTTCTTGTCGATCAGCTGCAGCTTCAGGCATTCCCCCAGATTGCGGGCGAAAACGCCGGCGGGTTCGAAGGTCTGCAGGATGGCGAGCACCGCCTCCAGCCGGGCGATATCGACGCCGAGTTGGTCGGCCACCTCATCCAGGTCGAGATAAAGATATCCGTTCTCGTCGAGAGAATTGATCAGGTGTCCGGCGATCAGCTTGTCTGCCTCCGAACTCAAGGTCAGATGCATCTGTTCCTCGAGTGAGGCGACCAGTGACGTTTCCTCGGCAACGAAGGCCTCGAGATTGTAGTCCTCGGAAGCGCTGCTGCTTGTCGCGTTCTTGTAGCTGTCGCCGGTCTTCAGAAGAGCCGGATCGGGTGATGCCGGGACACCGGGCTCATCGGGAAAGACATTGCCAAGATCGGTGTCCATGCGCGAGGCGATGGCCTCGGATCCGGTTTCCAGGTCGTTCTGCATCCAATCGACCGACCCCGGTTCTTCGCCGCCGGACGCCGGGGTGTCCGAACTGTCGGAGGGCTGGTCGGATACCGGCTCCGAGGTGCCCTCTCCCTCGCTTTTTTCCAGCAGAGGATTGCGTTCCAGTTCCGCTTCGACATAAGAAACAAGATCGAGATTGGACATTTGCAACAGCTTGATCGCCTGCATCAGTTGCGGCGTCATCACCAGCGACTGGCTTTGCCGCATCTCGAGCTTTGTTGAAATGGCCATCTATGTACCGGGCACCCGTCGGTCGTCTTGGTCTGCTTTTTGCTTATTGGTTCAGACTGGCGTTATACCCCACAGGGCAGCCCATGATCAAAGCGTAAATTGTTCTCCGAGATAAAGCCGCCGGACGTCCGGATTCGTGACAATCTCCTGCGGCAGGCCTTCGGTCAGCACTTCGCCTGCGGCGATGATGTAGGCGCGGTCGATCAGTCCCAGGGTCTCGCGCACGTTGTGGTCGGTGATCAAGACGCCGATGCCGCGCTGTGTCAGGTGGCGGACAAGCTGCTGGATATCGCCGACGGCAATCGGATCGATCCCGGCAAAGGGCTCGTCGAGCAGCATGAAGGAGGGACGGCTGGCAAGTGCCCGGGCGATTTCAACGCGCCGCCGCTCACCGCCGGAGAGCGCGATACTCGGCGATTTGCGCAGATGGGTCAGGCCGAATTCCGCCAGCAGGGAATCGAGTTCCTCGCGCCGTTTCTGTCGGTTCGGCTCGACCACTTCCAGAACCGCGCGAATGTTTTCCTCGACCGTCAACCCGCGAAAAATGGAGGCTTCCTGCGGCAGGTAGCCGATCCCCAGGCGCGCACGGCGGTACATCGGCATGCGCGTTATGTTGAAGCCTTCCAGAGAGATCTGCCCCTGATCCGGCCGGATCAGCCCGGTGATCATGTAAAAGGTGGTCGTCTTGCCGGCGCCGTTCGGCCCCAATAGCCCCACGGCTTCGCCGGGCTTCACGGTCAGGCTGACGTATTTCACCACCTGCCGGCGCCCATAGGTCTTGCCGATCCCGTCGACGACCAGGGCCTGCGAAAGGTCTTCCGCGTGGCGCTCCGGTCCCGGCATGGTTCCCTGCAACCCGTTATAATCCGAAGAGGTTATCTTCACCGATGCGCCATCCATCTGAATCCTGCTGCGGCCTCACATAAGCACTCGGCCTGAAGCTGTCGAGTCGGGCCAAAGATCACTCTTGATTATTCTTTACGCTGTTCGGCTGAATGCGGACCTTCACCCGGCCGCCGCCGTTGCCGCTCTGCCCGGCAACCTGCCCGCTGCCCGCCGACAGGTTGGCCTGCCCGGTCTTCAGATTGACCGTCAGCTTGTTGCCGACCACCACATTGGGCCCCTGGCTCAGAACCACTTCGCGGCCGGTCATGACCATGATTTCCCGCGTCATATCGAAGCTCGCGACGTCGCCTCTGGCCTTTTGATCCTTGGAGGCAATGAAGACGCCGCCTTGCGCCTCCAGACGGGAAATGCGCTGCTGCACCGCGTTTTCGGTCCCGCTCCCGGCCGGGTTAGTCCCGGATCCGGCATAGTAGACCTTCAGGCGCTGGGTCTTGAGGCTAGTTTCCCCTTGCGTGACGACAACGTCGCCGACAAAGGTCGCGATCTTGCTGTTGTCCTCGACCTGCAGCTCGCTCGCCTCGATTTCGATCGGCTCGCCGTCATTTGACCCGAACCCCGCAAAAGCGTCCGAAAAAGTCTGGGCCTGTGCGCCGCCAATCCAAATCGCCGCCAGCGACGCGATTGCCAGGCTCTTGAAAAAAGTCATGTCTCAGCGTCCTTCCGAAGCCGGATTGAGGGTCATCTTGATACCGTCCGTGAACCGGACGATGCCTTTGTCCTGGTCATAAGAAACCTTTCCGCCCAGGACGCGTCCCCGCTCCGAACGTATGGAAACCGGCTCGGAAGACGACAAGCCCCCGTTTTTCATATCGATGTCCACTTCCGCGAGATCGACCGTGTAGCCTTCGCTCCATTCGAGCTGGATGCCGTCGTAAAGGCGCAGGGTTTCTTCGGCGTTGTTATAGGTTCCCTTGAGCGCGACGATCTCGGCGTTCTGGTCGGCACTGAGCGTAATGTTCGCACGAATTGTCTCAAGATCGATGATGCGCGGATCGCTGAGCCGCTGAATGGCGCGCCGCGCGGTCACCTTGTAGGAGCGTTCACCTTCATGGCCGGACAGTTCCGGATGGTCCATGACCAGGCCTTCGCTGGTCAGCATCAGATTGGTTGCGCCGAAACCGGTCAGAATGTTGAACAGGACGACAAGGCCGATCATGCCGGCAAGGATCAGCAGTCCGATGCCCGGAAACAACCAGCGCAGAATGCGAACCAGCATGCTGTGCCTGCGCGCGGCCCTTTGCACCCGGCTCAAGGGCCGTTTGGCAGACGTACCGCCTGGATGTTCACCGACAAGAACCAAACAACTCTCCCAAAAACGTCAGGCGAAGCTCACGAATGAGCGAAAATATCCGTTTCCTCCCATCCCTTCAGATCGAGTTCCGCGCGCGTGGGAAGAAACTTGAAACAGGCGTCGGCGATATGGCCGCGGCCCTCCCGCGCGAGCATGAACTCGAGTTTCTCCTTCAGCGCGTGCAGATGATAGACATCGGACGCTGCGTAAGCCAGTTGCGCATCGCTGAGAACATCCGCCGCCCAATCGGAACTCTGCTGTTGCTTCGACAGATCGACGCCAAGCAATTCGCGGGTGATGTCCTTCAGTCCGTGCCGATCCGTATAGGTCCGCACCAGCTTCGACGCGATCTTGGTACACCAGATCGGTGTCACTTCGACATTCAGATAGTGCCGCAATACGGCGACATCAAAGCGGGCGAAGTGAAAAATCTTGGTCTTTGAGCTGTCCGAAAGAAGCGCTACAAGATTCGGCGCCTCGCGCTGCCCCCTGGCAATCTGCACCACGTCCGCCGTTCCGTCGCCGGGAGACAGTTGCACGACGCACAGGCGGTCCCGGAGCGGGTGAAGTCCAAGCGTTTCGGAGTCCACCGCAACCGCATTCGCCTTTTCATAGGCAGTCAGATCGGGAAGGTCTCCCTTGTGATAGCGGATCGTCATGTCGCGTCTCTCCTGCCGCAGGCCTGTCGCAATGCAAAATCGTTTAGCCTGTGAGGTAAATCATGACGCGGCATGTGGCAAGCGGTGAGCTTTTGACAGCCTGGAAACAGACACGCTATTTCTTGATCCGAAACGCCTCGTGACAGGATTTGCAGGTTCCCGCGAGTGTCCCGAACGCACCCGCGACGGCCTGTTTGTCTGCCCCGTCCCTGGCAAGCGTCTCCAACGCGACCGCCGAAGACCGCAGGTCGTCAGCGTAGGCGGAGAAGGTCCGCCAGTCCGTCCAGATCGCAGGCGCGGCCTCCGTCGGGGATTGAAGGCTGTCATCGGGGAAAAGCGCGGTGAGGGCCTCGCCGCCATGTTGCGCGATTGCCTTTGCGGCCTTCGCCACCGATGCCGGATCGTAGGGGGCTCCACCCTTGAGCATTCGGCCGATTGGCTTCATGTTCTTGCCGATCGCCGACATTGCGTCCATGCGTTCCCTGACAACGCCGCTGGCTCCGTCGTGCCCCCAGGCGACGCCCGCGCTCAAAAGCGCCGTAACGAACGCAAGTTCCTTCAAACCCGACCGCATCAGCCAGCCACTCCCTGTCAATAAATGCCGTTTGCCCGCTGAAGCGTGCGAACGTAAGCTACGATTTTTTCGACCTCCCGGCCGGTCACATTCTCGACAGGCGGCATGTTGCCGAATGGCCAGTGATGGGCACGAACGCCCCGCGCCACAGCCTGGAAGAAGGATCCGTCGGCATGGTGTCCGGGCTCATAGATCTTGTGCACGAGCGGCGGCCCGGACCCGTTTCGTCCGCTGGCGTTTTCACCGTGGCATGCGACGCAATTCTTTTGAAAAAGGTCCTGACCCTGAAGCGCGGCGCCGGTCAGTTGAGGAACGTTGACCGCCACGAGCGCCTCGCCGCCAGCGTCCGACTTTCCGCTCCGGTCGGAAATCTTCAGGATGGCCGCACCGCTCAACAGCAGCAACGAAACCCCGGCGAGCGTGCCGATAAGCTGTTTTCTTCTCATTGGCGCCTGATTCCTTAATCCGTGGAAGGGGGATCTTTTTTTCCGGCGAGATCGTCCATGATGGGACACTCCGGTCGCGCGTCGCCGTGACAGGCCTCTACCAGGTCCGACAGGGTCCGTTTCAGCGACTCGAGCTCCGAGATCTTGCGCTCGACTTCCAGGATCTTCGCGCGTGTGAGGGCCTTCACATCCGCGCTCGCCCGGTTCCGGTCCTCGTAAAGCGACAGCAGTTCGCGGCATTCTTCGATGGAAAAGCCGAGACTGCGCGAGCGTTGCAGAAACTTGAGCCGCTGCAGATCGGCCTCTTCGAAATCCCGGTAACCGTTTTCGCTGCGCGCCGGGCGGACAAGACCGATTTCCTCGTAATAGCGGATCGTCTTGACGGGCAGTCCGATTCTGTCGGAAGCCGTGCCGATATTCATCGCAACCTCACCTCGTACACCAGCCCCGCTCACCTTCCGGATTGCCCGGTCGGGACGCGGACCGGAGGATTGACCTCCCGGCTCAGTTAGGGCCTCCAGCAACTGGAAGGTCAAGCGAAAACACGCCCGCGCGTTACGTTAAGGAAGAGATCGCAATCGATCCATGGTTCCAGGCCTGAGTCCGGCCGCCGGGCCGGCAGTCTGAGGGTCCGGATCCTAAACCGCCTGTTTTTTCAGGCTCGACATCAGATAATGGAACTTCTCGCCCTGGACCGCGACATGGTTCCGCAGGGCATTGGCCGTCTCTTCGGGCTTGCCATCCGCGAGAGCCTTCACAACCGCCTCATGTTCGGACATGGATTGCGGCATGCGTCCCCGGAACCTGAGCTGCTGGCGCCGGAAGGGCTTCAGGCGCTTGTGCAGCTTGGTCGCCTCCTGTTCCAGGAAGCTGTTTCCGGACTGGCTGTAGATCGTTTTGTGAAAACGCTCGTTCTCGATGTAGTAGCGGTCGACATCCTGCCGTTCGACAGCGGCCTGGCACTTGGCGTTGGCGTCCCGCAACTCGTCCAGGGCCTCTTCGGAAATCCGTTTCGCCGCCAGACGCCCGCACACCGCTTCGAGTTCGGCCATGACCTCGAACATCTCCATCAGTTCGATCGGTCCGGGCTGACGGACGAAGGCGCCCCGGCGCGGAACCAGCTCGACCAGGCCGGAAAGGGCAAGGCGCTGAAATGCTTCTCGCAACGGCGTCCTGGAAACGCCGAACTGCTCCGCGAGCCGGACTTCGTCCAGGCGGTCGCCATCCACGAAGGTGGCGTTGAAAATCAGCTCCTCCAGCGCTTCGGCGATGTTGTCGGCACGACGTGGTTCCATGATTTTCCTTATAGACGACCTCGCCTGAAACGCAATCTCATTTCTTTTGTATACAAGATGATTGACTAAAAATACAGTTAGGCTTTAGGGTGACGTCATTCCCCCAGGCTCCCTGGGGCGAAGACTTTGGGAGGAACAATATGAAACTCGTTTTGAAGGGCGCGGTCGCCGCCCTCGCCGTCGTTGCGGCCACCTCTATGGCCAATGCAACGGAATTGCGCCTGTCGCATCAATGGTCGAACAAGGATGTCCGCCATCAGGTCGCGCAGATCGTCGCCGACGAAGTTGCCGCCGCCGATGTGGACCTGGAGATCAAGATCTACGGTTCGAAGTCTCTCTTCAAACCGCGCGAACAATACAAGCCCCTGAGCCGCGGCCAGCTTGACATGACGGTGCTGCCGCTCAGCTATGCCGGCGGTCAGCAACCGGCCTATAACCTGACCCTGATGCCGGGCCTGGTGAAAAACCACGATCACGCAGCCCGCCTGAGCCAGTCTCCCTTCATGGAGGCCCTCGAAGCGAAGATGGCCGAAGACGACGTGATGGTTCTGGTGCACGGCTACCTCGCCGGCGGATTCGCGGGCAAGGAAAAATGCATCACCAAGCCGGACGACGTGAAGGGCCTGCAGACCCGCGCGGCCGGCAAGTCCTTCGAGCAGATGCTGGCCGGCGCGGGCGCCTCCATCGCCTCAATGGCCTCGTCGGAAATCTATAACGCCATGCAGACCGGCGTCCTGCAGGCGGCCAACACCTCGTCTTCCTCCTTCGTGTCCTATCGGATCTACGAGCAGGTGAAGTGCTATACGCCGGCCGGCGACGTTGCCCTCTGGTTCATGTACCAGCCGCTTCTCATCAACAAGTCGACCTTCGAGGGCCTGACCGAAGCGCAGCAGACCGCTCTTCTGGAAGCCTCCAAAAAGGCGGAAGCCTTTTATCTGACGGAAGCCAAGAAACAGGACGCGGCCTCTGTCGACGTCTTCAAGGAAGCCGGTGTCGAGATCGCGGAAATGAGCCCGGAGGACTTCGAAGCCTGGCGCGCGCTGGCAATGGAAACCTCCTACAAGAAGTTCGTCGAGGAAGTGCCGGACGGACAGGATCTGCTCGATAAGGCTCTGGCCGTCGAGTAACCCGACATCAGGGGCGGTCCCGGACCGCCCCGCTTTTCATTTCCTTCAAATCAAGAGGATCGGTCATGGCCGGCCAAAGTTTCGCTGTTGCCGCGCGCACCGGCAACAACCCCTTTTTGCGCGCCGTCGCCGCTGTTTCGACATTTGCCGGCTGGTGTTCGGCCGCGATGATCGTCGCCGCCGTTGCGATCACCTGCCAGATGATATTCGTGCGCTTCGTGCTGAACGGCTCGACCGTCTGGCAGACGGAAGCCGTCATCTACCTGGTCATCGCGGCGACCCTGATCGGGCTGCCTTACGTTCAGCGCCTGCGGGGCCACGTGAACGTCGATCTCGTTCCGCTGTCGCTTGCGCCGAAACCGAGATTCTTTCTCGCGCTGCTGACCTCGATCCTGTCCATCGCCCTGATCGCGACGATGCTCTGGTACGGCTACGAGTACTGGCATTTCGCCTGGTCCCGCGGCTGGCGGTCCGGCACGGTGTGGGATGTCCAGCTCTGGATCCCTTACCTTTCCCTTCCGATCGGTTTCGGATTGCTGCTCCTGCAGCAAATCGCCGATCTCGTGGCGGTTCTGACCGGCACGGACAAACCCTTCGGCCTGGAGTAAGCGGCAATGGATCCTCTCCTGCTCGGCGCGATCGTCGCCCTCGTCACGATCCTCGTCCTGTTCTCCGGCGTTTCCGTCGCCATCGGCCTGCTGATCGTCTCCGCCGGTTTCCTGATCATCTTCGACGGTCCCCGCTCCCTTGAACTCCTGCCTGAAATCTTCTTCGGCAAGCTCGACAATTTCGCCCTTCTGTCGATCCCGATGTTCATCATCATGGGTGCTTCGATTGCCTCGACACGCGCGGGCGCCGACCTTTACGAGGCGCTTGAACGGTGGCTGACCCGCGTGCCCGGTGGCCTGGTGGTATCGAACCTCGGCGCCTGCGCGCTGTTCGCGGCCATGTCCGGGTCCTCGCCGGCGACCTGCGCGGCCATCGGCAAGATGGGCATTCCCGAAATGCGCAAGCGCGGCTACCCGGACGGCGTCGCCGCGGGTTCGATCGCGGCCGGGGGCACGCTCGGCATTCTCATCCCTCCCTCCGTCACCATGATCGTCTACGGCATCGCCACGGAGACATCGATCGGCCGCCTGTTCCTGGCAGGCGTGATCCCGGGCCTGATGCTGGTCGGGCTGTTCATGGCCTGGTCGCTCTATTCGACATGGCGCTCGGGCGACGCCGGAACCCTCAGCGCCGGCCGTTACAGCTGGGTCGAGCGGCTGGTGATCCTGCCGCGTGTCCTGCCGTTCCTCGCCATCATCGTAGGCGTGCTCTACGCCATGTACGGCGGCATCGCCACGCCGTCCGAGACGGCCGCCGTCGGGGCGCTTCTGTGCCTGTTGATCGCCATGATCATATACAAGCTCTGGCAGCCGAAGGCGCTCTGGGTCGTCTTGCGCGACAGCACCAAGGAATCGGTGATGATCCTGTTCATCATCGCCGCCGCCGGTGTGTTCTCCTACATGCTGAGTTCACTCTTCATCACCCAGGCCATCGCCGAATGGATCGGCACGCTGGACGTCAACCGCTGGGTCCTGATGGGCGCGGTCAACATCTTCCTGCTGATCGCCGGGTTCTTTCTGCCACCCGTCGCGGTGATCCTGATGGCCGCACCGATCCTGTTGCCGATCATCACCACGGCAGGCTTCGATCCGATCTGGTTCGCCGTGGTGCTGACGATCAACATGGAGATCGGCCTGATCTCGCCGCCCGTCGGACTGAACCTCTATGTCATCAACGGCATCGCTCCGGACATTTCGCTGAAGACGATCCTGACCGGCTCCCTTCCCTTCGTCGCCTGCATGGTGCTGGCCATCGTGCTCCTGTGCCTGTTTCCCGAACTGGCGACCTGGCTGCCCGATTACGTCATGGGGGACGCCGTATGACCCTTCTGGCCGATCTTCTGTCGACCATTTTCGAACGCCGCTACCTTCAGCTCAGCCGCAGTCCCCAGGATGGCCGGCCGTTGGAGGAGCTGGCCGGCGATCTGGTCGGCTCCGCCGGGGAAACCTCGGGACTTGCGCTGGCGCAGAATATCCTGGCAGGCTTCGCCCAATACGACGATACGCAGAAGCTTGCCTTTTTCCGAACCGTGGCAACGACAATGAACATCGATCCGGAGAAGGTTCGGACCGCCCTGGACCGCTACGAACGCGCTCCGTCCAAAGCCACCTACCGGGACTTCATGACCGCGTCCGAACCGCGGCGGCAGGAACTCTTCCGGCGGCTGAACCGGGTGCCCGGCGCGACGGGAACGCTCGTCAAGATGCGCGCCGATCTCTTGCGCCTGCGCGGCGAGGCGCCGGAGCTCGACGCGCTGGACCTCGACCTCAGGCATCTGTTCGCTTCCTGGTTCAACCGCGGTTTCCTCGTGCTCAGGCCGATCAGCTGGGAAAGCCCGGCCCATATCCTGGACAGGATCATTGCCTACGAAGCGGTCCACGCCATCGACAGCTGGGACGACCTGCGCCGCCGCCTTCAGCCGGCGGACCGGCGCTGCTTCGCGTTCTTCCACCCGTCCATGCCGGACGAGCCGCTGATCTTCGTCGAAGTCGCCCTGACCAAGGGAATCCCGAGTTCGATCCAGACCCTTCTGGCGGAAGACCGGGCCGCGATGCCCGCCGAGGACGCAGACACGGCCGTCTTTTATTCCATCTCCAACTGTCAGGCGGGCCTCGCCAGCATCTCGTTCGGCAATTCGCTGATCAAGCAGGTCGCCTCGGATCTCGCCGCCGAACTCGGCGGCCTGAAAACCTTCGTTACCCTGTCGCCGATCCCGGGCCTGAACCGCTGGCTGGAAAAGGAAGGTCTTGCGGAAGATGGTGCGTCTCCGGTGGACATGAAGGCAACCGCGGCCTGGTACCTGATGAACGCCAAGGCGCGCGGCGGGCTGCCCTTCGATCCCGTTGCCCGCTTCCATCTCGGCAACGGCGCGATCGTGCATGCGGTCCACGCGGATGCGGATATTTCCGAAAAGGGCCGGGCGCAATCCGGGGGAACGATGGTCAACTACCTTTACGATCTGAACAAAATCGCTCAAAACCACGAAAAATTCGCCACGACTCAAGAGGTGGCAGCCGCCGACGCGGTCAGGTCCCTCGCCAAATCCTCCGCCCTTGCGCAGACCTGGAAAGGTAAAGCCGATGCCTAATCTCCTTTTCGACAGCCTGTTCGGCATTCATGCCGGCAAGACGACGCCGTTTCTTCATCTCGCCGATGGCCGGACGATCACCCATGAGGCGTTTCTCGAAACGACCGCGCAAATCGCCAACGTTCTGACCCGAAGCGGGTTGAAAGCAGGCGACCGGGTCGCCGTCCAGGTCCAGAAATCGCCCGAAGCCCTGGCACTTTATGCCGCCTGCGTCCAGGCCGGGCTGGTGTTCCTGCCGCTCAACACCGCCTATACCGTCGATGAGCTGACCTACTTCATCGAGAACAGCGGCGCGCTGCTGATCGTCTGCGACGGACAAAGCGAAGCCGCGCTTGCTCCGATCGCCGAAAGGCTCAATGCCAAGATCGAAACGCTGAACGCCGATGGCGGCGGCTCGCTGATGTCTCAAGCCGAGGCCGCGCCCGCGAGCTTCGCGACCGTCAACCGGGACGGCGAGGATCTGGCCGCGTTCCTCTACACCTCCGGCACCACCGGTCGGTCCAAGGGCGCCATGCTGACGCAGAACAACCTGCTTTCCAATGCGCAGACGCTCGTGAAGGAGTGGCGCTTCACCGACAAGGACGTGCTCCTGCACGCCCTGCCGATCTTCCACACGCATGGCCTGTTCGTCGCCTCCAATGTCACGCTGGCCGCGGGCGGCAGCATGATCTTCCTGCCGAAATTCGACATCGACGCGGTCATCGCGCAGATGCCGAAGGCGACCGCGATGATGGGCGTGCCGACCTTCTACACCCGTCTGCTCGACGACGGCCGTTTCACGCGGGAGCTTGCCGCCCACATGCGCCTGTTCGTGTCCGGGTCCGCGCCGCTGCTGGCCGAAACCCATGTGCAGTTCGAAAACCGTACCGGCCACCGCATCCTGGAACGCTACGGGATGACGGAAACCAACATGAACACCTCCAACCCTTACGACGGCGAACGCCGGGCGGGCACGGTCGGCTTTCCGCTGCCGGGGGTCGAGCTCAAGATCACCGATCCGGAAACCGGGGCAACCCTGCCTCAGGGCGAGGTCGGCCAGATCGAGGTGCGCGGCGAGAACGTCTTCAAGGGCTACTGGCAGATGCCGGAAAAGACCGCCGCCGAGCTGCGCGCCGACGGTTTCTTCATCACCGGCGATCTCGGCAAGATCGATGAGGACGGTTATGTCCATATCGTCGGGCGCAACAAGGATCTGATCATTTCCGGCGGCTACAACATCTATCCGAAGGAAATCGAGCTGGTACTCGATGAGCAACCGGGCGTCCTTGAAAGCGCGGTGATCGGCGTTCCGCATCCGGACTTCGGCGAAACGGTACTGGGCGTGCTGGTTCCGGAGAAGGGGCAGTCACCCGACCTCGCCGCGATTCAGGACGCGGTCAAGGGCTCGCTGGCGCGGTTCAAGCATCCCAAAGAGCTCATCCTGCTCAGCGAACTGCCGCGCAACACCATGGGCAAGGTGCAGAAGAACATCCTGCGAGAGCAGTACAAGGACATGTTCCAGCCCGCATGATACCGAGGATCGTCGAGGATGCCCCTTGCATAAATCCCTCCCTCTCTTTCCCTCATCCTGAGGAAGCGCCGAGCGCCATCTCTAAGGAAGGGGCGCCTGCTCCCGCGTGTGCCGCAAGCCGCCGTTGATCTGCGGGATCTCCCCGGTCATGCCGCCGGATCGTTCGCCAGGCAAACAGGCGGTGACGCCGGCGGCCTCGTCCGCGGTAACGCCACGGCGCAAAAAGGACTGCCGCGACAGCGCTTCGTGCCCCTCGCGGAAATCGGGCAGGCAGACATCGTGGCGCGGCGCCATCGCAGCGCGCTTGTCCGTCGGGCGCGTCAACAGGACCCAGTCCCGGCCGCTCAACATGACTTTCCCTTATCAGCGCTGCGTAATTCGCCGGCACAGGAAGGGAAAAGAGGTTTTGAACAATCGGTTTGCAGCGGCGGCGATCCGGAGTTACATCCGGTGCGTCGTCCGCATCTCTTTACCTGTCAAAGACCGCCATGCCAGCCAGCCTCGTGACCACCTACCTGTTCCTGATCGCCGCCATCGTCGCGGAGGTGATCGCCACCTCCGCGCTCGCAAAGGCCGACAATTTCACGAAGCTGGTGCCTTCGGTGATCACCGTTGTCGGCTACGCGCTGTCCTTCTGGCTGCTCTCCTACCCCATCCGTGTGCTGCCGACGGGCATCGTCTACGCCATCTGGTCGGCCACCGGCATCGTATTGATCACAATGGTCGCCTGGCTGTTCTTCGACCAGAAACTCGACTTGCCCGCGATCCTGGGGCTCGGCCTGATCGTGGCAGGGGTGCTGGTGATCAACGTGTTTTCGAAGTCGGTGGGGCATTAGGGAGTGGCGGGTACGTGCTGCCGGGGATCGAACCCAAGGTCACCGACCCGGAGACCGGAGCCCCCTTCCTCAGGATGATCTCGGCAAGATCGAGGTGCGCGGCGAGAACGTCTTCAAGGGCTCCTGGCAGATGCCGGATGGCCGCGATTTTTGCTGCCCGATTGAAACTTGTTCGAAGCGGTGCCATACAGCACGGGCGTTGAGGCTCCTTGCGAGCGATCGGCCGAAACTCCAGGTGCAACAGGGCAAACGCCGCGCATGCCGCTTTTCAAAATCAATCAGAAGACCATCCTGTTCATTCATATTCCGAAGACGGGCGGCACATCGGTTGAAGAAGCGTTTCAGGCCGCGGGTCCGAAGGCCCTTTTTAGCGACCGCCGGCCGGTGGGGCTGCGCTGCACACCGCAGCATTTCCACGGAGACCTGCTGAGCGCGGTCATGCAGCGGGAGTTCGTCGACTACAGCTTCGCCGTTGTCCGGCATCCGGTCGACAGGCTCGTGAGCGAGTTCTTTTACCGGTGCAAGGATCTGAAGTTCCGCTACTACGCCGGCTTTCGCCGCCGCAAGGTGCGCATTTCGGAGGCTTCGCCGGCGGAACTCACCAGGGCTTTCTCCGGCTGGCTGGACAGGATCCTGGCCGACTATTCGACGAACCCTTTCATCCTCGACAATCATATCCGCCCGCAGGCGGAGTTCACGTCGCAGTTCGATCCCGTCGTCTTCAGGTTCGAGGATGGATTGCAGTCCGCGCTCGACACGATCGGAGCGAAGATCGGCCACGCCTTCGGACCGGTCCCCCACGCCAACGCCTCCAACAGACCCCGCTTCCCGATCGCACAGGCCGACCTGCTCAAGCTGAAGACCTTCTACGCCAGCGACTTCGAGACCTTCGGTTACGCGCTGGACGCCTGAGAATTTAGGCGGTTGAAGCGGTCTCACCGGGACCGTTTGAAAAAGACGGCAACCAACGCGGAAAAGTGACCGTCCGTCGGATCCCTTACCAGTTCCCCTAAAAACCAAAAAAGCCCCGCCAGAGCGGAGCTTTTTTGAAAAGGTTTCCTGGACCGAACCGGTTATGATCCAAGAAAAAATTTGGTGCCCAGGAGAGGACTCGAACCTCCACGCCCGTAAGGGCACTAGCACCTGAAGCTAGCGCGTCTACCAGTTCCGCCACCTGGGCCGTGAGGGGGGCTTGTAAGGGCCGCTCAAGTGGTTGTCAATCATGGAGTGAGACTTTTTTTCCTCAAGCGCGGCCGGTACTTCACACCGTGCCCGCAAAGGGCTATGAGAAGGGCTACGAGGCTCAGGGCCGTCAGGCGTTTTTCGCTTTCCGGCCAACCCTTTTGGACGCGACAGAAGGCACTTGAGGATGTCCACACAACTTAACGGCAAACTGGTCACGGTTTTCGGCGGATCCGGCTTCCTCGGCCGCCACATCGTTCAGGCGCTGGCGCGGCGCGGCTACCGGGTGCGCGCGGCCGTCCGCCGTCCGGATCTCGCAACCCACCTGCAGCCGCTCGGCATGCCGGGGCAGATCATGCCGGTTCAGGCGAACCTGCGCTACCGCTGGTCGGTGGACCGGGCCGTGATCGGGTCCGACGCGGTGGTCAACGCCGTCGGCATCCTGGCGCCGACCGGAAAACAGACTTTCGACGCCATCCAGGCCTTCGGGCCGCGCGCCATCGCCGAAGCCGCCCGGGCTGCGGGCCTTGAAGGCATCACCCATATCTCGGCGATCGGAGCGGACGCGGACAGTCCCTCCGTCTATGCGCGCACCAAGGCCGCCGGCGAGGCCGCCGTTCTGGAAACCCTTCCCGAAAGCGTTATCCTGCGTCCGTCCATCGTCTTCGGCCCGGAAGACGACTTCTTCAACAAGTTCGCCGGCATGGCACGGCTTTCTCCCGCGCTGCCGCTGATCGGCGGCGGCGAGACCAAGTTCCAGCCGGTCTATGTCTGCGATGTCGCCGAGGCAGTTGCGCGCGCGGTCGATGGAGAGCTGACACCCGGCGCCGCCTATGAGTTGGGCGGACCGGAAGTCAAAAGCTTCAAGGACTGTATGGAAGAGGTTCTCGAGGTCACCCGCCGCTCGCGCGTTCTGCTGCCGATCCCCTTCCCCGTCGCCTCGGCGATGGGCAAGGTCATGCAGCTTCTTCCCGGCGCGCCGATCACCGCCGATCAGGTGGAGCTGCTGAAGTCCGACAATGTGGTCTCGGACGAAGCCAGGGCCGGCGGACGCACGCTGGAAGGCATCGGAATTTCCCCCGTGACGCTCGCCGCCGTGCTGCCCACCTACCTGGACCGCTTCCGCACCCACGGCCAGTACGACGCCCACCGGCCGGCGTGAGGTAAGGCTGTTTAAAAAAGCTCTGGACTGTCATTCCGGACAAGTGCAGCGAAGCTGCGCGCCGATCCGGAACCCAGAAATATTTTGCACCGAAGGTGCTCAATGCTCAAAACAAACGCTTATGAAAATTAGGGCTCGCTATCGCTCGCACTGATCTCTGGATTCCGGCTCACGCGATTCCGCTTCGCGGCCCGCTGTCCGGAATGACGTCGTGAGGTTTGTCCGCAGACTTAAACCTCCCCCCTCTTCACTACAGCTTTCCGTTGCTGCCCCGGGCGTCTTCGCCTAGGCTTTGTCTCATCTGCGGAGGGGCCGATGACGAGACTTGCCAAGTTCACACTGCTCTTTGTCGTGTTCGTGGACCTTCTCGGCCAGGGGCTGGTGTTTCCGATCATCAACAGCCTGATCATGGAACCCGACGCCTCGATGCTGCCGAAGGCGACGTCCGAGGCGATGCGCCATTTCGACTACGGGCTGATCATCGGCGTCTTTTTCCTGTGCTGGTTTTTCGGCGCGCCCTATATCTCCAAACTCTCGGATGTGATCGGGCGCAAGAACGCCATCCTGATCTGCCTGTGCGGCGCGCTCGGCGGATATGCGCTGACGATCGTGGCGCTTTATCTGAACAGCTTCCCGCTCCTGATCCTCGGCCGTGCCGTCACCGGCCTGACCGCGGGCAACCAGCCGATCGCCCAGGCGGCGATGGTCGACGGCAGTGTCGACGAGGAGGACTGCAACCGAAACATGGGCTACATCATCACCGGCGTCAGCTTCGGTCTTGTGGGCGGTCCGATCCTCGGCGGGTTTCTGTCCGACCCGGTCATTCTCGGAAGCCTTGCCAGCGTCAAGCTGCCGTTTTACGCCTGTTTCGCGCTGGTCGTGGCCGCGCTTTTCCTGGTGCTCGTCTTTTTCGAGGATCGGGAGGACGCCGTGGCTGAGCAGCGGCCGTTCCGCTTCCGTCCGTCCGAGATTTTCGAGCTTTTGTGGCGGATCAGGGATTATCCCGTCGTTCTGCGCCTGACGGTGGTGTTCTTCCTGTTCCACGTCGCCAACATGTCTTTTTACATCTTCGTCGACAATTACCTGACCAGCCGGTTCGGCTACGGCACGTTCGGCGGCAGCATGGTGATGCTGACCATCGGCGTGGCCCTGGCGTTTTCGAGCACCTTCCTGGTGGTGCCGGCGCAAAAGCGGTTCAGCAAGGAGGCAATCCTCGGGATCACCTTTGTGGTCTGGGCCCTGTCATCGGCCGCCTTCGTCGCGGCGCCCGCAGCGCTTTTGACCTTCGTTCCCGTCTTCTGTTTCTATTTCGCCTTCGGTATCGCCTATCCGACCTTTCTCGGGCTCTACTCGGCCGCGGTCGGCGAAAAGGAACAGGGCTGGGTGATGGGGGTCACGATCGCCGTCTTCACGCTGGTGGCGGGTGTCATTTCCCTGATCGGCGGCGAGCTGATCGGCTTCAATCTCGACATTCCGTTTTACGGCGTGATCGTGGCGGCCCTCGTCGCGCTGAGCGCCATGTTCCTGTTCTGGAACAAACCGGAGATCAAGGCGCTCACGCGCAAATCCGGCGGCTGACAGCCACGGGCCTGCCGCCGGGCGCAGTCATCGCAAGCCCCTGATACGGCCACGATCCTCATGCAGTTCCTGGTAGCCGAGTTCGGTGCGCATGAGGCCGATATCCTTGAGTTCCGCTTCGCTCAGGCGAGACAGGGCACGATAAGTTGCCCGGCGGACATAATAACGGTGAAGCCTTTCGGCAACACCATGAAGGGCAGCCAGCAGGATACCGCGGCTATGGGCACGGCTGCGGAAGACGGTTTCAATTTCAAGGCTCATCTCTCTTCTCCTGGATCAACGACAGTCCTTTCGGGGGCAGGGAATTTCCGTTCCGTTTCCCGGGGACAGAAAGACAATGACAAACCAATCCTGACAGCAGGGAGTCAGGTTTGATCTTGTTCTGTTCTCAAGCTAAAAGTTTTTATCGAATCCGGTGAGACACAACTCCATGAACCCGATCGAACGCGCGCTCGGCATTCTTCTTCTGCTCACGGGCGGCAAGCTCATCCCGGCGACCACGCTTGCGGAGCGCTTCCAGGTCTCGTTGCGGACGATCTACCGCGACATCGACCGGCTGATCGCGCTCGGCGTTCCGGTCGACGCGGAGCGCGGCGCGGAAGGCGGCTACCGGCTCGCCAGCGGCTATCTGCAGCCGCCTGTCGCCCTGACCCGCAACGAGACCGCCGCCCTTCTGTCGGCCATGGCGCTGACGCGCTCGAGCCGGACCGTGCCGCTCGCCGACGATCTGACGTCCGCGCAGAAGAAGCTGCTCGCCTCGCTGCCGAAATCGGTTCACGGACTGCTCAAGGACGCGGAACGCATCGTCGGGATCGAACCGATCCCCGCCGACATCTTCCATTCCGGCACCAAGGCGGAGGCGAACAAGGACTGGCAGAAGGCACTGGACGGCTTCATGGCCGGCATTTTGGACAGCAAGCGGGTCCGCTTCGAGCACTGCAATCCGGTCCGGCAGACCGTCAAACCCCATGAGGTGGAGCCTTACGGCATCATGTTCGACCGGGACCTCTGGTATCTGGCGGGCCGCTGCGTCGACACCAATGTCGTCAAGGTCTACCGGGCCGACCGGGTGCGCAACCTGGAAGTCAGCGGGCTGTTCTTCCGGCCGGACAAGACCTTTTCCATCCAGAGCCTGCTTGGCGGTGCCTGGCTCTCCAACGCCATGCGCCGCTGGGAGCAGGAGGAGGAAATCGCCAGGATCCTGATCACAGCCAACCAGGCCCGCAAACTCAGCGCCGACTGGTATTACCGGCACGCGGTGTTCACGCCCACGGACGACGGGCGCGTGCTGGTGAGCATCCCCAGCACGGAACGCGCCCGCATCCTGCCCCTGGTCCGCTGGCTCGGGCCGGGCGCGGAACTGATCGAACCTGCGGACCTGCGCAAGGAGATCGCCGAGGAACTTGCAGAGCTTGCCGGGCTTTACGCCACCGACAGGCGGACGGAACCTGCCGGCTGAGGGGAAAACGCGGCAAAAAACCTCGCGCCCGTAACGGGCCCTGCCGCTTGCTCCCGCCTCCCCGATCATCCCATGGCTCGACCATGGGATCCATAGCGTTTCTTGTGCAAGCCGACCGTTTCGGCGTGTTGCATCGTCTCGCCATGGATTGCCGGATCAAGTCCGGCAAGACCGCCAGTGTGAACCAGTCTTCCGAAACAGATCTGTCGGACAGCATCACCCCAGGAAGTAGAGACCCGCGAAGCCGGCGAGGCCGACGAAGATCCGCCACCAGGCGAAGGGCGCGAAGCCGTGGCGGGAGACGAAGTCCAGAAGCCCCTTGACCACGAAGACACCCGCGATGAAGGAGGCGACGAAGCCGATGGTGATGATCATGGCATCGTCCATCGAAAGCACGTCGCGGTTCTTGTAGAGGTCATAGGCAAAGGCGCCCGCCATGGTCGGCATGGCGAGGAAAAACGAGAACTCCGCCGCCGAACGCTTGTCCGTTCCCATGAGGAGCGCGCCGGCGATCGTCGCGCCCGAGCGGGAAACGCCCGGGACCATCGCCAGACACTGACAGAAGCCGATCTTCAGGCAGAGCGACAGCGGATAATCCATGACATTGGTGTAGCGCGGCTGGAGCGGCAGGCGGTCGATCCACAAAAGCACGATACCTCCGAGAAGAAGAGTCGTGCAGATCAGCGCCGGCGATTCAAACAGAACCTCCTTGATGAAACCATGCAGGAGAACTCCGATCACGGCGGCAGGCAGGAAGGCGATCAGGATGCCGGCGACGAACCGGCGGCTGGTCGGATCGGACGGCAGCGAAAGCATCAGCGACCACAGGCGGCCGAAATAAACCGACAGGATCGCCAGGATGGCGCCGAGCTGGATCAGGACCTCGAAGGTCTTGCCGGTGCTTTCGAAGCCCAGAAAATGGCCTAAAAGCAGGATGTGACCGGTCGAGGACACCGGTATGAACTCGGTCAGGCCTTCGACGATGCCGAGGATCAGCGCGTTTACAATCGTTTGACCGTCCATTATGTCCCGTCTCCAAACGGCTTGATGAAAACCAGCCCGAAAAAAATCATTTGCGACTCGGGCCAAGACGCCCGCCGGCGTTTCTTGCCGGAGGAAGCGTCTCCCGTCAAACCCTTGATAACCATATGTGAGGCAAACTAAGGCGGAACGCGTTCACCAAAGCCGCGCTTCGACCTAGTGTTGCCACAGTTCAGGCTCTAAACCCTTTCATGCTGACGCTTTATCACCATCCGTTCTCGCCATCGTCCAGATTCGTCAGGCTGATTCTGAGCGAATACAGCGCTGCCTTCGAGGAACAGCATGTAAACCCGTGGGAGCGGCCGCAGCGGCTTTTGATGCTGAACGCCGCCGGAACGGTTCCGGTGATGGTGGAAAACGAGGGCCCGGCGATCTGCGGTCCGGGGCCGATCATGGAATATCTCGACGAGACCCGGGGCTATGCGGTCGCCGACCGGCGGCTGATGCCGGACCACCCGGAAGCAAGAGCCGAAACGCGCCGGCTGGTGGAGTGGGCGCTGATCAAATTCGATCAGGAAGTGGTCGGGCACCTGGTACGGGAACGCATCTACAAACAGATCATGCCGAAGTCGGCCGGAGGCGGCGAACCGGATTCCGCCGCGCTCAGGGTGGCGCGCGCTAACATCCATCATCATCTGAAATATTTCGGCTATCTTGTCGCCTCCCGCCGCTGGCTGGCGGGCGACCGTCTGACCTTCGCCGATTTCGCCCTTGCCGCAGGCCTGTCCTGCGCCGATTATCTGGGGGAAGTGGTCTGGAAGGACGAGGACGACATCAAGAACTGGTACGCGCGGGTCAAGTCCCGGCCCAGCATGCGTCCGCTTCTGGGCGAAAAGGTTCTCGGCATGCCACCGGCGCCGAGCTACGCGGACCTCGATTTTTAAAAGCGCCAGAGCGACCGTCTTGGACAAAAAGACCGCAAAGCTCCTGACTGCCTTTAAGCACAAGGCGGACAAGCTTGGCTTCGACGATCTGAAAATCGCGCCGGTGAGTTCTCTGCCGGATGTCGCCGGCCGCCTGCGCGCGTTCCTGGACAAGGGCTATCACGGCACCATGGGCTGGATGGCCGAGACGGCGGATCGCCGCGCCGCGCCGTCGGCGCTGTGGCCGGAGGTCCGCTCCGTGATCATGCTGGCGATGAATTACGGTCCGGGCGACGCGCCGGAAGAGCAGCCGCTCGCCCATCTCGCCGACAAGACGACCGGTGGCATTTCCATCTATGCCCGCCACCGCGACTATCACGACGTCATCAAGGGACGACTGAAAGAGCTGGCAAGTTTTCTGGTCTCCCGGGCCGGAGGCGACGTCAAGGTCTTTGTCGATACGGCGCCGGTCATGGAAAAGCCGCTCGCCCAGGCGGCCGGGCTCGGCTGGCAGGGCAAACACACCAATCTGGTGTCGCGCGAGCTCGGCTCCTGGTTTTTTCTCGGTTCGATCTTCACCACGCTTGAGCTGTCTGAAAGCGCTGCCGAACGCGATCATTGCGGTTCGTGCCGGGCCTGTCTCGACAGTTGCCCGACAGACGCCTTCCCCGCCCCTTATCAACTGGATGCCCGCAGATGCATCTCCTATCTGACCATCGAACATCCCGGCCCGATTCCGGAAGAATTCCGGGAGCCCATGGGCAACCGGATCTACGGCTGCGACGACTGCCTCGCTGCCTGTCCGTGGAACAAATTCGCAGAGGCTGCAAGGGAAGCCAAGCTGATCGCCCGCGCGGATCTGATCGCGCCGAAGCTGTCGGAGCTTCTGGATCTGGACGACGCTTCCTTTCGGAAGCTTTTTTCCGGGTCGCCGGTCAAGCGGATCGGACGTAACCGGTTCCTGCGCAACGTGCTGATCGCCGCGGGCAATTCCGGGGAGACCGGACTGCTGGAGAAAGTCCGGACACTTCTCGTCGATCCCGATCCGACCGTCCGGGGCGCCGCGGTCTGGGCGCTGCGCCGGCTTGCGCCCAGGAACACGGTCGCAGACCTGAAAAGCACCGCGCTCGCAGCCGAGACGGACGAAAGCGTCCGGGGCGAATGGCTGCGGGAGCTGTCAGGGCACGCGGGCAATTGATTCGACCCGGTCATGAGATTGTCCCATAGTTCCTTGAAGTTGAGACTCATCCTCCCCCTGTACCGGGGTCCTGCTGACACCGTCAGACCAGGCCCGGTTCTTCGATCTGGAGCCAAGATATTGTTTTTTCCGTCCGTCTCTTCCCATCTCCGGCACAAGACCGCATCGCGCTCCCGCGTTGTCAGTTTCGGCGTGGCGCTGGTCCTCATCTCCAGCCCCGCGTTTGCCCAGGACACCGGCCTGGCCGCCTTCAACGCCTATGTCGACGCCCTAAAGAGCCTCGGTCTGACCGTCGAAAACGGTGCGGTGAACTACGACGCCGCGAGCAACACGCTGACGGTTACGAACAGCACCATATCGCTGGGAGGCTCCATCACCGGAATCGCGATGAAAGAACCGGGGGAAGCCGCCGACGGTTCCGGGAGCTCCCCTGCCAAGCCGTCCCGGCTCACCTGGTCGGTTTCGTTCACCGCCGGCACACTCACTTTCGCCGGACTGAGCCGTGACGCCAACTCCTTTTCCGCGGACAAGATCGTTTATTCCGACGACACGAATTTCAGGCTTTCCGGCTCGGTCGAAGGCGAAGGCCGGATCGATGTAAAAGGCCGTCTGGCGGGGACCGAAATCGACAACTACGATTTCACGATCCCGGCGATGCCCGCAGAGGACCCGGAGCGGCCGGTCAGCCGCTGGCTCCCTTTTGTCAAATCCAGCCTGCTGGCCTCTTACACTCTGGCGAAGGCCGACAATATCGGGATGACCTTCGAGGCTTATGAGGAAGGCCGAGACACTCCGGCCGTATCCGGAACCATGCAAATGGACGGGTATCGAATTTCCGATGTGGTCGAAGGACGGGTGGGCGAATATTCCGTCGACCAGGTGACCCAGAGTATGCGGACGCGGGACCTGCAGTCCGGCGAGATGCTCAACCAGATCACGTCCCAGGGCAAGACCATCTACCAGAACATGGATTTCAACGCCGTTCTCAGCCTCTTCGATCCGTCGATACCGGAAACCGGCGAGAAAATGACACTGATCGAATCCGGTTCGACGGTCGATTACGAAAACAAGCAAGAGTTGGGCAACGGCCTGTCGGTCAACATGTCCGTGGAAAAGGTGTCCATGGCCGATGTCACGGTCACCAAGCGGGAGAACGATCTCCTGGCCCTCTTCGACGCTCTGCTCAGCAAGAAGACGATCGCGCCGGACGAGCTTATCCTGGGGGCATTTCAGGTATACCGCTCCTTCGGACTGGCGGATGCCCGGGTGAGCGGGTTCACCTTGAATATTCCCACGCCCGATTCGCAAAAGGACGTTGATGTCGCCATCGAGGAAATGGCGATGACGAATGTCAGCTCCGAGGGGATCGGCGAAATGCTGCTTGTCGGCCTGAACGCGCCGGACCTTCCGGGCGGCGGGTTCGCCACGCTCGAGTGGGCTTCGATCAACGATATCAGCTTCGCCGAGTTCGCACCGATGAAAACCGTCATCGGCGAGATGGTCGCGGACAAGGACTATGCCAAAGACCACCCGATGGAGATCGTGAAGGCCTTCGTGCCGCGCTCCTTCGGCTATGAAATCGAGGGACTGGAGGTCAACCTTCCCGACACCGGAACCACCGAGATCGGCAAGGCGGAATTCAGCGTTTCCACCACTGTCCCGCCCATTCCGACCAGTCTCTATGCGCGAAACGACGGCATCCGCGTTCCGGTCAAGACGATCAAGGACCTGGAACTCAGGACCCTGTTCGAGGCCCTTGGGCTGGATACGGTCGTCTGGTCCGACGAGACCCGCCTTACCTGGGACGAAGCCACCCTGGACCTGCGCCTGGAGCGCCTGATGGTGGATATCGAAGGGCTCGGGCGCGCCGAAGCCTCCGCCCGCTTCGCCAATGTGCCCAAGGCCCTCTTCGAGGATCCGCAGGGCCAGGGGCAACTGGCGGCGATCATGGCCCAGTTCGTCGAGGCCACTGTTACCTTCAAGGACGCCGGCCTGGTCGCCAAGGGCCTGCCGCACATGGCCTATCTGCAGGGGGTTCCGGAAGAGACGCTGCGCTCCGCGCTCGTCGCCCAGGCTGTCGCGGCAAGCGGCCAGCTCAAGAACCAGGCCTTCACGGCCATGGTCAGCGAGGCAGCCACGAAATTCCTCAACAACCCGAACGGACTCAGGGTGACGCTGACCCCGGCCAATCCGGTACCGCTCACCAACATCCTCGGCAGCCTGGCCACGGCCCCGCAAGCCCTTCCGAACATGCTGAATGTGAATGTGGCGGCGGAGTGATCGTTTCGAGGTTGGACACCTCCTGGCCTTGCCGCTTGCACCCCTCTCCACCCTTGCGGGGGAGATGTCCGTGAAACGGACAGAGGGGGGCGCGGCTGTGCGGCAATATGAAAAGCTGAATGGAGTCGAACGGCTGGTTCCCCCCCTCTGTCAGCCAAAGCTGACATCTCCCCCTCAAGGGGGGAGAAGGGGGCCAGGGAAAGCCTCCAGTCCGCAGTCCATTTGCTGACCCGGTTCGTGGACGCCGGCCCTGCCCTACTCCGCCGCCTGCACCTCCGCGGCCGGTGCGATGCGGGCCGCGCAGAACTTGAACTCCGGGATCTTGCCGAAGGGATCGAGCTGCGGGTTGGTCAGGAAGTTGGCCGGGGCCTCATAGAAACAGAACGGGATGAACAGCATGCCCGTGGAGACGTCGCGGTCGGCGCGCAGGGTCAGCGTGATCGCGCCGCGCCTTGTTTCCACCCTGACCTTCTGGCCGATTTCCAGACCGCCAAGCTTGATATCGCGCGGGTTCATGGACACGACCGGTTCCGGCTCGATCGCGTCGAGCACGGTTGCCCGCCGGGTCATGGCGCCCGTGTGCCAATGTTCCAGCATGCGTCCGGTGGTCAGCACCAGCGGGAAGTCGGTGTCCGGCACTTCGTCGGGCGGCACCAGATCCGTCGGCACGATCCGGCCCCGGCCATCGGCGGTCGGGAAGGACTGGCCGAACAGGATCTCGTTGCCCGGCTTGTCCGGAGCGTCCGAGGGGTAGGTGACCGTGCCCTCTCGCTCCAGCCGCTCCCAGGTGATGTTGTCGAAGGACGCCATGTGGGAGCACATTTCCGCGTAGATCTCCGGCACCCCTTCGTAGGACCAGTTGAGGCCGAGGCGGTTCGCCATTTCAATCAGCAACTCCCAGTCGGCCCGCGCCTCGCCCGGCATCGGGACGCAGGGTCGGCCGATCTGGACCTGGCGGTTGGTATTGGTAAAGGTGCCGAGCTTTTCCGCATGCGCGGAGGCCGGCAGGATCACATCCGCGTGCCAGGCGGTTTCGGTCAGGAAAATGTCCTGAACGACCAGATGTTTCAGGCTTGAAAGCGCCTTGCGGGCGTGGGTCTGGTCCGGATCGGACATGGCCGGGTTTTCGCCCTGGACATACATGGCCTCGACGCCGCCGGCGAGAATGTCGTCCATGATCTCGACCACCGTCAGGCCGCGCACAGGATCGAGCGTCCGGCCCCAGGCGTCCTCGAATTCGGCACGGATGTCCGGGTTTTCGACGGAGCGGTAGTCCGGGTAGACCATCGGGATCAACCCCGCGTCCGAAGCGCCCTGGACATTGTTCTGGCCGCGCAAGGGGTGAAGCCCGGTTCCCGGACGGCCGATCTGGCCCGTGGTCAGCGCCATGGCGATCAGGCAGCGGACATTGTCGGTGCCGTGAACGTGTTGCGAGACGCCCATGCCCCAGAAGATGATCGACTTCTGGCTGGTCGCGTACAGCCGCGCGACCTCGCGCAGGGTGTTCGCGTCAATGCCGCAGACCGGCTCCATCGCCTCGGGCGTGAAGTCCCGGATCTTTTCCTTCAGCGCCTCGAAGCCGTCGACATGGGCGGCGATATACTGGCTGTCGTAAAGCTCCTCCGAGATGATCACATTGAGGATCGCGTTGAGCATGGCGACATCCGTGCCCGGCTTGAAGATCAGGCCGTAGTCGGCAAAGCGCATCAGGCCCTGGCCGCGCGGATCCATCACGATCAGCTTGGTGCCGTTCTTGGCCGCCTGCTTGAGATAGGTCGCCGCCACCGGGTGGTTCTGTTCGGGCCGCGCGCCGATGACGATCATGCAGTCTGCGTCTTCCGCCGCATTGAAAGGTGCGGTCACCGCTCCGGAACCGATCCCTTCCATGAGGGCCGCCACGGAGGAGGCGTGGCAGAGCCTGGTGCAGTGGTCGACGTTGTTGCTTTGAAAGCCCTGACGGATCAGTTTCTGGAAGAGATAGGCCTCTTCGTTGGAGCCCTTGGCAGAGCCGAACCCGGCGATGCCCGCACCGCCCTTGGCCTCATAGACCGCTTTCAGACCGCCTGCGGCTCGGTCCAGCGCCTCGTCCCAGGTGGCCTCGCGGAAATAGTCGAGATAATTGCCCCGGCTCATGGCGATGTCGCCGCGCTTCGGTGCGTCGTCGCGGCGGATCAGCGGTTTGGTGAGACGCTCGGGGCTCGAGACATAGTCGAAACCGAAGCGGCCCTTCACGCAAAGCCGGTTTTCGTTCGCGGGACCGTCGCGTCCGTCGACCTTGACGATCCTGCCGTCCTTGACCGACACCGTCGTGAGACAGCCGACGCCGCAGAACGGGCAGACGCTGTCGACGGTCTCTTCCGGATAAACCGCCCTTTTTGTCGCCGTTTCGTCCAGGAGGCTCTTTTCCATGAGCGCGCCGGTCGGACAGGCGGCAACGCATTCGCCACAGGCCACGCAGCTGGACAGTCCCATGGGATCGGCGAGATCGAAGACGGGTATCGTTTCCGACCCTCGGCCGGCCATGCCGATGACGTCGTTGACCTGGACTTCCCGGCAGGCGCGTTCGCACAGGTTGCAGGCGATGCAGGCGTCCAGATTGACGGCGATCGCCGGATGGGAAATGTCCTGCGCCGGCTTTTCGCATGGTGCGAAACGGCTTTCCGTCACCCCGGCGGCCACGGACCATTTCCAGAAATCGCTCTCGGGGTCGGGATGCGCGTCCCTGGGCGGCTGGTCCGCCGCCAGCAGTTCGAACACCATTTCACGCGCCTTGGCGGCCCGCTCAGTCGCCGTCTGGACGACCATGCCCTCGGACGGCTTGCGGATGCAGGAGGCCGCCAGCGTGCGCTCGCCTTCAATGTCCACCATGCAGGCGCGGCAATTGCCGTCGGAACGGTAACCCGGCGCATCCTTGTGGCAGAGATGGGGGATCGCCACGCCTTCGCGCTTGGCCACCTGCCAGATGGTTTCACCGTCACGGGCCGTGACCGTCTTGCCATCGAGGGAGAATGCGATCTCGGTCATGTCTCGAACTCCTCCGGGAAGAACCTTAGCACGGACGCTACCGGATTGCTGGCCGCCTGGCCGAGACCGCAAATGGAAGCCGTCCGCATCACCGCCTCCAGATCGGCGATCTTGTCCTCATTCCAGTCACCGTCCGCCAGCATCGTCTCGAGTTTTTCCGTACCCGAGCGGCAGGGTGTGCACTGGCCGCAGCTTTCATGCTTGAAGAAGCGGATCAGGTTGAGCGCGACCTCGCGCATGTCGTCCCGGTCGGAGAAGACCACGATAGCGTGGCTGCCGATGAAGCATCCGTATTGGTCGAGCGTGCCGAAATCGAGCGGCTCGTCCGCCAGGGATGCCGGCAGGATACCGCCGGACGCGCCGCCCGGCAGATAGCCCTTGAAACGGTGCCCGTCTTCCATGCCGCCGCAGAACTCGTTCAGCAACTCATTCATGGTGATGCCGGCGGGCGCCAGCTTGACGCCCGGTTGCTTCACCCTGCCGGACACCGAGAAGGACCTGAAGCCCTTGGACTTGCGCCGGCCCTGGCACGCGAACCACTCCGGTCCCTTTTCCAGAATGTCGCGGATCCAGTAAAGCGTTTCGACGTTGTGATTGAGCGTCGGCCGGCCAAAGAGGCCTACCTGGGCGATGAAGGGCGGACGGTGACGCGGCAGGCCGCGCTTGCCTTCGATGGATTCGATCATCGCGCTCTCCTCGCCGCAGATATAGGCCCCTGCCCCCCGGCGCAGTTCGATGTCGATGGAGTTGATGATCCCGGCGGAGCGCAAGGCCTCGATTTCCGTTTTCAGGATTTCCAGAACCGCCGGATACTCGTCGCGCATATAAAGGTAGATGCGCTCCGCCTCGATGGCATGCGCCGCGATCAGCGCCCCTTCCAGGAGGCGGTGCGGATCGCGTTCCAGGTGAAAGCGGTCCTTGAACGTGCCCGGCTCGCCTTCATCGCCGTTGATGGTAAGATATTTCGGGCCTGGCAGATCATGTACGATCTTCCACTTGGTGCCGGTCGGAAATCCGGCTCCGCCCAGTCCGCGCAGACCCGCCTCAAGCGCCTTGTCGGCCACCCCAACCGCGTCGAATTCCCCGGCCCGGACCCGTTCCAGCAGCCTGTAACCGCCATCGGCCCGGTAAGCTTCCAAGGCAACGTATTCCGGGATCACGGGAGCGCCGCCGCCTTCGTACAAGACGGCGCGCACCGAGAGTTCCGTGGCATTGTCGACCGCCTGTTTCGCGACCTGTACGGCGGGGGCACCGGCGCAGCGGCCGATGCAGGCGACTTTCTGGACGCGGACCTTGGCCGGGTCGAGGCCGGCTTTGAGCGTCGCGGCGAGTTCATCGGCGCCTTTCAAGGCGCAGGCAATGCTGTCGCACACCCGGACCGTCACCGGGGCGGGTTTTGCTTCGCCTTCGCGGACAATGTCGAAGTGATGATAAAAACTTGCGACCTCGTAGATTTCCGCCTGCGACAGGCGCATCTCCTCCGCGAGTGCCTTCAGGTGCCTGGCTTCCAGGCAGCCGAAAGCATCCTGGATCTTGTGCAGATGTTCGATCAGCAAATCGCGGCGACGCGGCTCTTCGCCCAGAAGAACCTGAACCTCTTTCAAGGCCTCATCTTCCAGTTGGCGCCCTTTTGGCTGGGACGGCTTTCTGGAAAGCCCCTTGCCGAAAGACATTGACGTCCCTCCAAATTTCTCAGGACCGCCGGAGGAAAGGCCCGTGCGCCCCAGTTCTTCTTCACGCGGGTCCGACCGCCCTTCGCACCGCCGAACCGCTTTCGCTGGCCGGGATCGTAGCGATGCACTCCGGGCCTGTCTGTTTCAAAAACGACATGAAACCAAGAGACATTGCTGACTAGCGGACGTTACGCGGGATTGTCCATACAGACGTTGGTATCCGGTTTTTTCCTCTCAAGGGAGTTGCGCCTGATCGAGAGCGTTTTTGATTGCCGCAGAGGCACCTCTCCCATGGGGACAGGCCGGCACTCGCGCCGGGAGAGGGGTTTGGACCTCTCCGACATTTTCGGGGGTTTGCCCCCTCACCCCAGCCCTCTCACAATGGAAGAGGGAGCTCGGCAGTGCCCGGTGCAAGTGCCATACCCGCGACGGCGGGAAACCGCAGCATTGTACTGGAGGAGCCGGGAACCGGCTGAAGCGCCCGCCCCCTCTTCAGGCCGTCAGATGGGAAAAGGCCGCGACCACGCGTTCGTAGACCGGGCGCTTGAAGGGGACGATAAGCTCCGGCAGGCGGGCGGCCGCTTCCCAGCGCCACGCGCTGAATTCGGCGGTGTGGCCGTCCGGCGGCGTCAGAATGTCGATTTCGTCTTCCCGGCCGTCGAAGCGATAGGCGACCCAGCGCTGCGCCTGGCCCCGGTATTTCCCCTTGCGGGTCGAGCGCGCGACATCCTCCGGATAGTCGTAGGCAAACCACTCCGGGGCTTCCTCAAGGAGCGTGACGGAGCGAACCGATGTTTCCTCGTAAAGTTCACGCCGGGCCGCCCGCTCGGGCGTTTCGCCCTTGTCGATGCCGCCCTGGGGCATCTGCCAGGAGTATTCGTAAATCGAGGTGTTCGCGCCGTCGTCCCGGCTTCCGATCCAGACCCTGCCTTCCGGATTGATCAACATGATACCGACGCAGGGTCGATAAGGCAGACCTTCCTGCGGTTCCGGAAAACCCGGCCCGAGTTCTAACTTTGTCACGCAATCACCTGTTTCAATACCTCGGGCATGGTCCCGGACTATCGGTCAATGGTTGCGCTGATCGGCACCAGCTGCAACCCGCGCTCTTCCAGGTCTCTTACCCACTTTTCAAGCTGGCGAACAGTGACGGGAAGCGCCGAACCGGCCGCCACCGCAACGCCTCTGGTCCGGGCAACGCCTTCGAGCTGCAACAGTTTCGCGTCGATGCTGTCTTCCTTCGGCACTTCATCGAGCACCACGTCCACGCCGCTGAAGGGCGTCCGGGATTCGTTCGCGGCTTCCGACGCGATGCTGCGCGACGACGTTCCGTTGTCGATGAACATCAGCCCACGTTCTTTCAGCTTGCCAAGTAGGAAGTCCATGGACGGCTTGGTCGACGTGAAACGTGCGCCCATATCCGCGATCGTTCCGACATAATTGGTGGCGCGCGTCAGCAAAAACGACAGCCGGTTGACCATTTCATCCGGCCTCAGGCTCACCAGAAGCGTGTGGGGACCGGGATCGTTGTCGGGAAAATCGAACGGCTCGAGCGGCAGTTGCAGCAGGAGTTCGTGCCCCTTCGTGCGGGCCTGCTGCATCCATAGATCCAGGTCCTGGCCATAGGGCGCCAGGGCGAAGGTGACATCCGGCGGCAGCCGGTCTATGGCATTCTGCGTTCCCGTCTCGCTCAGTCCCAGGCCGTTTACGATCACCGCGATTTTCGGAATGGAGGTAAACTCGCGCACGACCGGCCGGGAATAGGCGTCGAGCGGACGCACGCCGGCATCGCTGATTTTCGGCAGGAAACCGACGTCGGTGCGTTCTATGACACGGGTATCCGGATTGATGGACAACTCCGTCACCGGTTCCTCGGGACCGCGCCCGTCAGGCCGCTGAACCATCTCGTAGCGCGGTCCGAGGAGATCCTTGTCGGACCCAGGGCGAAGGTTGGGACCGAGATCCTCGCCGATGCCCGGGCGAATCTCGACAACCTCGATGTCCTGGGACGTCACGCCCTCGACAATCGCGTCGAGCGGAAGAACGGCCACCGGTTCGCCGCCGTAGGGATCGTCCACGACGACGATCCAGACAAGTATGGTCGTCGCCAGCACGCTCAACAGACCGGCACCGATCAGGCCGAACGGCAGCCGGACCAGCCGCCGTTTTCCCATTCCTAGGGGAGCTGTGAGATCTTCGCTCGACATGCCGTCCTGAGCCTTATGACCGGCGGGGAGCCGGCGTTTTTTGGTTACGGATTACGCAGAACGAGAACGGAAATACGCGTGCCGGACGAGGGCCGGCACGCCTTAAAGGTCAGTTTTTGACAGCCGCGCTGTCGGAGACCGGCGGGAAGGCGCTGTTCGCCTGAATGCCGCGCAGCAGGTCCAGCGCCAGGTTCAACTGGCTGTCGTCCTCCGGGTCCGAAGGCACATAGGCCTGGCTGCCGGATTCTTCCTCGCCGTCAGCCTCCAGGTGGCCGCGCAGACCGGCTTCGCCCTTGGTTTCGGCCCGGCCGACCAGTTCTTCCGGCAGTTCCTGCAGTTCCTCGATGTCCGGCACGATACCCTTGGCCTGAATGGAGGTTCCCGACGGGGTGTAGTAGCGCGCCGTCGTCAGGCGGATCGCGCCATTGGCGCCGAGCGGGATGATGGTCTGCACGGAGCCCTTGCCGAAGGACCGCGTCCCGAGGATGGTCGCCCGGCGGTGATCCTGCAGCGCGCCCGCGACGATTTCAGACGCGGAGGCCGAACCGCCGTTGACCAGCACGATGACCGGCTTGCCGTTGGTGAGGTCGCCGGCACGCGCGTTGTAACGCTGGGTCTCTTCGGCTTCGCGTCCGCGGGTCGAGACGATCTCGCCGCGATCCAGGAAGGCGTCGGACACGGCGATGGCCTGATCCAGAAGACCGCCCGGGTTGTTGCGCAGATCGATGATGTAGCCTTTCAGCTTGTCCTCGCCGATCTTGGCCGTGGTTTCCTCGATACCTTCCTTCAGGCCGTCGAAGGTCTGCTCGTTGAACTGGGTGACGCGGATGTAGCCGACATCGTCTTCCTCACGCCAGCGGACGGAGCGGATGCGGATGATGTCGCGCGTGATGGTGATGTCGAACGGCTCCGCGCGGCCCTTGCGCCGGACGGTAACGATGATGTCCGTGTTGACCGGGCCACGCATTTTCTCGACGGCTTCGTTCAGGGTCAGGCCCTGAACCTGTTCGCCGTCGATATAGGTGATCAGATCGCCGGCCAGAACGCCGGCCTTCGCTGCGGGCGTGTCGTCAATCGGGGAGACGACCTTGACGAGGCCCTCTTCCATGGTGACCTCGATGCCAAGACCGCCGAACTCGCCGCGTGTCTGCACCTGCATGTCGCGGAAGCTTTTCGGCGACATGTAGCTGGAGTGCGGATCAAGGGATGTCAGCATGCCATTGATGGCGCTTTCGATCAGCTGGGCGTCGTCCGGAACCTCCACATAGTCCGAGCGAACCCTTTCGAACACATCACCGAAAAGGTTGAGCTGCCGGTAGGTGTCCGTCGCCGCGGCATTTGCGGCCACCGACACGTTGATCGGCACCTGGGTCATTGTCGTCACCGCCGCGGCTCCCATCAGGGCACCGACCAGCAGCAGAGAAGCTTTCCGTATCATCCGCGAGCCTTTTCTTCTTCTGTGCGCGCCCACCAAGGCGTGGGATCGATCGCGCGGCCGTCCTTCCGAAATTCTACATATAGTATCGGCTGGGTCGAACCCAAGCCGAATGTCGAAGCGCTCGCCCATTGGGTCGCGCCCATAACGCCAACCGGTTCCCCGGCAAGAACGAATTGCCCCAGTTCCGCATCGATCCGGTCCATCCCGGCCAGGAGCACATGGTAGCCGTCGCCCGTATTCAAGATCAACAGCTGGCCGAAGGAACGGAACGGTCCCGAATAGACCACCCAGCCATCCGCCGGCGAGGTTACATTAGATCCCGGCCTTGTGGCGATAGACTGTCCTTCCGTCTCTCCACCGAATTCATCTTCCTCACCGAACCCTTTCAGCACTGTTCCCGAAACCGGCTGCGGAAGCTGGCCTTTCGCCTCCTGGAAGGGAATCGCCGGAGCCAGTCTTCCCGGATCAGAAAACGGATCAAAATTGCGCGAGGCATTCCGCCTGGCCTCTTCAGCCGCCCTGCGCGATTTTTCCGCCGCTTCGCGCGCGCTGTCTATCTCGGCTTCAAGGCCCGCGATCAGGTCCTTGAGCGACCCGGCCCGCTCGGCCAATTCCTCAGCCCGCCGCTTTTCCTGCTCCAGACTTCGCACCGATTTGGAATACTCCTGCCTTTTCGCGCTCAAGAGAAGCTCAAGACGGGACTTTTCCTCAGCCAACCGCATGGCATCGCCGCGAAGCCGGTTTTTTTCCTCTGCGATCACCGCTTTCAAGCGGTGCAACTCTTCCAGGTCGGCGGCAAGCGCTTCCGTTTCGACCTTCAGTTCGGGCATGACCGCATTGAGGAGAATCGCACTGCGCACCGCCGACAGGGCATCGCTCGGCCGAACGGCCAGGGCCGGTGGCGGGCGCTTGCCGATCCTCTGCAGCGCGGCCAGCACCTCGGACAATACGTCGCGGCGCGCGATGAGCGACAGACGCACCGCGTCTTCGTTCTCACCCAGGCTCCTCAGCCGGCGCTCCGTGGCGCTCAGTTCGGTTTCCAGTCCCTTGATCGTGTCGGAGGTGCTGATGATTTTCGCGTTCAGCGTTTCCCGGTCCCGGTCCAGGGACCGGATTTCCCGCGCAATGGCGGCCTGGCGGTCGGAGGACACATCTATGTCCTGGGAAAGGGCCGCCAGTTCCTGTTCGCGCTGTTTCTTCCGGTTGAGAACGGCGCCCATTTCCGGCGAGACGCCGGCAGTTTCGGTGGCGTTCGCCTCGGACGCCTCGTCGGCGTTTTCCGTCGCCACCGCGTGCATCGGCAAAAGGCACAGAGCAAAAACAGCCGCACTCAAGAGCGGTCTGGTTTTCCGCATCTCAAGTCCTGAACGCATGACCCTGATGCGATCCGGCTTCACCCTGCCCAAGCTCCAAAAGGTTACCAACCTATGCGGTTTACACATACAGCGTTAACGAACCGTTTACCTTGTTTGTCCGGCCGACCGGCGGAAGCTCCCACAAGTCCTTCCGCCCCAGTCTTTCGTTACGGCGTGAATGAGGCGACATACGGGCAGACCGGCCATTTTCGGCATATTGACGCATTCCACGGACTTCACAATGCGCTTCATCGGCAAAAGGGTGCGGAGCGGACGATGCAGCTTTCAGGCAACGGGCAAGGCATGAACCCCGGGTAAAGGCACTTTCATGGCAGCAGTCTCTAGAAATGCCGGTAGACGAGGTCTTCCGGCTCCGGCCGTTCAGCTTGGTCGTCCAGTCTGGCGCCAAGACGTTCGGCGAGGTTCCTGGAACGCAGATTGTCGCGATCCACATAGCTGACAAGACCGGGCAGTTGGCGAAGCTCCCGCGCCCAGGCCACGAGCCGTTCCGCAGCCTCAAACGCCAGACCCTTGCCTTCGGCGTGGGGATAGACAAACCAGCCCAGTTCATGTTCGGGAAACAGCGGCCCATGGTTTATGCCGACCTGGCCAAGGCAATCCCCCGATTTCCTGTCCTCAAGCATCAGCGCGCCATGGCCCATCAACGGCCACTGCGCCATATCGTGGCAAAACAGGGCCCACGCCATTTTCAGCTCAAAAGGCCCTCCCATGCCGACGGAGCGGTCCGTCCGCATGAAGGCAAGATAGTCCGGCCAATCGGCCATGCGCATGGGCCTCAGGATCAGCCTGCCGGTCGTGAGGATCGGTATGTCGGTCATTTCTCGGTCAACTCTCGCGGCATGACGCGCCCCGTAGAACCGGTTGCGCTCCAGCCACCTTCGCAAAACTCGGTTGCAAGGTCAGATCCGATGGTAGGGATGGCCGGACTGAATGGTCAACGCCCGGTAGATCTGTTCGGCGAGAAGAATGCGGGCGATCTGGTGTGGCCATGTCATCGCCCCCAGCGCCAGTTTCAGATCGGCCCTGGCCAGAACCTCTGCGCCATGGCCGTCCGCCCCTCCCAACGCAAAGACGACTTCCGGAACGCCTTCGTTCTTCCAGGTGTCCAGCCTGTCGCTAAAGGCCGGACTGGTCAGGTTTTTGCCGTTTTCATCGAGAACGACCAGGCGCGCTCCGGCCGGAATGCCCGCCAGAAGAGATCCGGCTTCGTCCGCCTTGCGCGCCTCCGGCCTCTGGGCGCGGCTTTCCGGTATTTCGACAAGCGCGATCCCGGTCACGCCAAGCGCCCTGCCCGTCTTGCGTGCCCGGTCGAGATAGCGGTCGAGAAGATCTCGTTCCGCACCGGCCTTCATCCGGCCAATGCAGGATAGCGTGAAGCGCATGAATTCCCCGCCGGAGCCCGCTCCGGTAATTTACTCTACGTCATCGGCAAACCGAGGCCCTGACGTCCAGGACCTCAAATGCTCAGCCGATAAAATGCGGCGCTTCGTCCGTCTCCGGCGCCCACATCTTCTCGAGATTGTAGAAGCCGCGCACTTCCGGACGGAAAATGTGAACGATCACATCGCCCGCATCGATCAGCACCCAGTCACATGTGCTCAAGCCCTCGGCTTTGACATGGCCGGTGCCCGCCGACTTGAGGTCCTTCAGCAAATGGTCCGCGATCGCGCCCACATGGCGGTGGGAACGTCCGGACACGATCACCATGTGATCGGCCAGGGAACTCTTGTCTGCGATGTCGAGAGTAGTTACGTCCTCGGCTTTTGAATCTTCAAGACTAGCGAGAACCGTATCGAGAAGGTCTGCCGCAAGATCAGCGCTTACGGAAGCCTGTACAGGAGTGGACATAGCTGTCCGCCCACTTTCAAAGGTCATGGTCAGGTGTAGTGCCTTTCGCCGTTTCTGCCGTCCTGCGCCCAACGTCGTCACGAACCGAACGTCCGACTATACGTCACCCGTTTTGGATGCAGGACCGGTTGACCGTACCTCGGCCGCGCTCTCCGCGACCGCCCCTATCATACCGCTTACCCTTTGGCATTTTCAAGACAGCCGGCACTTCATGGCTAATCCGCTCTTCTTCCAGCCGGTTCGCGCCGCAGTTCGGTCGAGGAAACCGGGTCCAGCGGCGCGTGCAGAAACGTCCAGACCGGAGGTTCCATATCCGGCAAAAGACCGGCCTCGTCTTCAGGAAGTCTATATTTTTCATACGCTTTTGCCATCGGTGACGAGAGCACGGACAGGGAGGCGCCGGGACGGTTGACAATGGCGAGCGGAACGGAACCGACAATGGCGCGCCAGTCCTGCCAGCGATGGAAACCCGCCATATTGTCGGCGCCCATGACCCAGACGAATCGCACGGCCGGGCGCATCGCGCGCAGCGCCATGATCGTTTTGGCGGTGTAAGGCGTGCCCAGAACCGACTCGTAGGCGGTCACCTTCATGCGCGGATGATCGGCCAGCGCGCTTGTCATGTGCAGGCGCATTTCCAGGGGAGCCAGATCCGAATGGCTCTTGAGGGGATTGCCGGGCGTCACGAACCACCAGACCTGATCGAGCCCGAGCCGCTTCAACACGGTGAGGGCGACAAGCCGGTGGCCGGAATGGGGCGGATTGAAGGAACCGCCGAAAATGCCGATGCGGTTGCCCGCCTCCGCATGCGGCAGCTTCAGCCAGTCACGGCCAAGTCCGGACCCGATGGTCAGTGGGCTCATGAACGCGTCTGGCTCGTGCCGCGCACCTTGTATTTGAAACTGGTCAACTGTTCGACGCCGACCGGTCCGCGCGCATGCATGCGGCCCGTGGCGATGCCGATTTCCGCGCCCATGCCGAACTCGCCGCCGTCGGCGAACTGGGTGGAGGCGTTGTGCAGGACAATGGCTGAATCCACTTCCCGCTGGAACCGGTCCGCCGCCGCCTGGTCTTCGGTCACGATGCAGTCGGTGTGGTTCGAGCCGTAGGTGGCGATGTGCTCCATCGCCGCATCCAGGTCCGGCACCACTTTCACCGACAGGATCTTGTCCAGATATTCCGTCGACCAGTCGTCTTCGCCGGCCGGTACGGTATCGCCGCAAAGCGCCTGCACGCGCTCGTCGCCGCGGATCTCGCAGCCCTTTTCCTGCAGCGCCCTGACGATCGCCGGCAGATAGCTGTCCGCCACGTCCTCATGCACCAGCAGCGTCTCCAGGGCGCCGCAGATCCCGGTGCGGCGCAGTTTGGAGTTCACGACAATGTCGACCGTTTTATCCAGTTCGGCGGACTTGTCGACGAAGAGATGGACGATCCCTTCAAGATGGGCAAAGACAGGCACGCGGGCCTCGGTCTGGACCCGTTCCACAAGACTGCGGCCGCCGCGCGGCACGATGACATCGAGGTTTCCGTCGAGCCCGCGCAGCATTTCCCCCACGGCCGCCCGGTCGGTCACCGGCACGACCTGAATGGCGTCCGCCGGCAGGCCGGCTTCGCGCAGACCCTGTTCCAGGGCTGCATGGATCGCCTTGTTGGAGTGAATGGTGTCGGAACCGCCGCGCAGGATGACCGCGTTGCCCGCCTTGAGACAAAGCGCACCGGCATCCGCCGTGACATTGGGACGGCTCTCGTAGATGACACCGATGACACCGAGCGGCGTGCGAACCCGCTCGATCTTGAGCCCGTTCGGCCGCTCCCAGGCCGCGATGACGCCGCCGACCGGATCGTCGAGCCTGACGATGTCCTCAAGCGCCCCCGCGATCGCCTCGATCCGCTCCTCGCTGAGCGTGCCCCGGTCGAGAAAGGCGGCCGTTTGTCCTCCGGCCTTCATGGCCTCGACATCGAGCCGGTTCGCGGCAAGGATCTCGGGCATCGCTTCGCGCACGGCCTTCGCCATCGCGGTCAGGGCGCTGTTCTTTACCTCCGCTGGAGCGGTGGCGAGGATGCGCGCGGCGGCACGGGCGCGCCGTCCGATCTCCGCCATCAGGTCCGCCGTCGTCCCTGTCTCGACCATGTCCAGCATTCTTCTAAACTCCCCGTTTCCGGCCCTTGAAGGCCTTCATTCAACGCGTTTTAGCCTGTTCCGTTCAAAAAGGCATCTTCAAGAACCAGATCGTCCCGATGGATCATTTCCGCCCGTCCCGGATAGCCGACGATGGCCTCGATTTCCCGGCTGTTGCGGCCGGCGATCAGACGGGCCTCGTCGATGTCGTAAGCGATCAGGCCCCGGCCTATTGTCCGTCCTTCCGGAGTAAGCAGAACGACCGCGTCGCCGCGCGAAAAGGTTCCGGAGACCGCCGTGACGCCGGCCGGCAGCAGGCTCTTGCCCGATTTCATCGCCCGGACCGCCCCGGCGTCCAGCCGGATCTCGCCGCGCGGTTCCAGATGGCCGCCGATCCAGGCCTTGCGCGCGCTCGAAGGCGAGTCGAGCGCCGGAAACCATGTTCCCCGCACCCCCTCGTCCAAGCGTTTCAGCGGATGCAATTCCTTGCCCGAGGTGATCACCATGGCGGTTCCCGCCGCCGTCGCGATCTTGCCGGCATCGATTTTCGTCTTCATGCCGCCCCTGGAAAGCTCCGAACCGGCACTGCCTGCCATCGCCTCGATTTCCGGCGTGATACGCGGAACTTCCGGCAGGAAGACCGCGTCCGGGTTTTGCGCGGGCGGGGCGGTATAGAGACCGTCGATATCGGACAGAAGCACCAGACAATCGGCGCTGGCCATGGTTGCGACACGGGCCGCCAGACGGTCGTTGTCGCCATAACGGATTTCGGAGGTGGCGACGCTGTCGTTCTCGTTGACGATGGGAACGGCGCCCATCTTCAAAAGGGTGCCGATGGTCGCACGGGCATTGAGATAACGCCGCCGCTCTTCCGTGTCGCCCAGCGTCAGCAGGATCTGCCCGGCCTTCTTGCCATGGGCGCCGAGCGCATCCGCATAGGCCTGCGCCAGGGCGATCTGGCCGGCGGCGGCCGCGGCCTGGCTTTCTTCCAGCTTCAAGGGACCTTTCGGCAGGCCCAGAATGCCGCGTCCGAGCGCAATGGAGCCGGAGGAGACGATCAGTGTTTCCGCACCGCCGTCCGCCAAGGCAACCACATCGGCGATCAAGGCATTGAGCCATGCGCGCTTGAGTTCCCCCTCCTCGACGAGCAGGGCGGAGCCGATCTTGATCACGATACGGTTGAAGGCACCGAGACGGTGGGGGGATGACATTACGGGTGCCACCCTTCCTCTTGCGGGGCCGGCACCTGATTGGCCGCTTCTTCCTTGTCCCGGTCGATGGCGCGCAGGATCATGCGCAGGGCCCGGTCGACGTTGAGGCCGCTGGCGGAGGACAGGATCAGCGGCTTTTGACCGCAGGCGGCTTCGAGGCTTGCGGATCTTTCCGCAATCAGTTCTTCCGTCAAGGCGTCGCATTTGGAAAGCGCGACGATTTCGGGCTTTTCGGTGAGGCCCGCGCCGTAGGCTTCCAGCTCGCCGCGCACAACCCGGTAGGCCTCGCCCGGGTCCTCCTCGCCGGAGCCGTCGACCAGATGCAAAAGCACCCGCGTGCGCTCAACGTGGCCGAGGAAGCGGTCGCCGAGGCCGGTGCCCTCATGGGCGCCCTCGATGAGGCCCGGAATATCGGCCATGGCGAAGCTGCGGCCATCGATCTGGACGATGCCCAGATTGGGATGGAGCGTGGTGAAGGGATAATCCGCGATCTTCGGCTTGGCCGCCGAGACGGTCGCCAGGAAGGTGGACTTGCCGGCATTGGGCAATCCGACCAGACCGGCATCCGCGATCAGTTTCAGCCGAAGCCAGATCCATTTCTCCTCGCCCTCAAGGCCGGGGTTGGCGCGGCGCGGCGCCTGGTTGACGGACGACTTGAAATGCGCGTTGCCGAAGCCACCGTTGCCGCCTCTCAGAAGGACGACCTTCTGGCCGAGTTCGGTCAGGTCGGCGATCAGGGTCTCGTTGTCTTCCTCATAGATCTGCGTGCCGACTGGTACCTTCAGGACGACGTCGCCGCCATGGGCGCCGGTGCGGTTCTTGCCCATGCCGTGAATGCCGGTTTCCGCCTTGAAATGCTGCTTGTAGCGGTAGTCGATCAGCGTGTTGAGGCCGTCGACGCATTCGACGATCACATCGCCACCCTTGCCGCCGTCGCCGCCGTCCGGTCCGCCGTACTCGATGTATTTCTCGCGCCGGAACGACACGCAGCCCGCCCCGCCGTTGCCGGAGCGCACGTAGATCTTGGCCTGATCGAGGAATTTCATTGTTCTTCTCTTTTGTCCTGTTGTCAGGCCCTGATCGTCAGACCGATCGAAGGCCGTTCAGAAAATCTTCCCGTGTCAGTTCCGTGCGAAGGGCGGGCATGCTGGCACCCCGGGAAAGGCTTGCGCAGCTTACTTCACCAACACGCTTGAAGCCGAGTTTTTCCGCCACCCTCAAGGAGCCCGGGTTTTCCGTCATGGCTTCGCAGGCAACGCGCTCATGCGCTGTGTTCTCAAACAGCCAGCCAAGCGCCGCCCCGGCGGCTTCGCTCATCAACCCCTTGCCCCAGTACGGGCGCCCCAGCCAATAACCGATCTTTGGGGTCTCCCGCAATGTTCTGAAACTGGTACCGCCAATCATTCGGCCCTCATGGTCAATATGGAAGTTCAGCTCGTCGGCCTCCTTCCAATCAGACCATCGCGCGACCGCGTCGCTCAGGAAGACCCGGCCCTGATCCAGATCGTAGGGGTAAGGAACGCGCGACAACATCTTCGCGACGTCGTAGTCGCCAAGAAGTGCCGCGCAGGCCTGAAGGTCCTCCTGGCGGGGTGCCCGGAGGACGAGCCGTTCGGTTTTGACTGAAACCGTGCTCACGATGCCCCGCCTTTCAGGGTTTCAAACCGCTCGCGGCTGAGCTGCACTCGCATTCCTGGCAAGGTTTCACCGCGCGACTTGACCGAAAGCGAATACGTATGCGCTCCGGTAAAGCCAAGCTTCGACAGGACGTTCAGAGAGGCCGTGTTTTCGTCGAGCGCCCCGCTCATAACCGTTTGCGTGTCCGTGGTTTCAAAGAGCCACGCCAGCGCGGCGCGCCCGGCCTCGGTCATGAAGCCCCTGCCCCAGTAAGACCTGCCCAGCCAATACCCGAACTCCGGCGCTTCGGCGGGCTTTCCAACCGAAACGGCACCGGCTGCCCGGCTGTCCAGCTCAATCGCAAAGACCCGCTCGCCGTTCCCGGTCTGTCCCTCGGTCTGCAGGAACCATGTTTCTGCATCCTCCACGGAATAGGGATGCGGAACCACGGACAACATTCGTGAAACGGCAAAATCGCCGATTAGCCGTGTGATCTCAGGCAAGTCACCCGCTACGACCGGCCGGAGACAGAGGCGATCCGTTCTTAGGACGGGCAGCATCACGCCGGTTCCTTCCGTGCCTCGAAGTCCGCCTTTTCCAGCCGCACGACCACGTTCGAAACCTTGCGGTCGAGCGCCTTGGCGAAACGTTCGGTCAGGCAGAAAGGCTTGAAACCGAGCTTGCGCAACAGCGCGCGGGAGCGGGTGTTGTCCTCGAAGGCGCGCGCGGCAATCGCCTCCGTGTCGTAGGCCTCGAAGGCCCAGTCGAGAACCGCGTCCACCGCCTCGCTGGCGTAACCGTGCCCCTGGAACGCACGGCCGATCCAGTAGCCCAGCGTCGGCAGGTTCGGAAGGTCCTGAAGGTCGCCCGGGGCTTCGATGGCCACGACACCGATAAAGACACCGCCAAGCGTCACCGCGAAGGCGGCTTCGGTCTGAAACGGATCGGAACCGACGATCTTGCCAACGAATTTTTCCGCCTCGCCCTCGACATAGGGCCAGGAAGCGCCGGTCAGCCAACGAACGATTTCAAAGTCGCGGCCGCCAAGGTCCGCAATCGCCGCGGCGTCCTGCTCCTGAAGCGGACGCAGGATGAGGCGGCGCGTTTTCAGGTTCGGCATTCTAATCATCGGCCCTGCCCCCAGCCTTTCAGCGAATCCCACACGGTCCGTTCCAGCGAGTACCGTTCGATCGGCACGGGTCCACCGGCGCCGACGGAGCGGATCATCGCCTGGTCGCGGTACTGGAAACCGGATTTCACGAGCACGCGGCGCGACGCCGGATTGGTGACCCGGCAGGACCCCTGCAACTCGTGTGCGTCGGTGTAGGTGAAGGCATGATCGACGAGGCTGTGCACCGCCTCCGTGGCATAGCCCTGGCCCCAGAAGGGTTCGCCCAGCCAGTAGCCGACATGAAGCGGACAGCCCGCTTCGATCGAGGCGTATTTGACGACCCCGATCAGCCGGCCCGTGCTTTTCAACCTGATTGCGAAAAGGGCGTGATTTTCACGGATTTCATTTGCCCGCTGGATCAGCTTGCGGCCGTCTTCCGCCCTGAACGGATGGGGCATCGCGGCGAGATTGGCCGCGACGGTCTTGTTGTTGGCCAGAAACACCAGATCGGCCAGATCGTCCGCTCGCGGCGTATCAAGCCGCACGCGGACCGCTTCCTGCGGCAACGGGGCCGCGCTCAGACTGCTCTCGTCCAGCAACCCATCGCTTTCAACAACCATCTTTACCTCCAGTCAAAACAAATCAAAGGGGGAGATGGCGCCCCATCTCCCCCTCCGGATTTTGACAGTCGTGGTTGCTGACCTGTCTCTTACCGCCGGGGTCTTGGTGGGACGCCGGCGTTTCGAAACTTCACGTCGGCTTTACTCCGCAGCTTCCGCTACCGGGACCACATTAATGTAGGTTCGTTTGTTCGCCTTCGGCTGAAACTCAACCTTGCCTTCCACGGTCGCGAAGATGGTATGGTCCTTGCCCATGCCCACGCCGGTGCCCGGATGCCAGGTTGTGCCACGCTGACGCGCGATGATGTTGCCGGGAATCACAGCTTCCCCGCCGTATTTCTTGATGCCGAGACGGCGGCCTGCTGAGTCGCGGCCGTTGCGGGACGAGCCGCCTGCCTTCTTGTGTGCCATCGTTAGAACTCCTCGTTCTTCGAATTCTTAATTCTTACAGGGACGAAACGGCGGCTTAGCTGCCCGCCAGTTCCTTGGCCTGCTCAACCCAGTTTCCGCGTTCGAACTTGCCTTTCAGGCCAGTCTCTTCTTCAACGCGCGCGACATCGTCAGCGGACATGGCCGCGATCTGAGCGAAGGTGGTGATGCCCGCCTCGTTCAGTTTTTTCACGGCCGCCGGACCGGCGCCGTCCAGCTTCTTCAGGTCGTCGCCGGCTGCGGCTGCGGCCGGAGCGGCCTCTTCCGCGGCTTTCTCGGCCTTCGGCGCTTCCTTCTTCGGAGCTGCCTTCTTGGCCGGCTTCGCGCCACCGGTCAGGATGTCGGTCACCTTGACGAGGGTGAAGGCCTGACGATGGCCGTTGCGGCGGCGGGAATTCTGACGCCGGCGCTTCTTGAATACGATAACCTTGCGGCCACGGCCCTGATCGACCACTTCCGCAACAACACTGGCGCCTTCGACGGTCGGAGCGCCAACGGTGGTATCCGCGCCCTTGCCAACCATGAGCACTTCGTCGAAAGTGACGGTGCTGCCGGCTTCGGCGTCGAGTTTTTCGACCTTCAGGAGGTCGTCGGCTGCAACAGTGTACTGCTTGCCGCCTGTCTTGATCACTGCGAACATGTCGCGCACGTCCTTCTTTTCGTTTTTGAACGTACCAGCCCCGGATTACAGCCGGTGTGCTGGCAGCTTTCAGATCGAACCAAGGCGCCTGTCCCTCCGGTCATTGACATCCGGTTGACAAGTCTTTGCGTCGGGTTGCGTGAAGCTTTGGAAAGCCCGCCAGGCCTTGAACGACGAGAGAGCCCGAAAAAGCGGACCTTTTCGAGCCCGCGCAATATAGTCGGTGAGCGTCCGATGTCAAACGGAAATATGGGCTTTTCGGGCAGTCTCCGTCTCGCCCTTGCGTCGCGCGGCCAGGCACTCAGGTTGGCCTTTTACACATGAAGGAATGCTGATCGCAAAACAAAGGAAAGAAAACCGACGACCGAAACGCCGGATGCGTCGCCTCTGGAGAACTGCGATGCCCCTAAAATGCACCAGTGGGGAAGAATGCATTTCGACACTTGCGGCGCGCGAAGAGCTTGTCTATGTTCCGCGCCACTTGAGACTCGTTTTTCTCAAAGTGCCGCGGAGAGGTGCCGGAGTGGTCGAACGGGGCGGTCTCGAAAACCGTTGAGCGCGCAAGCGTTCCGAGGGTTCGAATCCCTCTCTCTCCGCCATAACCTTATGATTGTAATGCGCTATTTTTAAAGCGTGATTGTCAACACTTTTCAACTTTATCGGGCAACACGCTTCCAGCAAGCAACATGGAGACAACACGCGTGATGTTGCACGCGGGCCGTTCTTCCCACATTTTGCTTCGCGTACGAATGCACAGCGCCGTCGGAGCGATTTCGACGACTCGCACCATTCAACAGTTTCCCGAAGATTGGCCGAATTTTGCTGTTGCTTTCTTCCCTTCAGGGGTTGCAAGCGGGAACGATCACACTACCTTTAAAAAGCTGGAATCTGGCGGTAGGGATCGTGTTGGCAGGCTTGTCTTGGGCACTCGAATTCCGATGCAGCATCGACGTCCGTACAATCGTGCTGGCGAGTGATGCGCCGATAGGACCGAAGGGTACCTCGGCAGAGTTCAGCGAGGATCCGTCCAGAATGACCGTTATAGCCGATGCTTTCTCCTTTCGTGGGGCCTGTTGGGCGGCTGGTCGCTTTAATTCTTCGGGCGGGGCCAGGGTGCGTGGCCGGGCGGCCTTGCCTTCGCCCTCAAAAAGGGTACCGATAGGAAGGAAGGCAAGAATGTTTGAGACATGCAAAAACGTGCCAACTCGGCACGCCTCGGGCGGGGCTCTGATCTTTGGGGCCGCGTCAGAATTTCTCTGGCGGTAGGGATCGTGTTGGCAGGCTTGTCCTGGGCACTCGAATTCCGATGCAGCATCGACGTCCGTACAATCGTGCTGGCGAGTGATGCGCCGATAGGACCGAAGGGTACCTCGGCAGAGTTCAGCGCAGCGGTCGGACGGGTATAGCGACCAACAGGACCCACAAGATCACATGCCAACGTCAAAGTGCAAACACTCCAAACCTTTTGAAGAGACCACCCGGCAACCTGCGTTGCGACACGCATGGAACAAAGTCCATGCGAATGGAATTCAATCTCGTTCGGATACAACAAAAACGGAAATCATCGAATTCCAAAAGACTGCCGATAAGATCATTCGGAAGATACAACGTGAGATTCGAAATGGTTCGTTTGTCTTCGGAAAGTCTGTGGGGAAAAAAGTCCCCAAAGGGTCTATGGGGGATTTTCGCCCCATCGTCGTCGCACCTATCGAAACCAGAATTCTCCAGCGTGCGGTGCTCGACCAGCTTCTGAGACAGCCCTCGTTAAAGCCCTATATCGTAACACCCTATAGTTTCGGCGGGATCACCAAGCAGTCGGACGACGGAATGGCGGCCGTACCTTTGGCGATTTCCAAAATTCTCGATGCCAAGAAGAGTGGCTTGAACTACGTCCGATGCGCCGACATCTCAGCCTTCTTCACGAGGATCAGCAAATCCGCGGTCCGGGAAATCATTTCCAACGAAATTCAGGCATCAGATTTCATGGGATTGTTTGACAGCTGTGTGGCTGTCGAATTGGAAAACGCGGCACAATTAGGAGCGGATGCTGACCGCTTTCCAAGGGAAGACATGGGTGTTGCACAAGGGAGTGCGTTATCTCCACTCCTTGGAAATATTCTCCTCCATGCATTCGACAAGTCAATGAATGAAGGAGATTGTACCTGCTTTCGTTACATCGATGACATAATAATACTAGCCCCCACAGAGAGAGCCGCGAATGCGCGCTTCCGGAAAGCCGAAGGCTTGCTTTCCGATTTACAGCTAGAGTTTTCGGCGCAAAAATCTTCCGGAGGTGTCCGATCATTCGAGACCGGATTTGAGTTTCTGGGCATCGAAATTGTGAACGGCCTTATCCGTCCGAATGGAAAAGCGGTCGGAAAACTCAAGCAGAAGATATTGGATATTCTCAACGCATCTCGAAAAGAGTTTTCCCGCGATGCGTCCAAGCCACTTCGCAGTCAGTTTGCGATGATCCCGACTCTGAGCCGCGTCTCAAGTACTTTAAATGGTTGGGCCAAGCACTATCGCTTCTGTAACGATCAAAAGTTGTTCCTGTCGCTAGATCAATATGTCGAATCCCATATTTCCAGCTATCTCGGATCGTATGCCGCATCGGTTAGGAAAAATCCGGAAGCCAAACGAGAATTCCTCGGCATCACCTCACTAAATGATATCGATTGGAAGCCATTCGCTTGGCCAACAACCAAACCCAACTCTTGTAACGTTGAGTATTAATAGTAAAAATACTTCAATTCATATCCATAAAATTTAAAAAATAAAAATAATATATTTGATTTCGAGCAAATCATTACAATATAAACTGCTGCCCAATTCTACTTAATATTCTTATTATTTTTATGCGACTATTTTTGCCATATTTTAATTATTCAGTTCAAAAAGAGTAGCAAATTCTCCGACACGGATAAGCTGAAATAAATTTACAATTTAAGCGGTAAATATGGAGTTTCTAATGAATGAAATTATTTACGTCGATCATCAAAGATTAAATTCTTATATCGAGCAAATTGATTTTCGCGAAAAACGTGGAATTAAACTCGATATAGATAAAATAACGTATAAGTTTCCATTTGAATTTGGAATTAACTCTTCCGTTTCTAAAGACTCCGGCAAATACAACGAAACTGAGAAAATAAATTGCGTTTGGTCATACATACAGGCGTTAAACGCCTATCAAGATATCCGCCCTGGAATAGAAGGCGTTAAATACCTAATTGTTAGAGAATTTATCGATTTAAATGAAATATTTCTAGAAAAAATTTCCAAAAAAAACGAAATAATACTTAGATTTTGGGCCTCAAAAATCAATAGAAACGATCAAGACATAATACTTCTTTTGGCATCCAACATTAAATACTGTGACATGCCGCCTGGGATAGATCGAGTAGATAACTGGTCTACGTATACAGCCTTACATAGATTTCTCTACGACTTCCGAGAAGAAATCAACCAGAGTACGATGCGCGATTATTTTTCTGACAATTTCTGGGATCGAAATGGCTCTCTGGGGTCCGAAGAACACCCTCTTTTTCTCTCTCAAGATGTAAATCTAGACATAGATATGATCTCAGATTTTACTCAGAACCTTGAACTATTTTTTAGATCAAAAGGTGGTTTAGTTGCAGGAAAACGAAAAGTAGAAGTGGTGTATGTTGTTCGTGATCATGGGCATCCACATAGAGACGCACCCTACCACGTCTTCGGATACCCTCTATGGATAATACAAAACTGAATTTGCCCGCGATGTATCTAAGTCCTTGCTGTTTATGAGCATTAGTTTGCATAAGCTGCTTAAAGTCTGGCTACGGAATAAATTCTGTAAGAGTTGCGGGCAGTTTATGGAAAGGCAAGCGCCTCAGATGCACTGAATAGCCCCTAGATTTGTAGACGCCTTCTTCCCTAATTTTGAGGCAAGGAGGCCATGATGGGCACGAGCAATTTCAGTGACGATTTCAAGCGGGACGCGGTGGCTCAAATCACCGAG